>NZ_JAOVZF010000159.1 GCF_026337845.1 Paraliomyxa miuraensis | reverse complement strand
GTCGCTTCGCTCCCGTTGCCCAGGTGCTTCGGAACGCTTGCCCAGGTCCACCGGTCCAACTGCCCAGATGCTCCGGAATACGCAGGGTGCACGCGTACCTGCTCAAGCCGCTCTCGCGAGGCCAGATCGCCGCGTGCCTCACCCAGACGCCCAACGGCCTCGAGTTCCTCCGCCAGCTACTTCGTCCGCTCGTCGGGAGGTTCGGCCTCAAGGACATTCAGGCGTACATCCGTCGCGAGTTGGTGCGCGACGCCCTGGCCCGCGCCGGGGGCAGCCGACGCTCGGCCGCGCGGATCCTCGGGGTGACGCGGCCCGCCGTGCAGAAATTCCTGCGCGAGGTGGGGCTCGATGGGTAGGCGATCGCGAAGCTCACCGAACGCATGGCCTTCAGTTTCGAACGTAGTAACTGCTCGCCCTACGCCCTACGAGTGCATCGGGTTACCGTCGCCTCGTGACGTTGTCCTCCGCAACGGTGACCTAGTGAATCTTCGACACGGCCTTCGGAGCCCCGCTCGTGACAGCACCGGCCGGCGTCCTCATCGGCTCAAGCCCCGCGAAGCTCCGTGTGTCAAGCGCGCCGTCGTCCATATCGACGACGGCGTCCCCGGTCTCGCAGTCGGGATCAACGTCGATGTCGCAGCTTGGGGGGCATGGGTGCGTTATCGTCGCCGTGGTAGCACCGACTGTCGCGCATGGGAGCAGGGCACCGAGCATTTCGCGCCGGGTATCGCGCGGAGAGCATTTCTGCGGGTCGGTGCGCTTGTCAGCCGAGGAGGGGCCGAGCTGCGATCCGACGGAGCCGGCCATTCCGTTCCTCTTGGTCAAGCCAAGTCACCAGTGATTGAGACACTGGTGAGCGCCCCCCCAGGCAGGTTATTCTCCGTCACGATGGACTCGATTCTTCGCACCGGAGATTTCGTGCTGTTCGATACATTATTTGGCACAGCGACGGTCGTGGCTCCCCCCGTGGTGATCACGGGCTCTAGCCAGGTCAAGATCCGTGGCGCAATCGCTTGCGTTCTGGGGGACGAAGGTTCCGTCACTACCACAGCCAGCTATCACAGCGTCGAGTTCTACAACCCGTTGACCGGCATCGGGATACTCACCATCGAGCGATTGGCAAACGACCAAAGCGCTCAAAGCAGTACATCTAATGGGCCGGCCCTTCTCCTGGTGGGCACCATGTTCACGGCGCAGTTGCGGGTCACTGTGCCAGCCAGCAATCCTGCCTCATCCGACACTCCAGGTCGGATCTACATGGGAACGGGTCGCTTCTCGACGTCGAACGCTTGGTGTCGAACACATTGAGAAACCACAGTTATGGTCTCGTGAACGACTTCAACTCCATACCTGTAGTCTCACCTTCGACCTTCACCTGCCCGATCCCATCCACCCACCAGACGGTCGAAGTGGACGAGGAGCCACCGTAGCCCGCCACGAGTTGAAGCACCGCCGCCTCGTACGTTCCTGCCAGGGTTTCGACCTGCTCGGTCCGGAGCACGGTCCACCGCTCCTCGAGCTCAACTCCGGCCTGCGACCAAACATTGTTCCACTCATCCCCAATGGCGAGCGGCACGTTGAACTCCAGGGCCGACGGCATCAGAGTTTGCCCTTTTTCGGCCCGACGCTCGATGCGATCGGCGAGCAGCGCAAAATCGGTGTCCGAGAGGGCTTGAGTCACGCCATCCATGTGACATCGCCGTGTCGCTCCACCCAGCCCGTCCTCCCACTCGAAGACCTCCTCGATTACGCAGGTGACGTCGACATTGCTTGAGTGTAGATACACCCACTGCACCCCCAGCTCACCGTACGGGGGAAGCTCAGAGAAGACCGGCTCCAGCCCCCCGCTGCCCTCGTCCATGACTGCGCTGTCCCCGCTGCCCATGTCGAGGGCCATCCCGCCCTCGCCCATGTCGACACCAGCGTCCCCGGCCTCGCAGCCGGGATCCGCGTCGACATCGCAGTCCGGGGGCGTGGGGGCGTCGTTCCCATCGCCACGCCGCTCACAGCCACTGGCGCTCATCGCGAGCAGGGAACCGAACAGGACGCGGCCGAGCATTTCGCGCCAAGTATGACGCGGGTCGGTGCGTTTGTCAGCCGCGGGGAGCGGCCGTACCCGAGACCAGACTGATCGGCTATGCCGTTCCTTGGTCGAACACGGCACGGCCCGATTGCCGCGATGATCTCGGTCGGCTCGCGTCATTCTTGGGAGCCGGCGGCAAGTGCTTCCACGATCGTCGTCCAGTCTTGCTCTTGCGCAAGTGCGAGACCAGCCGCTCGTGCCGCATCGCGGACCTCGGCGTTCATGGCGGTCGATGCATGGAACGTCGCTTGGGCGAGCGCATCCCAAGCGGCACGAGGCTGACCCGCGTCACGAAGGGCGTCTGCGAGGGTGATGTGCGAAGCGCCATCGTAGGAGACGCCCTGCGTGATGTGTTCCACCACGCCGCGGATCATGTGTGAGACCGGACCTTCGGTCGTGGGCTGGTCTTTCAGTTCCCGTGCCGCGAATTGCAGGCCCACGACCTGACGGCCGGAGACATTGGGCAACTGACTGGGCCCCGCCACTCCGACGAGGTCCACCCCCGCCGTGACGTCCACGAGTCGTCGTGCCCACGGGACCGAGAGATCCGGTCGCTGTTGTGTTCGCGCTGCATGGTAGCTCGCCATCGCAAGGGCCGGAGCCCATCGTCCCCTCGTGGCCTCGGATTCACTCGGCGGGGCCGGAGGCTGGCCTTCGAGCTGCAATTGCAGTACTCGTCGGTATGACACGTGCTCGATGTCGTCGTCGAGAGCCTGGGCCGCATCGGCCATGACCGACTCGCGCTCCACCGACAAGGGCTGGGCCTCGTCCAGACGAGCGAGTAGGGCGTCGTCGAACAAAAGGCCCGTGAAACGATCGAGACCTTCTCCGTGAAGCGCGGCATCCAACCGAGAAAGGTCGTCTCTCAGTCGCGGCCATGCCGCTCGCATGGCTCGCCAAGTATCCGCCTGGGTGCGCAGCATCGACCAGAGGAGCACCATGGGCAGCGAACCCCGTACTCGTGTGGCGACGGTGCTGATCGAAGTGCCATTGATCCACACCATCGGGCAATCCCAGAAGTCGACCTTGGGCAACAGCCGTACGGCCATTGTCGTTCCTGGCCGACCCGACTCGCCCTGCTTGAGGAGCGGCCAAGCCCAGAAGTAGGTCTCCAGCGGCTTGCCGAGCAGGTGAGGGGAGAGAGACGTGACGCGACCGAGCGACGCGGCCTCATCTCCGATCGCAAGGGCGCCGACGGGATTGCCTGGTACTGAGAGAGAGATCTGCATTGCTCATCCTCGTCCGCGCAGTTTCTTCCACAGCGGGTTGTTGTCGGCGTTCCGCCGGAGCTCCGCCTCGCTGGGCTGCTCGGCTTTCGGCCCATCGACCACGCTCGCATCGAGTGCTGCGAGAACGGCCGCCACTGCCTGAGTCAGGCCCGCCGTGTAGGCGATCTCGATCGCCATCGAGACCTCTGTCTCGACCTCCCGGTCAATCGTCGCCTCCTCGGCATCGCTCTCCTCGCGACAGGTGTTCTCCGTCGTGCTGATTGCGGACATCGCTTCCGCGATCTCGCCTTCCACGCTCTCTTGAACCTCCGGCGTCGTCGCTTCTGCGAGCCCTGCCGCGCGGAGTTGCAGGGCCGCGGCTCGGGCCTGCTGGATGAAGCTCTGCCAGTGACGCCCCTGGGGATTCATGGCCAACCTGCCAGAGCCAGTTCGAACGTCGATGTCGGACGCGGCTCGATCCACTTCTTGATTGGCCTGCTCCATGGAGCTCGCCCTGCGAGCTTCCGCGCCACGGTGCAGCTCCGCGATCTTCCGCTCTACCAACTCACGCATGTGCGCGCGATGGACGGCCGTCGAGCCAGTTCGATGGGTCGTCTGGTGCAGGAGAATGGCAGGCAGGTCATCCCCACTCGCGTCCAGGGTGGGCACAGTACGTCGCGAGAGCGGTCCGATGGCCGCGGCCGCGGTTGGTTCATCGTGGAGGTCCGCGATGACTCCATCCAGGGCTTCGCTGAGGCTCTGCGCCAACTCGTTGGCGGGTACGTGGTGAGACTCGCGAGGAATGCCGTCCGGCGAAGGATGGGCGCTCTTCTCCGAATTCATGGGGTGAAGGCCGAGCTCTGCCGGGGGGTAGGCCGGAATCGGCTCCAACAACGAATGCACCCCGAACGTCTCTCCATAGTCGCGGAGCAGGACCAATACCTGGTCGGTGAGACTCCTGATCTCCGCGAGGCGAGCGTCCTTGTTGGCATCGGTAGGATTGGGAATCGCCGCCACGATCTGGGATGCTTTGAGGTTGATCGCGTCGAGCTTCTGCTCCGCATCCGTCGCTTTCGCGGGGTCGGAGTCGCGGAGACTGGCCAGTTGCGACCGAGCGGTGGCCGCCTTGGTCGCGATCTCATCCTCTCGTTCGCTGGCCATCATCACGTGGTGCTGCTCAAGGTCCACGGTCACGGTGTGGGTCTCTCCCGACATGGTAGTCCGCTCTTCCATGTCTTCCAGTTCCTCCTCGCCTTCTTCGTCTCCCCCGCCAATCCCCAGCGCCGCCAGCACCCGCCGCGCCTGTGCAGCGATGAAACCGACCACCCGGTCGACGATCCCCAGCACCCACCCCTGGAGGTCGCGGATCACGCCGGCGATCCGCTCGGGCAGGTCGCCCAGCCCCACGAAGCCGGCCAGGAAGTCGATCACCGGAGGGATGAGGCCAGCCAGGGCGGTCTCTACGGCGTTGGCCATGCCGCCGATGTTCCCGTTCATGATGTCGTACGCGCCGTTGACGATGGTCTCCACCAGCGTGAAGATCCGGGCGGCGTTCTCGAACACCCACTTCACCACGCGGTAGATCGCCTCGATCGCCTGCAGGACGGCACCCGCGGGGTTGAGCATGCCCAGGATGCGGACGGTCGCCTGGGTGATGAGCGCCTCGATCACCATTTCGATCGCGGCGTCCATCACGGTCTGCAGGATGACCGAAGGATCGAGCTGCTCCCGGATCATCTCGATGATGCCGCTCGGCCCCTGCTCGATGAGGACCTGGATGATCTCGTAGGCTCGCTCGAGGAGCGCGACATTCTCTTCTCCGATGTGGCGCGCGAGGATCTCCCGGATGTTGTCCCAGGTCAGCCCCATGAGCTGAAGGAAGAATGTAACGATGCTCGACAGCGAGAAGTCCGGCGGGAGTTGGACGCCGACGCTGCCCAGGCCGCTGAACAGCCAGTCGAGCAGGCCCTGCAACAGGTGCGCCCCGATGTTGTCGAAGAACTGGGTGAAGCCCTGTGCCAGCGCCTCGAGCAGGTTGTTGGCGAAGCCGAGCGGATCGTCGGCGATGCCCGAGACCACCTCGCCCAGCCGATCGACCAGCGCCCAGAACGCGGACGGCTCGATGCCGACCAACTCGAGCAAACCATTGATGATGAAACGAACCGGGTCGTCGAGGAATGCCTCGATCGCGCTGGCGATGCGCCCCAACAATCCCCCTGCCGCTTCGCGGAGCTCATGGATCTCCTGGCGAACCTCTTGGACCGCCCCCGCGGCTCGCTGGGTGAGGTCGCGGTTGAAGTCGTCGCGGGCCTGTTGGGTCTCCTCCTGTAGCGAGTCGAGGCGCGCTGAGAAGCCCTGCCGCTGCTCCTCGGCCCAGCCCTGCAACTCGGCGGGCAGAGAGGCGAACACTTCGTCGATCTGGCGCCGAGCTTCGGCGATGATTGCCTCCGCGGCTGCGATGACCGCGTTGACATCGCGGGAGATGTCGCGGATGACGTCGCATACACCGTCCCCGAATTCACGCTCCGCTCGGTCATACTCGTCGACGACCCAGTCGGGGTAGCCCAGGGCGTAGTCCACGACGCTGAGCACGGCGCCGCCAGCCCCCGAGTGACGCTCGTCGATCCAGTCCTGCACGCGATCGAGGCTGCTGCGAAACTCGCGAGACAGACGCGGCAGCTCGGCGTCCCACGTCGCCATCGCTGTCCGCGCCAGCGGCTCGAGTAACCCACGTACGCGTCCCTGGGCGGAGGTGAAGAGCTCGTCGGCGCGACCGGATGCGGCGCGCCGCATCTCCTCTTCCGAGCCTACCATCGTGGTCTGCTGGGTACCCGACCCCTCGATGGTCCCCTCGCGGGAGCTGTTCATGGCCGCGAGCGCCTGCGCCTGTAGCTGGGCCATGTCTCCCTGGGCTCGCTCGATCGCCGCCTGCTGCTCGGCAATCACCTCTGCCGGATCACGCTCCGCGGTCTCGCTCAGCTCGCCGTGAGCCTCACGGGCCTCGGCGATTGGACCGCTCTGCACGAGCTGAGCCGGCTCGGTCTCCATGCCCGCGTCGGCCATCTGCTGCGCCGAGTTCTCCACATCGGCCCCAAGATCGATGTCGGCGTCGGGGACCGGATCGGGAGCGGCTCCCTCGGCGTCGATGTCCCGACTCTCCACCTCGGTGGGGGGCGTCTCGAGCGGCGTGCCCGGGACGGCGGCCTCGGTTGGCGGCGCCTCATCGAGACCCGCGTACTCGCCTTCCACGCGGTCGGCATCGGACTGGATGCTATCGTTGAGCTCGCCACCCGCCTGGCGGGCGGCCGAGGTCGGGTCGGCCTCGAGCAGCGAGTCCTCGTCAGGTGGACGTCGATCGCGGATGGCCTGGTAGATCCGCTGGCACAGCGCTTCAATCTCGGGGCTCGGCTCTGGTCGCTGCTCGAGCGCAGCCACCAGATCGGCCCGCGCCTCCGCGAGCTGCTCCTCGGGGGGCTCGGTCACCGCCGCCCGAGCCTCGCCCGTGGACGCCTCCGCGGAAGGCAGCGTGCTCTCGGCCGACGCTCGTGACCCCGCGGCGCCGCGGGCCGAGCCAAGGCGCTGCTGCGCCGCGGGCCCGAGCTCTTCGGGGGGCGGCGGCATCTGAGGCTCGACCATTGGGGCCTCGGCGGGCGCTTCGGCGGCGGGCTCTTCCCCGGCGGGGACCTCCTCGTCGAGACCCACCTGCGCGGCCTCGCCCGTGGACGCGGCCGAGTCGTCGGCCTGCGCACGAGCCTCGGCCAGCGATTCGGAGGCACTGGCCTCGCCCGGGGGCGTAGCGGCGACCTCGGGACCGGCCGTCTCCGCCACGACGGCCTCGGGCGGCACCTCGGCGAGATCGGGCGCAGCCTCGACCATCGTCGTGTCCTGGTCGGGGCTCGTGCCTAGGGGTGTGGGTACGGAGATCGTGTCTTCGTCCGCCTCTGCGGATGGTGCCGTATCAGTTGGCTCGGCCCGCGTGTGCTCGCGCCCGAACACCGCCTCGTTCGATTCGACACGGCGGAGCACCCACTGCAGCGTGCGGCCGCTGTCCTCTTGGTCACTGCGTAGCTCCACACGGTAGCGGCTCGACTCGAGCGTTCGCTTGACCGTGGTCGCGTTGACGTTCTTGTCGATGAACACCGCCAACGCCTCGGCCGCGCTGCCTACGGCGAGGACCCGCTCGAGCAGATCGGCGACGATGTCGAGCACGGGCTTGGGAACCGCGGCATCGTCGAGCGCAAACAGGGTGCGCAGCTCCGAGAGCGACGGTACCTTGGGGCGATCGGGCTCGGCCTCGAGCTCTCGCTGCACGCGATGGAGCCCGCCCTGCTGCTGGAGCACATGGGTCAGCTCGTGGGCGACCAGGCGGCGCCCGTCGGGCTCGCGTGGACGAAGCTGTCCCTCGCCGAAGACGATGTCGTGGCCGACCGTGAACGCGCGCGCCCGAACCTGCCTGGCCAGCAATGCGGCCTCGGGTCCCGAGTGAGATCGGACCTGGCCGAAGTCACGACCGAATCGCGCTTCCATGTAGCCGAGCAGCTCCGAGGGTAGCGGCTGTCCTCCGCTCTGGCGCAAGCGTCGTAGCGACGACTCGAAGGCACCGGTCACCTGCGGACGTTCGTGACGACGCCCCGCCGCACGACGCTGCAGAGCCGGCGATTCACCAGGCTCGTCGTCGTCGGTCATCGCCTCTCGCTGCAGCGGCCGCGACATCTCGGCCGAGGCGTCATCCTCCTCGTCCGCCTCGCGTTGCAGCAGCTGCAGCGTTCCGACCTCGTTGGCATCCTCCTCGTCTTCTTCGCGCTGCAACGACGGACCTGCGGGGGCCGTCAGCGCTGCGGCGGACCCCCCCAGCTCGTCCGACGGCTTGCGACTCAACGTGCCGCCCGCGACCAAGGTCATCCCCGAGCCACCAGCCCCGTTCGACGCGAGTCGCTGTGGAGGCATCCTCGTCACCTTGTCGGCGACGGCATCGGCCTCCCGCTCGTACTCATCATCGGGCGCGTTGACCTCGAGCTTCGCCTGGAGCGCCGCCGCGTCGACGGTCTCCTGTCCGCGACGACGCTCCCGTCGCCGCCGCCCCCCCACCGCGTCTGGCTCTGTGGGTCGCCGACTCGCTCGGGCCGCGCGGGCCGTAGGCTTGGCCAGCACAGACACCGGCGCTCACCCTCCTCGTCTGGATGGTGCCGCCCCGAATGGGGCGCGCAGATCGAGCACGAAGTCGACCCACTGCCGAGAGCTTCGGATCTTCGTCCAGCCGCCCACGCGCATCAACTTGAGCATGCGGGTGTTGGCCGTGGAGATGCGAGCGCCGACCTTTCCCTGTCGATGGTGCTGTTGGGAGAGCAGCGCACCAAAGCGCATCAACAGTCCTCGTCCGCGAGCGCGGGGCACCAGGAACGCCGACACTATCCATCGAACGGGCTCGCTGCCCAGCGGCGTATCGACCATCTGATCCCGCGCCGCCATATAGCCGACGCGCTGCCCGTCTTCGAGCAACACGAAGGACAGCGTGCCCGCCCCCACGACTGCCGGAAGGCCGAGGCTCGCCGCCCACGATTCGATCCAGGGGATATCCCTAGGCGACGCTCGTCGCGTGGACAGGGCTCCTGTCGATGGGCGCTCGGCGGGTTGTCGCCGCGCTCGCGTCGTTGCCCGCTCGTTTCCCGACGGGGCCAGGATGCGCGTGCTCGAGATGGAGATCGTGCCCCGCATGTCGCCTCAATCCCGCCTCACCATGCCGAAGGCGGACACGAAGGTGCCGAAGCGCTGGCCCGCCGTCCTCTTCGGACCGGGGTTGCCCAAGCCCAGGCAGTTGGTGGACATCGCTGCGAACAGCTCGTTAGCGGTTCGAGTCACGGTCGCCAGGAACGCGATACCATCGTCCCCCTTCGTCTGCGGGCGCAGCCAGACGAGGTTGCCGCGATCGACCCGAACCGTGGGATCGTCGAGCGGCGGCTCGGACTTGTCCCACTGGAGCGTGGCGCTCGTGGTCGCGAAGCTGAGGTGCGTGGTCACGTTCGACGTGGAAGAGACCAGCAGGCCACCCAGCACCAACAGGGAGATGAGCGCATCATGAACGCCCTCGGACACGCGGTTGTTGCTCACGTTGGCCGTGGCCCCCACGACGACCGCGTGGGCCACGATGTGTGGCCGCAGGTCGAGTTCGGTCGGCTCCTTGTTTTTCTTGACCTTGTCACTCGGCTCCTCGACGTCCAGCGCGAGCTGGTTTCCAACCATGGTCACCGCATCCGTCGAGCAGATCGACACCGAGATCCCCGAGCTCAGGCCACCGTTGGTCGAACTACCCACCCAGCGGAGCGTCACGTGGTTGTCGGAGAACTCGATGCGGCCGCCCTGCCCTTCGACCTCCGAGTCGGTGGTGACCTCACCTGCCCCCGGATCGCCGCCCCCGCTCCCGTGCAGGTACTCCACCGTTCGGGGTGGGAAGATCCAACGTTCGGACGACGGCTCCCCGTCGGCCAGGTCCACCGCCTCCCACGGACGCCCCACGTTGACGAGCACCACGGTGTGTGCGCGTCCGGCGACCTGCGCCGAGGCGTTATTGCCGAGGGACTCGAGGTGATTGCCCACGACCATCATGGGTCCCGTCGCACGGGCCACCAGCGCGGGCCCGTTGGGATGCTCCACCACGTTGTCGACCACGCGCAGAGAGCTCCCGAAGAGGTCGCCCGGCGTGGGATCGGCCTGATTCGACGCCACTCCTGCGAGCGCAACCACGATTCCCGCTCGTGACGACGGCATCGACGCGATCTTGCCCGGATTGCGCAAGCCATTGCCCGTGATGCGATTGCCCTCGATGACGATGTGGTCGCCATAGGCGATGTAGATCCCGCAGACCGGCTCGTCTTCGCTGGTTCCGTTGTCGCGGATCTCGTTGTCCCGAATCGTGACGTGCTCACCGTCGAGAAGCGCGATGCCGGCCGGAGGAACCGAGGACACCGAGAACTGACCAAACGCGTCATGGTCGCCCGAGTTGCCCTTCTTCTTGTTGGACTTACCCCCGGGTTGGTTGCGCGGCGCCGGTTGGGTCACGTTGTCGACGATGCGATTGCGCTCGATGTTGATCTCGTCGACCGTGATGCGGCCATCGCCCTCGGGCTGGTCATCGTCGAGCTCCAGAGTGGTGAGCACGGAGATTCCATTGCCCTGCATGGACTCGATGTGATTGTCAGTGATGGACACGTCCTCGAGGTCTCCCGCGAGGTGCGGCTCGAGGGTCATGGTCAGCCTCTCCTGTTTGTGGACGATGGGCTGCACCACGGAGAGGCGGGGTTTGCATGGATCCTGTGTGTTCTGGAGGCCAGCTCCTGGCCCGAGGGAGACGACCACGCCCTTGATGCCGACTGGTACCCACCGCACGCTTCCGAGTGTGATGCCGTGTCCGACCCCGCCCACGATGCGATTGTGATGGGCTCGAATCCTGGACGAGCCTCCGCCGATCTGCAGCCCTCCCCAGGCGCCGAAGCTGCCCCCCACCTCGAATGACTCGATCCGGTTGTGCTCGACCCTCACGTCCTCGCCCTGAACGAAGATGATGGCCTCGTCACTGACCGATCCATCCATGGACAGTCGACACTCTTGCACGACCACACGCCGCCCCTGGCGAATGTCGACCGCCGACCGCGTCTGGCCACCCTCGCCCGCGCGCTGGTCCCCGACGATCTCCAGCCGCGCGAGGGCGATGTCCTCGACGAAGTCATTCGTCTCCGTGCGCGATCCCACGAGCACGCCAATTTGCCCGCTCGTGTCCAGATGCAGGTCGCGGATTTCCACTCGGGAGGCGAGGATCTGAATCAAAGCAGGCCCCGGCTCCCCCCCTTCTTCGGTCTCCAGCCGCGACTGAATTCCGCAGCCCTCCACGACCACGTCGCTGCGATCGATCACGACCGGATCGCGGTAGGTGCCCGGCAGCACGCAGACCCGTCCGCCCACCGAAGGCAGCGCATCGACGGCGGCCTGGATCGTGGGGTACTCGCCCTTCGAGGTCACTCCGTCGCCTACGGTGTGCGTGCAGCATCCCGCCCGCTCCACCAGCGGACGGAAACGCTTGCGACAGTCGTGCAGCGCCTCGACCACCTCGGTGTTCTCGTGCTCGCCTGCCTCCGGCGGTCGGAAGGTCACCAGGGTGAGCGGTGCATGGAAGCGCCGCGGGCCGTGGGGCGGTACACCACCACCCTGGGTCAGGTTCCACGGCACGATCTGCTGCGGGGTGTTGGGTCGAACGCTCGCCGTCCAGTAGTCGCCCGGCTGGCCCACCCCAGTGAACGTTGGATTGATCCCCAGGCGTCGAAGCAACACGTGGTTGTTGATATCGGCACCCGTGGAGAGCAATGGGTCGGTCTGTCCGGGGTCGAGCCGATGCCACACCCGCATGAACAGGTAGCGCCCCTCCGGATCGGCTTCGTTGGGCAATTGAGCCCGGTCGGGGTGAGCCACGTCCCATTGCTGGACGAGCTCATCGAGCGCCGACAGCTCTGCGGCATCGATGCGGAAACTCCCCCGGTCGGGATCGTAGCCCTCGGTGACGCGGAAGAACCGACCGATCGGCGCTGAGAGCTTCTGACCATTGTCGAGCAACGCCCCCCAGGGAAGCAGCTCGACGACCGTTCGGGTCAGCGGCCAACGGGCCTCGTCGCGAGGCTCGGTGAGCATCTGCACCACGCCCCCGACCCCGTCGTCGTCCTCGCTGAGTGCCACCCGGTAAAGCGGCGACGCGTTGTCGACGGCCCACACGTAGCGACCGGCCGCGCCCCCACTCGGCGGCGCCACCAGCATGATGCGAATCGCCTGGTTGTCGGCCCCCAGGTAGCGCCCCGCATCGTGTGGTCCACACGGCGCGCAGGGATCCTCGGCGGCACCGTCGTCGAAGGTGATGCGCAGCCTCGCGGACGACTGCAGCTCGAACTGCTCGGTCAGTGTGCCGCCGCCCTCGCTCTCGAGCCGGTCGCGGACCTCAGCCCACGCCGTGGCACACTCGTCCGCCTCCACGTCGAAGGCTCGCACCTGCGCCGTTCGTCGCACGCGAACCGATGTGTCGATGCCCCCTAGGGCACGTTCGCGCAACTCTTCGTCCTCCACCGCGCTCACGTGGTGCTCATAGGCCTCGAGCACGGTGAGCACGCGATGGGTCAGGCCCGCCTGGGGCCGTGCGGCTCCGTCGGCCTGCAGTTGCAGGAAGTCGCGCTGGAAGGCCAGCGGCTCGCCCCCAGAACAGTGCTCGAAGCGAAGGCCCCCCACATACATCGAACCGGGCCGTAGACGTAGATCGAGCACGTCGACTGCCGCCGCGTTCCCGAAGCTCACGGAGCCGATCGTGACCTCATCGCCCAGCTCGAGGTCGAGCGAGAAGCCCTGGTCGGGGCTCCCGACGGGACCGATGATGTCGGCGAGCACGCGGCGCTGGTCCTCGGCGTCGTGCTGCGCGTGCTCGTTGAAATCGGAGTCGAGCAGGCACCGCCCTTGCTGCCACCGTGCGCCAATGTAGTGCTTGGCCGGCTGGAACAGGAACCGGGAGGTATCGTGGCTGGTCATGGTTCATTCCTCGGAGGAAACGCGGCGCGACGCATCGCGATCGACTGTCCCTTGACGTTGAGCGCCGGGCTCAGGCCAAAGAAGCTCTCCACCAGCGCATTGATGGTCTGTCCGAGGCGCTTGGTGGCGGAGCGGCAACCGTCGTCTGGCCGCAGCAGCACGAGGTTTCCGTCGATGACGTCGTACTCTCCGGGCCAGGCGTCGGGGACGTGGCAGTGAGTGAGCACGTTGTCGGTGCTGCATGTCAGCAGGAAGGGAGCGCAGATCATGGAGACCGACGTGGAACCTACGGGCTCGGCTACGCGATTGCTGGTCACGGAGACCGCTGCTCCCATCACCAATGCGTGCGCGGCCATCGAGTCGTTGGGTACGCGAGCGGCGAGCTGGTTTCCCCGCATCACCACCGTGTCGGCCGAGCGCAGGATCACGGGCAGCGCACGCCCACGCCGCCCGCCCCTCTGCCCGGCCCAGCCCGTGGTGATCTGGTTGCTCGAGAAGGTCAGGCCTCCACCCGGGCCGCCGAACTTCTGCGCCTGTCCGTGGAGGTAACCCACCGACAGCGGGGGCTGCAGCCAGTATGTGGGCGAGGGCGCCCCTTCGGGCACGTCGACCGCCTCCCACGGGCGTCCGGGCACGACGACCAGCACCACCGGACCTCGTCCCGTGGTGGGATCGACTGGCTCGGTGGCGGCGGTGAGGTGATTGCCCCGAACCGTGCACGGCCCAGTCGTGACCACCGACAGCGCGGGTCCACCGTAGTGCTCGACGACGTTGTCGACCACGAGCACGGCGTCGAGGCCGGCTTCGTGGATCCACTCCACTTTGACACCGATCTGCCCGGGGTCGATGAGCACGATTCCACCTCGCGCCACGACGCGATCGGTGTCTGCGGGTCCCTCGAGTGTCCCGTTGCGTTCGATGCGATTGCGCTCGATGCGAAGATCTCGGCCGCGTCCTACGAAGACCCCACACACCGGGGCCTTGCCGCGTCCGTGGTCGCGGATGACGTTACCGACCACACGAAGTCGGATCGACTCCCCTAGGGCTACACCGCCCCGCACTAGCGGATCTTGCGAGTCGTCGAGAACCGCACGCGCGTTGTCCTGAATTCGGTTGCCGCGCACGGTCAGCCCTTCGACGACGAAGCTGGTGGCGCGCAGACACAGGGGCGGGGCCATGGCCTCGGGCCGGTGCACCACCGCCATCGCGAGAGAGCCGATCCCGCTGCCGCCCGCCCCCGTGACCTCGTTGTCCTCGATAAGGACGTCCTCGAGCGGTGGATCGGGCTCAGGGTGGAGTCGCTCGTCCACGGCTCGCAGCACCGAACGCGAGGCCGAGGACAGTTCCGGCCTCAACAGTCCCATCCCCGCCCCCAAGAGACGCCGCACGTCTTTCTCCATGGTCCAGAAGCTCGCGCTGCCGAGGGTGATCCCGTGGCCTCGGCCTCCCGTAATGCGGTTGCGTCGAATCTCGATCTCTCGGGAGCCGCCGCCGACCTGGATCCCGCCCCAGGACTGCCCGTCGCGGCCGTCGATCGATTCCACCTCGATCACGTTGTCCTCGACGAGGGCACCGAGGCCGGGGCTCTGCACGTAGACGGCTGCATGGAGGCTGGGTCCTCCGTCCTGCACGATGCGGCAGCGGGTCACCCGGACATCGAAGCTACCGTCGACCACCACGGCCGCGCTGGTCGGGGCGGGGCCCGGCCCGTCGTCGTGAGATCCACCGCTTGCTTCTGCGCGCACGTCGAGGCGATCGAGGACGATCCGCTCCCCGCGGGCGAGGACCCCGATCTGGCCACGGGCCAGCAGCGCGAGGTCGCGGAGCGTCACGTGACTGGTGTCGATCGCGTCCTCCTGGGGCGCCTGGGGCCCGATCCGCACGAGCGCCGCCCGACGGAGGTGAGGCGGCGTGGCGATGCGTGAACGGGCGCCGCAGCCCACGATCGTGACGTTCCGTCGCCCCTCGATCACCAACTGCTCCTCATAGATCCCCGGCAGTACGACGATGCGCCCGCCGGCCGGGGGGAGGTGATCGATTGCCGTCTGGATCCGGGCGAAGTCCCCCTGGCCGTTCGGCCCCACGATGAACGTGTCGCACCCTCGGTCGGTGAGCGCCCGGATGCGGGGACGACAGTCGTGCAGCGCTTGGAGCGTCTGAGTCGTGCCGCCAGTCGACGACCACTCCATCAGGGCAATGGGCACGACCATCGTGCGCGGCCCATGGGGCGCAATTCCTCCCAAGCGCATCAGCTCACGTGGCACCACCTCGTCGGGAGCGGACGGCCGAACTGAGAAGGTCCAGAAGTCTCCCGGTCGGCCTCGGCCCGAGAAGATGGGCACCAACCCGGTCTGTCCCAGCGGAGCCGAGGAGGAGGTGGGAATCGCGAACGACCCGTCGCTCTGTCGATGCCATACCCGCATGTAGAGATGGGCCTCGAACGATCCATCGCTCGCCGTCGACGTGGGGTTGAGCTCGTCGGCGTGGGGGTGGCGGGCGTCCCATCGTGTAGCGACGATCTCGGACACGGGGCTCGCCGAGCTCTTGAAGCCAGACGCGGCCTTCGCTGCGGACTTGTCCGCCTTACCGGAGGTCCCCAAGCCCAGCTCTCTTGCGGCGGCCGGCAGCCGCACGTGCATGCTGCGTGACGACGGCTGGTACACCCCGTCCACCCGGGCGAAGAAGCCCTGCTGGACCGAAACCTTCTCGTTACGAACCCTCTCTCCCGAAAGCTTGCCCCCTTGGGGTTGGCCGTTGTCGAGTAGTGCCGACCACGGTAGCAGCTCGACCACGGTGTCGAGCCCGGGGTGATGGTCATCATCCTTGGGCGGGGTCAGCAGGTCGACGCGAGCGCCCCGAGGCCCATCGGGGACGACCTTGACCCGGTACAACGGCGCACCGTCGTCGAAGGCCCACACGTAGCTATCCGGCGATGCGAGCATCACTCGGAAGGTGTGGTTCTCGCGCCCGAGATGGCGTCCGCGCAGACTCGGCACGCACGCCGGGCAATCGTCCTCCACCACCGGGGAGGCGAAGCCCACCTGCAGCCGCGCGCCCGAGCGCAGCTCGCAGGTGTCCTGATCGTAGTCGAGGGTGGTGCCCTGGGTGAGCGCGTCGAGCACCTCGCCAAAGGCGGCCTCGCAGGTCTGTGCTTGCACGGCTCGCACTTCCACGCGACGCATCAGCCGATCGCGGAGCGCGCCGTCGGCACCTCCGAGCGCGGGCTCGAGCAGCTCGGCGTCCTCCACCGCGCTCACGGGCTGCTCGCTGGCGAACAGGTAGGCCATCTGTTGGTGAGTCCCTGTCACCGCACGCGGAGCAGTGGCCGGGCCCATCTGCAGGTACTCGCGCTGGAACAGCACCGGCTCGAGCTTCGGTTGGTCGAATCGGCGCCCGCCCGCGTACATGGTGCCCGGTCGCAGGTCGAACTCGATCGCGAGCGTCTGCACGAACGCACCGAATCGGACCACCGTGGCCGTTCGCGAGTCGCCAGGCACGAGGTCGGGCAGGAAGCCCTGATCGACGCGACCCGCCGCGCCGACCATCGCGAGCGTGGCCTGCCGCCAATCCTCGTCGTCGGAGATCGCGTTCTCGTTGAAGTCGGAGTCGATGGTCGGGCGCGCCATCTGCAGGCGGGCCCCCACGTAGTGCTTCCAGGGCTGCACGAGTAGCCGCATCACGTCCTCGGCGCTCATGTCTGCCACTCTCCGTCCACAAGACGAATGGTCTGCTCGATGCTGTCCACCTGGGCTCCCGCTTCACGCTCGATCGTCAACAGCAGCGGCCCCGCCTTCACATCGGGCAACGGCAGCACCACCTCACCACGCCCATCGACGAGCGTGAGGATTCCACGTCGCTGCGCCTTGGGGCGCCGCGTCGCCGCCTCGCCCGGCTCACGCGAGGCGTACCCCACGAGGATCGACGCTCGTCCCTCGACACCCGATTCTGCGGCGAACCGCAGGCGTAGCGCGGCCGGCTCCTGGGGAACCTCGGTGGCGAGCCAGGCCCGCACGAATCGTCCTGGCGTCGAAACGACCACGGTTCGCAGGGCACCCCGCACCTTGCCTCGCCCGGCCATGCCGATGCGAACGCCAAAGCTGGACGATGACCGCGCACGGGGAGGCATCTGCCCGAACCACTCGAGCGGCAGCTCCTGGATGCGATCGTCCACACTCACGACGACCTCGTCGGAGAGCGGATGCGCCTGCATGGAGATCGACTGCCAGCCTACCAACGGGGACGCACTGGGCTCCCGACCAAGGACCGGTCGACGCGCGCCACTGTCGAGCGACACCAGCCGCACACCGCCGACGTGTCGATCCCTCGCCCAGCCCATGCGAATGCCGCGGGTCGGTCCCTCGGTTCCGCCGGTAACCACGGTGATGTCGAAGGGATCGAGGGGCACGCGAGCGCTCCTCAGCTTCTGCCCCGCGGGCGGCTCTCCCCGCACATCGACCACCTCGGCTGGTAGCTCGTCGATTGGCAGCTCGTCGATCGCCAAGACGACGTAGCCGTGTACCTGCGACGACGTAGCCCACGCAGTATCGCGCTCCGCGATGAGCGACGCCGAGCGCTCGAGATCCCCGGCCGCGAACTCGATCGCACCATTCTCCTCGTCGACCACCCACGTAGCGCTCTGCGGGTTGCTCGCTTGCCACCCCTGCTGGGCCGGCGGTGCACCGACCCTGCCGTCGAGCTCGACGACCCCCTCGACGCGATCGAAGGGGATCCCACCAAACAGCGTGGTCGCACGCCCGGGCAGGCTGTCCTTGCGCCAATCTCGGCCCCTCCAGAAGTCCGGTGCCCCGCCGAGATCGGCCTCATCCAAGAGCAGCTTCACGGGACCCTTCACCGCCGGGGGCGGTGGCGCCTCGTCGTCGCAGCTGGTCGGGAGCTGGGGCGCCGGTTCCAGCGGAGCGGGGATCGAGTTGCCGGGATCCGGCGGAGGCGGAGCTGGCACGTTTGGGGGTTCTGGGGCGATCGGGCCCGCGTGTACAGACGAAGTGCGACTGGGCAGCTCGTCCTCGAACAGGAACTGCGCGAGCATCCCCAGTGGGCCGTACTCGTCGAGCTTCGCCTGCACGCTCTGCAGCCGGATCGGCTCGAGCAGGTGCGCGAAAGCTCCCATCTGCGAGCCATCCTCGGCCCCCTTGGCGATCTCTGGGGGCGCCACGCTCGACAGCTGGGTGTAGCGCGGATCCCCGAAGCGCAGCGATCCGAAGTACGCGGGAGGAATCGCGGCCAGCACGTCACGGAACCGGGGAGGCAATCGACCATCGTCGCCCGGCACGCTCGCGCTGAAGCGAAAGCATCCCGCCTGGTTGTTGATGACGCGGACAACCCCCACGACGATCGTGTTGCTGGCGTGGAGCTCGTGCGCTCGAATGTCGCCGATGATGGTGCTGCTCTCGATGCGGACGGTGGCGAAGTCGGAATCGATCGCGGGCTCATCGGGCGCGGCGCGTCCGTCGATGATGCTGTCGCAGATGACGATCTCTTCCACGTTGGCCAGCTCGGCACCCGCGTCCCGGATCACCGCGATCGGACCAGTGATGCTGCGTCGGACCACGAGCTTGCGAACCTGCCCCCGCACTCGCAGTCGCAGCGCCGGGATGCGGATGCCGTCGCCACGCAGGCCGCCGGGGTCGAGGGTCGCGTACCGGATCTCGACCCGCTCGAAGTCGACGACGTCGGTGTCTGCGGCAGGCGGCAGGCCTTCGATGACGAAGTCCACCACCGCGGGCGACGACTCGTCGGGGCCGGCCGGGCCATACCATCCGCCATCGATGACGAAGGTCTGTCCCTCTCCGAGCGGCAGGAGGTTCGCCCCTGAAGGATTGTCCTCGTCTCCGCGCAGGCGCACGTAGGGGCGCCGCTGCACCTCGGCCTGCAGCCGGGCGTCACCGATCGGCTCGGTGCTGCGGATGAACAGGTCGTAGCTGCGATTGTCCGCGAAGGTGAGCCCATCGCCCTGTAGGACCCCCCCGTCGGGGACCATGCCTCCCACGGCCACGCGGGCAGTGAGGACCGGCTCGGGACGCGAGTAGGGTCCGGCGCCGATGTCGGCCGAGAATCCGTATACGTAGCGCAGCACGCTCGGCTCGGCATCGGCCGGCTCGTCGACGGGAACCGTGGCGAAGCGGCCGAGGTGCGGATCGACCAACAGCCGGGCGAGCTCGCCCGTCGGCAAGGGCTGGCAGGTCCGATCCCAGAGGTCGGCAGCGTGGATCTCCTGGGTGGGCACGGCGTCGCCGGACACCGAGACCTCGATCTGGGCCGGGTAGAGCTGGGCCTTACCGCAGGCCTCGACCAGGCTGCGAGCGACCAGCTCGCGATACCAATCGGGCACGGGACTGGGGATGGTCGCGCCGAGATCCTGCAGACGCCCGCGCATCAGCGACTCTCGGGCGAACCGCAGGCCCAGCGCACGCACGATGGCGGTCTGGTCGGCGGCCAGCGGCGGACTGGTCGAAGCCGCGATTTGGGTCGCTACGTTGGTAGTGATCTCGAAGCGCGTGTGTCCGAGCAGTCGGCAGCGAATGGCCTGGGTGACCGTCCACTCGGGCGGTGCTCCACATGAACGGGTGCGGGCGGCGAAGCTCGACGCCAACCCATCGAGCTCGGGAGGCTCGCCGTCGATGAACAGCGGGATGTCGCGACCGCTAGGGTCGATGGTGAAGGTCCGCAGCAGACCGAGCCCGTCGGGATCCTCCAACTGCACCGGGTCCACCCCGGTCATCGGGTACGCGCGCAAACGAAACAGGTGGAAGTTCAGCTTGCGAATGCCGTGGCGGCCGTCCCGCCCTCGCAGTCGACGGATGTCGGGTAGGTGGAAGAACTCCCCAAAGGGGCCATCGGTCAGCTCGGTACCGCTGGGCCTTCGGAGATCGGCGGTGCCCCCGGGAGGCGTCGACGTCATCAGCCCCGTGGCGACCGGTGCAGCGTCCAGGCGGTGCCGCGTGCGTGCGAGCTTGCGGAAGCCCTCCACCAGTACAACGTCCCACCCGGACATCGCCCGCACGAGCGTGTCGAGGAGGTCGGGCGTGCCGCGGCGTCGCCGAAAGTGGATCGCGTTGGCCACGTCGACCCGCCGTCCTCGGCGGTCTCGCGCGGACACCAGGCGCGCGCCGACCAGATCACCCAGGTACGGGACGGCCCAGTCGTCGCATGTCTCGATGTGCTGGTCCTCCCAGAGGCGATCGATCGAGCGCCGGACCTTCGCGACGTCGGACGCGAGAACCTCGATGATCCCACGCAGCGCATCGGGGTTGGAGGTGAGACCATCCTCGGTGCGATGGACCTCCGGGAGCAGTTGCCAGAGCTTCTCCGTGTAGTACTCGACGTAGCCGTCGGCGGTCATGAGCCACCTCCATGCGCGGGCTCGGACGGCACCCCTACCGCCGCGAGCCCCGACACCCGAACCGCATCGGTCCCAGTGAAGTCGAGCCAACATCCACTGGGGATGCAGGTCCCGCCCGCGGCCGCGAACGACAGCGGCTCCCCCGGCGTCGTGATCGACACGCCGCTGACACCGACCACCCCGGGGACCTCCATCACCGCCTCGTACAGCCGGCTGGGCCACCACACGCCGCCGATCTCGGCTCGCCGGGGATCGAGCACGCCCACCTCGGGCTCGAGCAGGTGGTCGGCCACCGCCGTCACGACCACGTTGACGTCATGACGGGGGTGCACCTCGATGCCGAGGTCCAGGATCGCCGCGATGGGCGTTGCGGCAGTGACAGAGACCGGCACTGTGGGATCTGCATGCGCTCGCACCAGTGCATCGATCTCGGTGTCAGGAGCGTCGCCGATGTAGCGGATCTGGACCCCGGCCTGCATCTGGTCGTCGAGCCAGGCCCAGCGAGCGCTGGCCCGCACGATGCCCGTGGCGCCGGACACCAGCGCCTCGACGTCGGCCACCGAGACCGCCCTCCCCAGCAGCACCGCACGCTTGGGGGCGGCGGAGCGGAGCTCGTCGGCTCCTTCGGGGTCCTGTCCCGGTGACGCAGCGATCGGAGACACTACCCCGTCGACACCCCGCGTCGCCCCGGCGAGCTGATTGATCACCCCCGCGGGCGGAGCCGCAAACCCGGCTCCGAAGCGATACGTCGCCACCACGTTCTTGACGCCCGACGGTAGCCGGGCCCCCCGCTCGCCATCGCCGAACCTCACGACCGAGCGCTGCTCCTCGTCGTGACGCACGATGTAGACGCGATCGTCCGGGCCGCAGTCGTGGAAGCTCGGTACCTCGTCCCACACCACTCCGTCGACGCGGATCGTCAGGGTCGAGGCGATGCCATTGGTGGCCGTGGTCGAGGACAGGTAGGTCAGCGGCTTCTTCTTGAGCTCGAAACTCTGACTGGCAATGCGAGCATCGCCGCTGCCGAGCACCTCCGCCCCCACCCGCTCCCCGCGGCTGACCTTCACGACGTTGCCGTAGATGGTCATGGGCAGCCGCAAGCCAGTCGAGGGCACGGGGGAGGGGTCGAGCACCGCGAACGACGCCCTCCCATCGCGGTGGAACGTGATCTCGCCCTCGAGTCGAACACCCACGCCTGCCGCATCGACGACGAGAAAGGTCTTATGGAGCACCCCCACCACGTTGGTGTTGGGTAGGCCCTCCAAACCGAGGACCGCAGCGGGTGGAGGGGCGGGTATGCCCACGATGGGCACCCCCTCGGGGTCTGTCAGCTCCTCGACCCCGACCTCCATCCGCCCCACGTTGGTCGCCAGCCCGGCGTCGACGAAGTCATGGTGGAAGGTGAGCTCGTCTACGCTGGACCACACCGAAGGTGTCAAGTCCAGTTGTGAGGCCGGGGCGCTCTGTTTCCAGTCGACGTCATCCGGGATGCCCGTGGGCTTGGGTAGCTCGGACATCCACACGGCCGAAGGGGAGACCTTTTGGATGGTGGTGCGTCGGAAGCCCGGCTCTGGACCATCGAGGCCGCGGACGACGACCACGATGTCTCCGACCTTCATCCCAGTCGCAGCCCCCTCGCGGACCACCTCGGAGATTCCTCCCACCGTCCGCACGGACGGGTGCGTGCTGCCCGAGCTGTCCAGTCGCTCGCGTCGGGAGGCCGAAAACCACTGCACGGCCCGGCGCACCCTCAGTTGGTGCAGGTCATAGTCTTCGGGGATCGAGATTGGAGGGTCGAAGGTGACCTTGGAGTAAATACGGCCGTCCTTGCCCTCGAAGGGCTCGGTGGCGAGGACCCGCGTCGCCGGAGGCGTCACGGGTTCTGGCTGCGCGGGGTCTCGTCCTTCGAACAGCACCAGATCATCCTTGGAGAGCCCAAATCCCGCGGTCTCGAATAGCAGCGAGTACACGATGGGGATGACCGCGGAGGACGTCTCCTTGCCCTTGCCCTTGTCCTTCGACCCGCCGACCGTGATGGTCGAGTCTGGGTCCCGAGTCGGGCGACGCACATAGGGCTCCACGATCCACTTGTTCTGCAGCGGATGGACGACCTGCTCGGCGTCGGTTTGGAACACCTGCGGGTCCTCGCCCGAGAATGCACGCGAGCGAAAGCCCATCCCCACCGGGATCGTCACCGACTCGCGGCCCTTGGCAAGGACGGCGATCTCGGCCCGACCTCCGACGCCGCCCCGAGGTGTGTAGCCCAACAAGGTGACGACTCGGCTGAGCTCCCTTCGCCGGACCGCGGTCCGCAGGTAGCTGTCGTCCGCGATGCGTTCGTCGTAGAAGCCGAGCACGTCGCCGACCACGGCCCACATCTCGAGCCACATCAAGCCGAGGTCGTCGCCCGAGGGATGCCAGACGGCGAGGGCCCGCTTGGTGGGAAGCATCGCTAGCAGGTCTTGCCGGATCTCCGGAAAGGTCCGCATCTGCCTCGGCAGGGTCGTCAGCCCCGCGGCGATGAGCTCGAGCGGCGAGCCGGATGATTCTTCGCGGCAGTCGGCCATCATGCCCCTCCTTCCAGCGCTAGGAACACCACGCCGCGCTCGGGGCGTGCGGGATCGTTCTCGACGCGAATCACCTCGTCATCGGCCACGAGCAGGCTGGGCTCGGTGAAGTCCTCGAAGTCGGTAACCCCGAGCTTGCGGACGCGGATCCGCGTGACCGCGTCGACCCCGGTGACCGCCTGCACCGCCGCCTCGAGGGCCGTGCGGCGCAGTGGGGTACCGAAGGTAAACTTGTCGGGCGAGAAGAACCCTGGCCGCGGGCGGCTACCGCTTCGGCCGAACAGCGCCTCGAGCACGGCCCGTCGCACATGAGCTGGAAAGGCCGAGCGCGCCACGCAAACGCCGATCTCGAGGTCCACCGCGACGTAGTTGGGGTCGACCACGATCACGTCGCGACCGGCTTGGCGTCGACAGTCGAGCAGTGCCTCGGCCCGAGCCCTCTGCTCGGCCGACAGCTGGTAGGACCCGGACGGATCGATGGCCGTGATCGCGGACAGCCAGCTGCCCGTGTGACGGAACCTCGCGCGAGCGCTCTGCACGAAGTCGAGGGTCTGGGCCTGGCTCCCGTAGTCCTCGGGCCTGACCGCGAAGTAGGTCTTACCCACGAACGCCTGCGGGGCATCGCGCTTGATCTGGGCGTTGGTCTCGGGGTCCATCCCGTCGACCACGGGCAACGGGTTGCGGACGGCGACGACCACGGGCTGCAGCGCGCTGACCACCCCTCCCATCTGCAGCGCGCTCACACTGCCCGCCGGCACATTGGCCCGCGTGCCGGGACCGGTGCGGTAGGTGACGCGGAACAGGGCCCCCGGCGCGGGCTGGCGGCCGAACTCCCCGTCGCCGAACCGCACCGTGTAGCCGGCCGCGTTGGCGTAGTCCCGATGCACTAGATCGCTGCCGCCGCGTGAGTACGACACAATCCGGCGCCAGGTGCCGTCCTCGATGGTGAAGCTGTCGTCGTCGCTGCCGTCGACCAGCAGCGAGCGTCGGAACGTCCACTGCCGCGCCCCCGCGGTGATCTCTTCGACCCGCAGCTCGGGCTTGGTGCGCCGCAGATCGCCATCGACGTCGAGGAAACCCAGGCCCTCCTGCTCCGACGCGAGCAGGCTCAGCAGGTAGATCGTCGGCCGCGTGCCGCTCTCCTCGTCGCCCTCCTCGCAGGGATCCTTGCGCCGCAGCAGGCTCGGATCGTGGGTGGAGTAGAGTGGACCCTCGCGCTCCACAGCGGAGTGGATTCCCGCCGCCACGTCGGCCTCAGAGGTCGGGCCGATGCGATACTCGATCACCCGTCGCTCGCCGGCCGTCGCGGGCACGATGTTGCCGGACACGGACAGCTGCTCGAGGGCGATTGCAAAAGTCAGGGCGTCTTCGGCCCGCCAGCGGATGCGAGCCAGGCCCACCCCGAACAGAGCATCCTCGAGCGGCTGCCCGTCGTCGTCCTCGAGGTCCACGCGTTCGACCTGCACGATCGCGACACGCTCGCTTTCCGACGGATCGATCGGAATCCGGCGCAGCAGGAGGCGACGACCGACCCACTTCGGCGCATCGAGGGCGGTGAACACCTCGCCCTCGGGGTCCGAGGGGTCGTTGCGTACCCACAGCTCGGTGCTGCCCTCGGCCAAGCAGACATCACCATCGTCGAACGCGTAGGGGGTGATGCGGCCAGGATTCCAGTGCTCGCTCACCGCGAACGTCACGCCCCTGTCCTCGTCCTCCAAACCGAGTCCGAGCTCGAAGGTGATCACCTCCTGCCCGGCCGTTCGCACCCACACCGGGCTGCCGGCCGCCACCGTGGTAGTGGAGGACACCGTGAGCTCGAGCGAGGTAGTCGCGGCACGGCCGTCGTGGATCTCGTGATCGACCAGGCGAGCCTTGCGACGCAGGGTCCGGCGCTCGGTCGCGTCCTCGAAGCCGGCTTCCCGCCATAGACGCTCCTGCAGGTACGACAGCTCGTCGCCCGTCGCGGCCAGAATCTCGAGCACGACCATGCCGAGGTCCGCCTCACGCGGTAGTTGCCAGCCGGGATAGCGCTGGGCCGCGAAGTCGAGCAGTGCATTGCGGAAGCTGACGAAGTCACGGGCGAGGTAGTCGACCGGGTAGTCGACCAGCGGCTCCGGAGTGCACTCTTGGAGCGGGGTGGCGCAGTCGAAGCGAGACTCGCAACCCGCCTTGAACGAGAACCGCGCGTCGTTGAACACGCGATCGATCCGAGCGTCGGCGATGTTCAGTCGGTAGTCGGTGAAGGTCCCGGGCTCGGCGACCGTGACCTCGAGCACACGACGTCCGGTAGCGTCATCGTCGATCCAGCGCAGCCCTTCCGGCGCGTCGGTGGCGGGAGCGAGCTGAACGTCGGGCGCCTCGCCTCGGGGACTATAGATCCGGACCCGGCTAGCCTCGACGGGGATGGGGTCGACCGTCGCCGCCCCCACGTCCTCGAAGGGAGTCGCCAGCGTGCGGGGGTCGGTCAAGAAGAAGACGCGGAGCCGCGCCTGGTCGCACTTGTCGACGACCTGCACGAAGTCGATCCCGGTGAACCGGTCGTCCTGGCGGCGCAACGCGGTGAGCCGGTCGTTGGTCGTCGGCATCAGAGCGCGACCTCCAGGTTCAAGACCTCGCGCTCGCCGCGGGCCTTGACGGTGTAGACGACGTCAACCTCGAGCCGACCGTCCTCGAACGCGGTCTTGACCTCGTCGACGGTGATGAGGTCCCCTAGCCATCGATCGAGACTCTGGAACACCAGCGTCTGCAGCAAGGTGGCGGTGGTCTCGGACGACGGCGCGAACAACTGACGGCGCAGCCCGGCGCCGAAATCGGGTCGATCGATGCGCTCGCCTGGAGCGGTCAGCAGCACCTGCTTGATGAGCTGCGCCACGTAGCGCGAGTAGTCGGACTCCCGTCCCACTTGGCCGGTCGTGACATCGATCTCCAGCGGAAACCGAAAGCCCTTGAAGACCCGCGCCATCACGTCACCTCCAGGGCACCGTCGTTGACGTTGAAGCCGCCCGAGCTCAGCAGGGTCTTCCTGCCGCTGCTAGCCTCGTTTCCGATCTTCGACGACTTGATGACGATATCCTCCGACGTGAGCCGGATTTCCGAACCCGAGTCGTTCTCGATGAGAATCTCGCCCTCATCGTCGTCGACGCGCAGGCGAAATTTCTTGGTGCGGAAGAACTTGATCGAGGGCTTGGCGTCTGCATCCGGGATGTCGCCGTCGTTCCAGAAGCAACCCACCCACACCGGGTGCGAGGGGTCGCCCGCCTCGAACTCCACCCACACGCCGGCGTCGATCTCGGGCAACGCATAGAACCCGAGGTTGCGGCCCGCGTAGGGAACACAGGGCATCGCCCAGACCGTGACTTCGCCGAGCACCTGCGGAATCGTGAGCTTGAGACGCCCCTTCTTGTTCGGATCCTCGTTGTCCACGACCCGCCCCCGGTACTTGCCGAAGTACTGGCTGCGTTGTCGGGCGAGCATCTGCTCGATTGCACGGTCCGCCATCACGAGCCTCCCAGCGAGTTGCGGAGCAGATCGATCCGCAATTTGTGATCCGAAGAGGTGATCTCGTGGGTGACTCCCCCCACGAAATAGTTGCCGCTATTGAGTCGTCCTCCCCCGATCACGCGCAAGATCTGGTGGGGCGCCACCACGCCACCAAGCGCGTTGACGCTGGTCTCCGCCTTGGCGCGCACCGACCACGCCGCATCATCCACTGCCGCCTGGTTGCGTACTCGCGCTTCCTGGACGCTACCCGCCGTGACCACCCGTCGGGTGCGAGGCGCAGCCGCGGGCGGATCGTCGCCCAGGGGCTCGTCGGATGAGTGAGGCACCTCGGTCTCGTCCACCGTGCCCTCACCGTCGTTGACCCGCGTGATCGAACCGGTGGAATTGGGCGCCTCCGCGTTGGCAGAGAGCTCGAAGCTCCGCACGTTCGAGCAGCCATCGCCGCTGTTGAGCCGCAGCTCCGGTGCATCGTCGGGCGCGAGGAGCCGCGGGCCGACCACACCCAGCGGGCTCTGCTCCGGCCGTGGCGGCGAGGACTTGAAGTGCGCGGTCTCGGTCACCGAGAAGCCGGTCGGAGCCGTCTGTGCGTCCCAGTCCAGCCAGAAGTGATAGCCGTTGTTGCCCGCGATCTTGTCCACGAAGGCGAGATCGGTCTCAGTCTGGTTGAGGGGATTGGAGTCCTCCGAGTACTCGATCTCCGTGTCCTCGATGTCGGTGTCGAACCCGTAGCCGGACAGGATCTGCTGGGCGATGTCGCTGGCCCTCCCCGTATAGGACTCGCAACGTTCCTCGCGGTTCATCACCGCTCGTCGATCCTGACCGCGAACCTCGAGCCACGAGCCAGCACCGCCCTCCGCCAGGCTGACCTGTCGTTCGGTGATGATCCCGTGCACGAGCACGTGGCTCTGCCCGTCGACCACCACCACGACCGTGACCTCGGTGTCGGGCTGCCCCGGAGTGAGTCGATCGTCCTCGATCAGCGTCAGATCGCCCCCGCAGATGTCCACCGCGAAGCGAACCCGGAAGCTCGTGGGGCTGTCGATCGACTGCTCGACGCCGATCTCCACCGCTTCGTCGGTCAGCCCCGGATCGAGCTGGCGATCGATCGCGATCTGGTAGCGGACGTCAGCCACGGCGCCTCCTGATACGGATGGGAGCGGGAATCGCGATGCGCTCGCGTTCGGCCAGCGCGTCGGGCAGCAGCACTTCGTTGGCCTCCGCGATGCGCCAGAAGCCGTGAGGATCGGAGAGGAACGACGCCGCGAGGTGATCGAGGCGTTGCCCCTGCTTGCGGATGTAGTCCCCCAGCGGGGTCTCTACGGGCGCCGAGGGAATCGCCAGCGCTTGGACGATCCGGCCCCGGGCATCGACCACGGTGTAGGACTCGGACGGAGGCTTGGCATAGCGGCTCTTGGGGTCGAAGACGGCCATGGTAGGGCTCCTGGGCAAGGTCAGAACGGCCACGCGGGCAGCAGGGCATCAGCGGCGGCTCGGGCCACGTGCGACACCGCGAGGGCGTCCTGCTGAAGGCGGAAGTAGCGATACGCCGCGATCGCTAGCTCGTTGACCGGGGACGACTCGCACTTGAACACGTCCGGCGTGAGGACCTTGAGTTCCAGCGAGATGGTCGCCATCAGCGGCTGGAGCGTGGGAAGGAACTCGGTCTCCTCGATCGAGTAGCTGCTCACCCGCACGGGCAGGATTCTTCCCGCGCCCCAGAACAGCAGGACGATCGAGACGGTCTGGCGCTTGGGGGGTTGGGGTACGCCGGCAAGATCGGCAGCCGCTCCCGCGAGGTCGCCCAGCAACCCCGAGGTGGGCATCAGCAGCTTCTCGATCGCAGCGATGCGATCCGCCACTCCCAAGACCTGCGCGAGGGGGTCACCATCTCCGAGGCGGTCCGCGGCGTCGAGCTCGATCGTCATCGAGATCGTCTCCTCTGGATCGAAGGGTTGTGCCGTGGGGGCGAGCTGTCCTCTCCCGCTCTGGTCGACCTCGAAGGGATTCCACGGAGTCAGGGTGCGACTGAGCGACTGGGGGTTGTACTGAAAGGGGATGATGTTGGGCACAACTCCGATGAGCCCTTCGGTGAGCTGCACCAGCGCGCCCCGAACAAGCAACGGACTGCGTAGGTGTCCACCGTCGGTCATCGTCCTTTCCTCCCTTCACCCTCGCGGGACGTGGCCATGATGCGCTCGGCGATGGTCGGAGCGACGGCCCGCCCCACCGTGGGACCGATCGGCATGCGCACGCGAACAACCTCATTGGGCCGTCCCTCCAGCCCGTCCGCACGCTCCGTGAGCTGGGCTGCCACGGCCTGGGCCAGGTGTCGCCCGGCGACACGGCTCGACGTCGTCACGCGCAGGCGAAGCCGCTCGATGCGGACCGTTCGCGACGGGTCGGCAGGAGTGTACGGTGCGTCGTCGTCGTTCATGCCGAACGCTCCCTCGTGGAGAACCCCGGGGGCAAAGTTCGCCCCTGGTTGCCGAGCTCGCGCTCCAGACCCCGCATTAGGTGCGCCATCTGGATCGGCCGCCTCTCCTCGCGCGAGAAGAACGCAGCCGCGAGCACTGCGTTCTTGATTTGGGCGCCCGTGGCCTCGGTGGCATCGGCCAGCGCGTCGAGATCGGCCCCAATCGCCTCCACCGCATCCGGTCCACCGAGGCTGCCCACCAGTTGCGCCCAGATCGATCGCCGCTGCGCCGCCTCGGGCCGCGGGAAGTACAGCAGGTAGCGGACCCGCCGGACGAAGGCATCGTCCATGTTCTGGCGGCGGTTGGTGGCCAGGATCGCGATGCCCGGGTAGTCCTCGACTAGCTGCAGCAGGTAGTTGGTGTCTGCATTGGCGTGCCGATCGTGGGAGTCCCGGACGTCAGTCCGCTTGCTGAATAGGGCGTCGGCCTCGTCGAACAGCAGCACGGCGTTCATCTCCGCGGCTCGGACGAACAACCGGCGCAGGTTCTTGGCGGTCTCACCGATGTACTTGCTCACCGTCGACGCCAGATCGATGCGGAAAAGATCCAGCCCGAGCTCGCGTGCGAGCACTTGCGCCGTCATGGTCTTGCCCGTACCGGGAGCCCCCGAGAGCAACGCAACCAGTCCCGTGCCCCGAGGGAACATCCTGCGCGCGACCTCGTTCTCCCAGAAGCGCACACGCTCACGGGCCTCGAACAACAGCTCGTCGAGCTGACGCTCGAGTCGATCGGGCAGGTGGAGATCACGGCGCACGAACGGGCACTCGAGCAGAGTCCCCAGCTCCCCCAGCCGACCACGCGTGACCTCGCGAGCGACTTGCTCGGCCTCCCGGGGCTCACTGACGCCTTGCGCCGCCGCGTACTCGATCTCCCCCACTTGCAGGCAGTAGCGCTCGGAGACGTGCCGCTTGTGCAACTCGTCCCACGATGCGAATGCAGGAACCAACGTCGACCACAGCGCCAAGCGGTCCTCGGACGATAGCGGCGGCATGCGAAACCGCTGCTCGTGCCACCCTCGGCCCGCCGTGATATCCGCCCCTGAATCGATCACGAATATCTCGAGCGGAAGCCGGGCGAGCCCATCCCCCCGAACGTGAGCGACACGCGAGCCGTGCCACAGCAACGCCATGCGGTGCAACAGCGCTTGCCGATGGCCCCGACGATGGATCCGCGCCAGCTCGGCCTCCGGCACCGCGTCGGTGTCGATCGTGAGCACAGACATGCCCAGTTGGGCTCCGATGCAGGCCGCCAAGGTTCGACGCCCCGAGGAGCGCGGCCCCTCCAAGACGATCCGGCTGGGCGCACCGCGTTCCAGCGCCGCCCGTACTCGCCCGGCCAGAGCTCCGACCGGCCATTGTCGCAGCGGAGGGCGCGGGTCGACCCGTGTCGCACATCGCAACAGCGAGGCGTCGAGCTCGACCCGGTTGCGAAGGAAGCCGAGCATGAAAGGATCGACACGTAGCGGCGGAGACTCCCCGGCAGCAGCAGGACCTGCGACGAGCACCTCCCACTGGGCGAGCCCACCCACGGGACTCCACAGCGAGCGTCGACCGTACCCGCACAGGCGAGCCGCCAGCGGCTCGGTGACCCAGCGCTGCTCTGGATCCCCCGCGAGGAACGCATAGACCGCCCCCAGCGAGGGATCGATCTCGAGCGCAACGCAGACCTGGAGGAGGTCGGCCTCGGCTTCGTCCAGTGCCAGCGATGCAACGAGGTCCCCGAGCACCCCGGAACGGTCGAGCGCGAGCTCGGCCATACACCGCGCTTGCTGGCCCAAGGATCGCGCCTGAGGGTCCTGCTCGTAGAAACGCTGCTCGGCCGACGGATCGTCGAGATCCAGCAGCGCCCGGCACAGCTCGGCCGAGGCCACCGAGTCCTCGCTTTCCTGCGGTCCGATAGTGGCTAGCCAGCGCACCCGTCGTCGCGCGAGCAGGCGGACCCGGGTCACCGCAGCGGAGATCGGGTCCACGACCGGTGCCTCGACGGTTGCTCCGACCATCATGGCTCCACCCATGCAGGGGTCGCCTCGGCCCCGTTGATCTGCAGCCGAACGGGAATTGGCCCGGTGTGCAGCGTCGTGTCCACGACCAGCGAGATTGTTCCCGTCCCCGCCGAGAAGTCGAAGGTTCCGGCCGACGGGGCCCCGGTCACGCGGGTGAAGACCCGCCCGCCCACCGCCACCTCGACCTCTAGCTCTGCGCGTAGGTAGGTGCCGACCAGCGTGATGGTCACGGACCGCGCGTTGGGGGGGCCCGCGCCGTTGGTCACGGACGAGATCTGCGGGGCCACCATGAACAACGAGGAGTTGCTCGAGTGCTCGATGTACCTCCCGGTGACGTCGGCGGCGACGGAGCGTGCGGTGATCACCTGGACACGGTAGATCCCCGGATAGAGGGTCACCGTTCGTGCCTGGTCGTCCTGGGCCGAGCCGCTCAGGTCGAGCTCGATGCGTCCATCCTCGAGCAACAACGCCCAGGCAGGGTTGTCGGCGGGGCGCGTGACCTCGAGCCGGAAACCCTGCTCGGCATAGGGTCCCGCGTCGATCATCGAAGGCCCGTGTAGGGCCAGCAGAACCCGCTCGTCCACGAACGATCGACCCTCGAGCACGACGTGGGCATTGCCCGGATCGACCGTCGCGGGCGGGGCCGCAGCGAACAGCGACGCGCGAGCCGGGTTGGCGGGCACGCGCACGAACGGATCGGCGGGATCGAGCACGGCCGTACCCGCGGGTGGGGCGAAGCCCACCACATTGCGTATGGCCAGCAGTTGCGGAGGTCCTCCTGGGAACATGTAGGCCCCCAGCGAGAACACGATCCCTGGCACGCGTGGGGGTTGGGGTGTGGCGAGCAACACCACCCTCGCCTCATAGAACAAGGACGGCCGCGCCGTGAGGTCCTGCTCCGCGCTCCAGAAGTTGATCGCGTCATCGATCCCCACGGGGCGGAGGATGAGCTGCACGACGTTGTCGTCGCCCGACAGGCCCGCCGTTTGCAGCACGGGGACCCTCGGCGGGAATTGTGTCGAGTCGTCGATCGTCGGAAAGTCGTGAAGCGTTCGAGCTACTAGCCCCAACCAACGCTGCTCGGCGAGCGCCCGCGCGCCACCGTCGGTGCCCGTCGTGTTCCGAGCCGTGACGACGTAGTTGAGCACCAATCCCATCGGCGAGTACTCCACCCGTCCCCCGCCTCCGAATCGGGTGGGTAGCAAGTTCTTGCGATGGGAGTCCTCGGCGATGTGGAACAGGTGCACGGAGATGACGTTCGGGCCCGTCACCGTGTCATCCTCGGGCGGTGCCGCGCTTACCTCGAAGTCCTCCGCCGGAGCGTCGCGAACCGTAATCGCATCACCGATGAGCGTCGTGATCGCGCTCGTCACGGCCGAGATGTCGGTGATGGCCACGGCTAGCTCTGCCTCCATCCAAATGGTCTGGACGGCGACCCCGGCGACTCGGCACGGCGGGACTCGGATCGCGCGCGGACCGGACGGGGAGCGGGAGAAACCAGCTCTACCTCGATGGTGCCGATCTCCAGCCGCGGCGCCGCTTGAGCGGTTACCGATGCGAGTTCGGGATCCGGCGCGGACGAACGACCGGCTACCACCGAGGGCGGAGATCCTGATAGGCGCGAGGGGTCACGCTCGATGGGCTGGGCGGGCCGCGCCGCCGTACCTGGGCGCTTGAGCCAGGCCGCGACCTGTGCCAGCGCTCGGTCGAGAGATGGCTCCGAGCCCGCCGAGGATGCGGAGGCCTCCGGTTTGCTGGCACTCGATTCCAAGGACGGCCGCGGAACTCCGGACGACATGAGGTCGGAGGCGAGTCGCGGAGGGTAGTCGGGCGGGACCGCTCGCGTCGTCGTGGTGGTAACGCCGGGTCTCGAATCCTCCGGCGAGGTAATGCTCGGGCTTGCGGCTGCAGCTCCCGGTACGACCACGGGACCTCTCACGCGCAACGGCACGCCCCTCCGATCGGGTACGACCTCGGCACGGGACGTCCGTACAGGCGAGCGCGACGGTGTTCTAGGCATCGTGGGCTCGCTCGCCCGACGTGCTCCGGACGTCCCCCTGCTCGCATCCAGCGAGCCCAAGCCCGGCGCCCCGTGGTCGATCTCGACCAATGACTCCGCCGCTGCGTCTTGGCTCATCCCAGCGCCGACCTCGTAGGCGGCCGCAACTCCGTCGAGGTGGAGGCGCTGGTCCGCCTCCGCTAGCGGCGATCGGCTGGGGGTAATCGGCCTGATCGCCCCCGATGCTCCCCCCAACGCACGAGCGAGGTACTTCACGCGTGGGCCCTCCTCGCCGCCGCTTCGCCGAGGATCAGGCCCACGTGCCATTGACGCTGAACCCGCGGCATCTCGAGGATCTCGGCGCGACTCCAGTGATAGGTGCGCGCCAGCAGATGCACCTCGCGAACCACCAGCGACCGTTCGCGCTCGATGGCTCGGCGAGTGAACGACTCGAGGTCGAAGCTCACCTGCTGTACGTACCCGCAAGTCGGACAAGGAGTGTCGTCGAGCTCAGTCGCGAGTCTCGGCCCCAGCAAAGCCATCGCTCGGTCCACCGCTTCCGCGTACGCTCCTGCGTCATCGAGCACACAACGTCGCAGGAGGACCCCCCCAGGATCACGGCTTCTCGTCGCCTCCGTGACATCGCCCACCGTGGGCAACCGGAAGCGAATGTCGGGTCGGAGCGTGATCACGCCTCCATCGTCCGGTCCGTCGATGCACTCGAGGATCTCGGCATCGTCCGCATCGAGGTGGTGCTGCTCCGTCACTAGATCGTCCAGCGAGAAGGCGATCCCGATGCCCTCTCCACAGGACTCGCAAGGAGCCGAGCACTCGATCTGCTCTCCGAACAGCTCGCGGTAGATCGCGGCGACGACCAGATCGAATTCCCACAGCGCCAGCCGGTCGACCTGTCCCCTACCCGCCAGGAAACCGGGCCCGTCGCACAACAGTCCGTCGACCAGTCGGGCCGTGCCCAAGGCCCCGTCGAGATCGAGCAACTCGTCGATCCCCGTGGTCGGCCGCAGGCGTACCCAACGCACGCCGGCCGCATTTTCGATGCGTACGTCCATCCGGCACCGTTAGGTCTCCATGGCCTCTTTGATGTCCTTGTCGCGCTCCCACCCCTCGCACTGCACTACCGCAGATTCGAACAGCATCGCGTTGGCGTTGGCGTCGAGCTCCGAGATCGCGGTGTACTCCGATACCCAGGCTCGAAAGATCCGGTAACCGCGAACGGGAACGCCTTGTAGATTGAGCACGTAGAGGATGAGGTTTCGTCGGGCCCCCTTGAGCGACACGGCCGCGTCACCCTCGGTGTTGTAGACGAGGTTCGCCCACTCCTCGAAGTCCGGGTCGAACGTCACTCCTCGCTCGAACGTGATGGGCTCGTACTTCGTCGATCCCATCGAGAGGCGGGGTGTGCTCAGATCGCCCCCGTCACGATGGCTGACGACCTCCGTCGTCCGCTTGAGCGGGCTGACCTTGGAGACCCCCGCCACGGCTTCCTGTCGTCCCTCGAAGAATAATCGAAACCGAAAGTTCCGGTAGGGATCAATGCGTTCCACGTTCTTGCTGAACTTCGCCATGTGCGTTCCTCGACTCTCCGCCGTGGCCGTGGCCTAGACCTGGACCTGCCCGGCCTTCTGCTGCAGCCGGATCACGATGAACTCCGCGGGCTTTACCGGTGCGAACAGGATCAGAACATTGACGATCCCTCGGTCGATGTCCGCCTGCGTGGTGGTTTCGGAGTCGGCCTTTACCGCATAGGCGGTGCTTGCCGTCTTGCCCGCGAACGCCCCTCGCCGGAACAGGCCATTCATGAACGCGCCCGCGGCCAGTCGAATCTGGGCCCACAGTGGTTCGTCGTTGGGCTCGAACACTGCGAAGCGCAGACCCCGGACCAAGCTCTCCTCGATGAACAGCGCCAGTCGCCGCGGCGGGAGGTAGCGGTAGTCGTTGTTGCCCGAGTTGTCGAACCCGTCCATCGTGCGGGCCCCCCAGCTAACGATTCCGTTGGGGAAACTCCGCAGCACGTTGATCGCCTGCGGGTTGAGCAGGCCGTTCTGTTTGTCCGAGAGCGCCGTCTCGACCCCGAGGACCCCTCGCAGGTCGCCCTCGAGGCCGGCCGGAGCCTTCCAGACCCCCCGGCTGCCGTCGATCCGGGCCATGAGCCCCGAAATCGAGCCGCTGGCGTCGACGTTCTTGCGCACCCCGCCCGACGAGATCGTGACCCGCGGCCAGTACACCGCCGCGTGGTCCTTGGCCACGCCCACCCGGAGGTTCTTGATCTCGTTGAGCATGGCGTCCGTCGTCGCCTGGACCGGCTCGGGATCGACGAGCAGGACCGCGCGCCGAGACACGCAGAAGGAGCTCGCCGGACCCCACAGCGTCGAGCGAGTCGACGGCACCGCGGTGTCCGCGGCGCTGTGGGGCAGCACCAACAGGTTGAACAGATCGACCTCCTGATCGATCCGGTCGTACGCCGTCGCGTAGTCGGCCAGTTCGGGTGCCGATCCATCGGTACCCCCCGTGAGGGACCCCGCCGACGGCCCTCCCGTGACCGACGCATAGATCTGGTTTGCGGCGGTGAGGCTGGGATCCGACGACGTGAACCCGGCTCCCGTCCCTGCGCTTGCGGTTCCGTAGACAGCCCGCAGCACCAGTCGGTGGCCGTGAACGGTCGCGGTCCAATCCGAGCTCGCAGCGCTGAGCGCCGCGGCGATGGCCTCGAGGTTCTCTTGCACATTGGCCAGCGATGGCGTCGCGCTGCGCGTGCCCGCTGTCATGGTCCCGGTGGAGCTCGGGTAGCCGATCGACGCCGTCGGTACCGTGAACGGGTGGTCCACGGTCACGCCCACCGCGTCGAGGTCGGCCTTGGTCGCGGTACCAAAGTTGAGCAGCGCCACCAAGTCACCCGCCGCGGCGCCGTGCAGGCGCGACACCAGGCCCGACGCCGCGGGCCGAGCGGCCGCATGGCTGCCCACCTCGATGCCTCCCTGCTCCGTGCCGAGGCCGAGGGTCCGTGCGATGTCGAGCGTAGATGCCGGCCCCAGGAGCACGTCATGCCCCGCCGCGCTCGCGGTAAATCGGAGCGGACCATTTGGAGTGGGGTGGGAAACCGCGACGGTGATCGGCGTGTGCCCGGCCAAGCGGGTGTTGATGGCCGTCTGAACCGCGTTGAGATCGAGCCCGGCGGGATCGAGCTGGACCGTTACGATCGGCGAGGAGCCCACGCGGACCGTGAATGCTCCCGCGCTCCCGGATCCTATCGCGCTCACGATGGCTGCCTCGGCCGCCGCCGCGTTGACGAACAGCCGCGCCGACGCCGAGTAGGCCGCCATCGTGGCCGCCGCGTTCACGGCCGTCGTGTCGACCGCCACCGTCGCTAGCTGTGACTGCTGATTGACGATCGTCTGCACGTAGCGCGGCCCGACCGGATCGATACCCAGCTCCGTGAACACCTCGGTCTGCTCGACGACCGGTAGCCCCGCCGCATCGAAGGTCTCGCGAAAGACCGTGAGGTTGAACGTTCGCTCGGGACTGGCTGTGTCGTAGTCGACGCGGACGCGGAGCTCTCGGCCTTGATCGCCTTCGTCCCGCGCCGAGACCGTCATGACCGTTGCTCCGGCCTCGTTGGTCAGGGGCAGCGTCGACGATTGCGCTCCGTGGGCAACGCGGACGATGATCGCTTCCTCGCCGCCGTTGAGGAAGAACTGCCGAACCTGATCGGTCGTCTCGCCCAGCGACGTGTCGGCCGAGTAGACGTCTTCGTAGCCCTTGAAGCCGAGCACCCGCCGGGGCTCGAACACCCGCCCCCGCTTCGTCATCCCCACGAAGACCGCGATCGACGTGGAGACTCCACTGATCGATCGAACCCCCGAGGGGACTTCCACTGCGTAGACACCTGGGTAGCTGACCTGGACCATGGGCCTCTCTCGCGTCTCGGGAAATCGACGACGTGCTGCCAATCGCGTCGAACTACGCACCGAACGCGTCGAACTACGAGACTTGGCTATGTAGCGGTCGCGGCATCACGCTATCACCACGGGCGCGTGCCACTGCAGTGCAACTTTGGTGGCGTGATACCTCGGTAGCAGGGGCAGGACCCTCCTCCCCCAGAAACTGGTGCTGCCGATGCCGCTCGAGCGCAGGGGCCGACGCCTATCACCGATGCGGGTTGCCACGGTAATCATGTTCCGTTGGAGATTCACCAGTGCCACGTCAGGGCCTGTACCCGTCATCCCTGTCCTCAGCCACTCCTGCGGATCTCCATTCCTGCGAGCGCGCTTATGCAGTTGCCAAGCCTCGCCCGTCACGGAGCGCGGCTCCCCGCTTGCCAGGCCACCGATGAGCAACTCTTCGAGCTTCTCTCGCGTGGTCGTACTTCCTGGGATCGCAGCCACGGGCAAGCGTAGCCCCTGACGGAGTGGCGACCGCGGATATCCAGGCGCCATCGCCGGGTCCTGTCGGGCACATCCTCGCGATCCAGGCTTCGACGTGCCCGTGACACCATTCGACGTCGCCCAAGATGGTCGCCGCAGCGAATGGCGCATCGCGCCGTACGTGCCCGGCCCGTGACGGTGGCACCTGCTCGCCGTGGGACGTACGGCGTCCAGGACCGCAACGGCAGCGGCCGGCGAAGAGACCCCATCGAGGCCGACATCGCAAGCCCGATCGACGAGAAGGGACGCCCCGCCCCTCCGTGTAAGCAGGTAGTCTCCGGCGAGCACGAGAGCGACGCAGGAGAACGCCCCATGGACCCGATGGAATTTCGTACCCTGCTCGCCCGTGGAGAGCACCGCCACCTCGACTACAAGGAGCAGCACATCGAGAGGGTGAAGCTCGTGCGAGCGATCATGGCGATCGCCAACAGCCTGAGTCGTGGCCAAGTCGGGCATGTGCTCATCGGGGTGCGAGAGGGAGATGATCGCACGGGGGTCCCGGTTGGAGTCGAGCCCGACCGGCATCCCGACGACGCGGACGTGCATGATTGGGTCGCGGGATATCTGAACCGCGTGCCCGAGTTCTCGTACTCGATCCACCAAGATGAGGGGAGATCGTTCGGGGTCGTACGAGTCCTGGGAGACGGACGCCGGCCATTCTTCCCGCTCAAGGACCAAGGCAGCAACGGCAAGGGCAATCCCATTCTCAGGCGCTACGTTGGGTTCTACCGTGAAGGATCCCGGACCGAGGTCGTGCCACCGAACGTGTACGTGGAGTGGCACAAGGAAGATCACGGCCTCGACGAGCGGCTGGCCGAGCTGACGCTGGCACAGCAGGAGGCGAACCGCAGACCGTTGGTCGACATCAGCTACGAGCACCATCATCACTGGGATGACCAGCAGGCGCAAAACCAGCGACCCACGCCACCCTACGTGCGATTGACGCTCAATCTCAGGAACGTTGGCACGTGTGCCTTGAGGATCGTCTCGCTGAGCCTCGTTTGGCGGTTGCATTCGAATCCAGCTCGGTCCAGCAACCAGACGCTTCCTCCGATCAGCGAAGCAAGGATCCAGCAAGTGCTCACCCCAGGGAGCATCCCGCAGTTCTACGTCGACTTGACCCGCGAGGGCGCGCACAGCCTTGCGACCCCCTCCAGTTATCCCGCGCTTTCGGATCTCGAGCTCGTGCCGACGGTCATGATGGTGTCGGTTCCGTTCGGAATCAAAGAGAGCGAGACCTTGCCGGCGGTGAGGGTTCCGGGTTGACCTCGGCCGGCTGCGGAAACCATGGCCGGCTTCCGGGCGAATCTCCGCCCATATCGTGCCGACGTCAGCCCACGCCGAGCTCGGGGTAGTGGTCACCGTTCGCGGCGACCCTTTGAGCCGCCTCCACTCCGACTCCCGTCCGCGGTGCGGCATCCGCCCAGTCCGCCGGCCCCTACCGTGGTCCAACGGTTGGACCCACCGTGGACCCACGCTGGTCCAACCGTGGTCCAACGGCCAGTCCCTTAAACACAAAAGCCCCGAATTCGGGGCCTTACGAAGTGGGCGTGGGAGGACTTGAACCTCCGACCTCTGCCTTATCAGGGCAGCGCTCTAACCAACTGAGCTACACGCCCGAGGGACGGGGTATGTAGCCGGTCGAGGGGGGTACGTCAAGGGAAGGCACCCGCGAAATCTTGCGGTGGTCCGTGCCTCGCGCATTCGGCGCGCATAACCACGCGAGGGCTCCGCCCGGTTCCTACCCCGCGTCGCCCTTCCTCGCCTTCTTGCCCTTGGCCTTCTTGCCCTTGCGTCGTCCCCTCTTGCCGCCGCCCGCGTCGACCGGGACGCCCTCGGCGTCGAGCACCCCCTCGGCCTTGGCGTGCTCGATGAGCGCGGCAATGTAGGCCATGGCCTCGGCGTCGGTGGGCATCAAGTGGTGGTGATACGGCGGCGCCTCGCCAGGGGCCCAGCGCAGGAACAGCAGCAGCGTCTGCCCCTGCAGCGCGCCGGGCAAGGGATCGTCGGCCTCGACCAGCAGCAGCTGCCGCTCGGCCGTGCCCTTGACCAGCTCGCCCATCATGACCTGCTGGAGCTCGATCTCCAGGTACTGCTCCTTGCGCCCCTGGTAGCGACCCTCGCCCCAGACCTGCTGCACCTTCACCTCGGCCACGAGATTGGCCTCGCCCAGCCGAGCCGCGAACAGCCGCTGATCGCGAACGTCGTTGGGCGCACGCCCGTCGAGGTGGATCGGCGCGCGGGTGTAGTCGTCGTCGAACACGTCGACGTAGCGGGAATCCCACGCCACCGCACCATCGGGCGGCGTCAGCTCTCCCGTGTTGCTGCGGTTCTTGCAACTCGGCACGAACGCCATCGACAGCGCCGCGAGCATCCACGGGACGAAGCGTGCTTGGACGGGCACCGCCGGGAGACTAGCACGTCGATCCGGCCGGGCCTCCCACCACGGAAGGACCGAGATGGGCACGGGACGGCCTCGAGAGATGGCCTCGGGAACGACCGCGCTATGCTCCACCCGTGCGCCTTCACATGGCCCCGCTGCCTCGTCTTCGCGTGGCCTTGCTCGCCGGTGCGGTCGTGGGCTGCGCGGGCGCGGGCGCTCCACCGAGCCTGCCACCGCCGATCCCCGAGCTGGTCGCACGGAACGAGGCCCTCGGCGATCCCTTCGCCGGCCGCTTCCCCCTCGAAGACGCGCTCGCCGGCCTGCCAGCCGAGGGCACCCTCCACGCCGAGCTCGTCACCGACGACGGCGAGATCGACTGCACCCTCGACCTCGTGCACGCTCCCCTGACCGTGGCCAACTTCGTCGGCCTGGCCCGTGGCCTGCGACCGTTCCTCGCCGAGGACGGCACCTGGCACACCGAGCCCTACTACGTCGATCTGCCGTGGCACCGCGCGAAGGAGGGCCAATTCGTGCAGACCGGTCGGCGCGGCCAGACGGACGACGGCGGCTTCCACCTGCAAGACGAGCTGTCCTACGGCGACTCGTTCGATCGCGGCGGCGTGCTGGCCATGGCCAACATCGGCGCCCCCCACAGCGGCTCGGTGGAGCTGTTCATCACCACCGGCCCCACCCCCCACCTCGAGGGCGCCCACACCATCTTCGGCCAGTGCGACGACGAGTCCGTCGTGCGCTCGCTCGAGCGCCGCGTCCTACGAGGACGGACGCCCACGCTGCTCCGCGTCGACATCACCCGACGATGACGGCTGACCCCACCGGGGTGGTCAAACGCCCGGGCATCGGGTAAACCGACCCTCCGCTGGGCCCCATGCGGGCCCACCCGGAGGCCCATGAACGCTGCCCATCCCGTCCTGCGCCCCCTCGTGCTCGGTTCGCTGGTCCTGTGGTCGACCTCGACCCTCGCCGGCTGCGACTCGTCCACCAAGCCCGCGCCGAGTGCTTCGGCCAGCGACTCGAAGGCCGCCGACGCCAAGGCCGCCGACTCGAAGGCCAGCGATGCCAAGGCCAGTGATGCCAAGGCCGGCGATGCCAAGGCCAGCGATGCCAAGGCCGCCGACTCGAAGGCCGCCGACGCGAAGGAGGCCTCGCCCGAAGACACCAACCCCGTGACCGTGGTCGCCGCCAAGACGCCGCAGATGCCCAAGGCGGGGATGCTCCCGCCCGAGGGCATGACCCCCGAGCAGCTGAAGGAATTCGCGGCCGCGTCGGGCGACCCGACCGGCGGCACGTTCACGCTCGAGCAGGCGTTCGCCGGCGACCCCGACCTCGCCGACAAGAGCAAGGGCAAGCTCATGGCCGCGTTCGAGACCACCATGGGCTCGTTCGAATGCGAGCTCTACGAGGACGACGTGCCGCTGACCGTGGCCAACTTCGTGGGACTGGCCCGCGGCACGCGACCGACCTGGGACAAGAAGCGCAACGCCTGGGTCACCAAGCGCTACTACGACGGCAACATCTTCCATCGGGTGATCAAGAACTTCATGATCCAGACCGGCGACGACAGCAACAGCGGCCGCGGCAACCCCGGCTACGTGCTCGCCGACGAATTCGTCAAGAAGCTCGTGCACGACAGCGCCGGCGTGCTCTCGATGGCCAATCGCTCCAAGCCCAACACCGGCAGCACCCAGTTCTTCATCACCGTACGCGACACCAAGCACCTCGACGGCAAGCACGCGGTGTTCGGCAAGTGTGCCGATGCCTCGGTCCCCATCGAGATCAGCAACGTCAAGGTCGATCACCGAGCGGGCGACCGCCCCTACGAGCAGATCAAGATCGACGCGGTGAAGATCCTTCGCAAGTAGCCCGCTCAGCGAGCGATGCCCACCACGCGCCAGCGGCCGAACTTCTTCTCGAGCATCAGCACCAGGAACTCGCCGCCGATCTTGGTCAGGCCGTAGATCCGTGCCTCGCCCTCCTGCACGCCCGCGGGCACGCTTCCGAACGCCTTGCGTAGACCCGATGCGGTGTAGACTTGGGCAGCCTTGGGCTTGCCGGTCCCCTTGGCCTCCTCGACCATCGTCCCGAGGATCCCCTTGAGTTCGTCCCGCGTGCGCGCCACGATGGCCTCGCCCGAGTAGAACGGCAGGCTCGAGCGCGCGACCAGCTTGTCGGTCTTGCCCTCGTGCAGGAGCTTGACCCACTCGCGCGCGGCGACGCGGGCTTGCGGGTCCTGAGCCAGGTCCTCGGGCGTCCCCTGCAGCGCTTCGTCCTCGTGCTCGTGCTCGTGCCCGTCGTGCGGCTCGACGACGATCACCTTGCGCTCGTCACCACCACCGGCACCGCCGCCACCCGAGCCCGAGCCACCCGAGCCCGAGCCACCGCCACCCTTCCCCGGACCCGGCAGCGCCCCCGGGGGAATCGCCCCACCACCGCCGGTGACCGGAAGCTCGGGCCCGGCCGGCACGTCGGGCGCGGGTCGACGCTCCTTCCCGGCGGGCGCCGTGGGCCGGTGTCGTGCCAGTCGCTCGCCGCCCTGCCCCGGTCGCACCTTCACGTTGGGATCGGGCCGATCGCCGATCCCCGCGTTGTCGAGGATGAACGGCTGGGCACCGAACGTCCCGCACGCCCGCTCGTCGCGATGGAAGGCCCAGTGGAGGTATATCTTGCCGTTGCCGCTTCGGATCTCGGACGGAGGGTCGGGGAACGGACCAGCGGCGTGCACCACCTCGCGCGCGGCGGCATCGAAGGCGGTGTTGCCCGAGTAACGCACGGTGATGACCTTGTCGATGCGCCCGTCCCCATCGAGCACGATCTCGACGCGGGTCCACAGCTCGTAGTCGTTGAGCGCGTGCTTGCGGCCACGCGTGTCGAGCTGCTCGAGGAAGCCCCACGCCCAGGCCTCGTGGATCTTGCGGTGCATCTGCGCGACGTAGCGAGCAAACGGGTGCTTGCGAGAGCGCAGCGCCGTCTGGTTGCCCACCTGCACCTCGGGCACCATGTTCTCCAGCGGGTTCTGCCAGGCCGCCTGCGCGTCGTCCCACACGCCCTTCTTCTTGCTCTGCGCTCGCGCCTCCATGCGCTTTTGGGCGTCGACGGTCTTGCCGAACACCGCATCGAGATCCTTGTGGCTGAGCTTGAAGCGATAGCGGGGATCGGTCCGGTCGATGCGCGCCTGCTGCTCCTGTGGCGCGATGCTCGACTGCTCCTTCTGCTCGCGCCGTAGCGCCCCGTCGGCCGCCTCGTTGGCCAGCGCCTCGTAGGCTTCCTGGGCCATCTGGTGATCGCGATGCGGCAGGTCCCGCATGGCCAGCAGGCTCTCTTGCCTGGGGTCTTGTTGGTTGGGCCGCTGGTTCTCGGGCGAGGGCGTGACGTTCGGCGCCTCGCGAGCCAGCTTGCTCTCGAGCTGCTCCGCCTGGGCGATCACATCCTCGTTGGCCGTTCCCTGCTCCTTCTCCTCGCTCTTCTCGAGCTGCTTGGCCTCGATCTTCGTCGCGTCCTGCACGAGGTTGGTCACCGCAGCCCGCATCTGCTCGATCACGTCGCGATTGATGTTCGACAGGTAGTCGACGTCCTGGGGTGCATCCTGCTCGTCGAGCTCGTCGGGCTGCTCGACCATCTTGAGCTGGTCGAGCACGAAGTCGATCGGCTCGGGCTCGGGTTCCGGCTCGGGCTCGGGTTCCGGCTCGGGCTCGGGCTCGGGCTCCGGCTTGGGCTCCTCCTTCGGCTCGGGCTCCGGCTCCGGCTTGGGCTTCTTGGGCTTGGGCTTGGGGGGTGGCGGCTGCTCGAGCGGCTCGTTGGGTAGCTTTGGCGCGGGCTCGATCTCGGGCGGCTTGGGCGGCTCGTCGGGCAGGTCGGTCTTCAGATCGAGATACGTGACCTCCTCCGCGGCGGGCGGAATCTCGGCCTCCATCAACACGCCGATTCCGCGGAAGGCCGCCACGTTGATCACCACCGACCCGAGCCCGCACAGCGCGAGCACGAGGAGCGAGCGGCGACGGCGCGACGACACCTGGGAAGGGTAGCCGAGGCCGTCCCGCCTCACCATTGGCTCGGGCTCACCGCTCGTGACACGCACGCCCCAGCGAACGCCTCACGCGCCCCAAGGGGCCTTCCTCACGGCGCTGGCGCCCGCGACGGCGCCATTCGCTCCATCGAGCGACGGCGAAACCGTCCCAGCAGCAAGAGCCCCAAGAGCCCCATGCCACCAGCCCCGCCCGATCCGCTGCGGCACGCACAGCTTCCGGGCTCGGAGAGCCCGCCGTCGCCTCCGCTCGAGCCTTGGGTGCCGTCCGTGCCGGCTCCGCTCCCCACGCTCGTACTCGCTGCCGTGGCATCGTCGGCGGCGCTGGTCGGCTCCCCGACCGACCCGCCGCCCGACCCTTCGCCGGTCTCTCCTCCGGACCCGTCCGCTCCGCTGCTCGATCCTGCGTCCGACTGGCAGTCGAGCACGATCTCGAGCTCGTCCGAGTCGAACGTCACCTCGGGGAACCCGGCGATGCGTGCCCGCATCTGCACCACCCGCGGGGTGGGCGAGCCTCCCTCGCCATCGATGCAGATCGCGTAGATCCGATCCTCGCCGCGACCCACCCAGCTCTCTCCCGGGGCGGGCTCCGAGAAGTAGCCGGTGATGGGGCGCCAGCGCATGCCATCGACGTAGGTCTCGTACATCAGCAGATCGGCCAGCGGCTCGAGCGCGGGGTCGAGCGCCAGCGTGACGTCCACCACCATGGCGTCGACCGACTCCGAGCAGGAGATGTCGGCGGGCCTGGAGACCGAGCCGAGAACCGGCGCCGTGGCAGCCAGCGTGCCGAGGGGGACCTCCGGCACCTCGATGGGGTCGCCCGCGACGAGCACGTGCTCGGGACCCATCGGCATGCACTTGCCCGGCGTCGCGAAGTGGTAGGCATGCCCGATCTCGACCGGCTGGGCCGGATGGAGATACACGTCGGGACCGATCTCGAACGTCTCGAGCGGAATCGTCAGCATGGTGTCGAGATCGGTGAGCACCGGATCCCCTCGCTCCATCGACGGATATGGGCCCCACAGCACCCCCAGCGCGTTGACGGGCACCTGCGGCAGCTCCGGCGCGATCCCGGGCTCCGGGCACCCCGAGCACGCATGGGCGATGCCCTCGATCGAGAGCACCAGCACGGCACAAACCAAGGGAAGCGACCCTCTCATGGGCCCAGTCTGCCACGACTCTCCAGCCAGGCCGAAGACGAACGGGACAAGCTCGGTGTCTGCCCGCCCGCAACGGCTGCGGGGCGAGCACGGTACGCCGCCCGATCGCCCTCGACCATGCCCCCCTCTGGGGGGCAAGCTCGGCGTCTGCCCGCCCGCAACGGCTGCGGGGCGAGCACGGTACGCCGCCCGGTCGCCCTCGACCATGCCCCCCTCTGGGGGGCAAGCTCGGTGTCTGCCCGCCCGCAACCGGCTGCGGGGCGAGCACGGTACGCCGCCCGGTCGCCCTCGACCATGCCCCCCTCTGGGGGGCAAGCTCGGTGTCTGCCCGCCCGCAACCGGCTGCGGGGGGCATGAACAGCCCTAGTGCAGTCGGCGGTACACGCCCACGACCTTGCCGAGCACCTCGATCGCCCGGAACTCGTCGCGACGCACGTAGATCGGATTCATGCTCGAATTCGCGGGCTCGAGCCGAATGCGATCACCCTCGTGGTAGAAGCGCTTGCAGGTCGCCTCGCCCTCGATCATGACCACGACGATCTCTCCCTCGGACGCGGTACTCTGCTTGCGTACGAAGATGTAGTCGCCGTCGAAGATGCCGGCGTCGATCATGCTCTCGCCGCGCACGACCAAGCCGAAGACCTCCTTGGCCTTGACCGCGCCCAGGAAGTAGCGATCGACCACCACACGGTCGATCACGTTCTCCTCGGCCAGGATCGGCTCACCGGCGGCCACGCGACCCAGGATCGCGATCTCCATCTCGTCGCCGCGCCGCTGATCCGTCGACTCGGACGAGACGCGCGCGCTGGTCTCGAGCTCGACCGGACGAAGGGCCCGGCTCTTGAGCTCCTCGCGCACGAGATACCCCTTGCGCTCGAGCGCCTTGAGGTGATCGTTGACGCCGTTGGTCGAGCGGATGCCCATGTGCTCGCCAATCTCGCGGAGCGTGGGCGGGTAGCCTCGGTCGGAGAGGCAGTCGGTGATGAATTGCAGCGCTTGCCGTTGCCTTTGGGTGAGGGCAGGTCGCACGAGCAATCTCCTTGGTCGGACGGGGTGAGGGCTGATCTCCGGGGTGAAGGGAGATCCGCCGACCGGGCGCCGGAAGGGCGGGGGTGGGGTGAACGGGCTTTCGCCCAAACGAACGTTCAGTCGAGCGCACCAGGCGCTCGATACTGAACACGTGTACTGCAATATTGCCCCATTGGTCAAGCGCTGCCAAAAAACTTGCGAGACCGAGCCTCGGGCTCCGTTCGGGACGCTGCACGCGCCACGGCGGCGAGCCGAAGACACGCTCCGATCCACCGTGAACCGTGATCGACCCCCCCGTGCGTGTCATGATCGGGGACGAGCCCGGCAGCAGCCGGGCCGAGGGAGACACGCCTCATGCCGCTCATCCTACGGGCCATCATCACCGGGTTCGGCTACAAGATCGGCGCCGAGCTCGGCCGCTACGTGGCGACCCGCATCGGCTTGATCGAGAAGGAGAAGGCCAAGGCCGAGGAGGCCGAGGAGGATCTCCCCGAGGGGCTCCCGGTCGAACCCCCTGGTGATGGAGACGGCGAGGCCGAGGCCGGCGCCCACCGCTGCACCGACGAGTGATCACGGATCCAGGCCAGGCCAGGGACTTGCTGGCCGGCTCGTGGCTCCCCGACTATCGCTTGGTGGCATGGGGACGCGGTGCAGCGGGGCTCGGCTCGTCCTCGGCCTCGCTTCGCGACCGACGCTCGTCGCCCTCGAGCCGAACCTTGGCCTCGTTGCGGGTGATCTCGGCCTGTGCGGGCCCATCGCCTTGCTTGGAGAAGCGGACCTGCATGTTCACGTCGATCACCAGCCCCGCGATCACCTGCTGGATGAGGTCGGCCGCGTCCATCTTGTCGAGGAAATTGCGCATCTCCGCCGATACGATGCGGACGAGCTCCTCCTTGGTGGCCTGGGTGACCCCCGTGACGAGGCCCGAACCGCGTCGAAACGCCGCTTCGGGATCGAGCAAGCCCGTCAACTGCTCCCCCAGCCGCTGAAAGCGTCGCCGCTGCTCGCGGGGGATTTCGTCGCCTGGCTCCGCACCCTCGCCCATGTCGTCGCTCATCGACGGCAAGCTAGCAGGAGCCGCGGTCTCGCTCCACGTCCACGTACCCCGGCCCACCCCGAGGAGCGGGATCGCCATCGTCGATGGTGTCCCAATGCGAGCCTCCCCGACCCCCACGATCTTGCCGATCTTGGGGGCTGACGGCCCCCAGAACTTTGTCCCTCGATGTTCTAGGGGTACGACCGAGGGGGGTTTCCAACGCCTTTCGGAATGTGCTAGGCAGCGCCCCGCGTCCTTGCAGGCGCTCCGACCGGCCCTTTGGCGAGCTTTTTTGGCCGTCGGTCCCTTGTCTCTTACCATCTCCGTACACACACCTACATCGGAACACCTCGACCTTCCCCCACGTACACGATGTAGGCACTCCGGAGCACCGGACCGAACGCCAACCCTCGAGCCCCCAAGGTTTCTGCAATGACCGCCTACTACATCGGAAATCTCTGCGCCGCCCTCGTCACCGTGGGCCTCCTGGTTGGGACGCTCCGCTTCACGCGGCGCCTGAGCTAGCCCAACCAACTCATGGGGCCTCGTCGGGGCTCCCTCCCCCTGAACGCACCCTGCCGATGCGCAGGGTCCAGGGCCCGCTCGGCGGCCATCCTCAACGACAGCCCCGTGCCCACCCTCCGCAAGCGATCCACGGGTGCGTTCCTCGCCGCCGAAGACGACGAGCCCACCCAAACCGGTCGAACCCTCAGCCGCTTCAACCAGCAGGACTTCCACGAGATCCGTCTGCTGCTGCGGGGCGACTCGGTGGTCGACTGGCATCGCCTGGCGCTGCGCTCGGAGGAGGACGTGCTGCGCCTGCTCCGGGTCAACGGCTTCGAGCCCGACGACCCGGATGACATGCGGCGCCTCGAGGCCCTCCGTACCGAGGCGGTGCGCTACCTCGGCCGCTCGCTGGGCTTGCGCATCGACCCGGTGGTGTCGACCGAGCTGCCGGCGTTGGCCCTCCCGCTCATCGCATCCAATCGCAGCAAGCACCAGCGCCATGCATGCGTGCTGCTCAAGGTGATGCACATCATCCATCACCTCGACGCTCGCGAGCTCCGCACGGTGCTCCCCATCGCCGATGGCGTGTTGTTCGCGGCGGTCGAGCGCAACGTGGCGGAGCTGTTCGATCAGCTACGCGGCGGCGGCGTGCCCGTGACCGAGTTCGCGTGGTCGCGCAAGACCAAGGAGTCGCTCATCACCAAGCTGCTGGTCAAGCGCGAGACCAATGCGGCGCGGGTGTTCGACCGGCTGCGCTTCCGCCTGGTGGTCGAGCGCGACGTGGACATCCTGCCCACGCTCAATCTGATGCTGCGGCGCTTCATCCCGTTCAACTACGTGGTGCCCGGTCAGACCGACAACACCCTGGTCGACGTCGCACAGCTCGAGCGCCGGGCGAGCAAGATCCGCCCCGTGATGGTCGACACCAGCGACGGGCGTCCCCCCACCAACGAGTTCTCGGGCAAGGGCTACCAGGTGCTCAACTTCATCGCCGACCTCCCCGTTCGGGTCGACCGCATCCTGGCCAACACCCCCGATGCCCACCTCGCCCCGCCCGGCAGCGTGGTGTTCGTGCTCACCGAGTTCCAGGTCGTCGACCGCAAGCGCGCCGAGGACAACGAGCAAGGCGAGCGCTCGCATGCCCGCTACAAGCACCGCCAGCACGTGCGCGTGCGCGAGCGCCTGCTGCGAGGGCCCCCCAAGGACGAGGATCGCTGAGGACGCCCCCGAGGGGGCGGGGCTGGGCCCTCTCACGGGGGATCGGCGGGCGGGGCCGTCACCTCCACCACCCACTTCACCCGGGCGCGACGGGGTCGGCAGCGATCATCCTCGCAGGTGACGTACTCCACCAGGCCCTGCACCTCGTAGCGCCCGGCGTGCTGCGGGGCGAAGAAGCGCGTGCGAATGCGTGGCTGTGACGCCTGTAGATCGACCACGTCGGCCTCACCCAGCCGTCGCTGCGGCAAGATCACCCCCGTCGACGACAGCCGCACCAACGGCGGCGAGGCCATCTCCGGGGCATCGAGGATCGTCACCGAAAGCTCGCCTTGCGCTCCGGGCCGAAGCGGCGGCGGCGAGCTCACCCGCACCCTCGCGTCGAAGCCGAGCCCCAGCTGCTGGGTGGCCAGCAACACCCCCAGGGCGTGGGCAGTGGCGAACGCGAGCAACACGGCGGGGGATGGTAGCAGGGGCCAATCCCTCTGTGTCGAGTTCACGGAGGCCGGACCGCCGGCGCCGAGCGGTCGTGCTCACTGGCTCTTGGCGGGGCCCTTGGTCTGGCCCTTCGCGGGGCTGCTGGCCTGGCCATTCGCTGGGGCACCGGTCTGGGACCAGCGACTGACGCAGTTGCGACCGTGCTCCTTGCAGAAGTAGAGCGCCTGGTCGGCTCGCTCGAGCAGCTCGTTGCGATCGCGACCGTCGGCCGGGAACTCGGCCACGCCCATCGAGATCGTCACGTTGAAGTTGCCGTGCTCCGAGCTCATGGTCATCGCGCCGATCTCCTTGCGCAGCTCGTTGGCGAAGTGCTCGGCCCCGGCCCCGTCGGTGTCGGGCAGCACCAGCACGAATTCCTCGCCGCCGTAGCGCGCCACGATGTCGACCCGCCGCGAGCGTCCGCCGAACACCGCCGCGGCGCGCTGGAGCACCGCATCGCCGACCGGGTGGCCATAGGTGTCGTTGACGCTCTTGAAGTGATCGATGTCGGTCAGGATCACCGCGTACTTCTGTCCGGTGCGCTCGGCCAGGGCGTGGAGCTGGTCGAGGCGCTCCTGGAACGCGCGTCGGTTGGTCAGCCCGGTCAGGCCGTCGGTCGTCGCCCGCTCCTCCATCGAGTGGTACATGCGGGCGTTCTGCACGCTCACCCCCACCTGGTGGCTGATCACCCGCAGCATGTCGCGCAGCTCGGCAGGGTACTGGTGGGGCCGGCTCGAGGCCAGCGTGATCGCCCCCAGCACTTGATCGCCGCGCAGCAGCGGCAGCACCAGCAGGCTCTTGGCGCCCCGTAGCCGCGTCCGCGGCGTGAACACCACGGTGTCGCCATCGAGGAGCTCGCCGTTGGCCGGCATGTGGTGACGGTTCTTGATCGCCATGCCGAGCAAGGCGCCCTCGCCGGGGAAGCGAAGCCCTTCGAGGCGCTGGGACAGCTCGCTCCAGCGCTCGGCCTCGTCGCCGAGATCGCGGCCGAGCTCGACCGCCACCACCGAGTGCTCGGCCCCATCGCCATCGGCACGGGTGATGACCGCGAGGTCGAAGTGGGTGATGGCTTGCAGCGCGGCAAACGTCTTGCGGTGCACGTCCTCCACCGTGAGCGCCTCGTTGAGCTGCTCCGAGGCGCGGTAGAACTGCTCCTGCTCGTACTTGCTGCGCTCGACCGCCGTGAACACCCGCTCGTGCTCCACCACCCGCAGGATGTGGGCGGCGGCCTTGGCCAGCACCTGCTCCTCGTCGGGGGAGAACGGCCGGTTGCCCGTCCGATCGGCGCACAGCACCGCGCGCAGGCGATTGCCGTCGAGCAGCGGCACCGCGCACAGGTCGGTCACCGAGCCCTCGCCCGGCTGGTAGTAGGGGGGCACGCGCTTGCCCGACAACGACTTGAGCCGCAGCGGCTTGGGATCGGCCAGGACACTGGTCAGGATCCCCGCCGACTCGATCGCCGGCGTCTCCACCACCATCTCGCTGTCGGTCGACATCTCCTTGACCGACAGCCGCGGGTGCCGGCGCCCCTTGGCGTTGGGATCGGGCTCGTCACACCAAAGCAGCGTACAGGTGTGGAGCTGCAGCGCGGTGCGCAGCAGATCCACGTTGTGGAACAGCTGCTCGTGGATGCTCTCGACCGCCGCGTGGGCCATCGCCAGCTCTTCCTCGTCGCGCGTGCGAACGCGACTCTGGGGCGGCAGTGCGGCGGAGATCAGGCGAAAGTCGCGGGCCTCTTGGCGGATGCGATCGAGCGTGCTCTGCACCTTCTGGTCGTGCCCGCGCCGCAGCCGACGCACCAGGCTCGACAGCACCAGGAGGTTGCCCGCGGCAAAGAAGCCGATGAAGGTCAGGTGGTAGGCCGGCAGCGCCCAGCCGTCCTGCTGGACCCCGCGCCAGCCCACCAGCGCCTCGAGGCACACCGCCGCCACGATCCAGGCCACCGCCGACGATCGGTGGCGATGCACGACCATCAAGAACGAGACCAATGCGTAGACCAGCGGGTAGAGGAACGAGCGCAGCCCACCGGTGGCCGAGATGAGGAAGTAGACCGCCGTCAGCAGCAGGAGCCCCAGCTCCAGCTCGCCCCACGTCGTGCTCGCGGGCGTCGCGGCCGAGGCCGACGCGCCCGCGCCATGGGCCGAGCCGTGCCCCCGCCCCTGACCGAACCCGGGTGCGGTCTCCGGCCACAGCTCGCGGCAGACCCCCAGCAGGAGCGTCAGCCCCAGCATCGTCGCGATCGACAGTGGCAGCATCTCGCCGCGCCACAGGGCGCGCCCCGACACCAGGCCCAGGCCGAGCAGCGGCCACATGCCGGCGAGCACCAGGAGCGCCCAGCGCTCGCTCAGCCGCCGCCGCACCACGAACATGCTTCGTGCCAGCGTCCGCATCACCGCGCCTCCGCGGCCGAAGGCCGCTCGACCTCGAACACCACCTCGCCGGCCCGCACCAGGTTCAGGTCCTCACGGGCGATGCGCGCCACCTCGCGCGGATCGTGCTTGAGCGCGTGGATCTCGGCCTGCATCCGCCCGATCTCCTCGCGCAGCGCGTCGTTGCCGGACATCAGCGCGTTGCGCTCGCGCATGACCCGCTCGAGGTCCTCCGAGGAGGCCCAAAGCTCCATTCGCTCGGGCCACAAGGCCAGGATCCCGGCCACCAGCGCGGCCAACAGAATGCGGTTCACCCAGTGCATCGGCGACTCGTCGCCAAGCTACCCAGGCGCCCTGACACGACCAAGAAATCGACCGCCGCTCCAGAATACTTCGTCCTACATGTACGCACCTGTTCGAGCCCCCGGGCCGTGCCACGAAAGCGGCAGACACGGCGGGTTGCCTGTGCATCAATAGCGGCCATCGGGCGCACCGAGCGATGGACTCGGACCGCCGCCACGTGAAAGCTCTCCCATGCGCATGCCCCTCCCCTCCCGTCGGACCCCGGCGTCGGTCGCCGTCGCGCTCCTGCTGACCCTGCCCGGCTGCCCCGACCAACCTTCGGGCAGCGGCACCACCGAGGGTGAGGATACCGGGACCACCAGCCACGGCACGACGGGCAGCACCGCAATGACGGCCACGACGGGCTCCACCACCGCGGAGGACACGACCGGCGATCCGCCGCCCGCCTGCCCGGGGGGACCCCTGCCCACGCCCTCGCTGGTCTCGCCGGCGAACGCCTCGACCGAGCAGCCGATCGAGCTCTCGCTGTGCTGGGACGAGGTCGGCAGCGAGACCGGGGCGCCGGTGCGCTACCGCGTGTTCGTGGACGGCATCGACCTGACCGAGGGGGGCAAGCTCGGCGAGCCCGGCACCGAGGGCTCCTGCCTCGGTCCGCTCGACTTCAACTACGAGCAGGAGTACGCGTGGCAGGTGCAGGCGTTCGCGCCCGGCTGCGAGGGCACCGACTCGGCGCCGAGCGACACGTGGACGTTCCTCACCGCCCCCGACGGCATCACCGTCACCGTGTTCGAGGACGACTTCTCCGGCGACCAGGGCTGGGAGCTCGGCGGCGATGCCCTCGACGGCGCGTGGATCCGCGGCAACCCGGTGCCGACCTCGTACTCCGGCGCCACCGCGCAGCCCGACGACTGTGCCGGGGGCGACATGTGCATGTTCACCGGGCAGAACCCGCTGGGGGCTCCCAGCTCGGCCGACGTCGACGGTGGCTCCACCACCCTCACCTCGCCGCCATTCGATCTCAGCCCCTACGCGGCCGTCTCGGTCACGCTCGATCGGTTCTTCTTCAAGTCCTCGTTCCCCGAGTCGGGCACCCAGCTGCTGGTCGAGCTGCTGATCCCCGATGCCGCGGCACCCTCCGGCTACCAGGCGGTCGTGCTCGAGCAGCTCGACAGCGAGGACCAGGCCGTGGGCGCCAACACGTGGACGCCCAAGGAGTACGTCGCCTGTGGGGCGCAGATGCTCGACGGCATGCGCCTGCGCCTGACCGCCACCGACCTCGGCACCGGGATCCTCGAGTCGGCCGTCGACGACGTGGTGGTGCGCGGCCACACCGGGACCAGCGTGTGCGACGGCGGCGAGGGAGCGATCTGCGATCCCAACGCCGCGACCCCGTGCACGGGCGACCTGCTGTGCTGCGCCCAGGGCACGTTCAACCACGGGGTGTATCGCTGCTCGACGCCGGTACCCTCGGTCACCTACCCGGTCCCGGGCGGACCCATCGGCACGTTCAATGGGCCGCTCGGCTGCGATGCGCCCGACATCTTCGTGCGCGAGGACGCGGTCGATCCCTACGAGTCCGACGTGTTCGTCGCCGAGGACAGCTGCCTGCTCTACGAGGGCTGCGTCAACGCGCCCGGCTGGCGCCACGTGCTGCGCTTCGACACCTATACGCCCAACGCCGGCTCCCGCGACCTCACCATGGGCGTTCCGTCCAATCATCCGGACCTCTACCACTACAGCGAGTGCCACGGGCACTACCACTTCGACGGCTACGCCAACTACGAGCTGGTCGACGGCGGGGGCGCGGTGGTGGCCACGGGCCACAAGCAGGCGTTCTGCCTCATCGACCTGGTCGACTGGTCGGGCTGGGACAACGACAACTACGACTGCGGCAACCAGGGCATCAGCGTGGGCATGGGCGACGTGTACGGGGCCGGACTCGACTGCCAGTTCATCGACGTGACCGACGTGGCCCCCGGCGACTACGTGCTGCGCATCGAGCTGAACCAGCCGCTGCAGAACACGGCCGTGCCGCCGCTGGTCGAGCGCGACTACGGTAACAACATCGCCGAGCTCCCGGTGACGATCGCGGGCGCCTGACCCAGACTTGGATCGGGCTGGGCTTCGGGGACCGCGAGCGGGACCACGTCGCCGAGCGCCAAGTCAGCGTCCGTGGAGGATCCCGAGGCGCTCGAGCCCGCAGGTCTTGGCCTTGTCCATCACCTTCACCACGTACTGGTGCTCGGCCGCCGCATCGGCGCGGATGTTGACCCCGGTGCTGCCGTCGCTGCTGGCCGCGTTGCACAGGAGCGCTTCGAGCTGCGCGTCGTCGATGACCCGGCCCTCGATCTCGATCTTGCCGTCGGCCCCCACGCTCACCACCACCGCCTTGGGCTCTTGCTTGACGTCGGTGTTGTTGGCCTTGGGCAGCTTGACCCGAAACGACGGGTTGTTCTGGAACGTGGTGGTGAGCAGGAAGAAGATGAGCAGCTGGAACACGATGTCGATGAGCGGGGTGAGCTCGACCATCGCCTGGTTGCGGTTGCGTCGGCGGGCCCGTAGGCCCGAGGCGCGGGCCGAGATGCTCACGGGTCCTGATCCTCCGTGCTCGAGCCGGGCTCGGCCCTGGCCTTGGTGATGGGGACCCTGTCGCTCTTGCCGCCCGAGGCGTCCTTGTGAGTCACCTTGCCGCTGCGCTGGGCCGACCGCTGGGCGTCCTCGAGCAGGTCCACGATGCCCATCGCGTCCTCCTCCATCGCCACGATGAGCCGATCGTTGCGGCCCTGCAGGAACTTGTAGGCCACCAGCATGGGGATCGCGACGGTCAGGCCGGCCGCGGTGGTGATGAGCGCCTGCCAGATGCCCTGGGCGAACGCATCGGGGCGCACCTGCGGGTAGGTCTCCACGAAGCCCTGGAACACCTGGATCATGCCGATGACCGTGCCGAGCAGGCCGATGAGCGGGCTGGCCGAGGCGACGGTGCCCACGACCTCCACGTTGCGATCGAGCCCGGCGACCTCGCGGTTGCCGACCTCCTCGACCATCTCCTTGATCTCGGCGCGATCCTTGTCGTGGCCGTAGGCCCGCAGGGCGGCGGCCATCAGCAGGGCGATGCTGCTGCCGTTCTCCTCGCACAAGAGCAACGCCTCGGCGGTCTTGCCCTTGGTGACCATCGCGCGGATCCGGTCGACGAACGCCCGCGGCAGCACCCGGGACCGCTGCAAGGACCAAAGGCGCTCGAGGAACACCGCCACGCCGACGATGGACGTGACGAGGATGACCCACATCAGCGGGCCGCCTTGTTCGAAGAGCGCTGCGAGATCCATGGATGATGGACGGATGAACGGTAGGGTGCGAAGAGCGCCCGCTCGCCGGGTGAGCAAGCAGCGCGGGCGCACGGAATGATGGACGCCGCGATCGATCGCGGCAAGCTCGCGACGCGCTCGGAGTGCCGAGCGACACTCGCCGAGGCGCCACCCCGACGCACCGCCGCCGGCCGGCGCGTGGCTCCCTCCCCTCCGATGGCAGGGGACCCACGCCGGGACGATGGGACGAAAAAAGGGGACTTGACGGGGGTGGGACCCGCTGCTAATCATCCGCCCCCACCGAGCGGGAGTACCGCTTGGCAGGCTTTCAGGGGGCAATAGCTCAGCTGGGAGAGCGTCGCGCTGGCAGCGCGAAGGTCAGGGGTTCGATCCCCCTTTGCTCCACCACGACGGCCTCGTAGGACCTCCTACGGGGCCGTTTCGCATTCGGAGGGCTACGGCGTCACCATGATCTCGTCGGCCCGCAGGGTGGTGCAGCGATTGACGCCGGGATCGTCGCCGTGGCGGCGAGCGATGAAGGCCCCCGAGGCCAACCCGGTGGCCCCTGGATCCTCCGCTCCCCCGGGGATGCAGCTCCACACCGCGCCATCCCACAGCGCCCCGGAGCCGGCGTCGTCCCAGGTGTGGGCCGACAGCCCGCGCTGGACCAACTGCTGGTGCACGCACCGCAGCTGATCGACCTGGGGCGGCGTGTACCCGGCCACCGCCACGGCGCCCATGCAGACGTAGCCGAGCGGCGGGATCGGATTCCACAGCGAGACGTCGTGGTCGCCGCCGCTGAGCGTGTCCTGCCAGATGAGCTCGAAAGCCACGGGGGGCTGCAGCGCGATCGGATCGTCGATCACCACCAGCGCCGGAGCGGGCGGCATGCCGTGGCCCGCGATCGCAACGTCGCCGAGCAGGCCGTAGCCCGCGGGCGCAATGGGTCGCCAGATCGACACGGGATCGAACGCCCCACTGCCGGTGTCGTCGTAGATCCACACGTGGTCGCTCACCTCCATCGCCTCGATTTCGTCGACCGGTGGCGGGAGCTGGAACGGCGAGTCGTAGAGTCCCTCGACCACGGGACTGGCGATCCACTCGGTCGGCGCGGACACGTCGAGCAATGCGAGCACCGTGGCCGCGATGTCCCAGATCCGTACGTCCCTCTGCAGCTCCCCCGCCGGGGCCTGCGGCGTGTGCAACACGAAGGGGATCGAGCGCTCGGCCGCCGTGTCGGCCCCGTGCAGCAGGCCCGAGCCGCCGTGGTCGGCGCTCACCACCAGCGCGGTGTAGGGCCACATCCCGGCGTCCTCGAGCGCGGTGCGCAGCTGGCCGAGCAAGGCATCGGCGGTCTCCACGGCGGTCACGTACTGGGGCGAGCCCCATCCGTAGGTGTGACCGGCATGGTCCACGTGGTCGAGGTGAACGAACAGCAACGTGGGCTGCATCGCGGCCAGCCAGTCCGTGGCGGCGTCCATCGTCTGCTGCTCGTCTCCCGGGTCCTCCGCGTGGTCCACCACCCCCGGCTCCACCAGGCGATCGAAGTCGGTCCAGTCGTGGAAGATGCCGATCACGGCGTCGGGCCGATGCTGTCGCAGCGTCGCGAACATGGTGGGGGGCGGGTCCGAATCGCCGGGCTGCCACCCATTGGAGAGCACGCCGTGCTGCTCGGGGCCGCTTCCACCGATCATCGACATCCAGTTGGTGCTCGACGAGGTCGGCAGGGCGTTCTGCATCTGCAGCGTCCACACCGCATCGTCCCGCAGCGCATCGAGGCTGGGCATGTCGACGGGGTCGGCCCACTGACCACCCAAGCCATCGATGCCCAGCACCACCACGTGGCGAATGGGTGTCACGCAGCGCACCACGATCTCATGGACGTCGGCCCCGTCCACCACGCCCTCCCCGGCGCTCACCGTGCAGGCTTGATCGGGTCCCACCGGCTGCGTCTCCACCTCGACCTCGTACCCCTCCCCGTCCATCACCGCGGTGGGAAACGCGAACGCGCCGTCGGAGTCGAGCATCATCAGGTCGTCCCCGTTGCGCAGCACGACGCTGGCGCCTTGCAGCCCCTCGAGGATCCCACCCACCACGTGCACCCCCGGGCCGTCGTCCCCCGAGGAGCCCGTCGTCGTGGGATCCGATCCCGGGCTGGTCTCGTCCGCGCCGCCCGTCGTCGTGGGGTCGGTCGGGTCGTCGGTCGACCCGCTGCCTTCGGAACCCGCGGAGTGCCCCGGGTCCTGGGGACAGCCCGAGCCCGCAGCGAGCACTGCTCCAAGCGCCACCACAAGTCGTAGGTCGATCGTCATGGGCCCCCCGCTCGAGAGTGCCATACCGACCCAAGGCATGCGCCTACGAGTACCTTCGATGCACGAGACATCCACGCTGGTGCCTGGCCGTGCCCCTCGGCACGCGCTCAGTCCAACCCCGTCCTGCCGGGAATCCAGTAGGTCTTCGCCTTGAACTTCCGCATGCCAGCACGGCGGAGGGCGTCCCGTACGCCAACGACGAGCGCCGAGCCGCCCGTCAGCGCGACGAGGGCGTTGGGGGAGGCCGAGAGCTTGGCGGCGACCGCGTCGACGGTGGAGGCAGTGGCTCCACGCGCCACGACGTCGACCTGGTGGAGGCCAACGGACGCGGCTGCTGCCCGAACGTCGGAGGCGGTCCGTGCTTGGATGACGGCGTAGATCTGCCCAGGCCGTTCCGCCGCGAATGCGGCAGCGACGGCGACACTGGTCTCGTCGCCAACGAGCACCACCGGCCCCGTGTCGAGCGCCAACGAACGCTGAGGGCCCAAGAACAGCAGCGAGTCGCCCACCCGAGCGTTCGACATCCAACGCCCACCGGGCCCGCCAGCGAGTTTCCAACCGAGCAGGATCATACCATCCGGCGCGGGGATGGGCGTGTACGTCCGCATGTCGTTGGAGGGCAGCAGGAGCTGGACCTTCGCCCCAGCGGAGAACCCCGGCACGTCGCACCGCAGGAGCAGTCGCTGGAAGCCGCCGATCTCTTGCACGGAGGCGACCTCGGCGCGCTCGAGCAGCACGCCGGAGAGCACGCGAATGATTCTGCCCTTGACCGACGACATCGTTCGTCTCTCCTGACCGAGGATCTTCTCGTTCGCCGAGCGTCCACTCCCTCACTCGATGCCGACCATCGCTGCGCTCTCGCGCCATACACGATCCCGAGCGTCTCGGCTTCGCGCCAATTCCGAGGGATCGGGGAATACTGGTTCGCCCTTGACCAATGAGATGTAGATCCGGCCCGGCGGTGGGGTGACGACCCCCAAGGAGACCTCGGCCAGGGCTTCGCCCGAGCGTTCAGCCGTACCCATGACGTATTCGGGACGAAACAGACCGATCAGACGAAAGACGGTACGCATCAAGAACGTGACGAACACACGCATGAAACGCGAGCTGTCACGGCCGAGCGAGGTGCCACCGGTGAGACCAGGGGTGAAGGCGATCACGTCGATCTGGCGGGCCTTGACGTCGTCGAGTGCGACGAATGACTGTGCGGTCAGCAGGTTGCACAGCTTGGACGCCGCGTAGGCGCGAATGCCCGAGCCGAAGCCGCTCTTGCTCGGCCTCGCCAGCGCCTGAAGGTCGAGGGACTTGGGCGCCAGCGGGGTGACGGCAGGGTCGTGCATCTCGCTCGTGGTGATCACCAGACGACCATGCTCGGCCATGTGCGGCGCGAGGAGCCGAGCCAGCAGATAGTGGCCGAGATGGTTGACCGCGAACGTCAGCTCGTAGCCGTCTGCACTCCGCCTCTCGTTGTTGGCGGTCTGCATGCCAGCGTTGAGGACCAGGATGTCGATGCGTGCATCGCCGAGGCGCCGCATCACTGCGTCGGCGAATTCGCGGACACTGGCGAGCGAGCCGAGCTCGAGCGGTATGGCCTCGACGCCGCGCGGCAGTGTTCGCCCGGTTTCACGGGCTCCGACGATGACACGCGTGTCGGGCCGAGCAGCGATGTGCTGCACCGCATGTACACCCAGCCCGGCCGTGACACCGGTCATGACGACGATACGCTGCGCTCTGGCTTGGCTCATTGCTGATTGCCCTCATTGGCTCGCGGGGCTCACCGGTGCGTCCGCGGCCGCCTCGCCCTTGCCTTCCTGTGCCTCGCCGCCCGCCTCGCTGCCCGCGGCCGGCCCGCGGCTGAAGCCGAACGGCATCCCGTGCCCGCGCGCGTGCTCGAAGTTCGGCAGCCCGACCGTACCCTGCACCCGCACGGACACACCTTGCCGGGTCACGGTGAGCCTGGGCGGGATGGGAAAGTCGGGGACGGTCGAGATGATGTTGGAGTAGCTCTGGGCCAGCGTCTGGGCCTTGGTGGCTGCCGCCTCGTCTGAGAACGTCGCCGACACGTCGAGCCCGAGTTCGTTCCACAGCTCGATGCCTCCGCGCAACGACAGCATCCCCCAGGGCAAGAGGCCGCTCTCGGGCTCCGCGAGGATCCAGATCGGCGCCGAGAGATCGACCGATTCGATCACTCGATCGCGGAGATCGGTCGAGGATGCCTTGCCCGCGAGCTTGGCGTCGAGCTGCTCGGCGGTGACGTCCTCTCGCAGGCTCACCAGCACCCGGCCCTCGCCGTGCGCGATCGTGATGAGGATGTCGCTCTCGGTTCCCCCACGCCGGACGACCAGGCGCCGGTGGGGTCCGAGCGTCGACTCGACGATCTCGGGCATCGGCTGCCCGTCGGGGCGGCGAGCCCGTGAGAGCTCGTCGAGGCACGGCTGGAGCTGCGAGGGCTCCCAGTCGCCGTGGATGATCAGCTCGCGGAGTCCGGTGGGCGCGAACGCGGCCACGACCTTGTGGGTGCGATCGATGATGTCTTCCTTGCAGCGAACGAGCCCGACCGGCCGCTCGGCGAGGGCCACCGCGCTCAACCTGGTGACCATGGGCGACCGTCGCAGCTCGCTCCAGTCGATCCCGGCCACGCCGACGACTTCGGGATCGAGGACGGCCAGCTCGGGGGCGGGCCAGCGGTTGCGCTGCTTGGCTGCGTCCGGCACCGACTTCGGTGGCGCATCGAGCTCCACTCGGACCGACGAAATCGGCCGTGGGTCGACCGGTTCGCCGGCGAGGCCGAGGCCCCATGCCAGCCCGCCCGCGGTCATCACTGCCGCGCCGCCGGCCCACCACCACCGCCGTCGAGGTGACACCTCGGCCTGCGTGCTCGTGATCGCATGCGAGCCGGCCCCGATCGACGAGAGCGCAGCCCGGATCTCGCTGGCCGCCTGGAAGCGGCGCTCGCGGCTCGACTCGAGCGCCCGCAGCACGATCTCGTCGAGGCGGACGTTGCCCCGGCCGAGCTCCGAGGGGGCCGGGAACCGCCCCACCGGCAGCTGTCCCGTGAGCATCTCGTAGAACACCACGCCGATCGCGAAGATGTCGCTGCGCTGATCGACCGACTCGGGGTCGCGCAATTGCTCGGGCGCCATGTACTGCGGCGTGCCCAGCACGCGGCGGGTTCGGGTGGCGCCGCCGCGCGGCTCGACCTGCAGCTTGGCCAGGCCGAAGTCCGCCACTCGCACGCGGCCGCGGCGATCGACCAGCACGTTCTCCGGCTTGACATCGCGATGCACCACGCCCTGCTGGTGGGCATAGGCCAGCGCATCGCAGAGCTGATCGACGATGTCGAAGGCCTGTGCGTCCGATAGCCCCTGCTCCATGAGCGCGCGGAGGTTGGGCCCGTCGACCAGCTCCATCACCAGGTAGCACACGCCCGCGGCCTGCCCGAAGTCGTGCACGCGAACGATGCCCGGGTGATCGAGACGCGCGAGCGCCTTGGCCTCGCGCTCGAAGCGGCGGGCGAGCTCGGGATCGTGGCCGACCTCGGGGCGCATCAGCTTGACCGCCACGTCGCGGTCGAGGCGAACTTGCCGAGCCCGGTACACCACCCCCATGCCACCTCGTCCCAGGCAGCTGCGAAGCTGCAGCTCGGGGCAGGCGCACAGGAACTCGCCGAGCTGGAGGCTCGCCTCGGGCTCGAACCCGTCGCCCCCCGTCCCCAAGCCCAGCGTGAGGAGCTCGGCCAGGGTGCCGGGGAGGGGCGTGGGGAGGCTCGGCTCGGGCATCGCGTCTCGCTTGCTCGCACCGCTAGTCGGCGTCGATCTCGACGCGCACGCCGTCGTGCGCGTGTCGGGCGTGGTGTCGGGCCTTGCCCTTGGCGACCACGGTCTTCATCTGCTCGTCGGTCAGCTCGACGTTGGCGGTGATCTCCCTGCCGTTCGAGCGGAGGTCGACGGCCGACGAAAGCTCGCCGACCTCGCTCGACATGCTCATCGCAGCCAGGCCGAGATTGGCCTTGCCGTAGACTTCCGCCGCCTTCTGCTCGTCGGCGAACACCACCTTCGCGTGCACGTGCAGTCCCCTGGCAGGGTTGGCCCAGGCCCTGACCTGCTCGACGGGACGACCGCTGCCGGCCATGTTCGCCGCGACCCACAGCGGCTGGCCCGAGCTGGGATCGGCCGCGTGCAGCCTCGCGAGACGGTCGCGGGAGGGCGTGAGGTCGCCGCCGAACACCACGAATACGCCATCGGCCAGGAGCACGGCCTCGGGCCTGGGATGCCCGTGGAGCCGTGTGGCATGGCGATCGACCTCTGCATCGATGCGATCGCCGCAGGCGTTGGCCGCGGCGGCATCGAACGAGCCCACCACGTAGGCCTCGAATGCCTCCTCCTTCTTCGCCCCGAACGTCACGGAATCGGCCTGCCGCAGCACGTCCGCGCACGGCCCGAGCTTGGCATCCATGGCCAGCGTGGCGTCCTTCATCGCCTCCGAGAGCCAGGGGGCCGACATCAACGCCCCCAGATCCAGGTGACCGACCACGTGAGCATCGATCGACTCGACCGTGATCCGGTCGGCGTCGACCAGCTCGGCGTTCGGTGGCTCGGCGGCGACTCGGTCGGCGTCGAGCGGTTCGTCGTCGACCGGCTCGTGATCGCAACCGGCCAACGCGCCAGCGAACAACAGGGCAGAGAGCGGGAGGAGTGGGCGGGAGCTCGTCATGCGGACTCCTGAAGGAACCGAACGCCACCGTAACGGGCGCCTGGGGAAAAGACATCGAGAGTCAGCGCACACGCGGCTGGGATGAACCTCGAAACCGCCACCATGACCCGTTCAGCGCCGGATCGCGTCGATCACCGCGCGCAGCTCGTCGTCGATGTCGGCGTCGGAGACCACCGTGTCGGCAACCTCCGCGCGCAAGGCGGCACCAAACGCAGTACGCAGGCGGTGCACCGCCACCCGGGCATGGGCCTCGGTCATCGACAGCCGTGCCGCGACCTCGCGATAGCGAGGAGTGTCGCCGTCGAGCAAGAACGGCGACAACGCCTCGAAGAGCGCCGAGCGATCCTCCTCGGCGTAGCGTTCCCCCAGTCGCTCGCGCGTGCGCCGGAGGATCTCCATGGCCCAGGCGTAGGCATACGCCTCCTCGGGGGTGCGATCGGTGGGGACCTCGAGCATCACCTGCTCGTGATCGATGGTCACGGGCAACGGCGCCCGTCCTCCGCCGCGCCTCTGCGTCGCGGCCCGAGCACGCTCGTTGGCCAGGAAGTGGCGCAACGCCCCGAGCAAGTACGAACGAAAGCGTCCGCGCTCGCGATCGACACCCGCCATGGCGTTGCCCGACAGGAGCGACGTCAAGAAGCCCTGCACCACGTCCTCGGCGTCCTCGGCAGACATCCCGTCGCGTCGCACGAACGCATGGAGCGGTCGCCAATAGGCCGCGCACAGCTCGTGCAGGGCTCGGCGGGGACCGTCCGATCCCTGGGCTGCGCCGAGCACCACGCTCCAGCGAGTGGTCGGAAACCGGCCGCCCATCGCGGCGTAGGGTGCCATGGAATGCCGGGTGATCGTAGGTGGTGGCATCCCGGGCCCCGTCAGCAGCGCTCCTCGCGTGTCGACGTCCCCCACGTCCACCGCCTCGCCCGCACCGGGCTGGGATACGATGTGCCGCATGACGACGACGAGCAGCGGCGGGTGTCTGTGCGGAGCGGTTCGCTTCACTGCGACGGGCGTGGAGGCCCACCATCATGCGTGCCACTGCGGCATGTGCCGCCGCTGGTCGGGTGGTGCGCCGTTCTTCGCGGCCAACACCGACGGCGTCGAGTTCGAGGGTGCCGAGCACCTGGCGAGGTACGAGTCGTCGAGCTGGGCCGAGCGGGGCTTCTGCCGACGCTGCGGCACGGCGCTGTTCTACTTCCTCAAGCCGACGCAGGCCTACATGATGAGCGTGGGTGCATTCGACGATCAGTCGCCGTTCCAGCTCGTGCTGGAGATCTTCATCGACAGCAAGCCCGAGGGCTATGCCTTCGCCGGAGAGCACGCGCGCTGGACCGAAGCCGAGACGCTGGCCCGGCTCGCGCCGCCCTGAGCCCGAAGCACCACGACCGGCGCCACCCGAGCGGAGCGCTGCTCGCGATCGACCTCAGTCGCTCGCAACCTGCTCGAGCACCGCGCGCATCTTCTCCCGCGCCGCTTCCTCGGCCACCACGGTGCGGCCGTCGAGCGAGCGCAGGTCGAGGGCCGACAGCTCGAGCCCAAAGCCGAAGGCGCGCTCGTGGAACGCCTGCAGCGTGCGCGCCACCGCTTCGGCGTCCGTGATCGGCTCGCCCTCCTCCCCCTCGACGGCCGGCTCGCTTCGCGCCTCGCGAAGATCCACCGCGGTGCACGACAGCTCGGCGCCCTCGGGCGTGGAGAGGCACAGGCGCAAGGCCCGTCCCTCGCCCTCGATCATCAGCCCAAAGCCCCCCGAGCCCACCCGCAGGCGCGGCGAGCTCGAGAGCCGCTGCTCCACCTCGGACGCCACCGACCCCGACGCACCGCTGCGGATGGTGACCGGAATCGAGAGCCCCTGCCGGCGGATCGTGCCGGGATCGAGCTGCATCACGGACGCGAGATAGCGCTGCTCCTGGCTCGCGTTGCCCTCGTCGGCCGATGCCGCGGCACCCACCGCCGCCACCCGTGCCCGCAAGAGCACCTCGGTCGGCGGCAGATCCCGCAGCGAGGACTCCACCTGCCGCAGCGCCTCCGCCTCATCACCATCGGCCAGCGCCACCTCGGCCCGCAGCGCCGCGTAGAAGCCGGCAAAGCGAGCGCCGTAGTCGAGCGCGCTCGCCTGTCGGATCACGACCGCGGCAACTCCGGGCCCCAGTAGCTCCACCAGGTCGCCGACCAGCCAGGTGGGCACCGGCTCGAGCCCCCCGAGCACGTGAACCCGGAAGGTCGCGAGCAGCCGCGCCTCGTCGGTGAGCAGGGTCCGGATCCGCTCGCGATCGGCGAGGTCCTGCGCAGCGCGCCCGACCGGTGAGAGCAGGCTCGGCTCGTCCTCGTCGACTCCCGCTCCCCAGGTGGCTCGCTCGGCCCGCAGGGCCTCGTGCGTCCGTCGCAACGCCAGTCGCAGGAGCGCATGAGCCCCGGCCGCCTGCTCGCCCGTGCTGGAGCTCAGACCGCGTCGATCGGGCCGCGCGATCGCACGATCGGTCAGCCGCAGGCCCGCCTCCGTGCGACCCACCACGAGCAACAGCGTGGCCTGGGCCACGTCGGTCTCGGCCCGGTCCTGATCGCGGAGATAGGGAGGCTGCCGCTGACGCCAGCGCTGCATCTCCTCGAGCGCCGAGAGCCCCTCGTCGATGCGCGCCTGATCCACGTAGAGACGCACCAGCAAGCGCCACGGATTGGCCGGCGTGAAGTCGAGGCGCAAGGTCCCTGCCTTGGCCAGCCGCTCGACCTCGTCGGGGCGCAGCACCGCGGCCGCCGCCATGGCGGCATTGTAGGCGTGCACGGCCAGCGGCGTGCGCTCGTGGGGGCCGGCCATCTCGGGATCGTTCTGGGCCCGTGCCGCCGCGTCTTCGTAGGCGGCCAGGCATGCCTCGTAGCGCGGCTCTCGCTCGGAGGCCTCGCCCTCGATGGCGCACAGCGCATTGAGGCCCATCGAGCGGCTGTTGGGCAGCGAGGACTCGGTCGCCTGCCGAGCGAAGCCGCGGGCTTCCTCGTAGCGACGCAAGCGCATCAGCGGCCACGCGTGCTCGGCGGTGAGCTTGGGCTTGTAGAGCGCATCGTAGAAGTCGAGCAGCTCGAGCTGATACTCGAACTGCTCGAGCTCGCCGGCGATCCCCTGGGCGGCGAACAACACCTCGCGGTGCAGCTCGCGGGGGCCGTCCTCCGGCAGGGGAAACTCGGGGTAGCGGGTCTCGAACAGCTCCCGTGCCCGCCCCAGGTGCTCCATCGCCTGCGGGAGTGCGCCGTCCGATTGCCGCAGCACCTGGCCCAGCACGTAGTGACCCAGGATCGAGTAGGGATCCTCGTCGAGCAGCTCGTCGACCTTGCGCCGTGCGGTGATGAGCTTGTCGTCCTGATAGAGCTGAAACACCTCGAGCTCGCGCTCGCTGGGGACGTAGGGGCCGGTGGGTCCCGAGGTGGTGACCCGAGCCGTCGGCTCCCGGCACGCCGTGGCACCGAGCCACGCGCTGGCCAGCAGCGACCACCCCACGACGAGCGCGCCCTTGGTGAGCGGCCGGGTGAGCATCCTGGTGAGTCCCCGTGTCATGCGCGGGAGAGGGCCTCCAGGGGCTGGGCGCAGCACTGCCGGACGACTTCTTCCATGGCCTCGGCACCCGGCGCGAGGGCCAGGCGGTGGCCGAACACCAGCGGTGCCAACGCCCACACGTCGTCCGCTCCCACGTAGTTGCGTCCCTGGGCCATCGCCCGGGCCTGCAGCGCGGGGATCATCAGCACCAGCGCGCGGGTCGACACGCCCTGCAGCACCTGCGGGTGGGCGCGCGTGTGGTTGGCGATGTCGACCAGGCACTCGCGAACGCGGGCATCGACGTGCACGTGCTGCTCGATCACCGCACGGGAATCGAGGATCTCGGTCCGGGTGACGCGAGGCAGCTCGTCCCCGGGCGACTCCTTGCGCGCGCGAATGCTGGCGAGGATCTCGAGCTCGCTCTGACGATCGATGTGGCGCATCTTGATCTTGAACAGGAAGCGATCGAGCTGCGCCGAGGGCAGCGGGAACGTCCCGGCCAGATCCAGCGGGTTCTGGGTGGCGACCACGAAGAACAGGTCGTCGAGCTTGCGGGTGCGGTTGTCGCAGGTGGTCTGCTTCTCGGCCATGGCCTCGAGCAGGGCCGACTGCACCTTGGGCGTGGTGCGGTTGATCTCGTCGGCCAGCACGATGTGGGCGAAGATCGGACCGGGCCGGAAGAAGAAGCGATTGGTATTGGGGTCGAAGATGGTCGAGCCCGTCACGTCCGAGGGCAGGAGGTCCGGCGTGAATTGGATGCGGCGGATCGTGACGATGTCGTCGTCGGGCCGATCGTCGATGATCGCATCGCCGAGCGCCTTGGCCAGGGTGGTCTTGCCCGAGCCCGGGTAGTCCTCGAGCAAGACGTGACCGTCGGAGAGCAGCGCGATGATCACCAGCTCGATCACGTCGTTGCGCCCGCGGACCATGGCCTGCAGCCGCTGGCGCAGGCGATGGGCCACCCCCGAGCACCCGTTCAGATCGGTGACGGGCGGGGCGAGCGTGTGCGTGATGTGCTCGCTTTGTTGGAAGTCCGAGTCGGCGGTGCTTGGGTCGGTCATCGTACCTGCCAGAACGAGATCGGGTTGATGAGGCCCAGCAGTCGCCGGCGCGCGGGGACGTGGGCTCGCAAGTCATGGGAGAGCGTGCGCAAGGCCTGGAACCACGTGGAGCGCTGGAGCTCCGGGCGCGCACGGGGATCGATCATGGGATTGCCGAGCAGGGCCGCCTCGGACAGCGCCGCCAGGGCGGGCAGCGAGGGCGCCAGGTTGCGGGCCCGCGCCGCGAACGAGGTCCGCGTCTCACCGAGCTGCCGAGCGATCCCCACCTCGGCGAGCTGATCGAGCGCGCGGCGATAGGCCACCCGTGGCAATGCCGGACCTCGCGTCCACAGCGGAGCCAGGCGCCGCCAGAGCTTGACGAGGTAGAGGCCCACCAGCATCGCGAGGAGCACGGCCAGCAAGACGCGGGGCATCGGCAGGCCCGGCGTGGCCTTGGGGGTCGACTCGGTCGGATCGTTCGGCGACGTCCCCTCCTCGGATCGGGCGAGCTCGGCGAGCTGCTCGGTGAGATCGTCGTCCCCCGGCTCGGGCGGAGGGTCGAGGCTCTGCTGCGGCGCAATGTCGAGCACGATCCAGCCCACGCCCTCGAGGTAGAGCTCGGGCCACGCGTGGGCATCGCCGCTGCGCAGGACCAGCGCCGCGCCCCGCAGATCATCGGGCGAGCCGTGGTAGCCGGCCCCCACGCGCGCGGCGATGCCCCGGGAGCGCCACAGCATCACGGCCGCGTGGGCGATGTGCACGCAGTACCCGATGCGGCTGCCGAACAGGAAGTCGGCGGTGGGATCGGCCGCTCCCGCATGGCGCTCGGCGGTGGAGTAGGTGATGTGCTCGTCGAGCCACAGCTTGATCGCCAGGGCCTGGGCGAAGGGATCGCCGCGCACGTCCTCGGGCAGCGCCGCCACGATCTCCTCGGCCAGCGCCGCGTAGCGCGAGTCCTCGGGGGTGCGCACGTAGTAGTCGCGCACGTCCTCGGTCCAGGTGGGATCGGCCGAGGCCCGACCGGCCAGCGCGGGATACTCGATGGTCTGCGCCCGCGACTCGAAGCGATAGGCCCGCACGAACCGGCTGGGCTCGGGGTTGCGCTCGGGGGCGAGGCTCGCCGGCCCCTCGAGGGCGAATGGCTTGTTGTGCTTGACGGCCAGGAACACCCGGCCGGTCACCGTCTGCCGCCCCTCCTCGGGCGGGGGCTCGACGACCTCGGTGGGCGTGGACGGAAAGCTCCGGGGAACGTCACGGTCGACGTCGGGGCGCCGGCTGTCGACCAGGCGAGAGCCGTTCCAGTGCGACCAGACGTCTTGTCGGAAGTAGAAGCCTCCCGAGGGCGGCGTGTAGTCGTCGCCGAACAGCACCACGGCCATCGGCGCCGGAGAGCCGCCGCTGGGGGGCGTGTCATCGTCGATCCGTGGCGGCTCGGGTGGAGGCTGGCCACCGCCGCCCTTGCCCTCGCCTTGCTGGGGCTGGCCGCCGCCTCCCTTGCTCTCCTGTGGCTGACCGCCCTTGCCCTCGCCTTGCTGGGGTTGGCCGCCGCCGCCCTTGCCCTCGCCCTGCTGGGGTTGGCCACCGCCGCCCTTGCCCTCGCCTTGCTGGGGCTGGCCACCACCGCCCTTGCCCTCGCCCTGCTCGGGCTGGCCACCGCCGCCCTTGCCCTCGCCCTGCTCCGGGCGAGCGCCGCCACCCTTGCCCTCACCCTGCTCCGGGCGAGCGCCGCCGCCCTTGCCCTCGTTGCGCTGTTCCCCCCGGCTACCGCCCGGCCAATTGCCCGGATCGGTGGGCAGGGGATCGTCGCCTTCCTCGTTGCCGGTCAGGCCGAGATCGTTGCCGGCCTGTGGCTTGGGCAGTCCGGCCACGTCGACCATCGACACCCCCAGCAGCACCAGCAAGAGCAGACCCGCCCACGAGGTCGGCGAGACCCGCTGGTCACCGCCGCGCGCCATGAGCAGCCCGCCCACCACCACCGCCACGGCGCCGCCGATGGCGAGCAGCACGTGCGCGGGGTCGTAGCCCAGGTGCCAGGCCCAGTCCGAGAGCCACAGCGGTCGCTCCACCAGGCCGTCGCGGTGCGAGGCCAGCGGCAGCACCACCGCCACCACGATGGCGGCGAGCTCGACGCCCAGCAGCGCCGGCACCCGTGCGGCCATCATGCGCAGCGCGGCCGCCAGTGCGGCCGCACCGGCCCCGAAGCGAGCGGCCGTGGCCACGCGCAGCGCCGAGCTGGGTCCCAGGGCATCGACCAACCAGGGGCTCGTCACCGACAGGCGTGCCACCAGGGCGCCGACCCCCCAAAGCGCGACCGCCCCGAGCAACAGCAAGGGAAGCCGGACTCGCGAGCCCGAGACCACCTGCCCCAGCACCGCCCCGAGGACCGTCCCCACCACGGCCGCGACGACTCCCCAGGAGCCCACCACGCCGAAGGTCACGGCCCCCGCCGCACCGCCGAGGACCAGCAGCCGCAGCAGCAACAGCGGGATCCGTCCCCAATGCACGCGGACACGCCCGGTCATGCGGCCTCCATCGCACGCAGGTGGTCGGCAGTGAAGATCTGCCCCGCCCTGCGATCCACCACGGTGACGGTGGCTCCACGCAGCGCGTGCAGCACCTCTTGCAACTCGGTCACCAGCACCTCGGTCTCGCCGGTGGCGGCCGTCGTCCCGTCGGCGCGACGCAGCAGTCGCTCCAGTCCGCGCGGGCGAACCCGCGAGATCCCGTCGACGCCGATCACCAGCTCGAGCCGCGCTCCATGGCTGCGCACGGCCGCGGCCACGGGACCGAGCCAGGGCCCGGGGCGCCCGGGTACGAACACCACCAAGCGCGAGGTGTCGCGGCTCGCGTGGTGGGACAGGAACTCCGCGAGGTCGTTGCCTCCCCGATCCTCGGGGGTCGACGCCGAGCGGGTGAGCACGTCGAGCGCCATGCCCGGGGTGGTCGCGGGCTCGGGGCAACCATCGGCCCCCAGCGACCACCCCGTACCCAGCACCCCGGCGGCCACCGCCAGCCGGGCGGCCCCCGCCGCGGCCTCGTCGGCACGGCTGGTCACGAGGTACGCGGCGGTCTGACGCGCCGGCTCGAGCGCGCGCTCCGGCGTGCGCACCAGCAGCTCGCGCGACTTGGCAAACACCTTCCACAGCACGAAGCGGATCGGATCCCCGGGCGCGTAGTGCCGCATGTCGAACGGCCCGCCCTCGGCCGGGGCCTCGGGGTGCGGCAGCTCCTCGCCGGCCGACATCCCGCGAATGACCTCGATCGTGCGCAGCGCTCCCACCGTGGGCACGAACCGCAGCGGCTGATCGTCGCGCCACGTCCACGCGATCGCACAAAGACCAAAGGAGTCGCGCACGACCATCCGGCGCACCACCCCCGCCACCACCCCGCGCCGCTGGCCGGTGACCTCCTCGATCAGACGGCCGCGATCGACCGTGATGCGAAGCTCGGCCGGTGGCTCCACCCAGGTCCACGTGACGTCGACGAACGGCAGCCAGCGCACCACCCCCAGCGAGAAGCCGGTGCGATGCGGATGGCCGCACTCCACCTCCACCGCCTCGGTCGCCGCCGTACGCCGCCGCAGGTGCGCCCACAGCCCGATCGAGGTGCTCACCACCGCCAGCAACGAAAGGCCCGTGAGCGCGATGAAGGCTCCGCCCACGACCAGCAGCACGAGGTCGAGGCGGTCGATGCCATAGTGGAGCAGGGCGATGGATGCCCCGGAGATCACCACCACGCCCAGGCTGGTGAGGGGGAACGCGTCGACGGCTCGCCTCGCGGCCGCGACCACGCGCGCGGTCGAGGAGCGCGGGCGCAGCCACGGACGGGCCCCCTGCGAGCGACGGTCGCGGCTCATCGGCCCCCGCAGCCTCCCGCCTGGGATTCCTCGGGGGGATAGAACGCCGGCGGCGTCACCACCACGCGAGGATCGTCGGCCTCGAGCGCAGGCAAGCACCCGATCCTGCGAAACACGGTGGGCTCGTCGACCGCCACCCCGCCGTCGTTGTTGACGGCCTGGAACTCGAGCAGCTCCGCGTCGATCGGTCCGGTGAAGACGTCGAGGTTGTAGCCGAGCTCGGAATCACCGCAGATCACCTCGTCGAGGCGCCACTGCCCCACCCCGCCGAACTCGATCTGCTCGCCGCGCACGAACCCCACCGCGTCCATCGAGATCTTGCGATGCAGCTCACCGATGCAGGGCCCGGGCTCGCTCTGATCCGCGTCGGCATACCAGGTCTGGTTGTGGATGGTGCCGCGCAGCGCATCGGTGCCGTCGACCCGGTGGACCTCGAGGGTGAAGATGGTCCACTCCCGCCGATCGGCCCGGTAGTCGTGCGACTTCCAGATCCCCTCGATCGATTGCTCGCACTGCACGGGCGGCGGCAGCCGGGCACGCTGCTCCGCCACCGTGCCCGCGGGTGCCCGACGCGGGGCCGCGGCCATCAGCACGAATGCCGCGAGGGCGCCGAGCCCGAGCGCCGACTGAAGGCGGGTGCACCGAGGCCGAGGCATGGTCATCACCCGCTCATCCGCCCCCGCACCCACCGCGGCCCTCACCCTCCTCGGGCGGATAGAACGCGGGCGGCTGGACCACGATCTTGGCCTCCTCGCCCTTGGGCGCGTCGAGGCACTCGATCCGACGAAACACGGTGGGCTCGTTCACCGAGACCCCACCATCGTTGTTGACCGACTGGAACTCGAGCAGCTCGGGATCCAGCGGCCCGGTGAAGTTGTCGAGGTTGTAGCCGCCGATGAACTCCCCGCACAGGACCGCATCGAGCCGCCACTGACCGATGCCACCGAACTGGATCTGCCCGCTCTCGACCCGCCCCTCGGCATCCATCGAGACGTCGTAGCGCAGCTCGCCCTCGCAGGCCCCGGGCTCGCTCTGGTTGGCATCGCCGCGCCAGCTCTCGTTGCGGATCGTGCCCCGCAGGTTCGGGGTGCCGTCGATCCGATGGATCTCGAGGGTGAAGATCGTCCACTGCCGCCGCCACTCGCGAAAGTCGTGGGACTTCCAGATCCCCTCCACGGGATCCTCGCACTGCGCCGGAGGGGGCAGCCGAGCGCGCTGCTCCGCCACGGTGCCGGCCGGAGCGCGACGGGGCATCGCCGAGAGCACGACGAACGCCCCGAGGGCGAGCCCGCCCAACGTCGACTGGATCCGGGCACGTCGCGGTCGAGCCATGGGTGCTTCGAATGGTCGCAGACGCGCTCGCCTTCGTCGAGCACGACGCGGCCGGGCCCCGCGAGCGAGACCCTGGCCCATCGCACGTCGCTCGGCCGCGCTACGGGGCGATGTTGAGCACCCAGTTGCCGGTGGCCCCGTTGAAGCCGTCCACCACCACCAGCACTTGCTCCCCGGCCGCCATGTTGAGCGTCAGCTGCGACTGCAGACCGCCGCCCGTGTCGTCGTTGCACGAGATCTCGGACCCACAGTCGGAGAACAGGCTGAGCTTGGTGTCGTAGCCCGATCCGAACGTATCGAACGTGAACAGGGCCGCCGCGGGTGCCGTGAACAGGACGACGCGATCGTTGCCGCTGGTCCCACCGCACGAGCCGTCGAGGTCGTCGTCGTCGGCCCCGGTGTTGCCCGAGGTCACCGCCGCGCCCGTGGCGCTGCCGATGTCCTCGTCCGCGCAGGCAAAGCCACCAGCACCGGGCGCGGTGATGTTGAGCACCCAGGCCCCGGTGGCCCCGTTGAAGCCGTCCACGACGACGAGCACGGTCTGCCCCGCCGCCATGTCGAGCTGGAGCTGCGACTGCAGGCCGACCGCATCGTCGTTGCACGAGATCTCGGTCGTGCAGTTGGAGAACAGGCTGAGCTTGGTGTCGTAGCCCGACCCGAACGTATCGAACGTGTACGTCCCGGCGACCGGGGCGGTGAAGGTGATGACGCGGTCGTTGCCGCCCGCCCCCCCGCACGATCCATCGAGGTCGTTGTCGTCGCCCCCCGTGTTGCCCGAGGTCACCGCCGCGCCCGTGGTGCTGCCGATGTCCTCGTCCGCACAGGCGAACGGGGCCCCGCACGAGCCACCGGCTCCGGCGCAGATGGGCTCGGCGATCGCCTCGTTGGCGCAGATCCCATCCCACTGGTTGCTGCAGCAGAACGGGTCGATCGCACAGATCGCATTGGTGCACGCCGGGTCGTCGCAGCCGGGCGTGCCGTTGGCCGCGCAGCAGTCACCCGAGAAGCCGATGCCCATGCAGCCGCTGGTGTCGAAGCTCAGGCAGTCGGGGTTGCACGCCAGCACGCCCCCGGCAAAGCCCAGCGTGGTGCAGTCCTCACCGGCCAGGTCGGCGCCGTCGCAGAACTCGCCCGCCTCGACCACACCGTTGCCGCACACGGGACCGCCGCCCGGACACGAGCCGCCCACGCCCTGGCACGCGAGCTCGCCCGCCGCCGCCGCGGCACAGGCCGCATCCCACGTGACGTTGCAGCACGAGGGATTGAACAGGCAGACCGCATTGGCACAGCCCAGATCGTCACACCCCGGCGTCCCATTGGCCGCACAGCAGTCGCCGCCGAAGTTGGTGCAGGCCGAGGTGTCGAGGCCCGAGCAGTCGGCCTGGCAGCCCAGGACGCCGCCGTCGAAGCCCTGGGTGGCACAGCTCTCGCCGCCGAGGCTGGCGCCATCGCAGACCTCTGCGCCCTGGATCACCCCGTCGCCGCACGTGAACGTGATGCAACCGCCGGTATCGAAGACACAGCCCGGCGTGCAGCCCAGGGCGCCCGCATCGAACCCCTGGGAGCTGCACGTCTGCCCGCCCAGGTCGGCCCCGTCGCAGGACTCCATGCCCTCGATCACCCCGTTGCCGCACGTGAACGTGACGCAGCCGCTGGTGTCGAAGGCGCAGCCCGGCGTGCAGCCCAGCATGCCCGCATCGAACCCCTGGCCGATGCACGTCTGTCCGCCGAGGTCGACGCCGTCGCACGCCTCCATGCCCTCGATCATCCCATTGCCGCACATGAACGTGACGCAGCCGCTGGTGTCGAGGGAACAGTCGCCCGCGCACGCGATCATGCCGGCATCGAAGCCCTGGGTCAGGCAATCCTCGCCTCCCAGGTCGGATCCATCGCACGCCTCGGCCCCCTCGACGAGGTCGTTGCCGCACATGAACGTGACGCAGCCCGTGGTGTCGAGGGTGCAGTCGCCCGCGCACGCGAGCGCGCCGGCATCGAAGCCCTGGGTCAGGCAATCCTCGCCCGCGAGCTCGACCCCGTCGCACGCCTCTGCCCCTTCGATGACGTCGTTGCCGCACGTGAACGTGACGCAGTCGGTGGCGTCGAAGGTGCAGTCGCCGGCGCACGCGAGCTCGCCCGCGTCGAAGCCCTGCGAGATGCAGTCCTCGCCGCCGAGGTCGTTGCCATCGCACTGCTCGCCGGCCCCGACGACGTCGTCGCCACACACCACGCCGGGACCGGTCGAGTCGCTGGCGGTGGACTCACCGGACGTGGGCTCGCTCGTCGTGGAGTCGTCGGCCGTGGTATCGGCCGGTCCGGTGGTATCGCTCGTGCTCCCCGTGCCCGAGCCGGGTCCGACGCTGGTCGACTCTCCGGTCGGCCCCTCGGTCGGGGTCCCGACCTCGGTCTCTCCCGTCCCCGTGCTCCCGGCCGGCGGGAGCGCAGGAATGTCGTCGGTACACGCACCGAGGACGAGCAGCGTCCCCAGCCCCAATCGCCCCCATACCCTCGACTTCATTCGCAGGCCCACCAAAAAACGGTACGGCAGGACGCCCTCGAGCGGAAGCAGAAACGACCCTAGTCGAGCACGATCATCAGCGGACCCTTGGGTGCGAGATCCTCGGGCCCCAGCCCATCCCATGCGGGATGATCGGCCTCGTAGCGCTCGGCCCGGAACACCGAGGTGCCCAGCTGATACTCCCACTCGACGTCGCCCACGGCGGAGACCTCGAAGATGCGGCCCGCCGGGCCATCGCAGACGAGGGTGCGCCCGTCGGAGATCCGATCGGACCCCGAGATGAACGACGCGAAGAAGGTCCCCGGATCCTCGTAGATCCACGAAGGCGCGGCTGGCTCGTAGGTCAGCCCATCGAGCGGATAGGTCCCATCGTCCTGGGCGGGGGTATCGATCTCCACCACCCGCGAGTAGGGCCGGAAGTCCGGGTCGCCGTTGTCGAACACGAGGATGTTCTCGGCCCCCGGCTTGCCCGCCGGGATCCAGCGAGGGTCGTGCTGGAACCACAATTGGCGGTCGAGGATGGGATCACCGGCATCGTAGGTGGCGGGGTTGCCCCAGCGATAGAGGAGATCGCCACCGCGTCCCGCGTTGCCCCCCACGCTGTCCGCGGCCTCGAGCGTGGACGTGGAGTGGTCGATGATCCAGATCTCGGAGAAGGTCCGCGGACTGAGCACGATCTGATCGAGCGCCGCGTTGTAGGCCACCGCATTGACGTGGGTCCAGTCGGGGCGAGGCGAGGTCCCCGGGCGCACCCAGTTGATGTCGATGCGCTCGGGTCGAGCGCCCACCACGTCGTAGTCGGTCGCCAGCGGATCGAAGTCCTGGACCAAGTGGTCCCACACATGCCATTCCCACACGATCTGATCGGTGGCCGGGTCGACCTCGACGATGAAATCCGACCAAAGGCCGTCCATCGACAGGTGCGCCGGATCGCGCCCGGCCGCGATGGCTTCCTCCACCGTGTGCATCTCGTAGGCGACGATCAGCACGTGCCCATTGGGCAGCACCGCGATGTCGTGGTGCGCCAGGATCTCGGGGCCGGTGTGCTCGTACTGCCACACGAGGTTGCCGTCCCAGTCGAACTCCTCGACGATTCCGCCGGAGCCGCTGACCAGCTCGACGGCGGGGCTGGGATCGCGTGCGACCCGGATCATGTGCCCCTGGGGCAACATGTAGGCCGAGTTGGCCGGAAAGGTCGCGCTCTCCCAGGCGTTGATCTCCATGCCGTCGGCGTCCATCAAGTAGGTGAAGCGCGAGCCGAGCGGGGCGATCAGGGTGTAGCCGCGCGGGTCGGCGAAGCTGGGCTCGCCGGTGGTGCCCGTGCTGCCGTCGGTGGTCTCGCTGCCCGAGGAGCTGCCGGAGGTGGTCTCGTCCGAGGTGGTCGAGCCCACGCCGGTGCTGGACTCGTCGACCGTGCCGGAGGAGGTGCCGGGCGGGGTCCCGGTGGAACCCGAGGTGGTGATGTCGCCCGTGCTCGAGCTCGCCTCGGACGTCACTGGCAAGCCATCGTCGCCGCACGCGATCAGGAGTGATGCAGTGAAGCCGACGAGCGCTCGACGGGTGCGAATCGACGAAACCATGGAGAGGATCCTAGCCAATGGCGGAGGATCTGCGCCAGGAGACGCACGCCTTGGGTCGGTCGCCCCCTCGACGTTGCGAAGACGCGAAGGCCGGAGCAGCAACGCTGCTCCGGCCTTCGGTCGAAGTCGGCTCCCGAACGGAGCGACCGGGGCTACGGACAGTCGCTCACGCCCATGCACGCGGGCTCGACGAGTGCCTCGTCGGCGCAGATCCCATCCCACTGGTTGCTGCAGCAGAATGGATCGAGCCCGCACACGGCCGCCTCGCAGCCCGGGTCGTCGCAGCCCGGCGTTCCGTTCGCCGAGCAGCATGCACCGCCGCCGCCGCCGACGCAGCCCGTGGTGTCGAATCCACACGCCGCATCACAGGCCAGCACGCCACCGCCGGCGAAGCCCTGCGAGATGCAGTCCTGGCCGGCCAAGTCGGCGCCATCGCAAGCCTCACCGGCCTCCGCCACGCCGTTGCCACACACGCCACCGGCACCGCAGTCGCTCACGCCCGCACACGCCGGCTCGACCAGCGCCTCGTCGGCGCAGATCCCATCCCACTGGTTGCTGCAGCAGAACGGATCCAGCCCACACACGGCCGCCTCGCAGCCCGGGTCTTCACAGCCCGGAGTGCCGTTGGCCGAGCAGCATGCTCCTGCGCCGCCGCCCGGGATGCACATCGACGTGTCGAATCCACACGCCGCATCACAGGCCAGCACGCCACCGCCGGCGAAGCCCTGCGAGATGCAGTCCTGGCCGGCCAGGTCGGCGCCGTCGCAGGCCTCACCGGCCTCCGCCACGCCGTTGCCACACACGCCACCAGCGCCGCAGTCGCTCACGCCCGCACACGCCGGCTCGACCAGCGCCTCGTCGGCGCAGATCCCATCCCACTGGTTGCTGCAGCAGAACGGATCCAGCCCACACACGGCCGCCTCGCAGCCCGGGTCTTCACAGCCCGGAGTGCCGTTGGCCGAGCAGCATGCTCCTGCGCCGCCGCCCGGGATGCACATCGACGTGTCGAATCCACACGCCGCATCACAGGCCAGCACGCCACCGCCGGCGAAGCCCTGCGAGATGCAGTCCTGGCCGGCCAAGTCGGCGCCGTCGCAGGCCTCACCGGCCTCCGCCACGCCGTTGCCACACACGCCACCAGCGCCGCAGTCGCTCACGCCCGCACACGCCGGCTCGACCAGCGCCTCGTCGGCGCAGATCCCATCCCACTGGTTGCTGCAGCAGAACGGATCCAGCCCACACACGGCCGCCTCGCAGCCCGGGTCTTCACAGCCCGGAGTGCCGTTGGCCGAGCAGCATGCTCCTGCGCCGCCGCCCGGGATGCACATCGACGTGTCGAATCCACACGCCGCATCACAGGCCAGCACGCCACCGCCAGCGAAGCCCTGCGAGATGCAGTCCTCACCGGCCAAGTCGGCGCCGTCGCAGGCCTCACCGGCCTCCGCCACGCCGTTGCCACACACGCCACCAGCGCCGCAGTCGCTCACGCCCGCACACGCCGGCTCGACCAGCGCCTCGTCGGCGCAGATCCCATCCCACTGGTTGCTGCAGCAGAACGGATCCAGCCCACACACGGCCGCCTCGCAGCCCGGGTCTTCACAGCCCGGAGTGCCGTTGGCCGAGCAGCATGCTCCTGCGCCGCCGCCCGGGATGCACATCGACGTGTCGAACCCGCACGCCGCATCGCAGGCCAGCACGCCGCCACCGGCGAAGCCCTGCGAGATGCAGGTCTCACCGGCCAGGTCGGCGCCGTCGCAGGCCTCACCGGCCTCCGCCACGCCGTTGCCACACACGCCACCAGCGCCGCAGTCGCTCACGCCCGCACACGCCGGCTCGACCAGCGCCTCGTCGGCGCAGATCCCATCCCACTGGTTGCTGCAGCAGAACGGATCCAGCCCACACACGGCCGCCTCGCAGCCCGGGTCTTCACAGCCCGGAGTGCCGTTGGCCGAGCAGCATGCTCCTGCGCCGCCGCCCGGGATGCACATCGACGTGTCGAATCCACACGCCGCATCACAGGCCAGCACGCCACCGCCGGCGAAGCCCTGCGAGATGCAGTCCTCACCGGCCAGGTCGGCGCCGTCGCAGGCCTCACCAGCCTCCGCCACGCCGTTGCCACACACGCCACCCACCGGGCAGTCGCTCACGCCCGAGCACGCCGGCTCGACCAGCGCCTCGTCGGCACAGATCCCATCCCACTGGTTGCTGCAGCAGAACGGATCCAGCCCGCACACGGCCGCCTCGCAGCCCGGGTCCTCGCAGCCCGGCGTGCCGTTGGCCGTGCAACATGCACCGGCACCGCCACCCGGGATGCACATCGACGTGTCGAATCCACACGCCGCATCACAGGCCAGCACGCCACCACCGGCGAAGCCCTGCGAGATGCAGTCCTCACCAGCCAGATTGGCGCCGTCGCAGGCCTCACCCGGGTCGATCACCCCGTTGCCGCACATGAAGTCCATGCAGCCGCTGGTGTCGAACGCACAGCCGGGCGTACAGCCCAGCACGCCGGCATCGAAGCCCTGGCTGATGCAGGTCTGACCACCGAGCGCCATGCCGTCGCAGGACTCACCCGGCTCGATCGCCCCGTTGCCGCACATGAAGTTCATGCAGCCGCTGGTGTCGAACGCACAGCCAGGCGTACAGCCCAGCATGCCGGCATCGAAGCCCTGCGTGATGCACGTCTCGCCGCCGAGCGCCATGCCATCGCAGGCCTCCATCCCCTCGATCATCCCGTTGCCACACATGAACGTGGCGCAGCCCGTCGTGTCGAAGGTGCAGTCGCCCGCACAGCCCAGGATGCCGGCATCGAAGCCCTGGGTCAGGCACGTCTCACCCGCGAGGTCGTTGCCGTCGCACGCCTCCATGCCCTCGATCATGTCGTTGCCGCACATGAACGTGACGCAGCCCGTCGTGTCGAACGCACAGGCACCGTCGCACGCGAGGGTTCCTGCGTCGAAGCCCTGCGAGATGCAGTCCTCACCCGCGAGGTCGTCGCCATCGCACGCCTCCATGCCCTCGACCATGTCGTTGCCGCACGAGAACATCACGCAGCTCGAGGTATCGAACGTACAGTCGTCCCCACACGCGAGTTCACCGGCGTCGAAGCCCTGCGAGATGCAGTCCTCTCCGGCCAGGTCGTCGCCATCGCAATCCTCCCCGGCGTCGACGAAATCGTCACCGCACACCGGACCAGGACCAGTCGTCCCCATCGTGGACTCGCCCATCGTGGTGTCGAGGGGCCCCACCGTGGACTCCGAGCTGCTCCCGGAACCGGAAGCGGAATCGATGCTGGTCGTCGAGTCCGGGTCGATCGTCGGGGTGGTCGTCGGACCGACCCCCGTGCTCGTCCCCGTGCTCTCGCCCGTGTCACTGGTCATCGGTACGATCGGTACGTCGTCCGCGCATGCGCTGGAGAGCAGCAATGCCCCCAGGCTCCATCTCAGCCAACTTCGCTTAGCCACCTTCATGGGCAGGTCCAGTCCTCCGAGGTGGACGTTACGAGAGGAAGGCCCAGCTCCGAAAGCAGGAATGACAGACTCGACGATGATTTTCTCGCGGGTCCGTACCTGACATCACGCAGCGTGCAGCAGCGTGCGCAGCATCGCCCTCAGGCGTAGCGTCCGACCTCGAAGAGCGCCTGCTGCATGGTCCGCGCGTCGCGAAATCGCTGATCCGGATCCTTGGCACACGCCTTGCGAAAGAAGGCGTCCATCGCCATCGACTTGCGAGGATCGGTGCTGCTCGGCAGGTGTCGGCTCGGGGGATCGGGCACCCGCTCGCGCTGGCACTTGAGCAGCTCTCGCGGGTGCTGGTCGAACACGTCCTCGAACGGGTGGTGCCCGGTGACCGCCTCGTAGAACGTCATTCCCAGCGCATAGAGGTCGGAACGGCCATCCACGGGCCCCTGCGGCCGGCTCTGCTCGGGCGGCAGGTAGCGAGGGTCGCCCAGGATGAGCCGAGGATCCTCGGGCGCCTCGTCGCCGAGATCTCGCGCGACCCCGAAGTCGATGAGCTTGACCGTGCGCAGATCGGGATCGTAGGCGTCGCGCGTGACGAAGATGTTGGCCGGCTTGACATCGCGATGCACGATGCCGCGAAGGTGCACGTAGCGCAGGGCCTCGAGCACCTGCCGAAAGATCTCGCAGACCACGTGCAGCGGCACGGTCCGGCCGCGCTTCATCGCCCCCACGATGTCGCGCCCCTCGAGGAACTCCATCACGAACCAGAAGAGGCCGTGCTCGGCGGTGGTGCCCACGTCGAGCACCCGCACCAGGTTGGGATGCGAGAACGATCCGCACAGCCGCGCCTCCCGGCGAAAGCGGCGTTGCTCGCCCTCCGGCACGTCGTCCTTCATGACCTTGAGGGCCACGTAGCGGTTCATGATCGGATCGAAGGCCTTGTAGACCTTGCCCATGCCGCCCTCGCCGAGGTGCTCGAGCACCTGATACTGCTTGTGGAAGCTGATGGTGGTGCCGGTCGGGAGCTCGAACGTCTCGCGCTCTTCGGTGGCCAAGCGGGGCGTGCCGTCGGTCATGGAGGCTCAGCCGACGGTACCGCAGCCCGTGCCAGCGCAACAGCCGGGCGATCCCTCGCTCGCCCGAATCGACTCCACTCCCGAATCTACGGATGATGCTCCGCGCCTTCGTCGGTCTCCGCCCGCTGGACCAGCCCCGTGCCGGAGGCCACGGTCCAAGCACCCTGCGGTGACTGCACGGTGACCGGCTTGGCCTCGAGCCCGCGCAGCATCGCGCGTGCGACCGTGATGGGACCCGGCGTGGGAGTGTCGATCTCCATGGGATCCTGGAAGATCATGGCGGGAGCATGCACCACCACCGCCTCGGTGACGGCGGCCGGCTCTCGTCGCTTGGGCGGCGCGACCACGAGCTCGAGGTCGGGCCCGTCACCATCGGCCGAGAGCGCGTAGACCCGACCCATCACCGCGGTGCCCGAGCCCTTGCGACCCTGGGCCGGAACCTCCTCGTAGAGGTCGAACAGGTGGAACAGGGCCCCGGGCGCCAGCTGTCGCGCGCGCTCGGCCGCCACCACCACGGTGTCGACGCGCGTGGCCAGGTGACTGCCCTCGGCCACCGGCCCCTGCAACAGCTCCACGTCGACCACGCGATCGGGCGTGAGCAGCATCGAGACCAGCAGCCACCGCTCCGCCGTGCTCGCCCGCAGCGGCGGGAGCTGGCCGTCGGCCAGCGGACGCCAGCGCACGAACATCACCTGCGCCGAGCGCCCGCCGGGATCGACGTCGACCAGGGGGAGCACCGCATCGGTGCCCGCGCTGCCCACCGAGGCCAGCCCGTCCTCGTAGGCCATCGTCAGCGACTTCTCGAGCTGATGCAGCAAGCGCCCGCGCTCGTGGACCGAGCCGAGATCGTCGGGCGCCACGGGCCGCATGAGCCCGGGCGGTGGCTCCGATGACGCATGGCCCAGGCCGAGTTCCTCGAACTCGCCCTCCTGGGCCATCCGCGAGCAGCCCGGGGCAGCGGCGAGGAGCAGCGCGAGACCCGTCCCGAGCACGGCAGCGGTGGAGCGACCCCATGGGGAGCGAAGGCGCATCGTCGAGCACGATAGCACCGCGCGGGAATCGTCGCGCCACCTCGCCCCCCTCGTCATGGCTTCAGCGCGCGATGTGCCGGGCGGGCCCCGGCCGCTCCTCGTCGACGCCGAGCTGCTCCTGTCGCTCGTAGGCGTAGTAGCGGCGCAGCACCGAGCGCACGTAGGCCCGGGTCTCTGCGAACGGGGGAACTCCCCCGTAGCGCTCCACGTTGCCGGCCCCGGCGTTGTAGGCGGCGAGCACCAGCACCATGTCGCCGTCGTAGCGATTGGCCAGGAGCCGAAGATACCGCGCACCGCCGTGGATGCTCTGGCTCGGATCGTAGGGGTCGCGCACGCCGAGCGCCTTGGCGGTCTTGGGCATCAGCTGCATCAGCCCCACCGCTCCCGCCCTCGACACCGCCTGGGCATAGAAGTTGCTCTCGGTGTGGATCACCGCGCGCAAGAGCGACTCGGGCAGCTGGTAGCGCCCGGCCGCGGCCCGAATGAAGCTGTCGTAGCGATGCAGGCGCTCCGAGTCGGACCGCACCGGGACGCGAGCCTCTCCGGCGGCCGCACGACCCCGAGCCACGTCGTCGCCCCCACTGCCCTCGAGCGACTTGTACAGCGACCAGTCGCCCTGGGTCCGCCCGGGTACGTTGGTCACGTGCAGCGTGCCATTGGCGTCGGTATAGGCGTAGTAGTTGTTGCGCCCGGCCTGGGCGAGTGGAGCACTCCCCAGCAGGGCGCCCAGGAGCGCGCCCAGGACCACGAGCGGGAAGAACGACGGCGCGAGCGACCGCACCGGGCAACCATAGCCCGAGGCGGCGGGTGGGGCGAGAAAGCGAAGGCCGGGGTCCGGCGAAGGCGCGGAAGTCGCGCAAGCGTGCCCTCGGGCGGGCTCGAACGCGCGCGCTCGATCACCGCGGCTGGTAAGCTCCCGCGCACTCGTGTCCTCCACCCCCGTCCACACCTCGCGCACGCTGGTCATCGGCAGTGGCCTCGCGGGCCTGTATTTCGCGCTTCAGGTGGCCGATCGGGGTCCGGTCACGGTCCTCACCAAGGCGCTGCCCGAGAGTTCGAACACCCAGTGGGCGCAGGGAGGAATCTCGGCCGTGTTCAGCGTGGACGACACGCTGCAGGCCCACGTGGCCGACACCCTGAAGGTCGGCGCGGGCCTGTGCCACGAGGACATGGTCGAGCGCACCGTCGAGCGAGCCCCTGGCCTCGTGCGCGATCTCGCCGATACCTACGGGGTCCGCTTCGATCGCGAGCACGGCGGCACCGAGGGCCCGTTCGCGCTGGGCCGCGAGGGCGGCCACAGCCACCGACGCGTGGTCCACCACCACGACATGACGGGCGCCGAGCTGGTGCGAGCGCTGCTCGCCGCCGCGCAGGCCCATCCCAACATCACCGTGCTCGCGCACCAGATGGTGGTGGACCTGCTGTCGTGGACCAAGGTCGATGGCACCCGCGGCTGCTTCGGCGCCTACGCCCTCGACACCCGCACGCAGCAGGTCTGCGCCCACGTGGCCTCGATCACCGTGCTGGCCGCCGGCGGTGCGGGCAAGGTCTACCGCTATACCAGCAACCCCGACGTGGCCACCGCCGACGGCGTGGCGATGGCCTATCGAATCGGGGCCACGGTGGCCAACCTCGAGTTCATGCAGTTCCACCCCACCTGCCTCTATCACCCCGAGGCCAAGAGCTTCCTGGTGAGCGAGGCGGTGCGGGGCGAGGGCGGAATCCTGCGACGACGCGACCGCAGCGACCTGATGGCCGGCCGCCACCCCATGGGCAGCCTGGCCCCGCGCGACGTGGTGGCGCGGGAGATCGACGCCGAGCTCAAGCGCTCGGGCGAGCCCTGCGTGTTCCTCGACGTCACCCATCGCCCGGCCGAATTCCTGCGCGAGCGCTTCCCCGGGATCCACGATCGCTGCCTGGCGCTCGGCATCGACATCACCACGCAGCCCATCCCGGTGGTGCCGGCCGCCCACTACATGTGCGGCGGCGTCGTGGTCGATCCCCAGGGGCGCACCGACGTGCCCGGCCTGTTCGCGATCGGCGAGGTGGCCATGAGCGGGATGCACGGCGCCTGCCGCCTGGCCTCCAACAGCCTGCTCGAGGCGGTGGCCCTGGCCGCGGGCGCGGCCGAGATCTGCGACGAGCAATTCCGCGAGCCCCCCGCCCGCGTGAGCCACTGGAACGAGGGTGCGGCCGTGGATTCCGACGAGGCCATCATGGTCAGCGCCAACTGGGAGGAGGTGCGGGCCCTGATGTGGAACTTCGTGGGCATCGTGCGCTCCGACAAGCGACTCGAGCGCGCCCGTCGGCGCATCGAGATGCTGCGCGAGGAGATCCACGAGTACTACTGGCGGTTCCGGGTCACCCGCGACGGGCTCGAGCTGCGCAACATCGCGTTGGTGGGGCACCTCATCATCGAGTGTGCTCGCCGACGCAAGGAGAGCCGCGGCCTGCACTACACTCTGGACCACCCCGAGCAGAACGCCGAGTTCGCGTGCGACACCGTCTTCAACAAGCGCCAGGGGCCCGACGCATGAACGCACGCCGCGGCTCACGATGGCTCGGGCTCGCGGTGGCGTTCGGCGTGGCGCTCGGGATCGGCTGCGGTCATCGCCAGGCCCGCTCGCCCACCCGCCTGCGCGACGCCCATGTGCAAGCCCTGCGCGCCGATGATCCCGCTGCGGCCTATGCCCTGCTCGCCCCCGAGGTCCAGGCCACGGTGTCGTTCGAGGAATTCGAGGCCCGCTGGAAGTCGGACTCGGCCGAGCACGCCCAGGCGATCGCCGCGGCAGAGTCGCTCGACCCCGCCCTCCAGGACCCGCTCCACGGAGGCACCACCGTGCACCCCGGCGGACGGGTGCTGCACTGGACGCAGGTCGACGACGCGCTGCAGATCACCGACGGACTCCCCGGACGCCTCGACACCAGCACCCCGGCCCAGGCCGTGCGGGCCTTCATCGCCGCGGTGCGCCGGGCGGATCTCGCCGAGTTGCGCAGCCTGATGCACGAGCCGCTGCTCGCTGCGCTCGAGGAGGACTGGAGCACCCGGGTCGACGCCATCGAGCGGGCGCTCGAGGAGCCCGGGGCCCTCGAGCTGAGCGCCGATCTCCACCGGGCCGAGCTGCGCTACGAGGGCAGCCGGGTGCTCACCCTCGAGCAGACCCCTGCGGGCTGGCGCATCACGGGGCTGCGCTAATGCCGCAAAACTCCGCACGCGCGGGCATACCGCGTTCGTAGCGGCTACTGCGCAAGCCCGCGGATCATCGTTCTCGCCAGAATGCGCACATTCGAGACCGCGGGGCCGGCGCAGGTCCGCGCAGCCCTCTGCGGGGCGATTGCGGCAATGCGGCCCAAGATGGACCTGCCCCTGCGGTCCACGCGCCTTGCCAGCGGACCACCGAGGCGTCAAACGGTGACCCAATCCGTATGCAACCGTCCTTCACCATCGGCGACAAGTCCGTGTACCCCGCCCACGGCGTGGCGGACGTGATCGGCCTCGAGAACAAGAAGATCGGCAGCGACGAGATCGCCTTCTACCACCTGCGGGTGGTCGGCACGGGCCTCAAGATCATCGTTCCGGTTCACAAGGCCGAGGAGAACGGGATGCGCTCGGTGGCCACGATCGAGGAGATCGACGAGATGTTCGAGCTCCTCCGCGACCACGAGATCCCCAACGACCGCCAGACCTGGAACCGCCGCTATCGGGGCTTCATGGAGAAGATCCGGACCGGCTCGCTCTTCGAGGTGGCCGAGGTCTATCGCGATCTGTCGCTGCTCAAGTCCCGCAAGACCCTCTCCCACGGCGAGCGGCAGATGCTCCGCACCGCGCGGGAGCTGCTGGTTCGCGAGCTGATGGCCGCGCAATCAGCGCAAGAGGCCGAGATCATCGACGCGCTCGAGGCTCCGTTCCGGCCCCAGCACTAGGCCCACGGGGCTCGCGGACTCGAGGGCGCGGCGGCCCGGACCGCATGGCTCACGATCCGAGCCCCTTTGCCCAGCCGACCGTAGCGGCTACAACGCGTCCCGTGGCGGTCGACAATACCGAGCAGGTCACCATCCAGATCTGTACCGATCCCTGGGAGCAGGTCGACGTGGACGCGTTCGTCTGCCCGACCAACTCCCTGGGCCTGATGTCGAGCTATCCGGCCAGCAAGCTGCGAGATCTCGCGGGCACCGCGATCGAGTCGCAGGTCCTGGCCCACACCCCGCTGGCCGTGGGGGCGGCGTTCGTCACCGGCGCGGGCTCCATGCGAGCCCGAAACCTGATCCACGTGGCCAACACCGACGAGCCGGGGGGCAAGGTCCAGGTCGAGGACATCCTTCGCGCAACGGCCGCAGTCCTGGTCGCGTGCCAGGTCAAGGGCTTCACGAGCATCGCCATCCCGCTGATGGGGGCCTTCGACCAGGGAATTCCCGCCGAGGAGGCCGCCCGCGCGATCCACAGCGAGTTCCGATCGTACCGCGGCGATCGCCCCCTCCAGGTGCTCTTGATGGCCAAGGACGCCGACGAGGTGGAGGTGTTCGAGATGGCGATCGAGGGGACCGGCTAGCGCGGGTCTGGTGGGCGGCCAGGGGCGCCGCACGGGCCTTGCGAGGAGCCTTCGGCGGGGTCGCGGAGCGCTTCGCCCTGTGTTAGTAGAGGCCGCGCACCGGACCCCTGCCCCATGGCCGAATCGTACCTCCCCGCATTGATGTTCGTGGTCTTCGCCCTGGGCTTCGCGGCCGTGATGCTCGGGCTCACCATGATCTTGGGCCCCAAGCGGGCCACCGCGATCAAGGACGAGCCCTTCGAGTGCGGCAGCGAGCCGATCGGCAGCCCCCGCGTCAAGTTCAGCGTCAAGTTCTACCAGGTCGCGATCCTCTTCCTCGTGTTCGACATCGAGGTCGCGTTCCTCTACCCGTGGGCATCGCTGTTTCGCGAGCTCAGCTGCTCGGTGCCGCTCGATGCGGCCGGCGTGTGCACCGGCGAGGCCTCGCTGTTCGGCCTGGTCGAGATGCTGATCTTCCTGGCCATCCTCGTCGTCGGCTTGGCCTACATCTGGCGCAAGAAGGCCCTCGATTGGGCATAGGCATTAGCTTGGGCATGAGTTCGGGCATGACGACCCTTGTCGACGCGAGGTGATTCGATGAGCCACCAAAACCCCACCTTCGTCCCCACCGTCCTCCAGGACGCCGTGAACTGGGCGCAGAAGTACAGCCTGTTCACCTACCCGTTCGCCACCGCCTGCTGTGCGATGGAGTTCATGTCGACGATGGGGGCGCGCTACGACATCGCCCGCTTCGGCGCCGAATTCCCGCGCTTCTCGCCGCGACAGGCCGATCTGCTGATCGTCATCGGCACGATCACCGAGCGTCAGGCTCCGGTGCTGCGGCGCATCTACGACCAGATGCCCGACCCCAAGTGGGTGATGGCGTTTGGCGTGTGTGCCTCGACCGGCGGCTTCTACCAGAACTACACGGTCATGCCCGGCGCCGATCAGGTCATCCCCGTCGACGTCTACGTGCCCGGCTGCCCGCCCCGACCCGAGCAGGTGCTCGACGGACTGATGGCGCTGCAGCGCCGGATCCAGGAGCACCGCGGGCACGTGCAGGCCGAGCTGGGCAACACCGCCGCCATCGGCTACCGCGACCGTCGCCACCTCCCCGTGCTCAGCGACGGCACCAGCATGACCCTGCCTCCCGAAGAGCGCATGCCCAAGGACGGCCGCGTCCGCTAGGGCCCGGCTCGCCCCTTCCGCCCTCCCCGCGTCACCAGCCCACTCGCCGGTACCAGCCGAAACCCAGCCAGATCATGGCCCAACGCGTCCTCGACCTCCTCACCGAACGACTCCCCCACGCCGTGCTCGAGTCGGGCACCTACGTGGGTGACGAGATGGCGCTGATCTCCCGCGACCACCTGCTCGAGGTCCTCGCGCTCCTGCGCGACGACCCGGAGCTCGACTTCGCCATGCTCAGCGACCTCACCGTGGTCGACTGGCTCGGCCAGGCACCGCGCTTCGAGGTCGTCTATCACCTCTACAGCCTGCGTCACAAGCACCGCATCCGGATCAAGGTGGGCGTGGACCAAGAGGAGAGCGAGTGCTGGGTCCCCTCCGCCACGGGCCTCTGGCACGCGGCGGCCTGGGCCGAGCGCGAGGCGTGGGACCTCTACGGAGTCCGCTTCAAGGACCACCCCGACCTGCGCCGCATCCTGATGTACGAGGAGTTCGTCGGCCACCCGCTGCGCAAGGACTACCCGCAGAACGCCCGGCAGCCGCTCATCCGGCGGCCCGACGCTCCTGCCACCGACGACCAGACCACCCGCCTCCTGGCCAACAGCCACGATCGCCGCGTGGAGTAGGAACGGAGCACCACCGTGACCGCTGCCAAGTCGATCACCACTCCCCAAGCCCCTCCCACGGTCGCCGAGAACCTCGCGCAGACCTACGACACCTCAGGACGTCAGGCCGGCGAGCTGCGGCTGTCCCCCTCGCTGCAGCAGTTCGCCGACGAGGCCGAGCGGCTGCCGACCGAGGAGGTCATCGTCAACATGGGCCCCAGCCACCCCGCCATGCACGGCACGGTTCGCATCGTGCTGCGCATCGACGGCGAGCTCATCAAGGACGCCGACGTGCAGGTGGGCTACCTGCACCGCGGGTTCGAGAAGGAGTGCGAGGGCTCGACCTGGTCGCAGATCTTCCCCTACGTCGATCGCCTCAACTACGTCTCGCCCATGCTCAACAACGTGGGCTTTGCGATGGCGGTCGAGAAGCTCCTGGGCATCACGGCCGAGATCCCCGAGCGCGCCGAGTACATCCGCGTGATCGCGGGCGAGCTCGCTCGCGTCAGCGACCACCTCACCTGCATCACCGCCTCGCTGGCCGAGCTCGGGGGCCTGACCACGTTCTTCTATGGCAACCGCGCTCGCGAGCACGTGTGGGACCTGCTCGAGGAGCTGTCCGGCGCGCGGCTGACCCACAGCTACGCCCGCATCGGCGGCGTGGCCTGGGACCTGACCGACGGGTTCGAGGACAAGGTCCGCGCCAAGCTGGTCAAGATCCGCGGCTACATCACCGACATCCGCAAGCTGGTCGAGCGCAACCGCATCTTCCTCGACCGCATGGAGAACGTGGGCTTCATCTCGGCCGCCGATGCGATCTCGTACGGCATCACCGGCCCCACGCTGCGGGGTTGCGGGGTCGACTACGACGTCCGCAAGGATCACCCCTACTCGGTCTACGACCACTTCGACTGGGTCGTGCCCGTCGCCGACGGGGGCGACAACCTCGCCCGCTACCTCGTGCGCATCGAGGAGATGGAGCAGAGCATGCGGATCGTCGAGCAGGCGCTGGTGCAGATCCCGCCCGGCCCCGTGATCATCGACGACCCCATCATCGCCCTGCCCGCCAAGCGCGAGGTCTACAACTCCATCGAGGGCATGATCGCCCACTTCAAGCTCATCATGGACGGCATCAAGGTGCCGCCGGGCGAGGCCTACAGCTACACCGAGGGCGGCAACGGGGAGCTCGGCTTCTACGTCGTCAGCGACGGCACCGGGCGCCCCTACAAGTGCCGCTGCCGCCCCCCTTGCTTCTACATCACGTCCGCGCTCCGCCAGATGATCGTCGGAGCCAACATCGCGGACGTCGTCCCCATCTTCGGCTCGATCAACATGATCGGCGGCGAGTGCGATAGGTAACAATGTCCAACCACGACAGCCGCTCCACCAGCTCGACCATCCCGCCCACGCCCGGCACGCTGCCGCCCCCGAGCGTGGCTCCGGCCCCGCGCGTGGGCATGGACCCGCGCCCGCACGCGCCCGAGGGCTGGGCCCCGCCGGTCGCGCCCAACCGACCCGCCGAGCCGACCGAGGGTCAAGAGACGGTGACCCTCACCATCGACGGCAAGGAGGTCACCGTGGCCAAGGGCACCAACGTGCTCGAGGCCTCGGGCCTGCTCGGCGAGGAGGTCTGTCACTTCTGCTACCACCAGGGGCTGTCGATCGCGGCCAGCTGCCGGCAGTGCCTGGTGGAGATCGAGAAGATGGGCAAGCTCCAGCCGTCGTGCCAGGTGCCGGTGGCCGAGGGCATGGTGGTGCACACGAGCAGCCCCACGGTCCTCAAGGCCCGCCGGGAGATGCTCGAGTTCACGCTCAAGAACCACCCCATCGACTGCCCGATCTGCGACAAGGCCGGCGAGTGCACGCTGCAGCGGCACTACATGGCGCACGACCACCAGCTCACGCGGGTGGACGTGCCCAAGATCAGAAAGCCCAAGCACAAGGACATCGGCCGCGAGATCGTGCTCGACGCCGAGCGCTGCATCCTGTGCAGCCGCTGCGTGCGGTTCTGTGAGGAGATCCCCGGGACCGCCGAGCTCACCATGAGCTGGCGCGGCGACCACGAGCAGATCGACATCGCCGACGGTCATCGGCTCGACAACGCCTACTCGATCAACACGGTCGACATCTGCCCGGTGGGCGCCCTGACGGCCAAGGACTTCCGCTTTGCGATCCGGGCCTGGGAGCTGCACGCCACGCCCACCACGTGCAACGGCTGCGCCACCGGCTGCGCGGTGGAGCTGCACACCAAGCACGAGCAGGCCTACCGCGTGGTGCCTCGCTTCGATCCCGCGGTCAACGGCCACTGGATGTGCGACGAGGGCCGCTACACCTACAAGGAGCTCGACCCCCAGGCGCGCGTGCACCGGGCCGAGGTCGACGGGGCCACCGTGCCCTTGGCCGACGCGATCGCCACGGTGGCCACCCGCCTCACCAAGGCCCGCAAGCTCGCGGTGGTGTTCTCGTCGAGCGCCACCAACGAGGCCAACGATGCCCTGCGCGAGCTGGCCGAGGTGCTGGCCACGTCGGTCAAGGGTCGCGAGGGCATCACGGCCACGCGCTACGTGCTGGGCCACCCGCGGGGCGAGGGCGACGCGATCCTCCGCGACGCCGACAAGAACCCCAACACCAACGGCGCCCACGATGCCGCGGCCGGGTCCGCGGGCGACGTGGACAAGCACGAGGCCGAGCTCGCGCTCGAGCTGGCCGGCCGGGCCTACGACGCGGTGCTGTTCCTCGACGACAGCGGCGAGCTGTCCGAGGTCGCGCTCGCGGGCCTGGCGAACATCACCTCGGTGTGCCTGGCCTCGCGCCGCACCCCGCTGTCCAGCGCCTGCTCGATCGTGCTGCCCGCGGCGAGCTGGGCGGAGATCCTCGGCACCTACACCAACCGTCAGGGCCTGCTGCGCGTGGTCCAGCCCGCGTGGCGACCCGAGCACGACCGCAAGCACCGCGCCGACCTGCTGCGGGATCTGATGCTGGCCATGGGCCTGCGCAACGTTGCGACGGCCAAGGAGCGCACGCGCCTGCTGGCCGACGAGCACGAGCACGCCGAGCTGCAGGCGCTCGTCACCGACCCCAAGGCCATGCGCCCCACCCTGCTGCGCTGGGCCAACATGCGCGGGTAGAGGCGCGATCGATCGAACCACTCTAGAGCGAGACCGAGATGACCCAAGTGACCTCGATCCTCTCCTCCCTGGCCGAATCCCTGCGACGGCACGCGGGCGTGCTCCGGTCGGCCTCCGTGCTGACCCTGGCCGTGCTCCTGGGCGTGCTGTCCACCGCATGCGGCGAGCCGCCGACGGCCACCGAGGATCCGGTGGCCGTGCGCACCGAGCCCGGCGAGCTCGTCTTCCACCCCGACACGCGCCCGGTGGCCGTGTCGCTGGTCAACATCTCCGAGAAGCCGGTCGTGATCGGCCGGGTGCGCGTGGACGAGAGCACCCCCGACTGGGTCGGCTTTGCGGTGGGCGACGACGCCAAGCCCGGCCGGCTCGCCCCGGGCGAGCGCATGACCTTCCACGTGGGCGTGGACTCCGGCTACTTCCTGGGCTCGGGCGACGTGCGCCCGGTGGTCGAGGCCGAGGGCGAGCAGCTCGTGGCCGACGACGAGTACCGCGAGGGCAAGGCCCGCCTGGCCTTCACCGTCGATGGGCAGGACCACGGCGGCATGCCCATTCGCTTCGAGGATCCCTCGTGGGTGGGGCAGTACCTCGGACCGGCGCTGGTCAAGATCCTGCTGCTGGTCATGGGCTTCATCATGCCGCTGGCCTCGCTGCTGACGTGGATGGAGCGCAAGCAGAGCGCCATGATGCAGGACCGCCTGGGCCCCAACATGGCGGCCCTCAAGATCGGCGGGGCCAATTTGCGCCTCTGGGGCATCCCGCACTTCATCGCCGACGGCGTGAAGATGCTGTTCAAGGAGGACTTCATCCCGCGCAAGGCCCACCGCGCGCTCTACTCGGCGGCCCCGCTGTTCGCCTTCATCCCGGCCCTGGTGGTGTTCGCCATCGTGCCGTTCGGCGATGCGCTGTGCTACGACCGCATGCTCGAGCCGCTGTCGGCCGCCGACGTGGCCCAGTGCGCCGACGGGCGCGGCGGCACCCCGCTGCAGATCGCCCAGATCGACGTGGGCCTGCTCTACTACTTTGCGGTCGCTTCGCTGGCCACCTACGGCACCGCGCTGGCCGGCTGGTCCAGCTACAACAAGTGGGCGATCTTGGGCGCGCTGCGAGCGAGCGCGCAGATGATCTCCTACGAGGTCGCCATCGGCCTGACCATCGTGGGCGCGCTGCTCGTCTACGGCACCCTCGAGCCCCACGCGCTGGTCAAGGCCCAGGAGAGCTCCTACTGGGGCATCGCGCTGCAGCCGCTGGCGTTCGTCCTGTTCTTCACCGCCGCCATGGCGGAGACCAAGCGCGCCCCCTTCGACCTGCCCGAGGGCGAGTCGGAGATCATCGGGTACTTCATCGAGTACTCGGGCATGCGCTTTGGCCTGTTCTTCCTCGGTGAGTTCATCGAGGTGATCTTCATGTCGGCAATGCTCGCCACCCTGTTCCTGGGCGGCTGGGGCCTGCCGTTCGGGATGCTCGGGCCCGCCGGGTTCAGCAGCCCCTTGATGGCACAACTGTTCCTCTTCGGGGCCGGCGCGGGCCTGACCGTGATGGGCGTCGCCGCGTGGCGGACCGGCAAGGCGGGCGAGCTGTTCGGGGCCACCGTGGCCCTGGTGGGCATCATCCACCTGTTCATCGGCGTGTGGTCGTTGTTCACGGGCTGGGGCACCGAGATCCCGCACATCCTGGTGGTCGGCCTGGGCATGATCATCTGGGGCGGCAAGGTGTTCCTGCTGTGCGGCGTGCAGCTGCTCATCCGCTGGACACTGCCGCGCTTCCGCTACGACCAGCTCATGAGCCTGGGGTGGAAGGGTCTGCTTCCGCTGTCGATCGCCAACATCGTGCTCACCGCGATCCTGGTGTACCTGCTGATGCCGGGCGCCAACCCGGCGTCGTAGCCCGCCGTCGTCCCACCGCCTTCACCAAGGACCAAGCCACCATGACCATCAGCGTCAAGAAGGTCTCCCTGCAGCGGACCACTCGCGATCAGATCTTCCTGCCCGCGATCCTCGAGGGCCTGCTCACCACGGCGCGTCACTTCTTCAAGAACACGTTCACGCCGGGGCACGGCGACGTGGAGACGATCCGCTACGGAGAGCCCGGGGTGGACGTCAAGGACTACTACCCCGAGCGCTTCCGCGGGGTGCACCGACTGATGCACCGCGAGGACGGCTCGGTGCGCTGCGTGGCCTGCATGTGCTGCTCCACCGTGTGCCCGGCCCGGTGCATCTACATCGAGGCCGAGGATCGACGCGACGACGCCGAGAAGGCGCCCCGCAGCTTCGTGATCGACGAGCTCAAGTGCGTGGTGTGTGGCTTCTGCGTGGAGGCGTGCCCCTGCGATGCCATCCGCATGGACACCCGCGAGCACTGGATCCCCACCGAGACGCGCGCGGAGGCGGTGCTCGGCAAGGTCGAGCTGATGAGCCGCGGCGAGCAGAGCGTGGCCGTTCAAGGCGGGCTCGGAGCGAGCTACCGCGAGCAGGCGCCCAAGGCCGACCCCCGCTTCACCCACGATCCGCGCTGATGGCCGGCGGCCAGGGACGGTGGCGAACGCCGCTGTCAAGAGCGTTGTTGCGTAGCGGTGCACGACCACTTTTCGCGTCGCGGAGCCGTCCGCGAATGCTATGGTGATGTTGCTTGGCCGCTGCCCTCAGCCTTCCAAGCTCTTCCTACTGACCGTTCAACCAGGGAATCGCCTCTGTCCGTAGGTGCGCAGGCCCGTCCGGCGGGAAGCCCGACACGGATAATCAAGTGATGCCCACCTGCCAGGGGTAGGGGTTGAGCTTCGGTCATGGCGGGGCAGCGGCCTGGCGCTTTTTCTCGAGCGTGCGAAGGGGCACCACACTGGCACGAGCCTTGAGGCCGCCGTCCGCTCACCCATGGCACCCGTCGACCGCTCGGCCCAGATCACCCTGCGCGCACTGGTCACCGCACGGTGGGTGCTGTTGGGCCTGCTGGCGGTCTCCGGCACCGCCGTGCTGCTGATGCCGGCGGTGGTCGCTCCGCTGCTGGCGTGGTTTCCCCAGTCTCCCGAGCCGGTGGGGTTCGTGGCGGTGTGGCTGACCTGGCTCCTCGTCAACGTGCTCACCGACCGGCTGGTGCTGGCGCGTGGCCGCGCCACGCGAACGATCGCCGGGCTGCACCTGCTGGTCGACGCCACCATGCTGACGGTGCTGCTCGGGATCTCCGGGGGGGCGACCAACCCGTTCACCACCGTCTACTTCCTGCCCATCACCCTCGCCACCCAGGTCTCGCCGCGCTGGACGTGGGCCCTGGCCGGGTACTGCCTGGTCGGGTTCGCGGCGCTGTTCGTGATGCAGCCGCTGCCCCAGGGTCCGCCGGGACACGAGGCCCACTTCGCTGGGCACCTGCGAGGGATGTGGGTCGCGTTCGGGGTCTCGGGCCTGCTCATCACCACCTTCGTGCACCGCATTGCGCTGTCGCTCGCGCGGCAGCGCAAGGAGCTCGCGCGCCTTCGCGAGCAGACCATGCAAGACCGCCACCTGGCCGCGCTGGGCACCCTGGCCGCGGGCGCCGCCCACGAGCTGGGCACGCCGCTGGGCTCGATCCAGCTGTTGGTGGGCGAGCTGCCGCACATGGGGCAGGAGGAGCGCGAAGAGGCGCTGGCCACGGTCAAGCGCGAGCTGTCTCGCTGCAAGGGCATCGTGCACCGCATGGCGAGCCCGCAGCTGAGCGCGCAGGCCGTGGCGGCCGATGGCGGACCGTCGTGGCCGCTGCGAGCGCTGGGCGAGCAAGCGACCCGGGTGGCGGAGGAAGGCGGGGTGCCCCTTCGGATCCGCGGCCCCTCCCCGGCCGGCGTGGAGCTGCGACGACCTCGCGAGCCGCTCGAGCAGATCGTCCGCGAGCTGGTGGCCAACGCCGTCGATGCGTGCCGACGTCGAGGCGACGGCGCCGGCATCGTCCTGTGGCTCGGCACCGAGGGCGACGACGCGATCGTGGAGGTCCGCGATCGCGGCGTGGGCATGGCGGCCGAGGTCGCCGCCAACGCGTTCAACCCGTTCTACTCGACCAAGGCCGAGGGCGAGGGCATGGGGCTGGGGCTCTATCTCGCGCGGGCGCAGCTGCGTCAGCTGGGCGGCACCTTGGAGCTGCGCTCGCTGCCCGATCGCGGTACGACCATGCGCATCACCCTCCCGCTCCACCCCGATCCCGCGCTCAGCGGTAGGATCTCGCTGTAGCTCCGACCATGCCCGACACCATCCTGCTGGTCGACGACGACAAGACCTTTTGTGCCGCGCTGGCGGGCGCGCTGCGCCGACGCGGCTACGCGGTGATGCTGGCCCACGACTACGACGATGCAATCGCGGAGGCCAATGCGTGGCGACCGGACCGAGCCGTCATCGACCTGCGCATGCCGGGGCGCAACGGGCTCGAGGTGGTGCAGACGCTGCGCCAAGCGCTGCCCGAGCTGCGCATGGTGGTGTTGACCGGCTACGGCAGCATCGCGACGGCCGTGGAGGCGATCAAGGCGGGTGCGGTGCACTACCTGACCAAGCCGGCCGATGCCGACGAGATCCTCGCCGCGTTCGATCGCACCGAGCCCAACGTGGAGGCAGCGGCGGCCTCGGTGCCCCCCCGGCTCGAGGAGGTGGAGTGGGAGCACCTGCAAAAGGTGCTGACCGATGCGGGGGGCAACATCTCCGAGGCCGCCCGCCGGCTGGGGATGCATCGCCGCAGCCTGCAGCGCAAGCTGGCGCGCGGACGCCCCGGTGAGGACGAGCGCGGGCGGGAGTAGCTCGCCCATGCTACCCCGGGCAGAGCCCGGTCACCTCGACCGGATCGTCCGCCTCGAGGTTGGTCCCGTCGCCGAGCTGCCCGCGATCGTTGCGCCCCACACACCACACGCGCCCGTCGGTGGCGGTCACGCAGGTGTGCGAGCGGCCGCCGGTCACGTGCACCGCGGGAGGAAACGGCACCAGGATCGGCACGCGCTGGTCGTTGCCCGGACCGCCCCCGAGCTGACCGTCTTGATTGCTGCCCCAGCACCAGACCTCGCCGCTGTCCGTGACGCCGCAGACGTGATCGTCGCCCGAGTCGAGATCGACCAGCGGCGGCACCCCTTGAACGAGGAGCGGCGCAATGGACTCGTCGACGAACCCCGGGGCCGCGAGCTGCCCCTCTCCATTGCGTCCCCAGCACCAGGGCTGGCCCTCGAGGTCGAGCGCGCAGGAGTGGTAGTCGCCGAGCGCGAGCTGCTCGACTTCGGGCAGCCCCTGGACGAGCCCGGGCCAGGATCCAGGGTGGCCGAGCTGTCCATCGCCGCTGCGGCCCCAGCACGTGACCTCGCCACCGCCGTCGATGGCGCAGGAATGGAACCCTCCGGTGTCGACCGCGACCGCCGTGGGGACGTTGGGCACGGGCTCGGGAGACGTGATGACGATGCCGAACCCCTGGACCTGCCCGTCGTTGTTGCGACCCCAGCAGTAGACCTGTCCCGACGTCCCGCGTGCACACACGTGAAAGCCCCCGGCGGCGACGATGTCGAACGGCTCGGGTGGATCGAGCGCGACGGGCACGGACTCCGACCCGCTCGTCATGCCCAGGCCGAGCTGCCCGTAGTCGTTGCGGCCCCAGCACCACGGCGTACTGGCGATCGCACAGGCGTGGAACGCCCCGAGGTCGAACTCGGTGATGCCGTTCAGGACCGCCACCGGGGTGGGCACCCCGCCGAACACATTGGGCGGCCCGTCTCCCACCTGCCCGTCGTCATCGGATCCCCAGCACGAAAGCTGGCCGTCGCTGTGCGCGGCGCAGGAGAACTCCTCTTCGGCCTCCACCCACGCCGTGCAGGGCTGGCACACGCCGTCGATGCACGTGCCCTCGTCGCACCCCACGCCATCGCAGCAGGCCTCTGTGGCCGCGCCGCAGCTCGGGACGCCGGTCGAGGAGTCCGCGGGGCCCACGGTCTCGCTCGAGCTCCCCTCGATGGCGAGGGTGGTGCCGTCGATGGGGTCGTGGGTCGTGACCCCGCCCGTGGAGCCGGCGACCTCGGTGGTGCCGCCGCTGCTGCCCTCGGAGACCGGCACGCACTCGCCGGCCAGGCCGTTGCCCGCATGGTCGCCGTAGCGCTGTCCGGAGGGGCACCCCTCGTCGGGAAAGCTGCAGTACCCGCTTTGCTGGCAGACCCCCTCGGCCCCATCGCCAAGGCACTGCGAGCTCTGCTCGCATTCGAATGCCGATGCACCGCACCCACCCCAACCGAGAACGAGGCTCAGGCCGCCGCCGAGGACGAGGCCCGGCCCTCCGCCCCACGTGCATCGCCCCATCACTCCCACGTCCCTCGATGATACCAGAGCGGCGAAGGGCACCGTGGGCGCTCGCCGACGCACACGAATCACGTTCTGCGGGCTCCAAGGGCGCCCGCGAGGGGAAACCGTGCGGAATCGGCACGTGTCGTACCCTTCGTCTCGCCTCCGACCGAGGACTCACGATGCAACGATCCGCTGCGCTCGCCTCCCTGCTCCTCGTCGGCTGCCCCGGCCCGACCATGAAGGACGGCTCTGCTCCCCCTGCTCCCCCGACCGCTGCTCCGCCGACCGGCCCTTCCGAACGGATCGAGCCGCCGGTGGCCTACCCGCCGACCCGTCGCGACGACGTGGTCGACGTGGTGCACGGGATCGAGGTCGCCGACCCCTACCGCTGGCTCGAGGACCCCTCGATGCCCGAGGTGCAGGCGTGGATGCAGGCGCAGGACATGGTGGCGCGCGAGTACCTCGCGGAGCTGCCCGAGCGTGCCGCGCTGGAGCAGCGGCTCATCCAGCTCACGTACATCGACGCGACGTCCCCGCCTTCGCACCGCGGCAACCGGTGGTTCTACTCGCGCTCGCACGCCGACAAGGAGAAGGCGGTCTACTATTTCAAGGAGGGCAAGCCCGATCGAGGCAAGCCCGATGGACGAGGCAAGCCCGCCCAGGAGCACGTGCTGCTCGATCCCAACACCCTGTCGGACGACGGCAGCGTCGCGGTCCATGGCCTGTCGCCCAGCCACAGCGGGCGCTACGTGGCCTACAAGCTCAGCGAGAACAACGCCGATGCGGCGACCATCCACGTCAAGGATCTGAAGACCGGCAAGGACTCTCCGATCGACGTGATCGAGGGAGCCAAGTACGCATGGCCGTCGTGGACGCCCGACGACAAGGGCTTCTACTACGTGCGGCTGCCCACCGATCCCGCGGTTTCCGTGTCCGAGCTCCCGGGGCACGCCGAGGTTCGCTACCACCGCCTGGGCACCAAGCCCGAGCGGGACGAGCTGGTGTTCCCCGCGCTGAACGATCCGACCAAGTTCGTCGGCGCCGCCGTGAGCGACGACGGACACTTCCTGTTCATCTATGAGACGCGAGGTCAGAGCACCAACATCTCCTTCAAGGATCTGCGCACCCCAAGGAGCCGCGCCAAGGGCTTCCAGTCCCTGACCACGGGCCTGGTCGCCAGCTACTCGGTCGATGCATTCGGCGACCAGCTCTACGTGACCACCAACGAGGGGGCCCCGCGCGGCCGCGTGTTCAAGGTCGACCCCAGCCGGCCCCAGCGCGAGCACTGGCGCGAGCTCGTCCCGGAGCCCGAGGTCGCCGTGCTCGAGGCCGCCTACGTGGTGGGCGGGCACCTGGTCACCGGGCTGATGCTCGATGCCCACAGCAAGCTGCAGGTGCGCGACCTCGAGGGTGCGCTCGTGCGCGAGGTCGAGCTGCCTGGCGTCGGTACCACCTCGGGCCTCCTCGGTCGCCCCGACGAGGACGAGGCGTACTTCTACTACACCTCATTCGTGCAGCCGCCGATGATCTACGAGACCTCGATCGCCACCGGCAAGACCAGGCTGTGGGACACCGTCGACTATCCCATCGACACCACCAAGCTCGAGGATCGGCAGGTCTGGTACACGTCGAGGGACGGCACCAAGGTCTCGATGTTCGTGGTGCACCCAAGGGGCATGGAGCTCGACGGGAGCCACCCCGCCGTGCTGACCGGCTACGGCGGCTTCAACGTGTCGCTGACCCCCGGCTTCTCTCCCTCGGCGGCCCTGTGGGTCGAGCGCGGCGGCGTGTGGGCCGTGCCGAACCTGCGGGGAGGCGGCGAGTACGGCGAGGCCTGGCACGAGGCCGGCATGCAAGGCAGGAAGCAGAACGTATTCGACGACTTCGTGGCGGCCGCCGAGTACCTGGTGGCCGAGGGATACACCAAGCCCGAGCGTCTCGGGATCTACGGCGGCAGCAACGGGGGGCTCCTGGTCGGCGCGGCGATGACCCAGCGCCCCGAGCTGTTCGGCGCGGTGGTGTGCGCGGTGCCGTTGCTCGACATGATCCGCTTCCATCGGTTCGGCAGCGGCAAGACCTGGATCCCCGAGTACGGCAACCCCGACGACCCCGCGCAGTTCTCGTTCATCCACGCGTACTCGCCCTACCACCACGTCCAGGACGGAGCGGCCTATCCGGCCCTGCTGATGCTCTCGGCCGACAGCGACGACCGCGTCGATCCCCTGCACGCGCGCAAGTTCACCGCCGCGATCCAGGCCGCGAGCGGCAGCGGCGAGCCTGCGATCATGCGCATCGAACACAAGGCCGGCCACGGCGGCGCCGGCACCCGCAAGAAGGGGGTGGCGCAGCAGGTCGACATGTTCGCGTTCCTGCTGTCCGAGCTCGAGGGGACGGGCTGAGCCAGTCCCCGTGACGAGCCGACGCCGTTCGCACGAGCGGGCACGCTGTCCGCGAGCGGGCTGATAGGCTGCGGCTCGTGCGACTGTTCGTCGGCATCGAGCTGCCTCCCGTGATCACCGATCACCTCGCCCTCGTGGGTGGTGGGATCCCGCGTGCGCGGTGGGAGGATCGCAGCAAGCTCCACGTGACCGTGCGCTTCATCGGCGAGGTCGACGGCGGCACCAAGCGGCGCATCGAGGACGCGCTTCAGGCCGTTCGGTGTGCGCCGTTCTCCCTCGCGGCGACCGGCGTGGGCTTCTTTCCCCCCGGCGGCAAGCCGCGGATCCTGTGGGCCGGGGTCGAGCCCGTGGCGCCCCTGCGCGAGCTCCACGAGCGAGTCGAGCGGGCGCTGGTCCACGCGGGGCTTGCCCCCGAAGGACGCAAGTACACCCCGCACATCACGCTCGCCCGCCTGCGCGATCCTCCGCGTCACAAGGTGATCGAATTCTTGCAGCACCAGGCGCTGCTGCGCACGAGCGAGGTGGAGGTCGAGGCGTTCCAGCTGTACTCGAGCGTGCTGTCGCCCGGCGGGTCGAAGTACCGCATCGAGCACCACTACCCGCTCGAGGGTCTGCCTGGGGCGTGAGGACGCGGTCGCTTCAGCCGCCGAGCTTGCTCTGGACCTTCTTGAGGCGACCATCGGCCTGGGCGTTGCCCAGGCTCTTGGCCTTGGAGTACTGCGTCTTGGCGTCGCCATACTTGCCGAGCTTGAACAGCGCATCGCCGTAGAGGATGCGGTAGCCGGCGTTGCTCCCCGAGGCCTTGACCGCCTTGCCGTAGTAGCTGGCCGCATTGGCGTAGGACGCCTTGTTGAACGCGATCTTGCCCAGGCCCGCCGCCGCCGCGTGGGCGCGAGAGTAGACGTCGAGCGCTTCCTTGTACTTGCTCTCCGCCTTGGCGATCTGGCCGCTGGAGTAGGCCTTGTCGCCGGCACGGATCAGCTCGCGCGCCTTGTCCTTGGGAGACGGCCCGGACTTGGTCGAGCCGCTGCTCTTCTTGGGCGCGGACGCAGCAGCAGCGCCGTCGTCCGCCGCTGCACCGTCGTCCGCGGCACCGTCGTCCGCCGCGGCACCGTCGTCCGCAGCTTCACCGTCGTCCGCCGCTGCACCGTCGTCCGCCGCGGCACCATCGTCCGCAGCTTCACCGTCGTCCGCAGCAGCTCCATCCGCGACACCAGCACCTGCGTCCGCACCACCCGCCGCCACGGCACCACCCGCCGATGCATCGGCCACCGGTGGCGACGCGGACGGCGTCTTGGTGTCGGCCGCCGCCACCTTGGGCGGGGACTTCGTGCCTTCGATCGGCGCATCACCACCACGCGTGGCGAGCCATGCGGCGGGCAAGCCGATCAGCAGGACCAGGCCCGCCGCGATCAACCACTTGGGCACTCCCCCCGAGGAGGCCTCATTGGCGGCGGGCAGGGCCGCCAGGGCTGCGGCCTCCTCCTCGACCGCGGCCCGATCGAGCGTCGGCCGAGCCGCGGTCTCGGCATCCTCGTCGGCCGGGATCTTGGGCCTGGTGTCACCCCTCGTCGCGCCTGCCTCGTTGACCGCCTCCTGCGGCCCGACCCGAGCCGCCGCGTCGGTCCCCCCGCTCGCCGCAGCGACCGGCCTGGCCTGCGGCGCGGCCGTGTCGGCCGCCTCCCTCGCCGCAGCCCACGACTTGGCCTGCGGTGCGGCCGTGTCGACCGCCTCGCTCGCCGCAGCCACCGGCTTGGCCTGCGCGGCCGTGTCGACCGCCTCGCTCGCCGCAGCCACCGGCTTGGCCTGCGCGGCCGTGTCGACCGCATCGCTCGTGGCAGCCACCGGCTTGGCCTGCGCGGCCGCGTCGACCGCCTCGCTCGCCGCAGGGCTCGGCTCGTCCTTGGCGGTGGTCGCAGCCGAAGCCACCGCAACGGCGGCGGCCGCAGCACCGGTCCCGTTGGCCTGGTTCTCGGTGGCCTCGGGCTCGGTGGGCTCCTTTACCTTGGCCGCGGGAGACGACTTGCTGTCCGCCTTGCTCTTCGGCGCCACCACCGGGGGAATGACGCCGAATTTTCCCGATGGCGCACGCTTGGTGCGGTCGGATGATCGGCCGAGGCTGAGCCCCAGCGTCGAGGCTCGATCGAAGCTGGACCCCGAGATGTTCGAGCGATCGAAGCTCGAGCCCGACGAGCCCGCCTTGGGGCCGGTGACCGGCGGGGCGGGAACCGGCCCGCTCTTCGACGAGAGGCTGGGCGGAGGAGGCACGACCCCATGCCGTCCGGAGGTCTCCTTCTTGCCCTTGCTCGTCGACGGCAGCAGCGGAGGCTGTGACGACTCGGAATTGCGAATGCTCTTGACGTCCTCGATGAGCTCGGTGGCATCGAAGGTCGCGCTCGCCGACGGAGCCTTCTTCGACTGGGGCAGCGCCGGAGGTCGAATGTCCTCGATGATGTCGGTGGCATCGAAGGTCGCGCTCGCCGACGGAGCCTTGACCTTGGCCTTCTCTTCTGCCTCGGCCTTCTCTTCTGCCTTGGCCTTCTCTTCTGCCTTGGCCTTCTCTTCTGCCTTCGCCTTCTCTTCTGCGTCGGACTTCGACTTCAGCGGCGGAATGCTCCCCAGGGTGGGGATCTTGCCCAGACCGCCCAGGCCCAAGCCGGTGGTCTTGCGCGTCCGAACGGACGAGGTGCGCTTGCTCGAGCCGGACATCGGGCGTAGGTCGTCCCAGTCGCTCGAGAGCCCCGCGATCTCCTGCGCGCCGACCAACGCATCATCGACCGCGGCCATGTCCGGGTAGCGCTTGGGCGCGTCCTTGTTCAGGCACCTCGAGATCACCGCGGCCAGCACCGCGTCGCAGTCGAGGCCGTCGGGCGAGCGACTCTCGTGCCCCTCGCGCACGGCCTTGCCATCGCCCTTGAACAAGGGACGACCCGCCAGCAGGGCGTAGCCGATCGCGCCCAGCAGGTACACGTCCTCGCGCTGATCGGGAATGCGCCCCTCGACCTTCTCGGGCGACAGCGGCTGCAGCTCGACGACGTGGTCGCCCATCGCATCGGCCGTCAGCTCGTCCTCGATCCCGAAGTCGAACACCCGCACCGCGTCCTTGCGCCCGTCGTGCTCGACGAGCCTCACGCTCGACACCGACAGGGCCCCGTGCCGGATCCCGATCCCGTGCGCCACATGGAGGGACCGGCACAGCTGCCGCAGGATCCCGATGACCCGGCCGGCCTCCACGGGCCCCTCGCGCACCAGGTCGGCGAGCGTGGTGCCCTGCACTCGCTCGTACACCAACACCGTGCGGCCGTCTTCGAGCCGCTTGGCCTCCTCGAGCGCGACCGCCCCAGGGGCCTGCATCTCGGTGAGCAAGGCATTGGTATCGATGCACTGGTTCAGCGCCAGCTCGCCGCCGACGATGGCCGGGCGCAGCACCGTCAGCTGCAGCGCGCGCCCATCCTCCGTGTCGAGCGCAACGACCTCGCCCAGTGGATGCTCCCACAACGGCAGCAGCGACTTCGTATCGAGCGAATCGGGCACCAGCGCCCGTACGCCCGCACTCGGCTTCGATCCGACCGTGGAACCCACGCTGCGACGATGTCACAGGAGCGCCCCCACGGGAAAGGCGACTGATGAACAGGTGCGAGCAGTGGAACCCTTCCCCGAGCGCGTGTCCCCCGTTCACGCCGTTCCCTGGCACCGTCGGTGCGCCGCGGGTTACCATTCCTGCCCTATGCGCGTGAGCCTCGGGCACCGGGCGATCCCGGCGATCGCGATCGTATGCATGAGCGTGGGAAGCCTCCCCGCGGCCGCAGAAGGCCCTGGCGTGCTGATATCCCCCCCCACCATCGAGGGCCAGGCGCCCGAGCACATCGTGGAGGCGCTCACCCAGAGCATCCAGGGCGGCTTGAGCGACGCCGGGGTCACCGCGGCTGTCCCTCCCGAGGGCTGCACCGACTCCGGATGCATGGCCCAGGCCGTGGCCGACGGCAAGGCACGAGCCTACGTGACCACCGACGTCCGCATCGTGGGCAGCGACTACACCCTCGTCGTCGACATCCTCGCCTCCGACGGCCAATCCCTGGGCCGCAAGGAGGGAAGCTGCGAGATCTGCACCTACGAGGAGGCCGGGGTGGCCCTGCGCGAGTTGGTGGCCCAGGCGGCCGCTGACCTGGGGCCACCGCCCACGGTCGCGGGTACGCTCGTCGTCACCAGCGTACCCGCGGGGGCCACCGTGCGCATCGACGGCGCGGAGGTCGGTGTCACGCCCTACGAGGGCTCGGTCGACGCAGGCCCGCACAAGGTCGAGCTGTCGCTCGACGGACACCAGACCGCATGGCGGAGCGTCGAGCTCGCCGGGGGCGCCACCCAGACCGTCGAGCTGGCGCTCGATCGTACGGCGGCCGGCATGTCGCCCAAGACCACGGCCACCATCGGCTGGGCCGCCATCGGCGTGGGCGCGGCCGCCCTCGTGGGCGGCATTGCGCTGCTCGTGCTCGACGAGAATCCCGTGCGCTCCAACTGCGACGGCGTGCACGTGGACGCCGACGGCGACTGCGAGTTTCGCTACGACACGCTGGGCGGGGGCATCGGCCTGACCGTGGCCGGGGTCGCCAGCGCAGGCACAGGCGTGGGCCTGCTGCTCTACTCGCGCAAGCAGCAGCAGCAACGAGGGCCCGGCGACGTGGCACTGGTTCCGGGAGGCCTGCGGGTCCGCTTCTAGACCTCGGGCCGGCATGACGGCGGGCTCACTCCGAGCGCACCCGCAGCCGCGACGGCGGCACGAACACCCATCCATCCTCGAGCCACTGCGCGCCGAGCTCCTCGATCGCCAGCGGCAAGGCCTCGGGCACCGTGGCTCGCCCGACGGCCCCGAGCAGATCGGTCGGCCCCCGCAGCCCCTCCCGCGCCCACAGGAACGCGGTGAAGGCCGCCAGCACGGCGTGGAACATGTGCGTGTTGCGAACCACCAGCTCGGGCCACACGTAGTCGAACGCGATCCCCTCCACCAGCCCGGCGAGCACGCGCTTGCGGGTCGCCCATACGCGATCGTCGTCGCCGTGGCGTGCGCGCCGGGCCACTGCGGCGCCGAACACCTGCTCGATCGTGGCGCGTGGGTGCACCTCGATCAGGTTCTCGTGCAGCCGCAGCCGAGGCGACAGCACGCGGCGGAGGTAGGCCGCGCGCGCCGCCAGTGGCCCCGTTCCCTGCCCCAGCGTCTCGCGCGGATGGATGCCCACCGCCTGCTGTAGGATCTCGGCCGCACGCTGGGTGTAGGGCGTGACGGCCGGCTTGCCCGGATCGCTGCGCCCGCGGGGCTGCAGGCGCGGCGCCCAGCGGCGCATCCACGCCACCACCGGCACCGTGCACCGCGCCACGGTGGGGCACGGCAACGAGCAGCGGATGCACGGCGGCAGCGTCAGGGGCGCATCGATGGCCACGACGGTGTGGTCGTCGACCCAGCGCTCGAGGTAGGCCACGAGGACCTCGTCGCGAAACAGAGCATCGCCGCCAGGCTCGTCGACGACCAACCCGGTGCCCCGCTGGCCGTGGCGGACCTTGGCCTCCGCCACGCCCAGACGCGGGCGCCCCGAGGGACCGATCGACAGCTCGAGTCGAGCGACCGCGGTGTTCTTGCCGCGACCACCGCCGAGGTCCACACCGATGAAGCGGCGAAAACCCTGGCGTGCAGCCTGCCGAGCCGTACTCATTCGGGCGTGGCGCCCGGCTCGACCACCGACGGAGCCTTCTCGCGAAGGAACCGCAGGTAGGCGATCACCGAAGGCAGCTCGAGCGCCGGGAGGGCGTCGATGAGCTCGCGGGCTTGCCTGCGCAGGGTCTCGGTCGGGCCTTCACCGCGCACGCCGATCGGCTTCTCGAGCGGCACGTCGGGCTCGGGCGGCTGCTCGGGATCGCCCCACGGAGGGAACTCGCCGAGCGCGATGTCCTGCGCGTTGAGCCAGCCATTGATGTAGATGTGCAGGAGGTTGGCCCGGTACGTGAACCATCGATCGCGCTCGACGGGATACGACAGCAGCACGTCCTTGAAGCGGCGGAACGCTCCCTTGCCGTCGATCGCCAGCACCAGGCGCTCGCGAAGTGCCTCGTCCTCCACCGAGGACACGAAGCGCTCCATCCAGCGATACTGCTCCCGCGACGACGCGGGATCGAGGTGGACGAAGCGGCCCTCGGAGCGACGGATGAGCTGGCGCTTCTCCTCGTCCTCGGGTCGGCTGTCGACGATGGTCAAGACCTGGCCGGTGCGCAGGTCGAGGTAGCTATGGGTCTCGGGTGCGTTGTGCTCGAAAGCGGTCTCGAGGGCAGACCAATCTGGTTTGGGGGCGTCGACGCTGACTTTCATCGGTAGGTCACTCCATGCGCGTACGATTCCCGGCGGCAGTCTCCGGTGGTCAGCCGGAACGCCGGGTGTCGGGGTGGTCGGTGCAGGAAGCCCCTTCCGCCTTGGCGCAGGGGGCTGTCCGCTCAGGAGGATAGACCCCGGGTCACGGGCGCGGCAAGCTCGTCGGCTTGCGCCATCGTCACACGACCGAGGGCGCCTTTACCGCTGCGGGTCCCTCGGGCGTGGCCGGGCGATGCTCCGAGGGCCCTCGGGTGTCCGGGCGACGCTTCGGGGCGCTATGCTCGCCCGGCCCCATGGACCGCGCCCCCATCCAAGAGGTCGAGCAACGCCTGCGAGTCCTCCACCCCGACGCCCGCTACGAGCTGGACTTCGAGACTCCCTTCCACCTGCTGGTGGCCACCATCCTCGCGGCGCGCTGCACCGACGAGCGGGTCAACAAGGTCACCAAGACCCTGTTCGCCAAGTATCCCGACCCCCAGTCGATGGCCGACGCGCAGCTCGAGGACCTCGAGGAGGACGTCCGCCCCACGGGTTCCTACAAGACCAAGGCCAAGGCCATTCAGGGCGCCGCCCGCGAGCTGCTCGTCCGCTTCGGCGGGCAGGTCCCCCAGACGATGGCCGAGATGACCACCCTGCCCGGGGTGGCGCGGAAGACGGCCAACGTCGTGCTCAACATGGCGTTCGGGATCCCCTCGGGGATCATCGTCGACACCCACGTGGCGCGGGTCGGCCAGCGCATGGGCCTGACCCGCCACGACAAGGCCGAGCGCATCGAGGAGGACCTGATGCGAGCGCTCCCCAAGGACGACTGGACGCACTTTGGACCCGCGATGGTGCTGCTCGGTCGCTACGTCTGCAAGGCCCGAGCGCCCCAGTGTGCCGAGTGCCCCATGGACGACATCTGCCCCAAGCGCCCCGTGTGAGCAACCCATGAAGATGACCGACCCCCAATTCCGATTCCCCGGACAGTGGCACGACGTGCTCGCGGCCGAGCGGAGCAAGCCCTACTGGAAGCCCCTTTGCACGTTCGTCGACGGCGAGCGGGCCAAGCACCAGGTGTTTCCCCCCGAGGAGGACGTGTTCAGTGCGCTCTCGCTGACGCCCTACGAGTCGGTGCGGGTGTTGATCCTCGGCCAGGACCCCTACCACGACGATGGTCAGGCCCACGGCCTGTGCTTCTCGGTGCGCCCGGGCGTCAAGGTACCGCCCTCGCTGCGCAACATCTACAAGGAGCTCGCCGACGACCTCGGCTGCTCGATCCCCGACCATGGCAACCTCGAGGCCTGGGCCAAGCAGGGGGTGCTGCTGGTCAACGCGGTGCTCACGGTGCGCGCCCACGAGCCCAACTCGCACAAGGACAAGGGCTGGGAGAAGCTCACCGACGCGATCATCAAGGCGGTCGTTGCCAAGCCGGAGCCGGTGGTGTTCGTGCTGTGGGGAGGCTACGCCCGCAAGAAGGCCAAGCTCGTGGACACCAAGCGCCACGGCCTCATCGAGGGGGCCCACCCCTCCCCGCTCTCGGTCAAGAAGTTCATGGGCAGCCGACCGTTCTCCCAGGTCAACGACAAGCTGCGTGCGTTCGGACGCGGCGAGATCGACTGGCAGGTCCCACCGGTTCGATGAGCGAGGCGGCCGTCGTCCGCCGGCCTCCCCCCGTCCCCACCGGCCCTGCCGGCGTTCTTTCTCGCCCCGATCAGCGAAGCCGCTGGCGGAGGGAGATCAGCGCTTGCCGCAGGGGCAGCGTCCCGATCCCGCCTCGCTCGACGCGCTCGATCAAGCGATCGAGCTCGGCCAGCGCCGCGCCGCGACGAATCCGCAGCGCCGCTTCCTCGGCTTCGGAGGTGAGCACGACGATGTCGCCAGCCAGCGGCTCGTCGTCCTCGTCATCGCCCCAGTCGAGCGCCTCGCTGGCGCGGGCGAGCGTGGCTCCGACCTCCACCGGGAGCGCGGATCCGTCGTCAGCGCCCCCGCCCTCGTCCGGCGTCGGCTCGACGACGAGCTCTCGGGCCCGCAGCTCGGCCCGCAGCGCCGCGACCTCGGCCTCCAGCACCTCGACCGGACGAGCCTTGGCGGCGGCGAGCTCTCGCTCGAGCTGCTGGACCTTCCAGCGCAAGGCCTGGTTGTCGGCCAGCGACGCCTGCAGGCGCTCGGCGGCCTCGCTCGCCTCGGCCGGGATCTCGGTCACCGCGCGTGCGAGGTGATCGCGAAGCTCGGCGGCCTGCTGCTCGAGCCGCGCCTGAGCCGACTCCAGCATGTCGACCTTCTCGAGCAGCGCCTGGCGATCGATGGCCGCCAGCTCTGCCTGCCGCTGCGCCTGCAAGAGCTGCGCACGCAGGGCCACGTCGCTGCTCTGCTCGGCCGTCGGCGCATGCGCCGGCAGCTCGACCAGCGTCATGCCATCGGGGAGCACGTCGACATCCCCGAACACCGCCACGTACTCCACGAACGCGGGCGTCTGTGAGCCGAGGGTGTTGTCGAACGTTAGCGGAACCTCGTCCGCGGCGTCGCCCTCGCCCTCGTCGTCCTCACCGGCCTCGCCCTCGTCGTCCTCACCGGCCTCGCCCTCGTCGTCCTCGCCCTCGCCCTCGCCGAAGTCGATGACCGCCCCCATGACCGGCCGGTACACGCCGAAGATCCGCCCGCCGCCGATCTCGTCGAGCAGCTCCGACAACGCCGCGAATCCGGCGTCATCGTCTTCCTCGCCCGGCACCGAGCGAGCGCTCACCGCGACCGTCCGCCCCTCGGCCGCCCGCTCGATCAGCTGTTCCCTCAGGCGCGGTCCGCCCGTCGCATCGGGATGGAGCGCCGCGAGCTCGACCAGCGCCACCGCCCAGTCGCGATGCGCCACCACGTCACCAAAGGAGCTACGCGGCAAGAAGCCCGTGCCCGGTCGGGTCTGCGCCAGCTCGCGAGCGACCGCCTCGTCGGTCACCGCCATCCAGGTCCGCGCCCGAGGTGAGCGCGGAACCAAGGCGTCGACCAGGGCATCGAGCGGATCGTCCTCGTCCCGCCGGGCACGCGGGCGCTCGCGCAGCGCCGCCTCGAGGCCTGCATCCACCACCACGCGCGGCCGGTCGCGCCACAGATCTTCGAGGAACGCATAGCGAACCGCCCACCGCAGATCGTCGGTCATGGTCGAGGGCAGTCTTAGCCCGGGCCCGCCTGCCCCCGCAACGCCCGACCATCGCAGGCCCCCACCATGACCGCCATCGAGGGCCAGGCGCTGCTCTGCGACGAGCGAGCGCCGAGCTCCCCTTGCGCGCTTCCGTGCGTTGCGCCACGGTCACACGGGCCAGGGCCCCCCGTGCCGCGCGCAGAGCCACGCTGCTAGACTGCCGCGCGATCGGCCCCGTGCCCGGCCCACCGGTGCGGCCCACGGCTCGGGCCGCTGCCCCTCACTCTCCTCTGCCCGCTGCCCCCACCTCGCGAGAGGGGGCCCACGCCATGGACGACAAGCTCCGCAACAAGCTGCAAGACATCTCCGAGCGCCACGAGGAGCTGGGCGAGATGCTGTGCGCCCCCGAGGTGGTGGAGAACACGGCCCGCTTCCTGGCCGCCTCTCGCGAGCACGCCGAGCTGCGACCGGTGGCCGAGGCCTTCACCCGCTTCATGCAGGCCGAAGCCGGCCTCGCCGAGGCGCGCGAGCTGCTCGCCGATCCCGACATGCGCGAGCTGGCCGAAGACGACGTGACGCGGCTGCAGGACGAGCTGACCGGGCTCGAGTCCGAGCTCCAGCGCCTGCTGCTGCCCAAGGACCCCAACGACAGCAAGAACGTCGTGCTCGAGATCCGCGCGGGCACCGGGGGCGAGGAGGCCGCGCTGTTCGCCGCCGACCTGTGGCGCATGTACTCGCGCTACGCCGAGCGCATGGGCTGGTCGATGGACCTGATGAGCGCCAGCGAGGCCAGCGCAGGCGGCCTGCGCGAGGTCACCGGCATGATCCGCGGCAAGAACGTCTACGCCAACCTCAAGTTCGAGAGCGGGGTCCACCGAGTGCAGCGCGTGCCCGCCACCGAGTCGCAGGGCCGCATCCACACCTCGGCCGCCACCGTCGCCATCATGCCCGAGGCCGAGGAGGTCGACGTCCACGTCAGCGAGTCCGACATTCGCCTCGACGTGATGCGAGCCTCGGGGGCCGGCGGCCAGCACGTCAACACCACCGACTCCAAGGTGCGGCTCACTCACATCCCCACCGGGATCGCGGTCGAGTGCCAGCAGGAGAAGTCGCAGACCAAGAACCGAGAGATCGCCATGGTGCTGCTGCGCAGCCGCCTGCTCGACCTCGAGATCCAGAAGTACGAGGCCGAGCGCGCGGCCCAGCGCAAGTCGCAGGTCGGCTCGGGAGATCGCTCCGAGAAGGTCCGCACCTACAACTACCCGCAGGATCGGATCACCGATCACCGCATCAACCTCACTCGGCACAACCTCGGCGCCTTCATGGACGGCGACGTGGGCGACCTCATCACCGCCCTGAGGGCGTACGACGAGGCCGAGCGTCTCAGGCCGTGAAGCGCTCGTTCCAGGTGGAGATCGCCGGCCAGCGGCTGTCGATCCGCAGCGACGAGGGGCCACAGTACGTCCAGCAGCTCGCCGACTACGTCGACGCGCAGCTCCGCCAGCTCACCCAGGGGCGCCGCGCCACGCCCAGCGTGCAGCGAGTCGCGCTGCTGGTCGCCATCCAGCTCGCCGACGAGCTGTTCCGCGAGCGCGACCTCCACCGCCGCTTTCGAGCGAGGGTCTCCGACAAGCTCGCCGCGCTGCGGCAGGCGCTCGACGCCCACGAGACGCTCTTGCGAGGCATGGACGCCCCCGCCGAGGCCGACCCCGACGCGTCCACGTCCGAGGGTTGATCGCCCTCTCGCCGTCCGTTGCACGCGGGTAGTATGCTCGCGCGCCCATGGACGACGCCAAAGCGCTCGAGCACCCCCGCTCCACCGCCCTCGCTGCGCTGCTGCAGCGGGGCTTCGTGGAGCAGGTCTCCGATGCCACGGCCATCGATCAGGCCCTCGCGGAGGGCATGGTCACCTTCTACATCGGCTTCGATCCCACCGCGACCTCGCTCCACGTGGGCAACCTGGTGTGCATCATGGCCATGCGCCTGCTGCAGCAGCACGGCCACCGCCCGCTGGTCCTCATCGGCGGAGGCACCGCGCGGGTGGGCGACCCCTCGGGGCGCAGCGAGACCCGCAAGCTGCTCGACGACGCCACCCTCGAGACCCACGTGGCGGCGATCGGCCGGCAGTTCGGTCGCTTCCTCCACTTCGACGGCGGGGCCCCCAACGACGCGCTCGTGGTCGACAACCAGGACTGGCTCGCACCGCTGCGCTACATCGAGTTCCTTCGCGACATCGGCGTGCACTTCACCGTCAACCGCATGATCGCCACCAAGACCTACCGCGAGCGCATCGACAACGAGCTGCCGCTGTCGTTCTTGGAGTTCAACTACCAGCTGTTCCAGGCCTACGACTTCCTGCACCTCTACCGCGAGCACGGCTGCCGGCTGCAGCTCGGCGGGAGCGATCAGTGGGGCAACATCGTGGCCGGCGTCGAGCTCATCCGCCGGATCGGCGGCGGCGAGCACGGGCCCGCGCACTGCCTCACGTTCCCGCTGCTGACCACGGCCGACGGCCGCAAGATGGGCAAGACCGAGCGCGGCGCGGTATGGCTCGACCCCGAGCAGACCAGCCCCTTCGACTACTTCCAGTACTGGGTGTCGTGCGACGACTCCGACGTCCGCAAGCTGCTGCTCACCTTCACCGACCTCCCCGTGGAAGAGATCGATGCGCTGTGCCAGGCCGAAGGAGCCGAGCTGCGCGAGGTCAAGCAGCGGCTGGCCTTCGAGGCCACCTGCATCGCGCACGGGCGCGACGCCGCCGAACGAGCCCAGCGTGCGGCCCAGCAGGCGTTCGGTGGCGGCGACGACTGGAGCGCGGTGCCGGCCGCCCATGTCGGCGTCGAGGCCATCAAGCTCGTCGATCTCGTCACCCACGATGCCGTCAAGGCGTTCCCCTCCAAACGCCAGGCACGCCAGCGCATCGAGTCGGGAGCGGTCCGCATCGATGGCGACGTGCGCTCCGATCCCAACGAGGAGCTGCTTCCCTCGAGCTTTCCCGCCGAGGGCCTACGGCTGCAGGCCGGCAAGCGCTGTCGCTTTCGCGTGCTCGGTGGCGATCCGGTCTCGTGACCGCGCAATCGCCCAGCCAGGAACCAAATAGGCGAGCCCACCTCCCATCGGCGGTCCCCCGATCGCGGGATGGGAGGCAGGCTCATTCCCCGTAGTGTCCCGACCTGGTGGAGCGGTGCCGGCCTTGGCCACGAAGCGCCCACCCAAAACTCGTGCCCCTTGGGGGAGAGGGCCCGAAGACTCGTCGACTCGCGCCGACGAAACCGAATCTCAGGGTACCCCCTAGGAGGCGGAATGACGAATCTCCGGCCGAGATTTTCGCTCCCTCGCCGCAAGAACCACGTCGGGGCCCGATGCGAGCGCGAGACGCCATCAGTGGCGCAGGAGCGCCGCGGACTCGGCGCAGTCCCCGACACGCAGTGCATCGAGGGCACGCTCGAGCACTTCGACCCCGGCCCCGGGACGAAGCGATCCCTCCGCAAGCATCTGCCGAAAGCGCCGCGCACCATGCAGTCCATGCACGAGCCCGTGGAGGTGCCGGGTGATCGCATGTAGGCGAACCCCACGCTCGACGCTGCGACGCACGTAGGGCAGCAGCGCCCCGAGCACCGCCAAGCGCTCGGTACGCTCGTGACGAGGCGACCGCGATGGAGACCGAGCGTGGGGCTCGCAGGCAAGCCAGTCGTCGGCCGCGGCGAGCATCATCGGGTCGTCATAGGCGGCACGGCCGATCATCACCCCATCGATCCCCGCGGCCAGGTGCTCGTGGGCCTGCTGCAGCGTGGTGATGCCTCCGTTGATCTCGATGCGCAGGGAAGGGTGCTCGGCCTTGAGTCGATGAACCCACGCGTGGCGCAGGGGAGGCACGGTGCGGTTTTGCTTGGGGGAGAGCCCGCGTAGCCAGGCCTTGCGCGCATGCACGATCACGCGGTCGGCTCCGGCCGTGGCCACGCAGCGCACGAAGCGGTCGACGTCCTCGTAGCGATCGAACTCGTCGACCCCCAGGCGATGCTTGACCGTCACCGGCAGCGAGCTCGACGCCCGCATCGCCTCCACGCAGGCCGCCACGCGCTCGGGGTCCTTCATCAGCACCACGCCGAAGGCTCCGTGCTGCACCCGCGGCGACGGGCAGCCACAGTTGAGATCGAGCTCGTCGTAGCCGAGCGAGGTCGCCAGCGCCGCGGCCTCGGCCAGGCGCTCGGGGTCGTCGCCCCCGAGCTGCAGCGCCAGGGGCTTCTCCAGCGGATCGAAGGCCAGCACGTGCTCGCGGTCTGGTCCGAGCGCCGCCGCCACCGAGGTCATCTCGGTGTAGAGCAGCGTGCTGCGAGTGACCGCCCGCATCACCACGCGAAAGTGGCGATCGGTGCGGTCGACCATCGGAGCGACCGACAGCGGGCGAGCCGGACCTCGGCTCACTTCGGACCAAAGAGCATGAACAGCACGAAGAAGATGACGAGCCCGGCGACGACGTAGGAGAGGAACGCGGTCCCTCTCGTCTTCTTGGCCAGGTCGGCATTCTCCTTGGTCATCTGCGCCATGCGCTTGTTCATCTCCTCGAGCTGCGCGGTGAGACCCTTGAAGACGTCGGCGGTCTCACTGGCGCTGGCAGCCTCGGGCTGATTCCGCAAGCGCTCCTCGATGAGAGCCAAGCTGCGCACGATGGCATCGGATGCCGGGTCGATCGTGGCGGCAGCTGGCGCGACCACGGGCTCCGGCTTCGCCTCGGGCTCCGGCTTGGCTTCCACCTTCGCCTCGGGCTCCGGCTTGGCGTCCACCTTCGCCTCGGGCTCCGGCTCGGCGTCCACCTTCGCCTCGGGCTCCGGCTCGGCGTCCACCTTCGCCTCGGGCGCTGGCTCGGCGTCCACCTTCGCCTCGGGCTCCGGCTCCGGCGGCGTCGCTTCGAGCACCGGCTTCGACTCGGGCTCGGGCTTGGCCTTGGGCTCCGGCATCGCTTCCAGCTTTGCCGCGGGCTCCGGCTCCGGATCCAGATCGCTCAGGTCCAGGTCGAGTTCCGGCTGGGGCGCGACCTTCGGCTCCGGCTTGGGCGTGACCCTCGGCTCCGGCTTGGCCGTGACCTTCGACTCCGGCCTGGCCGTGACCTTCGACTCCGGCTTCCGAGTGAGCCTCGACTCGGGCTTCGAGGTGATCTTCGAATCCTGCCTCGTCCTGACCCGCGACTCCGGTCGCGCCGTGACCCGCGACTCCGGTCGCGCCGTGACCTTCGACTCCGGTCGCGCTGCGACCTTCGGCTCCGGCTTCGGCTCGGGCTTCGGCTCCGGCTTCGGATCCGGCTTCGGATCCGGCTTGAGCTCGTCGAACAGATCATCGAGGTCGGCGCCGGTCGACGGCGGCGGAGGCACCACTGGGGTGTCGGGCTGATCGGCCTCGAGCCTGGCCTTGGTCTTGGCCTTGGCGCGGGCCTTGGCTCGCGCCTCCACGAGCGGCTCGGGCTTGGGCTCGGGCTTGGGTGTCGGCGGCGGCAGGAGCTCTTCTTCGAAGAGCTCGTCGATGTTGAGATCCTCGATCTCGGGCTCGGGCTCCGGTGGAGGAGCCGGCCGCGGCAGGTTGATGACCGTGGCCGGTGGCTTGGACGCCCGCGCCTGCTTGACGATCTCGGCCAACGAGCCGAGGTCGCTGTCGGCGTATCGCGGCAGGCGACGCACGCGGAACTCGGTGCCCGGATCCTCGAGCAGCATGGCCATGGCCTGCACGGGATCCTTGACCGAGCCGTACGACGCCATCAGCAGCCGACTCGACTTGACCACCAAGCGCGCCAGCGGGACGCCGTTGCGCAGGGTGCCGAGCGCCACGTACTGCCGAGAGATGCTCAGCACCTGCAGCACGTCGTCGATCGCGAAGGTGTCGAACGTGCCGTCGAGGACGACCTCGATGCTCGGCGGGGTGTTCTTGGCGGTCGAGGCCGCGGCCTTGGCCGCGGCGATCGAGGGCACGGGGTTGGCCTTGGGCACCGGCTTGGGCGTGGCGTTGGGCACCACGGCCGCCGGCACCGGAGGCGGCACGCTCTTGACGGGCGTCCGAGCCCGCGTGACCGGACCGCGTCCCTTGCCCGTCACCTGCACCGGCGGCGCCGCGACCACGGTGGGACGGGTCGACGGCGGCGCAGGCGGAGGCGTGGGCGCGGTGCGAAGCCCGGTGGAAGGGCCCGTCGAAGCACCAGCAGAACCGCGGGCCCCGGGAGGAGGCGTGACCGACCCCGTGGTCCGCTTGCGGGTGCGCGCCTCGGCGAGCATCTCGCGAAGCTGGCCGATGGGCTCGCTCGATGGCGTTCCCGGACGGCGCACCACCACGAAGCTCTCGCCCGGATCGTTCATCAGCTCGAGGAAGGCCTCGCGACCCGATGACCCGGTTCGAAGCGCCTGAGCCGCGAGCACCTGACCCGCCTTGAGCACGAACGTGCCGCGCGTGCCATCGCCGTCGTGGAACACCATCTCCACGGTCAAGCGCGTGACCGACAGCGCCTCGAGCACGTCGGAGAGCGGGAAGTTGGCGAACGCGCCCTGGAACAGCACGCCGGCCCGCTTCTTGTTGGCCTGGTCGTCGTCCTTGAGCGCCTGCTGGACCAGCGCGGGCAAGCGGCCGATCGGATGGGGCAGATCGTCGGGCGGGCTGGTGAGGCGCACGACCTCGAAGTGCGTGCCCGGATCCTTGAACAGGGTCCGGAACGCGCTGAGGCCCGAGGTGTTGGCGCGGTCGTCCTCGCATGCGAGCACCTGGCCCGCCTTGAGGATCATCGTCACGCGAGACTCGTCCTCGCGCATGACCTTGAACTCGACCAGCTGCCTGGTCATGTTCAAGACGTCGAGCACCTCGTCGAGGCGATGATCGGTGAAGCTGCCCGCCAAGATCGGCGTACGGCTCGGCCGCGCGGGCTCCTTCTCGAGCGCCTTGGCTTCCTCGATGAGGTCGGCGAGCAGGCCGATGGGCTCGCCCGTCGCCTCGACGTGCTGCCACACCGCGAAGCCCTGCCCGGGCTGGCGGTAGATGTTGACGAAGGCGCGCCGCCCTTCGGCCGGCGGTGCCGCCGCCCGAATGACGCGTCCCGCCTTGACCAGGAATTCGCCGCCCCGACCGCTGTCGTCGAGGACGACGCGCATGGTCTGACGGCTCAAGCCGACGACGTCGAGCACGTCGTCGATCGAGAACGAATCGAACGTCCCTTTGAGGAGCAGAGTCGGTTGCGCCACTGTCGGTCCTCAGTCTAGCGCTCAGGAGCCGTGTCGCTTCAGCTCCATGGATACCTTGCCCGCACGGGCACCCATCTTCATCGTCGTGGCGACGACGTTGTAGAGGCGCACCCACGCGTCGCGAACTTCATCGGTGAACGCATCGCCCAGACCCTGGTCGAGGGTCCAGAACAACGCATCGCCGACGGGAGCGTAGGATTCCTCCGGAATCTTGTAGAGCTGGTCGTGACGGCGGCCCATCGCGAGAACGACCAGGCAAAGGTCGTCTTCGGGCGCCACCTCGTCGCGCCACTGCTCGCTCATCCAATCCATCGACTTGACGATGAACTGGAACATGCGGATGAGCTTTTGCTTCTGTTTGTCCATCTGCTCCGGGAACAGCGAGCGGTACTCCGGCTTGAGCTCGAACAAACGGCGGTAGAACAGGTCCGCCGCAGTCGGAGCAATGGGCACCACGAGGCGCCAGCTGTTCACGATGAGCTTCTTGTCGTCGTCGGTGAGCATGTCGGAGATTCGGCGCCGGGCCAGAGGAAGATGGCGCGAGCAGGATAACCCGGTTGGTGGTCGCCGTGCGGCCTCAGATGGTACCCACGAGGGGGTCGGATGCGAAAAAATGCACGTGACGGGCTCGGGATCGCCTCGGACGGTCGCACAATGTCGGTCGAGGTTGGGCTTGGCCCGACCCCAGCACACCTGACAACCCGTTTATATATGGATGCTGCGGCCGTTGGCTGCGGTCCAAGCGCAGTCTCGACGCTCGGATTTCCAGCGTCCGCGGCGACCCTCCACTCTCGAGTCCGGGCGACGAGCGTTCAGGGTTCGCCTCACGACCGCGCACGCCCGCGAACGCATGCGCCCGGGCTCCGGCCCGATGGGATAGCCCCCCATTTAGGACTAGAGTGAGGGTCCCACTCAAACGCCCCTCGCGCCCATGAGTACCGCCCTCATCGCCAATCGGTCCCACGCCGCCTTCGAGACCATCGCCGCCGCCGTCGATGCATCCGGAACCTTCTATGGACCACCCGATGTGCGAGCCGGCGATCGCGTCGTCGTCCTGCTGGGCTACGACGACGTCGGCTCGGCCGAGGCTCGCCTGGTCACCATGGAGCTGCCCCCCGGGGCCGAGGTCCTCCTGGTCCACCCCGACTATGGCAAGGGGACGTCCTACGCCGAGACCTGTGCGCGTGCGGCGTTGCGGCTCGGCGCCACCGCCACCCTTCGGCACGCGCCGCCAGCCGAGCTGCTGCTCCGCGCCCGCAATGGCGTTCGTACCAATGGAACGCTGAATCTGGCGCTGCCGGGAGAGGTCCCGTTCGTCGCCTGGGCGGATGTCGCCAAGGCAACGCTCACATGGCTCAACGAGGGCGGTCCGCACGAAATCGTCGTGCACGGCCCCCGTCGATGCGATGGGCCTCGGCTGGCCACCGACCTCACGCGGCTCCTGGTCGAAACGCTCGATCCCCAGGTCTTTGCCCGCCTGCGCATGCGGGAGATGGATGAGGAGGGCAAGGGCTTCATCGAGGTCGAGAAGGTCGTCCGCTTCCTGACCACCATGGGCACCCCCCTCGAGGAGGCCGAGCGCCTGGTGGCCGACGCCGACAAGGACGGCGATGGCGCTATTAGCGCAGAGGACTTCACCGCCGGTCTCGACGAGCTGCTCGAGGACACGCTCGCCGGGGTGCCTCGCTCGGTCGTGTACTCCGCCCTGCCGCCGGCCATGATCCGCCAGCAGTGGGCCCAGGCGGGGGTGCCCTACCGCCGGGCCGCCGCCGAGTCCGAGCACTTGATGCAGACCGAGTCGGTGGGCCGCAAGCCCACGTGGCACGGCGATGCCGACGTGCTCGACGTGCTGCGGGACCACGCGCTGTCGTTCGTCAATCTCTTCATCCTGCCCGGTCGTGGTCTGCTGACCATGCACGAGACGTACTTCGGCGACCCCGAGTACCAGACGCTGCGATGGAGCCCCAACGACGAGCTGCTGGCCAAGCCGTGCACGGTCAGCCGCCTGCAGACCATCGAGGGCGGCGAGCTGCACACGCGCCGCAGCCAGGACGGGAGCGCGGTGGAGGCCCGCTGGGCCCTCATCGGCGAGACCGAGATGATCCCGTTCAACAAGAACGACGAGTCGCGAGCGCTCGAGCTTTGCGAGGGTCGTCTCATCGGCCTGGCCAGCCGCGGCTCGTGGGACGGCCTGCGCGGTGCGATGGGCGACCTGTTCCGCCAGCGCACGCTCAAGGCCTGGGAGCGCGCGCTGTTCCGCGAGCTGGGCACGCTGCAGCTCGATCACGCCGGCGAGGGCGAGCCCGACGAGGTCGTGTGCAGCTGCGCCGGCGTGCGCCGCAGCACCCTGCTCGAGGTCATCGAGAAGGGCTGCCGGACGCTCGCGCAGATCGTCGACCGCACCGGCGCCACCGCCATCTGCGGCGGCTGCACCCCGGTCGTCGAGGAGATGCTCGGCTCGCCCAAGCTCCACGTGGCCGAGGTCCTCAAGCTCGACAAGCCGGGCGATGGATTCGTGCGCCTCAAGGTCGTGCCGGTCGAGATTCCGCCCGTGCCCTCCAAGCCCGGCCAGCACGTGGTGCTGCAGGGGCGCATCGAGGGGCGCTGGGTCACGCGCGCCTACACCCTCATCAGCGAGGCGGGTCGCGTCGCGCCCTACGAGGTGATGGTCAAGCGCGAGGACCTGGGCCTGTTCTCCGGGTGGCTGTCGGGCACCGCCAACCGCGAGTCGCTGCTGCGGGTGTCCGAGCCCTCGGGCGAGTACTACCTGCGCGACGAGGACAAGGGACCCGTCTACATGCTCGCGGGTGGCATCGGCATCACCCCCGGCATCGCGCTGGCGCGCACGCTCGCCCACGACCCCGAGCGTCGCCGTCTGCACATCGACTGGTCGGCACGCCACAAGGAGGACTTCGTGTTCGAGGAGGAGCTCGGGGAGCTCTCGAGCATCCACGAGCACATCAGCTGGACGCGCCGCTGCACCTCCGAGGACGGCCGCCTGACCGCCGACCACGTCAAGCGCAACTACCCCTACCGGGACGGAGCCGTGGCGTTCCTGTGCGGGCCGGACCTCTTCCTCGAGACGGTGCAGAGCTACCTGCGCGCCGCGGGCTGGCCCGACGCGGCGGTGCGGGTCGAGGTGTTCAGCTCCAACGTCACCGACGACGGCGAGGTCATCGAGCCCAGGCGCGCCGCCAAGACGCTGGTGACCTCCGGGGCCAGCACCCACGTGCAGCACAGCTCGTTCTTCCTCGATCAAACCGGTCGCTGGCCGATCCTGCGCGAGGCCGAGCTGGTGCTCACGCAGCTCTACGAGGAGCGTGGCATGGGCGACGCGCTCAAGCCCCGGCTCGAGCAGGTGAGGCAGGAAATCCTGTCGACCGGCACCTATCGCCACACCACCGACGAGCTGACCTATGGGGCCCGGCTGGCGTGGCGCAACTCCTCGCGGTGCATCGGCCGGTTCTTCTGGGAGGGTCTGCAGGTCCGCGACATGCGCCACCTTCGGACCGAAGAGGAGATGTTCGAGTCGATCATCGAGCACATGAAGTACGCGACCAACGGCGGCGACCTGCTGTCGGTGATCACGATCTTCCGGCCCGGCGAGCCCACCATTCGAACCTACAACAGCCAGCTCATCCGCTATGCGGGCTACGAGCAGGCCGACGGCAGCGTCATCGGCGATCCCTCCAACGCCGAGGTCACCCGGAAGGCCATGGAGCTCGGGTGGCGCGGCGAGGGCACGCCGTTCGACATCCTGCCCATCATCCTCCAGATCGGCAACGACCCGCCCAAGTGGTTCTCGCTGCCGCGGACGCCCGAGATCTGCCTCGAGGTGGAGATCGAGCACCCCGAGTACCCATGGTTTCGCGAGCTGGGGCTGCGCTGGTACGCGCTGCCGGCGGTGTGCGAGATGGCCCTCGACCTCGGCGGCGTGCACTACCGCTGCATCCCGTTCAACGGCTTCTACATGGGCACCGAGATCGGGGCGCGCAACTTCAGCGACGAGAACCGCTACGACATGCTGCCCGTGATCGCGGACAAGCTGGGGCTCGATCGCAGCGCCGAGTACACGCTGTGGCGCGACCGGGCGCTGGTGGAGCTCAACATCGCGGTGCTCTACTCGTATCGCAAGGCCGGCATCCGCATGCAGGACCACCACTCGATGAGCAAGTACTTCTTCGAGTTCGAGGCCGCGGAGAAGGCCAAGGGTCGCGATGTCTACGGCGACTGGTCGTGGCTGGTGCCGCCGATGTCGGGCTCGCAGTCGCCGCTGTTCTTCCGCGACGACCTCAAGAACATGGTGCTCAAGCCGATGTACGGCTACCAGCACAAGCCGTGGCTGGGCGATGTGCCCGCGCCCGAGCACGAAGGGCCCGTGCCACCCTGCCCGTTCCATCAGCGGCAGGGCAAGACGGGCGGTCACTAGGGCCCCCTCTCGAGCCGCGCGCTGGCGCGAGCGCCCGCTGGTCCCGGGGTGGATCCGAAGGCTTCAGTCCGCCTCGGCGACCTGCTCGTGCGCCGCCATGGTCTGGAGGACGCGCTCGGGGTGCACGTCCTCCGCCAGCTCGCGGAGCTCGGGATCGTGCGCAGCCGCGACGTTCATCTTCTTGGCCATCTCCTGCACCAGCGTGATGACGCGAGTGATCTCGTGCTCGGCGAGCAGGCTGATCTGCAGGTCGAGGTCCGCCCGCTCCGCCGCCGCCGCCATCATGCGATTTTGGGTGATGAGGATGAAGGCGGACAGGAAGAGCGCCTCCACCGACGCCTCCATGGCCAGGCCCACGAACGAGGGATCGAACGGTGGCACGCCCGGGATCGCGCCGAGGTTGATCGTGATCCACGACCCGTAGAACACGACGTGGAGCAGAACGAACGTCATGCTCCCCGCGAAGCGGGTGATCGCGTGGGCCAGCCGCTCGGGCCAGCCGGCGCGCCGCTCGACCTCCCTGCGATGCTCGAGCAGCGCACGGATGTTGCGCTCGACCACGCGGGCCATCGAGCTGGTCTGCGGCCCCGCGGGCGGCTCGGAGGTCGGCGGCGGCCGACTCGTGGCTTGGGACATCACCGCCGGGTATCGGATCGCCTACGAGGCTCGACGTCCTCGTCCTCGAGCTCCGCCGGGTCACCCTCGGCTCTGCCGGTTCCGACGACTCGAGCGGGGCGGCCACCTCGGGTCTCCACCCACCTGCGGATCGTCTCGTGATCGATCGTTGCTCTGGCTGCGGTCATCGTCGTGCTCCTCTTCGATCTCGATTTCGTTGCGAGCCCGAGCCTAGTCACGCGAACCGAAGCGGCAATCCGCGGTCGGGTGTGCGCGTTCGCGGTGCGACGTGGGCTCCACGGCACATCGGGAGCCGTGCCCCGCGCTCGGCCCCGTGCGCGACGAGGACACGGCTTGCCGCAGGAACGAGCTCGAGCACCGCGTGGGGACCCCCTACGGGGCGCCCCCACCGTGGCACGCGGGTTGCACTCGTGGCGCGGCGCTCATGCGCATCGCCCAGGTCGCTCCCCTCTACGAGAGTGTGCCTCCGGCCGGCTACGGCGGCACGGAACGCATCGTCGCCTACCTCACCGAGGCACTCGTGGCGATGGGGCACGACGTCACGCTCTACGCCTCGGGGGACTCCTGCACCCCGGCGCGGCTGGTGCCGGCGTGTCCGCGCGCGCTGAGACTCGACGACGGCTGCCGCGATCGACTCGTCCATCACTGGGTGCTGCTCGACATGCTGGCGCAGGACCACCATTCCTACGATGTGATCCACTTTCACGTGGACTACCTGCACTTCCTGCTCTCGCGGCAGCTCCAGCTTCCGCAGCTGACCACGCTGCACGGGCGACTCGATCTGCCCGAGCTCGTCCCGCTGTACGATCGTTTCCCCGACATGCCGGTCGTGTCGATCTCGATGGCGCAGCGCCGGCCGCTACCGCGCGCGCGCTGGGTGGGCTCGGTGCCACACGGCCTGCCGCTGGACATGCTCCAGCCGGGCGAGGGGGCGGGCGAGTACTTCGCGTTCCTGGGCCGGATTTCGCCCGAGAAGCGCGTGGATCGAGCGATCGAGATCGCGGTCGCGCTGGGGGTGCCACTGCGGATCGCCGCCAAGGTAGACCCAGTCGACGAGGTCTACCATCGCCAGAACATCGCCCCGCTGCTCGAGCACCCGCTGGTGACCCACGTGGGAGAGATCTCCGATGCACAGAAGTCGAAGTTCCTCGGCGATGCGACCGCGCTGCTGTTCCCGATCGACTGGCCCGAGCCGTTCGGGCTGGCGATGATCGAGGCGATGGCCTGTGGCACGCCAGTGGTGGCATTCGACCACGGCTCGGTCCGCGAGGTCATCGACGAGGGCGAGACCGGCTTCATCGTCGACGACCTGCCGTCGGCGATCGTGGCGGCCCGCCGCGCCAGCCGGCTCGATCGGCAGCGGGTCCGGGCCACGTTCGAGCGCCGGTTCTCGTCGATGCGCATGGCCGAGGACTACGTTGCGCTCTACGAGCGAGTGGTCGCATCTCGACCGCTCGATGACGGGCCGCTGCCGCCGCCGCGAGCCCCCCAGTTGCTGCCGCGAGCGGTCACGGGAGGTGCCTCGGCATGACGGCCCCCGCGGTGGAGGAGGTGGTCGACGACCGCTACCACATCTCCGCATTCGTCAACGGACTCGAGCTGCGGCGCGTGCTCAAGCACGGTGAGCTGTTCGTGGTCGTCAGCCGCACGGGCAACATCCGCTCGGGGGGGCGCGGCGAGCAGGGCCTGTACTACCGGGGCACCCGGCACGTCTCGCGGCTCGTGCTGCGGCTGGCCGGGCACCTACCGCTGCTGCTCGGGTCCAATGTGCACGAGGACGATCTACTGCTCACCTGCGACCTCACCAACCCCGACATCCTCGTGTGCGACTCGGGCTCGGCACGCGACGGCCACCTCGAGATCCCCTTTGGCACGCTCCACGTGAGTCGCTGGTCGGTGCCGCTCGACGGCGTCTATCTCGAGCGCATCGTGGTCTCGAACTACGGGCTCGAGGCGCTCGAGGTGGTCCTCTCGCTCGAGCTGCAGGCCGATTTCGCCGACGTGTTCGAGGTACGGGGGACCCCTCGCGAGCAGCGGGGCCGACGGCTTCCCCCCGATGTGGGTCCCACGACGGTGCAGCTGGGCTATTGCGGGCGCGATGGAGTGCTCCGGCGTACGCGGTTCGAGCTCGAGCCTCCCCCCACGGGGCTACATGCGAGCGAAGCCTCCTATCGAATGCACCTGCCGCCGCACGGCGACTTCACGGTGATGCTGCGCGTGGTGGCCGAGCACGGCGCCGAGCTCGACCGATCGAGCGCTGCGGTCGCGAAGCGGTTCGACGACGTGCTGCGGCAGCGACGGCAGGCCATCGAGGAGGCGCGCAATCGGCAGTGCCGGATCTGGACCTCGCACGAGCGCTTCAACCACGTGCTGGAGCGCGCACGCGCGGACTTGGCGATGCTGCAGACCCAGACCCCGCAGGGGCCCTATCCGTACGCCGGGATCCCCTGGTACTCGACTCCGTTCGGCCGCGATGGCCTGTGGACGGCGATGCAGATGCTGTGGCTGGTCCCGGAGATCGGCGCGGGTGCGCTCGAGTTCCTGTCGGCGCACCAGGCCACCGGAGAGGACCCCCAGGCGGATGCCGAGCCCGGCAAGATCGTGCACGAGATGCGGGATGGCGAGATGGCCGCGCTGCGCGAGGTCCCGTTTGGATGCTACTACGGCAGCATCGACTCGACGTCGCTCTACCTGATGTTGGCGTGGCGTCACCTCGAGGCGACCAACGACCGAGCGCTGATGCAGCAGCTGTGGCCGCACCTCCGCCACGCAATGCACTGGATCGAGACCTACGGCGACCAGGACGGCGACGGCTTCGTGGAGTACGGACGCAAGTCGACCGATGGTCTGGCTCAGCAGGGCTGGAAGGACAGCAACGACTCGGTGTTCCACCGCGACGGGTCGCTCGCGACCGGCACGATCGCGCTGTGCGAGGTACAGGGCTACGTGTACGACGCCAGGCTCGGGATGTCGATGGTGGCGAAGGCGCTGGGGCACGAGCCGCTCGCCGCCCGCTGGGAGCGCGAGGCCCGGGCGCTGCGCGAGCGCTTCGACCAGGCGTTCTGGTGCGAGGAGCTCGGCACCTATGCGCTGGCACTCGACGGCGACAAGCATCCGTGCCGGGTACGAACCTCGAATGCGGGCCACTGCTTGTTCACGGACATCGCCCTGCCAAGGCGCCGCGCCGCGCTCGCGCGTACGCTGATGCACGAGTCGATGTTCTCCGGGTTCGGGATCCGCACCCTCGCCAGCGACGAGCGCCGCTACAACCCGATCTCGTACCACAATGGATCGGTGTGGCCGCACGACACCGGGATCGTGGCGCGGGGGCTCGCCAACGCGGGGTTCGTGAGCGAGGCCGAGCGCCTGCTGAATGCACTGTTCGAGGTCGCGAGCGCGTCGGAGCTGCTGCGGCTGCCCGAGCTGATCTGCGGCTTTGCCCGCCACGCCGGACGAGCACCGATCCAGTACCCGGTGGCGTGCTCACCCCAGGCGTGGGCCTCGGGCTCGATCTTCATGGCGCTCCAAGCGGTGCTGGGGCTGCACGTCGACGGGATGGCCCGGCGCATCACGTTCAACAAGCCGCGGCTTCCGCCATACGTCGAGACCCTACGAATCGTGGACCTACGCGTGGGCCGGGAGCGCGTGTCGCTGCGGCTGCATCGGCATCCGGAGGACGTGGGCATCCTGGTCACGGACGCAACGGGAGACGTGGAGGTGGTGGTGGTGAAGTAGCCGAGGCTCGTCGCACCCGCCGCTCACGCCGGAGGCGTGATGATCGGGTGCTGCTCCACCGAAGACTCGGCCCGCTGCGCAAGCAGCTCAACCAGCAGCTCCTCGCGCCGGCGCGTCGTGTCGAACATCCGCCGCTGATGGCGGCTGGTCCTGACGAGCATGACGATGAGCACCACCAGCGCGGCTGCCAACAACGCCGCGGCCACGATCGCCACCGTTGCGCCGATGGCCAGCGCCCTGCCCAGAGCTTCCCCGGCTCCGTCCTCGTCCGCCACGCCGGACTCGTCGAGGCCCCGCTCGGCCCCGCGGGCCACCCCCACCCCCATGCTCGCCATCGACCGTACGATCGCCTGCTGCACGTCCTCGCTCTGCAGGCCTCGGCCGACCGCTGGCAGCACGTCGTGCTCGAGCACCCTGGCCAGCGCGGGTCCCAGCTGCTGCTCGATCACGATCGCCATCGAGGGTCCGAGCTCGTCCTCGATCGCGCTGCCCATCCCCGCGGCCACCGTCTCACCGACGCTGGCCGCGAGCCTCGCCGGTCGGCTGCGCGGCTCGGCCCACGCGTCGTCCTCGTCGTCGGACCAGGAGCGATCGAAGCTCGGCGCCAGCTTCGACTCGCGGCTCCGCCCGTGCTCGAGCGGCAGCCGCTCCTCGACACCACCGACCTCCGGCCCCGGCTGCACGCCCGTTCGTGGGGCCGCACCTCCTCCGCCGCTCGTCATGCCCATGCCATCGAAGGCACCGGCGACCACGCTCGCCGAGGACTGACGCAGGGCGTCCTGGATGGCGGGAGAGCCCAGGAGGTCGCCGAGGATCGCCTGACTCCGGGGCCGAGCAAGCACGTCGAGGGTGCTCTCCAGCGTCCCCTCGGCCGCATGCTCGCCCACCTGCTCGCTGACGGGCTTGCCGTTGCTCGTGGTGGCACACGCCGTCGTGGCCACCAGCGCGAGCCCGACGCCCGAGAGCACGAGCCGGTGGCACACGTCCATGATCATCATCATGAAGTCCGATGAAGCCCGAAGAGGTGAAGCCGATGCGATGATGTCGAAGCCCGATGGCCGTGGCGCGTCGAGCATCACTCCGCGGGTGGACGCTCCGGGCGCGGGCTCTTCTTTCCGCCGGGCTCGTCGCCTGCGTTGCCCGGCTTGCCGGCACCGGCTTGCTTGCTGCCCCCGGGCTGGCCCGAGGGGCTCTTGCCCTCCTTGCCCTTGGGGTCCTTCTTCTCGTGCTTCTCGTGCTCTGATTTCTTGGTGGAGTTCATGCTCCTTTACTGCATCGCTGCAAAGCGGCAGCAAACGGGATTCGTCGTTCAAGGGAAGCACCTGCACCGCGGCCGGGGTGCCCCCTCTACGCATGCCGGCCGGCATGCGCGGCCGGCATGCGCGCTTTTCTCGTCCATCAGCACGGCTCGGGTTGCTCCCCGCCTTGCTTGGCGCAGAACCCCGCGCAGGAGAACACGATATGCGTCCCGCCAAGACGAACACCATCTGCGCATGTGCGCTCGCCTCCATGCTCGCGCTCGGCTGCGAGCGCAAGAACGATGAAGCAAGCGACGGTGAAGCCGCCAAGCCCGTCGCCGAAGGAACCGAGCCCAAGTCCGTACCACCCGGCGAGCCGGTGGCCCACCAGCTCTCCCACCAGAGCCAGGAATTCGTGATGGCGGCCGCCCGTCACGGCATCTTCCAGATCGAGCTGGGCCAGGTCGCCCAGCAGCACGCCCAGATCCCGGCGGTGAAGGAGTTCGCCGGCAAGCTGGTCGAGGCGCACCGCAAGGCCAACGAGGAGCTCCGCACGCTCGTGGAGCACCAGAACGTCTCGTTCCCCACGGGGCTCACCGACGACGGGCAGGACACGAAGAAGGAGCTCATGGAGGAGGAGGCCAACGACTTCGACGAGGAGTACATGAGCGCGGTCATCGACCGCTATCAGAAGGCCATCGACGAGTACGATCAGCAGAGCAAGCGCGACGAAGCGCCCCAGCTTCAGCACTGGGCATCCACTCGCCTGCCGGCCCTGCACGACGACCTCGAGCAGGCCAAGCGCATCAAGGAACAGAACGTGGACCCCGAGCAGAGCCTGCTGGACTGACTCGCGAGCGACCGACGCCGCCGCAGATCGAGAGCCACACCGACATGCCCAAGACGTGGAGCAACAAGGACGAGCGACAGTACGAGCACATCAAGGAGAGCGCCAAGGACCGCGGGCGCTCCGACCGTCGCGCCAAGGAGATCGCGGCGCGCACGGTGAACAAGCGCCGCCGTCAGGAAGGCCGCACGCCGTCGAAGCGCACCCAGGGCACGGGAAATCCCAACGAGCCCCTCGAAGAGCACACTCGGGACGAGCTCTACAACCAGGCCCGCGAGCTCGGCATCGAAGGCCGCAGCGCCATGCGCAAGGCCGAGCTGGTCGACGCCATTCGTGCAGCGACCTGAGCCCGTCGAAGTCGTGCTCGACGACCTCCAGGACCCATGGACTGGGACCGAGCCCGGGCCCCCCGCCCGCACCGAGGAGCGCCCGGGCACCAGGACGATCGAGCCGCCTGGAGGACGCCGGCTCGGTGCAATTGGCGCCGAGCCTTCGCCTCCGCGGAGAATTTGGTCGGCAGCGGTCGGGCTCGTAGAACCAAGGACGCGCGGTGTCCGAAGGGCCCGAGCACGAGGAACCGATCATGTCAGGCTGCATCGTCGTGCGCACGAAGATCGAGGACACGCTGGGGCTCATCGCGGATCGCGAGGCCCAGCTTCGCTACCAGGCCGAGGTCCCGTGCGTGGACGTCTCCACCGAGCTCTTCTTGCAGTGGGAAGACTGGTATCGGCCCGACACCGAGGACTTCCAGGGGGCGTTCGACCCCGAGGAAGCCGCCACCCTGCGGATGTTCCACCAGGTCTTCGCCGTGGTTCGCGACACCATGATCCAGGGGTTGCCGCCCATCGATCAGTTCGTGACGACCACCGCGTGGAAGCGCCTGAGCGGAGCGGCGTGCTCGGCCCTGGGCCTGCTGCGCCGGAGCCTGCAGGCCGCTTGAGCGCCGTGCTCCTTCCTGCGATCCCCGGACCCGTGGCGGTGGTCGGGGCCGGCTACCTCGGCGCGGCCGTGGCCACCGCGCTGCCGCCCCCGACGATCGCCACGACGCGATCGGGCCAGTGGCACGGCGATGGTTCCCCACCGACCGGGGTTCGGATGCACGGGCTCGACGTGCTCGCCCCCACCCCCGACGTCGCGGGGCTGCTCGAGGCCCAGGCGGCCGTGCTGTGCTATGCGCCGGGCCGCGATCCCACGGTGGATCGACGCCGCTTCTACGTGGACGGCACCCGTCGCTTGCTGGCCGCGCTCATGCAGCAGCGAGTCTCGCTGCGACGCGTGGTGTGGATCGGCTCGACCTCCGCCCTGCCCGACCGCGACGCATGGCTCGACGAGGACTGCGACGAGCGCCCCGACCACGAGCGTGGACGAGTCCAACGCGACGCCGAGGCGGTGGTGATCGAGCACGCCCAGCAGCACGGGATCCCATGGTTCGTGCTGCGCCTGGGAGGCCTCTACGGTCCGGGGCGCGGGCTCGATCGGATCTACCGACGGCGCGGGACCCATGGCCAGAGCGATTCCCAGGCCGATGAATTGCCCGGCGACGGCATGGCCCCGACCAACCTCGTCCACCGCGACGACGCCGTGGCGGCCGTGCTCGCTGCGTTGGCGGCGCCCGCCGATCGACATGGCGTGGTGCACGTGGTCGACGACGAGCACACGCCGCGTCGATGGATGTACCAGCGACTCGCCGAGCGGCTGGGCCTGCCCCCCGTGGAGTGGGCCGATCCCGTGCCGCCGGGCGCGGCTCCCCGAGGCAAGCGGGTGTCCAATCGTCGGCTCAAGCAGCAGCTCGGGGTCCAGCTACGGTTTCCACTGCACCAGCTACCCTGAGACGGTCCCTTCCCGCGCCGACGGCGTTGCTCGACGCTCTCGCGGTCGAGGTCGGGGCCGAGGGCAGCCCTCGAGCGCCGTGGGGCCGCTCATTGCCCGGCCCCCCTTGCGCCGGCGAGCGACATGCTTAAACCCAGCCAACGCTCATGCAAGGCCTGGTCACCGAAGCGGTCGCGAACGCCCTCCCCGTCCCCGTCGACCGCGAGCTCGCCGACCTCGATCTCGGCGAGCTGCGGGCCGAGCTCGAGCACGTGGCCGAGCAAGCACGGGCCGCGCTCGACGAGGGCATCCCCCTCAGCGCAGCCGTCGCCGACCCGCGCTTCGATGCCCTCGTGCGCTTCCACCAGGATCTCCGCGATGCCCTCTTCGTGGAGCTGCCCCGCGAGCTGGCCGGCTGGATCGAGCGAGGCGTGGCCAACGCCGAGCCCGCCGCATCCGACGGCGCACTGGGCTTCGTCGATGCGCTGGCTCATCTGGCGCGTGAGGCGGGAACCCGTGGAGCCGATGCTCGCTCGGCGGGCCACGATCCTCAGGCGCGGCTCCAGCGGGCCCTCGCCGAGCTGCTGGTGTTCGAGGCCCTGCGACTGCGCCTGTTGCTGGTGGTGTGGCAGTCCGAGGACTTCGAGCGCTTCGGCGGAGAGGAGTCCGATGTCGATGCGATCGCGTGGGAGGAGGTCGCGCTGCTGCTCGATGATCCGGCGCTGTGCGACACGCGGGTGCGTCCGGGCGTGCTCATGATGGCGGCGGCCCAGGTCTCGATGGCGCGCGAGTCGGCCGAGCGCGCGCAGGCCCTGCGGCGCTCGGGCGAGGAGGTTCGCGAGCGCCTCCACATGCGCGCCCGGCTGCGAGCGGCGCTGCGCGAGCTTCGACTGCCCGAGTCGGTGCTGCTGGAGAACGCCCTGTCCACGCTGCTCGACGAGCCACGGCTCGAGCTGCCCGAGCTGCAGCAAGCCCACCCCCTCGCGCTCCAGGGCATGTCACGCCAGGCCATGGATCAGAGGGTCTCCCGGGGTCGTCGCGCGCTCACCCGCTCACCCGACCACTGGCCACGACGCCGCCAGGCCGCGCTCTTCGATCTGCTGCGCCCCGCCGGATAGCACACGCCGCTTCCAGATCGTCGCAGGCCAGCGCAGCCGCCGTACGTTCCTGCTAGCCTCGCCTCGTCATGCGTCCGGTCCTGCTCGAGCTGCCCGGGTGGGGCCCGCTCAACGCCTACGGCACCCTCATCCTGCTGGGGGGCCTGCTGGCCATGCCCGGTCTCTACTGGGAGCTGCGCACGCGGGGTCTGGGGCGGGGGCGGCCGGGCACCATGCTGCTCGACCTCTACCTGATCCTGATCTTCTCCGTGGCGGTCGGCGGCCGAGTCGTGCACGTGCTCACCACCCCCGGCGACTACTTCGAGCACCCGTCCCGCCTGTGGGCCCTCGACGGCACCGGCTTCGTGTTCTTCGGCTCGCTGCTCGCCACGCTGGGCGGCTTCTACTGGCTGGCCCGCCGCTACGAGACCACGTACGCGCAGATCTGCGATGCGGGCGCGACCTGGATGCCGCTGGGCCACGCGCTGGGGCGCATGGGCTGTGCGATGGCCGGGTGCTGCTGGGGCGCCCCGACCGATGTCCCGTGGGCGATCCGCTTCGGCCCCGAGTCGGTGGCCTACCTCGCGGGCGAAGTCCCCCACCAGGGCGCGCAGACGGTGGCCCTGCACCCGACCCAGCTCTACGAGGCGATCGGCCTGCTGACGCTGTTCGCGGTGCTCCTGGTCATTCGACGGCGTCGCGGCATCGAGGCCCCCTGGCGTCAGGCCAGCCGCTACGCGGTGGGCTATGGGGTGCTGCGCACGATCCTCGAGATCTTCCGCGGAGATCCATCCCGCACGTTGCTGGTCGAGCTGCGTGCATCCACCCTGGCGCAGTGGCTGGGCTTGCCGCCCGACCAGCCGCTGCTGCTGTCGTTCTCGCAGGCGATCGCGCTGGGCTTGTTGGCCCTGGGCCTGTGGGGCCTTCGCCGCACCCGGGACGCCAGCAGCGCCCGCGGGACCTCCGCGTCTTCGGGCTGAGCGGTCCGCAGGGGCTTGGGCTTCATTCGGGGCCTGCGGCCTGCGGCGGCCTTGCTATGCTCCGGCGACCCCGATGGCGTCCGAACGAGATCCCGACGAGCCCGAGCTCGACTCCACCCCCGCCTCGTCGGGCGAGGCCAGCCACGACGACGACCGTGCCACCGAGGAAGGCCGCGCCGAAGCCTCGGTGTCCGCCGCTCCCACGCCCGCCCCCGATGCGTCCGTCGATCCGCCCCGCTCGCGTCGACTGTTGCTCTCGGGCGCCGTGCTCGTGGTGCTGCTGGCCCTCGACCTCGTCACCAAGCAGTGGGCATGGGACAACCTCCGCGAGGGGGCGATCCGCATCGTGATGGATGGCTGGGTCTACTTCGAGTTCGGCTTCAACACCGGCTCGGCGTTCAGCCTGCTGCGCGATGCCTCGTGGAGCCGCCTGCTGTTCATCGGCATCACCTTCCTCGCGCTGTTCTACATGGGCCACCTCGCCCGGACCCTGCCCACGCGCTTCACCAGCGCGTACGTGGCCATCGGCATGGTCGCCTCGGGCGCGCTGGGCAACCTGCACGACCGCTTCGTCCGCACGATGATCATCGACGGCGTGGAGCGCTACGGCGTGGTCGACTTCATCAAGGTCTACTACTGGCGGGGCAAGCCGTGGCCCACCTTCAACGTCGCCGACGTGGCGCTGGTGGCCGGCGTGGCGCTGCTGCTGCTGTTCTTGCTGCGCCACGGCGACGTGCTCGACGAGCAGGCCGAGCGCGCCAAGCAGGCCAAGGCCGCCCCCACCTGACCCCTCGCACCGCGCCTCGCCCCCATGACCGACTTCGCCCGCTACGAACGAGACGAGACCGTCGCCACCATCACCATGGACGACGGCAAGGCCAACGCGCTCGGGCCCGACATGATCGCCGCCGTCAACGCGGGGCTCGACCGTGCCGAGGAGGACCAGGTGCGCGCCGTGGTGCTCGCGGGGCGGCCCGGTCGCTTCTGCGCGGGGTTCGATCTGCGCGTGCTGACCTCCGGGCGTGCGGCGGCCGAGCCCCTGGTCCGGGCGGGTGCCGGATTGTTCATGCGCATCTACGGCTTCGCCGTGCCCGTGATCGCGGCGTGCACGGGCCACGCCCTCGCGGGAGGGGCCCTGCTGCTCCTGGTCAGCGACGCGCGGGTCGGAGCCCTCGGCGAGTTCAAGGTGGGCCTGAACGAGGTCGCGATCGGGATCCCGCTGCCGGAGCTGGTCCGACGCCTCGCCGAGGACCGCCTCGACGTGCGGCACCGGGTGGAGGCCACGCTGCTGGCCAAGGTCTACGAGCCCGCCGGGGCGCTCGGGGCCGGCTATCTCGACGAGGTGGTCCCCCCGGCAGAGCTGCTCGCCCGGGCCCACGAGCGCGCTCGCGAGCTGGCCCGGCTTCCCGTCCACGCATTCTCCACGAGCAAGAAGAACGTGCGCGGGGCTTCCATCGCGCACATCGAGTCCGCGCTCGAGGACGACCTGACCCGGATCCTGCTGGCGGGTCGGACCTAGTCGGCGAACGCCTGGGCCTCGGCGAGGGTCCGCAGGCGCTCGGCTTCGGGATCACCCTCGCCCCCGATCGAGCCGCCCACGCACAGGGTCGCGCCGTAGCGATCGACCGAGGCCGTGCGCACGGGGATGCTCATCGACAGCCCGTTCGGCTCGAGCACCACGATGGCGCCGCCGTGGATCCCTCGCGCGTGCTCCTCGAGCTCGTCGATGACCTGGGCGGCCCCCTGGCGAGGTGACCCGATGACGCCCGCGGCCGGGAACATGGCCTCGACCAGGGCGCGCAGCGACAGCCCGCGGGGAAGGCTGGCGGAGACCTGCGTGATGAGCTGATGAGACAGCGGCAGGACTCGCCGCTGCGGCTGCGGCTCGGCGTAGAGGGTCCCGGGTACGGCGATCCGCCCAAGGTCCTCGCAGGCCTGGTCGACGATGGACTGGTGACGCGCCCGCTCGCGCGGGTCGTGGAGCAGAGCATCGCCGATGGCCGCGTCGCGGGCCGGATCGGGATCGCGGGGACGCACGCCCTCGGTCGGCCACACCCGCACCAGATCGGCCCCCTCCAGGCCCTGGCCGTGGCGCACGCCGAGCAGGGTCTCGGCCGAATTGGAGAGGAACCAGGTGTCGGCGTCGGCCTCGAGCAGCGCGCCCATCGTGACGGGACGGCGGCGACGCAAGCTGGCGTAGGCGCTGGCCACTCGCACCGGCGTACCGGGCGGGGCCGAGGCCTTCCAGCGCGCGCCGAGCTGCTGCGACAGGTGGACGTGCGAGGCACGGCCGGCGGCGATGGCCTGCTGCGCCCGCCCCACCCGCTCGCGATACTCCTCGGGCACCAGCCGGGGTCGCAGCGGCTCGAGGGGCCAGGGGGGCTCGCCCATCGGAGCCGAAGCGGCGCGCTCCAGCACCCCTGCGAGCTGGCGCGCAGCATCGGGGTCGCCATGGACGAGCTCGTGCCCGTCGGCATGGCGCTCGAGCACCGCGGGATAGCGTCGCAGGCACAGACCAGGACGCGGGCCTCGCCCCGCGCGGCGGCTCAGCATGAAGTCGATCCCGAGCTCGTAGGTCAACCATCCCACCCACACCCGCGACGGGTCGGCACGCCAGCGCACGTCGACGGCATCGAGCTGGGCCATGTCGTCGCCCTCGATCACGAGATCGGGCTCGGCCCCCACGAAGCTCCGCCCCTGCCCCGAGCCATCGAGCCAGGCCAGGCCCGGCAGCCAGCCCTGGGACAGGCCCCGGAGCACGGCGTTGGCCAGCATCGGCTCGGAGGTGATGGAAGATTCGCCTGCCATGACGCGCGCGCTCCTCGTGGCCCGATCTCAGCTGGCCTCGGAGCCCTCTCGTTGCTGACGCAGGGTGGAGCGAAAGTCCACCGTGTACTGGATGGCGCTTCCGATCGACAGCAGGAGCGAGAAGTAGAGGAACAAGGTGCCGATGACCTTGAAGTCGACCATCTCGTCGAACAGCGGCCAGCGGTAGGTGTAGCGCGCCATCACGCAGCAGATGCCGACGAGCTGGAACACCGTCTTGAGCTTGCCGCCCTCCCCCGCGGCGATCACCACCCCCATGGTGGCGGCCACCGAGCGCAAGCCCGAGATGTAGAAGTCGCGCCCCATCATCAGGACCACGAGCCACGGAGGCAGGAGGTCCACGTGGACCAGGTAGATCATGACCGACATGGCCATGAGCTTGTCGGCCAGCGGATCCATGAACTTGCCGAACACCGTCACCAGGTTCTGGCGCCGCGCGAGCCAGCCATCGAGGATGTCGAGGCCGGCCGCCGAAGCGAACAGCATGGTGGCGATGAAGTTGTTGATGGGATCGGTGGGATCGATGAGCACCAACACCGGCGGGATGAGGAACAACCGCCCAATGGTGATGAGGTTCGGGAGATTGAGGATCTCCCGCTTGAGCGCGTCGTAGCGGCTCAAGACCGCCGCCCCCCCGCCGAAGCCGGCGCCGGCGCGGCCACCGGGGCGCCGCCCGTCGCGGGCCCCGATGAAACCCCCGGAGAGCTGGGCAGGCTCACGAACACCGCGCCCTCTCCCTCGCAGTGCAAGTAGGGCACATCGCGCTCCATCCGAGGCACCACGTTGCCGACCCAGCCGATGAAGCCCGCCACGTGCACGCGGTAGGGGCGATCGCCCGCGATCTTGATGGCCACCAGCTCACCGGGGACGCGCAGGGCCAGCAGCCCCTCGCCCGCCGCTCGCACCAGCGCCATCTCTCGCACCCCCCGCGAGCCAGGCAGCTGCCCCACGTCCCACATGAGAGTGGCCTCGAGCGCCCACAAGTAGTGCTCGATGAAGAAGCACAGGTCGCGGTGCAGGTGCAGGGGAAAGAAGCGCTCGTCCTCCCGCGAGAGCACCATGTGGCCCTCGCCCTCGAGCGAGACCAGGCGCCGGAAGACGTCGGGGACCGCGCGCCCCTGCATGCGACGATTGAGCGGGCGCGTCTCGAGGTTCTCGCTGCACACCAGCAGCGCATCGGTCCGGCTCATCATCTCCCCCCGCACGCGCACCATCAGGTGCCCCTCGGCGGTCAGCGACAGCGGCGCAGCGGCTTCGTCGTCGGGGTTGAGCAGGCGCCCGAAGGCGAACTCGGTGACGCCGGGAATCGAGACAGGCGCGGTCACGTCGTCCGCGGAGCTTAGCAGGGCGGATCCGGCCCCGACAAACACCCCCGGGGAGCCACGAGCGGACCCGTGCAAGGGTTTGCGCGGGCGGGAGAGGCGGCCGCTTTCGGGACGACCTCGGACTTCGAGGCCGCGGGGCCTGCTGCGAGCACGGGCTAGAAGGCGCTGCCCACCAGCACCCGGAAGGTATCGAGCCCCTCTTCGCGATCGAAGCCATGGGCCATCTGGAGCAGCACCGAGGCCGACTCGACGTAGCCCAGCCGGAAGGTGAACGAGAGCGTGGCGCCGGCCCCGAGCAGTGCGTCCTTGGGCGCAATGGCCTCGGTCCACGCGCTGCCCCAGTCGACGAACGGCACCATCGCCACGCGCTGGAAGAAGAACGGCGCGGTCCCCAGGCCGCGATCGACGTCGACGATGGGGATGCGATACTCGGCCGAGAAGATCGCGAAGTGCTGCCCGTCCGCGGCGCGCGGACCGTAGCCGCGAAGGAGCGCGCAGCCGTTGGCTCCGAACCCGGTGCGCTGCAGCGTGGCGAGCACCACGTCGACCCCGCCGAGCGAGCCCGGCCCGCTGCCGAAGTCGCCCACGCAGAACGCTCCGCGCCGTCGCAATCCCCCGGCCGAGGTTCCGCCGCGCAGCGACACCTGGAGCGATTGATGTCCACGCCATGGCATGGGAATCGCTTCCGTGTAGCTCGCCGAGGCCTGCAGGTCGCCAAAGTCTCCCCCGAGTCGCTCGTCGAGCACCGACACGGCCACCGCGGCGCTGCGACCCCGCTCGTTGCCCAGCGAGAAGCGGTTGCTGCCGTCACCGAGCCCCGAGTAGGCCACGCGCAGGTTGACCTGGCCGATGTCGCCAACCTCGGGGAGCTGGGTCGTGGGCGCGCCCGGATCGATCGGCGCGTCGCCGGCATCGAGGTTGGTCAGCCGCGTGAAGCGGTAGGACACGCTGGCGTCGGCGCTGTGCCGCGCAATCCGGACCACGGGCACGCCCACCCCGGCCTGGAGCCAGCTGTTGCGCTCGCGGTAGCCCGACTGCAGGTAGGTCTCGGGATCGCCGGGCTCGCGATCGTACTCGTAGTGGTTGAAGCCATCGCGCTCGGTGTAGCCGCGGTTGGCGTCGATGCGCAGGGTCGGCAGCAGGCGGTCGTAGACGTAGCTGGCCGAGCCCACGAATTGCTTCTGCTGGAGCAGATAGAGGAACCCGACCGCGGCCGAGTGGAACCCGAGCATGTCGGCGACCCCGGTCGAGAGCCCCAGCGCCGAGCCGAACTGGGAGGTGGCCGCGTCGACCGTGGTGGGGAACACCGAGCGCGGGAACATGGTGCGCCACGGCTGATAGCGGCGGCTGTGGGTGGTCAGGGGGCGGCGCTGCCCGGGCTCGACCGGCGGCTTGTTGTCGTCGACCTCGGGCAGATCCGACACGGTGGGCATGGGGGTGAGCCACTGGTCCGGGTCGAGCGCCATCACCCACACGTCGTAGCCGTTCTTGGAGTAGCCCACGTAGGCCACGCGGGTGCCGTCGTGGCTGACCCGCGGCTCGAACGCCCCGCCGAGCACGTTGGAGACCTGGTGGAAGCTGCGCTCGTGCCGGTCGAACGCGTAGAGGTTGAACACGTCGTCGCGATCGCTCGAGAACAGCAGGTAGCGCCCGTCGGGCGTCCACGCGGGGCCGATGTCCACGTGGCGATCGGCGGTGATCCGCTCGGTGGTCCCCGCGGCCACGTCGTAGAGGTAGATGTCGCGGTAGCCACCCTCGCGCCACCCCGAGAACGCGATCGTCTTGCCGTCGGGCGACCAGCGCGGGGTGTAGACCTGATCGATGCGTCCCATGGGCGGGACCTCGGTCACGTCGCCCGTGGCCAGCTCGAGGATCGCCAGCCGCGACTGCGCGACGTCGTTGCGCCGAAACGCCACGCGCCGCCCATCGGGGGACACGTCGGGCTCGGACGCCCGCAGCCCGAACGTGAGCTGCTCGGCCTCCTCGGGATCACCACCATTCCAGCGAAACAGGTCGCTCCAGCGGTAGCGAAAGTCGTAGGTGTTGGTCCAGTCGAACACCATGTCGCCGGTCGCCCCCACGAAGCCGGCGGAGGCGCTGTCCTCCACGTCGAGCACGTGCTCCACGTCCACGTCTGCGCCCTGGCGGCCGATGCCCTTGCCCTCGCGCACGCGGCCGCCGGTGGCCGCGATGCGCTTGATGCCCTCCTCGCGGTGGCCGTCGCCCTTGTAGAAGTACACGTACTGGTCGTCGGGCGACCAAAACGGGTAACGGGCGCTCTCGCCGGCGAACGTCACCCGCCGCCCCTGCCGCAGGCCTCGGCCGCGAATGCGACGAGCCTGGGCCTGGAACCGCCGCGTGGTGTCCTCCTGGAACTCCTTCCACAGCTGCTGGAAGTCGACCCCCAGCACGTCCTGGACCGCACGATTGATCCCGAACGGGACCAGCTGAGTGGCATACACGTGGTTCAGCTCGCGCAGCTTGTCGGGGCCGTAGCGCGCCTCGATGTAGTACATGAAGTGCACGCCATAGAGGTAGACCGAGGTGCCGTGCGGCCACATGCGGGTCCCGCTGCTGACCTGGTCGAGCGACTGGAACGCCCCCTCGAGCACGGCCATGCGGATGAACGCGTCGAACTGGGCCGAGCGACGGCGCCCGAACGCCGAGTAGTCCGACTCGTTCATGGTGGCGATGCCCTCGACCATCCAGCGCGGCTGCAGGATGTTGGGCGCGGTCACCTTGCCGAGCACCCCGAACCCGAAGATCGCGTTCACCAGCCGCGGGATCCCGTGCACCGTGTCGAGGTGGACCACGTGCACCAGCTCGTGGGTGATGAGGATGTCGATCCAGTCGTCGTAGGACTCGAGCACCGACAGCGACTCGGGCGCGGTGGTGTAGGCGATGATCTGCGGAAACGGTACCGCCGTCGCGCGGCCGTTGGCGGTGTCTTGGTTGTCGTAGAGCGAGATGTGGGTCTTGAGGAAGATCTCGTGGCCCCACGCCACCGTGAGTCGGTCGTAGGCTCGCTCCGCCACCGCCGCCACGCGCTCGGCGGCGTCTTCCTCGCCCACTAGGTAGTGCACGTAGAAGTGCTCGGTCTCGATGGTCCGCCAGCGCTGGTCCGGGTCACCGGCCCGCGCCGTCCCGGCCCATGGCGGGGTCCACAGCCAGACCCACAGCAACAGGGCCAGGGCCAGGGCTCCCCGTGCCCCCCGGATCATGGCCGGCGGCATCGCGGGGGAGTGTATCGTAGGCCGGCCGAAGCCGGCGTAGTGAGACCGCGGGGGCCAGTCCCCATGCCTCGGGCCGTGCACCCGTCGCGAAAAACGTCGAGGCCCGGCTTGCGATGGGGCTTGTGCCAGCGGACGGGCTGGCGTATTGCAGGAAGCTACGATGCGGTCTCGTACGCTACTCACCGTCGTTGCCTTGGCTTGTCCCCTCCTCGCCACCGCTGGGTGCGCGGACGATGCCCCGCCCTCCACCACCAACTCGAGCCTGAGCGGGCCGCCGCCGGAGACCACCGGCGACCCGGGAGACGACACCACCAGCCTCGGCCCCGACGACGCGAGCGCAACGGTCGCAGACGCGACCTCGGCCTCCTCGGGCAGCACCAGCGTCGATCCCGACGGCGGCAGCTCGACCACCACGGGCGACGACGAGTCCTCGAGCTCGGGCACGGTCACGGAGGCCTGCGAGCAGGTCGACGATCCCGACATCAACGGCCTCGACGAGAACGACGACGGCCTCGATGGCCTGGCGGGCTGCTCGGTGTTCGTCAACGCCGCGGTGGGCAGCGACCTCAACGACGGCCTGATGCAGGACGATCCCGTCGCCACCATCGCGCGCGGCATCGAGATCGCGGCCACGTTCAACCCCCCGCGCCCCGTGCTGGTGGCCGAGGGCACCTACAACGAGACGGTCAACCTCGACACCGGCGTCAGCCTCTATGGTGGCTACGACGACCAGACCTGGGACCGCGACGTCTTCCTCAACGAGACGGTGATCAACGGCCAGGAGCATCGCGCGCTGGTGGCCATCAACCTCAGCGAGCAGACCGAGGTCGATGGCTTCACCATCCGGGGCCGGGACTACCCCGGCATGAGCCAGTCCACCTATGCGGTGTGGGTCCGTGACACGCCCGAGGGGCTGCTCACCATCGACTACTGCATCATCGAAGCCGGCAACGCGGGTGCCGGGGACACCGGGGCCAACGGGCTCTCGGGCGAGGATGGAGGCAACGGAGCCAACGGTTCCTCCAACGGCACGGGCGGCGCCGCCGGGGTCTCGGGCTGCGGGGCCACCGGTGGCGTGGGTGGTGCAGGCGGTGGTTGTCCCTCCACCGCGGGGACCAGCGGATCGGCCGGTGGTGATCCCACCGTGGTCGGCACCGGTGGAGCCGCGGGGGCCAGCCAGTGCGGCTCGGACTGCGACGACAACGGCACCAACGGCGTGGTCGGCAATGCCGGTCAGATCGGGGTCAACGGCGGGGGCGGAACCACCTCGATGGATCCCGATGGCGACTTCGGCGGCGATGGCTTGTGGGTGCCGCCGACCGGCTCACTGTCCACGCGCGGCAATCATGGCGGAGGCGGTGGTGGCGGCGGCGCGGGCGGGTTCGACGTGGACTCGGGCGTGTTCTGCGTGTTCGACTCCGGCAACGGAATCGGCGGGGGCGGAGGCGGGGGCGGGGCCGGTGGCTGCGGCGGTGAGCGTGGCGGCACGGGTCTTCCCGGCGGCGGCTCGTTCTGCCTGGTGGCGGTCAACTCGAGCATCGAGGTCACCAACACCGACCTCTTCCTCGGCCTCGGAGGCAACGGAGGCAACGGAGGCAACGGAGGCAACGGTGGCATCGCCGGCCTCCACGGCAACGGAGCCAATGGCACCGACAACGGCGGCGAGCCGGGCAACGGCGCCGCGGGTGGCAACGGTGGCGGTGGTGGTGGCGGAGGCGGTGGCGCGGGCGGCTGCGGCGGCTCGTCGGTCGGCATCGTGACCGTCAGCGGCGCCGAGGTGGCCGTGGGCAACGTGAGCTTCAACGGCGGTGCCGCGGGCACGGCCGGCACGGGCGGCACCGGTGGAATCCGGGCCGACGGCGTGGGCCTGATGGCGCCCGCGGGGGCCAACGGCTGCGCGGGCGTGGTGGCCGACACCCGCGACTACCCGTAGACGCGAGGCATTGGCGCGTCCATGGGCCCTTCGCCCACCGCTCGGCTCGTGTGGCTCGCCCCAGTCCTTGGGGCGGCCCTCGCGTGTCGCGAGCCGAGCGTCGTCATGGAGCCCGCCGATCCCACGACCTCGGGCACGGGCGAGCTCCCGGTCACCACGGGCAGCAGCGATACCGGCGACACGACCGGGCACGCCACCACCGAGCCTCCCCCTGCCGATGACACCAGCGACACCGGCGAGCCGCCGCCCGATCTCGGCTCCGATCGACCGCCGGTCGATCTCCCCGGCTTCACCGTGGTCACCGCCGCGGCCGGCCTGGACTTCGACCCCGGTCCGTTCCACATCCCGCCGTTTTGCGTGATCGACGACGTGGAGGACGCCAGCGAGCTCGGCGACTTCTGCATCCCCGAGCGCTTCCTCGGAGCCGCCGCCGCGGCCGACTACGACGAGGATGGGTTTGCCGACCTCTACCTCACCACGCTGGAGGGTCCCGACCACCTGATGCGCAACCGTGGCGACGGGACCTTCGAGGAGGTCACCGCGGCCGCGGGGCTCGCAGAGCCGCGGGCCACCGGAGGCGTGGCGTGGGCCGACGTGGACGGCGACGGCGATCTCGATCTGGTGCTCACGGTGCTCGGGGCTACCCGCAACTACCTCTACGTCAACGATGGCCGCGGCGGGTTCACCGAGCAGGGCATCGAACGCGGCGTGGCGGTGGACACGGGCACGGTCCACCTGGGCATGGGCATCGGGGTCGGCGACTACGACCTCGATGGCTGGCTCGATCTGTTCGTGGCCGACTGGCACCCCGACGATCCGCTGGGCAATCCGATCGACCACAACCGTCTGCTGCACGGGATCGGGGCGGCCGCGCCCGGCTCGTTCGAGGACGTGACGGTGGCGATGGGGATCGACCTGCGCGCGCTGGCTCCGATCGTGGACGCCAAGGCGGGCTCGTATGGGTTCGCGCCCGCGTTCGTCGACCTCGACGACGACGGCTGGCCCGAGCTCTCGCTCGCGGCCGACTTCGGCACCAGCCGGCTGTGGTGGAACGAGGCAGGGCTCGCGCTGACCGACACCACGTTCGAATCGGGCCTGGGAACCGAGCGCAACGGCATGGGCTCCACGTTCGGCGACTACGACGGCGACGGCGATCTCGACTGGTTCGTGTCGGCAATCGAGACACGGCGGTTCCCGTGGCTGGGCAATCGCATGTATCGCAACGAGGGCGCGCGTCAGTTCACCGACGTCACCGACGTGCTGGGGCTGCGCGACGGCGGCTGGGCATGGGGCGCAGCCTTCGCCGACCTCGAGCACGACGGCGATCTCGATCTGGCGCTCGCGGCCGGATGGCCTTCCACGCCGTACCACGCCGACATGGTCAAGCTGTGGCGCAACGACGGGGCGGAGGCTCCGTGGCCCGATCGCGCGGTCCAGTGGGGGGTGACCTTCGCTCGCCAGGGGCGAGGGCTGCTGCCGTTCGACTACGATCGCGACGGCGACCTCGACCTGTTCGTGATGTCCAACACCGAGGTGCCCGCGCTCTACCGCAACGATCTGGCGACCGGCCACTGGCTGGTGGTGGAAGCGATCGGCCAGGCCCCCAACACCCGCAGCCTGGGCGCCAAGGTGCGGGTGTGGACGAGCGAGGGCGGACCGGTGCAGGTGCGGGAGCTCGGGGTGGGCAGCCACTTCTTCGGGCAGCAGGAGCCCGTGGCACACTTCGGGCTCGGTGACGACGGCGCGCCGCTTCACCGCGTGGAGGTCACCTGGCCCGCCTCGGGGCGGCAGGTCGTGCTCGAGGGGGTGGAGCGCGATCAGTGGCTGGTGGTCTACGAGTAGCCGACTTCAGCCCGGACCGAGGTGCCCGCGCACCAGCTCGAGCAGGGCATCGGGCCGCTCCTCGGCCACCGCATGCCCGCAGCCCTCCACCACCGCCAGCTCCGCATGGGGCAGCAGCTCCACCAGGCGCTCGCCGTTCTCCACCGGCACCAGCCCATCGCGATCGCCCCACACCACCAGCGCGGGCGCGTTCACCTTGGGCAGCCGCTCGCGCAGCGCGTCCATCCGCGTCATCTGAAGCAGCATCGCGTAGCCGGCCTCACGTCCGCCGTCACGCCCCAGCCGATCCCAGTAGACGTCGACCGCCCGCTCGTCGAGCAGCTCGGGAGTCGAGAAGGCACGCACGAGATACCGCCGCAGATCCGCCCGCCGATAGAGCTGCGTGAACAAGAGCGGCCCCAGCCGGGGCACCAGGGCCATCTTCCCCTCGAGCGGCAGCTCCATGGTGAAGGCCACCGGATCCACCAGCACCAGCCGCCGGACCCGCGCAGGCACGGTGCTCGCCAGCTGCAGCGCCACCGCGCCGCCAAAGCTGTGCCCCAGCAGATCGCAGTGCCCCACGCCCAGGGCACCGAGCGCCTCGTCGACGCGCTCGGCGAGCCACGACAGCGAGTACCCGTCGGCCTCGCTCGGCTCGGGCCGATCGCTCTCGCCCCCACCGGGTAGATCGAGCGCAATGACGCGGCGGCCGGGGTGCTGCGGCGTACCCGTGGCCAGCGGCTCGAGGATCGCTCGAAACGCATGATGCGTGACCAACAGCCCGTGCAGCAGCACCAGCGGCGGCACCGGGCCCTCGAGCGGACCGCGATCCACCGCATAGACCCGCCCGGCCGACGTGGCCAGGAGCCGCGAGCGATCCGCGGGACGCCGGGGCGCGGTCACGGCGGAGCCTCCCGCTCGCCGTGCAGCGGCTGACCGCCGCCGTGCTGCAGATGCTCGGGGAACCGCTCCCGCATCACCGCCAGCAGCAGGCGCTCGGCCTCGTCGACGTCGGGCGCCTCGAGCACCTGCTGCGCCAGCGCCTCCATCTCGGCGAGATCGGAGCCGCGGATGATGTTCTTGATCACCGGGATCGCAGACGGGTGCATGCTCAGCTCGCGGACCCCCAGGCCCGCCAGCACCCAGGTGTAGCGAGGGTCCGCCGCCATCTCGCCGCACAGGCTCACCGAGATCCCGTGCTCGCGTCCCGCCTGCGCCACGCCCTTGATCAGCCGCAAGATCGAGGGATGCAGCGGCCGATAGAGGTACCCCACGTCGTCGTTGTCGCGATCGATCGCCAGCGTGTACTGGATGAGATCGTTGGTGCCGATGCTCATGAAATCCACGTGGGGCGCGAGCAAGTCGGCCATGATCGCCGCCGACGGCATCTCGATCATGATCCCCACCGGGACCACCTGGGCATGGGCAATGCGAGCATCGGCCAGCTGGCGCCGCGCCTCGGCCACCGCATCGTAGGCGGCCCGCAGCTCGCCGAGCCCGCTGACCAGGGGGAGCATGATCCGCAGCGGACCGTGCACCGCCGCCCGCAGCAGGCCCCGTAGCTGCGCCAGGAACATCTCGCGCTCGCGCAGCGCCAGCCGCAGCGAGCGCAGCCCCATGGCCGGGTTGCGCTCGCGCTCGGTCCAGCTCATCAGGCGCGTGGGCTTGTCCGACCCCAGGTCGAAGGTGCGAAACACCACCGGATAGGGTGCGACCCGCCGCAGCACGTTCTTGGCCAGGCGATAGTGCTCCTCCTCGGACGGAGGGACCTCGCGGTCCATGAACATGAACTCCGTGCGATAGAGGCCCACCCCCTCGGCGCCGTGGAACAACGCCGAGCCCAGCTCGGCCTCCAGCGCCACGTTGGCTCGCAGGGTGACGTGGGTGCCGTCGCGGCCCGAGGCGGGCAGGCCGTGCTCGCGCTGCACTCGATCCTCGAAGCGCTCGTAGCGATCGCGGATCTCCTCCCACTGCTCGAGTTCTTCGGTGCTCGGCCTCACCACCACCACGCCGTGGATCGCATCCACGATCAAGGTGTCGCCGTCCTCGACCTCCTGGTCGATGTCGTCGACCCCCACCACCGCGGGGATCTCGAGCGAGCGCGCCACGATGGCGCTGTGGGAGGTCTGCCCGCCGATCGCGGTGACCATGCCCACCACCTCGGTGCGAGCAAACCCGGCCGTGTCGGCCGGCGGTAGATCGTGGGCCACCACCACCGCCCCCGCGGGCGGATCGATCTCGGCCGGATCCTCGCCGCGCAGGGCCAGCAGCACGCGCTCGGCCAGGAACGTCATGTCGCTGCTGCGCTCGCGAAAGTACTGGTCGTCGGCCTTCTGCAGCGTGTCGCGGATCTCGTCGGCCACCCGCGACAACGCCCACTCCGCGCACAGGTGCTCCTCACGGATGAGCTGCTCCACGTGCGTCGCCATGTCGGGGTCGCGCAGCATCAGCTGCTGGGCCTTGAGGATCTGGCGGTGCTCACCGTGCGGGAGACGGGCCTTGATCTGCTCGAGCTGGGCCTGGGTGTCGCGCAGGCCCTTGCGAAAGCGATGGACCTCCGCGTCGGCCTCGGTGCGATCGATGCTGCGACGCGGCACCGGGATCTTGTGGCGATCGACGACGTACGCCGGCCCGATCGCCACCCCTGGGCTCGCGGCGATGCCCTCGAACCGCCGGCGGCGCTCCGAGCCCTCGGGCTCGCGCTCGTCGCCCTCCTTGCTCACCGCTCCCCGAAGCCGTCGCGAACCAGGTCACCGATGGCCCTGTACGCCGCCATGGCCTGCTTGCCCTCGCAGCGAACGCTGATGGTGCTGCCCTTGGCGCAGGCCAGCATCAAGACCCCCAGGATGCTCTTGCCATTGACCTCGCGCCCGGCGTGCCCCACGAACACGTCGGCATCGAAGTCGTTGGCCACTCGCACCAGCTTGGCCGCGGCCCGTGCGTGCAAGCCGAGATCATTGACGATCTCGAGATCTCCCTTGGTCGATTCACTCATGCTCGAGTCTCCTCGGTGTGGGTCTCTCCCACCGTCTGGCCATGGTCCGGCGTGGACGCTGCGTCCGGCTCCTGCGTGGGCCCCTGGGGAACGTGCACCGCCACCGCCCGACGGCCGGAATCGGCGCATGCGTGGCCGAGCGCCTCGGGGTCGAGCGCTCGGCGATCGAGGGCAGCGAGCTTGAGCAGCATGGCCAGGTTGAGCCCGGCCAGGATCACGGCGCGGTGGGACCGGACCTCTCGCTGGGCGCAGCTGCACGGGCTCGCGCCCCACAGATCCACCAGCACCAGCACCCCGGCGCCTCGATCGGCCTCGTCGATCACGTCGCAGAGCTCCTGGCCGAGCCGGGGCGTCTCGCCGCGTCCGGCATCGACCGCCCGCACGTCGGCGAGCGCCCGGGTCCCCACGATGCCCTCGGCGGCAGCCAGCAGCTCGCTGGCGCTGCGTCCGTGGCCGACCAGGACCACCCCCACCGCCGGCCCCATCGAGGGTTCGTCGTCCTCACTCGTGCTCATGGCCCATGCCCCACGTCGCGATGACGCACCAGGAGCCGAGCGGAGAGCTTGGGCTCGCCGCAGAGGCGCTCCTTGAGCTGCTCGACCAGCGCCACGGAGCGATGTTGGCCGCCCGTGCAGCCGAGCGCAACCGTTAGATACGAGCGCCCCTCCGCGCTCACCCGCGGCACCAGGAACCGCACCAGCGACTCGGCCCGCTGCAGCAGCTCCTCGGCGTCGGGCTGCTCGAGCACGTAGCGCGCCACCGGCTCGTGCAGCCCCGACAGCGGCCGGAGCTTGTCCACCTCGAACGGGTTGGCCAGGAACCGGGTGTCGAGCACCACGTCGGCGTCGGCCGGAACCCCGCTGCGAAACCCGAACGACACCAGCGCGACCCGCAAGCCACCGCCGCCGCCGTAGCGATCGCGCACCAGCTGCCGGAGCTGACGCGCGTTGAGGTCGGTGGTGTCGATGGTCAGCGACGCCACCTCGCGGATCGGCCCCAGCAGCTCGCGCTCGCGTCCGATCCCCTCGGGCAGCTGGCCCATGGGGTGCAGCCGGCGCGTGGTCGAGTAGCGGCGCACCAGCGTCGCGTCGCTGGCCTCGATGAACACCACCTCGACCGACAGCCCCGCCTGCTGCAGCTCGCGATGGACCTGTCCGAAGCGCTCGAGGAATTGGCCGTCGCGGGCGTCGATCCCCACCGCCACCGTCCGCGTGGCATCCGTGCCGCGGACCATCCGCACCAGCTCGGGCACCAGGGGCACGGGGACGTTGTCGGTGCAGTACATCCCCACGTCTTCGAGCGCATGCAGGGCGGTGGACTTGCCCCCGCCGCTGAGGCCCGAGATCACCAACAGGTCCATCACTCGACCTCCGTAATGGGAATCGCCTGGCTGGTGGCCGCCGCCACCGCCTCGGGGACGGGGCCCCCGCCCAGCGCATCGCCCAGGCTGGCCCCCAGCTGGGCCTTGATGCGCGCGTTGACCTTCTCCTGGAACTCCCGCGCGGAATCGTGACCGCGGTACTTGAGCAGCTGGTTGCGCGCCACCACCTCGATGAGCGATGCGATGTTGCGCCCCGGCCGCAGCGGGATCCGCACCAGCGGCACGTCGACCGAGAGGATCGGCCACACCTGCGCCTCGGTCCCCAGCCGGTCGTAGTCCCCCTCTTCCACGTCCGACAGCTCGACCACCACCTCGATCTTCTTGTTGTCGCGGACGGCCGCCACTCCGAACAGGTGGGTGATGTTGAGGATCCCCATCCCGCGGATCTCCATGTGGTGCTGGTGCAGCTCGGTCGCCGCCCCCCACACGGTGTCGGGCGGCCGCACCGTGACCTCGACCAGGTCGTCGGCCACCAGGCGGTGCCCCTTGAGCACCAGGTCGAGCGCGGCCTCGCTCTTGCCCACTCCGCTGCGGCCGATGAGCAAGAGCCCCACCCCGAGCACGTCGACCAGCACCCCGTGGATGTTGGCGGTGGGCGACAGCAGGTCCTCGAGCCTCCGCGTGACCCGCGAGATGAACGTTCCCGTCAGCAGCGACGAGCACAGGAGCGGCACCCCCTGCTCACGCGCCACGTCGACCAGCACCTCGGGCGGCTCGAGTCCTCGCGTGATCACCATGCCGCACACGTCCCGGGCCATGTAGGCGGTCAGCCCCTGCCGGGCCTGCTCGGGCGGCGTCGACAGCAGGTAGTCGATCTCGGTCAACCCCAGCACCTGCAGGCGGTCGGCGTAGACGTGCTTGACGAACCCGGACAGCGCCAGCCCCGGCTTTTGGATCCGCGGCCGCAGGATCGAGCGATCGAGCCCGCCCCAGTTGGACAGGAGCGTGAGCTGCAAGCCCGCGGCCTCACTGTCCTCGAGCAGCTTGCCAACGTCGACCGAGAGTTCCCTGCGCATGATCTTCTCTCCGCGCAACCGTCATCCCGCGAAGGCCAAGCCCCCCCTGGGGGGCACCTGGGTGCGCGTCTGCTGACGCTGGTCGTGGGGGGGCATGATTAGAAAAGACGCCTTCGCTTGCTGCTGGACAGGATCCCCAGCTGCTCGCGGTACTTGGCCACCGTGCGCCGCGCGATGTCGATGCCGTCGGCCTTGAGGATCTCGACCAGCTTCTGGTCGCTGTAGGGACGGCGTGGCTCCTCGTTGTCGATGAGCTGCTTGATCTTGGTCTTGACCGCCTCGGACGCGAGCTCCTCACCGTTGCTGCGGCTGATGCCCGCGTTGAAGAAGTACTTGAGCTCGAAGATGCCCTGCGGCGTGTGCACGTACTTGTTGGTCGTCACCCGGCTGACCGTGGACTCGTGCATCTGGATGTCCTCGGCCACGTCCTTGAGGATGAGCGGCCGCAGGTACTCCACGCCCTTGTCGAAGAACTCGCGCTGGAACTTGAGGATGCTGTGCGCGACCTTGAGGATCGTGCGCTGACGCTGCTGGATCGAACGGATCAGCCACTGCGCCGAGCGCAGGCGCTCGGTGATGTACTCCTTGGCCTCGCGGTTCTGCCCCATCGCCCCGCGGTAGAACCCGCTGATCTTGAGCTTGGGCAGCCCGTCGTCGTTGAGCGTCACCACGTACTCGTCGCTGACCTTCTGGATGTAGACGTCGGGGACGATGTACTGCGGCTCCTCGGAGGCATAGGCGCGAGCCGGCCGCGGCTCGAGGCTCATGATCACCTTGGCCGCCTCGTAGACCTCCTCGAGCGACTCGTCCATGTCGCGGGAGATCGCCGGATACGCGTTGCGCTCGAGCTTGTCGAGGTGCTTGCAGATGATCCCCCGCACCAGCGGGTCCTCGATCGGCGCGTCGGGATGGTTGGTCTGGATCCACAGCGCCTCGGCGAGGTTGCGCGCCGCCACCGAGACCGGATCGAGGTTCTGGATCCTGCGCAGCACCTCCTCCACGCGCAGCACCGAGTAGCCGGCCCGCCGCGCGATCTGGGGCACCGTCACGTCGCGCAGGTAGCCCGCGCTCGAGAGGCTCTGGATGATGTACTCGGCGATCTCTTCCTCGACCAGCGAGAAGTTGGTCAGCCGCACCTGCCACTCGAGGTGCTCGGCGAGGGTCTCGGGTCGCGAGGCGGTGGCCTCGAGCGACGGCATGTCCTCGTTGTCGAGGCGCACCCCGGGCCCCGTAGTGGGCGCATAGCTGTTGTTCTCGAGGTAGGCCTCCCAGTCGAAATTGTCCTTGGGACCGTCATCGACCTTGAGCTCGGCCTGGGCTTGATGGTCGCTCTGCTCGGAGCCGACCTCGCTCCCCCGGTTCATCTCGAGGCTGTCCTGCATCTCGACCGACGACACCGGCTCGTCGCTGCCGCCGCCGAGCTCCATCGAGTCGTCGAGCAAGGGGTTCTCGAGCAGCTCCCCCCGGACGAGATCCTGGAGCTCCATCCGCGACAGCTGCAGCAGCTTGATCGCCTGCTGGAGCTGAGGCGTCATGACGAGCTGCTGACTCATTCGCAGCTCTTGCCGCATGTTCAATGCCATGACGTCGATCGGCTCCCGCGAAGCAGTGGGGGTACGACTCACGATACCACCCCTGCAAGGGGCTGGCCAAAGGCCATTGGGCGCCAATCGGGTCACGCCAGAGGCCACCGGCACGGCCGCCGAGCGGCCCCGGCCGACCCCGTCGGCGTCCGCGGCGGTCGCCCGGACCCGAGTCTCCCCCACACGACCCGAGCGATCGTGGCGTGGAATGGAGCGTCAGGCGTGCTCGCGCAGGCGGTCGAGCGCCGCCGAGATGTAGGCCGCGAACAACGGGTGCGGCGCGGTGGGGCGGCTGCGGAACTCGGGGTGGAACTGGCAGCCGATGAAGAACGGGTGCACGTCGCCCGGCAGCTCCACCATCTCCACCAGGCTGCCGTCGGGCGAGAGCCCCGAGAGCCGCAGCCCCGCCGCCTCGAGCGGCTCGCGATACGCGTTGTTGAACTCGTAGCGATGTCGGTGGCGCTCGGAGATGCTCGTCCGCCCGTAGACCCGCGCCGCCAGCGACTTGGGCACCAGGTCACAGGGGTACGCACCCAGCCGCATGGTGCCGCCCTTGTCCTTCACTCCCTGCTGCTCGTCCATCAGATCGATGACCTTGACGGCGGCGTCGGGCGAGAACTCGCCGCTGGCGGCTCCCGGAAGGCCCGCCACGTTGCGCGCGTACTCGACCACCGCCATCTGCATGCCCAGGCAGATGCCCAGGAACGGCACCCCACCCTCGCGCGCCCAGCGGATCGCCTCGATCTTGCCCTCGCTGCCGCGCTGTCCGAAGCCTCCCGGGACCAGGATGCCCGAGAAGCCCGCCAGCAGCTTGTCGGCCCCGCGGCGATCGATCTCCTCGGCATCGACGTAGGCGATGTCGACCGCCGCTCCGTGGGCGATGCCGCCGTGGACGAGCGCCTCCGACAGGCTCTTGTACGACTCGGCCAGATCGACGTACTTGCCGACCATCGCGATGCGCACCCGCTGCTGAGGCGAGCGCAGCGTCTCGACGATGCGCTGCCACTCTCCGAGCTTGGGCTCGCGGGTCCAGATGTTGAGCAGCGCACAGAGCTTGTCGTCCATGCCCGCCTCGTGCAGCGACAGCGGCACCTGATAGATCGTGTCGAGATCCTGCAGCGGCACCACCGCGTCGAGATCCACGTTGGTGAACAGCGCGATCTTCTCCCGCACCGCGCGGGTCACCGGCCGATCGGCCCGACACACCAGGATGTCGGGCTGGATGCCGATCTCCCGCATCTTCATCACCGAGTGCTGCGTGGGCTTGGTCTTCACCTCGCCCGCCGTCGCAATGTAGGGCAAGAGCGTCAGGTGCACGAACACCGCGTTCTCGCGGCCCACCTGCAAGCGAAGCTGTCGGATCGCCTCGAGGAACGGCAGGCTCTCGATGTCGCCGACCGTCCCCCCGATCTCCACGATGAGCAGGTCGAGCCCCTCGGCTGCCTCGAGGATGCAGCTCTTGATCTCGTTGGTGACGTGGGGGATCACCTGCACGGTCTGGCCGAGGTACTCCCCTCGACGCTCCTTGCGGATCACCGACTCGTAGATCTGACCCGACGTGTAGTTGCTGTGCCGCGACATGCGATGCGACACGAACCGCTCGTAGTGACCCAGATCGAGATCGGTCTCGGCCCCATCGTCGGTCACGAACACCTCACCGTGCTGGGTGGGGTTCATCGTCCCCGGGTCCACGTTGAGATAGGGGTCGAGCTTCTGCAGACCGATGTTGAGCCCGCGATTCTCGAGCAGGGCCCCCATCGAGGCCGCACACAGGCCCTTGCCGAGCGAAGACGTCACGCCCCCCGTGACGAAGATGAACTTGGTGCGCTTGTTCCCGGATGTCATTGTCGTCTTTCGTTCGTCGCGCCATCCGTGGGGAGGGCATCGCGATCGTCACCGCCAAATTCCGCCGACCGCGGCTTGGCACCCGGGAGGGCACGCTACCACGTTCACGCCTATCCGCGCCATCGCGCGGATTCCCGCCACGCGCGTCCCTCGTCGACGGTCCCTGCCTCGGCCGCCGCTGGACGCGAATTCGTCGCAGCGCGCACCGCCGCCGCCGCGGCCACTGCGAGTCGGCGAGGATCGTCGTCGGGCATCACCCGAGGCTCCATCAGCTCGGGGTGCAGGTCGAGGTAGCGGGTGCTCACCGAGCGCCCATCGACGAAATCGGGCTCGCCGAGGATCCGCAGGTGCAACGGAATGTTGGTGGGGATGCCCAGGAGCACCGTGTCGCGCAGCGCCGCCCGCATGCGGGCCAGTGCGGCCGGACGGTCGGGGCCCCACGTGGTGAGCTTGGCGATCATCGGATCGTAGTAGCTCGAGACCTCGCTGCGATCGTCGACCGCCGCGTCGATCCGGACCCCCGCCCCCTGCGGCCAGCGCACGCGGTGCACGGGGCCCGGCCGCGGCAGGAACGTGGACGGATCCTCGGCGTAGATCCGGCACTCGATCGCGTGGCCCCGCAGCTCCACGTCCTCCTGCGCGTACCCCAGGGGCTCCCCGGCCGCCACGCGCAGCTGGTCGAGGACCAGGTCGCGTCCCGTGATCGCCTCGGTGACCGGGTGCTCGACCTGCAGGCGGGTGTTCATCTCCAGGAAGTAGAAGCGCGGTCCATCGTCGGTCTCCTCGAACAGGAACTCGACCGTACCGGCGCTGCGATAGCCCACCGCCCGGGCCGCCCGCACCGCAACCTCGCCCATGGCCGCACGGACCCGCGCCGACATCTGGGCGCTGGGCGAGGGGGACTCCTCGATGACCTTCTGGTGGCGACGCTGCACCGAGCAGTCGCGCTCGCCCAGGTACACCACGTTGCCATGGGCGTCGGCCATGAGCTGGATCTCCACGTGGCGCGCCCGCATCACCGCGCGCTCGATGAAGATCCGGTCGTCGCCGAACGACGCCATTGCCTCGCGCGCCGCCGCCTCGAACGCGCGCTCGAGCTTGGCGGGGTCGTGCACCACTCGCATGCCCTTGCCGCCGCCGCCGGCCGAGGCCTTGACCATCACGGGGTAGCCGATCTCCGCCGCGGCCGACCGGGCTGCCGCCACGTCCTGCACGTCCTCGACCCCGGGCACCACGGGGACCTTGGCCTCGATCATGGCGCGCCGAGCCGCGACCTTGTCGCCCATCACGTCCATCGCCGCCCCGGGGGGACCCACGAACACCACCCCCGCGGCCTCGCACGCGGCCGCAAACGAGGCGCGCTCGCTGAGGAAGCCATAGCCCGGATGGATCGCCTCGGCCCCCGAGCGCAGCGCCACCTCGATGATGCGCTCGCCCACCAGGTAGCTGTCGCGCGCGGGCGGGGCTCCGATGCAGTAGGCCTCGTCGGCATCGAGCACGTGGGGCGCCCCGCGATCGGCCTCGCTCCACACCGCGACGGTGGCGATGCCGTGCGCGCGGCAGGTCCGGAACACGCGGCGGGCAATCTCCCCGCGATTGGCGACGAGGACCTTGCGAAACGGTGGCGCGCTCATCCGGGCGCAGGTTTACCAGAACCATGCGCCGAGGGCTGCGATGGCTCGGCCGCGCCGTCGACGGGCGCGCCCTCGGGGGCCGATGCATCGCTCGACGACGTCGAGCCGACCGATGCATCGTCCTCGACCGCGACGGGCGACCCCGACTTGGCGGGCAGCGGGTGCGCCAGCGAGGGCGGCTCGGGCAGCGGCCATGCCGCGGGAGGGGCTCGATCCGCGCACGCTCCCAGCGACGCGAGCCATGCGACGAGGCCGAACGTGGCCCCCGCGCAGCGCGACGGCCCACGGGTCCCTCGCACCCGGCTCAGTCCTCCTCGTCCTCGGACTCCTCGGACTCCTCGGAGTCGTCGGACAGGTCGTCGTCGTCGGGCACGAAGTCGGCGTCCTCGTCTCCTCCGAAGTCGGCGTCCTCGTCGTCCGAGCTCTCGCCTTCCTCCTCCTCGCCTTCCTCCTCCTCGTCCTCGTCCTCGACCTCGTCGTCCTCGGTGACCTTCTTGGCCTGCTTGTTGAGGGCCTCGGGATCGGCCTGCAGCTCCTCGATGTCGTCGTCCTCGTCGTCACCGTCGTCGCCGTCGATGTCGTCGTCTTCGAGCGCACGCAGCGAAGCGGCCTCGAGGAAGGTGTGCTCACCGGTCGTCACCCGGAGCTGGCGCCGCTGCTCCTCGATGAAGTCGACCATGGTGTTGGCTACGTCTTCCTTGTAGCGCACGCGGTCCGAGCTGATCTCGCGCAGCGCCGTCACGCCTTCCTTGTTGTCGCACTCGACCATGGCGCGACCGCGACCCTCGGACAGCGAGCGAGCCCGGCGCGAGGCCAAGATGGTCAGGGCAAACCGATTGGGGACCCGAGCGAGGCAGTCTTCGACCGTGACGCGTGCCATGAAGCCGCGGAGTATGGTCACCCCCGCCCGTCGGCGCAAGCCCGCGAGCCGCGCGCATCACGCAGCCCCGCAATTCCTGCCACTCACGACCATTTTGATCGTTGGGCTGCCGTCCACTTGGCCGCGCGAGCCGAGGATCGGCCTACCCGCGGAGGCTGCGGCCGAACGTGGACTTGAGCCGCCGAATCGTCGGCGGAGCGAACGCCTCGACTTCGATCGTCAGCGTACGGATCGAGTCGCCGAGCGCAAACAGGCTCCGTGGCAGCGTGCCGTCCCGAACACGAACGTCGACGAGGAGCTGCTCCGCCTCGGCCAGCCCGGCGAACAAGCCCTCCAGCTCGGCCCCGTGCGCAAACTCGAAGCCATGCAAGGCGACCTCTTGCGCCGACGTCCGGCCCATGCCCGAGAGTACGTGCGCCTGCCCCGGCGCTCCGCGAATCGTCAGACGCTGCAGGTGCTCGAGCGGCGTGAGCAGGGGCAAGCGCTGGAGGTCGGATGCACACGCCACGACCAGCTCCCGGAGCGAGACGAGCTCGGACACCGCGTCCGCGCCAGCGTCGTCGAGCACGCAGTGGAGCACCTGGAGCGACGGCAACGCTCCGATGCTACGCGGCACCGTGGACCGCGGTACGAGCAGCGTCTCCAGCGCGGTGAGCGAGCCGATCGCTTCGGGTACGACGAACCCGGGCCCGCCGCGCAGGACCCGGAGCGACGAGAGCCCGCCAATCTCGGGTGAGGGAGCGCCGCCCTCGGGAAACTCGAGCTCGACCAGAGGCATCGACCAGAGCTCGTCGGGCGCCTCCTCGGCGCTCCCGAGACAGCGGTAGGAACGAAATCGGGCCGCCTTCAACAGTGCGGCGGCTCGTTCGACGTCGTGCGGCGGGGCAGGTGGGGCGATCAGGAACGGATCCCTCCCGGCTTCCAGCGCCTCGAAGAACCGCTGGCCGGGGAGCATGCCTGCGTCCAAGCACGCGGGATCGATCCGATCGGAGTCGAGCAGTATCGCCGATGGATCGGCGTTGAGCACATAGGCCCCATGAGCCGGCTCGAAGATGTACTGGGCCTTCGTCGCGCCGGCGACGTTGACGATTGCGTGCCCCTCCCGAGAGCAGAAGTAGCGCTCGACGAGCAAGTCGCCCGCCACGGCGAGCGCCACGAAGTCGGAGACGAAGTCCCGACACTCGAGGTCGCCAGTCGTGGCGATGCCCAGGATGTGATCTCCGAAGTCCAGCGAGCGCGTGGTGCGAAGCGACCCGAGGACGATCAGGGCCGGGACACGGCTCGGATCGATGCCGTGGCAGCGGGCGACGAGCGTCGTCCAGACCTCGCGCCCCTCCTCGAGCTCGAGGTCTCCATCGTGCACGAAGTAGAGCACCTCCTGCCCAAAGCCGTCGAAGAAGACGTCGGTCGGGGCGAGGAAGCGAGCGACGATGGTGGCAAACTCCACCGATCGCTCGTCGAGCAGGCGCAGCGTCTCGATCCAGCCGGCGGACATGTGCGAACGGCGGCCCTTCCCGGCAGGCTCGTCTCCTCGAGAGCCCCTACATGTCGACCAGGATCTGCTGGCCCCGCTCGCGGAGCTCGAGGCTGTCCTGCACCCACCGGATGAAGCGCTTGGACGTCTCCGGGTGGAACTGGAACACCTCGGCCAGCTGCAGCAACGCGTCGAGTTCTCCCTCCACCAGCTTGTTGTCCGCCATCGCCGCGCAGACCGCTTGGTAGTAGAGGAAGATCCGGGCCTCGCGATGCTTGACCTGCCGCGCCACCTCCATGAGATCGCCCGGCTGCGAGAACTCCTTGCGGACCTCGTCACGCTCCTCCGGAAGCAGCATCATCTGCCCCATCAGCTCCTCGACGAAGTGCCGCTCGCTGTCGGAGACCTGATCGTCGCGGGACGCCATGATCGCTACGGCGCGGGCCACGGCGACCTGCTCTTCGGGGGTGATGAGCTCTCCGATGGGAAAATCGAGCATGTAGGGCTCCGGTCCGCGCGATGGTACCCCAACTCCGGTCGGCCCGGCCACCGACCGCGCGACGCGGTGCTCGCGGGCTCGGCTCGCGGGCTCGGCTCGCGGGCTCGCTCGCGGCTGGCCCTGTCCGGAGATCATGCCTTGACACCCGGAAGCTCCGAGAGGGACAACGACGTCTGCTCTCTGACAACGAGGACGCGTCCGGTGGCAAACGCCCGACCCTCCCGGCCCGATGGGCCAGGGGATCACCGCGGGTGTGAGGGAAGCTCGGTTCGAGGCCGACGCGGCTCCCGCCACTGTATTCGGGGACGACGGTGCAACACGCCACCATGACGACTCATGGGAAGGCGCACCCGAGGATGATCCGAGAGCCAGGAAACCTACGCCGGCGCGCTTTCGGCAGATGGTGAGACGGGAGTCTCTCGCCTCTTGCTCACGCCAGCCCAAGCTGCGGCGATCGCCACATCCGCCTTCGTCCGCCCCGCGGTCCCGCCCGCGCTCCTCGCCCCGCCCTCTGCGGAGGAGCCCGAGCGCGCGCTCCATCGCACGGTCGTGCAGGCCCCGGAGTCCGACGATCCCATCGAGGCCCAGCGACGCCTCGACGCCTCGAGCCCCGGCTTCGCCACCGCCGTCGACCTCGAGCACGAGCCCGGCACCCGTCCCACCGATGGGCTCCCCGAAGTGATCGCGCGTACTCCCGGCGCCACCGTGCGCTCGATCGGCGGCCTGGGACAGTTCGGCGCCGTCTCCTTGCGCGGCAGCAGCCCCCAGCAGGTCGCCGTGTTCCTCGATGGCGTGCCGATCGGCAGCAGCCTCGCGGGTCTGGTCGACCTCGGCCAGATCCCCCTCGACGGCCTCGCCCGGGTCGAGATCTACCGCGGGCACGTCCCCGTGGCGTTCGGAAGCGCCGCGATCGGTGGTGCCATCGATCTCGTGGGCGCGCCCGCCTGGCAGCGACGCGGGCTGGTGCTGCAGACCGGCGGTGGATCGTTCGGGGCGCGGGAATCGACGGTGACCGCCCGCGGCCCTCTCTCCCGATCGGGCCGCAGCGCCGGCGCCATCACGGTCGGCTACGCCGGCGCCACCGGTGACTTCCCGTTCGCCGACGACGGCGGCACCCCCGATCTCTCCGGCGACGACCAAACCCTGCGTCGCACCGGCAACGACTACGACCGGGTGGCCATGCACGCGCGCCTCGATCATCGAGCCGGCCCGTGGAGGATCGCCGTGCAGCCGCTGCTGTCCTACCGCGACCAGGGCGTGCCCGGGCCCGCCGCCGCGCAGGCGCACCACGTACGCCTGTCGACCGTGCAGGCGCGCACCGTGGCCTCCGTGCGCCGCTTCGAGGTCGGTGGCCCCGGCGGGCGCCTCGAGTGGCTCGCCGGGCTCGGCCTGCAGCGACAGCGCTACCTCGACCCCGAGGGAGAGGTCGGCCTGGCCATCGACGACCAGCGCCTGCACGGGCTCGACGTCTACGTCTCGCCACGGCTGCGGCTCCCGCTATGGAAGGACGCCTGGCTGGGGCTCGTCGCCGACCAGCGCGCGGAGTTCGTCGCCGTCGACGAGCGCGCTCCCACCGTGGGACCCAGCGGTGACGCCCGACGCTCGCGACTGGGGGTGGGCGCCGGGATCCAGCTCGAGCAATTCCTGCTGCACGATCGCTGGCTGCTCGTGCCCGTGCTCCGCGTGGACGGTCTGAGCAGCCGCTTCGCCGCTCCGCCCGGCGGGGGCGAGCAGGACGACCAGGGCACCGATGCGCTCGCGCTCGGCGTGGCCCCGCGGCTCGGCACCCGGCTGCGGCTGTGGCCCGGCATCGAGCTGCGTGCCAGCGGAGGTCGCTACTTTCGCCCCCCCACCCTCGCCGAGCTGTTCGGCGACCGCGGGTACGTGGTGGGCAACGAGGGCCTGCGCCCCGAGCGAGGCCACGCCGTCGACGGCGGCCTGATCGTCGACCGCCAGCGCCCCGCGCTCGACGTCTACGCTCAGCTGGCCGGGTTCGCCACGTGGAGCGAGGATCTCATCTCGTGGGTCAGCGCGGGCGCGGTCGCCCGCCCGGTCAACGTGGCCAGCGCCAGGGTCCGCGGGCTCGAGAGCGCGGTCGCCCTGGTCCCTCGCCACCGCTGGCTCACCCTCCACGCCAACTACACCTGGCTCGACTCGCGCAATGGATCCGACGATCCGGCGCAGCACGGGCAGCCGCTCCCCGGTCGACCGCGACACGAGCTGTTCGCGCGCGTCACCGCCGGGCGCTCCCTTCGGATCCGAGGCCTGCGCGTCGAGCCCCGCGTCCTCTATACCGTCGACGTGATCGCAGGCACCGTGCTCGACACCGCCGGGCGACTCGAGCTCCCACCGCGGGCACTGCAAGGGGCCGGCGCCGAGCTGCACCTCCACGACCGCGTGCACTTGCTCGTGGAGGTCCGCAACCTGCTCGACGTGCGCACCGCCACCGTCACGCTGCCCGTGGCGGGAGCCCGTCCGCACCTGCTGCCGATCGCGGACTTCATCGGATATCCGCTCCCGGGCCGCAGCGTCTGGGCCTCGGTGCGCATCGAGCTGGGAGGTCGGGTCTCGTGAGCCCGGTGCGCCCGTCGAGCCGGCCCCCCTGGTTGCTGCGGCCACCACTGCTCGTCGCAAACCTCGTGCTCGCGGCCTGCGAGGCCCCCGCTCCGGGCCCGGGCCTCGAGCCTTCGTGGGAGGTCGACGGCGACGACGTCCCTCCGGGCTGGCGCGCCCCCTCGGGTCCTTGCGAGCTCGATCCGCCCTCGCCCACGCGCCTACTGCTCACGACCACCGACTTCGTCACGGGCGCGCTCACGGTGGTCGAGCTCGTCGACGGCACCGTACGGCCCGACGTCGCCGAGGGCTCCGCCGATGCGATCCCGTTCGCCCACGACGACCGCGTGGTGCTGGTGCATCGCTATCAGCTCGACCGCCTCGACGTCCTCGACGCCAGCACGTGGTCGCTCGTCTCGCAGCATGCCCTCGCCTCCTCCGTACCCAGCGCCAATCCCCACGCCGTCGCGTTCGACGAGCGGGGCTGGGCGTGGGTCACCACCTTTGGCGAGCCCACCTTGCGCGCGCTCGAGCTCGGCGCCCCCCCCACCAGTGCCGACCGAGCCCAGGTCGACCTCTCCGGCTTCGCCGACGACGATGGCAACCCCGAGGCCAGCCTCATCGTGCGCTGCGGCGATCTCCTGTTTGTGACCGCCCAGCGCCTCGACCCCGGCTTCCATCCGCTCGGCCCCGACGTGCTGGTCGTCGTCGATCCCTCCGAGCCGAGCGCCATGGATCTCGATCCCGGCACCGCTCCGTACGAGGCCCTGCCGCTGCTCGGCGGCTGGGTTCGACAATTTCGCCGGGATCCCACCGACCCCGACGGGCTCACCATCCTCGCCCTGAGCACCGGCATCGAGCGCATCGACCTCCGGACCGGCCGACGCCAGTGGGCCGTCTCCCCCGAGGACATGGCCGAAGCCGACATCGCCGGTCGCCTCCAGCCCCAGGCCTTCGACGTCGACGACGACGGCACGCTCGCCTACCTCGCGGCCTACGACGCCGACTTCTCGCAGGTGCGCCTCCATCGCGTGAACCTGCACGGCAACGAGCCCCGCGTCCCCGAGCCCTTCGCCGCCGGCTTCGACTCCGTCGAGCGCACCCTCGAGCTCGTGGGCTCCGAGCTCTGGTACGGCAGCACCCGCCACGACGCTCCCGGGCTGTGGCGCTTCGACGTCCGCGACGCGCCCCGCGTCATCGCCGGTCCGCTTCCCACCGGCCTTCCTCCCTACAGCATGGTGGCGCTCCCATGAAACGACGATGGCACCTCGTTGCTCGCGGTGGAGGGCTCGGCCTGTCCCCTCTGCTCATCACCATCGCCTGTACCGATCCCGACCTCCACGACGACCACCGGGCCCCCGTCGAGGGCATCTGTGGCCCGGAGTCCGGGCCTGCCGATCCCTTCGCCGATTGCGTGGAGTCGTTCGATCCCGCCCCGGAGGTCTCGTTCGGCCACGATGCCATGCCCCAGATCGTGCTCGGTGCACCCGTCGGCGGCGGCATCGACATGGGCAGCACCGACGTCGCCTCGCTCGGCTGCGGCGGCTCGATCACCCTGTGGTTCGACGACCCCTGGCCCACCGACGGCCCGGGCCCCGACCTGCTCGTGTTCGAGAACGCGTTCGAGGCGGGCTCCATCACCTTCATCGAGCCCGCGCAGGTCCTCGTGAGCGAGGACGGGCACGACTGGCACGCGTTCCCCTGCGAGCCCGACGGCGGCCCCACCCCGCCCGACGGCTGCGCGGGCCTTCGACCCGTGCTCGCCACCACCCCCGAGCCGGCGCTCGACCCCACTGCCGCGGGCGGCGACGCCTTCGATCTCGCCGAGCTCGGCCTGAGCGAGATCCGCTACCTACGCCTGGTCGATCGCACCGCCGAGCACTACGACTCGGACACCTGGTGCCTGGGCCCCACCGGAGGCTTCGACCTCGACGCCGTCGCGGTGCTGGGGGTCGCCCCGTGAGCCCTCCATCCCCGCCGCGCTGGTCCCGACGGCGCATGCTCGCCGCCACCGGCGTGCTCCCGTTGCTGGCGTGCGAGCGCCGGGCCTCGCCCGCCAGCGCCCACGACGGCTCGCTGCGCATCGCCTCCCAGACCGTGCTCGCCGACGAGGTGCTCTGGGACCTCGGCCCATCGGTTCGAGCGCATGTCGTCGCGGTGAGCCCCATGGCCGACGACCCCCGCTACAGCCGCGTGGTCGATCGCTGGCCCGCTCCGATCCCCCGAGCCGCCGGCACCAGCGACGCGCTGCTGGCCCTCGCGCCCACCCTGGTGATCCTCGCCAGCTTCACCGCCGCCGAGACCCGGACCTTGCTCGAGCACGCAGGCCTGCGCACCCTGGTGCTCGAGCGCTTCGACGGCTTCGACGACTACCGCGCCAACGTGCGGGCCATCGCCGCCGCCGTCGAGACCCCCGCGGCCGCAGAGCACGTGATCGCTGCGTTCGACGAGCGCCTGGCAACGCTCCGCCTCCACCCCACCGAGCGCCCCCGCGTGGTGAGCTGGAACGAGGGCTCCGTGCCCGCCGCCGGCACCACCTTCGACGACGTGGCCACCGCGGCCGGCTATCGCAACCTCCCGGCCGAACAAGGACGCCACGGCCACCTGCAGATCAGCGTCGAGCAGCTCGTCGCCTGGGATCCCGACGTGCTCGTCGTGCCCTGCGACGCCGAGCGCTGCCCCGAGACCACGGCCGAGATCGCCGCTCGCCCGGGCCTGCGCGCCACCCGAGCCGCTCGCGACGGCATGGTGATCGGCGTCCCCTCTCGTGACCTCTACAGCACCGGCGCCGGCATGCTCGACACGCTCGCACGCCTTCGCGCCGCGCACCCCGAGGCCGCGTCGTGAGAGCGGCCGGCTTCCTGCTCGCGCTCGTGCTCCTCGTGTGGCTCGCACTGATCGTCGGCCCCGGCCACGTCGGTGCGCTCGAAGCCCTCGAGGTCGTCGCTATTCACCTGGGTCTGCCTTCCCCCCCGACCCCGCCCCCTCCCACCCTCGACGCCCTGGTCTGGGACCTTCGGCTCCCCCGCTCGCTCCTCGCCGCGCTCCTCGGAGCCGCGCTCGGCTTCGCTGGAGCCGTCACGCAGGGGCTGTTCCGCAACCCCATGGCCGAGCCCGGAGTGCTGGGCGTCAGCGCAGGCGCGGCCGCGCTGGCCGTGGTGGGCTTCTCCCTCGGCCTCGACGTCCACAGCACCTTTGCCGTCCCCACCCTCGCGGCCGTGGGCGCAGGCGGCGTGCTCGTGGTGCTCCTGGGCCTCACCCGCGATCGCAGCGACGCCACCACCTTGCTGCTGTCCGGCATCGCCTTGGGCGCAATGGCCGGTGCCCTCACCACCTTGCTCTTGGCCCTCGACACCGAGCGCTGGGACCTCGGGATCAAGGTCGTGCGCTGGCTGATGGGCAGCCTCGAGGGGCGCAGCTGGGTGCACTTGCAGGGCGCCTTGCTCCCGCTCGGCGCCGGGCTCGCGTTGGGCCTGTGGCTACGCGTCGACCTCGACGCGCTACAGCTCGGTCGCGACACCGCCGCCTCGCTCGGCGTCGATCTCGTTCGCACGCAACGGCTCGCCCTGCTGAGCGTCGCCTTGCTCACCGGAGCCGCCACCGCCCTCGCCGGCGTGATCGGCTTCTTGGGCCTGGTGGTCCCCCACGTGGCGCGGCGCCTCGGCGGACCCGAGCACGCCCGCCTGCTGCCGGCATCGGCGCTCGGCGGTGCGCTCGTGCTGCTCGTGGTCGACGTGCTCGACCGCTCGATCCACGACGTCGTGCTCCCCCCCGGTGCGCTCACCAGCCTCGCCGGCGCACCGTTCTTCCTGTGGCTGCTTCGCCGCACCGACGCCAACCCATGAGCCTCCATGCCCATCGCCTCGGCGCCCGCGTGCCCGGACCCCCCGCCCGCTGGCTGTTTCGCGAGCTCGACCTGACCATCGCCCGCGGCCAGGTCTGGGTCCTCGTGGGACCCAACGGCAGCGGCAAGAGCACCCTGCTGCGCTGCCTGGCGGGCCTGCGGGCGCCCGACGACGGCGAGACCCGCCTCCATGCCCGCCCCTTGCACGAGCTCCCCGCACGCGATCGCGCCAAGCAGCTCGCCTATCTCCCGCAGCTCACCTCGCTCTATCACGATCTACGCGTGCGACAGCTGGTGATGCTCGGTCGAGCCCCTCACCTGTCGCGCTGGCGCGGCCCCGATCGCCACGACCAGCATCGGGTGGACGAAGCACTCGCCCGCGTACAGGCCACCGAGCTCGCCACGCGCCGCATCTCCACCCTCAGCGGCGGAGAGCGCCAACGCGTCATGCTCGCGCGCTTGCTCGCCACCGGCGCCCAGATCCTCCTGCTCGACGAGCCCACCACCGCGCTCGACGTCGGCCACGCGCTGCGCCTGCTCGCGTTGTGCCGCGAGCTCGCCGCCGAGGGGGCCGCGATCGTGCTGGCCCTGCACGAGCTCGAGCTCGCCCGTCGCCATGCCGACCATGCCGTGTGCCTGGGCGTGGGCGCCGACGGAGCCCACCACCATGGCCCCGCCCGCGACGTCCTCACTGCACACATCCTCGGATCCGTGTTCGACGTGGACGTGCGCGAGCACCCCGGCGGGCTCTCGTTCCATCCACGCCGATGAACCTCCTTGCACGGCCGCCCAGGACCATCACGGCCCGCCGTTGCGGCCGCCATCACCCCTCGGGGACGATCTCGTCACACGTGGTCGCAATCGCATCCGCCAGCGCATCGCCGAGCACGTTCCCGAACATCGGTGTCATGCCGAACTCGAGGCTGATCCACGACGCGGGAGGCTTGCCGAACCCGTTCATGAACTCGTAGAGCCTCGTGTTGGTGTTGCCCGGCTGGTCGTAGCACGCCCCCGCGATCGCTCCCGAGGTCACCACGCACACGTCACCGCCGCACTCGGCCTTGGCGTCTCGCACCATCTGCACGAAGTCGTCGGTGGGAATCGCCGGCGGGGTCAGATCGGGCGAGTCCGAGAGCAAGAACAGCACCAGCACGGCATTGGTGCGCAAGAACCCCGCGTTGGGCCCCGAATTCGCGGGGTGGAACGGATAGGCTGCGCCCGCGACCACCGTCTCCGTGTTGGAGTGCGGCGCCGAGCCATCGATCGCTCCCTGGAGCGCCCCGTCGAACCACGTGCTCAGGGCCGTGGGATCCTGATCCGTATCGATCTCGAAGTAGCGCATGCCGTCGTGCTCGAAGAGGCGCCCTTGTTGACCGTTGATGCCGTTGTCACCATCGGTCGGCGGGAAGAACACACCATCGGTGATCGCCGCCTCGCACGCCGGCCCACCCCATCCTCCGGCATTGCCGGGATCGAAGAACCCGGTCGCGCGCGTCAGCCCGACGTGCAAGTCGGTACCGGGTGGCAGCGCATTGATCATCTGATCGACGAACAGCGGGAAGGCAGCCACGATCGGATCGTGGTGGATCTGCATCGACCCCGAGTTGTCCACCACGAACAGGAGATCGACCGCATTGCAGAAGCAGCCTTCGTCGGCGCTGCAGGTACCCGGCACGTCGACGCCCGTGCCCACGTCGAACACGAACCCCGCCGTCGAGCTCGAGTCGAGCCCGTCGGTGACACCCCCCATGGTGCTCGTGCCGGCGCTCGTGCCGGTCCCGCCCGTCTCCGTCTCGCTCGTGGCCATGGTGGCCGAAGCCACCGTGGGGTCGAAGCTCGTGGTCTCGCTCTCGCCGCCCACGTTGCACCCAACCCCCGCGAACATCATGCCCACCACGAGTGCTCGTCCCGTCCCGACCTTGGCCATCACCATCTCGTCCCTCCCCTCGTTCGAAACATAGGGGACCCGGGCGGGCATTCGAAGCCCGTGCGACGGAAACGAAGCTTCCGCCGCACGAGGGCATCGCTGGCCGCCTGGCTCAGACCTTCACGCGAGGTCGGAACCTCCCACGGCGTGCCGCGTGCTGCGAGAGCAGCGGGTCGATCACCTCCGCCAGGAATTCGTCCACCTGCCGAGGCGACCGCCCCACGTAGGCCGCGGGCTCGAGGATCTCGGCGCTCACGAACGGTCCGAGTGCCTCGTCGCCGCGCATGCGCTCGAGCAGATCGTTGTCCGCCCCCTCCTCCTTCATGCGCCGGGCTGCCTCGTGGCTGTGCACCCGCACCCGCTCGTGGAGATCTTGCCGACTGTGTCCCGCCCGAACGCCGGCCATGATCACGTTCTCGGTGGCCATGAACGGAAGCTCGCGCTCGAGGTTGGCCCGAACCACCGCGGGACTCACCACCAGACCCGCCGTCACATCGGCCAGGAGGTTGACGACCGCGTCGGTCGCCAGGAACGCCTCGGTGATGACCAGGCGCCGGTTGGCGCTGTCGTCGAGCGTGCGCTCGAGCCACTGGTTGGCGTGCGTCTCGCGCGGGCTCGTGGCCAGCGAGTGGACGAAGCGCGCCAGGCTGCAGATCCGCTCGCAGCGCATCGGATTGCGCTTGTACGCCATCGCCGACGAGCCCACCTGCTGCGAGCCGAACGGCTCCTCCACCTCACGCTCGTGCGCCAGCAATCGCACGTCGCTGGCCAGCTTCGCGGCCGATCCACACACGTCCGCCAGCGCCGAGATCACCCACGTATCGAGCTTGCGCGGGTACGTCTGACCGCTCACCGGAATCGAGCGCGGAAAGCCGAACGCCTCCGAGATCATGCGGTCGAGCGCGCGCACCTTGTCGTGATCGCCATCGAACAGCGCCAGGAACGACGCCTGTGTGCCCGTCGTGCCCTTGGCACCACGAAACGGCAGGCGCCCGCACAGACCGTGCAGCGTCTCGAGGTCCATCGCCAAGTCCTGGGCCCACAAACACGCGCGCTTGCCCACCGTGGTCAGCTGCGCCGGCTGGAAGTGGGTGTACGCCAGCGTGGGAAGGTCACGATGCACCCGCGCGAACGCAGCGAGCTGCTCGAGCACCGTGAACAAGCGATCCATCAGCAGCTCCAGGCCATCGCGCATCATCACCAGCTCGGCGTTGTCGGCCACGAAGCAGCTCGTCGCTCCGAGGTGGATGATCTTCTCGGCCTCCGCGCCCACCCGCTCTCCGTAGTGACGCACGTGCGCCATCACGTCGTGGCGAAGCTCGGCCTCGAGCTCCGCCACACGGGCGAGGTCGACCTCGTCGCGATGGGCGACCAGGGCCTGCACCTGTGCATCGGAGATCGGCAAGCCGAGGGCTTGCTCCGCTCGAGCCAGCGCGATCCACAAGTCTCGCCAGAGCAGCACGCGCCGCTCGTCGCCGAAGTTGGCAACCATCGCGGCAGTGGCGTATCGGGTGGCCAGGGGGCTTTGATAGATGGCCATGGTCGGTCCTCGCTCCTTCATCACCGGCGGGTCGGGCATGATCCGCGTCGACGGACCGGCTCCGGCGGCGCCGCGACGCGCCGCGGGCCGCAGCATAGCCGCACCCGAGCGGGCGCCACCCTCACCACCGCCGAGCCTGCGGCAATGGAGCAACCCACGGAAATCATTGAACTTGATGAACAACGACAGCACGCCATCGTCACGCGCGGAATAATGCCCCAAGCGCCCAGGTAGCCGCGCTCCGACGACGATGAACGTAGCCGCACGGCAGGAGTTCGAACAGATTGCCCTCCCTCAGCTCGACTCGATCTACGGGGCAGCGCTCCGCTTGACCCGCAATCCGGCCGAGGCCGAGGATCTCGTACAGGACACCTTCGTCCGGGCGTACCGCTTCTGGCACACCTTCAAGGTGGGCACCAGCATCAAGGCCTGGCTGTTCACGATCCTGCGCAACACCTTCATCAACCGCTACCACCGCAACAACCGGCGCCGCAGCACGCGACACGACCTCGAGGCGCAGCTCAACGCGCTCGGTACCGAGGCCGCCGTCGCCAGGGCCGGCACCCATGGCGCTGGCCCCGAGGCCGCAATCGGACAACGAGTCACCCGCGAGCGCATCCATGCTGCGCTCGAGTCCGTGCCCGAGGACTACCGCACCGCGGTGATGCTGGCCGATCTCGAGGGTCTCGCCTACAAGGAGATCGCCGAGGTGATGGATTGCCCCATCGGCACCGTGATGAGCCGCATCTATCGCGGCCGCCGCCTCCTCGCCAAGCTCCTCCAAGATCACGCCGTCGAGCTCGGCCTGCTCGATCCCGACGAGGCGCTTCCCCGCAGCAACCACAACCAGTCGCCGGCCAAGGGCCGCGACCCATCCTCTTCCGTGAACGAGGGCGCCCCGCTCGACCTCGAGAGCTATCGCAACAAGCGAGGCACCGCATGAGCCTGAAGGACATCCGCTCCGAGTGCTCGGACGTCGCAGGGCTCCTGCAGCCCTATGTGGACGGCGAGCTCAACGACCAAGAACAGGAACAGGTCGCCGCCCACCTCGAGGACTGCGCGGGCTGTCGCACCGCAGTGTCCGAGCAGGCCTGGGTACGCGCGACCTTGCAGGCCGTCCAGCGCGATCCAGCGCCGCATGCCTTGCGCGCCAAGATCCTGCTCGGTCTCGACGAAGTGGATCGCGAGCGCGCGGCCGAAGCCGCGGCGAGCGCTCCACCGGGCTTGGGAGCCCGTCTGTGGGCTCGCATGCGGGAGCTGGGTCGCGGGGGTCTCATCATGGTGCCCGCCGGAGCGGTCGCCATCGCGCTGTTCTTCATGGCGCGCGAAGGCATCGTGACTCCGGATGGCACCGAGATGACCGCGAGTCCTGGCGTTGGTGTGGCGGGAGCCATCGTGCCCGGAGCCGAGGCCAGCCATGGTTCGGTCGATGACGATGACGACGATGTGATGCGCGCGATCGCCGAGCTCGAGCCCCAGGTCGGCATTCGCGTGCAGGTGCCGCAGAAGGCTTCCCACGAGCTGCAGCTGGTCGGGGCACGCCTGCACCACGCGGGTGACGATCAACCCCCCGCCGCCCACCTGCGCTATCGACTCCCCGACGGTCAGCTCGTGATCGACCGCCAACGTCCCGCGACGGCGTCCTTTCGGGTGGCAGGAGGAACCGCCCTGGCCTACTCCGGCCGATCGTACGACCTGCATCGTGACGCCGTGGGCCGCCCCGTGCTGTCATTCGAGCTGGGAGGGGTTGCCCACAGCTTGGTCCTGGAAGGAGGGGCGACCCTTCCCCACGCACCCCACGCTGCCGACCCGGATGAGCCAGACTACGCCCCGCTGCTCAGGTTTGCAGCCCGCCTGGATGGTGGCTGAAGCCAACGGCTCTCCGCTCGCTCGCGGGGCTGGTTTCGGCAGGAGTGAAACGATAGTCTCGCCCCCGTGCCATCCGCGCTGATCATCGATGCCGACGAGGCCGCCAACGCCAGCATTCGCACCGCCCTGGCGCCTCTCGGGTTCGAGTTCACCGCGACCCAGGACGCCTCGGAGGCGATGAACCTGGCCAAGACGGCCTCCCCCGACATCATATTCCTGCGGGTCGAGCTACCCAATGTCTCGGGCTTCTCCGTCTGCAACAAGCTGCGTCGCAACGAGGAGACTCGCACCATCCACCTGGTGATGTATGCCTCGGACGTCTCCACCGACGTCTTCGATCAGCACCGCAACCTCAAGACGCACGCCGACGACTATCTCAAGCTGCCCTTCACCGAGGCCGAGCTGATCACGGCGGTCGGTGGTCTGATGGAGCTGACCGAAGCGGGAGGCACCTCCTCCCTCGCGGACGACCTCGAGATCGCACTCGAAGAGGACGTGCCTCCCACGAGCGACCGGCTCGAGATGGCGGACCTCGAGCAGGAATTCGCCGACATGGAGGAGAAGGCGGAGCCTCCCGCGCCTGCGACCGACGAGGTCGAGCTCTCCTTCGACGGGATACTCGACGATCCCGCCCCCGAGCCGGCCCCCGTCAAGCCCGCTCCCGAACCCACGCGCCGCTCGTCGCCGATCCCGACGATCCCGAGCCGGACCAAGTCCACCCCTGCTCCCGCCCCTGCGCCGCGACCACGCTCGGCGGCGGTCGAGGCCGCACCAGAGCCCGAGTCCGACTCGACCGACAGCGGCGGGAGCAGCAGCGAATTCAAGATCCAACGCGAGGTCATCCAGCTCAAGAGCCAGCTCAACGCCAAGAAGCGCGAGATCCTCGCCCTCAAGGACGAGGTCGAGAACGCCGAGCGCTCGGTGCTCGATGCCAAGCACAAGAACCGCGAGCTGCAGGTCCAGATCGGCGAGCTCGAGTCGCAGCTCCTCGCGGCCGAGGAGAAGGTCATCACCTCGGCCGAGCAATCCGAGGTTGCCAACCGTGACCGCTCGACGGCGCTCAAGCGCGAGGAGGGCCTCAAGACCCGGCTCGAAGGCATCCAGAGCCGGGTCAAGGAGCTCGAGACGCAGCTCGCGGAGTCCGAGGAGAACGGCCAAAGGAAGATCGCAGCGCTGCACCGCGAGCTCGAGTCCGCCGAGACCGACCTCGCCACCACTCGGCAGGAGCTCGACGAGACCAAGCAGCTGCTCGAGCAGCTGAACACCAAGTCCGAGCTCCTGACCCAGGAGGCCGCCGACCTGCACGCGGACTCGCAGAGCCTTCGGGACGAGATCGAGCGCGTCAAGCAAGAGGCCGAACGCACGCTCGAGGAGACCAAGCAGGCCGTCGCTGCCGACAAGGCCGAGGCACTGGCCTCGCTCACACGCGAGCACCAAGCCGAGCTCGAGTTCGAAGAGGAACAACATCGCGCAGAGCGCGAGCGCATCCAGACGGAAGCATCCGAGGTCGAAGCCTCGCTGCGGGCCGAGCTCGGGCAGCTCAACGGTCAGCTCGCCAACGCACGCGGAGAGGCCGAGAGCATGCGCACCACGTCCGAGGCTCAGATCGACTCGCTCGAGGATGATCTCGCCCGCACGCACGAGCAATTGCGTACGGCGTCCACCGAGCGCGACGAGCTCCGCCAGCAGCTCGAGCAGGCCCAAGCCGAGCTCGAGTCTCGTCGCAGCAACGAGCTCCGCGCCCAGCAGGCCATTGCGGTCGCCCTGCGCGTGCTCGACGGGCAGCCCACCCCGTGAACCGAGTCCACGGCGACACCGCCAACCTCAAGGCGAGCCACGTCCGCCAGCTCCAGAAGCTGGGTGATCGCTCGACCGCTGCCGATCAAGTCGTGAGCCCGGCGCTCGCCCGTGACTTGCTCGACCTCGCCCACGAGATCGGTCGTCGCGTGGGGCTGTTCATCGATCGCCGCGGCCGGGTGTCGCGTGTGATCCTGGGCGATGCGCACAGCCTGGAGCTCCCCGAGTTCTCGCGCGTGCGCGGCGTGGCCGGCCGCTTGCGTGGCATTCGGCTGGTGGTCACGCACCTGGTGCCCGAGCCCCTCGACCGTGAGGAGCTCGCCGACCTCGCCAAGCTTCGCCTCGACCTGGTCGCCGCCATCCATCGCGGTCCCGCCGGCATCGCGGTGGATCTGGCCAGCCTGGCTCCGCCTCCTCCCGACGTCCGCGACGCCTTTCGCACGCGGACGTGGACGCGCACGCCGCTGGCCATCCTCGCTCGGGCCGACGAGGAACAGCCCTCCGACGCCGACGCGGCGACCCTGCCGGTTCCGCTCCTCCCGTTCGTACGAGAGCTGGAGTCGGAGCTCGAGGCCGCGACCGCGCGGGCCCGAGCCGAGGTCCAGGGCACCCGCGCGATGGTGCTGATGGTCCACGACGGAGGGCAGCACACGACCGCACGCAAGGCGGAGCTGCGCGAGCTGTGCCGTACCGCGGGCCTGGGGCTGGTGGAGCTGGTGGAACAACGGCGGCCCCAGCCCGATCCACGCAGCTTCTTCGGAGCGGGCAAGCTGCGGCAGGTACTGGTACGAGCCCTCGAGCAAGACGTGGAGCTGCTCGTGTGCGATCCGGAGCTGAGTGCATCGCAAGCGCGCACCATCACCGAACAGACGGATCTCAAGGTCATCGATCGCACGATGTTGATCCTCGACATCTTCGCCAACCACGCGCGCAGCTCCGACGGCAAGCTGCAGGTGGAGCTGGCCCAGCTGCGCTACTTGCTGCCCAAGATGGTCGGCAAGGGCACCATGATGTCGCGTCTGATGGGCGGCGTGGGGGGGCGCGGGCCCGGTGAGACCAAGCTCGAGATCGATCGGCGGCGCGCCAAGGATCGCATCGCCGACCTCGAGCGTCGGCTCGTGCAGCTCCGCAAGCAACGCGATCAACAGCGCGCGCAGCGTCGCCGCTCACGAGTGCCGGTGGTGGCGATCGTGGGCTACACCAACGCGGGCAAGAGCACCCTGCTCAACACGGTCACGGGGAGCGCCGTGGATGCGCAGAACAAGCTGTTCGCCACGCTCGACCCCACCGTGCGAAGGATCCGCTTCCCCATGGACCGCGAGATCGTGCTGCTCGACACGGTGGGCTTCATTCGCGAGCTGCCGCCCGCGCTGCGTCAGGCGTTCTCGGCCACGCTCGAGGAGATCGCCGACGCCGATCTGCTGCTCCACGTGGTCGATGCCAACGATCCCGATCGCGAGCAGCAGGTCGCGACCGTGGATGCCGTGCTCGCCGAGCTCGGCGCGGGGCGAGTCCCTCGCTTCGTGGTGCTCAACAAGTGCGATGCGCTCGCGACCCCTCCGACCGTGGAGGACTTCGCCAGCCTCACGGGGGGCGATCGGGCATTCTTCGTCAGCGCGCTGGACAAGCGCACCACGCGGGAGCTGATGGAGGCGATCGAGTCGCACCTGTGGGAGCGCGGGCGCGTGGAGCGCCCCGAGCATGCGACCTACCTGGAAGCAGCAACGGGGGCGTCGACCGAGGCGCTCGCTCCGGCCACCGCGTCAGCCGAAGAACCCGGGGACGAGCGCGAGCAGCAGACCGAGGGCCAAGCCGAGCACGCCCAGCACGCTCAACGCAGCCCCGGCCGCGGAGCGGGGCGTGCCACGACGGGGCCCGAGCCAGGCCACGCCTTGAACGAGGGCGACGAGCGACGCGAACACGAGCAAGAGGCTCACCGCCCGCGATCGTAGCGCGAGCGCGGGCTCCTGGCAGCATCCCGTGCGTCGGGGTCGAGGGGGCTCGCCTTCCGATGCGCGGCCGGCCGGCCAAGCGAACGTCGTACCATCGTCGGACCTCCGAATGTCCGACTCCACGCCGCAGTTCGCTTCTCTCCCGCTCGACGAGCAGCTGCGCTGGCTCGGGCAGGCGCTCGAGCGCGGCGAGGACCCACGCGTGCTGCTGCGGACCTGCGCGGCCGTCCGCGATCATGCGCCGCTCTCGTGGTTGGCCAGGGCGCTGCTCGAGCGCGGGTTCCTGGCGCAGCCGTCCGAGCAGGGCTGGGTGGCGCAGATGCTGCTCGAGCAACCGGACACGGCCGTCGATCGCGTGCTGCGGGCGCTCGTCGGCGAGGGGCGCTTCTCCGCCGTGCAAGGCAAGCACCTCCAGGCCATGCTGCTCGCGGTGCTCGAGCGCGTCACGCTCGCCCAGGTGTCGGTGATGTGCCTGGTCGATCGCGCGCTCAAGCACAACTTCGTGGAGGCTCGTGATGCCCATGTGCAGGCGCTGACCGAGCGCTGCGCCGAGGCGCTGCGCGAGGGTCGGGGGCACGAGGTCACGGTGGACGAGCTCGCCCAGGTGTCGGCCCCTGGCATCGCCGCGCTGCGACGGCAGGCGGCGGCGCACGGGCCTCCGACGGCGGCGGCGCTGGAGGCCACGCTGGAGGACCTGGCCTTGCGCACGCTCGAGGTGCTGGGACGCGCCCCCAAGGCGGTGTCGCAGGCCAACGCCGAGGAGCTGCTTTCCAAGCGGGTCTATACCGATCCTGGGCACTTCTTGGTGGAGCTGCTGCAGAACGCGGAGGACTCCGGGGCCCGCTGCTTTCGCCTGCGCTTCGAACCTCGGCGCATCGTGCTGTGGCACGACGGCCAGCCGTTCGACACGCGCGACGTGGTCGGCGTGACGTCGATCGGACAGACCACCAAGCGCAAGCAGCAGATCGGATTCTTCGGGGTGGGCTTCAAGTCGGTGTACGAGGTCACCGATCGTCCTCGGATCTACTCCGACGTCTACCGCTTCGAGATCGCCGACGTGTCGATCCCCAAGCCGCTGTCGGCCCGCCCGGCGGACGTGCCGCCCGACGGCACCGTGCTGGTGCTGCCGCTGCGCAACCCGGCCGATCCGCAGCGCTCTCCGGCGGTGCTGTTCGGCAAGGCCCGCGATCTCGATGCGATCGTGCTGTTCACGCTGCGCCGCATCGATGTGATCGAGCTCGAGCTGGTCGACGAAGCCGGTGCGGTGACCCGCCACGCGGTCCACGAGCTCCCGCCGGACGCACGCGGCATCTCGCGGATCCGCCAGGAGCCCGAGGGGTGGGTGCGTGGCTATGCGGTGCACGATGCCGAGCACGTGTACTCGGGCGGCACGCGAGCGCCCGGGCGGGCCGACCGCACGCGGGTGATGGTCGGGCTGCGCATCGACGACGAAGGAGTCCCGCGAACGCTCGAAGAGGACACGCCGACCATCTATAGCTACCTGCCCACCGAAGAGCGCTCGGGGCTGCGCTTCTTCGTGCAGGGGCACTTCGACGTTCCGGTCGATCGCGAGCGGATCACCCAGGACTCGCGCTGGAACGAGTGGATCCTCAGCAAGGTCCCCGAAGGCCTGGCGGCCCTGGCGACACGGCTGACCGAGGGGCTCGAGGAGGCGATGCAGCTGCGGGTGGCCGCCGGGCTGCTCGAGGTCCTTCCTCTGCCCGACGAGCTCGGCTCGCCGATCTTTCGCCGCCTGGAGACGGGCCTGCGCCAGGCGTTCGCGGGGCTGGCGATCGTGCCCTGCGACGATGGCACGCTCCAACCTCCGGGCGCCGCGCTGCGGGCCGATGACGAGCTGGCCGCGTTGTTCGAGGGCGAGCTGGCCCGCGTTGCCGACGGCCCGCGTCACCTCGTCCATCGCGAGCTCCCCCGGCGAGCGGTCGACGTGGCGATGGTGCTCGGCACCCGGAGCCTGAGCGTGACCGACGTGGTGGCCGGCCTCGAGCAGGTGCTGGGCTCGCACCCCGACGGCACCCACCACGAGGATCCCACGGCGCCGCCGTTCGTACGGCAGCCGACGCCGGCTCGCCTGGCGGCGCTCTACGAGGTCCTCGAGGGCGCGTTGATGCGGCGCACGGGCGCCGGTCCACGACGACTGGTCGATCTGGGCCTGCTGCAGCGAGCCCGGAGCCTGCCGCTGGTGCTCTCCGAGCAGCAGACCCTTCATCGGCCGGGATCGGGGATCGTGCGAGCCGAGCCCGCGCTGCGGGAGATCTACGCGGGGCTGCGCGCCTTCGTGCACCCCGAGCACGACGCGGCCGTCGATCCGGAGGATCCGGCCCGCGCCACCGCCACCGCCTTCCTCGAGCGCCTGGGGGTTGGTTGCCTGACCGTGCGCGAGCTGGTGCTCGAGCTCGAGGCGCGCCTCGGCGGCCACGAAGGTCCGCTGCTGGACCTCGGCGCGACCGACTTTCCCGGCACCCCAGGGCGGCTTCGCGCGGCGCTCGGCTTGCTCGCGGACGCGCCCGCCCCGATGCAGCGCCGGGCGGCGCGGCTCCCCGTGTTCCTGGCGCAGGATGGCCGCTACCACCGGGCCGCCGCGAAGCCCGGCGACCGCAAGGGCGTGCTGCGGTTCGAGCCCAGCCGCGTCGCCGAGGCGCTGCTCGACTACTACGGTCACTCGCGGCCGATCTGCGTGCTCGAGGAGGACGAGCCCGCCCTGGCGCTGCTGCGGAGCGCTCGAACGCCGACGCTCTCACTGGCGGCCCTGGTCGCGGACCTGAAGGTACGAGCCGCCTCGCTCACGGCCGAGCAGCTCCAGCAGCTCCACGGGTTGCTCGAGCACGTGCGCGACGAGCTCCCCGAGCGCATGCAGCGAGAGCTGGCCGAGCTCCCGATCTGGCCCGATCTCGCCGGCACGCCGCGCCCGCTGCAGGGCGAGGGAGCCGTACGGATCCCCTCGTCGCCCGCCGTGGCCGCACTGCTCGCCGGGGTGCCGTGGCTCCACCCCTCGGTGCTCGCCCGGCGGCACGCGCGTAGCATGGGCGGCGAAGAGGTTGGGCTGGACGCGCTGGTGGACGCGCTCGCTCCGGAGGCCGAGGCCCCGCTGCGCATCGAGCCCACGGAGGCCTCGGTGTCCGCGGTGCTGCAGGTGCTGCGCGCCGAGCGGGATGCGATTGCTCCCCGGCTGCGGGCTCGGCTGGCCGAGGTGCCGCTGTTCCTGGACGACGAGGGCCGACCCGCTCGTCTCGATGCGCTGGTGCTGGCCGAGGATCCCGCGCTGCGGGCCCTGTACGTGGGCTGGCCCGGGCGTCGCTTCGTCGATCCGCAGTCGATCACCCGAGCGGCCGTTGCCGAGCTCGAGCTCGATGCTCGCCTCGCACGAGCCGACGCCGCGACGCTGGTCGAGGACCTGGAGGCACTCTCGGCTCGGCTCGAGGGCCAGGCGTACCTTGTCGAGGCGCTGGCGTTGGTCGGGGGCGCCGATGCGCTCGGGCGGCTGCTGCACTACTGCGCGCAGCGAGCCCCCACGCTCTCCCGCACGCTCGTGCAGCGACTGGCGGGCACGGCGGTGTTCCCCGATCGAGACGATCGCCTGGGTCGGCTGGGCGATGCCCACGGCGGCGCTCGGGGTGCCGAGGTGTTTGCGTGCGACGATGCGGTGCGTCCGATCTTCGCCGCGGCCGGGGTGCGGGTGCTCGCCGACTGGGCCCAGCCGCTGGTCGAGTCGATCATCGAGGCAACCGGTCGCGAGCGACTGTCGGTGATCTCGCTGGTCGACCACCTCGCACGGGCGCCGGAGATCCCCTCCGGGGGGCAGCGACCCGCCGTGCAGACACCCGAGGTGCTCGCCCGGATCCACGCCGTGCTCGTCGAGCAGGCCTCGGTGCTGGCCCATCGCTTCCCGCCGCTGCCACGCGAGGGCGCCGCGCCCAGCAGCCCCGCGCTCGGGCGGCTCGCGATCTGGCCCACCGTGGCCAACGGGGTGATCCGGGCCGAGCACGCGATCCTCAGCCCCTCGCTGGGCGAGCTGCTGCCTGCGGGCACCACCGCACGAGCCCGGCTCGATGCCGTGACCCTCGAGCCGGGAGCGTCGGCTTCGCTGCAGCGGCTGGCGCCGCTGTTGCTTCCGGCGTCGGCCCCGGCGTTCGCGGCCACGCTCGTCGAGGCCGAGGCTCGTCCGGGCGAGCCCCTGGCCCGTCAGCCGTCGTGGCTGCGCGAGCCGGCCGCGGCGGCTCGCGTGGCTGCGTTCATCGGGCCACAGCACGCCCCGCGCCCCTGGGTGGATGCCACCGAGCACCTGCGCGTGCATCCGCTGGCGGTGGCCGGCGCGGACACGGTGGCGCTGGTGATGGGCACGCCGCTGGCCGAGCGACTGCTCCACCCCGCCATGGCCGAGGCGCTCCTCGACCTGACGAGCCTGTCGGCGATCGAGCCGGCCGCCGTGCTCGATGCGCTGGCGGCCGGGGTGGTCGAGCCCACGCCGCTGTCTCGCCATCCCGTGCTCCACGACGACGAGCGACGGCGGCGCTTCTACGCCTGGCTGCAGGATCGAGAGGCCCTGGTGTTCGTCGACGCCGATGCCCGCACCCGGCTGCGCATGATGCCGCTGTTCCCGACCGATCGAGGGACCTTGCGACCCGCCGATCAGCTGGTGATCGATCCCGAGCTTCCGCAGCTGCCCGTCGACTGGACGCCGCATCCCGAGCTCCCCGAGTCGACCCTCGGCCTGCTGGTGCGTCACCTCGGCGTGGGCCGACCACCGGTCGACGACCTGGTGGTCGATCACCTCGCCCCCGCGTATCGCCGGGCCGCCGCCGTGGGCGATGGCCCGGGCGCGGCTCGCCTGCTGGAGTACCTCGCGCGCGCCCTGGCCCCGCTGGCGCCGCACAGGGCCCACGCGCTGCTGTCGGGGGAGGGCGCGGTGATGGTGGAGGGGTCCCACGGTCGCTTCGTGCCGGCGTCGACGCTGCTGATGCCGCCGGGGGAGCTCGACGCCGCAACCGCGGCGGTGTTCGGCACCACCCATCCCCGGCCCCACCCGCGCCTGGGGCCGAGCACGGAGAGCCTGCTGATCGCGCTCGGCGTGGCGCGGACGCCTCCTCGCACCTGGGTGGCTGATGTCATGCGTGGCGGCGTGGCCTCGGTGGCGGCCGCCACCGGGCTCGCGGTGCTGGTGGCCCACCTCTACCGGGCCCACCCCGCACAGACCGTGGCCGAGCTTCCGCTGCGCGAGGTGGCCTGGGTGCTCGACGGCAACGACGTGGCGCGTCGGCCGAGCGAGCTGTTCGGCTGGACCACGGACGTGCAAGCGCTCGTGGGCGAGGCGCCCGAGCTCTACCCGGCCCCCGCGATCGCCCGCGCCCTGGGCGACGATCTGTGCGCCGCGCTGGGATTCCGCACCGCGGCCGACGTGAGGCTGCCCGAGGTGACCGCGCACATCGAGCGCAGCAGCCAGGCCCGGATCCCGGTGCCATTTCGCGTGTACGCATGGCTCGAGCGAGGCCTCTCCGAGGGCTGGATCGACGGCGCCGAGCTGCGCCGACGGCTGACCGACACCGCGTGGGTGTGCAGCGACGACGGGGAGTATCACCCGCACGAGCGGGTGCTGGGGCTGCGCGCGCTCGAGCACTTTGGGGCCCGCCGCGGCTACTGGGAGCGCGGTTGGCGAGAGTGCCCCACGCTGTGCCGCTCGTTCGGCATCACCGATCGGCTCACGCCTGCGGTGCTGATGGCGTTCCTCGAGGAGCTCGCCGTGGAGGCCGAGGCGCACGGTGATCGAGCCCTGCTCGGGAGCGAGCCCGGGCTCCCTCGCATGCTGCAGCGGGCCTACGCTGCGCTGGGCCAGCGGCCGGACGCTCCGCCGGCCCGGGTGGTGCTGTGCCGTCAGCACGGCGGCGACGACGACGGCTCGCTGCGGTTGCGACCGCCCGAGGATCCGCTGGTGCTGCGCAGCGACGCGCCCACCCTCGAGGCCATGTTCGCGGAGGTCGGGACGTTCTTCGTCGCCACCCTGGGACCGCTGGAGGAGCGGAGTTCGATCGACGCATACTTCGAACGCTGCGGCATCCGACGCCTGCGCGAGAGCTACGAGGTGCGTGCGGCCGAGACCGGCCTCGACCAGACCGCCGCGCACGGTGAGGGCCTGGGCGAGCTGCGAGCGTGCCTGCGGGGCCTGTTGGCGGTGCTGCCTCGGGTTCGGCTGCAGCGCACGCACCTGGCCGACGACGCCTGGGTGTACGAGCCGAGGCTGTCCACGCTGGCGCGCTCGGGGCCGATTCGGGCCCGCGACGGCCTGCAGGTCGACTACGTGCTCCCCGGCGTCGGCCGGGCCCGGCGGCGCGCGGTGGCGGTGTTCGATCCAGGAACCTCGACGCTGCTGGTGGACACGCGGGTGCTCACCGACCCCGACGCCGTGGTCACGGGGCTCGCCCAGGGCCTGCTGCCCTGCCTCTACGACGGGCCCGGAGAGGAGCAGCTGGTCGACATCGTGGAGATCCTGCTGCGCCTGCGCACCCGCGCGCGCATGGACGACTATCTCGATCAGCGGCACTTTCCGATCGCGGCCGAGCCCGAGCGAGGGTACGAGGGGCGGCTGGCCGCGCGTGTGGGCGAGCTGTTCGACTACGGTCTCGAGCGCCGGCTCTGCGCGCGATTTCCCGAGCTGCGCGACCGCTCGCTCGACCGCTGGCGGGATCCGGGCATGTTCGCGAGCTTGCCCGAAGAAGAGGAGCATGCGGTGCGTACGCTGGTGGCTCGCATGCTGGCCGCGGTGGACGTGAGCGAGCCGAGCCAGGCGTTGACGGAGGCGCTGGCGCTGCTCTTGTCGGCGACGTCGCTCAGCGACGTGCCGGCGGGACTCTTGGCTCCGCTCGCGGTGGTGGAGCCGGCCCCCTCCGAGGGCGGCCCGCGCTCTCCTGCGCCGTTGCCGGGTGAGCAGGACGTGCCGTCGCTCGAGGAGCTCGAAGCAAGGCTGGCCGAGCTCACCGCCCGCAGCCAGCACGAGCCCGATGCGGAAGCATCCTCATCGCACCGGTTCGTGATCCCCACGCCGAGCGAGCGACCGCGGGCCGCGGATCGTCCCATCGATCCGCTCCCCGGCCCGCGGCCCACCGTGGAGTCGTGGCTCGACCTCGCCGACGACGACGACACCGAGCGCGAGCCCACGTCGGCCGAGGGCGACGACGAGCGCAGCGGGTTCTGGCAGCGCCTGGCCCGGCGCCTGGGACTGTCCGACGACGCGCCGATCGACGAGTCCCGCCCCGCATGGGCAACTCCGGGGGCCAACGTGCTCAGCCCCGCTCGCTTCATCGGGCCCCAGCTCTGGGTACGCGGGCGAGCGCTGCGGGAGATGGCAGGCCGTCGCGTCCCCATGGGCATGCTGCACCAGCCTCCCGTGCTGCCGTCACCGCACCGCTACGTGGTGCACACGCTCGGGGTGGCGTTCGAGCCGAGCACCCAGCAGTGGCATCCGCAGCCGCTGCCCCCCATGCCCGCGCTGTTCGAGGGCGAGTCGCTCGGCGCCACCGTGGCGTTTGCGGGCACCTTGATGCCCGGGCGCAGCGTGCTGCCCGTCCCGCTGTTCGGCGATGTGACTCGGCTCGAGGTGGTCGGGGCGAGCCCGTCGGTGGTCCGCCCGCTCGGGCGGCTCTACGCCGGCAGTGCCGTCGTCGACGTGGACGCGAGCGGGCCGGTGAAGATCCGCTACGAGGTCGGCCTGCGGCGACCGCCCGTGCTCACCGAGGATCGGGCCCCCTCGCTGCCCATGCCCGGTCCCACCGTGCCGCGCGAGCGCCTGCCGGCGCCGGTCCGGGAGTGGCTGGCCCGCAACGCGTCCTCCGAGCGCGGCGCGTGGGAGCAGGCACGGCGCGTCGAGGCATTCGTGCAGCGGCACTATGCCTACGACCTCGAATTCCGCGAGCGCCCCGCGGTGGAGCGGGCGACCCGGGAATTGCGGGCGGGAGCGGGCAACCACCACCTCGCGCTGCTCCACGCCAGCGCCGACCAGCACGCCCTGGGCTACGGCGTGTGCTACGAGCTCAACATCCTCGTGGTGGAGCTGCTGCGGCACCTGGGCGTGCCCGCGATGGTGGCCACGGGCTGGATGCTCGACGAGGGCTTCGCCGATCGGCCCGACCACCTGTTTGCGCTGGCCGTGGTGCCCTCCGCCAGCGGGCCGTGCTTGCTGCCGCTCGATGCCTCGACGGGGCCTCGCGGGCCGGTCAGACCGCTGCAGGGGGCAGCCCCGCCCACGGTGGAGCTGCAGCCGGTGGCGCGGCCCCCCGTGCCGACCAGCGGAGGCGGCTGGGGCACTCCGGTGCTGCCCGGCCCCGAGCGCGAGGTCGCGGTGGACGAGCACGTGCATGCGCTGCACCGCACGCTGCGGAGCGAGCTCGATCGCGAGCGCGAGGCGCTGCGGAGGATCGTGCGGATCGCCGACGCGGCGTACGGTCGAGGCCCTTCGCACTTGCCGGCCCACGAGGAGCTGACCGAGCTGCGCCGACGCGCCATGCGAGCGCTGGGCGATCCCACCCGACTCGAGCCGATGCTGGCGGTGATCCGCGGAGAGTACGAGCTGACCGACGAGGTCCCCGAGGGGATCCAGGCGTTGATCCGCGACGGACTGGCGCTGGTGGAGAGCCTCCCCGGCTATCGGGTCAAGCCCGCCGACGGGCGGGACGGGTGAGCGAAGGATCGAGCCGCGACCGGGCGACCCGATCCGCCTCACCCGGAGCGCACGGGGTGCTCCCAGGTGCCGTCCCATCCGAGCATCATCGCACTTCCGTCGCGCGCCTCCTCGCTGCGCGTGCGCGTGTAGGCGACCACCAGCGCGTCGACCTGGCCCCGCCACCCCAGCTTGGTCAGCCGCGTGGCGCATGCGAGCAGGGTCGATCCGCGATCGACCACGTCGTCGACCAGCACCACGCCCGGGAACACCTGGGCATCGGTCAGCACTAGCGTCGCGAGCTGATCGGCCACGCCGGGGCGGCCCTTGGTCTTGCGGAGCTTGCGGCTGCGCCGGAACTGCGTGACGACCCGGCACGCGGTGCCCTCGGCCGCATAGGCCCGCGACAGCCGCAGGCTCGGCCACTCGGCGTCGCCCTGGTCGTCGTCGCCCTCGGGGGGCGGCACCGGCACGAAGGTGCGGTTGAGGAACAACCCGGGAAACGCCTTGCGCTGCCGCTTGGCACACGCCGCATGTGGATCCTCGACCACGTGCTTGCCGTCTCGCCACGGCTCTCCGCTGCGGATCGCGTGGACCAGACGAACCCGCCGCTCCTCTTCGTCCGACAGCTCGCTGCCCTCGGTGAAGTAGGTGCGGCAGCGAACGTGCACCGCCATCGCGTAGAGGCTGTCGTGCGGGATGAAGCCCTCCCAGAGCACCCTCGGCAGTCCCAGGTGCTCGCACAGCCTTCGCAGCGCCGTGGGCTCGGGCAGGCGCAGTCCCTGCTCGAGGTGGGCCACGGCCGTACGGCTGAGCTCGAGCGCCCTGGCGAGCTGATCTTGCGTGAGCCCACGGTGCTCACGGCACAGCTTCACAAGCTGCCCCAGCTCGGCCTGACTGCCGATCATGACGACGACCATCCTAGCAGTCCACGAGTGCCTCCGGGGGGCCAACTTCGCCCTGGCCCCCGCACGACGTTTTCACGCCACGCTCGGGGCCGACCATCGACAGCCCTCCTCGACCATCGAGCGCAAGCCACTGCTCGACCCCGATCCCCTCGAGCAGCTCGCGATCATGGCTGGCGACCACCAGCCCGCCCGGCCATGCCGCGAGGGCCCGCTGCAGCGCCGCGATGCCGACGAAGTCGAGGCCGAACGTGGGCTCGTCGAGCACCAACAGCTCGATCCGAGGCGCTCGCTGAAACAGACAGATCAGCGCCGCGCGTACCCGCTCGCCCGGGCTCAGGGTCCAAAGCGGGCGCTCGGCCAGCGCGAGGGGGAAGCGATGGGCCACCACCACCTCGGCCAGCGCGTGCAACGACGATGCGGAGGCGTCCTCCTGCAGCCGGGACAGCAAGGTCTGGTCGGAGATCCACTCGGTGGCGCCCTGCGAGATCGCCCCGATCCGCTCCGGTCGGCTCCTCGCCGCGCCCTCGGTCGGCGACGTGCGTCCCTGCATCACCTGCAGCAGGGTCGTCTTGCCCGCGCCGTTGGGACCCACGACGGCGATCCGCTGGCGTGCCACCGCAAGATCGAGCCCCGACCACAGCCGCACGCCACCGATCGCCATGCTCACGCCTTCGAGCGACACGATCGCCCGACCGTCGGGCTCGGGCAGCGCGGGCGAGGCGAGGTCGAGCGGCAGGGTGACCGCCAGCGCCCGTCGCGTGGCCTTGGCCCATGCACGCGCCGCCCCGATCCGTGCGTCCCGGATCTTGGCCACGCGCGCCTGGCTCTCCTGCGCGTAGCTGCGCTTTTCGTTGAGCCGACACCGCGACGTACAGCGGCGCAGCTCGTGCAGGCGCCCCACGTTCTTCTTGCGCTCGCGACGACGACGGATCCGCTCGTCGCGTCGCTCCTGCTGCGCGAGGACCTCGAGGTTGCGGGCGTACTGCTGCTGGGCGGCTTGCTCCTCGTCCTGCAGCGTGCGCACGAGCGCATCGAACTCGGCACGGACGTGCCGGCAGCCGGACTCGGCCACCACGAGGAAGTCCTCGAAGCACCGCAGCAGATCCCGGTGGTGTGAGACCACGATCACCCCGTGCGGCCAGGTTCGAAGCCAGCGACACAGCCATGCGATCCCCTCCTCGTCGAGGTCCTCGGTGGGCTCGTCGAGCAGCAGCAGCTCGGCCCCCGAGTGCCTGGCCCACAAGAGCAGCAGCTTGCGCGCCTCCCCGCCGCTCCGTCCGCCACGGCGGGGCTCGAGCACGGCCGGCAGCCCCGCGGGCAGCCCGGCCTCGGCGGCGTCCCGGGCGATGGCCCGTGCCACCACGGCGTCGTCGAGCGCTCGCTCGCGCAGCCGCGCCGCCGCCCGCTCGACCTCCTCGGCGTCGAGCTGCTGCCGCACCAGCAGCGGCTGCACGCGGCGCACCAACGAGCCCCGCTCGGGCACGTCTTCGCCGGCCAGCAGCCGCAGCAGGGTGGACTTGCCCACCCCGTTGCGGCCCACCAGTGCCGCCCGATCGCGACCGAAGCTCATGCTCAGCTCGCGAAACAGCGGCCGTCCCTCCCAGGTGTCCACGCACAGGCCCCGGGCTTCCAGCAGCGGAGCACCCATCACTGCACCTCCTTCGCCGCACGCCGAACCTGCTCGATCACGTGGGGCTCGCCCTCGATCGTCATCACCAGGCCGCGCTCGACCGCATCGGCCTCGAGCACCCGGCACTCGGCATACGCCCGGGCCATCGCCTCGCTCGCCGCATACGGCAGGAACAGCCGCACGCGGTGGTGCTCGCGTCGAGCCGCGGCGATCAGTGCCGCCCGCAGCCCTTGCATCGCCACGCGATCATGGCTGCTCACCGCCATGTGCTCGTGGCCGTGGCTCAGGCGCCTCATGTGCGCCTCGGCCGGCGCAGCATCGATGCGGTCGATCTTGTTGAGCACGTAGAAGCGGGGCACCGCGCCCACTCCGAGCCGCTCGATCTGGGCCTCGGTCGTGCGCAGGTGCAGCTCGTGCTCGGGATCCGAGACGTCGACCACCACGACCACCAGCGAGGCCTCACGGAGCTCCGCCAGCGTGGTCTCGAAGCTCGCGAGCAAGCGCTCGGGAAGCCGGCGAATGAAGCCCACCGTGTCGCTCACGATCACGTCGCCGCCATGGCGGGTGAGGCAGCGAGAGGTGGTGTCCAGCGTTTCGAACGGCACGTCACGCGCGGACAGGTCGGCCGAGGTGAGCGCATTCATCAGCGAGGTCTTGCCGGCGTTGGTGTAGCCCACCAGCACGATGCGGGCGCAGGCCTCCCGTCGCTTGCGCTGGACCTCTCCCGCCCGAGCGAGCCGAGCGAACTGCTTGCGCAGCTCGACGAGGCGGTCGTCGAGCTGCCGCGCCAGCAGCTCCGAGGCGGTCTCACCCGGACCGCGAGCCTTCATCATGCCGCCCGCTTGCTGGTCCATGTCGAGCCCGAGGCCGCGGATCCGTGGGCGTAGGTACTCGAGGTGGGCGATCTCGACCTGGATCCTCGCCTTGCGCGTCCTGGCGTGGCGCAGGAACACGTTGAGGATGACCCCCTCGCGGTCGATCACCGCAAGACCCGTAGCGTCCTCGAGATTGCGCGCCTGCGAGGGGCTCAGCTCGGCATCGACCACCAGGAGGTCGGCCCCGTGCTCGGCCGCTCGAGCGGCGATCTCGAGCGATGCACCCGTTCCGAGGTATGTCCGCGGATCCGGTCGAGCGCGCCGCAGGGTCTCGTGCCCGACCACGCGATCGCCCTGGGTGCGAACCAGCGCGAGGATCTCGGCGAGCTGGGCATCGCGTTGGGTGTCGTCCACCCAGTCGCCCACGCTGACCACGTAGCCGTGGTTCTGGCCGGGGTTCTGGCCGGGGTTCTGGCCGGGTTCGCCATCGCGGCCGGGCTCGGTCGGTCCCGCATGCCGCCGGGCCCAGTGGGCGACCAGTGCTTCCAGTCTCCCCTCGTCGGCGAGGGGTGCTTCTCGATGCTCTTCGATGGGTGTCGATTGGAATTTCATACAGCTCCGGATGGCACTGGTCCGAGCTGCCGATCGCGAAGCGCGAACTCGACAGGCCCGACCAGGCGCGAGTAGTCCTTGCCCGGGCCGAAGCCACGACACGCTCATGCGCGTCGATGCTGCGGCCGATGCGTGATCGACGATGCGAGGGGTGACCTCGACGTCGGGGGACTAGCGGAACTGCGTGGGATCCATGACGCGTCCTCCGGCTGGAGGAAGTTTCGCGGAGCTTGGCACGCGATCACGAGGGTCGCAAGGATCAATTGCCAGATCACGATCGAGGCTCCTACCCCTGGGGCATCGCTTGCAGGGTCTGCATCAGTCGTCGGCAGCAGTAGAACGCGGAGTCCTGGTGCCGACGCTCGAGCGCCATCAGCTCTCGATCGACGCGATGCAGGGCCTGGGCCTGCCAGTGCGCTCGCTCGGCTCCGACGGGCAGGTGCTCGGCCTCGGCCAGCATCTCGGTCAGCCGCGCGAGATCGCGGTCGCCAGCCAGCGCGGGTAGCTCCAGCGCGAGCCGCAGGAGCGCCTCGATGCCGTCGAACAGCGGCACGCGACCACGCAGCACGTCCTCGAGGCACAGCTGCATGCGGATGGACGGCGAGACCTCCGACATCGGCTCCCGATCATACTCCCGAGGAGGCACGGCGGGGAGAGCCGACGCACGCGCGCCCCCTTCTCACTCCCCCTTCACTGGGCGACGATGCCGGACGATGCCGAACCGGACGCTCGTCGTCGCCGCGCTCGCCGTCGTCGTGCTCACCACGATCGCCATGGCCGGCGCGGCGTGGGCCTCCGAGCCCGCCGCGGCCGCCTCGGGCATCACGTTGCCGGTGGCCGTGGCCCTGGGCGCACTGCAAGGCGCCACCGAGTTCCTCCCCGTCAGCTCCTCGGGTCACCTCGCGCTCGGCCAGGCGTTCTTCGAGGTGGACCCGGAGGCAGGCGGCCACCGCTTCAGCATCGTGGCCCATGGAGGCACGCTGCTGGCGGTGCTGTGGATGTACCGCCGCGACGTGCTCGAGCTCGCGGCGGTTCCCTTCCGGCCCCTGACCCCATCGCCCGCCCGCCAGACGCTGGTGATGATGGTGCTGGCCACGCTGCCGCTCTCGCTGGTGCTGGTGCCCGGGGTGGAGGACGCGATCCTCGTGGTCGAGAGCAGCACCCGGCTGGTGGGCGGGTGCCTGCTGCTGACCGCCGCGATCCTGTTCGTCGCCTTTCGGCGCGGAAGCGAGGCTGGCGAGGAGCTCGCCCCTCCACCACCCTCGCCGCGCCAAGCCCTGCTGGTGGGCCTGGCCCAGCTCGTGGCGGTGCTCCCGGGCGTGTCTCGCAGCGGCTCGACGATCGCGGCCGGCCTGGGCCTGGGGCTGTCGCGCTCGGCGGCGGCCCGCTTCTCGTTCCTCATCAGCATCCCTGCGATCCTCGGGGCCACCGTGCTCGAGCTGCGCAAGCTCGGCCAGGAGACCGGCCCCGTCGACCCGTGGCCCTACGCCGCGGGGTTCGTGGTCAGCTTCGGGGTCGGCCTGGCGTGCCTGCGGCTGTTGCTCCTGCTCGTGCGCCGCGGTCGCATCGACGGCTTCGTGATCTACCTGGCGATCGTGGGCACCGCGGCGATCGTGTGGGGCGCGTGATGGGCACGCCCGCCCTGCAGCAGCTGCTGGCCACCAAGGGCCGACCCGCGGATCGTGCCGCGGTCGTGGGTGAGACGCTCGCTCTCGACCATCGGCACCTGCTGCGGCACGCGGAGCGCTGGGCCATGGCCCTGCACGCCCATGGCCTGCCACGAGGTGCTCGCGTGGCCGTGCTGGCCGAGGGGCACCCCGAGGTGGTGGCGCTGATGCTCGGGCTGCACCGTGCCGGCCTGGTGTGCGTGCCCATCAATCCCCGCTATCGCGAGGCCGAGCTGCGGCACGTGATCGACGACAGCGGAGCCGCGCTGCTGCTGTGCGACCGCACGCTGGCCGACGAGCGCCTCGACGTGCTTCCCGCCTCCTGCGCTCGACGCTTGCTCCCCGAGGATCCCGACGCTCCCCCCGAGCCCGACGAGCCCGACGGGCCCGATGGTGCTCCCTTGCCTCGGCTGCCCTCGTCGAGCGCTGCACCACCGCCCAACGCCGGGCTCGCCGACGACGAGACGGCGCTGCTGGTCTACACCAGCGGTACCACCGGACGCAGCAAGGGCGTGCGCCTGTCGCTCGGCGCGGTGGTCGGCAACATCGGGGCCCTCACCACGCAGTGGCGCTGGTCGAGCGCCGACGTGCTGTCGCTGTCGCTGCCGCTGTTCCACGTGCATGGCCTGTGCATCGGGATCTACGGCGCGCTCCTGCACGGGATGACGGTGCTCCTGCACCGCCGCTTCGAGCCCTCGACGGTCGTGACCGACGTGGAGCGTGGCGCCACCGTGTTCATGGGGGTGCCCACGATGTACGACCGCCTGCTCGAGCACGTCGAGCGCCACCCCGAAGCGGCGGCCGTGCTGGCGCGTGCGCGACTCTACACGGCCGGGAGCGCCGCGCTGCGCCCCGCGATGCTCGAGCGCTGGGAGGCGCTCACCGGCCACCGGATCCTCGAGCGCTATGGCATGACCGAGACGCTCATCACGCTGAGCAACCCCTACGAGGGCGAGCGCCGCCCGGGCTCGGTGGGAAGGCCGGTGCCCGGCTGCGAGGCGCGAGTGGTCGACGAAGCCGGACGCGACGTGGCCCGAGGTGAGCTCGGCGAGCTGTGGGTCCGCGGTCCGTTCCTCATGCAGGGCTACTGGAAGCGCCCGCGGGACACCGAGGCCGCGTTCACCGATGGATGGTTCCGCACCGGCGACGTGGTGGTCTCCGATCCCGATGGCTACCTCCGGATCGTGGGACGTCGCTCGACCGACATCATCAAGAGCGGCGGGTTCAAGATCGCAGCGCCCGAGATCGAAGAGGTGCTGCTCCAGCACCCGGCCGTGCGCGAGGTCGCGGTGGTGGGGGTGCCCGATCATCGCTGGGGCGAGCGCATCGCCGCGGCCGTGGTCCCCGTGCCCGAGCTGCCGGCGCCACCCGAGCCCGAGGTGCTCGTTGCCTGGGTGGCCGAGCACCTCGCCGACTACAAGAAGCCGCGCCAGCTGGTGATGGTGGACGAGCTGCCGCGCAACGCCCTGGGCAAGGTCCAAAAGCCTCGCCTCGTGCAGGTGCTGCGCCGACCGGACGATCCGGATGCAGCCGCAGGGTAGCCGCTACCCTCGTGCAGCAGCGGCCGCGGTGCGCCGGGTCCACGCGTAGTACACCGGTACCCCCGCCAGCATCACCGCCGCATTGGCCAGCACCGTCAGCGGCTCGGACAGCAGATAGTTCCCCAGCAGGAACACCGCGGCGAGCAGGAACAGCGCGGGCACCCACGGATACCCCCACGCGCGGTAGGGGCGGTCCGCCTCCGGCTCGCGCCGTCGCAGCACGAACACGGCGGCCACTCCCAGCACGTGGAACGGCCAGATGCCGATCACGAACTGATCGACCAGCTGCGCAAAGCTGCGGATCGAGACGAACACCACCCCGAGCACCACCGACAGCACGATCGCCCCCCCGGGGGTGCCATAGCGCGGCTGCACGCGGGCGAGGCGGCGAAAGAACAGGCGGTCCTCGGCCATCGCGTAGAAGATCCGAGGGCCGGTCATCATCGTGCCGTTGAGGGTGCCGAAGGTCGACAGCGCCACCGCCCCCGACACCAGCACCACGCCCACCGGGCCCACCACGGCCGAGGCCACGTCGGCCGCGATGAGCTTGCTGCCCGGCATGGCCCCAAGCGGGATCACGAGCAGGTAGGCGACCGTGACCGCCAGGTAGAGCACCGCGACCATCGTGGCCCCCGAGAGGAACGCGCGCGGGAGCGTGCGCTGCGGATCCTTGACCTCGCCGCTGACGAACCCGACGTCGGCCCAGCCATCGTAGGACCACAGGATCGGCACCATGGCCAGCCCGAACGCGGAGACGACGGAGAGCGAGGGGGCCGACGCCGGTGCGGCCTCCACCGCGGCGCTCGGCGTGCCGATCGTCGACAGGCCCAGCGCCACCAGCACGAGCAGCGCGCCCACCTTGAGCACCGTGCTCACGTTCTGCACCCAGGCGCCGCGCTCCATGCCGCGGTAGTTGACCGCGCCGACCATGACCAGCAACGCGCCGGCCAGCACCTGGGCCCGGCTGATGCTCCCCACGATCGCCACGGACCCGTCGACCGAGAGCACGCGGAGCAGGTACTCGCTGCAGGTGATGGAGATCGCGCCGTAGGAGGCCGGGCGCAGCACCAGCAGCTGCGTCCACCCGAACAGGAACGCCCACGGCTTGCCGAATGCCTGCCGCAGGTACACGTACATGCCCCCGCTGCGCGGCATCATGGTCGCCAGCTCGGCGTAGGCCAGCGCGCCGGCCACCGACACCAGCCCTCCCAGGATCCAGGCCAGCAGGAACAGCCACACCACGTCGAGCCGGTCGGCCACGACGGCGGGCGTCCGAAAGATCCCGCTGCCGATCGTCGACCCCACGAGCACCGCCGCGGCGCTCCAGAACCCGAGCTTGCGGGGCAGTCGCTCGCCCCATCGATCGGGCGCGGGCTCGGGCGTGGTCGACACCAGCCGCAGCATACGAGAAAGCCGCGAACGGCTCCGGCCCGGCGCCCGATGCCTCAGCGAACGGGCCCGGGCTGCCCCACGAAGCGCTCCACCCCGAGCTCGAGCGGCGGTGATCGATGCGCGCTGCCGGACACCATGCGAACCCAGCCGTCGTGCAGCCGCATCATGACCACGGCGCAGGTGGCCGTGGAGGATGCCGCCGCCCCGGGCCCCGGCGGGTCGATGCACAGGCTGCCCGGTGATCCGTCGCGCGTGTGCAGCAGCGACCACAGGCCCTCGGCATCCCGCGGCCGCTGCTGGGCGTAGAGCGTGGTCGCGAGGTTGAGCCGATGGAAGCTCGAGCTGCTGCGCGGCACCGACTCGCGCTTGCGCAGCACCGGATCGAAGCAGTGGTTGGTGTGCAGGTGCGCGGCCCGAGGTCCGAGCTGGGTGAGCACCGGCTGCTGCACGCTGGCCTCGACCCCGTAGTAGTCGTGGCCATCCGCCATCACGCAGTAGCGCGCCCCGGAGCGCGGCAGCGCCCGCAGCTGCTCGTAGGCCGCCCGGGCGTCGGGCTGCTCGAGCATGGCCCGCACGATCGCCGGCCATACCACCCCCACCCGTCGGTCGGGGCAGTAGAGCGGTGTCATGGCCACCGCGACCCCCAGGCTGGAGATCCCACCCAGTCCCAGGCAACCGGCGACGGTGGGGCACAGGATCTCGCGGTCGCCCCCGGCGGGCGCGATCCGGAGCACGCGGACGTAGGGCTCGGCGTCGGCGTGCAGGTCCCAGGTCTGCCCGAGCAGCGGTCCCCTCACGCCATGGAAGTAGATCACCGTACCCCCGCCGGGATCCCCGTAGGTCGCCGCGCCCGCGTCGGGGGTACCCGGGGAGGCACGCACGATGGTGCCCGGGTCGCCGTGCTGGTTCAGCGCCATCACCCGCTCGGGAGCCAGAGCGGCGCCCTCGGCGATGCCCTCGAGCTCGTCGGCCAGCGCGGGGAGCTGCTGCCGCAGCGCGTCGAGGTGCGGCCGGGCTGCAAGTCCCTCGTGCTGCCCACCAAGACGGCCAGCGCGCCCGATGAGGGCCCAGCGCAGCTCCGCCAGCTCCTGGATCGCCTGCCTCCAGTGCTCGCCATGCGCCCGCCCACGCGCACGCGGCTGGTCTTGGGACAAGAGCAGGGGTTCGAGGGGGTGCCCCCCCCGACCGTTGGGATCGTTGGGATCGCTTGGCTCGCTGGGCTCGGCGACACTCACCGCCCCCATCATAGCCACGAGCAGCACGCCGAGCGCGTCCAACCGCATCACGGTCGAGCCCGGCGACGCTCGTGTGAGTGCACCCGGCATCGCGCGTTCGAGCCAACCTGCTAGAGTGCACCGGTGGTGGGACCTCGACGGCGAGGCAGCGACTTCTACGCGGGCCAGGGCTTCTCGCTCTACCACGCCCACGGCCCGGAGGGTCGTGCGTCCCTCGGTCCACACTTCCACGACGAGTACCTGCTGTCGGCGCAGCTACGGGGTGACGAGCAGTGCCACGTGGCGGGCAAGCTCCAGCGCTTCCGCGAGGGCGACGTGGTGCTGCTCAACCCCCAGCAGGTGCACACGGGCAATGCCTCCGGCGACGACATCGAGTACGTCAGCCTCTACGTCGATCGCGAGCTGGTTCAGCGCTTCGCCCGCGAGCGCGGCGCCCCCAATCCCTTGCCCGAGTTCACCAGCCTGCGCGCCCCGGGCCGACGCGAGCTGTGGCGGGCGATGAGCGACCTGCTCGCCCTCATGCGCAGTGCGGCGGAGGCCCGGGCACGACGACGGGGTGCGCCCTCTCGAGACGACCTACCGACGGCGCTCGAGCTCGACGCCGCGCTCGGCGAGGTCCTGGCCACCGCGTTCGAGGGCTTCTCCAACCTCCGCGCGCCGCGGCTTCGCTCCACCGCACGGGTCGGGCACCGCAAGATCGCGCAGGTGCTCGACTACCTCCGCGAGCTTCCACCCGATGCGTCCGCCGAGGATGCCGACGACTCCGGTGACGATTCCACGGGCAAGCCGACCGCGCTCGATCGCCTCGCCGCACACGCCGAGCTGTCCAAGTACCACTTCGTGCGGCAATTCCAGCGCGTGGTGGGGATGACCCCGGGCGCCTATCTCCGCACGCTGCGGCTGTGCCACGCGGCGCGCATGCTACGAAGTCGCCCCGATCCCATCGTCGACATCGCCGTTGCGGTGGGCTTTGCCGATCACCCGAGCTTCAGCCGGGCCTTTGCCCGGCACATGGGCCTGACCCCCAGCCAGTACCGCGCGCTACGGACGCTGTAGCGGCCACCGGCGCCACGACGCCCGCTCGCGATCCACCACGCGCCGGTGGGCATCGAACGCGGCGCGTAGCTTGGCCACGGCCGCGTGGCGCTCGTCCTCCGCCATGCGCTGGACCCTGGGCTCGAGCGCCTTGGCCAGCGCGAACAGGCGCCGGGCTCCCACGAGCACCGCGTTGGACTTGATCGTGTGGGCCATCCGCTCGAGCACGACCAGGTCGCCTTCGCGGTCGGCGCCCTCGGCCTTGGTCACCATTCCGTCCACGTCGCGCATGCAATCGTCGAGGAAGGCCGAGAGCTCCTCGAGATCCTCGGTGCCCAGGATCTCCGATCGCATTCGATCGATCGCGGAGCGATCGAAGCCGTCGTCGGACTCGGCCGCGGGCTCCTCGGCCGGACGAGCGGGGTCTGGGCCGGCCTCCGAGTGCGCCGCCGTCCGGCGAGCGGACGCGGCGTAGCGCTCGAGCACCTGCCGCAGGTCGCGGGGCCGAAACGGCTTGCTCACGTAGTCGTCCATGCCCGCCGCCAGGCATGTCTCGCGATCCCGCACCGTGGCGTTGGCGGTCACCGCCGCGATGTACGGCTGCCTCAGCTCGCCCCGAGCCCGGATGCGCTGGGTGGCCTGCAGACCATCGAGCACGGGCATGTGCACGTCCATGAGCACGACGTCGTAGGCCACCCGCCCGAGCGCCGCGATCGCCTCCTCGCCGTTGGAGACCAGCTCGGGGCGATACCCCAGGCGCTCGAGCGTGAGCCGAGCGACCCGCTGGTTGGTGACGTTGTCCTCGGCCACGAGGATCCTGATGTCGAGCCGCTTGGGATCGATCACGGCCGGCATCGATCCCGTGGTGAACCGCCGGGGGGCGGCGCCCTTGACCAACGAGAGCAGCACGTCGAACAGGCGCGAGGGACGGACCGGCTTGGTCAGGAACGCCTTGATCTCGCGCATCCGGCCGCTTGGGTCGAGCTGCCCGAGCGAGGTGAGCATCACCAGCGGGAGCCTACGGCCGCCCGGGAGCTCCCGGATCCGCTCGGTCAGCGTCGAGCCATCCATGCCCGGCATCTGCATGTCGAGCACCACACAGCCGACACTGGCCCCATCGCGAAGCAAGGCCAGCGCCTCCTCGCCGCTCCCGGCGAGGACGGCGACCATCCCCCACGATTGCAGCTGCAAGCGCAGGACCTCGCGGCTGGTCGCGTTGTCGTCGACCACGAGCACCCGTACCCCCGCCATCGAGCGCGGCCCGGGCTCGAGGTACGCCGGGCGCTCCGCGGGCGCGGGCTCGGCCGGGAGCACCACGTGGAACGTGGAGCCCGCCCCCACCGTGCTCTCCACCCACATGCGTCCGTTCATGGCTTCGACCAGCCGCTTGCAGATGGCCAGGCCCAGCCCGGTTCCGCCGAAGCGCCGGGTGGTGGAGGCGTCGGCCTGGGTGAACGCGCCGAACAGCCGCGGAATGGCCTCGGCCGGGATTCCGATCCCCGTGTCCCGCACGGCGATCTCGACCCCCTCGTCCGCCATCCGGACCCGGACCTCGACCTCGCCCTGCTCGGTGAACTTGACCGCATTGCCCACGAGGTTGGCCAGCGTCTGCTGCACGCGCATCGAGTCGCCGTAGATCGCCACGGGCACGTCGGGGTCGACGTGGGCCAAGAGCTCCACCCCCTTGCTCGCGGCCGACAGCGCCAGCACCTCCAGCGCATTGGCCACGCACTCGCGGATCCGCACCGGGGCATGCTCGAGCTGCAGCTCGCCGGCCTCGATCTTGGAGAAGTCGAGGATGTCGTTGATGAGCTCGAGCATCGCCTCGCCGCTGCCGCGCACGACCTCGGTGAACCCGCGCTGACGCGCGTCGAGCTCGGTGTCGAGCAGCAGGCCCGTCATGCCGATCACCGCGTTCATCGGGGTGCGGATCTCGTGGCTCATGTTGGCCAGGAACTCGCTCTTGGCTCGGCTTGCGCGCAGCGCCTCGTCACGCGCGCGCTCGAGCTCGGCGGTCCGCTCGCTCACGCGCCGCTCGAGCGTGTCGCGGGAGTGCTGCAGGCGCCGCAGGCCCAGGCCCAGCGCCACCAGGATCAGCACGTCCATGATCAAGCGAACGAACCAGGAGACCTCGTCCGACTCGGCCCCGATGCCCTCCGTCGCCCACGCGCCCGGCTCGACCATCAGCATCAGGGTCAACACCAGCACGTGGACCACCCCCAGGACGACCCCGGTGCGCCAGCCGAGCAGCAGCCCGCCGAGCACCGCCGCCAGCAACAGCCCATCGAAGGCCGTGCTGCGATGGCCATCGCCCGACGAGAGCACCAGCACGATCACCGTCGTGATGACCATGGCGAGGAACGTCCACGCCGCGGCCCGCACGCGCCCGGCATGGAGGAGCACCAGCGCGATGGTCTCCGCTCCGAGACAGGCCCACATCGCCCGCTCGCGAACGATGCCCAGCGGCAGGACCATGGACGCGAGGATCGACGCGACCGAGCACGCCACGCACGCCCACAGGAGCGTCCGCAGCGTGATCGCGAGCACGCGCTCCTCCTCGGTGCGGCAGGGGGGCAGGAGGAGCAGCCGGCCCAGGGCCGACGGCTTGGGGGATGACGCGTCCATCGTCCGCAAGAGCCCGACTCGGGGACGGAGCCGCTCGTTACTTCTCACGTCGACGGCACCTTGGGTAGTGGCCGGCCACCGTGGTCGGCTCCGAGCCTCCGCGCGGGGCCTCGCGCCAGCACGGCCAGGGCCAGCGTCATCACCCCTCCCGCCACCATCACCGGCAAGTACCCCACGCGCTCGGCCGTGATCCCGGCCAGCGGCGAGGCCAGCAACGAGCCGCTCATGTACACCACCTGCGCCACGGTGAACTGCGCGGCCGCAGCCCCGTCCTCGCGCCACGACATCGCGAGGTGGAACACCGCCACCGCCACCGCGCCTCCCGATGCGTTCTCGAGGCCACCCACGATCGCGTAGCCCACGGGCGTGACCGGGAACATCGAGTAGAGACCGAGGGCCACGAGCGCGAGGCCCTGCCCCGTGGCCGCGAGCGCGAGCAGGCTCGCCCACCCGCGACGCCACGCCACCGCACCTCCGAGCGCCGCGCCTGCGATGGTGGCCAGGCTCCCCACCGTGCCGTCGACCACTCCGATGAGCGGCAGCGAGAATCCCTTGTCGACGAGCATCGAGGTGGTCATGGCGCCGCCGAACGTCTCGCCGAACTTGGCGAACACCAGGAACAGCCACGGCCAGGCGCCGCGTCGCCGCAGGGCGCTCCACAGCGTGCGCAGCACCTGCCGCAGCGACGTGGGCACCACCGGCCGCGGGGGCTCGGAGAACCCCAGCACCATCACCAGCGATGCGAGCAGCAGCGCCGCCATGATCCCGAACGCTCCCGACCAGCCGAGCCACAGCGTCACCGACAGCAGCACGCCGCCGCCCACGAGGTTGCCGAGCTTGAAGCCCGAGACCTGCGCCGCGTTGCCCGGCGCGAGCTGCTGATCCTGCAACAGATCCACGGCCAGGCCGTCGACCGCCACGTCCTGGGTGGCCGCGAACACGTTGAGCACCAGGAACAGCAGCGCCACCGTGGTCAGGCTCTGGCGAGGATCGACCCCGGCCAGCACCAGCGTGATCGCGAGCATGCCCAGCTGGGCGGGCACCAGCCAGCTCTTGCGCCGCCCAAAGCCCGCATGGCCAAAACGATCCACCAGGGGAGCCCACACCACCTTGAGCGTCCAGGGCAGCGAGAGCAGCCCGGCAAACCCCACCGCGGTGAGCGACAGGCCCTCCTGCCGGAGGATCGCCGGCAGCGCCTTGGCCAGGAATCCGCCGGGCAGGCCCTGACAGAAGTACAGGGCGAACAGTAGAGGGAGGGTTCGGCCCACCACGCGAGCGGCACGATAGCGCGCTGGCCTCTGCTATCGTGCACCCAAGGTGAGCGATCGCCCCCCCGCCCCTCGCTTCGAGTCCGACGGCCCTGCGCCGGCCCTGATGGTCGAGCGCCGCGGGCGCCTGTTGGTGATCGCTGCGGGGGCGCTGCTGCTCGCGCTCGTGGTCAGCTCCGTGGCCAACACCAGCCGGGTGAGCCTGCACTGCGACGATGGAGTGCTCGTCGCCCATCGCGGCAGCCTGATGCCCGTGGGCGACGAGCCCCTCGACGACCCGAGCCTCCCTCCCCTGCCCGTGCCGATGGCGGTGTGCGAGGACGAAGAGTTCCCCGACCTCGCCACGCTTCGGACCCGCTACCACGAGATCGCACGCACTCGCATGGGCGAGGCCATGGCTCACCACCCGACCGCCGAGCCGCTCGAGCCGGCCACCCTCGATGCCCTCGCCGAGCTGCCCGAGGATGCCGACGAACAGACCGTGGCCGCGCGTCGGGCCATGCTGCGATCGATCGTGGACGCCAAGGTCGAGGCCGCCCGAAAGAGCCAGCAAGACGCCGTGCGTTGGATCGAGCAAGCTCGCCGTGCGGGCGTGGACCCGGCCCACCTGCGCGCAGCCGAGCGCATGCTGGGCCTGGTGCCCGCCACGCGAGCGCCCGACGAGCCCGACGAGCCCGAGCCACCGGCCAAGGACGAGCAAGCGCCCGCCGAGCCAACGGACGCTCCGCGATCGCGCTCGCTGTAGGCATGGCCTCACGAGCGCTGGGGAACGCGCCCACGCGCGTCACGGACCGAACGGCTCGTCGGCACAGAACGCGGCAAAGCTCAGATCATCGATGTACCAGCCCTGCTCGAACCCACAGCACGAGTCCAGGGTCTCGTAGGTGAAGCGCAGCTGACCGGCCATGCCCTGCCACGTCGACGTGTCGATGCTGATCATGTCCCAGTCGGTGCCCGCCCGCGGCCCGGGCACGAAGTTGCAGAACGGCTGCCCCCCCGCGCCCTGGCAATCGACCAGCATGTTCCAGGTGGCGCCGCCGTCGACCGACAGCTCGATCCGCTTGCCATCCACGAACGCCCCCTCGTCGACGTTCCACGACAGGAACGTGAGCGTGGGACCGACCAGACCCACGGAGGTGATCACCTGGGAGTCCTCGGTCTCATCCCCGGGATAGGGCATCTGGAGGTTGCCGTCGGTCCCGTAGACCGGAGCGTTGGGGAATGCCACGGCGGCATTGCTGGAGCTCTGGCCGGCCCCGTCGTAGAGGCCCCAGTCGGCGGTGCCCACCAGGCTGATCACGTTCCATCCGGCCACGCCGAGCGGATCGCTGAAGTCGCTGAAGTCGGTGTACGCCAGGCAGTCGAGGCACTGGCCGTCCTCGCAGAACGAGCACCCCAGGCCGCCGGGGCAGTCGCCGCAGTAGGACAGACCGGTGGCCTGCAGATTGTCGCGGCAGTAGCCCACGCCGTCGCAGCCATCGGCGCCGTTGCAGTCGTTCTCGAACGGATCCCCACAGGCGGTGCCCTCGGGCATGCCGGTCAGCCCGCACTCGCCCGAGATCGCACACACGCCCGTGCCGCACGCGGTGCCATAGGCGGCGCAGTCGGAGTCGGCCACGCACAGGCACTCGGTGGCGACGTTGAGCGAGTCGATGTACCAGCCCCGCTCGAACTCGCAGCAGGCGTCGACCGTGTCGTAGCCGAACTCCACGATGCCCATCTGGCCCTGGAGCGCGGGAGGAACCGGAAGCTGCACGAGATAGAACGCCCCGATGTCCTGGTCCATCGAGAAGCTGCAGAACGGGACGCCGGGATCGACGGCGCAGTCGGCCAGGGTGTCCCAGGTGGCCCCGCCGTCGACCGAGACCCGCACCGTCTTGTTGTCGGCCGCCCCGCCGCCCTGGTCGACGTGCCACGAGAGGAAGATGATCTCCGCGGGCAGCTCGGTGGGCGCGGTGCGAGCGTAGGAGGTCTCCACCTCGTTGCCCGGGAAGGGAGCGACCCGGTTGCCGTTGCTGCCGAGCACCTGGCCGGGGAACTCCATGGCCGGCTGAAGCTCGCTCTGCGGGGCCTGGCGGTGCAGCCCCCAGCTGCCGGTCAGCTCCCAGCCCTCGATGGAGCGGATGGTGGTGAAGTTGTTGGTGGCCGCCCGCACGTTGCACTCGCCGCACACGCCGGCCGAGCAGGTGCACGAGCCCGTGGGGCACTCGCAGGCCAGCCCCTCCTCGACGTGGTTGTCCAGGCAGGTGCCGCTGTTGTTGCAGCTGTCGGGCGCAGTGCAGGCGTTCTCGGTGGGGTCCCCGCACGGAGTATCGAAGGGGGCCGGCGCGGGCACGCACACGCCTCGCTCGTCGCACTCCGGCACCTCGCACTCCTGCACGGAGAGGCCCGCGCAGTCCTCGTCGGTCATGCACTCCACGTCCGGCCCGGTGGTCCCGGTGGTGTCCTCCGAGGTGGTGGTGTCCGAGGTGGTGGTTCCCTCGTCGATCGTCCCCCCCTCGCACTCGCACGCGTCGAAGCCCGAGCCATCGAGCCGGCAGGTCATGGTGCCGTCGGTACCGTCGGGACACGCACACGGCTGGTCCTGCCCCGGCGTGCACACCTCGCCGGGGCCGGTGCTGGTGGGCTCGTCGGTGGTGCCCGACTCGGTGTCGGAAGGAACGATCGGACTGCCGGGGCACCCGAGCAGCGCAGCGACGCCGACCAACAGTGAAGCGATGCGAGCAAGCCCATCGATGCGATGCATGACCCGGCGAGCGTAGCCCGTGGGCTCGCCGGGACTCAAACCAATCGGTGGCGATATCGCGCCGCACACGAACACGCGCCCTGGCATGCTTCACAGGGGAAGCGCCAGGGCGCGGATCGAGGAGCGTCGATCGAGCGTAGCGGGCTCAGCCGCCCCCACCCCCGCCCTTGGCGGTGGTGGGCCGCAGCTTGCCCATCGCGTAGCGAGCCATCAGCACCGAGAGCTGGTACTCCTTGGGCGGCCGCGAGTCCTTCTCGTCGTCGAGGATCCGCTCGAACTCGTCGGCACACTTGGCGCACGGCTTGCCCTGCATCACGTGCCCGGCCAGCCACGCCATGGTGGCGCGAGCATCGGGGTTGCGAACCTTGAACGCCTTGGAGATCGACTCGGCCACCTTCTCGTCGCCCATGGACATGCGCGCAAGGTTGAGCGCCGCGATCTCGCGGGCGAACCAGTCGCCGTTGGGATCGTCGAGCACGCTCTGGTAGCAGGCAGCGTCGGTGGCACACTTCTCGAGCGTCGCGATCCCGGTCTCCCAGCTCTTGGTGTTCTTGGCCACGTTGGCGTCCTTGGACGCCTCGGCGATCGCCGCCTTGATCGCGCCGACGCCCTCGGCCCCGGCCGCCTGGACGCCGAAGCGCGCCGACTCCCAGCGGACCTCGTAGACGAAGTCGGAGTTGTCGACCGCATCCTGGGCGTAGACCCCGTTCTTGATCATGTTCTCGAGGCACGCGGTGGCCTTGGGCCCGCCGATGCGACCGAGCGCCTCACCGATGGGGAACATGTCGCCGGGGTTCTTGGACCACGTCGAGCAGCTGCACAGCGCATCCACGGCCGCCTCGTCGCCGATGAGCCCGAGTGCGTTGGCGGTGACCGCTCGGATGCCCCCGGTGTCGATCACCGGCGCCTCCTCGTCACCCTCCTCGGTCTCCTCTTCCTCGTCCTTCTTCTTCTTGTCGTCCTCCTGCGGCGTGGCGCACTCCTTGTTGGGGAAGTACGCCACGAGATCGGCGGTGGCGGCCTTGGAGCCGATCACGCCCAGGAACGAGGCCGCCGCGTTCTGCACGTTGACCTGGTCGAGCCCGGCCTTGGCCGCGAGCTTTTGCACCTCGTCGTGCTCGGCCTTGAGCATCGCCACCACCCGCGGCACGGCGGGCTCGCCGATGGAGGCCAGGGCGATCTTCACCTTCTCGCCGATGTTGGTGGAGGTGAAGGCATCGGGCACCCGATAGGTCGCGGTGAGCAGGGCATCGGTGGCCGACGCGTCTCCGATCACCCCCAGGGCCTCGGCCACCTTGCGGTGCACGCCGACCGGCTGCTTGTCCTCGGACTGCTCGAGCGACGAGATCAGCACGGGCAGCGCCTTCGGGCTGCCGATCGCGCCCAGCGTGTCGACGAGCAGGCCTCGCACCTCGCCGGCCCGCTCGCCGTCGTCGTTCTTGGGATCGGCGATGAGCTTCTCGAGCTGGGCGATCACGGTGTCGAGCGAGCCGTCCGCCTTGGCCTTCTTGACGCCCTCGAGCGCGAGGAGGGTCGCATCGCGAGCCTCGGCGCTGCCGTCGAGCATGATGGCCTTGTTCCACACCGGGGCGCAGCCGGGGTGCCCGATGTCGAGGCACATCTGCAGCATCTTGGGCTGCTGCTCCTTGGCCTCGTCCCAGACCTCCTCGAACACCGGCACGACCTTGTCGGCGAACTCCTGCAGGAGATCGGCGTTGTCCTGCGCGGTGGAGACCGTCTTGACCAGGGTCTCGAGGCCCGAGAAGCCCTGCGGGCGCTTGTCGGCATCCTTGATGCGCTCGATGTGGGTCTCGAACTTGTTGGGATCGGGCTCCTTGCACGCGGACGCCATGACCGTGAGCGCGAGCATCGATGCAACCAAGAGCTTTCGCATTGGACTACTCCCTGCCTCGTTTCGTCGGTTCTCTTCCGTGGCGCCAGGGGGCACCACGCAACGAAGGGCGCCGTATGGTAACGCTCCCGCGCAGCCTGCGCCAAGCCCCCTGCGACGAATCCGTGGATCGAGGGGCCTAACGGCGATTGACGCGGCGCTTGCCCGGCTTGGGCACGCGCCCTCGCGGCGGCGCCTTCTTGCCGGGCTTCTTGCGCGACTCGACGGCCTCGTTGGCCTCGTCGTCCTCCGCCAGTGCCGCGTGGCGGACGACCACCGTGACCTCCTCGTCGGGCCCGCCGGTCGCCTGCGGGGGACGAATGGCGGCCACCCGCGGGGCGGGGGCCGGTCGCTCGGGCCGGGCCGCACGAGCCTCCACCCGCTCGGGGCGGCCGCCGGGTCGGCCCGCGGCGGGCTTGCTCGCAGCGGGCTTGCTCGCGGTGCCCATGGGGCGGCTTGCCGCCGGCCGAGCGCGCGGCGTGGCCACCGGACGCGCCTTGGCCGTCGACGCCGCCGTGGCGTCCGCGCCTTCGCCCATGACCACGTTGCCGCGGAAGGCAGCCCCGTCGGCGATGATGAGCCGAGGCGCGTCGATGTCGCCCACGAGCTTGGCTCCCCGCTCGAGGTGCACCGAGTTGGTGGCGCTGACGTTGCCCACCACGACCCCGCTCACCACCACGTCGCGCGCCTCGATCGTGGCGACCACCACGCCGCTCTGGGCCACGTGGACCGTCTCCGTGAGGGAGATGCTGCCTTCGATGCGGCCCTCGATGCGGAGGTCTTCCTCGCCGTGGACGCGCCCGTGGACGTGGATGCCTTCGCCGATGACGGTCATGCCTTCACTTCCCATCACCGGAGTCGAGCCTCCGTGCTGGCCACCATGCTGACGGGACGCCATGGGCTAGCCGTCCATGTCGACGTTGCCCTTGAACGAGGCGCCGTCGGCAATGAGGATGCGAGGCGCGCGGATGTCTCCAACCACGCGACAGTTGCTCTTGAGCTCGGCACGCTCGCTGGCCTGGATGTCGCCGGTCACCGTGCCGTGAATGGTGATGGTGGCGGTCTCGACGTTGGCTTCGAGGACACCGCTCTCCTCGACGAGGATGTTCTCGCGCAGACTGACCCGTCCCTTGACGGTGCCCTGCACGACGAGGTCCTCGTCCCCGGTGATCTCGCCGTCGATGACGATGGTGCTGCCTATGACGGTATTGGCCATTGGGAACGCTCGGGTTGGATGCTGCGGGTTGGCGTGGGCCGCGGGATGGGCCAGCAGAGGAATGCCCCCTGGGGGGCGCCGCGGTGGGGGTCGGCAGAAGGTGGATGCGGGGGCTAGGATGGCACGGTCTCAGCGCTTGAGGCCGCGCGCGAGATCCTCGGGGAGGTCGACGTCCATCTCGACGGCGCCCTGGAAGTGCGCGCCGTCGTGGATGATGACCCGGGGAGCGCGCACGTTGCCCGAGACGTGAGCACCCTTGTCGATGGTGATGGATTGCGAGGCCACGATGTCGCCCCGCACCTCGCCATGGACCTCGATGCTCTCCACGTCGAGGTCGGCCTCGAGCACGCCGCCGGTGGCCACGATGAGGTGGCCGGCCAGCGCGACGCTGCCCTCGATGCGACCCTCGACGACGAGATCCTCCTCGCCGGTCAGGGTGCCGCGGACGGTGATCTGTTGGCCCAGCACACAGGCCGGCGGACGCGGAGCAGTAGACGCCATGAGCGCGTGACTTTCCCTGGGAAGGCCTCGAATGCCGCCCAGGCGCCGGGTTGCTCCGGTGGCCCAGGAAAGCCGGCGCAGGCTAACAACCCCAATTGAGCGGGTCAAGCGACGCTTCGGGGACCGAGCCGGCCGGCGGAGTGAGCCGGCGAAGCGGGCCAGCGGAGTGGGCCGGTGAAGCGGGCCGGCGGAGTGAGCATTGGCGCGTTCGGTAACCCACGTCGCGACCGCGCCGATCCCTCGCCATGGCGGGTCCCAACCCCATGCCCGGGTGGTACACGTCGCCCGAATCCACACCGGGAGACCGGCTCCCGACCCCCTTCGCCGGCGCCCTCGCGCCGCCACCGTGAGCGCGCCGTGAGCCCCAAGCGACACAGGTTCCCCGACGAGCCGATCACCCGTGACGAGCTCTGCGATGCGTTCGTGAACGCGGAGCGCAGCGACCCTTCTTCACACCTCATCGGGACCGAGCTCGAGAAGGCCGGCGTGTACATGCCCAGCGACGGCAGCCCGCCACGGCCGGTGAGCTACGACGAGCACGTGCTGCCCACGCTACAGGCGCTCGTGAAGCAATTCGGCTGGGCCCACGGAGCCGATCGCGGGCCCAACGACGAGATCATCGACCTCGTGCGCGACGGGGCATCGATCACCCTCGAGCCCGGCGGCCAGCTCGAGCTGTCGGGCGCTCCCTTGCGCAACGTCCACCAGACCTGCGCCGAGTTCTCGCAGCACTACGACGAGCTGCATGCGGTCTCGGGGCCGCTGTCGCTGGCCTGGATGACGGCCGGTCACCATCCGTGGGCCACCCGCGACGAGATCCACTGGATGCCCAAGGGGCGCTACCAGGTGATGCGCGCCTACCTGCCCACGCGCGGGAGCCGAGGCCTGGACATGATGCTGCGCACCTGCACCGTGCAGGCCAACTTCGACTACGCCTCCGAGTCCCAGTGTGCCGAGCGCTTTCGCCTGGCCAATGCGATGGCGCCGGTGCTCACCGCCCTGTTCGCCAACTCGCCCTACGTGGAGGGGCGCTCGGCTGGCGTGGCCTCGGTGCGCTCGCAGGTGTGGCTCGACGTCGATCCCGATCGCTGTGGCGTGCCCCGCTTCGCGTTCGAGGACTTCTCGTACGAGCGCTACGTGGACTGGGCGCTCGACGTGCCGATGTTCTTCGTCAAGCGCAGCGGCCGCTTCCATCCGCACCACCAGACGTTCCGCCACTTCCTCGAGCACGGCTTCTCGGCCCCGGACGGTGAGCAACACCACGCCACCCACCGCGACTGGTTCCTGCACCTGTCCACCGTGTTCCCCGAGGTCCGGCTCAAGCCCCACCTCGAGCTGCGCTCGGCCGACGCGGTGGGATCGCGCTACGTGTGTGCCCTGCCCGCCCTGGGCAAGGCCCTGCTCTACGACGACGACGCCGGCGGCGAGGCCTGGGAGCGCCTGTCGGGCTTCCGCTACGAGGAGCGGCTCGATCTATGGAAGGAGGCGATCGAGCACGGACTCCGCTCGCCCCGCCTGCGCGAGCTCGCCCGCGCGCTGCTCGATCTCGCGCGCCGTGCCCTCGATGCGGCCGACATCCGCGACGACAAGGGCCGGACCGAGGCTCGCTTCATCGACCGCCTCGAGCCCCTGGTCGACCAGGGCCACAGCCCCGCCCACGAGGTGCTCGATGCGCTCGGCGAGGCACCCGGACGCGACGCCGACGCTCGACGAGCCTTCGTGCGCGCGTTCCACTTCGCCGGGGTCGCCGGGCCCGACTAACGCTGGAGGGTGGCCGAGGGCGCGAGCACGTCGACGAAGCGCTCGCGTGCTTCGATGCCCTGCTCGGTCAAGTACGCGTCGGCCTGGCCAGCGAGCCGTCCGTACTCGTGCTCGGTGGTCAGCGCGGCCAGCCGCAGCCGCGTGGCCGCGAGGTGCCCTCGCATGCCGTGGCGCTCGAACAGCGCCTGGGCCCGCCGCCAGCTCCGGCGCGCGGCCGCGACATCCCCCTCGAGCGACAACAGGGCGGCCTCGCTCAGCAGCGCCCGTCCCCGCGCGGCGGGATCCGGCGAGCGATGCCACCGGCGCACCAGCGCCCGCGTCCGGGCTGCGAGGGCACGGTCGCTCGGGTCTCGCAGCGCCAGCTGGACGAGGCAGCGGCCGGCAAGGCGATCGACGACGCCCATCGCACGACGCACGTGCTCCAGGCCAGCCCCGCGCAGCTCGGTGCGCAAGGCATCGATGCGCTGCAGCGCCTGCTCGACCTCGCCGGACTGGAGCAGCACCTCCACCTCGACGCAGTCGAGGACCGAGGTGACCTGCGAGTACCGGGCGGGTGCCCACGCGGCGCGGCCGGCCGCGAGGTGCCGGCGAGCCTCCGCGAGCTCGTCGTACCGCAGCGCGACCGTGACCGCGCGGGCCTCGAGCGACGCCAGCTCCTGCAGATTGCCCTGATCGCGCGCGATCGCGACGAGCCCGGGAAGCTCGCGCCGCAGCTCGGCCAGATCCCCGCGGAGCAGCCGAACCTCCACGCGGCGCACGGTGAGCCGGGGCCGCATCCAGCCGGCCGAGGGAACCTCCTCGAGGCGCGCCTGCATGGCCTCGAGCCGCTCGCATGCGCGCTCGTAGCGATACGAGAGCCAGTCGAGCTCGACGCTCGCGAGGTCGAGCTCGAGGTCGAGCTCGGGATCGGCCGCGATCGCGGCGAGCTCCTGGGCCTCGATGGCCAGCGTACGCGCCCGCGCGTGGCGTCCCTTGCCGGCCAGGATCGTGATCTCGTGGCGGAGCGCCTTGCCCAGCCGCCGCGGCTCGCCCGCGTCGAGGGCCAGGGACAGCGCGCGCGCATGCAGAGCCGTGGATGGCAGCAGCCCTTGCGTACCGTCGGTCGCCGCCAGCAAGGTGTCCAGTCGCTCGAGCCGATCGCGCGGGACCTCGGCCTCGGTGCGGGCCTGGTAGCTCCATCCACGCAGCCACAGGCGCAGCCGCTCCCGCAGCAGCAGCACGAGCGCTGCCCGTCGCGTGGCCGGTGCGGGCTCGCCGAGGTCGTGCAACAACGCGGTGGTCAGCGCGATCGACTCGTCGATGTGCCCGCTGCGCGCCAGCTCGTTCGACGCCTCACGGCGCAGCGCTCGAGCGTCCTCGGGCTCGGCCGTACCGGCGAGCTCGAGCAGCAGCGTCGCCGCCTCGGACCCGTGGCCGAGGTTGGCGAGCTGTCGCGCCAGCGCCCGGCGGATCCCATGCCGCCGCGTTGCCGCGACATCGGCGGGCAATAGCTCGAGCGCTCGGCGATAGAGCTCCACCGCCCGCGCGAATGCCAGGGCCTCCGCCGCCCGCTCCGCGGCCCGCTCGGTGAGCGAGGCAGCGCGCTCGGGCGCGCCCCCTTGGGCGTAGTGCCCGGCCAGCGTCTCCGGATCGGCGCCATGCTGCTCGAGCACGTGGGCCAGGCCTCGGTGCAGCTCCCGTCGCTCCTGGTCGGGCAGCTCGCCGAGCAGCACCTCCGCGATGCGGTTGTGCGAGATCTCGACCAGCATCTGCGTCTCGCCGCCGCCCAGCTCGCGAGCCCTGAGCGAGACCAAGCCCATCGCCGACGCGTCGTCGACCGCGGACCGAACCGCGTCGATGCTCAGGATCTCGGCCAGCGCCGTCAAGGAGACCGGTCCACCGGCCACCGCCATGCACGCCAGCACTCGCCGGGTGTCGGCCGCGAGCTCGGCGAGCCGATCGACCACGATGCGCTCGATGCTGGCCCGCCGGCCCGGCCCCTGCGGCGGCTCGTCGGCCAGCGCCTGGGCGATCACGAACGGGCTGCCACCCGCGCCGCGAACGACCTCCTGCAGGCGCTCCGCATCGTGCCCGGGGCCGCGAGCGAACGCCTGCGCCAGCTCGAGCGCCGCCGCCTCCGGCAGCGGCCCCACCTCCAGCGCTCGCACGTCGCGGCCCTCCAGCGCCACCGGATCGGTCAGCGCCCGCAGCACCGCGTTGTCGGCCTGCTCGTCGCGAAACGCCAGGATCAGCAGCAGCGAGGGAGCATCGGGCGGTCGCATGAGCGACGTCAGCAGGTTCACGCCATCGAGGTTGCCCCACTGGAGATCGTCGATCACCACGACCAGCGGCCGTCGCGAGCCCAGGCGGGCCAAGACCTCGCGCAGCGCCGCCAGCCCCAGGCGCCGCTGGTCGGCCGGCTCTCGCACCGCAGGGAGATCCTCGTCGTGGCCGACCTCCCACAGATCGGCCAGCACCGGAAACAAGCGGGTCATCGGGCGGATGTGCCTGGGCCGGGCCTCGGCCCGCTGCTCCGACGACCCGCGACGCAGGTGCACCGACAGCGCATCGACCACCGTGTCCACGCCCTTGTACGACACCCACACCCGCTCGTAGCAGCGCCCCGCCAGGACCAGCGTGCGCTCGTCGTTGCGCGCATGCGCGAGCAAGCGCGCAACGACGGCCGACTTGCCGTGCCCGCTCCGCCCGTGCACGTGCACCGTCACCGACGCCCCCCGCTCGGTCACGTCGCGCAGCGCGTCCTCGAGCCCCCGTAGCTCGGCGTCCCGCCCCACGAACGGAACTCGCCGCACCACCCGCGTATCCCCCACCGAGCGACGTGCCCCGCCCGGCGAGCGCTCGACTCGCCCCTCGAGCAGCTCGAGCAGCTCGCGACCCGTGGGTCGCAGGGCCGGGTCGCGCTGCAGCAGCCGCAGGCACAGCTCCCGCAGGTGCGGGGGCACCTCGAAGCCCGCGGCCGCGGGATCGGGTGGATCGCGATCCTGCTTGAGCAGGATGATCTTCATCGGAGCGCCCGAGAACGGCAACGAGCCCGTCAGGCACTCGTACAGCATCACCCCGATCGCGTAGTAGTCGACGGCCGGGCCGGTCTCCGCATCGGCCTGCTCCGGCGCCATGTAGGCCGGCGTTCCCAGGAGCTGTCCGTCACGGGTGATCCCGCCCTCGAAGCCGATCTGCTCGGACACCAGGCCGAAGTCGAGGATCACCACGCGACCGCGAGCGGTGACCAGCACGTTCGAGGGCTTGAGATCGCGATGGATGCACCGAGCCCGGTGCAGGTGATGCACCCCGCGGACGAGCTGCACCAGCGCATCCTCGAGGCGCCCGATGTCCGGCAGGCGTCCCTCGGCCACGTCGCGCCGCACGTGGTCGGTGAACTGCGCGCCCTCGACCAGCTCCATGCTGAAGAACGCTCGTCCGTCGGCCGGGACGAACAGCTCCCGCAGCTCGACCAGGTTCTCGTGGGTGATGTCGGCGAGCGCACGGAACTCGCGCTTGAAGCGATAGAAGCGCGTGGGGCTGGTGGTATGGAGGACCTTGAGCGCCACCCGCTCGCCCGAGCCGTCGCGGATCGCACAAAAGACCTCCCCCATCGCTCCCGAGCCCAGCCGCCGCTCGATGAGGAATTCACCCAGCCGATCCCCCGCGAGCACCCCCGTGGTGGGTCCTTCGGGGGGCAGCCCCGGCATCGTGGAGCGCGAGGGGTCTTCCAGCATCGGCGACGCCGCACGGTCCCGCATGGAGGCGATGAGCCGCTCCATGTGCCAATCGACGCGATCATCGGGCTCGGGTGCGTCGGGCGACCGCGTCATGGGAAGGGAGCACCGTTTCGATCAGAAATCGCCGAGGTCCACTTCCTCGCTGTGCTCGTCCGGCAGCGGGGCTGGCTTGGCATCACCGGCATCGTCCTGGGCGCTGGCCAGCGCCTGCTTCCACTCCGGAACCTGCTGCGGCTCCTCGTCATCCATGATGAGGAAGTCGTCGTCATCGAGCATCTCGATCTCGTCGACCTCGTCCGCCTCCTCGGCCGCCGGCTCGGCCGCGGCCGTCGGCGTCCCCGCCTCGGTCGACACATCGCCGGACACCACGGTCTCTTGCGTGGCCGTCGGAGGGGTGGAGACCAGCGCGGTCTCGTCGACTCCGACCGGAGCATCCACCGCTGCGGCCTCGGCCGCGAGCAACGGGTTGGGGACGCGCTCGGTCATGTCGCCCGGTGGCAGCGAAGGATCGTCCTCGAGGCGCTCCATCGCCAGCGTCTCGTCCGACAGGACCGGCATGGCCGTGAGCGTTGCGTCGGGCGATTCGATGGGCACCGCCGTGACCTGCAGCTCGAGCGAGGTCTGCGAGCGGTCGGACGCGGCCTCCGCGGGCGCGGGCTCGTCGTCCTCGTCCTCGTCCTCCTCGTCCTCGTCGATCCCGGGAAGATCGTCGAAGTCGATGCCCGCCAGCGGATCGAGCTCGACCGCGGCGGGAGCACCGACCGACGCCGTGCTCGCCGGATCGTCACCCTCGGTCGGCGAGGTTTCCGCGCCGGGCTCCTCGACTCCAGCGCCCCCCAGCCGCGCAAGCAGCTCGGCGTCGCGCTCCGCATCGTCGTCGAGGGCCGCCTGCGCCCCCTCGCGCGATGCGATCGCGATCGAAGGCCCGTCGCCCGTCTCGCCCTCGGCTGGCTCGGCCGCGGCTGCGGCCATCAGCGCCTGCTGGAGCATCCGCAGATCCGCGAACATCGGCGCGGGCTCGACCGCGGGCTCGGTCGCTTCGACCGCAGGCTCGGCCGCTTCGACCGCGGGCTCGGCCGCTTCGACCGCGGGCTCGGCCGCTTCGACCGCGGGCTCGGCCGCCACGCTCGGCACGGGGTCCGCGGCCGGAGGCGGCGTCGGGCGCCTCGCAGCGGGCGCCGGGGTCCACGTGCTCGCCCCCGACTTGCGCGAAGGAGCGGGCGTTGGCGTGCGCGGCACCGATCCGGTCGGCGTCCCGTGACCATCGAGCAGCGGACCCAGCTCGGGATCCTCTCCAACGTCACGCACGAGCTCCTCGGCCCGCTGCCGGGCCCACGCCAGCGCGTCATCGAGGCTCGCAGCATCGAGCCCCTCTCCTCTCAGCAGATCATCGAGCTCCATGCGGCCTGCACCCGGTGAGCGGACCGCACCGTAACACGAGCACGGTCCTCCCGGGCCCTCACGAGCCCCCCAACCGGCCCATGCTCGGGCTCTTGCGCCCTACGCCGCCCCGAGCAGCGCTCGCAGGGCAGGCTCCGCTGCCCCGAGGGCCTCGTCGAGGCCAGTCAGCTTCGGGCCTCCCGCCTGGGCCAGGTCTGGTCGACCCCCCCCCCGACCATCCACGTGACGAGCCAGCTCACCGACGAGCTTGCCCGCGTGCACGCGCGCCTGCAGATCCTTGGTGATCGCCACGAGCAGGGTCGCCTTGCCGTCGGTCTCCGCCGCCAGCACCACCACGCCCGAGCCCAGTCGATCGCGCAGGGCATCGGCGGCCGAGCGCAGCGTCTTGACGTCGGTCCCCGAGAGCCGCCGCGTGAGCAGCTTGATCCCCTCCACCTCGGTGACCTCGTCGGTGGCCGTGCCGCCGCCGGTGGCCAGCTTCTGCTTGAGCGTGGCGATCTCGCGATCGCGCTGCTTCAGCTCGGCCTGCAGCCGACCGATTCGCTCCGGCAGCTCCTGGGGCGAGCCGGCATGGAGCTGCGCCGACGCCTCGGCCGTGACCTCGGCCAACGACTGCACGTAGGCCAGCGCCCCCTCCCCGGTGACCGCCTCGATGCGTCGCACCCCCTGCGCGATGCTGCTCTCGCCCACGATCGAGAACAAGCCGATGTCTCCGGCCCGCTCCACATGGGTCCCGCCGCACAGCTCCACGCTGTCATCGGCCAGCCGCACCACTCGCACGCGCTCGCCGTACTTCTCACCGAACAGGCCAATGGCTCCCTCGGCCTTGGCCTCCAGCATCGACAGCTCCTTGGTCACGCTGGCCGTGTTCGACAGCACCATCGCGTTGACCCGCTGCTCGAGCGCACGCCGCTGCTCGACCGTGATCGCCCGATTGTGACTGAAGTCGAAGCGCAGGCGCTCGGGTGAGACCAGCGATCCCTTCTGCACCACGTGCTCACCGAGTTCGGCGCGCAGCGCATGGTGCAGCAGGTGCGTCGCGCTGTGGTTGCGACGGATCGCCTGTCGCCGCGCACGGTCGACCTGCAGCGTCAGCGTCGTGCCCACGCGCACCTCACCATGGAGCACCCGCCCGCGGTGCACGTGCATCCCGGCCCGCGGCTTGAGGGTGTCCTCGATCTCCACCTTCACGGTGGCTCCCCCCTTGGCGCTGGGCTCGGTGTGGAACGCCAGACCGGTGTCACCCACCTGACCGCCGCTCTCGGCGTAGAACGGAGTGCGATCGAGCACCAGCTCCACCGCTTGGCCGGCCTCGGCACGCTCGACGCTCGCTCCGTCGACCACGATCGCCGTGACCACCCCTCGCGCCTCCTCCGAGGCGTAGCCCAGGAACTCGGTGTCACCCACCTCGCCGTGGACCTCGAAGTACACGTCGGCCACCGCCTCGCCCGCTCCGAGGTCCGACCCGCGACCACCGCCTTCGCCCTGCTGAGCCTTGAGTTCCGCTTCGGCGGCCTTCTCGTCCAGCGACAGCCCATGCTCGCGCAGGATCACCGCCGTCAGATCGATGGGGAATCCATACGTGTTGTAGAGGTCGGCCGCCACCGCAGGATCGAAGCTCGGCCGCCCACTCTCGTGCTTGTCGATGGACTTGCGCAGCCTTCGAAGCCCGCGATCGAGCGTGCGGCGGAAGCTCTCCTCCTCGCCGCGCACCACCTCCTCGATCACCGCTGCGCGCTCGTGCAGCTCCGGGTACACGTCGCCGAACACCTCGATCACCTTGCGGCAGACCTCGTGCATGAACGGCTCCGCGAGCCCCACGTCGGCCCCGTGCCGAATCGCCCGACGCATGATCCGGCGCAGCACGTAGTTGCGCCCCCCCTTGTCGGGGAACACCCCGTCGGCCACCAGGAACGCGGTCGCACGGGCGTGGTCGGCGATCACCCGGAACGGCGCCTCGCCCACGCCCGAGGGCACCGAGTCCCCCGCCAAGCGCTTGGCCTCCTCGACCATCGGGGACAGCAGATCGGTCTCGTAGTTGCTCCCCGCGCCCAGCACGGCCGCCGCCACGCGCTCGAGCCCCGACCCGGTGTCGATGCTCGGCTTGGGCAGCGGCCGCATGGTCCCGTCGCCCGGCTTCTCGTACTGCATGAACACCAGGTTCCACAGCTCGACGAAGTCCGAGTCCGCATACGCAGGGCCGGTGCCGGGCTCAGCCGCGGTGGCCGGCGCCACGTCGCCCTTGTAGATGTGGATCTCCGAACACGGCCCGCAGGGGCCCGTGTCGCCCATCTGCCAGAAGTTGTCCTTGGCAGAGCAGCGGTAGATCCGTCCGCGCGGCACGTAGGCGGCCCACAGCTCCGCCGCCTCCTCGTCCGGCGGCGCGTCCTCGCCCTGCCCGTCATAGATCGTCACCACCAGCCGCTCGGAGGGCAGCCCCAGGTCCTCGGTCAGGAACTTCCAGGCCCACTCGATGGCCTCGCGCTTGAAGTAGTCGCCGAACGAGAAGTTGCCGAGCATCTCGAACAGCGTCTGGTGGCGCGGCGTGAAGCCCACGTTGTCGAGGTCGTTGTGCTTGCCGCCGGCCCGCACGCAGCGCTGCACCGTCACCGCGCGCGAGTAGGGTCGCTGCTCGCGGCCGGTGAACACGTCCTTGAACTGGTTCATCCCCGCGTTCACGAACAAGAGCGTGGGGTCGTCCTGCGGGACCAGCGACGAGCTGGGCACGTGGGTGTGGCCGCGGGCCACGAAGTAGTCCACGAAGCGCTGGCGGATTCCAGCCGCAGTGTGGGCCGCGGTGAGCAAGCGGCGGTTGGAATCAGCCATACTCGATCTCCATGCCGGGGGAGCCTCCCCCGCCCGAGGCCACGCCTCGGAAGTACAGGGCAAAGTCGTCGGGGTTGGTCGACGCGGCGAGCGCCATCTCGTAGGTGACCAGGTCGCGCTGCACCAGCTCGGTCAGCGACTGGTCGAACGAGATCATCCCATAGGGGTGGGCGCCGTCCTTGATGGCATCGACCACCTCCACCGTGCGCGACTCGTCGATGATCATGTCGCGGATGCGCGGGGTGTTGATCATGACCTCGACGGCCGGGATCATCCCGCGCCCATCCGCTCGCGGCAGGAGGCGCTGCGACACGACCCCCGCCAGGATCTGCGCCAGCTGCAGGCGAATCGCGTGCTGCTGGTGCGGAGGAAAGATCTGCACGATCCGCCCGATGGTCTCCGTGGCATCGAGCGTGTGCAGGGTGGAGAACACCAGGTGCCCGGTCTCCGCCGCCAGCATCGCGGTCTGGATCGTCTCGTGATCACGCATCTCGCCCACCAGCACCACGTCGGGGTCCTGACGCAGCGCGGCGCGCAGGGCGTTGGAGAAGTTCAGCGTGTCGAAGCCGATCTCGCGCTGGTTGACCACCGAGCGCCGGTCCTGGAACACGTACTCGATGGGATCCTCGATGGTGATGATGTGGCTGGCGCGCTCGATGTTGATCACGTTCAGCAGCGAGGCCAGCGTGGTCGACTTGCCCGAGCCGGTGATGCCGGTCACCAGGATGAGCCCGCGGTGCTCGCGGGCCAGCTCCTTGACGCGAGCGGGCAGGTTCAGCCGCTCGAACGGCGGGATGTCGGCGCCGATGATGCGCATCACCATGCCGCACTCCCCACGCTGTCGGAACACGTTCACGCGGTAGCGCAGGCCGTCGGGCGTCGCGTACGCCAGATCGACCTCGTGCTGCGTCATGAACTTCTCGTGGGTGTGCTCGCTCATGATGTTCATCGCGAACGTCATGATCACGTCCGAGGTCATCGGCGGCACGTCCTTGAGCGTCCGCAGCGCCCCACGGATGCGGAACACCGGCGGCAGCCCGACCTTGAGATGGACGTCGGACGCGCCGAGCTTGCGCGCCGCCCCCAGGACTCGGTCGAAGATCTCGTTCATGGGTCCCGAAGGTAGCGGATCGACGCGGGGCCCGAACACGCTGAAGGCCGCGCGCCAACGCACGGGCGTCGGCGGCGGCCTATTTCGACGTTCCTGGGCCCTTGCGGGGCTGCCGAGGCGGGGTGGGACCGAGCCGCTACGCCTGCTTGAGCTGGGCCGAGATGTCCATCACCGTGACCCCCTTGCGGAGCGGCGACCTCGGGGCCAAGGGCTTGACTCCCAGCTCGTCTTCCACCACCCGCAGTGCGACCTCGCGGGTGAGGCCGGTCTGGGCGGCGATGTCATCGGCCACCGCGACCAACGACCGAGGATCGACCTCGGCATCGAGCAGCAGAGAGGCCCGGTTGCGACGCAGCAGATCGATGGCGTCCTCGAACGCTTGCTTGCTGACCATGATCGAACGTCCTCGTTGGGGGGACACAGGTACGCGTCGACCCACAGCATAGTCGCTTCTCGGACGATTGTTGTCGGGGTGTCCCAAAACAGGCTGTGGAAAACGGCGGCGTCGGCTCACGATTCAGGGACATCCCGACGGATCAAAAAGAGGTTCCTGACCGCGATCTTCGCAGAGCTTGCGAAATCCGCCCGTCAACCGCGCGACATTCCCGACACGTTCGTAAGGCTTCCCCGCAAAGCCGTCCCGAACGCGGCCATCTCGCTTCCGGACGATTCCTTGCCGCTCACCGAGCTGCCGGTGCCGGTGGATCTCACGGCGCCAGGCCCTCCGCGAGCGCGAGCACGGCGGCCAGGCCCTCGTCGCACGTGGGTCGGATCTGCTCGGGTGGCAAGACGAAGCCGGTCCCGCCGCGTGGGCGAAGCTCGATCACGAACGACGGCGTGCCGCGGGTGCCGTAGGCCCAGTCCATCAAGGTCCCCGCCGCCGGATAGAGCGAGGCCCCGGCGATCAAGCGATAGCGCTCGCCGTGCTGCGCACGGATGGCGTCGCCCATGTCCTTGGCCAGCGCGTGGAGGTAGGCGTGGTCCGCCGCGGGCTTCTTGGTGTGGCTCCACGGGTGGAGCAGCAGCTGCCCGTAGCTGTGGAAGTCCACGTGGGCATCGAAGCGCTCCGCTTCCATCGCCGAGGCGATCGCCTGCGACTCGGGCTCGGAGAACGGCGCCGAGCCGCGGTAGACCTGCGAGGCCGGCTTGTCGCTGCTGCCCTCGCCGCCCCATGCGAGCCCGAAGTTGCGGTTGAGATCCACGCCGTGCTCATCGCGGCGGTTCTTTCGCCAGTAGCGATCGCGGTGCCAGCTGTGCTCGTAGCCATCGGGATTGGACACGGGGAGCACCACGAGCTCCACCTCGTCGACGAAGCGGCGCAGGCGAGGGTCGTCGGCATAGCCGCGCACGAGGCGATCGGCCACGCAGGTGGTGACCATCATCGAGATCCACTCGCGGGCGTGCAGGCCGGAGTCGATCAGCATGCGGCGGCGGGGCTGGTGCTGGCTCTCGCCCTGGCCCCCGGCCTGGCCCCCACCCTGGCCGTGGATCCGGAGGGCGAGGAGCGGGCGGCCCTGCAGCGAGGTCCCGAGGGTCTGCACGGTGGCGAGATCGGGGCGCAGGGCGGCGAGGTCTTCGAGGTAGGCGTGGATGGCGGGCAGGTCGCGGTACTCGGAGAACCATTGATCCGGGGTGGGCGGACGCTGGGCCTCGGCAACCGCAACCGCCTCGAGCCGCTCGCGCTCGGCCGCGGCCACCGCCTCCACGTCGGGGACGAGCACCTGCCACGCAAGGCCCTGGGTGTGCAGCCAGGCGAGGCCTTCCGGGTCGAGCACCACGTCGAGCGTGGGCTCGGCGACGTGCTCGCTCCACACGTCGATGGCTCGCGTCAGCACCGTCTCGCGCTCGGCCTCGGAGCGCGGCGTGACGCGAACGGCCGCCAGCACGGGGGCATGGGTGGCCATCCCGTCTTCGGTGGACAGCGCCGGGGTGGGCACACGACCGCCGATGAGGACGAGCAGGCCGGCGAGCATCACCAGCCCGAATAGAGCGGTCCAGCGCCCGTAGCGCGGCGGCGACGGCGTGCCGAGCCAGCGCCAGGGTGGAGCATCGCGGCGGGTACGGGTGGGATCTTCGGGCGCTCGGCGCATCATTCATGGACGACAGTAGCGGAAATCTCCCGGCCGCGGTCGCCCGCCGGGCCAATGAGCGCCCCGAGGGCCACGAAGGCCCTGGCCTGGTAGGCGCTCACGGCGGGGTGCAGTCGATCACATGGGCGTCGACGGTCGTGGCACCGCGGGCGTCGCGAACGACGACGCGGACCTGGTGCGGGGCGTTCACCTCGATCTCATCGAGCGACCCATCGAGCAACACGCCGTCGAGCTCCCAGCGGATCGACGCGATGTCGTTCTCGACATCCGACGCATCGACGTCGAGGTCCACGGTCGTGCCGCACGTGACCGAGCTCGGCATGTCGATGCTCGCCGCGGGTGGAGTGCCGATCGTGGTGCTCTCCATCAACTCGAACCACGCCTTCATCGGCTCTCTCTGACCGTTGCAGGGCACATCGAAGTAGAACTCGACCCCGTTGGCCGGCCCAGCGCTCATCCACTCGCCGCTCGTCAGCACGAAGACCTTCTCTTGATTGGCCTCGACGTGCTCGAACGCGAACGGCCCCACATCGAGGTGCGTCCGCAGGTGCAGCGCGCCCGGTGGGAAGCCCTTCCAGTAGTTGCCTTCGATGTCGATCCCCATTGCCGGCTGGACGAGGTCGACCTCGAGCGCGTCGAGCGGCAGCTCGATGGGCGTACCGTCGCAGTCGATCTCCACGCCGAGTGACTGGACCTGCTCGATGTGCAGCGAGCCGAGGTAGAATGGACAGGGGTCCTCGGCGTTGCCCTCGGTGCACGTCGAGGACCCCATCGAGCCAACCACGGAGACGCTCTGCGGGTCTTCGTCGTCGAGCGACATCACCGTGAGCGTGCCCTCGAGCTCGATCAGCCATTTCTGTCCCGTACCGAGCGGGAGCTGTGCGGGCGTCGGCCGCGACGGCGCGGCCCGGCAGACGTCTTCCGCGAACGCGTCGCAGCAGTCCGACTCCAGGTTGCAGGTCAATGCGTGCGGCTCGTACCAGATGCCATCGCCGTCCTCGTGCTCGGTGGGGATCCGCGGGATCGAGGGCGTCGACGTCTCCGACAGCAGCGTCGGTGTCTCGAAGGCCCCGGAAGCCGAGCAGGTCGCGGAGACGTGCGGGTCGTCGGCGTAGTACTGCTCGCAGGCGACGACACAGCTGGCGGCGATCTCGTCGAGTTCTGCGTCGGTGGGGTCCTCGACGTCCTCCGCCCATCCGTGGACCACGAAGCCATCGAACGGGCCGCCCCACTCCGAAGGGACCTCGGGAGGATCGAGCGGAGTGTCGACGATTGCTAGCGTGGGGCAGAGCCCGCTCTGGGGCTCCTCGGTGCACGTGGTCAGCGTCACGACGAGGTCCTCGGCCGCTTCGCAGCCGAACGTTCCGCTCCGCACGGTATAGCTCGACATGAACGCGTTGGGCTCGCGGACCAACTCGATGGTGTCGAGGATGATCTCGCCGGGGCCGTTGGCGGCAGGGAGCTGGACCTCGAGGGAGGTCAGAGCTTCGGGGGTGAAGGTGCCGGTACCCAGACCGTTCGCGAACTCGGCGAAGGAGACTTCGATGGTTTGCATGAAGAAGTCGGCAGCACAGGTCTCGGTGGCTGGCCCGATCCCTTGCACGACTGACCAAACGGCGTCCTGTTGAACCAGGGGCCGAACGTTGACAGTTCGCGTGGCGTCACCCATGCTGGTGAGCTGGACCGCCAAAGACCAGGGTGCGGTCTCGGCAATGTCGCAATTCTCAGGCGTATTGAAGGGATTGCCCACCAACCGCGAACGTACGCCTACCCGCATACGCGCATGCGTAAATCCAGTGCTGTCCAGAGGACCCACCTCATGATTGGGAAGTCCCTCGAGTGACCAGCGCACGTGGCCATCTGAGACGCCATCGCCATATAGACGAAGTCCGTTCGTAGCGTGCCCGGTGGGGAAGAAGCTCCGCGTATCTTCGTTTTCACATTCCATCACCTGCCCCACATCCGGATCGCACGCACCACCGTTGAGATCCAGAATCTCACCTAGCTCCCATTCATCAAACGACCCAGAACCTTGGAGGCTCGTCTCGATGAACTGCTGACCGTCCTCGAACGCGTCGACGATCGCACGATCCTCTGGAGGCAAAAGAGGATCTATCCACGCCCCGAGGATCACGGGTTGGTTGTAACAATCGTCCCCATCCCACGCACACCCACGTGTCAGATCGCAGGCAGGCTCCGATAGCCCCAAGCAGTCGACATCGTCGCAATCGGGGTCGACGAACACACACCCCTGCGTGGCCCTGCACTCGTCCTCAGAAAGCGAGGAGCAATCGAGCCCGTGTGAAAGTTGGTCGTAGCCATCGAGATAATCCCACCACGAAGGTTCTACCACATCCTCTGGAAATCTCCGAAACGAGAAAAAATCTGCATACTCTTCAGAATCGCGCTCAAGCACGTGATATCGCAAGAACGCACGGGTATAACTACTGGCAACTGCGTGGCCCTTGTCCAGATAATCCGCGTCAGTCAACATCGAACGTGCCTCCTGCTCGTCCGAAAGCGTCATCGCTGACACACCACCAAAGGCATTGTGGGGAACGTCGTAGGCTCGCAGGATCACCTTGGGCGCCCCGGCAGGCATCTCAGACCCCATCCTATCGTACGCTGTGACGGGGTCTCCTATGACCTGCTCGTCCACTGCGGAGGCGATCGCCAAGAACGGGCGCGTAGCCTCCGGCGTCACAACGCCGATGTTGTAGCGCCCGCCCATGGCCACAATCGTGTCAATCTCGAGCAGTCCGTCGAACAGAATCGGACCGATCGCCAGGATCGCCGATTCGCCTCCTCGGGAGTGCCCCATCAACGAAACGCCGCACCCGACGTGCTCGCTATCCTCCCATGCCTGAGTCAGGTAGCGAACCGCACATGCCATGGCGTTCGCGGCGGATTGAGCGTTGAAACTGGTGTTCGAATTGGGATCGATATCGATATTGGCTACGATGAAGCCATCCTCGACAATCGGCCTGAATACATGGTCGTACTGTGTCGCATCCTGGCCGATCCCGTGATGAAACACCAAGATGGGAAATCGGCCTTCCGGCCATTCCCCAGGACTCACCCCCACAGATGTCTGGGGACGGTAGATGCGAAGGTCGAGCGGCACCGGCACCTCAGGCGCAAGATCCCCACATATCTCGAGTTCATCGAATACACCCCCACTCACTGTATCGTGAAGGCGATCGAGAACGGGTACGAGCACCCCCTGATCTTCCGCCACATGATATCCACCTCCGGGCAATACCTCACAATCACCATCATCGCCTCCATCAGCCGTAGTATCGGCACTCCCAGTCGAATCATCGCCAATCGAACCGCTCGTCGAACTGACAAGTCCCAAACCGGACGAGTCGTAGGTGCAACCCAGGGCACACACTCCAACGACAGCAACAAACAAGAATCGCAATCGAACGAGTCTACACATGGTTTCCCCTGACTTGCTCTCGATCCCTTGGACACGATCAGGCGCGACGGAGACCGCGGATGGAGTTGCTCAATGCTGAACTGTCGGTTTCTGACAGCTTCTGATCTATGGGTCCGAGAGGAGCACCACCAGACTGCCGCTACCGGCCGAAGTAGGCAACGATCCATGATGTGCTTCTGCGCAGTCCATTACGCCGTCTTCATTGATGTCCGCAGCCCCCTTGGACGTCGTACAGATAGGCGTCTCTACTGGCGTGAACGTGAATGCAGATCCGGAATAGAACCAAACCTCATATCGATCGGTGCTGGTATCCTTGTTCGCGATCTCTTCGACACCATCACCTTCGAGATCTACGACCTTGCCCCAGATATCACCAAGCTCATGGGGGCCGTCGAATTGCCAGTCACCACGCCCCCAGTATATGATCTTCAATGGCGACGGTTCGTCGTAGTCGTATCTTGGATCTTCTGCCAACAGGACGACATCGACTCGGCCATCACCATCGAGGTCCCCCAAGTCGATCCTTGATGCATGGAAACCCGGGGTCAAGGTGGCCCCGAGAGCAACTCCTGACCCGTCTGGTTGCAGCCACCCTAGGTGGGCGGACTTGGTGTCGAACGTCTCAGGTATGTACGGGGGGAGATCAATCGCCCCCTCCGGTTCCATGACTGTGGCCGGGTCGATGATTCCATCACCGTCGATATCTCCGAATGCCCATTCGGGAGTCGGGAGCCAGAACTCGAATCCCAGCTCGATGTGGGCCCACGCGCCATCATGCACTTCGATGCCCGTGACCCGAGGAGGGGTCCGCGCAAAGACCTCTTGTCCCAGCACGAGCAACTCGTCGGTCCCGTCACGGTCGATGTCCAATACCCCGTATGGATAGCCAACATCATTGGTGGTCGCGATCAATGGCGGCTCCACAATCGAACCTCCAGCGCCTTGCACGAACAACGCGATCTCCGTGTGATGGAGACGCACGACATCGCGACGACCATCGCCACTGAAATCGCCAACGAACAGTGTGACACCAGAGTCCCGTCCGTCCCCCCACACAGCGAGTAGCTCGAAGCTTCCATCGTCCCGTATCATGTAACTACGAAGCTCATCGGGGGTCTGTACCACCACGTCGGCGCGACCATCACCATTGAGGTCGCCCAGCACGACAGCGACCACGTCGACACCCTCGAGCCGTAGTTCCCGAAAGCAGTACTCCCCCGTGACCACGATCCCGTCGCCGCACGACCAACCGAGCGGGTGGCCCGTCGTCGATGTCTGCCCATCGTCGCCGCTACCGCTCCCATCGCCCGTCACGACCGGGTCGCGCGGACCGCAGCTGGCAAGCATGCCAAGCGACGCCACCAAACCCCACTCGCGCGCACGGAGCCACGCCCCTCGTCGGGCATGGCCATCGGGCCGGCTTCCGTGCGAGGGCCTCATTCATCCAAATGCTACCATAATCCCCCCCCTTGACGTCTACGAGTAATTCACCACGCCGAACGTACGTTCGACGAAATGGCGCAAAATGAACGCCATTGAGCAATCCGCGCATCCGTTGCCGAGTGGGCTGGTGATGCGTCCGATTGGCCCAATCACTCCCCCCACGACCATGCACCGTGCTCCCGCAACAGCCCCTCCGTATGCTCCCAGAGCCGCACCCCCTCCTCCGCGTCGTAACACTTCTCGTCCATCCGCTTGGGATTCCACATGTGCAAGTACTCCCCCGTGCGCTCGCCATACCCCGGCGCCACGCTCATGTACACCGCGGGCCCGGCCGCCACCTCGGGCTTGCGGAAGAACACCTTGAACATCGCTTTCATGAACAATGCCAGTCCCGGCGGTGCATCGCGGGCGATCTCGCTGTCGACGGGCCCGGGACACATCACGTGCACCGCCACGTCGACCTCGCCGCCGCAGGCCAATCGCCGCGACAGCTCCACCGCGAAAGTGTTGAGCACCAGCTTGAAGTAGCTATAGTTGTGGATTCCCTTGTTCACCCCGTAGTCGTAGTAGGTGCCGAGCTCCTCCCAGTCGATCGCCGACGCACCACGGTGAGAATCGGACGACACGTAGAGCATGCGAGGCTTCGGCTCCCCGGGACGAGCGTTTCCCGCGAAGGTTGCGTTGGGGATCGTGCCATCGCGAAGCAGCCGGTGCGCCAGGAGCACCTTGGACAGCATGTTGGTCACGAACATCGCGTCGAGCCCCTGCGCGGTGCGACGCGCCCTCGGCGTCGCCACCCCGGCATTGTCGACCAGCACGTCGATCGTCTCGCCCCGATCGCGCAGCTCGTCGGCGAGCCCGTGCACCTGCCGTAGATCGCTCAGGTCCGCCCGAAGCTGCTCGACCTCGGTCGACCCCGTGGCCCGGCGCACCGCCTCGCCGGCCGCGGGGATCCGGCTGCGCGAGACCATCCGCACCCGCCCACCGCGTCGCGCCAGTTCCGTCGCGATGGCCAGCCCCAACCCCGAGCTCGCCCCCGTGACCAGGCAGGTCCGGCCGTCGACGCGAAGGTCATCGGTGAGTCGGTCGGCGAGCTGCTGGCGCCCAAAGAGGTCCCGCAGCCCCGTGAGCGTGGCCTGGAACGGATTCTGGAAGCGACCGTGCGACACGCCGGGACTGTAGCAGGCGCCGCGAGCCCTCCGGCGGCTCGATGCGTCGACCACCCCGCACGCGATCGTCGAGGCCGCGCAGGCACTCGGTTGCCCGATGTGCTTACTTCCCCAGAGGTGGGCCCAGAGCTGGGCCCAGAGCTGGGCCCTCGAGTCGGGAGAGCCGCGCCCGTAGCTCGGCCAGCTCTCGCTCGGCTCGCTCCCGGGCCTCGCGCTCGGTCTCCAGGGCACGACGCTCGGAGTCCCGGGCCTCACGGGCGGTGGGCACCCAGTCCTGCCCCTGGGGATCCCGAGCGATGCGAAGCCTGGCCACCGTGCCATCGCTCACCACCACCAGGAACGCCGCGAGTTCGGCCGACGCACAGGGCCCCTTGCCCGCGTAGACGCGCACGAAGCCGCCATCGGCCTCACGGCGATAGCACTGAAGCGCCACCCGCTGCGGATCACGAGCCTGGCCGAGCGCCGCTTGGGGATCGAAGATCATCAGCTCTCGCGTACCGAGCTGCGCATACTTCTGCGGCCCCTGGTCGTAGTCCTTGCGCCAGCGATCGGGGTGCTGCTCGTCCCCCGAGACGATCTCGACCGCGAAGCGAGGCGCCCGATGCCCCTCGCGCCAGGTCTGCCACGATGCAGGCAGCGGCGGCGGCGGCGGATCATCGAGCAGGTACACGTCGGGCGAGACCCGTACCATCGGCTCCTCGGGCACCCATGCGAAGAACTGATCGGAGCCGATGAACACGCGGCTCCACCCGCGCTCGGCGGCCAGCTCGCGAAGCACCGACTTGAGGATGTCGATGATCTCGCCCTGCTCGGTACCCTCTCCCATGTCGTCTTCGTCGCTGAGATACCACGACGACCAATCGACGGCCGCACCGACGTCCTCCGGCCGCGGGTCGCGAACCACGTTGAGGGCCCGCGGGGGTCGCCCGGGCGGAGTCGCGTGCTCGGTGGCCGCCGATGACATGCACTGGCGAGGGTAGCACCCTTCCCCTCACCCCAGCCACAGCCGCTTGATCTGCAGGTACCGCCCCTCACCGAACGCAGGGGGTACCGGGAAGTCCTCCGGCAGACCCAGCTCCGACAGCAGCTTGGCCTCGCGCTCGGCCATGAGCGCCCCGCGACCCACGGAGGACAGCAGCTCGCCGTCGTCGAGCTTGGCGGCGTTGCTGATGGCCAGGATCTCGCCGCCCGGTGCCACCACGTGGGCGGTGGCCTGCAAGAGCTCCTCCCAGTCGCGCATGGCCGAGAACACCTTGCCCTTGACCCGGGAGAACGGCGGGGGATCCACGACCACCAGGTCGAAGCGCTCGCCTCGCTGACGCATGCGCTCGAGGAACGCGAATGCATCGCCGGTGAACGCCTCGCAGGCCTCCGGATCCATCCCCGAGGCCACGAGGTTCTGGCGGCAGCGCGCATGCGAGCGCGCGGCGGCATCGACGTTGACCACCTTGGTGGCACCGCCGCGCACCGCCCGAACGCCGAACGAGCCGGTGAACGAGAACAGGTTGAGCACGCGCCGCCCCGCCGACAGCCGCTCGGCCAGGCGCCGCCCCTCCCGCAGGTCCAGGAACAACCCCGGCGACACGGGCGCGCTCACGTCGACCACGAAGCGCAGCCCATCCTCCTCGATCTCCAGCTCGGGCGGCGCGGTCTTGCCGTGCAGGTGGAACGCCGGCGGCTTGCGCTCGTCCGCCACCACCCCTCGCACGCGATCCTGCATGTAGATCCCGGCCGGCGAGAGCTGCTCGGCGAGGATCGGGACGAGGCGCTCGAGGTAGGCCTCGGCGGCGCGCGAATACTTGTAGACGAGCAGGAACTCGCCGAGCCGATCGACCGCGAGCCCCGGTAGACCGTCGCCCTCGCCGTGCACCAGCCGACATGCGTGGAGCACCCCGGGGGAGAGCGTCGCCCTGCGCAGCGCCACCGCGACCTCCACCCGACGGGCCAGCTCCGCGTCGTCCCAGCGCAGCGTGGGTCCGCGCTCGACGATCCGTACCGCGATCGCGCCCTCGGGCTCGCAAAGGCCCCACCCCAGAGGGCGGCCGTCCTCGTCGCAGATCTGGATCGTGTCGCCGGCCTCCTTGCCCTCGAGCGGGCGCAGCAGCGAGTCGCGAAACACCCACGGATGCCCCGCGGTGAGGCCTCGGGCCGCACGGTGGGAGACCTTCACACCTCGGCCACGCACCACCGGAGCCTCGGGGCGACCTCGCCCCCGCCGGGGGCCCCGTGGAGGCTGCCGCTGGTCACGGCCGCCCGAATCCCGCCCTGAGGGTCGCTGTGCCATGGCGGCGGACCATAGCGGAAAAGCCGGCGCAGCGGCACCACCTAGGAGCGCAGCCAGACCCACGGCTGGACCCACGGCCGAACCGCGGCCGCACGCTTGGCCGACCCATCCCCGCCCCGCTACTCTGGTCGGGGCTCGCGCCACCACCGGCGCAATCGAAGCCCAAGCCGAAGGACAATCCCCATGGCCAGCGACAGGATCGGAGAACTCCTCGTCCGCGAGAGCATCATCTCGACGCAGCAGCTTCGCGAAGCACAGGTCGACCAGCACCGCACCGGCAAGCGCCTGGCCTTCAGCCTCGCCAAGCTCGGCATCCTCGGGGAGAAGGAGCTGACCGACTTCCTCTCGCGGCAGTACGGCGTTCCCTCCATCAGCCTCGGTGAATTCGAGATCGACCTCGAGGTGATCGAGCTCATCCCCAAGGACGTGGCCGTCAAGCACACCGTGCTGCCCGTGCAGCGCGCCGGCTCCACGCTCATCGTGGCGATGAGCGATCCCTCCAACATCTACGCCATCGACGATCTCAAGTTCCTCACCGGCCTCAACATCGAGCCGGTGGTCACCACCGACGCGGCCATCGAGGAGGCGATCACCCGCTACTACGAGCAGCCGGCCGAGCTCGAGTCCTACGACGAGGTGATGGGGGGCCTGGAGTTCGAGGACATCGACTTCGGCGACGAGAGCGACGACGAATTCAACGTGCTCGACTCGCAGGCCGAGGCCGAGCAGGCCCCGGTCGTCAAGCTCTGCAACCTCATCCTGCTGAACGCCATCAACAAGGGCGCGTCCGACATCCACATCGAGCCCTACGAGAAGGCCTACCGCGTCCGGTACCGCATCGACGGCGTGCTCCACCAGGAGATGTCGCCCCCGCTCAAGCTCAAGAACGCGATCACCAGCCGCATGAAGATCATGGCGACGCTCGACATCGCCGAGCGCCGCCTGCCCCAGGACGGCCGCATCAAGCTGCGGATCGGCAAGAACCGCGAGATGGACTTCCGCGTGTCGACCTTGCCCACGCTCTATGGCGAGAAGATCGTCATGCGCCTGCTCGACAAGGACAAGCTCGAGCTCGACATGACCAAGCTGGGCTTCGAGACCGCTCCGCTCGCCGCGTTCAAGGAGTGCATCCACCGCCCCTACGGCATGTGCCTGGTGACCGGCCCCACCGGGTCGGGCAAGACCACCACGCTCTACTCGGCCCTGTCCGAGCTCAACAGCGAGGAGGTCAACATCTCCACCGCCGAGGATCCCGTGGAGTACAACCTGCCGGGGATCAATCAAGTGCAGATGCACGACGACATCGGGCTGAACTTCGCGGCGTCGCTGCGCTCGTTCCTGCGCCAGGATCCCGACATCATCATGGTGGGGGAGATCCGCGACTTCGAAACCGCGGAGATCGGGGTCAAGGCGGCGCTCACCGGGCACCTGGTGCTGTCGACCCTGCACACCAACGACGCCCCCTCCACCATCAACCGCATGCTGAACATGGGCGTCGAGCCGTTCCTGGTGACCGCGTCGGTCAACATGATCGTGGCCCAGCGCCTGGCCCGCCGCGTGTGCCGCGACTGCGTGGTCGACGACGCCGAGATCAAGCCGCAGGCGCTCCTCGACGCGGGCATGAAGCCCGCCGAGGCCAAGACGTGCCGCCCCCGAAAGGGCCGCGGCTGCAAGACCTGCGGGAACACGGGCTACAAGGGCCGCGTGGCGCTCTACGAGGTCATGGTGATGACCGACCCGCTCAAGGACCTGGTGCTGCAAGGGGCTTCGACCGCGGAGCTCAAGTCCGAGGCCATTCGCCTGGGCATGTCGACCCTGCGCCGCAGCGGGCTCAACAAGATCAACGAGGGCATGACCACGCTCGAGGAGATCCTGCGGGTGACGGCCAGCGACTAGCCTTGGCCCCCACATCCGCCCACCCCAGGGGCCCGCATCGGACCGGGCGAAAGTGCCAGCGGTTCGCGGCGCCCGTGGCTTTGTTGCTATCCTTGCTCCACTCCCCCGCCGCCGATGACGACGCCGAACCTGCATCAGCTCCTCAAGGCCATGGTCGATTCGGGTGCGACCGACCTGCACGTCACCACCGGCACGGCACCGCAGCTGCGCATCGACGGCGACCTGGTGCCGCTCAAGACCAACAAGCTGACCCAGGTGGAGACCCGCAACCTCTGCTACTCGGTGCTGAGCGACAAGCAGAAGCAGCGCTTCGAGGAGGATCTCGAGCTCGATTTCTCGTTCGGGGTCAAGGGCCTGGCGCGCTTCCGCGGCAACATGTTCGTGCAGCGAGGGGCCACCTGCGCCGCGTTCCGCCTGATCCCCTACGAGATTCCAGCGCTGGAGCAGCTGGGGCTGCCGCCGGTGGTGCACCGCATCGCCCACAAGCCCCGCGGGCTGGTGCTGGTGACCGGCCCCACCGGCTCGGGCAAGAGCACCACGCTCGCGTCGATCATCAGCCAGATCAACCAAACGCTGCGCGGGCACATCATGACGATCGAGGATCCGATCGAGTACCTGCACCAGCATGGCAGCTGCATCGTCAACCAGCGCGAGGTCGGCCAGGACACCAAGAGCTTCAAGAACGCCCTCAAGTACGTGCTGCGCCAGGACCCAGACGTGGTGCTGCTGGGCGAGATGCGCGACCACGAGACCATGGAGGCCGCGCTCACGCTGGCCGAGACCGGGCACCTGACGTTCGGGACCCTGCACACCAACTCCGCGGTGCAGACCATCAACCGCGTGATCGACATGTTCCCGATGGCGCAGCAATCCCAGGTGCGGACCCAGCTGTCGTTCGTGCTCGAGGCGGTGCTGTGCCAGTCGCTGCTGCCCAAGATCGGGGGCGGTCGGGCGCTGGCGGTCGAGGTGATGGTGCCCAACGACGCGATCCGGGCGCTCGTGCGCGACGGCAAGCTGCACCAGATCTACTCGCAGATGCAGCTGGGCCAGGGCACCAACGAGATGCAGACCTTCAATCAGTCGCTGGCCGACCTCGTCCAGCGCAACCTCGTCACGCCCGAGATCGCGCTCAAGCGATCGAGCGATCCCGACGAGCTCCGCAACATGCTCGAGCGCGGCCAGGGCCTGGGTCAGGTCCGCCGACGCGTCTAGTCTCGAGGACAGCCGCACCATGCCGACGTACATCTGGGAAGGCAGGACCAAGGGGGGAGAGCTCCGCAACGGCACGTTCACCGCCGACTCGGAGGACGCCGTCCTCGAGCGCCTCCGGGCGCAGGGGATGACCAACACCAAGGTCAAGCGCAAGCCACTCGACTTCCAGCTGCCCACGATCGGCAGCGGCGTGGCCCTCAAGGACATGGTGGTGTTCACCCGCACGTTCTCCACCATGGTGGATGCGGGCCTGCCGATCGTGTCGGGCCTGGAGATGCTCTCCAACCAGGCCGAGAACCCTCGCTTCGGCAAGATCCTCGCGTCGGTCAAGGCGGAGGTCGAGGCCGGCAAGTCGCTGTCGGAGGCCATGGGGACCCATCCTCGGGTGTTCGACGACCTGTTCCGCAACCTGGTGGCGGCGGGCGAGGCGGGCGGCATCCTCGACGTGATCTTCCGACGCCTGGCCGTCTACCTCGAGAAGGCAGCCAAGCTGCGCCGACAGGTCCGCGGCGCCCTGGTCTATCCGTCCGTGATCATGGGCGTGGGCGTGCTGGTGGTCTTCGTGATGCTGACCAAGGTGCTGCCGGTATTCGAGAAGATGTTCGTCGACCTGGGCGCGGGCTCGCTGCCCGCCCCCACCCGCATGGTGCTGGGGCTGAGCCACGGCATCACCGACAACATCGTGGTCTTCACCCTCGTGGTGGGGGCGCTCGTGGCCGGGTTCATCGCGACCATGAGGACCGACCGGGGACGCTACGGCTTCGACGTGGTGATCCTCAAGGCCCCCGTGATCGGCAACGTCATGCGCAAGATCGCAGTGGCCCGCTTCACCCGCACCCTGGGCACTCTGCTCAGCTCCGGGGTGCCCATCCTCGATGCGCTCGAGATCGTGGCGAGGTCGGCGGGCAACCGGGTGGTCGCCCAGGGCATCATGCACGCGCGCAACAAGATCGCCGAGGGCAAGGACATCGCGACGCCGCTGCTCGAGACCGGCGTGTTTCCACCCATGGTGGTGCAGATGATCGGCGTGGGCGAGCAAACCGGCGCCATGGACGACATGCTGCAGAAGATCGCCGACTTCTACGAGGACGAGGTGGACGCAGCCGTCGCGGGCATGACCGCGCTGCTCGAGCCGCTCATGCTCGTGCTCCTCGGCGGGGTGGTGGGCGGCCTGCTCATCGCCATGTACCTGCCCATCTTCGAGGTCGCGGGCAACATCAAGTAGCGTGGACACCGACTCCCCGCCCCCGAGTCCCTCACGGCCGGACCCCTCGCGGCCGGACCCCTCACGGTCGGACCCCTCGCGGTCGCTGGTCGACGCGGCCCACCCCGAGCCGAAGTCCGCAGGTCCCGAGAGCGTCCTCCTGGGTGGAGCCGCAACGGCGACCCTCGACCCCCGCCGCCGCCGCATCAGCTACTTCATGCTGGTGCGGCTGGTGATGCTGGCGCTGTTCACCGCCGTTGCCACGTTCCTGGCCTGGCAGCGCGACGAGGACTTCGACGTGGTCACCCACCGCTTCGTGTGGGGCACGCTGGTCGTTGGCTACGTGCTGACCATCGTATTCGCTCGATGGTTGCCACGGGTGCGAGACCTCGACCGCTTCGCGTGGCTCCAGACCACCACCGACATCCTCCTGGCGGCGGTGGTCGTGCAGATGAGCGGAGGAGCCGACTCGGGGTTCGTGTCGCTCTATCTCATCGCGGTGCTGGGGGCATCGACCATGGGGGGCACGCGACAGACCTGGGCGGCAGCGGGGGCCTGCGCGCTCATCTACGGGACCACCAGCCTCCTGCAAGGCACGGGTACGATCGAGCCGCAGTCGCTGGGCCACTCGGCTCCTCTGCTGGATCCCATCGACGTGGCCACCAGCAGCGCGCGCACCCTGGCGGCGCTGCTGGGGGTGACCGTGCTCAGCTCGTTCCTCAACAAGCAGCTGGCCTCCTCCACGCTGCAGGTCGGCGACCTGCGGGCGATGAACGAGAACATCCTGCGCTCGCTGACCTCGGGGCTCATCGGCGTCGACGACGAGGCGCGGGTGATCTACTGGAATCCCGCCGCCGAGGCGATCCTGGGGCTTCGCGACGACGATCGGCTGCGGCCGATGACGGCGCTGATGCCCGAGGCCGCGCCGCTGTTGCAGACCAACGAGGTGCTCGCTCGCACGGAGCTCGAGGTGCGAACGCGCGCGGGATCCTCGCTCCACCTGGGCCTGGGCTTCGGGCCCCTTCACGACGGACGGGGGCAGCTCATCGGGCAGCTCATCAGCTTCCAGGATCTGACCCGGATTCGCGAGCTGGCCGAGCAGGTGCGGCGCAACGAGCGGCTGGCGGCAGTGGGCAGCCTGGCCGCTTCCGTCGCCCACGAGATCCGCAACCCGCTCGCGGCGATCAGCGGCAGCGCGGATCTGCTGGCCACCGCTTCGCTCGGGGACGAGGATACCCGGCTGCTGTCGATCATCCGTCGAGAATCCAAGCGGCTGTCGGCCCTGGTGACCGACATGCTGGCCTTCACGCGTCCGCGGCCGCCCAACCGGGGCCGGGTCGCGCTGCGACGCGTCGCGCAGGAGACCGCCGAGCACTTCAAGGCCGATCCGGCCAACGCGGGCATGCAGCTCGAGCTGCGTGGTGACGACGCGATCCCCGATGTGGAGGTCGATGCGGCCCAGCTCACCCAGGTGCTGTGGAACCTGCTGCGCAACGCGGCGGAGGCGATGGACGGTCGCGGCCCGATGCTCCTGGAGGTTCGATCCCGACCCGAGGACCGCGAGGTGGAGGTCGCGGTGATCGACCACGGCCCCGGCATCCCCGAGGACCGGCGCGATCGCATCTTCGACCCCTTCTTCACCACCAAGGAGCGCGGCACCGGCTTCGGCCTGGCGATCGTGTACCGCATCGTGCAGGACAACGGCGGTGCCATCGAGCTGTCGTCGATCCCCGGCCACGGGACCAGCTTCCGGCTGCGCTTCCCTGCCATCGAGGGCGCCGACGAGCCGCGAGCGCTCCCGCCCCATTCGTGAAACATCCGGTCCATCCTTGCTCTTCGGAGGGTCCTGGCTAGGGTGGACTCCGGCATGATCCCACCGCTCGACCGAGGCGCTGGCCGCTCCGCTGACGACCCCGACATGGCCGATGCGCTGGCCCACGTGGTGAGCGCGGCCGGCCGCGTGCTGGAGGACCGCCTCGCGCTGCTACGCCTCGAGGCGCGCCGCAGCGTCGAGCACGGGCTGCGCGTCGGGAGACTGCGGGCGGCGATGCTGGCGGCGTGGACGTGCGCGGTGGGCCTGGGCATGGCCGCCGTGATCTGGGGATTGTCGCAGGTCATGTCGGTCGGGTTTGCGCTGGGGGCAGTGGCGGCGGCGTCGGGCGTGACGGGCGTGGGCGTGGGCCTGGTGGCTCGCCGGATTGCGCGGGAACGGAGCCCGCAGCGGGAGGCTCGACCGCACGCCCTCGGCCCCGCCATGGGGTCGACCGCGCTGGCCGAGCGCACCCGAGGAGGAGGAAGCGCCTGAGGTGGAGGTCGAGCACGAGCACGACCCCAGGGTCGACGTGCGGTCGTCGCTCGACCGCGACGGACGAGAGCTGCGGTTGGCGCTGCAGGAGCTGAGCCGTGTGACACGGGCGAAGCTCGACCTGCGGCAACACCTGGTCGAGCACTACACGCCGGTGCTGCTCGTGGGGTTCTTGGTGGGGCTTTGGTGGGGGATGCGAGCGAGCCACCGTCGGCCGATCGTGCTGATCGCGACCACGCGCTCGCTGGGCCCTTGCTGAAGTCGGCTCAGCGCGGCTTGCCCTGCGTTCCTCCGAACCTGCGGCTCCACCACAGCCCCGCCCCGCCCTGCCCCGCATCGCCGAAGAACGTCTCCACGCTCCAGTGAGGGGGAGCGAATCGGTAGTCGAGCGACAGCTCGGCCCGGTTGGTCCCCGCGGGCGCGTTGTGGTGGTACGTGCCCTCCACATAGAGCCTGCGGTTGATCCGCTTGCCCACGGTGAGGATCGGTTGATCGACCGTCTCACCGAAGCCCACGGCCACCCGGTCGATCCCCACGGTCTGCCGCAGCTGTCGCTGGAGGGCGCTGTTCTCGAAGGCGGCGAGCACCGAGGCCACCTTGGCCCCGTACTCGGCGTCGTCGGTCTCGTTGGCATCGGCTCGTCCGGTGATGAGCAAGGCGAACACGTCGGACTCGGGCATCGAGGGATCGGATCGCAGCTCGAGCCTCGGACGGCTGAGCGGACCGTCGATGGCCATGGTGACCCCGATGTCCTCGATCCGAGTGGTGGCCACGAGGTCGATGAACGGATCCAGATCGCCCTGGACCGGCATGCGCACGACCGCCCGCTGAATGTCGAAGTCGTTGCCCAGCAGCGACACCCGCCCGCCCACGGTCTGGAACGAGCCGTGCACGCGGGGCGGCTGCCCCTGCTCGTTGCGCACGGTCACCCGCCCGCGCCAGTCCATGTCGGCTTGGCTCGCGCGGATCCGCAGGGGATCGGCCAAGGTCAGGGTCACCTCCAGATCGCGAGGGATCCAGGTCTGCTGGTCGTGCGCCTCCTGCTGGGCCTCGCGGCCCGCTCGATCGGTGAAGACGATCCCCTCGTCGTCGGGGATCTGCTTGGCCGTGCGCCCTCCCGTGGTCTCCAGCACATCCACGAAGCCATTGCGCGCCACGACGTCGATCCGAGTGAGCTCACCGGTGGCATCCATGTCCACGTCGACGCGAGCGCCGAGGGTCATCATGGGCAGACCGGGTCGCACGATCGGCAGCGCGTCGGCCACGAGCTGCATCGAGCCCCGGGACTCGCCACGCGCCACGTGCAGCGATCCGGAGGCACGGGTCGAGCCATCGCCGCTGCGGGCCGACATCTCGAGCGCCACATCGGGTCCGCTCAGGGCCGCCTCCACGTTCAGCTCCGTCAGGCGCTGCTGCAGCGGCACGATGGTGACGGCGGCCCGCTCGATCTGGAGCCGCCCCTCGAGCCGGGGATTGGACAGCCTGCCCTCGACCGAGGCGTGCAGGCTCATCGAGCCTTCGGGACGGTCGACCGACGACGGCAGCAGCGGCGCGAGCCGAGCGAGGGCCAGCCCCTCGACATCGGCCTTGGCGTCGATCACCACCTCGGAGGGTTCGAGCGTCCCGGTCAGCAACTCGCGAAGCGCGGCGTCGAGTCGGGCGGTCACCGTCAGCCCGCGGGGCCCGCCGTCGATCAGCAGCCGGGCGTGCTGTTGCTCGGGCGCGATGCTGGCCTGCAACGACACCGATACGGGGGCCAGTTCCTGCTTCCACGCGCTCATGCGAGCCCGCAGTACACCGGAGGGAGACAGCGCGGGCCCCCGCAGCTCGAGCGCTGCGTTCGCCATCAGCTCCAGCCCGCGGGGCAGCGCCAAGAGGCCAGCCAGCATGCGCTGGTCGACCCCCGCCGCGCGTACGCTCAGCGCGTGCTCCTGCTCGCGGTGCCACTGCACCGCCGCCGACGATCCGTCCACGTGCAGGGGCACGCGAGCCGAGGCCTCGATGCGCTGCGCACCATGACGCTGCTCGAGGCGGGCCCGAAGCCCATCCGCGCCGTCGTAGCGGGCCCGCAGCCGGACCCGGCCCAGCGGGCTCGACTGCACGCTCAGGTGGTCGGCCGTCAATGCGGCGCTCAGACGGGGTGCAGCCCCCGTCCCGTCGAGCCGTACCGAGCCGGCCAACGTGCCGGCCATCGCGAGCTCGGGAAGCACGTGGCGCAGCCCGGCCAGGCGTACGTCCTCCAGCTCGAGCGTCGCCTCGATCGGCCGCTGCGGGTCCCACTCGGGCGCGGCCCACGTCGCCCCAGGTCCCCGCGACCTCCGCGACCGGATCGGCAGCCGCCCCGACACCTCCACCAGCCGCGCCCACGGTCCGCTGAGGTGGACGCGAGCCCGCGCGTCGTCCTCGAGCAGATGGAGGCGTACCTCCGCCGCGCCCAGCTCCACGCCCGCCCACCGAAGCCGTCGGCCTCGTACGAGCCCCTCGCCGCGTAGTACGCCCTGATGGGCGGCCAGGTCGAGCCGAGCGCCCGCGATGCCGTCGAGCTCGAGCCCGGGCACCCACGGATCGACCACGGCCAGCTCGAAGCCGTGGAGCTCCGCCACCAGCCGATGAGGAGCATCCAGCCGAGGGACCACGCGACCGGCCAGCGGATCGACCCGCAGCGGCACCAGCATCGCCACGTGACCACGACCGATGCGAGGACCCGCGAGCCTCAGGTCGACCCGGGCTCGCTCGTCCTCGTACAGCATGGTGAGCCGCGCATCGCCCCACGGTCGTTCGCCCATGCCGGCGCCGTCGACCGAGATCCTCGCCAGCATCACGGGATCGTCGAGGCGACCGGCGAGCCGCACGGTGGCGTCGGCTCGGCCTCGTGGCGCCTCGTCGATGGGTAGCCAAGGGGCGAGCCGACGGAGTTCGAACCCCTCGACGTCCACACTGGCGAGCAGAGGACGCGACGCAACGAGGCCGAACGGCGAGCCATCCAAGGCCACGTGCATCGGCACCCGCCCAAACACCCTGGCCCTCGCCCGACGATGGGACCAGCGCACCTCGGCCTCGGCGAGCTCTTGATCGTAGCGTGCGTCGAGCCGCACGCGACCCAGCGGCTCGTCGGCCCAGCCCAGCGAAGAGGCTCCGAGGTCGACGCGCAGCGTGGGGCGGCCCGCCGTGCCACGGAGGCGCATCCGCCCGTCCAGGCGCCCCCGGATCGGCAACGATGGAACGAGGTGCTCCACCACACCGAGGTCGATGTGATCGACGTCCACCTCGAGGTTCGAGCGCCCCTTCCAGGCAACGCGTCCCTTCACGCCCAGATGCCCGCCGGCCACCGCCAAGCCAAGCTCGTCCACCGTCGCCCCGTCATCGTCGATCGTCATCGACGCCAAGCCGCGCAGCAACACCGGCTGGTCGCGCAACTCGCCCTCGAGCCGTCGCAGGGTGACGGCCAAGACCTCCCCCGTGGCGACCTCGCCCTCGAGGCTCAGGCGATCATCCTCGTGACGAGCCCGTGCCGATACGTGGCACCGCCAGTCACCCGAGCGACGGCAGCGAGCATCGATTCGACCTACCCCGGCCAATCGCGGCACGTCACGCGACGACAGGCGGTCCACGTAGGCCGTGGCGGCCTCGGCGGAGCGCACGACCACGTGGGCCTCGACCCGGGAGAGCGCGCGATCGGGCAGCTCGGCCGAGACCTCGAGCCGAGCGCCGGGCACCCGTGCCTCGGCCCGCGCTCGCATGCCCTCCGCGTCGCCGTGCAACCACGCAGAAGCATCGGCATCGGGCACGTTCACCCGCGCGTGCGCCTCCAGCCGACCGTCCTCCAGGCGAGCGCTGGCCTCCACGTGAGCATCGGGCAGGCCCAGGTCCAGCGAGGGATCCACGTCGCCGCGCACGCGGGCTCGAAGCGGCCTTCCGGCCCGGAACTCGGCCGCCGCGTGGATCCGTGCGCTTCCGTAGGCGGGCACGTCGGCCTGCAGCGTCGCAGTCGCTCCGGTCCACGTGCCCTCGCCGCGCAGCTCGAGCTCGGCCGAGGGCAGCGCCACCTCCTCCAGCGGCGACTCGAACAGCCGGACCAACAGCGCCGCGGCGTAGCGCCGGGCCAGCACATCGAGCCGCCCCTTGGGCAGCAAGACCTCGCCAGCCTCCGATTCCAGCCACAGGTCGTCCACCGACACCACCGGGGACCGCCATGTGATCCGCCCACGACCCGAGGTCACCCGAAGATCGTCGACTGGACCGATCTCCCCCGCGACCCTCTCGATCTCCAACGCCGCGTGGCGCCCCCGACCGGTGAGCCGAGCCCGTAGCTCCGCATCGCGGATCAGCAGCTCCGACAACGAAGGACCCGGCGGGTGCTCCTCCACCGTCACGTCGAAGACCTCGACGTACGCTTCGATCGCCAGCGGCAGGTCGGGTCCAGGGGCAGCCGAAGGGGATGGAGCAGAAGGCGGTGCGAGGTCACCCCAGCTCGAGTCGGGCCACAGGTGCACACGCACGCCCGTGGCATCCAGGCGCTCGACCTCCAGCGTGCCTCCGAGCAACGCCCACGGTCGCGCCTTCACGCACAGCTCGCGCATCGCAACGAGCGGTCGCTCCTCGGCGTCGGAGACCGCCACGCCCACCAGGCACACTCGGTCCCCGAGGTGGCCGTGGAGTCCGTCGATCGTGATCGTGCCGGGGATCGACGCCGAGTAGCGCGTGATGGCCTGCTCTACGGTCCATGCGGTGCCGCGCTCGGTGCCCAGCACCCATGCCAAGAGCCCTGCCGCCAGGGCCACCCCGATCACCAGGGCGACTCCCATGCGCCGTCCGAAGCGGCGGGCACGAGCGAAGCGCCGGGCCATCAGAACATCCCCCCGAGCCCGAAGTGCACCGCCCAACGCGGCTGGTGCTGGTAGGCCACCGGATTGTTGAGGCGTCCCCCCACGTCGAGGCGGAACGTGCCGATTCGACTGGCATAGCGCAGCCCCGGCCCCGCCGAGTAGCTCCACTGCCGCGGATGGAACGTACCGACCTCGGCCTGCACGTCGCCCATGTCGAGGAACGCCACGCCCCATAGCTCGCGCCACAGGCGAGTGCGGATCTCGACGTTGCCCAGCACCGAGGTGTTGCCACCCACCGGGACGCGACTGCACGAGCCATCGGACGCGCAATCCGTCATGTAGGGCGAGAGCCGTCGCTGACCCCAGCCACGCACCGTGCTCGCGCCACCGAGATACAGCTTGAGATCGAAGGGAGCGCCCGGCTCGTCCCCGAACGGCACGATGAAGCCCACTTGGCCCCGCACCGCGAGCTGCAGGCGTCGAGCGATCGGCGTCCAGTAGGCACGCACCTCCGGGACGATCTTGTGGTAGTCGAACTGCCCGCCGAAGATCCCGCCGGCGAGGTCGTAGGTGACCGACAGCGCGACGCCGTCGTTGGGATCGACGAGGCGGTCGGTGAAGCGCAGGTTCAGCTCGACCTGCACGAAGCTCAATCGATAGGGGTCGCGAAAGTCCAGCCCGAGGAGCGAGCGGTTGCCATCGAGGGTCGGCGAGATGGCGAAGAAGTCCACGAAGCGGACGTTGTGCGACAGCCCCACCTCCACGTAGCGCGTGAAGAAGCGTGACACCCCCACCCGATTGGCGAGTGCGTAGAACTGGTAGCCCTCCTGTAGCCCCAGCTCGACGCCGGGTTCGAGCGTCCACACCAGGTGGTCCTCGAGCAGGCCCTTCTTGCGCACGCGGGGCTCGAACCGCCCGATCGGCCCGTGTTCCCGGGGTTGGTAGATCGCCGGGAGTTCCGCATAGCCTGCGCGCGCCCGAAGGCGCAGCTCGGTGAGGGTATGGCCGAGGTTGCGGTGCTCGTAGCGGGCCTCGCCGTACTGCTCCCACCGGTTGGGATCGACACCCAGCACGACCCCCAGCGAGATCGACTGGGGCTTGCTCTCCTGCACGTGGACCACCAGATCCAGCACGCCATCGCGGGGCTCTTCGGCGTGGGTGACGGTAACCGAGGCGAACACCCCCAGCGCGTCCACCGAGTCCTGGATCTGCTGCAGCCGGCGGGGAGAGAACGGCTTGCCCGGGTAGCGCTCGAGCTCCACCCGCACCGGGTGCTCGGGCACGGTCTGCAGGCCATCGAGCTCGATCTTGCCGATCCGCACGAAGGGTCCGGGAACCAGCGCGAAGGAGACACTCGCCTGCCGACCCACCCGATCGATGCGGGCCCGGCCCTCGACCGTTGCAAACGCATGGCCGCGATCGCGCAGCGCCTCGCGCATGGCGTCCTCCGACGCGTGCAGCTCCTCGGCGTCGAACGGCTCACCGACCTCGAGCCCGCAGTACGACTCCACGTGGCTCACCCGCGCGCGGCGATCGGGCGGCCCGCGGGGCGGTCCCTGCGGCCAGTCGAAGCCGAGGTCGGTCACGAGGGTGGGCTCGCCCTCCTCGACCACGAACACCACGTCGGCCACCTCGTCGTTCTTGGGCACCACCCGAACGTCGGTGACCTTGGCGTCGTGGTAGCCATGGGCGGCATGGAGCGCCTCGATCCGATCGGCATCGACCGGCATCATCCCCTCGATCAGGTAGCGACGGTCCGGCAGCGGAAGCCAGCGCGTCTCCTTGAGCTCGAGGTATTGCTCGATCTCCTGGTCGCTCAGGGCCGTGTTGCCGACGATCTCGATGTCGCGCAGCCGGTACTGCGCGCCGGTCAGCTCCTGGGCCGTGCGACGACTCGCGCAGCCGGCTGGGACCAGCCCTTCCATCACCGCCCAGCACGCCACGACCGCTGCGCGCAGCATCCTCGTCGCGGCTGCGAGCCGGGCGCGGAGCCGATCGGCCTCGCACGCCGATGCCGAGGATCGAACATCGAGGAGGTCGAACATCGAGGAGGTCGGTCTACGCCGCCCGCGACCGGAGACGAACGCCAGCGCACCATGACGCGGAGCCGAGCGACCGCTTGCCGGGCTCCCAAAGTGGCTCAGGCCGTCCACGATGACGGCGCGTTCGCCCTTCCCTGCTCCCTCCCGGCCGGCCGCACGCTCCGACTCCGACTTGGGCTCGCAGGCCTGCGTGGAGCCGAGCGCCCGCCGGGTCGAACCCGGCGACTGGCCGTGGTCGCTGGGCGGCTCGGTCTGGAAGGACACGCTGCGCGCGGTGGTCCGCGAGTTGACCAAGGATCAGCTCGTGCTCGTGGCGGCTGGAGTGGCGTTCTTCGCCTTCCTCGCGCTGTTTCCCGCCCTCGCCGCCACCGTCGCCCTCTATGGCTTGCTGTTCGATCCGGTCCACGTGCAGCTACAGATGAAGCAGCTCGAGGGGTTGGTCCCGACCTCGGCTCACGCCCTGGTGACCGAGCAGCTCGAGCGGCTGGCGGCGGCCACCCCCGACTCGCTGAGCCTGGGGGCGATCGTCGCGCTCGGGGTGGCGATCTGGAGCGCGACCAAGGGTAGCCGAGGAATCATCCAGGCCATCAACCTGGCCTACGACCGGCAAGAGACGCGGGGCATGGTGCGCCTCTACCTGATCTCGTTGGTCCTCACCATGGGCAGCATCGTCGTCTTCATCGTCATCATCGCGCTCGCCGCCGGAGTACCGGCGATGCTCGATCGGCTCGGGCTCGACGCGGTCGCCAACGCGGCCGTGAGCTACGGGCGCTGGCCGCTCCTCTTGCTGGTGATGCTGTCGTTCACCGCGGTGGTCTACGTCATCGCTCCGAATCGCAAGCCGCTGCGGTGGCGCTGGATCACCCCCGGCTCGGTGCTGGCCACCGCGGGGTTGCTGGTGGCGTCGGGGTCGTTCTCGCTGTACGTCTCCAACTTCGGCTCGTACAACGAGATCTACGGCTCGATTGGCGCGGTGGCCGTGTTCATGCTGTGGCTGTACATCGCCTCGTTCGTCGTGCTGGTCGGAGCCGAGCTCAACGCCGAGCTCGAGCGCCGAGTGTCGAGCTGAGCGCCCCGACCTACGCCCCCCTGCCGGGCGGCAAGCTCGCCGCATGCTTGCCCACAACCCTCTGCGGGGCGAACCCTGCACGGTGCCAACCACGCCCCCTGCCGTGCGGCAAGCTCGCCGCATGCTTGCCCGCAACCGGCTGCGGGCGAACCCGACACGGTGCTTCGAAAGGCCCCACCCACGCCCCCTCTGGGGGGCAAGCTCGCCGCATGCTTGCCCGCAACCGTCTGCCGGGCGAGCCCGCACGGTGCTTCGAAAGGCCTCACCCACGCCCCCCTCTGGGGGGCAAGCTCGCCGCATGCTTGCCCGCAACCGTCTGCGGGGGGCCTAAAAGGTAATCGAAGGCCCAGCCGTCACGTCGATCAACAGACTTCCGATGTCCGGAAACCACCCGCCCACGTCGACCTCGCCGAATACGGCGAAGTTCTTGTGGAGCTGGTAGTTGAACCCGAACAGCACCCCCGCGAACCCCGGCCCCATGCGCACGGTGTCGATGCGGTTCTCGTTGCTCGGGTTGCTGGCCTGCACGGACGCCGCCAGCCCACGCTCGACGTTGCCCAAGTCATCGGTCGAGCAGCCGTTGTTGTAGGGCCACACGGGCGTGCATTGATCGACGGGGACCTGGCCGCTGGCATCGACCGGGCCCGAGAGCGCGGCCTCGACCGCATCGGGCACGCTGTTGCCGTTGCGATCGTTGGAGAAGCCCATGTTGACACGCAGGCGCGCGTTGCCGTAGCCGCCGAACAGCCCCAGCATGCCCTGGAACTTGCCGCCCTTCTTGGCGATGAGGGCCTTGGCCTTGATGCCCACCGCCCAGGTGAAGGGCGGCTTGCGCTGGAATCCGGACGGGTTACCCGACAGCACCTGCTGCGTGAACGACTGATCGAGCGAGAGGTTGGGATCGTCGGTGAAGACCTTGGAGCCCGTGACCACCTGCAGCCGCGAGTAGACACCGAGGAGGATCGCCATCGAGCGTTGCTCGCCGATGTCGCGATCGAGCACACGAAACGAGACCTCGGGCGCGAGGTGGAACGGTGCGCTGGCGAAGCCGGTGGTCACCGGGTGACGACGCGAGCACTGCTGGGCGTTGTAGGCGGTGGCGAGCTGGTCGTCGGTGACCCCAGAGGGTCGAACCGCCGGGTTGGTGATCTGGATGAGGTCCTGGGAGAACTCGATCGGCGAGGAGGCCAGCGGCTTGTTGCCCGCGAACCAGCGCTCGATGGCGCAGGCCTGCTCGGACAAGCCGTAGGTCCCGGGCGTCCCCGGCGTGAACTGCTGGTACGTCATCTCGGCGACCCCGCGCGCGATGCCGAACCCGGTGCCCACGCCAATGTTGATGTAGACCCGCGGCCAGCTCGACGGACCCGAGGGCTTCTTCTTGCGGCCACCCTCCTCACCGTCGCCCTCGCCCTCGCCCTCGCCCTCGCCCTCGCCGCCACCTCCGGCGCCCATCTCGAGCACCAGCGGCTTGTCCTTGTCACCGAGGTTGGCGAGCGCCTGCTGGTTGCCGTTGTAGACGTAGAAGAAGTACTCGATGCCCGCATCCCCATGCGCGCTGGCGGGGATGGTCACCGAGCCGAGGTTGCCGAAGGTCTCGAGGTAGGCCGACTCGAACTCGCCGTCGCTGCCCTTCTTGCGCCAGTAGATCACCATGGTCACGCCCTCGGAGACGGGTACCGAGGACAGCGCATCGATCACGATGTCTTGGCCGGCCGCGACGGCCGGGGTGGTGTGGGCAATGGGGCCGGTGCCCGGCGCCGGTACCCCGGCCCGCGCCTCGTCGAGCAGCTGCTGAAGGTCGTCCGAGCGCAGCTCGATCGGCAGCGCGACGTTGTAGTCGGCCCGAACGGCCTCCTGAAAGGCCGCCACCGTCCGCGAGCGATCACCCGTGTTGGAGTAGATGATGCCGCCCCGTAGCACGAGCAGCGGGGCCAGACCCGGGTCGGCGGCCATGCCCGCCCCCTGGGCACGCGCCACCGCGGCCTCGAGGGTGGCCTGCGCCGCATCGAGCTCGAGCTCGTTGAACTGCGTCTTGGCCAGCTCGTAGGCCGACTTCATGTCGTCCCGCGGCCCGGCATGGGCCTCGGTGGGCGCTCCCACGGCCCCCGCCACGAACAATCCCAGCGCGAGCACCAGCGCGGTGTGCCATCCCCGAGAGTGGGACTTGCGATGCATCGAAGCGAGCATACCGCGACACCCCTAGGTCAAGGCGTCTTGGGCTTGCAGTCGGCGTTGGAGACGTTGAACTCCACGCGCCGGTTGTTGGCGCGGCCCTCGGCCGTCCGGTTGGAATCGATCGGCCGCTCCTCGCCGTAGCCAACGCCCTCGAGGCGCTCGGGTTCGACCCCCTTGGCGACGAGGTACTTCTTGACCGAGTCGGTGCGCCGCTGCGACAGCTTGAGGTTGGACTTGTTGCTGCCCTTGGAGTCGGTGTGGCCCTCGATGCGGAAGTGCAGCTCCTTGGGTACCTGGTTCATGACCGTGGCCACGTCGTCGAGCAGCTCGAAGCTGCGCGGATCGATGTCCCACTTGTTGAACTTGAAGAACACCTTGTCGCTGATCTTGACCGAGCAGCCATCGAACTGCGCCTTGAGATCGGGGCAGCCGTCCTCGTCCTGATCACCGTCGTAGTCCTCGGGATCGTCGGGGCACTTGTCCTTGGCCTTGCAGACGTCCGCGTACTTGGCGGCGTTGGTCGAGCCCTCGACCCACGGATCGCAGATCTTGTCCCCGTCGTTGTCGGGCTCGGGGCAGCCGTCCTCGTCCTGGAAGTTGTCGACGTCCTCGGGCTCGTTCTTGCAGGCGTCCTTCTCGTCGAGGATGCCGTCCGCGTCGTTGTCCGGATCAGGACAGCCGTCCTCGTCCTCGAACCCGTCCATGTCCTCGGGCTCGTTGCGACAGTCGCGATCGCCCTTCTTGTCGTCGTTGACCCACTGGCCGTCGACCAGCTGCGCGGCGTCGAGCACCTGGTCACCGTCGTTGTCCGGGTCGGGACAGCCGTCGTCGTCCTCGAAGCTGTCGAAGTCCTCGGGATCGTCGGCGCACTTGTCGACCTCGTCGTCGTAGCCGTCGCCGTCGCGGTCGCCCACGACTCCCACCGCCTTGGTGCGGCAGCGCTCGGGGGTGGTCAGCTCGCGCGCCCGGGCGGTGTAGTAGGCCGCGTCCTCGGCGTACTGCTTGCCGCGGTAGTACTCGCCCACCGCGAGCGCATCCTGGGCGAACTTGATGTTGGCCTCGGCGATCGCGGTCTCCTTGGGCGCGCAGTGGATCGCCTTGGAGCCGTCGCGGATGGCGCGCTGAAGCGTGGTCTGGGTGCCCTCGACCTCGCCGAGCAGCTTCTGGCCCAGGCACCCGGGCACGAGCGCCACGAACAAGACCAGAGGCCACGGGGACGGCCTTGCAGCGGGGCTCGTCGCAGCGCTCACTTGCCACCTCCCACGCTGCCGCCGACCTCGACCTTGCCCTTGGCCTTGGCACCGCCCTTGGACTTGCTGGCCCCACCTTCGGCCTGGCCGCTGGCGGCTCCGTCGGCCTGGCCCCCGCCACCCCCGGCATCCTCGGATCCGGGAAGGGAGACCGCCTCCTTGATGGCGCCCGACTCTCGCTTCTCGGCCTTGGTCTTGGCCTCCTCGGCGAGCTGCTTGGCCCGCACGCCGTAGTCGAACGAGCGCTCGTACTCGCTGTAGGCCATCAAGACCTTGGCTTGCTCGAGGTAGGAAACCGCGCCCCAGTACTCGTAGGGGGCATAGAGCTCGGCCTCGGCGGCCTTGGCGTCGGCCACGGCCTTGCTCGCATCCTTGGCAACCTTCTTGAGGTAGCCAAAGGGGCCGCAGCCGGCCCCCGCCACCAGCGCGGCGATCGACAGGAGCTGGAGGAGGCGACGGGAGGACGTGGACACCGGGTGCTCCGTGATGGTGAGGAGGGCCAAGGGACCGGCCTTCGGGTCGTACCGGCCAAACGCTGCTCGTGGCGACCCCTTGGAAGCGTCGCCGGGCGGCGCCGCGGGGCCTTGGCGGCAGGCCTCGCCTGCCTGGGATCCTTGGCGAATTTCGGGTCGGAGGTTAGCAGGGGCGCGCGTTGCGGGTCAACAACGCGGCCAGCGTGACCGTCGCACCTCCCTGGCTGCTACCCTGCGGCCTCGTGCGGCATCGCGGTGGGTACAGCGCAGCGTGGGCAGCGGCCCTGATCGCCCTGACCGGATGTACCCGGGTCTCGGATCGCTCGCGCTTCGAGGGACCGCAAGAGCAGCTCGAGATCCTCCTCAGTGCGCCCGCTCCCGGGGAGCGGGGGGTGGATCCCGAGATCCGCATCGACCTCTGCCTGTCCGGCCGCATCGATCCGCGATCCCTCGACGAAATCGACGCCACGGTCAGCTCGGGCGGGGCGATCACCGACTCCGAGTTCTCGGTCCAGCTCGTACCGTGGCTCTCTCCAGGCGAGGACAGGCCTCCCGATGATCGACGGGCGCCCTGGTGCGGCGGCAGCGTGCTGTCGATCGAGCCCAAGGCTTCGCTGTTGCCCGGCGCCCAGTTCCGCCTGCGCCTGTTCCCGAGCGCGGTGGGCTGGGCCGGCGAGGAACTCTCGACCGACGGACCCCAGTGGGTCACCGACGAGGGAGCCGACGAGCCGCGCTACGTGGTCGAGTTCACCGTGGATCCCACCCCGAGCCTCGAGCCCTTTCCCGAGGATGATCCCACCCCACCGGTGACCCTGCGCGACCTGTTCACCGACGGCCGGGTCTTCGATCCGAGCACCGACACCTGCCGCTGCCATCGAGACCCCGACGACCTGGCGCTGGCTCGCCTCGATCTGCGGGATCCCGCCGTGGCGACCGTGGGCTTGCTCGGCTCTGCCCAGCCCCGCGACACTGGCTTTGCGATGGTCGCCCCTCGCGATCCGTCACAGAGCTTCCTCGTGCAAAAGCTGCTGCGCGACGATCACGAGCAGGGCCAGGGAGAGGCGCTCTACGGGGTCCTCGGCGACCCCATGCCCCCAGACGAGCCGCTGCGCTACGCCGACCTGCTCCCGATCCTCCAATGGATCGCCGACGGAGCCGAGCCGTAGCGGCGGCTCGTCACCGCGATCGCCGCCCTCATGGCCCCCCAAGGGCCTACTCGAGGATCGTGAACTCGATCCGGCGGTTGCGGGCCTGCCCCTCCGGGGTCTCGTTGGTGTCGATCGGCTGATCGGGGCCCACCCCATCGGTCTCCAGGCGCGACTCCTCGATGCCTTGCTCGACCAGGTAGCGCTTGACCGACGCCGCGCGGCGCTGCGACAGGTCGATGTTGTGGCGGTAGCCACCGGTCGACGAGGTGTGGCCCACGATCCGCACCCGGATGTCCGAGTAGCGCTTCAAGGTGGTCACGGCGCGATCGAGCACGGGCTTGGAGATCGGCTTGATCACGTCCTTGTCGTTGTCGAAGAAGATCCCCTCGATCACACCGGCGATCTCCTCGAGCTCGCGCGGGATCTCGTCGGGGCAGCCATCGCCGTCCTCGAAGCCGTTGCGGGTCTCGGGCTCATCGACGCACTTGTCCTCGGGGTTGGGCAGGCCGTCGGCGTCGTTGTCGTCGACGCACACCTGCGGGCAGCCGCGCGGAGGCATACCGAACGTGTCGGGACAGAAGTCCTCCTCGTCGATCACGGTGTCGCGGTCGCGATCGTTGGCGGGCGGCGGTGGCTCGGTCTCGACGGGGGGCTCGGCCTTCTTGGGCGTGCGGCGGCCGAGCATCCACGTGAAGCCGAGCAGGATCTCCGGACTCGACGTGAGACCCTCGCCGATCCCGAAGCGATTGGTGATGACGTCGCGGATGTCGAGCCGCAGCTGGATGTTGCGATTGACGAACACCTTGACGCCGCCGCCGATCTGGATCGCGACGTCTTGATCGTTGCCGATCCCCACGGGAGCACCTGGGCTCGACATGCCCATGAGGCCGGTGCCAACGAGCAGGAACGGGGTCACGCTCCACAGCCCGAGCTGACCGATGACGTTGGCCCGCAGCGCCCAGGCCGTCGCCCGCCCGTCGGTGCCCAGCGTACGGGTGGGGATCACCCCGCCCTCCACCTCGACGCCCACGTAGGCCAGCGGGTAGTAGCCGGCGCGCAGGCCCACGTGGGGCGCAGCCCGGCGCAGGTGCTGGTTGCCATAGCGATCGAGATCGGGCTCGGGATGGAACAGCTCGAGACGCCGGCTGGGAAACCAAACTCCGCCGTAGGCACCCACCTCGAAGGTATTGGCCTGGGGCTTCCAGCGGTGGATCCACTCGTCTTGCTTGGCGTCGGCGGCGGGCTGCTCCTCGCCCGTCGTCTTCTCGGCCGAGGGCTCGGGGCCTCGCGCGGAGTAGCGCCGTCCCGAGGTCGATGCGGAGGAACCGGCCGCAGCCCCCGGAGCCTTCGGCTCGGCCGTCGCAGACGTCGGCTCCTCCGGGCCGGGACCAGGCGCGCCGACGGGCTCCGCCGGAGCCTCGGGACCCGTGGCCGGCGAGGTCTTGGGCTCGCCGGGCTTGGGTTGTGCGGGCTTGGCCTCCGCCGGCTTGGCCTCTGCCGGCTTGGCCTCCGCCGGCTTGACCGGCTTGGCCTCCGCCGGCTTGGCCTCCGCGGGCTTGGGCGAAGGGGCGGCCGGTTGCCCCGCAGGAGCCAGCAGCGAAGCCGCCAGCAACAGCTCGATCGAAACGCTAGAGATCATCACAGCTGCACACCATCTCGACGGTTGCGTCACCCACCTGGATCGCGTCGCAGGCTCCGCCCTGGAGCTCCAGGGTCTGCTCGTCGGGCCGCGTCCATCCATCTGGATCGTCGTACGCGACGGCCATCCCGTTGACCTCCACCGTACACCCCGGGAGCAAGTCGTCGGGAAGCGCCGCGCCGAGCGTGAAGCTGCACGGGCGGTCGAGGTCGAGGATCTCTTCGATCGCCATGTCCAGCTCGGGATCGTCGTGGACCACGAAGAAGGGAACATCGGGATCCCCCACCTGGTGCCCTCCCCCCGCGTTGGCGAGCTCTTGCAGGTAGTCTTCGCCGATGTCGTCGCCCACGCTCACCACCACCGTGGGGTAGCCCGCGTCGAACGCATCCCCCACCGCCGCCACGGCGGCGTCGCGGGTCTGGCTCAGCTGGATCGCGTTGGCCGGCGCCGGGATTGCGCACGTGGTCGGCTCGCCGCCCGTCAGCAGCACGATGACCTTGTCACCCATCCATGCATCGCCGTCGAGCTCGACCACCACGTCGTCGATCGCATCGGCCACCGGATTGCTCCCGCCGACCACGGCCATCCCCATCGCCACCGTGATCTCGTCGGCCGCGTCGAGCTGAGGCGGCACCGTGATCAGCTGAGGGCATCCCACCTGCGCGCCGCGGTACGACGAGAGCCCAAAGCGCGCGGTCGACTGCTGCTGCGTGACCGCGCCGAGGACCGGGTGCACCAGCGCATCCTCCACCGCGTCCCAGCGCGGGCTGCCGTCGAACGCCACGGTCATCGCGTCGCTCTGCTCGACCGCGAAGTGGAACGTGCGCAGGGGGAGCTGCAGATCCTCGTCGAGACCGGGACACTCGACCGGGCCCCCCGAAGAACCGCCCGAGGATCCATCGGCCGTCATCACGCTGTCGTCGTTTCCGCCGCTCCCGGTCATCAGCTCGGTCGTCGCCGTGCTCGAGCTGTCGGCGCCGCTGGTGCCCGAAGCGGACTCGGAGTCGAGCTGCGGGCACCCGCCCTGGAACAGCCCGTCGTCCCAGCACTCGGGCGCGCAACCGACCGAGCCCACCGTGACCCCGAGCGTGAAGAGCCCAGCGAGCGCGAGCGCGCCGGAACCGGGCAGCCGTCCTTGTGGCCTCATGCGGCGAAGGGTGGACGAGGCGACCACCTTTCGCCAATAGTAATGCGCGCGTGAATCGATGGGGTCCGCCGAAGACCTCGTGAGGCTGCGCAATTTCGCGAATGCGCGGAATCGCGCAACGACCCGTCGTCTCGCTCCCGTTACGCTGGCGGCGCGAGCGTCATGGGAGGCACCAGGATGTACACGGCACGTTGGTCGAGCTCACCGCAGTCATCGGCGAGCACTTCGATGTTGGCCTCGAACACCCGCGGTTGGTCACCCTGCTCGACGAAGTCGTTGAAGGCCCGGATCTCGAAGATCACATCGGTGTTGGGAATCACGTTCTCGAACGCCGTAGGCCCCAGCGAAGGCTCGGGCGCCCCTGGTAGCGGCACCGGTCCGTGGTCCAGGGGCGTCACCGCCTTGATGAAGTCGGCAGTCGAAGTTCCGGGTGGGAGCGGCTGGCCATCGATGTCCGCATCGACCCCCGTGACCAGGCTGGTCACGCCGAACTGCCCGTAGGCCGCCACCAGCTGGATCGCGGAGCTGAACGACGATCCGACGCCGACCCCATTGAACTGGGCCTGATAGGACATCGGACACATGCCATCGGTATTGGGCGCCACGCCCAGGCTGTTGGGGCCCGTGCAGCACTCGCCGTCGGCGCAGTTGTCGGGCCGCCCGCCGATGTCCCAAGCCTCGGGGGGGATCACCGCGCCGGTCGCCTCGGCCAGCACGCGGCCATCGCTCATCGCGCTGCAGCTCCCGCCCGACAACGCGATCTGCACCACGCGGGCACAGATCGCATCGAGGGCCGCCACCGTCTGCTCGCGGCTGTGGGCCACCGCCGCCACCTCGGGCGAGTAGAGTCGGTCGCAGGTGCTGTCGACGGTGTCGTGGCTGACCGCGTTGGTGATCGAGACGATCACCGGCAGCGAGCCCTCGCGAAAGCCGACCCCACCGATGCCGTCGTGGTTCTCGGCCACCATGGTGGCCCCAGGCCCGGACAGACCCTCGCCGGTCGCGATCTGATAGAGCGCCTCGAAGTTGGCCTCGGGCGGGTCGTTGCCATCGCCGACCTCGAGCGACAGCAGCGCCTCATCGACCGCATCGCTGTCGTCGGTGATCGGCTGGAACAGCTCGAACGGCTGATCGGTGGCCGCGATCCCGTGCGGCATGACCGGGAAGTCCTCGAAGCCTCCCACCCCGAACTGGGTGTCGGGCACCAGGTCCTGAATGGCCGGGATGATGTTGGTGACCATCGCGTTCTGAAGGTTGGCGATGGCACCGTCCATCGATGCGGTCGTGTCCATGTTCACGAACACGTCCATGCTCTTGACGTCGGTGCTGAAGGTCAGCGGCTTGGCCTGCTCGCCGGCCTCGTCCTCCCACGGCAGCACGAAGAAGAAGTCGGAGTCGAGGCGATAGGCGGCGACCGTCACCTGCGCCTGGCCCTCGTCACCGCCCACCGTGGCAGTCAGGATGGTGGAGGCGAACGTCGAGTCGGGGAACACGGCCGATTCGAACGTCGAGCCATTCATGGCCCCGAGCTCCGGAGCGCTCACCGACCACGAGGCCTGTGCCGTCACGTCGCTCGTGGACCCGTCGGCGTAGACTGCGGTGACCGTATAGGGGAGCGAGGCGGAGGCGCCGATGTCGAGCTCGAGGATCGCCTCGGGCGGCTCGACCAACAGGTAGAGCACCGCCGCCTGCCCCATGGACTCGCTCTCGGTGGCGGTCCCGTCGGCCGACATCGTGCCCGTGCCGATGCTGTCGATGCCCGTCTCGGTCTCGGTCGCCGACATGGCGCCCGGGCCATCATCGCCACACCCCCCCAGCAACCAGCCCACACTCACCACGACGGCCGATGCCGTCCAACGCCCGAGGCCTCGTCGTTTGCTCTTCATGGTCGGTTTTCCGCACTACCGTATCGCAGTGCTACCCCGACGTGGGGGCCTGTCGAACCCGAAGTGCGGAATTTCTGAATGGATCGGGCGATGGCGAGCCCCACCTGCGCGTTGGTGACCCATCCAGGACGTCGTCACGCGCGAACTGGCACACCGAGGACCGTCCTGGCGGTCCATCGGCCACGCCGTCTGGCTCTGCGGCCGATTTCGGCCGCTCGACTTCCTACTCGATCCCTCGCTCCATCTTGCGCACCTGCGCGATCATGCCTTCGAGCCGCTCGATCCGCTCCTTGCACCGCTGGTGCACCTTGATGAAGTCGGGGTCGTCGAGTCCGAGCTTGGCCGCCTCTGCATACTTGGCCAGCGCATCCTGGGTGCGGACCAGACAGGCCGCGAGCTGATCCCCGCTGAGCTGGGCGGCCGGCTGTCCCTCGGCGTAGTGCACCTTGCACGGACCTCGCTCCGCATCCCCCTCGATCTGCAGCCCTTCCATGTACACGTCGTGCTTGTTGGGGCCTTGCTGGCACGACGCCGTGACCGACAGGCCGACGAGCAGGCCGAGGGCGGTGGTGCGTCGACGGGCGGAGTTCCGAGTGGGGGCAAGGGCGCTCACGTGCGCCAGTATTGCATCGGGAGGGGGAATCAGTCTCGGGTGGTTCGAGCGCGGACGGCTGCCTCGGCCGCACCGGCCTCATCCCCGGCCGCAGCCCGCACCTGCTGGAGACGCGCCCAGCCATCGGCCTTCCACGGGCGCAGCGCCACCGCGCGCTCGGCCAGCGCCACCGCTTCGGCTCGGGTCTCGGCCTCCAGCGAGAGGTAGAGCGCCAAATTGAGCAGAGCCGCATGACGGCCGGGCTCGAGCTCGAGCGCCCGGCGGGTGAGCGCAATGGCCCCTGCGCGATCGCCCGCGCGCTCGCGTAGCGCAGCCAGGGTCACCAGCGCACTCGGGTGCCGCTCGTCGACCTGCGACAGCGACAGCTCGAGGGTGGCCCCGGCCATGGCGATCGGAGCCCCTTGCCGCACCAGAGCCCGAGCCCAGTCGGCCAAGCCCACGGCGAGGCGGCGTCGATCCTCGGCGCTCGGCAGCCGCGGCAACCACGCCTCGATCTCCTCGGGGGGCGTCGCCGTTCGCATCGTTTCGGCCCCAGGGCCGGCGATGCGAAGCGGCAGCCGTCCGTGCTCCGACCACCATGGCACGGTGACGAACAGCCCTGCGCGCGGAGACTCGAGCGCCACGGGACCCGCATGGGCGCCAACCGCTGCCACGATCCGCCCGGTCTCGTCGGTCATGTCGTGAGCCGCCCCCCAGATCGCCGCCTCCTGCGGCGATGCGACCTCGGGCGTGGGCCGATGGAGATGCTGGGCCGGGATCGACACCACGTCGGGCCGCGCCCCCTCGAGCAAGCGGGCCGAGCTCACTCCCGCCGCGAGGTCGTCCGACTGCGTCAGCAGCAGCGACCCCGGCGGCAGCTGGGCCAACGCCGCGCGGCTCCACGCATGTGGCGCCCATGAGCGGGTCACGGCAAGGTCCGGTCCACTGAGCAACGCAGGGGGCAACAGCAGCACGGTGCCCAGTAGCGGCAGCACGGCCCAGCGCAAGCGCCCGCGATCCCGCAACCAGCGACGAGCCACATCGCCCACGGCCAGCGCAGCCAGCAGCGCCAAGGGCAGCCCGGTCTGGCGATCGGCCCCCCCCATGGGATTGATGCCGATCGCATAGAACGCTTCCACGCCGACCAGCCAGGTGATCGCCGCGGCCGTGGCCCCCGTTGCGGCCGTGGGCTCGGCGGGATCGCGGCGCCACGCCAAGCCCAAGCACACCGCGGCAACCACGGCTCCCGGTGCTCCCAGATCCTCGGAGATCCGCGTGAGCGCCTCGCTGGTGTGGAGCAACCATAGAGAGGCCGATGCGGGGAGGATCTCATCGGCAAAGGCGTTGCGGATCGAGCGCGCCGCGAGCTGGTCGACCATCGCGGGCAGGGTGTCGGGATCACCCCAGTCGAGCGTGGGTGCCCCCACCGACGCGAACGGCAGGGTCAGGACCACGAGGCTGGCCATGGCAACCACCAGCGGCGCCCAGCGAGCCCAGGCCACGCCGCGGCGAAGGGCGCCGATCCACACCACGATGACCAGCGGTGCCAGGGCCAGCCGCAGATCACCAAAGCACCACGCGGCCCAGGTGGCGGCCCCGACCGCGAGCAGGCGCCGACCGGTGCGTGCCGGCGCGGGCACGGCCGGATCGAGCCCCCAGAGGGTGACCATGAGCAGCGCCACGGCCAATGCATAGACCTCGACCACCCGTCCCTGGCGCACGAACGTGAGCCCGGCCAGCACCCACAGGCCTGCGATCGAAGCCAGCGCCGGCCCGGCGCCTCGGCGTTGGAGCACCGCCACCACCAGGCCCACCGCCACCGCTCCCAGGGCACACGAGCAAAGCGCCATGCGAAAGCCGAGGCTGCCCAGCGGCACCAGCGTGGTCAGTCGTAGCAGCATCAACAAGCCCGGCGCACCGGGTGGGTGAGCCACGCCGAGGTCGAAGCCCGCGGCCCCGATTTCCCCGGCATCGAGCCAGAAGCTCGCGGGCGAGGCTCCGATCGCCAGGACCACGAACGCCAACCAGGCCGCCAGCCACGGGGCGCGCACGCCGAGCATCGTTCCACCGGGTCGCCCGCGCGGCAAGCCGGGCCTTCGCATGCCAGCACCACGGAACACGCAGCGCACATGCCGCGTGCAGACCCTTGGCCACCCCATGAGCCATGCTGCTACCGTGCGGGGACCATCGTTCATGGCCCGCCTGGTCGAGCAACGAGACATCACCCCGCTCCCACCCGGTACCGCCGTGTGCCTGGGCGCGTTCGATGGGCTGCATCGAGGGCACCAGGCGCTCATCGATCGCGCCCGTCACAGCGCCCCGCACGTCGGACTGGTGACCTTCGATCCGCACCCACAGCAGGTGCTCGCTCCCGAGCGGGCCCCCAAGCTGTTGCAGACCGCGGTCCAGCGGCGGCGCGTTTGCGAGGCGCTGGGCATCGAGCACCTGGTGCTCCTGCCCTTCGACCGCGACGTGGCCGACATGAGCGCGGAGCAATTCGCTCGGCAGGTGCTGGTCGACGGCCTGCGGCCCTCCACCGTGGTGGTGGGCGAGGACTTCCGCTTCGGGCGCGGCCGTGAGGGCGACGGTGAGCGGCTACGCTCGCTACTGGCTCCGGCCGGCATCGACGTGTGGCGCGTGCCTGCGGTGCCCGTACCCGAAGGCGCCCGCGAGCCCGGGACCGATCCCGAGTTCAAGCTCGGGGCCACCGCGGTGCGACGTGCGGTGCAGGCCGGTCACGTCGAGCGCGCGGGCGCCATGCTCGGTCGCTGGCACGCAGTGGCCGGCACCGTGGTCCACGGGGCCAAGCGCGGCCGCACCATCGGCTTTCCCACCGCCAACATCCACGCCCCCGACGGGTTCCTGCCCGCGCCGGGCGTCTACGCGGGGGTGCTGGTGGTGTGGAGCGACGGTGGTGCCCCGGGAGACGAAGCCGATGCAGACTTCGGGCGCGCGTGGCCGGCCGTGGCCAACCTCGGCCGCAACCCCACCTTCGAGCCCGGTGGCATCCCGCTACGCCTCGAGGTTCACGTGCTCGACCGAGACCTGGGCGAGCGACTCTACGGGCGGCAGGTCGAGCTGTCGTTCGTCGCACGCCTGCGCGACGAGCTGCGCTTCGACGGGCCGCAGGCCCTGGTCGACCAGATCCGCCGCGACGTCGAGGCCGCACGGGTCGTCCTCACGCCCGACGCCCTGGCCCGCGCCATCGTCCCCCCCACGCCATGAGACCGCCCGATCCCATCGCCAGCGCCACCTTGGCGCGCCTGTACATGACCCAGGGACACTGGGTGCGGGCGCGGGCGATCCTCGACGAGGTGCTGGCACACGCGCCGTTCGACGGGGATGCGCTGGCGTTGCGGGCCCGCTTCGAGCCTGCCCGACCCCGACTCACCGCGACGGTGGAAGACGCCGCCCTGTGTCTGCGCTGGCAGGGGGTGACCGATCCCGGCCGCGTCCACGTGGTGGTGTCGCTGTGGGGCGGCCACGACGCGGCCTCTCCTGCCGTCGGCGCGCATCCCCTGCAGACGGTCACCTCGCGGCCCTGCACCGGCGCCTTCGGTCGTCACCTGCTGCCGCAGCCATGGCCTCGTGGATTCCTGGTGGCCACCTTGGGCACGGTCGCGGACCACGGCTTCGCACCACTGGCGGTCTCCGAGCCGCTTGGTTGGGGATAGGGTGCCGTCCCCCAACGGCACGCCGAGGACGCCGCACGTGCAGCTCCCGAGCAGTGATGCCGACGAAGAGACTCGCGCAACCGTGGGCTCGAGCGAGCCGATGAGCGCCAACGAGTCGACCGGCGGGCTCCCGGTGGACCGTTGGGGCGACGAGACCAAGCGGCTCGCCGATGACGACGTGCCAATGAGTCCGCTGCCCTCGCCTCGACTCCCTTCGCCCCGGCTGCCTTCGGTGGTCGAGCGCCTCGAGGAGAGCCTCCGCATCGGCCGCTTCAGCGTGATCGAGAAGATCGGTGCCGGGGGCATGGGTGTGGTGTACCGCGCCTACGACCCCAGACTGGGGCGCGAGGTCGCGCTCAAGTGCCTGCGCTCGCGTGAGATGCAGGCCGAGCTGCGCAATCGCCTGGTCCGCGAGGCACAGGCAATGGCCAAGCTCAACCATCCCAACGTGGTCTCGGTGTTCGACGTACTCGAGCCCGCGCCGGGCGAGGTGGTGCTGGCCATGGAGTACGTGCCGGGAGTGAACCTGCGGCGCTGGCTCGGGCAGCGGGTTCGCCCGTGGGAGGACGTGCTGCCCATGCTGGTGGCAGCCGGGCGTGGTCTGGCCGCCGCCCATGCGCAGGGACTGCTGCATCGTGACTTCAAGCCCAGCAACGTGCTGGTGGGCGAGGACGGTCGCCCACGCGTGACCGACTTCGGGCTGGCCAAGCTCGAGGGCAGCTCCGAGGTCGTGCAACGCAGCATGCACCCGCTGCAGACCGAGCCCTCCTCGCTCGAGCGCAGCACCGCCGACGACGCCGACCCCCTGACCTCGGCGGGCGCAGTGCTCGGGACGCCGGCCTACATGGCACCCGAGCAGTCCGGCAAGCGGGCGATCGATGCACGGGCCGATCAATACGCATTCTGCTCGTCGCTGTGGCACGCAATCACGGGCCGGCTGCCGTTCGGCTCGATGGGCAGCGACCTGACCAGCATCATCTCCGCCAAGGAGCACGGGCCCCCGCCGTGGCCCCGCGACCAGCCCCTCCCCAGACGGCTGGCGCAGGCGATCACCCGCGGCATGGCCCCGCGCCCCGAGGATCGCTGGTCCAGCATGGACGAGCTGCTCGAGCAGCTGCACTGGGACTCACGGGCACGTCGACGACGTTGGCTCACCGCGGGCGCCATCGTGGTCACGGCGACCGCTTCGAGCATCGCGCTGGTGACCGCACACGGCGACCGGGCCGAGCGCTGCACCGGGGCACGGGCAGCCTTGCAGGGGACCTGGGACGAAGGCCGCCGCGATGCCGCTCGCACGGCCATCGCCGGAATCGGCGTGGCCTACGCCGACGACACATGGGAGCACCTGGCCCCTCGACTCGATGGCTATGCCGAGGCGTGGATCGAGATGCACCGGCAGGCCTGCGAGGCCACGTCGGTGCGGGGCGAGCAATCGGCCGAGGTGCTCGACATGCGCATGGCCTGCCTCGAGCGTGCACGGATCCGCCTGCGTGCCGCCACCGAGCCGCTCGTCCGCGCCGACGCCGAGGTGATCGAACGCGCACACGGTCTGGTCGACCAGCTCCTGCCGCTGTCGCGCTGCGCCGACGTGGACGCGCTTCGCACCGGTGTGGAGCAGCCCTCCGCCGAAGAAGCGGCGGCGGTGCACGAGTCCGAGCAGGCGCTGGCCGAGGCACGCGCGCTGGTCGATCTGGGCAAGGTCAGGGACGCCCAGGTCGCGCTCGCGCGCGCCGACGCGGCGCTGGTCGACACCACCTACGAGCCGATCCACACCGAGCTCCAGCTGACGCGGGGGGTCGTCCTCGAACAGGCGGGGGCACACGAAGATGCCGAGCAGACGCTCCGCGATGCCTTGCATCGAGCCGCCGCGCAGGGCCAGTGGGAGCTGCTGCAGGAGTCGGCCTTCGAACTGGTGCTGGTGGTCGGGCACTCGCGAGGGCTCGACGCCGAGGCTCTGCGCTACGGCGAGCTTGCGATCGGCCTGGCCGAACGCAGCAACGACCCCGCGAGGCTCGGCAAGTCCCACGCAGCGGTGGGGGTGGTGCATCGCTTCGGGGGCCGCAACGCCGAGGCAGAGGCCGAGTACCGGGCCGCGCTCACCGTGCTCGAGGCCGGGCTGCCGCCCGATCACCCCGAGATCGTGCGGACGCGAGGCCTGCTGGCGACGGTGCTGCACCTGCAGGGGCACCGCGACGAGGCGATCGAGGAGATCCGAGCCGTCGTCACCTCGCTCGAGGGCACGCTGGGCAAGCTCCACCCCGAGGTGCTGGGCGCGCGCAACAATCTGGCCGTGATGCTGATCTCCCAGCAGCGCTTGCAGGAGGCGGAAGCCGAGCTGCGCACGGTGGTGGAGCGCCGCACGCTGCTGGCGGGTCCGGCCAGCGAGGACGTGGGCACTGCCCGCGACAACCTCGCGCACGTGCTGCGCTCGCAGGGGCGGCTCGAACACGCGGTCGCCGAGCACCGGGCCGCGCTGCGGATCTTGACCGCTGCGCTCGGACGCGATCACGTCGAGGTGGCCCGCTCGCACAACAACCTGGGTGCTGCGCTCCAGGCCGGCGGGCAGCTGTCCGAGGCCGAAGCCGAGCTGCGAGCCGCAGTCGCGGTGTGGGAGCGCCTCAAGGGCCCAGACGATCCAAACACCGCGCGGGCCCGCAACAACCTCGGAAACGTGCTGCTCGACCAAGGCAAGCCGGGGCTGGCGGTCGAGCCGCTACGACAGGCGTGGGCGGTGCGGAGCGCCGAGGGCTCGCCTCCCAGCGAGCGTGCGCGCACCGCCCTCGCGCTCGCGCGAGCGTTGATGCAGTCGGGCCGCGATCGCAAGCAGGCGCTCGAGCTGGCGAGGATCGCCGACGCCGCGTATGCCGATGCGGGTGGGGCCTACGCCGACGAGCGCCGGCAAGCGATGGAACGCGAGGACGTCCGAAAATTGTTCGAGGGTCACGTCCCGCGGTGACCGAGACCCGTCGCGAACTGTCCGGTCTTCGTCGCGCACGGTCCTGGAGAATCGGTCGAGAACGCCTCAAGGTGAGAGCGACCGACGCTGCTTCGTGGGCGTCGACGAGCCCCAACACCTCTCCGGGAGCAACGACGATGAGCACGTATTCCGCATCCGATCTGGTGATCGCGCCCAGCCAGGGCGAGAAGACCGCCTCCGACATGGTCATCATCGCACGCACGGCCAAGCTGTCGGGTCACTTCTCGATCATGGAGGGCGAGGTACGTCCCAAGGAGATCCTCTCCTTCCATACCCACCACAATGAAGACCAGCACATGTACATCATCAGCGGGGAGCTGTGCTTCGAGGTGGGCGGAGCGGGCGGCATTCGCTTCGAGGCGAGGGCGGGCAGCCACGTGCTCAAACCCCGCGGCAGCTCGCACGGGTTTTGGAACCTCGGCACCCAGACCGTGCGCTACATCGAGACCTCGACCGAGGACGGCTTCGAGCGCTTCGTCGACAGCCGCCAGCAGGGCCTGGGCTCGATGGTCGGCGGTGCCACCCGCGAGCTGGGCATGAGCTTCGAGACCGACCGAACGCTCGAGGTGATGAAGGAGTTCGGCCTCACGGGCCTGGCGGGGGCCAACCTCCCGCCGCCGCGCGAGTTGCTCCAGGACCCCGCGTTTCGCGAGTTGCTCCACAGCGAGGAAGGACGGGAGTTCTTCCTCTACATGGCAGGGGTGAAGGTCAAGGAAGCGTTCGCGAGGCTGCTGCCGTAGTCGGGGGGCGGAGACCGCTCGGCTCACCGATCGTGATCGAAGGCGGGCCGACGGGCACTACCCGATGGAGATGGGCAAGGGACTGCACCGAACCGCCGCGCTGGGTTGTCTCTGGGCCTGCAACTGCTGGTTCTTGCCGCCGCCCGGGCCCGAGGAGCTGCCCGAGGAGGATTGCGCCAGCTGCTCTAGCGAGGTCGACTTCGAGCTGGACCCCACTTGCGAGCTTCCGGGCACGCTCTCGGTCGAGATCGGCGACGGTGCGAGCGAGTTCCTGCCCCTGGCCGACGGTGAGTCCCCCGAAGTCTACTCCGGGCCCCAGGGCGGCCGTCACCACTACGTGGCCGTCCGTGTGGGCAACGCGGACTCCGGCCGCTACGACCGGCTCGAGCTCCAGGTCGACGCCTACCTCCCCGGTGAGTGCCCGGACGACGGAGAGCCCTGCGGCGCCGGCTCCTACAGCCAGACCCTGGTGCTCGGTGGAAGCCCGCCGTGGCGCGTGGTCGACGGTCGGGTCGAGGAGTACGGGATCCCGGTGTTCATGGGCGGCGAGGACGTGGTCGTGCAGGTCCAGGCCCTCGACCCTTGCGGCCGCGAAGGCTGGGCCCAGCAGCGCTGGTAGCTCGCCGACGCCGCGCGCCAGAGCCAAGCGATCATCAGTGGCCTTCGAGCGCGAAGTGATTGCGCCGGCTCGCCCAGCGCGTCCCATCGGGTGACGCCACCAAGGGCTCCTCGCAGGGAATGCGAGCAAGGACGTCGGCGCCTCCCGGACCGAGCACCTCGAAGACGCCCGCCTGGAATCGACCGCTCAGCTCGTGCTCGCGCTCGCGAAACCCCTGCCAGCCGTGCGGGAACCCGCGACGGCCGTCATCGACCCCGACCACTGGCCGCTGCCCCAGGCACTCGCCCGAGGCCACGTCCCACACCATCTCGAGCTCGCGCGAGCACCAGGCCAGTCGAGCGCCGTCGAGTGAGAACGCGATGCGGTCGCCCCACTTGACCGTCGCTGGCTTCAGCTCGCGCAGCACACCTCCATCGTCCACGCGGAGGACCGCAATCGACGGCGACCGGTGGTCGAGCACGGCGTAGCACTCCCCATCGGGAGCAAACGCCAGCGAGCAGTGGCTGTGGAGGCCGTAGCGGCGCTTGGGATTGCTCCACTGGTGCTCACCGCGAGCGTTCCAACGCGACAGACCGCGAAACACCTGCGCTTCGATCACCCCGTCCTCGAGCACCTCGGTGCAGCCCGGAGCCGGACCTCCCTCGAGGTAGCCCGTCGACTCCAGCGGCAACACGGCGATGACCTCACCAGAGCGACCGTTGCAGAGAGTATGGCCGCAAAGGAGCAACGATCCTCGCGCCGAGAAACGGGCATCGACCAGACCGGCCGTTCCCCTGCCCTGGCGCCGCTCCTGGCTTCGCGGATCCGTGACGTCCCACACCCGCAGGATGGGTCCGTCCAGGGCGGCCATGGCGTGCCCGCTGGGCGACAACGCAGCGGGTCCTCGCTCGTTGGGCAAATGCGCGAGGATCCGACCGGTCACGCCATCGAGGATGTAGTGGGTTCCCGCGTGCACGAAGATCCTCGAGCCATCGGTCGAGGGCTCGAGGTGGTCGACCGAGGATTCCGTCTCGGCCCGCCAGCGAATGGTCCCGGTGCCGGGGTCGAGCCGCAGCACCACCCCGTCGTCGTCGTCGAACCATCCGCCCGCGAGCACGTCTCCCGAGGGAAGCTCGGCCAGCCGCCGGAGCTGATCCTCGGGGCCGGGGGTCAGCGTCAGCGTCCTCCCCGATCGTGCATCGAGGAGCACCAGTCGGCCAAAGCTCGTCTTCTGTTGATCGATCGAATAGCGAGCCTGCGGCTGCGGCGGAGGTCGAATGTCGGGCACCCTCGCCCCGCTTGCCCGATCCCAGGCGGCCACGTGCTCCGGCAGCCGCAGGCCCACGAGGCGCTCGTCATCGGAGAACCAAGGACGCCCCTTGGCGTGCTCGACCGCAAACTCGGCGAGGACTGGGGCATCGAGGCCGAGGACGGGAGGTCGCAACGACCGCAGCCAGGCGCCACGGCCCTGCTGCCGCCATTGAGCGCACCAGGCCTCGATGGTGTCCCGCAGCGGTTCCTCCCAGCCACCGAGCCGCACGACGCACGGCAGCACCAGGTCGGGGTAACGCTCCAACACCGAGCGATTGCGCTCGAGGATGTGGCCGAGCAACGCGCCTGCCGTCCCGCCATCGAGGGCCCACTGGTGCTTCGTACGTCCGACCAGCGCCTCGACCTCGAGCAGTGACGGCACCATGACGCGACCATATCACCGTCGGTCGTCCACGGGCCTGCTCAGTGTGTTGCGCTCGCCTGCACCAGCCATGGCTCCACCTCGGCCACGCGCTCGTCGTCGTGGTAGACACCGCCCCCGCTCACCAGCGAGGGACGCCGCGAGCAGCTCGCGACGCCCCTCGTTGGACCGACTGGATCGAGCGCAGCCTGGATGGTCAACCGAACGCGATCGCGTCGGCAGTGGGCTCGGCGACCAGCGTGGGCTCGCCGTGTCCCCCGTCCTCGAACCCACGGCTCGGATCCATCGCCTCGTCGGCTTGCTCGTCCCCGCCGTCCTCGCTCGGGGCCCGTGAGCGCCGTCCCACGTAGAGCGAGGGCACGATCCGTGCCGCATCGCCATGGTGCCAGCGCAAGTGGGTCACGCCGCGGCGACACTCGTCGTACGCGGCTACGAACAGCGTGTAGGCCTGTGCGCGCACGTGACGGTCGTTGGTGGGCTTCGCGAGCGGATCGGCGTCGGACTCCCGCACCCCGATCGCCTGCTGGAGCTGGGCGCTCAGCGGGGTAGCACGATCGACCTGGGCCCGCGTCACCACCACCCCGTCCTCGACCTCGTCCCAGACCTCGTCGAGCAGTACACCCAGGGCGAGCAGATCGGCCGCGGTGTCAGCGTGCCCCTGACCGCTGCGGATCGCCGCCACCCGCTCGGGGGAGACCAGGCCGAAGTGGGCCAGCATCTCGGCCGTGACCAACAGGTCGAGCCGCAGCGGGACGGCCTCGTCGAGCAACATGGACAGGTGCACTTCGCTGGGGGTGGGTGCGATCGCCTGCTCGTGCGCAAACAGGAGCGCCAGCGCGTAGGTGGGTAGCTTGCGGATCCTGGGTACGTCGAGGTCGGGGATGGCCGACAGCGCGGGTAGAAGCGGCTCGATCCGCTTCGCCACCGTGAGCCCGCGTCGGGCCGCTCGCGGGACATCGAGATTGACGGGGCGTAGATCGGTGGGGGCCACCGCAAGGATCTCCTCTCGGATCGACTCGAACGCGTCAGGCGCACCACGTGCGATCAGGTCCTGGAGGGTGGGGGTTGGGATGGGGATGGGGGTCGAAAGGCGGAGCGCCTTTGGCTTCTTGCTCATACCCCTGATCTCGGCCACCAGCAGCCATCGTTGCAGGCAATCCGAAAGAAAAGTGCACGAGGGTCGAAAAAGGCTCCGGTGTCGTGGGCAGAGGTAGGCCACGGTGGGGCGTACCTCCGCTTCTGGTGGTGAAGAGCATCCCCACGTGCTCGGGCGGCACCGATCGCGGTAGTGGAAGGCCTTCCCTGGGCTCGTTCCCCACCGCGGGCGGTGAGGAACGAGCGGTTGCTGTGCTCGGTCCTCACCGCAAACGGTAGTGGAAAGGCGGTCGCTGTGCTCGGTCCTCACCGCAAGCGGTCGCGGAGGGCGGTCGCTGTGCTCGGTCCTCACCGCAAACGGTCGCGAAGGGCGGTCGCTGTGCTCGGTCCTCACCGCAAACGGTCGCGGAGGGGCGGTCGCTGTGCTTGCTCCCTACCGCGGGCGGTGCCGGCGAAGCGGTCGCCGAGATCCATCACACCGCAGACGGTGCCGGAGGAGCGGTCGCGGGGATGGATCCTCACCGCAATCGGTGGAAGAGGGGCGGTCGCCGAGATCCATCACACCGCAAAGTGGAGATATCGCGGTCGTTGGGCTCGACCCCGCCATGGGCGGGGGCGCCCCCTTTCGTTCACTCGTGCGATCGGCTATGCCGATCGCGCATGAAGGTCGCCGCGCTGCAGCTCGACATCGCCTGGGAGTCTCCCGCCGAGAACTACGAGCGGGTGCTGCCGTGGATCCGCACCGCCGTGGCTGCGGGCGCGCGGCTGCTGGTGCTGCCCGAGATGTACGCCTGTGGGTTCTCGATGCAGGCCGAGGCGGTGGCCGAGCCCGAGAACGGACCGAGCACCACGTTCCTGGTGGAACAGGCCCGGGCGCATGACCTGTGGATCGGTGGCAGCGTGCCCGTGCAGCCGGAAGGGGCACCGCAGCCGTTCAACACCTTCGTGCTCGCCGGACCCCGCGGGGAACTTCATCGCTATCGCAAGATCCACCCCTTCACCTTCGCCGACGAGCACCTGCACTACGGCGCGGGCGATCGCCACGTGACCGTCGACGTGGAGGGCGTACGGTGCACGTTGTTCGTCTGCTACGATCTGCGCTTCGCCGACGAGATGTGGACCACCGCCAGGGACACCGACTGCTACCTGTTCGTGGCCAACTGGCCCGAGAAGCGACGGCACCACTGGATGGCGCTGCTGCTCGCGCGGGCGATCGAGAACCAGGCCTATGTGGTCGGGGTCAACCGCGTGGGCGAGGGCGGCGGGATCGCGTACAGCGGAGACTCCCGGATCGTCGACCCGTGGGGAGAGTTCCTGGCCACCGCGGCCGGGAAGGAGACGCTGCTGCTGGCGGAGGTGGATCCCGCGGTGGTGAGTGATGCACGGACGCGATTCCCGGTGCTGCAGGATCGGCGGTAGGGAGATGCCCGCCCAGACCCCGTCTCAGCCGGCCCGCGCACGTCGCTGCAGCTCGGCCTGCACGAACGTCCCCACGCGCTCGCGCTCGTCGTCGGTGCTCCCCGCCAGCTCGCGCACTCGCAGGCTCGCATCCTCGAGCTGGGCGTCGGACATCGTCGACCACCAATAGGGCTTGTCCAGATCGAAGACCTCCAGCGCACCGGTCTTCGCGTCCGGCAGGGTCGAGTCGTGGCACGGGTTGCAGTGGTGCGCGAGCACCTGTCCCGCCTGCGCCCCGAGCACGGTGGACTCCGGCTCGGCCGAAACGGCGCCCGGTGTCATCGGTTCGTGTCGACCTCGCTCGTCCGCGGGCCCTCGCTCCTGGGCCATCGCAGGAGCACACGCATGCCCGGCGGTCTCGCGCTCGACCTCGGAGGCACGCGGCAGCACCCTCACCATCAGCATCACCACCGCCGCGGTCGCGAGCGCTCCCACCCATCCCACCGCGCGGCGTCGAGAGGCCGCAGCGCGCGGCTCGGAGGTGAGCGCGGGCTCTTCGACCACGCCCTCCTCGGTGGACCCTGCCTGCTCGGCGAACCAGGCGCAGAGGACCTTCTCGGTAAAGGCATCCGACGGATCGTCGTCGTCCGCCCAGGCGGCCAACGCCGCGCGCTCGTCGTCGTTCAACGCGCCGTTCGATCCTTCGTCGGCGCCAAGGGGACTATCCATCCTGCACCTCCGCCAGGGCCTGCCGCAGCCGGGCCCGAGCTCGAGACAACCGAGATTTGACCGTGCCCACGTCGATCTCCAAGACCTTGGCGATCTCGCCGTAGTCGAGGCCATGGAGCTCGCGTAGCAAGAACGCACCGCGATAGGCTGGAGGCAGATCGGCGATGGCTTGCTCGATCGCCCGGCCCGATGCGTGGCGCTCGATCACCGCCGTCTCGCCGGCCTTGACCGACTCGGTGACGGTGTCGAGGGCCTCGACGCGCGGCGGTCGACGCCGCAGCTCGTTGAGGGCCACGCGCGTCGCGATGGTGACCAACCAGGTGGCAAGGCTGGCGCGCCCATCCCCGCGAAAGCGAGGCAGCGCCCGAAAGGCACGCAGGAAGGTCTCTTGCGCGAGATCCTCCACCAGCCCACCCCGACCCGCTGGAATGAGCATGGCCCGCAGCTGCCCGAGCACACGCCGCTGGTGACGCATCACCAGCGCACGACACGCTGCCGCGTCTCCCTGCTGGGCCCGTCGAAGCTCGAGATCGTCGATCTCGTAGGGCTGGTGGCGTTCCGTCATCGTCGCGACGGGACCATACACCCAGCCCCGGGGCCCAAGGTTCCAGGCGGTCGGCACGAGATCGCCCGCGGGTCTCGCCCCACTCAGCGCGACTTCCGCCGAAGGTCATGATCGGGGTCGCACCGGTCCGTCGCGCCCAAGATTCAGGGAGACTGCTACAGTGCGCCGGTGCTCGGCACAGCTTCGTTGGCTTTGGGCGTGGCGTTCGCTTTGTTCGGCCCCCCCAAGCTCCCCCCACTCCCCGGAGAACGACAGGAGCCTCCGCCCGAAGAAGCGGCTCCGGCCAAGCCGGACACGCCGGTCAAGCCGGACACTCCGGTCAAGCCGGCCGCGCCCCCCCAGGGGCCCGCGACGCAGCGTCCGCCACCACCTCCACCAACCCCGCCACCGACTCGCCCCACCGCGACCTCGACCGTGCCCGCGGAGGCCCACGCGACCCCGCCGCTGGGCGCTCCGGTTCCGTCGTCCAGCCCCGGTCGGCCCGAGGTGGTCGAGCCCACTCAGCCAGAGCCCGGGGCAAGCCCGGCGGTCCCAGAGGCCAGCCCCGGCCGACCCGAGGTGGCCGAGCCCCCCCAACCCGAACCAACTGGTGCCACCCCACCCAAGGAGGAAGGAGGGCGTCCACGCCGAGGACCCGGCGCTGCTCCGTTGATGGGCGCCGAGCCACTACCCGGCGGCGACGAAGACGACGAGCGCCCCACCTTCCACTTTCCGCCTCCGCAGCGCCCGCCGTACTCCGGCGTGGGCATGTTCGTAGGCGCCGGGCTCACGTTCTCGGCCGCGCTCTCCGAGCAGATCGTGGCACACGTCCTAGTCAAGCGACGCTGCATCGATCCGTTCGACGAACCGGTCGATCCCATGGCTCCGCCGCTATCCGAAGCAGAGGACATCGGCAACACTCTGCTGGAGTGTGCCCCCGGAGTACTGCCTGCGCTGGTGCTTCGCATCCACTCCGACATCGGGCTGCTCGCCACCATCGGCCTGGCTTCCGCGGGCTCGGCCCTTCGTGCCCGGCGACGCGCCTACGACGACGTGTTTGGCAATCGCCCCGTGCGTGACATGAAGGGGCTGCGGATCGCAGGCGTGGGACTCATCGGCACGGGCGTGGTCACGTGGCTCACCACCGGTGCGCTCTCTTGGGGATTGCTCGCCACCTGCCGGGATACCAAGTGCGCCACACGGGCGAGGTTGGTCGCGTTCACCACCCGCGACACAGGAGCCGTGCTCATCGCGGCCGGCTCGGGCATGCTGGCCTACGCACTTGCCCATCGCCGGGCCTACGATCGAACGCAGCGCGACCGCGCATTGTCGGTAGGCACGGCATGGCTCCCGGGCGGCGGCGGGTTGTCGGTCTCCGGACGCTTCTAGGGCTGCAGCCCCAGGGTCATCCGCCGTGACGCTCGAGCTGGTCCCCTGAGCGTCGCTACCGCTGCTCATGCAGCTGCAGCCAGTAGAGCGCCGTGAGCACCAATGCGTGATCCACCTCGCCCGCGCGGATCCGCTCGGGTAGCGCCCGCGGATCCACCAGCTCGACCTGCGTCTCCTCCACCGCGTCGTTGGCGACCTCGGCCACGCGCTCGCACTCTTCGGCAACGAACGTATAGAGCCGGTTGGTGAACAGCGCCGGGTTGGGGTTGACCTCCCCGATGAGCCGCAGCCGGCCGCGATAGCCGGTCTCCTCGAGGAGCTCTCGCGCCGCCGCAACCTCGGGTTCCTCCCCGGGGTCGATCATCCCGCCAGGGATCTCCAGCACGTCCCCTCCCTTGCCATGGCGAAACTGCCGGATCATCACCAGCTCTCCCGCGGCGGTTCGCGCCACCACGTTGACCCACGATGCGCTGTCGATGCTGAAGAACGTGAAGCACGGCCCGCCCTCCCCCCGCTGGGAGTGTCGCGCCAGCACGTCGAACACTCTGCAGTCGGCCACGCACTCGGTGTGAACCACGTTCCAGGGCTTGGGGCCGGTCATCGCGCGAGAGGATACACTGCCCGCGTGCCCCTGCCCCTCGAGCTTGGAACCGAACGCTTGGTCCTGCGACGCCTGACCTCCGAGCACCTCGACGATCTGGTCGAGCTGGACTCGGATCCCGAGGTGATGCGCTACATCGGCGTGACCCAGCCCAACTCGCGCGAGCGCTATGAGAGCGAGCTCCTGCCTCGCATGACGGCCTGGGACGACGAGCCCTACGGCTTCCTCGCGGCCTACGAAGACCGCAGCTTCGTGGGTTGGTTCCATCTGCGCCCCACCGTCGCACCAGACGAGTCGATGCTCGAGCTCGGCTATCGCCTGCGCCACGCGGTCTGGGGCCGGGGCCTGGCCACCGAGGGTGGGCGCGCCCTCATCCGCTACGCGTTCGAGGATCTCGACCAACCCGCCGTGGATGCCTGCGTCGATCCGCGCAACGCGGCCAGCATCCGCGTGCTGGAGAAGTGCGGCATGTGGCGCGTGGGGACCTTCATCCACCCCAGGGTCCCCATCGAGGTGGTTCGCTACGTGATCGAGCGCGACGCCCTGGCGCCGTCTCCCCGGCGCTGAGCCGCGCGAAGGCGCGTTGGGGTCTGGAATCAGCGACCGCCGGCTCCCTGACCCGGGTCCGAGTTTGGTGCTCCCTCGACCAGTCTCAGCCACCGGCGGATCTCTCGCACCTGGTCTGGATCCTCGTCCTCGGAGAGCTGGAGCGCCCGGCGAGCCAGGGCCTGCGCCTCCTCGACCCGTCCCGCCCCGTGCAGGGCCCTGGCCATGACGAAGCTCGTGCGCCCCATGATGATGTCTGACACCGGCGACACCTCATAGTGGGCCAGAACGCGACTGCACAGCCCGATCGCAGCCTCGTGGTTGCCCCGAAAGTGCTCGATCTGACAAAGGCCCCCCAGCGCGTGGTAGGTGAGCGGATGGGCCCCGCCCACCGTTGCCTCGAAGATCGAGCGAGCGCGCTGCAGCGAGTTCTCGGCCTCCGCCACGCGCTCCTGCTTGAGCTGCGCAATTCCGAGGTCGTGCCACGAGATCCCCACGTCGACGTGCTCCTCGCCGAGCCTGCCCTGCTTGACCTCCAACGCTTCGGAGAACAGATCGAGCGAGCGCTCGAATTCGCCAGCCTCGCCGTGGAGCATCCCGAGGTTGTTGAGCAACCATCCGCGCACCTCGTCGTCGTCGGCCCGCTCCACCGCGGCCTGGGCGGCAAACACAAGCGTCTTGCCCTCGTCGAGCTGTTTTTGCATCGTCAGTACGAAGACGAGCCAGGTCCACGACTCCGCCGCCGTGACGTCGTCGCCTGCCTTGGCCGCCTCGAGGATCGAGGCCTCGAGCGTGGCCCGGGCCTCCCGCGCCGAGGCCCCCATCGCCTGCATGGCTCCCAGGCTTGCGAGCGCCTCGGCGATGATCGGCGAGAATTGAGTCCTGCGTGCCTCCTGGACCACGGAGTGGGCCAGCTCCAAGCCGCGTTTCGAGTCCCTCGCCATCCTCAGGGTCTCGACCTCGTCGATCGAGCTGCGCAGCGTCGCGACGGTCGAGCGCAGCTCGGAATCCTCGGGCAGCGGAAGCGTGGCGCTCACCGCCTCGAAGTCCTTGCAGTCGTCGATCATCGGGAGCCGGAAGGGCAAGAGAGTGCGATCGATCGCCTGCTGGCGGTCCTCGATGTTGGTGAGCGCATCGACGGCCGAGCGCATGCGATTGCGCCGCCGCTCCAGGCACAGCCGGCGTTGGACGAAGAGCGCCTCGCTCTGCTGCCGCGTCACGAAGGTCTCACGGCAGGACTCGAGGTACATCTCGGACCATGCGGCGGCATATCCATCGAGCTGCCGCTCGACCCGGTCGCTCAGCTCCCGGGCCTGTGGGTGACCACTGCGGTCGAACGCAACGCGTACCTCCTTGCGGTCGCTCTCGCTCCAGTCGTCCTCGAAGCCCGGCGGCTCGACACAGGGCTTCTCGTCGCGGTCGAGCAGCAGCCCTGCCGAGAACGCGAGCACCAGCATCGGGCCTGCCACCAGGAGCGGCCAGCGCCGGGGCGGCTCGCGAAGCTCGTCGAGCAGGTCACGCATCGAGGGGAACCGCTCGTCCGGGTTCACCGAGAGGCCCCGCCGCAGCACTCGGCGTACGCGGGCCGGCACCCTCCCGGCCGTCCGGCCGGTGAGCATGCCCCGCTCGTCGAGCACGCGCCCCCGCATGTGATTCCAACGCCGTTCCTCGAAGCGCTCACCGATCACCGGTGAGCGCCCGTAGAGCGCGAGGTGCAGGCACACGCAGAACGTGAACTGATCGCTGCGGTGATCGGCCTTGTCCCCGGCGACCTGCTCGGGAGCCATGTACGCGGGCGTGCCCACCACGCACCCCTCGTCGGTCAGATGTGGATCCGTCCTGGAGAGCGGCTCGACGGTCCCCGGAGGCCTCGCGACGCGATGCCGCGAGGGTGCGGTCGCATCGCGGGCCCCCACCCGAGCGTCCGTGAGCGCCGCAACTCCGAAGTCGAGCACTCGCACCATGCCGTCGTCACCCACGATCACGTTGGAGGGCTTGAAGTCGCGATGTACGAAGCCGGCATCGTGCGCCGCCGCAAGGCCCTCCCCCGCCGCCCGGAACACCTCGAGCACCTCGCTCACGCTGCGCGGACGCCGGCCGAGCCACTCCCGAAGGGTGCAGCCGTACAGCAGATCCATCGCGATGAACATCCCGTAGCGAGTCAGACCCGCATCGTGGATCGTGACCACGTTGGGGTGCTGGAGCTTGGCCAGCATCTGCGCCTCGCGGAGCAGCCGGAGCTCCGAGCCCGAGTCGTTCTCGTCGATCAGGCGACGCAGGAGCTTGAGCGCGACGTTGCGATCGAGCTGGGGGTCGTAGGCCTTGTAGACCACTCCCATCCCCCCCTCCCCGAGGTGCCCGAGCACCGTATAGCGGCCGACCTCGTCCCCGGTGGCCGGCTCGGGAAGGTCTTCGTCGCCGAGTCCATGCCGCGCAAACGCCGCGTGCAGGACCTCGTCGGAGCGGCCGCTCGGGGTCGGCGGAACTTGCTGGATGGTGCTTCGATCGCTGGCCATGTCATTGCTCCGGAGCGCTCACATACGTGGAGAGGGAGTGATGGCGCGCCCCAGTCGCGGGATCGCCATCGGCGCACTCAACGGCATACGTGCCATCGACGAGCTCGCAACGATCGGGCTCGAAACAGCTCCCGAGGGTGGTGAACCCGCAGTCCTCCGGGGTCTGACCGGTGCAGGTACGCCCGTTGGCCATCGCCGCCACTTCGCCTTCCTCGGTGCCGCGGCAGAAGAACATCGTGGGCGGGTCGGCGAACAGGTTGCCGTAGAACGTCGCCTCGTAGTGAGGGTAGTCGTCCGATGGCCCCAGCCCGATGCTCGGGTGAGCGGCGCTCACCCACAGGTCGACCGACTGCCCCGAGGCGTTGGTTCGCGCGAGCAGACAGGCGCTCACCCACTCCTGGCAGCTCTGGTCGCAGCCCTCGTCCTTCCACTGGGGCGCCAGGCCCAAGAACCCGTGGAAGGTCAGCTTCTCCTCGCCGACCTTCTTGGAGATCGAGTCCCCAAGCGGTAGCGCACACTCCACCAGATAGCGTGCCACGTCGCGTCCCTCGGGCGTGGAGAGCAAGCCTCCGTCGGCCTTCAGACCGTTGCCCGCATTGAGACCGTGAGATGGATCGAGCCCGCTGACATCGGGCTTTTGAAGCCCATTGCCAAGCCAGGTCCCCCCGGTTCCCGGCTCGGCGTACGCAAGCGTTCCTCCGTACCCCACACGGAATCCTTCGCGCTCGTCGTCTTCCCGCTCCAGATCGCAAGCACCGAGGTCACCCAACCCCAGCACCAACCCCACCATGATGATTCGTCGCCGCATGACTCTGCCCTCCTCGCTGCATTTCCACCCACCGAGCGTCCCCCAACCGCCCACTACACTAGTCGGTCTGAAGTGAAACCCTTACGACGCAAGCATCACCTGGCGAGTTAATCGGCAATGAGTTCCGAAACGCAGCGGTCCGTTTTCACCGCAGCAACCTCCCCGCATCCGACGCCGTAGGGCTACGTCGCGAGTTCGAACCGAGCGAGGGTACGAGCGCAGGGTCGCGCGCCGATCCACGAGCCCAGCACCATCGCCACGAGGTTCGCCACGAGCCCCAACACCCCGAGCTCGAGCTGCCACGGATTGACGGTCGCCGCGAGCTCGGGCGCGAGCCACTGAAGCCCGAAGACGATCGCGATCGTCCCCAGGCCGGCCCATAGTCCCCACTCGCCTGCAGCCCGGCCGGGTCGACGCCAGTAGAGGCCCAGCAACACGGCCGGCAGGAATTGAAGGGGCACCGCATAGGCCAGCAGCAGCAGGTCGACGATCGACGTGCCCCCGGTCCCCTCCAGCATCCAAAGGCACAGTCCCAAGAGCCCCACCACCAGCAGCTTTATCGCACGCGTCTGGCCGGCCTCGTCCTCACGCAGCGGAACATCCGGACGAGACACAGGGGGCAGTGCACCCCAGGCGCGCAACCGCCCGATCGAAGCGAGCACCCACCTCTTGCGCTCGATCGGCAAGATCACGTCGCGCACGAGGATCGAGCCCCCCGCGTGCAGCAGCGCATCACCGGTCGACATCGACGCGGCGAGGATCGCGAATGCCACGAACGCGAACAGCAAGGGATGCAGCGCGTGACCGGCCAACCGATCGACGAGCCACAGGAGCACGGAATCGTCGGTGGGACCGCCGCCAAGCGCCGCCACGTAGCCCAGCAAGAGCAGCGGCACCAGGAAGAACAAGAACGTCGGGTACCAGACCACCGACTGCTGGACCAGCCGCGCGCTACGGGCGGTGAAGCACTTCATGAACACGTGGGGCCACATCGACATCCCCAGGATCGAGACCAGGATCTCCGAGCTATAGCGCGCCATCGAGGTCTGGGCCCCGGGACCGGGCAAGGTCAGCAGCTCGGGCCGCTCGGCCAGCACGCGATCGAACATCGCGGGAATCGACCCGTAGGTCGCGATCGGAATCCACAGGCCGAGGATCCAGACCACCACCAACATCGCGATTCCCTGCACGACGTTGGTCCAGCCGACGCCACGGACCCCCCCGGCGATCACATAGATCAGCACCGCTGCGTAGACGACGGCGGCCCCCACGAGCGGCGGCCAGCCCGTGACCGCCGCCATCACCAGGCCCGCTCCCTTGAGCTGGATGACCAGGTACGGAATGAACGCCACCACCGAGGCCAGCCCCATGGTCACCGCCATGCGGGGGCTCTCGTAGCGCGCCGCGACCAGCTCGGCTTGGGTCAGGTAGCCCTCGCGCGCACCGATCCGCCGCACTCGGGCCCCAAAGAAGAACAGAGGAACCAACCCCACCGCGCCGTAGGCCAGCACGTAGAACGCATCGGAGCCCTTGGCGACCACGCGCTGGGGGGTGCCCAGCAAGGCATAGGCCGAGAAGATGGTGGCGCCGACGACGAAGTACATGACGACCGGACCAAAGGCCCGTTCCCCCGCCACGTAGTCTTGGGCGTCACCGCGTCCGCGTCGCCCCGCGACCACTCCCATGACCACCGTGAGCACGAGGTAGACGAGCACCACGACGAGCGCGAGCGGATGACTCACGGCGGCTCTCCCGGTGGTGGCACATCGGCGGCCTCGGCGACCTCGTCGTGCTCGCGGTCATCGATCACGCGAAGACGGTAGAGCAAGAGCAGCGCCCCGAAGTTCAGCGCGATCACTCCGAGCACCCACACGAGCGACCACGGCAAGCCCAGCACGCGCGGATGCACGTGGTTGCCCAGCCAGGGAAAGATCGGCCACACCAGCAGGGCCGTGGTCAGCAGGAACCACAGCACCGCGAGCCGTGGGCCGAGCGACCGGCGAGGGCTCGACGACGATCCCGACACGCCGCGCTCCTACCGACCGGGCGCGGTCTTGGCCTTGGCCTTTGGCGTCGGGAACCCGCGATCGCGCATGAGGGCATCGATCGTCGCGTCGCGCCCCCGAAAGGCCCGGTAGGCCTGCTCTGGATCGACGGCGTTGCGCGGGGCGAACAGGCGCTCGACGAGCTTGGTCGCGAGCTCGCGATCATACATGCCCCCCGGCGCTGCCTCGAACGCCTCGGCGGCGTCGGCCGTGAGCACGTCGGCCCAGAGATAGCCGTAGTACCCGGCAGCGTACCCCTCGCCCGAGAACACATGGCCGAAGTGGGGCGTGCGATGGCGCATCACGATCTGTGGAGGCAGGCCCAGCCGCGCGAGGGTCTCGCGTTCGAACGCATCGGGATCGAGTCCCTCCGGATCGAGCGTGTGCAGCTCGAGATCGATGATCGCCGAGGCCAGGTACTCCGCCGTGGCGAAGCCCTGGTTGAAGGTCGCGGCCTTGCGGATCTTGGCCACGAGCGCCGGTGGCATCGGCTTTCCGGTCTGGTGGTGCACGAGGTACTTGGAGACCACCGCGTCGGTGAGCAGCCAGCGCTCGAGCAACTGCGACTGGAATTCGGTGTAGTCGCGCACGCCGCCCTCCAGCGTGGAGTACTCCACGTTCGACGACAACGAGTGCAGGGCGTGGCCGAACTCGTGAAAGAAGGTCTCGGCGTCGTCCCACGACACGAGCACCGGCTGGCCCGGTGCGCCCTTGATGAAGTTGGAGTTGTTCGACGCGAGCACCAGGCCCGTCCCCCCGGCATGGGCATGGCTGCGATAGGTGTTGGCCCACGCCCCCGAGCGCTTGCCCGGACGCGCGAACGGGTCGAGGTACCAAAGCCCCACCAGCTCGCCGGTATCCCTTCGCTTGACCTCCCACACCTTCACGTCGGGATGGAACACGGGCACCGTGCCCTCGGGCACCGGCTCGAACCCGAACTCGAACAGCTCGCCAGCTACCATGAACATGGCCTCTCGCAGGCGATCGAGCTGCAGGTACTGCTTGACCTCGTCGGAGTCGAGCGCGTACTTCTGCTTGCGGACCACGTCGGCGTAGAAGCGGTAGTCCCAGGGGGCGATGGTGATCTTGGCCCCCTGCTTGCGCGCGACGGCCTGCATGTCGGCCACCTCTTGCTTGGCCCGGGCCAGGGCGGCCGGCCACACGGCCATCATCAGCTCCCTGGCCCGCGCCGGGGACTTGGCCATGCGATCCTCGAGCCGCCACGACGCATAGTCCTCGTAGCCCAGCAGCGCCACGCGCTCGTCCCGGAGCTTCAGGATCTCGGCGATGATGGCGTTGTTGTCGTGCTCGTCGCCGTTGTCGCCCCGATCGTAGTACCTGCGCCACACTTGCTCGCGAAGCCCCCGCTCCGGGCAGTAGGTGAGGAACGGGTCCATCGACGAGCGCGTGTTGGTGATGGCGTACTCACCCTCGTGCCCGCGGGCCTTGGCCGCTGCCGCCGCCGCGGCCTTGAACGAGTCGGGCAGGCCAGCCGTCTGGTCCTCCTTCAGGTAGAGCACGTAGCCCTCCTCGTCGGCCAGCACGTTGTTGCCGAACTGGGTGTGCAGCTCGGCCAGGCGCCGCTGGATCTCCACGTAGCGCTCGCGCTCCGCCCCTTGCAGCATGGCCCCTTGCCGGGCGAAGCGATCGTAGACGAGCTTCACCAGCCGCTGCTCGGCGGGCGTGCGCGACTCGGTCTGCGTGGCGCGATGGACCGCCTCGACGCGCCGAAACAGCGCCTGGTTGCCCACGATCGCCGAGTAGTACTCCGACTGCAGCGGCGCGAGCCGGCCCTCGATCTCCCGCAGCTCGGGGGTCGAGAGGTTGCTGCGCCAGATCCCGTAGTAGGTCTCCACACGGTCGATCACCTCCCCCGTCCGCTCGATGGCGACGATGGTGTTCTCGAACGTGGCGGGCTCGGGGTTGCTCGCGATGTCTTCGAGCTCGCGCAGGTGCAGCTCCATGGCCCGCTTCATCGCGGGCTCCAGATCATCGAGGTCCATGTGATCGAACCCCGGCACCCCGCCGTAGGGACCCTTCCACTCCTCGAGCAACGCATTGGGCTCGGGCTCGGACTGGGCGGAGCCCGCCGGAGCGGAGACCGGATCCATCACCACGGGCGGCTCGGCGCTCGCCTTGGAGGTCTTGGTGCACGAGGCCAGGGCCAACGACAGCAGCAGGAGTGGTCGCAAGATCTTCATCGCCCGCATTGGCGGCACTCTAGCTCGCATCCCCGCCGAGGAAAAAGCGGCTTCCGGCGCGCCGAGCCGGTGATGCTCGAGTCCTGGGCAACGCAGTGGTTGCCCTGCGACGTGGCGGGCACCGAAGCAGAGTGCGGGTGTGGGTGTCCTCGAGGAATCCCCGTGTAGACCAAGGTACTCGTGGCCCAGACTGAACACTCGTCGTGGTCCTGCGCAAAGTCAGCGGCGCCAGCCCTCTCGTCCTCCGTTGACGGCTCGATTGGTCGGTGGCTAGGGTGCTGCCATGCCCATCAGTGCCATGGCCCCCGTCTCCGGTGAGGCATCCAACCTGGAGCACGCACCCGACCCGATCTTCTCGATGGGCACCCTCGGGTGGGGGGTTGCCCTGGATCCGCCGCGCGAGCGCATCTCGGTGATCGCACCGGTCGACGGCACGATCGAGCGCCTCGAGCCGCACGTGTTCTCGATCGCCTTTCCGCGGGGCTGCGTGATGGTGCAGGTCGGCATCGAGGCCGACGGTCTGCGCGGCGAGGGCTACGAGCTCCACGTCGAGCAGGGCGACCGGGTCGATGCGGGCGATCCGGTCGTCACCTACGATCCGGCGGAGCTCGAGGCCAAGGGCGTCAACCCGATGGTCATCGTGGTCGCGCTCGATTGCGACGAGTTCACGCTCGAGTCGGTCAAGCGATCCGGCCGCGTGACCGTGGGCGACACCGTGTTCGTGATCCCCTGAGGGGCCAGGAACGAGCCACGGAAGGCCGTCATCAGCCCCCCGGTCTGGCGCCTGGCCCGGCCCGGGCCGAGCTTGCTAGATTGCGCCGCAAATGGCTCGCCTGCGCCCGCTCCTGCTCGTACTCCCGCTGACCCTTGCCTGCGGTGGGGATCCTCCCAAGCCGGGCAAGCCGGCCCAGCCGGCCGAGACCAAGCCGCAAACCAAGCCGATTGCTGGCCAAACGAACGACGCCAAGGCCCCCGACGCCAAGGCCCCCGACGCCAAGGCCCCCGATGCCAAGGCCCCCGATGCCGCTGGCGACGCCAAGGCCCCCGACGCCGCTGGCGACCCCAAGGCCACGCTCGAGCCGCTCCCCGGCGAGAATCACTTCACCTCGCTGCGGCAGTTGACCTTTGGGGGAGAGAACGCCGAGGCCTACCTCAGCCAGGACGAGACCAAGCTGGTGTTCCAGTCGACCCGCGACGGCATGGAGTGCGACCAGATCTTCACCATGGGCCTGGACGGAGGCAGCGTCACCCGGGTGAGCACGGGCAAGGGGCGCACCACCTGCGCCTACTACCTCACCGGGGACCAGAAGATCCTCTACGCCTCGACACATGCGGCCGACCCAGGGTGCCTGCCCCCTCCCGATCGCAGCCACGGCTACGTGTGGAAGCTCTACGACGAGTTCGACATCTACCTGGTCGATGCGGCTGGAGGCGAGCCCACGCCGCTGCTCGCCGGTCCGGGCTATGACGCGGAAGCCACCGTCTCGCCCCAGGGCGACAAGATCGTGTTCACCTCCACTCGCGATGGTGACCCCGAGATCTACACCGCCAACCTCGACGGCAGCGGCGTCACTCGGCTGACCAACACCCCCGGATACGATGGAGGTCCGTTCTTCTCGCCCGATGGCACCAAGATCGTCTATCGCGCCAACCACCCCGAGGGTCCCGACGAAGAGGCCAAGTACAAGGAGCTCATCGACGAGGGCCTGGTCCGACCCACACGGCTCGAGCTGTTCGTGATGAACGCCGACGGCAGCGAGCAGACCCAGATCACCAAGAACGGCAAGGCCAACTTCGCGCCGTTCTTCCACCCCGATGGCCGTCGGATCATCTTCTCGTCCAACGTCAACTCGGACACCGGTCGAGACTTCGACCTCTATCTCGTCAACGCCGATGGCAGCGGCCTCGAGCAGGTGACCGTCCACGACCAATTCGACGGTTTCCCGATGTTCACCGGCGACGGCCAGCAGCTGGTGTTCGCCTCCAACCGCAACAGCGCCAAGGAGGGGGACACCAACGTGTTCGTGGCACAGTGGCGTGACTAGAATTGGTGAACGATCTTCCATGCCCCTGCACACGTTCACCCGCCCCCGCGGCCGCATCGTCGAGCTCACCATCGACTCCGCCGCCCTCCGCGGCAACCTCCTGTCCGACCCCACCACCCGCACGGTGGCGGTCTATCTGCCCGAGGGCTACGACGACGACCTCTCCACTCGCTATCCGCTGCTGGTGGATCTGGCCTCGTTCACCGGCAGCGGACTCAAGCGCCTCGCGTGGACCGCCTTTGGCGAGGCCGTACCGCAGCGCCTCGACCGGCTTCGCGCCGAGGGCCGCATGGGCCCGGTGGTGGTGGCGTTCCCCGATGCGTTCACCTCGCTGGGAGGCAACCAATACGTCGACTCGGTCGCCATGGGGCACTGGGAGCGATTCCTGATCGAGGACCTGCTGCCCCGGCTCGAGCACGACTTTCGACTGCTGCCCGGGCCGGCCCACCGCGCCGTCTACGGCAAGAGCAGCGGGGGCTACGGAGCCCTCGTCCAGGGCATGCGCCACGCCGAGCAGTGGGCGGCGGTGGCCTGCCACTCGGGCGACATGGGGTTCGACCTGCTCTACCTGCGCGAGTTCCCGGCCGTGCTCGACACGCTCGCTCGTCACGGCGGCATCGCGGCGTTCCTCGAGCGCGTGCGCGCCGTACCCACGCTGGCCGGCCACGACTTCCACACGCTGATGATCCTGGCCATGGGGGCCTCGTACGATCCCGATCCCGAAGCTCCGGCGGGTGCGCGGCTGCCGGTCGACCCCCACACGTGCGCGCTGCTGCCCGAGCGCTGGCAGGCGTGGCTGCGCCACGATCCGGTGATCCTCGTCGAGGATCCACCGGTCCAGCGATCACTGGCCAGCCTGCGCGGCCTCTACCTCGACTGCGGACGCCGCGACCAGTACTTCCTCCACTACGGGGCCCGCCGGCTCTCGCAGGCGCTACAGCACCACGGGATCGACCACACCTACGAGGAGTTCGACGGCACCCACTCGGGCACCGAGCACCGGCTCGACGTGTCGCTGCCGTTCCTCCATCGCGCCATGCTGTCATGATGACGGCCGTGATGACGGCCGTGATGAGGGGGGATGCCCGACGGGCATCGACGGCCGTCACGGGACTGCTATCATCGGGAGCCCCATGACCGCCTTGCAACCGGGAGACCGCTATGGTCCCTTCCAGATCCTCGAGGAGCTCGGCGAGGGAGGGTTCGGGCGTGTCTATCGGGTCCTCGATCCCCGCTTCGGCGTCCCGATGGCGCTCAAGCTCTCGCGCGAGCCGATCACCGCCCCCGAGACGGCTCAACGGGCGCTGCGCGAGGTCGCCGTGCTCCGCACCCTGCAAAGTCCCCATGTGGTGCGGGTCTACGACGCAGGGCTGCGCCGTGACGGGCACATCTACGTGCTGATGGAGCTGCTGTCGGGTCGACCCCTCGACGAGTGGCACGACTTCGATCGCCCGCTGTCACCGGCCTGGGCCGCACACATCGTCCATCAGTGTTGTCTGGGGCTGTGCGAGGCGCACGACCGTGGGATCGTCCACCGCGATCTCAAGCCCGCCAACATCTTCATCACGGGCGACGTGACCGTGCGGCTGCTCGACTTCGGGCTCGCGCGCTCGTGGGGCGGCGACTCGATCATCGGGCGCAGCGCGACCGTGGGGCACATGCTGGTCGGAACCCCGCACTACGCTCAACCGGAACAACTGGTCACCACCGCGCTCACCCCGGCGGCCGACGTCTACAGCCTCGCCATGCTGATGTACGAGCTGGTGTCGGGATGCGTGCCGTTCGTGCCCGACCGTCCGTCGAGCGTGGTGGTCGAGCAGTGGCAGCACAACCCCATGCAGTGGCTCCAAGCCCACGCCCGCACCCCGCCGATCCCGCTCAACCGCCACGTGGGCGATCGCGTCGACCCCGGGCTGATCGAGCTGGTGATGCAGGGCCTGGCCAAGGATCCTCGAGCCCGGCCCGCCGACGCTCGCACGTTCGCCCAGCGTCTGCAGGCCGTGTGGCCCCAGGCCTGAGAGGGGTCGGTCACCATGTCGAGTCGCAGCGCCCGCAACATGCTCATCCGACAGTGGCAGATCCTACAGCTGCTGCACGGGCGTCGGCGTGGGCTCTCGCCCAAGCGACTGCTCGAAGAGACCGGCAGCAGCCGGGCCACGCTCTACCGCGACCTCGACATGCTCGAGCAGGCCGGGGTTCCGCTGCTGCGCGAGACGATCAACGGCGAGGCCCGCATCAACCTGCTGGGCGACAAGCTCCCCGAGCTCACCGCCACGCCGTTGCAGTGGGACGCGCTGCGCCTGGCTCGGAGCTACCTCGGCCCGCTCGAGGGGACGTCGCTGCTCGACGAGCTCGATGCGCTGCTCGAGCGCAACCGACCCCGCAAGCCCGGGACCGTCGCCGAGGCGCCCGAGACCCAGTCGAGCACCGACACCTCCGACTCCCGTCACGCCCGCTCGTTGCGGGTGCTCGACGCGGCCATCGCCCAGCGCAAGAAGGTGCGCTTCCGCTACCGCTCGGCGGGTGACACGGAGTACAAGACCCGTACGGTCGATCCGCTGATGTGGCGCCTGGTCGACGAGCACGTCTACCTGATCGCGTTCGAGCCCAAGGTGGGCTACCGCACCTTCAAGGTCGCCCGCATGAGCCACACCGAGCGCCTCGATCAGGACGCCGCCGTCCACGACGTGGACGAGGACGAGCTGTTCCGAGGCGCCGTGAAGATCTGGAGCGGTCCCCCGGTGGAGGTGGCGATCCGGCTGTCCCCGTACGCCGCACGCCTGCTGCCCGAGTACCCGCTGTCACGGGAGCAAGAGGTAGTGCCGCAGCCCGACGGAGGCGCAATCCTGCGAGCTCGCGTCGCGGGCACCAAGGAGGTGCTGCGCTGGGTGCTGCACTGGGGGGTCCACGCCGAGGTGCTCGCCCCCCCGTCGCTGCGCGAGGAGCTTCGCGAGGAGCTTCGTGAGGCGCTCGCCCCGTACGAAGACGAAGACCCGCATTGACGGTAGAGTGGAAAACGACCGGCTGGGCGTGCTCCAATGGAGGCGGTGACCGACACTCGTGAGCCGACCGACACCGATGTCGACGTGACCCGGGTCGAGCCCGGTGATGACCCGTCGACACCAGCGGTCACCCCCTCGCGGGGTCCGTCGCTGACCCGGGGCGCAGTGGTGGGCCGCTACGTCATCCTCGAAGCCCTCGGTGCGGGTGGCATGGGCGAGGTGTTCTCGGCGTACGATCCCAAGCTCGACCGCCGAATCGCGCTCAAGCTGGTCAAGCTCGAGCAAAAGGAGAAGACCGCCCAGGCCATCGGTCGCCTCGAGCGCGAGGCACAGGCGCTGGCCAAGCTCTCGCACCCCAATGTGGTTGCGGTCTACGACGTGGGAACCCACGCCGATCGGGTGTTCATCGCGATGGAGTACGTGGAGGGCAAGACGATCCGCGACTGGATCGACGAGGCGCCCAGGGAGGAGACGGCCAAGCGCTGGCAGGAGGGGCTGGCGCTGATGATGCAGGCCGGGCGCGGCCTGGCGGCCGCACACGCCGAGGGACTGGTTCATCGCGACTTCAAGCCGGCCAACATCATGTTCAACGCCGAGGATGGTCGCGTTCGCGTGCTCGACTTCGGCCTCGCGCGACGCTACGGCGACGAGGATGCCGACGTCAGCAACTCCTCGCCCCGCGACTCGCTGGTGGACTCGCTCGACAGCGACCCCCACTCGCTCAGCTCGCGGAGCTCCCTGCGCATGGAGCTGACCCAGGCGGGCACGGTCATGGGTACGCCGGCCTACATGGCCCCCGAGCAGTTCTTCGGCGGGAGCATCGACGCGCGTACCGATCAGTTCGCGTTCTGCATCGTGCTCTACCGGGTGCTGTTCGGCATCCGACCGTTCGTGGGCGAGACGTTCTCGGAGCTCGGCCGCGCCGTCGCCCGGGGCGAGCTACGCGAGATCCCCAAGTCCAGCCCGGTGCCGCGTGGCGTGCGGCAGGCCCTGCTGCGTGGGCTCTCGGTCGGTCGCGAAGCTCGCCACCCCAGCATGGACGCGCTGCTCGACGAGCTCGAGCGGGCCATGGGAGCGGGCCGACGACGGCTCCGGACGGTGGCGGGCATCGCCGGTGGCGTCGCGATCGTGGCGTGGCTGGGTGCGATCACGATGGCATCCGGCGACGCCGAGCCCCCGTGTCGAGGCGCCGAGGGCAAGCTGGCCGGGGTATGGGACGACGACGTGCGCTCGGCCCTCAGCGCCGCGTTCGAGGACACCGGGGTCGCCTACGCCGCCGACGCGCGCCTGGCCGCCACCGAGCGGCTCGACGACTACGCCGAGCACTGGGTGAAGCTGCGCACGCAGGTCTGCGAGGCCACCCGGGTGCGCGGCGATCAGAGCGAGGCGCTCATGGACCTGAGGATCGGCTGCCTCGATGGCAAGCTCCGCGACCTTACGGCGCTGACGTCCGTGCTCATCGATGCCGACGCCGACGTGGTCAAGAATGCCGCAACGGCCACCGGGGCCCTGCCCGGCCCCGATGAGTGCCTCGAGCTCGACCGCGAGGCGTCGGAGCGCTTGCAGCCGAGCGACCCCACGCTGGCGAGCGCCGTGGAGCACGTGCGGGAGCAGTCGGCCCAGGCCAAGGCCCTGGGCCTCGCCGGCAAGTACGACGACGCGGGGGCCACGGCCAAGGAGGCGCTCGCCGCCGCCCGCGAGGCCGGCTACGAGCCCGCGCTCGCGGAGGTGTTGGTCGGGCTGGGCGAGCTGCACGAGCGCAAGATGCTGGCCCCGGAATCCCGCGCGGCCTACGAGGAGGCGCTCTACGCCGCGCAGGCCTCGGGACACGAGCGGGTGGAGGCGCTCGCCCTCATCGGCCTGCTCTCGGTATGGGGCATGCACCTCAGCGACCTCGACACCGCCCTGCGCTATGGCAAGCAAGCCGAGGCGATGGTCCGACGCCTCGACACGCCTCCCGAGATGCAGGCCACGATCGCGCTCTACCGCGGCAACGCCTACATGGCGGCCAACAAGTTCGAGTTGGCGATCGAGCAGCTCACGCTGGCCGTGGAGCTATCCAGGGGCAGCCCTGCAACCGAGCGGATTCACCTCGCGTCGCTCAACAACCTCGCCGCCACCCATGGCCAGCAGGGTCACTACCGCGAAGCGGCACAGACGCTCGTCCGCTCGCTCGAGCTGACCGAGGCCCGGCTGGGACCATGGCATCCCACCGTTGGGACCAACCACAACAACCTGGGCGTGACCTACTCGCGCCTCGAGGACTACGACAAGGCAATCTTCCACTCCAAGCGCGCCCTCGAGGTCTACACCAGGAGCCTGGGCCCCGATCATCCGGAGGTCGGGCGCGGCCATCACAACCTGGGGGTGGTGCAGGCCGCCATCGGCGAGATCCAGAGCGCGTACGAGAGCTACAAGAAGGCGCTCGACATCAAGAGCCGCGGCCTCGGTCCGGACCACATGAGCGTGGCGTTCTCGTCCAACAACGTCGGCGACACCCTCATCAAGCTCGGGCGTCCCGAGGAGGCCCTCCCCTACCTCGAGAACGCGCTGCGGATCTGGACCAGTACACAGGGCGAGCAGAGCCCCAACTCCATCTACGGGCTGGTGAGCTTGAGCGAGGCCTACCTCGCCCTGAACCAGCCCGCCGAGGCCGCCGAGCACGTCCTGCACGCCCTCGAGCTGGCCGAGGTGGGGGAGATCGATCCCGTCGAAATCGCCAAGGCCCGGTTCGTGGCCGCGCGTGCGGTGTGGCGCTCGGGCGGCGACCGCCGTGAAGCCATGGAGTTCGCCAAGCAATCCAAGGTGGGCTACGAAGCCTCCGAGCGGCCCTCTCCCAAGGAGATCGCGACCATCGCCGCATGGCTCGAGGATCCCGAGTGAGACGCGGCAAGGCCCGCCCCATCCGAGCGCAAATGCGGACGGCTCAGGTCGCTTTGGATGGCTCACCCATCGAGCCCAGCATCCGCGCCAGCTCGCCCATGCGCACCGGCTTGGTCAGGTAGTCGTCCATGCCAGCGCTCAGGCACTGCTCGCGGTACCCCGTCATGGCATGGGCCGTGACCGCAACGATGGGCACTCGAGCGCCGGTCCCGTGCTCACGCTCCCGAATGATGCGCGTGGCCTCGAATCCGTCCATGACCGGCATCTGGATGTCCATGAACACCATGTCGACCTCGTGCGCCGCGACGAATGCCACCGCCTCGCTCCCGTCCACGGCGGTATGAACCTCGCAGCCCAGCTTCTCGAGGTTGCGAGCGGCAACCCGCATGTTGATGGGGTTGTCGTCCACCACCAGCACTCGCCGACGCCCTTCGGTCGACGCACCGAACGCCACCTGCGAGGCCGTGGAGGACTCGGGCTCGGGTGTCGCGAGCGGAAGCGGCAAGCGCACGGTGAACACGCTCCCGACCCCCACCGTGCTCTCGAGGCCCACCTCACCGTGCATCGCCTCGACGAGCTCGGCCGTGATCGCCAGCCCCAGCCCCGCCCCCTCGTGCGCGCGCGTCGATGATCCGTCGACTTGATGGAACTTTCGAAACACGGCAGCCCTATGCTCGGCGGGAATTCCGGGTCCCGTGTCCTCCACCTCGATCACGAAGCACGCCGGGGTACGGGTCGAGTCGTGCCTCACACGGACTCGTACGTGTCCCCGCTCGGTGAACTTGACCGCGTTGCCCACCAGGTTGGTGAACACCTGGATGACGCGCCGCGCGTCGCCCAGCACCCGACGCGGGGCTTGCTCGGAGTAGTGGAGCTGCAGCGCCACGCCCTTGCGGCTCGCCGCGGGCCTCGCGGCATCGATCACGTTCTGGAGCACCGCCCGAAGGTCCAGTGGCGCAACCACGAACGTCAGCCGTCCCTGTTCCACCCGCGAGAGATCGAGGATGTCGTTGATGAGCCCCAGCAGCGCGTGCGACGACACGGCCGCGGTCTCGACGTAGTCGCGCTGCTCATTGGTCATCGGCGTGTCCCGCAAGAGCCCCAGCATGCCCATGATGCCGTTCATCGGGGTGCGGATCTCGTGGCTCACGTTGGTCAGGAACTCGCTCTTGGTCGCATTGGCCCGATTGGCCATCTCGACGATCGAGTCGCGGGTACGCGTCAACCACACCATGATCGCCAGCGTCCCCATCCCCGCCATCAGCCCGAACACACCGCTGTTGATCGCGGCCGACCACTCCGAGACGCCGTTGCGGGGCCAGGCCACCGACTCGATCACGATGCACGAGAGCGCGAGCAAGCCCGCGACCCACTGCTTGGTCCTTTGATTGCGCTCGAGCAGCACGAACGCCAGCCCCAGCGCCAACTGGTGGTGCGGCACCATGGCGTTGCGAAACACGAAGCTCAGCGCCAGCGTCATCACGTTGAGGAACACGAGCACCAAGAGCGCCACGCCATTGCCGCGGGATGAATCGGCGAGCCGCAACGCCACGGCCAGCAGAACGACGGTGGCGAAGCAGATCGAGCTCGAGAGCCATGAGCCACCGATGAGCTCGACTGGAGTGGCGACGAGCCCCGCGACCAAGATCACGGTGTACAGAACCCTCCGGACCCGTACGTGAGCCGCGCGCTCCCATGACGAGGTCGACCACGCTTCGGCGCCCGCGGTGGAGGCTCGCCGCTCGAGCTGCAAGTGCTCGGAATTGGGCGCCTCCATCAGGCTCGCATCATCCGCGAGCACGGTAGCAAACCACCATCATCGGCTCAACGCACCACGGTCAGTCGGGCTCGTCGGCCGTCGTCCGCACGGTCGAGGTCCGCGGACGACCGGAGGCATCACCTTCGGGCTCGATGGCCACGGCCTCCCACGCGGCCACCTCGGGGGGCCCCAGTCGTGCCGCCGCCGGCATTGCATCGAGCAGCGCCTCTCGCATGGCCAACGCATCGGGATGGCGCTCTTCGGGTTGGGCGCGGAGGCAACGCTCGGCCACGGGAATCAGCGCGGGCGGCAACGCGCTCAGATCCGGAGGTTCGGCGCGACGGATGCGGTCGAGCACGGCCGCGGGCCCGTCCCCCTGGCCGTCGAAGGGCCGCCGTCCGGTGAGCAACTCGACCAACATCACGCCGACGCCGAATTGATCGCTGCGCCCATCGAGAGGCCGTCCCGCGACCTGCTCGGGAGACATGTATGCGTACTTGCCCCGCCGCACGTTGGCCTGGGTGTCACCCGCGAGGTAGGTGGCCTTGGCGATCCCATAGTCGGCCAGCTTGACCTCGCCCCCGCGGGACACGAGCACGTTGGAGGGACTCACATCGCGGTGCACCAGTCCCAGCGGTCGCCCCGCATCGTCGGGCAGCGCGTGCAGGTGGTGCAGCCCCAGGAGCACCTCGGCCACCAGGTGCACGACCAGCGCCGGCACGGCGGCGTGGCGTCGGCGCAGGGTATCGAGATCGGCGCCCTCCACGTAGTCCATCACCACGTAGTAGGTGCCCTCGTGCAGCCCCAGCCCGTGGACGGCCACGAGGTTGCGGTGCGCGATGCGGGCTCCCACCCGCGCCTCGGCGATGAGCAAGCGCTCGAGCTCGCCATCGCCCGCGAACGCCGGCAGCGGGCGCTTGATCGCCACCAGGCGCTCGAACCCGCTGGCTCCGAGCGAGCGAGCGAGGAGGACCTCGGCCATGCCTCCGTGGCCCAGGCGGCGAAGCACCGGGTAGGGACCGATGGCAGCGGGGAGATCGTCGGCCACGGGATCCATCGAACGGTAGCACGCCCCACGCAGCGACGGCCTGCGCTAGGCTGCTGGGGTGTCCACCGTCGCCACCCTCTACGGCGAGCCGCTGGAAGGCGGGCCGCGACGGTCCCAGCTCGAGGTGGTGGAGGGCCGCGACCTCGGCCGCGCCGTGGCCCTGGTCGAGGGCCGCGACACGCGGGTGGGCACCGCGAGTGACTGCGACCTGGTGCTGACCGACGAGCGCGTCTCCGGCCACCACCTGCGCGTGCGCCCGGACGGAGATGGCTTCCACGTCCACGACGAGGGCAGCACCAATGGCACGCACTACCAGGGCTCGCGCATCGATGCTGCCCGGCTCCCCGCGGGGGCCGTGCTCAAGATCGGGCGCACGGTGCTGCGCCTGCAGCCACAGGCGGCCGCGCTCGATCTACCACCCAGCCGCTCGCGAAGGTTCGGCGAGCTGGTCGGTGAGAGCCTCGCGCTGCGTCAGGCGTTCGCGGTGCTCGAGCTGGCCGCACGCTCCGACGTGACGGTGCTGCTCGAGGGCGAGACCGGCACGGGCAAGGAGTTGGCCGCGCGAGCGCTCCACGAGGCCAGCGCGCGGCGGCGCGGACCATTCGTGGCCGTCGACTGCGGGGCGCTGCCCGAGACGCTGGTGGACTCGGAGCTGTTTGGCCACGTGCGCGGGGCGTTCACCGGCGCAACCTCGGATCGCAAGGGAGCGTTCGCGCGTGCGAGCGGGGGCACGCTGTTCCTCGACGAGCTCGACGGGATCTCGGCGACCGTGCAGGCTCGCTTGCTACGCGCGCTCGAGGAGCGGGTGATCCGACCGGTCGGCTCGGACCGCGAGCTCCCGCTCGACGTTCGTCTGGTGGTGGCAACCCAGACCCCGCTGCCGGCCCGTGTGGCCGAGGGACGCTTTCGGGCCGATCTATTCTATCGCATCGCCGTGCTGCACCTGCGGCTACCTCCGCTACGCGAGCGTCGAGAGGACGTGGGCCCGATCGTGGCCGAGCTGCTGCGTCGCCGCGGGCTCGAGCCAGGGGGGGTGGAAGGCCCGGGACTGCAGCGGCTGTGCGCCCACGACTGGCCCGGCAACGTCAGGGAGCTGCGCAACGCGATCGATCGCGCAGTGGCCCTGTCGCCGGGTGTCACGGGCTTCGAGGGCCTGCGGCTGTGGCTACCTGCGCGCGAGCCCGAGCCGTCCTCGCTGGCAATTCACACCGACGTCCCGTTCGCAGCGGCCAAGGCGGCGGTGATCGAGGAATTCGAGCGGCGCTACCTCGGCGAGCTGTGGGCCCAGCACGACGGCAACCTCTCGGCGGCCGCCCGCCAGGCCGGTCTCGATCGCAAGCACCTTCGCACGCTGCTGCGCCGACATGGTCTGATCCCCGGCGATCCTTGAGCCGAGGGTGCCGCTGCCGCGGCCCATGAACGCTCAGTCCCCGCGCACCTGCACCACCACCGCGGTCAAGTTGTCGGTACTGCCGGCCTCGTAGGCAGCGGCCACCAGCGCCTGCGCGGCCTCCTCCGGACACGTCCGCATCAGCTCGCCTGCGATCGTCGGCTCCGTCAGTGGCTCCCACACACCATCGGAGCACAGCATGAGCACGTCGCCTGGACGCAGCCAACCCATCGCCACGTCGGCCCCCAGCTCGCCGGGCATGCCCACCGCACGCGTGAGCATGTGACGAAAGCCCGCCATGTCGACCGCTTCGCCTTCCATGCCGGCGCGACGAGCTTCCTCGGCCACCGAGTGGTCGACCGTCAGTCCTTGCAGCACGCCATCACGCAGTCGATACACGCGACTGTCACCCACATGACCGACCACCAGGCGAGCGCCGCTCCACGCCACCACGGCCGCGGTCGAGCCCATCCGCGCCAGCACGCCCTCGCGGCGTGACTGCACGACTCGATGCGCGTGCTCGAGGCCCACGCCAACCAGGTCGGCCAGCGGCTCGCGCGTCGGCCTCGGGGCGAGGGGCAAGGTCGAGTCGGCATCGCGACACGTGCGATCGAACAGCTCGACCAGGCTCTCCACCACCAGGCGGCTCGCGACCTCGCCCCCTTCGTACCCCCCCATGCCGTCGGCGACCACGGCCAGCCCGAGATCGGGGCGAACGGAGTGGGAGTCCTCGTTGTTGCGACGACGACCAACATGGGTGATGGCACTGCAACGGATCTGCATGCTCCCTCGACAAGCGAGCGCCGTGCCGCCCTCAACCCCGCGACATCCCATGATCGAGTGGGGACTGGACTCCCCACCCACCCCTCCATCGCTCGACTCGGTGGGGAGCCGGCACCCCACCGCCGCCTCCACCGCCCGACCGGTCGCGGCGCAGGCCGTGCCCGCCCGGGCTCGATCCCGCTCGTCTCGAGCGCCCCGGGTCATGATCGATTTCGGGCGCCTTCATGTCTCATGCTGGTGAGACGCACCCCCCGTATCTTGTTCGCGTACCATGGAGGCGCACGAACTGGTCGACGTCGGGTTCCCGGTGCGGGGAGGCAAGCTCCCCGCCGATCACGGCTACCTGCTGTTCTCGGCCCTGTGCGACGCGATCCCGCGCCTGAGCCACGAGCCGGGCTGGGCGCTGCTCCCCGTCGACGGCACGGTCGAAGGCGGGCGTCGCATCCTCCTGGGTCCACGATCGATGGTGCAGCTTCGCCTGCCCGCGCGCGAGCTGGGCGAGGCGTTGACCCTGACCGGCCGCGACCTCGCCGTCGGTGCCGAGCGCGTCCACCTGGGCATGGCCCGCGTGCGACCCCTGAGTTCCTCGCCCCGCCTGCGCTCGGCCGCGGTGACCATCCAGGGCGCCACGGGGCCTGCCTTCCTCGCCGCCCTTCGGCGCGAGCTCGCGGCGCTGCCGCTCGGGCAAGATCCCGCCACCATGGACGTTCGCGTGGGCGAGCAGCGGTTTTTGCGAGCCCGCGTGCGGACGGTCGTCGGTCACGAGGTCGAGCTGTCCGGCCTGCGCCCGCGCGCGTCACTGTGCATCCAGGCCCACGGCCTCGGTGGCCGCCGGCACATGGGCGCCGGCGTGTTCCTTCCCCTATCCGATGCTCCCGACCCCTAGCTTGACCTTGTCGTAGTTGCCGATTCTCTACCTCGCCCCCGCGCGGCGCTCGATGCCGCCAACGCCCGACGACGTGGCGACCCCCGACTGGGTCGCGGTCACGGAGAGGGTGACTCCAGCCATCGCGACCGTCGCGACGTCGACCCGTGACAGTACGGGTGCGTGGCCACGGGCACCGCGTGGGGGCGTTCTTTCGATCTGCGTCCAACTCGACGCGCAACCGCGGCGATCCCGTTGCGCGCTCGTGAAGATCTCGTTGCATCACGCACCTAGACTCCGCGCGGCGGAGGGCTGGCCCATGCCCCCGCCTGGAGTCGACACATGCGCTTCCCCGTCAGGATCATCCACTCCCTGGCCTCGCTCGCCCTCGCTCCCCTGCTCGCCTGCGGCGACGACACCACCCCGCCGGTGGCCGAGGGTTCGACGGGCGAGAGCACTGGTGCCGATCCCAGCGCCGGCCCCACCACCAACCCGACCACGGTGGCCGACACCACCGAGGGCACCACCGCCGGCTCGACCACCGATGCCACCGGAAGCGACGGCTCGTCGGGCACCACCGGCGAGCCCGAGCCGGTGGCCACGATCCCCTCCACGGTCAAGGAGCTCGTGGCGCTCGAGCACGACGGCACCGACGTTCCCGACTTCCCGCTCGAGTACAGCCCTGGATCGAGCTCGCTGAGCGTGATCCCACAGCTCGAGTCGGTGTTGATGGCGGCGTTCCTCGACTCCATCACCACCGACACCGCTCGTACCGCACCCACCTGGGGCTCCAACAACGACTTCATCGCGTACCTCGGCGACGGCTGGCAGGACGACGTGGGCTCCCCGTACTTCTCGGGCTCGGGCGACGCCGGATGGATGTGGACGAACTTCGAATACATCAGCAACGACCGCGCGTCGGTCGGCGCGGCCCCCACCGGAGTCGGCCTGCAGATGGCCACGTGGCTGCACGACCAGGGCGTGGCCGAGTTCCAGTTCGACGTCACCGACTCGGCGCAGTGGGATGCCGCGGCCGTGGACGCCTACATCCTGTGGCACAAGCGCATGCTCGGGGGGGCGCTCTACCGCGCCGAGCGAGGTGCGGGCGGCTGGGCGATCGACCCGGACGCCGCCAACGTGCGCTTCGATGCGACCAGCAACACCCTGATTCGGATCACGGGGCCGATCGACGTGGGCGTGGCCCAGGACGATGCTGGACGCGATCTTCCCCCGAACGTGGTCCCCGGAACCTCGAGCAACTGCTCGGGCGGGATCACACCGTGGGGCACGATCATCAGCGCCGAGGAGAACACCCAGTTCGCCTATGGCAACGTCGAGTCGTGCTGGAGCAGCTCCAATGCGCTCATCGGCGGCGGCCCGTGCGATCCGGGCGCGGACATCGTGTGGGACGTGAGTCCGAGCCCGAGCTCGGACTTCAATCGCGGCACCGCGACCAACACCCGGCCGGACTACTATGGCTACCTCGTCGAGATCGACCCCGAGGCGCCACCCAGCGCGCCGTATGACGCGGGCACGGGCGACGGCCACCAAAAGCTCGGCTCGATGGGGCGCGCCCGCTGGGAGAACGCCACCTTTCACGTGGGCCCTGACGCCAACCTCGTGCCCGATCAGCCGATCGTGTTCTACGCCGCCGACGACACGCGCGGCGGGCGAATCTACAAGTGGGTGTCGGCTGCCAACTACACCGCCGGCATGAGCAAGGCCGAGATCCGCAACCTGCTCGCCGACGGCTCCGTGTACGCGGCCCACTTCGCCGACCTCGACAACTCCGATGGCAACGGCGGTGAGCTCGGCGGCGTGACCGTGGGCGGCACCTTGGCCTCGGCCGCGGCCCCCGGCGGTGGCCAGTGGATCCGCATGTCCCCCGACAACAACGCCCAGGTGGCCCCCAACGCGGGCGGAGGCGCAGGCGGCATGACCACGGTGGGCGAGGCACTGCAGAGCCCGACCTGGAACGGCCTGGGCGGCTTCCCCGACGACCAGACCGTGCGGGTGGGGCTCTACACCGCCTCCAACAAGGTGGGCATCCGCGAGCTCAACCGCCCCGAGGATCTCGAGTGGAACGCAGCCACCGGCACGCTGTGGATCGCGTTCACCAACCACAACCGCCCCAACGCCCTGCGCGACGATGGCACGCTCAACCTCGACGATCCCGGTACACCGACCAACGAGCACGACGACTTTGCACGCAGCGACACGACCGGCTCGATCTTCGTGCTCACCGAGGCCAACCCCGACGACCCGGGTAGCTCGCAGGAGTTCACGTTCTACACCGCGTGGCGTGGCACCGCCGGCAACGGCACCTTCGACGCCGCCAACCCCGACAACCTGGTCATCGACAGCGAGGGTGGGATGTGGTTTGGAACCGACGGCAACTACTCGGCCGACACCCAGGACGCGATCTACTACCTCGAGCAGGCCGATGATCCATCCCAGAGCCGCGCCTGGCGCGTGGCCAGCGTGCCATCGGACGCCGAGGCCACCGGCCCGATGTTCGCCGCCGACGAGCTGACCCTGTTCATCGGCGTCCAGCACCCCCGCGAAGACTTCGCCGGCGCCCCCGACTCGGACTTCGCGGTGTTCGGGACGCTCGGCCCTCGCTCGGGCCAGGTCGCGCTCACCCTCGTGCCCCGCTAGCCATCCCGTGCCTGGGCCCGCGACCACCCTCCGTCGCGGGCCCAGGCCCACTTCGCTCGTCGTACCCATGCTGCGCATCCCGTCCACGTCGATGCCCCTGCTGCTGCTCGTATCGAGCTGTCGGCCCGCCGAAGCGCCGGTGTCCAGCACCGAGCCCGCACCCGGCCCGGTCGCCGCGGTGACGGAGCCCAAGCCCGCGAGCCCCACCCGCCTCGCGCAGAAGGGCCCAGGGCCTGGCGCCGACGGGTACTTCCCGCTCGAGCACGCGCGACGCCGCCACGGCCGGGTCGACAACCGCGAGGCGCCGATCCCCCTGCCCTGCTACACACGGACCGACGGCCAGCACAACCCGTGCTGGGCGTGCCATACCGAGAGCACCTATCCCAACCTGCGCTCGGACACCGATCTGCAGGAGGCCTATGCGTTCTCCGACCATGGGCGAGAGAACCGCTGGACCAACGCGTTCGTCGATCGGCGCGAGGCCATCACGGCCATCGATGACGAGACCATGCTCGAGTGGGTACGACACGACAACTACTCGCGCCTGCGCGAGCTCCTCCAGGGGCACGTGACCCCGTGGGCCTATCCGCTCGATCTCGACGTGCACGGCGGCTTCGACGACGAGGGCTTTGCGCGCGACGGGAGCCACTGGCGGGCGTTTCGCTACAAGCCGTTCGTGGGCACCTTCTGGCCCACCAATGGCAGCACCGATGACGTGTTCATTCGCCTCCCCGCTGCGTTTCGGCAGCGGGAGGGCCAGCCCTCGATCGCGGTCTACAAGGCGAACCTCGCCCTGCTCGAAGCAAGTCTGGCCAGCGATCCGCGGGTGGACGACACCGACGTGCGATGGCCCATCGAGCCACTGGACGAGCAAGTGCTGGGGGTGGACCTCGACGCCGACGGCATGCTCGAGTCCTCGGTCACGTGGCTCCACGGCCTACCCGACCACTACCTCGGTGACGCGGCCGAGCACTCGCTGCACCGTGGGCTCTACCCGGAGGGCACCGAGTTCCTGCACTCGGTGCGCTACCTCGACCCCGACGCCCCGGGGATGATCGCCACCCGCATGAAGGAGCTGCGCTACCTCCACAAGGAGCGCGAGGAACCTCGACGGCGGATCTTCTCGCTCTACGAGCAAGAGGCCAACGAGCGAGAGGAAGGCGTGCTGCCCCGCTACCACGGCGACGCCGAGACCGGCTTGCTGACCCCGTTCGGCTGGCGCGTGCAGGGCTACATCGAGGACGCACGGGGCCGCCTGCGGCTGCAGACGCAGGAGGAGCACCTCGCGTGCATGGGATGTCACTCCGGGCTCGGAGTCACCGCCGACGGCACGTTCTCGTTCCCCCGCAAGGTGCCTGGTGCCGCGGGGTGGGGTTACCAGAGCATCGACCGCCTCCCCGACGTTCCCCAGCTCGGACACGACGAGCCCGAGGTGCTCACCTACCTGCGAAGGGCGGGCGGCGGTGACGAGCTCCGGGCGAACGACGAGATCCTGACCCGCTTCATGCCCGACGGCGTGCTCGACGACGCGGCGCTACTTCGCGCCGCGCCCGGAGGGGATCGCGACCTCGGCGATCTGATCATTCCCAGTCCAGAGCGCGCGCTCGCGCTCGACAAGGCCTACCTGGTGTTGGTCCGCGAGCAGGCCTTCGAGCGCGGACGAGACGCGATCGTCTCGCCTCCGACCAACGTGCACCGCCGCATCGACGTCGACCAGACCGGTCTACGCGAGGCAGAGCGAGTGTACCGGGACGGCACGGTGCGACTGGACTGGTCGTCAACGGAGGCGTGGAGTCCGGGCCCGTCCTCTTGACCCTGCGAGGCTATCCGCCTTCGAGCTCCGCCACCCGCTCCTGCGGTTGCTCCGCCTCGGCCGTGGCCGTACCTTCGAGCGCCGTCACGATCGCCGCCGACTCCACGTGCAACCGCTGCTCGCGGTCGAGCTTGCGTACGTCGACCACCGCCACCACCTTGGCCGGCTCGCGCTCACCCAGCACGGCCGCCGTCTCGGGCGTCATGGGATGCACCACCGGCTGCTCCACCACCCGCTCCACCAGCTCGTGCTGCACCCGTAGCACCTCGACGTACTGGATCTCGGGTGGTGAGGCCCGTCCTTCGAGGACATCGACGTTCAGGCGCCACGTCATGGGCGAGTCGGGATCGCGCCAGGTCCTGTCCGTCGTCGCTTCCTCGGTTCCCTCGCCCTCGCCCTCGCCCTCGCGAGGCACCACGAACCCGGTGTCGTCGTCCTGCAAGAACGTGACGATCTGCTCGAGCACCCGATCGGCCGGTCCCTCGAACACCAGGCCATCGCCCGCGGAGAGCGGCCGCGTGATGTCACCGGCAGCGGCCTCGTGCTCGCCGCCGAACAGCTTCTTCCAGCCCCCGAAGAGCTCGATGTCGAGCCTGACCAGCACGTGCTCGTCGCGAAAGTCGGCGAAGTCGCGACGCAGTCCCTCGAGATTGCTCGAGGGGTGCCCGGCGTAGCGACGATCCTTCCACACCTTGCGCACCCACTGCGGTGCCTTCCATCGAAATGGCCGCACCTCGTGGGTGCTGGCGATCTTGGCGTAGTCGTCGCGCTGCGCAGTGACGCGCTCGAGCTGCTCGGTCCGGACCTTCAGCCGCCGCTCGATCCCACGGGCTTCGGCATTGGCTCGTGCGTGCGCGAGCGAGAGGCGGTGCTCGGCCGCCTGCAGCGCCTTGAGCCGCTGCCGACCCAGGCTCCAGGCGAAGGTCATCCCCAGGCCAAGGCCCACGAACAGGTAGACGAGGTCGAGGAGCACCGCCTCGACGGTGTCTCACACGAGCCCGCTTGGCAAGCACCCACCGCGAGCACACGTCTCGAGAGCCACGCTCACTCCTCCGCCGGCTCGGGCATGGGCACGTCGAGGTCGGTTCGGCGCAGATCGACGGTATACGGCCCCTCGCGATGTCGCTCGAGCCGATCCCACGCAATGGGGTGCGCCATCTGATCGCCCCGGGTGAAGCGCTGGCTGCGACGCGCTGCGGCCTCGAAGCGGGTCAGCGGTGGCCGGTCGAACGCCCGCCCCTCGGGATGCCACACATGGTACGTACACGCGCCCAGCGACCGCTTCGCCCAGCGATCGAGCACGTCGATGTGCAGCGGGTGATGGATGCCGAGGTGCGCGTGCAGGCTGTGGGGCGGCGCCCAGGCCCGAAACCGCACCCCACCGACGAACAACCCCGCGCGATCGGTCGCGCGCAGCGGGAGGGCGCGACCATTGACGATCACCGCGTGGCGCTCGGGCACGAGCCCGTCGGCTCGGATCTCGATGCGTTCCATCGAAGAGTCCACGTAGCGTGCGGTGCCCCCGGCGATCTGCTCCTCGCCCAGGACGTGCCACGGCTCGATCGCGTTGCGGAGCTCGATCCGCACGTCGCGCGTGTCGAGGTGCCCCACGAGCGGGCACCGCAGATCGACGAACGGGCGGTAGCCGTCCGGCTCCAGCGGCAATCCACGGCCATCGAGGAACGCGAGCACGTCCTCGAAATCGCGCCAGAGATGGTAGGGCAGCAAGAATCGATCGTGCAGCGACTGCCCCCAGCGCACCAGCTCGGCGCGGAGCGGCGCCTTCGCCAGTGCGGCGACCACCGTCCGCGCCAGCAGCATCTGCGCCACCGCCATCCGCGGGTGCGGAGGCATCTCGAACGCTCGCAGCTCCACCAGCCCCTGACGACCCGCGGGCGAGCGAGGGTCGAACAGCTTGTCGATCGAGATCTCGGCGCGGTGCGCATTGCCGGTCACGTCGACCAGCAGGTTGCGAAACAAGAGATCGGGTAGCCATGGCGGCGGATCCCTGCCCACCTGCTCGTGCGCGTGCTCGAGCGCGATCTCCAGCTCGTAGAGCTGATCGTGGCGCGCCTCGTCCACGCGCGGCGCCTGCGACGTGGGGCCCACGAACAACCCGGTGAACATGTAGCTGAGCGACGGATGGTGCTGGAAGAAGGTGATGAGGCTGGCGAGCAGCTCGGGCCGGCGCAGGAACGGGCTCCGAAGCGGCGTGGGACCGCCCAGCGTGAGGTGGTGCCCTCCTCCGGAGCCGGAGAGCCGCCCGTCGAGCAGGTACTTCTCGGTGTGCAGGCCCGCGTGCAGACCCGCGTCGTAGATCGTCTGCAGCAGCGTCGCGTAGTCCTCGAAGGTTCGGGACGGCGGGATGTTGACCTCGAGCACCCCCGGATCGGGCGTCACCGTGACGCGCGACAGCAGCGAGCCCGACGGCGGCGGGTAGCCCTCGAGCATCACCGAGAGTCCGAGCTCGCCACAGACGCGGTCGACGACCTCGATCAGCTCGACGAAGTCGGCCTGGGTGCGCAGCGGCGGCAGGAACACGAACAGCGCGGGCCGGCCATCGACATCGAGCCGCTGCTCCACGCACAGCGCCGTATGGACCGCCGCGGCAGGCCGTGAGGCGGTGGGACGCCCCTGCGCCGTCGAGCGCTGGTGCACCCCTTCGTCCTCGTCGTCGGCCACACGGTCCATACGACGTGGATCGGCCGGCTCGAACGCCTCTTCCACGGGCTCCCAGGTCATGGGCGCCCCCTCGAGCGAGTCGAGCGGCAAGCGCAGGCCCGCCGGGCTGTCGCCCGGGATCAAGAACAGGTGCTCACGGCGAAAGCTCCACGCCTGTGTGCACCAACGGCCGGTGTCCAGCTCGCGCGCCAGCGGAATCACCCAGGCGCTCGGCGCTCGCAGGCCCTGATCGAGCACGCGTGCCAGTCGAGCCCGCTGTGCGCCATCCTCCAGCGTGAGGGTCAGTGGATCGCGATCGAGCGGGACCCGAGCTTCCTGCGCCACGTAGTGCCACGGGTCCTCGTAGGCCGGCTGCGGTCCATCCGATAGATCCAGCGCGTCGACGAGCTCTCGGGCCAAGCGCTCGGCCGTAGGTCGCTCGGACGCGGGCTCGTGCTCGACCGCGGACGACCGCCACAGCGCCAAGCCATCGCATCGGCCGATCGCATCCAAGGCCCATCGCGGCAGCGGCTCGCCCGGATAGAGCTTGCCCATGCGCGTCATCACCACCCCGCCGGGGCAGAGCCGCCTGCGCAGCTCGTGCGCCATGCGTAGCCCCGCACGCCACTTGCTGGGCCCGAGCGCGGCCCCGTTCCACTCTGGCTCGGCCCCATCGTCGCGCGAGGTGAAGGTGGGCTCGCCCCCCATGGTCAACACCAGGCCGCGCTCGTCGAGCGCGACGTCGGTGCGCCGCCCGGCGTCCATCAGCGCGGCCCAGACCTCGTCGGTGTAGGGCGCCGTGGGGCGCGGCTCGTGACCGAGGCGGGCGACCGTGATCTCGAACGTCACGCGATCGGCCTGCACGTCGGCCATGCCGTGCAAAGGAGCCGCCAGGGTTGGTGTCGCACCGGTCGCGAGCGGAATGTGGCCCTCCGACGCGAGCAACCCCGACGTCGCATCGAGGCCGATCCATCCCGCGCCCGGCACGAAGGCCTCGGCCCACGCATGCAGATCGACCACGTCGTGGTCGAGTCCCCGCGGCAGGTCGGGTAGCATGCCCTCGTCGGCCACCTGCACCAGGTAGCCGCTGGCGAAGCGCGCGGCGATGCCACGCCGACGCAGCAGCGCCACCAGCAGCATCGCCGAGTCGCGACAGCTCCCACGCCCGTGCTCGAGGGTCTGCTCGGGCGTCCACACCCCGGGCTCGTCGCGAATGACGTACTCGATCCCGGCGGTGACGCGCTGGTTGGCTTCCACCAGTGCATCGACCGTGCGCCCAGTGGTGGGCAGCGTGGCCAGCAACGCCTCGAAGCGCGGCCCCGTGGCCAGCGCCGGCTCCCGTAGATCCAAGAACGGCGCCAGCTCGCCGCGGTACTCGACGGGATACGAGAATCCCAGCGCCTCCACCCGGGGATCGACGAAGAAGTCGAAGGGGTTGACGGGACGGATCTCGACCGCCATCTCCACGAGCACCTCCAGCTCGGACAGCCTCGTCTTCGCCGGAAACGTCACCTGAGCCACGCGATTGCCGAAGGGATCGAGGATCCAACGGATCCGCTCGGCCTGCTCGCACGAGAGGCGGTAGGTTTCGATCCGCGCCTTGGCATGTGCAGCGGGATGTAGCCGTAACGTGTGTGTGTCGAGCCCAGCGGGCCTGGGGTAGCGATAGCGGCTTCGATGCTGAATCAGCAGGCGCACGGTAGCTGGCTCGCACCTTGTCACGACCTCGGAGTGATCGCAACGGTGGTGATGCGCTATCATCAGCCAGTGGAGGCGGCATCCTCGGCCGATCTGTTTGCGAGCTACCAGCGAATCCCGGGGGCCTACGATGAAATCGTGGGACCCGATGACCGCGTGCGCGGCGACCTGGGGACGATGCTCGAGCCGTTGGTCCGCATGGATCCCGACCAGCTCGCACATCGTGCCGATCTGGCCGCGCTGTCGCTCATCAATCAAGGCGTGACGTTCTCGGTCTACTCCGACTCGGCCGGCAGCGAGAAGGTGTTTCCGTTCTGTCCCGTGCCTCGCATGCTCCGCCACGACGCGTGGGCCAGGCTCGAGCGCGGCCTCGTGCAGCGCTTGCGAGCGCTCGAGCTGTTCCTCGACGACGTCTATGGCGCGCAGACCTTCCTCACCAACCCCCGCATCGACCCGGGCATGGTGCTCGAGTCCTCGGCCTACATGGCCAAGCTACACGGCATCAAGCCCGCGGGCGGGGTGCGAGTACACGTGGGCGGCATCGACCTCATCCGCGGGGCCGACGGCGGCTTCGCCGTGCTCGAGGACAACCTGCGCTGCCCCTCGGGCGTGTCGTACGTGCTGCAGAACCGCGTGGTCAGCAAGCGCGTGTTCCCGGAGATGTTTCGCCGCGCACGCGTCCGAAGGGTCGACACCTACCCCGCCCGCCTCGCCGCCGCCCTGACCGCGGTGGCTCCGTGCGCCGAGGAGGATTGCTGCTCCGTGGTGCTGACCCCCGGCTCGTACAACTCGGCCTACTTCGAGCACACGTTCCTCGCCCGCACCATGGGCATCGAGCTGGTCGAGGCCAGCGATCTGTTGGTCGATGATGACAGGGTCTATGCGCGCACCACCGCAGGGCCGCAGAGAGTGCACTCGATCTATCGCCGCACCGACGAGACCTTCCTCGACCCCGAGGTGTTTCGCCCCGACAGTCTGCTGGGAGTGCCCGGGATCATTCGCGCCTACGCGGCCGGCAACGTCGTCCTCGCCAATGCTCCGGGCAACGGCATCGCCGACGACAAGGGCATCTACCCGCTGGTGCCCGAGATCATCCGCCACTTCCTCGGCGAGGAGCCACTGCTCGCGCAGGTGCCCACGTACATGTGCGCACGGCAGGACGATCGCGCCTACGTGCTCGAGCACCTCCACGAGCTGGTGGTCAAGCTGGTCGATGGTGCCGGCGGCTACGGCATGCTGATGGGCCCGCAGTCCACCGCAGACGAGCGCGACCAATTCCGTGCCCGCATCCTGGCCGAGCCGCGACGCTACATCGCCCAGCCCCTCGTCGAGCTGTCGACCACCCCCACCTGGATCCCGGAGAAGCACCGCTTGGAGCCGCGCCGCGTCGACCTCCGTCCCTACGTCATCACCTCGCCGGACGGCCCCTGGGTGCTACGTGGCGGGCTCACCCGCACCGCCCTGGTCGAGGGCTCCTACGTGGTCAACTCCAGCCAAGGAGGCGGCTCCAAGGACACCTGGGTGCTCGAGGAGCGCAGCTGATGTTGATCTCGCGCGTCGCCGATCACTGCTTTTGGTTCGGCCGCTACCTCGAGCGCGCCGAGGCCACCGCGCGCTCGCTCGGCTCCACGCGCGAGGCACTGATGGGTGCCGACCTCGAGGAGCGCCAGAGCTGGCTGCCCATCGTCATCGCCGGCGGCGAGCAGGAGCGCTTCGAGGAGCACTTCGTCCGCGCCGACCCCAACGTGGTGCACGACGGCGAGCGGGTGCAGGAGTACATGGTCTGGGACGATCGCAATCCCAGCAGTCTGCGCGCCTCCATCGCGGCGGTGCGGGCCAACGCCCGCTCGATCCGCGACCACCTGAGCCTCGAGGTCTGGTCACAGATCAACGAGCTCCACTGGTGGATCGAGCGTCCCCTGGCCGGCGGCGGCGCCACCGGGCCCGTGCCCCACGGCCGCAGCGACTGCGCACGCCAGGTCTGGCTCGACGATCGTCATGCCTTCTACGCGCACATCGCCGAGTCCAGCGCGCTCACGGCCGGCCTGCTGCGCACCACGATGCTGCGCGACGGCCCCTTCGACTTCATCATCCTGGGCACCATGATCGAGCGCGCCAGCCAGACCGCGCGCGTCCTCGACGTGCAGCACCACGCGCTCGAGCTCTCACGGGCCCACGTAATCGTCGACACGGCGCTGTGGCTGGCGTTGCTACGAGCGTGCGCCGGCTACGAGCCGTTCATGCGCCGGCATCGAGGCCGGGTCTCGGGTACGGCGGTCGCCGCGTTCTTGATCCAGGACCCTCGCTTTCCCCGATCGATTGGCTTCGCGCTCCAGTCTGCGCAGGGTCGCCTCGAAGCGATCCGCGCCAACGATCGACGTACGGAGGGCCCAGAGCCCGCTGGAGGAAGCTCACAGCAGCGCCTTGCCACGCTCGGCGCATGGCTCGATGCCCGCTCACCCCAGCAGCTGGCCGGAAGCTCGATCCACGACGTCCTCACCCACGTCGTCGACGAGGTCCACACCATCGCCAGCCAGATCGGCGTCGAGCTGCTGGGCTACGCACCGCCCCCCGCGCCCGGCGACGCCCACCATCAGACGCAGGGGTAGGCTCGGCGCCGCCCAGCGGCTTGGACCGACACATCGGTTCACGCGATACTCGCCCGATGCCGCCCCGCAGGCGGCCCGACCGGCCGTGCCGAACCTCCTCGTGATGTCCTTCGAGGGCCTGCTGTCGCCCTCGTTCACTCTCTACCAGACCGATGCCGAGGGGCGACCCGATGGTTGGGGCGTGGGGTACTACGGTCACGGCGAGGAGTCGGCCACGGTCTTCAAGGAGACCACGCCTCCGCACGGTGAGCGGCGACCGGTCTATGCCCCCGGGGTGGAGCAGCTGGCCTCGTCGCAGTTCATGGTGCAGGTCCGACGCGCCCGCTGGGGCAGCGCCGATCGCCTGGCCAACACCCAGCCGTTCCTGCGCAGCTTCAGGGGCCGCGACTGGCTGTTCGCCCATGCGGGCAGCCTCGAGCATCGCATCGAGGTGGCCGGTGAGCGCTTGTTCGAGCCGGTGGGCTCGACCGACAGCGAGCTGCTGTTCTGCGAGCTGCTGAACCACGTTGCGGAGCGACGCTGGCGCAACCTCGGCTATGCCGACTTCGCGCTGATGCACCAGTGGTTCTCGGGCTTCAACGACTACGGCACGCTCAGCGCGGTGCTCAGCGACGGGCGCGACCTGGTGGTCTACGCCGACCGCCACAACCCGCTGCCCATGTGGACCCTGGCTCCGCCGCACGGAGCCCTGTCATTCCGCGGACGGCACCTCGAGGTCGACCTCGCCGCGCGCGGGGTCAAGGCGCAAAGAGGCATCATCATCGCCTCCGATCCGCTCGAGGTGGGCGAGGACTGCACCGCCCAGGCCACCCGGGTCGAGCCGGGCACGCTGCTGGTGATCCGCGAGGGTGCCATTCGCCATCAGGTGACGCCCGCCCCCGCCCCCCCCTCCACCAAGGGTGAGATCGCGGCCCCCACGGTCGTGGTGCGCGGCCGCCTGATGGACCGGCCACGCAAGGCCCCCGTCCGCACGTTCGAGGTGCTCCACGAGACCATCTACCGCTACGAGCGTCCCGTCGAGCACAGCACCCACATGCTGCGGCTGACGCCCTGCCACGATCGACTGCAGCGGCTGCTCGATCACCGCATCGCGATCACCACCGAGTGCCGCGAGCGGGTGTTCGAGGACGTATTCGGCAACTCGGTCCGCAAGCTGCTCGTCGAGACGCCGTTCGCGGAGATGCGGATCACCGCCCGCTCCACGGTACGGGTGCTCGACACCGACCCACTGAGCTACCGCCCGCTGCATGCCCGCACCACCATCCCGCTCGACTGGATGCCATGGCAGCGCCACATGCTCATGCCCTACCTGCTGCCGCCCGAGCTGCCCGAGACCCAGCTGCTCGAGCTCATCGAGTACGCACGCGGGTTCGCGCGCCGCAACGACGACGACCTGCTCGACACCCTGCTCGACATCAACGCGACGATCTTCTCCGACTACGAGTACTTGCAGGGCACCACCAGCCTGTCGACGACCGCGTGGGAGGTCTACGAGCGCCGCCGTGGGGTCTGCCAGGACTTCTCCAACCTGTTCATCTGCCTGGCCCGATTGCTCGGCGTGCCAGCGCGCTACGTGTGCGGCTACGTGTATACGGGCCCCAAGGGCGAGGAGCACCCCCAGTCCGAGGCCTCGCACGCGTGGGTACAGGTCTATCTGCCCGAGGTGGGCTGGAAGGGCTTCGATCCCACCAACGGGATCCTCACTCAGACCGATCACGTGCGCGTGGCCGTTGGCCGCAACTACATCGATGCGACGCCCACGTCGGGCACCATCTACGTCGGCGGTGGAGGTGAGACCCTCCACGCCGAGGTCAGGGTCGAGCCGCTCCCCGGCCTCGAGGAGGCCGAGCTCGAGGACGAGCGCTGCAGCAAGACGATCATCGTGCTCGGCAGCCGCGCGTCCTCGTCGGACCTCGACCCCAAGGCCGCCTCGGGCCCCGCAGAGGCGAGCATTGCGACCCCCCTCGAGAGCGGCCTCAAGCCCGAGCAGCAGGCCCAGCAGGCAGCCCAGTCGGTCAGCGAATCCGACCCGACCAAGCCCTGAAGCCCGAGCGTGCTCTCGAGCCACGGCGTCTTCGTCGAGCCCCATCGAGCAAGGCCGTCGGCACCACCCGGGCGGGCCGCTCCGCGGCCCACCCGATCAGTACTCGTAGCCGCGCACGCCTACCTTCACCTCGGCGAGTACGCCGAAATCGGTGGTGGGCTCGCCGGGCTGGCGACCGGTAAGGAACACGTCCACGAACGGGGAGACCCCCACGCGCACGTTGGGCTTGCTGGTGGCGAGCTGCCCCGCCTTGCCCACCGGATACCAATAGAGCCACGACTCGAAGCGCATCACGTGCACATCGTCGAACGGATTGGCGCCGCGGCTGGTGCCGGCGGCGGCGTAGCTGAGCGCGGGCCCCAGGCCCAGCTGGGAGAGCACCTTGCCTGCCCGTCCCTTGCCGCTCTGGATGCTCACCAGCACGGGCACGGTGACCGCGAACACCGGAGTGGTGCCCGGCGCGTCGATGATGGTGGGCACCGTAAAGGCCGGCGTCGAGGGATCACCGTCATCGAACAGGATCCCCACTGCATCGGAGTCGTACCACTGGCGATCGTAGCGGATGAGCACCTGCGGAGCCACACGCGTTCCGCGGGGCGGATAGCGGTAGTAGAGGAACCGCATCAACGTGTGCACACTGTGACGAGTCTCCTTGCTGGGCTCCATCACCCCGCCGTCGGGCGAGTACCGAAACGTCTGCACCCCCCACGCGGCCTCCAGCGAGAGCATGGTGAAGCTCGCGGCGCCATCCGAGTCCTCGGGAGTGGAGTCGCGGATCCAGTCGAATACTCCACCCACCCGCCACGACCCCGAGGCACCGTTCAGCGAGTCGATCGCGGCGCGGCCGCTGCCGCTGCTGCTCGACTGCGTCACGGGAAGCCGCGCTCGCAAACCCAACCGGTAGTTGTTGCACACGGCCGACTCGTCGTCCTTGCACACCGGTCCTACGGTGAGATCGCCTCCGAGTTCGAGCTCGGAGGCACGGTCGGCCACCTCGAACCGAGCAAAGGGCGAAGGCGTAACGCCGGGTCGCGGTCCGCCCTCGAGGGCCAGACCGCCGTCGTCGTCCTCCTCACCAGGCTCCACGTCGCCATCGCCATCGCCATCGCCATCACCATCGCCGGGCTCCGGTTCGGGCTCTGGATCCGGCGGAGGGTCGGGATCGGTCGGCTCGGGCGGCGGATCGGGATCCGTCGGATCGGGATCGGGCGGATCGGGATCGGACGGATCGGGATCCGTCGGATCGGGATCGGGCGGATCGGGATCCGTCGGATCGGGATCGGGATTGGGATTGTTGGGGTCGGGCGCCGCGCCGACCAGCGTGCCGGCCATGAGGAAGGCCAACCACGCGCTCATAGGGTCAGCTCCAGCTCGCCATAGCCACCATCGAGACGCAGCTCGAGGGTCTGATCGTCGGCGGTCCCCGGGAGGTCGATGGTCAGGCGATACTTGGCGTTGCCAATCCCGAACACGCGCACCTTGACGCGCGTGCCGGACTCGTCGATCGAGCCAGACCACCAGCGTTCCTCGTTGCCGTCGTGGGCGATGCGCTTCTTGCAGTCGACGAAGGCATAGAAGCGCTCGATCGTTCCGTCGATCGGCGCCAGCTTGAGGGTCAACGAGCGTGCCATGGGGGCGATCCTCCTGGGTGGCATGGAGTATACGACATCGACTCGGGACGTCGCGACCCGGGGACGCTTGGTCCGTGCCTCGGGGTGAACGAGCGCGCGATCGCCCGCGGAGGCGACTACTGCAGCCGCGTGACCTCGATCGAGATCCACGAGCGGCTGGGCTTGTCGCCCACACGCACCTCATAGAGCTGATCGTCGTCGTCGAGCACGTACAGGACGTCGCCGGTCGAGATCCGCACCTTCTCGTGGTCGGCATCGCCAGCGACCGACTCCGCGCTCGAGACCTTCATCGAGAGCTCCCGGTCGGCATAGAAACCGGGGTTGGCGTAGCCGTAGTCGCGCACGGGGCTGCCCTGCTCGTCGAGGCGCAGGTCTTCCTCGGTCACGAAGAACAGCCAGTCCCCCTCGTCGTCACCGGCTCCCACCCGCACGTAGTAGAAGTCGGCGTCGCCCCGGGTGCTGTCGGTGATGAGCCCGGCGAACTCGCGGATCGCCTCGGGATTCTGGCGCAGGTTCTCGCGCGTCTGGGCGATGAGTTCCTCGGTGTCCACGCCGACCTCGACGTCGCGCAGCGACAACGCCACGTCGGCCTCGCCCTCGGCCAGGCCCCCGTCGTGCAGGCGCACTTGGGCGATCTCGAGGATGAGGTCACTGAGATAGGCAGGCGGCGGCGGATTGCCCAGGTCGTTGAACGTCTCCATGACCACCCAGCCGTTCTCGTCCACGCAAGCGCTGAACGCCTCGGCCCCCGTACCGAGCTCGTAGGAATCGCAGTGGGCGGGCACCTGCTCGGCGACCCGCCGGGCCATCTCCACGATCAAGCGCTCGAACTCCCAGTCGGGCAGGTCCCACGCGGGCGAAGTGCCCATGCCCAGCGGCTCCATCGAGGTGCCCCCGGGCAGGAACGCGTCGTTTTCGAACACCGTGAAGGTCAGCTCCTCCACCCGTGGATCGGGCACCAGGCCTTCGATCGTCATCCAGTTGGGATCGGAGTAGTCGAACGCGGTCTCGATCTGGCCGCCGATGCTGTTGACGCTGGCCACGCTCACGTTGCCGAGATCGGCCCCCTTGTAGGGCAGCGCGTTGGCGTTGACCTTGGTGCTCATCACGAAGTCTTCCGCGACCACGGTCAGGCCCTGTGCCTTGGACACGAACCCCGGATGTTCACCCACGGGCCCGAAGCGCTCGGCCATGTCCTCGAAGTTGGTGACCACGTCGACGAGGGTCAGCGGCAGCGAGTTCTCGGCCACCGGATAGAGCCCGTCGGGATGTTCGTCGTCGACGGGTCCGCGCCGATACGTGGCGTTGGGGTGCGAGCCGACCACGTACTCGAGCATCACGTCGGCCACGATGTCGGGCGGGATGAAGTCGTCGGTGACCCCCACCCCCAGGAGGTTCGCCAGGGGCCGGGCGGGCGGGATGCCCACGGTGGCCGCCAGCGCGATCAGCTCCTCCATGTTGGTGCCCTCGAGGTTGGCGTTGTCGGGGGTCATCAGCAGCAGCCGGCGCATGTTCTGGGCTGCGGGGCCGAGCGTGTCCACGTCCTCGGCGGACAGCATGCGCAGCTGCTGGAGCGAGTTGACCATCAGCGGGGTGATGTCGAGATCGGCCAGCCACACGTCGGCCAGGATCGAGCGCGGCATCGCCTGAAGATCTTCGAGTGAGAGCTGGTTGTCGAAGCCCTCCACGTCGAGCGCGAGATAGCGCAGCCTGAGCTCGCGGCTCTCCCCCACCGCGATGTCGGCAGGCGGGGTGTCGTCGGGCAGCGGCACCGTGTCGTCGCTACAGGCCACGAGCGAGGTACCCAGAGCGAGCAAGACGAGAAGGCGAAGCGAATGGAAGGAAGCGAAGCGTCGCATGATGTTCGCAGGGGTTGCGGGAGTGGGATGCCCTAGAGCACGGGGGCCACGGCCACCTCGATGGTGGAGTCGTCATTGCCCATCATGAAGCGGGCGCGGTAGCGTTCCCCCTGGTCGTCCTCGAAGTAGAAGTGGCTCTCTCCCGCGGGCAGCGCGAGCTTCTCGTGGTCCTCGTCGTCGACCCCGGCGATCGAGGTGCTCGAGGCCTTGTCGGTCAGAGAAGCGTCGTGGAAGAAGCCCGGCGTGGCGTAGGCGTAGGGCACGCCCTCGGCGCGATCGTTGGTCGCCGTGAAGTACACGTAGGCCACGCCATCCTCGGCCCGGCGGTAGTAGAAGTCGACCGGATCGTTGTCTTCCTTGTAGTTGCCCAGCAAGAAGTCCGAGATGACGGACGCCTGCTCTTGCAGGTAGGGACGCACCGCCTCGGCGGCCTCGGAGCCCGTCAGGCCGCAGGGGATGTCCTCGACCGTGAAGGCCAGCTCGACGCCCTCGGGGAAGGTGGAGAAGCCGCTGTCGTGCAGGCGCACCTGGGCGACCTCGAGGATCGTCTCCCAGATGTACTGGTCCTCGGGCGGGTTGCCCAGGTCGAGGAGCACGTAGTACTCCACCCAGCCCGGCGGGTTGCCGCCCTGCCCGATATTGACCTCGGCCGAGCCCAGCAGGTAGGCGATCGATGCGGTGAGGCTCTGGTAGTCGAGGTAGGCCGCATAGGTCACCAGGTACTCGAAGTCCCACCGGTTGCGCGACCAGACCGACTGAGGCGAAGTGGGCGCCCCGGGCAGGTTGTCGTGGCACACCGTAGTGCCCGTACACGAGGGCACGAACTGCGGGTACTCGCCGAGCTTGAACCGCATGTCGATGAGGAGGTCCTCGATGAGCCCCTCCACCCGGAACCTCTCGGGGTCGTCGAAGTGGAACTCGAGTTCGTCCTCGTAGGTGGGTCCTGTCTGGTCGACGACGATCGAGGCATAGCCCTTGCCCGGGCCGTCGCTGCCGCCGTCGGCGTCCACGCCTTCCACCAACCGCAGGTTGGAGTCGGCCTCGGCGATCATCTTGAAGTCGGGACCGAACACCTCGCCCTGCACGGGAAAGCTGGGATCGACGATGCCGGGGTGGCCGTCCTGGGGCCCATAGCGATCGGTGAGGCTGGTGAGGTTGGACAGCGCGTCGCCGAGCGTGAAGCCCAGCGCCCCGCTCGGCCCCACTGCCGGGTGGGAGGCCACGAAGTTGTCGCGGAACGCCGCCACCAGCGACGCCGTGGTGATCACGGTCTGGGTGCGAGGAATCGCCAGCGCGTCCGCCAGGATGTCGCTGTAGTCGTCGACGAGACCGAACGTCAAGACCGACAGCACATCGGCGAGTTCCTGCAGGCCCTCGCTGCTGGTGCCCGAGACGTCGAGATTGGCCGGCGTCATGGTGAGCAGCCGGACCATCGCGTACTCGGCACTGCTCTGCCACGTGCCATCGGGGCCCATGAACGTCTGCCCCAGCGGAGTCAGCGAACAATCATGGTTGGGATCGGAGTCGTCGAATTGCCACGCCAGGCCGCATGCGTCGCGCACCGCGGTCAGGGTGTTGGTCAGCAGCGGGGTCGAGTCGAGCTCGAGCAGCAGGATCTCGTCGGCCCGATCGCCGAACAACTCGGCGACCTCCTCCTTGTTCATCTGCAGCGTCAGCGGGGCCGGGGTCGTCTCGGAAAGACGCAGCTCGAACATCGCCTCGGGCCCCACGGGGGGGCCACCGGTCTCGTCGACGCCATCGGTGGAATCACCAACGGTGCCGTCGGACATCCCGTCGGTCCCGCCATCGCTGTTGCCACGGCCCGACCCCGGCCCACAGCCGCAGCCGAGCACGGCGAGCATTCCCAACGCGATCCACCGGTGCATGACGAAGGATCATCGGCGAATTCGCGGGGAAGGTCGAGGTTGGTGGGGGGCCGGGCCTACGGGCCGCGCCATCCGCCGCCACCGGACGGCGCGCGCTCCTCGCCGTGTCGCCCGCAAAGTGGAGATCTCGTTGGACTCGCGACGCTCGATCCCACGGAACTACGTTCCGTCCGTCCCGCCCCCCGACCTATGAGAGGACGACTCGAAGCCCACCGGGCGAACCCTTGCTCTTCCCCAACCTCATCGACGGCCATGGGGCGAGCCTTCGCTCTTCCACCCTCAGATCGAGGCTCGCGGGGGCGAACCTTTCGCTCTGCACTCCTCCCATCGAGGCCCACGGGCGAAATCCTTCGCACTGCACTCCCTCACGTCGAGGCCCACGGGGCGAATCCTTCGCTCTGCAGCCCTCACATCGAGACCCACGGGGCGAACCTTTCGCTCTGCACCCCTCACATCGAGGCCCACGGGGCGAACCTTTCGCTCTGCACCCCTCACTTCGAGGCCCACGGGGCGAATCCTTCGCTCTGCACCCCTCACATCGAGGCCCACGGGGCGGACCTTTCGCTCTGCACTCCCCGATTGCCAAGGTTCAGGGCGGATCGTTCGCCTTCGACGCTTCGATTCCGAGTGCTGAAGCGAACCTTTCGCTCTCGAGCCTCCACCATGCGGCGAAACCACTGGCAGGGCTGGGTTGGCTCCGCTCACGCGGGAGGAGGTGGCGGAACGGGCGGCCTGGGAGGTTCTGCGTCCGCACCTTCGGGAGCCGGCGGCTCGAGAGGTTCCGGGCCCACCTCGTCGGTCGAGGCCGGCGGCTCCTCGGTCGTTCCCTCGGCCTCCGCCGTCTCGGTCTCCGTCGCCTCCGCATCGCCCTCGCCTCCCACGGAGACCTTGCGCTTGCGCTTGCCGGGCCCGGCACCGAACTTGATCTTGGCGTGGATCGCCGCCACCCCGAGGAACATCTTGTAGGTGCCGTTGCCGAGGTCGAAGTCCGACTCGGTGACCGTCCGGGGGATGATGCCCTGCGCCCTGATGTCCCCCAGCAGGCTCACCCGCTCGCGCAGCGCGTACTCCATGCCCACTCCGCCCAACAGGCGATGTCCATCGGGTGAGGCCATGTCGACGGTGCTGTCGGGTGAGGCCCCCGACTGGTAGCCGAAGCTTCCAGACAGGCGCAGCTTGTCGGTCGCCTGCACGCGAACGTTGAGATCCCCGTGCACCGTGTTCTTCCAGTTCCGCACCAGATCCTGCGGCACGCTCTCCCCGATCCCCAGCGCAGGCTGGGCCAGATCGGGCGAGCTGAGCGTGATGTCGATGACGTCGAAGTCCGAGTAGAACACATAGGACACCGAGCCATCGAGCGAGACCCTGGGCGCGACCTGATATCCCAGGCCCAGGGTGAGGCGCTTGGGCAGCGACAGCTCGATGTGGGCCTTGCCCTGGACCACGGGCGGGAACTGCAGGCCCTGCGCGGCCAGGTCCTGCGTGAAGAAGTCGTCGTCCATGTTCAGGGTGAAGTCGCCGTTCAGTCGCATGCGCGAGCCATGCTGGTAGACCAGCGCCACATCGAGCTTCTTGGTGGGTCGCAGGGCAATACCGGCGTTGAACGACACCCCGTGCGAGAGCGCAGGCCCGATGTCGGCCTGACGCGCGAGCAGATCGAGCTCGCGCACGGTGGACGGCGCACTGGGCCCGAGGTCGTTGGCCTGACTGATCGGCGGCGACGCCAACCCATCGGCGAACGACTGCACCGCCGCGAAGTCTTGCACCTTCGACAGCTGCAGGATCGACAGCACGTAGCTGACGCCACCACCGATCGAGATCACGTCGTGGAGCCGGAACCCGGCCGAGATCGTGGTGTGCGTGGAGATCAGCGTGACCGACTGCGCCTGGAAGCGCTGATCACCGTCGTGCGGCAGGCTCAGGATCGCGGCGTAGGGGATGTAGAAGCCCGCGCCGAGGGTGACGCGATCGGCCACCGGCAGCGCCAGGAACCCGTCGAGGATCGGGCCCACCGGGGTGGCCCGCACCGGCTGAGTCACGCCCGTGCGCGAGGGATCGATGTCGGCTGGATCGATCGGCTCGGCGAAGGCGAAATTGTCGGCGTACTGGTACTGCCCTCGGCGATCGCGCTGGTAGCCGATCGAGCCGAAGATGAGGCCCAGGCCCAGGTCGAGCTCGGTGCGATCGATGTAGCCGAGCTGGCCGGGGTTGTAGTGCACCGCGGCAGCATCGCGCACGACCGGTGACGACTGACCGTGACTGAGCGCGGGCGCGTCGAAGCCCGAGGCCGCGGCTGGGCTCGCATGGGCGACGGCCGCGAGCAGGACGGCTGTGGCGAGGAGGTCGAGTCCGCGAAAGGCCTTCGTCACGGTTGCGCATCGTATAACACGGCCCACGACAGGGGCGGTCCCCATCCCCGGAACGGTCCTCGGCCGGCTCGACCGCTACCCAGAGCGCCCATCGGCTGGACACCACATCGGCCGTGCTGGATTCAGAACTGGCCCCCTTCCGGTCGTCCACGGCGGGTGGTCAGGTACACGGCGAAGCTCGCCAGCCAGTGCCCACCCTCGTAGTGCTCGTCGCTCACCGCGGCCAGCCCCGCCTCGGCGTGCCGCTGGGCCGCAGCGCGCAGCGAGGCCCGGCGGAGGTCTTCAGGCGGCAGCCCGTGCTCCAGACCATCGAGCATCCAGGCCCGTGAGAGGCTCAGGCCATCGAGGTGCACCAGCTTGCCATCGGTCCGGTCGGTCGCGCCCGCCACCGGCAGCCAGTCCGCCGAGCCGTCGGTGGGGATCTGGGGCAATGCCTGGTCGAGCCAGCGCGCCAGTTCGTCGGGTGGCAGCACCCGGCGCATCAGATCGGCCGCGCCGAGGCATGGCGAGAGGAAGTCATGGCCCGAGGGCTCGAGATGCAGCGCACAGTCGCGATCGGTGGCGTGGAAGCGTCGGGCGTGAGTACGCAGCAGCTCTGCCATGCCCTCGTTTCCCGTCTGGTCCGCCCAGTCGAGGGCCAGGCCCAGGCCAAAGCCGGTCTGGCCGTGCTCGCCGCTGCGAATCGGCTGGCCGAGCTTGGGCACCCACGCCCGCAAGCGCTCGGCCGCCACGCGCTCGAGCGGGGCGAGCGATTGCGACCAGCGGCGCGCGTCGGGATCGTCCCACCCTCGCAGCTCGGCGGCGAGCTGGAGCAACCACGCCAGGCCATAGGGGCGCTCGAAGCCGGTGTGATCGGCCCGATCGAGGTAGCGGACCTCGGCTGCGATCGCCTCGGGAGCAAAGCTGCGGCCGAGCGCGTCCCGGGCCTTGGCCGCAAGCGGTGTCGTGGGAAACCGGCGGGCGAGGCGGACGAGCAGCCAGTGTCCGTGCACCGCCGAGTGCCAGTCGAAACAGCCGTAGAACACCGGGGTCAGCTGCCGCGGCGTCCCCACGTCGTCGGGACCCGCGAGCACGTGGGCGAGCTTGTTGGGGTACTCCCGGTGCACGCAGGCCAGAGCCATGGCCGCAAAGCGCTCGGCCTGGGCTTCGTCGAGCGAGGGGCCGAAGGCGGGCACATGCGGCGGCACACTGGGGCGCGCGGAGGGGGGAGGGTCGTGCGCCTCGGCCTCGATGCGAGCCTGCGCCGAGCCGGCCTCGGGTGACGCGGCGGGCGAAGCACATGCCGCGACCAGCGCGAGCAACGACGCGATCGGACGGGTCATGACGGCTCGGTCCAGGTCTCGTGCCAGACCACTCGAGCACCGCCACGCTGCCGCTGCACCGACGACAGGGCACACGCCTCGACCCATGAGTTCATGACGCCGCCAGCATACGGGAGGCAGCGCCCGAACACGATCCCGGGCACCACCGCTGCCCGCGACGGTATATCCTCCCCGCCGTGTCGGTCCTGAGGACCCTGGTCAGCTCTTCGCGTGCCCTCATCACCGGGGCCAAGGAGGTCGCGCGCTTTCGCGAGATCGCCCGCGTGTTCGTGCGGCATGGCTTTGGCTGGGTGTTCGCGCAGCTCAAGCTGCGGCGCGAGCTGCAGCCCGATCTCGAGGGCGTCGACCTCACCCGGGCCGCGCTGGCCAGCCCCGACACCGGCAAGCGCCTGGTGGCCGCGCTCACCGAGCTCGGGCCCACGTTCGTCAAGCTGGGGCAGATCCTCTCCACGCGTACCGATCTGCTGCCCGAGAGCATCATCGCCGAGCTCACCACCCTGCAGAGCAACGTCGAGCCGCTGCCGTTCTCCGAGATCGAGGGCCAGCTCATCAAGACCCTCGGCAAGGACTACCGCGAGCTCTTCGCCACTTTCGAGGAGGAACCGCTGGCGTCGGCCAGCATCGCTCAGGTTCACCGGGCGACCCTCGAGGGAGCCGCCGAGGGTGAGGACGGCCCCATGGTCGCGCTCAAGATCCAGCGCCCCGGCGTTCGCCCCAAGATCGAGAGCGACCTGGGCATCCTCTACGCGATCGCGGGCTGGGTGGAGGAGGCCATCGACGAGGCGCAGGCGATGGACCTGCGCGGCATCATCACCGACTTCACCAAGTCGATCTCGCAGGAGCTCGACTTCAAGATCGAGGCTCGCAACCTCGAGCGCTTCGAGCGGAACTTCTCGGAGCTGCCGCACGTGGTGTTCCCCAAGGTGTGGAGCGAGCTGTCGAGCACCGAGGTGCTGTGCATGGAGTTCCTGCCGGGCCGCAAGTTCAGCGAGGTGATCGCGGCCGGCGAGAGCACCGACGAGGTCGTCAAGGTCTACTTCGACGCCGCCTACAAGATGCTGTTCCACGACGGCTTCTTCCACGGCGATCTGCACCCGGGCAACGTGCTGATGCTGCCCGACGGGCGCCTGGGGGTGCTCGACTGCGGCATGGTGGGCCGCTTGTCGCCCGCCATGCGCGACAAGCTCATCGACATCCTGTGGGCGGTGCTCAACGAGGACCTCGAGGCGGTGGCGCGCTCGTTCTGGGCGCTCTCCATCCGCCACGGCCACGTCGACTACCAGGCGTTCGAGGCCGACGTGATCGAGATCGCCGAGCGCTACATCGTGGGGCTCCCCCTGTCCGAGATCCAGATCGGCACCCTGTTCGGCGAGATCGTCGCCGGCGCCACCAAGCACCAGGTCCGCATGCCCACGGACTTCACGATGATGTTCAAGGCCATCATCACCACCGAGGGCATGGCCAAGGCGATCGCGCCCGACCTCGACCCGGTGGAGCTCGCGCGCCCCTACATCGAGCAGATGGTCACGCAGCGCTACACGCCCGAGCGGCTCAAGCAGCAGCTGATGACCGACTTCGGCGTGTTCTCGCGGATGTTCCGCTCGCTGCCCAACTCGCTGCCCGACCTCATCGAGGAGATCCGCGCGGGCAAGGTGGCCCTGGGCGTGGCCCCCAAGACCCTTCGAGCCTGGCAGGAGGCCACCGACGCTCGCTCGCGCCGCGCCGTGCGAGCCGCCCTGACCATCGCCTGCTTGGCATGCGGAACCTACTCGCTGGGCCTGGGCCTGCCCGTCTGGGGGCTGGTGGGCATCCCCGCCCTCTCGGCCGCCTTCTTCTTCGCGGCGGGGGTCGGGGCGTTCTCGCTTTGGCGGTGAGGCCATCCATTCCCCGCCGCGGTCAACGAGCGGAGCGCAAGCCTCCGGGTGCCCCCCAAGCGGGGCGGCTCCGCCGGTACTTGGCCGCGTTGTGTCTTGCGTTCGCGACCGGGGCCTGCGCGACCATCGACGGCACGCTCCCGGTGCCGGTGCCGCGCGCTCCCGATCGAGCCATGCCCGAGCGCGGCTGGCTCGCGGGTGCAGCGGAGATCGACATCACTCCCCCACCCGGCCATGCGATGGGTGGTCACTCGATCGAAGGAGTGGTGGCCCTCGGTGCATGGACGCGGCTGTACGCCCGGGCGCTCTACTTCGAGGATGCGCGAGGGGTGCCGCTGGTGCTGGTGGTGGGCGATCTGTGGGCGGTGGAGCCAGGCCTGCTCGACCGCGTGGCCCAGCGCCTGCACGAGCACCCGGGGCTCTCGCACCTCGGTCGCGAGCACCTGGTGATCGCGGCCACCCACACCCACCACGGCCCGGGCAACCACGGCACGTCGCGCCTCTACAGCGCGTTCGCAGCCCCCGAAGGCGGCCACGACCACGACCTGTTCGAAGCACTCGCGGCTCGGATCGCCACCGCGATCGCCGACGCGGCGGCCTCGCGCCGCCCCGCACGCCTCGTTCGACACACGGTGGCCGTGCCCGCCCTCGCCCGCAATCGCAGCATCGAGCCGTTCCTGCGCAACCCCGAGGCAAGCGAGCTGCTGTCTGCCAACGCCGGCCTGCCGGGCTGCCCCGGATTGCCGGCCGACCTCGCCCCCGCACCCGGGGTCGATCCATGCCACGCGGTGAGCCCCGTCCTCGAGGTGCTGCACGTGCTCGAGCCAACGCCCTCGGGCGCCGAGGCCGACGCACACACCATTGCGATCGCGGGGTTCTTTGCCATGCACCCCACCGCGATGCCCAACCGCACCGAGCTCTACCACGCCGACGTGTTCGGAGTGGCCACCGCCCGCGCCCAGGCCCTGCTCGATGCCCGCGCCGCGGACGATCGTGGGCCCGTGGTCGCGCTGTTCAACGGCGCCGAGGGGGACGTGTCGCCCAACTGGGCTCCGCAGGGGCGCGTGTCCACGGTGAGCCTGGGCCAGGCCCTCGGCGACGCCATCGTGCTCGCGCTCGACGAGCCGGGCCAGGAGATCCGCGGGGAGATCGAGATCGCGTTCGGCTGGCGCCCCATCGCCGGGCAACGCTTCGCCGACGCACACGGCGAGCAGCAGCGTACCTCGAGGCGCGCGCTGTCGGGCAAGGCGCAGCTCGGCGGGGCCGAGGACGGCCGCACGCGCTACCACGAGCGCGGCTTCGCCGAGGGCATCGCGCGCCGACGTCCGCGGTCGAACGGGCAAGGCGTCAAGCGATCAGCGCTCCCATGGCCGGCGTCGCGCTTCACTCCTCCCCCGGGCATGGCGCCGCGCGAGGTCCCGCTGGCCGTGATACGGCTGGGCAGCGTGGTGCTCGCGACGCTGCCCGGCGAGCACACCACCATCCTCGGCCGGCGGATCTCCGCGAGCATCTCGGCCGCGCTTCCCGACCATCCCGACGTGCTGCGAGTGGGGCTCGCCGAGGGCTACCTCGGCTACCTCACCACCCCGGAGGAGTATGCGCTGCAGCACTACGAGGGCGCCTCGATGCTGTTCGGCGAGCAGGCGGGCGCATTGATCGAGCACCACCTGGTGCAGCTCGCCCGTACGGGTACGGTGGAGCGCCGGCAGGCGTATCGCTACCATGCCGGTCGGCCTCGGCGCTGGCGCATGGGGCCAGAACACGTGGATCCAGCACGCCTGCGCTTGCTCGAGGAGCTCGAGCCTCGCCTGTCGGGTGAGCTGGAAACGGGGCCCGTAGCCGGAATGCCTCGCTTCTATTTGTGGGATCGCGCGCCCGAGTGGCCTACCGAGGACCCGCGCGCCCGCATGATCCCACGGGTACGGATCGAGGCGTTCGTGCACGGCCAGGGCTGGCAACCGCTGAGGATCGGCGACGTGCCGGTCGACGATCGCAGCGGAGGGCTGGCCGCCATGCTCACCCACGTCGACGGCGAGCGCTGGCGCTGGGGCGTATGGTGGCTCGATCCCGGCGCTCCACTGGGGCAACCGCTGCGCTTTCGCGTGGAGACCGTGGGCGGCGGCCCCGAGTGCTCGGAGGTCTTTGCGCTGGGAGACTGGTTCCGCCCGCAGGGGCCGGGCTGGCTGGAGCCGCGCGCGTGTGCGGCGGGACTCGAGTGATCGCTCAGCGGGGGCATCTCCCAAGGGCGAGACCGGCAGCCCCACCGAGCCGCAGTGGCAACCACGACTGGCCATGCTCCCCGTTCGGCCTGCCAACCTGATACCGTGAGTTCGTGCGCCTGAGCCCCTGCCCCGAATGTGCCCGGCACGTCCGCGTCGACGCCGGGGTCTGCCCCTTTTGCGATCATCCGCTGCCGGTGCCCACCGCCCGTGCTCGCGTGGGCGCACTGCTGATCGGTGCCGCCGCGATCTCGACGCTGACCGCCTGCCCTCGTGCCGCGACCAAGTACGGTGGGCCGCCCCCGCCCGAGCCCCAGCCGACCGAGGTCGAGACCACCCTCGAAGCTCCCGAGGAGCCGCTGGAGCCCGTCGAGGACACCGCAGCCCCGGAAGAGGCCGACGACGTCGCCGAGCCCGACGCGAGCTGAGCCCCGCGGCTTCGACCAAGTCCCTCAGTCTCGGGCGCAGCGCAGCCCCGAGCCTCGCCAGTACGCAGCCGCGGTTCCCGGGAATCGCTCCGCCCCTCGCAGGCTGGACGCACCGTACTCCCAGTTGCCCCCTCGCATCAGGCGGGCCGCATCGCCGCTCACGTTGGCGCAGTCCTGGCAATCGTTGCCCGCGCCCGCGTACCAGCCCGGATCACTCAGATCGAGCACCCACTCCCATGCCGAGCCCGCCAGCCCCTGCTGGCCATGGCGTCCCGCCCCGGCCGGCTTGGCGAACACGTCGACCATGGTCGTGCCGTCCGTGGCATCGTAGTTGGCCAGCATGGCCGACGGTGCATCGTCACCCCACGGGTAGAGCCGATTGTCGTCGCCGCCGATCGCCGCTCGCTCCCACTCGGCCTCGGTGGGCAGCCGGCCTTCGTCCCAGGCGCAGAATGCATAGGCCAGATACCAGCTCGCGCACGTGAGCGGGTAGGTCTCGTTGCTCGCGGGCATCGCGGTCCACGTGGCCGTCGGGTCGCAGTCGAGTGCGGTCTCGAGCTCGCCCGGCGTGTCCGGCAGCCGGATGTCCCAGCTCGCTTGCCACTGAGTCCCGGCGATCACCGGATGGGCCCCGGCGCCACCATCGAGCACGGCCAGCAGCCCGGCCTTGTCGTAGGCCTCGATGAACCGCCGCATCCGGCCCACGGTCACCTCGTAGCGATCGAGCCCGTACGATCCGACGTACGCGGCATGCTCGGGCAGCTCGTCATCGCCACCGCCCATCCCCGCGTCGAGCCCTCCGAGATCGATCCATGTGCCCTGTGGGCATCCCCAGGTGACGGTGCCCGCCTGGCAGGTCGCCGTGGTCTGACCGCACGCATCGCCGGCCGCCGGCGCCCCCGGGCACGAGTTCGTCTCGCCGCGACCCATCGCGAACCATCCACCGGGCACGGCATCGGTCGCGCAGCAGTGGTCGCCGCCACACTCGTCGGGCGCCATGCCCATGCACGACGGATGGTCCTGATCCCAGTTGCCGCCGGTGGTGTCGTCGCTGGTCGAACCGCTGCTCGAGTCTCCGGCCGTCGTATCGGCGGCCGTCGTACCCGTACCGGTGGCCGAGCCCCCGCCGGTCGCCGTGTCCGTGTTGCCGCTTCCCGGGTCCACGCACACGTTCGACAGGCACACCAGACCTCCGTCGCAGAATCCACCGTCGGTACACGGACAGCCCTCCGCGCCCCACCGGGCACACCGTCCCGGTCGCGCTGCCAGCGGTGGTCCCCGAGCTTCCCGAGCCACCGCCACCAGGGGTCACGTCGTCACCACAACCGAGCGCAAGCACGCAAAGCCACGCAAGCACACCCAAGCCACCGCTCATTCGCATGGTGTCGATGGTATCGAATGGCCTGGCTGTCCGCCCACGTGATGCAGGGGGCACGGTGCCCTCGGTGCGCCGTGTGGCTCAGCGACCGCCTCGAGCAGGAACGCGACAGCCGCCCGCCCAAGGAGTACCAGCTGTCGGTGCTCATGGCTCGCTACTCGATCGGGCGGCTCCGCGAGCCCATCGCCCGCTGATTCTCGCCACGTTCGAGGCGGCGAACACCTACTCCCGTCGCGTCACACGATCCGACAGCTCGTCCACGTCGTCCTCGCGCGGGGGAAAGCGCTCGGCCAGCGCGTCGCCGATCTTCCCGATGACCCGGCACAGCGCCGCCGTCCCCTCACCGGCCCGCATCCCCTCGCTCACCTCCGCGACCCAGCCTTCGAACGGCTGCGGGCCCAGCAGCTCGTCGATCCCCCGGTCGGCCAAGATCACCACGCAGTGCTCCTGCTCCGACAGCATCAAGAGCACCCCGCTGCGATCGCGCGTATGACTGATGCGCTGATCGAAGAACGCCTGCTTGGCCCTCCGCTGCACGGCATCGGCCATCCGCGCGTCGGAGACGAGCCAGCGGGCAGGCAGCCGCCCTCCCAGCCACCAAAGACCCGCGGCCACCAGCGCCTGCAGTGGGAGCAACCACGTCAGCGGATCGAGCGGGAGGGCATCCATCACGCTCGGGATCGCGGCGGAGATCGAGGGCCAGGCCCAGTCGACCGCGGTGGTCAGCGCGATCGCCCCCACGCCGGCCAGCAGCGCGCGTCCTCGCGCATGGTCGTCGCTGCGCGGAATCACCATCACCACCAGCTCGGCTGCCGTACGAGCCTCGGCCGCCGCAATTGCTGCCTCGATCGCTCGATCATCCGCCGCGCTCGATCGCGTCATCGCCCTACCACCCCCCGCTCGCTCCGCCGCCACCGAAGCCGCCGCCCTTGCCCATGAACTTGCGTGCGGCCCGTCCTGCGATCATGAGGCCGATGCCCTCGGTGCCTTCGCGGCCCGATCGCGAGGTCAACCAGCTCCCCACCATCGACAGCACGGCCAGGATCCCAGAGCCGCGCCACAGCGACCCCTCGACGTCCTCCCGCGGGCGCCTGCGCGACACCAGGCCCCGCACCTCTCCGTACCCGCTTCGCAGCCGACGACGCCGCTCCCACCGCCAGCGCAAGTAGAGACCCAATGCCCCGAGCAGCGACGCCGGCCACCATGTGTTCCACATCAGCAGCACCGCCAACACCCCGATGAGCGGCCGCCACCAGCACACGGTGACGACGCCCAGGCACACGAGCGCCATCAGCCCGTACCACAATGGGGTGTGACCGGCCAACGTGCGGGTCCACCAGCTCCGCGGAGGTGCCTCGGGCGGGGCCGTGGTGGGCCCAGCCACCTCGATCAACGCTTCGACTCCCGCCGCGAGCGCCTGGCCGTATCGCCCACTGCGCAGATACGGGCGCATCACCTCGTGGATGATGCGCGCCGAGATCAGATCGGTCACCTCGCCCTCGAGCCCGTAGCCGACCTCGATCCTGACCTTGTGGTCCTCGACCGCCAGCAGCAGCAGCAACCCGTCGTCGTGGCCCTCGCGACCGAGCCTCCAGGCCTCGACCACGCGGATCGAGAACTCTTCGATCGGATCGCCTTGCAGCGACGCAACGACGAGCACCGCGAATTGCCGCCCCGTGGCCTGCTCGTAGTCCCCCAGGCGCTGCTCGAGCCGCCCTGCCTCGGAGGCGGTCAGCACCCCCGCTTCATCGGTGACCCGACCCCGCAGCGCCGGTACGTCCCTCGCCAGCGCCGCCGGGCTCACCCACAGCCAGAGCACCGCGACCACCCCACACCACCACCCGATCCACCCCCGCGGCAGACGAGCCGGTCGCAGCGCTCGTGCGCTCAAAACTCCACCTTCGGCGCCACGTCGGCGCCCGGGACCGTGGCCTGGAAGGTGGGGCGAACATCGAGCCCTCGCATCGAGGCGCCCACGCTCGTGGGGAACTTGCGGACCTGGGCGTTGTACTGGGCCACGCTGTCGATGTAGCGCTTGCGCGCGACGGCAATGCGGTTCTCGGTGCCCTCGAGCTGCGAGCGCAGGTCCCGGAACGCCTGGTTGGCCTGCAGCGTGGGATAGCGCTCCGACACCATCAGCAGCCGCGACAGCGAGCTCGACAGCCGCCGCTGCGCCTGCTCGTACTGTTGGAAGCGCTCGGGATCATCGAGCATCGAGGCATCGACCTTGATGCCAGCCACGCTCGACCGCGCCTCCGTGAGCTCGGTCAGCGTGTCCTTTTCGAAGTCCGCCTCGCCCTTGACCGTGGCCACCAGGTTGGGGATGAGCTCCGCCCGCCGCTGGTACTGGTTCTCCACCTCGCCCCACGACGCCATCACGGCCTCGTCCTCGTCGATGATCGAGTTGTAGCCGATCACCTGGCACGAGAGGACCATCACGCCGAGGACGACCGCGATGACGATGCCGATCTTGAGACCCTTGCTCACTGATGTCCTGCTCCCTCCGCCTCGACCCCGAGGCTCGCTGGCCCGTAGCTCCGGGCGCGCGCGACAACCACGGACGAGCCTAATCGGTTCCCGCGATCCCCACCATCCCGTGGCACGGAACTCCGATCGACGGGTCGCTCGGCGCGATTCGAAAGGATCGAGCCATGCATCGGGCTCGGCGGCCGCCCACGAGCGGTCGCCGAGCTCGTGCGCGGGCGCGAGCGGCCGCAAGACCGTCCCAAGGCGACCGCCAGCTCGTGGGCCGAGGGCTCAGTACCCGCGCTTGGACAGCCCGAACGCCACCTGTCGCAGGAACCGAGCCGAGTCGTAGCCCGTGATCCACAGCGGGCCGCCCTGGTCCTTGACCTGATCGAGGTGATCGGCCGGGATGCAGCCTCGCATGCGCCCCCACGTTGCGCTGTGCACCGAGACCACGCCGTCGTTGATTCCCCCGACCACGGCCGACAGCGGGATCAGCATCGCCGCCATGCGATCGTTGCCAAAGCCGAAGAAGTACGGCTCGGCCGCCAGCACGTCGCCGCACTGCGCCTCCACGCCGTCCTGCCACTTGGCGATGGGGCTGGAGACCCCCGCCCATGACTGATAGAAGACCTCGGCGTCGTCGGGAGTGTTGGCGTTGAAGACGGCCGTGCCCGCGGTCGAGAGATCCTCGAGCGCGCCGATCAGATCCTCGTCGTCGCCGCCCTCGAAGTTGTTCTCGAGCGCAGCGACGACCTTGTCCATCAGCCAGTCCACCCACTCGTTGTCGGCGTCGGTCCAGCCGAGCACCGTGTCGGCCACCACCGAGCCGCGGTGCGGCGTGGCGATGGTGGTGACCGAGGCCACGCGATCGGCATAGCCGAGGTGGTGCACCAGGTAGCGCGAGTCGAGCCCACCCATCGAGTGGCCGATGAGGTTGACCTTCTCCACCCCGTACTGCTCGAGGATCGCGTCGACCTGCGCCGCGAGGTGCTCGGCCCGCACCGCCACCGGAGCAATGGGCGGCAGCGACACCCGCTCGACTTCGTGTCCATCGGCGCGCAGCGCCGGCTCGAGCCCAATGAAGGCGCCCCCCTTGTCCATGAACCCATGCACCAGCACCAGCGGGTACTGGGCCGCGCTCCCCTCGGGATCGGGCCCGACTGGACCCACATTGCACGCCGCGTCGGGCCGTGGGCAGTACCAGTCGCACTCGTCGTCCTCGTACCAGTTCTGGCCGAGGTCGTTGGTCGACAGCGCACAGATGTCGTCCCCCCATGCCGCGGCGCCAATCGAGGTCAGCTCGGCCACCTCGAGCTTGGTCATGCCCTGCTCCACGGGCACCGGATCGGGATCGTCGGTCGGAGGCGTCCCCTGACCGAACACGAGGGGTGAAGGGCGACGGCCATCCTCCACGTCGCAGCCGACGGCGAGGGTCGTCAGCAGGAGCGCGACGGCGAGCGGGGCCAAGGGACGAGGCGCGTGGGTCATGGTGACCGTCGCCTGAGCAATCGGCGTGCCAACGAAGAACGCATGCGATCTCGGTGGGAGGATCGACCTCGAGATCGTCCTCTGGGCAAGTTGCCCAACGCCTCGGGGCAACTCGCTGAGCCGCCGCTTGCTCGGACGGCCCTCGGACGACGCTCAGCCGGCCCGCAGCGCCACCGCGGCTCCGAACACCCCGAGGCTCGCAATCAGGATCAGCAGCTGCACCACCCCACGCAACGCGGGTGAGCTGCGAGACGCGGTGCGCTGGTGGTAGGCGGCAAGCCCCACCGTGAGCGCCACCAGGCCCAGCTTGGTGTGCAGCCGACCGTAGGTCCACGGCCACCCGTGCAGCTCCACCTGCACCACGCCGGTCACCAGCGCCACCCCCATCGCCGCCCAGCTCACCCGCCCGAACTGGCGTGCCGCCGCCTGCAGCAGCGAGCGCTCGGCCCCGGCTCGACGCAGCGCCACCACCAGCGCGGCCAGGACGATGAGCCCTCCGGTCCAGGTGGCGGCCGCCAACAGGTGCACCCAGCGCAGCACGAGCAGCGAGGTCATGAGCCCCTGCTTAGAACAGCTCACCCTGCGTCGCAATCGGAGCCACCGGCTCGACCAGCTCGGGGCCGTCGTTGCGCACCGAGTTGACGCGCCTTCCCACCGTGTGGCGCAGCAGTGTGCCGTCGGGCGCCGGCCGTACGAGCGCGAGCAGCATCTGGGGGTCCTCGCCCCGCAGCCACGGCTCGACCATGTCGGGCTCGAGCACGGCCGGCATGCGATCGTGCACGCCTCCGATGTCCCGCGAGGGTTCGGTGGTCACGATCGTGGCATGCAGGCCCTCGGCATCGGCGAGCACCAACCCCGCGAGCAGCAGCAGCCCTCCATCCCCCCGCCGGAAGTACCACGGCTGCCGCTGCGGGCCCTCCCACTCGTAGAACCCGCGCAGGGGCACCACCGCCCTCCCCCGCCGCAGCATCGTGCGCCACATGGGCCCGCGCAGGCGATCATCGCGTGCATTGATGGCGATCCCCCCGCGATGCCGCGGCACGCCCCACCGCGCGAGCAGCAGGTGACGCCCCGCATCGTCGCGCCGCAGCACCCCCAGCGGATCGGTGGGCGCGAGGTTGTGGCGAACCGGCAGCACCCGGACCTCTGGATCCACGAGGTCGGCCTCGATCGCCTCCGCCAGCTCGACCCCATCGGGGCGCACGCCTCGTCCGCACATGACGGCCCCAAGCGTACACCGTCGGGCACCGGCGTCCTGGACCCGGCCGCCCCCGGGAATGCAACCCCTGCTGCCGATCGTACGGGCAGCGATGCGCACGCTCGCTCCCGCCCTGCTGGCGCTGGCCCTCGTCGCCTGCATGGCCCCGCCCGAGGCCGAGGACCTGGTGCTCGCCGACGACGACGAGTTCCTGGGCCCCGCGGAGCTCCACGCCGTTCCCGATGGCGTGCGTCCGCCCCCCTCGACCACCGACGAGCCCGAGTTCGAGACGCCCGCGCTCGTACGCCGCGGCTCGGCCCCTCGGTTCGAGCCCGACCGCGGCGAGGATCCGTGCTGGAGCGTGGAGTCACGGGGCTTCCCCGCGATCTCCGTCGACGGAAGGACCGTGGTCGTGCCGCAGGCCGACCACCTGCAGCTGAGCACCTTCCCCGGCTCGCTCGACCTGAAGTGGCACGACGTCGCCACCGGCGAGGTGACCCGCACCGATCCCATCACCGCCTTCGACGACGGCCTCACCTGGGAGGCGGAGTGCCCTCGGGTCTCCCGCGAGATTCGCAAGCATGCGCGGACGGCCAACCGCGCCCTCGCCGAGCAATCCTGGCGCGCGATGGAGCCGCTGCCCCTCGAGCCGTTCTACCCGGACAACTCCATCATGGAGTACTACCGGGAGACGCCACCCGAAGAGCGGCCGGTCCAGGTGCTCATCCAGCACGAGGAGATCATCGTGCGCATCGTCGGGGTCAGGGTCTTCGAACGGCACCCGCTCGCCGAGAGCGTACGGTCGATGCCCTACCGCGTCTACGCCGATCGCGAGACGGGCACCGTCGCCGTGGTGACCATGGACTGCATCGGCGACTCATGCACCTGCGACCCCAGCTTCACCACCCAGGTCGTGCACTGGCAGCCCGAGACCTTCGAGGCCATCGACCGGCACCCCTGCGTGGCCGACGACGAGCACTCGGACGACGGCTACTGCGAGCCCCCCGACTTCGGCTTCAACGACGACCCCTACCCCTGGTCGCTGAGCTCCTGACTCGAGACCTGGGCCAACCAAGACCTATGCCAACACGAGCTCGTAGATCGACACGGTACCGCTTGTCTCGTGGGTCACCACGAGCAGCGGGTTGCCGGTGGGGCTGTCGATCGCCGCGATGAACACGAGGCCCTCGGGTCCGAGATCGCCGGCGGTACCCAGCGCGGCATCGCCGGCGAAGTCACGGGGGTTGACGTAGCCCCACGGCACCGGCGCGAGCGGATCGTCGACGTTCCACACCATGAACCCGCCGACCCGCTCGAGGCCCACGAACACATAGGTGGAGCCGAACGCCTCCCCGACCGCCAGCCCCTCGGGCTCGGGGCCCTTGTCGTCGCTGCGAGAGTCGAGCGAGTCATTGGCGTCGTTGTCGGTGTTGAAGCCCTCGGGGAACACGGCCGCGACCGTCTGCTCGATCACGGCCCCGCTGTCCCACACGAGCGTTCCGCTCGCGTCGAAGATGCTGATCGAGCGCGAGCCGAACGCCCAGAGCTCGTCGAGATCACCATCGCCGTCGAGGTCACCGCAGCTGCTGCTGACGCGCAGACGACCGAGGTGCTCGTCCTGCTGCAGATGGACCGCGTCCGGGAATGCGCCGGGGTCGAGGATCACGTCGGCGATCCGCACCTGCTCGTCGAACCCGTCGTATTCACGGGCATCGCCCTCGTTGGCCGTGACCAGGTAGGTGCTGCCGCCGACCTCGAACACGGCGATCGCATCGGGCTGGCGCATGCCCCACACGGGCCAGGCGCCGATCTCGATCACACCGTCCTGATCGCTGGCATCGAGACCGGTGACGGAGTGATCCACCAGCCCCATCCCCACCACGCTGGTGACGGCGGCGCCCGCCAGATCGACGATGGCCATGGCGTTGTTCTCCTGCAGGGTCACGAACGCGGTGCTGCCGTCGGGAGCCACCGCCAGGAACTCGGGCTCGAGGTCCTTGGCGATCGACGCGCGAGGACCGAAGACTCGAGTGGTCGCGTCGAGATCCCCGGGCACGAGCGCGCCAAAACCCACGGTAGTGACATCGGCCTGCTGCACGCCGGCCACCCCGCCCGAGACGTCGATGAGGCTCACCGAGCCCTCCGGATCGACGTGGCCGCCACCATAGCCCGAGGGCTCGCCCTCGTTGGCGGTCAGCACGGTGGTGCCGTCGGGACTGAAGGTCACCATGTCGGGCAGGGCCCCCACCGTCACCGAAGCGAGCGGGTTGCCGTCGAGGTCGAAGAACGACACCCGCCCCGGGTTGGTGATGATGGCGCTCGGTACGGCCACGGCGACGACCCCGTCGCGCACCGCCACCGAGGTGGGTGCCCCCAGGGTCCGATCGGGGAACGGGATCGCACGCACGAACGCGGGCGAGGTGGGGTCGCTCAGGTCGACGACGTCGACCGACTTGGCCATGCCGTTGGTGACCAGCAGCGTCGACGACTCGGGATCATACGCCGCAATCTCGGCGGCCCCCTGGTCGAAGAGGCCGACGAGGGAGCCGGAGGCGTAGCGACCGATGCGATGGATCTCGAGGCTGCCGCCGACCTCGACCCCGACCTCGCTGGCGCGGCGCTCGGCAAGCGCGTCGAGCTCGGGCGCGAACGGGTCCTGGGAGTCATCGTCGCAAGCGCCCGTGAGCACCGCAGCGAGCGCGAGGAGGCGTGTGAACGTTCGAGAGCGCACCCCCAGGGGTTACGAAGCCCGTGGGTCATGGCAAGCCCGTCCTCGAAGTTGTCACATGGCGGTCGAGTCCATCGGTCCGCCGTCCCGTGGGCGCACGATGCTACCATCGCTTCGTGCCCGCCCCCCGCAGCCCCTACTACACCGAGGATCACGAAGCCCTGCGCAGCACCGTGCGTCGCTTCGTCGAGCGCGAGGTCGTCCCCCACATCGACCAGTGGGAACGCGATGGCGCGCTGCCCCGCGCGCTCTACCTCGCGGCGGGCGAGATCGGCCTGCTCGGGCTCGGCTTCCCCGAGGAGTACGGCGGCACCCCTGGCGATCAGTTCGCACAGTTCGTCGCCACCGAGGAGCTGTGTCGCGCCGGCTCGGGCGGCCTCGTCGCCAGCCTCATGAGCCACGGGATCGGCATGCCGCCCGTGGCCAGGCTCGGCTCGCCGCAGCTCAAGGCACAGGTGCTGCCCCCGGTGCTGCGCGGCGAGAAGATCGCCGCCCTGGCGATCACCGAGCCCAGCGGGGGCTCCGACGTGGCCAACCTCCGCACCCGCGCCCGCCTCGATGGCGATCACTGGGTGGTCGACGGCAGCAAGACCTTGATCACCTCGGGCATGCAGGCCGACTACATCACCACGGCGGTGCGCACCGGCGGCGAGGGCATGGAGGGCGTGTCGCTGCTGGTGATCCCCGGCGATGCCCCGGGCCTGTCACGGACGCCGCTGCAGAAGATGGGATGGTGGTGCTCGGACACCGCCACCCTCTACTTCGAGGACTGCCGCGTGCCCGTTGGCAACCTGGTGGGCATGGTCAACCAGGGCTTTGCGGCGATCATGAGCAACTTCAACGGCGAGCGGCTGGGCATCGCCGCCGTGGCGATCGGCATGGCCCAGGTCTGCTACGACGAGGCGGTTGCCTACGCACGCCAGCGCGAGACCTTCGGGCGGCCCCTCATCACGCGCCAGGTGATCCGCCACAAGCTCGTCGACATGGCCCAGGACATCGGCGCCACCCGGGCCTACCTCGAGGCGATCGCCTGGCGCGTGGACCGAGGGCAGTGGCCGATCGCGGAGGTCTGCATGCTCAAGAACCAGGCCACCCAGTGCCTGGAGCACTGCGCCAAGGAGGCGGTGCAGATCCTCGGCGGCGCCGGCTATGTCCTGGGCGCCAAGGTCGAGCGGATCTACCGGGAGACCAAGGTGCTCTCGATCGGCGGCGGGGCCGAGGAGATCATGAAGGACCTCGCATCACGCCAGCTCGGGCTGTGAACCCCTGAAAACGGCCTCGACCATCCCATCGATCGAAATCCACCATTACGAGTATTACTACCGAATTCCGAGGTCAGTCTCGGGTCCCCTCTCGCTTGAGGGTAACTTGGTACCACCGTACCATCGATCCATGGAGACCAAACGGGAGGCCCGGGTCCCGGTCGAGCGCGTCCAGACCGGCGTTCGGCTCGAGAAGCGGCTGCTCAAGGTGCTCAAGGGCCTGGCCGAGATCCACGATCTCACCCTCGGCGATCTGCTCGAGGGAATCGTGCTGCATGCGTTCGAGGGCAAGGCGCCGTTCTCCCCGGAGACCCTGGCCAAGATCGGCGACCTCAAGCGGATCTACGGACTCGACCTCGATGCCAGCCACGCGCATCGACTCAAGGAGGGGGAATGACCGCACCGGCATCGACCACGGGCTCCGACCCCGTCCCGCCGTGGGAGCAATTTGCGTCCGGAGCGATGGGTACGTCTCATCGCGCACACCTTCGGCTCGCCTACGAGTCGCTGTGTCATGGCGACGCAACCACCGTGCTCCCCCATGTCGACCGTGCGCTTCGTCGGCTAGCCACCGCGCACGGTCACCCCGAGAAGGTGCACCTCACCCTGACCGCGCTCTGGCTGCTGGTGGTGCAGGAGCGCATGGCTCGCGTCCCCGCGCCGAGCTTCGAAGCACTGCTGGCCGCGCACCCGGATCTGCTCGACGCTCGCGCCCTGCCGCTGCGGTACTACCACGAGTCCACGCTCGCCGATCCGCTCGCACGGCGCATCTTCGTGCTGCCCGATCGCGGGACCGCACCCCGGGTGACCGCCGCTTCGACACCGCACGCCCCGTGACACCACGCGCCGTTTCATTGAGCCCCGTTGCACTCCCGTCACCGGCTTGCAGCGCGAGGCGAGCCGACGACTCCGGCCGTGGATTTCGCCCTCCCCGATGCCCTATCCTCGATCCACCATGGCATGGATGGGGGCGACGCGATGGGCAGGCGTGGGGGCACTGGTGCTGGGCTGCGCCTGCGGAGGCGATGACGACGGGCGAGGCGACGGCAGCGGCGGCGGCACGAGCCTGAACACCTTCGGCCCCACCACCGGCCTCACCGACAACGACGACAGCGTCGTCGACGACACGGGCGACAAGTTCGACGTGGGAGGCACCGATCTGGGCGGCAACGGAGGCGACTGCCCCGGCGGCGGCGGCATGCAGGGCGAGGTCGACTTCAGCATCATCTGGATCGCCAACTCGCCCGAGGGCACCGTCTCCAAGATCGACACGGTCAGCGGCGTCGAGCTGGCCCGCTACTACACCGGTCCCACCAATGGTTCCGACGATCCCTCGCGCACCTCGGTCAATCTCGCGGGCGACGTGGCGGTGACCAATCGCGCGGGTGGCATCGTGAAGATCGCCGCCCGCGAGGAGCAGTGCGTGGACACCAACGGCAACGGGGTCATCGACACCTCGACCGGCCCCGGCGACGTGCGCCCGTTCGGCCAGGACGAGTGTCTGCTGTGGCACGTGCCGCTGCCCAACGGCGGCAGCAATCAGCAGGGCCCGCGCCCCACGGCCTGGGACGCGGGCGCGAGCAACAACCCCTGCGCCCCCGACGGCTTTCGCGTGTGGGTGGGCTACTACGATCTGCCGGCGAGCGTCGGGCGCTTCTACCGGCTCGCCGGCAACGACGGCACGATCCTCGACGAGGTCACCGCGCCGGGCTGGGATCCCTACGGCACCAACTATGGCCCCTACGGCGGGGCGGTGGACGCCAACGGCAACTTCTGGGTCACGGGCCTGTGGGGCAACCTCGTGCGCATCGACGCGGTCACGCTCGACGTGCAGCGCTGGGACTTCCCCGGCGACACCGATCCCTATGGCATGACCGTGGATGCCAACGGCCACCCGTGGACCGCGGGCTGGAACGGGCACCTGGTGCACTTCGACCCCGCCACACAGGCCTTCGAGCAGTTCCAGATCGGCAATCGACTTCGCGGCCTTCAGATCGACCGCAACGGCATGCTGTGGGCCGCCGTCAACAACGGCTGCGGGGTCGCGCAGTTCGATACCAACACCAAGACCGTGGTCAACGCGCTGATCCCCTTGCCGGGCTGCGCCACCCCGGTGGGGGTGAGCATCGACATCGACGGCATGGTGTGGATCCCAGACCAGGGCGCCAACCTTGCCTTCAAGATGGATCCCACCACCTACGCCACGAGCGTGACCAGTGGCCTGGTGGGGCCCTATACCTACTCGGACATGACCGGCGCCGGGCTGGGCCTGGTCTACAACCCGCCCACGGGCTGAACGCCCCCATCCTCGACTCGACTGCTAGCGTGGGCCTGGTGGAGCCCACTCTGCCCTCCCCTCGGCTCGGCGACCGCAGCCTCTTCCCGGCCCTGGAGGCGCGCGCCTATCTGAACCACGCTGCGATCTCACCGCCCTCGCAGCGGGTGCAGGCGGCCGTGGTCGAGCTGATGAGCCGCTACGCCGCGCAAGGCGTGGGCGCGCTGTCTCACTCGCTCGAGCAGCGCGAGCGTCTGCGCCAGCGGCTCGCCGCGCTGGTCGGAGCCGCACCGGACGAGCTGGGCTACGTGGCCAACACCACCGCGGGCGTGCGTGCGGTGGCGCTGTGCGTACCGTGGCGCGCCCGCGATCGCGTGGTGCTGCTCGATGGCGAGTTCCCGGCCAACGTGACCCCGTGGCAGCGCGCGGCCGAGCTGTTCGGTCTTCGGCTCTCGTGGCTGCGAGCCCAGGACTTCTTCGGATCCTTGGGCGCGGGTCTGCAGACCCTCGAGGACGCGCTGCGGCTGGGTGCCCGGATGGTCGCGGTCTCGGCGGTGCAATTCCAGACCGGGCTGCGCATGCCGCTTGCCGAGATCGGAGCGCTCTGTCGCGCCCACGGAGCCGAGCTGTTCGTCGATGCGATCCAGGGCTGCGGGGTGGTGCCGATCGACGTGGAGGCCATGCAGATCGACTACCTCTCGTGCGGCAGCCACAAGTGGCTGATGGGGCTCGAGGGGGTGGCGTTCGTCTACGCGAGGCGAGAGCGAGCAGCGGCGCTGCGTCCGGTGGTCGCTGGATGGCTGAGCCACGAGGAGGGCCTGCGGTTCTTGTTCGAGGGCGCGGGGCACCTGCGCTACGATCGCCCGATCCGAGCGCGTGCCGATCTGGTGGAGGGCGGTGCCACCCCGAACATCCTGTTCGCGGCACTCGAGGCCTCGGTGGAGCCGATCGCCGCGCTCGGGGTGCCGGCGATCCTCGAGCACGTGGGCGCCTACGACGACGCGCTCGAGCGAGGCCTGCTCGAGCGCGGCTTCGGCAGCGAGCGCAGCCCGATCCCCGCGCAGCGCTCGGGCATCCTCGCCGTGCAGCCTCCCGCGGGCGTCGAGCTCGGGCCGCTCCACCAGGGCCTGCAGCAGCGCGGCATCGCGTGCACGACCCCCGACGGCCGGCTTCGCTTCGCCCCTCACTGGCCGAATTCGCTCACCGAGATCGACGCCGTGCTCGCGGCGGTCGACGAGACGATCGCCTCCGGCGCTCGCCTCACGTGAGCCCCGAGCGCTCCTCGTCGTGCGCCGGATTCGCCGAGAACCCCACCGCCGACGGCGTGCTGTTCCCCATGCAGGTGTGGTACGGCGGTTGTCAACGGCACTCGTCGCAGCGCCCCTGGAGCTGGATCCGAACCTCCCGGGTCCGAACCGAGCGAGGGACCCGGCTGCCGCGGGGCAGCGCGAGCTCGAGCTGGGGCATGCAGGTGACCTCGCCGCACTCGGTGCACAGGAAGTGCGCGTGCTCGTGAGCGGCGGCATCGGCCTCGTGCTCGTCGTCCAGCAACTCGAAGCGCCACACGTGGTCACCCACATCGGTGCGCCGCAAGAAGCCCGCCTCGACCAGCGCCACCAGGTTGCGAAACACGGTGGCGGGATCCCACGCGCCGCCGTGCAGCCGCGCCACCACCTCGGAGTGGGTCAGCGGCGCTGCGGCCTCCTGCAAGGCCTGCAGCACGGCCATCCGCGCTGGAGTCGCCCGCAGGCCGGCCTCGTGCAGCGCGGCGCGCAGCGCTTGGTGCGGATCTGGCTTCCCCATCGGTCGGCCCAAGGTGCGAGTCTGGCACCGCAATGCAGGGTGCGGCAAGCCGTACGAAGGCCGAGGCATCGCGCTCGACGCGCTGGCGTACGAGCAGGCTTGGCGGCGGCGCGACCAAGCCCATGACGTCCTCTCAGCACGACCGGCACACGAGCTGCGAGGACTCGACGAGGCCCGGGGGTCGAGGCCGAACACGGGTTCGTCGAGCCGCAATGGCGTGGCCGTCGAGCCGCACCGTTCGTGGACTGGACGATGTATTGCAATACAATTGCAAGTGTGGGATGTTCGTCGAGACCCTCGTCGGATCGCAACCTCGACGAGCAAGCCATGACCAGGAGGTTCACTCATGTCGCAAGTCGACACGTCGTCGGATTTCGATGTCGCGATCATCGGTGGTGGCCCGGCCGGGCTCGCCGCCGCGCTCACCCTCGGACGCGCGTGCCGGCATGTCCTGCTCTGCGATGCCGGCATTCCGCGGAATGCCGTCGCGACTCACATTCACAACTTCGTCACGCGAGACGGGACGCCGCCGTCGGAGTTTCGCGCGATCGGTCGCGCCCAGCTCGCGCCCTACACGACGGTCGAGCTCCGGGACGCGCACGTCGAGTCCATCGGTGGCACTCGCGATGACTTCGAGGTGCAGACGTCGTCCGGCACCGTGCGAGCACGCCGAGTCATCCTCTGCACCGGCATGCTCGACGAGGAGCTCGCGCTCCCGGGGTTCTCCGAGGCGTGGGGGCACTCGATCTTCCAGTGCCCGTACTGCCACGGCTGGGAGGTCCGCGGGCGCCGCTGGGGCTACCTGGCCCTCGATCTCGATGCGCTGCAGCACGGGTTTGCGACTCTCCTGCGCAGCTGGACCGAAGACGTCGTCGTCTTCACCAACGCGAGCTTGGACGTGCCGAGCGAGATCCGCGATGCGCTCCAGCGCAGCGGTGTGCAGCTCGAGTCCCGTCCGGTGGCCCGCCTCGTCGTCGCAGGAGAGCGGCTGACCCACGTCGAGCTCGCCGACGGAGAGCGCGTCGCATGCGAGATCCTGTACGCTCATCCGCCTCAGCGCCACGTCGAGGTCGTGCAGCGGCTCGAGCTGGCCCTCGACGGGCTGGGCTACGTGCAGGTCGACCCGATGACGCGACAGACCTCGACGCCGGGTCTCTACGCGGCCGGCGACCTGACCACGCGCGCCCAGGGGGCGATCTTCGCGGCTGCGACCGGGGCCCAAGCCGCGGCCATGGTCAACCACGACCTCGGCGCGAGCGCCCCGCCGCGCTGAGCTTGGCCATCGGCTCGAGCCTATCGTGTCTGCCGATGCTTCGATCGCTCGTGTTGGCCGGAGCCAACCTCCGCTGCAACCAAATTGCATTACAAGTCGAACGACCACTACGGCACCGTCAGTTCGAACTCCACCAACGCATCCACGTCGCCCGGCAGCGCCTCGCCCGCGGCCAGCATCGCCGCCAGATCGGCCTCCTTCTGCGGCGCGCCGTTGAGCTCGGGCAGGTGCCGCAGCATGACCACGAAGGTCCCCGTCCCCACCGTGCGCGCGGTGATGGTGTGGGCGAGCCCGACCGGCAGATCCTCGCCCTCCGCGTTGGCCCCGTAGCGGCTCTCGGTGTCGGCGTAGGCGTGCAGGACCGGCGTCTGGGGATCGGCGGCGGTCGCGGGGCCCTCGACCGCCGTGCCGCTGATGAGCACCTGGTGCTCCTCGGCCTCCTCCTCGATCTCGGCCGTGATGTCCTCGGCCGGATCCTCGAGCTCGTTGAGGAACTCCACCCGCAGGTCATAGGTGGTGCCGGCCATCAGCGCGATCGGATCGGCCGAGCCCGACATCCCACCGTCGCCATCGGGATCGGTGAACGAGGCCACCACCGCGTCGGCGCCCCCTTGCGGGGCGAAGGTGAGCCGCACCGTGGTGATCACCTCCGACTCATGGTCGTGCTCGTGCCCGTGCTCGTCGTGCTCGTGGCCTTCCTCGCACCCCCCCAGCAAGGCGAGCGCCGCGGCCAGGCCGAGCGAGGTCAACGAGCGGGAGAACCGAGGCGAGCGTCGAATCGACATGATGCGAGATGACGCCACAGATGTAACCCAATTGCAAGTGCATCCGGCCTGCAACGGAGCGCCCCGCCGGGCCCGGTGCCAGCGGCTCAGCGGTGGTGGTGCTCGTGCCGCCCGTGCTCGTGCCGCCCCGGTCGATCGAGCGCGAAATCCAGCGACAGCCGCAGCCGCAGCTCCCAGCCCGGCTCGTCGGCAAAGTAGCGCAGCAGGCTCGTGTACTGCCGATAGCGCGCATTGGTGAGGTTGCCGCCCTCGAGCCCCAGCGACAGCACCTGATCGCCCAGCGGCAGCTCTACCCCGGCCGCGGCGCCCAGCAGGAAGTATGCCGGCGGCGGCGGGGCGAAGTCGGCGGCGAGATCGTAGCGGCGCTGATGATCGACGAGCGTGCCGCCCACCGAGACGTAGCCGTTGCGCAGCCGCCACGCTTCGGGCCAGCGGTAGGTCACGCCCAGGCGATAGCGACCGGGTGGCACGAACACCAAGAACCCCTGGTGGGTCACGTCACGCGCGCGAACCACCGACAGCTGCCCGTCGATCGAGACCGGCCAGCGCGGCGGTGCCACCACGAACGCATGCTCCGCCCCGTAGAACACCGCGTCGACCGGGCGGAACGAGAACACCTGGTAGGTGCCACGGATGGTCTCGTTGAGCCCCAGCGGCCCGTCGGTGGGCTCTGGCGCGAAGTAGATGTACTCGTCGACGTAGTTGAAGAACCCCGAGGTCTCCGTGCGCAGCCACCGATGGGACGTGCTCGCGGTGAGCGAGCTGCCCCAGGTGCGCTCGACCCCCAGCGCCGATCCACCCAGCCCCAGCACGGGGAACGACGGCGCGATGCCGTTGAGGAAGTGCTCGTCGACGTTGGGGAAGCGCGCGGTCGAGGTGAGATCGGCACGTAGCTCGAGCCCCCGGGCCGCTCGCACCAGCACGCCGTAGGAGCCCGAGGGCGCGTGGAACGGGAACCGGCAGCGGCCCCCGCCGTTCGGAGTGCGCTCGCAATCGTCGGGATCGAGGCGCCCCGTGCCGGTCTGCCCCAGGTAGTCGCGCTCGCCCAGCATCGAGGTGCGCTGCATGCCGTCGTAACGCACGCCCCACTGCATCTCGAAGCGCTCGGTCACCACCCGCTCGAGCACGAACGCGCCGCCCGAGAGCTGCACGTAGTCGGGGATCAGCGTCTGGTTGCTGTCGAACGCGTTGCGCTGGTGGAGCCCGCCCACCCCCGCCACGCCCTCGAGCCACAGCCCCTCGGAGAGCGGCACCGGGGCGTGCTCGAACGCCACGTCGCCGGTGTGCGTGCGCAGGCGCAGCTCGATCTGCGGGCCCTCCACGCCCTGCCGCACCACCGCGTACTCCTGGCGGTGGTTGTCCTGGAAGGCGTAGGTGGCGTGCAGCTGCCCCGCGCGCGGGAGCATCACCCGTCCGCGTGCCGCGGCCAGATCGTGGGTGACGCGCTGGAACGGCCGCTCGATGCGGTACTCCGAGGTATACTGCTCGACCCCCACCGGGACCCCGCGCTCGATCGTCTGGGCGAACGACTCGGGCGAGTCGATGGTGAGGCACGTGCAGATCCCCGCCTGCTGGAAGTGACGGCGATACGACAGCCGCACCTCGAACGCATCGCGCTGGTAGCCGAGGCTCCCGCCCGCGTTCCACACCAAGGACCCGGTGTTGTCGAGCGGGTAGTCGGGCGCCGAGAGTCCCGCCGCGCGCGTGGCGTTGCCCTCCACCCGCCACGCGAAGCCCGGCAGCCGCCGATGCGTCCCGTCGATCCGCAGCGCCGACACCCCCTGCCGGCCATTGCTGACCCCCACGAGGTGCGCCTGCCCGCGCACGCCGGGCTCACGCGGCAGCGGCGGAGGATCCACCAACACCACCCCGCCCACCGCGTCGGGTCCGTGGCGGATCGAGCCCGCGCCCTTGATCACGGTGATGCTGCCGGCCGAGAACGGATCGATCTCGGGCGCGTGATCGATCCCCCACTCCTGCCCCTGGTGCCTCACGCCGTCGAACAGCAGGAGGTTGCGGCGCCCGTACTGCCCACGGATGATCGGCTTGCCCAGCCCCCCCGCCGACGAGCGCAGCACCGTGACCCCGGGCACCCCCGCGACCGCATCGGCAAAGCCCTTGCCGCGGGTACGCGCGAGCGCCTCGCCTTCGAGCGTATCGCTCGCTCGGGTCTCGGTGGCCGCCGTGGCCGCCACCTTCACCAGCACGTGGTCGTCGTGCTCGACCTCGCGGGGCAGCGCATGCACGTCGACCGCGGTGTCGCCGTCGACCGCCACCTGCTGCCGCACCGTGTGGTACTCGGGCCGCTCCACCGTGAGCGCATGGTCGCCGGGGCACACGTCGTGCAGCTCGAAGTGGCCGGTCTGGTCGGTCTCGACGCTCGCCTCGCCCAACCGCACCAGCGCACCGGCCACGGGCTCGCCCGTGCTCTCGTCGACCACCCGCCCCTCCACCGTGTCGGTACAGGGCGAGGGCGGCGCCAGGGTTCCCAACCAAAGCGCCAGCGCGATGCTGCCCGTCATCGTCGACGTCCCCGGTGCGCTCTCAGAGCGGCTCGAGGCACAGGTCGCCGAGCATCTCCTTGCGCTCGATCCACGCCTCCATCACCGTGCGCACGCGATCCATCAGCGCCGGGAGCTGGTCGTCGCTCAGGCCCTCGGTCTCGATCTGCGGCGCCACGTAGACCTCGATGCGGCTGGGCCGCACGGTGACCGACCCCTTGGGCAGCATCCGATACATCCCGCGCGACACGATGGGTACGATCGGCAGACCCGCGTCGCGAGCGGCCCGAAACACCCCCGACTTGAACGGACGCAGCTTGCCGTCGATGGTGCGGTGCGCCTCGGGAAACGCGAGCACCGACACGCCGCGAGAGGCCCGCTCGCGAAACGCATCGGCGATCTCGGAGAAGCGCCCCTCACCCTTGCGCACGGGGATCGCATTGCTCATGCGCAGCAACCAGCCATAGCCCGGCAGCTGCAGGTGCGCGGCGTTCTCCAGCCCACACAGGGGCACCGGGATCGTGCCGCACGCGATGTTGGCATCGAGCACGGACACGTGGTTTTGCGTGAACACGCTGACCCGCGCCTTGTCGTAGCGGGGATCGTAGGTGACGCGCAGCGGCGAGAGCATCAACCACAGCGGCCACGCGACCGCCGGCTGCCAACCCAGCCGCACCTGGAGGTTCTCGAACGGCACCCCGGCCAGCGTCATCGGCAGCGCAACGGCGGCGATGGTGCCCATCCACGCCAACGTGCCCGTCCAGCCCACGACCGACCATGGCGCCCACACGAGATCGCCAAGGACGGTGCGACTGGAGGGAACTGGCATGGGTGCCGGGAGCATGCCGTAGCCGGCCCGACTTCCGCGGAGCCGTCGGCGTGAGCACCCGCCAAAGACGCGCCAACACGCCCTGAGTGCCCGCCATCGACTGCCCCTTGGACTTGCGCAAACAACGCATCACGTCCGTCGAGCAGGCGACCAGCGGTGCGAGGCGCTAGCGTCCGAGCTCGGGCAGCCGCTTGGCCAGCGTGGGCATGGCCACCCTGGCGTCCAGCAGGCGCTGATCGTAGGCCCAGGCCCACGTCGGCTCGATGGTCCACTGGGTGCCGTGGCGCTTTCGCAGCGCGCAGGCGAGATCGTGGAAGCTCCAGCCCTCGTTGCTGTCGACGTGATAGAGGCCGGGTCGCGCCGCCGCGATCCACAGGAGCGCGTCGGCGGTGTCCTCGAGGAACGAGCAGGCGGGGATCCAGCGCGCGCTGGCCCGCACGTGGCTGCGCTGGGCCAACCACGCGGCCATCTGGTTGCCCTGGAGGTCCTGGCCGATCTGCCAGCCCAGGCGGGCGACCTTGGCCTGCGGGTTTTGATCGAGCACCCGCTCCTCGGCGCGACGCTTCTCCATGCCGTAGTCGTGGGCCGCATCGGGTCGGCTGGCGATGGTGTAGGGGCCGGGGCGCGCGTCGGTGAACACCATCACCGTGCTGGTGAACACGAAGCCGATCCCCAGCTCGCGGGTGATCCAGGCCAGCTCGCTGGTCCACTCGTAGTTGACCTTCCACGATTCCTCGGCGCGCGGGGTGCCCTGAGCGGGCTGCGACGCAGCCGCGAGGTGGAACAGCACGTCGGGGCGCTCGCGACGGATGAACGCCTCCATCGACTCGTAGTGGTCGATGGGCACCTCGCTGCGATCCCAGCGCACCAGCCCCCAACCCGCGCGCGCGAGCTTGTGGCACAACACCGAACCCACCGTGCCGTTGCTTCCCGTGACCAGCGCCTTCATGCGGGCCGCAGGGTACCTCACCCGCCTACGGCAGCACGAGATCCGCCATCACCGGGAAGTGGTCCGACGCCAGGTCCGAGAGCGAGCAATCGAGCGGCTCGCCGGCCAGGGGCAGCCACTGCCCGGCGGGCGGGTCATCGGTGCCGTCGTCGCGGCAGGCGTTGTAGACCAACGCTCCTTGCAGCTGCGCGTCGGCATGCAGCACATAGTCGAGCCGCACCGCATCGTTCCAGGTCTGGTCGCGGCTCGAGTCCTCCTGGGTGGCGGGAGCGATCGAGAAGCCCAGGCCCTCGAAGGTATCGAACGGCTGGTAGACCAGCGGCAGCTCGATGTCCGCACCCATGTGATAGGACGGCGGCAGGCCCTCGGGAAGCCCGGTGAAGGTCGAGCCGAGCGCAGGGTCGTCGAGGCTCTCGTTGAGGTCCCCCATGATCACCATGGGATCGTCGGGGTATGCGTCGCGGTAGAGCGCCACCGCCTGCACCACGCGCTCGGCCTCGACCTGGCGCCGAAACCAGTCGATCGGTTCCTGACCCGACTTGAGGTGCAGCGAGACCACCCCCACCGCGCAGGGAGGCTCGCCGGGGCCCGACAGATCGGCCCGCACCACCAAGATGTCGCGGCCCACGTCGTTGGCCTCGGAATCGCTCGAGAGGTCCCAGCCGCTGTACGAGCCCACCATGGACAGCGAAGAGCGGCTCAGGCAGGCGTTGGTGAAGTCGCCCCCGATCGCGGGAGGCTCGTTGGCCTGGATGACGTCGGGGTAGCCCGCTTGATTGGCCAGCGCGAACAGGGTGGCCGTGTCCCAGAAGTCGACCTCCTCGAGGCACACGATGTCGGCGTCGATGCGCGCGAGGACCGACGCGAGTGCCTCGAAGCTCTCGGAGCCCTGGGCGCCCAGGCTCTCGACGTTGAAGCCGGCCACCCGCAGCGACCGGCCCTCGCAGGCGGTGGGCTCGGGGTCCGCCGTGGTCGCGGTCTCGTCGGCCGGCTCGGTCGCGCCGTCCATGGTGGTGTCGTCGACCGCGGTGCCAGCGGGACCCGCCTGGGTCTGCCCTTGGGTCTGGCTCTGGGTCTGGCCCTGCGTCTGGCCCGACGTGGTACCGCCGCCATCGCCGTCGACGCCGAGCGCGTCCTCGAGGCTGCACGCGGACGAGAGCAGCGCACCGATCGCCACCCGTCGCCCCATGCCTCGGATCCGCTCACCCATCGAGATCGCCCCATGGAGCGTAACCGCCCGCACGCGAAAAGGCGATGGGCCGCACCCACGTGCGACCCACCGCCCTCGCATCTCGCAGCGTCGGCCATGCCCCGAAGGGCCGCCGACACCATGGAGATCTCCTACATGTCCATGCCACCCATGCCGCCGCCGGGGCCCGGAGCCGGAGCTTCCTTCTTGGGCTTCTCGGCGATCATGGCCTCGGTGGTGAGCATCATGCCGGCCACGCTGGCGGCGTTCTGCAGGGCGGTGCGCACGACCTTGGTGGGGTCGATGACGCCGTCGGCGAGCATGTCGACGTACTGGCCGGTGCGGGCGTTGTAGCCGTAGGAGTTCTTCCCGTTGCGCACCTCGTTGACGATCACGCTGGCCTCGGCGCCCGCGTTGGCCACGATCTGACGCAGCGGCTCCTCGATCGCGCGACGCACCAGCGCCACGCCGGCCTTCTGCTCCTCGGAGGCGACCTCGAGCTTCTCGAGCGCCTTCTGGCCGCGGATGAGGGCCACGCCGCCACCGGGGACGATGCCCTCCTCGACGGCGGCACGGGTCGCGTGCAGGGCATCCTCGACGCGAGCCTTCTTCTCCTTCATCTCGACCTCGGAGGCCGCACCCACCTTGATCACGGCCACGCCACCGACGAGCTTGGCCAGGCGCTCCTGGAGCTTCTCGCGGTCGTAGTCGCTGGTGGTCTCCTCGATCTGCCCGCGGATCTGCTTGACCCGGCCCTGGATGTCGGCCTTCTTGCCGCCGCCGTCGACGATGGTGGTGTTGTCCTTGTCGACGGTGATCTGCTTGGCGGTGCCGAGATCCTTGAGGGTGACGTTCTCGAGCTTCTCGCCGAGGTCCTCGGTCAGCGCCTTGCCGCCGGTGAGGATGGCGATGTCCTTGAGCATCTCCTTGCGGCGATCACCGAAGCCCGGAGCCTTGACCGCGCACACGTGCAGGGTGCCACGCAGCTTGTTGACCACGAGCGTGGCCAGCGCCTCGCCATCGACGTCCTCGGCGATGATGAGCAGCGAGCGGCCCTGCTTGGCCACCTGCTCGAGCACCGGGAGCAGGTCCTTCATGTTCGAGATCTTCTTCTCGTGCAGGAGGATGTAGCACTCGCTCAGCGAGACCTCCATGCGCTCCTGGTCGGTCACGAAGTAGGGGCTGAGGTAGCCGCGGTCGAACTGCATGCCCTCCACCACGTCGAGCTCGGTGGTGTTGGCCTTGTTCTCCTCGACCGTGATCACGCCCTCCTTGCCGACCTTGCCCATGGCCTCGGCGATGAGCTTGCCGATCTCCTCGTCGCCGTTGGCGCTGATGGTGCCGACCTGGGCGATCTCTTCCTCGCCCTTGGTGGCCTTGGAGAGCTTCTTGATCGCCCCGATCACGGCCTCGACGGCCTGATCGACGCCACGCTTGATCTCCATCGGGTCGTGGCCCGCGGTGACCATCTTGATGCCCTCGCGGAACAGCGCCTGGGCCAGCACGGTGGCGGTGGTGGTGCCGTCGCCCGCGATGTCGGAGGTCTTGGAGGCGACCTCCTTGACCATCTGCGCGCCCATGTTCTCGAACTTGTCCTCGAGCTCGATCTCCTTGGCCACCGTGACGCCGTCCTTGGTGACCGTGGGGGAGCCCCACGACTTCTCGATCACCACGTTGCGGCCCCGAGGCCCGAGGGTGACCTTCACCGCGTCGGCGAGGGTGTTGACCCCCTTGAGGATCGCCGAGCGGGCGTTGTCGTCGAAACGTACTTCCTTGGCTGCCATGTTCTTTACTCTCCTAGAGCGTCTGGGAATTCTGCGATTGGGCTCGCTTGGCTCACTTCTCGATCACGGCGAGGATCTCCTCCTCGCGCAGGACGATGTGCTCCTCACCATCGAGCTTCAGCTCGGTACCGGCGTACTTGCCGAACAACACCTCGTCGTCCTTCTTGACGTCGAGAGCGATCCGCTTGCCGTCGGAATCGCGCTTGCCCTCGCCGACGGCGATGACCTTGCCGCGCGCGGGCTTCTCCTTGGCGGAGTCGGGGATGAACAGGCCGCCGGCGGTCTTGGCCTCTTCGGCGACGCGCTTGACCACGATGCGGTCGTGCAGGGGTCGGAGCTTCATGGTGGATTCTCCTGAGATTCGAAAGTCGTCTGGGGTGTGGGTGAGTCGGTCGCGTCGCGTTCGCGGACGTCGGCCGTAGGGTTCCCGGGTATCCTCGCGAGATTGCAGAGGATTCCCTCTTTGGCACTCGGACCCCCCGAGTGCTAGGCGGCCGCAGTCTAAGGCAGGGGCCCGGGCGGTCAACCCGACCACTCACGAAAAATCATCATCGAGCGTGCGTCGAGCCGTGGGCTGACTCACAATGAAAGGAACGGCGTCCACGGGCGGATGGCGGCCGTTTTCGACCCACCGCGGCAGGACCGGGACGCACGCGATCACTCACGAGGTGAATGGCCCATGCCCACGATGGAGATCCACCACGGCACCCTGGAATCCTTCTTCTTCGATGAGATCGAGCGCGCCAAGGAGCGTAGCGGCCACGTACTGAGCCCCGAAGTCGAGGCCTACGTGGTGAGCTTGCTGGCCCGCTTCGCGCGGCGCACGGCGGTGGCCGGCCGGCGCAGCGAGCCGCTGGCCCTCGACTATCTGAGGGCGCGGGGCCAGACCGGCGCCGCCCGAGCCCAGGCGCTGCGGGGGGTGGGCGACCGGGCGCTCTACATCAGCGGGGTGGCGCCGCGGAGCCTGTCACGGACCCCGGTGAACGTCCGCTACGTGCGGGGCATCGGCGAGGCGGCCTATCGCGAGGTGGTCGATCGAGCCCAGAGCCATGGCCAGTGGGGAGGTGCCCTGGCCGTGCTGGGCGAGCTGGCCGAGGACTTCGAGGACGTGGCCGAGGTCATCGCCGAGATCGTCGACCTCGAGGCCCGCGTGCCCACGCACAACCTCTTGATGATCTACGAGCGATGGCGCCGCGAGGGCGATCCTCGCGATCGCAAGCGGCTCCTGGCCGCCGGCGTGCTGCTCGACACCCACGGAACCGACCAGATGCAGTGACCCCATGCGAGGGACGGGTGACGAGGACACGCCGCTGCGGCGGCTCTATCGCGGGCTCGAGGTGCTCTACCAGACCGAGACCGGGGTGGATCCGGAATCGCTGGTGGTGCGCCGCCCGGCCGGAGAAAGCGGAGCACGCGAGCAGCTCTTGCTGCGCGAGGCCGACGACGGCGAGCTCGAGGTCGCGCTGGTGATCGACGCGGAGGTCCTGGCGCGGTTCGAAGCCACCGTGACGCGACAGCGGACCTTCTGCGACGAGCACCTCGAGGATGCGCTGCCGGTGATCGAGGGCCTCAGCCACCTGGTCTACGTGGCCGAGGCGGCCCGGCGCGGTCGCCCGGTGAGCGGGCTCGAGCTCGAGACCCAGGCCGAGGTCGACAAGCTGGGCCTGTGCCTGCTGCAGCGCTGGCCGCAGGCGGAGCAGAGCTTCGATCGCCTGGTGGACCGGCTCTACTACCGCTTCGAACTGCACCCGATGAGCGACGAGCTCGCCCGCCGCTACCACCACGCCAACCGCGTGGCGCTGGGCTTCTCGCGACGCCTGCGGCCCCACGTGGCCGGGGGGCGGCTGTCGGGGCTGCGGCGGGCGCTGCGGGAGTTTTGGGGGGCATCGATGCAGGACAAGCGTGCGCTCGCGGGGTGACGCGCGCAGCTCCGCTCATCTCGCTCGCGGGACGATCTCCCCGAGCGCATCGCGGTAGAGGGCGTCGAGGGGCAGCTGCAGCTCGAGCGAGGGCAAGCGAAGCTCGTCTCCGGGGCCGACGTCCTCGAACGCCCACAGGTCCCCCGCACGGCGAGAGATCGATGCGAACCGCCGCTCCTGGGCGATCACCACGTACTCGCGAAGCGACGCGAGGCGACGGTACTGGTGAAACTTGGGCCCGAGGTCGTAGTCCTCGGTGCTGGGCGAGAGCACCTCGAACACCACCACGGGATTGGTGATGGCCTGGGGGTCCACGACCGAGCGCTCGAGCGAGCCGCACACCACGGTCACATCCGGCAGGAGCGTGCGGTTGGTCGCCTCGACGCGGACCTTGAGACCAGCGGGCAGCGCGGCGCACGGACGTGCTTCCCTTGGCGACAGCAGGCGCACGAGCTGGGCCACGATCCGCGCATGCTCCGGCGAAGGAGCCACCATCGCCACGATGATGCCATCGTGATACTCGAGCCAGTCCTCGGCGGACTCGGCGAGCGCGAGGTACTGCTCGTAGCTCAGGTCGTGGGCCGCATCGCCCGCCGTCTCGCCCGCCATCACCGGAGGATCGTAGCAGAACCCGCGGCTCTGGTACCTTGGGCTCGAGTAGGCGCCCCCCCATGAAGCTGTCCGCGATCCATGTCTACCCCATCAAGTCCCTACGAGGCGTGTCGGTGAGGGCGGCACGGACGCGGGTCGGAGGGCTCGAGCACGACCGGCGGTGGATGCTCGTGGACGAAGCGGGGACGTTCGTGACGCAGCGCGAGGATCCGGCGCTGGCGCGGCTGACGGTGGGCCTCTTCGACGGGGGAATCCGGGTGGGTGCCACCGGGGAGGCGATCGAGATCCCGCTGCAGCACGACGGCCCGCGCGTCGGCGTTCGCGTGTGGCGTTCGAGCCTCGAGGCGATCGAGCACGAAGCGGGCAGCGCATTCTTCTCCCGGTACCTACGACGACCACTGCGCCTGGTGTACCAGCCCGCCGACGCGCTACGTGTGGTGCAAGACTCGACGCGCCCCGGTGATCGAGTGTCGCTCGCCGACTCGGAGGCGCTGCTGCTCGTGGGCCAGGGCTCGATCGACGGGCTCAACGAGCGCGTGCGCGAGCCCGCGCTGCCGGTCACTCGCTTTCGGCCCAACCTCGTGGTGGAGGGCGCCCCGCCGCACGCCGAGGATGCCTGGGCGACCGTGCGCATCGGAGCGATCGGCCTGCGCGGGGTCGGGCGCTGCTCTCGCTGCGTGATGACCACGCTCGATCCGCTCTCCGGCGACAAGGGGGTCGAGCCCTTGCGAACGCTCGCAGAGTATCGGCGCGAGCACGGCAAGGTGTGGTTCGGCGCGTACTTCGTGGCCGACGACCACGGCTGGCTGCGGGTGGGCGACGAGGTGGTGGTGTCCACGCACACGGATCCGGGGTGATGACCTGGCGGATCGCCCGATCACCCGCCCCGGCGTTTGCCAACCGTCGGGACGGCCCTCAGCGGGGTGCCGCCGCGATGTTGCCCCCGTCGACCGTCAGCACGGTGCCGGTGGTGGCCTCGGCCAGCGCCAGGGCGACGAACCCCGCCGCGACGTCCTGGGCCGTGACCTCGCGCCGCAGGAGGTTGCTGCGGAAGTAGTCGTCGGCGCTCAGCCCCCGGGCGTTGGCCCGTGCCTCCACGTCCTGCGGATCGAGCAGGCTGGTCCGCACCCGATCGGCGTTGATCGCATTGGCCCGGATCCCGGCCTCGCCGCCCTCGATCGCATACTGCTTCATCAACGCGACCAGGCCCGCCTTCGCGATCGCGTAGGGCCCAAAGCCCGGACCGGGGTTGAACGCCGACTTGCTCGCATTGAACAGCAAGAACCCCCCCGTGCCCTGGGCCCGCATCACGGCCGTCGCCGCCGCGGCCAACCACTGGTGCGACAACAGGTTGACCGCCAGGCTGTCGGTGAGTAGCTCGGGCGGACAGCGATCGATCGGAGCCTGCGGAGCAGTGCCCGCGTTGGACACCACGCCATCGAGCCCGCCGTAGCACGCCACCGCCGCCCAGACGCACGCCTCGACGGCGCCACGATCGCGCACGTCGACGACCTCGTGGGGTGCCCCGAGCTCACGGGCCACCTCCGAGAGCCGCCGCGGCTCGCGATCCACCAGGTAGAGCGCGGCCCCCTGCGCCGCGAAGGCACGAGCCGTGGCAGCCCCGATCCCCGATGCCGCCCCGGTCACCAGCACCACGGCCCCCTGCAGCGGGCGCGGCGACTGCTTGCCCAGCTTGGCCTGCTCGAGCGACCAGTACTCCATGTCGAACAGATCCTCGTCGGGCAGGGCCTGGTAGCGCCCCACCGCCTCGGCATCGCGGATCACCCCGATCGTGTGCTCGTAGAGGTCGGCCGCCACCGCGGCCGCCTTGGGCGTGGCGCCCACCCCGATGAGCCCCAGGCCCGGGATCAGCACCACCCGCGGATCCGGATCGAGCGGCACCTTGGCCACCCCACGCGCCCGCAGCTCGGCCTGCACGTAGCGGTGATAGTGCTCGCGAAACGCCCGCAGCGCGTCCTCGACGTGCTCGGCCACCGAGCCCCGCGCATGCTCCGGATCGAGCAGCAGCGGCCACGGCTTGGTCCGGATCACGTGGTCGGGCGTGATCGGCCCGCGCGTGGCCAGGTCCGACAGCTCCACGTCGTCGACGAACGCCCGAATCCGGGTGCTGCGGCGCAGGTGCAGCACGTAGCGCCGCCGCCGTTCCCCCAGCGCCCCGCGCAGCATCGGCGCGAGCGCGGGCCAGTCCACATCGGCCCGAGGCACCACCGCCAGTCCGACCTTGGTGTGGTGCTCGGCGATCACCTGCTCGGCGCGAGACACCGCGGCCACGTGGCGCTCGTAGCTCTGCCGCGCCGTGTCGCCGAACGTGAACAGCCCGTGCTGGAGCAGCAGCAGCCCCTCGCACGCGGGCTCCGCCTCGTAGACCTCGGCCGCGAGCTTGGCGAGGGCGAAGCCCGGCATCACGTAGGGCACCACCGCCAGCCGGTCGCCGAAGATCTCCTTGCAGCGCACCGCCGCATCGGGCTGGTCGACCAACGCGAGGATCGCATCGGCATGGCTGTGATCGATGAACTTGTGCGGCAAGAAGGCGTGGAGCAGCGTCTCCACCGAGGGGTTGGGCGCTGCCGCATCGAGCAGCCGCACGCGCGCCGCATTGACCATGTCCTCGTCCGACAGCGCCGGCCGCCCCCGCAGCGCAGCGAGCGTCCCCAGGCGCACCGCGGGCAGCCCCGCCGGCTCGATGTCGGCCAGGTCCCAGCCGCTGCCCTTGACGCACAGCACCTCGGTGGGCTCGCCCAGATCATCGGGCAGCACCGTCTTGACCGAGGTATTGCCGCCGCCGTGCAGCACCAGCGACGGCTCTCGTCCGATGAGCCGGGAGCTGTAGACGCGCAGCGCCACGTCCTCGTTGCACCCGGGCCCGCGGCCCCAGTGCTCCACCGCCGCGCGAGCCTCGTCGTCCGACCACGCCGATCGCATGGCCCGCAGTAGAGCGTCCGAGCCGGTGGTCTGTAAAGGCCCCGAGCCCCGGACCTGCACCAGGCCCGGGGCTCGTCGGCCGCCGGGGTCGGCCGCCGGGCGGCTAGTCCTCGCAGTGCCCGGAGGTGTCGTTCTCCCCGCCGTCCTGCCAGCACTCGAGCCACGCCTCGATGAACTCGTAGCGATTGACCACGAATTCGCGCAGCGCCTCACGATCCTCGTAGTACCTGTCGTCGTCCCACGGCTTGTGGGTGTCCTCGAGCACGGCCTGCTCGATCTGCGCCGACCACTCGTCGATCGTGGCCAGCATCTCCGCGGGCTGGTAGTGCTCGTGCGTGATCTGGTCGATGAAGCCGATGTAGAGGTCGAAGTACTCCGGATCCTCCAGCGCGAGGTCATAGAACGGGCGCCCGTGGCTCGTGGCCCTCTCCCACGTGATCGGATCGGGATAGTCGGGGAAGGCACCGCCAGACCCGCCGTTGAAGCGCTCGAACGAGCCGTCGAGGTCCCAGGGCAGCAGCATGAACTTGCCGCGATGCGGGTCATCGTAGTAGTAGCCGTTGAGGCCGCCCGCCCAGAACCCGTCCGAGTTGGGGATGACCGCCTCCGTCGCCCACAGCAGCAGTGCCTGCTCGATGTCGAGGTACTCGCCGAGCGCCTCGGTCGTGTCCGCCCCGATCATCGCATCCAGCCGCTCGCTGGTCGCGATGCCCTCGTTGGTCTTGATCTCCCACTTCGCTCGCTTCCACAGATCCCCGGTGGGATCCTCCATCGTGCGCTCGAGGAAGATCTCGTCGATCTTCTCCATGTTGGTGAAGAGGCCGTAGTACTCGCCGTTGATCATCAGGCGCGCGTGGTTGGCACACGGCGCCCGCAATCCCACCCTGCGCATGACCGCCAGCGCCAGCCGATCGCGCAGGAAGTGCTTGTTTCCGGTGGCGGCATCGAGCGCCATGCGCCGCAGCCCCATGAAGCTCCCCTCGGGATCCTGCACGTGGAAGCCGATCTGGAACTGCATCTTGTCGTCGGGGAGCGGCTCCCACATCTCCGCGTTGCCGCGCAGGCGGATCGAGGCGTTCGTGATCACCGTGTCCTCGTACCTGAACTCGGCCAACGAGTGGTATGGCTTGACGTCGTACCCCTCGACGTCCTCGTAGATGTGTCCGGTGTCCCACTCGTACTGCAGCTGCTCCCAGATCCCCGGATGGATGGTCAGCTCGAACGTGGGCAAGACGTCCTGGGCGTAGATGATGTGGCAGCCCTCCTCGTCGAGCGGGTAGGTCTCCTCGGGCGGAGGCTCGGGGATCGAGCCGGTCTCCCCCGCGGGGCTCGGCTCGCCGCCCGACGTCGTGTCATCGGCGTCGGGAACGGGCACCCGTCCCGGCAAGGGCGCCTGACCGCCCGAGTCCTCCGCCGAGTCCACGCCGACCTCCTCGCCGGTCATGTACGCCGAGTCCGCCGGGCCGTCCGAGAGCCCCGTGTAGCACCCGACGGCGCCGCAGCACGCAACCACCAACAATCGTCGATTCGCCACAGCCATGTCCTTGCCTCGGGCGAGCCACCGGCGTTCACTCGCACGGGAGCCCGCCCATCGATCAAGCTAGGACGGATCCTCGGCGCCGCAGCGAAACCAATCGGAGGATCGCATCGGTCGAGGTTCGCCTCGGCCGAGGTTCGCATCGGCCGAGGTTTCGCATCGGCGCCCCAGGTCGGGGTCGCCGTCGCGTACGGTGGCCCGCCCGCCGCGTCACGCAGCGAGCGTCGAGGTCGACGTCACACGACCCGAGCGCCCCTGTCTCCGTCCGTCCAGGGCGCCCGGTCGTCCTCGGCGGCTCAGAGCTCGACGCAGTGGCCGGTGCCGTCGTCGACTCCGCCCTGCTGCCAGCACGCCAGCCACTGGTCGACGAAGTCGTAGCGCTGCGGGACGTACTCGCGGAGGTCTTCGAGCCGGTTGTAGTAGAGGTTGTTGGAGTACGGCTTGTTGACGTCGTCGAGCACGGCCTGCTCGATCTGCGCCGACCACTCGTCGATCCATGCCAGCATCTGGTCGGGGTCGTACCCCTGGTGCAGGACCTCGTCGACGATGTCGATGTAGAGGGCGAAGTTCGCGGGATCCGTCAGCGCGAGGTCGTAGAACTTCCGCCCGTGGGTCGTGGGTTTCTCCCACGTGAACGGATCGGGGTTGAGGGGGTAGTCGCCGTCGGGCTCGTCGTCGAAGCGCTCGAAGGTGTTGTCCTTGTCCCAGGGCAGCAGCATGAACTTGCCGCGGTGGGGATCATCGTAGAGGTACCAGTTGAGACCACCCGCCCAGGCGCCATCGGAGTCGGGGATCACCGCCTCGGCCGCATACACCCGCAGCGCCTGCTCGATGTCGAAGAAGTAGTCGAGCGTGGTCACGTCGACCGCGTTGCGCAGCTCGTTGAGCCGGTAGAGACTGGCCGTGTCCTCGTTGGTCTTGAGCTGCCAGTTGGCCCGCTTCCACAGGTCGCCCGTGGGGTCCTCCATGGTGCGCTCGAGGAATTCCTCGTCGAGCTTCTCGATGTTGGTGAACAGCCCGTAGTACTCGCCATTGACGTTGACCCGTGCGTGGTTGGCACAAGGCGCCCGGATCCCCACACGACGCATGACGGCCAGCGCCAGCCGATCCCGCAGCATGTGACGATTGAACGTCGCGGCATCGAGCGCCAGCCGTCGCAGCCCGAGGAAGCGCCCCTCGGGGTCCTGGGTGTGGAAGCCGATCTGGAACTGCATCTTGTCCCCGGGCAGCGGTGTCCACCACGTCGGGTTGCCGCGCAGCCGGATCGAAGCGTCGGTGATCACGATGTCGCCGTAGCGGAACTCCTGCAGCGAGTGATAGGGGGCGGTCTCGACGCCCGCGTCTTCGTTGGCCGGGCCGTTGTTCCACTCCCACTCCAGCTGCTCCCAGATCGTGGGGTGGATGGTCAACTCGAACGTGGGCATGATGTCCTGGGCGTAGAGCCCATGGCAGCCCTCCTCGTCGAGCGGCGGGATGTCTTCGTTGGGATCATGGGGCTCTCCCGTGCTCGAGCTCGACTCGCCCGACCCGCTCGATCCGGAGTCATCCGTACTCGTGGAGACCTCGGCCGAGCTCGTGGTCGCATCGCCGGACTCCGTACTCGTGGAGCCCGTCGTCGCGTCCATGGTGGTCGTGTCCTCCGTGCCATCCGAGCCCGAAGGGGACTCGTTGGTGCACGCGATCACGCCCCCACACAGCAGAACCCACCGCCATCGATTGCCAATTCTCATCGTCATGCGTCAGCGCGATACCGCACGGTACCACCACCCGGACACGAGGTTACCACCACGGCGTCATCGGAGCACCGTCCATCGAATCATTCCGCAGGCGTTCTTGCGGGAGGGGGCGGTCTCCCAGGCACCCGTACAGTCGCCCATACAGTCGTGGATCCACCGCCACCCGCACACCGACCACCGATCCACGTGGTCGCTGGGGAGCCGATGTATGCACGCCATCGGCCCGAACGCCGGAGCCGAGGAATCGGCCCCTCCGACGGTGCTACCCTCCCACTCCGCCATGGAAGTCTTCGGCAGTCGGGTCCCCGAGCTACGCGATCAACTCGTCGGTTGGGAGGGCTTTGGTGACATGCGCTTCATTGCGCAGATGGGTGGTGTGCTCCTGTCCGCCGTGGTGCTCGCGGTCATCATTGGCTACCACCCGTCGATTCGGCGCAAGGCGTCCACGCTCGAGGAGCTCGAGCAGCCCAAGACCTTCATCATGTACTCCATCGTGGCCGCGCTCATCGCCCTCATCGTGAAGGTGCAGCCGAGCATGGCGCTGGTGGTCTTCGGCATCGGGGGTTTGCTTCGCTTTCGGACCAACGTGGGACAGGCCAAGGACACGGGTCGGGTGATCCTGGTCACGGTGGTGGGCCTTTGCTGTGGTCTCGAGCTCTACGTGATCGCGGTGCTCGCCACCCTCTCGGGCTGGGTGCTCATCTTTGCCCTCGAGGGGCACACGGTAGGCAAGCTCGTGGTCCAGGGCCTGCCTCGCGAGATCATTGCCTCGGCCGCGGCCGGCTACACCCGCGTGCTCACCGAGGCCGGCTGTTCGATCGTGGGCGAGGAGCGCTACATCGAGAAGGGCATCGCGACATTCGTCTACCGGGCCCCCCGCGGCGTGGGCCGCAAGGCGATCGAGAGCCGCTTCGACAGCCTGCCCGAGGCCGAGCGGGGGGCGGTGAGCTGGGATACGGTATGAGGCCGGCGGAGCCGGCCGGAAGGCCCCGCGGCGCCGCCAGGCGACGCCCCCCAAGGGGGCCGCCAAAAACAGCCAAGAAACGCACCACCCCACCCACACCCTCCGACCCCATTTCCCTACCTCTTCCACCCTCCTAGAAATCGTCCTCCGCCGCCTCCACCAGCACCTCCGCGATCCGATACACGTGATTGCCCACGTTCTCGAACGTGCTGATCACCTCGATCCTCCACAGGATCGCATGCTCGCGCCCCCGCGACTCGGGCAGCTGGGCCAGCAGCCGCGACCGTAGCTCCGTCTCCTGCGCGTTGATGTCGATCTCCCGCATGCGCGATTGCTCGATGTCGAGCCGGGTTCGGCCCCGCAGGTGCTCGATGGCCCGATCGAGTCCGCCCCGCGTCAGCTCGTACATCGTGGTGAAGGCCTCGAGCGCGACCTTGTCGACCCCATAGTCCTTCTCGATCCCGCGCTCCGCGAGCTGCTGCAGCTCCTCGAGCGAGCGCTGCAAGTGCAGCACCGCCACGCACGCGGCCGTGGCCCTGGCCACGGCCGGATCGTCGGAGCGGGCCAGCTCCACCACCGCGCGCTTGATGTCGGCCCGCGCACCGGAGATCCCTTCGTCGCCACGGACCGCCTCCCGGCGCTCGCCGTGCCGCAAGAGGGCCATGGTCGCTTCCATCGTGCGCCGGTCGCTCCGGAGGCTCAGCACCAGCGCATCGGACACCAGCATGATCGGATCGTCGACGGTCGAGGGCCGGCGCACGGGCACCGCATCGGCGCTCCCGCGGTGCTTCCCGGGCAACGCCCGCAGCACCGCGGCAGCCGCCGACGGCACCACCGGCGTCATCACCAGCACGGCGAATGCCTGCACCACCACGAACGACAGGGCCAGGTGGGACGCGAGGTTGGGCAGCAAGATCTTCTTGCCGTACGCCAGCTGGCCCGGATCGGTCCCCAGCACCAGCTCGCCCAGCGTGACGACGGGGGGCACCAGCAGCAGGAACACCGCCGTGCATCCCGTGCAGAGGAGCACGTGCCCCACCGCCAGGCGCGCGGCCCCGCGGCCGAATGGCAGGGCCAGCACGAACGTTCCCAGGCTCGCGCCGATGTTGGTGGCCGCGACGATCTCGAGCCCCTGCCGGGGACTGAGCAAGGCGGTCGACTCACTGATGCTGAGCACCAGGCCGAACGCCGCCCCTGGCCCCTGCAGCAGCGCCCCCAGCACCGTCCCCGCCAGCAGCCGCGCCCCCAGCCCCGCCACGCCATCCTCGCGCAGAGCATCGAGATAGGGCAGCACGTCGGGATCGCCCATGATCGGCTGGAAGCCGCTGCGCAGCACGCCGAGCCCGTAGAACAGCAGGCCCATCCCCAGCACCAGCTCGCCCGCCGACTCGCCGCGACGATGGCGCGCCATGGTCAGCAAGGCGACACCAGCCGCCACGATCCACAGCGCCTGCCGTGAGAGCCCGAGCGGGAGCACGAGAATGGCGGCCGCGACTCCCAGGTGGGCACCCAGCAGCACCACCAGCGCCGCACTGAAGGAGAGCAGGCGAGACTCGATGAGGCCCACCACGAACGCGGCCACCGACAGCATCGACTGACCGACCCCGCCAGCGACGACACCCAGGCCCAGCCCGCGCAGGGGCGCCCCCGTCCAGCGCCCGATGGCCGCGCGCATGGGCTGACCGGCGTAGCCCCGCAGCCCGTGGGCGAGGGTACGCAAGCCGAACACGAACAGCGCCAGGCCCCCCACCAGGCTGCGCAGCAGCCTGCGGGTTCTCAGCCGCTTGATGCGGATGGTCTGAGGCGCCGTCCTCCGCTCGCTCGTGACCAGGCGCAAGGAGGTCGAGCCTGGCTCCGCATCGGCGGGGACCTCGACCACCAGCTGGTCCTCCGAAGCGTGCAGCACGGGCACGAGCCGCGTGCCGATCTCGACCCCGAGCGCGCCGATGGGGATGTCGTCGTGGCCCTGCACACGGACGATCACCGCCGACCCCGCGTAGGCCTCCACGGGCTTGACCGAGGCGATCTCGAGCACACCGTCGAGCACCACGGCCGCGGGCTCGGATTCGCCCGCCCCGTCGTCGTCATCGTCGTCGTCGTCGAGCGCTCCCACCACCACGAGCACGATGGCGAGCAGCCACCACAGGGCCACGCGAAACGCCCGCGTCCGCAGCCACGATGGCGAGGGTGGCGTCAACACGCGCGGCACCTCCCGCTGCATCGGTGCCACCTTTCACGACAGTCGTCGACGGCGCTCACTGAACGAAAGGACCTCTCCATACCTGGCTTATGGCGTTCGGCAACGTTTTGCGAGCCTACCACTTGCTGCGTCCGAGTCTTGAGATTCTGCTACTGTGCCGTGACATCGGGAAGAGGAGCATGATGGAGAGCGGGCTCGCAAAGCTGGCTGGGAAGGTCATCGCCTTCGAGGGGCTGGACGGGGCCGGCAAGTCCACGGTACTCGGGGTACTGTCCAAGCGACTGCGCCAGGCCGGCTGTACCGTGTTCTTGCCACGATCGGGAAAGGATCACTCCTCCCGCCCCGCACGGATGATTCGCGAGCTCACCCGCGATCGCGTCAACCTCGAGCTGCGCCCGCGCGCCGAACGAGAGCTCTACTGCGCGCGCGAGGCTCAGATCCTCGACGAGCAGGTACGCCCGGCCATCGCTCGTGGCGAGACGGTGCTCCTCGATCGTTCGATCCTCACCGCGGTGGTGCTGGGCGCGTACGGCCGCGGCCTGCCGCGCGACGAGTGCGAGATGGCGGCACGCATGGCCAGCGGCGGCCTCGACCCCGACGTCACCGTGATCCTCGACGTCCACCCGCGCACCAGCAAGATCCGCAAGCGTCTCGATCGCGCCCGCAATCCCAAGGTCCGCGATCCCTCCCGCAAGGGGCTGTCGGGCTCGGGCCTCAAGGAACGGATCCGCGAGGGCTACCGCGAGCTGGCCGCCGAGCGCGGCTACCTGCTGTTCCACACCGAGCGCGTGGGACCGTCCACCGTGGCCGAGCGCGTGGTGGAGGCGCTGGCGACCGGCGCCCCGCCCTCGACGCTCGAGGATCCGAGCGACGGAGTGCCGGTCTGGCAGACGGCGCCCGAGCACGGTCTGACCGAGGCCCTCGCCGAGCTGCCCGAGAACATCGCGCTCTACATGACCCGCAACCTCATCGCAGGTCGCGCGCTCCGCCGCAGCGCCGCGACGCGAGAGCCCAGGCTGGTCGCATGGGCGCTGGACGTCGAGGATCCGCTGCTGCCCGACCTCGCCACGCAGGTGCCCGAGCACGCGCTCTCGGGGTGGATCCGCCGCCCGCTCGACGACGACGATCTGCGCGTTCGGCTGATGGCAAGCGCACCCGCTGCGGTGGCGCGAGCGCTGCGCCATCTCGACGACGAGCGCTCCGATCGCATGCGCGAGCAGCTGGCCGAGCACGCGCCGGGCGAGGTCCTCGAGAGCCTCGCCGGACGCGAGGACGACCTGGCCCGCGCGCTGCGGCAGCGCCTGTGGAGCGCAGGCAACGTGGCGCAGGCGGCCATCGGCATCGCGGGGTGCCACGGCGAGGACGCTTGGCGACTCCGAGACGAGCTGTTCGAGCGCGACCCGGCGATGGCCCTGCGCAGCCTCAAGGGGCTGCACGACGACCGAAGCCGCCAGCGGCTCGAGCGCTACGCTCCCCTGGCGCCCAAGGCCGTGCTGCAAGCCATGGTCAACGACGGCCGCGACTTCGCCCACGGCCTGCGCCGCGAGCTGCTCAGCGCCGGACGCGAGGTGATCGAGAGCCTGGGCTCGCTCGACGACGAGCCCTCGCTCGAGCTCCGAGAGGAGCTTGCCGAGCGCTGGCCCTCCACCGTGGCCGGCAGCGTGTCTGCGCTGGCGCCCAGCGCTCGCATCGAGGCCTTGCTAGACCGATGCAAGGCCCATGGTGCCGGTGACGTGCACGTCCTTCGCCAGTTTGCCGCACGCGAGGAACGAGACCAACGACCGGCCTGGAAACGCGGCGAGGACCTCGAAGGAACGGAAGACTAGGATATGCGCCACATCTTCGTCCGAATGCTCTGCATCGGCGCGCTGACCGGCGCGCCGATGGCCTGCAATCAAGCCGACCCGATGGTGTCCACCGACGGTGCCAGCGACACGGGTGAAGACCCGAGCACCGACGGCGGCGACCTCGAGCCGAGCTCCGGTGACACGGCCGACGGGCCCACCCAGCCCACCACGGACACCGGTGACGAGACCCCGACGACCGACGACCAGACCGACAGCGGCCCGCCGCCGCTCGAGGGCGACTACTACCCGTTGGTCGACGGCGCGACCTGGACCTATCGTCACACGGACGAGGTCGGGGCGGTCTGGGACGAGCTCGTGCACATGCGCGAGGTCGAGTACATGGGGATGACGGCCTACGAGGCGGAGGACAACGAGGACGCGAACAACGAGAGCACCATCGCGACCCTCTTCCGCGACGGCACGATGACCCACCGCATCCACAAGGACGTCAGCCTGGCCGGGGTGCCGATCGCGTCGGTCGACTACGACCCGGGTTTCTTGCGCTTCGACGAGAGCTTCGGCAATGCATCCGACGGAGACTCGCTCGACTGGAACTACGAACGCACCGAGTACGACGCAGGCGGAGCCATGGTCGGCATGGTCGAGTCGCGCTTGATGATCTTCACGGTCGAGTCGACCTCGACCTCGGTCACGGTACCGGCCGGCACCTTCGATTGCGTGCAGCTTCGGCGCGAGCGCCTCGACAACGGCGAGATCAAGCGCTACTGGTTCGCCCGCGGTGTGGGCAAGGTGAGGCACGAGACCGTAGGCAGCGGCAAGTCCGAAGAGCTCATCGAGTACTCCATCCCGTGAGTCAAGCTCCCCATGTCGACAACCAGCTCACCGCCGACCGACGGGAGCTGAAGTTTCGGGTTCCCCCCACGGGAGCCCGCTTGCTGGCTCGCGTGCTCTCGGAGCGCCTGCCTCAGCATCGCTTCACGGGGCCGGGGGCCAACGCGTTGCCGGGGGCCCGCCACTTCGTGACCACCGTGTACTTCGACACGGCCGACTTCGAGCTCTACCAGGCGGCACGGACCTGCGAGGGCAGCCTCAAGGTGCGCGCCAAGGAGTACTACGATGAGAACCTGGCGCTGACCGAGCTGGTGCGCACACGCGCCGCGTTGGTGCATTCGTCGCCCATCCTGTGGGTGGAGCTCAAGGAGTCGGTCACGGGCCGCTCTCGCAAGCGGCGGATCGGGATCCCCAAGCACGAGGTCGCGCGCTTCTTCGCCACCGGCCAGATCACCGAGCAGATGCTCGAGATCCAGCGACGGACCTACGCGACGGCCTCGCAAGAGGTGCTCGACGCGTTGGTCGAGGTCTGCCGTCGCTTCACCACCCCGCTGTGTCCGAGCGTGGTGGTCAACTACCGCAGAACCGCCTGGCAGGACGAGGACGAGTCGCTGCGGGTGACGATCGATCGCGACCTGGCGTTCTTCGCCGCCGCCGCGAACACGTGGCCGCACTCGCCTCGCCTCGAGCGCCAGCACCTCGGACCCAAGCTGGGGTGGGATCCGCTGTACATCGTCGAGGTCAAGTGCCTCGGCGGGCTCCCGCCGTGGCTGCAAGAGGCACTCGACACCCACGCAGGAGAGCTCGCACGCACCAGCAAGTTCTTGGCGGCCTCCGAAGCCATGCTCCGCGCACAGAACCACAAGGACCCATGACGCACCTCCTGAGCTTGCTGCTGGCGCTGGCGGTGGGACCGGCCCCCTCCCCCTCGGCCTCCACGCGCCGTCCTTCGGCCGACGAGCCCAGCGGGGGGGCGAGCGAGCCACGGGAACCCGAGACCAACGAGCCCACGACCGATGCGACGTCGGGCGAGGTGGTGTCGGGTCCGGACCCTGGTTCGAGCGAGACCGTGTCGGATCCGAGCCAGGATCCAAGCCAGGATCCAAGCGAGGATCCGAGCCAGACCGTGGCGCAGCCGAATCCGGATCCGACCACGTCCGATCCCTCGCCGGACGAGCTCGAGTCGCGTCCGAGCGATTCGGAGAACACGACCCCCGGCGCGACGCCCCCTGCGGGTCCGGCCCGCTCCGATGACGCCACCATCGCGGCACCGCCAGACGAGCCCAAGGGCGGCAACGCGGGCAAGATCAAGAGCGACGACCTATCGTGGTCGATCGGCGGGCGCATCATGGGCGGATGGGAGGTCGAGCGCGAGCGCCCGGTCGACGAGCCCGCACAGACCAAGCAAGAGCCGTTCCTTCGCCAGGCACGGGTCAAGCTTCGGGTCGACTACAAGAAGCGCTTCAAGATCCGCACGAGCTTCGACCTCGCCGATGCGCTCGACGCTCCCAACTTCGATCGCGTCTCCTACCTCCGCAACGCCTACGGGCTGGTGCGCTTCCACGACGCAGCGCGCCTGCAATTCGGCTACTTCAAGCGGCCGTTCTCCCGCCTCGAGCTGCGCGGTCCGGGGGACCTACCCGTCCGCGGCCGCGGTCTCGCCAACGGCCGCATCATCGAGGATCGCAACTACGGCGATCGCTCGGTGGGCACCATGCTGTGGGGGAGGATCGCCCCCGCACGGCTCTCGTGGTACGCGGGGGCGTTCGCCCCGGCCCTGCGAACCAAGGGCATCGACGTGGTCGGACGACTTGCGGCCGATCCGTGGCCGTGGCTATCGATCGGAGCCAACGGCAGCTACAAGCGCGTCGAGAACGGCATCGGAGAGATGGTCGACGTCGGCTCGTTCGGCGCCGACTTCCGCGTGAAGTGGAAGGGCCTCTACGTCCTGGGAGACCTGGTGATGGGCCAGGACTACCTGATCCCCGGCGAGCCCTTCATGCTGGGCCTGGTCGGCTATGCCAGCTACGACGTCGATCTGCCCAAGAAGCTGATCCTGCAGCCCGTGGCGCTCGCCGAGTGGGTCGACAGCAACATCGAGGTGAGCCAGAACGACGCAATCCGCTCGGTGCTCGGCGTGAACCTGATCTGGCGCAAGCGCTTTCGGGTGATGCCGCAGGTCGAGCTGATCCGTCCGCGAGGAGTCATCGACAACCCGTGGACGGATCAGGAGACCTACTACGTGATGCTGAGCCTCGACCTATGAGCCCGACCGTGACGGATGCGGGGCGAGAGCCCAGTACAACGCACCGAAACGCCTCCCTCGCCCCCCTCCTGGGGGGCAAGCTGGCTGTACCGCCCGGCCGTGACGGATGCGGGGGGCATATGAATGGCCCGCGGCCTCAGCCGCGCAGCCCCGGTAGCTCGCCCTTGCCGTAGGCCGTGTTGCCGAACTCGTCGTCCTCGATCCCCATCGCATTCTGCAGCGACACGAACAGCTGGTTGTGCGCGGCGGCCTTGTCCTGAATCACGTAGCGCCCGGTGGAGAAGAACCCGCCTGCGCTGCCGGCCATCACGTAGGGCATCGCGTGACGGTCGTGGTTGTTGCCCTTGGCCTGCTCGTTGACCCACACGATGACCGTGTTGTCGAACACCGTGCCGTCGCCCTCGGGAATCGCCTTGAGCCTCGAGATGAGGTAGCCGAATTGCTCGGCGAACCACACGTTGAGCCGGGTGTTGTGCTCGACCTTCGGCGCGTCCTCGTCGCCCTTGTGGGCCAGTGAGTGGTGCCCGTCCTTGATGTCCTCGCCGAGGAACGAATACACGTAGTCCGCCACCGAGTGCGTCCACATCAGCGTGCCCACGCGCGTCAGATCGCAGGCCATGGCCATGGCCATGATGTCCATCTGCAGGCGCCCGATCTCCGGCAGCATGTCGACCCGCGTGGGATCGATGGGCGCCCCGAGGTCGAGCATCTGGCACTCGCCCCCGAACTGCACGCCGTTCTGCTGCAGGCGGTCCTGGATGTCGGCGAGCGAGGAGATGTGGATGTCGAGCTTCTCCCGATCCTGATCCTCCATGCGATCGGCGAGGCGCTGATAATCCATCGAGACCTGCTCGAGCAGCCGCTGCCGGCGCATCCGCTGGGTCTCCAGATCGCTCGACGACGCGTCGGGGTCGCCGAAGATCCGCGTGTAGGCGGCCGCGGGATCGTTCTCGGGCGGCACGGGCTCACCCGCGCCGCGGTAGTTGATGCGACCGCCAACATCGCTGCGCCCCACCAGCACGCCGAGCTCGATCGAGGGGAACAGGGTCTGCTCCCCGGTCACCTCGGCGATCTTCTGGTCGATGGAGATGCCGCCGGCCCAGCCCGCGGACTCGCCCGCGTCGCCGGCAAAGGTGCCCTCGAGCAGCTCGGTCGCGGTCAGGCACTGGCCGGTGCCCTTTTGGTGGGCATCGCCGGGACCGTTGAAGGCCGACTCCATGTCGACGTTGCCGAGGATGAGCAGATCGTCGCGGTGCTCGGCGAGCGGCTCGAGGATCGGCGACAGCACGAAGTCGGTCTCCCCGCCGGAGGGCCAGAAATTGACCGGTACGGTGCCGTTGGGGGTGTAGAAGAAGATGATCCGCTTGTGCGCCTCACCGTGATCGGCGAACGCCGGGCGCCGACCCCCCACGATGGGGAGAGCCAGGGCCGAGGTGCCGAGGTAGCGCAGCAAGTCGCGTCGAGTGGGACGAATGATGCTCATGGATCTACTCCTCTTCACTCGGGCTCCACAGGCCGGGCACGCGCCGGTAGCGGAACGCGTCGGTCTGGGTCAGCGCAACGAGTAGCTCCTGGATGCGGTAGTCGGACGCGGCAAACGCCTCGCGGATCCGCTGGATGCTCTGCTCGTCGTCGTCGGTCTCCGCCCGTCCGTGGGCGAAGCGGAACCACTGGGTGATGACACAGTTGCGAACCTGATCGCTGTTGCCGAGCATGGCGCCGAGCTCGATCACGCCATCGAACGTTCCGTCGGCGTCCGAGGTGCCGATGATCTCGCCGCTGGCGTCGATCGCCAGGCCGTGCTCGTCGGCACGCCAGCGACCCATGGCGTCGAAGTGCTCGAAGCCCAGCCCGATGGGATCGAGCATCTGGTGGCAGCCCGCGCACAGCGGGTCGACCTCGTGCTGCTCGAGCTGCTCGCGGGTGGTCTTGGTCAGATCGACCTCGGGTGCCTCGGGCACCACGTCGGGCGGGGGCGGCGGAACCTGGCACAGCAGGCGCTCGCGCACGAACTTGCCGCGCAGCACGGGGGCCGAGCGATCGGGCTTGGCATAGAGCGCCAGGAGGCCCGCCTGCGACAGGAAGCCGGAGTAGCGGTCGCTCGGCAGCTCGACCCGCGCGTAGTGATCGTCGGTGGCCGAGGGCGCCGAGACCCCGTAGAACTCGGCCAGCGGCGCGTTGACGATGGTGAACGGCGCCGTGAACAGCACGTCGAGCGAGGCGTCGGCGTCGAAGATCGCGAACTCGAAGAACGCCTCGGTCTCCTGCTGCAGCAGCGGCAGGATCGCGGGGTCGTAGTCCGGGAACATCTCCACGTCCTTGCCGATCCCGGTGAGCACCTCGGTGATCTTCCTGAGCCCCAGCCACTGGCGATGGAAGTTGCGCACGGCCTCGCGGGCTCGCGGCGCTCGCAGTAGGCGGCGCGCCTGCGCCTCGATCTGCTCGGGCGTGCGCAGCTCGTCGGCATCGGCGGCGTCCATCAGGATTCGATCGGGCGGGCTGTTCCAGAACAAGAACGAGAGCCGATTGGCCATCTCGTACGGCGACAGCTCGTCGATGCCCTGGTCGTTGGGCTCACCTCGCCCCGACTCCACGCGATAGATGAAGTGGGGCGACTGCAGCATGCCGGCCACCACCATCTCCACCCCGCCGCGCGCATCGAAGCCGCCGCCGAGCGCGGCACCATCGGAGAACATGGCGAACCATTCGTCGGCCTCGGCGTCGTCGAGTGGGCGGCGGAACACCTCCTTGCCGAAGCTGCGCACCCACGCCTGCGCCTGGGTGGTGCAGCTGCCGTCGAGGCTGGACGCGCTCTTGCAGCTGGCCAGGGAGTCGAGGATGGCCGGGGCGTGCCGAGCGGCGAGCGTCTCGGCGGCATTGAGCAGCTGCTCGGCCAGCAGCGAGCTCACCACCAGGGCGGCGGCTTGGTTGTCGTACCCCAGCGCCGTCTCCTCGGGCACGAAGGCGCTGGCCGGGCTCGAGGTGTCGCCGAACAGCTGGAAGATGGCGTTGTTGTACTCGATGCGAGTGAGGCGGCGCAGCGGCGACGGACCGGGGTCACCCGCGCCAGCCAGCGCACCGCCGTCGTCGCCATCGTCACGACACCCCGCCGTCAGCGCGAGCAGCAACGAGGCCGTGATCGAGAGCAGTCGATTCATGATGAAGATCCTCCTGAAGGATGAAGCCCGATGAGCGAGGGAGCCACTCGTCAGGGAGGGGGAAGCTTGGCGACGAAACCATCGGCGTTGCCGTAGCCGACCAGCGGCCCAGCGGGCACGATTTCGAAGCCCGAGGAGAAGTAGCGACCGGCGATGAGCGAGGCGCCCGTCGAGTCGGCGTCGACCCCAACCGCGCTCTCGGTGCCCGCCCCGCCCCAGCGCTGCGCCGACAGCCAGTTGCCGTCGGCGTCGAAGCGCACGAGGTAGGCGTCGACCTTGCCCGCGCTGATCATGTCGCCGGGGCCACCGAAGTACGCCGCGCCCGCGAGCGAGCCGGCGAGGTGGATCGTGCCGTCGTCGCCGATCGCGAGCGAGGGCCAGGTGTTGACCTCGAAGTCGTTCTCGAACTGATCGCGGTCGTCGCCGTAGGCGTTGGCCCACAGCGCGGTGCCGTCGGGGGAGAAGCGCGCGAGGAAGATGTCGCGCAGGCCAGCAGAGGTGAGCGCCGAGCTCACCCCGCCGAAGTCGAGCGAAGTGGTGAAGGCCCCCGTGACCACGATCTCGCCGCCCGGCGCGAGCGCGAGGTCGTAGCCCTGGTCGTGCCCCACCCCGCCGGCCGAGAGCGCCCACAGCACCACGCCGTCGGGATCGAACTTGCCGAGCATCACGTCGGCCTCGTCGTCGGCCGAGAGCTGGGTGCCGTCCACGCTCACGGTCTCGCCGAAGTAGCCGGTGAAGTACACGCCCGTGTCGTCGGCCGCCACCCCCCAGCCGTAGTCGTCGCCGGCACCGCCCACGCGCTGAGCCCACTCGATGGTGCCGTTGTTCGCGGCGAGCTTGACCAGGAACATGTCCCGCAGACCCAGGCTGGCGAACTGCGTGCCGCCGAAGGTGGCGTCGCCGGTGAACGTGCCGGTCACGTAGACGTTGCCCGACGGGTCGACGGCCACGCGCTCGCTGCGGTCGGGGTCGATCCCGCCGACCATGGAGCTCCAGATGTGATTGCCGTTGGCGCCGAGCTTGGCGATGAAGACGTCGTCGGTGCCCCGCGCGTCGAGCGGAGCCCCGCCGAAGTCGATGATGCCGAACGCTCGCCCGATGAGGATGATGCTCCCGTCGCCGTCGACGATGACGTCGCCGGCGTACTGGTTGCTGCTGTCGCCGAAGATGCGGGTCCAGATCGGGTTGCCGAAGTGGTCGTAGCGCTGCAGGAAGATGTCGTGCTTGCCGTTGTCGGAGGCGTGGGGGCCGTCGCCGAACACCACCGTGCCCTCGAAGTCGCCGACCACGATCACGTCGTCGTTGGTGCGATCGACCGCGACGGCACGCGCCTGTTGGTTGTCGATCTGGTTGTAGCCGATCACCCACACGTCCGAGCACGCCGGGGTCTGGCCGTCGCAGTTCTCGTCGGTCGCGGTGTTGCAGTTCTCGCCCACCGGCGGCACCTCGCCCTCACACGGCCCCCAGCTGAGATCGGCCAGACAGCTCTGCATGCCGCCGATGCACATGGCGACGCCCTCGGTCTCGGGCAGGCCCGAGTAGCAGGCGCGCATCTCTCCGGGCGTGCACATCTCGGGCACGGGATCGTCGGTGTCGCTGGTGGAGCCGTCGTCGGTGTCGCTGGAGGTGCTGGTCCCGTCGCCGGTCGGCGGCACCAGCCCCGAGACCCACTCGATCACGCACGCGACGTCCTCTTCCGGCAGCGGCTCCATGCCCAGCGGCATCACCACCCCGCACGAGGGATCGGGCTGCAGCTTCTCCACCAGCACGCTGCCTTCCGGATCCGAGGGATCGGCGATCACGCCGGGGCACTGCGTCGCGGGCTTGAGCACCAGCCGCGTCTCGAGACCGGGCGACACCAGGTCGAGATCGGCCGCGGGCGTCGAGCCCTCGTGGCAAGCGGCGGTCGAGCACTTCTCGACGAACAGCTGCGGGACGTCGAGCTCCGCGCAGCGCTCGGTCGTCATCGGATCGGGCTCACGATCCTTGCAGCCCGAAGCTGCGGCTACGAGTCCCAACGCGGTCACCAATCGCTTCATGCCGATCTCCACCGTCCGAAACGTTAACACTTCGGCCCCCGCGATACCATGAGGCAGTCGATCCAGAGCGTCGCGAGGACCTGCACATGCGCAGGGTAGGAGAGGCTGCGAGCATTCGCCCTGTCGCGCCGCCGCCGTCGCTCGACCTCGGCTCCGAGCGCACCCGCACTTCGTGGCGCCCTCGGCCGGCGTCGACTCGACCGATCGCGGCCCTCGTGGGGGCGAAGGCGGCCAGCGCCACCTCACGCTCGCCTCGAGCCGCCGCGGGAGACGACCGGGCAGGAGCGGTCTGGGACATACACTGTCACTATCCCGTCCTACTTTGGTACGATCGGAGGTACGATCGGGGCAAAGAGCCCCAGTCGAGGACCCAGGCGTCAAGCGATATGGTGGCAGGCTGTACTCCAAGGCCACACTCATCCTCCCCTGCTGCGCGCAAATGCCCCAGGGCGGCCGTGGATGGCTCCGGGTCGTAGTTCTCTGCGGGATCCCCCGAGACCTGCGCCCGACGCGAGCGACGCGAGCGAAAAAGGAAGGTTACAGGTAGGTAACGGCTAGAATAGTCCCGTGGGTGATCCTACCCTGTGTGCAGGGTCGATAGGGTCCGGCATTATGACGTTCCCTCCCCCGTCGCAAGGCTTCGATTGACCATGACCACGATCGACATTGCAGCCTCGTACTGCCAGTGCCACGTGGGGAGGTACGGTGGCTGAGCACCCGAGACCAGGACGGTCGAGCCACCTACGGAGCATTGGCGCGCTGCTGTTGCTCGCGTTGATGTTGGTTGCCGCGCTCCGCTCCACGCGAGTGCCCGAGGCGATCGACGTCGCGATGAGATCGCTCTACTACCGCGTCGCCGCGTCCGCCGAGACGAGCCAGCGCGTGCTGTTGGTCGAGGCCGACCACGCCACCGTCGCCGACGACGCGCCGGTGTGGCCCGCCGAGCGGCGCAAGGCGTTGCTGGCCCGGATCGCGGCGGGGCACCCCGCGGCGGTGGTGGAGCTCGATCGAGCGCGCATGTTCGAGATTCGTCCCGAGGACTCGCCGGACCCGATCTCCACGGTGGTGCTCGAGCCGCAGCTCGATCCCAACACCGCGATCGTGGAGTCGCTCGATGCCCATGCGCTGCAGCTGCCGCGACTGATGCCGGTGATGCGCGCGCTCGACCGGTCGCTCCCGTTGACCCAGGAGCTGCCGATCCACTATTTGTCGCCGACGTCGCGCCTGCCCACGATCTCGTTCCAGCGCATCGAGCGGGGCGACGTCCCCCTGTCGGTCTTCCAGGACAAGGTGATCGTACTCGGCCTGACCAGCCGCACCCTTCGCGATCCCCTCCCGACCCCCGTGGGCGCCCTGACCACGCCGGAGATCGTCAGCCACGCCCTGGCGATGCTGGCCGACGGCCGCGACTGGTACCAGCCGTCGTGGCTGGTCCGCACGCTCGTGCTGGCGTTGGTGCTGATCGCCACCGCCCTGGCCCTGTGGCGCACCACGCCGGCCCAGGCGGTGCTGCGGGTGGCTGGCATCATGACGGTGCTGGTGCTCGCCGACCTGACCTGCTTCGTGATGAGCTGGGTCCATTGGGGCATCGCCAACGAGTTCCTGGTGGTGCTCACGGTGATGCTCGCCAACTGGTACCTGACCCAGCAGCACAGCGTGGAGATCATGGAGACGGTCTCCGAGCAGCTCACCGAGCAGCTCGTGATCGAGCCGTCGGCCACCGCGCCGCAGGACTGGTTCTGGCGCGACATGGCCGAGCTGGTCCGCGCCTACCTTCGCGTCGATCTCGACGGCGTCATCGCCGAGCTCCCCACGGGGCGGTGGCACCTCGAGCTGCGCGCCTTCATGGGCATGACCGAGGCCCAGATCGGCGAGCGCCGACGCGACGTGCGTCGCCCACCCTACCGCGCCGCGTTCCTGACCCAGCGCATCGCTCGCTTCGACCGGCGATTCGGCCTGGTCGACGATCACTACACGATGGTCGTGCCCCTCGCCCATCAGGGGCGACTCTACGGGATGTGGATGGTCTGCGTCCCCAAGGACATGGAGCTCGATGGATCCGAGATCGACGCGATGGAGCGCCTCGGCACGGAGCTCGGCCGCAGCATCGCCGCGATGCGGCGCGCCAACAGCCAGGGCGTGCCCGACGCGATGGGTGGCGCCGATGTATCGACTCGACTCACGCAGCTGGTCGAGGGAGTCGAGGCCCTCGGTGAGGACAAGCAGCAGGTGGTCGGCACGTTCGAGGCACTGCCGGTGGGACTGCTCATCGCGGACGTGTGGGGGCACATCTTGCAGATCAACGCGGCGCTGCGGGAGCAGCTGGCGATCGAGCTCCCCGACGGCATCCCCAACAACGATCTGTGCGCCGTGCTGTCGAAGATCACCGGTACCACGATCAAGGGGGTCCACGACATCATGCGAACGGTGGTGCGCGCGGGCAAGACCTGCCGGCTGCGCCCGCGTTCGTCCGAGGAGCGCAGCACGACCTACGTGCTCATGCCCATGCGGCACCATGGACAAGGCACCGAAGACGAGCTCCAGGCCGGCGGCTCGGCCACCCGCTTGGTGCTGGTTGCGATCCCCAACGACCTCGAGTCGTTGGACATGTTGATTCGTTCGGCCTGACGATCTCGCGAGGATCATGGATCCCGCCACCGAGTTCCTATTCCAGATCCCCCGTGGCCTCGAGCAGTCGATCCTCCTCGCGGTGCTCGTGGGCTTCCTGGTCACGTTCGTGCTCGCGGAGAGCTTTGGCTGGGTGTTCGTGGGCGTTGTCGTGCCCGGCTACCTCGCCTCGGTGCTGGTGATCCAGCCCGCGGCCGGCCTGGCGGTGATGCTCGACTCGGTGCTGACCTACGCGACCGCCAAGGTGCTCGAGCAGCTCCTGGGACGAGGGGGCGCCAGCAGCGAATTCTTCGGACGCGAGCGCTTCTTCTTGCTGGTGATCGTGAGCGTGTTCGTTCGCCAGCACACTCAGACCTGGGTGTGGCCGCTGACGATCGAGGCGGCCAGTCCGTGGCTCGAGCTGCCGATGAGCTTCCAGCGCGGGTTCAGCAGCATCGGCATCGTGCTGGTGCCGCTGATGGCGAACCTGCTGTGGAAGCTCGATCTTCGCCGCGGCACGTGGCAGATGCTGGTGACCGCGGGCACGACCTACGCGCTGCTGGCGTGGTGGCTGCTGCCCGACACCACGCTGTCGTACAGCGCGCTCGAGCTGAGCTACGAGGACACCGCGATCGACTTCGTGGGCAACGCCAAGGCCTACATCATCTTCCTGTGCACGGCGTACGTCGCGGCCCAGCTGAACCTCTACTATGGCTGGGATTTCAACGGGATCCTGGTCCCGGCACTCCTGGGCCTGCTGTGGTTCCACCCGGCCAAGCTCGCCACCACGTTCGGCGAGGCGATCGTGGTGTTCTTCTTGACGCAGCGGCTGCCGAAGGCGCCGGGTCTGCGGCGCCTCACCATCGAGGGCCCGCGCAAGCTGGCGCTGGTGTTCACTTCGAGCGTGCTGCTCAAGTGGATCATAGGCTGGTCGATGGGAGACTCCCTGCCCACGCTCAAGATCACCGATCTCTACGGATTCGGCTATCTGCTGCCTTCGCTGCTGGTCGTCAAGATGACGCAGCGCAAGTCGATGCGTGCGGTGCTCCTTCCCACCGTGGTCGCCTCGTTCAGCGGCTTCGTCCTGGGGAGCATGGTGGGGTTCGGGCTCAGCTTCCTGGATCCGCCCCCCACCGCGCAGCCACGAGCCTCCGCGTCGTTTGGTCCCGGGAGCAGCACCCGCCTGCTGCGGAGCCCCGAGGGGGTGGCGGCGCTGGGACACCTCCGCGCGCTGGAGCGCAGCGATCGCGAGCCCGACCACGCACACAACGTGCGCTACCAGGAGGCGTGGGACGGACTGGCGCGCTGGATCGAGGCTCCCGATCCCCTGCTGCGAGCCACCCTGGATCGGCAGCTCGACGAGCTCGACCTCGATCTCGTGCCGGTGGGAGAGCTCGAGGGCCGGGCCGCCTATGCGCTGTTCGAGCGCGACGGAGCCATCGTGCACGGATGGGAGACGGCGCTGCTCGTGCCGGGCGCGCCGGGCCCCGTGCTCGCGGTGCCACGTCCCGTGGCGGAGGAACCGCTGGCCGAGGCCGCCTCGGCGCTCTGCCGACGCATGCGCTGCCGCGCGTTGCTGGTGGCGGGCGCCGACGTCACGCGCGACCCATGGCTGGGGCTCTCCACCGCGTCGTACGACATCGCCCGCCACGCCCTGCGCGAGCAGCCCATGCTGGTGCTTCGCCGCGACCCCGCCGTGGGCGACAACCCCGTCCTCCACGTGGGGGCCGCGCTGCCGCCGTCGATCGATCTGCGACAGGAGTGGACCGCGGAGATCGGGCTGGAGTGGTCGGCTCCCCCGGTGGAGTCGGCCGGACCGCTCCCCAAGTTCGGAGGAACGCTGCGGCTTCGCCCGCGAGACGTGGAGACGCTGATGCGCATGAGCTCGACGGCGGCGGTGCACGACGAGCCAGAGCCTCCGCCGTGGATCGAGCAGCGCGAGCGGGACCCCCTGGTGCACACGCTGGCGTCGTCGCCGTCGCCGTCGGCCCAGGAAGCGCGCTACCTGGAGCTCGAGCTGGTCGCTCCGCTCATCGACGTGGCGGCGGGACGAGCGTCGGAGAGCGAGCTCGAGCGCCTGGCCTGGCGTGCCACCCAGCTGCGACTCGAGCTGTGGCGGATCGACGACTGCGGCGATGGTCTGCCGTGCCTGGCCCTCCTCGACCCCCTCGGTCGCGAAGGTCTGGGCTGGGGCGCCTTGCTCGTCCACCGCGGCAGCGCTCGTGCGATGGCGGTGGAGGTCCCGCGCCCCGGTCGCGCGATCGGGACCCACCAGCTGGGGCTGGAGCTATGGCATCAGCTCGACGCCCGTGCGATCTACATCGCGCCCAGCACGTCCGACGAGCACGTGGATCCGCTCTCCGTGGGCAACATCCACTCGCCCATGCTGCCGTTCCATCAGGCCCTCGATCGCACGCTGGGCGACGGTGCCACGCGGCCGCTGATCATGCAGGTGCTGGGCTTCGGGGTGGAGCGTGCGCTCGACACCGATCTCGTGATCGGCCTGGGGCGACCGGTGCTCGAGAAGGGCCGCCTCCCGCTCAAGCTCCAGTCGGTGCTCCGCAAGGACGAGGGTCCGCTGGGTTGGGTCCGCGATCCGCTGACGAGCGACGGCTCGCCGCTGCTGCACGCGCTCTCCGGCCTGGGCAGTCCGGCGGTGGAGTACTCGCTGGAGCTGGGCTCGGCCGACGTGGCGCTGCTGTGGTTCTCGCCGGAGGTCCGTGGGCGCTTCGTACGACGAGGCGATGGCGAGGAGGAACGACGGGCGTTGGCGCTGGACATCGAGTACGGGGAGATCTCCGAGATCCATCGCTTGCTTCCCCACACCGACACCGCGCCAACCGCAGCCCCGCCGGACGAGCGAACGGTCGAGCTCGACGAGCTGCTGCACCTGGCATCGGACTACCGCAAGTCGGGAGACATCCACGCGCTGCGGAGGCTGCTGGTCCGGGCCGAGGCGGGCGGCGCGTTCGAGGTCTCGATGGGGCAAGGTCGGCTCACCAAGCGACCGACCCTGCTGCTGCAAGCCCAGGGGGCCGACTGGAGCCTGCGCGGCCTGGCCCTGCTCGACGAGGCCACCGATCGACGTGACACGCTGATGACCGACGATCCCAACCTGCGGTTCCACCTGGGTCGAGCCCTGCTCCAGCGCAGCGCGGCAGTGGTGGTACGCAGCACACCGTCCGGAGGATCGTCGCGTGCTCCGTGACCTCCTGGCGGCGTCGATCTTCGCGGCCACCCTGTGGAGCATCTGGCAGCTCGGCGAGCTGCGAAGATCGCTGTCACAGGTCGCCAATTCGCCGCTGCAGCGCAAGATGCAGACGGCCGATCGCGTGGTCAACTACCGCTTCGACGGCAGCAGCGGTCCCTCGTTCCACCTCGACGGCGACGAGACCGAGCTACGCCTCATCACTCATCTGGTGCTCGCCCCCGGCCATGCCTACGCCTCCGATCGCACCTACGACTACGGCCTGCGCCTGCGCATCGAGGATCCCAACCGCCAGACGATCTGGAACCGGGTGGTCTACACGTCGACGCGCCAGAGCAAGGACGAGTGGCTCGACGGCTACTGGATGCGCGAGAACGCCTTCGGCCTGGAGCCCGGCACCGAGGTCACCGACGATCGCGTCCACCTCATCAGCCTGCCGCGCAACATCCCCTACGGCTCGCGGATCTCGTTCACGCTCGAGGCCCCCGCGGCCTCCCACGGGCTGCTGCGCGCCTACGAGCGCTCCCACGACACCTCGCTGGGCCTGGCGATGGCGTACTTCGGCCCCGCGCGCGAGGACGAGGAGCGCCTGGTCGGGCGCCTGACCTACCTGCCGTGGGACGTCTTGACGGAGGAGAAGAAGCTCGAGCGCCTGCGACTGCGCTGGAATCGACTGTCGGCGGTGGGCGAGCTGGGGGTCGACTACGAGGTCGACACGATCTTCTACACCGGCTTTCGAGCGCCTCCGGCCGAGCTGCCCCCTCCGCCGCCCACCACCCTGGTGGACGATCGAGCCACCGCGCTCACCGCCTGGGGACCGGGGCTGCTCACGGTCTCGATCCACGCCGAGTGCCGCGAGCGCAGCGAGCCCGGGCCCCGCGAGCCCGGACCCACCGAGCCCGAGGATCCGCTCCCCGCGGTCGACGTGGTGCACATCGACGCGATGGGCGTGGTGGACGCTGATGTCGTCGATCCCTGCGAAGGGGAGGAGTTCGACGTGTGGCTGCCCGCAGGGCCGCACACGCTGCACATACGAGGCCACGACCTGCCGCCGACCACGGTCGAGGCCTGGTACGACGACTTTCGCGAAGAGGCACAGCTGCTGCCCGGGTTCGAACTGGGGCGTCCGTTTCGACCCACGGTGACCCGCTCTCCGCGGGTGCGCCTGTTTCCCGGAGGACTGCACGCCGACTACGCGCTCGTCGAGCCCGACGATCTGGAGTCGGCCATGCTGCAGATCCGCGTGCAGCTTCCCGTGCCGCCTCGCAGCACCCCCGACGCCCAGCGTCCGGCCACCGTGCGGTTCTCGTTCATCGACCGCCACGGCCGCCCGATCGAGGATGGTGAGTGGGTGGTGGAGCCCGACGCTCACCTCGAGGAGTACGAGTGGGTGGTGGATGCGGCCGACGCCGATCGGGAGTACTGGGTGAGCCCGGCGAAGATCGCCCGCATCATCGTGCCCGAGGGCACCCATCACCTGCGGATCGAGTCCGACGCCGAGGCCATCGTCTCGGTCCATACCTACTGGTCGGGCATGACCGAGGCCCCCACGCCGCATCCGCCCTATGACGAAGCGATGCTGGTGGGTACGCGGTGGAGGAGGATCCCGATCGACTACCTGCGGTGGTTCCGCCTGCAGCCCCACAACACTCCCGACCTGCAAGACCAGGGGCAGGTGGTCGACCTGCACGGGCCGATCCGGCTCGAGCTGCTGGGCGAGGGCGACGGCGACTACTGGATGCGCCGACGCCATGACGGGAGCGAGGACGAGGATCTCGCGGCCGGGCGGGCGTCCGAGCCGACGAGCTCGCCGTGGGTCAGCATCGTGCCCTACACCAGACACGAGCGGCGCACCGTGCTCGAGCGCACCGAGATCGATTCCCCGTGGGCTCGCTACGCGCGCTGGCGCCCCGGTCGGGCCACGCTCGCGCTCGACGACGACTGGGGGGCGACGCTGGTGGTGCTGGTGGACGGCGACCCCGCGGCCGCGCTGGGTCGGGAGCTCGAGCTCACGCTCGACGGTCGGCCGCAGCGCGTGCCGATCGTCAGCACGCGCAGCACGTCTCGACTGCCCGCCATGGGCCGCGGGCTCCACCAGCTCGAGCTGGGCGCAGTACCCGACGGGGTGCGGGTCTACATCGATCGCCCGACGCTACGCCCGGACCGCGGCGTGGCCGAGGTCTACCGGGTGATCACCCTCTACCGACTCGATCGCAGGCTCATGGGGCTGTGGTTCGAGAAATCCGGGAATGCACGCGACTACGTCAACGCGCTCGCGTATCGCTGCGACCGCTTCGACGAGGGCCGACTGAGCGTGGTGCTCGACGAGGGCGTTCCCTTGCGCCGCCGGGCGGTTCCCGTGGATCGAGTGACGGCGGCCACGCGCAAGCGCCAGCTACCGGCCCATGGTGAGCGCGCGGAGCTGGTGTTCTTCGATCGGGCCCAGGCAAGGTGCGAGACGCTGGGGCGCATCCCGATCCCGCTGGGCTCCGACCTGAGCCCAGGGCGCCACCGCATCGCCCTGAGGCTGGACGACGGACCGGCGGTGTGGGTGCGCCTGTTTCGGCGGGGCACGGGCGCGCCCGAGGAGGCACGCACGATGGAGTGGACCGAGCGCGTGCTCGACCTCGGCCCGGCGCTCGACCTCACCGACGAGGCGGGGGCACCATGACGCCGATGACCCGCTCACGAGAGATCCTGTGGTTCGCGACGGCGGCGAGCTGCGTGCTGGCGGGGCGCGACGACGCCGCGCACGAGGGTCGAGGTTCCACCCCCGTCGAACAGGTGGCCACGGTGGGCGACGAGCAGGAGATGAGCCTTCGATCCATTCGGGGCACCCTGTGGCCACAGCTGGGCCGTACGCCGTACGTGGCTCCCGATGCGGCCCGTCTCGAGGCGACCGAGGCGGCGCTCCACGCCGCCACCCTCCATGCGCTCGGTCTCGCGAGCCTCGAGCCCGTGCCCCGGATCGCGCATGCGGCAGGGCTGGTCGTCGAGCGCTGGCGCGTGGGGAGACACCACTATCTGGCCCTGCTCGAGCGCTCGTCCGAGCGCGGGAGCACGGGCGCCTTCCTGCTGCGCATCGGCCCGCCGTCGGGGCCCGAGCGGCTGCTCCAGGCTCCGCACGCGTTCCACGATCTGGGCACGGGAGAGCTGGCGCTCGAGATCCTGCTGGCCGAGCCCGCGAGCTTTCGCGGCTTGTTCACCAACACCATGCACCGCTACGTGCAGCTCGACGGAGACAAGCGCAAGCAAGAGGGCGAGGACAACCCATCCGACGTGTGCCACAACGACGCGCACGCGTTCGTGGCGGCCACGATGGGCGTGGTGCGAGCGGTGGGGGCCATCGAGGTGGTGCAGCTCCACGGCTACGCCGACGACCACGTGCTGCCCGATCGGCCCGAGGCGCGCGCCGTGGTGAGCGCGGGCGCGGATGACGACGGAGGGCCCCGCGTCGAGGCCGTGGCCGCGGCCCTGCAGGACGCGCTCGGCGTGCCGATCGCTCGCTATCCGGAGGACGTAGCCGAGCTCGGCGGCGTCACCAACGTGATCGGCCGGCGCCTGCGTCGGGAGCCGAGCGCCAGCTTCCTGCACATCGAGCTGTCCGGGATGCTGCGCAAGGAACTTCGTCGTCGTGATGGCGCCGCCGCGCGCTTCGCCGCGGCCCTGCGCGCCACCGCGATCCCTTCCGGGCTCGAGCCCGAGTTCGAGCTCGAGCCCGAGCCCGAGCCCGAGCGCGGTCCGGCGACCGCCCCCGAGCCCGCCCCTGGACCGGACCCTGGACCCGAAGAGGTGCCGTGAGCCGCTGGCTGACCGCGATGCTGATGCTGCTCGTGGTGGGGCTCGTGGCCCGCGGCGCCCATGCCATTCCCGTCCCTCCCCCGTCCGAGCGCGCCGAGTGGATCTGGCAGGCCGTCCCGGTCCACCACGGCGTGGCCCCGGACGACGTGCGCGCCGAGGCGCCGTTCGTGCCCGCGGGCACCCCGTCGCGCACGGGGCCGGTGGAGGTCGCGCCCGGCAAGGCGGTGGTGGTGTGGATGCGTGGCTTCGCCACCGTACGCGTTCGCAAGCCACGAGCGGGGACGTCGGGCACCCTGCGCTTTGGTCGAGTCGAGCCGGCCACGGGCAGCGCCCACGCGCGGGTCGACGTGCCCGGCGAGCGCAAGGGCGAGGGGTCGTGGCTGCTCCACAATCCCGTCGGCTGGGGCGCCCCGTGGGTCATCGAGTCGGACCACGCGACGACGATCGTGGTGGAGCAGGCGGTGGCCCGTCGCGGGAGCCGGATCTGGGAGTACGTGCACGACGCGACGATCGCCTGGATCGAGGGCGAGGGCTCGCTGCCGCGGCTCCCGGCGGTGCCGGGCTCGGAGCGCTACCTGCGGCGCCGGATCGCCGATCACCAGATCGGCGAGGCGCTCGCCCGCCTGCCCGGGTACGACGAGGACGTCGAGCGAGCGCTGGTGGCCTGGCGCTCGCACCGGGCCTCGCTCGAGCTGGAGACCCTGCGCCCGCTGTCGCAGCTGCAGAGCGTGCAGCCCTCGGGAGCGACGCCCCTGTGGCTGCCGCACGTGACCGACGATCCCGACCAGCCTCCCGCTCCCGGCGAGCCCGGCTCCCTCGTGCGGCTGTCGGCTCCGTGGAGCTTCGTGGTGCGCGGCCCCAGCGTGCTCCGCCTGGGGGTCCGTGCGCTGTTTCCCCCCGAGGGCCCGGCGACCGAGCCGATCTCGCTGGTGGTGCTCGGCCACGACGACGATGGCCGTGAGCGCGTGGTGGCACGGCTCGACACGATCGCCACACCGCTGAGGACCACCGACCCGGCGCAGCGCGATGTGCCCATACCCACCCTGGTGGATGCGGTGGCCAGCACCGGGCAGCGGGTCTCCAAGGAGTACGTGCTCGCCGTGCCGCTGCGGCCAGGGCGGCACCGGTATCGGGTGGAGACGCGCGGTGGGGACGTGGGGCTCACGGCTCGGCTCGGTCGCGTGCTGCCGCGTGCCCTCGGCGCGGACGCTCCGCACACGCGAGCCCGCGCGCTCCGCCGCGCCCGCACGGCGCTCGAGGATCACTCGTCCCCCGCCGCGAGCGTGATGCGAGCGCTGCTCTCCGATCCGTGGATGGGTCCCGACGAGCTGCCGCAGGCCCTCGAGCGCGTACCTCGAGTCCGAGCGCTGCTCGAGCTCGAGCAGCTCGCCCACTCGGACGCGAGCGCGGTGGAGCGAGCGAGCCGCGCCGATCGCATCGCCGCCGCCCTCCCCGACGCGGGCCAGCGCGACCCGCTCGACACCGAGCTGCGCATGGAGGTGTTCGAGCAGCTCATGGCCGCCGAGCAGCCGCGAGCCGCGGTGGAGGTCCTGCGCCCGCAGGCGCAGTGGCTGAACGGCGACGAGCTGCCCGCGCTCGTCGATGCCGTCGAGGATCCCAGCGCGCTGTGGCCCCTGGAGGGAGCCCTCGACGCGGTCGCGACGCGGGCCCCGCTGACGGCCCGGCTTCGCAGCGCGCACGTACGCCTGTGGACCTGGACGCAGTGGTCGCGGCTCCGACCGTCCACCGATGTGAGCCCCTGGATGTGGATCGAGACTGCGCCACCAGGCCCCCCGACGTCTTCGCCGACCGAGCCGGGGACGCTGTGGTCGATGCCGCTGCGGACCACGGTGCAGCTGCGGGCGGAGCCCCACCCCTTCGAGGCCGGACGCACCCCGGTGCTTCGCATGCTGCTCTACGCCCGCGAGGCGATCGACGGCATGATCGTGCTCGAGGTGGATGGCCAGCGCTGGTCGGCACCGATGCAAGGGACCTCGGACGTGTTCGAGGTCGCGGTCCCGACCGGCGTGCACTCGGTCCGACTCGAGGCGCCCGCCGGGGTCCAGGCGTTCAGCACGCTCCACCCGGCGCCGGGCACCGATGCGCCGATGCGGACGACCCCGCTGCGCACCGTGATGTGGCCCGATCGCTCGGAGGGACACCCGGTGAGCTTCGAGCTCGGAGCGCTGTCACGAGACACGCTGGCGCAGCTCGACCTGCGCGTGGTCGGGGTGCCCGAGCGTCCCTCGCGGGCCGCCCCCATCGAGGTGTGGATCCACTTCGACGACGGCAGCCGGCACCGCGTGTGGCTCGATCCGGGCCCGGCCGCGCACGGGCTGCTGACGATGCGAGCGCCGTCCACTCACAGCTCCGATCGCGCCCGGGTGGTGGTGCCAGTGTCCGCCAAGGCGACCCGGCTGTGGGTCGTGCCCACGGGCGGGGCCGCGGTGGCGGTCTCGGCCAAGCTGCGGCGCTGGGAGACCCCCGAGGCGGCCACCGTGCTGCCCGTGCGTCCGTCGACCGAGGCGGGAGCGGCGAGCGACGGGCGAGGCTCGACCTCCGCGTCCGCGCCTTCGCTCCGTGCTCGATCCGTGCCTTCAGGGGAAGATGCCTACGAGCGCCTCGCGGCGTCGACCCGAAGCCTCGCCGACGAGCCGCACTCGGCCTCGCTCCGCCTCGAGCACGCCCACCGGTTGCTCGACGTGGGCGACGTACGACGCGCCCGCGGCGAGCTGGTCCGCATGCTCGAGACCAGGCCGCTGTCGCCCTCCGATCCCCTGGTGCTGCCCGTTCGTGCGCTCCAGGCCCGGATCGACGCCTACCTCGGCGACGATTTCGTCGAGGTTGGGCCCGGGTTCACCGGCCGGCCGATCGTGCTGCAGCCGGCCGTGGCCGCGCTCGCGCCTTCCGATCCCCTGCGCGCCGAGGTGCTGGCCGCCGACGTTGCGGCGCACGAGGGGCGCCTCGCGGAGGCCTTCGAGGCCCACGCCCGAATCTACACCCGCACCCATGCGCTCGCGACCGGCTATGCCGCCGCGCTCGCGCTGGCGGCCGCTCTGCCCCGCACCGCCGACGAGCCCGTGGATCCCGCCCTCGAGCCCCTGCAGCCGCTCGCATTCGGGATCACCGCTTCGGTGCGAGAGCAGCTCGATACTCCCGTCCTGCGTCGGCTCCACTACCACGTTGCGAGCAGCAGCGAGTGGAATCCATTGCGCCTGGCCGAGCGCAGCGCGGGCACGCGCGACCGTGGGGAAGAGCGAGCGAGGCACGAGCCCACGCCGAGCGAGCGATTGCACTGGGCTCTGCTCGCACCGCCCTGGTCCCCGACCGAGGCCCGGGTGCTGCGTGCGGGCACGCAGGTCGTGGTGCGGCTCGAGCATCCCGAGCCGCAGACGCTCGATCTCGAGGCATTCTGCGACGACTCCGAGCGCCGACCGTCGGCCCCCGACCCCGACCCAGACCCAGACCCAGACCAGGGACTCGCGCCGCTACGGGTTCGCGTGGGCGAAGCCAAGGGCCCCACCACCACGCATGCACTGGTCCCGAGTCCGCGGACGGTGACGCGCCTGCGGCTCCCCGCCTCGGAGGGCTCGCTGCGGCTCGAGGTCTCGCTGCCCGCAGGGCACCAGGAGCAGCGCTGCGCCCTGCGCTGGACCGTGATCGAGCCCACCGAGCCCCCGCCCGCTCCCGAGCGACCGATGCGCTGGCTGCTCGCGCGACCGAACTCTCCGGTGGAGTCGATCGTGCTGGGGCCCACGACCTTGGAGGTGACCCTGGCCCCCGAGCGCGAGGGCACGGCCGCCCCCGCGACGGTCACGCTCGGCGGCCTCGATGGGACCGATGCTCGGGTCGTCTCGGTCCCCACCAACGGCGAGCCCGCACTGGTGCTCGTGCCGGAGCCCGGACCCCGACGCGTGGTCGTCGATGCCGCCACGGGCGGGGTGTTGGTCCGCCTCTCCCTGCGTCGAGGCTCCACGACCGCCCCCGCACCCGACGAGGGCGAGGCCGAAGACGAGGCCGAGGCCGCCCGTCGACGGCCCGCCTCGCGCCTCTCGCTCGGCCCGGCATTCGAGCGCGCGCGGATCCTGTGGCCGTCGGGGCTCGCCGCGACCCCGTGGGAGCACGTGGGCGAGCCCTACCTCGAGCGCGTCAGCCCGCTGGGCTCGTGGCAGACCGCGCTCGCGTTCAGCCGCACCGACATCGCCGAGGCCGATGATCCTCGACCCCGCAACCAGCTCCGCGGCAGCGTGCTGTGGCGCCGCGAGCTGGCTCCCAGCCACGTGTGGATCAAGCTGGCAGGGCATGGCCAAGGTCGCGACGGAGCGGGAGCAGCCGGAGGTGCCGCCGCAACCCTCTACGCGCAGCGCGGCCCCCGGCGCCTGCGTGGCATGGCCTCGGTATCGGCGTGGTCCGAGCGCTACGCCGGCGCCCCGGCGTGGAGCCTGCATGCCACGCTGCGGATCGATCGTCCCATGGCGATTCGTCCAGCGCTCGTGCTGGTGCCCTTCGTCCGCGCCGACTACATCCATCAGTCGCTCGACGAGCCCGACTACGCCCCGGACGCCGAGCCCAGCCATCCGCAGGTCTACTCGCCCTATCTCGAGGATCATCCGCTGGCACTCACGCCCGGTGCCCGCCTGCGGTGGTTCCCGTTCCAGGACCTGCAGCTCGCCGGCGAGGTGAGCACCACCCCCAACGCCAACATGGCCACCATCGACCACCTCGACGCGAGCCTCGACCTGCAGGGCATCGTGGACACCCGCCGGCCGCTGCTCGTGCGCTACGGTGGGAGCTACGGTGGGTCGCTGCGCCTCGCGGACGAGGACCGCAGCCGTACGTTCCTGCGCCATGGGCCCAGCCTCAACGCTGGGCTGACCTACCTCTTCCCCGCAATCGGTCGCCTCAATCTCGACGTTCGCGATACGCTCTATCTCTCGCGGCCGTTCGCCGTCCGAAACGGCTTCGACATCGTGCTCTCGTTCGAGCTCACCCTCGGCCGGGGCATCCGCGACACCGCGCCCATGGAGCTGCTGTTCCGTCCCCTGTACCGCACCCAGTGGTGGAGGCCTCCGGTCGAGGAGGGAGCGCCGTGACCCTGCGGATCCCCGCCCTGGCCCGCCTGCGGCGAACCGCCGATCCCCGGCTGCAGCTCTTCGTGCGCAGCGGCACCCATCGCCGTGCCATTGCCAAGCTGCTGGCCGACCACCTGCCACCGTTGCAGGTCAAGATCCGCCGCCGGATGCTCGACGAGCTCGCGCGTCGGATCGCCGAGCGCGAGGGCGAGAGCGACCTCTACCGCGAGCTGGTGGGCCCCACGCGAGTGGCCGCGACCGCGTTGCACGCCCGCTACGTGGTGACTGCGCTCGAGGAGGAGCACGCCGCCGCGGTGGCCCAGTTCCGGCGCCTCAGCCGAGCCCACGACGCGCAGCCCACCCCCGAGGCCCGGCAGCGGCTGCTGGCCGAGCACCTGCGGCGGGCCGCCCCCGACCGCTGGCGCGCGCGCGCCGACCAGGCGGCCCTGCGACGACACCTCGATCTGGCCGCGCTCAAGGAGCGCCACGATGCAGAGCGCCACCGCCTGCTCGCCTCGATCGAGCTGCTGCTCGCCTTCATCGCGGGGGCGCTCCACGCCGTGGCCGATGCCAACGAGGCCCGGGCCCTGCTCGAGCGCTCGGATCTCGTCGCGTTCCTGTCGGGCTGCGTGGGACGCTCACCGCGCTGGCAGACGCGACGCGCCGCCCTGCTGGCGCTCGAGGCCACGATCCGGATCGGCGACGAGCTCCCCCCGGCAACGCTCGATCGACTCCGCGACCGCCTGGACGAGCCCAACGAGCATCCCTGGGTCGCCGCCGCCGTGATCGACGTGCTGTGGCGCGCCGCGCCCGAGCTGGCCAAGTCGATCACCGCGCAGCGTCTGCTGCGACCCGGCGATCACGAGCTCGACTTCCTGGTGCGACGCTTGCTGCTCGATCGCGTCGACCGCGACGACGTGTGGGCCGTGGGATTGCTCGAGGAGCTGGTCACCCGCGACGAGCCCACCGAGCACGTCCGCATCGGCATCGCCGTCATGGCGCCGCGCCTGCTGCCCGGCCATCCCGAGGCGCTCGAGGTGCTCGCCCAGCTCGGAACCTCGGCGGAGGGGCCCGGCGACGGCAGCGCGCGCGTGCGAGCCCACGCGGCCAAGTCGCTCGTTGGCGTGCTGGGGACGCTGCTGCCCCGGCTCGAGCCGGGGAACGACTCGCGGATCGAGCTGGGCAGCGCCCCCCCGCTCGAGCCGCTGACCGAGCGCGCGCTCGAGCTGCTGCGGATCAGCCTCGAGCACGAGCGCGATCCACTGCCGCTGCTGGTGATGTGCGAGGATCTACGGCAGCAGGCGCAGCGCCTCGCCGATGAGCACGACCGCGCCTTTGCGGCGCTCGATCGGCTCGTCCCCGCGCTCGTCGAGCTCTCGTGTACGGACGGGCTGGCGGCGGCCGTGCACGAAGAGGCCGCGGCCACCCTCGAGGCCCTCGATCGGATCCGCAGCGGCCCGCGCCGCAACCTCGTGCGGCGCCTGCGGGCCGCGCTCGAGGACACCCGGGTCCCGGGGAGCTGCCGGGTGCCCCTGCCCCACGACGCCGCCACGCCCACCGAGGTGGGCCGCGCCCTCGCCGAGCTCACCCGTGACGACTGGGGCGTGTTCGGCTCGATGTCACGACGCACGCTGTGGCTACACCGAGGCGATCGCTTCGCCACCAAGCTCTGGCGGGTGCTCCACGAGCTGCGACACCCCGCCCCCAACAAGCGTCAGGGCTTTCGTCACACCATTGGGCGCACGCTGATCGGCGACGTTCGTGCCCACAGCGGCCGACTGGACGAGGTCACCCCCACCGTCGTCCCCGGCGAGCGCGTCACCATTCGGGGCGACGGGGGCTGGGGCCGCCACATCCCCACCGCCGACGATGCCGGCTCGCTGCCCGTGCTGCGTCCACGACCCGTCGAGATCTACAGCAGCTTCGGAGTGACGAGGCTACGCCCCGCGCGCTCGCTGGTCCGCCGGCTGTGGGCCCGCCTGCGCCTGGTCCGACGCTACCCCGAGGTCGCGGCGCAGCGCAGCATCAGCCTCGACTCGCCCGAGCCCGAGGAGCGGCGTCGCTACCTCACCATGCTCCGCGATCAGTACGGCGTGGAGGTGGAGTTCGAGCCGCCGCCCCCCACCGCCGGTCACGAGCGCCGCCTCCCCGGCCGCATCACCTCGCTGTTGCCCGCCGCACCCCGTCGAGCCGACGCAGCAAAGAAGGGCGCACCGGACCGCGACGAGCCCGCGTCGGCGAGGGCCTCGAGCACCACGGCCCGGAACGAGGGCACCGCCCGCAGGAAGAAGAGAGGGACGAGGAGGAGCCGGAAGAAGGAGCGACAGCGAGAGAAGGAGAAGGCCGAGCGCACCGAGATCCCCGAGCGCGCGATGGCACCCGCGCGCATCGAGACCCCCGAGCGCGCAGAGGCCCCCGAGCCCACCGAGGCCCCCGCGCGCACCGAGGCCCCCCACAAACCCGGGAGGAAGCAGCGGACGAAGGCCGAGAAGCGAGCGGCTCGAAAGGAGCGGCGCATGAGGGCGGCGACCCGCAGGTCGCCCTCCGACGACGACGATCCATCCACCCCGCCCACCCGTGCGCTGGCCCTGCTGCCGCCGAGCGGTCTGGTGTCGACCACGTTCTCGCCGCTCCAGGACTGGCTCCAGACCCACGCTCACTACTTCCTGTCGATCCAGGCCAACCAGCAGGACTCGCTGGCCGCATTCTTCGTGGGGGCGTTCGGGTTGTTCCTGGGCGAATCCTATCGCCGTCGCCGTGCCATCGACCGCGCCCGAGCGTCGATTCCCCTGTCGATCGGCGGCTGGGGAACGCGCGGCAAGTCTGGCACGGAGCGGATCAAGGCGGGCCTGTTCCACGGCCTGGGCTACCAGGTGTTCTCCAAGACCACCGGCTGCGAGGCCATGATGATCCACTCGATCCCCGAGGGCCCCTCCTCGGAGATCTTCGTGTTTCGTCCCTACGGCAAGGCCACGATCTGGGAGCAGCGCACCCTGCTCCAGCTCGGCGCGGCCCTGCGCTGCGACGTGTTCCTGTGGGAGTGCATGGCGCTCAATCCCAAGTACGTGCAGGTGCTGCAGCACAAGTGGATGCGCGACGACCTGTGCACCCTCACCAACGCGTACCCCGACCACGAGGACATCCAGGGCCCGTCCGGCATCGACGTGGCCTCCACGATCGCGTGCTTCATCCCCCCACGGGGCAAGGTGATCACCAGCGAGATCAACTTCCTGCCGCTGTTTCGCGAGGTGTGCCAGCGCCAGCGGAGCACCATGGTGGCCCTGGGCAACCGCGACGGCGACCTCATCGCACGCGAGCTGCTCGACCTCTTCCCCTACCAGGAGCACCCGCGCAACATCGCGTTGGTCGCCACGATGGCCGAGGAGCTCGGGATCGACCGCGAGCTGGCGATCGTCACCATGGCCCAGCACGTGGTGCCCGACCTCGGCGTGCTCAAGAGCTACCCCAAGGTGCGCATGCGCGGGCGGGTGCTCGAGTTCATCAACGGCTGCTCCGCCAACGAGCGCGCCGGCTTCATGGCCAACTGGGACCGCACCGGCTGCGCCGCGCTGGCCGGCAGCGACGACCCCGAGCAGGTCGTGATCACCGTGGTCAACAACCGCGACGACCGCATCAGCCGCAGCGAGGTCTTCGCGCGCATCCTGGTCAACGACACCGTGGTCGACCGCCACGTGCTCATCGGCACCAACCTGCGAGGTCTGCAGGCATTCGTCCGCGGAAGCCTCGCGGTCTACCTGCCCAACGTTCAGATCGTGCGCCCCGGCGACCTCGAAGCGCCCGAGGGTGCCCAGCGGACCAGCGCCCGTCTGGCCACCCTGATGCGGCGCTTGCGGATCCCCGCGCCCGAGCCCGCTGCGCTGCTGCGGTGCCTGTCGACGTATGCGGCTGGCTGCGGGCTCGAGCTCGCCGAGGCTGCCGCGGCGGCACCGACCGAGGCGGCGCTGGCCACGGAGCTCCAGCGAGCGCTGCAGCGTGACGGCTCGCTCGAGCTGCCCAAGGTCCTGCACGACCTCGAGCACGACCGCGCGCTGCAGGCCGCGCTCGAGCAGGGTCTGCGCGAGCGCCCGGCCTCCGGCCCCGACGGGCTCCCCGAGGTGCTCGGCCCCTGCTCACGCAACGAGCTGCACGCCCACTTCCTGCGGCAGCTCGCCCGCTCGGTGATCCACGCCCGCCTCGCACGTCAGCTCGACGCGCTCCATCGCGACCGTCGCTCGGACGACGTGGCCGCGTTCGAGGGTCGCGTCCGCGAGGCCTACCGGGTGCTGTTCGAGGACATGATCGTCGTCGTCGAGGATCCCAAGACCAAGGGCGATGCCATCGTCCAGACCTGCGCACGTTGTGTGCCCCCCGGGACCTACGTGCGCATCATGGGCACCCAGAACATCAAGGGCACCGGCCTCGACTTCGTGTACCGCTGGCTGGCCATCGATGCCGTGCTCGGCGACCTGCGGGCCCACGTCCAGGCGGCCGACGTCGAGGGCAAGATCGCGGCGCTCGAGCGGATCATCGCCTTCGCCGACCATGGCGTGGTCGATCTCGGGCTCCTGATGCGGTTCCTGGACGAATACGAGTCCCAGCTCCCCGCCGAGCGGCCCGTGCTCGACCGCCTGCGCAGCAAGGTCGAGCCAGATTACCAACGGCGCAAGGCCACCCTCGACGCCCTCGTGGGCGGCAACGCCCCGGCCGACCCCAACCGCAAGAAGAAGAAGTCCAATTGGCGAGAGCCGCTGGTGAGCTGGCTCGAGGGCTGGCTCGACTTCCTCGATGGTGCCCGCCGGTACCACGAGTCGGCCCAGATCATGAAGGACCTGGTGACCGGCCGTATCGCCCACCCCAAGGCCGCGGTGCTGATGCGCGAAATCTACGCGCGCGAGAAGGGCGGGTGGCTGCTCAGGCGTTTTCGCAAGGCCTAGGTTCGGGCCTGGGTTCGGGGCGTAGGTTCCGGACGCACCCAGCGCTCCCTCGACGCCGCGGACGCCCCTTCATGCGAGCGCCTCGGCGTTCGGGAGACTGGTATCGTTGGGCCGTATGGGCCTTGTCGTACCCCCCGCTCTCGCACGTTCCCTGCGCTCCCGCTCCATCGTCACCCCCGGCCTCGCCTCGCTGGTCGTGCTGGCCTCCACGTCGGCCAGCGCCGCCGTCGTACCGGGTCGAGTGATCCTTCGCACCGACGACTCGATCGGCGGCGTGCCGGTCACCGCGGTGTACGAGCCCTTCGTCAACGACGGCGGCGCGGTGGGTCTGCTCGCCACCCTTCAAGACGGCGATCACGCCCTGCTCGTCGACGGTGCCGCGGTGTGGCAGGGCAGCATGTTCATGGGGGCGTTCCTCGGAATCGGCGAGCCCACCATGGACAGCACCGCCGCGGGCGGCTTCGTGTACTCGCCGTCGGCCAACGGAGTGGACGCCCTGTTCACCGACATGGGTCAGCTGGCCATCGCGAACGATCAGGCCGTCGGCTACGCGCCCGGATCGACCTACGTGTTCCACTCGCGCCCCACGATGACCGCCGACGGCACGATCTACTGGGTCGCGGGCATCAACACCGGCGGCAGCCCGGCCGCCGACGACAAGGCGCTGTACCGCACCCCCGACGGCACCGCGGGCTCCATCGAGGTCGTGCTCCGCACCGGCGACATGGTCGACGGCCTGGTGGTCGACGACGCGGGCTCGGGCTCCGACGGCGGCGTCGACAGCGACTATGCGATCTCGGAGGACGGTGCGCACCGGATCCACGTGCTCAACGTCGAGGGCGACTCCGCGTTCGACGTGGTGGTGGTCGTGGACGACGTCGTCGTGATGCGAGAGGGCGAGCCCACCGGCATGGGCGACAACTGGGCCTCCTTCGATCTGGTGTCGATCAACGCCAACGGCGACTACCTGGCGACCGGCAACACCGACACCGACGAGGCGACCGACGAGTTCCTCGCCTACAACGGCGCGATCACGATCCGCGAGGGCGACGTGATCGGCGGGGTCACGCTGCAGACCCAGGCCTCGCTGCGCTTCGCCTCCATCAACGACCAGGGCCAGGCCACGCACGCCTGGGGCTACCAGATGGCCGGCAGCTTCCGCGAGACGATCTTCTTCTCGTGCAACGCGGCCGACCTGGGGGCCTCGTCGCTGCCGGTGCTCACCACGTTCGCCGACAGCATCGACGTCGACGACGACATGGTGGGCGACTTCACGGTGCAGAACATGCTGAGCACCACCGCCATCGCCGCGCGAGGCCTGGGCGAGACCCCGTTCGTCTATGCCCTGGTGGAGCTCAACGACGGCACGTCCTCCAACGCGGTCGTGGAGATCCCGGTGATCTGCTGCGGCAACGGCCTGGTCGACCCCGGGGAGGATTGCGACGACACCAACGACGACGACACCGACGACTGCCTCACGACCTGCCTGGCCGCCAGCTGCGGCGATGGCTTCTTGCAGGACGGAGTGGAGGAGTGCGACGACGGCAACACCGACGACGGCGACGAGTGCACGTCGGCCTGCCTCCCCGCCGCGTGCGGTGACGGCTTCGTGCACGACGGCGTCGAGGAGTGCGACGACGGCAACCTCGAGGACGGCGACGGCTGCCGCAGCGACTGCACGATCGAGCCGGAGCCCGGCACCACGGGCGACGGTCTGGACGAGAGCGGCGGAGGGAGCGGGGGCGCCAGCGCCGGCACCACCGGGGGACCGATGACGGGGGCCGATGCGAGCGGAACCGGCGAGACCGACACGGACACGGACTCGGGCGGTATCTCCGACGGCGGCGGTGGCTGCGGCTGCGTGGCGGGCCAGGAGCGCCCGCTCACCGGCTTCGCCTGGCTGCTGGGGCTGGGCGTGCTCGGCTTCGGTCGCCGACGCCGTCGCTGACTCGGCGCATCGAGCCCCTCGACCGCCCCGAGCCTTCCATGGCGGAGCGGTCGAGCCTCGTCTCGTCTCAAGCCGGATCGGCCTGGCCGAGCAGGTTGCGCCCCAGCAGGTTGCGGCAGGTCGGCGAGGTCTCCACGTTCCTGGGGTCGGGATTGGTGTGCAGCACCCGATCGCCCATGTGCATGGTCACCCCCATCCAGTAGTGCTCGTTCTTGAAGTGGTGCAGCCGATGGTGCTTCCACAGCCGCTTGTACACCCGCCCTCGCGGGCGATAGCTGGTGTGGCACAGGTAGTGGGTCCACTCGTAGGCCAGCGCCAGCGCCGAGGCCCCCACCAGGAAGGTCAGCCATAGCGCGAAGGTGGGCGCGACCAGGCCCAGCAGGCCCGCAACCAGCCAGAAGCCGAGCAGGCCGCCGCGCATGGGGATGAACCAGTGCCGCGGGTCGTGGGGCGACCGGTGGTGGGCCCGGTGCTCGCGAGCGAGCTCGGTGTCGACGACCCGCCGCCCCAGCCGCCGCGGTCGCCAGTGCAGGACGCCCACGTGGATCACCCACTCGACGAAGGGATGGGCCAACAAGAGCGCAACCAGGACCACGAGGTCCCAGCCCCGCAAGCCGCCCACCGCCAGCCGGACGACGAGCGCGACCGCCAGCATCCCCGCGATGATTCGCGCCGACAGCTGACGGGTGAAGATGAGGAAGGCATCGCGCAGGGACAGCCCAGGCGCGCGTGGATCGTGGGCCACCGGGCGGGCTCGCCGGCCCGCCACGGTGGAGCTCGCGGCGTTCATCACCGTGCTCCTTCTTCGGATTCGAACATGGGCCGACCAGGGGTCGGCGAGCGCCCCGCCACCCCCATGGTGACGTGGGCCAGGACCAGGCCAGCAATCGCGGCGAGACCCGCGATCGAGAGAAGGGAATCTAGGAGTCGTCGCCGTCGCCCACGAAGAACGAATCGGGCGAGTCGTCGGCGGGTGAACCACCGCCGCGGCGATTTGCATCCTCGAGCGCGGCCACCAGCTCGAGCACCCGGCGGGTGCCCTGCTCCATCAAGGCCGCCGACACGTGCTTGGCCGACAGCTCGTCGGCGCGCGCGACCGCCTCGGCGATGGCACGATGGCTGCGAACGTCGCGAACCTCGTCCTCCATCACGTGGACCAGCAGCTCGCGCAGCTGGTCGTAGGTCTCGCGCAGCGTGTTGAACGCCAGCTCGTAGGCGATGTTGCCGGAGCCGCGAACCATCGCGTCCCAGAAGCGAAGCGACAGCCCCTGCAGCTCGAGCAGGTCGTCGGCCTTGGCCGCCGTGTCCATGTGCTGGACCAGCTGCCGCAGCACGGCCGCATCACCCGAGTCGGCCCGACACGCGCACAGCCGCGCAATGTCGGGGGCCAGGGCCGCGCGCATCTCCATCACGCTGCGGGCCACCTGGAGGTCGATGGTCCCATCGCGCCGGAACAGCAGGCGACCGAGGAAGTCGAGGCCAGCGCTGCGGCGAAAGTCGAGCACCTTGGTCCCACCCCCTTGGGAGATGGTCACCAGCCCGGCCTGGGCGAGCCGCTTGAGGGCCTCGCGGACCGCTCCGCGGTTGACCCCGAGCATGTCGCAGAGCTGACGCTCGGCCGGCAGGCTCACCCCCGGGCCAAGCCGCCCCGCGACGATCTCCCCCGAGAGCTGGTCGTAGACCTCGTCGGAGAGCGTCTTCTTGGCGATTCGGCGCAGGCCCATGGGTGGTGCGTACCTTCTTGCCTACCGTAGTGGATCTCGGACCGATGGTCAACTGGTCATACCAATTTGAGTCATTCCCCCGAGGCGCCCCTGCCGGTGGTGGTGATGGCAACGCGCCAGTCGCGAGGGCAAGCCCCGATGGCCGGGCTTCCGTATGCTGGCACCGAACCACCCGAGGGCCCGATGAAAGATCCTCGCCCGCAACCCATCCATCGCAAGGACTACCGCCCGCCCGCCTACCTCATCGACGAGGTGGAGCTGCGGGTGTGTCTGTTCGAGGACCACGCCAGGACCCACGCCACGCTGCACGTGCGGCGCAACCCGGCCGTCGAGCCAACGACGCCTCCGCACCCGCTGGTCCTGCAGGGCGAGACGCTCACCCTCGAGCAAGTGACGCTCGATGGCACCGCGCTCACGCCGGAGCACTACCGGGTCGACGATCAGAGCCTGACCCTCGTCGACGTCCCCGAGCGCTTCGTGCTGTCCACCGTGGTCCGCACCGAGCCCCAGAGCAACACTCAGCTGGAAGGGCTCTACCGCTCGGGCCGCACGTTCTGCACCCAGTGCGAGGCCGAGGGCTTTCGTCGCATCACCTACTTCCTCGATCGCCCCGACGTGATGGCGCGCTACACCACCACGATCGAGGCCGAGCGCGAGCGCTACCCGGTGCTGCTGTCCAACGGCAATCGCGAGGGCGAGGGCGAGCTGCCCGACGGCCGCCACTTCGTGCGCTGGCGCGATCCGTTCCCCAAGCCCTGCTACCTGTTCGCGCTGGTCGCCGCCGACCTGCGCTGCCACGCGGGCACCTTCACCACCCGCTCGGGCCGGACCGTCCGCACCGAGATCTGGGTCGAGCCCCACAACGTCGACGCGTGCGAGCACGCGCTGCGATCGCTGCACAAGGCCATGGCCTGGGACGAGGAGGTGTTCGGGCTCGAGTACGACCTCGACGTCTACATGGTCGTCGCGGTCAGCGACTTCAACATGGCGGCGATGGAGAACAAGGGCCTGAACATCTTCAACGACAAGTTCGTGCTGGCCCGGCCGCGCACCGCCACCGACGACGACTTCGAGAACATCGAGGGGGTCATCGCCCACGAGTACTTCCACAACTGGACCGGCAACCGGGTGACCTGCCGCGACTGGTTCCAGCTCACCCTCAAGGAGGGCCTGACCGTGTTTCGCGACGAGCAGTTCTCGGCCGACATGGGCTCGCCCGCGGTCAAGCGGATCATGGACGTCCGCACGCTCCGCACGGCGCAGTTCGCCGAGGATGCCTCGCCCACCGCACATCCGATCCGCCCCGATGCGTACATCGAGATGAACAACTTCTACACGGTCACGGTGTACAGCAAGGGCGCCGAGGTCATCCGCATGATCCACACGCTCCTGGGACCCGAGGGCTTCCGCAAGGGCATGGATCTCTACTTCGAGCGCCACGACGGTCGGGCCGTGACCTGCGACGACTTCGTGGCCGCCATGGCCGACGGCAGCGGGGTCGATCTGCGACAGTTCGCGCGCTGGTACGATCAAGTGGGCACCCCGGTGGTGGAGGCGGCGGGGGTCTGGGACGAGGGCGAGAGCCGCTACACCCTCACCTTGCGCCAGCGCCCTCCCGCCACCGCCCAGGGTGCGATCGAGCCCCTGCACATTCCGGTGAGGGTGGGCCTGGTGGACCCCGACGGGCGCGACCAGGTGCCCTCGCGCATCGAGCCGGCCGCGCGGCTGCAGGACGGCACGGCGCTGCTCGAGCTGCGGGAGCCCGAGCAGACCTTCACCTTCCATGGCATCGACAGGCGCCCCGTGCCCTCGGTGCTGCGCGGGTTCTCGGCGCCCGTCAAGCTCGAGCTGCCGCGCGACGAGCAGGAGCTGGCGTTCGCGATGGGGCACGACCCCGACCCGTTCAACCGCTGGGACGCGGCGCAGAGCTATGCGCAGCGCATGATCCTGGGCATGGTGGCCGACCGCGCCCGCGGCCGGACCATGCGGGCCGATGCCGGTCTCGTGGACGCCTGGGGCAAGATCCTGGTCGATCCTCGGCTCGACGGCTCGCTCAAGTCGCTGATGCTGACCCTGCCCGACGAGCGCGTGCTGGGGCAGGCGATGGACGAGATCGACGTCGATGGGATCCACGACGCGCGCAAGGCCGTGCTGCGAGCCCTGGCCGATGCCCATGCGCAGGCGCTGCGTCGGACCTACGAGGACGCCCTGCCCGGCCCTCGGGGGGGGCCCTATCGCCTCGATCGCGAGGCGATCGCGGCCCGCCGCCTGCGTGCGAGCGTGCTGTGGCTGCTGGGCGAGCAGAGCGACGCCGACGGACGCGCCCAGGCGGTGGCATGGGCGCAGGCCCAGCTGCGAGACGCCGACAACATGACCGACGCCGAGGCGGCGCTGATGTGCCTGGTGGAGGCAGGCGACCCCGCGCGCCAGGCCGCGCTCGACGACTTCCATGCGCAGTGGAAGGACGACCCGCTGGTGATCGACAAGTGGTTCTCGGTGCAGGCGGTGTCCGGGGGGCACGACACCCTCGAGCGGGTGATCGGGCTCACCGAGCATCCCGACTTCACGCTCAAGAACCCCAACCGCGTGCGCTCGCTGCTGGGTGCGTTCTCGGTTCGCAACCAGGTCCACTTCCACGCGATCGACGGCCGCGGCTATGCGCTGCTGGCCGACCACGTGCTCGAGCTCGACCGCCGCAACCCGCAGGCGGCCGCGCGCCTGCTGGGGCCCCTGGGGCACTGGCAGCGCTACGATGCGGGTCGGCGCGAGCGCATGCGCGAGCAGCTCTTGCGGATCTCCCGTCGCGACGGACTCTCTCGCGACGTGTTCGAGCTGACCACCAAGGCGCTGGGGAGCTGAATCCGACCCGACATCTTCGACACTTGCGCGGGACGGTCACGTCCCACACCCTTGTCGGGAGGGCCTGCGCACCGGCTTCATGCCGCCGGCCGGGCCGGGCCCTCTCCCTTCCTCGCCTACTCCTTCGTTCGTCACGAGGCACTCATGAACCCCTGGTGGGCACGCCGCTTCCGCTCCCCCACGCTGCTGGCCAGCGCGCTGGCGCTGCTCCTGGGCTGTGGACCCCAGGTCTCGTCCGACGACGACGGTGACGACGACTCGGAGTCCGACTCCAATCCAACGGCGACCAGCGTGGGTCCCACGACCTCCACCACCATCCCGGACACCTCGATGGGCGACACCGTGGAGCCCGTGGGATGGTTCGAGGTGGGCTGGGGCGACGGCGAGTACGTCCCCCTCGCCGACGGCGACGACTTTCCCATCGTGCTCGGCGGCCAGGGAGCGCAGATGTTCCCCATGCCCCTGCGCGGCGCCGAGTTCTACCTGCCGGGCAACCCCACCAGCTGGATGGACGAGACCGGACCGCTGGTCGACATGGAGATGGACATCGAGGGCTACAACGACGGCCCCGGCGGACACTTCAAGCGGATCGCCAACTACACCCTCGACTGGGTGGTGATGCCCGACGGGAGCTACCAGTCGTCGTTCCTGCCGATCATCGTGCCCGACGGTATCGACCCCGAGGACATCGAGGGCCTGCCCGCTCACCTCTGGGTGCGTCTACGACCGTTCGAGCAGCCCGAGCTGGTGGTCGAGCTCGACGTGGTGGTCACGGTGATCGGGGAATTCGGCGGCTGACCTCGGGCGGTCGCCCAGGGCCGCGGTGGCCGACCGCGGGCAGTGGCCGACCGGAGGGCAATGGGGCCGGTCGGCGCTCGTCGTTGCATCCGACGTCGGAGTTGGGGTTGGATCGGTCCATGAACCGTACCTTCATCGCCTTTGCTTGCACCTTGCTGCTGGCCTGCCCCGGGAGCGACGACGCCTCCGACACCACCGTGGCTGACAGCGGCACCGCGGACGCCACCGGCACCGGCACCAGCACCGGGGGAACCGAGACCGGGCAGACGAGCGAGCCGACCTCGGTCGGCTCTGCCGACGGCACCTCCTCCACCGGCCCCTCCACCGCCCCTGGGGAGGGCAGCGGCAGCGCCACGGGCACGGGGCCCGACCCGCTCGGCGTGTGCATGACCGCGTGCGAGCACCTGGTGGCCTGCGAGCTGGTCATGATCCCCAACTGCGGAATCCCCTGCGCCACCATCGACAGCGACGTGGCCGGCTGCGAGAGCGAGTACATCGCCCAGCAGGAGTGCGTGACCGCGCTGTCGTGCGACGAGGCCCAGGCCTGGCTCGAGGGCGACATGCTGGGCGGCAGCTACCCCTGCGCGGACGAGGACGTGGAGTTCCAGGCGTGCTTGCAGGCGTCGTGATGCACCACGCCGTTCGTGCGCGATCGCGCTCGCTCGCGAGAGAATTCGTTTGACGACATCGCGATCGGGCCCGCAGCATCGGAGCCGTGATGCGCCGATTCCTCGCCCTGAGCCTCGTATGCGCCGCCTGCTTCAATCCGGGGAGCACGGAGACGACCGACCCGACCTTCGGACCCGTCGACCCCTCGACCACCGGCGTGAGCACCTCGTCGAACGACGAGGCCGACAGCAGCGGTGAGCTGCCCGCATCGTGCAGCGACGGGGCCCAGGGCGGCGACGAGACCGACGTGGACTGCGGAGGGAGCTGTGCGCCCTGTGGAGACGGACAGGGGTGCATCGCCGGCGACGACTGCAGCTCGGGGATCTGCCAGAACCAGGTCTGCCTGGGGGGATCGTGCGGGGACGGGATCGTGCAGGAGGGCGAGGAGTGCGACGAGGGCGGGCCCTCGCCGACGTGCACTGCGCAGTGCACGATGAGTGGGTGTGGCGACGGGGTGCTCTCCGGCGACGAGGACTGCGACGACGGCGGGGAGTCGGCCACCTGCAACGCCGACTGCACCGTCGCGGCGTGCGGAGACGGGGTCGTCAACGCCACCGCGGGGGAGACCTGCGACGACCAGGGCGAGACCGCCACGTGCAACGCCGACTGCACCGCAGCTGCGTGCGGCGACGGCCAGCTCAACCTGACCGCGGGCGAGGAGTGCGACGAGGGGGGCGACACCGCCACCTGTGATGGGGACTGCACCGCGCCCTCGTGCGGCGACGGCTACGCCAACGTGGCGCTGGCCGAGGAGTGCGACGACGCGGGGGAGTCGGCCGCCTGCGACGACGACTGCACGCTGGCGGTGTGTGGCGACGACACGGTCAACGCGACCGCGGGCGAGGAGTGCGAGGGAGGGCCGGCCGCGCTGTGCACCGCCCAGTGTCTCTACTCGGATTGCGCCCCCGATCCGGTGGCGGCGGCGATGGCCGCCTGCATGGCGCAGTGGCCCAACTGCTCGGTGCAAAACGGAGGGATCGTGGGCTACGGGCCGGGGCAGAGCCCCGGATCCAACTGCGGGCCGCCCTCGAACGAGTGGCGCTGGTACTGCACCGCGAACGACCCCGCCGGGACGAACTACAACTGCTCGGCGTGTACGATCGGGGAGATCCTCGGGCCGCACGATCCGTGCAGCTGCAACCCGGGGACGTGCCCGGTGCTGGGGATGTTCTGCATGCCGTGAGCGGGGGTGGGCGGCTCGTGGCACGACCCTGTCCGAGGCCCGATGGACCATCCGCCGCGTCGGAGCCGCTCGAGCGCGGGTGGGATTTTTGCGGCGCGACCGATCGAGCGGCTCGACGTCGACACTCGGGTGGACAGAGGCTCGAATCGCTCATGCGCTTGCCGTCCATCGCCCTCTTGCTCTGTCTGCCGCTCCCCCTGCTCACCGGCTGCCCCGACAGCGACACCGGGGATGAGGGCGCGGCCGATTCCACGACCAACGAGGATCCGACCGCCGCCGAGGACCCGTCGTCGACCACGCAGACCTCACCCACCGAGGAGACCAGCACGACCTCGCCCGGCGAGACCGAGACCGAGACCGACACCGCCCCGCCCGACACCGACACCGACACCGACGACCCGATTGTCGGCTGCGAGTGCATCCTCGACGAAGACCCGGCCGACCTGAATTCGGCACCGGCCGCCCCCACCTGCGGCGAGGAGCTCTGCCCCCACGTCGCCGGTGCTTGCACGGAGGACCTCTGTGAGCTGGGCGCTCCGTTCGAGCTCGACGACCCAGCCGCGCTGGAGTGCGCCCTGATGGCGCTGCGGGACCGCACCCCCGGGATCGTGACATGGAGCCGTTCGGAGGCCACGGGGCTCATCAGCGACAACGGCTACGTGCTCGTCAACGAGGACGGCAGTGCGGTGCGGCGCAACTGGCTGCGGGAGGACCTGAACTTCGTGGTCAGCGATGCCGTGCTCGGCGAGCTGCCGACTCCCGAGGCCTACGATGCCTGCCTGGCCGACCCCGACGACCTCGCTCGCTTCGACTGCTTGGTCGCCACCCACGAGGTGCAGCTGGGCGTGTGCGACGAAGGCTGGGTCTGCTCGGACTGCATCTAAGCGCGCGCGAGCACCCATCATGCACCGTGGCGTGCTCGGGCCGGTCTAGCCGCCCCCCCGCAGCACCCCCAGCACCCCATCCCCGTAGCGCCGCTCCTCCCACTCATCGAGCGCCCCGCTCGCCCGTAGCTCCTCCATCGTCCGTGGTGCCGCCACGGCCAGTGCCATCAGCGTGTCCTTGCCCAGCACGAGGTCGGGCTCGAGCCCGCGCTCGGCCGCGGTTGCCTTGCGCCAGGCCCGTAGCGCATCGAACCTCGCCACCACCTCGCGCCCCGGGCCTCGATCGACCGCCGGAGGCCGGGGCGGCTCGGCCTCCCGAGCAGCCTCGATCGCCCGCAGCACCCGCGCCCCACCGCGCCCGCGCAGCGTCGGGTGCAGGCCACGGAGCTCCGCGAGCGCGCGCTCGTCCTTGGGAGGCTGCCGCGCGATCGACAGCATGAGCGCATCGCTCATCACCTGGAACACCGGGCGATCGAGCTGCTCGGCCACCGCCTCCCGCAGCTCGTACAGCCCCCGAAGCACCCCGCGAGCCCCCGCCGGCAGCCCGCGCGCGCCCTTGATCCGCCACATCCCCAGCGCATCCGCACGCGACGGCCGGGGCTCGACCCGCTCCTGGCGCACGCACGCGTGCAGCAGCTCGTCCTCGCGATCGACCCCACGCAGCTCCGCCAGCTGCTGCTCCCGCAGCTCGAGCAAGTACCGCGTGTCCTGGCGCGCATAGTCGAGGGCGCCCTCGGGCAGCGGGCGGCGCCCCCAGTCGAACCGCTGCATGCGCTTGTTGGCCACCACCCCGTAGCGCTCGTGCAAGATCGGCCCCAGGCCATGGCTGCGCCAGCCCAGCACCCGCGCCGCGAGCATGGTGTCGTAGAGCCCCGCGAGCGAGAACCCATACTCGCGCTTGAAGCACAGGATGTCGTAGTCCGCCCCGTGCATGACCTTCTCGATCGACGGATCGGCCAGCACGGGCGCGAGCGGGCGCAGATCCACCGCCAGCGGATCGATGAGCGCATCGCCGTCGGGCAGCGAGACCTGCACCAGGCAGATGCGCTCGCGATGGGCGTGCATGCTGTTGGACTCGGTGTCGAGGGCAAAGCGCGGCGCCTGGCGCAGCCGCTCCACCAACGCCTCGAGACCAGGTGTCGCGTCGATCCACGTCCAGACATCGGATCTGGCTTCAGACCTGGCTTCAGACCTGGCTTCAGATCTGGCTTCAGACCTGGCTTCAGGCCCGGCGTCAGGCCTTGCGTCGGGCCGGGCATCGGTGTGGCCATCGGCGCCCGATGCGGACCGTGGGGAGGGGGTCGCCGACATCGCGTGCATGCTACCTCGGGCTCGGCCGCGCACGAGCCCACGGTTCGCGCTACCATCATGCGTACCCCATGGCTCTCTCGTCGATGCTGCGCCGCGCGAGCCCGTTCGCGCTCGTCGCCCTCGCGTGTGGCCGCACGCCGATGGACTTCCCGCCGCACGCCGGGGGGGGCGGCGGCGACGGGTCCTCCAGCACCGGGCCCACCGTCAGCGATTCCAGCGGCCAGGTCACCTGCATCGATGCCCCCGAGCTGTGCGTGGCCGAGCTGTCGCTGCGCCGCGCGGTCGACATCCTGTTCGTGATCGACAACTCGGGGTCGATGGGCAGCGAGCAGGGCGCGCTCGCCGACAGCTTCGGCACGTTCGTGCAGGTGCTCGAGTCGCAGCAGGTGGGCGCCAACTATCGCATCGGCATCACCACCACCGACAACTTCTACACCCCCGGCGGGACGCTGCGCGCCACCAGCTGCCGCTCGCGCCTCGACGAGTTCGAATCGTCGAGCATGTTCGGCGACAAGGACGAGCGCCAGCGCGGCTGCCTCGACAACTGCGCGCTCGACTCGATTCCCCTGGCCGAGCCCTGGGTGGAGAAGGGCAACGGCCAGACCAACCTGCCCACCGGCGTCGACATGACGCAGGCGCTCCAGTGCATCGGGCCGCAGGGGATCTCGGGCGACGGCTTCGAGGCGCCGCTCGAGTCGATGCGCCTGGCGCTGCTCGACGACGACAGCGGGTTCCTGCGCAACGACGCGATCCTGGCCGTCATCTTCGTCACCGACGAGATCGACTGCTCGATGTCGCTGACCAATCGCGACTGGCTGCTCTACGAGGGCGACGTGTTCTGGTCGTCGCCCGACCGACCGTCGTCGGGCTCGTGCTGGCTCGCGGGAGTGAGCTGCATCGGCGGCCCGGGCGTGTTCGAGGACTGCTTCTCCGAGAACAAGGGCCAGGACGGCCTGCCCACCGCTCCCGACGCGAGCGTGGTCTACCCCGTGCAGCGCTACGTCGACACCCTCACCGAGCTCGCCGCGCGCAAGCAGGCGCAAGGAGGCCAGAGCGAGGTGCTCATCGCAGTGCTCGCCGGCGTGCCGCTCGACTACCCCGAGACCGGGGTGCACCTCTACGCCGACTCGCCCGACGAGGAGTTCAACCAGGAATACGGGATCGGGCCCTCGTGCAACCGCGGCACCGAGACGCTCGACGATCCGCCCGGGATCCCCTCGGTACGGCTGCGCGAATTCGCCGAGGCGTTCGCATCGGCAGGCAGCCGCAACATCTTCTCGGTCTGCAACGACGACTACGGCGTGGCGCTCGAGGGCATCGCCGATGCGATCGGCGACGTCAACACGCGCGCCTGCGTGGCGGGGTGCGTCAGCGATGCGCGCTACGACATCCCCGGGATGCAGGCCGAGTGTGCGCTGACCGAGACCTTCGCCGACGGCACGCCCGACCGCGCGGTGGTGCCCTGCGCCATCGTCGACTGGGGCTGGGACTTCCCCGCGCCCGACGTGCACGCGTGCTATCGCGTGCTGACCGACCCCGCCTTCGAGACGCCCGAGGCCACCGACGACATGTCCCCGCAGTGCGTGACGCTGGGCTCCAACGTGGAGCTGGTGGTCGAGCGCCGCGAGGGCGTGCCGGTGCCGGCCGGGACCGCAGTGAGCGTGCGCTGCAACCTCGATGCGCCGATCGGCTACTCGTGCGCCGACGTCTGAGGCGGCAACACGCTACGGCCGCAGCACCGCATTGTCGATGAGCCGCACTCCGCTCACGAACACCGCCAGCGCGCACAGGGCTGGGCGCTCGATCACCTCGATGGGCCGCAGATCCTCGGCATCGACGATCTCCATGTAGTCGGGCCGCCCGGGCGCCAGCGCCTCGCTGGCCCCGGCCAGCAGCGCGTCGACCCTTCGCTCGCCCGTCTCGAACCGCGCCCGCACCGTGTGCAGCCATCGCGACAGCGCCAGCGCGTCCCGGCGGGCGTCGGCATCGAGGTTGGCGTTGCGGCTCGACATCGCCAGCCCGTCGGGCTCGCGCACGATCGGCATCCCCACCACCTGACCGTCGAGCATGAGATCGGCGTGCATGCGGCGGATGATCGCCAGCTGCTGGTAGTCCTTCTCGCCGAACAACGCAAGGTCGGGCCGAACGAGGTTCCACAGCTTGGAGACGATCGTGCACACCCCTCGAAAGTGCCCGGGGCGGCTGCTCCCGCACAGCCCGGCCGAGAGCCCCTCCACGTCGACCCAGGTGCTGCGCGAGGGATACATCGCGTGGGGATCGAGGGGACAAAACGCCAGGTCGACCCCGCACTCGCGCGCCTTGGCCAGATCGCCCTCCTCGTCGCGAGGGTAGCGATCGAGATCCTCGCTGGGCCCGAACTGGGTGGGGTTGACGAAGATCGTGAGCACCACCTCGCCCTCCCCGACCGGGACCCGACGCCGAGCCTCGCGCAGCAGCGACAGGTGCCCCTCGTGCAAAAAGCCCATCGTGGGCACCATGGCCACGCGCCGCTCGGGGGGCAGGGCGCGGCGCCACGCTCGGACCTCGGCCGGATCGCGCAGGATCTTCATGGGGCGCTGCTTAGCACGGAGCGCCCCGCGGGGAACATCGCCGGGCCCGACCGGCGAGCGCTAGGGACCCTGAGCCCGCAGCTCCTCGCGCGTGACCGCGAGGTGCTCGGCCACCGACTCCCAGTCGGGCCGCAGCTCGAGCGCCTGTTCGAACCTGTCGATCGCCAGCGCCAGATCGCCCTCACGCCCCCGTCGCTGGTAGGCCAGCCCGAGCTGCACGTGCGTGGACGGATGCCCGGGATCCTGCTCGATCGCGTGGCGCAACAGCGAGATCGTCTCGTTGTACTGACCCGCCTCGTAGAACACGCGAGCGAAGTCCTCGAGCAGGGGAACGTCGAGGCGATAGGCCCACAGCGCCTCGACCAAGGTCTGGCGTGCGTCCTCGCGACGATCGCGAACGAGCAGGCCTCGGGCGCGATCCAGCGCCGTCTGCCCGGGACGACCCAGGCGATCGAGCCGACTCGCGAGCGCGCCGTGGCAGACCTCGCAGGGGCCGTCGGGCGCACCGTCGAGCTCGGCCACGGTGGGATCCTGACGCATCACGCACCCGGCCACGTCGTGGTGTGCCAGCCCGACCGCGTGGCCGAACTCGTGGCGCACCAGGGTGCGCAGCCGGGCCTCCGCTCGCTTGGGATCGTCGTCGCGAAGCCGCGCCGTGGACAGCAGCGCGGTGCGATCGGGCAGGCTGGCCAGACCGAACACGTAGGGCTTGCCGTCCTCGTAGAGATCGAGCGTGGTCACGTCGAGCTCGACCACCGCATCGCGACCGCGGCTCTCGAACAACAGGTCGAGGGCGTGCCGGGCATCGAGCTGCTCGCGCTCGGGATCCCAGGCCTCGAACGCCTCGGTCACGCTGCGGCTGCCCCGAACCACGCACCGCACCGGATGCTCGGCGAGCAGCACTCGGCACACCCCACGCAGCTGCTCGCCGGGGACCGGACCGAGCGCGCGCACCACCACCAACGGCGGGCGCGGCGATGCCGAAGCCCCGAGCGGGGGCTCGGGCTCGGGCCGTGCGACGTCCTGCGCGACGTGGCCGTTCCACAGCCACGTCATGCTCACGAGCGTCATCACCACGTGCACGAGCCAGGTCATCGTCGATCCCGATCCCCGAACGAGGACGAGCGGGGGCCGTTGCAGGGCCAGCGCCCCCTGGACGATCCAGGGTAGCCAAAACGGCTCCATGGACCAAGCGGTCGAAGTCCTCCCTTGCCGCCCAACACGCGCCAGGCCGGCGCGAGTGTCCCCGCCTGCGCAAGAACGTCGCTCACGAGCCGTGAGCGGGCCCGAGGGACCCCATGCGCGTGCTCAGGGGCCGCCGACCCGGGCCGGGGTGGGGATCAGCTCGTCGAGGTGGCGCCGGGCGAGCACGCGCTCGGGCTCCTCGGGCTCGGCGCGATCGAGGTAGGCCTGCAAGAAGCGCAGCGCGGGGCTGCGCTCGTCGTTGGCCAGGTGATCGAGGCCCCGCAGGAACAGGCGCTCGTGGACCGGCAGCACGCTCTCCATGGCGACCCGCGCGAACGGAGAGCCAGGCTCGCGACGCAGCGCCTGCAGCTCGACGAACGCGGCCGCCGAGGCCCCCGCCCGATCGAGCACCAGGGCCCGGATGTAGCGGGAGATCAGCCGATCCTCGGGCGGCGCGTCGAACACCCCGCGCTGCGCACGGGCCAGCGCCGCCTGCACGTCGCCGGCCTGCACCTCCACCAGCGCGGCCATGCGCTCGCTTCGCCAGCGCTCCACGTCGCCGACCGCGATGACCACCGCGAGCGCCTCGCGAGCCTCGGGCAGCCGCCCCAACGAGGTGAGCGCGTAGGACCGGTAGTAGAGCGCCTCGCGAGGCGGGCGATCACCGCGGCGCTCGGACTCGGCGATCGCCGCGTCGAGCCAGCGAAGGGCTCGCTGCACCTGCTCGCGATGGCGATCGACCACCGCCTGGACCGAAGCCTTGGTGAGTTCCTCGTCGCCGAAGCCATCCCCCTCGATCTCGGCGAACAGCCCGGCCGCCTCCACGATCTCGCCCCGGGCCGCCTGGGTGAGCACCTCGACCGCATGCGGGCACTGCTCGGCACGGCGCCGCCACATCGATTGATCGTCGTTGGTCGACCCCCGGGTCCCATCGTTGGTGTGCGCGATCCGAGCCTGACGCTCGGCCTCCTGGCAAAGCCGCCAGCCCCGCGCCCCGGCCTTGGCCCATGGCGTGGGAGGCGGCGCTTCGGCCGGCTTCCAGTCCCGACCCGAGGGCGCCGCCAGCAAGGCGGTCGCGAGCAGCCATGCGCTCATGGGAGTGCTCACCGCCTCCGAGTATGCCGCCCGGGCCCGGGCCCGCCAATCCGTCAAGAACTTGCCCCGGACGCGTCCGCTCCCCCACCCTCGCAGCGATGCCCGCTGCCGTCCCCTCTGCCCTCGCGGCCTGTCGCCGCTTCGGTCACCGCTTCGGTCGCGCCGCGGCGCCCGTGATCCGCCGAGGGCTGGCCACCGCGCTGCGGCTCTCGGACGCGGGCTTGCGCGCACTGGGCCGCGGCGCCCGACGCCATCGCCGCCCGCTGCGGGCGCTCGGAGAGCGCCTCGCATGGTGGTCGGCCCTGGGCCTGCTCGTGCTCGGCGGTCGCCCGGTGCTGGGCGAGGGCCCCGTGCCCGAGCCATGGCTCGCGCTCGCTCCGTTCGTGGCGGGCCTGCTGCTGTGCGCGCTCTTGCGGCTGACCTCCTCGGCCCGCCAGCTCCGCATGGCGGCCCTGTGGCTCGGCGCGCTGCACGGCACCGCGGCTGCGCTGGTGTGGACCGCGTTCGCCGGCTAACGTCGCGTGGATGCTCCTGCCCGCCCCCCGCCCGTGCTCGGCCGCCCTGGGCCTGTGCGTGGTGCTCGGCCTGGGATGCACCGGCGACGACGCCTCCCCCATGCGCGACGACGCCGGCGACTCGACCACCGGCGATCAGGCCCCACCCCGGCCGCTGTTCTCCGAGCCGGTCAGCGGCATGCTCTTGCTGCCCACCTCCCGCAGCGACGATCTCGTGCTCAAGGTCCACGACGTCCTGCCCGGCAAGACCGAGCTGCTGGTCGACGGCCGCACCCTCGGGTTCCTCGGCGCTGGCGCCAGCGCGGGCCGACTCGAGGCCGAGCAGCTCACCGTGCGCCTGCGCGGCGCCATGGTCGCGGGCCGACACGAGATGGTCATGCGCACCCTCGACGCGGTCGAGATCACCGAGTCGTCGGTCATCGACGTCGAGCTCCTCCGCGACCTCGAGGTGATCCCCGCCGCCGACCCGCCGTCGGTGACCGCGCTGTCCGCCCGTCACGTGCTCGCCCAAGGCACGGGCGACGATGCGCTGCTGGTGGTGCTCGATGACACCGAGCCCAGCCAACCGGTCGTGCACCTGCTGCCCCGTACCGACGAGGGCTGGGACCTCGACGGGCGACGCACCGTGACCGTGGCGGGCCTCGACCTCGACACCGAGCCCCGCGTGCTGCCCGTGACCGCCCTCCGCCATGGCCGGACCGCCAGCGAACCCGGCCGGCTGCGCGTGGCCTGGCGCGTGGGCGCCCCCGGTACCCGCATCGACGTGCTCGACGTGGCCTGGGACGACGCGAGCCCCGAGCATCCGCCCGGGACCTCGCTGTCGCTGCCCGACGCCGTGGCCGGAGCGGTGACGGGATCCGCCCCCGAGTGGGCCGAGCTCGGCCGACCGTGGCTGCTGGGCGAGCTGCTCGTCGCCGAGCTGTGGGCACCGGTCGACGTGGAGGCGCCGCGCCCCGGTGACCATGCGCTGCTGTGGACGCGCGTGCACGACCAGCCCAACGCAGCCCCCGACGACCCGCCGCTGAGCCTCGATTCCCCGCAGCGGATCTTCGTGCTCGGCTCCCTGGTCGACCTCGACCGGCTCGGGCCGGCGCTCGACCGCGTGACGGCCGAGGCAGGCGGGCCCGCGCTGGTCACCATTCGCGCCGACCAGCACCAACCCCTCGTGCTCGAGCACGATCCAGCCGGCGGCCTGCGCATGCGACCCACCGTGGTCGATGGGCGCGATCGCAGCTTCACCTTCGTCGATCTCCCGCTCGCCACCGTGGTGGGAGCCTTCGGCTCGCGTACGGTCGCCGGGCTCATCGCTCACGCCAATGGCCGCATGCGCATCACCGGCATCGACGACATCGGTGACGGAGGCGTCGACGAGACCTCGCTGGGCGCCGACGACATGCCGCCGCTCGACCTCGTCACGGGCGAGCCGGCCACCTCGTCGGTGGGAGGCCTGCCGGTGTTCCTCGTGCCCTATGGCGCCGACGAGGCCGTGCACGCGGCCTACTCCACCGGGAGCACCGGACAGGTCGTCGCGCTCGACTCGCTTCGGTGTGCCTCGGTGGCCCTCGCCGATCGCCCCAACGCCGACGGCGAGGTGCCGCTGGCCTGCGTGGTCGAGGGTGAGCTCGCGCTCGGCACCCTCGCGCCCGCCGCCCCCTGATCCGACACGGGATCCAACGTATACTCCCCCGCGCCGTGCCCCGTGCCCGCCGCAAGCTCCTCTACATCCTCGGCGGCCTCCTCGCGGCCGTCCTGTGCCTGGGCGGCGCCTGGGGCTGGCAGGTGCTGCGGGTCGAGGAGCTGCCCGACGAGCTCCCCGCCATGGAGCGCAGCCCCGACGAGGTCGTGCTGTCGTCGGTCGGCCATGGCCCGGACCTGCCGCTGCGCGACCTCCGGGGCCAGCGGAGCGTGATCGTGTTCGAGGGCGTCCAGTCCATGCGCAGCGAGCAGGGCAAGGAGGTCAACCGCGCCCTCAACCGCTGGATCCTCCCCGACGACACCAAGGGCTACATCGTCTGGGATGGCGAGGGCATGCGGGTGTTCGAGGACCGGGCCACCCAGTTCGTGGGCTTCTTCGCCGAGGAGCTGCGCTTTCCGATCTACGTCGACTGGGATGGACAGATGGGCGACGTGTTCAAGCTCGTCAAGGGCCATCACGGCCTCATCGTGCTCGGCGAGGACGGGCAGGTGCTGCTGCGCAAGAGCGGCGGCCTCCGTGGCACCGAGCTCGACGAGCTGCGCGCGCTCGTCGGCGCCAGCGAGCCCCCCGAGCCACCGCCGGCGCCGAAGTTCCAGCTCGGCGACGTCGACGACGCGGCCTGCCGCCAAAGGCCGTGTCTGTTCGTGTTCCTGGGCAAGCCCGTGGCGCGCACCGACATCCCCTGGATCGAGGACGGCTTCGAGGGCGGCCGTACCGAGTGCTTCGAACGCATGCGTCGCCCCGAGATCCGCCTCGCCGCCTCGGCCATGCGCGTGCCCATCACCCGCTCCCACGGGGTGCTGGTGGGGGAGACCGAGGGCCTGGATCTGAAGGGCTGGACGACCCTCTCCGACGACGCCGACGCACGCGAGGCGTTCGGCCTCGGCCCCGAGGACAGCGCCTTGATCGTCGTCGATGCGCAGGGCCGCCTGGCCTTCCGCGAGACCGGCTTCATTCCCATGTATCGCTGGACCCTGGCCATCGACGTCACCGGCGAGACGATCCTGCGCAATGACGAGGGCTAGGGCCTCGATGGCGACCCAACCGAGGGGCCGAGCGGCGGGCAAGGGCCCCGCGGCGGGACACGCCCGCGGGCTCGCGGCTCGCGTGCTGCAGGAGATCGAGCAGCGCGGGGCGTTCAGCAACCGCGTGCTCTCCGAGCACCTCGAGCGCAACCCCGGCTGGGATCCACGCGATCGAGGCCTGGTCACCACGCTCGTCTATGGCGTGCTGCGGCATCGCACGCGGCTCGACGCCCACGTCGACGCCCACGCCGTCCGTCCGGCCGGGCTGCGCGGCGAGGTGCGGCAACTCTTGCGGGTGGGCGCGCTCGAGCTGCGAGAGCTCGGCCACCCCCCCCACGCGGTGCTCTCCGAGGTGGGGCACGCCACGGCCCGGCTGCGCGGCGGCGAGGGCCTGCGCCGCGCCGTGCATGGAATCCTGGCCGAGGTCGCGGCCGAGGGTGAGGCGCTCGACCGCACGCTCGAGGAGGCCGCAGCGCTCGACGTGCTCGAGCGCCGCTTCTCGATCCCTCGCTGGCTCGCGGGGCGCTGGCGCAAGCAGCTCGGTGACGAGCGGGCGCTGCTCCGCGCCCGCGCCCTGGCCGAGGCTCCGCCGATCGACGTGCGGCTCGATCTCGACCGCGGCGATCGAGCCCGGCTGCTGCAGCGGCTCGCCGCCGACCACCCGCGCGCCACCATCGAGGAGGTCCCCGAGCACCCCGAGGCACTGCGACTGCGTGGCGCCGGCGACCTGTTCCACGGTCCGCTGCACGACGAAGGTCTGCTGTCGGTGCAGGGCCTGGCCGCCCAGCAGCCCGCGCGCTGGCTCGCCCCAAGGCCGGGCGAGCGCGTGCTCGATGCGTGCGCCGGGCTCGGGGTCAAGACCCTGCAGCTGTGCGAGCTGATGCATCGCCAGGGCACGGTGATCGCCGCCGACCTCGATCCTCGCCATGCCCGTGACCACGAGGACCTCGCGCAGCGCGGGCGGCTGCCGCTTCGTGGGAGCCCCGAGGCTGCGCTCGAGCATCGCTACGTGGTCTCCGACCTCACCGAGGCCGTTCCCGCGCTCGATGGCCCCGAGGCTGCGTTCGACGCCGTGCTGCTCGACGTGCCGTGCACCGGGCTCGGCAACCTCGCCCGCCACCCCGAGATCCGCTGGCTTCGCCGCTTCGAGGACATCGCGGCCCGGGCCACGCTGCAGCGCGCGCTGCTGCGACGGCACCTCGCTCGCGTGCGCCCCGGCGGCCGCCTGGTCTACGCCGTGTGCAGCCCCGAGCCCGAGGAGGGACCCGGCGTGATCGAAGCCGTGCTCGCCGAGGATGACCACGGGTTCTCGGTGTCCGCGTCGCGCTGCTACACCCCCGAGGACGACGCCACCGAGGGCTTCTTCGTGGCACGGCTCGAGCGGGCTTGAAACGGGGTTCTTGCACGCCGTCGGGCCCACTCTGGCGGTCCCCGACTCCTGACAACTACTGTCGGGATCGGCCTTGACCTGCCCTGGTCATCCGAATTTCGCCTCGTATACTGACAAAGTCGGCAACCACGGAGCACGCGAGCGGGCGCTCGTGGGCGACCGTGACGAAGGCCGGTGGTGAATCCATGACTCCAGCCCAAACCAGCAGCCCTGCCCCTCGCGTCCATCCCCGAATCTCCGCCAACAAGCTCGGCGAGTACCTCGTGTCGCCGCCGCTGCGCCGCCGCGACATCATCGAGCGCCAGAAGTACCCGTGCTCGTTCATCGGGGCCTACTACGAGCCCGCGCGATCGATCATCGTCGACTTCCTGCTGGGCCGCACGGATCGCGAAGGCATGCTGCGCCGGACGATGGGGCTGGTGATGGCCAAGCACGAGTCCCGCTACGCTCATCACCAGGCCCACGGCAGCGCCGAGGCGGTGCTGCGCTTCCTCGACCTCGAGCCTCGGCTCGACCTGCGCGGCCTGACCCCCGTCCACGTGCCCGAGCACGACAAGCTCGATGTCGAGGGGGTGGCGATCAGCGTGTATCCCGACGTGGTGCTCGAGGGTCGTGACGCACGGGGTCGCCCGCGCGTGGGAGCCATCAAGCTGCACTTTCCCAAGGCTCACCCGCACACCGAGACCTCGGCCGAGTACGTGGCCACGCTCCTGCGCATGTACGCCCACGAGCGCATGGGCGATCGCGGCCGAGCTCTCGAGGACGCGTGCATGGTGATCGACGTGTTCTCGGGTGGCCTCGCCACCGCCCCCTCCGGCCATCGCCGCCGCTGGCGCGACATCGGGGCCGCGTGCGAAGAGATCCGACGGGCCTGGCCGAGCGCATGAGCGTGCTCAACGGCGCGTAGGGACGCCCAGGACGGGCGCAGGGCCAGGTCGCCGGGGCCGGACCACCGCATCCAAGGACGGACTCGGCGCCCAGGACGGGCGCGAGGATGACGAGATCGGGCTCGATGGACCCGCCGCCGGGCGGCGGCCGGCGTTGCCCTTGCGTGTCAGCGATCGCCACGAGCGGCTTGCCGAGGCGGCTCCCCTTCGCTCCGCAAGAAATCGCTGGCCGCCGCCCCCGCGGGCGCCCTACGCTCTGCGCTCGTGACCCTCGACATCGTCATGCTCGTGGGCGGCCTTGCGATCCTCGCGTTCGCGGCCGACCGCTTCGTGGTGGCCGCGGCCCGGCTGTCGCGGCGCTGGGGCGTCTCACCCGTGCTGGTGGGTGCGCTCATCGTGGGCATGGGCACCTCGTCGCCGGAGCTGCTGGTCTCGGTGCTCGCCGCCGTCGAAGGCGAGCTCGATCTGGCCATCGGCAACGTGGTCGGCTCCAACGTCACCAACGTGTCCATGGTGATCGGGGTCACCGCGCTGGTGGCTCCGCTGGTGGGCAGCGCCAAGGTCCTACGCCGCGAGGGCATCGCCATGCTCCTGGCCGTGATCACCCTCGGCGTCATGATCTGGGATCTGGAGCTCACCCGCACCGAGGGACTCGTGCTGCTCGGCGGCATGGCGGTGTGCACCGTGTTGATCGTGCGCTGGTCCAAGGCCGACGCAGCGGTGGGCGTGGCCTCGCTCGAGCAGGACACCCCGCCCGAGGTCAGCGTGGGCAAGGAGGCGGTGCTCGGCGTGCTCTCGCTGGCCGCCACGCTCGCGGGGGCCGAGCTCCTCGTCCGCGGCGGCTCCTCGCTGGCCGCGGCCATGGGCGTGGGCCCAGCCTTCATCGGCATGACCGTGGTCGCGGTGGGCACCAGCCTCCCCGAGCTCGCCACCTCGGTCGCCGGCGTGCGCCGCAACGAGAGCGACCTGGTCGTCGGCAACGTGCTCGGGTCCAACCTCTTCAATGCGCTGGCCGTGGCCGGTTCCGCGTCGGTCATCGGGCCGTCCACGATCGCCCCGAACTTTCGGGTGGGTGCGATCGCCATGATCGTCAGCGCCGCGCTCGCCGGATGGTTTGCGCTCACGGGTCGAAGGGTCGTGCGCTGGGAGGGCATGCTGCTGGTGATCGGCTTCATCGCCTTCGTGCTGCTGACCTACACCGAGGGCGCCGCTCCGCGGTAGATCGGGACGCGTCGCGGCGGTGAGCAACGGCGTCGGGGCACTGAAGGCCCCGTCGGTGGCCTGATGCTGGCTGGGCTCGGATCCCCGAAGGGGCCGTTGACCGGTCGTGGCATCGGGCCGCGTTGGATCGCGAAGACTCGGCGGATAGGGGTCGGCGAGGCGCCGGACGCCTCGATGCTCCACCCAAGGAAAGGACAACCCAATGCTCACCGTAGCCCCCATTCGTCTGCCCCGCATCCTCGACGCCCTGGCCGTGGCCCGCGTCTTCGCCCTCGGCGTGGCCGGCCTCGGCCTGGCCACCGCCGCCTGCGACGTCGAGCCCGATCCCGACATCGAGGTCTTCGGCGACACCGAGGACTTCGAAGACCTCGACGCGCTGGCCGCTGCCGTCGACCCCGTGCAGACCCCGTTCGCGGACGGCACCCGCGTGCGGCTCCGCCACGCGCACTCCGACAAGTGCATCTACGCGCGGGGAACCAACACCGGCTACACCCGCAACTGGAGCTGCTGGGACAGCCCCGGCATGGTGTTCGTGCTCGACGACGCGGGGAACGGTCGCTACCGCATCCGCCACGAAGGCACCGACCAGTGCCTTTATACCCTCTCGACCGACGGGGCCGAGGTGGGCCACTCGGAGTGCTGGAGCGATCCCGCGCTGGAGTTCGAGCTGATCCCGTACATGGGCGGCTACCGCATCCGCAACCACGCCGACGGGGTGAGCCTCTACGGCAACGAGTGGAACGGTGGCCACATCCGCAGCAAGGCCGACGCGCAGGACTGTGATCTGATCTTCTACATCGAGGATCTGGGGCCGTTGACCGGCGAGTGGACGGGCTGGCTCAATCGCGACACTCCCGGCGGCGACGGCGACTACGAGCTCCACCACCTCTACAACTCGGCCGATGTCTGTGCCAGCCCGTCGTACGCGATCTGCGAGACCCTCGACGGCGAGCCGTGGACCTCGATGGGTGAGAACGTGTCGTGCACGGCCAGCGGGCTGGGCTGCACGAACGCCAGCCAGCCCGACAACCAGTGCGAGGACTACCGGGTGAAGTTCTATTGCCCATAGGGAGCACGCCCTCGGAACCGACGATCGCGAGGCAGCGAGGCGCGGCGTTCTCCCCAAGCGCCGCGCCTCGACGGCTGATCGGCTCCATCGCCTTCGTGCCGCCGACCTACACCGAGGGCGCCGTTCCGAGGTAGATCGGGGCCCATGCCGAAGTCGCCCCCGGTCATCGCCCCCTCGATCCTCAGCGCCGATTTCGCCCGCCTCGGCGAGGAGCTCCGCGCCATCGACGAGGCCGGCGCCGACTGGATCCACGTCGACGTGATGGACGGTCGGTTCGTGCCCAACCTGACCATCGGGGCTCCGGTGGTCGCGGCCCTGCGCCCCACCACCGACAAGCCTCTCGACTGCCACCTGATGATCGAGGAACCCGAGCGGCTGGTCGCAGACTTCGCGCAGGCCGGCGCCGACCTCATCACCGTGCACGTGGAGGCCTGCCGGCACCTGCACCGCAACCTCGAGCAGATCCGCGCCTTGCCCCACCACGGCGGCGGCCGAGTCATGGCGGGGGTGAGCCTCAATCCCCACACCCCGTGGGAATCGATCCGCGACGTCCTGCCGCTGTGCGATCTGGTGCTGGTGATGAGCGTCAACCCGGGCTTCGGCGGCCAGCGCTTCATTCCCCTGGTGCGGCCCAAGATCCGCGCGCTGCGAGCCGCCATCGACGCGGCGGACCTGCCCACGCGCGTGCAGGTCGACGGCGGCGTCGACGAGCGCAACGTGGGCGAGCTGTGGAGCGACGGCGCCGATGCGTTCGTGGCGGGCTCGGCCGTGTTCCGCAACCCGCGACACCCCACGTATGCCGGCGCGATCGCAGCCATTCGCGAGGGGGCCGGGAGCTAGGCACGAGCAGGAGGCTTCGTGTCCGCTCTCGCGTCGCATCACGCGCTCGTACGCCACGCGCTCATCGATCGCGCCCGGGGGCGGGCGGAGCGGAACGCAGCGAGAAGGTCTGGATTCGATCGCTTGCGACGATCAGCCGCCCGCGCACGACGATGGGGGTCCCGTACTTGCCGATGGGCCCGAGCTGGTCGGGCTCGGACTGCCACAGCAGCTCGAGCGTGTCCGCGTCGAACGCATACACGACGGCGCCGGGCGTATTCGGATCGAGCAGCGAGGCGGTGCGGGGCGCGTTGCGGTCGATCACCCACACGATGCCGTCGCGTCCCTCGTGGCTGGTGACGATCGGAGAGCCGGGGTTGTGGAACACCACCTCGGGCTCGACCGCCTCCACCTCCAGCCAGGCGGGCCGATCGCGTGGAGTGACCACCCGTAGCTTGGCGATCGAGGGCGGCACGTTCACGGTGGAGTCGGGCGCGGCCTTGGTGGAGCCGGTCGCGAACAGATACGAGCGTCCCATGGCATCCCGCCAATGGGCCAGCTTGGTGCGCATCTTCGCGTGGTCGATCTGACCGAACTCGTCGGAGTAGGGCCCGAACACGTTGAGCGGCCCGCGGGTCCCGAACTGGGGCTGGATCTCCGGGGGAAGCAGCGACGCGTCGGTGGAGGCATCGTCGCGGCACGGCGCACGGCCTTCCCCGGCCACGGCGAGCGCGTCGCGATCCACCAGGTACACGTTGCCCTGCTTGCCACCGAACGCGACCACCCGAGGGGTGGAGGTCTCGGGCAACGGGGGCAGCAGCACGGGCTGGCTCGCCCCCAGGTCCATGTTGGCGTCGTCGAGCACGCAGTGGTTGAACGGGCTGTACGCCCGACGCAGCACGAGGTCGGCGTCCAGCTCGAGCAGGCTGCTGCCCCAGACCCCCGGGCTCGAGCCGCTGCCCGGAGGGCTGTTGCCCGTGCTCAGCCATACTCGCCCCTCGTCGTCGACGGCCGGCCCCCCCGAGCCCCAGATGCCACCGTTGCTGCGCCCCTCGCTCGAGGGTGCCGAGGAGAATGCGGCCACGACCGCGGGCTCCTCGGTGTCCATGGCGACGATCCAGCCCGCGCCTTCGCCCCAGAACGTCCCGAAGGTCACGTAGAGCCGCTCACCGCCGGGAGACAGGCGCAGGGCCCCCCGCTGCGACATGATCTCGGCGCCCCAGAAGCGAGCCGGCCCGTTGGTGTCGACCGCAGCGAGGCCGAGGTCGTCGATCCCCACGGGCCAGCCATCGAGGATCCGTCCGTCGTCCAGCGCCAGCGCGAACGCCTGCCAGCCATCGGCGGCATCGAGACCGACCACGTAGATCCGTGGAATCGACGCCTCGAGATCGAGGATCGGGGTGCTCAGCACGCCCATGGGCACCCCGCCGTCGAGCCGCTCGAGCGGCAGCGGCCGAACCACCTGCGTGCGCCACAACGGATCGCCCGGCGCGAGGGCACAGGGCCCCTGCGCGCTCTCGGCCGCAGTGGCGTAGACCCAGCCGTTGCTGGTGGCGGCGAGCACCATCGACGCGAGGGCAGTGCCGTCCGCGGTGATGACCCGTACGTCGTCGGCATGGAGCGGGGCCGCATAGGCCATGGGCTCGAACGCCACGCCGTCGATCACCGCCTCGTCGAAGCGGGCCGAGACCCACCCCGGCTCGAGCCCATTGCGACGTACGACCTCGGGGGTCAGGATGCTCTCGGCGTCGTTCCAGCCGAGGCGAGCGGCATCCCCGTGGTAGTTGGTCGTCGGAGGGATCGCCCGCGCGTCCGTCTGCGCACACACGGGGCCTCGCGAGAGATCGAGGTCCACCTGCGGAGCGTTGCAGGCGCACAACAGGGCCATGCTGGCGGTGATGCTCCTCAGCATCCCCATGTCGCCTCGCAGGCCGATCCGGACTCGCAGATCTCGCATACGCACGACGGGGCACCACGAGCCGCGAGCGCGAGGATCGACGCCTGCAGCTCGGTGGCATCGAGGGGGCTGCCCTCACAGGCGGCGACGCAGGCACTCGCATCGGTCCCCTCGCACTCCGATAGCCCGCACAGCAGCGCACACGGCGACTCGCCGCAAGCGGAGCGAGCGTCCGCCACGGTCACGCTGCAGCTCGACAGGCGCTCGACGAGCTCGGCTCGCCCTGCCCCCTCGTGATGGGCCAGCGCAGCGCGCAGCCCGGCCTGCCACTCGGCCATGGTGTCGCACGTGAACGCACCGACGTCGCAGTACCCATCCACCGGATAGAACTCGGTGGGCAAGCAGTGGGCACCAAGGACCCCGCTGCAGTCCTGCGTGACGACGCATCCACAGCTGCCGTCGTCCTCGTTGCAGGTCTCGCTCGACGGCAGGCAGCTTGCCCCCATCGCCCGCGGATAGCAGGACTCGGTCGGCATGCAGTCGACATCGGCCTCGCAGGTGGTACGAGCGCAGCCGAAATGGTTGAAGGCCGCCGTCTTGCCGCCGCAGGACGTCACCTCGCACAGCGCATCGGCCGAGCACACCGGGGCCGTGGCGCACTCGGACGCGGGCTCGTGGGCCTCGTCACCGGCCTCGGTTCCAGCTCCGGTCGGATTGCTCGGGTCCTGGGTCGTGCTGCTCGCGCTACCTTCGCACGCCAGTAGCCCGCCCACCAGCACGACCAGTGCCTCCCGGTGCACACGACGGCTTGCTCCCAACCACGGGAGCCACGAAGACGACTGCATGTCCACACCAAGCCATTTGCTCGAAGTCAAGGGTCGCGCCGGGCAAGTAGGAGACCGACGCGGTCTTGCCAAGATACGGCGTCGGTCCTCGACGATCAAGCGGGCTCGCCTGCGAGCACGCCGTCGTCGAGGTGGCCGGGTGCACGGGTGAATCCGGCAGGAGGCAGCGGTACGATGGCGCTCGTGCGCTTGCCCCTTCGTCCACCCCCGGCACCCATGGTGTTGATCGCACTGGTGATGGCATGCGGAGCTCCCCCGCCAACACCCACCCAGGACGCAGCGCCCAGCCCGACCCCGACGCCCGCCGTGCCGGACGCATCATCGCCCGCTCCGCCCGCGGACGCCGGGCTCGCCGAGGCAGCGCTCCTCCGGTCGATGTCCTTCGAACAGCAGGGCCAGCTCGAGCTGGCCGCGGAGGCGGCCCAGGAATCGATCGACGCCGGAGGCGGACGCTCCGCGAGCTTGCAGGCGGCCAAGGTCGCCATCCTGCGCGAGCGCTGGGACGACGCCGAGGGATGGCTGCGCTCCCTGACCGAGGCCGACCCCAAGGACGCCGATGCCCACTACAACCTCGGCCTGATAGCCCAACGCCGTGGGCGCTACAACGAGGCTCGGTCGGGCTACCTCTCGGCCCTGCGCGCACGCGAGGACCATCCCGAGGCCCGCTACAACCTCGTGGTGCTCACCTGGAATCGCAACGTGCACGAGGAGGCACGCCACCACGCCGCTCGCTTCATGGAGAAGTGGCCCGACGATCCCCGCGCGCAGGAGCTGGCCACGCTCGTCGGCGCTCACGCCAAGGAGCCCGGGAAGTGAGCGAGGGCCACGGGTCAAGCGTCGAAACGGCTCACATCGACCGAGCGCGCGTCGGACGGGCTTGCTCTCGAGCCCCGGTCGCGAGCCCCCGGTCGATCTGGCCCGGTCGATCTGGCAGTGCGAACGTGCTCATGGCTCACACGACACCGGGACCACGATGCGGTGGGCATTCTTGGAATCGCGGACCTCCATCACCATCGAGCGGAGGTCATCGTCGACCAAGAAGATCCAGGCGACCCGCTCCGTGTCGCTCGCCGCGATGGTCAACGGCCGCGCGAACCGAGCGTACTCCGAGCCCCCCTTGGCCATCTGCTTCATCAGCGTGGTCTCTTGCGGCGCGAGCGGCCCCTCCTGCCGGAGCGTCGCAAAGCCGTCGAACGTGGCTTGGCGCGGGCTCGGGTTGGTCAGCTGCGAGCGCAGCTCGAGGTAGGTCTTGCCCGCAGGGGCGGTGTGCGGCGAGAGCCCGGGCGCCTTGCGGGTCCGGGAGCGGTAGCAGGAGATCGGATCGAGCTCGAGCTCGTCGAGCGTGGGGGCGAGAGCGGACGGTGGATCGGGCGCAGCGGGCTCGGGCACAGCGGGCTCGGCCGCGGCGGCGACCGAGACGGGAGGCTCGGGCTCGGCAGATGGCACGGGCGCGGTCCGGGCGGGCGCAGGGCGCTCTTGCTCCGCGGGGGACGCGTCTGCGTGCGGCTCGTTGGGGCTCGAATCGCAGGCCACGATCGAGAGGAGCAGCGGGAGCACGTGACGTCGCATCGGCCGCAATGTACCCGGCCGGAGGTCCTGATTGCAGACGGCGGGTCGATGGGCGGCCCATCGCGGCCGCCGCCGGCTTCTGTCGTGCGAGCTCGCGTGAGCTTGCAGCGCGCCTCCGCCCATTCGACAATGCTCCGGCTCATGGACAAGACCTACCCCTCCGCGGATGCGGCCATCGAGGACATGGTCGACGGCATCACCCTCGCCTCGGGCGGCTTTGGCCTGTGCGGCAACCCCGAGAACCTGATCGCCGCCATCCATCGCAAGGGGATCAAGGGGCTGAGCGTCGTGTCCAACAACTGCGGCGTCGACGACAAGGGCCTGGGCATCCTGCTGCAGGCGGGCCAGATCAAGAAGATGACCTCGTCCTACGTAGGCGAGAACAAGACCTTCGAGCGCCTCTATCTCACGGGGGAGCTCGAGCTCGAGCTGGTCCCCCAGGGCACCCTGGCCGAGCGCCTACGGGCGGGTGGCGCGGGCATCCCGGCCTTCTATACGCCCACCGGCTACGGCACCCCGGTCGCCGAGGGCAAGGAGGTCCGCGAGCTCGACGGTCGCATGGTGGTGCTCGAGCACGCGATCCGCACCGACTTCGCGATCGTCAAGGCGTGGAAGGGCGACACCCACGGCAACCTCGTCTATCGCTACACGGCCAACAACTTCAACCAGGCCATGGCGACCGCGGGACGCATCACCATCGCCGAGGTCGAAGAGCTGGTGCCGGCCGGGGAACTCGACCCCAACTTCATCCACACGCCGGGCGTCTTCGTCGATCGCATCATCCAGGGACGCGACTACGAAAAGCCCATCGAATTCCGTACGACGACTCCTTAGCCCCCCCGCGACCACCTCGGGCAAGCAACCGACCAGCTGCCCCCAAGGGGGCCATCCAGCCCCCCCGCGACCACCTTAATCGATCCAGGAGACCACCATGGCGCTGACCCGTGAGCAGATCTGTCGACGCGTGGCCAAGGAGCTGCGCGATGGTGACTACGTCAACCTCGGCATCGGCATGCCGACCATGGTCGCCAACTACGTCCCCGAGGGCATCGAGGTGGTGCTCCAGAGCGAGAACGGCCTGCTGGGCATGGGACCGTTCCCCACCGAGGACGAGGTCGATCCCGACCTCATCAACGCCGGCAAGCAGACGGTCACCGCCAACAAGGGGGCCTCGTTCTTCGGCAGCCACGACTCGTTCGCAATGATCCGCGGCGGCCACATCGATCTGTGCGTGCTCGGAGCCATGGAGGTCAGCCGCACCGGCGACCTGGCCAACTGGATGATCCCGGGCAAGAAGGTCAAGGGCATGGGCGGCGCCATGGACCTGGTGGCCGGCTCCCCGCGGGTGATCGTCACCATGGAGCACACCACCAAGAGCGGCGACCCCAAGATCCTCGAGCACTGTACGCTGCCGCTGACGGGCAAGGGCGTGGTCAAGGAGATCATCACCGAGCTCGGGTACTTCACGGTGAGCCCGCAGGGCCTGCGCCTGCAGGAGATCGCACCGGGCGTCACCGTCGACGAGGTTCGCGCCAAGACCGGGTGCGCGTTCGAGGTGGCCGATCCCCTGCCGACGATGGCGACCTGAAGCCGCACGAGCACCGACGCACGGAAGGTGTGAGGCTACCTCGTGAGCTGAGCCGGAGCCGGGCCCGCGTCCGACTCTGGCGCCCGCTCCGCGTTCGCGGTACCAGGGCATACGCGGATGGACCCAAAGCCGGCCAGCGAAGCCACCGAAGCCATCGACGACGAGACCCCGTCGGAGCTCGTGGCGATCGATCTGGGATCCAACAGCTTCCACATGGTCATCGCTCGGGTGGTCGGGGGGCAGCTCGACGTCGTCGATCGCATGCGCGAGCGGGTCAAGCTCGCCGCCGGCCTCGACGCCAACAAGCACCTGACCGAGGAAGCCCAGCGCCGCGCCCTCGAGTGCCTCGAGCGCTTCGCCCAGCGCCTGCGGCCCCTGCCCCACGCACGCGTGCGGGCGGTCGGCACCAACACGCTGCGACGGGCCCGCAACGCGCGGGAGTTCCTGGGTCGTGCTCGCACGGCGCTGGGACACCCCATCGAGGTGATCTCGGGGCGAGAGGAGGCACGCATCGTCTACCTCGGGGTTGCCCATGATCTCAGCGACGACGCGGGGCGCCGCCTGGTGATCGACATCGGGGGCGGCAGCACCGAGGCGATCCTGGGCGAGCGCTTCGAGGCCCGTCGCACCGAGAGCCTGCACATGGGCTGCGTGAGCCATACCGCGGCGTTCTTCGGCGACGGCCGGCTGCGGCGCGATGGGTTTCGCGAGGCCATCACCGAGGCGCAGGTCGAGCTCGAGCCGATCAAGCGCGACTTCCGGAGGCTCGGCTGGGTGTCGGCGGTTGGCTCGTCGGGCACCATCCTCGCCATCGACTCGATCCTGCGCACCAACTCATGGGGCTGGAGCGAGGGCATCACCTACGCGGGCCTCAAGGCGCTCCGCGAGGCGATGATCGAGCAGGGACGACTGGACCGCCTGACCATCGCGGGGCTCACCGAGGAGCGGGCGTCGGTGCTGCCCGGGGGCCTGGCGATCCTGATGGCCGCGTTCAAGAGCCTGCGGATCGACCGCATGACCGCGGCCACGGGAGCCCTGCGCGAGGGCCTGCTCTACGACACGCTCGGCCGCATCCAGCACGAGGACGTTCGCGACCGCACGATCGAGCGGCTCTCCGAGCGCTATGGCATCGACCGCGATCAGGCGCTGCGGGTGCAGCAGACCGCCCGTGCGTGCCTGACCCAGGTGGCGCATGCATGGTCGCTGCACCACCCCGAGTACGGCATGCTGCTCGACTGGGCCGCGCGCCTGCACGAGATCGGCCTCATCGTGAGCTTCTCGGGCTTCCACACCCACGGGGCCTACCTGCTGACCCACAGCGACATGCCGGGCTTCTCCCGCGACCAGCAGGCCTACCTCGCCGCGCTGGTGGCCGCCCACCGCAGGCGGCCCAAGCCCGAGCGCGTGGAGGCGCTGCGGGCGGCCGGAGGCGAGGTCGCGCTGCGGCTGGCGGCGCTGCTGCGGCTGGCCGCCACCCTCAACCGCGCGCGCGATCCGACCCAGCTCCCGCCGCTGCAGCTCACGGCCGCGGGCCCCGTGCTCGAGCTGCGTCTTCCCGGGGGCTGGCTCGACGGGCACCCCATGACGGCGGCCGATCTGCGCCAGCAGCAGCAATACCTCGCCATGGCGGGGTTCCACCTGACCGTGTCCTGACGCCGAGCCGAGTGCAGTCCGACCCGACGCCGCGGACGCGGCCAATGCCCCAAACCAACGACAGGGGGCGACATGGGACGGCATTGGGGGCACGGGAGGCACGGGCCTTGGTACTCTCGCGCGCACGATGCTCGGGACGCTCGGGCTCGCCGTCGCCCTCGCGGTTGCCCCGGGGTCGTCGCCTCCCACGGCGATCGGCCCGGGGGGCTCGTTCGGCGCGGCCGCCCGAGCCGCCGCCGGGCGCGTGCTGGCCAGGCGCAAGGCTCCGGATCGCCCTGCGCCCGGCCCCCGGCTGTCTCCCAAGGAAGAGGAGCCGCGCGGCTTTCGGGTGCAGGGGCACCGCATCCTGCCCGTCCCCACGATTCGGGCCGAGCCCTCGGTGGGGCTCACCCTGGGTCTGCGTGCGCGCTACGTATACCGCCCGCCGGGCGAGACGTTCGACCACGCCCGCCTCGACGTGGTGGGCCGCGTGTCCACCAAGCGCGTGCAAGACCATACCCTCGATCTGCAGCTGCGCGACCTCTTGCATCGCCAGGAGATCCTCGACCTCGGCCTTCGCTTCGTCGACGACCCCGTGTTTCCCTACATCGGCATCGCCAACTTCGAGCCGCTGTCTCGGGACCAGCTGCAGGCACCTCCGCAGCGCGTGCACGTGCGCTCGATCGGGGGTGCGATGGACTATCAGCAGCCGTTCGCGGTGTTCGAGCCGGGGCAGCTCGGCATCGAGACCACGGGCTACGCACGATGGCTGGTGGGGGCCCGCTTCGCCCACGATCGCATCGAGTCCGAGCCCGACACGCGCTGGATCGACGACGGCAACCCCCTGGCGACGAGCCTGCGCCGGGGCTCCGTGTTCGGGGGGCTGGCATGGGACAGCCGCGACAACGGCTGGAGCCCCACCAAGGGCTCGCTCCACGACGTCTCGGTCGAGCTGGGTGGTCCGTGGGTGGGCAGCACGCAGGTGTTCACCCGCTTCAACGGCTCGTTCCGCTTCTATCGCCCCATCGTCAGCCCGAAGGTGATCCTGGCCAATCAGTTCCTCGCCGATGCGATCGTCGGCGACGCGCCGCTGTGGAATCAGGGCGAGCTGGGCGGTCTGCTGGTGCGCGAGGGGATCGGCGGGCGCGACACCGGCCGCGGGTACTTCCGGCGCAGGTTCGTCGGGCCGCTCAAGCTCTATGGCAGCGTGGAGCTGCGGGTGGAACCCTACGAGATCCGCATCCGCAAGCGCACGCTCACCCCGGCCCTCAAGGCGTTCATGGACGTGGGCTACGTGCGAGGACCGGGCCAAGACGATGCCCGACCGATCATCTCCGGGGGGCCCGGGGCGTACATCGTGTGGGATCGCTTCTTCGTGTTTCGCGTGGACGCGGGTTTCTCTCCCGAGGGCCAGGCGATCTACTTCACCACCGATCACGCGTTCTGATCCGGACGCTTGCAACTCGAGGTTCTTGGGGCAGACCAGGGTCGGAATGCAGAGCACGACCAAAGACCAGGGCCCATCGTCCTCCGACCTGCCCATCGTTGGCGACCTTCGCCGGGTGGCCGACGAGATTCGCGTGAAGATCCACCTCGCGGGCATGGACGCCAAGGACGCCTGGGCCAAGCTCGAGCCCAGGCTCCACGAGTTCGAACGCAAGGCGGAGGCCGCGCGAGACAAGCTCACCGATGAGGTCAAGGCGGCCGGCAAGGAGCTCCAGCAGCAGATGAACGAGTTCCTCGGTCGCCTCGGCAAGGGCTGAGTGCGGGCGCGGGCGCGCTCGCGGGCCGCTCGTGCGGCCCCGATTCCCGGGCCGCACGCACGCCCACGGTGACGGGCATCGTCGACCTCTGGTATGGAGCGGGCGCCGCCATGTCGTCCGCCCAGAGCCAAGACCAGTTCCGCACCGCCCTCGTCACCGGAGCATCCAGCGGAATCGGAGCCGCGCTGGCCAAGCAGCTCGCGGCGCAGGGGATCGAGGTCGCTCTGCTCGCGCGCCGCCGCGAAGCGCTGCAGGAGCTCGCCGATGCGATCGAGCAAGCCGGTGGGCGGGCGTCGATTCACCCCGTCGACGTGTCCGATCCCGAGGCCACCGTGGCCGCGGTGCGGGCCGTCGACGATGCGGTCGGCGGCCTCGATCTGGTGGTGGCCAACGCCGGGGTGGGCACGACGCAGTGGAGCGGCAAGCTCGGCTGGGACGACTGCGCGCAGGTGCTCGCCGTCAACGTGGCCGGTGCCACCGCGACCCTGGTGGCCGTGCTGCCCCGCATGGTCAAGCGCAAGCGTGGGCACCTGGTGGGGATCTCGAGCATCGCCGGCTATCGTGGGCTCCCCCGGCTCGCCGTGTACAGCGGCAGCAAGGCCTACCTCAGCACGTTCCTCGAGGGTCTGCGGATCGACCTGCGCGGCACGGGCGTGACCGTGACCGACGTTCGCCCCGGCTACGTGGAGACGGCGATGACGGCCGGCAACGGCAAGATGCCGTTCCTCGTCACCGCCGAGGACGCGGCGCAGCGGATCTGCAAGGCGATCGCGGCGCGACGCCGGGTGCTGGCGTTTCCGCTGCCGATGGCCGCAGCGGGTCGCACCATGGCCGCGCTGCCCAATGTGCTCTACGACCGCATGATGAAGGGCGGGCGCTGAGCCACCGGGCTCCGCCCAGGTACCGATCCAAGAAAGAAGGAGGTCGGCCTGCGGCGAGGTCATGACCCCGTCGCAGACCGACCCATGTCGTCAGCGAGGCGGTGTCGAGGGCTACTCCTCGGCCGCCGCCTCCTCCTCCGAGGCCTCGTCCGCCTCGGCCTCCTCCGCCTCCTCGGCCCCATCGGCCGCCGCCTCTTCCGCCTCCTCGGCTCCATCGGCCGCTTCGGCCTCGGTGGCCTCGGCGCCGCTGGCCGCTGCATCATCGGGGTTGGCCGTGTCGGCCTTGGGACCGCATGCCACGGCCGCGGCCGCCAACATGCTCAGGGCAAGGGATGTTGCTGTCTTCATGCCGCCCGAACGCCGGCCGGCGCGCCGCGCTTGCAGCGAGGGCGCAAGTTGGTGAATTCGGGGGCTGGTGGGGGTTTGGCGGCGAGATCGACCGGAATCGTCAACAACCGATCAGATGGATCCGCTTGCCGCGGTGCTCCACCTCGCGCGTGGTGAGGCGCTCGTCCCAGCGCTTGCCCTTGCGCAGGTCGAACATGACGAGCCAGCCCTCGGGCAGCCCCAGGTGATCGAGGTAGCCCGTCACCTGATCGAGCGCCTCGCCCTCGGTCTCGGTGTCCCGCCGCAGCTTGACCTCGATCGCGTGCTGCTGCCCTTGCCACTCGATCACCAAGTCGAGCGCGCCACGCCCCAGGCCGTACTCCCGCTCGATGCGGCCGCCGCCGTTGACGATCCGCTGCAAGAACGCCATGAGCATCAGGTGCGGCCCGGCCTCGCGGTAGCGAAAGCCCTCCGCCGCCAGGTGCCCGTCCTTGCGCCAGAACACCTGCCAGTCGGCCATCAACTTGGGCATGTCGAGCGCGCCGTCGGGGCGCACGTACCAGGTGGGCTCGTTGAAGATCTGTCGCTGCTGGTGATGGGTGAGCGCTCGCGGCACGACTTCTCGATAGATCGGGTTGGCCAGCTCGTAGCGACCGCCTCGATCGCGCACGAGCCCCAGGCCCAGCACGTAGGAGAAGTCGTCGTCGAGCACGTCCGACTCGACCGCGTCGCCCGCGAGCATGGGCGCGAGGACCCGCCGCACCCGATCCTCCCGGAGCCTTGCCATCAGCGAGTCGATGTGCGTGCGGCGCTCGAGGATGATCGTCTCCTTGGCGGCGTGGACGTGGGCGGCCGTCACCTCGATGGAGCGATCCTTTGCATCGCGGCGCACGATCTGATCGGCAAGCGCATTGGTGAGCCACGGATGGCCCTGGCCCAGCTCGTAGATCCGCGTCACGGCCTCGGGGGAGAAGCGCTGGCCGGTGGCTTCCGTATGCTGCGAGAGCAGCTCGCCCACCTCGGCCTCGGTGAAGGCGACCAGCGTGGTCGCCTCGGCGTTGATGTTGAACGGCGAGGTCGTTCCCAGCCAGGCGACCGCGCGGCGATCTTCCTCGCGAAGAACGTAGTCCCGCACCTGGCGCTGGCCCACCAGCACCACGCTCGCGGGAAAGGGCCGAGCCACGCGCGCAATGTAGCCCTGGCGAAGCTGGGTGAGGAACGAGACCATCGCCTCGCCGACCACGCCGTCGGCCTCGTCGAAGAGCACGACCAGCGGCTTGGGGGCGCGGGCCGCGAGGTCTTGGAGGTAGCGGCGGATGGAGCTATGCGCGGGCTCGAGAGCACGTGCCGGGCCAGATGGAAGCGCCAGCCCGGGAAGGTCGACCTCCACGGCGCGATCGAGATCGTCGAGCACGAGCTCGAATGCCCGGGTCGGATCGGGCAGCTCGCGCGCATCCTGGATGTCGACCCACAGCGCGCAGAAGCGGTCGCCGGCGTTGTAGCGCTGCACCAGCCAGCGAGCGCTGGTGGTCTTGCCGACCTGGCGCCCCGCGTGCAGCGTGAAGTAGCGATGCTCGTCGATGAGCTCGGTCACGCGATCCAGCCGGCGCTCGGGCGGAAGCATGTAGTGCTCGCCTCGGATGCAGGGGCCGGCGATGTTGAACGAAGGGTGCATGGCTCGAACGAAGGGTACGCCCAGGAACGTCGGGGGTCGATCCCGGGGTCGCCAGCCGCGCGACCGCGTCCAGGCACGACTGTTTCGGGCTCGTCCCGCGTGGTGGACCCGCGGACTCAGATCTCCGGCGTCTCGATCTCCAGCGACCGCCACAGGTACCAGCTCGCCACCGTGCGGTAGGGCCGGCAGCGCTCGCCCCACGCCTCCATCGCGCGCTTGTCCGGCAGCTCGCCATCCATGCCCAGGATCAGGGCCACCCCCTTGCGCACGCCCAGGTCGTCCACCGGCCATTGATCGAGCCGACCGAGCTGGAACATGAGGAACATCTGCGCCGACCAGCGACCGATTCCCCGCACCGCGGTGAGGCGCTCGATGAGGACCTCGTCGTCGTGCTCGTGCACGTCGTGCAGCGGCAGGCGTCCCTCCGCCACGTGCTTGCACAGGTCGCGCAGCGCCGCCTGCTTCTGACGGGAGAGGCCGCACTTGCGCAAGGTGGCATGGTGGGTGCCGCGGATCTGCTGCGCCGAGGGAAAGCACTCCTCGGGGTAGAGCGCACGAAAGCGGCCGTAGATGGTGGCGGCCGCCTTGCCCGAGAGCTGCTGGTAGACGATGGCGCGGACCAGCGAGGCCAGGTGGGTCTCGGCGTAGCCCACTCGCATGCGGCAGCGGCCGACCTGGTCGATCACACGGGCGAGGCCCGCGTCGGCGCGGCGTAGGTGGGGCAGCGTGCCTCGGGGCAGGCGGATCGGTCGTCCCTCGCTCATGGGGCAGTCCTTCGATAGTCTCGGACGCGTCGCGATCGCATGACGCCGATCGCACGGCGGCGAAGGCAAGGATCGGCATGAGCGAGCAAGCGCGCAAGGCAGCGGCAGTGGTGGCGCAGAAGGTCCCGGGATTTCGCCCGCGGGTGGGGATCACACTGGGCTCGGGGCTCGGGGCGCTGGCCGAGCGGGTGGAGGACGCCACCGTCGTCGACTTCGGCGAGCTGCCGGGGTTTCCCAGGCCGAGCGTCGAGGGGCACCACGGCCGGCTGGTGCTCGGGCGGCTGGGCGGGCAAGACGTGGCGTGCCTGCAGGGGCGGGTGCACCTCTACGAAGGGCATCCGCCACAGGCGGTGGTGCCGCTGGTGCGCACGCTTCGGCTGCTCGGGTGCGAGACGTACTTTGCGACCAACGCCGCGGGCGCGCTCGATCCCGATGCAGTGCCGGGGCAGCTGATGCTCATCAACGATCACATCAACATGCAGGGCGGCAACCCATTGGTGGGGCACAACGACGAGAGCTTCGGGCCGCGGTTCCCTGCGATGGACGGGGCCTACGACGCGCAGCACCTGGCAACGCTGCGGCGGGTGGCCGACGACCTCGGGCTGCCCGTGCGCGAGGGGGTGTACCTGGCCACGCTGGGTCCGAGCTTCGAGAGCCACGCCGAGGTGCGCGCGTTCGGACGGCTGGGGGCCAACGCGGTGGGGATGTCGACGGTGCCCGAGGTGATCGTGGCGCGGCACTGCGGGCTGCGGTGCGCCGCGGTGTCGGTGCTGACCAACCTCGCAGCGGGGCTGTCGGACGAGGTGCTCAGCCACGAGCAGACGCTGCACTACGGGCAGGCGGCGGCCGAGGATCTGACGCGACTGGTGCTGGGGTTCCTGGCGGCGCAGGGGACGGCCGGGTAGGAGGGCTGCTCGGCGAGCTCCCGCTCGAGCCCGGAATCTGCCATCTTCCGCCCATGGGCCTTCACTTCCGCCATCGTCCGACTCCCCCGTTCGACGAGATGCCCGAGCTGCTCCGCGCGCAGCTCGGACCCTTGCTCGAGCAGGCCGAGTCGGACGGTGAGGATGGCGAGTCGCTGATCGAGCTGCTCGACGTGGTCGACGACGCCGGCCAGCACATCTACGACCTCCACCTCTTTTGCGGCGACGACGGCCAGCTCCACCGCACCGGGACCACCGAGCACGTGGCCAGCTTCTCGCAGGGCTTCCCCACGGGCACCGACGACGAGTCGCTGCTCGAGGCGCTGTGCGACGCCCATGCGCGATGGAACCGGTCCAGGGCCGGCGACTGACGCGAAGCGGCGAGGCTCGGGCCTCGCTTCCCTACTGCCCCGCGCACTCGAGCCCGATCACCGGCCACCCCGAGTGGTGGTACCGAAGCTTCGACACGTAGTCGAACGGCCCTCCCCGCACCGTGAAGTCGATGTCGCCGTCGAGCGCCCCCACGCTCCCGTCGGCGTACTCCACCGTCCACACGTCCACGTCGAGGTCCTGCCCGAGGTCGGCCCGCCAGCCGTCGGCCCCGACCATGTTCAGGCTCATCGCCGAGCCCTCGAGGAACGACCTGGCGAGCATGCGCGGCGAGTCCACGTCGTACTCGATGGTCGACACACCAGGATGATCCCGGAAGAAGATCACCGCCTCGACCTCGAGCGCGCCGAGGGTCTCGTAGGCGGCCGTCCACACGTCGTCGGTCACCACGATGGGGCTCGGCGGGTTGGGCCCGAGCCCCAGCAGCTCCACCATGGGGCCTGGACCCTCGTGGTGGATCCGCATGTCGATCACGGGGAACAGCCCGCTGTCGTCGATCTCGATCGTGGTCTGGGCGTCCTGCAGGAACGACGACATGAGGAACAGGTTGCCCGGCACCAGCTCGCCCCTGGATCCGAACGAGTAGTCGCGATCGAGGTAGAACCGCACCTCCATGCGCAGATCGTTGAACGTGGCCGGGTCGACGTAGTAGGTGCCCTCGCCGTCGTAGGTGTAGCCCTCGGGCAGGGTCGAGGCCGAGGGATCCTCGGCCAGCTCGATGATCCCCTCCACCAGCGCGCTCACGATCCCGAACACCAGCCCCCCGCAGGCCACCATCTCGTGGGCGCTCTGTTCGAAGTCGAAGGTGATGGACACCGCATCCTCGATCTCCGCGAGGGTCATCCCCCGCGTGCACGCGGCGAGCGGCTCGATCGAGATGTGGGCTCCCGTGTGGGGGTCCTTCACCCCTTCCTCGGGCTCGTCGGCGTCGTCGTTCGCGTCGCCATCGTCGAGGCCGCCGCCGTCCCCCGCGCTCGGATCGGCGTCGGCGCTGCCCCCTCCTCCCAGGCACCCCGAGGCGAACGAGATCGACGAAGCGAGCAGGACGGCGGATGAGCGAGCGAGCCAGGACGAGTGCATGGATGACGGTCTTCCGCCACGGGTAGTGCCGCCGCACGGCGCTTCGATCACGCGCCGCCGCTGCGATCGACGGATCGGCCGGCGATCTCCCCCCAATCATCGTTTGGCCCCCTCCCGCGCCCGGCCGGCCCCGCCTCGCATCCCCCTGCATCTTCGGGCAGAATCGCCCTCCGCCCTGCGTCCGCGCAGGACGCCGGATTCCACCCCGAGGAGCACCGCGGATGGGCAAGGACAAGAAGAAGGACAAGGGTCACGTGCGCGCCGTACCGCCACCCGCGCCGCAGGACGCCCACGAGCGCAACCCGGGCATGCCGCTGCAGCTCGACTGGGTCCGCGACGTCCGCATCAACCGCTCCGCGGTGGAGCGCCGTGCCGCCACCATTCCCACCCGCCGCAGCGTGAAGAAGGAATGGCAGGCCGCGTGGTACCTGCGCGCGATCGCTTGCACCGACCTCACCACCCTCGCGGGCGACGACACCCCCGGCCGGGTGCGGCGACTGTGCGCCAAGGCCCGTCGCCCCGTACGTCAGGACCTGCTCGACGCGATGGGCGTGGGCGACCTCGACCTGCGGGTGGCCGCCGTGTGCGTCTATCACGAGATGATCCCCACCGCCCTCGATGCGCTCGAGGGCAGCGGGATCCCGGTGGCCGCCGTGGCCGCGGGCTTCCCCGCCGGCCTGTCGCCGCTGCACGAGCGGATCAAGGAGGTCGAGGCCTCCGTGGCCGCAGGCGCCGAGGAGATCGACATCGTCATCAACCGCGCCCACCTGTTCACCGGCAACTGGCAGGCCATGTACGACGAGGTCAAGGCGTTCCGGCAGGCCTGCGGCGACGCCCACCTCAAGACGATCCTGGCCACCGGCGACCTGCAGCTGCTGCGCAACATCGCCCGCGCGAGCCTGGTGTGCATGATGGCGGGCGCCGACTTCATCAAGACCTCCACCGGCAAGGAGGCGGTCAACGCCACGCTCCCGGTGACCCTGGTCATGGTGCGGATGATCCGGGCCTATCTGGAGCGCACCGGCCATCGCGTGGGCTTCAAGGCCGCGGGGGGGATCCGCTCCGCCAAGCAGACCCTGGGCTACCTCGCGCTCATGAAGGACGAGCTGCCCCGCGACTACCTCGAGCCCGAGCTGTTCCGCTTTGGCGCCTCCACCCTCGTGTCGGACCTCGAGCGACAGCTCGAGCACTTCGTCACCGGCCGCTACTCGGCCGAGTTCCGCCATCCGCTGGCCTAGCCCCCCCGCGACCGCCTGTAGGCAAGCGACCAACCAGCTGCCCCCCAAGGGGGGGCCCGTCCTCCCGCCCTCCCGTCCTCCCGTCCTCCCGTCCTCCCGTCCTCCCGTCCTCCCGTCCTCCCGTCCTCCCGTCCTCCCGTCCTCCCGCGCTCCACGCCATCCCTGTCTTCCACGGCCTGCCACCCGCCCAAAACGTCATGACCAGCGTCGCCGAGATCTTCCACAGCATGGACTACGGGCCCGCGCCCGAGAGCGACGGGCCCGCCCGCCAGTGGCTCGCCCGCCACGACGCCAAGTTCGGCCTGTTCATCGACGGCCGCTGGCAAGACCCCGACACGGGCAAGCACTTCGACTCGATCGATCCCGCCACCGGCAAGGTGCTCGGGCGCGTGGCCCAGGCCGGAGAAGCCAGCGTGGACGCGGCCGTGAAGGCGGCCCGCCGTGCGCAGCCGGGCTGGGCCGCCCTCGGGGGGCACGGCCGCGCGCGCCACCTCTACGCGCTCGCCCGCATGGTGCAGCGCCACAGCCGCCTGCTGGCCACCCTCGAGAGCCTCGACAACGGCAAGCCGATCCGCGAGACCCGCGACATCGACATCCCGCTGGTGGCCCGCCACTTCTACCACCACGCCGGCTGGGCCCAGCTCATGGACACCGAGCTTCCCGGCATGGCCCCGCTGGGCGTCGTGGGACAGGTGATCCCCTGGAACTTCCCGCTCTTGATGCTGGCGTGGAAGGTGGCGCCGGCGCTGGCCGCCGGCAATACCGTGGTGCTCAAGCCGGCGGAGTTCACCAGCCTCACCGCGTTGCTGTTCGCGGAGCTCGCGGCCCAGGCCGGACTGCCCCCGGGGGTGCTGAACCTCGTGACCGGTGATGGCTCCACCGGGGCGCTCATCGTCGCGCACGACGACATCGACAAGGTCGCGTTCACCGGCTCGACCGAGGTGGGTCGGATCATCCGCAAGGCCACCGCGGGCCAGGGCAAGCACCTCACCCTCGAACTGGGCGGCAAGTCCCCGTTCATCGTGTTCAACGACGCCGACCTCGACTCGGCCGTCGAGGGGGTGGTGGATGCGATCTGGTTCAACCAGGGGCAGGTGTGCTGCGCCGGCTCGCGCCTGCTGCTACAGGAGGACATCGCCGAGGCGATGATCGCCAAGCTCGAGGTGCGCATGGAGGCGCTGCGGATCGGCAACCCGCTCGACAAGTGCATCGACATCGGTGCGATCGTGGCGCCCGTGCAGCTTCGTCGCGTGGAGGCCCTGGTGGCGCAGGGCGTGAGCGAGGGCGCCACGCTGTTCCAGCCCAGCTGGGCGTGCCCGAAGGAAGGCTGCTTCTACCCCCCCACCCTGCTCACCAACGTGCAGCCGGCCGCCACCCTCGCCCAGGAAGAAGTCTTCGGCCCAGTGCTGGTGGCGATGACCTTCCGAACCCCCGACGAGGCGGTGGAGATCGCCAACAACACCCGCTACGGCCTGGCCGCCAGCGTGTGGAGCGAGAGCATCAACCTCGCGCTCGACGTGGCCCCGCGCCTTTGCGCCGGCGTGGTGTGGATCAACAGCACCAACATGTTCGACGCCGCCTGCGGCTTCGGGGGCTACCGCGAGTCGGGCTTCGGCCGCGAGGGCGGCATCGAGGGCATGATGGCCTACCTCGAGCCCGCGTTCGTGCACGGGCTGCCGCGCTACGAGGACCCCGCACCGCCGCCCGAGCGAGCCGGCCCGGCCGCCGTGGGCGAGGGCCTGCCCTCCATCGACCGCACCCCCAAGCTCTACGTCGGCGGCAAGCAGAAGCGACCCGATGGCGGCTACAGCCGCCCCGTGCTCGGCCCCGACGGGGCGCTCGTGGGCGAGGTGGGCGAGGGCAACCGCAAGGACGTGCGCGACGCGGTCGAGGCCGCTGCCGCTGCCCTGGGCTGGGCCAGCGCTGCCACCCACACCAGGGCCCAGATCCTCTATTACGTGGCCGAGAACCTCGAGGCACGCGCCGACGAATTCGCCCGGCGCCTGGTCGCGATGACCGGAGCCAGCCGGGCCGCCGCCGACCGCGAGGTCCAGGCGACCGTCTCGCGCCTGTTCTCCTATGGTGCCTGGGCCGACAAGTTCGAGGGGCGGGTCCACAGCCCGCCCATGCGCAACGTGACCATCGCCATGAACGAGCCGATCGGCGTGGTGGGCATCACCTGCCCCGACGATGCGCCGCTGCTGTCGTTCGTGTCGCTGTGGGCCCCCGCGGTGGCCACCGGCAACACGGTGGTGGTGATCCCTTCCGAGCGCTACCCGCTGTGCGCCACCGACTTCTACCAGGTGCTCGACACCTCCGACGTGCCCGGGGGCGTGATCAACATCGTCACCGGCGAGCGCGAGGGCCTCACCCGCGTGCTCGCGGCCCACGACCGCGTGGACGCCTACTGGTACGTGGGTCCCAAGCCCGGCAGCAAGCTGGTCGAGACCCTCTCGGTGGGCAACATGAAGCGCACGTGGGTCAACAACGGGCGCCGACGCGACTGGTTCGACCGGCAGCAGGGCGAAGGCCGCGAATTCATGCGCCACGCGGTGCAGGTCAAGAACATCTGGGTTCCCTATGGCGAGTAATGGGACGAATCGCGGGCAAGGCTTCATTCCGCAGGAGATCATCCGCCGGGTCCGCGACGGCATCGCGCTCTCCGAGGCGGAGGTCCGGTTCTTCGTGGAGGCGCTGCACGACGAGCGCCTCAGCGAGGGCCAGGTGGCCGCGTTCGCGATGGCGGTGTTCTTCCGCGGCTTGACCCGAGACGAGTGCGTGGCGCTCACCCTGGCCATGAAGGAATCGGGCACCGTACTCGACTGGTCGAGCCACGACCTGCCCGGGCCCGTGGTCGACAAGCACTCCACCGGGGGCGTGGGCGACAAGGTCAGCCTGATCCTCGCCCCCATGCTGGCCGCCTGCGGCGCGGTGGTGCCGATGATCTCCGGGCGGGGCCTGGGCCACACCGGCGGCACCCTCGACAAGCTCGAGAGCATCCCCGGCTACGACGTGCGGCCGAGCGACGAGCGCTTCGGCGAGGTGCTGAAGGAGGTCGGGTGTGCGGTGATCGGCCAGACCGCCAGCCTGGCCCCCGCCGACAAGCGCTTCTATGCCATTCGCGACGTGACCGCGACGGTGGAGTCGATCCCGCTCATCACCGCCTCGATCCTGAGCAAGAAGCTCGCGGCGGGCCTGCAGCGCCTGGTGCTCGACGTGAAGGTGGGCAGCGGCGCGTTCATCCCCGAGCCGGATCGCGCCCGCGACCTCGCCCATAGCCTGGTCGAGGTGGCCAACGGCGCGGGCCTGCCGTGCTCGGCCCTGCTCACCGACATGGACCAGGTGCTGGGGCTCACGGCCGGGCACGCCAACGAGGTGCTCGAGTCGATCGATCACCTCACCGGCAAGCACCGCGAGCCGCGGCTGCACGAGGTCACGGTGGCGCTCGCTGCCGAGCTGCTCCAGCACACGGGGCTCGCCGAAGATGCCGAGGCCGCACGCGCCAGGGCACAGCAGGTGCTCGACGACGGCAGCGCGGCCGAGCGCTTCGCGGCCATGGTGAAGGCGCTGGGAGGACCTGCCGATCTGCTGCAGCGTCCCGAGCACCACCTGCCGCTGGGGTCCGTGGAACGGCCGGTGTGCCCAACCCGACGGGGGTACCTGGCCAAGATGAACGTGCGCGCGGTGGGCCTGTCGCTGCTGGCGATGGGCGGCGGTCGGCGAAGGACCGAAGACGCGATCGATCCCGGCGTCGGTCTGAGCCGCATGCAGAGCCTGGGGACCGAGCTTGGACCCGAGGCTCCGCTGTGCGTCGTCCATGCGCGCGACGAGGCCCAGGCCGAGGCCTGCGCTCGGGCGCTGCTGCAGGCCATCGAGCTGAGCGACGAGGCCCCCGCTCCCCGCCCGGTGCTCCACGGCCGGGTGGCCGCGGACCCAATGACGCGGGGGCCCGAGGGCCAGCGAACGCAGCGCTAGAATTCCACCGTCGGGCAGCCCATCGCGAGCAGGGCGTCGAGCTCGGTCTGGCACGGCATGGCGCCCATGAGGTCCTCGCACGGCAGCTCCGAGAGGCACGCCACGTAGTCGAGGAACGCGGCGGCACACTCCTCCGAGGTGTACCCCTGGTAGTCGAGGTTGTAGTAGCAGTAGTCGGTCGTGGAGTCGGCGTACGGGATCATGCACTTCACGGAGTGATCGCCGAAGGCCACGCACGCGCTGGGGTCCACGCCTCCCGTGGAGTCGGCACCCGACGATCCGTCGACCACTCCGGTCGAGCCATCGGCCCCGGTCGAGCCGCCGGACGAGCCCTCGGAGGTGCCCTCGCTGGTCAGCGGACCCGTGTTCTCGGTCTCACCCGTGGTCTGGGAGCCCGTGGTCTGGGAGCCCGTGGTCCCGGCCTGGGTGTCGTCGCCATCGTCGGTGACGATGACGCAACCCAGCCCCAGCGGAGCCGCAGCAAGCAAGAACAAGAGGTTTTGCGTGGTGGTATCGTTGGTGCTCATTACGGTGTGTAGGCCAAGTCGCCAGGCCCCTCGCGGCGAGCTTCCCATGGCCGAGCGCAGCCAGGCAACGCGAGATCGAGCGCGCGGCATCGCTCGCATCGACCAGCCCACGCTCGGCCAGGAGCGTGCGAAGCCGACCCACACCCGGGCTCCGGTCACATTCTTGGTGCCCCCGCGCGGTCGTGGCACGGTGCGAGCGCGATGCTCCGCGTCCGCCTGCTCGCATGGTTGCTCGTATCCGGGCTCGGCTCCGGTGGCTGTGCCGTGGCCAAGCCGCTCGTTGCCTCCGCGATCCCGTCCGAGCGCACCATGGTGTCGCCACCCGGCGAGGACGGCACCCGCTACCTGGCCGTGGAAGGGGGGCCCTTGACCTCGCCCCGGGTGTTGCGCTCCCGCTGGAAGGCCACCGCGCGGCGGGTGTGCGAAGGCGGCGAGTATCAGGAGCTCTCCGAGGCCAGCCTCGCACGGCGTCAGGGCGGCGTGACCCGCACACGGACCCACGAGGGCTACGTGCGCTGCTTGCTGCCCAGCGAGGGCGAGCCCGGGAGCGTGGGAGCGCCGACCATGGCCGACGCCAGCTAGAGCGAGCCGCTTGGCGTGCCAACCTGGCACATGCGCTCGGCCTCCTGCGACGCATCGACCGGTCGTGGGTGCGGTGACGAATTGGCAAGTCGTCGACAGCACGAGCAAATGGATCCTGGCCGGGCGCTTGCTGTTCTCCTCCGCTCGTGGAGTGGCTGCTGCGACACAACTTCTGGCTGGTCAAGGTGCTGGGGCTCGTCGTCGTGACCGCACTGGCGGCCAACACCACCACGACCGTGCTGGGTCTGTACCTGCTCTCGTCTCCACCCACCCCGTCCACCTCCCCCGAGACGGACGGCGATCCGACGGAGGACGAGGACGAGACGGCGCTGGCCTCGACCGTACCGACCCCGAGCGCCCGCGCGGACGACCGCGCACGCCGAGCCGAGCGCGCCGCCGAGCGGATCCTGGGCTATAGCCCGTTTTGCCCCACCTGCGGTCCCACTCCGCCTCCCGCCGCGGAGGACCCAGCGGAGCGCACCGACTCGGACGATCTGTCTGGTGCCCGTCGCAGCGCACTCCCGCTGGTGGTCGCCGCCACCATGGAGGCCGATGACCCCATGCTCTCGCTGGCCACCGTTGTCGACGTGGAGCAGGGCGTGGGGGGTCTTTACGGCGTGGGTGACACGCTCGGCGACGACGTCGAGATCGTGGCCGTGGCCACCGGAGTGGTGCACATTCGCAACGCTGGCCAGCTCGAGTACATCCCCTTCGACGCGCCGCCTCCAACGCCCAAGACCGCCCCCACCACCCGCACCAAGGACGAGGGCAAGAAGGCGGAGCCCGCCAACAGCCGCTCGATCCCCGGGGCCGAGGAGGCGATCCAGTGCACCGACAAGGGCGACTGCACGGTCGATCGCGCGTTCGTGGAGCAGCTCATCGCCCAGCCCAAGCTGCTGATGGGTCAAGGAGGTGCAGCCCCGGCCACCACCGAGGACGGCGCCCCTGGCTTTCGTCTGCGTGGCGTCCGCAAGGGCACCCTGCCCGATCTCCTGGGGTTGAAGAACGGCGACGTGATCACCGAGGTCGGCGGTACGCCGCTGACGATGGACGCGGTGGCCGGACTCTACGGCAAGCTCCGCCATGCGTCGCACATCGAGGTCACGGTCGACCGCCGCGGCCAGCGGGTGACACGGCAACTGTCGATCCGATCGTGAGCGGCCATGAAGGCAGCCAGCCGCCCACGAGCATCGCCCACCTCCTCGAGACCACTGACCTTCGCTGAACCAGCTCCACGTGGTGTTCGAAGCGGGTGAGCGCGACAGCCGCACACCGTTCGGCGAGGAGCTGTCGATCCACCTCTTGCAGCTCGGTGCGCCGCAGCGCCAGGCGCTGTCGACGAGCGAGGCGAGCGGCTATGATGCGGTGGTCGAGCGATGGGCGCGGTTCTTCACGCGCTACGACGATCCCGTCGAGCTCGAGCGCCTCGCTGCAGAGGATCCGATGATGGCCCTGGCCAAGCAAACCCTCGAAGCACTCTCACGGGATCCCGAGGCCCGCCGTCGGGCCCAGCGGCGGGAGGACGATCTCCGGCTCTACGAGATCGAGCTCCGAGCCAACCTCGAGAGGGCCACACAGACGGGGTGGAACCAGGGCTGGGACGAGGGCCGCACCAAGGGCTGGGACGAGGGCCGCACCAAGGGCTGGGACGAGGGCCGCACCAAGGGCTGCAACGAGGGCAAGGCGGCGCTCCTGCTGCGGCTGTTGACCAAGCGCTTTGGCCCGCTGCCGCAGGCCGTGCTCACACGAGTGGATGCTGCAACGTCCGAGCAGCTCGACGCATGGGCCGAGCGAGTGCTCACCGAGCCGACCGTCGACGACGTGCTCACCTAGGCGAGTGCCGAGGCGACGAGCTCGCTCCCTGCGTCCCTCTCAGCGAAAGGTCCACGCCTGGGAGGTTGGCAGGTGAGGGAGCGCGTTGAAACCATCGAGGGTGAAGCGCCCCTTGCCATCGAATACGAACGTGTTGATCGAGGCGTTGCGCAGGCGCCACGCGGTGCGGAAGCTGGCGGCGTCGTCGGTGTGCAGCGCCTGCTGGAGCAGCACCGCCAGGGGTCCCACCGAGCTGAACGCCAGCACCCGCGTGCCCGGGCTCCCGGCGGCGCGCTCGACCATGTGGCGCAGCGCCGAGAGCACGCGCTCGCGGAACCGAGGCCAGGTCTCCACCCCCTCGGGCTCGAGCTGGCCCGAGAGCCAGCGTGTCATGAGCTGCTCGAACACGATCTGGAAGGCCCGCGAACGCTCGGCGTGGGTCCGAGTCCGCGAGAGCGCCTGGAGGCCGGCGGCGAGCTCGGGCTCGTCCTCGAGCCCAGCGGCCGCCCGAAACAAACCGAATGCATCGTGCTCGTCCAGCTCGGGCAGCTCCTGTGCGTCGGGCCAGGACAGGCCGGTGGCCCGCACCGCCTCGGCCGCCAGCGCCGCGGTGTCGTGGTGTCGACGCGCAGGCCCGGTATAGATCACGTCGAAGCACTGACCGCTGGCCGCGAGGTGCTCTCCGAGCGCAGTGGCCTGCGCCCTGCCCTGCTCGGAGAGCTCGTCGTAGTCGGTCTTCATCAAGGAGGCCTGGCCATGGCGAACGACGACGAGGTGTCCCATTGGTCGACGCCGGTGATACCACGAACGGCGCCTACCAGGCCCAGGTGCGAAGCCCGATGATCCCGTGCGCGCCCAGCCAGAGGGTGAGGCCCACCGCCAGCGTGCTGGTGAGTGTGGGCAAGATACGCACCACCCATGAGATCCGATCGCGAGCCACGGCCGCGCGCACCGCCGACGCGAGCCCGAACGTGGATGCCAAGGCGAGCACCAGCGTGGCCACGCACAAGCCCACCGTGGTCACGTCGACGCGTCCGAGCGCATCGCGAGCCGACGCCTCGGAGAGCAGGACCGGGATCGAGCTCATGGCGAGCCCCGCCAGCGCGGGCCATAGCCAAAGGCCCGCCCCCGAGAACCACCGTCGCCGGATGACGCGGATCACCAGCCACCCCACCGCCAACGGCGGTGCGAGCTGCAGCAGCACCATGGTCAGCCCGAGCAGGTAGAACTGCAACGACGCCGCCCAGAACGACGCGGGCTCGGCATGGATCCATCCCGCCGTCACCGTGGCTCGCCCCTGGTCGTCCCGGTGGAGCCGCACCGAGGTCCCGCTCTGCAGCGGATGGCGATACCCACCCCCTGGCTCGCTGGCCTGAAGCTCCACCGAACCTCCTTGCAGCGGGCTCAACCAGATCCCCTCGAGGCTGGGGCTGACGCCAAAGCCCACCACCGCACGCTCGAGGAACCCGAATAGCTCACTGCGTGGGTTGGCCAGGGCGTAGTAGCCCGTGTCGCGCGCGCGTGCGGGATCGGGACGGACGCTCGGGGGACTGGGCAGCCGCATGCCATGGGTGAGGTGGGCGAACAGCAGCGCCCGGATCTCCCCGTAGGCACGCGACGAGAACGTGCCGTTGAGCAGCATCACGTAGCCCACCCCGAGCTCGGGGAAGTAGCGATAGCACGACAGGAACCCCGGCAGCCCACCGTCGTGCCCGCGCGCGCGCACGGGATGGGCCACGTCGCCGTAGTTGCCCAGGCCATAGGATGCATCGGTGGGCGGAGCGGCCAGGGTCGCCGTCTGCTCCACGCGCCGAAGACCCGCGGGCGGTACGATCTCCGGAAGGCCCTCGCCACGCCGCAGCCAAAAGTGCACCAGCCGGCCCAGCTCGGCCGAAGAGGCCAACAGCGCCCCCGCGGGACGATGGGCGATCGGCGAGAACGGAGCAGGGCGATCGGGCTCGACATAGCCGGTCGCCAACCGGGCCATGCGCTCGGGGGTTCGACGAAACGCCGCATTCCCCATGCCCAGCGGTGCCAGCACCTCGGCCGAGAGCCATGCGTCGAACGGCTCTCCCGTGGCGCGCTCGATCGCCAGCGCGGCCACCGTATAGCCCACGTTGCTGTAGGCCATGCGGCTGCCCGGACGCCATCGCACCGCGCGCGAGCGGGGGTTGATGCCGAGCGCCGAGGCCGGGTCCATCGACTCGTCCTCGGAGAACCACTCGTTGAAGCGCATGTCGTCGAAGCCCGCGGTGTGCTCGAGCGCGTGCGCCAGCGTGACCGGCCGCTCGGCGTCCCATGGGTTGGGGATCACCAGCTCGGGCAGCGAGCGCGACAGCGGCTCGTCCAGCGACAGGCGCCCCTGCCATGCCAACCGGGCCACGCCCAGCCCCACCACGCTCTTGGTGATCGACGCCACCCTGAACACGGTGTCGCCGGTCACCGGCACGCCGGTCTGGCGATCGGCCACCCCCACGCCGCCGGCCCAGCGCACGCCGTCGCGATCGACCAGCGCCAGCCCCACGCCCGCAACCCCCTCGCGCCGGAGCACCGCCTCGATGCGCGCGCGCAGCTCGTCGATCGACTTCGGAGCCGAATCCACCTGCGCCGTCTCCAACGACGGCACGGCCCGCTCCGTCAGCACCGAAGCCCGCCCAGCTGGCACAGCGGGCCGGGTGACGACGACCACCCAGACCAACAGGAGGAGCAGCGGGATGGCCAAGCGAACGTGGCTCATGGACGCGATCGTGGCATCCACCGGTCATCGACGCGAGAGGCTTGCTAGATCTAGAGCAGCGCTCCGGCCACGCACGCCGACGCAAAGTTGGACAGCGTGGCCGCCACCAGCGCACGCAGGCCCAGGCGCGCGATGTCGTGCTTGCGGGCGGGCGCAAGCCCACCCAGCCCCCCGATGAGGATGCCGATGCTCGAGATGCTCGAGAACCCATAGATGGCAAAGGTCGCGATCGCCTCCGAGCGCACCGAGAGCTGCTCGGCCATCCCCCGGATCATGTCGAAGCCGTAGAGCTCGTTGAGCACGATGCGAGTGCCGAGCACGCTCCCCACCGACTGCGCCTCCTCCCAGGGCACGCCCATGACCAGGGCCACGGGGAAGAACAACCAGCCCATGACGCGCTGCAGCGTCAGCGGCTCGCCCCCCACCGGGATCACGCCCAGCAGCACGTTGCACAGCGCGACCAATGCCACGAATGCGATCAGCATGGCCCCCACGTTGAGCGCGAGCTTGAGGCCATCGCTGGCCCCGCTGGCGGCCGCGTCGAGCACGTTGGCGTCGGTCTTGGGGATCTCCACGTCCACCCGCCCCATCGTCTCCGGCTCCTCGGTCTCGGGCACCATCAGCTTGGCCATCACGATCGAGATCGGCGCGGTCATGGCCACCGCCGTGAGCAGGTGAGCGATGGGCACCTGACCGATCGCCACGTAGGCGCCCAGGATCGCACCCGACACCGAGGCCATGCCGCCCACCATCACCACGAACAGCTCCGACTCGGTGAGGCGGTCGAGGAACGGCCGGATGGTCAGCGGCGCCTCGGTCTGCCCCATGAACACGCTCGCCGCCACCGACAGCGACTCGGCGCCGCTGGTGCCCATGGTGCGCATCATCAGCCATGCCAGCCCGCGCACGATGAGCTGCATGACCCCGATGTAATAGAGGATCGAGAACAGCGAGGCGATGAAGATGATGGTGGGCAGCACCTGGAATGCGAAGATCGTGCCCAGCCCGGAGTCACCGCCCTGCTGCGCCCCCAGCGAGCCGAACACGAAGCGGCTGCCCTCGTAGCTCTGCTCGAGCACGGCCTGCACCCCTTCGGAGACGTCCGCAAGGGCCTGCCGACCCTGCGGCACCCGCAGCAGCAGCACGCCCAGCAGCCACTGCGCCCCCACGCCCCACAACACCACGCGTCGCTTCACCGCCCGTCGGTGGGTGGACAGCCCATAGGCCACGCCCAGCATGACCAGGGCACCGACGACGGACACGAGGCGCGAGGGATCCACGACCCCTGCGTATCACGGCTAGCCAACCGCGCCCAGAGTTCCGGCCGTCGAACCGGGAGCCCTCGCCGCCACCACCCCGGCGGGTGGATGCGCCGGCTCGGTCTCCGGCCCCACGTCCACCCCCGGATCGAACGCCTGGAGCTCGGCGCTGATGGTCTCGAGGAAGCGACGCTTCTCGTGGAACGGCATGAACGAGCTCTTGAACCCGTTGAGGACGAGCTGCTTGATGTCGGCCAGCGGCATCCCCATGTGCGCATGCACGAGGTAGAGCTCCTTGGACACCGAAGTGTCCGTGATGAGGCGGTTGTCCGTGTTGACGGTGACGCGAGCGCCGAGGTTGAAGTAGAGGCGCATGGGGTGGGCATCGAGGCTGCCGACCGCCCCCGTCTGCACGTTGGACGAGGGGCAGCACTCCAGCGGGATGCGGTGGTCGACCACGTAGTGCAGCAGATCGCCATCCTCGCGCAGCCGGCAGCCGTGGCCGATGCGATGCGCTCCGCAGATGTGCAGCGCCTGGGCGATCGATGGCGGTCCATACGCCTCGCCGGCATGGATCGTCACGTTGATGTTGTTGTGCCGCACCAGCGAGAATGCATCCTGGTGATCCTTGGCCGGGTGATCGTCCTCGGCCCCGGCCAGATCGAAGCCCACCACCCCGCGATTCTTGTAGGCGACCACCAGCTCGGCCATCTCGAGCGACGACGCCGGTGAGATGTTGCGGATCCCACAGACGATGAGTCGACTGATGATCCCATGCTGCAGCTCGGCGTCGTGCAGCCCCTTGAGCACGGTCTCCACCACCGTGGTCGTGCGCAGCCCCCGACGGGTGTGGAGCATGGGCGAGTACCGGACCTCCATGTAGCGCACGTTCTCGGCCGCCGCGTCCTCGGCCAGCTCGTACGCCGCCCGGTACAGCGCTTCTCGGGTCTGCAGCACCTTGAGCGTCACGTCGAACGCCTCGAGGTACTTGACCAGGCTCCCGGAGATCTCCCCCAGGTGCATTGCGGCCCGCAAGCCGGGCACATCGTCCGCCGGCAGCTCGATCTTCTGCTGCCGCGCGAGCTCCAGCACCGTCTCGAGCCGCATCGATCCATCCAGATGGACATGGAGATCGGTCTTGGGCAGGCGCTGGAACACCGAGAGCGGCAGAGGACCCATGAGACGTTCTATCGCTCTGGCGGTGGCAGGGAAAGGGGCTGCCACCATGCCTTGCCTCGTCACGCAAGCCCTACGAGTACGCTGTCGCACGAACGTCACCGTACATGCGCCACGATCACCCGCGGGGGGCGCAGATCGGGATCAGCGCGCGTCTCGAATCGAGGATCTCGGCGCCGCTCCGAGCCCGATCGCGGGGTGGTATCGCCCCCCGGCGCTGCCCTAGACTGGGCACCCGCTCAGGGTCCCTTCGTGTTCGAGCTGGTCCGCGAACTCCACCCCGTACGGCGCGCACGCCCGTGGCTGCGCACCGTGGCCGCGATCGCGCTGCTCGGGTCCGCGATGACGGCGAGCGGGTGCGCGCGCGAGCCCGCCGAGTGCCTCGCCGATCTGCAGGAAGGGGACCTGGTGCTCACCGAGATCCGCGGACCTCAGGACGGCAGCCGCGGCGAGTGGTTCGAGCTGTACAACGCCACCGATCGAACCCTCGACCTCTACGGGCTGCGGGGCACGATGCGACCGCTCAAGGGCTCGGAGGTCGACGGTGACGTGGCCCTGACGTTCCTCGTTCGCGACTCGCTCGAGGTGGAGGCGGGCGCCTACGTGGTCCTGGGGACGCTGCCGCTCGACGAGTCGCGGCGCCCCGAGCTCGACTACAGCATCAACGACGACTTCCGTCGCGAGCCTCCCGTCATCGAGACGGTCACCAGCGGAGTGGTCGAGCTCCCGCCCGACGAGAACGCCGACCCGCGCAGTCTGTTCGGCAACGCCATCCTGCAGTTCCACGCCTGCGATCGCCTCGTCGACGAGCTCGTCTACTCCGAGCTCCCCGAGGAGGGCACGTTGAGCTACGACGGCCCGCTCGACGCCGAGGACAACGACGATCTCCAGCGGTGGTGCACCGACGCCGCCGAGGCGCCCGCCGGCGGCCCCCAGACGGCGACCGGACTCCCGGGCACGGGCGGGGAGGCCAACCGACCATGCGCGTGAGCGCCAGCCACGTCCGATGGGCCTCACGAAGGCTCGCCCTCGGCCAGCTCGCCCTCGTCTCGCTCGGGCTTGGGCTCGGGCTCGGGCTCGGGCTCGGATGCGGACCCCAGGGCGTGGGGCACTACGACCGTGGCCAGCTCGCCCAGTCCCTCGCCGCTCCCGCGCCCGACGCGGGCCTGGTGATCGGCGAGTTCACCCCGCAGAGCCCGGCCGTGGTCGACGGCGACACCATCAAGGTGGTCGGCATCGAGGGCACGCTGCGCCTGTTGGCCATCGACACCGAGGAGACCTTCAAGTCCGACAAGGATCTGCGCCTCTACGACGAGGGCTTCGACGTCTACCTGGCCAAGAAGCAGGGCGACAGCACGCGCCCGGTCAAGGTCGCCACGCCCCTGGGCATGGACGCCAAGCACTGGGCCGAGGAGTTCTTCGAGGGCGTGCGCACGGTCCGGCTCGAGCGCGATCATCCCAAGGAGCTGCGCGGTCGCTACGGTCGTCTGCTCTCCTACGTCTTCGTGGAGAAGGACGGCCGCTGGATCAACTACAACGTCGAGTGCGTGCGCGCGGGGATGAGCCCCTACTTCACCAAGTATGGCTACTCGCGGCGCTTCCACGAGCAGTTCGTGCAGGCGCAGGCCGAGGCCATGGCAGCCGAGCGCGGGATCTGGGACCCCGCGCTCGAGCACTACCGCGACTACGACGTCAGGCTGCGCTGGTGGAACGCTCGCGCCGAGGTCATCGCACGCTTCGAAGCGGAGGCCGCCGGCCGCGAGGACTGGATCGCCCTGACCAATTGGGACGCGGTCGAGCGGCTCGAGGCGCTCGAGGGCAAGGAAGTGGTGGTGCTGGCCACCGTGGGCGACATCCGCCCTCGCGAGGGCAAGCGACCCGCCCGGGTGATGCTCTCGCGCAAGATGTTCAGCGACTTCCCGCTCATCTTCTTCGACGACGAGGTGCTCGAGCGCTCGGGGGTCGCGGAGGCCAAGGGCGAGTACGTGCGGGTGCAGGGCACCGTGAGTCGCTACGTGTTCAAGTCCCGCCGCCAGCGCGCCGGCAAGGCCAAGAAGGACGAGGAGCCGCGGTCGCAGCTGCAGATCCAGATCCGTCGCCCCGAGCAGATCGCCTTCGTCGACACGCGACCGGCTCGCTTCCCCTCCGCGACGCCCGAGCCCGAGCCTCCAGCCGCGATCGTGGAACCTCCGCCCGCGGCGGAGCCCACTGGGCCAGAGCCCACCGGGCCAGAGCCCACTGGGCCAGAGCCCACCGGGCCAGAGCCCACCGGGCCAGAGCCCACCGGGCCCGAGGACTCCGCACCTCCCGGAGCCTCGGAAGAAGTCACCGAACCCGAGCCCACCAAGCAGCCCCAACCCACGCCTGCCCGCAGCTCGCTTCGCCCCTAGCCCTGGACCTCGAGGACTGCCATGACCGCTCACCGCCCCCACCGCCCGCTGCAGACCTTGATCACGTGGGGTTCCCTGCTCGCCATCGCCGGCTGTGCCGGTGGCGACGGCGAGGGCTGCGGCGGTAGTGGCGACGGCGACACCGACGGGAACGGGGACTGCAACGGCGGCCTGCTGCTTCCGGGCGACCTGGTGATCTCCGAGATCATGGCCGATGCTCCGGGCGCAGACTCGGGCCGCGAGTGGTTCGAGATCTACAACGCCAGCTCCAACGAGATCGATCTTGCCGGCACCACCCTGATCCTGAGCAAGGAAGATGGAACCTCGGCCAAGGCCCACCTGATCGCGCGCAGCTGGGTGCTCGGGCCGCAGGAATACGGCGTGGTCGGAGCCCTGCTCGACGACGAGACCGTGCTCGCCGTGGTGCCCTACGTGGACTACGGCTACGCGGACGATCTCGGCGACATGAGCAACACCGCGGGTCGTCTGGCGATCGCCTGCGGCGACGAGACCATCGACGACGTCCTCTATGGCGAGCCCACCCAGGCCGCCTCCCGGATCTACAGCGGCGACCGGCTCCCGGACGCCCTGGGCAACGACGACCTCGACCTGTGGTGCGACTCCACCACCGCGCTCGATGCCGAGTCGAAGGGCACGCCGGGTGAGCGCAACGATCTCTGCGTTGGCTCCGGCCCGATCGCCTGCATCGATCCCGACACCGGCGAGGCCCGCGAGGCCGTGGCCCCCGCGGTGGGCGACCTCCTGATCTCCGAGATCATGAGCGACCCGAGCGACGACGACGACGGCAAGGAATGGTTCGAGGTCTACACGATGGCCGACTTCGACCTCAACGGCGTGGCCGTGGGCAAGAAGCTCGACCTGACCGACGCCACCCCCGTCGCGCTCAACGACTGCGTGCCGGTGGCCGCGGGCACCCGCCTGGTGTTCGGCCAGGACCTCGACCCCGCGCTCAACGGCGGGCTGCCTCGCGTGGATGCGCTGTTCGACTTCAGCATCAACCAGGACAACGGCCAGCTCGTGCTGAGCTACCAGGGCACGATGCTCGACGAGTACGCCTACGGGACCACCGACACGGGCGTGGCGTGGAACCTCGATCCGGACTTCCACACCGCGGCGGACAACGACGTGCGTGGGTTCAGCTGCGACGCGAACACCCCCTACGGCAACGGCGATCTCGGCACGCCCGGCGAGGCCAACGTGGAGTGTGCCATCGTGCCTCCCGAGGGGCAGTGCTTCGACGGCGGCTCCCTGCGCGAGGTGATTCTCCCCTCGGACGGAGACCTCGTCATCACCGAGGTCCTGCCCAACCCCGATGCGGCCGCCGACGAGGACGGCGAGTGGATCGAGATCCTGGCCACCGGCTCGTTCGATCTCAGCGGGCTGCCCCTCGGTCGCGTCGACGGCTCGGACGACGACGTGGTGGAGACCCTGGGCGGCGCCTGTACGACCCTGAGCGCCGGGGACTACGCGGTGATCGCCCGCAACGCCGACCCGACCGTCAACGGCGCCCTGCCGCAGGTCCACGGGATCTTCGACTTCTCGCTGCGCAACAACGACGAGGGCGTGTGGATCGGCGGCAGCGTGGAAGCTCCGGTCGACGCCATCACCTGGAGCTCGTCGACCACCGGCGCCGCGACCCAGCTCGACCCCGCGGCCACCGATCCCGCCGCCAACGACGACGAGGCCAACTTCTGTCCCGCCACCGAGGCCTACGGCGACGGCGATCTCGGCACCCCCGGGGAGGAGAACGTCGGCTGCGGGACGATCCCCAGCGGCACCTGCCTCGACGGTGGTGCCGAGCGCGACGTGGTGCCCCCGCAGCCGGGTGACCTCGTCCTCACCGAGCTCATGCCCGACCCCGCTGCCGTCGGTGACACCAGCGGCGAGTGGTTCGAGGTCCTCGCCACCGCCAGCGTGGACCTCAATGGTCTGCAGTTCGGCGACGACCCGAGCAGCCCCGACGGCACGCTGCCGGTGGGCGGCGATTGCATCGCGGTGGGGGCCGGCGAGCGCGTGGTGATCGCCCGCAGTGCCGACCCCATGGTCAACGGTGGCCTGCCCGCCGCGCTCCAGGGCAGCTTCAGCCTGACCAACGGCGGCGGCACCTTGTCGGTCGGCCTGGGCAACATGGCCTTCGATACCGTGACCTGGAACGGCAGCACCCCCGGCGCGGCCTGGACGCTCGATCCCGCGGCCGAGGATCCCGTGAGCAACGACGACCCCATGAGCTGGTGCGTGGCCACCGATCCCTACGGTGCGGGCGATCGGGGCACCCCGGGCGCCCAGGGCCCCGCGTGCGGCATGATGACGGGAGACGGCATGTGCCTGCAGGGGGGCGTGCCGCGGGCCATCGTCTCTCCGATGGCCGGCGACCTGGTGATCACCGAGTGGATGCCCAACCCCGACGTGGTCACCGATGCCAATGGCGAGTGGTTCGAGGTCCACGTGGGCGCCAACGTCGATCTGAACGACGTGCAGCTCCATCGGGCCACCGACGCGGCGGGCCCGTTCACGGTGCAGACCACGATCACCTCCGCCGATTGCCTGCCGGTCACCGCCGGCAGCTTCGTGGTCTTCGCCCGCAACCTCGATCCCATGATCAACGGCGGCCTGCCCGCGGCCGATCACGTGTTCACCTTTGGCCTCAACAACACCGACGCCGGCATCGGCGTGGGCGTGGCCGACGTGATCCTCGACCAGGTCGTGTACGCGACCTCGACGGCCGGCGCCGCCACCCAGCTCGACCCCGGCAGCCTGACCCCGGCCGGCAACGACGTCCCCGGCAACCTCTGCGTCGCAACCACCCCTTACAGCGTCGACAACGACGGCACCCCCGGAGCGGCCAATCCCCCGTGCTGACCTCGATCACCCCCTCCAAGCTGGTCCCCGCCGCAGTGGCGGGCCTGCTCGCCGGCCTCGTCCTGGGCACCGCCTGCGAGACCGAGCAGCCGCCCAACTGCGGTCCGACCGAGGCCGTGGTCACCCGCGTGATCGATGGCGACACCATCGAGATCGACGCCGAGGACCCCGTGACGGGCACGCCCTACCACATCCGCTATCTCCTGGTCGACACCCCCGAGACCAGCGGAACCGCCGAGTGCTACGGGTTCGAGGCCAAGGACTTCAATCGCTCGATCGTCGAGGGCAAGACGGTCCGGCTCTCGTACGACGACGAGTGCACCGATCGCTACGATCGGCTGCTCGCCTACGTCGAGCTCGCCGACGGGCGCAGCGTCAACGAGCTGCTGATCGAGCGCGGCCTGGCCTGCGTGCTGCACATCCCGCCCAACGGCTCCGATCGCGTCGACGAGTACCGCGCGGCGGAGGACCGGGCCCAGGCGGGCATGGTCGGCCTGTGGGGCGCGTGCGTGGGCGTGGAGGCGCCGTGTGGCTAGGCTCTGGTCGGGCCTGGGGCGCGGCGGATCGCTCGCGCTCGCGCTGACCGTGGGAGGGCTTTGCCTGCCACGGACGGCCTCGGCCATCGAGTACGAGATCTTCGTCGACGTCGACGACGAGGAGGATCTCGACGAGCTGAGCCTCAACGATCAGATCAGCGACGAGACCTACCAGGATCTCGTCGAGCTGCTGCGCCGCGGCACCAACCTCGACGAGGCCAGCCGCGACGAGCTCTACGCCCTGCCCAACCTCAGCTACGAGGAGGTCGACCGCATCCTGGCCTATCGCGCCGAGGCGGGGCGGATCGCCGACCCCGCCGACCTCGTGGTGGCCGGCGTGCTCACGCGGCGCAAGCTGGCTGCGATCGCGGCGTTCCTCCTGGTCCCCGACCCCACCGCCAAGGGCGGCGGCGTGAGCGGGAGGATCCGCTATCGCATGACCTACGCGGCCCAGGATCCGCGCGTGCCCCCCATGGCCCTGCAGGCGCGGATCAAGGCGCTCGGCAACCTCACCATGGGCGTGGCCGCGATGCTCGACCCCCAGCGGATGGGACCCGTGAGCCACGACCCCAACCGCGATGCCCTGCTCGCCGAGCCCTATGGTCTGCGGCCGCGCCTCCCCAAGGCGTTCGTGCAGTGGGACACGGCCCGGTGGAGCCTCATCGCCGGCACCTACCGCGCGGGCTTCGGCCAGCGGCTCACCTTCGACAACAGCCGTCGCTACACCCCCAACGGCCTCTATCTCGACGACGCGCTCGTCAATCGCTACGACCTCACCAGCTCCTGCCGGGAGACGGCCGGCGAGCTGCAGCAGGCCCCGTGTGACAGCTCCGCGCTGCGGGTCGCCCCGAGCTTCCAGATGAGCCCCGGTCTGCAAGGCGCGGCCGCCGGGGCCAAGCACCTGCCGCTGCCCGTGGGCTGGATGCAGGCCTACGTGTTCTGGTCGATGCAGAACCTCGACCTCTATCAGTACCGCATCTACGACCGCACCGCCTGCGAAGACCCGCGCAGCGACGACGCCGCGTGCCGCTCTCCCACCATCTACAAGGCGCAGGACGACCCGCTGGCCCCGACCACCGCCTATCGCTACGCCACCCTCCCCAACATGGTCGACCTCGTCACCCAGGGCGCCAACCTGGCCTGGTGGGCCGACGAGCGCAACCACCTCGGGGTGACCGGCTACGGCAGCGTGCCGCGCTGGCGGGTCGAGGGGGCCGACCTCGACTTCCAGACGGCCGAGCGCTACCCCCGGGGCGGCGCCTTCGGAGCGGTCGGGGCCGATTTCTCATGGGGGCATCGCTGGGCCGACGTGTTCGGCGAGGTGTCCCGCAGCTTCGACGGCACGCCGAGCGAGCAGAACGGTGGCGGGGGCTTTGCGGGGATCCTGCGCCACACCGCCTCGTGGAAGGATCAGGAGCTCGAGGTCAGCGCGCGCTACTACGACCAGCGCTTCGCCAACCCCTACGCGCGGCCGATCTCGTCGCGCGACCGCTACGACGGCAACCAGGGGCGAGACGAGGCCGGCGTGCGCGTGCGCTACAACGGCACGCTCGCCGAGCGCGTGGATCTACGCGCCTTCAACGACGTGTGGGTGCGTACGGAGAGCAAGCGCGTCCGCATGCGGAGCTTCGTGCGTGCCGACGCCGACGTGACCAAGTGGTGGCGCCCGGGGCTGTGGCTCGAGTACCAGACCCAGGACATGTCGAAGTGGAGCTTCGCGCAGTGCACCGAGCTCGAGGAGCTCCCGCAGGGCAGCGCGACGATCACGACCCCCATCATCTGCGGTGGCCAGCGCGTCCAGCTCACCGCGCGCTCGCGCTTCCAGCCCCACAAGAAGCTCCACTTCACGCTCCAGTATCGCCACGAATTCCAGAACTCCGAGTACGTCGACACCGACCTGCCGCGTGACAACGACTTCGAGGATCCAACCGGCAGCAGCACCGTGGACACCGAGGACTATACCGGCGGCGTCCTGCTGCCGGGCCAATTCTCGGGCTCCAGCGACGACCGCGAGCGGTTCGAGCGCCGCAATCGTCTCCGTCAGGACATCAACGCGTTCTTGATGGTCACCGCCAAGCTCACCGACGACCTGCGCCTGCGCGGCCGCGTGCGCTGGTACTGGGAGGACATCGCCGACAACAGCCGCTTCGAGCACTCGGTCTGGGCCTACGTGGAAGCCCGCTACCAGATCCGCCGCTGGGCGATCCCCTCGATCCGCTACGACATCTACACCTACCTCGATCGGCGAGACAGCACCGTCCTCTACGTCCAGAACGGCGAGCTGATCACCGTGCGCAACCCCAACCCCGAGCACTGGATCCGGTTCCAATTCGAATCGCGGTTCTGATCGAGCCCGACCCGAGCCCCCGCGAGCATTGCGCACGAGCGCCGTGGCAACCGAGGACCCGCTCGTGCGTGTGGTCTCGGACGCGGCGCCTCGTCTGCCGCTACGATCGACCCTCGCCGCCATGCCAAGGCCCACGACGCGCACGAGCCTTCGACGCGAAGGCCTCGCCCTCCGCGGCCTCGCGGTGGTCGTGCTCGCCCTCGTTCCATCCGCCTGCGTCGACCGGGTGATCCACGACCGCATCTGCGGCGACGGCCGGCTCTCGCCCGGCGAGGTGTGCCTGGGCGAGGGCTTCCAGCCCGCCGTCACCATCGATGCCCTCGCCCCGCTCGCCCTGCGCGTGGCCGACTTCGGCGACGACGGCCGCGCCGATCTGATGGTCCTGGGCCTCGGCCCCGCCGGCAGCGTCACCGCCCAGATCTGGGCCGGCGACGGTGCGGGGGGCTTCGTCCTCCCCGTGGATCCCGGGCTCACCGGCTGCAGCGCGCATCCGGCCCTCGGCCACATCGACGACGACGAGATCCTCGACGTGCTCATCGATGATTGCGCCCCCACCATGTCGCTGTTTCGCGGCACTCCCACCGGGGTCTACGAGCCCGCGATCACCGTGACCACCGGCGTGGCGACCACCAGCTCGGCCATGCTCGACCTCGACGGTGATGGCCGGCGCGAGGTGGTGGTGCTGGGGCCCGACGCCGATGGGCTGGTGTCGTTGTCGGTGTCCGAGCGCCAGCCGGGCGGCGCCTTCGACCCTCCCGCGCTGAGCCCCCTGGTCGGCCCCGCCCCCGACTTCCAGCCGTCCTCCTTCGGCGTGCTCGATCACGACGGCGACCCCCACTCCGACCTCCTGCTCGTGCACGGCGGACGCGTCGAGGGTCTGGGCGTGGCGCTGGGCTCCGAGGGCCTGTGGTTCTCCCAGGTCTCGCTCGTGGCGCCGCCGGGCCTGCGCCTCGACGGCGCCACCGTTCGCGACCTCGACGGCGATGGCCGCGACGAGGTGCTCGCGATCAGCTTCGAGGACGAAGCGCTGATCGTCCTCGACCTGCCGCCGCCCGGCTCGTCGCTCTTCGTGGAGCGCAACCGCTCCGTGCTCCCGGGCCTGAGCCCCGGCCCGGCCGTGCTCGACGACCTCGACGCCGACGGCAACCTCGACCTGCTGCGCGTGCAGCCGGGGAGCACCCGCCTCGAGGTCTGGCTCGGTGACCCGGACGGCCGCTTCGACGGCCCCACCCTCATCGAGCTCGACGCCCCCGTCGATCAGATCGCGGTGGCCGACCTCGACCACGACGGCGCGCTCGACATCGTGGTGGGCAGCTTCGAGGAAGCGGTGATCCGCGTGCTGCTCTCCGATCCTTGAGCCTTCACGGCGGGGCTTCGCGGGCCCTCAGCAAGGCGGCCACTTGGCCGCGTTGCTTGGTCGTCCACCACGGCCTACGATCATGGGATGCGCTGGTCCATTTCGTCGTGGTGGGTTCCGAGTCGCTGGGCGACCTCGTGCCTCGTGCTCGCCATCGCCGCATCCGTGACCGGCTGCCGGGACGAGGACGATGGACCCTACTGCAAGTGGGTCGAAGAAGATGTGCCGCTGGACTACTCGCTAGGGCCCTGGGGCGGGGATCTCAGCTACGACCTCCAGCCGGGCAAGATCCTCGAGCTCATCACGGTGCCCATGCAGGGGACGCTGACGTGGAATGGCGGCGGGAACTGGGCGTCCATGACACCGAGCGAGGGGACGACCGGCTTCTCGTCCTGGTTGGTGCATGACGGCACCACGGTGTATCGGCGGGTGCCCGGGGTCGAGTATCGGCGGGGGGACGGGGGGGACGTCTCGCTCGCCTGTCCGAACGCATTCGACTTTGGAGCCACGATCCACCTCCGCACGGACGATGGCGTGCTCGACGAGGCCTGGGAGACGGTTGTTTCGTTCGGCATCGCGGCGGGCAACGTAGGGACGGAGATCGACGCCGAGGACTCTGGCATCATCGAGAAGCTCCAGATAATCCCCAACCCCGATCCCCCGGAGCCGTTCGACAACGAGAGCTACTACTTTCGTCTGGGCTATGGTGTCTACCCGCTCTCGCCTGAGTTGCCCACGAAGACCTCGGGAAACCTGTACTTTCGCGGCGAATTCGAGCCGACCCGGGACGGAGCGATCATGGAACATAGCGGCTTCAATAGATTGCTCATGGAGTGGGTGGGCAGCGCGAGCGGGTGAGCGGCTCGGCACCAAGGGCAGCAGATCGACGATACCCGACGGGCAGTGAGAAGTCGGCCCGCCGGTTTGATGTTCGATAATTTCATCGAAGGCAGATGCGCCTCATTCAACGGCAGCTATGCCGTTGAATGAGGCCCAGACGGCCCAGACGCCAATGTCGATCCGTGTCCCCCATGCCTGGCTCCTGGGTCTGCTGCTTGCGGTTGCGTGTAGTAGTCCCGAACCCGAAAACGTCACGATCACGGCCACCGACAGTGGAGGGACGGGAGACGTCACTGCCACTGCCACTGCCACTGCCACTGCCGATTCGACCGGCGGCGGGAGCGAGCAAGAATTCCCCGGCGACCCATTGACCTTCTTCATCGAGGAGACCACGCAGTTTGCTCCGGTGCCAGGCGTTGCCGGGTGCAACAACGACGACCTCAACAACGTGGGGAGCCAGCTACAGCAGGCGATGCTCGCTGCGGGTTGGACGGGAGAGTATTTGAACAACGCCCAGGGCTCCACCTACCACTTCAACGATCCATTTGCCAGTGAGGGCTCGCCCTTCGGTCAGGAGGGGACCTTCGCCGACTCGCGACGCGTGACCGTCTATGCCAGCCACGGAAACATCAACTTCCTGCAATGGGGCCAGCCAGGCCCCACGCCGACCGGAGCGGAAGGCGTGTGTCAGCTCATTATCAACGATGCCATGCGGCTCGGATCGCTCGTGGGCGACATCTCGGGCGCGGCCATCTACGCCACCAGCTGCACCGCGTACGTCCACGACAACAAGCTGATCGAGACCCTCTTCGTCGGCGCGCAGATCGGCCAGCACTTCGGCTGGCACAACTCGCCGCACATCTCCGACCCGCTGCTCGCCTCGTTCTTCGACCAGACCGGCACCTCGATCATCGACGGCAAGGACACGATCGTTCCCGTGCACAACCGCGAAGCGTTCATCGGCATCGGTCAGTCCAAGCCCGGACTCTCGCGGAACTCGCCGGTCGTGTACACCCCCGGCCAGACCGCACCGGAGGTCGTCGACCGTCACTTCAATGCCCGCATGCGTCTTGGCATCGGGCTCGAGAACGTCATCCCCGAGCCCCAGAATCCGGACATCTACAACTACGCGTGGGTCGACCACGGAACGAGCCCAACATGCGAGCCCTAGCGTCCGCACTCTCGGCCATCCTCGGCATCCTTCCCGCCACCACCCTGGCGAGCCCGGCCGGCCCCGCGCCGGCGATTCCCGCGGATCAGCAGCCAATCGTGGCCGCGCGGCAGGTACACCTCTCGCGCATCCAACGAACCCCGAACGACCTCGCCTTGCGCACACGGTCGGTGCTCACACTGTTCTCCAACGCAGAGCCCGAGCCCGATCGACTGCACCAGTGGGCCCAGCAGGCGCTGGCCGACCCACACGAGACGCTGCAGTTCCACCCGCTCCCCGAGGCGGCGCCCGGGCTCGTCGTCCTCTACCAGCCCTGGGAGGATGACCTGATGATCTTCGACGTCGAGCGGCAGCAGGCCAGGCCCGAGCTCCAGCATGGCCCCGCTCCCGTCGTTGCGGACGCAGGTGTGGGTGAGGTCACCGCTCGCGAAGTCATGGCCGCCACGCTGGCCTCACTCGTCGCCACGAGCGTGCTGCCGAACGGCTACGACGCCGATGAGGCGCACCTGGGCCTCTGGCGGGAGCACGAAGGCCGCGGGCCCGCGCTCGAAGCGGAATGGATCGTCGAGTATCAGTACACCCTCAACCGACGCGTCGCCGGCCTGCAGATCATCGACGCGGGCGTCCGCATCGGCATCGATCGCAACGGGACGCTCTCGAGCGTGCGACTGACGGACGTGAAGGTCCAGGCGCTCGACCAGGGGCAGATGCCGGTCACGCTCACCCAGGCCCACGATGCCTTCATCGCATCCGAGCAGGGCCGGTTTCCCGGAGCCTCGATCTTGATCGAGCAAGAGCGCGTGGGCGTGCTCCTCGGTCCCCACGAAGCCACCGCCACCCGGCCACCGTGCCTGGTCATCAACTACGCCTTGCGCTTCGCGGATGGCCCGGGGCCTGCCGCCATCAGCCGCCAGAAGGTCGCGACGGTCTCCCTGGTCTCGGGGGGCTACGATCAAGTCCATCCGGTCCCTGCAACCGGGCAGTAGCCCGAATACCGAACGGATCCACCCGGCGAACGGATCACCGACCGAATCACCCTGAGGCCGCTTGCCCCCATGAGGCCCAGCGAGCGCAACCTCGTTTCGAGGACGACCCCTCCCGAGGGGGTCGCCTCGAACCTCCGTTCCACCTCCACCCCCTCACGAGGGGGTCTCCACGAACCTCAGGTTTCACCTCCACCCCTCACGAGGGGGTTGCCACGGACCTTTCGTTGCACCTCCACCCCCTCGTGAGGGGGTCACCGCCTACCACGGTTGCACCTCCACCCCCTCCCAAGGGGGTCGCCGCCTACCTCGCTCCACCTCCACCCCCTCACCAGTGGTCGGGCTTCGCCCTCCGGCTCGCCGAAACACGGCCATTGGTTTCAGTCGATGGTGAAGCTCCGCCGTAGCCGCCCGCCCACGGTGACCTCGACCACCGCGGTGCCCGGCGGCGGCTCGAACGAGCGCCCCTCGCCGGTGGCCAGCTCGGTGCCGGTGGCGTCGAGCGCCGTCCATACCCGTCGCGGCTCGCCCTCCACGAAGCCCACCGCGGGCGCCCAGAGCTGGTGACCATCGGGCTCGATCCACGCGTCGTGTCCCGGCAGCTCGTCTTCGCCGGTCGCCACCTCGGCGCCGTCCGAGCCCGGCGGAGCGGCTCCTGGCGCCGGACCGAAGAAGTCCTCGTCCACCGGCACGCTCGACCACTCGCAGTGCACGAACGTCGCGAACTCCACCGCCGACCCGCCCTCCGCGGTACATGCCGCCGACAGCTCGCCGATCGTGGCTGCATTGGGCGTGAGATCGAAGCCATCGCCGTACTGGTGCCGGGCGTAGAGCGCTCCCCCCATCGCCGCATTGGCAGCCGGCGAGAGATAGCCGTCGACGACCCCGATGCTGCCCACCTGGTCGCGCATCGCCTGCAGCGATTCCACCGCATGCGGTTGCACCACCGCCCAGCGACCCACCTCGAGCCGCGCGAGCTCGTCGAGCGCGAAGTTGGGCGCCAGCATCATCGCCGGATCGGCGCCTTCGATGTCCACGAGCCCCAGCGGCGCACGGTCCTGCCCGTCGGGCAGCATGGACGCGGGGTACTCGTAGCCCACGGGAAGATCGGCGTAGAACGCCTGCAGCGGCAGGCACGTGGTCCCGGCCCGATCACCGCCCAGGTAGCAGATCTGAGCCGGCAGCGGCGGCATCGGGTCGGCCGTGGTCGAGTCGTCGCCCTCGCACTCGCAGGCGCCAAAGCCCATGCCGTCGGCCTCGCACTCGTGCTGCCCCAGGCTCAGGCCATCGGGACACAGGCACGGTCCCGTCTGCCCCGGCTCGCACGACTCGCCCGATTCGGTACCGTCCGCACCGGTCTCCCCCTCGCCCTCCGTGAGCGTGCCCGAGGTCGAGCCCGAGTCGCCCACGGTCACCACGGGGTCCCATGCCGACGGCCCATCGTCGCCGCCACCGCACGCGAGCCCGCCCAGCAGCAGAAGCGTCCACCCCTCCCGTCTCGTCCGATCCCGCACGGCCACGCGCGACACTCTACCGCCACCCATGGCGCTCGCGCATCCGCGGCCGCCAGCAAGGCTTTCTCCGGGTTTCTTGGTGCGCTGGCTCCCCCCGTGGCACACCGAACGGGACCGTGAGCGACCGCGATCCCAACGACGGTCCTGGACGGGGCCCAGGCACCGTGCTCCTCGCCGGCGGGGGCACCGGCGGACACATCTATCCCAACGTCGGAATCATGGAAGCCCTCCGCGCGCGTCGCCCCGACGCCAAGGTGCGCTTCCTCGTCTCCGATCGGCCCGGCGACCCCAAGATCATGGAGCGCCTGGGCGAGGCCTACTCGCAGAGCCCCGTGCGGCCGCTGCCTTCGCTGCGCAAGCCGTGGCAGGCGCTCCCGTTCCTGCTCGCGTGGCGCCAGGGCACCGCACAGCTGCGGCGCTTGTTGTCCGAGCACCGCATCGCGGCCGTGGTGGCCACCGGCGGCTTCGTCTCCGGACCCGCGATCGCGGTGGCGGCCAGCGCTGGATTGCCACGCGCCATGGTCAACCTCGATGCGGTCCCCGGCCAGGCCAACCGCCTGCTCGTGCGCCGGTGCTCGCGGGTCTTCACCGCCTACCGCTCCGAGCTGCTGCCCGGCGCCGATGCGATCGGCCTGCCGATGCGCGCCGCCTCGGTGGGCGACCGCGATCCCGCCAAGGCCCGAGCGGCCCTCGGTCTCCCCCCCGAGCGTCCGCTCCTGTTCGTCACCGGAGCCACCCACGGCGCCACCTCGATCATCCACACCATGGAGGCGCTGCTGCGGCGGCCCGCGATCGTGGAGGCGCTGGCCGGCTGGCAAGTGCTGCATCAGTGCGGCACCCACGACGTGCCCGGCCTCCAGCGCGCCTACGATGACGCGAAGATCCACGCCAAGGTCGTCGACTACCTCGAAGCCATGGGCCAGGCCTGGTCGGCGGCCGACCTGGCGGTGAGCCGCGCCGGCGCCGGCAGCGTCGCCGAGGCCTGGGCCAACGCCGCGCCCACCGTGTTCCTGCCCAATCCCTACCACCGCGATCAGCACCAGCGGCACAACGCCCAGCCCATGGTCGACGGCGGCGGTGCGATCATGCTGCGCGACGAGATCGACCCCGAGCGCAACGCCGAGCTGCTCACGCCGGTGCTGCTCGAGCTGCTCGGCGATCGCGAGCGTCGTGACGGCATGCGCGAAGCGGCCCGCCAGACCTGCCCGCCCGACGGTGCGGCGGCGGTGGCGGCGTGGCTCGACGACGTGCTGGGTTGACACCGAGCTCGTCGGTGGCCCACATCGGTCACGAGAACAGCCGTCAAGCACGAAAACCGTTGGTCGCGAGGCTGGGTCGAACCAAGCGAACCGGTCGACGACCCCCGCGGCGTCCCGTGAGCGGCCACGACCACCCATGGCTACCGTCCATGGATGGGCACGGCCCGATCCGGTAGACCCGCTCGGTGCTCCCTCCGCACGCGCATGGAACGTCGCGGGGCGTCGTCGTCCCCTTCCCTGGAGACCACCCGATGTCCAAGCCCATCACCCTGTCGTTGCTCATCGCCACTGCGCTGCTTCCGGCCTGCGATCAGGCCCTCGAGATCGTGGAGCCCTTGCGGCCCGCCACCGACGTCTGCGCCGACCTCGGCGAGGATCAGTGCAAGCGACCCGATCCCGACGACGTCATCGCCACCAAGCCGTAGCGGCATCCCGTCATGGCTGCGTCCCCCATCCCTCGATCGCGGCCGTCGGGTCAGCCCCCGGCGGCCGCGACGGACCTGCTCCCCGTGCTCGCGTGGCTCAACCGCCAGCAGCTCGCGGCTCGCTTTCCCGCGTGGGACGCCATGCGGTGCGAGCCCCCCGAGCGACCGCGGCCCGTGGACGATCAGCCCTTGGTGTACACCGAAGGATCGAGCACACCCACGTAGGGCAGGTTGCGGTAGCGCCCCGCGTAGTCGAGCCCGTAGCCCACCACGAACGCATCGGGGCACACGAAGCCTCGCCACTGTACCTCGATGTTCTGGGTGCGGGCCTGCTGCTTGTCGAGCAGCGCACACACCTCGATCGACGCCGGCTTGCGCGTGTACAAGGCCTCGGTGAGGTAGCGCAGCGTGAGCCCGGTGTCGATGATGTCCTCCACCAGGAGCACGTGCCGTCCCTCGATGGGCTCCTCGAGATCCTTGATGAAGCGGACCACGCCCGTGCTCTTGGTCCCGGCGCCGTAGGACGACACCGACATGAAATCCACCTCGAGCTCGATGTCCATTGCGCGCACGAGATCGGCGATGAACGGGAAGCAGCCATTGAGGATCCCCACCACCAGCGGGCGCTTGCCCTCGTAGTGAGCGGCCAGCGCGGCTCCCATCTGGGAGACCTTGCTCGCAATCGCCTCGGCCGAGAACAGCACCTCCGCGATGGAGGCGCCCAGGCGGGTGTCTTGGGGTGGTGCGCTCATGGTGGCTCGATCGCGGTCCTACCACGCTCGCGCGCATTCGTGTAGATCCACGGTTTTGCGGGCTGTTACGATCCGTTCGCGGAGACGTCACGTGACCGCCTGAAACCATCGAGTGGGCTCGGTGCAATCCTCGATCCCAACCATTGCCTCGGACGAACCCCTCGATCACGCACGCGCCGCGCCGACCGAGCCGATGGCGCCACCGTGGTCGGAGCTCCCGCAGCAGGTGGGTCGCTACGTGATGCTCGGGCGCATTGGCGAGGGCGGCATGGGGGTGGTGCTGCGCGCCCTCGATCCCGAGCTCGACCGCGAGGTGGCGATCAAGCTGCTGCACGCCCGCCGGCACGATCGCACCGATGGCACCCCCCGCTTGCTGCGAGAGGCCCAGGCGCTGGCCAAGCTCTCGCACCCCAACGTGATCGACGTGTACGACGTGGGCATGAGCGACGACCGCGTGTTCATCGCCATGGCCTTCGTCGCGGGCGGCAGCCTCCACACCTGGCTCTGCCAGGAGCGTCCGCTGCCCGAGATCCTCGATGCGTTCGCGCAGGCCGGCCAGGGCCTGCTGGCCGCCCATCGGGCCGGACTGGTGCACCGCGACTTCAAGCCGGCCAACGTGCTGCGAAGCGACAACGGTCGCATCCTCGTGGCCGACTTCGGCCTGGCGGCCCCGATCCGCGGCGACGAAGAGCAACCCACGCTGCAATCCGACGAAGGCCAAGGGCACATCCTGGACATGCGCATGACCGCCACCGGGCACGCGGTGGGCACCCCCGGCTACATGGCCCCCGAGGCCTATGCCGGCGGACCACTGGATGCACGCAGCGATCAATGGAGCTTCTGCGCCTCCCTCTACGAGGCGCTCTACGGCGCGCGGCCCTACCCGGGAGGCAGCGTGTTCGAGCTGATGCAGCAGGTGCGACGCGGACCGCCGCAGCCACCCGATGATCCCCGCGTCCCTGCGGCCCTGCGCGAGCTCGTCGTGCGGGGGCTGTCGGTCGCGCCCGAGGATCGCTGGCCCTCGATGGCCGAGATCATCGAGCGGCTGCGACCCCCTCGACCCCGCTCTCGTCGGTGGCTCGGCGCAGCCATCACGTCGACCGCAGCGGCCGCGGCTGGGCTCTGGCTCGCGCTCGCCCCGGACGCTGGGCCCGCGTGCGAGCAGGCGGCCGAGGCGGTGGAAGGGGTCTGGAACGACTCGGTGCGCGCCACGGTGCACGAGGCCTTCGTCCGCTCGGGCATGCCCTACGTCGAGCAGACCCTGCGGGGCCTCGACCGCAGTCTCGACGAGCACGCGCTGGCGCTGGCGGACGCACGCCAGCGCGCATGCGAGGACGGACGCCACGGTGACGCTCGAGGGCCGCAGCACGACCGGAGACTCACCTGCCTCGGCCGCCGCCTCTCCGAGCTGCGCGGCACGGTCGAGGAGCTCGCGCACGCCGACGCCGACACCGTTCGCAATGCCGTACAGGCCGTCGGCGCCCTGCGGTCGCCGTCCGAGTGCGAGGCCGAGGCCGCGGTGGCCACCACCCCGCCCCCTCCGCCCTCGATCGCGGCCGACGTGGAGCGCGTCCACGACGACATCGCACGCGCGCTGGCGATGAAGCGATCCGGGCACTACGACCGCGCGCTCGCGCAGGCGGAGCTGGCCCGCGCAACCGCCACCGCGCTCGGCCACGCCCCCCTGACCGCCGAGGCTCAGCAGCTCTACGGGTCGATGCTCATGGCCGACGGTGACTACGATGCAGCCCGGCGCGAGCTCGTCGAGGCCTGGCACCAGGCCCAGGCGGTGGGCGACGACCCGCTCGCCGCCCGAGCGAGCATCCAGCTCGTGTCGCTCGAGGGCGTGCACCTGCGGCGCCCCGACGACGCCGAGCGCTGGGCTCGCCATGCGCGTGCCGCCATCGAGCGCCTTGCCGACCCCACCGACACCAGGACCTTCCTCGAGGGCACGCTGGGCAATCTTCGGCGCGCCAGCGGCGAGCCCGAGCGTGCGCGCGAGCACTACGAGCGCGCGCTCGCCAGCACCATCGCGCGCTCGAGCCCGCTCCACCCCGAGGCGCTCGACATGCGCGGCAACCTCGCCCTCATCCACCACGACCTCGGCGACCATGCCCGAGCCCGCGCGCAGCTCACCGAGCTCTTGTCCGATCGCATCGCGGTCTACGGCCCGGGACACCCGGAGGTCAGCGCCACCCTGGGCAACCTCGGCGTCGTGGAGCAGATGCTCGGCGAGCTCCCGGCCTCGGCCGAGCACACCCAGCAGGCCCTCGATGGCCTGCGGGCATCGGTGGGACTCGAGCACCCGCTCTACCCGCAGCTCCTGACCAATTTGGCCAACACCACCTACCTGATGGGGCGCTTCGAGCAGGCGCTGCGCATGCACCAGCAGGCCAAGGAGCTGCTCGAGCGCTCGCTCGGACCGCAGGCGTTCCTCGTGGGTCGATCGCTGATGAACATGGGCCCGCTCTTGCACCGGCTCGAGCGTCGCGACGAGGCACGGGCCACCTACGCGCGCGCACGCGAGATCTTCGAGGAGCACCTGCGGCCCGATCACCCCGAGCTCGGGATCCTCCTGGGCAACCTCGCCGAGGTCGACCGAGACTCCGGGCAGCTCCACGAGGCCCTCGCCGGCTTCGACCGCGCGATCGAGATCCTCGAGCAGGCGCTGGGCCCCCAGCACCCCGAGCTGGCCTACACCCTGGCCGGGCGCGGACAGACGCACACGCTGATGGGACACCCGGCGCGAGGGACGGCCGACCTGCAACGCGCGGTGACGCTGCTCGAGACGGCAGGGCTCGATCCCGAGAGCCTCATCAGCATGCGAATCCTGCTCGCCCAGGCGCGGTGGGACGACGGAGCGCGCGACGAGGGCCTGCGGCTGCTCGAGCGGGCGCGTGACGAGGCCCAGCGCCTCGGAGAGCGCGGCGCCCCGTTGGTCGACCAGATCGAAGCGTGGCACGCCGATCATGCCTCCGCCCCAGCGCGGTGACGGCCCTCCCGACATCGGTCGAGTCACTGGCGTCGGCGATCGATGTACCTCTGCACCGCCAGGGGGGTGTGTCTCCAGTCTTCCTCGCTGATCTCGGGCGGCCGCGCGATCACCTCGGGTATGGGCGCATCCCGGTCGTCGGCCTCCCCCACTGGCGACGAAGGCTGCAACGACGTCGGGAGCACCGCGCCATCCGGTCGCTTCGCCCCCCCGCGGAAGGTCAGCCGCGCCGCGGGGTCACCAAGCACCACGTAGCCGCGAGCATCGTTGTTCGCCGTCCACAGCATCGTCAGATCATTGGCGTCGTGCTCCTTCCACTCGTCCTGCAGCTCTTCGCTCAGCTCGGTCGACAGCTCGGCGTAGCGGATGTCGAAGTAGTCGAACGCATGCCCCACCGGCTGCTCCTGCAAGAGCCGCCGCAGCGTGCTCTCGAACGTGGCGGTGTGGCTCTTGGCCCGCGGCCCCCCGTCGGTGAACGAGCAGCCCCACGCCCGATCCACGTGCCCGATCACCGCCAGCGCTCCGCGCCCGAGCAACGACAGCGGCAGCGCGCCCATGAACGGCGCCGGAGCGATCGGCCTGCGACGCTCGGCTCGTCGAAGCCGTGAGAACTCGTCGTACTGCGGCGTCCCGGCGCCGAAGCAGGCGAAGCACAGCAGCATCATGCCCGCCACGTCGGCGTCGGGCGACAGGTGCTCGCCGGCGAAGTAGAAGCGCTCGGGGAGCGGCTCGCGCCACTGCTGCGGCCCGGGCCAGTCGCTGCAGACGAGCGCGCCCTGGTGCGCGCGCTGGCGCGGATCGTCCATCGGGAGCTCCGCGCCATGGCTGGCCGTGAACAGCAGCGCCGGGGTCTGCTCGCCCCCCAGCAGGGTCTGCAGGTTGGCGTGCGTGGCCTCCTGCCCCACGAAGCCGTGCACCTCCCAGCCGTGGTCGTTGCCGGTCAGCTGCTGCACCAGCGGCTCGACCAGCCGGGTCGAGCTCAGCTCGGTCGCGCGATCGCCCTCGGTGCGCGCTCCGAAGAAGCAGAGCCGTCGCTTGCGGCGCTCGGTCAGCCCCTGCACCTCCACGTCCACCACGCTGCGCGCGTAGCTGGCGTACTCCGCCACCGTGGGAAACCACAGCCTCCCCACCGCATACTGCACGTCGAGCTGGTACTGGAACGAGTAGGGAATCTCCTCGGGGCTGCCCACGATCAAGAGGTAGTACGGCACCTTGTCGGGGTCGGCTGGTCCCGAGGGCGCGGCGCCGTTGTTCTGCAGCCACTTGGCCTTGCTCTGCCCGGGGCGGTGCCCTCTGGGGCCCTCGTAGATCCGAAACCTCGGTCCCGCCTGCGAGTGCCGCAGCGCCAGCAGCTCGGTCAGCGCCTCCCGAATCGCAGCCTGGGCCGCCCGTGCGTCGACATCGGCCGTGGCCGGGAAGATCACGCCCCATCCCGCCTGCGCGAGGTCGAGCGGGTCCACGCCTTCCTTGACCCCGAGGTGACCTTCCCTCTCCGTCTGGACCGCGATCTTCCGAGCCTCGAGGTCCTCCATGTTCTCGGGGTCGGGCTCGTCGAGCACGAGGGCCTTCATCGCCTCGGGAGTCATCGGCGGCATCCCGTAGCCACCGGTCGCGATGTCGATCCCATTGAAGTACAGCAGATCGTCGTTCGACATGGGCACGGATGCAGCATCCAGCATCGCAGGATCGACGACGAAGATCAGCTGCACCGCTCCGCGAAATCGTCCGAAATCGAGCATCGCCGCCGCCGCGTCGATCCGAACACCGGTCGATGTCGTTTTCCGGGCACATCGACCCGCCGAAGTGCAGAACATGATAGTGATCGTTCTCGAAGAGCTACGAATGGCCGAAGAGGAAGATCAGGAGTTCGTCTTCAATGGAATCAACGGTGCAACCGGCGGCTACATCACGCCTCCGATGACCGTGCACCAGATCGCCGAGCTCGCGCAGGGCCGCACGCTCGACGAGGTGCAGGAGGCCGCCGCCAGGCGCTACGAGGAGAAGCAGCAGCCGCACTTCGCTCCCCGGGCCGACGTGGACCCCACCGTGATCGCCCAGGCCGGCTGGGGGGTGATCTTCGCCCATGACGAGGACCCCGCGGTGCGCGAGGCCCTGCAGCCGCTGCTCGACTTCCGCAAGAGTCAGGCCACCGGCATCACCGAGCAGCGCTACCGCGAGTTCTGGGGCTCGAAGGCCTACCGTCCCGGCGAGCGCAAGCCGGCGTTCCTCAAGCGGCAGAATGCGCCCACGTCGGGCCCAGTCGACCCCGACCGCATGCCCTACTACCTCTTGATCGTGGGCAGCCCCGAGACGATCCCCACCGAGTTCCAGTCCCATCTCGGGCTCCAGAACGCGGTGGGTCGCCTCCACTTCGACACCCCCGACGAGTACGCAAACTACGCGCGCACCGTACTCGCAGCCGAGCGAGGTGAGCTCGAGCTGCCGCGGCGCCTGGGCCTGTTCGGGGTCGAGAACGACCGCGCCACCAGGCTGAGCGCCGAGGGCCTGATCGCCGGTCTCGACCGGTACGTGCGAGAGCAACCGAACAACCCGCATGCCCGGCACAAGCTCCCCGCCTGGAGCATCGACGTGCACACCGAGGCCGAGGCCACCAAGGCTCGGCTCGCGAGCATGCTGGGCGGCCCCGAGACCCCCGCGGTGCTGTTCACCGCCAGCCACGGCATGGGCTTCCCCAACGGCTACGCGGGCCAGCTCCAGCACCAGGGGGCGCTCTTGTGTCAGGACTGGGAGCCCGAGCCCGGCGAGGTCCCCCGCGACGCCTACTTCTCCGGCGAGGATCTGTCCGACTCCGCGAGTCTGGCCGGGCTCATCGCGTTCCTGTTCGCCTGCTACGGCGGCGGCACGCCCAGGCACGACGCCTTCTTCCACCGCTCGGGCGAGCGCACCGAGCTCGCCCCCACGCCGTTCTTCGCTCGGCTCCCCCGGCGCATGCTGTCGCACCCGCGTGGCGGAGCCCTGGCCGCCGTGGGTCATGTGGAGCGCGCGTGGGGCTGCTCGTTCTACACCCCCAAGGTCGGTCACCAGATCGCGGTGTTCGAGAGCTTCATGTACGAGCTGCTGCTGGGCAAGCCCATCGGCCATGCGATGGAGTGCTTTGGCAGCCGCTACGGCGAGCTGTCCGCGGGCCTGGTCGACAAGCTCGAGGAGCTGAAGTACGGCGGCGACGTCACGGAGCTCGAGATCGCCAACGACTGGACCGCGAACAACGACGCCCGCAACTACTTGATCCTCGGCGACCCCGCGGTTCGTGTGCCCGTGGCCGACGATGCGCAGGCCCGACCACGACCCGTCTTGGAGCTGAAGGCGAGCCCTCCCCCCCAGGCGGCCACGGGGGCAGCGGTCCAGCAGGAGCCGCCCCCTCCGTCCAATGCCTCGACGACGCCCTCGGAGGGCGACGCCGGCGATGCCTTCGGCCTGTTCTCCAAGCCCAAGCTCCAGGACGAGGGCACGAACGCGGCCCCGGCCACCCCTGCCAGCGGTGGCGTCGTCGACTCGCTGCGAAGCTTCGTGGCCAAGCTCGGCGACAAGATCTCCGAAGCCATCAGCGACATGGGCACGCTCGAGGTCACCACCTACGTCGCCAAGGAGATGAGCGAGGTTCGGGTCCAGGACGGACGGGTCCTCGGCGCCGAGCTGCGCGCCTACACCCGCATCAGCCTCGACGGTGACACGGTGGTCGTGGTGCCCGAGCGCGACGGAGAGATCGACCGATCCGCCCTCGACCTCCACACCGCGATGGTGCAGCAGGCCCAGCAGGCCCGGTCGAGGATGCTCGAGACGGTGATCCAGGCCGCCACCAGCCTCGCGGGGCTCACCAAGTGATCCGCGAGCGCGAGCTGGCCGAGCTCGACGCGATGCTCGACGCCACCCTGCAGGCCCTGCTGCGGCGAGCCAACGCCGCTGACAACGGCGACGGCATGGTCGCCTTCGACGTGGGCGAGGCCGACGTGGAGGAGCTGTGGTGGATGATCGAGCAGGCGCGCGATCCCGCCGGGCTCGCTCGCGACGACGAGGCACCGATCAGCTTCGAGGTCGGCGACGCCGACGAGACCCACGAGGGCAGGATCGCCCGGCTCTACCGCGAGAGCGCCGAGAAGCTCGATGGCCTGCTCTCGTCCCTCGCCACCCCCCACGTCATCGAGACCGGGGAAGGTCCAGCGTACATCCGCACGCGCATGGGCTGGCTGGGAGACACCCGCACCGAGACCGCGCCCGGCGTCCCCGCGAGCCTGCTGGCCGCCCATGTGGCCACGACCGAGGCCTCGCTCACCCAGAGCGCCCATCGCATGTACGTGCTGGCGAAGATCGTGAGCGCAGCCGCCACGATCGCCAGCGCAATCGCAGCCCCCAGCGGAGCCTTGATGGCCTTGCCCATCGCCTTCAAGTGCGTCCGAGACGTCCATCGACGATGGAGCACCTCGGGCGCCGATTCGATCGGCTGATCCAACCAGATACGAGCAGGAGTAGAAACGACATGGCGGTCACGGAAATCAAGGGAGCCCTGCGCACGGTGGCCGAGAAGGTCTCGCAATTCGTCAGCGACGCGGCGGTGCTCAAGGTCGAGACCCGAACCCTCGAAGCGGGCTCCACCCAGGAGTCGGTGCTCGCGGCTCGCACCGTCATCAGCCTCGACGGCGACAACCTGTCGGAGGTCCCGGCGTCGAAGAACGCCGAGGGCAAGTGGGAGATCGACACGGTGCTCTACGACCTCCACATGCGCAACGTCGAGGCAGCCATCGCCTATCGCTCGCGCATGATGGCGTCGATGCTCGACCTGCTGGGCTCGGGCTCGGGCATGAGAACGGCGGGCTCATGAGCGTCGCCCCCACGGCTGCGGCCGTCCGGGACGTTCGGTGATTGCATCCCGCCCGCGAAGGCCGTCTCATTGTCCGCGATGCCGAGCCTTCGCACGCTCCTCTCGTTGGCGTTCCTCCTGCTGGTGCTCGCACCCGGGCCGAGCGGTTGCAGCCGCAACGACGACTCGGCCGCCGCAGAGGCCGAGCCCACCCGCCGGGCCGACGAGAAGAAGGAGGAGGCCAGAGAGGACGCCGCGGCCCCGGCCGCGATGGAGGAGAACAAGGCCAAGAAGGACGGCGGTGAGGACGAGGATACCAAGCCCGAGACCTGGAAGCGCTCGACGCTGGTCGCCAACACCTCGCGGCTGATGATCGGCGACGACGAGTCGCTCCCGCTCCAGGGCATGCACGTGCGCGCCCGCATCGATGGCTTTCGAGCGCGCGTGCTCATCGACTTCTTCTTCCTCAATCCCCACGATCGCCAGTACGAGGGCAACTTCGAGCTGCGGCTGCCCAGCGGGGCCTCGCCGTGGTTCCTGGCCTTTGGGCAGAGCGCGTGGGAGTCCCCGGCCGGGCCCGCCAAGTCCCCGCAGTACGACGAGCGGGCGCAGGTGCGGGCGCAGGAGCTGATGCCCGACGCGATCATGCGGGCCCGCGAGGCGAGCTGGATCGAGCCCAAGGAGGCCCGCATGGTGCCGCGAGAGACCGCCGCGGTCGCCTACGGCGCCACCGTGCGCCAGCGGGTCGACCCCGCGCTGATGGAGTGGGCGGGCGCCGGGGTGTTCGACGCGCGGATCTTCCCCATCGCCCCCAACCGGCTGCACCGGGTCGTGGTCGGCTACGACGTGGATCTGACCGCGGTGGGCGACGACCTCGAGCTGCGGCTGCCGGTTCCCGAGGGCCTGCCCAGCTCGACGGTGGATCTCGCCATCAGCGTGCCCAAGGGCACCACGCTCGAGGTCACCCCCACCGCCGAGCTCGACGCCGAGGGCACGCGCCGCTTCGGACGGCTCACCGACGTCAGCGGCCAGGAGGTGACGGTGCGCCTGGGCAAGGCCAAGGGCATCGCGCTCGCGGGCACCGACCTCTCGGTCGGGCCGATCTTCGCCGCCCGCGTCGAGCCTTCCCTCCCCGTCGGCACCAAGGGCAGCGCCAAGGCCCAGGGCTCGCCCCGTGCGGTGCTGATGGTCGACACCTCGCTCAGCGCCAACCCCGATCGCTTCAACGTCTGGCTCATGCTGATGCGCCGCTTGCTCGAGGACGACCGCGGCACGATCGAGCAGTTCGCGGTGGTGTTCTTCAACGTGGAGACCGCGTGGTTTCGCGAGGAGTTCGTGTCCAACACGCCCGAGAACGTGGACGCGCTGCTCGAGCATGCGGGCACGCTCGCGCTCGAGGGCGCCACCGACCTCGGCGCCGCGCTGCGCGAGGCCAGCCACCCCTCGTGGCTCGGCCCGGTCATGGGTGGTGGCGAAGAGCTGCCCCCCTACGACGTGTTCCTGCTCGGCGATGGTGCGGCCACCTGGGGCGAGGCCGACGCCTACGCGCTCTCGGAAGCGCTGCGCGGGGGCCTTGCCGGCTCGGTGTTCGCCTACACCACCGGGATGGCCGGGGGCGACGACGCCATGCTGCGCCACATCACCCGGCAGACCGGCGGTGCGGTGTTCTCGGTGGTGGGCGAGTCCGAGGTGGCTGCGGCCGCCACCGCCCACACCTCGCGCCCGTGGCTCTTGCAGGGCGTGAGCCTCGAAGGCGCCACCGATCTGCTGGTGGCCGGGCGTCCGCGCGCGGTGTTTCCCGGCCAGCGCCTGCTCGTCACCGGCCGCGGCGCTCCCAGGCCCGGCGCCCAGCTCGTGCTCGAGCTCTCGCAGGGCGCCACCACCAAGCGGGTCAGCGTGCCGCTGCCGGTGGTGCTCGAGTCCGATCTGGCGCTGCGGGCCTACGGCGAGCTCGCCGTCGAGCAGCTCGAGGAATTCCTCGACGCCACCGAGACCGAGGCGGGTGCCTACGCCCGACACTTTCGCGTGACCGGCAAGTCCACCTCGCTCTTGATGCTCGAGACCGAGGAGGACTACCAGCGCTTCGGCATCGAGCCCAAGCGAGACGGCGACACCGTGATCGAGAACCCCGCCGCGACCCTCGTGGCTCGAGCGCTCGAGCTGCTCGCCACGCGCCTGGGCGACCCCAAGGCCGCGTTCCTGGGTCGGCTGCTGCGGCTGGCCAAGACCCCCGGGGCCATGGTGGCACTGCCCAAGCCGCTCGACACCTTGCTCGCCGCGCTGCCGCGCGAGTCGTACGAGGTGCTCGTGCCCCCGCTGCGCACCAAGAGCCGCACCCGCGACGGCATCCCCAAGCCCGTGCTCGAGCAGCTCGCCGCTCAGGCTCCCGAGTACGACACCCTCACCGCCGAGGCCGAGCGCCGCCATCGCGAGGTCTCGCCCTCCGACGCGCTCAAGGCCCTCAGCAGCCTCGTCGAAGCCCAGCCCGGCGACGGCGTGCTCGCACGAGACATCGGCTTCTCCGCCATGGAGTGGGGCCTGCACGGTCAGGCCTACGGCCTGTTCGCCCGCGTCGCGGCCATGCGGCCCCACGAGCCCCAGACCTATCGCGCCATGGCGCTCACCCTCGCCGCCATGAACCGGCCCGAGCTCGCGCTCGCCTACTTCGAGCTCGGCCTCGGCGGCCAGTGGGACGCGCGCTTCGGCGAGTTCCAGCAGATCCTGATGCAGGACTACCTTCGGTTCTTGCAGGGCACGACGGCCGCGGGCCTGCATCCGAGCCTCGCCGACTACGCCACGCACCGGGCCGAGGTGCTGCGCGGCCGGGTCGACGTGGCCGAGGCCGACATCCTGGTCACCATCACCTGGAACACCGACAACACCGACGTCGATCTGCACGTGCTCGAGCCCAGCGGCGAGGAGTGCTTCTACTCGCACCCCAACACGCGTAGCGGCGGCCGGCTCACCCGCGACGTGACCCAGGGCTACGGTCCCGAGATGTACGTGCTGGCCAAGGCCCCGCCGGGCCAGTACCGGGTGCGCGCCAAGTACTTCGCCTCCGATGCCAACCGCGCCAGCGCCCGCACCAAGGTCCACGCCACCATCACCCGCAACTGGGGACGGGCGAACGAGGAGGTCGAGACCAAGGTGGTGACGCTGGAGACGGGCAAGGAGATGCACGAGTTGGTGACGGTGGACGTGCGCGCATCGCCTTGACATGAAGGCGAGCTCGGGTGGAGCCTGCGATCGCTCGAGGCTCCTGCCGCACGCGCTGCCTCGCCGCCGCTCCCGACGATGTTCCTCCGCCACCGGCTTCACCTCGAAGGCTCGCGCGCCGTGATCCTCGTGCTCGGGCTGGTCGCGTTCGTGGTGCACCTGTGGCTGACCGACGTCAACGACTACGACCACGCCGCCTACTGGAACGCGGCCCAGGAGGTCTTCAAAGAAGGCAAGGATCCGTACACCGACGCCAACGAGGTGCGCTCGACCGACGAGTTCGTCTACTCGCCGCCGGCACTGCTGTTCTTCTATCCCAGCTCGTTGCTGAGCGAGAGCGGCTCGGGGTTGCTGATGTGGGTCGTCAACGCCGTGCTCGCGCTGGTGCTCCTGGCCGGCCTGCCGCGCGATCTGTCGAGCATCGCGACCTCGCCACGCTTCTGGCCGTACGCCACGCTCTACATCGCGCTCTTCGGCGGCATCTTCTGCACGATTGCGTTCGGCCAGGTCAACATCGTGCTGGCGTTCTTCATGTGGCTGTTCTGGCGCACGCTGAGGCAGCCCGGCTCGTCGGTGCTGGGCGGCTCGTCCTTCATCGTCGGCTGCGCGCTGTTCAAGCCCCACTACGCCGTGCTCGGCCTGGCCACGCTCGGTCGCCCGCGTCCACGCTTCTGGCTCGGGATTGGGCTGACGCTGACGTGCTCGCTGCTGGCCACCGTCCTGCTGCTGCCCGACGGCCTGCTCACGAGCTGGCTGTCCAACATCGTCCGTCCGATCACGCCCATGTCGGTCGCGCACAACCTCCCGGCGGGCGAGGAGATCCCCGTCGGAGCGCCCTGGAACCGCAGCCTGGCGTCGCTCGGCAGCCGTCTGCTCGTGCCCAACCGTCATGTCCGGCCCGTGCTCGACGCGCCGGACCTCGCCGCGCCGCTGGTGACGATCGCGGTGATCGGGGTGCTCGCAGCGAGCATCGCGACCGTGGTGGTCTCACTGCGCGCCGGACGAGCACACGCCGATGACCACGCCCGTGCACGACGAACCGATCACGAGCTGTCGATCCTCGCCCTGGCCGCGTTCCTGGTGCTGCCCACCAGCTGGCAGCACCACACCATGTTCATCCTGCCCGCGTGCCTGGTCGCCCTGCGCGACATGGTGCTCGCCGAGCGCACGACCCGAGCCACGCGTGTCCTCACCGTCGTGCTCCTGCTGGCCATCATGCTCACCGGCCTGACCTACGAGCGAGCGTTCCTGGGCGGCGTGCTCTTCGAGCACGTGTTCCCGACCTTCATGACCCTGGCGGTCGTCGCCCTGTGGGCCATGTTCCTGGCCGAGAGCTGGCGCATGCGCGCCAAGCCCGAGCCCCACCACGAGATCGACACATGAACCACGCAATCGAGGAGATCGAGATCTTCGACGAGTTCTTGGACGAGGCGCTCCGCCAGCGCGTGCTCGAGGACATGCAGCGGCCGAAGTGGAGCTTCACCGGCGGCTTCGCGCACTCGAGGTTCTGGCACATGGACGGGCTCGAGCAGGAGGAGTTCTACCGCACCACCTTGTTCGGCCTCGTCTGCGAGCGGCTGGGCCGGCCGCTCGAGCTCGTGCGGTGCTACGCCAACGGCCAGACCGCGTGTCAGTCCGGCATGCCCCACCACGACGACGGCGAGCTGACCTTCCTGTACTACCCCGGCCCGGAGCTCGTGACCGGCATGGGCGGGAGCCTGGTGTTCCTCGACAGCGACGGCAAGTCCATACCCGAGCACGCGGAGATCCTCCGCGCGATCGCCTACAAGGCCAACCGAGCCGTGTTCTTCCCTGCTTCCATTGCACACCACGCCACCGCGCCAGACCGCCACTTCGGCGGAGTCCGGGTCTCGGTTGCATGGAAGATGAGGCGAGTCGGGTAGCCGACCGCGAGCGTGGAGCGCAGCTCGATGAAGTGCATGCGGATCGCCTCGTGGCTGCTGCTGCTCGCCGTCGCAGCCGGTGGATGCCGCGCCCGGCCCGTGGCTCCGCTCGCGACGGCCTCTCCGCGGCCGCGCCTGGTGGTGCTGCTGGTCATCGATCAGCTCCCGAGCTGGTCGTTCGAACCTCGTCGGCACCTGTTTCGCAGCGGCTTCGCCCGGCTGCTCGAGCGCGGCGTGTACGTGCCGCACGCCGAGCTCCCCTACGCGGCCAGCTCCACCGCACCGGGCCACGCCGCCCTGGCCACGGGGCGGCCCCCGGCCTCGACCGGCATCGTGGCGAACGCGTGGTACGAGCGCGGCTCGGAGTCCTTGCGCTGGGCCGAGCACGACGACACCGACTCGCTGCACCCGCTGGGTGGGGACACGGTCGGCTCGGGCGTCTCCCCGCGACGGCTCCGAGGAGCCGGCCTCGCCACCGTGCTCGAGCGCGCCACCGGCGGCCGGAGCCACACGATCGCGCTGTCGCTCAAGGCGCGGGCGGCCGTGATGCTGGGCGGTCACGACGCGGACGTGGCCGTGTTCTACGATCCCGCCCAGGTCGCGCTCACCACGTCCACCTACTACGGTCGCGAGCCCCCGGCCTGGCTGCGCGCGCTGGCCGAGCAGCAGCCGATCGCTCCCCGGCTCGCGTGGCGCTGGCAGGCCGAGGATCCCGAGCTGCTGGCCCGCGAGACCGGCATCCCGGACGATGCACCCGGCGAGTCCGCCCCCCTCGGCATGAGCACTCGCTTCCCCCACGACCTGGGGGCAGCCCCCGAGCCACACCGCGCCCTGGGCGTGACTCCGCTGGCCGACCGCCTCGTCCTCGAGGCGGCCCTCCATGCGATCTCGGCCGAGGGCCTGGGGCTCGACGACGATCCGGACCTCGTGGCCATCAGCCTGTCGGCGCACGACGACATCGGTCACGTGTACGGACCCGAGTCGTGGGAATCGCTCGAGCACCTGCTGTGGCTCGACCGCGCGCTCGGGGAGCTGCTCCTCGCGCTCGACGAGCGCATCGGCGAGGACCGCTACGCGATCGTGGTGACCAGCGACCACGGCGCCACGCACACCCCGGAGTGGAGCCACGCGGCCGGCCTCGATGCCTGGCGAGTGCGCCCGTCCGACGTCGAGGCCGCAGCCGAGGCCGCGGCCCAGGCGATCGTGGGCCCGGGCGACTGGGTCCTGGATGGTCACGGTCCGACGGTCTACCTCGACCAGGCGGCGCGGTCCTTGCCCGCGGAGCTCCAGGACCAAGTGCTCGACGCCATGGCGGAGGCGATCGCCGACGTGCCCGGCGTGGGCCTGGTGATGCGAACGGACCGAGCGCTCGGCGACTGCGACCAGCACCGCGGCACCGCGGCGCTGGTCTGTCGCAGCATCGATCCCGAGCGCTCGGGAGAAATCTACTTCACGCCGCGTCCGGGCTCGGTCGTGATGTCCCCGCCGGATCAGGCCACCGGTCACGGCTCCGCCAACCCGGACGATCGTCTCGTCCCGGCCATGATCCTGGCTCCGGGGCTCGCACCACGGCGGGTGCCCGAGCCGGTCTCGACCCTGCGCATCGCAGGCACGGTGGCCCATCTGCTCGGTGTCTCGCTGCCGGACGCGGCGGAGCCGATCGAGTGACCCGAGCCCCGCGGATCACGGAGTCGAGCCGGCTTCGGCGCTCAGGATCCCGACCGCGTTGCGTGCGACCGCGAGCACCGCGAGGTTGGTGTTGGCGCGGACCGGGCCGGCCAGGATCGACGCATCCGCCACGAACAGGCCGGTGGTTCCTCGCACGGCCAGATCCGGCGTGACCACGCCCAGCGGGTCGCTCGGCTCGGCCATGCGGGCGGTCCCCATGGGGTGGTGACCGGTCTGGACGTTCTCGAGGATCCACGCGTCGAGTGCCGTGTCGTCGTGCAGCACGCGCTCGTCTGGTCGCGAGCTGTGGTGCACCAGGGGCGCGAAGCTCGGGTGCTCCAGCAGCGCGCAGACGTGCCGCACGCCTTCGCGATGCCGCACCAGATCGCGCTCGTCCTCGTCGTACGGATACTGGATGACCACCCTCGGCCCGGAGCGGCCCGGCAACAGCCGCACCGAGCCACGGGACACCGCAGCCATGAGGTTGGTGGTCACCGCCATGGCGCACGAGGCTCCCCAGCGCGCGGCCAGCTGCGGCTCGAAGAGCTGCAGCTCCACGTGATTGATGAGACACAGCTGCATGTCGTTGGCGTACGGCCCCGCCCTCGAGCCATAGCGAACCAGCACCTGCACGCAGGGCAACGAGCGCCACGCGGACACCTCGGCGCTCGCCACCAAGATGGGGAGCTGCGGGTGATCGCACAGGTGGTGCCCCACGCCCGGTCGATCCACCCGCACCGGGATGCCGCATGCCTCGAGGTCCTGGTGTGGCCCCACCCCGGAGCGCAGCAGCACGGCAGGCGTGGCGTAGGCACCCGCGGCGAGGATCACCCGCGGCGCCGCGATCGTCTCGAGACCGGAGGCCGTACGACACGAGACGCCCACGACCCTGGTGCCCTCCATGATCACGCGCTCGACCATCGTGCGCGCCCGGATCTCGAGGTTGGAGCGCGAGCGGGCCGGACCCAAGAACGCAAGGTTGGCCGAGATCCGGTGTCCGCTCGCGGTCTGGTTCATCGCCACGATGCCCACGCCCGTCGTGTGGGGCGCGTTGTGGTCGGCCACGAGCGGGTGGCCGAGCGCCACGCAGGCGTCGAGGAAGGCACGCGCAGCCGGGGTCAGTGACTCGGGGCTCGGTCGTCGAAGGGTCAGCGGCCCCGTGGCGCCGTGGTGATCGTGATCGGGGAAGTCGAGATCGTGCTCGATGTCTCGCAGGCAAGCGAGCATCCGGTCCCAGCCCCAGGCGGGGTGCTCCACCCCGTTGACCGGAGAGAAGTCGCCGTGATCGGGCCGCAGCGCGATGCAGCTGTTGATCTGCGAGCAGCCGCCCACCACCTTGCCCTGTGGCAAGGGCATCGTCCGTCCTCGCGGGCCCTCCGCGCAGAGGCCCCAGTCATGGGACGCGAGCGCCGGCGTGGCGCCAAGCAGCAGGTCGTCCGGCAGGCTGCGCTCGCCCGAGTAGTCGGGCCCCGCCTCGAGCAGCAGCACATGGTGGCGGGGATCCCGGGACAGACCCTCGGCCAAGACGCAGCCCGCCGAGCCCGCGCCCACGATGACGTGGGTGGGGATCATGCTCGCCGCTCCTCCTCGTCCTCGGGGGTCTCGAGCTCGGCCACCAGCCAGGTGCTCAGCGCGGCCGGGGTGCAAAAGCGCCACAGCTCCACGCCGGGGGCATCGAGGAGCACCGACAGGCTGGCAAGGACCCGGGCGCGGCCACGCACCGCGTAGCGCAGCGCGTGGTCTTCGTTCCACAGCGACGAGAGCACGCCGCCCTCGCGGTTGCCCGCCCACAGCACCTCGTGGTGCAGCCGTCGCAGCAGCGAGCGCAGCAGCGTGCTCGTGAGCGTGACCGCGAGCGGATAGTCGAGCCAGATCACCAGCTCGGCGCGCTCGACCAGCACGGGCGCGATGGACTCATAGTACCAATCGGTGATCCAGCGCTCGGCCTGGAGCCGGGCACTGGCCTCGAGCATGAAGTCGGGCCTCGGCGTCCAGCCGCGGTCGTAGTAGAGGCCGTCCATGTCGATGTAGGGCAGGCCGTGGAGCCGACCGAGGCGGCGGGCGAGCGTGGACTTGCCTGCGCCGGTGGCCCCGGCCACGGCGATGCGCCGAGGGGTCCGCCCCCGCGCGGGCGCCCGCGCACGCTGGACCAGCCGCTCGCGCACGGTGCTCATGATCGGACGTGCCCCAGCACCTGGTCCACCGCCGCCGAGAGCTTGGTCACCAGCTCGTCCACCCCCGCCCGATCGAGCACCAGCGGCGGCACGGCCATGATGTGCCGACCTTGCTGGCGCGGGATGACGCCCTGCTCGAGCGCACGCGCGAGCACCTCGGCCGCGTCGTCCTCGGACGCGAGCTCCACGCTGACCACCAGGCCCAGACCGCGCACGTCGACCACGCGCTCGTGTCGTACGAGTGCACCCAGACCCTCGAGCAGCTCTGCCCCGCGCGCAGCCGCGTTGCCGCAGAGCTCGTCGGCCCGAACGATGCGCAGCACCTCCAGCGCCGCCGCGCACCCGACCGCGTGTCCACCCGTGGTATGGCCGTAGTGCAGCGCCCCCAGGCCCCCGGGCAGGGTGAAGCTCTCGTACACGGTCTGGTGGCAGGTCACGCTGGCGATGGGCACGTAGCCCGCCGCCAGGCCCTTGCTGGTGGTCACGATGTCGGGCACCACGCCCTCGTGATCGAAGCCGAACATCCTGCCCGTGCGACCCAGGCCGCAAAACACCTCGTCGAGCACGAGCAGCGCCCCCGTCTCGTCGCACAGCGCCCGTAGCCCGCGCAGGAACCCGGTCGGCAACACGATGCCACCGCCCACGTTGAGCAGCGGCTCGACCACGACGGCGGCCGTGGGCTGGGCCTCCATCGCCTCGCGGAAGGCATCGAGCAGCGCATCCGGAAGTCCCTCCCGCAGCGCACGCGGGGGCGCCGGCATGGGGATCCGCGAGATCGGGAAGCTCAGCGTGACCTCGGTGGCGTTGCGCGGGATCGTGGTCAGCGACTTCGCGAGCACGGTGCTGCCGTGATAGCCGGCGGCGAACGACACCACGTGGCGTCGCGGATCGCCCCGGTTGCCCCAGTAGTCGTGCACGATCCGGATCGCGGCCTCGGTGGCCTCCGAGCCGCTGTTGACGAAGGTGGTCCAGCGCAGGGCCGGATCGGGCATCACCGAGGCCAGCGCACGCGCCAGGTCCTGTGCCGGGGCATGCGTGCCCACCCCCAGATCGAAGTGTGCGATGCGCTGCATCTGGCGATGGGCCGCATCGGCGATGCGCGGGTCGCCGTGGCCACAGTTGGCGTTGAGCGCCGACGACATGGCATCGATGAACATGCGACCATCCTGGTCCCACACACGGTAGCCGCTGCCACGCACCAGGAACGGTCGACTCACGGATCGACCGATCGGCGTCCACGGGTGCCACAGGGCGGAGTCGCTGCGATTGGCTGCTTGCGTCATCAGGGCTCGTCTCTCCGGGCATCCGTCATGCCCACTCGATGTGCTCGTGCCACCACGCATCGAACGCGTGCAGCCGCTCGAGCACCGGTCCTTCGATGTCGAACACGATCTCCATCACCGGCTGGGTTTCGGGGTGGGGCGCGGTGAACGTGTCTCCTGCGCGCATGGTCGAGCGGAACTCGACCACCCCGGGCAGCGCGCACGAGCGGGGCGCGCGTACGAGGGTGCCCGCACGCGGCAGCAACCAGGCCCAGCCGTGACGCGTGCCGGGCGGAACGCTCGCGCACGGCGGCAGCGCGCCGCCCGTCAGCTGCTGTACGACCGGTGCGCCGTACAGGCTCGTGCCAAAGCTCGCCTCGTAGCTCTCGGCGATCCCCGCTCCCCCGGCCCGCGACGCGATCTCGCACAGTGTGACGCCGGACGGGCCAATGAAGTACTCGGCATGGAATGCGCTCAGGCCGGCCACCGCGGGCAGCGAGGCGATCACGCTCGCGGTGGCATCGAGCAGCGGGGGCAGCAGCGGATCGTCGGGCGACATCTGCCCGCTGATGCTCGGCTTGCCCAGGTGCCGAGTCTGCCACTGCGGGTACAGGTATCGCGACGGCCACGCGTGGTAGAGCGCGCCGTCGAGCATCAGCCCATCCACGTGGGCCATGGCGGCGTGAACGAACGGCTCCACCAAGACGTCATCGGCCATGCTGGGCTCGATCGCCTCGAGCACGCGCTCGGGCTGCTCGAACCGCGCAATGCCCTTGGACGCCACGCCGCGCCGGGGCTTGAGCACCAGCGGTCGGCCCTCCCGGACCAGGGCCTCGAGCGCAGCCGCATCGCTGCCGCACGCCGCCGGCACCACGGCGCAGCCCGCCGCCGCGGCCAGCGATTTCATCACCAGCTTGTCGCGATACGCCAGCGCGCTGGCCATGCTCTGGCCCGAGATCCCCAGCGCCTCGCGCACCCGCGCGCAGCGGATCACGTCGGTCTCGGTGGTCGAGATCAGCACGCTCGCGCCCGTGCTGGCGCAGGTGCGAAGGATGAGCGGCTCCACGCTCGGCGCGTCGTAGTCGTCGACCACGACGAGCTCGCGACACCGCGATCGCAAGATCGACAGCTCGTGCTCGGAGGTCACCGACGAGCGCGCGACGATGACCGACACCGTGGCCCCGCTCTGCGCAATCCAGTCGGCGAGTCGGCCCAGCAGCGGACGGCGGTTGACGATGACTCCGTGCACCATCGCTCCGCTAGTGGAGGTCACCTCGGGTGAGGAACTCGACGTAGCGCCGACTGAGCGAGTACGGCTTCATGAACGTGGCGGCCTTGATGTCGCGATAGATGCGAGCGAGCACCGAGCTCGCGCCGTAGCTCCGGCTGCCCACCACGCGCATCGCTGCGTCCACGACCTTGGCGGCCGTACGCTCCACGACCAGCGAGGCGATGAGGGATGCGCGCACCAGGCCGCGACCGGCCTCGGGATCGAGGGTCCGCGGTGCGGTCGTCCGAAACGCCGCGTCGATCTCGTTCATGGCGCAGTGCATCACCGAGCGTGCCTCGGCCATGGCGATGAAGATCTCGGCGAGCTGGTGCTGGGCTGCGATGGGCAGGTCCTCCGACGCGGGCCCGTCCCCGGTGCGCCTGGCCTCTGCGACCGCCAGGTCGTGGGCAGCCTCGGCCATGCCGAGATAGGTGGCGACGATCGGGATCGAGGCCGCGGCGCGTCCCTCGAAATCGCTGCGGTCGACCACGCCCCACACGCCGCCCAGGCGCAGCTCCGCGTCCTCGATCCGCACGTTCTCGAACCGCACCCGGCCGCTCCCCGAGCCGCGAAGCCCCATGCCCTGCCAGTCGTCGCACACGGTCACGCCGGGGGCGTGAGCCGGGATCATCGCGCTCGCCATGACGTACGAGCCCTCGGGTGTCTCCGCGCGCAGGCGCGTGTAGAAGTGCGTGGCGGCTGGCGACGCGGACACCAGGATCTTCTCCCCGGAGATCGACCATCCGCCCTCGACCTTGCAGGCGGTGGTCATGACGCGCCACGACTCCCGCCCCGGCTCCGCGACCGCGGAGCTGACGAGCATGGCGCGGCGCCCCACCCGAGCCAGCCACTCGCGCTGCAGCAGCGGCGGGCGCTCGGGCGGCGCGGTACGAACGATGCGCGCGTAATAGCCGGTGAGCGCCAGGTGCATCGACATCGCCACCGCGAGCGAGCCATCGATGCGGCCGAGCTCCACGAGCACCACGCAGATGTCGTAGAGCGACGACACGCCCATGCCCCCCATCGACACCGGCGCACAGATCGCGAGCACGCCCTCGCGGGACAGCAGCTCCACGCTCGGTCGGGCAAACTCGCCGGAGGCGTCGTGCTCCACCGCGAGCTCGCCAAGCCGCGGCGCCAGCGATCGAACCAGGGCCACGGCCCTGCGCCCGGCCTCGGTGCGGGGCTCGAGTGCGAACGGATCGGACCCGGCTCGACCCGACGGGTCGACGACCCGATAGCAGCCAATGCCCTCCCATCCGAGCGCGCGTGCGAGTTCGGCCACCGCGGGACCCACGATCTCCTGCGGGCCCCTGGCCGGGAGCGAGACGATCTCGACCGTGTCGTTCACGATGCGGTACTCCGCACCGGAGGCCAGCGCTCGCGACGTGGTGCCCCGGCCTTCGGCCTCCATGCTCGCGCGCAGCGGTGCAGTCACGCGCAAGCGCAAGGAGAACGACGGCGCGCCACGGACCCCCCGTCGCACCACGTCTTCGAACGCCGCCACGTCGAGCGAGCGCAGCGGATCCTCGGGATCCTGGAGCGAGCGAGCGAGCAAGTAGATGGGGAACGCGGGGGCGAAGGCCCGCAATCCAAGCCCAGATGCCAGCCGCGGGTTGACCTCCGTGGCCACGAAGCCGTCGGCCGCGGCGATTCCGTCCACGCTGAAGAAGCCCCGATAGCCCGCCGAGCGCGCGAGTTCCTGGCCCACGCGACGCCCCGCCTCGCGAATCTCCTCGGCCATGGCCGCGGGGGGCCGCCACGACGTCGACGAGCCGACGAACACGAGCCTCCGTGAGGCCTCGATGCGCAGGGTCACGATCTCGATCGGATCGAAGACCGCGACGCCGGTGCTCGCGACCATGCCCAGCACGCTGCACGGCACCCCCTCGTGGAACCGCGACAGGCGGATCCGGTCGGCGTGCTCGCCGGCCCAGCGAGAGATCTCGTCGAGTCCCTCGGCCTTCGGCCCGAGCCACCGCAAGCCGTGCGAGTCGCCGCGGTAGTCGGTGCTGGAGTCCAGGGCGAGCACGCAGCCGAGCTCGGAGCACAGCTCGCGTACCCAGCGACCGACGTCGGGATCCCGGGCCGAGAGGATCGTGCTCTTCGGCGTACCAACAGCGACGCGCGCAAAGATCTCGTCGATGGTGGTCTTGTCCTCGAACGCGGCCCACCGCGGCGGCCGAGCACCGACCACTCGACGATCCGCGATGCGGGGCAGCTCGATGAAGTTGGTGGCGACGAGGGCCGCCGTGCGCTCCGGGTCGACCTCATCCAACCACCGTGAGAGCCGCGGCGGCGCGGCCTCGAGCGCTCGGGCGAATCCCGCCCGCGTCACCCGCTCGCCCTGCTCGCCGAGCGCGAGCACCTCGCCGCCCTCGGGCGCCCGCGGCTGCCCGAGCGCGGGCGCGGGCGCGGGCGCGGGCGCAGGATGGTTGGCGACCACCATGCCGAGCACGGTGCCTCCCGAGGACGAGACCTCGGCCACCAGCGAACGCGCCGCGCCGTCGAGGTTCTCGGCCAGGACCACGTACCGCCCTCGCCACAGTGCACGGACTTCGTCCGCCAACTCGCCCAGTAGGGTGTCCAAGGCGGCACGAGTCTAGCACGGCCGCCCTCACGACACTGGACGGCACCCACCGGTCTCGACGCGGCATCCGTCATCGATGCTCCGAGCCTGCGACCGGGATCGACCCGTCGCTCGGTGGACCGGTGCTTCAGAACATGTGTAAATGCGCGAGGTGTCGGCATCGCCCCCGCAGCTCGTCAATTCCTGGAACGAGTGGGATCCTCTGCAAGAGATCGTGGTCGGCTCCGCCGACCATGCGGCCTACGAACCCACGGAGCCCGGTCATCGCCCGCAGGTCCGAGCGCGACCGGGGCAGCCCGCTCCGCCCTTCCCAAGCGGGCCCAAGCCGCTCGACACCATCGAGCGCGCCAACCACGAGCTCGAGGGCCTCGTCGCGCTGCTCGAGTCGCGAGGCATCGTGGTGCGACGCCCCGACCCCTACGAGTTCTCCCGCCCCCTCCGAACACCGACGTTCGAGGTCGACAGCCAGTACTGCGCCACGTGTCCACGCGACGTGCTCATCACCATCGGCAACGAGATCATCGAGGCCACCATGTCTCGTCGCGCGCGGTACTTCGAGCACCTGTGCTACCGCCGGCTGGTCCAGGGATACTGGAGCGAGGATCCGAACGCGCGCTGGACCGTGGCTCCCAAGCCCACCATGGCCGACTCGATGTACCGCACCGAGTTCTGGGAGTGGTCGATGTCCCAGCGATACGAGGCCATGCACTCGTTCGAGTTCTGCATCTCGCAGGACGAGGTGGTCTTCGACGCCGCCGACATCGCTCGGCTGGGGCGTGACATCCTGGTGCAGGAGTCCATGACCACCAACCGCGCAGGGATCCGATGGCTCGCGCGGCACCTCGAGCCGCGAGGCCTGCGAGTGCACCCGGTGCACTTCCCACTCGACCGCTTCCCCTCGCACATCGACTGCACGTTCGTGCCCTTGCGCCCGGGGCTGGTGCTCACCAATCCCGAGCGTCCGCTGCACGAGCAAGAGGCCAGGATGTTCCGCGACGGCGACTGGCAGCTCGTGGACGCGCCGCAGCCGGTGCTCGACGAGCGCGACATGCCGCTCCACTGCCAGTCGTCCAAGTGGCTGGCCATGAACGTCTTGAGCCTCTCACCCACCACCGTCGTCTGCGAGCACCACGAGGAGCCCTTGCACGAGCTGCTCGACTCACTCGGCTTCGAGGTGCTCACCGTGCCATTCAGGAGCGTCTACGAGTTCGGCGGCTCGCTGCACTGCGCGACCTGGGACGTCCGCCGCGAGGGAGGGTGCGAGGATTACTTTCCCCACCTCCGCCACCACCAGGCTCCCGGCGCTTGACACGACGACTCGTGCGTGCACCCATGCACCCGTGACCGATGGTGAGCCGAGGACTTCCGGTTCTCCGAGCATCCCCGTGGTGTTCGTGGCCCTGTTCATCGACTCGGTGGGCAGCGGGCTGTGGCTCCCCTTCAGCCTGATCTTCTTCACGCGTGCGCAAGAGCTGCCCATGGTGGCCTGCGGCGCCGCGCTCTCCACCGCCAGCCTGCTCGCGCTGGTGGTGGGACAGCTCGGCGGCGGGCTGGTCGACCGCTACGGCCCCGGCCGACTGGTGCTCCTGAGCAACATCGTCCGCGTGGGCACCTTCGCGCTCTATCCCCTCGTGCAGACGATCCCCGAGCTGGGCGTGCTGGCGTTCGTGACCGCCTCGGCCAGCCGACTGTACTGGACTGCGAGCACGCCGTTCGTGAGCACCCTGGTGCGCGGCCGCGCGGTCGACCAGTTCCTGGCCACCAACAACATGCTGAGGATCGGCGGAGTGGGCCTCGGCGCGGCCGCGGCGGGCTTCTTCGCCGACAGCGTCGCCGGACTGCACGCCATTGCCTGGGCCAACGCGGCGAGCTTCGGCGTGGCCGCGCTGCTCCTGGTGATCGGAGTGCGCCGCTTCGGTCGGCCCGCCGCGCCCGCCCCGGCCGAGACCGACGAGCCCGCCGCGGGTCCCCGGACCTCGGTGTGGCGCGACACCGCGTACCTGCAGCTCTGCCTGTGCCTGGCCGTGTTCATCCTGGTGCAGAGTTCGTTCGTGGTCGTGCTGCCGCTGGTCATCGTCGACTTCTGGCACGGACCAGAGTGGCTGGCCGGCGGCTCCATCGTGGTCGGCAACGTGGTGCTGTTCCTCGCGCAGCGCCCGGCCGTGATGCTCGCGGCACGGAGCTCGCGCTCGCGCATGCTGCTGCGGTACTCGATCCCCTGCTACCTCGCCGCGCTGCTGCTGCTGACCGCCGCGGACCTCTTCGACGGCGTGCCGCTCATCGTCGTGGTCCTGTCCGGCGTGATCGTGGGCGCCATCGGCGAGGGCATCTCCAATCCCCTCATGCTGGCCGCAGCCAACGAGGTGGCTCCCGAGGGGATGAAGGGACGCTACAGCGCCGTCTACCAGACCACGTTCGGGCTGGCCGACACGATGGGCCCGCTGCTGTTCACCATGCTCCTGGGGCTGGGCAGCCGGGTGCTGTGGCTCTCGCTCGCCGCCCTCATGGTGGTGCTGGTGCCGTTGCTCGCCTCGGTCAGGCACCGGCTGCCGCCGAGCGTGCTCTCGAGCTGATGGTGAGGGCCTCGTCGCGCCTCACGCGGGCGGGATCCCGTCGCGGTACCGTGTCTGGTAGAACGGCGTGGACTCGAAGTCGGGATACTTGGACAGCAGCCACTTGTCGAGAATCGTGCCGTTTCGCTTCTTGTCGTCGAACCACTGCCGTTGATGGGCGAGGTTCCGACCGTTGATGCGCGCCTGGTAGTTGGCCACTGCCTGCTCGTCGATGCCGCCCGAGCGCAAGAAGCGGATGTAGTGAGCGACCTCGAACCACTGCCCGATCGCGTAGTGGGCCGTGTTGGGGTTGGTCCATCGGCGCAGCATCGAGGGTGCGGGGCAGAAGTAGTTGACCGAGATCGCAGGCACGCGGTTCTCGACCTGGTGCCACCAGCCGGCGGGAACGAACAGCACATCCCCCGGCTCGAGCGTGGTCTCGAAGAACGCCACACCGCGGGCCTTGGGGAACTCGGACCAGCTCACGCCACGCAGATCGCCCAGCTCGCTGTACCAGTACGAGCCTCGCCGAGGGTCGCGTGGGTAGAGGTGACTCGACGAGCGAGGGGACGCGAGCGTCACCGTCTTGGTGCCGCGGATCTGCACGATGACGTTGGGCCAGGGGTCGTAGTGCAGCGGCGTGGAGACGTGCGGCTGCCCGATCCACAGGCTGGGCGACGTGGACGACGCGGGACGAGGCTGCTCCAGATCGTGAGGCGTGAGCTGGACGACCTCGTCCGGAACCAGCGTACAGCGCCGCAGGTCGGCAAAGACCGACGCGAACGCCCCGCGGAGCAGGCTGTGGTTCTTGATGTAGTAGTAGCCCGCGCCTGCGGCGTGCCCGGGCTCGCCCAGGACGAGCCGCACGGCATCGGTCGCCCCCATCGACACGAAGTGCGCGCTGCCGGTCTGGATCGCCGACGAGGCCGAGCACGCCACCGAGACCTGGCCGTGCGCGTGTTCGGCCAGGTACTCGGCATCCCACTTCTCGACGGCGGGCCAGTCACGTGCATGGCCGCGCAGGACCACCGGGACCTCGTGGTCGTAGAAGCTCTCCCGGAAACGACCTGGCGACAGGCCCCGCACCTCCGGCAGTGCTCGCGGCTGCGCGCGCGAGCGGCCGTACAACCACGCGAGGGCAGGAGTGAGCGCAGCCTGGAGCAGGGTCCCCACGCAGCAAGCGTAGCAAGGAGACGGCCGACTCGCGCTCGACGCCGCAGTGAGCGGCGTGTTCGGGGTCGCGGTGTGGCTACCCGAACCACTCGGGCGCGTTGCCATCCCGCCACTTGATGTTGCACCCGATGCTCGGCATCTGCTCCTCCGACACCTCGCGCCCCTCGAGCACCGCGCCGATCGCCGCCCGCAGGTCCTTGCCCGTGACCGGCTTGCCGTTGCTCGGTCGGCTCTCGTCGAGCTGACCGCGGTACACCAGCTTGCGCTCCCCGTCGAACAGGAAGAAGTCGGGCGTGCACGCGGCCCGAAACGCCTTGGCCACGTCCTGGCTCTCGTCCACCAGGTACGGGAACCGATACCCGTAGCTCTCCGCCTCGTCCGCCATCCGCGAGGGACTGTCGTCGGGATACTTGTCGAAGTCGTTGCTGTTGATCCCGACCATCATCACCCCGCGCTCGGGCAGCTCGCGCGACAGCGCGGCCAGCTCCTCGCGGATGTGCTTGACGAACGGGCAGTGGTTGCACATGAACACCACGAGGTAGGCCTTCGCCTCGGGCTGATCATCGAGCGAGACCATCTGCCCGGAGGGATCGGGCAAGCGAAACGAGGGGGCCTCGGTCCCCAGCGAGAGCATCTGCGAAGGCGTCATCACCATGGCGTCCGCGAGTATAGAGCATGACGGGCGGGCGCCAAGCCCCGACCACGCCATCGACGGCCGTGCCGGCTCACCGGATCACGCGCCCGCCGGCCCCGCCTCGTCCACGTGCCGCTTGACGGTCCGCCGATCGAGCCCGGTCCTGCGTGCCACCTCCTCGTAGGTCCCGTGGCGCTCGTAGAGCATCCGGCAGTAGTCCCGCAGCAGCTCCCGCGCCGACAGCTCCTCGCCGTCGATCGCCCGCCGCAGCCGCTCGCGCGCCCCGGCGGCCACCCGCACCGTCCGATCACCGGTGTAACGCTGCGTGATCAGCACTCGACGCACGCACTGCTCGAGCTCTCGCACGTTGCCCGGCCAGGGGTAGTCACGCGGCAGCTCGCGCCCGATCACCGCCACCACCTCGTCCACCAGCGTCGGCGCGGGCTCGCCCAGCATGCGCTCGAGCACCGCCTCGAGCAGCCGCGGCAGCTCGTCCGGATCCTCGCGCAGCCGCTGCCGCAGGCTCGGCACCTCGATCACGTCCGAGCACAGCCGGTAGTAGAAGTCGTCGCGCATGCGACCGCTGCGGCGCAGCTCGTCGAGGTCGCGGTTGGTGGCCGCGATCACCCGACCCGAGAAGCGCTGCGCCTGGTGGCTGCCCACCGGGACCAGCTCCCGCTCCTGCAGCACCCGCAGCAGCTTGATCTGCACCGTGGTCTCGGCCTCGCCGATCTCGTCGAGGAAGATCGCCCCGTGCGGGCTGCACCGCGAGAGCGCGCCGTCGTAGCGCTCGATCGCCCCGGTGAACGCCCCCTTGACGTGTCCGAACAGCTCCGACTCGATGAGCCCCTTGGGGTACTGCGAGAGGTTCACCGCCACGAACGCCTCGGTGAAGCTCTCCACGAAGCAGCCCTTGCGCGCATCGAACGGGATGAACCCCGCGCGCCCGATCGCCGCCGCCGCCGTGCCCTTCCCCGTCCCGGTGCCCCCCAGCAGGATCGTCGAGAAGTCCTCCATGCGGCTCCACAGCCAGCGGTCGTAGCGGCCCACGTCGTGGGTGAACACGTTGCTCCACAGCGCCTGCCGCAGCGCTCGCATGCAGGGGCTGCCGCCCGTGAGCGTGCGATCGATGAAGGTGAACGCCCGCCGCATCTGGAACAGCACCGCGACCATGCGCGTGGCCTGGGGCCGGGGCATCCCGTGGTGGACCAGCTCGCGCAGGAGCGTGGGCGCGAACCCGGCCGGGACCGGTCGGGCACCCGCGGTGATCTGCTCCGCGACGTGCACGTCGATCTCGTCGGCAAAGCGGTGGAAGCACGAGAACAACAGCGCCTGCTCCACCAGCGGTCGCTCGGTCTCCGACCACGCCGCCAGCCGCAGCGAGCCGCCCTCGGCCAGCGCGTGCAGCCGCTCGTCGACCCGTCCGACCACGCGCGAGAGCAACGCCTCGCGTCCCACCGCCGACGGCTTGGCCCCGGCAATCTCGGCCAGCTGCAGATCGATCGCGTGTCGCTGCGGCCCGAAGGGATTGGAGAACACCGCCGCCGACACCCGCTCGAAGAACGCCCGGTCCTCGGCGCGTGGGAGCTTCATGTGCATCCAATGTACAGGAGCCCTGCCGCGCGCTGTCCGAGAAGGCCCCAACACCGTGGGCGCGCCGGGCGTCTTGGCGCTCTCGATGGTTCGGGACGCAGTGTGCACTCCATGTACATCGGCCGTTCATGGGATGAACACATGATGTGCGCGTAAGGCGCGAGCCATGCCGCCAACCCCCTGCCATTCCACGAGTCTTCGCTCCTCCCCCGCCGCGGCACGTCTGCTGCTCCTGGCGAGGGGCCATGCCGGACGCAGCCCTCTCGCCTCGCCCGCTCGACCCCGCCCCCTGCCCCTCGCCTCGCCTCGCGCAGCTGCTCGAGGGCCTTTGTCGGCTGCTCATCACCGCGTGGATCCGCGTGGCCTACCGCTTCCGCGCCCACGGCCTGCATCATCTGCCGCTGCACGGTCCCGCGGTGCTGGTGTGCAACCACATCAGCTTCATCGATCCCCTGCTGCTCGGCGTGGCCTCGCGCCGCTCGATCCGCTTCGTGATGGACCATCGGATCTTTCGCAGCCCCGCGCTGCACTGGTTCTTCCGCCTGATGGGCACCATCCCCATCGCCCCCCGGCACGAGGATCCCGTGGCGCTCGAGCGTGCCCTCGACTCGATCGCCGCCGCGCTCGAGCGCGGAGAGCTGCTGTGCATCTTCCCCGAGGGCAAGATCACCCACACCGGCCACATGAACGAATTCCGCCGAGGCATCGACCAGATCGTGGCCCGCACTCCAGTCCCCGTGATCCCCATGGCGCTGCGCGGCCTGTGGGGCAGCTTCTTCAGCCGCAAGGACGGTCCCGCGATGCGCAAGCGCCCGCGTCGCTTCCGGGCCCGCCTCGAGCTGCGCTGCGGCGAGCCCATCGCCCCGCACGAGGTCGAGGCCAACGACCTTCGAGCCCGCGTCAGCGAGCTGCTCGGACCTCAGCCGGCGTGAGCCCGAACCCCGCCAGCGCCTCGGCCGACAGGTCCTCGTAGGCCGTCACGCATGGCCGCCCGTCGGCGTGGAAGAACGCGAGGCCCCCCGCGGGCAGCCGCACCACCGTCGAGGATCGCGTGCCGTAGCCGCGATCGTCGGCGTGCACGCAGGACCCCTCGAGCGGGTCGGTCGCGTGCTCGGACAGCAGCCTCCGCCAGTCGTCGAGGCTCGGCTCGCCGTCGTCCACCCAGCCCCGTAGCCGCCGCTGCAGCAGCGCATCGCGGGTGGTCGGTGCCGCCCCGCGGCTGCGCTCGCTGATCACGTGCAGCCCGGGCGCGAGCACCTCGTGGTGATGTCGCGCCCCATCGTTCCACACCAGGTGGGCCGCTTCGCGATCGGCGATCACCAGGTGGAAGGGATTGTGCAGCGAGGGATCGAGCCCGGCGATCCGCTCTGCGGCTCGCTCCACGTCGCCCTCGGCGAGGGCATCGAGCACCAGCTCTCCGCGCGAGCGAGGACCCGGCGCGTCGACCCGGCCACGGAAGCGATTGGTGATGCCCACGAACAGGATCTTCGAGGTCGCCCCCGACGACTCCACCCCGCGGATCCCCAGCCAGGTCCCACCGGCCTGGAGGTCGCGCGGGGCGAAGATCGTCGCCTCGTCGTCGCGCGCCCACGTGGCCGGAGGCGCGGCGGGACGGGCGAGCTGCTCGTCCCGATTGGCCGCCACCACCAGCGAGGCGGACTCCCACACGCGAGTGGCGACGACGAGGGTGCACATGGGCCGAACGAAGCGAGCCCGGCGCCGATGATGGGGCGACCGGGCTCGGCGGAGCATCCCACGAGGGATGGGCTCAGGTCGACGGCGGCGTGCCCGACCCGGCCGACGGCGGCTTGACGCCGCCCATCGGGCTCTTGCCGAAGCCGCCCGTGGAGGGCCGGCTCGCGCTCATCTTGTTGCGAGCCGCCTCGTAGCGGCGCTTGACGATGTCGCCCGCCACGTCGCGCGAGCCCAGGCCAAAGGCCAGGGCCATCGCCAGGCACAGCGCGCCGAACAACAGCCCGAACGTCATCAGCACGAAGTTCTCGGCCACGTCGAGGTGCGCCACCGCCATGGTGAAGGCGAACACCAGCACCACGTAGCGCGCGAACTCGCCGATCCACTTGCTGCCCTCGGCCTCGTCGGGCTGGCGAGCCACGATGAGGTCACGAACGTAGCCGCCGATGACGAAGCCGACCAGCACGATCGCCAGCGCCACCGCCACGTTCTTGAGCATGTAGGACAGGAAGTTGTTGACGTAGGTCGACCAGGTGTCGAGCGCCAGGTTGTCGAGGGCCTGCGCCACCGCCAGCAGCACCACGCCCACCTGCACGGCGAACGCCAGCATCTCCGAGAACTCGCCCAGGTGATCCTCGCGATCGGAGATCTTCTCGAAGCCCAGCCGCGCCATCAGGCGGTCGAAGCCCAGGTTGCGCAGCGCAGCGCCGACGAGCTTGCGCAGCAAGCCGCCCACGAACACGCCCACCGCCACGATGAGCACCGAGGCCGCCAGCGCGGGCAGCATGTTCCAGAACCGCGCCACCATGCCGGTGAGCGGGCCGGCCAGGGTCTCGAGACCCAGCTCGTTGAGCGCGGCGATCGTCGCCTGCAGCATCACGAACACCATCAGCGCCAGGCCGATCAGATCGCTGGCCGAGCTGCTGCCCGTGAGCTTCTCGAGGCCCACGCGCGCCACCAGGCGGTCGAAGCCCAGACCCTGCAGCACGTTGCGGACCAGCACCCGCAGGATGCGGCCGAGCGCGTAGCCGACCGCCACGATCACGATCGAGACGCCCAGCGAGGGCAGCAGGCCCACCACGCGGTCGATGGCGTTGCGCAGCGGCGCGGCCAGGGGCTCGATCTCCAGGGCCTCGAGGGCGCCGGCCAGACCGAACACGATGAGCAGCCAGAACACCACGGTGCCGGTGACCTGCGAGAAGCTGGCCGGGCTGCCCGCGACGTCGTCCTCCTTGCTCTCGGTGAGCTGGGCAAAGCGGGTGTCCACCCCCAGCCGATCGAGCGAGCCGCTGATCACCAGCTTGAGGATCCGACCGGCCACGTAGGCCACGATCAGGATGAGCCCCGCCTTGGCCACGCGGGGCAGCGCCTGCACCACGGTGTCCACCAGGCCCGCGAGCGGCTCGGCCACCTGGGTGAACCCGGCGATCTGCAGCACGCCCACCAGCACCAGCAGCATCAGCAGCCAGTACACGACCTGGGCGATGAAGCGCTCGAGCGCACCGCCGTCCTCGCTCTTGCGCCCCTCCTTGATGAGGAGGTTGATGCCCAGCCGCTCCGCGAGCTTGTTGTCGAGCTCGGTCTTGGACAGCAGCGTGAACACCCCGTAGGACAGCGACTTGGCGGCGACCCAGCCCACGATGAAGAACAGCAGCGCACCGCCGATCTTGAGCGCGGGTCCGGAGAGATGCGCGCTGACCCAGGCGACGAAGTCATTGCCGCCCGAGGCCGGAGCCTGAGCGGCGGGCGCAGCCTCGGCCGCCGGTCCGAGCCCGGCCGCGAGAGCCGGCTCGGCCACGAACGCGGCCAGCACGAGCAGAGGAATCGAGATGGAAACGAGCGCCAATGGGCGGCGCAGAACACCCTTCATGGGGGAGCCCTCCTGGAGTGGTTGCATGAGTGGTTGGTTGGGGAGAAGGAGCAATCGAGCTCGGAAACGAGAGCGCGACCAGAACGAGCGAACACGAGAGCAACGCTGCCGCTCCCAATGGGGCACCGTCGCGGGGCGGCGTTGTAGCACAATGGCTCGACGCGCGGTGCCAGCTTCCCGCCGCCCTCGCGGTGCCCGTACCGTTCTCGAGCGTGGCTCGTCGATGACATCGTTCCGCACGACATCGCGTCGACCTCCCCTTGGATCACCGTCCGCTCGGTGGCCGGGGGCGGAGCCCACCTGGTCTCGCGGCTGCCCCCGGGCGAGAGCGAAGTCGCCCCTCCGGCCGATCCCCTGGCCCGGTCGAGAACCCGGGTCCGGCGACGAGTCGCCAAAACCGAGCCGCAGGGGGGCCTGAGCGCGCAGGATCCGCAAAATCCGTAGACCTGCGTCGACCGCGGATTTGACGGTCTTCGGCCCTATCCCTATCGTCCAGCCCACCGAACGCTCTTTCATGGGCCTATAGCTCAGTCGGTCAGAGCGGCCGGCTCATAACCGGCTGGTCCCTGGTTCGAGCCCAGGTGGGCCCACCGTTCCTTTACCCCCGCGTCACCTCATGAATCCGCAGATCGCTGCGCTCCATCAGCTTCAGAAACAGGATCGTCAACTCGGGCGACTCGAGCGGAAGCTCGATCTGATACCCCGACGAATCAAGGAGCTCGACGAGGACCTCGACAAGCTGCGCGCCATGCTCGACACCGAGCGGGAGAAGTGTGAGCAGACCCGCGGCTTCCAGCGTGCTCAAGAGATGCAGCTCGAGGACGAGGAAGAGCTCATCCGCAACAGCAAGGCCAAGCTGAACCAGGTCAAGACCTCCCGGGAGCTCACCGCGACCCAGCGCGAGATCGAGACCACCCGCCGGCTCTCGGCCTCGCGGGCGGAGGAGATCGAGAAGATCAAGGCCGGCGTGGCCGAAGCCGAGCAGCGCATCGCGGCCATGAACGACAGCCTGGTCGGCCTCCAGTCCCAGGCCGAGGAAGAGAAGGGTCGACTGCTCGAGACCCAGGGCAAGATCGCCGCCCGGCTCGAGAAGCTGCGCGGGCGTCGAACCAAGCTCACCTCGCAGATCGTGCCCGATACCCTGTCTGCCTACGAGCGGATCCGCCGCAAGGGTGGCGGGCTCGCGTTCGTGGCCGTCCGCGAGCGCCGGTGCAGCGCCTGCAAGATGGTGGTCCCCCACCAGATCTACGTGCACCTGCGCCAGGGCGACGACATCCTGGCCTGCGAGTCCTGCGGCCGCCTGCTCTACTGGATCGGCCACTTCCCCGAGGAGAAGGACGCGGCCGTGGCCGCCGAGCAGGCCAAGAAGAAGGGCGAGGCCAAGCCCAAGGAAGCGCCCACCAAGCGGGTCGCCAAGAAGGTCTGACGCCCGCCTTTCCGCTCGCGTGCTGCGTGGGTGAGGCCCGCGTGGCTCCTGGGCTCACGCGGGCAATCGGCCGCCTACAGCCCGAAGCGAGCCGCGCGTCGGCGGGCGCTCTCCTTGAGGTTCAGCTGCGCCAGCTCGCCGGCGCCCAGGCCCAGGGCGACCAGGTCGTCGGCCGTCAGATCGACCAGGCGCTTGCCGGCCTCGCGCTGCCGGACCACCAGCGCCCCCACCTTGCCGTAGGCGTCGCGGAACGGCGTGCCCGCGGCCACCAGCATCTCGCACAGATCGGTCGCGATCGCGTCGCCCTTGGCGAGCGCGGCGAGGCATGCGTCCTCGACCGGCTCGAATTGCGCAAGCGCGATCGCCATCATGCGCAGCACGTCGAGGGTGCCGTCGACGGCCCGAAACACGATCTCCTTGTCCTGCTGCAGATCGCGGTGATAGCCGCTGCCCAGCCCGTGGAACGTGCCCATCAGCGCCACCAGCTCGCCCCGCCGCAGCGCCGACTGTCCGCGCAGCAGTTCGAACAGATCGGGGTTGCGCTTGTGGGGCATCATCGACGAGCCCCCCGCGATCGCACCGCCGAGCTTGACCAGGGCATCCGAGGACAGCTCGATGACGTCGGTGGAGAACCGCGCCACGTGCATGCCGATGCGGGTGCACACGAACAGCAGCGTGATCGCGTGGTCGCGCTCCCCCACCGCGTCGATGGGGTTCTCGGGCCCGGCCTGGAAGTCGAGCGCCGCCGCCGTCACCGAGGTGTCGATGGGCAGGGTGGTCCCGCCGATGGCTCCGGCGCCCAGGGGTGAGCGCGCCAGCTCCTCCCGAACCGCCCCCAGCAACGCACGATCGCGACGCAGCCCGATCGACAGCGCGCCCTCCATCCACACCCGGCCCATCACCGGGATCGCCACCTGGCGGTGGGTGTAGCTGGGCATCGCCACGTCGCCGTGACGCTCGATCCACTCCTTCGCGCGCTCCAGCACGACGTCGATGCCCGCCTCGATCTTGGCGACCGCGTCCCGGCACCACAGCTTGAGGTCGGTCGCCACCTGGTCGTTGCGGCTGCGGCCGGTGTGGAGCTTGGCCGAGACCTCGCCCACGGCGGTGCCGAGCCAGGCCTCGACCGCCATGTGCACGTCTTCCTCGTCCTCGCGCAGCTTCACCTCGCCGCTGGCCACCTTGCCGGGCAGCGACTCGAGCGCCTCGCGGAGGATCTTGGCCTCGTCGGCGGTCAACAGCCCCGCCGCCTCGAGGCCGCGCACGTGAGCCACGCTGCCGCGGCAATCCACCTCGAGCAAGCGGCGATCCACGGGCAGCGAGGTGGACCACGCGAGGAAGTCGGGATCGAGATCTCCGCCGGTCGCGGCGGTACGGGCGATGGACGACATGGTTCGTGCTCGTTTCGGTTTGGCGGTCGCTCAAAGGCCGCTGAAGTCGAAGTAGTCGCGCAGGCCCTTGAGCCCCACGGGATCGTTGGTCTTGACCTTGCCGCGCGCGATGTCGATGGGGCCGGGCATCTTGCCCTTGAGCACCATCTTCTCGAACAGCTCGGGAGTCGTCTTGAGGACCACGTCGGCGTCGCCGACCTTCTTGCCGGGTTCCACCGTCACCCCCTCGGGCTCGAGCGTCACCGTGCAGCGAAAGTCACCGATGGAGAAGTAGTAGACGGTCTTCTTGGTCGCCTTGCCCTTGATGTAGCGACCGGGCATTTGCTCGAAGATCTTGTCGACCTGCATGCATCCTCGTCCCCCGCCTCGTTGCGGTCCTCGGGCGGCCCGTTCGGGACCTCGACCTGGTCGACGGGGGATGGGCACGCTATCAGGAACGCGCCGCTTGCGCCATACGGAAGCCCCCTCGAGCGCGGTCGAGGGCCGTCGTGCGCGACGAGGAGCACCCGAACCACGACGAATGCCCCCGCATTGCATCGAACTCCCGGTACTCTCGTCCAAGGCCCCACGCTCGCCCGGCCCCTGCGCGGCAATACCGCGAGCCTCGCGTCCTCGTCCACTCAAAGGTCTTTGTCATCATGCGATCTGCCTTGAAGTTCCTGCTCCCCTCCTTGGCCTTCGTGGCCCCCCTTGCCATGGCCGGTGTCGCTCACGCCGGCCTTGGTGCTTGTGGAAACATCCACGTCGAGGCCAGCGCCGAGTGCGAGGTGAGCGTGGGCGTGGAGTGCGAGGCTCGCTGCGAGCCCGTCGCCTTCGAGGGCCAGTGCGCCGCCGACCTCTACGTCGGCTGCGAAGGGCAGTGCAACGCGAACTTCGAGGCGAACTGCGCGGGGAGCTGCGAGGTCGACTGCCAGGCCGAGTGCGAGGTCGACCCGGGACGCTTCGACTGCCAGGCCAACTGCTTCGCGGAGGGACGAGCGTCATGCGACGGCCGCTGTGCCGACAGCGAGTGCTACGCGTCGTGCGAGGCGACCCTCGAGGCCCAGTGCTCGGGCCAGTGCGACCTGGTGGCCCCCGACGTGGATTGCAGCGGTCAGTGCCAGGCCAGCTGCCAGGGCTACTGCCAGGCCGAGGCCAACGTCGACTGCCAGATCGAGTGCCAGCGCAGCGGCTACGTCGAGTGCCAGGGCGAGCTGACCGGGGGCTGCCGGGCCGAGTGCGATCGAGACGGCGCGCTGTTCTGCGACGGCCAGTACGTCGACCACGGGGGCAACCTCGAGGAGTGCATCGACTCGCTGCGGGTGCTGCTCGACATCGAGGTCACCGGCTACGCCGAGGGCAGCTGTGCCAACGGCCGCTGCGAGGGTGAGGCCGGCGGCTCGATCTCCTGCACCGTCGATCCCACCGGCCGCGGGGCAATGGGCATGGGCGCGATGGTGCTGTTGATGCTCGGGCTCGGCAGCGTGGCCCGTCGCCGCCGCCGCTAGGCGCTGACAGCCGGAAATCACCAGAGGCCGTGCTCCTTCGGAGCACGGCCTCTTCGCGTTGGTCCTTGCCGCGTTGCCTCGGCCCTACGCGGGCGGCGGCTCGTCGTCGTGGACCTGCACCTCGACCTCGCGGCGACCGTCGGGGTGGTCGGTGATCACCACGTCGATCTCCCCCTCCACGCCCTTGGCGCGCAGGTCGTCGATGATGCGCTGGCGCAGCGCCTCGGGGTCTTCCTCGTGATCCTCCGCGGGGGTCGGCGCGGCCTCGGGATCGAGCCCGGACACCGCCAGTGGTACGCCGGCCAGATAGGGGAACTCGGCGGTCAGGTCCGCGCTCAGCTCGTCATCGGTGGGCAGGTCGTGGCCGTAGAGATCGATCGCGACCTCGGCATCGCCCTCGGGATCGGCCTTGTGCACCATCGCCTTGGCCTGCGCGACGTCGGCCAACCCCTCGATGTGCTCGACCAGCGCGGCGATGTCGGTGGCGTTGGCGTGTGCGGCGGGCACGGTGAATTCGATCCGCATGGCCTGGAGCGGAGCATCGGGCGCATCGCCGCTGCGAACCTCGGGTGATGCGGGATCATCGGCCTGACCGGCGCATGCCCAGGGCAGGAGCAGGAGGGGAAGCGCGGCCTGGGTGAGAAAGGAGCGTCGCTTGGGCATCGTGCCCCACTCTACGGGCCGCCAGGGATTCGGTGACATCGAAAATCCTCCTCGCGCCCGGTCGTGCGTGGGGCCGTCGATCTACGGGCCATCGAGCTCGGCCTCGGCCGCCCGGACCAGCGAGGCTTCCTCCTCGGGCGCGTGGGCGACCAGGTGATGGCGGCTGTAGAGACCGAAGTAGAGCAGGCCCACCCCGATCATGGCGGCGGTGCCCAGCACCACCGCCACCGCCCCCCCGCCGTAGAACAGCGACGAGCTCATGGCCACGAGCGAGAGCACCAGGGCCACGATGGGGGTGACCGGATATCCCGGAGTACGGTAGGGCCGCGGCATCCGGGGCTCGCGTCGCCGCAGCACCAGGTGGCTGACCATCATGGCCACGTAGGACAAGAGCGCCGCGAACACGGCCACCTGCATCAAGAGGTCACCGGTGGCCACGCGGCCATCGTTGAGTGCGTCGACGACGAGGATCGTGCCGTAGCCCACGCCAGCCGGGATCACCAGCGCCCAGTGGGGCGCACGACGACGGTTGGTGCGCGACAGCCAGCGCGGGAAGTAGCCCGCGCGCGAGAGCGCGAAGATCTGCCGCGAGTAGGCGAAGATGATCCCGAAGAAGCTCGCCACCAGACCGGCCAGACCCACGACGGTGGTGATCCAGTAGACCACGCCGCGACCGCTGACCGCCTCGATCGCGGCGGGCAGCGGGTTGGCGCTCTGGGCCAGCTGGGCCGTACCCGCGGCGGCGGGGCCGAGCACCAGCACCAGCGCCGACAGGACCACCAGCGACAGCATCGCCGCGATCATGCCTCGCGGCAGATCGCGGGCGGGGTCGCGCGTCTCCTCGGCCGCCTGCGGCACGCCCTCCACCGCGAGATAGAACCACCCCGCCGCGGGCAGGGCCGCGAGCACGCCCCAGGGGCCGTGGGGCAGGAACCAAGAGCCGCCGGCCTCGGGCGGCACGTCCAGCAGCCGTGACCAGTCCACGTGTGGCAGCACGGCGACGACCCACAGCAGCAGCACCACCACCGAGATCACCGTGATCCCCAGCAGCAAGCGCAGTGAGGTCCGCGAGCCCAGGAGGTTGACGCCCACGAAGGCGACGTAGGCGATGACGGGGACCACCGGCTCCACCCACGCGGGAGGGGCCGCGAACATGCCGGCCACGTAGCCCCCGATGCCGGTGGCGATGACCGCCGGCGCCACCACGTACTCGATGGTGACCGCGAGCCCCGTGAGGTAGCCGCCAAAGGGCCCCAGCGCCCGGCGGGCAAAGGCATAGGGACCGCCCGCCACCGGCATGGCCGTGGCCAGCTCGGCGATGGAGAAGATCATGGTCACGTAGAGGGTGGCCATGATCGCGGTGGCGATGAGCAAGCCACCAAAGCCGCCCGCGTTGAGCCCGAAGTTCCAGCCGAAGTAGTCGCCCGAGATCACGTAGCCGACGCCCAGCCCCCACAGGAGCACGGGCCCGGCGCTGCGCTGCAAGGTGCGCTGCTCGAGGTAGGCGGCGTCGACGTCCTCGTACTCGACCGACTCGGGCATGGGCCAGAGGGTCGCATGGAGCTCACTCCACGTGCACGTGGTACCAGGTGGTGGTCAGCGGCTGGAAGCTCTCCCAGATCTCGAAGCCGGCCTCGACGCCCAAGAGCAACCACGAGGGCTGGGCGTAGCCCTGGCTCACCGCGTGCTCCACGAACGGCAGGAGATCCATGTCCACCGAGTCCGTGTTCACGGTGCGGCGATAGGTCACGGTGTTCCAGCCGCCGGGCGAGCCGTACCACACCTCCCAGGTGCCGCCGCCGGTGTCGATGGTGTAGCCCTGATACGAGCCGATCGGCTGGACGTCGCGGGTCTGGGTCCAGATCATCAGCTCGAGCCCACCATCGGGGGTGGTGACGCCGGGGTTCTGGTGCATCCACAGGTCGTACGCCACGTTGTACTGACCCGCGGCGGGCACGTCCCACGACCACTCCGAGGGGATCGCCGAGATCGTCGAGATCTGCTGCGGAACGTACGAGCCAGGCACGTCGTAGTCGTAGTGCCAGCCGTAGATGATCGCGGGATAGGAGCCGGGCTGCGGGGTGTTGACGTCGAAGCTCGGCTCGGCCACGAAGCCCGCCACGTCGCTGACGCCGTCCCACAGGGCGCTCACGCACTGAGAGCCGCCGCTGCCGTACACCGCGCCGTTCCACACGTTGTTGTGCACGAGGTACTGGTTCGTCAGCGAGATCGTCGCGAACTGTCCGCAGACCTCGGTGCCGTAGGGCGGCGGTGGATCGTCGCTGCCGCCTCCGCCCCCACCCTCGAGGATCGGGGTGAGGCTGGTGATGCAGAAGTCGAACGGGCCCGGGGTGCCGTCGGAGGCGATCTGCACCTGCACGTCGTAGATGGCGCTCGGATCGGGCGACGTGCCCGACTCGGGGAGCATCCACGACTCGGGCACGAGCGCATCGGCGATCATGATCTCGTAGGAGCCCGGACCGGGGACGGCCACGAACGGCGAAGGACCGCTGGGCGCGTCCGATCCGGTGAAGCCCACGCGCAGCTCGTTGCCGCCGGTGTCCCCGGAGATCTCGATCGCGAACCCGATCACGTCGTGGCCCGCCGCGTCGTAGGGCAGCTTCTCCGAGGCCATGCCGCCGGTCTCGTTGAGGCCCACGCCGATCCCTCCGCCCCAGGCTCCCGGCATCGGACCGAGCGCGGTTCCGCTGAGGCACATGGCATCGTCGTCGTAGGGTGTCGAGCCCGCCACGCAGCTGGTGTCGGTCACGCCGTCGTCGAAGCAGTACCAGGCGCCCTGGATCTCGAAGATCGTGCACTCGCGCGGGATCCAGCCGCTCGAGTCGATGGGCAGGGTCTCGAGCACGTCGCCCTGACAGTCGAGCGGACCGTCGTCGCTGGACGGCCCGGTGCTGTCATCGGCCGGACCCGTGGTGGTGGTGGTGCCCGGTCCGGTGGTGGTTCCCGGGCCGGTGGTGTCGGAGCCGGCGTCGGTACCGGCCGTGGCATCCGCGCCCGAGTCCCCCGTGCTGCCGCCGACCTCGCTGATGCCGGTGGGGTCGGTCCCACCCTCGTCGGACGACGTACCAGTGCATGCAGGAAGGAGGACGGTGCACGTCCCGGCGAAGCGGAGGAGGAAGGACGGGACTCGGTGCATCAGCGGGCTTCCCACGAACATCCAAGGTGGAACGCCGCCGTCGTCATCGATGAAAAGAATTCGCTCGGATCGAACGCTTCCGCATGCCGCACGCATGGGCACGATCGATTCCGGCGCCGAGCCCCGACCCGACGATCGGCCACGCCGTGCGACGCTACGGACAGCCGAGCGGCTGGGTGCCCATCGCCACGTCGTCGAACCAGATCTGGCCCAGCGAGCCGCTGTAGTTCTGCCCGCCGATCTTGACCACCGAGTACACGGGCGACCAGTTGGTCACGCCCATCTGCCAGTCCGTGACGTGCATGGCCGAGAGCTCCATGCCGTCGATCCACAGCCGAAACTCGTGCGCGCTTCCGTCGTAGAGCGCCTCGATGCAGTACCAGGTGTCGGCGACCAGCGTCACGCCCGGCGCCCCGGAGGGAGCACCGCCGGTGACGTCGCCGTTGGAGAACTGCGTGTACTCGGGCCCGTTGCCGAGCAGGTTGACGTCGACCATCATCTGGCCGTTGCCGAAGTTCTGGCTGGCGCCCAGTCGCAGCTCGGCCCCGTTGGACGGGGCGTTGGCTCCCACGATGTACGAGACGTGCCCGCCCATCGCGCTCATCTCGCGCTCGAAGTTGACGTAGGCCCGCACGTAGATCCGATCGCCCGCGACCGGCAGGCCCGCGGCGGGATACACGAAGGCGCCCTGGGTGTCGGTGGTGGGAAAGGTCAGCGAGCGCGTGCCCGCGAACGCCCGGCCTTCGTCGATCACCGGCATGTTGCCAGGGGCCCCGGTATAGACCCACTGGGGATCGAGCGCGGGATCCTCGAAGTCGTCGCACAAGATGTCGGCCCCGTCACAGGGATCGGTGGAGGGAGGGTCGCCCGAGGAGACCTCGTCCGCCCCGCTCGAGTCCTCGGCATCCCCGGTCGTCGTCGATGATGTACTCGTCGGCGACGTCTCGACCGGCGGGGCCTCGTCGGCTCCCGTCGACGTGCCGCTGTCCCCGAACGCCGTCAGACCGGTGGATGCGGGCGGATCCTCGGGTGGGGGCTCCTCACCACAGGCCGTACCGATCACGAACAGAAGGGGAGCGCACCGCCGCCAGCATGAGACCATGGCGCCTGCCCAGGGACGCGGGCGAGCGGAAATCGATGAAAAACTTTCATCGAGTCCCGGTCAATTGCGCCTCATGATCGCCGAGCAGGAATCTCCATGCGGGCCGAGCACCTCCTTCGACGTCGGACGCTCCTCAAGGCGCTGGGCCTGGGGATCGCCGCCCCCCTGGCCTATCGCATCGCCCAGCGAGCCGATGCCGCACCGGGCGATCGCATCGTGCGCCTGTTCGTGTACTACGTGCCCCACGGGTGGCCCATCGAGCACGTGGAGCCGGTGAGCGCGGGCGAGCTCTCGGCGTCGACCGTGCTGGGACCGCTGCAGCCGTTTGCGTCGAAGGTGACGGTGGTCCGCGGCCTCTCGATGAACGACGGGGCCAACAACCATGTGGCGGTGCGAGCGGTGCTCACCGGCTTTGCCGAGGGCGGCGACGTCGACTCGATCGATGCCTCGATCGCCAAGGGCCTGGACGTCACCCCCCATGTGATCGGCGCGATGCCCTACGATCCCATCGCGGGCTTCAGCGTCGATTCCCACCTGACCAAGCACGGGACCTGGGTGCGGCCGACCGAGGATCCCAGCGCGACCGCCGACGATCTGTTCGAAGGCCTCGGCATGGCCCAGCCGCCGCCCGACCAGCCCCCGCCCACCGACGACGCGATGTTCCGGCAGGAGACGCTCGCGCTCACCGAGCGGGAGCTCGAGGATCTGCACGACGCGGTGAGCGGGCTGACCGACGAGCAGACCAAGCTCGCGCTGCACCTCGAGGCGATTCGCGAGCTCAAGGCCAGCGGCGGCGGCAGTCCCCCCGCGATCCTGAGCTGCGAGGAGCGCCCCTCGCTGCCCGCGGTCGATGCCATGCAGGGGCTCGATCCGATGGTGCAGGCCAACTTCGCCAAGGTGGTCGACGCCCAGCTGCAGGCGGCCGCCTACGCCATGGTGTGCGGCTCGGCGCAGGTCATCACCATGCAGAACCTCTACACCAACTCGAACCTCGATTTCGGGTTCCCCGGGGGCCCGGGGGTCGCCAAGGGGCACCACGAGCCGATCTCGCACTCGAACGACGCGGCGGGGCGGGCCGAGTTCGCCAGCTGCCAGCGGTGGTTCTACGAGCGGCTGGCCCAGACCATGCTCACCGTGCTCGACACGCCCGACCCGGCCGATACCGACCCCACGCGCACGGTGCTCGACAACTCGCTCATCTACGTGTGCAGCGAGATCTCCGACGGCTTCAACCACAACTCCGACTCGTCGGAGGTGTGGATCGACGGCATGAGCCGCTACACCTACCTGCCTGCGGTGCTGATCGGCGGCGCGGGTGGCTACCTCGCGCCGGGTCGGGTGGTGGACGTGTCGCGCAACCACCTCGACATGCTCGCGACCCTGAGCGATGCCATGGGAGTACCCGTGACCCAGATCGGCGGCCAGGGCGTCGGCATCATCGAGGAGCTGAAGGGATGAGCACGAACGTTCATGCCACGTGGGGCCTGGTGCTCGTTGGCCTGCTCGCCACCGGGTGCCGCGATCGCAATGGCGAAGGCGAGGCCGACGACGACGGCCTCGACACCGTCGATCCCGATGACGGCGGTGGCGATGGAGTGGCCGCGCGCTGCGAGGACAGCCGCGTCGGCCCCCCGCTGCTGCGTCGCCTCACCCGCAACGAGCTCCAGGCCACGATCGAGGCCGCGTTCCCGGAGCTGCTGCCGGGCTGGCCCGGCGTGGCGGTGGGGCCCGATCCGGTGTCGAAGCTGGGCTTTGGCAACGACGCGCAGACGCTGGTGGTGGGCAACCAAACCGCGGACGAGCTGCTCGAGACCGCACAAGACGCGGCGACGCGGCTGGTCGCCTCGGGCACGCTCGAGGCGATGCTCCCGTGCGCGGCCAGCTCGCCCGACGCGGGCTGTGCCACCGAGCTGGTGGAGCAACGCGGTGCCGCGCTGTTCCGCCGCCCGCTGAACGACGAGGAGATCGCCCGCTACGTGGAGCACTTCGACTCCATCGCGTCGCGCTCCGACTTCGCCACGGGGATCCGCTGGACGCTGGTCGCCATGATGCAGTCGCCCCAGATGGTCTACCGCTCGGAGCTCGGCCAGCGCGACGGTGACGTGTATCGGCTCGACCCCTACGAGATCGCCAGCTCGCTCTCGTACGACTTCGCGGGGCAGCCTCCCGACGAGATCCTCCTCGCACGCGCCGAGGCGGGCGAGCTGCAGGATCCCGCCGCGCGCATCGAGGAGGCGCGGCGCCTGCTCGCCACCACCCCCGGCGGCACCGTGCTGCGCCGGTTCTTCCGCGAGTGGGTGGGCTACGGCGAGGTGGTGGGCACCGTGCGCGCCGAGGAGCCGGAGTTCGAGGCCGTGCGCGGCTCGATGGAGGAGGAGACCCGGCGGTTCATCGATGCGGTGGTCTACGAGGACGGCGGCGGCGTGCGGGAGCTGCTGACGGCGCCCTACACCGTGCTGAACGACGAGCTGGCTGCGTTCTACGGCTATGGCTCACCGGGCGGGGACTTTGCCCGTGTGGAGCGCCCGGAGCAGTGGGCGCGGGGCCTGCTGGCCCAGGGCTCGCTCCTGGCCGCCAACGCACACACCGATGCATCGTCGCCCACGCTGCGCGGCGTGCTGGTGTTCCAGCGCTTGCTGTGCAATGCCCGGCTCTCGCCCCCGGCCGACGTGCCCGCCATCGGGCCCGCGAACGTCGGCGCCCAGACCACGCGCGAGCGCTACGAGCTCGCACATGCGGCCGATCCGAGCTGCAACGTGTGCCACCGGCTGTTCGACCCCATCGGCTTCGGGTTCGAGCACTTCGACCACGTGGGCCGCTACCGCGCCGACGAGAGCGGTCTGCCGATCGATGCCACGGGGAACATGCTGGTCGACGTACACGCCGATCCCCTGACGTTCGATGGCCTGACCGAGCTGGCCGAGGTGGCCGCCGATGCGCCCGAGGTGACCGACTGCATCAGCGGCCTGATGGCGAGCTACTACTACGGGGGCGCCGGGGGCGAGACCTGCCTGGCCGAGGAGGCCCGTGATCGCCTGGTGGCCGAGGAGATCGGGCTGTTCGAGTACACGGTCCAGCTCGCGGGCACCGACCACTTCGTGCAGCGCGCGGCGCCCTGATTCCCGATCTCGCCGCCGCCGACGTGCGGGGCCCCTCGCTCGCGAGCGTGCGGGCAGGGGCCGCACGCTCGGGCCGAGGGCTCAGCCCTGCATGATCACGCCACACGGGAAGGTGGCGGTGACCTCGTGCTCCATGCCGTCCTGCAGGGCCTCGCACGAGGCCCCCAGCAGCTGCAGGGTCGACTCGTCGACGACCTCCCAGTCCACCGGGCACTCGAGCTCCACGCCGTCGAGCAGCACCTTGCCGCTCTGGCAGGCCTTCGCCACGTCCTCGATGGTCCCCTCGATGACGAAGTCGCACGGCACGAACCCCGCGATGAGCGAGCCGAACGCCTGCTCGAGCGCGGTGGGGTCGTTGGCGGTGAACAACGGCGCCGGATCGGGCGGGTCGGTCGGCATGACCCAGGGGTCGTTCCACTCGTCGATGCCCGGATCGTCGAAGTACACCGCCTTGCCGGCCCCCACGTTGGCCAGGTACTGCAGGTGCGCCAGATCGGTGATGCTGTCGCCCACCGCGATCACGAACACGCGGATCCCCATGTCCCACAGCTGCCCAGTGGCCTCGATCGCCACGCCCTTGCTGGCGCCGGCGCAGGCATTGGGGCACGCGCAGGTGTCGGGCTCGCCGTCGGTGGCCAGGATCACCGCCTTGGCCGAGCCGTCGTCGAGGGCCGCGAGGGCCTGGCCCACCGCCAGCAGCGACTCGCCGGTGGGGGTGTCGCCCACGGGCATCGCCATCGCGAACGACGCCGCCATGGCATCGCGGTTGTCGTAGGCGGGTGGAGTCACGGTGAGGTCGGGACAGCCCGGGGGAGGATCGCCGTTGGTATAGAGCGTCATCCCGAACTTCATCTCCGACTCGTAGCCCGCCACGACCCCGGTGTCGGGGTCGAGCAGGGTGTCGTAGACCGCCTGCCAGCGATCGACGCCCGAGCCACCGAGCGAGGCGGACATCGTGCCCGACTGATCGATGAGCAGCGCAATGGTGGCTTCGCCCGGCGTGATCTGGGCCATCACATCGGCACAGCTGTCGGGCTCGACGTCGACGATGGCGAGGTCGAGACGAGGCCCCGTGTCCTCGGAGGAATCGTCGGCCGAGCTCCCGGTGGGGCCGGTGGTGACCCCCGTGGTCGCGGTGCCGTGGGAATCGAAGCCGAGGTTGCCGTCCCCGGCCGTGCAGGCCGGGATCACGAGCGCGCTGCTCAGCCAAAGCGAGCCGAATCCGGCCCATGTCGTGCTGCGGTTCATCTCAGGGGCTCCAGCCGGTGCCCCTTGCACGAGCAGCGCCAAACGATGGCGGACGAGAATCGTTGGTCATGACCGGCGCGATGGCGTCGGCGGAACGATTGCGCCCGGGTCACTCCGGCTCACCGCGGATCACATGGATCCGCGGATGGCTGCGGATGGATCCGCAGTGGGATCCGGCTCAGACCTTGAGCCCGCGCCCGCGCATGTCGGCGAGCACGGCCTCGATGCCGAGCTTGTCGATGATGCGCATGCCCTTGGTGGACAGCCGCAGGCGCACCCAGCGGTTCTCGCTGGGCACCCAGTAGCGCTTGTTCCGAAGGTTGGGGATCAGGCGCCGCTTGGTGCGGATGTGCGAGTGCGACACGTTCATCCCCACGATGGGGCGCTTTCCGGTGACCATGCAAACCTGAGCCATGACGTCCTCGACCGAGTGCGGAGGGAGGCGGACCATGGCCCGGGGCCCCGTGGCGTGTCAAGGGTTGGCGCCGCCCTGGATCCAGTAACGGAACAGGTCGAGCTCCTCCGGAGGCAGCATGGGCAACCCCTGGGGCATCCGCGTGCCCGAGCCGCCCACCGTGGCCTGGTCGCCCAGGAGCTTGAGATAGAGGTAGCTACCGCTGGGATCGCCGGGAACCACGCGATCGACGCCCGGGGCCTGGATCGAGGGAACGCTCACGAGCGACGCATACGCCGCATCGTCTCGGAGATCGAGCTGGCCCTGGAACATCGGCGAGCGATGGCAGAAGCAATTGTCGCCGATCACCACGAGCACCTCGCCGAAGGCCACGTCGGGGATCGCGGTCTCGTCGCTGCTGCCGCTCGGATCGAGGCTGGTGCTGGCGCTGGTGTCGTCGACGGCGCTGGTGGTCCCCGGCCCGGTGCTGCTGGAGCTGGTGGCGTCTTCGCTGCTGCCGGTCGAGCCGCTGGTGGTCGACGTGCCGGTCGACCCGCCGCCGTCCGACGAGCCGACCGAGCTCGCGCCCGAGTCGCTGGTGCCGTCGTCACCGCAGCCCGAGCCGAGCGCGAGCATCACGACGAGGCCTGCGAGCCTCACGACCCTCACGCGTCGATGCGATCCCATCGGCGCTCAGGGTACCTCAGGTCGGCGGCCGAAGGCGCACCAGGGGACCGCGGGCGGGCGGCCTCGCATCGAGGTCGAGCGGTGCCTCGCACTCGTTTCGGAGCCGGCAGGTCCGACAGGCTCGCCCCCGCCACAGCGCGTCGAAGCGCTCCTGGACCGCGTCGAGCATGGCGTCGTCGTCGGTGACGATGCCCAGCTCGAAGTTGCGCCGGTCGTCGCCCTTGGCACCCAAGCCTGCCCCGGTCCAGTTGGCGCTGCCGAGGTAGAGCAGCGCGCCGTCGATGATCACTGCCTTCATGTGCACGCGGGCGCACTGCCGCAGCCGCAGCCCGCCGGCCACCAGGCGAGGTCGAGCATCGAACGCCGCCCGGAACGCCCGCGACGGCAGGCTCGCGTGGAGGATCCGCAGCTCGACCCCGTCGCGCGCGAGCTGATCGAAGACGTCGAGCACCGGGACGTAGCGACCATTGCGACGGCCGGGCACCCGCAGCTCCTTGAGGTTGGCGGTGGCGATCCACACGCTCCGTGCGGCCCGACGCACCGCCTCGACCACGAGCTCGTGGTGCTCGCGATCCTGCACCAGGCGCACACGCGCGGGTCGGAGATCGAGCGACGGCACTGCGATCATGGATCGTACCCACCGCGCTCCCGCCCCAGAAATTCCGGGCCAAGCCGCACCGCTTGCCTACCGCCCGCATGCACGCCAACCATGCCCCCCTCGGGGGGCCTCCCATGCACCGCTTGCCTACCGCTGGATGCGGGGCGCCCTACCTCCAACCCCGCATGCACGCCAACCATGCCCCCCTCGGGGGGCACCTCCCATGCACCGCTTGCCTACCGCTGGATGCGGGGGGGCATGGCTAGTACCGCATCAAGGCCGCACCCCAGGTCAGCCCGGTGCCAAACGCGGTCATCGCCAGGATGTGCCCGTCGCGGAGCACCCCCGCTCGCCTGGCCTCGCAGATCGCCACCGGAATCGAAGCCGCCGAGATGTTCCCGTAGTCCTCGAGCACCGAGTACACCTTCTCCACCGGGATCCCGGCCCGCTCGCGGCTGGCCTCCATGATGCGGATGTTGGCCTGGTGCGGGATGAACACGTCGACGTCGTCGGGGCCGATGCCCGCGTCCTCCATCGCCTGCAACAGGCTCCCGCTCATCGCCCGCACCGCGTGCTTGAACACCTTGGAGCCCTCCATGTAGACGAAGTGGGCGTGCTCGTCGACGGTGGCGTGGCTGGCCGGCAGGCGCGTGCCACCGGCGGGAACCTGGAGGATCGAGGCCAGCGTACCGTCGCTGCCCCAGTTGGCCGACAAGATCCCGCAGTCGCCCTCGGCCCGGCCCACGATGGCAGCGCCGGCACCGTCCCCGAACAGCACACAGGTGCGTCGGTCGTCCCAGTCGAGGATCTTGCTGAACACCTCGGCACCACACACCGCCACGCGCTTGGCCCGTCCCGCTTCGATCCAGTTGGCAGCGACCTCGAGCCCGTAGAGGAAGCTCGAGCACCCCGCCATCACGTCGAAGGCCGGCATGCCCCGAATGCCCAGGTGGTCCTGCACCCAGCACGCGGTCGAGGGAAACAGGGTGTCCTGCGAGCAGGTGCCCACGATGATGCCGTCGAGCTCGCCCGGCTCGATCCCCGCCTCCTGGCACGCGTCGGCGATGGCTCCGGCCGCGAGATCGGAGGTGGAGGTCTTGCCCTCCACGGTCCTGCGAGCCCCGATCCCCGTACGCTCGCGGATCCAGGCATCCGAGGTCTCGAGCCGGACTGCGAGGTCGTCGTTGCGCACGACCTTGTCGGGCAGGCAACGCCCGGTGCCGAGGAATTTCAAGCGTCTCACGAAGCCCCCAAATGCCGTGCGTGGGCGCGGTCTCGGACGAGCGGCCTACCGCCAAGCGGTCACCCGGTCAACATGCACGCCGGCGCGCCGCTCGGAGCCGGCGAGGACCAACCAAGGGCCAGCACTCGCCCACGCCGCCTCGTCCGCGCAAGGCTTTTCGCACCGCCGCCCGAGCCGCTCGCTCCGCCCTGGAATTCCAGCCGGGGATCCAAGCGTGCCGCTCGGGGATCCAGCCGTGCCCCCACGCGCGACGCCGCGCGCGCCTCTCAGCGCTCGAGCAGCTTGTGGAGGTTGGCGTGCTCCCATATCACGGCCTCGGCGTAGCGCTCGAAGCGAGTCTCGGCCCGCCGAAATTCCGCCGTGTGGTAGACGCGTCGGCCATCGACCACGGGCATGTCGTGCACCTCGTGCAACATCTCGTGATAGACGATCCACTCCACGAAGAACCGCGGCACGTCCTTGGCGTCGAGCACCGGGTGGATGCGAATGAGCTCGTCCTCGACGGTGTAGCTGCCGAGCTTGATCGAGTCCCGCGCCCGTCGTCGCTTGCCGCGAGCGCCCCAGGTGATGCGGGCCTTGATCGCGCCGTCGAAGTAGACCGCGTTCAGCTGGTCGAAGATCTCCTGCAGGTTGTGCCAGCGCCCCTGCACGTCGAGGGTGACGGGGCGTGGCTCCTCGCGGCGGCGGATCAGCGGCTCGTTGGCGTCGACGTAGTCGCGCAGCAGGTTGGCCGCCTCGCGCTCCTGCGTCTCGGCGTAGCGGGCCACGGCACGAATCACCGCCGCCGGGGCCCCCACGAACATGTGGTGCAGGCGAAACGTGAGCACGCCGTGCCCTCGCTTGATCGAGAGCATCGTGTGGAGGTTGTCGGTGAGCACCACCCGCGGTCGCGCGCGCTGCATGTAGGCGGCGATGCGGTCCTGCAGCTCGGCGCGCGCCCGTTCCTGCTGCTCGGCGTTGGCCTCGGTCCAGCGCAGCCGCCCGGCGGCGATGGGCTCTTCGTCGTGCTCGCCGCTGGGATCCCCACCGGTTTCCTCGCCGGGATCCAGGATCGGATCGAGCTGAACATCCAGCTCGTCGGCCGACGGCGAGGGTTCCGTTGGCGGCGGCTGGGGCTCGGGCACCGGCAGCCGTCGCGCGAGGTTGCCTTCGGGCTCGGCCCGAGCAACGGCCGGCGCGGAGGACCGCGGCTTGGGAGGAGGACACATGAACGCGGACGGCGAGGCGCACGGAGCGGCCGCGCACCCAAATGGAGTTTGAACCATGGTGGTCGTTCGCGAAACGAGCTCACCACCGGGTCGAACACGCGTTCGATGGCGGCATCGTGGGCGGCGAGCGTCGAGGCACGACTAGGATATGATCTGCCTCCGAGCCCGAGAAATTCCGGGACCGAGGCGACCGCGAACCCCGATCCAGGCGTGAATTTGCCTTGTTGGCCGAGATCGGCCGATCGCCCCCCACACCCACCGCTTGCCCTCCTTCATCGCGCCCATGCCCACCGTCGACGTGCTCTTGTTCGCGGGTCTCCGCGAGATCGCCCACGCACCCACCGTTGCGGTGGAGCTCGGCGATCTCGCCACTGCGGGAGATCTCCTCGCTGCGCTCGGCGAGCAGTACCCGGCCCTCGCCCCTCGCCTCCCCCCCTGTCGGGTCGCCCTCGACCATGTGTTCGTGCGTGCCGATGAGCCGGTGGCCGGCGCCCGCGAGATCGCCGTGATTCCCCCGGTCAGCGGTGGGCACGACGGACCGCTCCGCGTCGCGGTCCTCCCGACTCCCCTGCAGCTCTCGGCCGTGGTCGAGGCGGTCGAGCACGCGGGGGCCGGAGGCATCGCCACCTTCACGGGCAACGTGCGCCGCCAAAGCCGTGGCCAGACGGTGGAGCACCTCGAGTACGAGGCCTACGTGCCCATGGCGCTGCAGGTCATGGACCAGATCCGCGCCCGCATCGAGACCGAGATCGAGGGGACCCGGGTTGCGATCCATCACCGCATCGGGCGCCTGGAGGTCGGGGAGACCGCGGTGGTGATCGCAGCCAGCGCCCCCCACCGGGCCGAGGCGTTCGCCGCGTGCCGCGAGGCCATCGAGGCCCTCAAGCGGGACGTCCCGATCTGGAAGCGCGAGGTGGCCGAGGGCGGCGCGGTCTGGATCGGCCAGGGGCCCTGAGATCCTGCCCCTGCGTGGCAGATCGCCTTTTCTCGATCTTTTTTCGCCTCGGCCTGCAACGCTCGGCGTCGGTGGCCGATGAAGGTAGGCGTGAGCGACTCTTGCCCTCCCCACGCGTTCGAGCTGCCCCCTTCCGCCGTGGTCGAGGTCGGTACCCTGTCCGACGTCCGCCCCCGGCCCAAGCGCCCGCTTCCCGTCGCCCTCGAGCTCGACGGCGGCCAGCGGGTCCGCATCGACCCCGAGCGCCCGCTCTCGGTCGGCGCCGGCCCGCAGGTCGACCTGCCGCTCGACGACCCATACATCAGCACCCGCCATGCCACCGTTCGGATCGCGCGCGATGGGGTGGTGGTGGAGGACCTGGGCTCCAAGAACGGCACCTGGGTCGACGGCGTGGCCATCGAGCGTGGCTGGGCCCGACTGGGCGCGATCATCCGCTTTGGCCGCGTCAGCGTGCGCGTGGTGTCGGGTCATGCCGTCGCCGAGCCCGTCGCCGAGCTGGCCGCGCGCGAGCAGCTCCCCGAGGGCCCCGTCGTGGGCGACAGCGCGGCGTTCCGCGACGCCCTGCGCACGCTCGAGCGGGCGGCCCGGGTGCGCTCCCCCGTGCTGCTGCGCGGTGAGACCGGCACCGGCAAGGAGATGGCGGCCCGGGTGGTGCACCGCGGCAGCGAGCGTCGCAACCATCCGTTCGTGGCGATCAACTGCGGGGCCATTCCCGAGGCCCTGGCCGAGAGCGAGCTGTTCGGGCACGTCCGGGGCGCATTCACGGGGGCGCTGCGCGACCGGCAGGGCGCGTTCCTGCGGGCCGATGGCGGCACCCTGCTGCTGGACGAGGTGGCCGAGCTGCCGCCGCTCCAGCAGGCCAAGCTGCTGCGGGTGCTCGAGACCGGGCGCGTGCTGCCCGTGGGGGCCGAGCAAGAGATCGCGGTCGACGTGCGGATCGTCGCCGCCACCCATCGCGACCTCGAGTCCATGGTCGAGGACGGCGAGCTACGCGAGGATCTGTACCACCGCCTGGGCGTGCTCACCGTGTGGCTGCCGGCGCTGCGCGAGCGCCCCGAGGACATCCCCGCGCTGCTGCGTCACTTCGCCACCCGGGCCACGCGCGAGCTGGGCTACCCGGTGGAGCTCACCGATGGCGCCGTGGCGGCCGCGGTCCGCTACTCGTGGCCCGGCAACATCCGGGCGCTGCGCAACGCGGTGCTGCGGGCCGGGGCCCTGGCCGACGGTCCGATCGAGGCGCATGCGCTGCTGCCGGCGGGGGCCACCACGCCCGACGTCGAGCACCCGCCCTACGTGATGATCCCACGGGGCGACTACTCCACGATGCACCGCGCCCTGCTGCGGCACGTGGTCGACGAGCAGGGCAGCATCCGTCGCGCCGCCAAGGCGCTGGGCGTGCCTCGCAGCACCCTGGGGCACTGGCTCCGTCGCCCGGACACGACCCCCGGCCTGGTGCTCGAGCCGGATCAACTCTCGCCGCCGTCGACGAGCACCAGGCGCTCCACCGACTCCTTGAGGTCCCGCCGGTAGTCCCTCACCAGCGACTGGGGAGCGCGACCCACCGCGCGGGCGAGCACCGGCAGGGCCACCCCGAAGTAGCTCACCGAGCCCGCGAGGTGGATGACGAACATCACCGGGTCGATCGGGCGAAAGGCCCCCGCCGCCCGTCCTTCACGGATGAAGGCGGCGCAGCGCTCGATCACGGGAGCCAGCGGGATCCGGCTGGCTTCCTCGATCCGGGCGCCGCGGTCGAGCATGTCGCGCAGCAGCAGCACGCAGTGATCGGGGCGTGCCTGGCTCCACCGCCAAAAGCGTCGGGTCAGCCGCCGCAGCTTGGTGGCGTGATCGCCCGTGCCCGCGGTGCCGCGATCGAGCACCTCGACGAGCTGCTCGGCGATGCGGTGGAGCACGGCGCCGTAGAGCCGCTCCTTGCGGGGAAAGTGGTGCAGCAGCGACGCGGTGGGGATCGACAGCTCCCCGGCCACGTCGCGCACCGAGGTCCCGTGCAGCCCGCGGGCGGCGAACAGGCGCTCGGCCACGTCGAGGATCTGCTGGCGGGCGCGCTCGCCCTTGGCGGTGATCTGGACCATGTCTCGGGGCGCGAAAACCGGACGAATGTACGGTTCCATGGATGGTGTGGTCAACGACCACGGTCGTGGGATGCGGCCGAGGACCGATCGTACGCGCCGGGGGCGCGGCGAACACGCGCACGAAGTACCCGCCTTGGGCCGCGCGTGGCCCTGGATCCGGGTAGGATCCGGCGGTGAGCACGACGCCGACTCGGCTGGTCGTCGCCGATGATCACCACCTGGTCCGCGAGGCGCTGGCACGCCTGCTCGACGGCGAGCCCGATCTTCACGTGCAGGCCGAGTGCACCGACGGAGACGCGGCGCTGGCCAAGATCCGCGAGCTCGTCCCCGACGTGGCGGTGCTCGACATGTCGATGCCAGGGCGCAGCGGCCTGGAGGTGGCCATGGCGCTCGAGGCCGACGGCCCCTCGAGCACCCGCGTGGTCATGCTGACGGCCCGCCGCGCCCCCGAGCTGGCCCGCCGCGCGCTCGAGCACGGGGTGCACGGGATCGTGCTCAAGGAGGACGCATTCGACGACCTGCTCTACGCGATCCGGGCGGCGGTGGAGGGCCGGCGGTTCGTGAGCGCCGCGCTGGCCGGGGGGGTGCTCACCGGGGAGCTCCAGGAACGCGCCCTCAGCGAGCGCGAGCACGAGGTGCTGCGGCTGGTCAGCCAGGGGCTGACCAACGCGCAGATCGGGGCCGCGCTGGGCATCAGCGCCAAGACGATCGACAACCATCGCACTCGGATCATGCGCAAGCTCGACGCCCACTCGCTCGCCGATCTGGTGCGGCATGCGATCCGGATCGGGCTCGTGGATCCATGAGTAGCGAGGGCACCTGGCGGGCCGCGATCACGCGCACGATCCCGGCCCCGGCCGAGCCCCTCGAGGCGGGGAGCTTCGAGCGCTACGCGGCGCTGGTCACCCTGCGGCACGGCGTGATGATGTGCGTGGCATTCGGGCTGGGGGCGCTCTTGCTGTGGCCCACCGATCGCCTGCTGTTCCCCGCGCGGCCCGAGGTGCGGCAGGCGTTCGGGGTGTGGCGCCTCGAGCTCATCGGGCTGGCGGTGGCGGCGGTGGCCCTGGCGCCGACGGGACGGCGCTGGCCATCGCTCGTCATCATCGGCGGGGTCGGGTCGTTCGCGCTGCTGCTGGCCGCCAGCGCGGGCCGAGCCCTCGCGGCGGCAGGCGGCCCCGACGAGGCATGGTTCCACACCCTCTACGTGGTGCCCCTGGCCGTGTTCCCGCTGTCGGTGTCGCTGGTCCCGCGGCTGCTGCTCACTGCGCTGGCGACGGGGGGCTGCATGGCGGGGTACTTCCTCTCTCAGCCGCGCTACCTCCAGGCCCCGGAGCTGCCCACGATCGCGGTTGCGCTGGTGGGCACGACGCTGGTGGCCATCCTCATCGGGCACTCGCACTTCCGGCTGCTGCGCACCGCGTTCGAGCAGCGCGTGCAGCTGGCAGTGCGCGCCCACGCGCTCGAGCAGCGGGTGGCCGAGCGCACCGCGTCGCTGCGGCGGCTGACCGATCACCTCGAGCGCAGCCGCGAGCAGGAGCGCCAGCGCATGGGCCGGGACCTGCACGACGAGCTGGCCCAGCTGCTGACCGCGATGCGCCTGGAGCTACGGCTGGCCCAGCGCGCCGCCCCCGAGCAGCTGCAGCCGCTGTCGCGGCTCGACGCCATCGTGGACCAGATGTTCGAGGCCAAGGAGCGCCTCGTGCGGGCGCTCCAGCCAGCCGAGCTCGACGCCCTGGGCCTGGCGGGAGCGGTGCGGGTGTGGGTGGCCGAGGTCGACGAGCGCAGCGACGTGGAGCTCGCGCTCGCGCTCGAGGTCGAGCCGCCCGAGCCGCCCGCCGACACCGCGATCGCGGCGTTCCGCATGCTGCAAGAAGGAGTGACCAACGCGATCCGCCACGCCGACGCGACGCGAATCGACGTGGAGCTGGTGTGCCGGGGCGGCGTGCTGCGGCTGGTGATCACCGACGACGGCGTGGGCTTCGATCCGCGGGCGGTGTCGGACGGGCACTTTGGGCTGCTGGGCGTGCGGGAGCGCGTGGAGGCGCTGGGCGGCGAGATGGTGCTCGACAGCGCGCCCGGCAAGGGCACCCGGTTCGCGCTGTCGCTGCGGGTGACGGGCAGCGCCCCTCGGATGCAGGCGCCGCCCGACCCCCGCTGAGGAGGAGCCCTCCCCCCGAATGAGGCGGAGCCCTCATGGAGGGGGACGGGGTCCCGCGTTAGTCCAAGGCCTGCGGAGTCAGGCAAAGGACGAACTCGATGAGAACGATGAATTGGACGCTCGGTACCCTCGTGGGCACGCTGAGCTGGGTCGGAGCGCTGCTGCTGGTACCGTCGGTCGCGCAGGCGGAGACGCTGTCGTGCGCCGGCGCCTGCGACGGATCGGTCAGCAACGACACCGAGACCTGCTACTGCGACGAGCTGTGCACCGGCTACGGCGACTGCTGTACCGACTACCCCACGACCTGCGGGTCGTCATGCGACGGGCTGTGCGGACAGCAGGCCGGCACGTGCTACTGCGACGAGCTGTGCACCGGCTACGGCGACTGCTGCGAGGACTTCGAGCCGCTGTGCGCGGTGGGGCTGGACGACCCCTACGAGATCCAGGCCACGAGCCTCGGTGAGGCCGAGGAAATCGGCCTCGCCGTCACGCGCTACGGCACCCGCACGCTGTCGATCGATTCCGCGTCTCCCTCGTGGAGCGCCACCGATCTGCGGAATCACGAGGTGCAGGGCGGACGCACGGTGATCTACACGAGCGCGGTGCGGTGGCACCGGGACGCGACGCTGACCAACCTCCAGGAGCGCGCCGCCGAGGGCGAGGACGTCCAGGACCAGCTCGACCTGCTGAGCCCAAACTTCGAGTGGCTGCGGGTCACGGGGCCGCTCGGCGAGGAGCTCCACGTGTACTACGACGTGGCCGATACCCGCTGGAAACTGGGGCGCCACTTTGCGACGGCCAGCAGCGCGAACATGGACCCTCCCACGCAGGACGAGTGGCACACGCTCGCGCTGGCGCTGGACCTCACCCCGCAGGGCGCCTTCCGGCAGACCCTGTACATCGACGGCGAAGAAGTGCTGTCGAGCGCCCCGGGGATCCACTTCGAGGACATGGTGCTGCAGGAGCAGCTCTCGATCGGCCGCGACGCCAGCGGCTTGCGCTCGGCGCTGGAGACCGGGCCGCTCTACGTGGTGGAGACCGAGTCGTCGGGCGTGGAGCCGCTCGCGGCGCTGGCGCAGACGACGGCCCTGGTGCCCGAGCCGGGCCTGCTGGGCTCGTGGCCGCTGCTCGACTGCTTCTACGGCAACTTCGGCGAGGTGCCGGTGTCGACCAGCGTGGACACCACCGCGTTCACCAGCTGCTCGATCGAGGCCGGGATCGACGGCTGGTGCCCCAACGACGGCACGGACGTCCCGCTGGACGAGAACGGGTTCCCGCAAGAGTGCCTGCTGTGGTCGGGGGAGTGGCAGCGCAACGAGCGGGAGTTCGGACCGGGGATGGGACTCATGGCAATGGGCGACCACGGGCTCGAGCCGGAGGAGGCGATCACGTTCGGGGGACGGGTGCACCGCCAGTGGTCGACGCCGACCGACGGCCCGGAGTGGATCGTGGCCAACCGGAGCCTCGACGGCGGCTACGAGCTCTACCTGCACGAGACCTCGGCGACGGCCGTGGTCACGATCGCGGGGCACGGAGCGCTCACCGCCACCGCCGATCTGGCGGGAATCGGCGACCATCACTACGCCCGCACGCTGTCGGCCTCGTACGACGCCGAGTCGGGGCAGCTGCGCCTGATGGTGGACGGCAAGGTGCGCGCCCGCAGCCAGGGGCCGGCGGGCGGGCTGATGCAGGGCTCGAGCATGCCGATGGGGATCGGTCACAACCCTCAGCTCGCGGAAGCGGGCCATCTGCAGGCCACGCTGGCCGACGTGCGGATCTACGACCACGTGATCTCCACCCAGAGCCTGGCGCGGTGGAGCTACCGCTGGCACGGAGATCTCGAGTCCGGGCGCCGCACCTGGCCGCGGCACACCGAGGTCGACGAAGGGGCATGGATCGTCGACTACGACCCGGTCTCCGACGTGATGACCTGGACCGGGGCCGCGCTCAACCTCTACACCAACGACAACCACTGGAGGGTGCAGCGCGGGGTCAACATGCTGGCGCCCCCGCGCTTCGAGCTCGACCCCGCGTTCCCGTTCCCATCCCCGACCGAGATCTCGGTCGGTTTCAGGATGGGCTACGACGCGGGCATCGACGGCAGCTTGGGCCTCATCTACGGCTACCAGGACGATGACAACTACTACCGCCTGAGGTTCGGATCGCAGGGCGTCGACTTGACCGTGTTCACCGGCGGCGTCCCGTACAAGCTGATCGAGGAGCCGGACCTGTGGTGGCTGCACATGCCGCCGAACGCCCCCTGGGGGACGCTCGAGGTGAAGCACGTGGACGACGGAGGCATGCGGCGGCACACGATCTCGATCAACGGCTACGAGCTCGTTCACGACGAGCCGTGGCCGGAGCACGACGGCGGTCGGGTGGGGCTGTTCGCGGAGGCGCTCGAGACGGTGCACTTCCGCAACCTGTCGGTCACCGGAGGCGCGGCGCCGCTGCCCTACGACGGGCTCACCGCCTACGCCCGGGCCGGCGAGCCGTGGCCGGACGCCGAGGATCCCGCGTGGCCGGCGTGGAGCAAGCTGACGACGCCCACGCCCACGCCCACGGGGACGTTCCTCGACAACGAGGATCCGCCGTACCTGCTGATGGACGCGGTCTGCAAGAGCGATCCGAAGAACGCAATCGCATGCATGGGCGGCGGGCTCTTCGGGCTCGTCCCCAAGCTGGGGGGCGACGCAGTGATGGCGTTCTACGTGGTCGCGGCGATCATCCCGTGGTCGCTCTACAACCCGCCCGCGGCAGGAGACGCGTACTTCTACTACTACGACGGGACGCGCGCTGGACACCCGGTGTGGTGCGCCGAGTGGGCGATCAACAGCAACGTTCAGATCCACACCTGGTGCTGGGAGGACAAGGAGGCGTGGTGGCTCGACGGCGGGCCGGCCTGGGAGCCCTACGGCGGGATCTAGATCTGGATCGGACGGCGTCGGGACGTCGCCGACGTCAGCCGCCCGAGACCGGCGCCGCCGACTCGGGCGGCTGGCCATCGAAGCGCCAGCGCCCCTGCCGAGTGGGCCGCTCGATCCCCTCGTCGAGCGTGGCCAGGAATTCCTCGAGCGGGATGTCACGCGCCCCGAAGCGCTCGAGGTGCTCGGTCTGCATCTGGCAATCGACCAGCGAGAACCCCCACGCGCTCAGCTGCTCCACCAGCGCCGCAAACGCGAGCTTGGACGCGTCGGGACGGCGGGCGAACATGCTCTCGCCGAAGAACACCGAGCCCAGGGCCACCCCGTAGAGCCCTCCGACCAGGGTCGAGCCCTCCCACGCCTCGGCCGAGTGCGCCAGCCCCAGCGCGTGCAGCCGGGTGTAGGCGGCCTGCATGTCGGTGTCGATCCACGTGCCGCGCTGGCCGGGCCGCGGCTGGTTGGCACACTCGCGGATCACCTGCGGGAACGCCTCGTCGAGGCTCAGCCGATAGGGCGCGCGCCGCTGCTGCTTGCGCAGGCTTCGGGACAGGTGCAGCTCGTCGGGGAGCAGCACGAACCGGGGGGACGGACACCACCAGAGGATCGGACCGGGGCCGCAGGTCCAGGGGAAGATCCCGCTGGCATAGGCCAGGACCAGCCGCTCGGGCGAAAGGTCACCTCCCACCGCGAGCAGGCCGTCGTCCCGGGCGAGCTCGGGAGGGGGGAAGCTGATCTCGTCCGTCAGGGCGTAGACGGGCACGGCGCGGCCAGAGCATAGCAGCCACTCCGGCTGCGCCCGAGCCTGCACACCCCTCGGATCGCGCCCCCCTCGGACCTCGTGCAGCGCGCCGGTCCGGTGGTGTATGGTCGGCGACCAACGCTGGGGGTGGCGTCCGGGCTCTTCCGGGCGCCTGAGAGAGTCCCCTCGAACCTGATCCGGGTCATTCCGGCGGAGGAAAGCGTCATGACTGAGAATCCGAGCGAGCGCCCCGGCGCGCGACTGCAGGTCGCGAGCCCCGAGACCCAACCCATTGCCACCCTTCCCCCGCTGCACGAGCACTTCCCCAGCTCGCGGCGGGTCTACGAAGGAGAGCTCGGCGTGCCGTTCCGCGAGATCGCGCTCGGCGGCGGCGAGCCGTCGCTGCGGGTCTACGACACCACCGGCCCCGAGAACCCCGATCCGCGTCGCGGCCTGCCCAAGCTGCGGCAGCCGTGGATCGATGCGCGTGCCGCCACCAACGCCAAGGTGGGCGACGGCAACCACAGCCAGATGCACTACGCCCGCCAGGGCATCATCACCGAGGAGATGCGCTTTTGCGCCCTGCGCGAGCAGGTGACGCCGCAGTTCGTGTGCGACGAGGTCGCCCGGGGCCGCGCCATCATCCCCGCCAACGTGCGCCACCCCGAGAGCGAGCCGATGATCATCGGCCGCAACTTCCTGGTGAAGATCAACGCCAACATCGGCAACTCGGCCGTGTCGTCCTCGATCGAGGAAGAGGTCGAGAAGCTACAGTGGGCGATCCGCTGGGGTGCCGACACGGTCATGGACCTGTCGACCGGCAAGAACATCCACGAGACCCGCGAGTGGATCATCCGCAACTCGCCGGTGCCGATCGGGACCGTGCCCATCTACCAAGCGCTCGAGAAGGTCAAGGGCCGCCCCGAGAAGCTCGACATCGACGTGTTCATGGAGACGCTGATCGAGCAGGCCGAGCAGGGGGTGGACTACTTCACGATCCACGCCGGAGTCCGCCTGCCGTTCATCCCGCTCACCAAGGACCGCGTCACCGGCATCGTGTCGCGCGGCGGCTCGATCATGGCCAAGTGGTGCCTGCACCACCACCGCGAGAGCTTCCTCTACACCGAGTTCGAGCGCATCTGCGAGGTGATGAAGAAGTACGACGTGTCGTTCTCGCTGGGCGATGGCCTGCGGCCGGGCTGCCTTCGCGATGCCAACGACGCGGCCCAGTTCGCCGAGCTGCGCACGCTGGGCGAGCTGACCACGATCGCGTGGAAGCACGACGTCCAGGTGATGATCGAGGGCCCCGGCCACGTGGCCATGGACAAGATCAAGGAGAACATGGACCTCCAGCTCGAGCACTGCCACGAGGCGCCGTTCTACACGCTGGGTCCGCTGACCACCGACATCGCGCCGGGCTACGACCACATCACCTCGGCGATCGGGGCCGCCATGATCGGCTGGTACGGCTGCGCCATGCTCTGCTACGTCACGCCCAAGGAGCACCTGGGGCTGCCCGACAAGCAGGACGTCAAGGACGGCGTCATCACCTACAAGATCGCCGCGCACGCGGCCGACGTGGCCAAGGGTCACCCCGGCGCCCAGGCCCGCGACGACGCCCTCTCCAAGGCCCGCTTCGAGTTCCGCTGGGTCGACCAGTTCAACCTGAGCCTCGACCCCGTCACCGCGCGGGCCTTCCACGACCAGACGCTGCCGGCCGAGGGAGCCAAGACCGCCCACTTCTGCTCGATGTGCGGGCCCCACTTCTGCTCGATGAAGCTGACCCAGGACGTCCGCGACCTCGACACCACCATCGAGGAGGGCATGCGCGCGAAGGCCGAGGAATTCCAGGCGACCGGGGGCGAGATCTACGTCAAGGATCCCGGGCGCACCGACGCGGCGGAGTAGCAAGCCCGGGCCGTCGCCGTGGGGTCGCCCCGCGACCCTCGTCGATCCCGGGTGACGCACCCACGGGTACGGCGTTCTCGTGAACCTCGCCGGGCCCCTTGACCCGTGCGGGCTCCATGGCATAACTTACTTGTCGTCAACAAGTATCTTCGAGACTCGACCATGCCCGCGCGTGAGCCCCACCTCTCCCGATCCGCGCCCCGCCCGACTCGCCGCGTCACCCCGATCGCGGCGCGTGCACTGGGCCCCGCGCTCGCGCTGCCCCTGCTCGGCTGCGCGGACCCGGGCTCGGTGCTCGGCTCCGGCGGCGGGGAGACCTCCGCCACGGGTTCGACGACCACCCCGGGATCGAGCAGTACGCTCGAGGCCGACTCCACGGCAGCGAGCATCGAGTGCTCCGACGGTCAGACCGAGGTCGTCCAGAGCTTCCTGCCGACCCCTGGCCAGACCGGGCTCGTCCAGCTCGCCCCCTGCGAGCGCTGGCATCGCTGGTACTTCGCAGCGCCGGCGGGCTCGACGGTCGAGCTGGCGCTGACGGGTCACGACGACATCGCCGTCGAGGCCCTCGTGGGCTATCCCGACGTGCCGCAGCTCGCAGCCGTGATCGACGGCGACACCCTGCAGGGGCCGCTTGAAAGCGGCGCAAGAGCGACCGAGACGCTGCTGTTCCAGGCCCCGCGCTCGGGCGAGTTCGCCGTCCAGATCGCCGCCTCCGAGGAGCTCGCGGACGCGCAGTACGAGCTCGAGATCACCTGCGAGAGCGGATGCGAGCTCGAGACCACGCGCTTCCCCATGGTCCTCGTGCACGGCTGGACCGGCTTCGCGAACATCGGCCCCGTCGACTACTTCTTCGAGGTCCCGGGCCACCTCACCGAGCGCGGCTACCCCGTGTCGGTGACCGAGACCGACAAGTACAACACCAGCCTCGTGCGCGCCGAGCAGCTGGCCGAGCAGGTCGACGTGCTGCTGTCCTCGTGGCGCGCACGCAAGGTCGACCTCATCGGCCACAGCCAGGGCGGGATCGACGCGCGCGCGCTGATCAGCACGCTGGGCCATGGTGATCGCGTCGCGGCGCTCGTCACCATCGGCTCGCCGCACCAGGGCAGCTATGCCGTCGACGTGGCGCTCGGCCTCGCACCGGGGCCATCGCAGGAGGTGTTGTTCCTCCTGTTCGACTTCCTCGGAGCCGTCACCGACGACGAGAAGGCCGACGTCGAGGCGTCGCTGCACAGCCTGTCCGAGGCCCACATGCAGAGCGAGTTCAACCCGAACAACCCCGACGACCCGCGCGTCGAGTACATCTCGTACACCGGAATCAGCTGCGCCCCCGCCGAATTCCTCGACCCCCAAAACGACTGCCAGGACGTGGTCGACCCGATCTGGACGCTGACCTACGGGATCCTCAAGGCCGCCCGGGGGGCCAACGACGGCCTGGTCACGGTACAGAGCGCGCAGTGGGGCGACTTCCGCGGCCTGATGAGCGCCGACCACCTCGACGAGGTCGGCCAGTTCCTCGGCGTCACCGACCCCGCCTTCGATCACCTGCAGTTCTTCCTCGACCGTGCTCGCGAGCTGGCCGAATCGAACCACTAGCCAGGCAGCAAGAGGTACCCACATGAAGACCATTCTGATCTCCGGCGCCGCCGCCGGTATTGGCCGAGCCACGGCCGAGCTGTTCCACCGCAACGGATGGCAGGTCGGGTTGACCGACATCGACCAGGCCGCGCTCACCGCCACCGCCAACGCCATGGGACCGCAGGGAACCTGGTCGCGGGTGCTCGACGTGACCGATGCCCAGGCCGCGGTGGAGGTGGTCGACGCCTTTGCCGAGGACCACCAGGGGCGGATCGACGTGCTGTTCAACAACGCCGGGTTGCTCAAGACGGGGCGGTTCGAGGAGATCCCGACCAAGGCACACGCGCAGCTGGTGAACGTGAACATCACCGGAGTGATCAACCTCAGCCACGCCGCCCATCGCCACCTTCGCGACACACCGGGCGCGATGGTCGTGAACATGAGTTCCGCGTCGGCGCTGCACGGCACCCCGGACCTCGCCACCTACTCGGCCACCAAGGCCGCGATCAGGGCGCTCACCGAGGCGCTGGAGATCGAGTGGCGCCACGACGACATCACGGTGCGGGACATCATGCCGCCATTCGTCGACACTGGGATGGTCAGGAGCAATGCATCGGTGCTGATCGACCGGTTCGGGGTCGGACTCAGCGCCCATCACGTGGCAAAGACGGTCTGGGAGGTCGTCACCGGCGGCACCCGGCTGATGCACAATCCGGTGGGCTGGCAATTCCGCCTGGCCACCCTGGCCAACGACGTGATGCCGTCGCGCCTGATGCACGAGGGCCTGCGGCTGATGAGCCGCCGCAAGCACCGCCAGTCGTGACCCATGGGGCTCGACTGGCGTGGTGCGGCGCCACGCCGGCGCCAACGACTCCGCCCCTGACTCCGGGCGTCCGGGCGACTTGCTCGGCCTGCCCAGGCCGAGCAGCGGTCACGCCCGATCGGGCGTGGCCGGACGCAGGAGCTCGGTGAGCTCCGCCAGCGCGTCTCCGGTATACACCGCCAGGCGCTGCATGTGCGGCAGACTGTCGCGACAGCCGGTGAACCCGAAATTCAGCGTGCTCGCATAGGACAGACACGTGATGTTGAGCGCCCCTCCATGGGCGAGAAGAGACACCGGATAGAGCGCCTCGAGCTTGGCGCCGTTGAAGTAGAGCGTCTCCCTGGGCCCCGGAACATTGGAGATGATGATGTTGAACACCGGCCGAGTCCTCGCCCCGATCCCGGTCATCATCTGCAGCATGTACGGCGCCATGATCATCATCATGTACTGGGTCAGCGCCGTTCTCGGCATCGCCTGCAGGTGCTCCTTTGCCTCCTTCGTGGACGCCTTGATCGCCGCGAGGCGCTCCAGCGGATCGGCCACGTCGGTGCCCAGGCTGGCGATCATGAGGCTGAGCGCGTTGCCCATGTTCTGATCGCCGTCGGCCGGCCGCACGTCGACGGGGATCCCCGCGGTCAGCGGCGCATTCGCCGAGAGGTAGGATTCCCCGAGGAAGCGACGGATCGCGGTCCCGCACAGGTACAGCACGATGTCGTTGAGCGTGCAGTCCGCGGCCTTGGCCAGCGACTTGATGTGGGCGAGCTCGTACTGCTGGGTGGCGAAGCGCCGCGCGCCGCCCTTGATGCGGGTGTTGAGCGCCGAGCTCGGGGCCGAGAACGGCACCTTGAGGCTCGACTCCTGGCTGCGCGAGCCCTCGATCATGCGGCCCAGCGCCTTGATCAGCGCCGCGCTGGTCCTCCCGCCGGAGCGCACCTGCGACAGCAACGCGCGCAGCGGCGCCATCTCGCTCACCTCCGCGCGATCCTTGCTCGCCGGCGGCGGCACCGACCACGGCGGCAGCATGCTGCGTGCACTGGGGTCGCTGGAATAGATGCGACACAGCAACCGCACCCCGCTGCCCCCGTCGATCATCGAGTGATGCATCTTGGTGTAGAGCGCCATCCGGTTGCCCTCCAGGCCCTCGATCAAGTGCACCTCCCACAGCGGTCGGTTGAGATCGAGCTGATGGCTGTGCAAGCGCGAGATCAGCACCCCGAGCTCGCGCTCGCCCCCCGGCTTGGGCAGCGCCGAGTGGCGGAAGTGATAGTCCATGTCGATGTGCGGATCCTCGACCCAATTGGGAATCGCCTTGTCGATCGCGCCGCTGGCCAGCTTCAGGCTCCAAGGCGGCGCGAACGTCCGCGTGTCGCGCAAGTGGGCCACCGTGTTCTGCACGAATTCGTCCGGTGCGTCCTTGGGCAACGAGAAGATCGAGAGGGTGCCGATGTGCATCGGCGTCTCACGCGACTCCACGAGCAACCATGATGTATCGGTCAAATTGAGCTTCTGCATGTGCCTTTGCCACCTCTCGATGGTCTCGTGATGATGCCCTCTGCGACCCTCTACGAATTCAGGTCACTTGGCGCTCATGAGCCCGTGCGACCGGGCCATGAGCACGATATCCTTCGGCCATGCCACTGCGCCTCTATCGCCGCGCCGTGATCGAAGCGACTCGCCTCAGGAGACTTCAGCGCGGACCTCTTCGTGAGGGCTGGTCCGTCGAAGTGGAGGCGCTGACGCGAGTGCTGCACCACTACGCACGGCGCATGAGCTGGGTGCCGCTGCCGGTCCAGCGTAGGCTCATCAATGCCGCCGTCCCCAAGCGCCGCCCGTGGAACGTGCGGCTGCTGCCCGTGAACATGGACGGCATCCCCGGAGAGTGGCTCATTCCCGACGGAGCCGATCCCGAGCGCGTGCTCCTCTACTTCCACGGCGGCGGCTATGCATACGGCTCCATCGCCTCTCACCGACACTACGTGTCCCGCATCGCCCGTGCCGCCCGGATGCGGGCGCTCCTGGTCGACTATCGGCTGGCCCCCGAGCACCCGTTCCCGGCCGCGGTGGAGGACGCTCGCGTCGCCTGGCGCTGGCTCCTCGCGCAGGGCGTCGACCCGTCGCGCGTCGCAATCGCCGGGGAATCGGCCGGCGGGGGGCTGGCGATGGCGACGCTCCTCGAGACCAGGGACTCCGGCGAGCCGCTGCCGGCCGCCGCCGTCGCGCTCTCTCCCTGGGTCGACCTCACCCTGAGCGGGCGGAGCATCGAGACCAACGATCGCTACGACTTCATCCCCCGGCACATCCTCTCGCTCTACGCGGCGCGCTACGCCGGTGACACCACCCGCACCCATCCCCTGCTCTCCCCCGCCCACGGGCGGCTCCACGATCTGCCCCCGCTGCTGATCGTGGCGGGCGAGGTGGAGACCCTCGTCGATGATGCGCGGCTGCTGTACCGCCGGGCGATCGAAGCGGGCGTCGACGCAACGCTCTCCATCTACCCGGACATGGTCCACGCCTTCGTGATCATGCGGATCCCACAGGCCCGCGAAGCCATCGCCGAGATCGCGACGCACGTCCGAACCCACACCGGGGGGGCCCGACCCTAGGCCCTTCATGACCAGCTGCGACCCCAGTACAGGTACGAGCCGGGCAGCCCCATGCGCCGCGAGGCCAGCACGGGCGGGCTGCCGGGCAGGGGCACGCGCTCGAGCAGGTGCCCGGTGGCCCAGAGCACTCGGCGCTCCCACCCGCGCAGGGCGTAGCGCCGCAGCTCGAGACGCTCGATGGCCCAGTCGGGGAGCAGATCGACCCCGGCGCGGACCATCATGCCCTGCAAGCCCTCGAGCGGTCGCGGAACCGCGGGCGTCCGCGTCATGATGTCGAGGAACTCCAGCACGATGGGATGGGGCTCGAGCCTGGGCCGCATGGCCTCGAACTGCTCGCGTTGCTCGGCCAGGGATCGGGGCGCACCGGTGGCTCCGAACAGCTCGGCCGTGGGCACGGACTCGCGATAGAAGCGATCGCGATCGTGGTCGGTGAGGGCGCGGCAGTGGGCCGCGTAGGCCTCGAGGAAGCCGTAGTCGACCGTGGCCTGCACCCAGTCGAGCAGCTCCGGATCGTTGGCGTGGTAGGGCGTGCCCTCGGGGGTGTGCCCTCGCACGCGCTCGTGCATGCGGACCACCCCGGCGATGACCCGCTGCGCGACCTCCCGCGGCGCGTAGGCACAAACGTGGGTCACGTGCCCCGTTCGCCGCAGCCGCGTGATCGGGTCGTAGGGGAACATCGAGTGCCCCCACACGCCCGATCGCACCCGCGGCTCTCCGAGCTCGAGGAGCACCGCCGCGATGCCACCCACGAACAACGACACCGGGTTCTTGAACACGTGCCAGGCGATCGAGTCCGGTGCGTAGAGGGCGGGAGCTCCCTCCGGACGCAGGTAGTCGACTCGAGGCCGAGACCGGGGCCGGGGAGCACGGTCGCGGTGCTCCCCGGTCGATGGCTTGCGGGTGGTGGTGGGCTCGGGCTCGGGCTCGGGCTCGTTCATGCGCGGATCCTCCGACCACCCTACTACGGCTATAGCGTCTTGAGGTACTCGATGAGGGCCGCGCGCTCCCAATCGGTCAGCACCGCAGTGAACTCGTGGCCCTCGTTGCCCTGTCCGTACATATGGGTATTGAAGACCTTGCGCTCCTCCATCTGGTTCTTGGTCAGCGGAGGCAGGTACAGGATGTTCCACGCGAGGACGATGTTGTCGAACAGCTCCGCGAGCAGGATCTGCAGCAGCGGATCCCCGTTGCCGGATGGATCGCACTCGAGGTACGGGCTCGGGTTGGGCTCCCACGGGGGCGAGACCTCGCACGCGATCTCGTCGTAGATCCAGCCGATGTGCTCCTTGTCGAAGGCACGCTCGAGGTCGATGTCGAAGCCCATCACCATGTTCTCCTGACCGGCCGGCGATGGGGTCGAGCGGCGCTCCCAGATGCGCTTGCGATCGTCGGGCTTTAGCACCTCCCAGAGGTTGGGCACCGACCCGTTGTGGAAGTACGGCGCGGTCGCCCAGACCCCGAACAGCGGAGGCGCGAGGTAGCCGGGCTCGCGGTCGCCCGCCAGATCCTCGCGGTTCTGCGGCCCGCAGTCCTGATCGGTCCCGTAGGTCTGGGGGTAGCCGAAGAAGCTCGAGGAGCCGGCCTGCTGCACGGCCTCGTTGTTGGTCTCGAGCCGCACCGGATCGGTCCCGATCACATCGATCGGCGTGATGTAGCTGGCCACGCCCTCCATCCGTGGCGAGGCCACGAACGACGGGTCGTTGAAGTAGAGGGGTGAGTAGGCCCCGTGGCACGACGCGCAGGATCCATTGCCCGCCTCGGGATCGCGCACCGGGTTGTCGCGCTCGGGCGCCCACAGATCCAGGGTGTGGAACATCTGCGCCCCCTGCATGGCGAGCTCCTCGTCGATCTCGTAGGGGTACTCGGGAGACTTGAGGATCGAGACCCAGTCGTTGGCCGGTGGACCGTGCTCGCGCATCCAGTCCTGACCCTCCTCGCTGATCGGACCCAGGAGGCCACCGAACAGGCCGAAGAAGGGCGTGAAGAACACCATGTCGATGCGCGGCGAGTCCATGGGGAACACGCCATCGACGAACTTGAGCGCGCGGTGCCCCATGTTCCACCACGCCGGCGTGTTCATGCCGGCGGTCGATCCCGAGTTGAGCAGCCCCAGGAACGTCTCGATGTCGTAGCCATAGCCCGCCTCGGGGAAGAAGAACGCGAGGTTGATGTCGCTGGCGTTGTTCGCTCCGCGAATGCGGTTGAGGTTGGCGATGACCGCCACGGATGCGAGATAGCCCAGCGGCAGCATGTCGCGCAGGAACAGGTTGTGGTCGGCGAGCGGGCTGCCGCTCCCCAGCATGAACCCGGGGGCGTCGACACCGGTGATCGCACCGCTGTGGCAGCCGTGGCAGCTCATGCCGATGGTGCCCGTCCAGGCTCCGTCGGGCTCGCGCATCTGGGTGAAGAAGTAGGGAAGCTGGCCCGAGCCGCCGTTGGTCAGGTTCGGATCCTCGCCCGGAAGCGGATACGGGTTGTGGGTGGGACCGAACGGCGCCCCGTAGCGCTCGGACACCAGCTCGTCGAAGTTGGCCGGTCGGAACGGGAGCCCCCAGCTCAGCCACATGCTGTTGTAGGCGCTCGCCGGGAACGTGGCGATGCCGAACCCGGCCGAGATGCTGACGGGCTCCGTGCCCGAGAACATGGCGCCCGCGCCCACCTCACCGGGGGTCATCAGCTTTGCGCCCGCCTCGATCCGCTCGCGCAGCTCGCCGCAGGTCGTCGGCGGTCCCGCCTCACCGACCGCTTCGGGGTCGACGTGGCAGTCCTTCCAGAACGTGTTGTACGCCACCGCTCGGCCATCGGAGACCCCGGGCTGCACCATCGAGCGCGGGTCCTGAGGCAGCACCGTGTCATCCGGTCGGCACAGGCAGTAGTCCCACAGCGCCCAGCCGCCGCGGCTGCTCCACAGCACCTGGCTGGGCTCGGGATCGGAGACCGAGTCGTAGCCCTCGACGTCGCCGCAGTAGAAGGGCTCCTCCTCCTCGCCCCCGGTCCCGGTCTCGTCGGCGGCCTCGGTGTCGGCCTCGGTGTCGGAGCCGGACCCGGTGCTGTCGGCGGGGCCGAAGGTGATCGAGCCCGTATCGGACGCATCCGTGTCGGTGGCCGTATCGGAGGTCACCTCGGATGGCCCCGGACTGCATGCCACCGGCATCAGCAACAACAGCGAAGCAAAGGACGACGATCGTTGAACCTGCACCATGTGAGCTCGCTCCCCCCGGGGCTCTCCCGGATGCCAGAAACTTGCTGGCAACAAGCAAGTTATGTGAATCATTCACCGGGTGGCAAGCCAAAAATCACGCGGTTTAAAGAACGTTGTTAACGAGTCAATATCGGGGCTTGAACGGCGTTCATAGTCGGACCTCGAGACGAGCGCCGCGACCCGAGAGGGCACGGCGGTCCGATGCCGACGCGGAATCTCGGCTCGTTCAGGCCCGCTTGCCGGGACCGCCAGCGGCCGTGATCGGTGACGCGACCGCGTTCACGTCGCGACCGTGTTCAGGGCCGCGACCGCGCAGCCGCGTTCAGGGCTCGAGGAAGGAGTCGAGGAGCAGCTCCTGCGAGGGATCGACCGCGTAGCCCGCCAGGTCGGTCACGCCCTCCTCGCGCAGCACGTCCTCGTCGACGAAGAAGTTGCCCGTGCACTCGGCGTGTGGCCGCACCAGGATCGCGTGGGCGGCATCGGCCATGATCTCCACCGTTCGCGATCGCCTCGTCATGGGATCGCCGCCGAGCATGGAGATCGCCGCGGTCGCGATCATGGTGCGGGGCCACAGCGCATTGAAGGCCACCTTGCCGCGAAACTCCTCGGCCATGCCCAGCACGCACATGCTCATGCCGTACTTGGCCATGGTGTAGGCGACGTGGTCGCGAAACCACTTCGCGTCCATGGAGAGCGGCGGTGCCAGGTTGAGCACGTGCGGGTTCTCGGCCCGCAGCAGGTGCGGCAGGCAGGCCTGCGAGCACAGGTACGTCCCGCGCGCGTTGATCTGGTGCATCAGGTCGTAGCGCTTCATGGACGTGGCCAGCGTGCCGCCCAGACTGATCGCCGATGCATTGTTGATCAGGACGTCGATGCCACCGAAGTGCTCGACGGCCTTGGCCACCGCTCCCTGGACCTCGTCCTCGTGGCGCACGTCGACCACGAGGGGGAGCGCCCTGCCGCCGGCCGCCTCGATCTCCTCGGCCGCGGTGAAGATGGTGCCGGGGAGCTTGGGGTGCGGCTCGGCGGTCTTGGCCGCCACGACGACGCTCGCGCCGTCGCGCGCGGCCCGTAGCGCGATGGCCTTGCCGATGCCCCGGCTGGCGCCGGTGATGAACAGGGTCTTGTTCGCGAGCTGGGTGCCAGCCATGGATCACCACCAATTGGGGCCGGGGTCAGCAGTAGGTCTCGCCGGCCTCGGCCTTGGCCACGAGCGACGGCGGGGGCGTGAAGTGGGGACCGTAGGCCGCGGCCAGCTCGCGGGCGCGGGCCACGAAGCCACGCAGACCCCCCTCGTACTGGTCGATGTAGCGCAGCACGCCTCCCGTCCAGGCCGGGAAGCCAATGCCGATGATCGAGCCGACGTTGGCGTCGGCGGTCGAGGTCAGGACGCCGTCGTCGAGGCAGCGCACCGTGTCGATCGCCTCGGCGAACAGCATGCGCTCCTGCATGTCGACGAGCGGGATCCGGCGCGAGCCCGAGCCGAACGCCTCGCGCAGGCCCGGCCACAGCCCCGTGCGCCGCCCCGACTCGTCGTAGTCGTAGAAGCCCCCGCCGGTCGAGCGGCCCTTGCGACCGAGCGCGTCGATCAGACGATCGAACACCGCCTCGCAGGGGTGGGCCTCCCATGTCCTGCCCTCGAGCTCGACCGCGCGCTTGTTCTCGCGCTGGATCTTCTGGGTCAGGGTGAGGGTCAGCTCGTCGAGCAGCTGCAGCGCCCCGGTCGGATACCCGGCCTGGAGCGCCGCCTGCTCGATGGTGGACGGCTCGATGCCCTCCCCCACCGCGGCCACCGCCTCGGCCGTGAAGCACCCGATCACCCGCGACGTGAAGAAGCCGCGCGCGTCGTTGACCACGATCGGCGTCTTGCGGATCTGCAGCACGAAGTCGAAGACCTTGGCGAGCACCTCGTCGGAGGTGTTGGTGCCGCGCACGATCTCGACCAGGCGCATCTTGTCGACGGGCGAGAAGAAGTGGATGCCGATGAAGTCACCCGGCCGCTCGACCCCTTCCGACAGCACGCGGATCGGCAGGGTCGAGGTGTTCGATCCGAGCACCGCCGTGGGGCTCACGATGTGCTGGATCTGCTGGAACACCTGCTGCTTGAGCTCGACGTTCTCGAACACGGCCTCCACCACGAAGTCGACCCCCTCGAAGTCGGCCGGGTCGGCGGTGGGGTGGATGCGGGCCAGGAGCGCCTCGGAGGCCTCCTTGGTGGTCTTGCCGCGCTCGAGCGCCTTGCGCTCGATCTTCTCGGAGTAGGCCTTGCCGCGGCGCGCCGCCTCGATCGACACGTCCTCGAGCACGACCTCGATCCCGGCCTTGGCGGCGACGTAGGCGATGCCGGCCCCCATCATGCCCGCCCCGATGACCCCCAGCTTGCGCGCCTGGTAGCGATCGAAGCCGGCCGGGCGGCTCTTGCCCGAGCGGATGTCCTGCATGTCGAAGAACATCGCGCTGATCATGTTCTTGGCCACCTTGCCGGTGGTCAGGCTCACCAGGTAGCGCGTCTCCACCACCGAGGCGGTGTCGAAGTCGAGGCTCGAGCCCTCCACCGCGGCCGCGAGCGCGGCCCTGGGCGCGGGCATCGGTGCCCCCCGGACCTGCTTGCGGACGTTGGCGACCATCGCCGGCAGCACGGTGGCCACGCCCGGGCTCGCAGCGGAGCCCCCGGGAATGCGAGAGCCCTTCACGTCCCACGGCTGCACGGACTCGGGGTGCGCCGCGATCCAGGCCTTGGCCCGCGGCAGCAGCTCGTCCACCGAGTCCACCACCTCGTCTACCAGGCCCACCGCGAGCGCATCGGCGGGCTTGTACTTCGTGCCCGTCAGGATCACCTGGGTGAGCGCCTTTTGCAGCCCCAGCATCCGCACCGTGCGGGTGATGCCGCCGCCGCCGGGCAACAGCCCCAGCGTCACCTCGGGCAGCCCCAGCTCGGTCCCCTCGACGTTGGCCACGATGCGGTGGTGGGCCGCCAGCGCGACCTCGAGGCCGCCGCCCAGTGCCGTACCGTTGATCGCGGCCACCACCGGCAGGCCGAGCGTCTCGAGCCGCCGCAGGTCGCTCTTGACCCGCTCGATGTGGGCCTGGTGCTCGGCCACGTTGTCGGGCGTCACCCGGCGCAGCAGCTCGAGGTCACCGCCGGCAAAGAAGCTCTTCTTGGCGCTGGCGAGCACGACCCCCTTGACGGTGTCGCGCTCGGCCACCAGCCGATCGACGGCGGCGCCCATCGCCTCGGTGTAGGCCAGGTTCATGGTGTTGACGCTCGCGCTCGGGTCGTCGATCGTCAGGATCACGACGCCGTCTTGATCGCGTTGCCAGTGGATCGCAGAGGCCTTGGTGGTCATCGTCGCTCCTCGTCTCTTCGTAGGTCGTTGGGTGTTTCGAGCGGCTCACACGCGCTCGATGATGGTGGCAATGCCCATGCCGGCTCCCACGCACAGCGTGGCCAGCCCATAGCGGAGCTCGCGGCGCTCGAGCTCGTCGAGCAGCGTGCCCAGGATCATGGCTCCGGTGGCCCCGAGCGGGTGCCCCATGGCGATGGCGCCTCCGTTGACGTTGACCTTGTCGTGCGGAACGTCGAGGTCGCGCATCCACTTCATCACCACCGAGGCAAACGCCTCGTTGAGCTCGAACAGATCGATGTCGTCGATCGTGAGGCCCGCGCGGTCCAGCGCCTTGCGGGTCGCGGGCGTCGGGCCGGTGAGCATGATGGTGGGCTCGCTGCCCGTCACCGCCATCGACACGATGCGCGCCCGCGGCCGCAGCCCCGCCGCCTTGCCGGCGGCCTCGCTCCCCACGAGCACCAGCGCCGCGCCGTCCACGATGCCCGAGGAGTTGGCCGCCGTGTGCACGTGCTCGATGCGCTCGACCCCGTGGTACTTCTGCAGCGCGACCGCATCGAAGCCCCCCAGCTCGCCCATCTTGACGAACGAGGCCGACAGGCGCCCGAGCGACTCCACCGTGGAGTCCGGCCGTCGGTGCTCGTCGTCCGCGAGCACCACCAGGCCGTTCATGTCCTCCACCGGCACGATCGAGCGCGCGAAGAGGCCGCCCTTCCACGCCTGCTCGGCCCGCTGCTGCGACGCGACCGCGAACGCGTCCACGTCGGTGCGGGAGAAGCCCTCCATGGTCGCGATGAGATCGGCCCCGATGCCCTGAGGCACGAAGTAGGTGTCGTAGGCGGTCATCGGGTCCTGGGCGTAGGCCCCGCCGTCGGAGCCGATCGGCACCCGCGACATCGACTCCACGCCGCCCGCGACCACCCAGTCGTCCGAGCCGCATGCGACCTTGGCCGCCGCCATGTTGACCGCCTCGAGCCCCGAGGCACAAAAGCGGTTGATCTGCACCCCGGCGACGGTCTCGGGCAGCCCGGCCACCAGCGCGGCGATCCGGGCGATGTCACCGCCTTGCTCCCCGACCGGCGACACGACCCCGAGCACGATGTCGTCGATGCGACCGAGCTCGAGCCCCGGGTTGCGTGGTTCGAGCTGGTGCAGCAAGCCGACCACCAGATCGATCGGCTTGATGCCGTGCAGCGCACCGCCCTTGTTCTTGCCCCGAGGGGTCCGCATTGCGTCGTAGATGAAGGCACTCGTTGACATCGTCGTTGGTGTCCTGCCTGGGTCGAGGGCCGTCCCGCTCGTGCGCGAGCCGAGCCCTCGAGCGTGTTCATGGAGGTGTCAGTTCGTGGAGCTCGAGCGTGGATGATGAAGGCGCCCGGGTCATGCAGGTGAGGACGAGCGAGACACGAGCCGCTGCAGGTAGAAGAACAACGGCCGCTCCTGGCCCTTGCGCTCCATCACACCCAGGACCAGATCGTCGTGAACCCGGCGAAAGTGATCGAAGATGGGGTGCTTGTCGTAGACCATGGTCGCGGTGGAGGTGCCGCGGTAGAGCACCACCCGCAGCGAGGCCTTGCCCATCACCGGATCGGCGCGTCGCTCTCCCTCGCGGCTGCGCGTCACGATGGGATCGACGTCGTCCTCGTGGTGGAACGACTTGCCGACCCAGCCCAGCGCCCCGAGCTGGGCCTCGCCGGGGTGCCCGGTGCGGAGCACGTCACCGGTCCACTCGCCGAGCATGAAGGCGGTGTCGACGGGCGCGAGCTGATCGTAGAACGCGAACAGCTCGTCGACCGCGATCGGATCGGCGCGATCGGCCAGCGCCTGGAATCGGGCCACTGGGTCCCCGGGTGGGTCCCCGGGTGAGTCCCCGGGCGGGGCCACGAGTGAGGGCTCGGGGTGGGTCATGGTGATGGCATCATCAGCACGGGCTTGACGGTGGTGCCCGTACGCATGTCTTCGACGGCCTCGTTGATCCGCTCGAAGGGATAAGGGGTCACGATGGCCTCGAGCGGGAGCTGCCCCCGCCGGTGCCACTGCAGCAGCCGCGGGATCGCGACCTTCGGGTCGGCATCGCCCTCCACCGTGCCCCGCACCGTGCGACCGCTGGCCATCAGCCGGTTGGGATCGAGGGAGAGTCGGGCCCCGCGCGGGCTGAGGCCGGCCAGCACCAGCGTGCCACGAGGGCGCAGCGCGGCGAGGGTCGCCTCGATCACCTCGGGCTGGCCGGTCACGTCGAGCGCGAGGCCGAGTGACAGCTCGCGCAGCGCGGTCGACAGCTCCTGCCGACCGTTGTCGATCGCGTGCGTGGCCCCCAGCGCCAGCGCTCGCTCGAGCCGCTCGGGTCGCAGGTCCACCGCCACGATGCGCGCGCACCCGGCCCGCTTGGCCGCCATCACGGCCGACAGCCCCACCGTGCCGCAGCCGAGCACGCAAAGGCCATGCTCGGGTCCCGCCGCCAGCACGTCGGCCACCGCCCCCACCCCCGTCTGGACCCCGCAGCCAAGCGGCGCCAGCAGCCGGGCCGGCAGGTCGTCGGGCACCCGCACCACGCTGGTGGCGCGAGCGACCGTGTGGGTGGCGAACGACGACTGCCCGAAGAAGTGCCCGGTGATCGGCTCGCCTCGCAGCGTCAGCGGCGAGCTTCCATCCTCGCGGCGCCCGAGCACGTTGTAGCCCACCGCATGCCGACAGTAGGCCGGATGGTGGTCGCGGCAGCTGCCGCAGCGCCCGCACGCACCAAAGCTCATGACCACGCGATCGCCCTTGGCGAGGCCAAGGACCCCGTCGCCCAGCGCCTCGACCCGACCCACGCCCTCGTGACCGAGCACCGCCGGCAGCGGCGTGCCGTAGCCGTGATCCTTGGCGGAGAGATCGGTCTGACAGATCCCGCACGCCTCGACCGCGATCTGGATCTCGCCGGGTCCGGGCGGGCCGAGCTCGCACTCCTCGAGCGAGAACGGCTGGCCCGCGCGCGCGACGGCGGCCACGATCTTCATGCCTCACCCTCGCGAATGGGCCCGATGAGCACGTCCGCGAGCTTGGCTCGCTGGTGAGAGCCATCGCCCAGCAGCACCTCGTTGTGCTTCTGCCGCTTGAAGTAGAGCTGCACGAAGCACTCCCAGGTGAACCCGATGCCCCCGTGGAGCTGCACCGAGCGGCTCGAGCAGTACGACGCCGCATCGCTGGCGGCGGCCTTGGCCATGCGCGCCGGGACCTCCGCTGCCTCTGGATCCTGGTCGAACGTGCACGCCGCGTCGTAGAGCAGCGAGCGCGCCTCGTCGATCATCACCATCATGTCGACCAGCGGGTGCTTGACCGCCTGGAAGAACCCGATGGGGCGATCGAATTGGACCCGCTCGCGGGCGTAGGCGGCCGTGGTCTGGAGCTGCCACTCGGCCGCGCCGACCATGTCGGCGGCCACCAGCACCAGCATCGCGGCCTCGGCCCGTCCCAGCACCCGCGCCACTTGCTCGGGCGTGGTCATGAGCCCCACGACGCGGTCGGCCGAGACCTCCACGTCGCGCAGCTCCACGTGGGCCTGATCGCGGGTCAGATCCACGATCGCATCGGGCACCACCGTCACCCCCGGCGCATCGGCATCCACGACGTAGAGGCCCACCCCACCACCCGGAACGCGCGCCTTGACCACGAACGCATCGACCTTGCGAGCGTCCTGCACGAACCACGCGGTGCCCCGCAGCAGCACCGGCCCCGAGCCCACCGCCTCGACCTCGGTCTGCATGAAGTCCCACGAGCCGAAGCGATCGGTGAGGGCCACGCTCAGCGCCGCCCCCTCGGCGATGCGCCGCATCTGCAGGCGCGCGGCCTCGGTCTGGCACGCCGCCAGCACATGGGTGGCGCACAGGGTACCGATGAGCGGCGACGGGACGGCCGCCCGCCCCAGCTCCTCGCAGAGCCCCGCGATCGCGGCCAGCGACATGCCGAAGCCTCCCGCCTCCTCGGGTACCGCCACCGCGGTCCAGCCGAGCTCCACCATCTGGCTCCACAGCTCGGGATCCCACACGCACTCCGTGGCGCGTGCCGGGCTCTCGTCGGCCGCCACCAGCCGGTGGAGCCGCTCGGGGGGGCAGCGCTCGAGCAGCAGACGTCGCGCCGCATCGCGCAGCAGCTGCGCCTCCTCGCCAAAGCCGAAGTCTCGGGGCTGGGTCGTGGGCTGGGTCGTGGTCATCGCTGCCTACTTGGTCTTGGGCAGGCCGAGCACCCGCTCGCCCAAGATGTTGCGCTGGATCTCGTTGGAGCCCGCCGCGATGGTGAAGCCGTAGGAGTTCATGTAGGCCAGCGGCCAGCGACCCTCGGCCGGCGCGTGCTCGTCGGTGCGAACGAGCGTGCTGCCCATGCCCTCGATCTCGCAGGCCAGGCGCGCCGTGTCCTGCAGCATCTCGGACAGCACCAGCTTGTGCTGCAAGGGAAGCCGCTGCGGATGATCGACCAAGGCGGGCACCGAGGCCCGTCGCCGCGACTGCTCGAACGCGCGACGGCGCATCAGCAGCCGCACGATCCCGTCGCGGACCAGCGGGTCCTCGGCCGCCGGTCGCCCCCCTCGGCGGCTGCGCCATGCCAGCTCGACGAGCCCATCGGGCCCCAGCTCGTCGCCGCCCGAGCTTCCCGACGAGGGCGTGACCAGGGTACCCGCCCCGCGCTCGTGCATCAGGGTGGTCATGGCGACCGCCCACCCCCGGCCCACTTCGTCGAGCCGGCAGTCGTCGCCCACCACGAGATCCTCGAACAGCACCTCGTTGAACCCGGCCTCACCGGTCATCTTCACCAGCGGGCGAACCTCGACGCCCTTGCCCACCGCGGCCTTGATCGGCACCGCAAAGTAGGTGAGCCCGCGGTACTTGTCGGCCTTGTCGGTCCGGCACAGCAGGATCATCCACGTGGCGAAGTGCGCGAGGGTGGTCCATACCTTGTGCCCGTTGATGACCCACTGGTCACCGCGGCGCTCGGCATACGCCTGCACGTTGGCGAGGTCGGAGCCCGCCCCGGGCTCGCTGAACCCCTGGCACCAGATCTCGTCGCCGGACAGCAGGGGCGGCAAGAGCCTCTCCTTCTGCGCCTGGGTGCCGTGGTGCAAGATGGTGGGACCCGCCATGCCCAGACCCACCAGGTTGGGCAGGAACGGAGCACCGGCCGTCTGCAGCTCCTCGTTGGCGATGCGCTGGCAATCGCGTCGGCCCCGGCCGCCATACTCGCGGGGGTAGTCGCAGCCCACCAGCCCCGCCTGGTACGCCGACTTCTGCCATGCGCACAGGTACTCGAGCTGGGCCTCCGTGGAGATCTCGAGCGGCCCCTGCGGCAGGTGGAAGCTCGGCCGCGCCGGCATGTGCTCGCGCAACCACGCCCGGCACCACGCGCGAAAGGTCTCCTGTTCCGTGGTCTCCCGTGCCGCGTCGCGTGTGGACGCGCGGTCGACGTTCGAGGTTCCACCATCCATCGCCCTACTATCCCTCCCTCGACTTGCGCCCGTCCAGCCCCAACTTGCGCTCGTCCAGACCCAAGTGACGGCCGATGATCTCGGCCATGATCTCGTTGGTGCCTCCGAAGATCCGCGTGACTCGAGCATCGCGATACATGCGACAGATGCGGTACTCCTCCATGTAGCCCGCGCCGCCGTGGAGCTGCAGACAATCGTCGATGACACGCCCCTCGAGCTCGGTGGCCAGCATCTTGGCCGCGCTGGCCACCTCGGCCGTGAGCGTACCGGCATTGGCCAGCATCACGCAGTGGTCCACGTAGGCCTGCGTCGCGTCGATCTCGGCGCGCATGCGAGCCAGGCGAAAGCGCGGGTTCTGGAACGTCCCCACCGGCCGACCGAAGGCCCGGCGCTCCTTGACGAACGAGAGCGTGAGCTCGAACGCCACCTGGGCGTGCGCGATGGCTCCGATCGCGATCTGCAGGCGCTCGACCGCGAGCGCCTGGGCGAGGTAGCGAAACCCCTGCGTGGGATCGCCCAGCACGTTGGCCTTGGGCACCGCGACCTGATCGAAGAACATCTCGGCGGTGTCCTGAGCATCGAGGCCCATCTTGACGAGCTTGCGCCCGCGCTCGAACCCCGCCATGCCCGCCTCCACCACGAACAGGCCCATGGCATGCCGCGAGTCGGGGCTCGTGCGCGCGGCCACGATCACCAAGTCGGCGAGCAGCCCGTTGGAGATGTACGTCTTGGAGCCGTGGAGCACCCAGTGATCACCGCGCTCCTCGGCATGGGTCTGCATGCCCGCCAGATCCGAGCCGGCCGCGGGCTCGGACATCGCCACCGCCAGGATCGCCTCGCCGGCCGCCGCCGCGGGGAGCCAGCGCTGCTTCTGCTCGTCGGTCCCATGGTGGCCGATGTACGGGGCCACCACGCGCGAGTGCAGGGTGAGGCACAGGCCAGGGTCACCGTGCAGGTAGTTCTCCTCCTGCAGGATCTGCTCGTAGCGCATGTCGGTGATGCCCATGCCGCCGAGCTCCTCGGGCGCCCACATCAGCAGGTAGCCCTGCCGTCCCGCGGCGAGGAACGTCTCGCGATCGACCACGCCCTGCGAGCGCCAGCGCTCCACCTGGGGCGAGACCTCGGCGCGGAAGAACTTCCTTACCGAGTCGCGGAACAGCTCGTGCTCGGGCTCGAAGATGGTTCGCGGGGTCATGGGATCCGGTGCCCTCTTGGCCTGCTCATTCATGCCTCATGAATTTGCTGGTTGCCAACAAGTTTCTTGTTCGAGCATCATTCGGCGCTGGCTGGCCGAATGCTGGGCCCAGTGACGGGCCCCGAAGGACGGAGATGCCCGGGAGCCGGGGGCGCCGTGTGCCCTCGGGCCCTCTCGTGGGCCCTCCCGTGGGCCCTCCCGTGGGCCCCTCAGAGCGTCTTGAGGTACTCGATCACGGCGCGTCGCTCGTCCGCATCGAGGTGGTCGCCGAACGTGTGGCCCGTGTTCCAGTGGCCGACGATGGAGGTGTCGTAGACGTGCTTGCGCTCGTCGGCGGGCGCTCCGTCCTGGCCGTAGGGCAGCTCGATCCACGGCCACCCGCCCGCGTCCTCGTCGAAGTTGGTGCTGTCGTAGTCCTCGCGCTTCCAGTACTGCGGGCGCGCGGTGCTGTCGAGCACCAGTTCGAGCGTGGGCACCGAGGCGTTGTGGAAGTACGGGGCCGAGGCCCAGATGCCATCGAGCGGCGGCGCCACGTAGCCCGGCGTCGGCTCTCCGGTGGTGAGCTGTCCGATGTCGCCGTACCAGGAGTCGTTGAACCAGTCCTTGAACGGCCGCGCGTCGGCCTCGACCGCCAGGAGCGGATCGGTGCCGATCACGTCGACCGGCAGCAACAGGTTGGGATAGGTCTCGGCGCTGGGATCCGCCGAGTAGGTACCGTGACAGCACGAGCAGTCGCTCTCGAAGATCCCCTGCCCCTGTGCCGCGAGCTCCTCGTCGATCTGGAACGGGTAGCTCGGCGCCTCGATCGACTCGATGTAGGCCCTGATGTTGTTGAAGTACGAGAGGATGGCCTCGGCCTCGGGCACCGAGTCGGTGCACAGCGCGCTGGCGTAGATCATCGTGGAGCGGTGATCGCCGCGCGACATGCCGTTCCAGAACAACCCGGTCTTCTTCTTGGTGTGCCACCACGGCGGGGTGTCGACCGGCAGGACGACATCGGGGGGAGGAATCTGCGGCTCGTCGTACCACTCCAGGGTGTCGGCGTTGCGATGGGCGGAGAGCACCGCGGCCAGGCTGTCGGCCGAGTTGGTGCCCACCGTGTACATGCGGGTGTAGTCGCCGATCGCCTGATAGCGCTGCGCCATCCGGGTCATCTCCTCGAGGCCCGGCAGCGGGATGCCCGGGATCGGGATGTCGGCCATGAACCCGGCGATGTCCTCGGTGTAGTCGGCGTCGGCCTTGCCAAGGCCGAGGATGAGCTCGCCGTTGAACTCGCCGGCGTGGCACTCGAGGCAATTGAGCGACACGATCTCGGCCCCGCTGGCCGCGGTGTGCACGGTCCAGTTGTAGGGCACCCATGCGTTGGCACCCTCGCGGCCCGGCAGGGGATCACCCTGGGCGAACGCACCCAGGAGCGGCTGGGCGATGGGGAACAGTCCCACCGGGATCCCGCAGGTCACGTAGCCCTCGTTGAGCAGCGCGTAGTAGCCGGCGTCGGCATCTCCCGGGACCTGCTCGGTCGCGGCGATCGGGAAGCCCTGGCCGCAGGCCGTGGGAACGGGCGGCTCGCCGCTGCTCGAGTCGGCCGGTTCCGAGCCCGTCGAGTCGGCCGTGATCCCGGTGGTCAAGGTGACGTCGCCGCTGCTGCTGCCGTCGGTGCCCGCTTCGGTGGAGCCACCGCTCCCGACGCCGGTGGCATCGCCACCACAGCCGCCCAGCATTCCGATCAAGAAGAAGCGCCCCGCTCGCATTGTCTTCGAGTTCATACGATACCTCCCGCCGCTTCCCCTCCCTCAGGGGGAGGGCACCCGTAGTGCATATCCGAGGTGAGCACGAATCAGCTCGTAGAGCTCACTCACGGGAATCTCTGGATCGACGGCCCAGCGATACAGCAGACCGTCCACGACGCTGGCGAACAGCTCGGCGGCGATGCGGGCATCGACCATCGGCAGGATCTCGCCGTGGGTCTTGCCCTCCTCGATCCACCGCGCGAGCGCCCGCACGTGCGCCCGGTTGACCTTGGCCACGTTGGCCCGAAACTCGGCCCCCGGATCGATGCTGGAGTAGCGCAGCAAGTACATCGCACGCAGCTCTTCGGGCTCGTCGACGATGAACTGGTAGAGCGCATCGACCACGCGCTGCAGCGCGGTGACCCCGGTGGCTCGCCCCACCAGCGTGTTGACGCGGTTCACCCACTCGGCGGCCACGCTGTCGTGCACGTGGGCGAGCAGCCCGGCCTTCGACCCGAAGCGATGGGTGACCAGTCCCCGCGAGTAGCCCGAGCGCTCGCCGATGGCGGCCAGGGTGGTGCTGGCGATGCCCCGCTCCACCAACAAGCTCACTGCCGCTTCGGTCATCAGCTGCTCGGACAAGGCCGTGCGCTCCTCCTGGGTCCTTCGTTTTGCCTCCGCCGTCATCTACCCGAGCATTCCTCGAAATCGCTGCTTCTGGTCACCGACTGTCTTCCGTTTTTACTTGTTGATGACAAGTAAGTTATTTGGACCGCCGGGCGTCGTCAAGCCAATTCGGAGGGAGGGTGGAGAATTCATGGCGTTCGTGGGCGAATCGTGGGGTGCCCGTAGTGGCTCCTCGGGTCAGCTCACCGCCGGATCGCGCGCTCGCAGGACGTGCTTGGTGACCTTGCCGCCGGCGTTGCGGGGGAGCGCGTCCATCACGACCATGGCCTTGGGCTGCTTGAAGCGGGCGAGGCGATCGCCGAGGAACGTCCGCAGCGCATCGGTGTCGAGCTTCGACCCCGCGACCAGCACCACCGCCGCCACCGGGACCTCGCCCCACTTGTCGTCGGGACGCCCGTAGACGGCGACGTCGAGCACGTCGGGATGGGAGGCGATGGCGTTCTCGACCTCGGCGCAGTACACGTTCTCGCCGCCCGAGATGATCATGTCCTTCTTGCGATCGACCACCCACACGTAGCCCTCGTCGTCCTGGCGGACGAGGTCGCCCGAGTGGAACCACCCGCCTTCGAAGGCCTCGGCCGTCTCCTTGGGCTTGCGCCAGTACCCCTGCATGAGGGTCGGGCCGCGATAGATGATCTCGCCGACCTGCCCGCGAGGGACGTCGTTCATTTCGTCGTCGACGATGCGCACCTGGATCGTGGGGATCGGCAGGCCGACCGAGCCGAGCTTGCGCAGGGAGTCCTGACCCCGCAGCACGCAGGTGATCGGCGACATCTCGGTCTGCCCGAAGACCGCGACGTTCAGGGCGCCGGGAAAGGTCTCTTCCATCTGTCGCAAGAGGGTCTCCGAGGCGGGCGCCGCTCCCCAGCTGATGATCCGCAGCCTGCGGCCCTTCTCCCTGGCGTCGGGGTGGGCGCAGATCGCCTGCCACTGGGCGGGTACGTTGAACACGATGGTGGCCCCCTCCCGCTCGTAGGCGTCGAGGAGCACCCCGGCGTCGAAGCCCACCAGCGGGTGGATCACCGTGGGGATCCCCAGCATGAAGTTGGGCGCGATGGATCCCAGCCCGGCGATGTGGAACAGGGGGGCGGTCATGAACGCGACGTCGTCCTCCTTGAAGATCTCGTTCGCGCGAATGCAGGTGATGGCCTGCGCCCCCATGTTGATGTGGTCGAGCATCGCGCCCTTGGGTCGACCCGTGGTGCCCGACGTGTACATGATGAGGGCCGGCGTGCTCTCGGGGACGTCGGGCGCCTGCCACTGCCCCGGGTCCTCGGCCACGAGCGCGTCGAACGCTTCCATCCCCGATGACCCCTCCGGCGCGGTCCCGAGCACGATGACCCGCTTCAGCCGATCGGTGGCCTGACGAATGGCCGCGACGAATGGGACGAGCGGCTCGTCGACGATGAGGACGTCGGCGTCGGCGTCGTCGACGATGTAGGCGATCTCGGGCGGGGCCAGGCGCACGTTGATCGGCACGGCCATCGCTCCGAGGGTGTTGATGCCCATCACGGCCTCGATCACCTCGGTGCGGTTGAGGACCAGCATGAGCACCCGGTCCCCGAACCCCACGCCCCGTCGCTCGAGGGCCGCCGCGAACGCGGTGATCCGCTCGTGAGCCTGCTTCCAGGTCGTCGTGACGCCGCGGTGCCGAAACGCGGTGGCCTCGGGTCGCATGGCCGCGTGGCCGGCGATCTGGTTCATCCAATGGTTGCGGCGCTGGGCGGCGGGGATGATTCGCTGCTCGGTGGACATGGTCGCGTCACTCTCGGGGAGCATTGGGGGAGCCGGCCTGGTCGATTGCCAGGTTTTTCCGATTCCCCTTGGTCCTTTTACCGATCCTTTTTTAATACAACTTGTTGGCAGCAAGCAAGTCAATTTGGGGCGGGAGCGCGAGGCTTTCCGGTAAATGCCCGGTGAACGATGATTCGTGACGAATAACGCCGTTCAGGCCCCCACGTCCTTGGGCAGCACGGACGACTGGGTGGTGACGAGGTGCTCGCCGCTCCACACCACGACGCGGGCCCCTCCTGCCCGCCTGGCCTGCTCCAGCGCCGAGATGGCATGGGACAGCAGGGTCGTCAGATGCTCGGTGGCGCTCGACGAGGCCAGACCCGCGCTCAAGGTGAGCGCCACGGGCCCCGCCTGCGTGGGCACCGGCTCACCACCGAGCGCCTCGAGGAGCCGCTCGGTCAGCTGCCGGACCGAGGCCGGCTGGGCATCGGACAGCAGGAACACGAACTCGTCGCCGCGATACCGACCCGCCAGATCGAACCGCCACAGGTCCTCGGCGAGGCGCTGCCGCAGGCCGGCGAGGAGCTCGTCCTTCACCTCGTCGCCGTAGCGAGCGTCGAGCTCGCCAAAGCCGTCCACGCCCACCACCACGCACCACACGGGTCGTCGATCGCGACGCGAGCGCTGGAACTCGTCGTCGGCCAGCAGCAGGAACTGGCTGCGCTCGTACAGATCGACGCGCCGGCGGCCCCGCGCCATGGCGGCGACCTCCTCGCGGAGCTGGGTGCGCTCCTGCTCCGCGATGAACTGGCGCCGCTGCTGGATGTAGCGCTGTCGCTGCGCGGCCACCACGATGATCATGGTGCTCAGCAGGAAGAACTGATTGCTCAGGACCACGGAGGGATCGCGGACCTCGACCAGGCCCAGCACCAGGGGGGCCATGTAGAAGGCGTAGACGATCCCGTTGAGCAGCAGGGCCCGGCGCACGGTCCACAGGAACATGATGCCGAGGCTGAGCACCAACAGGTTCAGCCCGGCGTAGTAGCCCGACTCGTACCCTCCGGCCAGCCAGATGATGGCGGACATGCCCCATCCGGTCAGGATGTTGATCACCAGCGACAGGTCGTCGATGTGGCGCTCGACCAGCCGTGGGCGGCGCCGGCACAGCACGTGCACGGACAGGGCGGCACCGCCGATGCCCAGGCGGATGATCAGCGCGAGCAGGACGTGCTCGGGGACGAACATCCAGTCGAGGATCCAGAAGGCGAGCACCATGATCGTGCCCAGCCCCGACTCGAGCCGCAGCATCTCGGTGTTGTAGGCGTCGACGCTGGCCTTGAAGTCCTCGAAGCCGGTCAGCAGCGCGTCCATCGAGGGAAAGCGCTCGGAGGGGTCGCGCGACAGCCCGCGCATGACCACCTGGTGCACCCACCTGGGCACCTCGGTGCCGGAGGGCGGGGGCAGCGGCGCGCCCTTGGTGATGGCCCGGGAGAGCTTCGCGAACGTGCGCCCCGGAAACGGGCGACGGCCGTAGAGCGCCTCGTAGAGGGCCACGCAGAACCCGAACTGATCGCTACGGGCATCGGCCGCCTCGCCCTCGTGCTGCTCGGGGGACATGTACGCGGGCGTGCCCAGCACGAAGCCGGTCCTGGTCAGGCTGCGCTCCTCGTCGGCGTCGGGCGGATGGGAGTCGTGGGAGAGCTCGGGCTCCTCGCCCTCGAGCTGGCCTCCGTCGGCGTTCCAGCGGGCCAGGCCGAAGTCGAGCACCTTGACCCGCTGGTCCTTGCTCACCACCACGTTGTCGGGCTTGAAGTCGCGGTGCACGATGCCGGCCCGGTGGGCCGCGGCCAGCCCCTGCCCGGCCTGTCGGAAGATGTCGAGCACGTCGCGCCACGAGTGGGGCCCGGCCTCGAGCCACCGCCGCAGGGTCTGCCCCTCGACGTACTCCATGGCCACGAAGGTCTTGCCCTCGAACGTCCCCACCTCGTGCACCTGCACCACGTTGGGATGCGACAGGCGGGCCAACGCCCGCGCCTCTCGGATCATCCGCTCGTGGGCCTGATCGCCGTGGTCGCCTCGCGCGTGCAGGAGCTTGATCGCGACCTTGCGCCCGAGCTGGTCGTCGTGGGCCGCGTAGACGACCCCCATGCCCCCCTCGGCGATCTCGTGGAGCACGGTGAAGTGACCGATCTGCTGGAGGTCCCCCTCCTCGGTCAGGGTCCGGTCGTCGACGCCCGCCCCGTCCATGGCCACGGTCGGCCCTGCCACGGCGGCGCTGCGAACCATGACGGTCGGGACCTCCTCGCCGCGTGCGTCGTCCCGCGTACCGTCCGTGACCAAGAGCCGCTCCAATGCCGCGGCGTTGAGGACCATGACGGTCGGAACGTCCTCGTCGCGCCGGTCATCCCGGTACATTTCGTCTACCCCGCTCACCGCTCACACCAACCGTCACAGTGTCTCATCTGCAATGGGTCCGAAACAACAAAGATCGATCGCGGACGTGCAGGATCGACGGGTGCGCACGACGGTGCACGAGGACGAGTGTGCGCCCTCGACGGGCGATGCACTGACACGAGTCGGCGGTCGACTCGACTTCGTGGACACGGCCATCGAGACGCACCAGGAGCCCGCTGCTCGTCGTTCTCGACGTCGGTCCCCGGCCCGCGACCATCGGAACCAGGCGCGAGCACGTCGGGCTCGAGCGACGTTCCGATGAACGTCGCTCGAGCCGGCGTCGACGCCTTCTCGCGACCGGTCGCATGGCTCGAGTCGGCGGGACGAGGAGCTCGGCGACGAGCTCGTAATCTCCCTCGCAGGCCGCTCGAAGTGCGCTCGCATTCGGCTCGAGTGGTGCTGGTTTGCGAGCGTTCCGTGGTATCATCGGATGCACGCGAGGGGCTCGGGTGATCATCCGGCCGAGCCCCTCGAGGGACGGGCCACCGCTCGTCCGGTCCCCTCCACGACCCCCCCTTTGCCACGCCGAACGCGTGGACCGCTTGCCAGGAGCATCCATGGATCTGTCGATCCCTCCGTCGCTCGCTCCCACCCTCGCCAAGCTCCGCAGCCTCGTCGACGACCACCTGGTGCCGCTGGAGGCCGAGGTTCGCGAGGCGGGCTTTGGCGCCGTCGAGCCCCGGCTTCGCGAGCTTCGACGGCGCGCCCGCGCCGAGGGAATGTGGCTGCCCCAGATCGCCGCCGAGCACGGCGGGATGGGTCTGTCGGTGCTCGAGCACGGCCTGGTCACCGGGGTGCTCGGGCGCTCGCCGCTGGGGCTCTACGTGCTCAACTGCCAGGCTCCCGACGCCGGCAACATGGAGCTGCTGCTCGAGTTCGGCACTCCGATGCAGCGCGAACGCTGGCTGCGCCCGCTGCTCGACGGCGAGATCCGCAGCTGCTTCGGCATGACCGAGCCCGAGCACGCGGGCAGCAACCCGGTGTGGATGTCCACCCGCGCCCGTCGTGACGGCGACGACTGGGTGATCGACGGCCACAAGTGGTTCACCACCGCCGCCGATGGAGCCGCGTTCTGCATCGTGATGGCGGTGACCGATCCCGAGGCCGCGCCCCACGATCGCGCGAGCATGATCATCGTGCCCACCGACGCCAAGGGCTTCACGCTCGTGCGCAACATTCCCATCATGGGGGAGCCGGGCGACGGCTGGAACAGCCACTCCGAGCTTCGCCTCGAGGGCGTGCGGGTCCCCAACGACCACCTGCTGGGAGCGCCCGGCAAGGGCTTTGCGCTGGCGCAGGCGAGGCTCGGGCCGGGGCGCATCCACCACTGCATGCGCTGGCTGGGCCTGTGCGAGCGAGCGTTCGACCTCATGGCCCAGCGAGCCATCGAGCGCCGGCTGTCGCCCACCGAGCGCCTGGGCGACACGCAGACGGTCCAGCACTGGATTGCCGAGTCTCGCGCCGAGATCGACGCGGCGCGATGGTTGGTCCTGCACGCCGCGTGGCGCATCGACGAGGTCGGGGTCAAGGCCGCGCGCGAGGACATCTCGCTCATCAAGTTCCACACCGCGGGGGTGCTCCAGCGGGTGGTCGACCGCGCGATCCAGTGCCACGGCGCGCTGGGCATCACCGATGACACCGTGCTCTCGTGGATCTACCGCCACGAGCGAGGGGCTCGCATCTACGACGGGCCCGACGAGGTGCACAAGACGGTGGTGGCACGCAGGATCCTGCGCCGCTACGAGTCCGCGGGCAGCACGAAGGGGAGCGAGGCATGAGCAGCGACGCGCCCATCGACGGCAGCAAGCCCGTACGCGAGGGAGAGACGCTCGATCTGGCGGCGCTCGACGCCTACCTCGAGCAGCACCGACCCGAGCTGTCCGGCGAGCTGGTGATCGAGCAGTTCCCCAGCGGCTACTCCAATCTCACTTATCTGCTGCGCAAGGGCGACACCGAGCTGGTGCTGCGGCGGCCACCGTTCGCGGTGCAGGTCGCTTCGGGGCACGACATGAAGCGCGAGCATCGGGTGCTGGCGGCGCTGCAGGGGATCTACCCCAATGCGCCCGCACCCCTGCTGCTGTGCGAAGACCCCTCGGTGATCGGCGCCACGTTCTACGTGATGGAGCGGCGTCGGGGGATCATCCTGCGTCGAACCCTGCCCAAGGAGCTGAAGGGCGATGCGCCGATGCTTCGGCGCATGTGCGAGTCGCTCGTCGACGAGCTGGCGGCCCTGCACGCGGTCGATCTCGAGGCGGCGGGGCTGGAGGACTTCGGCCGGCCGCAGGGCTACGTGCGGCGCCAGGTCGAGGGTTGGATCGGCCGGTTCGAAAGGGCCAAGACCAGCGACGTCCCCGACATCGAGCGGCTCGGGGCCTGGCTGCACGAGCGGATCCCACCCGACGGCAAGCCCACGCTCGTTCACAACGACTTCAAGTTCGACAACGTGATGCTCGATCCGGCCGACCCCACGCGCATCGTGGCGGTGCTCGACTGGGAGCTGTGCACGGTGGGCGACCCGTTGATGGATCTGGGCACCGCGATCGGCTACTGGGTGCAGCAGGACGACGATCCGCGCTGGCAGGCGATGGCGTTCGGCCCCACGACCGCCCCCGGGGCCATGACCCGCCGCGAGCTGGTGGAGCGCTACGCCGAGCGGACCGGGACCGACGTATCGAACATGTTGTTCTACTACTGCTTCGCCATGCTCAAGCTCGCGGGCATCTTGCAGCAGATCTATTACCGGTGGAGCAAGGGCTACACCAAGGACCCGCGATTCGGGGCGCTCGACCAGATGGTCCTCGCGCTCGGGGCGACGGGCATGCGAGCGATCGAATCTGGACGATTTTGATGGCACGAGTCGTACCAGCTGGGTAGTGCGTAGGTAGAGCGTAGAGGATCCATGGAGCATCAACGACAATTCTTCATCGACGGGGCGTGGGTCGAGCCGCTCGGCTCGCGTCGCCTCGAGGTCATCAACCCCGCGAGCGAGGAGCCCATCGCGAGCATCGCCGTGGCCGAAGCCGAGGACGTCGACCGGGCCGTGAAGGCGGCCCGTCGCGCGTTCGAGAGCTTCTCCCGCACCAGCGTCGAGGAGCGGCTGGCGCTGCTCGATCGGATCATCGGGCAGTATCAGACGCGCATGGCCCAGATCGGCGCCGCGATCTCCCAGGAGATGGGCGCACCGATGGGCCTGGCCAAGGCCGTGCATGCCCCCTGCGGACTGGGCCACCTCGCGACGGCTCGTGGGGCGCTGGCGAGCTTCTCCGCGCGGGAGGAGCGTGGCCCGCACGTGGTGGTGCGCGAGCCGATCGGGGTGTGTGGGCTGATCACGCCGTGGAACTGGCCGCTCAATCAGATCGGCGCCAAGGTGGCGCCCGCGCTGGCGATGGGCTGCACGGTCGTGCTCAAGCCGTCGGAGCTCGCCCCGCTCAGCGCGCTGCTGTTCGCCGAGGTGCTGCACGAGGCCGGGGTTCCGCCGGGCGTGTTCAACCTCGTCAACGGCGACGGCCCGACGACGGGGGTGGCGATGTCCTCGCACCCCGACATCGACATGATCTCGATCACCGGCTCGACCCGCGCGGGGATCTCGGTCGCCGAGCATGCGGCCAAGACCATCAAGCGGGTGACGCAGGAGCTGGGCGGCAAGTCGCCCAACGTGCTGCTCGACGACGTGGACTTCGCCACGGTGGTCGCGCGCGACACGGGGCTGATGTGCATGAACTCGGGCCAGTCGTGCAACGCACCCTCGCGCATGCTGGTGCCCAGGGCACGCATGGCCGAGGCCGCGGCGATCGCCAAGGCCACGGCCGAGGCCATCACGGTCGGAGACCCCAGCGACGCGAGCACGCAGCTCGGCCCGGTCGCCGGGGCGGCGCAGTTCGACAAGATCCAGGGGCTCATCGCGGCCGGCATCGAGGAGGGTGCCACGCTCGAGTGTGGAGGCCTGGGTCGCCCCGAGGGGCTGTCGCGCGGCTACTACGTCAAGCCCACGATCTTCTCCAACGTTCGCAACGACATGCGGATCGCCCGTGAGGAGATCTTCGGCCCGGTGCTGTGCATCATCGCCTACGACGACGAGGACGACGCGATCCGCATCGCCAACGACACGCCCTATGGGCTGTGCGCCTACGTCAGCTCGGCCGATCGCGAGCGGGCGATCGCGCTGGCGGGTCGAATTCGGGCGGGCACAGTGCACATCAACGGGGCCAACGTCGACATCACGGTGCCGTTCGGCGGCTACAAGCAGTCGGGCAACGGGCGCGAGTTCGGCGAGTGGGGCTTGCACGAGTTCCTCGAGACCAAGTCGATCCTCGGCCATACCGCGAAGTGAGCGGGCGCCCGGGACCGCGGGCCGTGGATGTGCGTCAGAACATCTCGCGCATCCACGGCTGCGGTCCCGCCATGATCGCGCCAGCGAGCTCGAGCACCGGCGGCGGCCCCTGCCCGAGCCCGAGCTGGACGAGCGCATGGGGTGAGACGAAGCCGGAGCACCACGCGGCGAGGCCTCTCGCATCGAGCTGCAACCGGCCCGCGCCGCCTCGCACCAGGCGGCCGCGACCGCCCTCGACCTCGAGCTGCCACGCGCCCGCCTGCTCGGGCAGCACGGGGTCCTCGAGCCGCAGCTCCACGCGCCCCGCGACGCCGGGCGCGTAGCCACGCCCCTCGAGCATCGCGACCACGTCGGTCACCCGCATCAGCCAGTTCTCTTGCAGCCGCACGGCAAAGCGAGGGTCGGGATGGTGCAGGTACAGCGGGTCGTGCGGGGCGGTGGGCAGCTCGATGCAATCGACCATGGTGCCGAGGTCGCCCAGCGCGATCCAGATCCGCCGCCAGGCCCGGGGGGAGCGGGCACATGCGTCGGTCACCTCCACGCGGTGGCGATCGGCGCCGGGGTGCTTGCGGTAGTAGAGGTAGCCCGCGAGTCCATCGTCGTCGTCGAACAGCAGCCCGTGGGCACGAACGCCGAAGCGCTCGTCGCATAGCCGCGCCCAGACGTACGGGCCGCGATCGAGGAAGCCCTCGTGGTGACCGGCCACGCTTCGGTAGAGCGCCTGCACGGCGGGAAGATCATCGGGCGTGGCCTGGCGCGCGCGCAGCGGTGGTGTGGGCTCGCGGAACGAAGGAGCCAGCAGCGGCAGGAGCTCGGCGAGGTGGCGCGAGCCGGCGCACTCGTAGCCCACGCGGCGGTAGAGCGACGCCGTGGAGGCATACAGGCTCGACGCCGCGACCCCACCCGCGCGGATCTCGTGCAGCGCACGACCCATCAGCGCGGTGGCCATGCCGCGGCGCATCCAGTCGCTGCGGACGGCGACGCCCACGATGCCGACGATCGGGAGCGAGCGCCCGCCGAAGATCTGCCCCATGGGCACCAGGCCCAGGCATGCGCGCACGCCATCGGGGCCCCGCAGCACCCGGAGCTGGTCGTAGCCCAGCCGCTCGAGCCAGCCCACCATGCCCGCGGGCGTGGTGGCGAACGCATGGCCCATGATCTCGGACAGGACCTCGCGCTCGGCCTCGTGGGCGGCACCGTAGTCGAGGTCGTCGGCGGGCATGGCCCACGATATCGCATGCGGCCGGAGGCGGCCTATGATCGCGCTCGCGATGACCGATCCCACGGGCCTTGCCTCGCTCTCACGGGGCTTTCGCGACCGCATCCTCGACCACGACGCGCTGACCGAGCAGGTGAACGCGTGGGCCGACGCCTACCCCGAGCTCTGCGAGCTGCGCTCGCTGGGGCGCACCCCCCAGGGGCGCGAGCTGTGGCTGCTGCTCATCGGCCCGGAGCCCGGGCGCGAGCGGCCGAGCGCGTGGGTCGACGCCAACATGCATGCGTCCGAGCTGGCCGGCAGCTCGGTGGCGCTGGCGATCGCCGAGGACGCGCTGCGGCTGCACCTGCAGGCCTCGGCCGCCGTGCACGGGCTGCCGCCGCATCTTTGCGAGGTGATCCGCGAGGTTCGCCTGATGGTGCTGCCGCGCATGTCGCCCGACGGAGCCGAGGAGGTGCTGCGAACCGGTCGCTTCATTCGCTCGGTGCCTCGCGACGAGCGACCGCAGCGCTCGCCTCGCTGGCGCAGCCACGATCTCGACGGCGACGGCCTGGCGCTGCTGCTGCGGCGGCGCGATCCCACCGGGGAGTTCGTGGAGTCGACCGAGATCCCCGGGCTCATGCTGCCTCGCGAGCTCGACGACGTCGGCCCGTTCTACAAGATCTGGCCCGAGGGCAGCATCGAGGGCTTCGACGGTCGGACGGTGCCCACGCCCACGATGACCGGCGACAACAGCCCCGACCTGAACCGCAACTTTCCCTACGACTGGGCGCCCGAGCACGTGCAGGCGGGCGCGGGTCCGTTTGCGCTGTCCGAGCCCGAGTCGCGCGCGGTGGTCGACTTCGTGGCGGCGCATCCCACGATCTTCGCATGGCTCGATCTGCACACCTACGGCGGGGTGCTCATTCGACCGCTGGGAACCCAGCCCGACAACAAGATGCATCCCGGGGATCTCGCGATCTGGCGCGAGCTCGAGGCGTTCATGGAGCCGCTGACCGGGTATCCGATGGTCAGCGGGTTCACCGACTTCACCTACGAGCCCGACACGCCGCTGCACGGAGACCTGACCGAGTTCGCCTATCACTCGCGCGGGGCGCTGGCCTACGTGTGCGAGCTGTGGGATCTGTTCCGCGTGCTGGAGATGCCGCGTCCGCCTCGCTTCGTGGACCACTACGGCCGCTTCGATCGGGAGCTGCTGCATCGGCTGGCGCGATGGGACGCAAGCGAGAACGGGTCGCGGGTGTTTCGACCGTGGGTACCGGTGGAGCACCCGCAGCTCGGGCCGGTGGAGGTGGGGGGCATGGACATTCGCTTCGGCGTTCGCAACCCGCCGCCCGAGCGGCTGCCGCGGCTGTGCGAGCAGCAGACGGCGGCGTTCTTGCGGCTGGTCGCGATGGCACCGCGGCTTTGGGCCTCGGAGCTGCGGGTGACGGCGCTGGCCAAGGGGCTGTGGCAGCTCGAGCTGCAGGTCGACAACCGCGGCTACCTGGCGACGTACGTGGTGCCGTCGTCGAAGGCTCACGAGTGGAACGAGCCGCTGCGAGCCGAGGTCGCGGTGGACGGGGGGGCGACGCTGGTGGACGAAGCGGAGGGGCTGCGGGCGCTGGGGCACCTCGAGGGCTGGGGGCGCGGGCGGGGCATGACGCTGGGCAGCCCCGGCTTTCCGCGGGGGAGCGGCAGCGTGAGCACGAGGATGCTGCGCTGGGTGGTGCGGGGTGCGGGGCGAGTGACGGTGCGGGTGGGGAGCTGCCGGGTGGGGTGGATCGAGCGGAGCGTGGAGCTGGGCGGGGCGCAGTAGAATGGGAACGGGACGAGCGGAGCAGCGTCGGGCCTCGATGCCGAGCGATTGCTCGACTCGTTCGTCGAGTTCTGGCGACAGCACGGCGAGCCGCTGTTGGCCGCGGCGCCCTACCACGAGATCGCGCCGCACCTGGTGACCATGGCGTTCCTGCATCGCGTGGTCAACGGTGGGGGGTCGATCGAGCGGGAGTATGCGATCGGGTCCGGGAGGATGGATCTGCTGCTGCGGTACGGGGACGAGCGCGTGGCGATCGAGATCAAGGTGTGGCGCGACAAGGAGGCCGATCCGATCGCGAAGGGGCTCGAGCAGCTCGATGGATACCTGTGCGGGCTCGGGCTCGATCGGGGGTGGCTGGTGATCTTCGACCGGCGTAGCAATGCAGGGAGGCTTGCGGGGCGAGTGAGGGTCGAGCGGGTGGAGTCGCCTGGAGGACGGGCGATTGCGGTGGTGCGGGGGTGAAGGGCGTGCGGGGGTGAATCACGGGGCTGTCGGCGTTCATCCGGGACTCGGAGTCGCCGGGGTATGCTCGCGCCCGTGACGGACGAGGACACGCGCACGCGGCTCGAGGCGCTCGACGGGGATCCCGAGGCGTTCTCGGCCTGGATCGAGGCGCTGATCGAGCAAAGCGATCGACGGCTGCCCGAGGTCGCGCGCTGGGCCGCCGAGCGGGGGGACATCGAGCTCCTCATGATCCTGATGGACGACTACGTGGTGCACTGCGAGATGCGGACGGTCGCTGCGATCCGCGAGGCGCTGCCGACCCTGGGCGAGGCGATCACGGCGCGCGTGCGTACGATGCTCGACCACGAGGCGTCGGAGGAGCGGCGCGCGGGGGCGCTCTTTGCCGGGCTGCTCGGGCTCGAAGCGCTCGCGCCACGGCTCATCGAGGCGCTCGAGGATCGGTACTTCCTCACCCGCATGGAGGCCGCCACGGCGCTCGGCAAGCTCCGGCACCGGCCAGCGGTGCCGGAGCTCCGCCGCTCGCTCCGCGACGAGGACATCCTCACCCGGATCGCGGCGATCGAGGCGCTCACGCTGATCCCCGACCCGGAGCTGAAGACGGCCTACACCGGCCGCTTCGTCGACGACCCGCCCGAGTACCACTACGGAGCGCTCGACGACGCGAGCCCGCGCGCACGGGCGGATGCGATCCGCCTTCTTCGTCGCCACCGGCCGACCTGTGCTCGTGAGGTGCTCGTCGAGTACGTCGCGACGTTCGAGGAGATGGAGGCGGAGGCCAAGGCGGAAGATGGTGAGATCACGGCGGAGGATCGCGAGGTCGTGATGCTCGCGAGGCAGGTGCTCGCCGAGCTCGACGATGGGTGAAGTGGTCTGCGATGTGGCGCCGTGCCAGAGGTCATCCCGAACACGACCGGATTCATCCTGCCGTATTGCCAGGCAGCGTCGGGTGTCAGCCCGGGAGCGTGGCAATGCTCGTGCCGGTTGCGGCACGACTCAGGGCGCCGGGGCGGCGTGCGTCCAGTCGGTCCAGCCCATGTTCTTGCCCGACGACGCGACCTCGGGCGCGGGCAGGGTGGTCCCGTAGTAGTGGTTGACCAGGTGCATCTGCCAGGTGTCGTCCCCCGCGGCGGGGTAGGAGGCCTGCTGGTCGAGCCACAGGTAGGCGCGGAGCAGGGCTTGGTCTTCCCAGTTCCATACGTCATGGCCGCGGCGATGCAGGATCACCGCCTGAGCGATCGCACCCTGGAGGGCCTCGTAGACGTAGTTCTCCTGGGGAGGCGGCCAGGCGAAGGGACCGCCCCGGCGCTGGTCGTCGGGCAGCACGCCATCGACGTTCTCTCCCATGATGGTGGCCCCCACGGGGTTGATCCCCACCGGGTTGCTCGGATCGCTCTGCCACCACAAGTCGCCGTAGGCGAAGCCGGCATACGTCTGGCGATCACCGAGCCAGCCGTGGAAGACATCGGCGCAGCGGTCCATCTCCGCTTGATCGCCGAGATAGACCGCCACCGCCACTCGGCTCGCGCCCGCGTGGGTGCCCCAATTGTTGGGGCGATCCTCGTGGGTCGTGACCAGCGTGCGGCCTTCGAGGTCCTCGTGGATCACGTCCGCCAGCCATGCTCGAAACATCGCGTCATCGGCGTCCGACAGGCCCACCAGGTCGGCCGCCACCACGTAGGCCAACAGCTCGCGACCCAGCGCGAGGGTGCGACCGCCGTTCTCGGTCTCCATCGCCGCCATCACCGAGGCCCGCACCTCGTCGCACAGTGCCCCGTCGTCGAGCCGCACGCACACCAGCGCCTTGGCCAGGACCATCACGTTGTCGTCCTGATCCTGATCGCTGAGGTTCGGCACCCCGGGGCCCTGCATCGCCACCGCGAGCAGCTCGTCCCATGCGGCACCGGAGGTCGGGAGCGCCATGACCTCTTCGATCGAGATCCAGATCCCACCCGTCCCGAGGGGCGGCTCGCCCGTGGTGGTCGTGTCGTCTACGCCTTCGGAGCCGCCATCGGTCGTGGGGTTCCCTGCCACGGTCGTGCCGTCGGAGCCGGTCGTCGTGCCCGAGCCCGGCTCGTCCGTCGTCTCGTCCGATCCGGTCGAGCCCGGCCCGGTGGTCTCGCCACCGGGCGCGCCGCAGGCCAACGCCAGCATCCCCGCAAGTCCACCCCACCGCATGGTTGCCGCCCAGCGCTGCATGCGACCATCATCGCACCCTTCGACGCCCGGATGCGAGCCCGCGGGTCATGCCCTGCAACAATCTCCCCGATTCGATGTGCCTCGGTTTCTGATCTCGGGCTCGACCACCGCCGATGGTGCGGCATGCTGCGCCCTCGAGCGCGTCGCTTGGTTGCTCGTGGTCCGTGATCCTCGACCGTAGGCTGGCGAGCGCCCCGTGGCAGGGTCGCGTCGGCCAAGATCCCCATAGCCCTGCCGCCGCTGCTCCGTCTTGGACGACCACGACCGCCCCGTCGCGCGCGCAATCGCTGGGCACCTCGCCCACCGATTGCGCGGCTTGCCCAAGCGCTGGGCCATTCGATCCGCGAATCCGAGCCTGCTCGATGGTCGTCGGGATCCGAGTGCCCCATCGTAGGACGCACGACGGACGCGAAGCGGGAGATGGACGGAAGAGCACACCTCATGGCACACCCCTTGCCTCGTGTTTCGATGTGATCGGAACATACATTCAACCCCTCGTTCGTCCCTGGCTCCGCTCGCTCGCGCTCACATCGGCGTCGATGCTCGCATTCGGCTGTGGTGCAGGTGACGATCGGGAGGAAGACTACGAGCTCCGAATGATGGCGAGCTCGAGCTACGGCTCGACCAGCTACGGCTCCACAGGCTACAGCTCCACGGGCTACGGCTCCACAGGCTACGGCTCGACCAGCTACGGCTACGGCTCCACAGGCTACGGCTACGGCTCCACCAGCTCGGGAGATCCCGGGGATGGCTCGTCCACGGGCGCCGACCTCGGGGGACAGTGCGTGCCGGTCTGCGACGAACCCCCGGAAGAGTGCTGCGTGCCCGCGTGCGCGAGCGAGGTCGGACCCGTCTCTGGTGATCCCACCAACTTCAATTGTCCCGTGGCCGGCATGGAGTACAACTGCGGTCTCCCGGGCACCGATCTGTTCGATTGCGATGACTTTGCCTATGCGTGCGAGATGTGGGGTCGCAACAACGGCTACAACATCTGCCAGTACTACATGTCGTATACGAAGCCGGACGGGAGCACGGCGGCCCACCAGATCAACATCGTAGAGTTCGAATACTCGACGCCGGGGATGCAGAAGTACTGTCTCATCGAGCCGCAGAGCAACAGCTCCTACGCATGCTGGATCCAACCCGAGGGCGGCGATCCCAGCCCGCCGGGATGGGCCAGGACTCAGGCCTGCGAGGCGATGGGTGGAGCCGGGACCACGTGCAACAGCCACGACGTCCAGTGCGACGCCGCTCCCACCCCCAATGCCGGCGAGGTCTGCTTCAACACCCTCCCCGCCGTCTGCTCGATGTTCCGCAACGAGACGGGGCTGTGCCCCTACACGTTCGAGCCGGATCACGACTGTAGCGACACCGATGCTGCCGGCGATCCCTGCTACTGGAGCTGCGCGGACGACGAGGTCTGCGGGGCTGCCTGCAACCAGTGCGATCCGGCACCGGGCGGCAGCACGGGGGAGATGTACGAGTCCTGCGCGAGCATCGATGGCGAGAACCTGAACTGCTTTTGGGAGTGCTACGACGGGCAGAGCTGCGGCGCCGACTGCTACCAATGCGTGTAGCGGCGTCGCATCCCCCCTTGGGGCTCGGGCGGGGGCTCCCGCCGCAAGCCCCAACGCCGCCGCCCCGAGAGTGCCGACGACCTCACGACCGAGCCCGCTGCCCCGGAGCCCGACGACCCCGCGGGGCACCGCGAGGACCTCGAGCTGGTCGCTCGCTGATCGACGCTTGGTCGCTGATCGACCCCTCCCGACGTTGCTCCCCCGAGGCCGGTGACCCATCCGATGGGTTCACCGGCTTCGATTCATCGACGGGGGACCCATCCGATGGGGCCACCGGCCAGGATTCATACACCGGCGACCCATCCGAGGGGTCGTCACCGCGCGATTGCATGCGCCCGCACCCCGTCGGATGGGGGCCCTCGGCTTCGTGCCACACGCACGGCACCCATCCGATGGGTCTGCCATGCATCTCGCGAGCCCAGGGCACCCATCCAATGGGTCTGGCCGTGCATCTCGCGAGCAACCAGTCGCCCGCCATGGTCGCGCACATCACGCCAAATGGGACATCGATGTCCCATTTGGCGTGATGTGCGCGGCTCCCGGTCACCCAACTCGCCAGGGTGCTTCGAGCTGCCGTTTTCCGAGGCGGTCCCGGCGTTCGAGACGGAGTACTTCAAGCGGCTGATGGTGGACGCGGGTGGGAACCTCCAGCGAGGCGGCGCGGCGGTCTGGGTTCACCCGCAGGGTGGAATTGGCCACGCCACCGAGCTCGAAGAGCGCAGCGGCGTGACCGTGTCCAGCGGCCGTGGAACAACCGCTAGACCTGAACCAAGCGCTCGAAAAGCACAATAGGCGGGATTTCACCTGAAGGGCCGGTTGTTGAGGGGTTTGCGTCAGGCAAACGCG
>NZ_JAOVZF010000007.1 GCF_026337845.1 Paraliomyxa miuraensis | reverse complement strand
CCCGACCTGATGGTGCTGCTGCGCAAGGTCATCGAGATGGCCACCACGCAGCAGGCCCGGGCGCAGGCCGAGCCCGAATCCGCCGCCAACGAGCCACCGCGCGGCAAGGCCAAGGCGAAGGCCAAGGCCGCCGCATCGCCAACCGTGGACACCACGGCGACCGAGCCCTCGCAGTACGCCCAGCGTCTCGAACGGGTGCTGGCCAAGGT
>NZ_JAOVZF010000062.1 GCF_026337845.1 Paraliomyxa miuraensis | reverse complement strand
AAAACCACTGGCGCATCATCTCTGGTCCCCTACGTTGACTCTCGCTAACAAGGAGGAGGCCCCCAATGGCCAAGAAGAGGATCGGTGACAAGGCCGAGCGCGTGTTGAAGCTGCTGCTCGGACTCCGCAACAAGAAGATCGCGTCTGCGCTCGCATCTCGAGGGTTCGGCAAGGAAGACCTCGAGGAAGGACTCTCTCTGCTGCGAGGCGTCACCGACGTATCGCTCGCAGTCCTTCCCCCACGATCGCCCAACCCGGCCGTCATCGAGCAGCTCGATCGCTGGGAGAACGAGTGGTTCCCCGTCGCCAACGCGACGCTCTTGCGCCACTACCCCGAGATCCACGCTCGCGTGTTCCTCAACCTCTCGCAGACCGCTGGCGCGGCGGTGGTGATCTCGGTGGGCACCTTCGTCGAGCGC
>NZ_JAOVZF010000012.1 GCF_026337845.1 Paraliomyxa miuraensis | reverse complement strand
ATCGTCGTCCATCACCCCGCGCCGCTGGTCGGCGCCCCGCCCGATGAGTGCAACCCGCAGAACACCCACGACAACCCGCCCGACACGTGGCCCCCGAGCGACGTCGGGTTCCCCAGTGCGTTCCTGGGGCCCGGGAATGGCTTGAATTCCGTGTTTCCGGAGGCCATGCCGCCGCTGTCTCCCGGTCAGCATTTCTATGACGTTCTGGCCGAGGA
>NZ_JAOVZF010000154.1 GCF_026337845.1 Paraliomyxa miuraensis | reverse complement strand
TCGTGAACAACCCGCCCCCAGGGTGGGCCATGGTCGTGAACAAACCCCGGCTACGGGTGGGTCATGATCGTGAACAACGACACCCTTCCTGGGCCGTGTCGCCCGCCCACCAAGGCTCGATCTCGTACCGCGACCCGCGGCCAATGATGCGCCCGAGGTTCTCGACGTGAAGCAGGCCAGCGGCGTCGTCGGCCTGTCCCCGTCGACGCTCAACACGCTGCGCAGCAGAGGAGGGGGTCCGCCATACGTCAAGATGGGCCGCCGCGTCTTCTACCGCGTCGCGGACCTACGGGCGTGGCGAGACGCGCGTCTGCGATCGAGCACGGCCGGTTGATCTCGTGCCTCGGTTATCACCGGCTCGTCGGTGAGCGAGAGACCGTGGGTGTCGGGCAATCGCTCAGTGCTGGTGCGAGGGGGTACGAAGGCGAGCCCGCTGTACGTCGGCTTCGTTGATCTCGAAGCCCAGGTCGTCGGTCAGCCAGATCCGCCAGCCGGTGGCGGCCTTGTGTGCGTGGGCCAAGCGGACACGAGCCCAGGGGTCGGCCCAGCCCGGGGCGGATCCCACCACGACCTCGAGCGGGAGGCCGGCCTCGAGCGCGGCCTTGCAGAGGTGGCGCAGCTTGGGCTCGTCTGGGTGGGCCCATGGCGCCGGGATGAGCTCGTCGAGGAACCCCCAGCGCAGCCGCACGGCACCGTGCAAGCAGCCGTACTCGTAGAGGGCATGCAACGCCTTGACATTGGCTTCGAGGCGGCGACGCAGCTTCTTGTCGTCGCCGTCGCGGAGGTATGCCGCGAGCTTCTTGGGATCGCCCAAGGGCCGGCTGATGCCGCAGGATCCCTGGATCAGCAGCTCGGTCGTGATCTTGAGGGTTCGGCCGCGCTTGTTGATCTGCTTGGACTTCTGCGGAGGCCCCAGATCGGCGAGACGGCGTGAGCCCGGGTCGAACCCCAGTCCGCGCAACAATCCGCGAACATCCATGGCGCCGATGACATCGAAGGTCGCCAGGCGCTCGCGGGCCGCCGCGAGCTCCTGCTCACCGACGAAGGTCGCCAGCTCGTGGCCGGCCACGTCGAGCAGCGCCAGCGCCTGGGGGTCCTTGGCCGGGAACGCGTAGAGCAGCACCCGACGGAGCTTGGCCAGCTCCGCGGCATGGGCGAGTCGCTTGCGCTCCTCTTCCTCGAGGATGCGCGCGATGTCTTCGGAGGAGGTGCGCTGAGGGGGTGGATTGAAACGGAGCCGCTCGATTCGATCTCGGACCGCGTTGCGAGCATCGATCAGGAACTGCCCCGGGCTGGCGATCATCGCCCAGCGTCCGTCGGGAAGGATGGTCACAGCTGCGTTCTTGCGGGTGAAGCTGGGCGTGTCCGCGGGAAGCCGGAACCACCGGGTGCGCGCGGCTACGAAGTCGATCACCTGCTGCGGCAGCATCGGCTCGCGGTGGGCATCGAGCACGGCCAGGGTGACGCGCTGCGCGGACCAGTTTTGGAGGTTGGCGCCCTTCCAGGCTTCGTCGAGCTCCTTCACGCTCAGCGGGGTCTCGGGCCTGGGGATGGGCTCGAGCTTCGGGGGTTCGGGTTTGGGCCGAGAGACCTTGGGAGGGCGCAGGCCAAGGCGGAACGCCCACAGGTCGAGCTCGTCGTCGTGGGGGTCGAGGCCATAGCGGTCGCCGTCACGGTAGACGGGCGCCCGGCCCGGCTTGCAGCGCTGCAGCGACAAGAGGGCGCGCTCGGGCGGCGCGATCCCGGCGTCGGCGAAGCGGGCTGCCACCTCGACGAGGGTCATGGGCTCGCCACGCTCGAGCAGGGCCACGAGGAGCAGCGAGTAGGTGTTGGCGCTGGGGTGGTCCCGCACCGCTTCGAGGGTGGGGACCTTGATGCCCAGGACATCACACCAGGCGTTGCTCATCGCGTGGGCTCCTGTGCTCGAACACCGTGTCTCGGCGATCACGGGTGTCAGTCGTCGAAGATCTCGGCGAGCGAGGTCGCCGTGACTGCGCGATCGAACCACAACAGAAGCAGGTTCTCGTCCTGGCACCCGGCCAGCCGCTCGTGCAGCTCGTCGGTGAGCGAGATCCCGCGCATGTCGATCAGCAACTCTAGCATGCTAGCCATGCCCTTGGCGCGACCGATGGCCCATCCCTCAGCGTAGAGCTGCTCTCGGATGGTGGCGTACATCTGGCGGGTCTCCTTGGTGGCGGACTATCTGTGTGCCACGGACCGGGGAATCGGGTCCGAGCACGGAGAGGAAGTGGGTCCGGAGCGGCCGGTTCAGTCGTCGAAGATCTCGGTGAGTGACGTCGCTGTGAATGCGCGCTCGAACCACCGCCGCAGGAGATTCTCGTCCTGGCACCCGGCCAGCCGCTCTCGCAGCTCGTCGGTGAGCGAGAGCCCGCGCATGTCGAGCAGCTGCTCCAGCATGCTGGTCATGCCCACCGTCTTACCCTTTGCAAGACCGTCGGCCATGCCCTTGGTCTCACCCTTGGCCATTCCCTCAGCGATGAGCTGCTCTCGGATGGTGGCGTACATCTGGCGGGTCTCCTTGCTGGCGGACGCGAGCAGTATACCTCGGACCGGGGACTCGGGTCCGAACACGGACAGGAAGTAGGTCAGGAACGGCTTGACCGCCTTGGGGCCCCACGCTTCGGCGATCACGTTGCCGAGCAGACCGAGCAGGGCGGCGCGCTCGCCGACGGTGGCCTCGGGGTGGTGGTACAGCCAGAGCATGGTGCGGGCCATCTCGGCCAGCGCGAGGCCGCGGTTACGGATCAGCTGGTCATGGGTCACCTGGTCACCGAGGACCGATTCCCCGAGGTCGTCGACAGCGAAGGAGAGCTCGATGGGGGAGGGGAACGCCTCGAGCAACTCGGGCGGGACGTCGAGCAGCTCGGAGAGTCGCTGCGGCATGGTCCAGCCCTTGGGACCCTGGTAGAGGAGCACGGGAGCGACGAGCGGCACCGTCTTGGTGCCCTGGTGCTCGCCGAGATAGCGCTCGTAGAGCCGGCCCACGTAGACGACGAAGCGCGCCGCCATCACCGGGTCGGGCGTGCTCTGGTGCTCGAGCACGACGTAGATCGAGATCCTGCGAGTGGAGCCGGTGAGCGCGATCGAGTAGAGGATGTCGCTGGTGCGGTGCTCGAGCTCGGGGTCGACGAACGAGCTCGGCTCGACGTGCAGCGTCTTCCAGTCGAGCCGGGAGGTGAGCGCAGAGGGAAGCACCTGGCTCAGCTCGGCGGCTGCGGCCTCGGGATTCGTGAAGATCCGCTTCACGAGGCCGTCGTGCGGATTGTGGGCGACGGGGTCGTCGCCTTGCTTGCGCTTGCTCATCGAGACTCGTTGCGGACTCTACCGTGTGAGGATCGGGTGGGCGACTGGACCGCCGTGGCTCAGCCGCCGCCGTTGGTGGCGTTCTCGATGGCGGCGCCGGCACGCTCGAGCCCATCCTGCAGCGCCCGGTGAGCGTAGTGTGTGGTTCCGGGGTGCGGCGCGCGACCGTGGGTCCCAGTGTCCGGGCCCGCCCTAGATCGGCCCGGCGGGGTTGATGGTCGAGAATCTCAACCCCACCGGGAGCAGGTCAGCCTTGGACGGCCGCCGAGCTCTCGTCCCACACCCCGTTGCCGCGGGCCATCACCACGGTCGTCCGGAGCGCGGTGACCAGCGCGAGGAGCAGGTCGAGATACTCGGCCTCGGAAGCTGCTCTCGGATGGTGGTGTACAACGGGCGGGTCTTCCTTGCTGGCCGATGCGAGCATGTTCGGACCGGGACTCGGGTCCGGGCACAAAGAGGACGTGGGCAGGAACGGTTCAGTCGTCGAAGATCTCGGTGAGCGAGGTCGCCGTGACTGCGCGCTCGAACCACCGCAGAAGGAGGTTCTCGTCCTGGCATCCGGCCAGCCGCTCGCGCAGCTCGTGGGTGAGCGAGAGCCCGCGCATGTCGATCAGCTGCTCCAGCATGCTCGCCATGCCCTTGGTCTGTCCCTCAGCGATGAGCTGCTCTCGGATGGTGGCGTACATCTGGCGGGTCTCCTTGCTGGCGGGCGCGAGCAGTAAACCTCGGACCGGGGACTCGGGTCTGGGCACGGACAGGAAGTAGGTCAGGAACGGCCGGTTCAGTCGTCGAAGATCTCGGTGATCGACGTCGCCGTGACTGCGCGATCGAACCACTGCAGAAGCTGGTTCTCGTCCTGGCACCCGGCCAGCCGCTCGCGCAGCTCGTGGGTGAGCGAGAGCCCGCGCAAGTCGAGCAGCTGCTCCAGCATGCGAGTCATTCCCTCAGCGATGAGCTGCTCTCGGATGGTGGCGTACATCTGGCGGGTCTCCTTGCTGGCGGGCGAGCACGGGCACGGAGAGGAAGTGGGTCAGGAACGGTTCAGTCGTCGAAGATCTCGGTGAGGGACGTCGCCGTGTCTGCGCGCTCGAACCACCGCCGCAGCAGGTTCTCGTCCTGGCACCCGGCCAGCCGGTCGCGCAGCTCGTTGGTGAGCGATAGCCCGCGCATGCCGAGCAGTTGCTCCAGCATACGAGCCATGCCCTTGGTTTCACCTCGGGCGAGACCCTCGCGAATGCCGTCGGCCTTGCCCTTTGCAAGACCGTCAGCCATTCCTTTTTTCAGACCGTCGGCCATTCCCTCAGCGATGAGCTGCTCTCGGATGGTGGCGTACATCTGGCGGGTCTCGTTGCTGGTGGACGCGAGCAGCATGTTCGGACCGGGGAATCGGGTCCGCGCACAGAGGACAGTGGGTTGGGAACGGCCGCTTCAGTCGTCGAAGATCTCGGTGAGCGAGGTCGCCGTGACGGCGCGATCGAACCACCGCTGGAGCAGGCTCTCGTCCTTGCACTCGGCCAGCCGCTCGCGCAGCTCGTCGGTGAGCGAGAGCCCGCGCAACACGAACAGCCGCTCCAGCATGCGAGCCATGCCCTTGAGTATACCTTCCACGTCGAAGATCTCGGCAAGCGAGGTCGCCGTGACTGCGCGATCAAACCACTGCAGAAGCTGGTTCTCGTCCTGGCACTCGGCCAGCCGCTCGCGCAGCTCGTGGGTGAGCGAGAGCCCGCGCATGTCGATCAGCTGCTCCAGCATGCTAGCCATGCCCTTGGCGCGACCCTCGATGAAGCCGATGGCCCATCCCTCGGCGTAGAGTTGCTCTCGGATGGTGGCGTACATCTGGCAGGCCTCCTTGCTGGCGGACGCGAGCAGCATGTTCGGACCGGGGTCTCGGGTCGGAGCACGGAGAGGAAGTAGGTCAGGAACGGCCGGTTCAGTCGTCGAAGATCTCGGTGAGCGACGTTGCCGTGATTGCGCGATCGAACCATCGCTGAAGCAGGCTCTCGTCCTGGCACCCGGCCAGCCGATCTCGCAAGTCGCGGGTGAGCGACAGCCCGCGTGTGTCGAGCAGCCGCTCCAGCATGCGGGCCATGCCCTTGGTCTCACCCTTGGCCTGTCCCTCAGCGATGAGCTGTTCTCGGATGGTGGCGTACAAGTGGCGGGTCTCCTTGCTGGCGGACGCGAGCAGTATACCTCGGACCGGGGACTCGGGTCCGAACACGGACAGGAAGTAGGTCAGGAACGGCTTGACCGCCTTGGGGCCCCACGCTTCGGCGATCACGTTGCCGAGCAGGCCGAGCAGGGCGGCGCGCTCGCCGTCGGTGGCCTCGGGGTGGTGGTAGAGCCACAGCATGGTGCGGGCCATCTCCGCCAACGCGAGGCCGCGGTTGCGGACGAGCTGGTCATGGGTCACCTGGTCACCGAGGACCGACTCCCCGAGGTCGTCGACGACGAAGGCGAGCTCGATGGGGGAGGGGAACGCCTCGAGTAGCTCGGGCGGCACGTCGAGCAGCTCGGAGAGCCGCTGCGGCATGGTCCAGCCCTTGGGACCCTGGTAGAGCAGCACGGGGGCGACTAGCGGAACCGTCTTGGTGCCCTTGTGCTCGCTGAGGTAACGCTCGTAGAGCCGGCCCACGTACACCACGAAGCGAGCCGCCATCACCGGGTCGGGCGTGCTCTGGTGCTCGAGCACGACGTAGATCGAAATCCTGCGCGTGGAGCCGCTGAGCGCGATCGAGTAGAGGATGTCGCTGGTGCGGTGCTCGAGCTCGGGGTCGACGAACGAGCTCGGCTCGACGTGGAGCGTCTTCCAGTCGAGTCGGCTGGTGAGCGCGGACGGAAGCACCTGACTCAGCTCGGCGGCTGCGGCCTCGGGGTTGGTGAAGATCCGCTTCACGAGGCCGTCGTGCGGATTGTGAGCGACCGGGTCGTCGCCGTTCTTGCGCTTGGCCATCGAGACTCTTCGCGGACTCTACCGTGTGGCGATCGGGTGGGCGACTGGGCTGCGGCGACTCAGCCGCCGCCGTTGGTGGCGTGCTCGATGGCGGCGCCGGCACGCTCGAGCCCATCCTGCAGCGCCCGGTCGTGCAGGTGGGCGTAGCGTGCGGTCGTCTGCGACGACTTGTGCCCGAGCACCTTGCCCACGACCGGGAGCGACACGTCGGCCGAGATCGCATCGCTCGCCCACGAGTGACGCAGGTCGTGGATCCGCACGTCATCGAGCCCGGCATGGGCCCGCAGCGTTCGCCAGGCCCGCTGGACATTCGAGAGCCGTTCCCCCGACTCGTTCGGGCAGACCAGCCCGATGCGCCCGACCCTGCCTCGCTCCTTCCGCAGGAACTCCAGAGCCTGCCGCGTCAGCGGGACCGATTTGGCGCCCGTCTTGGACGTGGGCAATCGCAGCTGCCCGTGCCGCCAGTCCACGTACTCCCATCGCAGGTTCACCACCTCGCCCAGCCGCATCCCCGTCAGCGACAGCAGCCGAAACACCCGCACGTAGCCGGGCGCGAGCCCACCCTTGGTCTGGGGTCCGGCCTCCAGCGCATACGCGAGCGCAGCCTCGAGCCGCTGCCGCTCCTCTGGAGACAGATACCGCTCGACCTTCCGATCGCTGGTCGCCTTGAGCCGAGCCGCGGGGCTACGCGCAATGACACCGAGATCCTCGGCATGCCGAAAGCAGATCCGCAGCACGTCCCGGAGCTTGCGCCACGTCCCGGCGGTGAGCTCCTGCTGGATCTGCTCGAGGTCGGCGGTCGTGACCGCATCGACCCGCATCCGCATGAACGCCCCTCGCGATCGCAGGTGCTTGTTGATGCGGTACCGGTCGGTCTTGAGCGCCCCCTCCGACTTGGCCGTGCCGAGCTGCCCCGCGACCTTGCAGTAGCTGCCCAGATACCAGCCCTCGTCGTCCTTCTCGCCGAGCAGGTCGACCACCCGCATGGCCTGCCGCGCCTGCTTGCGCTCGGCCTGCGGATTCTCACCACGGGCCACCGATCCTCGGACGACCTGGGCCTGCTTGCGCGCCTGCTCGATCGTCAGCGCTGTGCCGTAGGCCCCGAGCTTGACCCTCTGCTGCTGCCCCTCGCTCCGGTACTTCAGATAGAAGGTCTGCGCCCCGTTGGCGGTGATGATCACGAGGAGGCCGGGCACGACGGTGTCCCAGAGCTCGACGCGCTTGCCGTGGGTATGGGACCGGATACTGGCGTTGGTCAGCCGTAGGGTGGGCACGAAACGAGTCTAGCCGTTGGACCACAGTTGGACCAACCTTCGCCAAAACGACGCAAAGAGCGAGCAATGCGCATCGCTCGAATTCACGCGTTAATCGTTGATTTAACGACGAATTCTCAAACTTCCGGCCACCCGAGCAAACCCCCGCAAACCCCATGATTCTGCCCTGATAAGGCAGAGGTCGGAGGTTCAAGTCCTCCCACGCCCACCCCGTGGAGCCCCGAATTCGGGGCTTTTTCAATTTGGGCGAGGGCTGTCGACCGCACGTAGACCAGCGTGGTCCGCCTCCCCGCACGCGGGCTTGAGGACGTGAGGGACGAGCTGCCTGGCGAGGAGCCTCGCGTTCGAGGGAGCGCTACCTCGGCAACCCGAGGGCGAGCCGGATCGCGGCCTCGACCGGCGATGCGCCTGCGTCCTCGCGAAATGGATCGAGGGGCTGCCGCGGAAGCAGCGGTGGCTGGGCCAGGAATCGCGGCCGGGTGCCGCGATGGATCTGCGCCGCGTGGATGAGGAAGGGATGGCACAAGTACACCGTGCCGGCCTCGCCGGTCGCGAAGGCCTGCCCGCAGCCCATGAATTCCTCGAACCCGTTCGAGGCCAGCTCTCGCAGCGACAACCCCTCCTCGCCGGCGGGCGCAAGGCGTCGAGCGATCTCCAAGTGGGACCCAACCCGTAGCCGCGTCGGCGCGTCGTCTTCACCCACGTCCGAGAACAGCAGCAGCATCAGGAGCGCTCGCCCCTTCGAGGCCACGTTGACCCGCCACGCGAAGAAGTCCGGGTCCTCGTAGCCGAAGCTCGCGTCGACGTGCCAGCCCGCATCTCCGGGATCCTCCGGCGACGGGAACGCACACCGGAACGTCCCCATGCTGCGGCACGGCAGCCAGCGGTCGGGGCCCACGAGGCGATCGAACGCGGCGTGCAGCTCCGGCGTGTTGGCGGCCGCCACGAACGGGGCGCCCGTGTACATGCCCAGGCGGATGACCGGTCGCGTCCACGTGCGGGGATCGTTCGGATCGCAGCCGGTCTCCCGCCAGAGCAACGCTCTCACCTCGTCGGCCAACTCGCGGGGAAAGGCACCGTCGAGCCTGATGAATCCGTCCTCGACGAATCGCTCGATCTGCGCGTTGCTCAACGTCATTGGGGTCGGCTCTACTGTTGGGTAGTCGACCGGTGCTCGCCGACGGCGGGCGCGCCGTCGGACACCGCCAGCGCGAAGCGGGCGTAGCCAATCTCGGCGGCGTTCTTCATCAGCTCGAGGTTGACCCACGCCACGATCTGGCCGAACGGACGATCCTGCAGCGGCCAGCGCGTGCGCTCGCAGGAGCTCAGGTCCTCGTCGCGGAGCGGCTCGATCGCGGCGAGCCAACGGTCGTGCAGGCGCGTGATGGCGCCGCGGACCTCGTCGGCAGTGCCGGGCCAGCGTACGTCCTCACGCGCGAGGCGAGCGTCACCGAACGCGTGATCGAGCGTCATCGACCACCAGAAGACGAGATGCCACGTGAGCCAGGCGATGCTCGCCGGGCCGAGGTCGTAGCCCTCGTGCTCGGGCCAGTCGGCACGCCAGCCACCGTCGGCCTCGCGGTGCACGTGGAGACCCGCGCGGGCTGGGCGTCGCAGGCACTCCTCGGTGGTGAGGCCCTCGAGGTGGTAGCGGGTGAGCGCCCAGGCGGTCTCGAGCTGTCCGAGCAGAATCGACTTGACCGGGTCGGCCATCGGCGTGGTGCATAGGACACTTGGGTGAGCGGCGTCCAACGACTTCCTCGCGTCACGTGCACGAGATGCACACGAAGGGCCTCGTCTACGCTCGCCTTCGGGCGCGGAAATTCTGCGTCCCTTCGTCGCGTCCCGTACTCGCTCGACACGAACACTCGGCGCGTATTCGCGCTGGACCGCAATTTCCTCCACCCCTCCAGAAGCCACACCAACGCCCCTCTACAGCCAATGCACGTCGTTCCGCAAGATAAGTCGCTTGACTTAGTAAGTCATATGCCTTAGCTCTTTCATCCGAGAGCTTCCGACGATGAGCACCAACGACACCGAGCAGGTCCCGGACTATCCGTTTCGATCCCCAGAGCCCCTGGAGCCGCCGCCGCAGTGGGCCGAGCTTCGGGAGCGCTGTCCCATGGCGCCCGTCCGCCTGCCCAGCGGCGACCAGGCGATGCTGCTGACCCGCTATCGCGACGTCCGTGGCGTGCTCTCCGATCGGCGGTTCTCTCGGCAGCTGGGCACGGACCGGGCGGCGCGGATCGGCAGCGACGGCTCGGAGACGATCTTCGAGAACGCCGACTCGGCCTCGCTGACGGAGAACCACGAGCGCTGGCGCGGGCGCCTGCACAAGTCCTTCACCGCGAAGCGGGTCAACGCGATGCAGCCGCGGGTCGAGCAGATGACCGAGCAGCTCGTCGACGAGATGATCCAGCAGCCGCCGCCAGCGGATCTGCTGGCCATGGTGGGCTTTCCGCTGCCGGTGTGGGTGATCTGCGATCTGCTCGGGGTGCCCGACGTCGATCGCGACAAGCTGGCGCACTGGTCCAACTCCATGCTGAGCATGACCCAGTACTCCAGGGAGCAGATGCAGGCGGCGCAGGCGGAGTTCGACGAGTACATGCAGGCCCACGTCGCGGCCAAGCGGGCCGAGCCAGGGGAAGACCTGCTCAGCGAGCTGATCATCGCGGTCGACGAGGGCCAGGCGCTCACGGAGCGGGAGCTGCTGACGATCGGCCAGGGCATCCTGGTGGCCGGCCACGAGACCACCTCGAACATGATCGGCAAGATGATGGCGATGCTCCTCGGCGAGCGCTCGCGCTGGGAGCTGCTGCTGGCCGACCCCTCGCTGGTGCGCACCGCGGTGGAGGAGGTGCTGCGCTTCGACACCAACTCGGGCTTCGGGCTGCCGCGCTTCATCACCGAGGACGTCGAGCTCGAGGGCCACACGATCCCCGGCGGCACGACCGTGATCTGCAGCATGGCCGCCGCCAATCGGGACGCGGCGTCGTTCGAGGCCGCCGAGACGATGGACCTGCGCCGCTCGCCCAACCCCCACCTCACGTTCGGGGCAGGCCCCTACGCATGCGTGGGCCAGGCGCTGGCGCGTACCGAGCTGCAGACGGTGCTCCGGGTGCTGCTGCGCCGGCTGCCCACGCTCGCCCTGGCGGTACCGGCCGAGCAGCTCGAGCTCCGCGAGGGCCTGCTCATCGGCGGCTTCGAACGGGTTCCGGTACGCTGGTAGCTCCATGAGCCGAGCGCGCCACAGACCTGCCCCCGCCCCCGACACGCGAGAGCTCATCTTGGTCACGGCCGAGCGACTCTTCGCCGAGCACGGCGTGTCGGCGGTCTCCAATCGCCAGGTGAGCGTGGAGGCGGGTCAGGCGAACAACTCCGCGGTCGGCTACCACTTCGGCACCAAGGCGGACCTCGTGCTCGCGATCGTGCGTCACCACGCCCCGGACATCGAGCGCCGTCGCGAGGCCCTGCTCGAGTCCACCCGCGGCTCGACCGAGCTGCGCGACTGGATGGCGTGCCTGGTGCTGCCCAGCACCGAGCACCTCGCCGCGCTGGGCATCCCCAGCTGGCACGCGCGCTTCCTGGCCCAGGCGACCACCGATCCGACCCTGCGTCGGATCGTGGTCGACGAGTCGGTCGCCTCGGCGTCGATGAAGGCGGTGCTCGAGCAGCTCACGCCGCTGGTGGCCAAGCTACCCGACGACGTGGCGGCGGAGCGCGAGGACATGAGCCGACACCTCATCGTGCACATGTGTGCCGAGCGAGAGCGAGCCCTCGAGGAGGGCAGCGCCACGCCCCGCGCGTCCTGGGACGACGCGGCGCATGGGCTCATCGACGCCCTGGTGGGGCTGTGGCAGGCGCCGTGCACTTCCGAGAGGCGGCGCCGCGGGAGCGAGGACGAAGCGCTGCACGTGGTGCGGCAAGGAGCGAAGGAACGATGACGTTGCGAGTGATCGTCGATCGAGACAAGTGCTGTGGAGCCGGGCAGTGTGTGATGCTCGTGCCCGACGTGTTCGATCAGGAGGACGAGGGGACGGTGATCCTGCTCGATCCCACGCCGCCCGAGTCGTTGCACGCGGCCGCCCGCGAGGCGGCGTGCGTGTGCCCGGGAGGAGCGATCCGCGTGGACGAGTCGGGCTGAGAGGTCATCCCGACGAGGGCGATCCGCCCCGCCTCGTCATGAACTCGGCACATCAGTCCGACTCGTCGTGCCGCGATCGCATCGCGCCGGGGGCGGCCTCCTGGTGCTTCATGGCCATCACCATGGCCTCGATCGCGGGGCGAGCCGCCGCCTCGTCGGTGCCCTCGGACAGCGAGAAGGTCGCGTCCAAGCGGCTGCGTCCGGCGTTGGCGTGGGCCGAGATCCTCAGCGAGAGACTCATCCCTTCGGGCCCCCCGACGTGGATGATCGCCGCGTTTCCATCGGGCGCGCGCTCGCTTCCCTCGTATCGCCACCCGGCGAAGCGGGCCGTTCGTTGCAGCGCACGCACGAGCCGGTGCATCCGGGTACGGCTGCGGCTCAGCACGGGATGCTCGCCCCTGGCGGCCAGGACTCGCTGCTCGTCGACCCCCTCGATCGCCTGGACGCGCGGGTCGCCGGTGGTGACGTCGAAGGCCCAACGCACCAGACCCGTGAGGTCCTCGTCGTCGCACCAACCCTCGACGGTGACGTCGGCGCAAAACTGGTTGGTGGTGAACGCGGCGGTGGCACGCTCGGCCTGCGTGGTGCCGGAGGCGGGCGAGAGCAGCAGCGTCACGACGGCGCCCCCCGAGCGCTCGAAGCGAAGCTCCACGCGTCGGCTCCTCGCGTCGTCGAAGCGGTGGGACGAGATCCAGCCGGGCGGCGGCGGTGACTGCACCAGCAAGCCGACGAAGGGAGCCACGAGCACGGTGAAGTTGTTCTGCTCGGGATCGAGGTCGCGAAGCTGCTCCAGCGTGACCGGCTGGAACTCGTCCTCGCCGTAGACCTCGAGGTAGTCCTTGAACACTCCCGAGCACCGGTCGGCAAACGCACAGCGGGGGCACGCCTTGGTGAAGGTGCGCTGGGCGTTGTGCACGGCGTACTTGTTGCGCGCGCCATGCTCGAGCCCGGCGGTGCTGGTGGACTGGGTGACGGTGTTCTCCCCGCCGTGGTGAATGCGGTGGCCCCACTGCGGAAGGATGCAATAGGGCAGGTTTCCGATGTTGACGTCGAACCCCGAGTCCCACTCGTCGAAGCCGCGCAGCATCTGGTCGTAGTAGGGGGCCATCACCGAGTACTTCGGCATGATCTCCCGAAGGTAGTCGACGGTCTTGATGCCGCTGCTCTGCGGTCGAACGATGTCGATGTGGAGCTGCTTGATCCCGTGCTTGGCGACGAGCGCCGGGTAGTCGGGGAGCGAGCGATAGCTCTGCTCGCACACGCACATGTTCACCGTCACGCGCTGGCCCCGCGCTCGCAGCATCTCGATTCCGGTGATGATTCGCTGGAACGACGTCGACTTCTTGGTGACCGCGACATGGGCGGCTTCGTTGGCCCCCTGAATGGAGATGCGCCACGTGAAGCGACCGAGCGCCAGGCAAGCATCGATGAAGCCTTCCTGGGCCAGTCGCACGCCGTTGGTGAAGATGACGATCTCGCTGAAGCCGAGCCGCGCGGCGTGCTCGAGGGCAGGAAAGAATGCGGGCTGGATCGTCGGCTCTCCACCGAGGAAGACGATCCGCACCGCTCCGTCCCGCCGTGCTCGCTCGATCACATCGAGGATCGGCTGGACCTCGAGGGGACGAACCATGCGCCGCTTGCTCAGGTGGCCGCTCACGCAGAAGACGCAGCGGTTGTTGCACATGTGCCCCAGCTGAATCTCGAACTGGTGCCCGGAACGCCGAGCCGTCACGGTGGACGCCTCGGTGAGGTCGCGCGCGCTGGGCTCGGGAACGTCGAGGACCTTGAGCCCGACGCGGGTCATGGGACGGCCTGATGGGGTTGGGGAGTGAACACGAGCGGTGCTCGACCCGACCAATCTATCGCGCCTCCAGGGGATCGCTCAACCGGCACGCTCATGAACCATCGCGTGAGACGCCGTGGAGGGCACGTCGCCGCGCCTCTTCCCACACGGGGAGCCGAAGACCAGGGAGCCGCCGGACCCACGAGTGCGCGTCCCGGACCAGGCGAAACACGCCGTCATGGTCGAAGTAGGTCACCGTGTGCGAGGAGCGATTGCCTCGCATCATGAGCAGTGCCTGCTCGAGCAAGGGGACGAGGTCTTCCGGCGATGGGACGCCGCGGGTCGTCGCGCGGCCCGGGGCAAGCCCAGCCGCTCGCGCGGCGTCTCGCAAGAGGCGGGGCGCGACCCGAACGACGCGCCGCAGCAAGAGCTCGGAGGCTCGCTCCCGGTGGCCCAGCGCGTGGTGGGTCAGCACGAGGTTGATCCATCCCGAGAGTCGGCCGGGCTTGACGCGGACCGACTCCTCCAGCTCGAGCAAGGCCGTGTCGAGTCGTCCCGCCTTGCGGTCGCTCTCTCCGACGTAGATGTGCGTGGTGGCGCTGGGGACCGCATCGAAGCTCCGGCGACAGACCTCGACCTCGGCCATGCCTTCTTCGCGGCGGCCGGCCAGCAGGTGGACCGCGGCGCGTCCAATGTAGGCCCAGCGTGCCTTCTCGCACCCAAGCGCCGCGTCGAAGTCGTCGAGCGCCGCCGCGTAGTCCCCGAGCCACAGGCGTAGCTCGCCGCGATAGCACCAGGGGTGGGGGGAGTCGGGGTACTGCTCGATGATGCGATCGAAGCTCTCGAAGACCACCTCGAGAGGACGCGTGACGATCGCCTTGATCGCGCTGGCCGAGGCCGACCGGCTCTCGGATCGATCGTCGCGCTTCCCGGTCGAGACGGCCCGAACTCCGGTGGGGCCGTCGGCCAGCGGCGATACCCGGGTGAGGTCCTCGCCGCGCGAGCCACGGAAGCTCGAGAGGATCTCGAAGATGCGCGCACGTGCGGGGTAGGGGTCGTGGCGGTCGGCCACGTCCTGGATCGACCACGGCTCGCTCCAGTGCCGAAGGAGCTCCTCGAGCTCGGTGTGCTTGGCGACTTCTTCCCCATCGCTCATCGCGCACTGCAAGAGCGTGTGAATCGGGCTGTCGTGCACGCTGCGCGCCTCCTTGAGGGCTCGTCGGGCGGACTCGATGTCACCGAGGCGAAGGTGGGCCTCGGTCAGCCACGTACCTGCGACCCAGTCGCGGGGATCCTCGGCGAAGACGTCGCCGAGGATCCCACGGGCGTCCTCGTACCTCGACTCGGTCATGGCCAGCGCGCCGCGCTCGCGTGCGACGTCGCGCCGACCGGGGTCGAGCCGCTCGATGCGGCGGAGCGTGGCGTACGCGGCATCGAGCTGCCCCGCGACGTGCTGCAGCTGCGCCATGCACAGCAGGACGTCGGGGACCGCATCCATCCGCGCCGCCGCCTCCGACAGGACGCTGAACGCATCGTCGATGGCGCCCACCCGCAGGAGTTCACGGCTGGCGTGGAGCACCCGTCGAGGGTCGTCCGAAGCGGTCAGGACGGCCTCGCGCAGGAAGCCTCGCGCCCGCTCGGTCTCACCGAGCTGCAGCAGGATCTGGGCGAGCTCGATGCAGCGCTCGCTACGCCGAGCGGGCGTGAGCGACTTGCCATCCTCGAGCAAGGTGAGCGCGGCCTCGAAGAAGCCGGTGTCCTTGAACACGGCGCCGCAAAACGACGACAGCGGAGTCCCCTGCCCGGGGAGGGGGTGCCGCGACGCGAGCCGGCGCAGGCCCTCGATGTCGCCGCTCAGCGTCGCCGAGAGGACCTGCAGCCACTGGCCCCCTCGATCGCGAGAGACGGCCGGGGGCAGGGGGTCCATCAGCGCCTGCACATCTTGACGGACCAGCAGATCGATGAACACTCGCGCGGCCACGACGAACGAGTCCTCACTGTGGACCCAACGCTCCGGTGGGTCGACCGAGCCGCGACCCAGGACGGACAGGATCTCGAAGAGGGGACGCTGGTCGCTCTGGGGCGCGTCCGCCAAGCGCAGCGACCCCCCGGTCAGGAAGTCCAACACGCTCGCATGACGCCGTGCGTCGTGTTCCATGGTGCTCGATGGGTCGAGACGTTCACCGGCGAGGCGTGCGACATGGGGCTTTCCCGGGTCGAGGTCTCCGAACACCTTGATCTTGGCCCGATCCCACCAAAGGCTGCGGTCGGTGAGGTGAAGCGGCAGGCTCAGGACGAGCCGCCCGGAGCGTCCCATCCTGACCATCCCGATCTGGTAGACCAATCCCTGGCGGCCGACTCGGACTCGTGCTCCGGTGACATGGGCGGCGGCGATCCGGGACAGCCAGGCCGGGGGAGGATCCAGCGGCGCGGAGCCGGGGTCATCGTGCGGCCCAGGCGACGTACTCATGGGGCCGACCGCTCCGTCGATCCCGGGTCCTCGCCGTCGTCGACGGCCGCGATCCGCTGGCACAGCAAGGTCACCTCGGACATGGCGAGTGGGTCCTCGGCGGGCATGGAGTAGCTCAGATTGAACGCCCGGGTCTGCATGTAGTGCGCCCTGGAGGATCGCGGTTCGATGAACAGCACGAACGCGGCCGACCGAGGATCCGCCGCGATCTGGTGGGCTCGCCCTCGCGGGGCGAACACCAGCTCGCGGCGATCGCCCCGGCAGAACAGCCGCGCCAGCTCGTACCGCCCCGACCCGATCCGGGTGGCCGAGGGGGGCAGCCCCAGGCGCGCCAGCACGTCGCGGCGCTGAGCCTCGGTGGCGTCGCGCTTGCCCGCTAAAGAGCCCTCGCGGCGGCGGAGACTTGCGACGTCGTCGCGGTGATCGGCGTCGAAGCGCTCCCGCAGCGCCGCGGGCTCCCGCAGGCCGAGCGCGAGTTCCTCGTCTCCATACTCGGGGTGGGCGTCCACCCAGTCCAGCACCAGGGCCAGCAGGGGAAGCTCCTCGACCGGTTCGAAGTCCTTGGAGAGCCCCGCGAGCAAGGTGTAGGCCGCCTGGGCTCGTGGGCGCTCGAAGCGGTAGGGGTGCTCCTCGTCGTAGCCGTAGCGCACCGACGAGTCGAGCCCCTGTGCCCCGTACGAGGGCAGGAGCAGGCCGTCCTCCTTGGCCTTCCAGTAGAAGGGGATGTCGGGATAGAGGCGGATCTTGGAGAGCACCACTTCGCTCCGAAACCGCATGAGCTTGGTGCTCGCGAGCGCCGCCTGATTGGCCCGCAGAGACTCCATGGTGACCCAGGGATGCCACAGGATGAACCCGGGCGACATCTTCTCGAGGTCCATCACATCGGCAAAGCGCTGGCCCACGTCCTCGAGGTAGTCGAGCACTTGCACGTTGGTCTCCACCGAGACGCCCTTGTTGTAGAAGTCCAGGGTGGGCTGGTGGAAGTTCTCGATGCCCACGAGGAATGGACTGAGCCGATGCCCGCCGGTCCGCGCCAGGACCAGCGCCTGCTCGAACGCGTCGGTTCGCTCGAGGAACAGATCGGCCCGCGCCTGAATCAGCAAGTGCACCGGCCGGGCTCCCGCAGTCGCCAACTCCTGCATCAGGTCGGGCAGGTATGGAAACGGATCCTGATCGAGCAGGATCATCTCGTAGGCCTGCGGTAGATCCGACTGGACCTGACGTATCTGCCGCAGGCAGTGCGCGGCGATCTCGTGGACGTGACGCCACTTCTCCCCGAGGTTCACGTCGCAGAAGGCGCAGCCCCGTGTGTTGGTGGTCTTCGGATCCAGCGCCAGGCGTCTCCAGGCAGGAACGGCGGACACCGGCTTGCGATATGGGCAGCCGGGATTGCCGTGGATCACCACGGCGGGGGGCCGGCCAGCGGCCTCGGGGTTCACGTGAATGCGGCGGAAGTTGGAGGTGCGTTCCCAGCGAGGGATGACGGGCTCCGGCTTGCCGGGAGGGTCGTCCACCAGATTACCGTCCGGATCGCGATGGGACAGCCCCGCGATCTCGGAGAGATGAAGCGGCGCCGGAGCGCGGGCCATGGCGCGCAGCGCTCCCACGGGCGATGCACCGAGTACGCAGTCGTAGGGATCCGTGGCGCCGATCTCCTTGGTTCGATGCAGCACGAACACCGGCTGCAGCCCGCGGTCGTGCAGCCGCGCGCGGAGCGTGCGGGGGAGCTGTGGATCCCAGATGCGGTGGAACACCAGGATGTCGAACCTCCACTCGGCGAGCACGTCGACGAGCTTGGCCAGCACCACCGCGTTCTCGGCGAGGTTGGAGCCGTCGAACACCGCTTCCACTACCTCGTTGGGCACGCCCTCGAGCCCGAGCTGGCCCGAGAGCATGGAGATCTCGGCGTCGTGGAGATACGAGCCCTTGCGGAGGCTCTGGAACACCAGGAAGCCAATGCTGCGCACCGGGCTCAAAACGGCCGCATCTCCTCGTCGCCGTGCCGCCGAACGTAGGCTCGACGAACCCCCACGCAGTGCGCGTCGAAGGAGCACGCCGAGCACCGCTCGGCCTTGACGAAGTCCGATGAGCCACCGGCGTCACGATGGATCTGATCCATGGCGTCTTCGTAGTAGCGCAGGTCTCCGTCCAGCATGCATGGCGGATACCCTCCTTGACCGATCAGCCCCGAGAACGCGATGTCGTGGTCGAGGCAGTAGTCCAGCGCCGCCCTGACGTGAGGCTTGATCTCCGCGAAGGACGGCAGGATCCATGGCGAGGTCTGACTGCTGATCTCCTGGGCGCGGGCAAAGCAGATGTCGAGCATGCCGTCGGGAAACTCGGCCCGCAGCCAACGCACGAAGCGCGGCACGTCCTCGTAATTGAGCTTGTTGATCACGTGGGACACACGCGTCCAGACCCCCAGCTCGCGGAAGGTGTGCATGGCCTGGACCGTCTTGGCAAAGGCGTCCGGCTGCTTGGTGATGGCGTCGGACTCGGCGGCGTCGGAGCTATGGAGGGACACGCATGCGGTGGTGAGGCCCGCTCGCACGACGCGCTCGGTGTACTCGCGCCGGGCGAACCGCACGCCGTTGGTCTGCACCTCGACGTCGGTCATGCCGCGCTCGCGAGCGCGCTCGATGAGCCGGGGGAGCGCCGGATGCAGCGAGGGCTCGCCTCCGGACAGGACCAGGTGGGTCACTCCGCCCTGCGCGAGCCGGTCCACCTCGGCCATCAACCGCTCCTCCGGGACGTTCGGATGGCTCAGGTCCACGAAGCAGAACGAGCACCCCATGTTGCAGTGGCCGTTGATCCGGAGCAGCCCGCGCTTGCCGGCGCGCTGGCTGTCGAACGGGGAGACCCGGGTGTACTGGATCTCCTCGAGGCGATTGATGGGCTTGGTGTACCAGCCGTTGGCCTCGGCCACCGTGATCGGGCGCAAGCCACCGTCACCCCGACTGCGAACGTAGGCGTCATCGATCCCGGGACAGGACTGCGCCAGCTCGCAGTCGGTGCAGGCCTCGACCCGTCGCACTCCCTTGGCGCCGTGGGCCGACAGGTGTCGAAGCCGCTGGTTGAACAGGTCGCCATAGGAATCGAGCTGCCGATCGGCTGCACACGGTGGAATGGGCTGGCGCTCGAACACGCCGATCTCGCGGCGCCTTGCCCGGGTCCGCTCGAACACCCGGGACATGGCGGCGCTGGCGTCGGGATGGCTCGGCAGGAGGTCGTGGAGGGGCGGGGGCACGCGCTCCAGCTCGGGCAGGGCCACGAGCACCCCGTGGATCGGTAGATCGTCGAGGCGATCGAGCAGGCCTTCGAGGTGCCGCAGACTCGACCGCAGCCGCAGCAGGGGGACGATCACGTAGGTCGAGAGGCTGCTGCGGGCCGCGTTCTCCAGACCGCGGGCGCAGGCCTCGAAGCGCACCAGGCTGCGCATCACGGCCCCCCACAGCGCCGCGTCCATGGTGGGCATCACCACCTGCACCTCGTCGACGCCCGAGCGCTCCAGCAGCTCGATCGCGGCCGGGCGCGCCAGGCCGAATCCATCGGTCAGCAGCTTCGTTCGCCCCCGGCTCCGCGGCGGGCACTGCTCGAGCAAGCGGGCAAAGTCGGGGTGCTCGAGGGGGTCGCTGCCGGCGAACGTGACCGTGGTGTCGTCGCGCAGACCCTCGAGCTGGGTCATGAGCTCCGACCAGGGCACGGGTTGGCGTCCGGCAGCACCCCGCCGATTGCAGAAGCGGTACAGCGGGTCGTCCTGTCGGAAGACCGTGACACGCACGCTTCGCACGCGCCGATCTTGCTCACGGGCACCTCGCACTGTCAATCGACGTCGACGGCGGCAAAGGGCGCGAGGAACCCCAGGGCCGGGTCGGTGCGGTGCAGGGTCAGCGCGTCGACTCGCAGCTCGGCGTCGGTCCACTCGAGGTTCTGCGCTGCGCCCAGCACCCCGGCGAAGTTCGCCATGGCGACGCCCGTCCACGGAGGAACGGACGCGCCGCGTACCTGCACGCGTCCGACCCTGCCGGCGAGGTCTGCGGTGCCCTCCACGATCACCTGGTGCTCGTGATCGAAGTACAGCACGGGCCGCGCGAGGACGGCACGAAGTCGAGCCGTCAGCCCGGCCTCCTCGCGCTCGGCGGCCACGAGCGTGGCGCGTGCATGGGCGAGCGCCCCCGAGCACCGGTAGCTGCACGGAAAGAAGGGGATGACCGCCACGAACAGGTTGTTCAGCTCCCAGGGCCACGCGCCCGCTTCGGTGGTCCGCGCCGCGGTCCAGTGGCGATTGCGCGAGTTGTTGCTGCGATCATCGAGCGACGCGAACGCGCGCACGCAGCAGTCGGGATAGCCCATCAGCCGACCCAGCTCGCCGATGGAGCGGCTGGGGTCGCCGTCGGCCTGCAGATGCGCCGCTCTGGCGGCCGCCGCGGGGTCGGCCGAGATGTACAGCTCGACTCGCGGCTCGCCCCGCGTTCGATCATCGATCCATCGATCCTGGGCCTCGACCAACACACGCCGCTCTCGTCGCTCCACGGCGTAGCCCGCCGCCGCATCGCGGACCGCGGCCTCGTCGGCGGGCCTCAGGGTCAGGAAGGCCACCGGCTTGACCCCCGCTCGCAGCGCGGCCAGCTCGAGCGGCCACGACGGCAGCTCGACCGCCACCGGCGGCGCGGGGGCGGGCGATCGGGGCACGTGCCCGCGCAGTCCGAGCGTCCCCAATGGATCGGTCTCGGTCGGTTGCTCCGTTTCGACCCGCGGCGAGCGGACCAGGGCGCGATGCAGGGTCTGCGCGTGTCGGGGGGCATGGGGCGCCCGCGCCAGGCGAGGCTCGGCCTTCACCAGGACGTCGATGACCGCGCGCGCGTTCGTGGCCACGTCGAGCGCCTCTCGTACCGTGGGCAGGCCCTGCGGGGCATCGCCGCGGACGGCCCGATGGAAGCTCGCCAACATCCCGGCCAGCTCGCCGCGGACTCGCTCGACGGGCCGCGTGACTCCGTCGAGGGTCCTCGCAATGGATCCGTCCACCCGCGTCCAGGCCCGATCTGCATCCAGGGTCAGGCGGAGCGTGTCGGCAGCGCCGTCGAAATCCAGGCTCAGCTCGGCGACGGTCGATGCGTACTGCAAGCGCACGTCCACCCGAAGCGGGCGAGAGGTCCCCGCAATCCTGGCGAGCTCGACGACCGCCTCTCCCCCGCCGGCGGCACGTCCCACGAGGACCAGCCCGTGGTACAGCAGCTCGAAGATCGCGTCCGACGACCAGAACCGTGGGGCATCGGGGGCGCTCACCGGCACCACTCGGGAGTAGCTCACCTCGCGGGGGATCGGCCCGGCCAGCACCTCGGCCAGGCCGTCGGCGAACAGGACCTGGTGGGCCGGCATGACGGTGGGCGCTCCCGGGACGAGCAGCTCGACCAGGGCATCGGTGTGCTCGAGCGGCACCACCGGCTTCTCCACCAGCACCGGCACGCTCGCCTCGAGCGCCATCCGAATGGCCTGCAGGTGATGGGCGGTGTCGCTGGCGATCACCATCGCGTTCGGGTCCTGCTCGTCCAGCGCCCGTGCCGGGTCGCGATAGGCCGGAGCGTGGGCAAAGGCCCGCAGGTCTCCGTCGGGCGCGTGGGGGGAGGCGACACAGCCCACCAGCAGATCCGGGTCACGCATGATCTCGCGCGCCAGGACCCGCGCCCGACGGCCGGTCCCCACCAGCAGCAGCCGTGTGCGTCGCGTGTACCCCGTTTCGTCCGGGAGCCCGGGGTCGGTCCCGGGTGTCGGCGGTGAGATCCCGGCGGCGTATTCCGTCTCCGCCTCTCGATCACGGAACACGTCGGGGACTCGATCGAAGGGAACGGGAGCCCAGGCGTGTGCACCCGCTCGTGCGTCCGGACCCAGCGCGCCGGGGAGCGCTCGCAGCTCATCCAGGCCGTACAGGTCGGCGTAGGGCTTCCACAGCCCGGTGCACGTGCGGGAGTACTTGCAGTCGTTGCACACGGGACTGCGCACCTTCTGATGCGCATCCTCCGAGGCGGCGTTGGAGGAGCTCTCGAGCACATCCGACCAGAACTCGAACTCGCGCAGCTGACACGGCGGGATGCCCTGTCGGGACCCCACGTGAAAGCCCTGATCGAGCGCCTGGGCCCGGTGCATCGCGTCGCGCAAGAACGGCATCACCTCCGACAGCCGCGGCATCAAGTCGATGCGCTCGAGGGCCTGGAACTGGGGGGTGATGAACGCGAAGGAGATCGGCGTCTTGCCCTCGAACGCCTCGTTCACGAATTCCGTGAAGCGACGCAGGTAGCGGTAGTTTCGCGAGTTGATGACGTGGTTGACCACCACCGACACGTTGCGGTCGAGGAGGTTGCCGATCCCGGCGATGGTCTTGGCAAAGTCTCCGACCTTGCGGGTCTGGTGCCGCGACAGCGCCTCGGTGTGGGCGTGGAGCGAGACGAACGCGTGGGTCAAGCCCGCGTCGACCACCGCCTGGGCCCGGGTGGCGTTGGCGAGCAGCACGGCGTTGGTGACCAGCTCGACGGTGGGCACCCCGACGCGTCGCGCGGCGCGAATGTAGCTGGTGATGTGCGGCGAGAGCATGGGCTCCCCGCCGCTGAACGAGATGTGCTCCACCCCGGTGCGGCCCACGCGAGCGATGCGACGCAGCATCTGCTGGGGGTCGGGCCAGACGTTGCTCGAGGTCTCGTCGGCGCTGCAAAACGGGCAATCCTGGTTGCAGTTGACGGTGGGCCGCAGCACCACGTTCTCGGGGGTGGACGCCGCCCGTCGTCGCAGCTCGGTCCACCGCGGCCGGGGGGTGGTGCGCTGCTCGTACATCCGTCGGGGCTTGCGGACGAAGGGCACCAGGCCCCGTTCTCCGTGGGCGGCGTGGTACGGAGCCGCCACCCCCCCGCACTGGGGGCGCACCTTGCAGCGGCCGCAGGCCTCCGGGTAGCAGGCACCCGGCAGCGCGGCGGTCTTGCCCCTTGGATCGAAGCGCACGAGGGGCCACAGCTCCTCGTCCGTAGGGATCGCGCACTGGGGAATCCCGTCGGGCGGATCGATCTGCACGCGAATCTTCTCGGCGATGCAGCGGTGCAAGAACGCCTCCACGGCCGGACGACGCTCGTCCCACGGCGGAGGGGCGAGCACGGCGGGCAGGTTCGACAGGGGCACGAACAGCCGGACGTGCTCGAGTCGCGGCGCGACGGCCCGCACGAGGTCCAGGATCCGATCCAGATCCTGCAGGCTCGCGCTCAGCAGGGGGACTTCGATCTCGATCCCCATGCCGGCCAGCGCCAGCGCCTCGATGCCCTCGAGTGCGGACCGCAGCGATCCCGCTCGCCCGGCGATCTTGTCGTGGGGCGTCGAGTGATGGGAGAAGATCGGGACCAGCACCGCATCGAGGCCCAGGCTCGCCAGGCGACGCGCGGCACCGGGGCGTCCGAAGGCGATGGCGTTGGTCCGCAGGACCACGGCCTTTCCACGATCCCGCACCTGCCGTATCAGCTCGGGAAGGTCGGCTCGGGTCTCGGCACCGCCGCGCAGCACCACGCGCTCCGCGGAACCGGCCAGGACGCGCTCGAGGCGGCCGGGCTCGTCCGATCGGCCGCAGTCGCACGGAGCGCAGCCCAGGGTGCACCGCCCACGGAACGACACGTCGACGGAGTTTCGCGTGCGCTGCATGGAGCCCGCAACGAGTCTCGCTCAGCCGGTTGCGCCGATCAATCACACCCGCGTGGCGGCCCCGTCGACTCCGTCTGGCTCAGCGGCTACGATGCTTCCAGCCGCGCATGTCCACGACGATCCACCACGCGGGCGCCGAGGTCGGGCTCCGATGACCGCGCGTGCGCTGCAGGCCGCGGCCGAGCTCCGAGAGCGGGGCTATGCGGTGTTCGAGGGCGCTCGCAGCCCCGACGACGTACGACGGATCCGAGACAGCCTCGCCACGCGCTACGCCGCGCTCGGCTCTCCGCGCACCTTTGCTCGCCCCCCCCTGGAGCCCGGTCCCGACGTGGAGATTTCCGCGGTGGGTCTGGTGTTCCACCAGCTCGGCAAGCACTGCGGCGAAGTGGCGGCGTGTCTGCTCGATCCCGAGGTGGTCGCGTCGGCCCGGGCGCTGCTCGGTGACGACATGCACCTCGAGTACACCGCCGGCATCGTCAACGACGGGAGCCGCCCGTTCTTTCGCTGGCACATGCACGTGGGGGGCGTCGACAACGAGGTCTACCGCAAGCAGCAGCTGTTCCCCTCGTTCACGCGCTCCGAGCGGGTCACCATGCTGCTCTACCTCGACGACCTGACGCGCGAGAGCGGCGAGCTGCTGGTGTTCCCGCGCCGGGTGGAGGATCCCACGCGGCCGCCCTTCGACCCGGCCAAGGAGCACTGGCATGGCCAGGTGGCGCTCGCCTGCCGGAGCGGCACGGCGGTTCTGCTCGAGCAGAACACATGGCACGCGGCTCGCCCCAAGGAATCATCGGGCCTGCGCATGTTCGTGGCGTGCTACTTCACGGCGAGCTACGCCCAGAGGACCTCCTGGCGCGATCACAGCTGGCGGCCCTTCGCCCACGACAGCGCACTGTTGCGATCGCTGCTATGACTATGTTTGGGAGCACGTCCGGTTCATCCCACCTGCGGTTCGGGATCCTGTGTGCCCTGAGCTACTTGATGGTGTCCTGGGTCGTGCGCTTCGACATGGTCCGGGGGACTCAGATCGCGTCGTTGGTCTATCCCTTCGATACGTTCTCCATGTATTCGACCATGCCCGAGGCGCAGAGCAGCCACCTCTTGGCCCGCGATGAACGCGGGGACGTCCACTCCATCACGTCCTTTCGCTCGTTCGACTGCGACGCGCCGATCGACTCCAGGGCGAGCGCCTGCGGTACCAGGGCCACGATCCAGTACCTGGACGACGACCTGGTCGACTACATCCAGACTCATCCCGGCTCCGGGTCCTCGCAGGTCGACATCATCCGACGGACCTGGATGGTCTTCGCGGGTCGGCCACCGCGCCCGTCCGGGGACTGTGTCATCACTGCGTGCCGAGTGTCCCGGTGACTCCGAGCAACGCTGCACGGGTGCTTCGCATGGGGTTGGCGTCCCTCGTCGCCCTGGACGTGGTGGGCTACTCCTTCTTCGTCGCCGACGCACGAGCGCGGGCCCAGGCCGCTGGCGCCAGCTGGGGTTGGCTGAGCGAGTGGGTCTCATCCACGCCGGGTCGCGCTTCGTTGGTGCTGGTGGGCCTGGTGAGCGTGGTGTCCTTCGCCCGGCGCCCCGGCCGACTTGGGGCGGGTGCGGTCGCGCTGGGCGTGTTGGCCTTGCTGAGCTCGGCCCACACGCAATTGTTCGGCTCGCCCTGGCGACACATGTTCTTCAGCGGCCTGTGCCTGCTCGGGTGGCTCGCGGGTCTGGTCCTGACTCGAGTCGACGACCGTCGCCGCGACGAGTCCTACGCGGTGACCGGCGCCCGGGCGCTCCTCGGCAGCGCGTATCTGAGCGCGGCCCTGAGCAAGTTGCTCTACGGCGGCCTGGGCTGGGCGGACGGCACGGCGATCCAGGCGTCCGTGATCAACCAAACCGGGCTGGTTGCCGACACCTGGCTCAATGCCTACCGCAGCGGGGTCGCGTTCTCGCCGACCCTTGCCGCTGCGTTTGCCGTGGGGACCATGGTGGTCGAGGCCGCGGGACCGGCCCTGCTGGGCCCCAAGCGGATCCGAGCGCTCGCGGCCTTGGGCCTCTTGGTGATGCACTTCAACATCTTCGTGCTGACCGGCATCCTCTACTGGGAATCGATGGTCCTGCTGGTGTTGTTCGGGCTGCCTCTCGAGGGGCCCCTCGAGGAGCCTGCCGAGCGAGCCCCCCGAGCTCCTCGGTCCGCCGTGCTGCTCGACGTTCGAGTCTTCGTTCCGCTCGCGGCTCTGCTCTGCACCGGGTGGGTGGTCGGTGTGGGCTACCAGGGGTTCCGTCATCACGAGCAGCCGGAGCCTTCTCGGTCCCAGGACACGCCAGCGCCGTCGCCCGCGCCGCACGCGGGGGTGAAGCGCATCGGACCCTTCGGCTCGGGGAGCGACCTCGCCGGTTGGTCGGTCTCCTCGCTGCACGTCGACGACGATGCCCTGCGCGTGAAGATGGAAGGCCCCCCCGGGCTCGCCGTCTTCGCGCTGACCTGCGAGCCTTCGCCTCGCGCCGGCCCCTTCGATCTGGGAGACGCCCACATCGTCTACGAGGGCGACGTGCCGGATGCGGAAGTCCAGGCGATCGGCGAGGCCCTGCGCCAGGAGATCGAGCGCGCCACCGAGGGGCGAGACGTCTGCGAGAGCTGGCACGCGTGGCGCGGGGACGCCGAGCATCTCGAGCCACGCGAGGCAGGCCCGAGCGGCCCGTGAGGTGAAAAGGGCGACGAGGGACTGCCTACCGGGGCAGGCTGTCGGTGAGCCATGCCTCGGGGGGGTGGTCGAGCTCGACCGCGAGGCCGAGGATCGCCATCGGCGTCTCATGCTCGCGCTGGCGCAGCACCAACTCTCCTTCGACCTTGCCGGTACTGCTCAGCTCGACCACCGCCGGGTGGCCGGTCGCGGTGCATTCGAAATGCACGCACCCGGACAATTCCCACGCCGGGTCGAGGATCAAGTAGCGCGTTCCAGCCTCGGAGGCGCGCATGGTGATCCGTTGCACGACGCTCGACGGGTCGATCTCACCGGGCCACGACGAGAGGTCCATGTTTCGTGTGCGTTGGAGCCATGGACTGGCCGGGTCGGTCACTCCTGCATCGATCACGGATCGGCACCAAGGCGCTCCATTCCGCTGGCCACAGGTCTCGAACTCGCGTCGGTCGGCCCAGGGGAGGGGGCCCGTTCCGAGAAGCGCATCGGTGTAGGCCAACCTCACGCGTTCCCAGCCGGCTGGGGTGCCCACGACGCCTTCACGGGGAAAGAAGGCCAGGACTGGCCGGGCCGGGTCCACCGAGGCGCGTTCAGGCGAGGGATCGGGGTACAGCAATGGGAGCGCGACCACCTGGGCGAATCGATGGGGGGTCTGCAGCACCATTGCGGCCTGGGCCCGCGAAATGCCTCGCGCGTGCAGGTGGCCTGCGAGCCGTTCCACGTCCTCCAGATAGTATCCATGGCCCGCAAACGGACCCGGGCCGGGGGCGATCGCCAGCGCACAGGCGGCGAGCCACACCGCCACGTCTCGACGTGCACCCGCCGATCGTCCGCGTACGCGAGCACCCACCAGACCCGCGAAGCAGGCCATGCCCGGCACGACCGCGGCCAGATAGTGGCGTCGTGGAAGCTCTGCGAAGTAGGACGCGACCGCGATCACGGCGGCGAGGCCCAACGATGTGGCGTAGATCAGGACATGCTGTCTCGACGCTGCAGGTAGGCGATCGAAGCGGCCACGCACCAGCCCGCCCAGTACGATGGCGATCGGGACACACGCGGTGACCACCGTTGCGATCGGGCCCGCGGTCGCCAGCGAGCGCCAGTTCAGGATCCACTGGGGGTCGACGATCGACACCGTGACCAGCGCGGCCGCCACCGCCAGGAGTGGATCGAGGAAGGAACCACCGCGCACCGTGGCCACGGCAGCCACCAGGGGAATGGCGAAGGCATTGATCGGGTGGGCCTGCATGGCGATGCCCGCCACGGTGCCCGTGATGACGGCGAGCCTCGGGCCTCCGCGTTCGAGCTGGAGCGAGAGCAGGACGAAGAGCCCGGCCAGCGGGAGCGTGGCCAGGGCCGGGTTCCACAGCAGCGGATGAACGGCGAACCAGGGGCCGAGGATGCCGGCGGCGACCGCCGCCGCCCATGCACTGCGCGGCCCATGCAGCCGAACCGCCAGCAGGGTGCAGAGCACGGTTGCTCCAACGATGCTCGCGTCGCGTAGCCCATGGATCCAGCGCAGATCGGCGCCCGCGAAGCGCAGGAATCCCAGGATGGCGGGCCACAGACGTCCGTGCTGGACTCCCGGGACGGAGGACCCATGGGTTCCGGGTCCGATGCCATCGACCCAGAGGTCTCGTGCGGTGGCGAGGTCGCGGATCGAGTCGTGACGGATCGGCAACCCGTCGGCCGAGATCGCCAGATACAGGCTCGAGACCAGCATTGCGCCCAATGTGATGGGGAGGACGCTGGCCCAGCCCAGTCTCGGGAGCGGCAGTCTGGGGGGCGCCGGGCGATCGGTGGGGCGGGCCCTGACCATCCACGCCGCGATCAGGGCGCCGAGCACCAGGATCGAGGGGAGTACCCACGGGACGCGTGGTTCCCGTTCCTGCCCGATCGCATCGGGCCGTGTCCGTTCCCGGGCTTCGAGCACCTCCTTGGGCGTGCGCTCGTCCTGCTCGCATCCCGCCAGTTCGGCCAGCACGACCGGGTCCGAGGAGAGAGCCGGCCCGAGCTGGACGAGCGCCGTTGCCAATGCCTCGGGGAGGTGCCTGGCGTTGGTGCTGGTGACGAGCTGATCGCCTTCGCGCTCGAGCACCATCATGCCCGTCGCACCCGACGGCGCCTCGACCTCGAGCGACACGGTCCCTCCCTGCGCAGACGCGCGTATCTCCCCGAGGGACGGCGCCAGCATCATGGCTCGGGCCCCGATGACGTCGGGATCACATGAGCCGATCTGCTGTCCCGCCCCCAGGTTCCCGAGCAGCATCATGCCGAGAACCGGAGCGCAGAACACCTCCTGCATCGTGGCGGACCCGCCCTGCACTGTAAAGCCCGGGGACTCGAGTCGACGAGCGCCCTGAGCCCAAGGCGGTGATGCAGCGGCTGCGAACGGGTGCCACCTCGGCGTCCGATCTCGCGGGCGATGGTGGGCTGCGGTAGAGTGCGACCGAGTCCTCGAGCCCATGAACGCCGATTGCCCCGCCGTCGACACCCACCGGGCCGTAGCGGAGCGCCCCCCTCGCGCGCCGGGATCGCTGGGGACGGCCACCATCATGGATGCGCTGCGTCCCATGCAGTGGCTCCACTTCACCGTGCTGCCGTGTGCGTGCTTCGATCGAGCGCTCCCGCTGCTGCAGAGCCTGCCCGCCCTGGGCCGTGGGTTCGTTCTCGGCGCCACGGTGCTCGGCTGGGGCTACCTGCTCAACGCCATCTCCGATCGCGATCTGGACCACAGCGTGTCCAAGAACCCGTTCGTGCGGGATCACGGCCCGTCACGCCTGCACTACGCGCTCGCCGTGTTGATGCCCTGCTTCGCGTCGATGTTGGCCGCCAGCGCGTCGTCCCTGGTCCTCGTGGCCACGCTCACCAGCGTGGTGTCGGGCACGATGTACTCCGTGGGCCCACGGCTCAAGGGCCATCCCATCATCTGCACCGTGCTCAACGTGGGGTGCTTCGCTCCGCTGATGCTCATGGGACTGGCTGGCGAGGCCGTGAGCCCGGCCCAGTGGGCGCTGGTGGCCACGTTCAGCGCGCTCCTGCTCCAGAACCAACTCCTGCACGAGGCGGCCGACGCCAAGGAAGATCGGGACGGTGGTCTGCAGACGACCTTCGGCCTGCTGGGACCTCGAGGCGTCGTGCTCGCGACCGCGGTGGCGGGCGCCGGCGTGCTGGCGGCGTCGTGGTTCCTGGCCCAGCGGGCGGCGGTGCCCACCTGGCTCGTGGCTCACGCCATCCCGTACGTCGTGGTGGTTCCGTGGCTGCTGTGGCGATGCCGAGCCGATGATGCACGAGTCGCCGAGCTGCGCGCCTACCATCGTCTCGCCAGCGCCGTGAGCGGTGCGTTGCTGTTCGTCGCGGTGATCTAGCCCAGGGAGTCAGAGCGCCGTCCGTCGGGCTCGCAGTCGCTCGAGTGCCGGCATGAAGGCCAGGCCCACCACCACTTGGGCGAGCGTGCTCCCGGCTGCCAGTGCGACGCCCGCGGACACCAGGTTGGCGAGCTGCTGGGGACCGGCCGCGGCCCCGAGCAAGGAGAGCGCCGCCAGATCCCTCGCACCGATCCCATGGGGAACCAGGGGCACCGCGCTCACCACCGTCAGCAATGGGATCACCACCACCGCATCGTCGAGCGCGAGGCGAATGCCGAAGAACGCATAGGCCACCCAGATCCCGAGCATGTGGAGCATCACCGTGGGCAAGCGCAGCACCAGCAGGCGGAGCTGGGTCGTCACGCCGATCTGGCGGAGCTGGGCGAACACGGGAAGCCGGGCGAGGGCGCGGGGTGGCCACAGCAGGGCCGCCCCGTAGGCGACCGCCGCGGTCAGGCCACCGAGGATGCCGGTGGAGAGCCACGCGGGGGCGTCCCACGACAGCAGGGGGATGGCACCCAGGAGCAGCAGCGCCCCCAGGGTGGTGCCATAGCAGATGAGGGTGGTGGCCAGCACGTCGGTGAGCCCGGCCCCGTACACGCGCACCAGCAGCGAGCCCACCTGCGCCTGTCCGAGGTGGACGTTGATGGCGCCGCCGAGGTGGGCTGCGCCACGGACCACCAGGTACTCTCGTAACCTCAGGTCGGGGGCGGCGTGGCGGTGGGTGGGGACCGCCGCCACGCCGTCGAGCAGCAGGTTCAGCAGCGCGAACCCCACGCAGAACGCTCCGTAGAGCAGGGGGTTCACCGAGCGGAACGCAGCAATGACGGCGTCACCCGAGACGGTCCCCAACACCCAGCCCACCAACGACGACCCCAGCACCCACCGTAGCAGCAGCGACCCTCGCCGGCCCGCCCCGCGAGTCGTCACTTCGGCGGTGGCGTCGGTGGATCGGCGGGTCACTGTGGCTCTCGCAGCATACCGCGGTCGAGGAGCATCCGGCGTCGACGCGCGGTGCCGGGGTGGTACCCTGGCGCCTGCCGACGATGCGCCATCGACTGCCCGTGGTATCGCCTCCCGACACGGCCGGCGACGAGCCCCAGGCTCTGCCCACGCCGGATCCGGATCGAGACGAGGCCTCGACCGCCGAGCCCGGGCTCCCTCCGCTGCCCCTGCGCCCGGTGAGGTGCCTGACCCGGCCGTCGCTTCCCACCCTGCATCGCTTCGGGCGCGCTGGCTTGCCGCTGGTGATTCGCGGTGCGCTGCAAGACGCCGCCGCCGTGGGTCGTTGGACCCCGAGCCATCTCCGCGAGCACGCCGGCTCCGTGCGCGCGAGGGCCTACGTGATCCCCGACGGTCAGGTGCGCCTGGATGCGCGCACTGGGTTCGAGCTGCGGGAGACCGACCTCTCGGAGTATGCCGATGACGTGATCGCAGGACGGACTCCGCAGGGCTACTTTCGTGCCCCGCTGGAGGTGCTGCCGGCTCGGCTCCGGGCCGAGTGGGTCGATCCGGTGTACTGCCGAGGGGGCCTCCGCCTTCGCCGGAATCTGTGGTTCAGCGCTCCGGGCACGGTCAGCCGCTTGCACTTCGACCTGCCGCACAACCTCATCGCGCAGCTCTACGGCCGCAAGCGGTTCCTCCTCTATCCCTGGAGCGAGTACCGGAACCTGTACCCGTTCCCGCCGTGGTCCAGCGTGCCTCACCTCTCTCGGGCAGACCTCGGCGCTCCGGACTTTCGACGCTTTCCCCGGCTGCCACTGGCGCACGGATGGCACTGCGAGCTCGCCGAGGGCGACATGCTCTTCATGCCCAGCCGGATGTGGCACTACGCTCTGTCGCTGGGGGCCTCGATCACCATCAACCACTGGTGGTCGCCGGTGGCGATGCTGCCGGTGTGCATGGCCTCCGATCTGTACAAGCGCCTGCGCGGCCTGAACATCTAGCGCTCGAGCTCAGGACCTACCGGCGAGTCCGAGCGCGTTCAGCACGACCTCCGGGTGGCCGCCGAGCATCATGTTCATCTCCTGCAGCGGCTCGCAGGAACACCCGGCGTCCATGGGCTGGGGCAGGCGCTGCAAGGCCTCGACGTAGCCAAGCTCTCGGCCCGATACGGCACCCGGGGAGCGGTGCGTGAGCAGACAGGGAACCACGGTTCCGTCGGGCATCACGTGGCAGAAGTAGCGCGACGCGTAGCACGTGTCGCAGCCGTGAAGCCGGCGCCCCTTGTCGGCGAGCGCCCTCAGGAACGTGCGGGAGGGCCCCACGGGAAACCCCTCGTCCTTGCGCCGCATCAACAGCCGCGCCAGGTCGGCCACCCCCGCGTCGTCGATCTGCGGCGAGATCGGCTTGTTGGTGTCGCAATCGGCGTCGTGCTCGAGGTGGAAGTGGGCGCGAAAGCCCATCTCCTTCGCCATCCGGAGCACCACGTCGATGGTCTCGCGGCTCTTGGGCGTCACGACCGTCATGGTCACGACCTGCACGCCGGCGGACAGCGAGCGCTCGATCGCCCGCACCACCCGGTCGTAGGAGCCCTTGCGTCGCTGGACGTCGTGGACCTCCTTGGGTCCGTCGATGCTCACGCAGACCACATCCAGTCGAGCGACGTCCTCGATCCGCTCCTCCACGAGCCACCCATTGGTGTTCATGGCCGCATGCACGCCGCGGCGCTTGATGTGCCGGATGACCTCGCCGCAGTCCTCGCGCAGCAGCGGCTCCCCGCCCATGACGCTGGCGCGGATCATGCCGGCGGCGGCCAGCTCGTCGATGGCGTGCAGCCACTCCTGGGTGTCCATCTCGCCGTGAGGCAAGGCCGGTACGTGACAGTAGACGCAGCGAAAGTTGCAGCGATTGGTCAACGAGAGCGTCACCGCCAGCGGGATCTTGCCGCCCGTGACTCGCGAGGCGAGATAGCGACCGAAGGGCCGCGTGAGGCTGGCCACCTCGGAGATGATCTTGAGGTGCGTGCTCATGTCAGCCTCAGTGCGTTGAGGACGGCGGCGGGCCGCAGCCCCAGCAGGAAGTTCATCTCCATCAGGGGCTGCGAGGAGCAGCTCGCATCGGCCGGCTGGACGAGCTCGTGGAATGCCCGTAGGTAGCCCAGCTCTGCCCCGGAGATCATCGGCCCCTGGTGTTGGGTGAGGAAGCAAGGGACCACCATGCCATCCGGCCTCACCATGCAGGAGTAGCGTGGCACGCGGCACTCGGCGCACGAGGAGAGCATGCGACGCCCTCGCCGGGCGAAGGTCGAGAGGAAGGTGCTGGAGATGGCCATGGGCGCGCCCTCGGCCTTGCGGGCCATGAGGTGGCGGGCGAGCTGCCCGAGTCGCTCGTCGGAGAGCCCGGGCCCGATGGGGTTGCGCACGTCGCAGTCCGCATCGTGCTCGATCTGGAAGCCCGCGCGAAATCCCATCCGGCGCGCCATGTCGATCATGAAGTCGACGTGATCGATGCTCCCCGGCGTGACCGGCGACATGGTCACCACCTCGACGCCGCGGCCCCGAAGCAGCTCGATGGCACGCACCGCTCGATCGAACGAGCCCTTGCGTTGGCGCTGGCGGTCGTGGATCTCGCGCGGGCCATCCAGACCCACGCAGACCATGTTCAGCTTGGCCACGTCATCGAGCTTGTCCTCCACCAGCCATCCGTTGGTGTTCATCGCCGAGTGCACGCCCCGGGACACGAGGTGCTCGATGATCTCCCCCACGTCCTTGCGGAGCAGCGGCTCGCCTCCCATGAGGCTGCAGCGGATCATGCCGCCCGCTCGGAACTGGTCGATGGCCGAGAGCCACTGCTCGGTGGTCAGCTCGTCACGCCGGGTCCCCGGCATGTGGCAGTACTCGCAGCGAAAGTTGCAGCGATTGGTGAGGCACAGGGTCACCGCCAGCGGGTGCTTGCCATCCACGGCTCGGGCGGCGAGGAAGCGGGCGAGCGAGGCCGCCGAGCGAGCGGTGGCGGCCCATGAGTTCGCGGCCCACGACTTCTGCGGCGGCCGAGCGGACGCGTCCATCTCGGGGAGAGTATCGCGTCTCGGTCCCGCATGCTCACCGACGCCGCTGCTCGAACGGCCCCCGACGGCCCCCCGACGAACGGATCACGAGAACGGGCGGAGCTCCTCGCTACCGTAGAGGCTCAGGTAGCCGCGCCGCAGCCCCCAGCAGCGCGTGCGCTGGCGACAGCCGTCGCAGATCGGGGGCTTTTCGAACTCCTCGCTGGGCTCGCCGATCTCCGGCATCCGTTCATGGCCGTCGAGGCCGTCGGGGATGAGACACAGCGGGATCGAGCACATCGATTCGAACCCGGTGACCGGCACCCCCAGCTCACGGGCGCGGCGGAGTCCGGCGACCAGCGGCTCGAGGACCTCGGAGTAGCGGGGGATGAGCTCGGGGGTTCGCGGCACGAGATCCGTCGAGGGAGAGACGAACGAGAACGTCAGGTGGAGCCGAGGCCAGCGCGTGGCGACGAGCTCGACGGTCGCACCGAAGTCCGTGGCATTGGCGCGGCACATCACGAAGTTGAGCCGCGTGCGGACGCCCAGGGCCGCGAGCTGATCGATGCCGGCGACGGTCTTGTTCCAGGTCCCGGGCGCGCTGGTCACGGCATCGCCGATCTCGGCGCGGCTGCCGTGCAGCGAGACGAACACCGTGTCGACGCCGGCCTGCACCACCGCGGCCGCGAGCTGCGGATCCGCGAGGCGGATCGCATTGGTCTGCAGCTCGATCGACGCGACGCCGGCCCGTCGGGCGTGGCGCAGGTACTCGAGCAGCCGCGGGTTGAGGGTCGGCTCGCCACCCGACAGCGCGACGTGGGCCCCCTCGCGGGCCGCCTCGTCGATGGCCCGGCAGACCGCCGAGTGCGGCGGGTCGGGCAGGTGCGTGGAGACGAAGCAGAAGTCGCACGCCTGGTTGCACGCGAACTGAACCCGGATGGTGTGGACGAGCCAGGCGTTGCCGTCGGTGTCGCGGCCGAGCTCGCGGCTGACCAGCTCTCGAGCGACCTGGTCCTCCACGCCGCGCACGACGGACAGCCTTCGCGCGACCCGCCGCGTCGAGATCGGCGCGGGCTCGAGGCCGGGCTCGCGCTCGAGCGCACCGGTCGGGAAGCCAGGGCAGCGATCCTCGATCGTGCAGCCTCGGCAGCCCGGCGGTCGTCGGTAGCCGGGCTGCGAAGCGGCACCGCGATCGAGGGCGTAGGCATGCGCGATCTGGGCGGGGCGCTCGAACATGCACGGGGGCGGGAGCCCGCCGGTGGCGAGGCGTAACCGCGTCGGCATCGCGTCGGCCATGCGCGGAGGGGGCAAGGCCCTGACCTCGGCCTCGGTGGCCTCGATCGCCGCCACCGCCTCGCGCAACGTCACCGGCTCGCGATCCCGCTCCGGCAGGCGCAGCCACAGCGTGGCGAGCTCGACGTCCTGCTCGCGCAGCTGCCGGGGGATCCGTGCGAGGGTCGCCAGGTTGGCTCGCAGCACCGGCACCTCGAGCTCGAGCCGCAGCCCGACCTCGGCCGCGGCACGCAGGCCGGCGAGCGCGCTCGCGAAGCTTCCGCGCACACCGGTGATCTGCTCGTAGACCGGTCCCCAGCCGGGCAGTCGCACGCGCACGCGGTCGAGGCCGGCGGCCTTCAGCGCCTCGGCCCGCGCGCGTGTCAGACCCAGGGCGGTGGTCTCGAGGATCACCCGACGCGCCTCGCGTGGCCCGAGGTCCGCGGCTCCCCGATCTGCCTGGTGGGCTCGCTTGGCGAAGGCCACCAGCCGCTCGAGATCACGACGTCGCAGCGGTTCCCCGCCGCCGAGCACGAGGACGCGGGGGTCGGTCTCGAGCGCCGCGGCGATGGCCTGTGGGGCGCGGCGCACGACGACGGGATCCTCGCGCGTGGAGCAGGAGCAATGCCCGCACCGCAGCATGCACGATCGGTTGGTCTCGATGCGGACGACGTCCATGGGCCATCACCGTCCGATCAACGACGCGAACAGCGGATCGTCTCCCCTCCAGCTCGAGAGCTGGGGATCCGTCAAGGGCGTGGGCGGGGTGTCGGCGGCGCGGAAGTAGCTGCCGACGAAGGCGCGGATCCCCGGCACGCGCCTTTGGAAGGCGGCGTGCCAGGTGCATTGCTCGATCACCACCACGCTTCCGGCAGGGCAGTCGATCACCACCTGGCCCGGCCAATGATCCTCGTTCGTGTCGAAGGGCGGGGCCGTAGGATCGGTGATCCGGCGCGGCAGCACCAGCAGCGGTCCGTTGTCCGCGCTCAGATCGTCGAGATAGAGGAGGTGCGTGACCCGGGCCGAGCGTTCGAAGGCTTCGAATGGCCGCGCGTTGTCGTAGTAGGCGTCGTCGACCCCGTCGATGTGCGTGTGCCAGCTGAAGAACGGCCGGCTCTCGTCGCTCAGGACCCCGGCGGGCAGCTCGAGGCGCATGTCCTCGCCGAGCAGGCCTCGGATGGTCGCGATGATGTCGGGCTTGTAGAGGCGAGGGGCGACCTCGGGGTAGGCGCTCGAGAGGCCGTGAAAGACGATGCCCGCGGGCCCCACCTCCACGTTCGGGGCCGGTCGCACGGGGGGATTGGCGGCCAGGGCGGGGCGCCCGAGCTTCTCCCACTCGGCCAACAAGAGCCCGCGAAGGAAGGCGACCTCTTCGTTGGAGTAGGCGCGCTCGAAGACCGCGTAGCCCTGCTCCCTCAGCGCGGTCAGAGCTGCGGCGTCGGCCCGACCCAAGCTCGAAGCCCTCGCGCTCATGCCCCCTTCATGCACCTCTCGGGTCTCCGTCGACGAGTCTAGTACGCCGGGCTGCAAGGGCGAAATTCGCCCATGTGGCCCGGCTTTCGTGCTAAGCGGGGCCGTGCCGTCCTTCCCCCCGGGTGCGGAAGCGAAGCCGTCTTCGAGGCGCCGTGTGCCTCCGCTGCTCGTCCTGTCCTGCCTGCTGTTCCTCGGGCTGGGCTGGTGGACCTCGGGACGGACTCCCGCGCACCACGAGGAGATCTCCACGTTTCCGACCCGGCCCGCGCGCGTACTGGTCGCCAACGATGGTGCCCTCGAGGTCGAGCCGTCCTGTGCCGATCCAAACCCGCCGGTCACCGTGAGCTCCGAGGGGCGCCCCGAGCTCGCGGTCTGTACGGGTGGGCTGTCCCTGCCGGTACTCATCGCGCCCTATGCGTCGGGCATTCCGCACTGGCACTCCCTGCTCGGCTGGCCGTTGCATGCGGGCACGGTGTTCGGCTTGCGCCGCTGGGGGCTCCTGGTCGGCCTCCTGTCCCTCTTGCTGATCCACCGACTGGTGCGCCGCCTCAAGGACGAGCTCACGGCGGACGTCACGACTCTCGTGCTCTGCGTGAGCCCGGCCTTCATCCTGCTGCACGCCACGCTCTTGCAGTACGAGGTGGCGCCGTGGGTCTTCCTCATGCTCGCAGGCCTCGCCGTGCTCGGGCCCGAGGGGTCCGAGCAGGGATCCGGGGAGGGATCCGCGGGGCCGCGCCGCCCCCTGCTGACGGGGCTGCTGACGGGGCTCGCCATGACCTCCAACGTGAAGGCGGCCTTCCTGCTGGTGGCCATCGTCTTCGTCGCCTGGCGCGTCAAGGCGCTGCGGGGGATCCCCATGGCCAACGTGGGCAAGGCGGCGGTCGGCTTCGTGCTCGGCCTCGCTCCGCTGTGGGGGCCGAACCTGATGCTGGGGGGAGGAGGGCTGAGTCAGCAGATCTTCAAGCGCACGGAGTTCCTGGCCCGTCCCACGACCCTCGAGGACCTGGGACTCGAGCTCGTCAACGTGGTGCGCTTTGGTACCGACACGGGCTCCTACATGACCGCGCAGTGGGAGCCGCTGGGCGGGTTGGGCATCGCGACCGCGGTGCTGTTCGCCCTCGCCATGCTCTACGTGCTCGTGCAGACCGTGCGCGTGCTGGGCTCGTGGGGAGGGCACCCCCTCGAGGCGCTCACGGGCTGCCTCGTCATCGGCTTCGTGCTCGTCAGCCTGGAGCTGTACAACCAGCGCCCGGCGGCCAACTATGCCCCGCTACACGGCTCGTTCGCGATCATGGTGGCCATGGCGGTCACGGCCGCGGCGCGCTGGCTGCAGACCCGGGGGGTCCCCGGAGGCAAGAGCCCCCGTCGCACCGCCCTCGCGCTCGCCTCCATCCATGCGCTCGGGCTGGCCCACTCGACCTACGGCCGGATCTCCACCGCCGACGACGTGCCCCTGTCCATCAACGCACAGGCCGAGCGACGCCTGGTGGCGCACCTCATCGAGCATCCCGAGCCCACCGCGACGATCTACACGACCACCTACAACCTGGCTGGCGTGATCGACTCCCTCGGGCGTGGTGAGCTGTCGACCGTGCGCCTCGAGCGGGTCTTCAACTCCTGCAACGACGGCGACACGCAGTGCGTGGAGACCCGCTTCGGGTGGCTCATCGACCACCCGGGAGCCCTGCCGGCCCGCGTGGTGCTCCCCGCGTCGGCCACCCGGACCGACGAGCACGATGCCATGGCGTACGAGTCGGCCCTCGCCCGGGCGGCCGAGCGCGCGGGCGTGACGTTCACCGTCGAGGAGGACTTCGCGGTGGGGGTCGATGGCGACGGACCGACGGCGATTCGGCTCGTGCGCTTGCACCGCTCCCGCCCCCACGCGCCTTGACATCGGCAGGGCCCCCCGAACAGACTTTCATCATCCACCGGGGATCCACGGGAGGATGCTGGTGGAGGGATGCTGGACCAGTGCCTGTCGCGGGTCGATCTTCGCTCGGGAGCATGACCGCGGTGCGCCAACGCAAGGTCGCAATCGCCTACGTCGAGACGCAGGGGAGGGGCGAGGAGCCCAAGCCCGACAATCCGTGGGACGTGTTCAGCTATGGGGCGTACCGCGTGCTCGCGGCGGCCGTGCAGGCGTGCCCCGACAACGACACCCGCCTGTTCTCGTGTGGCGAGGGCGAGGTGGAGGCGCTCGCCGCGGACATCGAGGCATTCGGCCCCGACGTCTTCGCCGCCTCCTGCTTCATGTGGTCGTTCCCGACCTTCGTCGAGGTCGCCAAGCGCCTCCGCCCGCGCCTTCCCGGCATGGCCATCGTCTTCGGCGGGCCGTGTGCGCACCCGGCCATGTTCGACCTGCCCCCCTACCGGGACTGCCATCGCCTCGTGGACGCGCTGGTCGCTCGCGAGGGGGAGACCGTGATCGCGAGCATCCTCGCCCTCGAAGCCATCGACCGCGACGCCTTGCTCGCGATCCAGGGCGTCATGGTGCCGACGCCCTTCGGCTTTCGGGCGGGCGGCGCGGGTGGACGGCCGGTCCAGCCGCTGGACGAGATGCCCTCGCCCTACCGCATGGGCCTGTCGCCCGCCCACGTGCCCGGCAAGATCGAGCTGTTCCGCGGCTGCCCCATGTCCTGCGCGTTCTGTGAGTGGGGCGTGGCCGACGACCCGTCGCGCGTGGCCTCCCGCGAGTGGCTGACCGAGGAGCTGCTCACCTTCCGCCGCCTCGGTCTCCAGAGCGTGTTGTTGGTGGACGCGGGCATCAACCTCAACGGACGCGCCTTCCGCAACCTCGTCGCCGCCGAGTCCGAGGTGGGCTTGTTCGAGCACGCCAAGGTCGCCCTCGAGCTCTACCCCGACTACGTCCGCGAGGAGCACATCGACTTCTTGCGGGGCTGCAACATCCACACGGTGGGCGTGGGTCTGCAGACGATCTCGCCCAATACCCACGCATCGATGGGCCGGCGCTTCAACGCCGAGAAATTCAGGCGCGGCATGGGCCTCATCGAAGAGGTCACGCGCCCGACCATCGACGTCATCTTCGGCCTGCCCGGCGACAGCCCCGAGGCGTTTTGGCGGACCATCGAGTTCGCCCTCGAGGTCAGCGACGCCGCCGACGTGTTCGCCTATCACGCGCTGGTCTTGCCCGACGGGCTCATGACGCGCGCGCCCGAGGGCTGCGAGATCGACTTCGATCCCGTCACGCTCACCATGCGCTCCTGCGATGGATGGAGCGCGCAGGACATCGTCGACACCAAGAAGCGCCTGAGCGATCTGTGCCAGCGGCACGGCGAGCTCTGGTACGGCATCGAGCGCGGCCCCGAGACCAGGGCTCACCACGGCACGAGCGAGCGCCCGCCCGAGCTGCGCTCGCAAACGCAGGAGGCTGCGGCCGATCGAGCGGCCCCTCGAGCAACTCCTCCGCCGGCTGCTCCAGCAGACCGCTCCGCGCGGCCCCGACCGCATGGGTCCCGCGCTCATGGAACATCGGGCCCCCGGCCGCGTCGCATCGCGCTGGTCTGCCACGATCCCTGGCGGCACGAGGACAGCGACGACATCCGGCCGTTCAACTATGGCGTACGTCGGATCCAGGCGGCCATCCTCGGTCACCCCGCGCTGGCGGACAGCGAGCTGGCCCTGCTCGAGTCCACGTCGCTCGACCCGGCCGTGCTCGCGGCCAAGATCGAGGACTTCGATCCCGATGTGATCGGCGTATCCGCCTACGTGTGGTCGTTCCCGCTGCTGCTCGAGGTCTGCCGTCGCGCCAAGCGAGCGCGTCCCGACCGCCTGGTGGTCTTCGGCGGCCCCTCGTCGCGGCCGGAGATGTGCGCGCTGCCCCAGCACAGCGACGCGGCCGAGGTCATCGACGTGCTCGTCACCGACGAGGGCGAGTACTGCATCCAGCAGATCCTGCTGTCGCCCGATCGCGAGCTGTCGACGCTGCGGCGGATCCCGGGCCTCGCGCTGCACGACGGGGAGCGCTGGTTTCGTACGGCGTCGCTGAAGCTCGGCTCGCCCGACGTGCATCCCTCGCCCTACCAGATGGGCCTGGTGCCTTCGGGCATCACCTGCGAGATCGAGTCGTTTCGCGGGTGTCCCCTGTCCTGCACCTTCTGCGAGTGGGGCGATACGGGGGCCTCGGGGCGCACCTTCGGCTTCGAGTACCTCCTCGCGGAACTCCAGGCCCTGACCGCACTCGATGCCAAGGGCTCGTGGCTCGTCGATGCGGGGCTCAACCTCAACGCCCGCGCATTCAAGAACCTGTCCCGCGCCGAGGCCGAGGTGGGCGCGCTCAAGAAGCTCGGCAACTTTCGCTGCGAGATCTATCCCTCGCACACCAACGACGAGCACCTGCGCTTCCTGGAGGACACCACCGCGGTCTACGCGGGCATCGGTCTGCAGTCCTTCGATCCCCAGGTGCTCAAGGGCGTGTCGCGCAAGTTCGACGTGGACCGCTTCAACCGCGTGGTGCACGAGGTGGGCGCCATCGTCCCCGAGGCCACGGTCGAGGTGATGATGGGCCTGCCGGGAGACACCCCCGACAATTTCAGGCGCACGGTGGAGCGCGTGCGCACGCTGCCCGTGAACGTACGGGTGTTCCACACGCTGGTCCTCCCGGGGGCCCTGATGACCAAGGCCCCCGCCAGCTTCGACCTCGTCTATGACCCCTTCGATCTGCGCATCCTGTCGTGCCAGGGCTGGTCGCGCAAGGACATCGAGGCGGCCTGCCAGTGGCTCGACGACCAGGTGGAGGATCCGAGCGGCGAGCCCGTGGGCACCTGGCGCTTCTTCCGACCCGATCGCGCGGACCGCTTTGGTCGCGGTGGTCCGCGCACCGACGAGATCGTCGTGCGCACCCAGCAACAGGAGCGGCAGCAGCGGCAGCAGCGGCGCAGCATGGAGCCGCCGCCCGGTCGTCCGACCTCGCGGGACGTGGAGCTGCTGCCTGGCTTGCGCGAGGCGGTGCAGCGGCGCGCGACGGCCACGGGCTGGTCCCTCGTCGACGTCGTTGCCGTCGATGCCGACGTGCGCCGGGGTCTGCTCGTCTCGGTGGAGAGGACCGAGGGCTCGCTGACGCTGCGCGTCGTGCCCGCGGTGGAGGGCCAGCGCCACTACAAGGCGGCCCACGGCCTGGCCTACTCGTACGAGCGGGCCCAGGGCAACCAACGTGCCCAGGGAGGCTCGGGCATGCGCGTCCTCGACGTGCTCATCGAGGCGCTCCATCCCCTCATGCGCGCCGCGCTGCTCGGGTACCGGAGCGCCGCCAAGGGCCGCGGCCTCGCTGTGCTGCCCGAGCGGCGCGAGCAGCCCGTGCCGCCCAAGCGAGGCCGGGCTCACGCGAAGTAGCAGAACGTCGAGTCGTCCTCGGAGAGCACGATGAACGACCCGATGGTCCACCGGTCGCGCTCGCCCTCGACCCGAACCACGCGGTGGAAGTAGCGGCCGGCGTCGAACAGCAACATGTCGCCCGTGCCCGCGCGCAGCCGGTGGTGCGGGCTCGTGCGCTCGAAGTGCTCGTAGGTGCGGGCGTCGTCGCGGGGCATGTACTTGAGCGTGGGCGTGTCGGGATCGTCCTCGCCGATGGAGTAGAGGCCGAGCTCTCCGCCGCGCTCGGGCGCCTGCAGGGTGAGGTAGATGCTGAGCAGGTGCGGGCGCACGCCGGCGCCGCAGATCCGTCGCAGACCCGCCATGGACTCGGCGTCGAACGCCTCGTTCTCGTAGTGCAGACCGATCTGGCCGCTGGGCATCATCGTGCGAATCGAGAACGCCTGGTACTCGCGGCCGTCCTCGCTCCGGGCCAGCCGGACCTCGCGGCCCCCGGCCATGCTGGAGAGGATGCGTTCCAGGCGGGTGAGGAAGTCGATCTGCAAGCCGTCGAAGAGGCGCCTGGATTCCTCGCGGTAGATCGCGGCTTCTTCGAAGTAGGCGTGCAGGGTGGCGTCGCGCTCCGCTGGTAGTACGCGCCCGAAGACGACCCCCGGGTAGTAGTCGGACTCGTTGCGCGGGATGCGGCTGAGGCCCGCCTCGAGGCGGCGGACGATCTCCTGCATCGTCGCCTCGGGGAAGACGTTGCGAATGATCATGCCCGCGAAGCCGTTGCCCGCGCGCACCTGGGCCAGCCCGTTGGGGCGGCGCTCCGCGAGCACGGAGGCGTCCAGGTCGTCGACCTCAAGGGCCTGCCGCACGCCGCTACGCTAGCTTCGGCGGCCCATGGTGGCAATGATGCGCTACGCTATCGTCGCTCGCGCGCCTCGTGCGCTACCGCTCCAGCCAGGAGCCCTCGGGATGCAAGCACAGATGTCGGCAACCACCGCCTGGGAGGGGCGCGAGGTCCAGACCGTCACCATGGCGGACGTGCAGGACGTGCTCGACGGTCGGATCGCCTACGTGGTCGTTCGCGGCTTTCTCGACGCCGAAACCTGCGCTGCGCTGGTGGACCGCTTCGGCGCCAGCGAGCCCGACCGGGGTCGGTACGGGGTGCTGCCCACGCTCCAGGTCGGCCAGCCGCTGATGCCCCGCGAGTGCGACGCGTACTTCGCCCGCACCCGCGAGCTCAACGCCAAGGTCGCGTCGCTCTACGGGGACACGCCCAACCAGGCCCACCGCGTACGCACGATGCTCGAGCAGGTCACGGGCTGGCGCACCCTCGTGCTGGCGGAGAACGGTGCGCCCTACCTCGAGAGCCTGTTCGTCTCGTTTCCCCCGGGCGCTCACATCCCGCTGCACGTGGACCGGTCCGCCGACATCGAGGGGCTCGGCATCAAGCGCTTCCCCGTGCAGCTGAGCTGGAACGTCTACCTCCAGCTCGCGGAGAGGGGCGGCGACCTCATCGTCTACGACAAGACCTTCGCCCAGGGCGACGGCGAGTGGGTCACGGAGAAGCAGGGCGGCTTCGTGATGGACGATGCGCTCCTCCGTCGGGAGACGATCATCCGCTTCCGCACGGGCGACTTCATCCTGTTCGATGCAAACCGCTATCACACCGTCACGCTCATCGAGGGCGGTCGACACCGGGTCTACACCCACGGCTTCGTGTCGGTGGACCCGCAGCGGGGGGAGATGAGCTTCTGGACGTAGCACGCCCATTGCGTGCCCCAAACCCGTCACCGTTGCGGTAGGCTGGTTCCGGCCCGGGCTCGACATGAGAGGATCTCGATGACGAACAGGCGACTTGGTGTGGGACTGGGCATGGGACTGGGAGCCGTGGTCTCGATGCTGGTGCTGGCCGGGTGCACCGCCGATCCGTCCGCGGAGGGGACCGGCATCAGCGGTGGAACCCACGTCCCCACCTCCACCGGGACCACGGCCGACGACGAGGGCAGCACGGGACCCAAGCTCGACGCGGCCATCGGCGGGGGACCCAAGCTCGACATGGGCGACGCGTGCACGCCCACCGAAGACGCCACCGTCAGGGGCACGGTGTACGCACCCAACCTGGAGATCCCCATCGCCGGCGCGGTGGTCTACGTGACCGCCAACGATGCCGAGCCGGTGCCCGACGGGGTGTACTGTGCGGAGTGCGTGAAGGTGGCCTGCAACGAGCAATTCGTGCTCACCGAGGCCGATGGGACCTTCGAGGTGCCGGCCTCGGCCGGCGCCGGCCGCAAGCTCGTGGTGCAGAAGGGCCAGTTCTTGCGCGTGACCGACATCGACGTCGTCGCGGGCGAGAACGTGGTGGCGCCCGACCAGAGCAACCTGCCCGACCGGTGGTACCCGGGAGGCGGCATGTGGATCCCCCGCATCGCGGTGGTACGGACCCCCAACGACAACATCTACAACATCCTGGCGAAGATCGGCCTGGGCGACGTGAGCGACGCCGGGGGCCTGGTCGAGGGCACCGAGAAATTCGATCTGCTGCCCCAGCCCGAGGGCGGGGCGCTGCTCGACGACCTCGAGGCGATGCGCCAGTATCACATCATCTTCGTGCCCTGCATGGCGCAGGTGGGCATGGGGACCCTCAGCGCGCAGCGGATCGACAACATCCGCCAGTGGGTCTCGGAGGGCGGCAAGTGGTACGTGACCGACTGGGCCAACGAGTACCTCTACGAGAGCTTCCCCAACTACCAGCACTTGCACGGGGAGGCCTTCGATCCCGACCTCGACCACTACGACACCACGGGGACGGTGCTCGACCCGGACCTGCTGGCGTGGCTCGAGGCGCTGCCCGAGCCGCTCAAGGACATCGGAGGCGGCCATCCCAACCTGCTGTCGCTGCCCGAGGTGGAGCTCGTGCACAACTGGTCGGGCATCGACGCCGTCTACCCGGTGATGGTGGAGAACGACGAGGGCGAGCCGGTCGACGTGGGTCATCGTGCATGGGTGGAGGGCCCCTGCTCGGTGTGCACTCCGACCGACGCCGTGCGGCCCATGACCATCAGCGCCGAGTACGGCTGCGGGCGCATGATGTTCAGCACCTATCACACCGACGAGGACGTCCACCCCGGGCTGACGCCACAGGAGCTGCTCTTGCTGTACATCATCCTGGAGATCGGCGTCTGCCACGAGACGCCGCCTCCGCCTCCGCCGCCCGCGGGATAGGGGCCGGGCTACGAGCCCGGCGATGAGCGAGGCGGCGGAAGATCGGAGTCCCACACCTCGACGCCCCGTTCCTCGAGCATGGCCAGCAAGGCGATCGCGCGGTCCCGCTGCCAGCTCTCGCTGCGCGTCGCTTCGAACCGCGGATCGTCGAAATCCGCCCTCGCGCCCTCCTCACCGCGCAGGACGTCCCAGGACACGCCGTCGACGTGCTCCGCGAGCGTGTCCGCGAGCGGCTCGAGGGGCCCGGCGAAGATCGGCTGGACCACCGCGATCGTCTTGACGCCGGCCCGTCGCAGGTTCCGCAGCAGGTCGAGCCGCTGCGCGATGGTCGAGGCGCGAGGCTCGAAGTGCTCGCGCACCGCGTCGTCGATGGTGGGTAGCGAGACCCCGGCCCATGGTGCGGGCAGCGACGCCATCAGCTCCACGTCGCGATTCATGAGCGCGGAGCGGGTCAGGATCATGGTGGGCCACGGCCGTCCGCTGTCGCGGATCGCTTCGAGGCATCCGTGCGTCACGCGGAGCTTCTTCTCCACCGCCTGGTACGCGTCGCCGACGATCGGACAGAACTTGATCGGACGGGGTGGTAGACGCGCGAGCTCCTCGGCGAGCACCTGCGGGAGATTGGCGCGGACTTCCACCCAGCTCCCCCACGGGATCTCGACCAGCCCCATCAGCTGTCGCATGAGCCCGAGGTTGGTCTGCGCGTAGCAGAATCGACACCCGATCACGCACCCGACGTAGGGGTTGATGGTGTAGTAGGGGGCCTCCGTCGGTCCCGCCGCATCGAGAGCCGTGGGCACCGTGACCTCGCGGACCCGCGCGTCGAGGGGGGCTTCCTGCGCGGCCTCCCGGCGCAGCGCGCCCACGACCGCATCTTCGTTGGTGGCGATGATCGCAGCGATCCGCTGGCAGAGGGCCAAGCCGAGCCGCTGATCGACGACGTTGCGCCCCCCCTCGTCGCGGTATCCGATCGCCAGCGTCTGCGAGCGCGCGGCCCACCTCGGGGTGCGATCGACCGGAGTCACGTCGATCCAGATGCGCTGCTCTCCCGCCGTGAGTCGCAGCCGCAGCCCCAGCTCCGTGGAGGTTCCGTCCAGCTCGACCCCGGGCAAGACCTCGTCGCCCACGACGAGCGGGGCGAGCAGCGCTCGCAGGTGCCGGTGAACGTCCATGCGGCCCCACGATGATAGATCGCACGGGTCTACAAGCGTAAGCGTCGCACGGCCATGAAGGCCTCGGCGGCGCGAACGAGGGGCAGCAGCGCGCCTCGGACCCACCACAGGTTGATGGAGATGCTCGTGTCCACCGATCGGGCCTGATGCCACCAGAGACTGGGGATGTAGAGCAGCTCCCCGGGGCCGAGGGTGGTGGTGTGCACGGTCAGGCCCCGGAGCCTCGGGAAGCGGGCGAGGTCGGGATCCTCGACGCTGGCGCGGCAGTAGTTGGGCACGCCCGACCAGGGGGGATGGGGATAGACGCGGGTGAGCTCGCGTCGGGAGACGAGCATCCAGCGCTTGTGGCCGGCAACCTGGGCATAGAGGTTCTCGGGCAGATCGCGGTGCAGCACGCTGCCCACGTTGCCCGGCGAAAACCAGAAGCGAGAGCGACGCCAGCGAGCGCGCTCGAGGTACCTCGGGGTGCGGATGTCACCCATGAGCTCGGGCAGGTGCTCGTGCACCCGAAAGATCACGTAGCGCTGGGCGGTGCCGGCCTCGAGGTCGCGTACGAAGTCGGCGAGGCCAATCGGCGCGTAGTCGATGCCTCGCTTCGGATCGAAGACCGCGTTCCCGTCGCGCACGGGGATGGAGGGCAGCGGCCGATCCCCGAACGCCTCGAGCAGCCCTCGCGGCGTCCAGCGCTCGAGGGCGGGCCAGTCGTCGATGGCACCGCCGATCACCACGGGTTGGGACCGGCGTACGTACTCGCGGAGGAAGACCTCGGGATCCGGCGCCTCGATCCGGGGGATCGGGCGCGTGGTCAGGGCGCCGGGCATGGGCCGTCCTTGCCTTGCCATCAGAAGACGCCGTGCAGGCCCTTCACCGTAGCGTGTACATGGGCATGTATATAGAGGATCAGCGCGGTCAGCCGCTCGGCCTCGCCGGTCGCTAGCTCACCGCGGTAGGAGTAGGCCAGACCCTCGAGCTCCCGGAAGCGTCGTTGGCCGTGCCGCGCCGGGGTGACCTCGAGGATCAGGGTCCTTCGCTCGCGAGACAGATCGAGCAGCAGCGCGCCACCGTCGACACGCGCGGCATGGAGACGCCAGCCCGTGCCCGAGCCGTCGATGACCTCCCCCAGGGAGGCACGGGACGCAGACGAGAGCTCGGTCGGGCGCCGATCGCCCGGCCGAGCGGCGGGCCCATTGGAGGACCGCTTGGGCGTGGCGTCGACCGGTGGATCTCGTCGGGGTGGGTTGGGGCGGAAGTCGACCCAGTTGGGTCCGATGTGGGGCCGATGGCAGGACTGCGCCAGCTCGAGCACGTAGGCCCACTCCGTCTTCAGCTCATCGAGCGTCCAGCCCTCGCAGCGGGTGACCATGAAGGTCTCGGGATCGAACTCGATGCCGAGCTCGTCCGCCCGGTCGAGCAGGGCGTCCGGCAGGGCGAGGCAGTAGAACACGCGCACCGTGGTCGCGAACTCCATCGCTCGCTCGAGCGTGCGACGAAACGAGCGTGGATTGTCGCCGGGCAGGCCCAGGATGAGCTCCAGGTCGATGTCGAGCCGGCCCTGGAGCTGCGCCATCACGGCCTCGAAGCGGGGAATGTCGAAGCGACGGCCCAGGGCCTGGAGCACGGCGGTATCGAAGCTCTGGATGCCCACGGTGACCTCCGCCCGCGCAAACGTGTCGAAGAAGTCCAGGTGCTCGTCGCGAATGTGGGTCGGGTAGATGTGGCCGAGCACCTGGCAGTGCTCGAGCACCTGCTCCTGGCGCTCCGCCTCCATGAGATTCCGAAACGCGCGCGGGCTGAGATTGAAGCCGGCGTCGAGCACGTAGACCCGCTCCACCCCGGAGTCAGCCATGCCGCGCAGGTGCCCAGCGAGGTAGTCCACCGAGTGCACGCGATCGGAGCGCTCGTCTCCCCACTGGCAGAACGCGCAGCGCATGGGGCAGCCGCGAAAGGTCTCCAAGAAGCCCACCTCGTCGCGGGGCACGTTGCCGAGCTGGTAGGGCGAGGCGTACCCGTCGAGCGCGGGACGTTCCTGCGGGGTGGCATGCCTCCAGCCCAGCGGCGACGGCGTCACCAACCCCGCGACCTCTCGCCGCCAGTCGTCGTGCAGGTGCTTGCGGGCCAGCTCGCGCACGACCTCCTCGCCCTCGCCCACGACCACCGCATCGATGGCATCGACGTAGGGCGCATAGGGAGCGAGGGAGAGCAGGGAGGGCCGGGCCGCGGGGCCCCCCATCACGAAGCGAACGCTCGAGTCCCACGCGCGCACTTGCTTGGCGACCTGGCAGAACACCTTCGTCGACCAGATGTAGGTGGAGGCGGCGATCAGGGTCGGGCGAAACTCGCGGATGCGTGCGAAGAACGCCTCGGGATCGTCCGTGCGCAGATCGATCACCGTGCTCTCGACCCCGGCCAGGTCGGGCGCGCTCCTCAGGGACGCGTCGAGCTTCCTGGCGGCGTAGGAGAACGGCAGCACGCCGCCGGACTCGTCGGCCCAGACGAGGTCCCGTGCCAGGAACGCGATGCGCGGCTCAGCGGACATCGATCCTTCGACGCCAGGAGAGCCGGCGGGGTCGAACGTGGGCGGTGGCAGGGGTCACGCGCTTCCCACCCGAGAGGATCAGCTCGGGACGGGAGAGCACGTGCGGATCGACGCGTGGATCCTCGCGAAGGAGAACCAGGTCGGCGGGTGCTCCCTCCTCGATGCCCCACTCCCCCAGCCAGGCCCGGGCCGCCCAGCTCGCGGCTCCCACCGCCGTGGTCGGATCGACGCCCAGCTCGCACAGCTGCAGCACCTCGTCGGCCACGGTGACCTCCGGGAACATGTCGGTCCCGGCCAGCAGCACGACCCCGCGATCCACGGCGAGGGGGAGGTGTCGCGCGAGGGAGTCCATGGCGTCCTGCACCCAGAGCATACGGTCTGTCTGGCCGTCTCGCCGAGCGACCGTCCACATGTGCACGCCGATGCCGGTGAGCGGTGCCCAGGCGATGCGGGCCTCGACCATCGCGTCGATCAGTCCCTCGTCCACGCCCCAGCCGTGCTCCAGGGAATCGACGCTCGCCCGGATCGACGCCTCGGCCCCCGCCCGGGTGAAGCAGTGGGCGGCCACCCGCCCGCCCCGCTCGTGCACGGCCTGCACGGCGGCCGCCAGCAGCTCGGGGGCATAGGTCAGCGCATCGTCGCCGCGAAAGCCGGTGTTGACTCGCCCGCGGTAGTCGCTCGACCAGTCGGCGAAGATCTTCACCCAGCGGGCGCCGGCCTCCATGCGGCGCACGCAGGTGGCCACCAGCGCTTCGGGTTCCGTACGGGTGAAGGGGAACTCGTCGTAGCGCAGGACCATGGTGCCGGAGGGCTGGACCCGAGGCAGCCCCGGCCGATCCGTCGAGTCCAGGATCTCGTCGCCCACCGCGCCCATGTCGCGCACCAACAGGACCCCGGTGGCCGCATACTCGGCGCGCTTCCCATCCATCCACGCCGGGGTGCCCACCGGTGAGTCCTCGTTCTGGGGGTAGCTGAGGTGACCGTGGCACTCGACCAGCCCCGTGGTGAGGTAGCCGCCGGCCGGCGCCAAGGTGACCGCCCCTGCCACGGGCTCGAGGCGAATGCGACCGCCTTCGATCCAGACGTCACGAAGCTCTGCGGCGTCGGGCAGCAGTCGGGCGCGCAGGTGGAAGCGCTCTACCGGCTCAGGCTCGCCGACTTCGATCCGCACGCGATCCCGCTCGAACACCAGCGGCCAGCGAGGGCTCCGGGCGGGATCGCCCGGCGCGGCCTCGGGCTGGGCCGTGGCGAGCAGTCGGGCCATCTTCGGCGTGGTGGGCTCCTTGATCCGCGCCCCCTCGGCAAAGCAGTGGAGCGCCAGCACCACGCGGCTCGCATCGCTGCCGTTGGCGAAGGCGCCGTGGATGGTGCGGCCGTGATGGAAGCTCACGTCGCCCATGAAGACGGGCGGCTGGTGATCCACCGTCAGCGCGTGCTGCTCGATGATGCGGTCGTACTCGAGCTCGCTGGTGTCGCTGATGTCCTCGATCTCCGCGAGCCCGAGCCGGTGGGACCCCGTGGCGAAGCGCATGAGCCCATCGCTCGCGCCCACGTCCTGCAGGGGGATCCAGCAGGTGATGGTCTGCTCGGCATCGAAGGGGAAGACGACCTCGTCCTGATGCCAGGGGGTGATGCCCGCGCCGGGCTCCTTGATCAGCCAGTCCTCGCAGAACAGGCGCACCGCCTGCACGCCCATCAGGTCGGCCGCCATGCGCAGTACCCGACGCCCGTGGGCGAAGGCACGCACCGTGGCATCGTGGTGACCGAGGTCCGTGAGCTGGCGAAAGGCGCGGGCATAGGCGTCATCGCGCGCGTCCTTGCTCGATGCCTCTTGCGGCGGGGCACGGAGTGCATCGAGCACGTGGGGTCGCGCGGCGAGGATGAGATCGCGAGGCAAGGCGCGGCGCACCAGCAGGTGGCCGTCGCGACGAAAGGCCTCGATGTCGGCGGCGTCGAGGTCCCGCTCGCGATCGAGCTCGGCCCGATGGTAGGGCGTGGGAAAGGAGGCCGGGCCCAGTACCCGCGTCTGCACCTGCTCCTTCGTTGGGATTGGGCCGGGCTGGATCGGATCCGCGATGACGCGCAGGCGCCTCGCTCCGCGCTTGTGCTCCGGCCTGGACCTCGGGCGGGGTCGCAGCGCCTCGGGACCGACCAGGCCCTTGCGAAGGTCGAGGCGCATGCCCCCGGGATCGCGCGCACGCACCGTGTCGATCGCATCCCTGACCAGGGCTGCGAGTCCGCGCCGCTGCTCGGGGTCGTCGAGGTTCGCCCGAAGGTTGCGGTAGTGGAGGTCGAAGGACGCGCTCTTGGCCAGGGCATGCTCGTGGCTGCGCGCCGTGAGCAACACGTCGACGCGCACCCCCGGGCCCCGCTGGAATCGATACACACAGGCCCGTCGCTGGACGATGACTTCGGCCAGGACCGCGCCGTGGCGCTCGGCGACCCCCTCGACCAGGCTGGCCCACTGCGGCTGGTCCGTGGCCGGTGCTTCGGCGGCTCCTGGGCGGTCCGAGCCGACCCACGGCCCGTACTCCGGTTCCTCCCACTCGCGGCTGCGAGGGTAGGGGCGGAGGACGTCCTCCTCCCAGCCGTACTTGGTGATGTACGGGTGGTGGAGCCCCAGACACGACTCGGCATACTCGCACTGCGCCTCGTACACGCACGCGAACTTCGGGTAGACGTCGTAGAACTCCTCGACGATGAGCACGTCGGACTGCGTGTTGTCCTGGCTCGCGGCGTGGTCGCCCAGCAGGCACCGGGGCACGTACTTGACGGCGGTCTCGATGCCGTAGCCCGCCGCGCGCGCGAGGGCCTCGCGCAGCGACGGGGCCAGCCGGCTCATCGGGGCGAGGAGCTCGCGCTCGTCGGCGTAGTCCTCCATGGGGAGGTAGTTCCACCACTCCATGCGAACGGGGGCGAGTCGCTGCACCGTCTCGACGATCTCGGCCAAGTGCGGCTGGTTGATCGTCGTGAGCACCGTGTTGGTCATCAAGCACACGTCGAGCGCGGCCAGGTTCTCCATGCCCGCCATCGCCTCGTCGAAGCTCCCCGGGCGTCGGGAGATGTGGTCCTGAGTGGCGGCATCATGTCCGTGCAGCGACACGAAGAACTCGTCGATCCCGGCGTCGACCAGGCGCCGGGCGAACTCGGGGTCGGCACAGAGTCGGCCGTTGGTCTGCAGGCGGATGTGCTCGAAGTTGCCGACGTCGCGGGCGTAGTGGACGTAGTCGAAGAGCTTGGCCTCCAGCGTCACCTCGCCGCCCGTGAACGTGACCCGCCGGTAGCGCCGCGAGCTGGCGTTGTCGTCGACCGCCGCCTTGAACCGCTCGAAGGGGACGCCCTTGAAGTAGTTCATGCCCTCCTGCACGATGCAGAAGCGGCACGCGCTGTGGCAGTGGAACTCCACGGTGACCGTGAGGTCCTCGAAGCGAGTCGGATCGAAGCGGCCCTTGTAGCTCTCCATGCCCGAACTCCAAAGTGCACAGCCACGAGCTAGAAACACGAGCGGAACCCGGTGCGGAGGTGGGCGATCGTCCCGTCTCGCGCGACGTACTCCGTGACCACGTCGAAGAGGATGTGCTCGAGGCGGTCGCGGTGCCGGGCGAGGTAGGCGCGCATCGGCTCGGGAAAGTCGAAGCGCCGGTGGACGAACTTCAGCTGATCGACGTTGACCCCCGAGAACCCCAGCGCGTCGCAGTGATCGCGTCGGCCGACGTGGAGCCTGCGGCAGGCGAACAGCTCGGGAATCAGCGTGCGTCCGAGGAGCCGCCGATCGAGCGAGTAGGAGACGAAGCGGCTGGCCTTGATCTCCGCGAGCACCTCGTGGGCGTCGCGCTTGGGGTGCAAGGCCACGTCGTGACCGGCCAGGCGGGGCCCACCGGCTTCCACGCGGTAGACCTGCATCACCCGGGGGCTCGGTCCTCGCCGATGGAGCTCGACGTGCATCCTTCCCACCCCTCCCGGCGGGGCGGCATCGAAGCGCAAGCCGAGCATGGCGTAGTCCGGCAGGTCGCGAACCGACGGAAGCAGGTCCACCCAGGGCGCCAAGATCTCGCGCAGCGGCTCGAGGATGCCCAGCGGCGGGTGCCCGTTGGGGTTGAGCACCCGTACCTCCCACGACAGCGCTTCCGACTCGTGGTCCAGCCACACGCTCCACACCGACCGATCACGTCCGACCAGGGCTTGAATGGCCCGCAGCGGCGCCTCCCAGGTCGCGCGGGCGCGGGCGTGCTCGAGCGAGTTCCACAGCAGGTTCTCGGCGCGGATCTTCCCTCGTATCGGCCGGAGCAACGGGTAGGCGTCGAAGCCGACCCCTCGATGAACATCGCGCTCCGTGGCCAAGTACAGCCCGTCAGCGGTGGTCGGCGTGGGTGCCGCACGTCGTTCCAGGGGCGGCAAGGTCTCGAGAGGATATGCCCCGCGTCCGGGGCCCGCAATCGAGCGCCCATCATGAGAGGCCCCTATCGCCGGGCGTCCAGCGACAGCGAGCCGTCGTCATTGGCGATGATGGTGTCGAGCACCGGTCCGACGAACGCCGCGATCGCGCGCTCGGTCGCGGGCCCCACCACGTCGGTGTACGCGAGGTTGAACGAGCGGCTCTGCTTGAAGGTGCGCGCCGCGTCGTCACGGGCGGAGATCACCAGCACGAACCGGGTTCCATCCGGCATCTGCAGCGGGTAGCGGGCCTCGCTGCGCGTCAATGCAACGCCTTCGACCCCCATGGCGTGCGCGCCGAGCAGGTCGAGCCACCGGGCGTGACCGTGCGGCGCTTGGGCCCGCCCTCGTGCGTCGACTCGTCGCACGCTTCGATCGCGGGGACGCCAGGGGCGGGTGCGCGGCAGGGCTCGCAGGCGATCCAGCTCCCAGCCGAAGCGGTTGACGTGGGCGTGGCTCAGCCCGAGGCAGACCTCCGCGGCGTCGCACTGGGCCTCGCGCAGGCAGTTGAACCGTGGGCGGGCGCTCGGGTCGGCGGCCGCCCAGAATTGGGAATGGTCGTGGAAGTGGTCGGGCTCGGTGGCGTCCACCCGCGCTCCTTCCTCGCCGAGCACGCACACCGGAACGTGGTGAATCACGGCCTCGACCTCGGCGGCGCGACAGGTGGCGATGGCCTCGAGCAAGCGTGGCGCGAGCTCGTCGAGGGGCACGAGGAGCTGCTGCTCCGACTCGGTCGGGTCGAGCGGAGCGTACGCCCAGAAGTCGATGCGCCGCGCGCCGGCCTCGATCGCGAGCTGCGCGACGGGGCGCAGCTGGCCGACGTTGGCGCTGGTCATGACGATGTACACGAGCGCCTCGGCGTCGAGCCTCGCGAGGTTCGCGAGACACTTCTTTGCGTCGCGAAAGTCTCCCGGTCGGTCACGGAGACGATCGTGGAGCGCAGGATCGGTGGCGTGCAGCCCAACGCTGATCTCGGCCACACCGGCCTGGACCACCGCCTGGACCTGGCGCGGGTTGGTCAGCCGCCACGGCCGGGTGTCGAGGCGAACGCGGCGAAATCCCCCGCGGCGTGCCGCCTCGGCCAGGGCGAACCCATGCTGCTCGAGCGGCTGGCCATCCCCCACGAGGATCACCCGCTCGTAGCGAGGGGCGCCTCGGTGGGCCGTGCAGAACTCGAGGAAGGGCCTGGGATCGAAGTTCTCGCCCAGAGAAGGCGGGCTCGGGCTCGCACTCGGGCTGCGCAGGGAGCCCGGCATCGGACCCTCGCCATCGATCATCACCACGAGATCGGCCGCCATGAGGTCTCTAGAGGGTCGAGTAGTAGCCCGTCTTGGGGTACTCGAGGCTTCCGTCGGGCCGACTGCGATAGTCGATGCCGACGTCGAACATGAGGTGCTCGAAGTCCGCGCGGTGCCGGTCGACGAAGGACGTCACCGCGTGGGGGTACTCGAAGCGGTGGAGGAACCAGCGGAGCTGGTCGATGCTGATCCCCGAGTAGTAGATCGCGTCCGCGCTGCGCTTCTTGGCGACGCAGATCTTCGCGCACTCGTAGAGCTCGGGCAGCACGATGTCGGCCACGCGGACCGCGGTGAAGTCGACCCACATGCTGCGCTGGACCTGGTGGAGGATCGCCTCGATCTCGCGCTTGGGCTCGTGGAAGCGGTAGGTGTTCCGCAGCTCGCAGGCATCCTCGCGCAGCGCGTAGGAGTGCCCGCCCTGTCCCTCGTGGAACTGGAGGTACACGTTGAGCTCCGGCACTTGCCCGTCGCCGAGCGCGGCGGCGTCGAGATCGAAGCTGTACATGAAGTAGCGAGTCGTGTCGCGCACCCGCGGCCGGATGTCGAGCACGCCGGCCAGGGCTCGGCGAAGCGCCGACGCGGTGATCTGGCGATCCTCGCGCTGCGGATCGTAGAAGTACAGCTCCCACGAGAGTCGAGCCCGAAACCACTTCACGCCGAACACGGTCATGTCCCGCCCGGCGGCGGCCCGGATCGCGTCGAAGGGCTCGTATCCCGCCTCGGACACCCCGGCCGCCTCCAGGCTGTTCCACAGCAGGCTCTCCCCGCGCAGCTTGCCGGTGGGATCGCAACGCGGCGCATAGGTCTCCAGGCAATAGTCGAAGAACCGGTCTTGCCCGGTGCTCGGGACCAGGGACGACCGCGGGCGAGGCACGGCGTCGGCGCTCGACACGGCCCGGAACATTACCACGAACCTCCGCGCCGGTCGGCGGTACGCTCGTGGCGGTGAGCGACCACGGCCCGCTGCACGGCCCACTACTCCGGGCCCTGATGGAGGCTCGAGGCGACGTCCCACCGAGCCTCGCACGCTTCGATGCGTTGGTGCGCAGCGACGGGCCTCCGCCGAGCTTCGAGGAGTACTCGGCGCGGATGGGAGCGGCCCTTTGTCCGTGGCGGCAGACCTGCTACTTCGACGCGAGGGCGCGGCGACGACTGACGTCGGTTGCCAACGCGCGCTTCGAGAAGATCGCCGCCGACCTCGGAGTCTCGATTCCCGCGAGCTTCTGGCGCTTCTTGGCCAAGCGGGGCGCTCACGGGTCCGAAGTGCGCGAGGTGGTGCTGGGCATGGAGGCCACCGTGCCCCTCCGGCTCAAGTACTACCTGGTGTTCCGCGGACCCGCGGCCTCGACGGTCGAGGCCCTTCGCGTTGCGCTGGGCGCTCCCGAGCTGCCCGCCACGCTGCACATGGGCTCGGTGTGCATCCTCGGGCTCGACTTCCACCCCTGCGGCCTCCACGACTTCAAGGTCTACGTGCGCCTCGACTCGCGAAGGCTGCCCCACGTGATCGAGAACTTCGCCGACTTCCGTGCGCTCGCCGTCGGGTGCCGGTACCTGGTCTTCCAGCACTGTGTGGTCTCCCGGCGACGCCAGGTGTACTTCCACGCCAATTCCCCCGCCGTCCTCGAGGACCACCTCGCGCTCGACCCTCGCGCCGAGGGAGCTCGCGGGAGCCTGGCCGACACGCTGGCGAGAATGAACCGGCGACTCGAGGGCCGCGACGCGGGCGTCCTGCGACCGTGGATCGCGTCGTTCGTCTATCGGCAGGGCGCGCTCGAAGCGACGCCCGCGAACATCTACTTCCACCTCGGTCGAGGGTGACGACCGAACCAGCCCGAACCAGCCCGAACTACCCCCGAACTACCCCCGAACTACCAGGACCCGTGGCTGCCGTGCGAGCCGTGGCTGCCGTGCGAGCCGTGGCTGCCGTGCGAGCCGTGGCTGCCGTGCGAGCCGTGGCTGCCGTGCGACCCGTGCGAGCCATGGCTGCCGTGTGAACCGTGCGAACCATGCGAGCCGTGGCTGCCGTGCGAACCATGCGAGCCGTGGCTGGCGTGCTGCGGTGCCACGATCATGGACGCGTCGGCCAGGAAGATGGGACCCTGCCCGGATTCCGCGAGCGCCATCGCGCGATCGGTCAGCGATCGGTCCGACGCCGTCAGCTGGCCGACGACCTGCTTGCTGAACGTGGGGAGGCCAGCGGGTCTCTTGCTCTTGGGGTCGGCCATACGACCGGTCGAGCTTACCACCCAAGGCGGGGCCGGCGGCAGGAGGTCCCGGATGGAGGCCAGATTCGATGGTCTTGGCCGGTCTGGCGCCCGGGACAGCGGCTAGCGCGCTGCCACGCCGGCGTCGATCGACAGTCCGAGCGCCATGTTCCCCAGCTCGTGGGCGACCAGCCGGGCGCGCTCCGGATCCTCGTCCTCGACCGTCACCACCCAGTAGCCGGCGTCTTGCGACATCCTCACGGTCGAGTGCTCGGTGAAGACCGCCACCGCCGCCTTCACCGACGCCTCGGAGTAGATGTCACCATGCAGCCGCAGGCTGGTCTCACTGATGCTGCTGCTCATGGGGACTCCTCGTCGGGCTCCGACCCCGCATCCGATTCCGGCTCCGGCTCCGTGGCGAGTGCCTTCGAGCGCTCGTACTTCTCTTCCCACGACGTGGCGATGAGCAGCGGGTCATCCAGGCCGCCGTCCGAGAAATCGAAGTCCTCGAGGTCGTCGAGGCTCGGACGGCCGACTGCACCCGACATCGCGGCGAGCGTGACCGACTCCAGCAGCACCTCCTTGCGCTGGTGCAGGTGCGTACGGCACACCGCCGACAGCAATTCATTGGTGAGGCTCCCGACGACCTCGCGCAGCGTTTCCCCCTCTCGCGGGTGGAGCTCGACGATGTGGTTGCCGTCCTCGTCGCGGTCGAGTCGAACGTAGCTCCGATCGAGCAAGGCGTAGGTGGCGGAGAAGACCGCTTCTGCGGGGTAGATCCGTGCGTGACACAAGACGTCGACGCCGCCATCGTCGCGCAGCGAGTAGGAGTTCGGGAAACCTCGGAGAGCGGTCATGGATGGTGCCGCCGAGTGTATACCACCCGAGGGGCTCACGACGGTGCCCACCGGTAGCGCAGCAGCCACTGGTTGCTCCGTCCGGGGCGCACGGCCTCGGCCTCGAGCAGCTCGAGCGGCAGGCTCAGCCGACCGACGAGCGCCTCGGCCTGCTCGGCGCCGTCGTTGCGGTAGTGTTCGAACCCGGCCGGACCCGACTCTGCGCGGTGGCTCTGCTCCTTCGATCGCGCCAGGCCGAACGCTTCGTTGTCGACCAGCGTGAGCGTGCCGCCCGGTACGAGCAGGGCATCGAGCGCCTGGAGCAGCGTCTGTGGCTCGCGCAGGTGGTTCCAGCTCCGCAGCACGAGCACGTGATCGAAGCGTCCGATCGGAGGATCGGCGTCGTCATCGTCGCGGCGCTCGTGCCCGGTGGACGTGCGGGCCGCCAGCTGCTCCGCGGTCGTGGTGATGAGCCGGGCCCAGGGCCATCGCTCGCGCAGCGCGGCGATCCGCTCGGGGTGCGGGTCGATGCCGACGTAGTCCACGGTGCCGTCGGCCACCAGCGACGCCAGCACCTCGCTGTACGGACCCTCGCCGCAGCCGACGTCGAGCACCCGCCCCCGCAGCGAGCCCACCAGCTCGCGCACGCGCACGTCGTCGCGTTCGAACACCGGGGCGTCGACGGGCTCGAACAGGCCCGTGCACCCGGTGAACTCGGGACATCCCGTGCACGTGGACGAGCGGCGCAGCGCCAGGAGGTCGCGGGCGAAGTCGTCGGGCGCGGCCTTCGAGCTGACGTCCAGGTAGATCTGCCCGCGCTCGTGCTTGACCGAGGAGATCTCTCGGTCGGAGAAGTCGCGGGTGCGGCTGCGGTAGCGCTCGATGACGTCGCCGCGCTTGACGAAGAGGTGCCGCCCGTACTCCCACGGCGCAAGCCCAGCCGTGAGGACCGCGCAGCGCGGGCCGTTGTCGACGAGCGAGGCCTCGAGCGTGTAGTTGAAGGAGTTGGAGCGCGGTCGATCCATGACCGGTCGCAGCTCCTGGTCGCCGAAGCGCTCGTAGTACGCGGTATAGAGGCCGGGACAGGCCCCGGACAACGAGCAGCGCGCACACTTGGGCGGCTGGATCTTGTTGTCGTCGTCCACGGGGAAGAAATCGGGCTCTCCGATCTCGGTCATCGTGTCGAACCCGTGCGTGCGAAGGTCGTCGAAGCGGTCTTCGAGGCCGGGCATCAGGCACAGGGGGATCCCGCCGTGGGACAGCCACCGGCCGCGGGGCGGAGCATCGCCCTCGGTGCGCGACTCGCCGTACTCGATCGCCTCGGCCACGCGGCGCGCCACGTGCTCGACCGGGGGAATGAGGTGATCGAACAGGCTCTTGCCGCCCCCCTTGGGCTCGACCATCGAGAACTTGAGGGGGACGTCGGGGTAGGGGAGCAGCGCGTCGACCACCCCCTCGAGGTGCTCGACGTTGTGCTTGGTGACCACGCAGTTCACCGAGAAGTCCAGGCCCCGGCCCGACAGCTGCGCGATGGCACCGAAGGTCTGCTCGAACGCGTGGCTGCGAACCATCAGGTTGTGGATCTTCGCCGTGCCCCCGTGCAGCGAGAGATAGACGTAGCGAAGCCGGTAGCGCACGAGCGCGGCCACCAGCTTGGGGTAGCTCAGCATCCGGCCGTTGGTGACCAGCCCGAAGTCGAGCCCGAGCGCGGCCGCGTGCTTGGCCCACGCCAGCAGCTCCGGTCGGATCGTGGGCTCGCCCCCGGAGAGCACGACCATCGAGTGCCCGAGGGCCTTGGCCCGACGGATCTTGCGGTGGACCTCGACCGCCTCGCCCTGGATGTGCCGAACGTCGAGCGTGTGGCAGAAGCTGCAGTGGTCATTACAGCCATACCCGACCTTGACGAGTGCCTTGGTGGGGCGCATCCGTCTGTCCCCGCTCGCGTGCCGTCCCCGCTCGCGTGCGCGCGACCGAGGCTAGCGACGGCGGGTGCTCCCGCGGTCGCGGTTGGGATGGGCGCGGCGTCGCTCGTCGTACGACAGGAGCTGGTCGGGAACCTCGGGGCTTGCCGTCTCGAGATATCGGGCGAGGGTGAGCACCCCGACGCCGCTCGCCTCGTCGGTCCGGTTGCTCCCCGAGCCGTGGTTGCACAGGTAGAGGCTGAAATCGTCGGTGTCGGCCAGTGCACGCGGCGAGCGGCTGCGGCGAAGGACGTCGACGCGGAAGCGGGCGCCTCGCCCCGAGGCCTCGATGCGGGCGGCGCCGTCCCTCATGGCCACGCGCTCGATCAGGAAGGGGCCCACCTGCATGCCCGCGGACAGGCCGAGCAGCGACTCGACGGGCTGGTCCGGGTCCTCGGGTCCGTGGCGCGCGTCGCCGAGCGCGTGGTCGGTCGCGTCGTCGGGCACGTCGTCGACCGGCAGGTCCTGGGCGACCGGCGGCAAGGCATGGGCCACGCCGGACAAGCCAGACGTTGCGGCCACGGTCCCGACGACGGCCACCCCGGAAGCGATGAAGCTACGTCGACCCAGTGTTTCCTGCCGCGTAATGACCATGGCGAGCTGCGTCGATCGTAGGTGGATCCTCGGCCGAACGTCAAACGATTGCGGCGGGCGAGATGCGGCCGGCCCAACGCGCATCCGGTGGCGGCTGCGTCGAGCGCGCGGTGGCGGGGCGTGGGCCACGGGCCGCGGGCACGAACGAGGATCGCCCGCACTCGGGCGACGCACGACCCACCTTGCGGTAGAAACACGGTCCACGAGGCCATGACCACCCCTCCAGTTTCGCCCTCGGTTTCGCCCTCGGTTTCACCCCCGGCCATGAACTCGACCCGTCACGAAGGGGCGATGTCGTGGGAAGTCGACGAGCAGCGAGTGCCGGTCCCCGCGCTGCTGCACGCGGCGTACCGCTTCATCGATCGCTGCTACGTCGCGGTCGAGGCCGCCGGGGAGTCCACCGTGCGCGTCACCCTCGTGGCACGCGACGAGGTCGACGGGGAAGACGCCTGGGTCGGCCTGGGGAACGACTTCGAGGACCAGGTCGTGGGCGAGGCGCTCGTGCAGGAGGTCGAAGCGAACAACATCGCCACGATGGAGTTCGTGATGGCCCAGGCGCTCGCACCGACGGGGGGGGAGTTCGGCAGTGCGGGGGAGCCGAGCGCGGACGCGCTCGACGATCCCCACGGCATCGCGCTGTCGTGGGAGCAACGGCACGAGAGACCCGCCCCGGTGAGCGCAACCGAGGTCCCCGATGATCCGGTGGGCGACTCTGCGGGCGGGTCGGCGGACGACTCGGCGGACGAGCAGCCATAGGTGCGGAGCGACCAGCATGAGGATTTCTCGAATCGAGCCCCGGGCCGGCACTCAGGCCTTCTTTCGCTTTCGTAGGGTCGGCGACGACTACCTCATCACCAACTTCGAGGGGAACTGGCTGATCCTCTCGGCGGAGGAGTTCGAGCACTACGTGGAGGGCACCGTCCCCGAGGGGTCTGCGCTCGAGACCAAGCTCGACGAGAAGAACTTCCTCAGCGCCACCTACGACGTGACCGCGGCGATCGAGCGCATGCGCGAGCGCCACTACTTCCTGCACTCGGGCCCCAATCTGCACCTGATGATCGTGACGCTGCGGTGCAACGAGACCTGCGTCTACTGCCACGCATCGAGGGCGGGCCTCGACACCCCCAACGTCGACATGACCCCGGAGACGGCCGAACGGGCCGTGGATCTGGTGTTCGAGAGCACCAGTCCCTCGGTCACCATCGAGTTCCAGGGGGGCGAGCCGCTCGTGAACTTCGCGACGGTCAAGCACATCATCGAGTACGCGCGCAAGTGCAACGAGACCGTGGGCAAGCAGCTCGAGTTCACGATGGTCTCCAACCTCGCGCTGATGGACGAGGAGAAGTTCGCCTACCTGATGGACAACCGGGTGCAGATCTGCACCAGCATCGACGGACCGGAGGCGCTGCACAACGCGCAGCGCAAGCTCCCCACCCAGGATGCCCACCAGCGGGCCGTACGATGGATCCGCCGGATCAATCAGGCCTACGTCGACCGTGGCCTCGACGCGAGCCTCTACCACGTGGAGGCGCTGCTGACGACGACCAAGTCGACCCTGGGCCTGGCCAAGGAGGTGGTCGACACGTACGTCGACCTGGGGTTCAAGACGATCTTCTTGCGCCCGGTCGATCCCTTCGGCTTCGCGGAGCGCACGCGGCTGCTCGTGGAGTATCCTCGCAGCGCCTACATCGAGTTCTACCGCGAAGCGGTGGACTACATGATCGAGCTCAATCGACGAGGGGTGGAGATCCTCGAGCGGTACGCGGCGATCTTCTTGACCAAGATCCTGCGCGGCACCGATCCCAACTACCTCGACGCGCGCAGCCCCGCGGGGGCCGGGATCGGCGCCCTGGCGTACAACTATGACGGTCGTGTGTTCACCTGCGACGAGGGGCGCATGCTCTACGAGATGGGCAAGGGGCTGTTCCAGATCGGCCAGGTCGGCGAGACCAAGTATCGAGATCTGGTGGGTAGCGAGACCGTCCGCGCGATGACGCTCGCGACCAACCTCGAGGGGCAGCCAGACTGCGCAACGTGTGCCTACAAGCCCTACTGCGGGACCAACAGCGCATACAACTACAACACGCAGGGAACGGTGTTCGGTCGCATGCCGGACAACGCGGTGTGCTACGTCCACAAGGGCATCCAGGACTACCTGTTCGAGAAGCTGGCGAGCAACGATCCGGAGATCCTGGAGATCTTCGACCGCTGGACGAGCTTCCGCCCGCGCGACCACTTCGTGCAATAGGCGGCACGGACCCGCGACCGGGGCTCGGCCCAGACCCGAGTCGGCGGCGTGGGGCCACCGACCACCATCGGAGGCTCGGCTCGGGGCAGCACCGGCGCAGCACGCATGCGCAAGAACCGCGCACGCAGATCCGAAGCCCGACCGCGACCCGGCCGCGCGAAACGGGTGCGAACGTTCGCCGACCGACGTCCTCAGATTGGGCTGAGCCGCGCGGCGGTTGGGCGGTACACTGGCGCCATGCCGCGTCTTGCCCGAGCCTTGCCCCTCATCATTTGTGGCTCCCTCGGGCTTGCGTGCGGCGACGACGTTCTCACCCCGGCCGATGGTTCGGCCTCTCGAGGAAGCGACAGCGGCACCACCCTCGGGGTGGGCGAGAGCACGGCCGACGTCACCGGAGTGGGCACGGCCGACGTCACCGGAGTGGGAACCGCCGACGGAACCGGGGTGGGAACCGGAATGGAGACCGCCGACGGGACCACGACCGGTGGCCCCACCCCCGAGTGTGGCAACGGCCAGGTCGAGCAAGGCGAGGACTGCGACGACGCCGGTGAGTCGGCCACCTGCAACTCGGACTGCACGGCGGCCGAGTGCGGCGACGGCACCACCAACATGGCGGCCGGTGAGGAGTGTGACACCGCGGGTGAGTCGCCCAAGTGCAATGCCGACTGCACGATGACGCAGTGCGGAGACGGGGTCCTCAACGAGGCCGCCAACGAAGAGTGCGATGACGGTGGCGAGTCCGCCACGTGCGACTCGGACTGCACCTTCGTCGTGTGCGGCGACTCGGTGCTGAACGAGACGGCCGGCGAGGAGTGCGACGAGGGCATGCCGACCCCCTCGTGCGACGATGACTGCACCAACGTGACGTGCGGCGACGGGGTCGTCAACGCGGAGGCCGGCGAGGAGTGCGATGATGGTGGGGAGTCGGCGGCCTGCAATGCCGACTGCTCGTTCGCCATGTGTGGTGACGGTGTCACCAACATGGCCGCCGGCGAAGACTGTGACGACATGGGCGAGTCGCTGGCGTGCGACGTCGACTGCACCGCGGCGATGTGCGGCGACAGCGTGATCAACATGATGGCGGGCGAGGACTGCGATGACGGCGGCGCGTCGGCCGTGTGTGATGCCGACTGCACCCCCGTGGTGTGCGGGGATGGCACCACCAACATGGCCGCGGGCGAGGCTTGTGACGACGGCGGCGACTCGCTCCTCTGTGATGCCGACTGCACGCCCGTGGTGTGCGGTGACGGCTACGTCAACATGGTGGCCGAGGCCTGCGACGACGGCGTCGAGACGGCCCTGTGCGATGCCGATTGCACGCCCGTGGTGTGCGGAGACGGCATCGCCAACATGGCCGCGGGCGAGCAATGCGATCACTCGGGCGAGTCGGCGCTGTGCGACGTCGACTGTACCTCGGTGACGTGCGGAGACGGTGTCACCAACATGACCGCCGGCGAGGCCTGTGACGACGGCGGCGAGTCGGCCCTGTGCGATGCCGACTGCACGCCCGTGATGTGCGGCGACAACGTCACCAACACGACCGCCGGCGAGGACTGCGACGACGCTGGCGAGTCGGCCATGTGCGATGTCGACTGTACCTTGGTGCTGTGCGGAGACGGCGTCACCAACGCGACCGCGGGCGAGGTCTGTGACGACGGCGGAGAGTCGGCCGCCTGTGATGCGGACTGCACCGCGGCACTGTGCGGAGACGGCGTCACCAACACGACGGCCGGCGAGCAGTGCGATCACGCCGGCCAGTCGGCGAGCTGCGACGTCGACTGCACCACGGTGGCGTGCGGAGACGGCGTCACCAACATGGCCGCCGGCGAGCAGTGCGACGACGGCGGAGAGTCGGCGGTGTGCGACGCGGACTGCACCGTCGTGGTGTGCGGAGACGGCATCACCAACATGGCTGCCGGCGAGCAGTGCGACGACGGCGGAGAGTCGGCGGTGTGCGACGTGGACTGCACCGCGGCGGCGTGCGGAGACGGCGTGACCAACGTGACCGCGGGCGAGCAATGCGACGATGCCGGCCAGTCGGCGACCTGCGACGTGGACTGCACCTCCGCGGTGTGCGGGGACGGCATCGTCAACATGGCCGCGGGCGAGCAGTGCGATGACGCCGGCGAGTCGGCGCTGTGCGATGCCGACTGCACCGCCGCGGTGTGTGGAGACGGCGTGACCAACGCGACCGCGGGCGAGCAATGCGATGGCGGCGGAGAGTCGGTGGTCTGCGACGTGGACTGCACCGCGGTGTCCTGCGGCGATGGCCTCACCAACATGAGCGCGGGCGAGCAATGCGATGACGCCGGCGAGTCGGCGGCCTGCGACATCGACTGCACCTCGGTGGTGTGCGGAGACGGCCTCATCAACATGACGGCCGGCGAGCAATGCGATGACGCCGGCGAGTCGGCGACCTGCGATGGCGATTGCACCGCCCCGGCATGCGGCGACGGGGTGCTCAACACGACGGCCGGTGAGCTCTGCGATCACGCCGGGCCGTCGGCGACCTGCGACGCCGATTGCACGCCCGCGGCATGCGGCGACGGAGTGCACAATCCGATCGCGGGCGAGGGTTGCGACGATGGCAACCTGATGAGCAACGACGGATGCTCCTCCACGTGCCAGCCGGACTGTGACGACTTCCCCGGCAACAACGATTGCGCCAGTGCGCTGCGCCTTCCTCCGGCCGGCACGATCGACCCGACCGAGATCTTCAGCGTCAATGGGCTCGTGGGCCACGCCGGAGCGCGCGACTACGTCGAGGTCGTGTTCGGGGCCAACGACGCCATGCATCGAACCGGATCCAAGCTGCCCGGGACGTTGCGGATCTACATCGACGACCCCCTCTCTCCGGGGACGCCCGCCGACATCGCGAACACCAACGTGCGCTTCCGCGTGTTCGAGGACGTGATCCCGACGGGGTGTCAGAGCCCGCTGAACTACACGGTGCCGTTCAATGGCGGGACCTCGGGCACCCTCCAGACCAACGCGACCAACGACACCTCCATCCCCGGACCCGGGTTCGCCACGCTGTGGGAGTGGTCGGACACCTGCAACCAGCTGAACGCGAGCATCGGCGCGAGCAACTGCGGGAACGCAACGTACACCGCGCCCCACCCGTTGCCGCCCAGCTTCTGGGTCGAGGTCCTGCCCCTCCCCGGCTCGCCCAACGCGTGCGTGCCCTACACCCTGGTCGCGACCTGGCAGTGAGGGCTCCGGCCCCCGCCTCCCGGTCTCGACCCCCGGACCCCGACCCCGACCCCGACCTTGGATTCGTTCGTAGGGCCGCGGCGGCCCTCTTCCGCCACGGCGCTGCCGCGAGGTGGAAGGCTTAGCCGGGTGGTGGATTGGCGGTACACTGGCGCCATGCCGCGTCTGCCCCGGGTCCTGCCCGTTCTCGTGTGTGGCTTGCTCGGGGTCGCGTGCAGCGATGATGTTCCCATCGTCGGCACCGGGAGCAACGGGATGAGCACGGCCGGCGACTCGAGCGGGACCGCGAGCGCGTCCGGGTCGGACACCCTCGACGGCACGGCATCGGCCTCCCAGGGCGGCGACAGCGGAACCACCACCGGGCTGGACGGAACCACGACCGACGACTCCGTGTGCGGCAACGGGGTGGTCGAGGGCGACGAGCAGTGCGACGACGGGGGCGAGTCCGGCATGTGCAACGCCGACTGCACCTTCGTGTTCTGCGGGGATGGAATCGTCAACGCCACCGCCGGGGAGGAATGCGACGGCGAAGGCGAGTCCGAGGATTGCGACGCCGACTGCAGCCTCGCGTTCTGCGGAGACGGCGAGCACAACGCGACGGCCGGCGAGGATTGCGACGACGGCGGCGAGTCCGTGACCTGCAACTCGGACTGCTCCGTGTCCATGTGTGGCGACAAGGTGCTGAACGAGACGGCCGGCGAGGAGTGTGACGCCGGCATGCGAACCCCGGCGTGCGACGACGACTGCACCAACGTGGAGTGCGGCGACGGGTACGTCAACATGGAGGCCGGCGAGCAGTGCGACGACATGGGCGAGTCGCCCACGTGCAACGGTGACTGCACCCTCCCTGGCTGTGGCGATGGCGTCACCAACATGGAGGCCGGCGAAGACTGCGATGACATGGGCGAGTCGATGGCGTGCGACGGCGATTGCACGTTCGCCGAGTGCGGAGACGGCCTCATCAACATGGTGGCCGGCGAGCAATGCGACGACGGCGGCGAGTCGATGGCGTGCGATGACGACTGCACGTTCCCGAGCTGTGGCGATGGTGTGACCAACATGACGGCCGGCGAGCAGTGCGACGACGCCGGCGAGTCGCTGCTGTGCGATGACGACTGCACGCTCGCCGAGTGCGGCGACGGCCTCGTCAACATGACGGCCGGCGAGCAGTGCGACGACGGCGGCGAGTCGGCGGCCTGCGACGGCGATTGCACGTTCCCGAGCTGCGGCGACGGCGTGGTCAACATGGCCGCCGGCGAGCAGTGCGACGACGCCGGGGAGTCGGCGACCTGCGACGCCAACTGCACGCCCGCGGTCTGCGGCGACGGCATGGTCAACGTGAGCGCCGGCGAGCAGTGCGATGCCGGGGGCGAGACGGTGGGGTGCGACAGCGACTGCACGTTCCCGAGCTGTGGCGACGGCGTGGTCAACATGCTGGCGGGTGAGCAGTGCGACGATGGCGGGGAGTCGGCGACCTGCGACGCCAACTGCACGCCTGCGGTCTGTGGCGACGGCACGGTCAACATGACCGCCGGCGAGCAGTGCGATGCCGCGGGCGAGTCGGCGGCGTGCGACGCCGATTGCACCGCGGTGCAGTGCGGTGACGGCGTGGTCAACATGGCCGCGGGCGAGCAGTGCGACGATGGCGGGGAGTCGGCGACCTGCGATGCCAACTGTACGCCTGCGGTCTGCGGCGACGGCACGGTCAACATGGCCGCGGGCGAGCAGTGCGACACCGCGGGTGCCTCGGCCGCGTGCGACAGCGATTGCACCCTCCCGAGCTGTGGCGACGGCGTGGTCAACGTGGCCGCGGGCGAGCAGTGCGATGATGGCGGGGAGTCGGCGACCTGCGACGCCAACTGCACCTTCGCGGTCTGCGGAGACGGCGTGGTCAACACGACCGCCGGCGAGCAGTGCGATGCCGCGGGCGAGTCGGCGGTGTGCGACGCCGACTGCACCGCGGTGCTGTGCGGCGACGGCGTGGTCAACATGACGGCCGGCGAGCTGTGCGATACCGGCGGTGAGTCGCCGGCTTGCAACGCCAACTGCACGCCTGCGGTCTGCGGAGACGGCGTGATCAACATGGCCGCCGGCGAGCAATGCGATGATGCGGGGGAGTCGACGGCGTGTGACATCGATTGCACGTTCCCGAGCTGTGGCGATGGCGTGATCAACACGGCAGTGGACGAGCAGTGCGACGATGGTGGCGAGTCGGCGACCTGCGACGTCGACTGCACGGCGGTGCTGTGCGGCGACGGCGTGGCCAACGTGACGGCCGGCGAGCAGTGCGATGACGGGGGCCAGTCGCCGATCTGCGACTTCGACTGCACCACGGCGGTGTGCGGAGACGGCACGCTCAACATGGCGGCCGGCGAGCAGTGCGATCACGCCGGCGAGTCGCCGACCTGCGATGCCGACTGCACGCCGTCGTCCTGCGGCGACGGCGTGGTCAACGCGGCGGCCGGTGAGAGCTGTGACGGCGGCGGGCAGACGGCGACCTGCGACATCGATTGCACGCCCGCGGTGTGCGGCGACGGCATGATCAACGCCACCGCGGGCGAGGGCTGCGACGACGGCAACGTGGTGAGCCACGACGGCTGCTCCTCCACCTGCCAGCCGGACTGCAACGACGTCGGGGGCAACAACAGCTGCGCCACGGCGCTGCGCGTCCCGGCGCTCGGCATGATCGACCAGACCGAGATCTTCTTCGCCAACGGGCTCGTGGGCCACGCCGGAGCGCGCGACTACTTCCAGGTCGTGTTCGGGGCCAACGATCCCATGCACCGAACCGGCTCCAAGTTGCCCGGAACATTGAGGATCTACATCGACGATCCCCTGGCTCCGGGGTCTCCCGCCGACGTTGCCAACACCAACGTTCGCTTCCGCGTGTTCGAGGACATCGTCCCCTCGGGGTGCCAGAGCCCGCTGAACTACACGGTCCCGTTCAACGGCGGGGCCTCGGGTCCCCTCCAGACCAACGCGACCAACGACACCACCCTGCCCGGGCCCGGGTACGCCACGCTGTGGGAGTGGCGGGACAGCTGCGATCCGCTCAACGCCAGCGGGGGGGCGAGCAACTGCGGGAACGCAACGTACACCGCGCCCCACCCGCTGCCGTCGAGCTTCTGGGTCGAAGTCCTGCCGGTCCCCGGCATGCCCCAGGCGTGCATCCCCTACACCCTGGTGGCGACGTGGCAGTAGCGGCGACCATCGATCAATGGCCAACATCGGATACATCCAGGTGGTTCGCCACTGCAACCACCTGTGCGGCTTCTGCTCGAACCCGACGTCGCCCTACACGCACGACTTCGAGTCCATGCGAGTGCTCGTCGACGACTTCGTCGACCGCGGCTACTTCGGGGTGATCCTGACGGGGGGCGAGCCCACGCTCCACCCGGAGCTGCCCCGGATCACCGAGTACGCGTCGCAGCGCGGGCTGCACGTTCGGATGATCACCAACGGCTCGCGCCTGGCCGACCCCCGGTTCGCCCGCGACATGGCCAACGCGGGCCTCGAGCTCGTGCACGTCTCGGTGTACTCGACCCGACCCGAGGTCGAGGCCGCCCTGCGAGGCACCGAGGGCACGCTGGACTCGGCGTACGCGGCGGTCGACAACGCGCTCGAGCGGGGCGTCGACGTCAACATCAATTGCGTGATCAACAAGCTGAACGCCGATCACCTGCACGAGAACATCGCCCATTGGTTGAGGCATCACCCCGGGGTCAGACACTTCATCTGGAACAACCTCGATCCCTCGATGGGGCGCGCGGAGGTCAACCAAGCCCTGTTCACGCCGCGGCTGGCCGACTTCGAGCTGTCGCTGCACCGCGCCATGCGGATGCTGCACCGGAGCGGGCGCTCGTTCCGGGTCGAGAAGGTGCCGCTGTGCTACATGACGGACTTCGCCTGGGCCAGCACCGAGACCCGCAAGATCGTCAAGTGCGAGGAGCGCATCGTGCACTTCCTCGACGACAAGCAGACCGTGCGGCAGACGATGTGGGGCCATCGCTATGCGCCGGGCTGCACGATGTGCTCGCTGCGGTCGATCTGCGGCGGCCTGTTCGACCGGGGCGACGGCTATGATCCGGCCGAGCTGCACCCGGTGTTCGTCGACCGCGATGCGATCGTGCGAACGGTGCTCTTCGACGGCAGCGACCCGAGCAGCCGCTTCGCGAGCATGGAGCAGTGGCGCCGTGAGTTTGCACAACACAACGCCGGCGAGCTCCCGCGCGCCGAGTCGTTCCCCTCGGTCGATCGCCCGGCGCTCGCCGAGGCTGGACCCGAGTCCGAGCCCGGGCCCACGCCCACGCCCACGCCCGGCATGGTCGCGGTCGGGCGGGTGACGGCCCGTGGTCAGCGCCTCTACGAGTCGAAGCGCCGGCACGAGCGGCAGCGGATCGAGAGCCGCGGGCTCAACCTCGAGCGTGGTCGAGGGTCTTCGGGTGGGGGTTGAGCCCATCGGCGGGTCGGCGCCGGCACCGGGCGGCGCGACGGCGTGCATCCAAGTCGGCTATGATCCGCCCGTGAACGGGGCCGGGGTAGGGGCTGAGCCAGCCCAGGAGCGAACAGCCAAGATCGTGGCGCACGAGGCTGCGGCTCACCAAAAGCGCAATTGGGTGCGCTTGACCTTCGATTGCAACGATCACTGCATCTTCTGCCTCGACGCCCACACGCACGACGGCACCTACCGGGATCGAGACGAGATCAAGGCCCAGATCCTCGACGGTCGTCGCAAGGGGGCCGAGCGACTGATCCTGTCGGGCGGTGAGCCCACGATCCACCCGAACTTCGTGGACTTCGTGCGCCTGGGCTCGCTCGCGGGCTACGAGCGCGTGCAGACGGTGACCAACGGGCGCCTGTTCGCCTACCCGGACTTCTTGCGCAGGTCGCTCGACGCGGGCCTGGGCGAGATCACGTTCTCGATCCACGGCCCCAACGCCCAGGTTCACGATGCGCTGGTCGGCACCAAGGGGGCGTTCGACCAGGAGATCAAGGGCCTCGAGCTGGCCCTCCAGGACGGCCGCCCGATCATCAACATCGACATCTGTGTCAACCGCGGCAACGTCAAGCACCTGCCCGCGATGCTGAAGAAGTTCACCGAGATGGGGGTGCTCGAGTACGACCTCCTGCACGTGATCCCCTTCGGCCGCGCCTATACCGAGGGCAAGGAGACGCTCTTCTACGACCTCGAGCAGATGCGCCCGTACTTGTTGGAGGCGTTTGCGTACTCCAAGCGACCGGGCGTCCACATCTGGCTCAACCGCTTCCCGCCCCAGCACCTCGAGGGCTACGAGCACCTGATCCAAGACCCCTACAAGCTCAACGACGAGATCCGCGGGCGCAAGGAAGAGTACGGATACCTGCTCGAGAAGGGGGTGCCCCTCGATTGCCGGGCGCCTCATCGATGCAGTCACTGCTACCTGGAACCGGTGTGCGATCGTCTGGACGAGCGGCGTCAGGTGCTGGCGGAGCGGGACTTCGAGGTCTTCCGCGTCGATACAGAGTGGGAGGCCAAGCTCCCGCCCGTGTATGGCGGAGACCCGGCCAGCCGCGCGCGCAGCGAGTCGCGGGAGGCACGTGGCGTCGACGAGCAGGTGACCGCGGAAGCGGCGGCGGCGGGGTCCGAGTCGGCGCAGCGACGACGTCTGCCGATGTACGGCATGGGGACGCCGCCGAGCTATCTTCGGCCGACCGAGCTGGTCGCCCGGGCCGGCGTGCGACGGCTGTGGGTGGCCGCGCCGAACCTCGAGGCGGCGCTGCAGGAGGCGGCGAAGTACCACGGTCCCACGGAGCTCGCCCTCGAGCTGCGCGATCATGGCGCGCTGTTCGAGGCGCTCGAGTCCGGGCGGCCCTTCACGGACTCGAGGCTCTGCCAGGTGGTGGTCGACGATCACGAGGATGCGAAGCGATTGCTGGCGCTCGCGGGCGAGCACGCGCACGAGTTCGAGGTCGTGCTGCGGCTCGACCGCTCCAATGCGCCATGGCTGCTGTCGCTCCGCGAGGCGCCGGCCGGCCTGGTGATCCGCCAGCCCACGCACGCCCGGCTCACGGAATCCGCCGACGCCGACGTCGATCTGGTCGCATTCTTCCGCGCGCTGAAGTGCGAGATCCCCTTCGAATCGATTCCCGCGTGCATCGCGGGACGCCCGCCGCGAGCGGTGCCCGAGACCTTCGACGGCTCGATGCTCGACGCCGCCGGGCACCTCGAGATCTTTCGCTACGTCAAGAAGTACATTCAAGACCACTACTTCACCAAGTCCCTCCGCTGCAAGACGTGCGTTCACGACTCGAGCTGTCGGGGGGTTCACGTCAACTACGTGCGGGCGCACGGCTACGCATGCATGCAGCCCGTGAGCGTCGCCGACGCGACCGAGTAGCGACGCGGCGATGAACCAGGTGCTCGTCGTTCATCCTCCGCTCACGGTGGCGAGGGATTTCATCGACTACCCCTACCTGACGAACCTGGGGGCGCTGCAGGTCGGGGCGTCGCTGCGGCGAGCGATGCAGCAGGCCGGCGGCTCGGTTCGGATCGTGGACGCCTTTTGTCTGCCCGACTCGGGCCTGTCGTGGAGACCCGACGGCCGGGCGCACGTCGGCGCCCCCGTGGCCACCGTGGTCGACGCGTGCTCGAGGCCCGACGAAGGCGCGCCAGCGCCCCGGTGGTCGCACATCGTGGTCGCGTACACCCCCTTTCACCGTCCTCCGCACCGGGACGATGTGCTCGGGGCCGTGCTGCACCAGCTTCGCAGCCGCTTCCCCGAGGCCACGATCATCCTGGCCGACTGCTACCAGTCGGGGCAGCACTACGTGGAGTGCGAGGGGCGCGAGGTGCTCCGCAGCCATCCCGAGGTCGACCACTGGGTGAAGTACGAGGGCGAGGTCTCGGTGCCCGACCTCGTCCTGCGCGGTGCGGATCGACCGGCGGTGATCCTCGGCCAGCGACCCGAAGAACTCGACGCGCTTCCCTTCCCGGCGTGGGACGCGGTCGACCTCGGTCACTACCAGCGCTTCCACGAGCGCTTCGTGGCTCGGCTCGGGCGGGGACCGTGGGCGTTCCCCATCGACGGGCGGACCTTGCCGCTGGTGACTTCGCGCGGGTGTCCATTCACCTGCCTCCACTGCAGCTCCAATCCGGATCGCCTGCACGGGGCACCGAAGACCCAGCGTCGCTACTCGGGCCCCTACCTGGCTCGCTACGTCGAGTTCCTGGCCAGGGAGTGCGGTGCCACGCGCCTGGCGGCGCTGGACGAGCTCGTCAACGTTCGCAAGCGTCACTTCGAGGCGTTCCTCGAGGCGATCGAGGCCCATGACCTTCGCTTCGACGTGCCCAACGGCATGCGCGCCGACTACCTCGAGCGCGGCCACCTCGAGCGGATGCGGGGGCGCGTCGCCACGGTCAGCGTGTCGGCCGAGAGTGGTTCCCGGCGCGTGATCGACGAGGTCGTGGGCAAGCGCCTCGACCTCGAGACGATTCGAGACGCCGCTCGCAACGCGCACGAGGTGGGCGTGCCGTTGATGATCCACTACATGATCGGCCTGCCGTCGGAGACGGCGGTCGAGGTCAACGAGACCCTCGCGTTCGCCCTGGAGCTCCTGGACGAGTACGGGGCCCATCCGGCGGTGCAATTCGCCACCCCGCTGCCGGGCACGCCCCTGGCACGAGGGCGCTCGCTGCCGGTCGTCGAGGACTGGGGGCCTCGCTTCCAGATGGCGCCGTCCCCCATGGGCATCCAGTCCGATGACCAGCGGGGTAGCGGGCTCGACCGCGAGACGCTGGAGCGCTTCATGTGGACCTTCCGCGAGCGCGTGCAGGCCACGCTCGCGCCCCACAAGCTCATCATGAACGTGACCTACGTCTGCAACAACCACTGCACCTTCTGTGCGGTGGGGACGCGTACGCAGATCCAGGGACACCCGACTCGCCAGCGCGAGCATCTGGTCAAGTGGCGCCGGCGCGGCGTTCGGATGGTCGATTTCGACGGTGGCGAGCCGACCTTGAACCCCGAGCTGGTGCCGCTCATCCGCGTCGCACGCTCCCTGGGGTACGACCGCGTCAACGTCACGACCAACGGCCGCCGCTGCTACTACGAGGAGTACGCCAAGGAGCTGGTGCGCAGCGGCTTGACGACGCTGCTGTTCTCCGTGCACGGGCCGGACGCCAGGACCCACGCGCAGCAGGTCGGGGTGGCCGAGGCATTCGAGCAGACCGTCAGGGGCATCGAGCACTGCGTGCGGCATGCGCCCGAGGCGGTCGAGCTCGGCATGAACGTCACGCTCACCAAGGGCAACTACCGCAAGCTGGGCGCGCTGGTGGAGCTCGGTCTGCAGCTCGGCCTGCCGTGGCTCAACATCCAGTTCCTCACCCCGTTCGGGCGCGCGACTCGCATGGTGGCGCCGGACACCGAGGACGCCGCCCGCGTGGCCATCGAGGTGATCGACGAGTACCGGGATCGGGTCAAGTTCCAGGTCATCAATTTGCCGTTCTGCTTCATGCCCAACCACACCGAGCTGCTGCAGGGCGACCTGGCCAAGCTGTCCCGCCAGATGGTGTTCGTCAACAACGAGACCGTGAACCTGGGCGAGTACCTCGCGGCGCGGCGCACCCGAAAGCCGCAGTGTGCCTCGTGCCCCCATGCCTGCTTCTGCGGGGGCTTCTACGAGCTCGACCGCGTGCCGGAGCCACCGTGGATCATCGCCGCCGAAGACCTGGTGCGGCCGATCGACGATCCTCGGCGGCACGAGTCGGTCCCCGCGGGCTTCCACGATCGCGTGGCCGCCGAGCTGGCCGGCCCCAAGCCCGAGTAGCGTCGCCCCGGTCGTGCCCTACTCGCGCTCGTACCCCAGGGCCTCGAGCTCGTCCCCCAGCGCGGCGGCGATCCATGCCCGGTCGTCGGCCCCGAGCTCGGTCTTCCACTGAGACCCGCCGCGAAGGTACTCGCCGTCGCGGCGATCGCCGTACTCGCGGCCGCCGCTCATGCGCTTGAAGCTGGTCTGGTCCACCAGGGCGCGCAGGGCCGGCTCGTCGAGGGACATGCCCAGTGCCCTGGTGAGGCCCTCGAACGTCGCGAGTGGATTGTCGAGCATGTCCTCGTAGCGAATGCACGGGGCGCCGATGCGCCCGGCCACCGCGCGCGCCTGGGCCATGCCCCGCACGAACCCCGCCAGGTGCTCCCGGACGTGCCGAGGTCGGTCGGGGATGAACGCCTTCTTGGACAGGAACACGTTCCTCGGGTCGCGGACGATCACGAACGGTCGGGCGTGCACGAACCGCTCCAGCAGCGAGAGGCACTCGAACGAGAGCTTGCACGCCAGGTGACCAGGCACCGGACACAGCCGCTGCATGAGCAGCGCCGCGGCGTCCGTGGCGGCCACCGGCAGCTCTCCCGGCGCAGCAAAGAGCCCCCCCGTCCGCTCGAGCTCGGCCACGAGCTTGGCGCGGTCTGGCTCCACCATGGGCCCGGAACGCACGGTGGCTCCACCGACGCGGCACGCCTCCTCGAGGACTCGCACCAGCCAGCGCGTGCCGCTGCGCGCGTGCCCGAGGACGAACACGTGCGGGGCCGCGAGGAACTCGGGCTGGAGCTCGCCCAGGGTGGCGCGCTTGAGCGCCAGTCTTCGTTCCTGGTAGTGGGCCGGGTCGACCGCGGGCAAGAACGCGGCCAGGAATCGAAAGTCCGACGTCGTCCATGCCGCGCCCCGCAGCTCCGCCCCGGCCGCCCAGCGTAGGACTCGCAGGTGGGCCGCCGGATCGTCCAGCGCGTGCCGCAAGGCCGCGGCGTGGCCCTGCGGCGCGAGCCGGACGCCCCAGGCCGTGAACAGGCGTCCGAGCGCGATCCCAAACGCTCGCAGGTGCGGGGCTCGGCTGCGGACCGCTTCGCCGCGCACCGAGAATCCGGCCACGGTGAGCGTGCCCGGCTCCTTCGGGGCCCCGACCTCGACGATCGCGGGGAGGCCGTCGAGCCGCACGTCCACCCGCGTCGGGCGCTCCGGTTGCTCGGGCATCGTGGCCAGTCGAATGTCCGAGAGCGGGCCGGCGGATGGCATGGAGAGCACCTATCCCACCAGGCGTCGGCGGGTCTCGGCAAGCAGGAGGATCCGCATCCGGCCGAGCTGCTGCTGCCAGTGGCCGGCGTCGAAGACCCGCCGGAGCCTCCCGTGCCGGTCGAAGTACGTGACGAAGTGAGAGGAGCGGTTGCCTCGCATCAGGGCCAGGGCCGCCTCGAACAGCACGCGCATGTCGGAGACGGAGGGCGGCCACTGGCACACCCGACCGTCGGAGGCCTCGACCGCGGCGCGGCTGTCCCACAACAGCCGTGGCGCCCAGCGATGGATCCGATCGAAGACGTCGCTGGCCTCCCGGGACCGGCCCGCACGCTCGTGGACCAGCCCGAGATTGATCCACGCCGAGATGCGCCCCGGCTTGACCCTCAGCGACTCTTCCAGCTGCCGGGCGGCCAGCTCGAGCTTGCCCTGGCGGCGGTACATCTCGCCCAGGTAGATCGAGGTGGACGCGCTGGGGATCGGCGGAAACCGGCGGTTGCACTCGGCGATGAGCTCGGGGACCGCGTCGTAGTCTCCCCTCAAGATGTGCACCGCGGCCGGCCCCACGTATCCCCAGCGGGCGACGTCGCGCTCCCTGCCGTCCTCGAAGTCCTTCATCGCCTCCGCGTAGTCTCCCCACCACAGTCGGAGCTCCCCGCGGTAGAAGAAGGGGTGCGGTGAACGGGGAAAGCGCTCGATGAGCTCATCGAACGTGGCCAGGACCTCCGCCACGGGTCGTTGCATGAGGCTCTTGATCGCGGCGGCCGACTCGGATCGACTCTGCAATCGGGTCTCGACCTTCGTCATCCTGAACATGCGGGTGCCCGTGGGCCCAGATCTGGTTGGGTCCACGCGAACGAGGATCTCCCCCCGGCTGCCCCGCAGCGTGCCCAGGTGGCCGAGGATCCGAGCCCGACTCTCCTCCCCGATGGTTTGGTCGGGCTCCACGGGATCGCCGAGCTCGCCCAGCAGGGCCGAGAGCTCGGCGTCGCGTCCCACCCGTCCTTCCGTGGCCAGTGCGCCGTGGAGAAGGATGTGCACCGCGCCATCGTGCTCGGCTCGCGCTTCGGTGTGATGCACGCGGGCCTGCTCCAGCCGCCCTTGCCGGATCAAGGCCTCGCACAGCCATGTCCTCGCCTCGCGATCGTCGGGATGGCGGGCGATCAGCCGCTCGAGCAGCTGCACGGCCGGGTCCAGCTCTCGACGCTCCACCGCCACCGCGCCCCGGTACCGGAGGATCTCGGGTCGCTCCGGCGCGAGCGCCTCGACCCGGCGTAGCAGCGCCAGCGCTCGGTCCCATTCGCCAGCGAACAGGAGGACCTTGACGAACTCGACGAGCGCGTCGGCGCAATTCGGCTCGCGCTCGCAGCAATCCTCCAGGACCCGATAGGCGTCGTCGACGGCGCCGATGCGCACGAACTCGGCCGCGACGCGCCGAAGGAACCGCGGGTCGTGTCCGGCCAGGAGGGCCGCCCGACGCAGCGTGGCCTGGGCCTGGTCGAGCTTGCCGGCGCGCCCCTGGACCCGGCCGAGCCCCAGCAGGACGTCGGCCCGCTCCGCGGGGGCCAGTCCGCCCACGCTGCTCTCGATCAGCTCGACCCCCACCTCCACGAACCCGAGATCCTTGAACAGGGTGCCGATGATGTTCGCGAGAGGGGAGCCCTCGACCGACGTGCGTCGTGCGTGGACCTGCAGTGCGTGGACGTCCCCATGGAACAGGGCGCGCACGGGCTCGGCCCAGTCGGAGCGATCGGGCTCCGAAGGCGCGAACACCTGCTGCCACTCGCCGTTCACCGCCTGGAAGTAGCTCGCCAGGCCGGCCACGTAGGGCTCCGAGAGCTCCGCACCCGGGGGAAGCTGCAGCGCATCATCCGCGACCACCAGGCTCTTCATGAGCCCGGCCAGCGTCTCGTCGAGGGTGGAGGGTTGGTGGTCGTTGGGAAGCGTGGTGCTCGAGAGTCGGGCGAGCACCCAGGCATGTCGGTTGGCGTCGGCGCGGAAGGTGGAGTCGTCGCGCAGGCCAGCGGCCGCACCCGCGGTCGGGCTCACCCCCGCCGTGGCGTCGACTCGCAGCTGGTGCCAGGCAAAGCCCGTGCGTCCGTCGGACGGAAGCTGGATCCGCACCGCGCCGCCCTCGACCGACAACTCGTAGATCAAGCTGCGTGTAGTGGCGCCGAACCTCGCCCGCCGAACGGGGGACTCCACCAGGCCCTTGGCCCAGGGGGGCGGACGGTGCAGCTGCATCCTTCGGGTGGACCGCTTCACGGTGGGTTCCCGCGGCTCGAGGGAGGCTACGAGGCCCCACGAGGCTCGCGAAGTATTGCACAGCCCGCGCGCAGGGCCGTGAGGTGGAGCCACCATTGTGTGCCAAAGCCCTGCCTGCGATATTTCCCGAGGCTCCTGCGTGAAGGCGATCGTGTACCATTATGTGCGAGGCCACGACGCACGGTTCTCGCGTCCTGGCGGCATCCGGCGCCTGGAGCCCGAGAGCTTTCGCCGCCAGCTCGACCACCTCCAGCAGCGCCTGCGCTTTCCCGATGCGTCGGAGCTGATCGAGATCCTGTCCGGTCGCCGGAGCCCTCCCGAGCCCTCGGCCGTCCTGACCTTCGACGATGGGCTGCGAGATCACCACCAGGTGGTGTATCCCGAGCTTCGGTCGCGCATGCTGCCTGCGATCTTCTACGTGCCCACCGCTCCCATGGTGCACGGGAGCATCCTGCCCGTGCACGCGATCCATCACCTGCTCGGGGCGGTCGAGGCCGACACGGTCCTGCAGGACGCGATGCGCTGGATCGATGCGCACCGTGACGCCTTGCTGGCCGACCACCGCGACGAGTATCTGTATCGCCATCGGGGGGCGGTGCCCCAGCCCGCCGCCGCGCTCAAGCGCCTGATCAACGGCCGACGGTTCCTGCGCGCCGAAGCCCGGCGGGCCTTGACCACCGCGCTGCTGGCTCGCCACCTCCCGGATCTGGACCCGGCCACGATCTACATGAGCCGGGAGAACATCCAGGAGATGAGCGCCCACGGCATGATCATGGGGGCGCACTCCATGTGGCACGACTCGCTGTGCGAGCTCGACCGCGAGGAGCAGCGCGAGGAGATCCTCGGATCGCTCGCCGCGATGGAAGGGCTCGGCGGCCCCTCCGTGCGCACGTTCGCCTTCCCCTATGGCGGGTTCGAGTCGTTCGATGGGCGGGCCGTCGAGCTGTTGCTCGAGGCGGGGGTGGACTGGTGCTTCAGTCTGGACCCCACGGAGGTGACGGCGGAGCAGCTGTCGGCTCCGCGCTCCCGGCAGTTCTTGCCCCGCTTCGACTGCCGGCACTTCCCCCACGGGGCCGAGGTGGGGAGCGCACCGTGAAGATCCTGGGCCTGTCGCACGGCGGCTGGGATGCTTCGGCCGCGCTGATGATCGACGGGCGCATCGTCGCGGCGTGCGAGCAGGAGCGCTACAACGGAGAGAAGCACACCCGGGCGTTCCCTCGCGAAGCCGCGATGGATTGCCTCCGCATGGGGGGGATCGAGCTCGCGAGCGTGGACGAGGTCGCCCTGAACTTCGATCCGGAGCTGATTCCCGTGGGCACGCCGCGCCGCGCCACGCGATCGCGGCGGCAGTACGAGGAACTCATACGACGCGAGCTCGGCCTTGCCGCTCGCGTCACGTTCCACCCTCACCACGAGTGCCACGTGGCGAGCGCGTACTATCCCAGCGGGTTCGAGCGCGCCATCGTGGCCAGCTACGACGCGCTCGGCGAGAACACGTCGTCGCTGCTGTGTGCGGCCGACCACGGAAGCCTGGAGGTCCTGCACGGAGGGAGCGTGTTTCCCCACTCCCTTGGCCTCGTGTACAGCGCGGTCACCTTCCATCTGGGCTGGACCATCAGCTGCGACGAGGGGATCGTGATGGGGCTTGCGGCCTACGGAGATCCCACCCACATCGTGCCCGGGACCTCACGGACCTACGAGGACGTCTTTCGCGAGATGATCGCCGAGGACGGCGACTTCGGGGTTCGCATCGATCCCGACTGGTTTGCCTATCCCCATCGGCGCGACACGTGGATCAGCGAGCGCTTCCTGTCGACCCTGGGCCCCCGCCGAGCGCCCGGAGAGCCGGTGCAGCAGCGTCACATGGACATTGCCGCCGCGCTGCAGGGCCGTCTGGAGTCGCTCGTGATCGGCCAGCTGAGGCGCGCCCGCGCGCTCCGGCCAGACCACCGCCGGCTGTGCCTGGCGGGCGGAGTGGCGCTGAACTGCTCCATGAATGGAGCCATCGAGCGCGCGAAGATCTTCGACGAGCTCTTCGTGTTCTGGGCCAGCGGGGACAGCGGTGGATGCGTGGGTGCATGCTACCTGGCGCAGCGCGCCCACGACCCGGGACTGCGGCCGGTCCGGTTCGGCGATTGCCAGCTCGGGGCGGGGTTCGACGAGGCGGAGCTGCGGCAGGCGGCCACCGATGCGGGCCTGACGGCCCAGCGCTCCACGGACGTCTTCGCGGAGACCGCCGGGCGCCTGGCACGGGGGGCCATCGTGGGCTGGTTCCAGGGGCGGTCGGAGCACGGTCCTCGTGCACTGGGCAACCGAAGCATCCTCGCCGCGCCCCATCCGGCGCAGATGAAGGACACCTTGAACCGACGGGTGAAGTTTCGCGAGCCGTTCCGACCGTTCGCGCCGGCTGTGCTCGCGGAGCATGCGGCGGAGTTGTTCGAGCTCGGGCAGCAGAGCCCGCACATGCTCATCGCAGCCCGAGCGCGACCCGGCGCGCGCGAGACGATCCCGGCCACCATCCACCACGACGGGACGGCCCGGGTGCAGACGGTCGGGGCGACCGACAACCCCCGGTTCTACCGCCTGCTGCAGGCGTTTCACCAGCGGACCCGGTGTCCCGTGCTGCTCAACACATCGTTCAACGTCAAGGGGCAGCCCATCGTCGACACCCCCCGGCAAGCCATCGACTGCTTTCGGTCGACGGAGATCGACGTGTTGGTGCTCGGAGACTACGTGTTCGACAAGCACTAGGTCGAGCGTCTAGCCAGGGCGGTACAGATCGTCCCAGGTCAACAGATGGTTTGCGTCGAGGTCGGACTTGGCCACGCAGCCGAGCACGTCGCGGTAGTCGGCGGAGGCGATTCCCGTCCCGGGTCGCTTGGTGCAGATGTGCTCGGGTCCCAGCGCGGTGCCCTGCGGGATCGCCCGGGTGGTGACCACGCTGCGGTAGGCCCAGGCCCGCACGGGCGCTTCGGCCTCGCGCACGTGCTTTTGCCCGCGGGAGGCCTCCCACACCGCCCGCACGCCGGTGACCAAATTGGCCAGCTCGTGGGGCTCGATCGAGACCGACGCATCCGGGCCCCCGAGACCACGGTCCAGGGTGAAGTGCTTCTCCACCATGGTGGCGCCCAGGGCCACCGCACCAAAGCACGTGAAGTTGTCCGGCGTGTGATCGCTGTGGCCGATGGAGAGCTCCGGGTACCGGCGTTGGAGCTGGGGGATCAGCCCCAGCGTCACATCGGCGTGACGGGTTGGATAGGCGCTCGTGCAGTTCATCAGACTCACGCGGACCTTGCCGCCGATGGCCGCCACCGTGGCATCGATCTCGGGCAGGGTGCACATCCCCGTGGACAGGATCAGGTGGTCGGCCAGCTCTGCCAGTCGCTCGAGGAACCACAGGTCTCGCAGCTCGCCCGAGCCGACCTTGAACTCGCGCAGGCCCAGGGCGTGAAGCTCGCGGGCGGCGTCGATCGAGAACGGAGTGCACAGGTACTCGATGCCCCGCTGCCGAGCGTGTGCGATGAGCCGTGCATGGTCGTCGATGGAGAGTGCGCAGCGCTCCAGGAACTCCCACAGGCTCTCGTCGAAGTTGTCCGACAGGGGCAGGTCGCGGAGCATCTCCGCGTGGGGGATGTGGTGCTGGAACTTGACGACATCTGCACCCGCCGCGTGGGCGGCGTCGATCATGGCGAATGCACGATCCACGGAACCGAAATGGTTGTCGCACGCCTCTGCGACCACCAGCGGTCGAAACGCCTCCAGCAGCTTGGCAACGGACATGAGGGCGATATTATGCTCGCGCCGTGCCCGACAGAAGCGATGCGCGCGTTGCGCAAGGGCCCGCGCCAGGGCACTGCAGATGAGCCGCTCCGTCGCGGTCATGCTCAATGCGCGGCTGCAATCCAGTCGCTGCAAGGACAAGATGCTCCGTCCCTTCGCGGGCAGCTCGCTGGTCGAAATTGCGCTGCGCAAGCTGGCCTACGTGGATGCGGACGAGCGCTTCTTCTGTGTGGCCGAGGCGCCGTTGCTCGAGCTGTTCGAGCGCGTCCGGCCCGAGGGCGTGGAGCTGCTGCTGCGGGCACCGGAGGCCGTAGCGGGGGATGCCCCCCAGTCGGTCATCAATGCTCACTATGGCCGGGCCACGACGACCCACATCGCCTTCATGAATGCGTGTCACCCCTTCATGCTGCCGGGTACGCTCAGCCGCGCGATCGACCAGCTCGAGTCCGACCCCCACATCGACGCGATGACCTCGACGGTGACGCGGCGTGACTGGCTGTACGGCGAGGACGGAGCGCCCCTGCTGCGGGTGGACCTGAGCATTGGTGACACCAAGCGGAGCCCGCAGGTGCACCGAGTGGCTCACGCATTCCACATCTTTCCGCGTGAGAGGTTCGTGTCCGGCGATCCCATCTTTCGTGACATCCCAGGAGACCCCTTCCTGTTCGGCATCCCCGAAGAGGAGGCGGTGGACATCGACACCGAGTTCGAGTTCCGCATGGCGCACGCGTACGCCGAGCGAGCCGTCGACCCCGACGAGCACCCATGGTTTCGGGCCTAGAACGGCGTCCATCGCGGACCATCGCGGTCTTCAGCGGATCCCGCGGCGAGTACGGGTACATCCGCCCGGTCATGCGGGAGCTCCAGCGCCGCGAGTCGATGGAGCTCCGCGTGATCGTCTGCGAGATGCATGCGGACCCCGACTTCGGCAAGACCTATCGCGAGTTCGAGCGCGACGGGTTCGGGGTCGACGCGATCATCCAGAACACTCGACCCGAGCGATCGGCGACCTCGTCCATCGAGGATCTGGGGGTGTTGATGCAGCGCATCGCGGGCGTGCTGACGCAGATGGCCCCCGATGTGGTCCTGCTGTCCGGGGACCGCCGCGAGCAGCTCATCGTGGCGATCGCCGCGGCCAGCCTGGGGATCGCCACCGCCCACATCCAGGGAGGCGAGGTCTCGGGGCACTTCGATGGGGTCTTCCGTCACGCCATCTCTCGCATCGCCCACGTCCACCTGGTGGCCAACGAGCTGTGCGCCCGTCGGGTGCGCGCCCTGGGAGAGCACGCGTGGCGCATCCACGTGGTGGGCGCGCCACAGCTGGACGAGATCGATCGCGGGCACATGGCCGAGCCCGAGGAGGTCTTGCCGCGGTTGGGGCTGCTCGCCGGTCGCTACCTCGTGGCCCTGCTCCACCCCTGCGCGCAGGATGCCGCGGCGCCCGCCGAGGTCGCGGCGAACCTGCGCGCTGCCCTCGACGAGTGGCTGGCCCAGTCCCCCGATCGCCGGGTGCTGTGGATCTCCAGCAACAACGACCCGGAGAGCCGGGCGATCCGCGAGCTCCTCGAGGGCCTCTCGGATCGATACGCCGTGGTGCCCTCCCTCCCGCGGTTCGAGTTCCTCGCGCTGCTGCGGGCCTCGGCGGGGCTCGTGGGCAATTCTTCATGCGGAATCATCGAGGCACCGTCGCTGAGGATTCCCGCGCTCAACGTGGGGCTGCGACAAAAGAACCGCCAGCACGCGGCGCACACGATCCATGTGGAGACATCGCTCGAGGCCATGCGCAAGGGGCTCGCAGCGCTGGCAGCGGTGCAGGTTCGGGACGACGCGAATCCGTACTTTCGTGCGGACTCGTCGCGGACCATCGTCGACATCCTGGAGCGGCTCGAGCTCACCGAGGCGTTGATCGCCAAGCAGTACGAGGACCCGCTGGATGCGGGCGGCGGCCCATGAGCACGGGATCTGCCACGCTCGATCGAGACGTGCAGCAGCTCGAGCGCTGGTTGCGGCGCCTGGCCGATCGGCAGCAGGCGTCCCGGGCCGGGGTCCCGCTGCCCGCGAGCCCGGGAGATGACGCCCTGCCCGAGCTGACGGGCCCGCTGAAGATCCTGCTTCCGCGGCTGAACGGGCTGCGCGCGCGGCAATGGGGCTCGTTGGCCGCCAGCCAGAGTGCGAACCAGCTCGAGACGCTGCTGGCGATGACCCGGGGGCTGGAGCAGCGGTGCGAGCGTCTGTCCACGGCCCACGCGCGGCTGCGTGCGGTGCCCTCCGAGTCCGAGTCGGAGGAGTCGCGGATCGACTCGGCGCTCCTTTGCCAGGTCGAGTACGATCTGCAGGTCGCCGAGGCCACGTTCGAGGTGTTCGTGCTGGCCCAGGAACTGGGGCCGCGCACGGCGGGCATGGCCAAGCGACTGGCCGATCAACGACGTCGCGCCGCACGGCTTCATCTGCGGCGACTGGACATCATCGCGACTCCGGCCGCATACCCCTCGGGGATCGTTCCTCGGGAGCTCCTCGACGAGCGCGAGATGTGGACCGGCGTCGCGCAGTCCGGTGCCAGGGTGCATCGCAAGCAGCCGAGCCCGCAAGAGGTGGCCACCGAGTGGCTGGACAAGTCGGCCGATCTGGTCGTGCTGCACCTGATGATCGAGGACCGCGGCCATGCCGATCCGTTCAGGTGGTTTCGGGAGGCCGATGTGCAGCCGAGGCCACGCCGTCAGCCGGGGCTCGGGCGGTTGGAGGAGATCGAGACGTGGGGCCAGCGCTTGCGGTGGCTGCAAGAGCTGGGACGGCGTCGGCTCCTGTTCACGGCTGGCTCCACGCACCCGGGCGAAGACCAGCTGCTGGCGGATGCGTTTGGGGAGGCGCGCGGCGATCGAGACGATGCCACGCTGGTGCTGGCTCCGCGGCACTGGGAGCGACGAGGTGGGCAGGGGACGGTGCTCAGGGATGAGGTCCTCCGCGCGGCCGGGGGGCTCGGTGAGGTGAGGCTGCTCTCCGCGCTGCGCCAGGGCGAGAACCCGAGCGCGGTCATCGTGCCGTGCACCGGCATGCTCCGAGCGATCTACGGAGTGGGGCAGGGCGCATTCGTGGGAGGGACACTGTGCGCGGCCATGGGGCACAACGTCTGCGAGCCGCTGGTGTGGGGAATTCCCACGTGGACGGGCCCCAACCACCACGCCAACATCCTCGAGTGGGAGGAGGTTCAGGCGGCGATGGATCCACACCTGCGCAGCGTGGAGGCGTCCGGCCTGACCGCGATGTTCCGCGAGTGGTTTCACCTGGTGGACACGGGCGCGGTGGAGCGCAACCGACCGACGGTGCGAGCGGCCCTGGGTGCCTACCTGGGCGGCCTTGCCGAGCAGTCGCTGGCCAAGGTCGGGAGCATCCCTCCCGCGATCTGGCGCTGTGCCGCTCGCGTGACCTCCAGCGGGTGCCCCGACTGCGACGGCACCCCCACGGCATGCGTGCACTGGGCAGACCTGCAACGCTACCGGATGGCGGACGAAGACCGGGTGCGCTGGTTCATCCCTCGGTTCGCCCGATTCGTCCTGGAGCGGATGGACGAGCGTATGTGATCCGCGGGGTCTCTTGCTCAGCGCAGTTCCCTACCAAACAACTCGTCGTCGTCGGCCACCCCGAGAACCCCGGGGCTGTCTTGGTGCCACAGTTGATTGGCGGTCCCGGTCGCGTAGAGGATGTTGACTGCGCCGGCATCGACCAGCGAGCCCACGTCCTCGAACGGCACGCCGATCGCCAAGTCGTCGCGACCGTCACCGTCGAAGTCGCCGACCGAGAGCGCCCAGCCGAAGCCGTCATTGTTCTCCGCCGCACCATCGACGCCGGCGCTGTCTTGATGCCAGAGCTGGTCGCCGCTCGCCGAGATGCCACCGGCGGAGCCCGGGAGCACGTGCAGCATACCGGCCCCGATCGGAGCACCGGGAAGCCCTTCGCCGGGCACGCCCACGGCCAGGTCGTCGTACCCGTCGGCGTCGAAGTCACCGGCGGCCAGCGCCCACGCGAAGCGGTCCGACGACTCGGCCACGCCCTGGATCCCCGGGCTGTTCTGGTGCCAGGCCTGGGCGCCCGCCGAGCCGAGCCCGCTGGACGAGCCATGGATGACGTTGAGGGCACCTGCACCGGTCGCAAGGCCCAGATCCTCATGGGGAGCACCTATCGCGAGATCATCGAATCCGTCGCCGTCGAAGTCGCCGACCGCCAGCGAACGACCGAAGTCGTCGTTGGGCTCGGCAACGCCGGGGACACCAGGGCTGTCTTGATGCCAGGTCTGGTTGCCGCTCGCAGACAGCCCGCCCCCCGAGCCGTAGAGCACGTGGACCTGCCCCGCATCGACGAGGTCGGCGGCCAGATCCTCACCGTACACGCCGATCGCCAGGTCGTCGCGCCCGTCTCCATCGAAGTCACCGGCCGCGAGCGCGCTGCCGAACTGGTCGCCGGCCTCCGCGACTCCGAGGATGCCGGCCGTGTCCTGATCCCAGACCTGGTTGCCGGCTGCGCTCAGGCCACTCGCCGAGCCGTAGATGACCTGCACGATCCCCTCGTCGCCACCTGCGCTCAGATGTTCGTAGGCCACGCCGATCGCAAGATCGTCATGACCGTCACCATCGAAGTCGCCGCTGGCCAGCCTCACTCCGAAGCGATCGTTGGCCTCGGCAACCCCTTGGATGCCGGTGCTGTCCTGGTTCCAGAGCTGGTTGCCGGACGCACTCAAGCCACTCGCCGAGCCATACAGGACGTTGACACTACCGGCGTTGCTCTGTGCACCGACGTCTTCGAGCGGTGCACCGATCGCGAGGTCGGCGTAGCCGTCGTCGTCGAAGTCACCGGCGGCCAGCACCGATCCAAAGGCATCACCCGGTTCGGCCGCCCCCAACACGCCCGGGCTGTCCTGGTGCCAGAGCTGGTCGCCGGTCGCCGTCGCGCCGCCACTCGAGCCGTAGAGCACATGGACGACACCGCCGAGGAGCTCATCGTCCGCACTGATCGCGAGGTCGGCGTAGCCATCGCCGTCGAAGTCGGCCTGCAAGCTGGCACTCGACGCTGCATGAGAACTCGCCTGGACGACGTCGCCATCGCTGACGTCGGGATGCACTGCGGAGTCAGCATGGGCTTGGGGTTGGGTCGGATCCGATTGCGACGACTCCAGCCCGAGCGGCTCCCCGACCGAGGCGGCATCCTCGAGCGCACACGCGCTCAGGGCGACGATCCAGGTCGTCGCCTTAGCCGCACGAGTGAGGAGCGGGGGTGCTCGTTCGTCCATGCCGATACCTACTCCTTGGCAGCATGAGGCTCCACCGATGCCGCCGGTCGGGCAAATGGGCCGCGTCCGGGAGGTAACGGCGAAGTCATCGCAGTTGCGGCGCCGGTGGTCGTCGCTCGAAGCGAGCCGAGCGCCCAGACCAAGCGCCCAGACTGCCCTCAAACCGCGCTTCCAGCCCCTCCAACCCGCGCCGGTCTCGTGGCCCTTGATTAGCCTCGTTGGCCCTGCTACTCCTCCCGCCCGGCTTCCTCCTCATGGTCCGTCCTGCGGACTTGGAGTGGTGCCAGTCCTTCGGGGGATTAGCTCAGCTGGGAGAGCGTCGGCTTTGCAAGCCGAATGTCAGCGGTTCGATCCCGCTATCCTCCACCCGATAGGGGCCTGTTTTCGAGGGGTTCGAGAGCAGGCCCCTTCGTACAGGTTCCGCAGGGGAGGGCGCTAGCGCGGGTGGCGGGGCATCCTGGTGCGCACAATCCGCTCGGCGCTCGGCGCTCGGCGCTCGGCGCTCGGCGCATGGTGCGCAAGTCTTCCGTTGTAGAGTGCCACGACGGCTTTCGCGTCGACTCCGAGGCCGATTGCACACCGAGAGCCGCCGAACTGTGGACGCATGTCCCGCGGGCGCTGCTCGTTGGCCTCGTAGGTCTGCACGTAGGTGTGTCCGGGCGCTAGTATGCGTGCCACCACCCAGCAGTCCCACGCCACGTGCATCGCCCACGTCTTGATGTAGTAGTTGCCGAGATCCTGGTAGGCCATCACCGAGATCCCCGTCGATCGCCCGCAGCAGGGTTGCATGGGCCCTGGCAAGCAGCAAGCGGCGCCGAGTAGTGCTGCTCGTCGTACTCGCCGTACTCGCCGTACGAGAGTTGCAGCGCGAGGTCGCGCTCAAGTCGGTTCGAACCGCCTCCACGACGATGGCCCGGCCCGGCTCGTTCGCGAGGCGAGGGCAAATGGCACGGCTGAGGCACCCGAACGTCGTGGCGGCGAGAGGTGTTCACCCGAGCAGCGTCGGCAGCGTCGAGGGCGAGCCCAGGGGTGGCGTGTGGGTCACCTCCACATCCCGCCGAACAAACCAGTATCATTTTACATTTCTATGACAATAATTGACACCGCCACATACGGGTGCGGTATAGTCAGGGCTCGTTGTGGATCCATGCGGCATGTTTCCTGGTAGCAGGAATGTTCGCGGCGGGTGTTTCCGGTTCGGAAGCAGGAGACTCGTGCTACGAGCGGTGCACGAAAGGCGCACGGCGAAAGGCGAAAGGAACTCGCCGGAGTGGATTCAGTCGTTACAAGACTGTAAAAGCCCGGTTCGGGCCGGGGTTGGGTCAACAGAGGAGAATGGGTGATGAAGAGGATTCTTTTGGCGAGTGTGTTGTCCATCGGTGCATACGGTTTGGTCAGCTTTGTTCAGATCGATACGACGGCGGTTCAACACTCGATGGCGCCGGTTGAGCAAGTCGAAGGGTTGAGTTGTGTGGATTTGGAGTTTGGATTGGCGGAAGCCCATGCGATAATCGGATGTCCCGGAAATTACAGCCCATGCTGTAATCACTGTAGCGGAAACGGTCTCTGCGACTCATGGGAGTGCAGCCTCAGTTGTAACCATGGCGGGTGCGCAAAAGACGCAAACGGCGATGGAAAGCCGGGCGACCCAAGATGGCAATGAATCGCCCATTTATGGTTCTCCGAGGCTAGGGCTAGGAACCCAGACCGATAATTTGAGCAGTAGGTAGGGAGCATTGGCGCTGAATTCGAGGTGCACCTCGGCATTCCAAGCTCAGCGGCCGGTACTGCACCGTGGTGCCGAGGCGGGCGCTGGCCAGCCCCGGTGCCGTGCTGCTTATCCCACCCGCTCTCGTAGGCGCCAGTGGGCCCAGCACGGTGAGTGGCGGCCATCCCGACGTTGGACGGTGAGGAGGTACTTTGGGCATGCGTGATCGTGCGTCGGATCGATCGGGCTACAGCCGACCGACCCTCGCGAGGGGTGCCATCCATGGTCTCCGCTTGGGAGGCTTCTTCGTTGGCATGCTGTCGGCTCCAAGATGTGAGGATCGGTGGCACGATGGGGTGGGATGCGATGGGAATGGCGCGACCGACTCGGCGGGCGCGACGTTTGGGTGGGTTCCTGGTCGTGGTGGGTGGCCTCCGAGATGCTCTCAACCATCGCCGTCGCACCGTCGTCGTGTGCCCGGTGCTCCACGCCAGCGTGATGCGATGCGTATGCAGGCGCACGACGGTGCCCACGCGCTCGCCTCGTCGCGGGTCGAGATCCGGGTCGACCACGTTCTCGAGGACGTCGATGTTCTCGAACGAGTCGAGCGGTGGTGGGCTCGACTCGCTCGTGCTTCTGGCTCGACGGGCTGAGCGGGTCGTCGCTCGGCTCCCTCGTTCCCGTCGCGCTCAGCAGCGCGTGCCACCGTTGCAATCGGGAGTGCAGCTCCACGCCTCGGCCACCGGGTCGCAGACGCAGCCCGAGGGGACGCAGGCCTCGGGATCCTCGGGGCACTCGTCGGCCGGGTTGACCCCGGGGCAAGCCCCCATCCCCTCGGGGATGCACGACCCGCCTCCGCAATCGTCGGTGCACACCCACTGACCGGTGGCCTCGTCGCACGTGCAGGACGACGAGATGCACTCCTCGGTCTCGGTGGAGCAGACCTCACCCTCGTCGCAGCCGGTCTCGATGCAGCCGGCGGGGTTGGGCCCCTCGCACTCCAACTGGGGAACGCACACGCCCCCGCTGCAATCGGGGGTGCACTGCCACTGGCCGGAGGCCTCGTCGCAGGAGCAGGCGCTGGAGATGCACTCCTCGGTCTCGGTGGAGCAGACCTCGCCCTCGCCGCAGCCGGTCTCGATGCAACCGCTGGGGTTGGGACCCTCACAGCTGGTGGGGCCGTCACCGGAGCCGTCGGCCGTTCCTCCTTCGGTGGACCCGCCCGTGACCTCACCGTCGGTCGCCGTGCCCTCGGCACTTCCGGCGCTGGTCTCGTCGTCGCCGGGGCCGTCGCAGGCGGCGAGCAGGAGGGTGAGGGGCAAGGCCAAGGCGACGAGCGCATTCAGGATCTTCATGGTCTAGTCTCTTTCCATTTCGCCCGTGGGCGAAGGGTACGGTGGAGAGACGGATGCAACGGGGAGTTGTCGCATGCGCGCGGTGACTCTCGGCCGTCGCGGAGCCATCGAGCTCGTGGCTCGGAGTTGTCATGGCGGCGCGCGGCGCGGTGCCAGCCGCACGGCGAGCGAGGCTGGGCCCCGAGCACATGCCAGATGGGCACGCAGGTCCATCCTTCGAGGTCAGCGCGACGGGGACGGACTGCCACTGCGTCGGATGCTCACGACTCAGCAGCCATGGTCGTTGCCCGAGCATTGCATCCATGTCGGCTCGGGCGCGATGGGCAGCAGCAGGTTCTCGCCCACGCACGCGACGCTGCTGCAGCACAGCATCGGGTTGTCCGTGACGGTGAAGGTCCCGTTGACCACGGTGAGCCCACCCAGGCCATCGATGTGTCGGAGCACGGGGTTGCTGTGAATTGAGACGAACCCTTCCTCCCAGCCTTGCCCATCCTTGATAATGAACATGATCCCCTCGAGACCCATCAAGCTCTGGAACCCATTGAGCTCCTCCAGGGATCCGTTGTCATGGATGAACAAGCCACGGGCGAAGGTCTCGAGGTTGGGCAGCCCGTCGAAGATCACCAATGCGTCGTTGTTCGCGAACACGAAGTCGGTGCCGATCTCGCGGATGTTCCACAGCCCGTCGACATTGGTGAGCTGGTCGTTGTCGAAAATGGTGATTCCGCCCGTGACCTCTTGCAGGCACCCCATGAAGTCCAGATTGGTGATGTCGGCCGTGTGGAGGAACACCGAGCCCTCTACCCGCCGGATGCCGGAGAGGATCGAGGGATCGTGGCCCCCCTCCTCGATGCCAACGTGGTGGGTGAGCACCCCGTCGACGCCGCGGCAGTCGAACGGGGACGGAGGGATCGGCCGCGGGGTGTGACAATCCGTGGCCTCGCCGGTCTCGGTGGTCGTTGCGGTTTCGTCGCCGGCGGTCTCATCGGAGGCCGAGGTCGCCATCGTCGAGGTCGCTACCGTCGTGCCCTCGCTCGCCATGGTCTCGCTCGCGGTGGCCTCCGCCGTGCCTCCATCGCTGGGGTCGGTGTCGACCAGTGGTCGACCGTCGCAGCCGCTGAGCAGCGTGAGGACGAAGGCCAGTGCCACGCTCCCGGCGAGGAGGAACGGAAATCGTTGCGGGCTCACCATCGGTCTCACGGTCCATCATCGACGATCGACGTGTCGTTGTCGACCGCGCCAAGGCAGGGCGGCGTTGGCTCGTGCCGGAGCCTCGACATCATGGGCGCCGGAGACCACGAGGACCAAGGTGCTCGAGACCGGTGCGAGGGTCCTGCAGTAAGCAGGCCCGTCTGCCAAGCTCGACATCTACCTCGTGGGCTTTCCATCCGATGGTGGATGATCCCGACGACCAGCTCATGGCGCGTCACTACTGCAAGCAGGTCATCGAGGACTTGCCAGTGCGCGCTGTGGGATTCCAACGACGACGACGTCGTGGTGACGCATGGTGGTGCGGGTGGAGGAGAAGGTGGTGGCCTTGCCCATCGTGGATGCTCGGGACGGTCGTGGTGATTGCGGGAGGATGGTAGCGGGGTCGGGGGCTCCCGTGGGTCGAATTCTGGACGGCTCGTTCGTTGCGGGGCGCAGGAATTGGAGCCGCACGCTCGAAACGTGGGCGATGGCGGCGCGAAGAGCAGCCCTTGGGCCAGTGCTCGATCGGGTTCGAAGTTGGAGTCTCGAGGACATCGTTACGCAGCCAGGCGGAGGATGGTGAGTTGCCGGGTTGCATGCGAACGGCACGTTCGTCTTCATGCACGCGTGGAAGTTGCGAACCCAGAACATGATGAGCATTGCGGCCCTGCTGGCCGGCATGAGCACGGTCGGATGCGGAGGTGGAGAGGATCCGGATATGCCGGTCGACCCGGGCGAGACCGATGGCGACGACGCCGGCGGAGGGGATGGGCCGGTGCTCTCGAGAAGCTGTCTCACGGACTCGAGGCCCGATCGCTTCGCGTACAAGTACCAGTGCGAGGGTGACATCGCGATCGAGGTCATGGTCGATGGTCCCTTCGACGGATCTCCCGTCTCCGATGCCCTCGTGCTCGAATTCGGTCCGGGGGTGACGGGAGACAGCTACGAGAGCCCGCATGTGATGGCGTGCTGTCCGGAGTACGACGAGTCGGCTCCCAACTGCGAGCAACCCCACGAACGCTTCTGCATCGTCGACCTGGCCGAGCAGGGCTGCAAGTCGATGGCGCCCAACCTGCGCGACTTCGCCGACGATGCATTCGGAGGACCATCGATCGCCGATGCGGCCAAGAGGGCTGCGGTGAACAAGATCGCGGACTACGTCCGTGACCATCAGCGAGATTGCATCGAGGCGTTCGTCGACCTCACGGGCGTGGGGTCGATCCCACCGAGCTGCGATCCAGATGACAATGGCATCGACTATGCGTCGCTACTCGAGTCCGGGTCGTGGTCCTTCGATCCACCGGGTCTCGTGACCGACGTGCAGATCGCCGTCGTGGACGCCAACTGGGCCGGGGTCCATCCGCTGGAGGGGGTGCTCGATGAGTGTTCCTCGGCGGACGACAACGATGGTGTGCTCTTCCTGGAGATCGACCCCGACCCCGGCTCGGTGACCTCGAGGCTGGTGGCGGGGAGTGGGGAGCTGGTGGGGCCGTCGCTCGATGGCTCCATCGTGCAAGGGTTCGGTGAGCTCGGCTCGGAGGCCAGCGGATGCCAACCCGGCGCATGCTCGACCCTGACCGTCCTGGTGGATCCGGTGTTGGGAGCGTCACTCGAGAACCTCGAACTCCACGCGGCGGGAGCGGCCGAGGTCGGTACCAAGGACTTCACGATCACCGTCGATGGCTTCGCGGTACGCCTGTGGGACAGCACGCCGGCCGTGCTCGACGAGGAGGGCATGACGCTCGAGATTCCGCCGGGGGCGGCGTGGTTTGCGGTGAGCGCCGAGAGCGGCGGGATCCCGGGCGTCGTGAACGCCACCAACGAGACGGCGCTGGTGGTGACGAAGACCCCAGAAGGTTGGGCCAGCTCGGCGCTCACCATCGGCCACGAGGACGGCTTGGGGCACTGGACGCTCGTGGTGGCGCCGGCGCAGTGGCAATGGTCGGGTGGTGGCGAAGGATGAGCGGTGAACGGGCGGGTCGATGCGGTCATCGAGCATCACGTGGGGCGTGATCGTCCTGCTGGCAGCCTTGGGCTGTGAGGCCGACGATCCAGGCCGCGAGATCCCACCCATCACCTGGAGCGGCGCGCAGCTCGACTACGCGCCGCAACCAGGTGCGTACGAGCTGTGCGAGGGGACGCTGCCGTACATGGATCGGTACGTTGCGCTCGCCGCCGACGCGATGGGGGTAGAGGTCGATCGGCCGCTGGTCTACGTGCATGGGTTGGAGGAGGACGGCTCGCCATGCCCGCGGGGGGCCCTGGGCTGTTCCTTCCGCGATGCCGTGTACGCGGAGGTGGCTCCGCAGGAGCACGAGATGATCCATGGGGTGCGCGGATTTGCTGGGTTCTCGCAGCTGTTCTTCGAGGAAGGGACGGCGGAAGTGTTTGGTGACGATGCCCGCCTCCCCATGCGGGTGATGTCGAACGGAGACCTGATGGAGGGCATCGAGTCGGCCAGCGATGCGACCAGGCTGTCTACACGGTGGTACCCCCGGGCGGGGCACTTCGTGGCGCATCTGCAGGAACGCTATGGGCCGGAGGTCACGCATGCATTGCTGCGGGAGACCGACTGGGACTCGAGGGTGGAGCGGATCATCGAGGTGATCGAGGACGAGACCGGCGTGGGGTGGGAGGAGATCGTGGAGGAGTATGAGACGGTGCGGGAGTGCGCGCAGTGGCGGTATCGGTATCCGCTCCATGGGTGCGAGGAGCCGACGGCGTTGCGATCTCGGTGCGACGGGGGCGAGAAGGTATGGATCACGGAGAGGATCGCGTGCGACGAGCCAGGCACGGTTGGGCCGCGGGATGGGGAGATGTGGAAGACGATCGCGGTGGAAGTGCCCGAGGATGGTGAGTATCGGTTCTTCTCGCTGCTCAGTGATGGGGCGGTGGGGTCGGAGATGACGATCGAGGAGTGCACGATGGGGTGCGACAAGATCGTGGCCGAGGTGGCGATGGGGCTCGAGATCCCGACACCGGTGGTGTTCTTGAGGAAGGGGAGGTATGCGCTGCGGTTGACGCGGCCGGAGGGGGAGCCGGCGGAGGTTTCGGTGAAGATCGCGGGGGCGGGGTGCGAGTGACGCCGAGTGGGATTCCGCAGGCTCTACCCGCGCATCGCCTCGATCGGGGCCGTGCGCGCGGCCCGGATCGCGGGCAGGAACCCGCCGATCACCCCCATCACGCCGCCGAACACCAGCGCGGAGATCAGGATCTCCGAGGTGGGCTCGAACGCGAACACGATCTCGGAGAAGGTCTGGAAGTTCATCATGGAGAACTTGACCATGCCGAGCGTGCTGGCGGCGGCGATGCCGAGCAGGCCACCGAGCAGCGACAGGAGCACGGACTCGAACAGGAACGACACGAGGATGGTGGTGCGCGAGAACCCCAGCGCCCGCAGCACGCCGATCTCGCTCCTGCGGTTGGCCACCGCGCCGTACATCGTGATCATGGCGCCGATCATGGCGCCGATGGAGAAGAACACGGCGATGATCACCCCCATCGCGGTGATGAACACGGCGGTCTGCTCCGAGGCCTTCTCGTAGAACTCGAGCTCGGGCATGGCGTCGAACCCGAGGCGCTTGTCCTGCTCGACCGCGGCCGCGAACCCATCGAAGAGCGCGGGCGACTCGAGCCGCACGCGGACCATCGAGACCATGCCCTCGCGGCCGAAGGCCCCGGCCACGTAGTCGAGATCGCCCCAGACCTCGGACTCGTAGGACGAGCCGCCGGCTTCGAACACACCGACGACCTTGGCCGAGCGGTTCTTGCGGAGCTCGAGCTCGCCGCCGAGATCCAACCCCTCGAAGCGCCGCGCGATCTTGCGGCCCACCATGACCTCCTCGGTGCCCGGGCGGGGCAGGGTGCCCTCGACGACCTTCACCTCGGGCCGAAAGGCGATGCCCTCGGGGGTGACGCCGCGGATCACGATGTTGGACTTGCCCTTGCCGTTGGCGAGATCGGCGAAGATCACGGCCACCACGTCGCCGACGGCGAGCGGGCGGCCGTCGGCGTCCTTCTTCACGCCGGGGGCGGAGGCGATCTGGCCGACCTGGGTGTTGGCGATCGAGCTCGACAGCTCGTTGTCGGAGCCCTTGCGCATGACGACGGCGTTGTCGGGCTGCCCCGAGCGCGACAGCGTGCGCCGAAGTCCCTCGGTGAGCATGAGCGCGGCGGCGAGCACGAACACGACCAGGCCCACGCCGAGCGCGGTGGCCAGGGTGGTGGCGCGACGAACGGCGAGGTTGCGGAGGTTGTAGCGGATCGGGATCATGGCGAGCGTTTCCGGGGCGGCGCCGACGGGCGTCAGCCGATGCGACGCAGGGCGTCGATCACGTCGAGCCGCGAGGCCCGGTAGGCGGGAATCACCGCGGCGAGCCCCGCGAGCAGCATCGCGAGCAGCAGGGCGGTGATCGCCACGTCGATGGGGATCTGGAAGTACGGAAACCACGCGCCCATGTTGTCCTCGATCCACCGGCCCATGCCGTTGATGAAGGGGTAGGAGAGGCACAGGCCCGCGAGCCCGCCGAGCAGGCCGATCGCCAGGCCCTCGCCCATCACGAACAGCGCGATGTGCTTGGGGCGGAAGCCCAGCGCCAGCAGCACGCCGTGCTCGTTGGTCCGCTCGCGCACGCTCATGGCGATGGTGTTGCCCAGGATCAGCATCATGATCACGAGGATCACGCCGGAGACCACGTCGAGCGCGGTGAGGATGGCGCCGAACGAGCCCATGAACTCCATGCTGAGCGCGCGCTCGCTCATGGTGCGGGTCTGGACGTCGTGCTCCTCGAACTTGGCGTCGATGGCCTGGGCCACGTCGGCCCCGCGAGCGCCGGGCTCGATCACGGTGCTGATCCAGCCGACCCGCTCGGTCTGCTCGGGCATGGTGTCCTTGATGGACTCGTTGAGGTAGGTCCAGTGGAACACGAACTGGGTGCGGTCCACGGCGCGCCGGGTGGCGCTGTAGATCCCGCGGATCGTGAACTTCCAGTCGCCGGGGTAGATCGTGCCCAGCAGCGTGACATCGTCGCCGACGCTCCAGCCGAACTGCTTGGCGAGCGCCTCGCCGACGATCGCGCCCTGGCGATCCTCCTTCCAGGCGGCGAGCTGATCGGGGGGGACCGCCATGTCGGAGTACACGTCGAAGAACGTGTCGGAGTGGACGGCGATGGTGGCGAAGAACTCCTGCTCGCGCACGGGGTGCTTGCCCCCGAACCAGTTCTGGTAGGTGGCGGCCTTGACCCCGGGCACGGTGCCGCGCGTGCCGTCGAGCTCCTCGAAGTAGGTGCGCGGCAGGTCCATGGTGAACGAGACCTTGTGCATCGTGCCCAGGCGGTCCTGGGCGGCGTGCTCGGCCCCGGTGGACCATGCGTCGAGGGTGGTGCGGATGAACACGAACGCGAGCAGGGCGATCGCGACGCCGAGCACGGTGAGCACGGCTCGCAGGCGGTTGCGGCGGATGTTCTTGACCGACAGGCCGACGAGCGTCACGACAGCCTCCCCTTGTCGAGCTTGCGCAGCACGGAGGCACGCTCGGCGGCGGCGGGATCGTGGGTGACCATGAGGATGGTCTTGTCGAATTCGCGGTTGAGCCGCTCGAGCAGGGTGAGCACGTCGTCGGCGCTCTGGCGATCGAGCTCGCCGGTGGGCTCGTCGGCCACGATGATCTTGGGATCGTGGACGATCGCGCGGGCAATGCCCACGCGCTGCTCCTGACCGCCCGAGAGCTGCTGCGGGCGGTGGTCCATGCGGTCCTCGAGGCCCACCACGCGCAGGGCGGTCTGCGCCCGCTTCTTGCGCTCGGAGGCGGGCACCTTGGTGAGCAAGAGCGGCAGCTCCACGTTCTCGACGGCGGTGAGCACGGGGATCAGGTTGAAGTGCTGGAACACGAACCCGATGGTCTGCGAGCGCCACTTGGCCAGCGCCGCCTCGCTCAGGTCGCCGAGGCTCTTGCCGGCCACCTCGATGCGGCCTCGAGTCGGTCGATCGAGGCCGGCGATGATGTTCAGCAGCGTGGTCTTGCCGGAGCCGGACGGGCCCATCAGCGCCTCGAACGAGCCCTCGGGGATCTCGAGGTCGAGCTCTTCGAGCACGTCGAGGCGCTCCTTGCCGCGCCAGAACGTGCGGCCGAGATCCTGGCAGCGGATGATGGTGGGCTTGTCGGCCCTGGGCTTGGTGTGGCCGTCGTCGGCCTTGGTCGCTTCGGCGCTCATGAAGCTTGGTCCTTTCGTTCGACCTTCTGGCCGTCTTCGAGCGAGCTGGGCGGCTCGCGCACCACGGTGGCCCCCGGCTGCGGTCCCGCGAGCAGCTCGAATCCCGAGCCCACGGTCTCCCCGAGCTCGACGGTCTGCATGCGGACGGTGTCGTCGTCGAGCACGAACACCACGGTGCTGCCGTTGCGCTCGTCGATCGCGGCGGCGGGCACGATGACCTTGGGGGCGGCGTCGGCGAGCGCGGGGTCGGGCTCGCCGGTCAAGAAGCTCACGCGCGCGGCCATGTCGGGCAGCACGCCCTGTGCATCGCCGTCGAAGCGAACCTTGACGGTGACGGTGGCCTTGGCGCGATTGACCTTGGGGGTGATCTGCTCCACGCGACCCCGATAGGTGCGGGTGGGGTAGGCGTCGAGCACGATCTGGCAGGGATCCTCGAGCTGCACCAGGTGCAGCCGCCCCTCGGGCACGTCGGTCTCGACCATCAACGAGCCGAAGTCGGCGAGCTCGACCAGCGCGGACGCTTGCACGCCGACCAGCTCGCCGACCTGGGCGGGCTTGGCGACCACGGTGCCATCCATGGGCGCGGTGATGGTGTAGTCGGCGAGGTTGACCTCGATGGCGTCGACCTCGGCCTTGACGGCCTTGACGTTGGCCTCGGCGGCGGCCACCTGCTTTTGCACGGCGAGCGCACGGAACTCGAGATCCTCGGCGGCGGCGAGCTGACCCACGCCGCGCTGCACCAGGGCGCGCTCGCGCTTGGCCTGTTGCTGGGCGTCGGCGAGCTCGGCCTTGGCGGTCTGCACCTGCGCCTTGGCGGCGAGCAGGCGGGCCCGGGCGGTGTTGAGCAGCGCTCGCTGGTCGGCGGCCTCGAGCTGCGCGAGCACGTCGCCGGCGGCGACCACCTGACCCTCGCGCACGTGCATCTCCTTGATGCGCCCGGGCACGCGAGCGCCCACCCGGGAGAGCCGCTGGGGCACGACGTAGCCGGTGGAGGTGAGCTTGGCCTGGGCCTCGGCGGGGGTGACGACGACGATCTGCGTGACGTCGACCTCCGGCCGCAGCACCTTGGCCTCGACCAGCGGCTTGCCGTAGATCCAGGCGGCCGCACCCGCGATCCCGAGCACAGCCAGCAACACCAGCCGCCGCAGCCAGCCGGAGCTCGGCGGGCCGTCGTCGCGGGCGATGCGAAGCGACGCGAGGTCGTTCGAGAGCTGGTCGGCCATGGGCGGGGGCGGAGGGTAGCGCACGCATCCGCGCGCGGGACAAGGGGACCCGTGGGTGCGCGGGGGACGAGGTCGCGAACGGCGTTACGATCGCTCGGGGCCGAGGGCCCGTTCTGCGCACGCGGGGTTTCGCCGTCGACGGGGATCCATCCGAGGGGAATCCCTCGACGGGCAACGGTCAGCCAGGGGAACGCCGGTGCCGAGAACCCTCGACGATGAACCAGTCGATGGGGGAGGACCCGCGACGCGCTGCCAAATCTGGGTGTTTGGTTCGTGTGTCATCGATCGACATCGGAAGGGCACCATGGGTGCGGTGTCGAAGGCCGGTGATGAGCGTGAGGGTGTTGCAGATGATCGATGCGTGCAGGCAGGTGTCGTTGTCGCTCGTCGTCGCGATGGCGGTGGCGTGCACCGGAGGGGGTGATGGAGAGACGCGCGAGGACGACGGCCCGGGGCTGACGGGGCTCGACTCCGCCACCACGGATGCGCCCGCGACGGGCAGCACGTCGAGCGCGACCGAGGTGGCGGACGAGACCAGCGCCGACACCGAGACCGACGTCGAGATCGTGGAGGTGCAGATCCTCCCCGCGTCGCCGTTCCTCGAGGTCGTCGATGGGGTGCTGCCGGCTCCGATCCAGCTGCAGGCGGTGGGCATCACGGCCGCGGGCGCGCAGGTGCCGGTGGAGGGCACGTGGGAGGTCGATCGCCTCGACGTGGCCAGCGTGGACACGTCGACCGGCGAGCTGGCGGCGTCGGGGCTCGCGGGTGGGATCGTGACGGTGGACTTCACGTCGGCGTCGGGTGATGCCCAGACGCTGGCCACGGTCAAGCTCCACTACCACGACGACGGCGGCGTCGACGATGGCACGCAGAACCTGTTCCCCGGCGCGGGGCCGGCCGATCCGTCGCTGACGCTGCTCTATCCGTACACCGACACCGTGTTCCCGCGCGACCTGACCGGGCCGGTGGTGATGTGGAACGGCGGCACGGCGACCGACACGTTCTACCTGCACCTGGAATCGCCGACGTTCGAGTACGAGGCATGGATGACCGGGGTGGATCCGGGGCGCTACGCGTTCCCCACCGTGCCCACCGACATCTGGTCGAAGCTCACGCACTCCGTGGTGGCCGATGACATCTCGGTGGCGCTGCAGCGCTACGACGGCGCGACCGTGTACCAGCCCGTCACGTCGAGCTGGCACATCGCCGACGCCGATCTCATCGGCATCATCTACTACTGGGAGGTCAACAACGGCAACGTGGTGCGGCTCAAGCTGGGCGATCCTGCCCCCGAGCCGTTCCTGCAGAAGCCCCCGGGGGTGACGTGCGTGGCGTGCCACAGCGTGTCGGCGGACGGGACGACGCTGGTGGCCTCGTTCCACGGCGGCTACAGCCCCTGGGGCACGTTCGAGACCTCCGATGGGGCGTCGTTGTTCGCGACGGACACGACCTCGGGCTTCCAGGCGATCTCGCCCGAGGGGGACTACGTGGTGTGGGGGCAGACCAGCGGGGTGGCGAACCTGAGCACGTTCGACAGCCTGACGGTGCTGGCGAGCCTGCCCCCGCCGGCGGGCGGCGGGTTCCCGGCGTTCCCGGCGTGGTCGCCCGACGGCACCAAGCTGGCGTACACGGTGCGCACCGATGGCAACTGGCTCGACTTCAACCACTCGAGCGTGTGGGTGAGCGACGTGGACCTGGTGACGCCGGGGTTCGCCAACGATCACCTGCTGGTGGCGCCCACCGCATCGCGCACGGCGGTGACGTTCCCGACGTGGAGCCCGGACTCGGAGTGGCTCGCGTATGGGCTGGCGACGCAGGCGCGCACGCGGGGGGCTCTCGGCGAGCTGGGGCTCTCCAACCTCGACGGGTCGCAGCAGGTCATGCTCGATCGCGGCTGCGGCGTGGGCTATCTGTCGGGCGATCAGAGCTCGGCGTGCTACGAGCCCACGTTCATGCCCGAGTCGCGCGGCGGCTACTTCTGGCTGGTGTTCGTGTCGGAGCGCACCTACGGCAACATCCTCACCAACACCGATCCGGTGACGCGCAACAAGCAGCTGTGGGTCACGGCGATCGACGATCCACCGCAGCCGGGCACGGACCCGAGCCACCCGGCGTTCTGGCTGCCGGGGCAGGAGACCAACAACCAGAACATGCGCGGGGCGTGGACGCTCGATCCGGGCGACATCGCGGGGTGAGCCCCGAGCCGATCACGGGCCGGGGTTGCGCTCCCCGGCTCGCGCCTCCGTGGGCTCGCCCGCGGAGGCGCGGGGCTCGGTGAGCAGCAGCAGGCCGGCGAGCGCGAGCAGCAGGCCCGCGCCCTTGCGCAGATCGAGGGTCTCGCCGAACGCGAGCATGCCGACCGGCACCAGCACCAGCGCCACCGCGGCGCTGCAGTAGAGCGCGGCCACGCCGAGGGTCCAGCCGGCACGGTAGGCGAGCAAGAAGCCCAGCTCGATGAGCACCACCGCGGCGCCGAGGGCATAGGTGGCGGGGCCGAGGCGGCGGAGCGCGACGGTCATGCCCTCGCCGCCGCCGAGCCACGGCCACAGCAACAGCGACAGCACCAGCGCCACCGCGTAGGTGACCACGAGCGAGGCGGCCGGGCTGACGTCGGGGCGGATCGCCTTCTGGCACAGGTGGTAGCCGACGTTGGCGAGGATGGTCAGCCCGATGGCCAGGGGGTAGAGCGGCATGGCGCCGCCACTATTGTCACAGGGGCCGGCGATTGGGAAACGCCGGGGCGGTCGTCAGGGCTGGGGCTCGCCGCTGGTGGTGGCGTCGCTGGTGGTGCCCCCGGTGGTGCCTCCGGTGGTCGTTGGCGGCGGAGTCAGGCCCGGGACGTCCTTGCACTCGCCGTGCTCGCAGCGCTGGTCTGCGGTGCAGGCCCGGCCGCGCTCGCCCTCGGTCGTGCAGCGCTCCTCGGCTCCGCAGTGCTCGGGGTCGGAGTCGGGATCGATGCAGCGGTCGTTGCACAGCAGCCGCCCCGGGGGACACGCGTAGACGCACTCGCCCTCGACGCAGTGCGATCCGCCGCGGCACACCGGTGGGGCGGAGCCGGAGGGGCACGCCTGGCGACCGCAGTGCTCGTCGGAGCGAGGGTCGACGCACGTGGCGTCGCAGCGGAGCGTCCCGGCGGGGCAGCGGGGCCGGCAGCGACCCTGGTCGCACAGCTCGTCGGCCCCGCATGCAGTGGCTTCCTCGCAGCGGCCCGTGACGCCGCACCAGGTGGGGTGGTGACGGGGGTCCACGCAGTGGCCCCCGCAGACGAGCTCGTCGGGGGCGCACGTGGTGGTGCACGTACCACCGACGCACTGCTCGGTGGAGCCGCAGGCGCGCCCGTGGGTGCAGCCCGGGGCCGCGCCGCAGAATTGGTGGTCGGTGCCGGGATCGATGCAGCGGCCGTTGCAGTCGATCTGCGAGGCGGGGCACGAGAGCACGCACTTGCCCTTGCGGCACGACTGTCCCGGGCCACATGCGACCCCCGATCGCTTGGGGTCGCGGCAATCCTTCGCACCACAGAAGCGATCGTCGGTCTTGGGGTCGATGCAGGTTCCCGCGCACTCGAGCTCGCTGCCCCCACACGTGGTTCGACACGTTCCGTCGTCGCAGAGCTGCCCGTCCTTGCAGGGCACGGGTGGGTCGCCGCATGCGAGCGGGTTCGAGCGGGGGTCGACGCAGCCGTCGCTGGCTTCCACGAGGCCAGCCGCGCAGGTGCACGTGCCGGCCACGCAGGCGCGGCCATTCTTGCAGTCGTTGCCGCACTCGCCACAGTGGTCGCCGTCGGAGGCCAGCGCCTTGCAGTCCCCGTCGCACCGCGCGAGCCCCCGAGCCTCGCAGGCATCACGGCACTGGCCGTGGTGGCAGATCTCGTCCGCGGTGCAGCGCTCGTCGCATGCACCGCAGTGCTCGGGCCGCAGGAAGAAGCGATCGTTGTTGCTCTTGCACTCGTCCTCGCAGTAGATCTGATCGTCGTCGCAGCGGCACTGGCCCTGGTGGCACGTGCGGGGCTCGGCGCACGGCAGGTACGGGCCTCCGCAGTGCTCGGCGCTGCTCTGGGTGTCGGCGCACACGCCCGGTGCCACGCCCGCGAGGCCCGGGGGGCACTGGCAGCCCTGCGCGGTGCAGACCAGATCCTGGTCCTCGCGACATGGCTCGCCGATGGGCATGCACGTGCCGTCGCAGCGCGCTCGACCCTCGGGGCACGGCCCCACCGCGTTCCACCCCCACAGCAGCAGCGAGACGAGCACGGCTGCGATCAGGACGACGCCGAGCAGCTTGACCACGGTGGCAATGGGGCCCAGGCCGAGCCGCACGAGCCGCTTGGCGGTGTCGACCGAGGGAATCCGCGCCCAGTGACCGCCTCCGAGCAGCCGTGCGAGCGTGCTGTGGGCCAGGCGCCGGCTCGACCACCACCACGGCCAGTCCTGGGGCCGAACGCTCCGCATGGGGCGGCTGGCCATCTCGGCCTCGATCACGCGCGCGAGGTCGGCCCCCTCGGCCTGGATCTCCATGGTGCCCCAGGGGTAGCCGCCGACCAGGCACCGATAGAGGATGACGCCCACCGCGAACACGTCGCGCTTGCGCCAGTCGTGGGTGGTGCTGGTCTGCGGGGCGCGTGGCTTGTAGAAGGGGGTCCCGCGCGCGTGCTCGTAGGGCTGGTCGTCGCGGTGGGCGTGGCCGAAGTCGAGCAGCACGGCGCGATCGAACAGCAGCGCGTTGCCCTCCTGCGGGATGATGATGTTGGCCGGCTTGATGTCGGTGTGGAGGACCCCGCGTCCATGGATCGCCTCGAGGGTCTCGAGCAAGCGCAGGCCCAGCGCCTCGGCCTCGCTCGGCCGCAGCCGCCGCTGGTCGAGCACGTCCGAGAGCTTCTCGCCCGCGACGTAGTTGGTGACCAGGCCCACCCGCGTGCCGATGGCGGGCAGCCACAGCTCGATCTCGGCGTGAAAGCGGATCACGCCGTCGTCGTCCCCGAGCGAGCGGATGATGTGGCTCTCGCGCTTGGCCCCTTCGTCGTCGGTCTTGAACAGCTTGAGCGCGAACCAGCGCAGGGTGGGGGCGGCGGACGAGTCGGGACCGGCCTGGGCGGGCGGGCCGAAGCTCGACCGTCGGTCGTTGGAGCCCGACTGTCCGGGTGGCTGCTCGTCGGAGGTCGGATCGTCCTCGGAGTCGCGGCTGGGATCGTCGTCGACCTGGTAGATCTTGTAGACCCATGCCTGCGCCCCCTCGCCCAGGGAGTCGCCGCGGCGAAGCACGAACGGAAGCTCGCGGTCGCGGGCCTCGATGCTGAGCATGGTGACCCGCGCCCGATACGTGCGGCCGTGCTCGAGCCCCATGCCTACCCGGCCGACGGTGGGAGCGTGGGCTGACCGAAGATCAGGTGCCGGTTGTCGAGGATGTGGCGCGAGATGTCGTCCATCGACCCGTAGGTATAGGTCTTGAGGTTGATGGGCCCGGCTGCGCCGTTGGGCTGGTGGTGGCTGCTGCGGATGAGGAACGGCAGGTTGTCGAGCCGGCTGGCGACGAACGCGAACACCACCTTGCCCATCGCGAGCGCGGCACCCACCTCGACCAGGGCGCTGCTGCTGCGGCGGTTGGGCATGACCAGCACCAGGACCCGGCTCTGGCGGATGCTGCGGAGGTTGCGTTCGAGCGCGACGTCGGTGGGTTGGGTCGCCCCGTGAGCGACTTCCTTGATGCGACAGGCGATGCGCGTGATCCGGCCGGCCTCCAGCATCTCGATGAGGCTGCGGATCTGCTCGCGGTGCTGATCGTAGGCCGGCTGGGCGAGCCCATCCATGGGGGTGCTGATGTAGAGGTCGTACTTGATCTCGAGCGACGGGCCGGGGTCGACGGGCCCGGGCATCGGGGAGGGGTCGTCACTGGTGCGCCGGGGCTGGCCGAGCTTGACCACGACCCACAGGCACACCAGCAGCATGGCGATGGCCCCGATCGCCAGGATGGCCTGGAGGTTGGTGTCCTGGGTGGTCGCCGCGAGGTAGCCCAGCACGCCGTCGGCTGCCGCAACGACGGCAAGCAGCACTCCCCAGTGGTTTCGCGGTTGGTCCGACATCCGAGGCGAGGGGATCCTAGCGCATTCTCGCGGTTCGAGGCTCGACTGCGCGGTTTCGGCCGGGCTCGTGCGCTGGATGGCGAGCGTGGAGACGGGCGCGTGAGCGAGCCGATCGGGTGCTCGCGCTCAGGCGCCGAGGCGTCGCAGGACCTCGTCGGCGATCGCGAGGCAGGCGGTGAGACCCGGGCTCTCGATGCCGTAGAGATGGCACAGGCCGGGCACGCCATGCTCGGCGGGGCCTTCGATGACGAAGTCGGGCGTGGTGCCGGGGGGTGGACCCGGCGGGCCGTGGAGCTTGGGGCGGATCCCGGCCGTGTCGGGCTGCAGGGCGGCGGGGTCGAGCGCGGGGTAGTAGCGCGACACGGCACGGGCAAAGGCCGGCGCGCGCTCGGGATCGACGGTGTAGTCGATGCGATCGACCCACTGTCGATCGGGACCCAGGCGCACGCGACCCGCAAGATCGAGGGTGACGTGGATCCCGAGCGTGGTGGCGTCGGGCATGGGATAGACCAGGTGGGAGAACGGGGCGGGGCCGGTCAGCGCGAAGTAGCTGCCCTTGAGCAGGTACGACCGGGGCACGCGCTCGAGGGGCGAGCCCTCGATGGTGCGGGCGACCTTCGGCGCGAGCAGGCCGGCGGCGTTGATCAAGCGCTGGCACTTCAGCTCTGTGTCACCGGCCCACACGCGCAGGCCGTCGTCTTCCACGCGAGCCCGCACGAGCGTGGTGTGCAGCGCGAGCATGGCTCCGGCCTGCTCGGCATCGGCCCACAGCGCGCGCATGAGCGCGTGCGCGTCGACGATGCCGGTGGACGGAGACCACAGGCCCTCGACCGCCCGCACCGCGGGCTCGAGCGCGCGGACGTCGGGGCCGGACAGCGGGCGAAGGTCGACCACGCCGTTGTGCTGGGCCTGGGCATGGAGCCGACGCAGGGCGGGTCGCTCGGCCTCGGTGGTGGCCACGACCAGCTTGCCGAGCACGCGATGCGCCACGCCCCGCGCCTCGCAGTAGCGCACCAGCGCGCGGCGGCCCTCCACGCACAGGCGCGCCTTGAGGCTGCCGGGGGGGTAGTAGAGCCCGGCGTGGAGCACCTCGCTGTTGCGCGAGGAGGTGTGCTGGCCCGGGGCGCCCTCGCGCTCGATCACCACGACCTCGCGGCCGGCGAGGGCGAGCGCCCGCGCGATGGCCAGGCCGATGACCCCGGCGCCCACCACGAGCGCGTCGATCTTGGTGGTCATGCGGTGGAGCATAGCCGCGTGGTACAACGGTGGGCGCGACGCCGTGCCGGTGGATCGACCCACGCCGGATCCCGAGGCGACCGTGCAGACGGTCGACAGCCTCGGACATGCCATCGATGGGGCCCTCGACGGGGCGGACGAGTGGGACGTTCTCGAGGAGCGGCAGGCGCTGGCCCAGATCGAGGCGCGGCTGTTCTCGCGGGTGCGGGACCCGGTTCGACTGTCGCGCTACCTGCTGCTGCGGCCGCTGGGGTCGGGCGGGGCGGGGGTGGTCTACGACGGCTATGATCCCGAGCTCGCCCGCCGCGTGGCGATCAAGGTGCTCCGGTCGGGGTGGCGCGAGGCCGACGCGGTGGCCCGGGCCAGGGCGCGCTTCGTTCGCGAGGCGCAGTCGATCGCCCGCCTGTCGCACCCCAACGTGATCGCGGTGTACGACGTGGGTACGTACTCGGCTGGATCGCTCGAGCCGGGGGCGTGCGAGGGGCTCGAGCCAGGCGGCGCCCAGGGGACGGGCGCGGGCGTGTTCATCGTGATGGAGCTGGTCGAGGGCCACGACCTCGGCGCCTGGCTCGAGCGCGAGCGCCCCGGCTGGCGCGAGATCGTGGAGCGGTTCCTCGCGGCCGGCGAGGGGCTCGCGGCCGCGCACGCGGCGGGCGTGGTGCACCGCGACTTCAAGCCGAGCAACGTGCTCGTGGGCGACGACGGCTCGGTGAAGGTGGTGGACTTCGGGCTGGCGCTGACCTACGGGGCGAGCGAGGGCTCGTTCGAGCCGGGCTCGTGGGAGCCGGGCTCGCCGACGTCCACGGGGAACGGCTCGTTCGAGGTCTCCGAGGCGCTCGATCGCCTCACGCGAACCGGCATGCTGCTCGGCACGCCCGCCTACATGGCGCCCGAGCAGCACCGTGGTGAGGCGGCCGATCGAAAGGCGGATCAGTTCGCGTTCTGTGCGTCGCTCTACCGGGCGCTCTACGGGCGGCATGCGTTCGAGGGGCGCGATGTGGACGAGCTGCTCGTCTCCAAGAGCGCCGGTCGACCGCGGCCGGTTCCCGATGATACGCGCGTGCCGGCCTGGGTGCAGCGGGTGGTGCTGCGGGGGCTGCAGACCGATCCCGCGCAGCGTCACGGGAGCATGCACGAGCTGCTGCGGGCGCTGCGAGCCGATCCGGCGCGTCGCGTGCGTCGCTTCGTGACGCGGGCCGCGGTGCCGGTGGGCGTGGCGGCGCTGGCCTATGCGGCCTACGTGGCCACGCGTCCCGGCCAGGTGATGGTGAGCGCGGTGTCGGGCGGCCAGCCGGTGCCCGGTGCCTCGGTGACCGTGGACGACCAGGTGCTGACGAACGGACGGGGCGAGGTGGCGGTGGGTCTGCACCGCGTGCGGGTGACGGCGCCCGACCACGAGCCGACCGAGGCGGTGGTCGACGTGCAGCGGGGAGGCGTGCACGAGTTCGCGGTGGAGCTGCGCCACGAGCAGGGCACGTTCGAGCTCGAGCTCGAGCCCTCGGGGGGGCACGTGCTGGTGGACGGGGTCGACTATGGCTCGCGCCTGCAGGGGCTGGCCGTCGACACGGGCGTGCACGAGCTGCTGCTGCGGCACGAGGGCTACGTGGACGAGCGCCTGCAGTGGACGGTGCGGGCGGGGGAGACCCGCCGCGGGTTCGTGTCGCTGCGCAAGGCGCTTTGGTGGTCGCGGCCGGCGTCGGGGGCGGGGCTCGAGGCGCGGTGGCTGGGCGATGCCAACGGTGACGGCCTCGACGATCTGGTGCAGCGGCGCTTCTTGCTGCTGACCGCCTACGACCCCTGGAACGATCGCGAGCTGTGGCGGGTGGCGCTGTCGCCGAGCGCTCGCTATCGGCTGTGCGACGTGGATGGCGACGGGGTGCGCGACGTGATTGCGCTGCACCAGGACGAGGCGTCGGCGGGACTTCGGATCTTCGATGGTGCCTCGCGCTCGCGCCGTCCCGAGCCGCGGGTGGCGATCGATGAGTCGTGGGCGGGCCGGACGGAGCCGGGGTTGGGGCTGGGGCTGGGCGAGGTGGTGTGTCTGCCGGCGGCGGAGGGCGGCGAGGCAACGGTGGTGGTGGCGGGGCTGCGACCTGGCGAGGTGGTGGCGCTGCATGGTCGCGAGGGCTCGCAGCGCTGGTCGTGGGCGATGGCCGATGATCAGCCGCTCACGGTGGTGACGCTGGAAGGGTCCGCCGACGGGTCCGCGCCGGCGCTCGGTGTGGTGGGCTTGCACGGAGTGCATGGGCTGTCGGCCGAAGGAACGCTGCGCTGGTCGACGCCGCTGCCGGTGGTCGCTGGCGACGAGGGGCCGCTGCAGCCCGACCCCGAGCGGGTGAAGGCGCTCTCGCGGGCCCAGGAGCAGGCCCACGGCTGGGTGGGCACGGCTCGCATCGACGAGGTTCCCGGCCAGGATCTGCTGGTGCCGGTGAGCGAGGGCGAGGCCGGTGCGGAGGATGCCGGCCGGTGGTCGTTGGTGGCGCTGGGCGGGGTCGACGGTCGCGAGCGCTGGCGGCATCCGCTCGATGGGCTGGCCGTGGTGTCGTCCGAGGCGCTGGTCGACGTGGATGGCGATGGTGCCGACGATGTGCTGCTGACGGGGAGGCGCGGCGGGGATGGGTCCGGGACGATGGGGCTGTTGTCCGGTCGCGGTGGCGAGGTCCGCTGGACCCGACCGTACGGCACCGGAGGCCCCGGTGGCGCGGCGGCATGGTTGCTGCGCGCGCGACCGCGGCCGCTGGTGGCCACGGTCTCGGCGATGGACGGCGTGCACGCGCTCGAGCTGCTCGATGCGGCCTCTGGTGCCGTGCATGCGCGTGGCGAGCTCGAGGCTGGCGGCAGCTCACCGGTGGTGGTGGCCGACTGGGACGGCGACGGGCGCGACGATCTCGTGCTCGGCACCCGCGATGGAGTGCTGCGCGCGTTCGACCTGGACGCCCGCCCGCTGGGGGCGGTGCCGCTGCGGATTCCGGTCAGCGCGATCGAAGCCAGTCGTGACGCCAACCGCGATGGGTTCGTGGATCTGTTGATGGAAGCGCGCGGTCCCGCCGTGGTGGTGGGGCCCAAGGTGCGCTGGGACCGACGCCCGCTCGATGCGATCCGGGCCACGCCGGTGGTGGCCGACCTCGACGGCGATGGAGCCCTCGAGCTGGCGCTGTTCGGCCCGCTCGATGATGCCAATCGGCTCGAGCTGGTCGATGCGCGCACGGGGGAGCTTCGGGCCTCGAGCGCGCCGGGGGACACGCCGATCGTGATCCGCCCGCCGGCGCTGCTGCCCCGGGGCCGCGGCTTCGATCTGCTGGCGATGGGCTCGGGCGGCGTCCGTCGCTTTCGCGGCTCCGATGCCGCGCTCGTGGGGCGGTTCGAGTCCGGCGAGGCCTACGCCAGCCCCACCGTGGGCGACGTGGACGGCGACGGACGACCCGAGGTGGTGGTGGCGACCTGGGAGGATCCAGGGCAGGTGCACGTGCTCGACGGCGAGTCGCTCGCGCTGCGCTGGTCGGCCGCACTCGGCCCGCTGGGGGCCTTTGGAGCGCCCTGGGTGGGCGACGTGGACGGCGACGGGGAGGCCGAGGTGGTGGTGGCCTCGCTCGATGGTCGCGTGATCTGCCTGTCGTCGACGGGTCAGGAGCGCTGGGCCACGCAGACCGGTGGGCGGCTCAACTTCCAGCCGACGGTGGCCGATCTCGATGGCGACGGGGCGCCGGAGCTCCTCGTCACGCCGCACATGGACGACGACCCGCTGGTGGTGCTGCGGGGACGCGACGGTCGGGAGCACGCGCGCTGGCCCGGGGTGGCGACCCGGCGTGCGCGACCGGAGGTGCTCGACGTGGACGGCGATGGCCGGCCCGAGGTGCTGCTGTCGAGCGCCTCGCGGGGGATCGTGGGCCTGTCCGGCGACGGTGGGGTGCGCTGGGAGTATGGCTTTCGCGACGTCGACGGGCTGCAGCCTGCGGCGGCCGGCTCGCCGGTGGTGGCGGATCTCGACGGCGACGGGGCGGCCGAGGTGGTGGCGGGCTTCGAGGACGGATCGCTGCACGTGGTGGACGCGCGAGATGGCGCGCTGCGGTGGCGGTTCCAGACCGGTCGCGAGGAGGTCGAGGCCTCGCCGGTGGTGGCCGACGTGGACGGGGACGGGCGCGCGGAGGTGTTCGTGGCCGGGCACGATCGCCACCTGTTCTGCCTGGAGGACGGGCCCAAGCGCCGTGATGGGCGGTGGTGATGGGCGGTGGTGATGGGCGGTGGTGATGGCCGATGGGCCCGGGCGTTGGTACCGTGGCGATCGCGTGCAAGACGACGTGCAGCTGCTGCAGGCCTGGCGGGCGGGGGACAACGACGCGGGATCGCGGCTGCTGCGTCGGCACTTTCGCACGCTGTTTCGGTTCTTCCGCTCCAAGGTCGGTCACGGGGTGGAGGATCTCGTGCAGCAGACGATGCTCGCGTGCGCCGACGGGGTGCACCGCTTTCGTGGGGAGGCGAGCTTCAAGACCTACCTGCTGGCGATCGCGCGGACGCAGCTGCTGATGCACCTGCGCAAGCACGCGCGCAAGGACAAGCCGGTGGTGGAGCTCGAGACCTCGGTGGCCGACGTGCTGGGCTCGCCCTCGCTGGAGGTGGCGGGCAAGGACGAGCAGCGGCTGGTGCTGCACGCACTGCGGCACATTCCGGTGGATCTGCAGATCGCGGTGGAGCTGCACTATTGGGAAGAGATGCGGGTGGAGGACATCGCGGTGGTGGTGGGGATCCCCCCGGGTACGGTCAAGAGCCGGCTGCACCGCGCGCGTCGGCTGGTGCGGGAGCAGATCGAGCACGCCGAGGCGGTGCCGCAGGCGCTGCGCGAGTCGACGGCGGGAGATCTGGATCGGTGGGCGATGGCGCTGCGCGAGAAGCTGGGCGAGCGCTCGGCGAGCGAGGACGGGTAGCCGCGAGCGCGGCCTCACGCTCGGGCATTCGCAGCTCTCCGCGTCGGGCTGCGATAGCATGTGGCAATGTTCGGTGCTCTCTACCTGCGTGACTCCCGGGTCTCGGCGCGATTGCTCGTCTCGGCCGTGGTCATCACGTCCTGTGCCACCCCCAAGTCGCCGGCTCGGGCCCCGGCGGCGGGCGGGCAAGCGCCCAGCTCCGACTCGCAGCCACCCGAGCCAGGCCCATCGCAACCGTATCCGCAGATCCTGCTCGACGTCAGCAACCCCGCCGCCGACGAGGGGGAATTCTGGAGCGTCGAGATTCACGCCGATCGCACGTTGACCAGGGAGCACACTTGGTCGGACGGTGCGCAAGACACCGTGCAGACCTGTACCGCCGTGCTCGCGCCCGAGGACGTCGACCCCTGGCTGCGACGGCTGGCGCAGGATGCCACGCTGGAATCGCCGCCGCCGCCGATTACCCGCCCGGACGGCGACCTGTCGGGCTACGACTACACCGTCGGCTACGCGACCAATGCCGGCACCGTGCGGTACGCGGACCCCGATCCGTGGCGGGTAGAACTCGATGCCTGGTTCAGGCGCCTCGTGACAGTGGCCGGCGAGTGCAGGTCCGACACTCCCGTCCCGCCCAACACCGGTCCTGCCACCGACGAATGAGCGGCCGCACGCCAAGCGTTAGAGCGCACCGAAGAAGTCTACATGATGTCCCACCTCGTGCTCGACTTTCCGTGTACGGGTGGAAGGTGGGCCGAGCTTGGTCGTGGCACCCCGTGGGTGGCGGCCCCGACGCTGCCGCGGGTCGGGCCACGCATCTCCATCGTGGCGACCAAGACGTCGTTCTCGCGCCGGTTCGCGCCCGAGCGATGGAGCGTGATCTCGAGAACGCTATCATCGAAGGACCACCGCGGTCGTCGCACGGATCGACGCCGGGGGCATTGGAGGTGGATGCCGTGATCGTGCATGGATCGAGGGCTGGAATGATGATCGGTGCGGCCGCCGTGCTGCTGAGCTGCCAGCGAGCGCCCGCCCCCGCGTCGTCCGCCGACGGCACCAGCACGGGCGAGGCGGACGGCACCACCTCCACGGGGCAGGTGGTCGACGACACCGCCGGGCCCTCCACGGGCGACCTTCCTCCCGACGAGCCCGACGACGAGCGCTTCTGGATCACCCACGCCTTCGGCCCGCTCGCGATGCCGGCCTGGGACGACGATGCCTCCCGCTGCGTGTCGTGGACGGTCGGCAACGCGCGGCCCGTGTACGCGCAGGCGGTGCTGGCGAGCAACGAGGGCGGCTTTCATCACAGCAACTGGTTCGTCGTACCCGAGGACGTGTACCCGGGCCCCGATGGCTACTGGCCCTGCGACGAGCGCGGCTTCAACGAGCTCGACGCGGCCACCAAGGGCACCGTGCTGTTCGCCCAGTCCACCCAGAGCTACGTGGAGGAGCAGCGACTGGCGCCGGGGGCGGTGCTCAAGCTCCCCGAGCGCGCCAAGATCGTCGCGGGCCTGCACACGCTCAATGCCTCGCCGCGGGCGCAGGAGTCTGGGCTGTGGATCAGCCTCGAGCCGCTGCACCCGGCCGACGTGACCGCGGTGGTGAGCCCGGTGTCGATGCAGTACCACGATCTGCACCTGCCGCCGATGACCGAGTCGCGCGTGACCGCCGACTGCAATCTGGCGACTCCGTATGCGATCACGTCGGCGGGTGATCCGCTGTGGCTGCGGGTGCACTACATCCTGCCGCACTATCACTACCTGGGGAACCACTTCGACGTGACCGTGGTGGGCGGCGAGCTCGACGGGCAGTCGATCTTCTCGATCGAGGGCTTCGACGCCGACGCCAGCGGCATGACGTTCGATCCGCCGCTCGATCTGCCGGGCGCCACGGGTCTGCGGATGACCTGCGGCTACGACAACTGGACCTCCAACGCGGTGGAGTGGGGCAACGGCGACGGCGAGATGTGCGTGATGCTGGCGCTGGTGGAGACCGACTACGTGATCGGAGCCTCGGTCGACCTGGGCAACCACCTCGTCGACGTGGTGGACGGCATCCACATGTACGAGGGGGTTTGCATCGGCCTGGCGCTGCCCAAGGCCCCGGAGCAGGGGATGCCCACGGAGCCGGAGATCCTCGCGCCGCTCTACCTTCCGCCGATCGATCCCGCCGATCAGGGCCTGCCTCCGATCCCGCCGTGCCACGATGCCGATCCGAGCGCGGAGCCGGATGCCCCGGCCACGCTCGGCAGCCTGAGGGAGACGATCTTCGCGCCGGGCTGCAGCTTCTCGTCGTGCCCCGGTCCGCTCGGCGCGGCGGGGCTCGATCTGACGGCGGCCGATCTACACGCGGAGCTGCTGGGTCACGCGCTGGTGACCCCGGCCGGCATGCCGCTGGTGGATCCCGGCAACCCGGACAACAGCTGGCTCTACCATCTCCTGGCCGACTGCGAGCCCACCGTGGCGAGCGGCGTGGTGGTCTCGCACATGCCCAAGAACGCGCCCAAGCTGCTCGACGACGAGCTGGTGGCGCAGCTGCGGGTATGGATCGAGGCGGGGGCGCTCGACGACTGAGCGCATGACGACGCGCGTGCCACGAGGTGGCCCCACGCCACGTTCCGTCGCGCCTGCGACGTCGCGTGGCACCGAGGGACGCCGACCATGCTCATGAGCAGCTTCCGCCACTGCAGAACACATCGAAGCCATCGCTCGTCTTCGACTGGGTTGCGCACGTGTGATAGTTCGAGTCGTCGAGGCTGGGAGGGTAGGGAAACCATGCGGAGACCGTCGCGGGCTGGCCGTCTCGGTCGGTGGCTGCGACCTGCACGTGTGGGGCGGCCAGGGGCGACACGCCGCTGAGGCAATTGAGGAATCTCGCCATGGAATCGTAGAGGTTCGTGTAGTCGTCGGGATCGCTGGTGTTCCGGTACGTGACGCTCTTCCAGGTGGTCCCCGAGGGCAGGAGATGGACCGCGGTGATGCGATTGTCGTAGTTGGCAAGGGTGCTCACGTAGATGAATGCCGTGTCCCGCCCACCGGCATCCGAGTCGGACAGGACGAACTTGGCGGTGAGGGGATTGAGCTGGAGCGGATCGCCGAAGACGGAGGGAGACTGGGCCGTTCGGGAGCGGAGGTCCTCGGCGGCCGTGACGCTCTCGCTGCCATCGTCCTCTGCCTCGTGTCCTGCGTCGTAGTACACCCAGAACGGCGAACTCACGTTGGGCTTGGGAGGCACTCGCTCCACCTGGTAGTCGATCTTCGAGTCCTGCACGTCGACCGGACACCTGGACTCTTCATACTGCCCCGCCAGGCAGCCCTCGTAGTAGTCGTACTCCTCCGGGCACACGGGGATCGGCGGGGGAAACGAGGGCGTGGGGTTGGGACTGGCCCCCTTGGCCCTGATCTTCGGATCGCCCGCGATCGCGATGCCGTTCCCGTTTGCGTTGCCGACCCCCCAGATGCGCAGGCGATAGGTCGTCCCGTCGTCGTCGAGCGCAGGGAAGCTCAGGGTGCTGGTGACCTTCTCGCTGTCGCGACAGTCGTCGGAGTCATGGGACTTCTCGACGAGGTTGCCCTCGTCGTCGAGCGAGCACCAGCCCCACTTCGTCGTCGAGGCGAGACCAACGCATGCCTTGATCTGGAGCTCGCCCGTCGTGGTCTCGTCGTACTCGAACACCCCGGTCGTCTTGCTGGCATCGAGATCGAACCCGACGCCTTCCGGGCCCTCGAAGTAGGGGAACGGGTTGGTGCCGTCGGGCTGCCGAATCCTCAGATCGCCCACGACCTTGCCCGTCGCACCCCTGAACCCGCGCTGCGCCGCATCGAGCTCCGTCCCCCCGCCGGGCTCGAGCACGAAGCAGTGCCCCTCGATCCCCTTGCAGGACTCGAGCGCGTCACAGGGGGCGGCCTCCGCATCGCCCTTGGATTCGTCGTCACACGACGCTCCGAGCACCAGCACCCACATCAATCCCAGGGTCCACGCGGCATGTCGCTTCGTTCCCGCGCTCTCGATGCTACGATCCTCCATCGTCTCGCTCCTCGTCGTCCCTCGCGGGACCGTTCGTTCCCTGGATCTCGTCGAAGGGCTCGGCGATCGCACCCAGCGCTCGTCGCAGCCCCTTCATCCTCTGCACACCCGCTTCGTCGGACAGCAGCCGTCGCGCTTCCCTGGCCAGCGCCCGAGCCTCGGTCTCGTCGTCACCTTCGAGCGCGAGCGCGAGCCCCACGGCGATCTCGCCGCGCTCGGTGGGCACGCTCGGCGAGCTGAGCTGCCAGGCTCGCCGCAGCGCCACGGCAGCCGGCCCTCGCTGGCCCAATCCCAGCAGCGCCAGTCCCCGGCCCTTGAGCGGATAGAGCCGGTCGGGCTCGTCCTCGCCCTGGTCCCGCACGATCATGCGATCGGCGCGCTCGAACAGCGGCAGCGCGTGCTCGAATCGACCCAGTGCCACCAGGCTCTCACCGAGGTTGGACACGGTCAGGGCGAGCACGCCGTGCTCGGGTCCGTAGGCGCGCTCGTAGAGGGCGATGGCCCGCTCGTACGCGGCAACTGAGGCCTCGAGCTCGCCGACGCTGAAGTGAAGCACGCCCAGGGCCTCGAGCGCCGCGGCATGCTCGGGATGATCCCGCGGGAGGATCTGCTCGGCTCGGCGTGCATGCTCGATGGCGTCGGCCAGCCGCCCCTGGTCGTGCGCGAGCCCGGCCAGGCCCACGTGGGCGCGACCTGCGTCGAGCGAGCGAGCCAGGCCGGCCGCCGCCAGAGCCTGCAGCGCGCGCTCGTAGTGCGCTCGAGCCTCGTCGAAGCGGCCCACGTCTCGCAGGGCCGATGCGATGTTGTACTCGGTGCGCGCGGTCACGGGGTGGTCTGGGCCGAGCAGGGCGCGATTGAGCTCGAGCGCCTCCGCGGAGCGCTCCACGGCTTCGGTGTGGCGTCCGCGGTCTCGCAGCACGATCGCGAGCTCGTCGAGCGTCTCCGCCAGCCGCAGCTGGCTCCGCGAGCCCTCGGCCCGGCGCGCGAGCTCCACCGCACGCTCGAGCTGGTCCTCGGCCCGAGCCAGATCACCGGCGAGCGAGTCGAGCTTGGCGCCCGTCTGCAGCCGGATCCACGCGACCTCTTCGAGCTCGGCGAGTCCCACCCGCTCGTAGAGCATCTGCGCGTCGAGCCACCAACGCCGACCGGCGTCCGGATCGGACAGGTCGCCCCCGGCGTACCGAGCCAACCTCGACCAGCTCTCGGCCGCCAGTGCATCGTGCCGATCTCGCACCCCATCGCGAGCCGCTCGCTCCAGGCTCGCCACGCCCTCGGCATGCGCACCGCCGACGATCTCGAGCTCGCCCAGCACCGCTCGCGCCTCCGAGGCCACCGGGCGGTACCCGGAACGCTCGGCCGCCTCCAGGGCGCGCCGCGCTGCCACCAGCCCCTCGTGATATCGCCCCAGCCGCAGCAGCGCACGCGCCTGCTCGACCTGCGCTCGCGCCAGCTCCACCTGCTCGGCCACCTCGTCCGCGGGGGGCCGGACCTCGGCGCGCAGCCGCTCCACGTCCTCGCAGGCCTCGACCTCGGGCAGCCCCAGCATCGCCCGCGGCGCTCGCTCGACCACCGCCGCATCGGCCGAGACCAGCACCTCCCAAAGCGCTGCGAGCTGGGCTTGCTGCCGCTCGAGGCACGCCATTCGTAGATCCATGGCCTCCGCCGACTGCTCGCCACGCACGCGATGCGCCAGGCAGGCCTCGTGCTGCGCCCGGCCGAGCGTCGTGACCCAGCCGTCGAGGGCATCCTCGATCGCCGACCAGCTCTGCCGGGCATATGCCACGCCGGTGTCCTCGAATGCGCGCTCGATCATCGCCTTGCGCTCGTCGTCCCAGATCCCGGGCAGCACCCCGCGGGCTCGTGCCTCCAACCCCGCGCAGGGCTCCGGCTCGGACCCGCGGAGCATCCACGCCGCCGCCACCACGGCCGGCACGAGCCCCAGCAGCGCGCCAGCGCCCACCAGGCGCAGCCGCTTGCCGCGGAACACGGCCCGAAGCTCGTCGAGGAGGGCGTCCATCGACGGCCAGCGAGCGTCCGCCTCGAGCTCCAGCCCGCGCACGACGGCCGCGAGCACCCGCCGCGGTACTTCGTGTCCGCGCGTGGGGGGCTGCCTTCGCCCGGCGATGATCTCCCGCAGGATCGCATCCGCGGCGTCCCCCGCCAGCGCGCGCTCGTCCGACGGCACGAACGGGCGCACGCCGAACAACCCCTCGTAGAGGGCCACGCAAAAGGCCCACTGATCCGAGGCGGGCGTGACCTCTCGTCCCTCGAGCTGCTCGGGCGCCATGTAGGCGGGTGATCCCAGCCGAGTTCCGGCCGCGGTGACCCGCTCGAGACCACACGCGCGGCCGGATCGCTCCGTCCCCGCTTCATCCATGGTGCCCGAGTCTCCACCGTCGTCGTCCGTGGTGGTCACCGCGCGCGCGAGCCCGAAGTCCAGCACGCGTACGCGACCGTCGTCGCCCACCATCACGTTGTCGGGCTTGAAGTCGCGGTGCACGATGCGCTGCGCGTGGGCGGCGGCCAGTCCCTGACCCGCCTCGACGAAGGCCCGCAGCACCTGCGCCCACGGCCGTCCCTTCGCGGTCCACTCGCGCAGGGTCTGGCCCTGCACGTGCTCCATGGCGATGTACATGGTGCCGTCGCACCAGCCCACGTCGTGGACCTGCACGACGTTGGGGTGCGAGAGCCGGGCCATGGCTCGGGCCTCGCGTTCGAAGCGCTCGCTGCCCTGCGCGCCCCTGGCGGTCATCAGCTTGATGGCCACGGTGCGACCGAGCTGCTCGTCGTGGGCCGCGACGACCGCACCCATGTTGCCGCGGCCCAGCTCCCCGGTCACCACGAAGCGGCCGATCCGGGGCGTCGGGTCGGGATCACCGAGGGTCCTGGCGACGACCTTCTGCATGTCCCAGCCGTACTGCGGGCCCCTCGCGGAGCTTCGGCCCAGATCTTCCAGCAGGCCCCGCAGGCGCCAGTCGCCCGACTCCGAGCCCTCGGAATCGCCGCCTTGGCGGCTGCGGTCGGCTGAGCGCTCGTCCACGGCCATGGGATGGTACCCCGAGCGAGCCGCTGGGTTGCCCGCAGGAGCGCTTCGAATGGTCTCGAGACTCGTTCGAAGTGCTCGACCGCGCCTACCGAGCGTCATCGGCGAGCTCCCGCTCGAGCAGCTGGCGGGCCCGACGCATCCGTGACTTGATCGTGCCCACCGGCAGCCCCGTGCTCTCGGCGAGCGCTCCGATCGTCAGGCGCTCCCAGTAGTGCAGCTCGAGCAGGGCCTGTAGCTGGGGCGGGAGCCGACGGAGGGCGGCCTGCACCCGCCGGCGCTCCTGCTGCCGCGCGAGCACCCGGCTGGGGGAAGGGGTGTGATCCTCGACTCGCGTGAGCTGGAGTTCCTCGGTCTCACGCTCGAACCCGTGATCGCGGTAGTGCTTGCGCAGCACGTTGTAGGCGATGCCCAGCAGGAACGTGCGAAAGCTTGACGCTCCCTCGTAGCGGGGCAGGGCCTCCACACAGGCGAGGATGGTGCGCTGGACCAGATCGTTGGGCTCACGAACCTTGTGGGCGAACAGTCGAGCCACCGCGTCGTAGTGGCGGACGAGCAGGCGCTCGCCTGCATGGCGATCGCCGCCACGCCACGCGTGCACGAGCGCGGTGTCGGTGGGTCGAGGGGTGGGCTCCAGAGCACGCACGTCCATGGCATTGCCGGTAGTACCCCGAGGCCGGCAACGGTTTGGGTCCGCATCCACTCGAGTGGGCTCCGGGAGTTAAACCGCCGCGACGCCGTGGGTACTCACCGTCACGCCGCGCCCCGAGGCGTGGTGACATCCCCAACCAACCCGAGGAATTCAAGCCATGTCCACACACTCCGGAAGCTTCGTCGTCGTCAACAACTGGGGCACCAAGGTGTTCGTCGTCGCCTACCACCAAAGCGGCAGCGACGGCAGCAAGGAAGGTATCACGAGCCAGATCTCTCTCGACGCCGGCGCGGTGAGCGAGCTCCAGCCCATCACGTTCTCGGGTGACGGCGACGACCATTGGTCGATCGCCGTGTCCGACGGCTCCAAGTGGGTCGGTCGCAAGTTCTCCAAGGACCTCGACTCCGGGGACGCCAACCGCACGGTCGTGGTGTCGCTACAGGACGAGGGCGGCAGCTCCAAGTTCGACTACGACGAGGTCAAGATGCTGCTGCCCGGCTCGTCGGGCACCTCGTACAACCTTCACGCCAGCCCCAGCTTCGTCGCGAGCGTGAGGCTGTCCTCGCGTTCGGGCCAGGCTCGCACCCGACTCGAGCCCAAGGGGCGCTAGACCTCGCTCGACCCGGGGCGACACCGACCACCGTGTCGCCCCTCGCTTCCCCTCGCTCTCCCGAGAACCCACCCATGAATGCGTCCCCGTGCCCTTCCTCGAGCTGGACCGGCGAGGGCTGGCTGCCCACGGCCGAGATGACCCCGGCCTTCGCCATACTCGACCACGCCGGCCGCATGCTGCGGGATCGGATCGCGGCAGCCGATCCCGTCGCGGTCGTCGCCCGCGGGGAGTTGCTGGCCGCCCTGCGGCTGGGCGCGTGGTCGGCCGAGGACGTCGACACCGAGCGCTTCGCCCTCGCGCTTGGCCGAGCGCTGCGTTCGTCGCAGGGCCAGCCGTCGCTGCTCGACGCGCTCGAGCGCGGGCTGACCCACGACGACGCCGTTCGACGCGTGTTTCGTCGGATCGTGCGCAGGGCCACGGCCGGCCTCGAGTCCGATGCGATCGCTCCCGCGCACCTGCCGCTGCTCCATCGATTGCTCGCGCTCGACCCCGTGCTGCGCCGCCAGCTCGTGCTTCCGTCCTTGCCGCCCACCACGGCGGCCAGCGTGGACGACCGCCTCCGGCTGGCGATCATGGCTCGTTGCGGCCAGGCCGACGCGGTGTTGCGCGTGCTGGCCAAGGGCGCCGGCGATCCCGTCGTGCGGCGCGGCTGGGGCCCGCTGCTCGCCGAGCTGGGCCGGCGCCGCCCTCACGAGGTGCTGGCGCTGCTCGAGCACCACACGGATCGAGAGCTCGACGGGGTCGGTGAGGCCCTCGATGCCTGTGCGCGCGGCGGCGCGGCGGCGGCGGTGCTCCGCCTGCTCGAGCGTCACTGGGATTGCATGCCCGGGGCTCGAACCGAGGTGCTCGCCCGTTGTGCCACCATGGCACCGCGCCGGACGTTCACGCTGGCCACCCGGTTGGTTGGCGACGGCCGGGCCACGCTGGCCGTGCTGAGCGACTCGCTCGGACGATGCGCCCGAGAGTCCCACGATTCCGCAATCGCCACCTGGGTGCTGCTTCGCCTGGTCGACGACCCTGGCGTCGTCGATGCCTTCGACGACGATGCGCTCGAGGCGATCGCACGCTTTGGCGACGGCGAGCTGCTGCTCCAGCTCGTCGATCGACTGACGGCGCCTCGGTTCGCGCGTACGCTTCGGACGCTGCTGCGCCGACGCCCCGATGCCGCGCCAGCCGTGGCGGCGGTCGTGCTGCGCACGTGCTCGAGCGCCGACGATCTGAGGGCCGTGCGCGAGCTCGCTCGTGCGTTGATCGAGCGTAGCACCCTCGACCCGACGCAGCTGGGTGAGCGCTGCAGGGCAGCGGTGGGCTCCGACCGCTGGCAGCGAGCCCGCCTCAATCACATCATGGCCGGCTTGGCGGGCACGAGCTGCCGGTGCCTACGCCCGGTGGACGTGGCCGACGAGATCTGCGAGCGCCTCGTCACGAGGATCGTGGATGCGATCGCAGAGCCGGCGCGCGCTTCCCTTCCGACCGTGGCCGTGGCCGCCGAGGCCCTGCGACGCGCGCTCGGCCGGGCGTCGTTGCCCTCCGTGCGGCTGCTCCACCACCTCTTCGAGCACTACGGCGCCCTTCATCCGCGGCTGCTCGACTTCCTCGTGGGTCGCAGCGACTCCCTGGTGTTCCCCAAGACCGGGTCGGCCCTCCATCTGCATCGCCCCTCGCCCACCGTGGTCAACGTCGTGAGCCATACCGCGGCGGCGGTGTGGCGGGAGCTGGCCACGGGGCCCAAGCCCATTGCCGTGGCCCCGATCCTGGCGGTGCAGGCCCATGACCGGGGCTGCATGGTGTTCTCTCGCTACTGCGGCCCCAGCGTGGGCGACGTGCTGCGCATGTGGGGGCTGGCGGCGGCCGCTCGTACCGATGGTGAGCGGGTGCTTGCCGCCCTCGAGCGCTCGGCACTCGACCGGTGCCTCGTGTCCGGGGTCCTGCACCGAGTGGCCCGGCTTCGCGGTGGCCTCGCCGCCCGCGGCGTGGACCATGGCCATCCCCACCTCGAGAACTTCACCGTGGAATTGGTGGATGCCGAGTATCTTCGGCGGCAGCTCGCCGCAGGCCACACCGTCAATACGCTTCCGTACGATCCGGCTCGCTTCTGCTTCGACCTGCGTCGCTGGGACGAGCGCGACGGCCAGCGACCGCGGTGGGGGCTGATCGTTCGCGTCATCGATCTCGACGCTGCGCGTCACGCGAGCGGTGGGGCGGTCGCAGGCGACGGGCCGCCGCGTACTGTACCCTCTACCTCGTGGACGATGGAGAGCTGCTGCGAGCCTGGCGAGCCGGGGACCGAGAGGCCGGTGAGCAGCTGATCGAGCGCCACTACGACCGCGTCATGCGGTTCTTTCGCGACAAGGTGTCCGAGCCCGCCGATCTGGTGCAGGAGACCTTCCTTGCCTGCCGCGAGCACATCGATCGCTTTCGCGAGGAGGCCAGCTTCCGCACGTTCTTGTTCTCCATTGCGAGCAACGTGCTGGGCAAGTTCTATCGGGCGAAGGCAGGACCCAGGGGCAAGGTGGACCTCGGTACGGTCTCGGTCGAGGACCTCGGCGAGTCGCCCAGCCGGGTGCTGGCCGAACGCGAGGAGAGGCGCCTGCTGCTCCTCGCCCTGCGACGGCTGAGCGTCGAGCAGCAGACCCTGCTCGAGCTGCACTACTGGGAGCGGATGACGGACTCGGAGTTGAGCGTGGTGCTCGGGCTCTCGCTCGGGACCGTCAAGACCCGCAAACGAGCCGCTCGCGTACGCCTCAAGCGGATCATCGAGGAACTGGCCAGCTCACCCGGACTCGCGGAACGGACCCTGACCGAGCTCGGGGAGCAGGCCGCGGGGCAGCGTGACGAGGACGACGACTGATGGGACGGCGGTGGTGCTCTATCGTGCCGTGTGCCCGCTGGCGTGGTGCCGATGCGGATGCGCCCACCGCCCGATCATCGCCGCCTCGTCGGCGTCGTCGTCGGCGATCGCACGCTGGGCCAGCGAGCGCAGCAGCATGGCGCCCAGCAGGATGATGATCGCGGGCCCGGCGTAGATCACCACCGGGATCCCGGCCACGGTCGAGGCCAGCCACAGGTGCCCGTCGGCGATGGCCACCGGCGCGCAGAACACCCATGCATCGTAGAGCCCGTGCATCAGCACCGCGAGGCCAAAGCCCCCCCAAAGGCCGGGGCCCCGGCCATCGAAGCGGCGGCGCGCGGCGAAGTAGCCGGCCACGCCGCCCCAGATCGCATGCCCGGGCACGGCGAGCACGGCCCGCGCCACGTAGAGCTGCAGGTACTCGGAGAAGCTGTGCGGCAGCAGCAGCAGATAGGCCACGTTCTCCACCAGCGCAAAGCCCAGCCCGGCACGCGCGCCGTAGACGATGCCGTCCATGCGCTCGTCGAACTCGGGGCGCCGCCACGCCATGAGGAACACCGAGGCGAGCTTGGCCGCCTCCTCCGGAATGGCCGCGATCACGAACGACAGCCACAGGGCACCCGCGTAGCCCGCGGTGGGGCCGACCTGCTTGAGGATCTCGCCCACCAGGACCACCGGGAGCGCCGAGATCGCGCCCGCCAGCGCGACGCGGCGCAGGGTCGACCGCGGCTCGGGACGCTTGGCGTCCATGAAGTCGACGATCGCCATCGCCACCAGGGCGGGGGCCGCACCCAGGAGGGCGAGCTCGATCTGCTGCAGCTCCACGGGGCGAGCGAGCATACGTCGCCACGGAGCGAGGGGGGAGCCCTCGCGGGCGAGATCATGCCCGGTGCGGTGACGCGGCTCGATCCTGGCGCAGGCGGTGGAGCGCGGCGACGTGGGCGGGCGTGGTGCGGCAGCAGCCCCCGATCGCGCGCGCGCCCGCGGCGAGCCAGCGTTGGGCGAGCCGACCGAGCTCGGCCGGTGCGATCCGGTCTCCACACCACCCGCCGTGCTCGTAGCGCTCGCCCGCGTTGGGGTAGGCCACGATGGGCAGCGCGGTGACGCTCGCGATCCGACGGACCAGCGGCTCGACCCAGGCGGGTGCGCAGCAGTTGACGCCGACCATGATCACCGAGGGCACGCTGGCCACCGCGGCCACGCAGCGCTCGATGGTCTCGCCATGGCCCACGTGGGCGTGGTCTCGGCACGCAAAGCTCACCCAGGCGGGGGTGGGGCAGGTCGCGAGCACGCGGGCGAGGACCTCCGCCTCGCGCAGGCAGGGGATGGTCTCGCAGGCGACGAGATCGGCGAGCGGGGCGAGGACCTCGAGGCGCTCGCGGTGGATGCGATCGATCGTCGCGTCGTCGGCTGCATAGTCGCCCCGGTACTCGGAGCCATCGGCGAGGATGGCCCCGTAGGCGCCCAGCGAGGCCACGGCCAGCGGGCGCGGGGTCGAGGGATCGCGGGCGTGGGCCTGGTCGCAGGCGCGACGGGCGAGCTCCATCGACGACCGCAGCACCTGCCGGGCCTCGTCGTCCGACAGCCCACGCGCGCGCAGGCCCGGCACGCTGGCCTGGTAGCTCGCGGCGGTGGCCACGTCGGCGCCGGCGGCGAGGAAGTCGCGATGGACGGCGAGGATGGCCTCGGGCTGGTCGAGCAGCAGCTTGGCCGACCACAGCGCGTCGTTCAGATCGTGACCACGCGTCTGCAGCTCGGTCGCCAGGCCGCCGTCGAGCACCATGCAGCCGGATCGGTCGGCGCCCAGCCACGGCTCGAGGATCGGATGGACGGCACTCATGACGGCGAGGGCGGCGACAGACCGAGCTGATCCGCCAATGCGGGGTTTTGGGGGCCCACGCGCCAGATGAAGCGATCGAGCACGTAGTGCGTGGCCTGGGGCACGGTGAGCAGCGCGACCACCACGGCCATCGGCAGCGGGCCCAGCTCGATGGCGGAGGTGCCGAACAGCTCGGGGTGGTCGTGCCACACCAGGCGATCCCACAGCGCTTCCTCGCCGGCTGCGAGCGCCACCAGTAGACCGTAGTAGGCGGCCAGCACCACCGCCACCGGGCGCCCGCGGGACGACAGCGAGCTCTCCACGCGCTGCCGCCCGCCGGCCACCCACACCAGGGCGAGGTAGGGCACGCCGTGCAGGAACACGTTGGTGATGGTGAAGATCCGATCGTCGTCGAACAGCACGATGCCCAGGTGCCAGTTGATCGCGGGCACGAGCACCAGCCACGGCACCAGCGGATGGCCCCGGCCGCGACGGCGGAGCTGGAGGCGGCGCACGGCGAAGGCCAGCAGCACGGGGACCTCGGCCCACAGGGCGACGGGGCCGAGCCACGAGGGGAGGCCGGTCAAGAGGTCGCCCGGTATGAACCACACGAAGCGCGTGGGCAGGTGGGCATGCCACCAGACCACGGGCGCGGCGGTGCCGGCCCAGATCGCGGCCTCGACCAGCCTGCGATCGCGCCGGCCCTCGCCGCCGGCGCGCACGTAAATTAGGGCGAAGCCCAGGTGCTGCTTGATGAAGTGGAAGATCGCCACGTAGGCGAGCACGCCCCAGAACAGCCGCGGCGACTCGAGGTGCAGGAGCGCGCCGATCCACAGCACGAGCAGCGGCGTGGCGAGGAGGTGCGTGCGGTGCAGCCGACGCGCCACCGGATCGAGGTAGGTGCGGTAGAGCGACGCCCATACGTGCGCCACGTCGACCAGGAGCACACCCGCGATCCACAGGCCGAGCCCGGCGTCCTCGGCCCGGGGCTTGGGATCGAGCACGCCCAGGCCCACCGCGACCACGGCGGCGAGGACCCCCGGGCCCAGGAACCATGCGAAGTCGCGGGCGGGGCTGCCCAGGATCGCATGAGGGCTCATCCCAACCGCTCCCTCACCGGTCGCCCCAGCCGCGACAGCGCCTCCTCGGCCCCACGCACGCCGCCCGCGAACGCCTCCTCGAACAGCGGCAGCCCGCCCACGTCGGCGGCGCAGGGCAGCACGCACCCCACGGCGGCGCGCGCCAGGGCCCGGCCCTCCCCGAACAACCACCCCGGCCCGGGCCGGATCATCGCGTGGCCCCAGCGCGCCACGTGAACCCGTCGCACGTCGGCTTCGATCCCCGGGTGCATGGCGGAGAGCTCGGCCACCACGTGATCGCACCAGTGGTCGAGGCTGCCGGACAGCAGCTCCGTCCGTCGCGTGCGCAGGCCCTGCGCGTCGTCGGCGGGCATGGGCTGGTAGTAGGTGAGCACGGACCCTGCGTCGCGCCGGGCCGCCTGGAGATCCTCGAGGTGGGTGGCGACCACGTAGCCGAGGTTGTCGGCGTCGACCGGCACGTTGTCCCACGCAAGCGGCGCTCCGATGCCACCGGGGCGCTTGGCGACCTCGACGTTGGCCACGAGCCATGGGGAGTAGAGCGCGGCGTCGGCTGGCAGCGGGTCGCGTCCGGCCGGCAGCACCCGCGGCAGCAGGAACCGCGGCGCGGCCCACAGCACGACCTTGGCCTCGAACACGCGACCTCGGCCGGCCGCCACGTCGTAGGCCGAGACGGTGCCGGTGTCGGGATCGATCGCGTGCACCAGGGTGTCGCGGTGGAGCCGATCGCCCACCCGTGCCGAGGCGGCCATCGCCTGCACGAGGTGATCGTTGCCTTCGGGCCAGGTGAGGATGAAGCGCTCGTCGTCGTCATCGAGCCCGCGGCACAGGTAGTGGTGCAGGGCGGCGAAGGCCGAGCACTGCTCGATGGTGCAGCCGTAGTCGTCGCGGCAGGCGTAGTCGACCGTCCACCGCAGGCGCCAGCTGGTCAGGCCCAGCCCGTCGAGGTAGGCGGCCATCGAGACGCGGTCGAGGTGCCGCAGCTCGGTGCTGCTGTGGTCCACTGGAAGCGCGAACGAGCGCCGTCCATCCGCCCCGCGGCGCTGGTCGAGCTCCCGCAGGTGGGCCCGCCAGCGCTCCCACTGCGCCTCTTCGTCGGCGCTCTGATCGGCGCCGGGGTAGAGGCCCTCGTCCCACCGGCCGCGATGGCGGTGGCGCTCGAGCGGCGCGCGACAGATGACGCGCGGGTCGAACTCGAGCCGTCCGGCGCGGTCCTCCCCGAGCACCAGCCCGAGCTCTCGCAGCAGGGTTTGGAGCGCGGTGAAGTCGGCATGGGGCGTGGGCAGGTAGTGGGCGCCCATGGGGTAGCGCGAGCGCGGAGTCTGGCCGCTGCGAGCGGTTCCGCCCGTCGCCGACTCGAGCTCGAGCACGTGCACGTCGCGGGCGCCCGCGCGAGCGAGTCGCCAGGCGGCGGCCATGCCCGCTGCGCCGCCGCCGACCACCAGCACGTCACAGCGCACGCGATCGCTCACGGCAGCGGCCATGATCGCGCCGTCGCGCAGCAGGTGTCCTCGCGCGGGATCCTGCCCCACGAACATGCGCTCGACCGGCGGGGTGGGGGCGGGGCAGCCTCCCAGCAAGCTTCCCAGGCCTGCCGTTCCGGCGAGGCCGGTGATTCCGGCCAGCCCAGGGGCGGTGCGTAGTACCCGTCGTCGGCTCCAGTGCATCGGCGTGATCGCGTCCGGGTGATGCTACCAGCACGACGACGGCGGGGTGTGGTATTGCAGTCGCCCCCATGTCGACCGTGGACGAGGTGGTAGAGGCGGTGCTCGCGTCGCGGCGCTATCGCACCGTGTTTCCGCCGCTGGTCCGTCGCGTGGCCGGGGAGCAAGGGGCGGTCGACGGGCAGCGTCCGGCCCAGGTGGCCTTGGTGGTCAAGCGGACCAAGCGAGCGCTCCACCAGATCTTCGGCGCCTACTTGCCCCAGCCCACGCGTCCCGATCGGATCCTCGCCGATCTGCGGGTGGCCGAGTCCGACGAGCAGGTCCGTGCGGTGCTCGAGCGAGCCATGCACGATCATGCGTCGACGCGCGAGCGCCTCGACTACCTCGAGCCGTTCTTCGACGCGCTGCGGCAGCGCGTGGGCACGCCGCGCTCGGTGCTCGACGTCGCGTGCGGCCTGAACCCGCTGGCCTACGCGTGGTGGGGGCTGCCCCAGGGGGCGCAGGTGCATGCGTGGGACCTCGACGTGGCCATGGTGGAGCTGCTGCAAGGGTCCTTGCCGCGCCTGGGCCTGGCCCCGCACGCCAAGGCGGTGGACCTGCTGGCGATCGAGCACTGGCCGTCGACGGAGGTGGCGCTGGTGCTCAAGATCCTGCCGACCCTCGAGCAGCAGCGACCGGGCGCGAGCGAGGCGATGCTGGCCGCGATCCCGGCGCCGGTCCTCGTGGTGAGCTTCCCGACCCGCTCGCTGGGCGGGCATGCCAAGGGCATGGGGGGGACCTATGCGCGCCAATTCGAAGCGCTGCTGGGCAGCCGCGGGTGGACGGGCGAGGTGTTCGAGGTGGGGACGGAGCTGCTCTATCACGTGGTCCGGCGGTAGGGCGGGTGCGTACGCCCTACCTTGACGCCGCGCATGGCCATGCGACAGTGGGTCGTGAGCGAGCAGGCGATCCCCGAGCGCTTCCATCCCATCGGTACCCCGGGCCAGCCCTGGACCGACGCCGACAAGGCGGCGTGGCGGCAGCAGCAGTCCATCCGGCGCAGCTACGCCGACGAGGTCCGGGCCAAGCTCGAAGGTCTCGACCCATGCTTCGTGGTCGAGCAGTACGGTGCCCTTCCCATCGATCCCGAGCGCTACCCGCTGTTCGCCGTCAGACCGGCCGAGCCCCTCGCCGATGCTCCGTGGGTGCTCGTCACCGGTGGCGTGCACGGATACGAGACCAGCGGGGTCCAGGGCGCGCTGGCGTTCCTGCACGGGCCTGCCAGGGCCTACGCCGAGCGCATCAACCTGCTGGTCGCTCCGTGCGTCAGCCCGTGGGGCTACGAGGTGAAGAACCGCTGGAACCCCGAGGCCATCGATCCCAACCGCTCGTTCGTCCGGAGCAGCCCCGCCCAGGAGTGTGCCGCCCTCATGGCGCTCATCGCAGATCTTCGTGGCCGCTTCCTCGTGCACGTCGATCTCCACGAGACCACCGACAGCGACGAGAGCGAGTTTCGCCCGGCCCTGGCGGCCCGCGACGGCAAGGCGTTCGTGCCCGGTCACATCCCCGACGGCTTCTACACGGTGGGCGACACCGACAACCCCCAAGAGGCGTTCCAGGCCGCGATCATCCACGGAGTGCAGGCCGTCACCCACATCGCCGAGGCCGACGACAAGGGCGAGATCATCGGATCGAAGGTGGTCCAGCGCGGCGTGATCCTCTATCCCTTCGTGGAGCTCGGCCTGTGTGCCGGGGTGACCGGTGCCCGCTTCACCAGCACCACCGAGGTCTATCCAGACAGCCCCCGCGCGACTCCGGAGCTGTGCAACGCCGCCCAGGTCGCGGCCGTGTGCGCGGCCCTCGATCACGTGCTGGCCTCGAGCTAGCGCCGACACTGGCCGAGATGAGGGACGAGCCATCCCGTGCGAGCGCCGGCCGGCGTAAGGCGTGGGGGCCCTCGCCGTTGGCTGGGTCATGAGTCGAGCCCGGAGCATCGGTGGGATCCTGCACGGCGCATGGTGCCTGCTCCCCTTGGGAGCGCCGCTCCTGTGCGCCTGTGCCTCCGGCCCGCTGCCCGGCGAGCGCCCGTTTCGCGACCCGTGGCGGGTGGAGGCGGAGATCGAATTCGTGCACACCGGGGCCGAGGGTGACCTCATCATCCCCGAGCTACGGATCGGCGGGGTGGGCAACGGCAACTTCGCCAACCGCGGGGACGTGATCGTCACCTTCGATGGCCCACCGGATCTCATGACGGTCGAGCTGCGCCGCTTCGTGGCCGCGAGCACCGAGGACAGCGCTCGAGAGCAGCTGGCGCTCATCGGCCTTTGGGCCTACGAAGGCGCGCTGGAGCTGCCGGGCGCCAAGGATCCGAACGACGACTGCACCGACCACTGGCGTGCCGGCTGTCAGCTGCGCGTGTTCCAGGATGCACAGACCCAGCGCGAGGTCGCCGGGGCCGACATCCGGGTGACGCTGCCCGCCGACTACCGCGGTGCATTGCTGGTGCAGACCGAGGACGACGCGGCGGTCGGCGGCTACCTCGACCGGGGCGACGTGTGCATCGACGGCTTGCCGGGCTCGGCCGAGGTCCAGCTCCACAGCGGCCGCGCATTCGTGCGGCTGCGCGACGACGTCTCGCCCGTGCCCACCTGCGCCCCCGCCGACGTGGCGGCGTGCGAGCGTTGGTCGGTGATGGGCCCGGACGGTGCGCCCGTGCTCTCGCCCTGGGCGCCCGAGTGCCCGTGCCTGGCCGCGGGAGAGTCGTTTGGCCGGGTGATCGTGGACACGCGCGACGTGGATGCCGCGGACGCGGTGGTCGACGTGCCTGCCTCGCTGTGGACGACGTTCGCGCTGGAGAATCGCCTGGTCGACGCCCGCGATCGCGAGTGCACGGTGTCGGTGAGCCTGCCCGAGGAGGCGCTGTCGCTCGACGAATTCGACTCGTCGGCGCGGGCTCGCGGGGCCCTGGGCTACCCGGGGCAGCCCGCGTGGAACGGGGCTGGCTACCGGGTGTCGGTGCGCTCGGGCACGTGCGGTCCCGTGGGCTACGCCGAGGATCCGGACGAGTTCGCGGTGGACGAGCCACCCACCGAGCGCCGCGGTGATCTGGAGGTCTGCACGGGCTGCATCGTGGACGCCTGCGACGTGCTCGTGCCGTGAGCCCAGCCCTTGCCATCGAGCCCACCACGGCCATGGTGCTTGCGGTACGCTGCGGCTCGTGAAGCCCATCACCGAGGTTGCCGCTGCCCTGGGCGTTGCTCCCGAGCACGTCCTGCCCTTTGGTCACGACAAGGCCAAGATCCTCACGGCCGCCCGCTCGGTCTCCCGCAAGGGCGATGCTCCGGCCAAGCTGGTGCTGGTCACCGCGCTCACCCCCACGCCCGCGGGCGAGGGCAAGACGACCACCACCATCGGCCTGGGCGATGCGCTCGGTCGCCTCGGGCAGCGGGTGTGCCTGGCGCTGCGCGAGCCCTCGCTGGGGCCGTGCTTCGGGGTCAAGGGCGGAGGCACGGGCGGCGGCAAGTCTCGCCTGCAGCCGACCGACGACATCAATCTCCACTTCACCGGCGACTTCCATGCGATCACGGCCGCGCACAACCTGCTGGCGGCGGCGATCGACAACGCGCTGCAGTTCGAGTCGATCGAGGGCCTCGACGGTCGCCGCGTGCTGTGGCCGCGAGTGCTCGACGTCAACGATCGCGCGCTGCGGCAGATCATGATCGGCCTGGGCGGCGCATCGATGGGCGTGCCCCGCCAGGGCGGCTTCGACATCACCGCGGCCTCCGAGGTCATGGCCATGCTGTGCCTGGCCGAGGACGCCGAGGATCTGCGGGCGCGGCTCGATCGCACCATCATCGCGCTGACCGCCAAGGGCGAGCCGATCCGGGCGGGGGCGCTGGGGGTCACCGGGGCCATGCTGGCGCTGCTGCGCGACGTGGTGCACCCCAACCTCGTGCAGAGCGAGCAGGGCACGCCCGCGCTCGTGCACGGCGGGCCGTTCGCCAACATCGCCCACGGCTGCAACAGCGTGATGGCCACCAAGATGGCGCTGCACCTGGCCGACTGGGTGGTGACCGAGGCCGGCTTCGGCTGTGACCTGGGCGCCGAGAAGTTCTACGACATCAAGTGCCGCACCGCCGGTCTCGACACGGTGGCCACGGTGGTGGTGGCGACGATCCGTGCGCTCAAGATGCACGGCGGTCGGCAGCTGTCGGAGCTGCGCCATCCCGACCCCGGCGCGGTCGAGGCCGGGATCTGCAACCTGGCCAAGCACTGCGAGAACGTGCGCGCGTTCGGCAAGGTCCCGGTGGTGGCGCTGAACCGCTTTGGCGACGATACCGACGAGGAACTCGAGGTGCTTCGGGCGTGGTGCCAGGCGCAGGGGATCCGCTTTGCCGCCTGCGAGCACTTCGCCCGCGGCGGCGAGGGGGCCGAGGACCTGGCCCGCGCGGTGATGGAGGTGGCGGCCGAGGGGACCGAGCCGCTGCGGCCGGTGTACCCGCTCGAGGCGCCCGTGGCCGAGAAGATCGCGCTGGTGGCCAAGCAGGTCTACGGTGCGGCCGACGTGTCGCTGACCGCCGAGGCCCAGCGCGACCTTCGGCGGATCGACAAGCTGGGGCTCTCGTCGCTGCCGATCTGCATGGCCAAGACCCAGAACTCGCTGTCGGACGACCCGAGCCGGCGCGGCCGCCCGGAGGGCTTTACGCTCACCGTGCGCGGGATCCAGATCAACGCCGGGGCCGGGTTCCTGGTGGTGCTCACCGGGGACATGCTGCGCATGCCCGGGCTGCCCAAGCGACCGCAGTACCACGAGATCGACCTGAAGGACGGGGTGATCACCGGGCTGCGGTGAGCGGATGAGCCGCGAACCCAGCCCCGTGGCCACGCTGCGTGCCCACGCCATGCGGCTGCGCCCGGGCCAGGATCCCCTGGCCGAGCTCGAGCGCTGGGCGCGGGACGAGCGGGTGCCGGCCGCCTGCATCGTGACCGCGGTCGGCTCGCTCACCCGAGCATGCCTTCGCTTTGCCAACCGCGAGCAGGCGACGGTGCTCGAGGGGCACTTCGAGATCACCTCCCTGGTGGGCACGCTCTCGGACGCCGGGGCTCACCTGCATGCGACCATTGCGGACGGCGAGGGCAGGGTGTACGGCGGGCACCTGGAACTCGGTGGCTCGATCTACACCACGCTCGAGCTGGTGGTCGCGCGGCTCGAGGGCCTGTCGTTCGACCGGGTGCTCGATTCGACCTACGGCTACTACGAGCTGCGGGTGGGACCGGCCCGCGGCGACGGCTCGTCCTCGGCGTGACGCTCGAGATACGCGAGCACGATCTCCTGGAGCCCCCAGATGAGCGGCGTTGCCCGCAGCTCCGCTCGGCGGAGCACCACGCCGCGCTTGCCTTCGAGCACGGGGGTCCGGGCCAGGGCGTCGAGGATTGGATCGTCGAGTACGAGCTCGAAGAGCGACAACACGAACCCCTCGGTCATGGTGCGGCGCAGGAAGATCGGCTGCGGCGTCGCGTCGATGAGTGCGTGGGCTGCGGGGCCGAGCTCCTCTCGCAGCTCGCGGGCGAGCGCCTCGCCGAGATCCTCGCCTTCCTCGATCGCGCCCCCGAACAGGCTGTAGCCGAGCGGAAACGGCTCGTAGTGCTCGTCCTTCTGCTGGAGGAAGAAGCGGGTTCGCGCTGCGTTGGTCACGATCGCGACCACTCCGTGATGGAAACCCGCCATGGCTCACCGGGTCATGACCAAGCGTACCGACTCGACCGCCTCGGCGTCGATCTCGGCCGAGTCGAGCCGCGGCGCCCGCATCGTACCCGTGGCCAGCAGCTCGAGCTGATCGCCGCCGTGGGGCCCGTTGGGGCTGGCGTTGCCGTAGGCGAGCACCACCTCCGCCCGCGGCCCCTCGGGTCGCAGCTCCACGATCGCCACGAAGGTGTCGCCGCCCATGGGATGCATGCTGCCGCCCTTGCCGGGCTCGTGCTCGATGGTGAAGAACGAGCCCAGCGCCTCGCCCGAGGCCCCGGCGCCGGGCAGGTCGTCGCGGAAGCGATGCACCTGCGCCCACGGCGGATCGAGCCGTCCGTGCGCGGCTTCGACCTCGAGTGCAGCGGCCTCGAGATCCTCCAGGGCCGTGCTTGGCTCGCGCAGGCCCATCGGCGTACGCAGCGGGTCCTGCTCCGACCATGGCACGGCGAACGGATCGGGTCGCGCCATCGCCCGGCGGGCCCAGGCCTCGAACAGCGTGGCACCGTGCGAGCCCGTGCGCTCGGCCGCGGTGCGATCCCACGCGGTCAGCACCGCCGCCGCCCGGGGTACGAGCCCCGAAGGCTCCGCCCGGGCGGCGGCCGACAACAGATCGTCGAGCACGTGATCGGCCAGCTCGAGGCGGCTGTCGTATCGCAGCGCACGCAGCTCGTCGAAGTCGATCGCCTCGTCGTCGAGCAGCATGCGCAGCCCATGCAGCTCTCGCATGCCCACGAACCTCCGCGGGGGCAGGGCCGCCGGCTGCTCGGCGGGAAACGGCGAGGGCAGGGTGGCCAGCCACGGCACGCCGTTGCCGTTCTGCACGAATCCCGACGGAGGATCGATCACCCGTGGAAGTGCCTCGTAGGGGAGCTGCTCGGTCCACAGCGCGGTCGAGGTGTCGCCGGGCAGCGGGGCGCCCCACCACGTGCCGAAGTCACCGCCCTCGGGGGTGCCGCGGCGATCGAAGATCCGACCGGCGCTGAGATAGAGCACGTGGCCGTCGCGATCGGCGTAGCCCACCGTGAACATCGGGAGGTTGCCCGTCCGCAGCGCTCCTTCGAATTCCTCGAGCGTTCGCGCCCGACCCATGGCAGCCCAGGTCTCGAGCCAGCCCGCGCCGACATCGTCGAGCCCGGTGCGCACCGCCATCAGGCGTCCGTCGGCGAGCTCGATCACCGGTCCATGCACGGAGCGGCGGATCCGAACCGTCTCCTTCTTGGGCCAGCCGACCTTCCGTTTCACGCGCATCGTCTCGGTGTGCTCCTCGAACGGCCGCACCTCGCCATCGAAGCGATACCCGCCCTCCTGCGGTCGTAGCTCGTAGAGATCCGCGGCATCGAGCACGTTGACCGTGTGCGACCATGCGATCGCGTCGTTGAACCCGAGCATCAGCACCGGGAACCCCAGCAGCGTTGCCCCGTAGAGCGGCGCGTCGGGTCCCCGCAGGTGCGCTTCGAACATGCGCAGGGCCGGTGGTCCCCACGGAAGGTGCGGGTTGGCCAGCAGCATCGCGTGTCCGCTCGCGGACCGCGAGGGACCGATCGCCCACAGGTTGGATCCGGCCACCGTCGGCATCACCTCCCCGTCGATCGACAGCACCAGGGGCCGCTGCCCCGTCAGCAGCAAGAAGCACAGCAGCACCCGTCGCCCGTGCGCCAGCGGGTCGCTCGGCCGTACCGGGAGCACGCGGCGCGCCAGCCTGGGGATGGCCTCGGGGTGCGCCGCGGCGTAGTCGTTCATGCCGCGTGCGAACGCCTCGAGCTCGGCCCGCAGCCCGGCGGAGGCTCCTGCGAGGTCGCGCTCGGCGTGCTCGGCCAGCCCCAGCGTACGCACCATGCGATCCGAGCTGCGGTAGCGCGTGCCCCAGTGCTCGGCCGCCTCGCCCCGGGCCACCGCATAGAGCTGCAGGAGCTCCTCGGGGTAGGCCCGCAGCTGCGCGTAGCCCAGGCCGTAGGCCACGCCCTCGCGACTGCGGGCTCGCACGTGCGGCACCTGCCAGCGGTCCCAGCGGATCTCGACCGGCTCGGACGGGCCCGCCACCAGCTCGCCCGGCGTCAGGCCGCATCCCAGGGCGCCCACCACCACGCCGGCCAGCCCGCCGCGCGCGATCGCCCGCCACCGCGGCATCGCCGGCTACCCGCGCCGTCCCAGCGGATCCACGAGATCCGCCTCGTAGTAGTGCACCAGCATCTGGTCATTGAGCCGGTTCACCTCCACCTCCGGGGGCTGCTGATCGGCCGGGAACACGAACAGCGTGCGCAGGGTGGCGTCGTCGAGGAACCGCATCTCCACCCCCGGTCGCAGCGCCTGCGGTGCCTCGCGCGGCAGCGGCGAGATCAGCACGAAGCCCCAGTCGCCGAAGCTGGGCACGTGCGCATGGTAGGGCAGGGGATGCAGCTCGGCGGCCCGCAGCGTGGCCACGATGCACCAGAACGAGCGCGGGGCCAGATAGGGCGAGGTCGCCTGGACCACGCCCACGCCGTCGGGTCGCAGCCGTCGCAGCAGCAGGCGGTAGAACGACTCCGAGTAGAGCTTGCCCAGCGAGAAGTTGTTGGGGTCGGGCAGGTCGACCACGACCACGTCGAACGGAGGCTCGCTCGCGCGCTCGTGCTCGACCAGCCACTCCATGGCGTCGCGGTTGTGCACGCGCACGCGGGGGTCGGACAGCGACGCTCGGTTGAGATCGACCAGCATCGGATGGGTGGAGAACAGCTCGGTCATCACGGGATCGAGGTCCACCAGATCCACCGAGGCCACGTCGTCGTGCGCGAGCAGCTCGCGCACGGCCAGCCCGTCGCCTCCACCCAGCACCAGCACCCGCCGGCCCGGACCTTCGCCCTCGATCCCCGGCCCGACCGCCACTCCGGCCGCCACTCCGACCACTGGTCGAGACGCGGCGGAGGCCGCCATCGCCGGGTGCACCAGCGCCTCGTGGTAGCGGTGCTCGTCGAGGCTCGCGAACTGCAGGTTGCCGTCGATGTAGAGCCGGATGTCGTCCTGCCAGCGCGTGATCGTCAGCCGCTGGTAGGGCGTCTTCTGCGAGAAGATCACCGGCATCTCGTACATCGCCGACTCGCCCAGATCCTCGAGCCGCTTGCCGCCCCACATGCCCACCGACAAGAGCGCCAGCACCAGGAGCGCCTGCGCCCGCAGCCACCGCGGGGCCGACAGCTCGCTGGCGAACGCATGCACGGCCCACAGCGCCACCGCGGCGTTCATCAGCCCGAATAGCAGGCTCGTGCGCACCAGGCCCAGGTAGGGCAGCAGCAGCAGCGGGAACATCACCGAGGCGGCCAGCGAGCCCAGGTAGTCGAACGCCAGCACCCGCGCCACGAGGTCCTTGAGGTCCTGGCCCTGCTTCATGATGCGCATGAGCAGCGGAATCTCGAGCCCCACCATGGTGCCGACCAGCCCCAGGATCCCGAACAGCAGCGGTCGCACCGAGGACAGCTGCGCGAACCCGAAGAACAGCGCGGTGGCCGAGTAGCCGCCCACGAGCGCGATGATCAGCTGCACGTGGATGAAGCGCGCGTGCAGGCGACTGGTGACGAACTTGCTCAGCCACGAGCCCAGGCCCATCGCCGACAGGTACACGCCGATGACCAGGCTCCACTGGGTGACCGAGTCGCCCAGCAGGTAGGAGGCCATGGTGGCGCTGATCAGCTCGTAGACCAGCCCGCAGGTGGCCACCACCATGACCGAGAGCAGCAGCAGCCGTCCCTGGGCTGCGCGGACCTCGGTGGCGGCGGGGGCCGGGTCCAAGGCCGCGTCCACGGGCGGAGGGGTCCGGGTGCGGGCAGGGGCGGTGGGGGACGTGGCGGCGTCGTCCGGGGTGGGGGACGCGTCGACGTGGTCGTCCGGGGTGGTGGCGACTGGTGGGGGCGGGGGCCCGTGCTCCGGCGGGGGCTGTGGCACGGGGAGGCGGCGGCTAGCCCTGGACGGCGGCGCTGATGATCATCGAGATCCCGAGGATCACCGCGCCGATGATGATGCCGAGCGAGGTGTTCTGATCCTCCTCGATCTCCTTGCGGATCGAGAACGGTGCGATCTTGACGATCACGAGGAACGCCACCGCGAACAGCACGATGCCGATGAGCGAGTAGATCAGCGCGCCGATGATGCTCCCGGTGTCGAGCGCAACGGCCAACGGGGGGAGCTGGGCCAGGACATGGGTTGGTGTGTTCATCACTTGCCTCCGTGGTATCCGCCGCCGAGCCAGATGAAGGTGCTCCGGTGCCCGCGGACGGTGCTGCCACCCGAGCCTGGGGCCGACGGTTGTGAGGTCACCTTGCCCCGCTCGGGAGAGGTGGTGAGCATCGAGCCCGACGGGGCCTCGAACATCAGCAGGCCCAGCGAGCCTGCCGATACGACCCAGTATGCGATCTTGAGCATCATCTGCCGTGCTGCCTTGGTTGTTGCCTTGGTGTCGGGCTGGGGTTTCGGCTACGAGGACGATGGCGCGTAGTCGCTGTTGGCCCAGCGTCGGCCCTCGAAGATGCGGCCGAACAGGAAGTTGAGGAAGGGGAACGCGAGGATCACGAAGAACGGAATCACGATGTAGCGCGTGAGCACCACGTCCTGCCGCAGGCGTACCGAGAGCTTGAGGTCGGTGGGTCCGGGCTGACCGGTGGCGCCGCCCGATTGCGGCACGATCTGCAGGAGATACGTGCCGCCCTCCACGCCGCCCACCGTGACCGTCTGGGTCTGGTCGCCCTCGCGCCAGGACTCGCCGCCCTCGACCCCGTGCCACTCCTCGGCGGTGGCGCCGATGCCGATGGCCTCCTCGGAGACCGGTGAGATCAGCATCACGTCGACGTAGGCCCAGGCGTTGGACAGGGGCTGGGCCGAGAACCGCAGGTCGAGGGTGGTCTTCTCGCCCTTCTCCCCGATCTGGATCTCCTGCGAGAACGGCTCCATGGTCAGGTCGTTCTTCTCGAACACGACCTTGGTCTCGCGCCCCTGCACGTAGAGCACCGTGGCGCCGAGCCACAGCAGCACGAGCACCGCGAACGACAGCCACAAGAGGCCCGTGTTGCGCGTCCAGGGGTTGGGCTGGTACGTGCCCACGCCCGAGGTGGGGGGCGGGGAGCCCTCCAGCCCGAACGCCTTCCACACCTCGCCGGGCGCGATGTACTCCATGCGGGTGAAGTTCAGGTCGGCGCCGCCATCCTCGGTGGACTGCTGCTCGACCGAGATGCCCTCGGGCGGGGCCACGTAGTCGTGGGCCACGGCCTTGTCGCCATGGTGCACGGTCCACGGGAACTCGCCCTCCACGTACGTCACCTGGGCCAGCGAGGTCTGGAAGTGCTTGTAGTCCTTCTTCTTGAAGCGGACCGAGCGGTGCCCCGACGCGAGGGTCTTGGGGGCGCCGGCCAGGGCGTGGCCCAGGCTCCAGTGGCCGTCGGTCATCTGGTAGACCAGCCAGCGGTAGCCCTGGTAGGGGTTGTAGAGCAGGAATTCCTGCCAGGGGTAGGCGATCCCATCGACGACGCACTGGCGCCAGATGATGCCGATGAGCTCCCACTCGGTGCCCTGCAGCGTGCCGCGGGCCTGCAGGGGGAGCACCGACGCGTGCCGCTGGCGCTGGGCCTGTCGCATGATCTGCAGCGCGCCGCTGTCCTGCGGAGACAGCTCCGAGCCGCAGTAGGGACAGGTGACCTGCTCGATCGCTCCGAAGCCGCGCAGGGTGATCGGGCCGCCGCAGGCGGGGCACTGCACCGCCTCGGTCTTGGCCGGCTCGCGGAACAGCTTGCGCGCGCCCGGACCCGCGCCCTGACCATCACCGGGCGCCTGGGCCTGCGGCGGGGCGTAGCCCTGCGGGTAGCCGCCCTGCGGAGGGTAGCCGCCCTGCGGAGGGTAGCCGCCTTGCGGAGGGTAGCCGCTCACCGCGACCTCCCGGGTTGGGCCTGCCCTTGCGGTCCGGGGCCGTTCCAGCCGGTGAAGCGCCAGCCCTCGAACTGCCGCAGCGGATGCAGGCCGACCGCGGCCAGCTCGATGGCCTCGCCGAGGTAGGGCGTGGGCTGGGCGTGGCCTGGCGCATTGCCATAGTCGAGCGAGAGGAACTCGCCATCGTGGCCGCGCAGGTCGACCCCGTAGAACGTCATGCCGGGCTGGGCCTCGAACGGCAGGATGCCCTCGGCGCCCTTGTACGACGCACCGCGGCGGTCGACCACCACGGCCTCGATCCCATCGACGTTGAGGATCATGTTGACCTGGATCTCGTTGAACGCGGGCACGCGCCCGGCCACGATCGAGGGGTCCTTGGGACGGACGATCGCGTACTGCCCCTGGGCGTCGGTCAGCCAGCCCGTGGTGCCGTCGGCGAAGTCCACGAACCACTCGTTCCAGGTGCCGCGGCCGTAGGAGACCTGCAGGCGGCCCGCGACCTCGAACGGGGTGCCGCGATGGCGACCGCGGCTGCCCAGGATGATCGGCGAGCCGTTGTCGATCAGGGCCGAGACCTTGCCGATGAGGCGCACGTCGATCCCGGTGCGCACGATGGTGCTGTCGCAGAACTCGCACACCAGCGAGACGGCGGTGCCGCGAAATGGAGCCGGAGCGCCGCACTGCGGGCAGCTGGTCTGCGACTGACCGTAGGGATCCATGGGAAGGGAGGGGCGGGGACGGGGAGCGAGCGCGACGATGATGCCACGCTCCGGCGCGACGTGCAGGGCCCTACCAGTCCGAGATCCCGCCCAGATTGGTGATCTGGCGATATCCCTGCGCGAGCAGGGCCTCCTTGGCAATTCCAGATCGACGGCCCGAGCGGCAGTACACCACGATCGGCCGATTGGGGTCGGGGCCCACCAGGGTGGCGAGCTCGTCCCAACGCGCATCGATCTCGGTGTGCGGTACGTTGTGGGCCCCCGGCAGGTGCTCCTGCGCGAACTCCTCGGGGCTGCGCACGTCGAGCAGCAGCGCGCCCTCCTGCTCCACGAGGCGATGCGCGAGCGCGGGATCGCGATCGGGCAGGGAGGAGGCGGGCGCGAGAGTGCTCGCAGGCGCGCTCGAACTGGCTGGAGCGGGCTCCGCGGCGGAGCAGCCGAGGGCCACGCCGACGCTGGCCGCAAGTACGAAGACAGGGCCTCGGCCAGACGATCGCATCGGTGGGAGGATGCCAGGGATCGAAGTGGCTCGCAGGGGCTGGTCGGCTGACGCGCCAGCGCTTCACGGCTCGAGGATCGCGTTGCCCTCGCGCGCATCGTCGAGCGCCCCGGTACCGGCGGCCTCGATGAAGGCCGGCGGGCTCTCGACGGCGTGGCGGAGCACCTCCGGCACCGGCGCCGGCTCGGGCTCGCTCAGGGTCGCGTGCATCATCGCCCCGATGCCGCCCGAGAGCGCGGCGGTGGTGGCCAGCGCGGCCAGCCAGCGCAGGCGGGGGCGGGCGCTGGCGGGCATCGCCGAGCGCAGCGCGTGCAGCAGTGCGTCCATGGTCGGGTAGCGATCGTCGGCCTCGATCTCCAGGCCGCGCAGCAGCACGGCGTGCAGCTTGCGTGGCACGCCGCGGCGATCAGAGGGGTCGACGATGCGTCCCTCGGCAAACGAGGTGGCCGTCTCGATCGCATTCTTGCCCGGGTAGGGGCGCACGCCATAGAGCGCCTCGAACAGCGCCACGCAGAACGCGAACTGGTCCGCATGCGTGCCGACCGTGAGCCCCATCAGCTGCTCGGGGGCCATGTACCCGCGTGTGCCCACGATCATGTCGGTGCCCGTCAGCCTGGCGGACAGCAGGATCTTGACGCTGTCACCGCTGACGCGGCCATGCGGCGTTCCGGTGGTGGGCGCGGGCTTGGTCCCGTCGTCGGCGTCGGCGTCATCGTCATCGGCATCGGCGGCATCGAGCTCGGAGCCGCGCTCACTGGTGCCGAGCGTGGTGTCGAGCTCGGCGCTGCGGGCCAGGCCGAAGTCGACCACCGTCACGTGCCCTTGCGGGCCCACGATCACGTTGGCCGGCTTGAAGTCGCGGTGGATGAGCCCCGCGTGGTGAGCCGCCGCCAGACCACGCCCCGCGGGCACGAACACCTCCACGATCGCCTGCCAGCTGCGGGTCTTGGTGCGCAGCCACTGCTCGAGGTCCACGCCAGGCACCAGCTCGAGCGCGAGATAGTCGCCGTGGGGGCACGTTCCCACGTCGTACAGCGACACCACGTTGGGATGCGACAGGCGAGCGAGCGCCTGGGCCTCGCGACGCAGCCGCTCGTCCACCTGTGCCTCGGCCGACTCCACCGTGTCGCGGTGCCGCACCAGCTTGATCGCCACCCGTCGACCCAGTACCGGATCGTAGGCACCCCACACCACGCCCATGCCACCGCGGCCGAGGCGATTGCGGATCACGTAGCGACCGATTCGATCGCCCGGTCGCAGCGCATTGGGCATCTGGATCCGCTGCGGCTCCACATCGTCGTCGACCCGCGTCGGCACCCCGGGGGTGGGGGCGCCGGGATACGGCTCGGTCCGACGGTGAATCCTAGGCTGCATGCGCGACGATCGACCTGAAGCCAGGGTAGGTGATCACAGGATGAATAATCCGTAATCACAGCCACATTGACAGGGTTAATCAATTGTGTTTTGGGGGACCAAATTGGCCCAGATCCCGCGCCTGGTCCTCGAATTCAATCAATATGTATTCCGGATTACGAAAAGCAGGTCTGGCAGGGTCTCCGAGATCGTGACTGTCCGTTCGACCGATCGAAGGACCGCCGACTCGGTCGGCCGACGATCGCTGGGATCGTCGGCCCTTTGGCGACTACATCCGCTCGAAGATGCCGGCCGCCCCCATGCCGCCGCCGATGCACATGGTCACCATCGCGTAGCGACCATTGCGTCGCCGCAGCTCGGCGAGGGCGGTGGCGGTGAGCTTGGCCCCGGTACAGCCGAGCGGGTGGCCCAGCGCGATCGCACCGCCGTTGACGTTGACCTTGTCGGGGTCGAGGTCGAGCTTGCGCATCACGGCCAGCGACTGCGAGGCGAATGCCTCGTTGAGCTCGATGACGTCGATGTCGCCAAGCGACAGGCCCGTCTGCTTCAGCACCTTGGGGATCGCCTCGATGGGACCGATGCCCATGATGTCCGGTGCCACGCCGGCGACGGCGAAGCCCACGTAGCGCGCGATGGGGGACAGCCCCAGCTCCCTGGCCTTGTCGTGCGACATCACCACGGCCATCGCGGCGCCGTCGCTCATCTGCGACGAGTTGCCCGCGGTGACCGAGCCGCTGACGTGGAACACCGGGCGCAGCGCCGCGAGGGCCGACGCGTTGGTGTCGGCGCGCGGACCCTCGTCGACCGAGAACAGCGAGCCCTCGGTCGTGCCGACCGCCACGGTCTCGTCGGCGAATCTTCCCGCTTCGATCGCGGCCACGGCTCGTTGATGGCTGCGCAGCGCGAACGCGTCCTGATCCTCGCGGCTCACCTCGAAGCGCCTGGCCACGTTCTCGGCGGTCAGGCCCATCGAGATGTAGAGGTCGGGCGCCTCGCGCACGACCCTGGGGTTGAGCACGGCCTTGTTGCCGCCCATGGGCACCATGCTCATCGACTCCACGCCACCGGCCACGGCGCAGTCGATGGCGCCCACCATGATCCGCTCGGCACAGGTGGCGATCGCCTGCAGGCCCGACGAGCAGAACCGGTTGATGGTCTGCGCCGAGGACGACTCGGGCAGGCCCGCCCGCAGGGCGATCACACGGGCGACGTTGAGGCCCTGCTCGGCCTCGGGCATGGCGCACCCGAGCACCACGTCGTCGACGAGCTCCTTGGGCAGCCCCGGCAGGTCGGCGAGGGTACCGGCGAGCACGTCGATTGCGATGTCATCGGGGCGCGTACGCGCGAGCGCACCCTTGAGGGCCCGGCCCACCGCGGAGCGGCGCGCGGCGACGAGAACGGCTTCCTTGAGCTGTGTCATGGCTAGTTCCTCAGGGGCTTTCCGGTGTTGAGCGTGTGGGCGATGCGATCGCGGGTCTTCTGGGTTCCGGCGAGGCTCACGAAGGCCTCGCGCTCGAGGTCGAGCAGCTCCTGGGCGGTCATGGTCCCCGCGATGGGGCGCATGCCGCCGCTGAGCACGTGGGCGATCTTCTCGGCGACGAGCTTGTCGTGCTCGCTGGCATAGCCGCCCCATTCGAACTGCAACGCGCCCATCAGGAAGTTGGCCCCGCCATTGGCTCCGATCACGTGGATCGGCTCGTTGGGATCGGGCGGCGTCCACCCGGCCTCGGCCATGCCGATCGCACGGCGCTTGGCCTGCGCGATCACCCGCCGCCGGTTGAACACGATGCCGTCGGTCGGCCGCAGGTAGCCCATGCCTCGCGCCTCGAAGGCCGAGGTCGCCACCTTGCCCTGCGCCGCCCCCTCGAACCCGCGTCGCAGCCACGGGTAGGGGTCGGTGTCGGGAGCCAGCGACGCCCACTCGGACGCGCGGCGGACGATCTCCTTGAGACCACCCCCGGCGGGCACCAGGCCCACGCCCGCCTCCACCAGGCCCATGTAGAGCTCGGCGTCGGCCATCACCGCGGCCGAGGCGAGGGTCACCTCGGCGCCGCCGCCCAGCGTCATGCCGAACGGAGCGGCGACCACGGGCACCGGGGCATGCCGCAGCTTCATCATGGTCTGCTGGAACGAGTCGACGAAGGCGTCCAGCTCGGTCCACTTGGCCTGACCGGCCAGCGCCAGGATCACGAACAGGTTGGCGCCGGCCGAGAAGTGCCCGCCTTGATTCCCCACCACGATCCCGCGAAAGTCGCCCTTGGCCGCCCGATCGACCGCGTCCGAGAGCATGGTGGCGATGCCCTCGTCGATCGCGTTCATCTTGGCGTGGAACTCCACGCAGGCGATCCCATCGCCGATGTCGACGAGGCTGGCGCTCTTGTTGCTCTTGACGACGGCGCCCTCGGTGGCCTTCCGCCGGGCGAGCACCAGCACGCCCTCGGTGGGCGGCTGCGGTACGTGATCGCCGGCCTGCGCCGAGTAGGCGGTGGGCTCGGCGAGGCTGCCGCCGTACCAGCGGGCGTCTTCGCCGTGGGTGGCGTGCAGCCCCACCGCCGCGGCGGGCGGCTCGATCCCCGCCGCCTTCATCTGCTCGAGCACCCAGCCAAAGCCCGCGGCGTCCCACATGGCAAAGGGCCCCAGCGTCCAGCCGTAGCCCCAGATCATCGCGTCGTCGATGCTGCGCGGGCCGTCGGTGATCTCGCCCAGGCGGCTGGCCGCGTAGGCGAACAGCGGCAGGTAGAGCTTGCGCAGGAACTCGCCCGCGCGGCCCTCGGCGCGCAGCGCCGCGGCGACCCGCTTCTCCAGCTCCTTCTCCTTTTGCACCGCGGCGAGCTCGGGGAAGCTGGGCTCGATGCGCTCGCGGTACTCGAGGGTGGTCAGGTCCAGCGAGAGGATCTTGCTCTTGCCGTTGGGCAGCCGCTCCTTGGTCTTCTTGTAGAAGCCCTGCTTGGTCTTGTCGCCCTTCATGCCGCGCTCGAACATCGTCTCGAGCGAGGGGTGCACGACCATGAGGTGGTGGAGCTCGTCGTAGTTGGGCTGGCCCCGGTCGCCCGTGGTGGCCCGGGCGAGGTTGCCGATCACCAGCGCCGCCACGTCGATGCCCACCAGGTCGCCCAGGCGAAAGCTGCCGGTGTTGGGGCGGCCCATGAGCTTGCCGTTCAGCAGGTCGACCTCCTCGACCGTGTAGCCGTCGTCGAACGCGGCCTTGAAGGTCAGCATCATCTCGGCGATGCCGATGCGGTTGCCGATGAAGTTGGGGGTGTCGCGGCAGTACACCACGCCCTTGCCCAGCACGCGGTCGGCGAAGTCGCCCAGCTCGCGGGCCACGGCCGGATCGGTGTGGCTCGACGGCACGATCTCGCACAGGTGCATGTAGCGAGGCGGGTTGAACCAGTGCATGCCCACCACCCGGCTTCGCACGTCCGGCGCCAGATCGGCTGCGATGTCGCCAATGGGCAACCCCGAGGTGTTGGTGGCCAGCACCGCGTGAGCGGGTGCGGCGGCGCCGATGCGGGCGAACAGCGGCTTCTTGATGTCGAGCCGCTCGATCACCACCTCGATGACCAGATCGCTCTTCGACACCGCCGTCTCGAGATCGTCCTCCAGGTTGCCCACGGAGATCCGCTGCGCGAACGCCCTGTCCATGAAGGGAGCGGGCTTGGCCTTGAGCATCTGCGCCAGCGCACCGGCGGCCACCGCGTTGCGAGCGGACGGCCTTGCGTCCTGGGTGACGCCCTTGGGTACGATGTCGAGCAGGTGGGTGCGGACGCCCGCATTCGCCAGGTGGGCCGCGATCTGGGCCCCCATCGTGCCGGCTCCCACGACGGTCGCGACGAGTTGATGGGCAGGTCGTTGGAGGTTCACGCGCGGGACCATAGCGGCGGCGGCCCTGGGGTGAAAGGGCGCGGGGTGCACTGGCGCCGGGGCGGCTGGGGCCTTCCAATGGGGCAGGATCGTGACAGTCCATGGAGCACGGTTCGCGGGCCGATGGCAGGGGTTCTCATCCCCGCCACCCCCCATGTTCGTGCCGCTGTTTGGGCCTTCGTGGGGGCTCCGTGCTACGGTCGAATCCAGGGTGGCCACGCCGCGAAAACCTCGTCGCATGGTGCTCGGCCTCGGGCTGGGGCTCTTGTGCCTGGGCCTGGGATCGCATCCGCGTCCCGCGGAGGCCGAGCCTCCGACCGATGATCCCTCGACCTCGGCGGTGTCGGCCGACTCCAGGCCGTCGGAGCCGAGCACCAGCGCCCTGGCGGTGGAGTCGGCGAAGGCGACCACCGATGGCTCGGGCGCGGGCTTGGGGGAAGGCTCGGACCACGCGGTGGATTCGGCGGGGCCCCTGCGTGGACGTCGAGGGGCGGCAACGGCGCTGGCCGTTCGCGATCCCGCCACGGCGCTGTCGTTGCTCGACGCCGAGCCCGTTCCTGCCGAGGGCACGCCCGAGTGGTTCGTCCATGGCGCGATGCGGGGCAGGGCGCTGCGCATGCTGGGGCGGCCCGATGATGCGGTGGCCGTGCTCGAGCCCCGGCTCGCGCGCAAGGACGTCGACGAGTGGTTTCCCAAGGACGTGCTGGGGGTGGAGCTGGTGCTCGCGCGTCTCGAGCACGCCGACGACGAGGGGCTGGCGGTCGCCATCGCCGACGAGCAGCGCCAGCTCGCGATCGACGAGCTGGGTCGGATCCGCAAGCTGGGCTCGCTGCGCAACCTCGCGGCGGTCCGCGTGCTGCAGGCCCAGGCGATGGCGGGGCTCCTCGGCGACAAGCCCTCGACCACCAAGCGGCTGGCCGCCAAGGCCGCCAAGGCCCTGTCGCAGATCGTGGCCGACTATCCCAATCATCCGCGGGTGGGGGTGCTGCAGCTGCAGCACGCGCGGGCGCTGGCGAAGGCGGGCAAGGCCACCGAGGCGGCGGCACAGCTGCGGGCGATCGCGATCGAGCGTGCGGGCGAGCCCGAGGCCGAGGAGGCGTGGACGGAGCTGTCGGCCCTCGCGGCCGCCGATGCCAAGGTGAAGGTGTCACCGCCGTCGTTCGCGGAGAAGGTCGACCAGGCGGGCAACGCCCGCGGCCTGCGGCGCCTGGAGACCTCGCGTCGGATCCTCGACGAGCTGCTGGCCGATCCCGACCTCTCGTCGAGCCGCCGTCGCCAGGTCCAGCGCTCGCGCTCGTATACCGCCTACAAGCAGCGCGACTACCAGACCTGCGTGGACGATCTGCGTCCGATCTACGAGGCGACCAGCTCCGGCCCGGTGCGCGACGAGCTGCTGCGCTGCCTCGAGCGCGGCGAGATGTACGACGATGCGCTGGCGCTGTGGCAGAGCCGCATCGACAGCAAGCGCAAGGGCACGCGCCTGGCCGGGCTGTGGGAGGGGGTCGAGCTCGCGGTACGAGCCGGGCGCTATGGGCAGGCCGAGGCCTGGCTGCTGGAGTACGAGAAGGGCAGCTCGGGACACCGCGGCCAGCGGGCGTGGCTGCATCCGTGGCTGGCGTATCGCCTGGGTCGCGATGCCGATGCGATCGAGGGCTTTCGCAAGCTCGCCGACGGGCGCTCGGGCGATGCCCGGCGCGCGCGCTACTTCCTGGGCAAGCTCTTGCTCGCCAGCGCCGACCCGACCGCCAAGGCCGAGGGCACGACCATGCTGCAGCAGATGGCGGCGGGCGATGCCTGGGGCTACTACGGCCTGATGGCGCGGCAGCGGCTGCTCGATGCGGGGGTGCAGACGCCACCGCAGCCCTCGCTGGTCGCGGTGGTCGACGAGGCGCGTACGCCCTCGCGGGAGCGGGCCGAGACCACCCTTGCCGAGCTCGATGCTCGCTTCGGTGAGGCCTGGCCCACCCTGCGCAGGGTTCGTCGGCTCTACGAAGCGGGCTACCTCGAGGAGGCTCGCCGCGAGCTGCGGGTCACCACGTCGGCCTACGTCGACTCGGTCCACGGGCGCCAGGGTGGGCCCCGCAGCGAGGATCTGATCGCGGGCCTCGGCTGGAAGGCCGAGTGGGACTACCCGCGGGCGCGCACCACCTCGGCCGGCCGCAAGTCGCTGCGCGACGCGGAGAGCCGCGAGGCGCTGCGGGTGGGGCTGCGCGCGCTGGGCCACGAGCTGTCCGAGCCCTACGCGTGGGCCAAGCTCGGCAATGGCCGCGACGGAGGCTCGTCCAAGGCGCGCTGGCATCCTCGTGCATTTCGGGCCTCGGTCGAGCGCGAGGCTCGGCTGCGGGGCATCGATCCGATCCACATGTGGTCGCTGATGTACACCGAGTCTCGCTTTCGGCGGCACGTGGTCTCCCCCGTGGGCGCGCGTGGAGCCCTGCAGGTGATGCCGTGGACCGGCTACCAGCTCGCCGAGCGTCTGGGCGAGCTCCCCCCCGACGACCGCTTCGATCCCGACGTGCTGTTCGACATCGACACCAACGCGCACCTGGCCGGCTACTACGTCAGCGAGCTGCTGCACAAGTTCCACGGCCAGGCGCCGATGGCCTACGCCAGCTACAACGGCGGGCCCAGCAACGTGGCGCGCTGGCTGCAGGCCAAGAGCAAGGAAGGCCGCCCGCTCGAGGTCGACGCGTTCATCGAGGAGATCGTGTTCGACGAGAGCCAGCGCTACACCCGGCGCGTGGTCGAGGTCTCGGCCGCCTATGCCATGCTCTACGAGGGGCGGCTGCCGCGGTGGAGCAACGCGGTGGATCCGGTGGTCGAGGACAACATCGCGTTCTGACCACGAGGGGTCGACATGAGCGAGCACGACGATGAAGACCGACGGATGATCCTCGCACGCCGGCAGCGGTTCATCGCGCTGGCGCTGGCGGGGCTGGGGGGAGCCGCGGGCGCGTGTGCGGGCCGCAATGCCGGTAGCGAGCACCCCGAGCAGGCGGACGCCGACGAGGCCGGAGAGCAGGACGGCGCCGAGGGGGTCGATCCGATCGACCAGCCGCCTCCGCGGCCGCCCAAGGAGCTCGATCCGCCGCGGCGCAAGTGGACGCGACCGCAGCCGTGCCTGCGCGTGGATCTACCCGACGACGAGGCGCCGTAGCGCTCACCCGGGTGGTTCGAAGTCGGCGCAGGTGCTGGCGATCACGTCGACCGCCGCGGTGAGGAACGGGCTGTAGTCGGGCTCGCACACGCTGGCGCGGGTGCCCGAGGGGAACGCCTCGAGCAGCTGTGCGAGCCGGGGGGCGCCCTCGGGCTCGTTGCACAGCGGCATGGGGGTGTCGGCGTCGGGCAGCAGGCCCAGCATCACCACCGCCGTCTCGTCGCCGTTCTTGGCGGTGACGATTGCGTCGTACCAGTCCATGGGCTCGCCCTCGGAGACCTCGTCGGGCTCGTCGGTGATGAGCGTGACCACGAGGATCGCGTCGTCGCGCAGGAAGCCCTCGTTGCAGGCGTCGGGCTGCGCGAGCTCGGGGGACAGCGCCCGGAGCAGGGCGTCGGCCGTGCGCTCCTCGGGGCTGCCGTCCACCCCCACCCGCGCGACGCAGCCGAAGGTGCCGGGAAGGTCGGGCGCGTCGGCGTCGATGAAGCGCCGACTGCCCAGTCCGCAGTCGATGTTGCTCGCGGCCTCGCCGGCCGGGGCCACCATGCCCGAGCCGATCGTGATGTCGCACAGCGACGGCGCCGGGGTCGAGCATGCGAACGCCGGCTCGTCGGGACACTGGCCCAGGGTGGCGCACGCGTTGGCACACGGGGCGCCGTTCCACTGGCCGTCGGTGTCGACCACCATCACGTGCCAGTCCTCGGCCGACACCGCCTCCTGCATGGCCGCGGCAAAGCCCGGGAAGCTGGCCACGAGGTTGTCCTGGTAGTCCTTCATCGACTCCGAGCTGTCGATCACGAACAGGAAGTCGATCTTCTGGCAGCCCATGGGCTCGAGCGGGAGGTCCATCACCGCCGCGTCGAGCTTGGGGCCGGTCTCGTCGGCCGAGTCCTCCACGGTGCCCTGGGTTGCACCGCCGGTGGGGGGCAGGGTGGTGGAGGTGGTGTCGCCCTGCTGTGCATCGTCACCGCCGGGGCAGCCGCTGCCCATGACGAGGGTGGCGCCGAGGGTGGCCGCGCCCGCGAGCCGTCGACGCCGTCGTCGAGCCGCGAGCCAGCCGAGCGGAACCAGCATCCACCCGTAGGCCCCGATCGGTCCCGATGATCCGCTTCGGCAGCCACAGCCATCGGCGTCCTCCGAGACGCCCAAGCCGCTGCCTTCGCCGGTGTCGTCGCCCGAGGCGGTGGAGCTCGTCACACCGGTGGTTGGAGCGCCGGAGTCGTCCACGCCGCTTCCGCTCCCGCTTCCCTCGCCTCCGGTGGCATCCACCCCCGTGTCGAGGCCACCGCCGGTGGTGCCGACCTGGTCGTCGTAGACGGTCTGCGAGACGTTGGAGGTGAGCACGAAGTCGTTGAGCCCCACGCGGTAGTCGAGCTCGGCCTGGTTGTCATAGGTGCCGTAGGCGTCGAGCGTCACGTCGATGGTCACGTCGCCGCCCTCGAACGGGCCGAGGTTGCCCAGGTCCCAGGTCACCACGCCGTCGACGAGCATGCCGCCATCGGACGCGCTCACGAACGTGACCCCCGCGGGCAGGGCGTCGTGCAGCACCGCGTCGAGGGCCACGGTATAGCTGGTGTTGACGTACGTGACCGACAACGTCACGTTGGGATCGTTGACGTGCGGCGGGGCGTCGACCGCGACCGCGACCAGCGGAATGCCTTCGACGGTGGCGCACGGGGCCTCGAACAGCGAGTTGAGGAACATCCGCGTGCCCCAGGTATCGGGGTTGGTCGACATCGGCAGGTCGGTGCGGTACTCGTGGCCGCCGAGGTAGCTGACCTTGCCGTACTGCCCGCACTCGTGCTGATCGGGCGGACACTGGCCGTCGAGGAACCCGGTCATCCACACGTCGTTGACGCCCTCGGGAGTGCCGGCCTCGGTCACCATGGTGATGTCGCCGGCCTTGTACGAGTCGCCCGGCGGCAAGGTGTAGGCCGGCTCGCTGCCGCCCACCGATTCCCACGGACCGTCGAGCTGACCGAAGGGGCTGTCCATGTGGTGGTAGTCGACCTCGTCGGGTCGCTGGCCGATGAGGAAGCCGTTGGGGGTCAAGAAGTAGCCGTGCGGATCGAGGTTCTCGAACGCGTTGACGGCCTGGCACTCGGCGAAGAAGTGCACGGGGTTGTTCAGGTACTCGCGGACCTCGGCCACCACCTCGGGGTTGGCGTTGGCGTCGTTGACGCCCCAGTGCATCGACATCAGCTGGCAGTAGACGGGATCGCCGTCCGCGTCGAACAGCAGGCCATCGCGATGATCGACGTCGGTGGGTCCCATCAGCTCGTCCACGTCGAGCATGTCGGGGCTGTCGTTGGCCCACGCCAGCGATAGGGTGGAGTCGGGGATCCCGGCGGCCTGCATGTAGCCACGGGCGATGTCCTGGTTGCCGTCGGCCACCATGGCGATGGTCGGCGCGACCACCAGGTAGCGAGCCACCTCGCCCGAGAACGGCATGGTGGCCTCGTGCACCGCGGTCTCGGGGTACACGGCTTGCCAGGCGGTGATGATCGGCTCGGCGTCGTTGGCATCCGCCACGCTCACGACGAAAGGACCGCCGCGGTACTGGTGATCGATGGGTGCACCGCTGCCCACGTCGACCGCGATTGCGGCGAAGTCGGGGTCGCCGTAGCCCTTGCCCGACGCGATCACCCAGCGCACGGGCACGTGGTTGCGCAGCAGCTCGTAGACCAGGCCGTAGGCGCGAAGCATGCCGTCGTCCTGGTAGTCGAGGTCCATTGGGATGATGTACGCGCCGGCCTCGAAGGTCTCGGCCGCGGCGGGCGGGGCCAGGCTCGCGAGCATGCCCGCGAGGAGCGTCGCGAGGCCGAAGGGGGTCCGGGAGCGCCGTGCTGCCATGGTGATCGTCCGCATGCCCATCATCGTCCACGGTATCACCTCGATGTGCGCAGAGGGGCCTTCGCGTGCCCCGGTGGACGGTGTCGCGGGGGCGTTGGCACGATCGGGCGTGGGCGCAAGTGGGAGCGTGCGTGTGGATATCGGTCGCACGACGTTGGGTCGACCTGCGATACTGCGGGTGATGGACGACGCGGCCACCGGCTCGGAGCTCGATCCGGACGAGCGGACCGCGTTCATGAGTCCCGACGGCACCCCCGACGACACCGGTGCCCCCACGCATGCCGGGTCGCGGCCGCGTCCATTGCCCGAGCCCGACATCGGGACCATGCAGGGGCGCTACGTGGTGCTCGAGACGCTCGGGCGCGGCGCCATGGGGCGGGTGCTGCGGGCCTACGATCCCAAGCTGCAGCGCGAGGTCGCGCTCAAGCTCGTGCTGGGCAAGGTCCTCGATGCCAACGCACGCGAGCGCATGCTGCGAGAGGCCCAGGCGATGGCCCAGCTGTCGCACCCCAACGTGGTCGCGGTGTTCGACGTGGAGGAGCTGCAAGCGGGGCTGGTGCTGGTGATGGAGTACGTCCCGGGGCAGACCCTGCGGCGGTGGTCCAGGTCGGGGGGGCGGCGCTGGGACGAAGTGGTGGCGCACTATCGCAAGGCGGGCCGAGGCCTCGCGGCGGCCCATGCCGCGGGGCTCTTGCACCGCGACTTCAAGCCCGACAACGTGCTCATCGATGACGCAGGAGGCGTCAAGGTCACCGACTTCGGCCTGGCCAAGCTGAGCGCCACCGAGACCCGCAGCTCGATCGGAGAGAGCCTCGACAGCGTACTGGGTCTCGACGGCTTGGGCCTCGACGGCGTGGGACAGCCGAGCGAGGCGTCGGGCAGCGGGAGTATCGACGTGGTGCTCACCCAGCTCGGCACGGTGATGGGGACGCCGCGCTACATGCCACCCGAGCAGCATCGCGGCGAGCCGCTCGAGCCCTCGGCCGATCAGTTTGCGTTCTGTCTGTCGCTATGGGAGGCGCTTTGCGGTGCTCCGCCGTTTCGGAGCAAGGAGCTGACGCGGCTCTACGGGCAAAAGCAGGCTGGGCCGCCCGCGTGGCCCTCGGGCAGCCCTCCGGTCCCGCGTCCGGTGATCGAGGCCGTGCGCCGCGGGCTGTCGCCCGAGCCCGTCGCGCGCTGGCCGAGCATGGAGGCGCTGCTCGAGGCGCTCGACCACGACCCCGCCAAGCGGCGCAGGCAGTGGCTATGGGGGCTCGGGGGCGGGGCGCTGGTGGTGGCGGCGGTCGCCGGCTGGTGGTCGTGGTCGAGCGCGCGGGCCCAGCAGTGCAGCGGGGCACGCGAGCGCCTCGCGGGGGTGTGGGACGAAGCGCGTCGCGAGCAGGCCCGCGAGGCGATGCTCGGAGTGGGGGCCTCGTTTGCGGGGCCGGTGTGGGAGCGCACCGCGGGGCAGCTCGATCGCTACGCCGACGAGTGGGTCGCGATGCACACCGAGGCGTGCGAGGCCACCACGGTACGCGGCGAGCAGTCGGCGACGGTGATGGACCTGCGCATGGCATGCCTGCATCGCGCGCGGGTCGAGCTGTCGGCGGTGACGCAGGTGCTCGCCGGGGCCGACGTCGAGGTCACCCGCAACGCGGCCGACGTGGTCGGGGGCCTGCCCCGGCTGTCGCGCTGTGCCGACGTGGAGGCGCTGATGCTCGACGTGGAGCCGCCCCCGCCCGAGGAGGCGGCGGCGGTCGAGGAGATCCGTGCGCGGCTGGCCGAGGCCATCTCCGAGCTGCGGGCGGGTCGCTTCGACCAGGCCCTCGCACGGGCCGAGGAGGCACGGGGGATGCTGGCCGGGATCGCGTACGAGCCGGTGGTGGCCGAGGTGGCGCTCGATCACGGGGTCGTGCTCGAGGAGCTGGGGCGCTACGCGGAATCGGAGGCCGCGCTGCGCGAGGGGCTGCGCTCGGCCGCCCGCTTTCGTCGGCTGGATCTGGTGCAGGAGCTGGCCGAGGAGCTGATGTTCGTGGTGGGCTATCAGCAGCGCCGCATGGACGAGGGGCGTCAGCTGTGGGAGCTGACCCTGGGGCTCTCGCTCCACGATCCGGTGGTGGAGGCCAGCGCTCACAATGCGTACGCCAATGTGCTGGCGGCCGACGGCGAGCTGGCCGAGGCCGAGGCCGAGTACCGGCGCGCGCTGCAGCTGCGCGAGCAGGCGCTGCCGCCCGACGATCCGGAGCTCGGGATCTCGCGCAGCAACCTGGGCCTCTGCCTGTACTCGCAGGGGCGGTACGAGGAGAGCGAGACCGAGCTGCGGCGAGCCGTGACCGCGATGGAGAAGGCGCTGGGCCCCGACCACCCGACGGTGGGGCTGTTCCACAACAACCTCGCCAACACGCTCAGCGGACAGGGGCGCTACGAGGAAGCCGAGGCCGAGATCCGCCGGGCGATGGAGGTGCAGGAGGCGGCGCTGGGGCCCGATCATCCCGACGTGGCCATGGCGTACAACAACCTCGCCCAGGTGCTCAACCAGCGAGGCGACCACGCTGGCGCCGAAGCCCAGCAGCGGGAAGCGATCCGCAGGCAGGAGCGAGGGCTCGGGGCGGGTCACCCCGACATCGCCCAGTCGTACAACAACCTCGGCAACGTCCTGTATGCACAGGGGCGCTACGTGGAGGCCGAGGCCGAGCTACGGCGGGCGCTGCCCATGCTCGAGGCGGCGCTGGGACCCGAGCATGCCATCGTGGCCCAGAGCCGCAGCAACCTGGGCCTGGTGCTGCACGAGCAGGGCAGGGACGATGAAGCGGAGGCCGAGCTGCGCGGGGCGCTGGCGCAGTGGGAGCGGTCGCTGGGGCTCGAGCATCCCAACGTTGGGATCGCGCGCAACAACCTGGCGTTGGTCCTCTACTCCAAGGATCGCTACGACGAGGCGGAAGCGGAGTACCGCCGGGTGATCGCCAATTGGGAGGCCTCGCTGGGAGCCGAGCATCCCAACATGGCCACCGCGTACAACAACCTGTCGCAGGTGCTCATCGAGCAGGGCAAGCTCGAGGAGGCCGAGCACGAGCAGCGCCGGGCGCTGGCGATCACGACGGCGGCGGTGGGTCCCGAGCATGCCGACGTGGCGCGCTCGCGCAACAACCTCGCGCAGCTCCTGCTCGATCGCGGCCAGCCCGAGGCGGCGGAGCTCGAGGCGCGCAGCGCCTTGGCCCTGTGGGAGCGCACGCTGGGCGCGGAGCATCCCAACGTGGCGATCGGACGCCACACCCTGGCCAAGGTGCTGCTCGCACGAGGACGGACCGCCGAGGCGGTGGCGCTGGCCGAGCAGGCGCTGCAGCGAAGGCTACGCGACGACGCATTGCCGGATGCGCGGGCGGGCAGCGCGTTCCTGCTGGCGCGGGCGCTGTGGCAAGGCGGCGGTGCGGCCGAGCGAGCGCGGGCGCGGACGCTGGCGCAGCAGGCGGAGGAGGGGTTTGGCGAGGCGAGCGCGGACGAGGCGGTGGCCGACGTGCGGGCGTGGCTGCTCGATCCAGGCGGCTGGCGCCCGCGAGGGCCGCGGCAGCGTGCCGAGGAGCGGGCGGCTCGGGCCAGGTAGGGCGGGCGAGTCCTCGATGCCGCGCAGCGTGAACGTCTCGATCGGGCCCCTGGTCTCCCGAGCCACTGGGCAAGTTGCCCAAGCGCTGGCGAGCCGCTGTGCAACTCGCCAATACAACTCGCTCATCGCCACGCGATCGCAACGCGAACGCACGAAGAAAACCACGCGAGGGCTCGACTTCGTGGTTGCGTTGCTCCGCGAACGTGCGAGCATTCCATGCGTTGGTGGGTGGGCGTCGTACCTCGGCGAAGGCCGTGGGCGATGTCGGCGATCGCGAGCGGAGCAGGCGACCGATGAGACGCGCAGGGACCAAGCAGCGGGGGTGGACGATCCTGGGGATCGGGATGGCGATGGCAGCGGGGCTCTCGCTGACGGCGTGCAGCGGCGGCATGAACGACTACCACCCCTACGCCAGCCAGCCCTACGGAGGGGGAGACGACGGGGACGACGAGGGCGAGACCGAGGCCGACACCGACGACTACCCCAGCGCCGATCTCGATGGTGGCGGTCCTCCGCCGCCGGGTGACGACGGTGGCGTACCGCCGGCCGACAACCATGGCGATTGCTGCGTGGGCAACGGCTCACCCGGCTGCGACAACAAGCCGGTCGAGCTGTGCGTGTGCGCCAGCGATCCGTGGTGCTGCGAGTCCGAGTGGGATCAAGCGTGCGCGGCCCTCATCGAGCAGCTCGGCTGTGGCCACTGCAACGACGAGCCACCGCCGCCTGCGGGTGACGACGCAGACTGCTGCGCTCCGCATGGGACACCGGGCTGCGACGACGCAGCGATCGAGGCCTGCGTGTGCGATGCGGATCCCACCTGCTGCGATTCGCAGTGGAGCGCGGGCTGTGTCGCGATCCTCGAGCTGAACGGCTGCGGCTCGTGCGAACCCCCGCCCGCCGGAGACACGGGCGGAGGCCCGCCTCCGCCGGGAGACGACACGGGCGGTGGCGGTCCCCCGCCCGGCGGCACGGGAGACTGTTGCGCGCCCAATGGCTCGCCCGGCTGCGACGATGCGGCGATCGAGGCCTGCGTCTGCGGTCAGGATGCCTACTGCTGCGACACCGAGTGGGACGGCGTGTGCGTCAACGAGGTCGACTCGTTCGGCTGCGGCACCTGCGGAGGCGGTGGAAGCACCGGGGGCGGGAGCACCGGGGGCGATGGAGGCGGAGGCCCTTCGGCGTGCTGCCAGCAGCAGGCGGGCGCCGGCTGCCCCGACGACCCCGTCGAGGCCTGCGTGTGCGCGGTGGATGACTACTGCTGCAACGTGTTTTGGGATCTCACCTGCGTGGGCGAGGTGGAGTCGCTCGGCTGCGGCAGCTGCTAGGGCGAGCGAAGGGTCGCGCGCCCGAGCACGCCATCGCGAGTGCGGAAGCGACGCGGGAGCGCAAAGACGCGCTCGAGGCTCCCGCTCGTGCAACGGCCAGCAGATGTGGGATGATGCCGAGGCCGCATGGAGCTGGGGCCCACATGAACATGATTCGCAGGCGGAGCTTGGCCGCCCCGGTGCTGATGGTGCTGTTGGCCGCGTGCAGCCAGGGGGCCGAGACCACCGGCGTGCCCTCGTGGCCGCCCCCGCCGGGCCCGGGAGGGGGCACGGTCGACGATGGGCCCGCCACCTTCGGCATCGACTCGGGGAACGTGCCCGTCGATGGCTGCTGCGTTCCGCATGCCGAGGGGGGCTGCAACGACCAGGTCGTGCAGTCGTGCATCTGCAACCAGGCCCCCGCGTGCTGCACCAGCGACTGGTCGGACGTGTGCGTGTCGCTGGTCGACGACCTCGGCTGTGGCTTCTGCAACGGGGGGCCGCTCGACGCCGGTGAGGATCCCGACTCGGGACCTCCACCGCCTCCGCCTCCCGAGGAACAGGATTGCTGCATCGGCCACGGCGAGCCCGGCTGCAACGACGACGCCGTGGAGACCTGCGTGTGCACCGAGATCTCCTTTTGCTGCGACAGCGGGTGGGAGGAGGTCTGCGCCTCGGCCGTGGAGGCGCTCGGGTGTGGTCACTGTGCCGGCGTCGGCGAGAGCGGAGGCCCTCCTCCACCGCCGGGCGATTCGGGCGACTCGGGCGGTCCGCCGCTCGGGGGCGATGGCGATTGCTGCATGGACAACGGCACCCCCGGCTGTGACGACCCGGCCATCGAGTCGTGCGTGTGCATGCAGGACGCCTACTGCTGCAGCAGCACCTGGGACTCGCTGTGCGTGGACGAGGTGGCGATGTTCGGCTGCGGCGACTGTGGTGGCGCCATGCCACCGCCGCCACCGGGGACCTCGACCTGCTGCTCGGCCCAGGCCGGCCCCGGCTGCGACGACCAGGCGATCGCCGACTGCGTGTGCTTCATCGACGACTTCTGCTGCACCACCCAGTGGGACGCGGTGTGTGCGATCTTCGTCGAGCTGTTCCTGTGCGGCTCGTGCGGCTGAAGGCCGGACGGCTCCCGACGAGCCGCCGGGACGGGGCCATGCGCTGGAGCTGGCCCCGACCCATGGTGCGGCTCAGGCCGGCCAGGCGCAGCGGAAGATCCCGCCGCCGCCACCACCACCGACCTGCACGCACTCCATCCCGTCGGGACAGGTGGCATCGTTGCCGCAATCGAGCACGCACTCGTTCGCCATGGGCCCGCCGCACACGGCCAACGCGTCGCCGCTGTCGGGCAGGGGGCAGTCGCCGTCTTCCTTGCACATCTGGCTGCACACGCTGAACTCGGGCTCCACGTACATGTAGCAGTGGTCGTAGGGATCGGGGCAGGGCGGGTCGTCCATCCCCATGCAGGGCGGATAGGGCGTCGCCGGCATGCCGCCCGAGCTGCTGCTCTCACCCGTGTCCGTGCCGGGGTCGGTGGTGCTCGTGCCCGACGAGTCGACGTTGCCCGTGGTGGGGTCGCTGGTGGTGGAGCCCGTGCCGCCCATCGTGCCCATCGAGTCGGTCATGGCCGTCGTGGTCGTGGTGGTGGTGGGCATCATGGTGGTGCTGCCCTCGGTGCCGCCGGTATCGCTGCTGCCCGAGCCACCCTCGGCCGTGCTGCCATCGTCGCCACACGCGGACGACGACAGGCCGAGCCCGAGTCCAAGGATCAATGCAAGTCGTCGTGGTGCCAGTCGTTGAGTCAGTCGCGGATGGATCATGGTGGCAGGATACGAGAAACCGGCCACGATCGGGGAATTCATGCCGATGCGCGAGGTCGTCGTTCCGCGCCCGCGGCCGTGCGTGGGGGTGGGGGCATCGAGCCGCACGCTCATCCGTGTCGCCGCACGGGGGGCGACGAGCGAAGTCCCGTCTGCGAGGTGTTGCTGCCCTGGCTGGCGGCATGACGGATCCAGCGATCGACCGAGCGCCGCGGAGCCATGCGAGCCCCGATGATCGCGGCACCGAACGTCGCGACCAAGAAGTAGGCAAAGTAGCGCGGCGGGTCCACGAGCATCAGCACCGTACAAGCCGCGACCCACAGCGCACACCACCACAGCGAGTTGACCAGGAGCGGCGTGGCGAACAGGCTGATGAGCACCGTGCTCACCGAGATGCCCACGTAGGTGTGATAGGCGCTGCGGCCCACGATCCAGCCCACCAGGTTCTGCACGAAGTACAGGGTGAGCATCAGCAGCAGGAACGCGACCACGCGACGGGATGTGCGGTGGCCGAGCCAGCGGGTGCGAGTGACGAAGGCGGCCCCCCCGGTGAGCGCCAGGATCGCCCCCTGCACCACGGTCAGGCTGGCGGGGGTGAACGCGATGGCCCCGGTGAAGGTGAGCACGCCAAAGGTCAGGAGCGCCAGCGCCCCGAGCACCGCAAAGGCGATGAGGATGCGGCCTCGCGAGCGGTTGGAGCTGACGTCCTGCAGGTCGGGCTCGTAGCTGGCCAGCAGGCCCCGCAGCGCGGCCAGCAGCTGTCGCATGTCGGGCCAGCGCTCGGCGGGGTCGCGTCGCAGGCCTCGCGTGACGACGGCGAGCACCGCCGACGGAACGGCGGTGCCCGACGGTGGCGGGACCAGCTCGCCGTGCAGTACGGCGGCTCCGCGGGTGGCCGCGGTGTTGCCCTCGAACGGTGAAATGCCGTAGAGCGCCTCGTAGAGGGCCACGCAGAAGCCGAATTGATCGCTGGCCGTGCTCGCGGGTTTGCGCTCGAATTGCTCGGGCGCCATGTACATCGGCGTGCCGACCATGGCGCCGGTGCGGGTGAGCGAGGCCAGGCGAGGGAGGGCGAGCGACTCGTCCGGCCGCGGGGTGAGCTCGATCGGGTCGTCATCGTGGGCGCGGCGCTGCGAGTGCTGGGCCAGCCCGAAGTCGATGAGGCGGATGCGCTCGTGCCCGTCGACGAGGGCGTTGTCGGGCTTGAAGTCGCGATGCACCAGACCCAGCTCGTGCATCGCCCAGAGCCCCTCGCCCGCGGCGACGAAGGTCTCGAGGATCTCGCCCCAGGTATGCGGGCGCTCCCGCAGCCAGGTTCGCAAGGTGCGACCGCGGACGAATTCCATGGCGAGGAAGACCTCGCCCTCGTGCATCCCCGCCTCGTAGACCGCGACCACGTTGGGGTGGGACAGGCGGGCGAGCGCCTGGGCCTCGCGGTGGAGCCGGGCCTGGGCCGTCTCGGACGTGCCGCGCTCGCGGTGGAGGACCTTGACCGCGACCTTGCGGTCGAGCTGCTCGTCGTAGGCCGCGTAGACCTCGCCCATGCCGCCCGCTCCGATCCGCTCGAGGATGCAGTAGCGTCCGATCCGAGCCGCATCGTGGCCAATGTGACCCGCACCGGTGAAGGGGTCGCGGGCGGGCTCCGCCGAGTCGTCGAGCTCGGTGTGGCGTTCGGACGGCGGGGCGGGGGACATCAGCCCTCGCGCTGGACGCCCAGGGTCGCGGCGGTCTGGTCGATGAACGCGAGCTCTTCGTCCGAGACCTGACCGTCGGCCTTGGCGATCTCCACCAGGTCGCTGAGGATCGCGCGGCGCATCGCGTCGTCGCAGGCGTCGCGAAGGATCGTGGCGTGGGTCTGTGCGGTGGAGATCCTCGCCTCGCGGGTGGGCACGGCCATGAAGGCGCTGACCGCCGAGCGCAGCACCTGGCCGAGATCCTCGAGCGTCAGCTCCGGGGCTCGCGTGCCGAGCTTGGCGGCCAGCGTGCGCATCTCTTCTTGGGTCAGGGTCCCATCGGTGGCGTGGCCGAAGGTGACGTAGAGGAACGCGAGGGCTTGGGCGAGCTCGGCTTGGGCGCTCATGATGGGGAGCGAGGGTAGCCAATGCAGCCCGAGACGGGAACCCGCTTCCGCTCGCGTCACTGGAGCGGGAACGGCGTGAGTACGTAATCCACGCCGCCGTTGTGACACCCCGTGCAGAGCGCTTCGCCGGTCCCGTCGGCGTAGACGGTGGTGTCGACCACCTCGTACCAGTACCAGCCGTCTCCACTCGCGCTGTCGGGCTGGATCTTGACCATGACGGCCCAGCCGACGAGCGATCCCCCGGCATCGTAGAGTTCCTTGACCGTGGCCGCGTCCTGGGGGTGCGCGGGATTGGCGGCCTCCAGCGAGGCGAGCAAGGCGTCGTTGACGAACGTGAGCACGCCGGCGCCGTGGGGCCCGGCCGAGGGGTGGATGCCGGACTCGCTGGTCCAGCCCTGATACTCGCCGCTCTCGAGCCAGGGGACCAGCTCGGCGCGGTTGGTGGGGGGAACCTGATCGACGGGCTCTGCGGTGGAACTCCCGGTCGTGTCCGAGGAATCCGGCTCGGTGTCGCTGGTGGGTCCGGTCGAGCCCGAGGTGGGGCCGGGGCCATCGGTCGAGGCGGTCGGGTCGGTGGAGTCGGTGGAGTCGGTGGTCGACGAGGGGTCGTCGCTCGACGCCGTGGTGGTCGGCCCGTCGCCCGACGAGCCGTCGCCCGGGGTCGAGTCGTCACCGCAACCCGGGGAGAGACAGAGCGCGAGCAAGGGCAGGGAGGCCAAGGAGGGTGAGGTCCGCACGGCGGCCAGTACGTGCCTTGGTCCGGTTCGTTACCGGCCGGGCACCGCCCTCGGTGCGAGGGGGCTCACGCGTCGATGCCGTGGGTTTGCAGGTGCCGCGCGCCTCGTGCCACGGCGATGTGCCCGACCACCAGCGGCAGCGCGAGCGCGATCACGCCCGCGAGCACGCCCAGCCCGCGCCACAGGCCATCGCGGGCGATGTAGCCGTGCTCGAGCCACTGCATCAGCCCCAGCGTGGGGGCCACCGCCAAGAGCACCACCGTGAGCAGCAACAGCAGCCCCCCGAGCATGTAGAGCACGCCGCCGAGCCCGGTGGCGATCTTGGCCGCGTTGTCGATGTGGAAGCGGGGGAATCGAGCCCCGAGGCCGAGCGCGAGGCCGCACAGGCCCACCGTGAGCGGCACCACCGTGAGCACGGCCAGCGCGGTCAGCAGCGGCCCCGATCCCAGCCACAGGCTGGTCACCGACACGAGCAGCGCGATGAGGCTGGAAAGCGGCAGGGCCAGCGAGCGCCACTTGCCGCGCAGCACCTCGTGCATGGGGATCGGAGCGCGGAGCACGATCCAGAACGCGCGTCCCTCGAGCGAGATGGCCGGAAAACTGAACCGCACGCACACGGCCACCGCCACGAAGCCACCCAGCGAGAGGTTGATGAAGTGCAGGCCCTGCCGCGGGATGATCCCGCTGTCGCCGGCCGAGCGGATGTAGCTGAAGTTGACCACGTAGATCGCCACCAGCGCGACCAGCAGCAGCATCTGTGTCCACTGGGTGGTGTCGCGCAGGAACACGCGCAGATCCTTGCGGGCGAGGGCTCGGGTTGGTCGCTCGTGGCCACCTCGTGCGGCCAGGGCACGGGCGAGCGCGGCCAGCTCGCGGCGTGGGCGGGCCGCGGCGCTCGAGCGGCGCTCGTCGAGCCGGCGCCCCTGGCCCTCCTGGGCGCGGGAGAACGCGGTGGGGAACAACGCCCGAAACACCCAGCCGGCCACGAACACCAGCGCCAGTGCGCCCGTGAGCAGACGTAGCAGCGGGTGGCCCATCGCCTGGCCCACGGGCGAGAGCTGGGCCCACAGGGCGTCCGCCGCCCAGGCGCTGGGCAGCCAGGGCGTGGGGCTGCTCTGCACCTGGCTCAGCACGTCGAGCAGCGGCGCCCGCTCTTCGGGATCGACGAAGCGCTCGGGCTCGAGCTGACGAAACAGCACGAACAACACCGTGAACACCACCGTGGCCAGCAGCATCAACAGCTGTCGGGTGCGGCGGGCCGAGAGCACGCGCCCCAGCAGCATGGCCACGATCACCGCGAGGGTGGTGGGGATCACCGCCAAGAGCGGCAGCACGGCCAGCCACGTCAGGTGATAGGACGCGGGTGCGTGCATCACCAGGCCCGCGGCCAGGAAGAACGGAGCCGAGAACGTCACCGTCATCCACGAGGCGTAGAGGCAGTTCTCGCACGAGCGCGCCAGGTAGAGCGCATTGGCGGGCACGGGCCGGGCCACCAGCGCGGGCAGGTCGTCGGCCAGGAAGAACGTGCTGAAGGCGGCGATGAGGTTGGAGACGGTGAGGATCGACAGGATGAACAGCACCACCAGCTCGAGCAGCTTGCGGAGCATGACCACCCCGATGGGCTCGATGGCCACCACGCGGCCGAGGAACCACTGCGAGACGGCGAGGATCCCCACCCAGACCAGCGTCCCCATCACCACCAGGGCCAGCAGGCGCTTGGGACCCATCTGGGCGCTGCGGCGCAGGTTCCACAGCGAGCGCCACTTGGCGCGGAGCAGGTGCAGGGCGATCACTTCGAGGGTTCCTCTGCGGCACCGTGGCGCGGATCGGGCTGCTGCTGGGCCTCCTCGGTGAGCCGCAGGAAGATCTGCTCGAGCGACGAGCCCGGTTCCTCGGCTTGCGCACGCAGCTCGTCCATGGTGCCCAGCGCCGCGATCGTGCCGCGGCTGAGGATCGCGATCCGATCGCAGATCTCTTGTGCGACCTCCATGGTGTGCGTGCTCAGGAACACCGATGCTCCGGCCTCGCACTGCTCGCGCAGGACGGCCTTGACCAGTCGGGCGCCGCGGGGGTCGAGGCCCACCATCGGCTCGTCGACGATGAGCAGGCGGGGGCGGGGCAAGAGGGCGGTGGCGAACACCAGGCGCTGCTTCATGCCGTGCGAGAAGCTCTCGATGAGCCCGTCGGACCACTCGTGCAGCTCGAAGCGGCGCAAGAGCGCCTCGCCGCGAGCGGCGATCTCGGCCCGCGCCAACCCGTGCAGCCCTCCTTGCAGCTCGAGCATCTCGAATGCGGTGAGCTTCTCGTAGAGGAACGGACGATCGGGAATGAAGCTGGTGATCGCCTTGGCTCGCAGCGGCTCGCGTCGGAGGTCGTGCCCGTCGACCCGTACCTGCCCCGCCGTGGCCTGGATGAGCCCCGCGATGATCCGCATGGTGGTGCTCTTGCCGGCCCCGTTGGGTCCCAGGAAGCCGAACACCTCGCCGTGGCGCACGTGGAAGGAGAGGCCACGGATGGCCTCGAAGTCACCGTAGCGCTTGTGCAGGTCCTGCACGACGATCATCGCGAAGCCTCCCTTGCGGTCTCGGGCGCTGCCGTCTCGGGGGCGAGCAGCCCGTAGGAGGCCTGGGCCTCGACCTCGCGCACGGCCAGCAGCTGCAGCGGCAGCTCCTGCTGGAGCACCTCGCCGAGGTCGTTGATCCAAAGCTGCAGCGGCGGCACCCCGGGCAGCTCCTGCCGCAGGTGATGCGCCATGGTGGTCTCGCCCAGCACGTCGATCGACTCCCGTCCCAGGTACTCGATGCGCCCCTCGGTGGGGAGCAGGCCCATCGGATCGACATGGGTGAACGAGAACACGTCACCGGGTCGCAGGTCGTGGCTCATCACCAGCGGGCCGAGGCTGAAGTCGAACACCGGGGGCTCCCTCAGCGGCAGGTCGAGCACGGGCAGCCCCGGCAGGCCCTGGGCCTCCACGTGCAGCGTGTCGCCGCGCCGCTCGCCCCAGGCGGTCAGCGGGACCGATCCACCCTCGGCTCGCACCGAGAACCGCCGCAGCGCGAAGTCGGCATCGAGTTCGGTCTCCACCTCGAGGTCGGTGGGGCCCGCGTCGCTGGTGCCGGGGCGCAGCCGCAGCTGCTGGATGAGCTGGTAGCCGTCCTCACGTCGCCGACGCTCGGTGCGAGAGAAGCCGATCTTCTCGTCGCCGCGATAGAGCCCGTACCACTGCACGCCCTCGCGAAAGCCCTCGGCGAGCGCCTGCGGGTCCACGTGCAGGGAGACCTCGTCTCGCGGGCGGCCGAGCGCCCGCAGGTCGAGCAACAGCACCGCGGCGAACGCAGTCACGCACAGGATACCGAGCAGGTCGAACCACGGAAGGCCTTGGGGCAACCGCCAAGGCAACCGCCAAGGCAACCATTGGCGCAGCCGCCGGGAGCCGCGCCGCGGCGGCCGTGCCCCCCTGGTGCCTTCGGTGCTACCCTCGGCCCTCGCCTCTCGTCCCATGCCGACCGAAGTCTACAAAGTCCTCCACCTGCTGGGCATCATGCTCTTGTTCGCGAGCCTGGGCGGCATGGCCGTGCTGGGATTGCGGGGCGGCGACGACCGGGAGGTGGCGCCGGTCCGCAAGCTGCTCACGATCGCCCACGGTGTCTCGTTGCTCGTGGTGTTCGTGGCCGGCTTCGGCCTGATGGCTCGCCTGGGGATCATGAGCGGCTGGCCCACGTGGATCTACATCAAGCTCGCGCTGTGGCTGGTGCTGGGGGCCGCGGTGGCCGTGGTGCGGCGCACCCCCGACCTGGGCAAGGTGTGGCTGTGGCTCTTGCCCCTGGTGGGTGCGGCTGCGGCGTGGGTCGCCTTCACGCATCCGCCGGTCTAGGCGAGCGCCGGGGCACCGAGGGACGCCATGCAGTGGCTGGGTGACGCGCTGCGCTCGGTGCTCGAGGGGGATGCGCTGCCGTTCGAAGGGCTGGGGTCGCTCATCGCCCTCGCGTTGATCGTGGCGCTGCGGCTGCTCTTGCCCTACTCGCAGCGCGAGCTGATCCGCTGGCCGTTTCGCCTGCTGGTCGCCCACTTCGCGTGCGTGGCGGTGGTTGCGGTCACCCCCCTGGGCAGCGGGCTGAACCGCCTGGCCCAGCTCTCGGCGTTGTTGATGCTGCTGACGTGCCTGGGTCGAGCCGGCTTCGTGCTGGTGCTCGACTCGCTGCTCGCCCGGCGCTGGGCTCGACCGTTCCCCAAGATCTTTCGCGACATCCTCGAGGGCCTGGTCTACGTGACCGCGGTGCTGGCCACCCTGCGGGCCGCGGGGGCCGAGCTGTCGGCGCTGTTGACCACGTCGGCGCTGCTGACCGCGGTGGTGGGTCTGTCGCTGCAGGACACCCTGGGCAACCTGTTCGCGGGGCTGTCGATCCAGGCGCAGCATCCGTTCGAGGTCGGCGACTGGATCCAGTTCGACGAGAAGCCCAGCGTGGTGGGGCGGGTGGTCGAGATCAACTGGCGCGCGACCCGGGTGATCACGCTCGATCAGGTGGAGATCGTGATCCCCAACGGGCCGCTGGCCAAGGCGCCGATCCGCAACTTCACCAAGCCCACGCCGGTGAGCCGCCGGGGGCTGCGGCTCACGGTGCCGCGCGACGTGGCGCCGCACCGGGTGCGGGCCGCGATCGAGGCGGGGCTGCACGAGACCGATGGCGTACTGCTCGAGCCCTCGCCCGACGTATTGACCGAGGCGTTCACCGACTTCGGCATGCAGTACTGGGTGCGCTACTTCATCGACGACTACGAGGCACGGGAGCGCGTCGACTCGGCCGCGCGCGAGCGCATCTGGGTGGCGCTGCGGCGGGCGGGGATTCCCCTGGCGCGCCCGGTGCAGGACGTGGCGGTGCATCCCGAGGACGAGCAGCAGCGCAAGCGAACCGAGCGCGAGGCGTTGGCGGAGCGGCTGCGGGCGCTGCGGCGGGTGGACATCTGTCGTGCGCTGCAGCAGGAGCAGCAGGAACAGCTGGCACAGGCGACGGAGCTGCGGCCCTATGCGCCCGGTGAGCTGGTGATCCGTCAGGGCGAGCACGGCGACGAGCTGTTCATCGTGCTGCGCGGGCAGGTGGTGGTGACGGTGGACGAGAAGCACCACACGCCGCGAGGGGACAGCGTGGAGGTGGCAAGGCTCGGGCCGGGGTCGTTCTTTGGCGAGATGTCGCTGATGACCGGGGCGCCGCGCAATGCCAACGTGCGAACGCTGGTGGATACCGAGCTGCTCGTGGTGGGCAAGGCTGCGCTGGCGCCGATCCTGGATGCATCGCCGGAGCTGGCGGAGCGGATCAGCGAGGCATTGGCGACGCGGCAGCAGGAGATCGACAGCGCGAGCTCGAAGTCCGCGGCGCGGAAGGTGGGTGATGGAGTGGACGGCGAGCGCTCGGGGCAGCTGCTGGGCAAGATCCGCGAGTTCTTCTCGCTCTGAGTGGCCCACCGGTTGGCCACCCCCCGGTCAACCGGCGGACCACTGCGCGAGTACCGTGCTCGCAATGCATCGAGATCATTGAGACCACCTCCCGGAACTGATCTTGCTGGTGTTCGGGTCATGCCCCCTTCCGTGCTCCACCAAGGCATGACCATGCTCGTGGCCGAAAACCCGGAGCTCTGGCCCGAGCTGCTGCGCCGTTGCCTGGGTCTGGAGGTCGACGAGGACCTCCAGGTTCTGCAAGGGCCCGAGACGATCCGGCAGCTTCGCGCGTCCGACCACATCGTCGATGGTACGGCGGTGTTCCAGCGTATCCGCGATGGCACCCTGCACGAGGCCGTCGCTGGCGAGATCCAGCGCGAGCGTGACGAAGACAAGTGGTGGACCTGGCCGCTCCATGTTGCGGGGCTCCGTGCACGTCTGCGGTGCCCGGTGACGTTGGTGGTGCTCACGCCCTACCAACGAACGGCCCGCTGGGCGAGCCGTCCCATCGATCTGGGCCGGGGGCGCATGAAGCTCCATCCGTTGGTCGTCGGGCCGGACCAGATCCCGCGCTCGTTCGAACCCGACGAGGCTCGCCGACACCCGGCGCTTGCGACCCTTGCGGTGATGGTGCATGGACGTCGAGCTGGTTCGAAACGACTCATCCGGGTCACGCTCCAAGCAGTGCTCGACGGGATGAACCGAGGCGAAGGACGAAGTAACCTGTTGATGGATCTGATCGTGGCGTCGGTACACGCCAAGACCCTGCAAGGAATCGAGGAAGAGATGGGAATCGAACCTGGCATTTGCTTCACCAAGATCGGCCGGCGCAAGTTTGCCGAGGGACTCGAACGCGGAATCGAGCAAGGCATCGAACGAGGAATCGAGCAGGGCATCGAGCGAGGCCGTCGAGACGAGCGGCGACAGGCGATCGCGTTGGTGCTCGACTCGCGAGGCCTCACGCTCACGCCTGCCCAGCGCCGTCGTCTCGATCGCTGCTCGGACGACGTGCGTCTCACGCAATGGCTCCGCCGTGCGGCCACTGTCGAACGTGCCCAGCAACTGTTCGCCCGCTCGGCGTGATCGATCCCCGGGGGCCTTCGGGCTCCCGGGGCGAAAGCTGGCTCCCGACCCGGACGCCTTCAAGCGGCAGCTCGGCCTCGGCGACGACGCCAGAACACCAGCGCGACCAAGAGCCACGGCCAGCGCCGCTGGGATCCCTGGCGATCGCTACGGCATCCACAGCCGTCGGCGGGCTCGCTCGTGCCCGCCGTGCCGGTGAAGCTCACCAACCCCGAGGTGGCGCCGTCGCTCGTCCCACCGGTGGTGTCGCCGACGCCGGTGGCCGAGCCGCTCCCGGAGTTGCCGCCCGTGTCCGAGTCGGCGGCCGTCTCCCCCGCCGTGTCGTCCAGCCCGCCGGTCCCGCTCGACGTTGGATCGAAGTCGATCAACACCGGTGCAATCCCGAGGGGCTCACTCAGCGGTGGCTGGCCCGCGCAGCTCACATAGTCGTACGTCCACTGCGGAGTGATCACGTAGAGCTCGCCGTTGTCGGGCACGGCCACCGAGGTCACGTCGAAGGTGAGCTGCTTGCTCTGCCCCAGGGCCACGTCGCCGATCTCCACCCCGGTGGCGAGGTCGGCCGTGCCGACGGCGGCGCCGTCGATGTCGCCATCGACACCGTCGATCGCAAACGACGAAAGCTCGAGCCCACTGGGAAGCGGTGCCCGGAACACCAGATCCTGGGCGTCCACCAGCCCATCGTTGCGCATGTCCACGGTGACGGTGCTGGTCTGCCCGATCCCCAGCAGATCGGGTGAGGCCTGCGCTGCGTTGCTGGCCGAGGTGAAGTCGGGCGCGTTGACCTCGATCGAGAACCCGACCCCGATCGGCACGAACGAGTCGCCCGTGGTGATCGCTCGCAGGATCGCCGAGGTCTGTCCGTTGTCGAGCTGACCGGCGGCCGAGCTCATGGCCACCGTGGTCACGTCCCAGCCCTGGCGGCCGCCCACCACGTTCGAGCCCCCGGCTGCGTTCTGGTTGGCCATGCCGAAGGTCCCGCTGGTGTCGAGCTGGCCGTCGGAGCCGTTCAGCTGCGAGCAGAAGAAGTTGGTCTGTGGGTTGTTGGGCCCCGCGAGCGGCACGAACGGCCCCGCGAGCGACTCGGCGATGTGGAAGCCGTCGCCGGTGAGGTCGGCGTCGCCCTCGATGGTGGTGATGACGGCGCTGCCGTCGAAGGCACCCGAGGGTGGGGTGCAGAACCCGGCGAAGTCGTAGTCCTCCTGGCTGTCCTCGTCGACGAAGCTTCCACCCACGAAGATCGTGAGGTTGCGGATCGGCTGGGTCGAGTCGCGGTAGGCCACCAGGAGGGTCCACCCCGCCGCGCTCAGCGAGTTGATCTCCACTGTCTGGGTGGCGGGCACCCCGGAGACCCCGTACACGCCGGGCCCGTGCGTGATCACGAAGTCGGTCACGTCGGCCGAGCGCATGTAGTAATTGGCGGCGAAGCCCGAGAACGCCATCTCGGCGATGTCGAGTGCGGTGATGGGATCGGGCGAGATCAGCTCGTCGTCACCCCCGAAGCTCAGGGTCACCGGATCGTCGAGGAACGCGGTGACGTTCTCGCTGCCATAGGCCGTGCTGCCCCCCCACACCAGCTCGGCATGGAGCACCTCGGCGTCGAGCGGGAGCTCGAGGGTCGCGTCGGAGCCATTGACGGTCCAGTCGTTGGTGGTGTGCCCCGGCCAGGGATTGGCGGGGTTGGCCGGGAAGTCGTCGACCGAGGCGGCATCGAGGCTGATGAAGGTGCCGATCGAGTCCTCGAGGCCGGGGCCGTTGGCGTTGAGCTCCTTGGAGAGCCCGAGAGTGTTGCCCGTGGCGACGACCAGACCCGCGGCCGTCTGCGAGAACCGCAGCTCGGCGGCCAGCCCGGGGGCGACCGGCACCAGCAGCAATCCCCCCGCCACGAGCGAGGGAGCCAAGACCTTCACGAGCGAGGGAGAGCCGAACGTTCGATGACTTGCCCGCATCGACCGCAGCGTACACCTTTCGGGCGTGCCCATGAGCGAGCTTTGCCCCTGCCTGCCCGACGTTCCCGTGCTCGTCACGCCGCGGCTGCGCCTGCGGGGGCACCAGCCAAGCGATCTCCCGGCGTGCACCGCGATGTGGTCCGATCCCGCGGTGGTCCGGTACATCGGGGGGCAGCCGTTCTCGGAAGAGGACGTGTGGCTTCGGTTCTTGCGCTACGTGGGTCACTGGTTCGTGATGGGCTACGGCTACTGGGTGATCGAGGAGCGCGAGTCGGGGCGGTTCGTGGGCGAAGCCGGGCTGGGCGATGCACACCGAGCGGTGGTGCCCGACTGGGGACGCGTGCCCGAGGCCGGCTGGGCGCTGGCACCGTGGGCCCACGGACGCGGCCTGGCCACCGAGGCGGTCGAGGGGGTGCTGCGGTGGGCCGACACCACGCTGCCGCAGTCGCGCACGGTCTGCATGATCGAGCCCGATCACGTCGCCTCGCGCCGCGTGGCGGAGAAGTGCGGCTATCGAGCCTATGCGAGGGGGCAGTACAAGGGCACCGTGCTCGACCTGTTCGAGCGTGACCGAGGGCCTACATCCACCCCCTGGTCGATGGACCCTGAGTCATCCTAGGCTGCGGGGGAATGGCGTTTCGCCCATGCAGCAGGATGCTGCTCCTCGCGATCGCATTGGCCCCGGTGGCGCTGGCCGTGCCGGCTCCGGCTCATGCGGTGGTGGAGCCCACCAAGGACGAACTGGACGCGGCGCTGGTCTCTGCCACGAAGGCGCTCGAGGCCTACAAGGCCGGTGACTACGAGACGGCCGCGACCGAGGGGCGCAAGGCCCTGCCCGTGATCGGCCCCTTGCTCGGCTGGGACTCGGATCCCGTGCGCCTGCTGGGGGGCGTCACGGTGGACGCGCTGGAGAAGCTCGGGCGCAACGCCGAGGCGGACGAGGTGCGCAGGCTCGACGATCACGTGGAGTCCACCAAGCCGCCGACCGTGGCGACGTCGCCCGATCCTTCGTCCGCGCAGCCGAGCCCGCCCAAGCCACCCGCCACGCCCCGCGAGCGCGCGGGCCAGCACGCGGCCAATGCCATGCTCGCGTTCATCGACGGACGCTACGAGCCGGCGACGGTCGAGGCCGAAGCCGCGATCGCGGTGCTCGAGGCCGAGGCGCCCGCCACACCCGAGCTGAGCGGCTATCGCACGCTGCTGGCGGGGCTCTACCAGGTGCGGCTGCAGTACGACCAGGCGGAGGTGCTGCTGCAGCGCAACCTCGACGAGGCCGAGGCCGCGGGGGACGACGCTCCGCTGAGCTCGGCCCTCGATGCGCTCGCCGGTCTACGACGGACCCGCGGCGAGCTCGACGAGGCCGAGGTGCTCTACCGCCGGATGCTCGAGGTGTCGGCGCGCCTCGGAACGCCGCAGTCTCGGGCGTCTGCGCTGCAGGGCCTGGCGTCGGTCGACGTGGCGCGCGGTCGGCCCGAGGCGGCGATCGGTCGGCTCGAGGAGGCGGTCGGGCTCCAGGAGTCGCGCATGGAGCCGGGGACGATGCACCTGCTCTCGCCGGTGTCGGCCCTGGGCAACGCCTACGAGGAGGCCGGGCGCTTCGAACGCGCCGAGCCCACCTTGCAGCGCGCGCTGGGCATCGCCGAGCGCGCCTTCGGGCGCTCGTCACCCGTGGAGTGGAACGTTCGCTCCGAGCTGGGACGACTCTACCGCTCCATGAAGCGCTACGACGAGGCCATCGCGATCTTCGAGGAGATCTTGCGCGAGCAGGAGACCAAGCTGGCGCCGCGCTCCGCGTCGATCGGCGCGACCCTGAACCACCTCGCGGAGACCCTGTGGGCCAAGGGGGGCAGCCCCGCTCGTACCATCGACCTGGCCTCGCGCGCGGCCGAGCTGCAGGAGCACGACATCATCGAGGTGATCGCGGCCGGCAGCGAGCAGCAAAAGCGGGCCTATCTCGAGCGCTACGTCAGCGGCACCGATCGCATCATCACCTATCACGTGCGTCACGTACCCACCGACGACGACGCGGCCCGGCTCTCGATCAATACGATCTTGCGGCGCAAGGGGCGGGTGCTCGATGCCGTCAGCGGGCACCAGCAAGCGGTACGCGAGCGGCTCGCCGAGGGCGATCGCGCCGCCTTCGATCGGCTCCGAGAGGTGCGGGGGCAGATCTCCAGCCTGGTGCTGCGCGGCCCCGACGACAACCTCGGGCCCGACGAGCACCGGGCCAAGCTCGCTGCGCTCGAGCAGGAGGTGGTGGCGCTCGAGAAGCAGCTCGCCTCGGTCGACGAGGTGGCGCTCGACGCCGAGCTCATCGAGCTGTCGGCGGTTCAGGCTGCGCTGCCCGAGGACGCCGTGCTGGTGGAGATCGCGGCCTACCGCCCGTTCGACGTGCACTACGAGAGCTTTGCCACCGCGTTCGGTCCGCCGTCCTATGTGGCCTACGTGATCCATCGCGAGGGGTCACCCGTCATGGTCGACCTCGGTCCGGCGGCCGCGATCGACGAGGCCGTGACCGCCCTGCGCCGCGCGCTGGCCAACCCGCGCTCCAGCGTGGGGAGCCTGGCCCGACGCCTCGACGCGCTGACGATGGAGAAGATCCGCCCGCACCTTCGTGGGCACGAGCAGGTCTTCGTGTCGCCCGACGGTCAGCTCAACCTGGTGCCGCTGTCGGCCCTGGTCGACGAGCGCGACCGCTACCTGGTCGAGACCCTGGAGATCACCTATCTGTCGAGCGGGCGCGACCTCATGCGACTGCAGGCCGCGAGCGCCTTTGCCTCGTCGCTCCCGGTGTTGGTGGGGGCGCCCGACTTCTCGGCCTCCGGGGGCTCGGCGACGCCCGAGCCCGGGCCCGCGCGGCGCTCGGCCGACATGAGCGACCAGATGTTTCGGCCGCTGCCGGGGACCCAGGCCGAGGTCGATGCGATCGCCGAGCTCGTCGATGGCGCCTCGATCCACACCGGCGCGGACGCGACCGAACGCGTGCTCCAGGAGGTCTCGAGCCCGGTGCTCCTGCACGTGGCCACCCATGGGTTCTTCTTGGCCGATCAAGCGTCGACCGTCGATGGGGCGCGGGGCGTGGTCTACCAGAAGAAGGCCGACGACGGCTGGCGGCCGCCGCCGAAGGGAGAGAACCCGCTCATTCGCTCGGGCCTGGCGCTGTCGGGGGCCAACCTGCGGGCGGCGCCCGAGGGAGGCGACGGGCTCCTCACCGCGCTCGAGCTGGCGAGCCTCGATCTGAGCGGCACCGAGCTGGTGGTGCTGTCGGCCTGCGAGACCGGAGTGGGCGAGGTTCGCAACGGCGAGGGGGTCTATGGCCTGCGGCGGGCGCTGGTGATCGCCGGGGCACGCAGCCAGGTGATGAGCCTCTGGCAGGTCGACGACGAGGCCACGCGCGCGCTGATGGTCGGCTACTATCGCCAGCTTCGCCGCGGCAAGGGGCGCTCGGCCGCGCTGCGCAAGGTGCAGCGCAAGCTGCTGCGCGACAAGGAGACCCGGCACCCGTTCTACTGGGCGGCGTTCATCCCCTCGGGCGACTGGCAGCCGATGTCGCTGAAGGTCGAGACGCCGCGGCAGCGACGGCCGCGACGCACGGGCGGCGGGTCCGAGCGCCCCGAGCGCTTCGATGGTGATCTTCGCGACTACTGGTCCGAGCGCTTCGACGACCCGCTCACCTACTTCCATGGCAGCTACGACGCACCGATCGAGGCGCAGCAGCACGAGGGCTTCCCGGCCACCAGCACGCGCTCGTTCGGTCTGCGCATGCGGGTCTTCACACGGCCGCACGTGTTCTTCGGGCTCGACTATGGGCGACAGCCGTGGGACGCCCAGGCCTCACCACGCCAGACCGAGCTGGCGTTCAATCGCTTCGAGGTGGTGCTGGGGCTCGACCTGCTGGCGCTGCCCTACGAGTGGCGCGTGCGCCCGGGGCTGCACCCGTACCTCGGCGCCGGGCTCGGCTGGGGCGTGCTGAAGCAGCTCGGCGAGGGGGCCGTGGCGGGGGACGAGCGCGAGCGCGAGCTCATGGGCGCGCTCGGGATCACCCTTGGCACCGAGGGCGCGCTCTACTTCCGGCTCGGCGATCGCCTGGGGTTGGCGCTGCTGGGCGGCGTGGCCAAGCCCATCTACCGCATGCGGGCGGGCGGCGAGCGCTTGCCCTTCGATGACGAGTTTCCGCGGGCCTGGCGGTGGCAGGCCGGCATTGGCATTGGAGGATTGCCCCGATGAGGACTGGGTCGATGACCAAGCTGATCAAGTGGCTCCCGGTCGTGGCCGGAGGTGGACTGGGCGTGGTGCTGGCGCTGGGCTTTGGCGGGTGCGGCAAGGGTCCGCCAAAGCCCCCCGCCGCCGATGTGACCTGCCCCGACGGAAGCGTGCGCCCGCAGGTCGACTGCGCCACTGATCTCGGTCTCAAGGGGAGGGTGGTCGACGCCAACGCGAGCCTGGGGCAGATCGGCCTGGGGATCGGAGCCAGCTACGAGGAGAAGGCGGTGGGGCAGGTGACCGACTCGACCTACCAGCTGGCGCTGCGGCTCGAGTCGGCCTGCAAGGACTACAACGCCTGTGTGATGTCGGCCGACGCCTACGCGACCGAGGCCTCGCGGATCCGTGACCGGCTCGAGGGGCACGTGGCCCTGGTCCAGCAGCTCCAGGGAGGCGTGGGCGAAGAGGCGGGCGATGCGGTGTGGAGCAACGCGGTGCCGCAGCTGGCGGCCGAGCGGCTGTCGCTGCAGTACCGGCTCGAGGCGCGAAGCGGTGGCGGGCCCGCGTTCGTGCATCACGACGGCGGTTCGCTGCGCAGCGGCGACGAGTTTCGCGTGGTGGTTCGATCGGATCGGGAGGCCTACGTGTACATCCTGCTGATGTCGAGCCAGGGCGTGCCCTCGCAGCTGTTTCCGCTGGCCGAGATGGGGCTGAGCAATCCGCTCCCGGCCGGGGTGGAGGTGGCGATTCCCAACGACGGGACGTTTGCTCTCGATGCCAGTCCCGGAGAGGAGAGCCTGCAGATCCTCGCATCGACGCGGCCGCTCACCGACATCGAGACGCGGCTGCGGGGGCTGGCCGGGGTCGGGCGGCAGGCGGTGGATCCGGTGGTGGATCAGGCGCGTCAGGGGCTGCTCGGTTCGGTGGGGCAGCTGCTGTGCGAAGGGGCCGGCAAGGAGACCCGGGGCATCGTGTACAAGAAGGCCTCGGCCGCCTGTGACGGTCGGGAGCGGCGGGGGATCGTGTACAAGAAGGCCGCGGACGTGGCCCAGAAGGTGGCGGCGCAGCCGGGGGACGACGTGATCGTGGTGCAGCACCACATCGACCACCGGTGACCCGGGCCTTTCATCGGGCCGAGCCCGCCGGTGCGTCGCGCGGGATCCGCATGCGCCCCATCTTGGTGGCCGTCGCGCTCCGGTGTAGAAAATCCGCCTCCCATGGGCCGCACCTTCGAGAATCGCAAGCAAGCCATGGCCAAGCGCTCCGATCGGGACGCCAAGGCCTTCACGCGCGCCGGTCGGAACATCGCCATGGCCGTTCGCGCCGCCGGTCCCGAACCCGAGGCCAACCCGGCGCTGCGCCGCGCGATCCAGAACGCGCGCGCGGTCAACATGCCCAAGGACAAGATCCAAAACGCGATCGACAAGGCGGCGGGGGTCGGGGACGGGGCCGAATTCCAGGAGGTGATCTACGAGGGCTACGGTCCCCACGGGATCGCGATCATCGTGGCCACCGCCACCGACAACCCCACGCGGACGGTGGCCAACATCCGCTTCGCGTTCAAGAAGGGCAGCGGCACGCTGGGCACCTCGGGCAGCGTGGCGTTCATGTTCGATCACCGCGGTGAGGTGCGGCTGTCGCCCGAGGGCATCGAGCGCGACGAGCTCGAGCTCGAGCTCATCGACCATGGGCTCGAGGACCTCGCAGACGGCACCAACGACGACGGAGAGCCCCTGCTGCTGCTGCGCTGCGCTCGCGACGACTTCGGTCGGCTGCAGGCCGCCGTCGAGGCCAAGGGCCTGACCGTGGCCTCGTCGGGCTTCGTGTGGGTGCCCAAGACCACCACGGAGCTGAGCGACGAGCAGGCGGAGGAAGTGGTGGAGCTCGTCGATCGCCTCGAGCAGGACGACGACGTGCAAGAGGTGTTCACCAACCTCGAGTAGGTGGCCGGAGGCCACGCGCCCGCGGGTCAGCCCTCGCGGTGGATCCTCCAGCTCAGCATCATCCCGGTCAGGAGTCCCGCGGCCAGGATGATGACCAGCGGCCACGGCGGGGGCAGCGTCTCGAGCCCCGTCTGCACGTTCATGCCCAGGATCGCGGCGGCGGTGCCCAGCGGTAGGAACACCGCGGCCAGGCGGTTGAGACGATCGGCGGCCTCGGCCCCGCGGCGGCTGGCCTGGGCCTGCTCGTGGGCGCTGCGGGCCAGCCCGCGATCGAGGCTGAAGCGTGCATCGCCCATGAGCAGCTCGGCCCGGCGCTCGATCCCGTAGGCGAGGTCTCGCAGGTCGATGACCCCTCGATCGGACGGGCAGGCATCCCGCGCCTGCTGGAGCGTCTCGTGCAGGTGGCGTGCCGCTCGAGCGATCGGCGCGAGGTGCTCGATGATCTCGAAGTGCTCGTCGATGCCGGGGCTGCGCTCGATTCGGTCGTCGAGCCGGGCCAGCGTGGACGCGTACTCGTCGATGGTCTCGCGCAGGGCAACGCGGCCCTCGCGGCCGTCCGCGGAGCGCCAGCGCCCGCCGGGCTCGCGCCACGACAGGCAGCCATGGCGCTCGTCCTCCTCGGGGCCGGGCACGCGATGCACGATCACCAGCACGTGCCCGCTCTCGTGGATCACCCGCTGGCGGCCCACCGTGTGGCCGAGGCGGCCGAGGATCGAAGGGGGAACGTCCCAGTCGGCGGGAAGCAGGCTCTGGTCGTCCTCGAACAGCGCGTCGGACATGGCGGGTCGAGCATAGGACGGGTTCGATCCTCCGGCTTGACCTTTGGGGCGGGTGGCGCTTTGGTGGTGGTCGATGAGCACCACGCCCGGGCTGCGCTGGCCCGACGAGGATGCCGAGCTGCTGGCTCGCCTGGCCACGGCGCCCGAGGCTCGGCTCCATGCGTGGATGTGTGACGCGGCCGAGCACGCGATCGACTCGTGCCGCGCGGTGGCCCGGGCGGCGGGACATGGCTTGCCCGATCCCACGCCGATCGAGATCAAGCGTCGCTGGCTCGAGGGCCAGGCCACCACCGAGGAGCTTCGGCGGGCGCAGGCGGACGCGGTCGCCGAGTGCTGCCACGGCAGCAGTCGCTCGCTCGGCGCGGCCGTGCTGGGGTGTGCGTGGCACCCGGGCGGCGGGCTCGAGCTGCCCGAGGACGAGCGCCACGCCCAGCGCATGACGCAGCACGGCAGCGCGTTCGAGGCCACCTGCAGCGTGCTGCGCCAGTGCATCGAGGCGGCGGGGGCCCTGAGCCACCGCGCGGCGTGGTCGTCCGTGGGTCCCCACGTCGCCGCCGCATCGGCGCGGCGAGCCAGGGAACAGGAGCAGGCGTGGCAGGTGAGCCACGTGCTCGGCGACCGTCCGCGCGTGTCCGCCGAGCTCGGGCTCGACGGCGTGATCTCCCTCGGGGGTGACCCGACCGGGGACGAAGATCACGCGTGGCTGCATCCCGGTCGTGGCTTCGCAGTCGTGGCTCGGGGGCGCGGAGCCATCGGGAATCAGGGGCGACCCGGGTCGAAGCTGGCGGTGTGGAGCCTGGCGGGCGAGCTCTCGTGGAGCGACGAGCCCACGCTCGAGGGACGGCTGCGTCGCGGGTGGTCGCGAGCCGAGTGTGCCGTGCAGCGCCTGACCGCCAATTGGCCCGTGGGTCTCCTCCAGCCCTCCGTGCGGGCAGCGGCGGTGCTCCTCGAGGGCAGCACCGCGCTGGTGATGCACGTGGGGGATTGCAGCGTGGCTCGCCTCGAGAGCCAGCGGCTCTTGCCCCTCACCCGGCCCCACACGGTCGGGGCCGACCATCCCGAGGCTCCGATTGCGATCGCGGGGTCGATCCTGCGTGCGCTGGGGCGAGGCGAGCCCTCCTTCCTCCGGATCCCCGTTCGGGTGGGCGACGTCTTGCTGCTGTCCACCGTGCCGTGGCCCGATGGAGCGTCGCTGCGGGGACGGAGCGTCGACGAGATCTCGGCATCGTTGGCCCGTGCGGGCTCGTCGACCGTGATCGCGGCTCGCGTACGCGCCATGGCGAGCGGCCCGCTGGTGCGAGGCTCGGTGCGGCCACCTGCGGCCGCGTGGCTCTACCGCCCGGGCCAGCCGCTCGACGAGCCTCCCGAGCGCTACGCGGTGGGGACCCACGGTCGCGGCCCCGATGCGCGCTGGTTCGCCGACGTCTTCGATGCGGTGGTGAACGACGAACGGTGAGCCGGACCAGTGCCGGGGAACAACTGGGCCTCGCGCCCGTGACCTTGGAGCACGCCGTCGTCGGCGAGGCTTCACGCGGGGGCGGAACATGCAGCGCAGTGCTTGGTGCAGTGCGTCCGGGTTGGGCGCGATCTTGTTGTGGCTCCTTGCCGTCACGGCCCAGGCGGCCGGCCTGACGAACTCGACGGGCCGCGGCGGGACCCTCGGTCCATCGGCGGTGAAGCTCGACGACGGCGGCGTGCCCCTTGCCCTGACCGAGCCCGGCGAGCTCCCGCGCTTGCGGCTCGTCGATGGCTCCGCCGAGCTTCCGCTGCGAAAGACCAAGGTCTCGGCCCACATCATGGGCTTCGTGGCCCAGGTCGAGGTCACCCAGACCTACGGCAACCCGCACGCCGAGCCCATCGAGGCGGTTTATGTGTTCCCGTTGCCCGAGAACAGCGCGGTCGACGACATGCGGATCGTGATCGGCGATCGCGTGATCGAGGCCGAGATCCAGGAGCGAGCCAGGGCGCGGCGAACCTACGAGCAAGCCCGTCGTTCCGGCCACACCGCGGCGCTGCTCGAGCAGGAGCGCACCAACGTGTTCACCCAGTCGATTGCCAACCTCGCGCCCGGCGAGGACATCGACGTCGTCGTTCGCTACGTCCAGGACCTCACCTACGACGGCGGCCAGTACGAGTTCGTGTTCCCCATGGTGGTGGGCCCGCGCTACGTGGCCGGCCGGCCGCACGGCGGGCCACCGTCGGGTACGGGCACCCAGGCCGACACCGACGCGGTGCCCGATGCCTCGCGGGTGAGCCCACCCGTGGCCGGTCCCGGCACCCGCACCGGGCACGACATCGCGGTCGAGGTGGTCGCCGACGCGGGCTTGCCGATCCGCGGCTTCGACGTGCCCACCCATCGGGTCACGGGGGGGCTGCGTGCCGACGGCACCCTGGCCGTCTCGCTCGCCAAGGGCACCAGCATCCCCAATCGCGACTTCGTGCTGCGCTATGGCGTCGCCGGGCAGGCGGTGGTGCCCACGCTGCTCACGGCGGGCGACGATCGTGGCGGCCACTTCACGCTGATCGTCCAGCCTCCCGAGCTCGACGTGGACGGGCTGGTGGGTGCGCGCGAGCTGCTGTTCGTGGTCGATGTCTCCGGCTCGATGCACGGGGTGCCGCTCGAGATCTGCAAGGTGGCCATGAAGGAGGCGATCGGTGGCCTGCGACCGGTGGATACCTTCAACATCGTGACCTTCGCGGGCAGCACGGGGCTGGCGTTCGACGAGCCTCGCCCGGCCAACGACCACAACGTTCGCGAGGCGCTGGCGTTCGTGAGCGGTCTGCGGGCCGGGGGCGGCACCGAGATCCTCGATGCGATCGACGTCGCGCTGGCCGATGATCCGGGGGGCGAGCGCCACCGCTACGTCTTCTTCCTCACCGACGGCTTCGTGTCGATCGAGGACGACGTGTACGCCCGCACGACCAAGTGGATCGACGCGCTCGCGCGCCGCGGGCGACGGGCCCGGGTGTTCTCGCTGGGGGTGGGGGCGAGCGTCAACCATGAGCTGCTCGCCAACCTCGCCAAGGCCGGCCGTGGCCTGACCCACACCGTGGGCACGCGCGAGGACCCGCGGCGGGCGGTCCAGCGCTTCGAGCAGATCATCGATCATCCGATCTGGACCGACCTGACGATCGACTGGGGTGACATGGCGGTCGTCGACCTGCACCCGGCCACGCCGCCCGATCTGTTCGTCAGTCGCCCCGCCATCCTGCACGGCCGCTACGTGGGCAAGCCCGGGACCTCGGTGAAGCTGCACGCCCGGGCGGGCGAGCGCAGCGTGCATGCCACCGCGGCGGCTCGGCGTGCGCGGGTCTCGACCCACGTGGTGTCCACCCTGTGGGCGCGCGCGCGGATCGAGGATCTGCAGCATGCGGCCGTGCTCGATCGGGGAGACCACGTCGACGAGATCACGCAGCTCGGCCTCGATCATCGCCTGGTCACGCCCTACACCAGCTTCGTGGCCGTCGACCGCTCCCGCGTGGTGGGCTCGGGTGATCCCAAGCGCGTGGTGCAGCCCGTCGACGTGCCCGAGGGCGTCGATGCCCAGATGGCCGGTGCCGAGATGTACCGCGAGCAGCGGCTCATGAAGATGATGGAGTCCAGCGCGGTGTACGAGTTCCAGGACGACGAGGACGAGCTCTACGACGCTCCGGCGCTCACCTCCCGCACGTCCGAGCGCGAGCTGGACGATGCCGTGGAGTACGAGCGCGCCGAGCCGGCCTCGGCGGGCTGTGCTCACTGCGGGCGCAAGGGCAGCGGCGATCTGGTCGTGCTGTGCGTGCCGCTGCTCGTGCTCGGCCTCCGCCGTCGCCGTCGGTCTTGAACCGCCGGGCGTGGTACGGTCGGCCCGCATGCCTCGGACCGCGATCACCCTGGCCCTGGGCGCGCTCTTGGGATCCTTGGGCTGCGGCGGATCGGCCAGCCCGTCGCCGGTGCCCGCCATCTCGTCGGTCTCGGCCACGCCGTCGGTCTCGGCCACGCCGTCGGTCTCGGCCGCGCCGTCGGAGGATCCCGAGCCCACGCCGACCCGGGCCGACGCCCCGCCCGTCGATCCCGAGGCACGGGCGCAGGCGCTCGCCCACGAGCTCATCATTCTCGATGGTCACATCGACGTGCCCTGGCGCTTGCACAAGGCCCAGGCGGCCGGCAAGCCCGTGGACGACGTGACCGGGCCGACCCAGGGAGGCGACTTCGACCTGCCGCGGGCGCGGGCGGGCGGGCTCGATGCGCCGTTCATGTCGATCTACGTCTCGGCCGACTTCGAGGGCAAGGGCGCCAAGCAGGTGGCCGACGGCCTCATCGACCTGGTCGAGGGCATCGTCGCGCGCGCTCCCGACGACTTCGCGCTGGCCCGCTCGCCGGCCGACGTGCGCCGCAATTTCGCCGACGGCAAGGTCTCGCTGCCCATGGGCATGGAGAACGGCGCCCCCATCGAGGGCGACCTGGCCAACGTGGCCTACTTCCACGGTCGAGGCATTCGCTACATCACCCTGGCGCACAGCAAGGACAATCACATCGCCGACTCGTCCTACGACTCGCGACACACCCACGGGGGCCTGTCGGCGTTCGGCGAGCAGGTGGTGGCCGAGATGAACCGCGTGGGGATCATGATCGACGTCTCGCACCTCAGCGACGAGGCCGCGGACGACGTGCTGCGCCTGTCGGCGGTGCCGGTGATCGCCTCGCACTCCTCGTGCCGCCACTTCACGCCCGGCTGGGAGCGCAACATGAGCGACGAGATGATCCAGCGCCTGGCGGCCAAGGGTGGGGTGATCCAGGTGAACTTCGGCTCCGAGTTCCTGGTCGGCGACATCCGCGAGCGCGGCAAGGCCCACGCCAAGGAGCGTGACGCCCATGTGCGCGGTCTGGGGCTCGCGCTCGACTCCGAGGAGGGCAGGGCGGCGGCGCTGGCCTACGAGCAGGAGCACCCGGTGCCGCGGGCCACGGTGGAGACGGTGGCCGATCACATCGAGCACGTGATCGAGCTGGTCGGGGTCGACCACGTCGGCCTGGGCTCGGACTTCGATGGCGTGGGCGACTCGCTGCCGCAGGGGCTGCGCGACGTCTCGCAGTACCCCAACCTGCTGCGGGTGCTGCTCGAGCGCGGGCACGATCGCGATGCCCTCGAGAAGATCGCGGGCGGCAACGTGCTGCGGGTGTGGCAAGCGGCCCTGGACCACGCGGCCGCGGCCGCCCGCTCATCGGGCTGAGCTGCCACCCCCATCCCCGAGCTACGGGCTACGGGTCGATGACGTTGATCGTGCCCGTCATGGGGGCGTGGAACTGGCAGATGTAGAAGAGCGTGTCCGGAGCGGCGAGCGAGACGTCCCAGGTGATCATCCCGGCTGGAACTCCGTTGTTCGTCACGCCGTCGTTGTAGGCGCTGCCCACCCCGGTGACCGCGGCCGTCTTGATCCAGAACGGATGGCCTGCCGCGTTGACGTCGAAGGTGTACGAGCAGCCGCGCACCACGGTGAGCGTCGGGTCGTTGGCCCCGTTGATCACGTAGTCGGAGAAGCCGGCGTTGGTGACCATGAAGTTGGGTCCGTCGCCCGCGGCGCAGGGATCGCCGCCGGTGGTGGCATCGGTGGTGCCGGTGCTGGCGTCGGTGGTGCCCGTGCTGGCATCGGTGGTACCCGTGCTGGCGTCGGTGGTGCCGGTGCTGGCGTCGGTGGTGCCGGTGCTGGCGTCGGTGGTGCCGGTGCTGGCGTCGGTGGTGCCCGAGCTGGTGCTGCCGCTGCTGGTGCTGTCTTCGGGGCCCGTGGTGGTGTCGGTGGTACCGGGGCCCGTGGTGGGCATGGGGGTCGTCCCCGCCGTGGTCGTGGACGTGGTCGGAGCGATGGTCGACGTGGTGTCGGAGCCCGTGCTCGATCCATCCTCGGTGGGTGTCGGCGCGGGATCGCCACAGGCAGGAGCACACAGCAGGCAGGCGAGGAACAAACGAGGAGACCAACTCGGCATGCCGCGCATGATAGCGAAGGAGCGGCTCGTCCTGGTGTGGTCCCGACGTGGCCCTGGTATGAGCGGGCGAACCCGCGCACGCGCGCTCTACCAGCGGCCGAAGACGATCTGACCGCCGATGCCGTTGATGAAGCGAGAGAAGCCCGCGACCATCCCCAGCTCGTAGGTGAGCCCGAGGCCGAGGTAGAGCTTCTTGGGCAGCGGAATCTTGCCCACGAGCTTCATCGGCAGCGACAGACCCTTGTCCTTGGCCAGGGTGTCGTCGGGGAAGCGCAGGCGGCTGAAGGCGACGCCCGCACCCACCGTGGAGTAGTAGTACTTGCCTCCGAACGCGAACAGCACCGCGAGGTGGCCGTAGTTGGCCTTGATCGTAGCGTCGTCGATCTTCGCCCCGAGCAGGCCACCTGCGACCGCATACATGCCAAAGCCGGGCGAGAGGTTGGCGCCGAGGCCGAAGTCCATGGCATACGAGGCATGGCCCGCATTCACCCCGGTGTCGCCCTTGTCGCGCCAGTGGGTATACGTGGCGCCTTGCATGGTGAACGCGCCGAGGATCGCGTGCTCGCGCTTCTCGCGGCGCTCCTTGCGACGCTGCTGGGCGGGGGTGAGCTCGGGCTCGGCGGTGGTGGTCGAGTCGGTGGTGGCGGGGGCCGTGGTCGCGGGATCGGTGGCAGGGGTTGCTGCGGGGGCCGGGGCGGCTGGGGCGGGTGCGGGGTTCGTGGTCGCGGGCGTGGCTGCGGGGGCAGGGGAGGGGGCGGGAGCGGGCGCCACGGCGGGTGCAGGCGCCGAAGCGGGCGCAGGCGCGGGAGCCGGGGCTGGCGCCGCCCCGGTGCCCGATTCCTGCACCACGCGCACCGCGAGCGCATCGGTCTTGGCCAGCGTCAGCACTCGCCCATCGGCCTGCAAGAGCACCAGCGTCTTGCCGTCGCTGCGCAGCAGCTCGCCCCCCACGGCGCCCGAGTGCGTGTCGATCACGATCTGCCGCCCCTGCACGGCCTCCCACGCGGCATCGTCCACGGGCTGCGCGGGGGCGGTGGCCGGAGGCGGGCTCGCAGGCTGGGCAGCACCCACGCTCGGGCCCAGCACGAGGACGAAGGCGAGCGAGGGGAGCAAGGCGACCATGCGCACGGGCCAAGCATGGCCCCAGGCTCATGGAGCATACAAGCGTGCCGGGACGAACGCGCTCACCCTCGCGGAAAGGAGAGGTTCAGCTGGAGCAGCACCTCGTCCTTGATGAGGTCGTCCTTCATCCCCGGGTAGACGATGCCCCACAGCGTGCGGTCGATCTTGAACTCGGCGCTGCCCTTGGCCAGCGCGTCGGTCACCTCGACCTTGGCCGGAAACGTGATCGACTTGGTCTGCCCGTGCAGGGTGAGGTTGCCCTCGATCTCGTGGGTGGCACCGTTGTCGCCGGCCTTCTCGGTGATGGCCGTCGAGACGAACTTGCTCTCGGGGAAGCTCGGAGCATCGAAGAAGTCTGCCGTGAGCAGGTGCTTGGTCAGATCGGGGGCGTCGGTGGTGAGCGAGTCCACCTTCACCGTGATCTCGAGCCCGGTGGCCTTGCCGTCGTCGCCGAGGGTGAGGCTACCGTCGAAGTCGGCGAAGCTGCCCTCGTGATCGGCGGTGACCTTGGCCCCCACGAAGCCCACGCTGCTGCTGGCCTTGTCGAGCTTGGCGATCGTGGATGCGTGGGCCATCGCCTTGCCGTCGGGCGCATCGCCCTTGGCGTCCGTCTTCGAGTCTGGCTTCGAGTCCGTCTTCGAGTCCGGGGTGGCCTTGGCGTCCTTGACCTCGGCCTTGGGCTTGTCGTCGAGCTGGCTCTGGCAAGCGGCGAGGGAGACGGAGGAGCACAGAGTGAGGGCGAGGAACGTGCGTCGCATGTCGTCTGCATCGTGCTCCAGGCGGCGTTCGGCGGCCAGCGCTCGGAGAGCGACGGACCGTTGCGAAACGCGCAACGACCGTGCGCGTCGCCGTGGTCGGCCGCAGTGTGCTAGCACGGCCTGGCAATGTGGCTCGCGGCGGCGATCCTGTGGGGACTCGGCTCGCCTGGGGAGCCTCCCGGGGTGGAGCTGCAGTGGGAGACGGTGCCCGGGTGCCCGGAGCAGGTGGTCGTCGAGCAAGAGCTGCTCGAGCTGCTCGACGCGAGCCCCTCGCGCGATGTGGTGCAGGTGAGGGGGCGGCTGACGGGCGAGCGGGGAGCCCATCGCTTGCGGCTCGAGGTGGTGGTGGCCGATCGCCGCGAAGCCAGGACGCTCGTCGCCGGCGATTGCATGGCGCTGTCCCGGGCGGGCGTGCTCGTGGTTGCGGTAACCGTCGATGCCCTGACCACGGCGTGGCGAGTGGAGAACGCAGCGGAGCCGCGCGAGGCCCAGCCCGTCGTTCCGCCGCCGAGCGTGCCCGACCTCGAACCGCGCCCGCCACCGGAGCGGACGGCGCTCGAGCCTCGACCAACGGTGGCGACGGAAGGTGCCGAGCCCTCCGCAGCGGACCGCGTCGAGGGCTCGACGCTCCCGCGTTGGCCTCGCGGTGGGACGCTGAGCGCAGGCGGTGGGGCGTCGATCGGTCTGACGCCCGGCCTCGCGGGTGGCCTCGAAGGGGCGCTGACCTGGCGCATCGGTGCGGCTCGGCTTTCGGCGGCGGGCTTCCACTGGTTCTCGCGCACCACCGAGCTGCAGCCCGAGGCCGGCGTCGAGGCGGCGCTCTTTGGCGGATCGCTCCGCGGATGCCTGGCCTTCGAGCGTGCGCGCTGGGAAGCACCGCTGTGCACGAGCGTCGAGCTCGCGGCCATGCACGGCGGAGGGACGGGCACGGCGGTCCGCCGTCGCGAGGTCTTGGCGCTGTGGGTGGGCGGATCCGTTGGCCTGGGGCTCGATCTCGCGCTTTCTGCGCGATTCGGGCTCTGGGCCAGGGTCGACGCCGTGCTCTCGATGCGTCGCCCTGCGATGTTCCTGGTGGTGGAGGGGCAGCCGCGGGAGGCGTTTCGGATCTCCCCGGTGGGGGCGCGGCTGTTCATCGGACCGTGCGTGCGCTTGTGGTAAGGGAAGGCGCTCAGTCGCGGTGCAAGGGTGGACGATGCCCCCTACTCCAACCGAGGGCTCGACGTCGCTCGAAGCGATCTACCGCAAGCACCAGGGCCTGGTGCGCTGGGTGCTCCGTGCGCGTGGGATGTCCGAGGCCGTGCTCGACGATGGGGTTCACGACGTGTTCGTGGCGATCGCTCGTCGGCTGCCCGATCGCGATCCTGCGGTGCCGCTGCGCACCTGGGTGGCCGGGGTCGCGCGCAACGTGGGATTCTCGCACCGGCGCTCGATGGCCCGCCAGCGCAGCCGGGCCGTTCGGATGCCGCCCTCGATCGATCCTCCACGGCCCGACGAGCTGTTCGAGCGCCGCGAGGCCTGGCACGCGCTCGCGAGCTTCCTCGACGAGCTCGGCCCGGAGCAAAGAGAGGTGTTCGTGATGGTGGAGGTGACCGGCATGCGGGTGGCCGAGCTCGCCGACACGATGGGCATGCCGGCCAACACGCTGCACTCACGACTCAAGGCCGCACGCACCCGGTTCTCGCAGCGCTTTGGGGCATCCATCGAGCAACCCGCCGAGCTGATGCGACGCGCTCGTGAGCAGGGTCGTGCCGAGCCCCGGCAGCGACGGAGCACGTGGGCCGCGATCGTGGTCTCGACCGGGCGGATCAACGCGCTGCCAACCAACGGCTCGCTGGCGCCTGCCTCGGGCACGGCGGCATGGGGCCTGGGGTCGTCCACGATCACCGCGGTCGTGCTGGCGGCGGGGGTGCTGGGGGCCGCGGCGGTGGTGGGCTCGTGGATGCGCCCGAGCACCGCGAATGGGCGTCCGAAGGTGGCCGGGGTGGGCACCGAGGCGCAGGACCGGCCGTCGCCACCGGTAGTGCCGCAACGATCGCCGTCGCCCACGGGGTCGGAGGTCGTCCCGGTCGATCCGCGGACCCGCACGCTCGTCGAGCCCTTCTCGGCCTCACCCGCTCCGCGATCGCGCGCCCCATCTCGGGAGCGCTCGGGTGCCTCGCCGACCGCGCCGAGAACCGAAGACACGGTGGCCTCGCCCGTGACGGCCGATGTCTCCCTCGATCGCGCGACGGCGGTCCTCCGGCAAGCGCGAGCCGACCTCGAGAACGAGCGGGCCCGCGAGGCCCTCGAAGCCATCGATGGGCACGATGCCCCATTCGGCGCGCTGGAACGCGAACGACGACGACTCGAGCTCGATGCCGCATGTCGGCTGGGGGACGCGCCGCGAACGCGACGGGTCGTCGACGCCCTGGTCCGGCTAGGGGCCTCGATCGACCCGGAGCGTCCATGTCGACGTGCGGTCGATTGATTCGGGGAGAATCGCGGGCAGCGGTGCAAGGCTTGGCATGGAACGACTGAGCATCGCCATCATGGGTCTGGCTCTGGCCGGGTGTTTTCCCTCGCCCAAGGACGCGGGGGAGGTGGAGTCGACCGAATCGGACGGAGAGGCTTCCGGCACCGCGAGCGGAGGAGCCACGGCGGACGGTGAGACACAGACCGACGGTGAGCCCTCGGCGTCGGACGTGGAGTGGACGCTCGAACTCGACCCCGGCTTCTCGGTCCTCCGCATGATCCGTACGCCCGCGGGGGTCCTCGTAGCGCTCCAGGGCGACCCGTCGGTTCCGATGGCCTCGTCCGAGGTGCGGGAGTACTCGTCGAGCATGGACTTGTTGTGGTCGGCACCGCTCCCCAACGCCGGCATCGGCGATCTCGAGGACCTTGGGGGCGGCGAGTTCCTGGCGGTGGGGGTGTCGGGCGAGTCCGGCGCATACGTCCCGACGGCGTGGCGGCTCTCGTGCTGTGCCGCGGCCGTCAGCCAGGCCTATCCACAGGATCCGGGCGCGGACTTCGCATGGGCCGCCGCGGCCGAGCTTCGCGGCGATGGAATCCTGCTCGTGATTGGTCGCAACGAGGATGGTCTCGAAGTCGCAGAGTTGGTGCAGATTCCACTCGCGCTCAGCCCCCCCACCTCGGTGGACGTGCTACCCACCTGGGTCCGTGGCGCTGCGCGTACGCCCGACGGCAACGTGCTCCTGCTGGGCGACGGAGGCGACATCGACATGTTCTACGAGGTCGGGCCCGGAGGCGTGACCGAGGGCTTTGGATTCGGCGGGGACATCGGGATGGTCGGCAAGGGCGACGAACTCACGTTGGTCGAATTTGGCGAGGACGAGGTCTCGCTCCAGCCGTACGGCGAGGAGGCGTGGGTGCAGGTCCCGATCCCCGGGTTCGCTGGCTACTACGACGAGTTCGTGCTCGATCGGCACACCCGCGTGGGGCTCGTCCATCGCGAGGAGGATCCCACCGGACCCCTGGTCCTGTCGGAGTTCGGCGACGACGGCGTGGTCGTACGCACGCTGGCCCTCCCGCACCAGCAGTACGACTACGCCAGCGCTCGTGCGATCGCGGTGGGTGAGGACGATGCCATCTACCTCGCGGTCGGCGAGTCCCAGCCCGGCGGAGGGCGCGTCGAGTTCCTCCACCGCATCGCGCCGCTCGAGTAGCGGCTCAGCTCTCCACGAACGCCTTGAGCCGCTTGCTGCGGCTCGGGTGTCGCAGCTTTCGCAGCGCCTTGGCCTCGATCTGCCGGATCCGCTCGCGCGTGACCGAGAAGTCCTGCCCCACCTCCTCGAGCGTGTGATCGCTGGCCTCGCCGATGCCAAAGCGCATGCGGAGCACCTTCTCCTCGCGAGGGGTCAGCGTGGCCAGCACGCGGCGGGTCTGGTCGGCGAGGTTCAAGCTGATCACCGCCTCGGACGGCGAGGTGGTGTTCTTGTCCTCGATGAAGTCGCCGAGGTGGCTGTCTTCCTCCTCGCCGATGGGCGTCTCGAGCGAGATCGGCTCCTTGGCGATCTTCAGCACCTTGCGCACCTTGTCGAGCGGCAGCTCCATCTTCTCGGCGATCTCCTCGGGCGTGGGCTCGCGGCCGAGCTCTTGCACGAGGTGACGGCTGGTGCGGATGAGCTTGTTGATCGTCTCGATCATGTGCACCGGAATGCGGATCGTGCGGGCCTGATCGGCGATGGCTCGCGTGATCGCCTGCCGGATCCACCAGGTGGCGTAGGTCGAGAACTTGTAGCCGCGGCGGTACTCGAACTTGTCGACCGCCTTCATCAGGCCGATGTTGCCCTCCTGGATCAGATCGAGGAACTGCAGCCCGCGGTTGGTGTACTTCTTGGCGATCGAGACCACCAGCCGCAGGTTGGCCTCGACCAGCTCGGCCTTGGCCTTCTCGGCCTGGCGTCGCGCCTTCATCAGGTCCTCGTGCTGGCGCTTGAGCTCGGTCGACGGCAGGTGGGTCTCCTGCTCGACCTGGACGATGCGCTTGGTGGCCAGGCGCATGCGTGCCTCGATCTCGTGCAGCTCCGACGGGTGCAGGCCGAGGCGGCGGCAGAGCTTGAACTCCTCCTCCTCCGACAACCGCACGTCCTTGAACAACGCGCGCAGCTCCTCCAGGCGCATGCCGGCCCGCCGCTCGCACTCGTGGAGGTCGCGCTCGGCGCGGGTGACTCGCCCCACGAGCGCGGACAGCTCCTCGACGATCCCGTCGACCGGGCGCTTGGCGAGGCACATGTCGGTGATGGCCTCGACGCAGCCACGCTCGTGCTCGAGGCGCTGGCTGTCGAGCTTGGGGTGGAGCTCGGGCGCGGGTGCCTCGTCTCCGACCGCCGACAGCTCGTCGCGCAGGCGCTCGACCTCCTTGGAGTGGCGGCGCAGCCGATCGACCTGCTTGTGGAGGTTCTCGAGCGCCGCCTCCTGGTTGATCGGGATGCTGGTGTCCTCGGGCACCCCGCCGGGGCCGTTGTCGGCCGGGTTGGCGATGTTGACGACGTCCTTGATCCGCAGCTGCCCGCGCTTGAGCTGCTCGTTCATCTCGAGCACGTAGGGCACGGCCACCGGGCTGCGCAGCGCGTGCTCGAGCGTGCGCTTCTCTCCGTCCTCGATGCGCTTGGCGATCTCCACCTCGCCCTCGCGGGTGAGCAGCGAGACCGAGCCCATCTTGCGCAGGTACATGCGCACGGGATCGTTGGTGCGCGTCTGCTCGTCCTCGTCCTCGCGATCGTAGCGGCGAGGCATCGACTTGCGGCTGGCCGAGCCGGCGCGCCCCTTGCCGCTCGAGATCACCTCGACCCCCTGCGCCTCGAGCAGCTTCTCGAACTGGATGATCTCGCGGGGATCGATGAGGTCGGGGGGCAGCAGGCCCTGCAGCTCCTCGGTGGTGATCTGCCCCTTCTTCTTGCCGAAGGCGATGAGCTGCGCCTTGAGCTTCTCTCGGTCCACGGTGCGGTTGCTCGGGGTCTTACGGGTCATGGGTCAGCCTCGGCTCGAAGGACTGGCTAAGGGTCAAGGGCGGCAGGTTGGGGGCAAGGGGCGGGACGGGAAGTCGCCAGGCAGGCGCTCTCAGAGACCGGGTGCAGGAGGTGGGGCGTGGCGCAGTGCGTCCTTCTTTCGACGCAGCTTCATGATCTCGAGCTGGTGTTCTCGCTGGAGCTCGAGATCACCGGTGGAACGAGCGTCGTGGAAATCCTTCTCCCGGCGGCCGATCTCGATGTCGATCGCGTCCATCTGGCAGCGGTAGAGCAGGGTCTGGAGCACGGCTTGGGGGGCGATGAGTCCCGGATCGTCGTCGCTCACGCGGTACTTGCCGGCGAAGACGTGCTCGAGCAGCTGCGGCTGAGCGTCGGGGTCCACGTGCTCGAGCAACTCGGGCAGTGTGGGGGATCGCCCCTCCTTCGCGCTCGCGACGACGGCTTGCAAGACGGGGCGCAGGCGTTCGTCGTCCACGTGCTCCAGGGCCCCGGAGCGCTCGGCCAGGGTGGCGAGGTGGGGGACGTCGACCAGCAGCATCGTGAGCTCGGCTTGCGCCGCAGGCAAAGGAGGGAGCGGAGGACCGCCGTGGTCGGCGGCCGGATCCCCGGCCCTGGCGCCAGCACGGGATACTTGCACAGGTGCACCCGGGCGCCCAGCCGCCCCTCGGGGATTTTCTTGGAGCAGCGAAGTGACCCGGGGCAGCGGCACGTCGAACAGGGCCGCTGCGCTCTCTGCGTAGAGGGATCGGGCCGAAGGACGACGGACCTTGCGGATCAGATTGACCGCGCGATCGAGCGCTCGGGCGCGAGCGTCCGGCGAGTCGCCGGCCCAGGCCGCGAGGCGAGTCATGGCCACCTCGAGCGCAGAACGGGCATCTGCCAGCAAATTCGCGAACCGCTCGGCACCCAGGCTATCGGGATCCTCCCCGTCGGGCAGCAGCACCAGTCGTACGTCGAGATCTTGCTCGAGCAGCATCGGCAGGGCCTTGCCCGCCGCGTCGCGGCCGGCCTTGTCGCCGTCGAAGCACATCACCACCCTCGAGGTGAAGCGCGACAACAGCCGCGCTTGATCCTCGGTGAAGGAGGTCCCCAGCGGCGCGACCGTCTCGCCGTGGCCGTGTTGGTGCAGCTTGACCACGTCGAGGTTGCCCTCGACCAGGATCGCGCGGCCCTTGTCGCGGATGGCCGGGCGCGCCACGGCCAGCCCGAACAGGGTCTTGCCCTTGTGGAAGAGGAACGACTCGCTGGAATTGACGTATTTGGGAGGCGGCGAGCCCTCGGCCGCGACGTCGTGGGGCGGGACCACGCGGCCAGAGAATGCGATCACTTCACCCCCGGGCTGGATCACGGGGAACATCAAGCGCCCGCGGAAGGCATCGTAGACCGAGCCTCGCCGCTCGCTGGCCCGCAGAAGGCCCAGGCGCTGGGCCAAGCCGGACGACATGCCCTTGTCTTGCAGGGCCCGCGCCAACCGGTCCCAGCCCGCTTCGGAGGGCGCAGGCGCGTAGCCCAGCTCGAAGGCGGCGGCGGCTTGCGGTGTCACGCCGCGGGTCTCGAGGTAGGCCCGGCCGGCCGCGCCCTCGGGCGCCTCGAGCAGCAGCGAGCGATACAGCCCGGCCGCGGTGCGCATGAGGAGGTAGGCTTCGTCGCGCTCGTTGCGGTCGGGGCCCTGACCCGTGCCGCCGGCGTGGGCCGGCAGGCTCACCCCGTAGAGCTCCGCGAGCTTGCGAATGGTCTCGAGGAAGCCCTTGCCCTCGAGCTCCATCACGAAGCGGATCGCGTCGCCTCCCGCCCCGCAGCCGAAGCACTTGTAGCCCTTGAGCGCGGGGTTGACGTTGAAGCTGGGCGACTTCTCCTGGTGGAAGGGGCACAGGCCCACGTAGTTGCGCCCCGAGCGACGCAGCTCCACGTAGCGACCCACCAAGTCGACGATGTCGACCCGATCGCGGACTTCCTGGACCTTGTCGTCTGGGATGCCGGCCATGCACTCGCCCGGCCGTGCCCTTGCCCCGCGGCGCGCGGCCTCGTTGTAAGGATCCCTACGATCCCGCTCGGTGCAAGGCAAGTTTGGTCGGAAACTTGCGACGTCGCGTCGGCGCATGCCATGGCCAAGGCATCATGAGCGTGCCTGCGACCCATCCCGACGCGTTCCTCGGACCCGAGTCGGTCGATGTCGTGCCCCCACCGACGAACGGCTCGAAGAGCGGTCCGGGGAACAGCCCGAGGAACGACCCCGGGACCAGCCCCGAGGGACCCCGCCTCAAGGCGGTGCCGGATGCCCCGGAGCGGCGCGGCAGCGGTCGTCGCGCACGTGCGCGCGATCGTCTGATGGATCGAGCCAACGAGCTCCATGCCCCGCATCCGCGCTTGCGTGGGGTGGCCAACGTCGAGAACCTCCTGATGTTCGTCGACGACGATCTCCGCGAGACGGCGCTGGCGATCCACCGCATCGAGCAGTTCCTGCTGCGAACGCTGGGGCTGCTCGAGGCCCAGGATCTGCGCCGCGAGCACGTGCTCGAGGTGGCCGGCGATACCTCGGTGCTCGACCACGTGGACCAGCTGAACGAGACCCTCGAGAGCCTGCGCCGTCGGCTCGCGCGCCTCGCCGCGCGCATGAAGTGACCCGGGGGCGCCGGGTGGGTCAGCCCCGGCGAGCCCGCGTATGATGCTCGCCGCGTGACCGGCCCCGAGCCCAGACCTTCGCACGCCGACCCGTCCGACCCACGCAGGAGCGATCCGCGGCAGGGACGGAGGATCGCCGATCGTGCGATCGCGGTCACCGTGGCCGTGTACCTGGGCTACGGCGTGCTGGGCTTGCTGCCGCTGCCCGCCGACCTGCGCTACCTGGCCCTGATCGCCGCGTTCTACTTCTTGCCCGGCCTGATGCTGCGCAACGATCTCGAGCGCCAGCGCCGCTATCAGATCGGGCCCGATCGCGTGATTCCGCCCTGGAGCGGGATCGGAGCGCGATGGGCCCTGGGGATCGGTGCCGTCGTGTTCCCGATCTTCGTGGTCGGATTCGTGCTGTTCTATGCCCGGATCTGCGAGGGTGACCTGCGGGTGCTCGCTCCCGTCACCTGGGTCGAGGGCCTCACGCCGTGGGCAGGCGGGCTCGAGCACTACCTGTCGCGCCTGTGCCGGACCTACGCGGCCGATCCCTGGCCCGTGCACTGGCGGCTCCCCGCCGACTGGCTGGCCTACGGAGGACTCGGCGGGGTGCTCGCGGTGGCGGTGGAGTTGTTCGCGATCGCCCTGCCCGAGGAGGTGTTCCACCGCGGCTACCTGATGAGCGCGCTCGAGGAGCGCTGGCCTCCCCGGCGACGGATCCTCGGGGCCCCGCTGGGGCTGGCGGCGGTGGTCGCGAGCCTGCTGTTCGCGGTGGGCCACCTGGTGGGCATGGCCGAGGTCGCACGGCTGGCCACGTTCTTTCCGGCGCTGTTGTTCTCGTGGCTGTGGCGCCGCTCCGGGAGCCTGTGGGCCCCCGCGCTGTTCCATGCCGCCTCGAACCTGTTGATGGCCGTGCTCATCGCCAGTACGTTCCCGCCATGACGGCCGACGGAAGCGGTGATCCCAACGGCCAGCGCGATGGCCTCGGTGGGCCCGCCGAGTCCGGTCGCTCCGATCGCATCGGCGCGTTCTTCGACATCGACCTCACCGTGCTCGAGGTCAATTCGGGGACCAAGTGGGTCGGTCATCAGTGGAAGCACGATCGCATGACCATGCTCGAGGTGATGCGGGCGCTGTGGTGGACGGTGCAGTATCGCTTTGGCCTGCTCGACTTCGAGGCGATGGCGGGTCGGGTGATCGCCGGGTATCGCGGCCAGGAGGTGGCCCCCCTCGAGCAAGAGGTGGCCGCGTGGTTTCGCGAGGAGATTGCGGCCACGATCTGCGTGCAGGCACGCGAGCACGTCGAGGCGCACCGTCGGTCCGGGCACGTGATCGCCCTGCTGACCTCGGCCACGCGCTTCTTGTCGGCGCCCGTGGGGCGCGCCCTCGGGGTGGAGCACATGCTGTGCACCGAGGTCGGCGAGCAGGACGGCCGCTTCACCGGGACGCACGTGTCGCCGGCCTGCTACGGCGCGGGCAAGGTGCTGCGGGCCGAGAGCTTCGCGGCGGAGCACGGCATCGACCTTCGACGCAGCTTCTTCTACAGCGACAGCTTCTCCGACCTGCCGATGCTCGAGCGGGTCGGCGAGCCACGGGTGATCAATCCCGATCCTCGCCTGCGCCGCCTGGCGCAGCGCAGGGGTTGGAGCGTGCAGACCTGGAGGGCGCCGCTCGGCGCTCCCACGATGACGTGCGACTGAAGAGGACGAAGGAAGAACCCCGATGTGGAACGTGGATCTGGGAGACGTGGATGCCGTGATCGAGCGGGCGCTGGGCGAGGACCTGCACGGGGGTGACATCACCTCCAGCGCCACCGTCCCCCCGGCGCTCAAGGTGGACGCCCGCATCGTGGCCAAGGCACCGCTGACGGTGTGCGGCCTGTTCGTGGCCGGTCGGGTGTTCACGCGGCTCGACGGCAGCGTGCGCTTCACGGCGCGGGCCGCCGAGGGCAATCGCGTCAAGGCGGGCGAGGAGCTGGCCACCATCGAAGGCAATGCCCGCGCCCTGCTGGCGGGCGAGCGCACCGCCCTGAACCTGCTGCAGCAGCTCTCGGGGGTGGCCACCCTCACCGCGGCGTTCGTGGATGCCGCCTCCGGCAAGGCCCGGATCTGCGACACCCGAAAGACCACGCCCGGCCTGCGCCGGCTGCAGCGCTATGCGGTGCGCTGCGGGGGGGGCTTCAACCATCGCAACGATCTCGGGGCCGGGGTGCTCATCAAGGAGAACCACATTCGCTGCGCAGGCGGGGTGGAGGCGGCGGTTCGGGCCGCCCGCAAGCGAGCACCGCATCCCCTGCGCGTGGAGTGCGAGGTGACCGACTTCGCCGAGCTCGACGCTGCGCTCGCCGCTGGAGCCGAGGTGATCCTGCTCGACAACATGGACGACGAGCGCGTGGCGGCGGCGGTCAAGCGGGTCGATCGTCGGGCCGTCGTCGAGGTCAGCGGAGGCATCACGCTCGAGCGGGTGCCCCGACTGGCGGCGGCGGGAGTCGACGTGATCAGCGTGGGGGCGCTGACCCATAGCGCGCCCGCCGTCGACATCTCGATGCTGTTCGGTGCGCTGCCCGGGTAGGCCATGGCGAGTCACGCGAGCGAGGACGACGACCTGCGCCGGCTGGGGACCTTCCTGCGGGGTTGCTACGGCCGGCCCCACGAGCATCACGCCGAGCTGTCCTCGACCAACGACCGTGCGCTCGAGTGGATGCGCGCCGGGGCGCCCCACGGGGCCGTGGTGACCGCGGACGCCCAGCGAGCCGGACGGGGGCGCCGAGGGCGTACCTGGCACTCGCCGCCGGGGGAGAGCCTCTACGTCTCGCTCGTGGTGCGTCCGGATCGGCCGCCCGATCGCCCCGATGGCTTCGGTGCGCTGGGCCTGGCGGTGGGCGTGGGCCTGCACGAGGGGCTGCCCCGGCTGCGGGCACCGGTGTGGCTCAAGTGGCCCAACGATCTCACCGTGGAGGGGCGCAAGCTCGGCGGGATCCTCTGCGAGGCCCGCTGGATCGGCAACGTGCCCGAGGTGGTGGTGGGCTTTGGTCTCAACGTCCATGGCCGTACGTTCCCCGAGCCCCTGCGAGCGCTGGCCACCAGCATTGCCCTATGCCGTGACGGCGAGGTACCGGGGCGGGCCGTGCTCCTGGCCGAGCTGCTCGTGGCGCTCGAGGGAGCGATCGAGCCGTTCTTGCGCGAGGGCTTTGCGGCGGTCGCCGAGCGTTACTTGCCGTCGTGTGAGGTGCTGGGGCGGGTGGTCGAGGTGGGCGATCGTGAAGCACCCGATCGCGCCCGTCGAGCGGTGGCCGAGCGTCTGGACCAGGATGGAGCGCTGTGGGTGCGCCCGGTCGACGGCGGTCCTCCCCTTCGCGTGGAGTCCTCCGACGTCTGGATCGCGCCCTGACGCGGGACCGGTGCGGCCTTGAAGCGGGCGTCCATGCCCGGTATCAAGGTTGCGATGCTCAAGAAGGTGGCGATCGTGGGTGGGGGCGTGGCCGGTATGGGGGCGGCGCAGCGCTTGGTCGGCGCCGGCTATCGCGTCACGCTGTTCGAGTATCTGCCACGGCTGGGCGGTGATTGCTTCGGGGTCGACGTGCAGCTCGCCGGCCGCGGCATGGTTCGGATCGACGCCGGAGTCAGCGACTTCAACCCCGACACGTTCGTGCGGGTCAAGGGGCTGCTCGACGAGCTCGGCCTGCCCTACCGGCCCATCGTGCAAGACGCCACGTTCATGACCCCCGATGGCGAGCCGCTCTACTACTTTCGCAATGGCGAGCTGAGGGTCGACTGGCCCACCCACGCGGCGGCGCGGTTCATGTCCGAGATCACCCGCTTCAACCGCGAGTGCGTGGAGGTCCTCGACGGCCACGACCATGCCGACTGGACCCTGGGGCGCTACCTCGAGGAGCGCGGCTACTCCAACGAGCTGGGGGCGTTCTATGCGTTCCCGCGGGCCATGGGCTGCTTTCCCATGCCCAACGACGACCCCGCCAACTACCTGGTGCGCAGCCTGGTGTCGTTTTGGCGGATGCACGGGATCGTGGGGCGCAAGGGACCGGCCACGCGGATGTGCGTGTCGGGTGGCATGCACGAGTACTGCGGGGCGTTCGAGCGCTGGTTCACCATTCGCGGGGGCGAGCTGCGCTGCTCCACGCGGGTGGTGGGGGTGGTGCGGCGCTCCAAGAGCATCGAGATTCGCGCGGTCACCCGCGACGACGACCACCTCGCCTTCAAGGTCGATCACGTGATCTTCGCGACCAATCCCAACGAGGTCGTGCCCTTGCTCGAGGATCCCACCGACGACGAGATCTCGATCTTCAACGAGTTTCCCTATCAGCGGGCCCGGCTGGCGGTGCACATGGATCCCAAGCTGATGCCGCGGGATCGCCGGGCCTGGGGCTCGTACAACTACGTGATCGGCAGCAAGGGCGACCCCGAGGTCCGCCCCACCATCACGTTCTATCCCAACCTCATGACGGGCCTCCCCAGCAAGGTCCCCGACGTGTTCGTGAGCATGAACCCGCACATCGAGCCCGACGAGGAGGCGCTCATCTCCAACCGGTTCTTCGAACACCCGGTGGCCACCGGCAAGACCCACCTCGCCACCGCGCGGCTGGACGAGATCCAGGGCGTTCGCGGCACGTGGTTCGCAGGGAGCTACCTGCGCGAGCCGTTCGTGCACGAGCAGGCGCTGGCCACCGGACAGGACGTGGCCGAGCGGCTCATCGAGCACGGTCAGGCGAGCAACTGACTCGGGCTGGGCTGGGCTGGGCTGGGCTGGGCGGGCTTCATCCCGCCTCGGGCAGCTCCAGGATCCGAGCGTTCTCGGGACGCGCGAGGAAGGTGGGCTGCCACTCGGGGCGAGGGAGCCGAGCCGCTCGAGTCTGCAGCCGGGTCTTGGCGTCGGTGACGGCGGCGGCGGCTTCGGGAGCGCGGGTGGCCAGCAACGCCTCGGCGAGCGCAAGCGGCGGTGAGCTCTCGCCCTGGAGCATGCTGCCGAGCTCGATGAGCAGCGCCATTGCCTCCTTGGCGGTCTCGAGGGCCTGCTCGGGGCGACCGAGCCCCAGCAGAGCCCGTGAGCGCTCGGCGGTGGCCCACGCCCGCAGCCCGGGAGACATGGCCAGGCGCTCGATCGCGGTGGCGGCCTCGGCTTCGGCGCGGTCGTACCGGGCGCGTCGTTGCTCGATCCCGCTGATGTGGGTGCGGGCCCAGCCCTCGAGGCGCACGTTGCCGACCGAGGCGCACGTGGCCGCGGCGCGCTCGAGCATGGTCACGGCGTCGTCGAGGCGTCCGCGATGTCCCAGCACGTAGCCGAGGTTGACCTCGGCGTAGGTGATCGTCTGGCGGGCCCCGAGCTCCTCGGCGAGCGCGAGCGCCTCGACCAGGATCTCCTCGGCGCGCTCGAACATCCCGATCTCGGCGAAGCACCAGCCCACGGTGGGGCGCTCGAGCGAGACGTTGCGGCGATCGCCAGCGCGCTCGAACGCCGCGACGGCCGCCTCGAGGTGCACCAGGAATCGGCCCACGTCGCCCCCGTGCGCGGCTCGGACCCCGCGGACGTGCTCGACCTGGGCGAGGGTCAGCGGATCGAGCGATGCGGCGCCGCCCTGCTGCTGCACCTGCTCGGTCACGTCGGCGAGGAGCTCGTCGGCACGCGCGAGGCGACCGGCGAAGATCAGCTGGAAGCAGCCGCGGCACAGGCACACGATCTGGTCGCGCCCGGCATCCGGGGCGGCATCCTGGCCGCGGGCGACCTGGAACCACCGCTCGACCGAGTCGTAGTCACCACGCCGGGCCGAGGCCACGATGGTGGTGCCGAGCGCACGAAACCACTCGGTGCTGCCGGCCTCGAGCGCGCCCACGGCGTCCACGCCTCGCTCTTGCGCCCGTGCGTAGTCGCCCTGCCAGTAGCCCGCCACCGATTGCATCGAGCGAAGCTGACCCCGGGAGTCCCCCTCGGCGCCCAGCTCGATGGCCTGCTCGGCGCGTGCGATCACGGCCTCGAGGTCGTTGCCCTCGAGCGCCTGGGCGGCCGCGCGCTGGATGCAGATGCGGGCGCGGGCCGGCTCGTCGCCCTGCAGGAAGTGCTCGGCGAGGACGGAGGGATCGGTCTCTCCCTCTTGCTCGAGCCACAGCCCGGCGAGGCGGTGTCCGAGGAGACGGTCGTCCTCGGTCAGCAGCTCGTGCGCGGCGTCGCGTACGAGGGCGTGGCGGAACTTGTACTCGTGGCGCTGGGGAAAGCGACCCTCGCGTCGTGGGGTGATGATCTCGCGCTGGGCGAGCTCCTCGAGCCACTCGGCCGCGGAGAACGTGGCGTGGGTACGGCCGAGCAGCGCCTCCACGCCCTCGGCCCAGAACACCTCGCCGAACACGCTGGCGGCTCGCAGCACCCGCTTGGCTTCCTCGCCCAGCTCGTCGAAGCGCGCCTGCAGCATGCCCAGGATCGAGTCCGGGAGCCCGTCGTGGCCGCCCGAGGTGGCCACGGCCCGGATGAGCTCCTCGAGGTAGAACGCGTTGCCACCGGCGCGCTCCACGATGAGCGCCTCGAGCTCGGGATCCACGTCGTCACCCAGCATGTGGCGCACCAGCTTGCGGCTGGCCGACCTGGAGAGCGCATCGAGACGGATCTCCTGCAGCGCGCGCTCGGTCCACAGCGAGGGGAATCGCTGGGAGACCTCGGGGCGCGCGAGCGCGAGGACCATCAGCGGCAGGTCGCGCAGCGCTCGTAGTGCGGCGTCGACGTAGCGCACCGAAGGCAGGTCGCCCCAGTGCAGGTCGTCGAGCACGAACACCACCGGCTGGGCCGAGCACAGCGCGCGGAGCCAGTCGACGAACGCGGCCTGCATGGCGTCGCCCATCAGCATCGGGTCCTTGCGCGCGGCCTGCAGCGACTCGTGACCGGTGTCGGGGAACGGCACGCCGATGAGCTCACCGAGGAATTGGGTCACCCGCTCGAGGTCCGCCCCACCCACGTGCTCGGTGATGCGTGCCCGCAGCTTGCGGCGCGAGGACTCGACCGCCTCGCCGGTATGGATGCCCGCGTAGCGGCGAATGGCCGGGGCGATCATCACGAACGGTGAGCCGGCGGTGACCGAGTCGCCCTGGCCGAGCAGCAGCTCGAGCTCGGCACGGCTGCGCAGCGAGCGGGTGACTTCGTCGCGCAGTCGCGACTTGCCCGCGCCGGCGGGTCCGGTCACGAGCACGACCCGGGCCACCGGCTCGTCCATGCACTCCTCGAAGATCTCCTCGAGCGTGACCATCTCTCGGCGCCGCCCCACCCATGTGCTCTTGCGGCCCAGGAGCGTGCGGGGGGTCTCGGTCTCGCGTTCCTGCTCGAGGCGCAGGTGGGGCCCGTCGCGCGAGACCACGAACCGCGCATCGAGGATCTCGGCGACGGTGGGGTCGAGTCGGATCTCACCCGGGGTGGCGACCCGCAGCGAGGACACCGCGCGGCCGATGGCGTCGCCGACGAGGTTGGCCTGGCCACCCGCCGCCCGGCCCAGGGCCATCGAGATCCGAAGCCGCGGCATGCGGGCGCGCAAGGCCAGCGCGGCTCGAGCCACGCGCGTGGCCTGATCGGTCGGCAGGGCGCTCGAGCGCGCGGTGACCAGGATCGACTCGTCGGGCAGGTGGGTGAGCACGGCGCCGGAGTCGGCGGCCAGTCGCTGCAGATCGGTGATCTCGTCGCTCCACAGCCGCACGCGCTGGGCGAGCAGGATGCAGTGCACACGCTGCTCCGCCCGCGTGATGACCGACGGGCCACCCAACGAGGCACCCAGTGGACCAGTCGCGCGGATCACCGGGGCGATCGAGGCATGGGCGGCGAGGACCTCGAAGGTGTCGCGCAGCGCGTGGCCGTCCTGGGGGCGCTCGCTCGGATCCTTGGACAGCGAGCCCATGATGAGCTCGAGCAGCGCCGGGGGCAGGTCGGGGCGTAGCTCTGCGAGGTCCGGAGGATCGTCGATGGCGATCTTGGTGAGCACCGCGAGCACCGTGCGGGCCTTGAACGGTGTCTCGCCCGTCAAGCACTCGTACAGCAGCACGCCGGTGGCCCACACGTCGACGGCCGGCGTCAGGTTGCGGTCGCCGTCGACCTGCTCGGGGGCCATGTACATCGGCGTGCCGACGATGGCGCCGGTGCGGGTCAACGACGTGGGGGTGCGTCCGAAGCGAGCGGTGCCGAAGTCGAGGAGCTTGATGTGATCGAGGCTGCCACCCACCGCGAACACGTTGGTGGGCTTGATGTCGCGGTGGATGACGCCGAGGTCGTGCAGCGCGGCCAGGGCGGACGCGAGCTGCTTGCCCAGTCCGATCACCTCGGGGAGCGTGAGCACCACGGTCGGCGCGGCGTGGAAGCCCTCGGGATCCCGTACCGTCATGCCGGTGACCCCGTCCTGGGTGGGCGAGCCGCGACGGGTGAGGATGGAGCCGAGGTCCTCGCCCTCGAGCCACTCCATCACCAGGTAGTGCGCACCCCCCGGGGTCTGCCCGTGGGCCACGTAGCGCACGACCCCCGGGTGGCTGACCGTGGCCAGGAGCTGGGCTTCGCGGCCGAAGCGGATGAGGTTGGTCTCGTTCTCGTCGTAGACGACCTTGAACGCGACCATGCGCCCGGTGTGGAGGTCCCGTGCACGAAAGATCTGTCCGGAGCCCCCCGAAGCCACGCGCTCCTGGAGCTCGAAGCGATCGTCGACGCGATCACCGGCCTTGAGTGCCTGCAACACCCAGGCCGGAGGGTACACGCTTTCGCGCGCGGGTTCGCGCCCCGGATGGGCCCGAAGCCATGGCGGCACCTGCGGATCGACGCCCGGGTGACGGCCGATGGGAGACTTTGCTACTCCTTGCCCACCATGGGCCATGTCCTCGTCTCCGGTACCGAAAGGACCCAAGCGCGATGATCGTGGAACCCGCGGAGGTCCTCGAGCACTGGTTTGGAGGGCACGATCCCGACGACCCGGCCACCGGTCGCCAGCAGGCAGGGCTGTGGTGGGGCCAAGCCGAGCACACCGATCGCGAGCTGGCCGAGCGCTTCGGCGCGACTCACGAGGCAGCCTGTCGGGGGGAGCTGCGGGCGTGGGCCAGCGATCCCTCGGGACGGGTGGCCCTGGTGCTGGTGCTCGATCAGCTGTCACGCAATCTCCATCGCGGGACCCCTCGCGCCTTTGCCAACGACGAGACGGCGCTCCGCTCGACGCTCGAGGCCATCGCGCGCGGGGAGGATCGCACCCGCCCCTTCTTCCATCGCGTGTTCCTCTACATGCCGTTCCAGCACAGCGAGCGCCTGGCGATGCAGGAGCAGGGGGGTCGCATGTTCGAGCGCCTGCGCGACGAGGCCAACGACGCGCAGCGCGAGCTGGCCCGGATGTATCTCGGCTTCATGTGGCGGCATCGCGACATCGTGGCTCGCTTCGGGCGGTTTCCCCACCGCAACGCGATCCTGGGACGGCCCAGCAGCGGCGAGGAGCTGCGCTTCTTGACGCAGCCGGGCTCCTCGTTCTGACGGGATTGCCCCGAGCCGCGGCGGGCTCGCTCCGAGCGGGGTCGACGCGCTATGCTCGGCTGCGATGCTCATTCGCGAGCGGCTTCGGCACAAGCGGCCGGTCTTCAGCTTCGAGTTCTTTCCTCCCAAGACGGAGCAGGGCGAGGCCAGCCTGCTGCGGGCGCTGGAACGTCTTGCACCGCTCGAGCCCGACTTCGTCTCGGTGACCTATGGTGCGGGGGGCAGCACCCGGGCGCGAACCCTCGAGATCGTGACCCGCATCAAGCGGGAGTTCGGCATCGAGGCCATGGCGCACCTGACCTGCGTGGGGTCCACTCGGGACGAACTCGCCGCCGTGATCGACAAGCTGGGCGACGCCGGGGTGCACAACGTCCTCGCCCTGCGCGGTGATCCCCCACGGGGGCGAACCGAGTTCGAGGTGACCCCCGGTGGCTTTCGCTTTGCCAGCGATCTGGTGGCCTTCATCCACGAGCGTGGCGACTTCTGTGTGGGGGTGGCGTGCTACCCCGAGGTCCACCCCGAGGCCGTTCACGCCGCGGCCGACCTCGCCCACCTGCGCACCAAGGTCGACGCAGGGGCCGACTTCCTCGTCTCGCAGCTCTTCTTCGACAACGCGCGCTTCTTCGAGTTCGTGGGTCGGGTCAAGGGAGCGGGCATCGAGGTCCCCGTGCTCGCCGGCATCATGCCGGTCACCAATGTGACGCAGATCCAGCGCTTCACCCAGATGATCGGGGCCTCGATTCCTCCTTCGCTGGCCCGCCGCCTGGAGGCGGCGGATGGCGACCCCCAGGAGGTGTTCTGGACCGGGGTGAGCTATGCGGCCCACCAGTGTCGCGAGCTGCTGCGGCCGCCCGGCGAGGACCCCTTCGAGCGACCGCCGCGGTCGGTGGCGGGGATCCACTTCTACACCCTCAACAAGTCTCCGGCCTCGCGGGCGATCTTCCAGATCCTTCGCATCGCCCACACCGGGCTGGGCTGAGCCGAGCTCGGCGCGGGGAGTCGCGACGGTGCCGAGCGGGATCGTGCCGAGCTGGATCGTGATGGCCGCGAGCATGTGGATGGGGGGCCCTACGCTCGGCGCCATGCAGACCGCCACGCTGATCGAAGCACGGCAGCGCCTGGGTCGCGATGCATTCGTGGTGGAATCACCGCCGTGCCCCACGCAGGCGCGGTGGTGCTTCGAGCTGGCGCTGCACGTGGTCGAGGAGGACGGCGCCGACGTCCAGACCCCGCAGTGGGTGGCCGATCAGGTCCGCGAGGCCAATCGCCTGTTCGCGCCCATCGACGTGGGGTTTCGCGTGGGCTCGGCCAAGGTGGTCGACGCCCGGTTCGCCAGCGTGGAGACGCGGCTCGACCGCGACCTGCTCGGCCGTGACGAGCACTCGCTGGGGGTCGTGCACGTGTTCGTGGTGCGGCGGCTGGCCGACGTGGACGTGCCCGGCGAGGTGATCCGCGGGGTGCACTGGCGCGACCGGGTGCAGACCTCGCGGCGCTGGGTCATCCTCTCGTCGATCGCGTCGTCGCTGGTGCTCGCGCACGAGCTGGGTCACTTCTTTGGGCTGCCGCACAGCAAGCATCGCAAGAGCCTGATGAACAAGTCGCCCCACCTCGATCCGCCCTGGCACCTGCGGACGTTTCCCGAGGAGGAGCTGGCGATCATGCGGCGGAGGCGAGATGCGATGGTCGAGGACGGGACGCTGGTGAAGGCGAACGTGAACGCGAAGCCAGCCGCGCCGCCGACGCTCCCGGTTACGCCCGTGGATCCACGAAGCCCAGCCGACGCAGCGCCCGGTTGAGCTCGAGGCGCAGCTGCAGCGGGGTCATGCCCAGGCGCTTGGCGGCGTCGTCGAGCGAGTAGCGCAGCTCGCCCACGCGGACCTCGGCCCCGGGGGAGAGTGCGAGGTAGCCCTCGACCGACAGCGGCTGGTCCTCCACGCCGACCCAGACGTCGCGCTCGATGAGGCTCGGGAAGTTCTCGATCGCACGCTCGTAGCGGGCACGATCGCGGGGACCGAGCTCGTTCGTGGGTAGGCGCCGCAGATCCAGGATGACCCCGATCTCGAGCTGACCGTCCTCGTAGACGGCTCGCGAGGCGCGGACGGCCGGGCTCGGCTTCTTGACGTTGCGGTGGAAGCCTCGCAGCTCGTGGCGGCTCGGTGCAGGTCCCGAGCGAGGGATCCGCAGGCGGGGTGGATCGGGCTCGTCGTACGAGTCCTCGCGCCGGGGCTGGGGCGCGGCCGCGGGCTCGAAGGCGATGACCGGCCCGGGCTCGGCCCGGCCCTCGACCGCTTCGGCGCCGCCCTCGATCGGATCCTCGGGGAAGCGGTTGCCCTGCTCGTCGAGGGCGATCCATCGCGAGGGCTTGGCCTCGCCGCTCGAGATCTCACCCGCGTAGTCCTCGACGTCGCCCTCGGTGTACCACTTCGGCAGTGCGGTGGCCTGGTGCCACAGATGGGCCACGACCCCCACTGCGACCATCAGGAGCCCGCCGAGCACCGCGGCCGTGATCGCGAGCTTCTTGCGCAGCGGGGTCATGGCAGTGACGTGCCAAGCGTACGACGGTCGTCGCGGCGCGACCAAGCGTGCTCGAGCACGACCCGTCCAGGCCACGCTGGACGTCGAAAATGCGTCGGGTCCGACACCCCGACCGACGGTCCTACGCGGTACGATGGTCGCGATCATGTCACGTGCGCTCCTTTGCTTGGTTGGTCTCGCGCTTCCGCTCGTCTCGCTGCCCATCACGGCCTCCGCCGCGACCTGGGGCAGCTTCTCTGCGTCTCGCATGGCCTACGCCACGGGCGCGCTGACGGGCAGCGTCCACAGCGAGCTGCTCGCGGCCATCGACGCGCACGGTGACGTCGTGGCACCGGATACCGACGCGCTGACCCCCGAGTACCTGGCCACCGTCGACGTGTTCTATACGGCCATGCTCAGCGACGGGACCGGCCCCACGGCGGGGGCGCCCGGGACGCTGTCGTCGACCGAGCAGGAGGCCCTGCAGGACTGGGTGGTCGGCGGGGGCACGCTCATCATCACCCCCGACAGCAACGGCTTCGATGGTCCGTATCCCCTCGTCTACGACAGCTGGCTGCAGGACTACGGGATCGGCGACTTCACGTTCGTGTTCGGTCCTGGGGTCGGCTCGCCCATCGTGGTGCACCCGATCACCGACGGGGTGGGGACCTATGCGGTCGATGGGACGGTCCACTTCTCCTATCCCGCCGAGGGCCAGCTGCTCGGAACCGCCGTCGATGGCGTATCACCGCTCATCGTGGTGCTCGAGCCGGCTTCGGGCTTCGTCGACGGCGGCCGCATCCTCGTGCTGTCCGATCACAACGTCCTCACCAACAACTTCATCGGAGGGAACGGCAATCCGATCCTCGCCGAGAACATCGTGGAGTGGGCGGCCGGCGAGTGTGGCAACACCATCGTGGAGTCCGGTGAGGAGTGCGACGACGGCAACGCGGAGGATGGCGACGGCTGTGACGCCACGTGCACCGTCGAGGGCGGAGGTGGAAGCAGCGGGGAAGGGGGCTCGGGCAGCAGCGACGGCGGCCTCGATGACACCTCGGCGGGCTCGACGTCGTCGCCCTCCGAGGACACCACTGGCGGCCCACCTCTGGGCACCACGGGCTCGGGTGGCTCGGGTGGCTCGGGCGGCTCCGGTGATGATGGGATCCCGATTGACATGGACGATGGGGGTGGCTGCAGCTGCCGCAGCGAGGGGCGGACGTCGCCAGGCCCCATGGCATTGGCGTTGGTGCTATCGGTGACGAGCATCCGTCGTCGGCGTCGGGATCGAAGCTCCGGTGGAAGCGCTCGACGCACTACCCCTGCATCAGGCCGATGCGGCGCGCTTCGGCAAGGGCCGCCCGATGGGAAGGCAGTGGGGTGCTCGAGTCATCCCACCCGGCCACGGCAGTCTTGATGGTTTCGGATGCGGCCTTGGGTTCGTTCCAGAGCACGCGGTACCGCTCATCGAGCTTCAAGGGCGCTTTCTCGTCGACGCCATCGGCTCCGGTGAGGTGCGCGAGCCAGGTCTCGATGCTCCACGTTGGCACGAACACCGCGATCGCCTCGTCGGGACCCCTTGGGTCGATCGCGGCGTCTTCGAGCTGCTGGGCGAGCTCCCGCAATCGCCCCTCGACCCCGACGTTGTCTCCGTCGATCACGACCAGCAGTCCGAGGTTGGCTTGGAAGTTCTTGGAGCGGCGCTTCCGCACGGAGGTCGCGTACTTGAGTCGAACCCAGGCCGACGCAGAGCCCTTGCCAGCGGGCGCTGGAGCGACGTGCTCGACCCGAACGTCGTAGCGCTTGCAGAGGCGGCAGACGAACTGCTCGGTACGGCGATCCTCGCACAGGATACGGACTCGCCATCGAGCCCTATTCATCGTCCACCCGCTGCTTGGCCAGATCGTAGGCAGTCTCTCCAGCATCGAGATCCGGCTCGAGCTTCGCGATTCGCGAACAGCCCGTCGCAGGATCGCGCCACATCCTCCACGCTGCATCTGCCGCGAGATAGTCGATGGACTCGGGATGATGGGAGATCACCAAGAGCTGTCGGTCTCCTTCCAATGCAGCATCGACGACGGCCCGGAGCCATGGCTGGATCTCTGCGGGGGCCACGTAGTTCTCGATCTCGTCGAGCCCGATCAGGCTCGCGTGCTCGAGCGCGAAGCGCAGCACCCCGTACAGGGCGATGAGCAATCGCTGACCCTCGGAGAGCCCGTCCCAGCTGACCTCGTGAGTCTTGCCGCCGAAGTCGAAGCGAATCCGCAAGTCCCTGGTCTCGGCCGAAATCGACTCGAGCCGAAGCTGGTAGAAACCCGGGAGCACCTGGATCAAGTCCTCACGCAGACGCGTGGCCGCCGCGAAGTCCTCTTGGACCTTGGTCCGATACCAATTCGCGAAGTTACCCAGGTCGCGCTCGATCCACGTGGTCTCTCGGCTGGCCACCCCGCCGATTCGCAGCGGGTCGGGCTTGAACATCCACATCGACGCGATTGCGTCGCGAAAGGCCACGAGCTTGCGGTTGCCGGGTCCGGGTTCGATGGCCGCGAGGAACGAACGACGGCGGTCGAAGGGAATCGTGGCGGAGGACTGACCGCCGTGGAGCTTGACGGCGCCTCCGATCGCCTCGTAGAGCAGATCGCCAGCCGACGAGAGTTGCTCGATGATCGAGCAGCGGCTGCGGTCGTGAGGGTCCGAGAGCTCGAGCCGTGCCTCGAGCTGGTACTCGAAGTGCTCGCCGTCGTGCTCGAGCTCCAGCGCGATGACTTGGGAAGGCTCGTCGAGCCACGCGGTCCGTGTCGCCGGGAATCCCAATTCATCGATGCGCTTGCCGTGTACGATCACGTCCCGCGCGATCCATAGCGCCTCGAACAGTGCGCTCTTGCCCGCGCCGTTGTCACCTACCAGCACGCACGAGGACGGCAGGCTCCACTCGAAGTGGACGAGCGTGCGGTAGTTGTGGACGTGAATCCGCTTGAGCATCAGCGCGCCTCTGCTCAGCCCCGCGTCAGCTTGCGGTACTTGACCCGCTTGGGCACGAGCGCGTCGTCGCCGAGCCGCCGCTTGCGGTCGGCTTCGTAGTCCGCGAAGTTGCCCTCGAACCAGGTGACCTTGCTGTCGCCCTCGAACGCCAGGATGTGGGTGGCGATGCGGTCGAGGAACCACCGGTCGTGGCTGATGATCACCGCGCAGCCCGGGAATCCCAGCAGCGCTTCCTCGAGGTGCCGCAGCGTGTCCACGTCGAGGTCGTTGGTGGGCTCGTCGAGCAGGATCAGGTTTCCGCCGCGCTTGATGAGCTTGGCCAGGTGCACGCGATTGCGCTCACCGCCGGACAGCACACCCACCTTCTTCTGCTGGTCCGCTCCGGTGAAGTTGAACTTGCCCACGTAGGCCCGGGCGCTGAGCTCCTGGCCGGCCATGTCGATGGTCTCGGCGCCGCCGGAGATTTCCTCGTAGATGGTCTTCTCGGGGTCGAGCGCATCGCGGCTCTGATCCACGTAGGCGATGTCGACGGTCTCGCCCACCGTGATCGCGCCCGAGTCGGGCTGCTCCTGCCCCACGATCATGCGAAACAGGGTGGTCTTGCCGGCACCATTGGCCCCGATGATGCCGACGATCCCGCCCGGGGGCAGGGTGAAGCTGAGGTCGTCGATGAGCAGCCGGTCGCCGTAGCCCTTGCTGACGTTCTTGAGCTCGACCACCTTGTTGCCCAGCCGCTTGCTGAACGGAATCTTGATGTCGGTCTGATCGGCCTTGCGCTCCTGCGCCTGGGCCAGCAGCTCGTTGTAGGCGGTGACGCGGGCCTTGCTCTTGGCCTGCCGCGCCTTGGGGCTGCTGTTGATCCACTCGAGCTCGCGCGCCAAGGTGCGCTGGCGGGTGCTCTCCTTCTTCTCCTCTTGCTCGAGCCGCTTGCGCTTCTGGTCGAGCCATGACGAGTAGTTGCCCTTCCACGGGATGCCCTTGCCGTGGTCGAGCTCGAGGATCCAGCCGGCCACGTTGTCGAGGAAGTAGCGGTCGTGGGTGATGGCGACCACCGTGCCCGGGTAGTCGTGCAGGTGACGCTCGAGCCAGGCGACGCTCTCCGCGTCGAGGTGGTTGGTCGGCTCGTCGAGCAGGAGCATGTCGGGCTTCTCGAGCAGCAGGCGGCACAGGGCCACCCGGCGCCGCTCGCCACCGCTGAGCTTGTCCACCGCGGCGTCGCCGGGCGGCGTGCGCAGCGCGTCCATGGCGATCTCCAGCGTGGTGTCGAGGCTCCAGCCGTCACCCGCCTCGATGATGTCCTGGAGCTTGGCCTGCTCTTCCAGCAAGGCGTTCATCTCGTCGTCGGAGCCGACGTCGCCGAACTTCATGCTGACCTCCTCGAAGCGGGCGAGCGTCTGCTTCATGTCGGCCACGGCCTGCTCGATGTTGCCCTTGACGTCCTTGGTCTCGTCGAGCCGGGGCTCCTGGGGCAGGTAGCCGACCCTCACGCCGTCGGCCGCCCACGCCTCGCCGATGAATTCCTTGTCGACGCCCGCCATGATCCGCAAGAGCGTGCTCTTGCCGGCGCCGTTGGAGCCCAGCACGCCGATCTTGGCGCCCGGGAAGAACTGCAGGTAGATGCCATCGAGCACCTGCTTGCCACCCGGCCAGACCTTGCGCAGGTCCTTCATCGTGAAGATGTACTGATACGAGGCCATTGCTGCTCCGTGCCCTGGCTGGGGCGGGCACGGAGCATAGCAGGCCCCTCGCGTCCTGCTCCATCCGACCGCGCTCGCGGCGACCACGACGGGATGGTCCGGCAAGCCACGCGGCCACCTACGCGGCCACGCACGCGGCCACCCTCCCTCGCGGCACCACGGGGGGAACGCCGTGCGGCGGCCCACGGCAGCAAGCGGCCCGTCGGGGTCCCTCGTGGGGCTCCTGCACGGGCCCCTTGCGTCCGGGGCGGACGCCGTCCACCCTCACGACCCATGGATACGCCCAACGCCCCCTACGCGATGGAGGTCTCGCTCAAGCGCTACGGCGTCGACCGGTGGGGCGAGGAATTCCTCTCGGTGAACGAGAAGGGGCACCTCGTCTATCGGGCGCCCGGGCTCGCTCCGGTGGATCTCCATCGGGTGGCCGAGTACCTCGAGGGACGCGGCATCCGTACTCCGTTCATCGTGCGGTTCCCCACCGTGGTCCAGGGGCAGATGCGCCGGCTGCAGCAGGCGTTTGCTCGCGCCATCAACGAGAACGGCTACAAGGGCGGCTACTTCGGCGTGCTGCCCATCAAGGTCAACCAGCGCCGAGTGGTGATCGATGCCCTCGTCCGGGCCACGGCTCCGACCTTCGGACTCGAGGCCGGCAGCAAGCCCGAGATGCTGATCGCGATGTCGCGGGCGCCCAATCCCGATGCGCCGCTGCTGATCAACGGGTTCAAGGATCGCGACTTCATGCGCATGGCCTATCATGCGGCCGAGCTCGGCCATCGCGTGATCGTGATCATCGAGTCCATTCGAGAGGTCGAGCGCTTCACGCAGGTGGGTCGAGAGGAGCCCTGGCGGGCCATCCCCCAGCTCGGGGTGCGAGCCAAGCTCTACACGCGCGGGAGCGGCCGCTGGCAGAGCTCGGGGGGCGAGACTTCCAAGTTCGGCCTGACCACCACCGAGATCCTCGATGTGGTGCGTACCCTCAAGGAGGCCGATCGCCTCGATCAGCTGGTGCTGCTGCACTTCCACATCGGCTCGCAGATCACCCGCATCAAGCGGATCAAGCAGGCCGTGCGCGAGGCGGCGCGGCTGTTCTGCTCGCTCCAGCTGTCGTGGGCGCCCAACATGCACTACCTCGATCTCGGCGGTGGCATGGGGGTGGACTACGACGGCAGCCGCACCTCCTACCCCTCGTCGGCCAACTACACCATGGAGGAGTACGCCAGCCAGGCCGTGTTCGAGGTGAGCGAGGTGGTGGAGCAGACGGGGGCCCAGGAGCCCACCTTGATCACCGAGAGCGGTCGCGCCATGGTGGCCAGGCACGCGGTCACCATCACCGACCTCCGCGAGGTGCAGGGGGCGCTGCCGCCCGAGCCGCCGTCTCGCGAGGACGAGCACCGCATCATCACCGCGCTGCGCGAGACCCTCGACCACCTCTCGCCCAAGAACTACGAGGAGTACTTCCACGACGCGGTCGACTTCCGCGACGAGGCGCTCGAGCTGTTCGCGACCGGCTACCTCACGCTCGAGGACCGCGCGGACGCCGAGGCGCTGTTCTTGCGGGTTCGCACCAAGGTGGCGCACATCGTCGACGAGCTCAAGCGTCCGTCCGAGGAGATCGTGGAGTACCTCGAGAAGGCCAACCGCAAGTACCTGGCCAATTTCTCGATCTTCCAGTCGTTGCCCGATGCCTGGAGCGTGGATCAGGTGTTCCCGGCGGCTCCGCTGTCGCGCCACGGGGAGCGGCCCACCCTCACCACCGAGATCGTCGACATCACCTGCGACAGCGATGGGTGCGTCACCAGCTTTGCGCACCCCGACGAGAACATGCGCTTCCTTCCCCTGCACGAGCGCCGCGACAAGAACGAGAAGTACTACCTGGGCTTCTTCATGACCGGTGCCTATCAGGACAGCCTGGCCAACCAGCACAACCTGTTCTCGCGGATCCACGACGTGGTGGTGCGGCACCCCGACGACGAGCGGCCCCACATCGCGGGGGTCAACCGCTTCACGCTCGACGAGGAACTCGTGCTCGACGTGAAGATCGGTGCGACCAACGAGGATGCCCTGCAGGCGATGGACTTCGACATCGACGACCTGCTGCACGAGCTGCGCGAGCGTCACGTGGATCACGCGACCAGCCTCGGAGAGCAGTGGGCGCTGGGGTTGTTGCAGTCGTATCCGTACCTCACGCGCGCGTGAGAGGGAGCGGGCGGTGGGCCCGCCCGCGCTGGCCTCACGGCGGGATCGATGCCGCGCCGGTCGGCGCGGCATCGGGCACGTTGGTGTACATCTGCGGCTGCGAGGGGCGCTCGCCGTCGATCGTCTCCATCGTCTCCACCACGAAGCGGATCGTCTCGTACATCGAGCGCCAGGGCAGCGTGGGCGGTGAGTGCGGGCCCTGCTCGAGTTCCTGGGCCAGCACGCGGTTGAACGTGCCGCCGAAGTAGGTGCGGTGCGCTCCGGGATCACAGCCAAAGCTCGGACGCGCCGCCGAGGTTGCAGTGAGGATGGTGATGTTGGGGACCTTGGTCAGCGGCGAGGGTCCGTCGTCGTCGGGGCGCTCGATGAAGCCACCGCTGAAGCAGGCCTGGAGCACCACGATCTTCTGGGTCGTCGGGGGCAGCTCGGAGAGCGCCGCCGCGAGGGTGTCCGGCGTCAGGACCAGGGACTCGGGCGGGCTTCCGGCGCGGCTGGCCTCGAGGATTGCCTCGACCTCACCCAGGCCGGGGCCGTCGCCGGCCTCCAGACCGATCGCATGGCGATCGAAGCGGCCGACCTCGCCTCGGCGCAGCTCGAGGTGATGGGGCAGCTCCTTGGGGTCGTCGACGCCGGCCTTCCAGCGCAGCAGCGGCGGCAGGCCGTGCCCGGTCACATAGAGATAGAGGTAGGGAGGTGCGGCGCGGCCGAGCGCTCGCAGGTGAGCATGGAGGGTGGCCGGATCGGCGGAGTAGCAGCGGCGCAGCTCGGGCGCGAGCGCGGCGAGCTGCTCCCCGTCGCCGAGCAAGGCGTCGGTCGAGGGCTTGGCGAAGTAGCAGGCGATGTCCTCGTCGCGTAGACCCGCGTGCTTCCACAGCTCGCGCTGCTCGACGATCTCGGCGGCGAAATTGGCCACGTCGTCCCCTCCGGCGACCAGGAGCACCTTGGTGCTGGAGGGGAGCGGAGTCGTGGCATAGGCGATGCTCTCGAACGGATCCGGTGGGGGCGGATCTTGCCCCGGGGCAGAGGGCTCGGTCGGGCGACAGGCTGGGAGCACCAGCGCTCCAAGGAGCAACGATCGGAAGAGCCCTGCCGCGCCCATGGCGCTATGAGCTTCGCGCATGGGGCTCGCTCCGTCGAGATCCGAGTTCGACCGGCCTACCGTCCCAGCCTACCGTCCCAGCTCGGCCTCCACCCACGCTCGGTAGCGGTCGAGTGCCGGGCGCAGGCAGCTCATGTGATCCCCGGGCACTCGCTCCACGGTCACGGCAGCGCCCCAGCGCTCGGCCTCGGCTGCAATGGCGTCGGCGTTGGGATGGAACCACGGATCGTCGTCTCCGATGTATGCGATGTGCGGATGCACGAGGTCCCGCACGTTGGGCCCCAGGGTTCGCAGCGTGCTCTCGGCGGGATCGAAGGGATCGAATCGCACCAGCTCGGCGTTGGTCTTGGACGTGCTCCAGCGCTTGAACGTCTGCGGCACGTAGAGGCCGACGACGCTGGCGGTTGCGCGCACGGGGGCGTCGGGGCGCAGGGCGAGCAAGGCGGCCAGTCCACCGCCGATGCTGTGGCCAGCGGCGTAGATGCGCTCGCCATCGACCTCGGGGCGCGCGGCGAGCCACCGGGTCGCCGCCACTGCGTCGTCGACCTCGCCGTAGAGCAGCTCGAGTCGACCGGGGTTGCCGTTCTCTCCGCGCAGCGCCGGCAACATCACCACGAACCCCGCGTCGACGAACGGTCGTACGGCCGCGAGGTCCTTGGGGGTCAGGGCGAACGCACCGTGGAAGTAGACCAGGGCCGGCGCGGGTGCCGAGCGCTCGTCGGGCACCACCAGCCATGCCAGCAGCTGCAGCGATCCCGACGGGTAGTGCACCTCGATCACTCCCTCCGGCACCAGTCCGGGCTCGTACTTGCCCGGCGAGGGGGCATCGATCCGCAGGCGCGTGGCATGGGCCGCACGGCGCTCGAGGAAGGGGACGTGGGGAGCCTCCGCGTCGTTGGCCTCGGGCACCCCGTGGGGCGGGCTCGACGAGGCCGCCGGGGAGCGGCAGCCCGGCAGCATGCCCGCGGCCACCAGTGTCGCGGCGACGAGGAGCCTGCGCGTCACCGTGGTGCCTCAGGTGTGGGCGACGGCTTCGATCTCGACCTGGAAGTCGTAGGGCAGCCGCCGCACCTCGACGCACGTGCGGGCCGGGGGAGCCTCGCCGGGGAAGAACCCCGCGTAGACGCGATTGAACGCGGGGTACTGCCCCATGTCGACGAGGTAGGCCGTCACCTTGAGCACGTTGTCGAGGCTCGAGCCTGCGCGCTCGAGCGTGCGACGCAGGTTCTCCAGGGTGAGGCGGACTTCGTCCTCGAAGCCGCCACGGACGCGGCGATAGTCATCGATGTCGACGGCGGCGTGACCCGAGGTGAAGATGAGCCCACCGTGGGTGCGGTGCCACGAGAAGACCGGGCTGTGCTCGAGAGATCGGGACGCGGAACGGTTCATCGGCGGAGGGGAAGCTTACCGTGGGCAGACCCCGGCAGGGTGTGCTCCACGTCCTCGAGGGCGTGGTCCACGTGGGTCTCGTGGGTGCGAAAGCTCAAGATGCACGCGCGTAGCGTGAAGGCCGAGCCGTTGGTGGTGGGCAGCGAGGTGCTCGACAGGAACACGCGACCGCGCTCGTTGATCGCTCGCAGCCATGCGGCGTTGCGGGCATCGTGGCGGGACGGCGTCTCCTCGGGCAATCGACGCAGCCGAAAGGGGACGGTCGACAGCTGCGGGGTGTCGACCACCTCGAGGGGGGCGCCTGCGTCCACGAGTCGAACGAGCCCCCGGTGGAAGCGATCCGCGAGCTCGAGCTTCTCGGTGAGCGCCTGGCGAAAGGGAGCGGCACCATGGAGCATGAGCGGGAGCCACAGGCGCAGCCCTCGAAACGGGCGCGAGAGCTCGGGGCCGTGCTCGGCTGGGCTGGGGGCAGCCAGGGGATCGTGGGCCTCGAAGTCCTGAAGGTAGGCCGCGTCGTCGGCGTGGGCTCGGCGTAGCGCGGCGCCATCGCGGACGAGCAGGCACCCGGTGCCGTAGGGCAGGAACATGCCCTTGTGGGGATCGAAGGTGATCGAGTCGGCACGCTCGATGCCCGCGAGGCGGGCACGCCCTTCGTCGCAGAGGACGAAGCTTCCGCCGTAGGCCGCATCGACGTGGTGCCAGAGTCCTTCACGGGCAGAGAGCGCCGCGATCTCGGCCAGGGGATCGATGGCGCCCGTGTTCGTGGTGCCCGCGGCCGAGACCACCAAGAACGGCTGGAGCCCCGCGCCGCGGTCGGCTGCGATGCGCTCGGCAAGCGCATCCGGGCGGAGACGGAGACGGGCGTCGACCTCGACGGTGCGCAAGCTCGCGCGGGGGAGCCCCGCCATCCGCAGCGCCTTGCCGATGCTGTGGTGGGCCTGGCTCGAGGCATAGACGGTGGCCTTGCGCAGGTCGGCGTGCTCGTCGAGGCGCTCGATGCGAGCGGTGACCACCGCCGAGAGGTTGGCCAGCGAGCCCCCCGAGCACAGCAGGCCGCGCGCACGACCGTCGTAGCCGAACTCGGCCGCGAGCCACTCGAGTACGTCGGCCTCGAGTCGAGCCAGGGCCGGGGCCGCCTGGGTGAGGCCGGTGAAGCGATTGACCAGGTCGGCCACGAAGTCGCCGAGGGCGGCGGTGGGCAGGCCCCCGCCGGGGACGTAGGCGAGGTAGCCGGGGCCGGCGGTCAGCAGCGCCGCTTCGGCGGCGCGCTCGAGTCGATCGACGATCGCGTCGACCCCTCCGGGGAGCGGAGTCTCGCCGATGGGGGCGCGGACCTCTTGCGCGCGCACGTGGGCCAGCTCGGGGGCGAGCCCCCCCGCGTGTCGCTGCGGGAGGCGCTCGATGTGCGCGATGGTGAAGTTCGCGAGCGCGTCGAGCCACTCGCGGAAGCGCGCCGGGCTGGGCTCGAGCGGGTGGTCACTCATCGCGGTCCTCACCAAAGCGGTCGAGCACGCGGTAGCGATCGCGCAGCAAGGTCTGGCGCGAGCGCATGGGGATGGGCTGGCCTCGCACCCACACGGCCACGGGCCACTGCGACAGCTCGAACGGGTCGCCGTCCCAGATCACCAGGTTGGCCACCTTGCCGGGCGCAATGCTTCCGTAGTGGTCGTCCATGCCGTAGATCCTCGCCAGCTCCAGCGTCACCGCGCGCAGGGCCACCTCGGCGGGCAAGCCGTTGGCCACCGCGATGCCGGCCTCCTGGGTCACGTTGCGGACGTTGTGTGCCTCGCCGAGCACCGCGATCCCCACGCGGGCACCGGCCTGGTGGAGCAGCGCCGCGTTGTCCATTCGGGCTCCGATCTGATCGAGGCTGTCGGGCAGGTTGGCGCTGGGCTGCACGATCACCGGGATGTCGGCCTCGGCCAGCGCATCGGCGACCTTCCAGCCCTGGGCACCACCGACCACGGCCACGCGCATGCCCGTGCTCTTGGCCAGCTCGGCCAGCGCGAGCAAGTCGCTGGCTCGGTCGGCGTACACCACCAGCGGAACCTGGCCGTCGAGCACCGAGCCGAGTGCATCGAGATCCAGGCGATGGGCCGCGAGGTCTCGCAGCTCCCGGCGCTCGTGTGCGGTACGGCGATCTCGATAGAAGCGCGCATCGTCGAGCACCTCGAGCAGCCCGGCGAAGGCCTCCGCCCGGGAGCCCGCGAGGGCGTGGCCGAGCTGGCCCGCCGCGGCGATCCGTGGGCGCGCCACGATGCCGCGATGGTCGCCGGCGAGGAGATCGATCCACGCCACTTGCCCCGAGAGCAGGCCTCCGCGAGGCGTCACCGCGGCGGAGGTGATGCCCTCGATGGCGCTCACCTGGATCAGGCTGCTGTCGGCGTTGATCGCCATCGATGCGTCGTAGCCGGCGCGGACCGGGCTCCCCCCGTTGCGCTCGGCGTCGACGGTGGAGCCCTCGAGATCGATCTCGACCAGGCCGAGCTGGGTGTGGGCCGCAATGATGCCCGGGGTCAGGAGCTTGCCCGCGAGGTCGATCCGCGTGGCCTCGGCTGGGATCGCGCTCATGCGGTCGGAGCCACCCACGGCCGCGATGCGAGCGCCGCGGAGCTCGACCACGCCATCCTCGATGATGGTGCCGTCGCCCACGTGGATCCGTGCGCCCACCAGGAATACGGCGTCGCCCTCGGCCCGATCGAAGGGCAGGGGGAGGACCTGGGGAGTGCGTGCGGGTGAACGGGAGGTCCGCGTGGCTCGAGCGGATGCAGGCGCGGCTCGGGATGCAGAGCCGGCGCCCAGCAGCACGAGCGTGACCACGGCGAGCACCAGGGCCGCCAGCGGCAGGCGAAGCCGAAGCGGTCGGGGCCGGAGCTGGAGCTGGATCATCGGCTCACCTCCTTGCCGCCATCATGGCCCCGCGGAGGGAATACGGCGGGGGCCTCCGGGCGGCGGAGGTCGCCGTCGCCCGGGCCCACCTCGAAGTCCGAGCGGGGCTGCTCGGTGCCCCACGCCACGTCGTAGACCACGCGTCCGTCGATGAACACCTGCTCGGCCCTGGTGTACACGCTCCACGGATCACCGCTCCACACCACGAGATCGGCTCGCTTGCCGTCCTCGAGGGTGCCGACCTCGCGATCCACACCCAGCGCCCAGGCCGGGTTGGCCGTGATCCAGCGCAGGGCCTCGTCGTCGCTGAGCGATAGACCCATGCGTCGCCCCGCGAACAGGGCCTTGGCCGCCTCCTGGTTCAGGCGCTGGATCCCGTGGGGGCTGTCGGAGTGGATGATCGCGCGCCCCCCTGCGGCCGAGACCATCGCTGCGTTCTCGCGGATCCCGTCGTAGGCCTCGGCCTTGAAGCCCCACCAGTCGGCCCATACCGACGCCGACACGTCGCGCTCGGCCAGTCGGTCCGCGATCTTGTAGGCCTCGACCGCGTGGTGGAAGCTGCGGATGCGAAACCCGAACCCGCGCGCCAGATCCATCATCAGGCTCATCTCGTCGGCGCGGTAGCAGTGCATGTGGACCAGGATCTCGCCGTCGAGCACGCCCACCAGGGTCTCGAGCGCCTCGTCGTGCGTGGGCGGCACGGGGGGAAGGTCGTCCTTGCCCTTGTCCTCGTCCTTGCCCTCGTCCTCGTGGTCCTCGTCCTCGCCCACGCGGCGGGCGTGCTGCTTGGCCTCCCAGCGCGCTTGCTCGTCGCGGTAGCGCTGCCAGCTCCGCCGGTACTCCACCGCTTGCTGGAACGCCTTGCGGTAGCCGGACACGTTGCCCATGCGCGTGGAGGGGCCTCCCTTGTCTCCGTACACGCGCTTGGGGTTCTCGCCGCAGGCCATCTTCAGGCCCGGCGGGGCCGCATCGAAGCGCGCATCCTCGAGGCTGCGCAGGCCCGGGTAGGGCTTGATGACCACACTGCGTCCACCGATGAGATTGGCCGAGCCGGGTAGGATCTGCATCGTGGTCACCCCCCCGGCGCGCGCGCGCTCGAGCCCCGGATCTTGGGGCCACACGGCGTCGCCGGCCCGCATGCCCGGGGTCACGGGCGCGGTGGCTTCGTTGCCATCGGCGTGGGCCGAGAACCCGGGCGAGGCATAGACTCCGAGGTGGGAGTGCGTGTCGATGAGCCCGGGCGTGATCACCTTGCCGCGTAGATCGACGACGGTCGCATCGTCGGGCGCCGTGACGTGAGCGCCGACGGCGGCGATGCGGTCGCCTTCCACGAGCACGTCACCGGTGGGATAGATCACCCCCGCTGCGGTCATCACCCGCGCCCCTTGGAGCAGCACACGCCGCTCGGTCGACGGAGCCGCGGCGGCGGCGTCCTCGTCGCTCACGAGCGCGGGTGGTGGCGGCTGGTCGGGTGGGGAAGGCTGCGAGCCGCGCTTGGTACAGCCGCAGGCGAGTATCATCACCAGGCACGCCGTCGTCACGCGTCCCGTTCGAAGCGCGCGGCTCCACCTGATCGGCAGCCCGTGAGTCGATGCCGGCAGCATGGCGGCGACGCTACCGTGAAAACCTCGGGGCGAACATTCCCCATGGGCCCGGCTTGGCTCCTGGCTGGTGGGATCTGGGGCTGGTAGACTTCGGGTGTGCATCCCGCCGAGCTTCCGCTGCATCGGCGCTGGTTCTACGCGCTCAAGCCCGGCGGCTGGCCCAAGCTGTTGGTGGCGGCCGCCCTCGGCCACGGGATCGGGATCGCGAGCGCAGGGCGGATCGACCTCGTGGCGCTGGCCCTGGGCGCGGTCTTCACGATGCTGCACCTGGCCTTCGTGGTGCTCGTCAACGACTGGGGCGATCGAGACGTCGACGAGATCAAGCGACGCCTGTACCCCGATCAGTGCTCGCCCAAGACCATCCCCGACGACGTGCTCGACGAGCGCTCGGTGCTGCTGGGTGGGACTGGAGCCGCCGCGCTCGCGCTGGGGGTCGCCGGGCTCGCCGAGCACCTGCTGGCGCGCCCCGGGCTGCTGCTGGGAGGGGCCGCGTGTCTGCTGCTCCTGGTCCTCTATACCCTGCCCCCGGTGCGCCTGAACTATCGCGGGGGTGGCGAGGTGCTGGAGATGCTGGGGGCCGGCTTCTTCTTGCCGTGGTGGAACGCCTACGTGCAGGGCGGCCAGGCGATGCCCGCGGGCATGGTGGTGCTGCCCTCGTTCGCGCTGCTGTGCCTGGCCAGCGCCTTGGCCAGCGGACTGGCCGACGAGGAGAGCGATCGCCTCGGGGGCAAGCGCACCTTCACCACCAGCTTCGGCCCGATCGCGGTGCGACAGGCGGCCGATGGCCTGGTGATCGGGGCCATGCTCGTGTGGGCCGCGCTGCCGTGGCTGGCGCCCTACCACGCGCAGGTGTGGATGGTGCTGCCCGTCGTGGTGGTGATGGTGTCCGACTACCGCGAGCTGGTGAGCGAAGGTCGTCACCTCGGGGACCCCATGCACCGCCGCTACAAGGAGTTGCTGCACCAGTGCATCTGGCGGGGCGGGTTGATGATGGCGGCCATGCTCGCGATCGCGGGCCTCCTGAGCGGGGGCATCGGTGGCGGGGGAATCGGCTGCGGAGGGATCGGCAGCGGGTGAGCGTGCCTGCCTCATCGCCGTCGTGCGCGGGGGCGCTGCAGCGCCTCGCCGATGCCGATGCCCGCCGGTCTGGGGCGCGCTGGCTCTCGTTGTCCCCCGAGCGCAGTCACGCGCACACGCTCGAGGCGATCGGGCGCGAGCTGTGGTCCGGCGGCGCCGATCCCCGGGCGGCCGAGGCCCTGGCCGACGGACTGGCGACCATCGAGGCGGCCATGCGCCGCTCGTTTCCCCGCAACGTCTTCGGCGATCTCGATCTCCTCGCCGGATCGCTGTGGCGTGGAGCACTCGCGGCCGGGGAAGGAGCCGTCGCGCACCTGCGTGCGCAGTGCATGCGGGTGGCGGCGCTCCAGGAGCTGTTCGGCGAGGCCACGGCGATTCGCTTTCGCTACGTGCACGACTTCGTCTATGGCTTCGACTGGGCCAAGTGGGTGGCGCGCGATCCGGCGAATCGCGCCCACGTGGGGCCGTTCTCGCCCGAGTTCCTGGCGACGATGGAGCATCGTGGACACGAGCTGTTGGTGCTCATCGATGGCGGCCATGACCCCAAGTATCCTCCGCTTCCCGACGAGCGCCCGCGCAATCCGTTTGGGTTCTCGCGCGAGCCGGACGCCGAGATCGCGCTGCATCGCCAATTGGCGCATCGACGGCTCATCCCGGTCGAGGCATGGTGCGTGCGGGGGCGCGCGCGCTGGGATCTGCCCTTTGCGCAGCTACGGCGAGAGCACGCGGCCCGCCTTGGTCTGGCCGATGGTGACCCTGCTGGCCTGGCTCCCCTGCGCGGCGTATGACGGAGACGAATCCATGAGCGAGTACGACTTCGATCTGTTCACCATCGGCGCCGGATCGGGTGGTGTGGCGGCCAGCCGTCGCGCGGCCAGCCACGGGGCTCGCGTGGCCATCTGCGAGGCGGACCGCGTGGGGGGCACCTGCGTGCTGCGAGGCTGCGTGCCCAAGAAGCTGCTGGTCTACGCCGCGCACCTGCGGGACGAGCTGACCGACGCGGCCGGCTACGGGTGGTCGCTCGACGGTGAGCCCACCCTCGACTGGGCGCGGCTGGTCGCGGCCAAGAACGCCGAGCTCGATCGCCTCAACGGGATCTACCTGCGCATGCTGGCCAACGCCGGGGTGGAGGTCATCGAGGGGCGCGGGGTCATCATCGATCCACACACGGTCGAGGTTCGCGGCCACCGGTACACGACCGAGCGAATCCTCGTGGCCACGGGGGGCTGGCCGCACGTGCCCGAGATCCCGGGCGCCGAGCTGGGCATCACCTCCAACGAGGCGCTCGAGCTGACGCAGGTGCCTGCGCGCATGTTGATCGTGGGCGGGGGCTACATCGCGGTGGAGTTCGCGGGCATCTTTGCCGGCGCCGGCTCCAAGGTCACGATGCTCGTGCGCGGCTACGGAGTCCTGCGGGAGTTCGATGACGACGTGCACTCCGCCCTGGCCGAAGAGCTGCAGCGGCGCGGGATCGAGCTCGAGACCCACACCGATGTCGAGTCGGTCGAGCGCCGCGGAGACGGGGTGGTGGCTCACTGCAGGGGTGGCCACGAGCACGAGGCCGACGTGCTGCTGTGGGCGACGGGTCGCTGGCCGAATTCGCGGGGCGTGGGCCTCGAGGAGGTGGGGGTCGCGCTCGACGATCGGGGGGCGGTCCTGGTCGACGAGTGGTCGCGCACCAACGTGCACGGGATCTTCGCGATCGGGGACGTGACCACGCGGGTCGCCCTGACCCCGGTCGCCATCGCCGACGGTCGCGCCCTGGCCGAGACCCTGTTCAACGACAATCCCACCCAGATCGATCACGAGGGCGTGCCGACGGCCGTGTTCTCCCAGCCACAGGTGGGCACGGTGGGGCTGACCGAGAAGCAGGCCCGCGCCCGCTTCGCCCGCGTCGACGTCTATCGCACCCACTTTCGCCCGATGAAGCACATCCTGCCCGGCCGGCAGGAGCGTACGATGATGAAGCTCGTGGTCGACAAGGACAGCGATCGCGTGCTGGGGGTCCACATGGTCGGTCCCGACGCGGCGGAGATCATCCAGGGGTTCGCGGTGGCCCTCAAGTGCGGCGCGACCAAGAAGCAGTTCGACGCCACGGTGGCCATCCACCCCTCGTCGGCCGAGGAATTCGTGACGATGGCCAAGCCGCTGGAGTAGTGACGCGGCCATGCGCGAGGTGACCCGGCGGCGGCTCTTGTGGTGTGCGGCCACCGACAGCAGCTTCGAGCGCATCGAGCTCGCCGATGGGCCCGCGCTCGAGGGCAAGTGCCTGCACTGCAGCCGCAAGCTGCTGCTGCGCGCGGACGGCGAGCCGATCTCGCGCGCGACCATCGAGCACATCGTGCCGCGCACCCACGGCGGCGGTGACGAGCTCTCCAACCTGGGCATCGCATGCGCGCGCTGCAACCACGGCAAGGGCGTGCGCCTCGACGTGCGGCGCGCCGACGACCCGACGCTTCGGCGGGTGATCGAGACCCTCCGCGAGCGCCGACGCGCCCGCTGGCGCGAGCCGCCGAGCGACTGGGACCTGCCTTCGCGGCCCTGACGGCACCCTGGGGATGGCTGCGCCGGGCGCTCGCCGCGAGCCATCGATTCGGGCGAGCATGGGGGCCGGCATGCTGCTGCGGTTCTCGCTCTACGGCCTGCTCAAGAACCAGCGCTACTTCGAGGCGTTCTTGGTGCTCGCGTTCGTGGAGCGGGGGCTGTCGTTCACCGAGATCGGTGTGCTGGTGGCGCTGCGAGAGCTCACCACCAACGTGCTCGAGGTGCCCTCGGGGGTGTTCGCCGATCTGGTGGGTCGGCGGCGTGCGATGGTGGGCTCGTTCGCGGCCTATGTGGTCGCATACCTCGTGCTCGGGCTCGTCGCGGGGCTCTGGCCCACGGCCCTGGGCATGCTGCTCATCGGGGTGGGCGACGCGTTCCGCAGCGGGACCCACAAGGCCATGATCTTCGACTGGCTGGCGGCGCAGGGGCGGCAGGACGAGCGGGTCGCGGTCTACGGCTTCACCCGCTCGTGGTCGCAGGTGGGCTCGGCGATTGCGGTGCCGATTGCCGCCACGGTGGTGTTCGTGCGGGGTGGGCACGCCGACGTGTTCTGGCTCTCGGCGATCCCGGCGGCGCTGAACCTGGTCAACCTGGCCACGTACCCGCGGGCGCTGGAGGGAGCGCGACGATCCGATGCGACCGCGGCCGAAGCGGTACGAGCGCTGTGGACGGCCGTGCGTGCGCTGCTGCCGAGCCGGCCGCTGCGTCGCTTGCTGCTCGAGGCCGCGGGCATCAGCGGGCTCTACAAGGCGATCAAGGACTACCTGCAGCCGCTCCTGGAGGGGGTCGCGCTGTCGTTGCCGCTGCTGCTTCGGCACGACGACGCGGCCCGCTCGGCGGTGTTGGTGGGGGCGGTCTACGCGATCTTGTTCCTGCTGTCGGCGTTCGCATCACGGCGGGCGCACCGCGTGGTCGAGCGCAGCAAGAGCCTCGAGCGCGCCGCGGGGGCCGTTCGCACGGCGGTCGTGCTGGTGCTCGCCGCCATGCTGGTGGGGCTGTGGCTGCCCTGGCCGGTGGTGGCCATCGTGGCGTTCGTGGCGTTGGCGATGTTGCACAACGTGTTTCGTCCGCTGCTGGTGAGCCGGTTCGACGAGCACGCGCCGGCCGAGCTGGGGGCGACGGTGCTCTCGGTGGAGTCGCAGGCGACCTCGCTGGGGGCGGTGATGCTGGCACCGCTCCTGGGGCTGGCGGTCGATCTCGCGTCCGGGTCCGGGGGCGCGGTTCAGCTGTGGCCGGTGGCGGCGGGAGGGCTGGTGCTGGCAGGGCTGGTCGCGGTGGTGGCTCGTCCTCGAGCCGAGCCTGCGCCGTGACCCGAGGGAGGCTGGTTCGACGCATCACGACCGGGCCTCGCGTCGAGCCGCGCCAGTGGGTCGCATGGTCAGTCCTCGGGCTGCAGGTGCTGGCCGTAGGCCTCGATCTTGCTCCACAGCCGCGGTCCCAGCACCGGACATGCAGAGCCGAGGGCTGCATGGATCTCCCGCGCCTCCTCGCGATAGCGGCGGATCTTGCTCGCGTTCCAGTAGTGCGGCGGAGGCTGGAGGTTGGTGATGCGATCGGCGAGCTTGACCATCCAGATCTCGGCCGGCTGCGCCTTGATCCGCTCGAGGCTGTCGCGCATCTGGGCGGGCTTGTCTCCCACCGCGGGGTCCTTGGAGAGCGCAGATACACCCTCCGCCACCTCCCGGCCGAAGCGCGCCTCGAGCTCCTCGAGGGTGGTCTTCGTGTCCTCGACCACGTCGTGGAGCAGCGCCACCGTGACCGCGAGGTCGGGTCGTGCCACGGGCTCTCCCGTCAGGGCCCGCCGTGCGATGCCGTGGCTCACCTCCATCGCGACCGTGCCCACGTGGATCACATAGGGCAGCTCGGACCCGGGAACGCGCTGTCCCTGGTGGGCGTGCGCCGCGAAGTGCCAGGCGCCCAGCCAGGCGTCGGGTGACCAGAGCGACATGCCCAGAGCATGCCACGCGGTGCCCTTGGGTGGGAGCCGTGGGTGCTGCATGATGGAGCTGGCATGACGACTGGCATGACGACTGGCATGACGATGAGCAAGACCACCGCGCGGGGGTGGCTGGTGGTGGCGGGGTGCCTCGCGTTGGCGTGTGGTGACGACACGTCCTCGGGCGACACCACGAGCGCCGAGGGATCGAGCGGAGGGACCACGGTCTTCATGGACTCGGGCACCACGGTCGAGCCGACCACGGGAGGCAGCACCGCGGGCAGCAGCACCGGCGCCGACTCGACGAGCGAGGGCTCGAGCAGCACCACCGCTGGCGTGTGCGCCACGGAGTTCCCCGCGATCGTCACCGACATCGACGAGACGCTCACGCTCTCCGATGCGGAGTTCTTCATGCAGATCGGCGACGGCAACTACGATCCCGTCGAGCGCGAGGGGGCGGCCGAGCTCATCGGGGCCTACGCCGAGCTCGGCTATCGCGTGCTCTACTTGACCGCGCGCTCCGAGGACATCGTGCTCGAGGGCACCGGCGAGACGGCCCGCGAGGCGACCGAGCGCTGGCTGCTCGAGCATGGCTTCCCCAACGATCCCGAGACCACGCAGGTGGTGCTCTCGGAGATGTTCGTGGTGGGCGACACGGCGCAGGCCTACAAGGCCGACGCACTGATGGAGCTGCAGGGCATGGGCTGGCGATTCGACTATGCCTACGGCAACGCCACCTCCGACATCGGAGCCTACGCCGACGCGGGCATCGACCTCGGGGCCACGTTCATCATCGGCGACCACGCGGGCGAGGGCGGCACGGTGGCGGTGGCGGGCGAGGGCTGGGTCGAACACGCCGACATGCACCTGCCCACGGTCCCCGCCGTGTGCCAGGAGTGAGCACGGAGCACGAAGGGGCGGGGATGGAGCGCGTTCCCGGGTTCAGATCGCGACGTCGAGCGCCCGAGGTCGGCGGAACCGCAAGGTCACGTCCTCCTCTTGCTCGGGGCGGATGCCGCGGAGACCTCGGTTGATCGCGATGGGCTCGGTCGGTCGCGCGGGGACCCGCCGCGGATGACCGGCCGAGGCGCCCAGGCCCGCTCGGGCGCGCAGGCGGTCGACCACCGGGTTGGGTCGCGACGCAGCGACCCTGGTGACCATGTCGAGATCGACCTCGGGCTCGTGGTCCACCGCGAGGACGATCGGAGCCGACGGCACGCGATGGACCACGGTCTGCGCATCGGCGGCGGGGGCCTCGGGCACGGTGGCCGCGGGGAGCAACTCGAGCATGTGCAGCAGGGGATTGCGCGCAATCACGGTGTGCCCCGTGATGAGGGCGGTGTGCACGGGCGTGGCCTGCGGAGCGATGGCCTCGGCCGCGACGGCTGGATGCTCGGGCGCCGCGGGAGCTTCGACGGGCTCCTGGTCCTCCCACGACATCAAGAAGCGCAGCAGCTCGGCCGCCTCCTCGGTGCGCCCTGCGTCCATGTAGCGATCGGCCAGGCCCTCCACCCGCGCCACCGCAGCCTCGTGTCGCCCCATGGCCTCTTCGATCATGGCCAGATCGACGTCGAGCTCCATCCGGGAGGGATCGATGGCGAGCGCCTTGCCCAGCAGGCTCAGCGCGTCCTCGTGCTCGTCCCGCGACTCGAAGGTCTCGGCGGCGCGGACGAGTCCCTCCACCGCCTCGCCCCGGCGGCCAAGGGCCGCGAGCGACTCGGCCAGCCCGAGGTGAGCCCCGACGAAGGTCGGGTCGATCCCCATCGCGGCTCGAAACGCCCCGATGGCCTGGGGGTAGCGAGCATGCGCGAAGTGCAGGTGGGCCCGGACCAGGGGGAGCTCGACGAGGTGCGGTTGCATGTCCCCCTATGTAGGCAAGAGCCAGGCCAAGTGCGCGAACCCGTGAGCCCGGGCACTTGCGGCAGCTCCACGACCCCTGGCCACGGGGGTTGGGCGAGTTGCCCAAGCGAGTCGCCCAAGCGACGGCTCAGCACATCATGCCCATGTCGCAGCACTGCGAGGTGTCGATCTGACACCCGGTGCACGAGAGCATGCCGCTCATGAACCCATAGTCGGCGCAGCCGAGGCCGTCGGGCACGGCGCCATCGCACTCCTCGACCCCCACGTGGACGAACCCGTCGCCGCAGGCGGCATGGTTGCAGTCCACGCATGCGTCGCCATCGTTGCTGTTGCCGTCGTCGCAGTCCTCGGAGCCACGGACGTAGCCGTCGCCGCAGTAAGCGAAGCGACAGTCCGTACACGAGTCGGTGTAGTCGTCGTTGCCGTCGTCACATTGCTCGCCGTCCTGCAGGATCTCGTCCCCGCAGATCGGGATCGTGCAGGCGTTGCTGCAGCCATCGTGGTCGACGAGGTTGCCGTCGTCGCAGTCCTCTCCGGGGTCGAGCTGACCATCGCCGCAGTAGGGAGGCAGCGGCATCGGTCCCACCGTGTCCACTCCGCCCGAGGCGGGATCGTCGCCGCCGCTGTCGGGCATCGACGCCCCGGTGGGGTCGTCGGTGGTGACGTCCGACGACGAGGCCAGCGTTTCGGCGGTGCCGGAGGCCTCGGTCTCGGTGTCGGCCGGCTCGCCCGGGTCGCCCCCGCAGGCCAGGCCCACCGACAGCAAGAGCCCCGCGAGCGTGGGCCGGGGCCGGGGTCCGTCGAGGGGCATCATCCGCCCACCTCCCAGGACTCGATGGCGCCGTAGATCAGCAGCTCGTCGCGCTCCGATTCGGCCTGCACCTCGATCCACTCCGGGTCCCGCACGACGGTCTGGATGCGGATCTCGTCGAGGATGCCATCGAAGCGGCGATCGTTGTTGGCCCGATTGCCCAGCGCGAGCGGGATCTCGGCGTCGGAGGATGGCTCGGCCACCATGGGAGGCTCCGGTGCCATGCCGAGCTCCTGCAGGACGCCATTGACGTAGAGCAGGGGTGCCTCGACGTTCAGCGGCGCGTAGGTCACGGCCACGTGGGCCCACCGGTGGGTCTCCAGCGCGCCGTTGGGGGTGCCCCAGATGACGGCGCCCGTGGCCGCGTTGGGTACGAAGCCGAAGCGAAGCTGACCGCCACCACCGACGTTGAAGGACCACCCGGATCCCGCGGCATCCTTGTTGGCGATCCTCCCGAAGTTGCCTCCGCCCCAGCCGCGGGGGCGAATCCACGCCGTGATCGTGCCGCCCGTGGCGAACACGTCGGCCACCGATGGGGTGGCGCCCACGTCGAGGCGAGCGGTGCTGCTGCCGAAGTTCATGCCGTTGGCGATCTGTCCGTGGGTGACCCCGACGGTCCCGCTGGTCGAGGCGTCGTTGGCGTTGGGCGTGGAGTCGGTGGGGTCCTCCTCGAGGTGCCACACGCCGACGAATGGATCGGACCATGCACCTTGCGGTACGTCGGCGCCCTCGGCCGAAGGATTGCCATAGTAGATCCACAGGTGATCGGACGCGCCACCGAGCTCGTCGACCCTCACCCAGATCGTCGAGATGCCCTGGGGCTCCCAGCGCTCGACCTCGTGGGGCAGGTTCGTGCCCTGCGCCGACACGAAGCGCACGTCCTCGCCATCGGCTTGCATCAGCTCGTGGGCCACGCGACCCTCGGTGATCAGGATCAGCACGGGCACGTCGTCCAGCGGAGCCGCGATGGGCCTGGTCAGCGTCAGGGGCTGGCGGTGGGCCCACGCGCAGTCCCACCAGTCGGGGGGGCAGTCGTCACCGCTGGGGTCGATCGGACCGGTCGAGTCGACCGCGGTGGTGGTGGACCCGGTGGCCTCCTCTTCCGAGCCGGAGCCGCCGGACATGCTGGTCGAGCCTTCATCGAGCGCGACGCACTCTCCGGCCAGCTCGGGCGGGCTCTCGGATCCGTAGCGCTGCCCCGAAGTGCAGCCGTCATCGGGAAAGCTGCATGCGCCGGTGGGCTGACAGACGCCGGCACCCGCCGCGGCGGCGCACTCGGCATCCTCGCTGCATACGAAGTAGCCGGTGCCTTGGCATGCCACCACGGCGACCACCGCCGCGCCCAGGACGAGCCTCGCGTGCACCGAGGAATCCTAGCGAAATGCGACCGAGACGGGCACCCCGAAGGCTCGGTGCGGGTCCACGCGCGCGGGCGCGCTATTGCGGTCGTCCCTCGGGCACCACTGCCTGCACCCGGTCGGCCCCGCGCCAGGTCTGGCGCATGGTCTCGTAGAGCTGGGACCGGTCGGTCATGCCCTTGGCGGCCATGAACCGCTCCGCCTTGGCCTTCTCCTCCTGGATCAGCGCGTCGAAGTCCTCGTAGCTGGGGTTCTTGTCGAGGTAGCGGCCGTTGACGAAGAAGATGGGGGCCGGCGCCTTGCCGCGGAACACGTCGACGGTGGCGAGGTCGGCCTGGACCTGTGCGAGCGAGCCACCATTGCCCCGCTCGCGCAGATCCTTGTTGAACTGGTCCACGTCGAGCCCGAGGTCCTGGGCCAGCTTCTCGGCCGACTGGGCGGTGAAGTCGTCGTTGGCGACCAGCAAGCGGTCGTGAGCCTCCCAGAACTTGCCCTGGCGGTGCGCGGCCAGGGCGATCTGGGCCGAGCGGCGGGCCGTGGTGCTCTCGGCCAGCTGGCGGAACACCAGGCGCACGTCGTTGGGGTACCTGGCGAGGAGCCGGCGCAGCGTGGGCTGCACGGCGCGGCAGTCGTCGCAGTCGAAGGCTCCGTACTCCACGATGGTCACCAGCGCATCGGCCGGGCCCTTGCTGGGCAGACCCGCGGCCACGGGGACCGCGTAGTTGGGGGTGCGGCTGGCCTCGCCGTACTCGTGATCGGGATCGGGCTTGGCATCGGCGGGGACGCCCGGCTGGGAGGGCCGGGCGGGCTCGGCCTCGGCCTTGGCCGACCCGTCGTCGGATCCGGATCCGGGAAGCGCGGGCGCCTTGTGCAGGAAGCGGGCGTAGAGCTCCTCGCGCTTGGCCCCGGCCTCGAGCAGCTTGCGCGCCGCTCCGAGCTCCTCTTCGATGATGGCGCGGATCTGATCGGCCGGCTGCGCCCCGCTGTAGAAGCGGCCATTGACGAAGAATGCCGGGGTGCCGCGCACGCCCAGCGCACGCCCCTGCGCCATCTCGGCCTGCACGTGATCACGGATCGCGTCGCTCTGAAAGTCCTTGCGGAAGCGATCCATGTCGAGCCCGGCCTCGCGTGCGTAGCCCTCGAGCTCGTCGTCGGACAGCGCGCGCTGGTTGGCGAACATCAGGTCGTGCAGCTCCCAGAACTTGCCCTGCTCGTGGGCGGCCAGGGCGGCCCGCGACGCGGGCTCGGCCTGCGCGTGCATCGGCAGCGGGAACTGCTTGAACACCAGCTTGAGGTCACTGCGGTACTCGCCCTGCAGCTCCTCGAGCGTGGTGGCGAGCCGGGAGCAGAACGGACACTGGAAGTCGCTGTACTCGACGATGGTCACCAGGGGAATCGCGGCGCCCACGTACGGATCGCGCTCGTCGATGAGGGCCCGCACGCGGTCGTTCTCCACCAGCGCATCGAATTTGCCGTCGACGTCGTCGGGCCCGATGAGCCGCGCGGCGCCGACCTGCTGGGTCGGGGTGGCCTCGTCGTCGCCCTGCGGACGCCGCTTGCCGATGCAGCCGGGCGCGGCGGCCAAGGCCAGCGCCAGGGCCAGGGCGGAGCACGGGAGAGTGAGCCGAGTGGAGCGCGCAGCGTTCATGCGACGGCGGGTGTAGCACTGCGGCCAGCCCAGCTCAACGCTGGCCGGGCGAGAGCTGCGCGTCGAGGTATTGCAGGTAGCCGGCCAGGGCACCCGAGAACACGATGGGGACCATGGTGAACGAGGAGTTGGGCAGCAGGTCGACCGCGTCGACGGCCGCGGTCAGGGCCATGGTGCCCAGCACGACCCGTTCGGCGTTGCCGATCACGGCCCGGGATGCGTGCGAGGCCAGGCGCTTGGCGGTGCGCCCGGCCCACAGCACGGGCAGCGCGATCAGCCAGAACCACCCGATCACGCCGAACCCACCGCGAACGCTGTAGTGGATGGCCCACTCGCCATCGGTGACCGAGATGTCGCGGCCGCTGTCGGGATCATAGCGACGGTTGCGACCCCAGCCGCCCCAGCCCCAGATCGGCTTTTGCAGGGTGTGCTCGATGAGCATCTTCTCGTTGTCGAAGCGCATGCCCAGCGACGCGGCTCGCTCGGCGCTGCGGGCCTCCACGTAGGCGATGATGTCGTCGGCGGGGAACCAGTCCTTGGCCCGCGTGATGGGAAACGTGACGAACACCGCCGCCAGCACCCAGGCGAGCCGGACCTGGGTGCGCGGGGCCGTCATCAGGACCATGGGGATCGCCACCGCCACGTAGATCACGACGGCCACGTTGCGCGAGACCGACAGCGCAAACCCGATCATCATGGCGGCCAGGCCGGCCGAGATCGCGGGGTGGAGCGGCTCCTTGAGCCGCCGTAGCCCCAGCGCGCAGGCCAGCCCCACGAACTGGAACATGGCCAGGCCGAGCCCGCTCTGGTTGAACACCACGGGCTTGAACCCGCCTCCGCGAATGTTGTGGGCGAAATCGAGCGCGTGATAGCCGTAGACCATGCGATGCAGCTGGGGGCTCATCACGGTCTCGAACAGGCTGAGGGGAACGTGGATGAGCGCGGCGATCGTGAACGCCTTGAGGAACCACACCGCGTCCTCGCGGCTCTGCACCAGCATCTGGCCCACCGAGAACGGGATCACGTACTTGAACACGTCCTCGATGGTCATCGCGATGCACTCGGTGGGCCGGAGCGCCTGGATGATCACCAGCGGGTAGCGAGGTCCGCCCTCCCAGGCGAGCTTGCCTCCGAACACGAAGCTCTCGGGGTTGGTCAGGGCGGTGCCCACGTTGCCCACCGCCATGATCACGAAGAACAGCTGGATGCCCCGGAGCACGCGCATGCGCTGGAAGCGACGCCTGGACGTCAGCATCAGGCCCACGAACGCGCACAGGCACACCAGCACGTGCTTGTTGATCGCAGGCAGGATCGGGGGATCGACCGCGACGAGCTCGGGCAGGAACATCGTGCCCCCGATCGCGACCATGAAGGCGGCCTTGCGCGGCTCGTACTGGGCGAACAGCAGCGCGGAGATCGGGATCCACAAGAAGAAGACGAGATACGCGAATGGCCCAGGGGCGTGCACGGGTCGCGCCCATGGTAGTCCACCGGGTTCAGTCGGGGAACGGCATCCCGAAGTCGGGCTTGTCGCGCTGGCCCAGGACCCAGCGGTAGATCTCGAGGGTTTGGCGCGCCTTGGCCTCCCAGGTGTAGTGCTCGAGCACGCGTGCGCGCGCACGCTCCCCCATGGGGCGAATGACGCTCGGATCCTCGACCAGCGACTCGAGCGTGCGACGCATGCCGGCCACGAGCTGCTCGCGGCTGCCGAGCGGCACGCGGAAGCCGGTGGCATCGGTCACCAGCTCGGCCGGGCCCGCGTAGTCGGCGATGACCGGGACCAGGCCGAGGGCCATGGCCTCGAGCACCACGCCGCCGCCGAATTCCCTCACGCTGGGGAAGCCGAACACGTCGGACTCGAGCAGGCGCCCCTCGAGCAGGCGATGCTCGACCCAGCCCTCGAGGCGCACGTAGGGGGCGAGGCCCAGCGACTCGATCTGCTGGGCCAGCGGGCCCCGCTCGGGGCCGTCGCCGATCACGTCGAGCACGAGCTTGCCCGCGCGCATGAGCTCGGCCGTGGCCTCGAGCAGCATGTCGACGCCCTTGTAGGCCACCAGGCGGCCCACGAACGCCACGCGCAGCGGGGTGGCCACCGGCCCGCTCTTGGCACGGCCGAAGCGAGCCGGGTCGATCGCGTTCTCGGGCACGTAGACCGTGCGCGGCTTGGCCTGCGCCGAGAGCTGGTCGAAGGTGGCGCGCGAGCCCGCGATGATCGCGGTGGTGTCACGCTGCGTGCTGCGATAGCCGGGCATCACGCGGTAGGCGTTGCGGACGTAGTGCAGCCACTCGCCCTCGCGGCGCTGGACGTGGCCGAACCCCGGGGGCCACGGCACGCCACCGTTGATGGGCCCCCACACGAACGGGACCCTCGCCTCCTTGCAGCGCGCGGCGATGATGCTGGGGATCGTGGGGGAGAGCGGCGTGATGCGATGGACCACGTCCCACTTGCGCGCGCGGATCTCGGGCCCGAAGCGCCGCCATAGCCGGGCCTCGTAGTAGTAGTAGGGAAGGAGCCCCATGGCGGTCTCGAACGTCCAGCCGAGCCCGGTGACCTTGCGGACGAGCTCCATCGCCTTGAACAGCGGGCTGGCCACGGCCTCGGAGTCGATCGCGGTCAGCTCGCGTCCGCGGACGAGTCCCGCCTTCTCGATGGCCTCGACGTTGCGCACCTGCGTGACGAGGTGGGCGTCGACCACGTCGAACAGCGCGCGCGCATGAGACCAGCCGACCAGCGGCACGCTGGTCCAGTCGGGGTTGGCCGCTTCGGCCAGTAGCAGCGCCTTGATGGTGCTCATGCAAGCCTTCCCTCCCCGGGATCGTCACCGGGGCTTGCGCGCCAGGGCCACCAGCGAGTCGCGCCACAGCGGCCGCTTCTGCAGCGGGGCCAGCACCTTGCGGCCGATCTTGGTCAGCGGGGTGGCGCCGCTGTTCTGCAGCTGCGCCAGCTCGACGTACTGGACCTCGAGCCCGGCTCGCTCCATCTGGAAGCGCAGGTGCTCGGCCGAGTACTCGATGGGGTGCCCCAGGCTCTCGCCGCGCTCGGGATAGAAGAAATTGTGGAACACCGGCATGCCCAGGAACAACCGGATGGAATTGCGCAGCCGGTAGAGGTTGGGCGTGGTCAGGAAGATGTATCCACCCGGCTTGATCCAGCGGGCGATCTTCTCCAGCACCAGGTGGGGAGGGATCGCCATGTGCTCGATCACCTCGAGCAGCACGACCATGTCGAGTTCTTCCTGGAATTCGAGGTCGTCGTGCGCGAGGTCGCAGACCACGAACCCGAGGCCGAAGCGCGTGGCCGCGTCGGCGTAGCCCTCGCCCACGTCGGCCAGCGTGCACTGGTCGCCGAACAGCTCGTGGCTCAGCAGCGCGATCTGACCGCCGCCGATCTCCAGGATCTTGGAGGGGCGCGGCAGGTCGATCCGCGCGATGTAGTCGAGGGTTCGGCGGTACCGTGGCTTGTCGCGCAGGTAGTACTCGGGCTCTTCGAAGAAGTTGTTGCCCAAGATCACCCGCTGGTAGGCCTCGTCGAAGTCGCGGTCGGTGAACCGCCTTGGCGCGGTCATGCGGAGCCTTTCGTGGGTCGTGTGCGGGCTGGCTCGTTCGCTCCCGAGCCCTGGCCCCGCGTCGCGCGAGTATAACGAATGAGCCCGGCTCGAGCCACCGACCACGGCGCTGACGGTGCTGCTACGGGGGCGGCGGCGTGGAGCCGGACTCGTCGAGCGGGGTGATGCGGGTCAGTCGTCGCAGCTCGCGGTCGCTCGCTCCCGCGACGAGCCAGCGCCAGCCGGGCTCGCCTCCGCGCGGATCGAGCCAGCGCTGCAGCCATGCTTGCAGCGCGTCGGCATCGGGCTCGAGCATGCTGCCGGCGTCGTGGGCCAGCGCCCCGGCCACGTCCTCGTCGCGATCGGCGAGGTCGAGCGCCTCGCTCCACAGCGCCGTCCAGTCCTCGCCGTCGAGGCTCGCTTGCACCACGCGTGCACCGAGCCACAGCTGGGCGGCCTGGAACAGGCGCTGCTGGGGCTGGCGGGTGGCCGCGAGGCTCGTGAGGGCGTCGACCGCCTCGGTGGCCGAGCGCTCGGGCTCGCGGCCCGACAGCGACACGCGGACCACGAACAACGCCACGTCGCCATGGATCTGCAGGCGAACGTCGAGCTCCTCTTGCAGCACCCGCTGGGCCAGCCGGGCGAGGCTGCGGTCCTGCGGGGTGGGCGTGGGCACCACGCGGCCGAACACCAGCACCGCCTTGCCCTCTTGGCCGGGCAGCACGTGCAGCGGGCTGGCGGGCGTGGCGAGCAACCGGCCTCCCGCCGCCCCGGAGGTCGCAGCGGTGGAAGACGCGGCGGGCGGGGGAGCGGCGCGCAGCCGGGCCAGTGCCGACGGAGGAACGGGTCGGCGGCCCAGGCCTCGCCAGCGCTCGGCGAGCTGGCGCAGCGCGGGACGATGCGCGGCGGCATCGTCGCTCGCGTGCACCACGAGCACCGCACGACGCGGATCGACCAGGGCCTCCCAGCCCTCGAGCAGCGCGTCGCGGGACAGGGCCTCGACCTCCGAGCGCTCGGTTCGTTGGCTGCCCGGATCGCGGCCGAGCAGCTGCTCGACCAGCGTCGAGATCGCCAGCTCGTCGGTGCTCGGGCGGCTGGCGATGGTGGTGAGCACCTCGGCGCGTGCGGTCTCGAGCCCCGCGGCGGGGCTGCGCGCGCCAAGCACCCCGGCGAGCAGCTCCAGGGTCCGCGCCGTCTCCTCGATCGGGGCGTGAGCCACCAGCTCCACGCGATCGGGTGCGGCATGGGTCTGCACCACCACGCCGCGATTGCGGGTGCGGCTGCCCAGCGCGATCGCGAGGTGGGTCTGCAGCACGGCCACCACGGAGGCCGAGCGCAGCGCGGGCTCGTCGCCCACGGGCAGCAGGACCCGCAGGTGGGTCACGGGAGCCGCCGGCTCGTGCAGCCAAAACGTCACCAGTCCGCTGTCGAGCACGGCTCGCGTGGGGGCGGGCCACGGCGGCGCCAGGCTGGCCAAGGCCTCGGACTGCCCCACCGTGGGAGGCTCGTCCCACACCTCCTCGACCTTGGGTGCGAGCTGGCGCTTGCAGGACAGCGCCGCCAGCAGGAGCACCAGTGGCCACCATCGATGACGCCGACGCATCGCGATCACTGGGCCGGCTCCTTGGGGGCCGGCTCCTTGGGGGCCGGCTCCTTGGGGGCCGGCACGAGCACGACTGCGGCGCCGGGTTGCAGGTGCGCGCCGAAGCCACGGCCGCGCCAAGACACCGAGAGCTGCGCGAGCCCGGTGAGGGCGGAGACGGGTCGTGCACGCCAGCCCGGCGCGCTCGACTCGGGATCGGCTGCGCCGGGGCTGGTCCACGCGAGTCGCTGGGCCAGGGGCAGCGCGCTGCGGAGCTCCTGCGACCAGGCTCGTCGAAGTCCCTCGCGCTGACGCTCGACGAGCACGTCGTCCTCGCCTCGCTCGAGCCGCTCGGTGCGGGCCTGGACCAGCGCCTTGGGATCGTCCACCCCGGTGGCATGCAGCACCAGCGTCGCGCGCCGTGGATCCACGTCGAGGTGGCAGCGCAAGCGTGCGCGCGCGGGCTCGCCCGGCAGGCGTCGCTGGCGGTTGAGCGCCTTGCACCACACGGTGGCCTGGGCCAGGCTCGCGGGGTCGGGCGCCACCGGCCACACGAAGCGCCCGCCGGCCTCGCCCGGGATCTCCAGCGCCTGGGGGACGGTGCCGGTGCGCCAGCGAGGGCTGCGGTCGCGCACCCGTCGTGGCTGGGCGGGAAGATCGGCGAACAGGGCCTCGATGCGCTCGCGGAGCTTGGGAGGTCGGTGGGGCGAGACGACGATCAAGGTGGCCTGCTCGTAGCGAAAGCGATCGGCCAGGGCCTGCCCGATCGCTCGCGGTACCATCGCCTCGAGCGCCGGCGTGACGACCCGCCCGTCGTGCTCGAGCTCGGGGACCCCATGGGCGGCCGCCATCGCGGCTCGCGGGGCCCGCCACGCGCGTGAGCCATCGCGTCGGGCCCAGCGCAGCGTGCTCCCCCAGAGCTCGGCGCTCACCGTGGGCGCGCGCAGTCGCTGGGACTCGATCCACAGCACGTCGTCGAGCGCGGAGATCGGCGCCAGCGTCTCGAAGCGCACCTGGGCCGGGCCCACCGCCAAGCTGGTGATCCCGCCCTGGTCGTGCACCATCGCGGCCGCGCCGGCCGGCCTCAGCTCACGGTTGCCCTGCAGCAGGTGATAGGCCAGGGCGTGCACCAGGCCGGCCTGCGAAGGCGGATCGTCCTCGGTGCCGGTCTCGATCGCCAGCACGACTGCGGCCACGGGCAGGCTCGCGTCCTGGGCCACGATCACCCGCAAGCCGCACGGCAGCACGCCGTCCTGGAGGCGAGGACCCGGGAGGGCGGCCTCGTCGAGCGAGCCTCCGTCGAGCGAACCCCCGTCGCCGGCCGTGTCCTGGCCGTCGTCCGTGGCTCCGTCGTCGCCGTGATCCTCGTTGGCCCCGTTGGCCTCGTTGGCCGCGTCGGGGCCCTCGGTGGGATCGTCGGGGCCCGCGGGTTCGAGGGCCTCGGCTGGGGGCTCGTCCTCCATGTCCGCGAGCACGGCGCGCCCATGCCCGAGCCCCAGCCCGAGCCCGAGCAGGGCCACGCACACGCAGGCCCAGGGCCCACGCCAGCCCAGCAGCGCGAGCCGAACGCGGGACCGGCCCGATCCGCTCAGCGGGCGCCGAAGAGCTCGCGGCCTCGGAAGCATGCGTCCCGTCCCAGCAGCTCGTCGATGCGCAGCAGCCGGTTGTACTTCTCGATGCGGTCCGATCGCGAGGCACTGCCGGTCTTGATCTGCCCGGACTCGTGGGCCACCGCGAGGTCGGCGATGAAGTCGTCGCCGGTCTCGCCGCTGCGGTGCGAGACCACGCAGCGGTAGCGAGCACGGTGGGCGGTGCGCATCGCCACCTGGGTCTCGGTGAGCGTGCCGATCTGGTTGACCTTGACCAATAGCGCGTTGGCGACCCCCAGATCGATGCCACGCTGCAGACGCTCGGGGTTGGTCACGAACAGGTCGTCGCCGACCAGCTGCACCTTGGCGCCGACCTTGTCGGTGAGCGTCTTCCAGCCGTCCCAGTCCTCCTCGTCCATGCCGTCCTCGATGGAGACCAGCGGGTACTTGCGGCACAGCTCGGCGTAGAGGTCGGCCAGCCCCGTCGAGTCGAGCTCGCGCCCGCCCTCGCCCGACAGCGTGTAGACCTTGCGCTCGGCGTCGTAGAACTCCGAGGCGGCCACGTCCAGCGCCACGCTGATCTGCTCGGCGGGTCGGTAGCCGGCGGCCTCGATGGCCCGGGTGAGCAGCTCCAAGCCCTCGGCGTTGCTGCCGAGATCGGGGGCAAAGCCACCCTCGTCGCCCACCGCCGTGGTCTTGCCCATCTCCTTGAGCATGCGCTTGAGCGTGTGGAACACCTCCACGCCCGCCCGCAGCGCCTCGGGGAAGGTGTCGAAGCCGTGGGGCACGATCATCGACTCCTGGAAGTCGAGGTTGTTGTCGGCGTGGGCTCCTCCGTTGATGACGTTCATCAGCGGCACCGGCAGCGTACGGGCCAGGGTGCCGCCGAGATAGTGGTAGAGGGGTAGCCCCACGTCCTCCGCGGCGGCGCGGGCGGTGGCCAGGGAGACCCCGAGGATCGCGTTCGCGCCCAGCGAGCGCTTGTTGGGGGTGCCATCGGCCTCGAGCATGGCGCGGTCGACCGCGCCCTGATCGAGCGCCTCGAGGCCGGCCACGACCGCGGCGAGGCGCTCGTTGACGTTGGCCACGGCCTGCGTGACTCCCTTGCCGAGGTAGCGGCCCTTGTCGCCGTCGCGAAGCTCGTGGGCTTCGAACTCACCGGTGCTGGCTCCCGAAGGCACGGCCGCTCGGCCAACGTTGCCCAGCTCGGTGGCCACCTCCACCTCCAGCGTCGGGTTGCCCCGGGAATCGAGGATTTCGCGTGCGTGAACGTCGACGATCGTGCTCATGCTGCCTCTCGTGAGTCGAAGGTAGCCCGAGGAGGCCGCGCTTTGCCAACGTGTGTGTTTTCGTGTGCGTTTTCCTCGATCTCCGGCGTGGGGTCGCAAATGGCCACGGGGAAGGGAACGAAGCGTTCCGCCCCCGCGGCGCGGCTGGCCCAGGGCGCGCACCCGTGGGCGGCCCCCGACGGCCGGTCGTGGGCGCTCGCCGCACGGCGGCGTCGCCTGGGCTACTGCGCGGCGTGGGCTGCCATGACCGAGCTTCGCGGCTGGCACACCGCGCGCACCGTCTGGGTCAGCTCGTCCTGAGTGACCGCGGCGTTGCGCGACGACCCGGTCCGACGCGCGAGGTCGTTGAGCGAGACCATGCCGACCGGTCGACCTCCATCGTCGACGACCGTGATGCGCCGGACCTGGTGCTGCTGCATCAGGCGCTCGACCTCGGACAGCGGCGCCTGCGGTCGCACCGTCCACAGGTTCTTGGACATGCCGGTACGGACCTCGATGTGCTGGAGCGGCACGCCCTGGGTGTAGGCCGCCATGGTGATGTCACGGTCGGTGATCATGCCGATCGCACGACCGGCTCCATCGGTGACGGGAATCGCACCCACGTCGTGCTCCCACATGCGCTGGGCGACGGCGTTCATCGACTCGTCGGCAGAGCAGGTGACGGGGTTGCGGGTCATGATGTTCTCGGTGGGGGTGTTGCTCAAGGGATCCTCCGTGGTTGGAAGGTGACGAGCAACCGTCGTGCCAAGCGGTGAGGTCCTCGGGCCGACCGACGCGGGAAGGTGGGCCCGACCGGGGCCGGTCACGTACGCCAGTCCCGGGCCGACGCACCCGCGCCCGCGCTCGGGTGCTGCACGCATCCGCGCTCGTTCGAGCGTCCGGTCGGTTCTCCCCGCGCCATGGTGGTGCGCAGGCGTGCCCAGGGTCGGGGACGATTCCCCAACGCGGTCGTGCGCGCACTGGAGACGCGATGTGAGCAAGATGCAGGCTTTGCACGGTTGCTGCCCACGTCCGCGGCGCACCTTGGCGGGTGTGACGAACGATGCACGCGTCTTGGTGGTGGAAGACGATGACGAGGCCCGCGCGGCGCTGCGGATCTGGCTCGAGCGCGAGGGCTTTGCGGTGTGCACCAGCCCTTGCGGTCGGCAAGCCCTCGCGGTGCCGGCTTCGGGGCTCGATGCCGTGGTGCTCGACTTCGGTCTTCCCGACGTCGATGGCTTCGATGTGCTGCGACGCCTGCGGGCCACTGCACCCCGGCTCCCCGTGATCATGCTGACCGGCCAGGGCTCGGTCGAGCACGCGGTCGAGGCCATGAAGCGCGGGGCCTTCCACTACGTGACCAAGCCCGTCGCGCTCGACGAGCTCGCCCGGGTGCTCCGCGAGGCGGTCGCGATCCGGCGGCGGCCGCAGCAAGTCCGTCGCGCGGGACCGAGCCCCTCGGCCGCGCTGGAGGCCGATCCCACGACCGCCCTGGTGGGCCCGTCCGAGGCGATGGCCCGGGTGCGGGGGCTCATCCACAAGCTCGGGCGCGCGAGCGAGGCCACCGTGCTCGTGACCGGCGAGAGCGGAACCGGCAAGGACCTCGCGGCGCGGGCGCTGCACGCCGTGAGCGCTCGGGCCGGCCGACGGCTCACCAACGTGACGTGCACGGCGTTGCCGACCACGCTGCTCGAGTCGGAGCTGTTCGGCCACGAGCGCGGGGCGTTCACCGACGCCAAGGCGCGGCACCGCGGCCTGCTCGAGCAGGCCGCGGGCGGCACGATCTTCCTCGACGAGATCGGCGACATGGATCCCTCGCTGCAGGCCAAGCTCTTGCGGGTGCTCGAGGACAAGCGCTATCGGCGGGTGGGGGGCACCGAGGACCTGTGGGCCGACGTGCGCGTCGTGGCGGCCACCCACGTCGATCTGCCGGCCGCCGTACGCGAGGGCCGGTTTCGGGAGGATCTCTACTACCGCCTCGCGGTGCTGGTGCTGCCCATGCCCGCGCTCCGAGAGCGGCCACAGGACGTTCCGGCCCTGGTGCGCTCCTTCCTCGAGCGGCATGCGGCCGATGGCGACGAGATCCCCCGGGTGACCGATGACGCGCTGCGCACCATGATGGCGCACGACTGGCCCGGCAACGTTCGCGAGCTTCGCAACGTGATCGAGCGAGCGGTCGTCCTGTGCGAGGACGGCATCATCGACGTCGACGACCTCGAGCTGCTGCGTCCTCCCACGTCCCACGGCGTCGCCGAGCTGTCGTTGCCCACCGGCGGGATCGACATTCGCCGGCTCGAGCGCGAGCTGCTGCTGCAGGCGCTCGAGCGCACGCGCGGCAACGTGACTCGGGCCGCGCGGCTGCTCGGCATGAGCCGCGACCAGGTGCGCTATCGGATCCAAAAGCTCTCGCAGCCGGACGTCGCGGTCGGCAGCTCGTCGTGATGAGCGGGGTGCACGTGCGCGTGCATGGTGAAGGCTGGGAGCGATGACATTGGAGCGTCCGCTTCGGATCACCTTTCAAGGCTTGCCGTCGTCGCCCGCGGTGGAGGATCGGATCCGCCGCGAGGTGGGGCGGCTGCAGCGCTACTTCGATCGGCTCGTGGGCTGCTCGGTGGTGGTGGAGGCCCCGCACCAGCACTCGCGCAAGGGCCAGCTCTACGAGATCGGCATCGAGCTGCGAGTACCAGGAGGCCCGCCGTTGGTGGTGGGGCGCGCCCATCACGACCGGCACGCCCACGCCGACGTGATGGTCGCAGTCAGGGATGCCTTTGCCGCGGCGCGCCGGCGGCTGCAGGACCACGCCAGCAAGCTGCGGGTCGACGTCAAGAACCACCAGCCGCCCGATCATGGCTGCGTGCGGTACGTCGATTGCCTCGGCCGCCACGGCTTCATCGAGACCCCGACCGGCACCGAGGTCTACTTCCACGCCAACGCGCTGCTCGACGTCGAGATCGAGGACGTGGAGGTCGGTGACGAGGTGCGCTTCTTCGTCCACCCCGGCGAGGGCGCCAAGGGGCCGCAGGCGAGCTGGGTGCGGCGCATCGGCAAGCACCACCCGGGGCCGCTGCCGGGGCCGACGGCGTAGCATGCACCTTCGTCGGGGGCGACGGGCGGGTGGACGACCTCTGCCTCGATGGCCGGATGGTTGCGGATGGTTACGGACCTCCTGACCGCGGTGTAGTCTCGGCTCATGCCGTCCCGCCGTGCGAGTGTGCTGTTGGCTTCGACGCTGCTCGCTTGCGCCGAGCCGCAGGACACTCCGTCGAGCGCGACGCCGCCGGGGATCGCCGTCGATGCGTCGGTGGACTCGAAGGTGGCGGGCGGTGGCGACGAGGACGACGCCATGGACGATGCTGGGCCCACCGATGCCGACCCCGCGCTCGCGACCCTCGAGGCCCTGGCGCTGGCCTGCGACGGTCCGACGTTGCAGCAGCGCGTGGCCAAGGTCGATCTCGCCGTGCTGGCGGCCTCGGAGGGCACGCCGGCGAGCCTGCGGACCCTGGCGCACTGGGAGCTGGCGCGACGCTTCGGCGACGACGGCAAGCTCGAGGCCGCGGCGGTCGAGGCCGTCGATGCGGCGCTGACCAAGGTCTTGGGGGAGGCGGCGCCGCGCTGGTGGATCGAGACCTTGGCGAGCGCTCGTCCGTCGACGGCCGGGCCCTCGAGCTACGACGTGGGCCTCTACGAGGGCGGTGATCGTCGGGGCCCGATGATCGCCGGGCCCGGCGGCACCACCGTGCGCCCGGGACTGGAGGCGTTGCTGTCGCTTGCCGACGGCGCGCTGATCTACCCGCTGAGCATGGGTCCGCTGTCGCTGGGTCCGCTGCCCACCGATCCGGGCGTGGCCCTCGAGCTCGCCCGGGCGCCCGGCGCCAGCACGGTCTACGTCGCCGCCTTCGATCGGGGGGCCGGTGGCTTTCGCTTTCCGCTGCGGGCCGTGAGCGCTGGCCGAGGAGGCTGGAGTGCCGAGGTCTGCGGACCCGATCGCAAGATCCTCGCCGGGCTCGGCTATCTGATCGTCGAGATCGTGGTGCTGGGGGTGAAGCCGGACCGCGGCGAGCCGGGGCCGATGCCCGGCAGTGTGGGCCCGCATCGCGTGGCCGTGTTCACGGCCGAGTCCCATGGCCTCGCCGTCGAGATGTTCGACGAGGCCGGGGTGCGGACCTTCGCGTGGTCCTCGGACTGGTGGTCATCCCGCGCGGGCGATGGCGGAGCGGCCAGCGACGGCGGAGCCGTTGGCGACGGCGAGTCGGCCAGCAAGCGCGAGTCGGCCAGCAAGCGCGAGTCGGCCAAGGGGGCCAAGCGAGGCGAGGTCTGCCGCGATGGCACGCGCCATCTCGCCGAACAGTCTCGTCGGCCCCGCGCACGCGAGTGCAAGGCCGGGCTGTCATGCTGCTATCCTTGCGGCATGGCCGGCTGCGACTGGGTCTGCGCCACCCGCAAGGAGTGTGCGTCCTGGCGAACGCTGCCCTGAGTCGGGCGCATGTGGTAGCAGAGAGGAATGCCGCTCAAGCCACCCGCGCTCGACCCCGCCAGCCTGTCGCCTCGCTCGAGCTCCTCATACCCGGAGCCCTTCCGCTCGCGTGTGCTCCCACGGGAGAAGCGTGCGCTCGGCGACGCCCTGGGGCTGACGAAGATCGGAGTCAACCTGACGACGCTCATGCCCGGCCGCGAATCGTCCATGCGCCACTTCCACACCCTCGAGGACGAGCTCGTGTTCGTCCTCGAGGGCGAGGTCGTGCTGCGCACCGACGCGGGCGAGCAGGTGCTCACGGCCGGCACGTGTGCCGGCTTCCCCGCCGGCGCAACGGACGGCCACCAGCTCGTCAACCGCAGCGATCGACCCGCGCGCTACCTCGAGATCAGCAACCGCGACCCACAGGACGGCGCCGAGTATCCCGACGTCGACCTCGCGTACCACATTGGGCCCGGCGATACCCCTGTCTTCACGCGCAAGGACGGCACGTCGTACTGAGTCCATCCTCGTCCTCGCTTTTGCCCGAGCTCGACGACCCGCTCAGTCCGCCACGATCCGAAACAGCCCGCTCCGGCTCGGATCCTGCTCGAACGGCCGCTTGGTACCCCGCGTCGCCGCGCGCCACTCGTGGGCCAGCGCGCGGGTATCGATGGTGAGCCGCTCCATCAGCCCCCGCGCCATCGCCCAGCAAAACGGATACGAGAGCCGCTGCCGGGGGTCGAACAGCCGCTCCACGCTCTTGCTCGGCAGCTCGAGCAGGGTGGCGCCTTCGCGGGCGACCGCGAGCAGCCTCTGCGGTCGTCCGCTGAGTGCGCCCGGATCCACGAACGCCTGCCCGGGCCCCACCACCGCCATGCGGTGGGGTCCGTGCGGGGTGTCGACCCCGAGCTCCACCGACGCCCGCACCACGATCCAGATCGCACCCTCCGAGCCTCCCGCCCGAAACAGCGTGACCGCCTCGTCGCAGGTCCAGGGGCGGGCGTGGGCCACCAGCGTCCCGCTCTCCTCGTCGGAGAAGCCCTCGAAGAACGGCAAGCGATAGAAGTAGCGCATCAGCTCGAAGTCGGCCCCGAAGCGGGGCTCCGGTCCGCCGCCGGATCCGACCCGCGGCCCCGCTCGCGAGCCAACCCGGGGCTCGACGCGGGAGCCAACCCGGGGAACGGTCGAGCGCGGCGCCCGGGCCAGCGCGATGCGCTCGTCGTTCAGATCCTCGATCGACGCACACGCCTGCCTCATCAGCCGCTGCAGGATCGTCAGCGAGGCCGGGTGGTGGTGCCGGCACAGCGCATCGAGATCCCGACGCAACATCACCAGCAGCGCCGTGGGCTCGACCGCGACCACCGTGCCCGTGCGGCGGTGGCGAGGCTCCATGAACCCGAACTCGCCCACGACGCTGCCGGGGCCGAGCCGCGCGAGCCGAGAGACCCGCCCCCCGGGCAGCCGAACGTCGACTCCGATGCGGCCCGACACCACGAAGAACACCGCGTCGGCCACCTCGCCCTGCCGAAACAGCACCTCGTCCTTCACGAGCGCACGCCGTCGCAGGACCCGGGCCACGCCCTCCGAGTCGGTGTCCAGCCCCTCGAAGAAAGGGTGCTCGATCAATCCAGCCACGGCACCTCGACGGTCTCGATGCGGTCGCGGTCGACCAGGAGGATGGTGTACTCGGGCACCTCGAACCACCCCGTGATGTCGCGAGACAGCGGCTCGGAGGCGATCGCCACCGCCGTGCTCGCATCGGGATCCCCGGTCATCTGCCAGGCGCCGTCGACCAGCTGGTAGGCCTCGCCCATCGAGTACCACAGGCTCAGGAACGGGCCGCGGCCGTGGGAGTCCAGCTCGTACTTGCCGTAGTCGAACGTGAAGCGCAGCCCGACCAGCGAGCGCCCGTCGCAGAAGCACAGGTTGATGCTGCTGTTGACGTCGACGCCGTGCTCGAGCCGGACCCGCGCGAGGATCTCCAGCGTCTCCATGATCGCGGCGACCAGATCGTCGGGGTCGTCGCGGCCGCGACGCTCGAGCGCCGAGAGCACCAGCGCGTAGATCGTCTCGCTGTCGGTGGTTCCGCGGATCTGCTGACGAACCCGCGGCGTGACGAGCGAGAACAGATCGTGCCTCATCTCGTTGTGCCGTGGAACGTCGCCGTTGTGCGCCATGGCCCAGCGGGCGCCCGGATGGGCGAAGGGGTGCAGGTTGTGGGGCCCGAAGCCGAAGTCGGCGCGGTAGGGGATCCCGCGCACGTGCGCCAGCAAGCAGGTGGTGCGCATCTTCTCCGCGAGCGACTTGAGATTGGCGTCGTAGATGGGCACCTCGGTGGAGCGGTACTGCCACGGCCGCTCGGGATCGAACGACGTGCGGTCCCAGGCGATCATCCCGAACCCGGCGAGGTTGAGCATCTCGAGCAGCTGCGGCTCGTACGACTGGCGGATCAGCGAGCTATCGGGCTTGTACAGCAGGTCATCGATCAGGATGGGAGGACCGAGGTAGGACAGGACGCGGCACATGTGGATGCCCGGCTCGCACCCACCAACATAACAGCGCGGCGCGGCGGCCGGTACTGATCATGCGCCGCGCTCCGATCCTGCACCGAGCCGAGCCCCTTGGACGATCGAGGGGGCGGCGGGGTCCTGTCGCCCCACGACGAGTGGAGCATGGGCTAGACGATCTTGATCGACTTGGACTTGGTACCCGCCGTCTTGGCCATCTGGATCGTCAGCACGCCGTTGCGCATGTTGGCGTCCGTGTGGGACGGGTCGACCTCGCAGGGCAGGGCGATGCGGCGCACGAACGCCCCGTACTGGCTCTCCTTGCGCCACCAGTTGTGGCCCTCGGCCGAGGTCTCCTCCTTGCGCTCGCCGCGAATGGTGAGCGTCTCGCCGTCGATCTGGATGTCGACGTCCTTCTTGTCGATCCCCGGCAGCTCGGCCGTGATGGTCACGTACTTGTCATCGTCCTTGACGTTGACCAGGGGCATGAACGCGCGCGCCGAGTGGCCCGGGGTCGACTCGAACAACGGGCTGAACAGCTCGTCGAGCTCGTCGCGGAGGGTGCGGAACTGCGTGGGAATGATGTCTCGTCGGGTCCACGGAATCAGGCTCATCGGAACGAGTCCTCCTTGTGCCTCGAGACCAACAGCAAGGCGCATGCCAGTGCTTTGCGTGGTGTCGCGCGCCCTTGCCAGCCCACGGCGCGGAGGATTTCCCACCGCTGGGGAGCAAGCCACGGTCCGTCCGGCTCTTGGGCCGGTCGGTTCGAGCGCGTGGCCCACTCGCGAGCGGGACTCGGGGAATGGCAGACTCGGGGCATGCGTCGGAGCCCGGTCATGACCCAACCCCACCGTGCCGCGGGCCTCTTCGGCCTGCTGACCCTCGTCCTCCTCGTCGGCTGTGACAGCGGATCGGCGCCCCCCAAGTCGGCCGCGGCGAAGACCGATGCAATCGATGCGAAGAAGGTCGAGCCCGCGAAGACCGAGACCAAGGTCGAGGCCAAGGCGCCCACGCCCGTGCCCGAGCCCGCACCCACCACTGCGGTCGAGCCCGTGCCGACCCCGCCCGAGCCGGTACCGCCGGCCGTGGTCGTCGATCCGGCGGCGGTTGGTGATCCACCGCCGGTCGAGCCCGCAGCCGCCGACGCGGGCGCGGCGGTGGACGATGTCGCGGCCGATGCGGCCGATGACGGGGCCGATTCCTCCGACGCGCCCGAGCCTCCTTCCGCCGTGGCCGCGGGCGACGGCTCGTCGCCGATCTCGCTCGGCCCCGATGCCGAGCTGCTCAGGCTCGTGCTCGCCCACGACGTGGTCAATCGCCAGCCGGTCGATCCCGCCACCACCTTCCCCGCCGGTCAGAAGGTCAGCCTGTTCATCGAGGCGCGCAACGAGACCGGCGAGGACATCGGGATCCAGGTGACCTGGGAGGACGTCAAGTCGGGCCGACGCAGCCCGCCGGTCGGGGTGGTGATCTCGCCGCGCAAGCTGCATCGCACGCGGTCCTACCGGACCATGAAGAAGCCCGGGGAGTACCGCTGCATCGTGCTCGGCGACGACGATCGCGAGCTGGCGGTGCTGCCGTTCACGATCGAGTGACGCTCGCCTCGCGACGCCGACGCAGGCGCAGGCCCACCAGCAGCGAGAGCCACCATGCCGAGCCTCCGGCGGGCGTGGTGGTGCAAGCGCAACCGCCCGTGTCGGTGTTCTGGCCGGTGTCGCCGGTGCCTCCGGACGATCCCTCGCCGCTGGTCGAGCCATCGCCCGGTCCCGGGCCCCCGCTGGTGCCGGGCTGGACCCCGGTGTCGTCGCTGGTGCCGGGGGTGCCGGTCTCGTCGACCCCCGCCGTGCCGTCGCCGGTGCTCCCGCTGGCCACGTCGCACGCATCACCGAGCCCGTCGCCGTCTTCGTCGGCTTGATCCTCGTTGGCGTCGTCGGGGCAGTTGTCCACGTCACCGCACACCCCGTCGGCGTCGGCATCATTGGCCGCGTCGCTCGGGCAGGCATCGCACGCGTCGCCCACCCCATCGGCATCGCCATCGGCCTGGTCCGCATTGGCGTCGTCGGGGCAGTTGTCGTCGACCAGGCACACGCCGTCCGCGTCCACGTCGGCGAGGCGGTCGTCGTCATCGGGGCAGGCATCGCAGAGATCGCCCACGTCGTCCATGTCCGCGTCCTCCTGCCCCGGGTTGGCGTCGAGCGGGCAGTTGTCCGCGTTGGCGCACAGCATGTCGCCGTCGATGTCGTCGTCCGCATCGAGCGGGCAGATGTCGCACACGGCTCCGATCCCATCCATGTCCTGATCGATCTGGGTCGGGTTGTAGGCCATGGGACAGTTGTCCATCGCCGCGCAGATCTCGTCCTCGTCGGGATCGTTGCCCACGTCGCCCGGACACGGGTCGCACGGGTCGCCCAGCGCGTCCATGTCCATGTCCTCTTGCAAGGGGTTGGCGTCGTCGGGGCAGTTGTCCACCAGCGCGCACACCCCGTCGAGATCGATGTCGTTGCCCGGATCGGTGGGGCACACGTCACACACGTCGCCGATGGCGTCGAGGTCCACGTCCTCCTGCAGCGGGTTGGGGATGAACGGGCAGTTGTCCGCGAAGTCGTTGAGCCCGTCGCCGTCGCCGTCGCCGGCCGAGAGATAGGCGATGATGTTGGCGCGCAGGTTGAGCGCGTCGGCGGCCGGGGTCCAGAAGTTCGACGTGGTCAGGCCGCCGAACATGATCTGGCCGCTGCCCCAGGGGAGCTCGGCGAGGTGTGGATTGCCGCCATTGGAATCGGTGATGTGCCCGATGAGCCCGGGCCCGCTCACCGTCGCGTGGGCGAAGGAGCTGCCCGTGAATCCCATGGTGGTGGTGGGCAGGAACGGCCCGAGCCAGATCGCGTGCGTGGGGTCGATCGCGCTGCCCGGGTTGACCGACGAGTCGGGGTAGTGGAGCGTGATCCCGCCAAAGCCCCAGTTTTGCAGGCCGCCCTCGTTGGGGGCCGCGTTGAGGAACAGGGTGCCGCCGGCGTTGACCCACGCCTCGAGCGCGGCCTGGTTGGCCATCATGAACGCCTGCAGCTCGAGCGCGTTGCTGTCGCTGCCCTCCATGTAGATGAACGAGTAGGCCGGCGACAGCAGCGTGGCGGGATTGACCGTCTCGTAGCGCAGGTCGTCCCAGGCCCCCGCGCCGAACACCATGCTCATGGCCTGCTCGTTGACGTTCTGACCCCACGGGGCGGCCACGGTCGAGCGAATGTAGGCGACGGCCGCATCGGCCTCGCTCGGGACGAGCATGGCCGCGAAGGCGAGCAGCCCCAGCGCGGGAGAGAGCCAGGATGCACGGGCAAGGACAAGGGAAGGAGCGCGCATGGTCATGATCCTTTCATCGATTGTCGGTCGTGACCATGTGGGTTGGCCAGCGACCGCGATGCGACCTGTCTCGCATGGCCGCGGGCCGCTTGGGGAAGACCCTTACGACGACTGGGCGCGCAGGAGCGTGCCGAATCCGCGCGCCTGGCCGAACTCGTCGGCGAAGCGCGCCGGCTCGTAGGCGATGCGCCCATTGATCAGCACCGCGCGCACGGCTGCGTCGTTGCGTCGCACCACGCGCCGGAGGTCGTCGAAGCCCGGCATGGGAGCGAGGACCGAAGCCTCGACCGAGTCGTCGAGGCCGGCTGGATCCACCACCACCACGTCCGCGCGATCGCCCGGCCGCAGCGTGCCGGCCTCGATTCCCATCCAGCGTGCGATCTCGGAGGTCAGGCGCTGCACCGCGCGCTCGATGGTCATGAACGGGCGCTGGGCCAGCTGCGCGTCGCGGACTCGCTTGAGCATGCGCAGCGGGAAGTTGTAGTAGGCCATGTTGCGCAGGTGCGCACCGGCATCGGAGAACCCGATGAGGATGTCGGGGTGTCGCATGATGCGCTCGAGCACGCGCGGCCGATCGTTGCCCACCACCGTGTACCAGCGCAGCCGCTTGCCGTGCTCGGCGACGAGGTCGAGGTAGGCGTCGACCGCATCGACCCCGCGCTCGCGGGCGACCTGCCCGAACGACCTGCCCACGAGAGTGGGATCGGGCGCCTCCACGATCTCGGTCTTCTGGAGGTTGCGGTGGTAGGCACGGCCCCAGATCCAGCTCGCCCACTGTCGCTTGAAGCGACGGCGGTAGTCGGGGTCGCGCAGCAGCTTGGCACGGGCCTCGTCGGTGTGCAGGTGCAGGGCCTCGGTGCCGGCCGCGATCTCCTCGAGCACCGGCACCTCCATCCCGTCGGTCCACAGCTCGAAGGGCACCGGCAGCGCCTGGAAGCGCACGTCGGCGCGCAGCCAACGGTTGAACAGCCGGGTCAGCGTGCCCGCGATGGGGGCGGCGGGACGCGAGGCCACGGCGTCGATGAGCGCGATGATCGTGGTCTTGAGCGGGCGTCGCCCGATCCCGGTGCTGTGCAGCAGGAACAGGAAGATGTTGAGCTTGGTGCGGAGGTTGGGCACGCCCTGGAACACGCGGCCACGGCGGCGCAAGATCGACGACAGCCGCCGATACTCCTGCCAGGTGCCGAACACCGAGGGCGTGGGGCGGCTGCGAAATTCCTCGCCGTCCATCTTGTCCCAGGGCAGGGTGTTGATCGACAGGCCCAGGTAGCCGGCGTCGAGCGCCTCCTCGACCAGTCGCTCCATGTGACCCAGCTCGTCGGCCGTGGGGCGCACGGTGGGGTCGAGGCTGCGGCCCAGGCCCATGGCGTGGGCCCGGATGGTCGAGTGGCCCAGGAGGTTGGCCACGTGGGGCCCCAGCGGCAGGCGCTGCAGGTGCTGCAGGTACTCGGTGGGCGAGCTCCAGTCCAGCGTGCGCCGAAGCAGCGGCAGCACGGTGCTGCGGGGGATGCCCTCCACGCGGCAGAACATGTCGGCGAGATCCTCGGCCGAGCCCACGGCCAGGCTCAGGCCGCAGCTGCCCAGCACGATGGTGGTGACCCCGTGACGCACCGACTCGTGCAGGCCCGGGGCGAGCTCGACCTCGGCATCGTAGTGGGTGTGGAGGTCGAGGAAGCCGGGGGTGACCCAGGCGTCGGTGGCATCGATGGGCTGGGCGTGGGCGGGGAACGGGGCGCCGGGTTCGGCGACTTCGGTCACGCGCCCCTCGGTGACGAGCACGTCGGCCCGACGCGGGGGAGAGCCGAGGCCGTCGAAGATCAGGCCACCGCGGATCGCCAGCGTGGGGGTCGGCATCTCGAGGAGCACGGTAGCAGACGAACGCGGATGCCGGATCGGCCTTCGGCCTCGAGCGGCGCTACGGCTGCTGCTCGGCCTGATTTCCCGCCCGCTACGACCCGGACGGCAGGCCCTGGCACAGCTCGGTCAGCGCCTCGGTCGCGGTCGACCGCATGCAGTGGTCGTAGAGCTCGCTCATGGGAGTGTCCTCGGGGTTGATCTCCACCAGCGTGGCGCCGGCTCGCTTGGCCACCACCGGTAGCTGTGCCGCGGGGAACACCACCGCCGAGGTTCCGATCGAGATCATGAGATCGCTGGCATCGAGCGCCTGACAGGATGCTTGCACCACGCTTCCCGAGAGGCTGTCGCCGAACCACACGATCCCCGGCCGCTTGTAGACCGGCGTACCCCGCGGGGTGGTGGCCGCCAGGGCCTTGCACGCCGGGCACAGGAGGTCGTCGACCGGGGCCGAGAAGTCCTCGTCGCGCCAGCCACATCGGTCGCAGCGCAGCTTCCACAGGCTGCCGTGCAGCTCGTGCACCCGCTTGCTGCCCGCACGCTGATGCAGCCCGTCGATGTTCTGGGTGACCACGGTGACCGAGGGCAGCACCTGCTCGCAGCGGGCGATGAGGCGGTGCCCCTCGTTGGGCTCGCACTTGCGCACGAGGCCGCGGCGGTAGTTGTGGAACTCCCACACATGGTCGGGATCGCGCTCGAACGCTTCTTGACAGGCGCAGCTCTCGAAGTCGTACTCCTTCCAGATCCCGCCCTTGCCGCGGTACGTGGGCACTCCGCTCTCCGCCGACATTCCGGCGCCGGTGAAGAAGACGATGCGGGAGAAGTCGGTGACGCGGATGGGGGAGGGCATGGCGCAGACAGGATAGCGCGAGCGCGGCTACCATGATCTCCACATGGCACGGCGAGCGATCGTGATTGGGGCGTGGGTCTTGGCGGCGTGTCCCGGTGACGACGGGGGAGGGGGCACCGGAGCCGACGCCTCGACCGGCCGCGACACGACCACCACGGGGATGGCGACCACGGCTTCGCTCGACGAGAGCAGCGGCCTGGCCACGACCAGCGAGTCCACCGGCACCGGCACCGGCACCGGCCCCGAGCCCACCACCACCGGAGCGCCGGTGATGCCCATGGTGCTGTTTCCGCGGACCTCCATCCTCCCCGAGGAGCTCGCGGTGATCGTCGACGACGACGACCCGCTCTCCGTACAGATCGCGCAGGCCTACGTGGCCGCGCGGGGGATCCCGGAGGGCAACGTGGTGCACGTGTCGCTGCCGGCCACCGACGTGCTCACCCCCGAGGTGTTCGGGCCGATCCTCGCCGACGTGCAGGCCCATCTCGACGACGAGATCCAGGCCCAGGTGCTGACCTTCGTGCAGCCCTACCGCGTGGGCTGCATGTCGATCACCAGCGCCTTCGCGCTCGGCTACGATCCCCTGTGCGGCGGGTGCGTGATGACCCCGCCGTCGCCCTACTACGACTCGCCCTCGCTGCGGCCATGGGACGACCACGGGCTGCGGCCGACCATGATGCTGGCCGCGCAGACCCTCGAGGACGCACAGGCGCTGATCGAGCGCGGGCTGCAGGCCGACGGCGTGCACCCGGCCGGCACCGCGTACCTCGTGCGCACCACCGACGTCGCTCGCAGCGTGCGCTGGCGACAGATGCAGGCGCTCTCCGAGCAATGGCAGGGGTGGGATGGCCTGCAGGTCCAGTACACCGACAACGCCGACGGCAGCGGGACCAACACGATCGAGGATGCCGCCGACGTGATGTTCTACTTCACCGGGCTGGCCAACGTCGCGGGCATCGAGACCAACGCCTACGTGCCCGGGGCGATGGCCGATCACCTCACCTCGTTCGGGGGGCAGGTCCCGCAGAGCAGCCAGATGAGCGCGCTGCGCTGGCTCGAGGCGGGGGCCACCGGCAGCTACGGCACCGTGGTCGAGCCCTGCAACTACCCCGAGAAGTTTCCCCACGTGGGAACGGCGGTGTCGCACTACTTTCGCGGGGAGACGCTCGTCGAGGCCTACTGGAAGTCGGTGGCGTGGCCGGCCGAGGGTCTGCTGATCGGCGAGCCGCTCGCGCGACCATGGGATGGATCGCGGGTCGAGCTGCAGGGGGAGGACCTGGTCATCACCACCAACCTGCTCGTTCCCGGCGTGCTCTACGACGTGGAGGCGGCCGATGATCCCGAGGGCCCGTGGGATCACGTGCTCACCGGGATGGTGCCCTACACGGTGACGCTGGAGATCGTGATCGAGGGGGCCGATCGGGCGTGGTACCGGCTGGTGCCGCAGAGTGAGGGGCGCGAGTGACCGCGGCCGCGCGTCGTGGCATGGTGAGGGCGTGCGTGCGTTGCTGCTGGTCCTGGTGCTCGCCAGGTGTGTGTCGACCGAGCCTCCTCCTCGTCTGGCCCCGAGCGCGACGAAGGAGGACCTCGAGGTCGAGGCCGCCAACGTCCCGGACACCGCGCCCATCGAGGTCGCGCCCGTCGCAGGCGAGCCCGTTGCAGGCGAGCCCGACGAGCCGATCGTACTCGAGTCTCCGTTGCCCGATCGGCCCTGTGAGCCGGTGGCGATCGCCGCCGCGAGGGCAGCCCTCACGGCCGCGACCGAGCACGGGGTTCGGGCGCGTGAGCTCGTCGATTGCAAGCCCGAGGCGATCGTGTGCCCCGCCGCGCGAGGCCCGAGAGCCGCGAGCGCGACGTGTCAGCTGCTGGCGCACGACGACGGAGGTGACTGGGAGATCGAGATCGTCCCTCGTCCCGCGACTGGCGTGCCCACCGGGCTCACGGCGTGGGTCGACGAGACTGGCGAGGTCGGTCGCGTCGACGTCGAGGGCAGCACGTGGGGCGTCGTCGACGGGGTGCGGATCCAGGGACGAGGGCTCTACGAGTCGCACACCCATGGTGGCGAGGCGGCTCGGATTGCCGGGGCACGGTTCGAGGTCGTCAACGAGCGCGATGCACCGGTCACCATGACGGTGCTCGCCACGCGCTGGCTCACCGCAAACTCGTGCGAGCTGCCTCGCGAGGTGCGGGCGCGGCCCCGACCACAGGGGATCGCGATCGAGCCGGATCTCATCGATGGTTCGATGTCGGTCGAGATCCCCGCCGGAACCACTCAGACGGTGGACCTCGGGCACGAGGGCCAGGCCGCGTACATGGCCTGGTGCGATCGCTTCGCCACCGCGGCCACGTTCGAACTCGACGGCAAGCGGGTGGAGGTGATCGCCGAGCATCGAGTGATACGGCGGCAGCCGCTGCGGGACGACTAGCCTCAGTCGGTGATCACCAGCTCCACGCTGGTCTGCGTGGGATAGTCGAGCATGGCGGTGAAGGTCACGGGATCGGTGAGCTGCTCGTCGTTCCACAGGCTGCACACCTCCTGCGCAGGGGGCTCGCACTCGCAGGTCCCGGTGCAGGTGCGCCACACGGTCAGCTCCACGGTGTAGGCGCCCGCGGGGGCCTGGTCGGGTCGCACGCAGGAGCCGGGGCACTCGCCCTCCGGGGCGCACGCCGGGGTCAGCTCGAGCGTGGTGAGCACGCGGCCGGGCCACTGGGTCTGGGTCATGGCACCGGCCTCGATGCGGCCGGCCGAAGGAGGCGCGCAGTTGTTGCAGCCGATCGAGCAGTCGTTCGCCTCCAGGAAGCCGTCGCAGGTGTTGGGGAAGCACTCGGTGTCGAGCCGGTAGGGCACGTTGGCACCGGTGGCGTCGGTGAGGTCGATCGTGATCGCACCACCACAGCCGTGGGGCGAGAAGAACACCGGGGTGGTGCCGTCGTGACGGATCGAGATCGTCACCGCGGGGCCGATCTCGGGCGCGGGCTGGTACTGCTCGCACGCGTCCGTGCTGGATCCGTCGTCGGCGTCGGTCTTGGTTCCGCAGGCGACGAGGACGAGCAGGAGGAGCATCGGTGGCGGGCGCATGGCCTACTGTAGCGGATGCGGGGCGAGGAGGGCCATCATTCGGTGCACTCGGTCCTGGTGTCCGGGCACAGGTCGACGGTCCACCAGTCCACGGGGACTTCGTCGCATCGGTTGGTCAGGCATAGCTCGCCCAGCGTCCACACGGTGCTGACCACCTCCTGCGGCGGCGTGGACGAATAGCGCCGCTCCACCACGACCTCACCGCAGGACGCTCCGGCCCTGATCACGATGAATTCGGCACCCTCCAGCACGGGCCCTCCCGAGATCGGCGGACGTATCAGCCGCATGGCGTCTCCCTCCATCTCCACCTCGAACGTAGCCGCGGTCACCGGCTCACCCGAGCAATAGTTGAATCCTCGGAGCGTCACGGTGCCAGGCTCGAGGACCATCACATTCTGCGGCCACCCGTGGATCCCCTTGAACCTGGACTCGCCGAGCCTGGTGTTCTCCGCGTCGTGGTAGATGCCATACCAGAGCTCCGGCCAGCCGTCGGGTACCGACGCGGTCTCCGAGTTGGACCCGGGCTCGCCCGTGGAGAACTCGGCCGTGGTGCTCGAGAAGGCGTCCGAGGTGTATTCGGTGACCGGGGCTCGATTGCAGGCGGATGCGATTGCCATCGAAGGCAACGAGACGGCCAGGGCGAGGGCGTGTCGGAGGCGAGCGGAGGCCATCATTCACACTCCGTCCTCGTGCCTGGGCACAGGTCGACGGTCCAGTGGTCATCGTAGGGTGTGTCGTCGCACCCGTCGGTCAGGCATAGCTCGCCCAGCTTCCACACGGTACTCAGCTCGTCGTGCGGAGGCAGGTCCGGGTAGCGTAGTTCCACCACGACCTCGCCACAGGAAGCTCCGGCCCTGATCGCGATCTCAGCGCCCGGTGCCGGGGGGCTCTCGGAACTCGGGGGTCGCAGTAGGTGCATGGTGTCTGCCTGCTGGTCCACCTCGAACGTGGCGGAGGTCTCCGGCTCACCCGCGCAGTCGAACCCTCGGAACGTCACGGTGCCGGACTCGATGACCATCACGTTTTGTGGCCACCCCTCGAACCCCTGGTGCTTGGGATCGCCGAGCCTGGTGTTGTCCGAATCGTAATAGATGCCGTACCAGAGTTCCGGCCAGCCGTCGGGTACCGAGATGGTCTCCGAGCCGGACCCGGGCTCGACCGTCGTGCCCGAGGAACCGTCCGCGGTGTCCTCGGTGACCGGGGGTCGATTGCAGGCGGATCCCGTGGCCATCAATGGCAACGAGACGGCCACGACCGCGCACCGTCGGCCGTGGTTCTCGAGCCCACGAGTGCGTCGCCGTCGACGGCTGGCCATCAGGAGCAACAGCGTGAGACCTCCCCATGTCCCGTCGTGACCGCGTGAGGCCGTGCAGTTGCAGCCTTCGTCCACACCGCCGACGGCCCCGCCGGACGTTGCATCGCCGAGGGTGGCGTCGGCGCTGGTCGTGTCGGGTGTAGCTCCCGTGGTGGGACCGGTGTCGTCGAGCCCCTCGGGTGCGCAGGTGGAGAAGTCGTAGGTACAGCTCGGCGCGCAGCGGAGATCGCCCACGCCGTACCCAAAATCGGTGCAGGTTGGCACGTGGCCGAGCTGCGGGGTCGAGAGATCGTTGCCGTCGCACTCCTCGGAGCCCTCGCGGATGCCGTTGCCGCAGGTCTCGCAGCTCGTGGGAGCCGACTCCGCGCAATCGCGGATCTCGTGGTCGCACAGGGCCTGGTTCAGCTCCGCGTAGGCGACTTCGCCGTAGTTGCAGGCGACGAACCTGGTCATCGAGTCGAAGAAGTCGGCATACGTCAGGGGGTTGGTCCTCACCGCGTACACGAGCGCGAGTCCGGCGGCTTCCTCCGGCGTCACGCATGGGGTCGACGACCCCGGTTGATTGCAGCCGGGAGGCCACGCGACGGGGGTCAACGGCGTACAGTCGTAGGGGAACGTGGGTGCGCAGTAGAGCCCGTGGACGGTATTCCACCATGCCTGCAGGATGCTGAATACGTTGTAGCCCTCGGTGTGGTCACACGCGCACGGTAGGTGGTGTTTCGGGTCCGTCTCGTTCCCGCTCGGCCGGTCGCACACTTGATCGTCGGGGCAGGCGGGATCGTCGTCTCGGAGGAACAGACCGATCTGGTCCTGCTCGCCCATGCACCCCGGAGCATGGACGAGCGCGTTGTTCATCGTGCCTCCCGCCTTCAGGTGCTGCATGATTCCAGGCTCGCCGGTGACGGCCGTGCAAGAGGCGTGCGGCGTGCCCGGAAACAGGCGAACGATCTGCACGATCGCGAACATGTGCGCGATGGTCTCCAGCAGCGGGAGCGCCTCGTCCGTGGTCCCTTCGTCGCAGGTCTGGTCGAGCGGGTCCGGACAATCGACGTAGGACCGGGCCACTCCGGGGGCGAGCGCGAAGTCCCAGTCATGACCCATCTCGTGGAGGAAGACATGAGTCACCAAGTTGCCGGCCTGAATGTCGATGGAGAAGACGGGCTCGTTCTGCAAGCCGACGGCGGGCCGTTGGACGATCTCGGGGAAGAAGTCGTTGACATCATCCACGCCATGCACCATCAGCTGGCTCGCCTGGCCAACCGCTCCAGTGGGTGCGTGGTCATAGGAGACCAACACCCGCGGACGATAGGTCCCCGGGGGGTAGTCGCTCGTCAGCGACATGTCGAAGAACTGCAGCGCGGAGTCCCACTGGCCGAGCGCGAGACGATCCATGAACGCGTAGGCCTCGAGTGCCAGGTGGTAGTGCCGCTGGGCCGTGAACCGCGAGCTGGGCGCACCGTCCAAGAAGTCGCCAGTCGCGTTGGTGAAGCGTTCGAAGTGGCTGGGCTCCGTGATGTCCCCCCACGCGTTGCCCCGCAGATCCACCACGACCACGCGCTCCGTGGCCATCTGCCAGTCACCGCTGTGCTCGTCGAGCGAGCCGAGCAGCGGAGCTCCATCGTGCAGCGCGCCATGGACCAACTCCGGTATCGGCGCGTCCCAGGGCCCGAGGCTCAGATCCTGTGAGCGTACGTCGATCTCGGTCGTATCGTGCAGCGCCTGCGCCGTCCCGTCGTCGAACATCAACAGTTCGAGCAGGTCGTCGGTGCTTGGGTCCGCGTCCACGATCACGCGACCGAGCGACAGCATCCCGTTGGTCGGCACACCGTACCAGCCGATGCGATTGCGCCCCGGCACGGCGACCAACTGAAGGCTCTCCACCTCGATGTCGAAGACGGGGATCCCGAGGCGATCGCTGGTGTGATTCCGGATCGAGAGGACGGCGGCATCGATGTCGGCCTGTGCGTCGGAGTCGACGTACTCGACCCGCGGATCGACGACGGTCCCCTTGAGCGCCACGACCCCGTCCTCGTCGGTCTCGAGGGTGATCAGCGCACCATCGCCGACCACGGGCACATGGGGGAGGCTCGGCGACACGAAGAGGAACTGCCGCAGGCGCTGGGTCGTGAGCCGGCCCTGCGCGACCTCGAAATCGTCGGCCGGCTCGATCTGCAACTCGCTGGTCGTCAACCCATCCGGGAAGCCCAGGTCGCCCTCGTGCTCGGTGATCCAGGTCTCGAACACGGCCGCGAGGTCGTCGGGTGACAGGTCCTGTTCGAACTCGAACAGATGAGCGCGCGACATCCCGATCCCGTGGATCCGCCCGTCGCCGTGGCAGTAGTAGCGGAAGGAGCACCACGGAGCATCGTCGTCGCACGGGTAGTTGCAGCTCGGCCCTGCAAATCCCTCGGGGCATGCCTCGAACTCGGCACCGCTACAGTCGGTCGAGGACGGGAGGGACCGCGGCTGCGGTGGTGGGGCGTCGGCGACGTCGGCCACGGCAGGATGGCTCCCGCACGAGGTCACGAGCACGAGCGACGATGCGGCCAGCAGGCCCGAGCATGGGTGCCGCGAGCGCCCGAACGACGCCAATGACGACGATGCAATCCCGACCATCGGGCACGATCTGTGGAGCGAATTTCACATGTCAACGACGAGACGGAGGATTGTGCGAGCAGAGCCGTCGCCGAGCGAGGAGTGGTACGTCCGATCTCTGGGCTTGGCGGTGGAGCCGCTGTGGTGAACGAGCATCGAGCGTCGTTTCGCGTGGGCTCGCAGCGCGGCGGTGCATCCAGCCGAGTCGACGCTGACCGGGCATGTGCGGGACGTTGGGCTGCGATATCCTCCACGTCATGCTTCGCCGCCGGCCGCTGCCGCTGATGCTCGCCGTCGTGGTCGCCACCCTCGCGGCCTGCACGGACGACGAGACCGGCCCCGGCGACCTCGACATCCTCGAGCAGCTCGAGGCGGTCCCGGGCATGCGGGTGGTCGAAGGCGAGTCCCCCGATCCCGATGCGAGGTTCTTCGAGCTCTACTACCGCGTGCCCAACGACCACCACGATCCCGGCGCGGGGGACTTCGAGCTGCGGCTGACGTTGCTCCACCGCGATCGTGCGGCGCCGATGGTGGTGTACACGACCGGCTACCACAACTACCTCTACGATCGAGAGGTCGAGCTCAGCCGCTTGGTCGGTGGCAATCAGCTCGTGCTCGAGAAGCGCTTCACGGGCGAGTCGCGGCCCGAGGCGGGCTGGTCGGTGCTCACGGCCGAGCAGGTGGCGGCCGATGGGCATCGGGTGGTCCTGGCGCTCGGCTCGATCTATCCGGCCCCGTGGCTCCGCAGCGGCGCCAGCCTGGGGGGCGAGGATGCCCTGTATCACCACTACTACCACCCCGAGGACTTCGCCGGCGTGGTCTCGTATGTGTCGCCGTTCGTGCTGGGGCTGGCGGACGCGCGCTTCGTCGAGCACTTCGCGACGGTGGTGCCCCAGCCCTGCCAGGCGCAGCTGCAGGCGCTGCAGGAGCTCATGCTGGGCGAGCAGCGAGCGGGGCTCGTGGCGGAGCTCGAGGGCAGGGTGGAGGTCGATGCGGTCACGCGGATCGGCGGCTACGATCGTGCGCTCCAGACCCTGGTGCTCGAGCTGCCGTGGAGCGTGTGGCAGGTCTACGATGCCACGCGGTGCGACGAACTCCCGGCGGCCGACGACCCCACGCTCGGGCCGACGGTGCTGCTCGATGTGCTCGACGAGGTGGTGGGCGTCGAGCTGGTCACCGATCCGTTCTTCGAGGCGTACGAGGGCTATGCCTACCAGGCGTATACGCAGCTCGGCCGCCCGGCGCTGCCGCTCGCTCATCTCGACGGGCTGGTCGATGCCGACTACGTCGATCTCGAGACCGTGATCCCGCCGCCGGGGGTGCCGCTGCCCTTCGATGACGGGTTCATGCCGGCGGTGCACGGCTGGGTCGCGCGCGAGGCCGAGGACGTGGTGTTCGTCTACGGTGGGCTGGATCCGTGGGCGGCGGGGAGGATCGAGGCTGGCGGCAACGATGGGGTGGCGATGTACTTCGATCCGCAGGGGAACCACGGAACGAAGCTCGCGGACCTCGGCGCGGAGGATCAGGCGGCGATCGAAGGGCGGCTGGTGGAGTGGGTGGGGGTGGAACTCGAGTATCTGCCGCCGCGGGAGAGATCGGCGGTGCGGGTGCGCGTGCCTCGATAGGGGATGTGGGTCGAGTGGTAGCGGCTCGGTGCGGAATCGCGCCCCTGCGCGGTCCGCACCTGGTACACAACTGTACCAGCCGTGGCGAAGAGCGAGGACGAGTGGCTCGAGGATGAGCAGGTGCTGGCCTTGGCTCTCTACCTCGCGCATCGCAACGAGCGGCTGAGCAAGGGCAATCCCGAGGTGATCGCGTTGAGCGAGACCCTACGGCGTTTGGCCCGGCGCGATGGCCGGAGCGTCTCCGAGAAGTTTCGCAATCCGGCTGGGATGGAGATGCAGCTCAGCAAGTTCCTGGACCTCGACGACCCTACCCAGCACCGGGGGCTGGGCAAGCCGTCGAAGTGGCACCAGCAGATCTGGGCACGGTACATCGATGATCGAGACGCGTTGGATCGCCGCGCCGCCGAGATCACGGGCACGCTGGAGTCGGGAGCCCCTTCGACCCTCGCTCCGAACAGCGTGGCCCGCGAGGCCAGGATTCGGCCATCCCGCAAGGTCTCGGGCGACGAACTCCTTGGAGCGTTCGTACCCCGACCCGAGATCGTCGAGCGCAAGAGCGAGGCGCGATGGGTGGATCCCCTTGCATACGACCGGGCCAATGGTGCTCATGAGAGCACTAGGATCGCACTGGCCCAGCACCTCGAAGCCAATGGCTTCTCCGTCCACGAGGGCACCAAGCCCGAGCTCCTCTACGATCTGGGAGCCAGGCGCGACCCGCTGACGGTGATCGTCGAGGTCAAGAGCCTGCCCGCGATCGGCGAAGAGACTCAGCTTCGGCTGGGCCTGGGACAGATCCTCTGGTACCGCGACCGCTGGCGCGAGGCCACCGACGATCCGTGCGTGGCGGTGCTCTGTGTCGAGCGCCGGCCCGCGCGTGGCGAGCAATGGCAAGCGCTGTGCGACTCGGTCGCGGTGGTGCTCACCTGGCCGGAGCGCTTCGACGTGCTCGTGGCCGCGTGCACGAGGATCAGCGGCGAGCGTCGGACGACCTACCGCCGATGAGCCGTCGGATGGGCGTCAGAACCCGCTCGAGCGGCAGCCAGGCCGCGAACGCCACACCGGACAGCGGATACGGAAACCCGATCCCCATCACCACCCAGATCCCGACGTGCATCGCCCATAGCCCCGCGATCCACCCGATCCCCACCCACCCGCGCCGCAGCCCGATCGGCGCCCCCAGCTCGAGCACCACCGTCCCCACCGCCGCCGCGGTGAACACCCACGCATGCGGCAGCAGCCACGCGCCGAGCGACCACCCCGACTCGCCCACCAGCGTCATCCGCAGGGCCTCGTGTCCCACGTGCAGGCGGACCGCTTCGCCCGAGATCCACGCCCACCCGGCGCCGCGCAGCTTGGCGAGGCCGGCGATCGCATAGGTCGACACGGTCACCAGCATGATCACCCGCAGCGGCCACCCGTAGCGCTCGCTCTCCCGCGGCTGCTGCTCGTCTCCCGCGCGCACGTCCTTGCCCCCTGGCCACCGCACCCGCACCGCATCGGTCGTCGGCGCCACCGCCAGCACCAGCAGCTGCAGCACCATCAGGTGCTCGCCATGCGAGAGGTGCCCCCAGCTGTTGCGATACGACGCCAGCCACAGCACCCCCACTGCGAACGCGGGTCCCACCGCGCGCCGCAGACCACGATGGCCGAGCCCCAGCACCATCGCGATTCCCAACCCCCCGGTGACGCCGATGACCGCCATCACCACCCCCGGCGCGACCATGCCCGACCACGTTGCGATCCCCAGCGGCTCGAACTTCGCGGCGCCGAGCGCCGAGCGACGCATCAGGTCGGGCGCGACCATGGCCAGCCACACGCAGGCGTACAGCCCCACCACCACGCGCACCAGCGCCAGCCTCGACGCCGGCATCACCGGGGCGAGCCACGCAGACAGCCGCAGCAGTCCGCGCTCGAGCGGGCGCTCACCCGCCACGGCTCACCTCGCAGCGCGCATGCACCTTCCGCCGCTGCGGCTCGGCCCCGGGCGCGAAGGCAGCGAGCGTGTCCCAGGTCTCCGTGGCCACCTCGATCGCCACCGGTCGCTCCTCCTCCGGCAGCGCGGCTGCTCGCGCCGCGATCTCCCGGCACAGTCCCTCCGTCCGTCGCTGTGCCACCGCCCGCTTCACCGTGGCCAGCGCGAGCTTGGGGTGGCTCGTGCCCACGATCACCACCGGTCGCAGCGTGTGCTTCCGCCCGGCTGCATCCACCCCCAGCGCCGTCTCCACCACCGAGGTGGGCGCCCGTGCGTAGCCGAACATCGGGTACGTCGAGAGCGGAAAGCCATCCGTCCCGCCGGGTCGCGCGGGCCACCACACGGCAGCGAGCACCGCGGCCGTCAGCACCACCCGCCACCACGCCGCTCGCACCGCGTCCACCGGCGTCGCCGTGGCCCCTGCCTCCTGCACCACCGCACGGTAGCAGGCCCGCGCCGAACTTCGTCCGCGGATCCGGCCATTTTCCGGCGAGCCGCCGTGATGGTCCAATCCCGCGCTCCACTGGCGTCAGGGGCCTTCGCGGGCCCTCGCAGCCTCGCCCCCTTCCGCCGCCGCGGAGCGCTGAGCTAGCTTCGCCCATCGATGAGGACCATTGCCATTGGTCTGTTGGGCGCGGGCAACGTGGGCGGCGGCGTCGTTCGCATCCTGCAGGAGAACCGCGAGAGCATCGAGCGGCGGCTCGGCGCGCGTGTCCAGGTCAAGCGGGTGCTGGTGCGCGACAAGGCCCGCGGCCGCGACGTGAACGTGCCCGACGACTTGCTCACGACGGTGGCCGACGAAGTGCTCGCCGACCCCGACGTGCGGGTGGTCGTGGAACTCATCGGTGGGATCGAGCCCGCGCGCTCCTACGTGCTCGATGCGATCCGCCGCGGCAAGCACGTGGTCACCGCCAACAAGGCGCTGCTGGGCCTGCACGGTCGGGAGATCTTCGGCGAGGCCGCGCGCTGCGGGGTGTCGGTGTTCTTCGAGGCCTCGGTGGCGGGCGGGATCCCGATCCTGCGCAGCCTACGGGAGGGTCTGGCCAGCGACGAGATCCTGCGTCTGCAGGGGATCGTCAACGGCACCTCGAACTACATCCTCGATGCGATGGCGCGCCAGGGCTCGACCTACGACGACGCGCTCGCGGCCGCCCAGGCGGCGGGCTACGCCGAGGCCGATCCCGCCGCCGACGTCGAGGGCATCGATGCCGCGCAGAAGCTCGCGCTGCTGGCCCTGGTGAGCTTCGGTGTGCGCGTGGATCCATCGGCGATCCCCACCGAGGGCATCACGCGGATCCGTCCCTTCGAGCACCAGATGGCCCGCGAATTCGGCTGGGTCGTCAAGAGCGTGGCCGTGGCGCGCAACGATCCCGACGGCCCCCTGCTGGCGGTGTTTCCCGCCATGGTCCCGCGCGGCAGCCTGCTCGCCGACGTGCACGGCCCCTACAACGCCGTGCAGGTCGAGTCGCGCGCCCTGGGCCGCAGCCTCTACTATGGTCGCGGGGCGGGCCGCATGCCCACCGGCGCCGCCGTGGTCTCCGACATCATCGAGGTGTGCCGCGGCCTGCAGTCGTTCGCCGAGGGTCGCCCCCCACCGCAGGCGTTCGCGCGGGTCGAGGAGGCCACCCCCAAGCCCCTCGACGGCGAGCGCAGCGAGAACTATCTGTGCGTGCACGTGCCCAACGTGCCCGGCGTGCTCGGCCGCGTGGCGAGCTGCCTGGGTGCGCACGGCGTCAGCATCCAGCGCATGAACCAGGACACGCCCGGCGAGAACGAGCCGGTGGACATGGTCATCCTCACCGAGACGGTCGAGGAGCACGAGCTGCAAGCGGCGCTACGGGCGTTGGATGCCTTCGACGACGTGCTGGCGCCGACGCATCGACTGCGGATCCTGCCGCCGGATCCGGTGGATTGACGAGGCCCGGGCACCTGCCGCTCACCCTCCGCCCAGCCGCCCCCGTCCGTGCGGCTGTTCGAAGTCGAGCTCCGGCCCGATCGGAATCGTCCCCCGCGGATTCACCGACGGGTGGCTCGTGTAGTAGTGCACCTTGGTCTCCTCCAGCTCGCAGTCCTCCCGCACCCCGGGCAGCTGGTAGAGCTCCCGCGTGTACCCCCACAGGTTGGGGTAGTCGACCAGCCGCCGCAGGTTGCACTTGAAGTGCGTGTGGTAGACGGCATCGAAGCGAAACAGGGTGGGAAACAGGAACAGGTCGGCGGCGGTGATCCGCTCGCCGCACAGGTAGCGCCGCTGCCCCAGCAGTGGCTCGAGCGCGTCGAGCCGCTCGAACACGGCGCGCGCGGCCTCTTCGTACGCCTCCTGGCTCTTGGCGAAGCCGGCCCGGTACACGCCGTTGTTGAGCGCGTGGTAGTTCGCCTCGATCATCGCCTGGTGCTCCGACTCCTCCGGCGAGCCCTCGTCGGGGAACAACGGGCCGAGCCGGGTCTCCCCGCGCACGGTGAAGGCCCGGTCGAATGCGCGGCAGATGTCGAGCGACTCGTTGCTCACGATGGTCTGCGTGCGTCGATCCCACAGCACGGGTACGGTCACCCGCCCCGTGTAGTCGGGCTTGGCGGCGGTGTAGACCTCGTGCAGGAACCTCCGCCCCGCGATGGGGTCGGCGGCGGCGGTGCCGGGCTCGGAGAACGTCCAGCCGCGCTCGCCCATGTACGCCTCGACCTTCGACGTCGACACCACGTCGTCGAGCCCCCGCAGTCGCTGGAACAGCTGGGTGCGGTGCGACCATCCGCAGGCGGGTGAGACATAGAGGTGGTAGCGACCGGGCTCGGCCGAGAAGCCCGATGAGCCGTCCGCGGTGACGGTGCCGCGGAAGCACGAGTCGGCTCGGACGAAGCGGCCCTCGGTGTACGTGCCGAAATCGTCGCTCTTCCACTGGCCTTCGACGAGCAATCCCATGGCGTGTGGGCTCCATCGTCGCCGATCTCGACTCGGTTACGAAGTCTTCGTCGATCGGCCGAGATCGGGCCGCCTGGAGCGAGCTGTGGACTCGACGCGCGGGCCTCGTTTGGTGGGCCCCCCGTGCCTTTGCTACCGTACGCCCGGACGGGCACCACCGTGCAGATCACCTTCGTTCGCCACCCCGACGCTCCCGATCGCATCTACGTGGTCCGCGACGATGGCACCGAGGTTTCGTGGAGCTTCCCCAGCTACGGGGAGGGCCTGCCCCACGATCTCGTCCACCTGCTGCTCGAGCGCCGCTTCGGCCTGCGCCAGGGCTTCTGGGGCCGGGTCGCCGACGGGGTCGACGTGGCACGGATCAACGCTGCCGCCAACCGCGAGGGCGGCAAGGGCAAGTATGCGGGCTTCGGTGACGATCTCCGCGAGCTGTACCTCGCGGAGGCGCTCGCCGGGGCTCCCTGGAGCCTGGCCGAGCTCGACGATGCCGCGCTCTTGCAGATGCTGCATGCGCAGGTGTCATCGACCGGGGCCCCGGCCCCCGCGCTCTCGGTCGCGCTCGTCACCGAGATTCGCGCCGAGCTCGAGGCGGTGCGCCAGCGCTGGCGAGCCCAGGCGCCCAAGGGCGCGCTGCGGTTCGAATTCCCCTGAGGGCGGCCACCATCATGTCCGGACGAACCAGCTTCACCCCCCAGATCGACGAGACGGCGCTGCGATGCGTGGCGCAGGCGCGGATCCTCTACGCCGACACCGACAAGATGGGCATCGTCTACCACGCGTCCTACTTCCGCTACCTCGAGCTGGCGCGGGTGGAGATGCTGCGCAGCGAGGGGCTGCCCTACACGTGGATGGAAGCCGAGGGGCTGGCCCTTCCGCTGACCGAGATCGGGGTGAGCTTCACCTCACCGGGGCTCTACGACGATCGGATCAGCATCCATGCCGCGCTGTCGCGGGTGACCCACGTGCGCGTGAACTTCCAGTATCGGGTGGTGGTGGAGCCCGGCCATCGGGCGGCGACCCCGAACGCGGAGGCGGTGGAGCTGCTGCGCGCCGAGACCCGCCACTGCTGCGTGCGCCGTGACTCCGGGCGGCCGGCTGCGATGCCCGAGGCGCTGGTCGAGCGCCTGCGGGCGATCCAGTCGTTGGGTCGAGCGTCGGCTCGGATGCCCGGCGGCCCCACGGTCGCGCCGTCCGAGGATGGCTGAAGGCGGGCCGAGCGTTTGCTCGCGTTCGCATGTACGCTCGATCGACGGCGCTGGCCCGGATTCTTCGGTATACCGGGGGCACCTGGTCGAGCGGCCGGGTGGAAGAGAGACCCGGCAGATGATGGATCGACGGTTGGTGCTCGAGTTCGTGCGCGTGACCGAGTCGGCGGCGATCGCTTGCTCGCACCTGGTCGGGCACGGAGCCAAGGACGAAGCCGACGCGCGCGCGGTGTCGGCGATGCGCAACGCGTTCGATCGCGTGCCGATCCGCGGCACGGTGGTGATCGGCGAGGGCGAGCGCGACGAGGCCCCCATGCTCTACATCGGTGAGCAAGTGGGGCCGGGTCGCGACGACCTGCCCGAGGTCGACATCGCCGTCGATCCGCTCGAGGGCACCAACCTGTGCGCCGAGGGTCGTCCCGGCGCGCTGGCGGTGCTGGCGGTGGCGGCTCGCGGCCACCTGCTCAACGCGCCCGACACCTACATGGACAAGATCGCCACCGGTCCCGAGGGGCACGGCGTGGTCTCGCTGCGCAAGAGCCCGGCCGAGAACGTACGCGCGCTGGCGGCCGCCAAGGGGCGCAAGCCCAGCGGGATCACGGTGGTGGTGCTCGAGCGCGACCGCCACGAGGGCTTGGTCCGCGAGCTGCGCGAGGCCGGGGCACGGGTGTTCCTCATCTCCGACGGCGACGTGGCCCCGGCGATCGCGACCTGCATGCCCGAGACGGGGATCGACATGGTCTACGGCACCGGCGGCGCCCCCGAGGGGGTGCTGGCCGCATCGGCGCTGCACTGCCTGGGCGGCTGCTTCAAGGGGCGGATGAACTGGCGCAGCGAGGCCGAGCGAGACCGTGCGATCGACATGGGCATGAAGGACCCCGACCAGTACCTCGAGCTCGACGACCTGGTGCGAGGCGAGGTGATCTTCGTGGCCACCGGTGTGACCACCGGCCCCCTACTCAAGGGCGTGCGCCGCGTGGGCGACCGCCTGTTCCTGCAGACGCTGGCGATGCGCTCGAGCACGGGCACCGTGCGCTACGTGGAGACCTCGGTGAAGGCGGAGCGCTTCGAGATGTACGCCAAGAACGGGGGGTAGGGCTCGTTCCGGGCCGAGTGGCTCACGGCGTCCCCACCGAGACGTCATCGAACAGCGTGGCCCCGTCGGACTTGGTCCACAGTCCGATCATCCCCGGCTCGGTCAGCGCGGAGTCCTCGGCCGAGAGCACCAGCGCGTCGTCGATGTAGAGCTGGATGCGCGGCCCCTCGGTCACCACCCGCAGCGCGTGCCAGGCCTCGTGGTCGAGCTGCAGGTCGACGGTGGCCAGCGCGGTACGGTTGCCGCTTCGCACCACGTAGAGATAGGCGTTGTCCTCGGTCGGGTCCCAGCGCGCGATGTAGTAGTTGTTCTCGTCCTCCACCCGCCAGATCGGACCGCCGCCCCCGTTGAGCTGCCCCGACACCGCGCGGAGCATCACCTGCAGGTCGACGTCACCGTAGCGGGTGCCCTCGAACAGCGCGAGGTTGTAGGTCTTCTTGGTGTTCTTGGACTCGGTGACCCCGAATGCATGCGGCTTGGTGGGAGCCGAGTCGTCGGCGACGACGGCCCAGGTGGCCGGGGTGCCCAGGCCTCCCGTCTCGGTCAGGCGGATGCCCGCGGGAACCTGCCCCGGGAGCGCGTCGTCGAAGGTCCACGTGCGGGTCGAGGCGGCGGTGGAATCGGGGGCGGGGTCCTCGGCCTTGGCGTCGGGCTTGTCGTCGGGCACGGGCGGGCTGGTGTCCTTGAGCGCGTGATCGGGGTCGCGGGCCTCGGGCGAGGCCGCCTGGGCCGGCTCGTTGGCGGCGTTGCCCGTGCACGCGGTCAGCAGCGAGGAGGCAAGGACGAGGCGTTGGGCGGTGGCGGGCATGGGACTGCCAGGATCGTCGGCGAAGGTCAGGAGCGTGATCAAGGGCGCGGATGGCGTTGACCTCGGCGAGCCTGCGCGCGACCGTGTGGCCTCATGCGCATCGGCATCGACCTCGGAGGCACCAAGATCGAGATCGTCGCCCTCGACTCCGCGGGGACCGAGGTGGTCCGCCGTCGCATCCCGACCCCGAGGGCGTTCGCTCCCGAGGACCGCCCCGAGGAGGTCTACGCGCGGATCGTCGACGCCCTGGTGGGTCTGGTGCACGGCGTCGAGGCCGAGCTCGGTGGTGCCCGCGCCTCGGTGGGCATCGGCACGCCGGGCGCCGTGTCGCCCGCCACGGGGCGGATCAAGAACTCGAACACCACTTGCCTCATCGGCCGCCCGCTGCAGGAGGACCTCGAGCAGGCCCTGCAGCGACCGGTGCGGCTGAGCAACGACGCCAACTGCTTCGCCCTGTCCGAGGCCAGCGACGGCGCGGCGGCCGGGGCCGAGGTCGTGTTCGGGGTGATCCTGGGCACCGGCGTGGGCGGGGGCATCGTGGTGTCGGGCCGTCCATTGGCCGGTCGCAACGCGATCGCGGGGGAGTGGGGTCACAATCCCTTGCCCTGGCCCACCGACGACGAGCGGCCGGGGCCTGCGTGCTACTGCGGCCGTCATGGCTGCATCGAGACGTTCCTGTCGGGGCCGGGGCTGCTGCGCGATCACGTGACCCGCGGGGGTGCACGCACCGATGGAGCCGAGCTCGCGGCCGCGGCCGCGCGGGGCGAGCCGCTCGCGCGTGAGACCCTCGAGCGCCATGCCGATCGCCTCGCGCGCGCGCTGGCGTCGGTGATCAACGTGCTCGATCCGGACGCGATCGTGCTCGGAGGCGGGGTCTCGAACATCCGGTGGCTCTACGAGGCGGTCCCCCAGCGCTGGGGGGCGTGGGTGTTCTCCGATCGCGTCGACACGGCCCTGCGCCCCGCCGCTCATGGCGACAGCAGCGGCGTGCGCGGGGCCGCGTGGCTGTGGCCCGAGCGCTGAGCTCGGGCGTGCGGTCTCTCGGGCGGCCCGTGCGGTCGTGGTGGTGATCAGGCCGTGGTCGCCTGCGGGCGGACCAGCTGCACGCGCCGCTCCGCGAGCGCATACATCAGCGCAAGCGGCAGGCCGAACGTCAGCGCGTGGAGCACCACCTGAAGGCCCTGCGACGTGTCGAGGAACCACGGGTAGGCGATGCGCGCGATGATCTGGAAGGTCGCGATCCACAGCGCCACGCCGTACAGCATGCCCAGCCCGGCCTGGCGGGCGTAGCTGGTCTCGGTCTCCTGGGAGAAGCTCGAGTTGACCAGGCCATAGATCGCGCCGAACAAGGTCGAGGCCAGCAAGTGCACGACGACCCCGGCCACGATGGCGCCTGCGACGGTGGTGGTGGTGAGCGCTTCGGGGCCGATCACCACGCTGGCCGCCATGCGTAGCGGCAGCAGCGGGCGAAGCCCCGCGGCCATCGCCGCGATGATCTCGGCCACCCCCATGACGATGCCGGCTACGAGGCCGAACGCCGCGCCTTCCCATGCTCCACGTCTCGTTGGTTCCTGCATGAATCCTGTCTCCTCGTGTTGGTGAGGTCTCGAGCCGTTCGGACTGCAATGCGCGTGCCGGAGCGAGCGAAGGTCGGGCAGAGGACCTCGATCGCGGTCGCGGCCGGATGCGAGGGCCGCAGGCGTGCGCATGCGCCCCTTCGGGCGAGGGGGCACGGCGCACCAGCCGAGGAGACCGTGGAGGGCGGCTGCCTCGGCGCATGTGCATGGGCGAAGTGGTAGCCTGAGGGCTGGCTCGAGACTCGTGAGCCGTGCGGCGGCCCTCGTGTCGTCTCCCGATGGAGGTCCACCCATGCTCTCGTTTCCGCTCGCGTGCGCCCTGTTGCTACTGGTCGATGGTCCCGATCTCTACGAGGAGCCGCTTCGGTTCGACATCGGCTCGCCCCCTCCGTGCATGACCGATGCCGATTGCTTCGTCGACACGCCGCTGTGCAACGTGGAGACCGGCGAGTGCGTTGCGTGCCTGGGCCCCGACGACTGTCCGGAGGGCTGGGGGTGCACGCCCACGGGGACGTGCCGCGACGCCTGCGAGGTCGATGGTGACTGCGAGGGGGCGAACGACCAGACCCTCTGCCACCCCGACACCGGGTTCTGCGTGCAGTGCGTGGACGCCGAGCACTGCCTCGAGGAGCAGTACTGCGGCGTCAACGGCTTCTGCTTGAACGACCACTGCACCCCCGGCGAGACGATCTGCGTGGCCGACACCATCATGCAGTGCCTCGAGGACGGCGGCTCGACCATGGAGGTGGAGGTCTGCCCCGAGCTGTGCGAGGAGAGCGGCGGCGGGGCCCAGTGCGGGTCGGCCGGCAGCACCGGAGGCTCGGGTGGTGCCGGCTCGGGCAACGACGACTCGGCCGGCTCGACGACGGGGGCCGGCAGTGGCACCGCGGGCGGAGCCGAGGCCGGTGGCTCGGGCGGGACGTCGCTCGACGATGACGCGGACGACAAGGGGTGCGCGTGCCGAGCCGCGCCATCCGGGGGGCAGGGATGGTCCTGGGCCGGCTCACTCGCGCTCGTGGTGCTCGGAGGGACGGGACTCGCCCGTCGCCGCGGGTGAGCCGAGGCTCGACAGGCGCACCTCGTCCCGCGGTCGATCTACCATGGCTTGGCCATGTCCAATCTCCCCGTGCTGGCCCGTGCTTCCGCCCTCGTCATTCGCCAGCAAAAGGAGCTACTCGAGGTCTTCACCGACTTCGAGACCAAGAACCGCTACGCGATCCAGCTCCCCGACGGGCAGACGGCCTTCTACGCGGCCGAGACCGGCGGCGGCGCCTGGGCCTTCATCACCCGCAGCTTCCTCAAGGCTCGGCGTCCCTTCACCATGGATCTGCTCGACCCCACGGGGGGCATGGCCCTTCGGCTCGAGCGCCCGTGGACCTGGTTCTTCTCCGAGCTGCACGTTCGGGATGCGCAGGGCCAGCGGCTGGGCATGATCGATCAGCGCTTCGCGTTCCTCTCGCGGCGCTTCGTCATCCTCGATCCCACCGGTCGCGAGCTCGCGCAGATCCACGGTCCGCTGTGGCGCCCGTGGACCTTTCGCATCCTCCAGCCGGACGGGCAAGAGGTGGGCCGCATCACCAAGAAGTGGAGCGGCCTGCTCGTGGAGGCGTTCACCGACGCCGATACCTTCGGGGTGGAGATGTCACCCGGCATGGACGCCCGCCTGCGGCCGCTGGTGCTGGCGGCCACGTTCCTCATCGACTTCCTCTACTTCGAGGACCGCGACTGACGCGGGACCTCTGCGGCGGGTGTATGCTGCGACCATGAGCATCATCCCCGCGCCGGTCGGCTTTGGTCTGTTCCTCGTGATCATCGTGGCCACGCGCATCGCTTCCGAGCGAGCCCTGCGCAAGCTCGACACCGAGGCCAAGGGGCGCCTGGTGGAAGCATTCTCCTCGTTCCGGCTCGCCTCGCTGATCCCCCTCGCGGCCATCGCCGCGATCTACCTGGCGATGACCCAGATGGACGCGATGACCTCGGGCCTGCTGCTGGGGATCATCTTGCCGGCCACGTTGGTGTTCGGGGTCGGCATGCAGCTGCTCGTCTACCGCAAGCTTCGGGGCATGGACCTCGACCCCGCCTACCTGCGCGTCTACTCGATCTGCCGCGTGGCGATGCTCGTGGGCTTCGTGGTGCTGATGCTCGCGCTCTAGGGCGGGGCACCGCCCATGCAAATCGTGCAGACCCCGGCGATGGCCGGCGACGTACCCGCCATCGCCGAGAGCCCGTCGCTTGGCTATCCTCATCGGGCAATGGCAGACGACACGACCAGCACGACGGCGGGCACGACGGTGGGCCAGCACATGACTCCGGTCGCCTACTCGGTGGGGGACGATCAGAACCTGGCCGAGGCCACCCTCCGCATGCGAGACCTCGATGTGCGGCACCTGCCGGTGATGCGGGGCAGCCGGTTGGTCGGGATCCTCAGTGAGCGCGACATCGCGATGCTCAAGGCGCGGACCAGCGCCGCGCTCGACGAGCTGACGGTGGCCGACGCGATGACCCGCGATCCCTACCACGTGCCCTCGAGCACGCCGCTGTCCGAGGTGGCGCTGCAGATGGGCACGCACCGCTACGGCGCGGCGGTCATCGTGGACGACGGAGAGGTCCGGGGCATCTTCTCCACCACCGACGGCATGTTCGCGCTGGCGCGGCTGAGCAGCTAGCCTCGGCACTTTCATCGTCGGACGATCGGGACTCGGGTGTCATTGCGGTGAGCCGCCTGAACTAATCGACGATGCAGGCCAGTCGAGGGGTCACGACCCTTCACGCAACAACTCGGTGCGTGAGATCGAGCCGCTCGATGCCTTCACTGTCACGATGTTGCCCAGGGATACGTGGTTGACGGATGATTCCCAACAACGCGGTCACCTCACACTCAACAACCCACGAATCTCCAGTTCGGGGTCCGAGAACCCTTGCGGCAGCCCCTCCCGTCTTGTAGGTCTCCGCCCGTAACGACCGACGTTCGGGATGCTCCGAGCGGGATGGGTACCTTTTGTTCCGCGCCTTACGCGGATGACCGGGGGACGGGGTTCGACATGATGATGAAGAGGATGTGCGTGGTCGCGACGATGCTCGCGGTTGGCTGCTACTCGGGCGTGGAGGACGAGCTCGGTGATTCCGAGCTCAAGCTCGCCGAGCACGAGGTGATCGTCGAGAACCTGCTCGAGGCCGGGTTTCCCGAGGATGACATCATGGTGCTCGACGATGGTCGGGTGGTGGTGGGCCGCGACGCGGTGGTGACCCTGCAGGCCTCGCGCGAGCTGGCCGGGATCGTCACCGATGGCGAGGAGGGTGACGACCAGTTCCGTCAGTACCGCACGACCGCCACGGTGAACACGGCGGCCGTCCAGACGATCTGCGTCAATCCATCGGCGGCGTGGGAGGCCAACGCGCTGATGCTGCAGGCGCTCGACGTGGCGATCCAGCACTACAACGAGCAGAACCTGCAGTTCACGATGGCGCGCGACGGGGCCGGCTGCACCGCGGGCAACAACGGCACGCTGAACGCAGCCACCAAGACCTGGACGCTCGCGGGCAACCTCGACAACAGCGGCGGCGGCGTGGCCGGCTTCCCCGCGGGGGGCATGCCGTACACCACGATCAACGTCGACCAGGGCCTCGCGGCCGACTACGGGGTGCCCGTGGCCACCCACGTGATCCAGCACGAGCTGGGGCACTGCATCGGCTTCCGCCACACCGACTACTACGATCGCTCGATCAGCTGCGGCGGGTTCGCGCAGAACGAGGGCGACGGCGGGGTGGGAGCGATCCACATCGCGGGCACGCCGACCACCGCGGTCATCAACGGCTCGGTGATGAACTCGTGCTATAGCGTCAGCAGCAACGGCCTGTGGACGGCCTCGGACGTCACGGCGCTCGATTGCCTCTACGACAGCGGCGCCTGTGCGCCGGCGCCTCCGCCCACGTACTCGGTCATCGACACCCAGGCCAACCTCAGCGCGAGCGCGGGTCAGGTGGTGACGCTCACCCCATCGCAGTACAACGCGTCGGGTCTCGACGCGATCCGGTTCTCGATCTCCGGGGGAACCGGCGACGCCGATCTCTACGTGCGCTTCGACGATGCCCCGACCACCACCAACTACGACTGCCGCCCGTATCTCAACGGCAACAACGAGAGCTGCGAGTTCAACCCCCCGCAGAGCGGCAACTACCACGTGATGATCCGGGCCTACTCGGCATTCTCGGGCGTGACCCTGACGGTCGAGGGCGCGGGCGGGGCTCCGGTTCCGGACGAGGTCTGCGACAACGGGGCCGACGACGACGGCGACGGCGCCGCGGACTGCGACGACACCGATTGCGCGGGCGAGCCGGTGTGCGCTCCGCCGCCGCCGCCGCCCGGTGGCTGGGATGTGCTGTCCTCCACCAACTTCGATAGCGGCTGGGGCATCTACAACGACGGCGGCTCGGACTGCCAGCGGCTGAACAACTCGACCTACGCCACCAGCGGCAGCTACTCGGCCGAGATCCGCGACAACTCGGGCGTGGCGTCCTCGTTCTACTCCGATCCGTTCAGCCTGTCCGGCTACAGCCAGCTGCAGATCGAGTTCTCGTTCATCGCACGCAGCATGGAGAACGGCGAGGACTTCTTCGTGGAGCTGTGGAACGGCAGCAGCTGGGTCGTGATCGCCAACTGGGCGAGGGGCGCCGACTTCAACAACAACACGTTCTACGACGCGACGATCAGCCTCGACTCGACGCAGGTCGCGTTCAGCAACAACGCGCAGCTCCGGTTCCGGGCCGACGCATCCGCCAACAACGATCTGATCAACATCGACGACATCGTGGTCTCGGCCCAGTAGAGGGTTCCGAGACGGAAACGAGCCCCCTTGGGGCCTGCGCGGCAGGCTCCTCGGGGGCTCGATGCGTTCTCGACCCGGCCCCCGCGGCGACGGGGCTCGCGCGCTCGGTGACGAGCCGTGGTCACCCCGCGGTCGTCGAGGGCACCGGGGAGGGGATCGGCGTGAGGCGTCGACCCAGCCAAGAGCCGAGCCGTCGAAATGCACCCCACTGTCCGCGGTCGACGACCCTGCGGGCTCGGTCCATGCCCGGGTGGTCGTCGGCCGGGTCGTCGGCCGGGTCGTCGACTCGGTCATCGGCCGGGTCGTCGGCCTGCTCGTGATTGGTCGGGCTTGGGCGGGCCTGAGAGTCGGCGCGGAGCCTGGCCCGCAGCACCTCGAGCACGGTCTGCAGCTCCGCCGCGGACTGGAAGCGAGCGCTGGGGGCGGAGTGCAGGCATCGCGCCACGATCGCATCGAAGCACCTCGGGATGCCCCGCTGCGGGGCCCGCTGCGAGGGCGGAACGGGCAGCGCATCGCCTTCGTCGTCGTCCTCGAACGCGGGGACTCCACAGGCCAGCTCGTAGAGCAGGCACCCCAGCGAGTAGAGGTCGGCGCGGGCATCACCCACGCCGTAGCTGGTCTCGGGGGCGGAGAACCGCGTCGTGCCCCGTGGATGGTGACCGAGGTCGCGCATGATCGAGGCGGTGCCGAAGCCGAGCAGGACCGCGCGGTCGTGGCGGCCTGGCCGTGGCACCAGCATCACATTGCTCGGCACGAGGTCGAGGTGGACGATGCCCGCCCCGTGGGCGCTTTGCAGGCCCTCGCAGAGCTGCCAGCCGAGGTCGACGACGCGCGCCAGCTCCATCGGCTCCCGTCCCATCGCCTGCTCGAGCGTGATGCCGTGGAGCTGCTCCGTGATCACGAGTACGCGGCCGTCGGGGAGCTCGGCGGAGTCGAGCACGTCGACGATGTGGGGAGAGTCGATGCGTCCGCTGGCGACGACCTCGTTGCGATGGGCGGTGGCGCTCCACTCGTACGGGCAGGCGTGGGCACGGAGCAGGGTGGCGATCACCCGTTGGCCGTGGTCGAGGTGCTCGGCCTCGTAGCGCTCGCGCGCGGCTCCACCGTCCAGCGGACGACCCAGCCGGTAGCGCGTGCCCGACAGCGGCTCGCGCTCGGTGGTCTCGGTGTCGACGACGATCCGCTGCACCGAGCCCGAGCCGAGCGAGGAGCGGTCGGTGAAGGGCTGGGACCACCCGGTGGTGGCGCGACGCACCACCCTTGGCTCGCTCACGACCGACCGCAGTCGGTGTTGCATCGGGTGGACTGTTCGCACCAGCGTGGTCGAGGTCATGGACACGTGACCAGGTGCATTGCACGTCGCGGGCCAGGTTGCCTGCGGCCGGCTCTCGCTCGTTCGCGCCGCTTTCGGGGCGTACCGTGGGGCCCTCGGGGTGTGGCGCGATTCCCCACCGGGGCGAAGCTCCATTCCCCACGCGCCTCATGCGGGAACGACGCAGACCGGCCGGCTGCGCGGGCGTGAGCATGCCCGCGCTCACGCGCGATATTCTGCGCCGCGTGCAGCCCGGTGACGTCATCGCGGGACGATTCGTCGTCGAGCGCGTCGCGGGGGCGGGGGCGATGGGGACCGTCTATCGCTGTCTCGATCGCGAGGGCGGTGGCCCGGCGGCGGTGAAGGTGCTGGGGCAGCTCACGCTCGATCACGCCCGCCGGTTCGAGCGAGAGGCGTGGATCCTCTCCGAGCTGAGCCACCCGGGAGTGGTCCGCTCCTTGGGGCACGGCGTCACCGCCGACGGCCAGCCGTTCCTGGCGATGGAGTGGCTGGAGGGCGAGGATCTGAGCGCGCGACTGCACCGCGAGCAGCTCGGCGTCGACGACGTGCTGTTGCTGGCGCGGCAGGTGACCGAGGCGCTGGCGCAGGCCCACCGCCACGGGATCATCCATCGCGACATCAAGCCGGCCAACCTGTTCCTGGTGGGGGGCGAGCTCTCCCGGATCAAGGTGCTCGACTTCGGGGTGGCTCGGTTCTTGCGGCCGGCCCTCGACTCCACCCACATCGGGGTGACGATCGGGACGCCGAGCTACATGTCGCCGGAGCAGGGCGACCTGCCCACCGTGCGCTACGTGGACGGGGTGCTGCGTACCCTGGTGGACCAGCCGCTGTTCGTGCTGGCGCTGGCGCGGCCTTCGGTCCACGACGCGTTCCCCGAGCTGTGGGCGAGCCGCGACCTGCAGGAGATCCGGCTGCGCCCGCTGTCCAGGCGGGCTGCGGGCGAGCTGCTGCGACGCGCGCTCGATCGCGAGCTCGAGCCCGATCTCGTCGATCGGCTCGTCGCGCAGGCCGAGGGCAATGCCTTCTACCTCGAGGAACTCGCGCGCGCGGTGGCGCAGGGGCGCAGCGACGGGCTCCCCGACTCGGTGCTCGCGATGGTCGAGGCCCGGCTCGAGGAGCTGTCGGTCGACGAGCGCCGCGTGCTGCGGGCAGCCAGCGTGTTCGGCAGCACGTTCTGGGCGGGAGGCGTGGCGGCGTTGCTCGGCAAGGAGGGCGTGGGGGCCGAGCTCACCGAGCGTCTGCGGGGGCTGGTGGGGTGCGAGCTGGTGGCGCGGCGTCGCGGCTCGCGATTCCCCGACCACCAGGAGTTCGTGTTCCAGCACTCGCTGGTGCGCGAGGCCGCTGCGGCCATGCTCTCCACCGGTGATCGGGCGTTGGGCCACCGGCTCGCGGCGCAGTGGCTCGAGGACGCGGGAGAGACCGATCCGATCGTGCTCGCGGGGCACTGGCAGCAGGGGCAGGAGCCGACCCGGGCGGCGCGCTGGCTGGTGCGTGCGGCCGAGCTGGCGCTCGAGGGCAACGACTTCGCTGCGACGATCGAGCGGGCGCGGCAGGGGCTGCCGCACGCCTCCGATGACGAGCAGCGCGGCCTGCTGCTGATGCTCGAGGCCGAGGCGCTCCGCTGGCAGGGGCGGCTGCCCGAGGCGCTGCGGGCGGCGCGAACGGCCACGGGCGTGCTGCCGCCCGGCACGGTGGCGTGGTACCGCAGCCTCGACGTGGCCGTGACCATCGAGGGGCAGCAGGGGGAGTTCATCGGGGCCGAGCGCCGCTACGAGGTTCTCATGAGCGCGAAGCCTCGGGATGGCGCCGAGGGGTCGCGAGCGATCGCGCTGTGCTCCACGGCGCGGCAGCTGTTCCAGGGCGGGCGCTACGATCTCGCCGAGCGCTCGATGGCCGCGATCGCAGCCGCGGTCGAGCACCCCGAGCGCCTGGGGCCGAGCGCGATGGCCGAGGTCACGCGGCTGCGGGGGGCGAGGGCCCGCCACGCGGGCGACGTGGCGGGCGATCTTCGCTGGTATGCGGCCTCGCTCTCGGCGTTCGAGGAGGCCGGTGACACGCGGCAGGCCTGCAACGGTCGGGTGAGCCTGGGGTTTGCCCACGTCGAGGTCGGGGCGCTCGAGCGCGCCAAGGCGGAGCTGCAGCGCGCACGATCCGAGGCCCAGCGCCTGGGCCTGCACACGGTCGACGCGCGTGCTCGCCAGAACCTCGCGCTGGCGCTTGCGGCCGAAGGGGAGCTGGCGCGGGCCGAGGCCATGCTGCACGAGGTCGTGACCGAGGCCACCGCGCGAGACAACCTGCGGTTCGCGAGCTGGACCCGGATCTACCTCGCCAAGGTGGCGCTGGCCTCGGGCAACGCACCCGAGGCCGCCCGGGTGGCGGCGCAGGCCGCCGAGGAGCTCGTGGCCACTCCGCCCGCGCGGGCGGGAGCCCTGGCCGCGCTCGCCCGCGCGCACGCGGCGAGCGGCGAGCGGCCGGGCGCCCTGCGGGCCTCGGCCGAGGCGCTCGCGGTGCTCGAGGAATTCGGGGGGCTCGAGGAGTTCGAATCCCTCATTCGGCTGGCGCGGATCGAGGCTCTGCTCGCGGCGGGCGACCGGCCCGCCGCGAGGGCCGTGGCCGAGGCTGCGCGGGCCCGGGTGCAGCAGCTGGCCGGCACGCTGTCCGAGCAGCGCTGGCAGCAGTCGTTCGTCGAGGTGGTGCCCGAGAACCGAAGGATCATGGAGCTCGCCGCCGAGCTGTCGACGGCTTGAGCCGCGACGGGACCGGCCTCACGGCTTCACCCCTCGCCCCACGGCATCGCCGCAGCTCCTCGAGCTCGTCGCGGCCGGCGCGGATGTGCGCGGTCGGCATGGACGCGAGCACCGCCTTGGGGCCGGCGGTGGTGTCGATCACGTGCTCGGCGAGCCGTGGTGTCATCGCGGAGCCGCCAGTCCAACACCAGGGGCCAGGGCTGCGAGGGTCGTGCTCGCCGAGCTCGCCCGGAAATGGCGCGGACCTCCGAGCCTTGCACACTCGAGGTGGTCGCTCATGGACGGTCGAGTCACGAGGTGAGCCAATGTTCGAGGATCTCGAGGATCGCTGGTACGTCATCGCCGACGCCGCCCAGGTACGTGCGGGCCGCCCTCTGCTGCTCCATCGCTTCGGGCAGCGGCTGGTGCTGTGGCGCGACGTCCGGGGCGCGGTGGTCGGGCTCCCCGATCGCTGCCCCCACCGCGGAGTGTCGCTCTCCGGCGGCCGGATCCGCGAGGGCTGCATCGAGTGCCCGTTCCACGGCTTTTGCTTCGACGGCCAGGGCCAGTGCACCCACATCCCGGCGATGGGCTCCGACCAGCGCGTGGCCCGACGCATTCGCACTCCGTCGCTCGTGCTGCGGCAGGCCCACGGGTGGATCTGGCAGTGGCGCGGTCGGGCGCGCGAGCGCTACCCCGAGATCGAGTACTTCGACGCCGTTCGCCCCACGGACTCGATGCGGACCACGCGGACGATCTGGGGCACCAACTACGTGCGCGTGATCGAGAACCAGCTCGATGTCATGCATCCGCCGTTCGTGCACCGCCGCTCGTTCGGGCGGGGCCTGCGGCCCGACATCGAACCCCGCACCGAGATCGATGGCGACCGCATTCGTGTGTACATCGACGACCCTCGCCCACGGCGTGCCACCGATCCTGGCGCCTACGTGGAGCTCCGCGCTCCCAATGCCTGGATCATCACCTTGCGGCGTACGATGGGCATCGTGGCGGCGTTCGTGCCCATCGACGAGACCCACACCGAGATCTACGCACGGTTCCATCAGCGCGTGGTCCGGTGGCCAGGGCTGTCGTGGATCTACAACCGGATCATGACCGCGAGCAACGCCCTCATCCTGCGCGAGGACCAGCGGGTGGTCGAGGGCTCGGATCCTCCTCGTCCCACGCCGGGTGTACGCGAGCTGCTCGTGCCCGGCGACCAAGCGGTGATCGCCTATCGTCGCCTGCTGTCGGGCGAGGCACGTGCGCGGCGCAAGGCCAACGATCGCTCAGCCGAGCGCCTTGCGGCGGCGGAGCCCGAAGAGCCCCAGCAGTAGCCCCAGCGCCAGCGCTTGCGGGCCCGAGCGTGGTGCGGTCGCGCAGCCACAGCCCTGGCCGCCGCCACCGTCACCGCCGTCCTGGCCGGGTGTGGTGTTGCCGGTGGCATCCCCGGCCGTGCCCGCGGTGTCGTCGGCATTGCCGGTGCCGGCCGAGCCATCGCCCGTGTCGCCGCTGTCGCCCGAGCCGCCACAGCCCGCGCCTCCGATGAAGCCTCCGCCGTCGTTGCACGAGCCAGGGCCTTCGGTGCCCAGCACGATCACCAGCTCGCGCATGTAGTTGGTGTAGCTGCGGCCCATGGGGTCGGTGACGTCGACGCGGATCATCGCCGTCTCGCCCGCGAGCGCCTCGGGCGGCAGGAACTCCAGCGCAAAGCTGCTGCCCGCCACCGGATCGTCCTCGAGGAACGGCTGCCACTGCACGTCGAGCTCCGCCAGGCCCCAGTAGGCGGTGATGGTGGAGCCGTCCATCGCGCTCACGCAGCCCTCGATCGTGACCGGCTCGTTCTTGTTCAGCACCTCTTCGGTGTTGTTGATCGCGAGCGCGGGCCCGCTGGCGGGCAGGGCGGGGTCGTCGACCACCTTGACCACGCCGGGGCGCTCGCTCCACACGTTGATGGCGGGCTCGAACGTGTAGCCGTCGATGATGTAGGTGCCGGCCGGGACCGCGCTGGTGTCCCAGTCGACCCCCATGGCCGCCTGGGCGAAGGTGATGGGGAGGCGCTGGTCGTCGGGGGTGATGCGAAACCAGCAATCGGCCCACGTGGTGCTGGTCTCGAACATGTCCTCGGCGTCGACCATGGTGGGCGCCGAGCCGATCGCGGCCGCGCGGTCGAGATCGTCCTGGGTGATCCAGCGCGGCAGGAAGCTCTGGGGATCGTGAGCGCGGCACAGCGCGAAGAACTGGTGGGTGCGGCTGTCGGAGACCTCGTCCTCGGTGAGGTCGGTGTCTTCCTGCGAGATCGCGTAGTCCATGTGCACGACCGGATCGGCGGAGCGATCGACGATCGTCATGCACGGGGCGCCGCTCCAGTCGACGGTGATGCGGGGCTTGGTGCCGTTGCCCGCGGCGGCCGGGCCCGCAAGCAGCATCACGCCGATCGCGCTGGCCATTGCCCCCACTGGCGCTGTCGTTCGACGTGACCTCGTCATGGTGGACCCAAGGTAGCAGGGGGATGGGGGCCCTCGCCACGCTGCGGGGTCGTCCACGACGTCGAGCCGCGGCGAGGTCTCACGAGTCGCAAGAGCCACTGCAAGCCCCCCTCGCGGGGGGCTTGCAGTGCGGTTCGCTGGCCCCAACCGGACGCGGGGGCCGGGGACGGCGCGGACGCAGGGACGAGATCAAGCCAAGCGGTGGTGGTGATGATGACGGGCCAAGGGCCTCGCCTCGCGGGTGATGACGGAGGCTCGGGCTGCTGGTTGCACGCCGAACGACGAGAGCCCCGGGGCCGTGGACGCGGCCTCCGGGGCTCTTCGCAAACGGCGCAGATGGTCAGGCCTCGTCCGAGGCGGCCTTGGCGTCGTCATCGCGCTTGGCCTCGACATCGGCCTCGGCCTCGTCGTCCTCGTCTGCGTCGTTGGCCTTGGCCTTGGCCTCGTCGGCCTTGGCCTCGTCGTCCTCGTCCTCATCGTCCTCGTCTGCGTCGTCGTTGGCCTTGGCTTCGGCCTCGACCTCGTCGGCGAGCTTCTTGGCCTCGGCCTCCTCGCGCTTGCGGCGCTCGCTGTCCTTGGCGTAGGCGAAGTCGCTCTCCTTGGGTTTGCGCACGAACAGCAGCCACAGGCCCGCCAGCAGGAACGCGATGGTGAACCACTGGGCGGGAGTGAGCCCCGCGTAGCGGGCATCGGGGGTGCTGATCACCTGGCGCGCGGCTTCGTCGGCGCGCAGCGAGTCTAGATAGAAGCGGAACGGTGCGTAGGCGGTGGCGACCAGGCCCACCAGGCGCCCGGGCGGCCACTTGTCCCACTTGGTGATGAAGTACACGAACGCCATCAGCGAGAGGGCGAACATCAGCTCCACCAGGCCCAGGTCGTAGCGCCAGGTGCCGTCGGGCCAGGGGCCCACCGCGAGGAAGGTGCCCTCGGGGACGATCTTGCCGGGGTGATCGTGCACGACGCTGCAGCCCATGCGGCCGAAGCACCAGCCGGCGAGCAGCCCGAAGATGGTGGCGTCGGCGTAGACCATCACCGGCTGCTTGCCCACGTGGGGGATGCGGCCGCAGTACCAGCGCAGGTACAGCATCATCCCCACGAACGCGCCGAAGAACCCGCCCACGCTCGACAGCCCGTTCCAGATCTGGATGAGGACCAGCGGGTCCTCCTCGATCTGGTGCGGGAAGTAGAAGATCACCGACACCCAGTGCGAGATGGTGAAGGCGGCGACCAGCAGCCAGAACAGGTAGTCGCGGAACAGGTACTCGTCGAGATCCTTGGTCTTGGCGTACCGCAGGCACCGGTACCAACCCACGATGACGCCGATGGCCACCAGCGGCCCGAACAGCTGCAGCTTGAGGGGACCGATGAGCGGCAGGTCCTCCACGAGCGTGTATTCGAGCGCCTTGTTGTCGAAGTACGGAATGAGCGCCTCGAGCATCGGAGGCCCGAAGCTAGCGCATGGCACCACCGCGGGCCAGCACGGGCGGCAACCGAGCTCAGGTGCCAGGGGACGGGTCGGCAGGCGCGTTCTGACCGGTCGCAGGCCGCTGCGGGGCGTGTTCGGCGGCTCCGTGCCCACCGCCGCCCGGGGTTTCGATGGACACGATGTCACCGGCGATCACGTCCACGGTGGCACGACCGGGCAGCTCGAGGGCGTCGCGATCGCCCGTGTGCACGACGTTGCGCCCGGCCGACCCCGGGCTCCCGCCCGCGAGCCCGAACGGAGGCGCTCGGCGGCGATCGGAGAGGATCGAGACCCGCAGCGGCGCCAGCAGCCGCAGCCGGCGCACGAGCCCGTCCCCGCCGCGTCGATGCCCCGCGCCGCCGCTGCCGCGCCGCAGCGAGAACTCGAGCAGCCGCACGGGGAAGCGCGCCTCGAGCACCTCGGGATCGGTGATGCGCGTGTTGGTCATGTGCGTGTGCACGCCGCTGACCCCGTCGTGCTCGGGGCTGGCCCCTTCGCCTCCACCGATGGTCTCGTAGTAGCCGAACGTCGCGTCGCCGAACGTCAGGTTGTTCATGGTGCCCTGGCTCGCGGCCTGGATGCCCATGGCGGCCAACAGCACGTCGCACAGGCGCTGGGCGGTCTCGACGTTGCCCCCGGCCACCGCGTGGTGCGGGGCGGGGTCGAGCAGCGATCCCGGCGGGATGGTGAGGGTGACCGGCTCGAGGCAGCCCCGGTTGAGCGGAATCGGCTCGCCCACCAGGCAGCGCAGCACGTAGAGCACGGCGGCCACGGTGATGGCGCGCGGGGCGTTGAGGTTGCCATCGACCGCCGGGCCGGTGCCGGTGAAGTCGATCGCCGCGCGATCGCCCGCGATGCGCACGGTCACCGCGATCGGGGTGCCATCGTCGGTGTGATCGACGAAGCGCGACTCGCCGTCGGGAAGCCGGGCGATCGCCTCCGCCACCGCGCGGGCGGCGTTGTCCTGCACGTGCTGCATGTAGGCCGCGACCACGGGCCGGCCGTGCTCGTGCACCAGGGCCTCGAGCAGGCGCACGCCGGCATGGTTGGCGGCGATCTGGGCCTGTAGATCGGCGAGGTTCTCGGCCGGGCGGCGCGCGGGGTGGGGGCCGGTGCCGAGGGTGGCGAGGATGCCGGGGGTATCGAGCGTGCCGCCGTCGACGATTCGCTGGCCGCGAAACACCACGCCCTCCTCGTCGAGCCGGCGCGAGTTCGGGGGCATCGAGCCAGGGGTGATGCCGCCCACGTCGGCGTGATGGCCTCGGCTGGCCACCCAGAACGCCAGGGCGCCCTCGACGTGCACCGGGGTCACCACCGTGATGTCGGGCAGGTGCGAGCCTCCGGCGGTGGGATCGTTGGTCGCGAACACGTCGCCCGGGGAGGGCTCGGGGTGCTGGGCCGCGATGGCGGCGACCGACTCTCCCATGGCGCCCAGGTGCACGGGCAGGTGCGGCGCATTGGCCACCAGGCTGCCCTCGCGATCGAACACCGCGCAGGAGAAGTCGAGGCGCTCGCGAATGTTGGTGGACAGCGCGGTGCGGCGCAGCACCGTGCCCATCTGCTCGGCGATCGACATGAAGCGATGGGCGAAGATCTCGAGCTGCACCGGGTCGCACGCGGTGCCGAGCGCGGGCCGGGGAGCGCCGGCCACGTCCTTCAGACGCAGGCTCCCGTCGTGGGCCACGTCGAGCGTCCAGCCGGGCTCGAGCACGAGGGTCCCGGTGTCGTCGAGCACCAGCGCGGGGCCGGTGAGGGTGGGTCCGCGGGGCAGCGCGTCGCGGGCGTACACGGGGGCGTCGACGAAGCGGCCGTCGATCCACAGCGCCGTGCGGCGCAGCGGCGGGGGCAGGGACGGCTCGGCGGGAGCGGTGGGCAGCGCGGGTGCATCGACGGTGCCGTGGAGTTCCACGCGCAGGGTCACCGCCTCGAGCGGGTGACCATCGCGCACGTAGCCGAGCTCGCGGCGGTGCTCGGCCTCGAACGCGGCGCGCAGCGTGGTCACGGGATCGGGATCGGTCTCGAGCCGCGGTGGCAGCTCGATGGCCAGTGCGGTCTCGGTGCCGGCATAGCGCAGCTCGACGCGGAGCGAGCCCTGCTGGTGCGTGCCCGGGATCCCGTCGTCACCGAGCGCGCGGCGGCCTCGATGCAACAGCCTCACGGACTGACCGTACGCGTGGTCGACGACGTCGGTCGTCAGCGGCACGCGTCCGAGGTCGACCTCCCCGTGCCACAGCAGCGGCGCCAGCCCCATGCCCAGGGCCGAGAGCGCGCCGGGCAGGGGAGGGAACAGCAGCTGCGCAACGCCCAGGCGGCGCGCCAGCGCACAGGCGAGCTGACCGCCCGCGCCGCCGAACACCACCAGCGCATGATCGCGGGCATCGTGGCCGCGGGCGGTGGTGACCCGTCGCAGGGCCTCCACCGTGTGCTCCACCGCGACCTCGAAGAACCCCTGCGCCACCGCGGCGAGCGGTCGCTCGCGCCACGGCGATGGCAGCCGCTCGCGCAGCGCCGTCAGGGCGCGGCGGGCGGGCTCGGGGTCCAGCGGGAACGGGAATCGATCGTCGCACAGGCGACCGAGCAGGAGGTCGACGTCGGTGAGCGTCGGCTCGGACGCATGCGGGCGGCCGTAGCACAGCGGGCCCGGGTCGGCGCCGGCGCTGTGCGGGCCGACCTGCAAGCGCCCGTGTTCGAAGCGGCAGATCGACCCGCCGCCCGCGGCCACGGTGTGGATCGCGAGCATGGGCGTGCGCAGGCGAACGCCCGCGACGCGGGTCTCGTAGACCCTTGGCAGCGCCTCGCCCACGCGGCACACGTCGGTCGAGGTGCCGCCCACGTCGAGGCCCAGGATCGCGGGCAGGCCGTGGGTGCGGGCCAGGGCCGCGCAGGCCACCACTCCGCCCGCCGGGCCCGAGAGCACTGCATCGCGCCCGCGAAAGCGATCGGCGGGATGGAGGCCGCCGCTGCTGCCCATGACCCGGACGTCGGAGCCCGGCAGGGCCTGCCGCAGACCGTCGAGGTAGTCCTGCAAGAGCGGTGTGAGGTAGGCGTCGACCACCGTGGTGTCGCCGCGGGCGAGCAGCCCGATCTCGGGGGCGACCTCGTGCGAGCACGACACGTGCTCGAAGCCCTCGGCGCGGGCGATGCGGGCGAGCTCTTGCTCGAGGGTGCCGTCGCGGTAGGCGTGCATCACCACGATCGCGAGGCTGCGAAGGCCGTCGGCGCGCAGCCGACGAAGCTCGCGGCGGACCGCGTCGAGCTCGGGCCGAGCCAGCACCCGACCGTCGGGATCGAGGCGTGCGTCGAGCTCGAGCACCCCGGCGTGCAGCGGAGGCGGGCGGTGGATGGGCACGGCGAAGATCTCGGGGCGGCTCTGATCGCCGATCTCGAGCAGATCGCCAAAGCCGGCCGTGATCGCCAGCGCACACGGCCGACCCTGGCGCTCGAGCAGTGCGTTGGTGCCCAGGGTCGTGCCCATGCGCAGCTCGCAGGGTGGGATCGGGTCGTGGGGGCGCAGGCCCAGCAGCGCTCGGATCCCCAGCAGCGGCGCTTCATCGGAGGACAGCACCTTGGTGACTCGCAGCGCGCCGGTGCTCGGATCCTGGCCGATGCAGTCGGTGAAGGTTCCGCCGCGGTCCACCCAGAACCGCCACCGGGCTCGGGTGCTCACGGCGTGCTCGCTGCCTCGAGGTACTGCCGCGTGCGCTCGACGTACTCGCGCCACGAGTACGCGATGAACTCGAGGTCCTGCTCGGTGCACGCCCGCAGCACCCGAAACGGGTTGCCCACCACCACCGAGCCCGCCAAGACCCGCTTGCCCGGGGGCACCACGGCGCCCGCGCCCACGATGCTGCCGCGCTCGACCACCGCGTCGTCGAGGATGATCGAGCCCATGCCCACGATGCAGTCGTCCTCGATCGTGCAGCCGTGCAGGATGACCTTGTGGCCCACCGTCACCTGGTTGCCCACGGTGGTGACGCTGCGCCCCTCGGTCATGTGGACCACGGTCCCGTCCTGGATCGAGGTCCGCGCCCCGACGACGATGGGGCCGTCGTCTCCGCGCAGGGTGACGTTGGGCCACACGCTCGACTGGGCCCCGATGCGGACCTGGCCGATGACCACCGCCGAGGCATGGACGAACGCCTGGGCGTGGATCCGGGGGGTGTGATCTTGGAAGCGCTCGATCGACACGGCTGCGCCGCTATAGCACGTTGGGTACGACGTTGGCACCGGCGAGCCCGGGTGGTCGCTACATTGCGGGCAGGTCCCACACGCAGCGAAAGCCGATCGTGAAGTTGGCCGTGTCGGGGGCGGACTTGCTGCGATCGGCGGTGCGAAACGCGAAGGGGCTGTTGTCGTGCAACGAGCCCCCACGCATCACGCGTTGCGTGCCGCTCCCGGGTCCCGTCGGGTTGTTCACGGCGCCCTCCTCATAGGAGGACGCGTACCAGTCCGACACCCACTCCCGCACGTTCCCGGCCATGTCGAGCGCGCCGTAGGGGGAGGCCCCCAGCGGCTTGCTTCCCACCGGCCATGTCGTGGCCATCGTGCAGCCGGGGCCGTCTTCATCCATCACCGCCAGGGTGCAGGTCGGCTGGGGGCCGTTCCCCCACGGATACTCCAAGGCGGTCACTCCCCGTGCGGCCTTCTCCCACTCTGCCTCGGTGGGAAGACGCTTCGAGCCGCCCTCGGCCCAGCTGCAGAACTGGTCGGCCTGGAGCCACGACACGCAATTGACCGGGTGGTCCTCGCGGCCCGCCACCATCCAGTTGCACGATGAGTCGGTCAGCGGGGCCGTGCAGATTCCGGCGGTGACGCACTCGCCATAGGCGGCAACGGTCACCTCCGTGGCATCGACCAAGAAGGCGTCCTCGTGGACCTGTCGGATCGGCCGCTCGTCGGCGTAGCCGTCCGAGCCCATCGTGAACGTCCCGCCGGGCACCAGGACCATGCCGGCTGGAACCGCGCACCCGTCGAGGTTCCAGTGGCAGGTCTCGCTGCAGGCCAGCCTCCCCCCGGTGAGCCCCAGGCTCTCGCACGTGGCCTCCGCGAGATCGAGCCCCTCGCAGTTCTCGGTCGGATCGATGATGCCGTTGCCGCATGCGTAGGTGCACCCGCTCGTGATGAACGAGCAATCCATCCCACACTCGAGCGCGCCGCCATCGAACCCCAGGCTCTCGCACGTCGCGCCTTGCCAGTCGATGCCGTCGCAGTCCTCCCCCAGCTCCACGTCACCGTTGCCGCACTCCGCCATGGAGGCGCTGGTCGTGTCGTCCTCGCTCGGCTCCGTGGATGCGGTCGCGGTCGCGGTCGTGGTCGTGGGCGCCGTCGCAGTCGTACCCGGCGTCGTCGGCGAGCCGTCGTCCACGAGCCCCGTCATGATCGGCAGCGGCGGCGCCTCCCCCACGCAGGCCATCCCCCATGCCGCACCCAGCCAAGACCATCGCCGATTCATCGCCAGCTCCTCGTTCTTGCCCGGTCAAAAGCTCACCGTCAGCGAGAGGCCGATCCGCTCGCGGGAGAGCACCGGGACGCTCAGGCTCGCTCGTCTCCGCCCTTGCTCGTGGCGTTGCATCCGCAGCACACCCCATGTCGTCAGCCCGCCGCCCGCCGCCAGGAGCAGCGAGCCCGTCACTGCCATCGTGGACCCGACCCTGCGCCAGCGCCCCTCCCACTCGTCGAGATCGTCGAGGTACTCGCTCCTTCGATCCGCCGAGTAGGTGCCTTGGTCGAGCGCATCCCGCCGAGCTCGCGCTCGCTTGCCGACCTGGGCCATGTTCCACAGGCCTCCGCCGAGGAGCGTGACGCCGCTCGCGAGGGCCACGGATCCGCCGACGAGGATCCATACGTCGTAGACTTCGCTCCCTCGAGGCTGCTTGTTCTTGGTTTTCGGGGTCTTGGTCCTCGGGGTCTTGGTCCTCGTCTTCTTGGTCCTCGGCTCGTCCTCCTGCTCCGCGGGTGGGCTCGACAGGGCGGCCGCCGCTTCTGCGGCTTCGATGATCTCGGTCTCCTTGCGCTGCTTGCGGATGCTTCGTAGCTCGCTGCGCAGGCGTTCCTGCTCCATCTGCAGCCGAAAGGGCACCTCCTCGGCCGTTCCGGCCTGGTGGTCCCGCGTGCGCAGGTCCAGGAACTCGCGCAGCAGCACGATCGGCTCGCCGAGCAGCGCCATCTCGTCGGGGTCTCGCTCGTATGCCGCGCGATAGCTCGCCAGTGCGTTGTCCACGGCGAGCTCTCCCATCAACCCCGAGCGTTCCCCTTCGGGCAGCGAGCGATGGGCCGCCGCATACGAGCGAGCCGCCGCCGCGTGATCGCCCTCGTTGCGCTGCGCCTCGGCCTGGGCCATCAGGCGGTCGAACTCGGCGGTGCTCTTCTTGGAGGGGCGCGCCGCCGCCCAGACCCACGACGACGGCAGCGCCCCTCCGGGCCCCGCCACGAGCGCCAGCGCCATCACGACGCACGCACGATGAATCGACGACCGAGCCATGACTGCCTGGGTGCCTACCTCGCGGTGACCATGAGCGCCTTGCTCTTGCTCCGCGTGCGAAACTCCGTGCTCTGGACCTGCGCCTTGGCGCACGAGGCCGCCGGTCCGGTGGCGGTCAGTCCCATGATCCCACCGCTCGCGGTCACCAGGAATTTCACCGTGACCGAGCCGCCGCCGAGCTGTACGGCACACTCCTTGGCGATCTTCTTCTCGAGTCGCTTGACCAGCACCGAGTCCGAGGGAGGACCAGAGGGCTTGGCCTTGGTGCGCTTGGGCTGAGGCTGCGGCTCGTCGGACGGCGTGTCCGGAGCGCCTGCGGTGGGCGTGGCCTCGTCGGTGCTCGGCTCGTCACCGGCCGTCGTGCCCGGCGGCGCTTCGCTCGGTACGGCCCCGCTGGATGCCTCGGTGGGTCGCTCCGTGGCGTCGCCGCTGTCCGCCCCATCGGGTGCGGTCACGACCTCGGGGGCATCCGCGATCGGCGGTCCATCCGCGGCCTGCTGTACCTGTGGTCCATCCGCGGGCTCGGGTGACGGCGCCTCGATGGTGGCCATGCCGTCCGAGGCCGGCTCGTCGTGGGTGGCGGCCACCACCGCCAGCGCGGCGGCCATTGCCACCGTCGCGGCCGAGCCCAGCACCAGCCAGGCCACGGTCCGGCGTGGTCGAGGGAGCGACCCCGAGGTCTCGATCCCTCGCAGGGTCGCCTCGCCGACCGCGGGCACCGTCTCGCCCGATCGCGACGGTGAGGGCGCCGAGGAGTCGTACACCAGCCCTTGGGGCGTTCCTCCGCGCATGGGCGGGGTTGCCCCATCCACCGCATGATCCTGGGCGCCGATGTTCATGGGCTGGAGCGCCACCTTGGTCGTCGAGCCCACCGAAGATCCCCGCGGCACCTCTCGTGGGATCGTGGTGGGCTCCGATGGGATCGGCTCGGGGACGATCGCCCTTCGCGGCGGCACGGTCATGGTCGGGAGCGCAACCGCCTGGTCTGCCAGCGTCTCCCGGCCGATCGCGTGCAGCCGCTCCCGTACCACCTGCATGTCGGCCGGGCGCCCTTCGGGCTCCTTGGCCAGCATCTCGAGCACGAAGGCTTCCACCGCGGCCGGCAGCTCCGGCACCTGCTGCCTCGGGCTCGGCACCGGCTCGAAGCACGCCATGCGCAGCAGTTCGAACACGGTCGGGGCCGAGAACGGCGCCCGTCCCACCAGCATCCGGTAGGCCACCACCCCCAGCGAGTAGACGTCCGATCGGACGCTGGCGGGCTCCTTGGTGCGCACCATCTCGGGCGCGATGTAGCTCGGCGTGCCCAGCACCTGGGCCGTGCCGGTGAGCGTCTGGCCGCGGTCGTGGCCCTCGAGCTTGGCGATTCCGAAGTCCACCAGCTTCACCAGCGGCTCACCATCCTCTTCGGTGAGGAAGCAGTTGGCCGGCTTGATGTCCCGGTGGATCACCCCTTGTGCATGGGCAGCCCGCAGCCCGCTGGCGATCTGCAGCAGCAGGCCGTGGGCTTGCGCCCAGGGCAGCCGCCCCCCCGGCTGCGATCGCAGCAGCTCCTCGAGGTCCCGGCCCACCAGGAACTCCATCACCGAGTAGGCCAGGCCCCCCGTCGTCTCGCCGTAGTCGAGGATCTCCACCACGTTGCGGTGTCGGATCTTCGAGGCGGCCTTGGCCTCGCGGAGGAAGCGCTCGATGTACTCGCCCTCGGCGGCAAACGAGGGCCGCAGCACCTTGATCGCCACCGGCCGATCGAGTCGCAGGTGACGGGCCGCGAACACGGCCCCCATGCCTCCCGATCCCAGCACTCGCCCGAGCTCGTAGCGGTTCTCGAGCACGGTGCCGCCGAGCGCCGCCAGGGCTGCGGGCACGCTGGGAGATCCTGGGCCGGGGGGAGACATCGCGACGATGGGCACTCTAACAACCAACGGGCCGGTCGTCGCACGATCGCAGTCGGGCGGTCGTCCGCGGCGCTCGCCGTGGAATCGACTCCTCCACCCACTTGGTCGCACGGGTCCTCCGTGCCGGAGTGAGCGAAGGGCCCGTGTTGCCCGTGGTCGTTCCTACAGATGCGTACGTTGCGCGTCTTGCCGCCGAGTCGACGAGCGCTCGTCGAGGGTGCGCCGTGGCATGCGGCTACAGCAGGTCCCGTGCTTCCAGCCAGCGTCGCATCTCGGCCAGCGACGTCTCTACGACCTTGCCCTCGGCGGCGACGTATGCGTCCTTGGCCATCGTGGCCGCGCGCTCACGCTGCCTGGGCTCGCTCCACAGGGCCTGCGCGAGGATGAAGCGAGCCCAGGCCACGTGCTCGGGGGCGACGGGCTGCGACTTTGCGATCGCGAGCGCGTGCTCTGCCCGCTTCTGGGCGTCGGCGAAGCGGCCCGCGCCGATGTCGAGCCTGGCCAGCCCCAGCAGGGGCCTGACGAGCTCGACGTGGTCGGGGCCCAGCGCTTGCTCTCGGAGCGCCAGCGCCTCCAACGAGTGGGCCCGAGATTCCTCGATACGGCCCAGCGAGTCCAGGATCGCGCCGAGGTTGTTGTGGGTCAGCGCGAGGTCGAGCGGGCCAAAACCCTCGCCTTGCTCCTGGAGCTCCAGCGCTCGCGCCACGTGGGGGAGCGCCGCTGCGTGGTCGCCAAACATCGACGTCACCACCCCGAGGTCGAGGAGGGTGGTGACGGTGTCGGCATGCGCGGGACCCAGAGCTCGCTCGCGAATGGCCAGCGCGCGTTGCAAGTAGGACTGCGCGGCTTGGTGCTCCCCTCGCTGGGCCAGCATCTTGCCCATGTTGGACAGCAGCGTGGCGAACTCCGGGTGTTGGGCCCCCAGCGCCTTCTCCTTGATGGCCAGGGCTCGCTCGTAGCTGCGCAGCGCCTCGGGGCGACGGTCGGTCTGCATGTGCAGGTTGCCGATGTTGGCGAGGGTCGCGGCGATGTCGGGGTGCTCGGGCCCCAGCGCGGACTCCTGGATTGCCAGCGCACGCTCGAGGACCACGAGCGCCTCGTCGTGCTTGCCCTGCTGCTTGAGCACGAGACCGACCCCGTTGACGGCCATGGCCACCTTGGGGTGACCCGGGCCCAGCACCCGCTCGAGGATGGCCAGCGCGCGCTGCTGGTGCTCGAGGGCCTGATCGAGCTCCCCCTGTGTCCGGAGCACCGCCGCGATGTCGTGCTCTGCGCTCGCGGTGCTGGGGTGGTCGGTCCCGAGCGTGCGCTCGAACACACCGAGCGCCTCGCGGAACCGTTCCAGCGCCTGCCGTGGCTCCCCTTGCTCGCGCAGCACGGAGCCCTCGTTGACCAGCGAGTACCCCTCGACGGCCGGCTCGGCGTAGGGACCCCGGGCCAGTGCCAGCGCGGTCTTGCCCCACCATCGACCCTCGTCGTGGCGCGCGAGCCGGTAGCCCACCACCCGCACCAGCCAAGCGGCGGTCTCGGCCTGCAACGAGTGGTATCCAACCTGGGCCGCGAGCAGATGCGATCGCTCGAGGTCCGATGCGGCCTCGGCATACTCGCCTCGCTCGTCGCGAGCCCGTCCGCGCTGGAACAGGGCCTCGACCATCAGCGGCGTGTACTCCAGCGCCGTCGCCCGGTCCACGACGTCATTGGCGGTGGTCCACGCGCGCTCGTACTGGCCGGCCCGCAGCGAGGTGGCGGCCTGCTGCAGGCGCTCGCGCTCGGCTCGAACCCGGGCATCGAGCTGCTGGTCCTCGGGAGGGGCCAGCTCGGCGCGCAGCGCCTCCACTTCGTCGCACCGCTCCAGCCGAGGCAGCCCGACCAGCAGCTCGGTCGCCGTTTCCACCCCTTCGGCATCGATCTCGACGAGGAGCTCCACCGACTGCGCCAGCGCGATGCGACGCCGAGCGAGGCACTCCATCCGCAAGTCCATCGTCGCCGCCGACTGCTCCTGCCGCACGGAGGTCGCTTCGCAGACCTCGGTGTGCTTGTCGGCCCACCGGGCCGCGTAGTCGTCCAGGCGCTGCTCCACGCGCTCCCAGGTGTCGGCTGCGTAGGACACACGGGTGTGCAGGAGCGCTCGCTCGACCTCCTGGCGTCGCGCATCGTCCCACACCCCGCGCAGGTGGGCATCGGCGCCCTCGCAACGAAAGCCCACCTGCGCGTACGAAGCCAGGCCGATGCCGGTGGCGGTCAGCCCGAGCGCGAGCCCGGTGGCGAGCGCTCTCCACGTGCGTGGGGCCACCTGCCGGCGCAGCGCAGCCAGCAGCTCGTCCATCGACGACCAGCGCTGCTCGGGGTCGGCCGCCAGTCCTCGCAGGAGGATCCGTCGGACCGCCTCGGGAACTCCGCTGCCCTTGGGCGCCGGCTGGACGTTCCCCGTGGACATCGAGTGCAGCAGCGCGGCACGTGTGGTCCCCGCGAAGGGGCGCGCTCCGTAGAGCGCCTCGTGGAGCGACACGCAAAACGCGAACTGGTCGCTGCGCTGATCGGTCCCGAGGCCCTCGAGCTGCTCGGGTGGCATGTACCCGCGCGTCCCCATCACGGTGCCCGTGCTCGTGAGCGCCGTGTCGAACGCATCGCCGTCGGAGCGAGCGCTCGACGATGGGCCGGACTCGGCGGCGCTGCCGACATCGCGCACGAGCCCGAAGTCCAGCACCTTTGGACACCCCCGATCATCCACGATGCAGTTGTCCGGCTTGAAGTCGCGATGCACCAGTCCCGCCGCATGGGCGGCCGCGAGTCCGGCTCCCACGTCGATGTACTTGCGAACGCGGGCTCGCCAGTCGTGCTCGCCTTCGTGCCACTGCCGCAGCGTCCGGCCCACGACCAGCTCCATCGCGATGAAGCGCCTGCCGTCGACCATCCCCACCTCGTAGACGTGCACGACGTTGGGATGCGACAGCTTGGCCAGGGCCTGCGCCTCGCGCTGCAAGCGAAGGGCGTGCTCCTCGCTGGTCTCCGTATGCAGGACCTTGATCGCGATCGAGCGGTCGAGGGACTCGTCGTAGGCCTTGTAGACCGTGCCCATGCCGCCGCGCCCGATCGTGCCCAGCACCACGAACCGGCCCAGGGAGACGAGGCCCGTGCTTCGACCGAACAGCCGCTTTCCCACCGTCTCGAACACGATGCGGCGCTCCAGGCTCTGCGCCGACGTCGAGTCGCTGCGTTCGTCACGCGACCCCGGCGAGTCGGGCTTGGTCGTCGGATCGGCGTCGACGGGCGAACGCGAAGAGGTCACGACTCCACCATCCTGTTCGTCGCTTGCTGCCCTCAGCACGCATCCAGGACGGTGCGGAGCCCCCGTACCCGAGTGGCCAGCTCGTCCTCGCTCGGCACGGGGGTGGAGGTCAGGAACTCGGGCGACTCGAGGATCTCGCGAAGCGCCTCACGAGCTCGCCGCATTCGGCTCTTGACCGTGCCCTGGGGGAGGTCGAGCGCCACTGCCAGCTCGTGGGTCGTCATGTCTTCCCAGTAGTGCAGCTCGAGCACGACCTGCAGCTCGACCGGGATGTGTCGCATGGCCTCGAACAGGCGCTGGTGCTCCGCGTTGCGGGCGGCGATGGTGCTGGGGCGAGGGTCGCAGGCGGCGACCGAGCTGCGGGAGGCATCGAACTCGAGCCGATCACGGGACTGCGAGCGCAGGTAGTGCCACAGGCAGTGCCGCGCCACTCCGAACAGGAAGGCCCGAAACGTCGCGTCGCCCCGGAAATTGGACTTGCTGCGCACGCACTCCAGCATCGTGGTCTGGATCAGATCCTCGCAGCTCTCCGGGGCCTTGGTGCGGAAGAACCGATAGAGCGCGTCGAAGTGGCGACGGTAGAGCTTCTCGCCTGCACCGTCATTGCCGTCGGCCCATGCTCGCAGTAGCGCCTCGTCGTCCACGGGCGCGAGGATAGGATGGCTGCATCGAGCCCGCCCAGCGGATGCCGTCGCGAAGCGACGCCTCCCACGGGCCCGTGCCTGGCGGGCTGGTGTCTTCGCGTGACATGGGTGCTCGTGGTGGGATCCATCGAGCGAGCGCGATTTCGCGATGGTCGCGCATTGTGCGCACGAGGCGTCACGAGTCGTGAGTCGCCGCCGCTGGCACGGGCTCGGCCCGAGCGCTCCGCGGGTGATCGCAGGAATCGTCGGACCTGGCGATCCGCACGGGGCGATCCGGGCACATGGCCTTCAGCAAGGGACTGGTCCCTGTGCACATCACGCTATCGACGGAGGTTTCCATGTTCGCGCACCCGACCCGCTTTGCGCTCACCCTGTCCACCCTCACCCTCGGCATCGCTTGTGCAGTCGCATCCGATGACGACGACGACGCCGAGTCGCCCGAGCTGCGCTCGAGCTGCTGGGGAGCCGCGTGCTGCCCCTCCGGTACGATCGCCGTGACGGGCACGTCGGCGGACGACACGCTGCAAGCGGCGTCGTCCTCGGAGTGCCTTTTGGGGCTCGAGGGCGACGACGAGCTGTACCTGGCCGTGGGAGGGACCGTGCTCGGCGGTCCTGGCGACGACGTCGCCTACGGCTCACCGGGCTCGGAGTCGTTCTTCGGGCACGACGGCAACGACACCATCCAAGCGTCCGGAGGCAACGACGAGATCTGGCCGGGCCCGGGCATGGACACGGTGACCGCGGGCTACGGCAACGACCTCATCGTGATCAACGCCCTGTGCGAGGTCGCGGCGGGGGAGAGCCTGACCGGAGGGCCAGGCACCGACACGATTCGCTCGCCCTTCACGGAGGGGGAGCTGATCGCAGCGGGAGCACAGCTCGCCTCGATCGACGTGTTCGAACGCGTACCGCGGGACATCGGGAAGGCCGAGTGCTGCGATGCGGGCGCCTGCGGCGATCATGGCACCTGCGAGGAGGATCAGGGGATGGTGAGCTGCGCGTGCGAGCCGGGCTATACGGGGCGCACGTGTGCGTTCGAGACCGCGAAGGTGCTGCCGGAGTTCCTCGGGCTCGCCGATCCGACGTCGTGGTCGTTCGACCCGCTCGGCAACCGCTACTACCGGCGTGCCACCGAGCTGGAGCTCGAGACCAATGGCTGGCAGCCGGGGACGTTCCTGGTGACGCTCGGAGGGCTCGACGAGGCGTTTGCGGAGGCAGAGTCCTCCACGATGGTGACGCTGCCGATGACCGATGCGACGACGATGCAGCTGCAGCTCGATCTGCGGGCCACCGACGACACTCGCAAGTTCGTGAGCATGGACGGCTCGCAGGTCGATCCCACCTCGGGGGGGCCCGTGATCCAGGGCTTTCGGCCGACGTTCAACACCTACGGCTCGAAGGTCACCACGCTCGCGACGGGCACGGATCTCCACGGGATCGTGGCGACGGCGGTCACCGTGCAGGAGCTCGGGCAGTTCGACATCCAGGGGGTGGCCGATCGCACGGGGGCCAACGGACAGAGCGCGGACGCGGTGGTGGTGAGCAATCCCGATCCGGACTGGTACATCGAGGATGTGCCGGGGTCCACCGCGGGGCCGAGCGATGTGTACCTCGTGTCATGGAGCCCCGCGCCGCAGGCCACGCAATGGCCGCCTGGCAATCCCAGCGACATCTGCGTCACGCCGATCATGGTGCCCGACACTACCCCGGGCTGGCATCCGTGTGACTTTCTCGAGCCCGATCATCCGGCCCAATGTGCCGATGGCATCGACAACGACGGGGATGGCGTCATCGATGGAAAGTCGAACCCCAACGATCAATCCTTCGACGAAATGTGCGAGCACACCTCGGGCTGCGATCCCGCCACGCCGGGCAAGAACTACCCGCCCCACACCCATGTCACGGAGGTTGGCAAGCACTTCGGGTTGTTCGGCGACGTCAGCTGGTGCACGAAGCACAAGGCGAACTGGATCCCCTTGCTCTACGAGCTTGGGGCGAAGACCGAGACGATCTACCTCGCACGCCCAGGAGAGGTCGATGACGGAGAGGAGGGCGACTCGGGGTACTCGACGGCGTACGATGTGCTGCTGGATCGGCAGCAGACGCCAATGCGATTCTCGGCGGCCAAGTGCTGGATCCTCGGTAATGAGGCGAGTGCGACGCAGTGCAGAGACAATGGTGGCGCCGACTGCGGCATCTTTGGTCCGGGGCATACGCACGAGTATCCCTATGCAGGTCTGGGCTCCAGTCTCGGCGATGATGAAGTGTTCAGTGACTACTTCGGTGCGGCGAGGCTCGATCTCGCTCATGCTGCCCAACTCCCGGATGGTCACAATATCGACTATCCGCTCGACTTCATGCAAGTCGTGCTCAATGTGAACGAAATTCTGTGGAGCGCCGAGGGGGTCACCCTCAATTGTCATCAAGCTTCGGTCGTCAAGTCGGGAACGACGGGGAACATGTCCCTGACCTCCGCCCACGAGTTCGGCCACGGGTTCTCCTGCGAGCATGAGGACGCCAGAATCCTGGACGGAGGCTCGAATATCCACAAGTGGTCCGCCATGTACACCGAGAACCCGGACAATCCGACCTATGACCTCTATGAAGACGAGAAGGACTTCGAAAGCAATCAGCCGGACGCTGGCGACACCCGCACCAGGAGGTTTGCCGAGCCCTGCGCTCATCTGATCGCCCAACGCGTCAACCAGCATAGCAAGATCTACACCAACGACTGTGACTCTCCCAATTTCGACTGGGGTCCCACGTTCGGATATTGAACCGGCCACCGCGAAGGCGTCACCGCTCCCGCGGTGACGCCATCGCTCGCCGAGGCCGGACCGTCGCCGGCCTCACGGTACGGCGGCCCGTCGCCCTCGGTTCCTCAGTTGCACGAGGTCGCCTCGTAGTCCCGGGCGGTGTCGATCATCGTGTCGATCTGATTCACCCATCCGTACCACTTCGACGTGTCCGTCGCGTCCTCGGCGATCTGCGTCCAGGTGCTGTACCCGCCGAGGCGATAGGTGCTCGGATCGAAGGTGCCGCATGCTCCGTAGTTTCGGTGCATCGGGTTGTCCGGCTCGATGCACTTGTCATGGTGATCGAGCCCGAAGATGTGTCCGAGCTCGTGCTGCTCGACACCCTGTGCCTGCTGGATGTCGAGGGTGTTGGGACCCCGCATCATCCGCCAGTAGTCGAAGACCGCGTCGAAGCCGTCCTCACCCCACGAGTTCGTGGAGCGCGAGGCAAAGGAGCCCTTCATCGCGTCGCAGGACGCCCTCGTGACGTCGTTGGCCATCATGTCCCAGTCGCACAGGTCCGCGATCACGATGGTCACCGTGCCGGGCTTGTTGATCCTCGGATCGTCGCACTCCCTGAATTCGCACGCCATCGCGTCGTTGAAGGTCGTCTTGCCGCACGAGTTGGGGAAGCAGCCGGCCGGATCCAGACCCAGGGTCACGGCATCGTCGTCGCAGTGGGCGGTGTACCAGATGCTCGTGGGGTTTGCGTACTCGCGCACCTTGTCGCAGCTGGTGTTGGCGATCTCGTCGTAGAATACATGGCTCTCGTACTCGTAGAGCATGCAGTCGCCACCGTCGCACACGGGATCGAGGGCCTGGTCGTAGGTGCGCTCGTTCATCACGTCGACCTCGACCCTGAAGTACTCGGACGGATCGGCGGTCTGGCTGATGATGCCGGGGACCAGCGGGTTGATGTGGGACGAGGTCGAGGTCGGGAGCCGGTCTCGCGCAGGCGAGATGTTGGGATCGTTGGGGTTGGTGGCGACCACGAAGTGGATGGGGATGACGCCGAGGGTGCCGTCCCCCTGGAAGCTCCCGTCGGAGCAGACGCTGAAGAAGTCGCCGGCGTCGTTGGCGTAGCGGACGCTCCGGTCACCATACAAGGTGTCGTGGCACAGAGCGTCGGCGTCGCCGTCTCCGTCGAAGTCACCCGAGTAGAACTGCTGGTAGGTCTCACACCAGTACTCGGCGTGCATGTCTCCGTCGGTGCCGTGGAAGGCACCCGACGCGGATGCGTGATCGACGTTGATGCCGCCGTAGTCCCACATCATGCACATCAAGTCGTCCCTGCCATCCGCATCGACGTCGCCGACCTTGACTTGCCCGCTCGGGCTCCCGCACCAGCTCGCGACGGCCTGGCCGTCGTACGTGGAACTCCAGTTCGCGCCGAAGAAGGTACCCTCGTTGTTGGCGAGATCCACCCGGCGACGACCGCTATGGGCGTAGGGGCCTTTCACGTGGCAGAGCAGGTCGTCCCTGCCATCTCCGTCGAAGTCCCCGACGTGAAGCAACTCCCCGTCATCGGTGCACCAGGTCTGGTCTGCGGTCGGGTGGTCCTCGGTGTTGAACTCGGTCCCGAAGAACGTGCCCGAGGGGTTGGCGAAGTCGATGCGCTTGCGCCCTTCGTCGGCGTAGCCGCCCTGCACGAAGCACAGCAGGTCGTCCTTGCCGTCGCCGTTGAAGTCGCCCACGAGGATCTTCTCGCCCGCGTGGGTGCACCAGGTCTGGGCCGCGGTCGGATGGTCCTGCGAGTCGAAGTTGGTGCCCCAGAATTTGCCGAAGCCGTCGGCGAAGTCGATGCGCTTGCGCCCGGGGTTGGCGAAGCCGCCCTTCACGTGGCAGAGCAGGTCGTCCCTTCCGTCGCCGTTGTAGTCACCCACCAGCAAGGTCTCGCCGGATGCGGTGCACCAGCCGTCGGTGTGGTCCCAGTCGGTTCCCCAAAAGCCCAGGAAGTCGATCTCGGTGGCGGGCGAGCCGGGGCGCTGGTTGGCAAAGTCGATGCGCTTGCGGCCGGTGGAGCGATTGTGACATAGCAGGTCCGCGGCCCCATCGCCGTCGAAATCCCCCACGTGGAGCGATCGATTGGTGCCGTGACACCACTGTTCGTCGACGTTGGGGTTGCCGTCGATGCCCCAGCCGGGCAGGGGCGTGGCCGAGGCCGTCGAGGGGGTGAGCAGGAGGAGCGCAGCGTTGGCCAGTGCCGAGGCCATGGCCGGCGCCGTAGCGAATCCGAGAGTAGTAGAGACACGCATGTCTTCGTCTTTCCTTGGCGTGGTCGATGAGGTGGGCGCCGGGCAGCTGACGCATCATCTGCACGGCGCTCTCACGCCCCATGGCCACGGTCCGAGGCATGGGGGCCACGAGGGCGCGAGTCGGTCTCCCACCTTGTGCCCCGCGGCGGCCGAGCGGATCACGGCCCTCGCGTCATATGCTGCAGTCGCGATCGAAGTCGGGCATCACGAACCGCACGCCCTCGAGCACGTCGTCGATCGGCTTGGCGCTCGTTGGGGGGAACCGGAGCACGCGCTCGCCGTCGTCGAGGTACACCGAGCCATCGGGCCCGAGCTCGACGCCGGCGTGCACGGGCGCGGCGGACAGACGGGTGACGGTGCCCTCGCGAACGTCGATGCGGTCGAGCACGTAGCGTGCAAACGCCACCTCGCGGCACCCGGCCTGCTGGGTGAAGACCATGATGAAGCGTCCGTCGTCGGTGCGTACCACTTGGTGGTGCCCCTCGTCGTGACCGCGGGGCAGCGCGAACGTTCGCTCGGGCTGGTCGGGGTCGCGGACGATCAGGCGATCGCGCTCGAGCACCAGCCCGGCGGGAGGGGGGCGCTCCACGAACACCCCGCTGGCACTCACGATGACGCTGGCCGAGTCGGTCGCGAGCGGATCGGCGGTCGTGGTGACGCCCTCGCTGGTGATCCGCAGGACGAGCGTGCCCTTGGGGTCGTAGCCGAGCTGATGCAGGGTCACGCGCACCGCGTCGTCGCGCTCGAGGCTGGCCTCCACCGCCACTCGGTTTCGATTGGTCTTGGGGTCGCGCACATCCACGTCGTCGGCGTGCAGCACCGCGTGCCCCTTCGCATCCACGGCCCGGGTGAGATCGAAGAGCGCCACGTCGAGCCGCCGCGCCTGCACCAGCCAGATCTCTCCCATCACGAGGTCGCCGGCGAGCACGAACGCGCGTGCGCGCTCGGGGTCGAGGAGGCCGCCGAGCGCCGATGGCACGGGATCGGTGAGCGGCACGAAGCGGCGGGCCCGGGGATCGTAGAGCCCCAGCCGCAGCGCCTCGTAGGGGATCTGCGGCGCTCCGCTGGCGGTGCGGGCGGGCCGAGCCCGGTAGCTCATCGCCGGAATCCCGTGCTCGAGGAGGGCAGGGGAGGGCGGGCTCGAGGAGGGAGCGGCCGGAGGATCGTCGCGCGTCGCGGCGCTCGCCACGGGCGCCGGATCGAGCGGTGCGCTCGGAGCCGCCACCGACGGCGCCGATCCGAGCCGACAGCTCGCCGTGAGGATCACCGCCCCGAGGGCAAGCACACATCGGCCTCGGCTCGGCATGTCATGCAGCATAGTCCACCCGATCGCGTCGTCGCGTCATGCGGGCGCAACCTCGACGCCGCCGATCCGTCCCTGGAAGACTCCGAGGGCCTTGGGGACCGAGGAGGGAGACGACGCCGTGATCTCATCGAACGCCGAGCGAATCCGTATGCACGCCCTGGGCTGGGTGCTCTGCTGCACCGCCTGCACCGCGGTCGTCGCCGACGACGATCCCTTTGCCACCGTGGGCATGTCGGGGACCTCGGCGAGCTCCGCGACCGCCGACGCCACGGACACCGCGACCGCCGACGCCACGGACACCGCGACCGCCGGAACCGACGGCACCGATGCCAGCGGTTCGGCCGACTCGGGTGGCAGCGACTCCGCCGACAGCGGCAGCGACGATGCCTCCACCGCGACCGATACCGCCTCGGACGATTGCAATCCGGCGTGCGATCCCCAGACCTCGGTGTGCGAGGGTGGGCAGTGCGTGCCGCCCGGACCGCCGCTGCCGGGCCAGGTGGTGATCACCGAGCTGATGCCCAACCCGGTGGCCGTGACCGACGACGATGGCGAGTGGATCGAGCTGGTCAACGTGGGGACCGATCCGGTCGACCTCGAGGGCTGCGTGCTCTACGACGACGCGAGCGACGAGGACGTGGTGAACTCGGGCGTGCCGGTGGTGGTGCCGCCGGGCGGGGTGGTGGTGTTCGCCAAGGTCGCCGATGCGGCGCTCAACGGCGGCGTGGCCGGTGTGGCCTATGCGTTCGGCACGTCGTTCACGCTGGCCAACACCGGCGACGAGGTGCGCCTCGAGTGTGGGGGCGCCGTGATCGACGAGGTCGCCTACATCGACACGTGGCCGTTTGCCGAGGGCGTGGCGATGCAGCTGTCGAGCGCCTCGCTCGACGCCACCGCCAACGATGCGCCCGCCAGCTGGTGCGCGGCCACCAGCGCCTACGGCCTGGGCGATCTGGGCACGCCGGGGCAGGCCAACGCGGGGTGCTGAGGCCCGCTCGTTCGGGCCCCGCTCGGTCGAATTTCGTCGCGCGCACCAATGGGCAATGGCCCGGCGTTACGCTTGTGGCTCGGAATGTCCGTCGATGCCTCAGCGCCGCGCGACCGTACGCCAGCGCCGCGCGACCGTACGGTGGTCGCGCTCGGGGTGACCACCGTGGTCACGCACGGTGGGTCGCTCGGGGTGCTCCACGACGAGCTCGGACAGGACACGATCGCCGACGTCGGGCCAGCCACGGCGAGCGACGAGCTCGCGGCGGGCGAGACGGTGGGCCGCTACGTGATCGTGCAGCGCCTGGGGGCGGGCGGCATGGGTACGGTGTACGAGGCCCGCGATCCCGACCTCGATCGCCCGGTGGCGATCAAGGTGCTGCGTGGGGCGGTGAACGAAGAAGCGCGCCTGCGCATGGAGAGAGAGGCGCGAGCGCTGGCCCGACTGTCGCATCCCAACGTGGTGCAGGTGTACGAGATCGGCCGCGTCGACGGGCGCACGTTCATCGCCATGGAGCTGGTGCGGGGTCGGCCGCTCGACGCGTGGCAGCGCGAGCGCCCGGGCTGGCGCGAGTGCGTGCGCGTGTACCTGCAGGCAGGGCGTGGGCTGGCGGCTGCGCACGCCGAGGGGCTGGTGCACCGGGACTTCAAGCCCCACAACTGCATCCTGGGCGACGATGAGCGTGTGCGCGTGCTCGACTTCGGGCTGGCGCGCTCGCAGGAGCCGGCCACCGTCGACAGCGAATTCGAGGGACGCGTAGTGGCCGTGGATGCGCTCACGCGCACGGGGTCGTTCATGGGCACGCCGGCCTACACCGCGCTCGTGCAATTCAGGGGCGCGCCGGCCGATGCCCACAGTGATCAGTTTGCGTTCTGTGTGGCGCTCCACGAGGCGATCCACGGCGAGCGCCCGTTCGCAGGCCGTACGACGGAAGAGCTGACCCGGGCGCTGGCGCGTGAGGAGATTCGCACCAGTCCGCAGCAGCGCCGTCTGCCGCGAGCGCTGCGTCGGGCGCTGCGCCGCGGGCTGGCCCGCGACCCCGCGGCGCGGTGGCCCTCGATGGACGCGCTGCTCGCCGAGCTGCAGCGGGTGGTTGGTCCTCGGCGTCGCCGGGTGGCCGCGGTGGTGGTGGGCGTGGGGCTGCTGGCGGTGGGCGGAGGTCTGTGGCAGCAGGCTCGGCTGCGCTGCGGCGGAGCGGCGACCGAGCTGCATGGGGTGTGGGATCCCGGGCGCCGCGAGGCGCTGCGAGCCGCGCTCGAGGGCACCGCGGTCCCCTACGCGGCCACGACGGCGACCCACGCCGTCGAAGGGCTCGATGCCTATGCGCAGGGGTGGGCTGGCATGCACGAGGAGGCCTGCGAGGCCACTCGCGTGCGCAGCGAGCAGACCGAGGAGGTGATGTCGCTGCGGATGGCGTGCCTGGCCGGGCGCAAGCTCGCGCTGCGCGAGGCGGTGGACGTGCTGATCCAGGTCGACGCGGATGCGATCGCGCGGGCGGGGACCGTGGTGTCGACTCTGCCTTCGCTCGCGCGCTGCGAGGACGTGGAGGCGCTGCGGGCCGGGGTTCCGCCTCCCGACGATTCCAGCGTGGCGATCGAGGTGGAGGCGCTGCGCGAGCGGCTGGCTCGGGCGCGCGCGCTCGAGACCGTGGGCCGCTACGACGAGGCCCTGCGCATGCTCGGGCCGCTGCGTCGCGAGGCGCAGGGGCTGGGCTACGCGCCGCTGCGGGCCGAGCTCGAGTACCGGCAGGGGGCGGTGCTGCAGGCGCAGGGGCAGCACGAGCCGGCCGAGCAGGCGCTGGTGCGAGCGTTCGAGCTGGCGCTCGCGCACGGGCACGACGAGGTGGCCACCGATTCCGCGAGCCTGCTGGTGTTCGTGGTCGGGGCCCAGCGGGGGCAGCTGCCGCTCGGTCGCCAGTGGGGCACCATCGCGATCGCGCTGGCCCAGCGGCAGCGCGAGGCCTCGGCGCTGGCGGTGGCTCGGCTGCACCTGAGCATGGTGCTGCGAGAGCAGGGCGAGCAGACGGCGGCGCTCGAGCACACCGAGGAGGCGCTGACGATCCTGCGACGCCTGCGGGGGCCCCGGCACACCTCGGTCGCGTTTGCGCTGGGCGTGCAGGCGGTGACGCTCGAGTCGCTCGGCGAGCCCGAGCGGGCGCTCGCCGCCCTGCACGAGGCGCTGGCGATCGAGGAGGAGGCGCTCGGTGGCGAGCACCCGAGCGTGGCGACGACGGTGGGCAACATCGGGCGCTTGCTGGCGCAGGCGGGCGCACTCGACGATGCGGTCGTGAACCTCGAGCGGGCCGGGGCGATCTACGCGCGGGTGGGGGATCGAGCGAGCGAGGTGGCCGTGCTGGCCTCGCTGGGGCGGGTGCGCTTCGAACAGGGGCGGCTCGACGACGCGGCGGATCTGCTCGAGCGGGCGCTCGGGCAAGGCGAGCGGGCGCTCGGGCCCATGCACCCCGACGTGGCGACCCTGGTGGGCAACCTGGCCAATCTTCGTGGGGAGCAGGGGCGGGTGTCCGAGGCGGTGCCGCTGCAGCGGCGGGCGCTGGCGATCCGCGAGGCGGCGCTCGGGCCCGACCACGAGGCGGTGGCCGTGGCCGCCGACAACCTGGGCCTGCTCCTCGGTCAGGGCGAGGCGAGCGCGGAGGGGCTCGAGGAAGCCGTGGCGCTGCATCGGCGGGCACTGGCGATTCGCGAGCGCATTCACGGCCCGGAGCATCCCGACGTGGCCGGGTCGGCCTTCGAGCTGGGCGTGGCCCTCGAGGCGCTCGGGCAGCGGGCGGCGGCGCGCGAGCAGCTCGAGCGGGCGAGGGCGATCTATGTGAAGTTTCCCGAGCAGCAGGAGTTCGCCGCGCAGGCTCGCGCCTGGCTCGACGAGCACCCGCCGTGAGCGGACGTCAGAACGCCGGAGGCACCGTGGGCGCATGGACGCCCGCTCGCCAGATCTCGCCCCACGGTGCCGTGGCGCCAAGGTGCGCCAGCACCGAGTTCAGCCCCCACTGCAGCCGGTTGAGGAACAGCCACTCGGGCGGCATCTTCTGCTGGAACCGGTTGGGGTTGTCGAACAGCAGCATGCCGTAGCTCTCCTTGACGTACTCGTGGGTGTACGTGAAGGGCTCGGTGGCCATGAACGGCCGATAGAGGTAGTGCATCATGCCCCACTGGTGCTCCCAGTCGAACTTCTTGGGGTTGCCCACGAAGCCCAGCGCGGGGAAGTGGCGCAAGAACGCGGCACGATCGTCGTCGAGCACCGAGCGTGCCACCCGCTTCCACGCCTCGATCATCTGCGGATCGAAGCGACGGATGCAGCCGAAGTCGAGGAAGGTGACGTCGCCCTCCGGCGAGAACAGGTAGTTGCCCGGGTGCGGATCGGCGTTGTAGATGCTGTGCCGAAACAGGCTGTCGAAGCAGGTGCGGAAGATGATCTCGCCGGCGCGATCGCGGGCCGCTTGGGGAGCCTGATCGCAGAACGGATAGAAGGACTGGCCCGGGTCGAGCTCGGAGGTCAGCACGCGGCGACTGCTTCGCTCGGGCACCACCGCGGGCACGCGAGCGCCGGGCATGGTCGAGAACAGCTCCGCGAAGCGCTGCTGGCTCTGCGCTTCCTGCACGTAGTCGCACTCCTCGAGCACGCGGTCGCGCAGCTCGTCGACCAGCCCGCGGCCATCGAGCGCGGTGCCGATGGTGCCCACGCGGCTGATGGTGCCAAAGGTCTTGAGATCGGAGCGCAGCGCGTCCTCGATGCCCGGGTACTGCACCTTCACCGCCACGTCGCGGCCCTCGAAGCGGGCGCGGTGTACCTGGCCGATCGACGCGGCCGCGAACGGCTGCGGCTCGAGCTGCTCGAACAGCGCCTCGGGCTCGTCGCCGAGCTCCTGCCGGATCACCGCGCGGACCTTGTCGTGCTCCATCGCCGTGGTGTTGGCCTGCAGCTTGGTCAGCACCCGCTGTGCCTCGGGAGGCAGCGCGCCCGGCATGTAGCTGGCCACCTGCCCGAGCTTCATCACCAGGCCCTTGAGCGCGCCGAGCTCCTTGACCAGCTTGCTCGCCGCCTCGACCGCGGCCGAGTCCTCGACCGGACTCGGTGCCTCGGGCTCCTTCTTGCCGCGCCCGAGCAACGAGCGCTTGGCGAAGCCCAGCCCCACGCGCGACGCCAGGCCCACGGTGACCATGGTCCGCTTGCGAAAGCCCCGAGCCAGCTCGCGGAGGGGAACATCATCGTCGTCGGTCATGGTCGGGTGGCCCATGCCATACACCACCGAGCAGGCCGTTGCACGCTGCCTGCGCCGCTCTCAGAGCGACATCAGCAGCTGCTCGATCGCTCCGCGGTCGTCCTCGCCGACTCCGGCCGTTCGAATGCACCGCACGCGGTCCTTGCCGTCCACGAACACGTGGATCGGCAGCACCGCCTGGCCCTCGACTCCCAGCGTCTCGGCCCATGGCTGGAGCGCGCTGGCCTCCTGGAGCTCGAGCGTCGTGTTGGGAGGGGCGACCTCGGGGTGCTGCTCGGCAAACGCGGCCACGGCCTCCGGGTCCCCATCGGCGCTGAGGAACCACAGCTCGAAGTCGGCCTTGCTGCCCAGCTCGCCCTGCCACTTGGCCAGGCGAGGCAGCTCCTCGATGCAGGGCTTGCACCACGTGGCCCACACGTTGATCCACCGGCTGCGCTGCGATGCACCCTTGTCGGGCGCGGGCGCGCGCAGGGGCGGCAGCGTCAACGTGGGGGCCGCGTCGGCCTCGTGCCAGGTCTCGCAGAAGTCCTTGGGCGCCACCGTGGCCGGCTTGGCCGCCTCGACCGCCTCGGACCGCGAGCGCGATGCCGAAGCGGGGCCGCTGCTCTTGCCATCGCCGTCACAGCCGGGCGCCACCAGTGCCAGCGCGGGCACCAGCACGGCCGCCATCACGCTCGGCGCCATCACCATCCTCGGGACTACAGTCGACAGTCGATCCATGCCACGAACGCGCTCCGGTTGATGTGCTCGGGCTTGCACTCGTCCTCGTTCCCGCTGCGCTTCCACCCGCAGAAGCTCTCGTCGAGCTGGGCGTACTCCTCGCCCAGCCACAAGAGCCCCACCTCCTTGTCGAGGTCGGGGTCGTCGAAGCGCTGGCGCAGGTGCTCCATCACCGAGTCGGCGCGCTTCTGCGACAGCTCGCGGTTGTGCTCCACGCTGCCCTCGGGCGAGCTGCGGGCCACGGTGAGGAACCAGCTGGCCCCGCGCTGATCGGCAAAGCTCTGCTCGAGCAGCTCGATGTCCTTGTCGTCGAGCGTGGCCTTGTTCTTGTCGAACTGGATGATGCTCACCCGATCGGACAGCGGCATGAACAGCGCGTTGAAGTCCTCGCCGGCCATGGTGGCCACGCTCTTGGCGTCGACCGGCTGGCAGCCGCGGGCCTGGCCGTCGGCCGCCAGTCCGCACGACAGCAGCACCCGGCGCAGCACCTGCTTGAGCTGAGGGGTGCAGTAGCCCTCGTTGGCGGCGGCCGCGGTGGCGACCTCGGGCGCGTCCTCGACCGACTTGCCCGCCTCGATGTCCGTGAGTCGCTCCTGCGCGCTGCTCACCCAGCTCTGGCTCATGCCCAGCGGGAGCGCAGCGGCGGCCAGGCCGATGACGACGCGTACGGCAATGCTCATGGGGTACCTCCATCATCCTCTTCGCCCTCGGGCGGGGGTAGTTCCTCGACGGTGGGCAGCTTGCTGTCGGGCTGGGCCGCGGGCTCGGTGGGCTTGGGGTCCGCAGGCTCCGGCGCGGTGGGCTTGGGCTCGGAGGGCTTGGTCCCCGCGGGGGCTGCCGGCTTGGCGGTCTTGCCCTTGGCCGTCTTGCCGCCCTTGCTCGCCTCGTTCGTGGCAGGGGCCTCCGAGCCGGGCACCAGCGCGGGCTCGGCGGGAGCCGCCGGGGCGGGCGCGGTCGACTTCAGGGTGCCGGCGGCATGCTGCTGCAGCATGCGATCGAGCACGAAGTCCATGCCGAGATCCGAGTCCTCGTCGCAGAGCTTGACCCCCGCCACGTAGAGCTGCGGGGTCATCACGGGCAGCTGGTTCTTCACCGTCCAGCGCAGCGACTTGTTGAGCCGCGACTCGACCTCGGGCGAGCCCAGGCACGACTGCAGCTCGGGAAAGCGAGCGATGATCATGCGGCTGACCCCCTCGAGGTCGGACTTGCCCTGGGCCAGGAGCGCCTCCTGCTGCTCGAATGCCCACGCCACCACTGCATCGGGCCCGACGGCGGGCACGGTGGCGGCACACAGCACCGCCTGGCTCACCCGACACGCGCCGGGGTGCAGCGAGCGCGTGACCATCCAGTTGCACTCGCTGTCGAGCGGGAACATCACCGCATGGCGACGCAGGCGCTGATCCAGGCCCGAGGCGTGCAGTCGCTCCTCGAAGCCGCGGCAGGACGGGCACAGCGGATCGAACACCTCGATCGCCGGGGCCCCGCCCGAGGCACCGCTCGATGGGGGTCCCAGCGGCACCATCACCCCGTAGGGATCGTCGGGCTCGGCCAGCGCGCCGCAAGTCCCGATGTAGCGCTGTGCATAGTCGGGCACCACCAGCGCATAGGCGACCACGGGCACGGTGACGAAGGCCACCCCCTGTCCCACCGCGGCGAGCCAGGCTGCGGCCGCCCTGGGGGGAGGCCCGTCGGAGGATCCCGGCTCGCGCCGAGCCGAGAGCCATGCACCCAGCGCCATCACCAGGGCCACGCCGCTGCTGATGTAGATGCCGATGCAGAGCTTGCAGGCCGCGTGCAGCTCGGTGAACGCCACGTAGCCCATGACTGCCGATGCGATCACCGGCACCGCGGTGGCTGCGAGCGCGATGGCGGCCGTGGTCCTGCGCCGAGCGGGCGGGGCCACCAGGATCTCGACGGCCCGAAACGCCAGGAACGCGAACACGGCCATCGCGGGCAGCGAGATCGGAATCCCGCCCCACAGCGAGGTGCGCATGATCGACGAGTAGGGGCTGAGCAGCGTGACCTGGCAGCCGGTGGATTCCTCGTCGGGTTCCACCAGGCCCGGGGCGAACGAGCAGTGGAGGTCGTGGACCTGCCGATCGAGGTGCTGCACGAAGTCGAGCGTCGAGACGCCGGCGAAGCCGAGGCCCAAGAGCGCCCCGAGCAGCAAGCCCACCGCGAAGATGCGCGTCCACATGCCTCGGATTCTAGTGCCGATCCTCCCCGCATGGCGAGCCAGCCGGTGATCGCCGGCCTCCCGGCTTGGTTTTGCGGTACCATCACCCGCAATGACCAGGTTCGTCGAGTGTTCGGGATGCACGCGGCATGTGAGGGCCGACGAGGGGCGCTGCCCGTTCTGCGGGCGCCCGTCGACCACGGCGGCACCCGGTCGCGTACTGGCGCTGGTGCTTCCGCTGACGCTGATGGCCTGCACCGGCGGGGAGGGCCCGAATCCGGCGACCAAGCCCGAGGCCGCCAAGCCCACGCCGGACGCCAAGGCCGATCCCGATCAGAAGAGCGGTCCCGCCGACGGCGGAGCGGCGGCCGACGTGGTGCCGCCGAGCGATGACCGCAACATCGCCACCAAGTATGGTGGCCCCCCGATGGTCGATACGCTGGTTCCGGTTCCAGGCCCATCGCCGGCCATGGACGACGGAGCGGTGCCCACGGAGGACGTGGCCGAGCCCATCACGGAGCCCGACGCCACGGCCCGGCAGCCCCGCAAGTACGGCGCGCCACCGCGCCCCGATGCGCGGCCCGCCAAGAAGTACGGGGCGCCGCCCCGACCCGACGAGGATCCGCTCGGCGGGCGGTAGCATGTGGCAAACGGCCCCGCCCACGGGATTGCTGGATCCGGGGTACCATCCCCAGGATGACCAAGCTCGTCGCTTGTCCCAGCTGCGCTCGCCACGTGCGGGCCGACGATGGTCGTTGTCCATTCTGTGGCAGTGCATCCACGACGATCGCCCCGGGACGGATGCTGGCGTTGGTGCTGCCGCTGACCCTGATGGCGGGCTGCACGAGCAACGAGCCGCCCAAGCCGTCGCCCGAGGGGAAGGTCGCGCCCACCCCGGTGGAGCCGAAGGGCGACGGAGGCCAGGTCGAGGCCGAGCCGGCCTACGGCGTGCCCATCACCGACGAGCCCAAGCCCTCGGACGTGATCGATCCCGAGCCCGAGCCCATCGATCGTCCGGCCGACAAGTACGGGGCTCCGCCGGCGCCCGACGGGCCCGACGAACCCGAGGACGTGATCGAGCCCGAGCCGGAGATCGAGAGGCGGCAGCCGACCAAGTACGGCGGTCCACCCCGTCCCCGCAGTCCACAGGAACCCCTGTGAGCCCGAGGTCTCGCTCCTCGTGACCGAGCTCGGCCCTCGTCCGCGATCGCTGCCGATCGCTCCTCTTGCCAAGCCCTCGCGCAAGCGGCTGCCCCTGGCGCCGCAGTCGCGGCCCGGGCTCGACGCCGTGCGTCCGGTGTACGCGGTCTGGGAGCTGACCCTGCGCTGCGATCTCGCGTGCCGTCACTGCGGCTCGCGAGCGGGCCGCGCCCGACCCGACGAGCTCTCCACCGAGGAGGCGCTCGACATGGTGCGGCAGCTCGCCGAGCTCGGGGTCCGCGACGTGACGATCATCGGCGGCGAGGCCTACCTGCGCGATGACTGGGTGGAGATCGCGACCGCGCTGGTGAAGGCCGGCATCGACACCAGCATGACCACCGGGGGGCGTGGCATCACGCGCGAGCGCGCCCAGCAGGCCAAGGACGCCGGGCTGTCGACGGTGTCCGTGTCGATCGACGGGCTCGAGACCACCCACGATCACCTGCGTGCGGTCAAGGGCAGCCATCGCGCCGCGATCGAGGCGCTGGGCCACTTCCGTGCGGTGGGCATGCCGATCTCGGTCAACACCCAGATCTGCCAGCCCAACCGCCACGAGCTCGAGCCGCTGCTCGAGCGCATCCACCCGCTGGGCATCCACTCGTGGCAGGTGCAGATCACGGTGGCGATGGGCCGCGCCGCCGACGAGCCCGACCTGCTGCTGCAGCCGTACCAGATGATCGAGGTCATGCCGATGGTCATGCGCCTGCAGGATCGCTGCGACGAGGTGGGCGTGCGGCTGTGGCCGGGGACCAACATCGGCTACTTCGGCCCCTACGAGGGCCGGCTGCGTCGACACATGCCGCGCGGGCACGGCGAGGGCTGCGGGGCCGGCCGCGACACGCTGGGCCTCGAGGCCAACGGCGACATCAAGGGCTGCCCGTCGCTGCCCAGCGACGCCTACGTGGGCGGCAACGTGCGGGAGCATGGCTTGCGTGCGGTGTGGGAGCGGGCGCAGGCGCTGCGCTTCACTCGGGGCCGCGGCACCGAAGACCTGTGGGGGTTCTGCTCGACCTGCTACTACGCCGACGTGTGCAAGTCCGGGTGCACGTGGACGGGGCACGTGCTCTCGGGGCGGCGAGGGAACAACCCGATCTGCCACCATCGCTCGCTCGAGCTGCTCGCCCAGGGCAAGCGCGAGCGCATCGTTCGAGTGCAGGCGGCGGATGGCGAGCCGTTCGACCACGCACGCTTCGAGATCGTGCTCGAAGACTGGCCGGCCGCGGAGCTCGAGCACGCGCGGGAGCTCGCCCGCACCGGTCGCGGTTGGCTCGACGGTTGACGTGGCGGCTCGTGGCGGACGACGTTCCGGTGCAGGGCGGGACGGCCCGTAACGGAGGCGGCCCCGGCGGCGTAGAGTGCTGACTCATGTCCCTCCACGACGCATCCGTCACCCAAATGTCCAAGATGCTCCGCAACCTCGATGCCTGGCTCGACAAGGCCAAGGAGCACGCCAAGGCCAAGGAGTTCGACGTCGAGGTGCTCGTCACCTCGCGGCTGGCCCCCGATCAGTTCCCGCTGGTGCGGCAGGTGCAGTCCGCGTGCGACTCCGCCAAGTATGCGGTGGCCCGTCTGTCCGGGGTCGAGGCGCCGGCCCACCCCGACGAGGAGAAGACGGTGGACGAGCTGCAGGCGCGCATTCGTGCCGTGATCGCGTACATGGAGACCGTCACCCCCGACGCGTTCGAGGGCGCATCGGATCGTCGGGTCACGCTGCCGTTCCTGCCCGGCAAGTGGACCAAGGGCATCGAGTACTTCGTCGACTTCGCCGCGCCCAACTTCTACTTCCACGTCATCACCGCGTACGCGATCCTGCGGCACAACGGCGTGAACCTCGGCAAGCGCGACTTCCTCGGCCACGTGCGCCTCTACGACATCGAGGCCTGAGCCAGGCTACTGGTGCCCGGCCAGCTCGAAGCGCTCGCCCACCCCCAGCTCCACCGCACGACCCGTGGGTGAGAGCACGCCCGGGGTCCCGAAGTGCTGCACGGCTTTCGCCCCCGTGCAGTGCGCCCCGTAGAAGTCCTGCAGCTCCACCTCGTGCAGCCGCTGCCCCGTCCACTGCACGTGCTCGGCCGTGGCTCGGTGGAGGTGGAAGCCGCCCACCGCGCCGCGGATCGGCGCTCGTCGGATCACCTGCCGCGCATGGGTGACGATGTTGACGATCCCCGCGTGACCGCAGCCCGAGAGCACCACCAGGCCATCGTCGGTGTCGATCACCAGCGCCTGGCTCTCGGGGAGCATGTCCTCGATCCAGCCCTCGCTCGTCTCGATCCGTCGCGTGGTGTTCCAGTTGCGCTCGGGATGCACCCGCGGCACGGGCCCGGTGACCCACACCCCGGGCTGGATCTCGGCGGGCTGAGCATGGGTGACGAAGGTGCCCCCGGTGGCCTCGAACGCGGGGCGGATGGTGAGCATCGCGTTGACCTCCTTGGTGCGCCCGTCGATCTCCACGTGCCGCGGGGCCCACATGCCCTCGGCCACGTGCACGGTCGCGAGGGCAGCGGGGGCGCGCTCGGCCACCGCCTTGCGCAGCGTCAGCAGGCCGCCCACGTGATCGTCGTGGTGGTGGCTGAGCACCACGGTGGGGATCGAGTCGAGCGCGACCCCGAGCGCATCTGCGTTCTCGAGCACCGTGCGAGGCTTGGCGCCGGTGTCGAACAGGATCTCGTGCCCGTCGGCCTCGACCAGCGCGGCAAATCCCCACTCGCCCGCTCCCACCGGGGCCCTGGTGGTCGACAGCACGGTGATGGTCAGGGTCGAGACCCGATGCGCGCCGTGGGACGCCTTGGTGCGCGCAGGCGCGGCCTCGGCCGCCGGGCTCGGGCTCGACGACTGCTCGGTGTCGACCACGGCCGAGGCCGGCGTGCCCGCGGGAGTCGATCGGCAAGCGGTCGCCATCGAGAGGCCCCAAACCAACGACGAGACCAGGGACGAGACCAGGGACGAGACCATCGACCAGCCCCTCGACGAGACCCTGCGCACGTGCCCAGCATAGCCCGAGTCGAAGCCCGCCGTGGCCCCGCGGAGCCGTCCGCGGGGCCCGTTTGCTCTCGGATCGCACCGGCCGGGTCTACACTGGCCGTGGCATGTCGACCTCCCTGCGCCGCGTGCTGCTGCTGGTCGCCGCGCTGCCGGGCGTGCTCGTGTTGCTGGCGTGCCTCTACATGCTCGGCATGGAGCACCTCGAGCACTCGCCGCGCACGTTCGCGGCGTCGTTCGTGTGGGCCGCCGAGACGCTGACCTCGACCGGCTACGGGGGCGACTCGCACTGGCACCACCCGGCGATGATCACCCTCGTGGTGATGGTGCAGTTCCTGGGGATGTCGATGGCGTTCCTGGTGTTCCCGCTGCTGGTCATGCCGTACTTCGAGCAGCGCTTCGAGGGCCGGCTGCCCCGGGCGGCGCCGGCGAAGCTGCGGGACTACGTGCTGGTGTACCGCTGGAGCCCCGCGGTGGAGTCGCTGCTCGACGAGCTGCAGCGCGCCAAGGTGCCCGCGGTGGTGCACGAGGAGGACGAGCCGCTCGCCCGACGCCTGCGCGAGCGCGGGCGCACCGTGGTCTACGGCAACCTCGAGGACGACGATCTCGATCCCGCGCTGCTCGCCCGCGCCCGGGCGATCATCGCCAACGGCAGCGATCCAGCCAATGGCGCGCTGGTGCTCCTGGCGCGGCAGCGGGGCTTCTCCGGGGAGATCATCGCGCTGGTCGACGAGCCGCTGCACCGCCGGCCCATGATGCTGCAGGGGGCGACCGCGGTGTACACCCCGCGTCACGTGCAGGCGGCTGCGCTGGCCGGGCTGGCGCATGGTCGGGTGGCCTCGCGCTTGACCGGCATCCAGCACCTGGGGGGCAAGCTCAAGACCGGCGAGCTTCGGGTGCACCGCGACAGCGCGCTCGCGGGCCAGACCATCGCCGAGGCCGACATCCGTCGCCGCACCGGAGCGACCATCATCGGGCAGTGGCGCGGCGGCGAGTTCAACGCACGCGTACCGGGCAGCACCGTGATCGAGCCGGGCGCGATCCTGGTGGCGGTGGGCAGCGAGGAGGCCCTGGGCCGCCTGGGCGAGCTGGCCAAGCCGCTGTCGGTCCAGGGCCCGTTCGTGGTGCTGGGCTACGGCGAGGTCGGGCGCAAGGTGGTGGAATTCCTGCGCGACGCCGGGGAGCCCACGGTCGTCATCGACCGCGAGCCGGGCGACGGCGTGGACGTGGTCGGCGACGCCCTCGATCCCGCCGTGCTCCGCGAGGCCGGCGTGACGAAGGCCCGGGCGGCGATCCTCTCGGTGGCCGACGACAGCACCAACCTCTTCACGACCGCGGTGGTCCGCGACCTCGCGCCCGAAATTCCCATCATCGCGCGCGTGGCCCGGGTCGATCACGTCGAGCGCTTCCACCGGGCGGGCGCCGACTTTGCGCTGTCGCTGGGCGAGGTCGCCGGCGAGATCCTGGCGCACAAGCTGCTGGGCGACGAGTGGATCTCGCTGGAGACGCGGCTCAAGCTCGTGGGGGTGGAGCCGGCGGGCCTCGCGGGCCGCAAGCTCCGCGAGTCGAGCGTCGGGGCCAAGACCGGCTGCTCGGTGGTCGCGGTGGAGCGCGACGAGGAAGTCATCGTGGACGTGTCGGAGGACTTCGTCCCCAAGGCCGGCGATCGCGTGTACCTGTGCGGCACCGAGGACGCGCTCGAGCGCTACTTCGAGAGGTTTCCCGGGGCACGGCCGGGCTAGCCCGCCTCCCTGGGGCCTCAGCGCGCGCTCGGGCCACCGAGGTCATCGTCGCCCAGCCCCGCGGCACGGGCGACGGCACGCCAGCGCTCGCTGGCCTCGTCGTCGAGGTCCAGCGCGGAGATGCGCCCGAGCAGATCGCGGCGCAGCCCCACGGCCATGGCACGCAGGCCCGACTCGAGCGCGGTCAGCTCGTGCCCCCGGGTGCCGACGTCGGCGAGCTGCTCGCGGTGCTCGTGGGTGGTGGGCAGCTCGTCCACGAAGCCCCGGACCGCGCTTGCATGCGCGGCGGGCACGTCCGCGCCGCCGCCCAGCACGTAGGCCAGGGCGCCGGCGGCGAGCTCGGCGTTGGCATGCTGGGCCTTCGTCCACGCCTCGCGCCAGGTCTCGAGCTGCGCGTGCTCCACCCCCAGTCGGGCTGCGATCCGTCCCAGCGTCTCGACCTCGGCCTGGGCGCGCTCACCATCCACCACCGCCATCAGCCACGCGCTCTCGAGGATCTGCGGGTGGCTGTCGGCCGGCGGGAGCGGCAGACCCTGCAGCGCGTCGGCCAGGCGCGCAGGATCGCTGACGATGGCGAGCCAGTGGGCGTAGTCGTCGCCATCCACTTCCTCGTCGACCAGCGTCATCAGTCGCTCGCACTCCTCACCCGCCATCACGTCGTCGGCGTGGGCCATCAGTCCCGAGGCAAGGAGGATCCACTGGCTGGTCAGCGACAGGGCCATGCCCGGAATCCTACTGGAAACCGGCGCAGCGGGACGAGAACGGGGCCGCGAGGCCCGGCGGGCGCACGCTGCTACCCTCCGGGGCAGTGGTACGAAGGAGCGTCCAGCCCCGGGGAGCGCACGGGTGATCCAGCGCGCATTCCTGGGGCTCCCGGTGTGGAACCGCGCGGACTGGACGGGGGAGCTGTATCCGCCGGGTACCCCTGCGTCCCAGCGACTGGCTGCCTACGCACGCATCTTCAACGCGGTGGAGGGCAACACCACCTTCTACGCCACGCCACCGCCCACCACGGTGGCGCGCTGGGTCGAGCAGACCGGGCCGCGCTTTCGCTTCTGCTTCAAGCTGCCGCGCGCCATCACTCACGAGCGCATGCTGGTCAATGCCAGTCGCGAGGCCGAGGCGTTCATGGAGGTGCTCGCGCCGCTCCGTGAGCGGCTCGGTCCCGTGCTCGTGCAGCTCCCCCCGCGCTTCGGACCCGAGCGCCTGCCCTCGCTCGAGGACTTCCTGCTCACGTTGCCGCCGGTGGCTCCCTATGCGGTGGAGGTGCGGCATCCGGGCTACTTCGAGGGGGCGGCGCAGGACGAGCTGAACGCGATGCTCGGCGAGCTGGGGATGGATCGAGCCGTGATCGACACCCGCGGGGTGCACGAGGCCGAAGGCGACGATCCCGACCTGGCCAGGGCCCACGAGCGCAAGCCTCGGCTGCCCGCACCCGCGGTGGCCACCGGCCGCCATCCGATGCTGCGCTACGTGGCCAACCCCGAGCTCCCCGCCAACGACGCGCGGCTGATCGCGTGGGCGGAGCAGGTGGTGAGCTGGCTCGAGGAAGGGCGCGAGCCCTACCTGTTCATGCACGTGCCCGACGACTTCTTTGCCCCTCGGCTCGCTCGGCGGTTCTTCGAGCACCTCACGGCGCGAGCCGAGGTCGGCACGCTGCCCGCCTTCGGATCCGCTGCCCACGACCACCCTGGCGAGCGCCGACCGGCTCGCCAGGTGAGCTTGTTCTCCGAGGACCCGGAGGGCTAGCCGCGACCGCCGCGACCACCACGACCACCACGACCACCCCGGCCGCCGCGGTCGCGATCGTAGCCACCTCGCCCGCCACCGCGGTCGTCGTAGCCACCTCGCCCGCCACCGCGGTCGTCGTAGCCACCTCGCCCGCCGCCGCCACGGTCGTCGAAGCCGCGATCCTCGAAGCCACCGCCGCCGCCACCGGCACCGCCGCCACCGAAGCCAGCACCGCCGCCACGGCCACCGCCGCCGCCACGCCGAGGTCCGCCACCGCCACCGCCGCCCTGTCGGGCTTGGGCCTCGTTGACGCGGATGCTTCGCCCGTCGAGCTGCGCCCCGTCGAGCTCCTTCATCGCCGTGTCCGCATCGGCATCGCTCTCGTACGTCACGAAACCGAAGCCTCGCGAGCGCCCGGTTTCACGGTCGAGGATGACCTTGGCCTCCGCCACGGGTCCGAACTGCTGAAAGGCCTCCAAGAGCGAGGCCTCGTCGGTCGCCCATGCCAGTCCACCTACGAAGAGTTTCTTGGACAATTCTCGTCTCGTTGCTCCGCCCGAACGATCACCTGGCGGCTCCGTCGAAGGGCCCCCCGCAGAGATCGGGCCACGGCCAGGCTCCTTCGGTCACGAGTCCACGGTATCGCATCATGGTGGGCGGTGCCAGCGCTTGTCGCCCCCATTGGGCTTCCGTGGCCGATCCGGGCCAAATCGGGTCGATCGGAATCAGGTGGCAACGAGGGGACCGGGTCGCCGAGGGCGAACGAGCCCTTCCGGAGGTCGCGACCTTGCTCACCCAGTGGGAGGGTGGCGCTTGGGGTGGGGCCTGGGGCCTGCGCTCAGCGATCGGGCTGGGCCAGGCCCGTCATCTCCGATGTCCCCCAGCCCCAGAACTTCTTGATGGAGGGGCTGCGGCGGGCCAGCTCGGCCACGCGAGCGAATCCATCGCCATAGCCCGGGAAGATGTCGATGAGCGCCACGTCGGCGCGCAGGGTGGGGATGATCTCATAGGCATCGCCCACGTGGACGTCGAGGGGCTTGCGCAGGTGGGGGCGGATCCTCGGGAGGATCCAGTCCACGAGCTCCTGATCGAGCTCCACCAAGATGACGCGCTTGACCTGGATCCGCCGGCTGACCTCGATGAGCTGGTGGCCCAGGCCGAGCCCGGCCACCACGGTGCGGCCACGCGCGAGCCGAGTCCCGGGCCGCAAGGTGATGAGCTCGGCCGGCGTCAGCGACATCCACGGCGTCTCGGTCCACTCGCCGGTACCGGGGTCGTCGGGACCGCGCGCCTGATAGAGGGCGGGGATGATCACGTCGTGGTCGAACAGCACCGTGCCGACCTGTGCACCCCACCACGTCAGCAGGGTCTGGCCGGCTCGGTGCAGGCGTACGCAGTAGCGGAAGCGGCGGCTCGGCGAGTCGACGTACTGCCCCCGCTCGAGCTGGTCCACCGGAGCATCCGAGGCGACGATGCCCGGCCAGAGCTCGAGCACCTTGTAGGTCGATCCCTGGACGTTGAGCTCGGGCTTCCACTTGATCGCGGCCGACCATGGCTCGCAGGAACGCATGCGGTCGCGGTGGCGAGCGAGGAGGGCCTGCTGCTGGGCGGCGGTGAGCTGGATGCGCGGCGCCATCGTGGTCACGCGATGGTACCAGTCGCGATCGAGCCCATCCGTACCGTGGGCCGCAGCGGGCACCGCGGCGGATGCAGACCGGTTTCACTCCCCCATGCGGGCGAGCTACCCTGAGTTGGTGCCGGCCACCTCGGAGCCCCCGGGCGCCACCGCGACCGCCCGTGTGCGCGCCTTCGGCCCCCGCTACGTCGAGGAGCTGACCTTGCGCAACGGCACGCGGGTGCGGCTGCGGCCCATCGGACCAGGCGACAAGCAGCGGCTGGCGGAGGGCCTGGCGCGGCTGTCCCCGAAGTCGAGGTATCTGCGCTTCTTCACCGACAAGGAGCGGCTGACCGAGGCGGAGCTGCGCTACCTGACCGAGATCGACGGCGACACGCACTTTGCGATCGGGGCCAGCGAGGTCACGGAGGACGGTCGGGAAGGCAAGGGACTGGGGATCGGACGCTTCGTGCGGCTTGCCGGCGAGCCCGACGTGGCCGAGCCGGCGCTCGCGGTGGTCGACGACGCTCAGGGGCAGGGGCTGGGCCGCATGCTGCTGCTGCGCCTCGTTGCGGCCGCGACCGAGCGCGGGATCAAGGCGTTTCGCTGCGACTTCCTGGCCATCAACCACGGCATGCACGAGCTGCTCCGCGACGTCTCGCCCGACGTGCGCTTCCACTCGAACGGCCCCGTGGTCACGGCGGAATTCCGGCTGCCCACGGTGCCCGCCGACGAGCCCATCGAGCGCGCGCCCCTGGTCGGGCCGCTGTTCCACTGGCTCAAGCTCGTGGCCGAGCAGGTCGTGGAGCTGCGCCTGATGGTCGAGTCGGGCGGGGAGGTGCTGTTGCGGCAGTGGCAGGAGCTGCAGCGACAGCTACGGCAGGGCCGCAAGGGCGTGGGGCGCGAGGACGTCGCAGCCTCGCGCTCATCCGACGGCTCGTAGGATTCGTCGAGCTAGTATCCGTAGGACAGCTCGTAGTCGGCGCAGATCTGCTGGTCGGAGCCGACCGAGATCCACACGTCGACGTCCTTGCCGCCGAAGCCCGTGCAGTCGTAGCCCTCGACCATGGCTGCGCCGTCACCACAGCAGCCCGGGCGGCCATCGGGGGACGTTGCGTCGGTCGAGCCCGCCGCGCAGTCGAGGGGATCGACGTCGCCGCCGTTGGTGCACTCGAGGAACACGCACACCTCGAGCGGATCGGCGGCCACGACCGCGGCTCCTGGCTGCTCGGGGCAGCCAAACGCCTCGTTGCCCACGAACGAGTACCAATCGGTCTCGGGGCCCGCGACGGTTCCGACGAGGCCCAGATCCCCGCCCATCCCGCAATCGAGCGGATCGAGGCTGATCGCGCTGGCCTCGTCGCCATGCGGATCGGTGTCGATCGGCTCGCAGGCGGGCGGGGCCACGCAGATGCCCTCGTCGTTGCAGTCGAGGCCCTCGTCGCAGGCCGCACCCACGTCGCACAGGCAGCCCTCGGTGCCATAGGGGCACTCGCCGGTGTCCGTCTCGGGCGGCGGCGGATCGCTGGTGGCGGTGTCGGGATCCGGACCGGTGGTGGTGGTCGGCGCCGGGCCGGTGGTGGAGGTGGTGCCCGTCGCCGACGACGTGCCCACGGTGGAGTTGGTGGTGGTGGGGTTGGTGTTCCCCGTGGAGCCCGACTCCTCGGACTCGGTCTCCCCCTCCGAGTCGGTATCGGGGGCTTGCTCGCCATCGGGACCGCAAGCCAGACCCATGCCACACAGAAGAACCAGCGCGTGTCGTGACCAGACCATGGGCGGCAGGGTATCCAAAAGGATCGCCGCGTGGGAGGGAATCGACTGCGTTTTCAGTGGTGCTGGGGGCGAAGGCCCCCGCACTCGTGGAGGGGTCGGGTCGGGTATGGTGAGCCCGTGAGTGATCGGACGCTTCGGATCGCAGTGGATGCCATGGGGGGAGACGACGCGCCGCGAGAGCCGGTGCGGGCGGCTGCGGAGGTGTCACGGCAGACGGACCTGCGGATCGCCCTGGTGGGAGACCCCGGGCGGATCCAGGCCGAGCTCGCCTGCGTGGAGCACGAGCGTCGCCACATCGACATCGTTCCCGCCCGCGAGGTGGTGCAGCAGGACGAGAAACCCCGAGCTGCCCTACAGGCCAAGCCCGACGCCTCGATCCTGGTGGCATCGCGGCTGCTGGCCAGCAAGGAGGCCGATGCCTTGGTCTCCGCCGGATCGACCGGTGCGCTGGTGCTGGCTTCGGCCATGGTGGTCCCGCGCATCCCCGGCGTGCAGCGAGCCGCGCTGGCGGCCGTCCATCCCACCCAACGGCGGGCCAACAACCCCGACCGCTTCTCGCTGCTGCTCGACGTGGGGGCCACCGTTCGCTGTCGTCCCACCGATCTGCTGTTCTTCGCCTACATGGGGCATGCCTATGCCAGTCGCATCTCCAAGGTCGCGCGCCCCACGGTGGGGCTGCTGAACATGGGATCCGAGGAGACCAAGGGGGGCGAGGATCTGTGCGAGGCCCATCGCCTGATGAAGGACGACCCCTTGCTGAACTTCGTGGGCAACGTCGAGGGCAACGGGATCCCGCGCGGGGCCGCCGACGTGATCGTGTGCGAGGGCCTGGTGGGCAACGTGGCGCTCAAGCTGGCCGAGGGCGTCAACGAGGTGTTCAAGGGGCTGGGCAAGTGGGCGTTCAAGCAGAGCCTGCTGTGGAAGGCCGGGCTGGTGCTGCTGTCGAGCGGGCTGTGGCGGCTCAAGGACGTCACCGATTACAGCGAGTACGGGGGAGCCCCGCTGCTCGGGTTCTGCTCGCCGATCATCAAGGCCCACGGGCGCAGCCATGCTCGCGCGATCGGCAACGCGATCAAGGTGGCGGCCAAGGCCGCGCGCGACGACGTGTGTGGAGAGATCGAGGCGGCGGTGGCGGCCTTCGAGCATCGGAGCGCAGGCTCGAAGGCGGAGGGCGGGGTCGATGACCGGCGCGATGGTGCGTGATCCCGCGGATCCGCGGCTACGGCCGTTCGAGGCGCTGCGCGAGCGAGGGGTGACCGAGACGATCGTGGTGGAAGGGGAGCTCGCGGTCGAGCGAGCGCTCCGCAGCGAGCACCCGGTGCGGGCGCTGCTGCTGACGCCGGGGCATCGGGAGCGGCTCGAGGCGGCGATCCCCGCCGGGGTGGAGGTGCTGCAGGCCGAGGCCGCGCTGCTGCGGGAGGTGGTGGGCTTCGACTTCCATCGCGGCTGTCTGGCGGTGATGGAGCGTCCGCGCATGCCCCCGCTCGGTGCGGTGGTGTCGCGAATCGCCGGAGGCGACGGCCCTCGCACGGTGGTGGTGGCCGAAGGGCTCGCCGACCCGGCCAACCTCGGCGCGGTGATCCGCAACGCGCGGGCCTTCGGGGTCGACCTCTTGCTGCACGGGCGCGGGGCACAGCCGTGGTCGAGGCGGGCGATCCGAGCCGCGATGGGGCTCTGCTTCTCGTTGCCCGTGATCGGCTGCGAGGATCTCCCGGCCGCGGTGCACGAGGTGCAGCGCGGCCTGGGCCCGGGCGCACGCACGGTGGCCGCGGTGGTGGGGGAGGGGGCGAGCGCGCTGGGGGAGTGGCGTGCGCCTTCGCGGGTGGTGCTCCTGGTCGGCAACGAGGGCGCCGGGCTGTCGGAGCCGCTGCGGGCGCGGGCCGACGCGTGCGTGACGATTCCGCTGGCGCCCGGGGTCGACTCGCTCAACGTCGCCGCCGCGACCGCGGTGCTGCTGTGGTCGCTGCGGTCGCCCTCGCGGGGCGCGTGAGCGGCTCGGTGCTCATGCCGCGGCGGCCTCGGCCGCCGTGTCGCGCACGAATCGCGAGACCCTGGTCCACGTGGCCTCGAATTCCTGCGGTCCGAAGTCGGCGCCACAGGCCAGCATGTCGAGCCGTGGCCGCTCGCGTCGTCCCCCGTAGTAGCCCATGAGATCGAAGTGATCCGCCGAGACCGCGTCGATCACCGTGCCCCAGACCTGCGAGCACGTGGGCACGATGCCGTCGTTGTCGGAGCGATCGGGCAGCACGCCCAGGCGCTGTCGGAGCACGCGCTCTTGCTCGGGGGTCAGCGCCGGTAGGCGCTGCGAGGCGGCCAGACCGGCGAGGCGGTGGCTGGCCAGGTAGAGCGCGTAGGTCAGTCGGGCCAGGGGATCGAGGCCCAGGCGGGCCAGACGGCGCAGGCGCGGGCGCGGGGCCATGGCCACCACCGACGCGTAGCGCACGCCCGGACGATCGTGCGTGGTGGTGTTGAGCAGCGCCAGCGAGGTGGGGGTGAGGTGCTCGAGCAGCGAGGTGTCGTCCCCGATGTCGTCGAGCAGCCGCGCGAGGCCGGGATCGTCGTCGAGCCGCGGCACCACGCGCAATTGCTCGCGCAGCGGGCCGCGATGGGCCTCGTCCACGCCGGCGAGGCGATCGAGCAGCAGCACCACCTTGCCCAGCTCCACCATCGCGCTGGCCGAGCGTCGGCCGCCGCGGAGCAGACGGGTGATCGCCGCCGAGACCACGCTCATCAAGCGATGCCCGTGCACGCCGGTGAACAGCGTCGCCAGGGGAGCCCCGTGGTGCGGGGTGGCCACGGTCACCACCGAGCGCACGTGCTCGGCGGTCGCGGCCACGTCGACCTGAGTGGGAAACGAGGCGCCGGGCGAGAGGAACAGGCGGCAATCGAGTCCACCGGTGGAGTGCCCGATGAGGTGGACCTCCGCCCCCTTGGGACCCTCGGCCACCACCTCGGCCACCACCTCGGCCAGTCGAGCCGCGCGATCGGCCAGCGACGAGGTGGGCAGCGTTCGAATGGCCCGAACCGTGACCGCGTGCCCGCTCTCGCGAAACGGCCGCTCGAGCAGCGCTTCTACATCGGCGAAGTACGGCAGCGTGTGCAGGCGCTGGAAGCCGAGGAAGCCCGGCACGAGGATGAGGTGCAAGGGGGGCACGGGAGCGCGGACCAGGATACCGCGGGCATGGCGAGCACGCGACCGGCTACGGCAGCGTGTTGTAGTTCGGCACGCTGATCCCCACGCTGTTGGGCATGGGGGCGGAGATCTCGGCGCCAAAGCGAAATCGAACCGCGCCCACGAAGAACGGGGTCTCGGTCTGCATCTCCACGCCCCAGCTCGCGCCGTCCGGCGAGCTCTCGAAGTAGAGCTGCCCGCCCTGCTCGCGGATCCGCCAGAACCGGGGCCGGGGGGGGTACTCGGACTTCTGCGCGAACACGAGGGCACCGTCGTCCTCGATCTCGGCGAAGAACGCGTCGCCGCTGCCATCGAAGCCATACTCGATGACGTCGCCCTGCTCCGTGACCAAAGCCATCGAGAAGCGCAGCGGCTCGAAGAAGTAGGTGATCGCCGGGACGTCGAGCAGCACGTCTTCATCGACGAGGCTGTAGACGTCGGCGGTGGAGAGCGTGCAGGAGCACGCCTGCCCCGCGGGCATTGCGAAGTGCATCACGCCCGACTGCTCGGCGATCGAGCAATCGCCGGTGCACGCGGGCTCGGCCCAGCGGGGGTCGACCGAGCCGTCCTCGAAGTCGTCCCAGAACGAGTCGATCGGTGGACCGCTGACCGCGTCCATGCCGTCGCAGTCCTGGTCGACGTCGTCGTCGGGGAGCTCGTCGATGGGCTCGCCGGGGATGCAGGCCGACTCCATGCCCTGGATGCACGACGAGGGGGTGTTGGTGGCGTTGCAGTGGCCGATCCCGCAGCTCGTGATCGGTGCGTAGTCCTCGTCGATGGATCCGTCGCAGTCGTCGTCGATGCCATCGCACGTCGCGTCGGTCGGGGCCGGGGCATCACAGCTCGGAGGGGAGCCCGAGCCGTCGGCCGAGCCCGCGTCGTCGTCGCTCCCGAGCTCGTCACCCGCATGCGAGCCTCCGGCCGAGGTCGACGAGCCCCCAGCCGAGGTCGACGAGCCGCCTTCGTCGAGGCCGTAGGCCGGGTTGTCGCTCGTGCAGGCCGTCAGCACGAGCGACACGAGCACGACGGGGCAGCGAGGAGGGGTCACGACGCCCGATGGTAGCAGCCCGAGGCCCGGCAGCGAGTCGAAACGAGAGCCGTACCCTCGGGTCGAGCCGTGTGATATCAAGCCTCGATGCGGCGGTGAGCCCTGGACCCCGTGATGGCCACGACGAGCTCCCATGGCAAGCGACTCCCCGAACTCCCGCACCATCCTCGTCACCGGCGCCTCCGGCTTCGTGGGACGCCACCTCGTGGACGCCTTCGCCGATCGGGGCGGCTCCGTGATCGCCGTCGACGTGGCGGGCAAGCCCTGGCGTGACGACATTCGCTGGGAGCACGGCGACGTCCGCGAGCGCGAGCGCATGGTGGCCCTGTGCGAGGGCGTCGACGTCGTGGTGCACAACGCATCGGTCGTCCACACCCGACGCAACAAGGAGAGCTTCGTGTGGGACGTCAACCACGGCGGCACCCGCACGATGATCGACGCCTGCCGGACGGCGGGCGTGGAGCGGCTGGTCTACATGAGCTCCGCGAGCGTGGTCTACGAGGGCCGCGACATCGTCGGTGGTGACGAGCGGCTGCCGTACTCGTCGATCTCGCAGGCCCCCTATGCCGATTCGAAGATCGCAGCCGAGCAGGACGCGCTCGCGGCCAACGGCGACGACCTGGCCGTGTGTGCCCTGCGGCCGCACGTGGTGTTCGGGCCCCATGACCAGCGCCTGCTGCCCGCGCTGCTGCAGCGCGCGCGTGCGGGCAAGCTCAAGCTCGGCGTGGGCTCGGGCGACAAGCTCTCCGACTTCACCTACGTGTCCAACCTCGTCGACGCCACGGTGTCCGCGGCCGAGCGGCTCGCACCCGGCTCGGCGGTGGCCGGACAGGCCTACTTCATCACCAACGGCGAGCCGATGGACTTCTTCGCCTTCGTCGATGCCGTGCTGGTCGAGCTCGGCATGCCCAAGATCCGCGGCCGCGTCCCGTTTGCGGTGGCCTATCCCGTGGCCGCGATCAAGGAGACCTGGGACACGCTCAAGGGCGGCTCACTGGGCAACGAGGGCAACTTCAGTCGGTTCTCGGTGCGCTACATGTGCACGCATCACTACTTCTCCATCGCCAAGGCACGCCGAGACCTCGACTACGAGCCGAAGGTGAGCATCGCCGAGGGGATCGAGCGAACGATCGAGCACCTGCGCGAGCACGGCGAGGCGTGAGGCGGACGAGCCGAGCGAGGTGGATCGATCCACGACCGGGTCGTGACGCGCGGGCAACGCGGTCCGGCCGAGTGGTCGGGCCGAACGGTCGGCTCGAGGGCCTTGGCTTGCGTAACTCACGTGGCCATTGTCGTTGGGGGGCCGTCGAGGGCCGGTAGGGTGTGCCCCAGGGCTGCTATACCGACCCCGCGATGCCGAGTCAGGAAGTGAAGGAAATCTTCGAGGCCATGGGCCTCGTGGCACCCACCGACGTCGAGGGCGGCCTGGCCGTCGAGGATCCGAGCTGCGGCGAGATCATCGCGCGGGTGGCCCAGGACGATCGAGAGGCCGCCATGGCCAAGGTGGCCGCGGCCCACGCTGCGTTCCTGCGCTTGCGCGAGGTGCCGGGCCCGGTGCGTGGCGAGCTGGTCCGTCGGATCGGCGAGCGCCTGCGGCAGCACAAGGAGCCGCTGGCGCGCCTGGTCACGGCCGAGATGGGCAAGGGCATCGCCGAGGCGCTCGGCGAGGTCCAGGAGATGATCGACATCTGTGACTTCGCCACGGGCCTGTCGCGCAGCCTCGGGGGTCGCACCATGCTCAGCGAGCGACCGGGTCATCGGATGTTCGAGCAGTGGCACCCGGTGGGCTCCGTGCTCTGCATCACCGCCTTCAACTTCCCCGTGGCCGTGTGGGCCTGGAACGCGGCCCTGGCGTTCGTGTGCGGCGACCCGGTGGTGTGGAAGCCCAGCCTCAAGACCCCGCTGACGGCGATGGCCACCCATGCGCTGCTCCAGCCGGTGCTCGCGGAGGCCGGCCACGGTGACGCGATGCAGCTGGTGATCGGCCCCGACGTCGAGGTCGCGCAGGCCCTCGTCGACGATCCGCGCTTCCCCCTGGTGAGCGCCACCGGCTCGTGTGCGATGGGGCGCAAGGTGGGTCCCCGCGTGGCGGCCCGCCTCGGGCGCACGTTGCTCGAGCTGGGAGGCAACAACGCCATCATCGTCGATGCCACCGCCGATCTCGATCTGGCCGCACGCGCCATCGCCTTTGGCGCCGCGGGTACGGCGGGCCAGCGCTGCACGACCACCCGGCGGCTGCTGGTGGCCGAGTCGGTCGCCGATGCGCTGGTGCGGAAGGTGGTGGGTGCCTACCAGCAGCTGGCGGAGCGGATCGGCGATCCCCGCGATCCGGCCAACCTGGTGGGCCCGCTCATCGACGCAGACGCTCGCGATCAGTACGTCGCGGCGATCGAGCGCATCGAGGCCGATGGGGGCGAGATCCTGGTGGGCGGCCGCGTGCTCGATCGATCGGGCTACTACGTGGTCCCTACCGTGGTCGCCGTGCCGGAGGGCAAGGAATTCCCGCTGATGGATCAGGAGACCTTCGCGCCCATCCTCTACGTGCGGCGCTTCGGCACCGATGACCTCGACGGCGCGATCGCGGTGCAGAACCAGGTGGAGCAGGGGCTGTCGAGCGCCATCTTCACCGACAGCGTGCGTGCGGCCGAGCGCTTTTGGAGCCCGGCCGGGAGCGATTGCGGGATCGCCAACGTCAACCTCGGCACCAGCGGCGCGGAGATCGGCGGGGCGTTCGGTGGAGAGAAGGCCACCGGAGGCGGGCGCGAGTCCGGCAGCGACGCCTGGAAGGCCTACATGCGCCGTCAGACCTGCACGGTGAACGGGTCGAACGCTCTCCCCTTGGCGCAGGGCATTCGGTGGGAGTAGGGGCGCCCGTGTTCGAGGCCATTTCGGGCTAGGATTGGCGCCGGGCGTTGCCACGCTGCCCTCCCCTCCCTTAGGCTGGGGTGGCATGGCCATCAACGACGAGCTCCATCACTTGGGCAACTCCGCGCGGCGCCTCAACGCCGGCTCGGATCAGCTCAATGGGCTCATCGAGCGCATCGACGAGCTGCTCGCCCAGCTCTCGGTGGGGCTGGACTACGTGCATCCACGACCGATCGACGAGGCCACCTCGCTCGACCACAACGGCAAGCGGGTGATCGAGCTGTCGTACGTGGGCTACCTGCGGGCCGGCCGGGAGTATCACCTCGCGCTCAAGACGGTGAAGGTGCTCGAGAGCAAGCTGGCCCTCGCGACCCACAGCCCCGGGGACATCACCCCGCTGCTGTCCGCGCCGCGACGGCTTCGCTACGCCGCGGTCGACCTCCTGCCCGAGGTCATCTCGGGGCTCGCCGCCCAGGTCGACGAGATGGCGGCCGCGCTCGAGCGACGCTGCCACACGGCGCAGTCACTGGTGCGCCACCTCGAGCAAGTCGCGGCACGTGCCGACGAGTCGGGCGTGCGCATGATGACCATGCGTCCCGACGAGTCCGGGTCGCGGCGGGTCGTGCCGCCCGACGAGTCGGGGCTGCGCCGCACGATGGCGCCCGATGAATCGGCGTCTCGGCACGTGCTGGTGCCGGGCGAGCCCCTGCCCGGAGGGGAGTCCTCGGGTCAGTGGGTGGTGCCCAAGGGCATGGGTACCGCCACCACCGTGATGCCCACCCAAGCGGACGATGGGCGTCGCACGGTGGCGATGGGGTCGGATCTCATCAAGCACCGCGACGAGTCGTAGTCCCGGTGGGCTCGCGGCGAGCCTCACTGCTCGTGGGACTTGCCGGCCCGCATCTGCTGCAGCCGCAGGCCCATCGCATAGCGGTGGCGCGCATCCTCGTCGCTGGGGGCCTGGTCGATCTCGACCGGCTCGTAGCCCAGCCGCACGAGCATGGGGTTGCAGACCTCGGCCAGGCGCGAGGCGGTGGGGCTGGGCAGCGTCCGCCAGCGGTCCACGCTGCTGCCGTCGATCGCGGCGCGACCGTAGGTCTTCCAGTCGCCGAAGCCGAGCTGGCCGGGCTCGGCCAGCGCACGGGCCAGCAGCGTGTCGTCGTAGGGCTCGCCCACGTGCTCGAGCACGCGACGCACGACGGCCTCCGGATCGCGCACCAGGTCCTCGTAGCGCAGGTCGAGCGCCAGCGGGTCGCGCTCGACCAGGCCGGCGACGTGCTCGGCGGCGTCGACCCATGCATGGGCCAGGGCCACCAGCGGCTCGGGATCGCGGCGCAGGTAGTCGTGCAGTTCCTGTACGTAGCCACCGGTCTTGTCGACCAGCTCGGCCAGGCTGCACGCCACGTCGAGCCCGTGCCGCTGGATGCACACGAAGCGCACGTGGCCGGACAGCATGCGCTCGATCGCGGGCAGGTGGAACGCGTCGAAGGCGGTCTTCTCGGCCCAGCGCGACTTGCCTCGGGCGCGTGCGTGATCGTCGAGGAACCCGAACACCAGCCCGCGCAGGCGGGCCAGCACCTCGGGCTCTTCGAAGCCCGCGAACGCCAGGCCCGAGAGCACGCCGATCCGCAGGCCGGCCGCGAAGCGCTCCTCGTGCAGGAAGCGGGCGGCGGCCGACAGCAGGTAGGTCTCGGGCGGGCAGGCGATCCGCGGGTGCGCGTCGAGGATCCGGCGCAGGAGGGTGGTGCCCGCGCGCGGGGTGCCGATGATGACGATGCCCTGGGGCCGGGAGTCGCTCATCGCTTGGACTTGCTGGCGGCGAGCTCGAGGATCGAGCGCACCGAGTCGATCGCCTGCAGATCCTCGGGGGCCACCCGCGCACCGGTGTGCTTCTCGAGGAAGCCGAGCAGGTCGATCATCACGAACGAGTCGATGATGCCCGACGAGAACAGCTTGTCGTCGTCGCTCACCTTGGTCAGATCGGCGCGAGTCTTCTTGCCGAGGAACTCGCGGACGGAGGTCGAGGTCAGCTCCATGGCGAAGGGACGGTAGCAGGGGCGGGGCGGGGGAGGGAGGGCGGACGGGGATGGACGCTCGCGAGGGCTGGAAACGCTCGTAGTGGGCATCGGAAGGGGCGAAAGAGGGCTTTCGCGGCTTGCGCGGGGGGCAAGGATCGGCTCGCTGCCGCTGCCGCCCGCCGACTGAGGAAGATCCCTCCCCCGGCTGGGGTGGAGCCCTCATGGGCGGTGGTTCCAGCGCGGGCTAGTCCTGGAGAATGACGATGAAGAGCTGGAAGATCGGAGCCCTCGTGGCAATGGCGAGCGGCGCGGCGGCGCTTGGACTGACTCCCACCACCGCGCACGCCGAGGGGCTCTCGTGCGCGGGCGCGTGCACGGGGCAGGTGGTCGTGGGCGCGGAGTCTTGCTTCTGCGATGACGCGTGCATGTTCTTGGGCGATTGCTGCGACGACTACACGCCCCAAGCCTGCGCGCCATCGTCATCGTCATCGTGCGAGGGCCACTGCGGAGGCAACGCTGGCTCGTGCTACTGCGACGATCTATGCACGGGCTACGGCGATTGCTGCGCGGACTACGAGCCCGTCTGCGTCGAGATCTACGACGACTACCACGTCGAGCCCACCAGCATGGGCCTGGCCGACGAGGTCGGGATGGCCACCACGAGGTACGGCACCCGCATCGTGTCCATCGATCCCCAGTCGGCCGCATGGACGGCCACGGACGCGCGCTCGATCCCGCTCGCGGCCGATCGCTCGGTCGTCTACACCAGCATGGTGCGGTGGCATCACGATGCCGCGCTCGCCAACCTCCAACGGCGCGCCAGCCAGGGCGAGGACGTGCAGGATCAGATCGATCGACTCAGCCCCCAGCTCGACTGGCTGCGGGTCAACGGTCCCCAGGGGCAAGAGCTGAGCGCGAGCTACGATCTCATGCAAAGCACATGGAGCCTGGGGCGAGACTCCCAGTCCGTCGGGGGGACCACGCCGATGACGCAGGGGGAGTGGCATGCGCTGGCCTTGCAGGTGCGTCAGCACGGGGACGATAGCTGGCTGATTCTCTATGTCGACGGCGAGGCCCACGCCTCGCTGTTCCAAGCGGGTGGCGAGTCGATCGAGCAGTGGGAGATCCTCATCGGCGGCTCGGACGACCAGACGGGCACTCGGGCGGCGCTCGAGACGGGCCCGCTCTATGTCATCGAGGGCGTGCCCGACGACATCGTGGGCTTCGCCGAGCTGCAGCGGCTGTGGAACAGCAACCAGCTCTTGCCCGAGCCGGGCCTGCTGGGCTCGTGGCCGCTGCTCGACTGCTTCTACGGGGGCTTTGGCGAGGTGCCGGTCGAGACGACCGTGGACACCAGCGCGTTCCCCAGCTGCACGAGGACGGCGCAGGTCGAGGGCTGCTCGCAGTCCGGCTGCGCCTTCAGTGGGGGGGCGAGCAACCTCGATCGCCCCGATCGCGTGTTCGGCCCGGGCATGGGGCTGGTGGTCGCCGCCGACGAAGGCCTCGAGCCCCTCGATGCGGTCACCTTCGGCGCTCGCATCGATCGTGCCTGGTGGTCGGGCAGCCTGCCCGCCGAGCGCCAGTGGATCATCGACAACGTCGACCAAAACGGTGGCTACTCGCTGTCCGTACAGGGACAGTGGGTTCAGGCCGAGGTGCGCCTGGCGAACGGACAGCTGCTGCAGCTCGACGGGCACATGCTCGGCGTGGCGGAACGGGTCTCGGTGGTATACGCCACGTACGACGCCAGCACGGGCCGCTTTCGCCTGCTGGTCAACGGGCGCGTGCTCGCATCGCAGACGGGCACTCCGGGCGTGCAGCTCGCCCCCTCACTCTCCGTCGGGCTCGGCATCGGCCAGCGCAGCGACGGCACGGGCGAGTTCACCGGTCCGATCGGCGACGCGCGGATCTACGACCACGTGATCTCCGATCGCAGCCTCGCGGGGTGGAGCGACGACTGGCAGGCGGACCTCGAGCGGGGCCACGACACCTGGCCGCGGCACACCGAGGCCAACCAAGGGCAGTGGATCGTCTCGTACGACCAGCCCAGCGACACCATGATCTGGGCGGGATCTCCGTACTACGCGTACTCCAACGCCAACTCCTGGAGGCACCAGCTCGGGGTCAACATGATTGCCCCTCCGCGCTTCGAGCTGGCTCGCCACGAGTCCCCGGGCTACACCCGTTCCTCCGAGTACTGGGTGGAGTACCGGGCCGATCCCGACGCCGACGGTAGCCTGGGGATCATCTACGGGTACCAGGACGATGACAACTTCTATCGCTTCAGCCTGGGGGCTCACGCCGCCGAGCTCACGATCGTCCGTGATGGCGTGCGCCTCAAGGCGCTGGAGGAGCCGTCGCTGGGATTCCCCGTGGGCCCGGGCTGGGGCGCCATCCGCATCACCCACGGCGACACCAGCGTAGGCCGCAGGCATCTCATCGAGATCGGCATGCATCAGCTCGAGTACTTCGAGGGGTACCCGGAATTCGAGGGGGGGCAAGTCGGGCTGTTCGCCGAGGCGGCAGACAACGTCCAGTTCCGCAACCTGCGAGTCAGGCCCAGCGGAGCGCCGCGGCCCTACGAGGGGCTCACCACCTACGTCACGGCGGAGCCTCCCAGTGATCCCGATGCTCCCCCCGCGATGCCCTCGTGGACCGCGATCTCCGTCCCCACCCCGACGGGGACCTTCCTCGAAGCCGAGGACTTCCCCTATCTGCTGATGGATGCGATCTGCGAGAGCGATCGAGCCAACCTGATCGCGTGTGGTTTCGGTGGCTGGGGGGCCGCATACTGGGGCGAGCTGGGGACCACCACGTTCATGCTCGTGGCCGCGATCCTCCCGCGAAGCCTCTACGGCCTTCCTCCCCAGGGTGAGGCGTTCTTCAACTACTTCAATGGAAGCAACGACCGGTGGTGCGCGGAGTGGTCGATCAACAGCAACGTCGAGATCAACTACTGGTGCTGGGAGAACAAGGACGCCTGGTGGCTCGACGGCGGGCCCAGCTGGGTGCCCTACGGCGGGATCTAGCTAGGCCTTGGGCCAGCGCAGGCGCCACAGGTCGTCGTAGAACACGCTCGCTCCGCCGTCGGACGACGCCCCGCCGTGCAGGTAGAGCTCGTAGGCGGTCGCGGTCTGCCGCACGACGAAGACGCCCCCCACGCGGACGGGTGGGACCGAAGCCGCCTCATCGAGCACAACCTCGACCCACGCATCGTCCTCGACCGAGTAGAACCACAGGTCGTCCCGCAGCCCGTCGAAGCTCTGCCCGCCGTAGACCACGAGGCCCGCGCGCTCGGCGTCGAAGAACGCGACCGCGTTGTCGCGCGGGGAGGGCCGCGGTCCGCTCGGGTCGAGCTCGGTCCACGTCATCGTCGCCAGGTCGAGCGACCACAGATCGTCTGCGTAGTTCGTGGGCCCGAACAGCTCCCACGCCGGAGTGTCCGGGCCCTGGTCCTCACCCAGGCGATAGCCACCAAGGACCAGCAGGGCATGGTTGGAGGAATCGTAGCCTCCCGCGCACCAGGCACGAGGTGCAGGCGCCGTTCCGTGCGTGGCGACGGTGCTCCAGCCCGTGTCCGGATCGCGGACCGCCACGTCGTTGCGTAGACCCGTGGGCGTGGTGGCGAACCTCGACAGCGTGTTGCCCACGCCCCCGAACACGTAGGTCACCGTCTTGTTGGGATGCCCCGCGACGGGGGCCGTCACGACCAGCGCCGAGGACCGACGAACGGCCAGCGGATCGCCGAGGTCTTCGGCCGGGACCGCCTCCCACTGGTGACTCTGGGTGTGGTACGTCCACATCTCGGGGAACATCAGATCCGCGCCGGTGCGGAACCTGCCGCGACCGCCCACGATGCTCACGCAGTTCCCACAGGGGCCGGGGACCACGACCGTGTCGGCGCGCGGGCCAGGAGTCTGCGCCGAGCCGAGATCGGTCCAGGTGAAGGTCTCGAGGTCCAGCGCGTGGAAGTCGTTGCGGGTGAAGTCCTCGGGAAAGATCCCGTCCTGCCCGCCAAAGCGATGGACGACGTTCGGCTGGTGGACGGAGCGGGCGAACGACACGCCGCCCTCCCAGCTCGGCGGGGGAAGGTCGCCGTGCTGCTCGACCTGCTCCCAGGACGGATCCTCGCCGAGCAGCAGCGCCGTCCGCAGCGCGCCGGTCTCGAGCTCGTCGGTGGACGAGGCGGGGTCGACGATGCACGCGCTGGTCGCCACGAGCATGGCCAGGATGCCCCGCCGTGGAGCGCCAGTCGCAGGGTGGAGACACGAAGGAAGGAACGACGCGGGTTGAACCATGTTCCGGGATGATGGCACGGCCCGAAGCGCATCGGCGCGCAGCGAAGTGCCCAAGCCCGACGTCAGGCGCGGTCCGAGACATCCCACGCGAGGGGCAGGCGCTCGAAGCCTCGCAGGATCAGGTAGGGCCGGCGCTCGGCGGGCAGGCTCGGGTGGTACCGCACATTGGGCAACCGCCGTAGGAGCAGCTCGAACGCGACGCGCGCTTCGAGACGCGCGAGGGCGTTGCCGACGCAATAGTGGATGCCCTTTCCGAAGGCGATGTGGGCACCGTCGTCCTTGCGGTGGATGTCGAAGCGATCCGGGTCGCGGAACCGGGCCTCGTCACGGTTCCCGGACCCATAGAGGACGAACACCTTCGCGCCCGCCGGAATGGTTGCGCCCCCGAGCTCGTAGTCGGTCTTCGCGACGCGGAACATGCCGCGGATCGGTGTATCCGCGCGCAGGATCTCATCGACGGCGGTCGGGATGAGGCTCGCGTCCGCGCGGACCGCTGCCGCCTGATCGGGGTGCTCGATGAAGAGGACGAGGCCGTTGCCGATGAGATCGCTCGTCGTCTCGTGCCCGGCGGCGAGGAGGTCCATCGCGTTGCACACCGCCTCTTGCACGCTGAGCGGCGCGTTCCCGCCCATCTCCTTGGGTAGGAGCAGCGTGATGAGGTCGTCCTTGGGCTCGCGCGCCCGGTCCTCGAAGTGCTCGAGGAAGTAGCGCTGCAGCGAGACGTACCCGCGTGCCGCCTCGACGAGCCGCGCAGTCGTCTCGTTCGCGGCGAGGAGCACCTGCTTGTCGTTGGACCACGGCTTGAGCATCGCGACGTCGGACCGCGGAATGCCGAGGAGGTCGGAGATGACGATGCCCGGGAGGGGATAGGCGAACCGGGACATCAGGTCGGCCTCTCCCTCGCTCACGAAGCCGTCGATCAGCTCGTTCGCGATCTTGCGGATGCTCGGCTCCATCGCCGCGACGCGCGAGGGCGAGAGGGCCTTGTTGAAGGCGTTGCGAATGCGGGTGTGATCCGGAGGGTCGCTCTGGACCAGCGAGGTGAACGTCAGGTACCCCTCGCTCAGCACTGCGTGCACCTCCGGGGCGAAGCTGGTCGTCGCCTCGAGCGAGCCGGCCGACGAGAACGCTGGATCGCGCAAGACGGTGCATAGATCCGCGTGGCGAGTGACGACCCACACGCCCAGACGCTCGCTGTAGAACACCGGCGTGTGGCGCCGGGCCAGCGCATAGACCGGGTATGGATCCTCGAGCTGCGCGGGGTCGAATGGATTGAAGAGCGAGCCGATGTCGGCAGGCTCGTCGACGCGTGGAGGCGAGGTGTCTTCCATCGTGGGGCTCCCGAGCTGTGAGTGCGAGTCTATCCGGTTCACTCGTGCTCGACGAGATTCCGTGCCCGCTCAGCACCCGACCACGTGCACCCGCTTGCCCCGGCGCTCCACCTCGCGCTGGGTCAGCCGCTCGTCCCAGGGCATCGTCGAGCGCAGGTCGAACATGACCAGCCAGCCTTCATCGAGACCGACGTGGTCGAGGTACCGCAGCAGCTGGTCGAGCGCCTCGGTCTCGGTCTCGGTCTTGCGGCGCAGCTTGAGCTCGATCGCGTGTCGATGCCCCCGCCACTCCACCAGCAAGTCGAGCGCCCCCCGACCCAGCGCGTACTCGCGTTCGATCCGCCCGCCCCCGTTGACCACCCGCTGCAGGAACGCCATGAGCATCAGGTGCGGGCCTGCCTCGCGGTAGTGGAAGCCGTCGGCCGCGAGGTGCCCGTCCTTGCGCCAGAACACCTGCCAGTCGGCCATCAGCTTGGGCATGTCGAGCGAGCCGTCGGGGCGCACGTACCAGGCCGGCTCGTTGGCGATCTGCATCTGCTGGTGGTAGGTGAGCGCGCGGGGCAGGACCTCGGCGTAGATCGGGTTGGCGATCTCGTACCTGCCCCCGCTCGCGCGCAGCAGGCCCAGGCCCAGCACGTAGGCGAAATCGTCGTCGAGCACGTCCCCCGTGGCGCGGTCGCCCACCAGCATGGGCGCGAGGATCCGCCGCACCCGTTCCTCGCGCAGGCGGGCGACCAGCGAGTCGATGTGGGTGCGGCGCTCGAGGATGATCGTCTCCTTGGCCGCCTCCACGTGGGCCGCGGTGAGCTCCACCGCGCGATCGGTCACGTCGCGGCGTACGATCTGATCGGCGAGGGCGTTGGTGAGCCACGGATGCCCGCGGCCCAGCGCTCCGATCCGGGCCACGGCTTCGGGCGAGAACCGCTGCCCGGTGGCCGTGGTGTGCTGCTCGAGCAGCTCGCCCACCTCGGCCTCGGTGAACGGGCCCAAGGTGGTGGCCTCGGCGGTGATGTTGAACGGCGAGGTGGTGCCGAGCCACGCGAGCGCCTTGCGGTCCTCCTCCCGCATCGCGTAGTCCCGCACCTGCCGCTGCCCCACGAGCACCACGCTGGCCGGGAAGGGTACGAGGCTGCGCTCGATGTACCCGTGCCGCAGCTGGGTGAGGAACGAGACCATCGCCTCGCCAACCAGGCCATCCGCCTCGTCGAGCAGGAGCACCAGCGGGAGCGGATCGAGCTCGGCGAGGCGGGTGAGATGGGCCAGCAGCGCGCTCTTGGGCGTGGCCAGCATGGCGGTGCGCTCGTCGGCCTCGAGCCGAGGACGCCGTGGATGACGAAACGCGAGCGTCCGCTCGAAGGCCGCGAAGATTGCGGTCATCGCCTCCTGGACGTCGGGCGTCTCGCGGGCCGTCTGGAGGTCGACCCACAGCGCGCACCAGCGCCCCGTCGCGTTGAGGTGGCGCTCGAGCCACATCAGACTCGTGGTCTTGCCGGTCTGCCGCCCGGCGTGCAGCGTGAAGTAGCGCCGCTCCTCGATCAGCGCGAGCACATCACCCAGCCGTCGCTCGGGCGGCAGCATGTAGTGCTCGCCCGGGATGCACGGGCCGGAGGTGTTGAAGAACGGGAGCATCGGGGACCTCGAGCGCTCGCGCCGCTGCCATCATGGCCAAACGGCCAGGTCACCAAGCCTAGCACCGCCGCCTGCGGCGCGTGCGACGGGCATCACTGCGACCCAGCAGGCTCGGCCCCGAGCCGGGCCCGTAGCTCATTGCGATCGATCTTCCCGTTGGCGTTGAGCGGAAAGCGATCGACCACCCGGATCTCCCTCGGCACCATGTAGCTCGGCAGGCGCTCGGCCACGCGCTCCAGCACCGCGTTCACGTCGATCGTGGCGTCGTCGATGAAGGCCACCACCGCCTCGGCTCCGCCGGGGGCCGCAACGGGCCAGCCGAGCGCCACCGCCACCGGCAGCCCCGAGGCCTGGCGCAGCGCGGCCTCGATCTCTCCGAGCTCCACCCGAAACCCTCGCAGCTTGATCTGCGAGTCGATGCGCCCGAGGAACCGCAGCGGCTCGCCTTCTCGCGGCCGTCGCACCAGGTCTCCCGTGCGATAGTACGTGCGCCCCGGGTGGTCTTCGGGCTCCGAACCAGGCCCCGAACCAGGCAAGGTCACGAACGCCGTCGCCGTGCGCTCGGGGTCGTCCCAGTAGCCGAGCGCCAGCTGGGGACCGGTCATCAGCAGCTCGCCGCTGTCGCCCGGGGCCACCTCGCGCAGCGACTCGTCGACCACCCGTGCCTCCATGCCGGGGTAGGGCTCTCCGATCGGCACCACCTCGCCGTCGTCCTCACCTCCATCCGGGGGCCCGAGCCGATGCACCGTACACGCGAGCGTGAGCTCGGTGGGACCGTAGAGGTTCTCCACCACCGAGTTGCTGGCGGCCGCCGCGAACGCCCGCGCCACCTTCATGGGCAGCGCCTCGCCGCAGAACAGCGACCACCGCAGCCCCGGCAGCGAGCCGGGCTCGAGCGCATGGGTCTGCTGCATCAACAGCGCCGTCGAGGGCACCGAGAACCACACCGTCAGCCCCGCCTCGTCCACGTAGCGTGCCGGGAACAGGCGCTGCATCCCGGTGGGGCAGCAAAGGCACCCGCCCACGCTCCACGCCCCGAACAGATCGAACAGCGACAGATCGAAGGTCACGTCGAACAGGTGCGAGAAGCGATCCTCGGGCCGCAGTCCGTAGCGCTCGGTGACCACCTCGAGGAACCGCGCGATGTTGCGGTGGGCCACCATCACCCCCTTGGGCTGCCCGGTGCTGCCCGAGGTGAACAGCAGATAGGCGATGTCGTCCTCGCCCACGCTGGGCTCGACCCATGACTCGGTGGGCGACTCGGTGGGCGCCTCGGTGGGCGCCTCGTCCACGTCGTCGGGCCCGATCACCGTCAGCGCCTGGGGCACCCGCGGCAGCACTTCCGGCAGCAGCCGCGCCCCGGCGGCGTCGACCACCAGGCAGCGCGCGCGCGAGCGCTCGAGCATCAGCGCGATCCGAGCCGGCGGCATGCTGGGCAAGAGCGGCACGTAGCCGTGCCCCGAGCACAGCGCGCCCAGGATCCCGGCAAAGCCCTCGACGGAGCGCTGCCCCAGCACGGCGGTCAGCGGGGGGCCCTCGGCCGGGCGCCGCGCTTGCAGGGTGGCCGCGACGGCGAGCGCCCGCAGCCGGAGCTCCGCGTAGGTCAGCACCCGACCATCCACCTCGAGCGCGGGACGCTCGGGGTGGGCGGCGGCGGAGCGCAGGAACGTGCGGTGGAGGCTGCGTGCGGTCATCGATCACCCGTGGCGCCATTGGCCTCGCGCTTGCGGTAGCCCACGTAGGCTTCGACCAAGGCGCGGTAGAACATCTCGCCGATCACGATCTGCCCGTTCATCGTCACATGGCTCAGGTCGCCGCTGACCAGGCGCGGCGACTGGCGGAACCATCGGCCGGCCGAGCCCTCGCCGCCCTGGGCCATGAAGGTGTCGTAGAAGGCACAGCCCTCCTCGCGGGCCACCCTGCGCTGGGCCTCCACCATGGGCACGACCACGTCCTGGCTGACGATCCGCACCCCGCGGCGCTCGCCGTGGTCGAGCGGCGACATCACCAGGCAGTCCATCTCGGGGCGAGCCGTGCGGATCCGCTGGATCACCTTGCGGTACTCCTCGGCGTAGGTCTCCATGCTGACGCTGCGGATCATGTCGTTGCCGCCGAACGTGAGCACCACCAGCTCGGGTGCCCGGTGCTGGAGCTGCGCGCGCAGGTGGTCGGGATCGAATTCCATCATCCGCCGGGTGAACGCGCCCACCAGCGACAGCCCATCCCACACCACGCCCGGGCCCTCGCGCTCGAGCACCACCCCGTAGACCCGCGCCCGCCCGCCTCCGGCCGCGCGCACCGTGAGCCGGTGAGGGCCGTCGGGGACGTCGATCGCGTGCCAGCGATCCTCGAGCGCCTCGGCCACCGTCTCGAGGACGACCGGCTCCTGGTCGTCGACCCTCAGCTTGATCCGGCCGCCGCGGGGCGCCGCGGCGTACCAGACCTCGAAGCGCGAGACGTGCCCCGAGCTGTGCTTGGGATCGGGCGAGAAGCGGCTCTCGGCCCCTCCCGTGGAGCGAGAGGTGGTGCCGCCCAGCCCGTAGTGCCCGTCGCCGCGGCACTTGTTGATGATGAAGCACAGGCTCCACTGTCCGTTGTGTTCGAAGCGCACGCCCCGGTGCCGGTAGGAGCTGTTGGGCGGCGCCACCACGTGGAAGCCGTGCCCGCCGTCGCCGAAGCGAGCCTGCAGGCGCTTGCGAATGGCCGAGGTGATGCCATCGACGCCGATCGCCGAGTCGCCCCAGTGCACCGCGCGGGTGAGCGCACCCGGCAGCCCGGCGTCGGTACGCGCGAGCGCCTCGAAGTAGCGGTCGAGCTCGTGCCCGGTGGGCAGCTCGATCGACTGCTCCACGGGCTTGTCGTCGTCGGGATGCGGCACATAGGCCGGCAGTCCGCCGTTGGGGGGCGGCTCGGTGACCACCGGAGTGGGTCGCTCGGCCACGATCACGGGCTCGGCGGCCTCGGTCAGCGCCTCCTGCACGATCGCGTCGACCTTGGCCACCCGCTCTTCGGTCTGCTGCAGCTGCTCGCCCTCGAACGGACGCCCCAGGACGTTCCAGAACGGCACGGGATCGCCGGGCACCCATGGCCGCATCGAGGCCAGCCCGGGCACGGCGTACACGCAGACCAGGCTCGCGATGATCACGAGGATCGCGGGCCCGACCTTGCGCAGCATGAACGGGTGGATCCGCGGCAGCGTCTCGTCGTCGGTGCGGCCATACGAGGCGTCGCGTCCGTCGTCGTCGAGCAGCCCCTTCGCGGGCCGGCCTTGGGTGGGCGTGTCCATGATCCCGGTCAGCGCTGGCAATCAGAACTGGAAGTAGATGAAGGCTCGCGGCTGGTCCTGCATCAGCCGCATGAGCCCGTAGGCGAGCGCGATGAATCCCAGGCCCAGCACCACGCCGGGAACCCGACGGAAGGCGCGGCACAGGGACTCGTCGACCCACCGGCGCGGGGTGAGGTGGTAGACGAGGCCGAAGGCGAGCAGGCCCCACACCCACGGGGTGGTGAGGCCAGGGCGGATGCCATGCCCGTCGAGCGCGACCAGGCCCGTGATGAAGTCGCGAGAGGTGGCCAGATCGGGCGAGCGGAAGAAGATCCGCGAGAGCACCAGCAGGTGGAAGGTCAGCGCGACGTGGGCGGCGGCGTTGAGGCGGCCTCCGGCGCTCGGCAGCGCGCTGATCCCCAGCATCAGCACCGCCACGCCCACGCCCACCCCGATCGCCTGTGGCCACGGCAGCCGCAGACCGAACCATGCGATGCCGGCCACGGCGGCTGCGATCGCACCCAGGCCCAGCGGCCACAGCAGCAGCCTCCGCGAGAGGGGCTGGGGCGGCCGGGTGCGATTCCAGCGGTTGAACACCATCGCCAGCGCGTGGATGTTGGCGTAGAACACGAAGTTCCAGCTCGCGCCGTGCCACATGCCCACCAGGAACATGGTGAGCCACACCGCGAAGTAGCCCCAGCGCGAGCCCAGGCGCGAGAGCACCGAGAAGAACACGTAGTCGCGCAGCCACGTCGACAGCGTCATGTGCCAGCGTCGCCAGTACTCGGCGATGTCGCGCGATTGATAGGGGCGGTCGAAGTTCTCGGGGATGGAAAAGCCCAGCATGCGCGACAGCCCGATCGCGATGTCGGAGTAGCCCGAGAAGTCGGCGTAGATCTGCAGCGTGTAGGCGTAGAGCGCCACCATCAGCTCGGCCGACGAGAACGTGGTGGGCGCATCGAAGATCCGATCGGTGAGCGCCACGGCGATGAAGTCGCCGAGCACGACCTTCTTGACCAGGCCCTTGCAGATGCGAAAGGCCCCCACCTCGAGCCCCTCCCGCGAGAAGCGGGGGCCCGCCCGCAGCTGGGGCAAGAGCTCCTTGGCCCGCACGATCGGCCCCGCCACCAGCTGCGGAAAGAACACCACGAACAGGGCGAAGCGCCGCAGCGAGGGCTCGGGCTCGAGCCGCCCGCGCCAGATGTCGAGGGTGTAGCTCAGGCTCTGGAACGTGTAGAAGCTGATCCCCAGCGGCAGCACCACGTCGAGGTGCAGCCCGGACACCGGAATCCCCGCCGCCCCTGCGATGTCGCCGAACGCCTCGATGAGGAAGTTGGCGTACTTGAAGTAGCCGAGCAGGCCCAGGTTGCCCACGAGGCTGGCCAGCAGCCATGCGCCCTGCTTGCGCCGGGCCCAGGCGGCGCGCCGTGGATCGTCACCGTCGGCCGCGGGGGCCAGGCGATGGATGGCCCCGCCCGCCACGAAGTCGAGCAGGGTGGAGAAGGCCAGCAGCCCCGCGTAGTACCAGGGGGCGGGCAGGGGCTCGGTCTTGGGCCCCGCCATGTAGAAGAAGTAGCTGGCGCACAGCAGGAACAGCACCCGCGCCACCGGCCGCTCTGCCAGCGCCCAAAAGCCGATGAGCACCGGCAGGGCGAACAGCAGGAAGTCGAACGTGGGGAACAGCATGCGTAGGTTTGGTCGCGGAGCATGAGGCTCCGCTCACGCCGTGAATTGTGCGATCCAGCGAGCCTCGAGTACGCGTCCTTGCGCGATGCGCAAGGTGTCGCGATCACCTTAGGAAATGCGGCCCCCGCGGTCAAATCGGTGCCCGAGACTACGATTGTGGAACGGGGAGAGACCCGGTGACGCGACGGTGACATCCCGCGTCATGGGGCATGAGAGGGGCCAGGGCGGGGGTGGGGTGGGCACGCGGCGCGTGGTGTTGCATGTTTGGTCGCGAGGCGCCACCGCGGCGACGACGCCTCAGGAGGACCCGTGCTTGCATCCGCCCGCTTTCGCTCCCCTTGGCCCCTCGGTGGGATGAGAGCCTTCGTGCTCTCGACCCTCGGACTGATGACCCTCGGACCCACTGGTTGTGCGGCGCCCAGCAGCAAGGAGGAGGGGCGACCCGGCTCGGAGCTGGCCAAGGCCTCGCCCGCCGATGCCTCGGGGGTCGTGAGCGGAGAGGGGAAGGTCGAAGGGTCGACCAAGGGCCCGGCCGGTGACCAGGCCGACGAGGGCCCCGGTGCCAAGGCCGAGCCCGCACCGCCGCCCGAGCCCGCCTGGCAGCCGCGGCCGGAGGATCGCGTGACCCCCCAGCAGCGCCTCGATCGACCCGAGGCGCTGTCCTACTTCTTCGATCGGCTCGCTCGCATCGACGACGGGGCCGAGGAGGTCGTGCGAGTCGTGCACCTCGGTGCGTCGATGATCGGCGCCGACGATCTCCCCAGCGTGCTGCGCACCCGGTTCCAGACCCGCTTTGGGGACGGCGGCGCGGGCCTGGTGCTCTTGCAGCGCTACATGCCCAACTACCTGCACCACTGGGTGGAGCTCGACGCCGACGGCTGGGACCACTGCTACATCGCCTATCTGTGCAAGAAGGACGGGTTCTACGGCCTCGGCGGCACCACCTTCTGGTCCGACGGGGGGGCCCGCACGCGGATCTCCACCCGCGACCACGAGCTGGGCGGCAAGGTCTCCAAGTACGAGGTGTGGTACGCGGCCGACACCCGCGGCGGACGCCTGGAGGTCCGCGTCGACAAGGGCGAGCCCGAGGTGATCGAGACCCGAGGCGAGGCGCTCGAGGACCGCTATCACCCGATCGACGTGGAGGCCGGTCCCCACCAGATCCGCCTGCGCGCGCTGGGAGGCGGGCGCGTGCGGGGCTACGGCGTCGTGCTCGAGACCGACGGCCCCGGGATCACCTGGGAGCAGTTCAGCATGCTCGGCGCGTTCACCAAGCGCATGCTGGCCTGGGATCCCGAGCACATCGCCGGCCAGATCGCCCATCGCGACCCGGACCTGGTGGTGTTCACCTACGGGGGCAACGACACCCGCCGCGTGGCCACCGGCAAGCTCGGCCACGAGCAATACGTGGAGGAGTACAGCGAGGCGGTCAAGCGCGTGCGCGCGGGCAAGCCCGAGATGTCGTGCCTCATCACGGCGATGATCGACCGGGCCAAGTCGCTCGAGTTCGACATCAAGGCCGAGCACGTGGAGCTCATCGTGGCCGCCCAGCGCGAGGTCGCGGAGAAGACCGGCTGTGCGTTCTTCGACAGCTTCACCGCGATGGGCGGGGCCGGCTCGATGGTGGAGTGGCGCAAGAAGAAGCCTCCGCTGGCCTCGGGGGACCTCAAGCACTTGAACCACCGCGGTCGGGAAATCCTGGGGGGCTGGATGTTCGACGCGGTCATCGACGCCTACGTGGCCCATCGCACCGGGACCAGGGCCGCTCCGTCCGAGGGCGGCTGACCCCGAGGCGTGGTAAGCATCGCTCACCATGTCCAAGCGGGTCCTGGTCACTGCCGCTCTGCCCTACGCCAACGGCGCCGTCCACCTCGGGCACATGCTCGAGTTCATCCAGACCGATGTCTACGTGCGCGCGCGCAAGCAGGCGGGCGACGACTGCGTGTTCATGTGGGCCGACGACGCGCACGGGACCCCGATCGAGACCCGGGCCCGCCGCGAGGGGATCACCCCCGAGGCGCTGGTGGCTCGCGCCTACGACGAGCATCGTCGCGACTTCGACGAGTTCTCGATCGGCTACGACATCTTCCACACCACCCACAGCGAGGAGAACCGCCGGCACGCCGAGGCGATCTTCACCGCCATGGAGGCGCGCGGCGACGTGGTCTCGCGCGACGTGGAGCAGCTCTACTGCCCGCACGACCAGATGTTCCTGCCCGATCGCTTCGTCAAGGGCACCTGCCCCAAGTGCGAGTCGCCCGATCAGTACGGCGACAACTGCGAGAAGTGCGGCAGCACCTACGCGCCCACCGAGCTCCACGAGCCTCGCTGCGTGGTGTGTGGCACCGCCCCGGTGCTGCGCTCGTCCGAGCACCTGTTCGTGCCGCTCTCCCGGCACGAGGAGTTCCTGCGCCAGTGGCTGCGCGACCGCGCCGAGGGCGGCCACACCGTGCTGCAGGACTCGGTGCGCAACTACGTGATGCGCTGGGTCGACGACGGGCTGCGCGACTGGGACATCAGCCGCGACGCCCCGTACTTCGGCTTTGCGATCCCCGGGCATCCCGGCAAGTTCTTCTACGTGTGGTTCGACGCGCCGATCGGATACATCGCCGCCACCGACAAGTGGTGCGCGGATCGGCACGCAGGGCCCGGCCAGTGCTTCGATGCCTACTGGAAGACGACGCCGGACGACACCGAGATCGTCCACGTGATCGGCAAGGACATCGTCTACTTCCACTGCCTGTTCTGGCCGGCCATGCTCCACGCGGCCGGCTACACCATCCCCTCGCGCGTGCACGTGCACGGCTGGCTCACCATCAACGGCGAGAAGATGTCCAAGTCGCGGGGCACGTTCGTGCTCGCGCGCACCTACCTCGATCACCTCCCGGCCGAGTACCTGCGCTACTACTTCGCGGCCAAGCTCGGCGGCAACCAAGAAGACATCGATCTCAGCTTCGACGACTTCGTGGCGCGCATCAACGCCGACCTGGTGAACAAGGCGGCCAACCTCGCCAGCCGCAGCGTCAAGTTCATCACCTCGCGCCTGGGCGGCACGGTGGCGGCGCTGCCGGAGGACGCCGCGCCGCTGGTGGCTCGAGCCCAGGAGCGCCTGGCGCAGGCGTCCGGGCTCTACCGCGAGTTCGAATCGAGCAAGGCGGTGCGCCTGGCCATGGAGGTGGCGGAGGACTTCAACCTCTACCTCACCGAGGGCGCGCCGTGGAAGCTGGCAGCCACCGACCCGGGGCGCGCCCACGCGATCTGCTCGGCGGGGGTCTACGCCACGCAGGTGGTGGCCGCCATGCTCAAGCCGGTGCTGCCGGGGTGGGCGGCCGCCGTGGAGCGGTTCTTGCGGCTGCCCACGCCGCTGTCGTTCGAGAGCGGGCAGCCGCTGCCCCATGGTCATGCGATCGGCGAGTACGAGACGCTGGCCGAGCGGATCAAGCCCGCGGCGATCGAGGCGATCCTCGAGGCGAGCAAGGAGACGATGGGCAACGAGGCCAACGCGGCCGCCGCGGCCGCCGCGGCCGAGGGCCCCGCCGAGGCCGCGGCCGTCCCCGACTACGAGGTGCCCGCGCTCGAGCCGACCGTCGCCTTCGATCGATTCACGCCGATCGATCTCCGGGTGGCCCGAGTGCTCGCGTGCGAGACGGTCGAGGGCAGCAAGAAGCTGCTGCGCTTCACCCTGGATCTCGGCCCGCTGGGGCAGCGCACCGTGTTCAGCGGGATTGCCAGGAGCTTCTCCGAGCCGGCCGCGCTCGTGGGCAAGCACGTGATGGTGGTGGCCAATCTCGCGCCGCGCAAGATGCCGTTTGGCACCAGCGAGGGCATGGTGCTGGTGGCGGGCGACGAGCCCTCGCTGACGCTGCCGCTGCTCGATCCCCAGACCAGCCGGCCTGGCGAGCGCATCACCTGAGGAGCAAACCCGGTGCTGCGCGGTCTGGTGCTTCGCGGTCGCCGTGCCGCGTGGAACCCTCTATGATCGTCGCATCGCGCAAGCGCGCGAGGACCACGCCGTGGACCAGACCAAGCAGCCGCTCGAAGAGCTGGCCGTCGCCGCGCACGAGCGACGCCTCGCCGAGGAGGAGCGCCGTGGGCCGGAGCCCAGGAGCCCGGAGGCGCTGGCGCTCGAGAGCCTGCGGGCGCTCGCCGCTGGCATCGCCCGCGAGTTCAACGACCTGCTGGTTGGAATCCTCGCCAATGCGGAGATGGTCCGAGACGAGCTGCCCGCGGGGTCGACCTCGCGTGAGTCCCTCGCGGACATCGAGCTCGCGGCGCGGCGGGCCGCCGACCTGTGCGACCGCTTGAGGGTCCACGCGGGCGCGGGCGCGGCAGAGGTCCCCGCGCCGGTCGAGGACAGCCGCCCAGGCATCGTGCTGCTGGTCGACGACGACACGATCGTGCGCACGGTGGGCAAGCAGATCATCAAGCGGGCCGGCTTCGAGGTCTTGACCGCCTGCGATGGGGTCGATGGCCTGGAGCAGTTCCGCGAGCACCGCGATCAGATCGCGTGCATCGTGCTCGACCTGACCATGCCCCGCATGGGAGGCGAGCAGATGCTCCGGGAGCTGCGGCTCATCGACGGACGGGTGCCGGTGGTGCTGTGCAGCGGCCATGGCGAGCAGGAGATCATCGGCGGCTTCGCCGACCAGACGCTGGCGGGATTCGTCGAGAAGCCCTACGACAAGGCCACGCTGCTGGCCGCCGTGCGCGGCGCGATCGCGAGCAGGCCGAGTCGGGAGTGAGGCGGACGCCACGAATCCGGAGCGACGGGCTATGCTCCTGCGAGCATGCGAAAGCCCGAGCTCCGCTGGCAGACGCGCCGCCACGTGGCGGTGCTGGATCCCGCGACCCCGGGAGGCACCGCGCACGACGAGCGCTTCGTGCTGCGACCGGTCGCGGGCGAGGGCAGGCCGGGGCGGGCGTGGTTTCGGCGGTCGGAGCAGCTCGTCGACGCACGGGTGGCCGATGATCCCGACGTGCCGCATGCGGCCCGCTGCTGGCTGGCCGCGCGCGGCTGCTTCGAGCTGAGCCTGCGCACCGAGGACGGCCATGTGCTCCACGAGGGCCCCTTCGACGTCGAGTCGCTCGGGGATCCGCTCCCTTCGGCCCCCGCCTCGACGCTGGTGACCCTCGCGCCGAGCAACGCCGAGCTGGTCGACGCCCTCGGTGCCTTCGACCGCGTGCTCGCCTGCGAGGACTCCACCGATCACCCGCCGGCCGCCGCCGGGCTCCCGCGCCTCGGGCCCGATCTCGGGCCCGACCTCGATCGCGTGGCGGCGCTGCGGCCCGAGCTGGTGGTCAGCTCGCTCAGCGTCCCCGGCATGGAGCGCATCGTCACCGGCCTGCGTGCCCGAGCGATCCCCCAGGTCGTGCTGGCCCCGCGCAGCGTGGCCGACGTGCTCGAGGATCTCCGCCGCGTGGGGGCGCGGCTGGGCCTTGGGGGCCGCGCGGAGGAGGTGGTGGCCCGGATGCAAGCGGAGGTCGCGGCGCTCCGCCGGGGCCAGCCCCGCGAGCCCGTGCGGATCTACCTCGAGTGGTGGCCGCGGCCGATGTTCTCGCCCGGGCGTGACACCTACGCTCGGGAGCTCATCGAGCTCGCCGGAGGCGTGAACGTGTTCGGCGATCGCCCGGGGGCCAGCGTGTGCATCGAGCCGGAGGAGCTCGTTCGTGCTGCCCCGGAGCTGTGCTTCGTGTCGTGGTGTGGGGTGGACGAGGCCAAGCTCGACCCGGGCAACCTCGTGGGGCGGCGCGGCCTCGAGGCGCTGCCCGCGGCCCGCGCGGGTCGGGTGCATGCGCTCGACGAGCGCTTCACGGGCCGTCCGGGGCCACGGATGCTCGAGGCGGCCCGGCGCATGGCCGAGGTGATCGAGCGCTCCGGAGTACGTGGCTGAGCGGTCGGCTTCGTCGATTTCTTGCCCCCGATCGGCCCGACCTGCCAGGGTCCGCGCATGGGCCAGCTGCCGTCCGTCGCCGATCTCGTCCACCAGCTCCGGGCCTTCCACGGCTACCGCACGCTATGGTGGCGTCCCGATGGCATGCTGCTGCACGCCGAGCCGGAGGAAGAGCTCGAGGACATCGGGTACCGCTATGTGGCGACCCTGATGCGGCCCGGGCCCGAGGCGCTGGCCGAGGCGCTATTGCGGGCCGGAATCGTGCTCGGAGCCGCGGAGCCGGACGAGCCGACCGGCACGACCTGGGTCGCGGCGGCCGAGCCGGGCCTGGTGGCGTAGTCCTTGCGCGCGGGCGATCCTACGGCGCCGCCCGGCGACGTCGTCGTCGGGTGACCAGCGCCAGCAACCCCAACAGGCCAAGCGCGGGGCCGCGATCGGAGGCCGGCTCGCTGCGGCAGCCGCAGCCTCCGTCGCCATCGTCGTGGGCGCCCTGGCCCGAGGTCCCGCCCGTGTCCCCGCTCGTCGACGCCTCGGTGGGCCCGCTGCCGGCCGTGTCATCGAGCCCGCCGCTGCTGGTGCCCTCCTCGGGCGGCGGCGGGGGTGGATCGTCGCTCTGCGTGCGATTCACCACCCGGCCCAGCCCGCGCGTCTGCAGCTCGAACAGCTCGATCGAGCGCGCCACGATCCCATCGAGCGCCGCGAGCTGCTCGTACGACAGCGCCTCGTCGGGTCGCTTGATCAGCAGGAACGACACGTCGAATTCACTCGGCGCGTCGGGCCACGCGGGCATCCGCGGCCCCTCGACCGCCAGCACGTCGTCGAGGCTCACGTCCCGCCGCGTGCCCGTCACGGTGTACGTGGGGGCTTCGAACTGGAACGCATCCACCGGCGCACACACCCCGTCGCCCGAGGCCGCGTCCACGCAGTCGGTGGGATCCTCGATGATGAACCACGGGGCCACGTCCTGCGCGGGCAAGAGCCCCATCAGGTAGAGATCGAGGTCGCTGAACACGTAGAGGTCGGTCGGGTGGGCGGTGAACGTGCCGTCGCCATTGTCGACCCAGGTGTGTCCCTGCATCGGCGAGCCTCCGGTGTCCATGTAGAACGACCAGTGGGCATGGGCCCGGCCCAACAGGCCCAGCTCGCCCGGGCCGCCGTCCTGGCTGAAGTACACGAACGAGCCCCACGCGTGCCCCAGCTCCTGCCCGAAGATGAGCGAGATCGTCAGGTCGTTGGTTCCGCCGGGATCGTCGCCCAGGTACTGCGTCCAGCGGTTCAGGTGCAAGAAGCCCTCGACCTGGGAATTGGGGGTGTCGTCGAAGTACGGCTCGGGGATCACGGCATCCTCGAGCGCGATGTGCTCGTAGCCGATCCCGTGCACGTCGTTGGCCACCGACTGGAAGAACGCGCCGATTCCGGCGGGCAGCGACCACGTGGTGTAGACCACGAGGAACTGGCTGTCGTCGGGGTGCACGGCGAGGAACCCGTCCTCGACCTGCTGGTAGCCGTCGAGGAAGCCCTCGCGGTCGAACCAGTAGGCGGCCTCGACCGAGCCGTCGACGTCGTCGAACACCCAGTACTGCCCGCGCTGATCGACGCGCTCGATCGGTGCCGCCAGGGCCGTGCCCGCCGACAGCGTCGAGGCCAGGGCCAGGAGCGCCAGCGCTGCGTGCCGTCTCGGTCGAGGACCGCTCCCTGTCATGGTCGTCAGTATCGGGGGCGCGTCGCGGCCCGGTCAAACCCCCGATGCGGCGGCCCGTCTACACCCGGTGCTGGAGCTGGCTGAGGATGTCGTGGGTTCGCTGCTGCTCGGGCACCAGCACCCGGTTGACGAAGTCTCGGCTCGCCATGCTCAGGTCGCTGAGGTCGGCGTAGTCCTTCTTGCCGTGGTCCTCACCCTCTTCGAGCGCCGAGATCGCGGCCGACTCGCCGAACGCCTTGGCGCCGCCCTCGACCAGCTTGACGATGGATCCCCAGGCGCCCGAGCCCTTGGCCGGCTGACCGCCCAGCGCCTGGATCCGCTGCGTGAGCTGGCCGACTCGGTACTCGTGCGAGGCCTTGAGCTTGCGTAGCTGCGCCACGACGGTGGCATCCTTCATCGCCTCGATGCACTGGTCATAGGCCTCCACGGCGGAGATCTCTCCGCGAAGGAAGGAGTTGAGCTTGTTGATGTCCTTTTCGTCGTTGGTACCCATGGTCGTTCTCGGACCTCGGACGACTGCAAGGATGGTGCCGCGTCGAGCCCGGCCCCCAGCCGCGAGCCAGGGCGTGCCGAACGTGAGCGCGTGCGCTCGATCGTGCTCGATCGCCGCCACTGCCGTCGCCGCTCGTGGCCGCATGCGGGCGAGCCCCCGGGCCCTCTCGAGGTACCACGGGGGCTCGCCTGCGGCTGCGAGCCGCGGGGCCGTGCATGCGGCGATCAGTACCCGAACGCGTCCATCGCCGCGTCGTTCAGATCCAGCGCGGCCTTGCGGCTGGCCTTGGCCCGCGCGGCGGCGGGCGCCTTCTTGGCCTTGGCCAGGTCCTTGCGGGTGTTGCCGAGCTTCTCGGCCGAGCGCATGACCTGCTCCTTCTCCTCCTTGGTGGACGCGAGCGCGGCCTGCTGGTGCAGGCGCTGCTCGGCGCGGGCGAGCTCCTCGTCGGCGCGGTCGAGGTCGCCGTCGTTGGCCCGCAGCGAGGCCTGCTGGGCCATCATCGAGGCCTCGCGCATCGCGAGCAGGGTCTGGGTGCGGCTGTTGACGTGCGCGAGCACCAGCGAGGGGTCACGGGTCACCGTGGCGCGCAGCACCGTCTCCTGCACGCGCTGCAGCCCGTCCTGCGCGGGGTCGCGGAAGTGCATGCGCACGCTGGCGAGCACCTTGGTGCCCTCGGTCGCGCCGTCGACCCGCGCGCGCACCAGCAGCTCGCGCTGCTGGCCCTCGAACATCGTGCCCACCGGCACCACGAGGTTGCCCCCCGACCACCGCGTCTGCGCGCTGTCGGTGCCGATGATCTCCACGCCCGGGGCGGCCACCAGCTCCACCTCCACGTCGGTGGCGGCCGTGGCCTCGAGCAGGGCGACCTCCTGGGCCACGATCTTGGGCAGCTGCTCGCTGTGCTCGACGTGGTAGAGGCGTCCGCTGGTGCGAATGGCCAGGGCGTTGAGGGTGCTCTCGTCGTAGTCGAGGCCCACGCCGATCGCGGTCACCTGGATCCCCCGCTGCAGGCCCACCTCGGCCACGCGCGCCAGCTCGTCGGGCGAGGACGGGCCCTCGGTCGCGATCCCATCGGAGATCACCACCATGCGGCGAACCAGGTGGGTGTCGGGGGTGCCCCACAGCTGCGACTCGGCCACCTTGAGGCCCTCGAACATCGCGGTGCCACCGTCGGCCGACAGCTCGTCGATCACGGCCAGGGCGTGTCGGCGCGTGCGGGCGTCGATCACGGTGGGGGCCACGCGCACGCGGCTGCCGCTGGCGAACGTCACGATCGAGAGCACGTCGCCGTCGTGAAGCTCGCTCACGATCCGCCGTGCGGCCTCGCGCGCGTGCTCGATCTTGTCGCCCTGCATGGAGCCCGAGGTGTCGATCGTCAGCGACATCGCGGTGGGCACGTGACCGGGGGATGCGCCCCTGGGCACGTCGATCCACACCCCGAATGCCTCGTCCTGGGCGCCCACGAGCATGAAGTCGCTCGAGGTCGCGGCGCTGATCCAGCGGCCGTCGCGGGCCTCGGCGGTGCGATCGGGGGAGCCCGGGGTGCCTCGCCCATCCGCGTCGGGAGCCTCTGCGCGCTGACCCGGATCGGCCGGGGCGGCGAGGGCGAGGGGGGCCGACGGTGGGGTCGTGGCGGCGCGGTGGCTGGCACAGCCGGCGAGGCCCGCCGACAGGATCACGAGACCGAGGAGGGATGAACGCATGCTTGGGCTCCCGCTGGCACCACGGCCAGCGCGGGACGGGGGTACGCACCGATCCCGGGCCCGATCTAAAAATTCATTCCCGCGCCGCCTCGCGCTCGGCCGCCAGCCGGCGCCGAACTCCGTGGGGCAGGGCCTCCTCGATCATCCCCGCCACGGCATCGACCCATGTGGGGTGGGCATTGAGCGAGGGGACGAGCATCAGCCGCTCTCCTCCCGCCGCGCGGAAGTCCTCGTCGGCCCGCATGCCGATCTCCTCGAGGGTCTCGAGGCAGTCGGCCACGAACGCGGGGCAGAACACGGCCAGTCGCTTCGTGCCCCCGCGGGCGAGCTCGACGAGGCGCTCGTCGGTGTAGGGCTTGATCCACGGATCCCGCCCCAGCCGGGACTGGAAGGCCACGCTCCAGTCGCCCTCCGACAGCCCTAGGCGTCCGGCCAGGGCCCGTGCGGTGGCGAAGCACTGGGCCCGGTAGCAGTTGCGGTTGGCATCGGTGATCTTGCGGCAGCAATCGTCGCTGCGCAGGCAGTGCCCGCCGCTCTCGTCGCTCTTGTGCATGTGGCGCTCGGGCAGGCCGTGGAACGACATCAGCACGTGATCGGGCCGCAGCTCGTCGAGCACGGGCTGGCCGACCTGGGCGAACGCCTCCACGAAGCGCAGGTCGTCGAAGAACGGGGGCACCACGGTGATCATCGGCGTGTTCCAGCGCCGACCGGCCTCGCGGTAGACGGCCTCGACCGCCGAGCCGGTGGAGCTGCTGGCGTACTGCGGGAACAAGGGCAGCACCACCACGTGATCACATCCATCGGCGCGGAGCTGGTCGAGGGCGGCTGCGATCGAGGGGGTGCCATAGCGCATGGCCAGCACCACGGGCAGCGTGGGCAGGCGCTCGGCCAGCGCCGCTCGCAGGGAGCGGCCGTGGACCAGCAAGGGCGAGCCTTGCTCGCTCCAGACCTTGGTGTAGGCCCGTGCGCTACGCTGTGGCCGCAGCGGCAGGATGACCAGGTTGAGCAGCAGCCACCGCGTCACCGGGTTGATGTCGAGCACCCGCGGGTCGGAGAGGAATTCCCGCAAGTAGCGACGCACCTCGGGGGGGCGGGGTGCGTCGGGGGTCCCGAGGTTCACCAGCAACACGCCGAGGCGAGCGCTCACGGGGTCGGCTCTTCCGTGCGCAGGCCCGCCACGCGATCCAGCAGGCTCTGGATCCGCAGTACCACCCCCGCCGGATCGGCCACGGTGCCCTCGGCGAGGTTGGCCTGGTCGTGCAGCAGCTCGACCCACGTACGCAGCGGCTGCGGGGGCTCCGAGCCTGCCTCCGGGGCAGCCTCGAGCGAGGCGGCGGCCAGCTCGTTGGCGGCGCGAACGAACGCGTGTCCGGGATTGAGCTCGAGGATCCGCGGCCGGGTGGGCACGTCGCGGTTGGCCATCCGCAGGATCCGCTCCATGTTGCGCGACAGCCCGCCCTCGTCGTCGACCAGGCACGCGGTGCTGTCGGTGAGGCGCGAGGAGGCACGCACCTCCTTGACCCGGTCGCCGAGCACCTGCTTGGCCACGCGCAGCAGCGGATCGATGTCGGAGGCCTCGGCCGACGGCTCGTCTCCGTCCTTGGTCTCGTTGGCGTCCTTGGACAGCCCGAGGTCGCCGCCCTGGGTCACGCTGCGCAGCGGCTTGCCCTCGTGCTCGCGCAGGTCCTGCACCACCCACTCGTCGACCGCATCGGTCATCAGGAGCACCGCGTAGCCGCGGGCCCGCACGGCCTCGAGGTGGGGGCTGCGGGCCAGTGCCGCCGTCGAGTCCCCCGTGATGTAGTAGATCGCCTCCTGGCCCTCCGGCATCGCCTCGACGTACTCGTGCAGGGAGACCAGCTTGCCGTCGCTGCCGGTGCTGGCGAAGCGAAGCAGCCCCGTGATCTGCTCGCGGTGGGCGTTGTCGGTGTGCAGGCCCTCCTTGATGAAGACCCCGAACTCCTCCCACAGCCTCGCGTAGTTCTCGGGCTCGTCGGTGGCCGTGTCCTCGAGCAGCTTGAGCACCTTGCGGGTGAGCTGACGGCGGATCGCGGCCAGCGACTGGTGCTCCTGCAGCATCTCGCGCGAGACGTTGAGCGGCAGGTCCTCAGAGTCGACCACGCCTCGCACGAACCGCAGGTACGTGGGCAGGAGCTTGTCGCAGCTCTCCATCACCAGCACCCGCCGCGCATAGAGCTGCAGCGCCTTGGCGTCCTCGTTGAACAGGTCCGGCGGGCGCCGGCCCGGCACGTAGAGCACGGCCTTGAACTGGATCGGGGCGTCGAGCGACAGGTGCAGCCGCGCGAGCGGCTCGTCGCCGGGCAGCACGAAGCCGCCCATCACGTGGGTGTAGAACTCCTTGTAGTCGTCGTCGGAGACGTCCTTGGCGCTGCGGGTCCAGAACGCCGACGCGGCGTTGATCTGGCGGTTGTCGCCGTCGTTGACGCCCTTGTCGTCGACGCGCTGCAGCTTGATGGGGTAGAGCACGAAGTTGCTGTAGCGCTTGACGATGCCCTCGATGCGCCAGCGATCGAGGAACTCCTTGGCGTCGTCCTTGAGGTGCAGCTCGATGCGGGTGCCCCGGAGCTTGCGCGCCGAGGGTCCGATGGAGAACGAGGTGCCGTCGCTGCTCCAGTGGATCGGCTCGTGCCCGGGCCGCGCCGAGAGGCTGTGGACGTCGATGCGATCGGCCACCATGAAGGCGCTGTAGAAGCCCACGCCGAACTGGCCGATGAGATCGAGGTCGGGGCGCTTGCCCTCGGCTTGCTCGGTCGCCGCTTGCTCGAGGAAGCGCAGGGTGCCCGAGTGCGCGATGGTGCCGAGGTTCTGCGTGGCCTCCTGCTCGCTCATGCCGATGCCCACGTCCTCGATCACCAGCACGCCCCGCGCCTGGTCGGCGATGATCTGGATGTGGGGCGTCAGCTCCTGGTCGCGCAGGTCCTTGTCGACGAGCGCGACGAAGCGGGCCTTGTCGAGCGCATCGGAGGCGTTGGAGACCAGCTCCCGCAGGAAGATCTCGCGGTTGGTGTAGAGCGAGTTGGTCACCAGCCGCAGCACGGCGGCGACCTCGGCCTTGAACTCGTGGGTTCCCGATGCAGTGGCGGAATCGTTGGTGGCGTCGGACACGGGCGCGTTCCTCCCAAGGTCAGCTCGCGTCGACGGCGAGCCCAGGGGGCCGGTCAGCCGTCGTCCGCGGAAAGCGGCCGCACCCTAAGGCCATCTGCGAGGGAGTCAAGCTGCGCCGTTTGCGCAACCAGCATTGGCAGGCGTGGTCCGAGACGCCGTGGGACCCGCTATTGCTTCTTGAGCGTCGCGAGCTGCTTGGCCAGGTCGCCGAGCATCTTGCCGCTGTCGCCGATCACCCGGACGCTGTCCTCGAGGCCCTTGACGATGAGATCGATGTGCAAGACGGTCTTGGGGTTGGTGATCGAGCTGGGCGCTCCGGTCACGAGCTGGCGGCCGGTCTGGATCAGGCGCTGGGTCTTCTCGACGAATTGAGGCGCCGAGCGGCCGATCGACAGGGCCAGGTCGCGCATCTCGACCAGGTCGTCGGGCACGCCCTCGCCCGACTCGAACGCGCCGCCGAGGGCCCCCTTGGCCTTGCCGCCCACGCTGCCGCCCGCGTCGGGCGCTTGCTTCAGCGCCAGCGCGACCACGTCGCCCAGGCTCATCTTGGCGTCGACGCGGCCGTTCATGGTGGCCTGGATCCGGGCCTGGGCCAGCGCGCGCAGCTTGAGCACCGACTCGCGGGTCTGCACCACGAACGCGTGGAACTCGGCCGAGGCCTTGAAGAACTCGTCGTAGGTGGGGACGCCGATCTGGACGTAGGTGAAGCCGCCCTCGCCCTCGACCGTGCCGTCGCCCTCGACCCGACCCACGAGCTTGCCCACGAAGTCGAACGCGGCCTTGCCCTCGTAGGCCGAGAACTCGGGCGAGAGATCTCCGAGCTTGACCTCACCCGGGGGAGGCACGTCGACGAGCGTGCTGATGAGCTCCTTGGTGGTCGCGCGCAGCTCCTTGGCCGAGGCGGCCAGGGCCTCCTTCATCTCGTCCCAGTCGTCGTAGGTCTCGGTGGTCGTGGTCACCGAGCCATCGGCGTTCATCTTGGACTTGGTGATCTGACCCTCGAAGTGCACGAACTGCTTGAGCTTGCCGCCGCAGCCCGGCAGCGCCAGGGCGGCCAGCAGCGGAAGGCTCAGCCAGCGACGGGACGAGATGCGAGTCATGGGCGATGGTTCCTCGTTGGAGCTCTTGGCCTGGGTGACGGGCGAGCTTCCGCGAGGTTGCGCTCGTGGGGCGTTTTTGTCGTGGGGGAGCCGACCGGAGGGGCAGGGGGCTGGCTCACACCCGAACACGCGGGCCACACCCGCGTCAGCGCAGCGCGCCGCCCAGTCGCAGCACCAGGCCCGCCCACAGCCCGCCCATGCTCATGGGGGGCTCGGTCCCTTCGTTCACGGTGCCCACGGGCGCGCGGAGCATCGCGCCGATCTCGGCGTCGAGATCGATGCGCAGCCGGCCGTAGCGGATCCGTGGACCGAGCCCGGTGGAGGCCTCGGCGGTGAGCCCGGTACTGCTCGTCGCGGGGATCCCGGGCTCGCGCGAGATCCCCCGGATGCGCGCCACGCCTCCGGCCAGCAGCACGTGGCCGCCCACGCCGGAGCGGCGCCGGGCGGTGATCCATGCCATGCCGCCGCCGAGGGTCAGCGCATGGCCACGCACCAGGCCCTGGCTGCGGCTGCTCTGCCCGACGTCCCACCCGAGCAGCGCGGCCCAGCCCACGCCGGGATCGGGCCAGCCACGCACCAGCAGCTCGGTGCGTCCGGCGGCGAAGCGTCCGTCGCCCTCGAGGGCGCGGCCGCGGGCGCCCACGCCGGCGAGGAGCTCGATCGATGGACGCGGAGGCAGGCGCTCGACCTCGGTGCTGCGCTCGGCCACGCGCCGGGCTGCGTCCACGGCCGCGCGATCGGGCGGGGGCTTCGTCACATCGGGGGGCGGGGGCGGGGGCTCGGTCGCCGACAGCAGCTCGAGCCACGAGGCTGCGAACAGCTGGCTGATGGCGAGGGCGACCACGCGCTCGCGGCCGGGCTCGGGCTCGGGGGCGGGGATGTCTCGCTCGAGACGCTTGTGGGTCAGCGGATCGACCACCGCGATCGTGAGCTGCTCGGCCTCGCAGCGCAGGGCGACCTCGAGCGGAGGGCCCGAGCGGATCTCGCTGGTGACCATGGCCAGCTCGATGTCCAGCAGGCGGCCGACCTCGTCCTGGACCAAGCCCTCGCATCCCTCGTTGCGCACGATCACGCGCGCGGCGGGCTCGGGCGTCGCGGCGGCGTGGGCCGACGACGCGCCGAGCGAGGCGGCCACCAGCCACGCGAGCGTCGTCGCCGTCGTCCGACTGCGCACTCGGGCATCGTGGCAGCCACGCGCGGCCCGGCTCAAGGCAGCTCGGCCAGCAGGGCGCGCATGCGGTCCTGGTGCGTTCCCGCTCGATGACGGGCCAGGTAGGCCTCGGCGGCGGCTCGGGCTCGATCGGCACGTCCGGCGGCCTTCCACGACACCGCGGCCTCGGCGCTGGCATCCTCGGCCAGCGGGCCCTGGGGCGCTCGCTTCCAGCACTTGTCGAACGCAGCCGCCGCTGCCGCATGACGGCCGCGCGCACGCTCGACCTTGCCGAGCTGGAAGTAGGCGCTGTAGGCCCGAGGATCGGACGAGTACCTGCGCACCAGCTCGGACAGCGCCGCGGCGGCGGCCGGCAAGTCTCCGCTGGCTCGGGCCGCATCGGCCTTCGACAGCAGGGCGTCGACCGAAGGGCCGGTGCTGCCGCTGGTACTCACGGAGGGCCGTGCCGCTCGCGAGGGGCGCTCGGGCTCGTCGTCGGCGAGCGCTCGCGCGGCCACGTGCTCGTTCACGTCGACGCTCAGATGATCGCCCGGGCCGAGCTCGGCCACGCGAGCGCCGCTGTCGACCTCGACCAGCCCTCGCTCGACGGCGATCTCGACCCGCTGGGGTCGGCCGTCGAGCGACTCGTCGAGGGTCACCGTGAACACCGTGCCCACGACCCGCACCTCGACGCCCGCTGCATCCACCACGAACGAGCGCGAGCGATCGGGAGCGACCTCGTAGCGGACCTCGCCGCGGTGCTGAAGCAAGCGCACCAAGTCGTCCCGCTGCACGTCCACGTCCACGCGGGCGTCGAAGCGCAGCTCGGCCACCGAGTCGTCGGGCAGCCGCAATTGCGGCCACGTGGCGTAGGGAATCGAGGGCAGGGGGACCACGGACACGGCATCGGGGGCCGCGCTGGAGGCCACCGCGATCGGTTCCTCGACGGGGTCGCTCGGCCAGGCGATCGAGAGCAGCACCGCGGCCGCGGCTGCGCTCACCCCGGCGAGCACCGAGCCGAGCCGGCGGCGGCGTCGGACCTCCGCGCGGGCGGCGACGGAGGCTTGCACTCGATCGAGCACGCGACGCTGTCGAAGGTCGTCCCAGGGCACGGGCGCCTGGGCGGCTCGCCGTGCCGCTTCCATCGTCGGCGATGGCGTCGGCGATGGCGTCGGCGATGGCGTGAGCGACGGGTCGTGGCCGTGGTCGGTCATGGCGTCCCCCCCAGGCGGCGATCGAGTCGGACCTGCGCATCGGCAATCCGGCGCTTGACCGTGGCCAGCGAGACCCCGCAGGCCTGCGCGACTTCCTCGAGCCGCTGTCCTTCGATCCGATGCAGGATCCACGGCACGCGCAGCTTGTCGGGCACCTGGTCAAGGGCCGAGTACAGCTCGTCGGCCGGGGCTCGATCGCGTGGATCGGACACGGTCGCCACCGCGCCGGTGAGCTGATGACGGATGAAGCTACGGCGGCGGCGGCGTGCCAGGCGGCTCTGGGTCAGCCGCACCGCGATGGTGACCAGCCACGGCCGGACCTGCGCCGGCGTGCGCAGGGTGTGGAGGCGCTCGGCCGCGCGGACGAACGTGTCCTGCACGATGTCCTCGAGCTCGGCGTCGTCGCCCATCACGCGGTAGATCACCCCGGCCACGTAGCGGCCGTGTCGCCCGTAGAGATCGCGGAACGCCACCGTGTCTCCGCGCAGGACGCGGGCGACCAGTTCCTCGTCGCTGTGGGCGACGCGGGTCAGCGGGAGCACGTGGGCCAAGGCCGGCACCTGTTCTATGATCGCGGCTGGACCCCGGATCGGCTCAAGTGTTTTTGGGGAAACGACAGGGAGGGCACGGGAGGCCCGCGCTCGTTGCGCAGGCCGTGGTCGCGCTCGGGCCGGGGTGCGGTTGTGCGCCGCCCATCGAGATCCTGGGCTCGGGTTCGGCCAGCACCAGCGTGGATGGGGTCGACCTCACCGGGCCGCCCGAGGGCTCGACCAGCTCGCTCGACACCGCCAGCACCGGCGACACCGACCCGGTGACGCTGCCCTGCAGCGACCCCGACACCGGCGTGTGCAGCAACCGGATCGACCTGCTGTTCGTGATCGACAACTCGGGAACGATGGGCGAGGAGCAGCTGAACCTCGCCAAGAACTTCCCGATGTTGATCGAGCAGCTGCAGACGCTCGAGGATCGCCACGGCAACCCGGTGGGCGCCGACGTCAACATCATGGTGACCACCAGCGACTTCGACAATCCACAGTGCCACGGCTCGTGGAACAAGCCGGACTACGTGCCGGCCAAGGGCTCGCCCGTGCACACGGCGTGCGTCGATCGGCTCGAGCGCTTCACCGGCTATGGGGACGAGCCGCTGGTGATCGAGGAGGCGTGCCTCGAGGTCTGCGATCCCATCGCGCCCGCGGAGCCCACCGATCAGTTCATCCACTTCGATCCCGACGGCAGCAACGTGATGGGGGGCAGCCCCGCCGACGCGCTGGCGTGCCTGGGCCCGCAGGGCATCGACGGCTGCGGCTACGAGGCGCCGCTCGAGAGCATGCTGCAGGCGCTCAACCCCAGCGCGTGCTGGAACGACCCCGCCGGCTGTGACGACCCCGCGTGGGCGTTCATCGACGAGCCGTTCCTGCGCGACGGGGCGCTGCTCGCCATCGCGATCATCACCGACGAGGCGGACTGCTCGGTCCGGGACTTCTCGATCATGGACGAGCCCACGTTCATGGAGATCGATCCGATCTCGGGCCAGAAGCTGCCGAGCTCGGCGATCTGCTGGAACGCGGGGGTGGTGTGCGATGGCCTCGAGCCCGACACGGGGGTGTATGCCGGGTGCGCGGCCACCAACAAGGGCGTCGAGGGGGCGGTGGGCGTGAGCGATGCACAGGCGGTGCTCCACCCCACCGGTCGCTACAAGGGCCTGTTGCAGTCGCTGCGAGGGCAGGGGCGCGAGGTGATCATGCTCGGGGTGCTCGGCGTCCCCGAGGTCACCGATCATGCCCCCGTGCCGCCGCACCAGCCGATCGCCGGCGGGCTGGAGGCGCTGGTGTATCGCCAGTGGCGCGACCCCGACGTGCCGGCGGGCGGCGACATCTTGCCGGACGAGTGGAACGACGGCACGCGAGCCGTGCGCAAGCAGTTCGAGTTCGGCATTGGTCCCGGCTGTACCGGCTACGATCCCGCCACGGACGTGTACACGGGGCAGGCGATTCCGCCGGTGCGGATCCGTGACGTGTGCGAGAGTCTGAACACCCCCGATGATCCCATGACCTCGGAGATCGACGAGACGCGGATCCGCTGCTGTGTGGAGTCGATCTGCGACGACGACTTCAGCCCCGCGATCCGCTGCTTGACGGGGTTGATCCAGGACGCCGTGGTCCCGGTGGGGTGAGCGATGGTCGACCACGTTCGGGACGTTCGGATCGAGGGCCTTCGCGGCATGGACCCGCGCACCGTGCCGCTGCCCCACGGCACCCAGGTGACGACCACGGTGGAGCGGGTGCCGGGGCCGGCTCCGGCCGCCAAGGACGAAGGCCCACGGCCGATCCCGGCGGGCTCGGTGGGCACGGTGATCGAGCTGCGGCCCGACGGGCGCTTGCGGGTGCGCATCGTGGGACGAGGCGAGCACGTGTATGCGCGCGAGGAGCTGCGGCCGGCCAAGGCGGGGCAGCTGCGCTTTGCGGTGGCGCGAGCGCGTGACGAGGCGGCCTTGCGCCCGTGCGCGGTGCTCGAGGCGACGGTGGGCTCGCGCGCCTGGGGGCTGTCGCACGAGGGCTCGGACCACGACGTGCGCGGGGTGTTCGTGCTGCCGTTCGGATGGCGCGAGGGGCTCGGCACGCCACCCATGGTGCTCTCGAGCGCCGATGGCAGCAGCACGTGGTGGGAAGTGGAGCGGGCGATCCGGCAGGCGCTGCGGGCCGATCCCAACACCCTCGAGATGCTGTTCGTCCCGGGGGTGAGGGTGCTCGACCCGCTGGGCCAGGCCTTGCTCGAGGCCCGGACGTGCTTCGTGTCGCAGCAGATCTACGGGGCCTTTGGCCGCTATGCGCTGGCGCAGGCCAAGCGTCTGCGCCAGTCGTTGCGCCTGGCCGAGCATCGGGCCCGCGTGCTGGAGTGGCTCGCGGCCGAGCCCGGCCTGACCCTCGATGCGGTGGCCGATCGGCTGGCCGCCGAGGCGACGGTGGAGGGAGAGCCCCGCACCGATCGCGGACGGGCGCGCGAGTATCTCAAGCAGCTCTATCGCTCGCTCTACGACCAGGGCCTGCTGCCGGCCAATTCCTTCGCCGGGCTCGCCGAGCTGGCCGGGCGCGTCCGGTGTGGAGATGGGTCCGGGAGCGGTTTCGAGCTCGAGCTCCCCCGCGAGCTGCGGCCCAAGAACGCGTACAACCTGCTGCGGATCGTCAGCGGAGCGGTGCAGTGGCTGCGCACGGGCGTACCCCTCATCGAGGTGGAGGGGGAGCTGCGCCAGCGCCTGCTGGCCATCAAGAGCGGGCAGGTCCCCCTGCGCACGGCGCTGTCGTGGACCGAGGAGGTCGCGGCCCGGCTCGACGAGGCGCGCGAGGGCTCGCCGCTGCCCGAGCATCCCGACTACGTGGCCGCCGACGCGCTGCTCCGCCGGGTGCGGCAAGAGGCGGCACGCCGGTGGCTCGCCCGCGAGCCGGGACCGCTGGGTCGCGACGCACCGCCACCTCCAGCGCCCGAGCTGCAGACCGAGCCCGAGACCGAGACCGAGCCCGAACCATGAAGCCCATCACCGATCCCCATCAGTTGGCCATTGCCGAGCGCGTGCTCGACCAGGAAGGCGAGGCTCGCCGGCACCTGGTGGTGCACCTGTCCGGGGCCCACGCCTACGGGTTCCCGTCGCCCGACAGCGATCTCGATCTCAAGGCGATCCACGTCGAGCGTACCGAGGCGCTCTTGGGGCTGTCGCTGCCCAACCCCACGCGCAACCGGCTCGAGGTGATCGAGGGCGTGGAGATCGACTACACGTCCAACGAGCTGCAGGTGGCGGTGCGGGGGATCTTGCGGGGCGACGGCAACATGATCGAGCGCGTGCTGGCCACGGCCCCGCTGCGCGACTCGTCGTGGCGCCCCGCGCTCGCCGAGCTCACGCGCAAGAACCTGTCGCGCAAGGTCCACCACCACTACCGCGGCTTCGCCTGGTCGCAGCGCAAGGCGATGGAGGAGGCGGCCGCTGCCAGGGGAGCCTCGGCCAAGAAGGCGCTCTACGTGCTGCGCACGGCGCTGACCGGCACGCACCTGTTGCAGACGGGCGAGTGCGAGCCCGACCTCACGCGGCTGTGCGACGACTACGGGGTGTCGATCGTGCCCGCGCTGGTGGAGATCAAGCAGCAGGGCGAGCGCGAGCCCTTGCCGCCCGCGCTGGCCACCGCGCTCGGTCCCACGATCGATCGCGTGTTCGCCCGGCTCGACGAGGCGCGCGAGGCCTCGCCGCTGCCCGAGGAGCCGGCGCACGTCGACGCGCTCGAGCACTGGCTGGTGGGCGTGCGACGAGCCGACCTCTGACACGGGGACACCGTCCGCACCCGGTGTGAGTGCGGCTACCCGTCCGTCCCTCGCCAACGGATGGATGGCGCGTCCGCGGCCGAAGGGGCGCGCGCGAGTGCTTGCGAGGAGCCTTGGCCTGGCCGTACCCTGGCATGGCGAAGGGGATGGTGGCGATGAAGCCAGGGGGGGCAGCGATCAAGCAGTCGAGGGCTCGGGCCGTGGTGCTCGTGGGCGCGCTGGGTGGCGCATGGGCGACCGCGGGCTGTACGGCGCAGAGCGTGGAGCGAGAGGGACCCCAGATCGAGCCGCGCGACGGGGAGCTGCCGCTGCAGGGTCCGGTGGAGGTGAGCCGGGTCCCCGCGCCCCTGCCCGGGGCCCACTGCATGGTGCAGGTCGAGGGACAGGGTCTGCTCGACATGGAGGACGACTACCTGCCGCACGTGATCCAGTGCGAGAACGGCGGGGCCAACCTCGAGGCGCTCAAGGCCCAGGCCATCTCGGCGCGCTCGGTGGCCTACTACAGCGTGGAGACCTCCGGCTCGATCTGCGACAGCCAGGGGTGCCAGGTCTACAGCTGCGGGGCCACGCCGCAGCCCATCCACTATCAGGCCGTGCAGGAGACCTCCGGGCTCTACCTGAACTACAACGGCACGCTGACCTATGGCTTCTACGTGGCCGGCGACAACAACACCTCGCCGCCGGCGTGCGTGGGGGTGTCGGGGAGCACCGAGGGCTGGGTCACCTACAACGAGGGCCAGAGCGGCACGAACGTCGAGCAGACGGCGCTCGGCTTCATCCACCAGCCCGGCGACAACGGCTACGGTCAGAACCGCGGCTGCATGTCGCAGTGGGGGGCTCGCTGCCTCGAGAACAACAACGGCTACGACTACCTCGGGATCCTGCGCTTCTACTACGGCGACGACATCGAGCTCACGCAGGCGCAGGGCGCATGCGTGCTGCCGCTGCCGGGCGAGGGCTCCACCGGGGAGCCGCCGCCGGAGTCCACCTCGGACGCGAGCGCGAGCACGAGCGAGCCCGGGGTGGATGCGAGCACGGGGATCGACCCCGATGGCCCTCCGCCTCCGGCGGACGAGAGCATCGGTGATCCCACCTTCCCCGGCGATACCGGGGGCGGCGGCACGGGTCCGTCGAGCGCTGGCGATGCGACCTCGGGCGTGGATCCAGCCCTGCCCACGACCTTCGGCGAGGACCAGGAGTCCGGCGGCTGTCGGGTCGACCGCCCCGAGCCCGGCGCTTGGTGGTTGCTGGGACTTTGGGGGCTCGTCCGACGTCGACGTCGACGCGGCGGGTGATCCTGCGTGGGGTTCCGGCCCGGAGCCTGCGCCCGACGAGCCAGTGACGAACCAATGAAGAAGGCGTGCCTGCGAAACGCGGGCACGCCTTCGTTCCCGTCACGTCGACGGGGAGCGCCGGTGGGCGCCCTCGAGCTACTCGGCCGCAGCCTCTTCGGCGGCGGGCTCCTCGGCGGCCTCTTCCTCGGCGGGCTCCTCGGCAGCCTCTTCGGCGGCGGGCTCCTCCGCGGCGGGCTCCTCCGCGGCCGGGGTGGCCTCGGCCGGGTTGGCGGTGTCGGGCTGGCTCTTGCCGCACGCGGCGAGAGCAGCGACGGAGACGGACAACAGCAGGATGTTTGCGATCTTCATGGCGTGGTTTCTCGTGGGGTTCGCAGGCTCGTCGCGGCCCGCGGAAGCTTGCCTATTACCGCAATCAATCGGGCCTTGAAAAGCTCCGAGCAGAAAATGCACGGATGCGGAAGATCAGCGCGTAAGCCGGTGCACGATTTTCTCAAGCAATGGAGGGGCTCATGCGCGTTTTCTGGGGTGTGTCCCGATCGTGTCTCGGATGGACCCTCGAGATCGGCTCCGGGGAGATCATCCTTCCTTGGGTGGTCCGGCCACCGGCATCGTCGTGGCCGCGCTGCTGCGAAGCAGCCACGCGGGCAGACGAGGCAGGGGGATCGGGCGCGGTAGGTCGGGGTCCGAGGCGAGCTCGTGCACGAGGCGATCGAGCTCGCGCAGGTTGTCGTGCCACGGGTGCAGGAGCACGCGCTCGACGGCTTCGGGGGAGAGCGTGAGCGTCTCGATCGGCTCGTCGGGGCGCTGCTGCAGCCAGTGGGTGTAGAGCTGCTCGAGCCACACCAACAAGTCGCCTCGGCGCTCGCGAAGCGGAGGCACGCGCAGCTCGATGCCGGCCAGGGCCTCGCGTCGCTCGGGGTCGAGCGTGCAGCCGTCGGGGATGGACGCGACCAGCCGCACCGAGCACGGGCTCGACCCGGGCTCGAGGCCTTGCTGCGCGAGCGCACGCCGAAGTGCGGTCCACGCCGGCGCCGGCAGCCCGTCCACGCCGTCGAGGAACAAGGTGCCGTCGGTGGCCGAGGTGAGCAGCGCTTCGATGTGATCGGCGGGGTCGGGGTGACTTGGGCGGTCCGGCTCGAGCCTCGAGCAGGGCACCACCACCAGCGCTCCGCTGCGACCGCTGAGCCGATGGAGCTCGTGCGCCACGCGTTGCTTGCCGGCGCCCCGCTCACCGTGCAGCAGCACGGGCAGCGACTCGGTGGCCACGCGCTGTACCGTGCGGCGCAAGGCCTCGCTGGCCGGCGCGTCGCCGGGCAAGGGAGGATTGGGCAGCCACTCGCCGATGCGTGCGTCGGCCGAGGCGCTCGAAGGCCCGCGCGGGCGGGTCGGCAGCTCCAGGCCGGGATCGACCAGAGGAGTGCGAGCGACGAGCGACGGCGGGGTCGCGGGGGCGTCGGGGGGCAGCACCTCGTAGACCAGGCTCACGTCGCCGAGCTGCAGCACCGAGCCGTCGCGCAGCTCGGAGCCCGCGGGTCCGGTGCTCTGGCCGTCCACGCGCGAACCGTTGTGGCTGCCAAGGTCGTGGCCCACGTGGCACCCACGGGGATCGTTCCAATGGAGCTCGAAGTGGCGTCTCGACACCGTGCCGTGTCGAAGGGACGGCGTGTCGTCCCCGCCGGTGAGGCGGCCAATCACCGTCGGTCGGTCGCCGACTTCGAGGGCGAAGCGGACACCGAGCGGATGGATGGCGCGCAATCGCGCCCGTGGCTTCCGGCCGTGGCGGTTTGCGTCGTCGGTCATCTTGGGGGTCCTCCAAGCATACCGCGACCCGCCTCGAGGCTTGGCGCCCAGACTGGGCCGGGTTGGGGTCGCCTCTTTGCCGTGCTCGACCTCGGTAACCCAGGCCACGAACGGGATGAGGTCCGTAAATTACCGACTTTGTAGTCGGAGATGCGACCCCGACCTGGTGTCCAAGGGGCATGGCGACGGGACGAATCGGGTGGGCGGCGGCGCTCGTGGGCGTGCTCGGGGGTTGCGGGGCGGACAACGATGGCCGTGGCGACGGTCAGGGCGGCATGGGGGTGCTGTCGCTCGACGGTGGGCTCGCGACCGAGGGCGAGGGCGAGGACGAGGGCGCCGGAACCATGGGTGGTTCGGGCGATGGCTCGAGCCAGGGCGGCCAGGACGACGGCAGCGGCGACGGGCAGGGTCCGAAGTTCGATCTCGGGGCACAGCCGGAGCCCATGGGGTGCAACGCCGGGGAGGTCGAGGGCGGCGGCGGTGCCTTCTCGTACATCTGGATCGGCAACTCTCCGCAGGGCACGGTCAGCAAGATCGACACCGAGACCGGAGTGGAGCTGGGGCGCTATCAGACCTCGACCGGGAGCAACAGCCCCTCGCGAACGTCGGTCAACCAGTACGGCGACGTCGCGGTGGCCAACCGCGGCGATGCGGGCAGCCTGACCAAGATCGCGGCCGAGACGTCGCACTGCGTGGAGAGCAACGGGATCCCCGGGATCCAGACCTCGACCGGACCGAGCGACGTGCTCGCCTACGGACAGGACGAGTGCGTGCTGTGGACCACCCCGCTGCCGTCGTCGGGCTACGACCGCGGGCCGCGGGCGGTGGCGTGGGAGGGCGGCGAGATCGATCCCGAGACCTGCACCAACACCATCCCCAACCCGCGGGTGTGGGTGTCGTGGCGCGGGAACGGCAACGACATCGAGTTCCGCCGGCTCGACGGCGACACCGGGGCGATCCTCGACACGGCCATGACCGTGGGCGGGGGCGGCCGGACCTACGGCGGCGCGGTCAATGCCGAGGGCGACTTCTGGGTGGCCACGCGCGGCGGGCAGGACAACCTCATCCACGTGGACTCGGTGACCCTCGACGTGACCGTGTACAACGTGCCGGCCGGTGACAACTACGGCATGACGGTCGACAAGGACGGCGACCCCTGGGTGGTGACCTACAACGAGGGCACCAACTACGTGTATCGCCTCGACGTGGGCAGCGGCACGTTCGTGACCGCGGCGACCTCGGGGGCTCGCTATCGCGGGATCCAGATCGACCGCGAGGGGCGGGCCTGGATCGCCGGCAACTCCCCGTGCCGCCTGTCGCTGGTCGACGCGGTGAGCGACTCGCTCATCGACGATGCGATCCCCTTGCCGGGCTGCGGCACTCCGGTGGGCACGAGCATCGATCGCGACGGCTTCGTGTGGGTGGTGGATCAGGGCACGAGCACCGCGTACAAGGTGGATCCCGACTCCTACGACGTGGTGCTGCAGGTCGGAGGGCTCGTGCAGCCCTACACCTACTCGGACATGACCGGCTCGGGGCTCGATCTGGTGATCAATCCGCCCGGGTGAGCCGCAGGGCAGGGGCGGCCGACCGCCGCGACCGGATGCGGTAGGCTGGTCGGCATGCGGCGCTTCGCGATCGGGCCTTGGCTCGGGATCCTGGGGGTCTCGAGCGCCTGCGCCGAGCCCCCGGGGCAGACGGACGAGCCGGTCGCCTCGGTGAGTCCGGCTCCGGTGGAGGCTCCAGTCGAGGCTCCAGCCGAGGCTCCAGCCGAGGCCGTCGTCGAGGCCGTCGTCGATCTGGGGGGCGAGCCGGTCGATCCGCTCGCCGGCTCGTCGCCGGCCACGGTGCTGCTGTTCGTCTCCACCCACTGCCCCGTCGCCAATCGCCATGCGCCGACCATTCGAGCGCTGGCCGAGGCCTGGCGGGCGCAGGGCGTGGACGCGTGGCTGGTCTATCCCGATCCCGACGATGATCCCGCGGCCATCGCCGCGCACCAGGCCGACTACTCGCTGGCATTGCCCACCGTCCGCGATCCGGAGCACCAGCTGGTCGCCCGGGCCCGCGTGCGGGTGACCCCCGAGGCCGCGGTGTTCGAGCCCGGGGCCGAGGCGCCGGCCTACCACGGACGCATCGACGATCGCGCGGTGGAGTTCGGCAAGGTGCGCGCCGAGGCGTCGGTGCACGACGTGAAGGACGCGGTCGAGGCGGTCCTGGCGGGCCGTAGGCCCGCACCCCCCGGTGGCCCCGCGATCGGATGCTACATCTCGGACCTGCGATGAGACGCCGACGCCTCGCGCTGTGCCTGCTGCCCTGGGCCTGCACGTCCGATCCCACGCCGCCGGCCTCGAAGGAGGCGAAGGCGAGCAACGAGCCGGCTCCGGTCGCCGCGCCCACCGTGCCGGAGGCACCGAGCTTCGCCGAGCACGTGGCTCCGCTCGTCTACGAGCACTGCACGCCCTGCCATCACGAGGGCGGCTCGGCTCCGTTTGCCTTCGAGAGCTACGACGACGTTCGCGATCATGCGCAGCAGATCGCCGAGGTGACCCGCAGCGGCTTCATGCCACCGTGGCTGCCCGCGCCGGGGTCCGGCGAATTCGTGGGCGCACGTCGCTTGTCGGAGGTGCAGCGGGGTACGCTCGCCCGCTGGGTCGAGCAGGGGGCGGTGGCGGGGGAGCTCGCGCAGGCGCCCAAACCCCCGCCGCCCGCCACCGGCTGGCAGCTCGGCGAGCCCGACCTGGTGCTGCGCACCGGCGAGCCGTTCATGCTGCCCGCCGACGGAGGGGACGTCTATCGCAACTTCGTGATCCCGGTGCCCAGGGATCCGCCGCTTCGCTTCGTCAAGGCGGTGGAGATCCGCCCCGGCGATCCCAAGGTGGTGCACCACGGCGTGCTGCGGGTCGACCTGACCGGGGGCGTGCGCCTCGAGGACGCGGAGGATCCGGCCCCGGGCTTCGACGGCATGGTGTTCGCGGGCGCGGGCATGCCCGACGGGCGCTTCCTGGGCTGGACGCCCGGCAAGCGCCCCGATCCAGGCTCCGACGCGCGCTCGTTTCGCCTGTTCGGCGGCTCGGACCTCGTGCTGCAGCTGCACCTGCGACCCTCGGGCAAGGTCGAGCCGGTCACGGCCGAGATCGGACTGCACTTTTCCTCGCGTCCGCCCACGATGCCCGCGCTGTCGATGGAGCTGTCGAGCGGCGAGATCGACTTGCCGCCCGGTGCCACCGACGTGCACGTGCGCGACCAGTACACCGTGCCGACCAACGTGGCCGTGCGCAGCGTCTATCCGCACGCGCACTACCTCGGCAAGCGCATCGAGGCCTGGGCCGCCCTGCCCGACGGCAGCAAGCGCTCGCTCGTCACCATCGACGACTGGGACTTCGACTGGCAGGACGAGTATCGCTTCGTGCGTCCGGTGCGGCTGCCCGCGGGCAGCACGATCCACATGGACTGGAGCTTCGACAACTCGGCCCACAACCCTCACAACCCCAGCGCGCCGCCCAGGCACGTGACCTACGGGTCGTCGTCGACCGACGAGATGGCCGAGCTCATCCTCGAGGTCGAGCCCGACGACCCGCGGAGCCTGCCCGCGCTCGACGAGGACTTTCGGCGGCACTGGTTGCGGGGGCAGCTGGCGCTCCAGCAGCGCGCGGTGCAGCAGCACCCCGACGATGCCGATGCGCACGCCAATCTCGGCGCCTTCCACCAGCTGCTCGGACAGGGGCAGGCGGCGATCGCCGCCTACGAGCAGGCGCTGCGGCTCGATCCCGATCACGTCCAGGCCAACGTCGAGCTGGGGATCGTGATGATGGGGGAGGGCAAGCTGCCGCGGGCGGTGGCGCTGCTGCGGCGCGCGGCCGAGGTCGAGCCCACGAACGCGCGCACCCACCTCGTCCTGGCCAACGCGCTGCGCAAGCAGGGCGACGACGACGGGGCGATCGCCAGCTATCTCGAGGCGCTGGCGCTCGACGAGGCCTCGGCCGAGGCGCACAACAACCTCGGCATCGTGCTCGAGCAGCGCGGCGAGCTGCCCGAGGCCGCCCGCCACTTCCAGCGCGCCAGCGAGCTGCAGCCCCACCAGCCGCTGTTCGGCAAGAACCTCGCCCGCGTACGCAGCAAGCTCGGCGGGGCACCCGGGTGAGGGCGCTCCAGCTCCCAGTTCCCAGCTCCTAGTTCCCAGCTCCCAACTCCAGGATCGCAGGCACCTACCGCGTTGCTCCCCGCCGGCGCGGCGGCCGTGTGCGTCATCCCGCTCGCGAACCACGTCCCGGCGCCCCGTGATTTTCGGGATGGGAGCACGCGCGCGGACCGGCTAGTGTACGGCCGGGCGCCGGCTCGGGTCCTCACCCCATCCACCCCCGTGCTCCCAGGAGACCTCATGCTCACCCAAGCGCACCGCCTCGCGCTGTTCCTCTCGCTCATCGTTCCGCTCGCTGCATGTGGCAAGGACGGGGGCAAGGCCGACACCAAGGAGACCCCCAAGGCGGCACCACCTCCGGCGGACGCGCCCGCCGAGGGGAGCCTGACGATCCTTGCGTGGCCCGGCTACATCGAGCGCGGGCAGACCGACGCGAAGTACGACTGGGTGACCGAGTTCGAGAAGAAGACCGGCTGCAAGGTCAACGTCAAGACCGCGGGCTCGAGCGACGAGATGGTGGCGCTCATGAACCAGGGCGGCATCGATCTGGTGACCGCGTCGGGTGATGCGTCGCTGCGCCTGGTGGCGGGCAAGAAGGTGCAGCCCGTGGACATCACCAAGATCCCCTCGTACGCGACCGTCGACGAGCGCCTGCAGAACGCGCCCTGGCACACGGTCGATGGCGTGCACTACGGCGTCCCCTACCAGTGGGGCCCCAACGTGCTCATGTACAACACCCAGGTGTTCACCACGCCGCCCGATTCCTGGGCGGTGGTGTTCGAGCCCATGGACCTGTCCGACGGCAAGCCCAACAAGGGCCGGGTGCAGGCGTTCGACGGCCCGATCTACATCGCCGACGCTGCGCTCTACCTCATGGGCAAGAGGCCCGAGCTCGGCATCAAGGATCCGTACGAGCTCAGCCAGGCGCAGTACGACGAGGCACTGGCGCTGCTGCGGCAGCAAAAGACGCTGACGCACCGCTACTGGCACGACGCCACGCTCCAGACCCAGGACTTCACCAACGAGGGCGTGGTGGCGTCGAGCTCCTGGCCGTTCCAGGTCAACACGCTCGTGGCCAGCAACCAGCCGATCGCGTACGTCATCCCCAAGGAGGGCGCCACCGGCTGGGCCGACACCACCATGCTGCACGCCGACGCCGAGCACCCGGTGTGCGCCTACGCGTGGATGGAGTGGTCGCTCGCTCCCAAGGTCCAGGGCGATCTGGCCGCGTGGTTCGGCTCGCTGCCCGCGGTGCCCAAGGCGTGCGAGGGCAACGAGCTGCTCGGCCCCGACGGCTGCAAGAAGCAGGGCTTCGAGAAGTTCGACGAGATCAGGTTCTGGCGCACGCCGGTCAAGACCTGCGCAAGCCACCCCGACGGCTGCGTACCGTACGCCACCTGGAGCACCGACTACATCGCCATCATGGGCGGGAACTAGTCATGCCCCCCCGCACCCCCGTCCAGCAAACCGGCGTCGCGGTGCCCCCCGAGGGGGGGCTAGTCATGCCCCCCCTCGACCACCTCCAGCAAACCGGCGTCGTGGTGCCCCCCGAGGGAGGCTAGAGCGCCACGCGCCCGCCACCATGAGTGCTGCCGTCGAGCTTCGCGGGGTCACGCGCACCTTCGGCAAGGTGCGTGCGGTCGACGACATCAGCTTCCGCGTGGAGGAGGGCGAGTTCTTCTCGATGCTCGGACCCTCCGGCTCGGGCAAGACCACGTGCTTGCGCTTGATCGCCGGCTTCGAGCTGTGTGACTCGGGCGCGATCCTGCTGCACGGGGACGACGTGTCGCGCACGCCCCCGTATCGCCGACCGGTCAACACGGTGTTCCAGGACTACGCGCTCTTCCCCCACATGTCCGTGCTCGACAACGTGGCCTACGGGCTGCGCGTGCGCCGGGTACCGCGTCGCGAGCGCGAGGATCGGGCGCGGCAGATGCTGGCCACGGTGCAGCTGCCCGACATGGCCAAGCGGCGACCGGCGGAGCTCTCGGGCGGCCAGCGGCAGCGGGTGGCCCTGGCCCGCGCGCTGATCAATCAACCGCGCGTGCTGCTGCTCGACGAGCCGCTGGGCGCGCTCGACCTCAAGCTGCGCGAGGAGATGCAGCTCGAGCTCAAGTCGCTGCAGCGCAAGCTCGGCATCACGTTCGTCTACGTGACCCACGACCAGCACGAGGCGCTGGGCATGAGCGATCGCGTGGCCGTGGTCAACCGCGGGCGCATCGAGCAGCTCGACACGCCCGATGGCCTCTACGAGCGCCCCCGGACCGCGTTCATCGCCACCTTCGTGGGGACGTCGAACGTGTGCACGGGGCCGCTCGCCGCGGCGCTGGGGCACTCGAGCAAGACCGTGTCCGTGCGTCCGGAACGCGTCCGCTTCGGCGACGGCGGTGATCGTGACGTGACCCTGTCGGGCACGGTCCTCGCCCGGCAGTACCACGGCGCCACCAGCCGCTACGACCTCGCCGTGGCCGACGCCAAGCTCTGCCTCGTCTGCCCGAGCACCGAGGCGCAGGCCGAGCCCGGGCAGGCGGTTACCGTGCACGTGCCCGCGGCCGCGATCCATGAGCTCGAGCCTGCCGATTCCGGTCTCGACCCCGGCCCCGGCCCCGACCCCGATCCCCGCAATGGCCCCCGAGATGCGGGCCCGGACGGCCCGGCCGAGGCGCACGCATGAAGCCGCTCGACCTGCCGCCGCCGGGCCCGTGGCAGCGAGTGCGCGGTGCCGCGTCCGACTTCCTCTACCGGCGCCGTTGGTTCTATCTCTCGCTGCTGCTGGCCCCGCCGCTCCTGTGGTTCGGCATCGTGTACCTCGGAGCGCTCATCGCCCTGCTCGTGCAGAGCTTCTACGCCCTCGACGAGTTCAGCGGCTCGGTGGTCCCCGAGCTCACCCTCGACACCTGGGACAGCCTCGTCTCCTCGCCGGCCAACGTCGACATCGTGGAGCGCACGCTCTACATGGCCGCCGCGGTCACCGTGGCGTGTGCGATTCCTGGCGTTTCCGATCGCCCACTTCATGGCCCGCCACGCCCGCGGCAAGTGGAAGGCGCTGTTCTACCTCGGCATCATGCTGCCGCTTTGGGCCAACTACCTGGTGCGCGTGTACGCGTGGAAGATCATCCTGGCCAAGGAAGGCGTGATCACCTGGCTCATGACCAAGCTGGACCTGCTGTGGCTGCTCGAGGCCATGCTCGAGGCGCCGGTGATCGGGGGCCAGACCCTGTCGACCTCGTACTTCGGCATGTTCCTGGTGTTCACGTACATGTGGCTGCCGTTCATGGTGCTGCCGATCCACGCCGCGCTCGAGCGCGTCCCAGAGTCGCTGGTGCAGGCCTCGTCCGACCTGGGCGCGACCCCGCTGCAGACGTTCCGCACGGTGATCCTGCCGCTGGCCCTGCCCGGCGTGGTCGCGGGCTCGATCTTCACGTTCTCGCTGACGCTGGGCGACTTCATGATCCCGTACCTCGTGGGCACCTCGGGCTTCTTCATCGGCCAGGCGGTCTACGTGCTGCAGGGCGCCTCGGGCAATATCCCGCTGGCCGCCGCGTTCTCGGTGCTACCCGTCGTCATCATGGCGATCTACCTCGCCATCGCCAAGCGCCTGGGAGCCTTCGATGCCCTCTGAGCCCGACGCGAGAGCCGGCCGCGGCAAGAGCCCGCTCGGGCTACGCGTGGCCGCGGCCGCGGGCCTGTTGTTCCTGCACCTGCCGATCGTGCTCATCGTCGCCTACGCGTTCTCCACCGACGACAAGACCTACCGCTTCCCCATCCCCGGCTTCACCCTGCGCTGGTTCTCCGCGGCGTGGGAGCGCGACGACGTGTGGCAGGCGCTGCGGCTGTCGCTCGAGGTCGCGAGCATTGCGACGGGCATGGCCCTGGTGCTCGGCACGATGGCCGCGGCCGCGCTCCATCGCAGCCGCTTCTTCGGCAAGCAGAGCATCACGCTGCTGTTCATCCTGCCCATCGCCTTGCCCGGCATCGTCACCGGCATCGCGCTGCGCTCGGCGCTGGCCATCATGGAGATCCCGTTCAGCATCTGGACCGTGGTCGTGGGGCACGCCACCTTCTGCGTGGTGGTGGTGTACAACAACGCCATCGCCCGGCTGCGCCGCACCTCGCACTCCATGATCGAGGCGTCGATGGATCTCGGCGCCGACGGCTTCCAGACCTTCCGCTACGTGGTGCTGCCCAACATCGCCACCGCGATCCTGGCCGGGGGCATGCTGGCGTTCGCGCTGTCCTTCGACGAGATCATCGTCACCACCTTCACCTCGGGCCACGAGCAGACGGTGCCGATCTGGATGCTCAACGAGCTGGTCAGGCCGCGCAACCGGCCGGTCACCAACGTGGTGGCGGTGTTCGTCATGGTGCTCACCCTGGCCCCCATCCTGCTGGCCTACCATTTCACGCGCGGCACCGAGAGCACGGCCGGCAGCGGCAAGTGATCGGAGTCGAGTCGACCCAACTCGAGAAGGAGCACGCAGATCATGCCCAGCGAGATCGTCACCACGATGTTCATCGACGGCCAGTCGGTCGCCGGCCAGGGGCAGACCCTGGAGATCGTCGACCCGGCCACGGGCCAGGCGATCGCCTCCATGGCCGAGGCCGACGAGGGCCAGATCGCGGCCGCGACCGAGGCCGCGCAGCGTGCCTTCGCCGGCTGGTCGCGCACCCCCCCGCGCGAGCGCAGCGAGGTGCTCCTGCGCATGGCCGACCGCGTGCAGGCCCACGCGGAGGAATTGGCCGCGCTCGAGTCACGCAACTGCGGCAAGCCCCGGGGGGCGGTGCTCGCCGACGAGATCCCGGCCGTGGTCGACGTGCTGCGCTTCTACGCGGGTGCGGCCCGGTGCATGACCGGCTCGGCGACCAACGAGTACATGCCCGGGTTCACCAGCATGATCCGCCGCGACCCCATCGGCGTGATCGCGTCCATCGCTCCGTGGAACTACCCGCTGATGATGGCGGCGTGGAAGCTGGCGCCGGCCCTGGCCGCGGGCAACACCGTGGTGCTCAAGCCCTCGGAGCTCACGCCGCTCACGGCCGTGCGCTTCGCCGAGCTGGTGGCCGACATCCTGCCGCCGGGGGTGTGCAACGTGCTGTTCGGCCGCGGGCCGAGCGTGGGCACGCCGCTGGTCGCGCGGCCCGAGGTGCGCATGGTGTCGCTCACCGGCTCCGTGGCCACGGGCCAGAAGATGCTCGAGATCGCCGCGACCTCGCTGGTCCGTACCCACCTCGAGCTCGGCGGCAAGGCGCCGATCCTGGTGTTCGACGACGCCGACATGGCCGAGGTGGTCGATGGCATCCGTGCGTTCGGCTACTACAACGCGGGCCAGGATTGCACGGCCGCGTGCCGGATCTATGCGGGCGCCAAGGTGTACGAGCGGCTGGTGGCGGACCTGGCCGGCGCGGTGTCGAGCATCGTGGTCGGCCGACCGGACGAGGACGGCGTGGAGATGGGGCCCCTGGTCTCGGCGCAGCACCGCGAGCGGGTGCGCGGCTATGTCGACCGCGCGGCCGCGGCTGCCCACATGGAGGTCGTGACCGGGGGCACTGCGGGGGAGGGCGCGGGCTTCTTCTACCAGCCCACGGTCATCGCGGGGGCGCGGCAGGACGACGAGATCGTGCGCAGGGAGGTCTTTGGCCCGGTGGTCTCGGTGACGCGCTTCCACGACACCGACGAGGCCATCCGCTGGGCCAACGACTCGGCCTACGGCCTGGCGTCGTCGGTGTGGACCCGCGACGTGGGCCGGGCCATGCGGGTGGCCGCGGCCTTGCAGTACGGCTGCACGTGGATCAACACCCACTTCATGCTGGTCAACGAGATGCCCCACGGTGGCCTCAAGCAATCGGGCTACGGCAAGGATCTGTCGATGTACGGCCTGGAGGACTACACGACCGTGCGGCACGTGATGATCAAGCACTGAGGTCTTGTGGAGCCCATGGCCCCCCGCTAGGATCGCTTTCCGCGAGCGATTTCGACGCGCGGCGCCCATGACCGAGGTCATCATTCGTCCCGGGACACTGGCGGACGCGGCCGCGATCGCCGAGATCTACAACGAGTCCGTGGCCGTCGGCGACGCGACCATGGACGACTCGCCCAAGTCGGCGCGCGACATCACCGAGCAGATGGAGGGGTTCGAGCGCCGCGAGGGCTACCTCGTGCTCGAGCGCGACGCCGTGGTGCTGGGCTGGGGCCTCGTCAAGCGCTACAGCGACCGCGCCGGCTACCGCTTCAGCTGCGAGACCGCGGCGTACTTTCGCCGCGCCGAGACCGGGCGGGGCTACGGGACGCGGCTCAAGAAGGCGACGATCGCCCGCTGCCGCGAGTGGGGCTACCGACACCTCGTGGGCCGGGTGTTGGCCGACAACCACGTGTGCATCGACTACAACCTGCGGCTCGGGTACGAGATCGTCGGGCGGCAGCGCGCGGTCGGGTTTCGCAACGGACGCTGGCTCGACGTCGTGTTGATCCAGCTCGTCTTCGACGACGACCTGGTGGAATCTCCGGACGCATCGATCCCCAGCGACGGGCGCGAGCGATGAGCCCGAGACTCGAGCAGGTCGTTCGCGAGCTCACCCACTGGCGCGAGCCCTCGGTCGCCGATGCGGCCGAGTGCCTGCGGGGCCTGCCGCTCTCGGCCGAGGACCTGCTCGCGTGGACGGACTTCGAGCACCCGAGCTGGCACTCCTACGGCCGCCGGATGATCCACGAGGCGGCAGGGGTCGAGCTGGTGGTGATGAGCTGGCTGCCGGGGGATCGGTCGGCGATCCACGATCACGGCGCGGCCCAGTGGGGGGCGGTTCGCGTGTTCGGCCCCCTGGAGCACGCCGTGTTTCGCTGGCGCGCCGGTCGGCTGTCGACGATCGAGCGCGGGCCGGTCGCCGCGGATGCGGTCATCCCCGTCGCCCACGGCCTGGTCCATCAGATGGGCAACCCGGGACGGCACCCCGTGCTCTCGTTGCACCTCTACGGTGGCGGTGATGCACACGCCGGTGCCACGGCTGGCGCGCGCATCTGGGACCTGCACCGTGGCGAGGTGCAGCGCACGGACGGGGGCGTGTTCTTCGGGCTCGACGAGCGCCAGATCATCGAGCGCGAAGGCGGGCTCGAGGGCGACTTCCCCACGACCTTGCGCAACACCGTGGACCTCTTGCTGCGGCTGGTGCGGATTCGAGCCGATCCTGCGGCGAGGTCGTGGGGGGCGGTGGACGACCAGATCGAGTCGATCGTGCGGTGGCTGTACGCGGATGAGACCCATGCCCGAGCGCAGCGCGAGCTCGCGGAGCCGGTCGACGGCGGCGAGCTTGCGCGCGAGCATCTTCGCGGGATCTGGGCCGGCGAGCGCGTGGCCGTCGCGCGGGCGCTGGCGGGCCTCGCCGACGTCCTGCCTCCCGACCTACCGGGCTACCTGGGCTGGCCCGACCCGACCCGACCTGACCTGACCCGACCTGACCCGACCTGATCCCGAGGGATCATCGCCCGCGGTGATCGGGCCCGAGCCCCGTGCGCGTGGGGTGAGCGTAGGCATGGTGCGCGCCCTCGCATACGAGCCCGACCGCACGCACGCGCTCGCGCCACTCGTGCGCGAGCGCGGCCAGGCGATCCTCGGCCTCGTAGTCGAAGGGGTCCCGCAGGCGCGCCTCGATCGGACCTCCGCGCTCGGGCCGATGCTCGACGTAGTGGCGGACCGTCTCCGGGAGCGCGACCTCGACGGGCGTGACGTCCCGATAGCCGAGCTCGGTGCGCAGCCTCGACAGGCACAGCAGGCGATGGTGCAGGTGGCCGTCGAGCGGGAGCAGCGGCGCGGCGCAGGCCACGAGCGAGCACGGGAGCTCGAGGATCTCGAGCTCGCGACCCATGGCGGCCGCGATCGACTCGACCCACTGGCCAAGCGTGAGCTGCCGCTCGTCTCCACAGTTGTAGATCCGTCCGCCGGCGACCTCGGGCCGATCGACCCCGAGCAGCACCGCGTGCGCCAGGTTGAGGGCGAACCCACGGCTCACGATCGACAGCCCTCCGGCCGGCAGCAGCAGGTGCCGCCGACCGTCGAGGATCCTGCGGATGATGCACCACTCGCGGGGGATCGGCTGCCGCGGCCCGTACACGAAGGGGTAGCGAAACACCGTGCCGACGTACCGTCCCTTGGCGTGACCACGCATCACGGCGGCTTCTCCGTGCGCGACCAGGTAGGAGAAGCGATCCTCGTCTTCGGTCTCGACGACGGGAGCGTGCTCGAGGCTCGGGATGCGCATGCCCGCGGGCTTCCAGACCTCGGGATCGGCATAGCCGCGGTAGCAGGGGAAGCCGCTGACGGCGACGAGTCGATCGGTCCGACCGACGACCGCGCGGGCGACGTGTCGCAGGCGCCCGTAGGTCGCCACGACCAGATCGAACTGGCGCTCGCTCAGCGCCTCCGCGATCGACTCGCGAAAGTGGGGGTCGGCGTGGATGTGCTCGACCTCGGGCAGGCCCGGATGCTCGTGGACTCCCCGGTGAAGGATCGTCACCGCGTAGCCGCGCTCGAGCAGCCCCGAGACGATTGCCGGGCCGGTGGGCCCGGTTCCGCCGATGACGAGGGCGCGCATCGGCACGACCGTACCTCAAAGTCGCAGCGGGCTACGGGGCGATGAACGAGCCACGCTTCGCAAGCACGCCAATGAGCCCCCCTTGGGGGGCAAGGAAGTCGCTGGCTCGCAGCTCGCAGGTTGCGGGGGGCCTAGATGAAGCTGGGCAGGCGCGGCGTGCTGGCGTTGCTCAAGCGGCGATGCCACAGCTGCGCGCCCACGAACTCTTCGCCGCGCACCAGGTGATCGGTCAGCCGTGCGGTCACCTTGAAGCCCAGGTCGGCATAGACCTGGTTGACCAGGGGCATGTCGATGGCGCACAGCGAGAACACGCTGGCGGTGTCGAGCTTGCGCAGCTCGTCGAGCAGCGTGCGCAGGCAGAAGCGCAGCGCGGGCAGCTCGGCGTCCTTGTCGGGCGGGGTGAGGATGTCGACCTTGGCGTGGCCAAAGGAGCTGTCGGTCTCGGCCCCGAGCCAGATCTCCTTCTTGCCCATCTTGCCGTGGAGGCCGAGATCGGGGTGGAACTGGCCGCGGCGGAACGGGGCGTAGAGCGCCTCGATCGCGATGCGCTGCGTGGTTGCGTCGAGGCGGGCCAGGTCGCGGACCAGATCGAACGAGAGACCCCGCGGCTTGGTGGCGCCGGCATCCTTGTCCTTCGAACTGGTGGAGGGTCCGCTGAGCTTGGGCGCACCACCCTGGATGGGATCACCGTCTTCGGTGTACACCCGGCTCATGACGTACGCGTCGGCGGTACGGAAGTACCCGGGAATCGCTCCCTCGCGAGAGAAGCCCACCGATCTCCAGCTCTTGGAGTCCTGCTTCTCCACGACCGTGAACACCTTGCGAAGGCCCTCCGACCGCGCGATGCGGTCGAAGAAGTCGCGCTTCTGCTGGTAGTTGCCTACCCTGTAGTCGAAGACGCGAAGGTTGTGGTGCCGGCGGTTGAGGAGGAAGCAAAAGTCGATGTCACCCTTGCGGTAGTAGATCTCCTCGACGGGAGCGGGCTCTTCGCGAAGCGGCTCGGCTGCGGCCATGGTCGGCACCTGGAAGGGATGGAACGGAACTTGCGCGCCGTGCGCCACAAGCGGCACCTGGCGCTCCAACACCCCGAAAATACAGGGGTTCTCCTGCAGGACCCGGCCATGCAGTCTTCTCGTACCCCTACCACCTACATTTTGTGATGTCAAAGCAAGTGACGAGGCTCGTTCGACTCCGCGGTGTGCGCCAGGCGGTCCGAGGCGTGGTCCTGGGGGGGCTCCTGGGGGGGCTCCTGGGCGGGACGGCGGGGTGTCACCCCGAGGCGTCGATGGCGCAGTACGAGTGCCGAACCGACGATGACTGTGGTGATGGAGGGCAGTGCCACGAGGGTCGGTGCAAGGGCCATGGGATGTCGCCGGTGCGGGCCGCCGCCACCCCAACCGCGTCGCCGGAGAGCCCGGAGGCGGCCAAGGGGAGTGAGTCCAAGTGGCTCGGCCCCACCGTGGCGCCTCGCCAGCAGTGGGCCGTGGACCTTGGGGCTGTGATCTCCGCCACTCCCACGATCGTGGTCGAGCCGGAAGGGCGGGTCGTCGCCTATGTCGGCAGCCACGCCGGGCGCTTCGTCGGAGTCGTCGTGGAGGGTCCCGAAGCGGGGCGGGTCGTGCTCGATCTCATGGTGGATGGGATCATTTGGTCCACGGCGGTCGCCGATGAGCGTGGGTGGCTCTACTTCGGTGCCGACGACGATCGGTTGCGGGCCGTGGATCCCAAGGCGGGCGTCGTCGCCTGGAGCCGCCGATTGGGTGGATGTGAGCCTACGCGCGCCCCGGGTCCGGTGGGGGTGCGGTGCGACGTGGATGGGGGGCCGTCCCTGGGCCCTGGCGGCGATCTCTACGCCGGGGCCGATGGTCTCTATCGGGTGGCCGGTGATGGGACGATCCGGTGGCACTACCCTCCGGAGGAGGAAGGACCGGGAGCCCACGTGGCCACCACGCCGCTGGTGACGGCCGAGGGGGTGGTGTTCGGAAACCAGGGCAAGGAGGTGGTTGCGCTCGATCACGAGGGTCGGCGACGGTGGTCGGTGACGTTCAAGGCCGACGTCGATGGTTCGCCGGTGCTCGGTCGCGACGGAACCATCTACGTGGGGGTGGACGAGGGGGCTCTGCATGCGATCCGTCCCGATGGGACGATTGCCTGGAGCGCCAAGGTCGGCGCGCCGATCCGGGCTCGGGCGGCGGTGGGTTCGGATGGGGTGGTGGTGTTCGGGGCGTACGACGGGATCCTCTACGCGGTCGAGCCCGATGGGGGCGTGCGCTGGCGATTGCCGACCGGCGCAGAGATCCATGCGCCCGCCACGATCGATCCCGCCGGGCGGATCTTCGTGGGTAGCCGCGACGAGCAGCTCTATGCCCTCGACCTCGAGGGTCATGTGTACTGGACCCTCGAGATGCCCGCCCAGCTCGACGGGGCCGTCGCGCTGTCACCGGGGGGCACGTTGGTGGTGGGGTGTGATGATGGGGTGCTGCGGGGGTTGAGATAGCCCGCGGCGCCGGTAGGCGACGCTTCCGAAGGGGCCCGCCAAGAACAGCGAGCGGCGCCTGCTCGGGCGCCATGGGTGGACGGCGTCGATCGGCCGTGCCAGGGTGCGCCCCGATGAGTCGCAAGCGAGCCGACAAACGCCAGGCGTCCCGTGGGTCCTCGGGCAAGCGCAAGCGACCGGGTCGTGCCTTCGATGGGGCGCCGGCCCTGCCGGAGCCCCGGCCCGAGCCCATGGCCACGCGCGATGGCACGCCCCGGGTGGCCAGCTGCCGCGTGATGGTCAACCCGGCTGGGTTTGCCTTTGGCGAGCGGCTCGATGGCGAGGGGTCGATCTTCATCGCGCCGCCGGGACGAGGCGGGGCGATGGACGGCGACGAGGCGGTGGTGGCGTGGTGGCCGGGCCCGCGTGGGGCCGAGGGCACGGTGCGCTCGGTGACCCGGCGCGCCCGCACCCGCATCACCGGGATCCTGCGGCGGCAGGGCAAGCCGTGGATCGTCGAGCCCGACGACCCGCGCGTGCTCGGTCGGGCCGACGTGGTGGGCGAGCCCAAGGAAGGGAGGATCGGCCAGGTGGTGGTGGCCCGGATCATCGACTATCCCGGGCCCTGGGGCGACGACCTCACGGTGCAGGTCGAGCGGGCGCTCGGCGAGCCGGGGACGCTCGCGACCGAGGAGGCCAAGATCCTCATCGAGCATGGCATCGACCCCTTGCTGCCCCCGCCCGTGATGGCGGCGGCGGCCAAGGTGCCGACCCGGGTGCTGCGTCGCGAGCACGAGAACCGCGAGGATCTGCGCGCGCTCGACTTCATGACCATCGATCCCCCCGACGCCCGCGACTTCGACGACGCGGTGTGCGTGGAGGTGCTGGGGCGCGCGGGCAAGCGCTCGGTCGGCCGCGTCCCGATGCGCGTGCACGTGGCGGTGGCCGACGTCTCGCACTACGTGCGCGAGGGCCACTGCTTCGACGACGAGGCCACGCTGCGCTGCTTCACCTGCTACCTGCCCGACCGCGCGGTCCCCATGCTGGCCGAGCCGCTCTCGGCCAACATCTGCTCGCTGGTGCCCCACAAGGATCGCCTCGCGATGGTGGTCAGCTTCGTGGTCGACGAGGCCGGCAAGGTCGGCGAGGCCGAGGTACGGGCCGCCGTGATCCACAGCAAGGCGCGGCTGACCTACGGACAGGTGGCCGACGACCTGGCCGGGCACGCCAAGCTCCCGCAGGTGATGCGCAATCGAATCGCAGTGCTGCGCGAGGCGGCCGATCGGCTGCAGCGTGCGCGCCGGCGGCGAGGGGCGCTCGAGCTCGATCTACCGGAGATCAAGGTGCTGCTCGACGAGGACGACCCCGGTCGGATCCGTGACGTACAGGCCTCGCGGGCCACCCCGGAGATGGCGCGCGCCTACAACCTCATCGAGGAGCTCATGGTCGCGGCCAACGAGGGGGTGGCGCGGCTGGCCGTCAAGCACCGCCTGCCCGTGGTCTATCGCGTGCACGACGTGCCCGAGGACGAGCGGATCGAGCGCTACGTGGCGGTGGCAGGGCTCCTGGGGGTCGAGGTGGATCCCGAGCGGCTGCGCACGCCCAAGGGCTTTCGCGGGTTCCTCAAGCGGATCGCCGAGCATCCCCGGAGGGAAGCGCTCCACCAGCTGTGCCTGCGGACCCTGGCCCAGGCCGAGTACAGCACCCACAACATCGGGCACTTCGCGCTGGCCAGCCCCGCCTACCTGCACTTCACCAGCCCGATTCGGCGGTATCCCGATCTCATCAACCACCGGGTGCTCAAGGCGTGGCTCAACCGCCGTCGCGGGCCGGCTGGACCCGCGCCCGTGCCCCGGATGCCGCCGGTGAGGCAGAGCCGCGAGCAGGCCGAGCGCGCCAACGATCGCGAGCGCGCCACGGTGCAGGCCGAGCGCGACGCCAAGGCGCTGTTCACCGCGGCGTTCATGCGCGATCGGATCGGCGATCGCTTCGAGGGCTCGATCTCCGGGGTCTCGGCCGGGGGCGTCTACGTGACCCTCGATGCGCCGCCGGTGGACGGCATGGTCAAGCGAGCGCGGCTCGAGAAGGAAGCGCGCGAGCGCTGGGAACTCGACGAGCTCGGCGCGCGGCTGCGGGGGACTCGCAGCAAGCGCGAGCTCAAGGTCGGGGATCGGGTGATCGTGGAGGTGATCGACGCGAGCATCGAGCGGCGGCAGATCGAGCTGGCGCTGATGGGGGTGCTGTCGGGGTAGGTCAGGGGGCGAAGCGGCCCCTCCGGGCGACTGCCTACTCGGGATGCAGGAGCCGGGCGATGCGGATCACGATTCGGTCGAAGCTAGGGCAGTTGGCCCGGATTGCGTGCCGGACGGGCGGAGCGGCCCAGACGGCGGGCAACAGTAGTTGGTCTCGTTGATCGGGGCGGGGCTTCGATGGAGGCAGAGCCCGACCAAGAACTCCGCAGACGGCTTCGACGAGGGATTCCATGTTGCGCTCGAAGAGCACGAGGTCGTAGTCGCCGGGTGCGTCTTGGCGAAAGCGCGTCGCAAGGCCCGAAGTGCAGGTGGGAGGCGACGGTGTTGGAGGCCAAAGATCGTGGAGTTGATCGCGATCGACGACTGCGATCACTGGTCCGGGAAATCGATCGATCTCGTGGATGAGCGCCTTGCGAAGGCTGCCGTTGCCCTTGCGGGGGTGCGATTGGATGCATTCCTTCAGAGCGTTGCGATCGGCGCCGAGGTCGTCGACCAGGCATGCCAGTAGCAATTCGTGGGGACCGAAGCCCTTGGTCTGGACGCCGCGCCGATCCTCCCAGAGCACGGTGATCCTCACGATGACTCGCCTTCCTCGGGTTCTGCTGGCGAATCGAAGACGTAGGTGTCGTAGCCTTCGGCACGGAGGCTGCCCAAGCCGCGATAGTCCTCCAGCCACTCGGCAAGCTTGTCTTCGTTGGGACGGCGTAGGCGTACGGTACGGTGCTCGTCGAGGTCGCAGAGCACGACGCTTCGCTCGGGGGTCCCGAGGGCATCCAGCAGGCGATCGGAGTGAGTGGCCAGGATGACGGGTGCGCGTTCGGCTGCGTCCTCGAGCATGAAGATCACGCGAGCGAGCAAAGCGGGGTGGAGGTGGAGCTCGGGCTCGTCGAACGCAAGGACCGAGCGTCGTTCGTCGAGCTCGACGAGGGCGATGAACGCGAGGTAGGCGAGCTGCCCCTCCGAGAGGTACTCGGCGGGTAGAGGCTGATCCGGCGCGCTGCCCAGCACGAGCTCGAGCTCGATGTTGCCGCGACCAGATGGGCTGAGGCGAAAATCACGCACATCGTCGCCAAGGCCGAGGCGCGCTCGCACGATGACGCGGTCCCAGACCTCGCCGCCGAGGTTGCGGAGCTGTTGAAAGGCGTTTGGGAGGTTGAGGGCGTAGCGTTGTAGTTGGTCCGTGGGTTCGACCTCCGACGGCCATCGGGGTCCCTTGCGGATGTCGAACTCCCGCTGCTGCCACGTTGGTCGCGTTTCGAACGGAACGTGGATCTCGATTCCCTCGAGTGCATCGATGGCACGTTGAAACATCGGGGACGTGCCATCGCCGAGCCGTGGGAGCGCTAGCTCACCCGGCCCGGGTCGTCGACCGGTGTTGGAGAGGCCCGCGCCGCTGGAGATCAGGAAGGTCGTGGGATTGCTGAGGAGCAAGATGGACGGATCTTTGCCGGGGGACTCGTCGTACACTCCGAGCCGCTCGCTCAGTCGTACCTGAGCGTTGCTCTCGAGGCCAAGCTCGATTTCGTAGACCAGGGGGGGGCCGGCGCCTTCGATCGTCACCCCGAGCTTCAGCTCGTTCGCACCGCGTCGCAGCAGCGCCGGCATTCCCCCGTGGCCCCTGCTCACCACGTCCTGCACGAACGAGATGGGCTTGGCCGCCAGCCGAAGCAGCTCCAGTGCCTCGAGGATCGAGCTCTTCCCCGTACCATTGTCACCGATGAGCACCGTGAGTCCGTGCAGCGCGAGAGTCAGGTCCTCGATGGCGCGCAGGCCCGAGATCCTGAGTTGGGTGATGCGGTCACGGCTCATGTATGAGGTCGAATCCTAGCCACGGAGGCTCGATGACGTCGACCGCGAAGTGCGGATGGTGCGCGGGGGTCCCGGCGTCCGCTGCAATCCGCGTCTCGGCCAAGGTCGAGGCTGCGTGGGCTCGACACAGGCTGGCGGGTGGCCCTCCTGCGTCGTGCCCGCCCGGCCTACCTTCGCCGGACGTCGAGCCAGACCCCGCCCACCGGTCGCAGCGTGACCGCGGTCGACGGTCGCAGCGGGTGTGGGGGCACCCGTGGTCGCACCTCGATCGCCTGCACCAGCGTGGCGAGCACCAGGAGGCCCTCGAGCATGGCGAAGTGGTTGCCCACGCAGATCCTCGGCCCGCCCCCGAACGGAAAGTAGGCGAAGCGATGCAGGCGCTGGGCCTGGCCGTGCAGCCAGCGATCGGGCCAGAACACCTCGGGGGCCTCGTACCAGCGGGGGTCGCGGTGCACGACCCACTGGGCCATCAGCACCTGGCTGCCGGCCGGCATGGGGTAGCCGGCGATCTCGCGCTCCTCGAGCAGCTCGCGGCCCACCAGATACGCGGGTGGATGGAGCCGCATCGACTCGCGCAGCACGGCGTCGCACAGCCGCAGCCGCGGCACGTCGTCCACCGTTGCGGCGCGCTCGCCCAGCACCTGGTCGATCTCCGTCCGTAGGCGTCCGGCAACCTCGGGATGCGCGGCCAAGAGGTGCAGCGCATACGAGAGCGCGAGCGCGGTGGTCTCGTGCCCGGCCAGGAACACGGTGGCGACCTCGTCGCGGAGCTGGCGATCGGTCATGCCCTGGCCCTCGTCGTCCTGGGCCGCGAGCAAGCGGTCGAGCAAGGCGTCGCCGGGCACCGGGGCCTGGCGGCGAGCCGCGATGAGCTCGTAGAGGATGGCGTCGATGCGCTCGATCGCTCGATCGATGCGGTCCTCGGTCCGCGCGCGCATGAACCGGGGCAGCAGCGCCCGCCAGGTGAGGGCGACCTCGGCGTAGCCCTCGAGCAGCGTGCTCACCAGGTCGCCCACCGTGTCGATGTCGCGCACGGTGTCGGCCCCGAACATGGTGTCGAGCACGATCTCGAGGGTGATGCGCATCATGTCGCGATGGACGTCGCGGACCGATCGGGCGGGGAGCTGGTCGAGGAGCCTTCGGGTGCGCTCCACCATGGTGTCGCCGAAGCGGGCGATGGTGCGGGGCTGGAACGAAGGGGCGGCGAGCTTGCGGTGTCGCTTCCATGTCTCGCCCTCGCTGGTGAGCAGGCCCTGGCCCAACATCCGCGAGAGGTCGCGGGTGACCTCGTCCTTCATCACGTGGGCGTGCTCGCCGACCAGCACCGCCTGTACGTCATCGGGGTGATTGAGCAGATAGGTGTGGTGCGCACCCGGCAGGGGCATGTGGACCACGTCGCCGTAGCGGTCGCGAAAGCGGACCATGGCGCCGAGGAGATCGGGGGCGAACGATGGCATCGCGCCCAGCCACGGCAGCGCGGGCGGACCCGGAGGCCGGCGACGCCCGCGGCGATTCTCGCGAGGACGGCCCAAGAGCTCGCGTGGAGAGGCGATCATGGTGATCCCCACCGTAGCATCGGACCGCCTCGCCGATCACGTGGGCCTCAGCCCGAGGATCGCGAGGACGGCAAGAGCTGGCGGAAGTGCCAGCCGTAGAGCTCGAGCGCGCGCTGGGCCTGGTCGAGGTCGTGGCGGACCTTGGCCACCGACACCATGGCCGTGAGCACGGCGGCGATGCTGGAGACGATCAGGAGGGTGATGGCCCCGTGTCCCGAGAGCTCGAGCCCGTAGGGGCGCACCAGCATGCCCTCGGGACCGAGCGCATAGGTCACCGGCCACGCCCCCACCGTCATCAACAGGAGCGGGGCCACGATCACCAGGGCACCGACGAGCGCCGTCAGCCAGCGATGCCAGCCCCGCAGGATCAGCGCGTAGGGGGCGGCGTTGACGGCCACCAGCGTGGGGGTGAGCACCAGCGGGCCGAAGATCGCCGCGGTGCTGCCCATGAGCAGGCTGCTGACCACCATGGTCGGCACGATGTCGTTGGGACCCGGACGGGGATGCTTGGCCACGCGGCGCGCCAAGAGCGACGAGAGCACGGCCAGCACGCTGAGGATGCACAGCGGCACCGGCTCGCGCACGCCCGCCCACCACAAGAGCGGCCAGTATCCGAGCACGCTGCCGTAGGCCCACGAGGCCACGCCTCCGGCCCACGCCCGGGTGGCGGCACGGCGCTGCTCGAGCGCCTCGGCGGCCTCGGGCGGCAGGCGGGTGGGTGGATGGGACAAGAGCCGCAAGAGGCTCGCCATCGCGGCCGGGTGCTCGGGCTGCAACGCGAGCGCGCGCCCGATCTCGGCCATGGCTTCGCGACGGGCCCGAAGGGCGGCGGGACTGCCCGGATCGTCGCCGGCGGCCCGCTCGACGGCCGCCTCGGCCGCCGCGGCGTGACGCTCGGCCATGGTGGCGCGTCGCTCCGAGTCGCGCTCGCCCTCGAGGAAGCGCTCGAGCTCGTCGAGCATGGCCTGCACGGACGGATGACGCTCGCGTGGTGCGGTGTTCGTGGCGCGCTCGCAGATCGCCGCCAGCTCGGGTGGCATCGCGTCGGGAGCGAGCGGGGATGGCTCCTCGTCGGGACGCTCGAGCGTCAGCAGCTCGCGCAGCATCACCCCCAGCGCATGGACATCGGCGGTGGGGCCCAGCACGTCACCGCGCGCCTGCTCGGGGGGCATGTAGCCCGGGGTTCCGGCGCGGTCGCGGCGCGGGCGTGCGCCGTCGAGCGGCACGAGCCGTGAGGCGATGCCCCAGTCGAGCACGTAGACCTCGCCGTGCTCGCCCAGCATCACGTTGGCCGGCTTGAGGTCGCGGTGCAGCACGCCGTGCTCATGGGCGAATTGCACGGCCAGGCACACCTGCGTGAACGCGTTGAGCCGCCGACGTCGCGTCCACCGGGCCACCGTGTCGCGGTCGGATCGGGCCAGCTGCTCGAGCACGGCGCGCAGGGTGATGCCGCGGACCCGCTTCATCGTGAAGTAGATCCGCTGCTGCGGGTCGACCCCCAGCTCGTACACGGGCACCACCGACGGATGCTCGAGCTGGGCCTGGAGCCGTGCCTCGTCGATGAAGCGATCGACGAAGCTCGACTCCATGGGCTCGCCCATGGGCGCGGTGGCGTCGAGCTGGAGCTGGGGGTGGAGCGTCTTGAGGGCGATCCGACGGCCGAGCTGCTGGTCGAGGTACGTCTGGATCATCCCCATGCCGCCCCGGCCCAGCTCGCCCAGCAGCTCGTAGCGGTCGTCGAAGCGCTGCGGAATCGCGCGGGGCTTCCCGGTGGGGCCCGCATCGGGGAGCGTGGGATCGGGGGAGGGCACCCCGGGGGCCGAGACGCGGGTCGGGGACTCTTCGGTGTCGTGGCCGGACACCGCCCGATGTTCGCACGTCGGCGCCTCGACGGACTCGGCTCACCGCAGGGGTTGGACGGCACGGGTTTTCGGGTACAGTCCGGCCATGCAACGCACGCTGCTGCTGGCACTGGGGCTCGTCCTCTCGATCGCTTGTGACGCCAAGGATGGCGAGGTCAAGGTCGGAGGCAAGGATGGCATCGAGGTCACCAAGGACGGGGTGAAAGTCGGTGGCGCCGATGGCGGGGTCGAGGTCACCGAGAACGGAGTGAAGGTCGGTGGTGCCGATGGCGGGGTCGAGGTCACCGAGAACGGAGTGAAGGTCGGTGGCGCCGATGGTGGGGTGAAGGTCGATGCCAACGGCGTGCAGGTCGGGGGTGCCAACGGCAGCGGCGTGCAGGTCGGCGCCGGCGGATCGGTCCAGGTCGCGGGAGGCGGGGGCGAGGTCGAGGTGGCGGACGGCAAGGTGGCGCTCGAGTGCAGCGACGAGGGCTGCTCTCAGGTGTGCGACGCCGGCCAGTCCTGCTCGGCCCGGTGCAGCGGTGGGGGGTGCACCCAGGAGTGCAAGGACGGGGCGGAGTGCGACCTCAGCTGCAGCGGCGGTGGCTGCACCCAGATCTGCGCGGCCGGGTCCAAGGGGTGCGAGCTCAGCTGCAGCGGCGGTGGCTGCAAGCGCACGTCGTGCGCCGAGGGCAACTGCAAGGCCAGCTGCTCCGGTGGCGGCTGCTCGTAGCCAAGGCGGCGAGGGGCGGCGCGGCGGGGTTGGTCAGAATTCGATGGCCAGCCCCACAAACCACGTCGCATCGCCCAGGCTGATCGAGCGACCCACCCCGAAGTTGTCGATGCGACTGTACTGGAATTCGCCGAACACGTAGGTGTGGTTGATGCCGGTGACGATGTCGAGCTTCTTGGCGGTGCCGGGCTCGATGAAGTCGAGCCGTAGCATGCCGCCGGCATTGAGCTGCCAGCCCAGCACGCCGCCGCGCCCGGCCTCGCCTTGGCTGTTGCGGGCCACGCTCCCGGTCCCGGCCTTGACCCAATAGAGGTGGTAGCCGAGGCCGGCCTTGCCGTAGGGCACCAGCGGCACGCGCAGGCGATCGGCGAGCAGCTCGAAGCGGTACGAGAGCAGCACCGACAGCGGGAGCATGGTGAAGGTGGTGCGGTCGGCCAGGCTGCGCAGGTTCTCGCCCTCCGCCGGGTTGGCGATGAGGGCCTGGGCTCCGTCGCGGAACAGCCCGATCTGCGTGCCGATCCCCAGCGGCCCCGCGAGATAGAGGAACTGCCAGTCGAACGCGATCGCAGGCATGGGGAAGGCCTTGGGCTGGTCGATCGCGGCGCCGGTGTCGTCGGTCTCGCCGAAGACGGTGGCGTAGGGGCCAAGGCCGGAGCCGGAGTACTCGCGGTCCACGTTGGGCAGGTACGGGCCCATCTTGAATTCCAGGGCGAAGCGCTGGGGCGATCCGGTGCGACCGGCCCGATCGCGGCGCTCGGGGTCGGGCTGGGCCAGCGGGTCGTCGCGGCGAAGCGCCTCGCTCGAAGGCGGAGGCTTGGTGGGGCCCTCGGTCGGGATCACCCCCGGGGGTTTGGGGGCGGGCGGCGGCGGCGGTGCGGTCCCCTCGGTGGGGTCGTCGTCGTCCCCCTCGCCATCATCGATGGGCTCGTCGTCCGACAGCTCGGTGGTCGGCGCATCCGCATCCTCGTCGACGAGCTCGTCCTCGAGCACGAGGTCGTCGTCCTCGGGGTCGGGCGGCGGGGGAGGGGCCCACGCGGTCGCAAGGGTCCAAAGGGGCGCCGTGAGCCACAGCAACGAGCCGCTCATCCGCACCTCCGACGCCGTGCCGCCACGCCCAGGAGCAAGAGCCCCGTGCCCAGCCATGCCGCCAGGGGCGAGCCCCCGTCGGTGCGGCAGCTGCAAAAGCCTCCGTCCCCGCACAGGTCGCCCTGCTGCTCGCACTGCTCCCAGAAGTCACGGGTCTCGATGGGGGTGGCCGTGAGCACTTCGGAGACGACCTTGGGATTGCCGGCCGCGTCGTAGGCGACCACGAGGAACTCGTAGGTCTGGCCGTTCTCGAGTCCGCTGATCTCGGCGGTGGTCCCGGTGCCCGAGATGTGCTCGGAGCAGACGTACCGCCAATCGAGGGAGGAGAGCGGGGAGTCCAACGGGTCGCCCCCGGTCGTGCCCATGCCGCCCGAGGTGGTGCTCGCGCTTCCCGACGTGGTGGTGAGCCCGTCGCCGGTGGTGGTGAGCCCGTCGCCGGTGGTGGTGAGCCCGTCGCCGGTGCTGGTGCCCACGTCCCCGGTATCGCCGAAGGTCCCGCTGCCCGTCGTGTCCGTCTCGCCGCCGTAGACCACCTCGTCCGGGCACAGGCTCTCGGCCTCATAGTAGAGCTTGCCGTTGGTTCGCGACTGGCCGGTGGGGACCCCGCTGATCTTCGTGAACGGAGGATTGCCGTCGATGTCGGCGCACAGCACCCGGAAACCGACGGTGTCGGCCACCTCGTCCTTGTCCCAGGAGATCACGATCCGCGTATCCCCGGGGCTGGCCGTAAACCCGGAGAACTCGTCCTGTGGGGGGACGTAGTCGAAGCGTACGTTGTTGCCGGTCGATTCTCCGCCCATCGTGGGATCGGTGGGCGTGGTAGTGCCTCCTCCGTTGGTGCTCGTGTCGGCCTGCACCACGAATTCCTCGGACTGGCAGCCGGGCTCGTCGTTGCTCTCCACGCACACCCAGATCCCGGCGTTGCCGACCTGCGACGATCCGCAGGGCAGGATCGGCGTGGCGTCGTCCGGAGGCGTGTTCGTGGTCTCCGAGCGTGACGACAGCCACATCTGCTCGAAGGTGATGACGCGGCCGCCATCGTCGTAGTCGTTGGCTTGGCCGTCGTGCAGCAACACGCAGGGGCGGTCGATGCCCACGCCCTCCTGGCCCGAGTTGCAGTTGAACCCCACGTAGGTGCGTACCTGCGTGCTTCCGGGATATGGAGTGCCGACCGTCTGGTTGAGGAACACCCGTGCCCCGAGCCGCTCGCCGCACTGGCAGGTGGCTCGATTGACGTAGTTGTTCATCTCGGTGCCGTTCAGCTTGTCGTTGACGAGCGCATTGCCATCTTCGTCGACGAACACGTAGGTGATCTCGAAGTCGGCCCGGGCCGCGCCCGGCCACGCGAGCGCACCCACGAGCACGAGCGCGGGGAAGGGCCACCGAGGGTTGGGAGTGCGAAGGGGCATGACGGTCGTCGCGGCCGCGCGGCTGGCAGGGGAAGGACGGAAGGGACTGGATGCTCGGTCCGAGCGGCCGCGACGGCGGGGGCGCTGCAACGATAATGCCACGGCGGCCTGTCGTCGATGTGGTGGAGATCCGGCGATTCGGGGCGAATGCCGGGATGACAGGATGTCACCGCGACCACTTGGTTCGTGCCGTGGCGGCAGGACGGTGGGGCGTGGGCGGGCGGACTCGACGCGCGCTCACCCGCGCGCGAGCACGTCCTCGACGGCCGCAGCGAGCGCTCGTGGCACCTCCTCCTGCAGGAAGTGCCCCGCGGTGGTGGTGGTCACGGGCGCGCGCGGGAAGGCCCGCTCGTGTCGGGGCAGGGCACGGGCGAGGATCGGATCTCGCGTGCCCCACACCAGCGCCATCGGTCCCTCGAATGCCTGCAACCACGCCTGACCGCGTCGCAGCGGAGCCACCGAGGGGTGGTCGGGGCCATCGGGCACCATGCGGGCGAGCGCGAGCGGAGCGATGCGATCCCCGCGGCTGCGCAGCGGCCAGCGGTAGGCCGCGGCGACCTTGCGCTGGAGCATCGATCGGCGATCGCCCTGCACCGCCCACAGCAGCGACTGCGGAAAGCCGAGCCCGCGAAACACCAGGTCGGAGATCACGGGGATCCGCGAGAAGCGGTGGAACGCGGTGCCGCGCGGGTGCGAGGGCAAGAGCACCGAGGTGTTGGCCAGCACGATCCCGGCGACGCGATCGGGCCGCCGCACGCCGATCGCGGTGGCCATCGGGCCGCCCCAGTCCTGTGCCACCAGCACGTAGCGCGGCAGCCGGAGCGCATCGAGCAGCTCGACCAGCGCGTCCGCGTGGCGATCGATCGTGTGGTCGTGCAGCCGGGGCAGGATCGACGACAGCCCCAGGCCCAGGAGATCGGGCGCCACGCAGCGGCGGCGGGGGAGGGCGGCGATCACCTTGCGCCACAAGAAGCTCCACGTGGGATTGCCGTGCAGCATCACCACCGCGGGTGCGTCGGGCTCGCCGTGATCGATGTAGGCGATGCGCCGGCCCGCGTCGGGGCCTTGCTCGAGCAAGTAGGCCCCGCGTTGGACGGGGAGCATGGCAGAGATCCAACCCGGGAGATCGGGGGCGGAGGTCAGCGGCACGGTGGAGATCCTCGAGCGGGACGATAGCAAGAGGCTCCGGGGGTGCTCCACGGGAACCTTCGGGTTCCCTCGAGCGACGCGAGCATGCGACGATCCCGTGCATGCGGACAGTTGACTTTCCATGGGTGTCGGGCTCCGTGCTCGCGGCGATCCTTGCTCTACCGGGCTGTATCGAGGACACGATCCCCGCGTCCCAGGGGGACAGCAGCTCGGGAGGCGCCGACGAGAGCACGGGACCGGTGACGAAACCACCCGCGACCGCCACCGAAGCGACCGACACCGCAGGGGAGTCGAGCAGCGACGGTGGTCCGGCCGAGTGCGGCGACGGGGTGGTCGAGGGCGACGAGGCGTGTGACGACGCGGGAGAGTCCGCCAGCTGCAACGCCGATTGCACCGCGGCCATGTGCGGCGACGGGGTGGTCAACGCCGCCGCGGGCGAGGCGTGCGACGACGGGGGCGAGTCTCCCGAGTGCAACGCCGACTGCACCGCGGCCATGTGCGGCGACGGGGTGGTCAACGGCATGGCAGGCGAGACCTGCGACGACATGGGCCGAAGCGACACCTGCAACGCGGACTGTACGGCCGTGGGCTGCGGCGACGGCATCGTCAACGCGGAGGCCGGCGAGGAGTGCGACGACGGCGGGTTCTCGGCCGGCTGCGACGACGACTGCACCTACGCCGAGTGCGGCGACGGGGTGGAGAACCCCAACGCGGGCGAGCAGTGCGACGATGGCGTGCGGGGCTCGGCCACCTGCGACGACGATTGCACCCCGGCGCAGTGCCAGGACGGGGTGCTCAACGAGGCGGCGGGCGAGATCTGCGACGATGGCATGCAGACGGCGGTCTGCGATCTCGACTGCACCCCGGCCGAGTGCGGCGATGCCTACCCCAATGGGCTCTCGGGCGAGGAGTGCGACGGCGGAGGCGAGACCGCGATGTGCAACGTCGATTGCACGCTGGCCGCGTGTGGCGACGGGGTGGTCAACGTGACCGCGGGGGAGGTCTGCGACGAGGGCGGCAACACCGTGACGTGCGACGGCGATTGCACCCCGGTGTCGTGCGGCGACGGCTATACCAACCCGAGCGCTGCCGAGCAGTGCGACACCGCGGGCGAGTCGGCGGCCTGCGACGTGGACTGCACCACCGCCGTGTGCGGTGATGGCTACGTCAATGCGGTCGCCCTCGAGCAGTGTGACGACGGCGGCGAGTCGGCGGCCTGCAACGGCAACTGCACCGTGTCCTCGTGCGGCGACGGGGTGCTGAACCTCACCGCCGGCGAGACCTGCGACGACGGCAACACCGGCGTGGCCTGCCTGCCGGGCTGCGTGCCGTGTCCGGTCGGCGTGTTCTTCACCGAGGACTTCTCCGACAACTCGGCGGGCTGGACCCTGGGGACCGAGTGGGCGATCGGGCCGGCGGTGGCGTCGGCGGGTCAGTCGTACGGCAACCCCGATCCCGGCACGGATCACACGCCCACGGCCGACAACGGGGTCGCCGGCGTGGTGCTCGGCGGCAATGCCTCGACCGCCGGCCTCCACGACTTCTATTTCCTGACCAGCCCCGTGTTCAACGGCGCAGGGGCGCAGCAGCTCGGCTTCTGGCGCTGGCTCAACAGCGACTACACGCGCTACATGCAAAATCGGGTGGACGTGTACGACGGGGCGACCTGGCAGACCGTGTGGCAGAGCGGGGGATCGCCGGGGGTCCAGGACGCGGCGTGGACCAACATCGTCTACGACATCAGCGCGTATGCCAATCCCAACATGCAGATCCGCTTCGGGTTCAACATCGGCAGCGCGGGCGTGTTCACGGTCTCGCAGTGGAACGTCGACGACATCGAGGTCACGGGCTACACCTGCCCGTAGCTCGAGTAGGAGCGCGGCACGAGCTCGGTCCCTGCTACCTCGAGGGATCGAGCTCGCCGTCCACGTAGCGCCAGCGGTTGCCGTCCTCGAGGAAGCGGCTGCGCTCGCGAAAGCTCGCGTCGCGTCCGTCGAGCTCCATCGCCACCGTGAACGTCACGTGGGCCTCGCCGCGGGCCTCGTCGAGCTCGTGCTCGTGGAGCTGCAGGCCCGAGAAGCTCACGCGTCGGCAGTAGTCGACGAGCTCGGCCCGCCACGCCGTGCGGTCGTCGTTCCAGTGCGGTGCGCTGGGGTGCGTGGTGTCGATGATGAAGCGGACCTTGCCGAGCACGAATGCGGTGTAGCGAGCCCGCACCAGCTCGGGAGGTGAGGGGGGACGGCCCCCGTGGATCCGACCGCAGCAGTGCTTGAGCTTGGCGTTGCTGCCACAGGGGCACGGATCGTTGACCGAGCGCTTCACCATGGCGAGCATGGCCGAAGCGTCGACCGAGTGATCCGCAGGGGTGAGAAAGCGTTCCTTGCGCGGATCAAAGGTTCGTCCTCCCGACATTTTTTCGATCCCGACCCGTAAGACCGTGTGTTGTGGTGTCTTACCTTCCGAACACGCGAGGGGACGCCAATGCTCGACAGGATCATCGCCACGACCGGTTTGGCCGCCACGATCATCGTTTCGGTGCTGCTTGCGCCGGGTACCGCGCTGGCTGCGCGGCAAGCGGTCTGCGAGCATCCCGAGGGCAGCTTCTGCCGGGCGACCCGTGACACCGGCCGCATCGAGTGCTTCTGCCTCGACGGCGAGCACGAGCTGCGCAACGACGAGCTGCAGGCGGTCGACGACAGCGAGCTGATGCGGGCGTGCTGGGACGCGTGGACGATGTCGTGTGCGCCGTGGAAGATCACGGCCGAGTGCGACGACCCTCAGCTGGGCAGCTGCGAGGTCAATGCGGAGGGGCTGGCGATCTGCGACTGCCTCGCGGGCAGCGAGGAAGAGGAGCACGTCGACGCGCTGGTGGGCCTCGGCGAGGAAGCGCTCGAGGAGTCGTGCTACGAGCAGATCGAGCGGATCTGCGAGGTGCCGCAGGCCGCTCCGGTGGCGGGACCGGCCCCGGTGGCACCGCCCGTGTCCGACGTGGAGCCGGCGGCGGCGAGCTGCTCGGTGGATCCGCAAGGCGCCGGGTCGACGGCGCTGTGGATGGTGGTGCTCGCGGCGGGTGTGGGCGTGGTGCGTCGGCGTCGGTGAGGGTTACGGCACCGCGGGGCGAAGGCGAAGGGAAACGCCGACCTCGACCGGATGTCCGGCCTCCTCGGGGCATGGATCCGGCGTGCTACCTTGCGCCGCCACATGGCGAAGTGGACAGGCGGGGGTCCGTCGGAGCGTGGGCTCGACAAGGTCCCGACCGGAATCGATGGGCTCGACGAGGTTCTCGACGGTGGGCTGCCCAGCGGGCGACCCACCTTGGTCTGCGGCGGGGCGGGTTGCGGCAAGACCTTGTTTGGGATGCAGTTCCTGGTGCGCGGGGCGCTGCTTCACGGTGAGCCGGGGGTGTTCATCGCGTTCGAGGAGCGTCCGGAGGATCTCGCGGCCAACGTGGCCTCGCTCGGCATCGAGCTCGACGACCTCCAGGCCAGGGGGCTGCTGGCGATCGACCACATCCGCGTCGAGCCCCACGAGATCGTCGAGAGCGGCGAGTACGACCTCCAGGGCCTGTTCCTCCGCCTCGGGCTCGCCATCGACACGGTCGGGGCCAAGCGCGTCGTCATCGACACGCTCGAGGTGCTGTTGGGCGGGCTGAGCAACTACGGGATCCTACGTGCGGAGCTCCGGCGCCTGTTCGCCTGGCTCAAGGAGCGTGGTGTCAGCGCCATCATCACCGCCGAGCGCGGCGAGGGCAGGCTCACGCGGCATGGCCTCGAGGAGTACGTCTCCGATTGCGTCATCGTCCTCGATCACCGCGTGCTCGAGCAGATCTCGACGAGGCGCCTGCGCGTCGTGAAGTATCGCGGCTCGACGCACGGCACCAACGAGTACCCCTTCCTCATCGACCGTGACGGCATCACCGTGCTGCCAATCACGGGCGCGGGGCTCGCTCATGAGGTTTCCGATGAGCGGGTCTCGAGCGGCGTCGCTCGCCTCGACGCGATGCTCGGCGGCCAGGGGTACTACCGTGGCAGCACCGTGCTGGTGTCGGGCACGGCGGGAGTGGGCAAGAGCACGCTGGCCGCCCACTTCGTCGATGCCACGTGCTCGCAGGGCGAGCGCGTGCTCTACATGTCGTTCGAGGAGGCCCCCGCGCAGATCCTCCGCAACATGCATACCATCGGCATCGAGCTCGCCGCTCACCAGGCTGCGGGGCTGCTGCGCTTCGCCGCCGCTCGCCCCACGGCGTGGGGGCTGGAGACGCACCTCGTGGTGATCCACCGTCTCGTCCGCGAGCACCAGCCGAGCGCGGTCGTGCTGGATCCGATCAGCACGTTCGTCGATGCCGGGGCCAGCGCCGACGCCCACGACATGCTCGTGCGGTTGATCGATGCATTGAAGGGCTCGGGCATCACGGCGCTGCTCACGAGCCTGACCTCCCCGAAGCTGGCGCCCGAGGCGACCGAGGTGCAGGTCTCGTCGATGGTGGACACGTGGCTGCTCGTCAAGTCGATCGAGGTTGACGGCGAGCGCAATCGTGGGCTCTACGTGTTGAAGTCCCGCGGGATGGCCCACTCCAACCAGGTGCGAGAGTTCGTCATCGGCGCGGGCGGCGTCTCCTTGCTCGACGTATACGTCGGTCCCGAGGGGGTGGTGACGGGCTCGGCACGGCTCGCCCAGGAGGCGCGCGAGCGTGACGAGGCGCACCGTGAGGCGCTCGAGCGCGAGCACGTGCAGCGGCTGCTCGAGCGGCGCAAGGCCCTCCATCGCGAGCAGCTCGCGAGGCTCGAGGCCGAGCTCACCGCCGAGACCGTCGAGCTCGAGCGCAAGCTCATGGAGAGTCGACAGCGTGCCGAGGCGGCGCGGGCCGACCGGCGGAGGATGGCATTGGCACGCAAGGCCGACCGTGTCCCCAGTGAGGAATCGTGATGACGCCAACCGCAACCGAGACCCAGGGCGGATCGACCAACGACTCGACCGACAAGTGGAACCTGCGCCTGTACATCGCTGGCGACTCGCCCAACTCACGGGCCGCGCTCGCGAACCTCGAGCAGCTCTGCGAGCAGTACCTCCCGGGGCGGTACGAGATCGAGGTCGTGGACCTGATCAAGGATCCGGTGCTCGCCCGGGATCACCAAATCGTCGCGATCCCGACGCTCGTTCGGAAGCTCCCCGAGCCGATGCGGCGCATCATCGGCGACCTCTCCAACGCCGACAAGGCGCTGGTCGCACTCGATCTCTCGTGCTCGACTCCGGGCAAGCCATGAGCCCCGGTCTTCCTCGACCATCGAACGTGCGAGCGCCAGAATTCCGCCCGGTGTGTCATGAGTGCTGCTTCCGAGCCCACCGGTGACGTGCTCGACCGTGGCCTCGAGTCGTTGCTCGCCCGCCTCGAAGAAGCCGAGGCCACGATCGCCGCGATTCGAGGAGGGCTGGTGGATGCGGTCGTGGTGGCGGGCGATGACGATCGCGACCGCATCTTCCTGCTCGAGCGCGTCGACCTCCCGTACCGCCACTTCCTCGAGCACATGGGCGAGGGCGCCGTGTCGCTCGACGGCTCGGGGAGCGTGGTGTACTGCAACCGCTTCCTGGCCGAGCTGGTCGGCCGCCCTCGCGGAGCCGTGATGGGGACGCCATTCCGAGAATTCGTCGTCCCGCACGCGCAGGCTGCCTTCGAGCAGGCGCTCGTGCTCCATGGCGGTGATGGCGTGCGCGTGCCCTCCGAGCTCGTCGATACCCAGGGACGCACCATTCCCGTTCAGCTCGCGCTGACGGCCTCTGGCCACGGTCACGATCTTCGAATCAACATCGTCGTCACCGACCTCGGCGAGCGCGAGCGGATCCGGGCGCTTCGTGCGGCGCGGAAGCTTGCGGAGGCCGAGAGTCTCGCCAAGGACCGCATCCTCGCCGCCGTCAGTCACGATCTCCGCTCTCCCTTGCACGTCGTCTCGGGGTGGACCGCACTGCTGCGCGCGCACGAGGCCTCGCTCGACCCGATGACCCGCAAGGCGCTCGATGCGATCGAGCGCAACGTGCGGCTCCAGACCAAGCTGCTCGACGACATCCTCGACGTGGCGCGCCACGCCTCGGGCAAGCTGCGCATCGAGCGTGCGGAGCTCGAGCTGAGCACGCTGGTGCGCTCGGTGGTCGAGGGGCTCGCCGTCGTGGAGCAGGCCGATGGAATCGAGCTGTCCGTCGACGCCGACGGTGCGGTGACGATCCTCGGCGACGCCTCGCGGATCGAGCAGGTGCTCCACAACCTCATCGGCAACGCGCTCAAGTTCACGCCGAAGGGAGGGAGAGTGCAGGTGAGACTCCGGCGGCGGGGCTCCTGGGCCAGAGTCTCCGTGGCGGACACCGGAGTGGGCATCGAGCCCGAGCTCCTGCCCAATGTGTTCGAGTCGTTCCGCCAGTCGAAGGAGCGTGAGGCTCGCCATGGTGGCCTCGGTCTCGGGTTGGCCATCACCAAGTCGCTCGTCGAGCTGCACGATGGCCGGGTGTGGGTTCGCAGCGAGGGTGCGGGCCGGGGCAGCACGTTCTGCGTGGAGCTCCCGATCCACTGCGCCCCCCACGAGCGCAGCACGGGCTCGCGGGAGCCGGCCCCGGGGCGGCTCCAGGGGGTTCGGATCCTGGTGGTCGACGACGATGCCGACACGCGAGACGTGACATCCCGGATGCTACGCCGCGAGGGGGCCGAGATCGTCGCCGTCCCGGATGCCGCTGCCGCGCTCGCGCGGGTCGAGGAGGAGCGCTTCGAGGTCGTGGTGTGCGACCTGATGATGCCTGGCACGAGCGGCTTCGCTCTGGCCAGGGAGCTCATCCGCCGTGGTGAGGCGCCCCCCGTGCTGCTGTCGCTGAGCAGCCTCGACTCCGAGGAGGTGCGCACCCAGGCCGAGTCCGCGGGATTCGTCGGCCACTTCGCCAAGCCGCTCGACGTCGAGCTTCTGTGCCGGATGGTCCAGCCGGGCTCGCGAAGCTGATCGGACGCGGAGTCGTGCAAATCTCCGTCAGTCGCATGGTTCCGTGGGCTCCTCGCCGTCGCAGTAGTCGACCTGCATGATCCCGGGGGTCGTGCAGCGGTCGACCCAGCACGATGCGCCGGGGAAGAAGGCGAACGAGGGGTTGAGCTCTCCGTCGACCTCGAACCTCAGCTCTCGGCAGGGCTCGGTCAACCGGACGCGAAGCGTGTCGACGTCATGGTCGCTGAGGAAGCGCAACGTGGTCTCGCCTTCACCGGGTCGTAGGCTCAGCCAGCCATTCTCGGAAGGTGACCATCGATAGGCAATGGTGAAGCCCTCGCTCAACCCGCACCCGTCATAGAACATCGATGCGCGGGCATCGGGGAATACCTCGAAATTCACGAGCACATACGTCCCCAGTGGATCGCCACGCTCTCCGAACGGGAGATAGGGATGTTCGAAGTGATAGCGATCGATCCAGCGCGAGGCGTCGAACGGATCGCCGGTGGTCCTGTCGCTTCCGCTACTCGAGGCGGAGGATGACTCCCCAGCTGAGCCCGAGGATGCGTCGGCGTCGATCTCGACGATGTCTGCGTCGGCGCACTGGCAGCCGACGGGTGAGGCGAGCGCCAGGAGGATCGGGGTGAGTGAACGAGGGGTCATGCAGCTCTCCTTCGGCGCCTCGCGCCAAGCAGCAACAACGACAAGAGGGTGAGACAGCCGCCGCGGGAGGCCGTGGCTTGGCAGTCGCAGCCGTCGGGATCGACATGCACGCCGGCCGTCTCGGTGTCGGCCGGGCTCGTCGAGGACTCCTGAGGCTCGAAGGTCCCCGCGGTGGTATCGAGGGCGGGCATCGTGCACTCCGAGACGTCGAGGAGGCATGCGTCCTGATCGCAGCTCAGTGTTCCGCCCACGTACTCGGGCATCGCGTCGCAACTCGCGTACAGCCACTCGGTGCCATCGCACGTCTCGCTGCCCTCGCGTACGCCGTTGCCACACGCTTCGCAGATCATTGGAGCCGGCGCGGCGCAGTCGCGGAGCCCGTGGGCACACGCCACGGCGTTGAAGTCGTCATACGCGGCCTGGCCGTAGTTGCACGACACGTAGGTGGCCATCGCGCCGGTGAGCTGCTCGTACGTGAGCGCGTTGACTCGCATCGCGTAGAGCAGCGCCTCGGTGGCCGCGACCATGGGCGTCACGCCCGGCGCCCAGCCCACCGAGACGCAGGCGAACGGAGGCGTGGGTTCGCAGCGCTGGCCGTTGAGCATCTGCCAGAACGCCTGGAACAGGCTGTGCGTGCGGTAGCCCGGGCCCTTGTCGCATGCTCCGGTCGGCTTGGGG
>NZ_JAOVZF010000084.1 GCF_026337845.1 Paraliomyxa miuraensis | reverse complement strand
CGCGAGATCGTCACGGCCCGAGGCGAGCCCCTGCCCACGCGTGGCGGACTACTCGACGGGAGTGAACCCACCCAGCTCCTTCTGGGTCAGGCCCAGCGCCGCACCCACGCCGGCCGGGAGCGCACCGCCGTCGGCATTGGGATTGCACGGGGCCGCCGAGGACGTGACCAGCTGCGGACCGCAGCCTCCGTTGGCGCAGTCGCCCGAGCCCAGCTGCTCCACCGAGGCCAGGGTCAGCCCGGTGGCGAAGCCACCACCGAAGTCGGCGGAACCACCCGCCCCGGCGCCGTTGATCAGATCGAAGCCCGAGGACACGTTGGCCGTGAGCCGGAAGGTGATGAGGTAGGTCGAGCCCGGGTCCTGGTGCCACTCGTTCTCGGTCGCGTCGTAGAACGTGTCGTCGCAGATCGTCGACGGCGGCTCGTACACGGTGAATTGCAGGTTGTAGATCTCGACGCCCTCGATCACCGAAGGACCGCCCGCGTTGCCCAAGGTGCTCTCGTCGACCACCCCGGTCACGAAGATCCGCGGCGCACGGATCGGTCGCGTGCCGCGAGAGAAGTTGCGGGTCTCCTCCACCGTCGCCGCGCCATCGTAGGGGATGTAGCTGCGCGTGCGCTCGATGTCGGTCAGCGCGATCCGCATGTAGTCGGCGTTGGTCCCCGGCGCCGCCTTGGGAGCTCCGTTGGGCACCGAGAAGCCCGCGGTCGGGTCGCTCTGGTGGTCGTCGACCAGCACGTAGATGCTGCTCTGGTACAGCGCTCCCGGGCCGTCGCGCAGCGCATCGTCGGCCGGACTGCCGCCGATCAACGCCACCAGGAACTGATTGGTGGGCGACAGCGCCTCGGACGAGCTGGCCGACGACAGGTCGTCGAGGCGATCGTTGGACGACACCGCGGGCGCAAAGGTGAACGTCTCCGCTCGATTGCTCGCGCCGACCGTGCACGTGTCGCCCGCACCCTCGCACGC
>NZ_JAOVZF010000131.1 GCF_026337845.1 Paraliomyxa miuraensis | reverse complement strand
TGTGCTTGCCCATGACCTCGGCGCTACACCAGACCGATCCGGCTGTGGGCTCCGGCCCGGGAGGCACCCGGTAACGGGTTTACGAGGAAGTGGATGGCGACGAGGGTGCGCTGTTGGACCCCAACTACGACGCGATCCTCGGGTTCGTCGACATCCCGGAGATCGGGCCGGACGATGCCCCGCCCCCGCCCGAAGCGGGCGAGCCCTCCAACCAGGGCTGCGATCTCATCGTCTGGGACGACGACGTGGTGGCAGTCGCGGGTGGGATCACGGTACCCGACTTCGACGACGCCGAGACGCGGCAAATCGAGCGAGTATCGCCGGGAGCAGCGGCATCAACGTCGTCGGGCTCGCCGGGCGCCCCACCGTCGCTGAGGCACCGGGGTGGATAGCACCGACCGCCGACCACCCGACGCCTCACCCGCAGGGCCCGAAGAACTCCAGGTCGACCTCGGGCTCCTGCCCCTCTGGCCACTCGATCTTGATCACGTACGACCCGGCCTCGAACGGTGCCTGCCGCAGGGTCTCGGAGGGCTCGAGCGGTCCCACCATCGACGGAGGGCAACCTCCCCCGCACCTGCGTACCGTCAGCTCCACGTCCGTCGCCGGGTTCGCCTCGAACACGAACCCCAAGAGCCCGTCGGCTTCGAGCTCGATGGGGATCGTCGTCCACTGCCGCCCCAAGCGAGGGCCCAGAACGTCTTCGTCGCCACATGAGAACCGGCGACGGACGATCAGCGGGCCATCGGTGTCGCACAGCGGTCGCGCCGGGGTAAACGAGCACTCCCCGAAGGCAGCACGGTACTCGCGCTGCGGGCACTCGGGATAGGTGACCTCGTAGTCCGCCACCAGCTCATCGAGCTCTTGGCCGTACACGTCTCGCACGACGCCGCGAAACTCGTCGAGCGTCGTCTCGAAGCCCGTCTGGAGCGACAGTTCCTCGAACGCCGCCTCTCCGTGCACGTTCACGAGGTACGCGACGAAGTGGCCTGCTCGGGGATACAGGGGGAACGGAAACAGCTCGCCCTCCCCATCGTAGTCGAGCACGCTGCCCTGCAGCGGACCTCGAACGTCCGCATCATCGCCCCAGTACTCGGCCGCCCCCTCCTCGATGAGCGGATATGACGAGCCAATGGCCGAGCGAGCCAGGTGGACGATCTCGTGGTCGAACGGTGCGATGTGCGTATAGGCGGCTTCGCCGTCGCTGCATCCGTAGGCCCCCGACACGCAGGGCGTCTCGTACTCGTCGAGCTCTCCGTCGAGCAGGTAGTAGGTGGGCATGCCCGGCGGCGTCGCGCCCAGTTGCTCGCCCAGCGCGCCGAGCAGGCGATCCATGTAGGGGGCCGTGCCGCCGCACATGGGCGTCTCGACATCGGTGGCCACACGAAGGTTCTCGCCCTCCCAGGAGACCGCGGGCAGCTCCCGGATTGATGGCTCACCGCAGGCACCGAGCACGCTACCGGCAGCCAGCAGCCAGGCCCGGCGTGAGAGCGTCATTCGCATCCAGAGTACCACCTCGGCCTCCCTCTGCGTGCATCCCACGTGGCCCCGCCAGTCGGCGGAGCCACGCGTCATGGCCGTCTACTGAAGCGGGCCCGGCGCCCAGCTCGAGGCATCGACGACGAGACGCCAATCATCACCGTTCCGGTCGACGTGGTGGAGCTCGAACGGCGACAGCACCCACCCATCGGCCGTGGCCTTCATCGCGATCGGCGACGCATTGGTCGTGGTGAGCGAGTAGTCACCGAACCCCGTGCGCCCCGACAGCGAGAACACGGCGGCCCCCGGCGCAATCTCGTAGAGGCCGTCGCTCCTGGTCCCCTCGACCGGGCTGAACAGCGAGATCGTGTACTCGTCCACCTCGACGGACGTCTTGCCATTGCCCGCGGCCGCCGCTCCGACGGAGTGCAGTCGCATCCCTTCCAGCCGCCACGCTCCGCTTCCGAGCTGGAGGTTGGCGACCATGGCGGAGCAGCCCTTGCCCTCGCACGCCGTGGCCACCGACGCCAGCCCAGCCGTACCGGTGACCTCCTCGCCGTCGAGCGGCGGTCCGTGCAAGGTTGCGGTTCCGTTCGCAAGAACCAACTTCGTCCAGCCGGGCTCGTCGGGGCCGATCTCGAGCGGGATGTAGCTATCGTTGTCATGGAGATCGGTACACGGCTCTCCTACCTCCGGCTTCTCGACGTCGGAGACCTCGATGGTCTCGATCCGAACATACGGATTGGTAATGAGGTCATAGTTCGTTCTGCTGAGCGTCCAGGTCACGCCCTCCAGGACGTCCGAGTAGTCCGCCGCACAATCGAACGTGGTCATGCCGGTGCTCGTGATGAAGTTCTCCGTACACTCGTAGATGCTGCTCTCCAGGTAGAGCCAGTCGCGCAACGCCTCGAGCGAGGGCTTGATGATGGCCTGAGCCGGAGGCACGTTGTTGCGGACCTCCTCGACCTTGGTACCGAGCCCCACGCACATCTGCTGAACCGCGTCGATGTAGCAGGCCCACAGGTGCTGGTTGGATTCGCCAGGGCAACTCGGCATCCCCACGATCGGGGCGCAGCAGGCGTTCACGAAGGGCTTTTCGTAGGAGTCCCCCGAATCCGGATATCCGAAGGGCACGGGAAAGCCCTCTTCCGCCCTGCCGTCGGCACCGAAGCGCGCCTCGAAGAATCCTTGGCACTGGTAGCGCTCGCCCACGTAGGCACCGACCGCCTCGATGAGGCACAGCCCGGGGTCCAGCTCGTTCTCGCCAGCGGTCTCGTCGGCACCATCGCCGACATCGCCCTCCGTGCCGGTGCCGAAGCCCTCGGTACCGAAGTGGCCAACCCCAGGGATGGTCGGCGAGGTCGGCTCCCCACAGCCGCTCGAGGCCGAGGCCAAGCCGACGAGGGCGAGGAGGGAAAGGAGATGGATGGTCGGTGCAGATTGTTCCTGGGTCACGTTCACTGCTCTCCACGGCTGCGTCGTGAAGCCGGTGAGGCGCAACTATCGTCCGGCTCCTCGGCCCATCGACGCTTCGTGCAAGGCCCGAAAGGACATCGACTCGAGCGCGGAGCAACGGCGACAGCAGCAACGCACCAAGCGCCACGGGTTGTGTTCGAAGCGAGGGCCGACCGTGCTTTCGTGGTCGACTCGAATGGACCCTACTGCGTCACGATCCCGCGTCAACGTCGATGAATGCGGAAATTGGGACCTCGATGGCCGCGCCACGATCGCCGCGTGGGACTGGCCAACCGACGGGCCACGGTGGCCAACCGGTTGGCCACGGTGGCCAACCCTTGGGCCGCAGCTCGAACCAAGTGGCCAACCGGTTGGCCACCGCGGTGAGCCCGGATTCCTGACTCAGAACCGCACGCTACGAGACCAGTGAACCAACATCACCACGCGCAGCACACGCGGGATCTCGTGCGGTGACACGGTCGTTTCGGTCAGCCGGTAAGGCCGCTGGACAACGGCCGCGGTGATGGCTCGGCACGGACTCGATGCTCGACGGCCCCCTACCCTCACCTGAGATCGCCCGCGACGCGGACCGCGAGCACACGGCCCGCAGGGTGCCTGGCCAACGCAGCGTGGCCGTGGCCAACGCGAAGGGCCACCGACGCCTACGCGTCGGGCTCGTCGGGCAGGAACGCCTCCAAGGCTTGCTCGACCAGCTCGGCCATCGAGGTGTCCGCGCGGATGGAGTAGAGCTTGAGCCGCCGCTTGATCGAGCGCCTGACCTTCAGGTTCATCTGGACCATGTCCTCCACCTCGGGCTCGGCCGGCTTTCGCTTCGACCCCGCAGCACGCGGCTTGGTCCCCGACTTGGCCTTCGTGCGTCTCGAGCTCTTCTCCGTCGCCACGTAGATGGCCCCCTGCCTGGCACTAGGATAGCCGCGTAGTGCGCTACCAACCTAGCGAGCTAGATCGCCGTCGGAGCAGAGCTTGCTCACGTGCCACGAAGGCCGTCGAGCCGACCGGCCGACTAGGGCTATTGGGCCGTGCCGAGGCCCACTTCGGGGTGTCGAGGCCGCCCTAAGCTATCTAGCTAGCTCGCTATCAAGATAGAAAATTGCGTCTCGGTCCGTTGAAGGGCCCTTGCGGACAGTCTACACTCCACGACGATCAACATGGTCCCCGGCTGCAACGGGGAGAAGGGGCCGGTTCTCGCCCCTCGTTGGCCCCGCTCTTTCGGCTGGCGTGGGGTCTTCTGAGAAAAAGTCGGGTCTCAGAAGTAGCTGTGGAGTTGCAGCCCCACGGCACCCGCATGTCCGGGGCTGCACCCGGAGAAGAGAGCACGACTGATGAACCACGAAGACATCGCCTCGATCGGCGAGGGTGCCCCATGGCTGCGACATGGGGTCCTCGGCCTGACCGTCCGCGCCGAAAGGAGGCCGAAATGACGCACGACAATCCCGAAGATCCCGAGCAGGGAGCCACCGGCGACGGTGGTCCCCGCCACCCGACGCTGATGCGCCTGCTCGAGCAGGCCCGTGAGCAACGAGGCTCGCCTTCACTCTGGGACGAGGTCGCGGCACGCCTCGACAGCGAGGACCGAGAGCGCGACTTCCTGACGCCGATGCGCGGCGTCCTCGACCAGATCCGAGAGCGGGTGGACGACGAGACCTGGCGCCTGGTCCTCGACTTCGAGTGGCGCTCCCTCAGTGAGATCATGGCCGGCGTCGAGGTCGGGCTTGACCTCGGCTACAGCCACGGCCGAGCCGCGGCGCTCGTGGATGCCGAGCACATCCCCGGGGACGTGGCCGGTGTCCTCGCGGGGCGGCTCACGGACCTACTCGGGGATACCCAGGCCGGGCCCTTCGACGTGCTCCTCACGCTGCTGTCGTCGCTCCGGGCGACGGTGTTGACGGCGCGTGAGGCCCTGGTCGGCCAGCGCTGACCAGCACACAGGGACGATCTCGAAGCACTCGCGAGGCAGATGCGTATGGTCGCAGAAGCGGCCCGCGCGTCTGCCTCGCGGTAATTCACAGGCGGGGGAAGGCATCATCCGCGGTCGGTCCCAGTGCTGACGAGGCATCCATAAGTCGATGACAACGCCGCCCGAGCACACCAGAGACCAGAGGCCACGTCCACGCGTCGATAGCGCACGCAGCCCGTTGAGCCACATCGCCATCGGGCCACCACCGCGGCATCATCCACCTCGGTGCCCTTCGTCTCTCGCAAGCTCGCGACTTCGACGTGCTCCGTGCTCCCGTCGCGGAAGGACAATGGACATGCGCGCGGCACGAGATGGAGACGACGTCACGATCACTGAGCGATACGACTTCGCGCCCGCACGGGTAGCCTCGGCCAGGGCGGTAAGTCGATGAACCAAACATCGCCGATGGCATCACCGGCGACGATGAGATGGTCGTCTACAGCGGCGATGGAAAGAAACGAAGCATCGCCGTAGACGGTCGCGAGACACTGTTGCATCTCGATGTCCCACACCCGCACCGTCTTGTCGAACGAGCCGGAGACGACCCGCCCATCGGCCAACACCTCCACCGCATGCACCCCGCTCTGGTGGCCTTCGAGAACAGTTACGGCCCCCGTCCGAGCGTCCCACACCCGCACCGTCTTGTCGGCCGAGCCGGAGACGACGCGTCCGTCGGCCGCCACTGCCACCGCATACACCTCGCCCTGGTGGCCTTCGAGAGTGGTCACGGCCCGACCGGAGTCGACATCCCACACCCGCACCGTGCGGTCGAACGAGCCGGAGACGACCCGCCCATCGGCCAACACTGCCACCGCGTACACCCAGCCCTGGTGACCTGCGAGCGTGGTTACGGCCTGACTCGTGCGGATGTCCCACACCTGGACCGTGTGATCGGACGAGCCGGAAACGGCCGCCCTCCCATCGGGCAACACCGCCACCGCATACACCTCGCCCTGGTGGCCTTCGAGAGTGGTTACGGCCCGTCCCGTCCGGACGTCCCATGTCCGTACTGTGTAGTCGTACGAGAGAGAGACGATGCGCCCGTCGGACGACACCGCCAACGACTTCACCCCGCCCTGGTGGCCTTCGAGAGTGGCTACGGCCCGCCCCGTCCGGACGTCCCACACACGCACCGTCTTGTCGTCCGAACCGGATACGACGCGTCCGTCGGCCGACACCGCCAACGACTTCACCCCCTCCATATGGCCTTCGAAAGCGGTGACGGCCTGCCCCGTCCGGACGTACCACACCCGCACCGTACGGTCGGCCGAGCCAGAGACTACGCGCCCGTCGGGCAACACCGCCAACGCATACACCCCGCCTTGGTGGCCTTCGAGAGTGGTTGCGGTCTGGCCGGAGTCGACATCCCATATACGCACCGTCTTGTCATCCGAGCCGGATACAACCCGCCCGTCGGGCAACACCGCCAACGAAGTCACCTCCCCCCGGTGGCCTTCAAGAGTGGTCACGGCCCGACCGGAGTCGACATCCCACACTCGCACCGTCTTGTCATCCGAGCCGGATGCGACCCGGCCGTCGGGCAACACCGCCAACGAAGTCACCTCCCCCTGGTGGCCTTCAAAAGTGGTCACCGCCCGACCGGAGTCGACATCCCACACTCGCACCGTCTTGTCATCCGAGCCGGATACGACCCGCCCGTCGGGCAACACCGCCAACACGGTCACCTCCCCCTGGTGACCTTCGAGAGTGGTCACCGCCCGACCGGAGTCGACATCCCACACCCGCACCGTCTTGTCATCCGAGCCGGATACGACCCGCCCGTCGGGCAACACTGTCAACGCGTACACTGAGCCTTGGTGCCCTTCGAGAGTGGTGACGGCCCAGCCGGAGTCGACGTCCCATACCCGCACCGCGTTGTCCCGCGAGGCGGAGACGACCCGGCCGTCGGGTAGCACCGCCAACGCGTACACTATGCCTTGGTGCCCTTCGAGGGAGGTGAGGGCTCGGCCGGAGTCGACGTCCCACACCCGCACCGTCTTGTCCGCCGAACCGGAGACGACCCGGCCGTCGGGCAGCACCACCAACGCCCTCACCAGGCCCTGGTGGCCCTCGAGAATCCGCGCCATCGCGCGGGCCCGTAGCGCATACCGTAACCTGGGATACTCAGGGAGTGGGTGCGCAGGACCAACCAAGTCCCGGAGGAGATCGGGCGCAAGGGTGAGCGCCCGGTCGTGTAGCAACGCCGGCAAAGCCTCCGGTGCCTTCATCACCCAGTGCGCGCTCGTAGTCACCAACCGACCGAGCATGGTCAGGCGCTCGCGTGCCCCGTCGTCTTCTTGCCGCTCCCCCGCCAGTTCGATGTCGCGCTCGACCGCATTCACCCCCTCGGCACACGCCTTGGCCGTGAGGAACCCGAGATCCATGCACGTCCGCGCCGCCTCCTCGAGGTCACCCCCCTCCACCAAGTCCTCCACCCGATGCCGCAGCGCATACCCCCGCTGGAACCCGTCCCCCTCCACCGGCCATGCCGCGTAGTTGGCCAATCGCTTCCGACACCTGGCAATTCCCTTGGGCAGCTTGTCCGCTATGAGGTCGCGAAGTCCCTCGTGGAAGGGTCGATACCTCGGGTCTTTGTGCCAGCGCTCTTCGAGCAGCATCTCCCGCGCGTTCGGCAGGAAGTAGGCTTCGGCGTCCCCCTCGTCCCAGTCCAGCAGTTCTTCCACGACATGTAGCGGCAACGACTCTCGGGCGGCACACAGGAGGGTGAGTCCATCTCGTACCCACTTCTTGGTCGACTGGGGCAGGGCCATGATGCGTTGCCACAACTCGTCGAGCATTCCCCGGAAACCCCGGGACACGTCGTCGGGTGAGGGCGTTGCCCCAGGTTCCATCCACCGCTTGCGCAGTTGGACCGCGTGCAGCAGGTTGCCCTCGGCTCCCTCGATCGCGGCCCGAATCAGCTCCTTGCTCAGCCCGAGTTCTGGGCCCAACGCCGTCCAGTACTCTCGTACCGCCTGCTCGTTGGACTCCAATCGCTCGTCCAGGTCCAATCGCGTACTCGGGCTCGTACGCCGGTCGAACCACCCCAGGCTTGGGGACCTCGGCCTCGAAGCCACCACCACGAAAACACGCCTGGGCACCTCGAGCGGGAACATCTGCGGGATCGGGTTCTTCCTTCCCGGCTCGAGCACCTGGTCGAGACCATCGACGAGCAGCACCAGCCGTTGGTCGTTCTGCTCCAGCACCGGGCTCACCCGCTGTAGCAGTTGCTCGAGTCGATACGTGGGGTTGGCCTCCTCGTCACGCTGCGCGGGAAATTCCTCTTCGATCTGCGCCGCGAGGTTCTGCTGGATCCTGTCTGGATCGGCCCAGTCCCTGTGCCCACCTCGTATGAAGTGGACTGCGATGGGCAGCCCTTTGTCCTCGCGCCCAAGTGCCCATCGATTCAGGATCGCCGTCTTTCCCAGCCCCGGCCCTCCGGTGACGAGCAGCCAGCCGCGGTCGTGCCCCTCAATCCAACGATCCATCGACGCTAGCACGTCCTCGCGCCCGAAGAAGTACTCGTGGCGCGCTCGCTCTGCGGAGAAGTCGATGATCTCCCGGCCCCTCCCGCCCACGCCGGGAAACCCAGGCATCGACCACAGCGCTCCGGTCTTGAGCCGCGAGTACAGAACCGGCATCCACCAGTCGTAGTGCTCTCGCACCCTTCCCCGCGCGACCGCCAGCGCGCGGTCGACCCGACCATCGCGCAGCAGCTCCGAGAAGAGCACTGGCATCATGACCTCGACGGTACGCATCGAGATCATTCCCTGCATCGCGATGACCGCCGGCACCCCGGCGTTCGTGAGCAGACTCGCCGCCGCAGCCTGAGCGGTCGTGGGGTGCTCCACTGCGTCCCCTGCATCCCCCTTCGGCACCGGGACCGTGGGGTAGCGCAGCCCCGCATCGCCCGCGCTCTGGCTCGAGGCCAGGATCATCAACCGCGGCCGCTCCCGCAGCTCCCCGATGCGGGTCGCAAGCAACTGCGCCTCGACCCGCTTGGCGTCGCCTGCCTCGTCCTGCAGGACGAGCGCTGTTGTCCCGCGCCTGCCGATCTGCCCGTGGCCGATGAGATAAACGATGTCGATCCCACGTCGCAACTCGTCGAGCAAACGATCGAGGGTCACCGGAGTCTCCGGCCCCCCGAGTGTCCGAACCTCGATTCCACCGAGCGCCCGGCGAGTCCGCCACAACTCACCTTCGTAGTCCACCACGGCGAGCCTCATATTCGCCAGTGACGCGGAAGACGGAGCCGACACCGCGATGAGCGCGTTCAGCTCATTCCGGGCGCGTGGCTTGAGCCGCCCCGTGCCCCGGGACGAGATCAAACGGGAGAACACCACGCGTTCCGAGGTGCTCAGCTGGACATTGGACCGGGGGTGCCGCAGCAACTCCCAGCGCAACGCCTGGAGCTCGCTGGCGGAGGGATCGATGCGCAGACAAATTCGCAAGTCGGCGCCCGAGATCTCGGCAAGGATGAAGCCCTCGACAAGCTGCGGGGCACCGAACAACCGCTCGGCCAGATACGCTCCGTACTCGGCGGGCTTAGACTGTAGCTCCAGCAAACGCTCCAGCACCTCACGGTCGAAGGCCACCGTGCCTCGCCGGCGAATCTCCTCTGCCTGGTTTCCCGGGTCGTCGTGCTGAAGCTCGACCTCGTACGCTTTCCCGAGCCGCCGAATGTCGATCGTCAGCGTATGGGCATCGTCGTAGGCCACGCGTCGATTCGGGATACTATCACACCCGATGAGCAAGCGACTCCCTGGGGGCGCGCTGGCTTTGGAAGCGCAGTACGGCCATCATACGCCGGTTCCCAACTGATGCCCTTGGTCCCGCCCCCACAGCGGCCACTCGAAGAGCTGGCGCAGTCGTGAATGCTCGCGCCGCTCTTCTGCCGTTGGCGTTCAAACCCGCGATGTGGCCACCGCCGCCAGCCGTCCGCCGGGTGGAGAACCGGCAGGCTCAGCGAAGGTGAAGGCCAGAACGAGAGAGATGCCAGGGGACATCGGCGTAGTCGGCAGTGTCGTCCACCGTGTGGGCGCAGGTCACCATCGATGTCGGCCGGGTCGCCCGCCTGCCAATGGGCAATGCTGGCGAAAACCGTGGCCCCCGTGATACGTGGTCGCGCTGGTAGGATGGCGCGGGCGCTCGAGGCCCTCCGGGGTGGTTCTCCAGTGGGGCGTACCCAAACGTCTGTTCAGCTCGACAGTTCAGATGATCTATTGTTCCGTAGTCCTTAAAGAGAGTTGGAGGGGAAAGTGGCAATGGAATCAATCGAAACCGCGGCGATGCGCCTGAAGCGGTTCAATAATTCGGTGAGGACCAAGCAACCCGTCCTGAACCCCAATCTCTTCGAGGAGGGCTTCTTTGGTCGGGACACGTCGCCGGCGCTTGCGCTCGAGGAGGAGTCGATCGTGCTCAAGAGGTTGAGGCCCGTGCTCGAGGTTCACGACGACGTCCCCCGCCTCGAGTTCCCCGATCAGGAATCGGAAGACCTCTGGAAGGAGCCGATCGAGGCCGCGCTGGAGCCCCTGACCTACGCTTGCCGTGCCGTGGGTCGAATCGAGCTGAGCGGACATGATGAACTCCAGTGGGTCGGCACCGGGTGGTTGGTGGCCTCCGACGTGCTCGTCACCAACCGTCACGTTGCGCGCCAGTTCGTCGACAGCGATCGCCTCGCCTTCAAGCGCGGGCTTGGCGGCCGAATGGGGGCAAGCGTGGACTTTCGCCAGGATTTCGGGACTGGTGGCCCCCGAATCTTCACGATTACCAAGCCCCTCTACGTCGAGCGCGACACAGGTTCCGATGTCGCATTCTTCCAGGTTGATCCTTCCTCGACCGGGGACCCCTTGGGGGGACCGATTCGCCTGGGTCAGTTGCCTTCGAGCGGGGTTGTCAAGGCCGCCGTCATCGGCTTTCCGGCGCGAGACAGTCGTATTCCAGACGATGCCTTGATGTCGCAGATCTATGGCGATCTCTACGACAAGAAACGCATCGCTCCGGGCGAAGTCACGAAGGTCGAAAGCAATCGACTGCTCCACAACTGCACCACGCTCGGTGGCAACTCCGGGTCCGTGGTCCTGGATCTGGAGTCGGGTCATGCGTTGGGGCTTCACTTCAGTGGCCGATTCCTCTCGACCAACTACGCGGTGCGCATAGAAGAGGTCTTTCGACTCCTCGAGACGCTCCGCAGTGAGAAGCGTCGAGCGCGGAGCCGGCCCGGTCCATCCCCACGGTCGAGCAACGCCTCCCGCCACCGGGAAGCGACCACAGAAGTCCCGAGCGCTGTGGCAAGGCTCACGGTGCCGTTGACCATCACGGTCTCGCTGGGCGAGGCGTCGGTTGGCGCAAAGGTGGAGCAGCACGGGTCCATGCGCGGGCGAGGTGGAGCCTCGATGGCCTCGAGCTACTCACATCCGGCAGATCCAGCTGCGCCCGACGACGACCTCGCCGAAGAAGCCAAGATTGCCGACTATTCGGGCCGCGACGGCTACGTCGCAGGGTTCCTCGGGGAGGACGAGGCATGCATGGTGGATCTGCCGAACACCGATGCCGTCGCCGATGACGTCCTCGTCTTCGACGACGACGGCGAGGCCGAAACGAGGCTTCGCTATGAGCACTTCACGGTGGTCATGAGCACAAGCCGGCGCATGTGTTACTTCAGTGCCGTCAACATCGATGGCGAGCAGTCGCGTAGAACCAAACGCTCGGGTTGGCGAACGGATCCGCGAATCCCCAAGGATGCCCAGATCATTCGCGAGTGCTACGGCAGACCTCCCAAATTCAGCCGAGGCCACATGACCCGCCGCGAGGACCCGGCGTGGGGAGATGCTACCACCGCCGAGCGCGGGAACACCGACTCGATGCACGTGACCAACGCCACGCCGCAGATGCAGTCGTTCAATTCTCCGATCTGGCTCGAGCTCGAGGACTACGCACTCGAGCATGCTCGCCGAGACGACATGAAGATCTCGGTCTTCACCGGTCCTTACTTCGATTACGATGGCGTGGAGGATCCCGTTATCGACGGGGTCAAGATTCCCCGCGCGTTCTGGAAGATCATCGTATTCGTCCACGAGGAGACAGGCGAGCTGTGCGCAACCGGCTACGAGATGTCGCAGGAGGACAACCTTCCGCAAGACCAGGATGAATTCGTCTTCGGGAACTTCATCTCGCAGCACACCAACCGAACCGCACAGGTGTCGATCGCATCGATCGAGCAGCGCACCGGCCTGAGCTTTGGCAGGCTCGTCGATATCGATCCCCTCGCCACGACCGACGAATCCGTCGTGACGGCGGTACCGCTCGAGCGGCTGGGCCAGGTTCGCCTTCGGTGAGGACCTTCAGGTCCCCAGTCTCAACGTCGGCACCAGCTGGGGAGCAGCCGTGCGGAGATCTTCGACGATCTTCGTCATGCGACTGCCGATGTTGGCACCACCTACGCTCCTCCCGAGATACTGCAACCCACTGCGCTCCTCGTACGCCCGGTGAAGCGCGATGACTCTCCACTCGTCGTCGAACACCGGAGCCCCCGAGGAGCCGTAGTCGGTGTCCGTCCAGTACGCAATGCGCTCGTCGTCGATGCGAGCGACGGCGTTGTTGCGCATGGCCAGTCGCTTGGCTCCTCCGCCGGGGTGCTGGAGGATGTTGACGAGGAACGTGGCATCTGCAGAGACGCTCGGGAGCTCGCCCAGGAAGAGCGGAGGCACCGGGTGGTCCACCGCGGTCTCGAGCTCGATGACGGCGTAGTCGAGCGATTGATTGAACGCCGTGAGCCCTGGCACCCCCATCGTGACGCTCGGGCGAGGCCCCGATAGGTACCCGAAGGCGACGCGGGCTGCCTTGACCTGTCGCTCGAGATCCTCGGCCTTCGGCTTGGCTTCCCCTGGCTCGCGGGCTTGGAGCACGTGCAGGCACGTGAGCACGTGGCACGGGTCGAGCAAGAGCCCGGTGCCCATGGCCTCGCCAGCAACCTTGGCGCCGTCGAAGTAGCGTGGGACCGACAGCCATGCGATCGAGCGCGCCGCCTCGACCGCACGCATCAGCCACACGAATTCCACCATGTCGTCACGCAAGATGATGCGCTCGGGGATCTCGAGCGCCCCCACCACGGGTGTTCGACCGGGTACGAAGTACTTGCGCTGGACCTCTTCCGCCAGCCTGGGCGCGTCGGTGCCGAGTTGCAGAGCTGCTTCCTCTAGCCAGGCACCGAGTGCACGCGGCTGGTCGGTCAGGCCGTTGAGCTGCTGAGCATCGGCTCGGAAGCGAACCCGGGCGCTGCCTTCATTGTCGAGGACGATCCCGCATCGTTGCTCGACCGAGGCTCGGGTCGAGGCGACGAAGGCGTCCAGGTCGTTCAGCCCGAGTCGGTCGAGCTGATCGAGCAACGGCCCGAGCTCCCGTGTAGGAATCACCGTGCTCATGCGAATCTCCTTCGTTCATCGGACAGGGCTTCGAACGGGCCATCGAGGACGACGGCCTCCGGACGGTCCGCGATGAGCGCATGCTGGAGCTTTTCCATCAGACCGTGCCGATCGAGCGTGTACAGAAGCCGCTGGGTGGTAGTCATGGAGCCTTGATGCTCGACGCGGCTGGGCGCTCGAGAACCCATCAGCCGCTGAACGATCCCCGCCAAGGAGTTCTGTGGAACGTTTGCGACGATCCACTCCGTCACGGTATCGAGGGCGCTTGCGCGCAACTTGGTCGTGATCCTCCTCGTTGGAGATTGCATCGAGGTACGTCGAGCCTGGCGCAACAACGCGCGAATCGCTGGCGTGAGCTCCGGGTACCGACTTAGTAGCGAATACAGCGCGCGCGACGGCTTGCCCTCCCGCTGTGCCTCGAACACCCGGTCCGCAAGCTCGCTCCCCCCGAGCTCTTCGATGGCCACGAGGACGGGGCGCAGATCGAGCTCCCGATGACCATCGAGCAGACCCAGCTCAAGGGCCCCCAGGAGATCCTCGGTGTCCCCGATCTCGGCGAAGTACCTGCGGACGAGGTCCGGCTCGGTCTCGACGAGCTTCCGCACTGCGGACTTTCGACGCCCCTGTTGGAGGAGTTCCTGCGCTCGCCGTGCGTGGTCACCCCCCCCTCCGGCGATCGCGAGCAGCACACGAAGACCATCCACGCTTTCGGCGTCGGCGCGCTCTGCCTCGTCGAGCGCCTGGTGCAAGATGTGGGTGCTCACCTCGAGACCGAGTGCCATACGGACGAGTACCTGGGTCGACGGGGAGAGACGCCCCTTGGCCAGGAGCATCTCCCGTAACAGAGCGTCATCTCCGAGCAGCAGCGCGAGGCGAGTCACGCGTTCGTACCAAGCGGAGTTGCGGGCGGAGGGACCGATCTCCATCAAGCGCTCGAGCGCCAGCGTTGGCCTCCCCACGCGCTCGAGTTCCTCCGCTCCGTCGAGCGCAAGGACGAGCACATCGCTTCCGTCGTCATCGGTGACGGGAGTCGAGCGCTTGCGCAGCCACTCCGCGGCCGCTTGCGGAAGCTCGTCCACGGCGTCCCCGAGCATGGACGCCACGGCCTCGTCCCGCAGGAACTCGGAGGCGTCGCGGATTTGCCCGTTCTGGAGCAAGTGGTACGCCGCGGCAGCATATCCCCGTGGCGTTCCCAGACCGCGGTAATGATGGGCAGCACGCGCATTGAACGCCTCGAGCTTGCCCGGATCGGCCTCGCGGAAGAGCGCGATGAGGTCAGCACGGATCTCCGGCCGCACGCGCAGGATACCTCGATCGCCTCCATCGACGATGAGGAACAGGTCCTCCATGCGAGCGAGCTCGTCGAGGATCTCCTCGGCCTTCTCGGTCGTGTCGACCGGTGGCTGCACGCTGTCTCCCACGACGTTCACGATTGCATCCGCGGAGATGTCGCGAAGCGCGAGCCCAGGATCCGCCAGTGTGCTCAGGCGGGTATCTGGCAAATGACCGAGGATGCGGCGATACAGGTATCCATTGACACGCTCGTGCTCGATCGCAGAACGCAGGGCGGGCTCCTCGAGCGGACCGTCACCTTCGTTGAGAAGCACGCGGGCTGCAAGCCTGAGCGTAAGCGGGATACCGGACACCAGCTTCGCGGCTCGACGTGCTCGCCTCGAGGGCACACCCAGGCCAACGAGCACGCGCTGCGATATCGTGCTGCCCAGGGGGCGCAGGACGATGCGTCGGGCTGGCGCGGGCACGAGCTCCGTAGGAATCGCGCGCCCTGCGAGCACCAGCGATGCGCCCGGAATCGGCTCGAGGAGTTCTTTCCACAGCAGGTCGATGGTGTCCGATACGAGCCGGCCTGCTCGATGCAGCGCGCGCTCCATCGTGTCGAGGACCACTGCTATATGGCGCACTCCTCGAAGGTTCTCGAGTGTGGAACGCAGGGAAAGGACCCACGAGAACAGGCGCGAGTCCTCGGAACCTCGCTCTGGCGATGCATTGGCGTCGCTCAGGATTTTACTGCTTTCCGCCAGTGTATCGTCGAGGATCTCTCGGAGGGGCTCTAGGCCTTCGACCTGTGACGAGAGCTGCTCGAGCAGGGCCGCGAACATGGTGGCAGGCTCGAATGGGTCAATCGTGGTCGCGTCGAAATCCAGAAAGCCGACGACTATGTTGGCGTCATCCTGATATGCACCTTGCTCGAGCAGCGCCTGCGCGATCAGTGCAGATTTGCCCATTCCACCGAGGGCCTGGAGTACTGCGATTCGTTGGCTCGAACGAGCGTCCAGCACTCGTCCGAGCTGCCGAATTTCCTTCCTGCGCCCCTCGAAGGAGGGCCCCGCTGCAATATGGAGGCGCTCGAGGTGCTCGCGCCGGAGGATCTCGTTGAGCACGCTCGGCGGGCTTGGATTGGCCCATGACGCGTCACGGAGCCAGTTTGCAACGGTGCGGATCGCTGCGATCGGAGGGTTCAGTGAATCGGAGGTCAAGACATCGAGCCCTGTGCGCCCGTTGCGCTCTCGATCACGGACCCACCGGTCGAAGATTTGCTGGCGCTCGGTCTCGATGACGGGGCCATCACGCTCGAGCGAGTGGAGGATGGTCTCTGGATCACTGCGCGCGAGGATCTGCGCGCGGGTCGAGGCTTGTAGCGACCAACGAGGGATACCGTCGGACATGGTGGCGGTTTCGACGTGGCGAATGAGGCCCAACGCCAGTCGATTGGCGTCGTAGCCCTCGACCTCCAGCATGCTCGGATCGAACACGTCGCGCACCGATGCTGCAAGAAGGATCGGCAGGTGCTCGTCAAGCTCGCGCTTCACGGGCGAACCTCACCGAGCTCTCTGGCAAGCATGGGCATTCGATCGATCTCTTGCTCCTGAATGATCCTCGCCCAGATTTCATGAGCCCTCGCCTCTGTGGCGGGGCTCTGGCCAAACATGCCCTCGAGGAACTCGATGACGTCCGTCTCGGTCGGTAGCGTGATGTCCTCGCGCAGGGTAACTTGTGGCAGGGCGCTACGGACGATGGCCTCCGGGTAGTCGATGAGGAACAAGCGGCACCCGTTGGGGTCGAAAATGCGGCGAGCAACCTGCACGATGAGTTCGGCAAAGAGCATGTTCAGCTCGGGATGTGCATCGTTCTTGGCATGGCCATCGAGCGCAAGCCACACCTGTCGATCGCGATCCAAGTGGAGCTTGTCGGCGAACCACCGTGCCGTTTCCTTGATCCACCACTCCTTCTTGGCGGCCACATCGGTCGATTGTTGTACGTCGAGACTGGGGGCGCCATCCCAGGAGATCCCGAGCTTGCCCAGCACGCCGTGGACCACGTTCTCCACCGAACCCGCTCCGTCGACACGCTGATGCACGGTTCGAATGGGGACCCCGGTGGCACGGCGCTGGAGTTCGGCCAGCATGTACTCACCGGTGTAGGTCTTTCCGACTTGACGACCGCCCTGTACGATCAGGATTCGCTTGTCCTTGGGTTCGAGCAGGCGCTTGAGGTGGCGCCAGAACTCGTGACGGTCGACGGCAGGAAAGATGTCCAGGACCCACGGCCAGGGTCCGTCGGTCGACGCACTCGGCGCGACGGTCATGCGAGCGAGCGCGACCGCGACGATGGGATTGTACCTCATCTGCTCGAGCAAGAACCGCAGGTGGGCATCGTCCAGCGCCTGGAGCCACATCTGGGTCGCCACGACGTTGCCAAACAGACCCACGGGTGAAGGGGCCCCATTGAGGAGCGGCGCCAGCATCTGCGGCGTTGCCATGGGGGCGAGCAAATTGGCGAGCGCAGTGAGATCGGACGGATCGAGGGGCATGCTTCCACGCCAGGATCGTCGCGCTTTAGCTTGCAGGTCAAGTCCTGGCAGCGTTCGATGGAATCGACCATCTGCCGCTAGATCGAACGCTCGGCGTGGTGGACCACCACCTCGACGAGGCTGCGCTCGCGGTGGATCTGCTTGAGCAGCCGATCACGCTCAACAAGGCATCTGACCTGCGGCCGGGCACATATCACGCCATCGTGGGGGCGAGTCTCCTGGACCACCTGCCGAAGCTCGAGCTCATGTCGCATAATGAGCAGTAGCACCGGCTGGGCGCGTAAGAAGCTAGCTCGGTGTCGGCGAGCAGCCTGCGATAACGAAGCTCGGTCTTCGGCCTCATGCCGAGGAGGCGCGCAGTCTCCCGAAACGGTGAAGGCGGACGAGTTCTTGCAGGCGGTGCATGTCGAAGAGGGGTGAGGCGACCTCCGGCCAATGGGCGTACCTACCGTCTTCGATCGAGCCCAATGCGGGTCCCAATCGCGATCCGGAGAGCACGAAACTCTGCAAAGGTGTTCAGCTCGGACGCATTCCCTCTGCCGAGTTGGAGCGCGTCCCTCAACCTGGGCCGCGTTCCCGCTGCCGACCTGGCCCTCGTTCCCTCACCCCCGAGCCATCACACACTGAGATCAACCGCGAGCACCACGCCGCCAGCTTCCTCAATCAGAGTGATCAGCCACGGTCTCCGGGGCGCTCTCCGCCTGGGCCGGCCTCCGCCGGCTTCCGCCGGGGTCCTTGTGAGCCGACATCGAAGCGGCGATCGTCGTCGTCCACGGCCTACCCAGGCCCTGACACCGGCTCCCCCGGCTACCACACGGACGGTGAACCAGCTTCCGAGCACCCAGTGTGCTGGCGCCCCCAGAGGAGAGCCTATGCCCCACCAGCGAGACGCCCCCGCGATACCGAAAACCGATGCCCCACCCCTGCAGCTCCACCCCGCTCCACGCCGCCCCCACCAGCGCTCGCGAGCGCCAGGAACCGAGCCATTTCGGGGGTTTGGGCGGCCAACCCGACGCCGCGCCAACACGTTCGCCCACCCCCGGACAGGTTCGATTCCTGTGCGCCTCCGCCTGTAACTTCATGAATTCCTTGGATTAAATTCGTCGGACGGATCGCCGTTGCCGCTATGTTGCCGTGAATCTGCTCCGTCGAGCAGTTCGACGGCCCGACGGCGGGCGCCCGGGCTGAGGTGGGCGTACCGCATCGTCATCTCGAGCGACGCGTGGCCGAGGAGTTCCTTGACCTCGAGCAGACCCGCCCCGCTCATCACCAAGTGCGAGGCGTAGGTGTGACGGAGGGCATGCCAGCCGATCCGTCGAAGGCCCGCCGCGCGGCAAGCCTTGGCCAGCGCGTGGTCGTGCTTGGCCGCCTTGGTCTTCGACTCGCACTCCCAGCGCTGGAGCATCGAGCCGTCCTCGCGGCTGAACACCAGCTCGCCGCGTGCGTGCTGCTGGTGGGCACCGAGTAGCTCCACCGCCTTGCGGGGGAGGTCGACGACCCGTGACTGGCCGCTCTTGGGCGGGTGAAGGACGTTGACGTCGTCGGCCGCCTGGCGCACGTGGAGGCGTGCGGCCACGAGATCGACGTCGTCCCAGCGGAGCGCCCGGAGCTCGCCGAGCCGTAGGCCGGTCAGCATCGCCGTCGGGATCATCGCGCACCACGGCTGCGGTGCTCGAGCGGCCGCCTGCAGCAGGCGATTGCCTTCCTTGAAGTCCAGGAAGTCGAACGCCGGCTTCTGGGCCTTGAGCCGCCGGATCTTCGGAGGCTGCGTCGTCAGCTCCCCGATCTCCTCGGCGTACCCGAGGATTTTCGAAAGGATGGCGAGCTCCTCGTTGATCGTCTTGGGCGCCACCCCGTCCTTCTTGCGGCGAGCCTTGAAGCCCTCCACGTGACGCGCGGAGATCTGGTCCAGCCGCAGGCGCCCGAGCTCGTCGAGCAGACCACGGCCGAGCGCGCGCCGCTTCTCACGGACGGTGCTGGGTCGGTTGTTGGTGGTTGCGTACGTGTCGATGAAGAACCCGGCGAAGGACGCGAACGTCCGCACCGGCTTGCGCTTCTCCTCCTTCGCGCCGCTCCGAGAGAGCACGGCCGCGCGGACCTCTCGCTCGTACTGCGCCGCCCCTCGCTTGGTCTGCACGGGGCTGACCTTGCGGACCCGGATCCAAGACCCGTCGGGCTTCCTGATGTTGATGTCGATCATCCAGCTTCCGGATGGGATTCGTCGAATGGTCACTTGCTTCGTCTCCGTTGGTGGGGACGAGCAACTTGGCGGGGGGAGGATAGCGCGGAATGGCGAGGGTGCAGATGCCAAGACGGAGACCCCCACGCGCGGAAGCGAGAGCGCCTCTTGAGGGAGCGGAGAGGATCTTGCCGCAGGCTGCGCGAGCTCGACGTTTCTGTGCCAGGCAGCGCTGGTCTGCTCCCCAAGGATGAGCCGTCGTGCGAAGCCCCCGATCGCCACGACGCCGACGTCGCCACGATGGTCGTGCAAGACGCGGGAGACATGGGTGAAGCTGCGGTGGATCAGGCAAGCAGGGAGGAGATGACCGGCGGGATGCCGTTCGATGGTGTCGACACGCGGGCGCGGGATGATCACGCGAGATGATCGGGATGATCACGCGAGATGATCGCGATGATCACGCGAGAGGAGCGCGATGCTCGGCGCAGCGAGCTCGTGGGCACATCGTGCATGGGCGAGGGCTTCACGCCAAGGCGTCACGACTCACCGAGCTGGCTGTCGATGTATCGGCGAGCGTGCTCGAGCACCGTGTAGCCGCGGTATTGGCCGCTGGCCTCCATCGTGTCGAGGATGGCCCTCGCGGTCCGCAGGTGGTCGATTTGGGTGTCGCGGTCTCCCTCGGCCTTGGCTGCGTGCGCGAGCCACTGATGAGACGTCGCGAGGTCGAAGGATGCCTGGGCGCTGTGCGGGTCCGCCTTCGCCAGCCCCTCGCGGGTTTGGAGCGAGCGTTGGAAGAGGCCGCGGGCCGCCGCGAGGTTGCCCGACTGCACTTCCACGTTCCCCAGCTTCTCGAGGGAGATGGAGAGGTCGCGCTGGGCCTGGGCGCTGTGCGGGTCCGCCTTCGCCAGCCCCTCGCGGGTTTGGAGCGAGCGTTGGAAGAGGTCGCGGGCCGCCGCGAGGTTGCCCGCCTGCACTTCCACCCTCCCTAGGTTCTCGAGGGAGACGGAGAGGTACCGCTGAACCTCCGATGAGAAGGGAAACCTCTGCTCGAGCTTGGCGGCGATGTCGTGTGCCGCTTCGTACGCCTTGCGCGCCACGTCGACATCATCGCTGTGCAGGGCTTCATCCCCGCGACGGATGTGCGCAACGCCGATGTTCCACTGCGCTTCGATGTCGGCATCGGTGGCACCGAGCTTCGCCAGCATCTGCTGCAGGGCGGCTCGGGAGGCTCGGGGCAGATGGTCGAGCTCGGGATCGAAGGCGCCGCGCTTGCGGTCGTGCTCGGAGCCCGAGGCCAGGTGCAGGCCGGTGCGGCAGACCTCGAGCATGGCCTGCCGCAACGCATCGTCGGCGATCGGACCGCCCGCGTCGGCGGTGACCAGCACGATCCGCCCGCCCTCCGGGTAGGCGCGGGGGCCCTCGGGAACGGTCTGGGACTGGGCCAAGGCGCAGCGCACCAGCACCGGCTCGGCGCCGGTGGGCGGGCGGAGCAGCTCGAGCGGGAGCCGGAGATCCTCGCGTGCATCGACGCTTGCCACGACGCTGGCCAGACGGCACGCCGGGGTCTCGAGCCACTCCCCGCGCGTGCCGAGCAGGCGCTGGAGCGCACGGTCGATCTCCACCCGATCGTCGAAGCCCAACTCGCCGCGCTCCACGGCCTTGGCAAAGCACCGCACGATCCGCTCCCGCAGGGCCTCGCGCTCGAGCTCCGCTGGCTCTTCACCCCCAAAGAACACGCGCTCGGCGACGACCTGCATGCCGATGTGGGCGTGCTGGTTGTCGACGTGGACGCTGGACGGGGTGCTCATGTCACGGCAGCTCGCTCGACATCCCAGGGCCCAGGAGTCACGGGATCATGAGTGGGCGCGCGAACGAAGAATCGTCGAGCGGCCATCGTGAGGGCGCTCATCAGGATATCGTCACGGGCGGGGAGAGCCCAGGCATTCGTGGGTTCATGCGCTCGATGGCACGAAGGTGCCACGGTGATGGCCAGCGGCCCCAGCCAAGGCCAGCGCATCGAGTATGCTCGGGCTCGTGGGCAACGGGTCGGGTGGGCGCACGCTCGAGGGTCTCATCGACGAGCTCGCGCAAGTGTTCCACGAGGCCGGCGAAGCTCGAGAGCTCGCCCAGCGAGCTGGCTTTCCCGCGGCGGACCTGCCCGGCTTCGATACGGCGGCCGTGTTCTGGAGCCGCGTGGTCCGAGCGGCGGACGTGGGCAAGACGGTCGGCGGAGTCGCGGCGATCGTCGAGCAGGCCAAGGCGACATTCCCGGGCAATCGGTTCTTCGCCGCCTACGGGTCCGGGACTTCCGCGCCGACATCCGCTTCGACGGTGCCGGAGCCCCGCGGTGGCCCATCGATCGACAACCGTGGTGCCAACATCGGCCAACAGATCGTCGTCCATGGCAACGCGAGCTTCGGGGCGATGACCGTGAGCATGCCCGGTAGGCCGTCGGGAGGCTCGGGCGGCCGCGGTGCGCCTCCGGCCCCCGACGGCCCCGCTCCGCCTCCACGCATCGACGACCTCGGTGCACGCCCCCGGGCATCCGACGCTTCGATTGACGTCGTCATCATCACCGCTGCCGAGGGCGAGGACACGGCGCTGCTCGAGGTCTCCGAGGGCGTCCTCTCTCCGTGGACCAAGATCCCCTCCCCACAGGGCTACGCGAGCGAGGTCTACCGCGCCGCATTCGACAGCCTCGCCACCCCCGGACGACCGATCCACGTGATCACCACCCGGCCCCCGCGCATGGGAGGCGACCACGCGGCGAACGCCGCGGGGCTCTTGGTCGGAGCCTTCGAGCCTCGCTGCATCGCGATGTGCGGCGTGTGTGCCGGAAGGCCGGAGTGGACCGAACTCGGCGACGTGCTCATCGCAGAGCGCGTCTGGCGGTACGACACGGGCGAGCGGGTCAACGCGGTCCCCGGAGGACGGCCGGTCTTCAAGAAGGACACCGAGCTGTTCTCGCTCTCGGCCAAGTGGCTGCGCGCGGCCGAGAACGCGGCGAAGGAGTGGAAGACTTGGCCCGGGCGCGACGACGCATGGCTCCGGGCGCGACCACGTCCGCTCGAGCTGCAAGCCTCGTGGCTCATGAAGGAGCTCGCCGAAGAGCGCGACCCCGCGGCGCATCCGGACGTCGAGCGGCTGTGCGCGAGCTGGTCGGACGTGGTCGAGCAGCTCGTGGCGGACGGGCTCGTCGAGGACGGCCAGCTCACCGACTCGGGCCGCAAGCACCTGCGGGGCATGCTCTTCAAGCACAAGGGCCTCCCCGAGCCGGCCGCTTGGGCCGTGCACGTGGGACCGGTGGCGACCGGCAACCGCCTCGTCCGCGACGTCGACATCTGGCAAGAGCTGGAGGACGAGCAGCGCTTGGTCCGAGGCTTCGACATGGAGCTCGCCGCGGTGGGGGCGGCTGGGTGGGCCTCCGAGATCCCGTTTCTCGCCGTCAAGGGCGTGATGGATTTCGGGCTGCCGCATCGTCACCGCGGCTTCCGGCCGTTCGCGGCGCGAGCGTCGGCCGAGGTGCTCGTGCGGCTGCTGCGAACCGTGGTGGTGCCATCGTCCGGGGGCGCCGTGGCGAGCCCGACGGGCAGGGAGCGCAACGGCATCGGAAACCTCGGCGAGCGCCCGCCCGTCTTCGAGGGCCGCGCCGACGAGCTCGAGCGGATCCGCGAGGCGCTCGGTAGCAGCGGCACTGCGGCGGTGTTCTCGGCCGTGGTGGGCCTGGGCGGCGTGGGCAAGTCCCGCTTGGCGTTCGAGTATGCGTTCGAGGGCGACTACGACGTGCGCTGGTGGGTCCGGGCTGGCGCGAGCGCGACCGTGCACGAGGATCTGGTGCGGCTTGGTCAGCGGCTTGGGTTGTTCGGCGAGGTCGGCAACGTCGAGCGTGCGGTCGACGAGGTGCTCGAGTGGCTGTCGACGCACGAGCGCTGGCTGCTCGTGCTCGACGACGTGAGGGGGCCCGACGAGCTCCGCGAGGCCCTGAAGGGTCGGCTTGGCCGTCTCGGCCGGGGGCACGTGCTCATCACCTCGCGGGCGAAGGCGTGGCGAGGCCTGGCCAAGTCGATCGAGATCACCACGCTCTCACCCGAGGCGGCTCGGGCGGTGCTGCTCGAACGCAGCGGTCGGCCCGACGACGGCTTCGCCGACGCCGTGGCCGAGCGGCTCGGGTACTTGCCGCTGGCGCTGGTGCAGGCGGGGGCCTTCGTGGAGGCCAATCGCTGCCCGTTTGGCGAGTACCTCGAGCTCCTCGCGCAGCACGGCATCGGGATGTTCGACGAATCCGACGCGGCGACGGGGGACTACTACGAGTCGACGGTCGCGGTGACGTGGGCGATCAGCCTGAAGGCGATGCGCGGGGAGAGCCCCGCGGCCAAGGCATTGCTGGATTGGCTCGCGTTCCTCGACCCAGATGGTGTCCCGCTCCGATTGTTGCGAGAGCATGGCCAGGCGCTCTCGGAGCCACTGGCCGAGTGCGTGGGCTCGGCGCGGGAGCTCAACCGAGCGATGGCGGCACTCCTGCGCTACAGCATGGTCGAGCGCGTGGACCGGCCAGAGGATGCGCTGCGGGTGCACCGGCTGGTGCAGGAGGTCACGCGCCACAAGCTCGGCGAGGAGGGACGACGGGAGCTCGCGGCGGCGGTGGTGCGATGGGTGCGGGGTGTGTTTGCCTACGAGCCCGACGTGACGCGGATCGCGGACGTGCCCGAGGGCATCGGCGAGCAGTTGATGGCGGTGGGGGAGGAGGATGCCTGCGTGGCGACCAGCGGCCCCGCGCTGACGTGGGCGCTGAGCGGGCTCGCGGACTACCGGATGCGACGGGGCATGCTCGCCGCCGCTCGACTGGCAGGAGAACGCTCGCTCCAAGTAGCCGAGGGGCTGGCGAAGGCGGACCCGCACAGCGCCCAGGCCCAGCGCGACCTCTCCGTCTCCCTCAACAAGCTCGGCGAGGTGGAAGTGCAGGCGGGCAACCTCGCGGCGGCCCGCGACCTCTTCCAACGCTGCACGAACATCCTCGAGGGGCTGGCGAAGGCGGACCCGCACAGCGCCCAGGCCCAGCGCGACCTCTCCATCTCCCTCGAGAACCTGGGGAACGTGGAAGTGCAGGCGGGCAACCTCGCGGCGGCCCGCAACCTCTTCCAACGCTACCGAGACATTGCCGAGGGGCTGGCGAAGGCGGACCCGCACAGCGCCCAGGCCCAGCGCGACCTCTCCGTCTCCCTCGACAAGCTCGGCGAGGTGGAAGTGCAGGCGGGCAACCTCGCGGCGGCCCGCGACCTCTTCCAACGCTGCACGAACATCCTCGAGGGGCTGGCGAAGGCGGACCCGCACAGCGCCCAGGCCCAGCGCGACCTCTCCGTCTCCCTCAACAAGCTCGGCGAGGTGGAAGTGCAGGCGGGCAACCTCGCGGCGGCCCGCGACCTCTTCCAACGCTGCACGAACATCCTCGAGGGGCTGGCGAAGGCGGACCCGCACAGCGCCCAGGCCCAGCGCGACCTCTCCGTCTCCCTCAACGAGCTCGGCGACGTGGAAGTGCAGGCGGGCAACCTCGCGGCGGCCCGCGACCTCTTCCAACGCTCGCTCCAAGTAGCCGAGGGGCTGGCGAAGGCGGACCCGCACAGCGCCCAGGCCCAGCGCGACCTCTCCGTCTCCCTCAACAAGCTCGGCGACGTGGAAGTGCAGGCGGGCAACCTCGCGGCGGCCCGCGACCTCTTCCAACGCTCGCTCCAAGTAGCCGAGGGGCTGGCGAAGGCGGACCCGCACAGCGCCCAGGCCCAGCGCGACCTCTCCGTCTCCCTCAACAAGCTCGGCGACGTGGAAGTGCAGGCGGGCAACCTCGCGGCGGCCCGCGACCTCTTCCAACGCTCGCTCCAAACCCGCGAGGGGCTGGCGAAGGCGGACCCGCACAGCGCCCAGGCCCAGCGCGACCTCTCCGTCTCCCTCAATAGACTGGGGGACGTGGAAGTGCAGGCGGGCAACCTCGCGGCGGCCCGCGACCTCTTCCAACGCTACCGAGACATTGCCGAGGGGCTGGCGAAGGCGGACCCGCACAGCGCCCAGGCCCAGCGCGACCTCTCCGTCTCCCTCGATAGACTGGGGGACGTGGAAGTGCAGGCGGGCAACCTCGCGGCGGCCCGCGACCTCTTCCAACGCGACCTCGAAATTGCCGAGGGGCTGGCGAAGGCGGACCCGCACAGCGCCCAGGCATCCTTCGACGTCGTCCTCTCCCTCCTACGCTTCGCCGCCCTCGCCGAGCAGGAAGGCGACCTCGATGCCCTCCGCAAGGTCGTCACCACCACCAACGAGCGCCTCGACGCCATGGACGCCAAGGGCCAGATCACCGGCTACAAACAGCGCGAGGCCGTCCGCAAGCTCTTCAAGGATGCGGCCGCCAAGCTCCGGGCCGATGAGTAGCGTGGGGCTCGTACACTACACCGCCCCGTCGTCCGCCATCACTCCTGACTCTCCCGTGAACCGCCGGAGATGAGAGTGAGCGTGGTAATCGATGGGACTCGGAGCAAGCCAATCGATGGAGTCGCAGGGCCGGATGCCGGCGTCAAGGCCAAGCGGGACCGTCGCGATGCGAGCCTTGACCCCGGCATCCGGCCCTGCGGTTCGGCAAGGTGGCGGGAATGCTGGGCATTCCCGTGATCACGATCGGCGATGGAACCTCGGCCCTTCATCGCGAAAGATGCTCGAGGAACAGCGTAATCCCATCAACTGCATGCTCATACTCAACTGGTCGCGTGCGAACGTCGCTTCGACGAGACGATCCAGGAGCTCTCTCAACTGTTCCTGTGTCATGGTGTCTCCTCAGTCGCAGCAGTCCGCGGCCGTCAGCGACGGCCTGCGGCGTATCGGCATCGACGAACTCAGCTACCGGCGGCGCCACCAATACATCACCGTCGTCGTCGACCCTCGGCCCGGTGGGCCGCGCTTCACCGCGAGCGGGTGAGCCCACCTCCCATGCACGATGATCTGCTGCGTCATCGTGGCGCCGCCGTTGTCGGTGGTCTGGCTCGGTTGCGGCTCGGGCATCGGTCCGGGGCCCGCCGATCCTACGGGTTCCTCGCGCGGGCGTCAGCATCACCATTGCTTGGCCTCGCGGCGCAGCCCATGGGGACATGGCACCAACGGTCCCCAACGTCAGATCAGAGCACGACCGCTATGGACTCGCCTTCTCGCTTCACGTCTCAAGGCCGGGCCACCACGTAGACGTACTTCCAGCGCTTGGCCCGAAGCGCGTGCACCCACGTCCACGAAGCCTCCTCGCGCAGCCCCGGCGGGATGTTGGGATTGGTCTGCTCGACGTCGAAGGTCACCAGTGGGGACGTCATGCTCCCGAACGTGGCCAGTGCGTCCAGGGCCGCATGTGCGGTCACGAGGGCCTCGGGGTCTCGATGCGCCTCGCTGATCCTCAGATCCAGCACGAACACCGGATCCCCGCCGACCATCAAGCCGAACTCGGCCTCGTACCAGTCGTAGAAGTCCTCGTCGTAGCCGTTCCCGTCGAGCAGCGCGCTCGCGAGGTAGTCGTGGTCCCCGGTCAACGCGTCCATCTCCATGTTCGCGTCCACTTGGTCACTGAGGAATGGCTTGGAGATGCGGATCTCCCCGACCTTGACGTAGTGCGCCTCCTCGTCGCCCTCTTCGCAGTCATCGGGAAGCTCGTTGCGCCACACCATGATCGTGCCGATGGCGCTCACGACCGCGACCTCGAGCTCCCGCCGAGCGTCCCACCGCACCATCACCGGGGACTCCGCGAACCAGCGAGGGTCGCGTTGATCGGGTGGGAACATGACCTCGTCGCTGTCGCGCATGCCGAGCTACGATAGCGCAGCTTCGGGCGTGGACCGCTCGACGGTGGCAATTCGAAGTGTTGCCCCGGGGAAGGATGATCTGCTCGGCCGGTCGACGCGGAGAACGGGTCGCGATCACGCCTTGGGACGCCCCGAGCGCCTCGGTGCTGCCGCCCCTTCGATCGGGGCGAGCCGTCCTTGGAAGTACCACTCCCCATCGATGAACCGCATCCGGGGATCGTCCAGCCGCGACCGCACCTGCTCGATGATCTCCCGCTGTTGCACCACCGGTAGATCGGGCTCGTAGCTCCACTGCACCCCGTACCGGATCACGAACTCGTCCGCGAGGTACCGCCGCAACCACAGCGGCAGCGCCATCGACAGCACGTCGAGATCCGTGTGGGGTCCTGCCAGCCTCCCGAGTCGATGCCGTTGTCCAGGCCGCAGCCGCTCGCCGTGCTCCGCCAGCCACCGCGACCATGCCACCGGTTCAGTGCTGATCCCCGAGCCCTCCAATGCCGTCCATGCCCGATCGCACGCTCGCTCGTCGACCGCCTCGCTCTCCGCGTCGTCCTCCATCCCAAGCCGCGCCCCGGTGATCAGGAACAACCCGAGAGCTGCCGCCTCGGCGTGCGCCTCCGTCCGAAGCTGCTCGACCAGCACCTCGAGCCCCCGCGGATCCCCGAACACTCCCAGCGCCAGCAACGCCTGCGCCGGCTCTTCGCCCTGCGCGGCCTCCATCAGCCACGTCCCCATCGCCGGCCCGCCGCCCATCGCCACTGGCAGTATGGCCCACGGCGCGCGCTTGCGATGGGCGAGCCGATCGAGCACCGACGCCTCCCCGCTCCGCAGCGCGGCCACGGCCGCCGCTCGAGCCACGACAGGATCGCCACAACGCACCTCGGCCAGCACGGCGCCCGGCACTGTCCCGGGTAGCTGCCCCAACGCCCGCAGCACCGCCGCTCGATCGGCGCACTCCCGCGCCGCTGCATCCCGCAGGTCGTCGGCCGCCACAACCCACCCTCGCGCTCCCACGCAGGTCGCCAGCACCGACGCCACGTGCGGCCCGGCGTCCCGCAGCGCCTCCGCCACGAGTTCCGCCGCATCGCCAGCCAGGTGGTGCACCAGGGCATCCGCCACCGCCTGCCGCAGCGAGGCCGCGGCCCGCTCGTCGGTCGGCTCCTCGCAGTACACCTCCAACTCGAGCAAGGGGACCCGCACGATCGCGAACCGGTGGAGCCGACACGCCAACGCCACCAGCGCGTAGAAGGTCCACGGTCCCTGTGGGGCCGCCTCGATCAACGCCACCGCCAGCGCCGCCTCCCCACCGCGCCCGAGCGCCTGCAGGTGCCCGTCGATCCGCGCCTCGACCTCGGCCAGGTCGTCGAGCGTGGCCTCCCAGTCGCACAGCCACCGCTGCCGCAGGTCGTACAGCTCGCCCACCATTCGCAGGTGCTCGCGATACGGCTCCATCATCCCCGCCCCGCCCATGCTCACGAGCCCTCCGCCTTCGAGTTTCGGATCCCACGAACCAACCTGCGCGAGACCCTGAGTCTCTTGGCCGAGCGGGTCACGTTGCCCCACTCGTCTGCGAGCATCTGCTCGACGACCCATCGATCGACCACGCGCTCGATCTCGCGGTGTGTCACCCGTCGCTCGACCAGCTCGGCCAGCGATGGCCCCACGGGCACGTCCACTTCCTTGGATCTCGCCACCTTCGCGATCAATGCTCCGACCGCCGGACTACGCACCGCTGCCCACCGCTGGCGAAGCCTCCTGCGACTGATCTCGAGCCGGTTGGCGGCGTGGGTGATGTTCCACTCGCATGCGATGAGGACTCGCCCGAGCACCCACCGGTCGACGATGACCTTGAGTTCTCGCCGCGTCACTCGTCCGAGGAACCGGCCGAGCTCGGGCTCGGGCTCTCGTGCGACCTCGACCTCGGGCTCGCACGCTTCGGAGACCTCGACCGTGGCCGCCGCCTTCACTTCGGGACCCTTTCGTCGTGGGGCGAAGTTGCGATGTCCGTGAAGCCCGGGGAACCCAGGGAGCTTCGCGGCGATCACGACCCGCGACACCACCGCCTCCACCGTGGTCCCGGCGAACTGCGCCAGCTCCCATACCTTCATGCCCTCGACCAAGCGCACCATCTTGCGGAGGTCGATGACGAGCTCGCCCTGCACGTTGGGCGAGCTGGGTCGGCGTCGTGCAGTCATCACGGCGTCCCCTCCCCATGCAAACCCGGACGGCTCCGGTCGGCGGCGCAATCGGCCTCGTGCACCGAACGTGCTCCGACTTCGCCTCCCGCTCGCCGCTGGTTTCGGGTACACGGCCCTTTTGCCCGCGTTGGTCGCATCTTGGTCCTCGACTCGCGCCGCCTGCCGTCCAACGCCTCGAGCACGGGGGCGAGACGGGGGTTGTTCCGCTTCCATCGATCGACGTACTCCCGGACCGACTTGCGACTCATCCCAACGTTCTTGGCGCCGTACGTGATGTTCCCTGCTGCATCGAGTATCGCAGCCATACAGATGAGCGATCGGGTCTCGCGGAGCAGCTCGGCGAGCTTGCGCGGGTCCGCGTCGATCGCCAGCACCTTGCGGCCGAGCGCATCCCACTGCGCCCGAAGCTCCGCCCGCAAGTCGACCAGCCTCGTGATCACCGGCCGGTCCAGGTGGCCCTCGATGAACGTCAGCTCCACCGGATGCCCGACCATGGCGGGCTCGATGGGAATGGTCGCAAGCGCCCTGGCTTGCAAACATTCACCGTTGGGCGCGACCAGTTTAACCACGGCTTCGAGGTCCTGCGAGACTTCGACCACAGTGCCCATCAGCGGCTCGAATTGCAGCGAAGGGTCGGATTCCGTCGCTGCGTTCGGATCCTCGGGTGACTCTGCGTTCATGCCTTACCTCCCTCGTCCTTCGACCAACGCAGGAAGACCACCGCGGGCATCGGGATCAACGTAGGGTTCGACTCCAGCCACTGGTGCAGTCGAATGCGAACGATCCGCCGGCAGCACCCGAGCCGGATCGCGGCGGCCGCCAGGTTCCCCTTGCACTCAACCACACCCCAGACGACGGTCAGCACCGTAGACTCGCGTATGACCTCCGCGAGCGCGGCACGGCATCGGGGCTCGTGAACGAACACCCGCTCACCAAGCGCCTCCCAGCGTCCCGTCAGCTCGGCATGCCAGTCGTGGCCCAGCACCGGATCCGTCGTCTTGGCGTCATCGCCGAGTAGTTTCCTCACCATCGAGATCGCAGTAGCCACGCTGTCATCCCCTTCCTGCTCGTCGGTCGAGCTCGATCTTCTCCGTGCCACGAATGCTCACTTCGCCTGCCGCCACGATGTCGATGTGGCTGGCGGTTTCGCCGGGGCTATTCCAGCGTCCAGGTGGCCAGCTCGACAGACATCCCGCCGCCGTTGCCGTCCGAGGAGCCCGAGCGCAACACCAGCGCGCCCTCGGCCGGGCGATCGAATTCATGAGAAAGCCGGATGTAGAGCGTGGCGTTCGGGTCGACCGGCTCCACGCCCAGGGCGTCGAGGTCGTCCAGCTCGCCGGTCATCGTGGCCGAGCCGAATTCGTCGAAGAGCGCTCCGACCACGATGGTCGTGTCGAGGGCTCCGTCGTCGGTCCGCAGGGTGATCTCCAGGTCGGCCTCGACCCAGTCGGAGCAGACGACGCGATCGTTCCTCCAAGGGAACCTCGAGTCGACCACCCGCTCGAGGTCGATCTCCTGAGCCATGGTCGGCTCGTGCACCGTCACGGAGATCCGCGTCTGCCCGGGCGGAGGCAATCCACGGATGTACGGCTCGCTCGACTCCCACCGCAGCGGACCGAAGCGCTCGCCCACGACTGTGGCCACCATCTCGCCGAAGGTGACTCCGATGACGAGCGGCGTGTCTTCTTCGGTCACGGGAGGGTGGTCGACCTGGAAGCATCCACCCTTGCTGTCGCAGCCAATGAGCATCGCCGTTGCCGTGACCAGCCCGATGACGTTTGGAGTGGGTTTCATGGGATGCCTTTGTCCAGTTGGGCACGAGCCGCTCCGAGTACGACCGCCCCACGCAACCCGCTTTCCGAGCCTGCGAAGGCCATCACGTGATCGGTCTTGGCGTAGCTCCTCATGAACGAGGCCACCCCGCAGATCGCGAGCAACGCTCCCGAGGCTGCCCCGACGTCCCCCCAGCTGTCGGCGGGCGCGGCGAAGCAGTTGGCGTCCACGAATGGGTGCGGGTTGCGTAGAGCCGCGAATGCGAATTCCTCGCTGCGGTACCGCTCCCCGTTGAGGTCGCAGAGCGTGTCGCCGATCTTGTCCTCGGGCAGATCCAACCCCTGCACGGCGTCCCGGATCGCTCGCGTCAATCCCTCGCCCGTGCACACCGCGTCGGTCTTGATCCGGTTGGGTTCCTCGGCCAGCCCGATTCCCACCACGCGGGCCAACACCGGCACCCGTTGCGAGCGGCACCAGCTGCGCGAGGCCAGGGCGAGAAAGCCTGCCCCCTCGCCGGGCACGAACGACGAGCGGCTGTCGTGGTCGTTGAGGAGTTGGCCGTTGTCGTCGAGCCACTCGAGGGTGTCGACGTGGATGTAGCTCTCGACCCCGCCCACGAGCGCCACCTCGCACTCGCCGGCCCGTAGGGCCTCGATGGCCCGCGCCATCCCGAAGATCGCGGACGCGTTCCCGTGGGGCAGGGCCACCACGCGTTCGAGGGGAATCGCGGGCGCCACCTCGCCCACGACCTCGCGCGCGAGCGGTAGCCCGGCGTCGGCCGACCACCCAGGCCGGGACTCGGGCAAGCCCATGAACACCGCGGCACGCGAGAGGAACGGCGCGAGCGGCTCGCATACCTCTTCGAGCGCCCACCGGGCGAGCCGGCGCATGCGGTCCTCGCCCTCGACATGCTCGTCGAGCTTGCAATCCATCGCCACGCGCATCTCGTCGCCGTACTTGTCCAGCATGTACGGATGGAACCCGAGCCGCGAGATCCCGGCCCGGACCGCAGCCGCGGTCGTCCACGCCCGCAAGCCCACCACGGTCCTTGCTCCGCAATTCACGATGCATGCGTCGAGGGTCATGGAGCCTCCGTCAGACGTAGGGCTTCTGCCGCACCACCGTCTTGTCGAGCACGTCGACCAGGTGATGGCACGGCAGCACCGACTGCCACACCATGATCACCCGCGGCACGTCGGGCTCGACGAGCACCGTGACCAGCTTGGTGCGGTGCTCCTTGGTCTGGAACCCGAAGTGGGTGGTGAGCGCGAGGTAGATCTTGGGCAGCTCCACCCGCAGCACGCCCCCCGGGGTCATGTTCACCAGCTCGAGCAACTCGCCGCCACGTAGATGTGGGGCGAGCTGCTGGTCGAGCGGGGCGCATTGATGGAAGCGCGGGTCGAAGTCCTCGGGCAGCAGCGGCCTGCGCTCCCGGACCCAGCGCGCGTCATAGGTGCCCGCGAGCTCGCGGCGGGGGCTCCAGTGACAGGCGATCGGACCGAAGCCGGCGGGGCCGCTCCGCTTGGGGTTCTGGCCCGGGAACGAGAGGTTGGCGACCGGAGTGCCGAGCAGGTGCTTGGCCTTGGCCGCGACGCCCTTGCCCACGGGGTTCCTGGGGTCCATGCGCTGCGCGGCGGGCTGCGGCCGGGTCTGATCGAAGCCGCCGAAGGCCCGCTCGTAGATGATGGGCATGGTGAGAAACGGCATGGCCGGGCTGGGCACGGCCTGGCCGTAGACGTCGCGAACGTGCTCGCGGTCGCCCTGGACCTCGATGATCTTGCGCAGCTTGCCGAGCTGGAGCGCCACGTTCACCCGTGCGGTGGGCTTGCTCCCAGGCGCGTGCGCCGAGCCCTGGGCCAGCACGTCCGTCGCGGCCTTGGGCCCCACGAGGTCGGCGTCGTACTGGAGGCTCGACGAGCCGTCCTCGCCGAAGTAGCGCGGGGCGAGCAGCGGCGGCACGGGCTCCTCCGAGAGCACGAGCGAGCCGTCGGGGCGGATGTCGAACGTGGCCTTGACCACGACCACCCAGTGCTTGGCCCCGCTCACGTCGAGCACCCACCCGCGCTCGGCCTCGTAGGGGGTGCGGTTGTCGAGCGCCCACATTCACTCGGTCTCCATGCTCACCACCGGCGTCGTCGCGTTCCATTGCAGCAGCAGGGCCCGCAGCGACTCGAAGCACTCGTCCCCCGCGAGGAACGACTCGGCGCTCAGGCGCAGGGTCTGGGCATCGTCGAAGCGCACGGTGAACGGACCCAGGGCCGACGCGCCGGGTGGGTCGCCGGGGAGCGGGTAGCCGCCCTGCACGAGGGCTGCCCACACGCGGATCTCCCGGTCGAGACGATCCTTGTCGTCGTCGGTCAGCGGGCTGGCGAAGGCGACCTCGATCGCCAGCGGCGGGGCCGCCCCGCCTTGGAAGGAGAAGCTCACCTCGAACGGCACGCGGGGCCCGAGCACGGGCAGCGGTGCGTCGGTGGTGAGGAGGTTGTCGGCGAGCGGGGGAGGCTCGGGGCTGGCGGCCGACGACACCAGCGGAGCCGTGGCCGCGAGCAGGTCGACCGTCCCCTCGTCCGAGGGTGGCTCACGCCAAGCCAGCGCCCCACCGAGCGGGGCGACCATGCACGAGAAGCCCTCGAGCATCCCGTGCAGCACGCGAAAGGCACCACGCTCGACCTCGATCACGTCGAAGCGCGCATCGAGGGCTCCCTCGGGCTTCTGGTCGAGCGCGTGGACCGTGCCCATGGTGCCGGGGAGAGCACGCAGGCGCAGCGCCTCGAAGAACTGCTCGACGACAGCGCGCAGCTCGGCCGCCTCGTCAGGGCCGAGGGGGTTGGCGGGCTTGACGTAGAGCCGGATGGTGCCGCTCATCGTGGGTGGTGTTCGTGTGGCGCTCATCGTGGTGTTCCCTTCTCGTTTGCCGTCGACGTGGCCAAATGCTCGGCCTGCTCGATCTCGTGCTCATGCCTTGGCTCCTCGCCCGGCACCGTGCCAGTCGGTCCAAGGGCCCGTGCTCGTCCCCGCCATCGCGCTCATGACCGTCCTGCGGCCTTGGCTGCCGTTGCTTCGACCCCGCCCCGGGCCGCATGCGCGGACTCCTCCGCGCGCAGCTTGGCCCGTCTGGCTCGCCGCCTGGCGTTGTTCTTCTCCCGAGCCTGCGCTCGCTTCGCCTCCTCCTCCTCCGACAAGGGGAGCCGCTGCGGTCGCTGCGACTGGTCCGGGACGTGCTGCGGGTGCCGCTGCGCCCAGACCTTGACCCGGGCGCGCAGGATCCTGCGGTTCGTGCCACGGCGTGCGGCGGCTCCCGTGATGCTCCCTTGCTCGTGGTACCAGGCCACGACGCAGGCGAGGATCTCCAGCTCCTCGCGCAACTTCGCCAGCGTGCGCCCGCTCGGCTCGCGCCCCAGGACGTCTCGACCGAGTGCCGTCAACTGGCGCTCGATCTCCACCAGCCAGCCCTCCTCGGCTTCCACTTCGACGGGCCCTTCGGCCTCGATCGCTGCGCGCGTTGGCTCGCTCATGGACTCCTCCCTCCGTACTCCTGCGCTCTCATGTCCTTGCCTCCCTCATGCCTCAGTTGAGCTTGATCTTGTCCGTGCCACGGATGACGACCTCGCCCGCGGTCTCGATGCCGATCCGCTTGTCCGCCTCGATGCCAACGTGTCGACCCCGAACGCCGATGCGGCTCGTCGCCGCGATCTCGATGCTCTCGTCCGCCTCGATGCCGACGCGTCGACCTCGAACGCCGATACGGCTCGCCGACTCGACCTCGATCTCGTCGCCCTTGATCGCGAGCTTGGTGGTCTCGATCTCGGTGGCCGGGCCCTTGAGCACGGCCATGCTCGCGGTCACCGCGACGAGCATGTCGGTGCCCAGCTCGATCTTCTTGGCGGCCCGCAACGTGGCCGCGTCCTGCTCGAGCACCAGCGCCGTGCTCGGACACCCGGCCGAGATCCTCGGGGCTTGGAGCACGATCCCATCGGGGCGCAGCTCCAGCCGGCTATCCCCGCAGCGCAGCACGATCGGCTCGCTCGACCGCAGCTCGTAGCCGCCGCTGGCCACGTCGATCGTCATCCCCGTGGGGCCCTTGCCGTCCGGGCTGACCTTGCCAACGTGCAGGTCGTAGCCGCCGAGGTAGTGCTCGGTGACCTGGCCGCTCACGGTGTGGCGGTGCTCGCCCGCGGTCACCGTGGTGTCGCCCTTGCCGATCCTCGCGTACCGCGAGCCGTCCACGGACAGCGTCTGGTTGCGACCCACCTCGGTGGAGTGGTGGGCGAGCACCTGCTCCCGCAGGTTGCCCTGCGCGTGCAGGAACACCTCCTCCTTGCCCCGCGCGTCCTCGAACGAAAGCTCGTTGAAGCCCGCGGCCCCGACGGTTTGGGTGCGCAGCACCGTGCGGGTGGCGTGCTCGGGCAGCGCGTACGGTGGCATCGAGCCGCCACCGTGAACGCAGGCGATGCACAATGGGCGGTCGGGGTCGCCGTCGATGAACGTCACGATCACCTCGGTCCCCACCCGAGGGACGAACACGCCGCCGAAGCCGTTGCCGGCCCACGGGGTGGCCACGCGAAGCCAGCACGACGTGGGCTCGTCCTCGTGCGACTGCTCGTCCCACAGCATGCGCACGCGCACCCGGCCGAACCGATCGGTGTGGATCGTCTCGCCGGGCGGGCCGGTCACGATCGCCGAGCACACGCCCTGCACCTGCGGCCGTGGCATGCGGGGCGGTGCCACGGGGGCTCGTAGCGGCTGGCACTCGACGTCGTTGCCGTACCGCGCTTCCGCGGACTCGCTCGCCGTCGCCGTGGCGCTCGACGGTGGGGCCTGCCCGTGGTGGCGGATGGCCGTGACCACCCAGGTCTCGCCCAGCTCGTCGCTGGGCGCACCGAGCAGCTCGAACACCGAGCCCGCGCGAAGGATCGTGGCGTTGGAGCTCGCGCGGAGTCGGGTCGCCGATGCCAGCTCCGCTTGCCGTCGAAGGTCCGTGCGTCGCTGCGTGCCATCCGGGAAGGGCTCGACGCCCTGGCCCTCGTCGGGTCGGGCCTCGTCGGCCTCCCACCATCCGCCCTCCGTCGCGCGGTGCTCCGCGTTCGTGTCGGACCGCTGGAGGAACCCGGGCGCCGTCGTCCAGTCCCATGCCGTAGCCGACCACTGCCGCCGCCGGATCCGGCACTGCCGCCCGACCGCCGCGACGCTCTCGATCGGCAGCCCATCCGCGGGCTCCGGCACGAAGGGCAACCGCGGCGGTGGCTCGTCGTGGTCCTCGAGCGCCTCCCGCCCGGCGGTGGGGAGCGCCTGGTTGCCGTCGATCAGCACCACCGTCTCGACCCCCGTGCCGTGATCGAACATCACCGTGATCCCCTCGCTGGCCAGGATCCGCAGCACGAAGTCGAGGTCGGTCTCGCGGTATTGCACACAGTAGTCGCGGGGCCCGTAGCGCCGCTCGAGCCGATCCACGCAGACCGCTCCGCCGTGCTCGGCCAGCACCGGGCCCATCACCGCCAACGCGATCGCCACCACGGAGAGCCCCTGGAACACCCGGCTACGTCGCGAGAGCCCCAGCAGCGCGAACGCGGGCACCACGTGGAACTCGACGCCCGCCTCGTTGGCGAGCCCCTCGATGCCCTCGACGCGCTCCGCATCGATCACCACGCCGTGCACGGCCCGGGCCTGGTCCCCGCGGGCGATCTCGAAGACCGCCCGCGCCCCGAGCAGCGCTTCGAGATCGAGCTTGGCCCGCGGAGCAACGGCCAGCACCGACAGCCCGTAGGGAGCATGCAGCCCCTCGTCGAGCGCGAACGACCGCACCTCCCACTGGCCCTCGCACCCGCCTCCCCGAAGGTCGAGGTACAGAGAGAACCGAACGGGCGGTAGATCGTCGATCCAGCCCACGAGTCCGTTGCGAGCGATTACGTCATGCGGCATGAGGGGTGTGTTCCTTGGGTCGGGGTGTGGTGGTGGTGATGGCGATCTCCAGCGCCCGGATCGCCCGCATGCGATCGAGCGGGCAGCGCTCGGGCGAGGCGATCACCGCCGTGTAGTCGAAGCTCCAGCCCTCCACGTCGCGGTGGGCGAAGCGAAGCTCGAAGGGCTGCTCGCGATCACGGGCCGTCGCGACGTAGACCCCAACGAGCCCTGGCGTGCCCAGGGCCGAGCCCGGGGCGATCCGCTTGGGCTGACGGCCGAGCGAGATCCCGGCGTCCCACAGTTCGCGGTGCAGTCGGTGCTGGCGAGTCTCGACGGGCTCGGGCTGGTCGTACTGCCAGCGCGTGGCCTCGATCCGGAGCACCACCGAGCCCTGCGCCCCCTCGGCCGGCAACGCCACCCAGCGCGTCGTGCCCCGCCATGGCGGCGGCTCGGGTTTCGCGCTCCAGGACTCCGGCAGATGGAACTCCATGTGAGGTCCACCGCGGTGGATGAGCGGCTCCACCTCGCGGCGAAACGTCGGCTTGTCCAGCGACATGAGCACGCCGCACGGCCACAAGAGATCGTGATGCTTGTTCCACGTCGAGGCGGGCCCGGCCACGTCGACCCGGAAGAGCCGGCCGTTGTCGACGAACCCGGTGGCGCGCCGCGTCTCGATCCGGCCGTCGATCGCCCGTAGGCCGCCGACCTCGAAACGCGGATGCCAGCGAGCCTCGAGCGACCGTGCCATCGCGATGTCCCACTTCGCCAGCTCCCAGCCATGACGGACCCACTCGGCGGGGTCCACGTCCCATCGAAGCCTCGTCGCCGACACGATGATCCGCGGTCCCTCGATGTCGGGGTCGGGAGCGAAGATGCCGAGGATCTCCGGTCGGCCCGCGTCCGGCTGGGCCCCGAGGCCCTGCACGCGGCCCCAGCCGTGGGGGATCGGCAGTGAGTAGGCCAGGGTCGGATCGCTGGTCGGCAGGATGCCCTGCCGCCGATGCGTGAGCGCCAGGTGCTCGAGCACGTGCGAGGCGTCGCGGAAGGGAGGCTCGCTGAGCTTGGTCATCGTCGCTCGTCCTCCGGCCTCGCCTCGGCCCACAGGCGCACCGCCCTGGCCGTGCCCTCCGTCCAGGTTCGCGGGCCGTCGAGCTCGACCCCGAGCACTTGCTTGCGCTCGGCCTGCCTCGACTGCTCCCGCCGCCAACGAAACGGGTACGCCCCCGGTCGACCCCCGGCCTCGACCTCCCGCGCTCGCCAGCATGTGACCGGTTGCGGCCTTGGGCCGATCACCACCGTCGCGCACCCGACCGCGATCGCATCGAGCCCGTGCGGGCCGCCGTCCGTGGAGTCGCCCACCCGCAGGGCTGGGAAGCCGTTGATCTCGACCTTGGTGTACGTCGTCACGAATCCGCCCCCGGCGTGGGAGGTGGGCTCGGTCCGGGTGCTCACGTGGCTATCGCAGGTCCGTAGGGCCGGCCGTCCACCGATGAGCACGTTGGGGCTGCCAGGCCCGGGGGCGATCGGCTCTCCGTGGAGCAGGACGTCCCCCACCCTCGCCGCGAACCCGGCCGCGGGTACGAGCACGATCTTGCCCCACTGCTCGAAGCGCCCGTCGTCCGCATCGAAGCTCCACACCGCATCATCGACGTCGACCTCGAGCAGCTGCTCGGGGTGCTCGGCGTAGTCCCCCAGCCGCTCGAACGTCGCCCGTTCGCCCATCTCGGGGACGTCGCGCGCAGCGCCGGCCTTCGCGTGCCCACCATGCCGTTCGAGCGCATCCGACACGACCGGCTCGAGCACCACCCATAGCGGCTCGACCTGTGCCTCGTCGAGCCACTCCACGACGTGCGGCTGTCCCCGTCGTCGCGCTGCCCTCGGCCGAAACGCCCTGGGCAGGCCCACGCGCAGCACGAAGGCGGTCAGCTCATCCCATGCGCCGGACAACACCCCATCCCTCGGAAACTGCCAAGAGCGGCAACGCATCCCACGAGCGCCTCGCCTGACTCTCTGTCTTGTGCCAACATCGATCCCGCCCGTACCTGCGTGCACCATCGAAAGCTTCGCCACAGAATGCACCAGCCACTACGTGCGCCAAGGTGTTGCAATAGAAAACTTGGTCGCAATCTTCAGCGCGATTCGATGCCAATTGCGGATTTCAGCGATATCACCACGTTGCCTTCTTCGTACTCCCTCGATTGTCCATAAATTGGACAACGGTCCAGCGGTAGCAAGCGTGACTGGTGCTCATGGCAAGAACCTCCGCAGCCATGCCAGACGCTTGTCGGGGTCGTCGAAGCCCTTGACGTCGATCTGCGTGAGGACGTCCTCGGGGGCAAACACTGGTGCGAGAATCCGGCCGACCTCGCGGTAGCTCTCGAGCTTGTTCCTGCGATTGACGCTCCCCAATTCGGGCAAGGGGCCAGCCTGTAGTGCGGCCCCCTTCGCATAGGAACGCAAGCCAATGCCGGCGGTTTCGACCGCGGCCTCGAGGGCTGTGCGGCCACCGAGTTGCGCAATGAGTTCGTCGCCCACGAAGGTCAACCAGTTGATGGTCGCGAGGCCTTGCTCGACGCCCGAGCCCCAGGTAACGAAGTCACCGTTCGAGAGCCCCGGGTGCCTGGCAAGGTGACGCCCGAGCCACTGCCTGGCGAATCCATCGATCTTGGTGTCGGTGCTCTCCCAGTAGAACGCATAGCCGGCCGAGCCCCAGTGCACGGGAAACTCCGTCATGGCCTCGTCGACCAGCTCGAGTAGCTCCGCGCCGTCCTCGCCCACCACCTCGAGCGGAAGCACGATCCGAAACATCCCACGCGGATACTCGGCGTAGATGTGATCGAACATCATGTCGAACAACGGCGGACGTGGCTCGTTGGCAACCTCGTGGGTGTGCATGACGATGCCGAGCAAGGGCTCCCTGAGCGTGCGGGCATCCTCGAACCATCCAGGCACCTTGCGCAGATCCTTGGGCGAGAACTTCTTCCACCGGGTGGAATCGCTGAGCTGGTAGTACCGCAGCCGGTCCCCGTAGCGCTTTGCGAACGCCTCGTAGAAACGGACGTAGCCGGCCGCCCCATCGGCCTTGGGGGTCGTCGAGAGCGCCATGACCTCGACGCACGGGAAGATCACTGTCTTGCCGTTGACCACCAACGGGAGCTTTTCGAGGTCGTTGCTCATGGGGCGCTACGTCCTCGCGGCTCGCTGGCGGGCCTTGCCGATCACCTCTCCGCCCTTCTTGATGCAGATGCAATCCCCAGCAGGATCCAGCTCGATGATCTTGTCCTTCTCCTCGAGCGTCATACGTGAGCGGGCGATCTCCTGGTTCTTCGTGAGCTTGTCGCCGCGAAACTTCACCTCGACATAGTGCTTGATGTTGCCGTTGGTCGCTGGCAACGCAGGGTTTTCGGGGACCACGAAGTCCCACCGCGTCATGGTCCGCGGGGGGCTTAGATGCATCGCCTTCATCATCGACATCGGGGCGGTGGGCCCGCCCTTGCCCACGGTGGCGCCCGTGCCCGAAAGCAACGTGGTCATGCCACCGTGACGGGCCGGTGGGATCCGCTGGCTGACCTCGGGCAGGATGTTCGGGTTGGTCGGTCGGTAGAGCGGCGGCTTGCTCTCCGCGAACCGCTTGGCCATCGCGTCCTGCGTCGTCCGCGAGGTCCCACGGTCGTCGATGGCCTTGCACGCCGCGTCGCACAGGGCGTCGGCGACGCCCTTGTCGAGCCCTCGCACCATCAGCGACGTCCACTGCACCACCCCCGGCAACGTCGCGCTGTTGGGCGGGTTGCCGTTGTTGTTCGTCATCGCGTCGCCGAGCAAGTGCACGTTCTTGCCCTCGCACTTGACGTTGATCGAGCCGGTCGCGACGAACTTGGTCTCCCCGTGGGTGTTGGCGGAGACGAGCCCGCCACCCGTGGGCTTGCTCGCGATGTCGCCCCGGCTCCCGAAAGTCGCGCCCTTGACCGCGACGGGCTGGCCGTCCATCTTCACCGTCTTGGTCGCGCCCCGGAGCTGGTTGCCCGACTCACCCACATTCGGCAGGGGCGTCGGGACGAACGGGGCGGGCGGGCCCGGCATCTTGCAGACGTTCGGGAGCGTGGCCGGGGCCACGCCCTTGCTGCCCTTGGTGACTGGGGTGCGCGGGGGGTTGACCGAGACGGTGGGCATGGTGGCCTGCGGCGGTGAGCGTCAGGGGACGTCGGCCCCCGCGTAGTCGGGGGTGCCGTCGACCGCGGGGCGCGGATCGCCCTCGATGTCGGTGGGGGGATCGCCGGTGGACCACTGGGCGATGTCGGCAAAGGTCGTCGCACCCGAGCCCGACAACGAGAAGTTGCCGGTCGCGTAGCTCATGAACCACATGATGTTGAGCATTCCGACGTCGTCTTCGGTGGCGCTGTTGGTGAGCACCGCGCCAGCACATTCGACTTCGGGCATGGCATCGGCCGACACGAGAATGCTGTTTCGAACGTCCGCGATTGATGCCCCTTCACAGTACAGCGCCCGCGCTCGACCTCCGAGGATCGGGCCACCGCCAAAGGTCGTATAGAGAGCCGACAACGTCGATGCGTTGACCGCGACGGCATCCACATCGCTCACTGCACCGCCCACGAAGCAGTTGCGTAGCACGAGTTCGGCGCCCGTCTGCGCCAGGATTCCACCCCCTCCGTTGGTGATGATCCGACCGCGGTCCACCCACACCCGGCCTCCCGCCACGACGAGCCCGTGGTCGTCCGCGTTGCCCGACAGCCGGAGCCCATCGAGCAGCACCGTTCCATCGGCCACCTCGAGCTGTGGAGCTCCACCCGCGGAGCGGATCCAACCCGGGGGCATCGTCGCATCGTCCGCGCGCAGGAACGCCAGCACACCGCCACCGTCCACCGTGACGCTCTCGTTATAGTCCGCTACGGGCTGGTGCACGACGATCGTTCCCTGAGTCCCCGCCACGAAGCTCCCCACCGCGGCCGTGAGCGTCCCGAATTCCTGCCCGGGCCCCACGTGCACGACCGCGTCTCCCGGTAGGCACTCCCCCGTGAAGAGGTTGCACGCCGCCTCCCCACACTGCTCGTGCGCGGTGCAGGGCACACACGTGTTCGAGGCGTCATCGCAAACCGGCGTCGCCCCGGCGCACGCCTCGGGGGCTGCCGCCGTGCACTGCACGCAAGCCCCGCCCACGCACAGCGGCATGCCCGGATCGAGCCCCGCGCACGCCCCGTCGGGATCGTCCATGCCGTCGCACCCCACACACTCGCCACTGCCCGGCTCGCAGAATGGTGCCCCCGCGTCCGTGCAATCGCCGTTCTCCGTGCATGGCTGCGGCCCCGTTGTGCTGCTGCTCTCGCTCCCACTGCCCGAGTCCTCGGAGCTGCTTCCGCTCCCGCTGCTCGAGCCTTCAGTGGTGCCCCCAGCCTCGCACTCGGGATTCTCCAGCCCGCATGGCGAAGCGCAGTTCTCCCCGGGCACGTCGGGAAAGCACCCGTAGAAGTCATCGAGGCACTCCGAGACCACGCAATAGGGTCGGCTGCCATCGGGGAAGCGCTCGGCGCAGGTCTCGTCGCCGCGAGCATTGGTGCAGAACTGCGGGTTCGGTTGGTACCTCACCTCCACACAACCGGCGAACGCGGTCACGATCACGAGCGAGGAGAGGACGGCGGGGTGCTTGTACATCTCGTATCTCCTGCGTGCGACCTAGAACCTACCCGAGAGCGCAAGGCCAGCCCCGTGGGGCGACCACGTGGGTGTCACCGCGACCGCATCGCGCTTCTTCTTCCGCAGCACCACGTCGACGACCAGCGCAGCGGTGCCCATCGCCAGCGCGCTCACCCCAACGCCCAGCAGCACGCGCCCCTGGGGGCGATAGTCTTCCACGCGTTGCTGCGACGCCTGCGAGGGCTCGGCGACCTCCCCTTGGGCGAGCCGCACCGCACCAGCGATCGTCGTCGCCAGCCCTCCACCGGCCACGATTGCGCCCGTGATCCCCATCCATCCGATCGGGCGCACCGGCTTTGCCGGCTCGTCGGTCACCGTGGGCGGCTCGCCTATCGGGCTCGCGGGCTCCCCCTTGCCCTGGTCCTCGGCCGTCGCCTCCGTACGCTCGAGCAAATCGAGCGCCGCCGGCAGGTTCTCCGCCACCTTGTCGGCCACCATGCCCTGGGGGCAGAACTTGCACACGAACCACGGCACCCCGGGATCGATGCGCGTCCCGTCGTCGAACACGTCGAGGTAGATCGCGTATTCGAGATCCTTGGGGTCGATGTACTCGATGCGGATCTCCACCGCGTCCCCGGCGTCATCGGCCTTCGCGAACGAGCGATCCCGCAGCAGCGGCTCGATGCGCTCGTTCGTAAAGCGCTCGATGTGCGGCGCGTCGGCCTCCGCGATCGTCGAGACGTCGATCTTCACCCGTAGTGGTCGCGCCTCCCCCTCGGGCAGAGCCGCCCATGCCGCGCGGCTCGAGGCCACGAGCATCACCATCGCCATCAGTCCACGTGTCGCTGACATAGATCGACCCATTGCTTGACCTGGGGTTCGTCGAGCCCTTGGCCCTCGTCGACGCAGGCGCTCCATGCCTGAGTCTCGAACAGCGCCCGCACGCGCAGGCGCTTGCGATCGCCTTGGCTGCTCCAGCACTCGCGGCGCTTGGTCAGCTTGGCGACCTTGGTCCAAGCGGCGCTCGCGGCCGCCTGCTCGGTCTCGGCCCGCAGCGCCACGCACTCCTCACCATCGGCAGGCCGAGGAGTCTTTGCGGGACTTGGTGCGGGCTGCTTGGGCTTGGTCGTCGGAGCCTTGGGCTTGCGCGACGTCGAGGGCTCGGCCCTGGCCGGGGGCTCCGCGGTGGCGGGCTCGTCGGGGGTTACTACGTCGGAGGGCTCGGCCAGCTTGGGTTCGGCCGTCTTGGGCTCGACGGCGGGCCTCGGCTCGGACCCGGGTACCCCGATGCTCGACCTTTCACTCGACGCGCTCGCGCCCGAGGGCTGCGGCCCAGGGCCGGGGTCGGGCTGCTCGCTGCGCGGGAGCACACTCTCGGGAGCAACGCTGCCGTGCTCCGACCGCTCGCTCGACCCGTCCGCTTCCGGCTCGGGCTGCAAGCTCCACCACAACGCGAAGCCAGCGACGACCACCGCCATCACCACCAACGCCGTCGCGACCGCCTTTCCCCAGGGCATCCGCGTGGCCGCGGGCTCCGGCTCGAGCACGGCCGGCACGGTACCGGCGAGGATCTCATCGGTATCCAGCGGTGGCGGCGGGCTGATCGGCGTGGGCCCCCGCTCGAATGCCGGACGCGGCACGACCCGCTCCGTCCTGGGCAACCGATCCGACGGGCTCGCACCCCTCTCGCCGCCTTGGACCACCGCGAGCAACGGCCCCGACCCCGCGGCAGGCATCACCATCGCCGCCATCACCTCGTCGAGCCACTGCGCCACCTCGTCCATCGTCGGCCGCTCGGCGGGGTCGAGCGCCGTGCAGGCGTCCACGAGCTCCGCCAGCCGGCGCGGCACCGCGGTGTGGATGCGGATGTCGACGCGAGGCGGACGGATCTTCCCCTCGAGTTGGAGCTGGAGGTAGGTCTCGCGGCTGTACTGGTGGAGCGTGAGCCCGACCAGCATCTGCGCCAGCGTCACCCCGAACGCATAGACGTCCATCGCTGGATGGGCCGGCTCGGAGCGCGCCTGCTCGGGCGGCATGTAGTGATGCGTGCCCGGGATCTCGTTCTCCCGCGTCAGCCGGCGCGGGTGCCCCACCGGAAGCCGCGGCGCATGGGCATCGCCCGCGTGGCTGAGATCGATCAGCACGATCGACTCGCCACGGGCGAGCACGTTGGCGGGCGTGATGTCGCGATGGACCACGCCCTTGCGGTGCAGGGCCCGCACGGCCCCCGCGATCATCCGCGCCGTGCGTGCCGCAACGTGGGGCCGCAGCGGGCCGCGTGCGAGCTGGCGGTCGAGCGACTTGCCCTCCACCAGCTCCATGACCAGGAACGGCCAGCCGGTCTCGCCCAACCGACCGCCATCGAGCATCACGACCAGATGCGGATGGGACTCGGCGCGCTGTCCAAGCTCGAGCTCCCTCAGGAACCGCTGCTCTCGCTCCTGACGCCCGCGGTAGCGCGGCACGATTAGCTTGAGCGCCACCTCGCGGCCGCGCTGGCGATCGAAGGCACGATAGACGTGCCCCATGCCTCCTTCGCCCAGCGACGCGCGCAGCTCGAAGCGCTCGTCGAGCACCGCACCGACGGGCGGGAGCGTCGCTTCTGCGGCTGCCGTGTCTTCGGCCATGGTGACGCTCACGGCTGTGCCCTCACGCTGGCGCTGACCTCGGGATCGGGCGGGGACGGCGGAGCCTCCTCGAGGAATGCTGCTGCGGCCTCTCGTGCAGGCTGGGCCTCGGGCTTCGAGCGGGCATCGAACTGGCGCCCGCTCAATACCACGCCCGCCGCGAACCCCAGGCCCACGAGCAGAGCCGCCGCGAGCCACGCCTTTACGACCACCTCGGCCACGGGACGGGCGGTCTGCATCCAAGCGGCCTGCGGACCGGCAGGTGTGGTCACGGCCCCCGGGGCCTCGCCGACCACGACCTTGGGGCTCTCGCCTGCCTGGCTCTCGGCGCTGTCGGGCTCGACGCGCGGCGGCAAAGGCTCGTGCTCGAAGTACGACTCGGGCGGCGTGGACCGGTACGGCGTACGTCCAGTGGACGGCGGAGTCATCCGCTCGGTGAGCCCGCGTACGGGCACCTGCTCGGGCCGGTCCGGCGTTGGTGCTCGCTCGATCCCAGCGGGCGGAGATGTCTGCTTGCGCGGCCGTCGAAAGAGGCGCGGAGCATCGGGCTCGACCCACTGCCGTGTGGCCGCCTCCTCGGTTCCGTCGTCCGCTTCTTCCTCCCACCAGGGCTTCCAGTCCAGCTCGCTCGATTCACCGGCATGCTCGGCCTCCTCTGCCGGGGACGGCTCAACGCCGGGAGGCGAAATCACCTCGGCCTCGGTCGCGGGCTCGGCCAGCATCGGTGGTGGGGTAGGCTCGGACTCGTCGACAACCGCAGCCGGTGGGGTCAGGACGACGGTCCCAGTAGGAGCCTTCGGGGGCCGGCTCTCCAAAGGCTCTGCGCTCGATGCCGCGACGGCGGGAGCATCGGCTCGCACCGTTCCCGTCGGTCCCTTTGCCTCGTCCGCGTCGGAGGGCTCGTCCGCCGCGGCATGCACTCCGGTCAGCCCGGTGTGCTTGGGTCCGACGTTCTCCTGGTAGAGCGTCGCGGTGAGGATGGTCTCCCTAAGATTCAACCCGTGCTCCGCGAGCAACCGGAGCGCATCGAGTGCCGTCTCGATGCGCTCGGCCGGATCGAAGGCCAGACACAGATGGATCAGCCGCACCAGCGGCTCCGGGACGTCCGTGCGCCCGAGGTCGAGTTCCGCCTCGGTCAGCGGCTTCTGGAGGTCGGAGATGTCGCGTGGCCTCCGAGGGGGCCGTCCCGTCAGCATGAAGAACAGCAGACAACCAACCGAATACAGGTCGCTCTGTGGGCAGGCGCGACCTTTGGCCTGCTCGGGCGCCATGTACTCGAGCGTTCCGAACACGTCGACGGACACCCCCTCTGCACCACGCGCGAGCCCGAAGTCGGTCAGGAACACCTCGCCTTCCGACGAGATCATCACGTTGCCCGGAGTGACGTCGCGGTGGATGATGACCAGCCGATTGCCTCCCGGGGCACGCTCGTGGGCATGGCGGAGCCCTTCGAGCACCTCACCGATGATGTAGGCGGCCATGATGACCGGCATCAGCTCCCCATTCTTGGCCAGCGCGCGGCAGAACGTGCCGAGGTCGACGCCATCGACGAAGCTCATCGCGATGTAGAGCCAGCCATCCTGCTCACCGGAGCCGATGATCGAAATGATGCGGCCGTGCCCGAGCTTGCTGAGCACCTCGGCCTCTCGATGGAAGAAGCGGACGCGCTCTGGATCGCTCGCGAACTGCGGCAGCAACACCTTCACCACGCATGGCGTGTCGAGCCCCTCCTTGCGGGCGAGCCAAACCTCGCCCATCCCACCTCTGCCGAGAAGACGTATCAACCGGAACTCACCCAGTTGACGCGGAACCTGCAAGTCCTGGCGCATCACCCATCCTCGGAGCTCATACCTCCGAGCCTTCGGCTCCACCCTCTATCACACGGCTCCGGGAGCCGGTAGGTGGTCGACCGGGCCACCAACAGCGGCATGCAGGCAATCAGACTGCCAAAGCCCTCTTTCGCGAGGTGCTGCGCTCACCGCGGCCCGTGGAATATCAGGGACTTTCAAATCCTTGACGCTCCAGGTTGTCCAATTTTCGGAGAGACAACCTCACATGGACGAGGCCGATCGAGGCCATGGGCATCGACGAAGATCCGGCCGCCATCGTCGCGATCTCCATGCTCCGTATCATGCGCACGCGTCGAGCAAGCCGCCCACTGCCAAGACGGACGCCGAGCCGGCATGGTACCCCATGCGGTGCCATGACTGCCCCGACGCCAACGACCCAGAGCATCACGCAGAACACCCGAACCGTGCGGCGGCGAGGGCAGTACCAGCACGCGCGGCGGCCGGGTCGCGTCAAGCTCCGCGTGCTCGACGGAGGCCCCAAGTCGTTCGAGAAGGTCATCGAGAGCACGCGCCTCCGCGTCGGGCGGAGCAAGTCGGCGGACCTGCAGATCGAGCACGGCTCACTGAGCGGCCTGCACTTCGAGCTACGGCTTGGTCGCACTGGCGTCGAGCTGTTCGATCTCAAGAGCAAGAACGGGACGTTCGTGCTGGGACGCCGCGTCTACCACATGGAGCTCCATCCCGGAGACGAGATCCTTGCGGGCGATTGCCGGATCGTGTTGGTCGAGACAAGCGAGGTCGACGTCGAGCACCGGTCGGAGCTGCGAGACGACGGGCTCCTGGGGATCAGCGAGCCGATCCTCGAAGCGTTCGCCCGAGTGGAGAAGGTCGCCAAGATGGACATGTCCGTGCTGGTGACCGGCGAGACCGGGGCGGGAAAGGATCTGTTCGTCCAAGCCCTGCACCGCCACTCCCCGCGAGGACAACGGCCGCTCGTGGTGCTCGACTGCGCGGCGCTGGCGGAAGGGCTGGCCGATTCGATCCTGTTCGGGCAACGACGCGGGGCGTACACCGATGCCGAGCACGATCGGGCGGGAGTGTTCGAGCAGGCCAGCGGGAGCACGCTGCTCATCGGCGAGGTGGGCGAGCTTTCGATGAAGCTGCAAGCCAAGCTGCTGCGCGTGCTCGAATCCAAGGAGATCGTGCGAATGGGGGATTCGAAGATCCGCGCCGTCGACGTGCGCGTGATGGCGACCACGCATCGCGACCTGCCCGCGATGGTCGAGCAGGGGAAGTTCCGCGAGGATCTCTACTTCCGCCTGGCAGGCATCCCCTTCGAGGTTCCGAGCCTGAGGGCCCGAGGGCCCGAGGAGGTCGAGCATCTAGCGGGACAGTTCCTCGCCGAAGCCAACCGGAAGGCGGGCACGTCCTTGGTGTTCACCGCCGATGCGCTTGCCACCCTGCGCGAGTACGGCTGGCCCGGCAACGTTCGCGAGCTACGGAGCGTCGTTGGCCGGCTGCCCGCGCTTTGCGACGGGATCGAGGTCGAGCCTCATCACCTCGCGCTGAGCGACTACCGCCCACGGAGCACCCAGCTCGACGAATTCGTTAGGACCGGGACGCTCAAGGAGGTCCACGCGATGTTCGATCGGTGGTTCCTCGCGCGCGTGCTCAAGGAGTGCGGGGGCAACGTGAGCGAGGCAGCGCGGCGGCTCAAGGTCAACCGCAAGACGTTGGTGAACCGGTTGCAGGAATTGGGGCTGCTGCCGGGGGAATAGTCCTGCCCCTGCCCCGGCTCGACAGCTCATCAGGAATCTCGCGAGGCGGGCAGCGACCGACCCGTAGCAAGAAGTGCTCGGCTCGGGCGTTCGCTGGTGCCCTGGCGGTGCAGCCTTCGAAGCCCAAACGAGGAGATGGTCGGGAAAACCGTCGTTCTCTCTCGGCCGCCCATGCTCGACCCGGCGGTCGCCCAGCCCCCCGAAGAGCACGACCTGCTCGCTGAGGATCTTCATCAGCCGCGGCGAGCCCGTGCGAAGCACCCGCTTGGTCCAGTGAGTCGGGTCGTGGCCAGTGGTCACGCGCCGGGGCATGAGACGGAGGCGCACCTGCTCCTGGGTGATCGAGGTCAGCTCGGTGCAAATGGCTGAGCTCGGCCCCGCCGCCCGCGCTCTCCAACCGCGGTCGGGGCGGTGTTTCGCGCGCTTCCGCAAGAAACGTCAAGAACCCACCGGGCCGCCCCGCTATGCTCGGCGCCGTGCTCGAAGCGCTCGAGCGCGTCCGGCCGGCGCTGGCGCGGATGCTCGATCGGACGGCGCAGGCCGAGGCCACGTCGCTCGCCTCGCTCGCGCGTAGCGTGAGGCTGTCGAGCTTCCACTTCCACCGGATGTTCTCACGGGCGCTCGGCGAGACGAGCAAGCAGTACGGCCTGCGCGTGCGGCTGGCCCGTGCCGCCGCGGCGCTCCTGCGATCGCGGGCCACCATCCTCGAGATCGCGCTCGAGCACGGCTTTGCCAACCACGAGACCTTCACCCGCGCCTTCCGCAAGCGCTTCGGCACCAGCCCTCGCGCGTACCGACGACGTGGTCTGCTCGGGGTCTCGCCGGACGCAGCCCCCGCGTTGGCCGATCGCAACGATGCCGTCGTCGCCGAGGTCGCCCCGTGCGTGGGCCTCTACCGAGCGCCCGCCAGTTCCAGTCCCAGTCACCCGACGTCCACCGTCGTACCCGCCGAAGAGAGCCCCATGAGCCAGAACCGAGAGATCACGACCCAGCTCGTCCCCGAGCAGCACGTGCTGCTCATGCGACGAAAGATCAACCTTGCCGAGATCGCCAGCGCGCTGGCCGAGATCCTGCCGCGCGTGTTCGCCTACGCCCAGGAGATCGGCGCTCCGATGGCTGGTCCGCCGTTCACCCGCTACCTGCAGATGGGCCCGGGCTTCTGCACCCTCGAGGCCGGCGTGCCGCTCGCCAGCGAGTGCCCCGGCCGCGACGACATCGTTCCCGGTGAGCTCGGTGGCCAGCGCGTCGCGACCACGGTCCACGTGGGTCCCTACGACCGGCTGTCGGAGACCTACCGGGAGCTCGAGCAATGGATGGAGGAGCACGGCGTGCAGTCGGCCGGCGCACCGTGGGAGCAGTACCTCACCGATCCGGCCGAGGTGCCCGACGCCGAGCAGTGGCAGACCGCGGTGTTCTGGCCGATCACCGACGGGTGAGCTCAGCGCCGAGGCGGCGCGACAGCGAGCCAAGGCGATCGCCGAGCGGCTCGACGACGAGGCGCTGCGCGTGCGGCTGGACCGTCGGCGGGGACGTGACGGTTGAGCTCGGGTTGCGATTGAATGGCCCAGGTAGGCACCCTGCTTCATGCAGGCTGCGCTGCGCCTCTGCTACGTGGTGCCCGCGTATTGACAGCCGCGCTCGGTAGCCGTGCGAGCCAACAACTGCGCCCGCGAGCGTTGTTGCGAGCGAGAGAGTCCCCGAAAGTCCACGAAGCAGTGGGCGGGATTGGGATAGGGCTCCTCGACGGGATCCGGTACGACAGGAAGGCTGGCTTCCCGGCACTCGTCGACGGTCGAACACAGAGCCGAGAGCCCTTGGCCACGGTGACCTTCTTGCCGTCGATGATGAGTGTGACCGTCTCCTGGCCCTCGGGGATGGCCGGATGGTTGGGGGCAGCCCTCGGGGGGAGCGGGCGCGGGTCCGTGCGCACGTCCGGGGCTGGGGCCGCGCTCGGAAGCGACAGCGTGCCGGGCTTGGGCGGGGCGGTCGAACGCGGCGATCTGTCGGGCACGGACCGCGACGTCGAGGCTCGCCACGTGAGCTGATCGCGGCCGGGCCCGGAACCATGCGCTCCTCCACGCGGCACTCCATGCTTCTGCCCAGTTTGGAGGTGGTCATCCGGCGTTGCTCGCCTCCATCCCTACTGCTCGAGCAGGATCGTCACGAGCACGGAGGAGTCTTCCTTGGCGTGGAGGCCATGTCGTTGGTCACCCGTCACGTACAGCATGTGCCCCGGCTCGAGCGTGCAGCGCTGGTCGTCGACGAGGATCTCCACGCAGCCCTCCAGGCACTGGAGGATCACCTCTCGTGGCAGGTCGTGCGACGGCACCTCCTTGCCAGCGGGCAGGACCATCCGAATGGCCTCGACCGCCTGGGTCTTGAACAGCGTGGTGGTCCCCGTGATGGGGAACTGTGGGCCAAGGGGACGGATGTCGATGATCTCGGCCGGTCGTGCGTGGTGGATCGCCATGTCGAGGGCAGTATCGCGGAGCACATTGGCCCGGCAACGTTGCAGATCCGATTCCTGGACGATTCGTCGAGGCGGGCACGCCGTCGTCACCGATCGCCCATGTCCAACAGCACGCCCGCCGCCACGTAGAGAGCCGGTCGACGAGCCCACCTCGAAGCCGACATCGCCGTTCCCCTTGACGTAAAGCGGCCCAGCCTCGAACCTCGAACCTCGAACGGCATCATCCCTTCGAGTCCGGCCTCCGCACTCCGCACCGGGCGGGTCAGGCGTGCGAACCTACCGCGGTCCGCTGCTACGCTTGATGTCAGCAGTTCCCGTAGATGCTCCTTGGGGCCTGGGGCCGTCAACGCCGACGCTCCCCCCGCACGCGGTCTCGTCGACGCGCGCGACCGAGCAGGCGACCATGCGAGCGACGACGGGATCGGTCCCAAGCACCGAGCGCGACTTTGACCTTGGGACCCGATCCCGGTCCCCGATCGCTCGCTGAATTCCAAGCGACCTCCTCGAGCGGCCGCTGCCAAATGGCGGCAACGAGTCATGCAACGCCGAGCATGCAAGCGGGGAGGGTCCACAAAAGCGCGAGGAACACGCTGATCTCGCGAATTTCGATTGCGAAACCTATTTGGAATCGATTCGGAATGGTTTCCGAATCGATTCGGAACCGCGGCGGTTATCGATTCTCGGAGCGGCGCAGGGCGGAAATGTGTAGGTCCCACCACGCCCGCGACTGGCACGAGATCGGGCATTCCCTTGGGCCCGTGAACATCGCTGGACATGGGCATCACCCCGACACCGGATCTCGGTGAGGGGTCATTTCGGGGCGCCTTATCGCACCACTCCAACTTCTGCGTCACAGCCCGTTTGCGTCCGACCACTTTTTGGTGTTCACTGACTGGGCGATACAGAGGGGCTCCGACAGGAGCGCCTCATGACTCTCGAGCATGTAAGAACCGACGACCCTACATCCGTATCGTACGAGGTCGCCCTGACCCGTCTTGCAGGCGCGCCGGACCTCTGGTGCACCGCACGTCCGGTGTCCGACCACCGCACGCTCGACGCTCAGACCCGGACGTGCGGTGCACCAGAGGTCCGGCGCGCCTGCAAGACGGGTCAGGGCGACCTCGTACAGAGGAAGTACCGACGAGCCCGGGCAAGTCGGCGGACCTCATCGAACAACGAACCCTCCACCGCGGCTGGGCCCACGTTGGCCGCAGCGTGGACGTTGACGAGGTGAGCGATGCAGGACGCCACCACAACCAACTCCACGGTCGAGCCCACGAACCACGCCGCTGGTGGGACCAAGCCCGCCGATGTCGTGGTGCGGTACCGCTACGCCGACGGCGTTCTGCTCGTGGGCAAGGCCCAGCCACACCGCGAGGTGAAGAAGGCCCAACCGCGGTGGCGGTGGTTCTCCAAGCTGCGCCGGTGGGGCGTGCCTCGAACGCGGGGGCGGGTGCTGTCGAGCGACCAGGTGGAGGAGTACGCCCAGGGGCTGCGGGTAGCCGGCGTGCCCAACGTGCGGGTCGACTACGAGGAGCCCCAGACTGTGGACGAGCTCGACCTCGAAGAGGTCGAGACGCTCGGGGAGCAAGCCGTCGACAGCACCGAGCAACTCGACGGACCCAGCGCGTGGCTCGGCTGGAGGAAACCTCTGACGGCCGGCGACTTCGTTCGCTGGTTTCCGCGGTCCCATCGCAACGCCATGGCTCTCGTGCACGACGTCCGTGTGGGCCGCGGACTCGAGGTCGACGAGGGGCAGGAGGACGAGGATCCCTACGCTCGTGCCCTTCGGGATGCGGGGCTCCATGTCCCCGAACCCGAGTATCTGGGCCAGCGCGCCGCGAGGGAGCGGGCGAGGCGGAAGCAAGAGCTGGTCTTCCGCCGGGATGATGCGCGCGCGTTGACGGAGGTGCGCCGTGTGGCCGCATCACTCGGCCCGGTCACCCCGGGGCGGTTCAACGCCGCCTACCGACAGCTCTACCCCATGCTCACCGGCGAGGAACACCGCCAGCGAGCGCTCGTCCTCACCTACGAGGCTCGCCGGATCGTCGCGACGGTACGCGGCCCCAATGGCACGGAGTTCAGCATCTCCCGGTCCGCGAGAGCCGAAGAACGAGCTGTCATCGCGGCATTGCTGTACCGGATCGAGGCGGCGATCCCAAGGAGCGTGGGCCAGCCCAGGGCCCAGGCGATCGACCCTGCCCCGGAGGACACGCAGGATCCCAACGTCGACGTGGATGCGCTCGACCAGGAGCCCGGCGCCCACGCGACGACGCCGGGCACCGCTGAGCCCGAGACGGTCGTCGATATGATGCAAGCGATCGAGGAGCTCACGAGAAGGCTCTTCGGAGGGCGGAAGCACGGGGCCACCGCCGCCACCCCTGGCGCCGAGGCTCAGGAAGGCGTCGACGGGCTCGACGAGGAGCCGGTGGACACCGAGGACGGCTCGGCGGGGCCAGAGGCGGTCGAGCAGGAGGACCTCACTCTGGACGCCGGCTCTGGCGAGAGCACGGGCGTGCACGTGCCCACGGAGCACCCATCGTTGCTCGACGTGTCCGAGTCCGACCCTGCGGCGCTCGAGCTTGCCGAGCACGGGTCGAGGCGCCCCCCGCCAGCCACGTGCGCCCCCCTGCTCACCCGGGCGTCGAGCGAGGCTCCGCCGAGCTCCGCCGAGGATGCAGCACCGCCGACCGCCGCGGGCCAGGTGTCGCCGCAGGGCACCACCTCTCGCCAGCCACGGCCAACTCGACGAGTGCCCATCACCCGCACAACGAACCCCGGGCGGTATCACCAAGCATGTCCCCGGAGCCACGGGCTCGCCCGCCAAGCACAGGCCCCGTCTCTCACGCGCCAGCACGACGGCCAAGCACAACGGGGTCGATCTCCTCCGACCCCGCGCGGGCCCTCGCGGATGGGCCCGCGGAACCGCGGCCCACCGCCACATTCGCGGCAATGATCGCCGGCTCGGTCCCGAGGTCGAGCCGTCGAGGAACACCACGCGTCGACGTGCTCGAGCCGCGTGGCCACACACGGACCGATCCCAAACCCGGGTGACACCCACCCGCACCGTTGGAGCTGACACTCATGGCCAAGAACAACCCGCCAGGCGGCGAGGACGGCGAGCTGCGTCCTCTGCCTCGACCTCAACCATTCCTTCCCCATTCGATCGAGCGCCGCTCACCATGGTCCACGGCCCTGCCGTCCGACCAAGTCGTTCGCATGACCCTCACCGCCGACCTCGGTGCCGAAAGCAGGTAACCCCATGACCGTTCGCAAGAACCAGCGAGGGCGTTGGATGATCGATGCGTGCATCCCGATGCCCGACGGGTCCGTCGTGCGCGTGCGCGAGGTCAGCCCCGTGCAAAGCAAGCGGGGGGCGGCGAAGTACGAGCAACAGGTTCGTACGGAGGTACTCAACGGAACGCGGGGGAAGAAGGGGGCGCGCCCGGTGCCGACGCTCGCGAGCTTCTCCACGGAGTTTCTCGACACCTACGCGACCAACAACAACCGGCCCAGCACCGTACGAGAGAAGCGGCGAGCGCTGGGCCGCGGGCTACTCGACGAGCTCGGGCACCTGCGGCTCGATCGGATCGGCATCCGCGAGGTCGAGGCATTCAAGGCTCGGCGCAAGAACGACGGGGTGGGGCCCAAGACGATCAACGAGGAGCTGGCGATCCTGTCGAAGATCCTCGGGTACGCCGAAGAGACCGGCGACCTGACCACGCGGCCGCCGAAGATCCGGCGGCTCAAGGTGCCCAAACCGGACTTCGACTTCCTCGACTTCGACGAGGCCGAGCGCCTCGAGAAGGCGGCCGCTCTTGCCCCGCAGCCATGGTGTGCGATGATCCCCACCGCCCTGTGGACCGGGCTGCGGCTCGGCGAGCTGCGAGCATTGAAGTGGGACGATGTAGACTTGGAAGCCCGGCGCCTCCACGTGCGGCGTGCGGCCGATGACAAGAACGAGCTGCACCCACCCAAGAGCGGCAAGCCGCGGATCATCGAGCTACCGCGCAAGGCGGTCGCGGTGTTGAAGGAGCATAGGCATCTGCGGGGAAACTTCGTGTTCTGCCACGAGGATGGGTCGAGGCTCCGCAATCGGGACTGCGAGTCGAAGTCCACGGCGGAGAAACACGACGGCCCCCTGGTCAAGGTCTGCCGCAAGGCCGGACTGCGGAGGTTCGGCTGGCATGGCCTCCGGCACAGTTATGCCTCGCACTTGATGATGAAGGGCGCGAGCCTGGCCGAGGTGCAGGCGCTGCTCGGTCACGGGTCGCTGTCGATGACGATGCGGTACGCCCACCTGTCGCCGAACGCTCGTAGGGCCGCGGCCGAGCTGCTCGACGAGGAACCGCCGAAGCGGCGCACGGACGACGCGGAGGAGGAGGGGCCTCGCGGCTGAAGGGCGCGACAGCAGGAGCAGCGCTCGCAAGGCGGCACGGCATTCGGCAGCCTGACCAACGACCAACGACGCGCTCATCCGCGACTTCCTCGATGGGGCGCCCCATGTGCTCGGCCGCCGTCCGCGAGCACGGGTGTCGTGGACGTGTGCTTCCGCAACGAGCACGGCGTGCTCGAGCTACCCCCCGGCGCCCGCGCCATCGACGAGATCCGCCGTCCAGACATCGACGAACCCCGCAGATCGAGCAGCGGCCCGTGATCTCGCCCACTGGAACTGGTCACGACCAAGCCTCTCGAACGACGACCACGGCCGCCGCGACCAGGCCGAAGCCAACCGCGAGCACCACGCCGCCGTGGCCGCGCCCGACCTCGCCGGCTCCCCACCTTCATGTCACCCTGCTCTCCCGATGGTGACGTTCAAGAGCGATTCCCTGATCGCCATGCTCGAGGACGAGCCGGATGTCTTCCGCAAGCCCCGCGGGGCTCGCCTCTCGCTCGTGTGTCCTCCCCCTGATGCGCCCGATCCGCTGGCCCTGGGCCTGCGGGTCGGCACCCACGAGCGTCCCATCATTGGCCTCGACGGCGGGGACGGTGGCTCGCCCGTGATGGACGTTGGCGCCAAGGTCTGGTGGGTCGTCGAGCCGCTCGCTAGCGAGGTTTGGCCCCCCATGCTCTGCTACTCGACCGGCCAGATCGAGACCTACCGCGTCAACGTGGAGTTCGCTGGCTCTCCGAGCGAGGCCGTCGACTACCTGGTGCGGACCCCAATGCACGCCTCGGCCGCGATCTTCGGCGCCACGATCTGCTCGACCAAGGACAACGCATCGGTCGTCGTCGGTGACCTCGGCGTCGCCATCTCGGCCGCTGGACCCACGCAAGCGGGCCGCGGTGGCGTGGCGATCACCACCTACCCCGACGTCATCGCGAGCGCCGGCCAAAGCGGCATTGCGATCGGCTGCACCTACCATGGCATCGCGATCGCGGGCGTCTGCGGGCAAAGCTACACGGCCGGTGAAGACCGCGCGTGCATGTGCCTCTGAGGCCCCGACCCCTCGATGTCTGGCCGCAAAGGCTCGCATCCGTAGGCCTCGCCCATGCCCTCGGCACGCGCTCACCATCGATCACCTTTGAGACAGCCCCGGCCGTACCTGCGGCCGCAACCCTCCACCTGCGAATTCCGGAAGGATCTGGGCGCTCATTCCGACGCACCTGGGTGCCCGTTCCGACGCACCTGGGCACGGCCTGAGCGCGTCGAGGGAGGTGGGCGACCACGAGACACACGTCCGTATGCTGACGTCATGAGCAGCCCACCATGGATCTCGTGTGGAGGTCGAGCGTGGCGGGGAACGCGGCTGATGCGTCAGCGCGCAGAGATACGGGCGAGCCGGTCGAGGGAGTCGCGCCAGGCGTGGAGCATGCTGGTGGACGTGTGGTAGGCGCCGGGGTCGGTGGCGGTGAGCTCATCGACGTGGCGCCGGAGCTGGCGGAGTGCTCGGCGCTGGCGACTGGCGATCGAGTTAGGGCTCGACTCGAGGATCTCGGCGACCTCGATGAGGGTGAGGCCGGCCCAGAAGCGCAGGTAGAGCAGGATCTGCGTCCGACTGATGCCATAGGGCTCGGCGCGCGCGGGACAGTGGCGGTCGGTGAGGCGCCGCATGGCGCGGAGCAGGAGGCGCTGATCGGCGTGGAGCGTGGCCTGGTACTCGAGGTCGTCGGCCTGAGCTCGCGAGGCGAGCTCGGAAGGTGAGCGCTCGGGATCGACGACGGGACGATGGCGCTGGCGATCGCGCGAGATGCGGAGTAGGCGGTGGGCGATGGTGAAGAGGAAGGCGCGTGGGTGGTGGATCTCGAGGCCGGGCTGGCGGTGGAGGGTGATGAGCAGCTCGGTGAAGGTCTGCTGGAGGAGATCGATCGCCTCGGGCTTGGCGATGGGGTGGGCTGCCCGGAAGAACGCGAGCAGCGCGTGGCTGTGGGCAGTGTAGAGGGCGCGGGCGATGGCGCTGGCGCTGGCGGGACGGAGGGTGGCGATGGGCATGGGCGGGGTCGATGGGGAAATGCGTCGGGCGAGGAGAAATGATCGCGAGCGGGAGGAAAAAACGCAGAGAGCGAGATCAATTCGGGCGCGGCGGCGCATGTCGGGGGTACGCACGCCACGGACCTCGAGCGCGGTCGGTGGGCGCGTGCGTCCCAAACGCGGGAGACCAAGTCGATGCCGACGTACGAGCTGGTGGTGCAAACGGCGCAGGAGGAGCACGCGGCGATCCTGCGGCTCGTGGGGCCCAAGGGGAACGAGCTGCATCGCCGCGAGGTGAGGCCGCGCGGCGATGCTCGCTGGCAGGGGCTGTTCGACACGCGCAGCTACGTGGAACGCTTCGCGGGCTCGCTGCGCGGCGTGGACGGGCGGATGCGGACGGCGGACGACCTGCTCGAGGAGCTGGGGGAATTCCTCGGGCGAGAGGTGCTCGGGCCCGAGATCATGGCGGAGCTGTGCAGGAGCAAGCAGCAACGCACGCTGCTGTTGAGGCTGCCCACGGTCGACGACGATGGGCTGGCGGCGGCGTTCGTGCGGGTGCCCTGGGAGCTCGCGCGCCCCGGCCTGGGGCAGGCGCCGCTGATGGATCGCGGCGTGGTGGTGCGGGCGATCACCGTGAGCACCGCGGCGGGAGACTCGCTGGTGCGGGCGGCCATGGAGGAGGACGACGCGAAGGACCCGGCGGTGCGGGTGCTGCTGGTGTTCGCCGAGGCGCCCGGATCGCGACCGTTGGCGATGCGGCGCGAGCGAGAGGCGTTGCGACGGGTCTTCGAGGAGGAGATCATGCCCGGTCATCGCGTGACGCTCGACGTGCTGTGTCACGGCGTCACGCGGGCGGAGCTCGAGGAGCGGATCACCAGCCGGGGCGGGTATCACGTGGTGCACTGGAGCGGCCACGGCAGCCACAACGCGCTCGAGATCACGGGTGAAGGGGGTGAGCGGTCGGAGATCAAGGGAGAGGAGCTGGTCTCGATCTTCGTGGAGCAACGGAGGTCGGTGCCCCGGGTGTTCTTCCTGTCGGCGTGCATGTCGGGCGCATTCGCGGCGCGGGGAGCCGCGGGCGAGCACGGGGACGAGGGCGACAAGCAGAGCCCGTCGGCGATCGTGCCCGAGAGCGACCCGAGGCAGATGCCAGGCTACACGGGCACTGCGCTGGCGCTGCTCCGTGCGGGGGTTCCACAGGTGGTGGCGATGCGCTACAGCGTGGGGGACGACTATGCGCGCGAGCTGGCGCGGTGGTTCTACAAGCGGCTCCTGGCCGACCCGAGCAAGCCCCGCACGGAGGAGGCGCTGGCGGTGGCGCGAGCCGACGTGCGCGACAAGAGCCCGCTGGCGGCGAAGCGGATGCCTGTCGATCACGCGAACCCGTTGATGATGGGGCAAGGGGGACGGTGGCTCGACCCGCCACCTCGAAGGAGCGAGCCGTGGCAGCCGAGCCGACCCAGTCCGCAGCCGCTGTTGCCGGGGGGCAGCCACGAGCTCGACCCGCCTGGGTTCTTCGTGGGGCGAGGGTCGATGCTCACGAGGGTGAGCCGGGCGTGGCAGAAGGGCGGCGCGGCCGTGACGGTGGTGCACGGGATGGCAGGGCTCGGCAAGACCTCGACCGCCGCGGAAGCGGTGGGCTTGTGGCACGATCGGTTCAGGTGGGTGCTGGCGTTCCAGGCCAAGGCCGTGGCGCTGTCGGTGGAGGAATTCCTGCGGCAGGTGGATCTGCGGCTGGCGAAGGCGAGCACGACGTATCGCGAGAAGCAAGAGCATGCGCCGTACGAGCGGGTATGGCTCGAGCCGCGCGAGGGGCTGCTGCACGGCGAGGCCCGGTACGAGCAGATGCGGGTGAACCTCGTGGAGGCGCTGCGCGACGAGGCGGTGCTGCTGGTGCTCGACAACTTCGAAAGCAACCTCGAGGAGGTGGCGAGCGAGGGTGGGTATGCGTGCAAGGATCTTCACTGGGAGGCGCTGCTCGAGCTACTGGCGGAACGGCTCGGCGAGACGCAATCGCGGGTGATCGTGACCTCGCGGCATCGGCCCAAGGCGCTCGTGGGCCGCGGGACGGAGTGGCTGCCACTCGGGCCGTTGCCGCGGGGCGAGGCTGTGCTCTACGTGCACAGCCATGAGCGTCTGTCGTTGATGCTCGACGACGCAGCCGGGCGGGGGCTGGTGGAGCGGATGCTGCGGGTCGGCCACGGGCATCCGCTGATCCTCGACCGGCTCGCGGCGCTCTCGAGCGATCGCAGGGCGCTCGACGAGGCGCTTGGTCGGCTCGAGCGCGAGGGGCTCGGCACGCTGCCCGAGCTGAGCGCGAGGCCGAGCGACGCCGAGGCGGAGGCCGAGCGGAGGTACTTGGAGGACGTGGCGGAGCGGTCGGTGGACCTGTTGCTCGAGCGCGTGAGCACGGGGGCGCGGCGGCTGTTGTGGGTGGTGACGCTGGCGTTCGAGGCGGTGAACGAGGCGATGCTGGCAGAGGTGTGGGCCGGGCGCTCGCCGGAGGACGAGATGGCCGAGCAGCGTCGCATGATGCTGGCCATGCGCGAGCAGCTGCCGGACGAGCTGCGTGGGCTGCTCGATGCGATGCCGGACGAGCTTCTCGAGCAGCTCCGTGCCCCGGCACCGAGCCCCGTCGAGCAGGCGCAGGTGCAGCCGTTGCTACGCGAGCTGTACCAGGCCGGCTTGGTCACCCGCGAGGAGTCGATGCCTGCCAAGGGCGCTGCCAAGGGCGCCGCCGAGGCAGCGAGCGCCAACGTCGTCTTCCACGAGCTCGTGCGCGAGCGCGTGGCCGCGTGGATGGTGCAGCACCCCCACGAGCGAGGCCCGCGGACGGCCGAGCAGGTCTGGGTCGGCTACGGCCAGCGCTACGCGGCCGTGTTCCAGGGCCTGCTCGCGTCGGGCAAGCGCGAGGCGGCGGCCGAGGCCGGGCGCTGGGCGCTGGTGTACCTGGTGCGGGCCGGTGACTTCGAGGGCCTGGGGTCGTTTGCCAGCACGCTGGTCACGGGTACGCGGGACCCGACGCTGTTGGGGGCCGTCGTGGCCGAGCTTCGGGCCGTGGCCGAGCAGGTGCCCGCAGGACGGGCTCGCTGGAGCGTGCGCACCTACCTGGCCGACGCGTTGGACATGTCGGGGCGAGCCGACGAGGCGTTGCCGCTGTACGAGCAGGCGGCGGCCGAGGCCGAGCAGGCCGAGCACTGGGGCGACGTGTGTGTGATCTACGGCAACTGGGCCGGTGCGCTCTGCGAAGTGGGCCAGCTCGACGCCTCGAAGGCCACCCGGTTGCGCAGCGCCGAGGCCGAGCGCAAGGCCGGCCACCCGCTCGTGAACGTCGTCGCAAGCGAGCTGGAGGCGCTGCGCATCGACGTGATGCAGGGCCACGCCGCGCAGGTGCTGGGGGACATCGAGGCCCGACTGGAGCAGGTGCGCGGCTGGTGGAAGGCCCATGCCGAGGGCAAGCCCGTCCCCGAGGCGCCCGACCGGGACTTCTTGGGTCGAGCGTTGGTGGGCGGCCTGGACATCGCTGAAGACGCCAACCGGGCCCTCGAACGGTGGCAGGGCTGCCTCGACCTGCTCGAGGAGACGGAGCGGACCAAGAGGGAACGGGGGGAGAGTCAGCACGAGCTGGCGTGCACGCGTTTCAACACGTACGGCCCGCTGCTGTCGTTGGGGCGGCTGGAGGAGGCCCAGCGCGTGCTGGAGGGCTGCCTGGCCGAGTTTCGCAAGGCCGGGGACGCGACGAACGAGAACAAGGCCCTGTCCGCGCTCGCCAACCTCTGGAAAGAACGCGGAGACCTTCGGCAGGCGGCGGACCTGGAGCGCCACGCCCTCGCCGTCTGCAATCGCCTCCCCGACCCGGCAGACCGAGCCATCTCGCACGAAAACCTGGCCAACTACCTCGACGGCATGGGCCAAGCCGACGCGCCAGCCCATCGCCTCGCCGCCCTCGCATACCGGCTCGTGTCTGGCCAGCACGAGCGCATTCCCACGACGTTGCACAACCTCGCCGTCGCCAAGCGCCGGGCCACCACCGCCGGCCGCACCTACGACCTGCCCCGGCTCGCCGACACCCTCGCCCGCCCGGCGTTCGAGGCCCTGCACCGCTTCCTCACCACCCGCGAGGTCGACCTGCCCGCGCTCCAAGCCGCCATCGACCAGCTCGAAGCCCAGGCCACCCGACGAGCCGCTCACGCGCTCGCGCAACCATCTTCCGCACTCGCCAAGACCCATCGCGGCTACGCCATCGCGCTCGTGCTCGCACTGGTCGCCGCCGCGTGGGCCTGGCTCTCATCATGACGCCGCACGGCGCTCGCCTACCGACGCAGGAGATAGGTCATCGCTCGCATCCATACCCTCGCCGGCCTTCGTTGCTCGACGCGGTCCGCGTCCCAGCCCGTTCCCCCCACGGAGTCAGTTCGAGCCATGGTGGTGAACGGCAGTGGGCGGTCGCTCACCATCACCACGAGTTGCTCGGTGCGCTCGTTTCCGGCGCAGCCCAGCCACTCGAAGCGCAGCGCTTCGTCTCGTCCGAGCTTGGTCAGGGGATACCGGCCGGTCGCAGGCAAGCCTCCGGGCACGTGGGGCGTGAGCAGCTCTACATCGCGATTCGCCTTGATGCGGAACACTCCCACGTAGGCCGGGACACAGGTCGTGCCGGCCTCGAGATCGATCCACACCGGCACCCCCGCGCGGAGGTCGGGCACGCTGTCGGTCCACGCCTCGCGTGCTCCGCTCGAGCTCCACGTGCCCCAGCACAGCGCGAACGCATTCGCAGGCCAGCCCTTGGTCGTGGTGCCCACGGCGAGCCAGCGTTCGAGCGCTGCGAGCCGGCCTATCCACCGCAGCCACGTCGAGGCATCCGTCAGCGACGTGCAGGCCACCGCATCCCCAAGGCGGTCGCGAACGATCACCCCTCTCGTGCTCACCTCCAGCCCCACGCAGCCTTCCTTCGGGGTTGTACGCATGCCCGAGCCGAGGTCGCGCGCCTCGGCCACCGAACCCTCGATCGCGCTGGCCACGTCACCACGCAAGAGCGCGTTGCTGCCCCACAGCTCCACGAGCGCCGTGCTCGCGGCGGCGCTTCGGCTGGCCCACGCGAAGCGCCCGCCCGCGAGCGCACTGCCGTCGTCCATCCTCACCTCGAGCCCGGCCGCTCCGCTCTCGAGCGTTCCATGGACCACGGCGGGGGCCGCGAGCAACGGCGTCAGCATCACCGACTCTCCCTCGCCCCACCCCAGTACATGGGCCAGCTCGACCAGCCAAGGGGCTGCGTCTTGATCTCGCACGCACGGCAGCCAATCCTCGGGCCGCTCGATCCGCTCGCTCGTCAGGGGCACCAGCGCCTCCGCGCCGACGAGCCCGGGTGATTGCGTGCTGTCGGTCCATGTCGCCCGCACGCGATCCATCACCGCCCACCACGGCTCGCCCGGGTGTTTCGCGAGTTCCGTCGTCACGGCTCGGGTCATGAGCCCCACGGTGCGGCTGCGCGAGCCTCGGGCGATCTCACCGCGCCCGGTGGCAAGCACCCACAGCACGCCGGCTTCGGGATCGAACCCACCCCGATCGACCCCGGTGATCCTCCGCCTCGCACTTTGGAGGAGCTTCGCTCGCTTGGCCTCGTCGATCGGCCACGCGTCCATCATCCCAGCCGCGTGACAGCACTCGAGGACGATCGTCATGCTCGGCGAGCGCTCGCCCGCACCGGACCCCGCGAACGGCTCTCGCAGATCCGCCCCGCAGGCGCGGGCGATCCCCCGTAGCTGCTCCACGAGCAGATCCGCGGGGATCGGCCCGCCCTGCGGAGCGGGCTCATCGGCGTCCATCGGCAAGAGCATCGCCACGGGAGCATCGTGATCGTCGACGTCGGGCAGCTCTTGATGACCATGGCCCGCGTAGTACACGAGCGCCTGATCGCCTCGCCGAACGTCGGCACGCAGCCGCTCGAGCTCGCTCAGGATGCCCTGCTTGGTCGAGCGAACGGACGGTCCTGCGGCCTCGTAGCCGTGCTCGCGGAGCCAGCCCTCCACGAGCACGAGGCACTCGGCCACACCGCCCAGGCCCGCGAACGGGCACCCGATGAGCAAGGCGTGGCCGCGCGAGGGCGCCCCTTCCTTGGTGCGCAGGCGCAGCACCGTTGCGCCCGGAGGGTCGATCGCCTCGCTCACGGTAGACCTCCACCCTCGTCGAGCACGCGGAAGTGTCCGCCCCCGCGCGGCACCGGGTTGGCATTGGCCGAGGTCTCGACCTCGATGCGAAAGTCCGCGCCGTAGAGCAGCGGCTCCGTGTAGAAGCAGACCAGCGTGCCCGTCTCTGGATCTCGCTTGAAGGCCACGGGGGTCGCATGGGGATCATTGGGCGGGGAATACGACCACACCTCCACGAGCGCCGCATGGCTCGCCGAATCGGCCCCCAGCACGCGAAACACGGCCGTCTCGCTCTCCGATTTCTTCACGAGCACGTGCCACCCGAATTCGTCCGAGGTCGCCCCCGTGACCGAATCGATCTCCGCCTTGCCGTTCTCGACCACTACCTTGATCTCTACCGTCTTCATCGTCTCACACGTCCTCTCCAACCTCGCCGTCGTTCACGGCGGGTCATCGTTCTTCGTTTGCTTCGCTGCCGTCAGCCCGACGCGCAGCCTCGATCGATCCAACTCGAAATCTCTTCTCGCATCCGCGAGGCGCCTTCGACTTCACCGGCGGTGAAGTGGTCGAGCGCAGTGCGAGCCTCGGCGAGCGCATGCTCGCGGTCGGTGGCACATGAAGCCCGTGCGAGCGCCCAGCGTGCGTGGGCGAGCCGTTCGGGGTTGTCGTCGCGCTCGCTCCAGCGCGCGATGGCTTCGCGAAGTGGGACCACTGCGTCGTCGCGGCGCCCGAGGGCCACGAGCGTCTCGCCCCAGCCCAGCAGGAGCTCGGGGTAGTAGGAGTCCTCGCGCAGCGAAGGATCGACGTCGAACGGCCGCTGCGCCTCTTCGAATAGCAGCCGTGCTCGGTCGTGCTGCCCGGCCCCGGCGTGGGCCTGGGCGAGCTTGCCTCGACCGATCGCGAGATCGACCGCGCTCGCTTGGCCGGACTTGGCCTGGAGGGCGAGCGCTTGCTCGAACGGAGGCACGGCCTGCCCGGGCTGTCCGGCGTCGGTGAGAGCCTGTCCAATTGCCTCGAGCGTGACCACGCGTCGGGCGTCGTCGGGACCACCGGCGCGGACCATGATCGCGTCGGCCTGGGTCGCGTGATCGATGGCGGCCTCGAATTCGTGTTGGTAGTCGAGCACGCGCGCCATCGCCACGTGCAGGTTGGCGAGCTTGGGGCTGTCGGGGCCGAACCCGGCCTCCGCCAGCACGAGCGCCCGCTCGAGCGAGCGCTGGGCCGCGGGAAGGTCCCCGGCTGCGAGGTAGGCGTGGCTCAGGTTGGCGTGCGCCTTGTAGAGGCTTGGATGGTCGGGCCAAAGCGCCGACTCCAACAGCGTGCGCGCGCGTTCGAGAGTGGCGATGGCAGCCCGTGTCTGCCCCAAGTCCGAGAGCGCGGCCCCGAGGTTGAGCGTGGTGAGAGCCATGTCGAGCATCGCGGGTGGATCGAGCGCCTCGCGGATCGCCAGCGCCTCGCGATAGCTCGCCACCGCGGCCTCGTCGTCGTGCTTGCGGTGCAGCACCAGGCCCTGGCTGTTGAGTGCCTCGGCGCGGCGCGAGCCGTCGATGCCGAGCCGGTCGAGCTTTTCGAGCGCCACGCGAACGGCCTGCGTGGCCTCGTCGAGCGCTCCCGTGGAGTCGAGGATCCGAGCCTTGGCCCACAGCGACAGCGCCTCCGATCCGAGACCGTCGCAGCCGAGTGTCTCGGCCTGCGAGCGCGCCGTGTCGAGCTCTCGTACGGCTTCGTCGAGTCGCTGCGCATCGAGGGCCAGCCGCCCGCGCTGCAGGTGAAGGCGCGCGCGCAAGGGGGCGAGCGCTTCGCCCTGGGCGAGCGACAGCGCTGATTCGGCGCCTGCGAGCGCGGCGTCGTAGTCCCCTGCGATGCCGCGGGCCACGGCCTCTTGCATTGAGGCTTCGATCGCCTCGAGCTCGGCCGTGGGTGCGAGCGCAGCGTCGGTCGCCTCGCAGGCGTCACGTGGGCCGGGATCGTGCATGCGGTCGAGCAGCGGTGCGAGGCGAATCGGCACCTCGGGCAGCGCCGGCGCGTCGACGTGGGCGAGCGAGCCCATCACCGTGCGGAGCGTGGCGTGGTGGGTGTGCAGCTCGGCGAGCGCGAGCTGCCGTGCGGTTGGCTCCACGCCCGTGGCACACACATCGGCGAAGCGCCGGTCGAGCGCGAGGGTGGCGTCGTCGAGCATGTGCTCGACGGCGACGAAGGTGGGCTCGGCCTGCGGCGATCCGGTGGCCACGAACGCGGCTCGCATCGCCTCGCGCGCGTCGTGGTCCCACAGGTGCTGGGCAGGCCGGGGATCGTCGCAAGGGTCGGTCGAGGCCCCGTGCACCACGAGCGCCGTGCCCACGGCCACGAGGCCCGCGAGCGCGAGCAAGGGCCACGTGCCACGGCGCCGACGCACCCGCAGCAGCGCCTTCACCAGCGCGTCCATGTCGGCGTGGCGCTGCGCGGGGTCGTGCTGCAGGCCGCGGCCGAGCACGCGGACGAGCGCCTTGGGAGGGGGCGTGCGGCGAGCGAGCGCGGCCTTGGGATCGGGCGGCTCGTCGGGCCCCGTGTCGGAGCGCCCGTCGCTCGCGGGCGTGGCCGCGTGGGCGTCGAGCCGCTCGTGCTTCCATCCATCGGGTCGGGTGAGCCTCCACGACGGTCGCACGCCGTGGAGGGCCTCGTAGAGCGTGACGCAGAACGAGAGCTGATCGCTCTGCGGCGTGGCGCGCCCGCTGAAGCACTCGGGCGCCATGTAGCCCACCGTACCGGGCGTGGGCGTGGGCGCGGTGGTCGGCTCGCGAACGGCCGCGGGGGGCTCGGCGTCCTTGGCCGCGATTCCGAGGTCGACGAGCTTGGCCTTGCCGTCGTGGGTGATGACGATGTTGTGCGGCTTGACGTCGCGGTGCACGAGGCCCGCCGCATGGATGGCGACGAGGCCCTCGGCGATGGGAACGAGCACGTCGACGATCTCGGTCCAGGAGCGGGGGGCCTGGCGCAGCCACGTCTGGAGCGGCTGGCCGTCGACGAGCTCCATCACCAGGAACGGGCGCCCGGTCTCGTCCTCGCCCACCTCGTACACGGTGACCACGTTGGGGTGGGTGATCTTGGCGAGCGCCTGCGCCTCGCGGCGGAGCTGCTCGGCTTGCTTCGGGCCGGTCGCGGTGAGCCGCTTGAGCGCCACGCGGCGGTCGAGCGTGGGGTCGTCGGCCACGTACACGGCCCCTTGCCCGCCGGTGCCGAGCTCGGACACGAGGGTGAAGCGACCGAGCCGCATGAGATCGGGCGCATCGTCGCCGAACAGCTCGCGCGCACACTCGGCCCGCAGGCGGCGCGACTCGAGGTCCTCGGGCGGCAGACCCAGCGAGGGGAGCTCACGGTCGGGCATGAGCAGTGGTCTCCTGTGATGGGCGTGGGCTCGCGATCGGGGTCAGGTACGCGGTAACGCGGACGGGTGTGGATCGGCGGGCGAGCGCGAGGGGTTGGAGTCGGGGTCGGGAGGTGCGGCGTCGGGATCGGGATCGGTGAGCGCAACCTCGTCGGCGCGGGCCTCGATCTGCTGCCACCAGCGCTCGAGCAGCGTGGTGGAGGTGGCGGCGGAGCCCGGCGAGCGGCGCTCGAGCTCGGCGAGCACCGAGGACAGCTCGGCCTTGGCGCGGCGGAGCTGCCCCGCGATCGTGGCGCGCGGGTGCTCTAGCACCTCGCCGACCTCGGTCTCGGTCATCCCGGCCCAAAAGCGCAGGTAGACTGCGAGCTGGAGGTCGCTGACCGCATGATCGTCGGACGACGGCGAGCCGAGCCGACGCATCGCGCGGAGCAGGCCGCGGCGGTCTTCTTGGAGCGAGGCGAGGTACTCGAGGTCGTCGTCGATCGTGCTCGACGCGGCTCGATGAGCGTCCGGTGTCGTGGGCTCGACGTCGGCGCTCGAGAGCGTGCGCTGGGCTGCGACGCGATGGGCGTAGAGGCGGCAGCGGGCGATCTTGTAGAGCAGCCCGCGGGGGGAGGTGATCGTGCGGGCGGGATCGCCTGCGAGCCACTCGAGCAGCTCGACGAAGGTCTGCTGGAGGAGGTCCTTGGCGTCGACCTTGGCGATCGGCAAGGCAGCGCGGAAGAACGCCAGCAGCTCTTCGCTGTACTGTACGTAGAGCGCAGCAGCTTGGGCCCGAGGCGTAGGCGGCGGGGAGGCCTCGACCATCGAGGCGAGCATACCGCGGGGAGAAGGCGCGCGGGCGTGGCTGGGAGGTGGAAAGCATGATCAGCTGGCGGGGGTGGATGGGGTGGGCAGCATGCCGCGGACGGCGGTGAGCAAGGCGTCGATTTTCGCTGCTCGCTCGGGGGAGGCCTCGACGAGGGCGTTGCGGAGCTCCGCGAGGAGAGGGGCGACGTCGCGGCCTTCGACGGCGGCTTGGTAGATGGGGGCGAGGAGGCTGCGGAGCTCGGGGGGGAGGGCGGAGAAGTTGGGGACGGGAGGTGCGGCGGCGGCTTGGGTGGCCTGGGCTTCGAGCTGGTCGATGGCGGCTTGGAGCGCGGGCAGGTCGACCTCGCGGGTGGTGAGGAAGCGGTGCAGGGCCTCGAACGCCGGGCGGGCGAGGGTGTCGGCGAGCCGGGGCAGGTCGTAGGTGCGGCCGGCGGCGGTGGCCTCGCGCTTGACGACGGCGAGGTTGTTCAACGTCGTGGGAATGCCCTCGTGCTGGCCAGATACCAGCACGTACACGAGGTCGGCGAGGCGATGGGCTGGCGCGTCGGCTTGGCCCATGCGGTCGAGGTAGTTGGCCAGGTTGTTGTGCGAGATGGCTCGGCCTGCCGGGTCGGGGAGGCGATTTCTGACGGCGAGGGCGTTGCGCTCCAGGTCCGCCGCCTGCCGAAGGTCTCCGCGGTGACTCCAGAGGTCGGCGAGCGCGGACAGGGCGGTGCTCTCGCCCGTCGCGTCCCCGGCCTTGCGAAACTCGACCAGGCAGCCCTCCAGCACGCGCTGGGCCTCCTCCAGCCGCCCCAACGACAGCAGCGGGCCGTACGTGTTGAAACGCGTGCACGCCAGCTCGTGCTGACTCTCCCCCCGTTCCCTCTTGGTCCGCTCCGTCTCCTCGAGCAGGTCGAGGCAGCCCTGCCACCGTTCGAGGGCCCGGTTGGCGTCTTCAGCGATGTCCAGGCCGCCCACCAACGCTCGACCCAAGAAGTCCCGGTCGGGCGCCTCGGGGACGGGCTTGCCCTCGGCATGGGCCTTCCACCAGCCGCGCACCTGCTCCAGTCGGGCCTCGATGTCCCCCAGCACCTGCGCGGCGTGGCCTTGCTTCACGTCGATGCGCAGCGCCTCCAGCTCGCTTGCGACGACGTTCACGAGCGGGTGGCCGGCCTTGCGCTCGGCCTCCGCGCTGCGCAGGTGGGTGGCCTTCGAGGCGTCGAGCTGGCCCACGTTCCCCAGCGCACCGGCCCAGTTGCCGCAGACCCAGGCCACGTCGCTCCAGTGCTCGGCCTGCTCGGCCTCGGCCGCCGCCTGCTCGTACAGCGGCAACGCCTCGTCGGCTCGCCCCGACATGTCCAACGCGTCGGCCAGGTAGGTGCGCACGCTCCAGCGAGCCCGTCCTGCGGGCACCTGCTCGGCCACGGCCCGAAGCTCGGCCACGACGGCCCCCAACAGCGTCGGGTCCCGCGTGCTCGTGACCAGCGTGCTGGCAAACGACCCCAGGCCCTCGAAGTCACCGGCCCGCACCAGGTACACCAGCGCCCGGCGCCCGGCCTCGGCCGCCGCCTCGCGCTTGCCCGACGCGAGCAGGCCCTCGAACACGGCCGCGTAGCGCTGGCCGTAGCCGACCCAGACCTGCTCGGCCGTCCGCGGGCCTCGCTCGTGAGGGTGTTGCACCATCCACGCGGCCACGCGCTCGCGCACGAGCTCGTGGAAGACGACGTTGGCGCTTGCTACCCCGTCGGCCCCCTTGGCAGGCATCGACTCCTCGCGGGTGACCAAGCCGGCCTGGTGCAGCTCGCGCAGCAACGGCTGCACCTCCGCTTGCTCCACCGACCGCCCGGCCCACACCTCCGCCAGCATCGCCTCGCTCACCGCCTCGAACGCCAGCGTCACCACCCACAACAGCCGCCGCGCCCCCGCGCTCACGCGCTCGAGCAAGAAGTCCACCGACCCCTTCGCCACGTCCTCCAGGTACGCGCGCTCGGCCTCCGCCTCCTCCTTCGTGAGTCTCGCGCTCAGGTCGGGCAGCTTGCCGAGCCCTTCCTGCTCGAGCCGCCCGAGCTCCTTGCTCAGCGCTTCGCGATCCCCGACCAACGCCGCGAGTCGGTCGAGGATCAACGGGTGCCCACGGCTCACCCGCAGCAATTGCTCGATCAACCGACAGCCTTCCTCGTCGCCCAAGAGCGGCGAGAGCCGCTCGTGGCTACGCACGTAGAGCACCGCCTCCTCCCCCGACAGCGCCCCCAGCGAAATCCACTCCGTCTCGTGCGGGCCACCCTCGGCGAGCGTCGCGAGCCGGTGTCGCGAGGTCACCAGGATCCGCGACGCGGTTCCCGGCAGCTCTCGCGCCAGCACCCTCAGCATTGCATCCCAGTGAGGATCCTTGCATGCATACCCACCCTCGCTCGGCACGTCCTCGAGGTTGGTCTCGAAGTTGTCGAGCACCAGCAGCACCGCCTCGTCGCGCAGCGCCTCCACCAGGTTCTCTGCCATCTTCTCGTACCGCGCCTCGCCCACGAGCCTCCCTACCTCGAGGTACACCCGCTCGTAGGGCGACTGCTCGCACTTCTCGCGATACGCCTCGCTCGCCAGCGACAGCCGCAGATCCACCTGCCGCAGGAATTCCTCCACCGTCAGCGCCATCCCCTTGGCCTGAAACGCCAACACCCACTTGAACCGCTCGTGCCACAGGTGCACCGCTTCACCCGCGATCGAGGTCTTTCCGAGCCCCGCCATGCCATGCACCACCGTCACACCGGCGCCACCCTTCTGCCACGCCCGGCTCACCTGCCCGAGCACCTTGCCGCGCCCCACGAAGAATCGCGGACGCTCGAGCTCCCGTGCGCCGCTGGGCAAGAGCGGCTGCGGCTTGGGACGTAGCCGCTGCATCTGCTTGCTGCGCCGCTCACTCGGCTCGAGCCAGCGGCCCGCCTGCCCGAACACCAGCGGGTTGGCATGATCGACCGGCGTCCGCTTCGCCCGCGCCGAGCCCCGATCCAGGACGTCACGCCGCGCGAGCGCCAGCGCGAGCTCCGTGGTCGGCTTGCCTGGGTCGGCCAGGAGCCGCTTGTAGAACCACCATGCGAGCTCGCGCGCATAGTCGTCGCCCACGCTGTAGCGCATGGCCACGACTTGCGGCACGCCGCTACGCAAGAGCGCGAGCGCCGTGCCGGTGTAGCCCGGCGCGTTGTCCAGCGAGAGCGCCTCGCCGAGCGATCGCTCGCCCTTCTCTCCGGCCTTGGCCTCGGGCTCCTCGCCCCGCAGCGCCCGGCGGAGCGCTTCCCAGTCGGCCTTCTCCACCAGCGTGCCCGACAAGCATGCCGACAAGAAGAAGAGCCGCGGGATGAAGCCACCAGCATCCGCGAACAGCTGTACCAGCGCCTCACCGCTGATGGTCGTTCGGCCACCGTCGTCACCCATGATTTCGAGCAGGTTGTGGTGCCCGTGCCCGCTCCAGTGCACCACGTGGTACCCGTTGCGCGACGCGATGCGCTCACGCAGCACATCGCGCGTGACTCCGTGGCACAGCACGTCGACCTCCACGTTACGGTGCGGGAGGATCTCCTCCTCGAAGAGCTGTCGCAGCACCTCCCGCTCGAGCCGCGTTGCCAGCGGCCGCGAGCCCGGGGCTTCCGCGAGCACGATCAATACCCGCACCACGCCCTGTGTCGGCTTTGGCTGCTCCGCGGGCATCTCGGTCGCCACCCGCACCACAACGCCGCGCTGCATCAGCGGCCGCTCGCCCTTGCTGGGCTTGGCTATCTCCCATGGGACCCGTGCGAACGCAGCCGCCAGCACGTCGTTGGCCGCGGCCGGAACCCGCACGACGAGCGTCCGCTGTTGAATCCCTCCCTTGCAGAGCTCCGCCATGATCTCGGACCCGAGCACCATCTCCCCGAGGAACGCCCCCAACTCGTCGAGCAGGTCGTCGGCCGTCCACACGTGGCCATGCTCGTCACGCAACGAGCCCTGGTACCGCGTGACGTACTGCCGCGTGTCGAACAGCCCCTCCCACTTCGCCGCCTCGTGCGCCTCGAGGCGGATCTGCTTGCTCCCGCGATGGGCTGCGTCGCCATCCACCAGACGCAGCCGCACCACGTTCGTCTGCGGATCGGTCTCCACTGCCAGCTCGTACGTCAGCATCGCTCACCGCCCTCTCCGCCCGCGTCGGACTCGCTCGTTCCGTGCACCCCGGCCACCGTCGGCAGGCCGCGCGCCTCGGCCTCCTTGAGCGCGTCGTCGAGCGCCTCCACGAGCGACTTGCCGGCCAAGGTCACGCGCGCTCGCGAGACCTTCAGCGTCCGCGCCCACGCCCGTAGGCGCGTGACGACATCCATCATCGCCACCACGGCCGGCGGCACCGTGAGCACCAACGTCGCGACCGCGACGGGGTCGGAGCCGCGATCATCATGCTCGCGGAGCAGCGCCCCATAGTCGGGCTCGGCCCGCTCGGGCACGACGGCCCGACCCAACGCCCCCGCGAGTAGCGCCGCGAGCTCTGCGGCGATCTCCTCCGCCTCGGGTCCCGTGATCTCGAGCCTCAGTTCTGGCATCGCTCCCGATATGTGGAGCGCCGACCAAAATGATCTCGGTCTCGCGAAATTTCTCGATGCCCGTGTAGATTCGGGTCGACGCCGCGGGCCGGAAACGGCTCTGTGTGGCCTCTTGGGTGCCCAGGGGTCGGAGATCCGCCTTACCGGCAGGCTCCCGACCCATCCCTCGCGTCGACGACTCTGCAATGAGCTCCGGCACGGTCCTCCGGGCCCCCGCTGCCCCCCTCCTACATGCCCTCCGGGCCCCTTCCACGACCCCCAACCATTGCCGGCAATCTGTCGCGCGAGCGAGGATCCGGGCCGCTCCCGGCCCTCCCCCGCCCGCGCCAAAAACCGAAGGAATCCAGGGTGGTGGCGGCCAAGTGCTCGTCCCGTCGAGTCACGCCACCCCCCTGAGGTCAGGTTCGATTCCTGTGCGCCTCCGCTGATAACTTTATGAATTTATTGGATTAAACTCGTCGTCCGGATTTCCGGTGCCGCTATGGTGCCGTGGTGGTGCCGCGTCGAGCAGCTTGGCTGCGGCCCGGCGGGCGCCTGGCGAGAGGTGCGTGTACCTCATCGTCATCGTCAGCGACGCGTGGCCGAGGAGCTCCTGGACCTCGACCGGCTTCGCGCCCCGCATCATCAAGTGCGACGCGTAGGTGTGCCGCAGCGTGTGCCAGCCGATCCGTCGAAGGCCGGCCTTGCGGGCGACCTCGTTGAGGGCGCTGTCGTCCTCGGGGTCGCTCGAGTGGGGCTCGCAGTCCCAACGCGCGAGCATCGAGCCGTCTGGGCGGCAGAACACGTACAGGCCGTGCCCGTGCCGGTGGTCGCGGAGCAGGTCGACCGCCTTCTGGGGCAGGTCGACGACCCGAGGCTGGCCGCTCTTGGGCGGCTGCAGGTCGCCCACGTCATCGACCGCGCGACGGACGTGCAGCACGCCCGTGACGAAGTCGAGGTCATCCCAACGAAGGGCCCGCAGCTCGCCGATCCGTAGTCCGCTCCAAAGGGCGAACGGGATCATCGCCCGCCAGGGGGCGGGGGCGTGCTGCGCCGCGTCCTCGAGCCGGATCGCTTCGTCGAAATCGAGGAAGTCGAACGACGGCTTTTGGACCTTGAGGCGGCGGATCTTCGGAGGTGGCGTCGTCAGCTCCCCGATCTCCTCGGCGTACCCGAGGATTTTCGAAAGAATGGCGAGCTCCTCGTTGATCGTCTTGTTCGAGACCCCGTCCTTCTTGCGCCGGGCCTTGAAGGCTTCGAGCTGACGGGGGCCGATCTGGTCGAGGCGTAGCCGCCCGAGCTGGGCGAGCATGCCCCGGCCGAGCGTGCGCCGCTTCTCGCGGACGGTGCTGGGTCGGTTGTTGGTGGTGGCGTAGGTGTCGATGAAGAACGTGGCGAACGACGCGAGCGTCGGCACCACGGGCTGGTTGTCCTCCTTGCTGCTGCGGGCCCCTTCGAGCAGGGCCGCGCGGACCTCTCGCTCGTAGTTCTCCGCACCGCGGCGGGTCGGCACGGGGCTGACCTTGCGGATGCGGGTGATGGACCCGTCGGGCATGGTGATTTGGATGTCGATCATCCAGCGGCCTCGATGGCTTCGTCGGACGGTCATGGCGTTACCTGAGTGCTTTCCGGGTAACGCGGTGTTGGCGGAAAGGAGGATAGCTCGGGATGGGGGTGCTTGCAGTGGCCGGGTGCCGAACATCAGCGTGAGGGAGGACGAAGACCATCCAATACGCGGACGGATCCACGGGGCCGCCACTATCGCGATGCTCGGGCATGCGTCCCTTCCCCGCGTATGCTTCCCGGACGCTCGCGCTCCACAACGTCGATGGCAGCTCATGCGGCGCAGTGGTACTCGATGTTCCGGAGATACGCGCAGCGATCGGGATGGAGCATGCCTTCGTGGGGAGCTCACCGCGGCCGTGTAGGCTCCTCAGCCAGCGAGCCCCAACGCGCTCCGTGCAAGCGCCTCGATCGCCTCCGAGTCGATCCCCTTCGACTCCTGCCCCTCGGTAGACCACACCAGCACACCACGGGGTCCCCCGCCCTCCTTCCACGGCCGGATCCCGTGCTTGGCGTACCAGGCGAGCTTGCGGTCCCAGTCCTCGCGGTAGGTGACGTCGTGGAGCATCCCGAGGTGCTCCCAGTACACCACCCGGCCCCCGGGAAGAGGGATCGTGAAGTCCGGGATCCGCCATGAGCCGTCCGCCATGACCAGCTCCTTCTCGTACTCGTAGCGGACCTCGAGACGCTTGAAGACGTCGGCGACGATCACCTCGGACTTCGAGCGGACCATCTCGCCGTTCCCGGTTCGATGCAGGTGGGCCGCGTCGAGCAAGATACCATCCAGGGTGAGCGGAGCCGGGGCCCGGAACAGGTTCGTCAGTCGCCGAGCCGTGGCCGAGCGCGTGGGACCCGTATACTTGCGCAGCTCCGAGGGGTCCCCCTGCACGAGCACCACGGTGCGGTGCTGCTGCCGGGTGAGGGCCGTGTAGAGCAGCTCCGGACTCAAGAGCAAGCACGGGTTCGGGACGACCACGAAGGTAACGCCGAACTGCGAGCCCTGGGCCTTGTGGATCGTGACCGCGTAGGCAAGCTCGAGCAGCTCTTGGCCCCGCTCACCGGTCCCGTCGAGGTCCGAGGCCCAGAACGTGTACTGCAATCCCGGCTGGGTGGAGAACTCGACCTTCAACCCCTTCCGGCCCTGCCAGTGGGTGACCATGCCGATCTCGCCGTTGGCCACGTCCAACTTGACGGTCTCGCGCTCATCGACCCGCCAGCCCGTGCGCCCATGGTTCTGGATGCACATCACCTTGTCGTGGAACAGGATCTCGTCGGTCCCCATCGGTGGGGGTAGGTTCTTCGAGCGACGCGCGCGCATGGCGTCGCCGTGCCGCCAAGTCCTTCGCACGAGATCATTGAGCATCACGATCCCGCCCTCGCGGTTGCGAACTGGCGACAGCATCTGCCAAGCCTCAGCTCCCTTCCCCCCCGAACCGAACTCGAAGGCGACGTGGCCGTTGTAGGTCCCGGTCGCTCCGAGCGAGCGCTTGAGCGCATCGGCGTCGCCAACGGGAACCCCGAGGGCATCGACGTGCTCGACCACCTTCTGGTGCAGCTCGTCCTCGTCCTTCCATGACTCGAAGACGATCGTGCCGTCGGACTTCCCCACCAGGACTCGAGCGAGCGCCTCGTCGCTGGCAGCATGGACACCGTCGGTGACGAACCACTGGGCCACGGCCAAGTCGTCACGCGGCTTGCCATCCTTCGATCGCTGCCGACGTCGTACGCGAAGCTCGGCGAAACCAACGCGGCGCTCCTGGAGGTGCCGGACGAGATCAGCGAACGGACGTCCCTCGCCGATGGGAGGCAGCTGGCGATGGTCGCCGCAGAAGATCAGGCGTTCCACCCCACCGAGGGCCTCCAGTAGCGACGCGAGCATCATCTCCGTGAGCATGGACGCCTCGTCCACGACCACCGTGCGAATCCCGGTCTCCCGGCGACCGTTGGGAACGAGCCGATACCCGAGTTCCGCGTCCCAGCGCTTGGAACGGCGGAGGAACTGCGCCAGGGTCTGCGCCTGCGCGCCGACTCGGCTCGCGAGTTGGACCCTGGCCTTGCCCGTGGGCGCCAAGAGGAGCACGCCGCCCCCCTGGACGTCTTCGTGCTTGCACAGCGCCTCGAGCATGGTGGTCTTGCCGGTGCCGGCCGGGCCTACGAGCACCGAGATGCGTGACCGCGCCAACACGCGCAGTGCGTCGGCCTTCTCGGCACGCGCTTGCTGCTCGGCGGGATCATCATCGGCCCGCTCCAGGATCTGATCGATCCGCGCCCGCCAGTCCCACTCCAACGCGAGTTCGTCGCCGGAGAGCCGAGCGTCGACCTCGCTTCGGATGATGTCTCCCGCGGCCTTCAACCGAGCGAGCTGCCAGCCCGACCGAGGCCCTTCGTCGTCATCGAGAGCGAGCTCTGCCTCGACGAGCACGGGGTCGAATTCATCCACGGCGTTCTCCCAGGAGGGCCCCGAGGGCTCGATGCGAGGCTCGAGCGAGAGCTTGCCGATGTGCTCGCGGAGGGTCCGCGTGTCGAGTAGCGTGTGTCCCTCGTCCGTGGCCTGCTCGAGCACGTGCACCGCCGCCGCACGGACCCGACGGTCATCGGCGGCCTCGTCGATGGGCTCGGGCAGCGGGTCGTCCGCGAGTGACTTGGCCACGACGGCATCCCGTGGGAACAGCCCTCGGTCGATCGTACCCAGCGAGATCGAGCTGAAGCGCCCGCGATCGAGCTCGTAGAGCAGGTAGGGATTGTCGAGCAGCGCGTCGTCGGTGACCTCGATGCCGGCCTCGGCCCGCTGCTCACGGTCAAAGAGCCGCGTGGCCTGCTCCACCGTCAGGGGGAAACGAGCCAGGAGCCGCAGGAGCTTCATGCGCGTCTGGTCCTTCTGGAGCCGAGTCCAGCACTTCTTGCCCACGCGCTTGACGAGCCCGGCCGCAGGCCCCTGCTCCGGGCGCTCGATGGCGGTGTCCAGCGCGGGCCAAGGGTTGGAGGCCGGGTCGTCCAGCGAGGCGATCACTCGGTGAGCAACGAGCGCGCCTCGCTCGATGCCGGCTGCGGTCAGGGCCGAGCCGAGCCCGGGATACGGGCCGCGGAGCTTCCAGGCATCCGCCATACGATCGGAGATCCACTTGGCAACAGCGTTCCAGGGGCCGTCGACCAGTCCCGGGAGCAGGTCCACCACACGAGCGAGATCGAGGAGAGCCGCGATCGCACCGTCGTGGCTCACGTGGGCAGTGACGTAGGAGAACTCCTCGAAGTAGTCACCCGACGCAAAGGCGACGAAACGGCTGAGGTCTTGCCCGTGGAGCTTGGGGCTGCGCAGCAGCGCCTGGTAGGGCAGCAGGAACCCGTCGGCGAAGTCGGGACGGATCGAGTGGTGCACGGGCCGCTCCCACAACACCGAGCGCAGGGGTCGCTCCATGCTTGTCTTGTAGGACCACTCCTGCCACGGTCCGACCTCGCGGACTCGCGCGGCGCCAACCAATACACGGGTGCCGGGCAGGCGTTCCTCGAGCAGGGGCAGATCCTTGACGTACAGGAAGACGAGCGAGCGGTCAGCCTCGATGGCAGAGAAGAAGGTGTCGAGGAACGCGAGCTGGTTGCGGTGGTCTTGGAGCCACCCGGTCGGGCGATCCCAGCTCATCAGTTGATCGGCGTGCTCCTCGAGCGCGGGGTCCCACTCGATCCCCCACGCGTCGGCATAGCGCTGACACTCGTCCCGAGTCATCCAACGGTAGGGCACCGCCTCGAGGCTGTAGGCGGGCATGCGCGTGACCGTTGACGCGAAGTGTCGGTGCGAGCGTGGAGGCTTCCAGCCCTTCGCGTAGGCATGCTCCCGATAGTATTCGAACGGCGAGGGCCGCATGAAACCACCGCGCTCGCCGATGCAGGGAGGCAGACGCTTGCGATCCTCGATGTCCGTCCAAGCGAGACCGGCGAGGGACTCCTCGTCGTCGGCGTCCTTGGACTCGAGGACGTTCGCCAGCACGGTGCAGGCGTGGTTGACTGCTGGCGAAGCGCAGACTCGACCGGTCCAGTCGGTGTCGTGCCAAGGAATCCGCACGGAGAGATGCGAGAGCGGGAGCTGCACTGCGCCGGGAGCAAGGAGCACGGGGTCACCTCGACGGGTTCGAAAGGGGATGAGGTTACCAGCTCAGCCGGGAAGGCTGCACGGACCTCGTTTCGAGCAGAGCGCGGTATCGCACTCACGACGCGCTGTACCCCTGTCGGCACCTCCAAGCGCAAGAATAGGACCTTTCGGGCCATGGTCTTTCGTCGCCGCGCGAGTGGCAGCAGGGAGCATGCTCCGGCGGTAATGGCGGTGCGCCTCGAAGTGGAGCGGGGTCCAGCACGGTGCGGCACGCGTTTCGGGAGCACGCCACCCCCTCCAAGTCAACGGCAGCACGGCCCCGAGATCACCCGTTCAACGCCCTTTCTTGCGTGAGGAGCTCCCCCGACGGAGACCCAGCCTCGCGGCATGGACACGGCGCACACCATTTGCTTTCCTGGCCTTCCACTGAAGCTGCCTTCCCGCGGGCCACAGGGATCGTTCGGCCAGCCTCGCACCACCGCCCCCGCTCATGAGCATCCCCGCCGTCTCCACCCGCGTCCCCGTTCGCGACGTCCTCCTACCTGGCACGCCAGTTCGCGCCCGCGGGCTCACTTGGGAGATCGTCCACGCCGAGCAGGCGGGCGAGCAGCTCCGCTACCGCTTGCGGTGCACTCAGGGCGATCTCCGCGGCCGCGAGATCGACTTGCTCTCGCCGTTCGAGCAGGTCGACGCCATCGTGACGGCGCTCGACCCCAAGCGCGCCGGGCCACTGCAAGAGTGGCTGCTCTACCACCGGGCATTCCTGCTCGAGCAGGCGCTCGGTCCATCGGCGCTCCAAGCGGTGCAGCCGGGGCGACTCGACATCGCGCCCTACCAGATCGTCCCAGTGATGCGGGTCCTTTCCCTGAGCCGGCCCCGCCTGCTGCTCGCCGACGGCGTGGGCCTCGGCAAGACGGTCGAGGCCGGGCTCATCATCGCCGAGCTCATCGCGCGTCGCCGGGCGCATCGCGTGCTGATCGTATCGCCGGCCGGGCCGCTGTTGGTGCAGTGGCAGTCGGAGATGCGCCAGCGCTTCGGGCTTCGCTTCGAAGCGATCGGCGACTGGAGCACGCTGCAAGAGAAGCGGCGTCAGCTCGTGCTGGGCGCCAACCCGTTCGACCACATGAGCCTGTGCCTGCTGTCGATCGACTTTGCCAAGCAGGACAAGATCATGCTCGACCTCGAGCGCGCGAGCTGGGACCTCGTGATCATCGACGAGGCGCACCACTGCGTCAGTCTGGGCGGTGCGGGCGATCGGGAGGACTCTCGGCGCCGGCGCTTGGCCGAGCTGCTCGCCCGCCAGAGCGACGGACTATTGCTGCTCACGGCCACGCCGCACGACGGCTACGACGAGCACTTTGCCTCGCTGCTCGAGCTGCTCGACCCGAGCCTGGTGGACGGTCGCCGGGGGATCCGTGGGGATGGGTATCGCCGACACGTGGTGCGGCGGCTCAAGCACCACATCAAGAAGCCCGGCACCGACGAGCCGATGTTCAGGGACCGCGACGTCGTGCCGCACCCGGTGGAGTTCAGCGCCGATAGCCATCCCGTGTTCTCCGCGCTCCAGGCATCGATCCTGGCCCTGGTGGCGCCGCGCCTCAAACAGGCAATCCGTCGTCGGCAATTCGGTGAGGTGCTGGCGTTCGTGTCGCTGCTCAAGCGCTCGGTGTCCACGGTGCGCGCGTGTCAGAAGACGCTGGGAGTCATCGCTGAGCGCTACGGCGAGCTCGTGGAGAAGGGGCAGGAGCAAGAGGAGGCCCGCAAGCAGCGGCTCAAGACGCTCTCGGACTACCGGCGTCGCGTGGAGCGCTACGGTGCGGCTTCGTTGCGCGGCGGGACGATACCCCCGTGCTGGAGGAGGAGGATCGCTACAGCATGGCGGCTCGGGTACGAGCCCATCCCCAGCACGATGGCCAGCCGATGCTGCGGTTCCAGCTCCCCACCGGGTGGTTTGCCGAGCTCCGGAACAACGAGACGGTGCGATGGCTGAACGAGTGGCAACCGCCGACCAAGATCCAGAAGGATACCGGCGCCCCGTACCTCCATGACGGTGCACGTGGCTTCTATCTGTGCGCCGACTGCGGCCACTCCCTGACTTGGCCCGAGCCGAGCGCTACGAAGAAGAAGGACAAGGGTCGCAAGAAGCCGGCCAAGGAAGGGCGGGACCTCTATGAGCACGCGCCCAAGTGTCCTCGACGAGGGCAACAGCCTGTTCCGTGTGCGATCGTCGCGGCCAGCAAGGCGGTCACGCTGCGGATCTTCGTGGACCTTCCCCTCGACTGGGAGCAAGCCAGTGACCGTTACCACCGCTGGGGCTACTCTAGACCTCCCCCGTTTCAGTGGACACCCTCCAACCGAAACAACCCCTCGTCGTCGTAGCTGATCAGTGCAGCGTTCTGTCACC
>NZ_JAOVZF010000018.1 GCF_026337845.1 Paraliomyxa miuraensis | reverse complement strand
GGGGTGGCCCGCGTACACCGACGACGCCACCTGGCGCGAGCGGACCGAGGCGGCCACGCGGCTCCAGGTGATGACGCTCGCCCCGGCCGTCCACGAACGTGCGCAGATCACCTTCCTCGGGTACGTCGAGGACAACCCCGCCGACTGGCCGTACCTCATCAACACCTTCGCCACCAACTACAGCAAGCCGCACAACCGCGTCACGACGATCACCAACGGGCTCG
>NZ_JAOVZF010000033.1 GCF_026337845.1 Paraliomyxa miuraensis | reverse complement strand
ATCGCATGCGGGCGATCCGGGCGCTGGAGATCGCCGTGGCCACCACCGAGATCCAACCCGAGGAGCACACCCCCCATGCCGCATGACGTTCAGGCCCACGACGCGCTCCCGGATGGCCTCGACGAGCTGCCGTCGCCGCGCGTCCGGCTGTACCTCCAGCTCCGGGGCGACCCGGACGAGCACGAGTGGGCGGTGCGGTCGTTCGTGCTCGACGAGCGCCTGCATGCTCCCTACGCGCTCGCGGTGACGGCCCTGGGCCCCCTGCCCAAGGCGGGG
>NZ_JAOVZF010000038.1 GCF_026337845.1 Paraliomyxa miuraensis | reverse complement strand
CGCTCGTAGAGGCCCTGCACCACCACCGTGAGATCGTCCTCGAGCGCCGAGTGCCGCGAGAACCGATTGCCTTGGGCGTCGTAGCGGAAGTCGAGAGTCTCCGCGCCGTCGACGACCTGCCGCACCTTGTCGAACGGCGTATACGTGAGCGTGCGGCCGCCATGATCGACGACGTTGCCGCGGGCGTCGTAGCCCATCAGCACGGGTACGCCGATGCCGTAGGCGAAGAGCCGCCCATCCTCGTAGACATAGCCGCCCACGTCGGTCTTGTGGGTGATGTTGCC
>NZ_JAOVZF010000129.1 GCF_026337845.1 Paraliomyxa miuraensis | reverse complement strand
CGAAAGATCGGAGGGGTCTCGTTCGCCTGACCCCGACGTCCGGATCCGCTCGAGGCCGGGGGACGAGAGAGCCGTCCCGAATCGACGAGCAGCGGTGGCGCTCAGGCCGTGGGGGAACCTGCCTCCGAACGTGGGCCCGTACTCGACCAACCTCCAACCCGGTGGCGCTCAGGCCGTGGGGACGACCTGCCCCCGAACGTGGGCATCGACCCGAAAGGAAGAAAGCTCATGCAACGACTCAAGATCCGAACGAAGAGACAGCTCGATGCCCAACATGCCGCCGACCGGGCGGTGCTCGCCTCCCGAGCCCAGCGGGCCGAACGGGCCAAGGCCGCCGCGAGCGAGCCCCCGACCATCCGCCCGCCGTCGCCCGAGGAGATCGAGCGGTTCGCGGTGGGGGGCTGCGGTACGGGCTGCCAGCCCAGCCCCAACACGGCCACCTGCCAGCCGCAGGTGCCGATCTGCCGGCCCACGTCGATCAACGACTGCTACCACGAGGTCGCCAGCAAGCACGGCTGCCCCCTCAAGGTGACGTCGGGCGGGGTGCAGCGGGTGGACGGGCAGAACCGCATCGAGTTCCGGGTGGAGCCCACCCAGAGCAACTACTTCTTGCCGATCGCGGTGCGGCTCTCCGGGCGGGGGAGCACCGACCCGGATCAGATCCGCGTGTGGCTCTTGACCGCGGTGATGGTCAAGAACCACCCGCAGGAGAACTACCACCAGCCCAACCCCGACGCGTCGACGGTGGTGGGCGTGGAGTCGGTGGCCTACGACGGCAAGACGGCCGGTGACGTGCCGGCCTTCGAAGTGGCGTGGGGTCCGTTCTCGCGGGCGGCCCAGGCCGACAACCTGGTGCTGGTCGGGTGGAACCCGTACGCGGCCGGCATGTTCCTCAACGCTCGCGCGGAGCTTTGGGGATACGAGATCGAGGCGCTGCCGCAGGGGTGGAAGTGCGGGCACCACCCCGGACGCCTGCCGCAGCCTGCGATCGATCCGTCGTCGGTGCCCGTGCCCTGACGCGCGGGTAACCGAGTGACCACGACGGCCGCGCGCACTGGTGTGCGCGGCCGTACCCAGACCCGAACGCGACGACTGCCGACTAACGATCCAAGGACCGACGCCATGAACCAGACCAACCACGAGCCCCATGACCCACGGCTGGGCACCGCCTACGTCTCGCGCCGCACCGCGCCCGGGGCCGAGGTGTTCGGGGTGGTGTCGGACGACGGCACCCCGGCGGGTCTGCGTCCCATTGCCGCGCGCGTGGGCTCGTGGTCCAGCGAGTGCCCGACGGGCGAGCACCTTTGGATGGTTGGCAGCACGGTGCAGGAGGCCCTGCGCTGGTCGCCCGTGCCCGTGGGGCCCGGTGGCGTGTCGGGGCTGGATCCCTCGCGGAGATCGGTGATGCGGCTGCGGATCACCACGACCGACTCGGCCCGCGGCACGACCTACGAGATCGACCTGGGGCAGTCGCTGGAACTCTACGCCGAGGCGCTGCAGGTCGAGCTCTGGGCGCCCGAGGGGGCGGTGCTCATGGGCACGCAGCAGCCCGTGGCTCCGCAGCAGGGCCTGCTGTTCGAGAGCCAGGCGCTGCTACGGATGATGCGGCTCGAGGTCTCGCGCGGGGTCTTCTCGGCACTGCTCACCGATTCCTTCTACATCCCCGCTGGTCAGCCGTACGTGCAGCGCGTGCCCGCGGGAGCGCGGCGGCTGACGGCCTATCCGTCGGCGGTGGGCCTCGGGTCCGTGTGGAGTTGGCTGCGAGGCGATCCGGCTGCGATGGCGGTGCCGTTGGGCCTCGTGGCGTGGTCGAGCGACCAGCCGCGCATGGAGATCGACGTGCCCTCGGCCACCCACCTGCGGATCGACCCGGCCGCTGCGGCGCGGCTCTACACCGTCGTTTGGACCATCACCCCGTGAAGGGAGCGCGCACGTGTACCAGGTGTCACTACGGTTGGCCGAGATCCCGAGCCAGAGCGTGCTCGAGGCAATGCTCGACGTGCTCGCCGAGCACAACTGCCGCTGGTACCTGCGCCAGTGGGCCGCGTACCGCGAGCCTCCATCGAGCGCGGCGGCGGCCGGGGTGCGGTGGCACCCCGATGCGCCCGCGGTCGAGGCGGTCTTCCAAGATGCGCCGCTGGTCTTCGCGCGCAAGTGGGCCTCGTGCGGGCCGATCGCCGCGGTGTCGGTGGGCCATGCCCGCGCGCTCGACCAGCTCCGTGGAGTGGTGGCCGCACGAACTCGCGACGAGCACCGCGTGGTGCTGCTGTCCCAGGACGCGCTGGGTCGCGGACGACAGTGGCACGCGTATCACCTGGCCGGTCATCGGCTGATCGACCCAACCGAACGAATGAGGCGTGTATGAACAAGCGACGACGACGATGGGGCCTTCTCGGCCTGATGGGCTTGGGCGGCGGGCTGCTGGCCGTGGGTGCACTGGCCTCGGACGGCTCGACCGGTGGCGGCTCGAATGGCTCGGGCAACGGAGGCTCGGGCTCGGGCGGTGGATCCGGTGGTGGCGGCGCGGAGCCGGACGATGGCGGCGGGCCGAGCTCGGGCAGCGGCGACCTCCCTCCGCCGCCCGAACCCGACGATCCGTTCGGCGATCTCCCGCCTCCGCCTCCGCCGGACGACGACGAGCCGGACCCGGAGCCCGAGCCATGGCAGCCGGGCAAGCACATGGGCGGTGGCAAGGGCGGCGGTGGGACCACGCCCACGCCCAAACCCACCGCGCCTGGCACTACCGATGGGCCCAAGCCACCGATCGACACGCCCGAGGACGACCCGGTGCTCCCGGAGCCCGAGCTCGAGGACGACCCACCGTGGTCCGAGCTACTCGACGAGTACCCGCGCGGCGGCACCTTCTATCCGGTCGTCGAGAACGACCGCTTCGGTGGGACCAACTCCACCTACTCGATCGCCTACCGGTATCTGCTCTCGGAGGCGTACCTCGCGGCGATCGAGGTGGGCGGCCTGGACGACGAGGACGCGAGCGTGTGGGCGCTGGCGGTCGCCAAGCAGGACAAGCTGCGGCTGCGAGTCATCGATCTGATCCAGTGCAGCGGGTGGAACGATGCGATGTACGGGGCCAACCCCGTCACCGTCTCGCACGCGAGCAAGCACGGGCGCTCGATCCTGCTGCGGCCCGTGCACGGCCCCACCGCCGAGCGGATCGAGGATCACTTCTCGCCCTTCCGCAACATCACCATGGCGGGCAACCCGGCCGACCCGGACTACCGCGACTACGAGCTGCTGTGGATGCCACCCGTCGACCGCGAGGTGTTGTGGGAGTCGGCCGGCCAGGTGCTCACCACCACGGGGATGGAGTGGGAGGACGGGTCGTCGATGGAGAACCCGCCGCCGTGGGTGAGGTGGCAGGGGATCGACGATCTGAGCGGCGCGTTGGTGGGCGACTTTGGCTGTCCGGGATCGGACGGCGAGCTGGAGGTGGAGTGATGGTTTGCGGCGACACATACGCGCATCTGTTGGTGACCGAGGACGGCAAGACCCCCAACGACCCCTGGGACTGGCGTGCTGGACCGGGCGACTACGACGAGTGGTACGACGTCGCGCACGTCGTCGGGCGGGAGGTCTTTCGGCGCTGGAACTGGCTGCTGTCCATCGAGGACAAGCTCGCCAAGCTCGACGAGCCGCCCGTCGACGGTCCGTACCCCGAGCGCGATGCGCTGCTGGCCCAGCTCCAGGGCTTCGCGACCAAGCTCGAGGCTCTGCCACACGTGTTGCTCGATCCGAGCGCCGTGTTCGAGCTGAGCTGGGAGCCCGGGATCAAGAAGGCGATCGAGGTGGCGCGCGAGGGCACGTGCGTGCTCGAGCGCCTCGACGCGGCGACGGCCTACTACAAGCGGCCGCCGCTGCCGGATAGTCGCACCAAGCGCAAGCCCGACGCTCCCCAGGGGCGGTGGGGCGCGGTGGTCGTGACCGGCACGCTGGCGATCGGCGGGGCCTTGTTGTGGCGACGACACGCTCGAAGGAGGGACGCGCGATGACCTGCGGAAGCACATATGCACACTTGCTGGTCACGGAGGACGGCAAGACGCCCACCGATCCGTGGTCGTGGCCTCCCACGATCTTCGACTACGACGAGTGGTACGACATCGCGCACGCCGTCGGGCGCGAGGTATTCCTCCGCTGGGATTGGCTGCTGGCGATCGAGAACGAGCTCTCCCAGATGGAGGAGCCGCCCGTCCCCGGGCCGTACCCCGACCGCGATCAACTCCTGTTCCTGTTGCAGGATTTCGCCAAGAGGCTCGACGGCGTGCGGCACGTGCTGCTCGAGTCGATCGACTTCAACGGGCTGACCTGGGAGGCGTCGATCCGCGAGGCGATCGCCACGGCCGAGGACGGCACGTGCGTGCTCGAGCAGCTCGACGCGGCCGCGGCCTACTACCAACGCCCGCCGCTTCCCGAGCGCCATCCGGAGCGCCAGCCCGACTCGGACGACGACGGCTCGGGCGACGACCAGGCCGGAGGCGATCTGAGCGGAGTGCTGATGACCGGAGCGTTGGCCGTGGGCGCTGCGCTCCTTTGGCGACGACACAAACAACGAAAGGGACGAAGGACACGACGATGAGGAAGCGCAAGAACAACACGGGTTTGGCCATCGTGGCCGGAGTGGGGGCGCTGTTGGCCCTCGGTGGGCTGGCCTCGGCGGCCGAAGGCGGCGGCGGGCTCGTGCCCGGTGGCGGTGGGCCGGGTGGAGGTGGCGGCTCGGGCGGTGGCGGAGGCTCGGGCGGTGGCGGATCGACCGACCCGTGGACACCGGGGCCCGGCGGCAAGGGCAAGGTGTTCGGCGGGGGTGGAGGCTCGGAGCCGTTGAGTGACTTCGACTTTGGAGGCAACGGCCTGTGGATCGCCCCCGAGTGCGACGGCGTGGTCGAGGGCGCCCTGTTCCGTCCGAGCAAGGATGCCATGGAGGTCGTTGCGCTGTGGCCGACCGAGTTCGCGGGCTACGTCCACGGCGAGGAGCTCGACGCGGTGCAACGGGCGGATCCCGGCAACACCGTCGCAGGCTTCGTCGACTGGTGGATGGGCTATCGCTGTTGGGCGGCCTTCGACAACCCGGACGGAGCGTGCATTGGGCCCGACTTGCCGCCGACTCCGGCCCTGTTCGCCGCGTGGGTCGAGTCGTACTGGACCGAGCGTGGGTGGCCCAAGCCGCTGAAGGCCACCCGACGGCTCACCGCCGAGCTGCTGCGGCAGGCGTCCTCGATGTCACTTCCGGACGCACCGACCTGCATGGACGTCAACCCCGAGGACTGGGGCGACGGGCTCAAGGACTGGCTCGGGGACTTCATGCTGTGGCTCGACGTCTACCTCCACGAGTGGTGGTCGGACGACATCCTCGAATTCGAGAAGGGAGCGTGAGCGCCATGGTTCCGATCTGGATCTCGGTAGTCGGACTCGGGGCGCTGTGGTTTGCGCTGTCGAAGCGGCCGTACTCGAACCTGCCCAATGGCGGCAAGATCGTCGATCGACGCAAGCATGCGCGGCTGACCGATGATGCGGCGTCGCACACCCGCACACGCAAGGCATCGGACGTGCGCGCGCTGGTACTGCATCAGATGGGGTTCTCGCGCGGCAACGACCCCAAGCGCTACGACGGCGTGACCGCGCACTACGTGGTGCTGCCCGATGGCGGGATCTACTGGCTGCACGACCACACCACCCGGCTGCCGGCGTCGGGTGGGCTCAACTCCGAGAGCGTGGCCGTGGAGTTTGCCGGCAACCTGCCCAGCCGCGCCGGGAGCACGAATCCCGACGCGTTCTGGGGCGCGGACAAGTTCGGGATGGATCAGCTCGAGCCGGCGCAGATCGAGGGCGGGCGAGCGCTGGTGGATGCACTGCGGCGGCAAGGGTCGCTCACGCACATCTACGCGCATCGGCAGGGCGGACCCAACCGGGAGAACGACCCCGGCCCGGACGTGTGGCGGGAGGTCGGCATGTGGGCGATCCGCAAGTACGGCCTGCAATGGGGTGGCGAGAGCTTCGCCGTCAACAAGGGCAAGCCGATCCCGGCGCACTGGTGGGGAGCGATCGCATGAGCCGGCGAAGCAGCAGCCCCGTGTCGTGGGGGGTGGCGGCCGTGGCGGGGCTCGTCGCGGTCGTGTCGATGTCGGGCACGGCGAGCGCGAGCTCGGGCACCGCGGTCGGCGACGGTGCGTATCGGATCGCGGCCGTGCGGGGCTTGGCGGCCGAGGCTGGCCTACCCCCGGCGTGGGGGGACTTCTTCGCGCTGGTGGCCTGGCGCGAGAGCAAGGGCAACCCGCAGGCCGTCAACGATTCGGCGAGCGAGGCTGCGGCGGCTGCCAAGGCGTTCGACCGCAACCGCGGGCGCTATGAAGGATGCGGGCACCCCGACGCCGCCTACATCTTCGGCTCGGGTGGGTGGTTCGGGATGCTCCCTGCCAATGGCCTCGCCCAGCTCGGCGAGGAGCTGTACTGCCTGCCGCCGTCGTCGGTGCTCGAGCCGCGGGTGGCCCTGGCGATGGCGGTGGGCTTCGCCCGTGGGCTGATGCGCTGGGACGGCTTTGGGAAGGTGCCCACGTGGCTCAACCTGCGCGCCATGTGGGGCGCGCCGGCCAAGGGCGGCGACGCGGCCTACCTGGCCAGCAAGCGGGCGAGCTACGTGCAGGACGCTGCCGCAGTGGGCTTGCCTGCGTCGTGGCTCGATGGACGGCCGCCGCCGCTTTCGGTGACGGGGGCCGAGGTGTTGGAACGACTGCAAACGGTGTGAACGAACGGAGGACGACATGAAGACGAGCGTGAAGTGGGGAATCGCTGCGGCGGCGCTGCTGGGCGTGGGTGTGCTCGCGATGGGCACGGCCAGCGCGGCGACCGAGGAGGAAGAGGATCCCAACGCAGGCAAGGGCTTGCAGGACAGCGGTGTACGGCACGGGATCCGCTACGAGGGTTGCGATCACTTCGACGTGGTCGACCCCGACGCGATCGAGGCGTGGGGGATCGAGAACAAGTGGAAGTTTGCCAAATGGGCGCTGAAGCTCGACGAGCTGCGGGCCAACCCCGAGCCGGCGATCGTCGAGGCGCTGACGATGCTGTTCCCGGAGTGCACTTGGCCAGCGCCGAGCACCACGACCTTCGGGCCCGAGAAGATGGGGTGGACCGAGGCGATGGCCATGGCCAAGGAGGCGGTCGCCAACCTCGACCTGGCCGTGAGCGGTGGGGCCGAGGGCGCGACGGCGGCCGCGGGCTGGCTTCTGCGGCTGGGGTTGCAGCGAGCGCTGGGGTTCGGGCCTGGGGTCCGGTCGCGACGAGGGGCGCGGAGGGGACGGCGATGAGCACCCAAGACGACGGCGAGGGTCTCGCCGAAGTGTTCGTGAAGGGCATCGTGTTCACCTTCGGAGCGGCGCTGGCGGGGCTGATCCTCCGCCGGGTGTTCCGGCAGAAGCCCGAGGTGGTCGTGGTCGCGGTCTCGGCCGACGAGCTGGCGCGTGCGGGCGAGCTCGATGGCGATGGAGAGGTCGAGGTGGATCTCGACGACCTGGGCGAGGAGGACGACCGGTGACGCTGCTCACCGGCACCGTCGTCGGCGTGGGGCTCACCCTGGCCGTGCTCACGTTGGCGCGTGGGTCGGGACAGGGGGCCGCGGTCGGGGCGATCCGTCCGGCATGCGGGGTGTCGATCGTGCTGTTCGAGCCAGACGGGGTGGAGTCGACGCTGCTCGACAAGGCGACGGGCGGGCACGGGTTCTCGCACGTGGCGCTCGACGGGTGCGAGGCCGACGACCAGGGACGAGCGCTACTGATCGACTGCCGGCCCGGGCTCGGCGTGGCGCGGGTGCTCGAGTCCGAGTACGGCGACCGCGGGCGGGTGCGGGTGTGGCTGCCGCTGTGCGAAGGGCGGGAGCTCTACGGGTGTGTTCGCGGGCGCGTAGGGCAGCCCTACGATGCTCTCGGGTTGATCGTGCCCAAGGAGGGGCCGGTGTGCGGGCTGGTGTGCTCGCAGTTGGTCTACGAGTGCCTGCCCCAGGCGCTGCGAGGGCGCGTGCCCGCGTGGCCGAAGGGACGGCCGGCGGCGCCGAACGACCTCGCACGAGGGTTCGGGGCGGTGCTCGGTGGGAATGACGTGGTGCTTTGAACAAGGAACGAGGTACGTGATGAGCAAGTGGCTATGGTTGATGGGAGTTGCGGGAATCGGGACGGTCGCGCTCGCGGCTGGGAGCTCGACGAGCCCGGCCGGCAACGGTGGCTCGAGCAGCGGCGGCGGGAGCTCGGGCGGTGGCGGTGATGCTCCTGTGCCTGGGGGTGGTGGTGGCGAGACGCCCCCGCCAGGGGGCGGCGGGACGCCCGAGCCCGGCGGAGGGCCCACTCTCACGCCCACCGAACCAAAGCCCGCCGGGCCCAAGCCCGCCCAGCCGTGGTTCCCCAAGCCCTACGACGAGTACACGCGCGGGCCGTACACCATCGACCTGACCGGGCTGTCGACCGGAGTCCGGTGGCGCGTCTACGCGACCGCCGAGCACCCGGCGACCGAGACCGAGAAGGACGCGGTCAAGCTCGGGGCTGGGATCGAGGAGAGCGACGAGGACGCCCGCGTGGCCGCCAATGCCTACGTGGACGCGCTCGGCGTGCTGCCGGTCGAGCCCTTCTTCCCGATGCCACCCAAGCCGCAGCCGGACCCGCCCGGGGCAGAGGCCGGGCTCGAAGGGATGGCACCGCCCGAGGCCGGACCCGCCCCCGGGCCGCTGTACGTCAAGGGCAACGGCGACGTGGGCTTCGAGGCCAGCCCTTCGACCGCCTCGTTGCCAACGATGGTCCAGCGTCACGGCCTGAACGTGTGGGACGACTGTACGCGGATCACCGTCGACAGCATCGTCTCGTGGATCGCGTGGGCGGAGTCGTGGATCCGCAACCGAGTGAGGACCACGCCCCGCGTGAGGCTGGTCCAGGGGCTGCTCGAAGCGAGCTTCCCGGGGTGCACGTGGGACCTGGCCAGGGTACGCGTGGCCAACGGGCGGAGTCTCTTGCAGCAGCTCGCGGTGGTCGACGCCAAGTACTTCGCGCCCGTGCGGGCCGGCAAGCCTTCGCCGCCGCAGTCACCATGGGAGCCGCTACCGCTTGAGCGGGCGGTGGCCGAGCTCGTGGGCGAGAAGGCGCCCCCGGTGGTCCCGCCCGAGCTCGCGTACCTCGGCTACCACGTCGACGTGGGCGAGACGCCTGCGGGTTGGATCTGGAAAGCTTGGCGGCGAGGCAAGCACGAAGGCGCGGCCGACCTTCAGGGCGGACCGGAGAAGGACTGGCGAGCGGTGGTCCTCGCCGCCAAGGTGAGCCTCACGGAGCTTCCTGGATAGCTCTGGCTAAGCTTCCACTTGAAGAGCCGCCTGTGCCCCTTCCTTGAGGGTAGAAAAGAAGGCCGGGTCGGTCGACGTGACCACGGGCGGTCGATGGACTGAACAACGAGCGAGGTAGGCGTCGAGCGGATCCGGCTCGGGATGGTTCGCCACGCTCCCACAGAACAAGCACGAAGAGGCTCTCGCCAAGGCTGCTTGGTAAGGAAAGGGCGTGCCACCCATCGCCCGAGGGTAGGTGAGCAGCGACTCGGTCTCGGACATGGCGACAGATTGGGACATGGAAGACGTACGGCCTATCTGACTGGAGCAAACTCACGACACGCGTATGCGTTCGCAATGCGTCGCGCCGGCCGGGGTCCCGGCTGCCCACATGCGTCCCCGTGTTACCATGACGCCGTTCATGCATTCCCCGACAACAGCAGCGGCCGTCGCAGCCCATGACGCACCGCGGGCAAAGGTGCCACTTGACTCGCCAGTCGTTGCTCCCACGCTCCTCGAGCGGGGCTTCCCATTTCGGGAGTTGTCGCTCCTGACGAAGGCCGACCGTCGTGGACGTGATCCGAGCTATGGGGTCCACCGCTGGTGGGCCCGTCGTCCCCCTGCCCTGGTCCGGGGGGTGCTACTGGCGGCGTTCTCCGCACCAACCGTGTCGCGAAAGCCGTTCTGGGAGACGTTCGCCGACCCCGGCGGCCATCTCTTCGGGAAAAGGATTCACGATCCGTTTCTTGGTGGGGGAAGCACCGTCGTCGAAGCGGCTCGGCTAGGGGCAATGGCAAGCGGTACGGACATTGACCCGCTTGCATGCTTGATCGCGCGCCACGAGTTGTCGCCGCCCGACGTGGAAACCTTGAGCAAGTACGGCAAACGACTTGCCGATTATCTCTGCTCAAGACTAGAGACTTTATACCACTCGCCGAAGTCCGAGTGGACACCTCTCCATTGGTTCTGGATCTACATCGTAGCATGCCCAAGTTGCAAGGCCAAGGCGCCGCTCTACCGTAGTCTCGTTATCGCCCGGGACATGAGGAAGACCGGCGCGGTCGTTCGTGATTCTGCTCAGACGGTGTTCTGCCCGGACTGCTTCGATGTCCACCATCTGGCGTCGCCAACAGCCAAGCGGTTCACCTGCTGTGGCCACCATGACATCCGGGAGTCAACGTTCTCCAATCTAAAATTTCATTGTCCATCGTGTGAAAAGCACGCCGACCACTCCCAGCTCAAGACACTCAAAGCGGAGCCCAGGCTGCTTGCTGTGGAGGAGACTCATGCGACGAAGCGACGGCGTATTCGGGCTGCACATAGAGGTGACCGCGCGCGCGTTCGGAGTGCACAAGCGTTTGTCGACACCAATCGGGCGGACCTGCTGCTTCCAGAGGGCACCTTCACGAAGCCGCGTCGCGATCCTCGACCGCTGAGCTATGGAGCGGAGAGTCATCTGGATCTCTTTTACACTCGCCAGCTAGCGACATTTGGCCTTGCGTTCAGTTGGATTCGGGACTGTCGCGCCAATGACCACGTCAAAGAAGCGCTCATGCTTGCCACATCGCATGCACTTGCGTTCAACAACCGCTTGTGCGGTTATGCGACCGACTACGGAAGGTTGTCGGCGCTCTTCAGCGTCCGTAGTTATTCGTTGCCCGCCCTGTCTGCCGAACTCAATCCGTTGCACCCGACGGCAGGTCGAGGCACGCTTCTCAGAATATTGCGCAAGCGCCTCACCGAGACGCGAACGGTTGTTCGTCGTGCCGCGTGGGGTATGAAAGCCCAACAAGTATACACGCAGGAGTTCCAGTTCGCCGACACACTGCGATCGGAGATTCGATGCGCCTCAGCATTGAGTCCCAATGTGTCCCCTGACCCGATCGACTTCTCATTTTTCGATCCACCGTACTTTGACTACATCGCGTACAGCGAACTGTCGGAGTTTTATCGTGCTTGGCTCGACCTCGGGGACATTGAGGGCACACCGCTACTACCTGACACTAGCGATCCCGTTGCCTCGTTTGCCACCGCGCTCGCGGCCGCAATCGCAGCGTTGCGAAGTAAACTCAAGCCGTGTGCTCCGTTCGCGTTCACATTCCACTCTGGCTCCAACAACGCATGGCGTGCAATAGCCGAGGCCCTCGCGTCTGCCGGCGAATGTATCACTGCAATGTGGCCGGTGCTGGCAGACCCACACATGGGGCATCACGGCGCCGCCGGGGCATGCGAGTGGGACCTGGTCATTGTATGTCGTCCCGATGGCCTCTGTCGCCCCGGGCGTAGCCCATCGATCAGTCGATGGCGCCGAGCGGTACAACCTCTGACGATTCGAAAGACAGATCTTGAGGCATTCAAGGTAGCACTGGGCGCATTGCGCGGTTTGTTCGGCACGATTCCTACTGCACGGAACACATCGGCATCGAGGAGAAGACATGAAGGCTAGCGAACGGAAGAAGGCAGTCGAGTTGCGGCGGACATCCACTGACCAAAAGGTAAGGCTCTGGTGTAAGGATGACTGGAAAACGTTCGATGTCTATCGCGTCCCAGTTGAAGCGCTCATGCTCCATGTGGACAATCACCGCTTCCAGGCGGAGCGCAAACTTGTCCAGTCCAAGCTGGGACGTGAACTCGATCCTGAGAACATCCCGGAAGATGTGGAAGCACTGATCTCGATTTTGCTCGACAACGGCGTGGATGTCGACGGCGATCAAGTTGTTGGAAAGGAGACGAAGGACGCCGCGGCATTACGAGCAGACTGGCAAGCACGCGGACAGGAGACACCGTTCTGGATCCGTCCAGATGGAACCGTTCGCAACGGTAACCGCCGACTCGCGATGTTGCTTCGGCTGCGAGGTGAGAGAGGGGTTCAGGGGCTCGAGTTCGTCGATGCAGTCATCTTGGTGGAGAAGGAGGTGAATGAGCGAGACCTGTTTGAGATGGAGCAGCGTGAGCAACTGACCGAAAACCTGAAGATTCGCTACACAGACATCAACTTGCTTTTAACTCTCAAGGCCGCTGCCGACGCGCGCAAGATTGATTGGAACGATCCCGACTCCATCGATGACGTCGCCACTCAGTTGCAACACGTTGCGAAGGGCAACAAAGGATACGCGGCGATTCAGTTGCGAGCGATCAAATACATGGACCTCTTCCTACAGGACGCCGGCAAGCCTGGAGAATACCAAGATCTTCTTCGTCAAGTTGAGCGTTTCCGCGACATAGGGAAGGTCATGCTGCACATGGAGACTGACTATCCCGATGACGCCCCAGATATGCTACGGCTCACGTTCGCCGCGATCCGTGCGGGAAACAAACACGAGGACATCCGAGCTTTCAAGCGGATCTTTGTAGAAGACCGACCGCGCTATCGGAGGCTGCTGGCGTCGATCACCAAAGAGGAGGAAAAATGGGAAGGAGCGGGTGGAGGCGCTCGTCTGGCAGAACCGCAGATTATCAGCAAGCCGCCGGATGAGGATGATGAGGAGGAAGATGATGAACCTGGACCCGTCGTTCCGAACTACCCGCAGGATCGAGTAAGTACGGCGATCAAAAATGCGGTCGACGGCTTCCAGGCAGCGCAACGCTCTATTAGTTCAATCCTAATCACAGCACTGGACCGCCTGGAAGCTCTAGACGCAAGAAAACTGAAAGACGCTCTAGAACATGATGATGACGGCGAGATTGCAGGAACGCTCCGGAAGCTGATCGAGTGGTCCGAGGTGGCGAGATCTGTGTTGCCGAAGAAGGCGAAAGCGTCCGAGGCGAAGGTCGCCGAGAAGAAGACGACCAAGACGAAGGCGGCCAAGACGAAGGCGGCCAAGACGAAGGCGACCAAGACGAAGACGGCCAAGACGAAGACGGCCAAGAAGGCCAAGGCGAGATAGGATGGCTGGCCAGGTCACGATCGAAGTTGATGGCGATGACGTTGTGGTCCTAGGCCGTGACGTCGTCAATGATCGTGTGGCGCGACTGTTCTTCCTTGGCTCACTCGGTGCAATTGCGATCGACGGCGGTTGGCGCTGTCCTCGACGTCGGCGGCCGTTGAGCCAGCTCGTCGTCCGCATCAACACATTTCTCGAATCGAAGGGGTGGAAGGTCTCGCGCGATGGGCTTGTGAATGACGAGGTAGAGCGGGCGTTGGAACGAAAGCGGAGCTTCCAACGCACTCGCGAAGCTGCCGAGGCGCTACTCTCCGGTCGAGCGATTATAGATATCGACGCAGTCGAAGGGACGCTAGAAACGCAGGGCTGGCGTAACGAACGACGCTTGCTCCCACACCAGAAGCAGGGCGTCGTCCACGCGCTCACCGCAACAAATGCAGCGAACTTCTCCGTACCGGGAGCCGGAAAGACAGCGACAACGATCGCCGTCGCTGCCACCCATGTCGCGAGTGGTACCGTCGAGGTTGTTCTTGTAATCGGACCACTCTCTTGCTTCGCGCCTTGGGAGCATGAGACAGCCGTGGCGCTTGGCTCGCAGCTGCGCACGAGACGTGTCCGCGGATCCGCGGCTGAGCGCCGTGCCGCCTACAAGGCGGTACGCCCTCGAGATATTGTCCTGGTGAGCTATGCAACGGCCGCATCAGACCGAATATCGCTCATAGATCTCTGTCAAAATTATCGAACGATGCTTGTGGTTGACGAATCGCACCGTGTGAAGCGATTTCAAGGTGGCACGTGGGCTCCCGCCCTCGTGGCGATTGCCAAGGAAGCACGAGTTCGGATCATTTTGTCTGGTACACCCATGCCGCAGAGCGGAAAGGATCTATATACCCAGCTCAACATCCTGTGGCCAGATGGTGAGCTTACGGGCCCCCGAGACGGATTTGCCGTCCGTGTCGACAGAGACTTCGGCTCGCTTCTGCAAGATATCCGTCCTTTCATGTCTCGAACGCCGAAGCATGCGCTTGGCTTGGCACCGTATACGATCACCAGGCACGACGTGCCGCTCGCGGGAACTCAGGCCGAGATTTATGAACTAATCGAAAGCTACTTTCGTAAGCGAGTTGTGGGAATAGAAATGTGGGCAGAGAAGATTGAGGCACTGCGACGTGGTCGGCCGATTCGACTGTTGCAAGCAGCATCGAATCCAGAAGTGCTGAACCGCAAAGATGCCAATTACCGACTTCCACGTCTAGAGAACTCGAGCGCGTCACTAATGGAACGCCTGGTGCGCTACCGCGAACATGAGACCCCGGCAAAAACAGTCTATGCACTTCGACTGTTGGACCGTTTTGCGGCGGAGGGGCGGAAGGTAGTTTGCTGGAGTAACTTCATTGCAAACCTGGATCACTTTGCTAGAGGCGTGCGAGAGCGTGCTATCGAGTGCTTTCAGGTCGATGGGCGCATTGCAGCCGGTAGCGAGCCAACGATCGGATCTTCCACTAGCGACGAAGAGCCAGAAACACGTGAGCGTGTGATCGAGCGATTTCTCGATACCAAGGGAGCCGCTGTTCTTGTTGCGAATCCTGCATCATGCTCAGAGTCGATCTCGCTTCATCGTTCATGTTGGATCGCCATATACCTCGATCGGACTTACGATTGCGCATTGTTCTTGCAGTCCATTGATCGAATTCATCGCCTTGGGCTCCCTTTAGGTGTTCAGGTTGAAGTGCATATTCTGAATGCCACACTCGATGGCCGAGGAACTATTGATCAGCTTGTCGACTCCTCGCTCCTTCAGAAGGAGGAAACAATGCTTCAGCTTCTGCAAGGAGCCGAGTTGGCCACTTTTAGCACATCAGAGGATCCGCTTGATGCCGCAGAAGGCAACGAAGATGACCTCGCCGCCCTATTGCGCTTCCTTCTAGGCGAGGCCTCGTAATGTTGCGCATTGATGCGTCGTGGCTTACAGGAGTCAGGTTAGAACGCCTCTGCGTTTTGGCGGGCGTCTGTCCGTCGTCTCAGCTCGTCTCACGGAAAGATGAGATCGTCGACGATGTCTGGAACGCGGTGGGTGGAGACCGAGAGGAAATAGGCGTGCTGGTGAGAGTACTCGAAGCGTGTGGCCTTGTGTCCGAGAAGGACGGAACCGTAAGACGGACGCGGGAAGGCGATCGTGTGGTACGAGCGCTGCGGCGGGACGATCGAACAGTGCTTGGTAGCGCCTTGATCCGCTCGGGCTTGATGCATGATCAGGCGCGACACTTGATCGAGTCGAGCAGGACACTAACAAACGGAGATCTCGCCTGCGAGCACCGGATCGCCCGGTCGAGGGCACCTCAACTTCTCGGACTGCTCAGTTGGTGGGATATAGAGCGAGTTCCGCAAGTCGTGGTCCCGCGGGCGCTCGTTAAGGATCTTGGTAGCGTGTGGGCACTGTTGCCTCCACCGCCGGAGATGCCTACGTGGGCTCGGGAGCGACAGGAGATTGGCCTGCGAGCAGAGATGTATACGGTCCAGTACGAGAAGCGTTCGGCAGCAGATCCTTCGGACATTGTTTGGGTCGCCCGCGACTTCAGTTCACTCGGTTGGGATGTTGAGGATCGTGGTTCGCTGCCGATTCGTAGAATCGAAGTCAAGGGCTCGCGAGGGGCAGACCCTGTGTTCTTCCTCTCCGACAATGAGTGGCGTAAAGCGAACGAGCATGCCAGTAATTATGAGGTGCAATTTTGGGGTCAAATCGATCTGTCGAGGACCGCTGCGTCTGAGTTCGATATTTTGGTCGAGGCGGGGTTCCCGCTCATTGTCCGCAATATCCCTACGGAGGTAGCCGTAGGAACATGGGTAGCTGTCGCCACACAATGGAGAATTGCGCCGGCAGGGGCAGGTCCGTCGAATGACAGTAATGACCCGTAAGGCGGGTTGGGACGTGCTCGTCGAGATCGACGAGCACGCGGGCGTCTACTACATCATGGACGCGGCGAGCGGTGATACGATCCAGAAGGGGCCGACGGAGGAGCTTCCGCCTCACGTGCTCAAGGCGCTGCGATCCGACCCGGTCAGGTGACCATCGGTGGGAGATGGACTCGTGAAGTCGGCCGTGAGCACCTACTCGATCCGCGCACGGTCACCCACCACGGGCGCCTACCAACTCCGGCTCGTATCGAGCACGCGGGTCGAGTGAGCTCGGGCCCGATTGCGCTAAGGCAATCACTTCCCGGGTGAGCGTGCTCTATGTCCCAGGAGGCGATGAGCGGTGCGCGCAACCGCGAGTCGCTGGTCTTTTGCGTTCCACTGCGGGCCACGCCGTCCCAAGTCGTGCGGATGGGCGACCCGGGCGTCCCGGTGTTGGCTTTTTAGAAATTCGATCATCGCGGGCTTGCCCCTTCGCATCGTTGGAGCAGGGTGGCAACGGAGGTGATGATGCTGGGTCGACCGTTGCGCGCAGAAGGTGTTTGTGGGCGGTTCCTTGCGACCTTGATCCGTACATGGGCGTGGTCGTCGGGTGCGCATCGGCTGGCCATGCTTGGTTCTCTTGGCGCCACGTTCACGATCGCCACGCTCGCGCTGCTGTTCGCTCCGGCGTGCGGCGGTGGCCCCTCCGCGGCCGAGGTCGCGCCACGCGGAGGCGTGGCACCGCCACCGCCACCGCCACCGCCACCACCCCCGGTCACGCTCGCGGACGAGGTCGCACAGCTTCGCGGGCAGGCCGTCGCGTTCGATCCTTCTACGGAGGTTGGCACGCTGCCTGGGCGCTCCGGGGTCACGCCGACCGGCCAGGCCGTCTACTCGATCCCGCTCGACGTTGCGCCGGGCGTGGGGGCGATGACGCCGGAGCTGTCGCTCGAGTATCGAAGTACCACGCAAGACGGCCCGCTCGGCGTCGGGTTCTCGCTTGGCGGGATCGCTCCGCCGATCCGTCGCTGCAACCGCTCGCTCGCGCTCGACGGTACGAATGGCCCCTTCGAATTCGAGCTGGCCGATCCTCTTTGTTGGGGCGACGAGCGCCTGATGCTGGTCGCGGGCGTGCATGGTCTCAACGGCGCGGAGTACCGCACGCGTCGGGATCCATTCGCGAAGATCGTTCAGCACGCCGACACCGACGCTCGCGACGGCTACTTCGAGGTCTTCACCAAGGATGGCCGGGTCCTCACCCTGGGCGAGCCCGGTGCCATGCTGTTCCACGAGATCGACGGCGATCCCGTGCCGTGGGTATGGGCATTGCGCCGCGCCGAGGATCGCTTCGGCAACGGCATCGAGTACCGGTATCACGCTCCCAAGCCCGCCGGGGGCTCCGATGCCTATACGTTGCAGCTCGACGAGATCGCCTACGCGGGCAAGGGCTCGGAGGCGAGCCGACGACACGTTCGCTTCGGCTACGTCGGTCGCACCGATCCTTCCTGGGGCTACGTGGCGGGCGTGGTGCAGGGTCGCACCGAGCGGCTCGAGACGATCACCGTCGAGGGGCCCTACGCGCAGGTGATCGCCAGCTACGTGCTGAGCTACGACCTCGACCCGCTCTCCGGCCGCAGCCGGATCGAATGGGTCAAGAAGTGCGATGCCGCGGGCGCGTGCCTGCCCCAGACCACGTTCGAGTGGAGCGCTCCGGGCGGGGCTGCGGGTTCGCTCGCGATGAGCTTCGTGCCGTACGGCGTGTTCCTCGGGCCCGACGCCGAGCTCGTCGACGATCCGGTGCCGTTCGCCAGCTCACCCACGCGCCTGGTCGGCGACTTCGACGGTGACTCCGATCACGACCTGCTGTACTTCACCGACGCGGGCTGGAGGGCCTGGGACGGCACCTCGCAGCTCGACCTGCTCGACACGCCGGTCGTCGTGTCGTGGCCCACGGTGCTGCCCGAGGGCGATGCGTACGTCGAGGCGCTCATCGAGGCCGAGGTGGACGCGGCCCTGGCCGCGGTGCCAGACGACGAGGAACTCACGGCCGAGGAGGAGCAGGCCCTCGTCGATTCCGCCGCTGCGGTGCATCTCGACCGGCTCCAGCCGGGGTTCTCGATCATGGTGATCGAGGCCAACGGCGATCTTCGTGATGATCTGCTGATTCCTCGACGCGACCTCACGGGCGGGCCATGGGTCGATGCATGGGGATATCGCTTCGCGAAGGAAGTGGTCGTGGCCGTCGCCGCCACGCCCGAAGGCGAGTCCGCCCCGCCCGGTTTCAGCGAGCCCGTGTCGTTCGTCGAGGAGGACGCAGGGGTCTCGGGCGCACCGATCTACACCGTGGTCCCGCTCGATCACGACGGCGATGGCCTGACCGATCTGTGGCTGTGCCAGGGCGAGGGCTACAAGAGCGGGCGCTGGGTGCTCGCCAAGCGCGGCCCCGACCCGGCCGCGGCCTCGGGCCACTACCACTTCACCACCTACGACAGCGGCGTGGGCTGCTCGGTGCACGACGAGCTGCTCGTGACCAGCCTTCGGGGAGGACGACAGGATCTGCTGGTGGTCCCCGCCTACGCGACGGGTGCCGCCATGCCGGTCCCGGCCGACTTCGAGAGCCCGCAGGCGTATCACGACGGGTACCTACCGCTGCCCGAGGATCAGCGCACCGACTATCTCGCGCTCGCGTTCGAGCCCGGTGGTCCTCCGGGCACGCTGGAGCCCACGGGCCTGCCGCGCGATCAATACCAGCGCTGGCACGACCGCCGCTGCCGCAACGGCCTTTCGCGTGCGGTCTTCGGTCGGCCGGTCGCCAGCGCGGGGCTGGGGCTCGACAAGCTCGCCGACGTCAACGGCGATGGCCTGGTCGACGTCGTGCGCTACGAGCTGGCGTCGGGCGACCACCCCGGCAACCCCGAGCTGCCCCTGGGTCTGGACGACGGCGGGCACTGGGGCGAGGGCATCGTCTGTGGCAGCGACGTCGAGGCCAACCTCCCCACGGTGATCCGCCCCTACGTCAACACGGGCGACGGCTTCGAGCCCGGCCCGCCGATGCACACGTTCCAGGGCAACCCGCACGCCAACCTGTGGCTCGGATTCCAGGCCGCGCAGCTCTACGACTTCGATCTCGACGGGATCGTCGACCTGTTGCTGCCGTCGTCGGGCTTGGGTGGTGGCTGGACGGCCGTGATTTCCAACGGCGACGGCACGTACACCGATCATGCCGTGGCAGGGATCCCATCGGGGTGGCCCGCGTACACCGACGACGCCACCTGGCGCGAGCGGACCGAGGCGGCCACGCGGCTCCAGGTGATGACGCTCGCCCCGGCCGTCCACGAACGTGCGCAGATCACCTTCCTCGGGTACGTCGAGGACAACCCCGCCGACTGGCCGTACCTCATCAACACCTTCGCCACCAACTACAGCAAGCCGCACAACCGCGTCACGACGATCACCAACGGGCTCGGGGCGACCGTGGAGATCGACTACGAGACCATCTCCACGGCGGGTGCTCATGGGATCGCGGGCCCGCACACCTACCCGCGGACGGGCGCCAAGGGGGCGATGGCCGTGGTCACCCGGCATGCGACGCAGGCCAACCCGCAGGCCGACCTCGAGGTCGAGCGCTACGCCTACCACGATGCCGTGGTCGACGCGTGGGGCCACGGCCTGCTGGGCTTTTCCGAAGTCGAGCGCTGGCGCGAAGGGCAGCTCGATCACCACACGTGGATCCGCTACGCCTACGATCGAGACGAGCAGCACGCCGACTATCCCACGGCCGGTCGCCCGGTGGAACAGCTCGAGCAGCGCCGAGTCGTCGACGACGCGGGGGCGGTGCAGTACTGGCTCACCCGCACGCAGCAGCAGCTGCAGACCGTGGTCGAGCCTCGCCTGGGTGGCGACACCATGTTCACCTACCCCGCACGCCAGGACGTGGACGTGTTCGTGCGGGACGTGAGCTGCACGATCGACTGCGAGGTCAGGCCCAGTGAGCGATTCCAGTGGCTCACGATCGAGCTGGAGCGCGACGGCCTGGGGACGATCGTCTCCTCCACGACCACCAACGACGCCGAGCAGCGGATCTACGAGGTCGATGCGATGCTCGACGATCAGGCCGCGTGGATCGTGGGCCGTGCGCAGGCGTGGAGCGAACAGAGCTGCGTGAGTGGTGAGTGCGTCGAGCGTGCTCACACCGCGACCTACGATCCGGCGACCGGGGCCGTCACCAACTCGACCTTCGCCCCCAACGACACGGTGGCGCGGCTCGACACCACGTATGGGTACGACGGTCGCGGCAACGTGATCTCCACCACCCTCGCCAACCTCCAAGGCGACGTCCGCACCACCACCACCAAGTGGGACGCCGAGGGCGTGCATCCCGAGTCGATGATCAATGCGGCGGGGCACGAGAGCTGGGTGATCCACGAGCCCGGCACGGGGGTACCCGTCGCCGAGGTCGCCGCCGACGGGGTGACCTGGGTGCATCGCTACGACGGCTTCCTGCGACCCACCCGGCACGAGCGACGCGTGTCGCCGATGGGATTGCCCGATGGGCACGTGACCACGATCGAGTACGAACTCGGTGGTCCGGTCCACGATGACACGTTCCAGATCGAGTCGGCGCTGCGCGTGCGGACGACCGCGCCCGATGGCCAGGAACTCACCACCGACTACGGCGCCACCGGTCACGTGATGCAGGAGGCGTGGTGGGGCATGCAGGCGCTCGACGAGGTGCCCATCAACACGGGCGGCCCTGGGGATGAGATCTACGTCAGCACACTCTACGACGGGCGCGGCCGCGTGCATCGCCGAAGCCTCCCCACCTGGGTCTCCGAGCAGCCGAGCGCCTACACCACCACCGAGTACGACGGCCTCGACCGGGTGACCGACGTCGAGCACCCCGACGGCGGCACCGAGCACCTGGCCTACGGACTGCTGGCGAAGGGAGTGCAGACCGCCCACACGGACGAGAGCGGCGCAACCTCGCTGTTGCAGACGGACGCCGCCTCGCGGGTGGCGGTGAGCATCGATCCCCATGGGACGAGCACCTGCTTCGAGTACGGCGCCTTCGGTGTACTCGGCGAGGTCCGTCGGGACTGCACCGATCCTCAGACTCCCTGGGTCAGCACGTACGAGCACGACGTGGCGGGCCGGATCGTCACCGAGACCGATCCTTCCTTCGGTACCCGAACCCGCGTCTACAACGGCTTTGGAGAGCTGCTCGAGCAGACCGACGGTGCCGGCGAGGTCATCGGATTCGAGTACGACGCGCTCGGCCGCGTGCTCGAGCGCCATGACGCCGACGGCGACACCACGCACACCTACGACGTCATCCGGCCCGGCCGACTCCACACGAGCGAAGGCCCCGACGACATCCTGACCACCTACGGCTACGACGCCTCGGGGCGTCTGGACACGGTCACGGTGTCCGACCTCATGCTCACGGTGCCCGGGGCGCTGGAGCTGCACTTCGACTACGGGCTCGGCGACAGGTTGCAGACGCTGCACTACCCGTCGGTGGATGGAGACCGTGGCCTGCGCGCCGACTATGACTATGATGGAGCCGGCTATCTGCGCCGAGTCAGGGTTGGCGGCGCCACGGTGCTGTGGTCGGCACTCCAGGCCGACGAGGCCGGTCGCCTCACGCTCGAGCGCTTCGGCAATGGCCTCGAGACCACCCGGACCTACGAGCCGCTCACGGGCCTGCCCACCACCGTGCAGACCGACAGTCCCGGCAACCTGGTGCAGAGCCTGGATTACGACTGGCACCCGTGGGGCGAGATCGAGCAGCGCTCCGACCTCGTGAGTGGGCAGCAGGAGGCGTTCGAGCACGACGACCTACGGCGGCTGACGCAGGCGTCGGTCACCGGCGCACTCGGGAGCAGCGTCGTCGACGTCTCGTACGACGACGTCGGCAACATCACCCACAAGACCGACGTGGGCAGCTACGTCTACGAGGACGGGCGGCTCTTCGCCTACGGCATCGGCGTGCCCGTGCTGATGGGCTACGACGCCCGCGGCAACGTCGTCGACCATGGCGGCCGCACGCTCACGTACACGCCGTTCGACAAGGTGCGGCAGATCGTCGACGGCGCGGAGACGCTCGACTTCCGCTACGACGCGCAGGGCAATCGGTTCTCGCGGCACTCGGCGCTCGAGGACGATCTGACGGTAGTGATGCAGGGCCTCTACGAGCGTCGCGAGATCGCGGGCGCGCTACGGCTGACGTACCGCGTGCCGGCGGCCGGGCGCACCGTGGCGCAGATCGTGCGAACGCCAGGGCTCGGGGGATTCACGAAACTCGGGGCGCCGGCGGGACTCGGCGTATGGAACGATGCGATCGAATTCCTGCACGACGACCACCTCGGCTCGACCGACGTGGTCACCGACGACACCGGCGCGGTGATCCGCCGCGCCTCGTTCGACCCATGGGGCCAGGCCCGCGACGCGGAGGACTGGACGCAGCCGATCGACGACGACGTGCTCGACCTGCTCGGCGTCGGCTTCACCGGTCACCCCGCGCGGCTCGACGCCGGGCTGGTGGACATGGGCGGCCGCATGTACCACCCGGTGCTCGGGAGGTTCTTCTCGCCCGACCCGCTGGTGGTCTCGCCGCTCGACGGTCAGGCGTACAACCGCTGGAGCTACGTGCACAACCGGCCGCTCGTGGCCACCGACCCCACGGGCTACGCCGCGAGCTTCGGTAGCTCGGACGACGACGTGCGAGCGCTGCCGCGACTGTGCGGCGCCGAGACCCACTGCTACCGCCCGATCGTCGTGCCCGATCCCAACTCCCCGAGCTCCGCACTGGACTCGTGGAACCGCGCCGTGGCGATGTTCGACGCCCCCAACGGCATCGGCCAGGGCGGCCCGAGCCACAACCCGCACACGGCCGGCCACACGCGTCACGGCAGCGACGCCGGACAGCCCGGCGGTACGCCGGAGTTCACGATCCGGGTGACCCCGGACATGTGCGCCGAGATCTCCGCCTGCTCCGGGGGGGTGACCAAGCGCGGCCCGGTCTACATCTGGGACGCCCCGATCGACGACTTGGCCCGCACCGCGGCGGACATCGGGACCGACTTCATCCCGGTCGTATCGACGCTGAAGTCGGTGTACGATGCCGTCCAACGGCTCGACAATGGCGAGGACACCCTCGACGTGCTCATGTCCTCCGGGGCGGAGGGGCTACTCGGCCTCATCCCCGGCGGCAAGGCTGGCAAGCGACTCGGGGATGCGGTCGATGCGGTCGCCGACGTTGCTGACGCGGCGGGGGACGTGCGGAAGGCCGCACGGGCGGCGCCGAAGGCCTTGCCGCAGGCGGCGAAGATGGCGAGACACCATCTTTTCCCACGGCAGTTCGGGAACTTCTTCAAGAAGCACGGCATCAACATCGACGACTTCACCGTTGCGATTCCGCACAATACCACCCACTTGAAGGGGATTCACGGCCGGGGACTCGGAAACATGCCGGGCAGATGGAACCAACGCTGGAAGGACTTCATTAACGCGAACCCGAACGCGTCGACGAAAGAGGTTCACCAGCACCTCGGCAAAATGATGGATGACTATGGGCTCGGCGGGCTCCCGATGGGCCCGTACAGGTAAGGAAGTACGATGGCACGCCAGATTCCGCCCTTCGCTCTTGAAGCGAAGCCTCTCACCGATGAAGCAAAGAAGGTCCAGGGCTTCAAGTGGGCCGATGCGGAAGTGGGTACCCGCCACCGCCTCGGGGGTGATCCTGACTTCCTCCAAGACCCCATATGGCCTGAATGCCCTGAGTGCGGCGAGCGAATGACTTTCTACGCTCAACTCGACTCCATCGGCGACGACGTTTGCATCGCCGACTGCGGCATGGTCTACGTGTTCGTTTGCATGGACTGCAATGAGACCAAGTCGGTCATTCAGTCGAGCTAGGCCACGATTTGGTCGCGTTGGACGGGCTCCTGAACCTCGACCGCCGGAACGAAAACGTAGAGCCCGCGGCGAGGGAGCCATTGGAATTCCCCCGTTTCAGTGGACACCCTCCAACCGAAACAACTCGTCGTCGTAGCTGATCAGCGCAGCGTTCCGTCACCGGCGCTGCGAGCAACCGAGGTCCCCAGGGGGGTCCAGGTGCCCTTGCTGAACATCGGCCAGCAACCGTCGAACCGTCGATGGTGACGAGCCCGATCGACGAGCCATCTCGGCGAGATTCCCCTCCGTCTCGCGGTGGAGCACTGCGAAGTACCGCCGTACGAATCGCTCCCTGGCGTCGCGAAGCGGTAGGGCCGCGAGGGCGGACAATCCTCCGAACCCTTGCATGTCGCCCAACGCCAGATCTCGCCGAGTGATACGGGATCCTGTGGTCCGCGCAAGCGCCCGGATCGCCACGTTGTACAACTCCCGCACGTTACCCGGGAACGGATGGAGCGGCAGCGCCCGCGCTGCATCTGGCGCCAGTTCGACGATCCGATCAGGCGCGAGGTCCACCAAGAAGTGCTCGAAGAGATACACCGCGTCCCCCGAGCGCTCCCGTAGCGGTGGCACACGAACGGATGCATCGGCGATCTTCTTGTACAGCGGCTCATAGAGCAGCCCCTCCGCCGCCAACATGCGCAGGCTGAGCGAGGACACGAACAGCAGCCGCACGTCGTCGCTTGCCGCAAGGTCGCCCGACTCCCTCGCGGCATCCCGGCACTCGAGCCACTCCAAGAGTCGAGGTTGGAGCTCCATCGGTAGGTCCCCGATCTGCCGCAGCACCAGCGTCCCCCCTCTCGCCCGGCGCCGCAGCTCCGCCTCGTGCCCGTCCAGCCCGAACAGCGCCGCTTCTATCTCTGGGGGCTCCCGTTCCCCGCAGTCGAAGACGACGAGCGGCCCCCCGCTTCGCCTCGACCGCTTGTGCAGAGCCTCGGCCGCCAGTCGTTTTCCCGTACCTACTTCCCCTTCGAGCAGCACGTCGAGGTCCGTCTCGGCCAACCTCTCCAGACTCACGAACAACTCGCGCATCACCGTGCTCCTGCCCCGCAGCGGCCCGAGCTGATCGACCTTCGACACGGGCACCCGCATGCGCCGCGTGGACTTGAGCTCTATGTCCGTCTGGCCCACCGTGAACACGGTCTTCTCCGGGATCCAGATCTCACTCACGCGCACGGGCCCAAGCCATGTACCGTTGGTGCTCCCGAGGTCGCGAAGGCAGACCCCATCGCGACCGAGCTCCAACTCGAAGTGCGACTGACTCACCGAAGTGTCCCGCAGCACGAGGTCGTTGGCCGGCCCGCGTCCACCCTCGATGCGATCGCCGGTGAACGCGACGACGAGACCCGCGTGAGGACCACCGATGAGGCGCAGGGTCACCTTCGCGATGCGCTCATGACGCCCATCACCCTCGCGCCGAAGCATCCGCGTAGCGATGAAGCGCTCGAGCTCCGTCTGCTCACCAGGGCTGGACATGGCAACGATGGTAGACCAGCCACCACCGGCTACTTGCGTAGCCACCGCGAAGAACGAGTCTCAGAGGCTCCTTGAGCCCTTCGAGCCCATGTGGCCCGGATGACGTGGCCACGGCAGTTGCCATCGCCGGCAACTCTCGGCGTCAAGAATGAACCAGATCCAGGGATCCTTGACTTGTCCAAGTGCCTGGAATCACGGGAGCGCGATTTCGCGCTTTGGTCGGCCCGGTACTTGCCCTTGCGCAGGAGCACCCAAGAGCGATGAGGCGTGGGAAGGTCCCCGTGGCCAATGGCGCCCACCTGCCACACCCTGGCAGTCGAGACGTGCAGCCGGTGCTGTCCTGCGTGCCCTCGAGCTTCCTCCGGCACCCCGATGACGATGTCGCGTCCACCAAAGATCGGCCCCTACAAGCTCATCGAGCCCATTGGAAAGGGCGGGATGGCGCAGATATGGCGGGCGCAGTGGCTCGGCCCCAACGGAATGGTGGCGCCGTGCGCGATCAAGAGGCTCTCCGAGGAAGTGGCTGGCGACGTGGCCTTCCAGCGCATGTTCCTCGACGAGGCCCGACTCTCGATGCGCCTCGTCCACGCCAACATCTGCCGCGTCCTGACGGCATCCATCGAGCCATGCCTCTACATCGTGATGGAGTGGGTGAATGGCATGACGTTGGCCGAGCTGACCGAGCGCCTGCGGTTGATGAAGCAGCCGCTTCCCTTCGACCTCATCCGCTACTTCATGCATGGTCTGTTGCTCGCGCTCGACGCTGCCCACACGCTTCGCGACGGCGGCAAGCCCTTCTGCATCATTCACCGTGACGTCTCACCCCAGAACGTGATGATCTCCGTCAATGGCGAGGTCAAGCTCATGGATTTCGGCATCGCTCGGGTCCTGGCGGAGGAGACGTCGACGGAAGAGTACGCCGGCAAGCTCCGCTACGTCCCCTGGGAGCAGCTCCAGGGCAAGCTCAGCACGTCGATCGATCTCTACGCCGCGGGGGCCATCCTCCACGAGCTGATCGAAGGTACGCTATTTCGCGCCGGCTGTACGACGCGCGTCGCGATGCTCGAGCAGATCAAGAGCGGAGGCGTACCAACACTGACCCGCCCCGCCATTCCCGACGAGCTGCGTAGGCTTCACGACGGCCTGCTCCAGCCCGAGCCACGGGATCGCTTTCAGATGGCCCGTGATGGGCTCGCGGTTCTTGGACCCGTAGTCGCGCAACAGAAGATGGCCGGACAGCTCATCGCGACGCTCCTCGGTCCGCGCGCAACCATGTCGGGCTCGACGCTGGGCGACTTCGAGGTGCCCGACGAGATCGCGGATCTCGACTATGGGGAGCACGCCGAGCCACCCAAGGCCGAGGCCCCCCACCTCCCCGATGCGCAACCGAACAGGAAGCCCGGGCTTCGCCAAGGCGAGCTCATCGAGCGCACTCCCACGGAACTCGTCGCCAGGCCGCCGGTACCAGGGAGGCTGAGCTCCCGGCCGGAGGAGACATCGCGCTCGATACCGCGGGCCCGACCGTGGCCGCTTGCGGGCCTGATGGGGGCAGCCGAGGCCGATGCCGGACACCATGGGAAGCCAGCCGCCGATGCCGAAGCCCAGCCGGAAGAAGGGGAAGGCGATGCAGAGGTTCGCAAGTCAGCGCAGACGCGAGCAGCCGACGAGAACGCCGCGAACGTTCGACCGAGCGAGATCAGCTCGGACAGTCTCGCGGTGACCGACGTGTTTCGCCTACCGGAAGGTCGGCACAGGCCGCGGGCAACGACCGCTGAGGAAGTAGCAGCCGGGGAGCATCGTGTCGCCACCACGGCCGCGCCGGTATCCAAGCTGGCCTCGCATTGTGCGTAGGAGCGATGGGCGCGCTGGGGTTGTTTGCTTCGTTGGGTCCACCGGCCGCCGCCAACCCCGACTCCGATCGCGCCTCCCTGGTCGTCGCGGAGGGCCAGCGTATCGAGGTCGAGATCCAGGTGTGGGAAGGCACCTGGACTACGATCTCACCGGGTAACGAGATCGAAGCGATGCCGCGAACATACCGCATGCGCTGGCGTAGCTTCGACAGCGCGGCTTGGCAGGACCTCGGGATCCAGCAGTTCGCTCCCGGTCGAACCTACGAATTCTCCGCTTCCGATGGCGGGCTCCTGGTCCGCGACACGGCACGACCTGGGGGAGAAGAGTGATGGCGGCGAACCCCAGTTTGTCCGATGGGCTCGAGCCCGGGACGGTGGTCGATGCCCGCTATCGCATCTGCCAGGAAATCGGGCGCGGCAACATGGGAACCGTCTATCGGGCGACCGACGAACTCACGGGGCGGGAGGTCGCGATCAAGATCATGAGTCGGCGCTTGGTCCACCGCCGCGACCGAGTCCAGCGCTTCCTCAACGAGTACGAGCTCAGCGTCAAGGTCGGTCGCCACGAGAACATCGTGGCCACACTGGCCCAGGGACGTCTGCGAGGCGAAGACGGCGCGCCCTACCTCGTGATGGAGCGGATCGTCGGGCCTTCGCTCGACATCTTGCTCGCGATGCATCGACGGCTCGACCCTCAGCAAGCCTGTAGTATCGCGCTGGGAATCGCCCGAGGCGTGGAAGCGATGCACCGAGCGAGGGTGGTGCATCGAGACATCAAGCCCAGCAACGTAATGGTGTCCGAGCCCGACGATGGGAGCGGCGGGGTCGCGAAGATCCTGGACTTCGGATTGGCGACAGTCGCCAAGCTCCACGGCGAGAGTGATCCACGGCCACGGCTCACGCTCCACGAACAGATCCCCGGATCCTCCGGCTACATGGCGCCCGAAGTGGCGAATCACGCCGATCCGCATCCGTCGGTGGACGTGTTCGGTTTTGGGATGCTGCTCGTCGAGCTGCTCACCGGACGCACTCCACATGAGGGCATGTCGCGAGATGAGTACCTCGTGGAGGTGACCCGCGAGGATTGGGCTCTGCCGCCTGCCATGCTCGACCAGATCGAATCGGACGAGCTCAAGGCGCTCGTCGTTGCTTGCACACAGAGACGACCCGAAGCGCGGCCCACCATGACGGCGGTCGTCAGGGCCCTCGTGGCCTCGATCGACCGTCATGCGACCGCCATGGATCCGATGGCGGCGACCAATCCACGGATCGACGAGGAAACGGAGCCGACAGGGCGCGCTCTATCTCCCGCGCCACGCTGGCGGCGTGGGCTCAACGGCTGGCTGGTGGCGTCGGTGGTCATGGTGGTGCTGGCTGGTGGGCTCGGCGGGACGCTGCTGCTGCCTTCTCACGCGGGCAACGAAGCGGAAACGGGGGAGCCCCCTCCTCCCGAGCCTCAGCCGTGGTCGGCGTCGCCAACGCTCTCCAAGGCTGGCGATGGCGAGGCGGATGGTGAGACCGCCACGGATTCCGGGGGCTCGACGTCGCCCGACGTGGGCACATCGGACACGACCGGGGAGGACGACTCGAGCACGGGTGCCGACGATCCGGCGCTCGGCCAACCCCGCCCGCGCGCCAGGCAGGAGCGAGCTCCCGTACAGCAGAAGGATCGGCAGCGTGGCAAGCAGGCCGGCGCAGACCAGGACTCGGCGGACGACTCGGCCGGTGGACCTGCTTCCAATGCGGCGGAGTGCGAGCTGCTCCAGGACTCGATCTCGGCCATGCGAGCGGAAGGCGGCTGGTCGCGGATCTTGTTCCTCATCAAGGACCAGCGGGCTTGCTTCGGGCGCGCCGAGTACCGGCGGCTCCGCGTCGAGGCTCTGGCACGGTCCGGCAAGCATGACGAGTGCATCAAGGCGGGAGCCGATAGCGACGATCCCCAGGTCGTGGCGTGGGTCGACAAGTGCAAGGAGATGGGACGATGAGATTGGGTCAAGGACTAGTCGCGCGCGGCCTCGCGGTGGTGCTCGCGTTGGGTATCGCGATGCCTGCTGCGGCGGCCCCCACCGCGGGAGGACGTGCGAGCGAGGGCACCGAGCTGCGGGCGGCGCTGGTGATCGACACTTCGGCGCTCGGCGACGGGGGGCCGTCGATGACCGACGTGCTCTCGCGGCTCGAACAAGATGTGCTCCGCGAGCGTGGTGTGCAGCCGGCTGCGAGCGAGGCCGATCCGCGGATCGTGGTGGTGGTGCGGCCGCTGGCACAGGGCGCGGGTGTCTTCGACAACCGTGTGGACGTGACGATCGAGCACGGCGGGGAGCCGTGGCCCGATGCGTCGTGGGGGTTCGACTGTCCGCGATGCTCGGATGGACACCTGCTCAACAAGGTGGGTGTCACGCTGCACTCGGCCGTGACGCGGCTGGAGGAAGAGGCGCGAGCGGCCGAGCCGACCTCTAGCGAGCCGGCGGCGGCGAGCGAGCCAGCAGAGCCCGAGCCGGAGGCGGCAGGTGACGACACGAAGGAGAACCCCAAGCTTGGGCCGCTGGTGTGGGCTGGCGGTGCCACGGCGGTGGCCGGTGTCGTGGGGCTGGCGGTGGGGGTCCCCCTCGCGCTACGCGAGGACACGATCATCGGCGATCTGAACAGTCCCACGCGGCAGGGGTACCAGACGCGCACGCCTGGCTGGACGGTCACCGCGATCGGCGGGGCTGCGCTGGTAGCCGGCGGGGCGTTGCTTGCGGTCGGCTTGATCCGCTGGAGCCGCGAGAAGAAGCAGCTACGAACGGCCACGACCGCGCTCACGCCGTGGGTGAGCGGCGAGCGCATGGGCCTCAGCCTCCAGGGGCGATTCTAGGAAGCAGGAGTGACAAAGATGCGTGCCTCGAACTCGATCAGCATCAGCCCCTCCCTCGCGGGGCTCGTCCTGGGCATCGTCGCCGGTGCCTGCACCTACGAGATCCCAAGCCATTGCAGCAACGTCGGCGGCGACGCGACTTGCCGCGAGCGTGGGCAAGGGCAGTTCTGCGACGCGTGCGTGCTCGACAACGACGGGTGTATGGAGGAGATGCCCGGGCCTTCGTGTCACTTCGTGGGCGAGCCGGAAACGGTGGATAGCTCTAGCAGTTCGGGCGGCTCGAGCTCCGGTGACGCCACCCAGGGCACGACGAGCGAGACCGACGGCATGACCAGCACGGGCTCGACCACGACGACGACCGACGGGCCGTGCATCGTCGATGAGGACTGCTCCGATGTCGCGGCGCCCCTGTGCGATCCCGCTGGGGAGTGTGTGAGCTGCGAGCAGATGTCCGATCCGAATGCTGCATGCGCAGGGCTCGATCCCACGACGCCCGTATGCGAGGCGGGGGTCTGCGTGCAGTGCACCATGGAGGACGCCACCGCCTGTGAGGGGATGACGCCGGTCTGCGACGACGCGACGAACGCATGTGTGGGCTGTAGCGCCCATGAGCAGTGCGGAGAAGCGGCGTGCAACCTCTTCACCGGTGCCTGCCTCCCGGGGAGCGCGATCGTGCACGTAGGGCCGGGCCAGACATTCACGTCGATCGGCGCGGCCGTGGGTAGCTTCGTGGCGGGTGCGGAGGGCACGATCATCGTGCACCAGGGCACCTATGACGAGCCCGTGACCGTGGGTGGAGGGCGCGTCCTCGGCCTCCTGGCGAGCAACGGGGACTTGCCTCTGTGGGCGCTCATCGGCGGCGGAGCGCCGCAACTCACGGTCAACGAAGGCACCGTGCTCATCGACGGCTTGCGCCTCTCGAACAACGGGTCGTCCATGCACCCCGGGATGCTGCTCGTCGGGGGGCAGGCGTGGCTCGACGATGCGCGCGTGGTCGGGAACGCTGGCGGCGGCATCACGGCGCAGGGAGGCGAGCTGGTGCTCCGCAACTGCTTCGTCGGAGCCGGCGTCGACTCCAACGTGCTCAACTCGCAGAGCGCCGTGGTCGACGTGCTCTACTCGACCCTAGGCGCCAACCTCGGGGCCAGCACGGCCATCACGTGCAACGCGGCCTCGACGGTCACCGTGCGCAACAGCTTGGTCGTGTCTCGTGACGCCGGTCCCGAGGTCGTATGCCCGGGTGCCTCCGCGAGCCACACTGCGGCCGAAGCCCTGCTCGACGGCACGGACAACCTCGCGCTCGGTGACATGAGCACGACCTGGTTCCAGGACTACAACGGCGGCGACTTCCACCTGACGATGCCACCGATTTCCGTCGCCAACGCGGCGCGCTGGGAAGACGGCGATCCCCCGGCCGATATCGACAATCAAGCTCGCCCACAGATCGATGGCGCGCCGGACGTAGCCGGTGCCGACGTTCCATAGGGAACGACCCGGGCCTTCCCTCGACTCCTTCGGCTGTCGACGTTCCCACGACCGCTGCCGAACGGTGGCGGCGGGAGGGACATGCTTGCCCCCAGTGATCATCACGAGCCCCCGTAGGTACACCCACCGTAGATAGTCGCCTCCTCCAAGGGCGCCGCTCCTCGCTCGTGGCCAATTGCCGTGGCTGCGTCGGGTTCTTGCGTCCTCGATGCGTCTGCGCCCAGCGACCTTTCAACGAGTACCCATGACCCTCCACCCCCCACCTGTGAACCCAACCCTGGGCGCCTGGGATGCCTTGACCGAGGTCGTGCACGCGGTGCGACTTCCCGAGCGCTTCCGTCGAAGGAAGCCTCGACCCGAGGGCAAGCAACCGACCCACACGGTGGAATGGCTCGACGACGACCGAGCCCAGTCCCTTCGGGCGTTGCTCGATCCGGCTCTGCGGGACGCCGCACGGCGCTCGCGTGCGGATGGCCGGCCCCGGCCGATGATCGCATCTCGGGATTCCCTGCGAGCAAGCAAGCCGGCGGTGTTCGAGCGACTCGTCGACCTAGCCGAGCACCCCGAGCACCTCCTCGCGGTCGACGTCGACGACGCGGTGTGGTGCTTCGACCGGAGCGAGAGCGGGTGCCTGGAGCAGTGGAGCAAGCTGGTGCTCACGCCCGAGGCCGGGTTCGCGGCACGGGTGGGCGACGTGATGCTCCACGGCGGTCCGGTAGCGCCGGGCCCGGGCAGCTCCAATGTCTTCATCGGTGGCCGCCCAGCGTTGCGTAGCTGCGACGGCCACGTGTGCCTCCGGGCCGAGCTCGGACCGCATGCAGGCGGCGGGTTCGTGGCGACGCAGACCAAGGTGAAGTTCAACGGCTTCCCGGCCCTGCGGGTCGGCGACTACGTGGACGAGGGGCCGCACGGGTTCAACCCGATCGCGATCGGTTGCCCGTCGGTGGTGATCGGGCCGACGCCGCGACCAGTGGTGGGCTGGTGCTCGACCGGGACCAAGCCCTCGCCACGACCCGCCGGCCTGCCGTTCTCGTGGCGCCGCATCGAGCCCGAGCCAAGCGAGCGCAAGGAAATCCTCGGGCTCGTGCTCGACGGACCACGCGCACGAGCCCAGGGCGTGGCTCGGCCGACCCGGCTCTGGGCCGAAGCAACGCGAGAGGACGACCGACGATGACCACGCTACGAGCCCCACCCTTTCGCGACGCGCCGCACGTGCTCGAGCAGGTGGCGCAGACCCACCGCCGCCAGGCGATCGTGCCGACCGGCGATCCGACCCTGGCCTACTCCCTGCCGATCCCCAAGGGCTGGGGCCGTGTGCAGGGCCTTGGTGTTCAGGCCCCGGCGGGGCGACCGGAGATCCTCGGGCTCTTCGCGCCCGACCCCGACATCGAGGGCCCGCGGATCATCGTGTCGGCCACCCGCCTGCGGTGGGACGTCGACCCGGTGGAGTGGGTGCGTCATGGATGGGAGCTCGCGGGCTGGTCGATCGCGATGGCTCAGCCGCTCGAGGCCCGCTGGCACCCGCGTTTCGAGGTAGGCGGCCTGCGGACGATCGACCGTCGCGTGGAGGTGCGTCGCGCGACCGGGTTCGTCGACAACGGGCGCTTGCTGCGGGTCGACGTGGCCGGGCCTGCCTCGACCTGGGACCGGATGCACGACGTCCTGTGGCCGTGCGGGGTGCTGATGGCCCTGGACCGGCCGACGTTCTGCCGCGAGGTGGAGCCCCGGGTGCGCCGCGGCGGGCCGTACATGGCGTTCTGCTTGCCAGAGTCCTGGACCGCCCGACCGCAGCCGCCCCCATGGGTGGGTACGACGCGATGGGTGGCCGAGCCCACCGACGCGGCGCAGGGCTCGGTGGGCCTGCGGATCGACGCCACCCGCTGGCAGTACGACCGCCCCGAACCAGTGCACACGCGGCAGCACCGACTGCACCACGAGCTGTGGACCCACGGGATCGCGCTCGCACGCCAGCCCAAGCGGATCCCCCCGGGCTCGGCCATGGGCACGTCGGGGCTCGTGGGGATCTACCTCGCGACCGCCCGCGACAGCCAGCAGACCTTCGAGCTCCGCTTCGCCCACCGCGACGTGGACGGCTGGAGCTTCGACTACACGGCGGTGGTCGCCTCGCCCGAGCGCTACCCGCTCGATCGCATGCGGGCGATCCGGGCGCTGGAGATCGCCGTGGCCACCACCGAGATCCAACCCGAGGAGCACACCCCCCATGCCGCATGACGTTCAGGTCCACGACGCGCTCCCGGATGGCTTCGACGAATTGCCGCCGCCGCGCGTCCGGCTGTACCTCCAGCTCCGGGGCGACCCGGACGAGCACGAGTGGGCGGTGCGGTCGTTCGTGCTCGACGAGCGCCTGCATGCTCCCTACGCGCTCGCGGTGACGGCCATGGGCCCCCTGCCCAAGGCGGGGATCGAGGGGCTGCTCGGCGGGCGCGTGGTGCTCGAGCTCGCTCGCGGGACCCATGGGCGAACCGTGCACGGCATCGTGCTCGAGGCCGAGCTCGTTCGCGGGGTCGAAGGGAGCGAGGTCGAGCCGATGGTGGAACTCCACGTGGTGCCCGCGTTCGCCCTGCTCGGGCTCTCGCGACGCAGCCGGATGTTCCAGGGCCAGTGCGTGGTGGAGATCGCGTTGGCCGTGATGGGTCCGGTGCTGGCCGAGCACGGTGGCCTCGTCTGCGTGGAGCGGCTGCTGCGGCTCCATCCGCCGCGGGACTATTGCGTCCAGTACCGCGAGACCGATCTCGACTTCGTGCTGCGGATCCTCGCGGACGATGGGATCACCGTGCTCTTCGACCACGACGCGGGGGTCGAGACGGTGGTGCTGGTCGACGCCAACGAGGTGCTGCCCAACGCGGGGCGGGAGCCGCTCGAGAACGACGACCGGTCGCCGCCGCGGATCCCCTTCGTGGGCCAGGACGTCGACGAGCTACCGTTCGAGGGTATCGCCGCGCTGGGTCGCCAGAGCCGGCTGCGGCGGCGAGAGTGGACGGCGACGGCGTGGGACTGGCAGGTGCGGGGGATGTCGGTGCGCTCGGAGACCAGCACGATCGACCCCGCGGCCGTCGGCGAGTGGTGGGAAGCGGACGAGGGACGGTTCGACGAAGCCGCGGCGGCGGAGGGACTGGCCGCGGACCGCATGGGGCGACGGGTGCAGCTCCAGCGGGGGCGTGACCACGCGACGGCGACGCGGCTGCGCGCGTGCTCCAATGTGATCGGCCTGCGTGCGGGCTCGGTGTTCGAGTTGCTCGAGGGACCCGACGACGAGCTCGGCGACCCGTGGGTGGTGATGGCGGTTCGCCACGAGGCTCGCGCCAAATGCCCACGCGAGCTCGGGAGCGAGGCCATCGAGGGAGCCGAGGACCTGCGAGCGCTCGCCGACGACACGGGCGAAGCCGAGGGGGCGCCCTTCATTTACGGCAACGACCTCGAGTGTCAGCCGTTGCGAGCACAAGTCGTGCCGCCTCGGCTGACGAAGCCCCGGGCCGTGGGCATGCAGTCGGCCGTGGTCACGGGACCACCCGGCGACGCGATCCACACCGATCGCTTCGGTCGCGTCCGCGTCCGCATGCTGTGGGACGAGCAGGTGCACGAGGGCGAGCCCACGTCGTGCTGGCTACGCGTGGCCACGCCCTGGGCGGGTGACGGCTTCGGTGCAGTGTTCATCCCGCGGGTGGGCACCGAGGTGCTGGTGTCGTTCATCGACGGCGACCCCGACCGGCCGATCTGCTGCGCCTGCGTCCACGACGGCGTAGCGGGGCCGCCCTACGAGCTGCCCGGGCACGCCACCCGCACCGTGCTTCGCACCCGGACCATCGCTGGCGAGGGCTTCAACGAGCTGTCGTTCGAGGACTTGGCGGGGGCCGAGGAGGTGTTCCTGCATGCCCAGCGCAACCTCCGTGAGCAGGTGCTCGCCCATCACTGCACCGAGGTGGGTCGCAACCAAACCCTCGCCGTCGAGGGCTCGCGCATCGCGAGGGTCGGCAAGGACGACACCACGATCACGGCCGGCGAGCACCGCCACATCGTGAGCGGCAAGGCGACCGCCCGCTTTCGCGGTGGCTACGCCGTGCACGTCGGGGAGGTGACGACCCCCGTCGAGCTCTCCAGCGCTCCCATGGACACGGAGCCCGAAGCACCCGCAGGGGGCTTCGAGCTGCGGTCGGTCGAGCCGATCGTACTCCGCTGCGGTAGCAGCCGCCTGGAGCTGCGCCCCGACGGCATCGTGCTCCGAGCCCCGCGGATCTCGGCCGCGTGCCCGAGCACGGCATTGGTGCTCGAGCAGGACGCGGCCACGCTGCGGGCGGCCAAGAAGATCGAGCTGGGCACCGACATGCTCGTGGCGGTGACCGCGAGCATGGCGGTGCTCAAGGGCCCGACCACCGAGATCGAGACCACCAAGCTCGCCATCAAGGGCGACGAGATCGACGTCGAGTCCGCGAGCCGCATCGACGTTCGAGGTCGACGCGTCGGGATCGAGGCGGACGAGCAGATCGACATTGCCGCGGATAGCCGCATCGACGTTCGAGGTCGACGCGTCGGGATCGAGGCGGCCAGCCGCATCGACATCGTGACGGAAGGCGAGGTGAGCATTCGTGGCACCGAGAAGATCGAGCTCAACTGAGACACGAGGGAGGCAAGACATGGAAGCGGAGATCGAGGCGTGGCGGGTGGAGGTCGAGCGCCAGTTGAAGGCCATCGAGCAGGACGTGCTGGGGCACGAGCCGAGCGGGCGCAAGCTGGCGCAGTTGTGCGAGGAGCTGAAGATCCTCGCCTGCGTAGTGGCCTGGCACCGCGAGCAAGGGAGCATCACGAGAGCCGCCGCACGCCGTGGCACGAGCCGCAAGGTCCTGCGCGCCCATGTCGAGATCTGGGCGCAGCGGCACCCGCAGCACGTCCCGGATCGGCCGAAGCATCCGAAGCGACAGCGTGGGATCCACTTGTCGGCCGAACAGGAGGCGAAGCGGGCGGAAGCTCGGGAGAAGGACAACGCCAGGCACCGAGCCAGACGGGCCAAGCTGCGTGCAGAGCGGCGAGCCGCATCGACATCGTGACGGTAGGCGCGGTGAGCATCAGTGGCGGAGAAGATCGAGCTCAACTGACGAGCAGGAAAGGGATGGGAGCTTGGATACTGCGATCTCGATGGTGATGAAGATCCTCGGCGGGGACGTGAAGACGACGGATCCAGAGCTGGGACACGACTGGCATGCCGAGCTGACGGGACGCTGGAAGACGCTTGGTGAGCGGGTGTTCGTGCGCAAGCCCAAGTGCCCACCCAAGTTCGTGGAGATCATCCGCGAGGGTGGCGTGCTGGTCGCCGTCTGGGCGGTGGTCGAGAACCAGGGGAACCTGACGTTCGCGGCGACGTGGCTCGGAACCAGCCGGTTGGCCATCCGCAAGCGACTGCGTCTTTGGCTGGAGTCGAGCCCCACGCTGATCCCGATGCCTGCGGTGGCCTTCTTGCACTGGTCGCCGGGCAAGAGAGGTGAGCGATGAACGAAGAGTCACTCGAGGAGTCGAGCGCAGCGAAGGGTTGCGAACCCACGCTCCAGTTCGAGCCGCTGGTGGGCACCGTGGTCGAGGTCTCGCAGGACGGCGAGGTCGTGGTGGAGTTGGTCGCGCCCAATGGTGAATGCCTGCGATGCAAAGCGCTCGCGACCGTGCCGGTCGAGTCCGCCATGGTCGGGCAGCCGGTGGAGCTGACGTTCATCGAGGGCCACCTGGACCGGCCGGTGGTCACGAGGCCATTCGACATGAAAGCGGAGTTTCGGGCGCAGTGGGATGCACTCGGCCGCAAAGTGCTGGGGCTCGACTCGGACCCGCGCAAGCTTGCCGAGTTGCTCGAATGCATCGGCTCCCTCGCATGCATGACCGCGTTGCTCGATGCAGCAGGGAACGTCACGCACGGCGCCATGAGCGTTGGCGCGGGTCGCAGGACGTTCCGGGAGCACGTTCGTCGATGGAAGCTGAACAATCCCCACTTCGCTCCCATGCTCGAGGCGTTGGGCGTTGGGCGACCGAAGGCAAAGAGGCAGTCGGTGGGCGAGGCCGATTGCGCCGCCGACCGGAGCCATCCGGAGTCGCACGAGGAGGGGACGCGGTGACGGCTGCACGACGCCCAGCCAGCAGGCCCAAGATGCAGGGCGAGCTCGTGATCGACCTCCACAAAGTGGTGCGCTTGGTCGAGGGCATGAAGGTACGGGAGCTGGCGCAGTGCGCCGGGACCACGGTGGAGGCGGTCGTGTCGCGGGTCGTGATCGCCGGGAAACTCCCTGGGTCCCTGGGGCTCCGGGGACATTGCAACCCCGAGCCCGAGGTCTCCAAAGAGCCCGAGGTCTCCAAAGAGCCCGAGGTCTCCGAAGAGCCCGAGCCCGAGCTCGGCCGGTTCTTTGGACGAGCGACGCGGCGAGAGATCAAGGTCATCGTCGACCGATGGGTGCTCGGGCGAGTCCTCGTCGCATGCGAGTGGAACATCACCCACGCCGCCAACCGGCTCGAGATCAGTCGCAGGAGGCTTCGCCAGCGGTGGGCAGCGGTGCGTCGTCCAGCGGTCGGAGCATTGATGGCGAAGCTGGCGAGCTCCGAGCCGGTGCGGGGCATACCCGCGGGACCGTCGTTGGCCGAGCTGCTCGAGCGACGGGCGACGCACCGCGAGATCCACCGCGTGGTCGATCGATGGGTCGTCGGGCTCATGCTCGCAGCTGAGGGAAGCAACGTGACGCAGGCGGCCAAGAACCTCGGGACCACGCGAAGGGCGCTTCGTGGAATCCGAGACTCGAAGGTGGAGGGCTCGTGAGCATGGGCGGAGCGGGGCAGATGTTGGAGCCGTATCGCGAGCACCTGCGGATGGTGGGCGGGCTCTACGACCTGCGGCAGCAGTGGCTATGCGGCTGGGAGGCCACGCTCGACGAGCTGGCCGAGGTCGAGGCGCGGGTCGACGAACATCTGCGGATGCTCGAGCGCGGTGGTTCGGCGGCCCTGGGGGTGGCGTTGATCGACGCGGCCCCGGCGGACCCGTGGACCTTCTACGCGTGGGTGGCGTTGGCGTGTCGGCTCCACCAGTTTTCGATCGTTCGGGTCGCGTTGCTCGAAGTGGAGGTGTGGTGCGAGGAGTCGACCGACGAGCGGGCCACGGCTTCGCTGCGGCAGGCGGTGACGGATGCCCTGGTGCACCACTTGGCCGGCGGTGCGACGGCGCTCGTGGCGGAGGCGCTGCGGGACGCCGGGCCGCACGTGGCGTCGGTGTTGGCGACGTGCGTGGGGGCGCGAGGGTGGGCCGCGGCGGCCGACGAGCTGCGGGATGCGGCGGGGCGGGAGTGTGCCGATCGTCCGGCGGTGCTGCGGGCGTTGGGGCAGCTACCCGGGACGGTGCCGGGTGCGGTGCTGGCCGCGGTGCGCTGTGGCGAGCCGGTCGTGGCTCGGGCGGCGGCCGTGGCAGCGCTACGGAGCGGGGACGCGTCGGTGCTCGATCGACTCGCCCATCGCAAGCGCGCGCCATGGGCCGCATTGCCGGTGGCGATGGGCGGCGGGCCGGCCATGGGGGCGTGGCTGATGGAGGCCGCGCGGGGTGAGGAGCCGGCGCAGGCGTTGGTGGGGTTGGGAGTCTTCGGAGATCCGCGCGGGCTCGAGGTGCTGGTCGAGCAGCTTCGGACGGGGACACATGCCGAGGCGGCGGCTCTCGGACTGTTCCTGCTCACCGGGGCGCGCCTGGAGACGGAGGACGACATGGAGAACGAGGCGGTCGACGACCGGGCATGGACGGCATTGGCGGGCTCCGGGATCAGCATCGAGCCGGTGCTATGGGAGCGGTGGCTGGCGGAGCACGGCCAGCGGCTGCGGCCAGGGCAACGGCATCGGCTCGGAAGGCTGGCAGGGCCGCATACGGACCTCGACGTGCTGTCGATGGCGCTGCCGCTGCGGTTGCGACGATACCTCGCGGACGAATTCGTGATCCGGTACGGGGTGCAGTGGAGCTACGAGCCCGATCTGCCGGTGGTGCAGCAACGGGAGATCATCGAGCAGGTGCGGTCGCGGCTGGATGATCCCCGCATGCGGTTCGTGGACGGGGAGTGGTACTTCTACGGGCGGCTCGCCCCGGTCGAAGGGGCGGCGGCACCGAGGCGCTCGGGGCGACCCAAGGCGTGATCGCGACCGTGCTCCGCGTCGACCGGCCCAGCAGATCATCCTTCCCCGGGGCAACACTTCGAACCTTCACCGTCGAGCGGTCCAAGCCCGAGGCTGCGCTATCGTAGTCCGGCATGCGCGACAGCGACGAAGTCCTGTTTCCCCCCGACCAACGCGACCCCCGCTGGTACATGAATTCACCGGTGGAGGTGCGGTGGGACGCCCGGCGGGAGATCGAGGTCGCGGTCGTGAGCGCCATCGGCACGATCATGGTCGCGCGCAACGAGCTTCCCGACGACCACGACGAGAGCGACGAGGGCGCGCACTACGTGAAGGCCGGGACGATCCGCATCGCCAAGCCCTTCTTGGGTGAAGCCGACGCGAACATGGAGATGGACGCGTTGACCGGCGACCACGAGTATCTCGCGGGCGCGCTGCTCGACGGTACCGGCTACGACGAGGACTTCTATGACTGGTTCGAGGCCGAGTTCGGCTTGTTGGTCAGCGGGGATCCGGTCTTCGTGCTCGACATGAAGATCCGCGAGGAGCATCGGGACCCCGAGGCCCTCGTGGCCGCACACGCGGCCTTGGACGCGCTGGCCACGTTCGGAAGCATGACCTCCCCATTGGTGACCTTCGACGTCGAGCAGACCAATCCCAACATCCCGCCGGGGCTGCGCGACGAGGGCTCGTGGACGTGGGTTCACGCGCTTCGGGCCAAGCGTTGGAAGCACGTCTACGTCACCGCCCGGCCTTGAGGGAGAGGTAGGAGTCGAGCCTGCCTCGGTCGTGCTCCGACGGCCTCATCTGCTGCCGGTACCCCCGGTACCACCACCGCCAATTCCAGCTCTCGCGCTGCCCATGGGGCGCCAACGGCCACTCATCTCCGCACTGCTACAGTCGCCCGCGTCTTGTCTCGTCGTCGTCTACCGCAACCTCGCCGCCGCGCTGGGCCTGGTCCCCAAGCGCGGGACGAAGCCCCGTGCATAGCGCGGGTCGGTACACTAGGTCCGGGGTCCGCCCCGTGCACCGTGCACTGCCTTCGTCGGTCGAACGTGGGTCGTGAGGCGGCGGTCCCTCGAGCTTCCGCTAGCTCGGTTCCTCCGTTTCGGTGTCGGCCCGCCCCGATGGTTGGGCGGCATCTTGTTCGGCAAGTGATGCTAGTCCGTCGCGGACGGTTGCTAGGCCTTTCAATGCCTCATCAAGCATGGACAGAAGGGTTGCCCAAGTATTCCCTTCTGCAGTCGCGGCTGCTTGGGACTGGGGCGCACTACTCGTCTCCATGGAGTTCTCGACATCCACATCCGCGCCGCAAAGCAGGTCTTCAAGTCGATCTGCGAGACCCTCGTAGGGTTGCGCCTTGGCAATCGTTATCCACTCAGAGAGGTCGTCAAGAAGGCGTTGCTCTTCCTCGGATAGGGACTCGGTCGCTACCTCTGGCGGGGCATCTTCCGGCAGCGACAAGGCCGGGATAACCAGCGCGATTGCGACTCGACTCAGTTGGTCGACGACTGAGCGTGCGTGGCGCAGCGGCGTAGGGAGATCGATCGTATGGAAGACGGAACTACCCGGGCGAACGCGCTCCAACATGGACACCACTTTCTCATAACGGCGCAACGGATCGGCGTTCCCGGGTAGCGCTCGCCTGTGTTCCCAGATTCGTAGCACGGTCTCCGTCGCGCGGTGTTCTGCGTCTGCTCTCGCGGCGCTACCCACGTCGGCGGTTTCAGCAGTCAGAATGAGCTCGGCGACGTGGTGCGCCATCCACCTCGCGAGCGTGTCGGAACCGTTCTCCAAGCCAAGCTCATGGACCAGATATTTCCCCAGTTCCAACGCGTCCGGCTTCGTCTTCCACGGTGCCGTCCCGTCGGAGAAGGAGGATTTTCCGGGCTTGGGACTCTGTGACTTCTTCGTCGTTGCCGTAGGATCGTTGGTCATACGCTCTGCTCCGTCGGTCGAATCGCACCTCGAGTATCAAGTCCAAGCCCCGTTGCCGTAGGAACTCCAGCAGTTGTTTCCGCCTCACGACGAGCCGGAATCCATCGGAGCCCCGGTTGTCACGGTATCCTGGTGGACTGCTGCCCTTCGCAGGCCGGCTGCTCCAGGAGTGGAGTTCGAACACGCGCTCCGACGTTACAGCATCGCGCCAGCATTGGTTTCGACCGGACCTCTTCTCGAGGTTCAGAGCCGCACAAGTGTCGGCTGATGGCTCGATAGGTGGAGGCCGGTGGCCGTGCGCCAGCGGATCGAGCCCATCGATGCCGATGCTAGCGCCTGATGTGTCGTCCAGCCATCCGAGAAGGCGGTATGGCGGGTTGTCGAACTCGAGCCTATTTCCAGCAGGTGGGAGTCGATAATGCGCGAAGTGCTCCGCTGTTTGCAGGGCTCGTACGAGAGCGGGCGCAGTGTCCGGCGCAACAAGAGCCGAGGCCACGGCGCACGAGAGCGAACTCTCCGATTCGACCGAATACGATGCATAGACCGTGACCCATTCGCCCTCGATACCGATTTCGCCGGTGAAGTCAGACGCAGCAGCGTCGCTCCCCCACAGGACTAAATCGTTTCGTGGAGGCGCCCTCATGGCGTCCTCCAGTGGTACGGGGCCGAGGAGATCCGCGAGCCAGTACGGTGGGGCTGACAACTCTTCGATGCCTGCGAAGTCATCGACGGTGCCACGTTCGCCTAGACCATTGTCGGCGTTGGTAGCGAGAGAACCCAATACACACCACATCGCGTGCCACTCGAGATGCGTTTCCCAGAGTTCCACGATGGGCTGATCGCCGTGCCGATGGGCCCATAGATCGTAGCGGTTCCCACCTATGCGGCGGCTGATTCGGGCGTAGGCGGCGTTGCGCTGTGCGTCTGTAAACCCCCATTCGTTCACGATCCAGCGTTCCGCCTTGGCCAAGAACTCATCCTGGCGGAGGCCTATCCGGTCCGACGCTGGAGAGTACCAGTACGGTATCGTGTCCATCGGGTCAAAGTCGAAACGGCGCGGTCCAACTTGGAGTTCTTCATGAGATGGAGATGTCGCGCTCGCGTCGTTTGCTCGGCTGCCTTCAGGCGACGCATTGTCGTCGGCCGGTCCGTCTGTCCCGGGTTTCAGTAGCGCGAGGGCCCTTCGAGCGGAGCGCTGTAGAAGCAGGTGAGGCAAGGACTGGTCGTTCGCAATTCGCTTGAGCAGTTCCGCGTGGGGGTGCAGCAGTCCAGGGCGATCGAGCGCGATTCGTTCCGCGGCGATCAGGAGCCAAAGTCTCGCTCCGAGCCAAAAGAAGGGGGCGCCGGAGTCGCGGTACTCATCCTCGGCCCGACAGTGATATCGGTCCAGCACCTGCTGCACGACCGAGTGCTCGCCAAGTGTCGCGGCCCATCGAAGCGAGTGCGCACTGCGCCATCGTATGCGACTGTCGGTGTCGCCGAGCATCGCGAACAGAAAGCGGGAAGTCGCGACCTCTGTTGAGGGCTCGTGACTTGCGGGGGCGGCGGAACTCATGGGCACTAACCCTTGTCGTTCTGCCAGTGTATCGACGAACCTCAAGAGCACGGCAGCCGCGGTCTTGGCACTACATCGTTCGAGCCAGAGTGCGACCAGTTCATAGAGAGAGCGTGCTGTTAGCGTGCCGGCGTGGCGAGAGAGGCCGCGGAGCAGCGCTCGGGACAACGCGTCCCCTGGTGCCGTGGACCGGTTCAACAGCTCCGCAAGGTCAAGGTGTCCGTCGTAGTACTCTGCAAAACGCGGCAGCGAATCCTCGACTAGCGTCATGAGTCGGTCGGCGCACCAGCGACGGACGGCGGGGGAACCGTCAAACCAATCCCTCACGCTTTTGCAGAGTTCTTCCACCATCGCCGTGTTATGCTCGTAGGTCGCATCGCTGGCCAGGGTGCGGATGCCGTCCAGGAAACGCGCGCGGTCCTTCACGGTGACAGACCGACGGAGGTTGGCGAGATGGGTGGAGGTGCGCACATAGTCGTTCCTAGCCTCCGCCTCGGCGATCGCCCCGTCGAGACACCGACGAATCGACTCTGCATCGGGCTCCATGGCAGCGGCATTGGCATTCGGAGCATCGGTGTGGTAGCCCGCGGACGTGTGCTCTTGTCCTGCTGGTTTGGAACTGGAACGCGGCTCCAAGGCCAAAATCTTTCGATAGTAATCGGCCGTTCGTGCGAGTGCCTCGACCTGGGGCTCGTTCGCCGGAGCGGAACACAGGCCAAGTACCGCTCGCGTGACGGCTTCCCGTGGCTCGACCTTCTCGATGAGTTCGTGGTGGGCCAACTGTGCTGCGACTCGCCGTCGTGTGGATTCATCAGCAATGACAACGGAGGACGCGATATCCTTAATCAACAGCGATCCCGGATTCGAGAGAAGGGGCACAAGGCTGCAGGCCACGGTGCCCGACATCTGACCTGTCGACAGGGCTGCCTGGATCGCAGATGGGAGTGTATCGTCCAGGGAAACCGTTCCCTCATCGTGCCATCGACCAATAGCGGCAAGCGCATCGGCGACACGAGTGACAGCGATAGCCCGCACCGCTGTATGCCAGGGGAAGTCGTCCGGGAGCTTCTTTGCTACCTTTGCCACAACCTGTGCAAGCTGACGTGCGACTTGTCCGCGGAGTTTGTCATCGAGTCCTGCCCTACCAGTCACGGCGGCGGCGGCAAGCGCCGTGAGTTCATGAACATCGTCGGCGTCGGTATCGCCACCTAGCTCCAGAGCATCCGTGAAAATCGCCTCGGCATCGTCCTGGCTGAACGGGAGCAGTACTCGTGCGAAATCGGTGAGAGCAGCGATTCTAGCGGTCGCCGGGGCCGGGGCGCCGGCGACCGCTTTGGCGCGCGCCCCCACGTGCGAGATCAGCTCTCCGTGAAGCGGGACCTGTAGTCCCGCTGCTCTCCACCAATCCTTCTCTGGCGCCTCGAAGTCGTCCCCTTTTCCTGAAGCAGTAGCCAACGCCAGCCGCATGCAGGCGAGGGGATCCAAGCCAGGACGACCTGCTAGTCGAATCAACGCAGTTGCTAGTCGCGCGCGAAGAACTCTAGCCCAGTACTCCTTCGCTGTGTTGCGCTCTGCTGCGTCCAGCTCAGCCAAGAGCCTATCGCCATCAACTTCCAACGCGTCCGGCGACGCCGACCCGAGGATGATTGCGGCGCGGAGGCGATATAACGCAAGGTATGGGGCGTAGAATCGCCGAACCTCCTCCTCCCGACGAGCCTGTGCTTGCCGTTCGGCGCGGTCGGAAGGCGTCCGCTCACCCTTCATCCAATAGGTTTCGGTGTCCAAGGCTCGGCCATCGAGTGCTTCTCGCAGTGCTACCGCGCGTGCACTGGCGTCAAACGCCGCGCTCGACGCGACGGAGGACATCTGGCTCACACCTCGGAGTTGCTCGGCAGACAGGATGCGCAGCAGCGGGTCCACATCGGTGACCCTGCAGCCAAGGGCTAGAGCGATCTCGGCACCAGAGAGGAGGAACTCGAGAATCCGGTTCTGAGTCTCTTGGTCTCCGTACGATTCGACAAAGCGGGAGTAGTTAACCAATGGAAAGCGGGCGATAAGGCGGAGGAGCTTGCCTAGTCGGTGTGGATCGACGGCTTGTCCGGCGAGGGCCAACGCGATCAACGGGATCGCGTTCCATGGCGTTTTTCTGGCTCCTGCGTCGGCCAAATTGCGAAGCATATCGAATTTCCCTCGCGTGGCCAGCCTGCACGACAGACCGATTGCGACAGTGGCCTGGAGGACCGGAGGCCTCCAACGCAGAAGGGCATCCACGGCTTCCTCGGGTCCTTCGAACTCCAAGACGGCCTCAATGTTCGCCAGAACAGCGCGGTCACTGATTGGCCAAGATCTGCCGTGACCCGACTCGCTCGAAGTTTCTACTTCGCGACGCTTGAGCCACGCGACGAAGTGCTGGTAGCCGTGCAAGTAGTCATGCCTGCTTCGCCGTTCTGCGGCGTTCACGAGGCTGTGCAAGAGAATCTCACCATGGGTAGCGATTTGTTGTGGATCGCGCAGAACCTCGTGACGAATCGAATCCTCGAAGAACGCCACAGCAAGATCGGGGTTGTCGGAGAGGGCTCGGTTGATCGTCCGTCCGCTCCGCAGTGCGTGCGCGCCAAGAAGCAAGGTGAGCGCCGCTTCAGCCGGATCGTCCAAGTCTTGCGCACAGCGCATAGCGGTCTGCAACCTGCTCAGCTGAGTCCGGCGACGCAGGACAGGATCTTTGAGCGCGTCGAGGCGCTCCGCGCCCTGCACGACAGCGAGTAGCTCGCGCTCGCGCCCATCCGCAATCAACGCGAAATGAAGGTGCGTCGCTGCGTAGGCATCGCTGGCGTGGTTGGCGAGGACGTAGTTGGCGAAGCTGGCGTATGTAGTGGCCTCTGCCGGTGTTCCGCGCACCCGAAGGAAATCCTCGAAATCCTCGTCGGCAAGGCCGATATCCTGCCCATCGATGACAACAGCCGGTTGCAGGTCGTGGCAAATGTCCATGACCTGCAACTCCTGGAGTCCGGTCGTGGCTGCCACCACTCGCGCAGGAGTAGGGCGAGGAAGCTGCACGAGGGACGCACAAAAGTTCGCAAAGTCGCTCCCTTCACCATGTTTATTGGCCGCCTCCTCGAGCCGTTCCTCAAATAGCGCATCGAGCGTCTTTCCATCGGGTTGCAGAAGGAGAATCGGATCCTGGTCATACTTCGCAGCTTCGTCGAATACGTACGATTGCACCCGCGGAGTTCCGTGGGTAAGCGCATGGAACTCGCGAAGCCACTCGTCGTTGGCGGCGGCAGTTGGATACCGTAGCTGGACGTGCTTCTTCGTTTCCCGTAGATCGAAGACCGAAATCTCCAGTTTCAGCCAATCGTCGGGCAGGTTGAGATCTGCGAGTCGCGAACCACGACACGTGACCATCAAACGCACGTTATCGGGTAGCTTACCGAGGTCGATTAGTTCACGAACGAAGCTCCTTTCCCCCGACGTGCGCCTCTTCGCGGCAGCGAGAGCGTTGTCCGCCGCGTCGATGGCGATTAGAAGAACCGCATCCGGATCTCGAGCTTGGAGCGCACTTGCCGCGAGTTCGACTCGCTTCGCCAGGGTTCGGGCATTCACGTTGTCGGTCAGCAACAATGGCAAGTGCAACTGCTCTGCGAGTTCGTTGCAGATCTGCATGAACGCGTCGCTCGCTATGTCGCGCCGCGATGTGGACTGGAGGTAGTCGCCTTCTCCGTAGCAGTCGTAGAGCACTGCTGCGGACCCCTTTGGAAGCCGATTCTCAATGAGCCGTACCAAAGTGGTCTTCCCCGAGCCGGCGGGGCCGTGGATGCAGACACGACGTGCTCCTTCGCGCAGTCGCTCCCCGATCGTCTCCGCGCATCGCCGTTCAACGAGAGTCTTTGTGTCTCGGAACTTTGGGGGGCACGGGAACAGCAGCGAAGGATCCGCGAAGCCGAGGGCCGTGTAGAGGTCAAGGTATGTGATGGTCTTGCCGTTGCCCTCGGGGCCCATCCGATTCGCGATCAATCTGAGAAGGGCGTCGGTTGTCGGTCGCGCGTCCCACCACGTCGAACCGGAGATCAGTTCGACACACTTCGACTCGATCTCGAACCGCGAAGACCGTCCGTAGCCGGAAGAGTCGAGCGCCGCCATAAACTGTTGTATTCGGTTTGTGGGCAGTCGTGCTGCTCCACGCAACTGCCGGCGGTTCTCGGACCGGGCCTGCGCCCGGTCCGATGGGAGTCGGGCGGCCGCGTCGTCAGCGAGCATGGCGTCGAGAAGGTCTTGCGACGCGGGTCTGTTGCTGACGAGTCGCACAACGATGCCCCCATCGCGCGCTAGCTCTGGGTACTTGTCGGCGATCGCGCCGAAGACTTCTGCGAGCCGTCCAAGCACGCTTCGCTTACTCTTCGATGTGGAGCAGAGCGCGGATACGGTCCATTGCGTCGACGGGGACGCGCCCGAGTATTTCAGCTGCTCGATTTCGATTCCTGCTATGTTGCCTGTTGTTCGATCTCCGCGGTAGAAAGCGCAGTCGACACCATCCCACTGACTGCTTGTCGTGCCCGCCTCGTCGTCTGGCGCTACGCCTTCGACGGTGACCTCCAAGAGGTCTGATTTCGGGTCCAGGAGCTCAAGGCTGCGGTAGAGCGCCCAAAGCTCGTGGAAATCGTCTCCTGCGTTTGATCCGCGGGCTCCCCGGTAGTCTGGTCGCATGCTCGTTCGCCTCCGGCAGTCTATCGCGATTGAGCATCCCGGCCGCGCAAATGATCCCGCGCCCGGGCGGCGTCAAGGGCAGATGGCGAGCCAAGGGGGCTGGCGAGCGGAGGCTGGTCGGCGGGCGCCGATCGCCGTATCCTACGGCCGTGGCCTCGCCTTTTCCGATCATCGTGCTAGGCGAGCACCTCGACGTCTCCGCCGAGCACTTCCGGCCGCGGAGCCATCGCGGTCCGTACGACATGACAGATGTGCGGGGGCTCCGTGCGCTGCCCCGGCTGCGGAGCGCGAGCTTCTACGACGTGCCGATCGACGACGAGGGCCTCGCCTTTCTGTGCGAGGTGTCGACCCTCAAGAACATCGTATTGCAAGGCACCCGGGTCTCGAACGACGGCCTGCGCCAGCTCGCACGTCTGCCTGCGCTGACCCACTTGCGCCTCAAGGACAACCCGCAGCTGACTGACGACGGCGTGCCGCACCTGCTCGCGATCTCGCGCTTGCAGGACCTGCAGGTGCACGAGACCTCGATCACCGCGACCGCCCTCCTTCCGCTGGCGCGGTTGCCCGAGCTAAGCGACCTGTGCGTCGACGACGAGACCGGAACCGAGGCCGAGCTGCGCGAGCTGTCGAGGCAGATGCCGCGCTGCGAGCTCCTTGTCAAGGGTTGGGGAAGCCTGCGCGCGGGCGAGCTGCGCTCGTGAAGCTCATCGCCGTGCTGCTCGAGCTTCACGCGCCGACACCTGGGTCACCAACGCGTTCGTGAACCTTGGACTTCGGGCCGACCGAGGAGGAGCGGCGCCGAACCTCGGTCCCCTTCGCGAGATCTTGGTCGACGTCGTGCGCACCATGGAGTTCTTCGCGGCGGACTGGCGCACCTGGGACAGCGAGTCCGACGTCAAGAACGTCCTCCCCCGCATCCTGGAGTTCCTGATCGAGCACCCGGAGCTGCTGGAGAGCCCGGGGCCGTGGGCCTGTTCGGGTACAAGTTCGCGCAGCCTGCGGAGAAGTCTACTCCGCTCGCCTCGAATGACGCTCTCCTTCCTCGCGCGGCCATCTCCGCCCTGCCTTCGGCACTCGCCCGCGCTCACGCTATCCTTCTCCCGCCAAGTTGCTCGTCCTCCGACACAGGAGACGAAGCAATGACCATTCGACGAATCCCATCCGGAAGCTGGATGATCGACATCAACATCAGGAAGCCCGACGGGTCTTGGATCCGGGTCCGCAAGGTCAGCCCGGTGCAGACCAAGCGGGGGGCGGCGCAGTACGAGCGAGAGGTCCGAGCGGCCGTGCTCTCTCGGAGCGGCGCGAAGGAGGAGAAGCGCAAGCCGGTGCGGACGTTCGCGTCCTTCGCCGGGTTCTTCATCGAGACGTATGCAACCACCAACAACCGACCCAGCACCGTCCGCGAAAAGCGGCGCGCGCTCGGCCGTGGTCTGCTCGACGAGCTCGGGCGCCTGCGGCTGGATCAGATCTCCGCTCGCCACGTGGAGAGCTTCAAGGCTCGCCGCAAGAAGGACGGGGTGGCGCCCAAGACGATCAACGAGGAGCTCGCCATCCTTTCGAAAATCCTCGGGTACGCCGAGGAGATCGGGGAGCTGACGACGCAGCCTCCGAAGATCCGGCGGCTCAAGGCCCAGAAGCCGGCGTTCGACTTCCTGGACTTCAAGGAAGGCAATCGCCTGCTGCAGGCGGCCGCTCGAGCACCGCAGCCGTGGTGCGCGATGATCCCGACGGCGATGCTGACCGGCCTACGGCTCGGCGAGCTCCGGGCCCTTCGCTGGGACGACATCGACCTCGTGGCGGCACGGATCCACGTGCGCCAGGCGGCCGACGACGTCAACGTGCTGCACCCGCCCAAGAGCGGCCAGTCGCGGGTCGTCGATCTCCCCCGCAAGGCGGTGGAGCTACTCGGCGCCCACCAGCAGCACGCACGCGGCGAGCTGGTGTTCAGCCGCCAGGACGGCTCGATGCTCCAGCGCTGGGAGTGCGAGTCGAAGACCAAGGCCGCCAAGCACGACCACGCGCTGGCCAAGGCTTGCCGCGCGGCGGGCCTCCGACGGATCGGCTGGCATGCCCTCCGTCACACCTACGCCTCGCACTTGGTGATGAGCGGGGCGGGTCTGCTCGAGGTCAAGGAGCTCCTTGGCCACGCGTCGCTCGAGATGACGATGCGGTACGCCCACCTCAGCCCGGGCGCCCGCCGTCGGGCCGTCGAACTGCTCGACGGAGCAGATTCACGGCAACATAGCGGCAACGGCGATCCGTCCGACGAATTTAATCCAAGGAATTCATGAAGTTACAGGCGGAGGCGCACAGGAATCGAACCTGCCCATGGGGTCCGGCGAACGCACTGAGTAGCGCGGGGTTGGCCGCCCAAACCCCCGAGATGGTTCGGTTCCTGGCGTCTTTCTGAGCTCGGTGAGTGGGTGGAGATCCGGGCGATTTTGCGGCGAAGTCCGATCCGCGCGGCACCGCGGATGGGGTAGGAGAGCGGGGGTCAGCTGAGGCCGTCTCGGAGGCGGTGGAGCGCGATCGCGGCCCCCCACCACGAGAACGGCCAAGTGCTCACCGGGGGGAAGCACGGTCGCATCTGCAGGCGCCGCTCAAGCGGGCGACCTTCACCGCCAGCGTCGTCGCTTCTTCTTGCGTTTGGCTGTGTCGTCCCGGTCGGCCGGGGTGGTGCTGGCCGCACGGACGTCCTCGGCCGGCTGACCCGACGCGGCTGCGCGCTCGAGCCCGAGCGAGGTCTGAACGCTCGCGGAAGTACGCGGCGCGGCGGTGGGCGGCACCTCGGGTTCGTTCGCCGTCGCGCTCGCGTCGTTGTGCTCCACCTCCACCACGCGCCCCGTCAGCTGCTTGGGCTCGGCGACCACCTCGGCTTCCGAGGAGTCGGCGTGGATCACCTGCGACACCACCCGCTCGGTGACCTCGCCGAGGTAGGTTCGCAGGCTGCTCGAGATCTGCTGGAACTCCGGCCACAGCGTCTCGTCGACGAATCGCCGCGAGACCCTCGCCATGACCGTGGTGTGCCGCTGGCGATGGTAGCGGTACGGCCGAATGCCGTAGCGCCGCAACAGCGCCACGAACACCTTGCGCGACCACATGTCGGCCATGGTGAAGCGGTACTCGACGGGGGGATCTTCGCGCTCCCATGCCTCGAGTCGCTCGCGGATGCGCTGTCGCGCGCGGTCGGCCGCCACCCGCTCGCCGGGCGTGGTGGCTCCGGCGAACAGGGCCTCGATGGCGCGGAGCTTCTCGATGAGTCGCTTCTCGTCCATGATCTCAGCTCCTTGTTGCCGCTCGTCCCTTGGCGCCTACCCAGGTCGCTTGAAGCAGAGGAACGCAGCGCCGCCCGTCGAGATCGAAGCAAGCTCCCAACCCTCGGCACCCAGCTGATCGAGGTGCTGTTCCAGCGACTGCACGTTCTTCTCGGCGTTGAGCCCGGTCGAAGGCCACGTCGTGCACGTGTACTCCCAGCGCGGACCCGCATGCGCAGCGGTAGCCGTAGGCACGCCGAGCGAGGGCACGTGCTGTGCAGTCATGCAGCCGAGGACGAATGCGACGGAGAACGAGAGCCCGAGGAGGAATTGACGCACGCGCCGAGACTAACCGAGACCGTCGTAGTACCCCAGGCCCGACGCGCTCGAAGTTCGAACAGGCGGGTTCCGTCGTAGATCCGGAAGACTTGGCCGTGAAGGCCGTTGCCGTAGGCCGTAGGCGACGAGGGATCGCTGACCGCGGGCGTTGTAGCGCAGGTCGGTGACGAAGCTGGTCTGGTGGTCCGCGACCCCCGCGACCCGACATGGCTGGGTCGAGGGATCGGTTGGAGTAGCGGGTGGGATGCCACGTTTGGGTGAGCACGGGCGCCACGTCGAGCGAGTTCTCAGGCCCAGCCTCGAACGCGTCGGCGTCGCGCTGCTCGACGAGCCCGAATCCCCGGAACTAGCGGATCCACTCTGCGTGCTCGAATTGCTCTGGGGTGTAGATGCCGATGCCGAGACTGAACAGGCCGTCATTCATCAGAATGACTCTTCCGTCGCTTGCGTCGGCAAGGGCACAGGCGAGGGCTACCAGCATCCTCGGTTCGTCGTGGGATCGCCCTCCACCGGAACTCAGGCCGAAAGAGTGACCCACACGCCGCCATTGCTGCGCGAGCTCCTCGGCTTCCGTTGGAGACAGATTCCTACCGTAGTCTCGTAGGTATTCGAGCTCGCTGTCCTCTGGCTCATTGGGGAGTATGGTGAGCGAGAGGGTGTTCTCCACGGCGAGCTCGAAGTAACACGTCAGGACGGGAGACAGAGGTTCACCGCCAGGAACCACGGTTCCTTCACCCAGCCGCCGCATCAGAGGATCGTCACCCAGTAGCGCTCTAGCTCGTTCCCCCAAACGGTGAATCCAACCGCTACGCACGGTTGCCCAGGGGACTCTTGAGGAAGTGAGTGGGATGATGTCTATGTCGACGCTCATGAGTTACCTCCTTATGATTCCGCTGACGCCGACTTCCACGATTCCGTCCAGGCACTCGAAGATGAGGCGAGAGAACACACCTTCGCTTGGCATGTTCTTGATGGGACCCCTGTCAATGAACGAGACCATTTCATTTGCGGTGACCTGTACCCGGGCATGAAGGATTGCGGCGCCGTCGTGCCCTGCTGCACGAACCTGAGCGGCGTTTCTGTTGATCCGCTTGAGGATGTTTCGGGTCGCGCCTGTCCCGCTGAAATCCTTCAGCGACACTGGAATCCTCTTGGACGTGCCAGCTGGCGTGAAGAATCCTTCGATGCCTCGGCTGAAGTTTCCAAGGAACTTGAACCTGCCGCCTCCCTCTGCCGCCCCAAATCGGATCGCTTGCGCTGTCTCGTGCGCTGCATCCGCGGCCCCTTCGATTATCATTACGGGTCCGGCTGGACGTGTTCTTACCTGAGGCGTCGGTGCTGTCGGCCGCAGAAGCAGATTCGGAGATGGTGTAAGGACTAGCGCCTGGAAACGCCAATCCGAGTAGATCTGCACGCCAGCTTCGCCGATCTCGCGAGTTCCTGTCTCAACCTGACGGCGTGCTTCCTTGAGCATCTCCGTGAATATCGGCGAATTTTCGATGTTGATCTCCCCCGGGATGATGCGCCTTGAACCGTCATCGATTACGTATGCCGACTCGACCTCTGGTTCGACCACGTCCCCGGGGGTGACGCCGAACGCTACTGTCCCCGGCGTGAGTCTTGGTCTCGGTTGCGTCCTGATGTCTGATGTGAAGACGGTTAGCGACGCCCCATCCTGGTATTCGATGGTGGCTTCTTGGTCTTCACCATAATAGGTGATGCTGGAGATGCCGTTGTCGAAATATGTCGGATGAGACCTAATCTCTGTGTCGCTCTTGTTGGCCACATCGTGCGGGGTGAGCTCCGGTGCCGGTTCCGTGAATTCCCCGCTGGGATCCCCAAAACCGACCGGGTTGTTGCGCACGTATCTGAACCGGTTCGCCCCATCGCCCAGGCCGATCGGGTCGGCTGCTGTCCAGCGGCCGAGCCATCTCGCGTAAAAACGAGCGCTGTGGTAACCGAGGCCGGTTTCCTCGTCGCGCTCCTTGCCCGTGTAGCGGTAGCGGCTGGGGCTGACCTCGATGGCCGAGTTGACCGCGCGGTAGACCGTGGTGCCGTAGGGGTGGAATTCCTCGTAGGAAATGAGCTGCCCGGTCTCGTCGAGCTCGAGGCCGACGGTGCCGAGGTGGTTGCCGTACTGGTAGCGCGAGATGTTCGCGGGGTTGGCGAAGGGCAGGGCGTCGTCGATGGTCTTGGTCTCGACCAGGCATACGCGACCCGCGTCGTCGCCGACGTGGAGGGTCTGTCGCTCGAGCCGGAGCTCGGCGCCAACGTGCTCGCGGTACAGCTCGAAGCCGCCGAGGTAGATGCGCTCCCAGGTGGAGGTTCCAGCTAGATTGACGCGGATCTTGCGGACGCGCTGGCCTGCGGCATCGTAGGTGAAGTGCACCGTGCCGCCACCGCCGAGGTCGGCGGACTGCATGCGGTCGGCCCAGTCCCAGTCGATCGCGGCCAGGTGGGGCATCGCGGTCATGCTGCCGTGGGCGTCGTGGGCGTAGGTGTGGCTGTAGACGCCGGGAGCATCGCCGGGGGCGCTGGTGGCCAGCAGGCGATTGCCGCTCAAGGCGGGGTCGTAGCCGTAGTGTCGTGTCCAGCTGCCGCCCACGGCAGCGTGCTGCATCTGCAGGATGTTGCCGACGGCGTCGTAGAGGTATTGCTCGGTGTAGGCCCGCAGGCCCGTGGGGTCTTCGGGGGCAGCACGCGAGACGAAGTCGTCGGCCGTGGGCTGGCCTTGGCTCTCATGCTCGCGGCCTTCGGCGTGCACCAGGCGATACAGCGCGTCGTACTCGAAGCGCTGGTCGGCGTTGATGGCCGCGTTGCTCGTGAACACCACCGGCTGTGCGAGGTCGCGGATCTCGGTGATGTTGCCGACGGGGTCGAATGTGTAGCGGAGGTCCTGGTGGGGGTGACCGTCGGCCGTGCGCTCGGTTCGAAGCTGGGTGAGCCGGAAGGTCAGCGGGTCGTAGGCGTAGGCGGTCTGGGTGCCGTTGCCGTACAAGACGAGGGTTCGCTGGCCGCGGGCGTTGTAGCGAAGGTCGGTGACGAAGCTCGTCTGGGCGAGGTCGCCGCGAACGTTGGCGGCGACGGTCTCGAGGTGGCCGGCGTCGCCGTAGCCGAGGTGGAGCACCGAGGCGTCGGGCGTGGTCTTCGTGACCGGGCGGCCCATGGCGTCGAAGCTGGCCTCGGTCGAGAAGGTCTCGGCCTCCAGCGTCCCGGTGGTCGCAGCGTTCATCGCAGCGGGATCCTCCAGGTCGTCGATAGCCGCCCAGTCCGGCGTGATGTCGTAGGCCGCAGCCAAGCGTCGTGACTGTCGCACGAGGTTGCCGTCGACGTCGAACGCCTCGTGCTCGAGCAGACCGGCGCCGTCGTAGATCCGGAAGACCTGACCGCGGAGGTTGCTCGCGGTGGGTGTCGGGGCCGCCTCGCCGTAGACGGTGCGGGTGGCGGTGAAGGTCGCGCCATCGGGCCGGGTGACGAAGGTGTGTGTGGGCCGTCGGGCCGCGTCGTAGCGGTGGCGTGTAGAGAAGCCGCGGCTGGCGTTGGCGTGAAGCGGTGCCCCGAGCACGTCCGTCAACGCCCAGCGCTCGCCGACCTCGATCGAGGTGGTGTGCAGCACTTGCCCGAGCATGCCGTAGGTGCGTTGTTCGGCGAGGGTGCCGTTGGCGTCGGTGATCCGCAGGACGTTGCCCTGCACGTCGAGCTGGGCCCGGGTCTGGTAGTAGAGGTCGACTCCACCGGCGTCACGTTCGTGCTCGATGGCGAGGAACGCCCGACCAAGGTGGTCGAGATGGGTGACGGTGGGCGTCCCGGCGTGTGCCTCGGTCAAGAGCGCCGCACGGCGCTGCGGGTCGCCGACCGGTAGCGAGACCCGCTCGGCGTGCCAGGCCGAGCCGAGCACGTCGTCGTTGGGGTCGAAGCTGCGCTGCTCCCAGGCCGAGAACTCGACGTGAGACGCGGTCCCGTTGGGCAGCTCGGTGCTGACGAGTCGCCCGAGCGGATCGTAGTGCAGCACGGGCGTCACGCCGTGCTCGACGATCTCCGCCTCGGCCTCGAAGGCCGAGGTCGTCGAGAAGAATGGCTCGTACTGCCGCACGGGCAGGCCCTTGTTGTTGCGGATCGTGCGGCCGTTGCCGACCCAGCGCTCGACCGGGTCGGGCAGCACCTCGTCGTAGACCTCGGTGCCGGCCTGGGCTTTGACCTTGGCCATCACAGTCTGCCCACGACCGTCGGCGTAGGCGTAGGTCTCCAGCCACCGGCCCGGGTCGGCGCCGTGGTGCTCGCGGGTCTGCGTGCGCATCCAGACCGGCGTGCCATGGTCGTGCCAGGCCCAAAGGTCGTACTCGAGCAGTGAGGTGGGCTCGAGCAAGGAGTCCATGTCCGTGTCGCCGAGCTTGCCGAGCGCGGCGGTGCGCTGCAGCTGTCCCAGGCCGTCGTAGCCAGCTGCGACCCGATTGCCGTTGGGGTCGGTGAGGAGCGACGGCGAGAGCACGCGGTAGTCGTGCTCGGCCTGGACGCTGTTGCCCACGGGGTCGGTGACCTGCGTGACCATCAGCGCATCGGTGTCGTAGGCGACTGATGTCTGGTTGCCGAAGGGGTCGAGCGCGGCGATGGGCAGGTAGAACTGCGCGGGGTCGAAGACCTGCCGCGGGCTGCGAGTCCACCACAGGCCGTCGTCGAGCACGTAGCCGCCGTCGTCTTGCAGGAGGTTGGCGTCGACCATCGCACCGAACACCGCGGTCACCTGCGTGGCCGTGAACGCAGCGGCCCGCGACTCGTACGGCAGTGCCCTTGCCCCGGGCTGCCCGAGCGGAGCGGGACCCGTGAGGTCGTCGGCGTAGTAGAAGGAGCGCTGGACCGACAGCGTGCGCCGCACCTCGTCGGTGGGCAGCACCTCCGCCTCGAACGCCACCACGGGAGCAGCATCGAGCTTGGCCGCCAGCTCCTGCCATGACCACGGCTGCAAGGGGTCGGCGGCCTGGTGGGTGAGCTCGAAGCTGCGCGCCTCGACCGGGACGCCCAACCGGTATGGCCCGCCCGCGGCGGTCTGGTTGACCACTTCGGCCTCGCTGGACACGACCGATGTCTGACCCTGCTCGGCGTGGGTAGGGACTCGCCGTGGGTAGCCGACGGCGACCGAGCGCAGCACGTTGCCGAAGGCATCGACGTCGAGGGTGGCGCTCTGCTGAAGGCGCGGGTCGTCCACCACGCGCTCGTAGTGGTAGGTCAGCACCTCACGCTCGTGCACGAAGAACACCGCATGGCGCTGCCCGGCTCGCGGCTGCTCGAGCCGCACCGCGAAGCTGCGCTCGCCCACCGAGTAGGGGACCCCAGCCTGCGGCGTGTCGTCCTCTACGAACACCTCTTGCCGCAGCACGGTGCCCTTGAGCGCTCGCACGGCCTCGCGCGCCTCCTCGGGCTTCAAACCCGGCGGCAGCGTGGTATCCGGCAGCTGTACCGCATCGGGATCCCCCGCCCAGTACTCCTCGGCGAGCTGCGTGGAGATCCGCTCACGCCCCAGGTACGCCCCGGTGTGGAACCACGTCTTGGTGAGCACGGGCGCCACGTCGAGCGAGTGCGCGGGCCCGGCCTCGAACGCCTCGGCGTCGCGCTGCTCGACGAGCCCGAAGCCCCGAAACTCTCGCTCGGCCCCGTCGAAGTAGCCGTGGTGGTAGGCGTAGCTGGTCACCATGCGGTGGCCGGTCACGTGCTCGATGACCTCGACCTGCTCGACGACCTGCACGGGGAACGGAAGCCGCGTCACCCACGGTCGCCCTGCGGCGCGGTCCTCCAGGTAGAACCTGGTTGATGGCGCGTATGAGAGCCGCGTCTCGAGGCCACGCCCGTTGGTCATGCTGGAGAGGAGATAGGGCTTGGTCTGCAGCAGCGGCACGTACCGCAGCCGAAACTCCCGGTCGCCCGGAGCCGACGACGACCACACCAAACACCCCGTGCCGCGGCCTTCGAGGTCGAGCACGTCGACGTGTGCGAGGGCATGCACGGCGGGCACGCTCTTGATCCGCACGGGTGGCTGGAAGCGATTGCCCGCGCCGTTCAGCCACACGCGCGCCCCGTCGCGATCGAAGTAGACCAGATCTGCGGTCCCGCTGCCGTCGATGTCCGCGAGCCGCACCCGGTCGGCGCGCATGAGGTTCTCGGCCTCGAAGCCCGAGAGCCCGCCCATGACCACGCGCGCCCCGAAGCGGCCGTAGCCGAGGTTGGGCCAGTAGGCCACTTGGCCATTGGCCACGCGGACGACGTCGGCGAGGCCATCGCCGGTCATGTCCGCCAACGCCACGAGCACCTGCGGGTCGCGGTGGACGATCTGCGGCGCCTTGGCCTCGTCGCGAGGCTTGGTCACGCGCACGGGCTTGCCGTAGCCCGTGCGACCCTTGCTCGGCCACCACAGCAGGGCATCCCCGTGGTCGACGAGCAGGTCGGCCAGGCCGTCGCCGGTGAGGTCGGCCGACTCGAGCGTACGCACGTCGAGGCCCGAAGGTACCGACGAGAACGCCCGAAACTCGCCCCAGCCGCCGTCCTGCGTGCGCTCCACCGTGCCGGACGCCATGCCGCCGAGCGTCACCACCGAGAGCATCCCGTTGCCGTCGAGGTCGAGAAGCTGCGCCGCGGCCGAGCCGGCGGTGGTGGGCACCTTCGGCAGCGTCACCGCGCGCCCAAACCGGCCACCGCCCTCCGAGCGCTTGTATCGCCACGTGCCGCCGCGCGACACGAGCAACCCCGGGACGCCTTCGGCGTCGAAGTCGAGCAGCCGCACCGCCGAGCCATCGAGCCCACCCGCCACGTCGCGCAGACTCTCGGCGTCCACCTGCTTCGACTTCTTCTGTAGCTCCGCTGACGTGTACTCGAGGCGCACGGGTGGCGTGGCCTCGGCGCGATAGGTCCCGTCGCCTTGCAGCACGTAGCCGCGGTGGTTGACCGCCCGCAGGAGCGTGACCACCTCGGACGCATCGTGCTCGAGGTCGGTCGACGCCACCAGCACGGGGCCCGCCCCGAGTTGGGCGAAGCGATGGAACATCAGCACACGCCGACACAGTCGCCGCGTACGCAGCTCGAACCCCGGTCGACACGTCGAGAGCGGATCGAGCCGCGCCGTCCAGGGCCGATCGGGCGCGTAGGGCACGACCAGCCCCTCGGTCATCGCCTCGGCCGAGCTCGGCACGACCTCGCCGTGGTCGCCGTAGTCGAAGACCACCTCGAACATCCACTGGTCGTCGTCGACCACCTCGCCCAGCGCCACCGGCACGCGGTTGCCGTAGCGGATCCTCTTGATGTACCGCTGCGGCTGCTCGCCGGCCGCCCGCGACTCCTCCCACGGCGCGCGCGTCTTCACGCCGGCGAGATCCTCGCCGACGTACTCGTACACGCTGACGTTGCCGCGGTCGTCCTCGACGCGGTCGAGCAACCATCGAAACACCTGCCGCGGATACCCCGGTCGGGCCACCCGACTGTCGGTGCTCCGCCCGAAGTACGAGGTCACGTTGTTGCGGTCGGTGACCCGCCAGTGGCTGCTGCCGTCGCTCGAGCTCACCCAGCGCTCGATCCTCGCGAAGTCCGTCTCGATCCGCGGCCGGTACCGGTGCACGCGGTGGCCGTCCTGCTCGAGCACGACCTGCTCCCAGCCCTCGGCGCTCTCGACCATCGCGGGCACGAGGTCCTCGGCCCCCGAGAGCACGAAGACGTCGGACTCCTCGGCATCGAGGTACTGCGGCAGCCCGCGGTCGGTCTTGCGCGACACCGATGGTGGCGACAGCGACCACCCCAGCCCGAACGCTCCGCTACCGCTGCCCGAGTCGTAGCCCAGCGAGAGCCCCGGACCGAACCCACCGCGCCCCGGCGAGGTCACCACCGGGATCGACAGCGAGCCCGTCCCGGTGAACGCAGCCATCTGGAACTGCTCGCCGAGCCCCCGCATCGCTCCTCCGCCCTTGGGCAGCGCCAGCGTGGGCACGGCATCGCCCAGCGGTCCGCGGTTGCCACCCTCGCCTTGGTCCGCCTTCGCGCCCTGTCCCACGCCGTCGGTGGTGGTGCGTCCGAAGCCTAGCGCCCCCGATGGAGCCCCGGCCGGGCGCCTTCCTTCGTTCTCGCCCTCGGGCTTGCGACCGAATGGTGCAGGCATGGCCTCAGTCTCCCTCCGTGTAGCGCACCACGACGATCAGATCCTCGAGCGTGGTCGGTGCCCCTACGTCTCCGGCGTCGATCTCGAAGGCCCACGAGCCGAACGCATCGGCGGTCCCGGCCGGTGGTGTGCTCACCACGATCGGCCCGGCCACGAGCACACCCGTGAGTGCCAGGTGGGGATTGAGCATGCCTCCCTGCTGCGAGCCCCCCGGGGCCGTGACGGTGATACCGGTGCCACCATCGACACTGCCCCCGGCCAGCACCACGAACACGTCCTTGATCCTCAACGTGCTGCCGCTGAGCGGATGCGGGTAGTGCTCCGACGCAAGCGACAGCTCCGCCCGATGCGGCTGCCCCTCCTCGGGCTCCACGAACGACGCCCACGCCTCGGGGAATCGCGAGCGGACGCTCCACGCCCACATGCGTCCGTCGCCGTAGTCCTCCGAGCCCAGGCCCATCGTGTCGAGCCGCCCGCGCAGGGCCGCTCCGCCTGCGCCGAGCACCTGCGAGGCAAAGGCCGCCCCACCCTCGCGCGCCGTGTACTGGAGCTCGAGCACGACATCGGAGATCGCCCCGTAGTCGAAGCTGCGCAGCTCCTTGGGCAGGTCGATCCTCCAGTCGCTGACGGCCCCCTTGCCCTCGAACGGCAGATACCGCTCGTCGCGGAGGTTGGCCTCGAACAGCCCGGCGTCCGAGAGCCCGGTGCTCAAGGCGATGCTCTGTGTGGCCCCGCCGGCCTCCACCACGGGCTGTTCTGGATCGGCGTAGCTCGTCGCCGACGTGCGCACCTGACTGCGCGTCAGCGTCAGCGTTGCGGGGAGCGAGTCGAAGGGCCCGGTATTGCCGATCACCGACAGCCGTACCGACCGCAGCCGCCGCATGTAGTGGCTCGGATGATCGAGCTCGAACAGCGCCTCGGGCACGTTGAGGTAGCACGAACCATCCTGCCGGAGCTGGAGAAGCGCGAAGGGATCGAGCCGCGAAAGCGACACCTTCTTGGTCAGCTCGTACTCCCGCCGGTTGTTGGCGAGGTACGAGGTCTCCATCCTCCGCAGGTCGTGCAGCAGTCGCTCGCCGGCGAGCAGCCCCTTGCGGCGGTTGTCCCAGTAGCCGAACTCGATGAAGCTCGCGTCCCCGATGCCGAGCTCGTGTCGATAGCAGCGCTGCGCCTGCTTGGCGATCTCGAACGCGAGCTGGTAGCCCTGGAAGTAGCTGCGCGACAGCTCCGAGCCGAGCCAGCGGTACAGCTCGGCGTTGGTGTAGCGCTCGCGCAAGTAGGCATCGACGGCCTTGGCATTGGCGAGCTGGGCATCGTGGTCGGACAGCTCGCGCTTGGCGATCGCGACCCTGAGCTGCGCGCCCACGAGGTCCTGCTCGAGCCGAACGATCTCCTTGTTGGCCTGGTCCCGCTGGAGCTCCCAGTCCTGCTTGCGCCGCTCGTACCCCGCCTGGATGCCCGAGATGTTGGCCGACGCCTGGCTCTGGCCGGCGTTGCTATGTGCGACCATAGCACCGTAGCGGAAGAGGCCCGCGAATTGCTCGGTGCCAAATGCCAGGGTCGAATGCACACCGTTGCCGCTGAAGCCAAAGCTGAACGCTGGGATGATCATCAAGGTGGACGCGATCTTCTCCAGCGCCGTCGCATTCTGCGTCTGCGCCTTGGCCAGCTCGAGCTTCGAGAGCTGATTGGTCTCCTTGGGTAGGTCCTCGTTCTTCAGGAGTTGGTCGTAGTGGTCCTTGCGGTGCTGTGCGACGTCGATCGCCCGCTCGATGCTCCGCACCGCCTCCTGTGCCTCCCCGATCCTCTGCTCCCGCACTTGCCGGAGTGTGGCCAGGAGCTTGGCCTCCTGAGCCGCTCGCAGCTCGGCGAGTTCTTCGGCATCGGCGTTGCGTAGCGCATCCGCTACGGCCGACCCAAAGCCCCGCACCTCGGCCGCGAGCTCCTTGGCCAGCCCGAGCATGGTGGAGAAGCGGTAGTGCGGCAGCATGGCTCCGACGTCGCTGAGCGCGGTCGACAGGTCCACCCCCGAGGCTGCGGCCCGAGCCAATAGCCCCGGGTCGATGGGCGGGTCGAACAGCGGAAGCTGCCGCGCGACGCCCTCGATGTTGAGGCAGTGCCGCAGCTTGAACAGGCGATCCTCGACGAGATCCCAGTAGCGCAGGAACGCGTCGTTGTGAGGTACGCAGAAGTACAGTCGCGGTGTCGGATCCTCGGGCGTGGTGGGCGCGACATACCTGGTTCCGATGAGCTGCAACAGCCCGACGATGGACGTGTTGGGCAGGTCGAGCTCCTCGACGCTCACCTTCACCGCGCCTTGCGGGGGCGTGATGTCGAACCCTGTTACCGCGAGCTTGGTGCTCTTCGCGCCCCCCTTGTCGGTCCACCCCGCAGTAGGGATAGCGTTCTCGGCCTGGGCCAGGAAATTGGAGAACTCGTCGATCGAGCCCTGCACGTTGGCGTAGGTCATCGCCTGGGCCTCTTGGGCGGGCAGCACCGTGGGTCGTGGCCCCAATAGCTGGGCCGCGAGCACGTAGAGCTGCAGCGCCTCGTTGTTCGACTCGATGGTGTCCTGCCGGAACAGGTGGTCGCCCCACTGCACGAGGTTGTCGAGGTAGCGCATCAGCACCCAGCGCTGGTAGGCCGAGTGCCGCAACCGCGCCAGTGCATGCGGCCGAAACGGGTTCTTGCGCCACTGCGCGATCTCGTCGCGGGTCTCGGTGCACAGCTTGTTCTTGGCCGCGTCGTCCCCCTCGTAGTGCAGCGATTCGAGCTGCTCGGCCACGTCGCTGCGCTCGGCTTCGAACAGCGGCTTGACCTTCCAGTAGCGCGATGGCGTGGGCGTGGTGCCACCCTCGGTGGGATTGAACACGAAGTGCATCCACCGCTGGGCCTCGGCGAACTTCCTGTCCTCGCAAAGGCGCAGCGCGACGTACATCGGGACGTGGAAGAACAGCTCCCAGTTGTAGACCGAGTAGGCGCCGCCGAACTCGAACTCGAGCTCGTCGACGATCGAGCCGCTGGAGATCGCCGGCTTGGGCTCGTAGAGGGCATTCCAATTGTGCCGGACGAGCTGGCGAGCCATGCCCGCACCGTCGCCGGTTTCGGGCGGCTCATAGATTCCCTCGACGCCGTGACGTCGGATGAGCGACAGCAGCCGGTCCGCGAACGGGTGGCTGAAGGCCGACAGCTCGAACGACCAGCTCTCGAAGTTGGACAGACCACCGCCCTTGGTGGCCGGCACGGATCCGTGGAGCTGGCCGTGGGCTCCTGCGCTGCTCCACGCTGCGCCGGCCTCCGCATCCAGCAACGAGCCCGAAGGGGCGCCCAGTGCCGGGAGCACGGCACCGTGGGAGATCTTGCTCAGCCCCTCGAGCGAGGGCGCATCGTCGTCGGACGGAGCTCCCGTCAGGTCGTTCCCCAGCCCGGAGTCTCGCGGAACCACGAAGAACGACCGCACTCGATCCTGGAACACGAACGGCGACTGCGACGCGAAGCCCGGGTACTGCTGCGAGGTCGCCACCGTGAAGCGGAAGGGGGCCCGAAAGAGCGCGACCGAGACGATGTCACCGGTCAGCTGCGAGCGTGCGGGGACCTCGAGATCGAAGGGCTCATCGCCCTTGGCGACGAATCCTCGCAGCCGCAGGTCCGTGTTCTTTGGAGCGAGGGGAGATCCAGGTTCGTAGCGTTGGCCTGCGGGGAGCGTCGATGTGCCGAGGTCGTCGCGGCTACCCCCCAAGTAGAAGCGCGGCGCATGGGCCACGTATGGATACACGGCCACATCATTGTTCGATGCGAGAGTCGTGAACGAAGGGGCGACCACCAGGACACCACCCTGCTCGGCCAGATACGTGCGGAAGAAGAAGCGGTCCGAGCTGGCGGCCTTCAGGTTGACCTTGGCAGGGCCATACGCGGGGTAGAAGATCTTCTGGTCGCTCGCGGTGTGGTCGGAGACCTTCACCTCTCCCCAGCGTCCCTCCTCGCGCACGCACCAGGACATGCGGATCTCGTAGTGCTTGCGGAGCGGAACTTCGGCGTTCGGTACGGAATCGGTCTCGGGCACCTTGCGCTCGAAGGTCGGCCACATCAGCATCAGCCGTCGTCGGAACACGGACGGGATCACCGATGTGGCCTCGATCCGCAGCGGCACCGACTCCCATGGCGTCCAGTAGGCGTCGTCGACCCGCATCCGGTAGAAGTACTGGTACGGCTTGGCCTTGGTCCGGGCGAACACGTGCAGCCGGTCCACCACGAGCGTGTCGCCGGGTCCGACCTCGCGCTCGTGGTAGATGCCCGCGACGTGGAGCTGGGCGATCCGGTCGAGCTGCTGGACGTACTCGGTCACGGCCGCCTCGGCTGAGGCCTCGGACAGCTCGCGCTCGAGCAGGGTGTTCTCGAACGCGGTGAACAGCTCGGTCTTGTCGTCGCGCAGCTCGGGTTCCAGCCAGTTCTCGGGCCACAGGAAGATCTTGCGGTTGGCCTCCCACACCCGGTAGCGCGACATCCACTGCCACTGCCCGCTCGCGCTGGCCGAGAGGTTCACGCCCGGCTCGAGGTGGAGCTGCACGCGCTGCACGAAGGTCTGCACGGCCGACAGGGCCTGCTTGATCCGCGAGGTCTTGGCGCAGGGGGAGACCTGCGTGTCGATGAGCAGGCGGCCGAAGAGGTCCTCGGGGGTCTTGGTGGTGGGGTCGTTGGCCAGCACGTAGGCGACCAGTGCGTCGCGCTGGCGCACGCGCAGGCGGTCGCGCAGGGGCTCGATCACCGCCGGCCAGCGCTGCGCCGGTACGCGGGCCTTGGCGGCGGCTTGCACGTCGCGAGCGGTTTCGGTGGTGGCGGTGGGCGTGGCCCAGGCGCAGGCGCGGGCGGCGGTCACCCCGAGGCGCCGGGCGAGCGTGAAGGCATCACCGAGCTGCCACAACACATCGACGGTGGGGGCCGCGAGGAGATCGATCCCACGCCGGTCGGCGACCTCGACGATCGAGGAGTCGATGTCGGGCAGTGCATCGTCCTCCCAGCCCGTGGCCTTGGCGAGCGCTGCGCGGAAGTCCGGGCCCGCTGCATCGATGGCCGCTCGCAGCGACGGAATGCCATCGGTGTGCTGCCGTGCGAAGGCGGCGAAACGCTGGAGCGCGAGCCACGGCTCGAGCAACTCCGAGGCGTCGGGCTCGGGCTCGATGACCAGAGCGGCCGGCGAGAGCACGCCGTGCGCTTGTGCGTGCTCGAGCAGCCAGCGCAGGTCGTCATCGCCGAAGCGAAGCTGGCCGACGAGCGCCGCAGCCTTGGCCAGCCAACGAACGGCCCCGCAGCAGGTCGTCTGCGCGGTCGCGAGCTGCTCGGGGAACGACGGCTCGGCGAGGAGCTCGGCTCCCGAGGTGAAGTCGATGGCATCGACGAAGGTCGAGGACGGGTCCACGAAGCACGACAGGCGAGGCGAGCCGGACTCGTCATCGAGCGCGAGGAGCATTCGGGTGGCGCCGGCGGAGAGCGCGAAGGCCTCGCCGAGCTTACGGACCACCACGCCCTCCATGAGCCGTTCGCGGAGGTGGGGGACCAGCGGGCCGAGCACGAGCGACGCGCGGTGGTCGAGGCTGCCAAGTGGGTCCTCCAAGCCGGCAGGCACGTTCTGCAGGAGCTCCCACGTGCTCTGGTCGAGCCACTGTTCGAACGCGACGGGGACCGACTCGTATGCACCAGGGGGCAGCGTTGGCACCACCTGCACCCTGTCGAGCAGGAGGGCGAGCTCGGTCGGCGAGTAGAGCCGCTCGAGCTGCTCGGCCAGCACGGCCAAGGCGGACCGCGAGGGATCGACGGCTGCACTCAGCTCGCTGCGCACCGCTTGCAGACCGCGGACGAGCTCGACCAAGAGCGCCGCGATCTCGGGCTCCGAGATGCCGGCCGGATTCGGTCCCTGGTGTCGCAGGAGCGCGTCCAGATCGAGGACCGATACACCCGATGCCGCGACCCGATCGGCGATCTGCACCAGATCCTCCACGGTCTCGAGCGCTCCAGCGCCGAGCGTCGTGAAGGGCACCACTCCCGACAGCTCCACCAGCGCGACGAGCTCGTCGATGCTCAGCTCGAGCGCCCGGGCGAGCGATGACCACCGATACAACCACGAGAGGTTCGCGATCGTCGTGTCGGTCCTCGCGGGGTCGAGCGCCAACAGCCGCGCCACCTCGTCCTCGGTCCGTGACAGCGCTGCGGCCAGGCGAGGCATGACCGAGGTCAGCGGAAGGGCCGGCTGACCGAGCGCCAGCGGCCCCGTCTCGCCTTGGGCGGTGGGCTCGACGTAGATGTCCTCGTACTGCGAGCGCGCGCCCGAGGCAGGTGCAACCACGGACAGGTCACCAAACCACGCCAGCAGCTCGGCCCGCGGCAACGACGATCCAAGACGCTCGTGCAGCGCGATGAAGCGGGCGATCGCGTGCAAGCACGTCCAGTCCAACGGATCGGGCTCTTCCGAGCCGAGCGCCGAGATCACGGCGTCGGTCTCGGCCATCGTCCACCCCAGGGCACGCTGCAGGCGAAGGAAGCGGTGGATCCTGCCCAGGCGGGTGTCGTCGAGGCCGTCGACCGTGGCACCGTCGAGCTGGCACGGCGTTGCGAAGGTGACCGCGAACTGTCCTCCGCTCGCATGGGTCGTGAAGGCCAGCGCTTGGAGCTCCTCGAAGTCGAGCTGCGTCCGCTCGAGGAAGGTCCGGACATCCCAGGACGAGGCCGGCCACTGTGCGAGGTCCATCCCCCACAGTGCATGCAGGGACTGTCCGACGTCCTGCCCTGCGACGACCTGCGCTGCGGTCTGCGTCAGCCCGAGCCGGGCCTGCATCACGGCGTCGTCGAGCGCGGATGAGGGGGCGCCGCAGGTCTGCAAGAGCTCGTGTCGCGGTACGCCCAGGTGCCCGAGGAATGCCTCGGTCTCCACCCGGGCCAGATCGAACGGCAGCGACCACGGGTACACGGCGGTGCGCAGCGCGTCGTAGGCCGCATCGATCCGGTGCTCGGGCTGCGCTCGCAGCTCCTGCGCCGAGCGAGTGGTCTGTGGCCACGACGCTGGGGCTCCGCCCACCACCTCGCGTTCGAGGATCTCGTTGACGAGATCGATCGTGGGCAGCGGCGTATTGGTGTTGGCGCAGTCGAGCAGCGTGTGCAGCAGATCGGGCCGCCGAGCCACCAGCACGTCGAACGGCGCCAGCGCGGGCAGGACTCCATCCTCGTCGGCGAGCGCGGGCCGTTGTTCGAGGAAGCGCAGCAGGTCCACCAGGTACGCCGCGGGGCTGAGCACCGAGCGGCAGTGCGAGCACGCGCAGTAGTCCAGCGGCCCGAGCAGCCCTTCGAGGTCCGGCGGCACCTCGTCACCGCTGGTCGGCACCTTGCCTCCACCTCCGGAGGGGAACGGGAGTGAGTTGTGCGAGGGCGCGTGCTTCATCAGCAACGTCGCCAGGGTGGCGCTCACGTGGTGCGCATTGTCGAAGACCACCTTGGCGATGCCCTCGCCCAGAACCCCGCCGTGGGTCTCCACGAAGGCCGAGGGGCCCATGGCGGCGATCTGTTGCGCGGAGTGGATCCCCGCATCCAGCAACGCGCCCGCCACCTGGTCGCGATCGAAGCGCGGCGCGACCATGAACAGGCGCTGCGCGGTGGAGAGCTCTTGCCGTAGGCTCTCCTCCTGCTCGGTGGTCAGCCCAGCCGGAGGGTTGTTGCGCAGGTACTGCCGCGCGTTGGTGGTACGGAAGTCCAGGGTGGGGTGCTCGGCCACATACGCGGAGGCGAGTGCCCAGCGACCGGACTTGGCCACGCGCTGCACGAGCGCGGTGGTGGGAAACGCCTCCTCTGCGGCGCGGGCCAGCGCGATCGCATACAGGCTCTCGCGCTCGTTCTGATCGGCACCTGGGTAGGTCGCCGGAGCCCCGGTTCCTGGCTCGCCCCCCGTACCGCTGACGATCGCCTGCCAGTCGGAGAGGCCGAGCGCGGCGAGATCGCGCGGCGAGGAGAGATCGCCCGCCTGCCGCCGTGACTCGAGCGCGGTCACCAGCGGCAGGTGATCGTTGGCCAGCGTTCCGGCGTAGAGCGTGAACCGAACCTGGTCGACCTCCGCTGGGGCGTGCGTGCTCGCGAAGTCCTGCCAGAACTCCGCCACGGTACCGGTGCGGCCCACGTAGCCCACCACGAAGCTCTCGCGCAGCGTGGTGGGCAGTCCACCCGCGGCCAACAGCTGTCCCAGCGGCGCGTCGTCGTCGTCCGCGGCGGCACGGGCTCCCACGGTGCTCGACATCTGCGTCACCACGACGTCGATGTCGGCCCATGCCGGCACCAGTTGTTGCTCCGCCGCGGCCAGCAGCTCGGAGCGGAGCGCCGCAGGCCGCAGCGCTCCGATCGCTGCCACGCTGACCGTCATGCCCCGCGCCCCCAGGGCGTAGATCGCCTCGACGGGTACGCCGGTGCTCTCGGCCAGTCGAGCCGCGCGCACGTAGAGCGCCACCTGCGACAGCGGCAGGCCGGTCTGGCATGCGATGAACTCGGCGTCGTCGTCGGTGAGCTCGCCCCATGTGAGCCCTTCGGTGCGGGCGGCCACGACCGGGCCGACCTTCTCGATCTCCGTGCGGGTGTCGGGCTCGCCCGGCAGGGTGAGGGTGAGCTCCAGCGTGCGCGGTGCAGGGCAGAAGCGCTCGCTCCTGACCAGCTCCTCCCAGCCGTTCTCTCCCTGCTCGAGCGCTCGCACCACGATCGCGAGCGTCTTGGCCTCCTCGCCGAGCAGCGGGAGCGGGTCGTAGCTCAGCCGAAACGAGCCATCCGAGCCGCTGTGGGTGCTGGTGATCACCACCTCGTCGCGCAGCCGGCGATGCAGCACTTCGATCCGAATGCCTGCGACCGGCTGTCCCGCAGCATCGTGGAGGACGCCGCTGACCTGGTGATCGCCTCGGAAGACCGCCGTCGTACTGCCCGACTGCGTGGTGTTGATCTTGACGTCGTACCCCTTGGCCATCCCGTCGAGGGTGACGGGCAGATCGAGCCGCCCCACCACTGCCGTGTTGACGTAGGCGACGATCGCCAGCCGGCGCGTTCGCGAGGCCAGCGGTCGCCCTGCCTCGCCGGGCTCCTCGTCCTTCCCGGAACGAAACAGACGCAGGGCCTGATCTGCCGACAGCGGCAGCGAGAAGCGCCCACTGGCGTCGGTGGTCGCCGAGACGAGCACCTTGGGCTGCGATTGCTGGTCGTCGACCACGTCGACCGCGACCAGTCGTACGCCTGGTCTGCGGGCCCCTACGGGGTCGTATACGGTGCCTTCGATGGTGAACAGGGATGCGGGATCGTTGGCCATGAGCGGTTCTCGAGCACGACTCGCCGATGTCGTCCTGCCACGTTCGTGCGCGCATTCGAGAGCACATCGAGCCCTCGCGAATGCGCGCGACGTGTCGACGACGTCGAGCGGTGAAGCGTTGGCGGAGTATGGGAGGGTGGATCGCGAGTGACCACCGAAAATCGACCCGCGACGTGAACAACCACATCGACTCCCGCCGCGGAACGTCGAGTGGCCAACCCGTTGGCCACTCGGTGTCCCACCGGTGGGCCAGGTGGCCAACCCGTTGGCCACCCCGCCGGTCAAGCGGGGACCGGCTACGCGAGGCTTGGCGCGCGCGCACGAGCGCCAGAGCTGACGCGCCCCGGGCGCGGCGGTTGGGAGCCCTCGGGTGGCCCGTTCGGGCCGTGGGAACGCACGGTGGAGGAGCGGACGCGGCGACGCCTGAACGATGCGGCCCCTCGGCCGTTCGCCTCGCACGACGAGCTCAGCGGTCGGAGCGGAACTCGTGGCCCATCACGCGCCGATAGTCCTCGGCCAGCGCGGCGCTCCGCTCGCGTAGTCGCTCCACGGCCGAGCTGGCGTCGGCGAGGAGGCGTTCGTGTTCCTCGGCGATTCGCAGCAGCTCACGGGCCTTCGCGTCGAGACTCGCGGTCTTCTTGGCGATCGCCTCGGCCTCGGTGCGCAGGCGCTGCATGGCAGGAGCAAGGGCGTCGGCCTCGTCGGCGTCGAGCTCGGCCAGCAGGGCATCGAGCTCGGCACGCTCGGTCGGCGAAAGTTCACCACGAGCCGCTCGCTCTCGAAGCGCCTGAAAGCGCGCTGCCTCGTCGTTGGACCACCGCATGGGCTCGAGCATGGCGGATGACGGGGGAGGATGCCAACGCGGCCGCGGGGCCGCAGGTGAGCCGAGCGGGCGCGAGTGGCCAGGGACGAGCCCGACGACGAAGGACCGCCGCGGTGGGGCAGCGCCTACCCCTCGTCCCCAGACAGGATCCCGTACTCCATGATCGACACCACGGTGTCGCGAGTCACGATCAGGTGATCGAGCACCGGGATCCCGACCGTGCGTCCCACCTCGGCCAGGTAATCCGTCGCAACGAGATCGGCATCGCTCGGCTCGGCTCCACCGTTGGGATGGTTGTGAACCAAGATCACCCCGTGCATGCCCGCTTGCATGAGCGGCCGGAACACCTCCCGAGGACGCACGTACGCGTAGGATCGTGAGCCCGTGGTCACCGTTCGTACGAGCCCGAGGCGCGAGCGATCGTCGAGCCCCAGCACCATGACCACCTCTTGGGGGGCGCTCCCGATCGACGCGCGGAGGAACGTGGCCACGTCATCGAGCCGTTCGATGGTTCGGCCATGGGGGATGGACAGCGCCACCAGCCGTCGTCCGAGCTCCAACGCAGCCGCGATCTTGGCGGCTCGTGTTGCCCCCACGCCGGGGATGCGGGCGAGTTGCCGCGGGTGGGTGTCGGCGAGCCCCAGGAGTCCTCCGACTGCCTGGAGCAGCGCGAGCGCTCGCTCCTTCGCCGTGGCGCCCCCCAGGATCAAGGCGAGCAAGTCGACGTCGTCGAGCTGATCCCTGCCGAGCATCTTCGAGCGCTGCCGCTCCCATCCTCCGTCATCCCTCGCTACAGGGATCGAACTCTCGTTGCTGGTCTGCGCCGCCAAGGGCTGCCCCGCGGTGGCGCCTTGCGGTCGTCCGCTGGGCAGTGGAGCGCCGCCCTCCGGCTCGATGGAAGCCCGGGACGGCCTCCCCAACGAGGCCGGCCCGGGCTCGGACGTATGTCCACGGATCGAGCGGGTACGTCGAGCACCCGACCCTCCCTCACCCCCCACCACGGGAGGCGAGCCCTGGTCGTTGGTCAACGGCGTTCCGAGAGGCCGCTTTGGTTGCCTGCGCTTCTCTGGCATGGGGGCACCTATGTCCAGGGCAGCCGGCGCAGCCGCTTCCGTATGTACGGAACTTCCAACATGTCGTCGGTCATCTGGTGGAGAGGGTGGTCCTCGTTGGGCTTGGCGATGACGGTGAGCTTGGTGCCTGGCATGGCCTTCCCCGTGCGGTTTCGAAAGCGCAGCGGCACGGAGCCATCGAGCTCGCTGACCTCGCCCACGACTGCGACCGCTCCGCTCGCCGTTCTCACGACGGCGCCGTGCCGTATGCCCATCGCGGACCATGCTGCGGCGTGATCGGGCGCGTCCTTGGGCTCGGAGGATCGTCGCTCGCGCCACGCGTCGACCACTGCGTCGCCGAGCGGCCACACGGCCACGTTGCGGGTGTGCCCGATCCATAGCCCCATCGCGATTCCCCACCGTCGAGCCTCCCGCGTTCGGGGCCAGGCGTGCCCGTTGTCGCTCATGTCCAGGAGCGCCTCGATCACCACGTCGGGTGCCTCGTGGCTGAGCGTCTGGGCGTGCTCCAAGATCTCGGCCGCCCACCGCGGCACGGGGACCGAGACCTTGGCGCACACGGCAGGGAGGCCCTGCACCACCTCCCATGCTTCGAATCCGAGCCGCAGCGCTCGCTCGTGGACCTTGCGGCGCTGCGGCGACATCTTCGGGAGGGAGAGGGAGCCGCGTCGGGGCTTGCGTCTCGTGCTCATGTCCTGCTCCCTTCGTCCTCGTGGTGAATGCTGGGTGGCAGGGCCCGGGGTGAGTCGTGGCCGACGCTCGGCGTCACGGCCCGGGGCTGGTGGTCGATGCCGGGGGGCATGACCCGAGACAAGGCGGCGGATGGGCGCCGGTGTGCTTCGAGCCGTGGGGTCGCCACGCCGAGCCGGGTTCGCCGCGGTGTCCCACCGAGCGCGCTCAGATGCGCCTCGATCGCCCTCACATGGCGCACGAACCAGACCGCGAACCCGAACGGCGTGGGCATGATCTGGACCGTTGGGCCCGCGCTCCCTTGCACGATGCACAGGCCCAGGGCTTCGCCCACGCTGGCCGCATCGCGGTCGCACTCGGAGGTCTTCCCGTGCGGCTCACCGCGCCCGAGCGCATCGAGCAGCGTACGCGGCACGGCTTGTCCGGTGGCGTCCGCGAACTCGCACAACGCTCGCACCCACTTGGGGCAACGCTTGCCGACCGTGGCGCATGTGGACGGGAACGCGAGCACGCTGAGCCACTCGTCGCAGGTCAGGGTCGACGCGCGCGCATGTACGCGGCGGGGGTCGGTGCTCATGCCTCGGCCCCCTTGCCCTCGTGGTCCATGCCCGGCGGCAGGGCCTCGAGTTCTCGCAAGTCATGCGCGAAGCGGACGGCGACCCCGAACGGGGTGGGAATGATCCAAACCTTCGGCCCCACGCGCTCGAGCACGAAACACAGGCCCTGAGCCTCGCCCAGGGTGGCCAGATCGCGATCACACTCGGCCGTCCTTCCTTCGAAGGAACCGCGGCCGAGCGCATCGATCAAGGCACGAGGCACGGCCCGTGCGGTCGCGTCCGCATACCGGTACAACGCCCACGCCCACGGCGGGCATGGATCACCCCGTGCGACACACGCGAGCGTGAAGGCAACCACGCTCAGCCAGTCGTCATAGGAGAGCCGCAACGCACGCTCGTGCACGGGGTTCGGCGCGACGCTCATTCCTCGTGCCCTCGTCGCTCGCCGGCCTTCAACCTCGCGAGGACATCGGCAGCGCGCTGGCCGTCGACCCCACCACGTCGTTGCACCTCGCTCGCAGCCAGCATTGCAGCCTCGACCCAGACCCCTCGTCGAGGCTCCCTTGCCGCGTGGGCCAGCGCCTCGAGCGTCTCGCAGAGATCCACGGTGATGGTTGGATGGTCAGCGCGCATGGTTGCCTCCGTCGTTGCCGCGGCTCTCGCCGCCTTCGCGGTCGATCGGACCGCCCAGCTCGACCAAGGTCGTGGTGAGGACTCGCAGCGCTTGGCGCTGGCTCGCGTGGATCGACGCCTCGCCCTCGATCTCGATCCGCACGAAGTCGCCAGTCATGTGCACTCGCACCGGTCTGCTCGCGGTGGCGATCGACGTCTCGGTCATGCCGCGCCCGAGCTCGGCGAGGGCATCGACGGCACGCGCCTCGCTGGCTCGTCGTCGTTGCTGCTGGGTCGACTTGCTCTTGGTGCCGTTGGCCATGTAGGCCGGCGGCTGGTAGGTGCCCGCGCGCTTCAAGGTCCTGCGGATCCACTGGCGCGACGTCTCCGCCCGCACGGCGGCTTGCGAGATGGAGCCGTGACGGACCACCGCGAAGTTGGCCGCGAAGCGGCGCCCCGCCTCGACCGCGTCGCGAACCGTCGGGACCCACGGGCCGGGCCGGTTCGAGGGGGTGCTGGTCCCCCTGGGCGGGGCGCACACCTCGAGGCCGGCGAGGCACCACTCTATCCATGCGTCGACGTCCACCAACGGAGCCGGCCCCAGCGGCGGGCCAGCGACGTTGGCCGCATCCTCGCCGTCCAAAGGGGGGAGCCCTACGAGGGAGCGCAGGAATTGAACGAGCTCGGTGGGTTGAAGCCGCCTCGTGATGGGCCGGCGTGATTCGGATCTAGCCATGTCCCAACTGTCCTCTACTGAGGACGAGTGAGCAAGGAATTTTGTCCTCTACTGAGGACGGAATATCGGGACGGCTACGATCGTCATCGTGACCCCCGACGAGGCCAGGCTGCGCGTTGCGACCCGGATCGAGGAGATCTGCGAGCGCAAGGGCATCTCGATCAACGACTTGGCCAAGCGCGCGCGGACTGCCCGGAGCTACCTCTACTCCGTTCTCGACGGCGCCAAGAGCCCGACCATCGATTGGCTGGCGAAGGTCGCGGATGCCCTCAACGTCGACATCGTCGAGCTGGTGAGAAAGCCACGGAAGCCGAAGACGCCTGCGCCGTGAGGCGTGGGCTGGGCGAAGCTCTACCGCGATCGCGCGGTGATGGCATTGCCGGCACCAGGTCGATGCGGTGGTCAGCGTGCGCGTCGGCCTGATGGTGTTGGTGGTCGACGTGGTACGACGCGTACCCGGTCCTGGCCACCTGCGAACCAGCAAGGCGAATGTGACGAACCACCCACGGCCGGGGTCCGCGTGGTGCGGGCCACGGTGGACGACTGCGAGCGGCTGGGCGACGTCATCTCCGCCGCGTAGGGTCTGACGCCTGCCCTTGCTTGCACGATGACCGATGAGGCTCGACGGGGCCATCGCCAGCGTCGCGGGAGACCTCGCCCATCGGCTGGTCTACGACGGCGAGACGCTCGTGGGCTCGTCGATGCTGCGGGTGCTACCGGGGGTTGGCTACCTCCCACGCTCGGGCGGGAGCGCGGGATCGATGCCGAGGTGATGTCGCTGGGCATGTTGGGGCTCGGCCGTGCGGCTGTGCTCGACGTCAGAGGTTTCCGTAGGCGCTGCGAGGGGCGAGGGAGCCGCGACTCCGACGCTCCCTGCGCACGTGATCTCGTGGAGCTGGGCGATCGCGCCGACGATCATGCGGGCGAGGGTCCGCCCGCACACCGAGTGCCGCTCGGGTCGTGGACCCGAGCCCGACGTCCGTTGCCCGTCGGATTCCAAGCGCTCGTCCTCGTGCCACTGCTGACAACAGCGGCGTACGAGGTCGCCCTGACCCGTCTTGCAGGCGCGCGATCGGGCCGGGACCTTCGTGTCCATGGAACGGGAAGACGAGCT
>NZ_JAOVZF010000048.1 GCF_026337845.1 Paraliomyxa miuraensis | reverse complement strand
CTCATCAGCAAGGCCCAGGCCGACGTCACCAACATGGCCAATGCCAACCGCAAGGTGCAGTGGTTCCACAAGTTCGTGGGGGTGCGGTTCCAGCCCAACGCCACCACCGACCCCGACCAGGAGATCATGCACCTGTCGGTGGGCGACTACGGCGACACCGACCCGGAGAAGCTGGCCGACGTGTGGGGCCACGACTTCTACTACTGGCCCTACGTCGACGGGTTCCCCGGCTACGCCAACATGCGCATCGAGCCGGAGAACACGGGCCCCAGCCCCAACCTCGCGGGCATCGCGGCCAAGCAGACGTCGGGGCAGTCGGGCAAGCTGTTCGCGCCGTTCTACATCGACCTGAGCGG
>NZ_JAOVZF010000037.1 GCF_026337845.1 Paraliomyxa miuraensis | reverse complement strand
TACGGCCCGGGGATTGTCTCGTACCACGAGAACCTCGGCGGCACGCTCGCCCCGGTCACGCACCTCGCGAACACGTGGTACGGAGATGACGACTGGCTGGCCAGCGGGCTGCCCGTGCCGATCGATGGCGACGGAGACGGCGAGCTCGAGAAGATCGTGGCGACGATGTGGATGCCCGGAGAGGTCCGCGGCGGGTGGATCTTCGAGCGGGAGGGGGAGACCTGGCAAGGAATCGAGGGGCCGATCGAACTCTCCGGGTGCCAGAGCTTCGGAGAGTCGCT
>NZ_JAOVZF010000006.1 GCF_026337845.1 Paraliomyxa miuraensis | reverse complement strand
GATCTTCAGGACGAACTCGAAGTCGTAGCCCTTGTCCAGGCACATGTGCTGGGGGTGCTTCTTCGTGGGCTTGGGTCGGCGGATCGGAATGCTATCGAGCGTCTGCTCCACGAGCTTGCAGTCGTTGCGGTTGGCTCCGGCGACCGTCACGCCCACCGGGACGCCCTTGGCTTCGACCAGCAGGCTGCGCTTGACCCCGCCCTTGCC
>NZ_JAOVZF010000099.1 GCF_026337845.1 Paraliomyxa miuraensis | reverse complement strand
TTCGTGCGGGACGTGAGCTGCACGATCGACTGCGAGTTCAGGCCCAGCGAGCGCTTCCAGTGGCTCACGATCGAGCAGGAGCGCGATGGCCTGGGGACGATCGTCTCCTCCACGACCACCAACGACGCCGAGCAGCGGATCTACGAGGTCGATGCGATGCTCGACGATCAATCCGCGTGGATCGTGGGCCGTGCCGAGGCGTGGAGCGAGCAGAGCTGCGTGGGTGGTGGGTGTGTCGAGCGTGCTCACACCGCGACCTACGATCCGGCCACCGGGGCCGTCTCCAGCTCGACCTTTGCTCCCAACGACACGGTGGCGCGGCTTCACACCACCTACGCCTACGACGGCCGCGGCAACGTGGTCACCACCACCCTCGCCAACCTCCAAGGCGACATCCGCACCACCACCACCAAGTGGGACGCCGAGGGCGTGCATCCCGAGTCGATGATCAATGCGGCGGGGCACGAGAGCTGGGTGATCCACGAGCCCGGCACGGGGGTACCGATCGCCGAGGTCGCCGCCGACGGGGTGACTTGGGTGCATCGCTACGACGGCTTCCTGCGACCCACCCGGCACGAGCGACGCGTGTCGCCGATGGGACTGCCCGATGGGCACGTGACCACGATCGAGTACGAACTCGGTGGTCCGGTCCACGATGAGACGTTCCAGATCGAGTCGGCGCTGCGCGTGCGGACGACCGCACCCGATGGCCAGGAGCTCACCACCGACTACGGCGCCACCGGGCACGTGATGCAAGAGGCGTGGTGGGGCATGCAGGCGCTCGACGAGGTGCCCATCAACACCGGCGGCCCTGGGGATGAGGTCTACGTCAGCACGCTCTACGACGGGCGCGGTCGCGTGCATCGCCGAAGCCTCCCCACCTGGGTCTCGGAACAGCCGAGCGCCTACACCACCACGGAGTACGACGGCCTCGATCGGGTGACCGACGTCGAGCACCCCGACGGCGACCACGAGCACTTCGCCTACGGACTGCTGGCGAAGGGAGTGCAGACCGCCCACACGGACGAGAGCGGCGCAACCTCGCTGTTGCAGACGGACGCCGCCTCGCGGGTGGCCGTGAGCATCGATCCCCATGGGACGAGCACCTGCTTCGAGTACGGCGCCTTCGGTGTACTCGGCGAGGTCCGTCGGGACTGCACCGATCCGCAGACTTCCTGGGTCAGCACGTATGAGCACGACGTGGCGGGCCGGATCGTCACCGAGACCGATCCATCGTTCGGCACCCGAACCCGCGTCTACAACGGCTTTGGAGAGCTGCTCGAGCAAAGCGACGGTGCCGGCGAGGTCATCGAGTTCGAGTACGACGCCCTCGGCCGCGTGCTCGAGCGTCACGACGCCGACGGCGACACCACGCACACCTACGACGTCATCCGGCCCGGCCGGCTGCACACGAGCGAGGGCCCCGATGACATCTTGACCACCTACGGCTACGACGCCTCGGGGCGTCTGGACACGGTCACGGTGTCCGACCTCATGCTCACGGTGCCCGGGGCGCTGGAGCTGCACTTCGACTACGGGCTCGGCGACCGGCTGCAGACGCTGCACTACCCGTCGGTGGATGGAGACCCTGGCCTGCGCGCCGACTATGACTATGATGGCGCCGGCTATCTGCGCCGAGTCAGGGTTGGCGGTGCCACGGTGCTGTGGTCGGCACTCCAGGCCGACGAGGCCGGCCGTCTCGTGCGCGAGCGCTTCGGCAATGGCCTCGAGACCACCCGGACCTTCGAGCCGCTCACGGGCCTGCCCACCACCGTGCAGACGGCCAGTCCCGGCAACCTCGTCCAGAGCCTGGGCTACGACTGGCACCCGTGGGGCGAGCTCGAGCAGCGCTTCGACGTCGTGCATGGGCAGCAGGAGGCGTTCGAGCACGACGACCTGCGGCGGCTGACGCAGGCATCGGTCACCAGGACACTCGGCAGCAGCGTCGTCGACGTCTCGTACGACGACGTCGGCAACATCACCCACAAGACTGACGTGGGCAGCTACGTCTACGAGGACGGGCGGCTCTTCGCCTACGGCATCGGCGTGCCCGTGCTGATGGGCTACGACGCCCGC
>NZ_JAOVZF010000163.1 GCF_026337845.1 Paraliomyxa miuraensis | reverse complement strand
GATCGCGCCGATCGTGCTGTACCACGGGGTCAAGCCCGCCGCGTCCACGCCACCCTCGATGATCGGCGCGGTGTGCTGCAGCACTCGCTCGTGGGCCTGCTCCCGGCTGGACGGCGTGTCCGTGTCGGGGACGATCGCCGTGCCGCTCAGGTCGATGTAGAACGGCGCGAACAGCTTGCCCGACTGCCCCGACGTCTGCTTGGCCGCGATGCCCGCGAGGTTGGGGCTGGGGCCCGTGTTCTCCGGCTCGATGCGCATGTTGGCGTAGCCGGGGAACCCGTCGACGTAGGGCCAGTAGTAGAAGTCGTGGCCCCACACGTCGGCCAGCTTCTCCGGGTCGGTGTCGCCGTAGTCGCCCACCGACAGGTGCATGATCTCCTGGTCGGGGTCGGTGGTGGCGTTGGGCTGGAACCGCACCCCCACGAACTTGTGGAACCACTGCACCTTGCGGTTGGCATTGGCCATGTTGGTGACGTCGGCCTGGGCCTTGCTGATGAGTGGCGACGGCGGCACGTCGCCCGTCTCGTCGTTGCTCGTGATCACCGAGCCCACCCCCAGGTCGTCCCAGCGCAGGTACGCGAACGGGCGGATGTTGTTGCCCTGGCACAGCCGCCACACGCCCACGTGACCGTCGCGGGTGATCTCCAGCGGGCTGTTGGTGTAGAAGTGGTGCGTCACCCAGAAGAAGCGCTGGTTGATCCCTCCCTCGGTGCACTTGGGAGGAGTGCTGTTGTACTTGTGCTCGCCGTTCTGCACGAACGTCATCAGGCCGAACTTGGCGTCGTTCTGGGTGGACTCGACGACCTCGTGGATCACCCGCCGGGCCGCACCGATGCGGCTCTCCTGCAGCGACCCGTACAGCGCCGGGTTCTCGCACTCCTCCCACGCGCACTCGGTCAGCCCCTGCTTGGACTGGTTGCCCATCGACCCCGACGTGTCGAGCACGAACAGGATGCGAGGCTTGACCGCCGCCGCCTCCGTCGCCGTGTGCAGCACGTAGTACGGTCGCAGCCTCGCCTCACCCGGTCGGGCGCTGCCCAGCACCACCAGCACCGTCAGCGCCAGCCAACCCAGCCACGCGCCCGACCATGCACCCAACCACGAACGGCCGCGCCGCGACCCCTTCATCGAACGATCCAACCGTGCCATCGCCGTCGACCAGCATACCCCAAGACGCCCGCTCGTGGGCCCTGTGAGCCGTTTGAGGACGCTCGGGGGCGATCACGAGCCAGCTGTGCAAACGCTTCCTCGCTGTGAAATCCATGCATGGTGCGACGAAGGCGGCCTCGGCCGCTTCGTTGCCGCGCTGCGTCAGCGAACCCCGAGTTCTGCGTAGGGATCGAGGATCTCCGAGACGCCGGTCTGCAAGAAGGTCTGCAAGAACGTCCGGATCTGTAGCTGAGCGAGGCTCGATCTCGCCACGTTGCCGTGGGTGGCGGGCTCGGTGCTCATGCCGTCGGCGCCCAGGATCACGTCGTACTGGAACGAACCTCCGGTGTGGGCAGCGTCGAGGTTGCCCGAGATCGGCAGGTTGGGCTCGAGCTCGACCACGCCGATCGGGAAGACGACCTCCCCCAGATGGGGGACGCCGATCGCACGGGCGAAGTAGGCGTTGGCCGAGTTGGGGACCGTGTCGTCGTCGAGCACCATCTGCACGAGGACCTGCGGAGAGGCGTCGTCGAAGCCCGGCCGACGCGTGGTCACCCACGGCGCGAAGGTTCCCGGGTCGCCTCGATCGATCACCCCCTGCAGCAGCGGAAAGAAGCGCGCGAGCTCGCCGTCGGTGGCCATGCCGGCGAAGATGCCGATGACGGCGGAGAACTGCTCGCCCTCGGCCACGATGCCGGTGACGCGAGCGCCGGGCACGATGAAGGTGGTGGTGCCGAGCTCGGGCGCGAACGCGGCGAGCTGCGGGCCCATCAGCCCGCCGAGGCTGACTCCGAGGTAGTGCACCGAGGCGGGGTCGAGCTCGGGCTCGGGGCCTCCCGACAGGTCCACCCCGGCCAGCAGCATCTGGGTGAGCTGGAGCTTGTCGTAGCCGGCCCGGCGGAAGTTGTCGCGCAGCACCAGCGGATCGAGAGGATCGGCGAGGTTCAGCGACAGCCCGAAGAACTCGAGCACCGCGTTGAACGCGGGAGCATCGGGATGATCACCGTGCCGGGGTGCATCGATGGCGACCACCGCGATCCCGTCGAGTGCGGCGAACTCGGCCAGGCCGCTGGCCTGGAAGCGATCGCCGCTCAGGCCGTGGCCGTAGATCAGCGCGGGGTAGGGTGCGGTGCCGCCCTTGGGGAGGTAGACGACGATGGGGATCTCGTACTGCCCCTGGGGCGTGAGCGAGTCGTCGACGACGTCGCCGACGGTGTAGTCGTCGGCGGTGAACGTGCCCTCGCACTGCAGGTACGGGGCCGTGGGGTCGACGTCGGTGCATGGGCTCGTGGGCTGATAGGTCGGCGGCGCCGCGGCCCGGATCTGCTCGGCGATCACGGCCGAGTCGTCGACCGTGTGCTGGGTGGTGAAGGCGAAGGCACCCGCGAGCTCGAGCTCGCTCTCGATGCCGCCGAGGGCCTGCAGCGCGGCGACCACGTCGGCGACGCCCGCCGCCGCCACGTCGAGCTCGGGAGCGGCGGTACCGGCCAGCAGGGTGCTCGTGGGCTCCGACGGCGCCACGCAGCCTCCCTCCGCGTCGAGCACCGTGCTCTTGACGGCAACGCCGTAGCGGGCCTGGGAGGCCAGTGGTACCAGCGGTTGCAGCACGAGCGTCGTGATGGCCTCGCCGGGATCCTCGGCCACGAGCTCCCATTCGAAGTCCACGGGCACGGGGGGATCGACGTCCAGCCGCATCAGCACGATCGAAGCGTCGGCCGATCCGCTGCCCTCGCCGGACGTCGGCAGCGTGGCTCCGTCGATGGGCGCGTCGAACTGGAGGTAGATCCCCGCGGTGGTGCCAAAGCCGTCGAGGGTGGACGCGCCCTCGAACACGCGGAAGAAGGTCTCCACGGTGCCGGTCAGCGTCACGTTCTCGCCCAGCCGCAGGTCCACGCGGAGCCCGGTGGGGGTGTCGGCGGCGACCGTGTAGAAGTCGTCGGGGTAGGCGTCGACCTTGCCCGCGACCGGGTCGTAGAGCATGTGCGTCAGGCCCTCGCACGCCTCGACCTCGGGCTCGCCGGTGGAGCCCTCGCTGGTGGAGCCCTCCCCGGTCGAGTCGACGCTGCTGGTCTGCGGCTCGGTGGTGCTCCCGTCGCTGCTGCTCGTGCCCTCGTCGGTCACGCTGGTGTCGTCACCGCAGCCGGACGGGCCTCCCAGGGCGAGCAACGAGACGAGGACCCACGGTCGCGAGGACCCCACGAGCGCATCGCACGATGTCGAAGCCATGGGGAGAGCATACCAGGGCGCATGCTAGGCGGGGTGCTCGGCGATCCACGTGCGGGTGAACACGGTGGCTCGCCGGTAGGACTCGCGCACCTCGTCGATGAGGTGCTTCTCGACCTTGCCGCCCAGCAGTGGGATCCGGCACTCGCACACGCCCTCCCACACGCGCGAGCAGCGGCCCGGTCCCTTCGGCACGAGCCGGTAGGTCCCGGTGGTGGTGATGCGGTCGGCCGCAAAGCCCGGGATCGTGATCGTCTTCATCACACTGTCCGCGGCCACGAACTCGTTCTTCTCGACGTAGGTGATCGCGCCGGAGACGAGCTTCTTGACGAATGCCGGGACCTCGCGCTGCGGGGTGAGTCGCTGCTCCCGGTGGATGCGGAGCGCTGCGCCTTCACCCTGGCGATCGAACTTCAGCAGCTCCCGCTTGATGTCGAGCGCGGGCCACAGCCCTTCGTTGTAGTCGTCGGAGAAGAAGATCTCCCAGTAGCGTTCGGCCGAGACGTCGAAGTCGTCCTCGATGCGGTACTCCATGGCGCGGCAACGCTCGCAGCTTCCGCCGCCGCTCACAACCCCCTGGGTCCAGAGGGTGTATCGTCGACCCCATGCCAGACTGGGCTTGCTTGCGTCATCACTCGGGCCGCGTGCTGCGTGCTCCCCTCCTGATCTCGGCTGCAGTGCTGCTCGTGGCCGGCCCCGCGTCCGCAGCCGTGGTGCCGGGGCGGATCGTGCTCCAGTCGGGTGACCCCATCGGGGGGACCATGGTGACCGACGTGGGGCACCCGTTCGTCAACGCAGCGGGCGAGGTGGCGTTCGTGGGCAACCTCGACGACGGTGACCACTACGTGTTCGTGGGCAATGCATCGGTGTGGCTGGGCAGCGACGATGCGATGGCCACGCTCGATGCGATCGAGCAGACCATGGACACCGACGGCGCAGGGCACTTCGTCTATGCCCCCGACGTGGACGGGCTCGACGGCGTCTACACCGACGCGGGCGTGCTCGCGGTGGTGGGGCAGCCGGCGGTGGGGTTCCCCATGGGGGCGACCTACACGTTCCATGCGAGCCCCTCCATGAACGCGGACGGTGCGATCTACTGGGTCGCGGGCATCGACACCTCGGGCGACATGAACACGGACGCGCGGGCGTTCTACCGCACCCTCGACGGCACCCCGGCGTCGACCGAGCTGCTGCTCGCGTCCGGCGACATGGTGGGCGGGCTGACGCTCGACGCGTTCGGGATCGAGCTCGAGTACATGCTCTCGGAGGACGGCGCCCACGGGATCCAGATGCTCAACGCGACGGGCGACATCGCCTCGGATGACTTCGTCTGGGTCGACGGTGCGATCGTGGCTCGCGAGCTCGATCCCAACGGCACCTTCGACAACTGGGACAACTTCGACATCGTGGCGATCAACGCCAACGGCCACTACCTGTTCACCGGTGACACCGACGGCGTGACGGAGACCGACGAGTTCATGGCCTACGACGCCACGATCGTGGTGCGAGAGGGCGACGTGCTGGCGGGGGTGCCGCTGCTGGGTCCGGCGACCATGCGCTTCGTCGCGCTGAGCGACTTCGATCAGGCGGCCTACGGCTGGGCCTACGTGACTCCGACCGGCACCCACGAGACGGTGTTCTTCGCGTGCAGCGCGGCCGACATCGTGGGCACGACCCAGGTGGTGTTCACCACGTTCGACGACGAGCTCGACGTGGACGGCGACGGGGCGGGCGACTTCACGATCACCGATCTCGCGCTCAACACACCCACTCCCACGCGGGCCATGGGGAACACGCCGTTCGTCTACGTGGAGCTCGTGCTCGACGACGGCATGTCGCAGCGCGAGGCGATGGTGGAGATCCCGGTGTCGTGCTGCGGCAACGGGGTGGTCGATCCATTCGAGGATTGCGACGACGCCAACGGCGACGACACCGACGACTGCCCGGGCACCTGCCTGGCGGCGACGTGCGGCGATGGCTTCGTGCAGGCCGGGGTGGAGGATTGCGACGACGGCAACGACGACGACACCGACGACTGCCCCGGTACGTGCGCGGCGGCGACGTGCGGCGATGGCTTCGTGCAGGCCGGAGTGGAGGATTGCGACGACGGCAACGACGACGACACCGACGACTGCCCCGGCACGTGCGCGGCGGCGACGTGCGGCGACGGCTTCGTGCAGGACGGGGTGGAGGAGTGCGACGACGGCAACACCGAGGACGACGACGGGTGCCTGACCGACTGCACCCTGCCGGCGTCGGGAAGCACGGGAGGAGACGCCACGGCCGGCGACACCGGGCTCGACGACACGGGCACCGGAGGCGGCGGGAGCGGTACCGGAGCGGGGCCGGGCTCGGGGCCGGTGACGGTGAGTGCCAGCGCGGCCAACGACGACAGCTCGGGTGGGGAGACGGAGACGGGCGGGGCCATCGATCCGGTGGATGGGTGCTCGTGCCGAGCCGATGGGCGGGGACCGGCGCCATGGAGCGGGCTGGGCCTGCTCATGCTGGGCTGGCGGGGCCGTCGGCGGCGTCGCTCGGGGTGGTGAGCGGAGCGAGTCAGGAGCCGGGGCCGGTGTCGGCGATGCTGGCGGCAGCGGTATCGCCGGCCTCGCGCAACCAGCGATCGAGGGCACGAGGTTCGAACGGCTCGTCTCGCGCTTGCCGTGGCCCCGCGGTGCCCTCGAGGATCCGGCGCAGGTCGTCCTTGGCGCGGCGCAGCCACACGCCGATGGTCTTCTCGTTCTGCCCGAGGACCTCGGCGATCTCGTCGTACTTGAGATCGTGCCAGTAGCGCAGCTCGAGCACGTTCTGGTAGTCGAGCCGCAGCTGCCGCATTGCCTCGAGCATGCGCAGCTGACCCTGCTTGCGGGCGACGAGCGAGCCGAGGGTGGTGTTGGGGGGCGCGCCGAGCTCGGCCACCGAGAGATTGCCGACCTCCACGTCGTCCTGGCGACGGCCCTTGGCCGACCAGTACTCGCGCAGCACGAAGTTGGCCACGCCGAACAGGAACGCACGCGGGTGGTCGACGTCGCCGCGGCGCAGGCGTTCGAAGCAGCGTACGAAGGTCTCCTGTGCCAGGTCGCTGGCGTCGGAGGGACGCCGCACCTTGTTCACGAAGAACTGCATCACGCGCTCGGCGTGGCGCTCGAAGAGCTCTCGTTCGTCCATCCTGGCCCGGGCTCTTGGGGGGGCTGCCGCGGGAGAGCCGCGAGGGGCGACATCATGCCGCCCCTCGCCCTCGGTCTTCAACCGGTCGCGGCCAGGGCCGGATCCGGGTCGTCGGTGGTGGATGGCTTGGGAGGAGGCAGCAGATCGCCGATGTCGTCGTCGATGACGTCGTGGTCTCCATCATCATCCCTGGTGGAGTCATCGGTGGGGGGAGCAAGGACGAGCTTGGTGAGGGAGGCGCTGTGATTGGGGGTCACGGGGGGCCTTTGGGGGCTGGGGGTTGGTTGGGGGTGAAGCGTCCGAGGACGCGAAGCAGACGCGAGAAGAGTGGAGTGCTGGCCTGACATTATTTCACGAGGTCGGCACTCTTTTTCTTGCTCTGAAAATTCGCTCAGTGTCCGCTCGGCGCGTCGGCGCCGTCGAGCTTGGGGACGCAGCCCTCGTTGGTGGCGGGGGCGGACTTGCCTTGCTCGAGCAGGCGCTGCCGCAGACGTTGGCCCTCGAGGCACGAGGGGTCCGCTCCATCGAGGTGCTCGCAGACCCTCTCGAGGCGCTCGGCTGCCTTCAACATCGGGTCCCAGCAGCTGGGGTGATAGGCGTAGCTCGCCACGGCCAGGACCCACATGCGGGCTCGCTCGCTCGCTCGCGCCGGCACGATGGATTCGTCGGCGAGCAACGCCATGGCGAGGCGCTCGAGCACCAGGGTCTCGCGCAGCGCGAGGTGACGGCGGCGCTCGAACTCTGCCCAGGCCTCGGTGGGATCGGCGCCGCTACTGCCGAGATCCTGGGCTTCGTGGCGTGCCCGCCGAGCGGCGAGCCGATGGGCGTGGACGATCTCCGCCTGCGAGAAAGCCTGATCCTCGGTCATCTCCAGCGCCTCGAAGCGCTGCGCGGCGTCGGTGTAGTGGCGTAGCGCGCCCTCGATGTCGTCGGCGCGCATGGAGATCTCACCGAGGATGTGTCGCTCGTGCGCAATCGCCGGATGGGTCGAGCCGAGGACCGCCTCGCGCTCGGCAACGGCACGCGCAGCACGCGGGATTGCGGCGCGGGCGTAGGGCTTCTGCGCCGAGATTGCGATCGCCTCCTGGAGATCGACCAGCGCGACGATGGCGGGAGAGACCTGAGGGGAAGCCTGACGGAGCAGGCTGGCGGCTTCGCGATACAGGGCCTGAGCACCTGCCGCGTCACCCAGGAGCAGTCGCGCGTTGCCCTCGGCGGTGCGCAGCCAGCCGGCGACGGCTGGATCTTCGGCGGGGTCGGGGGTCGTGGCCAGTGCGGCGGTGCGGAGCGCGGCCAGCTCGGACGCGAGCCGTTCACTCTGCTCGGTCGATGGGGTGACCGGGCTGGAGCTCAGCCGCCCCATGGCGTGGAGGGTCAACGAGGAGGCGGCGATGTCGGCGGCGAGCGTGCGTTCGCCCGCCTCGAGCGCGCGTACCAAGAGCGGCAGGATTGCGATCGCTTCGCGGGGCTCCTTGCGTGAGGCGCCGGCCAGCAGCAGCGTGTGCTCGGCCGCCGCTCGCAGGCCTCGGTCACCGAGAGCACGCGCCTGCTCGGTGGCGAGCGTGGCCTCGCGCTCCGCGTCGGGGCCGTGCCCCGCAGCGAGCTCCATGCGGGCGGCGAGGAGGTGATCCCAGGCCGCGCGAGCGGCCGGAGTGGTTCGAGGTTCGGAGCCCGTGGCGCAGCGGATCGGGTCGGGGAGGGTCTCGACGAGGCCTGCGAGCGGGCTGGGGCCCGGGTGCTCGCGCAGCGCTTGCCAGGTGCTGCGGTCGGCGGTCCCCAGCCAGCGCACCAGGTGGCCCAGTCCGGTGGCGCCTGCATCGAGGCATGCGTCGAGCTCGGAGCTTCGCTCGGGCTCGGGTTCGTGGCAGGTACTCTGTCGTGTGGACGACCAGTGCGTGGACCAGTCGTCGAGCTGATTGCCGAGCTCGGGTAGCTCGGTCCGTATCGCGGTGCGATGCTCGACCCACGCGGTGGGCCAACCCTGGCGGTCTTGGCGACAGGCTTGCACCGCCTCGGCCTGGATCGCGCCCGACACCGTCATCAACATCGCGGTGGCTGCGGCGGTGCCAGCGGCCAGCCACGCCCCGCGAACGCGGGCCGGCCGTGTGCTGAGCCGATGGCGAAGCTCACGGCCGATCGTGGCCATGTCGGGGTGGCGCTCGTTGGGGTCGAACGCCAGGCCCTGGCGAAGGAGCGCGACCAGCCACCGCGGTATGCGGCGCTTGCCCGGGTTGAAGTCGATCGGTACGGCGTGCAGCGGCTTGTCGTGGTGGGCGCCTCGCCTCATGGCCGGGGGGCGACGTCCGTAGACGGCCTCGAACAGCGCCACGCAGAAGCCGTATTGATCGCTGCGAGCATCCGCGGTGCCGAGGTGCTGCTCGGGCGCGGCGTAGGATGGCGTGCCCACGAAGCGGCCGCGCGCCGTGATCGGCCGCGCCAGGTCGCTCTCGTGCAGGGCGATGGGGTCGCCCTCGATCGACTGCGAGGGGTCGTCGACCGAAGGCGTCGGGAGCGGGCGACCGCCGAGGACGTCGGTTCCGCTGGTGCTGGTGAGGCTGGTCTCGTCGGCGCGTGCGAGGCCGAAGTCGAGCAATCGAACGCGGCCATCGGAGCCCACGATCACGTTGGCCGGCTTGAGGTCACGGTGCACCAGCCCCGCGCGGTGGGCCGCCGAGAGGCCCTCGGCGACCTCGAGGAACTTGGTGAGGATCGCGGACAGGCTGCGGGGTGCCTGCTCGAGCCATTGCTGGAGGTCGGGACCGTCGACGTACTCGAGGGCCAGGAAGTAGCCGTGGGCTCCGGCCGGCCCCTTGTCGTAGACCTGCACCACGTTGGGGTGCGAGAGCCGGGCCAGGGCATGCGCCTCTCGCTCGATGCGGACCCGAGCGTTGGGCGAGTCGACCGCGATCACCTTGAGCGCGACCCTCCGCTGGAAGCGAGGATCGAACGCCAGATAGACCCTCCCGAATGCTCCGCTGCCCAGCTCCTCTTCGATCGTGTAGCCGGGGACCTGCGGCCGCGACGACGCGCCGCCGAACAGCCGGCGCCGAAGGTCGTCGATCCGATCCGCCTCGATGGCAGGCCGATGGGATCGAAGATCGAACGAAGGCGTGGTCATCGAGGCTCTCGAAGGGATACCCCCCAAGTGGCGCCGTGACCCGCGATGCCTACGGCCCTCGAGGCGTTTGCGGTGTCAGCGCTCGCGAGATCCCGCACGTGGGACGGCCATGAGGGTCAATCGGCGGCGTACTCGGCGTTGGGCGTCTCCAGGGCACGGCGACGCACGGTGGGATTGCGGAGGAACGAGGCTAGCGCGATCCCACCGACCAGCTCGCCGAACCACAGCGTGGCGGTGCGACCCAGCAACGCGGCGGCCAGCGCGACCGGCTGGGTCGCACCGCTCACCAGACGCGTGGTGGCCACGACCAGGCTGCCCTCGGTGGCGCCCAGCCCTCCGGGCAGGAAGCTCAGCGCGCCCACCAGCGTGCCCGCCGACCACAGCAGCGCGCACGTGCGAAGCGAGGCCTCGACGCCCGAAAAGCCGTTGACCAGCAGCCAAAAGCCCACGCACTCGAGGCCCCAGCCCGCCACGCTCAGCACGGTGAGCCACCCAAGCGGGCCAGGCTTGATGAGGGTGGCGCTGCTGTCGACGAGGGGCCGTGCCTTGGCGACGAGTCCGGCGAGGCGAGGCACGCGAGCGAGGCCGTCGAGCACGCCGCCCAGCAGGCGGGGCGAGCCCAGCACCACCGCGCCCACGACGACCAGCACCACGGTCACCACGAGCACCGGCACGTACTCGGGGCGCTCGGCCACGCCCACGGCGGCCAGCAGCACCAGTGCGATCAGGTCGGTGAGGCGGTCGGCCACCACGACCGGCGCGGTGCGGGTGAACGGTACGCCATCGCTGGCCCGCAGCAGCATGCTGCGCAGCACCTCGCCGACCTTCCCCGGGGTGACCGACATCGACAGGCCGGCCAGGTACACCAGCAGCGAGCGGCCGCGCGTGAGCCGTGGCGCCTGCTCGCGCACGTGCAGCCACGAGAGCGAGAGCTCCCACTTGGCGAACCGCAGCAGGTAGTTGCCGATCGACAGCCCCAGGGCAGCGACGAACAGCTCCCAGGGATAGCCGATCAGGGTCTGGCGCAGCGGCTCCACGTCGAAGTACACGACGGCGGCCACGTAGAGGAGGATGCCGGCCGCGAGGGCATAGAGCGTGCGTCGGAGCAGCGTGCTCACCCCGGTCGCCCTCGACGGCCTTCGGTGGTGGCTGGCTGCGACGCCCGGTATTCGTCCCACAAGTGCGCGAGCGAGCCGGGCACGGCGGGGGGCAGCGCGACGCGACGCGACCGGGAGGGTTCGGTCGGGCGCCACAGCGCGGCGAAGCCCTCCCGGGCCCGGTTCGGCCCTCGCAGCGCAGGACGGGGGAGCTTGGGCCATGGTGTGTGGGCGGCGGGTCCCAGCACGGTGGGGCTCTCGGCGGGGCGACGCCGCATCGGCAGGCCGAGCTGCAGGCCCAGCCACGCGTCTGCGTGCCGAGGGTCGATGGCGTTCGAACCCGTGATCGGCGAGGCGAGCCGCAGTCCCAGCATGCGTTCGGGTGTGAGCAGCAACGGCGAGGCCTCCTCGCGCGAGGACAGGAAGGCCCACCAGCCGGCGTCGATCACCACGCTCACGTGGGCGAACACCTCGGACGCGCAACGTGCCGCTCGCTCCACCGCGCTGCGGGTCGGGCTGGCTCCCCAGCTCGAGGTCAACGACACCAATCCGGCGCCAATGGGCCCGCGCCACGAGGGCCCCCGCTCGGACGTGCGCTGGTGATGGACGCAGGGCACCACCAGGCAGAGGCTGTGGCCCACCAGCGCTCGCGGCACTCGGACCCCGTGGCGCGAGCCGGGCAGGCAGACGGTGACCGAGGGGCCGTCCTCGTCGAGGGGCGAGATGCGGCGGGTGGCGAGCTGGACCGCGAGGGGATCGGTCGCGCCACGGTCGCCGCGCTGCACCGCCCCGGCTTGCAGCCCCGCCTCCTCGATCGCATGCACCACGCCATCGAGGCACCAGGGCGAGGGATGAAGCCCCGGGTGCGCTCCCCAGCGTACGACGGCCAGCACCAGCGGACGGCCACGTGGTGCATCGGCGAGCACGGCCGAGGCGACCTGCTGAGCGGCGCGGGTTGGATCTGCCGCCGCGATGGGATGGGCGCGGAGCCGAGCGGGCATGACGCGGGAGGAGCATACCCCCATTGGCCGCAGCCCCACGCGGGTCATGGGTCCCCGGGTGATTGAGGGGCCCTGCGGCGTGCACTCGTTGGCATCGAGCGGGGGCACGCGGTCGGAGCACTCGACGATCGCAGGCTTGGGGTGAGCTTCGCGGGGTGGTGCTGGCCGATTTCGACGGCGACGGGGCGCTCGACATCGCCGAGGCGCTTGCGCCGATCCATCGTCCGTTGCATGACGTGCTCATGGTGAGCGCCTCCTTCGATCGCCGCCGCCCCGATCTGCACCCGATCGACTTCCAGGGGATGCTCACGGTATCGCCGCAGATGCAGGCGCTGTTCGAGCTGCTCGGTCGGGTCGCGCGCACGGAGGCCTCGGTGCTGCTGCGCGGTGAGACGGGTACGGGCAAGGAGCTCGCCGCTCAGGCGATCCACGCGCTCAGCCCCCGGGCCGACAAGCCGTTCAAGGCCGTCAACTGCGCCACCCTCACCCCCGAGCTGGCGGCGTCGACCCTGTTCGGTCACCTGCGAGGGTCGTTCACCGGGGCGGTCTCCGATCGCCGTGGGCTGTTCGCCGTGGCCGACACCGGCACGGTGTTCCTCGACGAGGTGGCCGAGCTCGGGCTCGACATCCAGGCTCGTCTGCTGCGCGTATTGCAAGAGCGCAACTTCGTCCCCGTGGGCGGGACCGATCCCAAGAGCGTCGACATTCGGCTGGTCACCGCCACCCACAAGTCGCTGCGCGAGGAGGTCGAAGCCCGGCGCTTTCGCGAGGATCTGATGTATCGCATTCGCGTGGTGCCGATCTTCATCCCGCCGCTGGTCGAGCGCACGGGCGACGTCGAGGCGCTCACGTGGTCGTTCATCGACGAGCTCAACCGACGTTCGGAGGGGCAGGCCGCAGGCCACGGTGGACGCCACGTGGAGGCGATCGCCGATGACGTGTACGACATGCTCATGGGCTACCCGTGGCCCGGCAACGTCCGCGAGCTTCGCAACGTGATCGAGTATGCGTTCGCCGTGGGCGAGGGCCCGGTGCTGCGCGCCCACGAGGTCCCGCCCGAGCTGCGCGGCGAGCTGCCGCCCCACATCAAGAAGAGCGCTCGCGATCCCGACGAAGAAGAGCGTCAGCGGATCCGCGAGGCCCTGCGACTGGCCGGCGGCCAGAAGAGCCAGGCGGCCGAGATGCTGGGCATCAGCCGCACCACGCTGTGGAGGCGGATGCGGGAGCTCAAGCTCAACGAGTGAGCGAGCGAGGCTCTCAGGCGCCCAGGAGCTGGTCGGTGCTCACCAGCGCGGCGCTCGTATCGGTGCGGGAGTCACGGACGAGCAGGTGCTTGCCATTTTGCGAGGCATCGAGCCTCGGGCTCGTCTGGTCGACCCAGAACGTTCCCGTGATGGCGAGGGTGGGCAGCGACAGCACCATGATGGACTCGAAGCATCCGATCGCCACATGGGTTCCGCCACCGAGCAACGCGAGGTTGTGGGTGACGCTCCGGATCTGATCGATCGTGACCGAGCGCAGCGGCTGCTCCTGGTGGATCGACCACAGCTCCACGGTCGCGCCGCGCGTGAACGTCAGGATGTGATCGTCGGGGCACGCGATCGCGTTGTCGGCAACCCCGTGCCAGAGCGCCGCTCGGGCCGAGGGCTCGCGTACGGCGATCGTCATCGCGGGCTTGGGGTTTCGCTTGCGCGCGATGCTCCCGAGCCAGCGCCCGTCGACGGACCACAGCAGCTGCTCCATCTTGCCGCCCTTGTTGGCCTTCATTGCCTTGCGCGGAGGAGCGGCCAGATCGTTGGTCGCGAACAGTCGAGGCGCCTGGTCCTTGTGATCGCCAACGGTCGCGAGCGAGGAGCCGTCGGGCGACAGCGCGATCGAGCTCACCTGGTCGAAGGGGAGCTCGGTCCGGGCGCGCTCGGTGCCATCCTCGAACGACAGCGCGTGGAGGGTGCTCCCTCCGTGCGCTCCACCGTCGGGCCAGTTTCGAACGGCGTAGTAGCACGCACCATCATTGGCAATGGCGACCGCGTACGGCCAGTCGGCGGGCGTCGACCACCGCTGCTTGCCTCCCCGCATGAGCGATACGGCGTGGGCCGACCTCGGTCCCGGAGCGTCGACCTCGTGTCCCATCAGCACGCATCCGTCGTCGTTCACGGCGATGGAGTGGATCTTCCAGGGGCTCTCGATACGCGCTCGGATCTCGACCTTGGGGGGCTTGGCCATGAGGTGGATCGCATGAGAGTAGCAGGGCGACTGGGCTCGTTTGCTCGGCGTGCCCGGGCGCGCGCCGGGCCCGTTGGGCTGGGATTGGCTCGTTGCAGGCTGTTGCACCGCGTTGAAACGCGGTAGCATCGCCTGCAACGAGGCTCGTCCGCTCACTCCGCCGTGCGCACGCCGTCGGGGTTGGCCTCGGCCCATGCTCGCGCTCGCTCCACCGCCAGCTCGAGCGCCTCGAACCGCGCCCCCATCACCGGAATCAGGTGCTCGGGCACGAACGCCTTGGCTGCGCTCGAGCGCCGCAACACCTGCTGCTTGCGCTCGTCGAGCCCCACCAGCATCAGCCGCCGCCCCTGTTGCTCGGCCAGGAGCGCCAGCTCGGCCAGCGCGCCGGCCACCGTGGCATCCATGCCCTGCGCTCGCTTCAGTCGCAGCACGAGCACCCGCACGTCGGGCTCGCGCAGGACCTCCTCGAGGGTGGTCATCAGCTCGCCCGCAGCGCCGAAGAACAGCGGCCCCTCGGCCTGGAGGATCCGCAGGCCCGGCAAGCGCCCGCCGTCGTCCTCGTCGCCGAGGTGGCGCTCCTGCCAGCGGCTGCGATCGTCGAGGATGATCTCGCGGACCACCATCACCCGCGCGCGCCGCAAGAACGCGATCACGCTGACGCCCACGCCGAGATAGATCGCGGTGTCGAGGGCGAGGGTCCAGGTGCCGGCCACCGTGACCACGAACGCCACCGCGTCCGAGCGCGAGGCCCGGAGGGTACGCGTGATGCGGGGGACGTCGACCAGATCCCACGCGACCACGAGCAACAGCCCGGCGAGGCTGGCGATCGGCGTGTGACCGAGCGCGGGCCCGAATGCGAGGAGCACCCCGATCATCATCGTGCCGGTGAGCATCCCGGCCACGCGACTGCGCGCGCCGCTGCGCTCGTTGAGGACCGAGCGGGACAGGCTGCCGCTGACCGGGTAGCCGCCAAAGAACCCGGCCGCCACGTTGGCCAGCCCCTGTCCCACGAATTCGGTGGAGGCATCGAGTCGCTGGCCGGTGCGCGAGGCGATGGAGCGGGCCAGGGCGCTCGACTCCACCAGCGACAGCACCGTGCAGGCCACGGCGACGGGCAGCAGGCTGCCCACCTCGGCCAGGCTCGGCAGGCGAGGAGCGGGCAGGCCGGCGGGGATCGGGGAGAGATCGGCGATCACCTGCAGGCCGTGCTGCTCGAGGCCGAAGACCAGGTTGACGGCCAACGCGACCACCAGGACCACGATCGCCGAGGGGATTCGCCGCCGCAGCCGCTTGCCGACGATGCGCAGCGTCGTCATCAGCGCCACGGTGCCCAGGCTCACCGCCACCGCGATGCTCGAGGCCTCGCTCACCGTGGGCAGCCAGCCGGTGACGGTGGTGAGCAGCGAGCCGCGCGGACCCGTGGTGGCCGTGACGTTGTAGAGCTGCCCCGCTCCGATGAGCACGCCAGCCCCGGTGATGTAGCCCAGCACGACGGGGCCCGAGATGTAGTCGACCACCGTGCCGAGCCGCAGGAGACCGGCGGCCACCTGCAGCATGCCCACCATCAGGGCCAGGGTCATCACGACGGACACGGGATCGCCGCCGAGTCCCATCGCCACCGCGGCGCCCACCAGCAGGCTCAGCGCATTGGTGGGGCCCGCGACCACGTGACTCGAGCTGCGAAACAGCGCGCCCACGATGGTGGGGACCGCCGAAGCGTAGAGGCCCATCACCGGAGGCAGGCCGGCGATCGTGGCGTAGGCCAGACCCTGTGGCACTCCCAGGAAGCACACGGCCAGCGCGGCCGAGAGGTCGGCCGGCAGGTCCTTGGCGGAGTAGGGAGCCCATGGGGGCAAGGGCAGCAGCGAGCGCAGCGACACGAGGAGGCCCGAACGTACGCAAGGATTGGGCCATCGTCAGCTCCCCGGGTGCTTGCCGGCATTCCGCGTCGATCGCGGACCTTGCCGCTGGCATGGTGATTGCTATGTGGAGCACGTCCGGGGCATCTGGGCGCGGAACTGGGGTGCACGCATGAACTACGGCTTCGTCATCGACAACCGCAAGTGCATCGGGTGTCACGCCTGCTCGACCGCCTGCAAGAGCGAGAACGAGGTGCCGCTGGGGGTGCATCGCACCTGGGTGAAGTACGTGGAGCGCGGGGTGTATCCCGACGTGCGCCGCAGCTTCCAGGTCACGCGCTGCAACCATTGCGAGAACCCGCCGTGCGTGCGCATCTGCCCCGTCACGGCGATGTACCAGCGCACCGATGGCATCGTGGAGTTCGACAAGGACGCCTGCATCGGATGCAAGGCGTGCATGCAGGCCTGTCCCTACGACGCGATCTACATCGATCCCGAGTCCCACACGGCGGCCAAGTGCCACTACTGCTCGCATCGCGTGGAGGTGGGGCTCGAGCCGGCCTGCGCCGTGGTGTGCCCGACCCATGCGATCGTGGCCGGTGACCTCGACGATCCGATGTCGGAGATCGCCAGGCTGGTGCAGAGCGCGAAGACGACGGTGCGCAAGCCCGAGCAGGGCACCGCGCCCAAGGTGCTCTACATCGAGGGCGACGACGTGGCGCTGCACCCCACCGTGTTCGCCGAGGGGCCGCGCCAGGGGATGATGTTCTCCGACGTGGTGACCGAGCAGGGCACTGGAGCGGCCGCCGAGCGCGGCCGGGCGCCCCTGCCCACCGCGGCGCCCAATGCTCCCGCCTCCACCGCACCCTCGGGAGCGGCGATCCGCACGCCGGCGACGCAGGGGGTGCCCCGGTCCGGACCCATCCGTACGGGCGGACGACCCACGCGAGGAATGGCCGAGCACATGGTCCAGCTCGCTTGGAATGCCCAGCACCAGGTGCCGTGGCACTGGCCGGTGCCCGCCTATCTGGTCACCAAGGGCATCGGCACGGGGATCTTCCTCGTGCTCGCGCTGGGCTGGGGCCTGCACCTGTTTCGCTTCGACTCGGGCACCATGCTCGGCGGTGGCCTGATGGCGCTGCTGTTCACGCTGGTGACCACCGCGCTGCTGGTCTACGACCTCGAGCGACCCGAGCGCTTCCTCTCGATCCTGCTGCGACCGCAGTGGAAGAGCTGGCTGACGCGCGGGGCCTTCCTGCTCATCGGCTTCACCACGGTGGCGGGGCTGTGGTGGACGCTCGAAGCGGCTTCGTCGGTGGGCATGGGGCCGTTTCGCATGCCGGAGCTCCTGCGGCAGCTGATGCTGTGGACGACCGTGCCGCTGGCCCTGGGCGCGGCCGTCTACACCGCGTTCCTGTTCGCTCAAGCGGAGGGGCGTGATCTGTGGCAGAGCCCGCTGTTGCCGTTCCACCTGCTGGTGCAGGCGCTGGCGATGGGGGCCGGGTCGCTGCTGTTGCTGCACGCGGTCGGCGAGCTGCCGGGCGATCTGGTCGCGGTGGTGCGGCCGCTGTTCGGAGCGATGCTGGTGGTCGACCTGTTCGTGACGCTCGCCGGCGAGCTGGGAATCCCCCACGCCAGCGAGATCGCGGCCCGGGCCGCGCACGAGATCGGCCACGGGCGCTACGCCAAGCGCTTTTGGTGGGGCAGCGTGGTGGTCGGGCACGTGCTGCCGCTGGCGTTGCTGCTGTCGGGGTCGGCCGCGCTCGGGGGAGTCGGGGCCCTGCTGGCGGGGATTGGCCTCTATTACTACGAGCACGCCTTCGTGATGGCCCCGCAGGAGATCCCGAACTCATGAGCGACTTCGCCTCACGCGTCTCCGACTTCCTGGGCTCGCTCTTGCGCCTGCGGCCCGACGAGCCCGCGCGCGGTGCCATGGAGGGTTCTGGGGAGGGCTCTGGCGACGGCCCGACCAACGTGGCGGGCCAGGCGCTGCCCAGCTACGCCCAGGCCGATCGCGAGCCCGTGCCGCTCACGGAGGTGCGTCATCCCGACGGCCGCATGACCCGCTATCCGCCGCCCGAGGTCTGGGACGACTGGGTCGAGTGGGACAGCAAGGCGTGGCCGCGCAAGGTGCCGCGGCGCTACACCCTGGTGCCCACGATCTGCTTCAACTGCGAGAGCGCCTGCGGCCTGCTGGCGTACGTCGATCGGCAGACCCACGAGATCCGCAAGTTCGAGGGCAACCCCGCGCACCCCGGAAGCCGCGGCCGCAACTGCGCCAAGGGTCCCGCGACCCACAACCAGACCTACGATCCCGAGCGGATCCTCTACCCGCTGCGGCGCGTGGGCGAGCGTGGCGAAGGCAAGTGGAAGCGGGTGAGCTGGGACGAAGCGCTGCAGGACATCGGCGCCAAGATGCGGGCCAGCCGCCAGAAGCGGCGCGACGGCATCATGTACCACGTGGGCCGCCCCGGCGAGGACCACTACACCAACCGCTGCATCACGGCCTGGGGCGTCGACGGACACAACAGCCACACCAACATCTGCTCGGCGGCGGCTCGGTTGGGCTATGCGCTGTGGGGGGGCGGCGATCGGCCCAGCCCCGACTATGCACATGCGCGAACCATCCTGCTGATCTCGAGCCATCTCGAGACCGGGCACTACTTCAACCCGCACGCCCAGCGGATCATCGAGGGCAAGCTCGACGGGGCCAAGCTCATCGTGATGGATCCGCGGCTGTCCAACACCGCGTCGCGGGCCGACGTGTGGCTGCCCACCTGGCCGGGCTCGGAGCCGTTCGTGCTGCTGGCGGTGGCGCGGCACCTGATCATGCGCCGCACCTACGACCGCGAGTTCGTGCGCCGCTGGGTGAACTGGGAGGAATTCCTGGCCCAGGCGCCCGGCGTGCCCGGGATGCCGCCGCTGCCGGTGGGCGAGGGGACGTTCGAGGACTTCGAGCGCTGCCTCCTGCGGCTCTACGGCGAGTTCACGTTCGAGCGTGCGGCCGCCGAGGCGCAGGTGCCCATCGATCGCATCGAGGCCATGGCCGCCGCGGTCGAAGAGGCCGGCCCGCGCCTGGCCGCGCACAACTGGCGCGCCGCGTCGATCGGCAACCTCGGCGGCTGGCAGGTGGCGCGGTGCTTGTTCTTGCTCAACGTGCTCACCGGATCGGTGGGTACGCGAGGCGGCACCGCCTTCAACAACTGGAACAAGTTCGTCCCCAAGCCCTACGAGCAGCCTCCTGCCTTCGATGCGTGGAACGAGCTGCACCTGCCGCACGAGTGGCCGCTGGCGCACTTCGAGATGAGCTTCCTGCTCCCGCACTTCCTGGCCGAGGGACGGGGCACCATCGACGTGTACTTCACGCGGGTCTACAACCCCATGTGGATCAACCCCGACGGGTTCATGTGGCTGCAGGCGCTGCGCGATCACGAGAAGATCGGCCTGCACGTGGCGCTCACGCCCACCTGGAACGAGACGGCATGGTTTGCCGACTACGTGCTGCCCATGGGGCACGCAGGCGAGCGCCACGACGTGATGAGCCAGGAGACCCACGCGAGCCAGTGGATCGGCTTTCGCCAGCCAGTGCGGCGAGTGGCGATGGAGCGGGCCGGCAAGAAGGTGCGCTTCACCTACGAGGCCAACCCGGGGCAGGTGTGGGAGGAGGCCGAGTTCTGGGTGGAGGTATCGGGGCGCATGGATCCCGACGGGTCGCTGGGGGTACGGCAGTGGTTCGAGAGCCCCGATCGTCCCGGTGAGCTGGTGAGCCAGGACGAATACTGGGGGTGGATCTTCGAGCACTCCGTGCCCGGATTGCCCGAGGCGGCCAAGGCCGAGGGCCTCACCCCGTTGCAGTACATGCGCAAGTACGGCTGTTTCGAGGTGTCGCGCGACGACTACGTGCCCTACGAGAACACGGTGGACGCCGCCGGGACCGAGGTCGACGAGCAGGGCCGCGTGGTTCGAGGCGGCAGCGTCGTTGGGGTGATGGTCGATGGTCGGGCGAAGGAAGGCTTTGGCACCCCCAGCCGCAGGCTCGAGTTCTTCAGCACCACGCTGGCGCAGTGGGGATGGAACGAGCGCGACTACGTGATCCCGTGGCCGTTGCCCAGCCACGTGAGCCCCGCCGAGATCGATCGCAGCCGGGGCAACATGATCCTGCTGCCGAATTTTCGGCTACCCACGCTGATCCACACGCGCTCGGCCAATGCCAAGTGGCTCTACGAGATCAGCCACAACAACCCGGTGTGGATCCACCCGGAGGACGCCGAGCGGATCGGCGTGCGATCGGGCGAGCTGGTCACGGTGCAGACGGAGATCGGATGGTTCACCGACAAGGTGTGGGTGACCGAGGGGATCAAGCCGGGAATCGTGGCCATGAGCCATCACCTCGGTCGCTGGCGCCTGCAGGACGGCGCGGGCGGCAACCCGGGAATGACCGCCCTGGCCCGGCTCGAGCAGGATGGGGAGGAGCATCGGCTGCGGCTCCTGCAAGGGGGCAAGGCGTGGACCACGTTCGATCCCGACACCAGCCGGATCTGGTGGAAGGACGTGGGGGTGCACCAAAATCTCACGCATGCGGTGCATCCCGATCCCGTGAGCGGGGCGCATTGCTGGCTGCAGAAGGCGATCGACGTGCGCAAGGCCAAGCCGAGCGAGCGGCACGGCGACGTGTTCGTGGACACCAGCAAGTCCATGGAGGTGTATCGCCAGTGGCACGCGCTCACGCGCTCGGCGGTGGATCACAGCCCGGACGGTACGCGGCGACCGCTGTGGCTCAAGCGGCCGCTCAAGCCGGTACGGGCCGCCTATGCGCTGCCACGGCATCCGTTTGGGCGCTCGCCTGCACGCGAGGACGACGGAGCAGAGGGATGAGGGACGAAGAGGATGCCAGGATGGAAGCCCGGCAGCGCGCCTATGCGTTGCTGTCGGCGTTGCTGCTCGAGGGTCTCGACGAGGCCCGGCTGGCGTGGGTGCGGGGGCTGCCCGCGCTCGCGGAGCGGCTGCCCGAACCCGTCGAGCTCGATGCGCTCGCGGCCGAGCACCATGCGCTGTTCGGGCACGAGCTGTTTCCGTTTGCCGGGGCATTCCTCGGGAACGACGGGCTCGTGGGTGAAGGCGTGGCCGCCGACGTGGTGCGGGTGGCCCACGCGGTGGTCGGAGCGGCGTGCGAAGGCGATCCGAGCCCCGATCATCTCGGGCAGGGGCTGAGACTCATGGCGGTGTTCGTGGAGGCCGAGCGCCAGGCCCGGGCGTTCGGTGACGAAGACGACGTGCGCACGCTGATGCGATGGCAGCAGCGCGTGCTCGACGAGGCGCTGCTGCCGTGGATGCCGCCGCTGCATGCGGCGCTGTCGGGTCAGCCGAGCACGCTGTGGACGCGAGTGGTCGAGATGGCGATCGGCGTGCTGGCACAGCACCGCGCCACGCTGCCGGGGTTGCCGCGGGTGAGCGACGACGTGATCGCTGCGAGCGACACGGAGGCGGTGCTCGACGACCCTCGTACCGGCTTGAGCACGGTGGCCCGGGTGCTGACCCGGCCGGCGCGCTGTGGGATCCATCTGTCGCGGCGCGAGCTCGAGGCGGTCGCACGGCGCTGCGAGCTGCCCGGGGGGTTTGGGTCGCGAGTCGACGTGCTGGAGCGGCTCCTGCGAAGCGCCGCCGAGTATCGGCAGCTTCCCCGCGTGGTCGACGAGCTCGACCGTGTGCTCGCTACGCGTGACGACATCCATGCGGGACTGGAGCACGAGCCGGGGCTCTGGGTGCACGTGCCCGCATGGCGTCAGCGGGTGGCGAGCACACGGCGCATGCTGGCGCGGCTGCGCGATGCCGCCACACAGGTGGCCTGAGCGCCGGTCCGGCGGGCTTCGCCAACGGGGATCTTCGGGGAATCACTCGGGAAAATCGCAAAGACGACGATTTTCTGAGAAAATGTAGAAAACAAGTAGTTTTTCGTGAAAAATAATCGACGAGCCGAGGTCGAGATGGCGGGGAAGACGCGCCCGAGGGGCAAGGACGAGAGCCTCGAGCAGTGGGTGGGGTCGCTTCCGACTCTGGTCCTGTCGAGCAACACGATCACGGCGGACATCTCCGAGGCCGTCAAGCGAGGCTTGCTGCGCAAGGTTGGTCCGCGTCTCTATGCCACGGATCTGCGTGCGCCGGTCGAAGCGCTGGTTCGTGGGTATGCCGTCGCCATCGCTGCGTTGCGAGCACCGGGCTGCGTTCTCTCTCATCGGACGGCGCTGGAGATGATTGCGGCGCAGGGGCACCTGTTCCTCACCGGTCCGAAGAACCAGACCATTCACCTGCCGGGGCTCACCCTCAAGGTCAAGCAAGGTCAGGGGCCGCTGGTCGGTGACATGCCGGTGATGGATCTCTTCGTGTCATCACCGGCTCGGGCCTACCTCGAGAACCTCGACTACACCCGTCGGAGCATGGGTGTTTGCCGAGCCCTGGGTCGCGAGCAGATCGAAGAGCGGCTCGAGCGAGACCTTCGGCTCAAAGGCGAGGCTTGGCTCGGTGACATGCGAGACCAGGCGCGGGAGCTCGCGCCCGTGCTCGGGATGGACGCCGGGCTGGCTACTCTCGACGAGATCGTCGGTGCCATGCTGGGTACCAGGGCTTCGGGAGTCAGCGCGCCCGTGGCGGTAGCTCGCCAGCGAGGGCGCCCCTACGATCCCGATCGGGTCGTGCTCTTCCAGCGACTGGCCGAGGAGCTGCTCGAGCGATGGGGAGAGACCAGGCGCCCCCGTGCGCCGCTGCTGCGTCACGAATCCCAGCACTTGGCCTTCATCGATGCCTACTTCTCGAATTACATCGAGGGGACGGTCTTCGAGCTCGAGGAGGCCAAGGACATCGTGTTCGAGGGCAAGGTCCCCGACAATCGCCCCCAGGACGCGCACGACATCACGGGGACCTTCGAGCTGCTGGTCGATCCGACCGAGATGGGGGTCTCGATGTCGTTGTTCGACGAAGTCGAGGACTTCGAGCACGTGCTCCAGCGCCGGCACTACACCATCATGCGCGCGCGTCCGGAGGCTCGACCCGGCGCATTCAAGCAGGTGTCCAACCAGGCCGGGAACACGCTGTTCGTGGCGCCGGAGCTCGTGCGTGGGACGCTGGCCGAGGGGCTGCGGATCTTCAAGACCCTGCACACTCCCTTCCAGCGAGCGACGTTCATGATGTTCGTGGTCGCCGAGGTGCACCCGTTCGTCGACGGCAACGGTCGGCTTGCCCGTGCGATGATGAACGCCGAGGTCGCCTCGGCCGAGGAGGATCGGATCCTCATCGTGACGTCGTATCGAACCGACTACCTGGGCGCGCTTCGGCGGCTGTCTCGCTCCAGTGACCCCGCGGTCGTTCCGCGCATGCTGGACCGAGCGCAGGAGCTCGCGTCTCGTCTCGACTACGAGGATCTCGAGCGCTTGATCCGGGTGCTCACGACCTGCAACGCGTTCGATGACACCGATCTGAGGATCATGAGGCTTCCGCCGAAGCCGGCGCGGTGACCAGCGGGTGGGCGTGGCTGCGGCTGGGGGGCCTCGATCGGCCACGGGTGCCTGCGGTCAGTCCTTGGCGGCGCCCAGGTGCACCTGGAGCGTGGTGTGCAGGCTTCGCGCGGGCGGCTCCAGCTTCGCGGGCTCGCGGTCGAACGCCACCGTGGCGCGCATCCCGGTCAGCCGCGCCATCAAGACGGCGATCGGCGATTGCTCCACGGGCAGCTTGGGATAGGCGGGCGCGATCTCGCTGCCGTGCACCGGATCGCTGGCCCCGTGCGGCGTGAGCACGAAGTCGGACCGCCCCGAGGCGCTCACCGGATATGCCCCGAAGTACGCGCGCCCTCGCTCCATCAGCTGCTCGGGCGTGCCGATCGAAGGATCTCCACGCAGCAGGATCTCCGCCGCCGATCGAGCCGCCCCCTGGGTGCGGTTGGCTTGCCCCTGCAGCGCCCACGCGAGCGCGGTCCAGCCGGCGCGCTCCTCGGTGAGCCGCGCCTCCATCACGAACTGGGGACCGGCCTCCACGCCTCGCGTGGGGCCCCCTCCGTCCAGGACTCGATCGATGAGTGCCTCGAGGATCTTGGGATCGAGCGCCACCACGAACGCCTCGCCGGCCTGGACGTAGTAGAGCGCGATCGCCTCGGCGAACGCTCCGACCTCGCCGGGCGCCTTGGGATCCACCCCCACGCGTACGATCGCCTGGTCGCGGTAGCGCGAGTGCTCGCCCCACTGCACCATGCCCGGTCCCACCTCGTTGACGGCGGCTCGGATCGCGGTGAGCGTGCCGACGAGCGTGGCGGCGTTGCGCACGTGCGCCGCGGCGTAGACCGGCAGCTTGCCCGCGCGCTTGGCCAGCTCGAGGTCGCGCTTGCGGAGGTCGACCTCGGTGGCCGGCAGCTGGATGTCTTCCTCGACCTCGACGAGCAGGTCGACCAGCGGCTTGCGATCGAGCGTGCCCAGCATCACCCAGTCGCCCAGCCAGCCCAGGCCGATGTCGGCCTTGCCGGTGAGCATGCTGGCGGCGCGGTCGAGATCGCGGCGGAGGCCCGACTCGGCGCCCACCGCCCATACCGCCTGCAGGCCGTCGTCGATCGCTGGCACCGAGATCCGCTCGGTGCCCACGATCTCCTCGATGTCGCCGTAGTCGGTGCCGGAGATCAGCGGGAGCACGCGCACGTCGATGGTGGCGACGGAGCCCTCGCCCTGGTCCTCGAGATCGAGCCGGATCGCGATGGGATCGATGAACTGCCGCCAGTAGTCCTGGTAGCCGCGCGCGAACTGATCGTAGGCGTTGCGCTCGGCCTCGGTCACCAGGGTGGGGGCGGGCAGATCGAGCAGCGGCGTGAGGGCGTCGGGGCTGCCCCAGGTGGCCGAACGCGCGATGCCACCGGGTTCGAACGTGATGGGCTCGCCGCCGGCGCGCTCCCCGTGCACGAGCTCGTCGCGATCGAGCAGGCCCGCCGCGATGATCGCCTCGGTGTCGGCGGGTGCCTTGCCCTCGAGCCAGCCATGGAGCAGCGCGGCGTAGCCGGGGGTGAGCAGCTCGGCGAGGGCCTGCTGCCGCCGGGCGGCGAGCACCTTCTGTCGCGGGCCGACCACCTGCGCGATGAAGCGGTCACCGAGGAACGCGAACGCGTCGTGCTCGCCGGGGTCGCGCGCGAGCATGTAGGCGAGATCCTGGTCGTCGCTCAGTCGCCGCGCCTTGCCATCGATCGCGTCGAGCACGGCCCGGATCGCGGCTTCGCTGTTGGAGACCACGGCCAGGTCGCCCGCCTGCGCCCGGTGCTGGCGCACCGCTCCCGTGGGATCGCGATGCACGGTGATGGTGTGCTCCCCGTGGGTGATGGTGCTCTGCACGATCCCGGGGATCTCGGCGCGGTGCTCGTCCATGTGCCGCGACAGCTCGGTGTCGAACACGGTCTGGTTCTCGAGCTGGAACACGAAGGTGAGATCGCTGCCCTCGCGCAGGTAGGGGTCGCTGCCCATCAGGGCCACGCGCTCGATGACGGTGTGGCCGAGCACCTTGGCCAGCCCCGTGCGGCGCAGGCCGAGCTGCCGCTGGTAGCGCTGTGCGAGGTCGCGGACCTCGGCGCGCTCCTCCATGATGTGGGCCACCGGGGTGATCCATGCGTCGGCCTCGTCGAGCACGCGCAAGAGCAGGCGGATGTCGTCGAAGCGGGCGTACCAGAATCCGGCCGGGGTGGCTCGAGCGAGCGGCTCGGGAGCTGCGGCCTTGGGGTCGGGCAAGGCGGCCATCATCTCGGTCCATGGGTGCTCGATGAGCTCGGGTGTCTTCAGCTCGGCGATCGGCACGGTGGCGGCCCCGGCCTCGAAGCGGAGCCGCAGCCCTCGGTCGTGCTGGAGCGCCTCCTGCATCGAGGTGGCGGCGGTGGTGGTGTGCATCAGCTCGGAGAGCTCGGTGCGCCGCGGTCGAGCGCCGGAGTCGAGGCCGATCTCGCCGCCCGGGCCCGAGCCACCGATGACGGCCTGCACCCGGCCGGCTGCGAACTCGCGCCAGGGGTGCGAGGTGCTGGGCAGCCACCACGGATGACGGTTGCCACGCAGGTCCTCGCCGAACGCGGCGGCCCAGCGTGCAGCCAGCGGTGAGCCTCCGGTGCTCGGGGCGTGCTCGTCGGCCGTGAACGGCAGCGCCAGGAACACGTGGCCCTCGGGGCGATCGCCGGCGAGGAAGGTGGTGCCGGACAGCGTGGTGGGAGCGGTGGGCGTGCCGACCACGCGCACCAGCAGCATCGTCTCCCCGCCGCTGCGCTCGACGGCTGCGACCGCGTGGGCCGAGCCGTCGACGTTGACCCTCAGGACCTCGTCGCCGGGCTGGCCCGTGCTGGGTAGGGTCAGCTCGAAGTAGTGCACGCCGCCTTCGGTGGCCTGGCGAACGATCATGGCCTTCACCGGATCGAGGCGCACGGGCTCGCGCATGCCGGTTCGCAGGGTGGGCAGCGGACCCTCGTCGGGGAGCCCGGCGCTCGACTTGGTCGAGGTGGCGTCGGGCGTGCTGGAGCCGGCTGCACCGGGACCCTCACCGCTGGGGCCCTTGGTCTCGTCCTCGCTGCAGGCCGAGGTGAAGGCGGTGGCGAGCGCGAGCGTGGGCCCGAGCGTGGACAGGAGCGAACGAGCGCGGAGTCTCATGCCGGTCCACGGTGTCATGGGCCGCGAGGGCCGGCAACGCGACCCGGGCCCGATCGGTCGCGTTTCACAGGATTTTCAAGCGGTCGTGTCCACGCGTTCACGGCCCCCAGAAGCGAACGACGTCTCGGGTGGTCTCGCGAGGGCGGAGGGTTCGAAGGTGCGGGGTCGCGCCGCTCAGGCCCAAGACCGCGGGAATGGCCCGGCTGCAGTGCCGCGACCACATGCCGAGCGTGTAGCCACCCGTGTCGCGGATCACCAGCAGGTCGCCCTCGGAGATCGGGGGCAAGGGGCGATCGCGGGCGATCACGTCGCCCGCAAAGCAGAGCGGGCCCACGATCGTCCACGGCTCGAGGGGCCCTTGCCGTGGCCGTGCGTCGGGGCCGAGCACCAGCAGCTCGTGCGACCAGTCCTGCGGGGCATAGGCGGCACGCAGCAGGAGATCGGCCCCCACGTGCACGGTGGCGAGCCTGGGCTCGGGCTCGCGGCGCACGTACTCCACTCGACTGACCGCAAAGCCACAGCCCACCTGGAGGGCACGGCCGAACTCGGTGACGAGCTGCAGATCGTCGTCGAACAGCGCGGGGGTGTGCCGTCGCAGCTGCTGCACGTAGTCGCCGATGCGCGGTGCGTCGTCGGGCCCATAGTCGGTGGGCAGACCGCCGCCGATGTCGACCCACGTGATCTGGGCCCGGCCCAGGCGGGCGTGGATCGCTGCGCGCAGCTCGAGCGCACGCTCCACCGCCGCCACCAGCAGCTCCAGCCCGCAGCCCTGCGAGCCCACGTGCACGTGCAGGCCGGTCAGCCACGGGTGCTGCTCGAACGGAGCGACCAGCGGCTCGGGCGAGCCGGGCCACGGCACGCCGAAGCGACCGCCGTGCGTGCCCACGTTGGTGATCGCGATGCGACCGGCTCCCACGCCGGGGTTGAAGCGCAGGCCCACCATCGCTCCGGGGGGCGGCCCGAGCTCGGCCACGCGTCGGAGCTCGTCGAGGTTGTCGAGGTTGAGCCGCACGCCGAGCGCGAGCGCCTCACGTAGCTCGGGTCGGGTCTTGGCGGGGGAGTCGAACACGATGCGATCGGGGGGACAGCCGGCGGCGCGTGCGAGCTCGACCTCTTCCCAGCTGGCGGCTTCGAGCCCGAGGCCGGCGTCGACCAGGACCCGCAGGATCTCGATCACGGGGTTCGCCTTGATGGCAGCGGCGTGCAGCGCGGTGGGAGGAAGGTGCGCGCGCAGCTCGTGGGCGCGGGCCCTCAGTCGATCGAGGTCGTGGACCAGCACGGCGGGGTGCTCGTCGCCGAGCCAGCCATCGGCGCGCATCGCTCGCACGGCCGCGCCGATGCGCTCGAGGGGCGGTCGTGCCCAGGGATCCTCGATCGCGGTCATTGCAGCATCAGCCTGATCCAGGCGTTGCGGAATTCACCGAGATCGGTGCGGTTCTCGAACCCGCCCACGGCCACGTTGCCGTCGGGATCGGTGGCCACCGCGTTCGCCACGTCGATGCCGAAGCCATCGGAGTTGTAGGTGGAGGTCCACAGCTCGTTGCCGTCGGAGTCGTACTTGCGCACCCAGATGTTGTCGGACTGGGATCCGCGGAAGATCGAGCCGGCCACGATCACGGCGTCGTCACCGTCCACCGTCACGGCCCGACCCACGTCATAGCCGTCTTGCGGCGCGTTGTAGGTGGAGGTCCAGAGCTCGTCGCCGTCGGGGTCGTACTTGCGCACCCACACGTCGGGGCCGACGGTGTCGGTGGTCTCGTAGCCGGTGACGATCACGTTGCCGGCCGAGTCGGCGGCGACGCCGAAGCCCTCGTCGTTGTTGCTCGCCGGGCCGTCGTGGGTGCGGGTCCACTGCTCGTTGCCGGCCGAGTCGTACTTGCGCACCCACAGGTCGCGCGAGCTGGCACCACCCCAGACGTAGCCGGTGACGATCACGTTGCCCATGGAGTCCGAGGCGATTGCGTGCCCCTCGTCGTTCTGGCCACCGGTGCCGGTGGCGGTGCGCGTCCACTGAGCCACGCCTGCACCGCTGTACTTGCGCACCCACACGTCGCGCTGACCGGCCGCGGTGGTGGTGTAGCCAGCCACGAGCACGTTGCCCGTGGGGTCGATCGCGACGCCGTGGATCTCGTCGTGATCGTGGGACGTGCCGTCGAAGGTCTGGGTCCACGCGGTGGAGCCATCGGGGGCGTAGCGGCGCAGCCAGGCATCACGTCCGTCGTCGAGGGTGAAGGTGGAGCCACCCACCACGACGTGGTCGTTGGCCATCGCCGCCACCGCGTAGCCGACGTCGGCGGTCACGCCGTGGAAGGTCTGGGTCCACAGCTCGTTGCCGTCGTGATCGTACTTGCGCACCCACACGTCGTCGCCCTGGGCGCCGGCGAAGGTCTCGCCGGCCACGATCACGTTGCCGGCGGAGTCGCAGGTGACGCCGTGGATCTCGTCGTTGTTGTCGGAGGCGCCGTTGTACGTGTGCGTCCACAGCCCGGCGGTGGTGCAGTCGGCGTTGCACTCGTCGCCCTCCACGGCATCGCCGTCGTCGCACAGCTCGGAGTTGACGATCTGCGCGAAGCCATCGCCGCAGTAGGGAGGGGCGCACACCTGCGTGCATGCATCCTCGTTCTCCTCGTTGCCGTCGTCGCACTGCTCCACGCCGGTGTGCACGACGCCGTCGCCGCAGAAGGCCGCGGTGCAATCGGAGCGGCACGCGGCATCGTTGGCGTTGGCGTCGCCGTCGTCGCACTCCTCGCCGCGCCCGATCACGCCGTCGCCACAGAAGGGGGGGATGGTGCAGTCGCTGCGGCAGCCGTCGTCGTCGTCGGTGTTGCCGTCGTCGCAGGCTTCGACGCCCTCGTGCACGAGGCCGTCGCCGCAGAACGCGAGCGTGCAGTCGAGCTTGCAGCCGGCGTCGTTGGCGTTGGCGTCGCCGTCGTCGCACTCCTCGTTGGCCTCCACGACTTCGTCGCCGCAGATCGGCTGGGGCTCGGCGGTCGTGACGTCGGCGCCATCGCTGGTGGAGGCATCGCCGGTGGACGACTCGCTCGTGTCCGTGGGCCCGCCGCCCGACAGGGCGGGCGTGTCGGGAGCAGGGCAGGCGCACAGGAGCAGGGCGCTGGCCGTTGCGCAGGTGGAGGGGTGGAGCAAGCGCATGCGGGGAGGGTACCCGAGGCGACACGGGGGCACGGTGGGGTCAGCTCACGTGGGGCTCGGGGCGTGCCGTCGATGGATCACCGCCGCAAGTCTCATGCGTCGTCACGCGCTGCGCGAGCCTCCCGCTGTGCGATCCTCCGCCGCAGCTCTGCCGCGCTCACGAACCGTAGCGGCGTCGGGCTCCCCTCCAGCGCGTGCACGATCTCCGTCACCACCTCGTTCCCCGGTGCCTTCAGCCGATGCTCGCGCGCCAGCGCTACGATGGCCCCGTTGAGCTCGTCGATCTCCGTGGGCTTGCCCGCATCGAGATCCTGCAGCGTGCTCGAGCGCGCGTCGGGATCGGCCGAGACGAGCCGACCGGCCACGCGCAGCAGGATCGCGTTGGGCAGCCGCAGCGCGCGAGCGATGATCGAGGGCGGTAGACCCAGCACGGTGGCAGGCCGATACCCGGCCGCGCGCAGCACCGCGAGTCCCTCGAGCATGCACCGCGACAGGCACCACCGCGCGTCGCTCGTGCGCAGCGAGTCGAGGATGGGCAGCCCGGTGGCGGCACAGATCCCGTTGTTGAGGTTGAGCAGCAGCTTGCCGGCCAGCACGTCGCCGATCGCGTCGTGCAGCTGCAGCGGCAGCCCGCCCGCTTCGAGCAGCTCGGCCAGCGCGTGCACCCGACCCGCGTGCAGGCCCTGTCCGGGGCCGGCGACCAGGGGCCCCCGGGTGAGCTGACGCAGGCGAGCGCCTTCGTCCTCGCGCCGCACGTTGAAGCTGACCATGCCGGCGACCACCCGCGAGCCGAGGGGCTCGCGAAGGGTGGGGGCGTTGGCGAGGCCGTTCTGGAACGAGACGACGGTGGCGTCCTGCGATGCATGCTCCGCCAGCACACGCCCCGCGTCGGCGGTGTCGCGCGACTTCACGGTCACCAGCACCACGTCGGCATCGGACAGCGCGCGTGGATCCTCGGCGACCTCGAGCGTCGGGTCGGGGTGCACGACCGTGCCGTCGAGCCCGACCGCATGCAGGCGCTCCCGCCGGTCGATCAGCGAGCGCCGCCCCACCAGCACCACCGAGGCCCCGGACGCCGACAGCCGCACGCCGAGGTAGCCCCCGATCGCCCCTGCCCCGAGCACGCCGACGCGCAGCGCCATGGCCGGGATGATGGCACGAGTGGTGGGGGGCTAGCGCGTGCCCTTGGTGCTCCAGGAGAACGTGTGGCGCAGCTTGGTGCACGGCCCCTTCATGCGGGCCGCGATGTCCGCGGGCGGGCGGGGGATCTTCAGACGTCCCACCTCGAGCAGCACGAGGTCGCGCTCGTCGAGCGAGGCCGTGCCTCCCTTGGCCGCGACGCGGGAGATCGTGCCGTCCTTGCAGATCGTCAGCTCGAAGCGAACCGTGCCCTCGATCGGCTTGGCATACACGGTGCCCACGTCCATGCCGTCGAGCGCCGCGATCACGCCGCGGGCCCACGCGTCACCGTCGCTGGTGAGGTCGTCGAAGCCGTTGGGATCCCCGAATGGGTCGCCCTTGGACGGGGCGCCTGCCGGGGAGCCACCGGGTGACGATGGCGGCCGGGGCAGGAGGTCGGTGCGCGGAGGCTGGGGCGAGGGAGCCGCGGGCGTCGAGGGCTTGGGGGGACGGGGAGGCGAGGGCGGGGTGACCTCGTCGGTCACGGTGTCCTCGGGCGGAGTCTCGGGCTGGGGCTCGCTGGGCTGGGGCTCGCTGGGCTCGGCGGGTGGAGTCGTGGCGGGCGCCTGGGTCACTGCTTCGGCGTCGGGTGATCCCATGGCGAGCACCATGCCGGGGACGAAGGGGAGCTCGTCGAGGGACTCGTCGACCGGTGTGCTGGGGCTCGCATGGGCCAGCAGGACGGCCAGCAAGCCGCAGCCGAGGGCACCCAGGAGCCCCGTGGTGGTGGCGAGGCGGTCGTCGAGCACCGAGCCCAGGCCGGTCTGCGCGAGGACGGTGGTCATGGGCGGGGTTCAACGCACGCCGCCGCAGGACGATTCACCGAGCCCGAGCCATGGTGCGAGAGCACGCGGCTGGTTCATCGCAGCGCGAGCACCAGCAGCTCGATCGCGTAGATCAGCACGAACACCATGAGCGCGAAATCGACGCAGCGACGCAGCCACAGGCCCAGGCCCTTCCACTGCGCGTGCAGGAACACGCGGGTGACCACGGCGCCGAGCAGAAGCAGCAGGAAGAGCTTGGACAGCATGGGATCGTGGGTTCGAGCCTAGCACGCGAGCTCGCCAAGGAGCGACCTCTTGGGCCGGGCTCGGGTGGCGCGGTCCACCGTGGCGGGGGAGGGCGTCTTGGTCGCTCACGGCGTGAGCCGAGGCCAGAGGACTGCCCCCTGTCGAGCCATCGAGGCCCTGTGGGCCACGGTGGCGCATGCTCGGCCGATCCGTGCTATGCGGGCGTCGACCCCCATGTCCGACCCTCGCTGGACCGCCGACGACATCCCCGACCTCAGTGACCGCGTCGTCGTGGTCACCGGGGCCAACAGCGGCCTGGGCTTCCACACCGCCCGCATCCTCGCGCGCCAGGGCGCGCAGGTGATCATGGCGTGTCGCAGCGAGGCCAAGGCGCGCGAGGCGGCCGATCGCATCGACGACGAGCGACCGTCGGGGCGCGTCGAGCCGTGGGCGCTCGACCTCGCCAGCCTGCGTTCGATCGAGGCGTTCGCCAAGCGGCTCGCCTCGCAGTACGAGGAGATCCACGCGCTGTGCAACAACGCGGGGGTGATGGCGCTGCCCTACGGCAAGACCGAGGACGGCTTCGAGATGCAGCTGGGCACCAATCACCTGGGCCACTACGCGCTGACCGGCCGCCTGCTGCCCCTGCTGCTGGCGGCCGAGGGCTCTCGCGTGGTCACCGTGAGCAGCCTGGTCCACAAGATGGGTCGCATGCGCTGGGACGATCTGCAGAGCGAGCATCGCTACCAGAAGTGGCCGGCCTACGCGCAGAGCAAGCTGGCCAACCTGCTGTTCACGTACGAGCTACAGCGTCGGCTGTCGGCGGCCAAGGTGGAGACCATCGCGATCGCGTCTCATCCCGGCTATGCCTCGACCAACCTCCAGGCCGCAGGGGCTCGCATGATGGGCTCGTCCCTGCGTGCTCGGGTGATGGAGGTGGCCAATCGCGTGGCGGCGCAGAGCGCCGAGATGGGCGCCATGCCTTCGCTCTACGCGCTCACGGCCGAGGACGTGCGCGGCGGCGACTTCGTGGGACCCGGTGGTCCGATGCAGATGTGGGGCTATCCCACCAAGGTCGAGCCTGCGTCGCAGGCCAAGGACCTCGAGCAGGCCGCGCAGCTGTGGGCGGTTTCACAGCGCCTGACGGGCGTTCGGTACGATGCGCTGAGCAACTGAGCCGCGGTGCTTCGGGTGTTCGTCGGGGTGCTCGCCAGGGCTCCTCGGCAGACCGTGTAGAGTCGTGGTTGCCGCCATGACCGAATTCTCGCGCTCCCCCCGCCCTCGTCCTCGATCGACCCGTGCCGCGCTCGATGCCTGGCGCTTCGACAACGATCCGCTGCGGTTCCGCGTGGCGCTCGAATTCCGCCTCGACGCGCTGCCCCGCCAGGGATCCGCCGTGCGCCGACCGTGGGCCGACAGCTACTGGCCGACGTATCAGGATGGGATCAACCACCGCTGGCAGCGCACGGGCAGCTTCCTCCACGATCTCTCGCCGGCCGAGAAGTACGACGCGGCCTTCAACGGCTGGGATCCGCAGCGGGTGGCGAACCTGCGGCCGTATCGGGCCGAGTTCGGCCACTTCCACGAGCCGTTCGACCACGGCTACTACGACGCGCTCGGTCCGCTGGCGACCGAGTGCAGCCGTCGCTTCGGCAACGCGCGCACGCGCAACGCGGCCGCCGCGGGCCTGCTGCTCCCCAACGGAGCGGCCAAGAGCGGCAACGCCTCGGAGGACTTCGGTGGGCTGGAGACATGGTTTGGCCTGTGCCACGCGTGGGCCCCGGCGGCGATCCTCGAGGAGGAGCCGCTCGGTCCGGTCGAGCACAACGGCATTCGCTTCGAGGTCAGCGACATCAAGGCGCTGCTCATCGCCTGCTACAACGGCACCTCGGCCACGATGGTGGGCGCGCGCAACGACGAGCGCGACATGGACTTCGACGATCGGGGCCGCGCCGAGAAGGCGGACGCTCGCGACGTGAATCCCGGGGCGTTCCACGTGCTGCTGGCCAACCTGCTGGGGCGCGACGGGAGGTCGTTCTGCGAGGACCGCACCGCCAACTACGAGGTGTGGAACCAGCCGATCCAAGAGTTTCGTACGCGGCTCATCGAGGAAGTGAGCGAGGAGCAGGCAGCGGCGCTGGTGGAGACGGTGGCCGGCGACTACCACTTCGACGAGCAGGCGGTGAAGTTCTATCGGGTGGAGACCGAGGTCGACTACATCACCGAGTCACCGGCCTCCACGCGGCCCAATGCCGACGGCGCGGGGCAGGAGCGCACCGATCCCTACGCCTACGTCCTCGAGGTGAACGCCAACGGGGAGATCATCGGCGGCGAGTGGGTCGGGAGCAGCCGCAAGGAGCACCCCGACTTCCTGTGGCTGCCGCACGGGGCCTACCGGGCGCTGTCGCCGTTCGTGGTGCTCGACGAGGTGAGGACGCTGCTTCGCAAGTCTCGCGACCAGCACCAGCCCGACGCGCAGGCGATCTCGCTGTCGTTCTCGATCCACCTGAACGCCGGGGAGGTCGTCGAACTCGAGCCGTTCGTCGTGAGCAAGGACGGCGTGCTGGAATTCGTGATGGCGGGCCGGGGCGACGTGGATGCCTACGCCCGAGTCGGTCAGGCCCCGGAGATCCATGGCGCGGGCGACAAGGGGGTGTTCGATCTCATCATGTACGACGATGGGAGCAACCAGCGCGCGACGATGGCGGTCAGGGCGGGGCAGCGGATCCACGTGGCGATGCGCGGGTTCGTGGACGACTCGAGCGCCACCCTGCGCATCGTTCAGATGTAGTCCGGGGCTGGCGACGTGCATCCCTTCTTGCAGCTGGCGGGCCCGGACGGGGCAGGCGTGGGCGAGCTGTCGCCCACGCTGCGCGATGCAGTGCTCGGGCAATTCGAGCGACAGCCCGCGCGTCGGGTGGCCCGGGACCTCGGACGCATGCTTTCCGCGCCATGGTGGGTCGTGTTGCCGCCCGACGACCGCGTGCGGGCGACCCGGATCGTGGCTCATGTGAGCGCACGGGCGAGCGGCGCTCCCGTCGAGACGATGCGTCCGTGCACGCGAACCATCCTCGAGGGCACGCTCGACTCGCTGCTGCCGCCGCAGGGGCGCTTTGGGCTGCGCTTCGACGACCTGCCGCTCGAGGGGCAGCGGGTGGTCGCGGGGCTGCGCGAGCCGCCGGCGACGGTGGTGCTGAATCGCGCTGCGATCCGCACCTGCGACGCGCGCCTGGGCGATGGCGATCCGCTCGAGCTGCGGGTGGGCCTGGCCACGCTCGTGCACGAGGTCAATCACCTTCACAATCTCACCCCGGTGGGACCCACCTACGAGGCCTATCAAGACGAGTATCGGGCGTGGTGGGTGGATTTCGTGGCCCACGTGGGGCGAAGGCCGCGGGTGGCGGAAGCGCGGGCGCGCTGCCGGGAGCTGATCCACGGCCCCGAGTACGAGCCGTTGCGCCGCGCGGCGACCGAGGCCTCCGGGCACGGGGCGAGGATCCGCGAGCACGTGGCGAGCCTGGACGGGGGAGACCTCACGGCCGAGGCTCCACTGCCCGAGTCGCCGCTCGATGGGCCGCTCGGCTCGCTCAATTTGGACAACGCCCCGCGGTTCGATCCCGCTTGACCCTGCGGGCGGGTTCGAGGGCATGCTCCCCCCATGCGGGGTTTCGTTCGCATCGCGGCAGCCGTTCCCACCTGCGCGGTCGCCAACGTGCAGGCCAACGTCGAGGCCACGCTGTCGCTGTGGCGACGAGCCCACGACGAGGATCACGCGCTCGTGGTGTTCCCCGAGCTCGGGCTCACCAGCTACACGGCGCGCGATCTGTTCCACGATCACCACCTGCTCCGGACCGCCCTCGAGGGCCTGCAGCACCTGGCCCACATCGGACGCGACCTCGCGCCGCTGGCGGTGGTGGGGCTGCCGCTGCGGACGGCCCGTGGGGTCTACAACGTGGCGGTGGCGCTGCAGGGCGGGCGGGCGCGTGCGGTGGTGCCCAAGTGCTACCTGCCCACGTATCGCGAGTTCGAAGAGGCGCGGTGGTTTCGACCCGGGGTCGAGGTGCCCGCCGGGGCGAGCCTCGACCTCGGGCCCGTGCTCGGGCACGAGGTGCCGTTTGGGACCGACGTGCTCTTGCAGGCCGACGCGGCACCGGGGCTCACGGTGGGGCTCGAGATCTGCGAGGACTTCTGGGTGGCCGTGCCGCCCTCGGCCCTGCAGGTCCTGGCCGGGGCGACCGTGGTGGCCAACCTCTCGGCCTCCAACTTCATCGTGGGCAAGGCGGAGCTGCGACGGCTGCTGGCCCAGGCCTCGTCGGATCGCGGCAAGTGTGCCTATGTCTACGTGGCCGCGGGCCCGGGCGAGTCTTCGACCGACCTGGCGTTCGACGCCGATGCGTTCATCGTGGAGAACGGGCGCGTGCTGGCCAGCTCGACCCGCTTTGCCCGCGAGCCTCAGCTGGTCAGCGTCGACGTGGATCTCGAGCGCCTGGAGCGGGAGCGGATGGTCACCAACACGTTCGGAGACTGCGGCCGCGAGCATGCCAAGGTGTTTCGTAGGGTCTCGTTCTCGGCGCGCGACGAGGTGTCGATGCCGCTCCTCCGGACGGTCCCGCGGCACCCGTTCGTGCCCCAGGATCCCGCCACCCTGGGCGCGCGCTGCTGGGAGATCTTCGAGATCCAGACCAATGCGCTGGCCACCCGCATGAGCGCGATCGGTCGTCCCAGGCTGGTGCTGGGCGTCTCGGGCGGGCTCGACTCCACCCATGCCGCGCTGGTGGCCGCGACCGCGCTCGATCTGCGAGGGCAGCCGCGATCGGAGCTGCTGTGCGTGACGATGCCGGGGCTGGGGACCACCGAGGGCACGCGGGGCAACGCGGAGCGGCTGGTGGAGGCGCTCGGGGCCGAGCTGCGGGTGATCTCGATCTCCGAGGCCACCCGGATGGTGCTGCAGATGCTGGGACACGCCGCGGTGGAGCCCGAGGACGACGCGGACGCATTGGTGGCACGGTTGCGACAGCGCCCCGAGCTCGGCGACGTGACGCTGGAGAACGTTCAGGCCCGGCTGCGCACGCTGGTGCTGATGTGCCTCGCCAACGCGCACGGTGGACTGGTGGTCGGCACGGGCGATCTGAGCGAGAAGGCGCTGGGGTGGTCGACCTACGCGGGTGATCACATCGCGATGTACGACGTCAACGCAGGGGTGCCCAAGACGCTGATCCAGTCGGTGATCCGCTGGGTGGCCAACGAGCGCGTGGGCACGTGGTCGCAGGGCGATGTGACGGCGCTGCGGCAGACCCTGTTCGCGATCCTCGACACGCCGATCTCGCCGGAACTCCTGCCGGCCGATGCCGACGGCAAGATCGCCCAGCTCACCGAGGCGCACCTGGGGCCCTACGAGCTGCACGACTTCTTCCTCTACCACTTCGTGCGCGACGGGGCGCGGCCCGAGCGTGTGCTCGACCTGGCGCGCGTGGCGTTTGGCGACGACTACCCCGTGATCGAGCTGCAGCGCTGGCTCACCCTGTTCTTGCGGCGCTTCTTCACCCAGCAGTTCAAGCGCTCGTGCACGGCCGATGGTCCGAAGGTGGGGCAGGTGGCGCTGTCGCCTCGCGGGGACTGGCGCATGCCCTCGGACGCGAGGGTGGACGAGTGGCTGGCCGAGGTCGCGGCGTATCAGCCGGAGTAGGGCCGGGTAGGGTCCGAGGAGGAGCACGGCGCTGCTCTGCTCCCGGAGACCGAACGGTGGGCGCGGTCATCCCGCTCGGTACCGAGCCCGTGTTTGGTCGTAACACCCGGGTCGGCGGGGAGTAGATGGGGTGTCGGCAGCGACCGACGCGGAAGAGGCAGCCAGCCCCCACCGGATGGGAATTCGAGATTCTTCGAGTTCATGGTGATCGAATCGGCGGCGCGCCGGTCCATCCGAGCACGATGACCCGACCAGGCGCGGCCCACCCGGCGAGGAATCGCTCGAGGAAGACGACCGAACGCCGCCACGAGGTCGACCCCACTGCATCCAATCGAGTGTGAGCGGGAACGAGGCGCCCCTCGGAGCGAGCGCCACCGACCCCGACCCCACGACCTCTGATCGGGACTGACGTCCATGCGGGACGAAAGCCCGAGTCGAAAGAGCAACCGCGAGCAAGTGCTCGCAGTTGGACCCCCAACCAACGACGACCACACGTCAGAAAGCAGCAACATCATGCACGACGACAAGACCATCGACACCGGCATCGACAACGAGCTCACCCTCGTGGACATCGACGAGCTTCGCGAGGCCCTGGGTGCCGAGGCCGAGCTGACCTCGAACGAGCTCAACGCCGCTCCCGAGAGCACCGTGATGTGCCCGCAGTGGTACTAGCCCACTGACTCGGCCGGGTCGGCGCAGTGCCGGCCCGGCCGTTCTCGCCCCCAAGCCCCCAAGCCCCCAAGCCCCCAAGCCCCCAAGCCCCCAAGCCTCATGAACGCTCCCGTCTCCCACGCTTCCCTCGCGGCCTACGTTCGGGCCGTCGATGCGCTCATCGAGCGCTCGATCGCGGACGCAGGGTACGAGCCCGACCAGGCCGCGTTGCTCCTGGCCGGAGTGGCGTTCAAGGCTCGTCGCTCCGCTCGCAAGCCACTGTCGTCGCACTCGCTGGCCCCCTGCTACCTCACGATTCGCGCCCATGGGCTCGAGGTGGACGAGGACGCAGAAGTGATCGGTGCGGGCCTGATGATCTACTACTTCTCGCTGGACCTGTTCGATGGCGTCCAGGACGACGAGCTCGAAGGGCCCTACGCGACGGTGGGGCCGGAGCTGGCGATCAACTGCGCCATCGCGCTGCTGATGCTGGCCCTCGACGTGCTCCAGCGATTCGTTCACACCCTGCCCGGCGGTCTTGGCCCGCGTGCGGCCGCCATGATGCGAGCGCACGCGCTGCGGTCCATTCGCGGGCAGCACCGCGACCTGGTCCACCGTGGCCGCGAGGTCACGCTGGCCGACGTTCGCACCACCTCGATCGAGAAGTCGGCGCTGTGTGCCATGCGCATGGAGCTGTGTGGGGCGTACATCGCCGCCAGGACCACGCCGGCCGCCAGCGAGATCGACCCCCGCTTCGGCGTGATCGGCGACGCGATCGCCGAGCTGCGGCAGATGGTCAACGACGTGGCCGATCTGTTCGACGGCGATCGCAGCGAGGACCTGCGCCAGGGCACCATGAGCATGCCGCTGGCGATGTACGTGGAGGCTGGCGGTGACGAGGCGCGTGCGACCCTGCGAGCGGCCCAGATGCAGCAGGTCGGCGAGCGCGAGGTACAGCGCCGAGTCTACCGCGCCGGGGTCATGGCACGGGTGGCGGCCCAGACCGAGGCCGTGCGAACCCAGGTGCACGAGGCCTTTGCCGGGCTCCCGTGCGGCGGGCCCTATCTCGCGCTCCTGCTGGCGTGGCTCGACGACATGCCGAGCATCTACTACCGCCCGTCACCGCTGCGCATCGCCATCGACGTGGACGAGGCCGACGCCTCCATGATGTCCGACGAGGATCGTGCGCTGCTCGAGACGCTGCGAGGCGTACGCCGGGCGCGAGCCCAGGGCGGGCGTCGTCCCGCTGGACCCATCGCCCAGCCGGAGCTCATGGTCCCATGATCGACGCACGCCTCCGCCTTCGCGACGACGTCCGCCTCGACCTCGTCCACGACGACCGCACCCGCTTCGGCAGTGCCGTGACCGGCCTGTGCGATCGGCTGCTGCAGAAGATCTGCCACCCCATCGCGGGCCACCTGGCCCGGCAGGCCGAGGAGCCCACGGCCGAGCAGTCGCAGGCGCTGATGGCCCGCTGCCTGGGCCCGCAGGCGCTCGGCGCCCTGTTCGAGCGCCCCGGTCGGCTGCGCGAGGATTGCCTCCACCCGCGTCCCGAGCAGGTGGTGCCGGTGGCCGTTCGCGTGGCGCGACCGGGCATGCCATCGCAGGTCCTGCCGCTGCCGTCGGCGCTGCGGCCCGAGCTCGCACGCTGGATCGGCGAGTGGTCGCGCCTCGCTTCGCCTCCGCCCGGCGGTCCGGCCCGCGCGCTGTGGGATGCACTGGTGGACGGGGGAGCCATGACCGCACGCGCGCCGCTCGAGCCCGTGAGCGGTGATGGCATCACGTTCGTGGGGCACGCGACGGTCTGCGTCGAGCACGGCGGCTCTCGGGTCTTGTTCGATCCGTTCTTGCTGCCGCCGGCGCACGCGGGCGAGCCGCGGCTGAGCCCGATGACGCCGGCCGAGCTGCGCCCCGATGCCGTCTTCATCACCCACAGCCACCCCGATCACTACGACGTGGGCAGCCTGCTGCGGCTGGGCGCCGACGTGCCGATCTTCGTGCCGGTGGTGGAGCGCGAGTCGCTGCTGTCGATCGACATGGCCACGCGGCTGCGCGCGCTGGGGTTCTTGCACGTACACGCGCTCGCGTGGGGACGCGACGTGGTGGTGGGCTCGCAGCGCGTGTGGGCCCAGCCGTTTTGGGGCGAGCAGCCGACCGACGGCGAGTTCCTGCACCCGGGGGTGCGCAACGCCGGGAACGTGTACGTGGTCGAGGGGGGAGGAGCTCGCGTGGCGCTGGTGGCCGATGCGGGTCGCGACCACGGCGGGAGCTGCATCGAGCTCGCCGCCGAGCTTCGCCGCTCGCAGGGGCCGGTCGACGTGGTGCTCGGCGGCTACCGGGCGTGGCGGCTGCGACCGATTCGCTACCTGGGCACCTCGGTGGCCCGCTACATGCTGTCGATTCCTCGCGAGCAGTGGGGGCGGCGCATGCAGCTGATGAACGACGCCGACGATCTGCTGGAGACGGCGGTGCAGTGGGGTGCGTCGGTGGTGGTGCCCTATGCCAACGGCGGTGCGCCCTGGTACTGGGAGCTCGGCCTCGGGCCGCGCCCGGGCAGCACCACCGACGATCCCGACTTCGATCCCAGCGACGACGTGCTGATGCGGACCCGGCAGCGCCGAGTACTCGAGCGCCGACCCGCGCCGCGCATCGAGTGGCTGCGTCCGTCGCAGCACCTGGCGTCGACCACGTGCCTGTCCGCCGCCGGCTGAGCGACGCGCCCCTGCTCGAGGACACCATGACTTCGTCGACTTCCTTGCGGGTCTGCCCCCCGCCGCCCGATCGGCTCCCCGATCTCGTTCCTGCCGACCGCAAGGTGGTGCTGGCGCGCATGCTCGCGGCGGCCGAGGCCCGACGCTGCGGGATCGAGCCCACCCCCGAGGAGGTCAAGGCCATGGCCCGCTGGTGGCGCAAGGAGTACGGCCTGCTCGCGCTCTCGGACTTCGGTCTTTGGCTGCGTTTCTCCGGCATGGAGCTGTCCGCGTTCTGGGAGGTGATGCACGACTTCGTGGCGCTGTCGAAGGTGCTCGAGCACCACGCGGTGGCGATCGACGAGCGCATGAGGGATCACCTCGCGATCCACACCGTGCGTGGATTCCACGCGTGCCATGCGAACACGGAGACGCAGGGGCGATGAGCGCGCGATCTCAGACCTTCGCGCTCGCGCCCGCGGCCGTCGCCCGCATCGCCAGCGTGCCGATCGAGGCCCTCGAGGTGCTGTCGACTCCCGAGCTGGCGCGACGCGCCGCGACGGCCGGTGCAGGCGGGGACCCCTCGTTCGTTGCCGAGTACGAGCGCGTGATCGCGGAGCATCGGCACGCGCTGTGGCGCCACACTGCGGGAGACGCTCGCGTGCGCTGCGGGCTGGCGCTGTCGAGCCCCGCGCTGCTCGCCGATCTGTCGCAGTCCGCCCCGTCGCCTCGCCGCAACAAGCGGGCGCGACATCTCGACACCTCGCTCTACCGCTACCTGGCGCGCGCGGTCGGGCGGATCGAGCCGTGCGGGCTGTGGACCAGCGTGACGCTGGCGAGCCTCGAGGAGACGGCCGAGACCACGGTGCAGCCGTGCGCGCCCAGGTGCCACGTGGCGCCCGAGCTCGGCCCGTTTCGCGCGCTGCTGCGGTCGCTCTCCGCCTGCGAGCCCTACCGCGAGCGGGGCCCGTACCGGCTCGACCCTACCCTGCAGCGTGACGACGGTGGGCGATGGATCCACGGGCGCCGGCCGCCCAACGGAGGGCTGAAGTGGACGGTCCTGCCGGCATCGGAGGCGTGGTCGCTCATGGCGAGTCGCTGGGGAGATGGTCGCCCGCGGTCGCTGCCGATGCTGGCCGAGGCGCTCGGCCCCGAGGTCCGTGGCCCGGTGCGTCACGCCTTGCTGGGCATTGCGCTCGAGGCGGGTCTGCTGGTCGGCGGGCTCGATCTGCCTGCGCGCTTTGGTACGCCGTGGGAGGCTCTGGAGGGGGTCGTGGCGCGGCTCGACCCCGAGCACCGAGGGGCGTGGTCGGCTGCGTACGAAGAGCTGCGGTGCGGTTGCAAGGCCGTCGATCGAGCGCTCGAGGCTGCGCTCGCGCCCGGAGCCGGATCACACGCGGGTACGGACGCCGCGACGGTGGTGCTCGAGGGGCAGCGGCGGGCGCGTGAGGTGGTGGAGCGGCTCGCGGTGGCGCTCGGGGTTCCGTGTCCCTCGCTGCCGACGGCACTGCTGCGCTGCGACGAGACGGCGCCGTTTCGCATCGGGCTGGGCCGGCACGACCGCCGCCGCGTGGAGCGGCTGCTTCGGCGCTGGGCCGCGCTCGAGCACCGCAATCACACCCATCGTCGATGGGCTCGTCGGGCCGCGCGGGCCGCTGCCCTTGCGCAGGGGCGGGTCACCGCGGCGCCCCAGCCCACGCTGGACGACGTGATGCCCGGGTCGACCGATGGCGGCGGCCCGCCGCTGGGCGCGTTGGTGCTGCGACCCGGTGTCGAGGGCCTGGCGACCCCGTGGGTGCGTGGGTTGAGCCATGCGCCCACCGTCACGCATGCGCGCCATGCCTACCACCTCGCGTCCCGTGGTGATGCGCTGCTGCCCTGGTTTCGGGCCGCCTACCGCGACCTCGAGCGCCAGCACGGGGTGGAATCGGTCGATCTGGTGTGCTCCACCGACGGCAGCCCCAACGTCCAGGCTCGGCCGCGCTATGTCGACGGGATCCTCGATCCCTGGGGGACCGCGAGCGACGGGCCGCGCGTGGAGCAGCTACGCCTCGTGCCCGGTCCGTCCTCCAGCGCCGTGGTGGCCGCGTACGGTCAGCGGCGCCTGGCGGCGCACGTGTTCACGGCGGTGGCGATCCCCAGCTCGGACGCGATCACCCATCGCTTGATGACCACGTCGTTCGACGATCGGCTCGAGCCCACGGAGGCCGAGCCCGCGGCGCTCGAGCCCGAGACCGACGACCTGGCCCCACGACGTGCCCGGCGCGTGCAGCTCTCGGACGCGGAGACCGAGCAGCTGCTGGCGGTGCGTGGGGCCGCGCGCTTCGTGCGTTGGCAGGCGCTGGTGCAGACCCATGGCTGGTCGCGCTGGGTGCGGATCCACTGCGGGGCTCGGCCCGGCTTGCTCGTCCCCACCGATGGGCCGCTCGCGATCGAGGCCGCCTTCGAGGGCGCCGGATCCAAGACCATCGTGATCGAGGACGTGCTCGACGCCGCGTGGCTGCCCGGACCGCACGGGCATCACTTCGTCGAGCTGGTGCTCCCGGTACGTCGCACTCCGTGTGCGTGGACGATCCCGAGCACCCACGAGGAGCGCACCCATGGACGTGTGTGAGGCCCTGATCGTGTCGCCCGTCGATGCCGACGGCTGGTCCCAGCTCAACGTGACGGTGTCCGAGTCCGCGGGCTCGCTCCGTGGCGGGGCATGGTCGCTGTTCGATGGTCTCGAGCGCTGGCTCGAAGAGGCGCAGCGCCCCGAGGCCATCGAGCTATGGTTCGTGCGCAAGGCACCGGGCCTGCGCATCCGCGTGCGTGGGCCGGGCCTGGACGTCGCCGCTCGCGATCGGCTCGAGGCGCTCCTGCAGGCCGAGCAGGCGCGCGGCGTCGTGGACGGGTGGGGGTGGGCCACCTACGAGCCCGAGGTCGCGCGACTGGGTGGCACGGCGGGTCTACGGCTGGTTCATGCGTGGCTGAGCGAGAGCACTCGCGTGTGGCTCGGGTGGCAGCGGCTGTCACGCTCGGGCGGCACGCGACTCGGTCGTGACGTGATGGCGTTGATCCTCCAGGGCGAGCTGCTGCTGCGCTCGCTCGGTGCTCCCGAGGAGGCGTGGGACGTGTGGCTCTCGCTCCTGCGGGCCTACGAGCTCACGACGCCCGCCGTGCCCCCACGCGACGTGGGCGGGGCTCGTGGCCTGCCCCTGGCCGCGATCGCGGGCCGCGCGAGCCCGGCCGAGCGCGCGCTGCTCGAGCGCGGGCAGGCGGCCGCCGATGCGTTCGCCGCGGGCCTCGCCCGCGCCCACGACGAGTGCACGCTGCAGGGCGGTCGCCGGGCGCTGCTCGGCACCGTGGCCAGCTTCTCCTTCAACCTGTGGTGCCTGTCGCCCTCGGCCATCGTCGCGCTGTGTCGCATGGCGGTGCGCGAGCTCGATCCGCGGCCGGCCCCGAGCTCACCGCGCACGATGGAGCCCACCCCATGAGCTTGCAAGCCCACGCCGCACTCGATGCTCGCGTCGAGCCGCCGATCACGGCGCCCTCGCCCGGCCGGACCCGCCGCGGGCGGCGAATTCCGGTGATGGCCCAGAGCACCGCCACCGACTGTGCGGCCACTTGCCTGCGCATGGTGCTGGCGTTCCACGGGCGCCACGTGCCCGCGGGCGAGCTCTCCGCCTTGCTCGCGCCCGGTCGCGATGGTGCGAGCGCGTGGGCCCTGCTCGAGGCCGCACGCTCGCAGGGGCTCGTCGGGCGGGGCCTGCGGCTGTCCGCGGCGGCGCTCCATCGCCTGCGCCCCGGCTCCATCCTGCACTGGGATCGCAAGCACTTCGTGGTGCTCGAGCGCGTCGAGCCCGGTCGGGGTGGTCGCCCGTCGATCGTCACCGTGGTCGACCCCGGCGTCGGGCGCTGTCGCTTCGACGAGGCCGGCCTTCGTGCGCGGTTCTCCGGCCTCGCGCTCGAGCTGTGGCCGGGTGAGGGTTTGCAGCGGCGTCAGCCTCCGCGCTCCCCGTATGGCCGCTACCTCGCCATCCTCCTCGCCCAGCCCAGGCTCCTCTCGCTGTCGATCGCGCTGTCGCTGCTGCTGCTCGTGTGGTCGCTGGCGGTGCCGCTGCTCACCGCGCTGGTGGTCGACGGGCTCATGGTTCCCAGTGCGGGCCTCGGGATCGGCACGATGCTCGTGGGAGGCCTGCTGGTGGTGCTGGCGCACGCTGCCACCACCGTGGGGCGATCGCTGGCATTGGTCCGGCTCCACGAGCGCTTCGATCGCGTGTTGGTCCCCGGCCTCGTCGATCGGCTGCTCGCGCTCCCGGCCTCGTTCTTCCAGCAGCGTAGCCTGGGCGACCTGATGATGCGGGTGTCGAGCACGAGCCAGCTTCGCGACGCGCTCACCCAGGGCGCGGTGTCGACCGTGATGGATGGGCTCCTGGTCGTCACCTACCTCGCCTTGCTCGCCTGGCTCGACGTCCACCTGGCGCTGGTGGCGGTGCTGCTGGCTGCCGCCTACCTTGGTCAGCTCTGGCTGTCGCATCGAGGCCACCGCGAGCTGACCGCGGCGCAGCTGCACCACGAGGCGCGCGCTCGCGGCTCGCTGACCCGCATGCTCGCGGGCATCGAGACCCTCAAGGCGACCGGGAGCGAGCCGGAGGCAGCCCAGCAATTCCATCGGCAGTTCGAGCAGGTGCTCGAGGCCACTCGCGCGCGCGGGCGCTTCAACGCCTACTTCGACGGAGTGGCCGCCAGCCTGCGCCTGCTGGGCCCGCTGGCCCTGCTGGTGCTGGGTGCTCATGCCGTCACGAGCGGTCGGTTGGGTCTGGGGGCCATGCTCGGCGCCACCCAGCTCGCGCTGGCCTTCCTCACCCCGCTGTCGGCCCTGGTCCAGACGGCCGTGCGCCTGCAGACCACGGTCAGCCACGTCGAGCGCGTGGAGGAGATCCACGCCACGCCGACCGAGGATCTGCGGTGCGGGGCCCATCGCGCCGATCTGGCCGGGGCCATCGAGCTGAGCGACGTGAGCGTGCGCTACGGGGCCGGTGCACCGTGGGCCCTGCGCGACGTGAGCCTCACCATCGAGCCGGGGCAGAGGGTCGCGATCGTGGGTGCGTCGGGCTCGGGCAAGTCCACGCTGGCGCGCGTGCTGCTGGGGTTGTGTCCGCCGCAGCAGGGCCAGGTGTGCGTTGGTGGCGTTCCGAGCGATCGCCTCGATCTCCGGGATCTGCGGCGTCGCATCGGGGTGGTGACGCAGGAGGCGTGCCTGTTCGACATGACGATCGCGCAGAACCTGGCCTTGGCCGCGCCCGATGCCACGCGCGAGGAGCTCGAGCACGCGGCGCGGCTGGCTCGGATCCACGACGACATCGAGGCGCTGCCCATGGGCTACGACACGCGCTTGACCGATGGTGGATCGACGCTCTCGGGTGGTCAGCGCCAGCGCCTGGCCCTCGCGCGTGCGCTGGTGCGGCGCCCCGAGCTGCTCCTGCTCGACGAGGCCACCAGTGCGCTGGACACCGTGACCGAGCGGGCGATCCACGACGCGCTGCGTCGACTCGGAGCCACCGTCGTCACCATCGCCCACCGCCTCGATACCGTGCGCGATGCCGATGTCATCGTGGTGATGGATCGGGGGCAGGCGGTGGATCGGGGGACGCATCACGAGCTGCTGGTGCGTGATGGCGTCTACCGCCGGCTGGTAGACGCAACCCACCACGGTCGAGAAGCCCGCGCGGTTGATTGATCGATCTCGGGCGCGGAATCGGCTGAGACGAACGCAACAGGCGCGTTGGGTTCGACCCGTAATGAGCCCCACGCAATGTGAATGGTGTCTCGATCGGTTCTGTTCGTACGTCTGACGCGCGAGGGCTCGACTCTGGATCCGGCGTTCGCTCCCGCGCGGAGCGATTGGGGACACAGTAGCGATGTCGCCCATCGTCGTTCGGTCTAACGATTCGAAATGACGATGCATTGAATGAAGGAAGCTCGGCTCTCCTGGGCTGTCGATATCGAGCATTCCTTTTTTTGCTACAAACTCCTTGCGTATGTGGGGCTATCCCTCCATACGTAGTGATGCCTCCGGGCCGTCCGCGGTTGTTCACGCAACGGCGGATGGTATGTGACGTCGTGGGGGCGGTGTGCCCGACCATCGTATGTGTCGGTGATCGTCCTGTCGTTGACGACGTCGTCACGGGACGAGGGCACGAAGATTCATTCGAGTCACCAAACGATCGCTTGTCATGTGGCATTGGCAGGCGACGAGATGGTCGTTCCGAGCGGGGAGCATGTAGAAGATGGCGGTCCAAGTAAGTTATCCGGGGGTGTACATCCAGGAAGTCTCCTCGGGCGCTCGTACGATCACGGGGGTGTCCACCTCCGTGGCGATGTTCGTCGGATTCACGTCGCAGGGACCTTTGAACAAGCCGACGCTGCTGTTCTCGTTCACTGACTACGAGCGGGCGTTCGGGCCGGACACCTCGGCGAGCGAGATGGCCACCCAGGTGCGGTTGTTCTTCCAGAACGGGGGCGAGCGCTGCTACGTCATGCGAATCGCCGACAACGCGGTGGCCGCCACGTCGACGATGGCGAACGAGGCCGGGGACGACACCCTGGTGTTGACCGCGCGCAACCCGGGCACGGGTGGGCAGCAGATCCGGGCGGAGGTGGACTACGCCACGCCCACCCCGGGCTCGACCTTCAACTTGCGCGTGTTCGTCGAGACCGAGACGAGCCCCGGCGTGTTCTCGCAGAGCAAGGTCGAGAGCCACAAGAACCTCTCGATGGATCCGGCCAGCGGTCGGTTCGTGGTCGATGTGCTCGCGAACGACTCGGATCTCGTGGTCGGTACATCGTTGGCGGTAGCCCCGGCTGCCGGTGCCTCGTACTCGGATCGGCTGTTCGACGGCAACGACATCTTGCGCGACGTCCTCGACCTCGAGGAGGCGGCGGGGAGGACCGACTTCCGCATCTCGATCGATGGAGGTTCGACCTTCACCCCGGTGACGATCGGTCCCGTGCCGGATGCTCCAGCCGACGGTACGGATGTGATCCAGAGCGCGATCGATGCCAGCGCGCTGGGGGGAGGGGTGGTCACCGTCTCGCTCCAGCAGCTCGCCACGAGCGCTTGGTACACGATTCGCATCGTGCATGCCTCCTCCGACACCGCCTCGGTGGTCATCCTTCCCGGGAGCACCCTGAGCGCCGACATCGCGACCACGCTGGGTCTGGGCGCCGGTCAGGGAGGGATCGAGATCGGGGCCTACGCCGGGTCGCGACCTGCACCCACGGGCAGCTTCCATGCCCTGGGGACCGATCTCGACAACCTCAACGAGTTCGCCATCCTGGACACGGACGACATCACGCTGTTGGAAGTGGACGACGGCGGAACGGCCCCGCACGAGGTCGATTTGACGCTGCTGCCTGCGGGCCAGAGTATGTATGCCTCGGGGGTCACGTCGTACGAGTCGTACTCGAACGTACGGCACAAGCTCGATCAGATCGCCAGCGCCTTCAACACGGCGGCCGCGGGAAGCGTCACGTTCAACTGGGCTGCCGACGTCGAGGGCGCAGAGCTCGTCCTGCGACCGGTGGGCTCGCAGTCGTCGAACTTCACCGGGGCCGTCACCACCACGGCCGCGCTCACCTTCGGCCAGAACGCGCGCTTCTATCGACTCGGCCTCGGAGGCCTCCCGGCCACGTTCCAGTCGGGCACGGCCGGCAACGACGGCACGGCTCCGGCGACGCCCAGCGCCTATTCCAACGCCTACGAGATCATCGACGCCGAGGTCGATCTCTTCAACCTGCTGGTCCTGCCCCGGTCGTCCGGAGTCGACCGAACCGACCTGTGGGGGGCTGCCAGCGTGTTCTGTCAGCAGCGGCGCGCGTTCCTCCTGGTCGATCCCCCGGAGTGGACCACGGTCCAGGACGTCCTCAGCGGGACGACGGTCGACAACATCGCGCAGCTCCGGGCGGGCCTGGTCAAGGACCACGCCGCGGTGTACTGGCCTCGCTTGAGCACCATCGACACGGTCACCGGCCTGCCGGTGAAGGTCGATCCGAGCGGCGCGGTCGCGGGCATCATGGCGCGAACCGACGGCTCACGCGGGGTGTGGAAGGCTGCGGCCGGCATCGAGGCCGACGTGCGCGGCGTACAGGGGCTCGAGCGGATGATCTCGGACCCGGAAAATGGCGTGATCAACCCACAGGCGGTCAATGCCCTCCGTGTCTTCCCCAATGGCATCACGGTGTGGGGAGCCCGGACCATGGACGGGTTCGACAACTCGGGCAACGACGACTACAAGTACGCACCGGTTCGACGCTTTGCCCTGTTCATCGAGGAGAGCCTGGTCCGCGGGCTGAAGTTCGCGGTGTTCGAGCCCAACGGCGAGGTGCTGTGGGCCCAGATCCGGCTGACGGCGGGCTCCTTCATGAACAACTTGTTCCGTCAGGGAGCGTTCGCAGGCACCAAGGCGAGCGATGCCTACTTCGTAAAGTGTGACAGGTCGACCACGACGCAGAACGACATCAACCTTGGCATCGTCAACGTCATCGTCGGGTTCGCACCGCTCAAACCAGCAGAGTTCGTCGTCATTTCCCTTCAGCAGAAGGCCGGCGAAATCCAGGTCTAGGCTCGCATGAGCGAGGACGAGGTCTTCCATGGCACAATTCAGCGTCAATTCCCACCGCATCGATCCGTACAAGAACTTCAGGTTTCGCGTCCGTTGGGACGGCCTGATCGTCGCAGGAGTCAGCAAGGTCGGTGCGCTCAAGCGATCGACGGAGATCGTCACTCACCGCGAGGGTGGCGACATCTCCACGCCGCGACTGTCGCCATCGACGACCAAGTTCGATCCGATCTCGCTCGAGCGTGGGATCACCTTCGCCCCCGAGTTCGAAGCATGGGCGAACATGGTCTACAGCGCCGAGGGTGACGGCGGGGTCTCTCTGCTGCGGTTCCGCAAGGACATCCGCATCGAGATGCTCAACCTCCAGGGCACCGTCGTGCGCGCGTACAACGTGATGCGCTGCTGGCCGTCGGAGTTCACCGCGCTGCCGGAACTCGATGCCAACGGCTCGGGCATCGCGTTCGAGAGCCTGACGCTCCAGAACGAGGGCTTCGAGCGAGACACTTCGATCGTGGAGATCTCCGAGACCTGAGAGAGGCAGGGGCCCGGGTGAGCGTGACCGTAATCCAGTCGGGCCGTCATGCACGCAAGCGCGTGCGCATGCGTGAGATGTGCGGCACCGACGAGCTCCGCGCCGCGGCCGGCGAGGTACCGGAGCTGCTGCGAGGGCTGCTCGCCCCCACGAACGTCGACGACCTCGACACGAATGAGCTCGACGAGGTCACGGTGTCGGATCGTGATCGTCTGCTCGCCACCCTCTACACCGAGTCCTTCGGTGACGTCGTGACGTGCCGCAACGGGTGTACCCGCTGCGGTGAAGCATTCGAGCTCGAGTTGTCCATGCAAGACCTCTGTGAGCAGATGATGGCCGGCGGGGACGGCCGATGCCGACGTGGGGCACACGGCGACTACGCTACCGAAGCCGGTACGCGATTTCGTCTGCCGACGCTCGCGGATCAGTCTCGCCTCACTGGCCTTCCGCAAGAGCGCACCCTCGCGGTGCTGCGAGAGCGGTGCGTCGAGCACGAGGCGGACGGAGAGGACGTCGAAGAGCTCATGGCCGAAGTGGGTCCGCTGTTGGATCTCGAGCTGTCGGCGACCTGCCCGCACTGTGACGCAGATCTCTCGATACCGTTCGAGATCTCGCAGTTCTTCCGCTTGGCGATGGCTCGCGAGCGAACATGGCTGGTTCGCGAGGTGCACCGGCTGGCAACCTCCTATCGCTGGAGCCTGTCGGAGATCCTCGCGCTGCCCCGCTCCTTGCGTCGTGAGCACGTGGCCTTGGCCGAGGCCGAGGCGGCCGCTCGGCGGAGGCGCACATGAGGGGCTACCTCGGTCGACTCGCAGGGCAGCTCGCGGGGGCCACGTCGGTTCCTCCGCCAGCCGTGCGCATCGGCTCGCCGATCGTACAGCACGATCAGCTCCCGACGGTCGACGGGCTCGAGTCGGTGGGCGCCGCGGGGCCCGAGCCCTGGGCCACGTCCGAGCCGCCGCTTCCGACCACGGAAGAGCGCCTGGCCGGCAACGTCGACGTGCCTGCGCCGGTGCAGACCCCACGGATCCCGACGCGGCCATCCAGAGCGCCCCAGGCCGAGCCTCCGGGCCTTCGAGGGCAGGCGCAGCGCCGCCCGCCGCCACGCATGGACGACCGAGCGCTGCCCAGCGTGTCAACCACGGCCGCGGCCCGAGCGAGTGAGCAGGCACCACCCGGCTTCGACGCGGCACCGACCCGCGCTCAGGCGAGCGTGCTGAAGACCACGGTGACCCAGACGACTCCGACGCGAGTCGCAGCCTCGCGGACGTCGTCATCGATTCCTTCGAGTGGGGTCCTCGATCTCGCTCGAACCCTCGGGCACGTGAGCCGCACCATCGCCGATGCCAACCGTGAGACGGCCACGGACGGTGGACGCATCCCCACGCAGCACGATCACGACCCTCTGGTCGAGATCATGCGAGTGGCGGGACTGCCGGAGGACCAGCCCGCTCGAGCCCCGCGCTCACCCGCGGAGCCCTCGCCGGTGCGCCCGAGCGCGTTCGTTCTCGAGCCCGTCCCACGTGACCCGCTCATGCCCACGATGAACCCGGCGCAGACGACGAGCACCGGCTCGTCGGGGGTGACGATCGGCGAGCTGCACATCGAGGTGATCCGAGAGCCGGTCCGGGCTCCGGCTCCAAGGACCACGAGCCCCGCGCGGCCTGCCCGTCCGCCGATCGGACCGAGGCCCTCGAAGCGACGCTTCGCAATGGGGAGGAGCTAGCAACGTGCCCCTGCTCGAGCTCAGCTTGGTCACCGAGGCGATCATGTTCGTCCTCCAGACCCGCGTACCGGAGATCCTCGGCATTCTCGAGGCCAACCCGACATCGGCCCCACCCGACGACGTGTCGGAAGAGACCACGGACAACGTGCTCAGCCTCTTTCTCTATCACGTGAAGGAGGATCCCCACTTCCGGAACGCACCACCCATGTCCGGGGGGATCGGCGTGCCCGAGGTGGCCCAGGCGCCGATGGGGCTCAATCTGTACTTCGTGCTGACGGCGCATCACAAGGGCGGCACGTCGCCCAACGAGAACACGCTGCGCGAGCAGCTGCTGTTCGGCGGAGCGCTCAAGGCCCTGCACGACGTCCCGGTCATCAACGAGCACACGGTGGTGGGTGGAACGAACGTCTTCGAGCACGTCAACATCGACCCGGGCAACGTCATCGAGATCATCTACCGCCCGCTGCCCCCCGAGGACTCGATCAGCTTCTGGTCCTCGGAGCAGAACTCGGTCACTCGACTGTCGGCCTACTACGAGGTCCGAACGATCTTCCTGCGACCGGAGCCGCCGGCCCTCGCGGCGGCCGGCCTCGTGCTCAGCCTCGGCACGTACGTCTTCACCGACGGCTCTCCTCAGCTCACCCGCGGCGTGAGCCGGATCGGCTTTGCGCTGCCGGCCAACGTGGGGTCCCTCGACCGGGCCATCGAGCTGTCTCCGGCCAGGGTCGCGTTGCTCACTCAAGATGACTCGGCCCTGATTCCGGCGTTGCCGTCGATCGCGGACGGCAACAACCGGTTGGATCTCGAGGGGACCGGCCTGGCTCGCGACGGGACGACCCTTCACCTGTCCAGCGCGCGCTGGGTCGAGCCTGGAAATCCGACCGGGACGATCGTCGTCTCGAGGGACGACAACCCCTACTGGTATGCGGGGGGCATCACCGCCCAGCACCTCGTGCGCGTGCGGGTGCGGCCACAGGTCGACGTCGACGCCGTCACGCTGGACGTGCTGCCCGGCAGCTACACGGCAAGGGTGACCGTGTCGCGCACGGTCACGCTCTCGGACCCGGGGTCGACGCGAACGCTCGAGATGCTCTCCAACGCGGTCGGACTCACCGTCACCCCGCAGATCCACGAGGTGCCGAGCATCTCCGACATGGATCAGAGCGGATCGCTCACGATCGTCGGCGACTACCTCCTCCATGCCGACGTCGAGGTGCTCCTGTTCATCGGAGGCGTGGCGTTCGTCGAGAGCTCTGGTGCCCCCGCGGCCGGAGAGTTCCAGATCGACGCGGGGGGCAGCCTCGTGCAGTTCGAGCTCACCCCCGAGCTCGACGCTGCGCTCACGCCGAACAGCCCGCTTCCCCTGCGCCTGCTCGTGAACGGGGCCGACGCCCCCCCGGCGTGGATCGAGCGCCCCTGAGAACAGCCATGAGACTCGTCTCGACCACCCGAGTCCGTGCCGACGAGGCCGCACCAACGGAGTGCGAGCTCGTGCTCGAGCGGGTGCGACTGCGGCTCGAGCGACGAGTGGCTTGGCTGGGCCACCTCGGAGAGCACCGCGGGGTTCGAGAGCCGACGTCGCTCGAGCTCCCGTCGTTCGACTCACCATACGAAGAGGCGATGTGGCTCGAGCACGCTCAAGAGCTCCGCGCGGCCTCGGCGCGACTGGAGGCCGTGGAGCACGCGCTCGAGCGGTTCCCGGAGTCCAGGTTCGCGATCCTCGGGACACGCTTTGGGCTCGGGTCTCCAGAGCTCGATCTCCTCCAGCTCCTGTTTGCGGTCGAGATCGAGCCGCGGCTGGGAAGAGTGCTGGGGGCCCTGCACCCGTCGGGGCGAGCGATCCCCACCGCGGGGATCGCAACGCGGTTGTTCGGATACGGGCATGAGAACCTGCTGGCCAACGACTCCGCGCTGTACGAGTGGGAGCTCGTTCACGTCGGCGAGCCGGTGGCGGGCGAGCAGCCGCCGCTTGCATGCAACGCCTACGTGCGCGACTGGCTTCGGGGCGTCGACCGGATGGACGCCCAGCTCTCGCACTGGCTACGACCGATCGCAACGCACCCGCCGCTACGACACTGGCCGGTCGCCGAGGTGCTGGAGACCATCCATCGCTCGTTCGAGCGCGAGATACCGCTGCGCGTGATCCTGTCGGGACCCTCCGGGGTCGGTCGACGCACGCTCGCAGCCCTCGTCTTGGAGCAGCTGGGCTCGCAGGCGCTCGGGGTCGATGCGTCATCGGTTCGCGAGGAGGACTGGCCACGGTTCTTCATGCTCTGCCAGCGATTCGCGACCTTGCAGCAAGTCGGCTTGGTGTGGGTGGACCTGCCGTCCCAGCGGAGCTGGCCGACTCACGTGCCCACCACGATGTTGCAGATGATCACGTGTCGCGAAGGCGAGCCCGTAGCCCGAGATCTTCGCGCAGCCGATCACCGCTTCGAGCTGCACGCGCCGACGAGCTCGGAGGCACTCGAGCTGTGGGGCCGTCTGCTGCCGGAGTCCCGGACCTGGCCCGCCGACTCCGTACAGCGTCTGGTGGCCTCGCACCACCTCACCATCGGCGAGCTGGTCGATGTCTGGCGGCGTGCTCCATCCTCGCTCGAGCAGGCGGAGGCGATGGTGCGCGAGCTGGGTCGGGGACGGCTGGGCGACCTCGCTCAGAACCTGGCTGGATCGTTCGGCTGGGATGACCTCGTGGTGTCCGATCACCTCCGTGATGCTCTGCAGGCCTTTGCGTTCGAGGCACTCGATCGGGCGGCGTTTTGGGAGTCATCGGCCGCCCGCCGCCTGTTTCCGCGGGGCACGGGGCTGGTGGGTCTGATGGCGGGCCCGCCGGGGACGGGCAAGACCATGGCGGCCCAGGTCATCGCACGCGAGCTCGGGCTCGATCTCTACCGCATCGACCTCGCCACGGTGGTGTCGAAGTACATCGGAGAGACCGCCAAGAACCTGCGTCAGATCTTCCAGCGTGCGTCTCGGCTCAACGCGATGCTGCTGTTCGACGAAGCCGACGCGATGTTTGCCAAGCGCACCGAGCTCAAGGACTCTCACGACCGACACGCCAACGCGGACACCGGCTATCTGCTGCAGTTGCTCGAGCAGTACCGTGGCGTCGCCCTGCTCGCGTCGAACCGGCGGGGCAACATCGATCCTGCCTTCATCCGCAGGATCCGCTATGTATTCACGTTTCCGCGGCCCGATGTGGCGCAGCGCGTGGAGATCTGGCAGCGCGTCGTCGGCGAGCTGTGCCCGGAGGCCCAACCCGGGCTCTCGTCGACTCTGGAACGTCTCGGCGCGGTCGTCACGCTGTCGGGAGCCGAGATCAAGAACGCGGTGCTCGCCGCGCTGTTCCACGCGCGTCGACGCGGAGCACGGCTCTCGACGGACGACCTGTTCGTCGGCGTCGATCGGGAGCTGGCCAAGGAAGGCATGAGCATGAGCGCCGAGAACCGAAGGGTGGTGAGGAGACATGGCTGAGCGATCTCCGTCGAGCGGTGGCCTGCAGATCGGCCGCATGAGCATCCGCGTTCCCGGTGGGACACGGCAGGACGGAGCGAGGATCGCCTCGCACCTGCAGGCAAGCCTGGGCGCGAGCGGCCTGGGTCCGGCGGGTGACCTGCCGCAGGTGCGGCTGAGGGTCACCGTGGGGCACGGCGCGGGGCCGGAGCTCGTGGCGCAGTCGATCGCTCGTGCCCTGAGAGGAAGGCTCGGCTGATGGTCGGCTTGCGACAGAACGCGCGGCTGGCCAAGGGCGCGCTCGTGCAGCTGCTCGAGACCGTGGGGATCCCGATCCCCAACATCATCTCGTTCCAGTACAACCCCGAGACGCTCACTCGGCGGTTCTCGATGGACAGCCCCGCCGAGCCCGATTCCACGGGACGCGGGCTGTCCAGCCCGGTGGCGCGCCCGTTCGATCCCGAGGAAGGCTTCTCGCTCACGCTCGAGCTCGATGCCACCGACGATCTCGAGGAGGGGCGACCGCTCGCTCAGGCTTCCGGAGTCGCATCGCGCCTGGCTTCGCTCGAGAAGCTCGTCTTCTCCACCCCCGGTCCGCTCGGGCAGGCCGCGCAATTGATCGCGGCCGCAGCGGGTCTAGAGGTGCCCCGGGCCACCGTGCCGATCGTGTTCTTCGTGTTCGGGCCGGGCCGCATCGTCCCCGTGCGTGTCGACAGCCTGGAGATCGAGGAGGAGCTGTTCAACCCCAGCTTGTTCCCGATCCAGGCCAAGGCCACGGTGGGGCTCACGATCCTGCGGCCCTCGGACTTCCAGTGCCAGCGCCCCATCCCCTCGCCGGCGGTGATGCTGGCGATCGCGGCCTACACCGCCTGGCGAGCCCAGCGCGAGGTCCTGGCCGTGGCCAACGTCGCCAACACCGTCGATGCGATTCGCGGACTCCTGCCGATCTGAGGTGCTCATGTTTTCCCAGCGCAGCCGCTACGCTCACGCCGCAACGTTCGAGACCACCGACCTCGCGGGTCGGCGCGTACGGGCGGTCGTCGTCCCGAGCCCCCCCCGGGAGCTCGCGATCGGCCGACACGTTCGACGGGAGGGAGAGCGTCTCGATCTACTCGCCAACCTCTACCTCAAGGACCCCACGGGGTACTGGCGCATCGCGGCGCTCAACGGCGCCGTCCTCCCCGACTCGCTGGCCGGGGTCGACATCCTCTTCATCCCCGCCTCGGGGCGCGCTCCCATGATCTGACCCATGAGCCTCGAGATCGCCATCTATGTCAACCGAATCCCGGCACCGCTCCTCTCCGAGGCGGTGTCGGAGGTGACCGTAGAGCAGATGGGCGACGGAACGAGTCGCTATCGCGTCACGTTCGAGACCGACATTTCCCGGGGCGACTTCTCGATCGTCAACGATCCTCGGCTGCAGCCCTCGTTCCTGGGGGGCTTCGACAACGAGCTGGCGATCGTGCTCAGGGACGGGGTGCTCTACAAGTGCCTGATCAACGGACCCATCGAGGAGCGCGGCTTCGAGGGAAAGGTGGGGGGCCCCGGATCGACGTTCGTCGTGACGGGCTCGGATCGCTGCGTGGTCATGGACCGTGTCGATCAGCAGCGGGTGTGGGTGGGCACGGAGGCCACGTCGGTCATGGCGATCTTGGCCACGCACAAGCTCCTGCCCGACGTCGAGGCCACGAGTGTGATCTACGACCCCGTCAATCGCATGTTGGTGCAGTCGCAGAGCGATCTGGACTTCGTGCGCCAGTGTGCCCGCCGCAATGGCTTCAACTTCTGGGTCAGCACCATGGTTCCTCCGGGCGTGGTCCCGCCAGGGTCAGCGCTCATCGATGTGGGGCACTTTCGCACCGCGCCCATGCGGGCACGGCCAACCGCACCCCCCACCCCGCCGCTCGTGCCCCAGACGACCATTCCCGTGCTTCGGCTCAACGCCGCTTCCCAGTCGCTGTGCGGGTTCAAGACCACGACGAACCAATTCGAGTCGACCGCGAGCTCCGAGGTCCCCTACGTCGTCACCGGCTACCGGCTCGACGAGAACACCGGAGCCGTGGTGCCGATCCTCATGCCCCGGATCCCCGCCAACTCGATCCCCTTTGGTTTGCGGCCCGTCGAGGCCGCCGCGGGGGTTCGCCTCCCTCCTCCCACGCTGCAGTTCTCGGGCGGGGGCGGGGTGGCCGAGGCCTACGCACGAGCCGAGGCCGCGATCTCGGAGGCCGCGTTCTTCGTGCGAGGGCAGGTCGAGACCACGCGCGAAGCCACGAACGCTCTGGTCGAGCCGAACATGTTCGTGCGCGTCGAGGGCACGGGCGGGGAGAACCAGGGTCAGTACTGGGTGGATGCGGTCACCCATCAGATCGACTCCAACGCTCATCGCATGTCCATCCAATTGCGGCGCAACGCCCAAGGAATCGCGATCTAATGTCCAACGACAACCAACCCGGCGTGGTCAGCAACCGCAAGTACTACGGCAAGCATCGCGGCACCGTGGTCAACAACGTCGATCCGATGTTCCGTGGGCGCTTGCTCGTCCAGGTGCCGTCGGTCGTGGGCTTGCAGCCGGTGTGGGCGCTGCCGTGTGTGCCGTATGCGGGGGTGCAGCAGGGGTTGTTCGCGCTCCCGGATCCCGGCACGCCCGTGTGGATCGAGTTCGAGGAGGGTGATCCAAGCCTGCCGATCTGGGTGGGGTGCTTCTGGAAACCCGGTGATCTCCTGCCGACCGATGCGATTCCGACCGTGAAGTTCTTCAAGGCCAAGGGGCTCAGCATTCGCTTCGACGAGGCGATCCAGCAGATCGTGATCTCTGCCCCGGGCACGAGCGTGCGCATCGACCCGACCCAGATTCTCCTGGTGAGCTCGGCCGTCAACGCACAAGCCGGGCCCCGCTCGACCAACCTCACCTTCCCTGCATTCACCGTCAACCTCGGCGGACTCACGGTGACCTGATGGCCGGCCCCACGATCGACAACTTCGCCCAGGTTGCAGACCCGACGGGTGTGCCCGCCACGGCGAGCCTGAGCCCCAACACCCGCGTGTTCGGCCAGCTCGGACGGGTCGGCACCGCCGTCGACTTCGTGGTGCTGGTGCCGCCGGCGTTCGTGTTCGCCAACTGGGTGGCGCCCAACACCCGGACCTTCGCGGCGGGGGTCCCGATGGTGAGCCAGAGCTCCCAGGGGATCGTCTACTCGCCCAATCCATCACCCCCGCCACCTCCGGTCGTTCCGACCGGGATGCCGCTGGTGATCGCTGCCAACCCTCGCCTCGTGACGACCTGAGCCATGGCCCAACGCGTCGACTCCATCCGCTACCCGCTCGCGCTCGATGCCAGCCGTGGATCGATCGCGCTCGAGCGCGACTATGATGAGCACGTCAAGCAGCTCATCATTCAGTTGCTGCTCACGAGCCCGGGCGAGCGGATCAACGAGCCCAACGTGGGGGCCGGACTACGTCGCGCGGTGTTCGGGCCCAACAGCGACACCACGGCGTCGCTCGTTCGGACGCTCATCGTGCAGAACCTCGAGCAGTGGCTCGGGGGGGTGATCTCCGTCGACGACGTGACCACCGAGGCGCGCGAGGAGGCGCTCGCGGTGAAGGTCGTCTACACCGTGCTCTCGCGCGGGCAGTCGGACGTGCTCAACCTGGAGGTCACGCTGTGATCGTTCTTCCCGACCGCCTCGCCGCCCTCGAGGCGCAGGATGAGATCACCGGGATCGACTTCGTGCGGGTCGTGGACCCCTGCGATCAGACCCGGCTGTGGATCTACTTCTTCGTCGATCCGACGCTCCCTGCGATCGACTTCGGCACCACTCCGCCCGCGCTCGAGACGATCCTCATCGTCAGCGAGAGCGGGGGGGAGAGCGTGTCCCGGGTCGAGGTCGTCGACGCGGTGCTCGTGGTCGACCCCGTGAGCGGGCGCAGCGTGCTGCAGGTCGACACCGCGGAGCCGGGGGACTTCTCCAAGTACCGGCTCACCATCGACGATGAACGGGTCGATGCGTTCTTCAACGGGGTCGTGTTCGGCTTCAAGCAGGGCTGCGAGATCGAGCCCGCGCTCGACTGCGAGCCGCCGGCCAAGGAGTGCCTGCCCGATCCGGAGATCCTGGTCGACATCGACTACCTGGCCCGGGACTACGAGTCATTCAAGCAGGTGCTCCACGAGTTCTCGAAGCAGCGGCATCCCACGTGGACCAACGGGACCGAGGCCGACATCGGCACGATGATCCTCGAGCTCTACGCCGCGCTCGGCGACGAGCTGAGCTACATCCAGGACCAGTACTCGTACCAGGCCCACCTCGAGACGGCGACCGAGCGGCGCTCGCTGCGGCAGCTCGCGCGGCTCGTGGACTACGAGATCCACGACGGACGGGCGGCGAGCACGATGCTCGATCTCGAGATCGACGCTCCGGATCCGGGCGTCCGTCAGGTGGACGCGGGCTCGCGGGCATGGGCCAACTTCGAGGACGGTGAGTCGTTCGCGTTCGAGATCGGCTTGGGCCTTCACGACACCAGAGGATTCGACGTGTCCGACGCGTGGAACGAGCTGTTGCCCTACGTCTACGACGAGAGCCAGCGCTGTCTACCTCGCGGCTCGACCGAGATGATGATCAGCGGGCATCCCATCGATGATCCGGACACGTGGCTGACCCAGGAAGGGGGCAAGTGGCTGCTCCTGCGACAGAACGAGGACGTGGGTGCTGGAGTGCCCGAGCGTCGCATCCTCGTGAGGCTCGTCTCGGTCGATCCCACGGCGGAGGATGCCTTGCTCGGGAACGATCTCACCCGGCTGATATGGGACGAGCCAACGCCGTTCGAGCTGGATCTGAATCACACGGTGGTGCGGGCGAACGTGCTTCCGGCCACGGCGGGTCAGCGCTTCGTCGAGGAGTTCAGCATCGGGCCCAACGGGCTCGGGCTGCCCGAGGCGGTACAGCGGCAGGGTCCGCTCGACGCCACCACCGGGCAGCGCACGCCGATCCACCTGTACTCGATGCGAGAGACCGAGACTCGTGGGCTCGCGTGGCTGGGCGATGATCTGCGCTCGGCGATCCCCGAGGTCGTGCTCACGGAGGTCACGACCGGAGGGGAGGTCGAGTGGACGTGGGTGCGCAGCATCCTCGACGCTCAGTCCTCCGACTGGCAGTTCACGCTCGACGACGGGATCTGGCGGGAGATCATCCACTTCGATCGCATCGGCACCAGGATCACCCACGAGGACTACGCGGTCGGGACGGGCTTCACCATTCGCTTTGGGGACGGGGAATTCGGCCGGATTCCCGAGCTCAACGCGGACGAGGGCAACTACTTTCGCGTGACCTACCGGGACGGGGGCGGGGCGCGGGCCAACGTCGCACGCGACACGATCGTGGCGCTCGAGGATCCCTCGGGCTCGGGTCGCAACATGCCCGACTTCGTCCAGGCGATCACCAACCCGCTGGCGGTGACCAACGGGGTCGATCCCGAGGATCCCGAGGTGATCCGCCAGCTCGTGCCCGAGGCCTGGCGTGCGATCACCCATCGGGCCGTGCGTCCCGAGGACTACGCCGAGCAAGCCGAGCGCCTGCCCTGGGTGCAGCGCGCCAACGGCTGCTTTCGGTGGACCGGGAGCTGGCTGTCGGTGTTCGTGGCTCCCGATCCGCTGGGGACCTTCGAGCTGCTGCCCGAGCCGCGCACCGAGCTCGAGGACGCGCTCGATCGGGTGCGTCAGGCCGGGCGCGAGGTGATCGTGCGCGATCCGAAGTTCGTGCCCATCGACCTCGAGATCACGGTCTGCGTGGCGTCTACCGCGTTCGTCGGCGATGTAGCGCAGCGGGTGCTACGTCAGCTCACGGGCAAGGCGGCGCCGCAGCCCATCGTGGGGTTCTTCGATCCCGACAACTTCAGCTTCGGCACGCCGCTGCGGCGCGCTGCGTTGGAGGCGAGGATCCAGGCCGTCGAGGGCGTGCGGGCGGTCGAGGGCATGCGGATCCGGCCGCGCGGGGTGGAGAAGCTGCGGCCGTTCACCGAGCTCGAGTATCGGGTGGCCGACAACGAGGTGATCCGGCTCGAGAACGACCACAGCTACCCCGAGCGCGGGGTGCTGCGGCTGGTGATGGAGGGAGGGGCGTGATGCGCAGGCTAGGGGGTGCAGCAGCAGCGCAGGAAGTCCTGGACCACGACGGCCGAGAGGTCGTCGGTGCAGGCGTTGACTCCGGTGCCTTGCGGAGTGTGTCGATCACAGCTCCCTGCATTTCCGTACTGCACCCACGAGACGCTGCTCGGGCCACAGCCCTGGGCAACACAGCTCCGCCCCTGTGCCGCACAAACAGCATCGCACGTGGTCACTTCACTCGTCGGCACACAGTCACTGAGGGTCGGAGAACACTCGCCGTCCGTGCAGGCGCCGATCACCTGCGCAAAGGTCGTGCAGGCGTTACCGCAGCTTCCACAGTGGCGATTGTCGGTCTGGAAGTCCTCGACACAGTCGCTGTCTCCGCACGGAGTGCCGCTGAGACAGATGCACGTCTGATTGCTGTCGCAGGTGAGATCACCGAGACACTCGTTGCCCGCCAGGCACGGGCAGCTGGCCGTGCCATCGGTTCCCTGGCAACCACCGACCCCCTCGGTCGTGTCCGCGCTTGCGCTGCCGCTGGAATCGGCGTCCTCCGACGTGCTCGCGGTTCCATTCGCGCTCGAGGTTTCTCCCACCGTGGAGGTCGCGGTGGCGGTCGAGGTGGCGGTGGTGTCCTGGGGCCGCACACACAGCCCGGAGAGGCAGACGAGCCCTGCGAAGCAGGGAGTGGGGGTGCTGCACTCGCAGCCCTCCGTTCCCGGCGTGCATCCCTCTTGTGGCTCGGACTGACAGGAGATCGACGAGGCGGCGCTTACCGCCATGCCGAGGATGAAGCACCGGGACAACCAGGCTCTCATGGTCCAGCGAGGGTAGCGCGGCCACTCGAGCTTCCACAACAGAACACCTTCTCCTGCACCAACGAGGTCACCCGTGCCTGAAGAAACACCTTGCAAGTGTCCGCCGAAGGCACCGGAGATCGCGGCCGGCCTGGCATCGCTCCCGCGGCAGCGCCAGACGTTCAGCAACGTACGTGGGGCCACGCTACGAACGATGAGGAGCAAGGCCGCCCTGTCGGCATGGCGCGCCGAGGATGCTGACCTCGGCCTCCTGCTCGTGGAGGGTTGGTCCTACGTGGCCGATGTCCTGGGGTTCTACGACGCCATCGTCGCCGACGAGTCGTACCTCGGCACCGCCAAGCGCGACCGCGGGCTCACCCGCTTGCTGGGGCTGCTCGGCTTCCGACCCCGTCCGGGTAGCGGCTCGGCCGCGAGCATCAGCGTGAGCGTGTCGGGCAATAGCTCCGTCCCGATCCCTCTCTCTGGAGTTCGTAGCGAGGCGATCGACGATGAGCCGCCCCAGGTGTTCGAGAACGCGGCGACTGCCCTGGCCCATCCGGCGGTCAACGGCTGGGCGGTCGCGCCGATTCGAGCGACTACGGTGGGCACCTCCTCGGAGCGCCTGTTGCTGGAGCCCGAGAGCGGAGTCGGGCTCTCTCGCGGCAGCCTCGTCCTATTCCGCTGGCCAAGCGACGGCGAGACGCGCCTCGATGCGGCTCGGGTCCTGTCGGTGAGAACGGTCCGAGAGTCGACCGGGCGCACTCTCATCGAGGTCCAGGTCGATTATCCGCCACTATTTTCATCGCTCACACATGTGGACGACGTCGAGATCCTCGTTCCCTCGAATTCGGCATCGCCTTCCACGTACGATCCCGTCTTGGGTGGTTTCTCCGTGATCAAGACTGGTAACTACGTGCAGGGGTTCTACCTTGACGCGGTATATCGCGCGCTCAAGACGGGACAAGCGGTGATCGTGGAGAAGGACGAAAACGCGGGTCCTTCGTCGGTGGAGGGAGCAACGATCAACTATCTCATTGAAGGAAAGACCAGTGCATCCGTAATCATCGCCTCGGGTGATCCCGACGTGGTTGCACCGGTGACCTTGATTGGCTTCACCAAGACGCTCGGTTTCACGGACGAGAGCGTCGCCATCTACACCATCCACTACGGCCTCGTCCGCGCCGGCCGCCTCGTCCGCGCCGCCAACACCACGATCACCAACAACGACCTCCCCGCCCAGGGCGTTGCGCTCGAGGGCGTCAACGAGCTCCCGCCCGAGCCGTTCCGCAGCGGCACCTTCTTCCTCGTCGGTGCCGACGGCGAAGCGGTGAAGGTCCAGGGCGAGGTGGTCCCTGACGGGATCCCGGGACGCCTGCGCTTCAAGCTGAGCGAAGGCCAGACCTTCCCCGGCTCGCTGCGCGCTCCGGTCACCATCCGCGGCAACGTCTTCGAGGTCACTCGCGGTGAGACCGTCGCCAACGAGCTGCTGGGCTCGGGCGACTCCAGCACGCCGTTCCTCTCGTTCAAGCTGGCGCGGAGGGACCTGACCTACCTGCCCGACCAGAGCCGACCGGGCCGGCTGGCATCCACGCTGCAGGTGCGGGTCAACGGGATCCTCTGGAAGGAGGTCGACAGCTTCTTCGGCCAGGGCCCGAGCGACGAGGTCTACACCGTCCGCAACGACATCGACGACGGACGCGCGGTGGTGACGTTCGGCGACGGCATCCGCGGGCGGCGAGCGCCGACGGGGACCAACAACATCGTCGCCAACTATCGCGCGGGCGTGGGCGCGACCCGGCCGCCGGCCAACACGATCAACTCGGTGGCGGGGGCGATCAAGGGCGTGCTGAGCGTGACCAACCCGCGGCCCGCCGAGGGCGGCTCCGATCCGGAATCGCCACAGACCCTGCGCACCTCCGCCCCCCGCGAGGCGCTGCTGCTCGGTCGCCTGGTGTCGGTGCAAGACTTCGAGGCACGGGCACGGATGGAGCCGGGGGTGGTGACGGCCCGCGCCCAGTGGACGTGGGACGACGTCGAGCACTGCGCCCTGGTGCGGATCGTCTACGTCGGCACCCCGCTTCATGCCAACCTCGAGTCCTCGATTCGACTGCAGGCCGAGCCAGGCGTGCGCTTCAGCCTCGCCGAGGCCACGCCCCGAGCGGCCACGCTCGCCGTGGGAGTTCTCGTCGACACGCGCTTCGTGGAGTCGGACGTCGCGCAGGCGGTGGAGGATGCGCTGCTCGACGAGGACACCGGACCGCTCGTCCCGCAGAACATGGGCATCGGGCAGACCGTGTACCGCAGCGTCGTGTTCGAACGGATCCTCCGGGTCCCGGGTGTCGTCTCGGTGACGAGCATCTCGCTGTTCGTGGCCGGCAGCGCGGTCGACATGTTCACTGCCTGCGCCGGGGCCGATCCGGGCGACGGAGCCTACTTCGCCTTCGACGCGGCGAGCATCACGGTGTCTTCGGTCGAGTCGACCGACCCCGTCCACGCCTGCGGTCCGTAGTTGGTCAGGAGCTCACGATGATCATCGACCCCAGCCCCGCCGACGACCGATTCGCGCAGTACTTCACCGAGAAGCTGTGGGACTGGATTCCACAGGTCTACAAGGCGGAGGACGGTGCGTCGTCGAACCCCAACCCGGGCGTGCTCCGGGCGCTGATCGAGTCGATCGGCGAGCAGGCCGCGAGCTCGCGGCGAAGCATCGATCGCCTGTGGGAGGACCAGTTCATCGCGTGGTGCGACGACTGGGCCATTCCGTACATCGGGGCGCTGGTGAAGACTCGGCTGATCTCGGCGCTCAATCGTCGCGGCCAGCGGGTCGACGTGGCGAAGACGATCTTCTACCGGCGGCGGGCCGGGACGCCGCTGGTGCTCGAGACCCTCATCCGTGACATCGCGGGGTGGGAAGGGGTGATGGTCGAGAGCTTTCGCCGGATGGTGCGAGCTCGCCATGGCCTGGACCCACGGCCGCTCCCCCTGCGAGGGCGGCTCACCGACACGCAGCCGGGAGGATGGGCCGACCTGCGGCGACCGGTGGGGGTGGAGCTGCTCGATACTCCGTGGGACGAGCTGTCGCACCTGTTCGACCCACGCACGCTCCGCGGTCGCGACGGGCGCTACGACATCGCCAGGCTGAACTTCCACCTCTACCGCCAGCGAGCGTTCATGGTCAGGGGAGTCGATCCCTATGCACTCGATGACAGCCGGTTCACGTTCGACCCCACGGGACGTGACGTGCACCTGTTCCAGCCGAACTCGAGGCCAGTGCCGTGGACGCCCGCGAAGGAGCACGAAATCGCCGGCCCGATGCGGTGTCGGCTGCTCGGCGACGCGGAGTACCTCCTGTCGCAGTCGATCATCGAGGGGCTCACCGCCACCGAGGCGCAGCGCGAGGCGCTCGAGCGGATCCTCGACCTGAGGCTTCGCGGTGAGACGCGGCTGACCACTCGCCTGCAAGTCATCTTCGAGGAGACCGGCGAGGACGTCACGACGTTGCTCGATCAGATCCTGCAGGCGGCACTCACCGACGCCTCGGGCAAGTTGCACCTGTACCCCGCCGCACTCGCGGTCGAACGCGATCGTGACGTGGTCGAGCGGTGGGTGGTGGAGGCCGGCAACCTCGCGGAGTGGGACACGTGCCTGCCTCAGCCCTTCGACACGACGGTCGCGGTGTTCATCGACTCCGAGCTCGGACGCCTGTACCTGCGGACGCCCGTCCCGGACGAGGAGGTGCTCACCCGGTACCACTATGGCCTGCTCGGGGAGCTCGGGGCCGGGACCTACGATCGCGAGGCGTTCGTGCAGCTCTCGACCACGGGCACCTCCTGGTCGGACGGAGGGGCGGCGGCCGCCGCCGATCCCACCGCGATCAACACCTTCTTCGACAGCCGCACCTACTTCTCCACGGACACGGGCTGGGCCGGGATCAGCGGCGCCGTCGTGCAGGCCGGCAACTACGAGCGACCGTACCTCGAGCTCCGGCCGAGCGTGGGCAGCACGTTCACGCTCGACTCGCTCGATGCCAGCGCCACGCTGGACTACGACGGCGTGTGGCTGGGCACGGACGGGGGCGGCACCGGGATCGGCGAGCTTCGGATCGGCAGCGACTTCACCCGCATCACCATCCGGCACTGCACCCTCGATCCGGGGGGTGTCCGGGCCGACGGCACGCTGATCCCTCGGCTGCGGTTGGTCGTCGCGGGCAACGTGGATCTGCTCGAGATCGAGTCGTCGATCGTGGGAGAGATCACCGTCGATGCCGGCGCAGGGGGCCTCGTCGAGCGGCTGGTGCTCCGTGACACGATCGTCGCGGCGCCGAGCGTCGGCGTGCCCGCGATCGAGCTCGGGCTTGGCACGGTCGAGATGGAGCGCGTGACGGTGCTGGGCGGGGTCCGGGTCAATCGGCTGTTCGCGAGCGAGGCGCTCATCGCCGGAGAGCTGACCGTGACCGACAACCAACACGGCTGCTTCCGCTTCAGCGCCGCGCCTCCGGACAGCCTGCACCCCCCGCCCTACGAGTCGCACTTCCTCGAGCTCCCGGCGCAGTACTTCGTGTCGCAGCGGTTCGGCGACGCGGGCTTCGCCCAGCTCAGCGATCTCGCACCCGAAGCGATCAGGCGCGGCGCCGAGAACCGCTCGGAGATCGGGGCCTGGAGCGCGCTCATCGGGCCGATCCGACGAGATGGCCTCCAGGCCAAGGTCCGCGAATTCCAGCCGGTCGGGCGTCTGCCCCAGTTCATCAACGAGACCTGACGAGCCCCTCATGGCGACCAAGGACATCAGTCGGCGGCTCTTCCGCCCCACGCAACGCTACCTCGGCGCACGCATGCAATCCGGCCGCGTGCTCCTCGACTCGTGCTGGAACGAGGGTGACGACGAGCGTGCAGAAGCGCGACGGCGCATCACGTCGGATCAGGTGGGCTGCTCGGGCAGCCCCGACTGCGGCTTTCGGCTCTCGTTCTGCTCCCCCTACAGCATCATCTCCCCCGGGGTGATGTACGCCGGCGGGATGCGGTTCCAGCTCGATGCGCCGCGGTACCTGATGGGACAGCCCGATCTGCTCAAGGGACCGCTGCTCGAGCTGTTTCAGCGAGGGGAGATCGAGCTCGACTGGCAACCCTCGTTCCCGATGCTCGTCTACCTCGAGGGCTTCGAGGCGCCGGTGACTCCCACGGAAGATCGGGAGCTGTTCGACCCCGCGCTCGGAGGGGTGGACACCACGGTCCGCAACCGTCGGTTCGCTCGGGTGCTCTTCGATCCGCGCGAGCCCGACGAGGACGCGACCTGCGAGTCGCTGTGGCAGCGGTTCGCGACCGATCCGCCGTTCTGCCCCGGGGCGCGGCTCGAGGATGATTGCACGCTGACCTCACCGGTACGACTGACGGTCGGCTTCGTCGACGACCTCGAGGCCGATGACGAGTGCGAGCGCTGCGAGCCGGGGTTCCGGCGGGGGTACCGGCTCGCAGAGCCCGAGGCGATCCGGGTGATGCTCACCCGCGACGGCAAGAGCTTCACGTGGGGCTTCGAGAACGCGGCGCCGCTGCTGCGCGTCAACGTCGTCGGCAAGCAGGTGGAGCTATTGACCGCTCCGCGGGACGAGTTCCATGCGCCGCAGCCGGGGCAGACCGTCGAGATCCTGAGCTGGGGGGCGCTGCTCCCCAACGGGGAGAAGACCGCAGAGCCGGTCGGGTGGTTCACGACCATCGAGCAGGTCCAGGGAAACATCCTCGTGCTCGCGGACGACCCCACGTTCCAGGTGACGCGGGTGCATCCCCTGCTGCGGGGGCAGTACCCCGAAGCGGAGCAGCACGCGATCCAGTGCGACACCCACTTCTACATGCGGCTGTGGCGGCGCGGAGCCGACCGCGAGTCGCCGGCCACACAGCCCATCGTGGCCGACGACGGCGCGACCGAGCATCGCCTGGGGTTCACCGGACTGACCGTGCGCTTCGACTTCGACACCGGAGCGAAGCACGGTTGCTCGGGTGACTATTGGGTCGTCGCGGCTCGCCCCGAGCACTCTGCGGTGGTCGTGCCGTGGACCTTGCTCGAGGGCGAGCGGCCCCACGGTCCCAGGCGGGCCTATGCGCCGCTCGCCATCGCCCGGCTGGTCCCGAACCAGCTCGAGGAGCTGAATGCGGTCACCGGCGGGGGCTTCGTGGCCACCGCCACCACGCAGACCAGTAGCTCCGCGCTGCCCACCACGCAGACCGGTGGCTTCGTCGTCGCCAACGTCGCCACCGTCAGCGGAGTTGCGGCCGGGGTCGGCAACCTCGCCGCCGCCGATTCACCCTGTGACGACCTCGGCGTGGGCCTCGTCGCCGCCACCGGGTTCTCGTGCACGCCCTCGTCCACGTCGAATGTCACCGCGGCGGGGTCACAGTCGAACGTGCTCCAGCGCGTCGGGCTCGGCGACGAGCAGGGGCCGGTCGAGCTCGTCTACCAGGATTGTCGGCGTCGGTTCCGGCCGCTCACGCGCCGCAACGGGTGCTGCACGGTGACCGCCGGGCCTGGTTGCGCATACGAGACGCTCCAGGACGCGATCGATGCGCTGCCGGGCGAAGGTGGACGGGTCTGCCTCGTACGCGGCACCCTGAGCGGCCGCGTCGTCATCGAGGGCCGCCGCGACATCGAGATCGTGGGCAGCGGTCCGAGCAGCATCGTGACCGTGGACGAGGAGGCCCCGGGGACCGAGCCCGTCATCGACGTTCGTGACTGCGAGCGCATCACCTTTCGGAGCCTGGCGGTCGTCGCCCACGGCGTGCTCGGCATCCGCGTGTGGCGGACCGCGGGCAGCGAGACGCCATCGGCCACGCGGCTGCGCGAGGTGACCGTGCGCGCCCAGTCGCACGTCGGGGCCACCGTGTCCGGCGCACGTGCGGCGGTCTCCATCGTCAATGGAGATGGCGACCGCATCGAGCGCTGCCAGCTCGAGATGGACGGGACCGCGACGGGTCTCGAGCCCATCGTCTACGTGTGGGGGAACGATCAGCGGGTCCGCGACAGCAAGCTCCTGACCACCAGTGGCGACGATGCGATCGCGTGGGGAGGGCTGCAGATCGACGGCGGCTCCAAGCGCGTGCGGATCGTGGACAACCGCATCGAGGCCGGGCTGGGGCATGGCATCACGCTCGGGGGCGTCGCCACCCACGACTCCCCGCCTCCTGAACCCCCGCTGTCCGAGAGCGACCGCATGACGATCGGCTCGACCATGGTGGACACGACCGGGGCAGCACCGGTCGTCAGGCTCCATCCCGCGCCCGCGGGGGTGCAGGTCGCGGTCCCCACCGGAGCTCTGTCTCGCATCGAGCTCCGCCGCAACGTCATCGTCGGCATGGGCACCTCCGGCATCGCCGTCGCCGGGTTCTTCGACGGGAGCCTGCCCGAGCCCGCGTCGCCCTACGTCCTCGTCGATCGCCTGGAGATCGTCGACAACACGATCGAGGAGAACCTGCGGAGCGCCCCCCAGTATCCGACGCTGACGAGCCTCGACGCGGTGTCGACCGCGGCCGCGGGAGGGATCGTGCTCGGGGCCGCATACCGGACTCGCATCCGAGGCAACGTGATCCGCTCCAACGGCTCGTTGCGAGAGGAGCCGGTGGTCGGAGTCTTCGTGCAGCTCGGTGTGGTCGAGATCATCCGCAACCAAATCGACGGCAATGGTCTCAACCTCGTCACGGCCGAAGCATCCAGCCCGACCCTCGGGGTGCGGTCCGGCATCGCGATCCCGCGGGTGGTCGTGCCCCTCGATCCAGACACGGGTCACCCCATCGCCATGCCTGGAGCCCGGATCGTCGACAACGTGATCCGGGTCCCCGAGGGCAAGGCACTGCAGGTCTCCACGGTTGCCGGGCTCGCGATCCAGCGCAACGACATGCACACGCGAGGTGACAACGCACCGCTCGACTTCCCGACGCAGTACGAGGTGATCGTGGGCGACCTCAGCTCCGTGGGATCGGGCGCCGCGGTGGACGTCCGGGGGCTGCTCGACATCCCTCACGCGGTGGATCCCGACCAGCCAGCCACGGGAGGCACGGCGGGGACGGACCCGTTCGGTGGGGCGATCCTGTTCGAGGACAACCAGATCACCCTCGACTGGCCCGACAAGGACTCGGGGACGACGGTCTCCTCGGTCATCATCGCCACCCATGAGTCGACGGTGAGCTTCCTTCGCAACCAGCTCCTCACCCGGACCCACGCCCCCTTGCCGGCGGAAGCGGAATTCGCGGAGTTCGTCTCCGAGTCGTCCAACAACACACCGACGCTCGTGGTGTGTCCCTGCATCGTGGAAGGCTTCGCGGTCCAGGTCAGCGACAACCGGATCAACGAGGGCTACTTCGAGTCCGGAATCTCGGCGCTCGTGTGGACCCTCGGCTTCGGCAACGTCACCGCCCAGAACGCATCGACTCACTGCGTCGTCGTCGGTGCCACCGGGGCCGGCATCGTGCCGATCGACCTGCTCAACGACGAGCTCGTCAACACCGAGGTCGTCGGTGGTGCTCCCTTCTGCGAAACGCTCTCCGTCGGCCGGACCGTCGCCGGCGAGCTCGTCTCCTACACGATCAGCTAGCCATGGCCACCCACGACATCACTCGTCATCTCCTGCAGCCGCGCAAGCACTACTCGAGCGTGCGCATGCAGCAGCGGCGCACGATCACCGACGCCGATTTCGGCGAAGGCGAGGAGATTCGAGCCGAGGTCGAGCGCCGGACGCTGGTCGATCTGATCGGCGAGTCGGGCAGCCCGGACCTCGGCTACCGGGTCGATCCCGGCAGCCTCGTGACCCTGCCCGACGACACGATCGACTTCGCGCTGTCGGCCGGTCGCTTCTACGTGGGCGGGCAGGCGCTCGAGCTGTTCGAGGACCAGCGCTTCCGGTTCCAGCGCGACTGGCTGCAGCACCAGAGCCACTACCGGCTGGAGTTCCCCACCGAGACCCGGCAGGACGTCGTGTTCGTGCTGGCCTGGCAGGCGGTGGTGACCCCGGTCGAGGACGCCGAGCTCTACGAGGCCTCGCTCGGTCCCCACGTCGACGCCTCGGTCCGGCTCCGGCAATTCGCTCGCGTCTTCGCCCTCGCGGACGTCACCGGGGACGACTGCGACCAGGCGTGGGCGGATGCCGCGGCCTCGTTGCTGGCCGACCTGTGCCCCGGGGCGACGCTGTCGTCCGACGGTGAGGTGCTGTCCCCGATCCGGCTCACCGTCGGGTTCAGCGGCGACACCGAGACCGAGGACCCCCATGCGCCATGCGTGGACGGTCCCGCGGGTGGCTACCTCGCGGCCGAGAACCAAGCGATCCGCGTGATGCTCGTCGACGATGGCACCCGGTACACCTGGGGCTTTCACAACGGCTCGCCACTCCATCGCGTGCGGCTCTCGGGCTCGACCGTCACCCTCGAGAACCCGCCCGACCGCGAGGAGCTCCAGCTGCTTCGGGGGCAGATCGTCGAGCTGCTCCCGTTGGGGGCACTGCTCGACAACGGAGAGAAAGCTGCCGAGTCGATCGGGTTCTTCACTCGGGTGACTCGGTCGTACGACGCACGTGACGCCACCGTGGAGCTCGAGGCGGTCCCCATGGCCGGGACCTATGTGGACGACTGGTCGGGACACCCCGACGAGGAGGACCTCCCGGGTTCCGCGGGGTCGTACTCGTTCATGCGCGTGTGGAATCGCGGCAGCGACCGGACCTCGGATCCCGTGATCGAGCTGCCCGTTCCGGGCACCCCCCTCGTCCTCGGCAACACCGGCCTGACCGTGGAATTCTCGGAGTTGCAGGGGTGCCCGGGCGACTACTGGACCATCGCCGCTCGCCGCGACGAGCCTTCACGCGTCGTCCCCTGGGATCTGCAGGACGTCACCGGCGCCGCTCCTCACGGGCCACGACGCTTCATGGCTCCGCTCGCTCGGATCCGGTGGGAGGTCGATGCGGGCAGCGGGAACCTGAGCTTCGACGTCATCGACTGCCGACCGCGCTTTCGGGCGCTGGCCGAGCGCTCGGTGTGCTGCACGTTCACCGTGGGCCAGGGCGCCGGGAGCTGTGAAGGAGGCTTCTCCACGATCCAGGCCGCGATCGATGCGCTCCCGACCACGGGGGGCACGATCTGCGTGCTGCCGGGCGTCTATCCCGAGCACATCCGAATCGACGGGCGAATCAACGTGCGCATCCACGGCTGCGGCCCACGAACGCGGATCGTCAATCCCCTCGGGGCCGGCCAGATCGCGTCGAGGCAAGAGCCGCCGCTGGTGCTCGTGTGCAACAGTCAGCGCGTCACGATCGAGGATCTCGCCGTGGAGGCCGATGGAATCGTGGGCATCCGCGTGGCCCACGGCACGCAGAAGAACGCGCTGGCCCCACGAGCGCTCGCGCTGCGCAACCTGTCGATCACCGTTCGCGAGGCGACCGTTGCAGGGACGACGCTGGAGGTCTCGCAGGCCCGCAGCGCCCTCGAGCTGTTCGACGCATACGCCGTGCGCGTCGAGGACTGCGAGCTGCACATGAACGCGCCGCTGAGCGTGTTCCCGGCCGCATTCCTGCTCGGCACCACCGTGTCCCTCGAGAGGTGCCGGGTGATCACCAGGGGCACCTCCATCGACGCCCAGCCCTGGGGAGGGGTGCAAGTGCCCGGAGGGGCGAGCGACGTCACCATCTCCGATTGCGACATCGAGGGCGGGCTCGGACATGGGATCACGCTCGGGAGCGTCAACTATGCGCCGCTGAGTGCGGCAGGCCTGCCCGCGACCACCCAGCAGTTCGCGGTGCCGGTCGGGGTGGCGGCCATCCAGGTCGACGAGGGGGTCGGCGCCGTCGCCCTGTTCGCCCAGACGCTGCGCGAGGACGACACGCCCTACTTGCCGGTCCCGGGGCCGCTCGTCTCGCGTGTGCGGATCGTGGGCAACCGCATCCAGGGGGCGCGCACCAGCGGAATCGCGGCGGCGGCGTTCTGGCCCTCGGCGTCCGTGGAGCCCTCGCTGGCCTCCGCGATCTCGATCGCCGATCTGCGCATCGAGGACAACGAGATCGAGGGCAATGGCTTCGTGATGCCGCTCGTGGCCCAGGTGGCGGCCACGATGCGAATTCCCGGATCCGGTGGGATCGCGCTGCCGGCCGTCGCGGGGCTGCGGGTCGTCGACAACCGGATCGTCGGCAACGGGAGGACGTTCGTCGACCCCACGGTGGGGCTCTATGTGCTCGAGGGCGCGGCGATCGAGATCAGCGGCAACACGATCATGGGCAACGGCTACCGGAGCTCGGGCTCCACCGTCATTCGCCGGGGCCGACGTGGCGGGGTGGTGATCATGCGCGCCATCACCCAGGGGGGCGACTTCCTGTCCGGCGATGCGTCCCTGATGGAGCACCTCCCCGCGGTCCCCCGCCACGCGCTGGTCGTCCGCGGCAACGTGATCGAGCAGCCCGAGGGCAAGGCGCTCTACGCCCCCGATCTCCAGGGCGATGCCTTGATCGAGGGCAACACCCTGAGCTCGCAGGGCGATGACGTGCCCTACGTCGAAGCGCCCGAGGAACTCCAGCTGGAGGTCTCGGTCCTGGGCACGACCGCCGGCACCGACCGTCGCGCGCGCACGGGCCACGGTGCGGTCGTCCACCTCCGCAACAATGTGCGCTCGCTCGACGCCTTCCCGAAGTCGTCGCTCGGACAGCTCGGCTCGCGCATCGGCTTCAACGCCAACCAGGTCTTCCTCGACTGGCTCGATCCTCCGTTCGCGGGGCCCCAGCTGTGCGCGGTGTCGATCGATGCGCTCTACGACGAGACCGGTGTGACGGGTGGAGACGACGGGGCCGGCGACGTCTCGGTCGTGGGCAACCAGTTTCAGGCCGTCATGCACGGCACCGATGATCCCGTCGTCCTGAGGGATCCCACGCGCAACCTCCTGCTGTCGCAGGTCATCGCGCTCGGTCGTAGCGTCCGGTTGGTCTCCAACCGGATCGCGGCGGGTCGCACCGACACCATGCTCTCCGCGTTCGTGTGGGGAGCTGGCGTCTCCCCGTGGGGCAGCCTCAACGTCGCCACGCACTGCATCGTGGGAGAGCCCTCCGGTGCTCCCTCCGCCGTGCTCGACAACGCAATCCTCGAGCCGGCGGGCACGTCCTGCAACTTCCTCGTCGCCAAGTCGACGGGCCAGCGTGCCTGGCTCGTGACGGAACTATAGCCGACCCGATTCACGAGCTCCGAGCCATGGGTACTGCCGACATCACTCGTCTGTTCGACCAGCCCTCGAAGCACTATGTGGGGGTACGGCTGCAGCGCGGCCGCGTCGTGACCGATGCGGACTTCAACGAGCGCCAGCTCACCGAGCTCGCCGACGTTCGCGCGACATTGCTCGACATCATCGGCCCCGCGGGGACGCCCGACGATGGCTTCCGGATCTTCGATCCGGTGAGTGTCGACATCGGCGGAGAGGCCCGGGTCGAGTTCTCGATCGACGCGGGGGTGATGTACGCGGGTGGCCTGCGCTTCGAGCTCGACCAGGTCGAGACGGCTCGGTTCCAGAGCGACTGGCTGCAGCAGCGGCCCGAGGACCTCGCGCCTTGGCCACTGCTCTCCGGCACCCAGACGCGCACGGATCTCGTGTACCTCGAGGCCTTCGAGGAGACCGTGACCGCTCGAGAGGATCGTGAGCTGCTCGAGCGGGCGCTCGGCGGCGCCGACACCAGCACCCGCCGTCGCCTTGGCCACCGGGTCCGCGTGCTGGCCGACGTCGCCATCGAGTCTTGCGACGAGACTCGAGCGCTGCTGTCGACCACGTACTACGACCAGTGCCGCTATCGCATCGACCCCAGCACCAGCGCGCTGGCCCCCGTCGAGCACAGCCTGCGGCTGCAGCTCGAGCCCCTGCCACTCGAGACCGCGTCGGGCCCGTGTCCCCCGTGCGAGCCGGATCCGCAGGGCCCCTTCCTCGGGGCGGGCCATCGGGCGATCCGTGTGATGGTCAGCGTCGACAACCGATCCTACACCTGGGGGTTCGACAACGGCGCACCGCTCCATCGCGTGACCATCGATCCGGTCGGGACGGTGACGTTCCTCGACCTCCCCGTCGATCGAGCTCACTTCCCGAGGGCGGGGGAGGTCGTGGAGATCCTCGGGTGGAGCCGCTTGCTACCCAACGCTGAGAAGGTCGCGACGACCACGGGTGTGCTCACCCGAGCCGCCACTGCACTCGATCCGTCCACCAACACGCTCGTCCTCGAGGAGCCGCTGGCTCCCGACGCGCTCGTGACGAGCTGGCCGGGACATCCCAGTGAGAGCGAGCTGCCTGGCTCCGAGGGACTGACCTACTATCTCCGTGTCTGGGACCGGGGGCCGATCGGCGAGACGCCACCGAAGCCGCTGCTGCCGATCGTCTCGGGGGCGATCCAACCCCTGGGCCAGACGGGGCTCGGCCTGCGCTGGAGCGGTGACCGAGGGTGCCCGGGGGACGCCTGGGTGATCGCGCATCGACCGGGGACCACCCATCGAGTCATGCCATGGGTGCTCGCTCGAGAGCCGGTGCCCGCCGCCGAGCCTCGCCGCTTCGTGGTCCCCCTCGCGCTCGTGACCTGGAAGGTCGAGGGTACGAGCGTCGTGGTCGATCGCGTTCACGACTGCCGCGCGCGCCTGCGTCCGCTCACCTGTGACGGCCCCTGCACGTTCACGGTGGGAGGCAAGGGGGGCCCGGAGGCGGGCAACTTCTCCACGGTCCAGGCTGCGATCGATGTCTTGCCTGCGGAGGGTGGTCGCATCTGTGTGATGCCGGGCAAGCACGAGGGGCGGTTCACGCTCCGCGATCGAAGCAACGTGGAGATCGTCGGCTGTGGGCCACGCTCGCGCTTGGTGGTCGCGCAGCAGGACACCGACACCGAGCCCCTCGGGTTCCTCTGCGACGTCCAGGATGTTCGCATCGCCGACCTGGCGATCGAGCCGCGGGGGGTCGCCGGGCTGCAGGTCCAGGAGGACGAGCCAGGCGGGACCTCCGATGTCGTGCTCGAGCGGCTGGTGATCCAGACCGCGCCCTCCTCGGTCGCGCAGGCGAGCCCGAAGTCCGCGCTCGAGCTGCTGGGAGGCGAGCGGACGCGGGTGCGGAGCTGCCGGCTGGGCATGCCCCGTGGTGAGCCAAGCCTGCACCCCGTGGCCTTCCTCTCGGGCCGGGACGTCACCTTCGAGGACAACGTCGTCGAGTGCTCGGGGGTGTTCGATGACGGGTGTCGCGCCTGGGGGGGAGTGCAGCTCGGCGGCGACGCGCTCGGGGTGTGCATCCGCGGCAACACGATCCGCGGCGGCTTCGGCCATGGGATCACGCTGGGCTCGATCATCTACGACATCGCCCGAACGACCACCAAGGCGGTGCCCGTGGGCTGTGCCGCGATGACCTTCGCGTACGGGCTCGATCCGCGCCTGAGCCTGGAGGTCCTGCAGTCCGCCGCCGGTGAGCTCGGCACGCCGGAGCCCAGCGGCGTGCTCGACGACGTCGTGATCCGGGACAATCTCATCGAAGATCAGGGAGGCTCCGGGATCTCCGTCGTTGCGTTCTGGCCGCTGCCGACGGACGGCCCACCCGACGCGCTCCTCGGCATCTCGCGCCTGCGCGTCGAGGACAACCGGATCCGACGGTGTCTGCTCGAGACTCCGCTCGATGTGCTGCCGCTCAGCTCCCTCGTGATGGCAGGCGGGGGGGTGTGCCTCGGTGACGTCGATGGGCTGCGAGTGGTCGGCAACGTGATCCGGGACTGCGCTCCGAACCGGGCGGGCTGCGGCCTGTTCGCCGTGCATGCATCGGAGGTGGTCATCGAGGGCAACGTGATCGAGTCCGTGGGAGTCGAGGGCGGCACGAGCGTCGGTGCCAAGGGAGGGATCGTGCTGTTCGGGGCATCGCCCTCCGTCGTCTCCAGCGAGCCGATTCCCGCCGCGGTGCGGGTGGTGGGCAACCGGGTGCAGCAACCATCCGGCCGTGCCCTCCAGGCCACGGTGGTCGGGGGCGCGCTGATCGTGACCGCCAACGAGCTCGGCTCCCGTGGAGACGATGCGCCCGGCCCCTCGTTGTCACCTGCGAGCCTGCAGGTCCAGGCCGGCCGGGTCAACGATCGCTCCGGGCTGTGCGTCGACCTCACCAACGGCGGGATGGCGTACGACTACCTCACCTCGCTCGACATCGATGATGGTGGCCCTCCGGATCCAGCGGTCTTCGACGACGGGCGGATCCTCTTCACCGACAATCACGTCACGCTGAGCTGGGAATCACGGGTCGCCCGCGGCCCGTTCCTGGCGTCGGTCCTGCTGCAGAGCCTGGACGAGACCGCCGTCGTCGGCAATCAGCTCGTGGCCAAGCTCGATGGGCCGGCCCTCTCCGATCCCTCCGGCTGGCCGGCGCTGACGCTCAAGCCGTCCTTCGCCATGGGCGACCGCCTGCTGACCCAGCTCTATGCGATCGGCATGACCGTGAAGATCGACGGAAACCGCATCACGGAGGGCTTGACCGACGCGCTGGTCTCGGCGGTGGGCATCGGGGTGCAGGAGTACTCGACCATGGCTCGCTTGAACCACTCCACCCACTGCGTCATCGCCGGGTGGATCGGCTCCGCCTTCAGCGACTCGAACCGCGTGCTCAACTTCGAGCTGATCAACCCCGTGGCTCCCTCGGGAGGCGAGAACATGTTCTGCGACCCGCTTCGGGTGTGCATCGATCCGCTCGATGGCGCCACGTTCGGGAGTTTTGCGTTCCAGGTCGAGCTCGATTGCGACGGACCGTGATGGAGATTCGTAGAGATGAGCAATTCACTGACCCAAGAGACGACCGACGTCTACGTCAAGCGGCTGCAGCTCGGTCTGGGCGTTGCCAGCCTGAGGTTGCAGCGGCTGGAGCGTGAGCTCGCCGAGCTCACGGCCTCGTTCGGTGCCAGTGCCTCGTACACGCTGATGGCGGAGCTACGAAGGGATCGGCAGCTCGTGCTGATCGACGCGCTCTCGGCCCGTCTCACCGCGCTTGGAGGGTCGTGATGCGCTGGGGATGCACCTGGGGATCGAGTTGGGGCTCGGGTACGTGCCCCGCCTGCACACCCTTCGTCCACGCGGATGGCGAGCCCAAGTTCCTCGTGGCCGTTCCGGTTGGACCGAGCATCGGGTCCCTGGTCGACGTGGGCCGATTCATCGGCACGGTCACGCAGGCACCCCAGTACTGGTACTTCGGCTCGATCGTCGCGGGCAAGCCGACGATCGACGACTGCTGACTGACACGAGCACGGAGGCGCCATCATGAGCAATCCGACCAGCCTGATCGATTTTTCGACTCCCCTTTCATCCTTCCTTGCAGACATGGTCAGCGACGGTACCTACGGGGACGTCATCGACGTGGAGAAGGTCGATGCGAGCGGTGCTGAAGCCACAGCCAGCCAGATCCATCAGGCCGCCGGACAGCTGTGGTCGAATCTCATCGACGACATGTTCAAGGCCACGTGGGATCGCCAGTACCTGGCTCGCAAGCTCTGGGGGGTCGCCGATGCCACCAGTCGCGATGCCCTGGCCAGCGGCACCGGCCTCTCCGTGGGCGACCTCGCCTGGGTCGACTCCCTCCAGCGTCTCTACCGAGCCGTGACCGTGAGCGCGACGTCGTCGACCTGGCTCCCCGTGAGCGGTCAGTCGGGACGCTCGGTGCTCTTCGACCACGACTTCACGACCTTCGCGTCGACGAACCTCAAGACCAGCGGGGATGGGGAGCAGTCGATCTCCGATGGCCCCAGCACGCTGGACCTCTACCTGTTCAACACGGCGAACGCGTCCTCGTTCGCCGTGGGGGCGAACGGCATCGAGATCGTGCCGCAGCTGACCGCCAACACGCTCGACGGCCCGGGCCTGGTGATTCCATTTCCCAGCCTCCTCGGCGAGGACTGGCTCGGCCGCCCGATGACGATCGAAGCCGACGTCGAGGTCGTGCTTGAGGAGGCCGACACGCGTGACGCTCGTCTCGGCATCGGCACTCCGCACTCCTCGGGGGCGGTCGAGGGCTCGTTGTTCTCCGGAGTCTCGCCCCAGGGAGCCACCGGCGGTCTGCTCTACGAAGTGGCCGGGCGCTCGGGCTCCTTCACCGCGGCCAAGGCCGGTCCCGGCGACCGCATTCCGCTGCGGCGCGGCCTTCGGCTCGACGTCCCGACCGGTGCTGGTGGCGTCACCGTGTGGGACGCGGCGACCTTCCCGGCCTTGGCCTCCAGCTGGGAGCTGGTCGGGCGCGTGGGCTTCCCCATCGCCAGCTCCGATCCCCGCGACATCGCCGTTGCGCCGTCCGGCGCAGCGCTCGGTGAGCCCACGTTCGGGGCGTTCTGCCAGATCTCGGCCACCGGCGCCGCCGTGGTCGGGACGAATGCGATCCGGATCCGTCGGCTGCGGGTCACCGCGTAGGGGTGCTCGATCGATGTCCACATACGCCTCGTCAATACCGGGACGAGGTCCCGCTTGATAGCGCGGGTGGTAGACGTAGGGCCGCTGGTGCGGTGGGGCAAATCGGCAAACGTTTGCCGATTTGGCGGAAAAAGCGCAGGGGCTTGGGGCTCCCAAGAGGCGGTCCATGACCTTTGGCGCGCCCTCCATGCCGCAGCCCATGAACCTCACCCGGCGCTCGGGCTCGCTCCACCGGCCCGCCGGTCCAGAGATGCACCCGCAGCCAGCCAGGTCATGGCCTAGTTGATGCTGACCTTGCTCCCCTTGATCGTAATCGGCCCGCTCCCCTTCACGTTCACCTTCTTGCCCTCGACGGTGATGTCGCCGTTCTTCTTGAGGATCATCTTCGCCGACCCCACGTGGATCGTGAGCTGATCGGCACAGTTGAAGGTGCCCTTCTTCTTGCACACGAGCACCATGTTGTCGCCCGACTCGATCTTCATCTTCTTGCCGGACTTCTGCGCCACGTCCACGTCGCCCTCGAGCGCGAGGTTCTTTTGGGCCTTGACGGTCACGTTCTTGGCGCCCTGGAACTTGCCGGAGAGACCCGCGGTGAACGACATCGCCCCCACCGCAGTGATGCTGCGCGAGGCGCCGACCTGCTCGCTGTAGAGCCCGCCCACCTTCACCGACTTCATCGCGCCCACGACCTCGTCGGACTTGAGCATCACCGTCTTCTTGGCGGTCTTGGCGATCGTCTGGGTGTGCGCGCCAGTGATGGTCTCGTCGTTGTTCTGGACGATCGTGGTGGTGCGGTTGCCGGTGACCGTGAGCTTCATGTCCTTGGTGATGCTCTCGGTGTGGTTGCCCTTGATGGTGATGGTCTTGTCGTTGTCGACCGTCTCCTTCTGATCGTGCTTGACGTGCTTGGTGCGGTCGTTGCCGATGGTGAGGGTCTCGTCGTGACCGGTGGTCTGGTTCTTGTCGTTCTCGGTCGCGATCGTGAAGTCCTTTTGGCAGTGGATGTAGACCTCCTCGCTGCCGCTCTGATCCTCGAAGCGGAGCTCGTTGCTGCCGTCGCCCGCGACCGAGTCGGTCTTGATGCCGCTCTGGGTCTTGTTGGCGGGCATGGGATAGGGATAGGCGTTGTCGCCGTTGTAGACGGTGCCGGTGACCAGCGGTCGGTCGGGGTCGCCGCCCAGGAACTCCACCACCACCTCTTGTCCGATGCGGGGGATGAACTGGAAGCCCCAGCCCGGGCCCGACCACTGCTGCCGCACGCGGACCCAGCACGACGACGTGTCGTCGTAGGTCGTCTCCTCCTCCCAGTGGAACTGCACCTTGATGCGGCCGTGCTCGTCGACGTGGATCTCCTCGCCCGAGGGGCCCGACACGATCCCGGTCTCGGGGCCGTGAGCGCGGGGCTTGGGCGTGATCTGACGCGGACGCATGGGGACGGCCAGCGGGATGCACTGGAACGAGTTGCGGTAGCGCGGCTGGTCGCCGCCGATCCCTCCGTCGGAGGTGGAGAGGATCTCCTCGGGGCACTCGCCGGTGTGCACCACGCGGGTGATGAGGAACTGCGTCTCGAGATCGTCGCGAACGTGGCGCTCGAGCTCGAACACCTTGCCGGCCATGAACAGGATCGCATTGCCCGAGCCGCGCCCGACCTTGCCGCGGGCCTGCGCGGCCTCGAGGTGGTCCTTGTTGCGGTCGGCCACGTCGTCGCTGATGTAGCGGCGATCGGTGTGCCGGTAGACGCGGCGGGTGTAGCCCTTGCTGTCGGCCTCGTCCTTTTGGTCCTCGAGCAGCGACAGCGGGGTGAGGAAGTCGTAGTCGCGGCGCCAGTGCGCGGTGGTGGTGAGGGTCTGCAGGAAGTCGAGGTTGCGGATCGACTCGAGGTCGGCCGTCTCGGGCCGGGTGACGATGATGGGGACCACCGCGGTGCCGTCGACGTTCTGCACCTCGGTGTAGTCCTCGTTCTCGTAGGCGAGCGTGAGGACCTCGTGGCCGGTGCCCTCTTCGTGCGCGAAGTAGTAGGAGATGCCCTCCTCCTCCATCAAGCGCACGCAGAAGTCGAGGTCGGACTCGCGGTACTGCACGCAGTAGTCGCGAGGGCTGGTGCCGCGGGCCTCGCTGCCCTTGTCGAGCGTGCGCTGGTACTGGCCGAGCTCCTCACCGAGTACCTGGTCGAGGATCTCGAGCACGCTCATGTCCTGGAAGATGCGCGAGTGGGTCTGCTGCCCCAGCAGGTGGAAGGCGGGAACCACGCGGACGTTGACGAACAGGTAGTCCTCGGAGCGGCCGATGTAGTCGACGGCGATCACGATCCCGTAGACGGTGCGCACGTGCTCGCCGCGAGTGATGTCGAGCTGGCACGAGGCCCCGAGGAACAGGTCGGTGTCGGCCGCGAGCTCGTCGGTGACGAGGTCGAGATCGAGGTCGTAGCAGCCGTTGATCTCCTCCATCAGCCGCATGCGATAGACGCGAAAGTCTCCGCTGGGGCCCTCGTCGCACTGGAAGTCGTACGCGACCTTGATGAGGGTACCGTTCTCGACTCCACCGCCGTCGTGCGCCATTCTCGGGAGTCTAGCAGGGGGCCCCCGAGGGCGTCCAAGTGGTCGAGATCAATCGAGATCGGGCGCGCGGAATCGACACCGAACGGCGTGGTCGCAACGCCGTCTATCCAGTGGATCGCTGGTCGGGAACGGGGACTGGCTCGGAGCCCAGCTCGGGGACCGGCTCGGGCCTTGGGACGAGCAGCAGCTCGACTCGCTCGCGGTGCTCGTCGCGGGTGCTCTGGTCGAAGCTCGGGTGCTCGTCGAGCAGGGCCAGCACCTGTCTTCGTGCGTCGAGCTCGCCTTGGTGGTCGCCGAGCTTCTCTCGCTCGCGCGCGACCAGGATCCACGCGATCAGCTCCTCGGGGCGGCCGGTGCCCTCGACGATCTCGAGCGCTCGCTGGGCGTGGTCGAGCGCCTGCTGGTGGTCACCCTTGCGCCCCAGCAGCTCGGCGAGGTTGTTGAGCGGGGCGGCGACCCGCGGGTGGCGCTCGCCGAGGGTGCTGCGGCGGATCTCCAGCGCCTGCTCGCACTTGAGCCGCGCCTCGTCGTAGCGCTCTTGCATGATCAGCACGTTGCCGATGTGGTTCAGGGTCTGAGCCACGAGGGGATGCCGGTCGCCGAGCAGCTCGTACTGCACCTGGTAGGCGCGCTGGTAGTGGGTGAGTGCTTCGTCGTAGCGCTCGAGCCGGTAGAACACGCCGCCGCGGTTGTGATCGAGGGCGGCCCGCCGCAGGAGGTCGTCGTCCAGGCGCTCGACGGCGGCCTGGGCAAAGCGGGCCAGGCGCAGTGCTTCTTCGGGTCGCGGCTGCTCCACGCCCACCACCCACACCAGGTCGATCCACGCATCGGCGGCGGTGGGCTCGTCGCGGCTGCGCTCGGCCGCCTCGATCGCCTCGACCAGCTGCTCCTCGGCTGCGTAGAAGTCGCCCATCAATCCCAGGGCCGCCGCCATGCGATGAGTCGCAGCGGCACGCAGCGGCGGGTATCCGACCGCGTCGGCTTCCTCGACCACACTGCGCGCCAGCCCGACCGCCTCTTCGTAGCGACCCCCCAGCTCGAGCGCGCGTGCCTCGGCGATCTGCCCGTAGCCGCTGCTGACGCGCGTGCGGGCCTCCGGGGTGGCTGGTGGCTCGGCGCGTGCGCTCAAGGCCGCCACGTCGTCGCAGGTATGAACGTCGCCGAGCGATTGCACCGAGACCATGGCGTTCTCGACCACGCGGGAATCGCCTCCCTCCATCAGCTCGGTCATGGCCTCGAGCTCGCGGATCTGGCGGCTCAAGCACGACACGCGCAGCTCGAGGGCCTCTGGCGTTTGCTCGCGCCGCACGTGGGTCGCCTCGCAGGCGTCGCGATACGCCGCCAGCCACCCCCGCGTCCAGTCGTCGATCTCGGCCTTCACACGCGGCCCGGCGGCACGCGCGTAGGGAGCCGACGAGCGCTCGAACACGTCTTGGATCGCCTCTTGACGCTCGCTGCTCCACGCCTGCTCCACGCGACCTTGGCCGCCCGTGCACGGGTCTTCGTCGGTGCCCAGCAGCGCCAGGGGGATCGCCACGCTCACCACGAGCGCGATCCCCCCGAGGAACGCGCGCTGCGGCACGCGAGAGCGCGAGGCCTGTCCGAGCGCGCCGAGCAGCTCTGTCATCGACGCGTAGCGCTGCTCGGGATCGGGCTGCAGCGAGCGCTCGAGCACCGCCACCACCCGCGAAGGCACCTTGGAGCCGCTGGGCACGGGACGCCAGCGGCCCTGCTGCTTGGCGCGCCGCATCTCGGTCATGGTGCCGGAGAACGGCCGCACGCCGAACAGCGCCTCGTAGAGGGTGACCCCGAAGCCGAACTGATCCGAGCGTGGGTCGGAGCCCTCGCCGCGGTGCTGCTCGGGTGACATATAGGGGGGCGTGCCCAGCACGGCGCCCTCGCGGGTGAGGTCGCTGGTGTCCCCGTCGTCCCAGCTTCCCGAGGGCCACCGATGCTCGCGCCCGCCCGACGGAGGCGAGCGCAGTGCCGCCGCGCGGGCCAGTCCGAAGTCGGACATGAGCACGCGTCCATCGTCGCCGATGAGCACGTTGCCGGGCTTGACGTCGCGGTGGACGATCCCCATCTCGTGGGCCGCGGCCAGGCCCTGACCGGCGGCCAGCATCACCTCGAGGACCTCGCGCCACTGCCGATGCCGCCGGCCGAGCCAGCGCCGGAGATCGCCCCCCTCGACGAGCTCCATCACGATGAAGATGCCCTTCGGAGGGACCTCGAGGCCGCCGGTGTCGAGGGCCGGGTCGAGGCCGAGGTCGGGCTCCTCGTATCTCGACACGTCGAACACGGTCACGACGTTGGCGTGCTGGAGCTTGGCCATGGCCTTCGCCTCGCGGATCAGGCGCTCCTCACCGCGATGACCGGCCTTGCGTCGCCCTTGCAGCAGCTTGATCGCGACCTTTCGATCGAGCTCCGGGTCGTAGGCCTTGTAGACCATCGACGTGCCGCCGCTGCCGAGCGGGCCCAGCAGGATGAAGCGATGCGACAAGATGAGCGGCTTGGCCCGGCGCGGATTGGGAGGGACGCGGGGCGGGCGGTCGTGCTGCGAGCTCAGCAGCTCCTCGTCGTCGCGCGTGGGCGTCTCCGAGTTCGGCGGCACCGTCGCAGGATAACCCGCGCGGACGGTCGCGCACGCGGCTGGATCCACCGCGAAGCCCGTGCGCGGCATTGGCCGGCGGCATCAGAGGGAATTTCGGCGAAGCGGAGCCAGGGGAATCCCGGAGCTGCCCGAGCTGGGACTGGCGCCTCGACCCGGTCCTGGGCGGTGGATTCGCCCGTCCCTTGCTCCGGCTGCGAGAGCGCGCCACTCTGGACTCCCGGTGCCGGACGAGACACCCACCACGAACCCTTCGGGCCTGGCCCCCGAGAGCCTCACCGGCTGGGGTCGGTATCCGGCGATCGAAGGCCACACGGCGCGTGGCGAGGATCTCGAGGCGCTGTCGCGCTCGGCCGTGCTCAGTCGGGGGCTCGGACGCGCCTACGGTGACTCGGCGCTCCCGCCCCGCGACGCAGCGGGACCGGTGGTGGTCACGCCGCTCGCGGATCGGATCCTCGCGTTCGACGAGCGCACGGGCGTGCTGAGGGCCGAGGCGGGGCTGTCGCTGGCCACGCTGCGCGAGCTGCTCTTGCCGCGCGGGTGGTTCACGCCGGTGTCCCCGGGCACGCGGCACGTCACGCTGGGGGGGATGGTGGCGGCCGACATCCACGGCAAGAACCACCACGTGGCCGGTTGCTTCGGCCGCCACGTACGCGCGCTCAAGATCCGCACGGGCGACGGTGAGGTCCGCGAGATCGGCCGCGACCGCGAGCCCGAGCTGTTCTTCGCCACGCTGGGCGGCATGGGCCTGACCGGGCACGTGCTCGAGGTGGAGGTGACGCTCGAGCGCATCGAGACCCCGTGGATCTACGAGGAGAGCGAGCGGCGACCCAACCTCGAGGCGGTGATCGAGACGCTGGCGGAGGCCAGCGCATCGTGGCCGATGACGGTGGCGTGGATCGACACCTCGGCCCGCGGGGCGGCGATGGGCCGTGGGATCGTGATGCGCGGGCGCTGGGCCACCAAGGACGAGGCTCCGGCCAGGCCGCCGCGCAAGAACCCCAGCGTTCGCGTGCCGTTCGACTTCCCGAGCGGCCTGGTCAACCCCGTCACCATCAAGCTGCTCAACGCGCTCTACTACCGCAAGCACTCGCGCCGCAAGGTCGCGCACGTGGTGCACCCCGAGACGTACTTCTGGCAGCTCGACCTGCTCGACGAGTGGAACCGGGGCTTCGGACGCCGCGGCTTCACCCAGTTCCAGTGCGTGCTGCCCTCGTCGGCCGCGCTCTACCGCGAGCTGCTCGAGCTGTTCCAGCGCATGGGCGGCTGCTCGTTCGTCACCGTGTTCAAGGACTGCGGCGAGGCCGGGGAGGGCATGCTGTCGTTTCCGCAGCGCGGCACCTCGCTGGCGGTCGACATCCCCATGCGCAAGGACGGAGCCACCCAGGCGCTGGTCTCGGCGATGATCGACGTGGTGATCGCCAACGGGGGGCGCGTGTACCTGGCCAAGGACGCGGTGGCCACCGCCGCGCAGTTCCGCCGGATGTACCCGCGCTGGGAGGAGTGGATGCAGGTGCGGCGCAAGTACGACCCGCACGGGCGCCTGCGCAGCGCGCAGGGGGTGCGGCTGGGGCTGTGCGAGTGAGCCTCGAGCGGGCTCACGGCACGGGCACGATCGTGGTGCCCTCGCAGGTCTGGGCCTCCACCTGGCCGTGCACGCGCAGCGCGTCGCAGGCGGCGCCACACAGCTCGATGGTGGAGCGCTGGGTGGCGTCGGTGAAGCGCCAGCCATCCTCGCTGGCACAGTCGCCGATCTCGGGCATCGACTGGTCGTCCACCCACACCTCGAAGCTGGCGTCGGTGGGTACCGGACCACCGAGCGTCACGGTGCACTCGATGTGCGCGGCGATCTCGTCCATCGCGGCGAGCAGCGCCGACTCGTCCTGCGCGGGGTAGTAGGCGGTCTGGTCGTCACGCGCCGCTCCGCCCACGCGCGCGACCTCGTCGAGCACCTCGTGGGCGTTGGCCTCGGCGTAGTCGACCCACTCGTCGCGGATGTCGATGCCGACCACGTAGGTGGGGATGCCTTGCCCCTCGAAGGCCTGCCTCACCAGCCCGGGCAGGTCCTCGTCGTAGCGCAGCATGTCGCCCTCGTAGGCGCAGTTGGCCAGGCCGTCGGTCACCATGATCACGGCGCGTGGTCCCTGGTCGATCGTGGCCAGGTGCTCGAGCGCCGTGATCATGCCCGCGCTGGTCGGTGTGGCCCCCTTGACCGCGACATCGGGGCCCGGCATGGCCGCGAGGATCGCCGTGCTGGTGGACGGCGCGACGGCGACGTCGGGAGTCTCGGCCACGCTGCACCACGAGTCGTAGCCCGACCCGTCGTTCGCGGCCACGGCCGGGAACAGCGTGGCCCCGAAGTCGATGGTGGTGTCGTAGGTGGTCACCAGCTCCGAGACCACGGCATGCAGGCTGGACCAGCGCGTCACCAGCTGGCCCTCGTGCAGCCAGCGCTCGTCGCTCATGCTCTTGGACTTGTCGAGCACCAGCATCACCGAGGGAGGCTCGGCCGCGAGGTCGAACTGCTCGCGCTCGCACACGGAGCCGGGGTCGAGATCCGCCCCTTGGTTGCCGCTGTCGTCCGCGCCATCGCTGGTGTCGTCATCGGTGTCGGCCATGCCCGAGTGGTCTCCTCCCGAGAGCCAGCTGGAGTCTTCTCGACTGGGGTCGCCGCACGCGGAGAGCAGGACGAGGGCAAGGGGGCCGAGTGAGAGGATCGAGGAACGAGCCATGCGCGGCGGCCAAGCAAGTGCGAAGCCAGTTGGGTGGATTGCAAGAAAAGCGTGCGATCTCGCGACAGGTGGCCGGATGTGGGACGGAGGAGAGGATCGCGCGGTGGCTGGATCACTTGCGAGTGGACGACAGTGGCCTGGCCACGGAAGTCGCCGGTAGGCTCGTCGACGATGGGGCGCATGGGGCTGCTGGCGTGCGTGATCGTGTCGGTGAGCACGGCATGCACCGAGCCCGACCTCGATCACGAGGGCGGCCCCGACGAGCCGGCGGAGATCGTGGTGTCGGCGGTCGAGGGCGCGAGGCTGTGCGCGGGTACCCAGACCTGGGTCGATGACGAATTGCGGCGCGTTCGGGCCGAGACGGGCCTGTTGCCCGTGGCTCGCTTGCCGGTGACCTTGGGTGCAGGCGCGGTGGAGGAGCGCTGCACCGTGCCCGACGATCCCGAGACGGTGGTGGGCTGCACGCTGGGCGAGGGCGGAGCAACGGCGGTGATCAGCACGCCGGAGGCGCTCTCGCACGAGCTGGTGCATGCGCTGCGGCGTCACCAGGAGCTGCGAACCCGCACGATGTTCGAGGAGGGGTTTGCCGAGGCGATCGACGGCAGCGACGCGTATCCGCGGTACGTGGAGCTCGAGCCCGGCGAGCTGCCGGAGGCGCGCTGGCCGGAGGCGCTGGTGCAGCAGAGCAAGGCCGAGTTTCGCAGCGTGCAGAGCTACCGCGTGGCCGTGCACTTCGTGGATCACCTGCGACGGGTCCACGGGGCCGAGGCGGTGGCTGCGTTCATGCGCGGAGGCATCGATGGCACGGCGGCCGAGGCCGAGACGCGATTCGAGCGGCACTTCGGGACGTCGCTGGAGGCCGAGGCGCAGGCGTGGCGAGCATCGGGGGCTCAGGGGTTTGGACGGGGTGATCCGTGCGCCGGCGGGGTGGTGGCGATCGAGTCGGGGGTGACGGTCGAGCTCGTCGTGCGCGTCGACTGCGATGATCCCGAGACGATGGGGCTGGAGGGGGCCGCAGAGGCGGCGTGGATTCGCCGCTGCGTGTCGCTGGGCGCCGGGCGCCGTGCGGTGCAGATGGGCATGGGCGCGGGTCCGGGTCTGGGGGCGGTGCGGTGGGAAGCGGTGCCGCAGACCTGCGCCGAGGGCTCCTCCGAGCTCGATGCGGCGCCCAAGGTGGTCGAGGCCGGCGACGCGGGCACGCTGGAGTTCGCCGCGTGCACCTGGGCGGTGACGTTCGAGAGCACCGCCGACGGACCGCAGGAGCTGTCGCTGACGCTCGGACCCGGCTGATCTCGAGCGCGCTCGAACACGACCTACGGATCGCTCAAGATGAGCCCGATCGAGTTCGAAAGCTGGTTGCTCACCGCGAGGTCGGGCACCCCGTCCTCGTTGAAGTCGCCCGCCTCGATCCCCGACGGCAGCGTGCCGGTGGAGTAGGTGGCCCGATAGTCGAATTGCCCGTCGCCGCGCCCGCTGGCGATCGTCACGTCTTGCGAGGTGGAGCTGACGATCGCCACGTCGAGGCGGCCGTCGTTGTCGTAGTCGGCCACCGCCACGTCGCGCGGATCCACGCCAGCCTCCACTCGGGCCACGGCCTCGAACCCGCCGGCGTCCGCGAGCAGCACCTCGAGGCCGAACGAGTGGGCGATGAGCAGGTCGAGATCACCATCGGCGTCGACGTCGGCGTCGCCGATCCCCAGCGGCATGCCGGGCATGGCGATGAAGCCTCCGTCGAGCAGCTTCCCGGTGCCATCGTTGTAGTAGAAGGCCAGGTATGCGTCGGTGGCGTTGGTGACCAGCATGTCGACGTCGCCGTCGCGATCGACGTCGAGCAGGCGCGTCGACCACAAGAGGCCCGACATCGGGTAGCTGGTGGGGGCCTCGAAGTTTCCGTCGCCGCGGCCGAGCGCCACGCGGACCTCGTCGGCGGCGGTCATCGCCACGTCGAGCACGCCATCGCCGTCGATGTCGCCCACGTCGGCGATCACGGGCATGGTGCCGGCGGAGATCCGCCCCGCGTCGACCATCTGCTGCTGACCCACGTTGACGAGCACGGTCAGGGTGCCCGCGTCGGAGTTGACCGAGATCACGTCGAGCCCGCCGTCGTGGTTGACGTCGCCCAGGCGCACGCCCACGGGAATGTCGTCGCCCGTGATGTAGGCAACGGGCTCGCCGAGCCAGCCCTGGCCGTTGCCATAGAGCACCGAGGTGAGGTTCAGCTCGGACTCGATGTGCTCGAAGTCGGAGTTGGGGGTGACGACGTCGAGGTGGCCGTCGCCGTCGATGTCGCCGAGGTCGAGCGCACAGGGATCGATGCGAGACCAGAACTCGACCTGCGGCCGGAAGCACAGCTCGCCGGGCTCGGCCACACCGTCGCCGCAGCTCTCGGGGAGGGGCGGGTCGGGGAGCCGCGGCTCGTCCTCGTCGGGAATCCCGTCGTCATGGCCAGGACCATTGCCGCGCTCGTCGCCGCCGCCGTCGAGGCCGTCGTCGGCGAGCTCGTCCTCGGGGAAATCGAAGCCGGTGCGGCCGCATGCCAGCAGCAGGCCGATCGCCATCATGGTGGTGAATCGTGCGCCCTTCATGTCCAGCCTCCCCAGCATAACCCCATCGGCGAGCTGGCGCTCACATCACCCGCAGGAACAGGCCCAGACCCCACGAGAACCCGTGCAGGGACAGTGCGCCGAGCGGTGAGGTGGTGGCGCGAAGTGGCTCGTCACCCTGCGAGAGCGTGGGCTGCACGTCGATCTTGCCGCGCCAGGTGTAGCCGAGCGCCAGATCGAGCCCGGCGCTCACGCGCGACGCCTGCTTGCGGGCCAGCCACTTCTTGGGCAGGTACACGCTCAGACCCGCCTGTCCATCGACCCGCGGGATCACCACGTCTTGCTCGGCATATTGCTGGCTGGTCATCGAGAGCTGTCCGATCGAGGGGCCCACGCCCACGCGGGCGAAGGCGTCGAGGCCGTCGATGGCCATGAAGCTCAGGCGGCCGAGCACGCGGGGCTCGTGGAACTCGAGCGAGTGCAAGAGCTGGCTACCGTAGGCGTCACCGGTGCGCTGCGAGCGGGCGTAGGCCAGGCCTCCGCCGAGGAAGATGCGACCCTCGGCGAGGCGGAAGTCGAACATCACCGAGGTGCCGTACTCGGGCAGGTTGCGGCGCTCGGCAAAGGCGCGGTAGCCGAGGTCCTGGATCATCGACACCCCCAGGCCGACCCCGAAGTCGAGGCGCCAGCGGATCGGCCGGGGCGGTGGCGGTGGGATCGGAGCCGCGGGCGGTGGCGTGGGCGCGGCGGAGAGCGGTGGTGATGTGGGCGCGGGCGCAGGCGCGGGCTCGGCTCCCGTCACGTCGCCAAAGGGATTGCTCGAGGCGGCCGGTTCCTCGTCCCCGGCCGGCGTGGGTGCAGGGGCCGGAGCGGGCGCGCTCGCGGCGTCCGTTGCGGGCTCGGAGCCGGGCTCGGCCGCGCTCGGCTCCGACTCGGTCTCGGACGCGACGTCGGCGGCCTCGGTCGAAGCGGGCGCCATCAGTGCGGCCGCCGGGGTGGCCCCCAGGGCGGACCCCAGGGTGGCAAGGAAGGGGAAGATCGTGGAGGTGATCATGATGGAGGCACCGCCATGCGCTAGGGGTCGAGCATGCCGTCGAGGAGGTAGCCCCACGCGACGTAGCTGCTGGAGCGGGAAGGAGACTGGGCGTCGGCCACGGTCAGGTGACCCACGGGGTCTGCGTGCACCATCACCAGCTTTCCGGCGCCGGGTAGGTAGTGGAAGCTGCCGATGGCGTCGTCGAGCACCATCGACTCGGGATTGAGGGTGAGCAGATCCACCGTGCTCACCCACGTTTGACCGGGCGTGCCCAGCAGCAGCCGGTTGCCGTCGAGGGCCGAGCTGCGTGCGTCGTAGGGCGACTGAGCCGACAGCGGGGTCACTTGCGACAGCGGAAGATCGACCACGTAGAGGTTCAGGCCCGAGCTCACCAGCACGCGATCGTTGTCGAGCACGACGAGGTCCTGGATGCCGGTCTCGATGGCCAGCGGCTCGGGGGTGCGCCCGATCGTGTTCTCGATGTCGTCGAGATCGAGGGTGTAGAGCGCGTTTCCTCCCGAGGCCCAGGCCACCGCCTGCTTGATCGTTCCGGCCGCGGTCTGGGCGTCGCGCATGAACAGGTTCTGGACCGAGGCCCCGGTGCCCACCGAGAAGCTGCCCTGGGTGCGGATGTCGGTGAAGATCATCGCGCTGCTGCCCACCGTGACCAGATAGGGGGTCTCCGCGCCGTTGTAGGTGGCCATGTCGGTGGCGCGCTCGCCCACCGGAATGAGGCTCACCTGCGCCGAGAACCCGGGCTCGCCGGTGGCCTCGTCGGACTTGTCGACCAGGGTGAGCATCGCGACGTCCGAGCCCACGCTCGAGCGCAAGAACAGCACGGGCTTGCCGAACACCTCGTCACCGGGGCGCAGCAGGGTGGCCTCGGGTGAGAAGCCGACCTCGGCGCCGAAGCGGACCGCGACCTGGTCGGTCAGCTCGTTGCCCGCATCGACCAGCACCACCTCGCCCTCGGCGAGGAACGCGACCAGCTCGAGCGGTCGGCCGCCCACGTCGACCGCGGTCGGGCCCTCGGCTCCGGTGGGGGTGGGAAACTGGATCGATTGCAGACGACCGCCGAACCCGTTGAGGGTGAGGTTGCGGACCACCTCCCCTCCAGGTGCTCGATCGAGCGGCACGATTGCCACCTGGTTGGCGTTCTGCAGCGCTCCGCTGCCCACGCCGCTGCCGAAGTGCAGCACGGCTCGGCGGCCGTCGGGCGACAGCGCGACCCCGGTGAACGGTGCCAGCACGTCGTAGACTTGGGGGTCGTCCTCGCCGTCGGCGGGGAACAGGTAGAGCTGCTCGTCGATGTCTTCGGTCTTCTCGGAGGCCGGCGCGACCAGGGTCATCACGTGGCTGCCGTCGAGGGTCGCGCGGCTCCACAGCACGGTGGTGCGATCATCGCCCACGCCGCGTCGCAGGATGTCGAGCCGGTCGTCCTCGGGACGTACGACCACCAGCTCGTGCCGGGCCTGATCCACGTAGGCGAGGCTCTCGCGAGTGCTCACCGGGGGCAGCAGATCGAGGTCGTCGGCGTAGGGGTCGTCGGGCAGGCATCCGGGCAGGATCAGGGGCCCGACGAGGCCGAGGTGGAGCCCGAGGGACGCCAGCGGTCGTCGCAGGCGTTCGAGCAGGGGGGAGCCGTCGGAAGGTTCGTGGTTTCGGAGGGACATGGCGAGCTAGTCCTTGACCGCGTCGTTGAGGCGGTAGCCGGTGACGGTCTCGACGTTGCCGTCGCGATCGAGGAAGGTGATGCGTCCGGTGGGGTGCTCCTGGGACACGAAGATCTTCTCGGTGGCCTCGACGTAGCCGGCACCCTCGGGGGGCGAGCCCAGGCCGAGGGCGTCGACGATGAAGCTGCGCAGGTCGACGAGATCGACGCGACGGACTCCGGTGGAATCGTCGCGGAGCAGGACGACGGAGCGGTCGCCGTCGGGGGTGAAGAGGATGGCGCCGGGCTTGGCCTCGACCATCTGGAGCTTCTTGACGGGGAAGGACTTGGAGAGGTCGAGCAGCGTGTAGGACCAGGGAGTGGAGCCGCCGGCGGGATCCTGCTCGTGGACGAGCATGGCGTTGGCGCCATCGGGGGCCATGCCGACGGAGACGACGGGGTGATCGACGAACAGGGTGATGCGCTCGGCCCACGCACCGGAGCCGCGGCGGACGATGGTGACGCGCTGGCGGGGGTCGATGTCGGGAGGGACGCCGGCGGTGTCGTCGCCGTCGTCGCTCGAGCTGCCACCAGAGGTGGTGGCATCGCCAGTGGTACCGGAGGTCGAACCCGTACCCGTGCCGGTGGCCGCGAAGGGGTCGCTCTCGTCGACGTAGCCCTCGTCGGGCCGCAGCGGCGAGGCCATGAAGGGGTCGACGGTGGTGTACAGCAGCATGGTCTGGCCGTCGGGCGACAGGTGGGCCAGGCCGACGTACTCGCCGTCGACGTCGTGGACGATGGGCTCGTCGCCAGGCGACAGCGGCAGGGCGAGCTCCACGAAGTGGCTGCCGGCGGTGGAGGGCAGGGTGACGATGGCGAAGCTGCCGTCGTGGGCCACGTCGAGGTCGGTGGCGGGCCCGGGCAGCGGGAAGTCGAAGCGCTCGCCGGAGGCGAGGTCGGTGGCGAACAGCCGAGTGTCACCGGCGATGCGAGCGAGCGCCACCCCCTGGTCGGGGGCGACCTGGATCTCGAGGGTGGAGGGGTCGATGGCGGGGTCGTCGACGACGGGGACGAGATCGGGCTTGCCGATCATGGGCAGGTCGACGGCGGGGACGACGTTGACGCCATCGTCGGTGACGACGTAGGCGGTGCTGCCGGAGGAGTCGAAGACGACGTCGCGGGGATGGGCGCCGACGGTCATCTCGTAGACCTGGCCGCCGTCGACGTCGATGACGGTGAGCTCCTGGTCGCTGCCGGGCCCTTGCTCCTCGGGCCCGTCGACGTCGTGATAGACGTAGAGGAAGGTGCCGTCGGGGGAGATGGCGAGGTTGTTGGCGCCGGGAGAGCTGGGGATGATCTCGACGGTGGTGCGGCCCTGGTCGTCGGTGCGGAGCATGGCCACGTCGTCGCTGCCCTGGTCGAGGACGGCGACCTCGCCGTTGGGGGAGAGGGGAGCGACGACGGTGGGCCCGCGGCCGACGCCGACGACGTCGATGGCGAGGGTGACGGAGTCGATGACGGCGACGGAGTCGGTGGTCTCGCTGGCGGAGTAGACGAAGCGCCCGCTGGCCCGCGGGACGCGGAAGTCGCCCTCGTCCTCCATCTCCGGCGGGGGCTGGCCGTTGCCGTCGTCGCTGCCGCCGTGGCCATCGTCGCCGTTGCCGTCGCCGCTCCCGGCTCCCATCCCCGTCAGACCATCGGTATCGGCCGGGAAGGCTCCACCGTCATCGGCGGCCCCACAGGCGCCGAGCCCCAGGGTCGCGCCGAGCGCAAGAGAGAGGGTGGGGAGTCGTCGATGCATGGTCATCACCTCGATGGAGCCGTTGGTCAGTGTCCAAAGACGGGACGACGATCATAGAGCGGCTCGGAAAACATCGAAACGCAGTCGGTGCAGCCCGTGAGGACCGTCCCCCTGACATCGATGTCGCGGTGGACGGGCGCGGAGGCGCTCGCGATCCCGCCGTGGCGGCCGAGAGGACGTCGTTTCACGTAGCATGGTCCTGGTGCCAAGTGGCTGGAGGGCATGGGCGGTCGTACTGATGGCCGTGGTGGTGGGGTGTCCAGCGCCCCTGGAAGAAGGAGCGAGCGCGGCTCGCCGAGTCGACGAGGGGACGGGCCGGCCCCAACGCCTCGCCGAGCCGCCGTGGCCCGAGCTCGTGCACATGGTGGGTCGCTTCGAGCGGCTTGGACCCGAGCACGTACGGTACGGGTGGCCAGGAACCGGCATCGTCGTTCGCTTCCATGGGGCCGCCCTGTCGGTCCTCATGGACGATCGCGCCGGCTACCACGGGGTGAGCGTGGATGGAGGCCCCTCGATGACGCTGCGCACTCGACCGGGATCGCACCGATGGTCGGTGGTCGACGGTCTCCCCCCGGGGGAGCACACGGTGGTGCTGCGGCGCCGGACCGAAGGGCACCTCGGGCCTACCGAGGTGCTCGGCGTGGAGGTCGAGGGCACGCTCCTCTCGGCACCCGCACCCGCCGCTCGCATCGAGGTGGTGGGCGACTCGATCACCGCGGGCTACGGCAACGAGGGGCGGGCTCGCGACTGCAGGTTCTCGCCGCGAACCGAGAACCATCTGCGCAGCTACGCCGCGCTGGCGGCCGAGGCCGTGGGGGCGGAGCTGAGCGCCGTTGCCTGGTCCGGCAAGGGCGTGGTGCACAACTACGGCGGCGACCCCGTGGAGCCCATGCCCGCGATCTACGAGCGTGCCGTGCCCACCGAGGCCGACGCTCGCGCGCCTGCGATCGAGTCCGCGGACGTGGTGCTGGTCAACCTCGGGACCAACGACTTCTCCACGGATGCGGATCCTTCCGCCGAGCGCTTCGTGCTCGGGTACGTCGGGTTGCTCGCCGACGTTCGTGCCCGACACCCCGATGCGCCGATCCTCTGCACGGTGGCCCCCATGCTGTCGCGGTCCGAGACGGCCACGGTGGAGTCGTACCTCGATCAAGCGATTGCGCTCCGCTGGGCCGCGGGTGACCGCGACGTCCAGCGGATCGATCTCTGGGAGGAACCGCGCGGCTGGGGCTGTGACTCGCACCCCTCGATCGCGACCCACGAGGCGATGGCATCGAGGCTACGACCGTGGCTGGACGCCGCGCTACAGTAGCTCGAGCGTGTTCTCACGAAACCCTCGAATTCGACCCTCTCGGGCCACGGTGGCCCACCCGTTGGCCACGAGGCGGTCCGCCGGTTGGCCACTTCGCGAGCAACGGCCTCGCAACTCATCGAGATCATGAAGGGTGCCTCCCGGAACCGATCTTGCTGAGAGATTGGGCATGCCCCCGTCGTTCATCCATCAAGGGATGGTCAAGCTGGTGACCGAATACCCGGAACTCTGGCCCGAGTTGCTGCGGCGTTGTTTGGGCATCGAACTGCCCGACGATGTCGAAGTCCTACAAGGGCCGGAGACCGTTCGGCAGCTCCATGCCGCCGACCACACGGCCGATGGCACGATGGTGGTCAAGCGGGTCTGCGATGGTGCGCCCGTGGAAGCGCTCGTGAACGAGATCCAGTGCAAGCGTGATGATGACAAGTGGTGGACCTGGCCGCTCCACCTCGCAGGCATACGCGCTCGGCTCAAGTGTCCCACTACCTTGGTCGTGCTCACTCCGTACCAAAGCACTGCGCGCTGGGCCGCGCGACCCATCGACGTGGGACGTGGGCGCATGACCCTACGGCCGTTGGTCATTGGGCCCGCACAGATCCCCTGCACGATGGACCTCGACGACGCAAGGCAGCACCCTGCTCTCGCAACCATGGCGGTCATGGTGCATGGGCGGCGACCTGGTTCGAGGAGTCTCAGCAAGATCGCGCTGCGAGCCGTGCACGAACGACTGGAAGAGCAACGTGAAGGAAGTACCCTGTTGCTGGACTTGATCACGGCGTCGGTCGGCGCCAAAGCCCTCGAAGAGATGGAGGAAGAGATGGAGATCGGAACCAATGTCAGCTTCACCAAGATCGGTCGGCAGAAATTCGCCGAAGGACACGCGCTGGGCCGGAAGGAAGGTCGAGAGAAGGGCCGAGAGGAAGGTCGAGAGAAGGGTCGAGAGGAAGGTCGCCGAGATGCTCGCAGACAAGCGATCCTCCTGGTGCTGCAGTCGCGGGGCCTGGTGATCACGCAGGCGCAACGTCGCCGTCTCGAGCGGTGTCCCGACGACGAGCAACTCGAGAGCTGGCTGCGCCAAGCCCTCGTGGTCGAGCGCACCGGCGATCTCTTCGGAACTCCGCGCCGCTCCCGTTCCGGGCACCGTACGCGCAGCCCCAGCCCGGCGCGAGCGTCTCGTGCCCGGTCGCGCTAGCCTGCGGCCGCCATGCCACCGGACCGCCCCTACTCGCCCAGCCGAGCCATTGCCGAGCTACCCGAGGGGTTCTTCGACGTGGTCGAGCCGGCCGCGTTTCCGCAGCACACGCTGCGCTTTCGCAACCAGCGCTGGGCCGAGCGGGTCGGGCTGCACACGCTCCACGATGACGAGTGGGAGGCGGCCTTCGCTCGCTTCGAGCCCCTGCCGGGCTCGCTGCCGCTGCCGCTTGCCATGCGCTACCACGGCCACCAGTTTCGGGCCTACAACCCCGATCTCGGCGATGGTCGGGGGTTCCTGTTCGCACAGCTCCACGATGGCGTCGACGGCCGCCTGCTCGACCTGGGCACCAAGGGCAGTGGTACCACCCCGTACTCGCGGGGCGGCGACGGTCGCCTGACGCTCAAGGGTGGAGTGCGAGAGATCCTCGCGACCGAGATGCTCGAGGCGCTCGGGGTTCGAACCTCGAAGACCTTCTCGCTGTTCGAGACGGGAGAGTCGCTCCTTCGCGGCGACGAGCCTTCTCCCACCCGCTCGTCGGTCCTCGTGCGCCTCGGCCACAGCCACCTGCGCTTCGGGAGCTTCCAGCGCCACGCACATCAGGGGCGACCCGATCGCGTCCGCCTCCTGGCCGATCACTGCATCGCGCACCACTACCCTTCGCTCGGCGACGCCGCCGACCCCTACCGCGCGCTCTATGGCGAGATCGCTCGTCGCACCGTGGCGCTGACCGGCGGCTGGATGGTCGCCGGCTTCGTACACGGCGTGCTCAACACCGACAACATGAACGTGACCGGGGAGAGCTTCGACTACGGTCCCTGGCGCTGGCTGCCCCGCTACGACCCCATGTTCACCGCCGCCTACTTCGATCGCTCGGGCCTCTATGCCTTCGGGCGCCAGCCCGAGGCGGCCGCGTGGAACCTGACCCGCTTGGCCGAGACCTTCGACGGCGTCACTCCACCGAGGGAGCTGCTCGACGATCTTCGCGAGGGGTTCTCCTCGTGGCTCGAGGCCGCGGTCGTCGAAGGGGTGCTCGAGCGGCTGGGCCTTCGCGCTCGCGGGCGTGAGTCCGACGCTCGCCTCGTGGATGCGCTGTACGTGTTCCTCGCGCGCAGCCGAGTCGGCTACGACCAGGCATTCTTCGATCTCTACGGCGGCATGGCCAGCACGACCCGCTGGGGCTCGAGCCCCGAGGCGGTCGCGTACGAGCACGACGGCTTCGGTCCGGTTCGCGCCATGCTGGAAGCCTACGAGCCCACCGAGCATGCGGCCTGGGCCCTGGCCGCCGAGCCCTACTTCCTTCAGCGCACACGGCCCGAGTCCATGCTCATCGAAGAAGTCGAGGCGCTGTGGTCGGCGATCGACGAGCGCGACGACTGGCAGCCCCTCCATGCCAAGATCGAGGCCGTCCGAGCCATGGGTCGTGCGCTCGGACGACGCGAGCCCATCTCGTCCTCGCCCGGGCCCCAACCAGGCCCTCACCCCAATCGCGCACGCGGGCGGTGATCGGTCGGTTCGTTCGCGCGACGGGGCGGCAGGCAGAGCCCAACGGGCGCTCGTACGGCCGCCCACGGCCTCGGCAATTTCCCGTTTGCGGGGCCGCCGGAGCATGCGACCATGACGATCGCATGTCGTTGCTCGCGTCTGCGCTCGGGGTGTGCCTCGCGGCGCTCGTCCCCGAGGTCGCCGTTGCCACGTCGACCGTCCCCGCGACCAGCTCGACTGCGGCGGTGCCGTTCACGGGCACGTTTCGCTTCGCCGGGGGCGAGGCACAGCGGCAGGGAGTGGTGGACGCCGTCGAGCGAGCCGTGCAGGCGCTGCTCCCCATCTTCCACGAGCTGGCCCGCAAGCGGCTCTCGGCGGCCAACGTGATTCCCCAGGCCGTCACCCTGTCGATGGAAGGCGATGATCTCGTCGTGGTCTACGGCGACCTCGAGCCACAGCGCGCCCCGCTCGATGGCTCGGTACGAACGTGGCACAACCGCGAGGGCACCAAGGTCAACCTCAAGCACGAACGCCGTGGGAACACGCTGGTTCAGACGAGCTGGGGTGGTGGCGGCCGGCGCGTGATGGTTTGGTCCTTCGACGACGAAGGCAAGCGCCTACGCCTGCACAGCACCATGTCGTCCCCCCACCTTCCGGTGGCCATCGACTATCGGCTGACCTTCGCGCGGTAGCTCGCAACCTGCGACGACTCCGCGGTGGGATCGTCCCATCCCAGCGAGCGGAACAAGCGCTGGAGCTCGGGCTCGAGCGGAGCCCGCAGCTCCAGCTGCTCACCCGTAACGGGATGCGGCAGCGACAGCGTGCTGGCATGGAGCAGCAACCGGTGTATGCCAAGATGCTCGCGAAACAGGCGGTTGTGCCGTCCCTCGCCGTGACGCACATCGCCCACGATCGGATGCCGCAGGTGTGCCATGTGCTTGCGCAGCTGATGGAGACGCCCCGTATGGGGGCGTAGATCGACCAGCGAGTAGCGAGCCTCGGGGTAGCGCCCCACGGGAATGGGCAGCGCGACCGTGGCCAGGCGTCGCACCGTCGTACGCGCGGCCTGGACCGGTGCACCGGGATGCTCGCGCAGGTCGTAGTCGAGCTCGGTGTGCTCGGGTGCCCAGCCACGTACCACGGCGAGGTAGCGCTTGGTCACCTCGCCGTGACCGAGCCGCGCACCGACGGCCCCAGCGGTCTCGGAATCGAGCGCGAACAACAGGACGCCCGAGGTGCCCCGGTCGAGGCGATGCACTGGATACACCCAGCGCCCCAGCTGGTTGCGCAGGCGCTGCAGGGCGGGGGCGTGATCGTGCACCTGGTCGCTGCGGTGGACCGCCAGTCCCGCTGGCTTGGCGATGGCCACCAGCCAGGGGTCGAGGTGCAGCAGACGCAGGGGTTCCATGGGGGGCGGGGGGGGGCGACCAACGGTAGCCTGAATCCGTACATCCCTCGGAGGACGGATTCTGGCCCGGTGTTCGACCGAATCCGCATCGGGGTCCACGTTGGTGCCGCCAACCGCGCTATCATCCGCGCCATGCGTCGCCTGCTCATCCTGACCCTGCCGTTCGTGCTGACCACCGTTGCCTGTGAAGGAGATGAAGGCGACGGCGGTGACGACAACGGCAGCATCCTCGATCTCACCGGAGACTCGGCCTCGGGAGAGGCGCTGTTCGCCTCGAAGGGCTGCGCTCAGGCCAGCTGCCACGGGACCGACGGAAACTCCGGAGCGACTGCACCGGCTCTCAGCGGCGTGGTCTCCTCGCGTAGCGACGACGAGATCATCGACGCGGTGCTCGACGGCAAGGGCACGATGCCGCCGAACAACCTCTCCGACCAGGAGATGGCCGACGTGCTCGCCTGGCTGCGCGAGACCTTCTAGCCGGCCGGTCGATTCGAACCGTACCGAGGCCCATCGCTTCCGACCGCCGACGGGATGGAAGAGCCGCTCGATCTCCAGGACGTGACCGCTTTCCTCGCGGTCGTGGACACGGGTAGCTTCACCTCGGCCGCACGGCGGCTGGGGCTCGCCAAGTCCAACGTCAGCCGCCGGGTCGCTCGTCTGGAGCAGCAGCTCGGCGCACGATTGCTCGAGCGCACCACCCGACGCCAGCGCCTCACCGAGGTCGGCGAGATCTACCACGAGCACGTCTCCGCGGCGATGAAGCAGCTCGCCCAGGCCTCGCACTCGGTCTCCGAGATCCAGGGCGAGCCGCGCGGACGGCTGCGGATCACCGCGCCGGCCGACTGGAACGAGACGATGGGCCGACTGGTGGCGGAGTTCAGCGCTCGCTGGCCGTACATCCAGCTCGACATCGATCTCACCCAGCGCCGCGTGGACCTCGTCGCCGAGGGCTTCGATCTCGCGCTTCGTGCCGGACGGCTCGAGGACTCCTCGCTCATCGCGCGCGCCGTCGGCGAAGGGGCGACTCATCTCTACGCAAGTCCGGCCTATCTCGAGCGCCGCGGGACGCCTCGCTCCGTGGCCGAGCTCGCCGAGCATGCGTTCGTGTTGTTTCGCGGGCGCCATGGCGAGGCACGCCTGGAGCTCGATGGGTCCGATGGGCACCGTGAGGAGATCACGGTGAGCGGAGTGATCTCGGCCCTCGACTTCAGCTTCGTCCGCCATGCGCTGCTGCACGGCGCGGGCATTGGCATGCTGCCCGACTCGATCGGCGCCGCCGAGCTCGATGCGGGAGGTCTACGGCTGGTGCTCCCTTCCTACTGTCTGGGTCGTTCGCCCTTCCACGTGGTGTATCCGAGCGCGCGATTCCTGTCGCCCAAGGTACGGGTGTTCGTCGACTTTTGCGTCGAGTGGGTGGGCGCAGAGCTGCGGCGGAGTGCGGATGTCGTCGGGCAGCACGCGGCGGCTGCGGCTGACGACGGCGGCGTGGCGCGCAAGGGCAAGGGCAAGGCACGCGCCATCGGTCGTGGTCGATGAGCTCAGCCAAGCTCGTAGCGCTTGAGCTTGTCGTAGAGCGTGCGCACGCCGATGCCGAGCTGCTCGGCGGCACGGCGACGATTGCCGTCGTGTCGCGCGAGCGCCTGCTCGATCGCCTCTCGCTCGAGCTCGGCGAGCGTGCGTCCAGGAGCCGCGGGGACCGTCGAAGGCGTCGTCGTCGGGGGAGCGGTGGCGGCTCCGGGCCGCGCCGCGCCGGGCATCACGAGGTGCTCGGGCATGATGCGATCGTCGTCGGCCAGGATCGCGGCGCGCTCGAGGGCGTTGGCCAGCTCCCGCACGTTGCCGGGCCAGCTCGCCGCACGCAGCACGGTCACTGCGCTGGGATCGAGGCGTAGGTATGGTCGACCCAGGCTGGCGGCCACCCGATGGAGCAGGGACTCCGCCAGCGGAGCGATGTCCTCGGGGCGCTCGCGCAGCGGGGGCAGCTGCACGGGAAACACCGCGAGGCGGTGATAGAGGTCCTCGCGAAAGCTCCCGGCGCTCACCATGCGGAGCAGATCGCGGTTGGTGGCGGCCACCCAGCGCACGTCGGCCCGCAGGGTCTGGGTGCCGCCCACTCGCTCGAAGCAGCGCTCTTGCAGCACGCGCAGCAGCTTGGCCTGGAGCGCGGGAGCGAGCTCGCCCACCTCGTCGAGGAAGAACGTGCCGTGCTGGGCCAGCTCGATGCGACCGCGGCGGCGAGCCGCGGCGCCGGTGAAGGCCCCCTTCTCGTGGCCGAACAGCTCGCTCTCCAGCAGGTTCTCGGACAGCGCGGCGCAGTTGATGGCCACGAACGGACCCTCGGCGCGGCGGCTCCACGCGTGTACGGCCCGTGCCGCGACCTCCTTGCCGGTGCCGCTCTCGCCGAGCAGCAGCACCGTGGCCTCCGTGGGCGCGACCTTGCGCAGGGCCGACTCCACCTCCACCATTGCGGGCGCACCATGCGACAGGCGCGGCGCGTCCTCGCTCCGCGCCGCCTCGGCCAGTCCGCGCAAGCGGTAGCGCTCGGCCGCCCGCGCCACCAACAGGCGCAGCTCCGCGGGGCTCGACAGCGGCTTTTGCAGGTAGTCGAACGCGCCGAGCTTCATCGCCTGCAGCGCGGTGTCGACGGTGCCGTGGGCGGTGAGCACGATGACCTCGACCTCGGGCTGGTCCCGGCGCAGCCGCTCGAGCAGGCCCATGCCATCGAGGTGCGGCATCTTGAGATCGGTGAGCACCACCTCGAAGCCGTGTCGGGCCAGCGCGCGCAGGGCTTGTTCGCCGTCCGCCGCCTGCTCCACGTGATGTCCCTCGTCGAGCAGGGCTTCGGCGAGGAAGCTGCGGATCCCCTCCTCGTCGTCGACGACCAAGATGCTCGCCATGGCGCTCCTCGTTCTACCACGTCAGCGGGGCTCGTCGGCCGACCCGCGCGAGGGCTCGCGGGGGAGCGCCACGCGAAAGCATGCGCCACCTCCGGGAGCGTCGAGCACCTCGATCGTCCCGCCGTGCTGCTCGACGATCCTGCGAGACACCGCGAGGCCGAGCCCCGTGCCGCGGGTGCGAGTGGTGTGGAAGGGCTCGAAGATCCGGGCGCGATCCGAGGGCCTCACCCCGGGGCCGCGGTCATGGACCTCGAACACGAGCCGCTGCCCCTCGACGTAGGCCCGGATCCGGATCGGCCGCCCGGGAGCCGCCTGATCGGCGTTGTCGATGAGGTTGCCCAGCACCCGCTCGAGCTTGGCGGCATCGAAGCGCCAGCGTGCGGGCGCCCTGGCGAGCTCGAACTCGATGGTGGCGTCGGGCCACGCATCGGCGCAGCGCCTCAGCACGGCCGCCGGGTCGACGTCGGCGAGCGCGAGGCGGCTTTGGCGGGCGAAGTCGAGGAGCCCATGGGTGAGTGCCTCGAGCCGCTGGGACTCGTCCACGATGCGAGCGACCTTGCGGGACAGGGCGGGGTCGCCTTCGACGCGCTCGGCCAGGAGCTGGGCATGACCCTTGAGCGAGGCGAGCGGGTTGCGGATCTCGTGCGCGAGCACGGCCGACATCTCGCCGAGAGCGGCGAGGTGGCGCTGCTCACCCAGGTGGGCCTCGACCACCTGGGCTCGTCGAGACAGGCGCCAGAACACGGCGGCGGCGAGCATCAGCGCCACCGCCACGGTCACCCCCACGACCAGGTCTCGTCCGGCGCGAGCGCGCAGGGCCAGCGCCGCCTCGGGGCGCAGCTCGATCACGATGGGAGCTGGAGGGGGACGAGGGCTCGAGACGCCGAACGCATGCGATGGTGGGCCCCCGCCCATGAGGCTGGGAGGATCTCCAAGCGGCCGTCCCGCCGGGTCCCCGGGAGGTCCCCCCGGTGGCTCGCCGGGGAACGCGGCCTGCACGTGGTCGCCGAGGATCCGCAGCTCGCCCGGTCGCAGCGGTCGTGGATCGCTGGGCGTGCCTGCGGCGACGAGCGGCTCGCCGCCGGGGCCCATGACCGCCACGTACACCACGCCTTCGTCGGCATTGTCCTCGAGGAAGCGACGCAGCTCGTCCTCGTGGGGAGGCCCGTGGCGCCGACCGGGCTGGAGGTACTGCCGCAGCTCGCGGTGCGCCGCTTCGGCCTGCCCCTCGATCACCGTCTCGAGCAGGGCGCGAGCACCCAGGTAGCTGGTGATCGACGACACCAGCAACCCCGTGCCCAGCACGAGGGCGACGGCGAAGAAGCCCCAGCGAGCCACGCGCGCGGGCAAGCGGGCCCGAGTGGGGGCGGCGTCCTTCATGGGAGGCTCGTCCACGAGCGGAGCATGCCACGGCCGAGCATCATCGTTGGATCTACTTCTGTGGATCGGTCTCGTAGAACGCGGAGGTCGTCTCGTAGTGCGCCGCGGTCAGTCCCACGTAGCGCAAGCCCAGCTTCTCGAGCACTCGTCGCGAAGCCGTGTGGTCGGGGTCCACCACCGCGACCACCCGGGACAGGCCCAGGCCGCCCTCGGCCTCCGGGGCCATGGCGTGGCTCAGCGCAGCCGCGGCGGCCTCGGTGGCGAGGCCCTGGCCCCACACCGAGCGTCGCAGTCGATACCCGAGCTCGATCTGGGGTCCGAGACCCTCGAGGGGAATGACGCCGCAGTCCCCCAGGATGGCGCCGTCGGAGCGTCGCTCCACCGTCCACAGGGCCATGCCGGTGCGCTGGAACAGCTCGCGCGACCATGCGAATCGCTCCGCCGCGAGCGTGCGCGAGCGCGGCGGTCCCACGAACCGCATGACCTCGGGACGGGACCAGATTCCCTCGAACAAGGCCTCGAAGTCGTCGGGCTCGGGTCCCCGGATCCGGAGGCGAGGGGTCAGCAGCGGCAGGGGCATGCACCGCAGTATGCTCGACGCCGCTGGTGGCGTGTGCGCTACCCGAGGTCGCAGGCGCCTCGCTCGAGCTCGGGAAAGCTGACGCGACAGGGGCCGCTCACGCCCGATTCCACGCGAGCCTTGCCGTTGCCGTCGAGCGTGCCCTCGCAGACCTCGCCGTCGGCCAGCACGACCCGGTAAGGGGCTCCCGCCGCGGGCCGGCCCGACTCGTCGACCAGCTCCACCTCGACCCACGTGGTCTGGGCGCAGCGGCAGGCCGGCGGGAGCTCGGTCTCGAAATCGGCGGCGTGGTACTCGGGGAAGCGAACCACGGCCGTACCCGGCTCGATGCCACGCACGGTGGCGCAGCCGTCCCCGTCGAGGGTCCCCTCGTGCACCGAGCCGTCCGCCGCTTCGACCTGGTACTTCGCCCCCGCCACGGGCTCTCCGTCGCTGTCGGAGAGCACGAGGTCGATCCAGCTCTTCTTGCTCGGACAGCCCCCGACGACGTCGAGCGACATCTCCTCGCACGCGTCCATGGCCTGCCTTGCCGCACAGGCCGGGCAGCTTGGATCGGTGGCGTGGCTCATGATTGCCATCCTTCCGCTCGATAGCTCCGCCGGATGTCTCGCCAGTCCCTCGGCGTGAGCCGCTGAACGAGCTGCCGAACGCGATCGTCGGGTCTCATGCTCGCATCCTCCAGCCACGTACGCGCCGCGGGGTGCTCGGTGAAGTTGGGGGCCGCCACGAACCTGGTCACGATGAAGGCCGAGAGGACCGGGGCCTCGGCGATCCCGTGGTCGAGGGCACACACGAGGCTCTTGCGAACCAGCTCGTGCAACACGGGATCGGAGAGCGCGGCAATCGTGGTCGTCTCGTCGGGACACGTCACCGTGACATGCCCGTGAAGCTCCCGGAGGTGTCGACATACGTGCTCGATCAGTGCCGTGTAGTTGGGCTCACAGATCGAGAGAACCTGATCGGCGCGGAAGAGGATCACGAGTGCGAAGCAGCATAACCGCGACCGCGGGACCTTCAAGGTCCGATCTCGCCCCGAGCTCGGAAGAGCCCGTGCATGCTCGGGGCAGATCACGAGCACGAGCGTGCTGATGGTGGCTGCGTCGCACCCATAGCCCGCGGCTATCCCTGCCATCACCGATCCATAGTGGTGATCCGAGTGTGGGGCGGCATCCTGTCCACGCACCAGGGCAAGAGCAACGTTCTGGCGCACCTTCGAGCGGTTTGCTCGCGATCCCGGCCACGGCCAGCACGATGCCCGTCCACAAGGTCACACGAGACGACACGCTCTTCACCATTGCCAAGCAGCACGGCTTTCGCAACTGGCGGGCGATCTACGAGCACCCCAGCAACGAGAGCCTGCGCAAGCAACGGCCCGATCCGATGATCCTGGCTCCGGGCGACGCGGTGTTCATTCCCGACAAGGAGCCCAGCGAGTTCAACAACGCCACCGGGCGCACGCATCGCTTTCGATTGCACGCACCCAAGTGCCTGCTGTCGGTGTATCTCCAGGACGAGACCGGAGCGCCCTACGCCGCCTGCAAGTACGAGCTGACGGTGGCGGGCCAGACGCTGCAGGGGGTGACCAGCCCGACGGGCCTGGTCTCCCACGAGGTGGCCGACGACGTGGCCGAGGCCGAGCTCACGCTGTGGACCAACCCCGAGGATCCCACCGAGACCGCGCAGTGGACCCTGCGGATCGGCGCCCTCGACCCCATCGACACCATGACCGGCGTGCAGGCGCGGCTGCACAACCTGGGCTACCTCGAGGGTGAGGTCACCGGTGCGATGAACGAAGAGACTCGTGTTGCGCTGCGCGACTTCCAGCGCTCCCTGGGACACGACCCCACGGGCGAGCTCGATGGCGAGACCCGTCGAGCCCTTGCCAACGCATCCAACGCCAGCTGAGAGCACCTCGTCATGACCGAGACCGTAGTCCACCTCCGCTGGGACGGTGTGTACATCCCCGCGGCCCAGCAGGAACACAAGGACGGGACCCGCCTGTGGCGCAACTCGAAGGCCCTGGGCGAATGCAAGGGCACCCACGCGCCCAACTATGGCCGGAAGACGGTCTACGTCAGGCCCGGCATGCAGCCAGAGGAGGCCGCCGTGGTCCGAGAGCAGCGGGCCAAGGTCGCCATCATCCACACCACCGCCAACTTCGCCCCGGGACAAGAGTGGACGTGGGTCCGGGCTTCGATCAGCAACATCCACAACGTCGGCAGCCTCGTGCTGCAGATCCGCGACAGGAACGGCATGCTCGTCTACACCGAGCGACTGTCACAGGACCAGGTCTGGGGCCTGCCACGGGGCAACCAGCAGCCGAACGCCCCGGCACCTCCGCTCCAGCACCAGCAGGGCGAAGCGCCGGAGAAATCCAGGGAGCGCGCCGAGCTCCAGTGGGCCAACCCCACTGGCTCGCCCTACCAGGTCAGGATTCTCATCACCCGGCGCAGGGCGGGGGCGGCCGACAGCATTCGCGGTGTTCCCACGCTCACCGAGCCCGCGGCCGCGGGCGCGGACCATGAAGCCAATGCCCCGAATCCGCCAGCCGACCAGACCAACGTCGCGATCGCCTCGCTGAGTCTCGAGCTCGTTCCATGGTCCGAGCTCTACCAGAGGTCGACCGGCCTGCCTGCCGCCACCGTTCCGGCGGGCGGCGTCAATCGGATCAAGTGGGTGCAGTACAAGCTCAACGAGCTGGGGTGGTTTGCGGGCAAGCTCGACGGTGTTGCGACCAACCGCGATCTCGAGCGGGCGATCATCCGCTATCGTCAGTCGAACCGAGCGCTGAGCGTGCAGTGTTTCGAAGAAATGGTCGGTGACGGTGTCTTCCGTCTCAAGGACCCACGAACGGTGATCTCGTCGGCCATCGACAATGGTCTCATCGACGAGCTCGAGAGGGACCAGCAGCCGCGCTCGACCAGCGAACCCGGCGTGTTCAGCGGACACGCGGTGGGCGGAGCACGCAAGATCTACCTCGACGCCGAGCGCTTCTGCCGAGATGCCATCGACGAGTTCCGCAACGACTCTGGCCAGGAGAAGACGGTCAAGGCCGAATTGGAGGAGGAGTGGTTCTCCACTCCCCGCTTCCCGCTGCGGGCCAAGGTCATGGTCACGGGTAGTGGTGGAAATGCTGTCTGGTCCCCGGCCGTGGGTCAGTCGACCAGCGTGGCGTGGAGCTGGCAAAGCGAGCCCGAAGACACCAACGGTCTGCCGAATACCCCCAACCTCAACACGACCAAGAGCTACGTCGAGCGCGCGAAGGGGGAATTCCAGACACCCTTCCACAACGCGCCTGAGGCCGTTGGTGGCCAGATCTCGGGCAATGCCGCCGCGAACATGGCCGTGGTCTTCGATGGCATCGACGTTGCGCCGACAGCCACCACTACCGGTGTGACCACGACCGGACCGCTGGTGTTCTTCAAACCCTCGACGATCGCGGGGGATCGTTACCAGATCACGGCCACGGTTGGGGGAGTCCACGCAGCGACGACCAGCATGATGACGCTGTGGCGGCGCATCCACATCACGGGTCACGTGAGCTGGGGGGAAGATCCGAGCGATGTGTGGGACGAGGTTGCCGACAAGTTTGCGGCGGCCTACATGACGATCGTCCCGCCCACGGCTTCGAACACGAAGACGATGGCCGCAGTGGCCGCAGTGACCGACCTGGCACTCACGACGGCCTTCGAAACAAGGGCCGGGGTGGGCACGTGGAGCGATGACGCATGGGACTCACGGACCCACACTCCGAAGCAGCACACTGGCACTACGCCGGAGGAGATGACCCAGAAGCTCGAGACGATCCTCGACGGCACGGACAAGGCGTATTCGAGGTGGAAAGAGGGCGAAGACGTCGAAGTCGACATAGGGGAGCGCTACAAGATTGCGATGGATCTCGTCACGAGAAAATGGAGCCGAGGCAATGACGATGAAAGTACCGGCGAGGTGCTGACCAAGATCAAGAACGACGTGAATCTCTGCGGGGGCGCCGATCACTACGAACAGGAACTCAAGCGGATCGCGAAGAAGCTGATGAGGCCGTCCGCGCCCACGACCGAGGAGAAACCGTCCGCTGCGACGACCGGGATGAAGGGCCCAGCATTTCTTGCGGACATAGCCAAGCAGAAGCCGTCCGCTCCCACGGCTGGGATGAAGGGCCCAGCGTTTCTTGCGGACATAGCCAAGCAGAAGCCGTCCGCTCCCACGGCTGGGATGAAGGGCCCAGCGTTTCTTGCGGACATAGCCAAGCAGAAGCCGTCCGCTCCCACGGCTCTGACCGCGATGAAGCCCTCCCCGCCCCCTGTTGCCTCCTTCGGCGGATTTGGTGCCCCGAAGCCGATGCAGCTCGACAACGACATGGTCAAGGGCGAGCGGGGGATCAGGTCATGGACCGGGAGCGACGCGGCCATCGAGAACGCGGAGAAAGGGTTCGTTCATGGTCAGGTCGCAGCGTGGACCAACGACACCCGAGCCGTGGTTCATCTCAAGTTGGAACAGCACTTGGGACCAGGCGCCGTGATCCTGGAATTCGTGCCGCAAAGTGATCCCGTGTGGTACCGCGATGGCAACATGATGATGGGGGGGGCGAAGGTCACCATCAATCGAGCGGCCTTCGACTCCTACAAGGTCGATCACCTGTTCACGCACGAGCTCGCCCATGCGCTGTTCCTCAAGCACTACAAGCACTCTCTGCATCCTGTGAAGGACGATCATGACTTCTCCGACGACAATTGCGTGATGAGCTACATATCATCTGGCGTCGCCAAGCCTTCGGAGATCTCGAGCACTGCGGCGCACTACCTCCCGCCCAACTACGACCCGAAGTTCTGCGGCAAGTGCAACCTCAAGCTCCGCGGCTGGAACATCCGCGCGCCGGGGATGCCCACCAAGGCAAACGATGCGGATCCCGATCCCGTCGTCAACAAGTAGGCGCTCGTCGAACCCGCGTGATCGCGGCTACAGCAGCTCGAGGAAGGCGCCGATCGCCTCGCGAGCGTCGTCGTCGAGGGGCTGCCCCGCTCCACCACCATGGACCTCGGGGGCCTGGAGTCGCACCGCCCGCAAGACCTCGTCCACGGTGGCCGCACGGCCATTCGTGAGCAGCGGTCGCTTGACCCACAGCCGGCGAAGCGACGGCACGCGTGGCCCGTGGGGGTGCACGTAGGGCTCCACTCCGGTCTGGTGGCGCGCCTCCGAGCCCCACACGATGCCGCCCGAGGGGTGCAGCACCAGCGCCTCCCAGCGGTCGAACTCCACGGCCGTGGTGGGGTCGTCGGCGACCAGCCGTGCGCGGTGGCAAGACTCGCAGTGCAGCGCGAACAGCCGTGCGCCCTCGCGCTGCTGCCCGGTCCACGCGACCAGCCCACGCGCGGCCGGGTTGGGCTCGGGGGTGAACGCCGCCAGGAAGTCCAGCAGTGCACGCCGGAGCGTCACCGGCTCGAGCGGATCGGGCGGAGCCCCCAGCGCATCGAGCCACGGCGCCTCGGCGCGCGACAGCGAGAACCAGGGATCGAAGCCGCTCCCGCGGTTGGCCACGCGGAACTCGGCGTGGACCATGCCCGCCGTGGTGGGGTCGAGCGCGCGCGAGAAGTGGGGGCGATTGTTCAGCAGACCTCGAAGGGTCTTGGTGGTGGCATGCACGTCGTCGCGGCCGGTGTGGTGCGTGCGGCCGTCGGTGCGCCCCTCGAAGTGGCAGGTCTCGCAGGTGAAGCGGCTGCGCCGTCCCTCGCTGCTGGCGTGGGGGGCCATCAGGCCCGTGAAGGCGAGTGCCTCGCCGAGCCGCTCGAGCGGGGTCCGATCGTCGCTGGGATCGCCCACCGGGACCACGCGCGGCGGTCCGTCGGCGCGGGTGACGACCCATGCGTCGAGCAACGGGCTCGCGAGCACGCCGTGCGCGAGCGACCCGCTGGCGGCGGTGATGCCCGGGACCAGGCGCACGGGCTCGATCGTCGGCCCGGCCATCGATTCGGCCATCGATTCGGCTGGGTCACCGGGCCACGCGAGGATCATCGCCATGTCGCTGCCGTAGCTGGTGATCTCCGCGGTGCGAGGCCCCGACCAGCGCACGTGCTTGGGGGTGATCACGCCGTGCTCGGATGCATCGAGCTCGAGGACCCGGCGGGGCTCGGGGGCCATGGAGGGTTCGATCTCGTAGACGAACACGAACGAGTCGATGTAGCCGAACGCGCCGTCGGAGCGGTCGAGCGGGTGGTCCTCCACTCCGCCCACCAAGAGCGACAGCGCCCCGTGCTCGGTGACCCGCGCGTCGAAGCTCCACATCGGTCCATCGTGCTCGATCACGGCGCGAGGGCCGAGCCGGCCGTCGTCGTCGTCGACGGTCCGTGCCACGAGCCGGTGGTCGAGCATGCAGTCGTAGACCAGCCAGTGGTCGATGCGCATGATCGAGAGCGCCCCGCCGCAGTCCTCGATCGTCTCGGGCTCCGCCGTGGTCTGGCCCGGCGCTGGCCAGGGGATCGAGAGCACGCGGTGACGGTGGGGATCGGCGAGGTGGAGCCGCCGCTCGCTCGGCCCCCATGCCAGCGCACGAATCGATGCCACGCCGGGCACGCGCAGTCGCTGGCGTGGCGACAGCGTGGCCGCGTCGAGCACGTCGAGCTCGCCGGTGTGCTCCGAGGCGATCACGATCGCATCGCCCGCCCGCACGATCGCCGTCGCGCCCGGCAGGGTGGGCACGCGTCGCTCTTCGCGTGCGTCCTCGTCGAGCACCACCACTGCGCCCCGCCGCAACAGGCCCAGCGTGCGCCCGTCGTCGGCGAGCAGCGCGAAGGGATCGGCGCCCGAGCGGGCGCTCCACGGTGGAAGCCGGGCGAAGTCGAGCTCGGACCGCCGCCCGGCCGCATACTCGACCAGCTCGTCGACGGCACGCTCGGCGCCCGAGGGGCCTTCGTCGTCGGCGTCGGGCTCGCTCGGCGCCTCGGCCCGACCCGTGTCGTCCTCGGGGGACGGGGCATGCTCGCAGCCGCCGATGGCCGCGAGCAGCCCCGCACTCACGAGGCCCGCCCAGGAGCCTCGCAGCGCGCTACCAGCCGCCCTCGTCGGCCTTGGCGTCGGCCTTCTCGTCGGTCTTGGCATCGGCCTTCTCGTCGGTCTTGGCGTCGGCCTTCTTTTCATCGGCCTTGGCGTCGGCCTTCTTCTCGTCCGTCTTGGCTTCGTCCTTCTTGTCACAGCCGGCCGTGGGCACGACCAGGGCGAGGGCAGCGAGTAGACCAGCAATCTCGAGACGTCGGCGCATCGTGGGATCCTCCGGGAGTGCCCGCGCGTGCGGGCCGGCCGGATCTTCGCGCGTCGATCCGCGGGGCGCAACGTGCTCGATTCGAAATGCGCGACGCCACGCCGGAGACCGGGTGGCGTCGTCGTTGTGACGGATCGACGGATCGAACCGCTACGGTGTCTTGGGCCTGATCCTGCCGGTGGACCTGGGCCCGACCTTGCCGGCGGGCCCGGTCTTGCCAGTGGGCTTGGGCCCGGTGGGCTTGGGCGTGACCTTGCCGGTGGGCTTCTTCTTCGCCGGTCGGCGCGTGATCGCCGACCAGTCGCCGGCGAAGCGGTTGCCCTCGATGGTGGCAGCCGGGCTCAGCTCGGCGCACTTACCCGCCTTGCACGGCAGCCGCAGCGGCGGAGGATCACAGCCGAGCTGGTCGTCGGTCACGCGGACCTTGGCGACCTCGTCGAGCTTGCCCTTGCCCACTTCGGCCTGGATCTTGGCCTCGATCGCCTCGACCTTCTTGGTGTCGTACACCCCCCACTGGGGCTTGGGCCGCTTCTTGCACGCCTTGGTCTCCTTGCTCAGCACGCGCACCGTGTTGGCCACCGAGACCAGGGTCTTGGGCTTGACCGAGATCTTGAACAGGTTGTCGCTGCTGCCGACCGGCTCGGCTCCGTGCACGTAGCTCTCCCAGCCCTCCACCGGCTCGCCCTCGTGCTCCACGTAGTAGCCGTAGTCGGAGAAGCGCATGAGCACGGGGGTCTGGGCCGCATCGGGCAGGTTGATGCGCATGCCGGTGTCGACCATGCCGTGCACCACGTAGTAGGGCAGCTCCTCGGGCTTCTTGCCCTTGCGCTCCTTCTGCGCGAGCAGGGCCTTGTACTGATCCTCGTTCATCCTGGCGCGACCGGCCTTGAAGTCCTTGGACAGCTGCTGCCTCTGCTTCTTGGTCAGCGCGCGGCGTGCCGCGAGCAGCGAGCCGCCCTTGGCACAGCCATAGGTCCGGCCCTTGGTGGCCTTGCAGACGCCCGGGTCGGGCATGTGCTCGGAGCGGACGAGCAGATACACCTCGTGCGCCGACTTGCCCTTGGGCAGCGGACGATCGCCCAGGTCGATCACCGCGGGGCGTCGCGCCACCGAGGCACTGACGAGGTCCATGTTGCGGAAGGCGCTGTCGACCTTGAAGTCGACGCCGGTGCTGCTGCGCAGCCGCACGTGCATGCACTGGTGGGTGTTCTCGAGGGCGAGCTCCGAAGACGACGGGACCCATAGATCGCTCTGGAGGCGTCCCTCGCCCAGCCCACCCGCGTAGCCGCCCGCGCTCACCGGCGCGTTCAGCTCGGCGGTGCCCACCAGGCTCCACGTGGCGTTGTGCCAGTCGGAGGTCTGAAGGCCCCAGTTGGCGATGCGGAACTCGGCCGTCACGCTCCCCGGCTGGAGCACCTGATCGGTGTCGTTGTGGAACCCGGCCCGCAGGCGCGCGCCGCTGATGCTCGGGATCTTGGTGCCGGGCAGCTCGTAGGGGACGCCGGTTCCCGGTACGACTCCCATGGTGGTGTTGTAGTCCGAGCCCAGCAGCGGGCGCAGGACCTCCACGCCCTCACAGGTGCTCGGGTTGGCCGACTCGAGCACCGGCCACGTGGCCCCCATGTTTCCGGTGGGCAGGCTCTCGGGCAGCGAGGAGGTGCTGCCGCTGCTGAACATCAGGCAGTCGTTGCTGGTCGGCGAGCTGGGGTTGCACAAGAGCGGCATCTCGACCGCGGTGCCCGACGTCGGTCCGGGCATGTACATCACCGCGTTGCCGTAGATCCGCAGGTTGGGCCGCACGTGGCCGCTCTCCACCGGCACCTGCATCGCGAACCTGAGGGTCCAGTTGTAGGTGGTGGTTCCGCCCGAGGTCACGGGACGGACCTGCACCCACGGGTGATCGATGGTGAAGGCCGGGTTGGGGTTGGTGCCCGACAGCGGGCCCCAGGTGACCGAGGTCCCCGAGGCCGAGGCGGCGGAGTAGCGAATGGCCGAGGTGGACAGCGCGGCACCGTTGCCGGTGCAGTTGGAGACGGTCGTGCACCCGCGCAGCGGCTGGAAGCTGATGAACAGCTCGGGGGCCGTGCCGGCCGCGTTGGCCACCGAGAGCAGCACGAGATCCTGGTTGGCATCGACCGAAGGATCGCCGTTGACCTCGAGCTCGAAGAACACCGTGCGCGAGGACTTGTCCCAGATCATGCGCGAGCGGCCGAGCTCGGGGGTTGCCGAGTCGTCGTCGGTACGCACGGTGGCGCCGTTCCAGCGCACCTCGTGCTGTGATTCCGACAGGCCCGGGTTCCACCACTCGGGGGTCTTGCTGGCCGCGCCGGGCACGGCCTGGGCCTGGCGCACGCAGACGTCATTGGGGGCGGCGACGGCCGTCGATGCAGCGAGCGATGCGACGAACGAGGGGACGAGCAGGGTCGATGAGAGACGGGTCCTTGGCACGACGTGCCCTCCTTGGGTTGGGAGCCCCGGGAGTCTAGGACCGTCCGGCCAGTCGAGGGAACACACCAAGCTCACGTGGACCACGTCCACATCACCGGCTCGTCGTTTTGCGCCAAGTCGGCCGTGAGCTCGTCGAGCTGCGCTCGGAGCCGGGGCGTCGGGATCACGTCGCCGGCGGCTGCGTTCTCGCGCGCCTGGGCGGGGGTGCGGGCACCGACGATCGCGGCCACGCCCGGTCGACCGGCGACCCACGCCAACGCCAGCTTCGCCAGCGACAGCCCGTGGGCGTGTGCCAGCGGGCGCATGGCCTCCACGATCGCGAGCGCTTGCGCGCGCACGGGCGCCTGCCACAGTCGATTGTCGACGCGGTTGTCCCCCTCCTCGAGCCGGTGGTCGGGACCGAAGGCGCCCGTGAGCAGGCCTTGCGCCAGCGGAGAGTAGGCCAGCACCGCGATCCCGTGCTCGCGGCAAGACGGCAGCAGCTCGCGCTCCGCCTGGCGCCAGAGCAGCGAATACGGGGGCTGGAGCGCGTCCACGGGTCCCAGCGCGCAGGCCCGCCTCAATTGGTCGAGATCGAAGTTCGAGACCCCGATCGCGCGGATCTTGCCCTGCTGCCGCAGCCGCTCGAGCGCCTCCATCGATTCCTCGAGCGGCACCCGGGGGCTGCCGAAGGTCCCGGCCGGCCAGTGGATCTGATAGAGGTCGATGACGTCGGTGCCGAGGTTCTGGAGCGAACGCTCACAGGCCTCCATGATCTGGTCCCGACGTAAGTGATCCCATGAGACCTTGGTGGCGATCACGATGGCGTCGCGGTGGTCTCCCAGCGCGCGCGCGAGGATGCGCTCGGAGTGTCCGGCCCCGTAGTCCTCGGCCGTGTCGAACGTGGTGATGCCGGCCTCGAACGCGGCTCGCAAGGCGGCGACCGACTCGTCGTCGTCGATGCCCACCCATAGATCGCGTCCGGCCTGCCAGCCGCCCGCGATGATGTGGGAGAGCTCGAGGCCGGAGTGGCGGAGGGTCAGCGTGCGCATGGGGTAGGAGGCTAGCAGGTGGGCGCGTGATCGATGCGCACGGCATCGATCACGTGCGCCATCGGATGGCGGCCGCTCACCGCACCCGCTGCTGCATTGGATCCCTCGCCGTCGGCAGCGGCCGTCCCAGCCCTTCGGCCCACTGCGTCAGCACCCGATGCGTCAGCCCCCAGATCACGTGTCCGCCGAAGCGGATCCCCGGAAAGCGCCACGTCTGCCCCTGGTGCTCCCAGTCGATCGTGCCGCGGTTGCGCTCGTCCCACAGGTGCGGCAGCGGGATCCAGAACGCATCCGCCACCTCACCCGCGTGAGGTCGCAGCGGCGGAGGCTCGGCCCCCAGATAGAACACGAACGGCTGCATCACTCCGAGCGTGCCCGCCGGTCTCACCGACACGCTCGGCAGCGCACCCAGCAGCTCGGCGTGCTCGAGCCGCAGGTCGACCTCTTCCCGTGCCTCGCGGATCGCCACCGCCCGGGCCGAGGCATCGCCGGCCTCCGCCTTGCCGCCGGGAAACGCCATCTGCCCCGACCACCGATCGCTCGCCCGGGTGGCCCGGAGGATGAAGCACAGCGCGAGCGCATCGGGCTCGCCGGCCAGCGCCATCGCCACCGCGGCCATCGAGCGCGACGGTGGCTCGGGTTCCACCGGAGCGCTCGCGAGCGTACGACGAATGGCGTTCAGAGAGGTCACGAGAGCCCATCGAAGATACCGGCCTCGAGGCGGCTGGGCTATCGTGAGGCATGTCGGTCGAGCACGTCGTCGTGAAGGTCACCACGGGCAGCCGCCAAGAGGCCGAGACCATCGCCCAGACCCTGGTCGAGAAGCGCCTGGCCGCCTCGGGGCAGGTCGCGGCGCTGCGCACCTGGTATCGCTGGCAGGGCGGGGTCGAGGAGTCGGAGGAATGGCAGGTCAGCCTGTTCACCCGGCACGATCGCTTCGACGCGGTGGCCAAGGCCGTGCGCGAGCTCCATGCCTACGAGCTGCCGCAGGTGGTCGCGGTGCCGCTGGTCGCGGGTACCGAGGAGTTCCTGCGCTGGATCGACGAGTGCTGCGAGGGCTAGCTTTCCTGAGGGAACCCAAGCCAATTCGAACTTGTCCGGGGGACGACCTCGCGAGAGGATCGCACGCGAAGGACTGGCAATGGCAATCGATCGGCGATGGATGGTGGCGTGCATTCCCCTGGCGATGGCGTGTGGTGATCCCGCACCGGAGGATCCGTTCGAGGCGGGATCGGCCGAGGTCACGGCCGGGTCCGCCACCGAGCCCACCGCGACCGGTCAGGGCTCGGGTGACGCGACCGAGTCGGCCGACGCCTCGGCCTCGGCGACCACCACCGCCACGACCGGCCAGGCCGATGAGACCACCATGGGCGGAGGCGACGGGCCGATCTTCGACGTGGGCACGCTGCCCGATGGCGGCAACGGCGGCTGTCAGCAATTGGCGTGCGGCGAGTCGGAGTGGAGCTACATCTGGATCGCCAACAGCAACGAGGCCACGATCTCGAAGATCGACACCCGCACGATGACCGAGGAGGGGCGCTACTACACCCGGCCCGATCACAGCGGCAACCCGTCGCGGACCAGCGTGAGCATCGATGGACGCGCGGTCGCGGTGGCCAACCGCATGGGTGGCGTCACCAAGTTCCACGCGCTGCACGAGGACTGCGTGGACGGCAACGGCAACGGCATGATCGACACCTCGGCTGGAGGTGCGGGCAGCATGCTGCCGTTTGCCAACGAGGAGTGCGTTGCATGGCACACCCCCAATCCGCAGGCGACCACCCAGCGACCGGTCGCGTGGACCTCGGGCACCTACAACCCCGTGACCTGCGAGTTCGAGGATCAGATGGTGTGGACCGCGGCTGGTCTGGGCACGCCGGGCGCCACCTGGCCGTGTACGGGTGCCAATGGCATCTACGTGTATCGGCTCGACGGCGAGACGGGCATGGTGCTCGACGAGCTGCACATGCCCGACGTCACCTGCGGTTCGACCTTGGGGCCCTACGGCGGCGCGGTCGACTATGACAACGACCTGTGGATGTACATCTGGTCGGCGGGGACGATCGTGCACGTGGAGTACGACACGCTCGACTACGAGACCCTCCCGGGCGGCTCGTACGGGATCACGGTCGATACCGTCGGTCGGGTGTGGGTCGACTCGGGGAGCCGCTACGACCCCGTGGCCGGGATGTGGGCGCAGAAGATCGGCAGCCTGCCCGGATCGGGCGGCAGCGGCGTGGCGCAAGACCAGCAGGGGCGGATCTGGACCGCGACCACCGGTGGCGTGGGGTGGATCGACATGGAGACGATGGTGGTCGGCGATACCATCCCGCTGCCCGAAGGTGGGCTCTACCGCGGGATCGCGGTCGACTTCGACGGCTACATCTGGGCCGTGCTGCTCGGGGGGACCACTGCACACAAGATCGATCCCAATACCTATGCGGTGCAGACCTTCAACGGGCTCAATAGTCCCTACACGTACTCGGACATGGCGGGCGGGCAGCTGACGAGCGTGACCTGCAACCCGCCCGCGGGCTGAATCCCGGCGCCGAACTCAGAACGGGTGGCAGATGAGCGACTCTCGGTCCAGATCCCCCTGCACCACCTCGCCGTGGCCGAACAGCGCGTCGAGTCGCTCGCAGCGGCGGGCATTCGCCTCGTGGTCGCACTCGATCGCATGCTGGCGCAGGAACGACACCGAGACCGTCTGCTCGGGGTCGTCCTGGTACGCGTCCGAGGCCCAGGCCGTGGTGTAGTCGATCTCGGCCACCCGGGTCTCCTCGCCGTGGCACAGGCCGCACGCGGTCCCGTTGCTCCCGAACGCGACCGCGTCGTAGGGAGCGCTGGGAGCCAGCGGCTCGTCCACGGGGAACAGCAGCTCCGCCTTGATCGAGCGTCGATCGCCGATCGCCTGCGCGATCTCGAGGACCTCGTGGGTGCCGTGGAGCGTCATCGACAGCGTCAGGTCGCCCGTCAGCAGGAAGAGGCGCGGGTTGTCGATCCCGAGCGCGGGCTGGGCCCCGGCCACGCTCGACGACGCGTAGAGCGACAGCGGGCGATCGAGGCTCTCGAGCACGCACGCCAGGCTGGTGGGCTTGGGCAGCGCATCGACCAGCGCCACCAGCTCCTCGATGTCGACCGGGCTGCCCATTCCCGGCGGCGGCACGCACGTACGCGGCAGCGGCCACGGCGGCTCGTCGCTCGCATCGTCGACCCCATCGCTCCCGCCGTCGTCGGTACACGCGAGCGCCAAGGCCAGCCCCAGCAGCCATCCACGAGCGCATGCCCCCCTGCTCACGCGCATGAGCCTCGATCGTAGCCGAGCCGCTGCATGCATGCCCACGGCAAATCTTGCGAGGTCGATCCCGCGCCCATCGACTCTCGGCTTCAGCCCACCGGCGGAACCGGCGGTGGCGGCTTGTCGTGGCACACGCCGATCTCGAGGATCATGTAGAGCAGCACCAGCTCCTGCGGGTTGAGGCCCTGGTGCGCCATGCTCGAGTTCTCGAACGTGCTGTACATCATGCGGCCGCAGCCCCACCCGCCGCTGACGGCCATGGCGCGAAACGTGGCCGGATCGGTGGTGCAGCTCGTGCAGGGACCGGTGACCCACGTGTGGTGACCCACGTTGACGTCGTTGCCCTCGTCGTCCTGGACGATCACGTCGTGCACCGTCTCGATGCCGGTGTAGTTCAGCCGCAGCTCCACCGAGGGCAGCGAGTAGAGGTTGGGGTTGCCGCCGCCGATGTCCTTGAGCGCGGGGGGCAGCGCCTCGAGCCACGCCAGCAGCTCGGGGTCGGCGATGGTGCCGCTCACGTCGTAGGCCGGCTGGATGTCGGGCATCGCGGGGTTGTAGAACTCTTGATACTGGGGAAACGGCGCCTCGATGTACTCGTTGGAGTGATCGGTCGCATACCACTTGCCGCCCGCCTCCACGTAGTCGCGGATGTTCTGCGCCCGCTGGGCCGGCACGCCGGGGGCACCGATCCAGAACTTGGTGGCGGCGCAGGGCACGAAGATGATGTGGTACTGGCTCATCGCCACCAGGTCGTCCATGAACGCGCCCTGGTCGGTGTCGGGCACGAGGTCGAAGCGCTCGGTGCCGGGGATCAGCGTGCCGCTGGCCGAGACCTCGCCCAGTCCGAACTTGGCCAGCACGTTGAAGACCTGGTCGGGATCGGTCTCGTATACGGCGATCCGGGGGATCCACATGCCCGCGGCCGGGTTCCACTCCCCGGGCAGGTTGCTCTGGTCGGGCGGGACCACGTTGGAGCCCTCTTGCACGTCGATCACCACGTCGCGCAGGAACTGTCCCTTTTGGACGACCAGGTGCTTGCCGACACCGGCCACCGCGGGGAGCTGGAAGCTGCCGTCGGCCTCGGTCAGCGTGTAGTTGGCGTCGCAGGTCAGCTCCACGCACTCGGCACAGTAGACCTCGTCGGGCACCGGATCCGCCGCCTGGTCGGCCACGTAGACCAGCGCGCCGCTGATGGGGATCTCCAGGTTGGGCGCGTAGACGGTGCCCTGGAGCATCGCGTTGGGCGGGGTGATGTCGTCGCCGTTGCAGCCGCCCTCGGCCATGCCCTCGGTGGCGCTGCCGTTGCCGACGTCGAGGACGGTCATGGTCTCGTCGGCCGCCGTGCTCGACGTGGTGCTCGGGATCGTCGGAATGGAAGTCGTCGGGCTCGAGGTGCCGGTGATGAACGTGGCATCGTTGTCGTCGCCGCAGGCGGCGGCCAGCGCCACCGCCGGGATCAGGGCCATCGGGATCATCGAGGCTCGCATCATCGTCGTCTTCCCCCCGGCCCATCGTAGGTGGCGAGAAGGGGCCCCGTCACGTGGGGGGCCCGATTGCGCCCGAACGTGCCGTCAGCGGCGTTCGTGGTGGAGCCGGCGGCGTAGCGCGGCTGGATCGGTGCACGCGATCCGGTCCGCCACGAGATCGATCTGGAGCTCGGGGTGGGCCTGGACCGCCTCCCACAGCGCAGCGGCATCGGCCCCGGTCAGCTGCATCAGCTCCTCGGCCAGGCGATCCCAGGGCAGGATCAGCCGGCCCCCGTCGCGGGAGCCCCAGGTGAGCAGGTGCATGAGCACCAGGTTGGCGAGCTCGACCGGCTGCACCGAGGACGCGCGAGCCCGTGGCGCCGGGGTGCGTGCCGCATCGTCCTCGCGCTCCTTGAAGCGTCGCGCCAGCGTGCGCACGAACACCCCGACCCACGCCTTGAGCCCGTCGATCTCGCGCTCGAGGGTGTCGCGGGTCACGACGACCAGCCACGTGTCCTCGATGGCCACCACCGACGCCGTGCGGGGCGACTCGGCCAGGATGGCCGTCTCCCCGAACACCTCGCCGCGCCCCAGCGTGCGGAGGGTTCGCTCCTCGTCCCCGAAGCGCTTGTACACGCGCAGGCGGCCGCGCTCCACGATGTAGGCGCTGTTGCCCGGCTCGCCCTCGCGGACCGCGTACTGCCCCGGCCGCAGCCGCACCCGACGAAACTCGGTGCCGCCGAGCAAGAACTGCTGGAGCGCGAGCCGGAGATCCTCGACCCGGGCGTAGCGCTCGCTCGGGTGCTTGGCCAGCGCGCGCATGATGATCTGCTCGAGGGCCCGGGGCACGCTCGCGTCGGGATGCGCCTCGTTGGGGGGGACCACCTCGCCGTCCTCGGCGAGCAGGAGCACCGCCATCACCGTGCGGGCCTCGTAGGGCGGATGGCGGGTGACGAGCTGGTAGAGCACCGCGCCCATCGCAAACACGTCGGTGCGAGGGTCGAGGGCCTCGCCCAGCACCTGCTCCGGTGCCATGTACGCGGGCGTGCCCGCGACGACGCCTGGTCCCTGCTCGCCGACCGAGATCCGGATGCGCTCGGGGGCGCCCCCGGCCGTGCTGGTGCTGGGCTCGCAGGGCTGGGCGATGCCCCAGTCCATCAAGTAGACCTCGCCCCAGTCGCCGATCATGATGTTGTCGGGCTTGATGTCGCAGTGGAGCACGCCCTTGGCGTGGGCCAGCGCCAGCGCGTCGCACACCCGCATGATCACCCCGAGCAGCTCCGCCAGCGTCTCCGGGGCCAGCGGGCCTTCGGGGAGCGCGTCGATGCGGCTGGTCAGCGTGCGACCGCGGACCATCTTCATCGTGAACTCGAGCTCGCCGTTGATGAGCGCGAGATCGTGAACCGGCACGATGGCCGGGTGATCGAGCTGGGCGGTGATCTGGGCCTCGCGCAGGAAGTGGCGCACGGCTCGGGCGTCGCGACCGAGCTCGGGGTGCAGCACCTTGCGGGCCATCTCGCGCTGCAGCAGGCGATCGCGAACGACCTCGATGCGACCCATGCCGCCGGAGTCCAGGTTGCGCATGCGAGTGACGCGGGGGCCCTCGCGCTCGAGCACCGATGCGAGCAGCTCGTCGACATCGTCGCCCTGTCCGCCGACCTCCCGCTGCGTGTACGGCGCGTAGAGGGTGTCGGGGGGGTCGGAGGGCATGGGGAGACTGTAGCGCGGGGGTTGGGGCGTAGGCGGTAGTAGGGATACGATTTCGGCAGATTTCACGGCTGGGCGCGGGTCCAGCGAGCCACGGTGACCACTCGGGTAATCGTTCCGTTCGTCTTCGTCGCGGTCGTGTCCGCCTGCAGCGCGAGCCGTCCGCTCGTTCGCCGGGCACCGTCCGCCGAGTTCGTCGATGCGTCCGAGGTGCTCGTGTGGGAGGGGCTGGCCAGACCCGACGTCCTCCACACGATCGCGGTCTTGCTCTCCGCGGTCGGGGAGGGCGAAGGCGACTGCCCCCGGGTCGAGCAGGATGGGGTCTTCACCATCGTGACGGGCGGCTGCACGGATGGATCGGGCACGGTGCGCACCGGGTGGGCGCGGAGGATCACCGCGCACGACGAGATCCGTGCTCGCTTGCACGACTTCGGCGATGCACGAACCCGCATCACGGGGCGGACGCGCGTGAGCACGGAGGACGAGCCGCGCTTCGAGCTCGACCTGCGGGTGACCTCGGAGACGCCCATGGAGGATCTGGCTCCGGGGTCGAGGTGGATCGCCATCGACGTGCAGGGGCGGGTCGATGCGCAGCGGCGCTGGTACGCCGACGGACGGCTCGCGGCCGAAGGGCAGGGGGCCGTGCGGATTCGGAGCTCGGGCCTCGAGTTCGATCGCGATCGCTGTGCGCAGGAACCCTTGGGTGGGAACGTCGAGCTGTGGTCGGGGGAGCACCGCGTGGAGATCCGCTACGACGGAGCGACCGATTGCGATCCCGAGCGTACCGCTCGATGGTGGCGCGATGGCGTGGAGCAGGGCGAGCTGCGGGGGATCGAGGGGCACGCGGGGTGCTCGGTCGGGGGTGGGCGTGAGGTCGATGGTTGGGGCTGGCTGCTGGTGCTGCTGATCGTCGGTTTGCGACGAAGACACGGAACCGCGATGTGATCTGCGGTCGCCTTCAGCAGTCCCGATGGCGAGGGAAGGTAGACCGAATGGTCGGTGATGCGGGGTCCGGTCGAGCGCCTCAGTCCAGCTCTTCCTCCCGCATCACCTCGTGCTCCGCGATCACCTCCACCCGCTCGCCGTCCATGTCCAGCGTCACCGCCGTCGCGAACCGCTCGCACGAGGCCGAGTAGGCCTCCTGCGCCTCGTGCCCCACGGTCACCGTGCGCGTGGCACGAGCGGGGATCTCCGCGGTCATCGCTCCCTCGACCAGCTCGGATCCCACGGCCATCCCGGCCACCTTCGGTCGCGATCGTTCCTCGCGGGGCAGCTCGCACGAGAACGCGGTGAGCCAGCGTGCGTACACGAGCCGCAGGGTCACGGGGTCGTTGCGGTCGTTGGTCACCTCGAGCTCGGCCGATCCGATCCGAGCTGCGTCCCCGCCGTGGGTATGCCATGCATGCTCGCCTCGTCCTTCGATCCGTACGCCGTCGATCACCGCCCACGTGCTGCCGCCGACGTTCACCCGATCCACGGTGCCGGCAACGCGGGTCGTGGCCTCGATCCGCGTGGGTGCGCCCATGGTTGGTCGAGGTACGATGTCGACGTCCCACCAGCCATCGCGGCGGTGCGCGATGATCTGACACGCGTCGCCGGCCGCGAGCGGTCCGTACTCGGCGGGGCACGTCGCCTGCTCGGGCTGGCAGTCGGCGACGTGATCCGCCCGCACGCCGTGCTCGGAGAGGCGGTCGAGCACCGCACGTATGGTGTCGATCGCCTTGGCGTCACACCGCTCCGCACGGGTTGCCTTGCGATTTCGCGGGGCCTCGTGGCCATTCGGCGCGCTCGCGTTCACCGTAGCCGTCGGGGTCGATCCCGTGCGAGGGGGGGCGTCGGTCGATGCACACGCCAGGGGAACCAGGGCCAGCCACCACTTGCGCACGGCACCACCATGCCACGTCTGGGAGGCGATGTGGGGGCCCGGCTGGGCTCCTGACTGGGGCGCAGCGGGCGGCAGCTGCGATCCGCTATGCTGGAGCCGATGAGCGGCGCCTTCGATCCCGAGGCCTTGCGAGCGTTTCGCAGCCGCGACTGGATGGCGGTGCGGGAGGCCAAGGAGCAGTTCTGGGTGGAGCAGCAGCTGCGTCAGGGACCACTGGCTGCACTCGTCATGAGCGCCGGACTTTGGGAGCATGCGCGCGCGCTCGACCCCACGTGGCCCGGTGCCGAGCAACGCGCCGAGGACCTCGCCCATCATGTCGAGCTCGCTGAGCGGATCCGACGGGTTGCCCATGTCTTCGCCGGTCGATGAGGTGGTCCGCGACCTCGGGCATGCTCTGGATGCGCTCGGCGTTGGTTGGTACCTGTTCGGCGCTCAGGCTGCGTTCATTCGTGGTGCCCGCCGAATGACGGCCGATGTCGATGTCACCGTGCTGCCCGGCACGGTGACGACCCACGAGATCGTGAGCCGGCTCGCCGGGGATTTCGAGCTGCGGGTGCCGGATCAGGATGGCTTCGTGGCGCGGACCCGAGTGGTTCCGTTGGTGCATCGTGCCACGACGATGCCCGTCGACCTCGTCCTCGGCGGACCGGGCCTCGAGGAGCACTTCCTGTCCCGCTGCGAGTCGCTGACCATGGGCGGACGATCGGTGCGCGTGCCCGTGGCGGAGGATCTCGTGCTGATGAAGCTCATCGCCGGGCGCCCGCATGATCTCGACGATGCGGCGGCGCTGGTACGCGCGGGAGCCGAGCTGAGCGAGGTGGAGCCGATGGTCGAGGCGGTCGCCGAAGGGCTTGGGGAGGATGATGTTCGACGGGCGCTGGAGGAGGTGAAGCGGCGGGTGGGGTGAGGGGCGAGTGGATCTCTTGTAGGTCCGATACGTGCAGCCAGCCGATCTTTTCTCGCTCGTGCCCCATCCGTGGCTCGAACGATCACCCACCTGCGCAGCGTCCGCAACCAGATCTCCGCCTGGGCGATGGTCTTCCTTGTAGCCGCGGCCGTATCCGGAAGCCCCGCGCTGAACCTCGTGCGGCTCTCGTTGCCCTTGCCACGGCCGTTCGGGCCGCCCGGCGAGCGTCTCCTTGGATCGAAAGCCCGTTTCGGGCCCTCGAGCGATCCTCAGTTCGATCCGGGGCCCCGTTTCGGGCCTTCGATCGATCTTCACTTCGATCGAGGCCCTCGTTTTGAGCCCTCGATCGATCTTCAGTTCCCTCCAGGCCTCCGTTCTGGACCCTCGAGCGATCTCCAGTTCGCTCCGGGCCCCCGTTTTGGGCCCTCGATCGATCTCCATCTCACTCTGCCACCCTGGGCGACGGTCGCTCGCACCCAGTCCTCTCGCGCCGGCGCTTCGGCGGCTCGGAGGCCGGTCCTCATGTGCGTACCTTCGGCGCGAAGCGCTCTGCGAACGAACGGGGTTCTTGGCGACGATCGTCGCCCCGCATTCCTCGCTTGAAGATCTCGAGACCAGCTCACTACGATCGACGTCCATGGGCTGGTCGATCCGATTCGAGCACGCGCTGGTCGCCGCTGTTCTGATCGGACCATGTGGATGCTCGCCAACGCCTCCATCGACGGGAGGCACGACCGACCTCTCCGATACCGACGGTAGCGAGGTGACCACGGAGACGGGCGGGATCGGGGCTGACGAGACCGGCGATGGCGGCGAGCCCGTGGCCGATCACCGCACGTACTACATCGGCGAGAGCGTGAGGTTCGACGGCGGAGGCGAGTGCGAGGGCAGTCGACTCAACACGGTCACACGGCGGCTCCGGCAGCGTCTCGACGATGCGGGGTGGATGGGGCTGCGCTTGGTCGACGACGACACGTGGCCGGAGGACCTCTGGGACGCGACGGTCGAGCCCTTGGGCCTCGACGACGTGTACGGCGACGCCCACCGCTTGGTCGTCTACGCCGGACACGGGCTGCCCGGCGAGCTCCAGTGGGGGCGCCCCTCCGATAATGGTGAGTGCAGGTTGGAGACTCGGAAGCACGCACGGCTTGGACGACTCTCGGGCGATACGGCGGCGGCTGTGATGCTCTTGACCTCCTGTACGCTCCTGACGACCGGAAACGAGCTGTGGCGCAACTTCGAGCCGAACGCCGCTCGCCAGATCTTCGGCTTCCACGATTCCCCTCACATCGGCGGCAGGGAGCCACGGGACGTCTTCAAGCGGACTCAGGATGGTCAGTCGACCAAGGATGCGTGGCTCGACGAGATGGATCGCAATCTCGTTCCCGGTAGGAACTCTCCCGTCGTTCTCACGATGGGCGTCACGGGTGTGGATGCGATGGAGATGCACGGGGTCACGAATTTGGCCTCCGGAGCCGGGTTCCTTGACAACGTGGGCGAGCCGGCCGATGCCTTCTTCTTCGAGTGGCTCAACAACGGTTGTACTCGCGACTGTGGGGGTTGCTCGAGCCTTGCACCGGAGGACCTTTCCGAGTCGGAGCTGCAAGCGGGAGCCGAGCTACCGATCGTCGAGATCACACGGCCACAGCGCTCGGCCCGGGAACTCGTGGCGCGATCTTCCGCATTGGTCTCGCTGATGCAGGGACGGCCGGTGGAAGTAGAACGACGAGCACAGCTCGAAAGATGGGCCAATCGCGTCGTCCGTGACGTCGACGTCACGGTGATGACCTTGCCGGGCGAACCTCGAATCCAGATCGCATACGATCCCAGCACGGATCGCTTGGTGATCGATCATCTCGATGCGCGAGACGTAGCCCGACCGCGACCATCGGAAGCACCAGCTCCCGAGCGACATCGGGTGTTCCTCGAGGTTGCACAAGGCGTTCGGGACGACACGCTGGCCGTGCTCGACGGCCATGAGCTGGACTGGCTTGGTGTCCCACGTGGCTCGACGTTCTCGTTGAGTACTCGTGAGGCGGGGGTGATCGTCTCGGGTATCGGCTCGGGCTCGGTGCCCTTCGAGATCCTCTTTTCGACGTTCGGGAATTTCGCTGGCCATCCCGTGTTCGACACGGAGTTGGAGATCGGGGTTACTCGGTACGGTGAACTCAGCCGGCTCGGCATCTCGGGGATGCAGGTGACCAAGATCGGTGCGGTCGCGCTGCATCGCACACCAGCCGCGGCTCTCGAGCGGCTCGAGCAGGAAGTCGCGGCGAACGACCCTCGGATGCTGCGCATGGAGGTCGAGACCGCGCGCGTAGGTTTCGTCTCGCCCGGCGGGCCTTCGAGATCCGCGCTCATCGCTCCCGAGCTGGCCGTCGACTACATCATACTCCACACATCTGACGGAGCAAGGCCCGTGGTATCCCGACGGTACTCGTCGCGGGTCTCACTCGTCAGCGATTCGGTTCCTCATCCTCGCCTCGAACCCGACGGTGCCGTCGACGATCCCGGAGATTCACGACGATGATGCCCCCGAAATGTGCAGGACCGGCGTTGATGCTCGCAACCTCGCTCTCGCCCATCGTGGGAGGCTGCCATCGCGATCCAGGGGGCCCTTGCGCGTACGAAGACGTCGAGATCTCGCCGCAGTCCTTCCTGCCATGGGGCACGACGCTCGAGCAGGACATGGCGTGGCTCGCCGAGCCCCGTCGTGGGGTGCTGGCCTGGTGGGATGGCGAGGACGTGGTCATGGTGCCCAGGGCGGGCCAGGAGCTACCAGTGGATGCCATCGCGGAGATCGACCCGACGACGGCGAGGATCCGGGAATTCGAGCGTCTCCGTGGATCGCGGGTGTGCGAGTCCGACACGTTGCTCGTGGAAGCAAGGGTCTCCTTCGTCCGACTCGACGATGGCGAGGTCGAACTCTCGACTCCGGTCACGATATCCCGAGAAGGCGACGACTCGAGGTACTATGGCGAATCCATCGACTTGGCGATCATGGATCTCGATCCGGGATTGGTCCCACTGATGAGCTTTCAGACCGAGGAGATCTGGACCTCGATGGTGTGGAGCGAAGATGGAATGTTCTCCGCCGAGTACGACTACTATGGATCCTCGACCGACTCGACCGACTCGACCTCGACCGGTCACGGGACCTCGAAGCTCGTCGCGGAGTTTTCGATGCCGCAGTGACCGGCCGATGTCACCGAGATCCCGTTCGTACTCGATGAGCGCAAGGAAGCGGTCATCGGGTTGGAATCGGACGAACTTCGATGCTGACGCTCACGGCCGATTGAGCTCGATCGTCCGATAGTCGTAGTCGTAGCGCTGTCCCCGATGCTCGACCCACAGCGCGGTGAAGAGCGTCAGCGTGCCAAACGGCTTCCAGTCGGAGAGCGTGACCGTGATGGGAGCATCGTCCTCGCTCAGCGGCTCGATCATGGCGAACCCGGCTGGCAGCCGAGTCCGAGCATCGATGAACATCTTCACGGGCTTGCCGAACGCGTCGACGAGCTCGATGACCTCGCAAGCGCGCCCATCGAAGCGCTGCGGATGACCGAGCCGACCGTCCCCAAAGCGCAGGGCGGGGGCGAGCACGATGCGATGGAATTCGTGACCGCGCATGAAGGCGCTCGGTCCCGGCTCCAGCGGCCGGGTTCCGTCCTCGTCGACCACGAGATCGCCGTCTTCACCGGGCAGGACCTCGAGACGCTGCCGCCTTCCATCGGAGAGGAGCTGATCGAAGATCAGGCGCCCATCGGCGAACGACTGCAGGCTCATCTCCCCGGGCCCATGGGGGGTGCTCACCGCGGCCACCGTGGTGAGCGAGCGGACCGCCTCGATCGCCAGCACGCCCCCCATCGCCTGCTGGGCCTCACGCCACAGCGCACGTGCGTCGTCCGACATCGACGGCGTCGCCGAGAGACCCGAGCCCAGCGAGGCCAGTGAGTCGTCGGGTGGCTCCGGGACGCGGGTCGAGATGTTGGCCTCACGAACCCAGCGCCCATCTCGGCGCTCGTACAGGGTTGCCCATGCCCAGGTCGAGTCGAGCTCGCGGTGCTGGCCGTCGTCCAGCCTCGCCTGGCCCTCGACCACTACGCGCGCGATGACCCAGGCCATCTGGCCGTCCGGCGACATGCGCACGATGGGCGGCTCGAGATCCTCGTACCGCGTGAATTCGGCGCGTCCCAGGTAGTCGCGAAAGCGCTCGAGTGTCTGCTCGCGAGTGACGGGGAGGACCTCGCCATTGGACACCACCAGGGAGGGATCGGTCATGTCGCGACCGAACCACTCCCAGTCCCCCTCGCGATGGGCCCGCAGCGAGTCCTCGTGGGCCTGCAGAACGGAGTCGATGGTGGGAGCCGAGGCCGAGGTCGTCGCACAGGCGGTGGCGGCAACGGCGAGCGCCGTCGCCAGCGCGAAGCGATCGAAGGCGTCGAAGCGGAAGCGGAAGCGAATCATGGAACTCCTTCACGCAGCCCTCGACCCATCACTCGCGAGGACGGAAGGCGGTCCCGTAGATACCGCCGTGAACCGACGATGTCACCCCCCGGTCACGCCGGCATTCCGCAGTAGCCCACGTGTGCGAAGACCTCGGGGGCCGCGGAGCCTGGAGGGTAGATCGGAACGCACACGTGCAGGTCGCGAAGGTACGGATGATCGCACGCGGGCTCGGCTGGTGTATCCTATCGTCGCGCGGTCCGCAGGGCCGCCGGAGGAGCTCCGATGGCGAACGAGGAGGGAACGAGGCTGGTCGGCATCGCCGGCAGCCTGCGCAAGGGCTCGTACAACGCGGCTCTCCTGCGTGCGGCGGCGGAGCACGCTCCGGCGGGCACGACGGTGGAGATCGAGACGATCGCTGGCATACCCCTCTACGACGGCGACCTCGAGCACGAGCACGGGATCCCCGAGCCCGTGGCGAGGCTCAAGGATCGCATCGCTGACGCCGATGGTCTGCTCATCGTCACGCCCGAGTACAACAACTCGATCCCCGGGGTGCTCAAGAACGCGATCGACTGGCTCTCGCGGCCGTCCGCCGACATCCGCAAGGTGTTCGGCGACAAGCCCGTGGCGATGATGGGCGCCACGCCCGGCCCCGGCGGCACCCGCCTGTCGCAGACGGCGTGGCTGCCGGTGCTGCGCACGCTCGGGGCGCGCGCGTGGTTCGGCAAGCAGCTCTACGCTGCGAGCGCGGGCACGGTGTTCGACGCCGATGGCAAGCTCGTCGACGAGAAGCTCGCCAGGCACCTCGCGGGCTTCATGGAAGGGTTCGCGGCATTCGTGCGCGGTTGAGCGAGTCACGCCGCCTCGGGCTACCCGCGGTGGATCGAGACGCCACCGTCGGCGAGCAGCGCGATGCCGGTGGTGGAGCTCGACTGGTCCGAGGCGAGATGGAGCGCGGACCTGGCAATCGAGAGAATGGGCGGCACCGCGGTGTTATGCTGCCCTGGCCGTTCCGCCCACCAAGCCGCCCGTAGCGAGCGCCACGCTCCCCGATGCTCCCGTACTTCAACACCTCCGGCCCGTGCATCCCCGGCGAGCACTACATGCTCCCCCCCGAGCGCCGGCTCGAGGACGTGCTCGAGCTCATCGAGAGCCGGCGCTACTTCACGCTCCACGCGGGCCGACAGACCGGCAAGACCACCAGCGCGATGTGGCTCGAGGAGCACCTCGGGGCCAGCGGCCGCTTCTGTTCGTTGTGGGTCGACCTCGAGACGGCTCGCGAGAAGCCCGACGTGGTCCGAGCGATGACGGCGATCCTCGCGGCCTTCGATCGTGCGCTCGAGTTTCGCCACCCCGAGCTCCCCCGACCCGGAAACACGGAGATCGGCGAGATGCTGGCCAAGCCCGACAGCGCGCTGTTGGCCTATCTCACCCGTCTCGCCCAGCACTCACCGCAGCCGCTGGTGCTCTTGCTCGACGAGTCCGACGGACTGGTCGGCGAGGCCATGGTCTCGTTCCTCACGCAGCTTCGTCACGGCTACATCGAGCGCAGCCGGGTGCCGTTCCCGGCCAGCGTGGTGCTGGTGGGCCAGCGCCAGGTGCGGGACTACGCGCTGCGCGAGGAAGACCGCAAGGCGCTCGCGTGGCTGGGGACCACCTCGCCGTTCAACATCACCGCCGAGGCCACCACCCTCGGGCCCTTCACCGAGCCGGAGGTGAGCGAGCTTCTGCAGCAGCACACCACGGCCACCGGGCAGCGATTCACGCCCGAGGCGGTGGCCCGCATCTGGGACCTGGGTCGCGGGCACCCGTGGCTGACCAATGCGCTCGCCGACCAGGTCGTCCGGCGCGACGTCAAGGATCGCACGGTCGAGATCACGGCCGAACACGTCGAGGCAGCCAAGGAGACGATCATCCTCGAGCGGCGTACGCACATCGACTCGCTGGTGGCGCGGCTGCGCGAGGATCGAGCACGGCGAGTGCTCGCACCGATGCTGGTGGGCGACCGCGCTTCCCATGACGTGTTCGACGACGATTTCGCCTACGTCGTGGGCCTGGGCCTGGTGGTTTGGCAAGCCGGCAAGTGGGAGATTGCCAATCCGATCTACCAGGAGGTCTTGCCCCGCGCGCTCACCCACGCCCAGCAGGGCCAGATCGCCAACGAGCCCGCCTGGTACGTGCGTTCCGACGGTGCCCTCGACATGCCCAAGCTGATGGCCGACTGGCAGGTGTTCTGGCGCAAGGACGGGCACCTGGCGGCCGAGGGCTTTCGCTACCGCGAGGCCGGGCCGCACCTCATGCTCATGGCGTTCCTGCAGCGGGTGGTCAATGGTGGCGGGAGAATCGAGCGCGAGTACGGCCTGGGGCGCGGGGCGCTGGATCTGGTGATCGAGTGGCGAGGCCGGCGGTATGCGATCGAGGTCAAGCTGCGGCGCGACACCGAGACCGAGGAAGAAGCGCTGGATCAGATCGCGCGGTATCTCGACCACGCGGGGCTCGAGGAAGGGTGGCTGGTGATGTTCGACCTGCGCTCGACCGCGAGCTGGGCGGAGCGGCTGACCACCCGTGCGGTCGAGCACCGCGGCAAGCGGGTGCTCGTGGTCGGGTGCTGAGGGGGCGAGCCCAATTCGGGGAGCCTCAGCCACAGTCGTTGCCGGAGATCACCAGCAACACGGACCCGAAGCAATTCTCGCCGTTCTCCGGCACGTCGAAGCTCACGTACTTCCAGAGCTACCCGTGAAGTGGCAACATCGTCGTTGGCCCGTCGCCGCCGACGGAAGACGCAATGCTGGAGCTTCGACCCACCTGCGAGCACTGCAACATGCCGCTGCCGCCCGAGTCGCTCGACGCGCGCATCTGCAGCTTCGAGTGCACGTTCTGTGCGGCGTGCGTCGACGGGGTGCTCGAGGGCATCTGCCCCAACTGCGGCGGGGGTTTCGTGCCGCGGCCCGTGCGGCCGGCGAAGGACCACAAGGGCGGCAATTCCCTCGGAGCGTACCCCGCCAGCGACCGCGTCAGGCACCGACCGGTCGACCTCGCCGCGCATGCTCGGCTCGTGGCCGCGCTCGCGGGCATCCCACCGCACGAGCGCTGACGCGATGGGTCGACCGGGGTCGCCTCACCCGCGATGGATCGAGACGCCACCATCGGCGAGCAGCGCGATGCCGGTGGTGAAGCTCGACTGGTCCGAGGCGAGGTAGAGCGCGGACCTGGCGATCTCCTCCGGGGACGCAATCCGTCGCAGCGCGTGCAGGCGGCGAACGAAGTCGAGCGCTTCGGGTGTGCTCGCGACGACCCGGCCCATCGGGGTGTCGGTGCCGCCCGGCAGCAGCGCATTGACGCGGATGCCCTGGGGCCCGAACTCGGTCGCGAGCGCCTGGGTCAGACCGATGAGGCCCGACTTGCTGGCGGCATAGGCTGCCATGCCCGGCATGCCCGCGGTGTGGCCCACGAACGTGGACGTGAACACGATCGAGCCGCCACCTCGCGCCAGCATCGCGGGGATCTGGTGCTTGGCCGCGAAGAAGGCACTGGTCAGGTTGACCGCCAGCGCTCGCTCCCACTCCGACGCGGTGAGCTCGGTCGTAGCCCCCATCGTGCCGAGCGTGCCGGCGTTGTCGAAGGCGACGTCGAGGCCGCCGAAGCGCTCGATGGCAAGCGCCACCAGGGCGCTCGCGAAGGCCTCGTCGGCCACGTCTCCGGCGAGCGCCACGGCACGGCCACCGGCTCGGGTGATCTCGTCGACGAGGAGGTCGAGCTCCGCGCGGCGCCGGGCCGCGACGACCACCGCGGCGCCTTCCCGGGCAAACAGCTTGGCCGCCGCGCGGCCGATGCCGGAGCTCGCTCCGGTGATGATTGCGACTTTGTCGAGTAGCACGCTCATGGTGGGTTCGTGCCGGGAACCATGGCGTTCGCCGCCGGCCGGCACGACCCGATTCTTGCCGTGAAGATTCGAGGAACCACTCCCGCAGCCTGCCTGGCCTACCGGACCGCGGGACCCGCTCACCCGCTACCCTTCCCCGAACCGCACCTCGAGCTCGCCGCCATGCGCGGCCGAGATCCGCACATCCACGATCACGGCCCCTCCCACCTCCTGCACCGCTCCTGCCATCAGATCCCCATCGAGCAGCACCGTGGGCACCCCCGCCCATCCGCGGTCGGTGCGGGTGCTCGCGTCGATGCGCAGCCGGATCGATCCCGTGCTCCGCAGCGGCACGTAGCGGAGCACGAAGCCGCCGCGCATGGTCACGATCCCCAGCGGCAGGCCGTCGACGATCCGCACCGCGATCTCGTGCGGCGCCCCGGCCCCCGCGAGCAGCTGGCTGGTCTGCGACACCATCCCTGGCGGCAGCTGGTCGGCATCCATCGGCACGTTGGCGGCGGCATCCAGGCGCGACGCACGGGCGAAGCCCACGCTGGCGAGCCCAACGCTGGGCACGCGTCCACCCGCCGCCACGCGGCGCCGGTACGGCCGGATGTCGTCGGGAACGAGATACGGCGCGGTCGGTTCGAAGCGTACCTCGTCGTCCTCGTGCTCCGTGATCACCCCCGTGTTCGGGTCGATCTCGAAGTGCCGCTTGGTGACCAGCTCGCCGTGGTAGTCGTAGGCCGTCACGTCCACGAGCCCGTCCCGATCGTTGTCGATCGGACGCCCCTCGTCGTCTTCGAGCTCGGCGTAGTTCTCCGCGGTGATCGGGACGACCTCACCCTCGTGCATGGCCCACTCGCCGAGGCTCACGTTTCGGATCGGCGGCAGGGGACCGTCCATCGAGACCAGGACCGTCCAGCCGAGCTCGTCCGGTCGCCCGTTGCCCTCGTGGTCGTCGATGTCGCCGTCGCAGTCCTCGTCCTCGTAGTAGGCGTAGACGTGGTTGCGCCCCCCGAGCCACGGGCACTTGCCCACGCTCTTGCCGTCGACGATGAGGTGCGCCTCGGCGTGGATGCAGACCAGCTGCACCGTGTGGCCCCGATCGTCGGTGGTGGGACGGCCGAGCGCGAAGCCATCGGCCACGCCGTCATCGTCGATGTCGACGTTGGGCACGGGATCGTCGTCCGCACCGCAGGGCAAGCCGCTGGTCCAGGGGCTCTGGGGGATCCACCACGACGACCCGCTCATCATGGGACCACCGAGCGACGGAACCTCGGCGACGTGCCGGGGCGTGTTGCACGACGCGATCGCGCCGCACGCCAGCGGCACCAGCCACGCCATCCGCCATGGGACCGGCGCGCGCAGTCGCGGCGCGCCGGTGACCATGTCTCCATCCAACCGTCGATCCACTGCCATGTGCACGGCGTGGCACACGGACCGGCCGGCCGCACCATGGCGCGTGCGGGGTTCATGCGGCACGCCGACGTACGCCGTACGGCGAACCGCGGGGCCACCGATCGCCAGCGATCACCGCTGCAGACGCCGCAGCGCCGCGAGCAGCTCGGGGTCTGCGGCCGGCGGCATCACCATCCGCAGCGCCACGATGAGATCGCCGCGCTCGTCCCCACCCCTGGGCAGCCCCTGCGCGCGCAGCCGCAGCGGCTTGTGCGGCGCCGTCCCGGGCGGCACCTTGACCTCGAAGCGCCCAAACGGCACCACCACCTCGACGCGCCCACCCTCGTAGAGCGTCCGCAGCGGCACGTCGAGCTCGACGTGGATGTCGTTGCCCTCGAGCCGCAGCCCGGGGTCGGCCTCGACCGCGATGTCGAGCAGCAGCGCACCCGGCGGATCCCCGGGCTCGCCGCGTCCGGGCAGGCGCATGGTGGCGCCGGCCATGATGCCGGCCGGGATCTCCACCTCGGTCGAGGTCCACTCACCGTTGGCCCGCGGGTAGCGAACCCGTCGCGTTCCTCCGGCGATGGTCTCGCTCGCTCGCAGGGTGAGCGTGGCGCGGAGATCCAGGCCTTCCTCGTCGTGCCCCGCGTCGTTGCCCCCGCGCCCGAACAGCCGCTCGAGGAAGTCGTCGAAGCGCGTGCGCTGGACCGCCTCGAGATCGGCGAAGTCCATCACCTCGCGGCTCCACAGGCCGGAGTCGCCGGGCTCGTCCTCGGTGGTGGCGCTCGCGGGGGGGCGGACCTGGCTGCGGGCGCGGCGGGCTCGCTCCGCGTCGAATCCCCGCGTGAACGCGACCTCGCCGAACTCGTCGTAGAGCGAGCGCTTGCCCTGGTCGCCGAGCACCGCGTAGGCCTCGACGACCTCCTTGTAGCGCTCGGTCGCCCACGGTCGCCCGGGGTTCAGGTCCGGGTGGAAGCGCCGCGTCAGCTCGCGATAGGCCTTCTTGACCTCGGCTCCGCTCGACCGTGGCTCGAGGCCGAGTGCCTGGTAGAGGTCCCGCACGTCGGCTCATGATAGCCCGAGCACAGCGCCGAGCGCGGCCCCGCCCGATCGGTATGCTTGCGGCCCATGAGCGAAGCGGTCCCCAAGCCCCAGGCCCGCAGCGAGCGACGGCCGCGACCCCTTGGGGCTCCGTGGGCCGAGGACCTGCGCGCGGGGGTGCGCCGTGCCGACGATCTACGCCGGCTCCCGCTCGCCCCCGAGGAGCACGAGCACCTGCGCCCCGCGGCCACTGCCTACAAGGTTCGCATCCCCGCCTCGTACCTCGAGCTCGTCGACTGGAGCGATCCCGACGATCCAATTCGTCGCCAGGCCGTGCCCTCGGCCGACGAGCTGCGGCCGCTGCCCGGCGAGCGCCCCGATCCGATCGGCGACGCGGCGCACAGCCCGGTGCCGCACCTGACCCACCGCTATCCCGATCGCGTGCTGCTGTACCCGACCTACGTGTGCTCGATGTACTGCCGGCACTGCTTCCGCAAGGAGGCGCTCAACGAGGACGACCGCGGCGTGGCGCTCGACCGGCTCGAGCCGGCGCTGCGCTACGTGGCCGAGCACCCGGAGATCCGCGAGGTCATCCTCACCGGCGGGGACCCGCTGACCCTGTCCGACGGTCAGCTCGAGCGCCTGCGGTCCCGCATCGAGGCCATCGACCACGTGCGGCTCTTGCGGGTGCACACGCGGGTCCCCGTCACCCTGCCCACGCGGATCACCCCGGAGCTGGTCCGAGCCCTTCGCGGGCGTCTCGTCACCGTGGTGGTGACCCACTTCAATCATCCGCGAGAGATCACCATGGCCGCGACCGAGGCCTGTCGGCTGCTTCGCGAGGCCGGGTTCATGCTCCTGAACCAGAGCGTGCTGCTGCGGGGGATCAACGACGACCCGCAGACCATGGAGACGCTGGTTCGCGAGCTGGTCTATACGCTGGGTGCGAAGCCCTACTACCTCCACCACTGTGATCTCACCCGCGGCGTCTCCCACTTCCGGACCAGCCTCGACGAGGGCCAGGCCCTGGTGAAGGGACTGCGCGGTCGCGTGTCGGGCCTGTGCATACCCCACTACGTCCTCGATCTCCCCGGGGGCGACGGCAAGGTGCCGCTGGGTCCCTCGTTCGTGCGGGGGCGAGAGGGACGATGCTGGAGCTTCGAGACCTGGGACGGCGGACTGCACGAGTACGAGGAGCAGCTGCGAGAGCCCGGGCCTTCACAGGAGGTGCCAGAGCCGGATCGCGAGGACCGAGCCCTGGCCTGGGATGCTGCGAGAGCCCTTGCGCACCACGGAGCCCGGGCGCTGTGGCACGAGGCTTCGGCTGCGGTCCGTGGCCTGCGACGGCTGTTCCGGGGCTCTACCATCCATCGTTGAGCCCAGACGAGAAGAGGCCGGATCCCCATGGATCCGACCTCTTCGCGATGGCTCGACTCGGACGAGCACCCCCGTGGCCGACCCGGGAGTCGGTCCCACGCGCCGTGGCGCGATCTGGCAAGTAGGGCTCAGGCGGCGACCCGGCGGCCGAGCTTGTCCAGCCCGGCCTGGATCAAGCTCGACCAAAGTCGGGCCTGTTCCAGCGTATTGCCCTTGACCCGGGGCGTGTGGCCCAGCGCAGCCAGGGCTTGCTCGAGCCGCACGGTGGCATCGAACAGGCTGCGCTCGGCCGCGTGCAGCAGGGCAGCGGCTTGCTCGTCGTCGTGGGGTTCCATCCTCATGTCTCCCGCGTGAAAGGGATCTGCAAAGATGATCCCTTTAGGACAGCATGACGCTCACGCGTGAATCCGCGAGGAACCCGAGGTCACGTTTGTCAAAAAAACTGCAATTTTGGCGTGTGATCGTCGATCGGATCACGGAACTGTGGAGAGATCCCGGGATCTCTCCACCCCCGTCCGCCATTTGCGCGCCCGCCTTGGGGGCGTACGAGGGCTAGATCGAGACGAAGTCCAACGCCGTGAGCACGGCGATGCAGGTCACCGTGTACTGCTCCTCGGGAGTCACACCCTGGAGGTCGGCGAGGGCCTCGACCTCTTCGACGGTGGGCTCGTGTCCCCAGGCCTGCCGCATCAGCGGGCGGGGATCGGTGAGCAGATCTGGGTAGGCCTGCTGCATCTCCGCAGACTGGCACACCGGCTTGAGGCCACGAACCCAGTTTTGCATCTTCTCGGACGACCACCGCAGATCGGGGGCGACCCCGGAGGCGAAGTCGTGGTCGCCGAGCTGGTAGCGCAGGTCGTAGAGCGCGAGGAACATCGGGTGGTCGAGGCTCTGGCCCGTGACGTGGGCCAGGTTCTGCATGCGCACGGGGAACGGCAGCAGGCGGGCCTCGTCGGCGGGGACGCGGAAGGGAGCCTCCGGTCCCTCGGGCGCGGGGTCTTGGGGGGTGCCACCGTCCTCGTCGGCTTGACCACCGTCGTCGGCGCCATCGGCTTGGCCGTCGCCGCCGCCCTCGGGGGCGTGGTCGAGGCCGGAGTAGCAGCCCAGGGAGAGCCCGGGGCACAGGCCCAGGATCAGGGCCAGGGTCGTGTGGTGTCGGTTCGCCATCGCTACGCCCTCGTACTCGCTCACACGTTGTTCAGCATGAAGCCCAGCGGCTGGGTGCCCGCCACGTCGGGGTAGGGGCTGATGATCTCGTCGGGGATCTCGAGCGCCTTCATCACCGTCCGCCACGCATGCGCACCATTGAGGCGGTTGCTGTTGTCGGTGACGGGGCCCATCGGGTTGCCGGTGACGGGGTCGGGCACACGGTAGTTGTAGGAGTGGCCGCTGCCGCTGTCCCCGGCCACGCCGATGTCGCCGAAGTAGCCGCCCTTGACGTTGCCCCCCGCGAGCACGAGCGTGTTCTTGCCGCTGTTGCCGTAGGAGTTGGCCGAGGGCGCCCGACCGCCGTCGGCGCTGAAGATCGCGATGGTGGTGCGCTCCCACATCCCCGCGGCCTTGAAGCTCTCGATGAGCCGGGCCAGCGGCAGCGCGCACTGCAAGCCCATCTTGTTCATCACGTCCTGGCCGCGGGTCTCGTGCACGTCGAGGTAGTCGAACTCGAGCGCGACCGTGCGGGTGACGTCGTTGCTGAGCAGCTTGTAGGCCCAGGCGGCCTGCTCCCAGATGTTGGCCTTCTTGTTGTCGCCCACCTGGTCGGGCACGCCCTCGCCCCAGTAGGCCCGCTCCTCGTCGTTCAGCGGCATGCTGACGATCTTGACCTCGCCCGTGTGCCACAGCCCCGCGGCCTCGGCGAGGTTGGTGGCGTGGCGCGTGCGGGCGCTGCCGGCAAAGCCGTAGCGGTCGAAGAAGCGCTCGTCGACCCGCTCCATCACGGTGGACAGGAGCTGGGCCTCCTCGGGGGTGGGCAGGACGTTGAGGTCCTCGACCGTGTCGGGGAAGGTCTGGAACAGCAGATCGACCGATTGGATGCGGGTGAGCTCCGCGTCGGCCAGACCCGCGCCGTAGTGGCAGATGGAGTGGGCGCGGCTGATGTACTTGAGGGTGACGCCGTTGCGCAGGCCGGAGCTGAGCTGCTTTTGGTAGTAGTTGTGCAGCGACGCGGGCGTGGGGCTGGACGAGTAGTAGTAGTCGTTGCCCTGCTCGGTGTAGCCGGGCTCGTTCTCCCACACGGCGGCCTTGCCGGGACCCGACTGCTTGGAGCGGCCGGGCGATCGCATGGCGTTGACCGCCTCGTGGCCGTGGATGGCTCCGGTGCAGATCTCGAACAGCTCGCAGACCGCGATGTCGTCGAGGTGCGGGGCCAGGGCGGCCGAGTCGGGGGTGAGATAGAAATTGCCGGGGTGCTGGCTGAGCTGCTCGGGCCCGTAGAACAGGGTGCACTGGTCGCCCGAGCCGCCGCGCATGAGGCCGGTGTGGGTGGCCAGACCGGGGGGCACGAACACGTGCATGAAGTCCCACTGGTCGCGGAGGTTGATCTCCACGAAGTAGGTGGGGAGGTTGCCCGCCTCCTCGAACGCCTTGGCCTCGCCGATGAGCTGCTCGTTGACGGCGAAGCGCACGGCCGCCGGGATCGCGGGGGCGCCCATCATGGCGCCGGCCAGCTTGAGGAAGCCGCGGCGGCGCAGGGGGTGGACGGACTCGATGAGTGGCTTGGAATGCTTGGCCATGGCGTTCACTCGCCCAAACCTTGATCCAGTTGCGAAGCGACGACGGCGTCGATCACTTGCTCGTTGGTGAAGACCTCGACCACGTAGTCGGCGATGCTGGGGTCGTCGTCGGTGCTGGTGATCCGGGCGGCCACCGAGGTGACGAGCTCCTTGCTGATGTCGTCGCTGGCGCCGGCCTTGAGGTCGAACGCGTGGGCGACCAGGTTCTTGACGGTGCACTGCGGGAACAGCTCGCTGTCGGCGATGACCTCGCCGGCCTCGCGCAGGTTGGCCACGCGCTGCCCGAAGATCTGGGTGGCCTCGTCGGCGGCCTCGTAGGGGTCGAACAGGTGCGAGGCGTAGAGGCCGTCGAACGAGCGGCCGAGCTCCCCGTAGGGATCTTGCTGGCCGGTGGCCTCCTCGCGCCAGATGCCGTCGGCGTCGAACTTGACGAACGGCTGGGCGTGGGCGCTGAACTGGCTGTGGCAGGTGTAGCAGCCGTTGCCGTTGCCGAACCCGCCCTGGGCCTCCTCGACCACCTGCTCCTCGGCGCTCTCGGCCCGGAACATCGGGATGAGCACCGGCTTCTGCAGCGGGATCTGGATCGCCTGCTCCATCGGGTACACGCGGCAGGCGAAGGTCTCGAGCATCAGCTTGGCGCGCGAGAGGTTGAATCGGCCCTTGTTGGAGATGAGGTAGGCCCGGGTCGCGAGCACGCCGGCGGCGTAGGGAGCCCCGGTGTCGCAGTCGATGTGCTCGCCGGCCGCGTCCACGCAGTAGTCGGCGGTGAGGATGGTGGACCAGGGCAGGCCGTCGCGGGCGATCTCGGCCGCGAGGTTGCCGGGCAGCTCGTAGTCGACGCCCTCGCGCTCGCCGCTGGCGTGGAGCTGCTCCTGGATGAGGTAGCGGATGGCCTCGGCGAAGCCGGGCTCGCCGACCCAGCCGGAGATCATGGGCTCGATGGCGTCCTCGCCCAGGTCGGCGATCATCTGGGACTCGTCGTAGGTGAGCGAGCGGCCCGCGATGACCGGGGCCACGCGGGCGAGGTAGGTGCGGACCTGCTCGGTGGTCAAGGGCTCGTCGGCGACGCGGGGCGGGGGATCCTCGGCCTGGGCCGCGCCGTCGTCGGCGGGCTCGGCGTCCTGCTCCGGATCCTCACTGGCTCCGCCCTCGGCTGGATCGGGGCGGCCACCGTCTTGGTCGTCGCAGGCGGTCAGACCCAGGGCCAGGCTGGCCGCGACGACGATGCTCGAGAAGTGAACGTGGATACGCACGTAGGTCCTCCGTGCAAAATGGGGGCCTCTGCGGCGATACGGTGCCGCCACGACTTGGTCCGAAATCCAGACCAGAGTCGCATTCGCCCTCCCTCCTGACGAAGTATCGCACATCACCTACCTTGGGGCACCCAATTCGTTTGGTGTGATGCTGACCACCGATTACAGAGAACGCCGGTTCTCCGGCGTTCCTCGGGGCTTTCAGGGCAGAGGGATCGAGCTGCTGCGACCGGGGGATGGTTCACCAAGTCGGCATCGATCGTGGCTCATTGGGCGGCGAGCGCTCCCACAACTGCCACTGTCACAGTGCTCGATGTTGGCGAGCCCACGCGATCGACATCAACGATAGGGGCGGTAGGGGGCCGGTGCGCGCTCGCGCTCGCGTCGGAGCTGCTCGCGTTGCTCGCGGACGGCGATCACCCCGGCCACGATCATGGCGAGCTGCGCCGCCATCGCGGCCGCCACGTGGAGACCGCGGGCGCCGGGCGAGCCCTGGACCCGCTGCAGGTCGGTGGGCGGCGGGGGGAGGCGGGGCACGAGGCTCGTGGTCGGCGCCTCGGCGGTGGCCTCGGCCCCGCGATCGCGCTGGAGACGGGACACGGCGTAGCCGATGCCGGGCGACCACTCGGGCGAGGAGGGGAGCTCGGGCAAGGGAACGTGAGCGGTCAACAGCCCCACCAGCCCGAGCGTCACGCCATGCATCCCCATGATCGCCAAGCCTAGCAGCGCCATGGCTCCAGGCCCGTGGCGCACGGCACTGGGGTCGCGACTCTCGGGCGTGACCTTGAGTACACGTTTCGTTAGTTTCATCATCTCCCCCGTGCAGAGGATCCTGATGGTGGTGCTCGGAGCGACGGTGGCGTGCGCTCCACCGTCGGCGCCTCCGCAGGAGGACACGGGCTCGACCGGCGGCTCGGTGGGGGCGTCGACCGGGGGGACGAGCTGGTCGGGTTCGAGCGGCAGCACGGGCGTGCCTCCCAGCACCTTCGGGATGGATGGCGGGATCGACGATGGAGCCGAGGTCGGGTTCGTGGGTCCGCTCGACCTGGCCTGCGCCGGGCCCCCCGGTGCATCGGCCAGCTGTGCGCTGTGCAGCGTGCGCGCGCAGGGCTGCATCGAGGACTTTCGCTGCGTGGCGTGGGCCGAGGACGGGGGCGAGGCGTGGAACGGCACCAAGTGCATCGGCACCGCGCTCGCGCCCGTGGGTCCGGGCCAGGCGTGCTCGGTGGTCGATTCCGTGACTTCGGGCCGGGACGACTGCAGCACGGGCGCGATGTGCTGGGACGTGGATCCCGAGACCTTCGAAGGAGTGTGCGTGCCGTTCTGCGGCCCCGAGGGGGACGAGCCGGTCTGCCCCGAGGGCACCGGGTGCATGCTCGACGGGTTCGGGGTGCTCGCGTTGTGCCTGCCTCCATGTGATCCGCTCGAGCCCGCCACGTGCACGGCCGACGAGACCTGTCGCTTCTTCCCGAGCAGCGACGCGGCGTTCTGCATCCCCGATGGCGGAGGCCAGGTGCTGTCGCCCACCATCCAGTGCGGAGACGGCGACGAGGCCTGTGCCGCCGACGAGGTGTGCATCTCGGCGGCCAACTATGGCGGTTGCGGCTCGCCCACGTGCTGCACGCGCTGGTGCGATCTCGATGCGCCCGATGCCGACGCTCAGTGTGCCGCGGGTCGGCCCGATCATGCGTGCGTTGCCGTGTTCGACGATCGTCCCGCCCCACCCGGCTACGAGCACCTCGGCGTGTGTGCGGTGCCTCGGCCGTGATCCTCGTCTTCGATCACCCGCTATGATGCGCGGGCAGACCGTTGCAAGATCTTCGGGATGCTCCTGCGCCTGCTCGCGCCGTGCTCCCTGCTCGCGTGCCTGTGGCTCCCCGCGGTCGCTCGCGCCGACTCACCGCTGACCTACGAGCGCTACTCGCTCGACAACGGCCTCGACGTGGTGCTGCACGTGGACCGGCGGCTGCCGCTGGTGGCGGTCGACCTGGCCTATCACGTGGGTTGGGCGCACGACGGCTCTCGGCGCGGGCTGGCCCACTTGGTCGAGCACCTGATGTTCCGGGGCACCCGCGACGTGGAGGACGGCGAGCACCTCTTGCTGCTGCAGGAGCGGGGGGCCTCCAACGTCAACGCGCACACGGACGACGACGGCACGAGCTACCACGCGCTGGTGCCTCGCGACGTGCTGCCGCTGGCGCTGTGGCTCGAGGGCAATCGCATGGCGCGAGTACGGCTCACGCGCGAGCACGTGGAGGAGGAGCTCCAGACCACGATCGACGAGTGGGAGTCTCGGGTGGGGAGCGAGCTGCGGGGGCTGTCGCACGAGGCGCTGTGGAACGCGCTGTTTCCCGAGGGGCACCCGTTCCATCGCGCCGACCCCGATGACATCCGCGGGCTCACCTTGAGTGATGCGCAAGGGTTCGTGGAGAGCCACTACGGTCCGGCCAATGCCACGCTGGTGCTGGCGGGCGACCTGCCCGCCGATGTGAAGGCGGAGGTGGAGCGAGCCTTTGGAGCGCGTCGCGGGGGTGGGGCTCCGGCGGTGCTCTCGCCCCGTCGAAGCTTGCAGGGCGAGCAGCGGATCGCGCGACGCGACGCGATGAGCACCAAGCCGTTCGTGCTGATCGGATGGCTCACGCCGGGGCTGTTCGAGCCGGGCGATGCGGAGGCCGATGTGCTGGCGGCCACCCTCGACGGGGAGCGGCTGCGTACGATGGCCGATCGCCACGCGCCGGGCACGATCCTGGAGCTCGAGATGGGGCAGCTGAGCCTGAGCGGGCAGTCGATGTTCGTGTTCGCAGCCGAGGGCACGTCGGCCGCCACGCCGCAGGGGATGCTCGCCACCCTCGATGCGATCCTCGACGAGGTGCGAGCGGCCTCGCTCGATCCCGCGGCCGTGGTGCGGACCCGCAAGCGGCTGGCCACGGGCACGCTGCGTGCGGTCCAGCGGGTGGATCAACGCGCCTCCATCATGCAGGCCTACGTGGCGGCGGGCCACGAGCCCGACTGGCTCGACGAGGATCTCGCCCGCTATGCGGCGGTCGACGTGGACGCGGTGGCTGCGTTCGTGCGCGAGCACCTGCCCCGGGATCGTCGGGTGGTCGTCTTGTCCGAGGCTGCGGAGGTCGGCCCATGACCGCGAGCGGGGGCAGGTGGTCGAGGCGAAGGGTGCTGGCCGGTCTCGGGTCGGCATGGCTGGGGCCGGGGCTGCCCTGGGGCTGCGCGGCCAAGTCCGAGCGCCCGCCCGCGGTGCCGTCGGAGCCGACGGTGTGGCTGCCGCCCGTCGTGTACGAGCGCCACGACGATGGCATGGGGCTGTGGCTGTTCGAGGATCATGGGCTGCCGCTGGTGGCGATGGGGGTGGTGCTGCGGGTCGGGCATCGTCACGATCCGCCGGGGCGGCCCGGGGCGGCGCGGCTGGCCGGGCTGATGCTGCTCGAGGGGATCGAGGGTGGTGATCGCCGCGAGCTGCTCGATCGCTTCGGGGATCTGGGCACCACTACGGTGGTCGACGTCGGTCCTTCGCAGCTCGGGTTGCAGTGCACGGTGCATCGCGACGATGCCCCGGCCGCGCTCGCGCTGCTCGTGCGCACGCTACGGGCCAGCACCTGGGCGCCGCAGGCGTTCGAGCGCGTGCGTGGCGATCGCCTCGAGGTGCTCGAGTCCCTGCAGGGCTCGCCCGATGCGGTGGTGTCCCTGGGTCTGCTCGAGGGCGTGTTCGGGGCGACCGAGCCGGCCACGGCGCTCGGCGAGGGCACGCCGCGCAGCCTCGCGGAGCTCGAGCTGGCGCAAGCGCGGGCGTTCCTCGAACCCTGGCTGCGCCCCGATGCGGCCTCGGTGCTGCTGGCGGGCGACGTGAGCCCGGACGAGGCGCGCGCGTGGACGGAGGCGGCGCGCGAGGGCTGGGAGGCCGTCTCCGTCGCGATGCCGCCCGAGCCTGCGCCGATGGCCCAGCGCCCCGAGGCCGAGCGCCCGCGCGTGGTGCTGGTGCCGTGGGAGGGGCTCGAGCAGGCGGTGGTGGGCTTTGGTGGGCGCCACCATTCCTATGGCGCCCCCGAGGAGCTGCCGCGGATGCTGGCCGACTCGATCATGGCCGGCATGATCGAGCACGAGCTGCGCACGCGTCAGCGCACCAGCTATGGCGTGCGCGCGCGGACCTGGCAGACGCAGCTCGGTGCGCTGCACCAGCTGTGGGCGCGCGTGCAGCCCGAGGACGCGGGGCAGGCCGTGGATGGCGTGCAGCAATACCTCCAGCGGATCGCCAGCAGCACGCTCGCACCCGCGGTGGTGGAGGACACGCGCCTGATGGCGATGATGGATCTGATGGACGACGTGCACGGCCCCGAGCCGATGCTGGCGCAGCTATGGCGCCTGGCCGCGGAGGGCCTGCGAGCCGACGCACTGCAGGATCGGCTCGAGCGGCTCCAGCGGATGGATGCGCGCTACGTGGGCGAGGCGCTCAAGGAGGGCTACCGGGCGTCGGGGCTGTGCTGGTGCGTGGTGGGTGACGAACGAGCGCTGCAGCGGGCGACGCGAGTGCTGCCGCGACGAGGGGTGGTCACGCGGAGGCCCCAGGCGCTGTTCGGTGCGGCCGAAGGCTAGCTCGATCTGCACCGAGCCTGCGCGCCGCGCCTCTTGCACTTGTCCAGCGTAAGTGTTTCCCTCATTGTCGCCAAGCCCGCCCTCACCCTCACCCTCGCCCCTCCCCCATGCCCCGCTCGTTCCACGCCTTGGGCCCCGGCCCCACCGCCGCCATTCTCTCGGCTGCCACCTTCGTGTTGCTCTGCTGGTCCTGCGGCCGCACGATCGAGGAGGACCCACCCCGCGAACTGGTGGAGCATCGCATCGAGCCTTGTACGCAGTGGTGCACCAACCAGCTCGACCCCGAGTGCGGGGCGATCATCGAGGACCAGGCCTGGCGGGCCGTGGATGATTGCATGGAGGACTGCGCTGCGGTGGAGCCGGAGTACGCATGGCCGTGGGGCCGCCAACCCGACGGCACGGATGCCTGTGCAGAGGAGTGGTTCGCGGCGGCCGACTGCATCGACGCCCTCACCTGCGAGGAGCGGCGAACCTACTTCCGCTGGATCGGTCCCGACCCCCGCCCTGACCACCTGTGCAAGGAACAGCTCGACGCCCGGCGGCGGTGCTACTACGACGCGATCGAACAAGGAGGCGGCGAGACATGAGACCACCCCGCACGCTGGCGCTCGCGCTCGCGCTCGGTACCCTCGCTTGCTCGAGCCCGTTTCCCTGCAATCGCTACTGCTGGAGTCACAAGCAGGTCGTCGCGGACGTCACCGGAGAAGACATGCCGGGCGTTCCCGACGGCTACTTCGACATGCCGTGCACGAAGTTCTTCGATACCGACGACTGGCATCCCCCGCTCCCCACCTTCGGCTGGTACGCCGCCGAGCGTTGCGTCGAGGCCGACGTCCACGAGGTCATCGCACGTACGGTCGCCACCATTCAGGACCCCGCCATCGACGCCACCGCAGCCTGCGACGTCACCGATCTCCAGATCTACGCCGACTTCGTGCAGACCCTCGCCCAGCAGGCCCGCGACGCCTGCGTGGCCCACCTCTCCTGCAACGGCGCCCCCGCGGGCTGCGACATCGATCCCACCACCCAGGAGAACGAGGCCTGCACCGTCCCCAGCGCCCAGGCCCTCTGCGATCAAACCGTCCTCGCTCCCGCGCTCGCGGCCCTCACCGATCTCACCAATGCACCCGGTGCGGCCCAGCCGCAGCGCGACGGTACGACGGTCGTCTACGTCCAAGATCCTCTGGATTGCACCCCGATCCTCCAGGCCGACACCGACGGCACCCCGGCCTGCGATGAGCCTCCGCCCGCCGATGACGGTCTCGACGAGAGCAGCAGCAGCGGCTCGATGCTCGAGCCCTTCGGAGACATCGATGCGCTCGTGACCTGCAAGGCCACCACCTGCGCCATCGACCCCGAGCTGTTCCTCGCGGTGCAGGCCAACTTCGGCCTCCTCCACGACGAGGGCCTCCAGCTCGAGCCCGTCGACCTCCCCGCCGTCGGTCGCGGCCTACGGCTCTCCGGCCTCGACCCCGACACCACCTCCGGCCAGCTCCTGGCCGCCCTCGGCCTGGCCAACGGCGACGTGATCACCCACGTCGATGATGCGTCGATCCTCTCGCCCACGACCCTCGAGCACCTCATGCGCGAGCTGCCCACCACCATCGCGTGGAGGATCTCCGTGCACCGCTCCACGGACACGAGCCCCTCGGCGCGGGTCCTCACGCTCACGCGTGGCCCGTAAGGGCCACTCTCGGCGCGCACCCGGACCGTCACGCGTGCCGAGCGGGCAGGAGCGCTCGTCGCGGATGCTGCGCATGCCCTCCGCGCCGAGGGGTTGGCGCCGAACCCGACCTCCTCCGGCCGCCAACCTTGGGCCTAGCAACAGGTTGCCGACCTCCTGCCGGACCCACCGTCGACGCGAAGACAGATCCCGGACCTCCTCGGAGCCCCATCGTCGGCGTGCAATCAGACCGCCGACCTCCGCGGAGCCCCAGCGTCGGCGTGCAATCAGGCCGTCGACCTCCGCCGCGCCCCAGCATCACCGCCGAGCACGGGTCACGGACCTCTGCCGCGCACCAGCGTCGCCGCCGAGCGCGGGTCACCGACCTCCGCCGGGCCCGAGTACGCCAAGGCATTCAAGAAGGTCGCCAAGGAGTACTTGCCCTGAGCACCAGGCTCCGCGCCCGCGCTGCCGCGACGAGGGGTGGTCACGCTGAGGCCGGAGGCGCTGTTCGGGGAGTCAGCGGAGCTTCGGAAGGCTGCTCACCCGAACAGCGAGCCTGTCCGACGCCAAGGCTGCCCGTTCGAGCGCAGGGCCCCACGGGTGGCCCAGGGGCCTCGTGCTAGAGTGCACCGCGAGCCCACCATGGCAAGCTCCTCGTCGCACTCCAAGCCAGATGCCCGCTTCATACGTCGGGTGGAGATCAAGGGCTTCAAGTCGATCGTCGAGCAGAGCATCGAGCTCGGCGCGCTCAATGTGCTCATCGGCGCGAACGGCTCGGGCAAGACCGCGGTCTTGGAGGCAATGGGGGTGTTGGGGGCGGCGGCCGATGGCCGGGTGGACGATACGGAGCTACTGCGTCGTGGGGTACGCCCTGGCGTACCCAAGCTGTACAAGAACGCATTCGCCGATCTCGGGCGACTGCCTCGGGTTATCAAGCTCCGGGCGGAGTCGGCGCTTGGCCACTACTACTCGGTGAGCCTCGACAATCCCAAGGACTCGCCCGCCACCCCGTGGCGTTTCAGTGCCGAGACCTTGGGGCGAGGCTCCCAGCGGCTCCTCACGAGGAGCCCACGCGGCGGAAACGCCTGGGTCTCCCGGTCACGCAGTCGAAAGTTGCCCAAGCTGGATCCCTTCGTCGGCTTGTCCCGTGTCGCAGGGGTATCGGCGAGCACCGGCGCGCTCGTCGACGTGCTCCGGAGCTTCGCGATCTTCGATCCCTCCACCTCCATCTTGCGCGGCACGCAAACCGACCTCTTCCAGCGCGATCCCATCGGCCTCGGTGGTGGCCGGCTCGCGGAAGCACTCGCGTCGTTCGAGGGCACGGCCCGCGGGCGTCGGTTGGCTGACGAGTTCGGTGCCTTCGTCGATTGGTCGGCAGGAGTATCGTCCGCTCGGCCATCTCCGGATCTCATCTCTCCATCGATCCCCGTGACCTCCGAGGTGGTCCGGTTCAAGGATCGCTACATGCGAACGGGTCTCGATGAGCTGTCCGCATACGATGCGAGCGAAGGGGCGCTCTATGTGCTGTTCGCGTTGGCGATGACCCTCCATCCTCGAGCGCCCAGGTTCTTCGCGATCGAGAATGTTGGCCATGCGCTCCACCCACGGCTTGCTCGAGGCTTGGTGGCGCACCTTGGCGAGATCGTGCTGAGCGAGCGGCGTCAGCTCGTCCTCACCACCCACAACCCCCTCGTCCTGGATTCGCTCGACCTCGCCGACGACCGCATTCGACTCTTTGCCATCGAGAGGACGACCGGAGGGCACACCAAGATCGCTCGGATCCCTCACTCCGAGGCGCTCGACTGCGCACTCGAGAGCGGCCTGACCGTCTCCGAGATGTGGACTCGCGGTCTGCTTGGTGCCGTGCCTTCACTGTGAGGACGTGGGCGAATGCGGGTGGGTATCGTGTGCGAGGGCAGTACCGATCGTGTGGTGCTCGAAGCCATCGCCTCCGAGGTGCTGCGTGAGCACGAGCCCACGTTCTCGCTGTTGCAGCCCGACTTCGATCGATTGGTACGACCTCGGGGGGCGGGCAAGCCGGCATCTGGGTGGCAAGCGGTGCGGGCATTCCTGCGGGCTGGCAACGCTCGGGCTGCGCTGCTCGACTTGGTGATCGTGCAGGTGGATGCGAGCGTACGCGTCAATGGTGAGGTCGCACCGCACCTCGACCCGGATGCCGAGCTCGAGGGCTTGTGTGAGCACGTCAAGGCCTGGATCGGGCAACCCGTGCCCTCCTCGGTGCTGATCACGCTGCCCCGCGAAGAGATCGAGACATGGCTGGTTGCGGCCAATACCCGCCGCAAGGCGGTCGAGAACATTGGTGACCCCGCGGCGGTCCTCGTCGGGGCAGGGCTGCTCGAGGTCCGCAAGGGAGGGCCATCGAAGGACGCACGAGCATACGAGGTGCTCGTACAGCCGCTGCGTCGATTCCTCCGGGATCCCAAGCTCTTGCGCTCGGTCCCCGAGCTCGAGCGCTTCTGCTCCAAGCTACGCGCTCATACGCGCCGCCGTCGACCGGCGCTCCCATCACACTGACAGCGCTCGCATCGGGGTCAGCCCTCCACCCGAGGCCCCGGCACCCGCCGGTCGCCGTCCCGTCGGGTGATCTACAATTGATCGCGCAGCTCGAGGAACGGCACCGCGTACTTGCGCGACAGCCCGGTCATCTGCTTGAGCGCCTGCACGTCGATGGTGCCGTCCTCTTCGTTGCCGCGAAGGGATGATCGATGGTCATGCCGTAGCCCCAGACGCTTCTCTGTGCGGCGTAAGCGGTGGTTGTGTCGAGGTGGAAAGCATCTATACGATGACCCCGTAGCGTGTCCCTCGAGCGCGCCCTTCATACGTTACCTTACGGCGTTCGATCAGGTGATTGAGGGCGCGCCTTGTCTGGGTGAGAGTTCCGCCAACCTGCTCCTGGATTTGACGGGCTGGGACGAGATTGCCTTCGCAGCTTCGGAGATAGGCGAGGATGCGCATCTCGTAGGCATCCCGCTCGGCAGGGTTGCGCATGTCGACTTCGCGGCCCTGCATTGCCTTCCATTCCTCGCGCAGCATTGCGACCGTACGTTCGTCCTTGTCGCCTTCGACGACCCAATACGCTGCCGCATTGATGCGCCCGGAACGTTCCATGGCGGTCATTTCGCGATCTCCGCGATCTTCACGAAGTCCAAGGATACGAAGGGTCTCTTCTTTGATTCGTACGGATGCTCCATCGACGATGATATGGAGACGAGATACACTCGCCTCATAGTCAGGTGTGCGTTTGAAGTTGACGTCGTACTCCTCAGTGACCCGATCCCAAAAAACGAGCTTCGGCCTCTTCGCAAAGACCGGCATGGAGTCGGAGAGCTCTTTGAAGCCCACATTTCGACGCATTCGTACTGTGGTCTCTTCGACCTCTTCGACCTTCTCGCCTTCGACCGAAGTGGTCGATGTCACGCTCAGCGCGGTGTCCAGGGCATCGAGTTCCTGCTGTGAATAGCTCCCGTTGCCATTGATGTCGATGGCAGCCAGGGCTATTGCTGCAAGTCGTCGCACGCGCTTCTGAGCGCCCTCGTCCGAGGCCGAGACGAAGCGTCGGAGATCACCGGCGAGGAGGCGAAGTTCGTCGGTCGCTTGCTTCACATCGTCGCCGTCGTCATCGTCATCGTCTGGTTGCTCTCGAAGCTTGGACATCTCCTCGCTGATCCGGGTAGCGACTTGCTCGAACTCCTCCGCTTCGTCATCACGGTCGAGTAGCCCATAGACCTCTCGCGTGCGGAGCGAGACAAGCGTGAAGAATGGGCTGCGGCGCTTTGCCAGTAGCGAGTACATCGATGGGAGTGCGACCTGGATGCAGGCCAGGACGAAGGTGACGAGCCTCTCGTCGTCACCAACCTCATCTTCTCGGCCTATACGCATGAGATGAGAGAACAGCGCATGAATGTTGAGCGCGCGCTTGAGCCCCCGTGGGTTGTTGCCGACCGAGAGATGGATGAGCTCGTTGGCGGAGTCTTCAAAGAACGTCGATGCGTAGTCCGAGAGCTTGCCATACACGCGCTCAAAGTGGCTCTTGAGGAAATTTTGGGTGGTGTACCGCTCGACCGGCATCCGGTAGGGCACCTGGATGATCTTGTCGAAGAAGTTCTTGCCCTCGCTTTCCCGGAAATCTCCCGAGTCGTACCCTTTGCGTTGGCGGAGCCCACGAATCACGACATCGTAGTCAATCGCAAGGACGAATACGCATCCCTCGACGTCGATGAGATTCTTAGCGGCTTCCAGCAACTCGACTGCCTTGCTTGGCGCCAGCCGATCGAGATCGTCGATGTAGATGACGACGCGATCTCTCTTTTGCTCGCCCTTGCCCTGACCGAGGACGTCCTTGATGACCTCCGCGAAGTCTTCCTTCATGCGCTCGAACAAGCCCGCATCATCCAGATCGCCTCGCCCCTCAACGGCGTCGAGCAACGACTTCCCGGTCAGAGAGAGACCACCCTTCTCGAGCGCGGATGCCTGCACGACCGAGCGGATGAATCGACTGACGTTGTGCCAGACCTGCTTGGATGGCTTCCCCTCGCTCTTGATCTTCTGCATCAAGTTGATGAGCATCGAGCTGGCGAGCTGTGCCTCGTTACCGAACTGTGAGTATTGCCAGGTGTTGAACCAGATGTTCAATGCGCGTTCGTTTCCGAGCCTGGTGCGCACGAAGTTCATGAGCGAGGTTTTGCCCGAGCCCCAGTCGCCTTGAATCCCGATGGTCATCGGGGTACTGCACATCTCGATGAAACCAGCTAGCGCGGCCGCGTGCTGGTCCAGGCCAAGCAGGTCTCGATTGTCCCCGTCGTCGCTGCCGTCGATGGGCAAATCGGGGAATCCGGTCTTGGGGTTCGTTCCTGACACGATGAGAGTATGCCAGGGTTGAGATGCAGATGGAGACGAATCACGCATTGTTCGCATGCGCATTGTGCGCAGGTGCGAAAGGAGTGCTCCAAGGAAGCGAAGAGGTCACCCCGTTGGGCTTTTCGGGGCTGTTCTGCGGCGTTTGCGCATGCTTCCTCGGCTCCAAACACCACCTGTCGCCAAGCGCCTGGCAACATGAAAGGGATGATGGCGTGCACGAGTGCTTGGTCGGTACACTCTCGGTCAGCCGTCCACCCGCGGTCCCGGCATGCGTCGGTCGCCGTCGCGGCGGGTGATCTGCAATTGATCGAGCAGCTCGAGGAACGGCACCGCGTACTTGCGCGACAGCCCGGTCATCTGCTTGAGCGCCTGCACGTCGATGGTGCCGTTGCCCCGCAGGTGCTCGCGAACCTCCTGCACCAGGGCATCGTGACTGGCGCGCGCCCACGAGATCTCGGGGGTGAGCTTGACCAGCCGCCCCGTCCGCTGGAGCACCCCGACGATCTCCAGGATCTGCCGGCTGCTCAGCCCACACGCCGCCTGCACGTCCTTGAGGTTGGGGGCCTCGAGTCCGGCCTGCTCGTACTGGTCGAGCACGCGCTGCATGTGCTCGGGCAGCTCTCCCTCGGTCGGGACGCCCTTGCCGGGCCGCGCGAGCGTGCCCTGATCATCCACCGCGCGCAGGGCCCCGCGGCCGATGGCCTGGTCCACCGCCCACGAGGCCACCGCGGGGGCCACCCGCGCCCCGAGCAGGGCCTCGGTCGATGCACGCCCGATGCCGGGCTGCATGGGGTTGTCGGCGTGGAAGCGATCGACCGCGGCGATCAACCGATCGACCAGCGGACGGACCATCTCGGTGTGCACGTAGCGATCGTTGCCGAGCGGGACGAGCACGGCGCCCTTGCCCTCCGACATCGAGCGCAGCAGCGGGCCAGCATCGCGCAGCCCGGTGCGGCGCTCGACGGCGGTGCGATCGATGCCCACCACGCCGGCGTCGTGGACCAGCGCGCGGATGCGGGTGCTCGGGTCGGGATCGGCGAGGGCTCGCCCCACCGCGATCCATCGCGCTCGCTGGCCGCGGCCGCTCGAAGGCTCGGGGTCGACCACGAGCCCGCCCCCCAGCGTGAGGCCCTGGTCGTCGTGGGCGCCCGCGGTGGTGGACGACGAGAACCCACGGAGCACCAGTCGCTGGTCTCGCCACAGCGGCAGCGGCTGCTCGAGCCGGATCCGCACCAAGCCCTCGTGTCCCGGTGGGATCGTGGGCTCGGCCTCCGTGCCCTCGTAGGGCAGCTCGGGGCTCGGGGCATGCCACAGTGGATCGAGCCGCGCGGGAGCATGGGCCGTGCCTGCGCAGAGCTGCACGCTGGTGTCGTGGCCCCAGGGGGGATCGCGCCCCGGGAGGTGCTGCATCATCGCGTGTACCACGGTGGTCGCCTGCACGGCGGGACCGCGGGTGAGCACGTCGCCGCGGTGGAGCTCGCTCACCTCCACGTTGGCGAGGTTCAGGGCCAGGCGATTGCCTGCCATCACGCGGGCTTGATCGGCGCTGCGGACCTGCGCGCCGCGGCTGCGGACGTCTCGCTCCACGCGCCCCTCGCCCGCAGGGCACAGGCGCAGGTGGTTGTCGGCGGTCAGGTCGACCACCCCGGAGAGCAGCGTCCCGGTGACCACGGTGCCGTGGCCCTTGATGGTGAAGACCCGGTCGATGGGGAGGATCACCGGCCCCTGGCTGTCGCGGCGGGGGATCTTGGTGGCGAGGCGGCGTACCTCGGCTCGGAGCTCGGGCAGGCCCTCGCCGGTGTGGGCGCTGCACGGGATGATCCGGGCCGGCTCGAACACGCTGCCGGCCAGGGCCGTGCGCACGTCCTCGGCCGCCAGCTCGATCGCCTCGGCGTCGCCCTCGAGCCGGTCCACCTTGGTGAGGGCCACGACCCCGTGCTCGATGCCCAGCAGGCGGCACACGTTGATGTGCTCGCGGGTCTGCGGCATCACCCCGTCCTCGGCGGACACCACCAGGATCACCAGATCGATCCCGCCCGCCCCCGCCACCATGGTGCGCACGAAGCCCTCGTGCCCGGGGACGTCGACGATGCTGGCTCGCAGGTCGTCGGAGATTTCCCACGCCGCGAAGCCCAGCTCGATGGTGATCCCGCGGCGCTTCTCCTCGGGCAGGCGATCGGTGTCGACGCCGGTCAAGGCGCGCACGAGGGTGGTCTTGCCGTGATCGATGTGGCCGGCGGTGCCGAGCACCAGCGATCGGGGGGCCTTGGCCATGGGGGCGCGAGTCTAGCCGATCCGAGTGTTGGCGGGCCCACCTCGGCCGCTCGGGGCCGCCGTTCGAAGGGGCGCGGGACCGCGAGCCGCCAGCGTTTCCCCCAGGGGTGATCCGGGCTAGCATCCTCGCGACATGGCCCAGCCTGGATCCGAAGCCGATCCCACCACCATCGGCCGCTACCGCGTGGAGGGCCAGCTTGGTGCCGGCGGCGTGGGCATGGTGTATGCGGCGCACGATCCGGTGCTCGAGCGGCGCGTGGCGGTGAAGCTGCTGCGATCCGATCGCCTCGAGACGATGGCGGGCCCGGCGGGCGATCGCCTGCGCGAGGAGGCCCAGGCGATGGCCCGCCTGGCTCATCCCAACGTCGTGACCGTGTACGACGTGGGGGAGCACGAGGGTGGGGTCTACATCGCGATGGAGCTGGTCGAGGGGCGCTCGCTTCGCGGCTGGATCGGCGAGACGGCTCGGCCGTGGCGCGAGGTGCTGTCCGCGTACTTCCAGGCGGGGCGTGGCCTGGCGGCGGCCCACGACGTGGGGCTGGTCCACCGTGACTTCAAGCCGGGCAACGTGCTGATGGGTCGCGATGGCCGGGTCCGCGTGCTCGACTTCGGGCTGGCCATGGCCGGGCCCGGCGGCGCCGTGCTCGTCGCCGAGGATGCCGATGCCGTCGACGACACCTGTGAGATCGAGGCCTACCACCGGCAGAACCGCATCACCGAGGTGGAGACCACGGTCGACGAGTCGGGCAAGCCTTCGAGAGGAGAGCCCGAGAGGCGGCCCGTCGTGCCCCAGCCCCGCCCGCTTCCCCGCACCGACGTGCTCGCCACGCTCGAGGGCGCCGAGCTGACGGTGGAGGGCAGCATCATTCGCACCATGGGCCCGAACGCGACCAATCCGGGGGCCCCCCCGGGGCTCTCGGGCAGCGGCATCATCGCGGGCACGCCGGCCTACATGGCGCCCGAGGTGTTCCTGGGCCGACCCGCCGACGCGCGCAGCGATCAGTTCTCGTTCTGCGTGGCGCTGTTCGAGGGGCTCTACGGATATCGGCCGTTCGTGGGGAGCACGCCCGAGGCGATCCGCGCCGAGGTGCTCGCGGGCCGCATGCGCCCGCCCCCATCGCGCTCTCGCGTGCCGCGGTTCGTGCACGCGGCGGTCATGCAGGGACTGGCCCGGCACCGGCAGGATCGCCACGCGTCGGTGCGATCGATGCTGGCCTCGATCGCGTTCCTGGCTCGGGTGATCTGGGACTGACGTCTCGCGAAACACCATTCGCGCGCTACTGGCCGCGGAGGGGCGTCAGCTGGCCCACGGCGATGCCCCGCGATCTACTGTCATTGCCGTGATGCCACGTCCCTCGCCTTCGATTCCCACGCTCACCTTCTTGCTGTCGCTTGGTCTGCTCTCGTCCGCCTGTCCCGGTGACGATGGCACGGGCACCACCGAGGCGGCGTCGTCCACCGGCTCGACCACCGACGCGCCGACGACCACGGGTCAGCCCACCACCACGTCGACCATCGAGCCGGTCACGAGCTCGAGCTCCGGCTCCGGCTCCGGCTCGACCACCGGCTCCACCTCCGGTGTCGACAGCAGCACCGGGGCGCCGTCGATCCCCTGCGAGAGCGCCACCACCGAGGAGATGTGCAGCGTGGCGGGGTCGATGGACTTCGACTGCGGGTGGTTTCCCACCCGGCACTTCGCGATCATCGACATGATGTGCATGGAGGTTGCGCAGGGCGGTGTGTGCCTGACGTCCTCGGCCAACGACAGCACCTGCGGGATCATGCGCGAGGCCTCGTGCATGGACGGCACGACGATCGTCTACGTGCGCCCCTCGTCGGAGCAGGTCGATGCGACCGAGACGCTGGCGCTCGAGGAATTCGACGCGTGCACGGGCCCGGACCCGGTCGACGGCTGGGAGCTGTGCGATCCGATGGTGCCGGTCCCGGGCTGCCGCTGTGGCTGTGGCTGAGGCCACGGACCCGTGGCGGGGTCAGGCCTCGAGACGGCGCGCCTCGGTGACCAGGCGCGCTCGCAGCCGGTGCATGCGCTTGTAGAGCGCCGAGGGGCTGCGAGCGAGTCGCGGTGCCAGCTCGTGGACCGAGCGCTGCACGACGAGCACCTCGCCGAGCAGGCGGTGATCGAGCTCGTCGAGCGGTGCGGCTGCGTCGAGCGCGAGCCGCAGCAGCTGGCGGCTCTCGATGGCCCCGCTGGGGGGCGGGGCGCTCGGCCGGGCCACGGGAGCGAGCCGCGCGAGCTCTTGCTCGCAGCGCCGTCGGCGAGCCCAGCGCTTGGCGACCGCGTGGGCCTGCTGCCAGGCCAACAGCCGCAGGAACGAGCGGAACGAGCCGCGCGCGGGATCGTAGTCGCGCAGCCGGACCCGCCCGCGCGCGAGCAGGCGGCTCCAGACCTCCTGGGCGAGCTCGTGCTCGCCCTCGGCCAGCCCGTGGCGCGCCGCCACGCGCCGTGACAGGCCCACCACCTGGGGGTGGTAGTGGGCGCAGAGCCGGTGCAGGGCCCGGGGGTCGCCCGCGAGGGCATGGGTGGTGGTCAGGGGATCGGGAACGGGAACGAGAGTGGGGGTCACACTCTCGATCTCGGCCACGCGCGCCGATCGTTGCAGGATTTCTTCACCTGCGGGGAAATTCGCGTCCTCCGACCCCGCAGATGGGCCGGTCGGGGAATGGCATCCCTGGGTCGGTGCGTTTGGCCGGCCCGTGAGTCTCCTAGGTCCATGGCGGTCGGCTCGTCGGCGATCCGTCCACGTTCGCGGGCACTTGCGGCCGCGTGAGCTTGGGGCGTGGATGTCGAGGCCGGAGTATGCGAAGCCTTCCGGCACCATGCGGCGCGTTCGGCTCGTTCTTGGTGCAGCGCTCGTCCTGGCCGGCACAGGGTTGCTCGCGAGCAGCGCGAAGGCCTGGGGCGGCGAGTGCATCCACACGGTGGCGGCGGGGCAGACCCTGGGCCACATCGCCAACCGGCACGGGGTCTCGCAGCGCAGCCTCATCGACGCCAACCCCGAGCTGAAGAAGAACCCGGATCTGCTGCGGGTGGGGCAGGAGCTCGACGTGTGTGCGGCCAAGGAGCTGCATGCGCAGAAGGAGGCGGCCGAGAAGACGGCGAGCGCCGCGGCGGCCGACTCCACCAAGGAGGAGAAGAAGCCTCGCGCGGTGCGCAGCTGTGGATCGGGCGGACAAATCGTCGAGCACGAGGTGAGCTCGGGCGAGACCCTGAGCAAGATCATCAGCCACTACGGGATCACCGAGAAGGAACTCTATCGCCGCAACCCCGATCTCTCCCGGGATCCCAAGCTCTTGCGGGTGGGGCAGACCATCAAGATCTGCGCCGACCAGCAGCGCGTGGTCAACTCGAAGGTGTGCGGCTATCAGACGCCGCTGTTCCAGCACGAGGTGGTGCCGGGCGAGAACCTGGGCTCGATCGCGGGGCGCTACGGGGTGCGGCGTGGCGACCTCCAGAAGTGGAACTCGCGGCTGCGCAAGAACCCCGATCTGTTGAGCGTGGGCCAGAAGGTCGCGGTGTGCCCCGAGATTGCGCCGCGCGTGCGCGAGAAGCTCGAGTACACGGTGCGAGAGGGTGACAACCTCGGCGCCATCGCCAACCGCTACGATCTGACCACGCGCGAGCTGGTGCGGTTCCAGCGAGGGGCGCTCGACGATCCCAGCTCGCTGCGGCCGGGGCAGAAGCTCACGGTCTACGCCGACGGCGACATCTTCCCGGGCTTCGGCACCGACGACCGCGACAAGGGCGTGCTCACGGCCGGCGTCCAGCTTCCGTCGGGTCGGAACTACACCATCAAGTGGGAGGCGGGTGCGTGGGGCACGGGGGAGACCATCCGCTCGATCCAGGCCGCGATCGCCAACTACAAGAAGAAGATGCCGGGCGGGCCCAAGGTCTACATCGGCGACATCTCCAAGAAGGGTGGGGGGCCGTTCAAGCCGCACAACTCCCACCAGCACGGCCGCGACGTCGACGTGGCCTACGTGATCGAGGGCAGCGGCGAGGCCAAGTTCCGCACCGCCACCGCCGACAACCTCGACGTGGCGAGGACCTGGCGGCTCATCAAGTCGTTCATCGACACCGATCAGGTGGTCTACGTGTTCGTGGACTACAAGATCCAAAAGCTGCTCTACGAGCACGCCAAGGCGCGTGGGGCGAGCGAAGAGCTGCTCGACGAGCTGTTCCAGTACCCCCGCGGACGCAACCGCTCGCACGGGCTCATCCGCCACTGGAAGGGGCACACCAACCACTTCCACGTGCGCTTTCGGAAGTGAGCGAGCGGGAGGCTGGCGGAAAGCCTGGTCCGGATGAGGACGCCGGGCGAGCACCTATGGCGTGGGGGGCTCGAGCGGCTCTTCGACGTCGGCCATCATGCGATCCATCTGGTCGAGTTGCCCCCGCTGTCGTCCGTAGAAGAAGCCTGCGATGGCCGCGGTGGGCAGGCCCACCAGCGCGGCAGCCATGGACCAGAAGATCGGTCCCAGGCCATCGAGCCCGTGGGCTCCGTGAAGGCCGATGGCAAGGCCCACCGCGATCAGCACCGCGGTGCCGATCATCGCGATGACGGCGTAGATGATGCCCGTGGTCGTTGGGCTGAGCGGCTCTTGCTGGCTCAATGCGTGTCCCTTGCTGCTGCATCGTATCAGACGCCCTTCGAGAGATCAGGCGGACCGCAGTGGTAGTAGACTGCCCGGCACGGTGACGAGCGCACGCGAGATCTTGGTGGGCCTGCTGGCGATCGCATGGGCATGTCGCCCGGCGGTGCCGCCCGACGAGCCGGATGCGGCGGTGGGCGACCAGGCGTCGACCGACGATGGTGAAGGGCCGAGCCTGGCGGAGATCGCCGATGCGATCGATCCGGGTCCGCGCCCGGCCCTCACCATGGAGCTGCCCGCGTGGCTGGTCCCGGTGCTGGCGATCCCGGCCACTCGAGACTCGCGTGCGCTCGTGGCCGAGGCGAAGGATGAGTGGGCGCGCTGGAAGACGTCCGGCGAGTCGGCCGGCGATGCGGCGCAGGTGCAGCGGCTGCTCGGCCTGGGGCGTGCGCTGGCCCTGGCCGAGCGGGCGGCAGGGACGGTGGAGGACGCCGACGTGGAGGCGCTGCTGGTGCTCGAGCGGATCTATGCGCTGCTCGACGCGCCGAGCCTGGCCAATGATCGCAACGCATTCTCCCGGCTGTTGCAGGCGTTCGTGGCGGCGGTGGCGAGTCAGCAGCAGCAGCAGGGCGAGGTGGAGGGCTTGGCCGCGATCGACGAGCTGTCGCGGCTGGTGTTCGGGGTGCTGCAGAAGTCGGGCGAGCTGCATCGGCGCACGGTGGCGGCGCTCTTGCGCAAGGCGCCCGAGCACCCCGAGATCCCCGCCGTGCTGGGGAGGCTTGGTCCCAAGCTGGTGTCCGAGGACGAGGCGCTGGCCGTCGGTGCGCTGCGCCGGGCGCTGGCCCTGCGGGGCGAGGCGGCGACGGCCGAGCACTGGCTGGATCTCGCGTCGGTGTGCAGCCGAGCGCTCGACGTACGCTGCGCGCGCGAGGCCCTGGCGCGGGCCGAGGCGCTCCTGCCGGCTGCCCACGACGACGCGTTGGCCAAGCGGCTCGGCAATGTGCGAAGCCTGGTCAAGCATGCTCACCGCGCGGTGGAGCTGTCCGATGCCGCCGGGCTGGAGGACGGGCTCGAGCGTGCGACGGCGCTCTACGAGCTGCAGCGCTACGACGAGGCCCTGGCGCTGTTCGAACAGCTCCACCGCCGTCATCCCGACGATGCGCGACCGGTGGTGGGGCAGGCGCGCACGGTGCTCACGGACGAAATCGACTTCGTGGCGGCGTTCGAGATCCTCGAGCGCGCGCAGCCGCGGGAGCACCTCGATCGCACGTGGTACGAGCTGGCGATCGGGGTGCGGGCGACCGCGCTCATCTATCACGTGCTGCCGCAGCTGGGCGGTCGCGGGCCCGACGAGATCTTCGCGGTGCTGCGCCCGGGGCTCTTGCAGATGCGCGAGGACATCGGGGCGTTCGAGGCTCTGGGGGCCGACGAAGGGCGGGTGCTGCGGTTCATCTACGAGCTGGGCATGGAGGCGTGGCCCAAGAGCCGTGCCGACGATCAGGCGGCCATGCACGCGCTCGCCGAGGGGCTGCTGGCGCGAACGGTCGCGCTGCGGAGCGATGTGCCGGGTAGCTTCCATGCCTACGTGTTGTGGCTGGCGGCGGCCGAATTCTCCAAGGAGCGCCAGGCCGCGCTGGGCGTGCTCGACGTGCCGCCGCCGGCCGAGCACGCCGACGCGCTGGCGGTGCGGCGGGCCCAGGCTGCGGTCGATCTGGTGGCGGCGTGGGACGCTCGCGAGCGCGTGGACGGCATGCTGGCCCTGGTCGACGCGGTCGACGATCCGAAGCGACCGGCTGCGGTGCGGAGGTTGGTGGCCGATGGGCATGCGCTCGCGCATCGCCTCGGGCGTCCGCAGGATCTCGCCGCGCTCGAGCGGCGCTACCGGAAGGTGCACGACGAGGGCGGGGCGCTCGATCCGGTGGTGCTGAACAACCTCGCGGTGGTGCTGGCCGAGCAGGGGCGCGTGGAGGAGGCGCTGCTGCTGTGGAAGGAGGCGGCGGACCACGCCGAGGATGGGCAAGGCGACCTGCTGCAGCTCAACGCGCTGTCGGCTCGCGTGAAGGCGCGCGGGGCCCAGGCTGCCGAGCGGGCGGAGCTCGAGTCGCTGGCCTCGTCGGGCAGCCATGCCGAGGTTCGGCTGCTCGCGCGGGCCTGGCAGGTGGAGATCGCCACGGGGGCCGAGCGCCGCGAGGCGCTCGCGGTCCTGCGCGAAGCGGCGAAGGAGGAGGCCAAGACCAACTTTCGCCCGCGCAACCTCCCCGGCCAGGGCGGGGTGATCCTGCGCGGCAGCGTCAACGTGGGCGTGGGCTACTCGTCGCTCGAGGGGCTGCAGATCCAGCTCGACGTCACCGGGGTGCCGTGGCTGGTGGTGCCGTGCCCGGTGGCGATTCCCGAGTGAGGGGTCGAGCCCGCTACGCCTCCTGCTCGCCGCACACCTGCGGCGTGGCACCGGCCCGCGTGGTGTAGAGCGCTCTCAGCTTGGTGCCGCGGCTCTTGGCGCCCTTGCGTTGCCCGACGTACTTGCTCGCGATCCAGGCATCACCCGGAGCGATCACGTCGAGCCGCACCACCTTGGGGGACTGCTCGGACTCGGGGGCCGGGGGCAGCGGCACGTCGTGCCACATGCCGTCGGTGGTCTGCATGGCCACCGTGTCATCGCGGAACCGCAGCCACGGGGTCCCGTGCTCGAGGCCGGCCACGCTGCCGATGCGCCGCCCCTCGGGGGTGGGAATGGCCTCCCAGCCGGCCTCGCCGTGGCGCCAGAGCTGGTCGCCGCGAACGACCCACGCCACGCCGTTCCTGGCGTCGAATTCGGGCTGCCCTCGGCCCTTCGGGGGCTCCACTGCGGTCACGTCGCCATCGCTCCAGCGCAGCAGATCGGTGCCGCTGAGCACGAACCCACGACCCTGGTCGTCGAGGCGGAAGTGGAACGTGTAGTAGTCGTCGCCCGAGAACCGCTTGACGGTGCCTTCTCGGTCGCCGGGGCGCCACGTCGCGACCCACGCATCGTTGCAGTCCACGCTGGCCATCACGGTACCGTCGGCCAGCACCGCAACGTCCGCGATGTAGAGCTCGTACGGCTCGCACTTGCCCGCCCGCTGCACCTTGGCGAGCGACGGGCCCTTGCCCTCGCCACGGACCACGGCCAGGCGCGATCTTCGACCCTCGTCCATGCCCGTCTCGACATGCGCGAGGATCGATCCGTCGATCCACGGCCAGGCGTCGTGGTAGTTGGTGTCCTCGCCCAGGGTCTTGATCTGCTTCCACCCCTCGGCGGTCTGGCGGTAGAGCCAGCGCCAGGTACCGTCGCGCGCGTCGCTCTCGATCATCACCAGCAGTTGATCGGGCCAGCGACCCAGGGCGTGATCGATGGCGTCGTGCCACTGGTCCTCGAAGCCGACGGGGATCGGCTCGATGAGCTCGCCGCTTGCGCCGAGGCGGAGCAGGTGGTCCTTGTTGTTCGAGCGATAGTGAACGAAGGTCTGATCGTCCACCGTCGACACGTCGATGTAGTCGCACTTGCCGTGGAAGGCCAGCCGCAACGAAGCGGGCTCGGCGTTGGGTGCGACTGGCTCCGGCGCGGGCTCTGGCTCTGGCGCGGGTGCGGGCTCTGGCGCGGCCTCGCTGGCGGGAGCAGGCGCGCTCGCAGGCGTGGGCTCGGATGCCGCGAGGCTCGGTGCGGACTCGGGCGGGTTGGGGGTCGAGGTCGCCTCGGGGGTGCATGCCGTCGCCAGCAGCAGCGCGAGGGTCAGGGGACTCGAGAGCTTGGTGATCGTGCGCATGATGATCATGGGCCCTGCGGGGGCGTCAGAGGGGAGCGAGCCATCCTTCGGCCACGATCACGCGGTCGAAGATCCGGGGACTCGGGTCATCGGGGTAGTCCATGTCGAGGCGCTCGTAGGCGACGCGCCAGCCGAGCGCGACCGCCTCGAGGCCGGGAGCCCGCAGCACCACGCGAGTCGGCTCGGGGGAGGCTCCGGGGCGATCGTCGGCGAGCTGTCGCAGACGGCTGCGATGGCGGCCGATGCGACGGGTGAGCTGGCGCTCGTCGTCCACCACCCACTCGCCGTCCTCCTCGTGACCGAGCTCGATCGACAGCCGCCGAAACGGATCCCCGGTGGGGAACGCGTGGCCGATCGCCCCGGGGGCGAGCTCGAGCCAAGCCCCGTCGCCCATGCGCTGCGCTCGTACGTGCACGGCGGCCCGCAGCATGGCGGGGTCGCGCGACGCTTCGAAGCCATGGGTGCGTCGGCCATCGGAGCCGAGAGGCATGTGACACGACTGACACGGCTCGTCGGCGAAGGCCGATGCGCGGTGCTCGGTGAGGGTGGTCTGCATCATCAGCCCGGGCAGGAGCTCCGAGGGGAACTCGTGGCAGGCCGCGCAGGCTGCGTTGGTGGCGAAGGCCTCGCGACGCACGATGGCGTGGGGACTCGCGGCCGCCGGGCGAGCGCTGGGGGCCGCGAGCACGGCTCCGACGGGCAGCGTGGCGTCGGGCGGCACGTGGCAGGTCACGCACGCCACCCCGATCGCAGCGACCTCCCGTGGCGGCGGGCTCGACGGGTCGCCCTCGGGGGCATGGCAGCCGCGGCAGAAGGCCCGCGGCTCGCGGGCGAGCGCGACGGCGACGTCGGGATCCACGAACGCTTGCTGGTGCAGCGAGCCCTGCCACTGGGCTGCAACCTCGACATGGCACTCCACGCACTCGCGGTTCTGGTCGACGCGCAGCGACGACGGGGCATCGCGTGCGGGCCCGGGCATCGCCGTGGGCCTGGTGCGTCGCGAGCTGGCGTGGCTGGCGTGGCTGGCGTGGCCGGCGTGGCCGGCATGGCCCGCCAGCAGCAACGACCCGAGCACTACCCCGGTCCACCCCAGCGTGCGTGCCATTGCGGAGCCCCGGCTCATGCACGTCCTCGATGCCCGAACATATTCCCCTTCAGCCCTCGGGACACTCCACGTCGAGCTCGATGGCCGGGACGCCCGGCAGGGGCGGATCGGGCCCGAGCTGCCACGAGGTGTTGCGGCCCCAGCACCAAAGGCGCCCCGACTCGGCCAGGCCGCACAGGTGCGCGGCGCCCAGCGAGAAGCTCACGATCGGCTCGGGCAGCGCGTCGACCGTGAGCACCCGGGTGGGGACGAGCAGCGGCGTGTTGTTGGCGACGTCGGTGCCCAAGAACCCCCCGTTGTCGTCGCCCCAGCACCACAGGCTCTCGTCGGCCAGCAGCATGCAGGTGGTGTCGACCATCGCTTGCAGGGCCACCACGGGAGCGGGAGGCGTCATGGCGATCGCATTGGGGAGCTGGCGGTTGTTGGTGGTGCCGTCGCCGATCTGGCCCAGATCGCCCTTGCCCCAGCAGCGCACCGCCATGCCTCCGTTGATCGCAGCGCAGTTGTGGTTGTGGCCGGCCACCAGCAGGATGGCCGCGCTGGGCAGGGACACCGAGGCCGGGTCGGCGGTGGGCCCCGGCACGTCGTTCTGTCCGAGCTGCCCCACGTTGTCGCGACCCCAGCACCACACCTGCCCGTTGGCGAGGGCACAGCTGTGGTCGTTGCCCAGCGCCAGCCAATCCACCGGGTTCATGCCCGGGACGGCGCCGTCGATCGGCTGGGTTCCGCCGCCGCCCAGCTCGCTGTAGGTGTTGTTGCCCAGGCAGCGCACGCCGGGGCCGCCGGGCTCGCCGATGCAGGTGTGCGCCTGCCCCTGCCCCAGGGCTCCGGGCGAGCCATCGACGGGCAGGGCGGTCGGGCTCACCACCGAGGGAGGCGCACCGGCTGGGGTGGTGATCTCGCCGTTGTTGTTGTCGCCCCAGCACCACAGCGCGTCGTCGGAGCCGAGGCCACACGTGCCGTTGTTGCTGGCCTGCAGCCACTGGATGAGGGCCTCGCCGGGGATCACCACGCTCTGGGGCTCGGGGATGGGCCCGGCCCCGGCGACCCCCTGGCCCAGCTGACCCTGATTGTTGGCGCCCCAGCACACCACGTGGCCGTCGGTCCGGACCGCGCACGTATGGTTGGCGCCGGTCGCCACCGACTGGGTGCACGGGCAGGGATGATCCCCGCAGGGGTTGCCCGAGCTCGAGGAGGAGCCATCGTCCGTGATCGAGCCCGAGCTCGAGCCCGACGACGAGGCGCTCGAGTCGTGGGACGAGCTGCTCGAACCCGACGACGACGACGGATCCGCTCCGGTCGACGACGTGCCTTCGGGGAGCGAGGCGCACTGCCCTGCGAGGTCCTCCGGGGTGCTGCGGTCGTGCCAGCGGTAGCCGCTGTCGCACGCATCGTCGGGCAAGGCGCAGTAGCCCGGCGACAGGCACCGCCCGGTGCGACCGTCGAGCTCGCACTGGGCGTCGTCGCTGCAGGGGAACGCGCCGATCTGGACGCAACCGAGGAGCCCGAGCCCCAGACCTCCCACCAGCGAGACCCCGTGCGCTCGTCTGCCGTCCCCCTGCACCGCCTGCGAGTGTCGGATACCCGGGCGGCGAAGTCACCCGGGGTCGACTATAGTCGGGCCCGTGGACGCCGGATCCGAGGACTTCGAGCTGCTCCAGCGCTGGCGGGCGGGGGACCCCAGCGCCGGTGATGCGCTGGTACGACGCCACTATGGCTCGGTGCTGCGGTTCTTCGAGGTGCGCACCCGCCTGGCCGAGGACCTCACCCAGCGCACCTTCCTCGCGTGCGTCGAGGGGCGCGAGCGCTTTCGCGGCGACGCCAGCTTTCGCGCCTATCTGTTCGGCATCGCGCGCCGGCAGCTGTTTCGCCACCTCGAGGACGAGCGCCGCGTGGATCGCCTCGCCAGCCTCGACGAGCCCGAGCCCCAGCCCGGCACCTCGCTCAGCGTGCTCGTGGCGCGGCGCGAGGAGCACCAGATCTTGCTCACCGCGATGTCGGGCCTGCCCGAGGAGGTGCAGACCGTGATCGTGCTGCACTACTGGGATGGCCTGATGGCGCGCGAGATCGCCGAGGTGCTCGAGGTGCCCACGAGCACCATCACCACTCGGCTGGCCCGGGCTCGCCAGGCGCTGGGCGACCGCATCCGGCGGGTGGCGCGGCGAGGTCGCGCAAGCGACGCTGTACTGGCCGACCTCGATGGTTGGGTGCGCTCGCTTGCCGATCCGGCAACCATGGCCGCCCTGCGGCCCAGGATTCCCCAGCTGGTGGCTCGTCGTCGGTAGCCAGCCCGGGCCCCCCGCGAGCGATTGCCGGCGAGCGAGTGCTCGAGCTGGCCCCCAAGGGGCCTTGGTTCGTGGTGGTGACGCCGTCCTGCGGTACGATGGCGGGCCGTGGACGCCGCCGTCTCGAGCCCCCCGGGCTTGCCCGCGGGGACCCGCTTCGGAGACTTCGTCGCCGCGCGGCCGCTGGCCGCCGGAGGCATGGCCGAGCTCTACCTCGCCGCGCGTCCCACCCCCGCCGGCCCGCCGCAGCTCGCGGCGATCAAGCGCATGCTCCCGCACCTTGGCTGGGATCCCGAGTTCGTGCGCATGTTCCTCGAGGAGGTCCGCATTGCGGCCAGTCTGGTGCATCCCAACATCGTTCGGGTGCTCGACTTCGGGGTGGGCGAGGGCGGCCACTACCTCGCGATGGAGTACCTGCACGGTCGCACCCTGCGGTCGGTCGAGCGCAGCATCCGCGAGGCCGGCCCGCTGCCGCTGGCGTTCTCGGTGGGCGTGGTGATCGAGGTGGCGATCGGCCTGCACGCGGCCCACGAGCACCGCGACGTGCACGGCAACCCGGTCGAGGTGGTGCACCGCGACGTGACGCCCTCGAACGTGATGGTGGCCTTCGACGGGTGCGTCAAGCTCCTCGACTTCGGCATCGCCCGCGTCACCCAGCAGACCCAGCTCACCCGTGCCGGCACCCTCAAGGGCAAGATGGGCTACATGTCGCCCGAGCAGTGCCGCGGCGACGTGGTCGATCGCCGCAGCGACGTGTTCGGCCTGGGCATCCTGCTCTACGAGCTCACCGTCGGTCGTCGCGCCTTCTATGCCGACAACGACTACGCCGTGATCGGCAAGGTGATCGACGGCAACTACGTGCGCCCCCGCCGGGCGATGCCGGACTATCCCGCCGCACTCGAGGCGGTGGTGACCCGAGCGCTCGAGGTCGAGCCGGACCAGCGCTATCCCACCGCCGCGGCCCTGGTCGAGGACCTGCAGCGCTTTGCGGTCGCGTTCGGGCTCGACCTGGAGGCGCCGGCCCGCGCGGGCCTGATGCAGCATCGCTTTGGCGCCGAGCCTCCACCGCAGGTGGACCTGGCCCTGCTCGCGCCCCCTCGGCCCGCGCCCGCGCCCGCGGCTCGGTCGTCGCCGGTGCGGTGGATCGTGCTCGCCGGTCTCGGCGTGGGCATCGGCGTGGGCGGGTTCGTGGTCGGTGGCTTGGCACGCGACAAGGAGACCGCAGCCGCTTCGTCGTCGCCTCCGCCCGCGCAGGCGCCCGCCGTCGTGGCCGGGTCCCCCGAGGCGCTCGCCGGACCCGCGGCGCCCGACCCCGCACCGGCCGAGGCCGAGGTCGACGAGGCGACCCTCGACGAGGCCGGAGGCGACGACTCGCTCGCGACCGACACGGGGCAGCTCGAGTGGGTCGAGACCGAGGGATTCGAGACCGAGGGATTCGAGACCGAGGGATTCGAAACCGAGGGACTCGCGACCGAGGGCGGTGATGTCGCGGGCGCGAGCCGAACCGGTCGCAAGCGCCGTCGTCGTCGTCCCAAGGCATCCACCTCGTCGGCCAATCCCGACAGCATCCTGCCGCCGAGCTGGCGTGACCAATGATGCAGCTGCCGATCTCGCTCACGCTCACCCTCGCGCTGGGCACCCCCGCGCCCTCGACCGCCGTGCGCCCCGCGGACGACGACGCGGCCTACGTGCGCGCGGTGGCCAAGCGCGTGGCGACCCACGTGGAGGCTGGTCGCTACGAGCAAGCGCTGCAGGAACTCGACGACGCCGAGCGCGATCGACCCCACGCCGTGTTCGTGTACATGCGCGCCACCATCGAAGAGCGACGCGGTGACTGCGGGCGTGCTATCGCGCTCTACCGTCGATTCCTCGAGCACGACGTCCCGCCCGCCGACGCCGACGATGCTCGACGTGGCGTGGCCCGCTGCGGCGGCGAGGAAGGCACGGAGGTCTCGACCGCCGAGGGCTCGATCACCGAGTCGACCGAGGGCGATGGCTCCGAGCCCGGCGATCCCAGCGGTGGTACCCAAGAGGGTGGAGGCGATGCTCCCCCGCGCCGGTGGATCACCGATCCTTGGGGCGGTGCGCTGGTGGCCGCAGGTGTGGTGGGCGTGGGCGTGGGTGCGGGTCTCATCGTTCGTGCCCAGGCCGATGCTCGCGCCACGGCCAGCGCCGCCGATCTCCAGACCCACCAAGATCTCTCGCGCAGCGCCGAGCGGCTCGACCGCGCCGGGATCATCACCCTCGCGGTGGGCTCGGCCCTGGTTGCTGCGGGCATCGTTCGCTACGCGCTCATTGGTGCGCGCGGTCGCAAGTCGCTGGCGCTCGTGCCCGCCCCTGTGAAGCGTGGAGCCGAGGTTGGGCTCATCGTGAGGTTCTGACGCTCGCGGTGGGCTCCATGCCCGAGTGGTCGTGGTGAGCTCACGAGCGCGCATCGGTGCTGCCGTGCCTCGGGCCCCCATGCATCGATCGAGTCGATGAACGTCACGATGGTGGTTCGTCTCATCCATCAGGACGCTTGGTGCATCTCCTCGGCCGAGAGGATCCATGCACCGATCACGACACCTGCTCCTTCGTACCCTTTCCGCCCTGGCTTTGCTCGCTACCGGTTGTACCGACGGTGATGCTCCATCCGACGAGGGCTCCTCCGAGTCCTCGGGCGGGGGCGCGCCGCTCGGCCTCGCTCCGGTCGAGGCCACCATGCTCGTCCACATCTACTATCAGACCCCCGAGACGCTCGAGCGCCTGGCCACGGAGGTCGACCTGCTCGAGCACGCCGACCGTGCCGAGGGCTACGTGGCCGCGTTGATCGAGCCCGACGAGTACGAGCGCCTCGTGGCCGAGGGACTGACGGTCGAGGTCCAGCAGGAGCCCACCTCGATCTTGCAGCGCATGCTGGACGCGGGCGGGTTCCGTTCGATCCCGAGCTATGCGTGCTACCGCACCGTCGAGGAGACCGTGGACACCATGACCACGCTCGACTCGAACTACTCCGGCCTGGTGGAGCTCGTCGACATCGGCGACTCGTGGGACAAGGTCACCGCGGGGGGCCCCGCTGGCTACGACCTCCAGGGCATGGTGCTCACCAACGAGGCCATCGCCGGGCCCAAGCCGCGGTTCTTCCTCATGGGGGCGATCCACGCGCGTGAGTACGCCACCGCCGAGATCGCGATCCGCTTTGCCGAGCAGCTGGTCGAGGGCTACGGCACCGACCCCGACGCCACCTGGCTGCTCGACCACTACGAGCTGCACGTGCTGCCCCACGCCAACCCCGACGGGCGCAAGATCGCCGAGCAGGGCTACACGCAGCGCAAGAACCGGAACACCAGCGCGGGGTCGTGCTCGTACCCGCCCACCGCGAGCAGCCAGCACGGCATCGACCTCAACCGCAACAACTCGTACGAGTATGGTGGCGCGGGCACCAGCACCAACGCCTGCAACCTCACCTATCGCGGCACGGGGGCGAACTCCGAGCCCGAGACCCAGGCGCTGCAATCGTACATGAGCTCGATCTTCGCCGATCAGCGCGGATCGGGCAGCAGCGATGCTGCGCCGGACGACACCACCGGTATGATGATCACGCTGCACTCGTACGGAGAGCTGGTGCTGTACCCGTGGAGCTGGGGTGCCAGCGCGGCGCCCAACCTCGCCCAGCTGCGCACGCTCGGGCGCAAGCTCGGCTACCACAACGACTACGAGGTGTGTCAGGGGCCCCTGTGTCTCTATTCGGCCAGCGGCACCACCGACGACTGGGCCTACGGCGAGCTCGGCATCGCGGCCTACACGTTCGAGGTGGGCACCTCGTTCTTCCAGAGCTGCGCCAGCTTCGAGTCGACCGTGGCTCCCGTCAACCTCGAGGCGCTCACCACCGCGTTCAAGGCCGCGCGTCGGCCGTACCAGACCCCGTCGGGGCCCGATGCGGTGGGGGTGGCGGTCTCCGCCTCTCCGGTGACCGCGGGCGCCTCGGTCACGCTCACCGCCACCGCCGACGACACGCGCTTCGACAGCAACGGCTGGGGCACCGAGCCCTCGCAAGACGTGGCGGCGGCTCGCTACTCCGTCGATCACGCCTCGTGGACCGGCGCGCCGCTCACGGCCATGGCCGCGAGCGACGGCACCTTCAATGCGAGCAGCGAGGGCCTGACCGCCACCATCGACACCTCGGGCTGGGCCCCGGGGCGCTATCTGCTGCTGGTCGAGGCTCGCGATGCGGCCGGCAACTGGGGAGCGCCCAGCGGCGTGTTCCTCGACGTGGAGGCGGCCGGAGGCATGGTGGAGGTCTGCGGCAACTCGCTCGACGACGACGGTGACACCGACGTGGACTGCGACGACGCCGACTGCCTGGGGACCCCGGCGTGTGCGGAGCCCGAGGTCTGCAACGACACGGTCGACGACGACGGCGACGGCGACGTGGACTGCGACGATGCCGACTGCGGGGAGGACCCCGCGTGCGTCGAGCTGGACTGCGACGACACGATCGACGACGACGGCGACACGCTGGTCGACTGTGACGACCCCGATTGCACGGGTGATCCGGCGTGCCCGCCCCCGTGGACGGTGCTCGATCAGGCCGACTTCGAGAGCGGCTGGGGGATCTACATCGACGGCGGCACCGATGCCCAGCGGCTGAACAACGCCAGCTATGCGCACGGCGGCAGCTACTCGGCCGAGATCCGCGACAACTCGGGACAGGCTTCGTCGTTCTACTCCAACCCGATCGACCTCAGCGGCTACACGAACCTCGAGGTCGACTTCTGGTACTACGCGCGCAGCATGGAGAACGGCGAGAACTTCTTCGTGGAGCTGTACGACGGCTCGAGCTGGCAGGTGATCGCCGATCTCTCCCAGCCCGCCGACTTCGCCAACAACACGATGAACAACGAGATCATCACCGTCGACTCGGGCTCGTACACCTTCAGCAGCGTGGCGCGGCTGCGGTTCCGCTGCGATGCCTCGAACGACTCCGACTGGATCAACGTGGACGACATCACGATCTCGGCGTACTAGGCTGGCCGAGACGCGAGGGCGCCCGAGCACGGTCTCGGGCGCCCTCGTCCCCTCGCCTGGGCATGACTCCGCCCGGACGGAGTATGATGGAAGCGATGGTACGGCGGCTGCGCATCCTTCTCCTGACGGCCTCGCTCCTGATCGCGCTCTCGTGTGGTCCACTGGTGGAGCTCCCCGACGAGGACGCCGACGCCTCCGGTGAAGGAACGACCACGGCCACGACCACGACGGGCACCACCACGACCCCGCCGAACACGACGACGAGCACGACCACGCCGGGTACGGCGACCCCGCCGACGGCCGACGATGCGAGCGATGACGAGCCGCCCGAGATCCCCGACTTCGTCACCGAGACCTGTGGCGAGCTCGGTGAGGCCTGTGTCGATGGCGTCTTCGACTGCTGCTCGGGCAACTGCTACTTGGTCGGCCCGCTCGGGGGCGTGTGCTCGGAGTGCGACGAGGACGCCGATTGCCCGCAGTGGGGCTGCAACCCTGCCTCGCCGCTCGAGGGAATTCCCGCGTGGTGCGGAGACGGCCTGTCGGGCTCGGGCTGCGAGACGAACGCGGCCTGCCAGCCAGGCTTCGTGTGCGACACGATCTTCGAGATTCCGGGCATCGTGGAGACCAGCACCTGTGGCGAGTGCTCGAGCGACACCCCGTGCCCTGCGGGCAACCTGTGTGCACCCGCCTACGATCTATCCCTGTTCGCCGGCCACTGGTACTGCGTTCCGCAAGGCGCACTACCGCCGGGGGCGGGGTGCGACGAGCCGGGCACGGGCGATCTGCAGTGCGCCTCGGGCCACTGTGCACCGGCCTCGCTCATGGGGATCTCGGTGATCGGAGTCTGCTCGGAGTGTGAATCCAATCTCGACTGCCCGGGCGGCTCGTGCGTGCTTCCCGAGGTGGTGATCGAAGGCAACGAGCTGGTCGTCGAGCTGGGCTACTGCGGGTGAGCCAGGGACCCTGGAAAATGATGTGCGACACGTGTCCTCGGCCGGAGTCCGCTTCGGAACTCCGCCGTTCCCCGAAGAAGGCGGCGTGTAGCGCATCGCCTTGACACCCTCGGCTCGGCCCCCTATCCTCGAAATGTTGCCATACGGGGCTTTGTGCCGCCGTCACGTGTAACGCCAGCCTACATCCGGCAAGGATCGCCCCGCGCGATCCAGAGCGTACCTCCTTCACCAAGGAGCTCGTGATGGCGTCAGCCTCTCCACAATCGATCGTGGTCGACCGTCCGCTCGAGGGCTTACTTGCCCGGCTCGGCGTGAACGGAGCGGCCGAGCGTGCGCTGTTCGAAGCCTCGTGGCGCCAGCTATGCCGCCATGCGGCGCTGTTTGGCTACGCCGACCACCCCGACGTGGACGTCGAGCACCTCGAGCTGGCCCAGCACGTCGTGCACGAGCAGCTGGCCCAGTGGGCGCGCCGTGGCGATGCGCGAGCGGTCGAGCACGAGGCCGTGCGAACGATGCTCTCGGCCCTGCGCGGCGCCATTGGGCTCGCCGCCACGCCGCCGCGTCCGGAGCTCGCGACCCTGCTCGGGCCGGCGCAGGCGAGGCTGTGCGCCGCGGCGCGGTGTCAGTACGTGCCGCTGGTCGAGCTGTTCCACTACAACCGCTCGCTCGAGCGTCACTATCGCGTCCACGAGAGCTTCGTCGAGCTCGTCGACTGGTGCGTCGCGGCCATCGAGCACGCCCGGGACGCTCCTCCCGACGCCGAGGGACTCACCAAGCAGGTGCGCCGCTTCGTCGCCGTCGTGCAGCATCTGCGGCCGAACGAGCGTCGTCTTCCGAGCGCCGAGCGCGGCACCGAGGCCAGTGCGAGGGCGAAGGCCGTGGCCGAGGATCTGCCGCCCGAGCTGGTGGGCTCGCCGCCGGCGCTGGCCGATCGCGCGGCCGCGTCTGCCCCCGCGCACGACGCCGAGCCCGGAGCCGGCTACATGCACGTGCTGCACTGGTACGAGCTGCTCGGTACGCAGCTGGACTGGGGCGCGCTCGAGCGCACGGGAGCCGAGGGCGTTGGCACTCCGCGGCGCCTGCCTCCGCTGCTCCACAGCGCGCTGCTGGTGCACCTGCTCGGGCTCGAGGATCGCCGTCGCAAGGCGGTGCTGTCGGCGGCGGTCGACCGCCTGCTCGTCCATCGCTTCATTCCCGCCGCTCACGCGGTGGGGTCCAGGAACAATCGGCACGAGCCGGTGGCGGCGCTGCTCGTGAGCGTGATCGGGGCGGCGCTGCGCCCCTGGAGCTTCGTGGCTCCGGCGCTGCGCCCCGACGAGCGCATCGTGCTGGTGGCGCTGCTGGCCGAGCTCGCCACCAGCAAGGCCCTCAAGCTGCTGCACGACGAACGGCAGCACGCCGACGCCCACGACGAGCCCCAGCGGATCCGTACCGCCGTGAATCGGGCGCTCGCGCGCTGGCCCGGCTGCGTGCACGAGGTCTCGCCCAAGCAGCGCATCGATCGGGTGGTCGCGGGCATGCGCTACCTGAGCCGCGTGCGGCGGGGTACCGAGCCGCGCGTCCGCGATCTCGCCATCGTGGGCGAGCTGCTCGGGCGCTGAGCCCACCCTCACGTCGTCATCGACTCAAGCCACCGGCTCGCGCGCGAGCCGGATGGAGGACCCATGTCGTTCGTCAACTACGCCTCTCGAGAGATCACCTACAAGCTCGTCTACTACGGCCCCGGTCTCTGCGGAAAGACGACCAACGTGGAGCACCTGCACCGCAGCGCCAGGGCCACGGCGCGGGGCAAGCTCGTCTCGCTGACCACCGAGACCGAGCGCACCCTGTTCTTCGACTTCATGCCGCTGACGGTCGGCAAGCTCTCCGGGTTCGACGTGCGCTTCCACCTCTATACCGTCCCCGGGCAGGTGTTCTATCGCGCCTCCCGGCGCTTGATCCTGGGCGGGGTCGACGGGGTGGTGTTCGTGGCCGACAGCCAGCGCGAGCGCCTCGAGGCCAACCTCGAGAGCATCGAGGACATGCACGAGTGCCTGCGCGAGCACGGGCTCGAGGCCAAGGGCGTGCCGCTGGTGCTTCAGTGCAACAAGCAGGACCACGAGGATGCGGTCACGCTGGACGAGCTGCGGCGCGAGCTGGGGCTGGAGCACGTGCCCACGATCTCCGCCGTCGCCGTTCGCGGGATCGGCGTGCGCGAGACGTTCGAGCGCCTCGCCAAGACGGTGGTGAGTCGGGTGGGAAGGCGATGAGCCATCGCGAGCACACCGGTCCGAAAGGGCGTCGGTTGGCCACCGACCGCCGGGTCAGAACCGGCCGTGCACGCCCAGCCCCAGCGCCCGACCCGACGACCACGGGCCCAGGACCGCGGTACGCTTGGTGGAGATCGCCTGCAGCTCCTGCTGGTGGCGATTGCGGCGCGTCAGTCCCACCCCGAGCAGGGTGCCTCCCACGGACGCGATCACGAGCCCCGAGGCGATTCCGATGAGCCCCATGCGTTTCTTGATCCGTGCCGCCTCGGGATCGCCCGCCTCCTGAAAGAGGTTGGCCTCCTTCTTCTCCTCGATGCGCCCGCTGATGTACAGCGGCAGCGAGAGCAGGCACACCAGACCCCCGAGCCCGGTGACCACGTAGCCCGCGATCGCCATGCGCTCGTCGCGACGCAGGTCTTCACGCAGCATGATCTCGTCTGCGCTCGGGGGCGGTGGGGTGGGGACGACGGCGGGAACCGGGGCGGGCTCGGCTGCGGGGGCGGGCTCGGGCTCGGCCGACCGATCCAGTGCCGCCACGCGCCAGGGGCTTGCCTCGACCACCCGGGGCAGCGGCGCGAGCCCTGCGGTCACCGCGACGACGATCACGAGCCGTCGGCGATCCACACCCTCCATCCATGTGCGCACCATGGGGCCATCATACGGCCGCGTGATCAAGGGCGCTCGTGGTATCTCGGTGGTCTCCGGCGCAACCGCCGAGGTTCGGGGGCGCCCGAGCACGGTCTCGAGCGTGACCGACCGAAACACTGTTGGGTGGTTTCCCCGTGCAGTAGCATCGCGCCGTGGCACAGGGCATCGCGGCGAAATGGCAGGCACTCGTCGACCTCGCGGCGACCAAGGGGCTCGAGCGGGGGGCGTATACGGTGCCGCGCGGGTTGCAGTGGGCACGCAAGGCGTCGCCGCAGCACGAGATCCAGCTGCGTCCGCCTCCGGCCTCGTACGTGGCGCTGCTCGAGGCGATCGGAGGGTGTCCGGTGTTCGGGCTGTGCTACTACGACCGCGACGGCTGGTCGTTCTTGTCGCCCTCGGCGCAGGAAGTCCTCAGTACCGATCTTCCGACCCCCGATGACGTGTGGCCCGAGGCGGACGATGCAGGCGTCATCCGCTGCCCCTTCGTGTTCTTCGCAGGCGTCGAACTGTCCGACATCGAGGGCTGGGCGTTCGGCCCCGATCCTGCCCGCGGGGACACGATTGTGTGGGAGGTCGAAGGCGGCATGCCGCGCACGCCGGCAGGCCCCTTCGAGGCATGGTTCGACCAGCGGCTCGACGAGGCGCTCGACCGCATCGGGAGTGCAGGCGAAGCCGAGCTGTCCGGCTGGCGAGAGGCGCTGGCGAAGGAGGACGACCCCCATCGTCTCATCGACTACTCGATCGAGCGCAGGCTCGGCGACATCGATCAGCGCACGGACGTCGACCGAGCCTTGGTCTGGGTGGTCGATCCCTCGACGCGCCCGTACTGCTACGGACTCTGGGATACCCAACAGAGCCGATGGCGCATCGAGCCCCGGCCGATGTACCGGGTGAGCCCCTTCACCAGGGGCGTGGCCGAGGTCATCTTCGGGGAGGAAGGCAGCTCCTACGGCGGCCCCTGGGTTCGTATCGATCCGCAGGGCACTCGCCAGTGAACCGGAAGCCGGTCGCGGGGCGAGCAGAGCAAAGCGCCCCGGTCGCCCCGACCAATGCCCCCCTCCGGGGGCTACTAGAAATTACACTCCACCACCATCGCGGTGATGTTGTCCGTGCCGCCGGCCTCGTTGGCGCGGTCGATCAACGTCGACACCGCGTCCTCGAGATCCTTGCTCTTCTGGATGATCTCGTGGATCTCGTCGTCGGTGAGCATGCCCGACAGGCCGTCGGAGCACAGCACGTAGCGGTCGCCGTTTTGCAGGTCGATCTTGGTGATGTCGACCATCACGTGGTCGCGCATGCCGAGCGCACGCGTGATCACGTTCTTGTGGGGGAAGTTGCGCGCCTCCTCCTCCGTCATGTCGGGGCGCGCTTCCTTGTAGTCCTCGAGCAGCGAGTGGTCGCGCGTCATCGGCTTGATGCTGCCGTTGCGCACGCGATAGCACCGCGAGTCACCCACGTGCGCCACGAAGCCCTGATCGCCCTTGACGATGAAGGTGACGATGGTGGTGCCCATGCCCCGCAGCTGCGGGTTCTTGGCGGCCGACTCGTGGATGCGCTTGTTGGCCAGCCGGATGGAGGCCACCATGCGATTCTCCACATAGGACAAAGAATGGTCGTAGCGGTACGGCCACGTCGCGTCCTGATCCTTGCTGTGGCGATAGAACTCGCCGATGACGTCGGCCGCGAGCTTGCTGGCGACCTCGCCGGAGGCATGACCTCCCATCCCGTCGGCTACCAGGAAGAGCTGCTCGTCCTCGATCAGCGCGAAGTAGTCCTCGTTGTGAGTCCGCTTCATGCCGACGTCGGTCTTGGCCGCGTACCGGATTCGCACGTCGCCGGTCATCCTATCCGAGGCCGTTGGCCCGTCCAAGGTGCCCCGCACCAGAAGAGTCCGACGCCCGATCCCCCCCTGGCCACGCGACCGGCCGCCCAGGGACGGAGCGCCCCCAACGGGCCTTCGAGACGCCCGAAAACGGCCCATGCGCGACCTTGACATTTGCTCAGTAATGCACCACTGTTCGGTGCGCTCACCCCGTGACCGAGAACGCCTCATCCTCCGTACAGGGCCCCGTTGGGGCTCCCGTGGTGCATCTGCTGACCGTGGGCGACGAGCTGCTCGCGGGCGACATCGTCGACGGCAACAAGGCCCGGATGGCCGCGCGCGCCCGCGCGCTGGGCCTCGAGGTGCGCCGGGCCGTCTCCGTTCGCGATCGCATCGACGAGATCGTGGCGGCGCTGCGCGAGGCGAGGGACGAGGCCCACGTGTGCCTCGTCTCGGGGGGTCTGGGCCCCACCACGGATGATCTCACCACGGCGGCCGTGGCCAAGGCAGCCGGTCGCCCGCTGCGTCGCGACCCCGACGCGGTGGAGCGGCTGCGGGAGAAGTTCCGCCGCTTCGGGGTCGCCCAGATGCCCGAGGCCAACCTCAAGCAGGCCGACTTTCCCGAGGGGGCGGAGATCTTGCCCAACCCCATCGGCAGCGCCGAGGGTTTGATGTGCGTGCTCTCCCGCGAGCCGTCGGGCGCGTCTGCCGATGGGGCCGACGAGCCCAGCGGGAGCAGTGAGCACGGCTGCCTCGTGTTCGTGATGCCCGGGGTCCCCCGCGAGCTCGAGCGCATGCTCGCCGAGCAGGTCGAGCCGCGACTGACGGCGCGGTTGGGCGCTCGCTTCGCGCTGCGCCCGATCCCGCGTCGCATCCATCGGGTGCTCGGCATGGGCGAGTCGACGGTCGCAGCCCGCATCGAGGGGCTCCTGGCCCGCGCGCGCGAGCGCTCGCCCGGCCTGGCCGCGATGTACGTGCACTACCGGGCCAGCATCCAGCACGTCATGGTCGTGCTCGAGGGCACCGCGGGGGCCGACGGAGAGCAGGCCACCGAGGACGAGCTCGCCTCGCTCGACGAGGAGATGAAGGAGGCGCTCGCGCCGGGTCTCTATGGCATCGGCGAGGTCGAGCTGGCGCCGCGCGTGGTCGAGGCGCTCATCGGGGCCAACCTTCGCTTCGCTACCGCCGAGTCGTGCACGGGCGGAGGACTCGGGGCCCTGATCACCACCGTCTCCGGATCCTCGGCGTGCTTCCGCGGCGGGATCATCTCCTACGACAACGAGATCAAGGAGCGCCTGCTCGGCGTGCCGGGCGACATGCTGGCCACGTTCGGCGCCGTCTCCGAGCCGGTGGCGCGGGCCATGGCCCTTGGCGCTCGCACCCAGCTACGCACCGATCTCGCCGCCGGGATCACGGGGATCGCCGGCCCCGGCGGTGGATCCCCCGAGAAACCCGTGGGAACCGTCCACATCGCCATCGCCGATGGCGCCGAGACCTTCCACAAGGCACTGCAGCTGCGGGGCGATCGTGGCACGGTACAGGCGGCCTCCGTCCTGTGGGCGCTCAAGCTCTTGTGGGATCGGTTGCTCGCTCGCGGGATCGCCTCCATCACCGAACGCAATCCGCCACGCGAGTCACCACGCGACTCATAGACCAGAAGACCAAGACCATGGCATCGAACGACAAGGACAAGGATCCCACCAAGCAGCGCGACACGGCCATCGACCTGGCGCTCGCCACCATCGAGAAGCAGTTCGGCAAGGGCTCCATCATGCGGCTGAACGCCGACGGCAAGCTGCCGACCGGCGAGGTCAAGGTCATTCCCACCGGCTGCCTGGGTCTCGACATCGCCCTCGGGGTGGGGGGGCTGCCGCGCGGGCGCATCATCGAGATCTACGGCCCGGAGTCGTCGGGCAAGACCACCCTGGCCCTGCACGCGGTGGCCGAGGCGCAGAAGCTCGGGGGCGTGTGCGCCTTCATCGATGCCGAGCACGCGCTCGACGTGGGCTACGCCCGCAAGATCGGCGTGCGCACCGACGACCTCCTGGTCTCGCAGCCCGACTACGGGGAGCAGGCGCTCGAGATCTGCGACATGCTCGTGCGCTCGGGAGCGGTGGACATCGTGGTGGTCGACTCGGTGGCTGCGCTCACGCCCAAGGCCGAGCTCGAGGGCGAGATGGGCGACTCCCACGTGGGTCTGCAGGCACGGCTGATGAGCCAGGCGCTGCGCAAGCTGACCGGGTCGATCTCCCGCAGCCGCACGATCGTGATCTTCATCAACCAGCTGCGCATGAAGATCGGTGTGATGTTCGGCAGCCCCGAGACCACCACCGGCGGCAACGCGCTCAAGTTCTACGCGTCGATGCGCCTCGACATCCGACGCATCGGGGCGATCAAGTCCTCCGAAGCCGTGGTCGGCAACCGCACCCGCGTCAAGGTGGTCAAGAACAAGCTCGCGCCGCCGTTCCGCGAGGTCGAGTTCGACATCACCTACGGCGAGGGCGTCAGCCGCGAGGGCGTGCTCGTCGACATGGGCGTCGATCAGAACGTGGTCGACAAGTCGGGGGCGTGGCTGTCGTACCGCGGCGAGCGAGTGGGGCAGGGGCGCGAGAACGCCAAGCAATTCCTCAAGGAGCATCCCGAGATCGCGGCGCGGATCGAGGCCGACATCCTCAAGAAGCACGGGCTCGGTGCGCCGGCCGCCAACGGCCCCGGTGCGGGCGAGGCCAGCGAGGCCGAGGTGGGGCAGGCGGTGCCCAAGCCCGAGCCCAAGCCCAAGAGCAAGAACCCGGTGGGTGGCAGCAACGGCCGGGCGCGCGCGCGCGCGTAAGCGGCCCGCGTGGTGCGAGGGCGGCCGGCTGCTCCCACAATTCGAGCCTCGGACCGAGCTTGGGTATCCTCGACGGGATGCCAGTGATGCGGGAAGGCCTCGTTGGGGGATTCGGTCGACTCGGGCTCGCGGCCGCGTGGGTGCTCGCCGCGGCGTGCCAGGAGCCCAACCCGGACTTCGACGGGCCGGCCTCGGGCGCGAGCTCGAGCAGCGGGGACGGCACCACGTCCACCACGACCGCCGAGCCCATGACCACCACGGGAGTGGGGACCGGGTCCATGACGACCAGCGGTTCCGACACCATGCCGCCGCTCGACGACGGCTCGAGCGGTCCGGGAAGCACGACCGACCCGGACACGAGCGGCTCGTCGAGCAGCTCCGGCGGCGAAAATCCCTTGTATCCCCCGTGCGTGCTCGATGGCGGCCCCGAGTGCACCAAGCCCTACGAGGAGTGCTACGACTCCGCGGCCCCCGAGTTCACGGTGTGTACGATCCCCTGCGACGAGGACTCGGACTGTCCCGAGCCCTCGACCGGCAACGCGGAGGTCGTGTGTGCGGGGCAGGGCAACGACCAGTGCTTGCTCGATTGCTCGGGAGGAGCGACGTGCCCCGACGGCATGGAGTGCCAGCAAGTGGGGCCGGGGGGCATGTTCAATCGCTGCCTGTGGTCGAGCTGATTCCGCGCTAGCGCCCCAGCCCCACCTCGAGCGCCTCGCGGACGTTGCTCACCTCGCACAGCTCGAGCCCCTCGGGCACGCCCGTGGTCTTGCGCTGGTCACGGCGCTTGGCCACCAGGGCGCGCCGAAAGCCCAGCCGCGCCGCCTCGGCCAGGCGCAGCTCGATCCGCGTCGCCTGCCGGATCTCTCCGGTCAGGCCGATCTCCCCCACCGCGACCAGCTCGGGCGGCAGCGGTCGGCGCATGTGGCTCGAGGCCACGGCCATCAGCACCGCGAGATCCGACGCCGGCTCGAACAGCCGCAGCCCGCCGGCCACGTTCATGAACACGTCCTGGTCGAGCACGAACATGTCGCCGTGGCGGTCGAGCACCGCCATCAGCATGGCCAGGCGCGAAGGATCGACGCCCACGCAATTGCGCCGCGGGCTGCCGCCCATGCTCTGGGCCAGCAGCGCCTGCACCTCGAGCAGCAGCGGGCGCGAGCCCTCGAGGCTCGCCGTCACGCACGAGCCCGGAGCCGCGGCGGGTCGCTCGGCGAGCAGAGCCTCCGAGGGGTTGTCGATCGGTCGCAACCCCTGGCCGGTCATCTCGAACACCCCGAGCTCCTGCGTGCTGCCGAAGCGGTTCTTGGTCGCGCGAAGCAGGCGGGTCGAGCGATCCTCGTCACCCTCGAAGGCCACCACCGCATCGACCATGTGCTCGAGCAGCTTGGGACCGGCGAGCTGTCCATCCTTGGTCACGTGGCCCACCACGATCACGGGGACGCCGGCCGACTTGGCGTAGCTGACCAGCTGCGTGCTCACGGCGCGGATCTGGGTGACGTTGCCGGGCAGGCCCTGGTGCGCCTCGCTGTAGATCGTCTGGATCGAGTCGATGACCAGCACCGCGGGGGAGGGGCGCAGGCCTCGCGCCGCGCTCAGCACGGACTCCACCACGGTCTCGGCCAGCAGCAGCAGCCGCTCGTGGGTGGCCTCGAGCCGGGTGGCACGGCCGGCGACCTGCGCCACCGATTCCTCACCGCTGGCGTAGAGCACCGGGCCGACCGAGCGGGCCAGCGCGGCGCTCACCTGCAGCAGCAGGGTCGACTTGCCGATCCCCGGAGGCCCGCCCACCAGCACCACGCTGCCGGGCACCAGACCACCGCCCAGCACCCGGTCGACCTCGCCGATGCCGCAGCTGCGACGCGGGCCCTCGTCGATCTCGTCGGCCCGGGTGACGGGGATCGGCGCGGCGGGCCGCTGCGACAGCACGACGCGTCCATCGCCGACCGGCGCCTCGATCTGCTCCTCGAGGGTGTTCCACGCGCGACAATCGGGGCACTGGCCGAACCACTGCGAGCTGACGGCCGCGCACGCGGAGCACACCCACTGACGCTTGGGCTTGGACGACTTGGCCTTGGCCATGGAGGGGGACTCTACGACGCCTTGGAGGCGGCGGGCCATGGGGAGAAGGGCGCGCGAAAGCGGTCGCGAGCGACGGAGGCTCCGTTGTCGTCGCTTTGGCATCGATGCAACAATGTCGGGGCTCTCGGCCGCTCGCAGGCGGAGAGCCGGGGAGGAATGACCCTCAACGAGCTCCGCGCGTTCATCACCGTCCTCGAGGCGGGATCCTTCATTGCGGCGAGCGAGGCAAGCGGGGTCTCTCGCTCCACCCTTCGCACGCGCATCGACGAGCTGGAGAAGAGCGTGGGCTCGGCCTTGCTCGTGCGCGGCTCGGGGGGCGTCGAGGTGACGGAGGCCGGCCGCTTGCTCGAGTCGGGGGCGCGCGCCCTGGTGCGAGACGCGGAGCGGCTCAAGACGCGGCTCTCCGAGCCCGGCGACGAGCTGATCGGGGAAGTGCACATCGTGCTCCCCCTCGGGGCGGGGCCGCCGCTGCAGCGCGGGATCGCGATGGCGCTGCACCAGCGGTACCCGGGGCTGCGGCTACGCCTCGAGTTCTCGCCCGATCCCGTGGCGGAGCTCGGCAGCGGCGCCGACCTCTACGTGCTGTTCGGTACCCCGCCGCCCGAGGGACCGTACCGGACCTTCGTGCTCATGCGAACGCCCATGCGGCTGCTCGCGAGCCCGGCCTATCTCGAGCGCCGCGGTCGTCCGTCGACGCTCGAGGAGCTGGTGGAGCACGAGCTGCTCCACTGGCGCGGCCCCAACCAGGAGACCTCGTGGCCGCTGCTGACCGGCGGCATGCTGCCCATCGAGCCGTGGTTTTCGTGTCCCAATCTCTACACGGTTCGCTTGCTCGTGGCCGCGGGGCAGGGCATTGCGCTGTTGCCCGCCAACCCGCGCCTGAACGGTCTGTTCGGCGACGATGTGGAGGTCGTGCTCCCCGAGCTGGTCGGTTGGGAGGCGACGGCCCGTGCGGTGCTGCTCGAGGACCGCGCCAGGCTGCGCCGCACCCGGGCCGCAGCGCAGTTCTTCCGCGACCTCGGCGACGGGACGGTGCTCGCCGGCATCGGCAAGCGGGCGGGCGCCGGCACCGACGCATGAGCGCAGGCCCAGGCCGTCGCGCGCCCGTACGCCCCGCTCGGCGGCTCGCGCTTCGAGGTCGCGCGCGCGCCGGATCGGCGTTCTTCGGGCGATGATCAGGATTTCGCCACTTGCTGTCGCGATTCTTGCCAGGGGTGGCGGTCGTTCGCCAGTGCCGCGGGGCGATGTGCATGGCATCCCGGACTGGGAGCAGGCAGGCGAGCGGCGATGGAACTCGAGCAATTGCGAGCGTTCGTGGGGGTGGTCGAGCACGGCTCGTTGCTCACCGCGAGCAAGGCGATGAGGATCTCGCGAACCACGCTGCACTCGAGGATCTCGGCGCTCGAGGAGGGGCTGGGACGCGAGCTGCTGGTGCGCACGTCTCGGGGGGTGCTGCCCACCGAGGTCGGGCGCGAGCTGGCCGAAGGGGCGCGGCGGCTGCTTGCCGATGCGGAGGCACTGGCCCAGTCGGCCGCGCACGACGGAGACCGCGTGCTCGGGCGGCTGCGCCTGTGCGCGGCGGTCGGGTTTCCGCCGCAGCTGGCGATGGCGCTCACCTCCCAGCTCGCGCGACGGCATCCCGAGCTGGAGATCGCGGCGGAGGTGACGGGAGATCCTTGCGATGATCCCGATCCCGACGCCGATGTGATCGTGCACTTCGGACCGGCGGTGCCGAAGGGGCCGTTTCGGACGTTTGCCCTCACCCACGTGCAGGAGCGGCTGCTGGCCAGCCGGAGGTACCTGGAGGAGCACGGACGGCCGCAGTCGCTCGAGGCGCTGTGCGAGCATCGGCTGCTGAGCTGGCGGCCGCCGGGAGAAGATGGGCGCCGCTGGCCGCTGTGCGACGGGTCGACGCTCGAGGTGTCGCCGGCCGTGGTGAGCAACGACGTGCTCGTGGTGCGAGGGCTCGCGGCAACGGGGCAGGGGATCGCGCGGGTGCCCGACGCCGCGCTCGGGTTCGGACCCGGGGTGATGGGCATGGGCGACGCGCTCGAGACGGTGATGGCCGACGAGGTGGGGCGAAGGATCGGCGTATGGGTGCTCTTGCCCGAGACGCGAGCCGATACTCCGCGGAGCCGGGCGGCGGCGAGGCTGCTGCGAGAGCTCGCCGCCGGGCTCGCGAGGGGGAAGCGGCGAGGCACCGCGTGAGCGCGGCGTGACCGCTCGCCGCGACCTGCGTCGCGCGAGCTTCACTCGGCCGCCGAGACGTACAAGATCCCCAGGCACATCTCGTCGAGCGTGCCATCGCCCCAGTTGCGATCGACCGGGTCGAGCTGGATCCCGTCGACGACGGGCTGGTTCTCCGCGCTGTTGTCCCACCAGCACTGTAGGTGCAGCTCCTGATCGGCGGTCCACGTGATCGGCTGCGCGAGCGCATACGACGACTGCCAGTCGAAGTCCCACTCGGGTACGTCGAGCATGCACTGCTCGTTGCCACCACCGGAGTCGCGGACCGTCAGCCGACCGCGCGTGCCGAACAGGTGCATGTGCAGCCCGGCGGTCCAGACGATCAAATCATCGTCGGCCTGGGCGCCGATCCCCGGGAGCACGCCGTTGAGGAACACCGGGTGCGTGCGATCCATCGTGGCCTCGTGGGTCACGTTGGCATCGCCTGCGGGGATCAGCATCGAGGTGGTGCCGGTCAGCCATCCCAGGTCGGCCAGCGGCATCAGCACGGCCGGGCGGTCCACGGAGGGCTGCAGGCGCAGGCCGATCGCGCTGCGATCGGAGAGCCCGGCGTTGCCCACGGTGTTGTAGTGCACCTGGAACACGATGGTGGAGCCGGGGAGGATCCGCTGGCCCACGCCCTCGGGGGCGATGGACGCCCCCACGCCGGGGACCCAGGCACCCAGCCAGCGTGCGCTCCCATCGAGCATGCCGGGCCCGCCAAAGCAGGTGTAGCCCGCCTCGGGATCGGCGGCATCGAGGTCGACGTAGGGGCCCTCGTTGCCCGGGTCGATCTGGAAGGCGATCACGTGGTGCACGATTGCTCGCTCGCCCGGGTAGACCTCGAACCCGGTCATGAATTGCTCCTCGGTCATGTCCTCCGGCATGGGGATGAGGAAGCAGCGATAGTCGTCGGGGGTGCTGGCGTCGGGCGTGTAGCTCTGCGGCATCTCGAGCATCACGTCGGGCACGAGCTCGGGGGGCGGAGGATCGGCGGGCGGTGCATCCTCGGGATCGCCCTGCGGCATGTCGGTGGCGAGGTAGGCCAGCAGCTGGTCCTTGTGCTCGGGCTCCAGCGACAGCGGGTCGGCGTACTGGTTGCACGCATCGTCGGGGCCCCAGGGGGGCATCACGTCTTGTTCGATCGCCCAGATCGCCGCGGGTCCGTAGGTCACGAAGTCCTCGTAGGTATCGAGCGGAAACGGGGCCACCTCGCCGGGGCGATGGCAGTTGGCGCACTTGTCTCGCACGATCGGCTCGATGTCCCGCCACCAGGTCAGCGCATCGTCGGGCAGCGTCTCGGTGCCATCGGCCGAGTCGGTGTCGGTGTCGGTGGCCCCGGTGCCATCGGTGCCCGCGTCGGCGGCGGGCTCGTCGTCCTTGCAGGCGGCGGTCGGGAGCAGCAGCAGTGCGCACAGCGAGGCAGGGCCGAGGGACAGGGGAGCGCGGGGGGTCGTTCTTGACGTCGCCATGGTGCTACCCGACACCATGACAAGCGACGCCGCGCTTGGGGTGGCCGGAATTTCGACACCGGGTGAACAGGGCTCCCCGCGACGCTGGCGGCCGAGGCTTCCAAGGCTCGCGACGCCTTCGCGTCACGCCGGAGCCGCGTCGCTGCGCGGCTCGGGAATCCAGGCCGCCACGAGCAGCCCCGTGATCAGGATCGACCCCGCGGCCAGGAGCGTGCAGCCCAAGAAGCCCGCGTCGGCATAGATGGGCCCGGCCAGCGCCGCTCCCACGCCTCCGCCGAGCTGGCCGATCGCGACGACCAGGCTCATCAGGGCCCCGCGCTGCTCGTCGCCCACCAGCGCGGTGAGCAGCGCCTGGAACGGCGACAGTCGCAGCGCCAGCAGCAGCATGGCCACGAAGAACAGCACATAGGCGGCCGTGGGCGCGGTGACCAGCACGGTGGTGAGCGCGAACATCACGGCCGTGCCCACGCACGAGACGATGATGAGCGGCTTGCGACCGAAGTGATCGCTGAGCCGACCTGCCTGCGGCCCGAAGAGCACGCTGGAGATCCCGCCCACCACGAACAGCAGCGCGATCCCGTCGGCGTCCATGCCCAGCGCTTGCCCGGCCCACGTGGGCATGTAGGTCACGAACGACGAGACGGCGAAGAACATGGTGGCGTAGGCCAGCGCCGCGCCCTGCACCTGGCGCTGGCCGAGCAGGCCCATGTAGCCGCGCAGGGCCGTGCCCACGGTGAGGCGCGCACGATTGCGAGCCTGGGCCGACGACATCGACGATGGCTGCGGCACCACGAGCAGCACGAGCACGAACGCCCCGCCCATGAGCACCGCGAACAGCACGAACGCGGCGCCGAAGCCGAAGCGATCGGCCAGCACGGTGCCGGCGGGCACCCCGAGCACCTGGCCGACCGCGAAGCCGCTCATCACCCAGCCGCTGGCCCAGCCGCGGCGATCGTAGGGAAAGTAGTCGCCGATGTAGGCGATCGCCGAGCCGGTGAGGATGCCAGCCGCCACCCCGGCGAGCATGCGCACGGTGAGCATGCTCGCGTAGCCCGTGGCCAGCGGGTGCAGCAGCAAGGCCGCGGCCAGGGCTCCGGAGCCCCATAGCAGGATCGGGCGCCGACCGACCCGGTCGGAGATCGGGCCCACCACCAAGGCGAACACCGAGAGCGTGAGGGCGAAGCCGGTGACCAGGGTGCCGCGCAGGGCGGGCGCGATGTGCAGCTCCTCGCCGATCTGCGGCAGGATCGGCGCCACGATCATGATCTGGCTGGTCGAGGCCAGCACGGTCAGCCACAGCGCCAGGAGCACCAGGCGATCGCGACCAGGGCTGCGCTCGGAGTTCATGCTCCCCCGGGGGCCCAAGACCGGCGTGGTGTGCCGGCGAATGGCGTTCGCGACCGCATCATCATGATGGTGCCCGATCGTCACCGACCGGGGGGCACGTTACCGGCCCAAGCCCGGATGTGCCACCGTGCCCCGTCGTTGGGGGGCTAGAAGCGAATTCCGAGCTGCCCCTGCACGGTCTGCACCGCGCGAGCGTCGCCGGTGGGGCTGGTGTCGCTGACGCGGTTGAACGCACCGAGCGGAAACAGCACGCCGTACTGCACCTGGAAGAAGATCGGCTCGCGCACGTCGTGGTAGCGGAACGCGCCGTCGAGCTCGATGCCGTAGCTGTACTTGTTGCCCAGCGTGGCCCGGCGGTTGGCCGCCAGCGCGTACTCCACGTCGACCCGCGCGCTGAAGCTGTCGAAGAAGTAGAACGCCGCCCAGGGCTTGAAGTACGCCGCGTTCGACACCGTGCCCAGGATCTCCCGGAACAGCAGCATGTCGATGTTGAAGGCGCGGTTGAAGCGGAAGTTGCTGATGACGTCGTCGTCGTCGTTGATGCCCACCGCGGCGCCTGCATCGGGCGCGTAGGGCGAGCTGGCCACGTCGCCCATCGCCATGCCCTGGTCGAGGCCGATGTGGAAGCGGTCCTTGAAGAAGCCGTACTTGAACTCGAGCGCGTAGCCGAAGTTGGCCAGGGTCTTGCGCTCGAGATCCGACGAGGTGACCGACTCGTAGATCCCCGAGTCGTCCTGTGCCGTCTCGGCCAGCGACTCGTCGAGCGCGTTGAAGCGCCCGAAGTTGCCGGCGGCCTCGAGCTCGACCCGCAGCGTGCGCCAGTTGACCCGCATCCACAGGTCGGGGGTGACCACGAAGGCGCGGCGCGCCACGAGCAGCTCGTGGTACGGCGAGTTCTGCAGCAGCCCGGCATCGGCGGCCGCGGCCGAGCCCTCGACCTGGTCCACGTCCTGGTAGCGCATCCAGGTCTTGAGCCCGTAGTTGAACACGGGCGAGCCCAGCGACAGCTTGCGTCGCAGCATGTCCTGGTCGTCGCGCCGCTCGAGCGAGGCGCTCCACTGGTAGACGTTGTCGAACTTCTCCGCGGAGATCGTCTGCCCCACCAGCCGCGCGTTGCCGTACTCGGAGCCGAGCACCTGCGCCGTGGTGGCGCCGCTGGCCGCCCAGTCCCACGAGACCGCCAGCGTGTGGGTGCGCCGGCGATCCTTGCCGAAGTCGAACCCCAGGCGCACCGAGTCGACCGAGTCGCCGTAGTCGCTGTCGAGCTGCCGCACGATGTCGGCCTGCTCGCCCCGTGCGTAGCCGTTGCCGCCGTTGGCCACCAGGCCCATGCCCCACTCCCAGGGCATGCGCCCGAACTGCAGGTCGAGCCCGAAGCCGAAGCGGATGTGGCCCCACGCGCGCTTGACCTGGATGCTGTCCTCGAGGCTGTTGACCCCGGCCTGCGGCGGCACCTGCGTGCGCGTGAACAGATCGAGATCGGCGTCGGGATTGTCGAAGCGGTAGGTGTCGGGCGTGCTGCCCAGCACCACGTTGTCGAGCAGATCCACCTGGCTGTGCACCTTGACCGTGTCGGTGATGTGCAGGGTGGGCTCGAGTCGCAGCCGCAGGTTGGCGCTGGGGAAGCCGTTGCGGCGGCGGCAGCGGTTGGTGGCGCGCTGGAGCGAGACCCCCGCGTCGGTCAGCCGCGTGAAGCAATCGGCGTCGTTGTTGAGGAACACGCTGCGCCCGGTCTCCTCGCGGTCCTCACCCGACTCGGCCGGGGGCCGAAAGAACTTGTTCGGCAGCGGATCGAAGTTGGAGTCGCGATCGGCCAAGCCGAGGTTGAGGCGGTGGAAGTAGTCGCCTCGCATGCGCAGGTAGCCGCCGAGCTCGAACAGCTGCACCCGGCGACGGCTCGGGGGCTGGGCCGGCACCTCTTCGATCGGTCGCAGCGCCTGCTTGTCCTTGGGTGCCTCTTCGGCCGGCCCTTCCTTCTTGTCCTTGCCCTGGCCGGGCTGACCTGGCGGTCCCGCTCCCGGACCGCCGGCACCGGGTCCTCCCAGGCCGGGCTGCGCAGCTGCGCTGGGCGTGATCCCCAGCATCACGCCGGCGGAGAGCAGCACGAGCAAGGGCAGGGGGCGATACGACGCGGGTCGACGTCCGCGTGGGTACGGGGTGCCGCTCATCGAAAAAGGCGTCGCACGCTAACAGCGCGCCACCGGGGCGTCAACTTGGGCCCGGGGGTCCTGGGATGGCTTGCCGCGACCGAAGGGGTCGGTGTGATCCTGTTCACGGCAGGCGCTGGGGCCGGGCTCGGCGATCGGCCCCAGGCCAGCATCAGTCCGGCATCAGGCCGGCATCAGGCCGGCATCAGCCTGGGCAGGCCACCATCAGCCCAGCAGACCACCATCAGCCCGCTGGGCCACCGTCAGCCCGCAGGAATGGTGGCGCAGCCGAACTTGATGCTCACGCTGGCGTTGGCGAACCCTTGGATCTTGGTGCAGGTCTGCGGGCAGACCACGATCTTGGTCGGTGCCGCGGGGACGTCGTAGTACCAGCCATCGGTCACGCCGGCACACTGCGTCGGGTCGTCCACGCGACCGATCTGCAGGATGCCCCCCGCGCCGTCGTCGAACTCCACGTTGACCTCGTCGGGGTTGAAGCTCTCGCCGTCGGGCGGCGGCGGAATGTCGTACTCGCACGCGAGCGACGCCCCCTGCACCACCTGCATCGAGACCTGATCGAAGATCGGCCCGAAGTTCTGCTCGCAGAGGTTGCCGAACACGCCGCCCGTGAGCCCGACCAGGTCGAGGTACTCCTGGGACAGCGCCGCCGCCAGCAGGCAGCACGAGGTCATCTGGACGCACGCGAGGATCTCGTTCTCGGGCGAGGCGATCGCGTGGAACTTGTAGCCCGCGTGGCTCGGGTCGAGGGCCAGGAACTGGTTGTTGAAGTCGCTGGCCGACATGTCCGAGTCGTCGTCGGACACCACGATGATGTGCTTGGCGGCCGTGGGCCGCATCTGGGGGGCCCAGGTGGCGTGGTGCTGGATGATCTTCTGGAGCGCCGCGTTGCTGCCCACGCCGTCGACGATGTGCAGGTAGCCCGGCAGGTTGGTGTCGTTGGGGCACGAGCCCGAGCCCAGCGGCTGCGCCAGGCAGATCCCGGCGTCATCCGAGTCGTCGGCCGAGATCAACACCACGTGGGCGTCGATGTTGGCCAAGAAGATCTGGCTGGAGAACGTGTTCATGTGCTGCTGCACGAACCCCGCCTCGGCCGACATGCTCCCCGAGTTGTCGACCACCACGATGATGTCGGCCGGCTGGACGCCCACCATGGCGGTGTCGCTGACCTCGGCGCACCCGCCACTGTCGTCCAGCATGCCCGTGTCGACGCTGCCCACGTCGAGCTTGGTGCCGCCGCTCATGGTGCCCGGGTCGTCGCTGTCGCTCGCGGTGCTCGTCACGGTGGGGTCGTTGGTGGGATTGAAGGTCACGCCCACCGTCACGGTGGTGGTGTCCTCGCGCTCGTCGGGCCCCCCGCACGCCAGCGCGGGCAGGAGCACGGTCATCGCAACCGGAATCCATGTCTTCGTCATCATGATCGTTCCCCCCACGGCCAGTGTCGATCACGGCCGGGACCGTGACCCGGTGATGATGACGGGTCGCCGCCGATGATGGCAAGCTCCGCCCCATGACCTCGTGGTGGCAGCCGGGCCAGCTGTTGTTCGTGGGCTTTGCGGGCACCGAGGTCCCGCGGGACCTCGCCGCCTTGCTCGGGCAGGGCCGGGTGGGGGGGGTGGTGCTGTTCTCCCGCAACATCGAGTCGCCCACGCAGCTGCGCGCGCTGGTCGATGCGCTCCACGAGGCGGCCCCGCCCGAGCTGCCGCCGCTGCTGGCCATCGACCAGGAGGGCGGCCGCGTCCAGCGTCTGCGCGACCCCTGGACCGAGTGGCCGCCCATGCGTCGGCTCGGCGATCGCGATGAGCCACGGGCCACCCGCGCACTTGCGCAGGCCCTCGCCCGCGAGCTGTCCGAGCTGCGGATCCACCTCGACTTCGCCCCGGTGGTCGACGTGGACACCAACCCCCAAAACCCCGTGATCGGCGACCGCAGCTTCGGGCGCGAGCCGGCGCGGGTGATCCGCCACGCGTGCGCCGTGATCGAGGGCCTGCAGGCGGGGGGGGTGGCGGCGTGCGCCAAGCACTTCCCCGGCCATGGCGACACCGATCTCGACAGCCATCTCCAGCTCCCGCGCGTGCGCCACGATCTCCATCGCCTGCGGGAGGTCGAGCTCGCTCCGTTCGCGGCCGCGGTGGAGGCGGGCGTGGCCAGCATCATGACCGCTCACGTGGTGTTCGAGGCGCTCGATCCCAGGCGACCCGCCACGCTGTCACCCGACGTGATGGCGCTGCTGCGCGAGGAGCTGCGCTACGACGGGGTGGTGTTCTCCGACGACCTCGAGATGAAGGCGGTGGCCGATCACTTTCGGCCCGAGCAGCTCGTGCATGGCTCGCTCGAGGCCGGCGTCGACGCGATCCTGGTGTGCAGCGACGCCGGCTTGCGCGACGAGGTGCTGCAGCGGCTCGAGCGAGCGCCCGACAACCTGGTGGAGCGCGCGGTGGCCCGGGTGGTGGCGCTCAAGCAGCGCTATGCCTCGGGAGCTCGCCCGGCTGCGAGCGCGGCGGCGGTCGCTGGCGCCGACGCGCCGTCGCCATCGGGCCTCGTCATCACGCTCGATCGAGCGGTGGCGGAGGGGATCGGCCCCGCGCCCGCTGCGTCCGATCCCGCGGGTCCGCCCTATCCCGAGCACCGCGAGCTCGCCGAGCGCCTGGCCCGCGACCGGTGAGTCGCGCTAGCCTCGCCCGTATGCGCCAGTACCTCGACCTGCTCGAGGAGATCCTCGAGCACGGCGTGCCCAAGGACGATCGCACGGGTACGGGCACGCTGAGCGTGTTCGGTCGGCAGCTCCGCTTCGATCTCGGTCGCGGCTTCCCCATGGTCACCACCAAGCGCCTGCACCTGCGCTCGATCATCCACGAGCTGCTGTGGTTCCTGCGCGGTGACACCAACGTCGCCTACCTGCGCGAGCACGGGGTGAGCATCTGGGACGAGTGGGCCGATGCCCAGGGCGAGCTGGGGCCGATCTACGGTCACCAGTGGCGCTCGTGGCCCGATCGCGATGGCGGCTCCATCGATCAGATCGCGCGCGCCGTGGAGCTGATCCAAGCGAACCCCGACTCGCGACGGATCCTCGTCAGCGCCTGGAACGTGGCCGACCTCGATCGCATGGCGCTGGCGCCCTGCCACTGCCTGTTCCAGTTCTACGTGGCGCGGGGTCGCCTCTCGTGTCAGCTCTATCAGCGCAGCGCCGACGTGTTCCTCGGCGTGCCGTTCAACATCGCCTCGTACGCGTTGCTCACCCAGATGATCGCGCACGTCACCGAGCTCGAGCCGGGGGAGTTCGTCCACACCCTCGGCGACGCGCATCTCTACGTCAATCACCTCGAGCAGGCGCGGCTCCAGCTGGAGCGGGAGCCCCGGCCGAGCCCCACGATGCTCATCGAGCGCCGCCCGGCGAGCATCTTCGAGTATCGCTACGAGGACTTCGAGCTGCTCGACTACGATCCGCACCCTGCCATCAAGGCGCCGGTGGCGGTCTAGGAGTTCACGCGCATGCGGGTCGGGATCATCGTGGCCATGGCCACCAACGGGGTGATCGGCCGCGACGGCGATCTGCCGTGGCGGCTGCCCGCCGACCTGCGGTGGTTTCGGCGCGTGACCATGGGGCACCACGTGATCATGGGCCGCAAGACCTGGGAATCGATCGGGCGCCCCCTGCCGGGCCGCACCCTCGTGGTGCTCACCCGCGACCCCGAGGCACGGCGCCGCCTCGAGGAGATCCCGGGGGTGGTGGCCGAGGCCGAGCTGTCCGGCGCGCTCGACCGCGCGCGCGCGGCTGGCGACACCGAGGCGCTCGTCGCCGGCGGCGCGGAGGTCTACGCCCACGCGCTGCCCCTGGCCGACCGCCTCTATCTCACCCGGGTGCACGGGCAGGTCGAGGGCGACGTGGTGTTCCCCGCCTTCGATTCCGACCAGTGGACCGAGACCGCGCGCGAGGAGCACGCCGCCGACGACCGCCACGCCCTGCCGTTTGCGCTGTGCACCCTCGAGCGCCGGGCGCCCCCTTCCCCGGGTCGTGCTTCCTAGGCTCGGGCCCCTGTCATCGTGCCCCCCCCTCTCATGGTGCTCATGGCGCTCGAGCGGGGTCGATAATCGCGCGTCGGTCCCTCGGCTATTGTGCGCGCCCGCCCCGACGCCGATACTGGGTGAGCTGGGGTCGCCGCGTGTGAGCCCGGCGTTCGCCCCATTCTTGCCAGGAAGCTCGCCCATGCGTCGCTCATTGCGTTCTTCGGTCAACCCAACCAGTCGTGGAGGGTCGGGCCGCGGAGGATGGTGGGCTCTTGGTCTGGGAAGCGCGATGGCGATCGGCGTCGTCACGCTCCCCGCGCAGGCGAGCGCCACTCAGGTACCGGTCTCGCGGGCGCAGGCGGAGGCCGAGCCTGCCCCGGAGGAGCCGACGTTGGTGGGCGACGCCGAGATGGGGATCTTCGCCGAGAGTCGGCCGGACCAGGACGTCGCCGCCGTGTCTCCCCAGGTTCGCCTGGGCATGCGTCCTCGGCCCGAGGTCGAGCTCGACCTGCGGTTCGGAGCGGTGTCCACGTTTCGCAACGGCCCGCAGGGACGGCAGCAAGACGCCCGGCCCAGCAACCTGAGCTTTGGCGCGAGTCGGGTGGTCGACGCTCGCGGCGATCGCTGGCGCTACGCCAAGCTGGGGTTCTCGTTCGTGCTGCCCACGGCCTACGCGGGCACCCCGTCCGAGCACGAGGCCTACGACTATGCGCTCGGCGGTCGCGTGGGCTGGGACCCGTGGAGCTGGACCCCCAAGACGTTCGGGCTGGTGCTCCCGGCCGAGGTGCGCGCCCAGCTGGGGCGCCGCTGGGTCCTGGGGGGCGATGGTGGCGTCGCCGTATTGCTGCCCAGCGCGGACCGCACCGACGGGCTCGCATTCGCGGCTCAGATCGCAGGCGAGGCTCGACTCGTCACGCGATGGATGGGGCTCGGCATGCGGCTGATGGCGGTGTGGAACGGCCGTCATCCCGACGATCGATCCCAGGTGGGCGTGAGCCCATTCGCCGACGTGAGCCTGTGTCGCCGCAGCACCGGTCGTCGGATCCGCGGCGAGCGAACGCGCACCTCCAACGAGTGTCCGGTCTACGCCTCGGGACGCGTCAACATCAACCTCGACGGCCCCTACGGATGGAGCGGCGAGGAAGCGATGCGCGTGTGGGGCTTGCAGGTCGGCCTGGGTTGGTCGGTCTTCTGATCGTTTCCACCGGTCGTGAGCACGACCGACCCGTGAAGTCTCCCCCGTGGATCCCCGAGGGGACCGAGGCATCCACCGGGTGATCGGCCGGGTTTGCGATGCCGGGTGATCGGCCGGGTTTGCGACGCCGGGTGATCGGCCGGGTTTGCGATGCCGGGTCTTGCGATGGGGTGGTGTCGCTGGATCCGATTTCGATCACGGAACACTGAAGTTGGTGTCACGTGTCACTCCCTCTTCCCTCGAGTGACGTTGGCAAGGTGCTCCGTGCGGCCGGTCGTGCTACATCCCTCGGCGGCGTTCCCTCCGCGCGACAAAGCGTCACGCTCGGCTTGTGCTCGTCCATCTTCACCTCTAGTCTGGAAACCATCATGAGAAGCTCCGCCTTGACGTTCGTGTTCGCCCTGGTCGCACCCCTCGCGATGGGCCTGTCGGCCTCCGTGGCCTCGACGGCTTGTTTCCTCTCGACCGACGGCGATGGCTACGACTACGAGTCCTACGACTCGGGTGGCTGTGAGATCGGGACCGAAGGTTGTCAGTGCACCACGGGTGGCAAGTGCAACGACCCGTTCTTCTGCAACAACAACTTGAACATCTGCGTGGCCGATACCTGCCCGGTGGGCACCGAGGCCTGTGCATGCACGCCCGAGGGCGCGTGTGACCCGGGCCTTCTGTGTGCCTCCGACATCTGCGTCGATGCGGGCTGCTCGGCGGGCACCGAGGGCTGTCAGTGCACCGAGGGTGGTGGCTGCGATCCGGGCCTCGCCTGCCTCTCGGGCCTGTGTGTCGATCCCACCTCGGGCACCAGCAGCACCGGAGCGGCCGACGAGACCGGCATGCCGCCCACGACCACGGGCATGGCCGACGAGACGGGCAGCGCCAGCACCGGTGGTTCGTCCGAGGGAACCGCGGGCGGAACCGAAACCGGCACCGGCAGCACGGGCTGATCCCGTCCGCGTCCAATCGTGCGAGAGCCTCATGAACGAGGGCGCACCACCGAGCTGGGTGGGCGCCCTCGTCGTCGTTTGGACTACCCGCGCCGGGCTGGTTGGCCACCCCAGCGCGACCGCAAGCGCAAGACGGCCTCGGCGGCCAGCAGCAGCCCGATGAGCCACCACAGCCCGCGCCAGCGTGGAACGGCCACCGCCACGTGGCGACGCTCGCCGTCCTGCAGCGGCGTGGGATCGAGCGCTTGCCACTGCGTATCGCTCTCCACCGGATCCACCGCGACCGAGAGCACGCTCTGGGTGTCGCCGATGTCCACTCGATAGTGTCCGGGGACGTAGGTGTCCTCGAGCACGGCCTGCCCCTCGTCATCGGGAGCCAGCGACAGCTGCTGGCCGGTGGGCGTGGTGATCGTGATCGCTTGCTCGGTTCGGAAGTGGCGGACCTCGCCGGCCACGAGCTGACCGGTACCTCCGCCACCATCCGCGCTGGCGAGGTATCCCAGCATGCTCGAGATCATCGGCACGAAGCCCGGCCGCAGCGGGAGGTCGGCCCAGTCGCGATCGATCGACGTGGTCAAGAGCGCCACGCGACCCACTCCCACCTCGCGGGTGAGCAGCGCCGGGGCGCCGCTGGTGAACGACAGCGCGATCTGGTGCTCGCGCTGAGGGTCCGGCTCGAGCAGCATCACCCGACGGGCCCGGGTGCCCGTGAGCCCCAGATCCCCTCGGAGACCGCGAAAGGCAGGGTGGGCGAGATCGGCGGGGGCCATGCCCTCGGCCCGGGCCTCGGTGCGCCCGGGGGCCGTGCCCACCCGCACCGCCTCGCGCATGCGCAGCGGCAGCAGCTCGCCCAGCCGTGCATTGTAGGCGTCGGCCTGCACGCGATCGCCCACCGTGATCCAAAGACCCATGCCGCGGTGCACCTGCTCGACGATGGTGGGGGCGACGTCGGGGGATGGTGCGCGGAGGTTGGCCAGCACCAGCACGTCCACGTCGCGAAATGCCTGCCGACCCTGCTCGCGTACGCGTGACTCGAGCTGATCGGGTGCGAGGCTGCGCAGCCGCAGGCGCTGCTCGTCGTCGCCCACGCCCACCGCGGTGCTCAGGAACCACACCTCGTCGTGGGCTCGCAGCTCGCTGGGATCGCCATTGACCACCACCACCTCGATCGCATCGTCGGCGGCCAGCCACAGGTGGCGGGTGTCGTCGCTGGGCATGGGATCGTCGGGGACGTCGAGCGCGATCACGGCCGGGGCGAGGTCTTGCTCGCTCGACAGGGTATGGGTGAACTCCACCGGGACCAGCTCGCCGAACGGGAGCACCACCTCGGTGCGAGCCAGCTCGGTGTCGCCCACGCGCAGCACCACGGGCACGCGCCGCTCCGGGGCGGCGTCGTCGAGGCTCGATGCGGGGTGTCGTCGCAGCGCGGCCTGGATTCGCATCGCGCGGGGGTCGAGCTCGGGCGCCGGCTCCCAGTGCGCCTGCTCGATCGCCACGTGCTCGGGACGCGGCTGCTCGGCATCGATCGCGGGCACCGGGACCACCAGCGCTCCGCCCTCGGCGGCCTTGGGCAGCGACCCCAGGCCGCGCGCGGTGGCATCGCCCACCGCGTAGACCACCCGCGGCCGCTCGCCTTCCACCCGCTGCAAGAGCGCGGTGGCACCGGGCAGCGCTTCGGCCATCGTCCAGGCTCCGGCGCGCGGGTGGCCGTCGGTCTTCCAGCGCTCGAGAGCGTCGCGTACCACGTCGGGGTCGGCGCTGGGCTCCTCGCGGGGACCATCGGGATCGGTGGTCAGAAGGCCCACGCGGCTTCCGGGGGGCAGCGACGCGAGCAGCCCGTCGACCTGGTCGATGGCGTGCTCGAGCAGCGAGCGGCCGTCGACCCGCAGCTCCATGCTGCGCGAGGCGTCGACCAGCACCACGGCATCGTGGGGCTCGCCCACCACCGCCACGCCCGTCTGCTCGGTGCTCGAGGGGCGGGTGAGCACCACCACCAGCAGCGCCAGCAGGAGCAAGCGCACGATCAGCAGCGGCCAGTCCTGGATCGCGCGGCGCTGGGTCGAGGATCGCTCGGTTGCGTGGAGGAACCGCATGGCCGCGAAGCGGATCGGCTGCGGTGGCTCGCGCCCCAGCAGGTGCGCGATCACGGGCGCCGCGAGGCCCAGCAGGCCCAGCAGCAGCGCGGGGGCCAGCAGGGTCACGCGGGCACCTCGACCTCGACCGTCGCGGCCCCGGCCTCTCCCGCGAGCCGGGCCAGCATGCCCATGAACGCGTCTTGCACCGGCTGCCCGGTCGACACGCGTACGAGCACCAGGCCCTCGGCCTCGCAGCGGTCATCGAGCGCGTGCAGGTGCGCCGCGAGTCGGCGCAGGTACTCGTCGCGGAGGCTGCGGCCGGGGGCCTCGAGCGGTGCTCGCAACTCGCGGAGATCCTCGAAGCGCAGCATCGATCGCTCGGCCCAGGGAAAGGTCAGCTCGTCGGGGTGCAGCACCTGCACGATCACCACGTCGTGCTGGCGCGCGCGCAGCTGGGCCAGGCCGCGCAGCAGCTCGTCCTGCACCTCGTCGGCGTCGTCGGAGCGCATGCCGGGATCGAGCAGGTCCGAGAGCACCACCACCAGGCTGCGTCGCGGCAGCCGGGGGGCGACCTCGTTCATCAGCGAGATCCACGGGCAGCGCCCGAGCGGCGGGGCCTCGGTCAGGCGCTGCGCCAGGGCGGAGAGCCGCTCGCGGCCGCTGCGGGGGCGGGTGAGCGACACGTCGACCGCTTGTTGGCGCCCCAGCGAAAGACCCACCGGATCGCCCTGGCGATGGGCCATCCAGGCCAGCCCGCCCGCGATCGCGTGGGCGTAGGCCAGCTTCTGCTGCGGTCCTTCGCCGTAGGCCATGCCGCCGCCGCCGTCGAGCACCAGCACCAGCGACAGCTCGTCCTCGCTCTCGGTGCGGCGCAGCACCAGGCGCTCGCGTCGGGCCACCGCGCGCCAGTCGAGGCGTCGCGGATCGTCTCCGGGCACGTAGGCTCGATGGTCGCGGAAGTCCAGGCCCAGGCCCGCGCGCGCGGCCGCGTGTCGGCCGTGGCGCTGGCCCCACACCGGCCGCCGTACCAGCAAGGGGCGCGCGCGCAGCAGCTCGCGCAGCGGGGCCGGCACCAGGCGTCCGAGGGCATTGCCGTCGTCGCCCCCGTCGGAGGTGGCGGGCGTGGCGGCCGGGCGCGGGGGCGGGGGAAGGCCCCCGGGCTCTCGTTCGCGGTCCGCCACCGTTGCTCCGCCCGCCCTCAGGCGGGCACGGCCGCCAAGATCTTCGTCATGATCTCGGTGCTGCCGATGCCGCGACTCTCGGCCGTGAAGCTGCGCACCAGCCGATGCTCGAGCACCGGTCCGGCCAGCGACCGCACGTCGTGCACCGTGACCGCGGCGCGCCCCTGCAGCGCCGCTCGGGCCTGCGCGGCCACCAACAGCTGCTGACCCGCGCGTGGTCCGGCGCCCCACCGCAAGAGCCCTCGCACCTCACCCGGGCACTCGGCCTCGTTCGGCCGCGACGCCCGCAGGATCGCCACCACGTGATCGACCACCGAGGGCGGCACGGGGATCCGGCGCACCAGCTGCTGGTGGGCGATGAGCTGCTCGGGCGTCAGCACCGGCTGGAGCGGCGCGGTCGACGGGCTGCCCATGGCCACGATCTGGCGCTCCGCCTCGGCGTCGGGGTAGCGCACCACGATCTGCAGCATGAAGCGATCGAGCTGGGCCTCGGGCAGCGCATAGGTGCCCTCCTGCTCGATGGGGTTTTGCGTGGCGAACACGTGGAACGGCGGCGGCAGCTCGTACGTGCCCCCTCCCGCGGTGACCCGGCGCTCCTGCATCGATTGCAGCAGGGCCGCCTGGGTCTTGGGCGGGGTCCGGTTGATCTCGTCGGCCAGCAGCAGGTTGCAGAACACCGGGCCCGGCACGAAGCGAAAGCGCCGCCGACCCGTGCCGGGATCGTCCTCGAGCACCTCGCTGCCCGTGATGTCGGCGGGCATGAGATCGGGGGTGAACTGGATGCGCGAGAACTCGAGGTGCAGCGCCTCGGCCAGGCTGCTCACCAGCAGGGTCTTGGCGAGCCCGGGCACGCCCACGAACAGGCCGTGGCCGCCGCCGAACAGGCACACCAGCAGGAGATCGATGACCTCGGCCTGGCCCACGATGCGGTGGTGGACCTGCTCGAGCAACCGCTCGCGCGCGCGGGCCAGCTCGCGCAGGGCGACCTCGTCGTCGATGGGAGGGGCGGATGCAGTGGCGGTGGCGGAGTCGGGCACGAGCGCGGTGCCGCCTGGTATACCCGGCGGAGCCGGCCGCGTCACACGCCCACCCGCGGCGACGTTGGGAAGGCTCGAGTGGGCCGGGCCGAGGTCTCCCCGATCTCCCAGTACGCGGGTCCCGCCGCCCTGGCGGCGACGAACCCCCCGAGATCTCGGGTCCTCAGACGGAAAATGCGCGTTTGACGAAAGAGGGCCCTTGGGCCACATTCCAGCGCGAAACGGCGATGCACCACCGACGGTCCTCGCGATAAACCCGGGAGATCGTCGAACAATCGGGAGCAAGGAATCCATGGCGACCTTCAACGAGCTGCTCACCCAGGTCAAGGCTTCGATCCACGAGGTCTCCGTCGAGGAGACCAAGGCGCGGGTGCTCGATGGTCCCCCCGCGGGTGGGTCCGCACCGGTGCTCATCGACGTGCGCGAGCGCGACGAGTACGAGCAGGGCTTCGTCCCGCGTGCGCAGTGGATTCCCCGGGGGTTCCTCGAGATCAAGATCGAGGACGCGGTGCCCGAGCACGACACCGAGATCATCCTCTACTGCGCCGGCGGGACGCGCTCCGCTCTCGCCGCGCAGGCGCTGGGGCAGCTCGGCTACGGCAAGGTCTCCTCGATGGCCGGGGGCTTTCGCGCGTGGAAGAACGCCGGCTACGCGTTCGAGCGCCCGCGGGTCCTCAGCCCCGAGCAGCTCAAGCGCTACAGCCGGCACATCATGCTCCCCGAGGTCGGCGAGGTGGGCCAGGGCAAGCTGCTCGACGCCAAGGTGCTGTTCCTGGGGGCGGGCGGCCTGGGCTCGCCCTCGAGCCTCTACATCGCGGCCGCTGGCGTGGGCACCATCGGCATCGTCGACGACGACGTGGTCGACGAGAGCAACCTCCAGCGGCAGATCCTCCACAACATGGAGCGGCTGGGCATGCCCAAGGTCGAGAGCGCTCGCAAGACGCTGCAGGCGCTGAACCCCGACGTGAACGTCGTCGCCCACCAGACCCGGCTGACCAGCGAGAACGTGCTCGAGATCATCGCGGGCTACGACGTGATCATCGACGGCGCCGACAACTTCCCCACGCGATACCTGCTGAACGACGCCGCGCTCAAGCTCCACAAGCCGGTGATCCACGCCTCGATCTTCCGCTTCGAGGGGCAGATGACCACGTTCCTGCCCGACTCGGGGCCGTGCTACCGCTGCCTCTACCCCGATCCGCCCCCGCCCGGCATGGCGCCGAGCTGCCAGGAGGCCGGGGTGCTCGGCGTGCTGCCGGGGCTGGTGGGCACGGTGCAGGCCACCGAGGCCATCAAGCTGATCCTGGGGGTCGGCGAGACGCTCAGCGGGCGGCTGCTGGTCTTCGATGCGCTCGGCACCAAGTTCCGCACGCTCAAGCTGCGCAAGGATTCCGAGTGCCGGGTGTGCAGCAAGGACCCTGCGGAGATCGAGCTCATCGACTACGAGCAGTTCTGTGCGCTCGGGGGGTGAGAGCGGCCCGGGTCCGTGGAGCTTCGCGGCAGCCACCCGTGTTGCGACCGGATGCTGGAGTCGGACGGCCTTGGGGCGTAGAGTTCCGAGGTGTCCGAGCCGACCGAGGACGACGTCGAGGCGACCGCGATGGGCCTTGGCACCTCCGATGGCGAGGCGCTCGACCGCGAGCTGAAGCTCGGCCGCCCCGAGTTCGGCGAAGCGCTCGACGGATTGCGGGCGCGGCTGACCGCCACCGCCCGCGGGCTGGCCGCGCGCACGGTGGGCCGCTACCGGCTAGGGCGCGAGCTCGGCGCGGGGGCGTTCGGCACGGTCTACGAGGCCGAGGATCCCGAGCTCGATCGCAAGGTCGCGGTCAAGATCCTCGGCGTGCGCTCGAGCAAGGAAGCGGCCCGGGTGACCCGCGAGGCCCAGGTGCTGGCCACGCTCTCGCACCCCAACGTCGTGCAGGTGTTCGAGGTGGGCGAGCTCGACGAGGGACGCTCGCTCTACGTGGTGATGGAGCTGGTCGACGGCACGACCCTGCGGCAGTGGCTCGCCGAGGGCAGGCGATCGTGGCGCGAGGTGATCGACGTGACGCTCGGGGCGGCCGAGGGCCTGATGGCGGCGCACCGCGCCGGGATCATCCACCGCGACTTCAAGCCCGACAACGTGCTGATCGGGGCCGACGGGCGGCCGCGGGTGATCGACTTCGGCCTCGCGCGGCCGATCGGAGGCGCCGACGACTCGAGCGGGAGCACGCTGCCCTCGGGGGCGTCGCCGCAGCTCACCGCGACCGGTCAGGTGATGGGCACGCCGGCCTACATGGCACCGGAGGTGTTCGCGGGCACGTGCACGCCGCTGTCCGATCAGTACTGCCTGTGCATCTCGCTCTACGAGGGGCTGTTCGGCCAGCGCCCGTTCGTCGCGAGCACCACCGAGGAGCTGCGGGCGCTGGTGCTCCGCCACGAGGCCTCGTTGCCCGACGATCGCCGCGGGGTGCCGCGACGGGTCCAGGCGGTGGTGATGCGAGGGCTGCGTCGCAAGCCCGAGGAGCGCTTCGCGGATCTCGACGCGCTGCGGGCCGCGCTCGTGGCGGCCTCGCGACCGCGGCGGCGAGGATGGATCGCCGGGGTGACGGTCGGGGCGGGTGGGTTCGTGGCCGCGGCGATGGTGCTCGTGAGCTCCGAGCCCGCGGCGCTCCCGGTGCCGGACGACGTCGCGCTCGAGTCTTCGTCCGAGGGGAGCGAGCCCGCCGATCCAGCCCAGGCGGCCCAGGCGGCCGAGGTCGCCGCGCTGCAGACCGAGGCGGAGCGTGTGCGCGGGCTCGTGGCCACCTCCAAGGTCGCGGATGCGCTGACGCACTCGGCCTCGCTGCTCGAGCGGGCCCGGGCGCTCGAGCACCGTCCCACGCTCGCCGACGCGCTGCTCCTGCGAGGGCACGCGCTCGACGTGGCCACCGACTTCGAGCATGCGATCCCCGTGCTCGAAGAGGCGTACTTCCTGGCCGAGGACGAGTCGTTGCCGCGCATCGCCGCCCACGCGGCCAGCTTGCAGGTGGGGATCCTGGGCTACCAGGCCGATCAATACGAGAACGCACATCGCTGGAAGGACCACGCCGACGCGGCGTTCGGCCGCGCGGGGCTCGACCCGCGGCAGCACGTGCCCTACATGCTGTCGGTGGCGGGCCTGGCCATGCGCGAGGGTGACCAGGCCGGGGCGATCGCCACCCTGCGCGAGGCGATCGCCAGCGTCGAGCGCGACCATCGGGCGCGGACCGCCGAGCACGCGACGCTCTTGCGCTGGCTCGGTCGCGAGCTGTCGGACCAGGATCTCGAGGCCGCGATGGCGCTCACCCGCGAGGCGGCGGAGATCTTCGGCGAGCACGACGGCCCCCGCTCGCTCACCCGCGCGGCTGCGCTCGACAACCTCGGCGTGTACCTCGCCAACCTCGCTCGCTTCGAGGAGGCGCTGACCTACCATCGCGAGGCGCTCGAGCTTCGGCAGGAGCAGCTCGAGCCCAAGCACATGGATCTCGCCCGCTCCCACGGCAACATGGGCCGCGCGCTGGGGTCGCTGGGGCGACATGACGAGGCCTTCCATCACCTCGATCGCTCGATCGAGATCTTCAGCGAGCGCCTGGGACCCGGCAACTCCGGCGTGGCCATGGGCTACGAGATGAAGGGCATGATCCACGCCGGCCGGGGCCCCGAGGGTCGCGAGGAAGCACTGCGGAACCTCGACCGGGCGGCCCGGATCTACGATGCGGCCGGTGTGATCTACGTGCCCACGGCCGAGCGCGTGCGCACGGCCATCCGCGAGCTCGGCGGCACCCCACCGCCGGCTCCCTCGGTTGCCATTCCGCCATGAACGACGACCACGAGCTCCTGCACGCCTGGCGGTCCGGTGATCCCGACGCGGGACAGCGCCTGATCGAGCGCCACCTCGAGTCGGTGCACCGGTTCTTCTCCAACAAGGTCCCCGGGTCCACCGACGACCTGGTCCAGCGCACCTTCCTGGCCTGCGTGGAAGCGGTGGACGGCTTCGAGGGGCGCGCGAGCTTTCGCTCGTACCTGTTCGCGATCGCACGCAACATCCTCTACCGGCACTACCGCGAGCGGCACCAGGCGTTCGACCCGCTCACCGTGTCGGCCTCCACCGTGGTGGTCGACCAGCGCTCGCCCGCCGATCGCGTGACCGAGCTCGAGGAGCAGCGGCTGCTCTTGCGAGCCCTGCGGGCGCTGCCGCTCGAGCTGCAGACCTTGCTCGAGCTGGCCTACTGGGAGGGCCTTGCCGATCGCGAGCTGGCCGAGATCCTCGAGCTGCCCGCAGGCACGATCAAGAGCCGCCTGCGCAAGGCTCGGCAGCAGCTCGAGGAGCTCCTGCCCCGGCTTGCGCGCTCGCCCGGCTTGCTCGAGTCCAGCCGCCAGACCCTCGAGGCCTGGGCCGCGGGCATTCGCGACCGCACGGGCATCGAGGGGGGCGGAAGGCGTCGCTAGACCTCACCGGGCTCAGCCCTTGGTCCACCAAAGCGGCGTGGCGCCATCGTAGATCACCAGGTTGCCGTCGTCCTGCAGCCGCAGGTACGCGCCCGGGTGGCCGTGCGTGCCCGCGTGCCACAGCGGCTGTTGGCTCGGGGTGTAGACCACGAAGTTGCCGTCGCCTTGCATCACCGCCACGTGGCCGGGCTGGCCGTGCGTCTGGGTGTGCCACAGCGCGTTCGATCCCTGATAGAGCACCAGGTTGCCGTCGCCCTGCATCACCAGGTTGAAGCGGCCGTCGCACGAGGTGAGCGCCTCGTTGGCGTACAGGGCCTCGTCGACCAGCATCGTGCCGCACCCGGCCGGAGGCGGAGCCGGGGGCACCGGTGGCGGCTCGGGGGGCAGCTCCCCTCCGCATGCCGTCGGGCTGGTGTCCTTGAGCAGCGGGAACGGATCGATGTCATGGCTGTAGTCGCCGTCGGGCGAGACGTTGAAGTGCAGGTGCACCGATGCGGTGCCGGTCTTGCCCATGTAGCCGATGAGCTGCCCGGCTTCCACGTGCTGGCCCTCGGACACCACGGCCTCGTCGAGGTGCCCGTAGTAGTACTCCCAGCCGCAGTCGTCCTTCATCCGCACGCGCAGGCCCGAGGTCGCGCTCACCACTCCCACGCGGCGGATCACCCCGTCGGTCACGGCGACCAGCGGCGCGCGGTGGTAGGCGAACACGTCGATGCCGTGGTGGTCGCCGCCCCAGTCGGAGTTGGCGTGGGCGTCGGGGCAGGAGATCTGGCAGGTGCCGGTGCCGCAGGACGCCGCGTCGTAGCCGATGTTGTGGGCGTCGGCCACCGGGAACACGTGCATCGTGGGCTGGCAGGTGATCGCGATCGGGTCCACGTCGACCCCGGGCTCGTCGGCGTCGTCATCGACCTCCCCGTCGGCGTCCTCGTCGAGCTCGGCATCCCATGCATCCTCGGGGCGCTCGCCGATGTCGCTGCAGCCTCCGAGCGAGAGCAGCGATGCCAGCAGCACGAGGCCCGCGCGGGCGGCTTTACCGTGGGAGCGCATACTGGAGGAGATTGCTGGGGAGAACATGTCGACCTTGCCTTTCGTGCTGACCGCCATCGCGATCGCAGCTCGGTAGTGCCGGGTCGAAGGGATGGGTTTAACGAAAATGCGGGCGAATCGTGGGCTCGGCGCTCACCAGAATTCGCGGATCATGCGCATCGCTCGACGGAACCTGAGCCGGCACGCAAGAATTGACCGAATTGAACCAATTCGGTCATGTCAGTTCAAAAATCTTCGTACGACCCCTTCCCTCGATGATTGAAGGCGCTACGTTCCCTGCACACCGGAGGTCGACAATGACGACGATGACCCGCTGGCAGCTGCTTTCCGAGATGCGAGCCGCGATGAAGGACCCTGCGCGGTTCGGCGACGCGGCGGTCTACAAGGCGGAGCTGGGGCGCTCGCGCGCGCGGCCGGAGATCGAGGCCCAGCTCGGCGACGTGCGCGGCTACTTCCCGCGCGTGGATCTCGAGGCGCTGGCCGAGCTCCCCGACGGCACCTTCGGCCGCGAGTACGCGCGCTTCCTCGAGGTCAACCGCCTGCATCCCATCATCCCCACCGACCAGGTCGATCCGGAGATGATCGCCCGCAACGCGTTCACCGTGCGCTACGCGATCATCCACGACATGGTCCACGTGCTCACGGGCTTCGATACCTCGTGGCCCGGCGAGGCGGGCGTGTGGGCATTCGTGGGCGCGCAGCGCTACAGCTTCATCTTCGATCTCGCGGGGGTGATGAGCCTGCTCGTGGCTCCGTTCATGTGCCCGCTTCGCCTGCGGCAGGCGTGGCGGAGCTGGCGGCGAGGCCGGGCCATGGGCAAGCAGGCCCGCCTGCTGCTCATCCTGCGCCTCGAGGAACGGCTGGAGCAGCGCCTGTCGGACGTGCGGGCCGAGCTGGGCATCGAGGGCGCGGGCGATGGCTACCTGCCCCACGCCCCGCGGGCGGCTCACGCTGCTGGCTGACTTCGGGTACGCTCGCCGGGGTGAAGAGCTTCGAGGAGGTCGCCGCCTTCATTCGCCAGAACGAGGTCGGTCGCCGCGCGTGCGTGGAGACTCCGTTCGGGCGCCGGCTGATGTTCTACGCCGATCTCACCGCCACCGGGCGCTACCTCCACTTCGTGGAGCGCTGGGTCGAGCGCATTCGGCCGTTCTATGCCAACACGCACACGGCGGTCTCCTCGACCGGGCGCATCACCACGGCGCTGCGCGAGAAGGCCCGCGAGGTGGTCAAGCGCGCGGTCGGGGCCGGTGAGGACGACGTGGTCCTGTTCACGGGGGCCGGCGCGACCGCGGCCGTCAACAAGCTGGTGGGGCTGCTCGGCCTTCGCATCGACGAGCCGCTCGAGCGCACCTACGGCCTGTCGCAGCATATCCCCTCGCACGAGCGCCCGGTGGTGTTCCTGGGCCCCTACGAGCACCACAGCAACGAGCTGCCGTGGGTGGAGTCGATCGCCGAGGTGGTGGAGATCGAGCTCGATGCCGCCGGGCGCATCGACGTGGAGGACCTGCGGCGCAAGCTCGCCGCGCACGCCGAGCGGCCGCTCAAGGTCGGCAGCTTCTCGGCCGCCTCCAACGTGACCGGGGTGCTCAGCGACGTGGCCGCCATCGCCCGCGTGCTGCACCGCGGCGGGGCGTTCGCCGTGTTCGACTACGCCGCGGCCGGGCCCTACGTGCCGATCGACATGCACCCGGCCGATCCCGAGGCGCGCATCGACGGGCTGTTCCTGTCCACGCACAAGTTCGTCGGCGGGCCGCAGGCCTCCGGGCTGCTGGTGGCCAACCGCGCCCTGTTTCGCGGCCAGCGTCCCGAGCGGCCCGGGGGCGGCACCGTGCACTACGTCGCGGGCTCCGGTCGCGACGCGATCGACTACGTGCAGCGCCTCGACGAGCGCGAGGAGGCCGGGACCCCCGCGATCATCGGCGACGTGCGGGCCGGCACCGCGTTCCTCGTGCGCGAGATGATCGGGGCCCACCGGATTCGCGAGCACGAGGTGCTCCTGGCCCGCCGCGCGCTCGAGCGCCTGCACAAGCACCCGCGCATCGAGCTGCTCGGCCCGCACGACCTGCCGCGGCTGGCGATCCTGTCGTTCAACATCCGCGATCTCCACCACGACCTGGTGTCGGTGCTGCTCGATCACCTGTTCGGGATCCAGAACCGGGCCGGCTGCTCGTGTGCCGGGCCCTACGGTCATCGCTTGCTGGGCATCGATCTGGCCACCTCCACGCGCTTTCGCAGCCTCATCCGCCGCGGGGTCGAGGGCATCAAGCCGGGCTGGGTGCGGGTGACGATCCCGTTCTATGCCAACGAGCAGGACGTGGAGTTCCTGCTGTCGGCCATCGAGTTCGTGGCCGACCACGGTCAGGCGTTCGTGCCGCGCTACCGGCTCTCGTGGCGCGACGGGGTGTGGCGCCACGTGGAGCGTCCCGCCCCCGACATCGAGCCCATCGAGCTGACGGTGGAGGCGCTCGAGGAGGCGGCGCAGAGCTTCGCCGCCGGGGACCACGAGGCACCGATGAGCGACCTGCAGGTGCTCGGCGAGCGGGCGCGCTATCTCGAGGATGCGCGCGACATGGCGCGGGCGCTCGAGGATCGCTGGAGCCGCGAGCCACCCGAGTGGAACTTGCCCAGCGGTGAGGCCGAGGTCGATGCGCTGCGATGGTTCGACTACGTGCATGCGCACGACATGCCGGTGGCACCGAACGAGGACGAGCCGCGTGACCGCTGCGAGGTCGCGCAGTAGGGCAGAGGCGACAGGAGCAACGCATGCGACTACACCTGGTCGACGGAACCTTCGAGCTGTTTCGGGCGCACTACGGCAAGCGCCCCGGTCACATCGGGCCCGACGGTCGCGATCTCAAGGCGACGGTGGGAGTGGTCGCTTCGCTGATCGCCCTGCTCGAGGACGCCGCCGAGCAGTGCACGCATCTCGCGGTGGCGTTCGACAATCCGATCGAGTCGTTTCGCAACGAGCTCTTTGCCGGCTACAAGACCGGGGCCGGCATGGACCCCGCGCTGGTGGCCCAGATGGACGAGGTCGAGCACGCCGTGCGAGCGCTGGGCGTGACCGTGTGGTCGATGGATCGCTTCGAGGCCGACGACGCGCTGGCCACCGGGGCGCGGCGGTTTGGCGCTCGCGTCGAGCAGGTGCGCATCATGACCCCCGACAAGGACCTGGGGCAGTGCCTGCGGGGGCAGCAGGTGGTGCAGGTCGACAGGATCCGCCAAAAGGTCATCGACGAGGGCGCGCTGCGCGAGCGACGGGGGATCGGGCCGGCGAGCATTCCCGACTGGCTGGCGCTGGTGGGGGACACGGCCGATGGGATCCCCGGGCTGCCCGGGTTCGGCGAGAAGGCGGCCACGGCCTTGCTGGGGCGCTTCGAGCACATCGAGGCGATCCCGGCCGACACGGCGGCCTGGGAGGGCGTGCGCGGGGCGACCAAGCTGGCGGCGACGCTGGCGGAGCGCAAGGACGACGTGCTGCTCTACAGGAAGCTCGCCACGCTGATGGACGACGTGCCGCTCTCGGAGGACCTCGAGGACCTGTGCTGGCGCGGGGCGCCGCGACGGGCGTACGCGCAGTGGTGCGATCGGGTAGGGATCGGCGGCAGCCTGCGCAGCCGGCCCTCGCGCTGGGACGATGGGGGGTGAGGTGGCTCATTTTGTCGCAGTCGGCTGATGGCGACCCTCCCGTACCCGGTAATGGTGTGGATGATGCAATGGCCCAGCAAGGCTTCCGGGGGGCACTCGCCCGGGGACCGGGTCGCCGGAGGCGGCTGCCGCAGGAGTCAGTCAGGACTGATGTTCCCATGGAGTATCGTGCGTAGTCGAACGGCAGAGCAACCCTATCCGTCATGGATTGCCAGAAGTCTTGCCTGGAGAAGCAACGTGAACTCCTCGCGATCACAAGAGTAGTGCGCGCGACGATGGCAAGTCGGACAAAGTCCGATGGCATTTTCCGGCTCGTCGGCTCCGCCATCAGCCAGTCGTTGAACGTGGTGAACCTCAAGGTATGGCTGCCCATTACCATTAAGGAATGGGGCTTCCTGCCCACACCCCTCGCACTGACCTCCTGCCCGATGGAGCACAAATGCAACGACATTGCTGTCGCGGTCAAATACCGTTACCGTCGCCTTTCTCTGTTGGGGGCGTCCCCGTCGGATCTTCGCAAATATCGCCTCCGGCCCAACGCGCGTGATCTCCTTCTGCGCCTCGGCAATAGCGCGTTCAAGCTCTTGTGTGGCTTGCGTGATGTCTTGGATGGCCCCCTCGGATGGCACAGGATCAAGAAAGAACATGACCCGTATGACTCCACTCTTTCCATAGCTCGAGACGAAGCTGTGGCGGTTGTAGCGGTATTGCCCGAGGCATTGAACCTGTCCATTATTTCGCCCCCGAAGGGACTTCCAGACAAATAGCAGCTTGCCGTCCTTTTCGTGATCGCGAACCGCTCTGTTCGCCCGATTCAAGACTCTGGGCGGCGAGCACCTGTCACCGACGCAGTCGACGACTTCCCCCGCCTCCCATTGTCCCCCGTGAAGCCCATTCGGTTCGGCGATCACTATGACGTAGCGGGAATCGCTTGGGGCGATGATGGGTCCCGTCCGTCCCTCCCGCTCCCCAAAAAATGCAGTTCGTAGGTACGTTTCCCCGAGACGCGTACCGGGATGAAGATAGTCAGACAAGTTCGGCATTTCAGCGACCCCTCATGATCATACCGTATCGTGTACAAGGGTGCGGTTGGAGCGACGTTGCCCGACACCGACGCATCCACTTCCTTACGGGCCCGCCTTGCGTAAATTCCGCAGGGCCTATGTCTCTGTCGAGACACTCGCTCACGAGCAAGGGACATCGCCATTACGACGAGCCTCGGCGTAGAGGTCGTTAAGCACGGAGCACCGAGTGCAACTCATGAGCCAGGGCCCATGCCAAGACTCGACTGATGTCAACCATGTAGCTGCCCCTCGCCCACCCCATCCCGCAGATCCTTGGGCAGCTCGTCCGGCAACAGCCCCGCGTTGTCCTTGGGTCGCTTGGGATCGTAGAACACGAACACCGGCGTGTCGGGTCCCACGCGGTTGGCGATGAGCGCGTCGTTGGTCAGCAGGTAGCCCTTGTACTCGCGGTCCTCGTGGCGAAAGGCGTAGGTCACGAACAGCGAGCCGTTCTCCGAGCGAGCCTGGATGAGGCGCCCCCTGGTCACCGCCCCGGTGGCGTAGAGCTGCCGGAGCTGCTTGCGCTTGGGCAAGGGGGCCAGCAAGAAGCCACCGATCGAGGCAAACAGCAGCGGGACCGTCACGACCGGCAGGCCGGCGATGGCAAAGCCGATCGCGATCGACATGCCGCCGAGCATCGTGCCGAGCGACAGCGGCAGCGCTCCCCGCATCGCTCGCACGTAGCCGAGGCGATCCTCGATCTCGGGACCCACCGTGCGCGGCCCCTCGGTCAGCCGCGCCAGCGCGAGCTCGGGCCCGGCGTCGCGATGCGCGAGCGAGGTGACGGGTGCAGCCGCAGCGGGTTCGTCCTTGGCCCCCTCGAGCACCCGCAGCACCTCCTTGGCCGAGCCGAAGCGGCGCTCGGGATCCGGATCGAGCAGCCGCTCGAGGATCGAGGCCAGCGTCGCGTCCACCCCGGTGAGGTCACCGAGCTGGGGCCGCAGCCCCTGCCGCGGCAGATCCGACGGGTGCACGTGGGTGAGCACGTGCGCCATGGTGGCGGCGGCCCCGTAGAGATCGGAGCGCACGTCGGCGATGCCCATGGCCTGCTCGGGGGCCATGTAGCCGGCCGTGCCCGCGATCGTCATCCCGCCGTCGGCTTGGCGCGCCGCGATGTCGCGCACCGAGCCGAAGTCGACCAGCACGGGTCTCCCGTCGCTGCGCAGCACCACGTTGCCGGGCTTGACGTCGCGGTGGATCACCCGCGGCGACAGCGAGTGCAGGTACTCGAGCGTCTGCAAGAGCTGCCGAAACAGCGTGCGCGCCTGCTCGGGGCGGTAGCGCCGTCCGCCGGAGATCTCGGCCTGCAGCGTGGGTCCGTCCACGTGCTCGGACACGATGTAGAACGCGTGCCCGCGCTCGGGATCGTCGTCCTCGAACGCGTCGACGAACGCGGGGATGCCCGGGTGGTCGAGGCTGCGCAGCACCCGGGCCTCGCGCTCGAACAGCTCCACCGGCCTCCACTCGGGCAGGCCATGGAGGGTGAGCTGCTTGATCGCCACCTTCCGATCGGTCGCGCGCTCCCTGGCGAGGTGGGTGGTGCCGAACGTTCCCTGGCCGAGGGTGCGTTCGAGCTCGAAGCGTTCGGAGAGCGACATGGTCTTGGCTACCCGGATGATACCCTCGGGCCGGGAAGCCGCGGGGCTCGCCTCGGACCTCCGGGGGAGGCCGGCGGCCATGAGCAGGGCTCGACGTGAAGCCGTGCCTGGTCGGTAGCCCCTCGTCCCGGAACGGAGGTAGGATTCTCGGTGTGGTCGATGACGCCGAGCTTCTCGCGGCGTGGCGTGGCGGTGACGCCAAAGCAGGACGGGAGCTGTTCTCTCGCTACTTCCAGCCCATCTCGCGCTTCTTCATCAACAAGGTCGGCGCCGGCCACGAGGATCTCATCCAGGAGACGTTCGAGGCCTGCGTGCGCGGGCGCGACCGCCTGCGCGAGGACGGCAGCTTTCGCGCATACCTCTTCAGCATCGCGTTCAACGTGCTCAAGGCCCACCTCCGCCGCAAGCGGGCGAATGACCAGATCGATGCGCTCGGGTCGGCGTCCATCCACGACTTGATGCCGAGCCCCAGCTCCATCGTGGGGCTCGCCGAGCAGGAGCAGCTGCTGCTCGATGCCTTGCGGCGACTCCCCATGGACACGCAAGTCGCGCTCGAGATGCGCTACTGGGAGGAGATGAGCTCCACCGAGATCGGTGTGGCCCTCGCGCTGCCACCGGCCACCATCCGCTCGCGCCTCCACCGTGGCCGTGGGCAGCTCGAGCAGATGATCGCACAGCTGCCCGCGAGCACCCAGACTCGGCAGAGCACCCTGGCCGAGCTCGAAGGGTGGCTGGGTCGGGTACGAAGGTCGATGCAGCTGTCGGGTTGATCCGAGGCTCGTCGAGAATTTTCATGCAACACCTCGTCGATGGCGTGCACTACCTCCATGGATGGTCCTTCCGGTTCCCATGCCTGATCTCGACCGGTCACGGGTGACGACCCATGGGTCGGAGAAGGCCGAGGCGGCCGAGTCGGACTCCGGGTCCTCTCCCGACGTCTTGCGGGTTCGGATGGCAGCGCAGAAGAACGAGGTTCAGGCGCGGTTGTTCGGAGGGGCCTCCGAGCCCTCCCGCATCGGTCGCTACGCGGTGCTCGACACCCTGGGCCAGGGGGGCATGGGTCGCGTGCTGCGAGCCCACGACGAGACCCTGGATCGTGAAGTGGCGCTCAAGGTGCTCCACGACCAGTACGGCGGTCGGCACGAGCAGCGCCTGCTTCGCGAAGCCCAGGCCTTGGCCCGGCTGACGCATCCCAACGTGGTGCGGGTGTACGACGTGGACCAGATCGACGGCAGGGTCTGCATGGCCATGGAGCTGATTGCCGGGCAGCCCCTCGATGTCTGGCAGCGCACCCCGCACTCCTGGGCCGAGGTGCTGGGGGTCTATCGACAGGCGGGTCGAGGCCTGGCAGCCGCCCATGCCCAGGGCCTGGTGCACCGTGACTTCAAGCCATCCAACTGCATCCTCGACGAGCGGCGCGTGGTCAAGGTGCTCGACTTTGGGCTCGCGCGAGGGATGGGTTCGGAGGACTCGCGCGCGACCACCGAGGCCGAGCAAACCCTCGCCGACGAGCCGTCCCCGAGCCGGTCGGGGAGCGCGAGGGTCTCGGGCTCGCAGCGCATGCTCGAGCAAGACCTGACCCGCACGGGCACGGTGCTCGGTACGCTCGCCTACATGGCCCCCGAGCAGCTGCTGGGCCGCCCCGCGACTCCCCAAAGCGATCAGTTCGCGTTCTGTGTCTCGCTGTTCGAGGCGCTCTACGGCCATCGACCCTTCGCTGGCAGCACCGCGATGGCCCTCCTGGTCACCATGCGGGCGCAGCAGGTGACGGCCCCACCGACTCGGCGCGGGCTTGCACCCGTGCCGGGATGGCTGTTCGAGCTGGTACGGCGCGGGCTGTCGCTGGACGGTGAGCGACGCCACCCCAGCATGGAGGTGCTGCTCGACGGGATCGATCGGCGGCTGGCCCGACGACGGCGTGCTCGCACCGCAGCCCTGACCGCCGCGGCTGCAGTCGGGCTCGGCGGCGTGCTGTCGCTCCTCGGCCAGCCTGCCAGCGATCCGCCTTGCGATGGCCTGCGCGAGCAGGTCATGCCCGCGTGGACGGACGACGAGCGCCGGGCGGTCCGAGCGGCCTTCGAGGCGTTCGAGGTCACCGATGCCCAGCGGGTCTTGCCCCGGGTGGAGGCCGAGCTCGACCGCTACGCGAGCTCATGGGTGCATGCGCGGGCCGACGCCTGCGAAGCCACCTGGATCCGCCACGAGGCCGGCGAGCAAGCGCTGGATCGCCGCATGACGTGTCTCGACGAGCGGCTCGCTCCCGTGCAGGCCGTGGTGGAGCGCCTGGCGAGCGCCGATGCACGCACGGTGGCCCAGGCGATGGAGGCCGTGGGTGCCCTGCCGCCGCTGAGCCCCTGCGCCGACGTGGACGCATTGCTGCGCTCGTCCTCCGAGGTGCCATCCCAGCATGCTCAGGAGGGAGCGAGCATTCGGGCCCTCATTGCGCGCTCGTGGGCCGCAGCCGCGACCGGTGACGAAGAGCACGGCATGGAAGCGGCGGATCGAGCGGTGATGCGGGCCGAAGCGCTGCACGATGTGCCCTCGCTACGTGCGGATGCCTTGCGAAACCGTGGCCAGCTCCGGCGACGAGCGCGACGGCTTGCCGATGCGCGCAGCGATCTCGAGGCCGCGCTCGCGTTGACCGACCAGCTCGATGATCGCGGGCGAGCCATCGATGTGCTGCATGCGCTCCTCCTCGTCGCGAACGACGAGGAGGACACGACCACGGCCAGCGCATGGTTGGCCGCGATTCGCGGCAAGCTGGCTCGACCCGACGGCGAGCCCCGCCACCATGCGCTGCGCTGGGCCCTGGAGGGACTCGTTGCGCTCCGCGCTGGTCGTCACGAGGAGTCGGTCGAGGCCAACACCCGTGCCTTGGCGCTGTATGACGCGATCGAGGAGCCGCTGCCCGATGAGCGCCTGGAGGTCCTGCTCCAGCTCGGCGATGCCCAGCGCGGTCGCAAGGACCCCGAGGCCGCGCTCGCCGCCTACGAGCAGGCCGATGCCCTCGCGGTACGAGCCGAGCGGATCGCGTGGAGGGTCGAGGTCCGATACAAGCTGGCCAAGCTCCACTACGTCCAGGGGCGCCTCGGCGAGGCACGCGTCATCCTCGAGGGCTCGCTTGGCGACCATGAGAAGTTCTGGGGCCCGCGAAGCGTCGTCTCGGCCCGCACTCGGGTGCTGCTCGCCACGATCCTGCTCCAGCAAGGCGACATGGCCGAGGCGCTGGAGATGGCCAAGACCGCCCACGAATGCCTCGACGAACGCTCCCCATCGCAGATCCGGGGCGATGTAGCCATGCTGCTGGGCAACCTGCACCGCGCTCACGGGCGCTGGGACGAGGCCGCCTCCTACTACCGAGAGACCCGGGCCGCGTGGGAATCCAGCCCCAGCCCCGACCGCGTCGAGCTGGCCATGCTCGATGGCAACATCGCCGACTGCCTGGTGGCGCAAGGGAAGCACGACGACGCCGCTCCCCTCTACGAGCAGACGTTGCGCATCCTCGAGCTCGATACCCCTCCCGACGACATCCGACGAGCGTACCCCCTTCTCGGCCTCGGTGAGCTGTCGCTGGCCACCGGGGAGCCCCAGCGTGCCGTGCCCCCGCTCCGAGAGGTGCTCGCGCTCGGGGAGGTCCTCGCTCGGGATCCGGCGCTGGCGGCCACGGCTCGCTGGGCCCTTGCCCGGGCGCTCACCCCCGTCGACACGGGAGCGCGGCCTTCCCACGAAGCGGTGAGCTTGGCTTGTCGGTCGCAGCAGGCATTCGCGGGCGCTGGCGTTGCAGAGGTCGTCGCGCAGATCGACACGTGGCTCGAGCAATACGAGCTGACATGCAACACCCGATGATCTCTACTCGAACCATGCGATTCAATCCGACCAGAGGAGAACGACGATGAGTACGACGGTTCAGGTCAAATGCGATGATTCCTCTCACCTGTACTGGCGAGAGGGTGACAGTGGCAGCTGGGCTCGGCTGACCAGCTCCAAGAGCAGTGCGCCCACGATCGCTGTCACGAGTCGAAGCTCGATTACGTTCGAGTTCTACAAGTACTCCGGATCGGACCATGGCATCGAGTACAAGGTGTCTCCCCAGTCCAGTGCGAGCCGCTTGCACAGCAGCAGTAGCGCCCCGTCCGTGACCGTCTCGTCCGGCGACGACAACTGCGTGTACTTCGCCAAGACGAGCAGCAACCCAAGCTGGTACTGCGGCTACGTTCGCGTCTCCGACACGAGCAAGTAGTCGTGCTCAGCGCCCGACGAACGCCCGCATGTACACGCTGAGCTTGAGCGTCAGCTCGTGGAACGGCTCGCGCACGGGCTCGTCCGGCGGCGCCTCCGAGAGCGGCAGGTCGTTGCGGTAGACGAGGAACAGGTCGCTGCCGGGCGCGAAGCGCCAGCGCAGCCGCGATTGCACGCCCACGCGCTCGCGCCCGGGCGACAGATCGAGCCGCCCCCGGTTGTCGAACGCCAGGTTGCGGGTGATCGCCACGTCGAGGTTGGCGTTGGCGTAGCCGAAGTCGAAGTCCTCGCCCTCGTCGGCGAGGTGCCCGACCACGTGCGTATAGCTGCCGGCCGCGGTGAAGTGCTTGCCCAGGCGCGCGGTCAGGTCGGCCGAGGGCAGGTGCGCCACGCCGCCGAACAGCTCGACCCACTCGTAGCCCACGCCCACCTGCAGGGCGCGGCGGTCGGGGCTGCTGGCGCCCACGGCGTGGCGAAAGCCGCTGTAGCGCCGCGCCTCGACCTCGTGCTGGTAGAGCTCGAACGGCGCCTGCACCACGTCGATGAAGTGCGAGGCGCCATAGTCGATGCCCGCGCCGTTGCGCCACGAAGCGCTCACCCGGCTGCCGCCGCTGCGACCGAGCCGCTCGGTGTAGCGCGAGTCGGTCTCCACGCTGTAGCTGGGGCCGAAGCTCACCTCGCGCAGGCCCCAGATCCGCGGTCGGGGCACGAACGACAGCGAGGCCTCCTGCCTCGCGCTGGCCGGCCGCCGGTAGAAGCCGAGCCGCGGGTCGAAGTCGCGGTCGCTCCACAGCCACAAGAGCGACGGTCGAACGTAGAGCCCCTGGTACGCGAGCTGGGCGTAGGCGCTGCTGCCCAGCCGGGTGTCGGGCGGCCGCGAACCGGTGAGCAGGGCTCCGTCGTCGTCGAGCACGGGACCCTGCGCCGGACTCTGCCCCAGCGTGCCGGCCACGAACCCGTAGCCCTGGAGCTTGCCGTCGAGCCCGATGAGCTGGGCATCCACGCCACCCGCCGCGTGGTCGCCGTGCTCCTGGCCAAAGCGGTGCTGCCCCAGCGCCATCAGGCCCACGCTCAGCGTGCGGGTGGTCTGCACGCGCATGCGCGCCACCGTCACGTTGTCGGGGTCGGCTCGCGACAGCCCTCGCGAGGGATCCTGAGGTGCGCCCAGGGTCTGCAGCTGCAGCACGCCGTAGCTCACCGGACCCGAGCGCCCGTAGACCTTGGCGCCTCCGAGCACGGGCACGGGCTGGCCGTCGACCAGGCCCACGCGTCGCGAGAAGAACAGCTGCGCCTCACGGGGTCGCCCGAAGTCGAACACCTCGAGCCCGTTGATGAAGAACGGGCGGCGCTCGGGGAAGAACAAAGGGAAGCGGTCGCGGGCCACCTGGACCTCGTCGGCCTCGACCTGGGCGAAGTCGGTGAGGAGGCTCGCCTCCACGTAGGAGCTGCTGCCCACCTGCACCCGCACGTCGCCGCCGCTGGCGAGGTTGGGGCGGCGCCGTGGATCCACCGTGAACGTGGGCTGGAAGTTGGTGCGCATCAGCGTGTACGGCGTGTACTCGATCGCACGCTGGGCCCGGATGTCGCGCAGCCCCTCGAGGTGGCCGAACTGGCTCGCGGCCATCGGCGAGCGCGGGGGCACGAAGATCCGCCAGTCGTAGGTGGCGTTGCGCGACGGGTGGTCGCGCGAGATGTCGAGGCCGATGGTCTGCTCGCGGGCGCTCTTGATCCCGAGGATCGCAAACGGAATCTTGTACTCGACGGTGTAGCCGTCGTGGCGACGCTCGGCCTCGGCCGTCCACACGGCATCCCACTCGGTGAGGAACTGCGCCCCGTCGCTCAGCCCCAGGGCGTCGATCTGCGCCCCCTCGGCGTTGACCCCCAGGCTCACCGCATCGCGATGGTTGTGGAACGCATCGAGCTTCACGTAGACGGTGTCGTCCGAGAAGATGCCGGGGTTGTCGCGCCTCAGCGTTCGCACGATCACGTCGCCCGGCTCCGACTCGCAGTCGATGAGCACGTAGAGGAACTGATCGTCGTAGGCGACCTGCAGCGTGGTGCGAACCGGGGGCACGCCGCCGACCTCGGGGGTTCGCTCGAGGAAGCGATCGTCCTTGGGAGCCGCACGCCAGGTGTCCTCGGTCGCGCGGCCATCGATCTGCATCGCCTCGTGCGTACGAATCGCTCGGTAGGTGCGCTCCCCCGGGTCGACGGAGGGATCGACGGTCCGACCGGTCTGAGGTGCGGCCATCGCCAGGTGCGGCGCGAGCAGCCACGCCGCTGTCGGGGCGATCATCAATCGCATCCAACGCGGCCCTTTCGTGTCCACCGTCGGACGCGGCGCCGATCCTGCGCGCGACCCGCCAAGGCCGAACCGAGGGTCGATCGGATCGGCGTGCAATTCCTCGCCAACCCGCCCAACGCCCCTGCGATTGGCGTTCGCGTTCGCTTGGCCCGAACCCCGGCCTCGAGCACGGCCCGTCTCTACCGCACCCCAGCCGGGTTTGCTATACGAACAGGCGTCGCGTGTAGCCTGGCCGATCGGGGATCCCCCCCTTCCGCATCCAACCTCGGTCGGCCAGGCTCCCGACCTTTTGCCGTCGGGCATCGAGTTCGACACCAGCTCTCCGAGCTTTTCCGAGCGGATTCGAAGAAAAGATCCTTCGAGCCCGAACTCGTTGAGATCCTTGGGTTCTTCGACGATGCGCGCCCGGTGCGCTCGGCGGGGACGAGTTACGGTGGCTCGCGATGGCGGTCAGCGAGGCGGTGAGCCGCTGCGGTGGAGCGAGTCGATGGCCTGGTCGATGGCGTCCTTGGCCTTGGCCGTGAGCCCACCCCTTCGATACTGCTCCACGAGCACCTGCTCGACCCGTGCGACGTAGGCATCGAGGCCCGGCGTCGATGCGGCGGGTGTGGCGGTCGACGTCGCGGAGCCGGGTGCGGGCGGAAGCTCGGGTTGGGATCGGGACCAGTCGGGTTCGGACCGACCGAACAGGTTCACCCAGCGATCGAAGGCATGACCGAGCTGCAGCACGCCACGGAACGCGCGGCCGGGGTCGTTGCGATCGGCCACCATTCCGACGACCGCCGCCACCAGCGACACGGGGGCGAGCACCAGGTCCTTGACCCCGTCGACGAACAGCTTGGCTTGGAACACCGCGAGGTCGCGTACGAGCTGCCAGCGAAGGGCACGGTGGTCGGCCTCGCGCACGGCGGGCAGGGTCTCGTGGATCGGAGTCGGCGGCTCCATTGCCGGCAGTATGCTTCGCGGGCGGGTATCGTGGAAGCGATGATCGGGCGCTCCAATGCCGACCAGTCGTCGAGGGCAGGGCCCAACGGGCGCTACGAGGTGCTGGGGACTCTGGGCGAGGGAGGCATGGGGGCGGTGCTGCGAGCCCACGATCGCGAGCTCGATCGGCAGGTGGCGATCAAGGTGCTGCGTCGTGAGCTCGACCCACACCACACGGTGCGCCTGAGGCGAGAGGCACAGGCGCTGGCCAAGCTCTCGCATCCCAATGTGGTGCAGGTGTACGAGGTGGGGGAGCTCGAGGGGCAGACGTTCGTGGTGATGGAGCTGGTGCGGGGGCGGACGCTCGCGCAGTGGATGGCACAGGTGCCGCCGCCGGGCTGGCGTGCCTGTGTGGAGCTGTTCGTGCAGATCGGTGCCGGCCTCGCGGCGGCTCACGAGCAGGGGCTCGTGCACCGCGACTTCAAGCCGAGCAATGCGATCATCGACGACGAGGGCCGACCGCGCGTGCTCGACTTCGGGCTGGCGCGGCGGTCCGAGGGCGATGAGAGTGCTTCGAGCGAGCACGAGCCATCGGATCCAGTCGCGTGCGAGCCGCGGCTCGAGCCTGGGGCCGCGGTGCTCGACGAGTCGATCACCAGGACCGGCACGGTGCTGGGCACGCCGGCCTACATGCCGCTCGAGCAGATGCAGGGACGGCCGGTCGATGCGCGCAGCGACCAGTTCAGCTTCTGCGTGTCACTCTACGAGGCCGTCTACGGCGAGCGCCCGTACGTGGGCGCCTCGATGGGTGCCTCGATGGTGGCGATGCGCCGCGCCGTCGTCCGACCGGCGCCCAGGGGGCACGAGGTCCCGCTGGCGCTGCGCCAGGTGCTGCTGCGTGGGCTGGCGGCCGACCCCGAGCAGCGATGGTCGTCGATGGATGCGTTGCTCGCAGCGCTGCGCGAGGTGGTAGCCCCTCGCCGACGGTGGTGGATGGTGCTCACGGTCGGGGCGGGGCTCATGACGACCGCGGCGGTTCTCGGGCTGCTGCCGGAGCCGTCATGGGGCGAGCGCTGCACCGGAGCCCGGCTCGAGCTCCGCGGGGTATGGGACGACGAGCGCCGACAGGAGGTCGGGGCGGCGATCCTGGGCACCGGGCTCTCGTATGCACCGGGCACCTGGGATCGCGTGGCGCTGCGGCTCGACGACTATGCCGAGGCCTGGGCTGCCAAGTACACCGACGTGTGCGAGTCGACGCGCACGCGGCCCGAGCACGACGCGGATGTGCTCGCTCTGCGCCGCGGCTGCATGCTCGAGCGCAAGCAGGCCCTGCGCGCGGCGGTGGAGGTGCTGGCCACGGTCGATGTCACCGTGGTGGCGCACGCGGTGGACCTGGTCGGCGGGCTGCCGCGATTCGACCGCTGCGACGACCTCGACGCGCTGCGGGCCGAGGTCTCCCCGCCCGAAGATCCCGCGGTTGCGCGAGCCGTGGAGGCGATGCGGATCGAGCTCGATGACTACGAGGCCGCGCGGAAGGCCGGCCTCCATGCCTCGGCCCTCGAGCGGGTGGAGCCGCTGGTCGAGCGCGCCGAGGCGCTCGGATACGGGCCGCTCGTTGCCGAGGCCAAGGCCCTGCGGGGCACGTTGCGCGAGGACGTTGGCCGGTACGCCGAGGCGGAGCAGGACCTGCTCGATGCGCACGCGCTGGCGGTGGAGCATCGACACGACGAGGTGGCGATCGGAGCAGCCTTGGGGCTCGTGACCGTGGTGGGCCTCGATCGGGCTCGGCACGCCGAAGGGCGCACATGGGGCCGCACGGCCCTGGCCTACGCCGAGCGCAGCGGAGACGCCATGGATCTCGCTCGGTGCCTGAGCAACCTGGCCGTGGTGTCGAGCTCGCGGGGAGAGTACGAGCAAGCCCGGCACGACTTCGAGCAGGTCTTGCAGCTCGAAGAGGAGACGCTGGGACCCGAGCATCCCGAGGTGGCAGGGAGCCTGAGCAACCTGGCCACCGTGCTCCGCAGCCAGGGTGACTACGAACGAGCCGAGCTCCACTTCGAGCGAGCGCTGCAGATCTTCGAGCAGGCGCTGGGTCCCGACCATCCCCACGTGGCCATGGCCCTGATGAACCTGGGGACCGTGCTCCACGCGCGGGCGGAGCACGAGCGAGCCACGCCCTGCTTCGAGCGTGCGCTGCGGATCAACGAGCAGGCACTGGGACCCGACCACCCCGAGGTGGCCAAGGTCTTGACCAACTTGGGCTTCGTGCTGGGCGGTCAGGGCAAGCAAGCGGAGGCCAGGCTCCACCTCGAGCGTGCGCTGCGGATCAACGAGCAGGCACTGGGACCCGACCATCCCGCGGTGGCCCTCGACCTGATGAACCTGACGCACGTCCTCCACGGCCCGGAAGAACGCGAGCAGGCCCGGCTGCACCTCGAGCGAGCCTTGCGAGTCTCGGAGGACGCGCTGGGCCCCGACCATCCCCAGGTGGCCGACATCCTGGGCAGCCTGGGCGCGCGGCGCCATGACGAGGGGCAGTACGAAGTGGCCGCGCGCCATCTCGAGCGAGCGATGCGGATCCGGGAGAACGCGCTGGGCCCCGACCATCCCGGCGTGGCGATCGACTCGAACAACCTCGCGCGAGTGCTCGAGTCCCAGGGAGATCGCGAGCAGGCCCGGCACTACTACGAGCGATCACTGCGCGGGTTCGAGAAGGCGCTGGGGCCCGATCATCCCCACGTGATCTCTCCGCTGCTGGGTCTGACCAGGGTGGCGCTCCTGCGGGAGGACTTCGACACCGCAAGGCTCCACGCCGAGCGCATCCTCGCGTTTCGCCAGATCGACGAAATTGCAGCCGAGGCGTTCGCAGAGGCCCGCTTCGCGCTGGCCCGCGCGCTGTGGAGCGACCGGACCCAACGCGCTCGCGCCCACGCGCTCGCCGAGCAGGCCCGGGACGACTACGCCGAGCTCGGCGACACCGCAGGCGAGGCGCTCGCGGAGGTCGAGGCCTGGCTCGCCCGACACCTCGCTCGATGACCCGGGCGACCTCGTCCACGCGGACCATGGCAGCGCTCGTGGTACCGTGGGCACGATGTCCGAACCCGCCGCCCCGGCCACGCTCTCGCTGCCTCGCAGCACCGCCGTGCTTGGCCTCTCGTTGTTCGCCTGCGCGTTCTTCCCGCTGACCCCGGCCGGACGCACGTTCGTGCAGGTGGCGATCGACGCCTTCGGCCAGGGGTTGGTGGCCGGCGTGGTGATGGTGGTGGGCTTCGGATCGCCGTTCCTGTTCGGGTTGGCGATTGCAGCCGGGGTGTGGACGCGCGACGACGCGACCGCGGCCCGGCTCGTGCGTGGTCCGGTGACCATGATGCACAGCCAGCTGCTCTTGATGGCATGGATGATCTGGCGCCACGGCGACGCGGTGGCCTCGCTGCCCCTGCTGCTGTTCGCGGTCGTGAGCGCGCTCTACGTGGTCCAGCACTCGGCCTCCGAGCGGGCCGCGGGGCGGTCGGCCTCGTTTCGCTGGTACGTGCGCTCGGGGGCCGTGCTCATCGTCACGGTCGCCGCCTGGTTGTGGTTGCAGCGCACGGTGGGCCTCGAGATGGGCCGTGCCGTGATCATGGCGGGAATGTGCGCGCTGAGCCTGCTGCTGCGCGCCCGAAGACAGGGGTGAAAGGTCTCCGTGGCGGCTGGCGTTCGGGGCCGCGAAACCACGGAGCCTACCCATGAGAATTCCCGCTCGTTCCTCGATCTCGCTGGCCCTGTTGGCGCTGGGCCTCGGCTGTGCCTCGAAGTCCAGCATGGCGCCGGCCTACGACGGTGGCTATCCCGGCCATGACCCCGGCTACGACATGGCCATGGAGGCCAGCCCCGAGATGATGGCCCCCGAGATGCAGAGCGACGGGCCCGTCGCCCAGGGAGCGAGCCCGAGCGTCAGCCCTGGACCGGGGGCGGTGATGCCCGCGGCGGTGATGGGCGCGCTCCCGCCCAGCCAGCCCGTCGGGGCCGAGGTCGGCACGGCGGTGGCGAGCGATGGTGGGGGCCAGCGGGCGGTGGCCGACGACATGCCCACCACCGGTGATGACTCCGTCGACCAGATGCTGATCTTCAACGGGTCGCTCCACGTGGCCGTGCAGCCCGACTCGATCCCCGCCAGCATCGACGCCGCGGTGGACCAAGCGGTCAAGGCCGGTGGCTACATCTCGCAGCAGACCGACACGTCGCTCGTGCTGCGGGTGCCCTCGCGCCGCTTTCGCCGGCTCATGCGGGGCCTCGAGGGCCTGGGCGAGGTCAAGTCGCGCAGTGTCCAGACGGTGGACGTGTCCGAGCAGTTCCACGACTTGAAGGTGCGGCTCGAGAACCTGCAGGCCACGCGCAGCCGGATCCAAAAGCTCATGAGCCAGGCCAAGGATCTGAGCGAGATCCTCGTGGTCGAGAAGGAGCTCGAGCGCATCAGCGCCGAGATCGACGCCATCGAGGGCCAGCTGCGCTACCTGGGCTCGCAGGCGGCGTTCTCGACCGTGACCATGAACTTCTCCGAGCTCCCGCGCGAGCTGGTGGTGGTCGAGGACGATCGCAAGGACGAGGAGATCCTCCCGCCTCCGCCGCCCCCTCCCGCCCGCGTGCTCGGTACCTCCGTGGGATGGATCGACGAGGTCGACGTCAACCACCTGCTGAGCCTGCGCTGAGCTTCCACTGCTCGACGAATCCCCGTTGTTCGAAAGGAACCATGACCATGCGACGCTCGATCCCTGCCTTCATCCTCGCGGCCCTCGTGCTCGGCGGCTGCAGCACCGCTCGCCTGCAGACCCCCTCGGGCTTTGCCACCCACGACGACGACACCTACGACTACCGCGCCAGCGATGGTGAGGGGGTGGTGCTCGCGGTGCGCACCGAGAAGAACGACCCCAAGGGCGACCTCGACTTCTGGTCCTCGGCCGTCGACGTCAAGCTGCGTCGGGCCGGCTACGAGGCCAAGACCCTCCGCGACGTGACCTCGGCCAACGGTCGCTCGGGTCGCCAGATCCGCTACGAGGTGGAGTCGGGCGGGCGCATCCTGGCCTTCTGGGTCACGGTGTTCGTCACCGGTCGCAGGGTGGTGATCGTGGAGGCCGGGGGTGACACCGAGCTGTTCGAGCCCAAGGCCAAGTCGGTCGAGGCCGCGATCGCCTCGCTCGACGTGGGCTGAGGCTCAGGGCGGCACACCCAGGGTCTCGGCCGCGGCGCCCACGGTGGCACCGACCACCAGGGCCGCGAAGTCGAAGGCCACCAGGTCGTCCTGCCCGCTCGCGCAGTGATAGGCGGGGTTGCGGAAGTTGGCGGTGTCGGTGAGGAAGAGCGCCGGGATGTCGACGAACCAGAACGGCGCGTGATCGGAGCGGCGCAGGTCGGAGAACAGGTCGCTGTTCTTGGACGCCGCGTCGAGCACCACCGAGATCGAGGTCAGCCCCAGCGAGGCGGCGTGGGCGTCGAAGGCCTGGGCCGGCGCGGTCGCGAGGTCGTCGGCCACGTTGAGGATGAAGTCGCCGCGGAACTCGTTGGCCTCCACCTGCATGTACTGCTCGGGGAACACCGCGTCGAAGCCGAACGGGATCTCCTGCGTGTCGGGGGTGTTGGTGGCGTAGCCGATCATGTCGTAGTTGAAGTAGGCGACGATGGTCTCGCCGGGTGCCTGCCCGCCATCGACCCACGCCTCGGACCCGACCAGGCCGAGCTCCTCTTCGTCCCAGCACGCGACCGCGAGGGTGCGCGGGCGGTCGTCGGCGGTGGCGAGCACGCGGGCGGCCTCGAGCGCACCGCCCACGCCGCTGGCGTTGTCGTCGGCCCCCAGGCAGTCGGCCACGTGGTCGTAGTGGGCGCCGATCAGCACGACCTCGTCGGGGTTCGTGGAGCCCGGCAGGCGCCCGATGACGTTGATGCCGGTGCCGTACTCGTGCAGCTCGACGGTGAAGCCGAGCATGGTGAGGCGGTCGGCACACAGCTCCTGCACCGCGAGCCAGTGGGGGGTGCCCGGAGTGCGGATCTCGGCGATGAAGGTCACGTCGGCCTCGATGGCCTGGGTGTCCACGCAGCGGGCGAGCGCTGCCGCCGAGTCGGTGCCGCAGCCCGGCGTGGCCGCGGTGGTGTCGGCTCCATCCGATGAAGCGGAGGGCCCGGTGCTGGCGTCGGCGCTGGTCGACGGGGCCGACGAGGCCGACGCGGTCGTGGTGCCCGCACCCTCGGACTCGCTGGTCGCGGGGGGCGGGTCGTCCTTGCAGGCGGGGAGCAGGAGCCAGGCGCTCAGGACGACGATGCCGCGAGTGTGCACCGGTCGAGCATGTCCCGCGGCGAGGCGCGGGGGCAAGGCGTCGTGCTTCATTCCGCGGGGAAACGAAGGTCGAGCGGACTCCCTACTTCCCGGCCTGCTCCTCCATGTGCTTGCGGAGGCTCAGCGGGCGCATGTCCGTCCATACCTCTTCGATGTGCGCAAGGCAGTTCGCCTTGGGCCCCGTGACACCCACCGCGGTCCAGCCGTGCGGAAGCTCGCGGTCTGCCGGCCAGATCGAGTATTGCTCTTCGTGGTTCACTACGACGGCATAGGTCGTCGTGTCTTCTCGTTCATCACTCATGTCCGTTTCTCTCCCGTTTGCGTCGTTGGTGCAGTGTGCTCATTCTCGGTTGCGCCCTCGTTGACGGGCGATGGCTCGCGCGCGCCGACGAGCACCGCGCTCGGCGCTGTTTCCACGAGCGGGAATCTCCGGCTCGGAGGGAACTTCACCCAGCGCTACGGCCAGGTCCGCGATCGTGGGTGATGCAAAGAGCTGAACCACCTGGAGGTCGCGTTCGGTGTGTGCTCGGATCTGGGCTGCGAGTCGCATGGCCAGGATCGAGTCACCCCCGAGGTCGAAGAAGTTGTCGTCGATACCCACCTGGTCCAAGCCCAGTGCTTCGGCGAAGATCTCGACCAGCGTCGACTGAAGGGGGGTCTGCGCCCCCACGTACGGCGTCGCCAGTGCCGGGCGACGACGACGATCACGCTGCGGCACCTCTTCGAGCTCGGCCAGGGGGCGAGCTCGCGTGGCCGACGTGTGCACCATTCCCCGAGCCAGCATCGCCTCCACATCCCGAGTAGAGATGACCCAGTTGGGTACGAGAGGCCCGCCGAGGGCTCTGCTCCAGATCTCCGCGCCCTCGTTCGGCAGGACCCCCTCTTCGCGCAGGATCTGGTCGAAGATGCTCGTCGGTTGTCTTGCGGAGGTGCCGTCGAGCGTTGCCGTCATCGCATCACGCCGTGCGAGGTTCCGGTACACGGCCGCGACATCGTTGATGCGCTTGAGTGAGAACCCGCGGATCTCGACCAGCTCCCGTCCCGCGCCGTCCATGATCGTCACGTCGAACGACGGGGTCTCGCTCCGGCTCACGTCCTCTCCGCGTGCACGGGTGTGAACGAAGATGCGCTGCGTCATCGGGTGCCTGATGACGAGGCTCTCGTAGCCGAACGGGATATAGGGGATCCCTTGGATGATGAAGTCCCGGCCGGTGCCGATGGCCTTGTCGAGCATGGAAGGGTGCAGCGCCAGTTGGTCGAGATCCGAGACGAACTCCACAGGAAGCTCGAGCGTGGCCAAGACCTCGCCATCACCCCAGCGTACGTGTCGGACGCACTGCCAGCGTGGGCCGTGGTCGTCGTCCCGTGCGTCCGCATCGCTCATCGTCCTCTCGCGGGGGCACCGGCTCTGCAGCGCCGGTAGCTCGTGCCCGCGATCCTGGCCGGGCACCAGTCGCGCATTCCCGATGACGTGCTGCATCGGCTGGCCTTCGGAGCCCTCGGGCGCTCGGCTGCTCACCCCGAACGCGTATCCGTCCGTCGTGCGGGTGAGTTCCAGGCGAGCGATCCGTGCCTCACCCAGCCGAACGGCCAGAGGGTTCAGGAAGGAGATGTCGAAGATCTCGAGGCTCATCCCCTGCACGCGTGGTGCGAGCGCCGCCCGCACCATCTCGAGGTAGGTCGTGCCGGCGATCACCGGTGTGCCGAGGATGCGGTGATCCGACAGGATCCAGTGTGTCTCGGCGCTGAACGTATTTTCGTAGATCTCTCGCTCTGGGGTCGACACCACCCGGTCACCGAGGAGCGGATGACCGGTGGCGACCGGTCGCGACGTGGCGGTCCCGGGAGCACGGGCGTCGGCCGCACGGGCGAGCATGCCCACCTCCTTCCAGGCGCACCAGGCGATCGACATGGTGCGTGTCCTGGATGTTCGGCTCTTGTGACGAGCGAATGCGTCGAGGAACGCGTTCGCGGCCGCGTAGTCGGCCTGCCCGAATCCCCCCAGCACGGCCGTCCGTGACGAACAGTAGACCACGAAGTCGAGGTCTTCGTCCGCGAGGAGCTCGTCGAGCACCAGCGTTCCCACGACCTTGGGCGCGAGCACCCGCTCCATCATGTCGTCCGTCTTCCGCTGGATGGCCCCGCTCGCCGGTACTCCCGCAGCGTGGATGACTCCGTTCAGCGGGGCAAAACGGGCTCGCACGTCGGCCAGCAGCTCCCGCATTCGTGCACGATCGGAGACATCTCCCGAGACGATCATCAACTCCGCACCGAGCTGTTCGAGGCGACGGATCCGTGCGAGCAATCCCGTGGGCCGTGATGCGGCTCCCGAGTCGGCCGAGGTGTCGCTCTCGGGATGTTCGCTCGGAGCCTTCCGTCCGAGGAGCACCAGGCGTGTGCCGGGGATACGAGCGATCTGTTCGGCGAGGGTCAGGCCAATCCCCCCTAGTCCGCCCGTGATGAGGTACGTGCCGCCGTGGCGAAACGAAGACGCCGGCTGTGACGAGGGCTCGACCCGCATCGGCTCGTGGCTCTTCACCCACCGGTGGGGCCCTCGGTATGCGACCAGCGGCTCGTCCGCGTCGCTCTCGACTTCTTCCACGAGTTGTTGCACGAGACGCGCTTCTTCGGCGCCACCTGGGGCCGGCAAGGCGACGTCGACGAGACGAGGGCGGATGGTCGTGTACTCCTGCCCCATGACGAGCACTGGACCCAGGATGGTCGCCTTCTCCGGGCAGAGCACCTCGTCGCCCGTGACTTCCTGGACCTGGCTCGTGATCACGTCGAGGTGGAGGGGACCCTCGCGCAGCGCCGGTCCGACTGCCTGCGCGAGGCGGATCAAGCTCTTCATGCCGAGCTCGTAGACCCCTGGCAGCGCCGCCAGTCGCGAGCCATCGTTTCGGTACGGCTCGACTCCCCACATGTGGATCACTCGAGAAGGCATGGTGCCCGCCGCGCCGAGGTCTTGCCAAAGAGCGTGGTAGTCCTGGGGGCGGGCAGGCTCGATGGCGTAGCGGGTTCTCTCGATCGCCCGATACTGGTCACCACGCATGACGCGGACGACGGTGTGCCCATCCTGGTCGAGCTGCGCCGCGAGGCGCTCGGCTAGGCCGTAGGCATCGGCGAACAACAGCACGACCTTCCCAGCGCCAGCATCCTTCGACCCGGCAGCTCGTGTGGGTGGCCCCACGCGCTTCCACGATGGCACGAAGAACCAGTCCGCCAGGTCTGCTCGCCGCGGGGGAAGGGGCTCCTCCGCGTCCTCGCTCACGGGCGGCTCCAGCCAGTACCGGCGGCGTTCGAACGGATAGAGGGGCAGAGGCACGCGTCGCCTCGGGGTGGTCCCATCCTCACTTCCCGGGCCGGTCTCGGCGCCATGGATCGACAACCGGGCGAGGGTGGCGGTCAACGTCTGCGTCGGCGAGGCATCGGCCGCTTCATCGACCATGGCTGGCAAGACGACGTGGCGGGGCGACTTCGTCGGGTGTAGTCGGGCCATGTTCGTCATCGCTCGTCCCGGGCCCACCTCGACCGCGAGACGGTCGGGCTCTTCCCAGAGGCGAGCGATACCTTCGGACAGACGCGCGCATCGCTGCATCTGCTCGCCCCAGTAGGTGGGATCGGACCATTCACCCTGGATCCACCTTCCGGTTGCTCCACTGATGCACGGAATCCGTGGCCGCTGGAAGGAGAGGGGACGCAGCAGCTCCGTGAGCCGCGCTGCGACGCTGCCGACGACGGGAGAATGGAGCGCCCGGTCCGCTCGGAGGCGTCTCCAGGATATCCCCTCCGCCGTCAGGGAGCGTTCGAAGTCGGCGGCGGTCTCGAGCGGACCCGAGACCACGCACGAGGAGTCGCGTCCGATGCTCGCGAGGGCCCAGCCGAGTTCATCCATCCGCGAACGCAAGGCGGCCTCCGACGAGAGGACCGCCAGCATGGCTCCCCGGGGCGACCGCTCGACCTGCTCGGAGCGCATGGCCACCATCCTCACCGCATCTGGCAGCGAAACCGCACCGGCAACGCAGGCCGCCACGTACTCGCCGATCCCCTCGCCAAGCAGCGCCGTGGGGCGAACGCCCCACGCCATCAGCGATCGGGCGAGCGCGTGCTCCACGGCGAACAGCGCGGGCTCGGCCACCCTCGCGCGCTCGAGGGCGGCTCGTGCGTGCTCCTCTTGGCCTGGGCCGGGCAAGAGAATGGACCGCAGATCGATGCCAAGCAAGGGAGAGAGGCACTCGATGCACTCGTCGAGGTGTCGGCGAACCTCCGGCACCTCGGCATGGAGCTCGCGCACCATCGTGGGGTGCTGGCTTCCCACCCCCGGGAACAGGAACGCCACGGGGCGCGCGCTGCCCTCGTGCTGCGCCGAAAAGGTCTGATCCGGCGGAAGGCGCTCGAGCACCTGCACCGCCTCGGCCGTCGTTCGACACAGCAGGGCACGGCGGTGCTCGAAGCGTCGTCGCCCCAAGTGCAGCGTATGGGCCACATCTCCGAGATCGAGCTCGGGATGGGCTGCGAGATGCTCGCGCAACGCGTCCGTCTGTGCCTCGAGCGTGACAGCAGAACGCGCAGAGAGCATGAGGGTATGCCATGGCCGCGAGGGCGTCGAAGGTCGTGGTGGGAGCGGGGCTTCCTCCAGCACGAGGTGGACGTTCGTGCCTCCGATCCCGAATGAGCTGACCCCTGCACGCCGGCCATGGCCATCCGGGGCGGGCCACTCACGGATCTCCGGGTTCACGTAGAACGGTCCGCTCTCCAGCCCCAGCTCCGGGTTGGGTGACTCGAAGTGCAGCGTTGGTGGGATCTTCCCTCGCGAGAGACACAAGGCCGTCTTGATGAGACCAGCCATGCCGGCGGCCGTGTCGAGATGACCGATGTTGCTCTTCACCGAGCCAATCGCACAGTATTGCCTTCGCTTGGTCTTTGCCGCGAACGCGCGGGTGAGTGCCTCGAGCTCGATCGGATCGCCGAGCACGGTGCCTGTCCCGTGGCATTCCACGTATCCGATCGTGTCCGGGTGTATCGAGGCCACGGCCTGGGCCATCGCGATCACCTTGCGCTGGCCCTCCGACGACGGTGCCGTGTAGCCGATCTTCGCCGCGCCGTCGTTGTTGGCGGCCGAGCCTGCGATGACCGCATGAATCGTGTCACCCGCCGAGAGCGCGTCCTCGAGCCTTCGCAGCACCACGATGCCGGCACCGCTCCCGAAGACCGTGCCCCGTGCCTGGGCATCGAATGGTCGGCAATGCCCGTCGGGCGACGCGACACCGCCGTCCTCGTACACATAGCCCATCGTCTGCGGCACTCTCACCGATACGCCGCCGGCGAGCGCCATGTCCGTCTGATGGGAGAGCAGCGACTGGCACGCCAGATGTACCGCGGACAGCGATGTCGAGCATGCGCTCTGGACCACGAATGCGGGACCGTGCAGATCCAGCTTGTACGCCGTGGACGTGGCGAGGTGATCGCCCCGGTTCGCCATGGCGGCCTGGAGAAGACCGTGAGACTCGATGAACCCCCGATGCTTCGTGAGATTCTCGATCAGGTACGTGTTCATGCTCAGACCGGCGAATACGCCGATGTCACCCGTGAACTGCTCGGAGTCGTAGCCCGCATGCTCCATCGCGTGCCAGGCCAACTCGAGGAAGATGCGATGCTGAGGGTCGGTGATCTGCGCCACATTGGGGTTCACACCGAAGAACTCTGCGTCGAATAGTTCCACGTCGTCGAGCGCGGCATTGGCCTTCACGTAGTGCGGATCGTTCAGCAACTCCTCGGGTACGCCGGCCGCGAGCAGCTCGGCGTCGGAGTAGGTGCGGATCGACTCGACGCCATCGCAGAGGTTCTGCCAGAATGCCTCCACGTCGGGAGCCCCCGGAAACCGGCAGGCCATGCCGATGATCGCGATGCCCTCGAGTCGTTCGTCCGGTGAGATCATCGTCATCGCGCTCCTCCTTTCATTCGAGCCTTCTGGCGTCTCAACGCGAGCACGCGCTTCTTCGCCGCTTCGTCGATCTCGCGGCTGGTGTCGCCGATCTCATTCGCCCCGCTCGCAAGTAGTGCGGCGAGCGACGCTACCGTTGGGTGCCGGAACAGGTCGAGGATCGACAGTTCGCTGCTCATGACTCGATTCACGCGCCCGTGGGCCTCCAGGAGGAGGAGCGAGTGGCCTCCGAGGTCGAAGAAGTTGTCGTGGATCCCGATGTGGTCCTTGCGGAGCACCTCGCCCCAGATGGACGCGATGCGGCGTTCGGTCTCATTGCGTGGCTCCACGCGGTCGACGCCGGCGTCCGTGGAGACGGACTCTGGTGGGGGCAGGGCCTTGCGGTTGACCTTCCCGGTGATGGTGCGTGGCAGCTCCTCCAGCAAGATGATCGCGCTGGGTACCATGAAGTCGGGCAGCACTTGTTTGACGAAGTTGCGAAGCTCGTCGGGGGTCAAGACCCTCGAGATCACTCGAGGGTCCAGCGCGTGCTCTGGCGTGATGGCGGTCACGGGCGCGCTGGGTCGGTGCGCAAAGAGGTTGTGGCGGTCCGTCCCTCGGAGGAGGGGATCTTGCTCGGTGATCACGGCAAACCCCCTCGCCTCGAGCAGCTCCGCCACTGCACGCAGTCGTCCCTCCGTCGCGTGTCCGTGTCCGTCGTGTACCTCCATCACGACCTGGCGGATCATCGGCCAGTGCTCGTCATCGATGCCATGAAGGACGTCGAGCTCCGCCCGCTGGACGTCGATCTTCAGCAGGTCGATTCGGTCGATGCCCTCGTTTCGTACGACATCCGAGAGCCGCTGCAGCAGCACCTCGTGCCGCTCCTCGGTGAACCGGCCGTCGAGCAACTCGCTCACATTGGCGTGGAGCAGCGCGGCTCCGGTGTCTCCCTGCGCGCGCTGATTCTCGAGGAAGGTCTTGACGACGAGTACCTCGCCCTCCGCATCGGCGTACTCGCTTCGGCCCGACATCATCGTGTAGCCGGGATAGAAGGTGAAGGGCACGGCCTGGCTCCGGTCCGAGAGACCGAATGGACGGACCTCCACGCGCGATCCGTAGAGTTCGGCGTTCTTGACCAGCACCTCTCGTATGGGGTGGAGCGGCTCGAACGCGTATACCCGGCATGTTGGGCTCTCCAGACCCACCAAGAGCGTGAACAATCCGATGTTCGCCCCCACGTCGAACACCACCCCCTCGCCTGGCAGGCGAATCCCGTGGCGCAGGTAGAGGCGCTCGTCGAAGAGCTCTCGATAGAGGTAGTCCGTTTCGTTCTTGTTCCGGTGGACGATCGCCATGCCGTTGGGGAGCACGTGGCGTGGGAGACCGTCGAGCCGGGGGGCATTGCGGCGGTGAGGGACGACGTAGGCCACGATCCGCTGATCGCCTCGTGCGTCCTCCCGGACCGTGACTGCTGCCTGTTGGACGGCCGAGTGCTCGAGCAAGACCCGCTCGATCTCCTCGAGCTCGATACGAACCCCGCGAACCTTCACCTGTAGGTCGGCTCGCCCCAGGAAGACGAGCTTGCCGTCGTCCTCACGACGGGCGATGTCGCCGGTGCGGTACATTCGAACCCCTGGATCGCTGGCGTACGGATCGGGGACGAATCGCTCCGCCGTCAGCCCCGGACGCCCGACGTACCCACGCGCGAGACCCTCGCCGCCGAGGTAGACCTCTCCGGGCACGCCGATGGGGACGGGCTCGAGCGCTTCGTCGAGCACGTATGCCCTGACGTTCGCGAGCGTTCGACCGAGACTCGGCGTTGGATGGGATGCTTCCATGGGGCACGCCGTCGCGTCCACGGTGCACTCCGTCGGTCCGTAGAGGTTGTACGCCGTTGGGCTGTCTTGCTCGCTCAGTCGGCTCCACATGCCGTCGTCGATGGCCTCACCCCCGAGCAAGAGCCGCGGCATCGTCTTCGGATCGAATCCGCCCTGCTTCTGAAGCAGGCGGAGCTGCGTTGGCGTGAGGTCGAGGATGTCCAGCGGAGCGAGCTCGAGGTGCCGAGAGAGCAGCTTTCCATCGAGTCGGACGTCGTCGGACAGGACATGGAGGGTTCGACCCTTGCAGAGCTGGATGATCTGCTTGACGGAGGCATCGAATGCGAGCGACGCGTTGAGGCCCACTTGACTGATCGCGTTGGAGCCGTGGTAGATGGCGTCTTCGAGGGCATCGAGGAGATTGCTCACCGACCGATGGCGGACCATGACGCCCTTGGGCCGGCCGCTGGAGCCCGATGTGTAGAGGACGTACGCCAGGCTCTCTGGATGGATGGTGCACGCGGGGGCGATGTCGTCGTGAGCGTCGATGTGGGCCCGGTCGGCATCCATGGTCAGGACATGGCCGCGGAACCCCGGAATCCGTGCCGCGAGGGGCTGCGTCGTCACGAGTGCTCTGGCATGCGTGTCGGCGAGGATGAACGCGTGGCGTTGCGCCGGCATCTCGGGATCCAGGGGTACATAGGCAGCCCCCGACTCGAGGATGCCCAGCAGTGCTGCGATGATCTCGGTCGAGCGAGGCAAGCACAGGCCGACGATGTCCTCCGGGCCGATCCCGGCGCCGCGGAGGGCGTGAGCCAGCCGGTTGGCGAGCCGATCGCACTCGCCAAAGGACATCTGGTCGTGGCCGTGGACCACCGCGATCGAGTCTGGATGTGCCGACGCGATCGCGGAGAAGCGCGCAGGAATGGTCGTGACATCGACCGGCGATGCCGCTGCGTTCCATTCGTGGAGCACGCGCCGACGCATGGTGTCGTCGAGCACCCGGAGCTCGTGGAGAGGTGCTTCGGGGCGTGCGATCATGTCGGCGACGAGGGCCTGGTATGCCTCGAGCATCCGACGCATCGCTGGCTCCGAGTGCAACGCCGGGTCGAAGTCGAGGCGTAGCACGATGTCGTCGTGAGCATCGATTGCCGTGAGCTTGAGACCGAAGATGTCTTCGCACGCCTCGAGGCGGCGCAGGTGGAAGCGCAGCTCGCCACTGTCCAGGGCTGGCCACGAGACGTGCTCGAAGACGCAGGGCGGGCTGGCTGGCGATGCCGACAGCCCCGGGTGGGCGAGCGCGTCGAACGCGATCGCGTACCGTTCGTGGGCCTCGTTGACGGGCTCGAGCACCTGGAGCAGATCAGACAGGCGATGAGAGCGGCCGATCGGGGTGGTCACCGGGAGCGACTTGGCGAAGGTGCCGATCGCTCCTGTGAGCTGCTCGTATCCTCTGCCGTCGTAGCGTCGAAAGGAGACGACGGGCGATTGGCAGCCATGACGCAGGAGGAGCACCTGGAATGCCGCGTGGAACAGCGTCGACACTCGCGTGCCCATGTGGAGGGCGAGCTCGCGTAGCGGCGAAGGGCGCTCGAGCCGAGCGTCGATTCCGATGACCGACGGTGCGGGTCCGGTTGCGCGAGCCTCCCGTCCGAACGGGAGGCTCGATGGTGGTGGCGTCGATCGAGCGAGGTGTTCGAAGTGGGGGGCGGCCTCCTGCTGCGCTTCTGCGTCGAGGATCTCCTGCTGCCACTGTGCATAGTCGATGTACTGGAGGATCGTGGGTCCGTTCTCCTCGCCGGTGTCTCGCGTGGCACATGCGCTCGAGAGCACCGAGACGAGGTCGTGCATGGCGTGAGCGTCGACAGCCAGAGCCGGTGTCGACAGGGCGAGGAGGTGCCGCTGGGGGGCGAGCCGCTGGAGCTGGGCACGAACGATCCGTCCGCCATGAAGATCGAATTCGGGGGCATCGAGAGGCAGTGCATCGAGCTGCTGGACCTCGATGGCCGGCGTCGTGGGGGCCACGGCCTGCAGGGGGACGGACATCCCCGCGAGGCGTGGGTAGTGCGTGCGGAGGACCTCGTACCGCTCACACACGGACCGGAGCGCTTGCTCGAGCTGCTCGACGCTCAGGGGGCCCTCGATCTCGACCGTCGCCCGTACCCATGGAGTCTGCCGCTCATTGCCGGCCGACCAGATCCGCCGCTGCTCCGACGATAGATCGTATCCTTCGATTTCAGTGGCGTTCATCTCGCTCCTGGCTCACGCGGCTCGAGACCGATCATGGGGTTGTGGTGTAGCTTGGCCATCGCGACCAGGATGGAGCGTGGGCCTTCGAAGGGGTCGCGGCCATGGACGGCGAGGAAGTTGTCCAGCATCAGCACGTCTCCCTTGTGCCAGGCGAAGCGCACCGCGAAGCGCTGGTACGTGCGGCGAATGGCGTCGAGCATCCGTGGGTCTAGCGGGCTGCCGTCGGCATGGAACGCGTTGCGGGGCATCTCTTCGGGATCGAACTGGGCACGCAGGGCCTCGTGCACCTCGGGAGGCAGATTCGTCTCGTGGAAGATCGGAGCATGGTTGAACCACAGCTCTTCTCCGGTGCGCGGGTGAGTCACCGTGACCTGGCGGATGGCCCTCGTGTGGAGCCGATCTCCGTCGCGCCATTCGAATGCCGTAGCGGAGCTTCGGCAGTAGTGCTCCACCTCGGCGGGATCGGTGGTCTGGAAGGCCTCTTGCCAGGTCATGTCGACGCCCACACCATAATTGCGGACGTATGAGATCCCCTTGTCGAGGAACGCCGACTTGATCCATGGCTCGAGGTGCTTGGTGACCTGCCGCTCGCTCGCGATCGGGGTTGCGCCCCCTGCATCCGGCGGGATCTCGCAGTAGAGCCACAGGCGCGCCGGCCAGTTGTGCGAGTATGACATCTCGTGATGGAGCGGGATGGATTGATCCGGTGCGAATGCCGTGGAGGTGAATACATTGGGCGCCACCTGAGCACGGGGTGCCGCACGCTCCACATAGTCCAATAGCTCGCTGTCCATCGCGGAGGCGAACGCACGGAAGCTGTGGCGATCGGGCAGGTGAAAGCCGCGAAAGAGAATGGCGCCCGTGGCGAGGAGCTGGTCCTCGATCCAGCATTTTTGCTGCTCGGCCCACGCCACCGCCGAGAGGCTGCGCATCCGGGGCTCGACGACCAGCGGGAAACCCTGGGCCGAAGGAAGCCAGCTCGTCTCCACGAGCGATGCGGATGACATCCTCGTGGGCCCGCGGCGTTCCTTGGGCACGAGCCCCGGCGCACGGCCGCGATCGTTGGTTCGCGTCGTCATGCCCCCAGACCTCGGCCGTGCCGTGTTCCGTTGGGTAGCTCGTCGACTGCGACGTCTGCCCAGCGCGTTGGGTTGGACATCGCTACCACGATGTTTCGGTCGCCTCGAAACGACTCTCGCCCGTGCGCCATCAGGATGTTGTCGAGCACGAGGCAGTCACCGCGCTGCCACGGGATCGCCACCTTCGCACGCTCGTAGGCAGCGCGTAGCGTCGCCATGGTGTCGTCCTCGATGGGTGCTCCATTGCCGTAGAAGGTGTTGTTGGGCATCTCGTCCTCGCCAAACGTCGATCGCAGGGTGTCGACGACACGACGGGGGAGCGTGCTGACGTGGAAGAACGTCGCGTGATTGAACCACGCGAGCTCGCCGCTCACCGGGTGTCGGGCGACACAGCGGCGCGTCTGGCTCGTCCTCAGGCGACCTCCGTCGAGCCATGCATGATCGATCTGGTTCGCTCGGCAGTAGCGCTCCACTTCAGCCATGTCGTCCGTCTGAAACGCGGTCCGCCAGCCGAGCCCCATGCCGCCGAAATTGCGGATGTAGCGATAGCTCGAGGCGAGGAAGCGCTCGACGAGTGCCACCGGGAGCTCGCGTAGAACACGCCTCGTGCAGGCGATCGGCGTGGCCCCGCCTTCGGCCGGGGGGGTCACGCAATGGAACTGGATCCTTCCCGGAAAGCCCAGGTTGTACGACTGCTCGTTGTGCAGGAAGATCTCGGACTCGGATGGGTGTGACGTCGACGTGTAGACATGGCCCTTGACGACATCGCGGGGAGAGGACCGCTCGGTGTAGGGCAGAGGCTCGCTCCCAGACGCACGAACGAACTCGTCGAGGGTGTTCGCTCCATCCGACCGGAACCCCCGCAGGAGCACGGCACCGTGACGAACGAGTGCTCGATCGAGGAAGTCACGACTCTCTCGTGCCCACATCGCGAGGTCCAGCCCGGCTTCGCGAGACTCGACGATCAGCGGGTACGGGGCCGCGTCGTCCCGGAGCCGGGTGGTGACGAGCGTATCGGCGGAGAGCCGCTGAGGGCTCCGGCGTGACGAGGTGCCGAGCGGGCGCAACGTGGGCTTCACGACGCATCCTCCCGACTGGGCCCTGGTGTCTTCGGTGTCCCACGGTGGGAAGGGCCGGGGTTGCTGCGACGCCTGCCTTCGAGCTTCCGCAAGGCGCCGTCGAGGCCCTCGGAGGACGCGGGTGATGGCTCCAGCGGAAACGACGAGATCCGGGCGTCGGGATGCTCCAGCGAGAGCTCGAGCCAGGCGGCGAAGCGGCGATGGAGCTCGGCCACGCGAGCTGCGTCGAACGACCGGTTGGTATGGGTCCAGGCGCACTCGAGGCCGCTTGGGGTCTCGGAGATCCACAGCGTCAGATCGATGCGGGCCAGGCCATGATCCGTGGAGAGGAGCTCGGCTTCGACTCCCGGCAGGTCGAGCTGCTCTCTCGGCTGATTCTGGGTCCCGAATGCGGTGCGGAACAGTTGGCCATGCGAAGCCACGCGCTCGGAGAGGATCCGGCGCGCGAGGACCCCAAAGGGCATGTCCTGGTGCTCGAAGCACTGCAGGGCGTCGCGGCGGGTGCCGTGGAGCAGATCGGAGAAGGAGGGGTTGCCGTGGAGCCTCATCCTCATCACGACCATGTTGATGAAGTTGCCGATGAGTTGTTCCGAGCCGGGCACGTCGCGCCCGAGGACGGCAACCCCCACGGGGACGTCGTCTTGTCCCGTGTAGCGGAGCAGGAGCAGCGCGTAGACGGTCAGGAGCCACATGAAGGGCGTGACCCGCTCTCGGGCGCACGAGGTCGCGAGCGCGTCCGCAATCTTCGGCTCCAGCAGCGCGCGCAGGGTGCCGCCGCCCTGCGCATCTTCGCGGGGCGGGATCGACTCGAAGGGGAGTCGGAGCTCGTGGGGAAGATCGGCCAGGACTTGCCTCCAGTGATCGAGCAGCTCCTCGAGACGCGCACCGGCGAGCTCGTTGCGTTGCCACGATGAGAAGTCCGCGTACTGGAATGGGAGCGGCTTCAGCCGGAGAGGGGCTTCGCGGTGGCGCGCTGAGTACATCGCTGCGAGCTCCCGCACGAGGATGCCCATCGACCACCCGTCTGCGATGGCATGATGGATCGTGAACAGCAAGATGTACCGTTCGTCCTCGAGGCGGAGCAGCCGGGCGCGATGGAGTGGAGCGTGGGCGAGATCGAAGGGCTCGAGGGCCACGGCGCGCGCGATGGTCCGGACTCGTGCGTCACGGTCTGGTTGCGGCAGGGTGCGGAGGTCATCGAGCGGCAGCACGGTCGTGCCCGTGGCAAGCGATTGGACCTGCTGAACCGGCCGTCGGCCCACCTCCGGAAAGCAGGTTCGGAGGATCTCGTGCCGCTCGATGATCTGGGCCAGCGCATCCTCCATCCAGTCGACGCGAAGCGGGCCTCGCAGCTGCAGGGTGACCGGGATGTGGTAGTTGCTGGAGTTGCCATCCAAGCGCGCCGCCAGCCAGATCTCTTCCTGTGGATGGGACAGTGGCATGTCCGGCGCCCGGGGAACCCGGGGCACAACGCCGCCGGCCTTCGGCTCTCGAGGGCTCGCATTGGCACATGCCCTCACGAGGTCGCGCGTGCTCGCCCCTCCGATGAGCCACTCCAGCGGAAGCGATGTGCCGAGGGCCCGCTCGAGCTCGGCTCGAAGCTCCACCGAGCGAAGCGAGTCGAGCCCGAGCTCCACCAGCGGTCGGTCGAGGTCGGCGTCGTAGAGGGGCCTGTGCAACACCATCGAGAGCCGGGCGGCGAGCCAGGACGCGAGCCAGCCCTCCCGCTGCTCCGGTAGCTCCCGGGGCCCGTTCAATGGCAGGTCGGGGGCCACGTCGATGGCGACGGTGTCGAGCTCGTTGGCCAAGTAGGCCGCCTTGCACGCGTGTCGCTGGATCTTCCCGCTCGACGTCTTGGGGATCGTACCCGGCGCGAGCAGAGCGATCCCGTGGGTGGACAGCCCGTGCTCCTCGGCGACGGCGCGACGGATGGCACGGATGACCTCCGCTGGGTCCGCCGCCTTGCGAGGGTCGAGCTCGAGCACCAGGACGACCTTCGCTTCATCCTCGTGCTCGACCGAGAATGCAGCCGCGCAGCCGGGGCGCAGCGAAGTGTGACTGGCCACGGCGCTCTGCTCGATGTCTGCCGGGGAGAGATTGCGACCTCGCACGATGATGAGGTCCTTGCGACGCCCCGTGACGAACAGCTCGCATTCGTGGATGAACCCCAGATCACCGGTGCGCAGGTACACGATGTCGTCCGCTCCATCGAGGCGCGCGCCGAATGTCGCGAGGGTCTCGTCCGGGCGGCTCCAGTACCCGGCGGCGACGCTCGCACCTCGCACCCAGATCTCGCCGACTCGATCCTCGCGCAGGTGCACGGATGAGTGAGGATCTACGATGATGAGATCCTGATCGGACAGCGGCACTCCCGAGGAGACCAGAGCCTTCACCGACCCCTCGGAGGTCGTGCCGTCGCTCGCCGCGAGCACGGCTTCGCCTCGCTCGAGCGGCGCCGAGAGAAAGTGTCGAGTGACCGGCTCACGCGTCGTGACGCTGCCCGTGGCGATCAGCGTCGCCTCGGCGAGTCCATAACAAGGATACATGGCTCGCAGGTCGAACCCGCAGGGAGCGAACGTCTCGGCGAAGCGCTGGATGGTGGACGAGCGGACGGGCTCTGCCCCGTTGAAGGCGATCCTCCATGATGCCAGGTTCAGCGTGGCGAGGTCTTCCGGCGTGGCCTTGCGCGCACAGAGATCGTAGGCGAAGTTGGGTCCACCGCTCGTGGTGGCCCGATGCCGGGAGATCGCGCGAAGCCATCGCATCGGCTGCGCCAGGAAGTCGAGGGGGGACAGGAGCACGACGGGGAACCCCCCGTAGAGCGGCTGGAGAATGCCCCCAATCAGGCCCATGTCGTGATAGGGAGGCAGCCAGATCACGCCCCGGCTGTTCTCGCCGTGGCCGAACAGGCGATGGATCGCGGCTGAGTTGTGCAGCAGGTTGCGGTGGGTGAGCATGACTCCGCGCGGCGACCCCGTGGAACCCGAGGTGTATTGCAGCAGGGCCAAGTCGTCGGGAGTGGGCCCTGGATCGGTCCAGTGCTCGGTGTCAGGAGCCGATGCGCTCTCGATCGCGAGCCAGCGCAACCGCGACAGAGGTGCAGAGCCGCGGCACAGGAAGTCGGCCAGCGAGCGCAGCGGGGGGGTTGTGAACGCGAATCGAGCACGAGAGTCGGCGATCAGCGCCTCGAGCCGCGGGAGCGTGCGCGCGATCCGGCTCGGATCCGGAGGGTAGGCCGGCACCGCGATGGCGCCCGCGAGCAGGCAGCCGAAGAGCGCCGTGATGTAGTCGAGGCCGGGTGGAAACAGGAGCACGACGCGCTCGCCCCGTGCTCCCTCTGATTGGAGGAAGTGAGCCGTCGCCACGGAACGGCGCAGGACTTGCTCGTAGCTCAGCCATAGCTCGTTCGACTCACCATCGACGAGGAATCCGAAGGCTCGCGCCTCTGGTTGCCCGGCCGCGCGACTGGCGAGGAGGTGACACAGAGTGGGCGGCATCGGGTCGAGCACGACGAGCGTCCTTCGTATACAGACCCCGAGCGGGGATTCGCTTTTCGGTCAGGTCTGCGTCGATGTCAAGCGGGGGTTGTGCCTGGCGCCGTTGGTACCGTTGTGCTTTGCGTTGGTCTGAGATCCCGAGATTGTGCAATTCCGTCCGGGGGGCGGGCTCGCGCGTTGTCATGTGCGATTGCGTGCGATCGCGTGAGGCTGCACGTTCACGCGCATGGGAGTGATTGCGCGCAATCGATGTGTCCGGCGCGATCGTGCACGTGTGCGATCTTGCGCGGTCGAGCGCGATTGTGTGTGTTCGAGAAACTGTGCGGTCATGCACCCTGATGCGTGGTGGGGAGTGCGATTGCCTTGCGTGGGGAGAAGTGCTCTGATGCGGCGCGGAGCAAGGGGCTTCGGACATGACGGAGGGGCGTGCGTCGCTTCATCCCGGAGAGTTGCTCGAGAGATTCCGACCCTGCGAGAGACGATGAGCAGAAGCTATACCGGTACCGAAATTGCGGTCATTGGGATGGCCGGACATTATCCAAGATCGGGGAGTGTGAGCGACTTCTGGCGCCATCTTCGCGAGGGAAGGGAGCTCGTCACCTTCTTCGATCGCGAAGATCTCCTCGCCTCCGGGGTCGATGCGCAGCTTCTCGACGACCCTCGGTATGTGAAGGCGGCTGCCTACCTCGAGGACATGGAGTGCTTCGACGCGGCGTTCTTCGGCGTGGCGCCCAGAGAGGCTGCGTTGATGGATCCTCAGCATCGCCACTTTCTCGAGTGCGCGTGGGAGGCATTGGAGGACGCGGGCTATGACCCGCAGCGCTGTCCCAGTCGTGTCGGCGTGTATGCGGGCGCGGCCATGGATACCTATCTGCTCTACAATCTGATGCGCAACCCCGTCGCTCGCGCGACGGATGTCCTGCAGATCCAGCTTGGCAACGACAAGGACTACCTGCCCACGCGGGTGTCCTACAAGCTCGATCTGCGCGGCCCGAGCATGCTCGTACAGTCCGCGTGCTCCTCGTCGTTGGTGGCCACACACGTCGCCACTCAAGCGTTGCTCGATGAGGAATGCGAGATCGCGCTCGTTGGTGGTGCTGCCGTGCTCGTTCACACGCGTCACGGCTATCTTCACAAGGAGGGAGGTGTCGCATCCTCCGACGGTCATTGCCGTAGCTTCGACCTCGCGGCGGACGGGACGATCTTCGGCAGCGGCGTGGGGGTCGTTGCGCTGAAGCTTCTGTCTCGTGCTCTCGAGGACGGCGATCACATCGAGGCGATCATCCTCGGCACTGCGATCAACAACGACGGGAACATGAAGGTCGGCTTCGGGGCTCCCAGCGTCGAGGGGCTGTCCGAGGTCATCGCCGAGGCGATTGCCAACGCTGGTGTCGACACGGAGACGATCGGATACGTCGAGGCACACGGCATGGGGACGCGTCTGGGCGACCCCATGGAGCTCCAGGGCTTGACGTCGGCGTTCGGCCTCGGCTCGTCCGCCCGGCAGCTCTGTCCGATCGGCTCGGTCAAGTCGAACGTTGGGCATCTCGACGCGGCCTCCGGAGTCACCGCGCTCATCAAGACGTGCCTGTGCGTGCGAGAAGGCGTCGTCCCGCCCACGCTGCACTTCCGGCGACCGAATCCGGCCTTCGACCTCGCATCGACGCCGTTCTTCGTGAACGATCGCCTGAGAGAGATGGACCGGCGCGGTGCCCCACGACGCGCCGCCGTCTACTCGATGGCGATTGGTGGGACCAATGCGTGTGTGGTCGTCGAAGAGCCGCCTCCCGCAGCGCCGACGCCTCGGGCCGAGCCCTTTCAGCTCTTCGTGCTGTCGGCAAGGACCGAAGCGGCGCTGGAGCGAGCGACGGCCAACCTCGCCGAGCACCTCCGCCGTCATCCCGATACGAACCTCGCGGACGCAGCGTTCACCCTGCAGGCCGGTCGCCAGCACTTCGAGCACCGGCGATTCGCGGTGGGGCGTGACACCGAGGACATGGCTCGACTGCTGTCGGAGCCCAAGAGTCTTCCGCGCCAAGGGCTCCTGACCGAGCGACCATCGCTTGCGTTCATGTTCCCCGGGCAGGGGGCGCAAGCCGGCGGCATGGCGGCGCAGGTCTACGAGCGCGAGGAAGGGTTCCGGGAGCCCTTCGATGCATGCGTCGAGCGCATTCGGACGATCTCCGGGATCGATCTACACCCGCTCCTCGTCTCGGCGTGGCGTCAAGAACACGATGACCAACTCCGGCGGACGGAGGTCGCCCAACCCGCTCTATTCGCGGTGGAGTACTCCCTCGCAAAGCTGCTCGAGCGCTGGGGGGCGAGGCCGAGCATCATGATCGGGCACAGCATCGGCGAGTACGTCGCCGCGTGCTTGGCCGACGTATTCACACTCGACGATGCGCTCTCCATCGTATGCGAACGCGGTCGCCTGATGGCTCGGCTTCCCGCAGGGGGGATGCTGGCCATCCAGCGGTCCGTCGACGAAGTCCGGGAGTGGCTTGGTCCGTCTCTCTCGATTGCGACGATCAATGCACCGACGCAGTGCGTCGTCTCGGGGCCGCTGGACGCCGTTGCGTCGCTCGAGCAGCAGCTCCGTGCACGGTCGATTCCCTGCCGGCGATTACGGACCTCGCACGCGTTTCACTCCGCGATGATGGACCCCGTCGTGGAGGAACTCGTCGAAGTGGTCCGCCGCGGGGCTCCGAAGGCCCCTCGGCTCCCCTTCGTCTCGAACCTGAGCGGTCGTCTCATCCGCGATGAGGAGGCCACCGATCCCTCCTACTGGGGCCGGCACCTGCGCGGTACCGTGAACTTCTCCCGAGGGATCGAGGAGATCCTTCGACTGGGCAACCACGCGCTGGTCGAGGTGGGGCCGGGCAGCACGCTCGTCACGCTGGCGCTCCGTCACGCGCCGACGGGCGCGGCTCCCCTCGCCGTTCCCACGCTCTCTCACGCGCAGGTGCGCGACGCGGATGCCTCCACCCTGCTGTCGACGCTCGGGCAGTTGTGGCAGGCGGGGGTCGCGATCGACTGGGAAGGCATGCACGCGGGGAAGCGAAGGCGCCGCGTCTCCCTACCGACGTATTCCTTCGAGCGCGAGCGCCACTGGCTCGAGCCGGCCGAGGACGGGATGGCTCGCTCGTCGAGGGATCAGGCTCCCGGAGGGAGCAGTCGAGCCGCCGATGTGGTCGTCGGACCGAAGCCGGAGATCTGCGTGCCCATCGAGCCGCCGAGCGATGACGTCGAAGGGACCATCGCTGCCATGTTCGGAGCACTGCTCGGCATCGCTCCCGTTGGAGTCCACGACGACTTCTTCGTGCTCGGCGGTGACTCGATGGTCGGCATCCAGCTCCTCTCGAGCCTCCACGAGGTCTTCGGTGTGGACCTCTCCGCACGGGCCGTGTTCGAGCATCGGACCGCGGCGCAGCTCGCCGCGCTCGTGCGCGAGCGGGGGACCACGACACGTCCACCCCTCACGCGGGCGATGTGCCGGGAAGATCTCCCGCTCTCCTTTGCACAGCAGCGGCTCTGGGTCCTGAGCGAGAGCGAGGCCGAAGACATCTCCTACAACCTGCCGTTCGCGATGCGCATCCTTGGGGACCTCTCCAGCGAGACCCTACGGCGCGCGTTCGAGGAGGTGTTGCGGCGGCACGAGGTGCTGAGGACCACGATCGAGGCACGGGACGGGGTGGCAGTACAGCGCATCCAGCCTGCCACTCCGTGGTTGCTGCCAGTGGTCGATCTGTCGGATCTCACCGCGCCCGCACGGGAGGCCGAGCTGGAGCGACGCGTGCTCGAGCTCGCCAAGCTCCCGTTCGATCTCGCTCACGGGCCGCTGCTGCGTACGGTTCTGCTCCGTCTCGGTGACACCGAGCAAGTCCTGTTCGTCTGCATGCACCACATCGCCACCGACGCGTGGTCGATGGGGGTCCTGATCCACGAGATCTGCACGCTCTACGACGTACTCGGCCGAGGTGATGCCTCGCCGCTTGCCGAGCTCACGATCCAGTATGCGGACTATGCCGTCTGGCAGCGGGGCTGGCTCGAAGGTGAGCTGCTGGACGAGCAGGCCTCGTACTGGAAGGGCCGGCTCGCCAACCTGCAGTCGCTCGAGCTCCCCACGGACCGACCACGCCCCCTGGCACCGTCACGCGGCGTCGGATCGATTCCGCTGCGAGTGAGTGGCGAGCTGCTGGAAGAGCTGCGGACGCTCGGCCGAGGGCAGGGAGCCACGCTCTTCATGGTGCTCGTAGCTGCCCTTCAGGCCCTCTTGCATCGGCTGAGCGGACAGGACGATGTCACCGTGGGCACGCCGATCGCGGGGCGCCAGCGCAGGGAGCTGGAGGGGCTCATTGGTCTCTTCGTCAACACGCTGGTACTGCGCGCAGACCTGTCGGATGACCCGACCTTCGTCGAGTTCCTCGAGCAAGTTCGCGAGACGACCCTGGGGGCCCATGCTCACCATGACATTCCGTTCGAGCGGCTCGTGGAGGAACTCGCGCCCGCGCGCGATACCTCCAGGCACCCGCTGTTCCAGGTGATGTTCACGCTGCAGAATGCTCCTCATCGAGATGTACACATCGAGGGGCTGGAGGTGTCGCTGATACCCATCGAGAGTGGTGCCGCGAAGTTCGACCTGCTCTTGATGGTGGGCGAGGAGGAGGGGGAGCTCCGAGGGACCCTCGAGTACGCGACGGACCTCTTCGACCGGGACACGGCGCAGAAGATGGTCGAGCGGCTGTCCATGCTGCTCGAGGCGATCGTGGCGCAGCCGGATGTCCGCATCGGCGCCCTCTCGATACTGACCGCCGAGGAGCGAGCCGCGATCGCCCGCTGCAACGACACCGCGAGCCGTTACCCGCAGGATGCCTGCGTCCACCACTTGTTCGAGGCCCGGGTGGACAGCACGCCCGCCGCGGTGGCGGTGGTGGATGGCAGCGAGCAGATGACGTACGCCGAGCTGGACCGAGCGGCCGAGCGTGTGGCTCGTCGACTTCGGGCGATGGGAGCCGGGCCGGAGGTGAGGGTTGGGCTTTGCCTTCGGCGATCACCACACCTGCTCGTTGCGATGCTCGGCGTCATCAAGGCCGGTGCGGCCTATGTACCCCTCGATCCCTCCTATCCGCGTGCACGCATCGAGTACATCTTCGCCGACAGCGGTGCACGCATCCTCGTGGTGGAGAGTGCACTGGCGGATGGTGTAGGGGTTCCAGCATCCTCGCGTCTGATCATCGACGAGCTGAACGATGGGACGGCCACCGAGAGCACCCAGAGGCTCGCCGCCGAGGTTCGAGCCGACAACCTGGCCTACGTGATGTACACGTCGGGCTCGACCGGCAAACCCAAGGGAGTGATGGTTCACCACCGGGGGCTGGTCAACTACTTGTCCTGGGCCATGGGCGCCTATCCGACGGGCGCGGGCGCTCCGGTGCACTCCTCGATCGGATTCGATCTGACCATCACCAGCATCTTCCTTCCGCTGCTCACAGGAAGGGCCGTCGTGATGGTGTCCGAGCAGAACACCATCGAGGCGCTCGTGGGGCTGATGCAGGAACGGCCCGGTTTCGGCCTGGTCAAGATCACGCCTGCCCACCTGGGGCTGCTCGAACGGCTGCTGCCGCCCGAGTGCATCTCGGGAAGCACGCGGTCCTTCGTGGTGGGAGGCGAAGCGCTGAAGTGGGAGCAGATCTCGTTCCTCCGTCGGCACGCACCCGAGGTCCAGATCGTCAACGAGTACGGGCCAACCGAGACGGTCGTGGGCTGCTGCACGTTCGAGATTGGGGGCGACATGGGGTCCGCCGTCGAGGGCGCCCCCGTGGTGCCCATCGGTCGGCCCATTGCCAACACGCAGCTCTACGTGGTGGACCGAGGGCTCGGGTTGCAGCCGCCCGGCGTCACGGGGGAGCTGCTGGTGGGGGGCGACGGTGTCACGCGCGGCTACCAGGGTCGCCCTGGCATGACCGCTGAGCGATTCGTTCCCGATCCCTTCTCGGGATCGCCGGGCGCGAGAATGTACCGCACGGGCGATCTCGCACGGTGGCGAGCCGACGGCAGTCTCGAGTTCCTGGGGCGAACGGACCAGCAGGTCAAGCTTCGCGGCCATCGCATCGAGCTGGCCGAGATCGAGGCTGCGCTCGCGAGTTTCCCGGGCGTGCGCGAGGCTGCGGTCGTACTGCGGGGAGATGCTGCTGCGGGTGAGCACCTCGCCGCGTATCTGGTGCTCGCCGGAGGGCAACCGACACCGGTGGAGGCCATTCGGGAGCACCTCTCGAGCGACTTGCCCGGCTACATGATCCCGACGTCGTTCATCGTGCTCGAAGCGCTGCCGCTGCTGCTCAGTGGCAAGGTGGATCGCAAGGCCCTGTGCGCGCTCGAGGAGGACGAACACCAACGGGCGAAGTCCTACGAAGCCCCACGCTCGCGGGTGGAGCAGCAATTGGCTGCCATCTGGAGCGAGGTGCTGCGCCTCGAGCACGTGGGGATCCATGACAACTTCTTCGAGATTGGAGGCGACTCCATCTTGAACATCCAGGCCGTCGCACGCGCGCGGAAGGCAGGGATCGAGCTCTCGCCCGAGCTGGTGTTCAAGTACCCGACGATCGCGTCGCTCCGTGACGTCGTGGGCTCGCTCCCCGGGCCGCACGCCGCCGAGCAGGAGGACGCGACCGGGGTGATGCGATTGCTGCCGATTCACCGCCAGTTCTTGGAGGGTGAGCCCGAGGCGCCCCATCACTTCACGCAAGCGCTCTTGTTCGAGATCTGCGAGGGGCTCGATGGCGACACGCTCGAGCGGGCCATCGACGCCCTCGTCACGCACCATGACGCCCTGCGCCTGCGCTTCACCCGGGTGGGGGACGCGTGGCAGGCTCACTTCGGAGATGCGCGAAGTGCTTGGATCTTCGTCAGAGAGGATCTTGGCGCGCTTCCGGTCGCCTCGCGGAGGTCGCGGCTCGAGGCCCGTGCCGCGGAGCTGCAGGCGAGCCTGAGCCTCGGCGACGGCCCGATGCTGGTTGCTGCGTGGTTTGGGCTCGGCGCGGAGCTCGGCGATCGGTTGCTCCTGGCTGCACACCACTTCGTCGTGGATGGCGTCTCCTGGCGAGTCCTGCTCGAGGATCTGGAGCACGTCCATGCCAAGGCCGTGCTCGGTGAGCCCATCGTGCTGCCGGCCAAGACCACGTCCTACCAGCGATGGGCGGAGCGGTTGAGCGAGCATGCTCGATCGGAGTCGATGGTTCGACGGCTCGATGCGTGGACCCACCACCTCGAGCGCGATCTGCCACGCCTGCCGCGTGACTTCGCCGTTCCCGACGAGGCCAACACGGTTGCCTCCGGCGTGCTCGTCACGGCCACGCTGTCTCGCGACGAGACACAGGCGCTCCTCCAGCGCGTTCCGCAGGCGTACCACACGCAGATCTCGGATGTGCTCATCACGGCATTGGCGCAGACGATCGCCGCCTGGACGAGGGAAGCCGGCGTATACCTCGAGATCGAGGGGCACGGCCGCGAGGCGCTCTTCGACGACGTGGATCTCTCGCGAACCGTTGGATGGTTCACCATCCTCGCGCCGGTGTTCCTGGAGATCGACGCGGGCGCCGGGCCAGAGCAAGCGCTGAAGTCGGTCAAGGAGCAGCTACGCCGGTTTCCACACCACGGGATGGGGCACGGACTCCTGCGCCATCTCGGCCCGGACGACACACGGCACACGCTCGCGCGGGTGCCACGGCCGGAGGTCGTCTTCAACTACCTCGGCCAGCTCGACCTCACGCTCGAGGAGTCGAGCCTCCTTCGCCCGGCCAAGGAGTCGGCCGGCCCCACGCGAGACGGCGGCGCTCGACGATCGCACGTGCTCGACATCGACGGCATGGTGATCGAGGGGCGCCTTCAGGTGAGCTTGACGTTCAGCGAAGCGCTCCATGAACGGGAGACCATCGAACGACTGGCTGCAGAGTTCCGTCGTCGTCTCGTGGGGTTGATCCATCACTGCTCGTCGCCCGACGCCTACGGACGCACCCCTTCGGACTTCCCCCTCATCGAGATCGAGCAAGCGGCTCTCGATCGGCTGATTGGAAGCGAGCGGAACGTAGAGGACATGTACCGGCTCTCGCCGATGCAGCAGGGCATGCTGTATCACTCGCTCAAGGAGCCGAGCTCCGGCATGTACATGGAGCAGCTCCACGCGGTGCTGGACGGCGTGGAGCGAGCCGAGCTCCTCATGGATGCGTGGCGTGGCCTGCTCGAGACGGAGCCGATGCTCCGTACGTCCTTTCACTGGGATGGTCTCGCCGAGCCGGTGCAGGTGGTGCACCGTCGCGTGGAGTACCCTGTGTCGAGCCAGGACTGGCGAGCCCTCTCCGAAGCGGAGCAGCAGGAGAGACTCGCTGCGTATCTCCTGGACGACCGGCGGCGCGGGTTCGACTTCGAGCGGGCGCCCCTGTGGCGCCTGCTCATCGCGCGCCTGGGCTCTCAGCGTTACGCCTTCATCTGGACGCACCACCACATCCTCCTCGATGGTTGGTGCCTCTCTCTGATCCTCAAGGATCTCTTTGCCTTCTATCACTCGGCGCGGAGCGGAGAGCCACCGCGACTGGAGAGGAGGGGCCAGTTCCGCGACTACATCGGGTGGCTCTCGGCACGAGACCTGCAGGTCATGGAGAGCCACTGGAGAGGGCGCCTGCAGGGCTTCGAGGAAACCACCCCGTTGTTCCTGGAGCACCGAGCGGACGCGTCGATGGTAGGGGCTCATCGACGCGTCGAGACCAAGCTCTCCGGTGCCGAGACCGAGGCTCTCGTGCAGGCAGCACGGCGACACCGGCTGACACTGAGCACGATCGTGCACGGAGCGTGGGCGATCCTCCTCTCGCGACGTAGTGGTCGGAGCGAGGTGGTGTTCGGCAGCACAATCGCGGGCCGTCCACCCGAGCTGCCGAACGTCGAGACGATGGTCGGCCTGTTCATCAACACACTCCCCCTGCGCGTCGAGGTGCGAGAGGACGAGCCGCTGATCCCCTGGCTTGGCGGGCTGATGACACAGCAAGCAGAGCTGCGGGCCAACGGGGCGATTCCGCTGTGGCAGGTCCAGAGCCTGGGCCAGTCCTCGTCCCGAGGTGCGTTGTTCGACTCGATCGTCGTATTCGAGAACTACCCCATGGACGAGGCCATCATGCGAGGCCCGGAGGGGGTACGCGTCGAGGGGGTGAGGCTCGTCGAGCAGACCAACTATCCTCTGACGGCTGCAGCTGCGCCTGGGTCGGAGCTGACGCTCCAGATCGGCTTCGACACGTCGCGTGTGTCGAAGGAGACGGCAAGCCGGATCCTGGGCCACTGGAAGGCGCTCCTCGAGGGCGCGTCCAGGCGCCTGTCGGGGACCATCGGCGACCTGTCCCTGCTCGGTACCGACGAGTCGCAGCGGCTGCTGACCGAGTGGAGCACGACTTCGACCGAGGCGCTGGAGAACGAAGGCGTGCACCGGTTGGTCGAAGCGTGGGCCAGCAAGCGACCCGAGCTGACCGCGCTGGTCTTCTCCGGACAGCAGGTGACGTACGGAGAGCTGAACCGGCGAGCGAATCGGCTCGCCCATCACCTGCGAATGCTGGGGGCAGGGCCGGAGGTCAAGGTTGGGCTCCACGCGGAGCGATCCATCGAGCTCGTGGTGGGCCTCCTCGGCATCCTGAAATCGGGCGCGGCCTACGTGCCGCTGGAGCCGGCGCTACCGATGGAGCGGCTCTCCCACCTCCTGCAGGACGCTGCGATCGCGCTGGTCGTCGCGCAGGAGAGCCTCTCGGACGAGCTCCCCGCCACGGATGCGTACGTGGTGATGCTGGACGAGGAGGTGAGCGTTGCGGCGCACGGCAGCGAGCACGACCTTGCGGGCGGGGCCGATGGGCGCAACGCGGCCTATGTCATCTACACCTCGGGATCCTCGGGCACCCCCAAGGGCGTGGTCCTGGAGCACCGCGGGATTCGAAACCTGGCGCTCGCACAGGGCAGGGCGTTTGCCCTGCGTGAGGGCAGCCGCGTGCTGCAATTCGCCCGGCTGGGATTCGACGTCGCGACCGGGGAGATCCTCACGACCCTGTCGGCGGGTGGGACGCTGTTCATGGCGCCTCCGGACGAGCTCGTACCCGGAGCTGGGCTCGTCGAGCTCCTCGAGCGACATGCCATCGAGCTGGTGATGCTGACGCCCTCGGCGCTCTCCCTGCTCGAGCCCACGGCCTTGCCGAAGCTCCGGACGCTCGTGGTGGGCGGCGAGCCCTGCTCGAGCTCGCTGGTGGAGCGCTGGGCGACCGGCCGGGCGTTCTTCAACGTCTATGGGCCAACGGAGGCAACGGTCACCACCACGATCGGACGGTGCATCGACGGTGGGGAGCCGTCGATCGGTCGCCCCATCACCAATGCGCAGGTGTACGTGCTCGATCGACGGATGGTGCCCTCGCCGGTTGGTGTTCCCGGTGAGCTGTTCATCGGCGGGGCAGGTGTGGCGCGGGGATACTCGAGCCGACCCACGCTGACCGCCGCGACCTTCGTGCCGGATCCATTCTCGAGTGCTCCTGGTGCGCGGCTCTATCGGACGGGTGATCTCGTGCGATGGCGGGACGACGGCACACTGGAGTTCCTCGGGCGCGTCGATCGGCAGGTCAAGGTGAGGGGGCACCGCATCGAGCCGGGCGAGATCGAGGCGGCGCTGATGCAGCATCCTTCCGTCTCCCAGGCCGCGGTGATCGTGCGGGAGGACGCACCAGGCGAGAAGCGGCTGGTGGCATACGTGGTCGCAAGCGGTGCCGAGCCGGTCGAGGGGGCGGACTTGCGCTCGTATCTCGAGGGCAAGCTACCCGAGTACATGGTGCCGGCGCTCCACATCCCGCTGCCCGCGCTGCCCCTGTCCCCGAGCGGCAAGGTGAATCGACGGGCCCTGCCCGCACCGGAGGCGTTCCTTGGAGCCCGCGAGACGGCGAAGGAGCAGCCGCGGACCCCGATCGAGCGAGCACTCGGGGAGATCATCCGCCAAGTGCTACGCGTCCAAGACCTGGGCTTGCATGACAACTTCTTCGATCTCGGTGGCGACTCGATTCTCAGCATCCAGGTGGCAGCGAGGGCGAGCCAGTCCGGCTTGAGGGTCACGCCGCGGCAGATCTTCCAGCATCCAACGATCGCCGAGCTGGCCCAGGTCGTGTCCTTCGGAGCCGACGGGGTCGAGGCAGAGCAGGGGGTTGTCTCGGGTGAGATGCCGCTCCTGCCCATTCATCGGCACTGGCTCGAGCTCCTTCCGACCGACAGGAGCCACTTTGCATGGACCCTGCTGCTCGAGGTGCTCACCTCGATCGACGTGGCAGTGCTCGAGCAGGCACTCGGCGCCGTGGTCGAGCACCACGACGCGCTGCGCCTGCGACTCGTGGAGGGCCGAGCGGTTCACGCCGAAGAGCCGGCGGCCGTGCGTGTCGAGATCGTCGATCTCTCGGACATCGACGAGCATGCGCAGCGAGCGGTCATCGACGCGAAGACCACCGAGATCGAGGAGGGTCTCGATGTGGAGCAGGGGCCGATCCTGAGGGCGGTGTGGTTCGAGCGAGGCGACCTGAGCCCGCCGCTCTTGCTCCTCGTGCTCCATCACTTGGTCGTGGACGGCGTCTCATGGCGCATTCTCACCGAGGATCTGGCGAGCGCATATGCGAAGCTCGTGGCCGGGGAGCCGGCTTCCCTTTCGCCGAAGACCACGTCGTACCGGGCATGGGGCGAGCGGCTGGCCGCCTGGGCGCGAACCCCTGCTGCCCGCGAGCAGCTCGAGTACTGGGCCTCGCGGCCGACTCATCACGCAAAGCCACTCCCGCGAGACCACACGGCCGACATGGCCCAGAACACGGTGGCATCGGCCGAATTCGTGGAGCTCGAGCTCTCGGCCGAGGAGACCGACGCGCTGCTCACACGGGTGCCTCCGATCTACCGTACCCAGATCAACGACGTCCTCCTGACGGCCGTTGGAGGCGCCCTGGCGGCTTGGGTGGGAAGCTCGACCGTCTCGATCCTCCTCGAGGGGCATGGCAGGGAGCAGCTCGTCGAAGGGGTCGATCTGTCGAGGACGGTCGGATGGTTCACCTCGATCTTTCCGGTGACTCTCGAGATCGACGCCGCATCAGAGCCGGCTGCGGCGCTCAAGTCCGTCAAGGAGCAGATGCGGCGAGTGCCAGAGCGAGGCATCGGGTACGGCGCGCTCCGGTACCTGGGAGACGAGGACACGACGAGGGAGCTGTCCGAGAAGGCGGAGCCCGAGGTCGAGTTCAACTACATGGGCCAGATCGCCGGCTCCGACCTCTTTCGCATGTTCCGCTCCAAGGTGCCCGTGCAGCCCGGGAGCAATCGCCGGCCCTACGTGCTGGGTGTTGGTGCGATGGTGGTCGAAGGTCGCATGAAGGTGATGTTCTCGTTCAGTCGGGCGCTGCACCAGCGCTCGACGATCGAGCGGCTCGCTCGGGGCTGCTTGGAGCGGCTGCGGCGGCTGATCGAGCACTGTCTCTCGCCCGATGCCGGCGGCTTCACCCCGACGGACTTTCCACTCGCAGGGCTGGGCCAGGTCGATCTCGACCGCGTGCTTGGGAGCGCGCGGAACGTGGAGGACGTCTTCAGGCTGTCGCCAATGCAGCAAGGCATGCTGTTCCACGCCCTCAAGGACCCCGGCTCGGGTACGTACGTGGAGCAGCTCCACTGCGTGCTCGACGGTCTCGAGCACCCCGACGCGTTCGAACAGGCATGGCGGCAGCTCGTCGACGCCGAGCCGACGCTTCGGACCTCATTCTACTGGGAGGGGCTCTCGTCACCGGTGCAGGTCGTCTGGCGAGACGTGGAGCTGCCCCTGACCTGCGAAGACCTTCGGGGCATACCGCGAGACGCATGTCGAGATCAGCTCGCCTCGTACATCGAGAGCGACCGCTTGCGCGACTTCGATCCGACCCAGGCGCCCTTGCTGCGCCTGCAACTGACCCGCCTGGGGCCCGAGCGGTACGCATTCGTCTGGACCCATCATCACATCCTCATGGATGGATGGTGCTTTCCGTTGCTCCTCGAGGATCTCTTCGCGCGATATGAAGCGCTCTGCCGAGGTGTTGCCGCTCCCTCCTCGCGTCGGGGCCGCTTTCGTGACTACATCGCTTGGCTCGATCGGCAGGACATGGCGCCGATGAAGAGCTACTGGAGCGAGCTCCTTCGCGGGTTTCGTGAGCCTACCCGGCTGCCCCTCGGATGCTGCGAGCCGAGCCCCGAGGGAAGCTCGTACCGGCGCCTCCGGGCCACCCTGTCGACCCGGTCGACCGCTGCGCTCGGCGAGCAGGCCCGAGCGCACCACCTGACGCTCAGCACGCTCGTCCACGGTGCGTACGCGATCGTCCTTAGCCGGATGAGTGGAGACGCCGAGGTCCTGTTCGGTAGCACGATGTCGGGCCGTCCGCCCGAGCTACCCGACATCGAGACGACCATCGGTCTCTTCATCAACACCCTGCCGCTGAGAGTGGGGGTGGGCGGTGACGAACTGCTCCTCCCCTGGCTCGGACGACTGATGGAGCAGCAGGCGGACGCGCGACAGAACGGCGCGATTCCGCTGTGGACCGTGCAGGGGCTCGCAGAGACTCCGCGTGGCACTCCGCTATTCGACACCATCGTCGTGTTCGAGAACTACCCCATCGACAGCGCGGTCCGAGAAGGCCCCCATGGCATCAGCGTGGAGAGCGTCGAGATCGTGGAGCAGACGAGCTACCCGCTGACTGCGGTGGCCGTTCCCGGTGAGGAGATGTCGCTGTTCGTGAGCTACGACGCGTCGCAGATCTCGGATGAGGTCGCGAGTCGGATGCTGCTCCACTGGAAGACGCTCCTCGAGGGCATGGCCGCGGACCTCGAGGGAACGGTCGGTCTCTTGCCGCTCGTCCCCGAAGACGAGTTGCAGCGAGTCGTCGTGGGCTGGAACGATACGGCTTCGGAGTACTCTCGGGGTGCGTGTGTCCATGAGCTGTTCGAGGCACAGGCTGCGAAGACGCCCGACGCGGTGGCGGTCGTGGCGGGCGACGCGAGGCTCTCGTACGCCGAACTCGACGAGCGCGCCGGGCGGCTGGCGCAGCGCCTCGCGCATCGGGGAGTTGGGCCCGAGGTGCTCGTGGGCATCTTCGTCGAGCGCTCCCTGGACATGGCGATCGCGGTCCTGGCCATTCTGAAGGCCGGAGGGGCGTACCTGCCTCTCGATCCCGAGCACCCTGCCGAGCGGCTCGAGTTCATGCTGGGCGACGCAGCGGTACCGCTGGTCTTGACGCAGGCCAGCATGTGCGAGCGGTTGCCTCCAACGGCAGTCGAGGTGCTCGTGCTCGATCGTGAGGCGGAGGCTCGTGCATCGTACCCGCCGGGCGAGCTCCAGCCGGGTGTCGGGCCCATGAACGTCGCGTACGGGATGTATACGTCGGGTACGACGGGCAAGCCGAAGTGCGTGCTCGTCTCGCATCGGAATGCCGTCAATCTCCTCGGATGGAGCGAGCGCTTCTTGGATGGTTTTGGGGACTGGTCGCTCCCCGTCGTTGCTGGCTTCGCCTTCGATCCCTCGTTCTGGCAGATGTTCACACCTTGGTCGGTGGGCAAGGCCGCGTGGATCATCGACATGCCGAGCACGATTGGCGCGGGCGCGACCGTGGATCGGCTCTCGGTCGAAGGGAAATGCGTCCTCAACTGCGTTCCCTCGGTGTGGAACGCGATGCTGGAGTCCATCGAGCAAGGCGAGACCTCGGCATCTCCTGGGCTCGCTGCCTTGCTCCTCGGGGGAGATCACGTCGAGCCGGCGCTGGTTCGGCGCACCCGCGCCGTGATGCCCGAGCTCGAGATCTGGAATGTCTACGGCCCAACCGAGACCACCGTCAACGCGACGGTCGGGCGAGTCTCGTCGCCGGATGCGATCTCGATTGGACGCCCGATCGCGAACACGCGGGCCTACGTGCTCGACCACAGTGGCTCACCGGTCCCGGTCGGCGTCCCGGGAGAGCTCTACATCGGTGGTGATGGGGTTTGCCGCGGATACAGGCAGCGACCTGCGCTGACGGCGGAGCGCTTCGTGCCCGATCCCTGGGGAACACAGCCTGGCGCGCGCCTCTATCGGACCGGTGATCGGGCGCGATGGCTTACCGACGGAAACCTCGAGTTCCTGGGCCGAGTGGATCGGCAGGTGAAGCTTCGCGGCGTTCGTGTCGAGCTCGGTGAACTCGAGAGCGTGATCGGGCAGCACCCAGCCGTGCGCGAGGTCGTGGTGACGGCGCGCGAGCGGACGCCACCCGTCACGCGGCTGCTCGCCCATCTCGTTGCGAGTGACGGAGTGGAGGCCCCGCGCTCGAGCGAGCTACGAGAGTTCCTCCGCGGACGCTTGCCAGAGCCGATGATCCCTTCGGACTTCGTATGGCTCGAGTCGCTACCTCGCGTTACCAGCGGCAAGGTGGATGCTGCTGCGCTTCCGCCACCGACGAGCTCGCCCGAGATGCTCTCGCCGCGCACGGGGGTGGCCGAGCTCCTCGCGATGCTCTTCGCCGAGGTGCTCGACGGAGAGCCCACCCAGATGCATGGCGATTTCTTCGCGCTCGGTGGCCACTCTCTGCTGGCCACGCAGCTCGTGTCTCGGATTCGAACCACACTGGGCGTCGAGCTGCCCGTGCGGGCGATCTTCGACGCACCGACCGTGTCGGAGCTCGCGGCGCGGGTGGAGTGGGCGCAACGCGAGCAGCTACCCTTGCCTCCACCTCTCGAGCGAGCGCCTCGCGATGCGGCCTTGCCGCTGTCGTTCTCGCAGCAGCGGCTGTGGTTCCTTCAGGAGCTACAGCCCAAGAGCGCAGCCTACAACATGCCCCTGGCGCTGGATCTCGATGGGCCGCTCGACGTCGAAGCGCTTCGAGGTTCCTTCGAGGTGCTGGTTCGCAGGCACGAGGTGCTGCGCACGACCTACACGGAGAGCGAAGGGATTCCCATCCAGCACGTGCATCCCCCGGTGGCGTGGGACATCCCGATGGAAGACCTCCGCGAGTGGCCCCGCTCTCGGCAAGAAGTGATGGTGCGGAGCCAGTGCATCGAAGAGCTGGATCGTCCCTTCGATCTCCGTGAGGGCCCCTTGCTCAGGACGCGGTTGCTTCGCCTCGGAGACGAGTCGTTCGTGCTGCTGTGCACCATGCATCACATCGCTTCCGATGGCTGGTCCACCGCCGTGCTGACCCGGGAGCTGAGCACGCTCTACGCGGAGCTGTCCTGCGGGCGTGAGCCGTCCTTGCCCCCGCTCGCTATCCAGTACGCCGACTACGCGATCTGGCAGCGGTCGTGGCTCTCGGGGGCCGTGCTCGATGCTCACCTCGCCTACTGGAAGGAGCGGCTCGCGGGGGCCCCTCCTGCCATCGACCTCAGGATCGATCGGCCCCGTCCGCCCGTCCGGAGTCACCGCGGAGCGGCGCTGCCCGTGTCGATCGGCAGCGAGCTGTCGACCGAGCTCCATGCGCTGTGTCGTCGTGAACGCGTCACCATGTTCATGACGCTGCTCGCGGCGTTCCAGACGCTGCTCTACCGATACACGGGACAGGAGGACCTGGTGATCGGCTCGCCGATCGCCAACCGCACCCGAGCGGAGACGGAGGGCCTGATCGGCTTCTTCGTCAATACCCTGGTGCTTCGCACGACGCTCTCGGGGCAATGGACGTTCCTGGAGCTCCTCGAGCACGTTCGAGAGGTCACGCTGGGTGCCTATGCACACCAGGAGCTGCCCTTCGAATACCTGGTGGAAGAGCTGTCGCCGGCTCGCGATCTCAGTCGCTCTCCGCTGTTCCAGGTCGCGTTCGTTCTTCAGAACACGCCGAGCTCTCCCCCTCGGGCGTCTGACCTCTCGATTCGGCCTCGCACGATCGAGAGCACGATGACCAAGTTCGATCTCACGCTGTTCGTCACCGAGATCGATGGCGTGGTCGAAGCCACGCTGGAGTACAGCACGGACCTGTTCGACGAGGAGACGATCGCCCGCATGGCGGGGCACTTCGTGGTGCTCCTGGAAGGCATCGTGGCCGAGCCTTCGACGCGGCTGGAAGCACTCCCGCTGCTCCGGCCCGCGGAGAGGGACCGCCTGCTGGTCGAATGGAACGACACGAGGCGGCCGCTCGGGGAGGGGTGCGTGCACCAACGCTTCGAGGCGCAAGCCAGCAGGACGCCGGATGCCGTGGTCGCGGAGCTGGGCGAGGCTCGGCTCACGTACCAAGAGCTCGACCGCCGAGCCAACCACCTCGCTCACCTGCTGCGGGCTCGCGGGGTACGACCGGAGGTGTCGGTCGGGTTGTTCGTCGAGCGATCGTTCGAATTGCTGATCGGGCTCCTGGGCATCCTCAAGGCGGGGGGAACGTATGTCCCGCTCGATCCGAGTCATCCCAAGGAGCGTCTTCGCTTCATGCTGGAGGACACCGGTACGCGACACTTGGTTGCCCAGCGCCACCTGCTGGGGGTGCTCCCCGAGGCGACGGTCGAGGTTGTGTGCGTCGATGGGGCGGCCCTGCTCGTGAATGCGAGCGACGATCGAGGTCCTTGCTCCGATGCGCGAGCGGACAACGCTGCGTACATCATGTACACATCTGGCTCGACTGGGCGCCCCAAGGGGGTGGTCGTCACGCATCGCGGGCTGTGCAACTACCTCGACTGGTGCACGAGCGAGTACGACGTTGCTGGAGGCGCAGGTGCTCCGGTCCACTCCTCGGTGGCGTTCGATCTGGGCGTGACGAGCCTCTTCGCCCCCCTCCTGGCAGGTCGAAAGGTGGTGATCATTCCGCAGGACGGCGACCTCGAGGGCATGTCCAGAGCCCTCCGTAAGTCGAGTGGGTTCAGTCTCGTCAAGATCACCCCGCTCCACTTGGAGCTGTTGAGCCAGATCCTGTCGGCGCACGAAGCTCGAGCCGGCACCAAGGCGCTCGTCGTGGGGGGCGAGGCACTCTCGTGGGAACAGATCTCGTTCCTCGGCGAGCACGCGCCCGAAGTGCGAGTCATCAACGAGTATGGCCCGACCGAGACGGTCGTGGGCTGCTGCACCTACGAGGCGACGGGGGGAGGTGCCCGCAGCGGGCCGGTTCCCATCGGGCGACCGATCGCCAACATGCGGCTCCATGTGCTCGATACCAACCTCGAGCCCGTTCCGGTGGGGGTTCCCGGCGAGCTCTACATCGGAGGAGTGGGGGTCTCGCGCGGCTACGTTGGCCGTCCCGCCGAGACGGCGGAGTGCTTCCTTCCCGATCCCTTCTGCTCGGATGAGCCCGGGGCCCGCCTGTACAGGACGGGCGATCTCGGCCGGAGGATGCCCACCGGAGACATCGAGTTCCTCGGGCGGCGTGATCATCAGGTGAAGATTCGGGGATACCGGGTCGAGCTTGGTGAGATCGAGGGTGTCGTGCGACAGCATCCGGTGGTGCGCGACGCGGTCGTGGTGCTTCGCGAGAACTCGCCAGGAGACGCACGCATCGTCGCCTATCTGGTGCCTCGGGTGACGCAGGAGGGAGGCGCCGACACGCATGGGGATCCGGGCGAGCTGGGAGCGCTGCGGGAGTACCTGAGCGCACGGCTCCCCGACTACATGATCCCCTCGGCGTTGGTCGTGCTCGACCAATTGCCGCAGACGTCCAGTGGCAAGGTGGATCGCCGGGCACTACCCGAGCCCGGAACCGGCGCTGGTACTGGCCGAGGCGAACCACCGCGTACTCCGATGGAGGTCATCGTCGCTCGGATCTGGTGCGACGTGCTGAGGGTCGATGAGGTCGGGCGCGACGAGAACTTCTTCGAGATCGGAGGCCATTCGCTCCTGGCGACACGCGTCGTCGCCCACATTCGGGCTGCATTGGGGGTAGAGGTGCCGTTGCTCGCGCTGTTCGAGGCGCCCACGGTGATGGGACTGGCCGAGCGAATCGAGACGTTGGAGGCCCAGCGAGGTGGACCGAGCTCCGATCCGACCGAAGTCGACGAAGGAGAGCTATGAACGACCTCGAGCTTCTGCGTCGTGTTCGCTCTGTGGGCATCTCGTTGTGGCTCGAGGGCTCGACGGTGCGCTACCGTGCGCCAAGAGGAGTGTTGACGCCCGACCTCCTCTCGAGTCTCAAGAGTCGCAAGGAGGCCCTGCGGGAGCTCCTGCGTGCGGAGGGGAGCGGCGGGGCCGTGCCTCCGATCACGAGGGCACCCAGGGATGGAGCGCTGCCGCTGTCGTTCGCACAGCAGCGGCTATGGTTCATGGATCAGCTCGAGCCCGGGCAGATCTTCTCCAGCGTGCCAACCGCCCTTCGACTGAGGGGGCGTGTGGATGTGGAGTCGCTTCGCCGCGCATTCGAGGAGATCGAGCGCCGGCACGAGGTCTTGCGCACCACGTTCGACACGGTGCAGGGCAAGCCCTGCCAGCGGATCCACCCACCCTCGCCATTCGAGCTGCCGGTGGTCGACATATCGACCGCTCCCGACCCCGAGGCCGAGGCGAGACGACTGTGCCTCGAGGAGGTCGAGCGCTGCTTCGAGCTCTCGCGTGGGCCGCTGTGGCGCGCAAGGCTTCTACGCCTCTCCGGCTCGGACCAGGTGCTCGTGGTGAACATGCACCACATCGTGTCGGACGGGTGGTCCGCCGCCGTGCTCGTGCGAGAGGTCGCCGCGCTCTACGTGGCATTCGACACGGGTCTTCCGTCGCCGCTGCCCGAGCTTCCGGTCCAGTATGCCGACTACACCCTATGGCAGAGGGGTTGGCTGGACGGTGAGCTGCTCGAGCGGCAGCTCGACTACTGGAGGGAGAAGCTCGCCGACCTCAGCCCGCTCGAACTTCCGACGGCACGCCCCCGCCCGCCCGTCCAGAGCTTCACGGGCGCGTCCGCCGAGACACGGCTGTCGAAGGCCGTGCTCGATGGGCTCACGGCGCTCGGGCGGGCCGAGAACGCCACCCTCTTCATGGTGCTGCTCGGCGCGTTCCAGGTGCTGCTTGGCCGCCTCTCGGATCAAGAGGACATCGCGGTGGGCTCGCCCATTGCGGGTCGAACTCATGCGGAGCTCGAAGGGCTCATCGGATTCTTCATCAATACCCTCGTCTTGCGCACGGACCTCAGTGGTGATCCCACGTTCCGCGAGCTGATCGCACGGGTGCAGCGGGACGTGCTGGGGGCGTACGCGCACCAGCACGTCCCGTTCGAAAAGCTCGTGGACGAGCTCGCTCCGCGGCGGGATCCGAGCCGGGCGCCGCTCGTCCAGGTGATCTTGGTCCTCCAGAATGTCGCGACCCCGGAGGTGACGCTGTCGGGCTTGTCCATCCGTCCCGAGCCGATCTCCGTGCCGAGGATCACGGTGGATCTGTGGGTGTCGTTCACCGAAGATGCGCACGGGCTCCACGTCGCGGTGCAGTACAACACCGATATCTTCGATCGAGCCACGGTGGAGCGATTCCTCCTTCACCTGACCCTGCTGTTCGAGGATGTGGCGATGCATCCGGAGCGTCGCATCTCCGAGCTCACGCTGGAGCGCGCGGCAGATGTGCGACGAGTGCTCGTGGACTGGAACGAGACGGAGGTGCCTCGTCCGCCGCATCGGAACATTCATCACCTGTTCGAGGCAAACGCGGCCGAGGTGCCCGACGCCCGGGCGCTCGTGTGGAGCCACGGGGCCATGAGCTACGCGGAGCTCGACCGGCGGGCAAACCGACTCGCCCATCACCTGCGTGGGCTCGGGGTGGCTTCCGAGGCTCGCATCGGTGTCTTTGCGGAGCGTTCTCCCGCCGTGTTGTTGGCTGTCCTCGCGATCTGGAAGGCGGGCGGGGCGTACGTGCCGTTGGACCCGGCCCATCCGCTGGAGAGGCTCCGCTACATGATCCAGGACAGTGGGGTCATGCTGATCCTCGCCCAGGAGGATCTGATCGACGAGCTGCCCGCCCTCGACACCTACGTGGTCCCGCTCGACGTCGAGGCGAGCATCGCGTCGGGGGAGAGTGACGACGAGCTTCTCGTCCCGATCCCGCCACAGAGCACTGCCTACGTCATCTACACCTCGGGGTCGACGGGGCAGCCCAAGGGGGTGGAGATCGAGCATCGTGGCGTCGTCAACCTGGCCGAGGCGCAACGGCGCACGTTCGGCGTCGCGCGGGGCTGTCGCATCCTGCAGTTTGCCCGATTGGCATTCGACGCCTCGATATTCGACATCGTGATGGCCATCGCATCGGGAGCAGAGCTGCACTTCGCTTCGAGCGAGGAGTCGAGACCAGGCCCCGAGCTCGCAGCGCTGCTGCGAGACCGAGAGATCGACCTCGTCACGCTCCCGCCGTCCGCGCTCTCGGTGGTGCCCCACGGTCCGCTGCCGGCACTACGAACGGTGATCGTGGCCGGCGAGGCGTGCCCGTCCGAGCTCGCGCGGCGCTGGAGTCCAGGGCGCTCATTCTTCAATGCGTACGGTCCCACGGAGACGACGATCTGGGCGACCGTGTACGAGGTCGAGGGAGCCGAGGCGGCGCCCCCGATCGGGCGTCCCGTCGCGAACGTCAAGGCGTACGTCCTCGATCGTCACTTTGGGCCCGTCCCCATGGGCGTGCCCGGCGAGCTCTACGTGGCGGGGGCCGGGCTTGCCCGTGGCTACCTGAATCGACCGGCGCTGAGCGCAGAGCGATTCCTGCCGAGCCCGTTCTCGGACGAGCCCGGCGCGAGGATGTACCGGACCGGAGATCGAGCGCGATGGCGGCCCGATGGCACCCTGGAGTTCCTCGGCCGTCGCGATCATCAGGTGAAGGTTCGGGGCTTTCGCATCGAGATCGGAGAGATCGAGGCGGCCCTTGGTCTGCACCCCGCGGTGCGCGACGCCGTCGTGGTCGTGCGAGACGAGGGGCTCCTGGACCGGCGTTTGGTGGCCTATGTCGTTCCGGAAGCGGACCGCCCGAGGGCGGCGGCGCTGCGCGAGCACCTTCACCGGACGCTCCCCGAGTACATGGTTCCGCAGGCGTTCGTCCTGCTCGATGCGCTCCCGACGTTGCCCAGCGGGAAGGTGGACCGCGGTCGCTTGCCCGCCCCGGACGTGACGGCGGAGGAGGAGCGGCACGTTGCGACCCCTCGGACGGACGCGGAGCGTGCGCTCACCAGCATCTTCGAGCAGGTCTTGCGGGTGGGCGAGGTCGGTATTCACGACAATTTCTTCGAGCTCGGTGGTGACTCGATCCTCAGCATCCAAGTCGTCGCGCGTGCCAACGACGCGGGGCTTGCACTGTCGCCACGTCAGTTCTTTGCGCACCCCACCGTCGCGGCGCTCGCCGCCATCGCGGGAGAACGAGGTGCTACCGCTGCCTCGCAGCCCGAGCTCGTCGAGGGCGACATGGCGCTGCTACCCGTGCATCGGTTCTTCCTCGACGCGGGGTTGCACGACCCTGATCATTTCACTTGGACCCTCGTGCTCGAGGCCGAGCGCGGCGTCGAGATCGATCTCCTCGAGCAGGCCCTGCGGATGCTCCCCCCCCACCACGACGCCTTGCGGCTGCGGTTCTCCGAGCAGGCGGGTGGGTGGCGGGGAGTGCACGAAGACACGGACAGTTCCATCACGTTCGCGCGTGTCGATCTGTCAGGGCTCTCCGAGCACGAGCAAGAGCGTGAGCTGGAGGCCAGAACATCGGAGTCGGAGCGAGGGCTCAGCCTTGCTCGTGGACCCATCTTGCGCGTCACCTGGCTGACCCGAGGGGAGGGGCGCCCGGGGTTGCTCCTGCTGGTCTTGCACCACTTCGTCGTCGATGCCATCTCATGGCGCGTCCTCATCGAAGACGTCTGTAGGATCTACGAGCAGCTCGCCCGAGGCGAGGGGGCGCGGCTCCCTCCCAAGACGACGTCCTTTCGCGAGTGGGCGCGTCGTCTCGAGGTGCATGCACGCTCGGACGAGCTGCTCCGGGAGATGGAGCACTGGGCTGGCCGTTCCACCGGTGAGACGCCTCGCCTCCCGAGGGATTTTGCTGCTTCCGACCACGAGAACCTCGTCGCGACCATCGAGCGGGTGGCGGTGCAGCTGCCCCAGGAGGACACGAAGGCCCTGCTCCAGCGCGTGCCGCAGGCCTACCGCACCCAGGTCAACGATGTCTTGCTGACCGCGCTCGCACAGACCCTCGCGGGATGGACGGGCGGGCGCAGGGCCCTCGTCGATCTCGAAGGCCACGGAAGGGAGGACCTGTTCGACGACATCGACCTCTCGCGAACGGTCGGATGGTTCACCACCTTGTTTCCCGTCGCCCTGGAGGTCGATCCAAAGGCGGATCTTGGCCAGACGCTCAAGTCCATCAAGGAACAGTTGCGGAAGATTCCGGGCCGAGGCCTCGGCCACGGCCTCCTGCGGTATCTGGGCGACGAAGAGACGCGGCGGACCCTCGCAGCGCTGCCGTCACCCGAGGTGAACTTCAACTACATGGGGCAGCTCGGCGAGGCCACCCCGGAGATCTCCTTGCTTCGACCGCTGCGCTCCGCGGTACCAGTTCGAGACGAACGAAACCGCCGCGCCCACCTCCTGGACGTCGGATGCGGCGTGCAGGATGGATGCCTTTCGGTGAGCTTGGCGTTCAGTCGGGCAATTCACGCACGAGCGACCATCGAGCGGGTCGCACTCGACTTCGTGGAGCGCCTCCGCTCCATCATCGCCCACTGCCTGCGCGATGACGCTGGCGGATGCACCCCGTCGGATTTCTCGCTCGTCGACATCGACCAGGCGGCGCTCGATCGCCTCGTGGGCGATGGGCGGAACGTCGAGGATGTCTTTGGGCTGTCCCCGATGCAGCAGGGGATGCTGTTCCACTCCGAGAGAGACCAGGGGTCCGGAGTCTATGTGCAGCAATTCCGATGCGTCATCCGGGGCACACGCGACGGAGAGGAGATTCTGCAGGCATTTCGGGCCCTCATCGAGCAACAGCCGATGCTGCGGACCTCCTTCCACTGGGAAGGCCTGCCCGAGCCGGCCCAGGTGGTGCACCGACGGGTGCAGCTCCCCGTCGAGCGGCAGGACTGGCGTGCGTTGCCAACGGCCCAGTGGCGCGCTGCGCTGAGCGCCCAGCTCGAGGACGACCGGCGGCGTGGGTTCGACCTGACGACGGCCCCGGTGATGAGGCTGCTGCTGGCCCGGGTCGAAGAGGACGCCCACGTCTTCGTTTGGAGCCACCATCACATCCTGCTCGACGGCTGGTCCCTGCCCTTGCTCTGGAAGGATCTGTTCACCTCGCTCCAGGCGTTCGAGCGCGGCGAGCGGGTTCCATCGGAGCGACGCCGACGGTTCCGCGACTACATCGCGTGGCTGAGGAGACAGGATCTCGGGCGAGCGAGGGCATACTGGCGCGAGCGGCTCCAGGGGGTCGTTCCGGCGCCTCTCGGGCTCTTGGGGCCCCGGTCGGCAACGTCCCAACGCCGAACGCTCAGGCTGCAGCTACCGCAGCACGAGAGCGAGGCGCTCTCCGCCTTGGCGAGGTGCCACCGCTTGACGTTGAGTACGCTCGCACACGGTGCGTGGGCCATCCTGCTGAGCCGCTATGGTGGCGAGCGAGACGTCGTGTTCGGCAGCACTACCTCTGGCCGCCCCGCCCAACTCCCCGGCGTGGAGACCATGGTGGGCCTGTTCATCAATACCCTCCCGGTTCGAGTGGAGGTATTCCCCGATGAGGCGCTCTTGCCGTGGTTCCAGCAGCTATCCGCGGATCAGGTGGAGATGCGCCAGTACGAGGCGCTCCCGCTGTGGGAGGTACAGAAGCTCTGCGACATCTCCCGGTCCGACGGCCTGTTCGAGTCGATCCTCGTGTTCGAAAACTACCCAGTGGAGGAAGCAATCGCAGAGCAGCAGATCGAGCTCTCGCTGGAAGAAGTCGAGATCCTCGAGGAGACGAGCTACCCGTTGGCGGCAGCGGTCGCTCCGGGTCGGGAGATCTCGTTGCGGCTCACCCATGATCGCTCGCGGCTCTCGGACGAGATGGCCGAGCAGATCCTGGAGCACTGGGCCATGTTGCTGCGGAACATGGTCGGGGGCCTCGAACGACCGATGCGCGAGCTTCCCATGGTGGGCGAAGCGGAGCGTCGGCGCTTGCTCGTGGAGTGGAACGACACCGAAGCGGGGCGGACGGTCGAGTGTATTCACGAGCGATTCGCAGAGCAGGCGGAGCGAAACCCGGACGCGATCGCGGTGATGGATGGAGACCTCCGAATCACGTACCGGGAGCTCGACGCACGAGCGAACGGCTTGGCCCGTCGGCTCGTGGAGCTTGGCGTCGGACCCGAGGTGCCCGTGGGTCTTTGTGCGGAGCGTTCCATCGAGCTGGTGATCGGCCTGCTGGGGATCCAAAAGGCGGGAGGTGCGAGTGTTCCCCTGGACCCTCGCCATCCGCGGGAGCGGCTCCGATTCATGATCGCGGATGTCGGGGCGCCCATCGTGCTCGCGCAGCGGTCGTTGATGCAGGCGGTCTCGAGCGAGAAGACTTCGGTACTTTGCCTCGATGAGGAGATTGCCGCGTGTCGCGAGAGAGGGGAGTTCCTTCCAAGCAAGGGGGTGAACTCGAGCAGCCTGGCCTACGTGCTGTACACGTCTGGTTCGACGGGCAGACCGAAGGGCGTTGCGTGCAACCATGAAGGGGTCGTCAACCTGCTGTTGGACTTCCAGCAAAGGGTGCCGATCGGCGTGGGTGATGCGTGTACCTTCTGGACCAGTCCTGGCTTCGACGTTGCGTTCTACGAGGTGTTCTCGGCGCTCATCTCGGGGGCCACCCTGCACATCGTGCCGGAGCCGCTCCGCGCCGACGCCGAGGCATTCATCGAGTGGCTCGGCCGCACTCGCATCACGAGCGCATACGTCCCACCGTTCATGGTGACTCAGATGTTGGCGGCGATCGAGGCCGGTCGCGGTCCAGTGTCGTTGCGCCGGCTGCTCGTGGGGGTGGAGCCGATTCCCGAGCCGCTTCTGGTACGAATGGCGGAGGCGCTACCGCAACTGCGGATCCTCAACGGCTACGGTCCGACCGAGGCTACGATCTGTGCGACGTTGCATCCGGTGGGTCGAAGGGGGGCTCGACCGCGGGCGACTCCCATTGGCCGCCCGGTGAGGAACGCGAAGATCTACATCCTGGATCGACATCAAGAGCTCCTCCCCGTTGGTGCTCCCGGAGAGCTGTGCATCGGGGGAGTGGGACTTGCACGGGGCTATGTGCAGCGCGCGGGTGTGACGGCGGAGCGATTCATCCCGGACCCATTCGCATCGAAGCCTGGCGAGCGCATGTATCGGACAGGAGACGTGGCACGGTGGCTTCCAGACGGAAGCATCGAGTTCATCGGGCGAGTCGATCATCAGATCAAGCTTCGGGGGCACCGGATCGAGCTTGGCGAGATCGAGTCGGTCCTGGCCCGTCACTCCGGTGTGAGCGAGGCAGTGGTCGTAGCTCGGGAGGATGCTACGGAGGGTAAGACGCTGGTCGCCTACGCCGTGCCTCGAGAGGGGACGAATCTCGGTCCGGCCGAGTTGCGTGCCCACCTACGGGCGAGGCTCCCCGAGGTCATGTGTCCCCAAATGATCGTGATTCTCGACCGATTGCCGCTCACGGTCAGCGGCAAGATCGATCGCCGTTCGCTCCCAGCTCCGAGCATTGCTGCATCGGCGCACGAGCAGATGGCGGTGCCCTGCACGCCGACCGAGGAGACCCTCGTGCAGCTCTTCGGTGAGGTGCTGGCGTCGTCCTCGGTGCATGCCGAGGCCGACTTCTTTGCGCTGGGGGGACACTCGCTCCTCGCCACGCGCCTCGTCTCGAGGATCCGCGTGGTGTTCGCCGTTGATCTGCCGCTGCATGCCATCTTCGACAGCCCCACGGTCCGGGGGCTCGCGGCGCGGGTGGACGCCCTCCAGGAGGGTGCGCATGGAGTCGGACGGCCTCCTCTCGTCCGGCTGGCGCGAGGAAGAGAGGCTTCACTCTCCTTCGCGCAGGAGCGCCTTTGGTTCATCGATCAGCTCTCGCCCGGAGATGTGTCCTATAACATCTCGGCTGTGTTTCGATTGTCGGGTCCACTCGACATCGACGCGTTGAGTCGATCGTTCGAGGAGATCTTGCGCCGCCACGAGGTTCTGCGGACGAGCATCGTCACGGTGGATGGCAGGGGCCACGCGCAGCTGCGGCCGGTGGAGCGCTTCGAGATTGCCGTCACCGATCTCTCGCACATGCTCGACCACGAGCGCAACGAGGAAGTTCGGCGGGCTTGCGAGGCCGAGGCGCGCCGTCCGTTCGCGCTGGCGAGCGAGCCGCTGATGCGGGTCAGCCTGTTCCGGCAGGGAAGCCTCACGCACGTGCTCATGATGACGATGCACCACGTCATCACCGATGGATGGTCGAGTGAGATTCTGATGCGTGAGGTCACCGTGCTGTACGCTGCATTCACGCGCGGAGAGCCTTCTCCATTGCCGGAGCTGCCCGTGCAGTACGCAGACTACGCGGACTGGCAGCGGCGGTGGCTCTCGGGTCCGATCTTGGACCGGGAGCTCGAGTACTGGAGGCGCACGCTGGACTCCGTGGCGCCGCTTCGGCTTCCCACGGCACAGCCGCGTCCCGAGCGGCAGAGTCACCGAGGTGCGCAGGTTCCGTTGCAAGTTCCCGCGCACGTCGCCGTCGAGCTGAGACGCCTGGCGCAGAGTGAAGGCGCGACGCTGTTCATGGTGTTGCTCGCGGCGTACGAGGTGGTGCTGTACCGCTATTGCGGGCAGGAGGACATCGCGGTGGGCACTCCCATCGCGGGCAGGGACCAGCTCGAGCTCGAGCCACTGATCGGGTTCTTCGTCAACACGCTGGTGCTCAGGACGGATCTATCTGGAGACCCGACATTCGTCGAGCTCCTCACGCGTGTCCGGAGCACCGTGCTGGGGGCATACGAGCACCAACACGTCCCGTTCGAGAAGGTCGTGGAGGCGCTGGCGCCAGCGCGCGATCTCGGTCGCACTCCACTGTTCCAGGTGATGTTCACGCTGCAGAACGCACAGCTCGAGGAGCTACGGACCGGGGACTTGGTGCTCGATCCGGTCGCGGTGGACAATGGGACGGTACGGTTCGAGCTGGTGCTGTCGGTGGGCGAGCAGCACGACAACAGCCTCCGGGGGAGCGTTCGCTACGCCGCGGATCTGTTCGATGCCTCCTTGGTCGAGCGCATGGTGCAGCACCTTTGTCTGCTCGTCGAGCGCATCGGCGCGAACCCGAGACGACGCCTTTCGGAGCTCGCCTCCTTGACGCCGGAGGAGGAGCAGCGCGTGCTCGTGGAGTGGAGTCCGGAGATCTCCGAGCATCCGCAGTGCGCATGTGTGCACGAGTTGTTCGAGGCACAGGTGGATCGGACGCCGAACGCCGTGGCTGTGGTCGATGCCGACGGCGAGCTCACGTATCGAGAGCTGGAGCATCGCGCGAATCGTCTCGTCGGGGTGCTGAGAGGAATGGGAGTGGTGGTCGAGTCACGCGTGGGCATCTGCCTCGACCGTGGCATTGACCTCGTCGTTGCGTTGCTCTCCATTGTCAAGGCTGGCGCGGCATACGTCCCGCTCGATCCTCTCCAGCCTCGTGAGCGTCTCGCCTATATGATCTCGGACTCGGGGATCGCGGTGATCCTTGCATCACGCGCGACTGCGGCCCGATTGGGGGGTACGAAGGCCAGGACCGTTTGCCTGGAAGACCTCGCAGAGCAGTGCGATGCGCAGCCTCGCGCCCGGGTCGCGTTGGGTGTCCATCTCGACAACCTCCTCTACGTGCTCTACACGTCGGGGTCGACCGGTCGGCCCAAGGCGGTGATGGTCTCGCATCGCAACGCCGCTCGCCTCCTGGATGCTCTCGACGAGACCGTCCATGCTGATGCGATCGGTCCTCGGTCGATTGCGCTCAACGCCTCCCTCTCCTTCGATGCTTCGGTGAAGCAGTGGCTCCGGTTGCTCAGGGGCGATCGGCTGTGCGTGATTCCCGAGGAGACACGCCACGTTCCCGAGCGACTCCTGCCACTGCTCAGCAGGTGGGCAGTCGACGTACTCGACTGTACACCGTCTCAGCTCGCTCCATTGCTCGAGCACGGTCTTCTCGAGGGCGAGCGAGCCCACCCCAGTGTGCTCCTCGTGGGCGGCGAGGCGATCGACGAGGTAACATGGCAGCAACTCGCAGGGGATACGCGGCACTCTGCGTTCAATGTCTATGGGCCCACGGAGTGCACCGTGGACACCACCAGTTGCGCGATCACGGCAGGGAAGCACGGATCCATCGGCAGGCCGCTGCCTGGAACGCGGACCTACGTGCTAGACGACCACCTTCAGCTGACGCCAATCGGTGCTCGCGGCGAGCTCTACATCGGTGGAGAGCTGGTTTCGCGCGGATACTGGAATCGTCCCGCACTCACGGCGGAGCGGTTCCTGCCCGATCCGTTCTCCGAGTCGTCCGGCGCGAGGATGTACAGGAGCGGGGACATCGTTCGCTGGTCTGACGACGGAACCCTCGAGTTCATCGGCCGTACCGATCATCAGGTCAAGCTTCGTGGCGTCCGCATCGAGCTCGGAGAGATCGAAGCCGTGCTCTCCGAGAACCCCGGCGTGAGCCAGGCGGTCGTCGTGGTTCGAAGAGACGGGAGGGACGAGCCCCAGCTCGTTGGCTATGTCGTTCCTCGTGACCTGCAGAAGCTCGATCCGGAAGAGCTGCGCGATCACCTCGCGCGACACCTTCCTCACTTCATGGTGCCCTCGATCTTCGTCGAGATTGCGAGCGTACCGCTCTCCGTCAGCGGCAAGGTCGATCGCAAGCGCCTGCCGGTACCCACCGAGGACGACATGGCCGTGTGCCGCGGCATGGTGCCGCCACGGGATCAGCTCGAGCAGGAGCTCGTTCTGCTATGGGAGGAACTGCTCGGCCGGAACTCGATTGGAATACGAGATGACTTCTTCGCGCTGGGTGGGCACTCGTTGCTGGCCGTGCGGCTCTCGGCCGAGGTCGAGCGTCGACTTGGGCGGCGTCTGCCACTGGTCGAGCTGTTCGGAAACCCGACGATCGAGCGTCTGGCCACGGTCCTGAGAGCAGATCCGGGCGCTCGGCCGAGCTCGCCCGTGATCACGCTTCGCGCTGGCGACAGACCACCCATCTTCTGCGTCCACGGGATGGGAGGCTCGGCGCAAGTGTTCCGCGAGCTGTCCAGCGCGCTCGGAGATCAACCGTTCCATGCTTTCCATGCACTGAGCGATCTCGACACATTCAATCACGGCGATGTCGTAGCGATGGCCACGCGCTACGTGGATGCGTTGCAACGGATCCGGGCGAACGAAGAATACTGGCTCATGGGCTGGTCGTTCGGAGGGTTGGTTGCCTACGAGATGGCGCGACAGCTACACGACTCGAGAGCGTGTCCGTCTGGCTTGATCCTGCTGGATACCTGGCTTCCTGGTCCGGGACGTAACGGAACGCTCGATCAACTCGCACTCTGTTCGTTCCTCGCCCGCGAGTTCGGGTTGTCCCTCTCACCCGAGGATCTAGACGAACTCGCGGAGCAGTCCGACGAGGAGCGCCTCGAGTCGCTCTCACGGCGGTGTGAGGAAGCGGCCATCCTGCCGGTCGAGCCCGCGATGGTCCATCTGCGCCGCGCATCGGGTCTATACGCCGCCCACTGGGAAGCGGCGAGTCGCTACCGTCCGAAGGCACTCGGCGGCATTCGTGTGGTGCTCGTACGCCCCGAGGAACTGCCGAGCGAGAGCATCTGGCGCTGGTTCGAGCAGGATCCTACCGGGGGGTGGGGCGCCCTCGTGGAGCGGCCCGTCGAGGTCATGCGAGCGCCGGGGAACCACTTCAGCATGATCCGCGCCCCCCTCGTCGAGAGACTCGCCGAACTCCTTCGAGGATGTCTGCATGACCCCCGGCAAGACATCGGAGCGCAGAATGACGATGACCACTAGCAGCTTCTATCTTCGCCCCAACGTCGTGATGGAGCCGCTGATCACGCAGTGGTACGCGTGGCTTCATCTCGTCGCGCCCGCCACGGCGCCGCTCTACGTCATCCAACACCTCAAGATCATGCAGTCCTTCCTGGCGCACCCGCAGATTCACGTCGCTGCGATGAAGAACCCCGACCTCATCGGCGGCCCATACGTCAACTACGGCATCGACAAGGTGGGAGATGTTCGCAGCCTGGTCGAGGTCACCAAGCAGGAGGAGGCGCCGTCGGTCGAGTTCGCGGCCGCCGTGCAGGCGCTCGACATGATGCTGAACGAGCACCCGCGGGGGATGTCGCTCGAGGAGCTCTACCCGAAGGTTCCTGCGCTCCTTCGCGGCTATGTCGAGCTCGGCTACGATGTTCGGAACCAGCCGTCCATGCGCTTCATCGAGAGAATGCTCTACAGGAGCGAGCACTATCGCGAGTCGGCCCAGAGCCTGCTGCTGTGGCGGATGGATCGCGACGAGCGTCCCTTCATCTTCAGCACACCTCGACTCGAGGAGTCGGACAACATCCTCCTTCGGACGCCGTTCCGGAGCGACGCGGTGGACGAGATCCTCGCGCTACGGCACCGCCCCGCGAAGGTGGGACACTTCCAGGAACTGCTCGGAGTGGGCGCAGACAAGGAGCCGCTCCTGCGGAGCTTCCTCACCGAAGATGTGCCATCCCCTCCTGCGTCCCGCTACGACGGTGACGGCGTGCGAATCCGCTACTTCGGCCATGCGTGCTTGCTGATCGAGTCCAAGGAGCTCGCCATACTGACGGACCCCACCCTGAGCTATCGGTACTCGGCCGAGCCCGCGCGCTTCACCTACGACGACTTGCCGGCCAAGATCGACCATGTCCTCATCACCCACGCGCATGCCGATCACTTCATGCTGGAGACGCTGCTGCAGCTGCGTTCGCGGGTCGAGAGCATCGTAGTTCCCAAGAGCAACGGCTCGTTGCAGGATCCGTCGATGCGTCTCCTGCTGGAGAACTTGGGCTTTCCCCGGGTGATGGAGCTCGAGGAGCTGGAGTCGCTCGAGGTCGAGGGGGGAGCGATCCTGGGCTTGCCCTTCCTCGGCGAGCACGGCGACCTCGATGTTCGATCCAAGCTGGCCTATCACGTGCGGCTGCGCGGGCGTACCGCGGTGGTCGCGGCAGACTCGAACGCGCTCGAGCCGATGTTGTACCGCAGGCTCGGGGAGATCATAGGTCCGCTCGATGCGTTGTTCCTCGGTATGGAGTGCGAAGGGGCGCCCATGAGCTGGGTCTACGGCCCCATGCTCCTCGCGCAACTCGCTCGGAAGATGGATCAATCGAGGCGCCTGTGCGGCTCCAACAGCCGCCGGGCATCGGAGATCATCGATCTGCTCTCGCCGAGGCAAGTCCATGTGTACGCGATGGGGCAAGAACCCTGGCTCGGCCACGTGATGGGGCTCAGATATACGAGTGAGTCACCACAGCTCGTAGAGTCGAACGAACTGCTGGAGTACTGTCACGAGCGAGGGATCGCCGCAGAGCGGCCCTATTGCAAGCGCGAGCTCCTGCTCGAGCCCCTCTCGTGAGCCAACGTGATGACTGAGGGAATCGCGATGAAGACGAGCGCCCTTACCTCCCCCCGTCGTGGACCCATCGAGCGCATCGAGGGCTTGACCCGGCAAGAGTTCGAGGCCGAGTTTCGCTCGCGTAGCGAGCCGGTCGTGATGGTGGGCTTTGCCCGTGATTGGCTGTCCGGAAGAGCGTGGACGCTCGAGAACATCGAGTCGATCTACGGCGACTTGGAGGTCCCCGTGACCGTCGACCTTCCGATGGGTGGATCTCCCTACCTCCGGCCGAACAAGGATCACCGGCGAAGGATGACCGTGCGGGGGTTCCTCGAGAAGCTGCGCTCGGCTGCTCCGGACCGGCCTTGCTACATCGATTCGTCGAACATGCGAAGCTATCCCGAACTCATGGCAGAGGTGGATTTTCGAGGCTACACCAATCATCCGGTCGAGGCTGGGTCCACATATTTGTGGTTGGGCTCATCCAACACACGATCTGGGCTCCACTTCGATCCCAGCGAGAATTTCCTGGTTCAGGTCTTCGGTAAGAAGAAGGCGATGTTGGTGGCGCCCGATGATCCGGCGTCCCTGTATCCCATGGAACCCTATGTCTCCAAGAGCAAGGTCGATCCCGAGGACCCGGACCTGAGTGCATTCCCCGGCTTCGCTCGCGTCGAGATCAAGGAGACCGTGCTCGAGCCCGGCGATCTCTTGTTCATCCCTCGCTTTTGGTGGCATCATCTACGCTCTCTCGAGAACTCGATTTCCGTGAACCATTGGTTTCCCGGTACCGATGCTTCCTTGGCGTGGCAGATGGTCAAGGTGCTGAATGCGTGCGGACCGAGGTACTGGTGGCGGACCATGCGTGACTTCGTGGCTCATGGGCTCCTGCGCATCGAGTTCGAGCCCAACCTGTACACGCCGCAGCCTCTTGGAGTGATCCTCTACAAGGCGTTGAGCACCGGCCTTCGAAGGGTGATCCTTCGCCGGTAGCACGAGATGCCGCTGCGGTCCTGATCATGACCGGTGTGAACTCCGCGGGTCGAACATGGCTACGAGGATGCGGCGATCCCCGGTGAACGGCGTGCGACCATGAGCCACCAGCATGTTGTCGACGAGCAGGATGTCTCCCCGTCGCCACGGGGTGGCCGACGCCTCTTCTTCGTGGGCCTCGCGAACCCGGTTCAGGGTTGCCTCGGGGATCGGCTCGCCATCGCCGAAGTATGCATTTCGGGGCAGGTCCTCCTCTCGGCGTAGGCTCAGCAAGGCTTCACGTGTCGTGGGATCCAAGCTGGAGATGTGAAAGAGGTGTGCTTGGTTGAACCACAGGAGCTGCGAGGTCCGCGGATGGCGGGCAACTCCCTGGCAGACCTGACGCGTTCGGAGCCCGCCGTCCGGCTTCCAGACGACCTCGATGCCCTTGGATACGCAGTACCTCTCCACTTCGACCCGTCGATCGGTCTGAAACACGGTCTGCCAGGGGATATCGACGCCGACCCCGTAGTTCCGAACGTAGAGGACCCTTCGGCGGGCGAACTCGTCGACGATGCTCGACCCGATGCGTTGGGTGATTCGAGCGTTTCGGGCGATGGTGGTCTCGCCGCCCGTCCCCGGTGGAGCCAGACAGTAGAACGCGAGCTTCATCGGCCAATCGTCTTGGTAGGCGTTCTCGCAGTGGAGCGGGATGGTCGTGTGACGCGGATACTCCGTAGCGGTGTAGATGCCATCCCCGACCGCGGTACGTGGGGTGGAGCGGTAGACGTAGTCGAGGCGACGGTCGGAGAGCACGCTCGCGAACGACTCGAAATCTGCCTGCGACTGGACCCCGAATCCTCTGAGCACGATGGCTCCATGAGTGAGGAGGCCAGAGTCGACGAGATCCGCGTGGCATCGGAACCACGTGGGGAGGTCATCTCCGCCTGGTTCGCCCAGGATGACGAGGGGAAAGGTGCTCCGGCTGCTCTCGAGCTCGGGTCGAGCTTGGTCATCGTGGGTCATGGGCTTGCTCTCGGATCGATTCTGTCAGGCGCTCGCGCTGTGCCGCTGGGTTCGTGGCGGAGCCAGGCGGGGAAGAACAGGTATACGTCATTCGTCGGTTCCCCAGGTTGGTCCATTGCTGCATTCATCGGGCGGCGCGATCAGACCAAGAGCCTCCATCGGGAGGTTGGGGGCGGAGATGCGCAACCATGGCTCGATCTTGATTTCGCAGGAGTCGAGGGCCGCTCGTCTTCGAACTCCTCCGAGGAGCGACCATCATGAAGAATCCCTGGATCGCGGGGCGCCGGTGCGCCTCGGAATTCGTTCTCTCCCGCCTTCTTTGTTGCCCCCACGCGGGAGGAGGCAGCTCGCTATACGCCCAGTGGCGCGGGGCCTTCGGCCCCACGCTCGAAGTCTGCCCGGTGCTCCTCCCGGGTCGAGAAGCGCGGATTCACGAGCCCTGCTACCGTCGGATCGAGGCGCTCATTGGGGCTCTGTGTGCTGCGCTCCACGGCGACCTCGATCGCCCCTATGCCCTGTTCGGGCACAGCCTCGGTTCGGTCGTCGCATTCGAACTGGCTCGCAGGGCCGGCGCCATGGGCCGCCCGCCTGCGCTGCTGATGGTCTCTGGGCGGCGTGCCCCTCACCTGCGGTCTCGCAAGGCGCCGACCCACGGTCTCGACGATGCCGGTCTCCTTCGCGCGGTGGAGCAGCTCAACGGGACTCCTGCGGAACTCCTGGCCGACCCGGAGTTGATGCGCGTGTTCTTGCCCTGCCTACGCGCCGACTTCGAGCTCAACGCGACCTATGTGCCACTGACCGACCAGCTGTTGGATTGCCCGGTCGTGGCCTTCATGGGCGAGCAAGACCCCGAGGTGGAAGAAGCGGAGCTCGTGGCTTGGCGGGAGGTCACGACGGGGCCATTCTCCCATCATGTGCTACCGGGCGATCACTTCTACCTGATGCCACCGCCGGCCTCCCTGCTGGCGTTGGTCCGGGAGGAACTCTCGGCCCGGCTCCCCGGTGTGCTGGCTTAGCCTGGGTCAGTCTTGGCCGATCACTCGGTGTAGCCGAAGATCACTTCGACTTCGAGCTCGGGGTCGGTCTCGATTTCCTCTTCGGTGTAGAGCACCTTGCGCCACTCCTTGTTGGAGAAGGCGAAGGTCTGGTCGGTGTGGAGCGGCGAGCTGGAGTCGCCGCTCTGGCCGTAGGTGAGGAAGGTGTAGGCCTCGGGCTGGTCGTCGGTGAAGCGCATTGCCATCACGAAGCTCGTGCCATACTGCACCGGATAGCCGTCAGCGGTCAGGCCGGTGACGAAGTTGACGAGCTCGGGGCGCTCGAGCTGGTCGCCCACCAGTGTGGTGTCGAGTCGGCGAAAACGCACGAGGTTTGGGGTGCCCTCGACGATGCCACCTCCGTGGATGGGGATCCGCTGGCCAGCGCGGATGGTGTACTGCACGTCGCCGAGACGGGCGTCGAGCGGGATTCCGACCCCGTTCAGGCGGACCACCGCCCCGGCGAGTGCCTCGAGGATGCGATCGGCCTGCTCGGGGTCGTCGGGAGCCGGCGCGAGCTCGGCCGGGGTATCCACGGCGCTGAGGGCATCACTGGAGGGGCCGGGATCGAAGGCAATGGCGTACAGCTCCCCTGCCTCGAGGTGCGAATCGAGGTCGTCGAAGTCACCGAGGAATTCGCGGAACACCACTGCGCCCACGCTGTCGACGTCGACGCGGTGGTCCCAGCCGGCGAGCAGGGTACAGGCCTGCGAGATATCCACGCTCTGCCCGTCGTAGCTCACCGGACCGGCGCCCTGGCAGCGGTCGATCACCGAGTCGAGGAGCAGCTCGGCGGGGAGGTTGTGGTTGCCGAGGATCGCGTTCTTGAGCTCGTCGAGGTCGAACTTGCCGTCGGATCCCGACATCGAGCGTTCGCGATCGAGCAGGATCATCGCGTTCATGCGAGTGCGAGGGCTACGGGGGGTGCGCTCGAAGCCGTGCATCGGTGAGTAGCCGGTGAGCGGTTCGAAGGGGTTGGTCAGCCAGTGGCTGTCGTTGGCGTTGAAGACGAAGTCGTTGCGCCACAGGCGGGGTAGCTTCGCCGTGGGGATGAGGCCGGGCTCGCGCGCCCCCGGTTCTTCTACCCACTCGGATTCCGAGGAATCGCCCGGAAGCAGGACCAGGCCGTTGCCCCAGAGCTGGGTGGTGAAGAAGTCGCCCTGTTCGAGCTTCTGCTGCCAGAGATCGATGGTGGCCTGGCTGAGGTTGGGGGTGGGTGTGGCGTCGATGTAGAAGGTCCGGCCGTCTCGCCCGGTCGCCACGGTGTTGACCCACGGTATGCCCTTGATCTCGTCGTGGGTGCGCTCGATCTCGTCGATGGAGGTGGCGCGGTCCATGGCCATCCACTGCGGGATGAGCTGTTGATTGTTCAGGTTGGCGTCGCGGAGGGCGAAGCCGAGGGTGGGCAGTGACAGGCCGGGTAGGGCCACCAGCGAGCCGTGGTGGGTGCGGTAGAAGGTGTGCGAGGCGGTGGAGATGCTGCCGTCGGGCTCGAGCACCTGCGTCTGCTGCGGGTCGGCTTCCATTGCCCGGTACTCGCCGTCGTAGAGGTAGCGGGTGGGATCGCCCGGATCGATGGTGAGCTGGTAGAGCGTCATCCGCTGACCCTCCGAGACGGTGTGGGTCCAGGCCACGTCCTGGTTGAAGCCGATGAGGATGCCCACCACCCCCATCAGGCTCGCGCCATAGACGTCGATCACGTCGGGCACCTTGATGTGACTCTCGAACAGCTTGAGCTCGCCCTCCCAGGGAAAGTGGGGGTTGGCGACGAGCATGCCGTGACCGTTGGCGGAGCGCTCTTGGCCTATGCCCCAGCCATTGCTCCCGGGGCGGTTGTCTCGGATCTCGGAGAGCTGCGTGTCGGGGTCGAGCTGCAGGCCTTCGCCCTCGGGGCCCGCGAGATAGATGAGGTCGTGAACCCCACGGCTCGAAGCGAGCTGACCCAGCTCGATGTAGTAGGCGAACAGATCCACGGGGGTGATGGGCCGCAGCCACTCTTGATCGGCGCAGGGCAGCTCCTCGCGGCGCTGCTGCAGGAAGTCGTTGTAGCCCGCGACATAGGCCTCGATGAGCGCTCGGATCTCCTCGCTCTGCTGTGGCAGACCCTGCTGGGCGTTTTCGTAGACGCGCAGGTGCTTGAGGACCAGGTCGCTGCGCACGTGCTCGTCCTCTTCGCCACGCCCGAAGAACTGGGCCCGTTCGGAGCGGACCTTGAGGATCTGATCGGCGAGCACACAGCCGTTGAGGCGGGTGAAGGCCCAGGCTTGGCCGTAGACGGCGCTCGGCAGGTCGTCGGCCAGCACGTGGGGGATGCCGTGGCTCGTCCATCGGATCACGGCACGGTAGGTATGATCATCGGGCTCGACCTGGACGGGTTCCACGCAGCTGCCGGCGCCCAGCTCGATGGCGGTCAGCGCAAGCAGTCGAAGACCATGAGCGAGGAACGAGGGAGCCGAGCTGGACATCGAGGATCAGACTATGCGTCGATGACCCGATGGGTCAACGCGGATGGAGCGAACGATGTGCGGTGTGGGACCGCTCCTGCCGGTCGCGAGACGGGCGTGATTGCCCAGCAGGGGTCTACTCGTTTCGATCGGAGTCGCGCATTCGCTTGTGGTCAGGCTCGACCAGGCAGGGGCGTTCCAGCGTCCTACGAATTCGCTCGCGGGGTGTCACGTCCCAAGTCGTGACGAAGGAAGTCAATGCTCGTCAGTGCATGGTCTTCATCTCCAACGCGCTCCGCGGCTCGTGGCCTGGCTCCACGAGAAGTACCGAGCGATTCGGATGGATCTCCCGGTTGTGTGAGCGAGGGTTCCCCGTGCTATCGTTTCCGCCCGGTGCCTTCGTTCGACGCCATCGAGCCCCTCGTCACTGCCGGCAAGAAGATCCAGGCCATCAAGGAGTTCCGTGCTCTGACCGGGGCCGGTCTCAAGGACTCCAAGGACGCGGTCGAGTACTTCGAGGCCCATCGCCAGTGGCCTGCGCAGTACCTCCGCGAGCCTGCTCCCCGGAGCGTGCCTCCACCCGTTGCGAGCGGGCCGAGCCCCCTTCGGGCCGAGCTCGAGCGGCTGATGGCCAGCAACCAGAAGATCATGGCGATCAAGCGGCTGCGCGAGCTGACCCGCTGGGGTCTCAAGGAGGCCAAGGAAGCGGTCGATCACTATCAAGATGGCGGCGTGTGGTCTCCGGCCGTGCTCGCCGTCCTCGATGGCTCACCGTCGCCGGCGCCCGCATTGACGCCGACGCCCGCATCGACGCCGACCCCTGCGCCTACGCCGTCCGGGCCCGCCGCCGCCGTGATCACCACGGCCCCCACCGAGGTCGCGATGCTCGAGGCCCTCGCGCGGCTGATCGGCTACGCCCCCGAGGTGCTGCTCTCCGTCCCCGCCCGTCGCGTGGCCGCGGACGGCAAGCTGGTGGTGCTGCGCGATCGCACCTGCTTCATGGGGGAAGACGAGGGCCAGTGGACCATCGACCCCGTGCTCTCGCACGACGCCGTGGTGAGCGTCGAGGTCCATCGCGGCATGCAAGCCACGCTCTACGTGAGTCTTGGCTACCTCCACGAGCGCTTCGAGATGGACCCCAAGGACGCCGACGCCGCGCTCGCCTTGCTTCGCGTCTACGCCCGCTGATCTCGGCCCGGCTCCGCGTTACCATTGCTCGTGGCTCGCAGCACCATCCTCCTGCCCACGCTGCTCCTGGCCACCCTGCCGGCCTGCGTGGAGATCGATCCGTCCTACGCCGACTCGTACACCACCACGATCTCGGCGACGACGGATCCATCGACCACCGATCCCACGGCGAGCTCCACCACCGCGCCCGATGACTCCTCGGGCACGCCGGCCTGCGATTGCGAGCCCTTCCAGCTGTGCGAGGCGGGCACCTGCACCGCCCCCTCGCGGATCCTGTTCGTCAACCTCGACGGCGTGACGGCCACCTTCGGCGCGGCCAATGCCTCGCAGGACAGCCACAACCTCTACCCGGAGCTCGCCGGCACCTGGGACGGCTATGGAGCCGACGACGCCACGCGGCAGACGTTGCTGTCCACGATCACCACCCAGTGGGAGCCCTTCCGCGTGGTGGTCACGGACCAGCGCCCCCCGGCGGGCTCTGCCCCCTACCTCCAGGCGGTCGTGACCGCGACCCCGCCCCCGGCCGGCTTCGAGGGCGTCGCGTCGATCGCCTTCCCCGACTGCGGCGACGCCATCCCGCAGGACATGTCGTTCGTGTTCGCGCAGCCCGGTGATGCGTTCGGCGTGTCGACGCACGCCAACTGGGTGAGCCTGGCGTTCGCGCGCGGCCTCGGTCTTCAGTACACCAACGCGGCCGACGACCTCTCGGGCTTCGGCGATCGCTTCGTGGAGACCTGCTACCCCATCGCCGAGGCCACGCCGTGTGCGGCGCATCATCCCGAGTACTGCAACGACGACCCCATGCAGCAGAGCTCGCTGCTCGAGCTGCAGGCGATCCTCGGCGCTCGCGGCTGATACACCCGGCAGATCACGGGCGCCGCCGCGTGACGGAGTCGAGCGTCAGAACCGCAGTCCGAGCCCGTGGGGACGCACGGCGACCCGCTGTCCCGCGGCCGCGCGGCGCTCGGCCCTGCGTCCCAGCACCACCATGATCACCCCACCGGCCACCGCCAGCACCCCGGTCCCGAGCACGGCGGCGCCGGGAATCACGGTGGTGTAGCGTACCGGCACGCAGTCGCCACCGCGTGGGTTCTCGAGGCAGCCCGCGCTCTGGTGGTGCAGCCCCAGCAGTACCGCTCCGCCCACGGTGGCGGCCGCTCCGGCGCCCAGGAGGCCCCAGCCGGCGGGGATCAGCCGGGAGCGCGGGGCCGACGGGCGATCGCTGGACGCCACCACCACCGGCTCGACCGGGGGCTGCACCGCTGCCGTCGCTTCCTTGCGCCGCCGCAGCACTTCGGCGCGCGCATCGAGGGCCCGCAGCCGCACCATGTCGCGTACCTCGACGAACCCGCAGATCGAGCACTCGTCGGCAAATGGCGCCAGCGCCTGGCCGGTGTCGCCCGCGAACACCGTCACCGTCACGTTGAACTCGTCTTCGTCGCCGGTGACCTGGGCCTGCACCAGGAAGTCGGCCCCGGCTGCGCCGGCGGCCGCCTGGCGACACGCCTCGTCGCACCCGGGGGTCGTGCCCTCGGCCGGTACCACTTCGATGCCGTCGTCGACCAGGTTGTCCGAGACCAGCGTCGCCAGCTCGATCGCGGTGTCGGGCGGCAGCTCGCCCGAGAGGATCGTGGGGAGCACGAGGATCTTGGCGCGACCGGTCGCCGCTTGCTCCGGTCCGACCACCGCGACCGTGGCGGCCACCACCGGGCGTGGCATCGCGGCGAGCACGAGACCCGCGCTCGCCACCCACGCCCATCGCTGCCTTCGCCTCGTCGTCATCCGCCCAGCTTCTTGCGCACGCGCTCCAGGCGATCCTGCGCCTTCGCGTCGCCGAGCGCCACCGCCTTGGCATAGGCCGCCTCGGCGTCCTGCAAGCGCCCCACCTTGAAGTAGACGTCACCCAGGGTCCGGCGGTAGTGGGCGCTGCCGGAGGCAAATCGCACCGCCTTCTCGGCGTGGGGCACGGCCTCGGCGTAGCGGCCCGCGTCGAACTTGAGGCGGCGCAGGCCGTCGTGCGCCGCCGCGGACCGACCGTAGACGCGCAGGGCGGCGAAGTACTTGGCCTCGGCCGCCGCTGTCCGGCCGCCCTTGCGCAGCTTGTCGGCCTCGGCCACCAGCTTCGCCGCCTCCTTGCGGGCCGCCTCGCGGCTGGCCTCGTCGCCGGCTCCATCGTCGCCGCCGTCCGCGATCTCGGGCTCTGGTTCGGGCTCCGGCTCGGGCTCTGGCTCCGGCTCCGGCTCGGCCTCGATGGTGGGATCGGGCTCCGGCTCGGGCTCCACCGCGAGCTCCGGCTCCCGTGCGTCCCGTCGCCGCTTCACCGCACTCGCGAGCTTGACCTCGACGTCCTCGTCGTCGGTCACCTCGGCCGGATCCTCCGGCACGATCGCAGCGAGCTCGGCCAGCTCCTTGCCAGCGTCGAGCTCGGCCGGGGTCAGCTCGCCCTGCAGCGCCCGCGCCCGGATGTCGGCGATCTCGCCGTTGGTGAACCCGCTGCGCTCCCGGGCTCGCTGCAGGCTGCCGTCGAACAGCGCGGCCTGCAGGTAGAAGTCGCGCGCGAACACCCGGCCCCCGCTGCGCTCCCAGTAGTAGTCGCCCAGCCGCACCAGCGCGGCGCCGAAGTCCTGTCGCAGCTCCGCCGCTCGCGTCGTGGCCTGCTCGGCCGCGGCCGCAGCCTCGTCCTCGGCCATCGCATCGAGCTCGTGCACCCACACCAGGGCCGTGTCCTTGGGCGCGTCCGGCTCCGGGTACACCCAGCGCGCCTGGGCACCCGCGGCCGTGGCCGACTGGGCCAGCGTCTCCACCCGCGACAGCTCGGCCGGCGTGGGCTCGGGTCGCGCGACCAACAGCGCCGCGAGCACCGCGATGATCACCACCGCGGCTCCGACGACCGCGGGCCAGACCCACGGTCGCTTCTTGGTGCCCATGGCCGCCTCGAGCGCGTCGACCAGCGCCTCCATCGAGGGCCAGCGCTCGTTGGGCTCCTTGGCCAGGCCCCGCATCACCACCTCGTGGATCTTCGGGGGCACCTTGTTGTTCTGCGGCGGCGGGGTCATCTCGCCGCGGTGGATCGCGTAGGCGATGGCCAGCCGGTTGGGTCCCTCGTAGGGGCGCACCCCGTAGAGCAGCTCGTAGGCCACGGCGCAGAAGCTGTACTGATCGGTCGTCGTGCTCGTGGGTGCGCCCAGGTGCTGCTCGGGCGACATGTACGAGGGCGTGCCCATCACCGTGCCCGCGCGCGTCAGCTCGGGCGAGAGGTGATCGAGCGAGTCGAAGCCCGGCGGCCCGTAGCTCTCCTCGGTGCGATCGACCGTGCCATCGTCGTGCGCCTGCGCCAGCCCGAAGTCGAGCACCCGCGCGCGACCGTGCTTGTCGACCATCACGTTGTCGGGCTTGAAGTCGCGGTGCACCACTCCGGCCCGGTGGGCGGCCACCAGCCCTCGCCCGGCCTGGATCAGCACGCCCAGCCGCTCTTCGAGCGGACGCGTGGAGCGTATCCACTCCTTGAGGGTCGAGCCTCGCACGTACTCCATCGCGATGTACGTGCAGCCCTCGAACTCCTCCACCTCGTACACGTGGGCGACGGCCGGGTGCTGCAGCCGCGCCATCGCCTGGGCCTCGCGGCGGATCCGGGCCCGGTTGCGCTCGTCCCTCGCGGTGCCGCTGTAGAGCAGCAGCTTGATCGCGATCTTGCGATCGAGCTTTTCGTCGTAGGCCGCATACACCGCTCCCATGCCGCCCTCGCCGAGCTTGCCGAGCACCGGGTAGCGGCCGATGCGATAGAGCGCCTGCGGCGGCCCGTGGGCGGGCATGGTCTGACCCGAGCGCGCGGTGTTCCCGACCTCCGACATCTCGCCGAACGCCTGAGTCTCCTCGATGTCGCTTGGGTCCACGCCTTGCCCAAGGGTATCCGACGCCAAGGTTGCGGGATGTGCGCAGTTGGAGTGGACCCGCAGGGCTGTCACACAACGGCAGTCACTTTCATCGCCGAATTCGTTCACCCCGAGCGAAGATCGGGTCCAGAGTCCCGTGGGCGGGCAAGGGAGCGGTCGGCGGGGTGTGCTACACCCAAGGCCGCGATGCCCAAGGCACCCACCGATTCCCCGGAGCCGTCACGGCGCAGCCGCATCGTGCTGACCCTCGTCGTGCTGGCGGCCACGCTCGGTCTCGATCTGTGGAGCAAGGCCTGGGCCTGGGACAACCTGCGGCGCGGCAAGCCGATCATGGTGATCGACCCGCTGCTCGAATTCGCGTTCAGCTTCAACCTGGGCGCAGCCTTCGGGTTCCTCAACAGCGCGTCCTGGTCGCGGGTCTTCTTCATCGTGGTCACGATCTTCGCCCTGCTCTACATGGGCTGGCTGGCGCTCTCGCTGCCCACGCGTCATCGCTATGGCTTCGTGGCGGTGGGCCTCATCGCGGCGGGGGCCGCCGGCAACCTGCACGATCGCCTGGTCCGCGCCAACGAGGGTGGGTTCTACGGCGTGGTCGACTTCATCAAGATCAACTACCCCTGGGGCGGCTCGTGGCCCACGTTCAACGTGGCCGACATGCTGCTGCTGTTCGGGGTGGCGACCTTGCTGATCTACTTTCGGCGTGAGGCGGCCGAGCTCGAGGCGCTCGGACGGGGCGAGGCCAAGACCGCCGAGACGGTCGAGGCGGAACGAGCCCCTGCGGCGGCCGTGCCCGCCGACTGATCCTCAGCTCCCACTGTCCGAGCTGGCGCCCTCGGCCCCGCTGGCGCTGGCGCCCTCGGCCCCATCGCCCGAGCTGGCGCCCTCGGCCTCGGCTCCAGCGCCGTCGGCCTTCAGCATCCCCTCGAGCGCCTCGCAGGTCCACTCGGCCTTCATCACGGCGGTCGCTGCCTCGGTGACCTTGGCGTAGGCATCGGGCCCGGGCGCTTCCACCAGCGCCACGATCGCGAGCACCTCGGGGTTGGTGACCTCCTCCCCCTCGATCTCCTTGCGCCACTTGGCCAGCCGCTCGGCCGCGGGCGTCTCGTCGTCGGCCATCACCGTCTCGGCCGCGTCGCACAGCACGTACATCTGATTGACGATCTCGGACATCTCCTCCATGGAGAGCACGCGCTGGCCGCCGGCTCCGACCTCGCCGACCTTCTTGATCTCGGGCGCCCCCGGGCGCGCCTTCTCTTCACGCACGACCTGCCCCGACTCGTCGACCTGGGGCAGCGGCTCGTAGAACGCCTCGTCGCGCAGCAGCACGTTGACCGGCCCCACCGACAGCGTGGGCACGTAGGTCACGATGCCCAGGCCCACGAACATCAGCCCGATGAACGGGATCACCGACTTGATCACCTCGCCCAGCGGCTTCTTGAACGCGGCGCTGGCCACGAACAGGTTGATCCCGATGGGCGGCGTCAGGTAGCCGATCTCGAGGTTGACGATGAAGATGACCCCAAGGTGCACGGGGTCGATCCCGAGCTGATCGGCGATGGGCTTGAGCAGCGGGGCGATGATCACGATCGCCGAGATCGAGTCCATCAGCGCGCCCACCACCAGCAGCAAGAGGTTGATGATGAGCAGGAACTGCAAGGGGCTCAGCTTCATGGCGCGGATGGACTCCACCGCCATGTCGGGGATCTTCTCCTCCACCAGGAAGTCGTTGAGCCCGAACGCCAGCGCCATGATGATGAGCAGCGTCCCCATCATCACCGCCGACTCGCTGAGGATCTTGGGCAGGTGCTCGGGCCCGATCTCGCGATGGATGCACAGCTCGACCACCAAGGCGTAGATCACGGAGACGGCGGCGGCCTCGGTCGGCGTGAACAGCCCCGAGTAGATCCCGCCCAGGATCACCACCGGCAGCATCACGGCCCAAAAGCCGTCGCGGAAGCGGTCCGCCACTTCGCGGAAGCTGTAGCGGGAGCGCTCGGTTCGCCCGCTGCGGTGGGCGACCCACATGCTGTAGAGCGACAGCAGCACGCCGATGAGCGCACCGGGCAGGATCCCGGCCAGGAACAGCTCGCCCACGTCGAGCGGCACGCGACCGCCAGCCACGATCGCGAACACCAGCATGGGGATGGAGGGCGGGATCAAGATGCCCAGCGAGCCCGCCGTGGTCACCAGGCCCATGGAGAAGCGCCCGTCGTAGCCGGCCTTGACCAGCGCCGGGTACATCATCGAGCCGATCGCGATCACGGTGACCGGGCTGCTGCCGCTGATCGCCGCGAAGAAGATGCAGCCGCCCACGGTGGCGACGGCCAGGCCCCCGGGCATCCAGCCCACCAGGGCCTTGGCAAAGGCGACCAGGCGGTTGGCGATGTCGCCCGCGCTCATGATGGCGCCCGAGACCACGAAGAACGGGATCGCCAGGAGCACGTTCTTGGACGTGAGATCGGCCATCTTGGCGGGGAAGGTGTCGAACCCACAGATGGCGTCGGGGCTCAGCGTCGTGCACTGGCCCGGGTCGTAGAACGCAGGCTCGCCGTAGAGCACGAAGCACATCGCCGCGAGCACCCCGATGATCACGAACAGCGGCGAGCCCAGCAGGACCATGATGGCCAGCGCCGCCAGGAGCACCAGGCCGCCGCCCGATCCGTGCTCTTCGCCGGCCAGATCTTCGGCCAGCTCGGTCCCCTCGGGGGACGCGAAGCCATCGAGCGACATGCCGATCACGACGATGAGCACCGCCAGGGCGAGGGCGCGAACGATCGTCTTGCGCGGGCTCATCGGGCCTCCTCGTCGTCGTCGTCCTTGGAGATCAGCTCACCCGAGCGCCCGCGCTGGCGCAAGTCGTCCTCGGCCTCGGTCTTGCCCATTGCGCTCGCAAGCATCGGGATCACGTCGTGCGCGTCGGTGGGCACCTTGCTCTGCGGTCGCGGAATGCCGTTGTCCAGGGACATGTGCGCCTTCGAGGTCATGGTGTCGATGGCGCTCTGCTTGTCCTCCTCACCGGTGTGGAGCTGCCGTGCCTCGGTGGCGATCTCGCTCGGCTGGGGCCCGCGATCCTGCGGGATGCCCCCGGCCGCCTCGACCGGGTCGAGCGGGACCTCGAGCTCCCCACGCAGCGCAGCGAGGGCCTTGACGAAGTAGCGTATCGTCATGAACGAGAACGCCAGCGGCAGCGCGGAGAAGCCGAGGTACTTGGGCAGGTCCATCCCGGGGAACAGCCCGCCCTTGCCGTCGGTGCTCACGTACTCCTGGTAGTGGAATGTGACGTAGCGCAGCGAGAGCCACACCAGCACCAGGCACACCGTGGTGGTGAACAGCCCGGAGATGAAGGCGATCGACGGACGAAACTTCTCGGGCAGCGCGCGCTGGGCCGCCTCGACGCGCAGGTGGCGGTTCTCGTAGGTGCACATCGAGGCGCCCACGAATCCGACCCACAGCGTGAGCACGAGCGCGAGATCCTGCGACCACGTCAGCCCGTTGGGCAGCATGACCAGCAGCAGTCGGACCAGACCGTAGGCCACCAGCACGCCGGCGGCGGAGATGGCCAGCGCGGTGAGGGGAGCGATGGGCTTGGCGCGCTTGGCCGTGCGGATGCCGATGTATCCCAGCGTGGTGAAGACCACCGCCAGCACGTAGGGGGCGGCGGATTCCAGCCGCGAAAAACCCGGGGTGCCCGGGAGCAGGTCGGCGCCGAACCATCCGCCGACCTTGGCGGCGACGATGGCCAGCTTGCTCTCCTCGCCCGAGAAGCTGCGGTGCACGACGTCGACGAACACCACGAGCGCCATCACGAGCAGCGCGCCCACCACGATGGCGCGCTCGGCCTGATACACGGCCCGATCGATGCGTTTGTAGACCGACTCCGACACCGGCGGCGCATCGTAGCGCAAACGCGACCGCGACCCCAGCCTTCGCGTCGGGCCGGGACCACGAATGACGGAGGGGCAGCGATCGCCGTCCGGCGACCCCTGCCCCTCGTGATTCCCTCTCGCATGGCCCCTCCGGGAGGAGGCCCGGCCCCCGTTCCCCCGGGCCTACAGGGCGGCCTTGATCTTGTCGAGGATGGCCTTGCCCTGGGCGGTGGTGCCGTTGCGGAACTTGGTGTGGACCTCCTCGGCCTTGCTGGCGAATGCCGAGCGCTCGCCGTCGCTGAGCTTGCTGAGGGTGATCCCGGCGTTGACGAAGTTCTGCTCGAGCATCGGGGCGATGGCTCGGACCCCACGGCGGCCCTTCTTGGCGAGGTCGGCGGGGTCACCCATCACGATGGTCTGGAGGTCGGGCGGCAGCTCCTCCCAGAACTTGCGGGAGCACAGCACGATGCCCGGCTGGTAGATGTGCCGGGTGAGGGTGAAGTGGGAGATCGCCTGGTGCCAGGAGGCCGCGAACGCAAACAGCGGGGTGTTGTCGAAGCCTTCGACCACGCCGGTCTGGAGGCTGGAGAGCACCTCGGTCACGGTGATCGGCACTGGCGATGCGCCCATCGACTTCCAGGTGTCGAGGTGCACGTCGCTCTGCTGCGACCGCATCTTCTTGCCCCTGAGGTCGGCGGGGCTCGAGACCGGGAACGTCGAGCCGATCGAGCGATACCCGTTCTCCGAGTAGAACATCAGCTTGAAGCCCCGCTCCCACAGGAGCGCGTCGAGATCCTCACGGATCACGGTATCGAGGATCTTGTCGGCGGCCTTCTCGTTGGGAAACAGGAACGGCAGCTCGAGCATCTCGATCTCGGGGACCAGGGCAGACAGGGCGCCCGCGGTGCCACCGAAGACCTGGATCGTGCCGCGCTTGGTGGCCTCGGCGGTCTCGATCTCACCGCCGAGCGCTCCTCCGAGGTAGGTCTTGACCTTGATCCGTCCCTCGCTCTGCGTCTTGATCGCGCTCTTGAGCCTCTGGAGCTCGGTGGCCCACGGGGTGCCGGGCGGGGCCACGGTGGCCACCTTCATCACGAACTCGGGATCGGCGGCGCGGGCTCTGCCGATGAAGAAGGTGGAGGCCGCCGCGGCGGCGGAGCCCTGCACGAAGCGTCGACGGGTCGAGGAGAAACGGGTGCGGTGAGTCATCGAGCGGTCCCAGTCCTGATGGTGGTCGTGCAGCGGGGTCTTTGGTGGAGAAAGATGTGCGGATATCGCGCGCCCAGCCCCCGCAGCGAGCCGTTCGGACGGAAGACCCCCGACGGGGCTTCAATCCGCCCCCCGATTGAATCGCCTCCCGGCACCCCGAGCAACCCCGATCATCACCCAACCCACGAATTTACCTAGGGTTCCCCCGCTCGCAGAAACCAGGAGGGCTCGCCCGACCGCCGGGGAGGGGGACCCGTGACGGCTTTGCCGGCACGGGTGAGGGGCTGCGAAGCCCCGCCATGAGGATCAGAACAGGTCGCCCTGTTGGGCCAGCAGCTCCTTGGCCTTGGCCTTCTCCACCATGATCTCGGGCCGGAGCTCGGGGATCGAGTCGTCCGGGGCCGCGAGGACCTCGTTGAGCAGCTTCTCGAACGTGTCCTCGTCCTGCTCCTTGGTCGACAGCTCGGCGGCCCACAGGACCTTGGTTCCCACGTAGCTGGGTGCGATCTCCAGCGACTTGTTGAAGTGGACCTTGGACTTCTCGAGATCGCCGCCCGCGAATGCCGGCGCGACCGCGTAGAACGCCCCGAAATAGCGGTGGGGACCACCATAGAAGTAGTCGGGCTCGAGCTCGAGGCACCGATCCATGGTGGCCTTGACGTTGTCCTTCTGGCCGAGGAGCACGGCAAAGCCCTTCTTCTTGGCCCACTTGCCCAGCGCGCTCGCATACCAGTACATGGCCGGCACCCCCTCCTTGGGCACCACCTTGACCGCGTCGGGGATCTTGCCCCCGTCGCGCATCTTGGCGTCGAACTCGGGGGAGGCGGCGACCATCGCCTTCTCGCCCCACTTGACGGCCTTGTCCATCGTGTCGAGGTACTCCTTGTCCTTGTCGCGGAGGTAGCCGTCGGCAAGGAAGTAGTAGCCCCGCGTGAGCTTGACCAGCACGTCGAGGTTCTTGGGATCGGCATTGGCTGCCTTCTCCCACTCGGCGAGGGCGGTCCGAATCGCCTGCGGATCGCTGCGCTTGCCCCAGCTCTCGTCGCCCTTGGCGACGAGCGCGGCCACGTCGACGGTGGCCTGCGTCGTGGTGTCGCCCTCGCCGTCCTTCCACACCGCCTTGCGCCCGGCACAGCCACCGGGCAGGAGGATGGCCATCGTCATCACCAGTGCCACGCGCTTTTCGAACATCGTCCGCTTCCTGACTCGATCGAGGGACGGCGTCCCGGCGGGACGTCCGCTTGCGTGGCTTCTCAGATACACCGGGGCCGGTCGGGCGTCAAACGCCCGGATCTCGTGCGGCGGCTGCCAGCAGGCCATTGCGGGAGGGTCGTGGCGGGAGCACCCCCGTTGCGCATCGGGGTCTCCCCGGCGAAGCTCCGGCCGTGGATCCGGAGCCCGTCGAAGGCCGAGGCCGGCAAGGGACCTCCGGCGTGCGTGGGTGGCTGAGCCGAGCGTCCCCGACTGCGTTCTCGACCTATGCGATCGTGGCGGCGTTCTCCGCCTACTTTTGCATGTACGGCTTTCGCAAGCCGTTCGCGGCGGCCGAGTTCGCGGGCGAGGGGGCGTGGGGCCTGCATCTCAAGGCGACGCTGGTGCTCAGTCAGATCGTCGGCTACACGCTGTCCAAGTTCCTCGGAGTCAAGCTGGTCACCGAGCTGGCGGCCGGGCGACGGGTGGTGGTGCTGGTGGGGCTCATCGTGTTCGCCGAGCTCTCCCTGCTCGCGTTCGGGTTGCTGCCGCCTGCCCTGCGACCGCTGGCGCTGTTCTGCAACGGCCTGCCGCTGGGCGCGGTGTGGGGGCTGGTCTATGGGTTCCTCGAGGGGCGTCGGACCTCCGAGATCCTGGGGGCGGGCCTGTCCGCCTCGTACATCGTGGCCAGCGGGGCGGTGAAGTCGGTGGGGTCGGCGATGCTCGGGTGGGGGGTGCCCGAGGTCTGGATGCCGTTCCTGACCGGCCTGGTGTTCCTGCCGCCGTTTGGGGTCGCGGTGTGGATGCTCAGCCGCCTTCCGCCTCCCGATCTCGACGACGAGGCGGCGCGGACCCATCGGCAGCCGATGACGGGAGCCGAGCGCCGCGCGTTCTTCATGCGCTTTGGCCTGGGGCTCACCGTGCTCACCGGGCTCTACATGCTGCTGACCGCGTACCGCGACTTCCGCGACAACTTCTCGGCGGAGATCTGGCGGGCGGTGGGGCAGAGCGGCAAGCCCGAGCTGTTCACCCTGACCGAGGTGCCCGTGGCGCTGGCGGTGATGGCCGGGCTGGCGCTGCTCTACCGCATCCGCGACAACCGGCGGGCCCTGCTCGCGGTTCACGTGGTGATGGCGGGGGGGGCGGTGTCGATCGGGGTGGCCACGCTGCTGTTCGACCTGGGGGTGCTGGGGCCGGTCTGGTGGATGGTGCTGATTGGCACCGGGCTCTATCTGGCCTATGTGCCCTACGGCTGCATGCTGTTCGATCGCCTGATCGCCGCCACGGGGGCGGTGGGGACCGCGGTGTTCATGATCTACGTGACCGATGCGTTCGGCTACGCGGGCTCGATCGCGGTGCTCCTCTACAAGCTCGTGGGGCAGGCGGAGCTGTCGTGGCTGGCGTTCTTCCGCGGGTTCTCGTACGTGACCGCGGTGGCCTGCACGGGCGCGTTCGTGGTGAGCGCGTGGTACTTTGGCCGTCGCGTGCGCGAGGGGAAGGGGTTCGGGTGACCGGGACGCCACGCAACTGCTGGACAACCTCGGGTACTGGGGCGCCGCGTTCGCCGAGGCTGCCCGCACGCCTCACGGCGTGGCCGCGCTGGCGCAACTGATGCGTTACATCGCCCTGGTCAGCGACGAGCTGCGCCTGGAAGCGTTTCGTGCCAAGATCCGGGAGCAAGCCCCCGAGGCCGAGCAAGCCGTCATGACGATCGCCGAGCAGATTCGCCGAGAAGTCGCCGCACAGACGCGCGCCGACGTGCTGACCAAGCTGCTGGTGCTGAAATTCAAGAACCTCACTGCCGAGCACGAGGCGCGCATCGCCGCGGCGACCCCCGAGCAGATGGAGCGCTACATCGAGCGGGTGCTGACGGCAGCGACCATCGACGACGTGTTCGGGGAGTAGGCGGCGGATCGGGAGGGTCGAATGCATCCCGTTGCTGACGACCCGTGATACCTTGGCCGTCGCGTGCGCGAGGGACGGGAGCCGGCATGAAGCTCGGGACGTTGCTTCACCATCCCGCCCTCGATGCGGTGGCGCGCTGGCGGCGGGGAGACGGGCTGCCGCGTCGCGTTCACCTGGGGCTGGGGCTCGTGCTGCCGCTGTGGGTGCTGCTCGTGAACATGTGGCGGGTCCACTGGTTCACGATCGACGACAGCTACATCTCGTTTCGCTACGCTCGCAATCTCGCGCGGGGGATGGGCCTGGTCTACAACCCGGGCGAGGCGATCGAGGGCTACACCAACTTCCTGTGGACGGTGGTGCTGGCCGGGGGGATCCGCGTGGGCCTCGATCCGCACCTGGTGGCCAAGGTGCTGGGGGCGGCGGCGGCGATGGGCACGCTGGTGCTGGTGTACCGCCTGGCCGATCGGCTCCTGCCCCTGCGCACGCTGCCGTGCGTGGCCACGTGGCTGCTGGCGAGCTCGGTGCCGTTCTCGGCGCATGCGGTGCTGGGGCTCGAGACCAGTGCGTTCGCGTTCTTGGTGCTGTGGGGCACGTGGCGGATGTTCCTCGAGGTCGAGCGTGGCGAGGGCGTTCCATGGTCGGGGCTCTTGTTCGCGGCCGCCGGGCTCACGCGCCCCGAGGCGCCCTTGTTCATCGGGTTGCCGATGCTGTTGCTGGGCCGGCGCTTCGTGTCGCGGCAGAACCTGGTGCGCGGGCTGCTGTGCGTGGCGCCGCTGCTCGTGCACCTCTTGTGGCGCCGCGCCTACTACGGGGCGTGGCTGCCGGCCACGCTGGCGGCCAAGACCGGCGATCTGCGTCAGCAGTGGCAGGGGGGGACCGCCTATGTCGAGGGCTGGATCGAGCACGTGGGCCCGGTGGTGTTCTTCGCGTTGCTCGGGGCGGCGATGGGCGTGGTCCGCCGGCACCGCGAGCTGGTGTCGCTGACGGCGGTGGTGATCGCATGGCTCGCCTACGTGGTGCTGGTGGGCGGAGACTGGATGTCCTTCCATCGGTTCATCGCGCCCGCCGAGCCGTTCGTGTTCTTGCTGGTGGGCCTGGGGCTGCGCAAGGTGGTGGAGACGCGAGATCCGGCGCCGCTCTTGGCCATCGGGCTGTTTGGCGCGTACGTGGGACGGCAGCGGCTGGAGGACCTGAAGGATGCCCAGGAGCAGCTGGTCAAGGAGGAGATGCGCTACTGGATGAACACGGCGGGGCAGGCCGCCGAGTGGCTGGCCACGCGGGCGAGCCCGGGACGGGTGGCGATCGGCGACATCGGCTTCGTGGGCTGGCGCACCGACTACCCGATCCTCGATCTGCTGGGGTTGGTCGATCCCGTGATCAGCGAGCTGCCGGGGGGCTACACCCGCAAGATCGGCGATCGCTTCGTGGAGCGCTACTTCGAGGTGCGCCCCGAGTATGCGGTGCTGGTGATGGGAGGCGATCGCTGCAACGTGCCGGTTCATGCGGCGGTCGTGATGATCCACGGGGATCCACGCTTTGGTGCCGACTACGAGGTCGCTCACCAGCTCCACGTGAAGGCCGATGCGTCGTGGTGCATCTTCAAGCGGCGTGATCTACCCTAGCGGCCCCACGCCGAGCCGCCATCATGCCCCTGACTCCCGGTGTCCACTGGTTCTCGCCCACGCTGCCGCTGCACGTCTTCGATGCCGACGAGCCCGGTCCCACCGCGCTCGTCCAGGCGGGGATCCACGGCGACGAGGTGGCGGGCGTGCATGCGCTGCAGGAGCTGCTCGAAGAGGAGATCCGGCCCACGCACGGGCGGCTCATCGTGGTGCCCGTGATGAACCCGCCCGCGTACCGGGCGCGGCAGCGCATGGTGCCGGGGGGGCTCGATCTCAACCGGTGCTTTCCGGGGGATGCGGAGGCGCCCGAGCGCGAGCGTCGGCTGGCGCGTCGCTTCATGGATCTGGTGGAGGACGAGCGGCCGGCGTTGATGGTGACGCTGCACGAGAGCCACAAGCGGTACGATCCGGCGGTGGTGCCGTCGTTCGGGCAGACGATCGTGGTTGGGGTGGAGCCGCGGCCGGCGATCGTCGACCGGGTGCTCGCGCGGCTCAACGAGCGCTTCACGGGGGAGGGGGAGCACTGGGATCCCCAGTACTACCCGGTGGCGACGTCGTCGACCGAGGTGATCGTGGATGCGATCGGCTGCGTGGGCCTGTGCATCGAGACGTGGATGGGGTTCGAGGAGGCCCGCCGCATCGAGATGCAGCGGGCGGTCGTGGAGTACCTGCTCGACGACGTCGGGGTGCGCCGAATCTAGGGATTGCGTTGTAGGTCATTTCCCGACAGTGCTCGGGGTGAGCGGCTGCCCGATCATCGATCTCGCCCACGCTTATTACCGATGCGTCGGGACGGCTGGCGAGTCTAGGATTGCCCCTTCCCGATGCTGCCTTCGCTCGAAGAGCGGGCCCGGCTCGTGATGGGGCTCGCGCGTGGTGCCCTTCGCGTTGCCGAGATCATGGCTCGGTACGCCGTTCCTCGGGAGACCGTGGAGCTGTGGGTGCAGGAGTTCGTGCACGCGGTCTCCGATCGCTTCGACTCCGAGATGCTGTCGATGCTGCGAATGCAGGGGATGGTGATCCCGGAGGTCCACACCCAGCAGTTCGGTCGCATTCAGGAGGTTCCGCCGCTCGATCTGCTGCAGAGCCTCAACATCTATCGTAGCGCCGGTCAGGTGGTGTTCTTCCATCCCCACGGCATCAGTCAGCTGTGGTTCGAGTCGCGGGGGGAGATCATCGACGCGAGCAGTGGTGCGCTGCGCGGAGAGGCGGCCGTCTATCGCATCGTGACCCACGAAGCGGGTGACTACCGGGTCGACGTCACCGGAACGTCGCGGCCGCGCACGATCGAGCGACCGGTGACGGCGTTGATCCTCGAGGGGGCTCGACGGGTGGACGAGGGCAAGCGGCTCGCCGAGGCCCTGCCGCCGTCCGGTCACGTGCTGTCGAGCGATCCGGTGGCCGTGGAGCAGGCGGGCCTTCAGCACGTCGAGCAGCAGGTGGCGGCGCTGCTCCGGGGCGGAGCGACGGCGGGCGAGGTGCTCGAGGTCTCGCCGCTCGGCGAGCTCGAGACGTGGACGATCCTGGCTCGCCTGCACGGGGCGGGAGCACTCGCGTCCACCGGGGCCATGCGCCGGCCGGAGATCCCCAGCGCCGAGCGGCGATCGAGCGCGCTGCAGAAGGCGTCGGTCGAGGTCTCGGCGCAGATGTCCCAGCGGATGTCGCGAGCGTCGCTGGAGATCTCACAGCCATCGCTGACGGGGGGAATGCGGCCCAACACCGGGCCCTTCACCCCGCCCCCGTCCGCGAATCGGGCTCGGGCTCGGCTCGTGGTCGGAGGCGCGGCGATCGGGGTGGTGCTGCTCGTGGTCGGGCTGGTGGTGGCGCTCGGAGGCGACGAGGCCGAGGGATCGTCGTCCTCGACCGTCGCCGAGGCGAGCACTGCCGACGCTGCGCCTGCGCCGGCACCAAGGACCTGTCCGCCGGGGATGGTGCTGCTGGCCGAGGCCGAGATCACGATGGGGCGCGAGGCCGGAATCCCCATGGCGGCGCCGGCCCACCAGGTGCGGCTGTCCGCGCTGTGCGTCGATCGCTTCGAGGTCACGGTGGCCGACTACGGAGCCTGCGTGAAGCGAGGCGAGTGCGTCTCCACCATCCCGCCGGAGCCCGCGGTGGTGGAGCCTCCCGAGGGCAAGCGACGCGCCGTCAAGCCCCCCGTGAGGGACGAGCGCTGCAACGAGGGGCACATCGATCGCGACGAGCACCCCATCAACTGCGTGAGCTGGGAGGAGGCCGACGCGTACTGCCGTGCGGCTGGCAAGCGCTTGCCGACGGAGGCGCAGTGGGAGCGGATGGCCCGAGGCGATCGCCACGATCGATATCCCTGGGGGCACGATCCTCCGACTTCGGAGCGGCTCAACGCGTGTGGGCAGGAGTGCAGCAAGGGGGTGCCGGCCTATGCGGATCTCGATCCGCATCCGGCGACGGCTCCGGTGGGCCAGCTTCCGAAGGGGGCCACGCCCGAGGGGATCCACCACCTGGCCGGCAACGTGCGCGAGTGGACGGCCGACGGTCGCCACGACTATGGAGATGGGCTCGCCGAGGATCCCCACGTGCCGCCCACCGGTGACGATCGGATGGTCCGCGGAGGCAGCTTTGCCAGCGCCGATCGACTCGAGCTCGATGTGTCGTATCGACGGGTGATGTCGGGCCTCGTGGGCAAGCCGGACGTGGGGTTTCGCTGCGTGGCGACCCCGCAGGAGTAGGGATCGCGTCGAGGGCAGGCGCGGAGATCGGCGTATTCGCGAAAGGCGAAAGGCGCAGGGCATCTCGCAAGAGGGTCCTCGACGATCAGAGCGCCTCGCGGAAGTCCATCGCGGCGGGGTAGCGCTGCTGGATGCTGGCGAGCGGCTCGGCGGCGAGCGGCTCGCAGTGGAGGGTCTCCTCGAGCACGGCCGAGCTGGCGAAGTTGGTGATCTCCCAGCCGTCGGGATCCGGCAGGAAGCTCGAGTCGCACTGGAACAGCGCGCCCGCGAACGCGGCCCCGCACACGCCAGCGGCGGTGGCGATCTCCAGCAGATCATCGCCGGCGTCGTTGTACAGCGAGCAGAGCTGGGCGAATGCGAGGTGCCCGGTGTTGGCGATGCCCACCAGCCGCTTGCGCGGCGAGGTGGACTCGTAGCCCATGACCTGATCGTCGAAGGGGACCACCGAGTCCGCCATGGCGCCGAGGATCAGGCTGGACTCGAGCAACGGGCCGTCGTTCACCCCTCGCGCGGCCATCGGGATGATCACCTGGGCGCGGTCGCCTGCTTGCGAGACCGCCATGCCGCCGGCGCTGTGGCCGGAGGCGGCGATGCGCTCGGGATCGAGGTGCTCGATGAACGGCTCGAGGCCCCCCACCTCGCCGCGCACGGCGGCGAGCACGGAGTCGAGGTCGCCCTGGAGGTTCTGCGAGGGCGTGTCGGCTCCGCACAGGCCTCCGAGCAGATCGGCGAGCCACAGCCCCGGGTGATCGGCGGCGATCACCACGAAGCCGCGGCTGGCCCAGTGCACCATGTGCGGCAGCGACTGGGTGCGGAAGCCGGCGGTGCCGTGGATGAACAGGATCACGGGATAGGGGCCCGAGGCGCCGTCGATGGGCAGGTCGCGGTAGCAGTCGCAGGTCTGCCACGGGTTGTCGGCGTCGCTGATCTTGTCCTGCTCGGAGGCGGGGAGCGACTCGCGAATGTCGTAGACGACGGGGTCGATGCGCGGGCCAGGATCCTCGGCGGGGTACCAGACCTCGGCGCGAAGGCCCTCGATCTGCACCGTGCTCGCGCCCACGGCCCAGGGGCCGCGCATGGCGGGGTCGGCGGGGCGCGGTCGCAAGCTGGTGCCCGGGCATGCGCCCACGAGCTCGGGCTCGGTGTCCGTGTCGGTCTCGTCCTCGCCGGTGGTGGCGCCCGAGCTCGTGCCCATGTCGGTGGTCGCGGCGGTGGTGTCGGCCGTGTCGCCGGTGGTCGTGGTGCTCCCGCCCGAGGTCTCGCTGCCCGTGGCCGAGCCGTCGTCACCGCAGCCGAGCCCCAAGAGCACTGCCGCCACCCCTGCGCATAGCCGAGCCGTGTTCATCGAGGCGGACTCTAGCAGGGAATGGCGTCGTGCATGGGGTGGGCGATCCGTTCGTGGTGATTGCTCGGTTGAGGCCGACCGATCTCGGCCTAGGCTGTTGGTTCGACGAGCTCGGCTGGTCGGAGGGCATCGGGCTCCTGCCCGTGTCCTGCGACGTCGTCGACGCCGAGCGGCTGCCCCAGGAGCTCGCATGATTCCTCGCTTCGTGTCGATCCTCGCCATCTGTGGTGCGTGCAGCTGCAGCCCGAAGGGGTCGCCCGTGCCGGTCGTTCCGGAAGGACATGCCCCGGCCGAGCACGCCCACGCATCGTGGACCCTCGAGCAGCTGGCCCAGGGGGCGGTGCTCCTTCCCGGCCTCGAACGCGTGCAGCGGCGGGTGACGACTCGGTCGAGCGAGGCGCAGGCGTTCTTCGACCAGGGGCTCGCGCTCACCTACGGCTTCAACCACGACGAGGCTGCTCGCTCGTTCGCGCGAGCGGCCGAGCTCGATCCGCAGTGCGCCATGTGCCTTTGGGGGGTCGCCTATGCCCTCGGGCCGAACTACAACATGCCGCTGCTGCCCGAGCGAGCCGAGGCGGCGTGGGACGCAATCACGCGCGCGCAAGGGATCACCGCGGCCGGTGGTGCGAGCCCGGTGGAGCAGGCGTTGGTGGGCGCGCTGGCCAAGCGCTTCGGAGGGCCCGAGTACCTCGAGCCCGCGGCGATGCAGGCATACAACGAGGCCTACGCCGCTGCGATGAGAGAGGTGGCGGCGCAGTACCCCGATGATCTCGATGTGCAGGCGCTCTACGCGGAGGCGGGCATGAACGTCAATCCGTGGAAGCTCTGGACGCTCGAGGGCGAGCCCAGGCCGGGCACGGAGGAGATCGTCGCGGCGCTCGAGTCGGTCCTCGATCGCGCGCCCGACCACGTGGGGGCCAACCACTACTACATCCATGCGGTGGAGGCCTCGAAGCATCCCGAGCGCGCGGAGGCGGCCGCCGATCGCCTCGGCCGCCTGCTGCCGGGGGCGGGCCACGTCGTCCACATGCCGGCGCACATCTACCAGCGCGTCGGTCGGTACGCGGATGCGTCCGCGGCCAACCGCCGCGCGATCGAGGCGGACCTGCGCTATCTGGAGGCGGTGACTCCGCTGGGCTACTACCCGTTCTACATCGGGCACAACTACGGCTTCCTCGCCTACTCGGCCTCCATGCAGGGACGCAGCGCCGAGTCCATCGCCGCCTCGCGCCAGGCGGCGGCACGGGTTCCCACCGACATCGTGTGTGGCATGCCGGGGATGGACTTCTTCCTCGCCGAGCCGCTGTTGGTCCTCGTGCGCTTCGGGCGGTGGTCGGAGCTGCTCGCGGAGCCGCAGCCCAATCCGAAGTATCCCGTGCTCTCGGCCCTGTGGCATCACGCGCACGGGATGGCGCTGGCGTCGACGGGGGAGTACGTGCGCGCGAGCGCCGAGCTCGGCGCGATCGAGCGGATCGCGGCGGAGGTGCCCGCGGAGGTCATCACGGGGGTCAACAGCGGGCCGGTCGTGCTCGAGCTGTCGGCGAGGATCCTCGAGGCGAGGATCGTGGAGGTGCAGGACCGTGCGGCCTCGATTCCGCTGTGGGAACGAGCGGTGGCCCTCGAGGACCGGCTCGAGTACAACGAGCCCGCCGACTGGTTCTATCCCGTGCGTCACTACCTCGGCGCCGTGCTGCTCGAGGAAGGGCGCGCCCGTGAGGCCGAGATCGTGTACCGGGCGGATCTCGAGCGGAACCGTGCCAACGGCTGGGCGCTGTTTGGGCTGTGGCAGGCGCTGCGGGCCCAGAAGAAGACCAAGGAGGCGTCGGCGGTGGAGCAGAGGTTTCGCGAGGCGTGGGGGGATGCGGATTTCGAGCTCACGCGGTCGGCGTTTTGAGTGATGCCGAGAGTCGGGTGGGGCGCGAATTGAGCAGGGGTAGACGGCACCGGAGGTGGTGGCGCCATCGTTGGCCTGGTCGCCACCGGGGCGGAGCCGGCCCGATCGAGCCGCGACCCGTGAACCCCGTTCCCCTTGCCTCGGCCCCCACCGCCTGCCGTCGGTTCACGACCAAGCCCTGCCCCGGAGCCACATCCCTCGGCTCCAGCCCCTCGCCTTTTCCCGTCCCCATCCGCCCCCTATGCTCCACGGAGCACCGTCATGCTCCGCTCGCTCGCTCGCGTTGCCCTCTCGCTCGTGCTCGGTGCATCGCTCGTCCTCCCCACCGCCAGCGCCTCCACTCCGCGCGAGCGCAGCCAGACCTTGCTCGCCGAGGGCGACACGGCCTACGCCAGCGATCGCCTCGACGACGCCATCTCCAAGTACCGGGCCTCCTACTACAGCCTCGAGCCGGACGACCAGGCCGACTATCTGGGCTCGCTCCCGCTGCGCAAGGCGATGCGGGCCTTCAGCCAGCTCGTCGATGCCGAGCAGGATCCCGCACGTCGTCGGGCGCTGCGGCAGCGGCAACGCGTGATGCTCGAGGAGTTCCTCGATGCCGTGTCGCGCAAGCCAGGCGCGGCCGAGAACGTGGGCGAGGACGTGATCGGCGAGCTCGAGGAACTCCGCCGCTCGATCGAGCAGGAACTCGCCGGCCCGACCACGCCCGTCGACCCCGCGGCGGCCGGCACGTCCGACGAGGCCGCCACGCAGTCCCAGCCCACGTCGGGCACGTCCACGCACGACGAGCAGTCCTCGCAAGATCCGGCGCAGCGGTCCGGCGCCAGGCCCGATCGCACCGGCTCCCGCGACTGGCTCGGCCTCGGCTTGGTGATCGGCGGTGGCACCACCCTCGCCGCCGGCGTCGGCGTCACGATCGGCTATTTCACCATCCGCCGCGGCGCGCTCGAGACGGTCGACGGTGGCGGCCCCGAGTTTGCCGACGGCACCCAGGCTCGCACCGAGTATCTCGACGACGAATACGCACGCGCCAAGAACTTCCTCATCGCCGGCTCCGTCGTCGGTGGCGTGGGCCTGGCGGTCGCCATTGGCGGTGCGGTCCGCCTCGCCGTCCACCGCCGCCGCTCGTCGTCCGCCGCCACCGCCATGCAGCTCTCGCCCATGCTCACCCCCACCACCGCCGGCCTTGCCGTCCACCGCCGCTTCTAGTCCCGTTCTGATCCCGTTCTTGGTCCTGGATCGGCCCGTCCAGGAAGGACCCCGCCCGTGACCACGCCCGACAAGCTCCCCGAGCCCGACCTCAGCGGCCGGACCCTCGACCGCTACCACCTCCTGCGTCGCATCGGCGTGGGTGGCATGGGGGCGGTCTACGAGGCCGAGCACACCCGCCTGCGCAAGCGCTTCGCGGTCAAGCTGCTCCGTCACGAGCTCGCGAGCAACGAGATGTTCCGCAAGCGCTTCCTTCGCGAGGCGCGGGCGGCCTCGGCGGTCTCCCATCCCCACGTGGTGGCGATCTCCGACTTCGGCGAGACCGACGACGGCCACGTGTTCTTCGTGATGGAGCTGCTCGAGGGCCGCGACCTGCAAGAGCTGCTCGGGGCGGAGCGCGTGCTGCCCTGGCCCCGGGCGCGCAAGATCCTGCTCCAGGTCACTGCGGCCCTGCAGGCGGCCCACCAGCAGGACATCATCCATCGCGACATCAAGCCCTCCAACGTGTTCCTCGCCGACGTTCCCGGCAAGGGCGACGAGGACTTCGTGAAGGTGCTCGACTTCGGGATCGCCAAGCTCTCGGGCAGCGTGGGGGAGGCGACGGCCCAGCTCACCTCGACCGACGAGATCTTCGGGACCGTGGCCTACATGGCGCCCGAGATGGCGATGGGCATCAACGACGATCGCCGATCCGACGTGTATGCGGTGGGCGTGATGATGTTTCGCATGCTCACGGGCACGCTGCCCTATACCCAGGGCAACGCGTTCCAGATCCTCTCGCAGCACATCAACTCGCCGATCCCCTCGCCGCGCGAGAAGAACCCGTCGATCCCCGAGGCCGTGGAGGCGATCGTGCTGCGCGCGATGGCCAAGCAACCCGAGGAGCGCTTGGCCACGATGGAGGCCTTCAATCAGGCGCTCCGCCGCGGCACGCTCGAGGTCACCGAGATGCTGGTGGCGATGCAGACGGCCCCGCTCGTGAGCACGCCCAAGGGCCTGCTGGAGACACGCCCCGACGCGATCGGGATCGACGAGACCACGCCGATGCCGGCACGGGCCCAGGTGGCCCCGCCGCTGCCCGCCACGGTGGTGGCGAGCGCCAACGCGAGCGACCGCGGCGACTCGGCCGCGATCCCGCGGGTCGAGGTACGCACGGTGGTGTCGACTCCGATCGTGGTCGATGCCGCAGCGGACCGGCCAGGCGGAGGCCAACGCATCGAGCCCTCGATGCCACGGCAGGGCGAACCGGACGAGCCACGGCGATCGCCGCTGCGCTGGCTGCTGCCCACGGTGGGGGCGGCGGCGGTGCTGGGCGTGGTGGCACTGTTGGCGACGGGCGGGGAGGGCGACGACACGGACGCGAAGGCATCGATGCCGACGGCCGCGGTCGCGATTCCGTCCGACGCGGCGCCCGGGGCCGAGGTGACGCCCGGGTCCGAGGTGACGCCCGAGCCCGGAGTGACGCCCGAGGCCGACGCAACGCCCGAGGCCGACGCAACGCCCGAGCCCGACGCGACGCCCGAGCCCGACGCGACGCCCGAGCCCACGGCGCAGGACGATGATACGCGGGGCCCAGATCTCGTCGTCGATCCGGAGCCCATCGCGGAGCCCAAGTCGCCCAAGTCCTCGTCCAAGCCCAAGCCCAAGCTCTCGCCCAAGCCCAAGACCGACAAGGAGGTGGTCGCTGCCCTCGCGGCCAAGATCACCGCCAAGTGCAAGGGCCAGCTCGGCGGCAAGGTGAGGGTCGAGGGCATGATCAACTCCACGGGCAAGGTGGAAGGCTTGCTCGTCACCCCGCCCAATGGGCTGGGTACGTGCGACAAGCTCGTGAAGGCGGCGAAGTTCGATCCGCAAGGCGGCGTGCGGCCGATGCCGCGGTTCTCGGTGGAGCCGTAGGCATACGGACGCACGCCAGCGCGCCTACTCCTCCCAGCGCCGTCGCGGTCGTCGCAGCGCCATCACGAACAGCGGCAGCGCGAGCAACGGCGGCAAGAGGTACAGCACCTCGAGCACGAACCGCGCCCAGTCGAACGGCTCGGCCTGGCCGTCCTTGGCGGGCTCGGTCGTGGGGCCGGACGCGGGGTCGGACGATCCATCGCTGATCTGCAGCGGCTGGTCATACCTCACCGGTCGCGGCCCGTCCGTGGGCCTGCACTCGATGCTCGCCGCCTCGAGCGGATGCCCTTCCAGCGCGCTGGCTCGCTCGATGAGCCCCACCAGCTCCGCCCGTCGGCACTGCCGATCCTCGCCCCGCGCATGCAAGGCCAGGTCGCGCAACTCCTTCAGCGACTCCACCTCGTTCACTCCGGCTGGCCCTCCCTTGGGGTCGTCTTCGGCGCCCCAGGCCACCTTCGTCGGGAACCCCCAAAGCGACTGCCCGAACCCGGCGACCGCGGCCGAGAACCGGAAGTCGTTCGAGGTCTGCGAGAGCTCCTTGGCCCCGCGCGCGGGTACGGGCACCTGCACCAGGCGGCTGCGATCGCCGTCGGGCTCCTTGTACCGCAGCTTCAGCTCCATCACGTTCCAGTCGGGCTCGGCCGGCGCCGCGGTGGGCACGATCTCGTAGAGCGCGGTGACCGTGTGGCCCGAGCCGATCTCTCCGGCATCCTTCGTGTCGTCGGCGAAGTCGCGATCGGCCAGCACTCGGTTCTCGTAGCCCACCAACCGATAGCTCTTCACCGCACGCCGATCGAAGTCGACCTGGAGCTTGACGTCCTTGGCAATGGTCACCAGCGTGGCCCCGGCCTGCTCCACCAGCACCTTGCGGGCCTCCGCCAGCCCGTCGATGTAGGCATAGTTGCCGTTGCCCTTGTCGGCCAGCTGCTCCATCATGTGATCCTGGTAGTTGCCCATGCCGTAGCCCAGCACCGACAGGAACACGCCCGAGTGGCGCTTGGTCTCGATGAGCTCCATCAGCTCGTCGTGGTTGGTGGTGCCCACGTTGAAGTCACCGTCGGTGGCCAGCACCACGCGGTTGATGCCACCCGCGATGAAGTGCTGCTGCGCCTGCGCGTAGGCGAGGTGGATCCCTCCGCTGCCGTTGGTGGAGCCGCCGGTCTGCAGGCGCTCGAGCGCGCCCAGGATGGTGGCCTTGTCGCTGCCCGGAGTGGGCGGCAGCACCACCCCCGCGGCGCCGGCGTAGACCACGATCGAGATGAAGTCCTGCTCGCCGAGCTGCTCGGTGAGGTACGTCAGCGAGTTGATCACCAGCGGTAGCTGGCCCGACATCGAGCCCGACACGTCGATCAAGAACACCAGGTTGCGCGGCGGGACGGCGTCGGCGGCCACGTGGCGCCCCTGCAGGCCCACGTGGACCAGGCGGTGGTCGGCGTCCCACGGGCACGGGCCCACCTCGGTGGTGATCGACACGGGCACGTCCCCGCTGGGCTCGGGGTAGTCGTAGTCGAAGTAGTTCACCAGCTCCTCGATGCGCACCTGGTCGGGCGAGGGGAAGCGGCCGAAGTCGTTCAGGCTCTGGCGGACCAGGCTGTAGCTGCCGGTGTCGACGTCGACCGAGAACGTCGACACGGGATCATCGGCGACCACGACGAACGCCTGGTCGACCCACGTGCGGTAGACCTCGGGATCGAACGCGGGCTCGGCCTCGATCGTCGTGGCGGTACCGGCCTTGCCGATGAGGCCCAGCCCGCCCGCGCCGTGCACTCCACCCGTGGGCCCGCCCCAGACGCTGTCGTCGTCGTTGCCCACCGCGAACGCGGCGCCGTAGGGGCTGGCGAGGAAGTGCCCCGACTCCTGCGCCATCATCCCCATGATCCCGGCGTTGCGACCGGCCATGTCGAGATCGAAGTGGCGGGCCATCTGCGGCACCGCGTGCGCCGGACCCTTCATGGCGTAGAGCCCACTCTTCTGCCGGGAGGTGGGCTTGCCCATCTTGCCCTCCTCACCCTTGTGTCGCTGGCCCTGACCGCCGGCCTCTTCGTCGAGCGGCTCCTCGGGCTGCATCATCGCGGCAACGAAGCGGTCCTCGCTCTCCAGCTCGTCCATCGACAGCTCGGTCGGCGGCGCGAGGTGGCGGTGGGCGTTGAGCCCGATCCCCAGGGCCAAGAGCGAGCATGCAGACAGCAGCAGCACGCGGCGCTTGGATCGAGTGGGATCGAAGGATGGCGACGGGTCGGTTGGCGTGGTGGGCATGTGGCGGGTTCCTGCGCGTGGTCTCCGGACACCGTGACCTCACGAAGGTTCCGGGTGATCACGCATCTTGCGCGCGGTGCGCAAGGAGGTGCACGCCCGCACGAGAGGGCGGGCGCGCGCCCACGGGCTCGCGTTTGCAAGGCGGTCGGCCTGCGGTAGACCTGCCCCCGGGTCATGGACCACGTCACCGACACCGCACTGATCGCTCGCCCTCCGGTCGACCACCCGCTGGTGGCCAAGGCCGACGAGGTCTTCGATCGAACGAGCCCCTACGAGGGTGACGGGCTGCGCAATCACTGTCGACGCATCTACGGCTTCACCTCGCTGCTCATGGCCCGACGAGGCGTGGCGTTCGACCCGGGGCTGGCCTACTTCATCGCGATGATCCACGACCTCGGTCTGGTGAGCGAGCAGGACGAGGGCATCAACTACCTGCGTCGGAGTCTCGCGTTGTTCCATCGCGAGACCCGCGAGCTGCCGCTGCCCCACGTGGCTCCCGAGGTCATCGAGCAGTGCATCGTCTACAACCACCGCGTGCTGCCGGTGCCGGGGCTGTGCGATGCGGCCGAGTGCTTCCGCAACGCGGTGATGATCGAGCACACCCGGGGCCTGAGTCGCTTCGGGCTGTCCCGGGACTCGGTCGAGCCGATCTTCGCCGCCCATCCGCGCGCCAACTTCGATCGCGTGCTGATCGACTTCACCTGGCGCACGCTCAGGCGCGAGCCGCTGACGCTGGTCCACGGAGTCTTTCTATGACCCCCCGCAACCGACTTGGAGCTGGCCACCACCGAGGTGCCCCCCAAGGGGGGCAGGGTCGAGCCCGCAACCGACTTGGAGCTGGCCACCACCGAGGTGGCAATCGATATGGATGGAGCGAGCACCATGGATGACCAAACCCGTCTCGAGGTCGAAGCCGCCGCGTTCCGTCGTCTGGTCGCGCACCTGCAGTCGCGCAGCGACGTGCAGAACATCGACCTGATGAACCTGGCCGGCTTCTGTCGCAATTGCCTGTCCAAGTGGTACCGCGCCGCGGCCGACGAGCGCGGGCATGCCATCGATCTCGAGCAGGCCCGCGAGCTGGTCTACGGCATGCCGTACGAGCAGTGGAAGGCCCAGCACCAGACCGGTCCCAAGCTCGAGCTGCCGCCCAAGGACGGCGGCTGACGCCCTCGGCCATGTCGCTGCGTCACCATAGCGAGCGCCTTCGGGTCCGCACGCCGGGCCGGGGCACGGTCGACGTCACCGCGCGCGTCCAGGAGATCGTGCGCCGCGCCGAGGTCGAGCTCGGGCAGTGCACCGTGTTCGTGCACCACACCTCGGCCTCGCTCATCATCTGCGAGAACGCCGACCCCGACGTGCGTCGCGATCTCGAGGCGTTCGCCGCTCGCCTCGTGCCCGATGGCGATCGCCTGTTCACGCACACCGCCGAGGGTCCCGACGACATGCCGGCCCACGTGCGCAGCGTGCTGACGCAGTGCTCGCTGACCATCCCCGTCGCGGGCGGGCGGGCCGACCTCGGCACGTGGCAGGGGGTGTACCTGTGGGAGCATCGCCATGCGGCCCACACCCGCACGATCACCGTCACCGTGCTGGGGAGCTGAGTCGAGGGCGCACGCATGTCGGCGATACGCAAGCGCCTGGCTCGCACGATGACCCGCACCATCGCGGCCCATGGCCTCGTCGAGGCGGGGGACCACGTGATGGTGGCGGTGTCGGGCGGCAAGGACAGCTACACGCTGCTCGATCTGCTGTGGGAGGCGCGGCGCAAGGCACCGTTTCGCTTCGACGTGACCGCGGTGCACCTCGACCAGGGCCAGCCCGGCTACGACGGGACCCCGCTGCGTCGCTGGCTCGCCGCGTTCGGGGCTCCGTTCGAGATCGTGTCGGTCGACACCTACTCGACGGTGGTGAGGGTGACCCCCGAGGGCAAGAGCTTCTGCGGGGCGTGCTCGCGGATGCGACGGGGGATCCTCTACACCACCGCCGCACGCCTGCGCTGCAACAAGATCGCGCTGGGCCACCACCGCGACGATGCCCTCGAGACGCTGCTGCTCAACCTGTTCTATGCGGGCAAGCTCCAGGCCATGCCCGCCGGCTACACCACCGACGACGGGCGCTTTGGGGTGATCCGTCCGCTCATCGAGTGCCCCGAGCCCGACATCGTGGAGCATGCACGAGAGGTGGGCTACCCGATCCTTCCCTGCAACCTCTGCGGCTCGCAGGATGGCCTGCGTCGCGAGCGGATGGGGGCGCTGATGTCCGAGCTCGAGCGCGACAACCCCCATGTGCGCTCGGTGATGCTGAACGCCCTGCGCAACGTGCAGCCGAGCCACCTGCTCGATCCCGCGGTTCGACGCATCGACGATGGTCTCGGCCATGGTCCCAGGGGCAGCCTCGGGACCAACCCCGAGAGCGATCCCGCACCTTCACCCACCTCGCCGGAGCGGCCAGAGCCATCGGATCGGCCATCGGATCGGCCGCCGGTTCGTCTTCCCGTCATCGAGCCTTTGCGCTAGCCTGCTTGGCTGTGAAGCTCCAGGATCTCAAGGGTGAAAAGCTCGGCATCTGCGTCTCTGGTGGTCTCGACTCCAAGACGGTGGCATCGCGTCTGATCGAGGCTGGCCTCGACGTGCTGTGCTTCACCGCCGACTTGGCGCAACCCGACGAGACCGACATCAACGACGTGGCCAAGCGCATGGCCGCCACCGGGGCCGACACGGTCATCGTGGACCTCAAGGAGGACATGGCCGATGCGTGCTTCATGATGATCAAGGCGCAGGCGATGTACGACGGTGGCTACTGGAACACCACCGGCATCGCGCGTGCGGTCACCGTGCACGGCCTGCTCGGACCGATGCAGGAGCGCGGCTGCACGGTGCTGGTGCACGGCGCCACCGGCCGCGGCAACGACCAGATCCGCTTCGAGCGCTACACCAACACGCTGGCGCCCCGCATGAGGGTCTACGCCCCGTGGCGCGACGACACGCTGCTCCAGCAGTTCCCCGGTCGCCGCGAGATGGCGGCGTACCTGCAGGAGAAGGGCATCGAGGCCAAGGTCGAAAAGACCAAGCGCTACTCGACCGATGCCAACCTCGCCGGGCTGTCGCACGAGGCCGAGGATCTCGAGAGCCTCGAGACCTCCGAGCTCATCGTCGATCCGGAGATGGGCGTGTGGCCGCACCAGGCCCCCGACCAGTTCGAGGACGTGCAGGTCCGCTTCGTGCGGGGTCGCTGCGTGGAGATCAACGGCAAGGCCGTGACGCCGCTGCAGGCGATGCTCGAGGCCAACGAGATTGGCGGGCGCAACGGCGTGGGCATGAAGAACGCGCTGGAGAACCGGGTCATCGGGACCAAGAGCCGCGGGGTCTACGAGTCGCCCGGGCTCGACCTGCTCGGCTACTGCCTGCGGGCGGTCTATCAGTGCACCCTCGACCGGCGCTCCACGGGCCTGTTCCACGCCATGTCGCGGCTCATCGCCGAGCAGGTCTACGACGCGCGCCTGTTCGATCCGGGAGCCCGGGCGGCGCTGGCCGGCATCGAGGTGTTCTCCGAGTACGCCACGGCCACCGTCAACGTGAGCCTCTATCGCGGCAACGTCTACTTCAAGTCGCTGACCGACTGTCCCAACAGCCTCTACAACCCGGCCGATGCCTCGATGGAGGCGAGCGATGGTCTGAACCCCCGAAGCTCGCAGGGCTTCGTGGAGGTGCAGGCCTGCGAGGCCCTCAACATCGCGAGGGCGGGCCAGATCGCCAACCCGTTCTGGGGGCGCGGGGTTCAGATCCTCAAGGGCTAGCCGCCCCGTGGCGCCGTCCTGGTGCCACGCTGGCGCCACCCTCAGCGGAAGCCGCGCTGGGAGCCCCAGGGGGCGCGCACGAATTTGCACACCTCTGGAGCGAACGAACCGAGAACCGAGTCCATCCCACGAGGCCGTTGCCGCCGCACGTCGGCCGAAGCCTCGTGGGGCGACGATGCTATCTTCGTCGGCATCATGCGGTTCTCGCTTGGGCTGGCGCGTTGGCTTCCCGTCGCTGCTCTCGTATCCCTGGCGTCGTGCACCGACCCACCACCGGGGACGGACACGACCGAGCAGAGCGAGGAGGACGATGGCACCACGCTGATGCCCGGTACCGCCGGCGATGCTCCGATGAGCTCCACCAGTACCTCGGAGACCGGGGTGCTCGACGAGGCGAGCGGGACCGGACAGCAGGGTGGGGGCGAGTGCTCGTTCTTCGAGCAGGACTGTCGCGACGGGGAGAAGTGCGTGCCGTGGTCGGAGCTGCCCGACCTCGTCCCCGACGAGATCCGCTGCTGCCCGATCGCCGAGCCCGTGGTGGAGGCTGGCGACATCTGCTCGGTGACCGGCTACCTCGGCAGCTGCATCGACAACTGTGCGGTCGGCAGCATGTGCTTCGACTTCGACGGGGACGGCGAGGGCGTGTGCCAGAAGATGTGCGCGGGGACGGCCGAGAACCCCGAGTGCCCCAACGTCGACGACGAGTGCTTCATCTATTACTCGGGGGTGCCGCTGTGCTTCCGCACCTGTGATCCGCTGGTGCAGGACTGCCCGCCCGACAAGGGCTGCTACCCCGATGCGATCGCCGAGGGCGGGACCGGGTTCCTGTGCATGCCCACCATCGGCGACAGCCAGCTCGGTGACTACTGCTGGCTGCTGTCGGCCTGCAATCCCGGCATGCTGTGCGCGACCCCCGATCTGCTGCCCAACTGCTTCGGCGATGCCGACGACGCGGGCTGCTGCACGGACATCTGCGACGTCACCGAGGTGCCCGATCCCTGCAAGAACATCCACCCCGAGCTCGAGTGCGTGGCGTGGTACTACCAGGGCGCGGAGCCGCCCTCGGCCGAGCTGCAGGACGTGGGCGCGTGCGTGCTGCCCGAGGGCGTGGGCTGAGCTCCCGACTCACGGACCTGCCGGGGTCGAGGGCAGCGGCTGCACGCGATCGCCCTCGATGCTCAGCACCTGCACCCGGCCGCCGTAGTGCGCCGCCATGCCCACGTCGATGCGCCACACCCGACCGTCGCAGCCGGAGGTGATCCCTCCCTTCTGTACGGTGTGGCCCACCACCATGCGCGCGGCGTCGAGCCGCGCGAGCGCGTCTGCGAGCAGGCTGCAGGTGTGGACGTCGTCCTCGGCGTAGACGCGCGTCCACACCACGCCCTCGGGGGACAGGACCGAGGCCTCGACGCGGCGCTGGTCGCCGGCACCCATCAGCCAGGTGCGCACGTCGGCGTTGAGCCGCTCGAGGTCGGCCAGCCCCGAGGGCACGTGCTGCGGCAGCACCCCGCCGTGCACGAATACGCTCGGCCCCACCTGCATCACGGTGTTGCGCTGGGCCAGCACCCTCGCGTAGGGCCCGCCGGGCACGAACGCGGCGGCACGCGCTCGGGCCACCGGTGGCAGCTCGGCCAGCGCGGGATCGTCGAGGGCGAGCCCCTCGATGCCCTCGAAGTCGGCGAAGCCACCCGGCGTCACGTAGCGCAGATCGCCCGCAGCGTTCATCAGCTCGTGGTTGCCGTTGAGCGCATGGAATGCGCCGCCCGAGGCGGCCGCCTCGTTGCGCAGCCGCTCGAAGAGATCGAGGATCGCCTGCTCGTCATCGCCGCGGTCGAGCTGGTCGCCCGTCTGCACCACCACAAGGGATCCACCGACCCAGCGACCCTCGGCATCGGTGGCCCCCGCGAGCTGGAGCGCGGCGAGGGTGGCGGAGAGGTCGCCATGGACGTCGCCGAACGCCATCACCCTTGGGGCGTCGGGAACGCGAGTCGGCAGTGTCGGGAGCGGTGGCGTCACCGACGGCCCAGCGTTGGCCGTGGCCGGAGCGCTCGGAGCGGGGGAGGGCCGGGCGTCCGACGGTGCGCCTTGCTCGCGAGCGGGGGGCGGCTCCATGCGACACCCACCTGCAAGGACGAGCAGGATCATTCCGACCAGGGACTGCGAACGCTGGATCACGGCGCGGGATGGTAGCAGCTCGGAGCATCGGATCCGCGCTGCCCGATCCGAGGATCGATCGGCCGAAAGCCCCCATTGGGCTTGCAGAACACGGTACTCTTGGATCGATCGATGAGCGCCCCCACCCACGAAGGGATTGCGGCAAAGGTCCTGGTCGTCGATGACGAGGCCGGAGTCCGGCGGGTGTTGACCCGTTTGCTCTCGGCCGAGGGCTATGAGGTCCTCGAGGCCGCGAGCGGCCAGGAGGGGCTCGAGCTGCTGTGGACGCACGGAGCCGACACCGTGCTGCTCGACGTGATGATGCCGCGCATGGATGGCCTGGAGGTCTGCCGGCGAATCAGAAAGAACAGTCGTACGGCTCACACTCCGGTCGTCTTCATCACCGCCGCCGTCGATCGCCAGTTTCGTCGTCAGGCTCGCAAGGCCGGGGCCGACGACTTCCTGGCCAAGCCCTTCGACGAGGTGGAGCTGCTCGCCCGCGTCAACAACACCGTGCGGATGAAGCTCTATCACGACGGCCTCACCCGCGAGCGCAACCGACTGCGCAACGAGGTCGACGGTCGCACGCGTGCCCTCGACGAGGCGACCGACCGGCTCGAGCGACTCACCGAGGATCTGAGGATCGCTCGCGAGGAGACCATCCTTCGCCTGGCGCGAGCGGCCGAGTTCCGCGACGACGAGACCGCGGCGCACCTGCAGCGGATGAGCCACTACTGCTATCTCATCGGCAAGAAGAAGAACCTCGACGAGTACACCTGCGAGATGCTGCGCATCGCCAGCCCGATGCACGACGTGGGCAAGATCGGGATCCCCGATCACATCCTGCTCAAGCCGGGGCGGCTCACCCCCGACGAGTACACGATCATGAAGCAGCACGCGGAGATCGGATACAAGATCCTCTCCGGCTCGCAGTCGCCGCTGGTGGAGCTGGCCGCCAACATCGCCCATACCCACCACGAGAAGTGGGACGGCTCGGGCTATCCCCGCGGCCTGCGTGGCGAGGCGATCCCGATGGAGGGGCGGATCGCGGCGGTGGCCGACGTGTTCGATGCGCTGACGAGCGAGCGGCCGTACAAGAAGGCGTGGCCGCTCGACGACGCGGTGGCGCTGCTGCAGCGCGGTCGTGGAGCGCACTTCGATCCCGAGCTGGTGGATCTGTTCCTGGGCTCGATGGACGAGGTGCTGGACATCAAGCAGGAGTTCAAGGACCACCACGGCGGCGGCGAGACGCGGCTGCCGTCGTAGGCTCGCGAGCGACGGTCAGTACGCGTCGGTCTCGCTCGTCGTGGCGCCGGCGAGGCTCTCGCGGGCGCGCTCCTCCTCGAGCATCTGCTGTGCCTCCACGGTGAAGCGGGTGGTGGGCTCGGCCCGCAGCCGGGCGAACGGGATCTCCTCGTCGGTCTCCTCGCAGACCCCGTAGGTGCCATCGTCCATGCGCTGCAGCGCCGCGTCGACCTCGCGGAGGCGGTCCTCGTCGATCTTGCGTCGGCGCAGCGCGGTCAGGCGTCGGGCTTCCTCGGAGGCCCGATCCTGCACGTCGCCGGGCTCGACATCGGCGGTGACGGCCTCGGCCTCGTCGGCGTCCTGGCGTTCCCATAGTCGCTGTCGTTCCGTCTCGAGCAGTTGGCGGAGCTCGGCGAGCTGGGCGGCGTGCAGGTGCTGCATGGGGGACGTTCTACGCCTCTACCGTCCGAGGGCAAGGGCCCGGAGGCAAGGGGCACCGACGGGCCGGGCGGTACGCTATGCTCCCCCCCGCGCTCATGCCCGAAGGATTCGACTACGACGTGATCATCGTGGGCTCGGGCTTCGGCGGCAGCCCCACCGCGCTGCGCCTGGTCGAGAAGGGCTACTCGGTGCTGATGCTCGAGAAGGGCTCCGAGCTCGGTCCGGCCCAGTTCCCCAGGAGCAACTGGAACGTGTGGCGGTGGCTGTGGATGCCGTGGCTGGGCGCGCGCGGCCTGTTCAAGATGACGTTCTTCCGCCACGTGACCGTGCTGTCGGGGGTGGGGGTGGGCGGCGGCTCATTGGTCTACGCCAGCACGCACCCGGTGCCCAACACCTCGTTCTTCCACACGGGGAGCTGGGCGGGGCTGGCCGCGTGGGAGGAGGAGCTGCGGCCCCACTACGCCGAGGTCAAGCGCATGCTGGGGGTCAACCCCACGCCGATGCTCACGCCCCCCGACAAGATCATCAAGGCGATCGCCGAGGAGCGTGGGCAGAGCGAGGGCTTCCATCCCACCGACGTGGCGATCTACTTCGGTGACCCGGGCAAGACGGTCGACGACCCCTACTTCGACGGCGAGGGCCCGCCGCGCACCGGCTGCATCCGCTGCGGCGGCTGCATGCTCGGCTGCCAGCACGGGGCCAAGAACACGCTCGACAAGAACTACCTGTGGCTGGCCCGCAAGCAGGGGCTGGTGCTGCAGGCCGACACCGAGGTGACCGCGGTGCGTCCGCTGCCCCCCGGCCGCGGCGGCGGCTACCAGGTCGAGGCCAAGCACGGCCGCCATCCGCTGTGGCGCCGCCGCAAGGTCTACACCGCGCGCCGGGTGGTGCTGGCGGGGGGCGTGCTGGGCACGGTGGAGCTGCTGGCCAAGATGAAGCGCGACCCCAGGGGCCTGCCCAGGCTCAGCGACAAGCTCGGCGCCGCCATCCGCACCAACTCGGAGTCGCTCATCGGGGTGGTCACGGCCAAGCGCGACCTCGACTACTCCAAGGGGGTGGCGATCGGCTCGATCTTCGAGATCGACGAGCACGCGCACCTCGAGCCCGTGCGCTATCCGGCGGGCTCGGGGGCGTGGCGCCTGGCGCTCCTGCCCCACGTGACGGGTGAGAACGGCGTGGTCCGGATCGCGCGCATGCTGGGCACGATGATCCGCCACCCGCTTCGCCTGCTGCGTGCGATGCTCGTGCCCGACCTGGCCAAGCAGAGCGCGATCCTTCTCTACATGCGCACGGCCGACGGCACGCTGCGCTTCGTTCGCCGCTGGTGGGGGAGCCTGGGCTCCCAGCGCGAGGCCGGCCCGGCGCCCACGGCCTCGATCCCGCAGGCCACCGAGCTCGCGCACGCCTTCGGCGAGCGCATGGGCGGGATGCCGATGTCGCTGGTCACCGAGACCGCGCTCAACATCCCCACCACGGCGCACATCCTGGGCGGCTGCTGCATGGGCGACAGCATCGAGACGGGAGTGATCGACGCCGAGCACCGCGTGCACGGCTACGAGGGGCTCTACGTGATCGATGGCTCGTCGATCTCGTCCAACCCCGGGGTCAACCCCTCACTCACCATCGCGGCGCTGGCCGAGCGAGCGGTGGCGCGGTGGCCCAGCCGCGCCGAAGCGAGCATGGCCGATCAGACCGCAGCGCAGTGAGCCTCACCGATGGATCCGCTGACCCAGGGGTTGCTCGGGGCCGCTGCCGCCCAGGCCCTGCTCGGGCGTCGGCTCGGCCGACGGGCGTGGCTCTACGGCGCGATCGGAGGGATGGCGGCCGACCTCGACGTGTTGATCCGCAGCGCCGACGACCCGCTGGTGGGCTTTCGCTTCCACCGACACTTCACCCACAGCCTCGCGTTCATCCCCGTGGGCGGGGTCATCAGCGCGCTGCCGTTCGTGCTGCGCAAGCGCTACGTGGGCGTGCGGCGCGACATCATACTGGGCACCACCGCCGGGTACGCCACCCACGCCTTGCTGGATGCCTTCACCTCCTACGGCACCATGCTGTGGTGGCCGTTCTCCGACGCGCGGGTGGCCTGGAGCTGGGTGGCGATCGTCGATCCGATCTACACGGGGATCCTCGCCGCCGGGGTGCTCCTGTCGGCGCGCTGGACCGCGCGGCCAGCGGTACGGTCGGCCGCGGAGTCGGTCGTCCGGGGGCGCGCTGCGATGCGACCGGCCCGCGTGGCCTTGCTGTTGTCGTCGCTCTATCTATTGTTCGGGTGCCTGCAGCGCAGCCGGGTGCTCGAGGCCACCCGCGGGCTGGCAAGGGCGCGCGGCCACGCCATCGCGCGCATCGATGCGTACCCGTCTCCACCCGCGAACCTGGTGTGGCGCACGACCTACCAGAGCGAGGGCCAGATCTGGGTCGATCAGGTGCGCGTACCGTGGTGGGGCCCGGCCACCACGCGGGAGGGAGGCTCGGTACCCCTGCTCGCCGAGGCGGAGCTGCCCGATGCCATTCGCGGCGACCCGGCGACGCTGCGAGGGTTTCGTGTGTTCCAGTGGTTTGCGCGGGGCTGGGTGGCCTGGGATCCCCACGCGCCCCACGTGGTGGGCGATCTTCGGTACGGGGCGCAGGGCGATGCATCCACGTCGAGCATGTGGGGCGTGCGGCTCGAGCCCGGGGGGTCACCACCGGTGAGCGCCCATCGAGCGGACCTGCGAGCGAGCCTGGCCGAGCGCTGGGACGTGCTGCTGGGCCGCGATCGGGCGCCGTGAGTCGCTATCCCCGGCGATGCAGCGGGAGCACCACGCGAAAGGTCGTGCCGCCCCCGGGGGTGCTCGAGCAGCCGATCGTGCCCTCGTGCGCCGCGAGCACCTGGCGCGCCACCGGGAGCCCGAGGCCGGTCCCGGCCGCCTTGGTGGTCTGGAACGCCTCGAACACGTCGATGCCCTCGGGGAGCCCCGCTCCGGTGTCGGTGAAGTCGATGAGCAGGCGCTGCTCGTCGGTGGTGGCCGTGACGGTGAGGCGGCCCCCCGTGGGCATGGCCTCGATCGCGTTCTTGACCAGGTTCATGAACACCTGCTTGAGCTTGCTGGCGTCGCCCAGGATGGTGGGGAGACCGGGCGGGATCTCGCGCACGACCTCGACCGCGCCCATGTCGAGCAGCGGCTGCTCGAGCGCGAACAGCTCGTCGAGCAGGTCGTTCATGTCGGTGGGCACCAGGGTCAGCGCGTTGCGGCGCGACAGCGAGCGAAAGTCGTGCAGCAGGTTGGTCAGCCGCACGTTCTCCGCCAGCAGGACCTCCAGGCCCTGCGTGATCTTGGGATCCACGTCGGGCAGGCGGGCGAGCCGGCGCTGCAGCAGCTGTGCGTGCATGTACATGCTGTTGAGCGGGTTGCCGATCTCGTGGGCGAGGGTCGCGGCCGTCTCTCCCACCGCGGCGAGGCGCTCGCGATCGACCAGCTCTCGCTGTAGCCGCCGGCGCTCCTCCTGCTCGCGCTGGCGCTCGGCGAACACGTCGAGCTGGGCCGAGATCGTGCTCAGCAGCCGCTCGATGTCACCGTTGGGGTGGCCGATGTCCTGGGCATAGAACGAGAACAACGCAAAGATGCGACCGTCCGAGGTGCGGATCGGAAAGCCGTAGCCGCAGCGAAGCCCCAGCCTCGAGATCACGGGGCGGCGGCGCTCCGCTGGCGCGTCCTCGGGATGGAGGATCGAGAGCTGCGCGCCCTTGGCCCAGGTGGTGCCGGGCAGACCTTCTCCCCTGGCGAACACGGGCTCGCCGCCCTCGGTCTCGACGCGTACGATCGCGGTCTCGGTCGCGTAGAAGGCAACCCGGCGCAAGACCTCGGCCTGCTCGTCCACCCGCCACAGCTCGCCCAGCGGCCACTCCACGCAGTGGCAGATCGACTCGAGGATCCGCGTCCCCGCCTGCTCGAGCGAGACGCTGGTGGCCAGGGCCGAGGCGACCTCGTACTGCGACTGGAGCTGTCGCGTGGCGCGGGCATGGGCGCGCTCGAGCTCCCACTCGCGCATCGCTCGGTCGACCACGTGGGGCAGCTCGCTGAACATCAGGTCGGACTTGACGATGTAGTCGAGCGCGCCGGCACGCATCGCCTCGACCGCGTCGCCCTCGCTCCCCTGGCTCGTCATGATGACGATCGGGAAGTCCTTGCCGCGGCACAGGTCGATGCCGCGGCCATCGGGCAGCCTCAGGTCGGCGATGACCATGTCGGGCATGCCCTCTTGCAGCGCGCGGATCGCCTGGTCGATGCGGTGGGCGACGGTGAGGATGATCGCAGGACGGTCCTCGAACGCGCGCTTGATGAGCTCGGCGTGGCTCTCGTCGTCCTCGACCAGCAGGATGCGCCGCTCTGCTCTCACTGCTTTCTTCGCCGATTCCATGACAGCCAGAACGTGCTCGTGTCTTGGAGCATCTTCTCGAGGCTCGCGTAGTCTACGGGCTTGACGACGTAGGCGTTGACGTGACTGTCGTAGGCACTGGCGAGGTCTCGATCGGCCGAGGACGTGGTCAGCACCACCACGGGGATGGACTTGAGCTCGCGAGCCTCCTTGATCCGGCGCAGGACCTCGAGACCGTCGATGCGAGGCAGGCGCAGGTCGAGGAGGATGACGTCGGGGCGGTGGTCGGCGGCGTCGTTGCCGAACAGGTAGTCGAGCGCGGCCTCGCCGTCCTTGACCCGCTCGGCGATCCCTTCGATGCCGTGCTCCTCGAGCGCACGGGTGATGAGCTCGGCGTGGTCGTCGTTGTCCTCGACCAACAGGATGCGAGGGATCGGCGTGGTCATGACGTCGGGCTACCTGCGATCGGGGGCTTGGCCAACGGGAGGGTGAAGGACATGGTGGTGCCGTGGCCTCGGCCCTCGGACTCGGCCCAGACCGTGCCCCCGTGCACCTCGACGATGCGCCGGACGAGCGCGAGTCCGATGCCGGTGCCGGGGGAGGCGCCGTCGAGCTGCTCGAACAAGCCGAAGACCCGGTCGATGTACTGCGGGTCGATGCCGATGCCGTGGTCGCGCACGTGGCAGACCGCGAAGCCTCCCTCGGCCCGCGCCCCGATCTCGATGCGCGGGGCGTCCCTGGAGAACTTGAGCGCGTTCTCGACCACGTTCTGCAGGATCTCCACCAGCCGCGTGCGATCGCCGCGAACCACGGGGAGCTCGCTCTCCACGGTCACTCGGGCGCCGGTGGACTCGATGCCGGCCGACAGCAGCTCGAGCACCTCGTCGACCAGCACCTGCATCGACACGTCCTCGGGCGGGTTGACGAGGCGACCGATGCGGGAGAGCTCGAGCACGTCGTCGAGCAGCTCGGCCATCTTGTCGGCGGCCCCGGCGATGCGGGTCACGTCGGAGCGGAACCGCTCCATCTTGCCGGCGGTCACGCTGCGCTCGAGCTGTCCCACGAAGCCCTTGATGGTGATGAGCGGGCTCTTGAGGTCGTGCGAGACGGTATAGGTGAAGCGCTCGAGCTCGGCGTTCTTGGCCTCGAGCTCTTCGATCAGGCGCTCGCGCGCGGCCTCGGCCGCCTTCTGGGCCGAGATGTCGCGCATGATGCCGACGAACAGCCGCGTGGATCCACCGACCTCACCCACCGACAAGAAGATCGGGAACCTGGTGCCATTGCGGTGAAGGGCCACCACCTCGCGCCCGACGCCGATGATCCTTCGCTCACCGGTCGTCACGTAGCGGTGCAGGTACTCGTCGTGCTCCTCGTGATAGGGCGAGGGCATGAGCTTGATGACGTTGTGACCCGCGAGCTCCTCGGCCTTCCAGCCGAACATGCGCTCGACGGCTGGATTGACGCGCTGGATCGTGCCCACCGCATCGATGATGACCATTGCATCGACCGCGGCCTCGAATACCGCCACCAAGCGGCCATCGTCGGCCCAGGCCTCGGAGTCGGAGGGGCGGTCGACCACTGCGAAGTACCGTGGCACGACGGTCGGAGGCCGTGCAAGCCCATCTGGCCTCGGATGGCCGATTTCACGTGGACGCTGGGCGTTCCACGAGGGCGGCGTCCGCCGCCGACGCCAGTCGCTGGCGAATCCACCGGGCCTCGTTCTCCAGCCCATGCTCGGAGTACCAGTCCGCGAGGGCTCGGTAGCGGGCCTCGGGATCCATTCCCCCGACGAACAACAGCTTGCGCAGGCACTCGGGACACAGGTGCAGCGGGGTCTGGTCGAGCTCGTGCTCGTCGGCGATGCCATTCATCACGCACGCATAGTGGTCGCAGTGGCGCAGCCCGAAGGTGTGGGCGAGCTCGTGGGCCAGGAGCTTGTAGGCACGGGCCCGGCCGACCTCCTCGACGCTGGTGCCCGGAGCCGAGCCCGTGCGTCGCGGGTCGATGCGGGAGAAGCTCATCACGGCCAGCCGCTCGTGGTGGGTGGCGTAGCCGAAGCCGAAGCTCTGCTCGGGGCCGGAGACGAGCTCGCGGTTGATGAGCACGATCATCGAGTGCGCGTGCTCGGGCAGGACCGGAGCGACCGCGTCGATGATCCCTCGTGCGTCGTAGCATGCGCGGCCGTGGCGCTGCTGCGTGGGGATGTCGAGCGGCTCGATGGGGATGGGCGTGACCACGTCGACCGGCAGGCCGAAGTACGCCGAGACGAAGCCCCGCAGCTCGTGCAGCTCGGGGGTGTGGATGGTGTGGAGCTCGTCGCCCTCGATCACCAGCTCGGTGGGGAAGCTGCCCAGCGGCAGCAGCACCAGCGTGTCGCGACCAGGCACGGGGCGGTTGAAGGGCGAGCGAGCCAGCTCGGCAAGGGATTGGGGAGGCTCGTGCACGCGGTCGCGCCACGAGCCGGGCCGAGGCGGCGGCAAGGGATCGAACGCGGAGGGATCGAGCCAGGGCAAGAGGGTCTCGGGCATCGCGTCCGCGAGGAGCTCGGCGGGGTCCTCATGGGCGTGGTGGGCGGCCGGAGTGAGCGGCGGCGGGTCGCTCGAGCCCGTGCCGTGCGCGAGCTCGAGCGGCCCGCCGCAGCCGAGCGCCCCGAGGAGCACTGCGCTGGCCCATCGCGTCCGCATCGCCATGGGGTTGGACACGCGACCCCGACCACGAGGTTCCCGGCCCGCTTGGTAGACTGCCGCAAATGGTCGAGATCTCCCGTCTCCTCCCCCTGGTGGCCGCCTTTGGTCTGGGTGCCTGCGCGGCGGCGGCCGTGCAGTCGTCGGCGTCCCCTCCGGCGCCGGCACCGGCACCGGCACCGGTCGCGACCCCGGCCCCGTCCCCGCCGGTGACCCCGGCCGCCCGGGCCGAGCGACGGATCGCACCCAACGGCAAGGCGCGGGTGACGATCCTGGCGCGCGGTCTCGAGGCCTTCGTGGCCCGGCTGGAGATGGATCCCGGCGCCGCCGTGCCCGAGCACCGAGACGCCACCGAGGAGTACATCCACGTGCTCGAGGGCTCGGGCACGATCACGATCGACGATCACGAGTACCCCCTGGCCGCGGGAGACACGGTGTACATGCCGGCCGAGGCGAAGGTGAGCTTCCAGAACGGCGACGCCCCGCTGGTGGGCCTGCAGGTGTTTGCGGGGCCGGAGCCGGCCGCCAAGTACGACGCCTGGACCCCGGCCCCGTGATCGACGCTCGAAGCACCGAGCCTTCGGCGTCGTGCGGCTTCAGGCGGCGCGAGCCAGCTCGATCGCGAGCGAGCGCGGCGTGGCCTCGGGCTCCTCGTCGCTGGCGAGCTTCCCACACGCGGCGCAGGCGGCCTGGGCCCCCGCGCGCTCGTGCAGGAACGGCAGCAGGCCGAACCCGGTGGCCATGAGCAGGGGGAGCACGGCGATGATGGTGGGGCCCAGCAAGCTCGCCCCGAACACCATCATCCCGAACAGGACGTAGCCGCCGACGAGGGCCGCCTTCCAGGCGGCCGAGGGGCGCACGACGGCGTGCTCGTGGCAGGACGCGCAACGGGTGGCATGGCGATGGGCGGGCATGGTGGTTTCCTTCCTCGATCTCGTCGTCTGGGGCTGACCTATCGACCGATAGGCTATCGATCGATAGCTTGACTATCGCCCGATAGGTCGACAAGCTCGTCGTGCTCGTGGTCGACGATTCCCACGTAGATCCAAGTACTTCTGCCGACGACTCCGAGCCCGAGCCCCCTCCATGTCCACGACTCGCGCAGAATCCGCGCCCTCGCGTCGCCAGGAGATCATCGCCACCGCGCTCGAGCTGCTGGCCGAGGAGGGCTACGCCGGGGCCTCGCTGCGCAAGCTCGCGGCTCGGCTCGGCATCGCGCAGCCGAGCCTCTACCACTACTTCCGCACCAAGGAGGAGCTGGTCGAGCAGGTGCTCGCCACCTATGCGGGCCAGATGTTCTTCTCGCTGGATCCCTCGCGCTTGCCCAAGCGGCTCGAGGAAGTGCCGCGCTTCATCGTCGGCACCGCGCTGCGGGTGTACGAGCGACCGAGCCACGCATCGTTCGTACGGGTGGCGATCTCCGTGTCACGCACGCACGAGCGCTTCGGTACGCTCATGCGCCGGGCGTTCGTGGATCAAGCCACGTGGGGCATCCAGCAGATCATGCGGCCGTTCGTCGAGGCGGGCGAGCTGTCGTCCGGCGAGGCGCTCGATCTGGTTCGCCTGTTGCTCAACGCGATCGGCCTGCGCCTCATCGAAGACCAGGTGATGTTCGCCGCGCACGAGCCCGGTCCCGACTTCGATCGCTTCGTCGAGTTCGTGGTGCAGGTGGGCGAGACGTGGGTCGAGGCCCGCCGTGCGCGCGGGCCGAGCCCCGCCGACTAGTCGTCGACCGCCATGAGGCCCCCGGAGAGCCGACTGACCAGCCGCGCTCCCCACAGCAGCACCACGCCGCCCACCACGATCGGTATCGCCACGGATCCCACCGCCAGGGCCAGGTTCCATCGCTCGCTGATCAAGCCCATCAGGGGGGGAGAGATCGCATCACCGAACGCGTGGATGAAGAACACGTAGACCGCGACCGCTTGCACCCGCATGGAGGCCGGCACGCAGCCCACCATCACGGCGTTGAGCGGGCCCGTGTTGAGGAACAGCAGCAGCTCGGCGACGAACGCCAGCGCGAACGTGCTGCCGACGGTGGGCATCAGCGGCAGGGCGGCCACGAGCGGGGCGCCGAGCAAGAGCCCCACTCCGCTCACGTGGAAGTAGCCGCCCGGGCTGCGGGCCTGGGCGCGATCACCAAGCCATCCGCCGAGCAACGTGCCGCACAGGCCCGCGACCACCGTCACCGCGCCGAAGCCGGTGCCCGCCTCGCCCACGGTCAGGCCGTGCGTGCGCTGGAGGAAGGTGGGCATCCAGGCCGCGAGCCCGCCGAGGGTGAAGGTCATCAGCGTGGTGCCCACGGTGTTGATGCGCCACGCGGGGCTTCGAAACAGCCGCCGCACGGCGGCCATCGTCGTGGTGGGCCCGGTGGGTCCCGCGGCCTCGCTCTTGGTGTCGTCCATGGCGCCGCGGACGGGCTCGGGCAGCAGCATCGAGACGAGCGCGAGCACGAGACCCGGACCACCCGCGACGAAGAACGCGGCGCGCCAGCCGTGGGCCTCGGCGATCGCCCCCCCGAGCAGGTAGCCCAGCGCACTGCCCATGGGCGTGGCCAGATAGAAGATGGCGAGCTTGCGACCGCGTTCCTGGGGGCGGAACAGATCGGCGATGACGGTGGGGGCCACCGCGGCAAAGCCCGCCTCGCCAATGCCGACCGCCACGCGGGTGGCGAACATCGTGGCGTAGTCCGGGGCCAGGCCCGAGCCCACCGTGGCCAGGCTCCACAGGGTCAAGGAGGCCGCGGTGATGTGCTTGCGCGGGATCCGATCGCCCAGCGGTCCCACCAGGGGCGAGGCCACCATGTACGCCACCAAGAACACGGTGGCGAGCAGCCCGGACTGCGAGTCGCTCGAGCCCAGCTCGATGCTCATCGGCTCGAGCACCGCGAACACGACCTGGCGATCGAGGTAGTTGACGAAGTTGATCGCGGTGAGGACCAGCAGGGTCGTGAGCACGAGCCGTCGCTGGGGGACCGGGCGATCAGCCATCGCGTGCATGCTAGCGGTTCGTGTCCGACGGCCGGCTCGCGATCGCGCCAATCGTCCCCAGAGGGCGGTCATGGCGCCCGGAGCTGCCCTCGGGGGCCGGCCGGGGTGGGCCCGGGGTGGGGTTGGAAGAAAATCGACCGGGAGACTAGGAAAAGCCGACCAAACTGTGTATTCGTCCAGTATCGAGAAACGGCGGGACGGAACAAACTCCCTCCGACCGATCCGCTGGAACGCGGAGCGCGTAACTCGACACGCGAACGGACGATTACCCAGCCAATTCCTGCGACAAGCGGAAGCGGAAGCGACTCAGGAGAAGAAGAACAAATGGCGAACCTCAAGGACATTGCTGCCACCCTCGCGATCCTCGGCTCCGGCGTGCTCGTCATGAGCGGCTGTGGCAAGGACAAGCCCGCGACCGAGGTGCCGGCTGGTGACGGCGCGGCTCCGGCCGACGACGCGGCTGCGGCCGGTGGCGACGCGGGAGGCGAGGCCTCGTGCGGTGGCGAAGGCGGCGGCGAGGGCTCTTGCGGCGGCGAAGGCGGCGAAGAGGCTGCGGCCGACGGCGGCGAGGAAGCCTCCTGCGGCGGCAAGTAAGCCTCGCTGGGCAACGACCCTCCACACGATGATCACCGATCGCTCGAGGTGATCGGTGCGAGGCCTCCAGGCCTCGGCGAGACCCGCGGACGGAAATTCCGACCGCGGGTTTCGTGCATTCATCCATTGGGTGCTCTGGGTTCCGGCCCGCCCACCACGGCCCGCTATACTCGCGCGGCCCCATGAGCATGTTCGAAGCGATCCTGTCCACACGCTCCGTCCCCACCGGGATCGGCCTTGGCCTGCGTGCCCGGTTCATCGACCGCGTGGCCCGGGGAGCCGCCGATGGGGTGCCGACGTTCGTGGAGCTGTGCCCCGAGAACTACATGCACCGGGGCGGTCGCAGCCCGGCGCGGCTGGAGGAAGTGGCGCAGCGATTCCCGGTGATCTGCCATGGCCTGATGATGTCGCTGGGCAGCACCGATCCCTTCGAGGATGCCTACTTCGCGCAGCTGCGTGCCTTCCTCGATCGCTACGATCCGCCCTGGCACTCCGACCACCTGTGCTGGAGCGGCCTGCACGGCGCCGTGCTGCACGACTTGCTGCCGGTTCCGTTCACCTCGGCCGTGGCGCGCCGCGTGGCCAGCCGCGTGGTCGAGGCTCGCGATCGTCTCGAGCGGCCGATGGCGGTGGAGAACATCAGCTGGTACGCGGAGCTCGGCGCCTCGCAGCTCGACGAGGTCGAGTTCCTGGTGGAGATCCTCGAGCGCGCCGACTGTGGGCTGCTGCTCGACGTCAACAACGTGTTCGTCAACGCCCAGAACCACGGCTTCGATCCCCTGGCCTGGCTCGAGCGCATTCCCCTCGAGCGCGTGGTGCAGCTCCACGTGGCGGGGCACGAGTCGTGGGAGGAGGACCTCATCATCGACACCCACGGGGCCACCGTGCGCGACGAGGTCTACGAGCTGATGGCGTGGGTCATCGAGCGCACGGGGCCACGGCCGGTGCTGCTCGAGCGCGACAGCAACATTCCGCCGCTGCCCGAGCTGCTCGACGAGATCCGCCGGCTCGATGGCGTGTACCAGCAGGCGCTGTCCCGCTGGGAGGCCGACCGCAGCGGCGGCTCGGCGGACGTGCGCACGGCGAAGGCGGTGGGCCATGCCTGAGGCCAATCCTGCGCGGGGCCCCGAGCCGGTGGTGGTCGAGCGACCGACCTCGGCGCTCGCGGCCGTGATCCGCCGTCGAGACGCCCCGACCGCGATGCGAGAAGACCTCGAGGGGTGGCTCGCGGCCCAGGGGGTGGAGGGCGAGGACCTGCAGGCGATGCTGGCGGTGGGGGCCGAGCGCCTGCTGGTGTATCGCAAGCTCGTGCACAACCGCCTGCGCAGCACCACGCGCGAGTTCCTCGAGCGAACCGTGGCGCGGCTGGGCACCGAGCGCTTCGCTCGCGACTTCGAGGGGTTCATGGAAGATCGGGCATCTCACACCCCGTACCTGCGCGACGTACCGACCGAGTTCCTCGAGTGGGTGCTGCCACGCTGGGCCGAGGACCCCGAGGTCCCGCGCTACCTGCCCGACCTCGCTCGCCATGAAGTGTGCGACTACGAGGTGCGCAACCACTTCAGCGCGCAGGCCCACGAGGACGACGCTCCAACCGGCCTGCCGCTGGCGCTCGATCGTCCGCTGCGCTTCCACGGGGCGGCTCGATTGATGCACTACGAGCATGCGGTGCATCGCTTGTCCACGGCCAAGGACGATCGCACCGAGGCCGAGGCCGAGCCCACGCACCTGCTGGTCTATCGCGACGACCGGCACCGGGCCCGCTACCTGGCGCTCACCCCGTTTGCGGCCGCGCTGCTGCAGGCGCTGGTGGTCGATCGCATGGCCGTGCAGCCCGCCCTGCTGGCCGCTGCGCAGGCGCTGGGGGAGCCACTCGATGACGACAAGCTGGCCTCGGCGGCCGAGCTGCTGGCCGATCTCGCGGAACGCGGGGCATGCCTGGGCGCCGAGCCCGAGACCGCCTGAGCATAGCGATGACTGCAACTGCCGCAACCACCGCAACCACCTCGACCGAGCTCGATCTGGTCGATCTCTCGCCCGCCATCGATCGGTTCCGACGCGACGTGATCGGGGCGCTCTCACGAGCGCCGCAGCGCGAGCTTCCCACCCAGTATCTCTACGATGACCGGGGCTCGGCGCTGTTCGATCGGATCTGCGAGCTGCCCGAGTACTACCCCACGCGTACCGAGCTCGCGATCATGGATCGCGACGCCGCCGCGATGGCCGAGGCGATCGGTCCGGGGGCGCTCATCATCGAGTACGGCAGCGGCAGCAGCGTCAAGACCCGTCGGCTGCTGGAGGAGCTGCGCGACGCCGCGGGCTGCGTGCTGGTCGACATCTCGCGCGATCACCTGCTGCGCTCGGCCGAGAGCCTCGCGTCGTGCTTCCCCGAGGTCGAGATCCTTCCGGTGTGCGCCGACTTCACCGCGCCGTTCGACGTGCCCGAGCCCCGGGTCGCCGCACGGCGCCGCGTGGTGTACTTCCCCGGCTCGACCATCGGGAACTTCCTGCCCAGCCAGGCCACGAGGCTCCTGAGCCAGATGGCCGCGCAGGTCGGGCCCGGCGGAGGCCTGCTCATCGGGACCGACCTGCGCAAGGATCCCGCCGTGCTCGAGGCCGCCTACAACGACGCCCAGGGCGTGACGGCGGAGTTCAACCTCAACCTGCTGCGACGCATCAACCGCGAGCTGGGGGCCAACTTCGAGCTCGACGGCTGGCGGCACCAGGCGATCTACGACCAGGAGCTGGGGCGCATCGAGATGCTGCTCGTCAGCGGCCGCGCCCAGGTGGTCGAGGTGGGGGGGCAGCGGTTCGCGTTCGCGGCGGGGGAGTCCATTCGCACCGAGTACTCGCACAAGTATGCGATCGACGAGTTCCACCGGATGGCCAGGCAAGCCGGGTTCTCGGCGGTGAAGGTATGGACCGACCCCAAGCCGCTGTTCGCCGTGCACCTGCTGGAGCGGGCGTGATCGGGACCGAGGCGGCACGAGCCCCGCCGGGCCGTCACTGTCCGACCGCAGCGTGGCCGGCCTGATCGGTGGTGTACCCGCCCACGGTCAGGCCATCGAGGTCGCAGTAGACCCAGGTGGCTCCGCTGTCGCCCGATATGCGCACGGCGTGGTCGTAGATGCCGGCCATGCCGATCGAGAGCTCGCCCTGGTACTCGTCGTTGACGGCGCTGTAGTCGGGCGCGCCGGGACCGTAGCCCGCGTTGGGAGTCGCGGGCAGCCACGTCCACGGGGCGCCCATGCCCGTCTCGGGGTTGCTGCCGTCGACCGAGTAGCCCACCTCCACCACGAGCTCGGGAGCGGGGTCGGTGACGCCGGTGAGATCGGTGAGGCCCGGGGCGTAGAGGCGCGTGTAGATCGTGAACGCCTCGCCCACGGCCAGCTCGACCATGGGCGGCCACTGCAGGATGCACCACTGCACGTCGTAGCCGCTCGTGCCGCCATCGGACGAGGAGCTGCCGGCCGGCTCGCCCGAGCTACCGCTGCTCTCCTCGGAGGATCCGGTGGATCCCGCGGTGGTCTCGTCGACGCTGGTGGTGGTCTCGTCGACGCCGCTGGTGGTGGACTCGTCGGCGGTCGCGGAGCCCACGTCCCCCGTGGTGGGGTCGGTGGTGGGGAGCGGAATCGTGGTCGCGGTGACGTCGCTGGTGGTCGACGAGGGATCGGTGGTCGACCCCGAGTCATCGCTCTGCTTGCCGTCGCCCGCACACGCCACCACGATCGTCGTCGACAGCCCCAGCGCCAGGATTCTCGTGAAGTCCATGGCGCAGCTCTACCCCAGTTTCCTTGGCGCGAGCCGCGAATCTGGGCCGAGGCGGGCTGGGGGGAGTACGACTCGCCCGCTCTTGATCGCGTCGATCCGGTACGACGATACTCGTCTCGTGTCGAGCGACGTCGAGCTCCTCCTGGCCTGGCAGCGTGGTGAGCGCAGTGCCGGCAAGGAGTTGTTCGAGCGCTACTACCGGGTGCTGGTGCGGTTCTTCGCCAACAAGGTCGGCGAGGACTCCATGGACCTCATCCACGAGACCTTCCTCGGCTGCATCTCCGGTCAGGCGCGGCTGCGAGACAGCCAGAGCTTTCGCTCCTACCTGTTCGCCATCGCCTGCAACCAGCTGCGCAAGCACTACGAGCGCCAGCGACGGCACGGCGAGCGCTTCGATCCCTCCACGCAGACCTCGGCAGATCTCTCGCCCGGGCCGGGCTCGATCCTGGTCAAGCATGCCGAGCAGCGGCTGGTGCTCGCCGCCCTGCGACGGATCCCGGTCGAGCATCAGATCGTGCTCGAGCTGTTCTACTGGGAGGGCCTGACGTCCGCGGCAATCGCCGAGACCCTCGACGAGCCGCACGGCACGATCCGCACGCGGCTGCGACGGGCACGGCAGCTCCTCGACCAGGCGATGGCCGAGGTCGCCGAGGATCCACGGATCCACGTCGCCACCCACAGCGATCTCGAGGGCTGGGTGGCGAAGATCCGCGCCACGATGATGGCGAGCGACCAAGCGGGTGGCTCGTGAGCTCCCGAGCTCACTCGGCATCGCTGCCGTCGTAGATGACGATGTCGGGCAGCTTGCCCACCGCCCACGCCGCTCCGCCGTCGATGAGCTCGTCGCCGTAGCCCAGCTCTCCTGCCTCGTTGCTGCCCCACCCGCGCAGGCCGCCGTGGTCCAGCACGGCAAACGTGGTCCACGCGGTCGGGCCCGAGAACACGGCCGTGGCACGATGCTCGCCGAGGTCCACCCGCCGCAGGCCACCGACGTCCTGCCCCTCGCCGAGCTGCCCGAGGTCGTCGCTGCCCCAGCAGTAGAGGCTCCCGTTCGAGGTGATCGCACACGTGTGCCGTGCCCCTGCGGCCAGTCCAACCACCGGCTGACCCAGCGGCACGGTGTCCGGGTACGAGCCCGCGTGGCCCAGCTGTCCCTCGTCGTCGTTGCCCCAGCACTGCACGGTCTGCGTGTCGAGCAGCGCGCAGCCGTGCTCGCCACCCGCCACGATGCGGTTGGCCGGACCCGACAGCGGTACGGTGCTCGTGCCGCTCGCCGACCACGAGCCGAGCTGGCCGCTGGTGTTGTTGCCCCAGCACTGCACCGCGCCCGTGGAGAGCACCGCGCAGGCGTGCGCGTGCCCGGCCGCGAGGTCGATGGCCGCGTCCGCCAGCTGCGGGCTCACGATCGATCCTTGCGCAGGCGATCCCCCCAGGGCCTGGCAGCGCACGCTGCCACCGACCAGGCGTGCGCACACGAATCCCTCGCCCAGCGCGAGCTGGGCCACGGGCTCGGTCACGCCGAACGACAGCGGCGTGGGCGTCGACGTGCCGAGGTCACCCGCGTCCCAGGTCACCACGGCACCGTTGCCGAGCCGCGCGACGGCGAGCTCATCGTTGCCGTGCACCTCGAGCGCCGGGGCACCGAGCGCGACCGGGTCGATCTCGGCCGGCGCCGGGCACCCGCTCGAGTCGCAGTAGGGCTCGCCCCAGCCCTTGATCTCGTCGTCGGCCGTGACGACCCAGGACCGGCCGTCGCCCAGGCCCATGCCGACGATGGCGGGAGAGGGCGTGGTGCCGGAGCGTCGAACGAGGGACTCGAGCGCCTCGCTCGTGCGTGGCTCGTCGCAGGCGCTGGCGAGCAGCAGACTCGCGGTCACGAGCCCGTGAGCGAGGGTGGGGATGGAGGTCGAGATCTTGGGGATGCTCCTGCTCATGTCGATGGCTCCTCGTTCGCGATCGGCGGGCGCAGGCGCATCGGGAATCGAGGCGCTGTGCCAGCGTCGTGGTGGTCGACTACGGACCGTGATTCCGGAGTGGAACCGAGCCGCTCACTCCTCGAGCCGCCGTTCCGGGGAATCGCTCGTCGTAGTGAACCGAGCCCGCATGGCGATCGACGAAAGTCGACGTCGACCCGCGGACGAGGCCCGAACCGCCATCGGGGCTCGATCGAGAGCCGCTGCGAGTATTGCGTCGGGCGTACCGCTTCGGAGGCCGGACGGGCACACGGGGCAGGTGCTAGATTTCGGCTGACGCTCGATGTCCAGCCCCGATGAGCTCGACGACGAGGTCCGCGCCGGACTTCCTCCCATGCAATCGGGCACGGGGATGTCGATGCTCGACGACGGGTGGCACAAGAGGATGCTCGAGGCGCGCTTGTTCGGCGAGGAGCCCGAGCCGCGAAGGGTGGGCCGCTTCATCATCCTCGGTCCCCTCGGTCGGGGCGGCATGGGCACGGTGCTGCGGGCCTACGACGAGACCCTCGATCGCCAGATCGCGGTCAAGCTCATGCATGCCAGCAAGACGGCCGCGCACGACAAGCGCATGCTTCGCGAGGCTCAGGCGCTGGCTCGTCTCTCGCACCCCAACGTGGTGCAGGTCTACGAAGTCGGCGAGCTCGACGGCCAGCTGTTCATCGCCATGGAGCTGGTGAGGGGCCAGACGCTGCAGCAGTGGCAGACGACGCCTCGCCCGTGGCGCGAGCTGCTGAGTGCCTACTTGCAAGCGGGCCGGGGCCTGGTGGCGGCCCATGCCGTGGGGATGATCCACCGCGACTTCAAGCCCGCCAACTGCATCATCGACGACAGTGGACGCGTGCGCGTGCTCGACTTCGGGCTCGCGCGGCACAGCGGTGAGACGCTCGAGGACCTCGAGGATTCCGCCGGGGGAGCCGATGTCCCCGGCTCGGTCGCCCGCGTGCAGGTGACCTCGAGCGTGCTCGAGCAGCGTCTCACCCAGACCGGATCGGTCATGGGCACCCTCGGCTACATGGCGCCCGAGCAGCGCCAGGGGCAGGCCGTCGACGCTCGCGTCGATCAGTTCAGCTTCTGCGTGTCGCTGCTCCAGGCGTTGCTCGACCGGCTCCCCGCGGCCGAGCGAGCGCCGGAACTCGCGGCCACTGACGCGGGGTCGCTGGCGGATCCGCGGGGCGGCCGGATCCCGCGGGGCCTGGTTCGAGCGCTGCGTCGCGGCACGTCGGCCGAGCCCGACGCGCGCTGGCCCTCGATGGACGCGCTGCTCGAGGCGCTCGAGCCCTACCAGCGACGCACGTCGTGGCCGAAGGCGGCCCTCGGCATCGCGGTGCTCGGGCTCGGGGCGCTCGGGCTCGCGGCCTCCGGCCCGTGGTCGTCGCCGGCCGAGCACCGAACCTCTCCATGTCAGGATGCCGGACGAGACTCGGCCGCGCTGTGGGGTGACGAGCCGCGCGAGCAGGTCCGAAGCGCGTTGCTGGCCACCGAGCAGCCCTACGCCGCCGAGGCCTGGTCCCGGGTGGACTCGGAGCTCGGTCACTACGTCGCTCGGCTCGGTACGGCGCACGTCGAGGCTTGCGAGGCGACCATGGTGCGGTTCGAGCAGACGCGCGACGAGCTCGAGCAGCGCCGATCCTGTCTCGAGCAGCGGGCGAGTGCGCTACGGCGAACGACCGAGGTGCTCGCACGGGCCGACGACGAGGTGGCCGAGCGCGCGGTGGATCTCGTGGTGGCGCTGCCCGTCATCGATGCCTGTGCCGACGTCGATGGGCTGCGACGGGCCGCCGCGCTCACCGACGACACCGATCCCGAGGTCGCGTTGGTGCGTGGGTTCCTCGACCGGGCTCGTACCCTCGAGGTCGCGGGCAAGCACGCCGAGGCACTCGCGGTGCTCGCCGAGCTCTCCGAGCCCGAGCCGGGCTCGTCCGAGCCGCTGCGGGCCGAGCTCCTGGCCGTCGAGGGCACGCTGCGGGCCGAGCTCGGCGAGTACGACCGCGCGGTGGAGCTGCTTCAGCGCGCGCTTCGTGGTGCGCTCGGGCATGGTGCCGACGCGGTGGCAGTGGAGGCCCTCTCCACGCTGATCTACGTGGTCGGCGTCGACCAGGCCAAGCCCGACGCCGCGCTGTGGCTCGGTGTCGCGGCCGAGGGCCTCGTGGACCGCGGCACGCTCGAGGGCCGGGCGCGGGCCGAGGTGCTCACGGCCAAGGGGCAGGTGCTCGGCGCCAGCGGGGAGCACCCACGGGCGCAGCACGAGTACGAGGCGGCGCTCGAGGTCCTGCGGCAGGCCGTGGGCGACGAGCACATCGCCCTGGCCGATCCGCTCGACGGCCTGGCGATCGCGCTGCGGCACCAGGGACAGCTCGACGCGGCGCTCGAGCACTCCCGGCTCGCGCTCGAGCTGCGCACGCGGTGGCTGGGACCGCGTCACCCCGACGTCGCCCACCAGCGCATCAACCTCGGCGCGGTGCTCCAGCAGCGCAGCGAGCACGGGCTGGCGCAGGAGCAGTATGAGCAGGCGCTCGAGATCCTGCTGCAGGCCAAGGTGCCCAATCGACAGATGATCGCCCACGCGCGCACCAACCTCGGCGCCTCGCTGGCCAAGCTCGGGCGCCACGCCGAGGCCGAAGCGCAGCTGCGCCGCGCCGTCGAGGACTGGGAGGCCGAGCACGGGCCCGAGCACCCGCGGGTGGCCATGGCGAGGATCAGCCTCGGGCGCGTGCTGCATCGGCAGGGGCGGTTTGGGGAGGCGATCGGGGAGCTCGAGCGGGCGGTGGGGATTCTGGAGGGGCTCGAGACGACGGCGGAGATCGAGGGGATGAAGGCGGCGGCGGCGGGGTGGGTGGCGGAAGCGCGGGCGGCGCAGCGATCCGAGTCGGCAAGCGCTTCCGAGTGACGACGGACGGGAACAGGCAGCCGCGCGCATTCTCGCGCGGTGATGGCATCGAGCACACCAGAGCGACCGGGAAGCGACTTCGTCGTCGGGTCGGTTTCCTTCACATCGACGCAATCAAGATCTGCGCGAGCCGTACTCCTTCCGCGGTACCCCCAACGGCGACCCGTGACTGTCACCGGCGCCGGGTTCCTCGACTCCAGCAGTCGACACAACCTCGAAAGGACGAGAACGTCATGGCACAAACTGCGAGTGGTTTCTACCTGTACAACGACGGAGGCTTCGTGGTCTCGATGCACGTACTCTACGTGGACGACGAAGGCATGTCCCAAGACGACAGGATCAGCGGCAACTTTCCCATTGCCCAAGGGAAGTCCGAGACGCTGGACCCAAACAAGATCCCTCTGGGCGTGTGGGTGAGGTTGAAGGTCTGGGTGGAGGCCGGCGACGACAATACGGCCGCGGAGAACTTCAAGTTCGATCCCAACGGCCCCATCCAGGGGTACAAGATCTCCGGCTCGACTCTCAACAACTCGCTTCAGTACACCGGTCCGAGGAAGTAGGGACGCGGGTCGAGCTTCGGAAGCCCCTCCATCGTCCTCGACAGTGGAGGGTCTTCCGAGCACGCCACGCCAGGCTCCTCTTCATTGCGCGATTGTGTGCCACTGTCGAGATCGCGGCAGCGGCCCGATGCATTGGCTCGATCTCGATCATTTCACGAAACGGACATCGACAATGGATACAGCACGAGGTTTCTCTCTCCATGATGCGGGGGCATTCGAGGTCGAGATGCTTTGCAGCTATAGGGATGGCAACGGCATTCAAGTCGAGCCGTCTCTGTCAGGCACCTTTGCCGCTGGTGGCTCCGAGTCCGTGACGCTGACCCCACAGAGATGCCCCGGTCTCGAGAAGGGCATGTGGGTAGCACTGAAGGTCAAGGTTGTGGGTGGCAAGGCCAACCTGGCCGCAAAGAACTTCAAGTACGACCCCGAAGGCCCCATACAAGGCTACCAGATCTCCGGTACCACTCTGAAGAACAAGCTCGAATGGACAGGGATCGATTGGAGCAACTTTGCCCAGACCATCAGGTTGCAGCCTGCGGTTCTCGAGAGGCCACAGACCATCGCCGGTCTGGTGGCCGCCCTCGAAGGTGCGGCTTCCGCCAAGAAGAAGGTGCGCCTTGGGTCGAGCGGTCACTCGTGGAGCAACGGGGTCGTGCCCGGTACAGGACCCTACACCCCCGACACGTATACACCGACCGCGACGAAGGTCGACGCCTGGTTGATCGATCCCTCCGATCTCTCCCCATTTGGTGCCACCCGCGACCCCTACCTCAAGGCTCACTACCTCGAGGTGGGCGGCACCTACTACGTGGCCATCCCACCAGGAACGCGCCAAGGCTGGCTTGCCTATGACGCCGCCAACTCCAAGAAGATGGGGAAGGACGATGACCTGGTCTGGTACGATCCCGAAGAGGCCGGCGAACAGTCCAACCCACACCCACCGCTGGCCGTCAGCTCCATGGGTCCAGCCCCGCAGATCACCCTGGGCGGTTTCGTGGCCAACGGCTGCCATGGCACCGGCTGGGAGGCACCGACCGTGTCCGATCTCGTCATGGCGATGGAGGTGCTCACCGTGAACGAGCAGGGAAAGGTCGTACCAAAGGCCTATGCGGCCAGCCAGGAGCTCGCCGACGCGCTCGAGAGCGCCGGGGTCTTTCAGAGCAAGATCATTGCCGTCAGTGAGGACGACATGGCGGCGCTCCGCGTGAGCCTCGGAGCCCTGGGCGTGATCACCAAGCTGGTGCTGCAGCTGGAGCCCCTCTTCAAGGTGGGTCTCTTGAATCAGTACGCCCCCGTCACCCGCTTCTTCCCCGACGACAAGGATCCACGCGAGTTGGCGAGGCTCATCGAGGGCTGCGACTACCTGGAGATCTTCTGGTTTCCCTTCACCGACCAACTCTGGATCAAGCGTTACAAGCGTCAGGCCGACGGCACCCCGTTGCGCAACGTGACCAAGGCCGACGATGGGGTGGCTCTCATGTCGCAAATGGCGAGCCATGCGGGCAGCGTCACCAAGGTCTTCCTGGCCAACGAGCCGTCCTCGACTCCAACGTACATGCAGTTCAGCTGGAACGCGGCCAAGGAACTACTATCCATGACCCCACTGGCCTCCACGGATGCCAACGAGGACCTTGGCCCGGACGAGCCGGTCGTGGATGTGCCGGATGCCTACCTCTACCAGCAGAAGTACTTCTCCGACTTCCTCGACACCTCCTGGACGGTGGAGATCTCCGACGAGGGCGGCGAGCCGGACCTGCGCAAGGTGATGGATGCATGGAGTCAGGCTCGGACTCTGATCGAAGGCATGCAGGGCGAAGGCAAGTTTCCGGTCAATCTCAACATTCACATGCGCTTCAACAAGTGCTCTCAGGCCACCCTCTCGCCCGCCAATTGGGGAAATGCCACCAGTCACACTTGCTGGATCGAGTTCCTCAGCTTCACGCCCATCAAGAGCCTCCTCGGGTCCAACGCTGCCATCGACGTCTACCGAGAGTACCACAACCAGATCGTCGAGCAGTGGGCTGCGCACGGCGGTCTGATGCACTGGGGCAAGCTCTTCCAGGCATGGGCGGGTGCCTACGCCGACGCGCGCCAGAAGCTGAGTCGCCGGCCAGGACTGGCGCGCTTCCTTGCAATGCGGAAGGCCAACGATCCCACCGGCATCTTCTACAACGACTTCACCGACCAAGTCCTCGGCGATTGAGCAGGTCTCTCCTGCGAACGCCGTCGCGCCAAGCGAGCAACAGGTCGCGCTCGCTTGGCGCTCGCTCGGCCACGAGCGCCGCTCCCTACCCCACCGTCACCTCGCACAAGAGGTCGCCCGCCTTCACGGCGTCGCCCGTGCTCACCGCCAGGCGCTCGACCTTGCCGGTGACGGGGGAGGCGACGACGGTCTCCATCTTCATGGCCGAGAGCACGACCAGCGCTTGACCGGCGGTGACCTGGGCCCCGACCTTGGTGCGCAGGTCGATCACGGTGCCGGGCATGGGGGCGCCGATCGAGCCGGGGTCGGAGCCGTTGGCGCGCTCGCGCACGACCACCTCCGTGCTGGCCTCCTGATCGCGCACTCGGATCGCCCGCAGCCGGCCGTTGAGCAGGAAGAACACCTCGCGGATGCCCTCGGCGTCGGGCTCCCCCACGGTGGCGAGCTGCACGATGAGGGTCTTGCCGCGCTCGATCTCCACCAGGATCTCCTCGCCCTTCTCCATCGGAGCAAAGCAGTTGCGGGTGGGCAGCACCGAGATGTCGCTGTGCTCGATGCGGAACTGCATGTACTCGTCGAAGACCTTGGGATAGAGCGCCGCGCTGAGCACGTCCACGTCGCGGATGCGGGCGCCGTACTCGTCGCGAAGCGAGGTCTCGAGCGCCGTCAGATCGAGCGAGGGCAGCGAGGCGCCCGGGCGGCCGGTGATCTTGGGGCGGTCGCGCACGACCTTGGAGCGCAGCGGCTCGGGAAAGCCCCCGTAGGGCTCGCCGAGGTAGCCCTGGAAGAACTCGACCACCGACGACGGAAAGCTCAGGGTCTCGGCTTGCTCGAGCACGTCCTCCTCGGTCAGGTCGTTCTGCACCATGAACTGGGCGAGGTCGCCGACCACCTTGGAGGAAGGGGTCACCTTGACCACGTCGCCCAGCAGGCGGTTGGCGGCCGCATAGGCGCGCTTGATCGCAGGCCAGCGCTCGGCGAGGCCGAGCTGCCGTGCCTGGAACTGCAGGTTGGTGTACTGACCACCCGGCATCTCGTGGAAGTACACGTCGGCGCTGCCGCTCTTGAGCCCCGACTCGAAACGGCGCATAGAGCTGGCGCGCCTGCTCCCAGTAGTCCTCGAGCGGCTGGAGCACCTCGAGTGACAGCTTGGTGTCGCGAGGACCGTCGCGCAGCGCGGCCACCACCGCGCCCATGGCGGGCTGCGAGGTCATGCCGGCCATGGGCGCCACGGCCAGGTCGACCACGTCGGCGCCCGCGTGGGCACAGGCCAGCATCGAGGCCACCCCGGTGGCGGCGGTGTCGTGGGTGTGCACGTGGATCGGCACGTTGGGGTACGCGTCCCTCAAGGCCCTCACCAGCGCGAGCCCGGCGCGGGGCTTGAGCAGCCCGGCCATGTCCTTGATGGCGAGCACGTGCGTGCCCAGCTCGACCAGCTTGCCGGCCAGGTCCACGTAGTACTGAAGCGAGTACTTGGTGCGCCTCGGGTCGCTGACGTCGCCCGTGTAGCACAGCGCGGCCTCGATCACGCCGTTGGCCTCGCCCACCGCATCGATGCCGAGCCGCAGGTTCTCCACGTAGTTCAGGCAGTCGAAGATCCGGAACACGTCCACGCCCCGCTCGCGGGCGACCTTGACGAACCCCTTGACCACGTTGTCGGGGTAGTTGGTGTAGCCGACCGCATTGGCGCCGCGCAGCAGCATCTGGAACGGGATGTTGGGCACCAGCGCGCGCAGGCGCTCGAGGCGATCCCAGGGGCACTCGCGGAGGAATCGCAGGCACACGTCGAAGGTGGCGCCGCCCCACATCTCGAGGCTGTAGGCCGAGGCCAGCGCCTGCGCGGTGGCGGGGGCGATCGCAGCCAGCTCGCGGGTGCGCACGCGGGTGGCGAGCAGCGACTGGTGGGCGTCACGCCAGGTGGTGTCGGTGATGAGCAGGCCCTCGTGCTGGCGCACCGCCTGGGCGAACGCCTGGGGGCCCTGCTCGAGCAGGATCTTGCGCCAGCCATCGGGGGGCGGTCCGGAGAGGGCGGGCGGCACCTCGGGCACGATGTTGGCCGGGGGCTCGCTGGTGCCCAGCGGAGTCATGGGCCCGTTGACCACCAGCTCGCCCAGGAACCGCAGCAGGCGCATGCCCCGGTTGCGTCGTCGCGGGAACCGGAACAGCTTGGGCGTCTGATCGATGAACGAGGTGTCGAGCTGGCCCTGCCCGAAGCGCTCGTGGGCCAGGACGTTGAGCAGGAAGGGGATGTTGGTCTTCACCCCCCGGATGCGGAACTCGGCCAGCGCGCGCGAGGCCTTGCGGACCGCGGCGTCGAAGGTGATCGCGCGTGCGATCACCTTGATGAGCAGCGAGTCGTAGTGGGGCAGGATCACCGAGCCCATGTAGCCATCGCCGCCGTCGAGGCGGATGCCGAACCCATGCCCGGTGCGAAACTCCTCGATGCGCCCGGTGTCGGGCTGGAAGCTGCGCAGGGGATCCTCGGTGGTCACCCGGCACTGGAGCGCGTAGCCCCGCACCTGGATCGATTCCTGGCGCAGGCCGAGATCCTGCAGGGTGGAGCCGCCGGCGATGCGGATCTGCGACTGCACCAGGTCGACCCCGGTGATCTCCTCGGTGATGGTGTGCTCGACCTGGATCCGCGGGTTGGCCTCGATGAAGTAGTGGCGGCCCTCCTGATCGACGAGGAACTCGAACGTGCCGGCGTTGCGGTAGCCGACCTCCCGGGCCAGGCGCACCGCATCGCTGGTGAGGGCCTCGCGTAGATCCGAGGACAGGCCCAGGGCAGGGGCGATCTCCACCACCTTCTGGTGGCGCCGCTGCACCGAGCAATCGCGCTCGTAGAGGTGGATCACGTCGCCCGTGTGGTCGGCCAGGATCTGCACCTCGATGTGGCGCGGCCGCTCCACGTAGCGCTCGATGAACACCGAGCCGTCGCCGAACGCCGCCGCGGCCTCCGAGGTGGCACGGCCGTAGCCGTCCTCGAGGTCGCTGGCCTGCCGCACCACTCTCATGCCCCGACCGCCGCCGCCCTTGGCCGCCTTGATCATCAGGGGGTAGCCCGCCTCGTCGGCGAAGGCCCGCGCTGCGTCGAGGTCGGCCACCGGATCGGGAGTGCCGGGGATCACGGGGACCTGCGCCCGCTGGGCGAGGCGGCGCCCCTGGGTCTTGTCGCCGAGGGCCTCGAGCACCGCCGGCGGTGGACCCACGAAGGCGATCCCCGCGTCCTCGCAGGCCTTGGCGAGCTCGGCTCGCTCGGAGAGGAAGCCGTAGCCGGGATGGATCGCGTCGACGTCGCTCTCGCTGGCGATCTTGATGATCTCCGGGATCGCCAGGTACGCGCCCACCGGGCTCTTGCCGCGGCCCACCAGGTAGGACTCGTCGGCCTTGTAGCGGTGCAGGTGCAGGCGGTCTTCGTGGCTGAAGATCGCGACGGTGCGGATGCCGAGCTCGGTAGCGGCTCGGAACACACGGATCGCGATCTCACCGCGGTTGGCACAAAGGAGCTTGCGAATGGGCCGGGGCGGAGGGGCGGACATGGCGGGGCGACGGTGGAGCATACCGCGAGGTCGGGTGCGGAGGCTGCGGCGGGCGGGACCTGCCGCGAAGCCAGTTGGCCGCTTCCGAACCTGGCTAGCGCCCGGGACGGGCGACCGGATCGGATGGACGGAGCTCGAGCGAGGCGCTGCGGTGGCCGGCCACGTCGTGGAAGGCTCCGCCTTGCACCGACAGGGCGTCGATCGGCGCGGGATCGTCCACGCACAGGTCGAGCACGTTGTCCTGCCCCGCCTCGCCGTGCTCGGTCTCGTGGTCGTCGAAGCGCACGGGGCTCACGAGCGCGCCGCCGTGCAGCCGCACCCGAATGCGCGAGAGATCGTCGGCTTCCACGCCGCGCAGCTCGTCGGTCCAGTAGGTCCGCAGGGTCTGCGCCACGCCCTCGCAGCGCTGCGGGGCGGGGGGCAGGACCTGCAGCGCCACGACGTAGGGTGGCGCGGCAGACGGGGTCACGGGAGCACCCAGGCCCTGCAGCAAGCGGCCATCCTCCGACCACAGCGATCCGGCGATCGCCACGTGCGAGGGCTCTTGGCCGGGCTCCCCGAACTCGCCGATGAGCAGCACCGTGCGGTTCTCGTCGTCCTCGCTGGCCGGTGCGAGGATCGCTTGCTCCGGCCACACGGGGCCGGCGGAGGTTCGGCTGATCACGAACGCCCGAGGCCGCAGCGAGGCGGCGTCGAGCTCGGCGTCGAGCACCAGGAGGATGCCGTCCTTGCCACCGAGCTCGGGATCGTCGACGCGAGCGAGGTGGGCGGAGAGGATCGATGGTGGAGCGGCGGCAGGCTCGCGGGGCGCCGGGGCGGGAGGCTGGATGCGGGGTGGCGGGGCGGGCGGGCGGCAGGCCCCGAGCCCGCACAGCCCGAGCCCGCACAGCAGGACGGTCGAGCTGCTCCACGGGGAGACGTGCCCCCATCGGGGCGTGGGCCTGGTGTCGTGCACCGCGGGCGATGGTAGCAGTCCGGGCGGGCGTCCCGGCCATCGCGTGCGGTATCCTCCGCGGCCGTCGTGCTCCACCTGCGCTCGCACAGCTCGCCCGAGTGGCCGGGTTGGGCCCTGGCCCACCTCGACGAGATCCTCCTCGATCATGCGCACTGCGAGAAGAAGGCGGCGTCCACCGCCATCAACCTGATCTTTCGCTACACGCAGCACGAGTCGCTCATGGAGCCGCTGTCGGCGCTGGCGCGCGAGGAGCTCGAGCACTTCGAGCTGGTGCTGGGTCACCTGCGGCGACGGGGTCGGGCATTCGTGCGGCAGCAGCCCAGCGCCTATGCCTCGCGGTTGATGGAGGTCTGCCGCAAGCACGAGCCGGGCCGGGTGATCGACACGCTCCTGTGCTGCTCGATGATCGAGGCCCGCAGCTGCGAGCGAATGCAGCGGCTGCACGGGGCGCTCGCGGCCCGCTGCGACGCCGGGGCCGAGGATGCCGACCCCGCGCTGGCCCTGCTCTACGAGAGCCTGCTGGCCAGCGAGGCCCGGCACCATGCCACCTACGTCGACCTCGCGCGGGGGCTGCAGCTCGTGAGCGAGGACGAGCTGCGGGCGCGCCTCCACGAGATCGCCGAGCACGAGGCGAGCGTGGTGGCACGGGCGAGCGGAGAGCCACGCCTGCACGACGGGCCGTGAGCGGATATCGGTGCGTGATCAGGCATCCTCGGGGCCGGCACTTCGACACCCACCCTCCAGGTGTCTTAGCTCGAGCAGCCACGAGTATCTCCCCGTGAGCGCTCGCTGTGGCTCGTCGACGTCGATCCGTACTCCGGCGTCGTCCCGCAGCATGAGCGCCAGGTATTCCCACTGCAGCTCGCGGATCACTCGGTTCGGGATCTCCAGCTCGTACCCCATGGCGCTTCGCGGTGAGGTACCCATGGTCAGCATGCCCAAGAAGTAGAGCAGTGAGAGGAAGTGGGCATGGGACGCGAGGCTCTTGACCCCGAATTGCTCGACGATCTCGCTGCGGATCCGGCCCTCGCCCAGGATCGTCTGCAGCAGCATGCGGCGCTCGGCCACGGCGGTGCCGCTGAGCGCTCCGATGCGCTGCAGGTGGCCATACTCGGTGCGGACGTTGCGGTCGAGCATGCTCCGCGGCAGGCGCTTGCGCGCGGCGAGCTCCCGCAAGAAGTGGAGCACCATGTCCGAGTTGAAGACCCGCTCCGGTGCGTCCTCGGAGAATCGATAGCCGTCGTAGCAGGCCTCGAGCAGGTCGAGGAGGGCCCCCCGGTCGTCGATCCCCGGGCTCTCGGCGAGCTCCGGCCGCGCGGTCAAGAGCTCGTCCACTGCCCGGGTCACGTCCGGCCGCGTGAGGCCGGCCAGCGTGTTGAGCCCGACGTCGAGCGAGGCGTGGGTGGCGATGTTGAAGCCGCTCGAGAGGTCGTCGAGCATGAGCGGGGAGACGCCGGTGACGAACATCCTGGCCACCGCTCCCGACGTGGTGCCTGCCTTGAGCGTGGCATAGAAGGTGCGCACGAAGCCGGTCTTCGTGACGATCGCCTCGTACATGTCCTCTGCTCCTCCGGAGAGCAGACGGTTGGCGAAGTGATCGTACTCGTCGACGAGCAGGTAGATCTGGTGGGGCGTCGCGGCCACGACGTCGAGCACCATGCCGACGAGCCCCTCTGCGTCCTGGACGTCGTCGAGTCGTTCGTAGAGGTCGTCGAGCTCGGGCACGAGCCTGCGGTACCGGAGCAGGAACGTCCTCACCCGGTTGCGCACGGACTCGACCAACGTGCGCAGCAGCGCATCCGGGCCTCGATCGGTGGCCACGCTCGAGAAGTCGAGGGTGAGCACCAGATAGCGGCTTCGCTCCTCGGTCGGGTGCGCATGGACCCAGAGCCCCGCAAAGCGCCGGTCGAAGGCGTCCTTGCGGCCCAGGTCGTAGTAGTGCTCCAGCATGCTCACCAGCGTGGACTTGCCGAACCGCCGCGGGCGCAGGAACACCACGTGCTGGTATCCGGCCTCGAGCACCGCGAGGAATGGCGTCTTGTCGGCGTAGAAGAAGCCCCCGTCGCGAATCCGGCCGAAGTCGCTGATGCCGTAGGGGTTCTTCATGGCACGCCACCTCACGGGTGAGGCGTGACGAGCCTACCACCGACGAATGCGGGCCGCCGGGTGCGGGCGGCACCGCGACGAGCATGGGAGCAGGGGCCCGATCCCGACGGCAGGTCCTGATCGGCCGTGGCCGCAAGAAGGCCATGCGGGAGCACGGAGCCGGCTGGCAGGGCCTGTTGCAGGTCTGCCCGGAGCTTCGCGAGCACCGAGCGACTCGGCGCGGCCCACAATGACCCAACGGGTTCCGATACGACCCCCGCGCTCCCTTCCCCGCACGAGCCGCGCTACCCTTGCCCTCGCCCATGCCCGCGCCGCCCGATCGTCCCTTCCGCATCCTCGGTCTGCAGCAGGTCGCCATCGGCGGCCTCGATCAGCGGGCGATGCTCACGCTGTGGAACGACCTGCTCGGCGTGCCCATCCGCGGCAAGTACCGCAGCGAGAGCGAGAACGTCGACGAGGACATCCTCGTGCTCGGGCGCGGGCGCGGTGAGGTCGAGCTGGATCTCATGCGGCCGCTCGATCCGCAGGCGCGTCCGCGCGTGCACGAGCCGGCGCTGAACCACATTGGGCTGTGGGTCGACGATCTGCCCGCGGCCGTCGCGTGGCTCGAGCAGCGGGGAGTGCGCTTCACGCCCGGAGGCATTCGCAAGGGCGCCTCGGGGCACGATGTGTGCTTCATCCACCCCAAGGGCAACGAGCACTCGCCGATCGGAGGCCAGGGCGTGCTCATCGAGCTGGTGCAGGCACCAGCCGCGGTGGTGGACACGCTCTGATCCCGATCGCGGCTCCATCGCGGTATGCTCGCCGCCCATGCGCGGCCGTCGCAGCTTCTATCCCGAGATCGAGCCCTTCGACAGCGGCATGCTGTCGGTCTCCGACCTCCACACGATCTACTACGAGCAGTCCGGCAACCCGAACGGCAAGCCGGTGGTGTTCGTGCACGGCGGCCCGGGCGGCGGCACCGATCCCAAGCAGCGGCGCTTCTTCGATCCGCAAGCCTATCGGATCATCCTGTTCGACCAGCGCGGCTGCGGGCGCTCCACCCCCCACGCCGAGCTGCGCGACAACACCACCTGGCACCTCGTCTCCGACATGGAGGCGATTCGCGAGCGCCTCGGCATCGAGCGCTGGCAGGTGTTCGGCGGCTCGTGGGGCAGCACCCTGGCCCTGGCCTACGCCCAGAGGCACCCCGATCGCGTGACCGAGCTGGTGCTGCGCGGGATCTTCATGCTGCGCCAAAGGGAGCTCCACTGGTTCTACCAGGAGGGCGCGTCGGCGATCTTCCCCGACACCTGGGAGGGCTACCTCGCCGCGATCCCCAAGGAGGAGCACGGCGACCTCATGAAGGCCTACTATGCCCGGCTCACCAGCGACGACTCCACGGTGCGCCTGGCCGCGGCGCAGGCATGGAGCGTGTGGGAGGCGAGCACCAGCTTCCTGATGCAGAGCAAGGAGTACATGAGCCACGCGGGCGAGGACGAGTTCGCGCTGGCCTTCGCTCGCATCGAGTGCCACTACTTCGTCAACGGCGGCTTCTTCGAGGTCGAGGACCAGCTGCTGCGCGACGTGGGCAAGATCCGCCAGATCCCGGCCGTGATCGCACAGGGGCGCTACGACGTGGTGTGCCCGATGATGTCGGCCTGGGACCTGCATCGAGCCTGGCCCGAGGCGGAGCTCCACGTGGTGCCCGATGCCGGTCACTCGGCCTACGAGCCCGGGATCGTCGACGTGCTCATCGGGGCCACCGATCGCTTCCGGCCGTAGGCGACACCCCAGCCCGCCCAAGACCCTTGTCGGACCGGGAGCGGGCTGACAAAGTGCCCCCGTGAGCGGAGCGCGGAGCCTCTACCCCGAGATCGAGCCCTACGACTCCGGCAAGCTGCGGGTCTCCGAGCTGCACGAACTCTACTACGAGCAGTGCGGCAACCCGGACGGCAAGCCGGTGGTCTTCTTGCACGGTGGTCCGGGCGGCGGCATCGAGCCCCGGCACCGACGCTTCTTCGACCCCGAGGCGTATCGCATCGTGCTGTTCGATCAGCGCGGCTGTGGTCGCTCCACACCCTACGCCTCGCTGGTCGACAACACCACGTGGCACCTGGTCGACGACATCGAGGCGCTGCGCGAGCACCTGGGGATCGAGCGTTGGCAGGTGTTCGGCGGCTCGTGGGGCAGCACGCTGGCGCTGGCCTATGCGCAGCGGCACCGCGAGCGCGTGACCGAGATGGTGCTGCGTGGGATCTTCACGTTCGCGCCCGACGAGGGCGCGTGGTTCTACGGCGGTGGCACGACGGCGCTGTTCCCCGACGCATGGGAGGGCTTCGTACACGCCATCCCCGAGGCGGAGCGCGACGATCTGGTGGGCGCCTACTACCGCCGCCTGACCGGCGACGACCCCGGCGTCCGTCGGGCCGCGGCCCGGGCCTGGAGCGAGTGGGAGTGCAGGGTGGCGACGCTGCTGCCCGACGAGGGGCTGGTCGCACACTGCGAGGACGCCAGCTTCACGCTGGCCTTTGCTCGCATCGAGTGCCACTACTTCGTCAACGAGGGGTTCTTCGACCCGCCCACGCAGCTGCTCGACGGCATGGAGGCGCTGCTGGGCATACCCGTGGTGATCGTGCACGGTCGCTACGACGTGATCTGCCCCCCGCGCAACGCCTGGCGGCTCCACCGGGCGTGGCCGGGCTCGCAGCTGTGCCTGGTGGAGGACGCGGGGCACTCGGCCAACGAGCCCGGCATCACGGCGGCCCTCGTGGCGGCGACCGATCGGTTCAGGGGGTAGGCCGGCTCCGGAGCCCGGCTCTCTTGGGCGCCCGGTTCGTGGGAATCCTCGATCCTGGGACGAGGCGGAGGATTGACTTGCGTCCCGGGGCGCCCGTGAACGAGCATTCGGTCATGTCTCGGCTCTGGCTCCCCACCGTCTTGCTGCTCGCCTGCACCACCAACGCGACCACCACGGAGGGGACGACGCCGCCATCGGGCAGCGCGGCGGCGGCAACGGCCGATGGGGCGGCGCCCGCCCATGCGCTCGATGCCGAGCTGGTCCAGACGGCAACGGCCGCATCCAAGGTCGAGAAGGTGAAGCTCCGCGTCGATGCGCAGGGCAACCTGGTCAAGCAGGCGCTCTACCACGACGATGCCGCCTCGATCCCCGCCCCCGTGATCGAGCTGGCCAAGTCCAAGTGGCCCAAGGCCACCATCACGCGCTACGAGACCGAACTCTATGCCGATCGCGGTCGCGTGTACGAGGTCGAGGTGGATGACGGCGGGACCCTCTGCGAGGTGGCGGCCAGCCCCGAGGGCGCAGAGGTCTATACGGAGTGCCGCGTCGATCCCGCGAGCCTATCGGCCGAGCTCAAGGCCGCCATCGAGCAGACCGCTCCCGGCGGCAAGATCCTCGAGGCCGAGACCAAGAAGGGTCCCGAGGTCGACGAGGTGACGGTCGAGGTCGAGCACGGGGGGCGCGAGCTCTACCTTCGCATGCGTCCGGACGGCTCGGTCATCCAGACCTTGCAGAGGATTCCGGCGATCGTCGAGATCCCCCTCTAGTCGAGCGGCGCCTGGCGACGTCGGCCCTGCGGGGCCGGGTCACTCCCCGTCGTTGCCGCTGCGGTAGCGCTCGATCTCTCGGACCAGCGGATCATTGGGGGGAAGCGTCTGATGCAAGAACGCGTGGTGACGTACCTGCGTCTCCTCGCGCTCGCGTCGAGCCACGGCAGTGTCACTCCCGACGGGTTTGGTTGCCATCGGGGTCGCTGGCACGGGAGCCGCTGCAACCGGAGCGGCCCCAGTGTCACGACGCTTGGTGCGCTGCGGCACTGCGGACAGCAGGTCATCCGGCTCGATTGTCAGAATGCGAACCCGTGAAGCCACCGCGATCCCCCTCACCCATTTGTAAGTGGAAGCGGCCCAGTGGGGCAAGCCCTCATTCGCCTGTCCACTGCGGTTCGGCTCGCTCATGTTCTGTGGGATGCGCGATCGCCCGGGCTGGTTCGTGCCGCGGTTGGTGACGCCCGTGGCCCCGGGCGGCTGTTTCCATGCCGGAGGCGATGGAGCATGGACGATCCCCTCCGTCCGGCGGCTGCGCCGCCATCAGTGTGAGGGTTCCTCTGGTGGCAGCAGCCCCGTCAGAGGTCCTTGCCTACACAGCAGCGATTGTGTGGAAAGCCGCCTCTTCGCGGGGCCATTGTGTTCCACCCGGCGAGGCCGAGGTCTCGACGGTACGAGCGGTTCCGACTCGACCGGATCAGGCCTCGCCGGCGAGCCATTCGCCCACCTGACGGGCGTAGTACGTGAGCACCACGTCGGCCCCGGCGCGGCGAATGCCGAGCAGGCTCTCGGTGACCACGCGGCGCTCGTCGAGCCAGCCGCGCAGGGCGGCTGCCTTGAGCATCGCGTACTCGCCGCTGACCTGATACGCCGCGATGGGGAGGGTGCTGTGCTCCCGGAGCAGCCGGACCACGTCGAGATAGGGCCCCGCCGGCTTGACCATCAGCATGTCGGCGCCCTCGGCCTCGTCGAGCGCGGCCTCGCGGATGGCCTCGCGCGCGTTGGCCGGGTCCATCTGGTAGGTCTTCTTGTCGCCGCTCTTGGGCGCCGAATCGAGCGCCTCGCGGAATGGCCCGTAGAATGCAGACGCGTACTTGGCGGTGTACGCGAGGATCGAGACCTCGGAGAAGCCCTCGTCGTCGAGCGCCTCTCGGATCGCGCCCACGCGACCGTCCATCATGTCGCTGGGGGCGATGACATCGGCCCCGGCTCGCGCCTGGCACAGCGCCTGGCGGCACAGCACCTCGACCGTCTCGTCGTTGAGGATGCGGCCATCGGGGGCCACGATGCCGTCGTGTCCGTCCGATGAGTACGGATCGAGCGCAACGTCGGTGATGATCATCAGCTCGGGCCACCGATTCTTGAGCTGCTCGATCACGCGTGGCACGAGCCCGTCGTCGTTGTAGGACTCGGTACCCGTGGGATCCTTGAGCGCATCGTCGATCGCGGGGAACAGCGCCACCATGCGCACGCCCACGCCATGGGCTCGCTCCACCTCGGCGAGCAGGCCCGCCACCGAGCACCGAGAGCAGCCCGGCATCGAGCCGATGGGGATTTCGCCGTCGCCGTCGTGCACGAACAGCGGCAGCACGAGGTGCTCGGGGCCGAAGGCCGTCTCGCGCACCGCGTCGCGGATCGCGGCCGACTTGCGGTTGCGGCGGGGTCGCTCGCGGAGGAACAGGCGGCGCTGGGTCATGATCGAGCCCGACGCTATCAGGCCTCACCGGAGCCCGCACCCCCCGGCCCGACCCGCACCGGCCCCCGAATTGGCCCTTGCGCCAGAGCCGCGAGGCGAGGCGTCGATGGGCCACGGCGCGATGCGTGCTGGCACTGCGGCAAGGATTGCCGTCACGTGGCATCGCACGTCCACCCCCCGCCCGGCATACTGTGCAGCATGACCCTCGTGCTCGTCGTCGACGACGATCCCGGCGCTCGCCTGGCACTGGAGGACGTCCTCACGGAGGAGGGCTACGAGGTGATGGTGGCCGAGGATGGCCGTCGTGCGCTGGCGCAGCTCGAAGGGCGGACGCCGCACCTGCTGCTCACCGATCTCGAGATGCCCGAGGTCGACGGCGAGCAGCTGATCGCGAGCGTGCGCAACAGCCACCCCGGGCTCCCCATCCTCGTCATCACCTCGCGCGTCGTCAGCGACGTGCACCGCGAGGCCGAGCGGCTGGGCGCGGTGGGCTTCTTGAACAAGCCCCTCGACATCGACGTGCTGCTCGATCGGCTCAGGTCGGCGCTCGCATGAGCACCCCGAGCGGGTCGGCGTCCTCGCGCTACTGGTTCGACTGCTTTGGGCTCGACTGCTTTGGGCTCGACTGCTTCGGTGGGGGCGGGCGAAGGCCGCCGCGCTGGGTCACCCATCGCGAGCTCGCGTCGGCGAAGCGCCACGGCAGGCGTTGGTGCTCGGGCTCCGCGAAGTCGATCCCCACGCGGGGGCCCCTCGCGATCTCCGCAGGCGTGGGACCGGGACACAGGTAGAGGTCGCCGGGACGGTGGAGCGGGTGCCCCGACCAGTCGGTGTGCAGGTCCAGCGCCTGCCCCACCTTGCCCGGCCCCGCCAGCAACGCGGGCCCCGACCTGCTCCTCGTTTGGCCCCCACGCCGGGCCTGGATCGTCGGCAGGCCCTCCACGGGCTCGCACGATCGAATCAACACGGCCTGCGCGTCACCATCGGCTCCGGTGACCACGTTGAGCATCGTGTGCACGCCGTAGCACAGGTACACGTAGGCGCGTCCGGGCGGTCCCCACAGGGCGTCGTTGCGCTCGGTCCGGCCGGAGCGCGCATGGCATGCGGTGTCGCCCGGCCACCGGTAGGCCTCGACCTCGGTGATGCGCAGCACCACGCCGTCGCGACACAGCAGCTGCCCCAGCAGCGCGGGCGCGACCTCGAGGACGTCACGGGCGAAGAAGCGCAGCGGCAGCGGTCGGGGCACCGAGGTCGATGGTGGCCAGTCGCGGTGGCGACATCAAGGGCCATGATGGCGCTACCCTCGGCAGGTACACCGCTCGCGTGGCAGGGCGAAGACGCGCGGGTGCTCCAGGCCGTGCGTAGCTGATAGCATGGCCGAGATGACGGGTCGGTACTCCCTTCGGCTGGTGCTCGTAGGCTCGATGTCGATGCTCGCTGCGTGTCCGGAAGACACGACGCCCAGCGGCACCGCGGGCAGCGGCTCGGCCACGAGCGACGGCTCCACGACCACCGGCGGGGTCACCACGTTCGATCCGAGCTCGGGCACGACCGTCGTGGAGACCGGCGATGGCAGCACGACCGTCGCGGCCGACGACACCAGCAGCGACTCCACCGGGCCCGTCGCCGAGTGCGGCAACGGAGTGCTCGAGGGAGACGAGGTCTGCGACGGGGACGTGCTGTCCGGGGAGACCTGCGAGTCGCAGGGCTTCGATCAGGGGACCCTGGCCTGTGCGGCCGATTGCACCGGCTACGACGACTCGGGCTGCTCCTTCGTCAACTGCGGCGACAACGTGCTCGCGGGCAAGGAGCAGTGCGATGGCAACGATCTCGGCGGGGCCTCCTGCGCCTCCGAGGGCTTCGACAGCGGCACGCTCTCCTGTGACGCTCGCTGCCTGCTCGACACCGGCGATTGCGGCACCTGCGGCAACGTGATCGTCGACGGCGACGAGGTCTGCGACGACATCGTACTGTTCGGTCAGACCTGTGTGTCGCAGGGCTTCGACAGCGGGCAGCTGGCGTGCATGCCCGATTGCCTGACCTACGACACCTCGGGGTGTGGCACCTGTGGCAACGACCTCATCGACGGCGACGAGGACTGCGACGGCATGCAGCTCGGCGGGGCCACCTGTGCCGCCGCGGGCTTCGACAGCGGCACCGTGGCGTGTGGATCCAGCTGTGCGTTCGACACCGAGGGCTGCGGCCTGTGCGGCAACGGCATCGTCGATGGCACCGAGCTGTGCGATGGCAACGCGGTGGCGGGGGCCACGTGCGGGGGCCAGGGCTTCGACAGCGGCCAGCTCACCTGCATGCCCGATTGCCTGACCTACGACACCTCGGGGTGCGGGATCTGTGGCAACGGGATCCTCGACGGCTTCGAGGTCTGCGACGACGGCAACCTCGTCGATGGCGACGGCTGTCCCAGCGACTGCGGCGGCGACAATCGCTACATCTTCGTCACCAGCCAGATGTTCAACGGCAACTTCGGGGGCCTGCTGGGCGCCGATGCCCAGTGCCAGGCGCTGGCCGTGGCGGCCGGCCTTCCGGGCACGTACATGGCGTGGTTGTCGACCGCGGCCGAGTCGCCCTCGACGCGCATGGTCCAGTCGGCCCAGCCCTACGTGCGGCCCGATGGGGTGCAGGTGGCGCCCAACTGGGCGGGGCTGGTCGATGGCACGCTCGATGCGCCGATCAACGTGACCGAGCTCGGCGGGCCACCGCCGATCGGCAACACCTCGTGCGCGGGTGGTGGGTTCCCGACCGTGTGGAGCTCGACCACCGCCAACGGGAACAGCGGCGGCACTTCGTGCGCCGACTGGACCTCCGTGGCGGGCGGCGGGCAGTGGGGGCGCGCCGACATGATCGACGGGTCGTGGAGCTCGTGGTGCTTCGGTGGCGTGTGCGACTGGGTGTCGCCGATCTACTGCGTGCAGCAGTGAGGGCGGCTCACTCGCAGGCCATCACCGAGTGCCCCAGCCACGGCTCCACCGTGAAGTCGACCCAGGGCTCCTCGAGCTTCCACAGCGAGTTGTCGTCCTCGTAGAGCACGATGTCGTCGTTGTCGCCGCTGGCGTACATGCCCCAGTGCCACTGACACAGGTCGGTGTCGCTGCGCGAGAACGTGGCGTCGACGAGCTCGGCGCCGTCCTGCCACACGTGCATGCGGCCTTCGTGGTAGTTGACGTAGATCGTGGTGCGAACCCACTGGCCCAGCGGAAACGAGGGGGCGTTCTCGGCAAACGTCACGGTGCCGCCGGTGTTGAGCACGTGCGCGGGGGTGATCCGGTTCGAGGGATCCTCGAGCCCCAGCGTGATCACGTTGTCGCTCCAGTCGCAGGCATTGTTGACGGTGAACGGGCTGAACCAGCGCCCGTTCTCGAACGGGTAGGGGACCTCGAGCCAGCTCCAGTAGGTGTTGATCACCCCATGGGGCGCATCGATGCCGCTGCCCGTGTTGGTATAGGCCTCGACCACGTCGTCGCCGTCGAACTGCAGGCCGCCGTAGCCGCGGTGCGATTCGGGCGTGACGCAGGTGATCTCCGAGCGGTTGGACCACGAGCCACTCACCGCTCGATCCATGGACAGCTCGTTGTAGTCGCAGGGGCCGCCCCAGTCGGCGCCGTAGGTGTTGGAGGTCCAGCGATCGTAGTCGCCGTTCTCGAAGTCCTCGAACCACAAGAGGCGCGCCTGTACGCACGCGCCGGTGGGTCCGGTGCTGCCGTCGTCGGCGCTGGTGCTCGGGTCCGACGACGTCGTGGAGGCGGTCGTGGTCGGGTTGGTCGTGGGATCGGCGGTGGTGCTCGGCGAGGACGTCGGCGAGGACGAGGTGGCGGAGGTCGCGCCCGTGGGGTCGTCATCGGTGGTGGCGCTGCCGTCGTCGCCGCACGCGATCGTGGCGAGGGCCAGCAGGAGTCCGAGCGCCGGGGTGCTCACGATGGTCGTGATGCTCGCCATGCGGGGATGGTAGCGCGGCTCGGGTTCGGGAGGCAGGCGGACGCGCTATGGTCTACCAGTGACCGAAGCCTCCGACCATACCGACATGATCAACGAGACGCGCGGCGGCTTCAACGAGGCGCTGGGGCTGCGGTTTACGCGGGTGACGAGCGACGAGGTGGTGGCCGAAGTCCCGGTGGGGCCGCACCTCTTGCAGCCGTATGGGCTGGTGCACGGGGGCGTGCTCGCGTCGATGGTGGAGACGCTGTGCTCGGTGGGGGCGGCCATCGATGCGATGGCGCGCGGCAAGACCACGGTGGGGCTCGAGAACAGCACGTCGTTCTTGCGAGCGACGCGGAGCGGGCGGCTCTTGGGACGGGCCACGCCCGTGCACCGCGGGCGGCGGACGCAGGTGTGGGGGGTGGAGATCCGCGACGACGCGGGCGAGCTGGTGGCCACCGGGCGGGTGCGGATGATGGTGCTCGACGAAGGCGCGGCGCTGGCCGGGAAGACGGTGGGGATGCAGACCGGGTGAGCCGCGGGCCCGCTGGCGTGGTCCCTGCTCCTTGCGGGTTCGGGCCTAGCAGGTGTTGGGGTTGCTCTCGCAGGTGGGCTCCGGGGGCGCGACGACGGTGAAGCACGTGTGGGCGCAGATGTCGGTGCATCCGTCGTGCTGCTTGCCCGACGCCAGGCACAGCGCCATGCAGGCCCAGTAGCACAGCACGTCTTCGGGGTGGTCGTCGTGGGTAGCGGGAGGGGTGGTCGTGGCGGGGTCGTGGGCCGCCGGGGGAGCGGGGGACGACTCGGGGATGAGGGTGGTCGCTGGTGCCGAGGTCGGGAGGAAGGCCACGGCGAGCGAGAGGGTGACGAGGAGAGAGGAGGCTCGAAGCATGGCGGCAGTCTGCGCCGCGAGGCGAGGCCGGCAACGCCGGGGCTGCACGATCCACGCGGTCGCGCTGGCTGCGCGGGCCATGCCCCGCAAAAGGGAACGATCGTCGACCGATCGAATCGTCCGACGTCGACACTCGTGGCGCAGAGACGGACGATGCGACGATATTGGTTGATTGGCTTGGGTGTGATGGCGATGGTGACGGGATGCGACAAGTTCGGCATGGGTGGCGACGGGTCGAGCGGTCCCGGCATGTCGGAGAGCTCGGCGGGGGGTGGCACCACGGGGGGCGGGACGGGCGGCACCGGTACGAGCGGCCTGAGCGGTACCGGCCAGCTGCCCTCGTCGACGAGCGGCTTCGGCACCGAAGGTTGCGGAACCGATGAAACGGCCGCCGATCCGTGGGGCGACGAGGACGGCTGCGGCGGCGGGCTGCCGACGAGCTCGCCGTGGGACGTGGGCAACGGCGGGAACTGCTGGGGGCAGACCGACCGCTGGAACGAGAGCTGCGAGGAGGAGCCTTGTCTCGACTACGACTGCCACTCTCCGTCGCCGTGCGGTCCGGTGACGTTCGGCGAGTGCAGTGGTGGCGGCGGTGGCGGTGGCGGTGGTGGTACCAGCGGTGGCACCGATGGAGGTGAGGCGACGACCGGCGGGCCCGAGCTCGAGGTCGACGACCCTGCCGCGCTCGAGTGCATCCTCGAGGCGCTGCGCGATCACGTGCCGATCCGCTTTACGATCAACGACTGCGAGTCGCCGTCGGAGCTGAGCACGACCTACGAGGTCGTCGCCAACGGCCTCGTGATCACCACGACCAGCGAAGCCTATGGCGACAACCACTTCCGCGAGCAGCGAATCTCGACGTTCAACGAGGGGTACGACTTCGACGACTGCGTCGGCGCGGGCGTGAGCAACTACGAGAAGCGGTTCTGCGTGGGGTTGGCCGACGGGGGGCCGTGCCCGGTCGGGCCGGTGGCTTGCCCGGAGGAGTGATGGGGCGGGGGGATGGCTCCCCCGGCCACACTTGCAACCGACCCGACTCAGCGGCCGAGCATGTGCATGGCCGCCTCGGGGTAGCGCGTGCCCGCGATCACGTCGGGGGCCGCGGCGGCTTCGAGCTGCTGCAGCTCGTCGGATCGGAGCTCGATGCTCGCGGCCGCGACGTTCTGCTCGAGGCGCGCGAGGTTGGTGGTGCCGGGGATCGGCACCACGTGCGGCTGTCGCAGGGTCCAGGCCAGGGCGAGCTGCGCGGCGGTACAGCCCCGCGCCTCGGCGAGCTGCTCCACCACGCGAACCAGCGCGAGGTTGGTGGTGAAGTTGTCGCCCTGGAACCGGGGGTTGCTGTGCCGCCAGTCATCGGCCGCCAGGTCCTCGGGCCGCGTGAAGCGGCCGGTGAGGAAGCCGCGTCCCAGGGGGCTATAGGCGACGAACACGATGCCGAGCTCGCGGCACGTGTCGAGGAGCGCCTGCTCGGGCTCGCGCGACCACAGCGAGTACTCGGTCTGCAGCGCGGCGATGGGGTGCACCGCGTGCGCCCGGCGGATGGTCTCGGGGGACGCCTCGGACAGGCCGAGGTAGCGGACCTTGCCCTCGCGGACCAGCTCGGCCATGGCGCCCACCGTGTCCTCGATGGGCGTGTTCGGATCGACGCGGTGCTGGTAGTAGAGGTCGATGGTGTCGACGCCCAGGCGGGCGAGGCTGGCCTCGCACGCCTGCCGGACGTACTCGGGTCGGCCGCTGATCCCGGTGATGCGGCCGTCCTCCTCGAACGTGACCGCGAACTTGGTGGCCAGCACCGCCTGCTGCCGGCGCGCACCCGCGAGCGCCTGGCCGATCAGGCGCTCGTTGGCTCCGCAGCCGTACATGTCGGCCGTGTCGATGAGCCGGACACCGAGGTCCAGGGCGCGGTGGATGACCCCGATCGACGCAGCCTCGCCCTCGCGGCGCGTGTTGGGATCGCCGTAGAAGGCCGACATGCCCATGCAGCCCAGGCCGATGGGAAACAGCTCGGGGCCGTCTCGACCCAGGGTCCTCGTGTTCGTGTGGAGTGCCGTCATGGGCTCGAAGCCTAGGGGGACCCACGGGGCGCGACCACGGCCGTTCCTTGGGAAGGCTTGCCCGATCCTGTCGACCTGGACAGGGCCCCGCGGTGGCGCTCCGAAATGCTTGTCCGATCCTGTAGTCGGGTGGGAGAGCCCGCCGCCCCGGGCTACCATGGGGGTGTGAGCCGGGATGTCTTGGTCGAGCTCGTCGCCGCGGCGGCACCTCGTGAGGGGCCCAACGCGACCGCGCTGCCGCAGGTGCGGACGATCCGCGTCAGTGGTCCGCGACCGCGCATGCCCGTGATCTACGAGCCGTGCCTGGTGATCGTGGCCCAGGGGCGCAAGACCGCGTACGTCGCCGAGCGGGCGCTGTCCTACGATCCCGAGCAGTATCTGGTGCTCTCGGTGCCCTTGCCGGTCGAGTGCGAGATCGAGGCGGCGCCCGGGCGCCCCTACCTCGCGGTCGTGGTCATGCTCGACCCGGCGGTGGTTCGCGAGGTGGTGCTGCAGGCCGACGACGAGTCGGACACCGACGAGGTCCATCCGGTGATCGAGGTGTCGACGTTGACCCCGGCCTTGCGCGACACGGCCGTGCGCCTGCTGCGGGCGCTGGCCGATCCGACCGACGCGCGCGTGCTCGGCCCGCTGTGCATCCGGGAGCTGCTGTACCGGGTCAGCCGCGGGCCGCAGGGAGAGCTGCTGCGCACCCTGGCCCTGGGGCGGGGGGCGTCGCGGCGCATTGCTCGGGTGCTCGACCTCATCCACGCGCGCTACGACGAGGCGCTCGACGTGGCCTCGCTGGCCCGCGCCGCGCACCTGGGGGTGTCGACGTTCCACCACGCCTTCAAGGCGGCAACCTCCATGTCGCCGCTGCAGTACGTCAAGACGGTACGGCTGCACCAGGCGCGCTCGCTGATGCTCCACGGAGAGCTCACGGCCGAGGAGGCGGGCTACCGCGTGGGCTACCGCAGCCCCTCGCACTTCAGTCGCGAGTTCAAGCGGCTGTTCGGTCGACCCCCGCGGGAGGAGCTGCAGCGGCTGCGCTCGTCGGACGACGTGATGCCGGTCGCCCAGGCGTCGCTCGGCATGGCGGGTGGGGGCGGCGGGGGGTGAGGGGAAGATGTGCTCTGGGGTCGCCGAGGCGGGGAACCCAGGGCGGTCGGTGTACGCTCTGGCCCATGCGGGTCGCCCGGGTGCTCACCAACGAGACCTGCAATCAGGCGTGCCGCTTCTGCGACGCCGTGCGCCCGCGCGAGCGCGCCTCGATCGCGGCCGCCTCCGCCGTACGCACGCGGATCGATGCCGCCCACCGTGAGGGCGTGCGCGAGCTGGTGCTCACCGGAGGCGAGCCCACGCTGCGCCCCGACCTCCCTGCGATCGTGTCCCACGCCGCGCGCGAGCCGGCGCGGGTGGTGCTCGAGACCAACGCGGCGCTGGTGACCCCGGCGTTGGCCGAGCGCCTCGCCGCCGCCGGCCTGCACACGGCCCGTGTGCACCTGCCCGCCTGGGGCGACGCGCTCGATGCCATCACCGGCCGGCCGGGTGATGCGGCGCGCACGGCCGCGGGCCTGTCCGCCCTGTGTGACGCCGGCATCACCCTCGAGGCCTCGATCCCGGTGGTCCTCGCCAACCTCGAGTCGCTGGCCTCGTTGCCCGGCCAGCTCGCCGCAACCGGCCTGCCGTTCGATCGCCTGTGGATGCGCTTGCCGATCCAGGCCCCCGATCCCTCCACCCTCGCCCCGCTGCCCGCGATGCTCCAGGCGGCCGGCACCTTCATCGACCAAGCCCGCACCCACGCCCTGCCCGTTTCGCTCGAGCCCGCCACCTTCCTGCCCCCGTGTCTGTTCGAACGCCCGGGTCGAGTGGCCTCGATCTATGCGCTCTCTCGCGGCGGCGCGCAGCGACCGGGCTACATACACCCGCCCGCCTGCGAGCCCTGCACCGTCCGCGATCGCTGCCCGGGCCTGCCCTCGATGCTGGTCACCGAGCCGACGCGCGCCAATGCTCCGGTACCCCACCCGCTGTCCGACGACCGCCTCCGTCGCCGCCTCACCGTGATCGCCTCACCCCGCGCGCAGATCGAGCGCGAGCTGGTCACCCGCGAGCGCTACCGCCGTCCCGACGGCACCACCGTTCCCGCCCACATCGTGCGGATCGGCTTTCGCTGCAACCAGAATTGCCACTTCTGCTTCGTGTCGACGCACCTGCCCGCCCCACCGGTCGCCCGCGTGGAGGCGGCCATCGACGAGATCGCGGCGCTGCGGGGGATCCTCGTGCTCTCGGGCGGCGAGCCCACCCTCGACCCCCGCTTGCCCGACTACGTACGCCGCGGCAAGGCCCACGGCGTACACGAGGTCGAACTGCAGACCAACGCGACGCGCCTGTCCGATCCGGCCCTGTGCGAGGCCCTGCGGGACGCGGGGGTCGACATCGCGTTCGTGTCGCTGCACGGTGCGACGGCGGCGGTGAGCGACGAGGTGACGGCGGCCCCGGGCACGTTCGTGCGCACGCTGGCCGGGCTCGACCGGCTGCGCGACACGGGGATCCACACCCGCATCAACTTCGTGCTGTGCGAGCAGAACCGTCACGAGTTCCCGGCGTTCGTCTCGCTGGTCGCCGAGCGCTGGCCCGGGGCCGCGATCACGATCTCGTTCGTGGGCATGTCCACCGATCTGGTGCCCCGCGAGCGCTGGCTGGTGCCGCGCTACCGCGACGTGCTGCCGCCGCTGCGCGAGGGGCTGGCCCGGGCCCGCACGCACGGCCTGGAGGTCGGCGGCTTCGACTCCATGTGCGGCTTGCCGCTGTGCCTGGTGCCCGACGATCTGCAGCCGTTCTTCTCCCTGGCCGAGCTGCCCCCGGGCGGGGGCGACGGCGAATTCGTCAAGCCCGCCCCTTGCGACGGTTGTGTGCTACAAAGCCGCTGCTTCGGCCTGCGCCGCGGCTACGCTTCGATGTACGGCTGGGACGAGCTGCGCCCGGTCACTGCCGTACCGCCCCCAACCGTACCGCCCCCAATCGATCCTGCATGATCGCCCCGCCGCCCATGACCGCTGCTCGCTCCCTGCTCCTCCTCGGCCTCGTTGCCCTCGGTTCCATCGCGTGCGGCACCAAGGACGAAACGCCTCCGTCCGACACCAAGGAACAGACCCCGCCCACCCAGGTGGTGGTGCCCCCGGTCGCCGCGGGGAGTACGGGCGATGCGGGCACGGGCGGCAGCACCGCGGCCGATCCCTTCGCCACCGCGGGCTGGGAGGACGACGAGGACGACGGTGCGGCCACGGTGGGCTCCGAGCCCGACACCGACGGCACCGGCACGGGCGAGGCGGCGGCCCCGGCCACCGCGTTCGCGGGCCCCTGCTACGTGCGCTGGAGCGGCGGGCCGGTGCTGCGCTTCAAGTACGAGGCCGACGGCAGCGGGGGGCTGCTGCGCATCGATGGCGACAACGACGGCAAGTCCGACGTGTGCGCGCGCTTTTGGACCAAGGATGAGCGCACCCACAAGGTCACGGTCGACGAGGGCTGCAACAAGTCCACCGAGGCCATCATCACGCCGAGCTACGACGACACGGCCAACGTGGCCACCGCCACCTACACCGACCAGCGCGACGGCAAGGACGCCAAGCACGAGATCACGCTCATCACCCTGCCGGCGTTCACGGGCATCGCCCCGGGCTACCCGCTCTACGCCGAGCGCGACGATGTGAAGCTCGACGTCAAGGACGGCCGCGTCACCAAGGCCACGGTGAGCAAGCCCGTCGAGGGTCCTGCGGTGAAGGTGACCCTCGCGTACGACGATGCCGGTCGAGCCACCCGCATCGACGAGGACCACGAGGCCGACGGCAAGGTCGATCGCCGCTACGACTACCGCTACGACGAGGTCGGCAACGTCACCGGGATCACGCTGACCGAGACCACCGTGGTCGACGGCAAGAGCAAGAAGAACAAGAAGACGGCCAAGCTGGGCTACTCCTGCTGGGAGCAGAAGTAGCGCGCCTCGGCCGAGGGGCGGCGGCGCGGCCTACCGACTGGCTTGCAGCTGATACGTGTCGCAGCTCGCGCCCATCGTGGTCCGATACACGCGCACGTAGATCTGATTGGGCCAGGGGACCATCGAGTCCATCGGCGGGGTGCAGCAGCCGGGGTCGGTGTCGGCGAAGACCCACGAGGTCAGGCCCACCGCCGCGCCGCCGGTGCCGCCCTCGGTGCAGGGCATCCCCGCCGCGTCGCACTCGTTGGCGACCACGTCGAACGCGAACGAGTCACCCGTGTTGATCGCGAAGCTGATCGTGGGCGAGCCGTCGCCCGGTCGTGCCGGGGCGGGGAACGACACCGTGTACCAGTCGAGCGAGCCCTCCTGCGGGATGGTGCCCACCACGCCCATCATGCTGCCGCCGACCTCGATGGTCCCGAGATCGGTGGGGCTGTTGCAGGCGCCGCTGACCCCGTCCTCGGGGCAGTCGCACCCGTTGTCGATCATGTCGTCGCAGTTCTCGTCGACCCCGTCGCAGGCCTCGCCCATGCCCGGGTTGATGTTCGGGTTGGTGTCGTCGCAGTCGGGACCCGCCGCACAGCCCTCGCCGTACTCGTCGCCGTCGCCGTCGATGCAGGCGACGCCATCTGCGGAGCTGTTGGAGTCGTTGCCGCTCTGCCCGCTGGTCATGCCCTGGCCGGTGTCGTCGACGGTGCCGCCGTCGCCCATGGTGGGATCACCGTTGGTGCCCTGATCGCCGTCGGGACCTCCGAAGGTGAAGTTGTCGCCCGCCGAGTTCTCGCCCACGGCGCAGGCAGCCAGGGTCAGAGCGAACGAGAGGTAGATGGGTGACCAGGCGCGCATCCCAAGCAAGCCCTTCGAAGAGGGGTCGAGTATACCGGACGGCCGGGCGAAGGGGCGAGCAACGTGGTGAGGGTGGGGTGAGGATGACGAGCGGCGGGGGGTCGTGGGAGACTCGCGAGCGCGTGAGCGTGGCCGAGGACCCGCAGCGGGCCGAGAATCGTGATCGCGCAGAAGACGCGCACCGCCGGCTCCTCGAGGGCGCTCAGGCGCGCGCTCTGGCGGAGACGGGCACGACCCGCGTCGAGCGGGTGATCATCGGCGGGGGCCTGGCGGCCACGCTCTGCTGGGCGACCGGCGCTCGGTGCGAGGGGCTGGTGGTGGCCCGGGCCGAGGAGCCCTGGTGGTCGCGCGGGCGGTGGCGGCTGGGGCAGCCCTCGAGCGAGCTGGTCTCGGAGGGGTTCGTGCTCCAGCCGCATGAGTTCGCGGAAGACGTCGATGGGTTCGCGCCCGCCAGTGCGCTGGCGAATGCGATCGCCGTCACGGCGCACGAACATGGGATGCCATTGGTGCTGGGGTGCTGCGTGGAGCGTCCGATCGAGCGTATCGAGGACGGGCGCTTCGTGGTGTGGGTCGGGGAGCGGAGGATCGAGGCCGAGCGGGTGGACGTTGCGGTGGGGCTCGGACCACCGAGGCGGCTGCGGGATCGCGACGGGAACGCGACGATCGTGACCGAGGAGGACGAGCGCGAGCTGCTGGCGGACGGGCGCATGGTGTTCGGGCAGGACCAGTGGCGGCACGAGGTGCGAGGACCCCGGGTGTTGGTGTTCGGCGGAGGAGCGACGGCCGCGTGGAACGTGGAGCGGGCGCTCTCGGAGGGGGCCAAGGTCACGTGGGTCGCACCACTCTCCCGATCCGACGCCCGTGATCACGCCCAGAAGGTGCGAGCGATCGAGGAAGAGCTGACGAGCGTCGATCCTACGGACCGCGCCCGGCTTCGTCAGCTCGAGCGCGAACGAGCTCGCATCGTAGCCTTCCACAGGGCAGACCTCCCGAGGACCCAGGCCGTATTCGAGGCAGAGGGTGTCGACCTGTGGGTGGGGTCTTTGGAACGGCTGGTGCTCGCGGCCGATGGCGTCGAGGCCGAGCTTCTTCGAGAGGACCATCGAGAGCGCCAGCGTTTCGATCAAGTCGTGGTGTCGATCGGTCAGGACGATCGCGCTCCGGAGGCTTCTTCGTCCCTGGTCGCGAAGCTGCGCATGACCTGGATCGAGTACGATGGCGATGGCACCCGCGCTGGAAGTCCCGCCAGACGACCGGTGGGGCGCATCGTGGGCGCATGCGCAACCGATGGGCCGACACGCTTGCGCTGCTTCGGTGCGCCACTCTTGAACAACGTGTGGCAGAAGCAGCTCGAGCGGGAGCAGCCCCGCAAGAGCCGCGGGTTCAATCCCCTCCGAGCCCGACTCGAACAGCAAGTCGGGGCGGCTCCCACGTGCTCCAGGGGCATCGAAGGTGCCGCCTTCCACATCGGTGCGAACGTGGTCCTCGCCAACGAGACGCCGCTCGATCCAGGGCTCGGCGAGGAGCGGTACGAGTTGCTACTGTCGACGTTCCGGCAGCATCAAGGTGACTTGGCGACGTCGAGGGGAGACGGTGGATAGGAGTGGGGATAGCGCGCAGGCGCGTGCAACCACTTGATCTCTCCTGCCAACTCCTCGAGCGCACGTCCAGCGGGTGTGCGTGTCGTGGAGACCACGGCCCCGTCGAGGGGATCGGTTCCCGTGGCATCGACCGGCGAGGGGCTCGTGTTTCCCTCGAGCCCGAGATACTCGAGGTGTACGAGCGCTGGGCACGTCGCGATCGCTTCGAAGGAGCGAATGGTGAGGAGGTTCTCGGCAAGGTCGAGCCAGCGGAGGCCATCGACGTGAGGGCTCCGCACCAGGGCATCGATGTCATCGTCCACGAGCGCTTGGGCGCGAAGACCCAGGGACTGAATGCCTCGCAACGTTGGGTTCATGAACAGCGACTGGCCGGTCTCCGAGTAGTTCGTCACGTGCACGTGGCGAATCCAAGGCGCTCGTGCGAGCAAATCCGTACCTCGATCGACCAGCGTGCGAGCCGTGACGACCAACTCGGCCACATGCCCATCATGCAGGGCCACGTCTTCCACTCCGTCCCCCAACAAGGATCGCGCGAGCTTGCACCGCTCCTCGTATTCATCCTCGATCGCAAGCCACTGCGCGGCCCATCCGGGGTCTCGCCGTGACTGCGCGAGGTCCAGGGATCGCATGCGCTCGGCGAACGCCGGGTCATAGACATCGTGCTCCACGTCGAAGACGGGGACGGTCACGCGCGCCGAGCGGTCGGTGGCCTTGGCCTCGAGCCATCCCTTCCGTCCTGTGAGTCGTCGCAAACGCAAGGAGAGGGACCGAGCGGCCGGTTGGGACGGCCGTTCGTCACGTGCCGTTGATGCAGAGTCGACCAGAGCATCCCGCGTGCCATCGCGGTAGCGATGCCGCGGCGGCTCCGACGGCTCATCGTCGTCTGAATTCTGCGCCCCCATGGGTCGGTGCCATGGATCATTCTACACGAGCCTCGTGCGCTCCCATGCGAATGCGCCCGAGAGGCCTTCCAAGCCGCTCGGGCGCTCTTCCGCCGCCGCGCCCGCTGTCCTGGACCCCGGCGGCCCACCCGTCACATGTGCGCGATGACGTCGCTGCCGAACTCGGAGCACTTCCGCAGCGTCGCGCCCTCCATCAATCGATGGAAGTCGTACGTCACCGTCTTGGCTCCGATGGCGCCGTCCATGCCCTTGATGATGAGGTCGGCGGCCTCGGTCCACCTCATGTAGCGCAGCATCATCTCGCCCGAGAGGATCACCGAGCCGGGGTTGACCTTGTCCTGGCCCGCGTACTTGGGCGCGGTGCCGTGGGTGGCCTCGAACACGGCGGTGCCGGTGACGTAGTTGATGTTGCCGCCGGGCGCGATCCCGATGCCGCCCACGCAGGCCGCGAGCGCGTCGGAGATGTAGTCGCCGTTGAGGTTCATGGTGGCGATCACCGAGTACTCGGCGGGCCGGGTCAGCAGCTGCTGGAGGAACGCGTCGGCGATCACGTCCTTGACCACCACCTCGTGGCCGTCCTTGGTGAACGTCTGCCAGGGGCCGCCGTCGAGGTCGACCGCGCCGTACTCGTGCTTGGCCAGCTCGTAGCCCCAGTCGCGGAAGGCGCCCTCGGTGAACTTCATGATGTTGCCCTTGTGGACCAGGGTCACCGAGGGCAGCCGGTTCTCCACCGCGTACTGGAGCGCCGCTCGCACCAGGCGCTGCGTGCCCTCCTGCGAGATCGGCTTGATGCCGATGCCCGAGGTCTCGGGGAAGCGGATCTTGCCGTAGGCCTTGGGGAACGTCTCGGCGAACACCTGCTTGAACTTGGTGGCCTCCTCGCTGCCGTGCTGGAACTCGATGCCCGCGTAGATGTCCTCGGTGTTCTCGCGGAAGATCACCATGTTGGTGAGGTCGGGGCGCTTGACGGGGCTGGGCACGCCCTGGAACCACCGCACCGGTCGCAGGCACACGTAGAGGTCGAGGTTCTGGCGCAGCGCCACGTTGAGGCTGCGGATGCCGCCGCCCACCGGGGTGGTCAGCGGGCCCTTGATCCCCACCAGGTACTGGCGGAAGGCCTCGTTGGTCGCCTCGGGCAGCCACTCGCCGGTCTTGTCGAATGCCTTCTCGCCCGCGAGCACCTCGAGCCACTCGATCTTGCGCTTGCCGCCGTAGGCCTTCTGCACCGCGGCATCGAGCACCCGCACGGACGCGGCCCAGATGTCGGGACCGATGCCGTCGCCTTCGATGAACGGGATGATGGGGTGGTCGGGGACCTGCAGCCCCGCGTCGGTCATCGTGATCGCTTCGCCCATGTCGGAACTCGCTTCTGCCACCCTGCCACCCGGACCGAACGCGGCACGACCCCGGGGTTGGCGTCATGGCACCGCGATGGCGGGAAGGGCGCGAACGGGCGTATACCACCGCGACCCGGCCGAGGAAACGGCTGGGCGACCGGGTCGCGGGTTGGCCAGCGCACGCCCGAGGCGGAGGCGCGCAATCCCGCCGCGTCCGAAGCCTCGTGCCGCACCCCGAATCCCCCTACCCTGGTCTCCATGGCATGGCTGGCGAAGGGCTCGTGGGTGCTCCTGGGGCTGGGGTGGCTCTTTCCCGTCACCGCATGGGCCGATGACTTCCACGTGGACGCGACGGCGGGTCCGGGAGGGGTGGGGACCGAGGACGATCCCTTTGCCGAGCTCCAGGATGCGCTCGACGTGGCGCAGGCCGGTGACGTGATCCACGTGCGGCCGGGGACCTACGCGCCCATCGCCACCGCGACCGACGGCACGGGGGGAGCGCCCATCCTGGTCGTGGCCGAGCCCGCGGGACAGGCCATCGTGCAGGGCAACGGCACCGTGCTCGAGGCGCATCACGAGTATCACACGTTCGAGGGCCTCGTGTTCGACGGGGGCTACGGGGCGGGTGACGCGATCGATGGGGACGGCGCCAACTTCCTCGAGCTGCACGACGTGGAGGTGCGCCGATCCGGCCGCGACTGCATCGATCTGCACACCGTCGAGGGCGTGAGGATCGTGGGCTCGCGCATCCATCACTGCGTGGCCGGGGACGCGGGCGGAGTCGTCGATGCCCACGGGGTGACCGGCGACAGCGTGTTCGAACTCGAGATCGTCGACAGCGAGATCTACCTGTTCTCGGGTGATGCGGTGCAGCTGTCACCGCCGCGGTTGCCGTGGGGCGGGCTCGCGATCCGAGGCTGCCGGTTGTGGACGGGCGCGCTCGACGAGGATGCCGGGGCCGTCGCGGCGGGGACGGTGGTCGGCGAGAACGCGCTCGACACCAAGGTGGGCGCCATGCTCGACGGCAACGGGGCCCCGCCGCGCGTGGAGCTCGAGGACGTCACGGTCTGGGGCTTCTCCGGCTTCATCACCAACCAGGCCGCGCTGCTCCTCAAGGAGGACGTGGATGTGCGGGTGGATCGGGTGACCGTGTACGAGAGCGAGCTGGCGTTTCGGCTGCGCGGGCCGGCGCTGGTGCGGGTGCAGAACGCGGTCGTGCACTCGGTCGACGCGGCCGTGCGCTACGAGGATGGCCTCAGCGGCGCGGAGATCCTGGCGAGCACCTTCGGGGGCGGGGTGGGGGCCGCATTCGTGGACGGTGGAGGCGATCCGCCCGTGGGCTTGGTCGTGGACGACCTGCTGGTGCTCGGCGATGCCTTGCCCGACGAGGCCAGCGGCGGCATGGCCAACCTCGCGGTGGGGCCCGAGGTATTCGTGGATGCGGCTGGGCACGACTATCACCTGCTCGAGGGCTCGACGCCGGTCGATGCCGGAGTGGCGCTCGACGGCGTGACGGTGGATCGCGATGGTACGCCTCGCCCGGTGGGCGAGGCGGTCGACGTGGGTGCCTACGAGTGGAGCGACGAGCCACCGCCCTCGGGCAGCACGGGTGACGATGGGGCGAGCTCGATGGACTCGGGCGGAGGTGAAGGCAGCGGGGCGCTCGACGGTACGGCCGGTGGTGGGACGACCGAGCCCGATGGCACGGGCACCGGACCCGGGGCCAGCGGCTCCGACGAGGGCGGTGGCGACGACTCTGGCTGCGGCTGCCGCCACCGTGGTGGTTCCGGAACGGGCGCATGGGTGCTGGTGGGGATGTTGGCCGGCTGGTCATGGCGACGGGCCTGAGGTCCGCGCGTTCCGGTTGCCATCGGTAGCAACGGGTCGGGGGAAGAGTGCCGCTCGTGCGTGCCGATTTGTGCGTTTCTAGATTTGCGTCGTGCCCTCCATATCGAACGGTGGGGCCATGGGAAGACGAACCTGCGCCATCGCACTCACGCTTGCCGCTTGCGGCACTCACGACCAACCCAGCGACTCCGAGCGACCGCCGGTCGTCTCCGACTCGAGCTCGGGCGGACTCGCGAACGGGACCACCGGGGGCGCCGGCCAGCCGGAGACCGGCGAGGCTGGCACCACTGGCAACACCGACACCACCGGCTCGACGGGAGTCATGTTCCTCGTGCCGGTCGACACCGAATCAGCCACCCACGAGTGCGACATCTTCGCCCAAGATTGCCTTCCCGGTGAGAAGTGCATGCCGTGGGCCAACGACGGCAGCAATTCGTGGAACGCCACCCGGTGCTCACCGGTCGCGGACAACCCGGGGCAGCCGGGCGACGAATGCACGGTGGAGGGCTCGGGCGTCTCGGGCATCGACGATTGCGTGCTCGCCTCGATGTGCTGGGACGTGGATCCCGAGACCAACGTGGGTACCTGCGTGGCCATGTGCGCCGGTGACGAGGCCAACCCCATCTGCGAGGATCCGGACACCAGCTGTGCCATCGCGAACGAAGGCGTGCTCGTGCTGTGCCTGCCCAACTGCGATCCCCTCTTGCAGGCCTGCCCCGACGGCCAGGCTTGCTACCCGATCCAGCAAGCCTGGACCTGCGCGCCCGATGCCTCGGGTGAGGGCGGCGTCTACGGTGACCCGTGCGAGTTCATCAACGTGTGCGACCCTGGACTCATCTGCCTGGGCGCTGCGGCGGTGCCCCCGGGCGAGGCATGCGAGGGCGCGGTGGGTTGCTGCACCGAGGTCTGCGACCTCGACGATCCGGCCGGGGATGCGCAGTGCTCGGGCCAGGCGGGCGGTCAGACCTGCCAGCCGTGGTACGACCCGATGTCGGTCCCGCCCGGCTATGAGGACGTGGGCGCCTGCGCGATGCCGGCCTGACGCCTCCTACCAGTCGTCCCGATAGCGCAGCAGACCATCCCGCACGCGCTGGTACACGGCCGTCGTCGCCTTGACGTCCCCGGCGTTGTACTCGGCGATCTTTCGCACGTCCCCCCTGGCGTACGAGGTCGCCACCATCGAGCCGTCCATCACCTCCTTGGGGCTGGGCATGCCGAAGGCCCAGCACACCACGTCGAGCGAAGCGGGACCACGACCGTTGCGGCCGCCCATGGCCAGGTAGAGATCGAGGTGCGGGCGCAGCGAGAACGGGTTGCCCTGCAGATCCACGCGGACGGGAATGTCGTGGATGAGGCTGCGGCCGATGAGGAACGGGACGTCGAAGTTGCGACCGTTGTAGGTGACGACCACGCTGGCGTGGCCCGCCAGCGCCCAGAACGCCTGCAGCAGCTCCTGCTCGGTCACCGGGCGCACCCACTCGGGCAGCTCGCCGCGCACGGGCACGTCGTCGGGCGTGACCACGAACACGGTCTGCTTCTGCTCGTCGACCGCCGCCTCGCCGTCGCCGATCGCCAGCGAGATGACCTTGCCGAAGTAGGGCGAGAGGCTCATCACCTTGCCCTCGTCCCAGTCCTGGCGATCGGCGTACTTGGTGACGGCCTGCGCGACGGTGGGCGGCACCTTGCGCAGCTCGACCGCGGGTACGGTCTCGATGTCGAACACGAGGGTGTCGACCAGCAAGCCCTCGACGAGCGCATGCCCCTCGTCGACGAGCGCCTCGGGGTCGTAGCCGGGCTCGCCGATGGTGGCCCGCCGCAGGCCCTTGACGTTGAGCTGGAGCGCCCCCTTGAAGCTGTCGATCTCGAACAGCACCTTGACGTGGGTGCCCAGCTCGAGCTGCTCGGCCGTCTGCATGGCGCGGCCCGAGTCGCTCCACACCTTGGCGGCGACGGTGCGACTGCGATCGGCCAGGCGCACGTCGAGGTAGGGCTTGCCCGCGCGGGTCTGTCCCTTGCGCACCAGCCGGAGCACGGCGAACGCGGTGAACAGACCCGCGCCGCGACCATCGAGGTCGGAGAGCTCGGGGATCAGGGGGTGCTCGCGATGCGCGTCCGACTGCGAATCCATGCCGCTCCGGGAGGGCGTGGGCGCTCGCCGAGTCGCCCCGCGTGGCCCATGGTAACCCCGCGCTCGTTCGCGCACGAACGTCGCCGATTCCGTGGCCTACGGCCTTTGGGGCCGTTGCACCGCCGTTCACCCCCGTCCGAGCGGGTGAGGGGGCCCGGCGGGTGACGACCGTGGCCAGCGCCGGGGGTCCGTGCTATCCATCGGCCGCGGTCGGGCGCCCGCCGTCTGCCCGCGCTCGAGGAGGAACGCATGACCGAATTGAAGGGGTCCAAGACCCACGAGAACCTCAAGGCTGCCTTTGCGGGTGAGTCCCAGGCCAACCGTCGCTACCTCTACTTCGCCAAGCAGGCCGATGTGGAAGGTTACCCCGAGGTCGCGGGCAACTTCCGCGACACCGCCGAGGGCGAGACCGGCCACGCGCACGGCCACCTCGACTACCTCAAGCCCGCGGGTGATCCCGCCACTGGCTTGCCGATCGGCGACACCGAGAACAACCTCAAGGCCGGCATCGCGGGCGAGACCCACGAGTACACCGACATGTACCCGGGCATGGCGAAGACCGCCCGCGAGGAGGGCTTCGACCAGATCGCCGACTGGTTCGAGACACTGGCCAAGGCCGAGAAGTCTCACGCCGGTCGCTTCGAGAAGCTGCTCAACGAGCACTTTTGATGCCCCCCGCATCCGGCTCGGGTTGGCGGTGCAGCCAGCTTGCCCCCCAGAGGGGGGCGTTGGTGAGGGCGAGCGGGGCGCAGGACTCAGCTCGCCCCGCAGGCGGCTCGGGTTGGCGGTGCAGCCAGCTTGCCCCCCAGAGGGGGGCGTTGGTGAGGGCAAGCGGGGCGCTGGACTCAGCTCGCCCCGCAGGCGGCTCGGGTTGGCGGTGCAGCCAGCTTGCGGCTGTTCATGCCCCGCATCCGGCTGACTGAGCGGTGGACTCGCCGCGTAGGCGCGAATCGGCGGCCACCCTCGGGTGGCCGCTGCCACATCGGGGATGGGACGAAGGAGCGAATGGCGGACGACGACAAGAACATCTCGTACAAGCCGACTGATGGGCTCTGCTACGACCCCAGCGAGAAGAAGTACTGGGACGAAGAGGCGCTCGGCAAGGAGATCACGCGGGTCTTCGAGGTCTGTCATGGGTGCCGCATGTGCTTCAAGTACTGCGACTCGTTTCCCACGCTGTTTTCGCTGCTCGACGAGAAGTACGACGGCAACGTTCGCAAGCTGACGGGGGACGACACGCGCGCGGTGATGAACGCGTGCTTCCAGTGCAAGCTGTGCGAGGTCCAGTGCCCCTACACCCCGCGCGACGGGCACGAGTTCCAGCTCGACTTCCCCAAGCTGGTGCACCGCTACGCCGCGATCGAGCGTCGCAAGCGGGGGACCACCCTGCAGGACAAGCTCGTGGGCGACCCCGACTTCGCGGGCAAGGCGGCCCGCATGAGCGGGGGCATGGTCAACTCGATGAACCGCGTGCGCCTGCACCGATGGTTCATGGAGAAGGTGCTCGACGTGCACCGCGACAAGCAGCTGCCCGACTTCGCCAGCCAGACCTTCGAGAGCTGGGCCGAGGCCGAGGGGCTGACCAAGCAAGGGCCGGGCGGCGAGGTGGTGCTGTTCCAGACCTGCTTCGTGCAGCACAACGAGCCCCAGATCGGCCGCGACACGGTGGAGGTGATGAAGCGCAACGGCGTGGACCTGCGCTGCGCCAAGGGCCTGCAGTGCTGCGGGATGCCGGCGTGGGAGCGCGGCGACCTGAAGGGCTTGCGCCGCAAGGCCCACCAAAGCCTCGACGTGCTCATGCCCTACGTCGAGGCGGGGGCCAAGGTGCTCGCCATCAACCCCACGTGCTCGATGATGCTGCGCCGCGAGTGGCCCGAGCTGCTCGAGGGCGCCGACCGCGAGCGCGCCACGAAGCTGGCCGCGGCCACCATGGACCCCAGCGAGTTCCTGTGGTCGATCCGCAACGAGGAGCGCTTCGACACCAACTTCAAGAGCTCACCGCAGGGTCCGGTGGCCTATCACGCGCCGTGCCACCTGCGGACGCAGGGGGTGGGCTTCAAGGGGCGTGATCTCCTGCGCAAGCTGCCCGGGGTCAAGCCGCAGCTGGTGATGGAGTGCTGCGGGCACGACGGCACCCACGCCATGACCACGCATGGCTTCGAGCCCTCGCAGCGGGTGGGCAAGCTCGCGTTCGAGGGCATGCAGAAGGCCGAGGCGAAGTGGTGGGCCACCGATTGCCCGCTGGCCGCGATTCAGTTCGAGCAGCACGCGGGGCGCAAGCCCCTGCACCCGATGTCGCTGTTGGCCCGGGCCTACCGCGGCGACAGCTTCGAAGCCCCCTCGGCCCCGGCGTCGCCGTATCGCCGCGAGACCGAAGCGCCCGAGGAGGTCGAGGCCGAAGGCCACGAGGAGGAGAGGTCGCGATGAAGCCCGTCCTGCGCAGCGAGATCCTCGACTACATGACCTACGGCGAGCGCCGCGAGCAGCTACGGCCGCTGGCCATGCAGGCCAAGGCCGCCCGACGCATCGTGCTCGGCGACGGCACCCTCACGTTCCTGTTCGAGAACCGCGACACCGTGCGCTACCAGGTGCAGGAGATGATGCGGACCGAGAGGATCGTGCGCGAGGCCGACATCGAGCACGAGCTGTCGACCTACAACGAGCTGCTCGGGGGCCCCGGCGAGCTGGGCTGCACGCTGCTCATCGGCATCGACGAGGAGGCCGAGCGTGCGGTCAAGCTGGGCGAGTGGAAGGACCTGCCCCAGCACGTCTACGCCGAGCGCGCGGACGGGAGCCGCGTGCCGGCGACCTTCGACTCCCGGCAGGTCGGTGACGAGCGGCTGTCGTCGGTGCAGTACCTCAAGTTCGCGGTGGGCAGCGAGGCTCCGGTGGCGCTCGGGGTCGAGCTTCCGGGGCTCGAGGTGCATCATGCGCTGACCGACGAGCAGCGGGCGGCCCTGCAGCGCGATCTCGCCGACGATTAGAAGCGAGCAGGCCTCGGATGGCTCGGCAGCCCGTGGCATCCGACGTGCGGTACGATGCTCGTCGATGAACGACGAGATCGGGCGCGACGACGGCGGACGGCGGACGCTCTTCACGGCGCGGGTGCTGCTGGGGCTGGCGGTCGCGTCGGGCTGCGGCGATGACGGTGCGAGCACGGGCACGGAGGGGAGCTCGAGCACCATGGGCCCGACCTCCACGACCGATCCCTCGGTCTCGACCACCATGGCCACCACCGACACGGGGCCGACCAGCGGCAGCTCGGGGGCGGACGAGAGCAGCGGGAGCGAGGACACCGGCGGTCCACCGCTGCCACCGGCCACCGGCTGCGTGCCGCTGCCCCCGCCCGAGGGCGACGTGGTGGAGCTCGGACCCGAAGACGACCTCGCGGCGGCGATCGCCGACGCTCCCACCGGGCGCACGCTGGTGCTGCGCGACGGGACCTACGACGTCTCGTCGGCGGGCTACATCGTGTTCGACACTCCGGGCGTCACCCTGCGCTCGCAGAGCGGCGATCCGAGCGCGGTCGTGCTCGACGGGGGCTACGGGATCGGCTCGGTGCTGAACGTACGCGCCTCCGACGTGACGATCGCCGAGCTCACGATCCAGCGCCCCATGTGGCACCCGATCCACGTCACCGGGGGCACCAGCGCCAACACCGAGGGCACGATGATCTACCGGGTGCGGGTCATCGATCCCGGCGAGCAGGGCATCAAGATCAACGCCTCGGGGGAGGGCTTCTACTCCGACGGGGGCACGGTGGCGTGCTCGCACCTCGAGCTGACCGATGCCGGGCGCTCGCAGGTGAGCGGCTGCTACACGGGGGGCATCGACGCCCACTTGGCCTGGGGCTGGGAGATCCGCGACAACTACATCGAGGGCTTTTGGTGCGATCAGGGCCTGTCGGAGCACGCGGTGCACTTCTGGAACGGGGCGCGCGACACCCTGGTGGAGCGCAACGTGATCGTCGATTGCGCGCGCGGAGTGGGCTTTGGGCTCGGCAACAACGGCAACGGGACCACGCGCGACTACGAAGACGACCCGTGCCCCGGCGTGGGCGGCTACGTCGGGCACTTCGGTGGCATCATCCGCAACAACACGGTGTGGGCGGCCCGACCCGAGCTGTTCGACTCGCAGTCCGGGTTCGACTCGGGGGTGGCGCTCGAGCAGGCCTGCGAGACCCAGGTGGTGCACAACACCGTCGTGTCGCTCCAGCCGCCGTTCGTGAGCATGGAGTATCGCTTTCCCAACACGCAGGCCACCATCGCCAACAACCTGGTGACGCACACGATCGCCCAGCGCGACGGCGGGCAGGCGATGCTGATGGGCAACCTGAGCGATCAAGGCACCGAGCACTTCGTGGATGCGGCCGGCGGTGATCTGCACCTGGTCGACGGATCGGCGGCCATCGACGCGGGCGAGGGGCTCCCGGCCGGGCTGGCGGACGAGGACTTCGAGGGTGACCCGCGCGACGGTAGCCCCGACGTGGGGGCCGACGAGCGCTGACGCGCGCGTCGGGGACCTCCTGGACACGGACCCCCGTGTTCGCCACCATCGGCGCCGGATGGGGAAGGGCTCGCGACGACGAAAGCGCAAGCGACGGAAGGAGACCGCGCTCGCGCGTCGTGATGGAGGGGGGCTGGCGCTGGTTCCCGCTGCGGGAGCGGTGGTGCAAGTCGACCTCCGGATGGAGCAGCTCGAGCTCGCCCGGGGCTACGATGGTCTCTTGCGCGGTGCTCCCGAGCCCACGCTGATCGTGGCGGTGTTCGGAGCAACGGCCGAGCACGTGCGGCTCGCGGGGCGCTTCCTCTATCGCTTCGAGCGTCCCGGCGGGTTCCCCTGCAAGGTCTCCCCCCGCGAGCCCTCGCGAGAGTCGTGCATGGTCGTGCTCGGGCCCGGGGCTCGGGTCGTGCTGTTGGTGCTCGCGCTCGAGGAGGACAGCGGCCGCGGACTGCAGGCGGCCTACGCCGCGCTCGAGCGCGCCGAGGCGATCGTGGTGTGGGGCTCGGAGCACGGCAGCCCGCTGCCGATGCACCTGTCGGAGCTCGACCCCACCGTCCTGCTGCCCCATCTCGGGCACCGGGTGCACGTGCTGGTCGACGGGCACGATCTCGGCCAGCACACCCCGGGCGACGACTGGGTGGACGCGGGGGTCGTGCATGGCCTGCCCGTGGCCGGGAGCAAGCGATACCGGCTGCACTTGTGTTCGCCCGACGGTCGCAACGACTGGACGGCGGAGCTGCTGGTCGGCATGCGGAAGGGCTAGGAGCGAGGCCGAAGGAGCACGGGCGCGCGAGTGTGCCGGCGCGGCGGACGGCTCGAACGCTCGCGCCGAAGCGCTGTGACACGGCTGCGACGTCGGGTGAGTCGAGCTACCTTCTTTGCTGGGCATGGCGCGCGCGACCGTGGCGGCGCTGCGCTCGACGTTGGCGAGGTAGGAAGCGATGGCGCCCCGAAGAACGATGACTCATGTGTTGCTCGCACCTCTCGCACTCGTGGGCTCGTGCGGGTTGCTGCTCGGTTGCTCCGGCGCGGACCCAGAGGGAGGCGGGCAGGTGGATGGCTCGGGGACCAGCGGCGGTGGTGACACGAGCACGGGCGGTGCCGCCGCGGACGACGTGTCCTCGGGCGGCTCGCACGTCGAAACCGGCGCGCTGCCGGACGTTCCGCCGGACGTTCCGCCGGCTCTCGACGCGCCGGCCATGCTGTTCTCGCACGAGTACCTGCCGGTCTATCGCATCACCATGCAGGGCTCGAGCTGGGTCGAGGCCTGGGACTTCCTCCTGGCGCAGCTCGACTCCGAGGACAAGTGTGCCGAGCGGCCGTTCATCCCGGCGACCGTGGAGTTCGAGAACCCGTGGACGGGGCACACCGAGCTCCATGAGCAGGTCGGCTTTCGCATTCGCGGGCACGACCTGCCCGACAAGATCCTGTCTCAGCCCGACGAGCGCTTCGGCTTCAAGATGTCGTTCACCGAGTTCGTGCCCGGACGGGACTTTCACGGCCACAAGCGGGTGAACTTCCTGTCATCCGAGCGCGACGACACCCTCATGAGGCAGTGCCTGATGTACGAGTTGTTGCGCGACTTCGACGTCCCCGCGGCGCGGTGCAACTTCGCGAGCGTCCATGTCAATGGCGACTACGTCGGGGTCTTTGCGCACGTCGAGGAGCGCGATGACGGTACCTACGCCAAGAATCGCTTCCCCGACGACCCCTCGGGCAGCCTGTACGAGTTCGGCGACTGCTGGGGCGACGAGGACGACGTGCTGACCGATCTCGGCCCGGAGGTCGAGCCCTACCTCGCGACCTACCAGCTCGAGGCCGGCACCGCCGAGGACGACGTGGCGGCCGATCTGATCCCGTTCTTGCAGTGTGTCGGCGCGCCCGCGCCGGAGTTCACCGCGTGCATCGAGTCGCACATCGACATGGCCGAGTGGCATCGAGCGATGGCGGCCCACTTCGCCGTCCCCGACATGGACGGCTGGGCGCCCAGCAGCACCAACTTCGTGCTGTACCACTATGGCCCCCAGGGAGAGCCTCGGCGCTTCGTGATCTTCCCGTGGGACGTGGATCGAGCGTTCAAGGACGATTGCGACGGCAACGACGGCGACGGCGGCAACCACACGGGCCCGTGTCACATCCTGGGCTACGCCTGGGAGGACGGCAGCTCACCCGAGTTGGTCAATCGGCTGCGGGAACCGCCGTTCCGCTCGGACTACTGCGCGGCCACCCAGGCCTTCGTCGATCAGCACTTCAACCCCACGGCCATGGCTGCGCGCGTGAACGAGCTGCGAACCCGGCCGCGCCTCGCCGCCCAGCCCTTCGATGGCCTCGCCGCGCCCAGCCTCGAGGACTTGATCGCGCGCGATCCTCTGTGGGACCTCGAGCGCTTCGACCTCGGGCTCGATGGCATCGTGGAGCAGAGGGTGCCGGACCGCCACGCGGCCTTGCTGGGGCAGCTCGCGGAGTGCGAGGCGTCGCCGCTCATCGAGAACTGACGTCGCAGGGCAACCCAGCGGTCGTTACCCACGCGCTCAGACTCCGCCGAGCTCCCGCTCGATCGCGAGCCGTAGCTGCGCGAGCGCTTGCTCGAGCGCCGGCAGGTCGAGCGAGCCGCCGGCCGAGGCAGGGACGAGCAGCTCGAACATCTGCATCGCACCCACCGAGCCCGAGGCGCCCTTGAGGGTGTGGGCCTGTCGGCGCACGGTCTCGGCATCGCCCGAGGCCAGGGCCTGGCGCAGGGTGGCCATCATCTCGTCGGTCTGGACCAGGTACTCGTCCAGCAACGCGCGAATCTCGGACATCTCGTCGTCGAATGCCTCTCGTAGCGTGCTCAGGTCGAGGACGGGGCTCGTCGTCAGGGTCGGCATGTCGGTGGCACTCGATCCCCGTGGGATCCAACTGTCGAGCTGTCTTAGCACACGCCGCAGCTCTGGACGACGCACCGGCTTGGCGATGTGGTCGTCCATGCCAGCCTCGAGGCAGCGCTGGCGGTCCGATTCCAGCGCATGGGCCGTCATGGCGACCACGGGCAGGCGGGGGCCGCTCGGTCCCTCGCGTCGCCGCAGCTCGGCCGTGGCCCGCAGCCCGTCCATCACGGGCATCTGGATGTCCATGAACACCAGATCGTAGGTGGTCGATGCGATCCGATCCAGGCCCTGTTGGCCGTCGTTGGCCAGGTCGACCTGACATCCGAGCTGCTCGAGCATCCGCCGTGCCACCTTTTGATTGACCGGATTGTCCTCCACCACCAGGACCCGCGCCCGGCTCGTGCCCGACGCTGGTGGCGGCTCTCCTTGCTCGTGTGGTGGATCTCCGTGGTGGCGTGGCGCCTCGCTCGTGGGCCGCAGCGGGAGCATCACCCAGAACGTCGAGCCCCGCAGGGGCTGGCTCGTCACCCCCAGCTGGCCCTTCATCAGCCCGACCAGCTCCTTGACGATCGCCAGCCCCAGCCCCGCCCCGCCGTGGGCCCGCATCATCGACATGTCGACCTGGCGAAAGTGCTCGAAGATCGACTCGTGGAGCTCGTCGGGAATCCCGATTCCCGTGTCCTGGACCTCGAGGCGAAACCAGGAGTCCTCGTCCCGTCGCTGGTGCTCGACCGTGACCTTCACCTGTCCTCGCTCGGTGAACTTGATCGCGTTGTCGACCAGGTTCAGCAGGATCTGCCGCACCCGCCCCCGGTCGCCCACGACCTGCACGAGGGCGTCGGGCGCATGGTGGCACGACAGCGCCACGCCCTTGGCGTCGGCGGCGGCGGCCTGCTGCTCGATCACGCTCTCGACCAGCGCGTGCAGGTCGAACGGAGCCAGCGTGAGGCGAAGCTGCCCGGCCTCGATCTTGGAGAAGTCCAGGATGTCGCTGAGCAGCTCGAGCAGCGTCGTGCCCGACGAGTGGGCGACCTCGGCGTAGTCGCGCTGGGTGACGTCGAGCTTGGTGCCCAGCAGCAGGTCCAGCATTCCCAGCACCCCGTTCATGGGGGTCCGGATCTCGTGGCTCATGTTGGCCATGAAGCGGCTCTTGGCCTCGGCTGCGTCTTCGGCCACGCGACGGGCCTCGTTGGCGCGAGCCAGCGCCCTCATGCGCATCACGTCGAACGCATGGGCCGCGGCGGTGAGCAGCACGAACAGCGTGATGTCATTGGCGGCATGCAGGCGGACCAGGCGAGGCTCGCCCTCGGTCACGGTGGCGAGCATCAAGGTGCTCACCACGCTCACGCCGCACCAGGCCCAGCCCAGCCGCCCGCCGAGCACCATGGTGAGCACCACGGGGATGACCGCGATGATCTCGAACCCGGGGGCGAACACGCCGTTGCCGAGCAGCGAGGTCCCGACGACCAGGGCGCTGAAGCATCCGCCCACCAGGTTGGCGACGAGATACGACGAGGCCCCCAGGCGGATGAACAGCAGCAGGAGCACCGCGCCCAGCCATCCCACCGCGGAGAAGAACGACGCGAGCCAGGGCCCGTTGATCGCGTAGACGATCACCGAGAGCAGGCAGATCACCGACATCAGGATCAAGGCACCTGCGAACAGTCGGAGTCGGCGTAGCTCGTGCTCGGGTCTTCGGCGCCGTACGGGGCGAACGAAGCGATCGACCAGCTCCACGAACCATGTCCGTACATCGAGCCTCACGCGGGCGGGCTCGTCCGCGGGGGGTGCTCGAGCTTGATCCTCCTTCGTCATCCCCGGTCTCGACCGCGAGATGGTCTCACCCCGGGGGCAGGGTCACCAGGGGCAGGCCGGTGAGATCCGCGCCTGGCGGCGGTGCATCCGCCGGTGGCTCGCGGCTCAGATCTTGCCCACGAAGTGCGTGCCCGTCAGCCCATCGAGAGCGTCTCGCAGGCTGGCCGCGTCGGTGATGAGACCCCGCCTCCCCCCGCGCTGCAAGAACCCGTAGATGGCCTCCACCTTGGGACCCATCGAGCCCATGGGGAACTGCTCGTCGTCGATGTATCGCCTGCACTCCGCCATGGTCACCGCGCCCAGTCGACGCTGACCGGGCGTGCCGAAATCGAGGTACACGCCATCCACCGCGGTGAGGATCACCAGCAGCTCCGCGTTCACGTCGGTCGCGAGCACTCCCGAGGTGAGGTCCTTGTCGATCACCGCCTCGATGCCCACGTAGTCGTCCACGGCGGGATCGGCCGACATCGTGACCGGGATCCCGCCACCTCCCGCCGCGATGACGATGTTCCCCGCCGCGGCGGCCTCGCGGATCATGTCGCGCTGGATGATCCGCTGCGGCCGGGGGCTGGGCACGCGTCGCCGCCATCCGCGACCGACGTCCTCGCCGATCACCCAGCCGAACTGGTCGCGGGCCCGCTCGGCCTCCTCGCGGCTGAAGAATGGCCCCACGGGCTTGCTGGGGCGGCCGAACGCGGGGTCGTGCGCATCGACCAGCACCTGCGTGATCATGGTGACCACGAAGCGATCGATGGCCCTCGGGCGCATCTCGTTGAGCAGCGAGCGCTGCAGCAGGTAGCCCAGGCTGCCCTCGGTCTGCGCCACCAGCATGTCCAGCGGCAGCGCGGGCAGCACGTCACGAGTCAGCTCGCTGCGCTGGAGCAGCTCGCCGACCTGCGGCCCATTGCCGTGGGTGATGACCAGGTTGTAGCCACGCTCGACCAGGGTGATGAGCTCGGCACAGATGGCTCGAGCATTGCGAGCATGCTCTTCGTAGGTCCCGCGCTCGCCGGGCTGGATGAAGGCATGCCCGCCCATCGCCACCACGACGGTCGGCGCCGTCGGAGGAGGCAGGCGCAGGTCGAGGCTCGATGACGACGCGGAAGCAGGGGGGACCATGCTGCCATGGTGGCTCATTCGGGGCGGTTCAGGCCAGCGCGGCGCGGGCTAGTCCAGCGCGGCGCGGGCTAGGCCAGCGCGGCGCGGGCTAGTCCAGCGCGGCGCGGGCTAGGGGCATGGTCAGACACCGGCCACCTCCGCGCGCGCGGGATAGCTCGCTGCCCGAGAAGCTGAACACGGCGCGAGGCTTGGCCAGGCCCTCGGCGATGACCACCCGGCGCTGGAGCGCGGGCTGGCTTACGCTCACCCGAACCTCCTCGAAGCCATGGTGGGCGAGCGCGCGGATGGTGTGGGTGTTGCGGGCGTAGAGGATGATGTGGCCCGGTCCCACCGCCACGGCGTTGGCCCCGTCCGTCCACTGCTCGCGCTCCTGGTGGAGGGGGTCGTCGCCGCCGCAAGGCACCAGGCGGGTGTCGGGCCCCAGCTCGTCGCGCAGGGCGTCGAGCGCGCTGGCGCCCGCGCACGCCCGTGGAGGGCGGCCGCGCTCGAGCCGAGCGACCGACAGTCCCGGTCGCCCCCCGTGCCCGAGCAGCAGGGGCTGGTGGCCGAGGAACAGCCCGCGATCGATCTGCGTGAGGATGGTGTCGAGGTGCATGATCGAGCGTGCCTCGGGCATGAGCACGGCGTAGACCCGCTGCAGCCGTGGGTGCAGCGGGAACAGGGCTTCCTCGGCCAGGCGCTGGATCGTCTGCGCGGTGGTCCGCTGCGAGCAGCCGATCATCACGGCAGACGGGGACAGCACCAGCACGTCGCCGCCCTCGAGCGAACGGAACCGAGCCGCGCGGCTGGAGTCGTCGCTCTCGAAGCACAGCGGTACCCGAGCCGAGGGCGCGTGCCGAAGGGCGAACGAGACCACCCAGGCCTCGCGCGCCCGCGCCGGCGAGGCCATGCGCCCCACGACCACGCGGTCGTAGATCGTGATGCACGGGTCGCGCATGAACATGAGGTTGGGCAGGGGCGGCACGGCGAAGCGAACGGCGTGGGGCTCGGCGGCGGCGCGAATGCGGGCCAGGCTCGGGGGCAGACCCTCGAGCTCGTCCCAGCCGACCCCGTGGATCAGGCCATTGGCCAGGCGCTGGGCGCTCCACGCCTGCATGTGGTCGGCCACTCCCTGAGCGCCTTCGTGCTCGCAGACGCGATGGACCAGGGCCGTGCGCTCCGACGCCGACGCGGCCAGCAGCGCCTCGACCAGGAGGTCGTGGAGCCGCAGCACCGAGGCGCCGGCCTCGGTCATGATCTCGGTCATCAGATCGTGCTCGGCCACCGTCTCGTCGGGCGCGAGGATGTCGTCGAACAACATCCGCTCGAGCTCGTGCTGGGTCATGCGCACGATCTCCTCGCCCGGGCGATGCACGAGCACCCGCTCCAGCGGTCCGATTTCACTGTCGATGCCGATCTTCACGGGGATTGGTCTCGATCGAACGTGACCCACCGACCATCGAGCAGTCGCTCGTGGGGCAGGTAGCGGCGCTTGTAGGCCATGGAGGCGCAGCGGGCGATGTAGAGGCCCAGGTAGAGGTGGCGCAGGCCCCACCGCCGGCAGAGCTGGAGCTGCTTGAGCACCGAGTACACTCCGGGGCTGCGCGACTCGTGCTCGGGATCGAAGTAGAAGTACACGGCCGAGAGCGAGTCCTCGGCCCGGTCGACCACGGCCACGCCGATCAGCCGGCCACCGATGCGATAGCGCAGCTCGAAGCTGTCGCAGCAGCTCTCGCCCAGGAACGCGGTGTAGCCGTCGAGGTCGATGGCCCGCTCACCCGAGCTGAGGCCGCGGCCGCGCTTGTGCTTGTTGTAGAGCGCGACCTTCTCGAGGGTGGGCTCGAGCGGACCCACCTCGAACTCGATCTCCCGGTCTCCGCGTCGCTCGATGCGGCGCTGGGTGCGACCGGGCCGAAAGCGTTGGACGTCGATGCGGATGGGCTCGCACGCCAGGCACGAGGGACACGCGGTGCGGTAGAGCATCAGGCCCTGACGGCGGTCGCCGGCGCCGAGCCGCTGCTCGAGCTCGCTGCGCTGCAGCCGGCGTATGGGCAGCCGCAGCGGCAGCCGCGAGGTCTCCTCGGGTAGGTAGGGACAGGGGCTGGGAGCATCGTGGACGACGAGCTCGGGCGGGCTGGCCACGATGACCCGGCGCTGCGGAGGAGCCGACACCAGGAGCGAGCATAGCAGCTCGACGCCACCGCTCGACCCCGATCCCCCCAAGCCAGCCCGTAGCGCCGGCCGCGGAGACGGCCCCCGTCACGGCTTCGCCGGGACGGCCGAACATGCACGAAGCAGGAAGGGCCCCCCGTCACGGCTTCGCCGGGAAAACCGACCCATGCACGAAGCAGGAAGGGCCCGAAGGGCCTGCGAGGAGGGGGGCCCCCGTCACGGCTTCGCCGGGACGGGGGGAGGCCGGCGGAACGGCCTCCCCATACATCTAATACAGGAAGGGGATCATCCTGAACTTGGCCACGGCGCAGTATCGATCCCACAGCTCGCCGTACTTGGCGCGGCAGCGTTTCTCGTCACGCCACGCCCGATGGGGCAGCAGGATGCACAGCCAAAGCGGCAGGAGGTAGGGCACCAGCGACTGCAATCCGGTGCACAGGGCGAACGAGAGGTAGACCATGATCTCGCCCGTGTAATTGATCTTGCGGCCGATGCCCCACCAGCCGGAGACGAGCAGCCGTCCGCCCAGCGTCTTGGCGGGCCGGCCCCAGATCCTGGCGTTGCGGTCGCGCTTGAACCGGTCCTTTTGGGCGTTGGCGCCGCGGAAGATCCAGTGTCCCAGCAGGTGCAGGCCCACCAGGGCCGCTAGCGCCACCCCGCCGAGGTCGGGCCTGGGATCGCTCAGCAACCACCAGCCACCGATGCAGTAGAAGAACGGCACCAGCACCAGGTCGCCCCACACGAGCATGAAGCCGAACTCCTCGGCGATCACGTCCCACATCGACAGCACGCCCAGCTCGTGGAGGTAGTGGGTGGTGAGGTAGAGCCACCAAAAGGCCTGGTAGGCGATCATCTGGGGCGACAGCCGTCCCGTGGCCTCCCACTGCGCCCACGCGAACGCGATGTTGAGGATCGACAGCCCGATGAGCGACGGCTGATAGGCGAACACCTTGAGGTCGACGCCGCGCCAGGTGGGGTTGAGCTCCACGCCGTACCAGAGGTCGGCGCAGAGGCCCACGACCCCCGAGCCACGGGGAGCGGCCGTTCGACGGCGCTGGCCTCCGCGGTAGAGGATCGCCATCCATCCCACCGAGAACAGGTTGACCACCACGAAGTACGACCAGAAGTGGTGGACGAGGTGCGAGGGCGACCAGCCGAGCACCATGATGCCGCTGCCCACCACGATGTGAGTCGCGACCCACAGCGAGAGGCCGTTCATGCGGTAGCGCTTGCGGGTGCCATCGGGGGCGGGGAAGCCCTCGACGACGGGGCCCGGAAGCACCATCGATGCGCCCAGCAGGCCGAAGAAGAACGCGGAGTACACGACGCTCGCGAGCGCGAGGCTGGCCAGCGTGATGGGCTGCAGCTCCATGGTGGCGGCGGCTTACCGCATTTTTCGCTCGCCGGGGACGGGCGGGTCGCCATGCGATCGGGGTTGCACGCCCGTGCTCGCGCGAACTCGTCCGCCATCGCATCGCCCGGCTCGGCCCCTTGAAAAGCCTCACGCGGGCGTGCACCGGCCCACACTCGCAAATCCCGCGCTTTCTTCCCGGTGGCCGGGGGGCTAGCGTTCCGCACGAACCGCCCCGGAGACGACGACATGAGCTGGCTGTCCACGGCGACCGAAGCTGCCCGCACCTTCACGGCCCCGCGCCGCGCGACTGCCCCCGGTGCGCTGCCTACCCCGCCGCGGCTCGACGGCGGGCTGCCGCTGCTCGGGCACGCGCTGCAGCTCAAGCACAACCCCGTCGAGCTGCTGCAGCGCGGTCGCGATCGCCACGGCGACATGTTCTGCCTCGACCTGCCGGGCAGTCCCTCCACCGTGGTGATGTCCGGGCCCAAGGCCCAGCAGAAGTTCTTCCGCCTCCGCGACTCCGACATGAGCATGCGCGAGGTCTACAAGATGATGATCCCGATCTTCGGCAAGGGCATCGCCTACGACGCCGAGCCCGAGATCATGGCCGAGCAGCTCGCGTTCTTCCACGAGGCGCTGCGGGAGACCCGGCTGCGCACCTACGCCCAGGGCTTCGTCGAGGAGGCCGAGGAGTTCTTCGGCAAGTGGGGCGACGAGGGCGTGGTGGAGATGTACGAGCAGGGCAACGAGCTGACGATCTACACCTCGAGCCGCTCGCTGCTCGGCAAGGGCTTTCGCGACAAGCTGTCCGACGAGTTCGCCAGGCTCTACTACGAGATGGAAGGGGGCCTGCAGCTGCTGGCGTTCTTCGCCCCCAACCTGCCGGTTCCCGCGTTCCGCAAGCGCGACGCGGCCCGCAAGCGGCTCGGGGAGCTCATCGCGGGGATCGTGGCCGAGCGTCGCGCCCAGGGCGTGGAGAGCGAGGACTTCCTGCAGACCCTGATGGAAGCCAAGTACAAGAGCGGTCGCGCGCTGACCGAGGACGAGATGACGGGGCTGCTCCTCGCGATCATGTTCGCGGGCCACCACACCAGCGGGATCACGTTCGCCTGGACCGGGATCCTGCTCAATCAGAACCCGCAGTGGATCGAGCGCCTGCGGAGCGAGCAGGATCGCGTGCTGGGCACTCGCACCGACCTCGGCCTCGACGATCTGCGGGCGATGACCGAGCTCGAGTGGGTGATCAAGGAGACGCTGCGGCTCTACCCGCCGATCATCATGGTGATGCGGCGGATGCTCGAGGGCTTCGACTTCGGCGGCTATCACGTGCCGCAGGGCGCGATGGTGATGGCCTCGCCCGCGATCGCCCACCGCATTCCCGAGGTGTTCGAGAACCCCAACCGCTTCGAGCCCGATCGCTTCGGCCCCGAGCGCGAGGAGGATCGCAAGCACCCGATGTCGTGGATCTCGTTCGGCGGCGGCCGGCACCGCTGCATGGGGATCGTGTTCGCGCAGCTGCAGCTGCGCGCGATCTGGAGCCACCTGCTGCGTCACTTCGACTTCGAGCTGCTCGAGCCGCGCTACGAGCCCAGCTACGAGCGCATGCTGGTGGGGCCCCGCTCCCCCGCCCGCGTGCGCTACCGCCGACGCAGGCTCAAGACCTCGATCGTGGTGCCCGGGGCTCGTTAGCGCGTACCGATCGCCAGACCCCCTGGGGACCGGTCTATACTCGCCCAATGCGCGAGCTTCGTGGTGGATCGGTTCTGTTGGCGTCGATGGCCCTTGCCTGCGGCACGCCCGGCGGCAGCGACGAGTCCGATGGCAGCAGCAGCGGCGTGACGCTCACCACCTCGAGCACGCCGGCCCAGACCGAGGACGGGCCTGCGACCACGACCGAGACCAGCGTCGCGACCTCGTCGGTCACCTCGTCCACCGGGGAGGGCACCACCGAGATCGAGGACGAGAGCGGCAACCCGATCACCTTCGACCTGGGAGGCTTGCCCGACTCGCCCATGTTCGACATGGGCTGCCGCAAGGTCGACTTCCTGTTCGTGATCGACAACTCCGGCAGCATGTCGGCCCAGCAGGCGCAGCTGCTGGCCAGCTTTCCCGGCTTCATCAGCGCCATGCAGGCGGCGCTCGAGGACACCGTCGACAGCTATCACGTGGGCGTGCTCACCAGCGACAACTACTCGGGCAACGCGCCGGGGTGCACCACCATCGGCGACCTGGTCTCGCAGACGTCGGGGTTCGGCGCGGCGGGCCAGGTGTGCACGCCGTTTGCCGAGGGGGGGCGGTTCGCGACCGAGATGGACGACCTGCTCACCAAGTTCCCCTGCATGGCCCAGGTGGGGACCTCGGGCAGCCCGATCGAGCAGCCGGTCACCGCGCTGGTCTCGTCGTTCCAGCCGGCCAAGCGGGCCCCTGGTGGCTGCAACGAGGGGTTCCTGCGCGACGATGCGATCTTGGTGGTGGTGATCGTCACCGACGATCCGCCGTGGAACGGGGACTTCGACGATGCACATCCGGGCACCGTCACCACCGGTTGGTACGACACCGTGGTGGCGGCCAAGAACGGCGATCCCGAGGCGATGGTGGTGATCGGGTTCGTGCCGTGGATGAACATCAGCTGTGTGCCGCTGAACCTCGAGAGCCCCAACCTCATCGGCTTCATCCAGGAGTTCGGCGATCAAGGAGTGCTGGCCAGCGTGTGCGAGCCCGACTACGGGCCGATCTTCGCCGATGCGGTGGAGAACATCGTGACCACGTGTGAGAACTTCGATCCGCCGGGCTAGTCTGTCGAGTCCTCTCGGCGTGCACGCCAACCAGGAGGGCCGAAGCTCCCATCAGGGACTACGGGAACTGCCCGTCGTACCGCTGCATTCGGATGTCGCGGTTGGTGAACCCGACATCCCCTTCGCTCCACACGCCCACGATCTCGTCCACCCCGCGGACGGCCACGTCGGGCTCCTCCTGCAATCCGAAGACGGTGGGATTGACGGTGAACTCGGCGTTGAACACCGCGCCGTTGTTGGCGTAGCGCTGGGCGAACACCCCGGTGAGCACGCCGTCGTCGGCGGTCTGCCACGCGATCACGAAGTCGCCGTCGGCGTTGAGCGCCACCACGGGGTTGTTCTGGGCGCCCGCGGTGGTGGTGTTGACCAGGAACTCCCCGCCGACCGCCGCCCCGGCCGCGCTGTAGCGACGGGCCACGACCCCGGTGGAGCTGCCGTCCTGGTTGTCGCTCGACCAGGTGATCACGTGCTGCCCCAGCGCGTTCATGCCGATCGCCGGGCCCTGCTGCTCGAGCGCGTTGAACTGGTTGACCTGCACGTCGGCGGGATCCTGCGCCACCCCGGCCGCGTTGAAGCGGCGCTTGAACACGCCGGTACCGTCGCCATCCTGGCCGCCCGCCGACTGCCAGGCCACCGTCCAGTCCCCGTTGTTGGCCACCTCGACCACCGGCAGGTTCTGGTTGTTGTTGGTCACGGTGTGGATCGTCTGCTCGCCCGCGGCCGGGAGCCCGCCCGCGGTGAAGCGGCGGCACACGATGTCCATGGTGGCCAGCTGGTACTCCCAGCACACCACGAAGGTCCCGTCCGAGGCCATGGCCACGTCGGGGCGCCGCTGCTCGTTGGCGGCAGCGGCCGGCACCGTGATCTCTCCCCCGATCGGCGCGCCCGCGGCGGAGAAGCGCCGCGCGAACACCCCGTTGCCGCTGCCGTCGGGACCCTGCCACGCGACCACGAAGGCCGCGTCGCTGGCATCGATGGCGGGGAACTGCTGGTTGCCCATCACGGTGGTGTTGACCTGCACCTCACCGGTGACTGGAGCGCCGGTGGAGTCGTAGACGCGCAGGTACACGCCCGAGCCGTTGCCGTCCTGCGGGGGGTTGGCCACGGGGAAGCTCGACCACGCGACCACGAAGTAGGCGCCGCCGGGGGCCGCGGCCACGACCGGCTGCACCTGGAAGTCGGGCAGGGTGGTGTTGACCACCAGCTCGCCTCCGATCCCGCAGGGCTGGTCGCAGATGCCCGCGCAGTCGATGCCCTGCTCGACCCCGTTCTGGATGCCGTCGCTGCAGGTCGGAGCCTGGCACGTACCCAGCACGCACACGCCCTCGGTGCAGTCGCCTCCGTTGAGGCAGCCCTCGCCGGGGATGCAGGTGGCCCCGCAGACTCCGCCGCAATCGACGTCGGTCTCGTTGCCGTTGTCGACCCCATCCATGCACGTGGCGACCTGGCACACGCCACCGTTGCACACGCCCTGGGTGCAGTCGCCGGCGATGCCGCAGGTCTCACCGGGGATGCAGGTGGCCCCGCAGGTGCCCCCGCAGTCCATGTCGGTCTCGTTGCCGTTTTGCACCCCGTCGGCGCAGTCGGGCGCGGAGCACTGACCGAACTCGCACACGCCCTGCACGCAGTCGCCCGAGGCATTGCAGTCCTGGCCGGTCGTACACGTGGCCCCGCAGGTGCCTCCGCAGTCCACGTCGCTCTCGTTGCCGTTCTGCACCATGTCGTTGCACAGGGCGCCGATGCACACGCCGCCCGTGCACACGCCGCTGATGCAGTCGCCCGCGTCGTTGCAGCCCAGACCATCGGCGCAGTTGGGGCACTGCGGTCCGCCGCAATCGACGTCGGTCTCGGAGCCGTTGTCCACCATGTCGATGCACGAGTCGTTGACGCAGACGCCACCGTTGCACACGCCGTCCATGCAATCGGCGCCCACCATGCAGTTGCTGCCGTTGGGGCACACGCTGCAGGAGCCTCCGCAATCCTCGTCGGTCTCGTCCCCGTTGTGCACGTCGTCGGTGCAGCTCGGATCGGCGCACAGCCCATCGTCGCCGCACACCTCGGTGGTGCAGTCCGCATCGGAGCCGCACCCCTGGCCGGGCCCGCAGTCGGGGCAGCTCGGCCCGCCGCAGTCGACGTCGGATTCCTGCGTGTCCTGGAGGTCGTTCTCGCAGGACGAAGGCGCGCACTCGCCCTCGTGGCAGAACTCGCCCTGCTCGCACTGCGCGTCGATGCGGCAGCCCGTCTCGCCGCACTGGTTGGGGCAGGTCCCGCCGCAGTCCACCCCTTGCTCGCTGCCGTTTTGGAGCCCGTCGTAGCAGGTGGGGGTCTGGCAGAACCCACCGCTGCAGATCATCGTGTCGCAGTCCTCGGGCCGCTCGCACTGGCTGCCCGGACCGCAGGGCTGGCACGCGACGCCGCAGTCCACGTCGGCCTCGCCCTCGTCGCGCACCCCGTTCTCACAGGATGGCATCGAGCCCGTGACGTCGCCGATCTCCGTGTCCTCGCCCGTGGTCCCGGTGCCCGTGCCCGAGGAGCCTCCGTCGAGCGAGTTGATCCCGGTTCCGTCGTCCACGGCCGAGACGTCGTCCCCTCCGCACGCCGAAGGGCCAAGGAGGGACAGGAGCGAGAGGCCCAGGACGAAGCGAGGCGTACGGGTCATGGCAAGGCACGCGTCCGATCTACGGTTCCTTTCCATCTTTGGATGGAATCGAGGCAATTTTCAATACCAACCGAACATGACGGATCGATCGATGGGCCGGTAGCTAGCGTTCTGAATGGGATCGCGTGGTTCCGCTCGGCACGTCGCGCGCCCTCCGCGTAACTTCTCTCGACGGCTGCTTGCGCTATCGTCGGACGCACGATCCGAATTGTGGGGCACCCCGATTTCGTGTAGAAGGAAAGAATGCGTGGCGTGGTGACGCCCGCGAGAGCGAGGTCGAGCCATGCGCCGCTTCGAGGTGGGGTTGTTCGGATCGGTCTTCATCGCGGCCTCGATGGTCGGGTGTGGAGGCGATGACATCACGGGCGCATCCGGGTCCGCGACCGAGGGGCGCACCACCGGTGACACGTCGGCAGGGGTCACGGGCGACACGTCGGCCGATGCCACGGGGGTGGGCACCGGGGTGGGCACCATGGGCGGAAGCGGTGGCGGCAGCGGTGACACCGGAGTCGACAACACGGCCGGCAACACTTCTGGCCCGACCACGATGGGCAGCAACTCGGCGGGCAGCGACGGTGGCTCCGATACGGGCGAGGGCGGGGGCCCGGGGCCCATGCCTCCCGTGTTCCCGGGCGTGGAGATCGGTCTGTGCGCCCCTCCAGGCGAGGTTCGTTGGTGCTACACGGGCGCGCCCGCCACGTACAACGTGGGCGAGTGCACGCCCGGCGTGCAGGAGTGCGTGGCGCTCGACCTCGACGTGGGCCAGTGGGGCGAGTGCGATGGTGACCTGCTGCCCTCCATGGAGATCTGCGACGGCCTCGACAACGACTGCAACGGCGACGAGGACGATGGCCTGGGCACGACGATGTGCGGCATCGGCCCGTGCCTCCACGAGGTCCCCAACTGCATCGACGGGCAGCAGCAGCTGTGCGATCCGCTCGACGGTGCGCTGCCCGAGATCTGCGACGGCCAGGACAACGACTGCGACGGCGACATCGACGAGGGTCTGGGCGACGACACGATCTACTGCGGCGTGGGGCAGTGCTACCACGGCGTCTCGGCCTGCGAGGGTGGGCTCGTCCCTCCCTGCGATCCGTTCGCGGGGGCCAGCGCCGAGACCTGCGACAACATCGACAACGACTGCGACGGGCAGGTCGACGAGGGCCTGCCCGATCTCACCTGTGGCTGCGGTGCCTGCGATCACACCGTGCCCTCGTGCATCAACGGCTTCCCGCAGGTGTGCGACCCCTTCGACGGGGCGAGCCCGGAGATCTGCGACGGCATCGACAACGACTGCGACTGCATCGTCGACGAGGACCAGGGCGTGTGGACCTGCGGCACGCTCGAGTGCGAGGTCTCGGTGCCGCAGTGCATCGGCGGCGTACCGCAGCCGCCCGGGACCTGCCAGCCGATCCCGGCCGGCGACGAGATCTGCGGTGACGGCATCGACAACAACTGCGACGGCATCGATGCTCCGTGCGCCGAGACGTTCTTGGTGGGCACCGACACCCAGACCCGGCCCATCGACGTGTTCTGGGTGGTGGACTCCTCGGGCTCGATGAGCGCGGAGATGGCCACCGTGGAGACCAACATCAACAACTTCGCGTCGCAGCTGGCGGCGTCGGGCTCGTCGACCCAGCTCCACCTCATCGCCGACCGTGGCACCGGGACGTTCGAGATCTGCGTGACCCCGCCGCTGGGAGGCGCAGCCTGTGGCGACAACCCCGGCGCGGGCTTTTGGCAGTACGACACCAACGGTGGCATCGACGGCCAGGAGTTCGTGCACTCGAGCAACGCGATCGGGCGCACCATGCAGCAGTCGGGCTACTGGATCCCGCGGCTGCAGCCCAACTCGTTCATGGCGTTCATCTTCACCAGCGACGACAACGGCGACGATCCGCAGTGGGGCGCCGCCGACGGCGATCCGTCGGGCGTCGACGATTGCCCGCTGGGCTGGATCGTCGACACCACCATCGACAACTACTGTCGCTGGGATGCCCCTGGACCCGGGCTCAACTACACCTCGCTGGCCTACGACCACGTGGGCTACGGCGGCTTTGCCACGTTCATGACCAACTTCTTCCCCGGCTCCGCGCCCGGGGACGACTGGGCGGTGTTCCCGATCATCGGCAACACCGGCACCACGGTGCTGAACGGTGCCAACGACGTCTACGAGTTCAACGGGTGCGTCAACGGGGTGGAGAACGGCGAGGAGTACGTCAAGCTGGCGCTGCTCACCGACACCCAGGACTCGATGTTCTCGATCTGCGACGCGCCCTGGGACCTGAGCTCGCTGGCCAACGACATCCTCAGCGGTGTGCCCAACGATCTCTACCTCCTGAGTGGCTCGCCTCCGGGAACCTGTGGGATGATCAACCCCGCCACCATCACGGTGGTGGTCAACGGGATTCCGCTCGCACCGGCCGACTGGACCTACAATCCCGGCACCTGTGTCCTACAGGTGGTCAACAACGTACCCGTGGTCGGTGACAACGTCGTCATCGTCTACGAGATGTTCTGAGCACGAGGAGTAGCGTCGGATGAGCAGTAAGGACGCGTTGATGAAGCAGTCGACGATCGGCACGTTGGGAGCGGTTCTCTTGCTGGCCCCGGCCTGCCGGGACACCGGAGGAAGCGAGGGCGGCAGCGACGACTCGGGAGGCATCGTCACCATCGATGGTTCCTCCTCCACTGGCTTCGACGACTCGTTCCTCGACGAGTCGGGCACGGGCACCACGGGAGATCCCATGCCCACGTTCCGCTGCAACGCGGTCGATTTCATCTTCGTGATCGACAACTCGCCCTCCATGCTCGACGAGCAGCAGTTCCTCGTGCAGGGCGTGCCGGGCTTCGTCAGCGCGATGCAGAACGCGCTGCCCAGCGTCGAGAGCATCCAGGTGGGCGTGATCGACACCGACAGCTATCCGGGGCTGGGCACGATCGAGAACCCGCTCGACGGCTGCGACCCGGAGGTGGTGCCCGACTGCAGCGTGTGCGACTACCAGCTGGGGGCGTTCCTCGACAAACCCGAGAGCGCCAGCGATCCCGAGACCAGCTGCAACTTCTCCACCGGCAAGAACTTCATGGACGGGTTCGGGGACGACTTCGCCAACGAGTTCGGCTGCGCGGCCCTGGTGGGCGCGGTGGGCAATCCCATCGAGCAACAGGCCGGGGCGGTCGTGGCGGCGGTCTCGGAGGATCTGCAGGGAGCGGGCGCCTGCAACGAGGGCTTCGTGCGCGACGACGCCTTGCTGGTGGTGCTGGTGATCAGCGACGAGGAGGACAACTGGGCCTCTCCGCCCGAGCCCCAGGGGGGCAGCGTGGGCGAGCCGGGCGAGTGGTTCGATGCGCTGGTGGCGGCCAAGAACGGTCGCGATGCCAACGTGGTGGGCCTGGGGCTCGTGGGCGGCTCGCCCAAGTTCGACGACTGTGCCGACCTGTCGCAGGGCGTGGATGGAGCCGAGCAGTCGTCGCGGCTGGTCGACTTCGTGGAGCGCTTCCCCACCAACTTCGTGGGCAGCGTGTGCAGCGAGGGCTACGGCGACTTCTTCCAGGAGGCGCTGGTCAAGGTGTCCGAGGGCTGCGCCAACTTCATTCCGTGATGGACCGCCTCGAGACGCTCGCCCCCGGGGTCGGTCGCCTGCCGCTGCGCACGCCGACCCTGCCGCCGGCCACGTCGACCAACCTGCTCATCGTGGGGCACTCGCGCCTCGTCCTGATCGAGCCGGCCACCCCGTTCGAAGACGAGCGGCGCGTGCTCGACCAGGTGCTCGAGGCGCTCGCGGCCGAGGGGCGTCGCGTGGAGCTGCTGGTGGTCACCCATCATCACGTCGATCACATCGGCGACGTGGAGCGGCTGCAGCAGCGGCTGGGAGTCCCCGTTGGCGCTCACCCCGAGACGGCGGCCCGGCTGTCGATGCCGGTCGATCGGCGGCTCGAGGACGGCGACGAGCTCGATCTGGGCGAGGGGATCCGCATGCGAGCGGTCCATACTCCGGGGCATGCGCCCGGGCACCTGGTGCTGCACGAGCTGTCCTCGGGCATCGCTCACGCGGGTGACATGGTGGCGGGAGAGGGGACGATCCTCATCGATCCCGAGGACGCCGGGGACATGGGGCAGTACCTCGACTCGCTGCGGCGCATGGGCGAGCTGGGGACGCGCGCGCTGGTGCCCGCGCACGGGCCGACCCTGAAGGAGCCCCGAGCGGTGGTCGATCACTACGTGCGACACCGGCTGCGACGCGAGGCCAAGGTGCTCGCGGCGATCGACGCGGGGGCGGAGGACGAGGGCGAGATCTTGGCCCGGGCCTATGACGACACGCCGCGGGTTCTGTGGCCGCTGGCTGCTCGCGCGCTCGAGGCCCACCTGCGCAAGCTGGAGGTCGACGGGGTGATCGAGCGGCACCAAGGCCGCAGCCGTCGAGGCGGATAGCCGGCCCCGGTGGGCTCTGGTGGCGGCGCCGATCCTGCGCGTGTGCAAGAGGCACGCTTGAGGCAGCATGCAGGGCATGCGGACCCGAGCCCTCCCGGTCTCCATCGTTCGATTCGGTCTCGCCCTTGGTCTCGCCCTCGGCGCCGCGGGCTGCGTGACCAAGACCAAGCACGAGGCGCTGCAGCGCGAGCTCGACGACACCGAGGCGGCGCTCCGCGCCGAGCAGGAGGCAGAGCGCCAGGCCTACGAGGAGCAGCTCGTCACGCGACAGGAGCGGATCGTCGATCTCGAGCAGGCGATCACGCGCGCCCAGGCCGATGCCGACGCGGCCCAGCGGCAGATCGCCTCGCTGCAGGCGATGCTGGCGGCCAAGCAGAACGAGCTGGCCGAGCTCGAGCAGCGCATGGCGGAGACCGAGCGCGAGCTGGCGGCGCTCATCAAGAAGCGCGCCGATCTCAAGGCCACGCTCGACCAGATGTCGGCGGCGCTCGAGGAGGCGCGGCAGCGCCAGGCCGCGGCCGACCGCCGGGTGGCCGACTTCCGCGACATGCTGACCCGCTTTGCCAAGCTCATCGACGCGGGCAAGCTCAAGGTCAGCATCATCGACGGGCGCATGGTGCTCACGCTGCCGATGGACATCCTGTTCGCGAGCGGCAAGGCCGAGCTCACCGGGGAGGGACGCGACTCGCTGCTCGAGGTGGGCGCGGGGCTGGCCACGATCCCGGGCAAGGAATTCCAGATCGAGGGGCACACCGACAACGTGCCGATCAAGACCGCCAAGTACCCCTCGAACTGGGAGCTGGGGGCCGCCCGTGCGCTGGTGGTGCTGCGTGCGCTGGCCGAGGGAGGGGTGTCCGCCGAGCGGCTGAGCGCCGCCACCTACGGCGAGCTGCGCCCGGCCGCGAGCAATGAGACCGCGCAGGGCAAGGCGGCGAACCGGCGGATCGAGATCGTGGTGGTGCCGGACCTGAGCACCCTGCCGGGCTACGACGAGCTCAATCAGCTCAGCCGGGGCAAGGGCTGACGACGGGCGTGCGCTCGTCTACGGCAGCTCGGCCACGTAGACGCGACCATCGAGCACGCCTCCCTGCGCCCACGCCACCAGCACGCGCTCGGAGTCGGGTGCCACCGCGATCACCGGAGTGGGGGCCAGGCCCGCCACGGGGAGGGAGAGCGGCTCGCTCGGCAGCCAGGCATCGGTGTGCGGCTGGTAGCGCCGCGCCACCACGCGCCAGCGAGCATCGCCTTCGCGCTCGGCCCACGCGACCACCATGCCGCCTCGCGGACCGACCCCGAGGGCCGGGTGCACGGCCTCGGCCCCCGGGCTCGAGAGGGCGATGGGCTCGGCTATGCCCGTGCGGTCGCTCGAGCCCTGCCACACGTGGACGGTCGTCTCGTCGCCGCGGGTCTCGAACCAGGTGACGAAGAGGACGGGCTCGTCTGCGTCGACGGCCGAGGCGAACGCCACCTGGGGGCAGCGAGCGAATGCACCGGGCCGCGAGAGCGTGTCGTCGATCGACGAGGGCCGGTGCCACACGCCGTCGGGCTCGCGGGTGGCCAGGTACACGGGGAAGTCCCACTCGCCGTGCTGCTGCGTCCACGCGACGGCAGCGACGCCCGAGGCGTGCAGCGCGGGCCAGGGGTTGGCCTCGGCATGACTGTCCACGGGGCCGCCCGAGGGCGAGAGGAAGCCGTCGGCCGGTGGCTGGCTCGGCGGCTCGCCGGGCTCGCGACGCTCGCTGACGTAGACCATCAGATCGTCGACCGGGGCCTGATACCAGGCGACGAGCAGCTCGCCGTCCTCGCCCACGGCCAGTCGTGGCGCATTGGCGTAGTTCACCGCGGGAGACAGCAGCTGCGCGGGCTCGCTGGGGAGCACGAACGGGCCCTCGGAAGCGGCCTCGCGACGGCCGAGCGCCACGCCGAAGTGGGCGCCCGTCCACTGGTTCCACAGCACCAGTGCCTCGCCGTCGGGGGCGAGCGCGACTCGGGGCTCGTAGGCCGTCTCGCTCCACGAGAGCGGGGCGTCCGCCGCGGGCCAGCGCCAGCGACCCTCGCGATCGCGCGTGGCCAGGTACACCGCACCGTCCTCGCGCTGCTGCTTCCAGGTCACCAGCGCCGCGCCATCGTCCCCCACGGCGACGGCGGGCTCGAGCCCGCTGCCCGGACCGGCGAGCGCGTGCATGAGCGTCCAGGTCTCGTGCCTGCGCTCGGCCAGCACCACGGGGCCATCGGCGTTCATCACCACGTGGGCCCAGGCCACCAGCGCATCGCCATCGCGACCGAGCGCCGCCTGAACGTCACGCGCTCCGGGCTCGCTCAGGGCATCATCGACGGCGGGCACGGTCCACGCACGTAGCACGCAGCGATCGCCGTCCGGGCGCGACCAGGCGGTGCACTCGAGCTCGGACGGCGCCGGGGATGCGCAGGCACACGCGAGCACGAGCGCCACCAGCGGGCTCTGGCGCGCGCACGGGCTCATGGCGTCACCAAGCGTCGCGCCCGGGTCAGCGAGGTCAGGAACACGCGCAGGGGCGCTCGCTCGGCGTCGTCGAGAGCCGCGAAGGCTTCGGCCGAGCCCAGCGCTTCGCCCCCGTGCAGCAGGATCGCGTCCTCGAGGGTGGGGGCCCGTCCGTCGTGCAGATAGGGGCCGCTGCGCGCGACGCCCCAAAGCGGAGGCGTGATGAACTCGTCACCGGCCACTCCCTGGTCGGTGTGGGCTTCGGCCAGGCCCGAGCCCATGCGGTGGCGGCGGAGATCGCTGAACAGCCGCACGCGCAGGGTGCCGTCCTCGACCGACGGGGCGAGGCGGGGCTCGGCGCCCTCGGCGGTGAGGTCAGCGGTGAGCGACGGGCCACCGTAGCGATGCGGCAGCACCCATCGTGCGCTGTCGAGCGGCAGCTCGGGCACGTGACAGCCCGCGCAGCCCAGACGATCGAAGTCGAGCCGCCCGCGTGCCCACAGGCTCGCGAGCCACGGGTCCTCGGGCGGCTGCTCCTGCGGCAGCTCTTGCAGGGCCACGAACAGGGTCAGCACCGACACCTGGCCCTCGTTGATCTCCTCGATTACGCCGTCACCGTCGGGGTCGTCGCCGCCCTTGTCGCCCACGCGGGGCTCGTTGCCCTGGATGACCAGGTGCTCGCTCTGCATGCCGTGGTGGATGAGCAGCGAGTCCTCCACCACGTCGCGAATGGTGGCCACCGTGCCCTTCCACCCAAAGGGCTTGATGACGAGGTCGGGATCGACGCCCTCGATCTCGTCGCGGTCCACGTTGCCCTCGGGGTCGACGGTGATGGACCCGAAGCGGATGCCCTTGGCCATCAGCGGCAGCTCGATCGCATAGCCGGCCTGCGCGGCGAACGTCAGCGCCTCGACCTCGATCGCGCGCAGCTCGGCGGTCATCTCGACGGCGAGCCGCTCGCGTAGACCAGCCCCGACCAGCGCGGGAGGGTTGCGCGCGATGGTGCTCGACTGGTGGACGCCGTCGCCGCGGAACATCGCGTTGTCGGCCGCATCTCCGGCTCCGGCCAGGCCGCCCCGCCAGTGGCACGACGCGCAGCGCAAGGCGTCGGGACCACCGCGGCGGCCCGCGTGGAAGCGCCGCAGCGGGGGCTCCTGCGCGGCCCCCATGCCCACCGCGCGCGTGAAGTGGAGGGTGAAGAGCTGACCGCCGAGCTGGTACAGCTCGCCCACGCTCCACAGCCCGGCGTCGATCTCGACCTGCCGGACCCGGGTGCTGCGCCACAGGTGGCCCGGCTGCACCGCATCGAGGAAGCGCTGCTCTCGGCGCCACGCATCCTGCTGCAGGGCCTGGTACGCTTGGCCCTGGTCGTCGTCGGGGCGCGTGCGAGAGATCGTGCCGATCGTCCGGGCCTGCTCGCGCTCGAGCGACGAGCCGAATCCATCGAGGCCTCCACACGCCACCGTCGACACCAGCATCAGCCACGGCGCTCCGCGGCGGCCGGGGCGGGCACGGGTCGCGCTCACTGGGGCACCCGCAGTCGCGGCGCCCGCGACAGCGACAGCAGGAACACGTGCACGTCGGCTTGCTCGTCGGGCGTGAGGGTGGTGAAGGCGATGCGCGAGTCCTCGGCCTCGCCACCATGGGCCAGGATCGCCTCGACGATGGTGGTGGCCCGACCGTCGTGGAGATAGGGCGGTGACTCGGCCAGGCCCCACAGCGGGCGGGTGAGGAACACGGCGGGCTGGATCTCCGAGGCGCTCACCTCATGGGGATCGGCCAGCTCCGGGCCCATGTCGTGACGCCGCAGGTCGCTGAACAGCTGCACGCGCGAGCCGGCCTTGGGCTGCTCGCCGTCGAGCTGGAGGTTGACGACGACCGGGTCGCCGTCGGTGGTGTCGGGCCACTCCTCCCAGATCGAGCTCAGCAGCACGAGCTCGCGGCGGTGGCAATCGTTGCAGCCGATCGTCTCGAACAGCGCGCTTCCGCGGGCCCAGCGATCGCGCAGCCCGGGATCGTGGGGAGGGATGACCTGCGGCGACTCGAGCATGGCCAGGTACACCGCGGTCGCGGTGAGGATCCCTTCCTCGAGCTCGCGGGCACGACCGTCGCCGTCGGGATCGTACCACTGCGGTCCCGGGCCCAGCCGATCGGGATCGGGCTGCAGCTGGTGGCCCAGGGTCAGCACGTGCGACTGGATCCCGAAGTGCACGAGCGCAGCATCCTCCACCGCCCGTCGCAGGGTGGAGAAGGTGCCCTTCCAGCCGAACGGCTTGATCACGAGGTCGTCGTCGATGCCCTCGAGCGCGGTGGTGTCCACGGTGCCGTCGGGCTCCACGCGCAGGCGTCCGAAGCTCACGCCCTTGCTCGACAGCTCCACGTCCGCCGCCTGGCCCGACGCGGCGGTCTGGGCAAGCGCCTCGTCGCGCTGCAGCTGGAGCTCGCGCGTCATCTCGGCCGCCAGCGCTTGCACGAAGCCCAGCCCGATCACCGCGGGCGGATTGCGGGCCACCGCCGTCTCGATGTCGTCGCCGTCGCCCCGCAGGTAGGCGTTCTGCGTGGCGGTGCCGGCCCCGTCGGCTCCGCCCACCGAGTGGCAGCCCGCACACGAGAACGAGTCGAGCCCTCCGCTTCGCCCATGATGGACCCGCTCCATGGGGACGGGCACGCCCTGCGAGCCGTAGCCGTCACTGGGTCGAAACACGTGGCCGAACAGCGAGTCGCCGAATCGAAACAGCTGGTCGAGATCCCAGAACCCGTCGTCGACGTCCTCCTGCAGCACGAAGATGTGCTCGGCGTCCTCGCCCTTCTCGGCCGCCTCCAGGAACTCCTCGAAGCGCTCGCGTTCGAACAGCTCGAGCGCCTCGGCGATCGCGGCCGACAGCTCGTCGTCGCTGGGGGGCTCGCCGCCCGGCCACGGCGACGGGTCGTCTCCGCCGACGGCGAGCGAGAGCAGGACGGCCGCGACTGCTAGCCCTCGGGCATGCATGGCGGGTTGCAGCATAGGATGGCCCGCATCTGCGTCCCGCACTCGAGCAGACCCGGCTGGGTATGGGTGGTGTCGACTCCGTCGTAGAACGTGTCGTTGTCGAAGAAGTAGTTCACCGCACCGCCACCCGGGAAGTCCACGTACTCGCCATCGGAGATATGGTTGGTCTGGTAGGTCCAGTCCACGCAGCGCCCGCCCGTGCCCGGGGCCGTGGGCACGCCACCGATGTCGGCGTTGGTCGTGCGATGCAGCCATGCGGTGGTGCCCCCCGGGATCGCGGCGAACTCACCCTTGGCCGCGGCCATCACCACCTGCTGGTAGTCGCACACGGTGACGCTCATCGGGTCGGGGTGGCCGACCCCGGTGGCGGCCTGTCGGCACAGCTCCTGGCCGGCGGCAAAGCCGATGAGTGCGCCGCTCTCCCAGCGCGAGGCGACCGAGGGGACGTTGGCCACGTAGATCGGCTCGCTGGCGCAGCTGTCCTCGCCGGTGGTCGAGTCGCCGGCCGTGTCGTCGACGGCACCGCAATCCGCGGCGCAGAACGCCGGATTGCCCATGTCGCACTCGCCGGGATCCTCGACCCCGTTGCCGCACAGGCCTCCCCCCGTGGTGCCGGTGCCGTCGGCGCTGTCGACGTCGGTGTCCGTTGCCGACTCGGTGGCCTCGCCGCCCGTCGGCTCGACGTCGCCGCACTGGCACGGGCCGAACGACGAGCCGTCGAGGCAGACCTGCACCCCGCTGCCTCCGCCTGGACATGCGCATGCGACCTGCTGGCCTGCCACGCACGAGCCCGCGCTTCCGTCCCCGTCCTCGCCGCTGCCACCGCACGCCAATGCGATGCCACCCAAGAGGCCCAGCAACGATCCCCCCAATAGACGATAGAGCTGCATGATCTTGAAAATCCGATCCTCGGTGTGGAGCCATGGGCCCCGGATGAGTGTCGCCGTCGGGGCAGGGGGGAATCAACGCCTTCGCGCGCTCATCTGCATCTCCCCCCGGCAGTAGGACACCGCCGCACCCGTCGTTTCCGGGGTCGAACGCGGCCTCGGGCTCGGGAGGCGCTCGATCACGGTTCAGCCGCCATCCCAGGCGGCTGCGTCGGGGGCGCTCGCCTCCAGCCAGGCGCCCAGCAGGGCGTAGTCCTCGGCCGACAGCGACCCGAAGTCGAGGGCGTCGCAGTAGAAGGGCGGGGGCATGCTCAGCTCCACCACGGCGCGCTGTCGCACGCGCTCGTGGACGACCGTGCCCATGAACGTCGAGTGGAAGTCCTGCCAGGTGGCCATGGGCATCGCGCCGAAGTACGTGGGCACCTCGGGATCGACCTGCTCGGGGTCCAGGTAGTGGCAGCCGCAGTTGTTCTCGAGCACCAGCCCGATCGAGGGCGGGAGCACCTCGGCCCCGTCTCCCGCGACCACCGGGCTGTCGAACCCGGGGGCCAGCGCCTCGATCGAGCACGTCAGCAACTCCTCGCCCGTGCCGCCCCCGGTCTCCACGGGGCAGCGCGCCTCGAGCTCGTCGATGCACATGGCATCGCAGGCGGCCGCGGTCGCGGAGTCGCTCCAGCACGAGCCTGCGGGGCCGTACTCGGCCTCGGCCTCGGGCAATCGCTCCGGCTCGACGCCGGCGAGGCACGCGAGGTAGTCCGCGCAGGCGGGGGTTTGGGTCGTGCCTCCGCTCGAGTCGGGGGCAGCCGAGCTGCTCGAGGAGCTGCCGGTGCTGGTGTCCTCGGTGGTCCCGCCACCCAGCGGCGGGGGCTCGCCTCGGCAGGCCGTGGGCGCGCCCACGAGCGCCACCGCCAGCATCGGCGCGACTCTCGTGGTTCCTTGGCCCCGCCGGGGTCCGTGCGTCGCCGGCCTCACGCCGTGGGGATCCTACCAGGGTCGGATGCCGGTCGGTCGGGCGATCCGCGGTCCTCGCCCCTGGTCAGACCCTCGACGTTGGCGGTATCCCGAGCGGGTGCGGACCCGGGCGGCCATGGTCGCGATGACGCTGCTGATGACTGCGGCGGGGTGTCGTGGGCGAGCCTCCACCGCTCCGGACGACGCACGCATGCCGGGGCCCGCCGAGGGGGCGCTGCCGCTCCCGCCCGCCGAGGGGTTCGCAGTGCTGCCCTGGGGTACGCGGGTCTACGTGGAGCCCCACGTCGGCGGGCCCTCCGTCCAGCTCGGCGTCACGATGTCCTCGCCTACGCCCTGGCCCACCGGCGGGACCGTGGTGCGAGTGGTGGGCGAGCGCGATGGCCTGGTCGAGATCGCCCCGCTACGCGGCGACGAGCTCCAGTACGGGCGGCACTGCGGGACCGTGCTCGATAGCGATGCGTTCGACGTGCGGCTCTACGTCTCGCGGTGGTCGCCCGCCCTCGTGCTCGCCCGCACGCACGAGCAGGTCGACGACGAGGGGCATGTGTCGTCGTTGCGCCCCGGCGCCGTCGTGCAGCGGATCGCTGGAGATCCCGAGGGCGCATGGGCGGTCTCGGCCGGGGGACTGGCGCTGCGAGCCTCGCTGCCCGACGACGCGGTGGGGCGTAGCTATCGGAGGCCCGATCCGGTCTCCGGCTCGGCGTGGAGGGTCGACGACTCGGTGCACCCGACCTTCGATGGATGGCCGGTGGCGTTCGATCGAATGTACGGCGAGGTCACGATCGGCGCGGTGGAGCCCGACGACGAGGGATATCGCGTCGAGCTGCTCAGCCCGTGCGCTCGGGTCACCGTCTCGACGGCTCGAGAACCGCCGCCGCCGCCGCCCGAGCCGCACTTCGAATTCGGGCTCGGGGCTCCCGACCTGATGCTGCCCACGGTGCCGTTCGTCGACGGTCTCGCGCTCGCCCCGGTTCCCGCGGTCGATGCCGGTCCCGCTCACGACGAGACCGAGCCCGAGCTCGAGCCACCGCGGTTCGAGTTCATCGGTGACGACGGCATCATGGGACAGCTCCTCCCGCTGCCGCCCCAGTGGGTGTTCGAGGAAGGCGCGCCGATCTACCCGAGCCCGGCGGGGCCTGCCGTCGGCACGCTTGCTCAGTTGCGCGTGTTCCACGAGGACGCCTGGCTCGCGGGCGATCGGATCTGCTTCCGGACCTCGTTTGGTGCGCGCTTCGTTCCGGCCTTGCCGGTGTGCCTCGATGGTGTGGAGGGGCGCTTGCACGATCCCCAGAAGGACCTCCACGACGGCATTCCCGATCTGGTGCGGCCCGAGTCCTTGATCCTCTACGGTGCGCTGGATCGTCCCGACGTGGAGCGAGCCATGCGGATCCACCGGCACGAGCTGCGGCGCTGCGCGTACGAAGGGCACTCGCGGTCCGGCCGGCTCGTGCTGACGTTCGTCGTACGCCCCTCGGGCCAGGTGTCCGGGGTCGAGGTCCACACCAGCACGCTGTTGGGCCACAAGGATCGCTGCATGGAGCGAGCGGCCGAGGCGTGGGTGCTACCGGCGCCCACCAATGGGAAGCCGGCGAGCGTCAGGCTCTCGGTCGAGGTCGGCCAGTTCGGCTCGGGGGGAGGCTCTGGCTAGCGACGCTCGCAGGTGCGGGGCGGCGTCGATCACCGTGGGGCGAGTGGTGCGGGCCCACTCGATCAGGCGGTCCTCGTCGCCGGGCGCGGGGGCCAGGCGCGGGCGCCGGGACAGGATGCGCACGATGCGACGGCCGACCTCGGTGGGATCGCAGTAGGCCCTCGGCGAGCCGGCGTCGCGAAGGTACGCGCACAGCATCGTGACGCGCCGTGCATGCGACGGGTCGGGCCACGTCACTGCGTGCTCGGGCAGCGTGGTCCCGTGCTCGACCGCTCGGAGGTAGGCCGCGTCCACGCGCGGGTCCTCGAGCCAGCAGCCGTCGAGCAGCAGCTCCACCCCGACGTGGGCGGCCGCCATCGCCGGGCCGCGGGCGAGCCCGAGCGCCTGCAGCTCGGTGCGCGCCCGAGTGCACAGCGCCACGAAGGTCTCGGCGCCGTGGAAGAGCTCGTCGATGCGGTGGTGACAGGCCACGCCGTCGGCCAGCTCGGGGTCGAGGATCGGCCCCAGCCGCGCTCCGCACATGCGCACGAAGTCGGGCAGCATCGCGCCGAGCACGAACCCGGGGGCGTCTCGCTCCCAGCCCGCAGCCATGGCGTGACCGACGAAGTTCATGGGGATCAAGGCTCGGAGATCAGCAGGCTGACGTCGTCGTCGTTCTCGTTGGTCACGAGGATGTCGAGCACGCCGTCGCCGTTGATGTCGCCCACCGCGACCCCGGTGGGAGCGCTGCCCGTGGGCACGGTGGCCGCGGACGCGAAGCCGCCCACGCCGTTGCCCTCGAGCACGCTCACCGTCGCATCGCCGGCGTTGGCGATGGCCAGGTCGAGCACGCCATCGCCCGAGAGATCGCCCGCCGCGATCGCCACCGGGAGGTCACCGGTCGAGAACGGGATGCCGCCGCCGAAGCCACCCACGCCGTTGCCGAGCAGCACCGTGACCAGGTCCATGTCGCCGCTGGTCACCAGCGCATCGAGATCGCCATCACCATTGACGTCGACCACGACCAGCGCCGAGCTCGTGCCCAGCACCGCGGTATTGGACGGGGCGCCGAACAGACCGCCGCCGTTGCCCGCCATCAGCGTCAGGTTGGCACCGTTGGCCAGCACCGCGTCGAAGTTGGCGTCGCCGTTGAAGTCGCCCACCGCGATCGCCTGCGGCGACCCGCCCACGACGAAGCTCGTGCCCACTCCCAGCCCACCCACGCCATCGCCGGGCAGCAGGCGTAGATCGTTGGTCGCCGAGTTGGCGGTGACCACGTCGAGGTTGCCGTCCTCGTCGAAGTCGCCGAAGCCCACGCCCTGCGGCATGTTGCCGGTGGTGAACGCCATCGAGGCGCCGAAGCTGCCCGCGCCGTTGCCCAGCAGCACGCTCACCGTACCCGCGAGCGCGTTGGCCACCACCAGATCGAGGTTGCCGTCGCCGTTCAGATCGTCGGTGCCGAGGGCCGAAGGTCCGTCGCCCACCGGGAACACGGCCTGGGCGCCGAAGAAGCCCGCGCCATTGCCTAGCCGTCGGCTCACGTCGTCGGAGAGGCCGTTGGCGGTGAGCAGGTCGAGATCGCCGTCGCCGTCGAGATCGAGCAGCAGGATCGCGGTGGGGCCGTTGCCCACCGACACGCTCACGCCATCGAGGTAGCAGTACTCGCCCGCCTCGACCACGCCGTTGCCACACACGCCGCCGCCGGTCGAGCCGGTCGAGCCGGAACTCGAGTCCGAGCTCGAGCCGGAGCTCGAGTCGGTCGAGGCATCGGTGGTCGAACTCGAGGTCGAGGGGTCGGTGGTCGAGCTCGAGGTCGAGGGGTCGGTCGTCGGGCCCGTCGTGCTCGTCGGGGGGCTGTCGGTCGTGGTCTCGGTGTCGCCGATCCCCGTGTCGGTGCCGGTGCCGGTCCCTCCATCGACGCTGCCCTCGATGAGGCCGTAGTGGAACGAGAGCGACGTGTCGTGGGCGGACACGGTGCGCGCGGTCTCGTCGGCTGCGATGCGGGCCAGGGGCTCCCAGCGGCCGCCCGTGTCGATGGCGACGCTCAGCGCCGCGAGGTCGCGACCGGTCACGTCCGAGGGTGCATAGCGGTAGGTCACCGTCGACTCGGCCGCCAGCGCCAGGTTGGGCTGCACGCGATACGCCGGCCCGATGCTCGCGGGCGCGTCTCCGGACTGCGCGATCGAGATCAGCACCGTCTCGGCGAGCGCGCCCGCGGGGATCTCGATCACGAGGTTGCCGTCGATCGAGCGCGCCGTTCCGCCCTCGGGACCGATCTCGATCGTCGAGCCGGCCTCGGGCTCGTCCACGACCGAGCCCTCATTGCAGGCCGCGACGAGCGCAAATGGCGCGAGGACGAGGATGGCGGCCAACTTGGCGTGCATGTGCGGATGCTAACACGGGGGACGGGAGGGGATCAGGGGGCGAATTTCGCGAGCCAGGTGTCGTCGCCGTCGTCGGTGTCGAGGCTCCCTGCGACGAAGAGGCGGCCGTGGGAATCGAGGTCGACCGCGCCTGCGCTCTGGATCGTGATCGAGCTTGGCTTGTACGGGCTGCCGACTCGCTGCTCCCACTGCAAGTTGCCGTTGGGGTCGTAGCGTTGGATCAGGGACTGGATTTGGACGTCTTCGGAGGGGTCGGAGTACGAGCCCACGACGAACGCCCCTCCACCGGGCGCAGCTACGACGCCTTGTGCGTCTGCCCAGCCTGCCGGATCCGCCGGCGAGAATCTGGTCGACCACTGCTCGACACCATCGGAATCGAAGGCCGTCACCCACCACTCGTATGTCGGCCAGTCCGTGCCGATCACGTAGATCCAGCCATCGTCGCCGATGCTGACGTTGGTTGCGCCGGGGTGCTCCGGGTGAATGTGTGTCCATAGCTCGGCATTGGAGATCGAGTACTTGCGGAGCCACAGTTGTGCGCTAGGGCCGAACTGGCCCGCGACGACGAAGCTCCCGCCGGGATCCGATGCGACCGACAGGAAACCTGGGGTCATCGGCAGTTCCTCGGTCCACACCACGTTGCCTACGGATCCGAAGCGACGTAGCCAAGCGAGCCCTGTCGCGTCGCCCGAGACGACGAATCCACCATCCGAGAGCGCGGTGATGCTCCGCGAATAGGACGGGACAGGATAAGTCTCGTTCCAGTCGTTTGCTCCGTCGATCGTGAATCCGAGGATCCAGGGTTCGCTTAGGCCTTGTTGATGCCCAGCGATGCCGACGGTGAAGGCGTTCGAAACGTCGAGGTCGAACGGTCGGGGGCGCTCGAGCGACACGGGAACGGAGTACATGAGCTCGCCGTCGTTGGTGTAGCGACGTAGCGTCATGCCGTCTTGAAGGTGGGCGCCAGAAGCAACGAGCACCGTATCGTCGGGAGCGACCGCCATCGCCCTCGACTCGTCGTCCCCAAGCAGGCCACCTGCGTCATAGTGTAGATCCCACAATGGTGTGCCCGAGACGATGCAGTCGATGTTGCAGCCATTGCCATCGACGTCATCACCATCATCACAGGCTTCGCCGTGGGCTTGGTCGAGTAGGCCGTCGCCGCAGTAGGGTGCCAGGGACAGGCAATCGTTGGCGCAGCCTCCGTACGCGCCGTCGTTCGTGCCGTCGTCGCAGACCTCTCCGGGATCGAGCTGCCCGTTGCCACAGTACGCAACCTCACCGCTGCTCGATCCTTCGTCGAGGCCGTCTCCTCCCGTCGAGGCGTCGAATGTGGATGCCTCCGAAGAGGACGGGCTACCCGTAGTCCCAGTGCTGCCCTCGTCGTCGAGCGGCGTGACGATCGGCGAGAAGCAGGCAGAAGCGAAGGTCAGCACACAAAGATGTGCAGGGAGCGGGTTGCGCCGCGTCAGCATGGCCCCATCCATCGGCCGCTGCTCACCACGGCGGCCTCATGGCCACGATACCCCAGAAATGATGGCCATGAGGCCCGACATTGCTCGGGCCCCGCTCGTCGAGGCGCGCGAAAATCGCGAGCTACGGCTGGGCGCCGTCGAGAATCCACTGCTCGATGAGGTCGAGATCGACCTGGGCGAGCGGAGGGGCCATCGCAGGCATGGGACCACCTTCCCCTGGACCCTGGGTGTCGTTGATCTTGTGCCACAGGAAGCTGGCGTCGGGATCCCCCGGCTCGATGCGATCCTGGTCGTTCGCCATGTTGGCCGAGGGCACGTCGACCAGGTTGCCGTAGGCAGTCGCGGCATCGGGCATCTGCAGCATCCCGGGTCCTCCACCAACATGGCAGCTGCAGTTCGCGTCGATGATCGGATACACGTCCATCTCGAAGCTCAGCGCCGGCTCTTCCGTCGTGCTCGTCGGTTCCTCGGTCGTGCTCGTCGGCTCCTCGGTCGTGCTCGTCGGCTCTTCCGTCGTGGTCCCCGGACCCATGGTGGTCCCGGGCATATCGGTCGTGCTGGTACTGTCGGGATCGGTCGCCGTCGTCGACCCCGTGGTGGGCATGCCCGTCTCGCTTCCGCTATCCGCGGTGCCGGCTCCCTCGTCTCCGGTGTCGTCGCTCGGGCACCCGGTCAGCAGCAATCCAAGGCTCATTCCAGCAATCAGGCTCACGGTCTTCATGGACCGGGAGGATGCCTGCCCCCTCGCTGGGACACAACCGTCCACCTCCATGCGAAAGAGCCGCGTGGGCAATCCCGCGCGGCTCTTTCGTATCGACGCCCAACCTGCAATCACCCACGCATCACGTGGGATCGGGTGCGGGCGTGTCCGGCCCGCTCGCGGGCAGCTCCGGCTTGCCCACGTACTCCGCCGGCGGCTCTCCGGTCAGGCTCCCGAGGAAGTCGACCATCGCCGACAGCTCGTCCTCGGTCAGATCACCCTTGCCGAGCTGGTGCTGCGCCATCTTCTGCACCATCTCGTCGAGCGAGGCGATCGAGCCATCGTGCAGGTAGGGTCCCGTCTGCGCGACGTTGCGCAGCGACGGCACCTTGAAGAAGAACTCGTCCTCGGGTCGGTTGGTCTCCTTGGCCCGACCCTTGTCGGTCAGGCCCTCCCACGGCTTGACGACGCCGAGCTTCTTGAGCGAGCCACCGCCCACGGCGGGGCCGTCGTGACACTGCTTGCAGTCCTTCTCGATGAACAGATCGAGCCCTCGAACCTGATGCTCGGTCAATGCGGTGAGCTTGCCGGCCAGGAACCGATCGAACGGCGCCGGCGTGACCAGCTGGCGCTCGAAGGCTCCGATCGCCTGCGCCATGTTGTCGTAGGTGATCGGCTGCTCCTGGCCCGGGAACGCGCTCGCGAACGCCTCCGCGTAGCCCGGGATCGACTGCAGCACGACCAGCACCGCGGCCTCGTCGGGCATCGCCATCTCGACGGGGTTCAGCACCGGGCCCTTGGCCTGCTCTTCGACATTGCGCGCACGCCCGTCCCAGAACTGCACGACCTGCAAGGCCGCGTTGTACACGGTGGGCGCGTTGCGGTCGCCCATCTGACCCTTGTGGCCCATCGAGGTCTTGGCTCGCGCGCCGCCCTGTTCGCGGATGTCCACGCCGAAGCCTGCGAGGTCGTGGCAGGTCGCGCACGCGATGTCGTGGTTCTTGGACAGCCGGGTGTCGCTATAGAGCATCCGCCCCAGGGCGATCTGCTCCTCGGTCGCCGGGCGACGTGGATCATCCATCGCCTCGGGCAGCGGAGCGAAGTGCTGCTTGGCCTTCGAGAGCACGGCCGCCACCGAGACCGAGTCCGGACGCGGCGGGATGTGGGGAAGCGGCTGGGGCCCCTCTTCGCCGTGCGCTCCGTGGTGGGGCTCGTCGAACTTCGTGCGAGCGCCGCCCGCGTTGGGGTCCTGGCAGCCGACGAGGGCCAGGGCGCAAACTGTGAGCGCGGCGCCGACCGAGCCCGCGCTACGAGAGGAAGAGCCCTGGAACGAACCCTGCTTCATGACCGCACCCTTACACCTGGAGCCGGCCCGAGGCAACGCCTGGCGCGATTGCCTCCCTTGGGCGGGCGCTGGCCTCGAACGCCGTTGCTCGCAGATCCTGCGGTGCCCGGCGTCGTCGGCCCGCCCGCTCCCCGCGGGGCGCCGCGGCCCTCGATGGCTTGCTCCGCCGGTGCGGCGCTGCCAGGATGTCGGACGATGCGACGCGGCATGAAGGCACTGATGATCGGCGTGGCGCTGGGGAGCGCCGGGCTCGTGGCGGGCTGCAAGGGCGGAGCGGCCACGCCCACCGAGAGGCTATGGGTGTCTGGGGTTCCCACCAGTCCCAAGGCCCCGCTGACCGCCTTCGTCACCATGCGCTCGGAGAACAAGGGCGAGGGCTACCTGGGAGCCTTCTACCAGGGCTCGCTCCTTCGCGGCGGACACGAAGTGTTCGAATGGAAGGACACGGGCAAGGATCGAGCCAGCGTGAGATTCCTTCAGGACGATGTCGAGGTGAAGCTGACCCTGTCGCCATGCAATCCCTCGACCGGCTTCGACTACTGTCTCGAGCTTCGGGGCGATTCCCCCTACGCTCGTCGGTACCAGTCCCGCAAGCGCTGGATCGTGCGCCGCCCCGGTCGCACGCGCGACGCCGCGGCGGGCCTGGTCACCCATGCCATGCTCGAGCTGGCCGACGACGACGACGAGCTGGCGCAGGCCCTCGACCTCGCCGCCGAGGCGGCTGGGATCTCCCACGAGTGAGCGCCTCCAATTCATCTTCATCGGAGTCCCCCGCTCCACCTCGCGAGGGCCGTGCTGCCGCATGGCCCCGTGGCCTCACCCGCCGCGAGTGGCTGGCTCGTGAGCCCTTCACCCTGGTGCTGGGTGCGGGGTTCTTCGGGTTCTTCGCCCACACCGGATTCCTGCAGGCGCTCGAGGCCGCCGGCCTGCATCCACGCCGGATCGTGGGTTGCTCGGCGGGTGCACTGGCGGGGGGCCTATGGGCCGGCGGGCTCTCGGGCGAGGTGCTCGCCCAGGAGCTCTCGGCCCTGCGTCGCGAGGAGTTCTGGGATCCGGGCCTGCCGCTGGGGGGCCTGCTGCGCGGGCGCAAGTTCAACCTCAAGCTCCAGCAAGTGCTCGCCCGCGGGGGGGTCGTGCACCTCCACGAGTGCCGCGTGCCGTTCACGGCCATCGTGCACGACGTGGTGGGTCGCCGCCCGCTGGCCATGGACCGCGGTCGGCTCGATCTCGCCATCCAGGCCTCGTGCGCGGTGCCGCTGATGTTCCGCCCCGTGTGGGTCGACGGCAGGCTGCTGGTCGACGGTGGCGTGTCCGACCCCGTGGGCGAGCTGGCGCTCGCGCCCGACGAGCGCGTGCTCATGCACTACCTGATGCCCTCGAGCCGTCGCTTGCTGCGGTCCGGCCGAAGGGCGGCACCCGCCGACGTGCCGGGGCGGCGGCTGATGGTGATCACCCCCGACCTCCCCCGCGTCAACCCGTTCCGGCTCGAGCACGGCCCCACCGCGCTGCAGCGAACGCGCGAGCACCTGTCGCGCTGGCTCGACGAGCGGCTGACCTGATCGGGCTCGCCCCCACGCGATCGGGCTTCTCGCACGGCGTGGTGGCGCGACGCCGAACCCGAGTCGAATCACCCGATCGGGTTGGTCATGGGCGTGCTGTCGCCCTCGCAGCCCCAGCCGAAGTTGTCGAGGAACACGTAGCTGTCGAGGATCGAGTCCGACAGGTCGAACACGGCCAGCACCAGCGTGATCGTCTCGCCCGGTGTCACCGGAGCCACGCTCTGCAGCCACTTGGTGCCCGCGTGCCGTGCCATGCAGGTACCCTGGAATTCTGCCAGTCCTCCGCCATCGTCGCGGAAGTCGAGGAAGCCCGCGTTGAGCGAGATCGGGTTGCCCATGTTGTCGAACGAGATGTTGCCGGTCCAGCTCTCCGACTCGAGCCAGCCGATGTACATGTCGTTGAAGGCGCTGTTGTAGTACCAAGGGTACTCGGTCGAGAAGAACGCAAAGTCGTAGTTGATCGAGTTGTTGGTCACGGGCACGTCGGCCACGATGCGGATCTCGGTGTAGTCGTTGGCCGAGCCACCTTGGTTGAACTGCCCCTCGATCGTGTTGGAGCAGTCGCCGGTGCCGAGCAGCGCCGGGTTCGTCGCGCAATCGCCACTTACGTCGTAGACCTGAATGGGCGCGGGCAGGGTGGTGCCCATGTCGTACTCGAGCCCGAGGTCGTCGTTGCAGTGCGTGGGGTCGATGTCGAGGTCGCCGGGCGGCGTCGGGAGGTCGAGGTCGGTCACGAACCCGCTGCCCAGCACCGCGAACGCCGAGCCCTCGCGCGGGTCCCACTCGCCCGTGGCGCCAAAGCCCGTGCGCACCGCCATCGCGGCCGGGCTGCCGAAGGTCGTCACCTCGACCTGCGCATCGCCGGGGCAGTTCAGGCCCAGCGCAGAGATCATGCTGTTGGCTCCCTGGTCGCAGGGCGTGTGCGTCGAGGGGACGCACTCGCCGCAGTCGCCTCCCTCGGCGCAGGGCATGGTATCGCCCGTGCCCATCACCACGTCGAGCTTGCCGAGCGTGTCGTCGCCCGGGTCGTCTTCGCTCCCCGTCGACGTGAGGGGCAGCGTGGTGATCCCCGTGGTGAACGGAACCGTCGTGGCTTCGTCCGAGGACGAGTCGTCGGTGCAGCCCGAGGCGAGCACACCGAGCGTCAGCAGAGACGAGCACGCAAGGGCCAATTCACGCATGATGCCCACGCTAGCAGGGGCGCGGGGTCGTTCATAGGGTTGCGAGGCCCTTCGGGGGCGTTGCCGGCGGCGGCGCGGGTCGCCGCCGTTCTCGGCGCTCGTGGGGACGGCCTGCGGTCAGAGCTGCGGGGCGGCCGCACCAGCGCGAGAAATCTCCGTATCGGGACTCGTCCTGAAGGAACGTGTCGGGGAGAGCGTGTCGGGTCGGGTCCTGCTCGTCCGCAACTCGTCCCCTATGGTCGGCCCGCGTTCGGTATAACCCGCCCCTCATGTCGAACGAAACGCCGCCCCGCGCCGAGAACGGCTCGGACGTCACCGCCGCGCTCCTCGCTCGGCTCGGTGATCGCTTTGCTGCCTTCATGAGCTCGTTGACCCGTCCCGTCGTGTTCTTCGACATCGAGGCCACCGGCACCGATCCGATGTCCGACCGGATCGTCGAGCTGTCGGTCGTGCGAGTGGAGCCCCCGCCCGTCGGCCTGCTGCCTCCCCGGACCTGGCGCATCAACCCCGAGGTCCGCATCCCCACCGAGGCCAGCGAGATCCACGGCATCGTCAACGAAGATCTCATGGCCTCCCCCACCTTCGCCTCGCTGGTGCCCGAGCTGGTGGAGGTGTTCGAGGGGGCCGACCTCGCGGGCTTCAGCGTCGGGCGCTTCGACGTCCGCATCCTCGCGGCCGAGCTGGCGCGCGCGGGCTCGTCGCTCGACCTGTCCGCCAGCCGGGTGATCGACGCTCAGGTCATCTATCACCAGCGAGAGCCGCGCAACCTCGCCGCGGCGCTGCGCTTCTACTGCGGGCGGGAGCTCGTCGACGCGCACGGAGCCGAGGCCGACACGATCGCCGCGCTCGAGGTGTTCGCCGGGCAGCTCGAGCGCTATCCCGATCTGCCGCTCGACGTCGACGCGCTCGACGACGAGTCCAGCGCGCACAACGACGCCTACTGCGACGGGCAGCGGCGCTTCATGTGGCGAGACAACGAGCCGGTGTTCAACTTCGGGCGCATGCGGGGCAAGAGCCTGCGCGTCATCGCCTCCGATCCCATCGAGCGCAAGTACCTGCGGTGGTTCCTCGAGGGCAGCTTCGACGAGGACGCCAAGGGCATCGTGCGCGACGCACTCCAGGGCCGGATCCGCCGCCGCGCCACCAGCCGCCGCCGCGCGGGCTGAGCCACGAAGTCGGCTACGGCAGGTCGGGGGGCGCGCCGCCCCCTGGGGGCGAGCGAGGTGCTGGTTTGGTCACGGCAGGTCGCGGGAGGCGTGCCGCCCCCTGGGGGGCGAGCGAGGGGCTGGTTTGGTCACGGCAGGTCGCGGGGGGCGTGCCGCCCCCTGGGGGGCGAGCGAGGGGCTGGTTTGGTCACGGCAGGTCGCGGGGGGCATGGTTGATGAACCGCAGCGACGGATTGTCGAGCACCACCGTGGTCCCGGGGGGGACGCTGCGGGTGAGCCACACGTTGCCGCCGATGGTCGAGCCACGCCCGATGACCGTGGTGCCACCCAGGATCGTGGCACCCGCGTAGATCGTGACGTCGTCCTCGAGCGTGGGGTGACGCTGCTCCTGGGGCTTGGCGTCGGGAGCCACCGACAGCGCGCCCAGGGTTACCCCCTGGTAGAGCTTGACGTGCTCGCCGATCACGGTGGTCTCGCCGACCACGACCCCGGTGCCGTGATCGATGAAGAAGCTGAGGCCGATGCGGGCGCCCGGGTGCAGGTCGATGCCCGTGCGGCTGTGGACCAGCTCGGACATCATGCGGGGGATGAGCGGGACCCCCAGGCGGTAGAGCTGGTGGGCCACGCGGTGCACGGCGATCGCCTGCACGCCGGGGTAGCTCAGGATCACCTCCGCCGCGGACCGGGCCGCCGGATCGCCCGCGAGCGCGGCCTGCACGTCGGTGTCGAGCATGGCCCGGATGCTGGGGATCGACTGGATCAGGTCGATCGCGAGCTGGTGGGCGCGAAGGTTGATGTCCTCCTCCGAGCACGGCCGCTCGTCGCTTCCGCCCGGCTCCTCGCACAGCGCTCGCGCGATGCTGCGCTCGAGGCCCCGCAGCGCCCGGGCGCACCGCTCCCCCACGAAGTAGCGGGCCGTCAGCTCGTCGAGCTGGTCCTTGACGAAGTAGCCGGGGAAGAGGATCGCCACCAGGTCGTCGAGCAGCTGCTCGACCTCGGCGCGCGACGGCAGGTTCTGCCCGTCGAGGTGGTTGATGTTCCCGTGCTCGGCGTACGACGCCATGATGCCGTCGATCGCGTGGGCGAGCGTCTGCTGATCGGGAGGGGCGGTCATGGAGGCGAACGGAACATAACGCGGATCGAACGAGCGCAACGCGGCCACCGGCGTCCGTGACGGGGCGCCGACGCCCGAGGAGGGGCCGCTTTGTTGGGCGGCACGGTGGCTCGGGATACGATGGAGAGCGGTCGGGCGCATCCTCGGCGCCCTGACGCCACGCTCCTGCACCAGGTTACCTTGCCGTCCTCCAAGTCCTCGTCGCCCGCGTTGCGCCGTCTCGTTCGCGAGCACCTGCTCGAGCGAAGCGAAGGCCTGTCGCCCGCGTCGCTGGCCGCCTTCATCGCCGGCTGGGGAAGCGCGCTGCAGCTGCTGCGGCGCAGCCACGCCGAGCTGCCATGGGTCTCGCCCCAGGAGCACCGCTGGATCGGTGACCTGCTCGACGCCGTCGAGGATGCGACGCACCGCGAGCTCGAGGACGAGTAGACGATCGCCGCCGCTCCAGGACGACAAAGGGCGCCGAAGGAGTGCTTCGGCGCCCAGTAGATCTCGATCGGCTCGTTTGGGTCGGGCGAAGACGGGCGGCGCGATCCTGTATAAGGGAAGCCCTTAGCGCCGATCCCCGGGTTCTCCCGACCCGATCATCCCTCACTCGGGAGGGTTGCTTCGCGGAGCCACGCGCTCCGGCGACGTCGGAGGCCGATGGTCGCGAGGCGTGGGGACACCACTGAGGGAGGCGCTCGACTGGTTCGCGGCCGGCCAGTCGATCCGGTGCTTGATCATCCGCCGCTTGAGGGCGTGACGTGTGATGCCCAGGAGCTGGGCAGCCTCCACGATGCTTCCGGCGCGCGTCAGGGCCTGCTGGCACAGCAACCGCTCGGCTTTGCGGAGGTTCAGGTCTTCCAGGAGAATCGGCATGGGTCCCAGCTTAGGCGATAGCGAGCTGGTGGGAAAGCCATGAAACAGGTCTGCTGGGACGGTCTGCAGATCCGTTTTCTCACTGCGCATACGAGCAGTCAACGGCGCCTTCGACTCCGTTTGCCAGGCTCATCATTAGTTTTGATAGGCAGTGGCCGCGCGGATCCACAAAGCCGCTGCGGGGAATCCCGATAAAAGCGGACGTCGCTGGTACGACTTTGCTCGGTCGTGGTTGCCAAGCTCGCCATTCCATTGTGATGGTGTATTCACAATGCCAAGTGGGCGCCATCGAGCCGTTGCGCGAAGGGCGGTGAGCGAGACCGAGTCGTGACGTCACCGCTGGATCTCGCGTGGGTCCGCGGCGACGAGTGGCGGGCGCGGCCTCGGGCGACGAGCGCGCGAACCTTGCGTGCGCCCGGGCCAAGATCAGGACGGGCGTTTTCTTCGGTCCAACGGGCCGTACTGAGTACCATGCGGGCCACGCCGTGGCGGAATCGGGTCGAGCATCTTCGCGCCATCCCATGCGGGTGCTGATCGTCGACGACGAGGTCAACCTGCGCTTTGCGATCGAGCGGCGCTTGCGCAAGGCCGGGATGGAGACCGGATCCGCGAGCACGGTTCGACATGCGATCGATCGGCTTCGCAACGAGCCGTACGACGTCGTGTTGTGTGACCTGCGCATGCCCGGGGGCAACGGCACGCAGCTGCTGCAGTGGCTCGGCAGTTACTCGCCCTCGACCAAGATCATCGTCATCTCGGCCTTCGTCACGCCCGAGTTTCGCAAGATCTATCAGCCCACGGGTCGGCTGCGGATCGTCGAGAAGCCGATCGATCTCGACGTGCTGGTGGAGACGCTCGAGGAGTTCGGCCCGCGCAAGGGCTTCTACGGCAACGCGATCGAGGTCGAGCTGTTCGACTACGTGCAGATGATCGCGCTGTCGGGGCGCGACAAGCTGGTCGAGGTCACCACGCCCACCGGCAAGGGCCTCATCTGGTTCGAGCACGGCGACATCGTGCACGTGGAGTACGACCAGTATCGCGGCGAGATGGCCTTCTACAAGCTGCTCGGTGTCAACCGAGGCACCTTCAAGGAGGTCTTCAACCGCGAGGCGCCGATGCAGACGGTGGTGCGCTCGAGCACGCACTTGCTCATGGAGGCGGCGCGGCGCTCGGACGAGGGGATCCTCGGCGAGGACCCCGAGCCCGACGAGCACGACGACGAGACCTCGTTCGGCGACGTGGCCGAAGAGCTCGCAGCCGAGGATCCCGGGGACGTCCCCGAGGTCCCCGACGATGTGTTCGAGGAGCCGGAGCCGGAGCTCGGAGTCGATCCGTTTGCGGCCGAGCCCGAGGAGCCGTCGCCCGGGCACGACCCGGATCTCGCGGCCGAGCTCGACTACATCCTCGAGTTCGACACGGCTCCGTCCGAGCCTGCGGCGGCCGAGTCCGGTCGCGACCTGACGTTTCATTCCGGCTCCCCGGCGGGTCTGCCGGTGGTCGACGACGACGACCTGGTCGATCCGTTCGCCGAGCCCGAGGTGGAGGTCGCCGAGACCCGCGCTGCGCCACCACCCCGGCCCACGCCGGCCCCGGCGAGGGGCGTGCCCAAGCCCAAGCCCAAGCCCAAGCAGCCCTCGGCTGCGGCTGCGGCTGCGGCCGCGACGAGCGACGGCCTGATGAGCGCCGACGACCATGCGGTGCTCGAGGGGCTGACCGACGTGGAGGAGGCGCCCGTGGTCCCCAGCGGCGGCGGGATCATGAGCTCCGCCGCGATGTTCGAGGATCCCGACATGCGCGCGGTGATGCTCGAGCAGTTCTGGCAGTTCGACGGGATCAACGGAGTCGCCATCATCTCGAGCACGGGCAAGATCTTGGCCGAGGACATGCGCAACAACAGCTCGTTGGTCACCCTGGCCGGCTTCTACATGCGAGGCGCCGCTCGGCTCGCGCGGACGTTGGGCTACAACGTCTTCGACGGCGTGGTTGCGCGCTCGGTCGCCGGCCAGCAGATGGTCATGGTCAGCATGGGCGCCGCGTCGGCCGTGCTGTCGGTCGAGCCGGGTACCGATCCCGAGGGGGTCCGCGACGCAGTCATGGGGGTCGAGTGACGGTCCAGGACGCACGAGTGCAGCTGCTCCGGTTGCTCGAGGAGCTCGGCGTGGTCCAGGGAGTGCGCGGGGCGATCATTGCCACCGCCGACGGGGCGTTGTCTGGCAAGGGCAAGAACAGCTTGCCCGAGGTCACCGCCAACGACGTGGCCAAGACCGTGCGGCGCATGACCGTGGCCTCGGCCACCGTCGGCGTGCCGCTGCAGGAGCTGCTCATCAATTTCGGGGCGGCGCGCATGATGGTGGTGCCGCTGCGCGACGACGCCACCGTGGTGGTGCTGCTCGAGCGCGACTCGGCCGTGTCCGCGGTTCGCAACCTCCTCAACGCGCACCTGGGTGAGATCCGCGAGCTGCTCGACGCACAGGGCAACGACGACGACGACGACGTGGCGCCCGAGGGCGACGAGGTCGAGGACGAGATCGGTCGCATCATGAAGGGCGAGCTCGGCCCCGTGCTCGATCGCATCGCCCACCAGTACGCGATCTACGTGGGGCGGGCCGGCAAGTCGCGTGAAGAGGCGGGCGAGCTGATGCGCGAGCAGTTGCGCGAGTGGCTGCTGTGCTGCAATCCGTCGCCCTACACGCTTCCGCTCCTGGTCGACGGGCTGGGGCTGACGCTCAACGACTCGCCCACGGCGCGCGGTGAGTTCATGGAGGTCGTGCAGAACACGATCCGCAACGTACCCGCGGGGCGATGAGTGGGGCGGGACGTGGCCAGCCTCGATGGTGAGCGGACCCTCGTCGATGCGGTCATCTCCGACCTGCCCGGTGGTGTGTTGGTGGTCGACCGTGACGGCAAGGTGGTGCACGCCAATCGCACGGCACGTCGCATCCTGACCGGGAGCGACGAGTCCGAGCCGCCGCCGCTGGCGGGGCGGCTCTTGCAGGAGATCCGGGCTCCGCTCGATGCCATGCGTCGGGCGGCGCACAAGGCCGAGATCGTGGTGCCGCCGGTGGTCGTGGGAGAGCCCGCGCGGATCATCGGGTTCTCGAGTCGGCCGCTCCTGGACGGCGCGATGGTGGTGTCGTTCGCCGACATCACCGATCAGCGCGCGCGCGAGCGCGAGGACGAGCATCGTCGTCGGCTCATCGACATGGGCAAGGTGATCTCGTCGGTGGCCCACGAGATCCGCAACCCGGTGTTCGCGATCTCCTCGCTCACGCAGGTGCTGCGCGAGGAGAACACCATTCAGACCGACGGCGAGCTGATGCGGGTGGTGGAGAGGATCCTGGCCGAGACCGGCCGCATCGGTCGCCTCGTGGAGGATCTGCTGGCGTTCGGGCGCGAGCGCGATCCGAACCCCCGCCGCGTCGACGTGGTGCGCGAGATCGAGGAGGCGCTGACCGATCTGCGCAACGTCCTGCCGCGGGTGGAGGGCATTCGCGTGCCGCTGCGCCTGCACGTGGCGCCTTCGCTGAAGGCCGAGCCGCACTGGGTGGTGGACGCCGACTCGCTACGACAGGTGGTGGTCAACCTCGTGCGCAATGCGTGGCGAGCGGTGGTGCTGCGCGGGGGCGGGAGCGAGGGGTTGGTGGAGATCCGGATGTCGCACCACGGCGACGAGCACGGGGAGCCGTGGCTCGAGGTGGCGGTGAGCGACAACGGGATCGGGATTCCGGCCGAGCTGCGCAAGAAGATCTTCGACGCGTTCTACACCAGGGATCCCAAGGGCACGGGGTTGGGGTTGGCGGTGGTGCGGCGGCTGATGCAGCAGCTCGGGGGGACGATTCGGCTGCACAGCGAGGTGGACCGGGGGACCACCTTCGTGATGAGGCTGCCGCCGCCCGAGGATGGGAGCGAGGAGTAGGCGGGGACGGGGCGGGGCGATCACGCGTCTTGGGGGGGGCCGTCGCGATCGTTGGCGACCGGCACCCCGCTCGCGGGGCGCTCGAGCACCATGAGCAGCTCGACGATGCCATCGTCGTTCGTGTGGGGTGGCGTTGCGGGATCCGGATGGAATCCGCACTTGTCGAGCACGCGAAGCGAGGCCACGTTGTCCCGGGCCACCCAGGCGTGGAGGGGGCGCGTGGTCTCGTGCTCGTTCAGGAATTCGGTGAGGGCGCGCGTGGCGATGCCCCGGCCCCAGTGCTCGCGACCGAGCCAGTAGCCGACCAGGCGTGCGTCGTGTTGCTGCCAGCTCAGCACGTTGCCGACGACCTCGTCGTCGATCACGATCGTCTTGACCTCGCCCGTCGGGTTGGCGAGCACCTCGTCGTGCCAGTGAGCCATGAACGCCTCGCGCGAGCGCGAAGGGAACGCCGCCATGCGCGTCGCGATCGGGTCGCGCTGGTGCTCGAAGAAGATGGGGAGGTCGTCTTCGGCGACGTCGCGCAGCATGGGGAGGGGAGAGTACGCCGGGGAGGCAGGGCGCGGGTTGGAGGGGCCGGGCGGGGCCGGAAAGGGGCTGTGGAGGGCGCCAAGGGGTGCTTGACGGCCGGTGGGGGAGTGGAGTAGGAAACGCGCTCCCTACCCGAGACTCCTGCCCAGGTAGCTCAGTTGGTAGAGCAGCGGACTGAAAATCCGCGTGTCGGTGGTTCGACTCCGCCCCTGGGCACCCAGCTAGCGCCGCGAAAGCGGCGCTTTGCGTTTGGGGACGGGAACCACCGGGCAACCACCGGGCGACGCGAGGGAGCACGCAGGTGTCTGATCCGAAGTTCCAGTACAGCTACACGATCGTTTCGATGGACCCCGAGACGCAGGCTACCCCGGGTGGGGTTCGCCAGGCGAGAGTAGAGAGAGTCGAGCACTTCGTCTCGCTGCTTCTCGAGAGCAAGAGCATTGAGTACCTGGGCCAATACGACGAGGACGGGAGAGCAGCGCATGCAAACGTGCGCGTCGGAGTGGTCCCCTTGTAGGGGCTCACGCTTCGGTCAAATCAGCCGGTCACGCCAGCAGCCCGGCGCTCGGCTGGTGTGCGCCACCGCGATCACCGTCCGCTGCTCCTCCACGAGCGCGGTGATCACCACGTACCGATAACGGTTGACCACGAACTTCCGCACGTCGTACCGCGCGGGGAAGCCCAGCGCCGGGGCGGGGCGCCGCTACGCGGCAGGGCAGGAGCATCAGCCCTGGCCGAGTGTCCGACGGATCCGCGCCTCCACCTCGGTCCAGGGGACGGCCTCGACCTCCCCGCGCTCGAGCTGGGCGATGCGGCTGGAGACCTCGGCCGTCCACTCGGGCGACAGCGACGTCGGCTCGGTCTCGAGGGTCTCGAGGAGCACCTGAGCGAGCTCCTGCCGCTCGTCGTGGGGGAGCTTCTTCGCCTCTTCGAGGAGATCTCGAGCTGCCGATGTCATGGGGGGACAGCGTATCTCGGTGCACTGCCAGGGGCCAGCGCTGGCGAGCACTCGGTGTCGCGCGGTGCGCCAGGGGTCGATGCGCGATGGGTAGGAAGACACCCTCGGAGTGAGATCCTAGATCATTGGCCTCGTCATCCGGATGGGCCTCGCTCCAAGTAGGTGTACTGGCCTCGGAAGGCCCAGGGCCCACGTTCGGGAGGCGCCTGCCGCGGTCTGTTCACCAGATCGATCCCAGCTACGATCGACACGTGAGCGAGCAAGTCTCGCGAGCCTCGATGGTGAGCCGGACGAGGACGTCGAGGCCGCCTGGGCCGCCGAGATCGAGTGCCGCGTTCGAAGGCTCGACGAAGAGGGCAGCCGCGGTCGTCCGTGGCAAGAGGTCTTCGACGGGTGAGCTGGGCATTGCCTCACGTGAATCGCGAGCGTTGGGCAGACCATGGAGGCGGCTTCCCGAGTGCGCCTGCGCGGCGCTGGCGGGGATGCAGTAGAGTCCGGTCATGTTCGGGCCTCGCCTCGTCCTCGCGCTCGTCCTCTCCGCTGCCGCGTGCACCACGGGGCCGACGCCGCCGACCCCCACCGACGTGGCTGCGCCGCCCTCCGACGCGGAGATCACACCGTCGGGCTTGGCCCATCGTGTGCTGCGACCGAGCACCGGCACCGAGCATCCCTCGCGCACGAGCACCGTCACCGTCCACTACTCGGGTTGGACCACCGACGGCGAGCTGTTCGACAGCTCGGTGCGCCGCGGCAGCCCCTCGACATTTCGGCTCGATCAAGTGATCCCCGGCTGGACCGAGGGCCTGCAGCTGATGATGGTGGGTGAGCAGCGGCGACTGTGGATCCCCGAGTCCCTCGCCTACAAGGGGCAAGCAGGGCGGCCGCAGGGGATGCTGGTGTTCGACGTGGAGTTGCTGGAGATCAAGTGACTGGCGCCGGGGCGAAGGCTCATCGCAATCGCCAGCTACGGAGCGCCCGGCAGGAGCCACTCATCCACGAGCAATCCTTCGGGAGGTGCCTGGGTGGCCTCGTCGGGGCTGCCGGGGCCCGACCCGGGTGGGATCCAGCCCGGTGGGATGTTCCCGAACACGCGACGCGGCGGCTGGCTCGGCTGCCGTCGGCGGTCGTGTTCGGCCGGCACGGACGGATCGGCCACCAACGCATCGAGGCCGAGCCCCCCGCGTCCCTCGGAGGTGTGGCATCCCAGGCAGAACGAGTTGCCCGAGGAGTCCGGCCGGGGCACTCCGAATCGCAGCGGTCCCTCGGGGAAATTGATCGCCTCGCGCAGTGACACGGTGCCACGGGGCAGGTCGTCCAGCCGCACCGCATGGTCTGCCGTGTAGTCGTGGATGCAGGCGAAGCGCGAGCCCGAGACCCCGGCCGCTTCCGCCACCTCGGCGTGCGCCCAGGCCGGGTACTGCTCGGCGTTGGCCCGCAGCGTCGCCTCGGCCGTATCGCCCACTTCCACCAACGTGCCCCGCGCATGATTGCACGCCACCTCTTCATTGACGGTGTGCGCGAGCACGACGAAGTCGTCGACCCACCCTCGGAATCCAGTCCACGGTGAGTCCTGCCGCCCTACCACCAGGTCTCCCTCGCCGAGTGCGAAGATCGGTGGATCGGTCTCGAAGCGATCGAGCGCGAAGCCGTCGTGCCGCAGCGTGACGCTGCGGTGGCCATCGTCGATCTGCCAGCCCAGGTGCATCCACCCGTCCGAAGGGGGCAGCGACACCTCGTGCACCACGTCGTGGCCTCGAACGTAGATCACCGTGTCGCCCCGCAGCACGATCCCAGTGTCGTCCGAGAAGCGCAGGAGCTCCCGCGCCTCGTCGGGGGCCGCGCGGTCGTCGACGAAGATCCCGATGGTCAGGTCCGCCACCTCGAGCTCGGGTTGCGAGGCGAGCTCGTAGTGGATCGCGGCGTCACCCGACAGCCACAACCCTCGCCCTTCGACCCCGCCCAGCGCCACCGGCTCCACGCGGGCGGTGCCCGCCTCCACCCGTCCGTAGGCCGGGACCTCGTAGCGCAGTGATGTCGCGCCGTTTTGCAGGTGGATCTCGTCCACCTCGTTCGGCTGCAGCTCGTACGTGGTCAGCAGCCCCGCCCCGGTCAGGACGCGCACCTGGCCGTTGTGCTGGTGGGGGATGGCCATGGACCTACCGCTGCCGTCGTACAGCTGAGTGATCGAGGCCTGCATGTTCGACACGATGATCGCAGCCGGATCGAGCAGCTCGTCGAACGCGACCTCGTCGGTGGCCACTCCCGTGCTCATCACCCACACCACGTCGCGGGGCGTGACCGTGCGAGCCTGCGGCCTCCAGTTGGGCAGGTTCTGCAGCGAGTCGAGGATGTTGGCGTTGTGGGTGTAGCCGGGCGGGTACGGTCCCACGTCGCGGAACTGCTCGATGAAGCGACCCGATCCGAAGCGCACGGGTACGGTCGTCCCCGCCGCATCGACGTAGAGGTCCACCATCCAGTGTGCCTGGGGCGTGACTCCCACCGCCCAGTCGATGGAGTTGATGAGCCCGTCGAGGTGCACCAGCTTGCCGTGGGTCCAGAGGCCCGCGACCATGTAGCCGCGATCGAAGTCGATGTTCTCGGTCAGCTGCTCGCAGCCATCGTGCACGCAGCGGCGTGGAAATGCCTCCTCCGATTGCTCCGCGATCCGCCCATGGACCCCGGCCATGAACACGTTCGCGCCCTCGCGATCCACCCACGGGTAGGTGCCGCCCATGTCCTCGCCGTCGGGGATCGGGTTGCCCTCGGTATCGCGAAACGGGTACGCCGCCAGGCCGTAGGTGCCCACCATCTGCGGGTCGAAGGGCGCGTGCGACAGCGGGTGGAATGCGGTCCAGCCGGTCACGTCGCACGGCTCGGCCTCGGAGGGCAGCACCGAGTACGCCAGGTCGTAGGGGCGGATGAATTTCTGCCCGGTCTCGGGGTGGGTCCACTCGCGTGACACTCGGCCCAATCGTCCCGTCAGCAGGCGTCCGTCGACCGTCACCGCTGGCTCGGTCCACTCCGAGGTCAACGGTAGGTAGGCGCCCTTCACCGGCTCACCGAGCACGACGTCGACGAGCCGTGCATCGCGGGTCTTGGGCTGCTCCACCTCCACCGTGACCGGGGTGCCCCACAGCTGGGCACCGAAGCCCGGGCTGGTCGAGCTGATGATCACCAGGTCGTAGCAGTCGCTCCGCCCGTTGGCTCCGCACGTGTACGGGTTGGTCCTCTCGCCCACCTCCTCGAATTCCTGGGTGGGATCACAGATCGCGTGGTGACCCAGGCGGAACACGTCGGGGCCGAGCGCGGGCGGGAACCGGACGTCGAACGGCTCGGGCTCGGCGAGGATTCGAGCCCCGCGAGGCCCGGACACGATCGGCTCGTCGATGCGCTCGGGCACGAACAGGAAGAACGAGAGGTTCGTGTTCAGCCGCGAGACCTCATCGGAGCCTCCCTGGACCCGAATCGCAACTCGCCCGTCCATCGTGGTGCGATGACCGGGGACGAACGGATGCGTCCACTGCACCTCGTCGTCGATCATCGCCACGTCCCGCAGGATCGTCGGTTCCTGGGGCCGTGGATCGTACCGTGTGTCGGCCAGCTCGACCGGCTCCGGCTCCGGTTCCGGCTCCGGCTCCGGCTGGAGCTCGGGATCGGGCCCGATCTCGGGCGTGGCCTGCCCCGAATCGCCGCAGGCCGCGACGATCGATCCAGTCACGAGCCATCGCGACCACCACCGGACCCCATTCGTGCTTCGTAGTGAGAAGGCCATGCACGACGATGATACATCGCTTCGAGGGCGGGCCGATCTCGGCGACCCGGTGATGGAATCGTGCGCTGCTACGGCCTCGATATGGGCGAGCCGCCGAGACGATGACATCATGATGTGGCCAGGCACCGAGGCTTCGATGTGCATCAGAATCCGACTCGATGACCCCCATGCTCCCGAGGCCGATCGGGCGCTCGTGGACGCGATGTGGCGCCGGAGCCTCGATGAGCGCGCCGGAGAAGGGGGGCGATACCACGGCCCGCTGCCCCGTGCGCGCGACTACCCGACGGCTCGCTTCCTGCTGGCGACGGACGGCGCCCAGACCTGCGTGGGCGTGGCGGGCTCGGTGCTGCCCGGGCCCCAGGCACGCTATGGGTTCGAGTCACGGGTCGCTCTCGAGCATCCCTCCCTCCCGATCCACGATCGCACGCGTGTGGGCGAAGGGCTGATGCTCTACGTGGTCCCGGAGCATCGCCGTCAGGGCCTGGCGTATGCGCTCACGTTCCTCTCGATGTTGCTGCCGTGGCACGCCGGGGCGAGCCACATCGTGGCGGAGAATGGGGCCGTGTCGCTGGACATGGCCCGGGCGGCTGGCTTCACCGATACCGGCGTGGTGACGATGCACCGCAGGGATGTGCCGTATCACCTGACGGTCGGGGCGACCGAGGAGGTCCTGCGCAAGGCGTGGGCGAGCAGCGAGCGGGGGTTGGCCAGGTTCGAGGTGACACGGCCGCTGCGGGAGATGATCGAGCGCTTCGAGGACGACGCACGCTAGCCGCGCCCACGTTGCCAATCAGCCTCCCTACCGCGTTCGCTGCGCATCTCCGATCGACCCCGCGCTCGCGCTCGCCATCCCTCGCTCTCGACCAAGAATTCCACCACCCGGCCCCCATCTTCCTTCACGGAGGTGACCCAAACGATCCTCGGGGCTTCCCTTGCTGAGCGGCACCGTCTCGGGCCGCTCTCTGAGGTCAGCCCCATCGGTCTCGATCGATCCAACCCCCCTTCGAAGGCCCCTCGAATCGATCTGGACCGCTGCGGGTCGGCCTTCGAAGCCACTCTTCGCAGGTCTCGATCGACTCGGGCGGCCTGCCAGGCCCGCGCGATCGATCCAGATCGGCCTCGATCGCCCTCTGAGGCCGCGTCTTCGAGGTCTCGATCGATTCGAACGCCCTTCGAAGCCGTCGTCCTCGATCGCGTCCTCCATGACCCCCCTTCGAAGGCCGCTTCGATCGATCGAGATCACGCCGAACCACCTCCCCACGCCATGCGAATCGATCGCGTCCTCCTTCACGTGCCTTCCCAGGCCGCGTGAATCGATCGCATCTTTGCAGACTCGCCTTGACATTCGCCCTTCGGGTGTTTTCTTCCTCGCTGCCCCGTCTTCTCGGGGCCATCGCTGGCTGAAAGGACCCCCAATCGTGCTCAAGCATCTCAATCTCCAAGAGATGGTCGGGCTCACCTCGCCGTGGGTGAACGACCCGACCGTCAAGGCCATCTTCCTGTCCATCCCCGAAATCGCTGCCTTCCATCCGCAAGTGGTGGAGCTCCACACCGAGCTCGCGGGAGTGCAGCCGCTCGGGGCCCCACGCTCGAAGGCCATGCAGGACCTCATCGACGAGGCGGCCGCGGTCGACGTGATCCACGACGCGCTCGCGCGGGCGGTGGAGGGCGCCATCTCGGCCGATCGGCTGTGCAGCCTCGCGCGCAGGCCCCCCGACCTCGCGCGTGCCGAGCTGGCGGAAGAAGCCTCCGCCAAGCTCTTTCCCCATGGGATGGCCATCGTCAACGCCTCGCTGCTCGCCGAGTCGGGCAATGCCGAGCGCGTGGCCACGCTGCTCGCCAACCGGCCCCAGCTCGCCACCTTCCTCGACGAGGTCCCCGTACGGGGTGGCACGCTGCTCGCGGTCACCAAGCGCTGGATCGCCGCCGGCAAGAAGCTCGGCAAGCTCGAGGTTGCCCGGGGCAAGCTCGCCGCCAAGGAGTCGACCACCCCGCGCGACTCCGGCACCATCACCCGCCTGCGCGGCCAGTGGATCCGCATCGTGTCCCTGGTCTTTGCGGCGCTCGAGGTCTCCAAGGCCGAGGCGGAGGCGATCCACCTCATTCGTGGCGCGGTGCTCGAGGCCTCGGAGCGTGCGGGCCGGCGCTACGACACGGCGACCGGAGTCGTCGACGTCGAGGCGCCGGATGGCGAGGCGGTCGCCGCCGAGGAGCCGGTCACCGAGGCCGCGGAATAGCGAGTAGACCGACGGGCGGCCCGCCCCCGCGCTCTCGAGTGCAGGGGCGTGGCCGCCCGCGTTGGGATCGCACGCTATCGCCGGTTCCTTCGGCGCGACTGCTTCTGCTGCTTTCGGGCGGACTTGCTGGTCTTCGCACGAGCCGGTGGCTTCTGGGACGGAACTGCACCGAGCAGCCCGGTAGGGCGTCGTCGTGGGGGACGGCGTCCCGTTCGGAGCTCGTACTCGATGTCACGCCAGTCGCCGCATATCATCGTCTCGATCGCACCCACGCGGAACTTGTCCTCGATGAGATCCGCGTGCTCGATCGCGCGCAGATCAGTCAGGTACGAGACGAGGAAGCCGTTGAGCGAGGGGATTTCATCGGAGTGCTCCAGGCAGCTGGCGAGCACGCCGACGACGCGATCGCGGGAGGCGGGCTCGGCCATCGCGATGGCCTGCAGGCCGTGAGCGGCACTGATGCGGGCATACTCGTGGTGGCTCGAGTCGAAGACGTAGGGTTCGAGCTCGGCGATGGCCGACGGACCAATCTGGGCACACAGCTCGTGGAAGATCTCGAGGTACCATTGGTCACCCTGCTCATCGAGCGTGTCGAGCATCTCCAGCAGTGTCGAGATGACCTCACCCGCCCCGAGCTCCCCGAGCGCACGCCAGGCATGGATCGGTGCCCAGACTGCGAGTGAGTCTTCGTCATGACCCTCGAAGTGCCTGGGATCGATCCATCGACGGGCGAACTCGACGAGTTCAGGTACGTCGTCGGGCGTCAGCCCGAGCTCGGCCACGTAAGTCCGGCCATCTCCGGGGGACGGCGGCTCGAGCCGTGACAGCGCGGCCAGGCGATCGGGCGTGGTGGCAGATGCGTGCACGCGGGGGAGCCTACGACATGGCACGACGGGTGTACGGGCGACGATGGCGCGGCCGACCTCACGGTTCGCGGATGCACGGCCGCCCCTCGTGCGATGCTCTCTGCGATGACTCCGCCCCGCTCCGCCCCCGCGCCCTGCTGGTGCTCGGCATTCGGCCGCCCGCTCGCGGCCGCCTGGCTTGGCGCCGCGATCTCGCTGACGAGTGCGTGCGGTCGGACGCCCTTCGACGGGATCGGCGAGGGCGCGTTCCTGGCGGACGACGCGGGCAGCGATGCCCTGACCGACTCGAGCCCGGCGGGCGACTCGCTCGAGGACCAGGACATCCGGGTGTTCTCCGAGGCCTACGAGGGCAGCATCGTTCGGCTCGACTTCACCATCGATTCCGAGGCGACCTGCGACCGGATCACGCCCGGCTACTTCGAATGTGCGCCGCCCGAGACCTGGTACGTGAGCCTGGAGCTGATCGGTCGCAACGCGGCGCCCGGCGTGTGGTACGAGCCGGACTTCAGCTTCTGGAACGCGGAGAACACCATCGATCCCTCGGACATCGCGATCTGTGCGTACAGTGGGGCGACCCGCGGTCTGCTCGATTCCATGATCCTCACGATCGATCGGATCGGACCCGATGGGGTGAGCGGACGGGTGGACCACATGGAGATCACGGTCTACGACCATCCGCCGATCTCGGGGAGCTTCCGGTCGGTTCCCTGCAACTGACGCCAGCTCGGGCTCGCTGCGCCACGTGGGACCTGGCCGCGAGCCACGCTACAGCTCGACGGCTCCGGGCTCGGGCCCCGGCTCGCCCTCCGCGGCCGGAGGCCCCCCGCCACGCACCCGCTCGCGCTTGAGATCGTCGGTCACCGTGCAGCGCGTGAACGGATCGTCCTCGGGGCTGGCCTGCGCCTCCACGGTACGCAGCGCCTTGCCCATGCCCTCGGCGACCACGATCTCCACCACCACGGCGCCCCTGGCCGGCACGGTGCGGGACATGAACCACTCGCTGCCGTGGAGGTCGGCGTCGATCACGGTGCGCCGCTCGTCGAGGAAGCGCGCATCGCTGCCGCCGCGCAGCTCCGCTGCTCGGGAGCCGTGGTTGGTGACGCGCAGGGACACGCGCTCGACGGGCACGGAGTTGAACGAGAAGTTGGGAGGCACGCGAACGATGCGCTCGATCACGAAGTCGAGCTCGTCGCAGACGGTGCGCTGGACCTCGACCTCGACTTCCACCTCGCGCTCGACCTCGACCTCGACGTTGGGCTCGACCTCCACGTCGACCTCGGGTCGCTCGCCGGGCTGGACTTCGACCCGGCTGGCGGCATCGAGCTCACACTCGCCCTTGCAGGCGGTGACGAGCAAGAGCAGCACTCCGGGCAGATGGCGCGCACGCATGGTGGCAATCATGAAAGATCTGGTCGCAGGGTCAACCGGCCGGCCGACGGCTCGCCCGTGAGGTTCACGATACGAGCCCACGACGTCGTCGAGCGGCTTGCGCTATGCTGGGCGCTGCTCCGGTGGCCTCACCCCGATGCAGCACGGCACCATCGATCGCAAGGCTCCTCGCGAGCGGATCCAGCTCGATGCCACCTCGTGGGTCGATGTCGTTCGTGGCTTTGCCCACGACACCGAGCGTACGATGGAGCGCCTGATCCGAGAGGTTCGCTGGACGCAGAACCGGGTGATCCGTGGCGGCCGCAAGGTCGACGACCCGCGGCTCGGTGGCTCGATCCCGTGGGCCGAGGCCGAGCGCGACCCCACGTTCCACTTCACGCGGCTCATCCTCGACGCCCGCTATCGCGTGCGGCTGTTCGGGCCGCAGCTGGTCTACTACCGCAACGGCCGCGACAGCATGGGCCTGCATCGCGACGACGAGATGCGCTACCTCGACAAGACCATCATCGCCGGGCTCGCGTTCGGGGCGACGCGGCCGTTCGTGCTGCGCGCCATCCGTGGAGGGGCCACGCACGAGCTCATGCTGGCCAGCGGCGACCTCTACGTGATGGGGGGGCGCTGTCAGGCCGACTGGCTGCATGGCGTGCCGAAGATGCTGCACGACGTGGAGTGCGGGCCGAAGATCTCGGCGGTATGGCGCTGGACGGCCAAGCTCGGACGACCGGTGGAACCGGCGCCGCGGTGACGACGAGCGGCCCGGTCGCCCGGCCTTCAGCACACCTCGGGATTGGTGCAGGCCCACGCCCCGCCGTCGTCGGCGGGCACGCAGTTCTGTCCCTCGCAGTCGCCCCCGAGCGGGGTACAGGCGTCGGCGTCGGTGATGCACCCCAGCACGGGGGTGTCGCTGCAATTGGAGAGCTCGCGGCCCAGCGCACAATTGCCGGAGCCGCAGTCGGCGTCGGTCGTGCAATTGGCGGGCGCGCACTGGGTGCTGGTGGGGTAGTCGGGAGCCGAGCCCCCGCACACGCAGACCTGACCGGGCTGGCAATCGGCGTCGGCGGTGCAGCCGTAGACACAGGCGCATCCGGCAAAGAAGCCCTCGAAGTAGAGACACGCGCCGTAGGGACGATAGCTGCAATCGGCGTCGGTGCTGCACGAACCCCCTGCGCCGTTGCACGCGACACCGGTGGGCATGGGCTGCACGCACTCCACGGCCTCGGTACGGCGGAGCTCCCCGTCGTTGCAGCGGATGAAGCCGGTGAGAGCCGCAGGTTCGGCATCGAGCTGAAGGATCTCGACGGGCAACTCGCAGCCCTCGATGGGCCCAGGACCTTCGTCATTGGTGCTCGAGCCCGGAGTCGCGGCATCGTCGTCGGACGAGCTGGATCCGCCGCAGGCGGGCAGGAACATCACGGCTACGATCCACGGCCAGGCGCGAAGACCCATGACCTCTTCATCCTCCCACCGCTGCGGTGACGCGTCCACATCGGCAAGGGCAACTCGGCGAAGGGCCGCTCGGGCGGACGAGCGCGGCCCTCGTCCGAAATTGCGTAGCGATCGCGCTGGCTAGGACCTGGCCATTGCTCACGACGAGGGCAAGGAGGATGCTCGTACGATGCTCCTCGACCTTCGTGTGCTCGCGGTCGCGCTGGTGTTGACATCCTGCGGGCGCGCGAAGGACACGGCCACGGTCGAGCCCGAGCCCGCATCCGCGCCGGAGCCGGAGGCCGAGCCCGAGGAGCCATTCGAGACGCAGACGTTCGTCTCGACCTCGCGCAACGACGAGGGTCCCGTCATCGGCCGGGCCGAGGAGGAGGAAGCTTCGCGGGTGGTGGAGGGCTTCACCATCACGACGCGCGAGGCGGTCAAGGATGCGGCCGACGGCGCGGTGGCCGATCGGCTCGATCCCAAGAAGTCGTGGAAGCAGTCGCCGATCTTGCCGGCGAGCTGGCCGTCGACCGAGCCCGCGGTGATCGTGTACTTCTATCCGATGGCCGCGAACCCGGGGAGCTTGACGCAGTTCAAGCTGCTCTCGCCGAAGTATCGCGTGACGGTGTCGCTCGTCGATGGCACGACCACGGTGGACGATCTCGGCAAGGGACGCGTGCTGGGGACCATCGAGGAGTCGCGTCCCTCGTCGCTCGAGCGCCGGGAGCTCGAGATCTCCGAGACCCTGCTCATCGACGGCCTGGTGGGCATCGATTCGAGATCGGCCGAGAACCCCTACTGGGGCTACCTCAAGTACGTGCACGAGCACCCGAAGTTCGGCCGCGACCTCGAGAAGCGCGCGGCCTCGTTCTTCGGCTGGGTGCACAAGAAGACGGGGAAGTAGGCCTCGGGCCGATCCCGACGCCCGAGCCTCCGGTGGCACCCGTGGGCTTGGCTACTCGACGGTCGAGTCGGTGACCGCGATCGGCGTGTCGTCGTGGGCCGAGATCTGCGGGTACTGCGTGTACCACGAGCCGCCCTCGTTGTTGGTGATCACGCTCTGGTCGATGCGGATGTTGCCGCTGTGATCGTTGCTGACGAAGAAGATCGCGCTGCCGTGGGCGTTGACCTCGTTGTGCTGGATGTCGGTGCCGCACAGCGACAGGGTCATGGTGTTGCCATCGTTGTAGATCGCCCCTCCGCTGCCGCCCCCGGGAGTGCCGCCCTGGGCCGGGTTGCCGCCGTTGCCGATGGCTCGGTTGTGGGAGAACAGGCTGTTGATCACGGTCCACGACACGCCGATGCTGCTGATGCCGCCGCCGTTGGAGCACACGTTGCCGAGGTCCGGTGCGCCGCCGAAGGTGGTGTTGACCACGTAGACCGGCTGGCCCTGGTACTGGCTGAGGGCGCGGATGGCCCCGCCGCCCACGTCGGGCCCGGTGTCGGCGCAGACGTTGTTGAAGAAGCGGGAGTTGATCACCTTGAGGCGACCGCCACGGGCCCAGATCGCCCCGCCGCCGTCGTACTCCTCGGGCTCGTTCTTGGAGCTCGCGTCGATGAAGGTCAGGTTCTGCACGGTCAGGCGCGGGTGATCCTGGTCCTGGCAGTGGTCGGTGGTCCACACCTGCTCCGGATCGCAGGTGTTCATGTAGAGGATCCGATGATTGCCCGCACCGCTGAGCGTGACCAGGCCGCCACCATCGATCACGATCTCGGGCCCGGTGTCGTTGAAGATCTTGGCCGGTCGATCGAGGGTGATGATGACGGGGTCGGGTCCGCAGTCGAAGGTGATGACACCACCGCGGGCGATCGCGTCGATGGTGGCCTCGGCGGTGCAGCTCTCCGGGGTGCCGTTGCCGACGACGGTGGTCGGGTTGGACACGTCGGCCAGGCCGGCCTCGGCGGGGACCGGGCAGTTTCCGTCGAGGTTGCCAGCGGGAGGACCATCTGCGGGATCGGTGAGCGGGTTGGGAACCTCGACGCTGCCGCCGTCCTCGCCGTCGGCGCCCTCGCAGGCCGACGACGCGGTCGTGGCGAGGAGCAGTGGGAGGGCGAGTCGGAGGGGGAGCGCGCGCATCGTCATGATCGTAGCGCGAGCATAACCGCAGGCACCGCGCGCGGGCGAGCACCCGAAGCGGACGACGAATGCATGAGTGGTGGGGCATGATGGTGGGGGTGGGAGACCACGAGGACGCGATCACGCGCAACCTTCGGACCGCGGTCACCGAGCCGTGGCGGTCGCCCCTGCGGGTACCCATCCGGTCGGCTCCGTCGGAGCCCGAGCCCGAGCCGGGGGACGTGATCGGTCGCTACACGCTGATCGAGCGCCTCGGCGCGGGCGGGATGGGGGTGGTGTTCAGCGCGCACGACGATCGCCTCGACCGCAAGGTGGCGATCAAGCTGCTGCGCGAAGTCGACGAGTCGGCCACCGAGTCGAGCGAGGGGCGCACGCGGATGCAGCGAGAGGCGCAGGCGATGGCCCAGCTCTCGCATCCGCACGTGGTGCAAGTGTTCGACGTGGGAGAGCACCGGGGTGCGATCTACATCGCGCTGGCGCTGATCGAGGGCCCGACGCTGCGCGAGTGGCTGACCGCGCGGGTGAGGAGCTGGCGCGAGGTCGTGGCGATGTTCGTCCAGGCGGGGCGAGGGTTGGCGGCGGCCCACGCGGCGGGGCTGGTACATCGCGACTTCAAGCCGGGCAACGTGCTGGTCGACGCGCAGGACCATGCACGCGTGATGGACTTCGGGCTGGCGCTGGCGGCGGGCAAGGGGGCGCGCGTCGATGGGCCGCAGGTGCCGGACGTCGACGAGGAGGGAGCCCCATCGGCGGGCTCGTCGTCGGTGACCAATCGGCTCACGGCGCCGCTCACGGAGGCGGGGACGGTGATGGGGACACCGGCGTACATGGCTCTCGAGCAGCACGAGGGGCAGCCGATCGGGCCGGCCGCGGATCAGTTCGCGTTCTGTGCGTCGTTGTTCGAGGCGGTCTACGGGGTGCGGCCGTTCGCGGGGCGGAGCGCCGACGAGCTGTGGCGGGCCAAGCGGGCCGGTCGGGTGGTGGAGGTGCCGCGCGGTGGCGAGATGCCGGCAGGGCTATTGCGGGTGCTGCTGCGCGGTCTTGCGCCGCGCCCGGAAGAGCGCTGGCCGTCGATGAGCGTGCTCTTGGCCCGGCTCGAGGCGCTCTCGAGGCCGCGCGGGCGTTGGTCGTGGATCGGCGCGGGTGGACTGGCGGTCGTGCTCGCGGTGGGCGGGCTCGGCTGGCCGTGGTGGCCCCGGCCCGCCGAGTCCGACTGCGCACAGGCGCAGTCATTGCTCGAGCAGGCATGGGGCGAGCCACGGCGCGAGGCATTGCGCGCAGCGCTGGGCCGGGATGATGCGAGCTATGCCGCTGACACGGTGGCGCGGGTCGAGCATCGGCTCGACGACTACGCGGCGCGCTGGCTGGACCTGCACGACCGAATCTGCGAGGCGGATCCGGATGACGCGGAGGCCAAGACCCTCCGCGGGCGGCAGCTCGAGTGCCTGGAGCGCCGCCGACGGAGAATGGCGACGATGGTCGAGACGCTCGCTGACGTGGAGGCCGATCTGCTGCAGCAGGCCGCGGCGCTGGTGCAGGGGCTGCCCGCGCTCGAGGGCTGTGCGGACGAGCATCCCGATGACGACGGTCTGGTGCTACCCGACGACGAGACGACTGCCTTGCGGGTGAGCGAGATCCACCACGCGCTCGAGGAGGTGCAGGTGCTGCTGGCCGCGGGGCAGTACCCGCGAGCGCATGCGCTGGCGGCCGAGCTGCACGAGCGCGGCCGAGCGCTGGGCTATGCGCCGCTGTCGACCTTCACCTCGATGTGGCTGACGGATACGTCGATCCATCTCGGTGAGCTTCGCGGGGCCGAGGAGCAGCTGGTACAGGTGCTCCACGAGGCCGAGGAGGCGGGGGACTACGCGAAGGTCGTGTTCGTCGCCACGCGACTGGTGCTCCTGACCAGCGATCGCCCCGAGGAGAGCGTGCGCTGGGCCCGGCATGGACAGGCTCGGTTGTCGCGAATTCCCGACGACCTCCACTCGCAGGCCACGATGAGCGCGAGCCTGGGGATGGCGCTGACCTACGCCGGCCGGCCCGAGGAGGCGGTGGCGGAGCTGCTGAAGGCGGTGGAGCTGTGGTCGGCGGTCGTGGGCCCCGACGACCTGGAGGTCGCCGTCGCACGCAACAACCTCGGCATCGCGTACTACGATCTCGGACGCTACCCCGAGGCGATCGAACAGTACGAGCAAGTGCATCGGATCCGCGAGCGGGTGCAGGGCTCCGAGCATCCCGACATCGGAGCGACGCTCAACAACCTGGCCAACGCCACGTACGAGCTCGGTCGGTACGAGCACGCCTTGGTGCTACAGCAGCGCGCGCTGAAGATCTGGCTGGCCGGCCTGGGACCCGAGCACTACAGCGTGGGGGCTCTGTACAGCAACATCGGCAACACGGCGCGCATGCTGGGACGGGTATCCGAGGCGCTCGCGGCCCACGAGCGCTCGATCGAGATCCGCGAGCGAGCGTTGGGGTCCGAGCACGCCGAGGTCGCGGTCTCGCTCATCAACCACGGCGCGCAGCTGGCCGAGGTGGGGCGGACCACGGAGGGGCTGGCGGAGCTTCGGCGCGCGCGATCGATCCTCGAGCGCAGCATGGGCGATCATCCCTGGACGGCGGCGGCGATCGGAGCGATGGGTACTGCGTTGTCGGCGCAGGGGGAGCACGAGGCGGCCGCGGAGGCGCAGCGGCAGGCGCTGGCAGTGATGCAGACGCTTGGCCTGATCGAGCTTCCGATGGTGGTGGAGATGCGGCGGGAGCTCGGCGATGCGCTGCTCGCCCTCGGTCGCTCCGACGAGGCCAAGCAGCAGCTCGAGCTCGCGTTGATGCTGGAGGCAGACCGAGGGGGCGTGACGCCCGAGCTCGCGGCCATGGCATGGTTCTCGCTGGCGAAGGTGCTGCGGGCGCGAGGGGAGGACCCTGCGCGAGCTCGCGCGCTGGCCGAGCGCGCGCGATCGATCCTGGCCGCGGGTTCGCCCGCGATGGAGCGGCGCCTGGCGGTGGTGGAGGCGTGGCTGCGCGAGCCGGACGCGAGCGCGCCCTCGCGCGCGACGATGCAGTAGCGTGGCTCGGTGGCGCGCCGGCATCTGCACACGATCCCCGCGAGCATGGCGGAACGGCTGTCGGCGGAGGCCCTGGCCGAGCTACGGGCGCTGCAGGCCGGGGTCGAGCGGCTGGTGGGCGACCGGCAGGAGCCCGAGCCGCCCGACCCGTGGCAGGCGATCGCCGATCTGGCGCAGTGGTACCTGATGCTGGCGCTCGAGCCCGCGGCCAGCCACGTGTCGGTGGACACCGAGCGCTGCACGTTCTTGCTGGGCGAGGCGGCGGCGCACGGCATCGCACCCACGAGGGAGGGGATGGCGGGCTTGCAGCGCGCTTGGCTGGGCTCGGCGCGCTGGCCGTGCTTCCCCGGCGACCGGGCGCCGCCGCTCTTGTAGAGGCCCGACGGAGGCTACTGGCACTCCGACAGGCACTCGTTCTTTTCCATGTTGCACTGGGGCTTGGGCGTGGACGATTGCAAGCAAGCCTGGAAGTTCGCGTAGCACTGCTGCGAGCAGGTGAGGGCGGAAGCGGGGGCCGGGTTCGTCGTCATGGCGGCGGCGAAGGCTCCGATGGCAAAGAGAATCCCGACCTTGATGGTGTAGCGGTTCATGTCGAGGTGGAGGCCCCGACTTGGACGATGTGACGCGAACTCGGAGAAATTCCTGCCGGCTCAGCCCGCGCCGTCCTTGGCGTCGTCGGTCACGAGCCAGGCGGACAGCGGCAGGGTCTCGATGGCGTCCTCGGGCACGAAGTGCGCGAGGCCCTGCTCGGGCTGGACCATCATGCGCTTGCCAATGGTGGGGAACAGGCCGACGTCGAAGCCGTTGCGCTCTCCGCCCTGCAAGAACAGGAGGTCGACGTCGCCCGAGTTGCGCAGGTGGTGCACGGTGCCGTCGGTGGGAAAGCCCAGGAAGTCACCGGGGCCGATCTCGTGCTCGTGCTCGCCGATGAGCGCGTGGCCGCGACCTTCGAGCACGTAGACCCATTCCTCGTTGGTGGTGTGGGCATGCGGAAGGAAGCTCTCCTTGCCGGGGGGGATGCGGCCGAGGTTGACTCCCATGCGCTTCATCCCGGTCGGGTCGCTCAGCCTCCGCATGTGGATCTCGGACTGCGGGTTGAGCGGGTGCCGCACGTGTATGGCCTCGGATGCCTCGAGCTCGGCGCGGCGTAGCAGGTGCTTGGGGGTGGTGCTCATGGTCGCGCAGCGTAGCATCGGCGAGCCGCCGTCGACTTGGGCATGATCGTCCGGCCGTGCCCCGCTCCCTCTACGATCGCCCGCTGATCTATCGCATGATGCACCACGAGCGCAGCGCCGACCTGCCGTTCTACCTTCGGTCGACGGAGGGTCGGGCAAGGGTGCTGGAGTACGGGGTGGGGATGGGCCGGGTCGCCTTGCCGATGGTGCGTCGTGGCCAGCAGGTCACGGGCGTGGACCTGAGCGCATCGATGATCGAGCACGCGAGGGCTGCACTACGGGAGGAGCCGGAGGACGTGCAGGCCCGGCTTCGGCTGGTACACGCCGATGGGCGCACGCTGTCGCTGCACGCGCGCTTCGATGCGGTGACCTGTCCCTTCAACGGCATCGCACATCACCACGATCTGCGGCAGCTCGAGGCGTTCCTGGCCCGGGTGCGCGAGCACATGCGACCCGAGGGGCTGTTCGTGCTGGACGTACTGGTGCCCGACCCGGCGCTGCTCTCGGGTACCACCACCGAAGTGCCGTGGTTTCGCGACCCGGCCGACGGCACGGTCTGTCGCGCCACCGAGCACATCGAGTACGAGCCGCTCTCGCAGGTGCTCACGGTGACCATGACCATTCGACGCATGGAGGGAGAGGACGAGCGCGAGCCGGAGGCGCTGGTGCTGCAGCTGCGACAGCTGTTCCCGCAGGAGGCGCGGCTGCTGCTGCTCCACCACGGGTTCGAGGTGGTGCGGCAGCAGACCGAGCTGGGGGACGTGGTCGGCTACGTGTGCCGCCTGGCGTGAGGGGGGCCGCGGAGCCGCTCCCACGCTACGAGCTGCCCAGCCGGATCTCGGGCAGCCGCAGCGGGAGCACGTCGCGGTAGGACACCACGCCCTCGAGGCTGCCGTGGAAGCGCTCGGCCAGCGCGGGGCGGCGCTGGAGCAGCCACATGGCGAGGTTCTTGCGCCGGGTGCCCAGCAGCAGCGTGCGCAGCCGTAGCGCGGCCATCAGCTCGGGCCACAGCAGGGTGTCGTAGCTTCGCTGCCAGCGCCGCTGAGCCTGCGCGGGATCGCGAGCGCCGTCGATCGCCTGGGCCACGAGGCGGCCGCTGAGCACCGCGTTCGTGATCCCCTCGCCGGTGATCGGATCGGTGAGGTTGGCCGCATCGCCCACCCGCAGCACACCATGGCCGGCGACCTCGAGCCGCTCGGAGGCCAGCGCCAGGTGGTGACCGCGGGTGCGCCCCTGCTCGATCGCCACCGTGGCCAGCCGGCGCGCCACCGGATTCTCCTCGACGAAGCGCTCGAAGTCCTCTCGGATCTTGATCCCGCGAGCATCGTGCTCCGCACGCCACAGCCCCACGCCGAGGTTGATCCGTACGTGCTCGCGGGTGACGTCGACGGGGAAGATCCACCCGTAGCCCATGCGAAAGCGCTCGATCGTGTGCAGTCGCACCGTGCTCCGCGTGGTGGCGTCGATGCGGTTGGTGGGCACGGTCCAGTACGCGCGCACGGCCACCGTGTTGGGCTGTCCGGCGTACACGCCACGGGCATCGACCACCAGGTCGTGCTCGCCCACCAGCGTGGCGGGATCCCGCACACGGGCGATCTCCATGCGACACCCGGCTGCGACTGCGCGGCGCACGAGCATCGCATCGAACACGTCCCGGGGGACGCACGCGCTCGGAGCGTCCTCACTCCGCACGTGGCTGAGCTGGCCGTTGGGAGCACCCACGATGCTGCCGCGGATCTCGGCGCGCTGCGACGCGAGCTGTCGCAATCGTACCCATGGCAGGCCCATGGTCTCGAGCTCGGTCAGCGTGCCGCGCGTGATCCAGTCCCCGCAGGTCTTGGGCCGGGGGAAGCCGTGTTGATCCAGCAGGATCACTTCGTGCCCCAGTCGGGCGAGGTGGTGCCCGGCGGCTGCGCCCGCCGGTCCCGCCCCAACGACCGCGATCCTCACGCGGCGATACCCCCGTTCACGGGCATGGGGTGCGACTCGGGCGCGGCCACGGGCACGCGTGGGAGGTGGGTCCGCACGGAAGGCGCCAGCTCGGAGGGACTATCTCACGCCAGCAGGACCGACAACAGGGGGCTTCGGGCGCGGCTCACGTTGACACCCCGACCGGCGGAGCGTCACCATGGCGCCGTCGGTGTGCCGTGTCGACCGAGCCAATGGGTGAGCATCGTGGCGGTCGGCCACCGCGTTCGTACAACCGCAGCCAGGCCGACGCTCGCCGATACGAGCGCCACGGAGTGGCGTACATGGCGGCCATCTACGCCTCGCTGGGGATCGCGATGGCGGGATGGGCTTCGGTCGAGCTGCTCGCGCCGGTGATCGTGGTGTGTTACCTGCGCGGGGCGTTGCTCACCCACGAGCTGATGCACGTGCGCCGACCCGAGCAGGTGGTGTGGCCGTTGCGCATGATGATGCTGTTCGAGACCCCGCTGGGCCTGGGCTATCGCGAGCACCAGGACATCCACCTGCGTCACCACCGAAGGACCGCCACGGCCGACGATCCCGAGCTGTTCCAGATCCGCGGAGGATCGGTGCGTGCGTTCGGGGCGGCGATGCTCGGCCCCGAGCTCGCGGCTGCGGGCTGGGTGCTCGGGCAGGGCATCGGCGCCTCGCTCCGCCGCGAGGCAACCGTGCGAGCGTTGACGATGCTGTCGCTCGTCGCCATCGCCCCCGCGGTGTTCTTCTCCTACTGGCTCGTGCTGCGGCTGACGGTGGGCACGTCGAACTTCGTGTTCCACCACGTGCTGCACTACCGCAGGGGGGTGCGAGCAGGCGGGCGTGGGGACGAACGAGACGAGGACGCGAGGTACGGCACGTTCTCCCTGCGGCTGCCTCGCCCCCTGGACGCCGCACTGCGCCTCGTGCTGGGACCGGACCTGGCGGCGGTCCTATGCGAGCACGACGCTCATCACGCGTGGCCCCGGGTCAAGGCCGATCTCCTGCCGGGGTTGTTGTCCGCGTTTCCGGCGAGCCCGGTCGTGCGCGCGACGAATACGGAGGATCGTCGATGACGAGGTGTCCAAGCTGCTCGGCCACGGTCGAGGACACGGCGAGGTTCTGTTCGAGCTGCGGCACGCGCTTGCAGGCCTCGGCTCCGGCTCCAACCCCGGCCCCGGCCGCGCGCACGGGGTCCGGAACCGAAGATCGCCTGCGAGCCGAGCGTCGTCAGCTGACGGTGATGTTCTGCGACATCGCCGACTCGACCAAGCTCAGCGAGCAGCTCGATCCCGAGGACCTCATGGCGGTCGTGCGCCGCTACCAGAGCACCTGCGCCCAGGTGATCGAGCGTTTCGGGGGCAGCATCGCGCAGTACCTGGGCGATGGGCTCCTGGTCTACTTCGGCTATCCCACCGCGTTCGAGGACGCCCCGACCCGGGCCGCCCGCGCCGGCCTCGAGATGCTCGAGGCGCTCGACACCCTCAACGAGGGGCTGGAGCGCGAGCTGGGCGTGACCATCAAGATCCGCCTGGGCATCCACACGGGGCTGGTGGTGGTGGGCGAGGTGGGGGGCGGATCCAAGCGCGAGCAGCTCGCGGTCGGCGACACTGCCAACATCGCCGCCCGGCTCGAGTCGCTGGCCGGTCCCAACTCGGGGGTCGTCAGCGAGGCCACGCGACGGCTCATTGGAGGGTTGTTCCAGCTCGAGTCGCTCGGCAAGAGGGAACTCAAGGGCATTGCCACGCCCATGGAGGTCTTTCGTCTGCTGCGGGTGGTGGCACGGCATCGCCTCGAGGCGGTGGGCGAGCAGGCGCTCACTCCGTTCGTGGGGCGAGCCAAGGAGCTCGAGGTGCTCCGATCGTGCTGGGAGGCGGCCGGACAGGGGCGTGGCAGCGCCGCGCTGGTGGTGGCGGAGCCGGGCGTGGGCAAGTCCCGCATGCTCTCCGCGTTCAAGGCCACGCTGGGCGAGGGGCCGTATCGCGTGCACGACGTGTACTGCATGCCGTTCTTCGTCAACAGCGCCATGCATCCGATCGTCGAGATGCTGCGGGTCGAGTCGGGCATCGGTCGGCACGATGCCCCGGCCAGGGCGCTCGAGCGCCTGCGAGGGTGGCTCGAGGGGCGTGCCTCGCGTCCAGCCTCGCGCTTGGCCGACGCGGAGCCCCTGCTCGCCGCGCTGCTCGACATCCCGCCCAGCGCCGGCTACGAGCCGGCCGCCCTGTCGCCCCAGGCCCGCAAGCTCCGCACCACCGAGGTGCTGGTCGAGCTGCTGCTGCCGAGCGACGACGAGCCCCCCCGGCTGCTGGTGCTGGAGGACGTGCACTGGATCGATCCATCGACGCTCGATCTGGTCAAGCTGCTGGTCACGCGGCTCCCCGAGCGTCGGGTCATGGTGCTGATGACGGCCCGTCCGGTGTTCCAGTCGCCCTGGACGGACGACGAGCGCGTGCACGAGCTCCGGCTGCGGCCGTTCTCCGGCGAGGACAGCCGAGCGCTGGTGCTGGCCATGACCGAGGGTCTTCGCCTGCCGCCCAAGATGCTGGCCCAGGTCGTCGAGCGCACCGATGGGATTCCGCTGTTCGTCGAGGAGCTGACGCGCATGCTGATGGACGCGGGGCAGATCGAGGACACCAAGACCAGCGCGATCCCGGCCACTCTGCACGACTCGCTGATGGCGCGGCTCGATCGCATCGATCCGCTCGCCCGCAAGGTGGCGCAGCTGGGGGCCACCATCGGACGCACGTTCGACCTTCGCCTGCTCGAGCAGATCTTCTCGGGCCCGAGGGAGCAGCTCGAGCGCGCGCTCGACGAGCTGGTGGAGTCCCAGCTCGTGCTGCGGCAGAGCGACACCTACATCTTCAAGCACGCGCTGATCCAGGACGTGGCCTACGAGTCGCTGCTCAAGCGGACGCGCCAGGAGTACCACGGACGCATCGCCAAGGCGCTCGAGGAGGGCTTTGGCGAGCAAGCCGAGGTCGAGCCCGAGCTGCTCGCTCACCACCTCGAGGCGGCCGGCGGCGCTCGGATCGAGGATGCGGTCGATGCCTGGCTGCGTGCAGCCGAGCGCGCTCAGGCGTCGTCGTCGAACCAGGAGGCGGTCAGCCACCTGCAGCGGGGGCTCGCGCTCGTGCCGTTGCTGCCCGAGTCGCCCGCGCGGGATCAGCTCGAGCTTCGCCTGCAGATCAAGCTGGGCACGTCGCTGTCGGCGCTCAAGGGCTATGCCTCCGAGGAGGTCGAGCAGGTGTTCGTCCGCGCCGATGCTCTGTGCGGGCAGCTGGGATCCACCCCCGAGCGGTTCTGGGTGCTGTGGGGCCTGTGGGCGTTCTATCTGGTCCAGGGCACGCACACCAAGGGGCTCTACTACGCCGAGCGGATGCTCGAGCTGGCCACCGAGCAGCAAGACGAGGCGCTGCTGCTCGAGGCCCACTTCTCGCTGGGTCTGTCGTACTTCTTCATGGGCGATGATCTGCCGCGGGCGCGCGAGCACCTCGAGTGGGTGGTGGAGCGCTTCGACGTGGAGCGCCACGGCGGCCAGGCGCTGCTCACTGGACAGAGCGTGGGGGTCACGTCGCGGTCGGTCTCGTCGCTGGTGTGCTTCCAGCTGGGGGCGCTCGATCTGGCGATCACACGTCACGAGCAGGCGCTGGCCCTGTCGGCCGAGATCGGCCACGAGTTCAGTCGGGCGTATGCGCTGGGCGTTGCCGCGTGGTTCCAGCTCTACATGCGCGATCACGCGAAGTCCCAGGCGTTCGCCGACGAGGCAGTGGCGCTGTCGCAGGAGCAGAGCTTTGGCTGGTGGCTCGTGTGGGGTACGATCCTGGGGGGCAGCGCGCGGGCGGGGCAGGGGGAGGCCGGGGCGGCCGAGCGCATTCAGCAGTGCATCGGCCTTTGGCGCCAGACCGGCTCGGGATTCACCGTGCCGTACTTCCTGGGGCTCTTGTCCGACGCGCGACGGAGCGAGGGGCATCTGCGCGAGGCGGGCCCGTTGCTCGACGAGGCGCTCGAGCTGGCCGAGTCGAGCCGCGAGCGCTTCTTCGAGGCCGAGCTGCGACGCATGCGGGGCACGCAGCGGCTCTTGCAGGCCGGCGACGATGCACGTGACGACGAGGACGCGATGGCGCTGGCCGAGGCGTCGTTCCGACGCGCCATCGAGACCGCGCGGGCTCAGGGCGCCCGCTCGTGGCAGCTGCGGGCCGCCACGTCGCTGGCCGAGCTGCTGTTGCGCCGGGGGCAGCGCGACGAGGCGCGAGCGGTGCTCGAGGAGGCGCTCGGCCCGTTCGAGGGGCAGCCCCGGACGCCCGACCTGGTCGCGGCGAGGGCGTTGCTCGAGTCGTGACCGACGCGAGCGGCTCGCTCGAGCCTACTGCTCCCGAGCGGTGTAGCGCTCGACCACCTCGTCGGGCAGCAGCTCCCGGTGATCGATCTTCGGGCCGAGGTCCCAGATGGGTGGTCCATGGGCATGCGCTGCGAGCTCGCGCAGGATCTCCTCGAGCGGCACCTCCTTGCCCTTGGCCATGCGCCGCAGCAGGGGGAGGAACCACCCGGCTCCCAGGCGGGTGATCTCGGCCATGCGCGCCAGAGCCTGCTTGGCGTCGCAGTAGGAGCCCACGCCCGTGCGCTCGTCCTGGTAGAAGAAGCCGAAGCGATGGTCGGGCGGCTTGGCCGGGCCGTACTCGAGCCCTTCTCGCGACGGAGCGTAGGCGATGAGCAGGTAGTGGCCGGTCACGGTCGATGCCGAGGTACGAACGCTACGCAACCCGGTCGATCACGTACTGCGGCCACTGCACGGTGCCGCCCGAGGGCCTGGGAGCGGGCTCGCCCGGCTGCACGGGCGGGGGCGGGCGCGTGGTGGAGACCTCGGCCATGAAGCGCTTGACCATGGGCTTGGCGAGCGACTCCATGACCACCCCCAGCGGGTTCCAGGCGAGCCCCGCGGGCTTGAGCGCCTCGTAGCCCTCCACGGGGAGCGTGAACAGGCGGTGTCGAAGCCACCGCAGCCCGCGCTGCTCGATGCCCAGCATGGCCGCGCTCTCGGGGCCGATGAAGTGCACGACGAGCTCGGCCGCGAGGTTGAGCTTGCGCAGCGGCAGGGGGACCAGGCGGTTGGTCCAGTCCATCATGGCGGCCATCAGCAGCTTCCCCTCCTCGGAGGGTCCGGCCAGTCGCTGCTTGAGCGCGTGGAACAGCGATGCGGCCTCGGAGAAGCCCTCGGGCATCAGCTCGCGCTGCACCCCCATGAGGTGACCGATCACGTTCCACAGGTGCACGTAGGCGTCGCGGTCGCGGTCGTCGAGCGCGATGCCGATGCGCTCGAGCCCCCGCACCACCACGTAGGAGAACGTCAGCAGCACGAACGCCTGGTCCTCCTGGTTGATCGGGACCGGCACCTGCTCGCCGTCACCGAAGTGGTCGCCCATCCCGAGCTCCTGCTCGACGCTCTGGTAGAACGCCTCGGGGAGGCGATAGCCCTGCACGGTGAAGCGCCGCAGCAGCGCGTGCATGAGACGGACGGTGAGCGCCTTCTCGATCCCGACCGGCAGCACGCTGGGATCTTGGCCCGGTCGCGGATACAGGGCGTGCTCGGCACAGACCGAGAGCACCATGTGGGCGGTGTGGCGCAGGCGACGGGCCGGCTGCTCGCTGAGCTGACCGCTGGCGGCGAGCACGGGGGCTCCCTTGGCGTCGAGGTAGCACTCGGGCAGGCTGGCCACCGCCAGCAGCACCGAGCCCATCACCAGGTGCTTGCGCCCCAGCGCCTGCGCATGCTCGAGAAGCTCGCGATCGGCCCACGGGGGGAGCTGACGCTGCTCCTGGAGGAACCGAGCGAGCTGATCGGTGCCGGGCGATCCCAGGAGCACGTTGTGCTGGCCGCCGCCGAGCAGCTGCCGCAGCAGGACCCGCGCGGTGTCCTCGGGGCGGCCCTCATTGGCCTCGAGCATCGCGTTCACGACGTCGTCGGCCGGGGGATCGCCCACGCAGCGCATCTCGTCGAGGAAGGCGGAGTCCCATGCACGCTGCTGGCCTTGGGGGAAGAAGCCCTGGATCGATGCGGATGCCATGCGCGGAGTATACCCTTCTCGTCGATGGGTCAGTCGTACGTACACTGGGGGGGGAGCGACGGGGGGCACCCCTCTTGTGGCTTGGGGTCCATGCAGTTGCACGGCGGCGGCATGCCCGGGGGCACGATGATGCACAGGTCGACCAGCTCCTCGAACAGGCAGTCGCACCAGGGCTCCGCTTCGTCGGCGAGGCCGTTGCCGTCGTCGTCGATGCCGTTGTGACAGTTCTCGTTGAAGTAGCCCTCGCACTGCCCGGGCTCGTCGTCGCAGGCCTTGCCGGTGGGGAGGCGCTGGGCCACCCAGCCGAGCCCCTCGAGCGGGTCTTCGAGGCCATTTTGGAGGAACTCCAGCAGTGGGCTGGGAAGCTCGAGCACGGCTTGCCCTGCCGTGGCCCAGCGCACGTTGCCTTCCACGACCCAGCTGAACGTGCGAGTGCCATGGTCGCCCTCGGGCACGAGGAATTGGGGCAACGTTCCGGTGACCACTGCGACCGGGGTGAGTGGTCCTACCCGGACGTCCTCGAACACGGTTGCGATCGTGGTACGTCCGGTGCAGTCGGTGATGGGATCGCCGAACGTCTCGAGGCCGCGAGACGTGCGGTAGCCCAGGCGAATCTCCTCGATGCCGAGCAGATCACACTCGCGGCCGGGCGGGAAGCTGTCGGTCTCGCACTTGCTGGTGTCACAGGCCGGCGCGTTGGCGTCTTCGTCGAGGCAGTCGGCCTTGCTGCACGCCGGTCCCCCCACGCACTTGATGTCCGGGGCCTCCAGGCCCTCGCAGGCGTCGGTCCCCTGGTCACCGAGCAGATCTTCGCAGGCTTCCTCGATGAAGCCGTGGGGACGGGCGAGCTCGTCGCGAATCTCGTCGTGGATCAGCTCGTGGATGGTCGCGGAGTCGCGGATGTTTCCGTCGGCATCGACGAGCGGGCCATCGGCTTCGAGCTCCCAGTCCTTGATGGTCTCGTTCAGCTCGGATGCGACGAAGTGCATCGCCTGGTCGAGCTCCATGGGATCGGACGAGTCGCACGACAGCTCGGACAGCCCGAGCGCACGTAGCGAGCTGCTCATGACCGCATAGCGGCAGTCGTCGTTGCCGTCGACCATCCCGGTGCTCGGCCACCTCGTCCTCAGGGCTTCGCACGTCGCCCCTGCGGTCATTGCGTCGCCGTTCTGGATCTGTCCGATCGCGGTGTCGGCCAGGTCGCGCAGCTCGACCAGGCAGCTCCGGGTCGGTCCGAACAGCTCGATGACGCTCTCGAGCTCGTCGAGGTTGGTGCTGGGCTCGTTGCCCATGGGATTGGCGGGATCGTCGTCGACCTCGTCGGTATAGTCGAAGCAGCACCACGAGCGCAGCGACGTGTTGGTGACGTAGCTCCCGGCGCTGATCATGCGCACCTCGAGGGTGGTGGTCACCTCGAGCTTGCTGGTCTCGGGCTCGCTCTGGAGCTGCGCGATGAGATCGTCGCACAGGTCGGTACCCTCGGGGCCGCAGAGCGGAGGCTTGTCGAGCCGTGCGATCATCCTGGCGAGCTCGCCGTCGTCGTCGCCCGCTCGCGCGCCGAGGGCCACGAGCAGGCTGTCGACCTCGGTGGAGCTGCCGTCGCTGGCCTCACAGCGCGTGATGCACTCCAGCTCGTTGGCTCGCCGGCTCGCGCCCGCGGTGCCGCCCAGGGCCGAGGGCAGCATGCCGCAGCGGCTGGCGATCGAGCACGCCAACTCGCACTCGCTGGTGGTCGGGACCTCGACGCACGAGCTCGCGGTGAGCCCCGCGCCGAGCAGCGCGAGCCCGCAGACGCTCAACAAGATCGGCCGTGGCTCGATCATCGCACTCCTCCGCTGATCATCAGGCCGAAGCCGAGGACCATGTTGGCATCCTCCACCACGGTGGTCGCCGAGCGAACGAGCGAGTCGTCGACGGCGAGATGGGACAGCATCGTCATGATGTCGATCTGGATTCGACCCACCGGGACCCCCATCGAGAGCTCGAGGTTGGCGTCGACGTCGATGTCGAGGATGGCGTTCTCGTCGTTGCCGGCGCGAAACTCGACCAGCGCGTAGTCCACTCGGCGTGCATCGACCATGGCGGTGTCGATGGCGGGGCCCAGGCGGGCGCGAAACTCCACGGGCAACGCACGCGTCCGCGAGCGGAACTCGAGGTGGGGCGACAGGAGCAACGCGTGCCGTCGCCACTGCTGCTCCTCGCGGGATGCCACGTCGAGATCCTTCCAGTCGGCACGAGGCCCGACGTAGTCGGTGAAGCCGTAGCCCAGGCTGACGCCGGTGCCGAGCCAACCACCGCGAAAGTAGCGGGTCATGCCCACCCGTGCCCGCGTGTAGAGCCTGATGCGGGAGCCGTTGCTGGCGAAGGCCAGCGGACCGCCCGAGGGCGCAAGGTCGGCCCACACGTCGATCGAGTGCGAGGTGGCATCCACGCACACCGCGTCGTCGAGCTCGCCGTCCTGGTCGGCATCCGTCGTCACCAGGTACCAGCCGGGGCGGGGCAGGTAGATCTCTCCCTTGTGCACGGTGGCGCGCGGATCGGAGCTGACGTCCTCGTCGTCGCGGCTGCGTTCGAACACCACCCTGCGTTCCTTGGTGGGCAGGGACTCGTAGGTGCTCGCGGCGGCGGCGGTGGCCTCGGGCAGCCGTGCCCCGCGGGCGACCAGCATCTCGCAGGGGGCAGGGCGATCGGCCGAGCCGGGGACCCTTCGCGCCTGGACGTCGACGAGGTGCTCGCCGACCCCGTAGAGCGACTTGTAGCGCAGCTCGATCGTCTCGTTGCCGGGCTCGGCTGCGGCCCCCGGCGGATCGTCGCTCCACCCGCTCAGGCGCAGGGTCAGGGGGCGGCGGTAGGGCTCGTGGTCGGGCGGGGGCACGAAGCGCGGCGTGGTCACTCCGAAGGTACGATCGAGCAGCGCCCCGATCGCGGCGTCCTGCTGCTCGACGGTGTCGAAGCCCACGCTCTCCACGTTGATGAAGTCCTCGAGATCGAGCCCGTCGCGGCCGTAGTACCCACGCGCGAACAGCCCGCTGACGTGGATGGAGGTGGCGCGGATGGAGTAGGACCACTGCGGCTCGCCGTCGGCGTTCGATCCGTGCGGCATGCACTGCATCGTGAACGACAGCAGCGTGTCGATGCCCTGGCGCCAGGCTTCCTGGGCGGCGGTGCCCAGCAGTGCATTGGCGTCGGCATCCTCCCGCTCGTTGGCGTCGCTGCGGTTCCTGCCGCCGAGGCGGGTCTCGAGGCTGGACAGCGCCTCGGAGGCCTCGGCGTAGGCCGAGAAGTTGGTGTAGGTCCGCGCGTCGCGGTGGGCCACGTCGCGCCCGATCACGTGGCGTACGCGCTCGGGCACGTCGCTGGCCCACAGCGGCGTGGCCTCGCAGCCCGGCAGCTTGTTGACCCCGAGCACCGCCACGCGCTGCTTGGTGGGCGTGCCGAGATCGAGCCGAAACGCCTCGCACAGGCCCGCTGCGCGCAGTTGGTCGGCGGGTGCGGTGGCTGGCAGGGGGGACAGGTGCCGCACCACGGGGCGTCGCGCCGTGCCCCGTCCCTCGCAGGTGAGGGCCGAGATCTCGTGCTCGGGCAGGCCCGAGCCCGGCTGATCGAGGGTGATGGCGAGCGTGCGATCGACCGAGAGGGGGTCGTCGGTGTCGGTCTTGGTGGTGGCATCGGCCGTGGGGGCCGCGCACACCTCCTCCTCGGGGCCGTCGTCGATGCGTACGCCGTCGAAGTACAGCCTGGTGTCCGGGTTCATGCGCACCGAGAGGTCGAGACACGAGCGCCGCGGCGCCGCGGCCCACACCACCTCGTTGCGGGTCACCAGGCCGCGCCAGACCACGGGGAGCGCCTGGTTCTCGTGCGTGCCCAGCACCACCACCGGAGAGGCCTCGGGCACGGCCGCCACGAAGAAGCGGTGACCATCGAGGCGAAGCGCGTCGGCTCGAGTCCAGCGCTGCGCATGCACGTAGTCGCGGGTGCCCACGACCACGGTGACGTCCTCGAGGCCGTCGGCCCGAATGGTGAGCAGACGGATGCTCTCCATCGTCGAGGCGGGGACTCCGAGGCAGGTCGCGAACCGCGAGGTGAAGGGCAGGCTCTCGGGGGGCTCGTCGGCCCCCACTGCATCGAGGAACTCGGCGAGCGCCTCCGAGTCGCGGAACTCCTTGCAGAGGGTGCCGGCGGCGAAGGCCGACAGACCGGCGTCGAGCTTCTCCTGGGCCACGAGGGCCGCGGGTGCATCGTGGGGGCGGCCTTCGGCCCACGCGGTGAGTGAGTCGCGGCCATGGCGACGGAGCATCGTCCCCACGACCCCCGCATGCCAGCCCGAGGACGAGACCAGCCGAAACAGCGCGGTATAGGTGGCGGCATCGTCCTGAGGGCCGTCGATGCATGCGCGATGGAGGCGCTCGCGTTGGGTGCGGTCGAGCGCGGTGAGCCCGTGGATCACGTCGCAATCGGCCGCGGCGGGTCGTGGAGCGGAGGCAGGTGCGGCACTGGAGGACCGAGGCCACGACAGGCACATCACCAGGGCCAGTGCACCCAGCAGCGCGCGCAGGAGGCTCACTGCCAGTCGATGGTGGTGCGGCACGGGAGCTCGTCCTTCCAATTCGAGGTGAGAGTGCTGGACTTGATCTTCTGGAGGCCCGACTTGGCCTTGCCAGCCGCATCACCACAGTCAGGGCACTTGCCGAGCACCACGCGGCCGTCCTCGCGGGCCCATGCCTCGAGATCGTAGCGGCCGCCGGAGGACGGAAGGCTGTCGCGAACCAGCTCCTTGATACCGCTGCCACACCGCTTGCTCGGTCGCGTGGTGGTGATCGCGGGGTTGGCTCGAGGTGGCTTGGTCGTCTTGTTCTGCTTGGAGACCGTGACCTGTTCTCGCTCGGGCTCGGCCGCGGTGTCCCCGTTGGTCTCGTGGGTGTCGGCGTAGGTCTCGTAGGTGTCGGCGTAGGTGCCGTGGGTCTCGGCGAACGTGTCGTAGGTCTCGTAGGTGGCCCGCTCGTCCTCGATGCCCTCGCTCGAGCCGGGCGTGGTCGTGCCCACCACGGCTGCGGGGTAGTCGTCCTCCTCCGGGTCTTCTTCGAGGTACTCGTCGGGTATGAAGGCGAGGATGAGGAAGACCGCGATGATGGTGGTGCTCGCCACCGCCAGATAGGCGACCCAGCGGGACGTGCGTGGTGTGGGTGGTGGAGCGGACGCGAGCACGTCGGTCGTCGGGGCGGTCACGGCCACGGCGGGCTCCGGGCTCGGTGCGGGCTCGGGCGCGGCCTTCGGCGCGGTCGGAGGCACCAGCACGTGGCCGCGGTCGCCGTCCTCCGGTCGGGCATAGAGCTGCAGGCTGGCCCAGTCGAGCTGGCTCACCTCACGCGAGGCTGCGGTGCGGGCCTCCACGAATCCACGCTCGACCGACTCGCCTTCGAGCAGCGCCTGGTAGAGCGCCCCGGCCATGCGAGTCGAGCCGCGGGCCGACAGCGGGTAGCGCGATGCGATCACGTACTGAACCCCGGCGCGATGCAGGCGCTGGGCCACGCTGCCGATGCGGTTGCCGGGCTGCCCCATGTTGCCGCCATCGCAGGCGGCGACCACCACCAAGCGCAGCGCGTGGGCGTGGGGCGCGAGCAGCTGCTGGAGGCGGCCCGCGTCGACCACGGCGGGACGTCCGTCGTCCTCGGCGTCGAGGCTCAAGCCGAAGGTCGAGCCCACCTCGGCGCCGTGGCACAGGAGGTGCAGTGCGCGAAACGGGCGGCCTGTCGCGGCCGCGGCCTCCAGCGCATCGGCGATCGACCCGTAGGACGCATTGGGCAGCACCTCCACTGCATCGTCGCGCTCGGTCGCGGACGCGGCGCGTTCGATCGCCTTGGTCTGCTCGGCGGCCGGGACCCCGCCGCCGCCGGCCGACCACGCTACGAGCACGCGGCCGGGGCCGTCGATGGCCTCGGGCTCCGCGGACACGGTGGCGGTACCAGGCCAGGCGTAGCGCAGCAGCACGTGATCGAGCGCGCCGAGGTGCTGCCCGTCGGCACGCAGCGTGAGCAGCTCCCAGGGCAGCGCGTAGAGCTCGGCCGCGGCCGAGCGGATCGTGATGTGCACGCGGCGTCGCGAGGCCCGGGCCTCGACGATGGTGGCCTCGTGACGCGACCAGCCGGCGGGATCGAGCAGCTCGCGCAGCAGCTCGCCGACGCGCGCCACCGTGGCGGGGTCGCGATCGGGCGTGCGGACCTCCTCGAGGTCGCGCAGCAGCTCGCGGCTCCACGGCAGCTCGGTGGTCTCGTACGAGCCCTGCGCTCCCCTCACCAGGTAGGTCTGGCGGGCGAAGCGAAACGCAAACGCATCGTCGGCCGCCTCCGCTCGCACGAGCTCGAGCTCGATGTGGATGGGCTCATCGTCGCGGGAACTCGAGGCAGCAGTGGTCGATGTCATGTGTGAACGCGAGGACGAGGTGCTGCGTCATCGTAGCACTCGCGTTCACAGATGGGCTGTTTCACCCGATTTCAGCGCTGGATCGCGGAACGCCCCGCTTCGGTGTATCGCCGCACGAGGTCTTCGAACTCGCGACGGCCGAGCTCGAGGCCACACTCTTGCAAGATCTTCGGCACTCCGAGATCTCCGACCAGGTAGAGGCCGATGGCGCGCTCGAGGGCGTCGAGATCCACGTCGAGCGTAGGCTCGGGCTGGGAGCTCTGCGTCGGGGTTTGGCTGACCCCGAAGCCGAACATCGCCGATAGATCGATGTTGCTGGCTTGCTGCACGACCTCGGGCCGAAGCGGCAGGCGTGCGGCCGGATCACCGAGCAGGATGTAGCCCGCCAGATCGTTGCGCAGCATCCACAGGTGGCCCCGGCGCTCGGGATCGTCTTCGCCGCTCTCGATGAGCGCCGCGAGATCGGTGTTGGCCTGGCCATAGTGTCGATAGAGCTCGCGAAACGCCACGCCCACTCGGTCTTGCCGCAGCAGCCCGTGGAGTACGTCGATGAAGCGACCGGGACGGTCGACGGGGCGGCCGCCATCGCGCTCGCGAAAGCTGTAGGTCCACGCCAGATCCACGTGGCCGATGAAGGCCAGCGGCCCGTTGGAGCTGGCGAGCACCGCCTTGGGGACGGCGGCGGTGAATGGCCGGCCGTTGGTGGCCAGGCTGGCGCCGATCGACTCGGTGGAGCCGCTGAAGCTGCCGATGGCCTGCAGCTGGTCGAGCCATGTTCGATACTTGCTCGCCTCGGGGGTACCGGCGCCGAAGCACGCCAGCATGAACCACACCCCGCCGGGCAGGAAGCGCTGGTTGGTCAGCGCCTCGCCGGTGAGCAGCCCGCCCGAGCGGCCGAAGCTCATGCCGCCCTGCAGGCGTCGCTGCTCCTCGGTCGAGCGCCAGCCCTGCCGCGGGGCCCCGGCGCCGTGGCTGATGGTGAACAGCACCGCGGGGTCGTCCTTGATCGCCTCTTCGATCAGCGGTCCCGGCTTGGGCGTGTAGCCGTGATCGACCGCGATGACCTGCGACGCCGGGAACTCGCCCTGTTCGAAGTCGCGGCGGGCCAGCTCGAGGCCCGGCAGCATCAGGCTCTGGTGGCCCACGGTGGTGGCCGAGGTGCGGTCCTGGACGGTGTGGAACACGGCGCGAGCGCGGGTGCTCGGCGAGGGCTCCTGCTCCCAGCGCAGCAGCTTGTCGACGTAGGCTTCGTAGTGCTCGGGGTCGTCGAAGGCCAGGCGACCCACGTAGCCGTCCGAGCCCTGCATCATCTGGAGCTCGGCGGAGACCTGGTCGAGCTCGCCGAGGATGAGCTGGTAGCGGGGCAGGTCGCGGCGGCGGACGTTGGGTCCCTCGAAGTGATCCTTGCGCCAGCGCGAGACCTCGGCCGCGCTCATGCCCGAGGGGACGCGGTAGACGGAGACCTTGGCGTCCTGCTGCTCCTGGCGACGGGCGATGAGGCGCTCGATGCGTCCGAGCAGCTCGTCGCCCACGGGCCCCTCGGGGGCGATGACGCCCCAGCGCTGCGCGGCCAGCTCGTTGGCCTCGCGCGACTCGTCCCACAGGTGCTCGGGGTCCTCGTAGCCGGTGCCCGAGAGCTCGGCGGATGCGTTGGCCGACGCGACCGGGCCCTCGAGCACGGGATCGAGCTCATCGGCATGCACGAGCAGGAGGTCGGTGTCCTCGGGTGCGGGCATGGTGCGCTCCTCGGGTGAGTCTAGCGGGACGAAGGTGGAATGTCCGCTCGGCGAGGTGCGGGTCGTGGTGATCGACTCGCCTCCACGAGACTGCGGCTGTCGTCAAAATGCCCGAATTCCTCCGTTGTCGCGCTCTGGCGGCCGAATTCGCCCCGGGAGTGGAAAGCCCCCCGGCCTAGGGTGTCCAATGGGCCGGCATGTCCAGCCTCACCGACAAACCCATGGCGCGTGCTCACGAGCACCTCGCCTCCGCTCGCTACGCCGAGGCTGCAGGCGCATTTCGAGCGGTGCTTCGCATCGATCCCGGCGAGTTCCGAGCGCACTTCGGCCTGGCCGATGCGCTGGTGGCTCGGGGACAGGTGAACGAGGCGGTCGACGGGCTCGTGGCGGCGGCCGAGGCATGCAGCGAGCAAGACGATCACGCGGCGGCGCTCACCCTCTATGGCAAGGCGCTGACCATCAATCCCAATCGGCTCGAGCTGCACCTCGACGTGGCGATGGCCGAGGCAGCGCTGGGGCGGATGGAGGCGGCGCAGGGACGCCTCGAGCACCTGGCCGAGGTGTACATGCGCTCGGGACGAACCGACGAGGCCGCCGAGGTCTACCGCTGCCTGGCAGGGTGGGAAGCCGACGCCGAGGAAGAGGACGACGAGTCGGAGTACGAGGACGAGGTCGAGGAGTACGCGGACGACGGCTCGAGCGCCGCTTCGTACGGAGCGCAGCCCGGCGCCGCGGGGGCTCCGATGCACGTGCCGACCACCGAGACGGTGGTGGTCCCGACCATCCTCATCACCCCCGACGGCCAGCTGCTGCAGATGCCGATCGAGCGGCAGCCCAAGCCGGGGCCTTCGGTTCGACGGGTCGAGATCAAGGAAGACGAGGAGCCGGCGCCATCGATCCCCCCCGAGCTGATGCAGGCCGCCCAGTCGGCGCCGATCGACGTGGCCGACGAGTCGGAGCTCGACGACGTGGAGGGCACGGTGGTCGCCTATCCGCCGCCGCCACCCAAGGCGCCCGAGCACGACGTCGACGTCGCTCGCAGCGATCTCGAGGCCGCCGTGGTCGCGGCGCTCGACAACCTCGCCCAGCTCGAAGAGGACGACATGACGCTGGTGATGCAGCGCTTGCCTCCGCAGCCCAAGAACCCGTCGATGCGTCGGCGGCTGGCCGGCGAGTCGCGGCTGCCGGAGTTCATCACCAACTCGCACCTGCGCAAGCCCGAGATCCCCAAGCGCGAGCGCGAGCCGGTGGAGGGTGGCAAGCTGCGCGTGCGTCCGGCTCCGCGCCCGACGGCCGAAGCTCCGGCGTCGGCCCCGGAGCCCGCACCCAGGGCCGCTTCGGCACGGACGGCGACGCCGAAGCAAGGATCCCGAGGGGTGCCTCGCACGGGCGCACCGGGGCCGACCAAGGGAGCGCCTCCGCCTCGTGGCGCGGCGCCTCCGGCCAAGGCGGCCGCTCCAATGCGCGGCCCCGGTCCAGCGCGTCCGGGCCCTGCGGCCAAGCCTGGTGCACCCGCGCGTACGCCTGCGGGCAGGAGCGGGGCCGGTGCCGGTCCTGGTGTTGGACCACGCCCAACTGCGGCAGCTGCCGCAGGACGGGCCGCGCCAAGCAAGGCGCCACCACCGAGCAAGGCTCCCGCTCGCGCGCCCGCGGCAGCCCCGGCGAGCGCAGCTCACCCGGCCAAGCCCACGGGGCGCGATGTCCCGCCGCCCGGCACGACCACGGGGGCCAAGCCGGTGCGCCCCAACAACCCGCTGGCCGAGCGCTTGCGTCGGCGCGCCGGGCTCACGGGGCCGCAGCAGGTGGTGCCACGCTCGGCCCAGCCGCGTCCGACCTCGTCGCGCGCGACCGAGCCGATCACGGTGCGATCGCCCAAGTTCGACAAGAAGAAGTGACGGAGCGCCTCGGCGCCCGTCAGGGCATCGGCTGCTCGGTGCCGACCTTGGCGAAGCTCGTGGGCGTGCTCGTGTTGCGGAAGCCGGCCTCGATCCACGCGTCGCTGCGGGCGACGTTGGAGAACCGCAGCTCGTCGATCATCCCGCTCCACAGCCGCGAGCTCCCGGTGGCGCTCATGTTGCCCAGGTGCAGCAGCGCGTGCCCGGTCTCGATGGGGTTGGTGAAGGTGGTGCTCAGCACCCGCACGCCGTTGACGAACAGCGCCACGTCGTTGCCCGGACCGCCCACCACGCCCGCATAGTGGTACCACTGGCCGTAGGCGAACCCCGGGATCGGGTACTCGAGATCGACGCTCGGGATGCTCAGGTAGTTGACCGCCAGGTAGGCCGTGCCGAGCTGCCCCGTCGCGGAGTCGCCCACGCCCATGCTCAGCGGGAAGTCGAGCTCCGTACCCTTGTGGAACAGGCGCTGCCAGCCGGCATAGCTGGCGTCCATGCGGCCCCAGCCCTCGAAGGTCACGGGACCCGGAAGGTCGAGCCCGCCGTTGCCGATCACGATCGTCGCATTGGGCTGGGAGAACGACACGGCTCGACCCACGCGTCCGCCCATCCCGCCGTTGCTCGCGTCCATGTTGGTCGCGGTGCCGTGATTGCCGTGATCGCTGCTGTCGCGGATCTGTCCGCCCTCGACCACCGGCTCCTCGAAGTGCCATACGGCCCGATAGGCGTCGTTCCAGGCGTTGGTGGGGGACAGATCGACCAGCGACGGCGCGCCGTAGTCGAGGTAGATCGTGGTGTCCACGTCGGCCGCGATCTCCGGGATGCGGACCCAGATCACGAACCGTCCCGAGCCGGCGGCATAGCTGACCAATTCACGGGCGAGGGGCTGGAGGTTGGCGTCGCGAAACACCAGGTCGGCCCCGTCGGGCTCGAGCACGTGGCCGCCGGAGGCCACGTCGCGCAGGCCCTCGTCGCCGGCGAACGCGATGAGCGCGGTGAAGTCGAGCAGGGGCTGGGTACCGGGGACCTCGGCGGCCGCGATCACGATCTCGCGGCGGTAGAACGGCTCGAGCATTCCGGTGTCGGCGGTGTCGGCGGTGTCGGAGGCCGACGCGGATGCGCTCGTCGTGATGGTGGCCGTCGACGGCCCCGCGGTGGTGTCTGCGGCGTCGGCCGAGGTGAGCTCCGGGTCACCGGTGGGGCTGGTGGTGCCGTCGGTATCCCCGGTGCTGTTCCCGAGGACGCCGCTGGACATCGAGACCCCGCCGCCGTAGGGCGAGCAGCCCAGGGCGAAGGGGCCGCAGAGCCCAACGATGCGCAGACCTCGTGACGCCATCACGGTGGACATCGTATCGCGGTTCGAGCCGCGATGATCCGGTAAATTGCGAGGCCTACGGCAGGCTCTGCTCGGGTCCGACCGCGGCAAAGCCCGTGGGGTCGTCGATCGTGCGGAAGCCGGCCTCGATCCACGCGTCGCTGCGGGCCACGTTCGAGAAGCGGAACTCGTCGACGAAGCCGCTCCAGTGCTGGTCGAGGCCCATGTCGTCCTGGTTGCCGAAGTACAGCGTGGAGTGGCCGGTGTCGACGAGGTCGTCGATCGTGTCGGCAGCCACGCGCACGCCATCGACGAACAGCACCGCATCGGTTCCTGGCTCGCCGATGACCGCGGCGTAGTGGTGCCAGTCGCTGTAGCTGAACGCCGGGATCGCGTAGGCGAGCTCGAACTGCTGAGCCGTGAGCTGATTGACGCCCAGGGTGTAGCGACCGAACGGGTGGATCGGCTCCACGGTCGGGTCGCCCACCCAAAGCAGCAACGGGGCCGCCGTTGCGCCGCCCTTGTGGAACAGCCGCTGGAACCCATTGCTGGTCAATTGCCCCGTCATCCGTCCCCAGCCCTCGAAGGTGAGCGGGCCCGGGAGGTCGAGGCCGCCCCCGGTGATCTCGATCGCCGCATTACTCTTGGAAAACGACACTCCGGACCCCGCCCGGCCGGCGATCCCCCCGTCGATGTCGTCCATGTTGCGCGCGATACCGTCGTTGCCGGCGATGCTGCTGTCGAGGATCGGACCGCCGTCGAGCACCACGTCCTCGAAGTGCCATACCCCGACGTAGTCGTCGTTCCATGCCTGGTCCAGCGACGCTCCCACCAGCGACGGCGCCCCGTAGTCGAGGTAGATCGTGGTGGGCTCGTCGGTCGAGATCTCGGGGACCTTCACCCAGGCCGCCAGCCGGCCCGAGTCGGCGCCATAGCTCATCAGCTCGCGGCCCAGCGGCTGCAGGTCGGGATCCCGGAACACCAGGTCGGCCCCGTCGGCATCGAGCACGTGCCCGCCCGCATCCACGTGGCGCAGGCCCATGTCGCCGGTGATCATCACGCGGACCGTGAAGTCGCGCAGGGGGCCCTCGTTGGTGAGCGTCTCTCCGTGGATCGTGAGCTCGCGGCGGTAGAACGCCTCGGGCTCGCCCGAGTCGGACGAGCTGGTCGAGACGGTCGGCACGGTCGTCGAGTCGTCGACCGAGCCCGACGTGGTCGGATTGCTCGTGTCGGCGGACGCGGTCGTGGACGGACCTCCGCTGGTGTCCGCGGCGGTGGTGCCGGTCTGCGTGTCGTCCGAGGAGCCGATGCCACCGGGGTTGGGCGTGCAGCCCAGGACGACCAGACCGAGGACCCCGACGATGCCCAGCGTGGGTGGTGTATCCATGGCAGGAGACATGCTACCGCGGACGGCGCGCGATGGGATCCTCGCGGTCCGTTTCCCGCGGAAAGAACGTCGTGCGCTCGGTCCTGCTCGCGATCCCCTCGGTCCCCGCTGGCCGACGCGCTCGGGCGTCGGTCACACGGCAGACCCATTGGTGGTAGGAACCATCGCATGGCAAGAACCATCATCGTGTGCGGCTACGGTCCTGGCATCTCCTCGGCCGTCGCTCGCAAGTTCGGAGGCGAGGGCTTCCAGGTCGCGATCGTGGCCCGCAGCGCCGAGCGGCTCGAGGCGGGCGTGAAGGCGCTGACCGATGCAGGCATCACCGCCAAGGCGTTTCCGTGCGATCTCGGCGACGTCTCGGCCGTCCAGCAGCTGGTCGCCGACGTTCGCTCGTCCCTGGGACCCATCACCGTGGTGCACTGGAATGCGTACGGGGGGGCGGCCGGAGACCTGACCACGTGCGATCCCAACGACTTTCGCAAGGTGCTCGACGTGGGCGTGGTGGGCGAGGCAACGGCGGTGCAGGCAGCGCTGCCCGATCTACGGGCGCAGGAGGGCGCGGCGGTGCTCGTGACCGGCGGAGGCTTTGCGTACTACGCCGATCCGGTCGACCAGATGATCTCACAGTGGAACACCATGGGGGTGGCAGTGGCCAAGGCCGCGCAGCACAAGCTGACCGGGGTGCTGCACCAGAAGCTGAAGGCCGACGGGATCTACGTGGGGTCGATCGTGGTGATGGGCCTGGTCAAGGGCACGGCCTTCGATCAAGGAGGCCCCGGACTCGACGCCGACGACATCGCCGCGGCGTTCTGGCAGCTCTACCAGGATCGCAGCGACGTCTACCGCCAGTTTCCTGCCCAGTGACGGAGCCAGGCCCTGCTGGTGTGCCGCTTCGTGGCCGACGGCGTTCGCCTGCCTCGCGACCCCGCCAGGGCCCCCGCTTGGCGGTCGGCGGCCGGTGCGGGTAGCGTGGGGGTTCGTGCCGACCATCGAGCGCATCTGCGTCTATTGTGCGTCCTCGCCGGGGACCAACCCCACGATCCGGTCCGCGGCCCGCGCCCTGGGCGAGCTGCTGGCGGCCGAGGGCCTGGGCTTGGTCTACGGCGGCTCCTCGGTCGGCCTGATGGGGCTCATTGCCGACGCGGTGATGGCCGCGGGGGGAACGGCCGTGGGCGTGATCCCGACGCGGCTGTTCTCCACCGAGATCCCGCACCGCGGCCTGACCGAGCTCGTCCCGGTCGGCTCGATGCACGAGCGCAAGACCAAGATGTTCGAGCTCGCCGATGCCTTCATCGCCATGCCGGGGGGCTTTGGTACGCTCGAGGAGCTGGCCGAGGTCACCACGTGGGCGCAGCTGGGCATCCACCAAAAGCCGATCGGCCTGCTCAACGTGGCCGGCTACTACGATCCACTGCTGGCCTGGCTCGATCACGCGGTCGCCGAGGGGCTCCTGCGCGGGGAGAACCGCTCGCTGCTGGTCCATCACGACGAGCCGGCCGCGCTGCTGCAGGCGCTTCGCAGCTACGTTCCCAAGGTTCGCCCCAAGTGGATCGAGCTCGAGCAGACCTGAGAGCATGAAGCGGGCCGACCTCTCCAAGCTCGGGCCCGTTGGTGCCGGCGAGCCCGAGGGCAGCCGCCTCGGCCTGCTGCTCTCCGAGGAGGAGCAACGTGGTCCTGTTGCCCGTGCCTCGGGCTCCGTGTGGTCGGGCGCCGCTCTCCCGTGGCGCCCGCGATGATTAGGCGCGATGATGGACACGTGACCGAATCCACCGCATCCCGTCGTGTCCTCATCACCGGTACCAGCAGCGGCTTTGGCTTCTCGGGGGCGAAGGCCCTGGCGGAGCGCGGCCACACCGTGCTCGCCACCATGCGCGGCGTGGACGGCAAGAACCGCCAGGCGGCCGACGAGCTGCGAGCCTTCGGCGAGCAGGGCGGGCATGCGCTGCACGTGATCGAGCTCGACGTGAGCGATGACGCCTCGGTGAGCACGGGCGTGGCCCGGGCACTCGAGCTCGGCGGGGGCATCGACACCGTGATCAACAACGCGGGCGTCGCCCACTTCGGGGTCTGCGAGACCTATTCCTCCGCACAGGTCGGCCAGCTCTTCGACGTGAACGTGGTCGGCTCGTTCCGCGTGGCGCAGGCCGTGCTGCCGCACATGCGTGAGGCGGGGGCGGGTCACCTGGTGTTCGTGGGGAGCTCGTTGGGCCGCCTCGTGCTGCCGTTCATGGGGCACTACGTGGCCACGAAATTCGCGATCGAGGCGCTGGCCGACAGCTTCGTGCTCGAGCTTCGTCCGCTGGGCATCGATGTCACCGTGCTCCAGCCGGGCTCGTACGGAACGTCCCTCGTGTCCAACTGGATCCAGCCCGCCGAGGCCGCGCGGGTCGAGACGTACGGGCCGGTCAGGGACGGACTGGCGGCCTTCGGCCAGGCATTTGCGCAGATGGCCGAGGCCGGAATGATCGGCGACCCGCAGGAGATCGCCCAGGCGTTCGTACGATTGGTCGAGCTGCCCGCGGGCGAGCGCCCGCCACGGCTCACCGTCGATCACATGCTCGGCGAGCTCGCGGGTGCCGTCAACGAGGCCTCCCAGAGCGCGCAGCAGGCCATGATGGCCAAGCTGAGCATGGGCAAGGGGTGAGCGTGCGGGCGTGGGTCAGCGGCCGAAGGTCTCCGCCAGCTCGACGGCACGCGCCCGCGTCATGGGCTTGACGATGTAGTCCCTGACCAACGGATCCTGCAAGGCCCTGTCGCGGTCCTGCTCGAAGCTCGATGACGTCAGCATCACGATGATCGCAGGGTCGTGCGGAGCGTCGGTCTCGAGCTCGGCGTACGCGCTCAAGAACTCGAACCCGCTCATCAGCGGCATGTTGATGTCGAGCAGGATCACCAGCGGAGGGAAGCCATCGGGGTGTGCCCGGCGGCTCTGCTCGTAGTTCTGGTACAAGGCCAGCGCCTCGGCCCCGTCGGTCACCGCGTAGATGTGCTCGAACTGGCCGGTCCTCTCCAGGACCTTCCTGGTCAGGAGGATGTCGAACGAGTTGTCGTCCACGATCAACAACGAGGCGATCGTCTTCTTGTTCACGAGTGTGGCTCCTTGCCGGGCCGGGGGGCCGAGGGGATCGAGATCTCGAAGATCGTGTCGTCTCGATTCGAGACCACGCGAACCCGGCCCCCCAGGCGATCCATGTGCTTCTTGACGATGTACAGCCCGAGCCCGCTGCCCGGGTACTTGCTCGTCGCCCGCTTGAAGATCTCGAAGATCGCGCTCGCCTGCGACTCGTCGAACCCAATGCCGTTGTCCCGGACGACGAGGACCACGTCGCCCCCCTCATCGGCGCGGGCGGTCACGGACAGGCGTCGTTCCTGGCGCTCTGTGTGGTGGTACTTGATCGCGTTGGACACCAGGTTCTCGATCACCTGCAGCACGCGCACCCGCTCCGAGTAGAGGGTGAGGCCGCCGCAGTCGCACGAGACCTGGAGCTCGGCGGTCTCGATGTCGCGCTGGTACTTCTGGAGGATCTCGGCCACGAGTCGGTCGAGGTCGATGTCCGTGCGCTCGAGGTTGCCGATGTCGGCACGCGCGAGGTTGAGAACGTCCTCGACCAGGGCGCTCAGCCGGGTCACGCTCTGTCGCATGATGTCGTGATACTCGTGGACCTCGTCCACGCTGCCGTCGCGTAGCTCCTCTTCGCATAGATCGATGAACCCACGCACGGTCTTGAGCGGGGCCAGCAGGTCGTGCGAGACGCGATAGTTGAACTGCAGCAGCTCTTCATTGAGGCGCTCGAGCTCGCGCTTGGCCCGGGTCGCGTCGGTGACGTCGTGGATCAGCGTGATGACGCCGCCGATCTCGCCCGAGGGCATGGACCAGGGGCGGACCTCGACGTCGACGACGAGCTCGGAGCCCGTGAAGGTTCGCAGCAGCATGCCCTCACGACGCTCGGCATGGCCCCCGTCGATGGTGGTGCTCATCATCGAGGTGAGCGCGAAGCAGGCCTCGAACGCGTCGTCGTAGAACTCGCCCTCGAGGAGTGGCCCCTCGTAGCGGAACAGGTCCCGCCACGCCTGGCTGTACGACAAGAACCGGGCCTTGACGTCGAACATCGCCACCGCCAGCGGGATGTGGTGCACGAAGGTGCGCAGCTCGCGGAGCTGGAGCTTGCGCTGTTCCCGGTCTCGCTGGGATACGGCGACGATGTCGGCGTCGTCGATGAGACGCGACACGCCGACGGTGCGGATCACGTTGCCCGTATCATCGAAGATCGGTGCCTTGATCGTATGGAAGTAGGAGACGTTCCCGTCGGCGTTCGTGACCGGCTCCGACGGGATGTCGAGCACGGTTCCGGTGGTGAAGACCCGGTGGTCGTCCTTGACGTACTGCACGGTATCGTCGGGATCGCTGTGCGGCGAGTCTACGATGTCCTCGAGCTGCTGCTCGGTCATCCCGTAGTAGCCGAGGAATGACTTGTTGGCCCACAACAGCTTGGAGCGCTCCCCCTTCACCAAGACCATGTCGGGGATCGCGTCAAGGACCGTTTTGTACCAGCGGCTCGAGCGCTTGTCGTCTGCCATGCGATCTCCGGGTGAGGCCAAATGAACCACAGATGGTACATCGGATCGATGAGATGCTCACCGATTCGATGGACGTGGCAGTCGATGATGGAGTGGCCGACCGGTTCAGAGTCGCGGAATTCGACACACCAAATGAGGATCGCGCGGTTGCGTGTCAGTGTTTCACCGTAGTGGTGAAGGTCGGGATGCTCATGACAGGGTGTTCCGTCGAGGAGCGGGGGCAACGATTGAACGAAGACCGGCCCGTTGTCCGTGTGCGAGTCGGCCGCGAGCTCGTCCGCGCCGAGCCGCGCGTCCGAGCGAGCGTCGACGCGCACGTCCGACGCGCTCGCTACCGCTTGCCCTTGGGCGGCGGCTTCTGGCCCTTGGGTGCCTTGCCCTTGTTGCCCCCGCCGAAGGCGCCCTTGAGCCCGTCCCACGCCCGCGCCAGCGCTCCCTGCTGCTGCTGCTGGGTGAGCACGAGCAGTCCCGGGCGCGAGGGCATGTAGGTCCCGAATGCGCCGTAGAGCCGCCGCAGGTCATAGACCAGGTGGCTGATGCCCGCGGTGGTGATGTCCCACGCCTGGCAGTAGCTGTCGGGCTTGTTGCGGATCATCGACTTGGCGATCACTCGCATGATCTCCTTTTCGATGAGCTCGCCGTTGCCGTCGAGATAGTGCTTGTAGCTGAAGAATCGATCGGCGGGCGCCACCACCGGCTGGTTGTTCTCGTCGACCCGGGGCGTGCGCATGCTGTTGATCACCGAGTACTCGTGCTCGATGTAGGCGTCGACGGTGTTCGACCCGTCACCGGCCTGCTCGGCGCCGTCGTACTCGATGAACTTGTGGAACGCGTCGTAGAGGGTCTTGGGGTTGCAGTAGGCGCCGGAGATCAAGTAGTAGAACAGCGCGCCCAGCGAGTAGATGTCGGCGGGGCGGTCGACGCTCTTGAGGATCTGGGCGCGCACGTTGGCCTCGCTGCGGTCCTCGTAGGGGCGATCGAGCCGCAGGCGCTTGCGCCGTAGATCGGCCCCGATCACGGTGTAGCGAGCCCCGCGATTGAACAGCTGGAAGGTGTCGTTCTGCGCGATCGCGATGTAGAAGTCCTCGAAGTACGAGACCTCGTCCGAGCCCTGCATCACGTTGACGAGGATCTCGAACATGTTGGTCTCCTGCTCGGGAGACTGGAAGAACAGGGTGCCCGGCACGGCCTGCATGCGCGTGACCGACAGCTCCTGCTCTTGCTCGCGCACCTTGCCCACGTTGAAGTCGGCCAGGCGCACGTCGAGGGTGGACCCCTGCAGGCGCGGGTTGGGCAGGCGCACCAGGATGTTGCCGGGCTTGATGTCGCGGTGGCAGACGTTGCACTCGAGGTGGGCGTACTCCACCGCGGAGGCGATCGGCAGCATGTACTCGAGCACGCGGAACAGGCGGTCGCGCAGCGGCAGGCGCAAGAGATCCTCGCGCTCGCCTCCTCGCGTCCCCTTGAGCCGTTCCTCGAGCGACATGTCGCACAGCTCGATGATCATGAAGTCGTTCTCGACGGTCTCGCGCACGTGGTGCGGGATGAACCCCTCGTTGTCCGACTCGCCGGATGCGTGCAGGAGCACGATGTTGGGGTGTCCCTGCACCCGCTCGAGCAGCTCCTTCTCCATCTGGAAGCGCAGGGCGTCCTCGGGGCTCACCCCGCGCTGGAGCATCTTGATGGCCACGTGACGGCGGAAGGCGGTCTTGCTCTCGAGCCAGTGCTCCTCGCCCAGGAACGCCTTGCCCGAGCGGCCCGAGCCCAGCTCGATGGGCAGGCCCTGCTCGTCGAGCAGGAAGCGATAGGCGCGCGAGCGGGTGATGTTGGGCTGGTGGCTCATCGGCGCCTGCCCGCTGATGGGGCCGGTGGCGGCGATGGGTCGCGAGGGGTGGTCGTAGACGATCTGGGGGGCCCCGGCGGCGCCGCCGTATTGCACGGGGGAGGGCTGCACGTAGCCCTGCTGCGGCTGCTGTGGGTAGCCGGGCGCCTGCGGGTAGCCGGACGGGTAGCCCATGGGCGGCTGCTGCATGGGGATCGGCGGGTACGAGCCGCTCTGCTGGGCCGCGCCCTGGGCGTACGCGGGATCCTGGGCGTACGCGGGATCCTGGGCGTACGCGGGATCCTGGGCGTACGCGGGATCCTGGGCGTAGCCGTAGGCGTGCGGGTCCTGGACGTAGCCGTGCTGGCTCTGCCCCGGGTCGGGCGCATGCGTCGGCTCGGGCTGCGCCGAGGGAGCGGCGTTGCCCCCCGCGGGCGCGCGTGCGTGATGGCCCGGCGGAGGCGGGAGGGGCGGACCTTGGCGATTCTGAGAGCTCATCGTGGACCCAAGCGTGGTGGCCAGCCCGTCGTGGGCCGTCGTCGTGGCTATCGACGGTAGAGCAGCAGGGTGTCGCGGCCGGACTCGAGCACCACCGCCCACCGCGCGAGCGCAGCGGGTACGACGAGGATGGTATCCCCAAGCTCGAGCTCGTGGCTCCCGTCCTGGCGGGCCCCCATGGTGATCCGAAGCTGCGCACGTGCGCCAGATTGCGGATCGAGCAGCTCGAGGGACCGTGGGCGATCCACGTCGAGACCGCTGGAAGGGCGGCCCTCGAGGGTGCGGAGGAAGCAATTGAGTCCCTTGAGGTGGATGCGCCCGGCGCCCAGCTCCTGGGGCGTGACGCGCAGGCGAGCCGGGCGGCTCCCGAATGCATCGGCCAGCTCCACCGGGCTGTCGTCGGCGAGCCGTACGCGCATGCGGCGGTGGCCGACCACGACCTCGGCCGCGTCGAGGGTGGACAGCGGGAGGCGTGGCTTGGAAACGCTGCCCTCGGGTCCGCCATGGGGGCCCTCGGTGGGCTCGGCGGGATTGCCAGGGGAGACCGGTCGCAACCGCGGGGGCTGCCGCTTGGACCCGCGGAAGGGCTCGGTCACCGAGGGCTCGGTGCCGAGCTCCGCCCGGGGCTCCTTGGGGCTGGGCAGGACGAGCGAGTCGGTGGGCTCGTCGTCACCCGCCGCGGCACTGCGTGGCGAGCCGATCGCGCCCTCGAGCTCGCCGAAGAACGCCTCGACCGAAGGCGGCCGCTCGTTGGGGTCCTCGCGGCAGGCCCGCAGCACCAGCGCCTCGGCCGCAGACGGCAGGCCGAGCCCTCGGATCGACTCCTCGCGAAAGCGAGGCCCCTCGCTGCGCAGGGTGTAGAGCGCCATCACGTCCTCGCCCGGATACACCATCTTCTTGGTGAGCAGGTAGGCGGTCAACAGCGCCAGCGCGAACACGTCGACGGCCGGCCCCATCTTGCCGCCGCTCATCTGCTCGGGGGCGGCCCACGACAGCGAGTAGAGTGGGGCCTGGGCGTTGGTCTCCGAGGCGCGGTTGGGCAGATCGCTGTGGGCCTTGGCGATGCTGAAGTCGGCGAGCTTGGCCGACAGCTCGCCGCCGGCCGAGGTCAGCAGGATGTTGGAGGGCTTGAGGTCACGGTGCACGATGCCAGCCTCGTGCGCCTCGCGCAGGGCGCCCACGATCGGCCCGAGCAGGCGCAGCACCTCCTGCGGCGGCAGGGCTCCGCGCTTGGAGACGAGCTGTCCGAGGTGACCGCCCTCGGCGTACTCGGTCACGAAGAACGGCTCGGAGCGGGTCTCCTCGTCGAGGTAGCCGAAGTCGTAGATCCGCAGGGTCGCCGGGTGCCGCAGCCGGGAGAGCGCAAACGCCTCTTGCACGAAGTGCTCGAGCACCACCGCGTACTCCTGCTGGTGGGGCCCGAAGCCGAAGAAGACCTTGACGCACACGGGACGATGGAGGCGCTCGTCCTCGCCGCGGTAGACGACGGCCATGCCCCCGCGGGCGATCTTCTCCTTGACCGCGTAGCGCCCCATGAGGTGACGCCCCACGAGATCACGGTTGCGTCGGCCATCCTCGGTGTTGGGGTGACTCACGGACCTGCACCACGATCCCGCCGCGGGTCCGAGGTGTCAACGCCCGCTCGGGGGTCTCATGCCCCGTTGCTCGGTCGCTTGGCCCCTGGCCAGCCGCTCTCCTCCGCCGGCTTGCGCCCGGGACGGCCGGCGGCGCTGCCCTCGAAGCGGGCACAGTAGCCGTCCCACAGCGACAACACCCGAGCAACCTCCGGGTCACGGCTGCCGGCCGCCATCTGGCGCAGGTCGTCGCGGGTCTGGCTGCAGTCCTCGAGGGCGCCCGCGTCGAGCCAGGTGCCGGGGCGGGGCTGCCAGCCCGCGGGAGCGCCGCGTCGGGCCTGACGCCCGACCCCCTCCACGAAGTGCATGATGACCTCGCCCTTGCGCACGTTGTCGTGGTGCTCGGTGGTCGCGCCCAGGGTGATCACGTGATCCTCGACCATCGTCTGGCCGGTCTCGGGGTGCTGGTACTCGATCTCGAGCATCAGGTCGTCTTGCGGGCGCAGCTGGCCTTGCCAGGTCTCGAGATCGGCGAGCAAGAGCTGCGAGGTGTCGGCGAAGAAGTGCACCGCCTGCACGTCGGCCTTGACGGTCGAGGCCTCCTCGCCATGGAACGCCTGCATGCGCAGCGAGGGCGGCAGGTGCAGGCGGAAGTGCACGTCGTTGGCGACCGTCTCCACCAGCGAGCTGAAGCGGCTGCCGAACACCGCGTCGACCTCGGCGGCCGAGCCCAGGAACACGTAGGCACCGCGGCCCTTCTCGGTGAGGCGGTCGAGCAGCGCATCGTCGAAGGTCCGGCCCACGCCGATCCCGGACAGGCGGATCCGCCGGGCGTCGAACCAGTCGGCGACCATGGCCATGGTGCGGGCATCGGTGACCCCGGTGTTGGCCAGCGCGTCGGTGATGACCATCACCCGGTTGGTGTGGGTGGCCTGGTAGCTCGCATCGGCGAGCTGGTAGCCCAGCTGAAGGCCCGCGTGGAGGTTGGTGCGTCCCGAGGGCTTGATCCCGTGGATGGTGTCGGTGAGCACGGACATGTCGTCGCGACCCACCACGAAGTTGCGCAGCGGGTTGCACACGCGGTGGTCGAACGTCACCACGTGGATCACGTCGCCGTCCTTGAGCTCGCGGACCATGCGGAGCAGGCCGCGCTTGAGGAAGTCCATGCGGCCCTCCTCCTTCATCGAGCCCGAGCGATCGATGACCAGCGTCAGCGCCGCGTTGCGCCGGCCCTCGCGCCCCACCGGGCGGCCGGCGATGGCCAGGCCCAGGGTGTGAAAGCCCGGGTCGCGCTGTGACGGGGCCAGCTCGGCGCGGACCGAGAACGCATGGCCTTCGGGCACGGGGTCGGTCTGGAACGAGAAGTAATTGAGCAGTTCGTGGGGGCGGACGTGCTGCGGGGGCAGGGGCAGGTGCTCGTCGATCGCGAAGATCACCCGCTGCGCCGACGACAGGCTCATGGTGTCGTCGTTGCTGAGGAAGGTGGCGGAGCCCCAGCCTTCTTCGGGTGGCGGCCACTCGAGCACCGGTGGCGGCTCCTCCTCGATCATGTACGCGTCGGGCTCGGCGGCCGTCGCTGGTGCCTCGGCGCTGGCGGTGGCGAGGGCCTTGTCGTGGGCGCGCTTGGCCTCGCGGCGGGAGCGACGGGTGTCGCGCTTGGAGCGGTTGTCGCCGCGGGTATTGCCGGCGACCTGGACTTCCGACGAGAAGGTGCCCGGCGCGTCGCCGGTCATGCCTCCATCCTCATCGGCCAGGTCGGCGCCGCTCATGGTCGCCTCGGCCTCGCCGGCGGGCTCGGTCGGGGCCGCCGCACCCGCACCCGGGGGCGCCGCCTTGCTCTCGACGCGGCTGGCATCGTCGGCGGGGGAATTGGCCTGGGCGGTGGTGGTGGGCGCGTAGGGCACGTGGCCGGGTGCGCTCTTCTTGGCCTTTGCCCGAGCCTTCGTCGGGCCCCCGCTGGCCAGGCCGGCGCCGGGGCGGCCCTCGGGCACCGACCCCGCATCGGTGCACTTGGAGCTGCGGACCATCGCGGGCAGCGAGGTGAACGCGACCGCCTGGAATCGGGGATAGACGTCGCCGCTGGTGGGGCGCGCGTAGAAGTGGTGAGCGGGCAGCTCGGCCGGCCGGGGATCGTGGGCGACCACGGGATGCGGACCAGGGGGAGGCGCAGGCGGAGTCTGGTAGGCCTTGCTCGAGGCACATCCGGCCAACAACCACGCTCCCATCACCAACGATCGCGCTCGCATGCTTCGTGCTCCCTCCGGCTCTGCGGGCGGCGAACGCCCCGGAGCCCACCATGTCTTACACCCTCCGTCTCCTTCGTGATGGCGAAACTCGAGCTTGCCGATTTTGCGGTGATCGCGGCATCGTGGGTCCATGGACGCGACCCGGGTTGCCACCGTGATGACGCCGTTTCCCTACTCCGTGGATGCGCGGGAGGACCTGCGCACGGCGCTCGCGATGATGAAGCAGCACGGGATCCGCCACTTGCCGGTGATGCGCGAAGGCAAGCTCGAGGGGATCGTCAGCGAGCGCGATCTCGAAGTCGCGCTCGGGGTGCTCGGGGAGCGGGATCCGGAGGTGACGCTGCCCGTGTGGTCGGTGTGTCAGCGGGAGCCGGTCACGGTGGAGCTCGATGCCAGCATGGTCGAGGTCGCGGAGGCGATGGCGAACGAGCACATCGGCTCGGTGCTGGTGATGAGGAAGGGGAAGCTGGCGGGGATCATCACCACGGTGGATGTGTGTCGCGCGTACGGGGAGCTGCTGCGGGGCAAGGACCTGCCCGACGAACCGGCGTGAGGCCCGAAGTCGATCGCGCCGGTTGCTGCTGTCGACACCGTAGGCCCCAGGTCCTTCCACCGAGCCGCTCGGTGGCCTTTGCGCTCCTCGACGTTGTGGTCGCAGGGCCGATGGTGCACGATCGACCGTGGTGTCCACCATGCTCTCCAGGCGCCGATCCCCGAGGTTTCAGGCGGCACTCGCCACCTTCGGACTCGTGGTCGCAAGCGCCTGCGACAAGCCGGGCGAGCCGACGCGGAGGCCCTCGGGTGCGGTGACGTTCGGCGAGCAAGCCACCAAGGTCGGAGATGTCTTCACCGGTGACTTCACGGCCAAGATCGATGTCGAGCATACGGCCGACGGCGCGCCGTCGGAGACCGTCCACGAGAACCTGCTGTTTCACTCCGTCTACGAGCTGACGGTCCTCGAGGTCGACCAAGGGCTGCCCGAGACGGTCCAGGTCCACTACACGGGCGGCCGCGAGTACGTCCTGTCGATGGGCGACCTCGAGGACGACGACCACGATCACCTCGGCGACACCCTCGAGGCGAGCGAGGGCTCCTACCGGCGCAAGGGCGGTGGCGGGCTGAGCGATCATCACGACGAGCTCGTGCTCGACCGCGACGTGGGTCGGATCGGCACGCCGGGCACGATCCAGGCCCAGCTGCGAGGCAAGTCGCTCACCGCCGGTGACACCCTCCAGCTCACCCCGGGCGAGATTCGGGATCGCTTCAACGGCGAGGACGGCACCATGCTGACGCTCCAGCTCACCGGGCTCACCCAACGCTGCAAGCGCGAGGCCGCGGTGTTCCGCGCGGAGGTCGAGGTCGCCGCCGAGATCGAGAACGCGGTGGTGTACATGAAGCTCAGCGGGAGCATCGAGGTCGACGTCGCCACCGCGATGCCGCTCACCATGTCCCTCGAGGGCCCCGCCGAGACCGCGTTCGAGTTCGACATGGCGCGCAACGGGGGCGGAACTGCCTCCCTCAGCGGGTCGTTCGGACCGAAGGGCGCCTGCCGCTGAGATGTGCGTGCTGGCCACGCACATCGAGCGCATCACCCAAGCCCATGGAGCGTGAGCTGGGCGTGGCGAATGCCGCCGTGCGGTCTGGTATCGGGTCTGACACGCGCCGACCGCCGTGCGTCGACCGCAGCGAGCTCGGCGAGCAGCGCTTGCTCCTGCTCGGAGGGCAGCCCGGCCCGCAGTGTGGCCCGACGCTCCTCCGGCTGCGATCGAAACCACTCCAGCGTATCGGCGGTGGTCTGCTCGACGCTGCGGAACGTGAGCCCGGCCTTCACGGCCCGGTCGTTGCGGTAGTGATGGAAGCCCGCGGTCTCCCCCGTGGACGGCGCCCAGATCGGGATCGGCAAGGGGTTGGCCTCGCCACCGTGCGCCTCGAGGAAGTCGAGCGGGGCCCACACGAAACGGGCGTCGCTGCCCGAAGCCTTCTTGCTCGCCTCCAGGATCTCCCCCATGGTCGTCGGCGACTTGGGACCGACCGCGTTGAAGACCCCCATGGTGCGAGACGTGGCCAGGTGCACCAGCCAGCGTCCGAGATCCCGCACGTCGATGATCTGCACGCTGTCCTTCGGTGCACCCGGGGCGAGGACGGTGCCGCCCTGGGATACGCGCCACGGCCAGTAGGTGAAGCGGTCGGTGGGATCGCGCGGCCCCACGATGTACCCCGGACGCACGTTGGCCACGCGCCCGGGCATGGCCGCCTCGGCCGCCTGCTCGCACAGCACCTTGAGACCCCCGTAGTTCTGGAACGCCTCGCCCATGGTCTCCACGGTGGGATCCTCGAGCTTGGCCAGCGTGGCCGTTTCGTCGTCGCCCGGATGATCGTGGGCGGCGTAGGCGGAGATGCTCGAGATGAAGATGTACTGGCCGACGTTGGGAGCCAGCAGCTCCGCCGAGGCCCGGACCATGCGAGGGAAGTAGCCCGAGGTGTCGATCACCGCGTCCCACGTGCGGCCCTCGAGCGCTCGCAGTCCTTCGTCGAGCTCGGGGTCGCGATTGCCAACGAGCTTCTCGAGCTCCGGGTAGGCGTCGGGATCGCTCTTGCCCCGGTTGAACAGGGTGACCTCGAGCCCGGCCGCGAGGGCTTCGTCGACGATCGCCGGTCCGAGGAAGCGGGTGCCGCCGAGGACCAGCAGGCTCTTGACCGGGGTCGGGGCGGGGGTGGGCGCGGGCTCGGGCGTGACCGATGGTGCGGGACCGGAGCCCTGCGAACGGCATCCCCAGGTCAGAGCCGGAGCCGCCAGGCAGTAGGACAGGAAGCGACGGCGGGACGACATGGGGCGTTGGACCACGGCGGAGGGCCGATGGTTGCACGGCCCGGGGCGTGACGAGGAATTCCTCCGGCCGCCATCCCGATCGGTGCGAGACAGGTCACGTGCCAGCACGGCGGCGCGCTGATGCGAGGAGCGGTCGCGGCTGCCGCCTCAGCCCGCGAGCTCGATGCGGACGAGCGGGAACTCGGTCCCGAACCACCCAGAGGTGTGACGCGAGTAGGTCACGTAGATCACCTGCCCGTCGCGCTCCTCGTACTCGGCGTGCGCGAGCGCATCGTAGGGCGTGTCCTGTCCGGTGTCGTAGAGCAGGCTCTCGCGCGACCACGGGCCGGTCAGGTCCGGGGCCGTGCGGGCGACCACCTCCGAGGAGAACGGCGTCGAGTAGACCGCCAGCCACTCGCCGAGGAATTCGTTGAAGCTCACCGACATCACCGGGGCTCCCTCGAACAGCGGCTTGGCCTCGTCGGCGTGGGTGCTCCACTGGTCGCCATCGAAGTACCGCCAGGCCGAGCGCACGTGGAGCTCGGAGAGCTCGACCCGCGCGAGCATGCAGTCGTGGGCGAGGCCGCCATTGGTCTCGCATGCGAAGGTGTAGAGCTGGCCGTCGACGATGTTGGACGCAATGCCCCAGCCCGAGCGGTCGCCCGACCACAACAGGTCGGGGTGCTCGGCATCGACATCGATGACCGGCCGCTCGGGGTGGCCATCGGGGTCGGTCCAGGTTGCGATCGAGTGGCCGACCCCCATGAAGTTGAAGTCGCCGGGCTCGGCGTAGATGAGCCCATAGAACACGAGCGCGCGATCGTGGTCCGCGTCCCACACCGGCTCGCCCGGCCACACCGCCCAGCGGGCGCCGCAGGGCTCGACCTCGCACATCTCACCCCAGTGGGCATCGTTGAATTCCTGCTCGCTGGTGCTCGGTGGGATGAGGTGCTGCGGCGCACCCACGGCGTCGAGGGGCTCGGAGAAGCCGGACAGACCATCGCTGGCGTCGGTGTCGGTGGTTACCGAGAACGAGTTGTGGTGCCAGTTGTGGCCACGCTCGTCGTCGAGGGTCAGGACCGTGTCGCCGAAGGTCCAGATCGAGCGGTCCCATAGCCAGGCGCTGCTGCCTCCGTCGCGACCCTCGATCGCGTCGCTCTGCTCGACCACGCCGATCTCGGCGGCCGAGAGCGCCTCGGGGCCGCGCCCGCGGCAGCCGCCGACACCCAGGGCGATCACCAGCGCGAGCCCTGCCTTCTCGTGCATCGGTAGACTCTACCGCCTTTGGGCTCGGCGCGCGGGCTTCGGCCTCGCCGCGCGGGTGAACCGTCATCGACCGGGCGCGAACGCGTCGGCGAACGGCGTGTAGTTGTCGGGTCCGTAGCCGGGGGCGAAGATCGCGAACACCACTTCTTCGAGGTTTCCGGGCGTGCGAGCAAGCGCATCGCGATAGAGCGCCGCCACGCGATCGGCGGGGTTGTGGAACGCACCACACCCGAACGCGCTCAGCACCACGTGGCGCACGCCGCCGTATCGCAGCGTGTCGAGCTGCGCGTGGATGCGGCGCGCCATCTCGTCCTCGTCGAAGGGCTTGCCGCCGCGCAGATCCTCGGCGGCGGCGCGCAGTTCGAAGAACGGGAAGACCTCGTCGTCGGCAAGCCACGCGTAGCCGAGATCGGCCTGCGCTCGATCCTCGGGCCCTCGCACGCACACCCGAGGCGTTCGGGTGTCGAGGTACACGAGCCCATCGGCGGCGTTCAGCCGGGCGGTCATCTCGGGACGGTAGCGCTGGGTCAGAGGGTCGAGCTCGGCGTCATCGACCGCCTCGTGGCAGTCGGTGCGGCGGAACATGTTCTCCTCCTGCGCGACCGTGCCCTCCACGTAGGCCCCACCGGGGACGTGGGCGTTGGCCATGTTGAGCACGGCAAAGCACGCTCCGCTGCGCCGGGTGGCGCGAGCGGTCGCTTCTCCCCAGTCGTCGGGGACGACCTCGATCCTCGGGCCGGTGGCTCTCGGGTCGGTCGGGACGGAATGGGTCGCCGCTTCGCGTGCCCAGCGGGCGACGTTGTCGGCGGCCAGCGCATGCAGCCGCGCGCGGCCGCGGTCGTGGAGGTAGGCCACCGTCTCCCGCAGCACCTCGCGACGGCGGGCGAGCACGGGGTCGTCGAAGCGGGTGCCGGTGTAGGCGCTCTCGTCGGGGATGGTCCGGCCAGGCATGGTGGTCTCACTCCGCGGTCGAGCAGATCTCCAGCGAGTCGAACCCCGCTCGGTCGAGCTCCAGCGGCATCGTCTCGCTCCACACGCCCATCGACACCTTGCCTTCCTCGCCCGTGAGATCGACACCGTAGGCGTGCAGATGAGACCAGGTCACCTCGTCGGACGAGACCTCGGCGAACAGCCCATCGGTCGTTCCTCGCACCCGCCAGAAGTGATGACCCACGTAGTCGTAGGCTTGCCACTGTGCGCCCGAGTAGGCGCCGTCCTCGAATACGAAGGCATAGAGCATCCCGTCGATCACCCCCACGCCCAGGCTGTAGGCATCGTTGCCCACCTCGAGGAAGGCCTCGGTGAAGGGCGAGGCCTGCGGCACCACCTCGACGTGCGCGACCGCGGAGAGCCCGAGCAGCGGGCGCGGGCTGCAGGAGGCGATCTCGCTCACCTGACTGGTGCGGCCCGTCCACTCGTCTGGATTGATCTCGACCCACAGCATGTCGTCGTGCTCGGAGAGCTCGAGACCGGGCACGGCCACCGGGCACCAGTCCGCGTCGATGCTGTCGTCGTCGAAGCCATCGAACCAACACGAGGCGTCCACCGGGCCGGTGGTGCCATCATCGGCCGAGGGATCGCTGGTGGGTCCGGACTCGTCCACCCCGAGGGTCGTACCCCCGGGCTCCGTATCGGAGGTGCTCGTCGACGGCCCGGTGGAATCGGAGGTGGTCGCTTCGAGCTCCACGCAGATGCCGGCCAGCATGCTCTCGGCAAGCTCTCCGTAGCGCTGGCCGGACTCGCAGGTCTCGTCGGGGAAGCTGCAAGAGCCACTGGGCTGGCACACCCCCTGCGCACCGTCTCGCTCGCAGCCGGCATCGGTCTCACACAGGAACTGGCTGGGCCCACAGCCGAGCCATGCCCCGAGCGCGAGCGCTCCCAGCCACAGCCATGCCCTGCCTCCCACGTGACGATCGTAGGCTGGAGCCCGTCGCGGCGTCAAAGCCGACGATGACCGGACCCCGGGGCCGCGACCCTGGCGCTACGGAGCCTCGTCGGCGACGGAAGGGGAGTGCGCGCTAGGGCGCCAGCACCAGCACCTTCACCTGGCTGGGCACCACTCGCACCCCCGGGCAGTTGGTGCTGTTCTGCAGCGCCACGGAGGTCAAGCGCGTGCAGGGCATCCCGCCCACCAAGCAGGTGAACGCGGCGGTGAGGTGTCGCGAGGGTCCCATCACCGAGCCCGACGCCACTCCCGTGGCCACGCCGGCGTTGTCGCCGTTGGTCAGCGGCACGGTGGTCGACATGTTGTGCGCGGGCGTGCCCATGAACAGGACCTTGTAGGCCGCGGGCACGCCCATGGGACCCGCCGCGATGTTCGGGTAGGGGATCGGCACGGGCCCCGCGGGCGTGGGGGTGTTGCAGACGTCGGGAAAGCCGATGTCGAGCCCCATCATCTGACTGTTTCCAAACATGGGTCGTGGTCCTCCGTCGTCGTTCGTCCTGGGTCGTTCGTCCTGGGTCGTTCGTCGGTGGTCTTTGGCCTGCGCTAGCCGAGGTGGATCTGGCCTCCGTCCATCTTCACCAGCTCCTTGCCGTTGACCAGCGCATGGGTGGCCTTGACGTGGGCCGCGCCCTCCGCCTCCAGCTCGAGCGCTCCGGCCGACGTGCGATCGAGGCCCTCGATCGCTCGCATGCTGTGCTTGCTGCGCTGGAGCACGCGGTCGACGAACAGCTCGAGCACCTCGCCCACGCGGGTCACTCGGGAGAGCGACGCGAACACGCGGCGGCACAGCAGCGACAGCTCCTGGATCGCCGCCCGTCCCTGCCGGGCCTGCACGGTCAGCTCGTCGGAGCTCACGCCCAGGTTGCGCGGCGTGTGCAGCTCCATGCCCGCGTGCGCCGACAGGGTCAGGCGGCCTTCGGTGCGCACGGCGAGGTCGCCGTCGAAGGCCAGCGTCGCGGGGGCGCTCCCCTCGGCACGCTCGAGCACGGCCAGCACGTAGAGCCCGTGGGCCTCGCCGCCGACGGCCCACACGCGGTCGCCCACCGCGGGCGCGAGCAGGCAGCTCGCCGCGCGGCGTGCCAGCCGGCGCTGGTGACCGTCGTCGAGCCACCAGCCGTCCTCGGCTTGGTCGGCCACGGTCGCGATCAGCTGATCCACCCCCTGGTCGCCCGGGGACGCCTCCGGCGCGTGGGCAGTCGAGCGGGGCAGGGGAGTGACGGGGTGGAGCTTGTGCGCGTGCATGGCGATGACGGTCCTCGGGTCTTGGGGATCAGTGCTTGGGCTTCCAGTCCTCGGCGGCGGCGAGCTTGGGGTCGGTGCGAAGCGCTCCGGCGCGAGCCGGGATGCGGGCGGCAGCGTCCTCGATGCGATGGAGGTTGGCCCGCTCGAGGGTGGCACCGGAGAGATCGGCACCGGAGAGGTCGGCATGGGCGAAGTCGGCGTAGGTGAGCTCGGCGTCGATGAAGCGGGCCTCGCGACAGTTGGCGCGGTGCAAGATCGCCTGCTGCAAGTCGGCTCCCGAGAGGTCGGCCCCCTCGAGGGTGGCGTCGACCCACAGCGTCTGCGCAAGCCGAGCCTTCGCGAGCGAGGCGCCCCGCAGGTTGGCCTCGACGAACAGCGCGTTGGGGGCCTGGGCCTGGCCGAGCCTGGCTCCGATCAGCGAGGCCCCCTTGAAGTTGCACTGGGTGAGCACCACGCCCTTCAGATCGCATCCGTCGAGGTTGGCGTCGGTGAATTGGGTGTGCTCGAAGCGACAACCTCTCAGGGAGCGCCCGGACAGGTTGGCGCCGATGAGGGCCACGCGCTCGAAGCTGGTGTGCTCGAGCACGGCGCGGCGCAGGTCGGCACGAAGGAGGGTCACCGCGAGCAGGTGCGTGTGCGAGAGGTCGATCTCCTCGATCTCACAGTCGACGAACATGGTGCGGTCGAGCACCGCTCGCACGAACGAGGCTCGCGTCAGCGTGCATCCGGTGAATGCGGCGATGCGCAGGTCGGCGCCACCGAGGTGCATGGCCGGCGCCTGGCAGGCGTCGAGCTTGGTGCCCGTCATTCGCGCCCCGCCGAGGTCGGCCTTCATCAGGCTGCATCGATGGAGGATCGACTGGTGGAGGTTGGCGCCGCGCAGGTCGGCTTGATCGAAGCAGCACTGCACGAACGTGGACTCGGCCAGGTCGGCCCCGCGCAGGTCGGTGCCGCGCAGGTCGACGTCCTGGAACACGCCGCCGCCGAGCACGGCCTGACGGAGCGACACGCCGTGCAGGTCGAGGCCTTCGATGGTCTCGCCCTCGTGCACGCGCTCGACGAGCTCCTGGGCCGTGATGCTCATGGGGCGTCCTCGGTCGGCGGTGAGGCGCGCGGCTCGTGGCGCGGATGGATGCGCACCTTCTCGAGGTTGGCCTCCTCGAGGCGCACGCGCTCGTCGGTGTAGATGCGCGCCATGTCGGCGCCATGGAGGTTGGTGGCGCGCAGATCGGCGCCTTCGATGCGAGCCCCGAGGAACGACGCCTGGAACAGGTTGGCCGCCAGCAGCGAGGCATCGGCGAGGTCGGTCTTCTCGAAGCGCGTGCCGCGGGCAACGGCGCGGTGCAGCTTGGCGCCCACGAGCGTGCACTCGCTGAGGTCGGCACCGTCGAGCGTGCTGCCGCTGAGGTCGGCGCCCCGCAGGGAGGTACCGCGCAGGTTGCAGGCCCGCAACGAAGCCACCACGAGGCTCGCGTCGTCGAGCACGCAGTCCTTGACGAAGCGGGCGCCGTCGAGGTTCGCCCCCGTGAAGCTCGAGCCGGGTGCCTGGCAGCCGAGGAACGTGGCGTCACCCAGCTGCGCGTGGGAGAAATCCGCCCCGCGCAGGTCGAGCTCGAGGAATACCGCGGTGCGGAGCTGGGCGCCGCACAGCTTCGTGCCCGTGGCCTTCGCCTCCACCAGCATCAGCCGCTCGGTTCGGATCTCGCTGGCGTCGGCGTCGGTGAGCACGATCCGCAAGACGCTGGCCCCGCGCAGGTCGGCGCCCCGCAGCACCGCGCGCGCGAGGTCGGCTTCCATCAGCTCGGCCTCGTGCAGGTTGGCCTCCACGGCCGAGGCCTCGCAGAGAACGCTGCGACCGAGATTGGCCCGAGATAGATCGGCTCCGTCGAGCCGGGCACGCTGTAGCGACGCATGGGCCAGCACGGCTCGGTGCAGCTTGGCGCGGCGCAGGTCGGCTCCGTCCAGACACGCGCTCTCGAGCAGCGCACCGCTGAGGTCGGCGCCCACCAGGTCCATGCCCGACAGATCGGCCCCGGTCAGGTTCAGGGTGGCGAACGAGGTCCCCGCGGCCAGGGCCTCGCGCACGGCCTGGCGGGCCTCCTCGCTGCGCGCGGCCGTCATGCGTGGGGCGGGGTCTTGCAGGTGGGCCGAGCGGAGGTAGCCCTCGCGGAGCTTGGCCTCGGCCTCGACCCAGCGCTGCTGCTGGGCAGGGTCGGCCAGCATCTGCTCGAGTGCCTCGGTGGGTGCACCCACCGCACGGGTGCGCTCGACCACCGCCTGGAGCTCCGCCCGCTGCCCGGCCGCCGTGAACGTGGGGGGGCCCGTGGGGCCGTGCTCGTGCTGGTGGAGCAGGCGCTCGCGGTCTTCGACCGGTAGGTCCATCGCCTCGAGCCGCTGGCGCAGTGCCTGCTGCCGCTGCTGCTGCTCGGCCTCTTCCCGTACCCGCCGCTCCTCGGCCTCCTCGGTGAGCTGCTGGACCAACGCGGGCAGCTCGTCGGGGGAGGGCGTGGGGGGCGGGGGCTTGGGCTCGGTCAGGAAGTCGGCGGGATCGAGGCCCATCGTGGTGAGCTGCTGCTTCGCGCGCTCGTGCTCGCGCAGCGCTCGGCGGTGCAGGTTGTGCTCGAGCCGACGCTCCGTGTGGCACAGTGCCCGCTCCCTGGCCAGCTCGTCCTCGATGCCACCGTCGGCGAGCTCGGGCAGCAGCTCGTGGTCGCGCAGCGCAGCGATGATGCCGTGGTCGGGGTCGAGTCGGGCCTGCAGCGCCTCGGCGTAGGCCTCGGTCGTTCGGGGCGCGTCACGGTGCTCGGCCGCGAGCACCAGGTGCACGATGTCCGAGGCGTCGTCCTCCACGACGTGGGTCGAGCCCTGGAAGATCAGCACCGCGCGCTCGGCATCGGGAAACAGCCACAGGGTTCGCAGCGAGAGCTCGACCTCCTCGAGCTCCACCTCCCGCAGCGGCGCCTCGGCGGCCTCGTGTGCCTCCCCGCCGAGCCTGCGGGCGGCCGGGGGCAGCGGCTCGCCGGCCTTGCCGCGTCGCGAGACGAACGCGCGCCCGACCAGGCCCGGCAGCTGGCCCTGGATGCTCGGGCGGGTGGGGTGCATGTTGTCGAGCTGGTAGTCCTCGTCGCCGTTCCACGCCCCCTCCGTGTGCTGGTCGGGTTGCGCCAGGTTGAAGAAGCGCCAGTCGATGTCGGCGGCCATGCCGGGGAACAGGGTGTGCAGCCAGCGCTTGTCGTAGGTGCCGGCCAGCTCGCGACGCTGAGGCCAGGACACGTCGAGTGCACCCAAGCCCACCGGATCGGGCTTGTCGTTGGGGCTGCTCACCAGCGCATCCGCCAGCTCGATGTTGGGCAGCATCTGCACGCGCTGCCCCATGTACTCCGACTCGCCGTGACCGCGCCCCAGCGGGTTGCGCTTGTACCTCGGCCCACCGAACGCTCGTGCCCAGTGAAGCGGCATCTCGGTGAACGGCTGGGGCTCGCTGGCGACGCGGCCCGGCTTCCAGTAGCGATCGCCGTGCACCATCAGGGTCTTCTCGACCTCGCCCACTCGAGCGCGCACGGGGACCATGGGGTGCGGGATGCCGCCCGGCGCGTGGCACGTGCCGTGCACGAGGAATTCGCCGCGGAGCTTGGGGATCCCCACGTCGAGCACGCCCTCCATCCCCATGCGCTGGGCCACGAATTTCCACAGCGCCACCTCGGACAGCAGCACCGGTCCCGAGGGGGGCTCGGCCGGCAGCGGCACGAACATCAGCAGCGACACGCCGAGGTAGAAGCGACGCTCGTGCTCGAACGGCCGGGTGAGCACGCTGAGCTTGTTGGGCTTGACGACCTTCACGACCGGACCCTCACGACCAACGGGAGGCTACATCAGGATGATGATGCCGCTGACGTAGAGGTTGATGCCCGATGTCGTGAGGTCGGCCCCGCGGTTGCCGAGCTTGAGCGGCTCGTTGCTCAGCTCGGCTCCGGTCGCGCTCACCGACAGCCCCGTGGCCGAGACCGAGACCCCGGTTGCACTCACGCTCAGCCCGGTGACGGACAGCGAGGCCCCGGTGACGCCGAAGCTCGCCCCCGTGAGGGACTTGCTCACACCGGTGGTGCTGTCCCAGAACCCGTGCACCTCGGTGGTGTTGGCGGGGTCCACCGTGCAGATGCCGCCCGGGGCCGACACCGTCATGCCCGCGGGGGCGGTGATGTTCACGCCCGCGATCGCGGTGAGGTTGTAGCTGCCATCGACGGTGCTGTTGACCGCGCCGTGGTGCGTGGTGGTGGTGCTGCCGTTGACCGTCTGGGTGAGCCCGCCCGTGACGGTCTGGGTGACCCCACCCGTGACGGTCTGGGTGAGCCCGCCCGTGACGGTCTGGGTGACCCCGCCCTGGATCGTCTCCGTGACCGAGCCCACCACCGTGTGCGTGGCGCTGCCCTGCACGGTGACGCTCTGGTTGGCCTGGACCGTGACATCCTGGTTGGCCTTGACGGTGAGCGTCTGATTGCCGTCGATCGACTCGGTCTGGTTGCCGCCGATGGTCTGGGTCTGGTCGACCGCGATCGCGATCGTTTGGTTGTTGCCCACCGACAGGCTCTGATCGTTGCCCACGGTGGTCGCGTGGTCGTTGCCGATCGCCTCGTTCATGTCCTTTTGGGCGTGGAGGTAGACCTCCTCCGCGCCCACGGCATCGTCGAAGCGCAGCTCGTTGAAGCCACCGCCGCCGGGCGAGCTCTCGGACTTGATCCCGCTCTGGGTCTTGGCCCCGGGCAGCCCGTAGGGCGGCGAGTGGGTGCCGTTGTAGAGGCTCCCGGTCACGATCGGGCGATCGGGATCGCCATCGACGAAGGTGACGGTGACCTCCATCCCGATGCGCGGCAGGAACAGGGTGCCCCAGCCGTTGCCCGCCCATGGCTGCACCACGCGGACGAAGCACGAGCTGTTGTCGTCGAACCCTCCCCCGCGATCCCAGTGGAGCTGGATCTTGATGCGCCCGTGCTCGTCGGTGAAGATCTCCTCGCCCGCGGGCCCCACCACGGTGGCGGTCTGGATGCCCGGGATGCGGGGCCGCGAGTGCAGCCGCTCGGGGCGCCAGGGCACGGAGGCGGGGATGGCCTCGAAGCGATTGCGATAGGCGCTCTCGGGCTCGCCACCGGCCGGGACCCCGTAGAGATGCTCGACCCCGACCAGCACGTACTCGCCCGCGAGGTCGGACTGAACGTGGTCGATGAGTTCGAACTTCAGCCCCGGCGTCATCTGAGTCGCGGTGCCCTCGCCCTCGCAGCGCACCGCGTCGCGCTGGTGCAGGGCCCGGCGAAGCTCGAGCTGGCGCTGCACCTGCCCGAAGTCGAGGGCCTGGCTGCGGTACCCGTAGAGGGTGGCGGGCTCGCGGTGGTCGTAGTCCTCGCGCTCGGGGCCCAGCATGGCCCCATTGGGGGAGGACAGCGCCGCGGAGCTCGGATCCTCGCCGTCCTGGATTGGCCGGGGCACGTGCCAGTCGAACACGGCCGTGCGGGCCACGGTGGAGCGCAGCTGGGACACGCGTCGGAACGCATGCGCGTTCTCGTGCAGGCCGGGGTCGCCGTCGACGTTGCGCATGGGCAGCGCGCCGTCGGTGTTGCCCGCCGAGCGCAGCTCGGAGAACGGGGTGGGGCCATCGGAGAGCACCATCGTCTCCACCCCGCCGTCGCTGGTGAAGCGGTAGGTGATCCCGTTCTCCTCGAGCAGTCGGTGGACGAAGTCGAAATCGGTCTCGCGATACTGGACCGTGTACTCCTGCGGGGGATACTCGCCACCGAGCCCCGAGAGGTCCACGCTGCGCCCGTAGGGGCCGAGGCCCTCGCCGAGCACCTGCTCGATCACCTGCGGGATCCCGAGGTCCTGGAAGATCCGGCTGTTGCGTCGGTACCGAAGGGCCGCGAGCGCGGGCACGATCGTGAGCGTGACGTGCAGGGCGTGGTCGCTGGTGTCGCCCTCGTCCACGCGCTCGATGATGCCGGCCAACTCCTGGTGCAGGGGCTCGCGCTCGATCACCACCGCTGCGCTCTGCCCCAGCATCGCGGTGGGCTCGGCCGAGAGATCTTCGGTGCGCAACGCGAGGTGCAGCTCGTAGGGCTCACCGAGGCGGTCGTGGACCCGAAGGCCCTCCACCGTCCACTGCGTGTCGTGATCGCCACCGGGTTGGAACAGGACCTTCGCGGACTTCATGCTCATGTCGTCTGGCACCCATCCTGATGGGCCGCGGGCGGGCGAGCGCGTCGACCGGCTCCGTGGCTACGATCGTGCGTATAGCGGGCGGGAGGCGGTGTCAACGAGTCATCCACGCCGATCGTGGATCCGGGCTTCGCACGCCGTAGCCGGTGCAACGGTGGTCACCGGTTCCACGGCAGCGCGATTTGGCGGCGGTACGTTTGGTGAGGGACCGAAACGATGACTCTCGGGCCGCGGCGACGCGGAGGGCTCGACGGTCGAAGCAGCGCCATCGCGTCGTGCAGGGCCCGCTGCGTCGGGGTCGACGGCGGAGGTGGCGGGGCCGTGGCATCGACGACCGCGGGCGAGAGCCGTGGACTCGCAGCGGACGGGGCGAGCAGGGGTACGGTGGCGGTGCGCGGGCCTTCGGGGGCCCGGAGATCCTCGGGAGCGAGCAGGGGAATGGTGGCGGTGCGCGGCCCCTCGGGCGAGGGCTCGGAGGGGAGCAGCGGGATGGTGGCGGTGCGTGGGCCCTCGGGTGTCTCGTCGACCGGCAGTGCCATCGTCGAGGAGCGCGTGGCGGCGACGGGCTCGGGAACGCCCGTGGGATCGGAGCTCGCGTCCGCGGTCTGCCCCGGTGGCTCGGTCGGAGCCGTGACCACGACGGTCGAGTCGGAGGGCGAGCCCGAGGGCGCGATGGCGGTCGAGACGACTTCGGTGTGGTCGACGGTGTCGACGGGCTCGTTGGCGCTGGCGACGATCGCGGTGTCCTCGATGGGCGCGATGGGTTCGTCGGTGGTGACGACGATCTCGGTGTGGTCGATGGTGTCGATGGGCTCGTCGGTGGTGACGACGATCTCGGTGTGGTCGACGGTCGCGACGGGTTCGTCGGTGGTGGCGACGATCTCGGTGTGGTCGACGGTGTCGATGGGTTCGTCGGTGGTGACGACGATCTCGGTGTGGTCGACGGTCGCGACGGGCTCGTTGGCGACGAGCGCGGTGTCCTCGACGGTGTCGACGGGCTCGTCTGCGTAGGTGACCACGGCGGTATCGTCGGGAGGCGACGCGTCGGGCTCGGAGTCCAGCGCGAGGTCGGTGTCGGCCGCGGCTGCGGCCGCGAGCAGCCGCAGCTCCGACGTATCCATCTCGTCGTCGAACCACTCCTCCTCGGGCGCACCGCTGTCCTCGGCGGCTGGGCGCGGCTGGGCGGGCTCGAGGCCGGAGCGTACCGTGTCGGTGCGCTGCGGTGGCGGGGCGATCACCGTGCGATCGACGATGGGCGGCCGCTCGAGCTGATCGATGGAGACGATCTGGGTGAGGCCGGAGATCACCGGCACCAGCGGAGGATCGGAGGTGTCGATGGAGGGGCCGGGCGTCGGCGTCGGGCCGTGGACGTAGCCCTGACCCCCAGTGGCCGCGTGATGAGCTGCGAAGGCCAGGAACATGTCGGCGTGGGGAGACGCGGCCAGGCGTCCGAAGATCACGTGATCGATCGCGGTGCTGGTCTGCCGGTCGACCTCGGTGAAGCGAAACCCCATGATGTAGTCGCCCTGGTGGCGCTTGCGGCGGATGAGCACCGCCTCGACCCGCAGGCGCTGGCCATGGAGGTAGAGCTCCAGCGTCACGGGGGTCTTGGCACGAGTGGCCCTGGTGCTGCGGATCGCGATGCCCTCGCGACCGAGATCGAGACACCGACCCTCGATCACGTCACGGTCGGTGTAGACCACGGCCTCACCTTCGACCTCGACCCGTAGCGACGTCCGTCGATCCCTGATGCCGTGCATCGGCAGCAGGGTAACAGCTTTTCGTACGAGCTCGGCCGAGGATGGGTCACGGTCGCGCACGATGGCTCCCAAGCGGGCCGGAGCGAGCGTGGAACTTCTTTGGAGTTGATGCGTAAGACTACGAAGACGACGACCCATGCCCCGGAATCAACGACCATTCGGGGGTGCGGGCGAGGTCGCGGCGCCGTCGCGTCGTGACGAGCGCTCGGGCCTCCTCGACATCCGCACGCTGTCCTCGATCGTGGACTCGCAGCAGCGTGCTCGTGCCTCTCATGCCTCGGCCAGCAGCGTGGCGCTGCCCGCCTTCACCAATGCGTGGGCCCTCCAGGACGTCAGCGCGCCAGCGCCCGCGGCGAATCGGCCGCCTCCGCGCAAGCTGGCGACGCCCGATCAGCGCCCGCTCTACATGATGATCCTGGCGCTCAGCGCCGCGGTCGTCAGCTTGGGGGCGTTGATCGCATTTCGGCCCTCGCCCACGGTGGTGGTCGAGCGCACCGTGACCCCCGTGTCGGCACCGGCCGTCACCTCGGCTCCCGAGGATGCCGCCGAGCTCGAGCGCGAGCGCGAGCCCACCAAGGATCCGGTGGCCGTGGCCGAGCCCGCAGAAGAAGAGACACCCGACCAAGGACGAGACGGTCAGGCCAAGGACGAGCAGGCGAAGGACGGGGCCAAGAGCAAGCGCCCACGGTCGACTCGACCCTCGCGTCCGGCCAAGTCGCCTCCCACCTCCAAGGACGAGGCCAAGCCGGCCAAGCCGACCAAATCGGAGGGCACGATTCCGGTCGAGTGCGTGATCGACCCCAGCAAGTGCAGCCGCAGCGGCAAGAAGAAGCCCGACCCCAGCGACGACACCTCGTCCACCAAGGGGCTGCCGCCTGCGCCGAGCTCCACGGCGATCCGCAGCGCGATGAACGAGGTCAAGCCGCAGGCCAAGGCGTGCGGTCCCAAGCATGGCGGTCGCTCGGGTGAGAAGGTGCGGATCAAGCTCTCCGTGGCGGGCTCGACCGGGCAGGTCACCTCCGCGACCGCGCTCGACGATCACGCTGGGACCGCGCTTGGTCGCTGCGTGGCCGGGGCCTTGAGCAAGGCCAAGCTGCCGCGGTTCTCCAAGCCGCAAGCCGGCGTGGTCTATGCGGTCACGCTGTAGCCGGCGTCGGTCAGCAGCTTCGCCAGTCGACGTGCGCCTTCGCGCAGCTCGTCGGGCTCGTAGAACGCAAAGCTCAGCCGTATGAAGCGCGATAGATCGCGCGTGACGGCGCACCGTGATCCTGGGGTGAAGCGCACGCCGTGCGCTTCGCTCCCCGCTTCGAGCAACGCCGCGCCATCGCAGCCCTCGGGCAGCGGCAGCCACACGAAGTATCCCCCTCGTGGCTCGGCCACGCCTTCGACCAGCCGCGGCAGGTGTTGGCGTAGCGCGTCCATCAGCGCCTGCGCGCGCGCCTCGAACGTGCGCCGCAGGTGGTCGATGTGCCGGTCGAGCGCGCCGCCCTCGATCACCCCCTGCACGATCGACGCGATCACGGGATTGAGGCCGCCGCCGCTGCGCAGGGCCCCGTGCAAGGAGAACCGCTCGATCAGCGGCTCTGCTGCGTGCGCCCACCCCAGCCGCAGCCCCGGCGCGAGGATCTTCGAGAACGAGCCCAGCGACAGCACCCGCCCGCGTCCCTCGTCGTAGGTCATCATGCAGGGCGGCGGCTCGGGGGCGAAGCCGAGCATCACGTAGGGCTCGTCGGCCACCACCAGGAAGTCGTGCCGCTCCGCGAGCTCCACCAGGCGACGCGCGCGATCCGGCGCCAGGCATGCCCCGGTGGGGTTGTGGAACGACGGCATGCAGTACACGAACGCCGGCGCCGCTCCCCGGGCCAGCCGCTGCTCGAGCGCGCTCACGTCGATCCCCTCGGCGTCGACCGGCACGCCCTCCACCGCGAGCCCCTGCGACTCGAACACGCCGCGGGCGAGGAAGTACGTGGGGTCGGAGCACACCACGGTCTGCCCCGGTCGTGCGAAGAGCTGGGCCGTGAACGACAGCGCCGACGAGATCCCGCCGGTCACCAGCAGCTGCGAGGCCGCGACCTCGTGCCCCGCACCGAGGTGGTAGCGCCGCGTCATCAGCTCCGCCAGCGACTCGCGAAAGCTCTGGGGCCCGTGGATCGCCCCGTACTGCAGCACCAGTGGATCAGCGCCCGCACCCAGCCGCGCGGCCGCGGCCTCGCGGATGAGCGCCAGCGGCAACAAGCTCGGTGACGGCTGGCCCAGCCCGAGGTTGATGGCCTCGGGTCCGGCCGCCGTCTGCGGATACTCGCCGGTCTGCGCCGTCATGGGCTGGTCGTCTCGCTAGGGCAGGCACACCTTGCGGTTGTTCGAGCCGCCACCGGTGCTGCGGCAGCCGAACGCGGGGTGTACCTCCTCCTGGCAGAAGGACCCGGGATCGTAGCCGTCGATGTCGCTCGCCTCGCAGCTCAGGAAGCACATCATCATGCCCGTGCTCTCGAATGGCGCGCACACCTGCGGGAAGTCGGTGCGGCACTCGCCCTCCACCGCGCAGCAGTCGGCGTCGGTCTGGCACAGGTGGGTGCAGTAGCCGCCCTCCACGCGGTCGAGGCAGATGGGATTGCCACGCAGGGCGCCGGGGTCGACCTCCGGGTAGCACTCGTCGGGCACGTCACAGGGCTGGCCCGCGTAGTCGCCCGAGTCGTCGTGGCACGAGATGCCCGCGAGCAAGGCGACGCCAAGCGCGAGGGGGAGCAGCACGAGGGAGGACCGCATGGGCCACACTCTACCCCTTTGCCCCTGGTCGCACTCGCGTCGCTCGCGTCAGCGCGATCACCAACCTCGCGGCTCGGAAGGGCGCTCGCCTACAGCCACCTACGGAAGTGGCCCGCGGTCCGGCCGCATCCTCGCTCGCGCGCCTCCGTTGGCTATGGTTTCCCGTGATGACGCGAGGCAAGGGCGGGGCGTGGCTGCCGATGGCTCTCCTGGTGGCGCTCGGCTGCAAGCAGGCCGAGCCCACCGCGGCGCCCGGGCCCGAGTGCAACGCGGCCGACGACTGCAACGACATGTTCGGCGGCTCCACCGTGCGAGAGCACAGCGATCGGGCCGCGACCTTTGCCGAGGTCTCCGGCGGCTGCCCCCATGCGCCCGAGGACGTCCCGCCGCTCGAGACGCTCGAGCGCGGCGCGCTGCCCGAGTTCGATGCCTCGCGCGATCGGGCCTCCAACATGAACCGCGGCGACGAGCGCCTGCAGGACATCGACCTGCACGCCTCCATGATGACCATGCAGCCCCGGATCTTCGCCTGCGTGGACCTGGCGTCGTGCTACGAGGATGGCGCCAAGCTCTCGGGCAACGGTGAGCTCGAGTTCGACTTCGAGCTCCGCCCCAACGGCACCGTCGCCGCCGTCTCCGTGCATGCCTCGCCGGGTCTCGACCACCCGAGCGTGGTCGCCTGCGCCCGCCGCACGATGGCCGAGCACCGCTTTCCGGGCTACGACGGCGGCCAAATGATGATCAACTACGTCATGACGATCGAGGCCGTCGCCGACGAGTGAGCGGCCAGCCGCGCCGGATCGCTCGCGATCACAGCACGAAGTCACCGAGCCGCGGGCGCTGCAGCCAGTTGCTCGCGGACCAGCTCGCTCCCTGCTCGGCCACGTGCATCGTGAAGGCGTGGCGAGAGCTCTCGGACGTGTTCTGCGAGCTGAAGTGCGGCAGGTGATCGTGGAACATCACCAGGCTGCCGGCCGGAACCTCGACCGCCTCGGCCCGGTCGAGCGAGGGCCACGGGGTGTCGTCGAGCCGCCGCAGCGTGCCCCGACGGTGCTCCCAGTCGACCTCGAACCGCTCCCGCAGCGGGGAGCGGTGCCCCCCGGGCTGCACCCACAGGCAGCCGTTGCCGCGATGGGCGTCCTCGATCGCGACCCACATCCCGGTGACGCGGGGCTGCACCCCGGCGTCCGAGTTGGGTTCGGTGGCCAGATAGGTCGCGTCCTGGTGCCACCGTACCTCTCCGCCGATCCGCGGCTGCTTGAAGATGTACATGGTCTGCCACAGCACGGGCGTGCGGTAGCCGATGTCGCGCAGCAGCTCGATGAACGCGGGGAGCCGACAGAACTCCCGGAACGCGGGGACGAGGTCGTGCATCGCGTGACCGATCTTGTTGATCGCCTGGCGCTTGTCACAGCGCAGGGCACCCGCGGCATCGAGCGCGTCCTCCTCGAGGAAGCAGCCCACGCCCTGTGCGGACGCGAAGAAGTAGTCGTCGCGGCCCGCGTCGCCGTCCTTGGTGCTGAACACGGTGCGGTGGTGGTCGATGTCGAACGCGTCCACGAGTTCGAGCGCAGCGCGTCGCAGCGGGTCCACCTGCTCGGGCGAGAGCAGGCGCGGGAGCACGAGGAAGCCACGCTCGTCGAACTCGTGAGCCTGCGCTCGGGTCAGCACGGGCGCATTGTCGTCGGATCGAGCGCTCGTCGCCAAGCGCTCGATGGCATCATCGTCGGAGTCGCCCCTTCCATGCTCGCCGACCATCGCCCGCCGCCGCTGCGTACCGTGCTCCCGTCGGCGCTGCGCGTCACGCTGCTCGAGCTGCGCGCACGTCGTCGCTTCGAGCCGGCGCGCTACGTTCGGGCCAAGGCCACGCTCGTCGGGGCCTACCTCGCGCGCTCGGGGATTCGCGCGGCGGTGGTCGGGGTGAGCGGCGGCATCGATTCCGCGGTGGTGCTGGGGCTGCTGCGCGCCGTGGCCGAGGCGCCGGGCTCGACCCTGCGTCGGGTGGTGGGCGTGCTGGCCCCCGTGTTCGCCGAGCCGGGCGCGACCAATCAGGCCACCGCGCTCGACCGGGGGCGCGCGGTGATCGAGGCGTTCGGAGCGCAGGCCGTGGAGGTGGACCTCAGCGGAGCCCATGCGGTGGTCGGTCGCGCGGTCGAGCAGGGGATGGGGGTGGTCGGCAACCCGTGGGCGGCGGGCCAGCTCGTCTCCACCATTCGCACGCCGGCGTTCTACTACGTGACCAGCGTGCTCGCCCAGCAGGGCGAGCTGGCGGTGCTGTGCGGGACGACCAATCGCGACGAGGGCTCGTACATCGGGTTCTTCGGCAAGGCGTCCGACGCAATGGTCGACCTGCAGCTCGTGTCCGACCTGCACAAGTCCGAGGTCCGGGCGCTGGCCGAGCACCTCGGCGTGCCCCGCTGCGTGGTCGAGGCCACGCCCACCGGAGACACGTTCGATGGTCGCGTCGACGAGGAGATGATCGGGGCGCCGTACGACTTCGTGGAGCTCTACACGGGCTTGCGGGCGCTGGGCGATCCGCGGGAGCGTGCGGCGCTCGAGGCCGGGTGGGACGCCGAAGCGCGTCAGGCGTTCGATGGATGGGCGAGGGCGGTGGAGGAGCTGCACCGCGTCAACCACCACAAGTATCTGGCGCCTGGCGCCGCGATCCACTTCGACGTGATGCCGCGTCACGTGCCGGGCGGGTGGTCGGGCCCACCCGAGGCCACGCCGCCGCGGGGGGCGTTCGTGGGGGAATTCGAGCTGCCGTCGGCGGTTGTGGAGACGCTGCACGAAGGCGCGGGAGCCAATGCACGGGCCGAGCCGGTCCCCGGGTTCGGCGAGTCGCTGGTGGTGGTCCACGGGCTGCTCGACCCGGGTGAGCCCCAGTGCCTCGTCGATGTGGTGGCGGATCTCGCGTGGGTGGCCGTGGGTACGCACGGGGTGGCTCGGGGCCACGACCCGCAGCGCGACCCGCCGGGCTCCGGCCGCGTCTCGACCTACGATCACGAGCTGGCGGCGGTGCTGTGGCGGCGGCTCGCACCGCTGCTGCCGGTGGTGCGGATCTTCGAGGGCACCACGCCCACCGATCACGATGGGCACCCGGTGTGGCGACCGATGGGCGTGTCACCGTTGTTTCGCTTCATTCGCTACGAGCGTGGCGGGTCGCTGGTGCCGCACCACGATGCCGGCTTCGACTATGGCGACGGGCGGCGCCGCACGTTGGCGAGCGTGTTGGTGAGCCTGGGACCTGCCCGGGAGCCCTCCGGGGGCCACGGGCACACGCGCTTCCTGGTCGATCGCCAGCGCCACCGGCCGGTGTGCGAGCGCGACTTCTCCGATCACATCGAGGCCGCACCCGAGACCGACGCGCTGTGGGTGGCTCCGGCCGCGCCCGGCTCGGCCGTGGTCTTCGACCATCGCTTGCTCCACGAGGGGCTCGCTTGGGATGGCGACGAGCCGCGGCTGCTGCTGCGCGCCGATGTGGTCTTCGAGCGCTGCGGCCCGGTGCTGCCGCCTCCGCGCGTGCCGGCGCTGCCGCTGTGGGAGCGCCTGGGCTTGGCGCCGGGATCCGATCCCGCCGCCGTCGATCGGGCCTACGCGGCGCTCCGCGAGACCTCGCAGGAGCCCGCTGCCCTGCGGTTCGCCTGGCGGATGCTTCGCGACCCCTACTACGCCAGCGCCTACACCCGTCTCGGTCGCGATCGGCTCGAGCTCGATGCGGGCTTCTTCGACGACGGCGGCGAGCTCGGCGAGCCGCAGCCACGGGCAGAGCCTTCGTGGATGTGCACCCCGCTGCATCATGCGAGTGCGGCGCTGCGGCGGCACGCGCTGGGCTCGACGCAGGGGGCTCGACGCCTGGTGGTGCTGTTGACCACCGGCGGGTTCGCTCCCGTGCATCGCGGTCACCTCGAGATGATGGAGATCGCTCGTGCCACGCTCGAGCAGGACGGGGATCGGGTGCTCGCGGGGTATCTCTCGGTCTCGCACGACGGCTACGTGCTCTCCAAGTGCGGGGCCGGGTGTCCTGCGGCGGCGGAGCGCATTCGAATGTGCGAGGTCGCGGTGCAGGACAGCGACTGGCTGATGGTCGATCCGTGGGAGGCGCTCCACTGCGATCGCGCCGTCAACTTCACCGACGTGATCGCGCGACTGGAGGCCTACCTCAACGCGCACCTGCGCACGCCCGAGCCGATCGAGGTGGTCTACGTGTTCGGCTCCGACAACGCGCGCTTCATGCTGGCATTCGCCGAGCGTGGACGATGCGTGTGCGTGCCGCGGCCGGGCGCGCAGGAGCGGCTGGCCGCGCTGCGCGATCACCCGGCGCTGCGCCGGGAGCCGCGAATCCGCGTGGCCGATCGCCAGGCTCCGGCGCTCGCCTCGGCGCGGGTGCGCGAGGGGGACGACCGCGGGGTCGAGCCGCAGGTGCTCGCGCTGTGGAACGGTGCACGCGCGCAGGAGTCCGCCCCGGTGCTCACGCGGCTGTGGGTGCGTGACGAGGGCCCATGGCCGCTGGAGCCCTGGATCCAGGGACGCGATCGTGCCGCGATCACCGGCGCTCGCGCTCGCTTCTTCGAGTTGCTCCTGCACGAGCTTCGCCGGGCCCACTGCGCCGGCGGACGTCACGAGCTTCGCCTCGAGGTGATCGAGCTCCGGACCCAGCGCGAGCAGGTGGAGCGCCTGCGGTCCGAGGGACCCGTGCTCGGGCTCGATCCCTGCGTACCCCACGACGCCGAGCTCGAGGTCTCCCGCTGCTTCGAGCTGTCGTGCGACGTGGCCAGCGAGCACCTCGTGCCCCGCCCGGGAGCACCCGCGCTGGAGGAACAGCTCGCCGCGGTGCCGGCCTCTGCACGCGGCTACCTGCTGGTCGACGACGACGTGGCGACGGGGCGCACGCTCGCCCAGGTACGGGCCTTGCTCGACGGTCGGGTGCACGTGCGAGGCGTGCACGCGCTGTGCTCGCTCGCGCCCGACGACCCGCCGGACGGCGCGCGCGGAATCGAAGAGCTGTGCGACGCGCGGGACTTCTTGCCCGGCGCTCGCGGCAGCGGGCTGGTGGTGCGGCTGCCCACCGGGGCGCTGGCCCGAGCGCCGTACCTGCTGCCCTACGTGCGGCCCGCGAGGCGCCTGCGGTTCCCGGTGGAGCACGAACTCGAGCTGTCGCGGACGCTGTGGGAGCATGCGGCGGCGTTCTTCGCCACCATCGAGCCCACGCTGCGGCTTCGCGACGCGGATCCGGCGTTCGGGGTGCTCACCGACTACCTGGGGTTCTCGCGCGAGTCGTCGCTCGAGGCCGTGTGCCGGTGGCACGCCGAGCGCCTCGGTCCCATCGCTCGGTGAGCGCCCGCAACCCTACAAGATCCTCGACCCCAGCGCCGATGCGATCAGCTCCACCGCCAGCTCCGCCGTCTTGTTGGCGTCGTCCAGCGTGGGATTGACCTCCACCATCTCCAGGCTCGTCATGCGCTCGGTCTCGGCCATGATCTCCAGCGCCAGGTGGGCCTCGCGATAGGTGAGCCCGCCGAGCTTGGGCGTGCCCGTCCCAGGGGCCACCTTGGGATCGACCGCATCGATGTCGAAGCTACAGTGCAGCATGTCGGTGCCTTCGAGCGCCAGCCGCAGCGCCTCCTCCATCACCGCCGCCATCCCGCGGCGGTCGATGTCGGCCATGGTGAAGGTGTGGATCCCCGACTCGCGCAAGAGCCTGCGCTCGACCGCATCGATGTCGCGCAGGCCGATCTGGCAGAACCGCCGCGGATCGAGCTTGGCCCCGGGGTAGCCGATGTCGGTGAGCGCGGCCGGCCCCTGGCCCAGCAGGCACGAGACCGGCATCCCGTGGATGTTGCCGCTGGGCGAGGTGTCGGGGCGGTTGATGTCGCCGTGGGCATCGAACCAGATCACACCGACCTTCGAGGGACCGGCGGGTTCGGTGCCCTTGCGCCGATGCTGCTCGAGCGCGAGACCCGAGAGCGTGCCGATCGCGATGCTGTGGTCGCCGCCCAGCACCAGCGGCAGCCCGCCGTCGTCGAACATGCCGGGGATGAAGTCGGCCAGCTCGGTGCACGTGGAGGCGATGAGCGGGAGGTACTTGGCGTTGGGCTCACCCTGCGGCTTGGTCTCGGGCGCGGGGATCGACAGGTCGCCCAGGTCGTGGACCTCGTAGCCGAGCTGGTGCAGCCGGTTGTGCAGGCCGGCGATGCGCATGGCGGCCGGGCCCATGCCCACGCCCCGTCGGCCTGCGCCGTGGTCCATGGGCACGCCGATCACGTGGATGGTCTTGGTGGTCGACATGGGTGCGCGCGCAGCCGTGAGTCATGCCCCCGCTGGGGGCTCGGCCTCGGTCTCGCGGGGCTTGCTCGGCGGGCCGGCTTCGTTCGCGCTCGGGCGCTTGCGCAGCCGCTGCACCAAGGTCAGCCCTGCCAGGAGGATCGCCCCGGCCACCAGCCCACAGCCGCCGTTGACCAGCATCGGGCCGAGCCATCCCATCACGCCGCCGCCCTGCTCGAGCCCCACGGCGAGGTGGTGCAGCGGTGGGATCCCGTGCACGAGGATGCCTCCGCCGACCAGGAACATCGCCACCGTGCCCGCGATCGACAGCCCCTTCATGAAGTAGGGCGCGGTCCGCAGGATGGCCGAGCCCAGCGCCCGGGCGCCCGCGTTGGCGCGACGCCGCAGCGCGAGGCCGGCGTCGTCGAGCTTGACGATGCCCGCCACGAATCCATAGACGCCGATCGTCATCACGGCCGCGATCGTGGTGAGGACCCCCACGCGGGTGACGAACGGTGCGTCGGCCACCGTGCCGAGGGTGATCACGATGATCTCCGCCGACAGCACGACGTCGGTGCGGATCGCCCCGCGGATCCGTTCCCGTTCGAACGCCACCATGTCGACCTCGGGATCGGCCAGGGCTTCCTTGCGCTGCTCGTGGCCGACCTCGTCCTCGTGGCGGTGCAGCAGCTTGTGCACCACCTTCTCGAAGCCCTCGAAGCACAGGAAGGCGCCACCCAGCATCAGGATCGGTGTGATCGCCCATGGCGCCACCGCGCTGATGGCCAGCGCGGCCGGCACGATGATGAGCTTGTTCTTGGCCGAGCCCTTGAACACGGCCCACACCACGGGGAGCTCGCGGTCGGCGGCCACCCCCGTGACCTGCTCGGCGTTGAGGGCCAGATCGTCCCCCAGCACGCCCGCGGTCTTCTGGGTCGCGACCTTGGTCATCGTGGCGACGTCATCGAGCAGCGTCGAGATGTCGTCGAGGAGGGTGAACAGGCTGGAGCCGGGCACGGTCGGGGAGCCTCCGGGGAAGGCCCGAAGGTAGCAGAACCCCGGAGGGGGGAGCCCCAGGCGTAGGCATGGCAGGCCTGCGGTGGGTGCAGGCCGCGAGGAGGCTTCGTTCATGGATCCGGGTCGTGCCACGGGGAGGGGGCGAGCATGCGCCGAGCCGCCTCCACCCGGCATAGCTCGACGTCGAGCGCCACGAGTCGGGCCGGGGTCGATCGCGCCCCGAGCCGCTCTTGTTCGAGCCTTCGTAGGTCCCTTTCGAGCTGTTCGAGCTGGTCGAGCCGCGTCCGCCGCTCGGCGTCGTCGGCGAAATCGGTGGTCTTGCCGTGATTGCCGGTCGTGTCTCGCTGGTCCATCGCGTACGGCGCCCTCGTCGGAGGTGCGCGCGCCAGATTCAAGGCGCGTGCCGTGCATCCATCCCCGTGATCCCGCGCGGTTGTGCGCGCTGCTCGAGACCGTGCGGGGGCCAGCCAGCGAGTCGAAGCGACACAGCGAGCGCATGCGCACGGGCGCTCACGGTCTTCGCACGCAGACTCGAGCTCGGGATTGACGAGCGGGAGCGTAGGGCTAGACCCCGAGCGTGACCGACTCACACGAGCCACCGTCGGAGCTGCCGGCGCAGGAGCGCGATCTGCATCGGGCGCTGCTCAGCCTTCGGGAGGAGCTCGAGGCCGTCGACTGGTACCAGCAGCGCGTGGTGCTGTGTGGTGACGACGAGCTCGCGTCCGTGCTCGCCCACAACCGCGACGAGGAGATCGAGCATGCTGCCATGACCCTCGAATGGTTGCGGCGCAGGGTTCCCGCCTGGGATCGCTGCCTCCGTCGCTTCCTCTTCACCGAGGGGCCGATCTCCCGACAGCCGCCTGCCCCCGATGCCCGGGTTGCCGCCCATGGCCTGGGCATCGGGGGCCTCGGCGGAGGACGAGCGCCATGAACCTGCTGCGACGCTCCCTGGCCCCCCTCTCCGACGATGCCTGGGCCGCCATCGACGACGAAGCGCGAGGTGTGCTCGAGGCCAACCTCGCGGCGCGCCGCTTCGTGGACGTGCTCGGGCCGCATGGCTGGGGGTGCTCGGCGGTGAGCCTGGGCCGCCTCGGCGAGCTCCGTCAGGATGGAGAGGTTCGCTGGGGCACCCGGCGGATCCTGCCGCTGGTGGAGCTCCGGGTGCCCTTCATGGTCGGCCGCTGGGAACTCGACGATCTCGCCCGGGGCGCTCGTGCGGTCGATCTGGGGCCCGTGCGGGCAGCAGCGGCGAGCGCCGCGAGGTTCGAGGAGCGGGCGATCTACGCGGGCCTGCCCGACGCGGGGATCCAAGGGATCCTACAGACGCGGCCGCTGCATCCCCCGCTGGCCTGGCCGACCGATGTGTACGCGATCCCGGATCGCGTGGTCATGGCCCAGATCCGACTGACCAACACCGGGATCGAGGGCCCCACCATGCTCGTGCTCGGCGACGCCGAGTATCGCGCGGTCGCGGGCGAGGTGGGGGGCTATCCCGTACGGCAGCAGCTCGAGGCCCTCGTGGGCCGTGCACCCGTCTACAGCCCCGGTCTCGAGGGCGGGATGCTCGTCTCCACCCGGGGCGGCGACTTCGAGCTCACGCTCGGGGTCGACCTCTCGATCGGCTTCGATCGCGTCGAGCGGGATCACGTGCACCTGTTCATCACCGAGACGTTCGCGTTTCGGATCCTCGATCCGGAGGCGGTGGTGGTGCTCGAGCGGCAGGACGACGAGCCCTCGTGAGTCGCGTGCCTACCAGCCACCGCTCCAGCGCATCAGCACATGGGGTCCCCCCAGCGTCCCCGGCCAGCGCGTCCACGACTGGTGGGTCATCAGGCGCAGCCGATCGAGCAGCATCAGCATCGGCACGCTGCCGAGGGGCATGCGCTCGAACCCGAGGCGCTCGAGCCACGCAGGCCGGGAGGTCACCAGCCACAGCAGCCGCGGATTGCGTCGCATCGCCCGCTCCACGCACGCCCGGACCAACGCGCGCCCCAGACCCTCGCCCTGTCGTGCGGGGTGCACGGCCACGCCGGCCAGCTCCGCCACGTTGGGGCGAGGCCAGCGAAGCTGGGCGCATGCCACCAACGCCCGGCCGGGCTCGCGAATCACGATGAATTCGTCGATGTGGCGGCGAATGACGCCGGATGACAGCAACACCACGCTGCGCACGGCGGCGTTGGCACGAAGTACGCGGGCGATGCTCCGGGCATCACGCTCGATGGCACGCTCGATGGTCACGGGGCGTCCCGTGCGGGGCCCAGGGACGATCGTGAGGTGTCGGTGCTCGCCGTGGTTCATGGTGCCTCCGGGTGACGGCTGCGACCGCACGAGCCGCACTGGCCGCACTAGGTGCAAGGCAGGTGCCATCCGGTGGCCCGGTCGTTGGGTCTCAGGCTCGATCCACGGCCCTACGATGTGCCCCAGCGCTCGGTGGGTCGAGACGGATCGTGCGGCGCCGCTCGGGTCGCGCCGCATCCGGCGGACGGTGCGGCGCGCTCATCGGCTCATGAGGGGGGCGGGAACCACCACCACCGGACGGTCGGCATGCGCGGCCAGATCGGAGCCGACGCTTGAGTCGAGCATGCGCTCGGTCAGGGTCAGTCTGCGCGAGCCGCTCATGAGCATCGTGGCCTCGTGGTCGAGGGCCGCACGGCGCAGGGATCCCGAGATCGGGCCGTGACGGAGCTCGAGCGGGAGATCTCCCAGCCCGTGATCTTCGACCCAGCGCTCGATCGCCCGCTCCGCCGCTGATGCATCGAGCCGTTCCATCAGATCGCTGGTCGCCATCGTCGGGTCGCGTGGCTTCACCGACAGCACGCCCATGGCCGCGACCGGAGCCGGATGGGAGACCACGTGCACCATGCGTACGGACAGCGACAGCCATCGCGCCAGCCTTCGTGCGAGCGCGGCCGCTTCGAGGCAGTACGCGGAAGGATTCACCCCGACCAGCAGCGGCCCTCGGCCCAGGCTCGCGGGATCGAGGTCGGGCGGCACGATCGCGGTGGGTAGTATGGGCTGACGCAGCAGCCGTCGTGGCACCGAGCCCAGCGCCACCAGGGGCCGACGTCCCCGTGGGGCCGCACGGCCGAGCAGCAGGCCGTCGAACCCGCGCTCCCGTGCCAGGGCTGGCAGCAGCTCCACCGGAGCGCCGAGCCCAACGTCCACCGACCGGAACGCCTCGAGCACGCCGTGTTCCTCGAGGAACGCCCGCACCTGCCGTAGCGTGGGCTCGAGGTCGGGGCCCGAGCCCAGCTCGCCACCATCGCCGTGCAGCCCGAGTGCTCTTCGGGTGTCCGCATGCAGGGCATGGAACTCCAGTGCTCCACCGGAGCGCGCGCTCAGCCACCGGGCCAAGCGGATCAGCCCGACGCTGTGAGGGGTGAGGTCCAGGCCCACCAGCCATCGCATGCGAACCACGCCGCCAGGCTAGCCTGCGTGCAAGGCTCGTCGATCGCGGATGCACTGGCGCACGCCGCGGGCTTGCATGGCGCGTCCACGGTGTCAGGACGCACGGTGAGCAGGATCCACGATGGAACCACGCACCAGCACCCAGCGAGCCGCATCGTCGGCGTCGACGCCCCCTCCATCCACTCGGTCCGATCGGCCGGTGCTGGTCGGGGGCCCGCGCCTGGGCACTGCGTTCGGGGTCGAGATCCAGGTCGACTGGAGCTTGCTGGTCATCTTTGCCCTCATCACGGTCAACCTCGGCGCCGGGGTGTTCCCGAGCTGGCACCCCGAGTGGGGAATGGGGCTGTCGTGGGTGATGGCGCTCGCGGCCGCGACCCTGTTCTTCGCATCCGTGCTCGCGCACGAGCTGTCGCACGCCGTGGTCGCGCGCGCGCGCGGGATTCCGGTCTCGCGCATCACCCTGTTCCTGTTCGGCGGGGTGGCGCAGATGGAGGACGAGCCCAAGTCACCCAAGGACGAGCTGCTGATGACCATCGTCGGTCCGCTCGTGAGCCTGATGATCGGCGGCGTGGCGATCCTGGTGGCCTCGCTCCTGGCGTCCGACACGGTGGCGGCGCTGTCCGATCGGCCCGAGGCGGCCCTGCGGGCGATGGGCCCCGTGGCCACCCTGCTGATGTGGCTGGGTCCCATCAACGTGCTGCTGGGGCTGTTCAACCTCGTGCCCGGGTTCCCGCTCGACGGCGGCCGGGTGGCCCGGGCCATCATCTGGTGGATCACCGGCGATCTGGTCAAGGCCACCCGCTGGGCCACCGGCCTGGGCCGAGGGTTCGCGTGGATCCTCATGGGCATCGGCGTGCTCGAGCTGTTCGGCGGCCTGTTCGTGCAGGGCCTGTGGCTCGTGCTCATCGGGTGGTTCCTCAACAACGCCGCGCAGATGAGCTACGCCCAGCTGCTGATGCGTCGGGCGCTCGAGCACGTGCCCGTCTCGCGGATCATGTTCACGCGCGTGGGCAGCCTGAGCCCCGAGATCTCGGTCGAGAGCTTCGTGCGCGAGCACCTGCTGGTGGGCGACCAACAGGCGTTTCCCGTCGAGGACGGAGGGCGGCTGTTGGGTCTGGCGACCGCGGAGGACGTGCGACGCGTGCCGCAGGAGCGCTGGCCGGTCACGATGGTGGGCGACATCATGACCCGCGCCGAGGAGTTGGCCACGCTGACTCCCCAGGCCGACGCCGAGGAGGCCATGAGCCTGCTGAGCCGGCGCGACGTCGAGCAGCTCCCCGTGGTCGAGGCTGGCCACGTGGTGGGGCTCGTGCGACGTCGCGATCTGGTGCGGTGGCTGGCGCTGCAAGGAGGACGCGAGCTTCGCCTGGTCGACGCTGCGGTGTGAGGGAAGCGAGCCCATTCATGGACGACCGCAGCACCACCTGTGACGAGCGCTGGGTCGCGTCGCGGCTGCAGCACGTGGTCGACTGGGCCGAGCGCTGGAGCCTGTTCACCTATCCGTTCGCCACCGCCTGCTGTGCGCTCGAGTACATGTCGTCGCTGGGGCCGCGCTACGACGTGGCACGGCTCGGGGCCGAGTTCCCGCGCTTCAGCCCCCGGCAGGCCGACCTCTTGTGCATCATCGGGACCATCAACGAACGCCAGGCGCCCGTGCTGCGACGGGTCTACGACCAGATGGTCGAGCCCAAGTGGGTGATTGCGTTCGGGGTGTGCGCCTGCACCGGTGGCTTCTATCAGAACTACGCGACCACCCCCGGCGCCGACCAGATCGTGCCGTGCGACGTGTACATTCCGGGGTGCCCGCCGCGGCCCGAGCAGTTCATCGAGGGGTTGATGGTGCTCCAGCGGCGCATCGCCGATCATCGTGCGTGCTCCCAGCAGTCGCTGGGGCAGACCGTGGTGAGCCCGGTGCTCGACCGTCGGCGCCTGCCGCTCGTGCCCGACGGCACCAGCATGGAGCTGCGGCCCGAGGAACGCATGCCGAGGGACGGTCGCACGCTGTGAGAGCCAGCGCGCGCGGGCGGGCGGATCGCCCTCGGGCCACCAGCGCGTGGGCTCGGGCGCAGGACCCGAGTGAAATGGTTGCGACCGGCCCGAGCCTGGGGTAATCCGACCGGCGCATGACGGACGTGATCGTGATCGGAGATGGTCCCGGGGGGCTCAGCGCGGCGTTGTTCCTGGCCAAGAGCGGCAAGGACGTCGTGGTGTTCGGGCAGGACAAGACGGCGATGCACTGGGCGATGCTCTACAACTACCTCGGCATCCCCGAGATCCACGGCAGCGAGTTCCAGAAGATCGGGCGCCAGCAGGTGCTCCACTACGGCGGCAAGATCGAGGATCAGCGCGTCGAGTCGGTCACCAAGGTCGAGGGAGGCTTCGAGATCGAGACCGAGTCGGGGCAGGCGCACACGGCCAAGTACCTGGTGCTCTCCGAGGGCAAGAACCCCAGGCTCGCGCAGACGCTCGGGCTGCAGTACGACATCGACACCGGGATCGCGACCGATCGCAACGGGCACACCGCCGAGGAGGGCGTCTACGTGGTGGGCCGGCTGGCTCGGCCCGGGCGCAGCCAGGCGATCATCTCGGCGGGTGACGGGGCGGCGGCCGCGATCGACATCTTGTCGCGCGAGCAGGGCTCGGCGTTTGCCGACTGGGACTCGCCGCCCAAGGAGGAGTGAGCCGGAGCCGATCGGGTTGGCCCGGCTCGGCTCGCTACTGCACGGTTGGGGCGAGCTTGCGCACCGCCATGTGCCACGCGGGCACCTTGAAGGGCAGGGGCAGCGGCAGGGGTAGGCGCATCAGCACCGTGGGGCGCGAGCTCACCACCTCGTGCGTGTCGGGTACGAGCTCGCGGAACCGCTTGGGAGTGATGCCGAGCGGCTTGATGCCGTTGTCGAGCACCGGCCGCAGGAACGACAGCAGGCCCATCTTCACCAGGGGGAAGAAGATCTGCTCGGCGCCGCGCCGCAGCTCGAGCACGCACAGCGTGCCGCGATCCCCGATGAGCTGCAGGGTGGGCTCGAGAAAGGGGAGCTGGTCATCCGGAGCGAGCTGGTGCAGCACCCCACGCACGTAGACGTTGGCGTCGCCGAGCTCGTCGTGCAGCGCCGCGATCGCCTCGTGATCCATGGCGTCCAGCACCCGGTACTCCACGCGCTCGTGGGGGTTCTCGCGCTCGGCCCGCGCGATGGCCGTTGGCGAGATGTCGACGCCGAGCACCCGCTCGAAGTGATCCCCGAAGAATGCGGTCTGGCGACCGTGGCCACAGCCGAGGTGGACCATGGGCAGCGAGGGGTCGACGAACGGCTGGATGTTGGGCCAGTCCAGCGCCACGCCGTCCTCCTTGGCCACGTCCCACATCACGCGCGTGCCCTTCTTGGTCACTTCGGACCAGTAGCTCTCCCAGCGCTGCGCGTAGCTTCGTGGGGGCTCGCTCATGTGGGGAGGGTCGTCGTTTTCGGGTGGCTTGGCAAGCGCTCGTGGCGTCACCCTGGCCCGCGTCGGTCCCGGTGCATCAACGAGTACACCACCGGAATCAGCACCAGCGTGATCAACGTCGATGCGGCCAGCCCACCCAGCACCGCGCGCGCCAGCGGGGCCTGGGCATCGGCGCCCTCGCCCACGCCCAGCGCCAGCGGGACCAGGGCCAGCACCGTGGTCAGCGTGGTCATCAGGATCGGCCGCAGCCGCCGGCGCCCCGCCTCGATCACCGCCGCGTGCACGCTCGCCCCTTCGGCTTGCAAGCGCGCCGCCTGGTCCACCAGCAGGATCGCATTGTTGACCACGATCCCCCCCAGCATGATGCAGCCGATGAACGACTGAACATTGAGCGTGGTTTCGGTGAGCACCAGTACCAGCACCACGCCGATCGCCGCCACCGGTACCGACAGCATCACCACCAGCGGGTCGCGCAGCGACTCGTACTGGGCGGCCAGCACCATGTAGACCAGCACCAGCGACAGCAGCAGCGAGACCAGGAGCTCGCCGAACGCCCGCTCTTGCTCCTCGAAGGTGCCGGCCACCCCGAGCGCATAGCCGGCCGGCCGCGGCAGCTCGACCAGGCGCTGCTCCACGTCGGCCGCCACCGAGCCCAGATCGCGGCCGGCCACGTTGGCCTGGATCCTCACCAGGCGCTCCTGGCCCTTGCGCTCGATCAGGATCGGCCCGAGTCCGGGATCGGTGCTCACCACGCTGCGCAGCGCCACGTCCTGGCCGCGATCGTTGCGGACGCGAAGGTCGAGGATCCGCTCGAGCGACAGGTGCTCCGCGTCGGCCAGCTGCACCAGGATGCGAAACGCGTTGCCCTCCACGTGGTACTCGCCTGCCTCTGCGCCGGCCATCGCGAGCTCCAGCGTGCGCGCCACCTCGCTCGGCGACAGCCCCAGGTCCGCCGCCTTGGCGCGATCGATGTGGATCCGCGCCTGCGGCACTCCGGCCTCGCGGCTCAGCTCCACGTCGGTCACCCCGGGCACCTCGGTCGCCACCGCCGCGGCCTGCTGGGCGAGCCGGGCGAGCACCTCGAGGTCGTAGCCTCGCACCTCCACCGTGAGCCCCTCGGTGGTGCCCAGCACGCGCTCGAGCAGGAACTGCCCCTGCGGCGCGCGGGTGCGGATCTCCATGCCCGGGATCCGGGCGTCGAGGTCCTTGCGCAGCGCGCTCGCGATCTCCGAGTTGGAGCGCTCGCGCTCGCCCGCCGGACGCAGGGTCAGGCGCACCTCGCCGCGAAATGCCTCGTTCGGATCGCGGCCCGAGGTGCTCACGCTGGTCACCGATGCGGTTGCCTCCGGTACTGCCTCGAACACCGCGCGCTCGAGCGCCTTGGTCTGGCGATCCACCACCTCGAGCTTGGTGCCCACCGGCATCTTGCCCGTCACCCGCACCTCGCCCTCGTCGCTCGGCGGCAGGAACTCGGTGCCGATCACCGGCGCGAGCACGACGCTGGCGCCCAGGGCTGCGAGCGCGATCACGACCGTCGCCGCCCGATGACGCAGCGCCGCGGAGAGCAGGCGCCCGTAGCTCCCCGCCATCCCGTCGAGCACCCGGCCCAGCGCGCCGTCCGGCTGGGCCGTCGTCCGCACGTTGGGTCCGGAGGGACGCGGCAGCAGCAGCCGCGACGCCAGCATCGGCACCAGGCTCAGCGACACCACCAGCGAGCAGCCCAGCGAGAACAGGATCACCAGCGCCAGGTCCTGGAACAGCACCCCCGTCACCCCGCGCACGAACACCAGCGGCAGGAACACCACCAGCGTGGTGATCGTGCTGGCCACGATCGCCGGGCCCACCTCGGCCGTGCCCGCCACCGCGGCCTCGGTCGCGTCCTCGCACAGCTCGTCGCGGCGGCGGAACACGTTCTCGAGCACCACGATCGAGTTGTCGACCATCATGCCCACCCCCAGCGCCAGGCCGCCCAGGGTCATCAGGTTCAGGGTCAGTCCCCCGAAGTAGAGCATCGCGAACGTGGCCACCAGCGAGATCGGGATCGAGACCGCGATCACGGCCGTGCTGCGCAGGCTGCGGAGGAACAACAGCAGCACCAGCACCGCCAGCCCGCCGCCGTAGAGCACCGAGCGCGCCACGTTCTGAATCGAGCGCTCGATGAAGTTGCCCTGGTCGGTCACGGGCACCACCTTCACCTGCGGGTAGTCGCGGTTGATCGCCTCCACCTCCCTCAGGATCGCCTGCGAGACCTCCACCGTGTTGGCGTTGGCCTGCTTGCGGATGCCCATGCGCAGGCCCAGGCGCCCGTTGACTCGGGCCACGCGCTCGAGCTTCGTGTACGTGTCGAGCACGCGGCCGAGCTGTCGCAGCTTCACCGGGGCGCCGTCGTGGGTGGCCACCACCAGCTCGCGGATCTGCTCGAGGTCGGTGAATTGCGCCGGTGCTCGCAGGGTGACCGCCTGCTGCCCCTGCTCGATCTTGCCGGCCGGGAGATCGAGGTTCGCGTCGATCAGTGCCTGCCGCACGTGCTCGATCGGCACCTCGAACGCGCGCAGCCGGTCGGGGTCGAGCTCCACCCGCACCTCGCGGTCGTAGCTCCCCCACGGGTCCACCTGGGCCACCCCTGGAAGCTGCGCCAGCCGCTGGCGGATCCGCTCCTCGACCAGGGTGGTCAGCTCCACCGGCGGCAGCGCGCTCGAGATCCCCAGGATCACCACCGGGAACGACGCCACGTCGAACTTGCTCACCCGTGGGCGCACGATGTCGTCGGGCAGCTCGTCGATCTCGCCCTCGATCTTGGCGTCCACGTCGATCGCCGCCGTGTCCACATCGATGCCCCAGCCGAACGTGGCCTTCACGTCGCTGCGTCCCTCGGCCGAGGTCGACTCGAGCCGCTGCACGCCGGGCACCGTGGCCACGATCTCCTCGATGATCGCCGTCACGCGCTGCTCGATCACCTCCGGGCTCGCCCCTTCGTACTCGGTGCGGATCGTGACGGTGGGCAGCTCGACCGCGGGCAGCAGGTCGATGCGGACCCGCAACAGCGACACGATGCCGAGCACCACCACGATCAGCGTGACCATCGTCGTGAGCACCGGTCGTGCCACGCTGATCGTCGCGAGCTTCATGGCGCGGGTGCGTCCTCGGCGGTCGTGGCGATCACCACCAGAGCGCCGTCGTGCAGCAGCTGCTGGCCCAGGGTGACCACGCGTGCGCCGGGCGCCACGCCCTCCACCGCCACGCGCTCCCCATCGTCGACACCCGGCGTCACCGGCTGCAGGCGGACCGTCTGGCCGTCGTCGGCGAGCACGAACACCGCCGAGCCGTCGTCGTGGCTCACCACGGCCTCGCGGGGCACGGTGATGGCGTCCTCGAGCTGGGCCAGCACCACGCGCACGTGCACGAACATGCCCGGTCGCAGTCGCCCGTCGGGGTTGTCGACCTCCAGCTCCACCCGGGCCTGGCGCGATTCCCTGGCGAACACCGGCGCGATGCGGGCCACGTGCCCCGAGAACTCCTCGCCGGGGTGCGCGTCGGTGCGCAGCGTGATCGGCTGATCCACGCGCAAGCGTCCGTAGTCTTGCTCGGTCACGTGCACCGCCACCACCAGCGGGTCGAGCCCCACCACCGAAAGCAGCGGGGAGTTGGCCGCCACCATCGTGCCGTCGTCGACGTGCCGGGCCGCCACCACGCGCTGCTGTGGCCCATCGGTCCAGTCCACGCTCACTCGCGTGTAGCCCTTGCGGACCTCGGCCCCGCGCAGGGCCGCCTTGGCCCGCGTCACCTCCGATGCCGCCACCGCCACCTCGGCATCGGCCTGTAGCTTGGCCGCGCGCGTGGTGTCGAGCTCCTGCTCGGACGCGATGCCTCGGCGCCGCAGGCCATCCACGCGCTCGAGGTTGCGCGACGCGATCTTCAGCGCATTGTCGGCTGCCACCTTGCGGGCCTGGGCCACCGCCAGGTCCGCCTTGGCCTGCGCCTGCGCCTGTGTCAGCTCCTCGTCGTCGAGCTCTGCCACCACCTGGCCTCGCGTCACCGGATCGCCCAGGTCGACCGTGATGCGATCGAGCCGACCGCCCACCTTGGGAGCCACCACGATCTCGGCCGTTGCCTCGAGCGTTCCCGTGAGCTCGCGGCGCTGCTCGAGCGCCCCGCGAGTCACCTCGGCCACCTCCACCGCCACCGCCCCTCGGGTTCCGCCCCCGGTCGCTGCGCCCGCCTCGCCGCGATGGGCCTCGCGCAGCGCCCAGCCGCCGCCCAGCAGCGCGGCGGCGGCAAGCAGCGGGATGGCCCAGCGAAGCACGGACATGACGACACGGGGCGCGCGCGGGCGCCGGCGTGCGAGAGTATAGGGCCGATCCGCCGGGGGGCCCGCCCAAGCCGCGCTCGACGGCCGCAGTGGCTCACGCGCCGGACGCTGGCGGCCCCTCGTGCTTGCCGCCCTGGCGGTCCGGGGCCGCCGGAGCCCTCTTCGACGAACGGCCGCCGGGGGTCGCCAGCCGGAGCACCCGGACCAGCTCCGGGCGGCGGATGGGCTTGGTCAAGAAGTCATCCATCCCCGCGTCCAGGCAGCGCGCGCGGTCTTCTTCCATGGCGTGGGCCGTCAGCGCCACGATGGGCAGGCGGGGGCCGTGCTGGTCCACGCGGCGTCGGATCTCCATCGCCGCTTCCAGCCCGTCCATCTCGGGCATTTGCAGGTCCATGATCACCAGGTCGTATGGAATTGCCGTGACCAGCTCGACGGCTTCGCGCCCGTTGCCTGCCACGTCCACGCGGCATCCGAGCTGCGTGAGCATGCGCTGCGCGACCTTTTGGTTGACCGTGTTGTCCTCGGCCACCAGCACGCGGATGGCCTCGCCGGGAGCCCGCGAGGGGGGCGTGAGGCTCGCCGCCGCGTAGCTGCGCGACTGGTGGTGGATCGGTGGCGAACTCGGATCGCCGCGGCGCGCCCACGCCGTTCCCAGCACGTTCCACAGCTCGGCGTGGTGCACGGGCTTGACCAGGTACGCTGCGCAGCCGGCCTCCTCCAGCTGCTGCGACGAGGCGCGATGCGTGACCGAGCTCAGCATCACCAGGACCGTCTCGCAGAGCTCCGGGTCGCGCTTGATCGTCCGTGCCAGCTCGAGGCCGTCCATGCCGGGCATGTGGTAGTCGAGGATTGCGATGGAGAACGGGCGCCCCTCGGCCTTGGCTTCGCGAAGCGCTTGCAGGGCCGCAGGGCCGCAGTCGCACTCGTGGCCCTGCATGTCCCACAACGACAGCCGCTCGGCCAGCACCCACCGGTTGATGCGGTTGTCGTCCACCACCAGCACCGACAGCCCGGCCAGCTCCACCGGCGCCCGCGGGCTCTCGGCCGCCTCGACCCCGGGCAGCAGCGGCACCGTGAACCAGAACGTCGAGCCCTGGTGCGGCGTGCTGAGGACCCCCACCTCGCCTCCCATCAGCTCGACCAGCTCGCGCACGATCGCCAGGCCCAGGCCCGTGCCGCTGTGGAGCCTCGACGACGACACCTCGGCTTGCTGGAAGTGTTCGAATACCAGGCCTTGCTTGTCCTTGGGGATGCCGATGCCCGTGTCTTCGACCGTGCAGCGGAAGTGCGCCGGTCCCTCGCTGGCTGGCGTGTGGTCGACCGTGACCAGCACGTGGCCCTCGTTGGTGAACTTGACCGCGTTGCTCACCAGATTCAGCAGCACCTGGCGGATGCGCCCCTGATCGCCTTCCACCTGGGTTGGCGTGCCGGGCACGTAGCGGGCGATGAGCTCCACGTCCTTCTCGTCGGCCTGCACGGCCACCTGGTCGAGCACCTCCTCGACCAGCTGACACAGATCGAAGCTCACCGCCTCGAGCATCATCTGTCCCGCTTCGATCTTGGAGAAGTCGAGGATGTCATTGAGCAGGTCGAGCAGGGCCACGCCCGACGAGTGTGCCGTCTCGGCGTAGTCGCGCTGGTCCTTGCTCAGCTCCGTGTCGAGGAGGATGCCCAGCATGCCCAGCACCCCATTCATCGGGGTGCGGATCTCGTGGCTCATGTTCGCGAGGAAGCGGCTCTTGGCCTCGGTGGCCACCTCGGCGCGCACGCGGGCGCGCTCCGCCTCGGCGCGGGCGCCTTCCGCTGCTGCGAGGGCGTTGGCGCGCAGCACGTCGAACACGTGCGCGATGCCGGTGAGCAAGGTGGTGCCCATGATCGCGAATGCCATCTTGTTCTGTGCCACCGCGAGGCCGTCGAGCTCCAGCGAGCCCAGCACCACCCAGCCTGCCACCGATGCTCCGCAGCACAGCCAGCCCGAGCGGCCGCCCAGCACCAGGGTGGCGAGCACCGGCATCGTGTAGAAGATCGTCGTGTTTCCCGAGTCGATGCCTTCGTTGGCCAGGGCCGTGGGGAGCGTGCCCACGATCAGCGCCAGACACAGGGCGTTGCCCAGCAAGCGATACGACACTCCGAGGCGGAGCAGCCCGATCATGGCCAGCATCAGCGCCAGGCCGACGACGGTGATCAGCACGTCGGGGTACTGGCCCTTCCATACGAAGCTCGCCATCGCCACCGGGATCATCAGCGACTGCATCAGCAGCGCACCCATCAGGATGCGGATGCCTCGCAGGTCGTTGCCGGCGGAGGCCAGCGTACGGGGTCCGATGAAGCGATCGAGGATGCTCACCATCCGGGCGGCCATGCTCGAAGGAGAGCCGCTCTGATCCGCATCCGTCACCGATCTCGATGAGAACACAAACCGCCTGGGGTGTCGCCCCGTACGCGTGCGGCAGGGTCTGCGGTGGCCGTGCACTGGGCACTCGTGGCCATGATCTCGGTGTGTGCGCGTCGTCGGGTCGATCGATCACCGAGTGCTCGTCCTTCGCACCGCCGCTTCGGTGAGCCCGTGGCTCGGCGCGCGGGTTCGATTTACTCGCCGCAGCCGGGGAATTGCCCGGCACCCGGGGCATCCGCGTCGTCGAGCAATGGGATCCCCGAGTCCTCGAGCGTATGACCGAGCACATCGGTGATGCGCAGCGACAGCGGCCCTTCGCCCATGCCGGTTTCCTGCACGAAGTAGTTGTAGTCGAGCCGCGGCACCTCGACCCACGCCTCGCCCTGCAGCACCTCGAGCGTGGTCACGGCGTTGCGGTGGTTTCGGATCTGCACTGCCGTCCACCACGGGTTGCTGCCGTCCTTGAAGTGGTAGACGACTGGGCCGCTCACCGGGCACGGCACATACTGCCACGTGATCGGCACGCGACCTGCTTCGAGCGGTGCGATCAGTGCGAACGCATCGGGGCTCAGGTCGATGTCGCCCTCGGGGCACTCGGGGCACTGGTCCACGATGCGCACGTCGATCTCGCCTTCGGGTCCCTCGATGTGCACGCACGTTCCGCACACCGCCGAGCCCGCATAGTCCGCGTGGTTCATGGCGCCGACCATCAGGTCGTCGGGGGTGGCCGGGAAGCTGCAGTTGCCCGAGCCGTCCGCGAAGTCGTAGTAGGTGGCCTCGCCCGCGTGCGCATCGCTTGGATCGCACGGCTGCCCCACGGCGCCGCTGGACTCGCTCGCAGCGTCGGCTCCGCTCGCGGCCGCGCTCGTCGCCGAGTTCTCGCTCGTCGCCGACGTCTCGCCCTCGGCCGGCTCGTCGGGGCTGCAGGCGAGCACGAGCCCGACGATCGTCCAGGGGACCACGCGGTGGCGCATGGCCCATCATGCCACGGCCCTGGGCTGCGGCTTCGGCCCCGCCGACGGGCTCGCGCGTGGTGTCCGTGCTCGGCGCGAGCGCCTCCATGCACCTGCGCACCTCCGCCCGCTCTTGCCCTTCCGTGGAGTCACGCCCCCACGGCGCTCGACCTGGCGGGCCATTGGCAGCCGCTCTTGGGCTTGCGCCTCGGGGGAGCCCGCCCCATACTGCCCGTCGCGCCTGGGTCCCCCGTCGGTTCCCATGGCGTGAAGCAAGCTCACACACGGGGGTGTCACGGTTTCGACGGGGGTACAGAGGATGAATGCTGCGTGTCGCGGGGGTCGACCAACCGTGTCAAAAAGTGGACGACGAAACACAGCTGCCAACGACAGCACCTACGGCCGTATGGCCGCGGTCGCCTAACAAGGATGACCCGCCTCCGTTCGAGGAGCCCGAGTAGGGCGGAGGCGTCGACACACGGGCTGGCCACGACGAGCGTTCCGGCGTCGAGGTGAGATCAAGGGACTGGGAGACTGGATCGCGCGTCGGTGCGCGTGCCGGGATTCGAGATCAAGTTCGCCGACTACGCACGTAGACGCTTCATGCAAAGGCCTTCGGACCCGGGTTCGACTCCCGGCGCCTCCACCCCGAAACCCCAGGAGATCCCTGGGGTTTTTCTTTTGCTGTAACGAGCTTGAGGCGGGGTGGCTCGGCGGGGGGTGATCGGGTGGGTTGGCGAGGCGGGCGGCGGTTGGGGGAGCGGTCGTCGTGGTCGGATCGAGCGCAGCGGAAGCGGAATCGAGGGCGGTCGTCGTGGGCGCGACGATATCGAGGTGAGGTTCGAGCGGGACGCGCTGGGTCGCGTGGTGAAGGAGACCACGACGAGGAGTCATGACGAGGACGGAGACGATAATGCGGCTCGTGAGACACCTTCTCGACCTGGAGCGCGGTGAAGGTGCGCCCAGTCTCGATCTCGAGTGGCTCCGTCTGCGGTGTGAAGACACGCTTCGCTATGCCGATGACCTGCAGGATGCTTCCGTGCGCGAGCTCAAGGCCGATTTCGCCGGGTTCGACACGCGGTTCCCTTCGTTGTTGTCCCAGGATCTGTTGGCGGAGCTGAACGGCTTGGGAACCTGATCTGCTGAGGGATATGAATCGAGCTCCGGCATGAGGGCAGGGACTCGTGGTTGTCGGTGAACGTCAGCGGGACAACGGGCAAGCGGAACTACTCATGGCGCGTCCGCTCCAGCGTAGTCGGTGGAGCCGTCCGTGCTCGGACGAGTGTCGCCATCAATGTCGGTGGGCGGGTCGCCGAGCTGCCACTGGGCAATATCGGCGAATACCGCCTGACCCGCTGCCGTGAGGTGAAAGTCGCCAACGCCATAGCCGGCAAACCACGAGGCCATGAAGCCTACGCCGGCCTCGGTTGCGCTCGAGTTCAGTGTAGCGCCCGTGCACTCGACTTCGGGCACGGTGTCGACGGAAAGAAGGATGCTGTTGCGAATGCTAGCCGTCGCCGCTCCTTCACAGAACAGGGCTCGTGCGTTGGTAACCAGTGGCACGCCCGCGGCCACCGTCGTGTAGAGCATGTCGAGCGACGAGCCGTTCAGCGCAATGGCATCGACATCGGCCACATAGCCCCCCACGAAGCTGTTGCGTAGGGTCAGCGTCGCCCCGTTCTGTGCCAGTATGCCGCCGCCGTTGTTTTGTACGATCCGGCTGCGATCCACCCATGCCCAGCCGCCATCGAGCTGCACGCCGGGAGGGGCGGTCGACGCGTTGCCCATGATCTCAAGCCCGTCCACGAGCACCGTCGCGTCGACCACGGTGAGCTGCGGCGATGTGCCTGAGCTGCGGACCCACCGCGGTTGCTCCACCCCCGGGCCGAGCTCCGCGGCCAAGAACGCCAGCGTTCGGCCGTCGCTCACCGTGACCGACTCATTGTAGTCACCCGGGTGTACGATGATCGTGCCCTCGGTTCCGGAGGGGAAGCTGATCACCGCGGCGTTGATCGCCACGAAGTCGGGTGTGGCTCCGCCCACGTGCACCACCGCATCCCCGGGCAGACACGCCCCCGTGTAGAAGTTGCAGGCTGCCTCCCCGCACTGCTCGTGCTCCGTACACGGCACGCACTCCCCGCTCTGCGCGTCGCAGACCAGGCTCTGCGCGTCGCACACCGTCGCGTCTTCCGCCGTGCACTGCACGCAGCGCCCATCCACGCACAAAGGGTGCTCCACGTTCGCCTCGGCGCACGCCTGGTCCGGTATCTCCACCGCATCACACGCGACGCACGTCCCCATCGCCGGGTCGCACACCGGGCGTGTTTCGTCCTTGCACTCGTTGCTCTGCGTGCACTCCAGCCCCGTGTCACCGCTGCTCGTCGCCGCTGTCTCGTCCGTGGTGGTCTCGGCGGAACCCGTGTCGGTGCTCGTCGTCTCGAGTTCAGAAGTGGTGCTCAATGAGCCGGCCTCGGGCGTGAGGGCGGGGTCCGTGGGGCAGGCTGCGAGTGCCAGCGGGAGAATCAACGACGCCTTGCGCATCACGGCACGTCCGCTCCCGCGTAGTCGGGGGAGCCGTCCGCGGCCGGACGAGCGTCAGCATCGATGTCGGTCGTCGGGTCGCCGACCTGCCACTGCGCAACGTCAGCCAACTCGAGCGGGGGGCTTTGGAGATGGAAGTCTCCCGCGGTGGCATCGGCGAACCAACTCATCCCCAGGTTTCCGAGTGCTGCGTTGCCCATCCCCGGGATCAGTGTCTCCGACGCGGTGTTCTCCACGGTCGCCTCGGAACACGAGATCTCGCCTCCTGCATCGTCGAAGGACACCAACAAGCTGTTGCGCACCGTGACTTCGTTGGGCGCCGTGCACAGGATGGGGAACGCGTCGCCAAAACCATCGAAACCCGAACCCAACGTCGTGTAGATCACACGAGCGGTCGAACTGGTCACCGTCAACGCATTCGCGCCGTTGGTCGTGTCACCCACGAAGCTGTTGCGTAGCGTCAGCGTCGCTCCGCTCTCCGCCACGATGCCGCCGCCGTTGTTGTCGACGATCCGGCTGCGATCCACCCAAGCTTGGCCGCCGTTGATCTGCACGCCGGGCGGGGCATTCGACAGGTTGCCCGTGATTGCCAGCCCGTCGATGAGCACCGTCGCATCGCCTACGGTGAGCTGCGGCGAGGTGCCCGCGCTACGGATCCACCGCGGCGGGTCCACGCCCGGGCCCAGCTCCGCAGCCAGGAACGCCAGCGTTCGCCCGCCGTTCACCGTGACCGACTCGTTGTAGTCGCCGGGATGCACGATGATCGTGCCCTCGGCCCCGGAGGGGACGCTGATCACCGCGGCGTTGATCGTCATGAAGTCGGGCATGGCTCCGCCCACGTGCACCACCGCATCCCCGGGCAAGCACGCCCCCGTGTAGAAGTTGCAGGCTGCCTCCCCGCACTGCTCGTGCTCCGTGCACGGAACGCACTCGCCGCTCTCGCACACCAAGCCCTGCACGCCGCACACCGTCGCGTCTTCCGCCGTGCACTGCACGCAGCGCCCATCCACGCACAGCGGGCGCTCCGCGTTCGCCTCCGCGCACGCCTGGTCCGGCATCGCCACCGTATCACACGCCACGCACGCCCCCATCGCCGGGTCGCACACCGGGAACGCCTCGTCCGTGCACTGGCTGCTCTGCGTACACTCCGGCCCCGTCGAGTTTCCGGTGCTCGTCGCCGCCGTCTCGTCCGTGGTGGTCTCGGTCGAGCCCGTGTCGGTGCTCGTGCCGGTGCCCGGGGGCTGATCCGCGAGCCACGCGTCGATCGCCGCGTAGTACGGACAGATCGGGGCCACCCCCACGTCCGCGGCGTCGCACTGCGGGCCCTCGACCTCCACGTCGTACTTCCCCTTGGTGACGCCCCCCTCCTTCGAGAGGTCCCCGCGAATCGCAATGGCAGCGGCATCCACCCGATCGGGATCGTCCGCCGGACCGAAGAACTGCTCGAGCTCCTCCTCCGTCACGCCACGCTCGCCATCGGTCAGCCGCAGCAGCAGCCCCTCCACCGAGGCCACGTCCATCGGATCGCCCGCGGACGCCTCGCGACGTGCCGGCAGTCCGTACCGCGCATGGAAGAACCCCGCGGGTACGTCCCCATCGTCGAGGCACCCGTCGTCGCCCACTCCGTCGGCCGTTCCTCCCGCGGGCGCGAACACGCAGATCCCCGTGTCGCACGCGAGGTCGCCGCCGCCGTAGAGGCAGTGCCCCCGGTTCGGACCAAGGCAGCTCGTCGTGCTCGCCAAGCCCACGCCCAGCACGAGCCCCGCGGCCCAACCACCACGCCCAAGCAGCCACCGCATCGTCGTCTTCGTGCCGCTCATGTCGCTCGCCTCCGCTCAGAACCGCCCCGAGAGGCCCACCCCGCGTGCGCCGAGCCACGGGGCAATCGCCACCGATCTCGACCCCCATCTCGACTGGGCTGCGCGTGTGGAACTCTCGGCTTCGACCAAGCACCGCGGGTGATGCCGCCGACACTGCACGAGATCGGTCACCAGCATCGCCACCCCCGCCCCCAGGGCCACGCCGCCGCCCACGAGCAGCGCCAACCCGGGCGGACGATAGTCGCGCTCGATGTGCTGATAGTCGCCAGGCACTCGATCGCCAACGCCCATGAGCACTCCACCCACGATCACCCCGCCCACACCAACCGCGCCCACCACGATGCCCGTCGTGCCAATGCCCGTCATCGTGCGGTACGTGGGCTCGGGCCTCTGCGGCGGCGGATTCGGCTCGTGCGTCTCCGATGTTTCGCTCCCATTGTCCACCGGCGCGCGCAGCTTCTCCACGGCCGCGGCAATCCCCGCGTCGATCCGCACGAGGAGCTCGTCGTTGCTGCATGGGCACGCGATCCACTCGCCCGCCTCGCCCACGGCCTGGCCATCTCGCATCGGCACCACGCGGTAGCGGAAGTCGAGGTACTCGCCGCCGATCTCCACCGCGATCCACCGCTCGCCCCCCGGCGCGTCGGCCACCTGGCGTGCGAGCTCGGGGTTGCGGTCGGCGATCCAGCCGGGCATGTCGGGGGCATCTTCGATGCCCTCGGCCACCTCGACCCGTAGTGCCCCCTCGGCTGCGGAGGCGGGCGCTGCCGTGGCGGGCACCGTTGTCAACGAGACCACTCCACCGAGCGCCAACGCGAGCATTGCCGCACGCCAGCTCGAGGGTCGAGCCTCTGCGGATCGCCCCCGCGCCTTCACGCAACCATCTTGTCTGCGGCGCATCATCAGCCTCCGCCTTCCGCGAGCCTCTCGCGGCAGTGCTTGGTCAGCTTCGCCACGCGTGGCTCGGTCTCGCCCTTGCCTTCGGTCACGCAGCGATCATAGCGCCGTAGCTCGAGCCACGCCTTGACGCGCATCGCCTTGCGATCGAGTCGTTGGTCCGCCGTGGACCAACACGCGCGGTCGGTCGTGGTCCGGATCACGCTCGGCCAATCGCGACGCCCGAGGGCCGCGTGCGCGTCTTCCCGGGCGCGAGGGCAGTGTGCGCGCGAAGGTGTGGATGCAGGCGTGAGGCCGGAGTCGGACGCTCCGGTCTCCGCTGGGCCCGATGTTCCCGCTGTGCCCGAGCTCTCGTCGTCGACGCCGGGTCCGGTCGATCCAGCAGTGGCTCCAACTTCGTGCCCTGTCTCCACGAGATCCGTCTCCGTGGCTCCCGCGACGCCGCCCGCCTCGGCTTCGGATGCCGGCGCCTCGTCGGCCTCGTACCCGGCTTGCGCCGCGGACGCCACCGTATTCGTGCCTTGGCCCACTCCCTCGACCACATCTGTACGCCCGTGGCTCGAGCCCCAGCCCCACCACGCGAGCCCGCCCACGAGGGCGACCACGAGCACGAGCAACCCCACCCACGGCCACGGCGACCTCGTCACCGTGGCGGCCACCGTCGAGCGCTCCGCGGCACCAGCGGTCGTCGAGCGTTCCGCCACCGCCCCGGCCGCGGTCGACGAGCCGCTCGCCATCTCCACCACCGCGGCCGCCATCGATCGCTCGGCCGCCCGCTGCGATCGCACGGCTTCGAGCACCTCGGCCACCTCGGCCGCCGACGCTGGCCTCTGCGACGGATCGCGCGACATGCAGCGCTCCACCAACGCCTCGAGCACCTCGGGCACCCCTTTGCGCAGCGAGCCAACCCGCGGCAGCCGGACCGGCCCGAGGCCATCCGGCGGCATCACATACCCGGTGATCGCCTCGAACAGCACCACCCCGAGCGCGTACACGTCGAACGCGGGATGGGCCGGCAACCCCACGGCTTGCTCGGGTGCGACGTAGCCCGATGTGCCGAGCACCACACCCGCGGCCGTGAGATCGACCCCATGCCCACCGGCGCCCAGGTCGGCCGAGATCCCGAAGTCGAGCAGCTTGGCCACCTCGCGATCGGCCAGGCCACGATCGATCATGATGTTCGACGGCTTGACGTCGCGGTGCACGATCGCGGCACGGTGCGCAGCGTCGAGCGCTCGCGCCACGTCCCCCAGCAAGCGGCACGCATCGTCGATGGACAGCATCGCGTCGGCGTTGCGAAGCCCGTCGAGCCGCTCCTCGAGGTTGTTGCCCTCGACCCACTCCAAGACCAGGTAGCGGCGCCCGTCGGGCAGCTCCCCCATGTCCTGCACCTGCACCACGTTGGGCACGCCGGAAAGCCGCCCCATGACCTCGCCCTCGCGGACGAAGCGTGCGGCCACCGTCGCGTCGTCCTCGTCGCTGGTGCGCTGCACCTTGATCGCCACCCTGGCCCCGGTGGCCACGTGGTGACCGCGGTAGAGCGCCGCCATGCCGCCCTCGCGCAACCAAAGGTCGACCGCGTAGCGCCCCAGCACCGTGCCGCGCGGCAGCCGAATGGGGATCGGCTCGGTGGCGAGGGCGCTGGTGGGGAGGTCGTCCATGACGGGGTGGAGGGTGACGGAGAACGGGGCCGGCCTCAACGGCACGCCGAGCCCATGGGGACCGACTTGATCCCCTTCGCATCGATGACGACCCGGAGGTCGCAGCCGCGGCGCAGCGTCACGCCCTGGGCCTTGTTCCACTGCGAAGCCCCCACGGGGCGCCACTTGACCGTGTAGCTGCCCACGGGGAGGCGATTGCCGTCGGTGGAGCCGCGCAGCTCGTAGCGCTTGCGCACTTTGCCGTCCTTGCTGCGAACCTCCACCTGCACGGCGCCCAGGGCCGCCACGGCCACCACTGTTAGCGCCTGCTTGGCGCGCGGTGCGGTGGGCTCGGGCTTGGGTGGGGCCGGCTTGGCCCCCGATGACTCCGGCGCGCCCGTATCGTCGGAGTTGCCCGTAACGTCGGAGCGGCCCGTATCGTCGGAGCTACCCGTCTCGGACCCGCCTGCCGCGTCGGAGCCACCCGTCGAGCTCGCATCGCCGGCCAACGCTGGAATGGGATCCTCGTTCGTGCCCGGCCGAGGCGTGCCCGTCGTGTTGGCCGACTCCGGCGCCAGCTCGGGCGGAGGCGTACCTACGGCCATGCGTTGCGTCGCCTCGGGCTCGTCGACCGTCTCCTTCGAACGCTCGAGCGCATGGTCGTCGACGGCTTGGCGCGCTTCCAATCCCTCGGTCTTCGGTCGCTCGACCGCGAGCCACCACGTCCCGGCGCCGAGCAACGCCACCATCGCCGCCCCGGAGATGGCCACCCACGGCGCCGACGAGGACGACCGCCGGCGTGCCATCGTTGCCGTAGGCCCGGGGGCGGACACCGGCGACGCGGGATCCGTGGCCTCGTTCGCCACATAGAGCGGCGCCGAGGCGACCTGGCCCACGGAGCGAGGCACGGCCGGGGGCATCCACGGCTGCGTCGACTCCTGCTCGACGGGCTGGGGCCCGACCGCACCCTTCTCCAAACGCAGCGTCGTCGACTGAACCGGCGACTCGGTTGGCCCTACCACCGCGCTCGCAGCCACGTTCGCCGCGGCCTGCTCCGCCTGGCCTGCCACACGCGAGGGTTGCACTGCGCTCGCAGCCACGCTCGCCGCTGCTTCCTCCGCTTGGCCTGCCGCACGCCAGGGCTTCCCTGCGCTTGCAGCCATGCTCACCGCGGCCTGCTCCGCCTGGCCCGCCGCCCGCGAGGGCTCGGGCGGCGAAGCGGCCACGCTCGTCCCCGTTGCCATCGGAACCGCCGTCGACGGCCCCGGGCCCACGCGTGGTCGCATCACGCCCGTGAGCCCTCCGCATAGCTGCGTCAGCTCGCGACGGGCATCGCCGTACCCCGGGAATCGGGCGAGCTGCTCGAGCGCGGCGTCGGCCGTGGGAATCCGTCGCTGCATTTCGGGCTCGAGCAGCCCAAGGCGCAACGCATCCAGCTCGGGTGGCACGCGGCGGCAGAGCGCGGGGATCGTGCCCGAGATGACCGCGATGTACATCTCCTGCTGATCCTCCACGTCGTACCGGAAGCGTCGCCCGTCGAGCAGCTCGTGGAGGATCGCGCCCACCGCATAGAGGTCGATTCGCGGGTCGCGGCCCTTGCCCCCGAGCTGCTCGGGCGCCATGTAGCGCAGCTTGCCCTTGACGTGCATGCCCGAGCTCTCCTCGAGCAGGTAGTGCGCCACGCCGAAGTCGGTGAGCTTGACCTCTCCTTGCGCGCTCACCAGCACGTTCTGCGGCGACACGTCGCGGTGCACGATGCCGAGCGGGTTGCCGTCGTGCAGCGTGATGCTGTGGGCGTAGTTCAAGGCGTAGAGGAGCTGCCCCACGATGTAGGTGATGACCTTGAGCCGCCACGCCTCGTCGTCGATGAACGTGAGCGCAGCCTCGATCTTGAGCAGGTTCACGCCATCGACCCACTCCATCACCAAGTAGCCGCGACCGTCGTCCTCGCCCTCGTCGAAGACCTGCACGATGTTGACGTGGTTGAGCAGCGCCGACAGCTCGACCTCGCTCTTGAACATGCGATGGTAGCGGGGGTTGCCTACGTGCTGATCGGCCACCACCTTGATCGCCACGTACTTGTTGGCCCGTCGCTCGCTGACGCGCCGCGCCACCCAGACCTCGGCCATGCCGCCGACACCGATCCGCCGGACCAGCTCGTAGCTGCCGATGCGTGCCTCGGGCTCCAATGGGCGGGGCATGGTGGGTGGTGGCTTCTTCAACGTGGGAGGACTGCTGCGAGCCCAAGCGTGCGCAGCCGAGTCTTGGAGAGCCGCCCGGACCGGGCTCGACGGCGATCGACCACGAGCAGTACCGCGCCGGTGACGAGCAGCACCGCGCCGGTGACGAGCACCGCATAGCCGGGCGGTCGAACGTCGCGCAGCTCGATTACGACCTGCTCGCCGGGAAAGGGCGCCGGCGGGCGGGTGGCCAGCACCGCACCGGTGGCAACCGCCGCCACGCCGAGGCCGAGGCCGGCCACGCCCGACCAGCCGAGCGGACCCAGAGGGCGTCGAGGCTCGCGCTCGGGCGGGGGCTCGGCGGGCGCGGGCTCGCTCGCCTCCGTCGCCGCTTCTGCTTGCGCGGCAGACTCGGCTGCCCGCGCAGCCTCGGCCGCTTCGCGTTGGGCCGTGAGCTCATCGTGGTGCCGATCGATCGCCTCGAGCACCGCCTCGATGGCCAGGCCCGCGAGCTCGGTGTCGGAGCAGGCCGTGCACGAGGCCAACAGCGGGCCGCGAGGATCACCGTCGGGGTCGCTCACGGGCGCGCTCGGATGGACCAACACCACCCGCACGCCCCGCTGTACCTCCACGGGGTCGACCTCGACGAACGTGATGCGCACCGTGCTCGGCGACAGCCCGGAATCGGTCACCGCTCGCGTGGCCTTCTCGACGACGTCGTCGACCTTGCGAACGGGCATGGTGCTCACCTCGGTGGCATCGACGATGACCGAGGATGGTGCAGGCTCGGCGGCTGCTCCGGCCACGACCTCGCGTTGCACCGCGGCCAAGGCTTGCCCCATGGGCGCCCAGACCAACGCCACGGCCAACGAGAGCACGCTCGCCCGTCGCCCGTAGATCATGGCTCGTTGGCTCCTGGCGTGACCAATGGGCGATCGGGCCGCGGACGCACCTCGCCCTCGACGTCGAAGTAGGGCTCGTCGACCTGCCAAGGAACCAGACCCAGCGCGGTGATGGGATTGGTCGCGGGATCTCGCAGCTCCCCGGCGGTCACGTCGACGAACAGCTCCCCGAGGTCATCGTAGCCATCCTCGAGCTGTTGCTCGGTGCGAGAGCGGTCGTCGAGCGGGAGCGCGTCTTCGGTGCACAGCACCGTGGTGCCGCTGACCGCGGGCATCAGCAGCAATGAGGCCGAGATCAAGCGCTGGCCTACGGGAGCAAAGGCACCCTCGCATGCCACGTTCACCGGGACACCGAGCTCACTGCCGTTGCCGAGCAAGCTCGAGAAGCGGATCACCACGTCTTCGACGGACTCGAGCCACACGCCCACGCCCTCGTTGAGGGCCACCACGCTCGAGTCGAGCCGCAGCGAGCGTCGCAACATGTCGATGCCGATGCCCGAGTGGGGGTCGTCGCCGATCACACGGCTGCCGTGGATGCGCGTGCGGGACAGGCTCACGTCGCAGTCGGTGGAACGAATGCCCGTCGCGAACCCTCGCACCTGGACGTCGTCGAGCCCCACGTGGGTCTCGAGAACCTCCGAGCCCTCGCACTCGATCCCGGTCGCCTGGTTGCCAGCGCTTCCTTGCAGCACCAGGCGATGGAGATAGAGACGCGTCTTCTGGATCGTGCGCAACAGGTACGGGTTGGTCGTCGCCGCGCTCAACAACGTCACCGGCGGGCCGTCGGGATCGGCCATCAGCACCACCACGCGATCAGCACCGAGTTCATCGGCGGGCTCGAGCTCCCAAGGGCCGCCTTCCACGTCGCGCAGCCGTATTACTGCCACATCGGGCGCGTCGGTCAGCGCCACGCCGAGCGAGCAGTATGTGATGGGCTCGAGCCCCCATTCCGCTCCTGGCATCGACTGGCACTGTTCGAAGTTACCGTCGACCCACGCCAGCGTGCCCACGGGCGGGATACAAGCGCCCTGCACGAGATCGCACGCGGACTCGGGGCAATCCTCGTGGCGGGTGCAGGTGTTGGTGCACTCGAGGTCGTCGTCGCACCACGGCGCGTCGGCGGGGCATCCTTCCGCTGCGTCGGGTCGACATTCCACGCATTCGGTACGCTCGGGTCGCGGATCGCAGACGCCCTCGGTGCAGAACAGATCCTCGCAGGGGACGCACTCGCCTCCACTGCAGAACGGCGTGAGTGGATCGACCGCAGCACACGCCGCGCTGGCCCCGTCGGGGCTGCACTGTTCCACGCCGGTGTCGGTGGTCTCCGCTCCGCTCGATGACGACGAGCCCTCCGGGGGCTCGATCGGCAGGCACTCGGAGGAGGATGGCCGCACATCGGTGCACCCGTTGCGGTCGCTGGAGCGCTGGCAGTGATCGCAGTAGGCAAGCCCGCGCTCGGCCAGGCACCACTCGTGATCGGGGACTTGCTCCGCTTGCGCGTGATTGGCGCAATGGTTGGGATCGATGACTCGGCAACCGAGTGCTGGCCCCAATGCACCGATGCCTACGACGCACCCCACACGGAGCACACGACCCCACCTGCTCACCAGCGCCGTGGATCGTTCGTGCCATCCGCGTCGTGTTCGTGGTCTTCGCGGTCGCGAAGGGCAACGAACGATGCTCGGGCTCACGAGCGACGAAGTATCCCACGAGCCCACCGATATGACAACTCGCCACGGTGAGCCAAGCGGCTCGCCCGTCATCGTGGCGTCGGTCTCACGGCTCGCCGAGGATGCTCGTCGAGCATCATCCCTCTACTCGAGGCCGCCACCCATCTACCACCGTCGGCGCCACTTGTCGCGGTAGCTCGGCGGAGGAGGGATCGGCCCGGCCGGCTCCTGGGCACGCTCGGCGATGAACGTGCTCTGGTCGCCGTCCTTGATCCGGATCCTCCCGCGAAGCCGACCGTCCTTGCCGAGCCTCACGTGCCCGCTTCCGGAGACCTGATCGAATTCCCACGCGCCTTCCCAGGTGAAGGACACGCCCGCCTTCGCTGGCTCGCAGCTCACGTACGCGAGCAGGCAGTGCATGCGTAGTCGGTCACCCCGCCCGGCCCCGATCGAGAGCAGGGCCGTGCCGAGGTCATCGAGCCCGTCGTCGACCCACTGGGAGGTTTCGACGATCCTCCACCAGCCGCGGTACTCGGACGGGATCGAGCCATCGGTCATGTGAAGGCGAGCGTATCAGGTCGTGCTTGGCCGGATCCACGACGTGCCCGGCAGGGCGAGGGCGCCTCGTCAGCGTTGACGTCCTCGCGTTGCCACCGGCGGCTCGTCGCCGTCGTCGTCCCAGTCATCGTCGCGCTCGAGGTCACGGAGCAAGTCGAAGGGACCCCACCGCGTGTCGTGGAGCGCCGTCACGATCCGGCTTTGGGCGATGAGCACAGTGGCGATGAGCGACAGCCCGAGCACGGCGATCAGCATCGACATCGGTGGTAGGTCGAGCCATGTCTCGACGGCGCCGGTCACCCAGACCAGCCCTCCGCCCACCAACAGCACGACCGCGATGCTCCCGACCACGATCAGAACGAGGCCGATCAGCACGGTGACGATGCTGACCTTCGGGGGAACGGTGGCCGGTGTCGTCGCGTGCGTGTCGTTGCTCATGTTCGCCTCTGCATCTTCGTGTACCGCGAGACTACATGTCTCGCAGGTCGTAGACGACGGCACACCGGCCCCAACGGGAGCCCTCGAGCGACGACGTTCTGGATGAGCCCATCGCGCTGGTACGATCTGCGGGCGGCGGCCTCGCGGTACGCCCCGCCTGCTCGGAGCGCATCCTTGATAGGGATCGCTTCCGTGACCCGGGACATCCAACGGGCACTCCTGGCGCTGAAGGCTCCGCCTACGGGGTCACGTTCTTGCCCAGGCAGCAACGCTTGTACTTGTGACCAGAGCCACACGGGCAGGGCGCGTTGCGGCCGATCTTCCTGGCGGCTTGCCCCTGCACATCGGGTGAGGTGACGAACCGCGGCGTGCGATCGGCCAGCTCGTCGATGGTGGTCGGGAGGGTCGGGAGGGGCACCAAGGCTTCGCGTACCAACGCCTCACCGATCTCGCGCATGAGCTGCCAGCGGGTTTCGAGCCCGTCGACGAGATCTCCGGTCTTCCGCAGCTCGGTCCACAGCATGCGTGCAATCGCTGTATCGAATTGCCCCGCTCGTCTCGTGACGACCGATACCTTTGCCGATCCCACGAACGTACCTTCGCGCGCCTCGTAGAATTCGAGGATGACGCTCTGGCAGTCGCAACGCGGATTGATGCAGTAGCTGTCTTCGACGACGTAGGTCCGTCCTTCGAGATCCAGGAGCGTGTCCCATGCTCCTGGGACCGCGGTTCGGTACCTCACCAGCTTGCCCATCCGGAAGGCGCTCCAGTCGCGGCGTCGCCATGCGTCGGGATCTCGGCGATCGGAATTCCCCCGAAAAAGTGGACACCCGATTTACGCCACTTCAGTCCTCTACCCAAGTCTCCCGCGCCTGCACCTCGGGCAGGATCAATCGAATGCCCTGGTTGTCGGACGGGTTGAGCCACAGCATGCGCTCGAGCACGCGCTCGGCTTCCTCCCAGCGCCGCAGTCGCCACAGGCACAGCCCCAGACCCTGCATGCAGCGCAGGAACGGGCGGTTGTCGACGAGCCCCCACGCCAGCACGCCGTCGAAGCCGTCACCCAGCGACAACTCGCCGATTCGAACGCCAATCTCGTAGTGCAGGAGCGCCCACCCGGGACTGGAATCGAACAGCAGGTTGCCGAGGTGTGCGTGGGCATCGAGGCAGCGCAGGTCGGCCTCGAGCATCCCGGCCAGGATCTCCCTCGCGCCCGCTGCGTCGCCGCCACGTCGCAGGTCGCTCGCCTCCAGGATGGGATCGGTGTCGTAGTCCTCGGGATCGCTGCCGGGCAACACCTGCTCCATCTCGAACATCGGCCGAGGCCCGCGCGCGATGATCGGCTTGGCCCAGTCCTCGACCGGCACGACGTCGTCCTCGTCGGGCTCGCCCCAGTATTCATGGGCCGGATCCCACACCCCGAATGCATGGAGCTCGAGCGGCACCAGCCCCAGCGCCGCCGTGTCGATCCGGGTGGAGACGACCTCCCCCGAGAGATACGGATGCCCCGCGCGCCGCCAAAGACGGTTGGGCCGGATCACGGCGATCTGCCCCGGGACGACCCGAGGTAGGCCGCGTGTGCGCAGCGTGACCCGTCGCTCGCTCACCAGCAGCCGACAGCGGGCCGCTCGCTGCGTCACCCGGAGCACGACCAGCTCGATGGGCTTGGAGAGATCGAGGTCGTCCTCGCTCACCTTGTGCCTGCGCCGCTTCGTGGGCGGGCTGGTGGGCCCGGTGATTCGTAGCTCGATGCCGAGCCACGTCCGGTACGCCTCGATGTATGGGGCTCCGGCCGACGTCGTCGGCAGCACGACGTCGGCCAACGAGACCTCGTGCTCGGTGCCATCGTCGCGGTGGCAGCGGGCCGTGAGCCCGCGGCGAGGATGGCCACCGTAGACCACCGCCACGAGCGACAGCGGCTCGCCGACCACGTGCACGTCGATGGGTAGCGCGAGCGCACCCGCGAGCGTCTCGTGTAGCGCTCGTAGCTGTGTGTCGTCGCCGAGTGTGTCACCGAGGATCCGCGCGAGCAATGCGTCCACGACCTCGAGTGGCTGGTGCTTCGGCTTGGGCATGGCGCTTGTCTACTCGCCTTCGCATGCCTCCGACATCGCTTCGCACGACCGCCCCGGAATCCCAGGCGAAACCGCTCCCAACGTATCACAACCACCCTCAACCAACCCCCCCAGGGTTCGACTCCCGGCGCATCCACCAACGAACGGCCTCGTAGGGTACCCTACGGGGCCGTTTCCGTACGAGCGTAGGAAGACCTCACGTAGGTCATTTCGCGCGAGCTCGGGCACTATGCGACCGCCGAACGGCATAGTCGCCGCGAGCTCGGCACGTTCGACCAAGCGAGCGACCCAACGCTCGGCCGCCTCGCGATCGTCACGGGCGATGAACTGGAAGATCTCGAGGAGGTCGTTGCGAGCACGCGGTGTCCAGACTACCGCCACGCGATCGGCCCCAACCTGCGCTCCAGATCGGCCTTGAGGTCCTCCGTGCTCGTCACCCGGCCGGCGGCATCATCGGCGAGACCCTCGGCGATGGCGCGGAGGAAGGCGCGCTCGTCGTCCTCGTCTCGGCCAGGCCCGACGGAGATAGGAACCGGGGAGGGGGCGAGACCGACTGCGCTTCGCCCATCTCTCTTGGCCCGGAGCCCCCACGCTGCCATCCTAGGCGGGCCCTCCCCATGAACCTCAAGACGCTTCCCCCCTCGGTCGTCCTCGTGCTCGGCTTGGGTTGCTCTCGCACCCAGCCTACGGTGCATCCATGCTTGAGCCCGCCCTACGATCCGAGCACGGAGGACATGGGGCCGTGCTTGAGCCCGCCCATGGAGGATCCGACCGACGCCGGGGAGGATCCGGAGGACGAGCCTCCCGTGGGTCCCTGTCTATCCCCGCCCGCGCCCGGCCCCGATGATGCGCCCAGTGCATCCGCCGGGGTCACTGTGGCGGCACCGGTCGTCGCGACGCGACGCGAAGCGCTCGAGCGCGTGCTGTCGCGCCACACGCTGCCGGCCGACGTGGCCGCGCGCCTGCGAGGGTGAGCCCATGCGCTTCAAGACCTCGCGCAGGTCGTTTCGCGCGAGCTCGGGCACGACGCGACCGCCGAACGGCATGGTCGTCGCGAACTCGGCACGTTCGACCGAGCGGGCGAGACCCCCACGTGCGCCACGAGCTGGTGGCCAAGTGGACCGTGCGGGAGTGGACGGTGGTGATCGGGCGGCCTTTCGCGGGTCTTACGTAGACCCCGGCCACCGGGTAGGCTGATCGCATGCAGGCGATCAGGGCCAGGTGCGGTCGACGAAGATCGACGCTCGTCGTCGGTGTCGCGGGTCTGTGCGCTCTGGCGGCGCCGCGTCGCGCCGCCGCGATTCAGGGCGAGTATTTCGAGATCCGCGTGGTCGACGGTGCCGGGGAGCCCGTACCTTGCGTGGAGCTGCGAACCACGGGGCAGATCGAGCTGCGCACCGACGCGACCGGGCGCGCCGCGTTCTTCGAGCCGGGGCTCATGGACACCAATGTGTGGTTCTCCGTGAGCGGAAGCCACGTGCAGGTCACCCCCGACGGGTTCGGGTTCGCCGGCGCGTCGCTGGCCGTGAGCGAGGGCGGGAGCGCGGAGCTCGTGGTGCAGGTCGTCGGCGCGCCTCCGTGCGTGGCCGACGATCGTGAGATGCAGCGGATCGCCCGTGGCGTGCCCTCGCCCGAGGAGTTCGTGCAGGTGAGCTTCGTGGACGAGGAGACCGGTCGAGGCGTGCCGCTGTGCGTGCTCGAGCTCGGCGACGAGCGCTGGGTGAGCGACAGCGGCGGGCACGTCGCGCTCGATCCGCTCCCGCACGAGGGCCAGCTCGTGGACGCCACCGTCTGGTCGCATGGCTACGAATTCGCCGACGACGGCCAAGTGATGCTCGACGTCACCGCAGGGCTCGTGCACGAGCTCGCGGCCACGCGCCAGATGCCCGCGGAGCGGCTCCATCGGGTGACCGGGGGCGGCATCCACCGCGACGGCGTGCTGCTCGGGCTTCCAGTGCCGCTCACCCAGCCCGTGATCAACGGCCTCGTGACGGGGCAGGACTCGGTGTTCACCGCGGTGCACCGCGGGGCGCTCGTGTGGATCTGGGGCGACACCAGCCGACCCGCGTATCCGCTGGGCAACTTCCACGCCTCCGGAGCCACGAGCGCGCTGCCGGGGCCCGGCGTGCTCGATCCGGAGCTCGGGATCGACCTCGAGTACTTCGTGGGACCCGACGGCTTCTCGCGCGCCATGGCGCCCACCGAGACCGTGCCCGGCGAGGGCGTCACGTGGCTCGCGGGGCTCGTGTCGGTGCCCTCGGACAGCGGCGAGGATCGCTTGCACGCCACGTTTGCGATGGTCCAGCCGGACTTCTCGAAGACGCGCTTCGGCATGCTCGTGTATGACGACGCGAACGAGCGCTTCGTCGACGGCGTGGACTTCGATCTCGGCGCCCAAGCGGGGCGGTGGCCGCACGAGAACGCGTTCCTCGTACGGCACGGCGAAGCGCAGTGGGTGCAGTACCACGTGCCGGTGAGGATCCCGGCCACCTCGGAGGCGCTGCTCGATCTCGCGACGTACGAGCGGTTCACGCCGTACGAGGACGTCAGCGGGGCCACGGTGGAGCGCGATGCCGCGGGCCGGGCGGTGTATCGCTGGCGGGGGGGTGGGATTCCGTTCGTCGAGCCCGATGAAGGGGGGCTCGCACCCGCGGACCGACTCGAGTGGCACCTCGTCGACGTGGCGACCGCCGACGCATTCGAGGTGCACGAGAACGGCAGCACCGATCGCAACGAGTGGCTGGGCCGCTGGACGCGGCTCGTGATCCCCAAGTGGGCGCTCGGCGAGACGTGGCTCTCGATCTCCGACACGCCGATGGGTCCGTGGGTGTATGCGACGCGGGTGGTCGTGCACGAGCAATACTCGTTCTACAACCCCCGGCACCACCGCGAGCTCGACCAGGACCATGGGCGACGGATGCGGTTCGATGCGACCTATACGAATTCGTTCTCGGGGAACCCGGATCGCACTCCGCGGTACGACTACAACCAGGTGATGATGGCGCTGGATGTGGACCGGCCGGAGCTGCAATTGCCGGTGCCGATCTATACGAGCGAGCGCGGCGAGCTCGGGCCCGCCGATGTGGTGGAGCCCGGTGACGCTCCGCTGGTGGCCGACTTCTTCGCGCCGGTGGGGGCGTATCCCGGCACGGAGCCGGTGTGGTGGAGCGGGCCGAGCTGCGAGCCGCGGCAGCTGGTGGTGGGTGGCGAGCCGGAGACGCCGCCGCTGTTCTGGGCGCTGCCGGTGGGTGGCGAGGGCAATGAGGCCCATGTGTCGCTGTATGCGGTGGACGAAGGCGATGGTGAGCCGGGGTATGCGGTGGAGGATCCCGGTGGGGGCGAGGTGATCGCGGTGGTGTGGCGCAACCCGATCGGAGTGGCACTGCCGGTTGCCGACTATCTGCCCGAGCTGCGGGCGGATGCCGGTGAGGATCAGTGCCTGTCCGTGGGTGGGGTACTGACGCTGCCCGAGCTCGGAGATGCACCCCCAGGGGGCAGCGCCCACTGGGAGCTCGACGGCGCAATCGTGGCGGGATCGGAGGCGAACCCCGGCGCGGGTCTGCACGTGCTTGCACGGGTCCTGACCCGCGGCGATGGGCTGATCGTGCGTGACGAGGCGATCGTACGCATCGGCGAGCCGCCCACTCCCGGCGCGGACTCGTCCGGCGGAGACGAGCCCAGCGCGACCACCGACGGGGCCCCGGGCACCGACGGCCCCGCGAGCGGCTGCGGCTGCCGGAGCCTCGGGCGCAGCAGCACTGCAGCATGGCTGCTGGTCCCATTGCTCGCGCTCGTGCGCCGACGCCCACGCCAGCGACAGTGACATGCGCCGATCCCGAGCCTCCGACCCACCCTTGGCACCCAACCTCCACCCGCATCGCAGCTGAGCTTCATCGCCGGCGACAAGGGCCACGTCACCGCCGTCGAGCTCATGCAAGACCGTGGCCCGCTGCGGCCGGTCCGAACCACGAGGTCAGGGCGTCATGAAGGCCCGACTCCATGTGCTCTCCAACCCACGCGACGTGTCCGTCGGGTCGGATCAGTACGGCCGCCACGGCCGCCACCTCGCCGATGACCGGGAGCTCCCACGCGCCATCGTGCTTGGCGGCGACCAACCGCACTCGACTTGCCCAGGGAGCAATGTCGAGACCGCCGAGGGCACCGAGGTCGAGGAGCACGGGCCGGGCCTCGTGCAGCAGGTCGAACACTCGCGTGGGACCATCGGCGGTGTGCAGGTCGAGGTCGGGCATGCGCCGGCCGAGCAGTGGGTGTCCCTCCCCGAGGTCGTAGCGAATGTCCAGACCACAGAGCATCGCGGCGATGCGCTTGCGCGGCTCGTCCATGGCCAATAGCTCGATCATGGTGTCGCGGAGGGCCTGGTGGCGATCGTCGGGGCGGCCGAGCGCCACTTGGGCCATGGTGTTGCGCAACACCCGGGCACCGACCGGGTGCCGCTCGGCGTGGTAGGTGTCCAGCAGGCGGTCGGGTGATGTCCCGTCGACCACCTGGGCCAGCTTCCATCCCAGGTTCACGGCATCCTGCACGCCCGTGTTGAGGCCCTGGCCGCCCTGCGGGGGATGTACGTGAGCGGCATCCCCGGCCAGCAGTACACGGCCGTGGCGATAGGAAGCCGCCTGCCGGGACATGTCGGTGAACCGGGAGATCCAGGTCGGGTCGCGCACCCCGAAGTCGGTCCCATAGGCGGCGACGAGCGCCTCGCGGAGATCCTGCAGAGTGGGCTCGCCGGGGTGCTCGAGGTCGTGTTCGGTCAGGACGACCCGGTACGACCCTCTGCCCTCCTCCCGGTCGGTGGGACCGATGCCACCACCCTCGCGGCGCATGCCGAGCGTGGGCTCCTGGTCCATCTCGACCTCGGCGATGATCCAGCTGGTCGAGGGATCCAAGCCGGGGAAGTCGATCCCAGCCGCCTTGCGGACCACGCTGCGACCTCCATCGCAGCCAACGAGATACTGCGCCCGGAGTCGGGTGTCGCCGGACAGCTCGACGGTGACGCCGGCGTCGTCCCGAGTGAAGCCCACCACCTCGCGGCCACGGAGGATCGGGACCCCGAGCTCCTCGACCCAGCCGGCCAGGATGCGCTCGATGTGGCTCTGCCACAGCGCCAGCCCGTAGTCGTGACGGGTGGGAAAGTCGCTGATGTCCAACGGGATCCCGCCAAAGCCCTGGATCTGCATCGCGCGCCCCTTCGCGAGGAACCGATCGACGATGCCTCGCTGATCGAGCACCTCGAGGGTGCGGGAGTGCAGGCCGCCGGCTCGCGATCCTTCGAGCTCTTGATCGATGCGTCGCTCGACGATGACGACGTCGACCTTCGCCAACGCCAGCTCACCCGCCAACATCAGCCCGGTCGGACCGCCCCCAGTGATCACCACTTCATGTTCCGTCCTCGTCATGCTCCCACCTCCATCGGTCATGGCCGCAAACGGCCTACGTGAATGCGAGCACGGTAGGAGGGGAGGGGACCCTTGCGGCAAGATCCCCTCCTTGGCATACTCTTGTCACGGCGGGGGGTTGGTGCGGTCGGATCATGCTCGGACGTGAAAGACCCTCGCTCCAGGCACTCCTCGAACGACCCGCCAGCGAGCTCGTCGCCGAGGGCTGGGAGTGGTGCGAGCTGAAGGCCGGCGAGGTGCTGTGGCGGCAGGGCGACGAGACCAACGGCCTGGCGTGGGTGGTCCATGGGTATGCCCAGATCCGCGTCGATGGGGTCGAGCGCGACCGCGTGGGGCCGGGCGGGCTGCTCGGTGAGGCGTCGGTGTTCGTACCGGGGCAGGACCGCACGGCCGACGTGGTGGCGGCCGAGCCGATGCTCCTTTGGTTCCTGCGACGCGACATGCTCGTGCGGCTGCAGGCCCTGCACCCCGAGCTCTACGACGCGCTCATCGAGGCGGCCATCGTGGTGCTGGCACGGCGGATCGGCGCCAACGAGCGCGCGCTGCGGCGCCACCAGCGTGGCGATCGACCGCCGCCCAGGCGAGAGCCGGCGAGCTGGTGGACGCGAATGGCACGCAAGCTCGAAGGGCGGCACCCACCCCCGATCGAGGAGGCGATCGATGCCCTGCCCACCTTCGGGAGGACCAACCGTCTGGTCACCAAGCTGTCCGAGCTCGCCGAGCCGCTCTACGTGCGCGTGGGCGAGGCGCTGTGCATCGAGGGCGATCGGGCTGCGTCGATGTACATCGTCGCGCGAGGGGAGCTGGCGGTCATGCTGGTCGCGGGCGACGGAGCCTTCGAGATCGGCAAGGTCGGCCCGGGAGCCCTGCTGGGGACCAGTGCGCTGTTCGAGGAGGGCACGCGCACCGCGTCGCTCGTCGCGGCCGAGCCGACGTGGGTCTACGAGCTGACGCGCGAGCGGCTCGCCGAGGCGCCGGCCGACGTGTGGCGGGCCATGGCCAAGTCGCTGATGGTGGTCTTGCGCGGCCAGCTCGTCGAAGGCCACCACCGCGCGCCCACCGACGCCGAACCCTAGGTCGCGCGGTGGGCCCGGCGGCGCGGAGCTCCGGCCGAGGGTTGCTCGCGCCCCTGCGCCGCAATCCACAGGCAGGCGAGCGACGCGATCGTCGCCAGCACCACCAGCACGCTGCGCAGCCAGACGGGCGTCGGATGCTCGTCGACCGCATCCACGAGTATGCCCCGCATCCCGCTGGGGATCTCGAGGCCCGAGGACTGGACGAACACCGCGAGCAGCTCGTCATCGAGCGCCTGGGCGAGCCCCCGGACGGTCTGCAGCCCGCCCTTGCGCTCCGCTCCGGGTCGAACGCGGGCCACGACCAACACGTCGCGCAGCGGCACCGCCTCGCTCTCGACCCCGAGCAGCGGCACCAGGACCGCCTCGGCCGGCCCGTCTTGCTGGGGCAGGGCACCCTCGGGCACCGCATACTCGGCCATCGTTCGCTCTGCGCGGAAGAATCCGGTCACGGCGACTCGCCCCTCGAGCTCGGGCGGCACGGAATCGGTGCGCAGATCGAAGGCTTGCTCGTCGGAGAGCTCCACCGGCAGCTGCGGAGCCGCCAGCCCGGCCATCACGGCGAGCATGGTCCCCAGCAGCACGAGGGCGCGGACCCGGGGGCGCGCGAGGGTGAAGGCCACGCCGCCCGCGATCGCCAGCCCCGGGCCGATCCACGCCCCCCACGTGCGCCCCCACGACGAGCTGCCGAGCAGCATGCCGAGCAGCGGAGGAAGCAGGGCCATCGCGATCGCGGCGAATCGGAGCACGGCCCAAGGGTAGCCGGTTGGGACCGATGGAGGTGCGCCCCAGACCTTGCTACCGTGGGGTGTGCCGAGGCACCGGTCACGACGCGCGATCCTGGTGGTTGCACTGGCGTTGCTGGGCCTGCCGGCCTGCGGCGGCGGCGAGCTGGCCACGCGCTGGGTGCCGCCGCAGGCGGCGATCGTGCGGTGCACGATGGCCGGGCGGGATCGCATGCCGCCGGTGCTGCTGGATCTTCCGCTCCCCGCGCTGCCCACCGGACTGCTGGCGCGGCAGCTCGATCCCATGGCCCTCAACGACATGGGCTTCGAGCGCGAGCAGATGGTGTGCGCGGCGTTGGAGTCGCCCCCGTCCGAGCGGATCGACGAGGTGCGTGGCGAGCTGATGGTCCTGCTCGAGGCTCACTCCCAGGTGAGTGCTCGAGCCCGTACCGCCCTCGGCCGATGTGCGTGTGACGTGGCCCGGCTGGCCGATGTCGCGGGGCTGCTGGCCTCGTGCCGCGACCAGCCGCATCGGTCCGAGTGCGCGCCTACCCCGGCCCAGCTCGAGGAGGCCCTCGCGCTCGTGGAACCCCTGCGAGACGCGCTGGCGAGCACCCCCGTGCCGCGCCTGCACTGGCGAGTGGCCGGCCGGACCGATCGGCCCGGCTGGATGGCGCGCCGCCTGCCCGAGCTCTTGCCGCGCCATGAAGGCGGCGCCACCGTGTACCTGCCCGGGCAGGCGATCCCCAGCCGCCACAACCACGTGCTGGTGCGACGCTTGCTCGATCTTCCGGGGGTCACGGCGGTCCTGCGCCTCGACGGCGGTCGGTCGATGCTGGTGATCCGCGAGCTCGATGGCGCGCTCGTGGTCGATCTGGTGGCGTTCCCCGAGCTCGACGCGAGGCTGGCCCCGCTGCTGCCGTTCATCGACGAGGCTCGAGCCGACGACGTGGTGGACGTGCTGGCGCGCCCGAGCACGAGCTGGTCGCCGCCGCTCCCGCTCGACAAGGGGAACCTGATCCACCTCGATCGCGAGGGTCTGCGCGCGGTCGACTCGATGCTCCTGGCCATGGCTCCGCTGGCCGGCATGGGCAAGGCTCCCAGGTCCCTGCCCGAGCCGATCGAGCCGCCCCTGGTCGATGCGGTCACGCTGCAGGCGGAGTTCGGCGCCAGCGGCAAGCGGCTGCGGGCTCAGCTTCGCCTGTCCGAGGATGGTCGACAGTGGGCGCAGCTCCTCGGCAAGGCGGTGCTGGCTCCCCCGATGGACGTGCTGGGGCTTCCGCTCGATCCCCCGCTGCCCCGTCCTTCCCTCGAGGAGATGCCGACCTCGATCGTGCATGGCACGGCCACCGAGTGGCTCGTGATCGATGGCCTGCGGCGGATCCCGGCGCTGCTGCACCGACTCGAGATGGTGCATCCCAATGCGGTCGGAGGTCGCCTCGACGCATGGGACGTGTCGCTTCCCGCCGGGGCGGTCTCACCGGGAGGCACCGTGTCTCCGCCCTTGCCGCTGCGCGAGTGGGCGCAGCGCGTGGGCTCCGAGCCCTACCGACTCCGCACATCGTTCGATCCCGCGCGGAACTTCCTCGAGCTGGTACTGGAGCCCGATTGATCACGCGCTTGGGTTGAACACCACCGTGGCCGAGCGAAGCTCTCGGCCCGCTTCCGCCACACGCGCCCTGGCCAGCGGGTCCCACGAAGTCGGCCTTTACAAACCGCCGATCCAAAGCTACATGGCAGGAGGGTGGATCCGGGACTCGACTGCACGTCAGTGTCGTCCGTGGAGCCGTTGGCTTCCGCAGGGCGTGAGCGTGGTCGCGAACAGACCCACTCGCCCGGCGCTCGACCCGGCCGCCAGGACATCGCGGCGCGGCTGCTCCTGCCGCTATTGGTCGGTGTCGGGCTCGTGCTGGCCCTGATCTTCACGGGCAGCGAGGCGACGGCCGCGTCGTGGACCGCGACGTCGCCGGGCATCGCTCGAGGCTCGACCGCCCAAGAGTCCCACCATTCGGCCGACTTCCGTCGGGACATTCACGTGCCGAGCTCCATGCACGAGCTCGCATCGGAGCCCGAAGAGGACGACGAGGACTCGTTCGAGGTGCCCATGGCGGCCTGCACCCCCGTGCTCGCCGCGTTCTTCGACCCCCTCGAGCCTCTGCTCCGTGCCCGCGCGTCGAGCCGGGGTCGACGGCTGGTCTCGATCGGTCTCGGCCCCCGCGGACCACCTCGGTAGCGTCGATGGCCCTCTGCGCCCGAGTACGGGCGCATCTCTGGACGCGTGTCGCATCTCGCGGGCGCATCCGGAGCTCCGGTCGTGCCCAGCGAACGAAATCGTAGGTCGTCGCTCGGCGCTGCTCATCGCACGCTCGGCCATTGCCTTCGAATCCACCGACACGCGCACGAGCGCTGGCAGGGGAGTCGAACGAGAGGGCAGGTCGATCCGCAATTTCCTCCCCGAACGAGCTCCATCGAGAACGAACCCCATGCATCGAATTGCCATACGCGCGCTCTGGATCGCCGCGCTCGCACCCATCGCCCTCGGGACGTGCGGATGTCAGCCTCCCCCCGAGGAGCACGAAGAAGAGGGGATCTTCGCCGTCACCACCCCGCTGCGGGACGACGTCGACCTCACTCGCGAGTACGTCGCCCAGGTTCGGGCGATTCAGCACATCGAGGTTCGCGCCCAGGAGCGCGGCTACCTGACGGAGATCTACGTCGACGAGGGGCAGCGAGTCGAAGAGGGCACCAAGATGTTCCAGGTCATGCCGCTCATCTACCGGGCGGAGGTCCACCGAGCGCAGGCCGAGGCCGATCGAGCCCGGATCGAGTACAGGAACACCCAGTTGCTGGCCGACAAGGACGTCGTGTCGCCGGCCGAGCTCGCCCTCGCCAAGGCCGAGCTCAGCCGGGCCAAGGCCGAGCTCGAGCTCGCGCAGACCCACATGCGCCTGACCGAGATCCGCGCCCCGTTCACCGGGCTCATGGATCGATTCGAAGTGCGGCTGGGGAGCCTCCTGGAGGAGGGGGCCCTGCTGACGACGCTCTCCGACAACAGCACGCTGTGGATCTACTTCAACGTTCCCGAGGCCGAGTACCTGGACTACGAGACGCGGCCAGCGGCGGACGAGCCAATGAAGGTCGCGTTCAGGATGGCGAACGACGAGATCTTCGACCAGGAAGGCAAGGTCGAGACGATCGAAGCCGACTTCGACAACACCACCGGGACCATTGCCTTTCGGGCGACCTTTCCCAATCCCACCGGGCTCTTGCGACACGGCGAGACGGGGAACATCGTGGTGACGACGTCGTACCGCAACGCGCAGCTGATCCCGCAGAAGGCGACCTTCGAGATCCTCGACCGGAAGTACGTGTTCGTGGTCGACGAAGACAGCGTCGTGCGGCAGCGGCCGATTCACATCGCCGCCGAGCTCGACCACGTCTTCGTCATCGACAGCGGGCTCGACGACGCCGATCGGATCCTCATCGACGGCCTGCGCAAGGTCAATGACGGCAAGACGATCGAGGTCGAGTTCGAGGATCCTGCCAAGGTCTTCTCCGAGCTCGACGTCTACGCGGAATGACAGGTGAGACATGTTCGCCGCACTCCTCCGCAGGCCAGTTCTCTCGGTCGTCATGTCGGTCGTGATCGTGCTGCTGGGCGCGCTCGCGTGCTTCGAACGCCCCGTGTCTCAGTTCCCCGACATTGCGCCGCCTCAGGTCACCATCGCCATCGCCTACCCAGGCGCCAGCGCGGAAGTCCTCATCGAGTCGACGCTGATTCCCCTGGAGCGCGCCATCAACGGCGTGCCGAACATGCGCTACATCATCTCCGACGCCACCAGCGCCGGCGAAGCGACGATTCAGGTCATCTTCGAGCCTGGCACCGACCAGGATGCAGCCATCGTCGACGTCAAGACGCGCATCGACCAGGTGATGCCCAACCTGCCCGAGCTGGTACAGCTCGAGGGCGTCATCCTGCAGCGCGTACAGCCGAGCATGTTGATGTACGTCAACGTGTACTCCACCGACGAGGACGCGGACGAGAAATTCCTCTACAATTACACCAACGTCCGCCTGCTGCCCGAGATCCAGCGCATCAAGGGGATCGGGAACGCCCGCATCCTCGGCAGCCGGCGGTACGCGATGCGCGTATGGCTGAACCCGGATCGGCTGCGGGCGTACAACGTCTCGGCCGAGGACGTGATGGATGCCATCGCCGAGCAGAGCATCATCGGGCGGCCCGGCCGACTGGGGCAGGCCTCGGGGATGCAGTCGCAGTCCCTCGAGTACACCCTCGTCTATCAGGGCCGGTTCAACGAGCCCGAGCAGTACGAGGAGATCATCATTCGCGCCAATGCGGACGGCCAGATCCTGCACCTGAAGGACGTGGCGAAGATCGAGCTCGGCAGCGAGTGGTTCGACATCTACTCGAATCTCGACGGCCACCCCTCGGCCGCCATCGTGCTCAAGCAGACCTTCGGCAGCAATGCGCAGGATGTCATCGCGGAGGTCAAGGACAGACTCGAAGAGCTGAAGAAGGACTTCCCTCCGGGGATGGACTACAAGATCAGCTACGACGTCTCCAATTTCGTGGATGCCTCGATCGAGCAGGTCCTCCACACGCTCGGCGAGGCGTTCGTGCTCGTGGCGCTCGTCGTCTTCGTCTTCCTGGGCGACTGGCGTTCGACGCTGATCCCTACGCTCGCGGTGCCGGTATCGCTCGTCGGGGCGTTCATCTTCATGTCGGTGATGGACATCAGCATCAACCTCATCACGCTGTTCGCGCTCGTCTTGGCGATCGGGATCGTGGTGGATGACGCGATCGTGGTCGTGGAGGCGGTCCACGCCAAGATGGAGGCGACGCACCTGAGCAAGTACCACGCGATGAAGGAGGTCTTGGGCGAGCTCGGCCCCGCCGTCGTGGCCATCACCCTGGTGATGACGTCGGTCTTCGTTCCCGTGGCCTTCATGCCGGGCCCGGTCGGCGTGTTCTACCGGCAGTTCTCGGTCACGATGGCCTCGTCCATCGTGCTGTCGGGCTTCGTGGCGCTCACGCTCACGCCCGTTCTGTCGGTCATGATCCTCGAGACCACGCACGGCGCGGCGGGGCGGACCCGCAATCCGATCACCCTGTTCGTCAACGGGTTCAATCGAGCGTTCCACTGGGGCACGTCGATCTACATCCGCTTCATGAAGGTGATCGTGCCGCGGTTCTACCTCACCTTCTTGCTGCTCGGGCTGTTCGTCTACGGGATCTTCCAGGTCAACCTGGTGCTCCCGTCCGGCTTCGTGCCCAACGAGGACCAGGGGATCATCTACGCGATCATCCAGACCCCCCCGGGCTCCACGCTCGAGCGGACGAACGCGGTCGCCAGGCAGCTGCAGGCGATTGCCAAGGAGAACGACGCCGTCGAGTCGGTGTCTTCGCTCGCGGGCTACGAGATCCTCACCGAGGGGCGTGCCTCCAACGCGGGGACCTGCCTCATCAACCTCGCGGAGTGGTCGCAGCGCGACGAGTCGGTCACCGAGGTCATCGCGGAGCTCGAGGAACAGACCAAGGACATCGGCGCGATCATCGAATTCTACGAGCCGCCGGCGGTTCCAGGCTACGGCGCGGCCGGTGGCGTCGCGTTTCGAATGCTGGAGAAGACCGGCAGCACCGACTACTACGAGTTCGATCGCGTGAACCAGGAGTTCATGGACGCACTGAGCGAGCGCCCCGAGCTCACCGGACTCTTCACGTTCTACGCCGCGAACTATCCGCAGTACGAGCTCGTCATCGACAACGACAAGGCGATGCAGAAGGGCGTGTCCATCAAGAAGGCCATGGAGAACCTCGACCTGCTCATCGCGAGCTCCTACGAGCAGGGCTTCATTCGCTTCGACTTCTTCTTCCGCGTCTACGTGCAGGCCCTGCCCGAGTACCGGGCGCTGCCTGCGGACATCCTGGACTTGTACGTCAAGAACGAGGACGGGGAGATGGTCCCCTACTCGTCGTTCATGACGATCGAGAAGCGACAGGGGCCGAACGAGATCACGCGGTACAACCTCTACAACTCGTCGGCCATTCGAGCCGTCAACGCAGAGGGGTACACGTCCGGCGACGCGATCGCAGCCATCGAGGAGGTCGCAGAGCGGACGCTGCCGCGCGGATACGACATCGCGTGGGAGGGTCTGTCCTACGACGAAGCCCAGCGCGGCAACGAGGCGATCTACATCTTCGTGGTCGTCCTGGTGTTCGTCTACCTCGTGCTGGCGGCACAGTACGAGAGCTTGGTGCTGCCGCTGGCCGTGATCACGTCGTTGCCCGCGGGTGCGTTCGGGTCCTTCCTCATGCTCGATCTCATGGGCCTGTCCAACGACATCTACGCCCAGGTGGGCTTGGTGATGCTGGTGGGCCTGCTGGGGAAGAACGCGGTGCTCATCGTCGAGTTTGCCCTTCAGACGCAGCGCCGAGGAGCCACCGTGTTCGAGGCGGCCATCGCAGGTGCGAGGGCACGCTTTCGTGCGATCCTGATGACGTCGTTCGCGTTCATCGCGGGTCTGTATCCGCTGGTCGTGGCAAGGGGCGCCGGGGCGGTCGGCAACAACACCATCGGCTCGTCGGCGCTCGGAGGCATGGTCGTGGGCACGGTGTTCGGCGTCGTGCTGATCCCCGGGCTGTACTTCATCTTCGGCCACCTCGCGCGCCTCGAGAGGTTCCTGCGAGTCGGCGATTCCGACGCGCCCGAGCCGCCCGTGGACTCGTTGGACGCAACCATGCTGGCGAACCAGACCGAGCCAGCCGAGCCGGCACCCCGCTCCGAGTCATCGGAGAGCGGCGAGCCGCAAGCCGAGGAAGAAGCCAGTGAGCAAGCGGTGGAGTGAAGTCGCGCTCGTGATCGCCGGTGCCTGGTCGCTGCTCGGGCTCGGCTGCACCAGCGTCCTGGGGAGCAACCAGGCCAGGGAAGCCAACACGGAGGTTCCCGCGAGCTTCGGTGCGGTCGAGATTCCTTCGGGCCCGAGCGTGGCCACGCAGAAGCGGTGGGACGAGTTCTTCTCGGATCCCCAGCTGCGGGCGTTGATCGAGCAGGCGCTCGAGCACAACCAGGAGCTGAACATCCAGCTGCAGGAGCTCATCATCACCCAGAACGAAGCCGCGGCCGTTCGGGGCGAGTACCTGCCGAGGCTGGAGGCAGGCGTCGGCACGGGCATCGAGAAGGTCGGGGAGGAGACCAGCCAGGGGGCCAGCGACGCAGATCACGGCGTGGCCGTGAACCTCCCGGACTTCCGCTTCGGCTTCAAGGCGTCCTGGGAGACCGACGTCTGGAGCCGATTCCGAAGCGCCAGGAAGGCCGCGAGCCTCCGCTACGAGGCGACGATCCATGAGCGCAACTTCCTCGTCACGGAGCTCGTGGCCGAGCTGGCCAAGTCCTACTACGACCTCTTGGCGCTCGACAACCAGATCGAGATCCTCGATCGGAACATCGGGGTGCTCGAGGATGCTCTCGAGGTCGTCAGACTCAAGAAGGCAGCCGCACGCGACACGGAGCTCGGCGTGAAGAGGTTCGAGGCCGAGGTGCTCGAGAACCAGGGCCGCAAGTACACGCTCGAGCAGCAGCGGAGCATCGTCGAGAACCGCATCAACTTCCTGGTCGGGCGCTTCCCGCAGCCGGTCGAGCGGAGCTCGGAGAGCTTCTTGTCGATCGACGTCGCCGATGTGACCACGGGTCTTCCTTCCGAGCTGCTGGACAACCGCCCCGACGTGAAGGCCGCCGAGATGCGCCTCGAGGCGGCGGAGCTGGACACCACGAGCGCCAAGGCTCGCTTCTATCCGTCGCTCAGCCTCGAGGCCGAGCTCGGATACCAGTCGTTCAACCTCGGCCACCTGATTGCGACCCCCGAGTCGCTGGCCTACGGCCTGGCCGGCAACCTCATGGCACCGCTGCTGAACCGGGCGGCGATCAAGGCGGACTACCGCTCGGCGAACGCCAGACAGATCCAGGCCGTCTACGACTTCGAACGCACGCTGCTGCAGGCGTACACCGACGTGTACAACCAACTGACGACGATCGCGAACCTGCGCGAGCGCTACGAGCGGTTGTCCCGGCAAGTAGCGGCGCTGCAGGCCGCCATCGAGGTCTCGAGCATCCTCTATCAGTCGGCGAAAGCCGACTACTACGAGGTCCTCATGACGCGGCGTGACTCGCTCGAGGCAGAGATGGAGCTGGTCGAGGCGAAGAAGGAGCAGCTACAGGCCATCGTGGCCGTGTACCAGGCACTTGGAGGCGGCTGGAGGCGAGAGCCGTGAGCTCGGCCGCACGCAGAGTCCCACACGCCACGGCATGGACGACGGGAAGGCTACGATCATGAGCGCCGGAGTGTTTCAGAAGGTCCTGGTTCCGGTCGAATTCGAACCGGCCAACGAGGGTGACATCGCACCCGACCGGATGGTGGAGGTGGGCGACCACGACTGGGTCGCGGTCGGTGAGTGCACGATCCGCGCGCTCGAGCTGGCGGCTCGGTTGGCCAGTGGGGGTGACGTCTACATCGTGCACGCCACCCCCGATTTCAGGGACTATGCCACGTGGATGCCACCCGCCCGCATTGCCGAGCTCGACGGCGGTGCGAGCCACCACGCGAAGGTCGTGCTGGAGGTCGTCGCCAGGCAGCACTGTCGTGGGGTGACGCTCCACTACATCAATGAGCCAGGCAAGGCGCTCGACGTCGTCCTTGAGGCAGCTCGAGAGCACTCACCGGATGCGATCGTGCTCGCCGCGAGCGCCCGTCACCGCGTGAATCGGGCGTTCCTCGGCAGCACGGCGGACAAGGTGATCCGACAGTCGCCGTGCCCCGTGGTCGTCGTGCCGTCGGGCACGGCCTGAGATGGGCACGAGCTCAAGGAGCAGCGCCCGGTCGCGCGCTCGCCTCGCGCTCGCGCCGGTCGTGGGCCTCGGGGTCCTCGAGCCACGAAGCGATGCCCTCGGCGGCGGTGGGATTGTCCTCGAGCAGGTAGTCCCGTGCGCGCTCGGCCGAGCGTCGCGCAGCCTCGTGCATCCCCGCGTCCCACTGGGCGCGGGCAAGGGTGAAGCTCACGTGGCTCATCCACCACGCCGAGGTCGGAGCCGTCTCGAAGCGCGACAGCACCTCGCTGCACAGCTCCACGGCCACCTCGGCGCGCCCCCGGATGTGCTCGACCCGACACAGCCCCGTGGTGGCATAGAGCGTCATCGGGTGTCCGTCGCCCACCGTGGTGCGGAAGATCGTCCGCGCGTGCTCGAATGCGTCGAGCGCCGCCGCGGCGTCGACGTCGACCTGAACGCTGCCGAGGTTGTACCAGGAGATCGCCACGTCGACGTGGTTGGGGCCCAGCGCCTCGACCTTGGCGGTCAGCGCCCGTCGCAGGTAGGCGAGCCCCACATCCGGCTCACCCTTCTCGTTATAGAGCACGCCGAGGTTGTTGAGCAGCCATCCTCGCACCTCGTCGTCGCCGGATTGAGCCACCGCGGCGCGAGCGGCCAGCTCCAGCGTCGTCGCCCCGTCGAAGCGATTCTGGATCGTCGCGCAGTACAGGAGCCACGTCCATGCAGCCGCCGCGCCGCGCACGTCTCCCGCCTCCGAGGCCACCAACACCGCCTCCTCGAGGGTGGCCTGTGCGTCGCGGGCCGAGGCGCCCGAGGCCTGCAGCCGCCCCAGCGATCCGAGTGCTTCCCCGAGCACGGGAAGGTACCGGACCTCGCGAGCCTCGGAGACCGCCTCGGTGGCGAGCTCCAGCCCGCGTGCGAACTCCCCGGCGTCGTGCAGCGTGTCGGCCTCGTCGATCCGCTGGCGGATCCCGTCGATCCGCTGCCGCTGACCCTCGTCGTCGGGCAGCGGCTGCTCGGCCATGAGCTGATCCAGCTCGGCGCATGCGTCGAGCTGCGGCAATTTGAAGGGGAGGATCGTGCGCTGCGTGAGTGCATTCGGCGACTCGGCCGATGCGAGCGCGTCGATCGCCTGGCGCATGCGATTGCGACGTCGCTCGAGACAGCGCATGCGCCGGTCGAACAGGAGCTCCGATTGCCTGCGGTCGACGAAGGTCGCCCGGCACGATTCCTCGTACATGTCGACCCAGGCCGTGGCGTAGTCGTCGAACCGCTCCCGCACATGGGGCAGCGAGCTCGCCACGCTCGCGCCGTGAGTCCCGAACGCATCCTCCACCCGAGACCGATCGCTCGGTCCCCACGTCCCCTCGAGCACCGCCTGCGGGTCCGAGCACGGCTCGGGCTGCGGCTCGAACACCAGCGCTCCCACCCCGAAGCCGGTCAGCAGGGTGAAGCCCGCGATCGCCAGCCGACGCGCACGCCGGGGCGGCTTTTCGAGCTGGGCCAGCAGCTCCGCCATCGACACGAAGCGCGCCCTGGGGTCGTCGGCCAGTCCGCGCAAGATGGCGCGTCGGATCCGGGGTGGAACTCGCTCGCCGTGGGCGCTGTGCTCGAGATCTCGCTCGGGGATCCGCAAGCCCTTGGCGAGGGTGGCCCGCCGCTCCTCGTAGGTCTCGCCCCCCGCGGGCGAGCGATCATAGAGCGCCACGTAGAGCGACATGGCGAACGCGAACTGCTCGCTGCGCCGATCACCACGCTCGCCCAGCAGCTGCTCGGGAGCCATGAAGGCGGGCGTACCCACCAGCGTGCCCGCCTCGGTGATGTAGACCCGGCCCGATGGCGAGCGATACTCGACTCCGACCTGATCGGGCTCGAACGTCACACCGAACGGCTCGTCGTCGGGACCCGGCTCCCCCAGCGCATGCGCGAGCCCGAAGTCGAGCACGCGGACCGATCCATCGTCCTCGACCAGCACGTTGGAGGGCTTGAAGTCCCGATGGACGAAGCCGGCATCGTGGGCCGCCACCAGGCCGCGACCGGCCGCGCGGAACACCTCGAGGACCTCCTGGACGCTGCGCTTGCGCTCCGCGAGCCACTCGTTGACGGGCTGGCCCGACAGCAGCTCCATCGCGATGAACACCCCGTGGTGAGTCAGGCCCGCGTCGTATACGGCGACCACGTTGGGGTGCTTGAGCTTGGCCAGCGTCTTGGCCTCGCGCAGCAGCCGCAGGTCGGCCTTCATCGATCCGCGCCCGCGCCGAAGCAGCTTGAGCGCCACGTTGCGATCGAGCTGCGGGTCGTAGGCCTTGTAGACCACGCCCATGCCACCGCGACCGAGACAGCTGAGCACCGAGTACCGACCGACGGAGTCCCCCTGGCCGAGCTCCGTCTCGGGCTCCTCGGCCACGAGAGCGGGACCAGAGATCTCGTGGGCTCGCGGCCCCGCGGTCTCGTCGTCCGGGATCTCCTTGGTGGGCAGGTCGTACGACACCGACGGGCTCCGGCCACAAGCGGCCTCGGCCGTCGATTGTAAGCCACCAAACCGGGGCAGTCAGTGTTCCCCGCGTGCCCCGGCGAGGCCGGTTCAGAACGCCCTTTCTCGGTGATCCGAGGAGAGGGGTCGAGGGCTAGGGATCCGGCACGTACGTCGCGATGGTGCGATACGGCGCGGAGTCGCCGTGCTGACCGCTCTTGCAGTCGCTCGGCACGTCGGCGTCGGGGCCGACGAACTCGCAGCGGCTCTGGTGTGTGCACTTGGGGTACTTGGTGAACCCGCACGCACCGCCCGAGCAGGTCCGTCCCTCGCGCTTGGCCGCGACGACGCCCTTGCCCGAGCCCTTGCAGTAGAACACCTCGTCGGAGTCGACGAACAGGTTGCCCCAGAACCCCGCCTCGAGCACCGTGTCCTCCGGGACCGCGGCACCGAGGGCCGGATGATCGCCCCGCATCCAGATGCCGACGGTCTCGCCGGACTCGTTGGTGCGAGCCAGCAAGCACGCCGAGACCCACTCCTGGCAGGCCACGTCGCACGCACCGTATTGCCACTGCGGCGCGAGGCCGAGGGCGCCGTTGAAGACCAGCGTCTGGCCACCGACGACCTTCTCGATGCTCGCCCCCTGCGGCAGCGCACACTCGACCAGGTACTGGGCGGTGTCGTGGTTGTCGGGATCGTCGAGCAGCTCGCCGCTCTCCGACATGCCCTCGGGAGTGCTCAGCGCATGTGCTGGATCGATCCCGCCGACCTCCGGATACTCGATGCCGTTGCCGATGTATCCGTCCTTGGGACCGGTCGGAGGCACGAGCACCCCACCGCCACCGCTTCGAAACTCGCTCACGTCGTCGAGCACGCCGACGTCGTGAGAGCCATCGTCCACGTCGCACGCCGATAGTGACAGCGCCAACGACCCAATGAGGAGGCAAGCGCCTCCAATCCGCGTATTCATGATGTACCCCCGTACCCCGATGGATGAAGAACCGTGGTCGCCTGCCCCGGCGCCTCCCATCCCCCGATGGAAGCGCCGAGCGACCGTTCGACCATTACACCATAGGGTCACCGGGGCCTCGTCGTCAATCACGGATCGCCATTCTTCCACGGACCAAGTTGGACCCGATTGGTGCCCCGAATGGGGACCAGGCCGCGTGACTCGAATTACACGAGGCCGGCTCGTGCTCACGACTTGTTAGGTCCCTTGGTGTCACGATGGCCCCGATTTCGTTGGCTCGATTGCACCGTCTCACCGCGATGACGTCATCGCTCCTTGGGGGAACATTGGGCTCGTTTCATCCGAGCTCGAAACCGAGAGCCAAAGGCGTGGTTTCATACCCCCAGCGAGGACCCCCCATGGAGAGCGGAGCCAAGACCAAGACCTTCGTGATCGCGACCATTGCCGTGCTGGCGCTCGCCCTGTGGTGGTGGCTCGGCCGCGAGAGCGAGACCGTGAGTGACGACGATTCCACGAGCGCGGCCGCTTCGGCCCAGGCCGAGGGCACGAGCGACTCGCCCAAGCTCGCGGTCCCGTTGCGACGCAGCGACGTCGATCCGTTCCAGGCCCCGCGTGCCACCGTCTCCGGCACCGTGCGCGACGAACGAGGGCAGCCGATCGCGGGCGCACAGGTCTGCGCCAAGCTCGAGGACGACGACCTCGCCCAGACCGATCGCTTCCCTCCGCAGTGCACCACCACGCGCGAGGACGGCACGTATCGCATCGAGGGCCTGCTGGGCGCCGAGCACAACCTGCATGCCTCCGCACGTGGCTACCTGCCGGAGCGCTACCAGAGCCGCAGCGGCCTCCAGCAGCGCCTCAGCCCTCGCATGGACCTGCAAGCGGGCAGCACCCGTGCGGGCATCGACTTCGTGCTGAAGGCGGGCGGGGTCGAGGTCACGGGCGTGGTCAAGGACATCTCCGGCGGCGAGATCGAGGGCGCGTGGGTCTCGGCCGGCGCCGGCTGGTGGGGCAGCGATGGGGCCACCTTCACCCGCAGCGACGAGGAGGGCCGCTTCTCGCTGTGGGTCGAGCCGCCCGACGTCAACGTGTCGGCCCACGCCGATGGCTACGCCCGGGGCTCGCGCGGCGCGTCGATTCCCGGCACCTTCGTCGAGCTGTTCCTGACCCCCGAGTCGGTGGTGGTCGGCAAGGTGGTATGGGCCGACAGCGGCAAGCCGGTGGCCGGCGCGAGGATCGCGGCGAGCGGCGGCAGCGGGGCCTTCTTCTTGGGCTTTGGCGGCGGAGGCCCAGGGTCGGTCCACAGCGAGGACGACGGCAGCTTCCGCCTCGAGGGCCTACAGCCCGGATCCTACAAGCTCCGCGTGTCCGACGACGAGCTGGTGGGCATGGCCGACGAGAAGATCCACGTGGGCCTCGGGCAGACCTCCGATCCCGTGATCGTGAAGGTCCACCCCGCGTTCGCCATCCGCGGCACGGTGCTGCTCGACGGCGAGACCCCGTGCTCCCAGGGCCGGGTGAGCCTGCAGGGCAAGGAGCGCAAGGACGACTCGTACGGGGGCGGCGGCGAGGAGGACGGCACCGTGCTCGTCAAGGGCGTGCTGCCGGGCACCTACGAGGTCACCGTCACCTGCAACGACTTCGTCGCCGAGGACTCGTACCCGGACATCGTGGTGGCCGACGCCTCGATCGAGGGCCTCTCGTGGTCGGTGCACCGCGGCCAGTCGATCCGCGGCGTGGTGCTCGACGCCGAGGGCAAGCCGGTCGAGGGCGCCCGCGTCTCGGCGCGCGGCAAGGCCACCACCGATCCTCGGGCTCGCCTCGGGCGCGGCCGGGGCGAGCGCAGCGAGCCCGACGGCAGCTTCCTGGTCGACGGGCTCCTGCCGGGCACCTACGAGCTGTCGGCCAGTCACGACGAGCAGCCCTCGCCACACGAGCCGCTCGAGGTCGTCGTGCCCGAGGGCAGCGACGTCACCGACATCACCCTCACCATGCTCGCCCACGGAGAGATCCGCGGGATCGTGCGCGACGAGAAGGGCACGCCGGTCGCCGGCGTCTCGATCGACACCGACGGTCCGGGCTGGAACCGCGCGTCCACCAACGACGAGGGGCGCTTCGTGTTGACCGGCGTGGAGGTGGGCGAGCACCGCGTGTCGGCCCAGCGCGGCTGGACCGACACCATGCGCGCCCCCGGGGCCAGCGACGACGACGAGGCCGGAGAGCGCGTCACCGTGCGCAGCGGAGAGGTCACCGAGGTCGAGCTGGTGGTCGAGTCGCAGAACGGCCGCATCACCGGTCAGGTACTGGGTGAGGGCGGTGAGCCGATTGCCGACGCATTCGTCGAGGCGGTGCGCGAGAGCGACAGCGCGGCCAAGGCCGAGGGCGGCGGCCGCGGTCGTGCGCGCTGGGGCTCGTGGTCACGGCAGCCGGTGCTCACCGACGACGACGGTCGCTTCGAACTCGACGACCTCGCCGAGCAGGGCGTGTACTCGATCTACGCCAACCGCAAGGGCGGCGGAGAGGCGCTGGCCGAGCACGTCGCGGCCGGCAGCGACGTGACGCTCGAGATCGCCGAGACCAGCGTGCTCGCAGGCGTGGTGCGGATCGAAGGCGGCGGCGTGCCGCGCCGCTTCCAGATCTCCGCGAGGGACCGCAAGAGTGGCATCTACGAGGGTGACAGCTTCCTCCACACCGACGGCCAGTGGCGCCTGGCCAACCTCCCCCCGGGGACCTACGAGGTCTCGGTCGATGCCTCCGAGGGCAACGCCAAGGTCGAGGGGATCGAGCTGTCCGAGGGCGGCGAGAACACCGACATCGAGCTGGTGCTCGTCCCCCGCGTCGAGCTGCGCGGCACCCTGGTGGACGCCGAGACGGGCGAGCCGGTGGCCGGGCTCAAGGTGTCGGCGGCCTCCGATGGCGGCGGCATTCGCTTCCGCGGCGACATGGGCAAGGCCAACCAGCCAGACGTCTCGGACACCGAGGGCAAGTTCGTGGTCGAGAACGCACCGACGGGCCTGGTGCGGATCATGATCATGGCCCCCGGCTTCACCGACAACGACTACGGCTGGAACTGGCTCACGCGCCGCGTGGCACCCGAGCCCAAGGTTCAGGAGCTGGGGAAGATCGAGCTGCTCAAGGACCGCAAGGACCGCGGCGAGGAGTCCGGCGACCTCGGCTTCAAGACCAAGGACAGCGAGCCCGGGACCGAGCCCGAGGACGTGCGTCACGTCGTTGCCTTCGTGCGACCGGGCAGCCCGGCCGCCCAGGCGGGACTGAAGGTCGGCGACGAGATCACCACCATCGACGGCCAGGACGTGGTGGGCCTGCAGTCCTACCGCTACGGCAAGCTCACCAACGTGCGACCCGGGACCAAGCTCGTGGTCGGGGTCGTCGATGGCGAGGCCGAGCGCCAGATCCCGATCACGGCCGGGCCTCCCGTGTAGCGCGGCGGGTCGCTGGACGTCGCTCGTGCTTCGCGTTTGCTCACGCATCTGTGCCCTGGCGCACACTCGGGACCAATGCGCGGATTGACCCCCCGCAGTCCGCCTCCGTACCGTCACCTCCATGATCTCGATCCCTCGCGCCTGGCCTCTCGTTCTCGCTGTCGTTTCGATCTCGCTCGCCTGTCCCGCCGCCGAGGAGGACGACGCGACCGCCACCGCGAACGACTCGGGCAGCAACGACGCGACCGCCACGGCCGACGAGACCGCCGCCGATGACTCCGCCGTGCTCGGCTGCGCGGCCAACATCGAGTACGACACCACCGATGGTGCGACCGAGTCGGTGATGCAGACCTGGGGAGCCGCCTGCACCACCGACCAGGAGTGCAAGGACCTCATCGGCGACCCCGATGCGGTCTGCGACTTCATGGCCGTGGTCTACGAGCTGCCGGGCGGCTACTGCTCCAAGCCCTGCGTGCTGCCTCCGGGCGCCTCGAGCGTCGTTGCCGACGCCGCCGACTGCAACCCGGACGGCGGCGTCGCCTGCATCGGCGTCTCGGGCCAGTTCGAGCGCTGCGCCATCATCTGCACCGACGACATGCAGTGCTCCCGTCCCGGCTACGAGTGCCGACAGATGCCGCTCATCGCGATGGCGGGCGACCCCAGCCTGTGCCTGATGCCCGAGTGCTGCCAGGGCTCCTGCGCCAGCGAATGATGGATGGGCGAGGGCGAGCCCGAGCCCGCGCGCTCGACCTCGCCCTCGTCGGCTTCGCTGCCGCTGCGGCAACGCAGCTCAGGCCACGTCGCTGGACCAGCGTCCGCTGCCGCTCACCTCGGCCTCCACCCCGAGCGTCGCGTCGGGAGCGGGCTCGAGCGCCGCGTCGAGGGCCTGCATCATGTCACTGACGAAGATGAGCTCGACGGCCGCACGCGTGTCCTCGGGGATGTCGTCCACGTCGCGCTGGTTGTGGGCCGGCAGGATCACCCGCTCGATCCCCGCCCGGTGGGCGGCCATCACCTTCTCCTTGATCCCACCCACCGGCAGCACGCGCCCGCGCAGCGAGCACTCCCCGGTCATCGCCGTGTCGGGTCGGACCCGCCGCCCCGACAGCAGCGAGGCCAGCGCGGTGAACATGGTGACGCCCGCCGAGGGCCCATCCTTGGGCACCGCGCCCGCCGGCACGTGGATGTGCACGTCGTGGCCCTCGAAGTCGGCCGGGTCGATCCCCAGGCGCTCGGCCTGGCTGCGCACGTAGCTGAGCGCCGCCTTGGCCGACTCCTGCATCACCTCACCGAGCTGCCCGGTGATCTGCAGGCCCCCCTTGCCCTTGCTGCGCGAGGTCTCGATGAAGAGGATGTCCCCGCCCACCGGGGTGTAGGCCAGGCCCGTCGCCACCCCCGGCACCGAGCTGCGCTCGGCCACCTCGTTGAAGAAGCGCGGCTTGCCCAGCGACTTGCGCAGCGCGTCGAGATCCACCTTCAGCCGCGGCTCCTTGCTGCCCGTGCCGCGCACCACCTCGAGCGCCAGCGTGCGGCACAGCTTGGTGATCTCGCGACCGAGCTGCCGCACCCCCGCCTCGCGGGTGTAGTCGCGGATGATCACGTCGAGCAGCTCGTCGTCGATCGTCAGCGCGTCCTCGTCGAGCGCGTGCTCGTGGAGGTGCTTGGGCACCAGGTGCCGCCGGGCGATCTGCCGCTTCTCCTGCGGCGTGTACCCGGAGAGCTGGATGATCTCCATGCGATCGCGCAAGGGAGCCGACAGCGGCTCGAGCGAGTTGACGGTGGCGATGAACAGCACCTCCGACAGGTCGAACGGCAGCTCGAGGTAGTGATCGGTGAAGGTCTTGTTCTGCTCGGGGTCGAGCACCTCGAGCAGCGCCGCCTCGGGCGAGCCCATCCAGCCCTGGCCGAGCTTGTCGACCTCGTCGAGCAGGACGACGGGGTTCTTCACCTTGACCTTGCGCAGCGCGTTGACCAGCCGCCCCGGCAGCGCCCCCACGTAGGTGCGTCGGTGCCCGCGGATCTCCGACTCGTCGCGCACCCCACCCAGCGACACCCGGATGAACGGGCGCCCGGTGGCGTCGGCGATGCTCTGGCCCAGCGAGGTCTTGCCCACCCCGGGCGGGCCGGCCAGGCACAGGATCGGCCCCTTGTTGCTGCCCGACAGCCGCAGCACGGCCAGGTGCTCGAGGATGCGCTGCTTGACCTTCTCGAGCCCGTAGTGATCCTCGTCGAGCTTGCGGGCCACCGCGTCGATGTCTCCGGTGAGCTCGGCGCGCTTGTTCCAGGGCAGATCGGCCACCCACTCGAGATAGGTGCGGATCACGTGCGACTCGGGCGAGTTCTGCCCGATGCTCCGCAGGCGCGCGAGCTCGCGATCGGCCACCTCGCGCGCCTCCTCGGGCAGCTCGGCTGCATCGAGGCGCTCCTCGAGCTTGGCCAGCGCGTCCTCGGCATCACCTCCTTCGCCCAGCTCCTTCTGGATCGCGCGCAGCTGCTGACGCAGCAGGTGCTTGCGCTGATCCTTCTCGAGCTCGCGACGCACCTCGCTGCCGATCTTCTGCTTGAGCTCCCAGCGGGCCTTGGCCTCCGCGATGATCTCGGCGGTCAGCCGCAGGCGCGCCGCCACGTCGAGGGTGAGCAGGATCTGCACCTCGCGATCGCGCTCGACGTCGAGCGCCGACACCACGCGATCGGCAAACAGGCCCGGCTCGCGACACGACTCGACGATCTCGCTGAGCGTGGGGTGCTGGTTGCCGACGGCACGGCGCAGGTGGGTGCGGATCTCCTCGGCCAGCACCCGTGCTTCCTCGCCGCCGTCGCGATCCGGCGCGGGGTCTCCCCGCCCGAACCAGTAGGGGTCGCTCTGCTCGATCGCCTGCAATTCGAATCGCTCGAGTCCCTCGAGCACGAGGCGGAAGCTTCGTCCGTCTCGCCCGCGGGAGATCTTCTCGACCCGTGCATAGGTGCCCACCATGTGCACGTCGGCGAGCACGGGCTCCTCGGTGGCCGGGTCGCGCTGCACGACCACGCCCAGCCGATCGCCCACGTGCAGGCTCTCGACGAGCGCGACCGAGCGCTTGCGGCCGATCGGCACGCTCAGCGTGGTTCCGGGCAGCAGCACGCCGCGGCGAAGGGGCAGGAGGGGGAAGGTGGACGGATGGTCTTGGCTGGGCATGGTCTTGGTCTCTTCGTGGCGGTCGATGGCGGTTGGTGGTCTGGGGCGGGGCGGGCCCTGCTCCTTGCTTGGAGACGTCGACCCGCCGGTGGCGATTACCGGCGCTCGCCGGCGGTGATCTCGAGCTCGGTGGTCTGGCCACCGCGCAGCAGGCGAAGCGCGACGGGTTGACCGATCCGGTCGGCCAGCCGCGCGCGCAGTCCGGCAGGCGAGCGCACGGGCGTGTCTGCCACGGCCAGGATGAGGTCACCGACGAGCAGGCCCGCCGTGGCCGCGGGACCTCCTTCGGCCAGGCCGACCACCGCCAACGCATGACTCTGGCCGAGCTGGTCGCGCAGCTCGGCGGGCAGTCGCGCGGGCGATACCCCCACCCCGAGGAACGCCTGCGGCACGCGCCCGTGGGCCACGATCGCGTCGATCACCGGTCGCACGACTCCTGCCGTGAGTAGCACCGTTGCGTGGGGAGCCAGGCCCGCCGTCGCCAGCCCGAGCACTTGCCCCTGGAGATCGAGCAGCGGAGCCACGGAGAACCCACGCGGCAGCGTGCGATCGAGTTCCACGTAGGGGGTCAACGAGCGCCCCGCGGGGGTTCGCAGGCTCTCGCCCACCACCGCGACCAGGCCCAGCGCCGCTCGCACCGTGCGGCCCGGGCGGGCGAGCGCGAGGCCGAGCTCGCCCACGCGCACCGACTCGGCCTCGCGCCAGGTCGGAGCGGCGAGCACCTCGGGCTCGGCGGCCTCGGACTCGGGATCGGAGGCCGGCTCGGCGGCCTCGATCCTCAAGACCGCGAGATCGGTGGCAGGGTCGCGTCCGAGCAGCCGGGCCGGCCGGGGCTCTGCATCGCTGCCCAGGGTGACGGACAGCGGCTCGTCGCGACATAGAGCGTGGTGAGCGGTCACCACCAGGCCGTCATCGGACCACAGAAGGCCGGTGGCCCCGCCCTGCCGGGGCGCGTCCACGCGCACGATGGCCGGCGAAGCGCGGTCGACGAGGGACACGAAGGGGTCGGAGGAGGTGGGCAGATTCATGGATTGGGTTCCTGGGACGACGACATCGTGAACCCTCGTCGCGGCATCGCCATCGGCCGAACGGGGGGCTCCACGCGGCCGCCGGCCCGCTCGCGGCTCCCCGCCCGCGGGGGCCGACCCGGTCGAACGGGCGGGAATCCTCGGTCTGGCGGGCGACAGCGGGGCGAGATTGGTCAGGGTCCCCTTGACCGCACAGCGCGCCGACCCATGGTGGCCAGCCGTGACCGAAGGGGCTGTCTTGTCGTCGTGCCACGAGCCCTGCGTGGTCCGAGCTACGATGTCCGAGTCTCGTCGCGCTCGGTCCAGATAGCAGGAGCCCCTTCGCATGCAAACGCACTCCTTGCCCGATCCCTTGCTCGCGCTCGAGCCCGAGGTGCGAGCGCTCGTGGTGGGCGACGATCCCCTGGTTCGTCAGGGTTTCGTCGCGCGCCTCGCCGACACGGCCGCGGGCCAGGCGTCCACCCACGAGGACATCCCCGATGCGCTCGACGACACCGAGGCCAACCTCGTGCTGTGGGACCTCGGGCCGCGTCCGGTGGCCCCGGGCGCGGGCACGCTCGACTTCCCGGTCCCGGTCGTCGCGCTCGCGCCCCACGGCACCTCGACCCGCGAGCTGTTGGCCGCCGGCGCCCTCGGGATCCTACGGCGAGACATCTCCACCGAGCGCCTGGTCCATGCGCTCGGCACCGTGCTGCAAGGGCTCGCGGTGATCGATCCGGTGCTGCTCGACGATCGCCCGCGCACCGCGTCTCGCCCCGAGGGTCCCAATGCCACCGGGGTCGAGGTCGAGGCGCTGACCACCCGCGAGACCGAGGTGCTCGAGCTGGTGGCGGCGGGGATGTCCAACAAGCTGATCGCCGAGGAGCTCGGCATCAGCGCGCACACGGTCAAGTTCCACGTCAACGCGATCCTCGGCAAGCTCGACGTCCACAGCCGCACCGAGGCGGTGGTCAAGGCGATGCAGCTGGGGGTGGTGCTGGTGTGAGGGGGCACCATCGGCCTCACCGAAGGGTCGATCCCGCAGGTCATCAGCTTTCAGGACTTCTCCCAGATTCACGAGCTGGCTGATTGGGTGCGGCGCAACGAACGTCTGGCCGCGGTGGGTGGCCGGCCCTTCTCCGTCGCCCGCGAGATGGGTTCTGGCCGGCGACCGCAGCGAGCGGGTGCTAGAGCCGTTCGATGCAGTGGAGCCATTCGGGGCGGATGAGAAGATGGGGGAAGACTGGGGCCGCCTCGATCACGAGGCGGAAGGCTCCAAGGCCCGTAGCTGCCCTTGCCGAACATCGGCCCGATCCCCAGTCGGCCGCACGCGGTGGTGAGCGCCTCGCCGCGGTATGTGGGCCACCGACGCGATACATTGCGAGCGTGTCCGCAACGACGACGTTCCCGGTCGACGATGTCCTGCCCGCCGCGATGCCCCTGCCCACGCTCCCCTGGGCCGAGCGGGTGGCCGCCCAGGCCCAGACCGCGTTGCTCGCCTGCGCGGGAGACGGGTCGAGGCCGTCGGTGGACACCCGCGGCGTGCACCCCTTGCTCATGGCGGTGCACCTGGCGTTCTCGGAGCATCGGCCGCTCGTCCTCACCCCCGAGGCGCTGTGGCTCACCATCGGGCAGGGAGTCGCGCTCCACGTGCAGGGGCACGCCGAAGCGCTGCGCGAGCGGCTGGTCCGCCATCGCCAGGGACGCCGCACGATCCGCGTGGAGCTGGGGGCGCTGCCCGAGGACGTCGCATCCTGGATGGAGCTGGTCGATCGCTTGCGCGACGGGGTGATCGCCGAGGTCGGGCCGGGCTGGGGACGCTGGTTCGCGTGCGACTACTCGACCTCGACCGCGCTCGACCGCTCCGCCGCGGCGGTGGTGATGCTCGACGCGTTCTCGAAGTACTTCAGCTACCTCGCGGTGGGGATCTGCGGCATCCCCAAGATCACGATCACCGGCACCACGGCCGACTGGGAGACGATGTGCGAGCGGGTCGCGTTGCTGCCCGAGCTGGGCCTGGAGCGCTGGGCCAGCTCGCTCGATCCGATCCTCGCGCAGTTCGTGGCGGCCACGCAGGGACGGGTGGACACCCGGTTCTGGCAGGAGATCTACAAGCCCCGCTCGGCCTACGGCGCAGATCAGATCGCGGGCTGGATCGGGCGGCTCTACCCCTACGTGGGGGCCAACGGCGTGTACGACCAGCCCAACCCCATGCTCGAGGTCTCCCACGAGGACATGCTGGCGCGCACGAACGAGCCGCACGTCGGGATCGGGTCGATCACCACCGACTCCGTGCCCAGCAACCCTTCGCGGATCTCGGTGCGCGTGGCGGACGTCACCGGTCACACGCGCCTGGTTTGGATCGAGGGCGGGCTGTGTGGAGTGTCGCAGGACGAGGAGGGCCGGCTGTGCCCGTTCTCCGGGTTCGCCGTGCTCGCCGGCGACCCGGGCGATGCGTGTGCCTGGGATCGGATGAACGACGTGATCGATCGGATCATCGCCGACCACCCCCACGAGCCCGTACGCGAGACCAACACCCAGCGGAGCATGAGCCCGCTGGCGCAGCTCCATTCCCGGATCGACTCGGCACGACTGGTGTTCGGCTCCGCGGTGTGGACGATCCGTTCTTCCGCGCGGATCCAGCAGATCCTCTTGGAAGACCGCGAGCGCGGAGTGACCGGGTACTACAGCCTGCTGATCGATCTCCCCGACGGCCGCGGCATCGCCTGCTCTCATCGCGGATGGTTCGTGCTCCCGGCCGCCTACTGCATGCCCGACGAGGCGAGCGCGCGAGCCATCCGCAAGTACGAGCAGATGCTCGACGATGGCGTGCTGCTACCAGACGAGCTCGACGCCCAGCTCGGGAACGTGCAGATCCGGCATCAGGGGTCACTCGAGGGGCTGTCGTTCGTCGGAGCGCTGCACGAGATCCTCGAGCGGATCCTCGACAGCGAGGGGCGGTGCTTCGGGCCGTAGCGGCAAGGCCCGCCCCGGCCGCTCAGGCGGCGCTGTCCGAGTCATGGAAGACCTCGGGAACCGGCTCGACGGCGGCTCGCTCCTGCACCGCAGCGGTGTGCTGAGCCCGAGGTCGCGCGCTCAGTGCTGGTCGGCCTCGGCGTTCTACTTTCGCCACGTCGAGCTGCGGCCCGAGGTGATGCTCCCAGTTCCACGACCCACATGGTCGAGAACGGAGTTCACCCGAGCGGCCCAAGGGCTTGCTTGCCGAGGGCGGGGCCTTTGGGGCAAGGTCGGGGGTCGTGTAGATCCAGGAGGGGCTGCGAAGCGGACGCTGGGGTTTGGGGCGCGGTCCCATTGCGAACGAGACGAGTGCCGGGGGCATTGCGGGGCGGCGGTTCGCTGAAGCGTTCTCAGCGGACCTCCGACCCAGGGCGCCAGAATCATGGATGGGCTCTCTCCGTCAGGACGAAAAAATTGATGAAGATGAAATTCCTGCTCTCTGCCGCCGGCGTCCTCGTGATGATCGCGTGCTTGATTCCCTTCTTTGCGCTCACGTCTTCGTACGAGCGTGCCATGGCTGCGCCGCCCAAGGAGGGGCGGGTGGTGATGGTCGAAGGCGCGGAGGTCACGTACGAGATTCACGACCCTGATTCCCCGTGGGAAAAGGACGCCGACGGCTGGGTGGGTCCCTACGTGGACGAGGACATCCCGGCTGCCGCGCGCGAGAAGCTCTCGCCCGGCGCGCCGCTCGTGATGCGCGAGGGCAAGCCCGAGTTCTCGCTCTCGCCGCCGAGCAAGCTCTTGCTCTTGGGTGCGCTCGCTGGGCTTCTCCTCGCGATCTGGGCATTCGTCGCGCCCATCTTGGAGCGCCGCGCCTTCGCTGCAGCCGGCAACGATCCCAAGAGCATTTTCATCTTCATGGTGAAGAAAACACGTAATGCGCGCCTGCTCGGAGGGCCCTTGTTGGTGTTGCTCGGCGTGTTGGTCGGCGTCGTCCCCTTCGTCGATGAAGACGCGGGCACGGGCTCGGTCGTTTTCCTGGTCGGGCTCGGCGGCGTCGGAGTTCTTTTCGGGCTCTTCGTGCTCGCCCGGGCGATCCCTCTTCTCGACCCCAGTCGCTCGGCCATCGTGCGCTCTCTCGAGGAGACTCCCGAGCGCATCGTTTGGGTCTACGAGTACATCATCGAGGTCGATGGCATCCGCAACTTCAACGTTTTCATTTGCTTCGACGATGGGAATCGCTTCGAGATGAATCTGCGCCAGCTCGAGCCGGATCCGCTTCTCTCGGCCCTCCGCGAGCGCCTCCCCCACGCGGTCTTCGGCTACAACCGCGAGCTCGACTCCCTCTTCGGCCAAGCGCCCGCGCAATTCCTTCAGGCGGCGCGTCGAGAAGGCTAGTTGCCCTTGCCGAACATCGGCCACGGAGCTGGAGACCTGAAACCCCGGACATCCCTGGGGTGGGTGCTCGGCTCCGAACGGACGAGCGATGGCAAGGAGCCAACCCAGCAAGAGACGAAGGTACACCGAGCACGAGCGTGCGGAGATCCTGCGGGACGCCGAGCGAATGGGTGTAGTGGAAGCAGCGAGGCATCACGGTGTCCCGAAGGCGACGGTGAGCAACTGGCGTGGTCGTGATACCCGACCGGCGGTGCAGGCGAGCCGGACGACCAAGAGGAGCAAGGCGTCCCGTGACGTGAACGAAGCGACGGACACCGAGCGCTCGTCGAGCCCGAGCAGCAACCTCCGCCGCCGCCTCGGCTTCTTGAACTCGAGCCGTCGTACCCCGGCCGTCACCATCGACGCCACCGACGACGACGCCACCGACGACGACGCAGTCGAGCCTCCCACCTCGAACGCCGCATAGCCCCATCGGCTTCCACCTTCGAGCGCCCGCCCGGCCCCAGGCCGCGCGGGCGCTCCTCGTTCGTCACGCCCGCCTCGTCACCCCAGCGCCCCGCGCAGCATCGCCACTCCGCTGACCGCCACCGCCACCACCACCACCCAGCGCACCAGCGTCGCTCCGGCCCGCAGCTGCAAGCGCGCTCCGAGCCACCCACCCACCATGCCTCCGGCCGCCAACGCCAGGCCCTCGCGCCACTGCACCTGCCCCGCGAGCACGAACACGGGCAGCGAGACCAGCGAGAACCCGAGCACCAGCGCCACCTTGATCGCGTTGGCCCGCACCGCCGGGTAGCCGAGGTAGGGCACGAGCAGCGCCAGCAACGGAAAGCCCACCCCGGCCTGCAGAAAGCCCCCGTAGACCCCGATGAGCACCGAGAGCACCAGCGCCAGCGGGCCGACCTTGCGCGGCTGCTCGGGCACGTTGAGGAACCCCCCCGGGCGCAGCACCAGGAACACGGCCCAGCCGGCCAGCATCACCCCGAACACCACCCGCAGCAGATCGTCGCCCAGGCGGGTGGCGAGCCACGACCCGCCCGCCGCTCCCAGCATCATCGCGGGCAGCAAGCGTGCCACCAGGCCATAGTCGCGCACGCCACGGCGATGGAACGTGATCACTGCCGCCAGCCCCTGCACCACCACTCCCACGCGGTTGGTGCCGTTGGCGAGGCCAGCCGGCAGACCCACCGCCATCAGCATGGGCAGCGTGAGCAGCGATCCGCCGCCGGCCATGGAGTTGATCACGCTCGCAATGGCGCCGGCCACCACCAGGGCACCCAGCCCCACCCAGGGGGGTTGGCCCGCGAGGAAGGCGTCGGTGGCGAGCATCGGCGGCACTCTAGCAGCGAGGACGGCCCGGCGCCGATCAGAAGAACGTGCGCGCCTCGAGATACAGCACCAGCGGGCTGGCCCCGTACGCGCTGCCGAGCTGGAGCATCAGCGGCGTCATGGGATCGGCCGTCGGCGTCACCACCGGATCCTCGCCCCATGGCAAGAACGCCCCCAGCAGCAGGTCGGCCTCGTCGGCGATGCTGTAGGCCAGGCTCAGGCCGGTCAGTCCCGAGCCATCCCCCGCGTCCACCAGCGCGAGCACGTTGGCTCGCAGGATCGGAATGATCTCCATCCCCGCCACCGCCCCCACCATGTGCCGACCGAGCAGCGGCACGTCGTCGGGGAACAGCCGCCCCGCCCGCTCGATCAGCTCGGCCGGCTCCCTGGCGCCATCGGAGTAGAACGCATACTCGGCCCCCAGGGTCAGGCTCTTCCAGCCCACGTTGAGGGTGGGACCCACGGCCAGGCGCACGTGCAAGGGTGCATCGCCGTCGTCGTGGCCATCACCCTGCACGTCGGGCACGCCCAGGTGCCCCTCGCCATGCAGCCCGACGGGCCCGATGCCTCCCTGGAACGAGCCTCCCGCCACCCAGCGCTCGGCCAGCTTGCCGCCGAGCAGCGCCCATTCGAAGCCGCCGCCCAGCACGCTCGCGCGCGCCAGCACGGCGCTGCGACCCCACGTGGGCACGCCGTCGGCATCGTTGCCGAGGACCCCGGTCACCTCCACCGCACCGATCATCCCCAGCGCCGCCCCGACCGAGATCCCATCGACGCCCGGCTTGTAGATCCGGTTGACCGCGGTCACCGAGAACGGCGCGAGGAAGTCGTTGGGGGTGAAGAACGAGGTCACCGAATTCGACACGGGAAAGCGCCCGGCCTTCAGCGTCACCGAGCCCAGCTTGGCGTCGAAGGCGAAGCGGTCCACCCCCGACGTGCCTCGCACGGTGCCGTCCTCCCACAGCGTCCACGACAGCAGCGGCTGGCGATAGACGCTGTCGGTGGAGCCCGCGGTGCCGAACGCCCCCCCGGTCCCGCTCACCGCGGGCGAACGGCTGACGTCGATGAAGTAGTTGAGCTCGAGGCCGAAGCGGTCGTGCCAGTTGCGATCGACCATCACCCGGCCGACGGTCGCAAACAGGGCATCGTCCCCCGCGGGGTAGATCGCCTCCAGCCCGGGGGGGAAGTGCATGAACGCTCCCACCAAGCGCAAGCTGCCGCTCATCACGTCGCGTACGCGCAGCTCGTCGGTCGCGGGCTCGGATGCCGCGGGCGAGCCGGCGGTGGCCACGTCGGTGGTCGCGGGCTCGGGCAACGCATCGAGCTGCGGCAGCGCGTCGAGCTCGGGCAGGGGCTCGAGCTCGGGCAGGGGCTCGAGCTCGGGCGCAACCGACGGGGGCTCACCATCTTCGGGCGAGGGCTCCGCCTCCGCGTCCACCGCCTCGGTCTCGACCGCCGCCGCCGCCGGCTCCGGCTCGGACGCCACCGCCCTGGCCAACCAAAGCGCCAGCAGCCCCTCGATCCCCATGACGCGCCACCTCGCCCAGGCGCGGGCCTAGGCGCGAACCTCGTCGCTCTCCACCCGCCCGTCGACCAGCCGGACCACTCGACGAGCCCGCTCCATCACCCGCGCGTCGTGGGTCGAGAAGATGAAGGTGACCCCGCGCTCGCGGTTGAGCCGCTCCATGATGTCGAGCAGCTTGTCGGCGGTGGCCGAGTCGACGTTGGCGGTGGGCTCGTCGGCCAGCGTCACCGCGGGATCGGATGCGATCGCCCGGGCGATCGCCACCCGCTGCTGCTGCCCCCCCGAGAGCTGGGTGGGTCGGCGATCCTCCATGCCGCCCAGCCCCACCTCGCGCAGCAGGCTCATCACCCGCTCGCGCCGCGAGCCCTCGTCGGTCCCCTGCAGGCGCAGCACCATCTCGGCGTTCTCGTAGGCCGTGAGCACGGGGATGAGGTTGTAGGCCTGGAACACGAAGCCGATCCGATCGCGGCGCAGTCGGCTGCGTGCGGCCCGTCCCATCGCGCCGAGATCGCGTCCGTCCACCATCACCTTGCCCGAAGAGGGCTCGTCGAGCGCCCCGATGAGGTTGAGCGCGGTGGTCTTGCCCGAGCCCGAGGGCCCCGTGATCGCCAGGAACTCCCCGGGCTCCACCGTCAGGTCGAGCCCGCGCAGCGCCTTGACCTCGATCTCGCCCTGCCGATAGGTCTTGTGCACGTCTTGCAGCACGACGATGGGCTTTGCTTCCTTCGACATCACACGTTCTCCTCGAGCTACACGAGCCGGATGGCATCCGCCGGGTTGGCCCGCCCGGCTCTCCACGCGGGGTAGAGCCCCGAGACCAGCGTGGCCGCCACCACCACCACGGCGATGACCAGCGCGCTCTCGGGATGGATGCGGACGTAGAGGATGGGATCCATCGCCACCCCGGCCACCTCGGCCCCGCCCTCGCCGATCATCTTGGAGTAGTCGATGCCCTTGGTGCTCAGGTGGTAGTAGGGCCCGGCGATCACGAGCACGGAGCCCAGTAGCCCCACCAGGGCCAGCCACGCGCTCTCCCACATCACCAGGCCGAACAGCTGCCGCGGCATGAAGCCGACCGCGGCCATGATGCCGAACTCGCGCAGGCGCTCCATCACGCTGACGAACAGCGTGTTGAAGATGCCCGCGGCCAGCAGCACCATGATGATCACCTCGAAGACCTTGGCCCCGCCCTCCTTCATGGCGATGAAGCCGGCCAGGTCGGGCTGGGCCTCGGCCCAGGTGAGCGCGACCGCGTCCTGCGGCACGTGCGAGGCCAGACCCTCCGCAACGGTCGCGGCGTCGCGATGGTCGTTCAGGAACACCGCCACCATCGTGGCCTCGCCCGGCTCATGGCCCAGGTGCTTGCGGATCTCGTCGATCGGCAGCAGACACAGACCCGCGTCGAGCGACGGCGCACCGGTCTCCACGATCCCCACCACGCGCACCAGCACCGAGACGATCTCTCCCTCTTCGTCGGTGACCGTGTAGACCACCTTGGAGCCGAGCTTGGCCTCGAGGTTGTTGGCGAGGCCGCGACCCAGCACCACCGCGTGCTCCTGGTCGGCCGAGGCGAGCATCTCCCCTTCCCAGGTGGCGTCGAGCAGCCCGAAGGTCTCGTCGGTCTCGTGGGCGGGGTCGAGCCCGATGAAGAACGTGCCCGCGCTGTTCTTGGCGGTCGACAGCATCGCTGCCCCGGTGATGCGGGTGGCGGTCTCGCGAACGCCCGGCAGCTCCATCGCCGCCGCTGCCACCGCCGGAGCATCGGTCACCGTCTTCTTGACCGTGGGCAGGTCCTGATACTCGCGGTGCTGCACCACCACGTGCCCCCCGCCCAGGCGAGCCGCGTGATCGATCATCTGCCCGTAGGTCGCGTCGCCGATGCCGGTGAACAGCACGGCCATGAACACGCCGAACACGATCCCGAACAGGGTGATGAGGGTGCGTCGTCGATTGCGCCAGATGTTGCGCCACGCCATCGTCGCCAGTCGTGCCCGTGCCATGCGTCCCTGCCTCCTCCTACTGGTGCCGCATCGCGGTGATGGGCTTGATGAACGCCGCCCGTAGCGCGGGATAGGTGACCGCGATGGCCACGATGATCACCAGCGCGACCACTGGCTGCACATAGGTGTTCACGGTCACGTGGGAGTGCCAGATCGGATCGATGCTCGTCCCCATGAGGGTCAGGTCGTCCATGCTCCCGCTGAGGTCGAGCCCGTGCTCCACCATGAACCAGTTGGCCGGAATCGCGAGACCCACCCCTAGCACGATCGCAATCCCGGTCTGGATCAGGGTCTCGAGGTAGATGAGCCCCAGCACGCCGCTCGGGCTCACCCCGATCGCCTTGAGCACCCCGAACTCGCGCACCCGCTCGAACACCGCCATCAGCATCGCGTTGAGGATCACGATGGCGATCGCGGCGTAGACGATGAAGAACATCAGCACCATCGCCCCGCTGGCCGAGTCGAGCATGGAGGCCAGGGTGGGCTTGAGCTCGCGCCAGGTCCTGGTGTCGAGCCCGGGGGCCGCGGCCCGCACCTCGCCCACCGCCGTGTCGAGCGACTGGTCGGCGCGGCGCACGATGATCTCGTGGGCGCCGTCGGGCACCACCATCAGCTCGCGGAACGCCTGCTCGGTCATGTACATGCCGCTGCGATCGACCGCATCGGACACCCCGCGCAGGATCCCGCGCACCGTGTAGAGCTCGTTGGCGGTGGAGCCGTCGGCCGCCTGCGACAGCACCACCACCTCGCCGCCGATCCCCACCCCCAGCATCTGGGCCAGGTGCCGCCCGACCACCACCTCGCCCGGCGCCGCGGGATCGAGCCACGTGCCCTCGGTCAGGTGCTCGGGCACGCGGCTCACCGTGGCGTCGCGTAAGACGTCGATCCCCACCAAGGTGACCCCCGCCGAGCTGTCCCCCGCCGCGGCCAGGCCCGCGCCCAGGAGGCGCGGCGCCGCGGGCAGCCCCGCCTCGTCGAGCGCGAGCAGCAGCGCCGTCGGGTCCTCGATGCGGTCGTAGATCGACGGGCTGCCCACGTACTGGGGGTGGTGGATCTGGATGTCACCCATCTCCACGTCGAGCACGTGCGCCTCCATGCGGCGCAGGTAGCCCTCGATCATGCCGGAGTACACGATCATCGCCCACAGCCCCAGGGTGGTGGCGATGACGGCGGCCACCGTGCGACGGCTGTTGCGCCACACGTTGCGCCAGGCCATGGTGAGCGACTTCATGGTGAGGGTCCCGATGGATGCGAGGGATGCGAGCTAGAGCGACTTGAGGTGCTGCACCGTGAACGTGCTCTCGGGCAGGCTCACGTCGAACTCGATCGAGTCGTAGGTGATGCGGGTGAACTCGCCGGAGGCGTCGAGCGGCCGCACCGTCAGCGTGCCAGCCAGCATGCGACCCCCCACCTCCTTGTAGTCGCCGAACTCGAGGGCCCGCACCGCCGTGCCCTCCTCGTCGTAGAAGATCTCGCGGGTGGGCAGCAGGCTCTCCTGCTGCACCGTGACCTCGATCTTGCCCCACACCACCGGCGCCTCGGGTCGAGCGGTCAGGGTGAAGACGTACTGCGGGATGCCCCCGAGCGTGCCCTGCCCCGTGAGTGCGACCTCGTAGTCGTCGACGAGGCGCGAGGCCTTGACCAGGTCGTTGTTGGTGAAGTGGCTGCCCATCCACGAGCTGCCCATCATGGCGCCGCTGACCTTGATGGTGCGCCCGGTCTTGGCCAGGTAGGTGAACAGGTCCTCCTTGGCCTTGAGCGTCGCGGTGCCCTTCTCCTTTTGGGGCGACAGGATCCGCACCAGCGAGTAGTCCTCGCCGCGCGACCACGACTCCATGGTCAGGGTTCGCGTCCAGTGCTCGGTCTTGACCATCATCGTGAACACGCCATGGCTCGAGGAGCCGCGGTGCATGTCGTCGATCTGATCCATCACCCACTTGGTGAAGCCGGGTGAGTCGGGGCTCGGGCGCTCGGTGGCCGGTGCCGCCGAGACCGGCCACGGCAGCATCAGCGTGGCCGCCGTGAGGATTGCGCCATGGAGCAGGGTTCGTCGCTTCATCGTGACGGGCATGTCGATCACCCCTTCCTTCGTTCGTGCTCGGGTTCGTCCGCGGGACGGTCGACGATGGCCTCGTCGCTGGCACGCCCGCCTCGTAGGCCGGCCAACAGGGTGTCGGCGAGCAGCTCGGCGTAGCGCTCCATGCTCAGGCCGCCGCGGACGTGCTCGGCCTGGAGATGGGTGGAAAGGAACGCGATGCCCGACAGCACGGCCGCACGATCGCGCAGCTCGCTCATGGTGAAGGCGTGCGGGCGGGCAACCTCGTCGATGAGGGCGCACAGGTAGTCGTCGCGGTTCTTGTCGATCTGCTGGTTCAGCGCGGCCGGCATGTCGGCCATCACCGCGGCCATCTCCTGGTCGCCGCGCAGCAGTGCCGACGTCAGCGGCATCCGCGAGGGCAGCAGCAGCAGAGTCACCATCCACTGGCGCAGGCGCTCCTCCGCCGGGCGCGTGGGGTCGAGGATCTCGGCCATCGTCCCCATGCGCTCGCGCTTCTCGAGCGCAATGGCCGAGATGAGCAGCTCGTTCTTGTTGCTGAAGTAGGTGTAGAGCGTGCCCTTGGCCACGCCGGCCCCCGCCGCCACCTCGTCCATGCTGGTCTTGCGGTAGCCCTGGCGGCTGAACAGCTCGGTCGCCACGCGCAGAATCTGCAGGCGCCGGCGGGCCTTGGAACCACCACCCTCGATGGGGCCGATGAGGGCGTCGAGCTGCGCCATCACGTCTTCGTAGCCGGGCTGAGACACGACTGAACTGTTCATACGACTTTGGTCAGTTCTTGCAACCCGCAATCGCTGCACGTTTCAAGTGGTTGAAATCAATGAATATTGGTAGTGACCCGAGACACGACCTGGGTCCAGATGGGTCTGCGTGTGCGGTCGGACGGCGGTGCTAGCCTGCGCCCGCATGCGATGGCTGGTCGGCGATGTGCAGGGATGCGCCCGGGAGCTCGAGGATCTGCTCTCCACCATTCGCTTCGATCCCGCCCGCGACCAGTTGTGGTGCCTGGGGGACCTGATCAACCGAGGTCCGGACTCGCTGGGCACCGTGCGCTTGTGGAGAGCGCTGGGGGGCCGGGGGGTCGTGGGCAACCACGAGGTCTATGCGCTGTGCGCTCGCTCGGGCCGTTGGCCTCGCAAGCACGACACGCTGCAGACGCTCTATGACGCGCCGGATGCCGACGCGCTGCTCGGTGCCCTGCGAGCTCTTCCCGCGCTCGCCTGGTTGCCCGGCGAGCCGGGAGCCCCCGACGTGTGGGTGGTGCACGCGGGCCTATCCCCGCGATGGACCGATCTCCATGCCGCCGCGGCGCGCATCAACGCGCTGCCCCACGACGACGACTGGCTCGAGTCCAAGGACGTGCGATTTGCAACCCGGGCGCGGTGCTGCACTCCCAAGGGCAAGATGGACCGCCACGACCGCGAGCCCGAGGGCTGCCCCGAGGGGACCGAGCCGTGGGATGCCTTCTATGAAGGTCGCGCGCGGGTGGTGCATGGGCACTGGGCGTGGCGGGGGCACTATCGAGGAGAGCGAACGATCGGTCTCGACTCCGGCTGCGTCTACGGGGGGCCGCTGACCGCCTGGTGCCAAGAGGAGGATCGGGTGGTGCAGGTGCCGAGCCGGCAACCCAGGGTCTTCGTCGCCGCAGGCGACGACCGCTGAACGACCGCCACGGCGTGACCACCTCGGCTCGGCGCGCCATACTGAAGGCACGTGGCGTTCGGTGGTCCCTTGTTGGCGTTGCTCGTCATCGCGTTGGTGATCGGGTGGGATCGCCACGCCCTGGGGCCTTCTTCGGCGCGGTGGCGGGTCGTCCCCGCGGTCCTGCTCCCGCTGGTGATACCACTGGCGCTCCCCGCCGACTGGGCCTACGCCCGAGCCTTGGTGGCCGTGCTCGCCATCACCATGGCCGGCAAGGGCTACGAGCTGTGGCGCGGTCGCGTACCCGACCCTCGCTTGCTGCAGACCCTGCCCACGTTTTGCTTCTGGTTGCTCGTCCCTCCCAAGGCCGAGCTTCCCAAGGAGCCGAGTCAGGCCCAGCGGATCCGCGAGGAAGGTCGCCGTCGGCTCGTGCGTGCGCTGCTCAAGGTTCCCGGGGTGGCGACGCTCGTGCTCGTGCACCTGCGCTGGCCGGGCCTGCACGAGGATCTCTGGATCGAGGCGTTCTGGGGGCTGTGGCTCACCTACCTGGCCGTGAGCGCCTTCGTCGACCTGTTCAGCGGCGCGGCCATGCAGAGCGGGATCGGGGTTGCCGAGACCTTCGACGCACCCCCTCTGGCTCGCTCGCCCCGCGACTTCTGGGGTCGTCGCTGGAACCTGGTGGTGCACGACCTGGTGTTCCGCCACGTGTTCCTGCCCCTGGGTGGCCTGCGTCGGCCGCTGCGATCCACCATTGGCGTGTTCGTCGTCTCGGGCTTGATCCACGAGCTGTTCGTGCTGATGGCGCTCGGCCATCCCTCCCGCTACACGGGCCTGATGATGGCGTTCTTCGGCCTGCACGGCGTGGCGGTGATGGTGCAGCTGTGGTGGGACCGCGGCCCCGGCCGGCGCAAGCACATGGCGCGAGCGCTGGCGGTGGTGCTGCACCTCGCGTGGATGACCCTCACGGCGCCGCTCTTCTTCGCTCCGATCGGCGAGATCTTCGCAGGGGCCTGGCCCAATTGACGGGGCTCGGGGCCAAGTGTCTCGATGAGGCGTGAGGCGCCCTACTCGCGCTCCGCCAGCAGATACGCCATCAAGGCCATCGCCGCTGCATTCTTTTGGAGGTTCGCGGGATCGATCTTCTCGATCGTGTCCGCCGGGCTATGGTGCAGATCGAAGTAGTGCGAGTGGTCGGGCTGCAACGACAGCCCCAGCACGCCATCGTCCATCAGGGGGCTGATGTCGGCGCCGCCCCAGCCCTTGTCGATCTCGGTCGCCCCCAGGCCCGCGAACAGCGGCGACCAGTCCGCGATCGCGCGCACCACCTCGCCGTCCTCGCTCGCGATGCCGAACCCACGCGGCGCTCCCGAGCCCGAGTCGGCCTCGATCGCCGCCACGTGTGGCTCGTCGCCGTGTGCTTCGAAGTACGCCTTGGCTCCGCGCAGCCCGTTCTCCTCGTTGGTGAACAGCACCACCCGAATCGTGCGCCGGGGCACGAGCTCCAGCTCCCGCAGCATGAGCGCCGCCTCCATCGCCATCATGCAGCCCGCGCCGTCGTCGGTGCTGCCGTCGCCCACGTCCCACGAGTCGATGTGACCGCCGATCACCACGATCTCCTCGGGCTTGTCGCGTCCGCGCAGCTCGGCCACCACGTTGGCGCTGGGAGCATCGGGCAGGTGCTTGGCCTCCATGCGTAGCTCCAGCTCCACCTTGCCCCGTGCCGCCTCGCGCACCAGGTACTCGGCGGCCTCCAGGGTCACCGCAGCGGCCGGGATCTTGGGGACCCCGTCCTCGTACTGCATCGCGCCCGTGTGGGGGCTGTCGAGGCTGATGGCGGTGACCGAGCGCACCAGCACCGCCCTGGCTCCACGCTTGCCGGCCTCGATGGCCCCGCGCGAGCGTCCCTGCACGGCGTGGCCATAGCCCGATTCCTGTCGCTCGTGATCGAAGGGGGGCATGCGCTGATCGATGAGGACGATCTTCCCCTTGACGTCCAGGTCGCCGCGCTGGAGCTGCTCGAGGTTCTCCACCACCACCAGCTCGGCCCGCAAGGCTCCTCGGGTCCCCACGCTCATGCCAAGGCCGAGCATGCGGAGCTCACGGCCGTGCTCGCCCAGCACCCGCAGGCTCTCCTTGCCGCGCACCCAGTGGGGCACCATCACCTTCTCCCGCCTCGCGTTGTCGAGGCCGTCCTTGGCCATCGTCTCCACGGCCCAGTCGATGGTGTCCTCCAGCGCCTTGCTGCCGCTGAGCCGGTGCCCGAAGCGATCGGCCACGTAGGCCAGCCGCTCCCAGGCGCGGGTCTTGCCGTCGGCGTGGGCGGTGATCTGGCGCGCAGCCTCCTGGGCCCAGGCTGGAAGCTGGGCGGGCGCGACCGCTCCTTCGCCTTCGTCGTCCTCGAAGCCGAAGTCGTCCTCGACGCCGGGTCCGGCGTCGGCGAACAGACCAGGCGGCGGAACGGGGGGGATGGCCTCGGGCGCGGGACCCTTGCCCCCGCAGCCGAGCAGGACCGCCGCGAAGGCGCACCCGAGCCTCGGAATCGACACGACCTTCACGGCGCAAGCCATACCCGACCCGGCCACGCCCATGCAACGGGCCAGCCGACTCGCCACGAGCCTGGCCATCCGACGGGCCCACCACCATGGGGCACCAATCGGCGTTCGAACCCGTGCGATCTCGCGACGTTGCGGAGCCCGGCCACCTGCTGTAAGGGTGTCGCGGCTGGTGGCGTTCGGCGCGACGGGTCGATCCCAAGCGCTCGACCCACCGACTTCGACCCGACACGAGAGGCACGTTCACATGCTCGCACGCACGAGTTGGATGCTCGCGCTCCTGATGGTGGGAACCATGGGCTGCGCCAAGAGAGCTCCCGAGGCTTCCTACGCCGACTACTACGAGTACGACGACTACGGTGGCGGGGCGGGAGGAGAAGCCGCCCCCATGGCTCCGGCTCCCGTCTCGATGGATGCCGAGATGGAGATGATGGAGCCGGCGGCCGACTACAGCCCTTCTCGCCGCGAGCGTCGCGCCGATCGCATGGAGAAGTCCAAGAGGGGCAGCACGGCGCCGGGCTCCGCCGAGGCCCCGCCCGCGCCCGAGCCCACCGCGACCGGCGGAGGCGGTGACGACGGAGCCGAGCCCGCGGTGGCCGACGACGGAGCCAAGGACGTCGGGCGGCACATCATCTACACCGCGACCATGCAGGTCTCGGTGTTCAACCTCGAGGATGCCATGGCCAAGGCCGAGGCCCTGCCCGATCGCTACGGTGGCTACGTGCAGACCATGTCGGGCACCTACTTCGTCATGCGGATCCCCGCCGTCAAGCTGCGGCCCGCCATGGACGAGCTGGCCGCGCTCGGCGTGGTGGACAGCCGCACCCTCGATGCCCAGGACGTGACCGAGGAGTACCTCGACATCGAGACCCGCATCGAGGTGCTCGAGGCCACCCAGAAGCAGATGACCGAGCTGCTCTCCAAGGCCCGCACCGTCGAGGAGGCCCTCAAGGTGCGGCAGGCGCTCGATCAGATCACCATGGAGCTCGAGGTGCTCAAGGGCCGCCTGCGCCGCCTCGAGAGCCTCACCTCCTACTCCACCCTCACGTTCAGCCTCGTCGAGCGAGGACCTCACACCGCCACCCCGTCGAGCAACGATCCATTCCCCTGGGTCGACGAGCTGGGCGTCGAGGCCACCGAGTGGAAGTGAAAGGGAGGAGGACGATCATGCGACGCATCATCAATACGCTCGGTCACTCGCTGAGGCACACGCTCGGACGCACGCTGGGCAAGACGCTCATCCCCGCCCTCGTGGCCCTGTCCACCGGCACTGGCTGTGCCGCGTACAAGCTCGAGCCCCCCGCCGGGTTCGCCCAGGTCTACGCCAGCGACTACGGCGCGCACATGAAGGCCAACGACAACGTGGGCCTGCGCATCAACGTGTTCGACAACGTCAAGGGCGGCACGCTTCCGTTCTGGAGCCGCGACCTGGTCGAGAAGCTCGGCAAGCGCTCCTACGCGCTGCAGGGTCAGAGCCCGGTCGAGTCCAAGAACGGCGTGGTGGGCACCCGCTTCGACTTCAGCTACACCCCGGTGGGCAAGGACGAGCCTCCGCGCTTCTATACGGCCGTGCTGTTCGTGAGCGACAAGCACATCGTGGTGCTCCAGCTCGCCGGGCACGAGCAGCACGAGGCTCGCTACAGCGCCGAGGTCGACGGGATCCTCGCGGAGCTCAAGGTCCGCGGGTGCAAGGTGGGCCGCAAGGTGTGCAAGGGGCCGCAGCCCGACACGCTGTCCACGCCTGCGCCCAAGCCCGCCGAGGGTGGCGAGGACGAGCCGGCCGATGAAGAGGAGGCTGCGCCCGCCCACGGTGAGGAGAAGAAGGCCGAGCCCGCGCCGACCACCGCGATGCTCGAGGCGGCGGCGACATTCGAGCCGATGCTGGACGCCGGCTGACGCGGGCGAGCGCAGTGCTCGTCCACGACCGCGGGTCACGAGCGTCGGCTCGGACCCGCGGTCTTCGTCTTGCATCCGCCGCTCGCTACGGCGCGAACTTGGCGATCCAGATGTCGCGGCTCGTGGTCGCACTCGTGACCCAGCCCGCCACGTAGATGTAGCCCGCGGCGTCGATCGCCACCGCCTGGGCGCGGTCCTGCAAGCCCTCGTGGTCATGGGTCCGAAGCCACAGGTCGTTGCCGTTGGGGGCGAGCTTGCGCACCACGATGTCGTCGCCCATGCCGGCGGTGGTGTCATAGCCGACCACCACGATGTCGTCCGTGGCATTGGTGTCGACGCCGTAGTAGAGGTGGTCGACGGTCTTGAGGTGCCAGAGCTCGGCCTGGAGCAGCGGCTGGTACTTGATGATCAGCGCGGCTGACGACTCGACCCAGTGGTACTCGCCACGCCCCACGATGACGTAGTTGTTGGCGGTGTCGCGCGCATTGGCGAACGCCTGGTCGACCTGTCCGCTGGTGCGCCAGTCAGGGCAGCACCCGTCGGGGTTCCAGTAGGGATTGCCGGTGTCCATCCAGCGAGCGATGGTCGAGAAGTTCAGGTCGCTGTTGCAGTCCGGGTGCTCCTGATACCAGTTCGCCACCCACAGTCGCCCGTTGTAGAGCGAGATGTCCTGCCCGTGCTCGTCGTGCGGACGACTCCCGCCGGCACAGAACCAGGCGTTCTCCCAGGTGGTGGTCCATCGCTGGGCTCCCGCGGAATCGAGGCTGTGCAGCCACATGGCGTACTGCGGCGTCCCTGCCGCCTCCCCGGTGGCGAAGACGTCGTTGGTCGCCAGGTCCACGGCAATCCCGAACGCGGCGCCATCTTGGGCGCCAAAGTTCGTCCACATCAGATTGCCCCACGGCTGGAACTGCGCCACCCACGGCTTGAGCCCATCGTCGGGCAGGACCGGCGAGTACATCCGCCCGGCCACCACCACCTGGTCGAGGGCGTTGACCGCGATCGCATGGCCCATGTCGTCGAAGTCGCCCAGGCTGGTCTCGTCCCGGTTCCAGTAGCCCATGGCCACGTCGAGCCCCGTGTCGGGGTCGCGCTTGCTGATCCACACGTTCGAGCCCTCGCCGGCCACCGTGATTCCGCCGGTCACCAGCACGTCGCCCGCCGAGTCGATCGCGATCCCCATGCCCTGGTCGGCCTCGCCGGCGGGGCCGTCGATGACCACGCTCCAGATCTCCGAGCCGGAGATCACGCAGTCCACGTTGCAGCCGTCGCCGTCCACCGCGTTGCCGTCGTCGCAGTCCTCGCTGTTGATCCCCTGCACGAAGCCATCGCCGCACTCGGCGAACTCGCACAGCTCGGTGCAGGCGTCGCCATTGTTGAAATTGCCGTCGTCGCACTCCTCGCCGGGCTCCACCACCCCGTTGCCGCAGCTGGCCACGGTGATGGTGCAATCGGGCTCGCAGCCGTCGCCGCTGACGAGATTGCCGTCGTCGCACTGCTCCATGCCGGCCCACACGAAGCCATCGCCGCAGGCCGCAGCCACGCAGCCGCTCAGGCACGCGTCGGTGTTCGATCCGTTGCCGTCGTCGCACTGCTCGACCCCGGACCACACCACGCCGTCGCCGCAGCCGGCCGTCACGCACGTGCTCAGGCAGCCGTCGTTGTTGTTCAGGTTGCCGTCGTCACACTGCTCGACCCCCTGCAGGATCCCGTCGCCGCACGCGGCCAGGGTGCACGCATTGGAGCACAGGTCGTCGTTGATCCCGTTGCCGTCGTCGCACTGCTCGACGCCGAACCACACGAAGCCGTCGCCGCAGCTCGCGAGCGTGCAGCCGACCAGGCAGGCGTCGTTGTTGCTGCCGTTGCCGTCGTCGCAGCCCTCCACCCCGGCCCACACGATGCCGTCGCCGCAGCTCGCGGGCACGCACGTGCTCAGGCACGCATCGGTGTTGCTGCCATTGCCATCGTCACAGCCCTCCACTCCCACCCACGTGAAGCCGTCGCCGCAGCTCGCCGCCTCGCACGTGCTCAGGCACGCATCGCTCTCGTCGACGTTGGCGTCGTCGCAGGCCTCGACTCCGGCCCACACCTCGCCATCGCCACAGCCCGCGGGCTCGCACGTGCTCAGGCATGCGTCGCTGTCGTCGATGTTGCCGTCGTCACAGATCTCGACCCCCGCCCACACGTGGCCGTCGCCGCAGCTCGCCGCCATGCACGTGCCCAGGCACGCGTCGGCGTCGTCGGCGTCGGCGTCGTCGCAATCCTCGCCGGCCTGCACGATCCCGTCGCCGCAGGCGGGCAGCGAGCAGGCATTGGTGCAGCCGTCGTCGTCGACCACGTTGCCATCGTCGCAGCCCTCGGTGCCCACCCAGGTGAAGCCATCACCGCAGCTCGCCGCCTCGCACGTGTCGAGACAGTCGTCGGAGTTGCTCATGTTGCCGTCGTCGCATGCCTCCATCCCCGCCCACACGAAGCCGTCGCCGCAGCCGGCAGCCTCGCAGGTGCTCGGGCACGCATCGGTGTCGTCCGCGTTGCCGTCGTCGCAGTCCTCCGTTCCGGCCCACAGCACGCCGTCGCCGCAGCTTGCCGCCTCGCACGTGCTCAGGCAGGCGTCGGTCTCCGTGCCGTTGCCGTCGTCACACTCCTCGATCCCGACCCACACGTGGCCATCGCCGCAGCTCGCCGCCTCGCACGTGCTCAGGCACTCGTCGCCGTCGTCGGCATCGGCGTCGTCGCAGTCCTCGCCGGCCTGCACGACCCCATCGCCGCAGCTCGGTAGCGCGCACGCATTGGTGCAGCCGTCGTCGTCGACCGCATTGCCGTCGTCGCAGCCCTCGTTGCCCTCCCACACGTGGCCATCGCCGCAGCTCGCTGCCTCGCACGTGTCGAGACACCCATCTGCGTTGCTGGCGTTGCCGTCGTCGCAGTCCTCCATCCCGGACCACGCGTGGCCGTCGCCGCAGCTCGCGGCAACGCACGTGCTCAGGCACTCGTCGGTGTCATCGGCGTCGCCGTCGTCGCACTCCTCGACCGGGTCCACCACTCCGTTTCCGCACGACGGCACCGCGCAGGCACTGGTGCACTCGTCGGTGTCGTCGTCGTTCCCGTCATCACACGCCTCGCCGGGACCCACGAAGCCGTCGCCGCAGTAGGCGGCCTCGCAGGTGCTCGGGCAGGCATCGGTGTCGTCGTCGTTGCCGTCGTCGCACTCCTCGTCGGGATCGACCACGCCATCGCCACACGTGGGCGCCGGCCCGGTGTCCCCCGTGTCGTCCACGGTGCCGGTGCTGGTGCCGGTCTCCATCCCGGTGGTGAGGGGCCCCTCGGTGTCGCTGGGGCACACGCAGGCCTCGAATCCCGATCCATCCGGCAGGCAGCTCTGAACCCCCGCATCGCCGCCGATGCACGGGCACTCCACCGTCTGCCCCGGAACGCAGCCCACGGGGCCGTCGCCGGTGGTGCCCGTGTCGTCGATCGGAAGGACGACGTCGTCGCCGGGGCAGCCGAGCAGGAAGCCGAGGATCAGGAGAGGGGACGGCGAGCGGGTACGCAGCATTGGGATCGAGGTCCTTCGTTTGGAAGGTCCTCGATGAGTTCGCTCGCGAGGGGTGAAGTGATCCCTCGTGCCGCGCAAAAAGTGTTTCTCGAGACGGTGCGCCGACTGCGTATTCGACCGAGATCGCCAGCCATCGTGGCTCAGCCCTGGTCTTCGGGCCGCTGCGGCTCGTCGAGCGGCAGCCCCATGGCTCCGAGGCGTTCGCGCAGCTGCTGCCGGGCGCGGGCCAGACGGCTTCGCACGGTGTTGGCGGGGATGCCCAGCACCGCGGCGATCTCGGGGCCGCTGAGCTGCTCCCAGTAGGCCAGCTCGAGCGCGATCTGATGATCGAGCGGGATCCCGGCCAGCGCCGCCGCGATCTTGGCCCGGCGCTCGTCTCGAGCGATGGCCGAGCTGGGCGAGGTCCCCAGGTCGAGCAGCGAGTGCTCGCTGATGTCGTCGAGCGCAGGTCGCCGATACTCGCGACGCAGGTGATCGAAGAGCTTGCCCCTCGCGATCGCGAACAAGTAGCCGCGGAAGCCGGCCCGCTCCTCGATGGCGTCGCGCCGCTCGACGCAGTCCAGCATCGTGTGCTGAATCAGGTCCTCCACCCCCGACTGCACCTTGTGGCGAAAGAACCGCAAGAGCGGCTGGAAGTAGCGCTGCAGCAGCTCGTTGCCCGCTGCTGCGTCCCCCTGACGCCACGCCACGAGAAGCTCGGCATCGGTCACCGACGGCGAAGATAGCAAAGGCCGCCGTACCGAGAAGAGCGTGACTAGAATCACTGCATACACGGGATCACTCGGGTCCCCGGTATCGAACTCGCCAACGACGGCGCCACGGTCCATCGGTCGCTCGGGCCCGGGCGAGCTACCCTCCGCAGAGAACCAACGCATGCAGGACGAGCGCACCGACGCGCTGGCCGAAGCCATCCGGAGCCTGGCCACGGTGGAGGACCCCCTCGCCTCCGTCGTGCTCGAGGGCGTGCGACGGCGCCTGAACCTGAGCCACGCTCCGCGCCGGATCGACCGCTTCGTGCTCGGCGAGCCGCTGGGAGCCGGCGGCATGGGCATGGTGTATGCAGCCGACGATCCGCGGCTCGAGCGCAGGGTCGCGATCAAGCTGCTGCGCACGCCGGGAGCCGAGGGGGCACGGCGAGGGCTACGAGAAGCGCGGGCCCTGGCCCGGCTCTCGCACCCCAACGTGGTCACCATCTACGAGGCCGGGCTCCACGAAGGCCAGGTCTTCGTGGTGATGGAGCTGGTGGAGGGACGATCGCTGCGACAGTGGCTCCACACCCCGCGATCCTGGCGAGAGATCTGCGAGGTGATGCTCGCCGCCGGACGAGGCCTGGCGGCGGCGCACGCCGTGGACATCGTGCACCGCGACTTCAAGCCCGACAACGTGCTGGTGGGCGAGCGGGTGAGGGTGGCCGACTTCGGCCTCGCCCACGCCATCGACCACGACTCGCAGCCGACCGAGCCCCGCACCGCGGGCAGCGACCGTGCTCCTACCGGGCGACACGCCGCCGGAACCCTCGGCTTCATGGCCCCCGAGCAGCTGCGCGGAGTGCCGGTCGACCCGCGCACCGATCAGTTCGCATTCTGTGCCACGTTCGTGCGGGCCCTGACGGAGCGGGATCCGTTCACGGGCGACACCCCCGAGGCTCGCCTGCAGGCGCTCGAGCACGGGCTCCCCCCGACCGCACCGGCCGGGGTGCCCCGCTGGCTCTGGGCCGTGCTCGCCAAGGGGCTGCACCCGAGCCCCGAGCACCGCCACGCCCGACTCGACCAGCTCCTCGATGTGATCGACCGGCGCCTGCAGCCGCGCCGGTGGATCGGCCCCACCGTCGCCACGCTGACGGTGATCGGGGCCATCGTGATCACGTGGTGGACGGCCAACGCGCGGGAGTTCTCGTGCCACGAGGCGGAGCAGGCGATCGACGAAGTGTGGAGCCCGGCGCGGCGCGACGCCGTGACGGCGGCGTTCGAGGCCACGGGCAAGTCCTATGCCGCGCATGCGAGTACCTTCGTGTCGACGTCGCTCGATCGCTATGCCTCCGACTGGGCGGATGCCCGCGTCGATGCCTGCCGCGCCGAGCAAGCCGGTCGAGCCTCCACCCATCAGGTCGACTGCCTCGAGCGGCGCCGCGAGGAGGTGCTCTCCTTGCTCGAATTGTTCGAGGGAGCCGATGCCGACGTGGTGCAGCGGGCAAGCCAGGTGGTCTCGGCCATGCCGCCACCGAGCACCTGCATGCGTCCCGATGCCCTGGACGATGTCTCGTCGACGACCGACGAGGCCTCCCGGGCCGAGCTCGAGCGGCTGCGCGGCGAGATCACCCGCGCCTGGGCGCTCGGACAGGTGGGCCGCTACGCCCAGGGCAACGACGCGCTCGAGCCGTTGCTCCCCCGGCTGCGCGCGCTCGAGCACATGCCCACCCTCGCCGAGGCGCTCTTGCAGCACGGGCGCCTCCAGGTTCGTCTGGGTGAGCTCGATGCGGCCCACCGCTCGCTGAAGGAGGCGGTGCGACTGGGGCTGCTCGCTCGCGCCGACCGCATCGTGGCCTCGGCCGCCGTCGCGCTGTGCGACGAGCTCACCACCCAGGGTGAGTTCGTCCGTGCCCACGAGGCCGCCGAGCTCGCGGGTACCTTGCACGAGCGCCTGACCGGAGAGCGCACATGGCCGATGCTCGTCAACCTCGAGGGGGCGCTGCTGGTGCGAGAGCATCGGGACGCCGAGGCAGCGGAGGTGCTTGCGGAGGGCATCGCCGCCTGCAATGAGGACGACCCCCGGCAGCGGCTCGACTCGCTGTCGATGCACGGCAACCTCGCGGCCGCGCTGATGCGCCTCGGTCGGCTCGATGAGGCCGAGGTTGCGAGCGAGCACGGCCTGGCCCTCGTGCGAGGCTTGTTCGGCGAGCAGCACCCCATGTTCGCGATCTCGCTGATCGCCGCCGCGGCGATCCGCGACGCCCGCGGGGACACCGAGGGGGCGCTGCGGATCGGGCGACATGCACTCGCCGTGTGGCAGCAGGCGGTGCCCGAGCCCACCCCGGTGACGGCATCGATGATCCACAATGCGGGGCTGTACCTGCTCACGCTGGAGCGCCGCGACGAGGCGCTCGTGGCGCTCCGAGAAGCACTGGCACTGTGGGAGCGGCTGCTCCCGCCGGGGCACTCCCGGCTGGCCCTGGCTCATACGTCCATCGGCCGGGGGTTGCGTGGTCAGGGGGCCTACGCCGAGGCCATGGATCACCACCGGCGTGCGCTCGAGCTGATCGCCAACGAGCTCGAGCGAGACGAGCCGATGGCGGGCGAGCTGCTCAATCAAGCCGCCCGAACCGCGCTCGCGGCTGGCCAGCGCGAGCTCGCCGATCCATGGATCGAGCAAGGCCTGCGAATCTGCACGACGGCGCCCAATCCGGTGCTGGAGGGCGAGCTCCGCTTCCTGCGAGCGCGCAGCCTCTCGATGCGCGGTGAGCAGGATCGTGCGGTGCACGAGGCCGAGGCGGCGCTCGAGCTGCTGCGGGGTGGTCAAGAGCACGCGCAGCGCGAGGTCGAGGCCTGGCTCGCCGACCAGGGGCGGACCCCGGAGCCTTGAGCTCGCGCGCGGCCAGCGTCGACCGAGACCGCAAGTCCCGAAAATCGACGGAGGACCAAAACCAAGCCACGACCCGCGTCACTACCGGGGGCGAACCCCTTCGAGCGCACACCAAGCCTCGAAGCAAGAGGAGACCCCCATGAACCCAGTCAAGCTCGAATCCCCCCGTGCCTTCCTCACGCTGCTCACGCTCGCTGCCCTCGGCTCGACGAGCGCATGCGACATCGACCACGCGTACGACCCGGACGGTGAGTCCGACGGAGAGACCGACGTCGGCGACGAGCCCGGTATCGATGACGGACCCGCGTCCCTCGGCCTCGACGTCGACGAGGACTTCGTGCCGATCCCGGAGCGGGACTTCGAGGTCCTCGACGAACTCACCGAACTCACCGAGATCACCGAGCATCACGCCATGGCCTCGTGCACCGAGTTCGTCGACGTCTATGGCCAGCTCCGCGACGTCGCCCCCCATGCCGGGGGCACCTGGGGCATCGGCTGGGCCTCGCCCTTCCCCGGCGCCCAGGGCTACAAGATCTACGACCGGCCCGGCGGGAGCTGGCAGCTTCGACCCGGCGCGGCCGTTCGGGTCGGCGCGCACGAGAGCGGCATCGCGTGGGTCGTCAACGAGTCGGGCAAGCTCTACAAGTGGTCGACCGCCGCCAACGACTGGACCCTGCAGACCGGGCTCGGGCGCGACATCGCGGTCGGCGACGACGAGGACGACGTGTGGGTCATCGGCTACAACAAGAAGGATCCCACCGACGAGGGCTACGGCGTCTACTTCCTCGACGGCACGAGCTGGAAGCTCACCAATGGTCGCGGCACCAGGATCGCGGTGGAGCCCGATCGCGACTCGGTGTGGATCGTGGACGAGACCCATGCGCTCTACCGCGCGACGCCCAACGGCAACCAGACCAACCTGAGCTGGGAGTACCAGCCCGACGTCACCGCCGTCGACGTCGCCGTGGAGGAGGACGGCACGGTGTGGATCGTGGGCGGGCCCCATGACCCCGATGGCCATCGGGTGTACTTCGACGATGGTGGCGGCTGGACGTTCGTCAATCAGCCGGGTCTGCGCGGCACGTCCATCGGCGTGAGTCCCGACGGCGTGGTCTGGGTGCTCGGCGAGTCGGGTGCGATCTGGGTGTCCGACGGCCCGTTCCAGTGCTAGCGGATCGTGTGCATGGCGACGAGGGCGGAGCGACGGCTTCCGCCCTCGCCGGCCCAGCCGCTACCATCGCCCACGCCCCAGGACGATCGTGAAGCCATCCGCCTCCCAGCCCGGCACGACACGACCCGCGGGGATGGCCACGCTCGGCGACGACATCGCCGCCCATCCGGTCCTCCAGGCCCAGAAGCGCGAACTCATGGCGTCGATGTTCGGAGCCCGGACCGAGCCCCGACGCATGGGCCGCTACGTGCTCGGGGAGGTGCTCGGAACCGGCGGCATGGGAGTGGTCCACGCGGCCCATGACGAGCAGCTTCGTCGGAACGTGGCGCTCAAGGTGCTCCGCGGTCGGACCGATCCCACCCTTCGCCAGCGCCTGATTCGCGAGGCCCGGACGATGGCTCGGGTGACCCACCCCGGCGTGGTCCGGATCTACGACGTCGGCGAGCACGACGGCCAGACCTTCATCGCGATGGAGCTGGTCGAGGGCATCACGGTCCGTACCTGGCTCGAGCACGAGCAACGACCGTGGCGATCCGTGCTCTCGGTGTTCACCGCGGCCGCACGCGGGCTGGCGGCCGTTCACGCCGCGGGCCTCGTCCACCGCGATTTCAAGCCCGACAACGCGATGCTCACCGATGACGGGCGAGTGCTGGTGATGGACTTCGGCGTCGCGCGAACCGAGACGCTCGGAGCCCCCGGCGAGGGTCCCGAGGCGAGCGCATCGAGCCTGGAGCTTACCGTGACCGGGGCCTGGGTGGGCACGCCGGCCTACATGAGCCCGGAGCAGCTCCGCGGTGATGCGATCGATGCTCGCAGCGACCAGTACAACTTCTGCGTGGCGCTCTGGGAGGGGCTCTACGGCCAGCGCCCGTTCTCGGGCGACACGCTCTCCGACCTCGCCCGTGCAATCGAGCGCGGTGCGGTCGATCCTCCCCCCTCTCACTCCGAGGTGCCGCGGTGGCTGCACCAAGCGGTCGCGCGCGGGCTCGCCTGCGATCCCGACCGGCGATGGCCCTCGATGGGCGCGCTGCTCGACCGGCTCGCCAGCGACCCCGCGCACGAGCGCCGCAAGCGATGGGCGGCGCTCGGGGTGATCGCGGTGCTCGGCAGCAGCCTGTGGGGCGTGCTCGCGACCGCTCCCCCCGAAGACCAAGCCTGTGCGGACATGCAGGCTCCGCTGGTCGGGGTGTGGGATCGATCGCGAAGGGCCGAGGTCCAGGCCGCGATCACGGGGACCGAGCTCGGCTACGCCCCCCGCACCTGGGAGCTGGTGGAACGACGCCTCGACGACTATGCCGAGCACTGGACCACCGCTCGAACCGAGGCCTGCCGAGCCACCCGGCGTGGTGAGCAATCGGGCGAGCGGCTCGATCTGCGCATGGCGTGCTACGACGAGCGGCTCGTGCACCTGCGCGCCACCGTCGATACGCTCGCGAGCGCCGATTCCACCGTGGTGGAGAAGGCGATCGAGCTGGTGACCGCGCTCCCCGTCCTCGACCCCTGTGCCGATGCCGATGCGCTGGCCACCCGTAGCCTCCCGCCGGAGGATCCCGCCGTGGCCGACCGGATCACCGCGCTCGAGCGACGGCTCGCCCAGGCCCAGGCGCAGCAGCGCGCCGGCAAGTACGATGAAGCCCTCGCGCAGGTCGAGGCGATTGCCACCGAGGCCGAGGCCCTCGGTCATCCCCGGCTCCTCGCGCGAACGTGGCTGCGACTGGGCTCGATCCAGTGGAGGCTGGCCGACTACGAGGCCGCCGAGCATGCGCTGAGCCGGGCGTTCGATCTCGCCGTGGGCGAGCCCCAGCGCCTGACCCCCGAGGCCGCCACTGCGGCCGCGGACCTGGTGGCGCTGCTCGGCCACTCCCTCGAGCGCCACGAGCAAGCAGGGGTATGGGCGCGTTACTCCGACCCCCTCGCGCGCGCGCTCGGGACCACCGAGGCCCTCGACGTCCATGCCAATGCCGTGGGCCTGCTCGCGCTGTCGGAGGGCAACTACGACCAGGCGCGCGAGCGCTTCGAGCAATCGCTCGCGCTACGCGAGCACACGCGCGAAGCCAACCCCCTGGCGGTGGCCAAGGCCTTGGCCAACCTCGGCAATGCCGAGGCCCTCGCCGGTCGCCACGACCAAGCCCACACGCGCATGAAGACCGCGTACGAGCTCCTCGAGCACGCCCTGGGCTCGGATCACCCCGAGGTTGGACAGTCCCTGACCAACCTCGGCAACGTGATGGACTCGCTGGGCCAGCTGGACGAGGCACGCGCCTACCACGAGCGAGCGCTGGCCATCTACGAACGAGCGTTCGGCCCCTCCAATACTCGGGTGGCCCTGGCTCAGCACAACCTGGCGGTGGTGCTCAAGAACCAGGGTCGCTACGAGCACGCCCGTGCGCTCAACGAGCGCGCGCTGGAGATCCGCGAGCGCACGCTGGGGCCCACCCATCCGCGCGTGGCCGACTCGCTCACCAGCCTCGGCGTGCTGGCCCAGACCCAGGGCACGCTCGACGAGGCGCGAGACCACCTCGAGCGAGCGAGCGCCATCTACCAGGCAACCCTCGGGCCCGAGCACTACAGCGTGGGCGTGGCCCTCACCAACCTGGGGAGCGTGGCCCTGGCCGAGGGGGATCACGAGCAGGCTTCGCAGTGCTTCGAGCGGGCCATGCACGTGCTCGAGACATCGTTGGGGCCCGAGCATCCGGTGGTGGCGAGCGTGCTCCAGCTGTGGAGCGAGGCATTGATCGGTCTGGGCGCGCGGGCGCGGGCCCTCGCCGCGCTCGAGCGCGCGCTTGCCATCCGAGTCGCCAGCAAGGTCGCGGCCAGCGAGCTGGCCCAGACCCGCTTTGCCCTCGCCCGAGCCCTCCATGCGGAGGATCCGACACGGGCCCTCGAGCTGGCCAGGCTGGCTCGCGAGGGCTACCTCGACGCTGGCTCCACCAACACCACGACCATGGCCCGTACGCTCGCCGAGCTCGACGACTGGCTCCGCGAGCACGCCCCGCCGGGCTCGGTGTATCCTGGAACCCGTGGGCCAGCCGAGCGATGACGAGTCCCTGCTCGCGCGCTGGCGCGAAGGTGATGCACCGGCTGGCGCCGCGCTGTTCGAGCGCTACTACGAAGCGCTGGCCCGGTTCTTCGTCAACAAGGTCGGCCTCGATTGCGGCGATCTGGTGCAGGCGACCTTCCTGGGCTGTCTCGAGGGGCTGCCGCGGTTTCGCGGTGAGGCCAGCTTTCGCACGCTGCTGTTCGCCATCGCCCGCAATCAGCTGCTCCATCACCTGCGCACCAAGGTCCGCAACGAGGAGCGCTTCGCTCCCGAGCTGACCACCGTGGGCGACCTGCAGCCCTCGATGACCACGCTGCTCGGCAGCCGGCACGAGCACCGACTGCTGCTCGAGGCCCTGCGAGCCCTTCCCGTCGAGCTCCAGCTGGTCGTCGAGCTGTACTACTGGGAGCAGCTCAAGGTCCGTGAGATCGCGGTGATCGTCGACCGACCCGAGGGCACCATCAAGACCCAGCTGTTCAAGGGGCGCAAGCTGCTCGAGCAGCAGCTCGCCCGGCTCGCCGACTCGCCCCAGCAGCTCGAGAGCACCGTGGGCGGCCTCGAGCGCTGGGCGTCCGAGCTACGCGAGCAGCTCGGACGCCCGCGCTGAGCTACGACGACGGCACCTTGACGAACAGACGATGCTCCGTCGCCAGCTGGGAGTAGCGACCCTCCAACTCGGCCTCCAGCGCCTCTCCGGTGCCCAGACCGAGGATGCCCGTCTCGGTCAGGCTGTCGTACAGCAACCGATGGACGCGGCTGCGGAGACCTGCATCGAAGTAGATGAGCACGTTGCGGCACAGAATCAGATCGAACTCGTTGAATGGGGGGTCCGACACCAGATTGTGCTGGGAGAACACCATGTTCTCGCGCAGGAAGCGGCGGAATACCGTCTGCTGCTCACCTGCCGTGTAGTACGAGGAGAAGTCGCATCGCCCACCCGCGCGCAGGTAGTTCCGGGTGTTCTCGCGCATCGTGTGCAGCGGGAACATCCCGCGCGAGGCTCGCTCGAGCGCACCTTCGCAGATGTCGGTGGCGTACAGGCGACTGCGCTCGTAGAGTCCTTCCTCGTGTAGCACGATGGCCAACGAGTAGACCTCCTCCCCCGTCGAGCAGCCAGCGTGCCAGACCCGGATGAACGGACGAGTACGCAGCATCGGGATCACTCGCTCTCGCACGCCGCGATGGAACTCGGGATCCCGGAACATCGCGGTCACGTGCACCGCGAGATCCTCCACCAGGCGGGCCATGCACGCCGGATCACGCAGCACCCTGGCCAGCAGCGCCGAGATCGAAGTCAGGTCCTCACGTACCACCGCGCGCCGGACCCGGCGGCTCAGCGATCGACGGGCGTAATTGCGGAAGTCGTAGCCGTAGCGGCGGAACACCCCGTTGAGGAACAGCTCGAGCTCGAGCGGCTCCAGCTCCTGGTCGACCATCTCGATCATCGTCGATACAGCCAAACACGGAGCAGTGAGATCAGTTGATCGGGATCCACGGGCTTGGTGATGTAGTCGGATGCACCGGCCCGTATGCACTTCTCGCGATCGCCCTTCATTGCCTTTGCGGTCAGCGCGATGATGGGCAGGCGGCTCAGCCGTGGCAGGCCGCGGATGCGGCGCGACGCCTCGTAGCCATCCATCTCCGGCATCATGATGTCCATCAGCACCAGATCCACCTCGTCGTCTTGCTGGAGCTTCGCCAGCGCATCCACGCCGTTCTCGGCGTAGCTGACCCTCATATCATACTGTTCGAGCACGGTGGTGATGGCGAAGATGTTGCGCACATCGTCGTCCACGACCAACACCTTGCGGCCCGACAGCACGGGATCCTGGTAGGCCAGGCGACGCAAGATCTCACGCTTCTTCTCCGGCAGCCGCTCCTGGACCCGGTGGAGGAACAGCGAGGTCTCATCGAGCAAGCGCTCCGGTGAGCGTACGTCCCTGACCAGGAGGTTCTCGCCGAGCCGACGCAGCCTGGCCTGCTCGTCCGCGGACAAGGCCTCCTCGCCGTAGACCAGGATCGGCAGGCGACGCAGCTCGGAGCTCCGCTGCAGGCTCTCGAGGAGCTCGAAGCCGCGCCGGTCCTGCAGTCCCAGGTCGAGCACCATGCAGTCGAACGTGGCCGTATCGAGGGCCCGCATGGCCTCCTCCGTGCTCTCCACCACCACGTGCTCGACGTCGCCGTTGCCCACCAACTCGACGATGGCATCACGCTGAGTGCGATCGCCCCCAACGATGATCAGCGACTTCACTTCGCGATCGATGAAGCTACGGATCTGTTCGAGCGCCGCGGCAAGCTGCTCGGTCGTCGCCGGCTTGGACATGTACGCGAGTGCACCGTACTCGAGGCTGCGCTGCCTGGCCGACGTCGCGGAGATCACGTGCACGGGAATGTGCCGGGTCCGCGGATCGTGCTTGAGCCGATCGAGCACCACCCAACCGTCCATGTCGGACAGGTGCAGCTCGAGGGTGATCGCGGCCGGCCCGAGCTCGCTTGCCAGCATCAGCCCTTCCTCGCCGCTGGTCGCGACCACCACACGAAAGTCCGCCTCTCGGGCCAGCTCGAGGATGGTGTGGGCGAAGGACTCGTCGTCCTCGATGATGAGCAGCACCCGATCCCCGAGCTCGAGCGAGGATCGATCATCGGCCACGGCCCGCGGGAGGACCGCCAGTTGCCGCTCGGAGGCAATCCGCGGCCCGGGCAGCGCGCTCCCGCTCCCGCGGGCGCTCGTCACCGGTGGTCGCGCGTCCGCCCTGCGGTACTCGAAGGGCAGCCGCAGCGTGAACGTGCTGCCCTCGCCCACCTTGCTGTTCACCCCGAGCGTGCCTCCGAGCAACGACGCGATCTCCCGGCTGATCGACAGCCCGAGCCCGGTCCCCCCGTACTTGCGGCTGGCCCCGCCGTCGGCCTGCTGGAATGCCTCGAAGATGAGTCGCTGCTGGTTGGGCCGGATCCCGATGCCCGTGTCGGTCACCGCGAAGTCGATGCACCCGCTGCTCGCTGCGCGGATCTCGAGCGTCACACCGCCTCGATCGGTGAACTTGAATGCGTTCGACAGCAGGTTGCGCAGCACCTGCTTGAGCCGCTTGTCGTCGGTGACGATGCTGGGCGGCAGCGCTTGGTCGAGCACCACCTCGAAGCGCAGGTCCTTCTCCTTGGCCACCTGCGCGAACGTACGATCCACATACGACTCGAGCTCGGCCAGCTTGACCTCGCCCACGTCGATCGCGATCGTCCCCGACTCGATCTTGGCCAGATCGAGGACCTCGTTGATGAGGCCCAGCAGATCGGCGCCGGCCGAGTAGATCGTCTCTGCATACTCGACCTGCTTGGGCTGCAGGTTGCCCTCGCGGTTGTCCGCGAGCTGCTTGCTCAGGATGAGCAGGCTGTTGAGCGGCGTGCGCAGCTCGTGTGACATGTTGGCCAGGAACTCCGACTTGTACTTCGAGGTCAGCGCGAGCTGCTCGGCCTTGTCCTCCAGCTCCTGCCGGGCGAACTCCACGTCGTGGTTCTTGCGCTCCACCTCGGTCTTCTGTGCCGTGAGCTGCCGGGCCTTCTCCTCGAGCTCTTCGTTGGTCTGCTGGAGCTCCTCCTGCTGGGTCTGTAGCTCCTCGGCCAGGCTCTGCGACTGGCGCAAGAGCTCGTCGGTGCGCATCTGAGCCTCGATGGTGGCCACCACGATCCCGAGGCTCTCGAGCAGCTGCTCGAGGAACGCGAGCTGGATGGCGGAGAACTCCTGGAACGATGCCAGCTCGATCACCCCCTTGACCTCGTCCTCGAACAGGATGGGTACCACCGCCAGGTTCTTGGGCGCCGCCTCGCCGAGCGCCGAGTTGATGCGGATGTAGTCGTCGGGAACGTCGGTCACCAGGATGCGCTGGCGCTCGAGCGCGGCCTGCCCCACCAGCCCCTCGCCCAGCGAGAAGCGGTTGGTCATGAGCTTGCGCTCCTTGTACGCATACGAGGCGAACAGCTCGAGCACCACGTCGCCCTCGCCCTGCTGGGTCACGTAGAACACGCCGTGCTGCGCCCCCACCGTGGGTGCGAGCTCCGACAGCACCTGTCGCGCCACCGACAGCAGGTCGCGCTGGCCTTGCAGCATGCGGGTGAAGCGGGTGAGGTTGGTCTTGAGCCAGTCCTGCTCCTGGTTGACGCGCGTGGTCTCGGCCAGCGCGCGGATCATCTGGTTGAGGTTGTCCTTGAGCGTCGCCACCTCGCCGCGGGCCTCTACCGAGATCGACTGGGTCAGGTCGCCCTTGGTCACCGCCGTCGCCACGTCTCCGATCGCACGGACCTGGCGGGTGAGGTTTCCGGCCAGCTCGTTGACGTTGTTGGTGAGATCGCGCCAGATCCCGGCCGCCCCCGGGACATCCGCCTGTCCGCCGAGGATGCCCTCCACGCCCACCGCACGCGCCACGTTGGTCACCTGGTCGGCGAACGTCGACAGCGTGCCCGTCATGTCGTTGATGGTGTCCACGAGGGTCGCGATCTCGCCCTTGGCATCGAGCTGCAGCCGCTGCCTCAGGTTGCCGTTGGCCACCGCCGTCACGACCCGCGCAATCCCGCGGACCTGCTCGGTGAGGTTGCGTGCCATCACGTTGACATTGTCCGTCAGCTCCTTCCAGATTCCCGAGACCCCCCGCACCTCGGCCTGCCCGCCGAGGATGCCCTCGGTACCCACCTCGCGCGCAACGCGAGTCACCTCGGCCGCGAATGCCGACAGCTGATCCACCATCGTGTTGACGGTGTTCTTGAGCTCGAGGATCTCGCCTCGCACCTCCACCGTGATCTTCCGCGACAGGTTGCCGTTGGCCACCGCCGTGGTCACCTCCGCGATGTCGCGCACCTGGTCGGTGAGGTTGGACGCCATCAAGTTGACGTTGTCCGTCAGCTCCTTCCAGATCCCCGAGACGCCGCGTACCTCGGCCTGCCCGCCCAGCTTGCCCTCCACACCCACGTCACGCGCCACCTGGGTCACCTCGTCGGCGAAGGCCGAGAGCTGGTCCACCATGATGTTGACGGTGTTCTTGAGCTCGAGGATCTCGCCTCGCACCTCCACCGTGATCTTCCGCGAGAGGTTGCCGTTGGCCACCGCCGTGGTCACCTCCGCGATGTCGCGTACCTGGTCGGTGAGGTTGGACGCCATCAGGTTGACGTTGTCGGTCAGCTCCTTCCAGATCCCACGCACGCCTTCCACCGAGGCCTGCCCGCCCAGCTTGCCCTCGGTGCCCACCTCGCGCGCCACCCGGGTCACCTGCTCGGCGAACGAGGACAGCTGGTCCACCATCGTGTTGATCGTGTTCTTGAGCTCCAGGATCTCGCCGCGCGCATCGACGATGATCTTCTTCTGCAGATCGCCCTGTGCAATCGCGGTGGCAACCTGCGAGATGTTGCGGACCTGTGCGGTCAGGTTGTTGGCCATCGAGTTGACCGCCCCCGTGAGGTCGCGCCACGTCCCCGATGCCCCGCGCACGTCGGCCTGGCCGCCCAGCTTGCCCTCGATGCCCACCTCGCTGGCCAGCCGCGTCACCTCGTCGGCGAACGACCCCAGCTGATCCACCATCGTGTTGATCGTGTTCTTGAGCTCCAGGATCTCGCCGCGCGCGTCGACCACGATCTTGCGGGTGAGATCACCCTTGGCCACCGCGGTGGTCACCTCGGCGATGTCGCGCACCTGCGTGGTGAGGTTGTTCGCCATCATGTTGACGTTGTCGGTCAGCTCCTTCCAGCTGCCGCGTACACCCTCCACCCGGGCCTGGCCGCCCAGCTTGCCTTCCACGCCCACGTCACGGGCCACCCGCGTGACCTCGGCTCCGAAGGCGTTGAGCTGATCGACCATCGCGTTGATGGTCTCCTTGAGGTCCTGGACCTCGCCGCGCGCGTCGACCGAGATCTTCCGCGACAGGTCACCCGCCGCCACCGCCCGCGCCACCTCGGCGATGTTTCGAACCTGGTTGGTCAGGTTGTCGGCCATGTTGTTGACGTTGTCGGTCAGCTCCTCCCAGATCCCGGACACCCCCCGCACCACCGCCTGCCCGCCCAGCACCCCGTCGGTGCCCACCTCGCGGGCCATGCGTGTGACCTCGTCCGCGAACGATCCCAGCTGATCCACCATGGCGTTGATCGTGTTCTTGAGCGCCAGGATCTCGCCCTTGACCTCCACCGTGATCTTCTTGCTCAGGTCACCGTTGGCCACCGCCGTGGTGACGGCCGCGATGTCGCGCACCTGATCGGTGAGGTTGCGGCCCATCTGGTTGACGTTGTCGGTCAGCTCCTTCCAGATCCCCGACACGTCGCGGACGTCGGCCTGCACGCCCAGCGTGCCCTCGGTGCCCACCAGGCGTGCCACCCGGGTCACCTCGGCCGAGAAGCTGTTGAGCTTGTCCACCGTGGTGTTGATGGTCTTCTTGAGCGCCAGGATCTCTCCGCGTGCGTCGACGGTGATCTTGCGGCTCAGGTCTCCCTCGGCGATGGCAGTGATGACCTCGGCGATGTTGCGCACCTGATCGGTCAGGTTCTTCGCCATCCCGTTGACGTTCTCGGTCAGCTCGCGCCAGACCCCCGATACCCCGCTGACCTCGGCTTCGCCCCCCAGCACCCCGTCGGTGCCCACCTCGCGCGCCACGCGGGTCACCTCGTCGGCGAACGACCCCAGCTGGTCCACCATCGTGTTGATCGTGTTCTTGAGCTCGAGGATCTCGCCGCGCGCGTCGACGGTGATCTTCTTGCCCAGGTCGCCTCCGGCGATCGCGGCCGAGACCTCGGCGATGTTGCGCACCTGATCGGTCAGGTTCTTCGCCATTCCATTGACGTTCTCGGTCAGCTCACGCCATACCCCCGATACCCCGCGCACGCGGGCCTGGCCGCCCAGGATGCCCTCGCTACCCACCTCGCGCGCCACCCGGGTGACCTCGTCGGCAAACGACCCCAGCTGATCCACCATCGTGTTGATGGTGTTCTTGAGCTGCAGGATCTCGCCGCGGACCTCGATGTTGATGGTCTTGGTGAGATCGCCCTGGGCGACCGCCGTGGTCACCCGAGCGATCTCTCGCACCTGCCCGGTGAGGCTGCTGGCCATCAGGTTGACGGCGTCGGCCATTTCCTTCCACGAGCCACGCACACCACGGACCTTGGCCTGGGCGCCGAGCTTTCCTTCCACACCCACTTCCATCGCCACGCGGGTCAGCTCCGAGTTGAACGCGGCGAGCTCGTCGACCATGTTGTTGACCACTCGCGCGTCGCGCAGGAACTGCCCTCGAACCGGCAGATCGGCCCCGACCTCGTCCATGCGCTCGCGCAGGTTTCCGTCGGCGACCGACTTGACCACGCGCGAGATCTCGCTCATGTGCAACGTGAGCCCGTCGAGCATGGCGTTGTTGGCATCGATCAGCGTCCCCCAGGACCCACGTAGACCGTTCTTGCGCAGCCTTTGCCTGGTGCGTCCCTCCTCGACCACCGCCACCGCCAGCGCGCTGGCGTCGTCACCGAGCCGTGCGCTGGCTTGAGCGATGTCGTTGAACACGGCGCAGATCTGGCCATCGATGCCGTCGAGATCATCGGGCAGCCGCACGCTGAAGTCGCCGCGCTGGTAGGCCCGCAGCGCCGCCAGCAGGGTTCTACGCTGCAGCGACTCGGCGGCCTGATGTGCCCGCACACGTCGGCCAACCCGGCTCTTGCTTCCGCTCAGGGTCGTACTGGTCATTGACTCCTCCGTACTCGATGCGCGGTGGCGCTCAGTCGTGGGTCTCGAACATCGCCGCTCGGAGATCCGAGAACTCGGCGGGCTTGCTCAGGTGAACGTCGAAGCCCGCCTCGCGGGCTCGATCCCGATCGCGCTTCTGACTGAACCCGGTCATCGCGATCAGGCGAGGGCACTCGGCTCGGCCCAGTCGCTCTCGCAGGCGGCGGGCCACCTCGTACCCCTCGATGTCGGGTAGTCCGATGTCGATGATGGCGACGTCGGGGCGCTCGTTCATCACCAGCGCGACCCCATCGCTCCCGTTGCTGGCCTCGAACACGAGGTGCCCCCAGTTCTCGAGCACCGAGCGCGTCAGCTCGCGCACGTCCGTGTGATCGTCGATCAGCGCCACTCGAAGACCGTGCGACTCCACCGGTACGCGTGGCTCGTCGCGCCCGGTCGGCCTCTTGCCCGATGCCTCCGCCCAGGACTCGGGGAGCCAGATCTCAACCTCGGTGCCGAGCCCCGGACCATCGCTGTGGACTCGGATCTCGCCCCCGTGCATGTCCACCAGGCGTCGCACCAGCGTCAGGCCTATGCCGAGCCCGCCACCCTTGGCGTCGGCCTGAACGAACATGTCGAACACGCGCGGAATCAACTCCGCGCTCATGCCATGGCCGTCGTCCTTCACCACGAGCTGGATCCGTCCGCTCTCCCGGTCGTTGCGGACGCTCAGCCACACATGGCCACCCTGGTCGGTGTAGCGAGCCGCGTTGCTCAGCAGGTTGGCGATGATCTGGACCAGCCGCACCGGATCGCCCCGAACGCACGCATCTGGACAGCGGCAGTCGACGACGAACGAGTGTCGCTTGGCGTCGATGTCCGGCATCGCAAGCCCGACCGCTCCCTCGACGATGTCCGACACGCGCACGGGTTGCTGGCGCAACTCGAGCTTGCCCGAGGTGATCCGCGACATGTCGAGCAGGTCGTCGACCAGGTGGAGCAGGTGGCCTCCCTGGCGCGCGAGAATCGGCCGCAGCGCCGAGATCAGCTCGGGCGAGGGGCTACCCTGCAGGAGCTCGATCCCCGACATGATCGCAGCCAGGGGATTGCGGAGCTCATGCGCGAGCACGGCGATGAACTCGTCCTTGCGGCGGTCGTCCTCGGCAAGGCGTGCATTGCTCCGCTCGAGCTGCAGCCGGATCTGCTCGAGCTCCAGGTTCTTGTAGGTGAGGACCTGCGCGTGCTTGCGCTGCTCGGTGAGGCGTCGACGCAGTGCCTCGGCCTCCATCTTCTGACGCAGGTCCGTCAGGGCTTGCTCCCGAACCACCCGCTCGTGCTCACTGATGAGCAGCGCCTGCCGAGCGACCTCGGCGGTCCTGCGCTGCAGCTCGACGAACACCGACGCCTTGGCCCGCAAGACCTCGGGACTGATCGGCTTGAACAGGAAGTCCACCGCACCCAGGTGATAGGCCTCGAGCACGTCCTCGTCGGTGCGATCGTAGGCCGTGAGGAAGATGATGGGGACGTGACGCGTGCGCTCCCGCTGGCGCACCATTCGAGCCGTCTCCAGGCCGTCCATCGTCGGCATCTTCACGTCGAGCAATATCAGGGCGAAGTCACGCTCCAACAACTGGCGTAGACCATCTTGTCCCGACGTAACCAGTACCACCCCATCGCCCAGGCCATCGAGAGCGGCCTCGATCGCGACGAGATTCTCCGGAGTATCGTCGATGACGAGAATCTCCCCGACCGAGTCTCCCCTGTGCCCATCCATTGCTCGACGCTACCCCAAAGCGTCCGCCGGAATCATGCTGGTGTGGAACGACCGACCGCCGATCGGTCGTTTGCGTCGCACGGATCGTTGTTACACCTACGCAATGCTCAGCATGGTCGTAGCCCGGAATCAATGAAGATCGTGCCCAGCCGCCATTCATGTGAGCACACTTGCCGGCGCGGCTGGCGGCCCGACAAGAACTCCGATGTGTGCTCACCGCCAATGTTGACGGTCACCGCGAGCGCCGGTGCAGTCCCAAGAGCCCCAGGAGTCCCAGCACCGCCCAGCCGGTCGAGCGCCCGCCTTCGTCGCTGCGACACGAGCAGTTCATCAATGGATCGAGCGACTCGTCGATGTCTTCCTCCCACTCCTCGATGTCTTCCTCGAGCTCCTCCTGGATCTCTTCCACCTCGTCCTCGATCCCGAGCAGCTCGATCCCCCGCTCGACCAGCGCCCCCACGCAGGCCTGCAGCTCCGCCCCCGCGATGATGAGCTGGCCGTCGCAGAACAGCGCGCCCTCCACGTCGCACGAGGCCTCGCACGAGGCCCGGAACTCGTACTCGCACTCCTCCCAGGTCTCGTCCTGGCAGGTGACCTGGCAGTCCATGTTGGCCGAGGCGCTGCACGAGCCTCCGCAGCACTCGAGGCAGTGGCTGTAGCAGCTGGCGTCGACCGGTAGCTGCGCGCACTGGTGATCGCACTCCCCGTCGCAGGTGGCCTCGCACGACGCACGGCACTGAATGCTGTCGTCCGACAGCTCGCACGACGCCGCGCACTCGTCGACGCACTCGGGGAAGCAGCTGGCGTGGCAGACCACCTCGATCCCCACCTCGCACTGATCGGCGCAGCTCACCGTGCACTCGTCGGTACACTCGGGCTCGGGTGGCAGCACGCAGGTCTCCTTGCAAGAATGGTACTGGTGGGTCGCACAGGCCTTCTCATGGATCCCCAGGCTGCACTTGGCGCCACACTCCCCGCCCACCTCCAGGCGGCACTGGGCATCGGCCTCGATTCGGATGTTCCCACACTCCGGAATCCCGGCCCGCGCCGCCTGGGGCACGAGCCCCACCATCCCCACCACGCACGATCCACTTAGCGCGAGCATCAGCGCGCTCGCCTTCGGCCATACCATCATGTCATCAGCTCCAATCAATCCAGGTTGGGGCGACGGCCGGCGACCTTCTCATCAGCGAAGGCCGATCGTGTCGTCGTGAGGGGGTAGTCGCGCGCAGCCGCATCCGGATTCACCTCGGTGCGACTTTTTTCACAAGGGGTTCTCCAGTTGCTCGGCGGGTGGTGCTGCACTCCTTTTTCGAAATTTCTTCGGACTCCGGCCAGCAATTTCGATGGCGCTTTCTATACCGCCAGCGGGGCCACCGCCCCCGGAGACAGGCGATGACGATTCCGCTCGTCCGAGTGCGCTACATGCGCGATCACGCCCGCGCCTACGAGCAGCTGGGAGGCGATGCCGAATCCCTGCTGCGCCGCATTGGAACGCCCCCATCCGTCCTCGATGCACCCGAAGACCTGCTTCCGCTCTGCCTGCTCGAGGTGCTCACGCAGCACGCGCTCCGCGGGACCGGCTTTGCCCTGGGGTGGACCGCAGCCCCTCGAACGCTGTTGGATCTCGGCTCGTTCGGACACCGCCTGAGCTCGGCCCCCTCGCTGCTCGATGCAATCTCCATGCTCCCGTCGGCGATCCTCTCGGAGATCTCCGGGGCGAGCATCTTCCTCGAGCGTCGCGGTGAGGCGCTTTGGATCTGCCACGGTCGGTTCTCGGGCAACGCGTTGCTGCGGACCCACGCCGAGCGATTCCATGCCCAGATGCTGCTGGCGATCATCCGCCACTGGGCTGGCCCCGAGTGGACTCCCGATGAGCTGTGGCTGCAGACCGCTCCCATTCCCGAGGATCATGCCTTCTGGCGCATTCCTCGGATTCGCTACGGGATGCCGCTCCTGGGGCTCCCGCTCCCGGGCTCCTTGCTGCACGCCCCAACCGTCGTCGTCCCTGCGCTCGAGCCCGGCCTCCAGGACGAGCCTCCCCTCGATCACCTCGACCTCGTCGAAGCAACGTCGCGGGTGCTTCGAACCTTGCTGCCCTCGGGCGATCTCACCCTGGAGGGGCTCAGCAAGATCATGGGCATGAGCGTTCGTTCGTTCCAGCGACGTCTGAGCGACGCAGGCACCACCCACTCTCGCATCATGGGCGAAGTGAGACGCACGATGGCCATGGAACGACTCGCCCGGGGCAGTCGCTCGATCAGCGCCATTGCCCAGGAGCTGGGCTACTCGGATTCCGCACACTTCCATCGCGCGTTCCGACGCTGGACCGGGCTGGGACCACGGCAGTTCCGCAGCCTTCGGCAGAGCGAACGCGCGAACTAGGATTGGACCGCCATCGCGTCGTCGCACCCCCTGCGGACGCAGAGGAAGGCGCGATGAGGGAAGTGCTGCTCGCCGGGCCCGGTGGAGCGGTCGGCCGGCATGAAGACCGCGCCATCGCCGGCCCTCGACCGGGCACGACTCGGATGCCGATGGGGCGGAAGATCGTGCGGCATCGGTCTCGTGGCGGTATGCCCGATTGCCATCGCATACGTCCGTGTGCCCATGCTGGAATCGGGAACGACCGTGGCACGAGGAGGCGAACACCATGCAGGCAGAGGCCGACATCCGAGCTCGGCTCGAGCGCGAGACCAGAGTCGAGCACGACGCCATCGAGCGTACGCTGGCCGAGCTGACCGGTGACACCCTCACGCTGGCGCGCTACTGCCACCGCCTCGTGCAGCTCCACGGCTTCCACCGAGCGGTCGAGGAGCGGCTGGTGTCCGTGCCGGGGCTCGACCTACGAGAGCGGCGCAAGACTCCGCTGCTCGAGTCCGACCTCGTGGCACTCGGGATCGACGAGCGGTACTGGCGGACGTGTACCGAGATCCCCCGGCTCGACACGACCGAGGAGCGCTTCGGCTGCCTCTACGTGCTCGAGGGGTCGACGCTCGGCGGTCGCATCATCAGCCGCCACCTCCATCGCTCGCTCGGAGTGACGCCACGGACAGGTGGTCGGTTCTTTCACGGCTACGGGGCGCGCACGGGGGCGATGTGGCGGGAGTTTCGTGCCGCGCTCGCGGCTCATGCCGAGGTCAGCGAGTCGCCCGACGAGATCGTGGCGGCTGCGATCGCCACGTTTCGGGCGCTGCGGTCGTGGTGCGAGTCCGGGCATGTGCTGGCCGCACGCGGAGGGCAGGGGGTCGTCGCATGAGTGACCCGAGCTCTACCGAGGGGAGGCTGCCGTGGGACGGCCAGCCGTACAGCATCAAGCGTCACGGCGTCACCATCACCAACTGCGATCGCGAGCCGGTGCACACGCCGGGGTGCATCCAGGGGCACGGGGTGCTGCTCGTCCTGCGCCCGGCCGATCGGATCATCGTTCAGGCCAGCGAGAACACGGAGACACTCCTCGGTGCGGCACCCGACGAGCTCCTCGGAGGAGGAGTGGCCGCAGCCATCGGGGTGGAGGCCGAGGACCGGCTTCGGGGGTTCCTGGCCTCCGAGCCGACCGATCGCAATCCGCTGCGGGTGATGACGCTGCCCGCCAGTCGTGAGCGGCCACCGCTCGAGCTCACCGCCCACACGATCGACGGCGTGGTCATCCTCGAGCTCGAGCCCAGCGCACCCCGCGAGGAGGGAGAGCCAGACTACTACGCGCTGGTGAGGACGACGACCGCGAGGCTTCGCGCGACCCGGACGCTCGCGGAGCTGTGCGACGTCATCTGTCGTGACGTGCGCGCGCTGACCGGGCTCGATCGCGTGATGGTCTACAAGTTCCACCACGACGACCATGGCGAGGTCGTCGCCGAGGACAAGCGAGCCGAGCTTCCCGCGTGGAAGGGACTGCACTACCCATCCGACGACATTCCTCGCCCCGCTCGCAGGATCTTCGAGAGGATCTGGGTGCGTCCCGTGCTCGATGTGAGCGCTCCGCTCGCGGAGATCCGTCCGCTGCTCGACCCCGAGACCGGCGCACCGCTCGACCTGACGCACTGTGCCCTGCGGGGGGCGTCGATCATGTACACGGAGTACCTCCGCAACATGAGGGTCACGGCCAGCCTGACCATGTCGCTGCGCGAAGAGGGGCGCCTGTGGGGGCTCATTGCCTGCCATCACTACGAGCACGCCGCGCGGGTGCCGTATGCGCTGCGGGCTGCTTGCGAGATCGTCGCCCAGGTCGCGTCCCTCCAGCTCCAGTGGGTCGCCGAGCGCGACCGGATGGCGCGTCGGATGCAGATGGAGATCAAGCACAACGAGCTCGTGGGACGGGCGGCCGCGGCGGGAGATCCGACCGCCTTGCTGCGGGATGCCCCGGCCTTGCTCGAAGGGCTCGGTGCGGGCGGTGCCGCGCTGTGCCATGGTGGCCGGTGGTGGACGGTCGGCAACACCCCCACCGCGACCGAGCTCGACGAGCTGGCCGACTGGCTGCGTACTCGTACGCAGTGGCGTGCCCCCGTGCGTCCGATCTACGTCACCGACTCCCTCGCGCGGGAGTATCCGGCGGGGGCCGCGTTCGCCGACAGGGCCAGCGGGGTGCTGGCCCTTCCCCTGTCCCATGCGCAGCAGAGCATGATGGTGTGGTTTCGACCCGAGACGATCCACACGGTGGACTGGGGCGGCAACCCTCACGACAAGCCCACCGTGGTCGGGCCGCACGGACCAAGGCTCACCCCGCGGGCCAGCTTCGAGCTGTTTCGCGAGTCGGTTCACCAGCGCTCCTTGCCGTGGCAGCCGGTCGAGGTGGAGGCTGCCGCCCGGCTGCGGGTGTTGGTCATGGAATTGGTCGTTGGCCACGACGAGCTGCGCATGTTCAGCCATGCGACCCAGCACGATCTCCGCGAGCCGGTGCGCAGCATTCGCTCCTACGCCCATCAACTGCTGGAGGAGGCGGCGGTGCTCGATGACGAGCACCGCCGCAGGCTCGATGCGCTCGTTCGGCTCACGCGGCGCATGGATAGCCTGCTCGACTCGCTGCTCACCCTCTCTCGGATGGCACGGGTGAGCCTTCGGATCGAGGACGTGAGTCTCGACGAGGTCCTGGCCGAAGCGGTCGAGATGGTGGACCCGGGGCGGTTCGACGGCGAGGTCGAGCTGGTGGTTCCTCGGCCCCTGGGTAGCGCACGGTGCGATCGCGGTCGGGTCCGCGACGTGCTCGTCGGCCTGATGTCGAATGCCCTCACCTACAACCGCGAGGCTCGCAAGCGCGTGGAGCTCGGGGTCATCGCTCCCGGCGAGGACCACCCGCGCCCCGGCTGCCCGGAGGGGTCGGCCGGGCACGCGATCTACTACGTGCGCGACAACGGCATCGGCATCGCCCCCGAGCACCACGAGCGGGTGTTCGGGATGTTTCGGCGGCTGCATGGTCGCGAGGAGTACGGAGGAGGAGCGGGCGCCGGGCTGACCGTCATCGCGAGGATCGTTGCCCGGCACGGTGGGCGGATCTGGCTCGACTCTGCTCCGGGTCGGGGCACCACCGTGTACTTCACACTGCCGGTCGAGGAGGGCGGCACATGAGCTCGATGCTGCCGCTCCGCTCGCCGAGCAGGACGTGTGCGTCGTTGCGGAGCCTGCGGCGTGAACGCCCTGCGGTGGCGCCCAGCGGGTCGGGAGGGGTGAAGCGCGGCGCCAGGGGACCGTTTCGCGTGTTGGTGGCCGACGACGACCCGGAGGCACGGGCGGAGATCCGCCGCATGCTGCTGCGGGGATCGGATCGGCGGTACGAGCTGCTCGACGTCGAGACCGCGATGGCCACGGTAGAGGCCGTGCTCCACGGCCCCGGTGGACCGCCCGATTGTCTGGTGCTCGACTTCCACCTGCCCGACGCCGATGCCCCCGAGGTGCTGGCCGCGCTCGTGGGTTCCGACGGCGGCTGTGTGTGTCCGGTGGTGGTCCTCACCGAGGAGGGAGCGATCGGTCGAGCCATGATCCGGGCCGGGGCTCAGGACTTCCTCGGCAAGGGCTGGATGACGCCCGACAGCGTGACGCGGGCACTCGACAACGCCGCCGAGCGCCATCGCATGGCGCGGGAGCTTCGCGATCGGCAGACCTTCTATCGCCAGATGCTCGAGTCGATCCCGGGGATGGTGTTCACCAATGCACCCGATGGTGCATGCGACTACGTCAACCAGCAGTGGGGAGACTTCACGGGCGTGCCGGCGGTCGAGCTGCTGGGTCGCGGATGGTTGACGGTCGTCCACCCGGACGATCGAGCTCGGGTGCTCGAGGCGTGGCAGTCGGCGCTCGAGCGGGCGGAGCCGTTCGCGATGGAGTGCCGGGTACGCAGGGCCGACGGCGTCCACGAGTGGTTCAAGCTGCGGGTACGCCCGATCCGCGACGCGGGTGGTGCGGTGGCGCGCTGGTTCGGGGTCGCGGCCAACGTCGATGATCTCAAGCAGGCCGAGCATGCGCTCGAGCAGGCCGATCGGCACAAGGACGAGTTCCTCGCGACCTTGGCCCACGAGCTTCGCAACCCGCTTGCCCCCATTCGCACCGGGCTCGATCTCCTGCGCGAGCGAGGTCTCGACGGCGAGTCGATGCGGATTCGAGGTATGATGGCGCGACAGCTCGAGCACCTCATCCGGATGGTCGACGACTTGCTCGACGTCGCTCGGATCAGCCGCGGAGTGGTGGAGCTGCGGCTCCAGCGGTTGATGGTGCGCACCATCGTCGAGCACGCCATCGAGACCAACGGGCGGCTCGTCGAGGCGCGAGGGCAGCGGCTCGTCGTGCGCGTCCCCGAGGAGCCGCTATGGGTCGACGGCGATCTCACCCGCCTCGCACAGGTGGTCGGCAACCTGCTCAACAATGCGACCAAGTACACCCCCGAGGGCGGCTGCATCGAGCTCTCGGTCGAGGTGGAGGGCGACCAGGTGGTCATTCGCGTGGCCGACGACGGCATCGGCATCGCGGCCGAGACATTGCCTCGGGTGTTCGATCTGTTCGCGCGGGTCCAGTCGTTGCCCCACCAGACGGCGGGGGGCCTCGGGATCGGGCTGTCGCTCATTCGCAAGCTCGTCCGACTCCACGGCGGCTCGATCGAGGCCGAGAGCCCCGGCCTCGGTCGCGGCAGCACCTTCACCGTGCGCCTTCCACTCGGATCCCGCGAGGGGGCAGAGACCACGGATGCCGTCGGCCCGCCTCGCGAGCGGGGTGCGGGCCCCGACCTGCGCGTGTTGGTGGTCGACGACAACGTCGATGCGGCCGAGATGCTGTGCATGCTCCTGAAGCTCAGGGGACACGAGCCGAGGGCGGCGCACAGCGGGGCCGACGCGCTGGCGCTGCGGTCGTGGCGTCCCGACGTGGTGTTCCTCGACCTCGGCATGCCCGAGATGGATGGCTTCGAGGTCGCCCGACGCATGCGCGAGGATCCCCGGACCGCCGACGTCGTGCTGGTGGCGTTGACCGGCTGGGGCAACGCCGACGACAAGCGCCGGTGCACGGACGCTGGGTTCGATCTCCACCTGACCAAGCCGGTCGACGTTGCGACGGTGCTCGAGGTGTTCGCACGAGTCGCACCGAAGGACTCGTAGTGCACGCGGCGATCAGCCCTGCAGACGGCTGCGGATCACGATCACCTCGAAGATCTCGTCCTCGCCGCGCTGCACCTGCAAGAGCACCTCGGTGCCCTCGCGGCCGCGTAGGGCCTGGACCGCCTCGCCAAAGTCGATGAGCTCCGACAGCGGCACGCCGTCGACCGAGAGCAGCCGATCGCCCTCGAGCAGCCCCGCTCGCTCGGCGCCGCCCCCTTCGACCAGCCCGGTCACGCGCAGGGCGTCACCATCCACCCGCACCATCACGCCGATGCCCACGAAGTCGAAGCGCTCGCCCACGCCGTCCGACCCCGGGCGCAGTGCGATCTCCACCGGGCCAGCATCGGCGCCCGGTACCACCTGCAGGCCGGAGATCGCCCGGGGGACGTGATCGAGCGCGTAGGCATGGATCGAGCAGCGGCCGGGCTCGACGCCGCGGATCTCGAACCTGCCCTCGTCGTCGGACAGCGCGCTCGCTCGCAGCGGTGCCACCGAGGCGCCGGCGCCGAGCGAGCGCTCGACCTCCACGCGCGCGCGCGGGACGGGGGCGCCCGTGCGCTCGTCGATCACCCGACCCGAGATCGTCCCGCCGGCGGGCAGCACCAGCGGTACCTCGACCGCGCTGGCGTCGAGCTCCACGCTGGAGACTCGTACGAGCGCATGCCCGGCGGCGCCGCCGATCACGTCGTAGGTTCCTGGGGGAAGGCCGTCGAGGCGGTACTCGCCTTCGGTGTCGAACACGGTGGTCTGGGCCTGGGATGCGCGGGCGAGCCGGCCGGTGTGGCGCAGGGCCACCACGGTGGCGCCCGGGATCGTCGTGCCGTCCGCGAGCGCGATGGTGCCCACGATGGAGGCGCCGGGGGACAGCTGCAGCACGAGCGCATCGGCTCCGGCGGGCACGCCCGAGGCCCACACCGGTGCGAACCCGGGGTGACGGGCCTCGACGCGGTGCGGGCCCGGGACGAGGTCGTGGAGCACGAAGGCTCCGTCCTCGTCGGTCACCGCCTCGGCGCTGGGCTCGTCGCTGGCCGGGTCGCTCAGCACGCGGGCGCCCGGGAGTGGCTCGCCCACGGGGTCGAGCACGCGACCGGCGATGGTGGCACGAGCGGCGGGAGCATCGGGGCTCAGGGTGATCACGAGGGTGCCCACCGACAGCGCGTGCTCGTCCACGCGGGCACGACCGACGCCGAGGGGATCGTGGCGGGCCTCGAGCCAGGCGTCGAGGCGGGCGGTGAGCCGTAGCTCGCCGCGGCGATCGCTGACGTAGGTGTCGTCGTCATCGGCCAGCGCCGCCTCGCCGGTGCCGATGCCCAGCCAGCGGACCTCGGCGCCCGGAACCGGCGTGCTGCGGGGGTCCTCGATGCGAACGACGAGCTCGAGCTCCGGTCGCAGCTCGATGGTGGCGCCCTCGACCCGCTCCTCGGGGCGGGCCACGTAGTGGAGGGGGGCCTGCCCGAGCTCGGGGGCATAGGGGAGGAAGCCGTCGGCGAGCACCGAGGCGAGGGTGTAGGGGCCGGGCTCGGGGGCTTCGAATACGAAGCGGCCGTCATGGTCGGTGACGACGGAGTGGATCGTGCCCACGCCCATGAAGGTGAGCTCGGCGTCGGGCACGGGGGAGGCGTCGAGCCAGCTGATGACCGTGCCCGCGAGGGCGCCCGCGGGGGCCTGGACGTCTTCGTGCACGGAGGCGGAGGGGGCCTCGATGATTCCGGGGTGGCGCGGAGGGGGGCGGGGCGAGCGGCGGCGAGCGGTGGCGGCTGGTGGGTGGCTCGCCTCGGTGGAGGGCTCGCGCTCGGGCTCGGGAGCGGCCGGCCACCACCATGCGAGCATGGCAACGAGCACCACGAGCGCGGCGAGCCACCATGGCCAGCGGGGGCGGTCGGTGCTCATCGACGCCATGGTATCGCCAAGGTGGCGAGCGCGGGCCCGTCGGGACGGTCACCCGAGCATCGTCGTGTGGCGCGGCCCAGGGGGAAGGACGGCGAGGTGGTAGAGGCGGTGACGCCGGCGCAGTGGCAATGAGGGGGTGGTGGCGAAGGATGAGCACGGGGAGGAATGGGCTCCGTGCAATCAATGCTCGTGCGGTGGGGTGTGTGCGTCCTGTTGGGAGCCACTGGCTGCGAGGCCGAGGACCCAGCCCGCGAGATTCCACCCATCATCTGGAGCGGCGCGCAACTCGACTACGCGCCGCGGCCGGGGGCGTACGAGCTGTGCGAGGGGACGCTGCCGTACATGGATCGCTACGTGGCACTGGTGGCGGATGCGATGGGAGTGGAGGTCGATCGGTCGCTGGTCTATGTGCATGCTTCGGGCGATGGCGACTTGCCGTGCCAGGAGGGGGTCGTAGGCTGTGCCTTCTTCGAAGGCGTGTATTCGAAGGTGGCTCCGCAGGAGCACGAGATCGTGCACGGGGTACGCGGATGGAGTGGGTTCTCGCCGGGGTTCTTCGAGGAGGGCGCGGCCGAGGTGTTCGGCGACGACGCCCGCGCCGCCGTGCGGGTGATGTCGAACGGCAGCCTGATGGAAGGCATCGAGGCGGCGAGCGTCGAGACCGGTCTGCCGCTGCGGTGGTACCCGCGCGCGGGGCACTTCGCGGCGCACCTGCACGAACGGTACGGGCCGGAGGTCACGCAGGAGCTGCTGCGACGGACCGATGCGCGCGCGGGGGAGGGGCGGGCGATCGAGGTGATCGAGGCGGTGACGGGCGCGGGGTGGGACGAGATCGTGGAGGAGTATGCGAAGGTGCCGGAGTGCGCTCAGGCTCGATATCGCTATCCGCTCCATGGCTGCGAGGAGCCGACGGTGCTGCGGGCCTGGTGTGATGGGGACGAGTCGGTGGGGATCATCGAGAGGATCGCTTGCGACGATCCGGACACGATCGGGCCGCGCAACGGGGAGATGTGGACGACGATCGCGGTGGAGGTGCCCGAAGACGGGGACTATCGGTTCGTCGCGCGACTCGGTGAGGGGGCGGTGGGGTCGGAGATGACGATCGAGGAGTGCGCGGTGGGGTGCGACAAGATCATGGCGAAGGTGCCGATGGGGGGCGGGAACTCGATGGAGGTGTTCCTGAGGAAGGGGAGGTATGCGCTGCGGTTGACGCGACCGGAAGGGGAGCCGGCGGAGGTGAGGATGGAGATTTCGGGGGCGGGGTGCGGGTGACGCGGCGAGCACGGGCCGGTTTGGACGTCTACGTGTCTACTCGTGCTTGCTGAGGCGTGCTCGCCTTCGTGGTTTGGCCGGCTGTGGAGCGGTATCGGGCGTGACTTCGTGGCCGTCACCGGCGGGGGCGAGCTGGGCGTAGAGTTCGTGCAGCTTGTCGCGGAGGACGGCCTTGGGTGGGAGCATCGTCTGGTACTCGGCGACGAGCGTCGGCGAGGTCGTGCGAGCGAGGGCGTACTCGACGACCTCGTCGTCCTTGGTCGCGCATAGCAGGACGCCGATCGAGGGGCGCTCGTGGGGCTTCTTGACGTCGCGGTCGAGTGCCTCCACGTAGAATCCGAGCTTGCCGAGGTGCTCGGGCTCGAATTTGCCGACCTTGAGCTCGAAGGCGACCAGACACTGCAGCCCGCGGTGGAAGAACACGAGGTCGATCGCGAAGTCCTGCTTGCCGACCTGCACCGGGTACTCGGAGCCCACGAAGCAGAAGTCGCGGCCGAGCTCGGTGATGAAGCGGCCGAGGTTGCGCACGAGGGCGCGGTGGAGATCGTGCTCGGAGTGGCTATCGGGGAGCGAGAGGAACTCGAGGCTGTAGGCGTTCTTGAGCTCGTCGATGGCGGTGGGGTGGATTCGTGTCAGCACTGCTGACGCTTTCTTCGCGACGGACGCGCCCCGCAGGGCCGCGCCCGACTGGATCTGACGCTCGAGCTCGCGCTTGGTCCAGCGCTCTCGGATCGCGGCGAGAACGTAGAATTCACGTGTCTCCTCCGGCTTTGCCTGGCTGAGGATGACGAGGTGGTGGGTCCACGGCAATTGTGTCACCAGCGGTGACACTCTTTCGTGATCTCGGTACGCCTCGTAGAACTGCCGCATGCGGAAGAGGTTCCGCCTCGTATAGCCACGCAGGCTTGGGTAGCGCCGGGCCAGCGTTGCGGCCAGCTCGGCGACCACGCCGTCGCCCCACTCGGCATTCGCAATCTTCCGGCTGATGTGCTCGCCGAGCTGCCAGTAGAGCGTGACGAGCTCGACGTTGACGGCCTGGTAGGCACGGCTGCGCGCGGCCTCGATGAGCGAGACGACCTCGGTGAACCGGGGGTCATCGCTGGGAACGAGCGCGCGGGAGCGTCGCCGGGATGGGGTGCCGGTGGCGCGGGGAGTGAATGGGCGAGCGGCGGGGGCTTTCTTCGCTGGCCGTTTGCTCGGCTTGGTGATCGCGCGCTTCGTCATGGCTTCGGGATCTCGGTCGTCGACCCAACGAGCATGGGGCACCAGTGGCCTCGTGCCCTCGTTCGGGGTGCAGCGGACCGCGTGCTCGGTGCAGGTCGTTCGTCCCATCGTAGCAGGGGTTGGGCCAAGCGACCGTGTCGAGCGGGAGCGAGAAGTGGGGCTTTGGGGACCAGTTGCGGGTCTTCGCATTCTTCTGGGCACCCCTCGCCTACCCACGCTCGAACGTCACCCGATACACCGGCGTCTTGGTCAGCCGCCCCTTGCCGTCCTCGACCCGCGCCACGAACTTCCGTGCCCCCGCCTTCTCGGCCGTCAGCGTGAACACGTACGTCGAGCCCTCGCGCCGGCACGCGAACGGCACCGCCTCGTTCTGCTCTCCGCACCGCAGTCGCACCCCGCGACGCCCGTACCAGAACAGATCGACCTCCCGCACGTCGGCGTCGCCAACGTCCACGTACACCGAGAACTCCTGCCCCGCGATCGCCTGCGCCGAGCGCTGCACCGCCAGCGTGGGCCGCTCGCTCGACACCGCGGGCTCCGGCGGCGTCTCCTCCTCCACCACGAACCGCCGCGGCCGCTCGCCCACCGCGGCCACCAGCCGCTGCCACGAGCTCTGCTCCGCGTTCCCGTCTTCGCAATCCCGGTCCTCCCACTCGCCGCACCCCGACGAGACCACCCGGAATTCCTTGGGCCCGCAGGTCTCGTAGCTCATGATGTCGCTGCACTCGCGCGTGTGATCGAGCCCGAGCGTGTGCCCGACCTCGTGCGCCACCGTCTCGCACAGCGATCGCGCCTCCACGCCCTGGGGCTGGAACACGAACACCACCGACCCCTCGAGCACTCGATCGGCATGCGGTGCGATTCCACCCACCGTCTCGGCGAACCCCAACAGGTCCGGCGTGCCCCCCACGTGGGCGACGGTGTACGCCCCCGTGGCAGGCACCTCGTCGACCACATCCACCCCCAGCCCATCGAACCTCTCCTGCACACAGCGGCGGAGCTCGTCCCACTCGGCGTCGCTACCGCGAAACGCGGGGATCTCCACCGATGCCACGCCCTGACGCTCGAGGATCCCCGAGTACCCGAGCCGGGACGAGTCGTCCTCGGCCGCCACCACCAAACCCCCATGTCGATTCAGCACCACGGTGACCGGTCCCGCCGGGCGATCGGAACGGAGCAATCGAGGAAGGGTCCAGCCTTGCTCGCGCGCAATGGCCACGGTCGTCACGCCCGTCACCGCCGTCACCACCGTGGCCCCGAGCAGCGCAACCGCAATCCTGGACATGTTCCCACCGACGCCCGAGCCCGGGCCGGTGATTCGTAAACCAGCAGAAAACGGGGAAGGTTGGCCCCATGGGGCACCTTGCCCCGTGCACGTTCGTGCTCAGCTCGGCGTGCGCAACTCGGTGCGCGCACCGTGACCCACGATGCCCGCTTCGCGTGCGTCCACGTCCAGCTCGCCCCCGTGGGTGACGATCGCCCGCGCGCGCGGGCACACCACGTCGACGCGCCGCGTTCGGTGCAGCCGCAGCGTGCACGACTCGTGATCCCCGATGTGCAGCTCGGCGTAGGCCCCTCGCAAGAGCGCGCAGTCGATGGGCGTGGTGCCACCCGCGGTGGTGAGGCTCTCGACCACCAGCACGTCGGGGCCGGTGCAGTGGATCCACAGCGTCGGTGCATCCCACTCGACCACGAAGCCGTCCCCTCGATGAGCACCGCGTAGCTCCAGCTCGAGCTCGCCTCGGACCTCGCGCTCGAGGTTGAACACCACGAGGTAGTCGGCGGAGTACTCCACCAGATGGCCCGGCAGATCCACCGGGTGCTCGGGCGCGGCGGCCGACCACAGCCGCACCACCACCGGTCGCCCGAGCCAGCGCTCGAGCAGCGGCTCGTAGGCGCGGGCGCGCGTGCGCGGCAAGGAGGGACCGTGTGCGTCGCCGTCCTCGGGCTCCTGGGAGAACCCGGTGGAGAACGAGACCGCCGAGCTCACCTGGGCCACGGCCAGCATCACGGCCCGGGACAGCGCATCGCCGAGGGCGTCCACGAAGCCCGCGAGCGCGCGCAGGACCAGTCGCACCGGGCCGGGTCGCACGCAGCGCTGCAGCTGGGCCTCTCGCAGCAGGCGCTCGGCCGGGGTCAGCGCGTCGACCGAGCGGCACAGCCCCACTCCGTCCCGTACCGCTCGTTCGAAGATCAGCGCCGAGCCCTTGGCGAGGCCGCCAGCCTCGACCACCGCGGCGTCGAAGCGCACTTCGATCCCGTCGGGAACGACGACCAGGTCACCCCACTGTGCCCGACCCTTGGCGTCGGCGAACGTCACGTGGAAGTCGTCGAGGAGGGTCAGGCACTTGTCGCGACGGTAGCGGCGCGCGAGCGTCGACGCCACCACCACGGCGAACACGAGCAAGAGCGCGAGGGTGAACGCATTGTCGAGCAGGGTGTACCAGAGGCTCTGGAGCGCCGGGGTCGATGCCAGCATCACCCCAAGTATGAGATCCGAGTCGGCCGCTGCCCGGTCGCGGCGCCCGCGTCGTGCGGGCTCGTCTCGTCTCGTCTCGTTTGGGGCGCCAGCGGAGCGGAGCGATGTACGGCCCGCTCAGCCCGCGACGTTGCACGCGATGGGGCCGTGCGCCCGGTTGTTGTCGGGCCGGCACTCGACCCACGGATGCGGCGGCATGCCGTCGTCGACCACGACCCACAGCTCGGTGTTGCCCAGGCGCAGGTCCTCGCTGGCCTCGGGCAGCAAGAGCGTCACGTCCTCGGCCTCGGCCGGGTAGAGGATCTTGGTGGTGAGCTCGGTGCCGAGCAGCACGCCGCCCGCCGAGGGATCGCCCTCGTAGAAGCCCACCGCGACCCCCTGGGGCACGGCGGCGCGCCCGAGGTTGCGGACGCGGGCGATGGCGCCGAACTCGTCGGGCGAGCAGATCCCGATCACGGTGGCCACCAGATCGGGGGCGGAGAACTCACCCTCGGGCTGCACGTTCTGGCGGAAGTTGTTGAGCCCCGCCACCGACCAGTTGGCGACCTCCGCGGTGGGGATGGTGCCGTCCTCCTCCACGTTGGTCACGTGGTAGGCGTGCTGGTTCCACACCCGGCGCGTGCGGACCCACTGGTCGTCGCCGAACACCCGCAGGCCCCGCTGCTGCGAGCCGTCGTCGGGGCACAGGATGCCGTGGTAGTCGTTGCTGATCACCACGATGTCGGCGTGGCCGTCGTTGTCCACGTCGGCCACCAGCGGGTACTCCTCGAGCGTGCCGGTGGTGTTGCACTCCTGCAGCACCACCGCCCCCGTGGCGCCGTCGTAGATCCTCAGGTACTGCTCGTCGCCGTAGACCACCTCGGCGCTGCCGTTGCCGTCGAAGTCGAACACCGACGAGCCGGTGCGGCGCGACGAGCAATCCTGGGCGGGGGTGATCCACAGCAGGGTGTCGGCGTCGGCCACGGCGGGGTTCATGAGCGCCGCGCCGTCGAACACGGCGTAGCCCACCCCGGCCGCCACGCCCACGTCGGGGGTGCCGTCGCCGTTGAAGTCGGCGATGGTGGGGGGCCCACCGCCGGTGCCGCCGGAGCACTCGCCGAGGGCACCGTTGATGTTGATGTTCTGGCGAATGATCTCGGCCCCGCCGGGCATGCCCGGGTTCACGCGCCACAGGTAGAGGGTGTGGTTGCCGTTGTTGATCACGGCGATCTCGGCCCCGCCGTCACCGTCGAAGTCGGCGACCGCGGCGTGGTGTCCGCTGAGGCCCACGTCGGCCACCGGGGTGCCGTCGGCCTCGAACACGTAGCGCGGACCCACCACCTCGAGGCGACCGTCGCCATCGACGTCGGAGGTGACCACCGCGAACTGGGTGGGGTAGGTGGCCTCGGTCATGCCGGTGACGCCGTCGATGATCCCGCCGAGCTCGATGACCTCGGCGGTGCCGTCCTGATCGAGGTCGGCGATCGAGGGCATGAAGCAGCCGCCGGCGTACTCCGAGACCCAGCGCTCGATGCCGTTGGCGTCGAAGGCCCGCACGCGGCCGGTGTTGGTGCAGGTGACGATCTCGTTGCCGGCCACGCCGTCGATGTTGCCGCCCGCGATCGAGCGCCCGGGGTGCACCTGGTCCGTGCCCGGGTTGACGAACCACTTCTCCACGATCATGCCGTCGACGATGGAGATCGCGCGCAGCGTGCCGTTGTTGTTGTAGTCGCTGCCCGCGAACGTCGAGAACACGATCTCGGGCAGGTCGCGCTCGTCGACGACCATGTCGCAGTTGTCGTCGTCGAGCTGCACGACGATGGGGGCCATCATCGAGTTGCCCAGGTCCCAGTGGTACTTGAGCACCGGGGCGAAGCTGGTCTGCGGGATCACCTCGCACTGGGGCAGGCAGTCGATCTCGCCGCCCTCGGTGGGCTCGACCCCGGGCGGGCACTCGGGCGGCTCGGGCAGGCACTTGCCGGTGGCCAGCGAGGCGCCGCCCTGGCACATGCCCATGCCGCCGCCCTGGCCGGGCTCGCCCAGCGAGTACTCGCAGTAGTTGCCGTCGGGGCACTCGCTGGCGTCGACGCACTCCGCCCCCGGCACCACGCACTGCTGGAAGGAGCACACCTCTTGCTCGGCACAGCACACGGCGTCGCAGGCCTTGTCGGCGGCGCAGCACACGTCGCCCACGCACACGCCCTCGCAGGTGTCGTCGCACGCGGGCCCGCCGGTGGTGGTGGTGCCGGTCTCGTCGACCGCCTCGGTCTCGCCCACGCTGGTGGAGCCATCGGTGCCGGTGGGGCCGCTGGCGGTGATGATGCCCGTGTCGGTGTCGGCACCGGGGCGGGTGTCGTCGCCCGGACACGCGGCGAGCAGGGCGAGAGCCGACAGGAGGAACAGCAGGTCGGGGCGGGCAGAGGCGAGGGACACGAGCGGCCTTCCGGATCGAGGGTCGTGAGGGGGTGCGGGGCCATTGGACACCACCAGGAGGCCCCACGTCCGGACGAAAAGAGGGTGGGAGAGGGGGAATTGGGAGCCGGGGAACCCCCGAGTGCGCAGGGACGCGCGGTGTGTGGCAGGACGCTGGTGGGCGGCGGTGGGCTCGGGCTACTCTCCGAGCGGCATGAAGGGTCCGCGGTATGCGCACTGGGTGCTCGCTCCCGTGCTGACGATCGGCATGGGGATCGGCCCCGTGGTGGCCGCGGCTGCACCGGCCAAGCCCACCGCGACGGCCACGACCGAGCCGGTCGGCGAGGAGGCGGAGCCGTCGACGGAGGCGGCGGAACCATCGACGCCATCGACGGAGACGAAGGCGGAGCCATCGACGGACGGAGAGCCGTCGACGGAGGCAGAGCCGTCGACGGAAGCAGAGCCGCCGACGGAAGCGGAGCCATCGACGGAAGCGGATGCCGAGCCCGGAGTCACGCCCGAGTTCACCGTACGCCCACGCCCGATCACGAGCTCGCCCGAGGTGGCTGCCGCCGAGGTCGATGTTCCCTCCAACGAGGTGGTGATCGATCCGCGGCGTCGCCGTTCCGACGAGCGCATCCTCATGCGCGCGGGGCTGCTGTCGCTGGGCGTGGCCGGGGCGGCGCTCGTGCCCACCCTGATCGGAGCCCAGCAGTCGAGCGAGGCGCAGCGCGTGCTGCAGCGGCTCGACACGGACTCCGAGGCCCAGGCGCGCGCCGACGTGCAGCGCCACCAGCAGTCGATGAACCGCATGGCGTTGATCTCCGGCGCGGTGACGATCACGAGCGCGCTGACCGGGGCCGTGCTGCTCGGCGTGTGGCTGCACGGACGCAGCCGATCCGACGCGCCCGTGCTCGCGCCTTCGGTGAGCCCCGACACCGCGGGCGTGGTGCTCCGCGGGCGGTTCTGACGGCCCCCCGAGCGCAAGGGGCCGCTATTCCGGCACGCGGTCGGGCTCCGGGGGATCCTGCACGGTGAATTGCCACCGCAGCACGGGCGACTCGAAGTCGTTGTCGTCGGTCAGCCACGCCGAGATCGCGTACTGACCCGGCACCGCGGCGTCGATCCGCGCGCGCACGTCGATGACGCCCGACGCGGCGCCCTCGGGCGTGGAGGGCTGGTCGCCCGGATCCTCGGGATCGTGGCCATCGAGGCCCACCGACAGGCACTGGATTCCGTCGGCGCTCACGTCCTCGTCCTCGAGGCCATAGCCGAACGGGCAGATGAGGCGGCTCGGGGGCAGGCCGGGGCGCTCGTACTGGAGCGTGACGTAGTCGAGGTTGCGCTCGAACGCCTCGAAGCCGAACACCAGCACCAGGGGCTGCGGCTGCGGGCTCGTCAGGAGCACGGCCCCGTTGTCGTGCTCGAAGCGCGAGCACGTGACCACGCGGGGCTCGCCGTCGTCATCCACCACGACCCCGCCGCCGGGTCCGAGTTCCACGCACGAGGCGGTGAGCTCGTAGGCCTCGGGCCCGTATTCGAACGTGGGGCAGGCCGCAAGGAGCGGCAGCACCACCAGGAGGCGCGCGTGACGGATCACCTGGGGGTGGTGGTACCACGAACCTGGTCGGCGACCCAAGCCGCCGGGGACGGCGGTTGCTCGGCGGTTGGGGCGCGATGCGGTCCCCGTGGCGTCAGCACTTGCCGCCCTTGGTGACCTTGTCCTTCTTGAGGCAGAACGCGCCCAGGTCGACCCCGTCGGCCCCCGAGGGCGAGAAGCGCGGGCCGCCGAAGAACTCGACCTTGCAGGACTTGGGCTTGGTATCCAGCGCCACGCTGCCGAACGCGTTGGCCGTCATGCGTCCGGTCTCGCCGGGCTCGAGGTAGTAGAGCTCGGGTCCGAACAGGTAGGCCGACTCCACGCGATTGTCCTTGCCCGCCTTGCAGCTCACCTTGGCGGTGACCCCATCGTTTTGGTTGACGGGCTTGGCGATGGTCACGTCGGCCTGGATCTTGAGCTGGAACTTGCCCGTGGCGCCGTAGGGCTCGGCGAGCTCGAGACCGACCTCGTCGACGGTGACCGACTCGGCCGCCAGGGGGGTGGGCGCCGGCACGGGCGGCGCCGCGGGATCGCAGCGGCTCGCGGTGAGCTTGCCGTCGCGAAAGCACGAGTCCTGCAGACGGATCTCCTCGTACTCGCCGAACGTGCCGGGCTTGGTCTTCCACAGCGACGTGGTGATGTCGCAGTCGTTGGGCATCTCGGACAGCTCGTAGGCCGAGCTCCAGTAGAGCGCAGCGGAGCGCGCGACGGTCTCGCCCGGCTCGTAGGTGAACGGGCCGGCCATCAGGTTGGCCTGGCCGATGTCGGCGAACGTCTTGCTGCCCACGCGACAGCCGGTCTTGAAGGTGAGCCGCACGTTGTTGTCCTGCGCTTCGTTGATCTGCAGCAGGTACGACAGCTCGAGCCCCTTGGAGCCGCCCAGGCCCCCGCTGCGCTCGACCTCGAGCTCGGCCACCTCGACCGGCTTGGTGGCGCCCGACATGGGAACCGCGGCCAGCTCGGGATCGCATGCGCCGTCGGTGACCTCCGTGCCGGTCCAGCAGGCTCGACCCACCGGGACCGACAGCCCCCCGCCAAAGCCCGCCACGCGCATCTCGAGCTGGCATGGCGACAGCGTCGAGCCGAGCCCCTGCGAGTAGAGGGTGCCCTTGATCTCGGCCTCCTCGCCCACCGCGTACTGCTCGAGCGGCTTGGCGTAGTGGGCGTTGAGGTAGCCGGTGTCGGCGACGACGCGGTCGTCCTTCTTGCACAGCGACTTGACGTGCACGTAGGTGGAGTTGCCCAGGACCTGGTTCAGCTTGGCCTTGGCGGTGATCTCGATCATGCCCGAGCTGCCGAACAGGCCGCCCATGGGCTTGACCGCGATGCCCGAGAGCGCGACGGGGCGGCTCGCGGCCTCTTCGGCGGCCTTCTTGGCGTCCTCGGCGGCCTTGGCGTCCTCGGCCGCCTTGGCCTCTTCGGCGGCCTTCTTGGCGTCCTCGGCGGCCTTCTTGGCCTCCTCGGCCTTGGCGTCGTCGTCCGTCTTCTTGGCCTCGCCGCCCTCGGCCTCGGCCTTGGTGTCGTCGGCCTGCTTGGTCTGCTCGGCGTCGGTCTTGGCGGGGGTCTGTTCGGGCGTCGTTCGTTCGCCGCCGCCGGTCAGCGCGTCGCAGCCGGTGGCGAGCCACAGCGCGAGGGGAACGAAGAGCGGTCGCGGCCAACGTTGGGGTCGTGGGGCTCCCATGGCGCGCACGATGGCAGAGGCGACGACCCCCGTCCACGGGGGCCGCGGCGCGCGTACGCGCGAGGGCTCACGCGTGCGGACGACGCCACCGATCGCGCTCGAGGCATGACGGGGGACGTGCGGCCGGTGGGCGTCAGCGCGCGTTGGGTGCCGTGATGCCCAGCGTGCGCATGTCGTGGGTGAGGGTCTCGCGCAGCCCTTCGTCGAGCGGTCGGACGTGCCAGCCGAGCTCGCGGCGAGCCTTGTCGCTGCGGGCGGTATAGGTCACGCCTGCCGCACTGCGCAGGGACTCGGAGCGATAGCTCGAGGGCAGCGGCACATGGCGCTCGAGCCGTTCGATCGCGGAGGCGATGGCCCGGATCGGCGCGGCGGGAACCCGCAGGCGTGGCGCCTTGATCCCCGTGATTGCCTCGGCGAGATCGAGCGCCTGTGGCAAGCCGTAGGGCTCGCCGGCGAGGATGTAGCTCTCGCCCGCCTGGCCCTTCTCCATCGCCAGGATGTGGCCGCGCGCGACGTCGTCCACGTGGGCCCAGCAGTAGCGCGCGCCCTGGGGCACCAGCGGAAGCCGGCCGCGCAGGTACTGGATGAAGGCATCGTGCAGGGGCCCCTGATCGCCGGGGCCATAGACGACGCTGGGCATCACGACCACCAGCGGCAGGCCCTCTTCGATCATCGGCAGTGCGACGCGATAGTGGGCTTCGTGCTTGGTGCGCTCGTACTCGCTGAGCATGGGCCCGTCGTAGCGGTAGGTCTCGTCGACGAGCTGACCGTGGGTGTCGGAGAACACGGCCACCGTGCTGGTGTAGACGCCCTTGGGAATCCGCAGCTGCTTCATCAGCGTGAGCACGTTGCGGGTGCCACCGACGTTGATGGCATGCGCCTGGGCGGCCTCGTCGCTGCCCAGCTGGTACCAGGCCGCGATGTGGAACACGCCATCCACGCCCTCCATTGGTCCACGCATGGTCGAGGGCTCGCGGATGTCGCCGGGGAACAGCTCCACGTCCAGCTCGCGCAGCGCCTTGGCCTGGCTGGGGTCGCGCACCAGGGCGCGGATCTCGTGCCCGACCTCGCGGAGCTGGCGAACGACTGCACCGCCGACGAACCCGGTGGCTCCCGTGACGAAGTATCGCATCGGCGGCGGACGCTACAGGCACGCGGAGCGTGAGGGCAAGGCCCGATCAGTATCCCCGCAGTCGCCGGAGATCTCGGAGGTCGCGCTTGCTCGGGCGTCCCGTGCCGCGATCGCGCGTGGCGGTCTCGACCAGCAGCGCCTGCTCGTCCTTGGGCGGTGGCGGAGGGGTGTGATCGACGTAGAGCGTGCGCGCGACGCTGGCCGGCCCGCGTCGCTCGCCGAGCGCCGCCACCTCGAGGATGCGCAGACCCCCGGGCGTACGGACCTCGAGGCGATCGCCCACGCGCACGGACTTGGCGGCCTTGACCGAGACGCCGCCCACCTTCACGTGGCCGGCTCCGCACGCGTCGGACGCCAGCGAGCGCGTCTTGAACATGCGGGCGGCCCACAGCCACTTGTCGATGCGGACCTCGGTCGGCTCGGGCACGGCGTCCAGGATAGCAGCCCACTGGCGTCCGATGGCGGGCAGCAGGGCGGTGCTGGAACGCTTTGCCGGGGCGGGTCCTGGCGTGACATCATCGGCGCGATGCGGAAGGGCTGGCATGTGGTGCTCGTGCTCGCGCTCTTCGGATGCGCCACGGGCAGCGACGAGACCCCGACGGGCGGGCCCGGCGTGGGCCCAGGCGTCTCCACCACCACGCCGGTCGGCGACACGACGGCGAGCATGGAGGGCACCGGGAGCGAGGGCGGCTCGGCGGGCAGCGGCGAGGGCAGCGAGGGGCTGGACGAGACCGCGGGGAGCGATGGACCTCCTCCGCCGGGCGTGTGCCAGGGGATGGTGGGCACCGGCGTCCTCGGAGGCGTGTGCACCGATGGCTGCGACTGCGCCTCGGGTCGCTGCTTCCAGATCTCCCTGGGCAGCGCGTGCTCGGAGTGCCTGAGCGACGTGGAGTGCATGGCCGCTGGCGCGGGCACCTGCTCGGTCGACCCCTCCACCGATCCCCCGTTTGCGCGCTGCACCCAGGGGCAGCTGGGGGTGATGTGCGAGCCCGGCAGCAGCGGGTGTCAGCCCGGCCTGGTGTGCACGCAGCTCATCGACACCCAGGGTTTCTTGCCCGACTACTTCTGCAGCGAGTGCGAGACCGCGGCCGATTGTGCGGGCGGTGGCACCTGCGTGCCCACCGTCGACATCAACGGCGGCATTGCGCTGGGCTACCTGCATTGCGCGGCTCCGGGCTCGCTGGAAGACGGGGAGCTGTGTCCGCTGCTGCCCGGGGGCACGGGCAACGGCACCCCGTGTGCATCGGGCCGCTGCGCCGTGACCGACATCGGGGGCCTCGGGATCGCCGAGATCGGCGTGTGCAGCTCGTGCGTGGACGACGTCGATTGTCCCGCGGGGCAGACGTGCCAGGACGCCGAGGTCGACGAGAGCGGCGCGACTCCGGCGACGTGCGCCTGACCGACGACCGGGCCGCCATCGATCCATCCGAAGACAGCGTCGAACCCTCGGAGGTGGTCCGCCCGTTGGCCGGGGGTTGGCCAACGGGTCGGCCACCTCGTGTCCTGCGCGGCGTCACCTCGTCCAAATCTAGTCGAGCATCGAGCAGTAGTCGGTGTCGGGGTCGTCGGTCAGCTGCAGGTCGATGAGATCGTTGGTCGCGATCGCCAGCGCGTGCATGAAGTCCGCGAACAGCTCGTCGTCATCGCGCAGCGCGGTCGAGAGCTCGAGCTGGATGCCGCCCGCGCCCGGGTCGGCGGGCGACAGGCGATTGACGATGTTGTCGGTGCTCTGCCCCGACAGGCCCGACTCGCCGAGGTGCCCGTTGACGTCGAGCTTGGGGCTGCCGGGCGCGTGGATTTCGTAGAGGACGTTGGTCCCCACGGTGCGCTCCTGCTCGAGCCGCTGGACCAAGAAGCACTTGAGCTGGCGTCCGGCTCGACCACCGACCACCACCCCCTTCTTGCCGTTGGCGAACCCATGAAGCGACAGCGTGTACTTGTAGGGGCCGGCATCGGCGAGCAGCGCATAGCCAGGGAACGCACCAGCCGAGACCTGGGTGGCGGTGATGTGCCAGCGACGGTAGGCTCCGCCCCCATCCCACAGCCCCACCGCCTCCCACGTGCTCGGGGCCTGGCCGAGCGCCTCGAGCGTGGACAAGAACTGCGGGAGCTCGTTGGTGATGTGCTCCTCGATGCTGCCACCGTGGGGAGCGACCACCGCGAGCACGTCGTCGTGCAGCTCCACGCACTCCCGAAAGGACCCGTCGTTGGCGCTGGGCTCGGGGAAGTGCACGTGGGCGGTCGTTTGGCCGCCGCTCACCACCACGGTGGTGCCGGGGGCCATGAGCACCACCGTGGCCTTGGGTTCGTCGTCCAGCACGTCCTCCGTGTTCTCGTCGCCGAACAGCTTGTGGAAGCCGTTGTGCTCGTCGGAGAAGTTTCCGTCTCCGTCGACGTCGTTGGGTAGCCAGACCTCGACGCGCAGCTCGGGGACCCCGGGGACGATCTCGGCCACGCTGAAGTTGGCGCTGGAGCCGGGGTCCACGTCGTCGAGGATCACCCGCACTTGCCACGCCGGTCCCGTGTCGTCCACCTCGCCCTCGTGGATGCCGAGCTCGTTCGCGAGGCCCTCGGAGATCCTCACCTGCTCGCGACGACGCAGCTTGTTGGTCGTGCCCTCGATGCCGGCAATCGTGACCTCGTGGACGCGCTTCGCGGGGGCGTCGAAGCTCGTGCCGTGGAGGTCCTCGCAGCGAACGGAGGCGAGGTCGGGGGGCGCGGCGGGCATGTCGGTACAGTGGGCGAAGGGGGGCTCGGTGGTCCCATCCACGGCGCAGGTCGGAGTGCCACCGTCACTTGCACACTCGTCGTCGGTGACGCACTCGGAGCATACGCCGCCGAACGGCAGCGCGAAGCAGTGACCCGATGCGCAGGCACAGTCGTCGACGCACGGGCTGCCGAGGGGGGCGATTGCAGTGGATCCATTACAACCACTCGGCCCGGAGCCATCGCCTCCGGTGTCACCCAGACCATCGTCGCCGGACGACGAGCTCTCGACCGGGAAGTCGGCGGTGATGCCCTCGGAGTCGAACAGGCCGGTCGTCATCGGTGCTCCGGGCTCGGTGCCGAGCGGGCCGGACGGCCGCGCGTCCTCCCCCGTCGAGCATCCGACGGCGGTGAGCACGAGCAGGAGCGAGGCAAGGGGGGCGGTGGGGACACTCAGTGTTTCCATGAGTGCGACCGTGTCACGACCGCACGGTTGCAATGAGTGTCAGGAAGGGAATTGCTTAAAAATTCTGCATGGTTCGATCGATCGATCTGAACTATGCACGATTGAGGACACGAGCTTCACAATTCATCGATCGAACGACCGTGAAACCATGCGAATACGGTCGATCGGTCGATCGTGTCGATCGACCATTCCGGTCGATCCATCAATCGAATCGGCACTCGAAGTCGGCACTCGATCGAGCCCGGCAATCGGCTAGCGACGGCCGCGACGAGCCACCGCTCGCCACCCGCGACGCGCCGAGGTGCTCAGATCCTCGAGCATCGCGTAGGCGGCAGGCAGGAACACCAGCGTCAGGATGGTGCTGCTGGTGAGCCCACCCGCGATCACGATCGCGATCGAGTGGTAGTAGACCCCGGCCAGGGTGGGGTGGTGGATGAGCATCGGCACCAACCCGAGGATCGTGGTCACCATCGTCATCAGGATCGGCCGGATGCGATCGCGTCCTGCGTGCCGCAGCGCCTCGTCGCGGCTCTGCCCCTGCGCACGCAGCTGCGTCACGCGATCGACGAGCATGATCCCGTTGTTGACCACGATCCCGATGAGGATGAAGAACCCGACGATGGCGGTGGTGTCGAGCGTGGTCTCGGTGAGCCACAGGGCCCAGGGCGCGCCAAAGCAGCCCAGCAAGCAGGTCACCAGGATCCCCAGCGGCTGCAGGAAGCTCTCGAACAGCGAGGCCATCACCGCGTAGACCAGCAACAGGCACAGCCCGAGGTTGACGAGCATCTCGTTGCCCGCCTCCTGCTGATGTCGCCACTGGGTGCCGCGCCCCCAGCCATAGCCGGGCGGCATCGGGAAGTCGGCCATGGCCTGCTCCACCAGCTCCCAGTGACCCCGTGGATCGGCCTGGAAGAAGTGCACCTGGAGCTTGATCTCGGTCTGCCGATCGACGCGCTGGATCCAGAACGGGCGCGAGGCCAGCTCGATCGTGGCCAGGCCTCCGAGCGGCACGTCCTGGCCGTCGGCCACCGGAATTCGCAGGTCGCGGAGCTCGGCCACGCCCGCGTCCTCGCCCTCGCCGGGGGCGACCGACAGGCGCAGCTGGATCTCGCCTCGAGGGCCCCGCACGCTGCCCAGCGGCAGGCCCTGGAAGGCCAGGGACACCCGGCGCGCCACGTCGTCGGCGGCGAGACCCAGCGTGCGCAGGCGGGCGCGGTCGAGGTGGATGTGCAGCTCGACCGCCCCTTCCTCGTAGGGGGTGGTGATGAAGTCGTAGGTGCCCGGCTCCTGGGTCTTGCGGTCGCCGCGGGTCAGGCGGGCCTCGAGATGAGCGGCGGCGGCCTGCGACAGGGTCATCAGCTCGGCCATGTCCTCGCCGCGGAGGGCGAACTCCACCACGCGGGGATCGTTGTTGTCGCGCCAGTGCATGCGACGCTCGCCCAGCCGGTACTTGACCCCGGGCTGGTCCGGCAGCGCATCGCGGACGCGGGCCTTGAACGCCGCGGCTTCCTTCTCGCTCTGGAACGGCTCGGACGGGTAGGCGCGGCAGTTGCCCCAGAAATCGCCCCATGCGCAGGAGACCGAGGCGATCCCGACCTCGTCCTTGCGCGCGAGCAGGGATTGCTCCACCACCTCGACCAGACCACCGATCTTCTCGGAGCCGCGGCTGCCGGCCATCTCGAGCAGGATCGGCATGTTGTCGTCCTGGACCTCGGCATCGCCGAGCTTCATCGCGTCCAGCAACGGCGCCCCGGGCACGATCACCGAGACCGCGAGCCCGAGCCCCACGAGCACCGAGAGCCGGGGCCACCGCAGGGTGCGCTGGATGACCCACGCATAGGCGCCGGCCAGGCGATCGAGCACGGGGTGATGCACGGGCTTGGGCTTGGGCGCAAGGAGCCGCCCCATGAGCAGGGGCACCGCGGTCTGGGAGATCACCAGGCTCGCCACCAGACCGATCGCCACCGTGCTGCCCAGCGGGCGCAGGTAGGCCGCCATGCGATCGGTGGGCTCACCCAGCTGCAGCGGGATGAACACGATCACGGTGGAGAGGGTGGAGGCGATCGTGGCAAAGCCCACCTCGCGCGCGCCCAGCTTCGCGGCGCGCAGCGGCGGCTCCCCGCGACGGCTGTGGGCGGCGATCGCCTCCACGATCACCACCGCGTTGTCGATGAGCATGCCGACCGCGAGCACCAGGCCCAGCATCACGATGCAATCGAGATCGCTGCCGCGCAGGAACAGCACCGCGCATGCCGCCGTGACCGCGAGCGGGATGCAGATCGCGGCCGCGAACGTGGTGGTCCATCGATGCAAGAACAGCAGGAGCACCAGGAACGCCAGCAGGCCGCCCCACAGGCCCGTGTTGCGCAGGTCGTCGAGCGTCTGCAGGATGATCTTGCCCTGGTCGTGGACGACCAGCAGCTCGATGCCATCGAGGGCGGGGTCCTGGCCCACCCGCTCCACCTCGGCCCGCACCCGCTGGGTGACCTCGACCGTGCTGGCTCCGGCGGCGGCGAAGATCTCCAGGCTGACCGCGTGGCGTCCGTTGAGCGTCTTGCCGTCGCGGTTCTCCTCGGGGTGCACGCTGACCTCCGCCACCTCGCCCAGGGCCGCGAAGCCGCGGTCGGGCGGACCGGTGGGCAGCGCCGCCGTGCCCTCGCCCGCGCGCATGGACGTGGTGGTGGTGGTGGTGGAGAGCGAGTCGCCGCTGCGGCGCAGCGGCAGCTCGGCGAACGCCTGCGGGTCGGCCTCCCGCGCGGGGGCCCGGATGCCCGATTCCCACCCGCCGGGGCCGTCGCCCGGTCGTAGCACGCCGAGGCTTCGTCCCTGTCGCGCCTGCCGGACCGAGTCGCTCAGCTCCTGCAGCGAGACCCCGGCACGGCTGACGTCCTCCACGTCGATCGCGATCTCCAGCTCGTGGGGCGTGACCCCCTGCAGATCGACGCGCGCCACGCCGGGCACGCGCTCGAGCGCGCGAACCACCTTCTCCTCGATGAGATAGTAGTCCTGCGAGAGGTCGGTGCCGCTGGAGATCAGCATCTCCATCACGGGGTCGTCGTTGTCGTCGCCCCGGGTGCCCATCTCCACCCGCTGCACGAACTCGGGCAGGTTGGGTCGCACGCGCTCGATGCGGTCGCGCAGCTCGAGCTTGCGTGCGTCGAGATCGGTGCCCGGCTCGAACTCGAGGTTCATGCGCACGCCCCAGGTGCCGGTACCCACCTGGATCCGCTCGAGGTCGCGGATGCCGGCCACTTCCTCCTCGAGCGGGCGCACCACGTCGCGCTCGAGCACCTCGGGGCTGGTGCGGGCGATCGACACCCGGATCCACGCGTTGGCCGAGACGCGGCGCGGCAGGAAGGCCAGCGGCATCTGGGTGGCTCCGATCACGCCGAGCACCAGCACGGCCACGAGCAGCATGCCGACCGTGACCGGCCGCGCGAGCGCGACGTCGGAGAGGCTGAAGCGGCGCATGGCCCGTCGAGCATAGGACGGGGGGTTCGACGTGCCCAGCCGCGGCTCCCCAGCACCCCGGCGAGGGCGGGAGCGGCGGCGAAGAAGCTTCCTAGAACGTCCTTGGTCGAGGGCGGCCGTCGCGTGGTGCAGGCGGACGCCGGCCGGAGGAACAACGGGGAGCGTGAACGTGGGTCGATCGGGATTGGGTCGAGCAGTGGTCGTGGGCGTGGTCTTGCTGGGCATCGGGTCCGGCTGCGAGGTCGAGGACGAGCCGATGCAGGAGCCGCTCGTCCTCGAGCCGCAGGCGCCGGACGAGGTGGTCGCAGGGAAGGCAGAGGTCGAGGTCCTCGATGGAGTTGCCGTGGCCTCGCCGCCTCCCGGTCATGGGGTCGCGATCGAGGTGATCTACGACGACGGCCAGATGGAGCTCATCACGGTGACGACCGATGACGAGGGGCGGGTGGCACAGCACGACGCCGACCCGCGGTGGGGGCTGGTGGCGCCCCCACCGGCGCAGGCCGTGTGTCCGGACAAGTGCATGGACGATCGCATGAGCCTCACCGGATGGCACTGGAACGGCCCGATTCGCTGGTACTACCGCGACGCCGGGCGCCCCGCCGCGCTCGACATGGCCGCCACGATCGAGGCCCTCGTCGATGGGGCCGCGGGCTCGCCGTCGGCTCGCGACGCGTGCTTCCTGCCCGATCAGGTGGGGGCCCTCCAGGGCTACATGGGCCAGACCAACGTCGCGCCCAACATCGGGATCTTCGGCGACTCGATCCTCTGCGGGTTCGACGACTCCACGAACGTGGTGGGCTGGGCCGACCTGCCCAACAACGTCCTCGGAGTCACGTGCACGTGGTTCGCCAATGGTGGCGTCGCGACCGGCACCGACATGCTGTACGACGACGCGTTCGCGTGGTTCACGAGCGCTCGAGTGCCCGCGGGGTGCGTCGATCAGTACTCGCTGCGCGGCGTGGCGACCCACGAGTTCGGGCATGCCTTCGGCCTCGGGCACTCGCCGGGCAACTCGTGCAACCTCACGATGTACCCCTCCACCGGGCCCTGCAACCAGGGGATGCGCATGTTCGGGTGGGGCGACGTGCTGGGGCTCCAGGCGATCTACTAGCCGCAGCGTGCCGCGGCGGGTTGCGCGATCTGCGGGAGTCCGTCGGCGGGCCACGCGTGGCGCCTCCGGTGGTCCCCGCCGCGGGCGAGACCACCGTGCCGCGGTCCCGGTGTTCGCCGCCGCCGTCGCCAAGTACCATCGCGACGCTCATGCCGGACATCGTCAGCCCCATCGACGACCAGGTCGCCTATACCTACAGCGAGCTCGGCGAGGCCGAGGCGTTGGCCAAGCTCGACCGGGCCGACGAGGTGCAGCGCCAGTGGCAAGAGGTGCCGCTGTCACGGCGTCTGGAGGTGTGCCGCGCCATGCTGCAGCGCTACGGCGAGCTCGAGGAGCACTACGCCGAGCAGATCACCCGCATGATGGGCAAGCCCCTGGCCCACGCGCGCGGCGAGTATCGCGGCCCCATGCGCGAGCGTACGCTGGCGCTGTGCGACATGGCCGAGGCGGCGCTGGCCGATCACGTGCTGCCGCAGAAGCTCGGGTTCGATCGCTTCATTCGTCGCGAGCCGGTCGGCACCGTGCTCGACATCGCGGCGTGGAACTACCCGCTCATCATTCCCATCAACGTCGTGGTGCCCGCCGTGCTCGCCGGCAATGCGGTGGTGGTCAAGCACGCCCATCAGACCGCCCTGGTGGCCGACCAGCTCGAGCAGGCGTTCACCGCCGCCGGGGCCCCCGAGGGCCTGGTGCAGGCGCTGCCGGTCGATCACGTGACGGTGGCCGAGCTCATCGCCAAGCGTCGCTTCGGCTTCGTGGCCTTCACCGGCTCGGTGCGGGGCGGCCACGAGGTCTATCGCACCGTGGCTCACGAGTGCTTCGTGGGGGTCGGCCTCGAGCTCGGCGGCAAGGACCCCGCGCTCGTGCTGCCCGATTGCGACTTCGACTTCACCGTCGACAACCTGGTCGACGGGGCGTTCTTCAACGCCGGACAGAGCTGCTGCGGCATCGAGCGGATCTACGTGCACGAGCAGCTCTACGATCGCTTCGTGGACGCCTACGTGGCCAAGACCCGGCAGTACGTGGTGGGCAGCCCGCTCGAGGCCACGACCACCCTGGGCCCGGTGGTCAGCGCCACCGCGGCCGAGGGCATCCGCGCGCACATCGAGCAGGCGCTGGCGATGGGCGCGCGGGCCCTGTGTGGCACCGCCGACTTCGCCATGGGTGATCTGGGTCCCTGCTACGTCGCGCCGCACGTGCTGGTCGACGTGGACCATCGCATGGAGGTGATGTCCGAGGAGACCTTTGGACCCGTGGTGGGGATCATGAAGGTCGCCGACGAAGACGAGGCCGTGGCCCTGGCCAACGACTCTCGCTACGGGCTGACCGCCTCGGTATGGACGCAGGATGCCGACCGCGGCCTGCGGCTCATGCGTCGGCTGCAGGCGGGCACGGTCTACATGAACCGCTGCGACTACCTCGACCCGGGCTTGGCCTGGACCGGGGTCAAGGACTCGGGCCATGGCGCCTCCCTGTCGCCGCTGGGATTCCTGTCGGTGACCCGGCCCAAGAGCTACCACCTTCGTACGCAGACCTGACCATGACCGACACGATCCCCCGCATCACCCTCCCGCCCCAGAACTCCGCCCAGCTCGCCCGGATGCTCGACGACCGCGGCATCCGCCACCACAAGATCGGCGCGTTCGACATCGATGGCGTGCTGCGCGGCAAGTACGTCGATCGGGGAAAGCTGCTGTCGGCGGTCGAGCAGGGCTTTGGCTTCTGCGACGTGGTGCTCGGCTGGGACAGCAATGATCAGCTCTACGACAACACGGTGGTCTCGGGGTGGCACACCGGCTATCGCGATGCGCCGGTGAAGCTCGATCCCACCACCGCGCGCGTGCTGCCGTTCGAGCCCGCGACCGTGCTGGTGATCGGTGGGTTCACCGGCGACTACGCCACGGTGTGCCCCCGGGGGGTGCTGCGCCGCACTCTCGAGCGCGCGGCTGGGCTGGGCTACGCGGTCAAGGCCGCGCTCGAGTACGAGTTCTTCGTGTTCGACGAGACCCCTCACAGTGCGCGCGAGAAGGGCTACCGCAACCTGCGGCCGTTCACGCCGGGGATGTTCGGGTACTCGGTGATCCGCAACACCGTGCACCACGAGATCTACCACGAGCTGCTCGACTCCATGGCCGCGATGGACTGCGCCATCGAGGGGCTGCACACCGAGACCGGGCCCGGGGTGCTCGAGGCCGCCATCGGGGTCGACGACGCCGCGCGGGCCGCCGACAAGGCTGCGCTGTTCAAGACCTTCACCAAGGTGTTGTTCCAGCGACGCGGGCTGATGGCCACCTTCATGGCCAAGTGGAGCAACCAGTATCCGGGCCAGAGCGGTCACGTCCACGTGTCGCTGTGCGACGCCAATACCGACGTCAACCTGTTCCACGACGCGGCGCGGGAGCACGAGCTGAGCGAGCTGATGGGGCACTTCTTGGCGGGGCAGGTGCGCTACATGCCCGAGCTGTTGCCCATGGTGTGCAGCACCATCAACGCCTACCGCCGGCTGGTGCCGGGGATGTGGGCGCCCACCCACGCCAACTGGGCGGTCGAGAACCGCACCACCGCAATCCGGGCGATCCCGGGCGGGGCCAAGGGCACGCGCAGCGAGTACCGGGTGGGGCCGGCCGACGCCAATCCCTATCTCGCGCTCGCGGCCGCGATCGGCTCGGGCCTGCGGGGCATCGAAGAGCGGCTGCCGCCGCCGCCGCCCGTGGTGGGCAATGCCTACGAGAACCCCGGCGAGCACGCGGCCACGCTGCCGGGCACCTTGCGCGAGGCCACGGCCAAGTTCCGCGAGTCCACCGTGGCGCGCGAGCTGTTCGGCGACGTGTTCGTCGAGCACTTCGCGGCGACCCGCGACTGGGAGGACCGCGAGAACCGCAAGTACATCAGCGACTGGGATCTGGCGCGCTACTTCGAGATCATCTGAGCCGAGCAAGGACGCATACCACCATGAGCACCGCCCCCACCGCCCCCACCGCCCCGCGCGGCAATTTCAACTATCCCACTGCCTACCGAATCGGCGCCGGTCGTCGGGTCGAGCTCGCCGCCGCCTGCAAGGAGGTCTGCATTCGCATGCCGCTGGTGGTGACCGACCCCGGGGTGGCCAGGCTGCCGTGGTTCTCGGAGATCGTCGATTCGCTGCGCGAGGCGGGGCTTCCGGCCGCGGTGTTCTCGGACGTGCCCGCCAACCCCGACGGCGCCTGCGTGGAGGCCGGGGTGGCGGTGTATCGCAGTGGTGATCACGACGGCGTGGTGGTGATCGGCGGAGGCTCGGCCATGGATGCCGGCAAGTGCGTGGCGCTGATGGCCGGCAACAAGGGCACCGTGTTCGACTACGAGGACGTGGGCGACAACTGGAAGCGCGCCGATCCGGCCGAGATCGCGCCGATCGTGGCGATGCCGACGACCTCGGGCACCGGGTCCGAGGTGGGGCGGGCCAGCGTGATCGTGGACGCGCGCGATCACAACAAGAAGATCATCTTCCACCCCAAGATGCAGCCCTCGCTGGTGCTGGCGGATCCGGAGCTGACCGTGGGTCTGCCGCCGTTCGTGACCGCGGCCACCGGCATGGATGCGCTGGCCCACTGCTTCGAGGCGTGGTGCGCTCCGGGCTACCACCCCATGGCGGATGGGATTGCGCTCGAAGGCATGTGGTACATCCGGCACCACTTGCCGCGGGTGTTCGCGGATGGCAGCGACATCGTGAGTCGCACGCACATGATGATGGCGGCGTCGATGGGGGCGACCGCGTTCCAGAAGGGTCTGGGGATGGTGCACAGCCTGTCGCATCCGCTGGGCGGGGCGACGGGGATCCATCATGGGCTGGCGAACGCGATCTTCCTGCCGTATGTGATGGAGTTCAATCGCGAGGTGATCGAGGACAAGATGGACTCGCTGTCACGGGTGATCGATCTGCCGCGGCGTGGGTTCGATGGGGTGATGGAGTGGATGCTCGGGCTGCGCAAGCAGCTCGGGCTGGCGCATACGCTGGCGGAGGCCGACATCGGGTTCGACGAGGCGATGGCCAGGCGGCTCGCGCCGCTGGCCGCGGCGGATCCGTCGCAGGGGACCAATCCCAAGGAGGCGACGGTGGAGCAGCTCGAAGGGGTGTTCCTCAAGGCGTGGCGCGGGGAGCTGGCGTTCAAGGGATAGGGCCGCGGGTGGGGCGGGCGGGGCGCTACGGAGGTGCCCCGTTCCGCTGGCGGTGATCGGGGTGGTGTAGACTCGCTGCGGCACTCGAGAGGAGACCCACCGGATGCACGTCGAGAAGATCGAGATCCCCGCCTTTCGAGTCCTTCGCGACGTGGTCCTGGAGTTCGGGGAGGCGTACGACCCGCAGATCTTTCCGATTGGGAGCGAGAATGGTGGGGGCAAGAGCACGCTGCTGCAACTCGTGTTCGCGCTGCTGCACTGTAGCGCCGACGAGAGACGCATTCCGTATCTCGCAAACCTTCTCTCCAGCGATTCCTACACTGGTGATGAGGATGAGCGCCTCATTGCGCGCCTGACGCTGAGGATCGAGGGGAAGTCGCACACTCTCGAATTCATCGAGCTCGGTTACGGATTCCTTGGCCGGAAGCTCGAAGGCCCTCCTCGCCTCGGGTTCAAGACCGCTGCGGTGCTGGAGCACATTCAGGCCGAAGACCAGGATGAGCTGCTGAAATTCTACCGAGAGTCGTTCCAAAACGGAAAGCGCAAGATCGAAATCTCAGCTCAAGATCGTGAGGCGCTGCAGGAGGATCTCCGACGCATGCGGGGGCTATGGGTCGCCCTCAACTATCACTATGTCACGGCCTATGAACGCTCGACGTCTGCCGGGGCCGAAACGCGCGCATTGATTTGCCATGTGCAAGGGCAGAGTTCCTCGGCTACCGAAGCCCGTCTTCGTGCTGCGTCTTCGAGGGTATTCTTGCTGGGGCCATCCAGTCAACAATACCTCTTCCTGGACATGGCGGCTCGTCGGATGCTGACCACGAGGTGCGAACCGGAGGATGAGGACGAGGAGCGTCCGCAGTTCGAGTATTTGTCGAATCTCAGTGATGCCGAAGAGGACATGGCCGGCTTCTATGCGTATGACTGGCTCTCCGTCGAGCCGCTCATTCGGCTCTTCGCTTCAGCCAGGGACGAGGACTTCAAGGGTGTCGTCAAGACCGGAAGTTACGGAAATAGCTACAATGCCCTCTTGCAGCAGGTCAACAGGCTACTCGTCGGCAAAGAGGTCCGCCCCATCGAGGACCTCTCGGGTGTCGAGTTCGTCATCAGCGAAGGGGGCCACGAGGTCGTGCTCAGCCCCGAGGATCTCTCCCAGGGCGAGCTCAAGCGCCTCATGATCTATGCTTGGCTGCGGGCCAACCGCGCCCACGATGCCCTGGTGCTGATCGACGAGATCGAGACCTCGTTCCACCCCGACTGGCAAGCGGGGATCGTCCGCGATCTCCAGGAATGGGCCCCGAATACGCAATTCCTCCTCGCGACCCATTCCTACGAGGTCTGTCAGGCGCTCACGCCACGCCACGTTCGTGAGCTGCGGCCCAAGCTGCGGTGGAGCTCGACGACCTCGACCGAGACAGGGGACCCCGAGCCTCGGGATGGATGACCAGCAGGCACTGGTGGCGGCGATCCTGAGATCTCCGCGGATCCGGAACCGGATCGTAGTGCTCTGTGAGGGGGACGTCCTCGCGGTTCGTGATGGTCGCCCTCCCAGCCCGCAGATGTATGCACGCCTCGAGCGAATGCCCGACGCCAACTTCTACCGTGCCTGCGTGCCCAGGCGTTGGCAGAACCATCGGCTACCCTGCTTCTTCACCTGCGGTGGACGCTCGCAGGTCCTCTCGGTGTTCGCGATGCTGCGTACCAAGCACCTCGAGGACCCTGCCGCCTCGTATCTCACCCCCGACAAGCTCTATGCGATCATCGATCTCGATCTCCATGTCGAGCGAATGCCCGACGGCTATCCCTGGTCGACGACCGAGGACGTCCATGCCGCTCTCTACAGCGACGGCGCGATCGCGGCCGCGCCCGACGAGCGCCATCGCATCTGGGTAACGGCCTTGATCCATAAAGAGGCTTTCTTCGTCCTCCCCGGGGTCGAGGCCGCATGGGCCCATGGCCTCCCTCCGTTCTTTCGCGGAGCCCCCTTGAGCTTGCGAGTGGTCCACTCGGCGGTGTCCGAGCGGCTGAAGGAAGACGTCGAACTCACCGAGCGGCTCGAGGTCGTAGTCGAACGTCTACGCCGCTTCAGCGGTGGCCAGCGCTTGGTGTGCTCGAGCGGGCAGGCATTGGGATCATCGTGGCGAGCGGTAGCCGAGCATGCCGACGAGCAAGAGTATGCAGAGATCCTCAATGCGCTCTTGGCGGTGGCCAAGGTCAAGCCTCTATGGTCGGAGGTCGTGCCCGAGCCCAAGCTCGGCATGCCGAGCCCCGACGCGGCGTTCTTTCGCGATCAGCTCGCGCTCAACGTCGCCGCGCACATCGCCAGGCTCGAGCCGCACGAGCACCCGCTCGCGAGCTTCTTCGATTTCCTCGCGCCACGCCGCTGAGCCCTGGGTCCCGGGGTCCGCCCGGACCGCGCTGGCCAGCGCGCACCATGGGGGGAATCTCGCGGGGGACAGGTGCACGAACTGCTCGCAGGGCGCCCGGCCGGTAAGGGCGACTGCGCCCGCGATGGGACAGATGGGCGATACGGCACATGCGGGAGGGCTCGCTGCCCGATCCGGTCACGGCCGCCCAGGCGTCTCGCACCGTTGCTTCGGGCTCCAGTCGCCGCAGAAGAAGCTGTAGGGCCGCTCGTGGCCCGGTCAGTGGCGCCTCGCGCTGGCACCTGCATTGCAGGGTACGGCGTCGATGACCAAAGGTGCAACCCGAGCATCCTCTCGACCCGTCGACCAGGAGGTCACCACGGGCAGCGGTGGAGAGATCCATCAAACCGCGGGCGGCGGCGTTCCCGTGATGACGACTCAGCAGGGGGTTCCGGTCTCCGACGACCAGAACTCGCTCAAGGTGGGCGCGCGCGGCCCCACCCTGCTCGAGGACTTCCACTTGCGCGAGAAGCTGTTCCACTTCGACCACGAGCGCATCCCCGAGCGGGTGGTGCATGCTCGTGGCTACGGCGCACACGGCTACTTCGAGACCTACGAGTGCCTCTCGGGCATCACCTGCGCCGATCTGTTCCAGCGCCCTGGGGAGAAGACCCCGGCGTTCGTACGCTTCTCCACGGTGGTCGGGAGCAAGGGGTCACCCGATGTCGCCCGCGACGTGCGGGGCTTTGCGGTCAAGCTGTACACCAAGCAGGGCAACTGGGACATCGTGGGGAACAACATCCCCGTGTTCTTCATCCAAGATGCGATCAAGTTCCCCGATCTCATCCACGCCGCCAAGCCCGAGCCCGATCGAGCCTTTCCCCAGGCTCAGACCGCGCACGACAACTTCTGGGACTTCATCTCGCTGACTCCCGAGAGCATGAACATGGTCATGTGGATCATGTCCGACCGCACCATCCCGAGGTCGCTGCGGTTCATGGAGGGGTTCGGCGTGCACACGTTCCGGCTGGTCGACGCCAGGGGCAATTCGACCTTCGTGAAGTTCCACTGGAAGCCCAAGCTGGGCATGCAGTCGGTGGTGTGGAACGAAGCGCTCAAGCTCAACGGGGCCGACCCCGACTACCACCGCCGCGACCTCTGGAACGCCATCCAGTCGGGCCAGTACCCGGAGTGGGAGCTGGGCCTGCAGCTGTTCGACCAGGAATTCGCCGACTCGTTCGACTTCGACATCCTCGACGCGACCAAGATCGTCCCCGAGGAGCTCGTACCCGTTCGGCGGGTGGGCCGGCTGGTGCTCGATCGGATGGTCGACAACTTCTTCGCCGAGACCGAGCAGGTGGCGTTCTGCACCCAGAACGTGGTGCCGGGGATCGACTTCACCAACGATCCCTTGCTGCAGGGGCGCAACTTCTCGTACCTCGACACCCAGCTCGAGCGGCTCGGCGGGCCCAACTTCACTCACATTCCGATCAACGCCCCCAAGTGCCCGGTTCATACCTTTCAGCAAGATGGTCACATGGCCATGCGCAGCCGCAGCGGGCGGGCCAACTACGAGCCCAACTCCTGGGGAGGCGAGCAGGGGGGTCCGCGCGAGGCTCCCGTCACGGGCTTCACCTCGTTTCCCGCCCCGGAGTCCGGCCCCAGGCAGAGGGTGCGCTCCCCGAGCTTTGCCGACCACTATAGCCAGGCCCGGCAGTTCTACGTATCGCAGGTCGAGGTCGAGCAGAGCCACATCCGTGACGCCCTGATCTTCGAGCTGTCGAAGGTGCAGACCGAGGCCATCCGCGCTCGCGTGGTCTCGCACCTGCGCAACATCCACGAGGACCTCGCCGGGGGGGTGGCCGCGGGGCTGGGGCTCGAGTCGCTGCCGCCGGCTGCTCCGGCCGCCGTCGAGCCCCGGACCGATCTCGATCCCTCGCCGGCGCTGTCCATCGTGGGCAATGCTCCCAACACGTTCGCCGGGCGCGTCATCGGCGTGCTGGTGAGCGAGGGGGCCGATGCCGCGCTGCTCGACGGCCTGCGCCGCGCCGCCGAGGGTGAAGGAGCCGAGGTGGTGATCGTCGCGCCCCGGGTAGGCGGCATCGAAGCCAGCGACGGCAAGCACGTCGATGCCCAGGAGAAGCTCGGGGGTGGTCCATCCGTGCTCTACGACGCGGTCGCCGTGGTGGTATCCGAGCGGGGCGCCGAGCAGCTCGCCGGCAACCCCGACGTGCGCGACTTCATCAGCGATGCCCACGCCCACGCCAAGTTCGTGGCATACGCCGAGGCCGCCAAGCCGCTATTCGAATCGGCCGGGGTGACCATGGACGACGGCTACACGGCCCTGACCAAGGCCGACGACGCGGCGGCCTTCCTTGAGGCCTGCCACGACCTGCGCCACTGGGCGCGCCAGACCGGCTGATTCGAGGACGGCAGCTCCGCGAGACCTCGGCCCCTGCGTTCACCCCCACGGCGCATGCCAGGTCTTCTCATCGCGTGGCAGCTTCGAGCGCCGCCGGAAGGCCCGGCGGCGCCGAAGACGGGCGCTACCGCGGCCCGCGGTAGTACACCCTCCAGATCCTCCCCCCCTGATCGTCGGAGATGTAGAGCGATCCATCGGGTGCCTCGGCCAGGCCCACCGGGCGGTGGCGGGCGGCCTCCGGCAGCGGCCGGTCGTCGCCCGCGAAGCCATCGGCGAAGGTCTCGTAGCGCCGGTCGAGATCGTCGTCGTCGCGAGGGAAGAACGTCACGTTGTAGCCGGGCGGCTTGGTGGCGCTGGGCTGGTGCCACGAGCCGTGGTTGGCCACGAACAAACCTCCACGGTAGTGCTCGGGGAACTGGTCGCCTTGATAGAAGCGCATGCTCAGCGGCGCCCAGTGGGCTGGCAGCACGAGCTCGGGCTCCGCGGCCGCGTAGCAGCGCCCCACCACATGGCCGTTGCCACCATACTCGGGCCCGAGCACCTTTCGCTCGTGCTCGGCGTCGTAGTAGCAGTAGGGCCAGCCATGGTCGGTGCCCTCGATCACGCGGAACAATTCCTCCGCGGGCAGTCGCGCATTGGCCTCCGGCGGATAGAGCAGGGGCCAGTAGGTCGCGAGCGAGTCGCGGCCCTGCTGGGCCACCCAGATGTCGCGCGTCCTCGGGTCCATGGCGATCGCGTTGGCGTTGCGGATCCCCGTGGCGTAGCGATAGCCGTCGGCCGGGGTCTGTCCGATGGCCCGGCCGTCGAAGCTCCAGATGCCGGCTCGGTAGTCGAGCTCGGGGCAAGGGTCGATGCCCGGTGACAGCGGCTCGCGGTTGCTCACCTGGCAGACATCGGTGGCCGAGCCGAAGTTGACCAGCAAATGGCCGTAGGCGTCGAACGTGAGCGACTTGCGCTCGTGATCGCCTCCGATGGGCAGTCCAGATACGACGGTGAGGGGGCCGTCGGCCGGGCGTAGCTCGCCATCGGGCAGCGTGTAGCGCACGATTCGATCGTCGGCCGCGACGTAGAGCACGTTGTTGCGCCACGCGATGCCGTTGACCCCGCGGTCGCCGAGCTTCTCCTCGATCTCGGCCACACCGTCACCGTCGCCGTCGCGCAAGGCCATCACATGGCCGGGGCCACCGTCGGGTGCCTCGAGCACCGCCACGAACACGTCGCCCGAGAGGGTGACGGCCAGGTGGCGCGCGCGACCGATGCCATCGGCGAACACGGTGGCGCAAAAACCCTCGGGCAGCGTGATGCCCGTGTCTCCATCGCACGCGACCACCGGCCGCTCGGCGGTCGACCCGGGATCGTCGCTGCAGGCCGACGCAATGATCGTCGATGCGAGCAGGATGCCGCTCCGAGCGAGGCGCCGTGGGGTCGACCATGGGAGGGACGAAGCGGTCATGAAGGGGAGGTTCGTGCAAGGACTCGGCCAGCGAGGCGGCGGGGGCTCCGACTGGGCTCACGAGCCGTTCGCGGAGGGCGATCCTCCCGCCACGCGTGCCTCGTCGTCAGCCGCTCGGATCGACACCGCACGACCGCGCGGCGATGCCCCATGACTGCGTGAGGAGCGCTGGAGCGGCTCGGGCTGGGCTCCGACCCGGAGCGCCCGAGCCGCGGCCGCCGATGCGGCCTCGAGCGCGATGCCGTTGTACGATGGGGAACCGTGACGGCGACCGCGACTGCTCCCTATGACGAGCTGCAGACCCAGGAGGAGGTCGAGGCGATCATGCAACCCGGCGGCGGCGCGGTGGTGATCGACTTCTGGTCGCCCACCTGCGGTCCGTGCATGGCCATGGCCAAGGACTTCGAGCACGTGGCCGAGCAGTTCGATCGCGGCGAGGTTCGGTTTTGCAAGATCAACACGATGGCGCATCCCGAACTCGCCGAACCCTTCGACATCAAGGCGGTGCCCACCCTCTTGTTCGTGCACGATGGGCGGATCCTCGACGGCGCCGTGGGCCGCATGACCGCCAAGGCCCTCGGTGAGAAGAGCGAGTGGCTGCTCGCCAAGTCGCAGCGCAAGCCGGGGCTGCTGTCCAAGCTGTTCGGGTAGCCGTGCGCAGATCGCCCGTGGGCCGCCAGGGTTTCGCTGCAATTCGTATTTGACCAATAATCCGATATCGGTCATATGGTCTTCATGGCCGACGAGCCTTCGACGTGGGCAGCGGCGTGGACCGCCGGCCGCTTGGCGGGCCGGCGCTTGCTGGGCCGTGCGGTGGGCGAGCGGGACCTGCAGCTCGGTGAGCAGCTGACCTCGCAGCTCGATCGGATGAAGGGGCTGGCCATGAAGGTCGGCCAGATCGTCTCGTATCTCGACGTGCCGCTGCCCGACGAGGTCCAGGAGCAGCTCGCACGGCTTCAGACGGGGCAGCGAGGCATGCCGGGGGACGAGGTGCGGGCGGTCGTCGAGGCCGCCCTGGGGATGGAGCTCGAGGCGGCGTTCGAGGCGTTCGACTGGGAGCCGGTGGCGGCGGCCTCGATCGGACAGGTGCACCGGGCGCGCGTGGACGGCCGTGCGGTCGCGGTGAAGGTGCAGTATCCCGGGGTCGCGCGCTCGTTCACCGACGACCTGCGCGCGGTCGGGCGGATCTCGTCGCTGGCCTCGATGGCCAGCGCCGTCGACGGTCGCGCCATGGTCGAGGAGCTCCGACGGCGGCTGACCGAAGAGTGCGACTATGTGCGGGAGGCCCGGGCGCAGCTCGCCTTCGCCCGGGCGTTCGGCGACGACCCCGAGGTCTGCGTGCCGCAGGTGCTGACCCATCGCAGCGCCGGCACGGTGCTCACCAGCGCCTGGGTCGAGGGCGAGGGGTTCTCGGCGCTCGAGGCCGAGGTCGATCCCGTGCGCCGCAACGCGATCGCAGCCACCCTGGTGCGCTTTTCCTACCGCAGCCTGCTCCAGCTCGGGGTGATCCAGGCCGATCCCCACCCGGGCAACTTCGTGTTCCCCCGGCCCGACGCGAGCCGGCCGGCGGGCTCGGTGGCGTTCCTCGACTTCGGCTGCGTGCGAGCGCTGCCGCTCCCCATGGTCGACGCCCTGCGCGAGGTGGTGGCGGCGGTTCGCGACGACGATCGCCCCCGCTTTCGCCGGGCCGTGGTCGCGCTGGGGGTGGTGGGGCGGCCCAAGAAGTTCGACTACGAGCACTTCTTCGCCGTCATGGAGCACCTGCATCGCCCGCTGTGCTCGCCGCGGTTCTCGTTCGACAAGGCCTACGTGCGCGAGGGCTTCGCGCTCAATGGCCCACGCAGCCCCAATGCACGCACGATCGCGATGCCCCCCGCCTACCTCTGGGTGGCGCGCCTGCAGTGGGGGCTGTGGTCGATCCTGGCGCGCCTGCGGGCCGAGGGCTCGTTTCGCCCCGTGCTCGACGAGCTGCTCGATGGGCCCGTCGTGCCGCCGAGCCTCGACGAAGGGTTCGGTCGGGGCGCCTCGTCGCCGGTCGGAGGCGGGGCCTAGATGCCGCGCGCGCACACCCTCGACGAGCGCGAGCGCATCCGCGAGCGCCTGCTGCAGGCGGGCTGCTCGGGCTTTGGCCGGGTGGGCCTGGCCAAGATCACCATCGCCGAGCTGGCTCGCGAGGCGGGCATCGGCAAGGGCAGCTTCTATCAGTTCTTCGAGTCGAAGGAGGAGCTGTTCCTCGCGGTACAAGAGCAGCAAGAAGCCATGTTCAAGGCCTCGCTCGCGCGCGAGCTCGAGCGTGCGGCCTCGGGGCGCCAGGCCGTGCACAGGCTGCTCACGGTGACCGCGACCCGGCTCGACGACCACCCGTTCTTGCGGCTGCTGCTCGACCCGCAGACGATCGCGACGCTCACCTTGAGGATCCCGCCCGAGCGTCTGGCCGCCCATCGGGAGGCGGATCGCGAGTACTTCATCGGGCTCTTGCGCGGGTGGAAGCGTCGCGGCTGGCTGCGTCACGAGGTGGATCCGCAGGTGGCGTTCGACGTGCTCACGGCGATCTTCGCGATCTCACTACAGCGGGAGCTGCTCGGTGCCGATGTGGTGCAGCGAGCCGTCGAGGAGCTGGCCACGAGCGTTGCCGAGCGCTGGTGCCCGAGTCGCTCCGGTCGCCCGGGTCGAGAGCGCGGCGCCGAACGCCGTGCGTAGACTTGCTGGTGCAATGGCCGTTGGCTGACCCGTCGTTCGAATCATCGCGCGACGCGGTGCTTGGCACCCGGCCGCGCGCCGTGATATCCCGGCCCGAGTCGCGCCTGCATGCATCGCGTCTCCCACGTCCTGCGGACGGCGTTTGCGTTCGTGTTCTTCTTCGTCGGCGGCGGGGTCATGTCGTGGCTGATCCTCCCCTGGGTGTGGCTCCAAGCCCGGATCCGTGGCGGACCCGAGCAGGCGATCCGCAGCAGCCAGACGTGGCTTCAGGGCGGGTTTCGCTTCTTCTTGTGGGTGCTGGCCAAGCTGCGGCTGTTTCGGACGGAGTGGCCGTTGTCGGAGGGGCTCACCATGTCCGAGCCCTGCGTCATCATCTGCAATCACCCGACGCTGCTCGACACGGTGACCATGGTGGCGCGCTACGACCACGTGATTTGTCTGGTCAAGCAGTCGTACTACGACAACCCCATGTTCTTCGGCTTGTCGAAGCTGTGCGGGTACATCCCGGCCGGCCACGAGGGCTCGGTTCGTGGGCACCAGCGCATGCTGGCCGAGGCGCTCGATCGCCTGCAGCGGGGCTACACCGTGCTGGCCTTCCCCGAGTGCCGCCGCACGCCGCTGTGGGATCGACTGCCGTTTCGGCGCGGCCCGTTCGAGATCGCAGCGCGGGGGGGCGTTCCCATCGTTCCCGTGCGCATCACGTGCACCCCGCGCACCCTCACCCGGGAGCAGCCCATCCACCGCATGCCACTGGTTTGCGCCCGCTACGCTTCGCAGCAGCTCCCGCCGATGACGGTGGCACCGGGACGAGAGGCGACCCGGGCGGCTACCCAGGCGGTCCAAAATCTGCTAGTGCCCTTGCCCGGCCCATCCCAGGAGAGCCCGTCGCTGGCGGTTGCATCTCCATGACCCTGGGTCTCGGCCCCCGACCCATGCACGAGCACCTGGAACGCGAGCTGAAGCAAGTCATCGTGAGCGCACTGATGCTCGACGACGTCACGCCCGACGAGATCGAGTCGGATGCCGCGCTCTTTGGTGATGGGTCCGGAGGCGGGCTGGGCCTCGACTCCATCGATGCGCTCGAGCTGGCGATGGCGATCGAGCGCCGCTTTGGGGTGAAGATCCAGCCGAGCGACGAGGAAGGGCCCAAGATCTTCGGCTCGGTTCGAACGCTGGCGGCACACGTTGCCGCTCACGTTCCGGCCGCATCCACCGTCGGGCAGGCCGCAGGGCAGGCCGAGGAAGGTTGACCGTCGATGCCCGGCGAATCACGACAAGAGGTCTTCGACGTCTTGGTGGCCAAGATGGTGGAGATGTTCGAGCTGGAGCCGGGCTCCATCACCGCCGAGACCCACCTGTTCGAAGACCTGGATCTCGACAGCATCGACGCCATCGACTTGGCCGTGCAGCTGCAGGAGTTCACGGGCAAGAAGGTCGGCGAGGAGTCGCTGCGCAGCTTGCGAACGGTGGGTGACGTGGTCGATCTGGTGGTCGCGCTGCGGTCGGGCGAGAGCGCCTGAGTGGCCGTGGTCAGCCCCTGCCAGGCCAGTCCAGCCCAGCCCAGTCCGGTCGAGGTGATGAGGATTTCGGGGATGGGCCAGGGGACGGAGACGCAGCGATCGTGCGGCTGGTGCTGACGATACTGTGGACCGTCCTCACCGTGACGTATCCCCTGGTCGTCTACGTGGGGCTGAGGGCCTGGCCTCCCCACGTGCTGGCCTTGGTGCTCTTGACCTTGCTCGGCGGGATGATCGGCCTGCGCAGGCTCGCCAGCCGTGGGGTCAGCGGCTCGACGGAGGGCGTGGCGGGGCCGGCCGGAGGCGGTGCGCTGCGGTGGTCGCTGCTGGCGGCGGCCTTGCTCGTGCTCGCCGCGGTGCTGCGGCAGGGCGCGTTCATCAAGGCCGTGCCCGTGCTGGTGAGCGGGAGCTTGCTGCTGGTGTTCGGGTGGTCGCTGCGAGGCGAGCAGAGCTTCGTGGAGCGGCTCGCTCGCCGTCAGGAGCCCGAGCTGTCGCCGGCGAAGGTCCGCTACTGCCGTCGCGTCACGGTGGTGTGGTGCTGTTTCTTCGTGCTCAACATCGCCATCACGCTGGGCCTGGCCGTGTCCGCCCCGCTGTCGTGGTGGACGCTCTACACCGGGGTCATCGCCTACGCACTGATCGGTGGTCTGTTCGCGGTGGAGTACGTGGTGCGCAAGGCCATGTTCCGCGACTACGGCACGTGGTGGCACGACCGCTTGCTGGCGCGGGTGCTTCCGCCGAGGACGGGAGGTTCGGATGCCCAACGCGAACGATAGCCGCAACGCCCTGCACGAGCTCGAGCACCACGCGCTCTCGACCAGCGAAAGCGAGGAGCACCGCTACGTGTTGGCGGTGCCCTCGGAGCTGCCCGTGCTCGCGGCCCACTTCCCCGGCTCGCCGATCGTGCCCGCGTTCGTCGAGCTGCGAGAGGTGGTGGGGCGCGCGGCCTCGGCATGGCCTCGGCTCGGCGCGTGGAGAGGGGCCTCCGCGCTCAAGTTCCAGGCGCCGATCCGACCCGGCGATCGCCTCGAGCTGCGGCTGCGCCGAGCCGAGGGCACCGAGCGCGTGCGCTTCACCATCGTCATCACGGACGGCTCGGCCCCGGGCACCCGGTGCGCGGTGGGAACGCTGCTGTTCGAGGGCGCGCAGGAGCCCGCATGAGCGACGACCTTCGCATTTGTGCGCTCGTTCCGACCTACGACAACCCCATGACGGTGCAGCGGGTGGTCGAGCAGGTGTGCGAGCACGTGCCCGTGGTGATCGTGGTCGACGACGGCTCGCACGAGCCGGCCCGGCAGGTGCTCGATCGCCTCGCGAACGTGTCAGGCGTGGTGTTGCTGCGTCACGAGCACAACCGGGGCAAGGGCGCGGCGGTGAAGACGGGCCTGCGCGAGGCGGCCGCGCGCGGCTTCACCCACGCGCTCCAGGTCGATGCCGATGGGCAGCACGAGCTGCGTGACATCCCGCGGTTCCTCGACTGCGCCCGGAAGCAGCCCCGTGCGCTGGTGCTCGCCTCCCCGAGCTTCGACGAGACGCGCCCCGCGGGGCGCGACTTCGGGCACTGGCTGACGAGCTTTTGGACCCGCATCGAGGTGGGCAGCTCGGCCATCGCGGATCCCCAGTGTGGCTTTCGGGTCTATCCGGTCGCGGACACCCAGGCGGTCACCGTGCGCGGCAACCGGATGGACTTCGACATCGAGATCGCGGTACGGCTGTGCTGGCACGGCACGCCCGTCGTCAACCTGCCCACGCGTGTGCGCTACCTCCAGGCCAGCGAGGGTGGCGTGTCGCACTTCCACATGGGCGCCGACAACCTGCTGATCTCGTGGATGCACACGCGCCTCACGGTGCTGGCCATCGTACGCTGGCTGCTGCGTCCGTTCCGCTCCAAGGGCCGAGGCGGAGGCTGACGGTCCCGATGTCCAAGTCGCTCGCACGGCGGTCGCCCCAGTGGCTCAGCATTCCCGAGCGCGGCTCGGTGCTCGGGATCCTGTTCTTCGTGTGGGCCGTCACCCTGGGAGGCCGTCGGGTCGGCCGCGCGTTCCTGTGGTGGGTGATGCTGTACTTCTACCTCTCGTCGAGCAAGGCGCGCCGAGCCTCGCGCGACTTCCTGCAGCGGGTGGGGCACCCCGCGGGACGGCGGGTGGTGTTTCGCCACCTGCTGCGGTTCGGTCAGGTCGCGCTCGATCGGCTGCTGTTCGTGCAGGGCAAGGGCGGATCGATACGGCAGGACCTCGGTCCGGTCGAGCTGTTCGACGAGCTCCAGCACAGCGCCCGCGGGGCGCTGATCCTGGGCGCACACCTGGGGAGCTTCGAGGCCATGGGGGGCATGGCGCGGCAGCGGCAGCTCCATGTCAACGCGGTCGTGGACACGCGCAACTCTCGGATGCTCATGAGCGTGCTCGAGCGCCTCGATCCATCGATGCCCGAGCGGCTCATCGATCTGGGGGAGGACCGCCTCGCCGCGATCTTCGAGATCCGCAAGCGGCTCGAGCAGGGGCAGCACGTCGCCGTCCTGGCCGATCGCTGCACCCCTGGCGAGCGCTCGATCGTGGTCCCGTTCATGGGTCGAGATGCGCGGTTTCCCACGGGGCCCTATGTGCTGGCGGCCACGCTCGAGTGCCCGGTCTACTTCGTGGCGGCGGTCTACCGCGGCGACGATTGCTACGAGATCCACGCCGAGCGCCTGTTCGACCGCGTGATCCTGCCCCGGCGCGATCGCGAGGGGGCGCTGCGCGAGCACGCCATGCACTATGCCGAGCGGCTCGAGGCGCTCGCTCGCCGCGAGCCGCTGTCCTGGTTCAACTTCTACGACTTCTGGCAGCTCTAGCCGCTGGCGCCTGGCCTGGCTTCACGGGGGCCCCTGGCCTGGGATGGAGCGGGCTCGTATGCTATGACCCGCCGACGGAGAAGTAGACCCATGCACTCGAAGAGCTGGTCGATGGGGGCGTTGCTGATCGCCGGTCTGGGGCTGCTTCCGCTCGCCGACGCGGCCGAGCCCCCAACGCCAGCCGAGGTCGCCGCACCCGCGACCGAGCGCGACGACATCGATGCGCTCATGGCCCGACTGGGGGCGATGCCTGGCGTGTACGCGCGCTTCACCGAGGAGAAGACCATCGGCTTGCTCGCCAAGCCGCTGGTCAACCACGGCACGCTGCACTACATGCCTCCGGGCAAGCTGCTGCGCACGGTCGAGACCCCCTACAAGAGCCAGGTGCTCCTGGTGGGCGATGCGATCTTCCTGAGCGACGGCCCGCACTCCGAGCGCATCGACCTCGGCACCCAGCCCGCTGCACGCTCGTTCGTGGGCAGCTTCCGCTCGCTGCTGGCCGGCGATCGCCAGGCGCTGGCCGAGCACTTCGAGCTGTCGCTCGGCACCAAGGACGCCGCGGTCGGACTCGACGGGGAGTGGACGCTCGAGCTGCGCCCGCGCACCCAGGGCATGGCTCGCATCGTCACCAAGATGCGGATCAGCGGCCGTGGCGAGGTCGTCACGCGCCTGCTGATCGAGGAAGCCAGCGGCGACGTCTCGGACACGAAGTTCTTCGAGGTCGACCCGCGGCGCGAGTATCCGGCCGACGTCGCCGCGAAGTTGTTTCGGCCTCCCGCATGAGCGCTCGGTGCGAGGCCCCCGCATGAGGCCGTTCGTCGGCGACCCGGGCTCGCCCCGGGCTCGGATCATGGCGCTTCTGGTCGTGGCGGTGCTGCTCTCGTGGGGCACGTGGGCCGGCATGCGCCTGCGGGTGGTCACCGACATCCGGCACTTCATCCCCACCGAGGCCGATCGTCAGCTCAGCGAGATCTCGGCCGCGCTGGCCGACTCGTCGCTCACGCGTACCTCGGTGTTGCTGGTGGAGGGCGAGCGGCCGGTCGAGGCGGCCAAGCACCTGTCCGCGGCGCTGCAGCAGCACCCCGAGGTCGAGTGGCTGCGTACCGGGCTCGACGAGACGCTCGAGAGCACCGTCCACGAGCTCTACTTTCCACGTCGCGTGGCGCTCGTGCGTGCCGACCTCACCGACGAGGGGCTGCGGCGGGCGGCGGCCGACCTGCAGCGCGCGCTCGCAGGGCCCAAGGGGCCGCTGGTGCGTCAGCTGGCGCCGAGCGATCCGCTGCTGCTGTTCACCGGGTTCCTCCAGGGCCTGCGTGAGGGGGACGGGCAGGCGCTCGATCTGCAGGACGGGCAGCTGGTCACCGCTGGTGGGACCGCGGCCGCGGCCGAGAACGAGCACGTGGTCGAGAACGAGAACGCGGCCGAGAACGAGAACGAGACCGCGGCCGTGCTGTTCGTGCGCACGCGCAGCTCGGCGTTCGCCTCGGAGCCGCAGGCCGCGTTCCAGGCCGACCTCGCGCGCATGATGGATGCCGTGCGGGCCGAGGTGGACGGCAGTGCCACGCTCCACCAGAGCGGCCTGAGCCGGTTTGCGATCGCGGCCGAGCGGGCCACGGTGGCCGACGTCACGCGGGTCTCCACGATCTCGACGATCAGCATCATCCTGCTGTTCCTGGTGGTCTTTGGGCAGCTGCGGGCGATCGTGCTGACCTACGCCCCGGTGGTGCTCGGCGTGGGCGGGGGCATCCTGGGGTGCAGCCTGCTCGTCGAGCAAGTGCATGGCCTGACGCTGGCGTTCGGCTCGGCGCTGCTCGGCGTGGGCGTGGACTATGCCGTTCACCTGATGTTCCACCTCGGGCTTCGCGGTGAGCGAGGGGCGGCCGAGGTGGTTGCCAGGGTACGGCCGGGCCTGTTGCTCGGGGCGGCCACCACGGTGGTGGGGCTCGGGGGCCTGGGCCTCACGAGCTTCCCGGGCATGCGCGAGCTGGCGCTGTTCGGGGCGGTGGGCGTGGGCGGAAGCCTGCTGGTCACGCTGGTGCTGGTGCCTGCGTTTGCGACGCGGTTGCCCGATCGCCGCGCGCATCGGTGGGTCGTCGGGATCGCGCGGGGGATCCTCGCTCGCGTGGAGCGCTTTGGGGCACGGGCCTGGGTGGTGTTCGTCGCGATCGCGCTGTCCGGCGCGTGGGGGCTCTACTCGCTGCAGTGGTCCGATGGCCTGCGGGCGCTCTACGAGGTCGACGCCGAGCTACTCGCCGAGGACACCCGCGTTCGCGAGCGCACCGGGGCCATCGACATGTCGCGGATGGTGCTGGCGCGCGGCGACGATCTGCCGCAGGCGCTCGAGCGCAATCAACAGGTGTTCGCCGCGGTCGACGAGGCCGCGCGGAGCGGGGATCTCGCGGGGTATCGCTCGGTGCAGCCGTGGCTGCCCTCGACGCAGTGGCAGCAGCACAACGTGCAGCGCTGGCTCGAGCCCGGCGTGCGCGAGCGCTTCGACGCGGCGTTCGAGGCCGAGGGCTTTCGCGCGGGGGTGTTCGGGCAGTTCTTCGACGAGCTGTCGTCGTCGCCACCGCAGCCGCTGACGATGGCCGACCTGCAGGGCACGGTGCTCGAGCCCCTGGTCGAGCCGTTCGTGCTGCGGCTCGGTGGTGCGGAGGAGGGCGGGCCCGAGGGGCAGGGCGTCGTCGTGGTCACGTGGCTGCGGGGGGACGTGCCGGCCTCGCTGCGCGAGGCCGTGCAGCGGATCCCTGGAGTCGAGCTGTTCGACCAGCAGGAGTTCCTCGATCGCGCGTATGGCCGCTACCGCATCGAGATGATCCAGATGCTGGCGGTGGGCTTGCTCGCCGTGCTCGCGATCATCTTCGGGTACTACCGCCGCTGGCGGCCCACCCTGGCCGCATTCCTGCCCGCGATCGCGGGCGCGCTGGGAGCCATCGGCGTCACCGGTGGCCTCGAAGGCAGCGCCAACCTCGTGCATGGAGCCTCGCTGCTGCTCGTGTGCAGCATGGGCGTCGACTACGGCGTGTTCATGGTGGAGAGCCGCGGCGAGCTCGACGAGCACGCGGTGACCCTGGCCAGCTCGATCCTGGCTGGCATCACCACCATCTCGTCGTTTGGACTCCTGGCCATGAGCGACAATCCGGCGCTGGCCTCGGTGGGGCGCTCGGTGGCGGTGGGGGTGCTGTGCGCGCTGATCACCACCCCGGTGGCCGCCACCCTGCGAGAGCGGCGAGAGGAGCGAGCGCGATGAGACGAACGACCGTGAGGTTGGCGTGGGGGCTGGTCGTGCTGCTCGCAGTCGGCTGCCGCCCCAAGGCACCGCCCGGCAGCTACCCGGGCGAGCTGGTCGAGCCCTCCTCGGTCGCCCGCGACTTCATGCTCCGCCAGCGCGCCGAGGGCTCCTACGGCGAGCGCGAGGTGGCATTCGAGGCGGTGGTGCAGAAGCAGGGCGACACGCTGATGGTGCTGACGCTCACCCCCTATGGCTCGCGTGCGTTCCTGGTCGAGCAAAAGGGGCAGGAGGTGCGCGTGGAGAAGTTCATCCCGCGCGACCTACCGTTCGATCCGCGCTTCATCCTGCTCGATGTCCAGCGCGTGTTCCTCAAGGGTCTGCCCGACGGGCCGCGTGACGATGGCTGGCATCGGCAGCGCATCGACGACGAGATCGTGCGCGAGCGCTGGGAGGGCGGACGCCTGCACGAGCGGACCTACGCGCGACGGGATCGACAGCCCAAGGGGGAGATCGTGGTGCGCTACGAAGGTGGCTGGGTGCCGGGCGAGCGCCCGCCGAGCATCGAGCTTCACAACGGGTGGTTCGGGTACCGGCTGGTGCTCGACACCAGCGACTACCAGGTGCTGTAGCGCCCGGGTCGTCTGCCATCACCGAGCCCTGCGCCGCGCCGTGAGCAGCGTGTGCCCGAACCCGAGCCCGTCCACCTCGTGCTCGACCCGAAAGCCGGCCTGCTCCAGTAGGTCGTGCAGCCGCTCGGAGTGGTACATCTTGCTGTTGCCGTTGGCCACGACCGCGAAGTAGAGCGACGTGCCCACCACGCAGTAGCGCGCGGTCTCGTTGGGCTGGCGGTCCCAGAACGTCTCCATCACGTGCAGCCGGCCGCCCTCGGCGAGCGCGGTGGCGGCCCGGCGCAGGATCGTCAGGATCTCCTCCTCGCCGAAGCAATCGAGGAACTGGCTCATCCAGATCGCATCGAAGCCAGCCTCGTCGGAGCCTCTCGGCATGGGCACGCCCGGATCGAGCAGGTTCCCCGCATGCAGCCGCACGCGCGCTTGCAAGCCCGCCTCGGCGATCTTGCCCCGCGCATCCTCGAGCTGCCCGGGCAGGTCCATGATCGTGACCTCCACCTCGGGATCATGCGCACAGCACTGCAGCGCCCACTTGCCGGTGTTGCCTCCCACGTCGAGCAGTCGCCGGGGCCGGTGCCGAAACACCTCCACCAGCGCCCGGGAGAACGAGGCATCGGAGTAGTAGTGATCGAACGCAAACCAGCTGCGCCGGATGTCCTGCGGCAGCTCCCGCAGCCCCTCGTAGACGGTGGGCCACGGCCCCAGCTCGCGCAGCCCGGCGGGCTTGCCCTCGCGCAAGGCCTCCTCGAGGTGAAAGCCCGCGCGGTAGCAAACGTCGTGAACGAAGTCCATGTTCACGCGCGTCATGCGATCGCGCTGGATCATCCGCCCGAGCAGCGTGATCCGGTAGCGCCGCTCGTGCAGCTCGAGCATCTCCGCCACCAGTCCCGCCTCGAGCAGCACCCGCACCGCATAGAGCGACAAGCCCGTGACCCCGGCGAGCTCCTCCTCGGTCGCTCCGCTCTCCCCGCGGGTCGACAGCTCCCGCAGCGCTCCGCTGTCGCGCAGCACCCTCGCCGCCTGGAACATCAGCGGGCCGAACGCCAGCGCCTGGGCGGCTGCACGCGCGCTGGTCTTGTCGTGACGATCGGAAGAGTCGGCGCCCATGAGCCGCTACATCCGCCGCATGACGAGCGACGTGTTGATCCCGCCGAACGCGAAGTTGTTGGACATGACCGTGTCGAGTGAAGCCGCTCGAGGCTCCCCCATCACATAGTCGAGCTCGCGACACTCGGGATCCACGTGCTCGAGGTTGCGGGTGGGCGCGATGAAGCCCTCCTTCATCATGGCCAGGCACAGCGCCAGCTCGATCGACCCGCAGGCCCCCAGCGTGTGGCCGGTCTGGCCCTTGGTGGAGCTGATGGGGGTCTCGCTGCCCAGCGCGCGCAGGGTGGCCGCACTCTCGCAGATGTCGCCGGCCTGCGTCGCGGTGGCGTGGGCGTTGACGTAGTCGATGTCCTTGGGGCCGAGCCGCGCGACCTTCAGCGCCAGCTCGAGCGCCCGCGCCATCCCATCCACCGAGGGATTGGTCAGGTGAGTACCGTCGCAGGTGGTCCCGTAGCCGAGCAGCTCGGCGTGGATCCTGGCCCCGCGGGCCTGGGCGTGCTCGAGGGTCTCGAGCACCACGGTCCCCGCGCCCTCGGCCACCACCAGGCCGTCGCGATCGCGATCGAACGGTCGCGGGGTCAGCTCGGGCCGGTCGTTGTACTTGGTCGATGCCGCGTAGAGCACGTCGAACACGCCCGCGTGCATGAAGTGCATCTCCTCGGATCCACCGCACACCATCACCGAGGTCGCGCCCGAGCGGATCGACTCGAACCCGGCCCCGATCGCCTGGCTGGCGCTGACGCACGCGGCCGAGGTCGACAGCACCCGCCCGCGGATCCCGAAGAACAGCGCGAGGTTGGCCGCACAGGTGTGGCTCATGAACTTGAGGTAGGTGCTCGACGCGATCTTGGCCAGGCTGTTGGTGGCGAACAGATCGCGGCAGAACTGCTCCTGCTCGGTGGAGCTGCCGTGGGTCGAGCCGTAGGCCAGGCCCACGTCGTCGCCCTGCAGATCCGCCTCGGTCAGGCCCGCATCGGCCACGGCCGCCTCGGTGGCCACCACCGCCAGACCCGCCACGCGCCCCAGGGTGCGCGACTTCTTGCGAGGCCAGCGACGGGCCAGCTCGAGCCCCTCCACCGGGGCCGCCACCCGACAGCCGAGCTGCCCGATCTCCGCCCACTGTGGCATGGGGCGAACGGCCGAGCGACCGTCTCGCAGCGCGGTGGTGAGCTCCGGCAGCGAGGATCCGAGGGGACTGACCACCCCCACCCCCGTGATGACTACGCGCGGTGTCGTCATGCGAGTCCTCCGTTGATTCCAATGACCTGTCCGGTGATGTAGGCGGCCTCGTCGCTGGCCAGGAAGCGGACCAGTGCGGCCACCTCCTCGGGGCGACCGAGGCGTCGCGCGGGGATTCGCTCGAGCACGTGCTCGCGCTGGACCTCGGCGATCATCTCGGTCTCGATGAGCCCGGGAGCCACCGCGTTGACCGTGATCTTGCGCTTGGCCAGCTCCTGGGCGAGCGAGCGCGTCGCCCCGATGAGGCCGGCCTTGGCCGCCGAGTAATTCGCTTGCCCGCGGACCCCGATGAGCCCCGAGACCGAGGTGATGTTGATGATCCGCCCCCAGCGGGCGCGCACCATGGGCATCACCAGCGGGCGCGTGACGTTGTAGAAGCCGTCGAGCGTGGTGCGGGTCACCGACTCCCAGGCCTCGCGCTCCATCGAGGGGAATGGTCCGTCGCGCACGATGCCCGCGTTGTTGACGATCACGCCGATCGTGCGGCTGGTGAGCAGCTCCGTCAGCGCGGCCTCGCAGGCCTGTGCATCCCGAACGTCGAAGGGGCACAGCTCGGCCGTGCCGCCCGCCTCGGCGATCGCCGTTGCGACCTCTTGGGCCGGCTCGCGACGCTCGCGGTAGTTGATGATCACCGGGAATCCGGCGGAGGCCAGGGCCCGGGCGATGGCGGCTCCGATGCCGCGGCTGGCTCCGGTGACGAGGGCGTGGGGCTTGGTCGCGCTCAAGGCTGTTCCTCGGGAGGTGGACGATAGACGCTCATCACGGCGCTCGTGAGGGGGCCGCCATCGGGCGCGTCCTCGCGCTCGACCGACACCAGGAAGCGGCCGAGCCGATCCTGCCCCCACTGCCAGCGCGCGCGAACGATCAGCGGCCGGCCCAGCTCGAAGCCGGTCACGCTCACGCTCAGGTCGCGGACCGAGATCACGTAGCCGATGTCGCGGCGACGCCCCGGCTCGGCCTGGAGGCTCGCATACACGCCGATGGCCTGGGCCATGTACTCCACGCCCATGGTGGCCGGGATCGCACCATCCTCCGCGAACTCGGCGTCGATGGTGCCGGGCACCACCCGGCACGCGATGGTGCCCTCGCCCGCCTCGACGATCCGCTCGATGAACACCAGCGGCGCATCATGAGGGAGCAACGTCCGCGGGTCGGGCCACGTGGTCGGCGAGGGCAACGGATTCACGACGCGGTGCCCTCCCGCTCGACCGTTCTTCCCTCGACGGACACCTCGATCGACCAGGCCTCGTCGTCTTCTCGACCCAGCGACACGAGGCCGGGCGTGCGGCGGTGGATCGCCGCGAGGAGGTCGAGCGCGCTGCGGCAGGGATGCGCCGCGAGCCCGGGCGGAACGCGGACGTCTGGGACCTGCTGCGGCCCCTCGTGCACTTGGGGAGCGGCGAGGCGGATCCATGGTCCTGCCTCACCGCCGGCTTCACCGTCGGGACCGGCGTCGCGCGGTGGCTCGCGGCCGAGGACCCACGCCGCGGCGAACGACTCCCACTGCACCACCTCGGACAGCGGCACGGGGAGTGCCTCGTCGGCCACCACCACGAGCACGTGAGAGGCTCCCTCGTCGAGGATCCCGTGCCCCTCGAGCATGGAGTAGGCCACGGTCAGCGGACCCGCCGCGAGGCTGGTCGACATGATGTGGTTGCCGTGGGCGATGGAGAACACCCCCGCGCCCGTGTTGTGCACCGAGTTCTTGAACAGCGCGGGCGAGACCTGCCCGTCGCCGGTCACCATCATCTCGAGCTGCTCGATGGCGATGCAGACCTCGCCGTAGGCCGAGCCGAACACGGCCGGGATGGTACGGGGGTCGACACCGCTTCGGGCCAGCGCGCGAGCGGCCACGGAGGCGCTCATGCGGGTGACGACGCTCGTCCCTCGCATCAGCCGCGACGGGTAGCCCGGCAGCTCGGGGCGCTTGGCCTCGGCGCTCACCCGGTCCTCGAGCACGGCGTCCACGTCGGCCCGTCCTGGCATCCAGGCGGCCTGCGCCAGCACGTAGGCGCTCATGCCGGGACCCCGCTGAAGGCGAGCGTCACGTTGCTGCCCCCGAACGCGAACGAGTTGGACAGCACGTGGCGGATGGGCCGCTGCTGCGGCTGCGTGGGCAGGTCGAGCTCGATCTCCGGATCGACCGGATCGAGCGCGAGGTTCTGGGGGATCCACTGCTGCTCGAGGGCCACGAGCGAGAACACGGCCTCGGTGGCCCCGCCGGCGCCCAGCATGTGCCCCGTGTACGACTTGGTGGAGACGACCGGCACCGACTTGCCCAGCACCTCGGTGATCGCCTTGGCCTCGGCCACGTCGTTGCGCACCGTGCCCGTGCCGTGGGCGTTGACGTAGTCGATGTCGCTCGCCGTGAGCCCGGCGTCGGCCAGCGCGGCTCGCATGGCCGCGATTGCGCCGCGGCCCTCGGGATCGGGCGCCGACATGTGGAAGGCATCGTTGCTCTCGCCGATCCCGGCCAGGTAGGCGCGGGCTCGGCCGTCGCGCTCGAGCAGCACGTACGCCGCGCCCTCGCCCACGTTCATGCCGTCGCGCTCGGCCGAGAACGGACGGCAGCGGCTGGCCGACGAGGCGCTCAGACCATGGAACCCCCGCACCGTGGTCAGGGCCAGGCTGTCCACGCCGCCCACCAGCACCGCATCGCAGCGGCCCGATCGCAGCAGGCGTCGCGCCGACGAGAACACCTTGGCGCTCGACGAGCACGCGGTCGAGACCACGTAGGTGGGGCCGCGCCATCCGGCCTCTGCCCGCAGCAGTCGCCCGATGGCGTGAAACGAGTGGGCGTGGAGGTTGTAGCGCGGCGGGAGGGTCGAGGTCCGGCGCCACTCGAAGTACGCCTCCTCGGTGTGGGCGATGCCTCCGGTGCTGGTGCCCAGCGCCGCGCCCACCCGCTGCGCCCCGAAGCGCTCGATGGCGTCGGCGACCGCGGGGGCGATCTCCTGATAGCCGAGCCATCCGAGCTCGAGCTGGCGCACCGACAGTCGCGCGTGGCGGTCGGGCAAGCTCGGTACTGGATCCGGCACCACGCCGCACATCATCTCGAAGGGCACCGACAGCGGGCATGGCCGCAGCCCGTGTCGCCCGGCGCGGAGGTTCTCGAGAACCTCCATGGTCGTCCTGCCCAGTCCGTTGCAGACGCAGTAGGCGGTGACCGCGACCTTCACCGGGCACGTGATAGCAGAAAAAGTCAGCCGGCTGGATCGGCCTCCATCCGGCCGAAGTCGGCGCTGGGGCCAAATTGGCGTGCATTGCGCAGATCGGTCGCTCGGCTTGTCCGGGTCGTCGAACGCACGCACTCTTGTCGCCCGTGTCGCCCGTGTCGCTCGTTCGCGTGGGCCTCGTTGCGCTGGCTGGCAGTCTCGCGATGGGCTGTCATCCAAGCCCACGAGGTGCGAGCCATCACGAGGAGCTGTGGCCCAGCGGTGCTCCGGGAGCGCTGGGCTCGGGCTGGCACGACCGTCCGCAGCTCTACTTCTACGTGCCCGATCCTGCGATTGCGACCGACACCGCGATCGTCGTTGCCTCGGGCGGCAGCTACGGCCACCACGGCGGGATTCCGGTCGAGGGAGAGCCCACGGCGCGGTGGCTCGTGGAGCAAGGGATCACCGCGGTGATCGTGCGCTACCGCGTGGGCGAGTGGGGTGGCTACGATCACCGGGCGTTCCTGGCCGACGGCGCGCGCGCGGTTCAGATCGTGCGGTCACGCGCCGAGGCGCTCGGCATCGCGCCCGATCGCATCGGCATGATCGGCTACTCGGCGGGTGGCCACCTCGCGGCGAGCCTCGCCGCACGCTGCGGTGCGCCGGGGGAGCCCGGCCCGGCCACGCCGATCGAGCTGCCATCGGACGCGCTGTCGGGAGTGTCGTGCCGCCCCGACTTCGTGGCCTCGGTGTATCCGGTCGTGACCCTCGACCCCGCCCACGCTCACGGCCGGAGCGTGCGCAACCTGCTGGGGCGCGCGACCGATCCCCCACCGTCGCTGGTGCAGGCGCTGTCGGTCGAGCGCCAGATCACGGCCAGCACCGCGCCGACCTTCGTGGTGACCACGCGCCGCGATCGCAAGGTGCCGTTCGAGAATTCGGTGCTCCTCCACGATGCCCTCGTCGCGCACGGGGTCCCGACCCGGTTGCACCTCTCCGACGACGGGCGCCACGGGGTAGGGCTGGCCGACGACCCGCGCCGCATGCCGCAGATGTCGACGTGGCCGGCCCGGTTCCTGGCGTGGGTGCGAGGGCTCGGCAAGCTCGATTAGCTCATCGGGCGAGCCACGCCCGCATGGTCTCGCGCCGGGTGGCATCCGGATGCTCACCGATCGCCTGCTCGGCGAGGTTCCGCGCACGTGGTCGCTCGTGCTCACGAGTCCACAGCGCACGCGCGAGCTCGAAGCGAGCATCCGCCAGCACCTCGGGGTCCGGGGGGGAGCGCCGTGCTTGCCCCTCGATGGCTTGCTCGAGCAGCGGCACGGCCTCGTCGGGACGGCCGAGCTCGACGAGGTCCCTGCCGAGGTAGACGAGGTTGGTCAGCCGCTCGGGGTGGTCGGCCGGTAGCACGCTCTCGCGCATCCCGAGGGCCTCGATCCGCTCGATCTCGGCCTCCGCGTAGCGCCCTTGCGCCTCGAGGCACATGGCGAGCTGCGACCGAATCATGGAGAGCTCGATGTGCTCGGGACCCATTGCGGCGGCCACGATGCTCAGCGCCCGTCGTGCGTGGGCCTCGGCCTCAGCCGGACGATCGAGCAGCAAGGTGAGGCGGGCGAGGTTGCCGTGGATCGTGCCCGCACGAGGGTGATCGGGCCCCAAGGACGACTCGATGAGTTCGAGCGCCTGCTTCAGCTCGGTCTCGGCCGCCTCGAGTCGGCCGGTCGAGGCCAACACCGTGGCGAGGTTGAAGCGAGACCGCGCAATCGAGGGGTGTCGGGACCCGAACGCGGCTTCGGCCAGCGTGAGCGATCGCCGGAGGCTCGCCTCGGCCTCGTCGTACCGCAGCAGGTTGGTCAAGGTCCCGGCGACGCCATCGAGTGCGAGCGATTGATCTGGATGATCGGCGCCCAGCGCCGCGATGGAGAGCTCGAGCGCGCGCTGCTTGTGGGCGAGCGCCTCCTCGTAGCGTCCTTGATCATCGAGTGTATTGCCCAGGTTGTTGTGGGCGGTACGCGTGAGCAGCGGATCGTCGCCAGGATCGAGCTCGAGGGCTCGACGCTGGCTCGCCTCGGCGGCTGCGAGGTCCCCGGCGGTCCGCTGCGCCAACCCCATGCTCAGCAACGACCGGAGGGCCGAGCCCGAGGGCACATCGGGCCGCTCGGCCAGCGCGACGGCGAGCTTGGCGTAGACGAGCGCCTCTGCGGGACGTCGCTGCCCCTCGGCGATGGTGTGTGCCAGCGACTGGGCGCAGGCCATGGTCTCGGTGTGCATGCCATGGATGACGGCGACGGACAGCGCCTCCTCGGTGTCGGCCCTGGCCTCGTCGTAGCGTCCGAGCGCCTCTTCGCTGTTCCCGCGCAGTCGCAGGTACCTGGCCCGCAACGGCGGGTATCCGATCGCGTCCACGCCGTGCTGGATCCGCTCGAGCTCGTCGAAGGCCTCGGCGTGCTTTCCTGCCGTGGCCGTGGCCTGGATCCGGGCCAGCTCCACCTGGAGCCACTCGAGCTCGCGGCGCGCCTCGGGCTCGGTCGGCATGGAGATCGCCGCGCGCAGCTCTGCGAGATCGGCACAGCCGGCAAGGGGTCGCAAGCTGCCCAGCATCGCACGAGCGTTGCGGGCCACATCGAGGTCGGCGCTCGCGAGCCGCTCGGTGATCGCCCGCAGCTCGACCCGAGCATGCTCGAGGCATGCCATGCGGAGATCCATGGCCTCCGAGGACTGCGTGCCCTCGACCATCGTCGCGCGACAAGCATCGTCGTGCATGGCGGCCCAGTCGCGCGCATAGGCGTCGAGATCGTCGGCCACGGATGCGGCGACGGTGCTGGCCCACGATTGCCCGAGCGCGTTCATGGAGCTACGCAGCTCGTCGCGACGCTCGGCGTCCCACACCCCCTCGAGGCGCTCCGAGCCGCCGGTGCAGACATCGTCGGGGCGCCGGGCGAGCACGCCCGCGAGCATGGCCGAGCCGACCACGCCAAGTCCGGCGGCCGTGCGCCCGAGCATGCGACGGCGTCGCTGGCCCGGAGGGTGGGTCAACGCGTGCAGGAGCACGTCCATGGAGGGCCAGCGGTCCTCGGGTTTCCGGGCCAGGCCGCGCAGGACGATGCGGTGCAGCCACGCGGGAACGCGGGTGCTGGTGGAAATCGGCGCGATCCGACCCTCGGTGATCGCGAGCAGGAGCGCCATGGCGTGATCGGCCCGAAATGGTCGCTCGCCGTACAGCGCTTCGAACATGGTGACACAGAAGCCGAACTGGTCGCTTCGTGCGGTGGCCTCTCGACCGTCGAGCTGCTCGGGGCTCATGTAGGCCGGAGTCCCGACGAGCGCGCCGGCATGCGTGCGCTCGCCCGAGCTCGGCTCTGCTCCGGACGGTGGTGAAGCTTCCTCGGGCTCGACTGGTGAGACGTCCCGACCCCGGGCGAGGCCGAAGTCCATCACCACCACGCGCCCCCGATCGGAGACCATCACGTTGTCGGGCTTGAAGTCGCGGTGTACCAGGTGCTCTTGATGTGCGGCATGCAGACCCTGGCCGGCCTGTACGAGCACGTCGACCACCTGCGGCCACGGGCGCGCTTGCTCGGCGAGCCAGGTCCGCAAGGTGCGTCCCTCGACGAGCTCCATGGCCACGTAGACTCGACCGTCGTGCACGCCAACGTCGTGCACGGTGACGACATTGGGGTGGTGGACGCGCGCCATCGCTTGCGCCTCGCGCAACAGGCTGCTCTGGGTGGAGGTCTTGGCTTCCTCCGAGCCCTCTGTCGTCTCGAAGAAGCGCAGCAGCTTGAGCGCCACCTTGCGGTCGAGCTCGGGGTCGAATCCTCGGACCACGACGCCCATGCCCCCCACGCCGAGCCGGTCGAGCACGACGTAGCGACCGATCGAGGTGCCGCGCACGGGCTCCGCGATGACGCGATCGCGGCCGAGCACGTGCGAGCCGCCCACGCCCTCGGCCCCGAGGGCCGTGACCTCTCCGGTGGGCTCGACGGTCGAGGACATGCCTCGAACGCTAGCCCGGGTCGGCCGCCATGGGTAGCTGCGCGGGCGGAATCGGCAGCGTCGCTCCCACCGGTCCCATCGGATAGTGGAGCATGCCCTTGCGGGTCGCGAGCAGGAACACCAGCGAGGGGTCGTCCACCGGCACGTCGAAGCCGAAGCGCACGCGGAACGGACGACCGTCGGCGTCGACCTGCAGGATTCGAATCGTGAGCCCCTCGAGCCGGATGAGGTCTCCGGCGCGCAGCGGGAACTCTGGGCGCCGAAACAGCTGCTCCACCGGGCCCGTGAGCATCGCGCCGCCAATGACCGTCATCTCGATCGTGTCGGGCGAGACGCGGGTGAGGGTGTGGGGGCGGGGAGCCATCGACAGCACCCACCACGAGCGCGGCAGCGGATGGCCCTCGGCCCAGCGCACCAGGTGCGGATAGAGCAGCGTCATCGGATCCGAGGCCGACAGCACCACCAGCCGCTGCCGTGCGACCCTGGCGTCGTCGACCTGCATGGTCCTCGCCGCCTGCTGCGTGCCCAGGTTGATGTGCACGATGTTGAAGGTCTCCTCGAGGCCCCACCACGGGGCCAGCCCCACGTGCCCAATCACGAGCACGGCCGACACCGCTCCGCGTGCGAGCGACGCGAGCCGCAAGCGCAGCGCCGGATCGCGCAGTCGATCCCAGCCGTCGAGCACCAGCGCCGCCACCACCACGTGGCCTCCCAGCGTCGGAATCAGCAGCAGCCGCGCCGACACGAACGACGAGGCCACGGGAAGGATCGCGAGCACCGCGGCGATCGAGAGCCACAGCACGCGCTTGCTCCCGGTGGCGTCGAGCCGTCGCCGGAGCCCCGGCAGCAGCACCGCTCCGAGCATCAGCGCCACCACGCCCGCTTGCATCTGGCGCTCGATGAGCCCGGGGATCGTCGTCATCCTCCCGGTCGGGATGGCCAGGGCCATGTCGGCCACGAGGGTCGGGATTCGCATCGCCGCGACCCCGAGCCACGCCATGGGCTCGCGCGCCGGATCGACGTAGACACTGGAGGCGAACGAGCCGAAGCCCATGGCCCGATGCAGGGCCACGTAGCCGAGCAAGAGCGAGCACAACGGCAGCAGCGCGCGTGCCCGCTCGGCTCGCGTGCCCGGCCCCGCCACGAGCTCGTAGACCACGAAGTACGGCACGATGCACAGCGCATACTCGCCACCGCAGAGCGCGAGCACCATCAGCACCGCCGCCAGCCATCGCCCGCGTGGCCACCCGTCCTCGCGGTGCCGCACGTGGGCCCACAGCGCGAGGAAGCCGAAGGTGGCCGAGACGATCGCGTTGCGATTGGCGAGCCAGCCGATCGGATAGGTATGGCACTCGTCGAGCGCGTAGAGCAGCAAGGCCAGCGCGGCCCAGCGCGCGGGCAGCAGGCGGCGCAGCAGCAGCGCGGCCGCCACGAGCATGGCCGACCACCACACCAGCGTGTGGACGTGATGCCCGACCGCGTCGTGCCCGAACACCTGCACGTCGAGCCACATCAGCAGGCTCGACAGCGGTCGCAGGGCGCAGAGCTTGAGCTCGGGGTGCGACCACCATGCCAGGCTCCCCTTGCTCATGAGGATCTCGACCTCGGCCGGGTCGCCCTTGGAGAAGGAGAACAGATCCCAGGGGTGGCGCGGCACGGGATAGGAGTCGTCGAGCATCGCGAGCTGCGCGAAGTCGTCCATGCCGAAGCCAGCCCACACCGCGGGCACCCGCAGGGCGATGCCCACCACCAGGACGACGAGCGCCCAGAGCCAGTAGCGACGGTCGCTCACCACTCGCTCGGTTCGTCCTTGCGGGCGGCTCGGGCCAGCGGGTCGTCCGCGGCGCCCGGGACCTCGACGTCGGAGCGGCCGGTCACGGGCGGCCCGCCTGCGCCCGGGGGCGGAATGGGCTCGTCCGCGGGCGACGTCGCAGCCGGCTTCGCGTCGCTGGCGTCCGCTCGCGCGGTCGAGCGGTCACGCTGCACGTAGACCCCTCGCAGCCGCATGAACGGGGCCTCGATTCCATTGTAGGCCAAGAACGACAGCAGCAGCGTGGCGGGGAACACCAGCAGCAGGGTGTTGCCGGCCGCGTCGGCCGAGGCCGACCAGCCGAGCCCGCCGTGCAGGTCGAGCACGAGCCCGCGGTCGTAGAGGCCCTGCATCACCATGAAGTGCACGAGGTAGGTGGAGAACGAGAGCTCGCCCAGGAACGCCAGCACGCGCGAGACCTTGGCCGGCAGCACCTGGGCGAACGCGAGGTAGCCGTACACGAACGTCACGCAGGCGATCGCTTCCACCGTGGGCCAGAGCGCCTTCCACCACGTCTGGGCCGGCCAGCCGCCGAGCTGGTTGAGCGCGAACGTGCAGCCGAACAGCGCCAGCAGGCCCGGGACGAGCAGCCACGGCGAGCGGCGCAGGATCTCGCGGCGAAGGTGCACCCGCGCCAGCAGCATGCCCAGCAAGAACGCATCGATGCGTCCGGGCAGGTGCCAGTAGGTCATGTCGCGCACCGAGGTGCCGATGAGGAAGCCGCAGAGGCGCAGCCCGATCGCAAACGCCAGGAGGTAGAGCAGCGGCTTGGCCCCCTCGCGGTTGAGGAACGTGTTGAGGAACGGGAAGATCAAGTAGAACTGCAGCTCGACCGCGACGGTCCAGAACGTGGTGGACACGGGCCACAGGTTGAGCGAGGTCAGGCTGTTGCCGAGGATGGTGGCCGATGCGACGAACCCCACCCAGCTGACGCGCTCGGGGAACACGGCCATGCCGAAGAACAAGATCGCCAGGTAGACCGGGAACACGCGCAGCGCTCGGTTGCGCATGAAGGGCAGGTAGCGGATCTCCCGGCCCGCGCCCACGAGCGAGAACATGAAGCCCGAGAGCACGAAGAACATCGTCACCACGATGTGGGTCTCGATGATGAGGCTCCACAGCGGGTTGCTCGTGGTGATCCAGGTTTCGTTGGTCAGCCCTGGCGGTTCCCAGCGGCGGTGGAACTGCCAAAAGCTGTGGTGGAACACCACCAGCAGCGACGCGAATGCGCGGATGTGGTCGACCCCCGCGATGTACTCGATGTTCTTGCTGCGCACGGCGACCCGCGACGAGGGCTTCGAGGACGAGGAAGGACGAGGCGCGAAGCTCGCACCCCGCACATGGTGGCGCAACCGAGCCGGCTTGGCGATGGGTTGGAGAGCGGCGGGCACAACGCAATTGCGACGTCGGGCGTCAGGATCCACGCTCGGCTGTCGTTCGGGGACCGTCCGGCCGTCGTGCGCCGGTCGACCCCGGGCTCATTTCCGAATTGGCGGAAACCGCGCGGGAACTCTCAAGCACCGAACCCCGTGTGAGGACCCAGGTGACCGAGGCCATCTCGATCAGACCTCCGCCTGATCGCCCAACTCGCTCCCCCGAGCTCGACGAGGTGACCCTCGCCCGAGCCCAGCGGGGCGATTTGCGCGCCAAGCGAGCGTTGGTCGAGCGCTACCAGCGCCCCGTCGCGGCGCTGGTCTCTCGGCTCCTGCGCGGCCAGGCCGATCCCGGTTTGGTCGAGGACATCGCCCAGGAGACGTTCCTCCGGGTGTTCCGGGCTCTGCCCACCTTCGATCGCCATGGGCCTGCACGACTCTCGACCTGGATCCTCACCATCGCCAGCCACCGAGCCATCGACGAGCTGCGCCGTCGTCGCGTCGAGACTCGCCCGTTCGATCCAACCGCGTTCGAGGTTCCGGCCAACGATCGCGCAGACGACTCCGCGGAGCGTAAGATGTTGGCTCGACTCTTGAGCGACGCGATCGATAGCCTCTCCCCGGAGTACCGCGCCGCGTTCGTGCTGCGCGAGTATCACGGGCTCGAGTACGCCGAGATCGCCCGCACGCTGGGCATCGATCTCGGCACGGTGAAGTCGCGGCTCAACCGGGCGCGGTCGCGCCTGCGCGAGGCGCTGGCGGAGGTCTACCATGCATGACGCTCGTCGCCGCGCCCGCGAAGCCGAGCTCGACGCGCGCGTGGAGATCGCCATCGAAGCCTGGCGCGAGCTGGGCCCCGAGGGCACCGGCCGCGCACCCGAAGACGAGCTCGACTCGGGCTTCCTCGATCGACTGATGGCGGCCGAGGCGGCGCGGGTCAACCCGCGTGCGGTCAACCTTCCGGTCGACGTTCCCGCGATCTCGGCCGTGCCCGTGACGCCTCGTCGAGGGCGCTGGGCCGGCCTGGCGCTCGCGGCGGCCGCCTTGGTTGCCGCGATTGCCGTGGGCAGCAGCCCGTGGTCTCCGCCCGAGGACGAGCTCGCACCGATCGCCGATGCCACGGCGATCGTGGTGCCGAGTGCGAGTGGTGCGAGTGGTGGAGGCACGGCGGTGGCGGGCGGCCTCGACGTTCCCGAGCTCGAGGCCGAGGGCACACCCGGTCAGCCCGTGCCCGACGATCTCGGCGCGCGCATCGAGGCCCACATCGCCGACTACGGTCGCAACTACGGCCCCGCGTTCAAGTTCCACGGCGTGGTGCTGGTGGCTCGCGGCGGTCGGGTGCTCTACGAGCGCGGCTTCGGATCGGCCGACGCCGAGACTGGCGCGCCCAACACCTCGACCACTCGCTTTCGCCTGGGGCTGCTCACCGAGCCGTTCACCGCGCTGGCCGTGCTGCAGCTGCACGATCGCGATCTGCTGCAGCTCGATCGGACCATCGATCACTACCTGCCGGAGCTCCCCCACGGCAATCAGATCACGGTTCGCGATCTCCTGAGTCACCGCTCGGGCATCCCCAACTACACCGATGATCCCTACTTCCACCGCTGGAAGTCGCAGTATCACAACACCGACGCGATGCTCGAGCGAATCGGCAAGCTGCCGCTCGAGTTCTCGCCCGGCAGCGCCACCTCGCCCAGCAACTCCAACTACTACTTGCTCGGTGCGATCATCGAGCGCATCACGGGGCGGAGCTACGGCGAGTACATGCGGGTGAACGTGTTCGAACCCGCGGGCATGACCCAGAGCGGCTTCGGCGACGCGTGGGAGACCGGCGAGCAGGCTCGGGGCAACGTGTGGAACGAGGAGGAGATCCTCGAGCCGCCCGGTCCCATCGACATGTCCACGTTCGGAGCCGCGGGTGGCCTGGTCTCGAGCCCGGCCGACCTGGTCACGTGGGATCGAGCGCTGCGCTCGGGCACCCTGGTGTCGCCCGAGAGCCTCGACGAGATGAGCACGCCCACCGACGATGGCTATGGCTTCGGCTGGCTGGTCACGCGGGCCTACGGGCAGCCGCTGCTCTCCTTCCCGGGTGCCATCGACGGCTACAGCGGGTCGGTGCTGCGCTTCCTCGACGACGACACGCTGGTGGTGGTGCTGGCCAACACCGAGGTGGTGCCGGGAGCCCAGGTCGCGCAAGACGTGGCGATGATGGTCTATGGTGACGAGCCGCCCAAGCGGAACGAGCCGGCCGAGGTCAGCATTGCACCGGGCACGTTCTCCAAGTACGTGGGCACCTATGGGATCTCGGCCCAGACGCGCGAGACCTACGCCGACGCGGTACCGGCCGAGCGCTTCGATCTGCTCGCCACCGTGCACGTGGAGAAGGAGGGCGACCGGCTCTACTTCGACGTGCCCGGGTACTCGCGCACGTGGATGCACCCGATGGGGCGCAACCGGTTCTTCTTCAAGGATCACACGGGCAACAAGGTGAGCTTCGAGATCGGAGCCCACAACCGAGCCACGCGCATGGTGGTGCACTACCAGGGGGCGCGCTTCGTGCTCGAGCGCAAGGGCCGGCGCTAGACTGGTGCTGGAGTCGCGTTCCGACCCGCTGGTTCGGACGGCCTCGCCAAGGCCGGACATGCTCGATAGATTCGGGTCATGAGCAAGCTCGCCGAGCTCATCGGGCAGGCCGGTCCCCCCATCAGCCGCGCGCCCAAGCGGCTGCGCGAAACCCCCGTGACGCTCGCGCGCGAGCGACTGCTCGAGCTCGAGGCGTTGCTGCACCTGCGAGACGGCTTCGTCGCCCTCGGCGGCGCATTGACGGTGCGGCCTTCGGTGACCGTGGCCTCGGTGCGCGGGGTGGAGGACTGGAACCAGCTCACGTTGTGGCGTACGCCCTACCGCGGCTCGACGGAGATCCTGTTCTTCGCCGACACCGTGCTCGGCCTGCAGTTCGGGCTGCACAAGGACTCGGTGGTGGCGTTCGATCCCGCGTCGGGCCAGACCGAGCACGTGGCGTTCGGGCTCGAGCGCTGGGCCGCGTACGTGCTGGAGGACTCGATGTCCGTGCTGGGCAGCGAGGTGCTCGCCGAGTGGGTGGCGGAGCACGGGTCGCTGCCGACCGGCAAGCGGCTGCAGCCGCGGTTGCCCGCGCGCTGGCAAGAGGAGAGCCTCGACGATCCACAGTGGCGGACGATTGACGATGTGGAGCTGATGCGCCGCTTCGCTCGGCTCTACAAGGAGACGCGCGAGCACCCGGGCGTGCTGCCCGAGGGCTTCGACTCGTGGTGGTGGGAAGGCGCGGAGTAGCGTAGCGTCTCGTGCATGGCGTCGAGGAGCGGACGGCGAGTGCGGGGCTGGCAGTTCAGTGCGCGCTGGCACGCGCGCTGGAGGGCCAGCGACGACTACGGCGGTGCGCTCGAGTGGAACGGCATGGAGTGGATCGACCCGGGCTTCGGCCCCACTCCGGCCAGCGGTGACGTGGCGTACTCGGGTTCGTTCGTCGAGATGCGGATCGCGTGGGCCGACCTCGGCGATCCCGACTATCTCGACGTGCACCTGGGGATGCTGCGCGAGCAGAACTTGAACGAGTGGACCTGGGCCGGGGTGCCCTCGGGTGCGTACACCGACGGCTACGATCCCAACGTCGGGCAGTTCTTCCAGTTCGATCTCGCGGGCTCGACGGTGCCGGCCGACTACGCGCCGATGTGAGGGGCCGCGCTCCCCTGGTCGGGCCCGGGCGCAGCCAGCCAGCGGTCAGTGGATCCCGAGCTCCTCGTACGCCGTGCCCGGCACCACGCGCAGGTCATCCACGGGGGCGGGCAGCAGCATCCACGAGGCGGGGCTGTCGGGCGGCACTTGCCCGGTGTTGTCGGCGATGCACTCGTAGAGCTGTCCGTCGTAGGTGACCAGCTCGCCCACCACGTAGTTGCGCGGCGGGCTGCCGGGCACCAGGGTCGAGATTGCCGTCCAGGCCTCGAGGCTCAGCACCGGCGTGCCCTCGGGATAGCCGCTGTCGACGAACTGCAGCGGCTCCACCGGGCCCTGCTCGTTGCCCATGACCGTGGGTGACATCCCGCCCTCCACCAGCTCGAGGTCGCCCTCCCAGCGGTTGCCCACGAATTGGACGTCGCCGCCGATCGCGGCCGCGAGGCGGAACACGGCCGCCGGTGGCGTCGCCATGGGGTCGAGCTCGTCGTAGGTGAAGTCGAGCCCGCGCACAACGTTGTCCATGAACGAGAAGCTCGAGCCGGCCTCGCTGTTGCCGCCGAAGTAGAACACCCGGTTGCGGGTCTCGGCCAGGTAGTTGTCGTGGAACTGCACCATGCGCGGGCCATCACCGGCCTGGGGCTGCGACCAGAAGCTGCCCAGGGTGCCCGCCCCGCCCATGAACACGTTGTGGTGGATCGACACCTCGCCCTCGCGGATCACGATCTGCGCGTTGCCGTCCTGATAGGCCCCCAGGCCGTTGTCGCGCCAGTGCAGCGCAGCAAAGGCGATCACGTTGTGGTGGATCTCGCTGCCATCGCCGATGTCCTGGATCTGCAGCGCCTCGTTGCCCGTGCGGACGAAGCGATTGTTGTAGACCTGCAGCCCCGGCGTGAGGTTGCTGGGCGGGCCGCCGGTCCAACCGAAGTACACGCCCTCGCCGTCCACGTCGTGGATGTAGAGGTCGTGCACGCGCACGTCGGCCATCGGGAGCTCGCCGGCATCCCAGGAGTTGAGCAGCCGCAGCCCCGCGAAGCCCGAGCGCTCGATCTCCACGAATTCGAGCTCGTAGGCGGTCGCGCCTCCCACCGAGATCCCCATGTGCAGGTAACCTCGCTGCGCGAACGCGTCGTCGCTCCAGAACCCGTAGTGCCCACGCGAGCCCGCATAGTCGCCACAGCGGTGCCCCGGCGCGGACTCGTCGCCGGTGCCCGAGTCCGGATCCCAGCGTCCGGTCAGCACCCACCCCGAGCCGCCGCCCATCGTCCACAGGTAGTTGGCTTCGGGATTGGGCGGCCCCACGCGCACCTGGCCGCCCATGTTGGTGATCACCAGCGGCGACGCGGGGTCGCGCTCCGGCAGGTTGCCCAGGCTGAGGCTCGTGTACTGACCGGCCGGGATGTACAGGCGATCGAGGGTGCTCCAGTCGACCTCGGGAAAGCTGGTCTGCACGTCGGGGTAGTAGATGCCGGCGCCGTCGCGCACCGGGAGCACGAACGTCGAGCGCGGGACGCCGTAGCGACCGAAGGGCTCGCACTCGGTGGGCGGTGGCTCGCCGGTCGAGTCGCTCGAGGTGTCGTCGGTGCTCGCGGTCGTGGTGCCCGTGCCGTCGGGGTCGACGGTGGTCGAGGGTGACGTCTCGGATTGCTCGGTGGTCGTGCCCGTCGACCCGGTGCCGTCGTCGGTGGTCTCGGTCGCCTCGCCACCGGGGCAGCCGAGCATCAGCGAGCCGAGCAACGATGGACCCAGCGAGCTGCGGAGCAATGAACGAAGACAGTGAGGGCGCCCAAGCATCGGGGCGACGATCGCAGATTTCGGCCGCTCCCCAAACCGTCTTGGCCGGGGGATGAATCAGGCCACGTCGGCGGGCGCGTAGGTGGCCGCGCGCGACAGCGCCCGGCGGACGAATTCGTACAGCTCCTGGCGGCGGAACGGCTTGAGCAGGCACGGGGGGCCGTCTTCGGCGGTGACCGGGGAGCGTGCGGCGGTCAGGCGCGGCCCCCCTCCGGTCACGTAGGCCACGCGCCCGGCCATGTCGGGGCAGGTGGTGGTGATCCAGGCGTAGAGCTCTTCGCCCGACTCACCGGGCATGACCAGGTCGCAGAGCACCAAGTCGTAGCGCACGCCCGCGGTCAGCAGCGTGCGGGCGTCGGCGGCCGACTCGGCCACGTCGACGCGGCCGAAGCGGCTGAGCATGGCCTGCAGGCCGCGGCGGATCTCGGGCTCGTCGTCGACGACCAGCAGGCGCGTGGCCTCGGGCGGTGGACGCTCGGGCGGCGGCGCGGGCTGGGCCACGCGCGGCTCGACGACCTCGGCGGGCAAGCGCACGGTGAAGCGCGTGCCCTGCTCGGGCTCGCAATCGAAGTCGATCTCGCCGTCGAGCTCGGCGACGTAGTTGTGGCACACCGCCAGGCCCAGGCCGGCACCGCGACCCGCCGGCTTGCTGCTCACGAACGGCTCGAAGATGTGGTCGCGGATCTCGGCGGCGATGCCCGGCCCGGTGTCCCACACGTTGATGTAGACCCACGAGCCCTCGCACCACGTGTCCACGCCCAGGGCCGCGGAGGGATCGCTGTCGCGGATGGGCTCGAGCGCCTGCGCGGCGTTGATGAGCAGGTTGAAGAGCACCTGCACCAGCCGCGAGGGATTGGCTCGGACGGCGGGCACGGACTCGAGCGAGGTGTGCACGCGCAGCTTGGGCGGCATCTCGGCGCGCGCCATCTCGAGGGCGGCGCGCACGGCTCGATTGACGTCGACCGACTCGCGACGGCCGTGGTCGCGGCTGTAGCTGGACAGCCCTCGCACGATCTCCTGCACTCGCTCGGCCCCCTTGCGGGTCTGCTGGAGCAGGCGCTGCAGGCGATCGAGCTGGGGATCGATCGGGCGCTCGTGCTCGGGATCGAGGCTTCGGCCGAGCTCGTCGAGGCACATGAGCATGTACGTGAGCGGGTTGCCGATCTCGTGGGCGACGCCCGAGGCGAGCACTTGCACCGCGGCCCGACGATCGGGCAACACGCGGCCGATCTCCTGGGTGATGGCGCGGGCAGGAGGCCGCGCCTGGGTGGGACTGGCGGGGACGGTCACGACGCTGAGGTTGGCGCGCCAGGGATCGCCCGGGGGGCAGGGATGCTCGGAGAGGCAGAGCCGCGCGGAGATCGGTGGCTCGTCGTCGCGGAACAGCTCGGTGGTCCATGCAGGCGCCGAGCCTTCGCGATGGAGTCGGTCGAGACGCGCGAGCACCTCCTGGGTCGTGGCTGGGCCCAAGAGGGTTGCGAGCGAATGGTCCTCGGCGGTGCCGAACTGGCGTTGAGCCGCGAGGTTGCTGCGCGAGACGTGACCGCGTTCATCGAGTTCGAACAACGGAAACGGCACGTGCTCGCGCGCGTCATCGAACGAGTCGACCGCGCCGGCCTCCTTGGCCCCGTCGCTCGTGTCGCTCACGGGATCCGTACTACGCGCATCGCGTCGATGGGTCCAGAGTCAACCGCCAAGCTGCCCGAAACGGGACAGCAGCACTGTAGAGGGACCCTCTGCGATTGCCGGCCGCGCCCCGAACGCGCGTACGGGGAGCACTTACGTCTACAGACAGATCGCACCGCACGAGGCGAGTCCCAGATCCACGCAGATGGCATCCCACTCGTTGGTGCAGCAAAACGCGTCCATCGTGCACACGCAGATCTGAAGCGGGACGTCCTGGCAGCCCGGGGTGGGGTGGGGCACACAGCAGTCGCCCGAGTCGGTGGTCTCCTCGACCAGCAGCGAGAAGCTCCCCTGCGCTCCTCCCATGCCGTCGATCACGATCACGACGGTCTGTCCGGCGAGGAGGTAGGCGGCTGCCGTCGCGGTTGGGCCTCCCGCGTCGTCGTTGCAGGCCAGCTCGGGACCCAGGCACCCACCGTCGAGCAAGTACACGACGGTGTCGAACACCGAGCCGCCGGTGTCGAAGCGATAGGCGCCATCGGCGGGGGCGGTCCACAGGTAGGCGTGGTCGGGGCTGCCCAGGCCCCCGCAGCTCCCCGCGCTGGCTTCGTCGGCGGCGGCGGTGCTTCCCATCAGCGAGAAGGGGACCGGCATCGCGCCGAGGTCCTCGTCGGGACAGGTCCCCGTGAGACGATCGATCGACACGGCGAAGTTGCCTGCGTTGCCGAGCCAACCCTCGACGACGGCGGTGACCGACTGGCCGGTGGACAGCGGCAGGGTGAGGGCCGAGGGCCCGCCGAAGGTGCCGGGCTCGTCGTTGTTGCACGAGAGCTCGGGGCCACCACACGTACCGTCGAGCACCGAGAGCACGGTGTCGAAGTCGCTGCCCAGGGTGTCGAAGCGGTAGATCCCATCCTGGGTCGCGGTGAACGTCAGCGCTTGATCGGGCTCGTCGGGGGTGCCGCAGCTGGGCTCGAACTGATCGGTTGCGAGCAGGGTCTGGCCGAGCACGGTCTGGGGGAGCGGTCCGCCCAGGTCCCCGGCCGGGCACTCCACGGTGCCCTCGTGCACGCTCAGGGTCACGGGTCCACCCTGCACGGAGAAGCCATCGACCACCACGGTGACGGTTTGGCCGGCGGCCAGGGGCAGGCTGGTCAGCGAGGCGGTGGAGCCGGGGACGCCGTCGTCGTTGCAGCGCAGCTGCGGGCCCTCGCACCCGCCATCGAGCACGTAGAGCACGGTGTCGATGCCGGACCCGATGGTGTCGATCACGTACGAGCCATCGGCGGGGGCGGTGAGCGTGTAGGCGATGTCGGGAGCCGAGCCGCCGCCGCACGTGCCCTGGAGCTCGTCGTCCTGGAGTGCGGTGCTGGTGACGACGGTGGTGGGGAGCATGCCGAGGTCGAGCATGCCGGCGGGGCAGGAGACGTGCGGGGAGGGGCCGGTGGTGTCCGGCTCGTCGGTGGTGGTGCCCGGGTTTGCGGCGGTGGTGTCGGGGTCGACGGTGGTGGTGTCGTCGGTCGGTGGGCTCGCGGTGGTGTCGGGGTCGACGGTGGTGGTCGTGCCCTCCGATGCGGGCGCGGTGGTGAGCGGCGGGGGATCGGTGGCGGTGGTGCCCGTGTCGTCGTGGGCGACCGGGGGCGGATCATCGAAGCATCCCGAGAGCAGGACGACGAGCGAGCCGAGCGCGAGCCGGCGAGCGCAGAGGCGTCGGGGCGGTGATGCCATGGCGGCCGGCGAGCATTGTCGCATGGCCTGCGCCACGAGACCGGCTACGCCTGCGAGGCCTCGAACGCCCGGGCGAGGCGTGCGGCCGCCGCCCGTCGCAGGGGGCCTTCCACCGCGAGCGTGAGTACGCCCAAGAGCGCGGTCGGATCGGTGGGCAGGGCGGCCACGAGCGCCCCGTGGAGCTCGAGGGCGTCGCCGCGCCAGCGCACGAGCGAGAGCCCGGGGTCGCCCCACACGACGCGGGCGGATGCGAGCACGTCGCGAAGCCCGGGCACGAGCAGGCGGGGAGCCTGCGCCATCACCACCTCGCCGAGCACGCGCACCACGGCGTCGGGGAGCGGGGTGCCGCACAGGGCGGGTGGGGCGGGCGGCAGCGGCGAGGGCTCGTCGCGGGGCTCTCCGCTGGGATCGAGGCGCAGCAGCTCGGCCACGATCGTCGGTCCCACCGCGATGCAAGCCACGACGTCGTCGCCGTCGCGCTGCAGCCGACGCATGCTCGTGGGGGCGGGGTCGAAGGCGTGGCCATCGAGGTGAATGCGCTCGATGCCGGCCCGGTGCTGCACGCAGATCCTCGGTCGCGGCCAGCACCGCACGTGCGGCGCGGGGTGGAAGGCGACGTCGATCGTGTCCATGGTGCCCGCGAGCGCTCGCTGCTCGGCGCCCGCCAGGAAGCGCGCCTGGGCCCGGGCGACGGGCTCGTCGACGCGGAAGCTCGCCTCGAGCGCGCTCCACAGCGCTGCGCTGGGATAGGGCCCCCGGTAGCGCAGGGGATCGGATCCGGCGCGGAGGGCCCGCCATGCCAGCAAATCGAGGATGGCCGTGCCCGCGCCGGGGGGGAGCGCGCCCGGGCGATCGAGCGCGGGGATCGAGGTGGGGTGGTGCCAGTCGACGGCGCTGGCGAGGGCGAGGGTCTCGCCCTCGGGGCTCACCACCGCGTCGCAGCGGCCGAGCACGGCGTGGTCGGCTGCGTCGAGGACGAGCGCGATCTGGCGGTGATCGGGCAGGCGTAGCCACAGGCGCTCGTGGTCGCCGGTACGGTCGCGCCGGAGCAGGACGTTCCCGTGGGGGTCGAGGATGCGTCGTGGGAGGCCCTGCGGGTCGTGCTCGTCGTAGATCCACTCGAGCCGGGGGGGCGCGGGCATGGGCGGGCAGGGTAGCAGCTCGGCCGTCATGCGTCCGTGGGTCAGGGGAGGCCGAGCGCAATGCTATAGAGGAGGCGTGCCCGAGCCACAGACGCTGCTGCTGTCGATCGTGACCCGGTTGCTCGACGATCGGATCCCGGCACGCCTGCTGGCCCTCGGCGATGCCGCGGCCGTGCTGGCGATGGCCGACGGCAGCCTCGTTGGCATGTTCTCGCCCGACTATGGTCCACCCGAGGAGATCGGCGCCAAGCTGCGCGCGCTGGTCGAGGGCAACCCGAGCGCGCACCTCAAGCTGGTGTTGGTGGGCGGCGGGCCCGAGCTGCGCAAGCAGCTGCCGCGCGGCGGGGGCATGTTCTCGCGTCGGGCCGTTCAGCTGTTCCACCTCGGTCCCGGCGAAGGCGATGCATGGTCGGTGTGGATCGATGGCGGGGCACGGCTCGACTCGCCGATGGGTGAGATCCTCCAGGCGGCTGGGCGCGGCGAGCTCCCGCCGCCCGATCGCGCCACGCTGGGCAAACGCGTGGAGCGACCGCCTCCGCTCACGGCCGAGGAGCACGAGCGGCTGGTCGAGGGGCGTGCGTTCGCGGATGGCCTGCGGGGGCGACCGCGGGCCTCGCTGGCGCTGCTGGTGGGGTTGGTCGGGGTGTTCCTGCTCGAGGAGCTGTGGGGAGGCAGCGAGACGGTCCCCACGCTGGTGCGCATGGGAGGCAACACGGCGGACGCGCTCGGAGGCGAGCCATGGCGCTTGCTCTCGTCGGCGTTGCTGCACGCGGGCTGGTTCCACATGGCGGTCAACGGCTTCGTGCTGTTCGTGCTCGGTGGCTTCCTCGAGAAGGTGCTGGGCGTGCCGCGCTATGGCGTGCTGCTGGGTGCGGCGGCCGTGGGGGGCAGCTTGGCCAGCGCGTGGCTGTCGTCGGGTGTGCTCAGCGTTGGCGCATCCGGGGCCATCTGGGGGGTGCTGGGAGCAGCCGCGGCGCTCTCGTGGCGGCCGCAGGGGCTGATTCCGGAGGCCGTGGTGGGGACCTTGCGGCGCAACGCGATGATCAACCTGGTCATCAACCTCGGGGTGTCGTTCCATCCGCAGGTCGACCTGTGGGCGCACCTGGGCGGTGGCGTGGTGGGGGCGGCGCTCGTGGGCGCGGGCGTGCTCACGCGGGGTGCATCGCGCTACGGCTTGGGCGAGGAGGGGCGGGCCGAGACCGCGACGGGGCGTGGCCTGGTGATCGCTGCGGTCTCGGTGGTGGCGCTCTTCGTCGCCTCGCTCGCGGCGGCGTGGTCGGTGGGGCGGCCGTGGGAGCTGACGCGCGAGCCCACGGCGTGGTCGCAGCACGAGCTCGGTCCGGTCGTGCTCGAGGCTCCAGCGCTGCTGGGCGTGCCGCAGCCGATCCCGCCGGCATCCCCGTCATCGGGCGGGGCCGCGATCGGGACCGAGCCGGGCGGCATGGCCTGGTCGCTGGGGGATCCCATGCGCGATCCCATGGTGCTGACGGTGGAGATCGAGCCCCATGGGCTCGACGCAGCGACGCTGGCCGAGCGTACGCGCAGCTTCGAGGCCGACTCGGGACCCGCCGCGCCGAGCGGGGCGCGGGTCTCATCGCCCTGGCAGCGGCGGCAGGGCGATGGACCTCCGACCTTTGCGGTCGAGCACGTCTACGACGAGGGGCCGCGCCTGACCCTGCTGCTGCAGGTCCGTGACGACGTGGACGTGTGGATCAAGAGCGAGCGCTGGCCCACGTTGGCGAGCACGTGGGCCCCGGCGCTGCAGCGGATGCACGAGTCCCTCGACGGGGCCTCGCCCGCTAGCTCACCTGACCCGCGGCGGTGACCTGGAAGCTCACGTCGCGGCGTCCCCCGGTGATGTCGACCTGGATGGTGTCGTCGTCGACGCGGGAGAAGCTCATCCCGATCTCGCGCCCCTCGGGATTGACGACGGTGTACGTCCCGGCCTCGGGCACCGGGTCGATGCTGCGGGCCTCCACGCCATCGATGGTCATGTCCCACTCGCCGCGGTCGTTGGACCAGCGGCGCTCGCCGGTCACGCTCACGCACACGGCCTCCACGCCCTCGCAGCGGGTGAAGGTCTGGGTGCGATCGGAGTCGACCTCGGTGGTGCGGTCGTCGGTGGTGAAGGTCCAGTCACCGATGATGTGGCGCTCGCCGTCGTTCCAGGTGACGGTGGCGGTGCCGTCCATGGTGACGCGGCCGCCCGTGAACCCCTCGTAGGTGTGGGTGACCTTGGCGCCCTCTCCGGGCAGCTCCAGGTCCACCGTGACCACGCCGGCGTAGGTTCGGCCGCGGTAGACGCAGGCATCGCCGAGCTCGCCGAAGTCGATCGAGACCCGGCCGGGCTGCACGGTGACGGTGGAGCAGGGGACCTGGCTCTCCACGAAGTCGCGGATCTCCTGGGCCGCTGCCTCCACGCCCTGGCCGAGGGTGAAGCTGGTGGTCAGCTCGATGATGTCGTCCTGGGTGCCCAGGCCATCGCCGAGCTCGGCGATCTCGATCACGGCCTCGCGCATCTCCTCGCGGGTCGCAGAGTCCCCGAGATCGCAGGCGGGGAGGGCGAGCAGGGTGGGGGCGAGGGCGAAGGCGGCAAGGGTCTTGGCGTTCATGGCGGTCGTCCGAATCAGGTTGGCCCCCTTGATAGCAAGGGGCGCGCACGGAGGATTTAATCAATGATATCAACATGAGGTGAGAAGGAGCGTGGCAGGATGCAGCAGCATCGAGCCACGCTCGGCCGCGGCGTCTCGGTACGCCACGGTGACCACCGGCTGGTACCCTGTGCCCGCATGCGGTCCGGCGAGGGGGTGGGGCGTCCGCGATTGGCCAGGATCTTGCTCGGGGCCCGTCGGCGGGCGAGCGGCCTGCGGCTGGTGCGGCTACGCGCGGGCCGCTTCGAGATTCCCGCGCTGGTGGGCGGACCCGATCGAGGGGTGCCGCTGGTGATGCTGCACGGGTTCTCGGACACCAAGGACAGCTTCGTCGACGTGGCGCGATCGCTCACGCGCACGCGGAGGGTGATCCTGCCCGACCTGCCCGGGTTCTCGGAGGCCAGTCAGCCCATCGACCATCACTACACCGTTCCGAGCATGGGGGCGTCGCTGTTGGAGGCGCTGCGGGAGCTCGCGCCTTGCGGAGCGCACCTAGTGGGCAACTCGCTGGGCGGCGCGATCGCGGCCTGGGCCACGCTCGAGCACCCGGAGTGGGTCCGCTCGCTCACCTTGATCGGCGCGGCCGGAGTGCCGATGCCCGTGCCCAGCGCGATGCAGCGCCACATCGAGGCCGGCCACAACCCGTTCGTGGTGCGGGGGGAGGAGGAGTTTCCCGCCTTCCTGCGCTTCGTGCTCGAGCGCATGCCGCTGATGCCCGGCCCGGTGATGCAGGCGATGGCGCGCGACTTCGTGGTGCGGCGACCGATGAACGAGAAGATCCTCGACGAGCTGGTGGCCGATGGCCTCGACCTGAGCGAGCGACTCTCGGAGATCGCGGTGCCCACGCTGCTGCTGTGGGGAGATCGCGATCGTCTCATCGATCTCTCGGCGGGGAGGGTCTACCACCGGCTGATCCCGCGGGCGCGGCTGGTGGTGATGCACGGAATCGGCCATTGTCCTCAGGTGGAGGCGCCGCGGGCCACGGCGCGGCGGATCGTCGAGACGATGGCGGCTGGGGAGGCGTAGGATGGGCTGGTCCGTGCGGCCACGGCCATTGGGAATGGCCGGCCGTCGGTCGGACGTCGAGGGCTCGCCACCATGTCTCGGTCTCGCCTCGGTCATCGCAAGCAACTCCTCCTCCTCGCGGCCGCCGCTTCCGTGCCCATCAGCCTTGGACTGACGGCATGGCCGCCCGCCGTACCCAAGCGCGAGGTGATCGTGGTGCAGGCGATCGCGCCCACGCCTGCGCCGAGCGCCTGCGGCGAGACTCCGGAGTCGGGAGCTTGCGTGCAGGAGCCGGTGGTCGAGGTGGAACCGGTGATCGAGCCGGTGGTCGAGCCGGCCGTGCCGGCATGGGAGCTGGAGGTCCCGGGCTTTGCGTGGGTCGTGGGTGGGCAGGTGGTGCTCTCGACCACGCCCGACGAGGCGTGGGCCGCGGGTCCGGTGCAGGCGCTGGACGAGGACGGCAGCGTGGTTCGCGCGGTCTCCGAGGAGGCGCTGCCCCAGGGGATCCGGGCGGCTCGCGGGACGCGGGTGGACGTGTATGCGGACGACGGTACGCGATGCAGCGGGGTGATCGAGGCGCCGCAGCTGCAGGCGGAGGTCGAGGGCGATCTCGAGGAGTTGACCTGGGACGAGTCGGACGACGACGACGCCGATCGCGAGGACTACTACGAGCGGGCGGAAGCCGAGCGCCGGGCCGACCTCGCGCCCAACGTGTGGGAGCATGGGCGTCGGTTGCTGGTGGCTCCGATCGCGCTCGAGGCCGGATGCGGCAGCGAGACCAGGGAGCTTCGCTTTGCACGGCCGCACCAGGAAGAGGCCGTGGCGGTGCTCCAGCCGGGGCGCAGCGGCAAGCCCCGGGCCGCGCTCGCACGGTCGTTCCTCGCGCTGCCCGAGCTGGTCGAGCTGTCGGGCGAGCTGCGGACGTACGCCGAGGAGTACCGGAAGATGCTGATCGAGGAGGCCAAGGAGTCCGCCGGGGTGGACGAGCTCGATCCCGAAGCGGTGCCGCAGGGACCGTCGGCGCAGCTGCGGACCTACCTCCAGGCCGAGCGCTGGCGGGTGGGCGAGGGCGCGGCTGCGGCGGTGACCGTGTGGACCGAGGGCGAACCATTCGAGGCCGAGGCCTGCGGTGACTACCTCTCCCCCTCCTGGGGCATTGGCACCGTCGATGCCGAGGGGGAGATTGGCAAGGTCCACCTCGGTTCCGATGGACATCCGATCGCGATGCTCGATCTCGAGGGCGATGGCCAGCTCGAGGTGCTCGTGCGCGTGTCGTGGGGCGATGGGATCCGGCTGATGACGCTGACCGAGAGCGGGCTGGAGGAGCGTAGCGTGCTGGAGTCGGTGCCCTCGTTCGGTTGTCCGTGCTAGCGTCCCACGGCGGCGCGGGCCCGTAATCCGGCCGTGGATGGTCCACAGCGGTTCTGCCATCCATGCTGCGCAGGGGCGTTTTCCGGGGCCCGTGGTCGTGTCATGGTCGCGCCCGGTGAACGGAGAGCGCGCCACGACCACGCCCTGCCCCGACGAGGCGATCATCGCCGCGTTCGCGCGAGGTGAGCTGTCGTCGTCGCAGGCCGAGGAGCTCGAGCTCCATCTCGACGCCTGCGAGGGGTGCGCCCTGGTTGTGGCCGAGCTGGCACGGATCTTCGAGAGCGGCTCCGGCCGTGAGCCCGACCAAGACCCTCGATGCACCGACGAGCCCCTGCGTACCGAGGAATTGGCGGCGACCCTCGGAGCCGATGACGACACGGGCATGCGCCCCCTGGGCCCGCTGCTGCGCGCCGGGGCCGAGGTGGGGCGCTATCGCGTGCTCGACTGCGTGGGCGTGGGGGGCATGGGGGTGGTCTATGCGGCCTACGATCCCAAGCTCGATCGAAGGATCGCGCTCAAGCTCCTGCGCAGGGCCGAGGGCGACGGTGGCAGCCAGGGCCGCAACGCCCGGCTCCTACGCGAGGCCCAGGTGCTGGCCAAGCTCGCCCATCCCAACGTGGTCACCGTGCACGACGCCGGTACCTGGGAGGACCAGGTGTTCGTGGCCATGGAGTTCGTGGAGGGGGCCACCCTCAAGGCGTGGCTCCGCTCGTCGCGATCGTGGCCCGAGCTGCGCGAGGTGTTCGTGGCGGCGGGGCGCGGTCTGGCGGCTGCGCACGCGATCGGGCTGGTGCACCGCGACTTCAAGCCCGACAACGTGCTCATCGGCAAGGATGGTCGCGTACGCGTGACCGACTTCGGTCTGGCGCGCTGGGGAGAGCCCGCCGCGTCCATGACCGCCCGGATCCAGACCGACGAGTCGTGGCGCGACGGCCCCCCATCCATCGAGCTCGAGGTCTCGCTCACTCGGACCGGTGCGCTGGTGGGCACGCCGGCCTACATGGCGCCCGAGCAGTACGAGCACCGTCCGGCCGATGCCGCCTCGGACCAGTTCGGGTTCTGCGTTGCGCTCTACGAGGCGATCTACGGCGAGCGCCCGTTTCCTGGACGCACGCTGGCCGAGCTGGCGAGCAACGTGCTCGAGGGCCGACGCGCCGACGTGCCGGCCGATCGCACCGTGCCTCGTGCGGTGCGGGAGGCGATCCGGCGCGGCCTCTCGCGTCGGCCGGGGGATCGCTTCCCCACCATGGAGACGCTGCTCGCCGTGATCGATCGCCGACCGAGCCGGCGCGCTTGGCCATGGGTGGCGGTGGGGGGGCTCGTGCTGGCCATGGGCGCGGGAGGCCTTTGGGCCTACGCACGCGACGACGCTCCGCGCTCGGCGTTCTGCCGCGTGGAGCGGGGCTTGCTCGAGGTCTGGAGCCCGCAGCGACGCGAGGGGCTCATGCAGGCGTTTCGCGAGACGGGCCTTGCGTACGCCGAGCAGACGATCACGCGCGTGGTGCCGGCGATCGACGACTACGTGGCGCGCTGGGAGCGGCTGCGGGCGCGGTCGTGCGATCCCGAGGTGGCGGCGATCGAGGGGCCTGGCGGCGCCGCCCTGCGCGAGCGCTGCCTCGACCGCCACCGGGTCGCGCTGCAGACCGTGCTCGAGGGCTTCGACCACGCCACCCCGCAGGTGGTGGCACGGGCGGTGGGCTCGGTGGCAGCGCTCCCCGACGTCGAGCGCTGCGGCGATCCCGAGGCGCTGGTGGCCGAGCTGCCCCCCGCGCCGCCGCCCGAGCTACGCACCGCGGTGGAGGCCGTGCGCGACCAGATGTGGCGCGGCGAGGGGCTCGTCGCGGGCGGTCGCTATGCCGAGGGGCTCGAGCTGGCCCGCCGCATCGACGCCGAGGCCACCGCGCTCGGGCACCGGCCGCTCCAGGCCGAGACCCGCCGCTTGCTCGCGCGGCTGCTGGACTACAGCGGCCAGGCGGAGGAGGCGAACGAGGCCTTCGAAGAGGCGGGGCTGCTCGCGGCGAGCTCGCGGCACCGTCGCGTGCTCGCGCAGGTGCTCGTCGAGCAGGTCTACGTGCTCGGGATGACGCTGCCCCACGTGGCCGAGGCCGAGAAGGTGGCGCGGCGGGCCGAGGCGGAGCTCGAGGGCGTGGGCATGGGGGACGACGCTCGATCGGCCCTGCTGCTCAACCGCGGAACCGTGGCCTTTCGTCGCGGCGACTACGGGGCCGCGCGGGAGCTGTGCCGCGAGGCCATGGCCTACCGCGATCGCGAGCGCGAGCCGCTGCGGTGGGCCGATGCGGCATTCAACCTGGCGACCATCGAGATGCTCATGGGCCACGAGCGGCAGGCCATCGTGCAGCTGCGGTCGTACGTGGAGGTGTTCGAGGAGGCGCTGGGGCCCATGCACCCCGAGGTGGCGGCGGGCTACCAGAACCTGGGCTCGGCCTATCTCAATGTGGGGGACCACGCCAAGGCCCAGGCGGCGCTCGAGCAGGCCGAGCGGATCCAGCGGGAGACCCTCGGGGAGGAGCACCCCCTTCGTGCCGCGTCGCTGAACCTGCTGGGTCAGGCGCTCGCGGCCCGCGGGCAGCGGGAGCAGGGCCTCGAGCACACGCGGCGCTCGGTGGAGATCTTGGCCGCGCACGACGATCCGGTGGAGACGGCGACCAACCGCGTCGACATGGCGCAGATGCTGGTGGCGCTGGGCCGGCTCGACGAGGCCGAGCGCGAGCTGGACCACGCGCTGGAGGCCCTGCGCCAGGGCGTGGAGCCCGAGCACCCCTACGTGGCCGACGCGCACGAGGCCCTGGCCGAGCTGGCGGCGGCGCGTGGCGACGCCGCGGGGGTCCGCGAGCACATGGATCGCGTTCGGGCGATCCGCGTGACGATGGTGGGTGGGGAGCAGGGTCCCGAACTCGATGGCGTCGCGGTCGGCCGGGCCCGGCTCCTGCACCAGGCGGGGGCGAGGGACGAGGCGCTCTCCGAGCTTCGCACGCTGCTGGATCGTTCGACCGATGGGCCCATGAGCGAGTCGATGGCGGCCGCTCACGTGGCCCTGGCGGAGATCCTGTGGGAGCGTCCCGAGCGTCGGGTCGAGGCGCGAGGGCTCGCCCAAGCAGCCGAACGCGGTCTTCGCTCGCAAGGGCTGGGGGCTGCGGCCGATCATGCCAAGGCGTGGCTCGACGCCCACCGGGAGCATTGATCGAGTCGCGCTCCGACGTTGACACTCTCGACGGCGCCTCGCTATCTTGCAGGCGCAGGAACGGAGCGTAGGCGCAATGGCGAAGAAGACGGCTGCGAAGAAGAAGTCATCGAAGAAGGCGGCGCCTCCCAGGGCCGCGAAGAAGGCCGCCCCCCCCAAGGCCGCGAAGAAGGCTGCCGCGCCCAAGGCCGCGAAGAAGGCTGCCGCGCCCAAGGCCGCGAAGAAGAAGGCCGCGCCCGTCGAGACGGAGATCACCGAGGATCACTGGGCGAAGGTCTACGCCAAGGCGTGGCTCGACGAAGGCTTCCGCACCCTCCTGGAGACCGATCCCACGGCGGCGCTCGAGCAGTACGCCAACGAGAATGGGATCAAGTGGTCCAAGCGCTTGGTGGTGCCGCCTGTTCCGACCAAGAGCCCCGCGGATCAAGACGAGAACTGCATCCACCTCGTCTCGTGCTGCTGAGGCGGGGCCGCTGCCATCGACGGGATGGTGATGCGCTCGCCCGCCGCGTCCGAGGACGAGAGCACGGCTGCACCGGCCCATCCTCGTCTCGCGCTGCATCTGCGCCCCGAGATCGTGCCCGGCGAGGGGCTCTATCTCCTCGCCGAGCCCGATCCCATTCACTTCCCGGGTGAGGTCTTCGAGGCGTTGTCGCCGTTGCTCGACGGTCAGCGGTCGATCGAAGAGGTATTTGCGGCGCTTGCCGGCCGCTGCTCGCCGCACGAGGTCTTCGAGGCGCTCGATCGCCTGCGCATGCGGGGGTTGCTGCGAGAGGGACCGGCTCGTCCCGACGGGCCCATGCCCGACCCGGCCGCGGTGGCGTTCTGGGACGCGCAAGGAGCCGAGGGCTCGAGCGCCTGCGCCCGGCTCGGCGAGCTCGTGGTGTCGGTCACCGTCCTGGGCGATCGGCCGGTGTCGCCCTGGATCGAGGCCCTGCGCGCTCAGGGCATCCGGGTCGGAGAGCACGGCTCGATGGCCCTGGTGGTCGCCAACGACTACCTCGATCCCGCCGTGGCGGCCTTCGACGCTCGGGCCCGGGCCGAGGGCCGTCCATGGGTGCTGGTGCGCCCGTGGGGCGCTCGCCCATGGCTGGGCCCCTTGTTCGTACCCTCGCGAACCGGCTGCGCCGAGTGCCTGGCGCATCGGCTCCGCGGTCATCGGCGGCTGCAGGCCCACCTGCAGCGAGCCCTCGGTCGCCCCCCGGGTCCGCCGGTGATGGAAGCGCTGCCCAGCACGATCACCATGGTCGCGGGCATCGTGGTGACCGAGCTCTCACGGTGGTCGCTGCTCGGCCGGAGCCTGCTGGAGGGGACCGTCGTCACCCTCGAGCTGTCGGCTCTGGAACGCCGGATCCACCGACTCGTGCGCCGCCCCCAGTGCCCTGCGTGCGGCAACCTCCGCCCGAGCGCATCGCGGGCCCCATGGCTGGGCATCGTCGATCGACCCGTGACGTCGGGGCAGGATGGGGGATGGCGCACGTGCACGCCCGAGGAGACGATCGAGCGCTTGCAGCATCACGTCAGCCCGATCACCGGCATCATTGCCGCGGTGGAGCCTCGGCTGGCCTCGGGATCCCCGCTGACGCCGATCTACGTCACCGATCACAGCTTTGCGCAGATGGACACCGAGCGGTGGTTCCTGCGGGAGGGCTTTCGCAAGCGCTCGGGGGGCAAGGGGTGCACGTCCACCCAGGCCCTGGCCAGCGCGCTGTGCGAGTCGATCGAGCGCTACTGCGGGGTGTGGCAGGGCGACGAGCCGTGCCTGCGAGCCACCCGCGAGGCGCTGGGTCCTGCGGCCCTCCACCCCAACGACTGCATGGGGTTCAGCGAGCGCCAGTACGTCGAGCGCGAGCGCTGGAATGCGTTCGGCTCCAAGGTTCGCCACGTGCCCCAGCCGTTCCACGACCGGCTGGTGCTCGACTGGACCCCGCTGTGGAGCTTGGTCGATCGGTCGCTGCGGTACCTTCCCGCGGCGCAGTGCTACTACGGCTACCCCCCCGAGGGCGGACCGCGGATCGCCGTGGCCGACTCCAACGGGTGTGCGGCCGGTAACACGTTGTTCGAGGCGGCGCTGCAAGGGGTGCTCGAGCTGGTCGAGCGCGACTGCGTGGCGCTTTGGTGGTACAACCGCCTGCGGCGACCGGGCGTGGCGCTGGAGTCGTTCGATGCGCCCTACCTGCTCGAGCTTCGCGAGCACTACCGGATCCTCGAGCGTGAGCTGTGGGCCATCGACATCACCAGCGACCTCGGCATCCCGGCGTTCGCCGCCGTCTCGCGGCGGGTGGATCAGCCGCGCGAGGACGTGCTGCTGGGATTCGGGGCCCATGTCGATGCTCGGGTGGCCCTGGTCCGGGCCATGACCGAGGTCAACCAGTCGCTGCCGTCGGTGCCCAGCCACCTCGAGGGGCCGGAGGCGCGGCTGCGGGGCGACAACCACGAGGCGCTGCGCTGGTGGAGCACGGCGACCGTGGCCAGCGAGCCGTACCTGGCGCCGGCCCCCGACCTTCCCGTCTCCACGCTCGCCGACCATCCGCCTCCGCCCTCCGGATCGCTGGCCGACCAGCTGCACCGGTGCGTCGAGCGGCTGCACGCGCAGGGTCTGCACCCGCTGGTGCTCGACCAGTCGCGCCCCGACGTGGAACTCTCGGTGGCCCGGGTGGTGGTGCCAGGGCTTCGTCACTTCTGGCCGCGCTTCGGGCCCGGCCGCCTCTACGACGTTCCCGTGGCTCGGGGGTGGTGTGCGGCTCCACTGCTCGAGCGGCAGCTCAACCGGCACGTCGTCTACTTCTAGTCCGCGAGCCCACGCTTCACGAAAGGCACGACTCATGCACAGAGCAGGAACATCAGAACGCGTCCCCTTCGACATGCTCATCGGCGACTGGGTCGGGGTAGGGATCATCTTCTATCCCAATGGCGCCTATCACTCGCACATCGCCAGCCGCGTGTGCCTGCACGACGAAATCCGCGGGAACCAGCGCTTCCTTCGCTATCAGAACTTCAGCGGCGAGGGCGATCCGTTGCCGCATCCCTCCGATCCCGCGCCGCCTGGCGACGTCCACGATCTGTTCACGGGGGTGGTGGCGTCGATCTGCCGGTGCAACTACGAGATGTTGTTCGCCGTGAATGGCAAGCGGACCGTGGCGGTGGAGAAGTCCCCGAGCATCTTGTCGGCCGTGGGGTACATGTCGACCAACGACAACTACTCGTTCATCGTCAGGGACACCTACAACCTGCCCAACGGCGAGACCGAGATCCTCACGCTCCACAACAACCACTACTTCCCGTCGAGCAACACCCGGCAGGTATTCGGCACCATCGAGGACTCGCAGGGCCAGACCGTCCTGCTGACCAGCTTCATCTACACCTCGTATACGCCGCCGCCGGGCCAGGACGACTAGGTCCTCGATGTCGGGCCCGACCCATGGATCCTCGGCGGTCGTCCGGGGATCCCACGCGGTCGTGGTGGGCGGAGGCCTCGGCGGGCTGCTGGCCGCGCTCGTGCTCCGGCACCGGTTCGAGCGGGTGACGGTGCTCGAGCGCGATCGTTGGCCGCAGGCCCCGGCGGCTCGACGCGGCGTACCGCAGGGGCGATGCCTGCACGTACTGGCGGCCGAGGGCCTGCGCATCATCGAGGGCCTGGTCCCGGGGTGGACGGATGCGCTGGCCAGGGCGGGCGTGGCTTCGTTCGACCTGGGGGCGCAGGCTCGGATACGGCTGTCGTCGGGTTGGCTGCCGCGAACGACGGCCGGGGCCGCCACCGTGGCGTGCTCGCGGGGCTTGCTCGAGCACGTGCTGCGGCAGCGGGTCGAGGCCACGCCGGGGGTGGTGCTCGCCGCGGGCCACTCGGTGCGTCGGCTGCTCGGCGATGGTGCTCGGGTGATGGGTGTCCGCGTCGAGGGCGACGGCAAGGCGTGGGACGAGCCGGCCGAGCTCACCGTGGTGTCCACCGGAGGGCGATCGGCCCTCACCGCGTGGTGGAGCGAGCTGGGGCTGCCGCCGCTGTCGCATGTGGTGGTGCCTTCCCCCCATCGCTATGTGTCGCGTTGGTTCGAGGGCCCTCCCCCTGAAGAGGACGATTGGAGATTGCTGTCGATCACCCCGGCTCCGACCGGCGTGGGCGGAGGGGTGCTCGTGCGCGGCGAAGGTCGACGCTGGGGCCTGGCGTTGCTGGTGCCGTGGCACCGGCCGGCGCCCACGACCGATGCCGAACTCGTGCATGCGTGCGCCAGCCTCACCGACTCGGCGCTGCACGAGGCGCTGCGGTTCGCACGTCCGGTGACGCCGATCGTGCGGCACGAGCGGATCGACAATCGGCGGCTCGACCTGCATGGCACGCCGCGCTGGCCCGAAGGCCTGGTGGTGGTGGGTGATGCTGCTTGCACCCTCGATCCCTACTTCGGCCTGGGCATGTCCGCGTGTGCGCGAGGGGTCGAGGCACTCTTGGCGCTCGACCCGAGCGCCCCGAGCAGCGCTCGAGTCTGCCAGCATCGCGTGCTCGAGCACGTCGACCCCGCATGGCGTCTGGCGACCGAGGGTGAGGTGGCGAAGGGGCCCGCCGCATACTTCCGCCGCACCGTGCTGCACCTGGCCCCTCGCCACCCTCCGCTGGCCCGGGTGCTGCTGCGGCGCATGGCGTTGCTCGAGCCTCCCGAGGCGCTCGAGCGATCCGAGGTGGTCGAGTTGGTCCATGCCGCACTCGCTCCGCCAGCGAGCCGAGGCTCGCGTTCACGACCCGCTCGAGGCCACCGCAGCGCTCTTCGGGCAACATGCGGTACCCTCGGGAACGACCATGAGCCATGATTCGGAAGGCCTCGGCTCGGCGGAGCGCATCATCAAGACCCTCCTCGAGTCGACCGACCACATCGTCCATCACCGGCCGGGGATGATGATCGCCGACCCCCAGGCGCCGACCGGCCATCGCTGGTGCTCGGTGACCTGGCGGAAGAAGGGCGGACAGAAGCAGGTGTTCCGCATGGAGCGGCACACGCCGATCTACGTCGGAGTCCTCGATGGCGAGGACCACGTCGTCGAGGGCGGTCGGGTCGTCGGCAAGTACCGCGCCCCCGGGCTCTACCCCGAGGCAGCGGCCTGGTACTACCGCAACGCGCTCGAGGTCTGGAAGCTCGACAACGAATTCGCGGCTCGATGGGCATCGCATGCGTTCGGGCAGAAGCACCGCGATCTCAAGGTCGTCCTGGCCGCGCTCATGCTCGTGCAGAGCCGCTGCGGCGAGCCGGTGCGGGAGAACGGCGAGCTGCTGTTCCACGACGACGACCTGCGAGCGGTGGGCGAGGCCATGTGCTTGCTCGAGCGCAAGGACAACCAGCACCTCAACCCCAAGATGCTGCTGCGCGTCGGTCAGCTGCTGTCCCTGCCGGCCATCGCCGATCTCAATCGCCGCGCCGGCTTCGGCCGATCCGCGCGCAAGCCGATCCTGGGCCGGTGGCCCAAGGTGGTCGCCCGCTGGCTGTGGCAGCGCGAGCGCATCCCGCAGAAGCTCGTTGCGCTGGTCAACGCGGGATTTCGGACCACTGTCATGGAGCTGACCCGTCGCAGCGGCTACAAGCCCGACAGCCCGCGCTTCTTCGAGATCCTGCGCTGGAAGCAGAAGCAAGCGAGCGATGGTCGACGCAGCATGGCGATCGGAGCGTCGGTCCCGGAGGCACAGACCTGGCAGGGACTCTCGGAGGCCGAGATCTGCCAGCGCATCGTCGACGGCCGGCCGAGCTACAAGCGCATCGTGGGCATGCTGCCGACCGAGGTCGGCTTGACGCGAGCCATCGTGGCGGCTGCCGCCGAGGCCGGCTCGCTCTCGGACAACGACCTGGTGCTGTTGACGCCGACCCTCGAGGAGATGGATCTGCTGGACGTGCCGATCATCGGCGAGCGGTGGATGAGCGCCATGTCCAAGTCCGAGGACCGGCGTGCCGCCAACATCGCCCAGCGGGTACGCGGCCAGAAGACCGCCGAGGTGCTGCGCCAGGCGGCCGACGGCGCCCTGCAAAAGGCGATCGAGAAGGTCGGCGAGGGGCTACGGGTCTACGTGTTCGTGGACATCTCTGGGTCCATGGAGCAGGCCATCGTCACCGCCAAGGCGCACATCAGCGCGTTCCTGCAGGCGTTCCCGCTCGATCGCCTGCACGTGGCGGTGTTCAACACCATCGGGCGCGAGGTGCAGATCCGCCACGCGTCCGCGGCCGGCGTGCAGCAGGCCTTCCGCAGCTTCCGAGCCGGCGGAGGGACCAGCCATGCCGCGGGGATCCAGTGCCTGGCCAAGTACAAGCCCAAGGAGGGTGAGGACGCGCTGTTCCTGTTCATCGGCGATCAGCAAGAGGGGCACTTCCCCGAGGCCGTGCGAGCGTCGGGGATCTCGCCGGTGGCGTTCGGGTTCGTGCCCGTCGGCGAGCACGACTTCCAGGATGCGGTCACCGGCACCGCCCGCGACCTGGGCATCCCTTGCTTCATCCTCGACGAAGCCACGATCGCCGACCCCTACGCGCTGCCCCGTCACCTGAGCACGATGATGGCCGCTGCGCCGGCGACTCGCTCGAGCTCGGTACGGCAGACCCTCATCGACACCATCTTGCAGACCGAGCTGCTGCGACCGCCGATGTGGGCGCGAAGGTGAGCCATGGGCTGGGCCGATCTCCTCCAGAAGGACGAGACCGTCGTGGCCCCGTGGCTCGGGGGTCGACGCATCGTCTCGGGCGTGCGGCGATGGACCATCGACGGCCCGCTGCCCCCCGAGCACGGGTGGTACTCGTTCAGCGTGACCGGCGGTCGCAAGGCCCGGACCGGCGCCTCGGCCGTGGCCGACCCCGAGCTGTTCGCCAGGAGCGAGCGCATCTGCGGATATCTCATCGGCAACCGGCTGATGGCCGACGACGTGGCATTGGAGCTCGACAGCGCGCGCATCATCGAGCGCACCCGGGTGGTCCACCTGCTCGAGCCGGGCCTCGATCGCTTCAGTCGCATCCAGGCCGCGGTTCACGACGAGCGCCTGGTGTACTTGCAGCCGGAGTTCCCCCTCGGTCCCGAGGGTGACGTGCTCGAGGCGTTCGAGGATCGAAGGCCCTCGATCGATCACGTGGCCGGGGTGACCCCCGCCTTGCACATGGTCTACCGCTGGCACAGCTGGTGGCGTGACGAGCGAGAGCAGCAGATCCGGGCCGAAGAGGAGCGGCAGCGTCGCGAGGAGGAGCAGCGACGGCGCGAGGAGGAGGAAGAGCGACGCCGCATCGAGCGAGCGCAGGCGGCCGAGCGCGAGCGGCTGGCCCAGGAGGCGCTCGAGCGGCGGCGCCAGCAGGAGGCTCGTGGCCGGCGACGGGCCGGCAACCGAAGCATCGGCAGCGAGCGCGAGCATGCACGGCGCGTGCTCGCCGAGGCCGGGGCGGAGCTGCTGGACTGGACCCAGGGTCGAAGTGCCAGTCAGGCCATCGTCAGCTTCCGCTACCTCGGCCGGCGCTTTCGCTCGGTGGTTCGCGTGCCCGGCCTGCGCATCGTGGAGGCCGGGATCTGCCTCACCGACTCGCGCAGCGGCGAGCGAGGCGACGATCGTTTCACCCTGGCGTCCTTGCCCGCCGTCATCGCCCAGGCCGAGCGCCAGAACCAGCTGGTCATCCTCAGGTGGTAGCCATGGAAGTCGCCGAAGCCGCGGTGGTCATCGACCACGACGATCAGCCCACGTACTGGCATCTTCCCGCCGGGCGGACCGCGGCCTCCATTCCCGACAGCCGGGACCTCTGGATGGTGCTGTGGAACGGTCGAGAGCGCCTGGCCGGGGTCGCGCACACCCATCCGGCCGGCGTCGACCAGCCTTCGAGCATCGATCTGGTGACCTTCCGTGCCTGTGAGGATGGCCTGGGTCGGCGTCTATCGTGGTGGATCGTCACCCCGACCGAGGTCATGCTTTGCTCGCACGACCCGACCGATCCTCGTGGCTACCGCTGCCATCCCGACCCGGTGCCCCACGCCTGGGTCGAGCCCCTGCGTCGCCATTCGTGGCCCGCGACCGATTCGAGCGCTCGAGAGGAGAGCTGAGACCATGCGCTACGCACGACTGAACATCACCTGGAATGGCCAGAACGGCGACCTGCCCGATCCCGTGAGCTGGCACGCCTCCGACAAGGAGATCCTGCAGTGGGCGACGGAGGCGGTCCGTTCCGGCAGCGTCCCGGGCATCACCAAGACCCACAACGTCCAGCTTCACCGCTTCGTGGTCGACCGGTTCCCCGCCAACAAGCAGGTCCCCGAGGACCGCATCTACGTGCGTCCGCCGACTCCGTTTGGCGCCTTCCTCGGCGACGCCTCGCGCGGAATCAACCCATGCGAATAGTCGTGGTGGGGGTCGGGGCCCTCGGTTCTCATGTGGTCCAGCTCGGTCGGACTCTGCCCGTGCAGTGGAGAGTGATCGATTTCGATCGCATCGAGGCCAAGAACCTGCTGGCGCAGTTCCACACCCGCATGGGCACGGGCAAGAACAAGGCTCAGGCGCTGCAGCAGCTCATGCAGGGGTTGTTCGGGGTCAAGATCGACGCGGTTCCCCATCGTCTGACGGCGGACAACACCGAGGCCCTGCTCGGTGACGCCGAGCTGGTCGTCGATTGCCTCGACAATGCGCAGGCCCGCACCCTGGTGCAGCAGTTCGTGCGAGAGCGTGGCATTGCGTGCGTGCACGGTGCGCTGGCGCCCAATGGCGAGCTCGGGCGCGTGGTCTGGGACCACCTGTTCGTGATCGACGGCGAGGACACGCCCGGGCAAGAGACCTGCGAGGGGGGCGAGCACCTGGCCTTCATCGCCCAGACGGCGGCGACCTTGGCCCAGGCCATCGCGCTCTACGTCGGCGATCGGCGCCAGGTCAGCACCCAGCTCTTGCCGTCGCAGAGCATGGTGCTTGACACCCGCGAGCCCGGCTCCTAAGCTCGACGATGCCTGTCCAATCGGGTGCAGCATACAAGCGTTTAGCTCACTGGTAGAGCGTCTGACTACGGATCAGAAGGTACAGGTTCGAGTCCTGTAACATCTCCCGCTCGCCCTCTCGGACAGGCACTACTTCCTCTCGCCCCGCTCGACGCGGCGCCGGTCATCGGGGACGATCGACGCGGGTACGAGCGATGCCGAGCGAACTCACTCCGTCGTAGGCCGCTCTGCGCCACGCGTGAGCCTCCTCCATCATCCCTCGAAACCAGCACCTTCGAGCCACACCGGCCCATCCATTGGCCACGACCCGGCCAACGGGCGGACCACCTTCGAAGCATCGCTTCGCCAACTCATCGAGATCCTTCGACCCACCTCTCGGTATCGATTTCGCAGGGTCCTGGGCCCATGAGAGGCCGTCGGCGTCCCCGCAACATCCACGATGCCTTCGTTCGGCGTGTGTTCTCTCGTGCCGACACGGTGTCAATCCTCCTGCGGCACGTGCTTCCACCGCGGTGCCTCGAGTATCTCGACCTTCGCACCCTCGAGCAGGTCTCGGCCGACTACGTTGGCCCGAAGCTGGCTCGACGGAGCTCCGATCTCCTGTTCACGGTACGCCTGCGCGGCACGAGGCACCGCATTACGATCTACATCGCGCTCGATCACCAATCCTCTCCCGATCGTCTCATGCCGTGGCGAGAGCTCGAGTATCTCGTCCACATCTGGAGCCGTCACCTCGAGCGCCGGGGTAGGCAGCCCAAGACGCTGCCCTTCATCCTGCCGATCGTCATGCTCCAGCCCCGTGCATGGGCCACGCCGACTCGGCTCTCTCAGATCGTGGATCTTCCACCCGTGGTCCGTGCGGCCTTCGGAACGCCCGTCGAGCTCGAGATGCTCATCGATGATCTTCGTCGCCCGGTCCTCGATGATCCATGTGCCGCTACACCTTCCGCGGCATTCGTCGAACTCGCGCGTGCGTTGCTCTACGCATACGAGAACCCTTGCGCGAATACCGAGGAGCGGGCCGCGAGTCTCGTCCCGCTGCTCGAGCGCTTGCTGGACCCGAAGTACTCAGATGACGTCGCCACGCTTTGGGCCTATACCAATGGTGCACTCGAAGAAGGATCGCCGATTCACGCGACCTTGCGTCGTGTCATCAACCCGGAGAATCGACCCATGAACGACGAAGACATCCTCATGAAGCCGTGGATCACCAAGGGTATGCGCAAGGGTATGCAGAAGGGCTTGCAGAAAGGGATGCAGAAAGGGATGCAGAAAGGGATGCAGAAGGGCCGGGCCGAGGGTCTTGCCCAGGGGCGTACCGAGGGTCTTGCCCAGGGGCGTACCGAGGGTCTTGCCAGGGGCCGCGCCCGGTCGTTGCTCGATGTCCTCGAGCTACGGTCCTGCCGCTGACCCCTGCCATGCGCCGACGCATCCTCTCCACCAAGGACGAACGAGCGCTCGAACGCTGGTTTCGACGAGCGGTTGCGGCTGCCTCGCTCGACGAGGTCTTCGGGCCGGGCGAGCTCCGGCAACGAGCGTGACGACCGGCGGATCACTCGAGTTCGGCCGGAGCCGAGCCGAGCATGATCTCGCCCACCGATGCCTCCACTCTCGGGTCCAGGCCGGTGATCGCAGCGAAGCGCGAGCTGTCGCCCGTACCCAGCGCACACGCGGCCAGGCCCATGGCGGTCGCCACCAGGTAGACCGACTGGAGCACCACCCCGACCTCCTGGAGGATCAAGCGATGCGCGAGGTGACCGTAGGCCCACGCGGTGCGTCCAAAGCGGGCGCCGAGCACCAGCAAGACCTGAGGTGGATCGGCGGCGCCACTGGCCGTCATTGCATCGCGTAGCAGCGCCTGCACGGGCTCGCCATGGGTCTCGACGCGGTAGAGCGCGTGTTGCTGCGGGTGATAGTGGTAGAAGCCACGGTCGAGCCCCTCGCAGCGACCCACCGCCAGATAGGCCTCGAGGGGGTGCGAGGCGCCAGCGCTGGGGTAGGGTCGGTCGCTGCGACCCTGGCGCTCGTCGGGCGTTCCAGGTGTGATCGCACGAGCCCGCAGGGTGCGAAACAACAGCTCGGCCAGCGCGTCGACGTCGATCGGCGCGGTCGCATGCTCTCGTCGCGAGCGCCGCTGCTCCATCACTGCGGCCAGGGGGGGATCGTGATGACGGCGATCGTCGAGGTCGGGCGACGCAAGCGCGATGCGCTCGCGTCCGCAGGGGGGCGCGAGCACGGGTGGAGGCTCGAAGCGTCCGGCGAACGGCAAGTGCTTGCCGATGGGCACCCCCGATCGTGGCTGGCGTGCACGGTGATGAGCCAGGAGCTCGACCGGATCCCACATGCCCAGGCCTGGTTCTGCATCTTCGGATGCCAGCCCCTTGCTCGGGATGCGCACCAGGAATCCACCGACCAGCAGCATGCCCACCACTGCCCCCAGGACCGGACCCGGCAACCCCTCGTGCGCGGCCAGGGCGGTGAGGCTGGAAGGGCTCGCCAGATCGTGCAACGACGCGGCCACGCGCCGGTCGTGCACGTGCACCCGCGCCGAGGTGAGGGGCGACTCGAGCCACAGCCCCGTCCCCTCGCGGTGGATCCGGACGAAGCGCGAGAGCTGGAGCACCGCGGCGGGCTCGGGGGCCACGGCCCAGCGCCCGCGCGAGGCATCACTGGCACGCACGGTCAGCAGCGCGGATCCTTGCCACTCGAGGGTGCGACACAGGACGTTGCCGCGGGCCAGGCGGCCCAGCAGGGCGATCATCTCCGTGGGCTTGCCGTCGGGGGCAGCGCTGCGATGCAGCTCGAGCAACTCTCGCCCCGTGGCACCGGTGGTGGCGATGCGCTCGAGCACCACGTCGAGACCAGGGAGTCGCTCGCCCAGCACGAGCCGACCGGCGGGCCCGCGGACCCTTGCCCCTCGGAGCGGATCGAGCTCGAGGGTCGACTCGGCACACAGCCGGAACACCTCGCGGAGATCCTCGCTCATGGTGGGACGATCCTGGTGGGGCTCGGCCGGGGTTGCGACCCCGATGCATGCCGAGCGCCGGCGGGTTAGGGTACCGCGGTGGCGACCGCGGCGAGCCTCATGGACGATCGTGACGCGCTGCGTCGCGATCCACTGGGCTTGCTGGCCGCGCGGGCGGCCGACCCCGGGCTGCCGCGCGTGTGGCTGGGCGGGACCTCGGCCGTGCTGTTGGCGCGGCCCGAGCTGGTGCGCGCGGCCTTGGTGGAGCACGTCGAGCACTTGGGCAAGCCCGGGTTCTTGCGAGCATCCAATCGCGGACACTGGGGCGAGGGCCTGACCACGCTCGAAGGCGAGGCCTGGCGCGCGCGCCGGGCTCGGCTGCGGGGGGTGTTCGGTCCCCCGCGCGTGCAGGCCCATCGTACGGTGGTGCGGGCGCACGCGCAGCGGCTGGTGCAGGGATGGTCCTCGGGGACGGCCGTCGATCTCCGCGTTTCGCTACGCGAGCTCACCGCGGCCAGTGCCGCGCGCTTCGTGCTGGGGACCGACGTCGAGGGATGGACCACGCCGCAGGCACCCGCGCCCCGCTCGGGCACGGTACCCATGGGCGAGGCCTACGGCGAGGACTTCACGGCGGTCGCCCCCGGCGACGTGCCGCTGGCGCTCACACGGCCGCGGGCGCCGGCCACCATGCCGGTCACGGTGGCGATCATCGACGAGGCAGCGCGACGCGGAGACGACCGAGGCGACGCGCTGTCCTTCGCGCTGGCCACGGGGCTGCCCCGCGACGCGGTCGTGGACGAGCTGATCCAGATGCTCTTCGCGGGACACCACACCGTACCCACGGTGATGCTGTCCTGCTTGCGGATGCTCGCGCGGGAGCCCGCGCTGGCTCGACGCCTGCGGCTCGAGCTCGCCTCGAGCGCGCCGGGGACCGCGACGGATGAACCATCGCTGCTCGAGCGGGTCTTGCTGGAGACGATGCGCGTCCATCCTCCGGCGCCCATCCTCTACCGCGAGGTGATCACGCCGTTCGAGCTCGCGGGCGAGCGGCTCGAGCCCGGCACGGGGGTATGGGTGTGCACGCACGTGCTGCATCACGATCCCCGCAGCTTCGATGAGCCCACGCGCTTTTGGCCCGACCGGTTCTCCTCGCCCGCGCGCGCCACGATTCCCGCCTTCGCATTCCTGCCGTTCGGCGCCGGGCCCCGCACCTGCGCGGCGAGCCGCCTGGCCACGGTGCAGATGGTCGAAGCCTGTGCGGTGCTCGTGCGAGAGCACGTGCTGCGGCCCCTCGACGAGCACCGGCTCGGGGATCGGTTCGTGGTGGAGCGGCTCGGGTGAGACGTCGTATGCTGCCGCCGATGCGCGCCGTGCTCCTCGCCTCCGTGGTGCTCGCATGAGGATCGTCGTCATCGGGGGCGGCACGGCGGGCACCATGGCCGCCGCTCACATCACATGGGCCCTGCCGAAGGCCGAGCTGCTGCACGTGTCTTCGTCGCGGGTCCCCATCATCGGCGTGGGGGAGTCGACCACTCCCGCCGTGCCACGCTGGCTGGACCAGATCGGAGGGCCGAGCTTCGCGGAGCTGCGGGCCCGCTGCCACGCCACCACCAAGCGCGCGGGGTGCTTCGAGGGATGGGGCCGCGACCGCGCGCGCTTCTTGCACTGGTTCCAGCCCACGGGGGAGCACGCCTATCACTTCGACGCCCGGCTGCTGGTGGAGGTGCTCGGCGAGCGCATACGGGCCGAGCGGCTCGATGCGTTCGTGACCGCGGTGCGAAGCGACGGCACCCACGCGACGGTGGAGCTGGAGGACGGCACGCGCCTCGGGTGCGACTACGTGCTCGATGCCCGCGGGTTTCCGCGACGAGACGATCCCGACGTGCAGCCGCTGCGCTGCATCCCCACCAATGCGGCGCTCGTGCAGTTCTCCACCCCGCTGGCCCCCCCGGCCGAGTGCCCCGACGTCACCCGCAACGTCGCACGCCCCCATGGCTGGGTGTTTCTGATTCCGCTCGGCGACCGCACCTCGGTGGGCTACGTGCACGACGAGACCATCAGCAGCCGCGCCGAGGTCGAGGCCGACTTCGAGGCGCTGCTGCACGAAGAGGGGGGCGAGCCGCTGGGAGAGCGACGCCTGCTGCGGTTTCCCAACTTCGTGCGCCGCACGACCTTCGACGGCGCGCTGATGCGCGTGGGCAACACGGCCTCGTTCACCGAGCCGCTCGAGGCGCTGAGCATCGGCACCATCATCTTCCAGCTGCGCTCCTTCACCCAGTGGGTCCGCGATCGGCCGTCCGGGGCGCGCCGGCTCCGGCCCCGACCCCGGCCCCGGCCCCTGGCCGGAGCAGACGCAGCCGCAGACGCAGCCGCGGCCCGGCTCGCGTCGTTCAACCAGGGGCTCGCGTCCTACGTGAGGCGCAACGCGGTGTTCCTGGCCTGGCACTACGCGGCGGGCTCGCGCCACGACTCTCGGTTCTGGACCCAGGCGCGCGGCTGCTTCCCCCGTGCGGCCCACGATCGAGCGCTTGCGGCCGACGTCGAGCGCTTCCTCGAGCTGGCGCGGTCGTCCCAGGGGCTGCGCGTCGACGACCTCGATCGCATCGCCGATCGCGAGCAGTGGGTGCGCGAGGTGTTCCCGCGGCTGCGCAACTACCGACCCTTCGGCAACTTCTCCGAGCTCAACGTGGCGCAGGTTGGTCAAGGCATCGGGTGGCTCCCGGTGGAAGAGGAACATCATGCAGGGCATCGATGACTACGAGATCCTCGACACGCTCCACGAGAGCAGCAGCTCCCTGGTCCTGCGGGCGCGCAGGTCCGACGGGATGCCCGTGATCCTCAAGGCGCTCAAGAAGGACTACCCATCGCCAGTCGAGCTGACCCGCTATCGGCAGGAGTTCGAGGTGACCCGCTCGCTCGCCTGCGAGCACGTGATCGCGGCGTACGAGCTGCGCAAGCACCAGAACACGCTGATCATGGCGCTCGAGGACTTTGGGGGGGAGGCGGTGGCGCGGCTGTTGGACCACGGGCCTCCACCGCTGCTCGACGTGCTCGAGATCGCCAAGCAGCTCACCGCAGCGCTCCACGAGATCCACTCCCACCACGTGGTGCACAAGGACATCAACCCCTCCAATGTGGTGTGGAACCCGGACACGAGGCAGCTCAAGCTGATCGACTTCGGGGTTGCCACGCGCCTGTCGCGAGAGAACCCCGTGCTGCGCAGCCCCGAGGTGCTCGAGGGCACGCTGGCCTACATGTCCCCGGAGCAGACCGGCCGCACCAGCCGCTCGATGGACTATCGCACCGACTTCTACTCGCTCGGTGCCACGCTCCATCACCTCGCCACGGGGCGGCTCCCGTTCGATACCCACGATCCCATCGAGATGGTGCACTGCCACATCGCTCGCGAGGTGGTTCCCGCGCACGAGGTTCGGGAGACGGTACCGTTGGCGCTGTCGCGGATCATCGGCAAGCTGATGACCAAGGCGGCCGAGGAGCGCTACCAGAGCGCCTGGGGCATCCTCGCCGATCTCCATGCATGCGAGAGCCTGCTGGGGTCCGGCGCGTCGCAGGACGACTTCGAGCCCGGCCGAGAGGATCGCTCCGAGCGCCTGCACATCCCCCAGAAGCTCTACGGGCGCGCGGCCGAGATCGCCACCGTGCTCGAGACCTTCACGCGCGTCGGCGCGGGAGGCAGCGAGATCATGCTGATCTCCGGCTACTCGGGCGTGGGCAAGTCCGCGCTGATCCAGGAGGTCCATGCCCCCATCACCGAGCATCGCGGCTACTTCGCGGCCGGCAAGTTCGATCAGCTCCAGCGCAACGTGCCGTTCTCGGCCGTGGTCGCGGCGTTGCGCGATCTCGTACGCCAGCTGCTGAGCGAGAGCGAGCAGCGCCTCGAGCAGTGGCGACTGCAGCTGCTCGAGGCGCTCGGGAGCAACGCACGGGTCATCGTCGAGGTGGTCCCCGACATCGAGCTCATCGTGGGACCGACCGAGCCGGTGCCCGAGCTCGGCTCGGCCGAGGCGATGCACCGCTTCAACCTGGTGTTCCTGAGCTTCATCCGGGTGTTCTGCGGCGGAGGACGACCGCTGGTGATCTTCCTCGACGACCTCCAGTGGGCCGACTCGGCCTCGCTCAAGCTCATCGAGCTGTTGATGGGGAACGCCGACCCTCAGAGCCTGCTGCTCATCGGGGCCTACCGCGACAACGAGGTCGACGCCCTGCACCCGCTGGTGGTGACGCTCGATCGTCTGCGCGAGCAGGGCGTGCGCGTGGGAGCGCTCGAGCTCTCGCCGCTGCGCCTGCCCGATCTCACCCAGCTCGTGGCCGACACCTTCCAGCAGGATCCCGAGCGGGTCGAGCGGCTGGCCGAGCTGGTGCTGGCCAAGACCCAGGGCAATCCATTCTTCGTGGGACAGTTCCTCGAGATGCTGCATCACGAGGGGCTCATCGTGCACACGGCGGCCCAGGAGACGCGCGGTGGCACGACCGGCTCGGCGCCGCTGGCGGGGGAGTGGAGCTGGGACGTCGCGCGCATCGAGGCGGCCGAGATCACCGACAACGTGGTCGAGCTGCTGGCCGACAAGGTGCGCCGCCTGCCCGAGTCGAGCCGGGATGCGCTGTGCCTGGCGGCGTGCGTGGGCAACCACTTCGAGCTCGAGACGCTCGCGCTCGTGCACGGCGAAGACCCGGCCAGGACGTTCGAGGCCCTGCTGCCCGCGCTCGAGGAGGGCCTGGTGCTCCCGCTGTCGGAATTCGAGGCGCTCGATCCCCAGGAGACGTCGTCGGCGCTGGTCATCCGGCGGTTTCGGTTTCAGCACGATCGCGTGCAGCAGTCGGCGTACTCGCTGCTCACGCCCGCGCAGGAGCGGGCGCTCCATCTCGAGATCGGCCGGCGCCTGCTGGAGACGCTGCCGCCCAAGCGGCTGGCCGAGCGGCTGTTCGAGGTGGTCGATCACCTCGGTCTTGGTCGCGAGCTGCTCGCGGAGCCGGCCGAGCTGCGGCGGCTGGTGGAGCTGTCGGCCGAGGCCGGTCGGCGCGCCAAGGAGTCCACCGCCTACGTCGCGTCGCGGCAGTACCTGATGGTCGCTCGCGGTGCGCTGCCGGCCCACCCCTGGGAGGACGCCTACGAGCTGTCCCGAGAGATCGACATGCGCCTGGCAGAGGTCGAGTACCTGCTGGGAGACTTCGAGCGCTCGGAGGAGCTGGTCAACGGGCTGCTCACCAACGTGCGCACCGACCTCGAGCGGGCCGAGGTGCACGCCATGCTCGTCGTGCAGTACACGATGCGCACCATGTTCGCCGAGGCCATCGCGGCCGGGCAGCGCCTGCTGGCCCTGGTGGGGGTCGAGCTGCCGCTCGACGACCTGCAGGCGGCGGGGCCGGCCATGCTCGGCCAAGTGGTCGGCAAGATCGGCGATCGCCCGATCGCGTCGCTCTACGACGAGCCCGACGCCACCGACCCCAACGTGCGCATGGCCCAGCTCGCGATTCGGCACCTCACGATTGCTGCGTTCCTCGCCAATCAGGCGCTGTTCCCGGTGCTCACGGCGCTCTCGGTGGGGCTGTCGCTCGATCACGGCAATGCGCCCGAGTCGGCGCTGTCGTTCGCCAACTATGGGCTCATCCTCGGCGCGTTCATGGGGCGATACCGTGAGGGTCACGAGTTCGGCCAGCTGGGTCTGCGGCTGTGCGACAAGTTCCACCCTCGTGCGCCCACGGCCACCGCGTGCCTGGTGGCGGGCTCGGAGCTGATCCCGTGGGTCGAGCACGTGCGCAGCTCGCTGGCCGTGCTCGACCAGGGCTATCGTGCCGGGCTCGAGGCCGGCGACATCCTGTGGGCCGGCTACCTCGTGATGTATCAGCTCAGCCACGAGTGCTTCGGCGGCAAGAACATCGAAGCGCTGCTGGCGGGCGTGCCCGAGGCGCTGGCGTTCGTACAGCGCACCAAGAACCAGGGCGCACTGAACGGCATGCTCGCCCACCAGCTGGTGCTGAGCAACCTGGCCGGGGAGACACGCGACGCCGACGACTATGCCGCGGGAGATCTGAGCGAGGCGAGCTTCCGGGGGCTGTGCCAGACCCACCATAGCGCCATGGCGCTGTGCTTCTTGCACATCTTGAAGGCGCAGGCCCAGCTCATCCTTCGCCGGCCCGAGGCGGCGCTGGCGAGCGCGCGAGCCGTCGACGACCAGCTCGCGTTCATCGTCAACCACGTGCAGCTCATCGAGCATCGGCTCCATCGCTCGCTGGCGCAGCTCCAGCTGTGCGACGGGCTCGAAGCGCAGCCACGCGCGGAGGCCCTGGCCTGGGTGCGGGAGGATCTGGCCCAGCTTCGTCGTTGGGCCGAGTCCGCGCCCGCCAACGTTCGACACAAGGCGGATCTGCTGGAAGCCGAGCTGCTTCGGGTGGAGGGCGATCCCCGCGCCATCGACCTCTACGAGCGTGCGATCGAGGGGGCGCGCACCGAGGAGTTCGTGCAGGACGAGGCGCTCGGCTGCGAGCTGGCCGCGCGCTACTGGCTGTCCCGCAGTACCGGCCACGGTCGCATCGCGCGGATGTATGTACGTGATGCACGCTACGCCTACGAGCTGTGGGGGGCCAAGCGCAAGGTCGAGGCGCTCGAGGCCGAGTTCCCCGAGATCTTCGGCAGCACGGGCTCGGGGGCCAGCATCCTCGACTCCAACGTCATCACCACGGTGCATGCGACGACCACCGCCACCACCGCCACCACCCGTGCGGGCGCCGATCGGCTCGATCTCGCGTCGGTGCTCAAGGCCTCGCAGGCCATCTCGGGAGAGATCGCGCTGCCCGAGCTGCTGCGCAAGCTGGTCCGCATCGTGATCGAGAACGCGGGGGCCCAGCGAGGGGTGATCGTGCTCGACGACGAGGGCACGTGGACGATCGTGGCCAAGGGCGTGGTCGGACAGCGCGAGGAGATCCTGGCGCAGGGCGAGCCGCTGGTCGGCAGCCGGGACCTGTGCGTGTCCATGGTGCAGTACGCGATCAATGCCAAGACCACCGTGGTGCTCCACGACGCCACCCGACGGGGGAGCTTCACCGCCGATTCCTATGTCGTGGAGCAGCGCCCCAAGTCGGTGCTGTGCATGCCCATCCTCCAGCAAGGGCGGGTGAGCGGAGTGCTCTATCTCGAGAACAACCTCAGCGAGGGCACGTTCACCTCCGATCGCCTGGGAGTGCTGCGCGTGCTGGCCTCGCAGGCCGCGATCAGCATCGAGAATGCCACGCTCTACGCCTCGCTCGAGGCCTACAACCAGACCCTCGAGCAGAAGGTGGAGGAGCGCACGCGTGACATCCTGCGCACGCAAGATCAGCTGGTGGCGCAGGAGAAGATGGCGTGGATGGGTGCGCTGTCGGTGGGCATCGCCCACGAGATCAAGAACCCGCTGAACTTCATCAACAACTTCGCCGAGGTCTCGGCCGAGCTGTCGGCCGAGCTGTCGGCCGAGCTGCGGGACCACGAGGGCCGGGTGCTGGGGGGCGACGACTTCCGCGAGCTCGACCAGCTGATGTTGGACATCAGCGGCAACATGGAGAAGATCCGCCACTACGGAAGGCGCGCCGACGGGATCGTCGAGAGCATGAAGGTGCTCGCCGAGGGCGGAGGCAACGAGCTCAGCGAGGTCGACGTCAACCGGCAGGTGGAGGAGCTGAGCAACGTCGTCTACCACGGTCGAGTGGCGCAGGGCTCGTGGGAGGTGGACGTGCTCAAGGACCTCGATGCCTCCCTGGGCATGCAGACGGTGGTTCCACAGGGCCTCGGGCGCGTGCTGGTGAACCTGCTGAACAACGCCTACGACGCGCTCGAGGACCGTCGTCGCAGCGAGCCCGAGCATCAGGCGCGGCTGTCCATCCGCACCATCGACGGCGATCGGTGGTTCGAGGTCGTGATCCGCGACAACGGCACGGGCATCGACCCCAAGCACCTGCCACACCTCAAGACGCCGTTCTTCACCACCCGACCCGCTGGCTCGGGTCACATCGGGCTGGGGCTGTCGGTGAGCAACGACATCGTCACCTTGCAGCACCACGGTGAGCTGCGGGTACGAACGGTGCTGGGCGAGTACACGGAGCTGACGGTGCGATTGCCCAAGGACCTTCGCACGTCCTGATGCCTTCGGGGGTGGCGCGGGAGCCGGCGGGCGACGCGGAGCTGCGGACGGCCTGATGGCCGGCGGCGGCCCATTGAGGGTCAGTTGGGGCCCCCACTGGGGCCCCCCACTGGGGGTGGTAGACACCGCGATTTCGGTCGTGGCCGTTCGCGGCATCGACGGGCCTTGCCAGTTGGTGCCACGTTGCGTCGGATGGCCCATGCGAGGGCCGCAACGTGCTAGGGCTCGATCGTGGGAGAGTATCGCCGTGGCATCGAAGGCGAGTCTCGCCTGAGATCGCGGCTGTCGGCATTCGTCGATCGCTGGGTTCCCCCCGCGGTGAGAGCGGCGGGCGGCGAGCGTCTGCGCCGAATGCGAGTGGCGGTCGCGCTCGCGTGGATCGGCATCGGCCTGGTGCCCGTGATGGCGATCGAGTACGTGCAGCGGGGTCGCCTGCTGCTGGTCGCGGCGCTCGGCCTGGCCGTGCTCGGCTTCTTCGGGGTGCTGTGGCTCGTGCGCACTCGCGGCCTCGCGGGGCTGGCGGGCCACACCATGGCAGCGCTGCTCTCCGTCACCCTGCTCGAGAGCAAGGGGCTCTACGACCCGCCCATCCTCGGGCCGCTGGTGTTCCCCGTCATGGTGACGTTCGCGTCGGGCCGACGGGGAGGCTGGGTCTGGTGTGGCCTTGGGATCGCTGCGTTCGCGTGGCAAGCAGCCCGCACGCCCGGCGATGCGGCGGCCAACGGAGCGTGGGTCATGGGCCTGTGTCTCATCGTGATCTCGTTGACCGCGATGGCCCACGTGTTCGAGGTGGCCCAGGAGCGCTCGTTCCTCGCGCAGGAGCGGGCCCGCGAGGCGATCCAGAACGCCGTCGAGACCAAGAGCCGGTTCCTCGCCAACATGAGCCACGAGATCCGCACCCCGATGAACGGTGTCCTGGGGATGCTGGGAATCCTCCTCGACACTCCGCTGCGCGACGACCAGCACGAGTGCGCCAAGATCGCGCACGACTCGGGCGTGGCCCTGCTGGGGCTGCTCGACGACGTCCTCGACTTCTCCAAGATCGATGCGGGCCAGCTGGTGCTGCGCCGCGCTCCGTTCCGCCTCTGCGAGCTGGTCGAGAGCGTGCTGACCTCGCTCGAGGTGTCGGCGAGCCGCAAGGGGATCGAGCTTCGGGCCTCGTATGGTCTCGACCTGCCGCCGCTGGTGCTCGGCGACCAGCAGCGGGTGCGGCAGATCCTGATCAACCTCGTCGGCAATGCCATCAAGTTCACCGACCGGGGGTACGTTCGAGTGCGGGTCGAGGCGCGAGCGGCGGGCGGCGATGAGGCGAGGATCCACTGCTCGGTCGAGGACACGGGCATCGGGATCGCGGTGGACGAGCAGCCCAGCGTGTTCGACTCGTTCCAGCAGGTCGACGGCTCCACCACGCGGCTGCGCGAGGGGGTGGGGCTGGGACTGGCCATCGTCAGCGAGCTGGTCCAGATGATGGGAGGCACGCGGGGGGTCCTCAGCGAGCCAGGGCGCGGGTCAACGTTTTGGTTCGAGCTGCCGTTGCCGGCGGCCGACGAGGCAGCGGCGGCCGAGCACTCGGATCGGGTGCACGGGCAGGGGGGCCTGGACGGCGAGGCCGATGAGATCATCCGGGGCATGCGCGTGCTCGTCGTCGAGGACAACGCCATCAACCGGCGGGTGGCGCACAGGCTGCTGTCCAACCTGGGGTGCCACGTCGAGCTCGCGTGCGATGGCCACGAGGCCGTCACGTGCGTCGAGCTCGACGGCTACGATCTGGTGCTGATGGACGTGCAGATGCCCCGCATGGACGGGCTGCAGGCAACGGTCGAGATCCGCCGACGGGAGCAGGGACGAGGCCGTCGCCTCCCGATCGTGGCGCTCACGGCCCATGCGATGCTCGAGGATCGCGAGCGGTGTCTGGCCGTGGGCATGGATGGCTACGTCACCAAGCCGATCCAGCCTCGCGAGCTGGTCACCGCGCTTCGCGAGCACGGCCTGCGCGCGGGTCCGCGCGACGGACGGCTCTCGGTCATGTCGCCGATGCTCCCGCACGTGGCAGAGTGACCACGAACTCGGTGAAGGCTCCCTCCTCGCTGTGCAGCGAGATCGTGCCTCCGGTCGCCTCGATGAGCTCGCGGATGAGCGCCAGTCCGAGCCCGAGCCCGTCCTTGCTGCCCTTGGTGGTGAAGAACGGATCGAAGATCGCGGCGCGCAGCGACTCGGACACCCCGATGCCGTCGTCGTACACGCGAATCTCGACCTCGTCTCCGCGATCGCGCGTCTTGACCACCACGCGCGGCGGAGAGCCGTCGCGCAGCGCGGGATCCTTGGCCCGGGCGGCATCGCAGGCGTTCTGGACCAGGTTGAGCACGACTCGGCTCACGTCCTGCGGGGCCACCCGCACTCGTCCCGCGGCCGGATCGAGCTCGCGCTCGAGCACGACGTCGAGCTCTGGCTCGACCGTGCGCAGGCTGGCCTCGAACAGGTCGAGGTGCCGCGAGATCACCGGATTGAGCTCGATGTCCTTGGCCGGCCCTCGAGTTCCTCGCACCGTGTCCATCATGGTGCGGATGAGATCGGTGGCCCGCTCCGCATGGGCACGGATCTTCCCCAGGTTGTCCTCGAGTCCGGTGAGCGCGTCCTCGACGTCTGCGGCGGCCTCCGTGGCGGGCTGCGAGGACATCCCGGTGCGGAGCTCCTCGACCAGCTCCATCGACAGATCGGAGAAGTTGACGACGAAGCCCAGCGGATTGCGAATGTCGTGGGCGACCCCGGCCATCATCAAGCCGAGCGTGGCCAGGTGATTCTGGGTTGCCAGGGGATCGGGAGGCTGGCCCGGGAGGGCGACGGGTGCCGTGCCGGACTCGTAGGCGGCGAACAGCGCCTCGGGGTCGATGTCGAGCGCCAGCGTGTCGTGTGCCGAGAGCATGGTCTTGTCGGCGGGCTCGTCGGCGCGCCCGGCCGTGCTCTCGGCGGTCAGCCTGCGCAATCGAGCCGCCACGGCGGGCGCGAGCGCGGTGAACCTCACTCGCACCCGGTCGTCGTTCGCTCGCTCCACCACCTTGCCGTGGGTGGTGCTCGGCCGGCCCTCGTCGTCGTGGAGCCGCAGCGCCACCGCGGTGCGGGGCGGTAGTGTCTCCGCGGCGGCGGTGCGGAGCTCGCAGGTGGTCGACGAAGCCGCCACCAGCGCTCCTTCGTACTCTTGCCGCCCGGCATGGCCGCTCACGGAGAACCGCACGGGCAGCTCCGGGGCGAGCTGGCGCGGCTCGTCCTCGATGCTCGCGAGCGTGCGAGCGGGGTCGTCCTTGACCCCGCGGATCTCGTGGACGGTGACCGGCTCTTCGAATCCCTTGGCGGTGAAGGTGACCTGGTCCACGACGTCGAGCTCGAGGCCACAAGCGCGAAGGGTGTGATCCGAGATGAGCACCTGGTTGCCCACCGTGAGCGCTTCGATGCGCGCGGTGAGGTTGACGTGGCTGCCGACCACGCCGTACTTGGTGCGGCGGTCCGAGCCGATGTTGCCCACCACCACCTCGCCGGTGTTGATCGCGATCCCCATCTCGAGCCGGGGCAATCCCTGAGCCGCGCTGCGCTCGTTGACCGCCTCCATCGCTCGCTGCATGGCGATGGCGCAGCTCACCGCCCGGTCTGCGTGATCGGCCTGGTGCAGCGGCGCGCCGAACACCACCAGCATTGCGTCACCGAGCAGCTCGTCGATGGTTCCGCCGTGAGCGAGCACGGTGTCGATCATCGCGCCGAAGTAGCTGTTGAGCAGCGCCACGATGGACTCGGGAGGCAGGCGCTCGCACAGCGAGGTGAAGCCCCGCAGGTCGGACATCAAGATCGACAGCGCGCGCCGCTCCCCGCCCAGGCGTAGACCCTCGGGCTCGTCGAGCAGGGTCTGCACCACGGCGTCGTCGAGGTAGCGCCCAAAGGTCTCCCGGACGAAGCTGGCGCGCTGCTCGAGCTGCGCCTTCTCGTGCTGCAGGCGGCTGCGCTCGCGCAGCGAGTGGAGGTGCGACAGCGCCTTGTCGGTGGTGATGCGAAGGTCCTCGAAGTCGATCGGCTTGGTGAGGAAGTCGAAGGCGCCGCGGTTCATGGCGGTGCGGATGTTGGCCATGTCACCGTAGGCCGAGAGCACCAGCACCAGCGCCGACAGGTCGAGCCGGCGGAGCTCGTCGAGCAGCTCGAGCCCGTTCATCACGGGCATGTTGATGTCCGTGACGATGAGATCGAAGCCCTCTCGAGCGGCCGCGACCACCTCGAGTGCCTCGCGACCATGGCCCGCGAACGCGACCTGCAGCTCCCCGTGGCGCAGCTGCTTGCGATACTTCTGCCGGAGCAACGACTCGAGGTCGGGCTCGTCGTCGACGAAGAGGATGCGCGTGGGCATTGGGCAGCGACGATGGCATCGTACCCGATGGGAGGTGTTGGCTCGGGGATCGGCGCTACGGCGCGCTCAGGACCCGATGCAGGCGCTCGGCGTGGGTTCGCAGGGCCACCTCGCGGGGCGAGGGACCGACATCGCAGCGATCGTGGGCGCGGCCCGCCCTGACGAGCGCGCGCTCGGTCCTCGCCAGCTCGTGCCGCAGCCAGGCGACGAACGTGGGCGCCCGGTCGGCCAGGAGCCGCGGTCCCAGTACGAGCGCATCGTCGCTCCACGCGCTGGCGGGCCCGCGTCGAGGGGTCACCGTGAGCACCACGTAGAACTTGCCGCGATCCTCCACCATGCGCTCGCCCGTGAGCCTCCAGCCCCGCTCTGCGACGAGCCGACGGACGCCGATCCAGTCGGTGTTGGGCTGGAGCACCAGCGCCCGCAGACCCTCGACCCGCGCGGGCTGGGCCTGCAGCAGCCGCACGATCCTCGCGCCTCCCATGCCCGCGAGCACGACCACGTCGATCTCGCCGGGTGAGAGCGGCGCGAGCCCATCCCCTTGCCGCAGCTCCACGCCCTCGATGCCCGCGGCCGTCAGCGTGCGGCGGGCGTGCTCGAGCGGTCCCGGGACCACGTCGATGCCGATCCCCGCCGCGATGCGACCCCTCGCCCGCAGCCACGCCAGCAGCTGCGCGTGGTCGGTGCCCACGTCGGCCACGCGCGACCCCGGGGGAATGGCCTGCGCCACCGCGTGGAGGCGGGCCGAGAGCGGCCGGAGCCTGGCCGGCATCGGGCTCGGAATCGGGGCCGGCATCAGGGGCGCTTCCACGCCTCTCGCACGCGCCCCGGCACGATTCGATAGGCGCACGGCATCACCAGGAGGGTCAGGATCGTCGCGAACGAGAGCCCGCCGATCACGGCCACGGCCAGCGGCTGGCGCAGCGCCGCTCCCTCGCCCACACCGAGCGCCATGGGCAACAGCCCCAGCACCGTGGTCAGCGTGGTCATCACGATCGGACGAATGCGCACCCGTCCCGCGTCGACCAGCGCGGCATCCACGTCCATGCCCTCACCGCGGCGATCGTTGACCGCGTTGATCAGCACGATCGCGTTGTTGACCACGATGCCCCCCAGCACGATCACCCCGATGCCCACCATGGCCGAGAGCGGAAGATCGGTGATCCACGCGGCCAGCGACACCCCCGCCAGCGCCAGGGGAACCGTGAACATGATGAGGAACGGATGCAGCAGGCTCTCGAAGCTCGAGGCCATCACCACGTAGACCAGGAACACCGAGAGCGCCGTGGTGAGCATCAGGCTGCGCAGCGACAGCTCCATCTCGTTGGCCTGGCCCGAGAGCATGGCCTCGACCTCGGGGTCCTCGCTCGCGTGCTCGTCGATCACCAGCTGGACGCGGTCGGCGAGGCCTCCGAGGTCGACGCCCTCGCTGCGGGCCTGGATGCGTAGGCCGCGTCGTCCGTCGATGCGTCGGATCTCGGCGGGACCTCGTCCGGCCTCGACCACCGCCACCGCGTCGAGTCGCACGGGCACGCCGGCCGATCCGCCCGCGGCCGGGTTGACGGTGACCTGCACCCGGGCGACGTCCTCGACGCTGCGGCGATCGACCTCGGGAAGGCGCACACGGATGTCGAGCTGCTCGTCGGGGGCGTAGAGCGTGCTGACCACCTCGCCCTGGATCGCCCGCTGCACGGCCGTCGCCGCCGTGTCGACCGAGAGGCCCAGCCGGCCTAGGCGCTCGTGGTCGAAGCGCACCCGCACCTCGGGGCGCCCCTCGAGGTCGTCGGGCAGCAGATCGCGCAGGCCCTCGACCTCGGCCAGCGCAGGCAGCAGCCGCTGCACGTGGGCGGTGACCCGCTCGGGATCCTCGCCGAACACCTGCAGCTCGATCGGCGGCGCAAACGAGAACAGCGACGGCCGGCCCAATTGCAGCACGGTCGCCGGTTCCGGTCGGGCTCGGCTGGTGCCTGCGGCATCGGAGGCCTCTGGCTCGGGGCACGCGGCGCGCAGCACGTCCATGATGCGCGCCTCGATCTCGTCCTGGCGAACGATCGCCTCCGGTGGCAGGTGGATGTCGAGCTGCCCCAGGTGCGGGGCCACGAGGCTGCCTGCGGCGCTGCCGGCCTGGGTGATGCTGCCGATCCGGGCAAAGCGCAGCTCCACGTCGGGATCGTCGGCCAGCGCGCGGCTGAGCACCTGCATGGTCGCGGTGGTGCGCGGCAGCGACGTCCCCTGGGGCAGGCGCACCTGCACGAACAGCTCGCCCTGCGCCACCTCGGGCAAGAGCGTGCGGCCTCGATCCTCGAGTAGCCGAATGCTCGCCACGCAGGCCACCACCGCGCCGGCGATCACCAGCCAGCGCACCCGCAGCGCCACCCGCAGGATCGGCCCGTAGGTGCGCTCGAGCTGGTCGTAGGCGAAGGTCAGCGGCCGCGACAGGAGCCCGAGCAACGAGCCCGCTACGCGCAGCAGCAGGGCCAGCGGCCATGCGACGAGGGCCAGCGCTCCGCCGAGCAGCCACGCCAGCCACGAGCGGGGGCGCCCGGACTCGGCGTCTTCGTCCGCGCGGTCGCCGATCGCCTGGAGCACGGGGACCAGCGTGAGGCTGATCGCCATCGACGACAGCATGCTGAAGCTGACCGCGTAGCTCAGGTCGCGCACGAGCTGGCCCGCGACGCCCTCCACGAACGACATGGGGAAGAACACGGCCACCGTGGTGAGCGTGGAGGCCACCACCGACGAGGCGACCTCGGCCGTGCCCTCGATCGCGGCGACGCGGCGCGGAGGCACGGGGCTCCCCGTGCGCGCGTGCTCTTCGAGCCCGCGCTCGCGCACGCGGGCGATCGACTCGAGCACCACGATGCTGTTGTCGACCAACATCCCCACGCCGAGCGCCAGGCCGCCCAGGCTCATCACGTTGAGCGACACGTCGAGGGCCGACAGCGGGATGAACGTGGCCAGCAGCGAGATCGGGATCGCCACCGCGATCACCACCGTGGCCCTCAGCTCGCGCAAGAAGAACAGCAGCACCAGCACCGCCAGCGCCCCGCCCACCAGCGTGTTGCCCTGCACCTCGCGCACCGCGGCCTCGATGAACTCGGCCCGGTTGCTCAGCACCACCACCTCGTGCCCGGCGGGCAGCGGCAGGCGAGGGAGGGCCTCGCGCAGGGCCTGGGCCACCGCCACGATGTTGGCGTCGCCCTCGCGGTACACGGCCAGCTCCACCGCCTCGTGATCGTCGACCAGCGCCAGCTCCTCGCGCTCGGTGGGAACCCGATGCACGCTGGCGACCTGGTGCAGGCGCAGCTCCGCTCCGGCCGCACTGCGGATGATCGTCTGGGCGAGCTGCTCGGGCGTGCGCGACTCGTGCAGCGTGCGGATGAGCCACCGGCGGTGGCCCTCGGAGATCGCACCGCCGGGCTGGTTGACGTTGCTGCGCCGGATCGCCTCGGCGACCTCCTCGGTGGTGAGTCCCAGCGCGGCGATGCGCGCCGGGTCGAGCTCGACGAGCACCTCTTCTTCTTCACCGCCGTGCAGCTGCACCGCGGCCACCCCGGGCAGCTTCTCGAGCTGCCGCTTGACGATGCGATCGGCCTGCTGCCGCAGCGTCGCCAGGTCTCGGTCCGACAGCGCCCCCGCCCCCGCGGGGCCCCGCAGGGCCAGTCGCATGACCGGCTCGGCCGAGGGGTCGTAGCGCAGCACCACCGGGCGCTCGGCCGTCTGGGGCAGCTGTACGCGGTCGAGCTTCTCACGCACGTCGGCCATCGCGTGGTCGACCGCGGTCCCCCATTCGAAGTCGAGGATCACCTCCGAGAGCCCCTCGCGCGAGGACGACTCCACCCGGATGACCCCCGGCACCGCGCCCACGCGCTCCTCGATCGGCCGCGTGATCAGCTCCTCGATCTCGGCCGGCGCCGCATCGGCGTCATTGGTCTGGATGGTGATGGTGGGATAGCTCAGGTCGGGCAGCAGCTCGACCGGAAGGCGCGTTGCGGCCACCAGACCGAACACCAGCACCGCCACCGTGATCATGGTGGTGGTGACGGGATGGACCACCGTGGCGGCGATGAAGCCCCGCACTCGCGTCAGCTCCCCGCTGCGTCGGCCTTGGTCCGATCCTTGGCCTGGCCCTTGGTCTCGGTGGCCTCGGCCGCGGCAATCTCCGCCTGGGCAGGGGCGTCGCTCTCGGACTCTCCCTTTGGATCCACTGGGGTCAGCGGCATGCCCTCGGTGATCCCGGCGTTGCCCTCGGCCACCACGAGCTCCTCGGGCCGCAATCCCGCGAGGATCTCCACGCGATCGGTGCCCTCGAGTCCGAGCTGGACCTCGCGACGCTCGGCCTTCCAGCGCTTGGTGGGCCCCGGCTTCTCGCTGCCCGAGGCCTCCACCACCACGAACACGTGCGGCTTGCCCTCGACCTGGAACACGGCCTGGCGCGGCAGCCCGGGCGCGTCGGGGCGCGCGTCGAGCAGCACCTTGGCGCGTGCGAACGCCCCGGGAACCGCCCCGGCTGGCTTCTCGGGGCCGGTGCGCATGGTGAGCTTGACCGTGCCCGTCAGCGGATCGACCACGGGAGCGCGGCGCTCGATCTTGGCCGTGAACGTGGTGCCATCGACCAGCTCGATCTCCACCTCGGTGCCCACCGACACCGTGGCCGCGTCTTTCTCGGGCACGTGCAGCGGGAGCTCGAGCGCGGTCAGATCGGCAAGGTGGAACAGCGGGGTGGCCGTCGATGCGAGGTTGCCCTCGTCGACGTAGCGCGTCACGATCGTGCCCGAGAACGGCGCGCGGATCACCGTTTGCTTGGCTTGGTGCTTGGAGAGCTTGAGGTTGGCGCGGGCCTGCTCGACCAGGTAGCGCTGCTTGTCGATCTCCTCCTGGGAGATCGCATCACTGCGGACCGACTCGAGCCGACGCAGCTCCGCCTCGAGGTTCTGCAGCTCGACGGTGGCGGCGCTGGCCTGGAGCGAGAGCGCGCGACCATCGAGCCGCGCGAGCAGCTGGTCTGCGTCGACCTGATCGCCCTCGTCGACCAGCACCTTCTCGATGATGGCGGGCTGCACGGCGACCAGCTCCGCCGAGCGGATCGCCTCGAGGGTCCCCGAGCTTCGATACCAGCGCTCGATGGGCCCCGGTCGAAGTCGTACGACCTCGACCTGCATGGCCTCGTCGTCCCCTTCGGCCCCCGGTCCGCCGTGACCACGACCGCCTCCGCGCTTGCCCTCGCCCTTGCCGTGGCCGCCCCCACCCGGCATGCCGTCGCAGGCGGGACTGCCCAGGCTCACCACGGCCAGCAGGGCCAGCGCCAGGTGGCCGCGCGCGAGGGACGGGCGATGCATCGGGGGTTTTATGCCATGCTCCAGCCATGCCTGGGCAGACGCGTGCCGTGGCTCCCGCCCGGGAGCTGCTACTGGCCAACCACCGCTTCCCTGGGCCCTACGTGATCAAGGCCTTTGGTCCCGCCTCCGACGAGTTTCGAGCGGGCATTGCCGCTGCTGCCGTGCTCGTGGTCGGCGAGACCCGCGCCAGTGTGGCCCACCGCACGAGCAGTCGCGGTGGCAAGGTCTGCGTGACGGTGACCGTGAATGCCTTCACCGTCGATGAGGTCATCGAGGTCTACGATCGGATCCATCGGGTTCCCGACCTGAAGCTGATCTTGTGAGTTCTTTCACGGGTCAGACCAACCCTTCTATTCGCGGAGCGTGGGGCGCATGCTCCACGCACACCAACCCCCAAGCTCACTCGTCCGCCATGCTGAGGCCCCTCATGTTCCAACCGCATCGCTTCCTCTCGAACGCGCTGGTCGCCATCACCCTTTGCTCCGTGGGGCTGGGCTCGACGGGCTGCAAGCCCAAGGCGATCCGTGGTGGGGAGGGCACGGAGAACCCCGACTTCGACGAAGGAGCGATGAGCACCGGGCTCGATCGCAAGGACCTTCAAGACCTCATGAGCAAGAACATGGCGGACCTGGTGGGCTCGCCGCTGTGGGGTCAGTGGCGAGCCGCGGCCGCACCGCCGGTGGTCGCGATCTGGCCGATCAAGAACGACACCACCGAGCACCTCGACGACCAGATGCTGACCTTGCTCTCCGACATGGAGACCGAGCTCATCAACAGCGGGGTGGTCAGCGTGGTCAGCCGCGAGCGCCAGGCCGAGATGATGGCCGAGGTCGGCATGCAGCAGGGCGCGGACTTCAACCCGACGATGGCGGCCGAGCTCGGCCGTCAGATCGGCGCCCAGTACTTCCTCACGGGCAAGCTGCAGGCGGTCGACGAGCGCATCAACAAGGAGCGGCGGGTCCAGTACACCCTGTTCCTCCAGGTCATCGAGGTCGAGACCAGCATCGTGAAGTTCCAGACCAAGTCCGAGCGCACCAAGGGCATCGTGCGCTGAAGCGCGGCCACCCGCGAGCCACGGCCCACCAGAACGGAAGGCACACGAGGGGAACGGACCGGCCCATGGTGCGAGGGGTGCTTCGAACCGCGACCCGTCGACTGACGTTGGCGGGCGCGTTGGTCCTGGGGATGGCTCCCCTGGCCTGCGCGACCTACTCGGACAAGACCGAGGAGGCCCGCGCGGCCCTGCTGCGAGGGGACTACCCGGGCAGCGTCAAGCAGTTCGACAAGATCCTCAAGGTGCGCGACCACGACGAGCTGCCCGCCGAGTGGAAGAAGAACTTCGCGCTGGTGGTGCTCGAGCGCGCGATGGTGCTGCAGGCCATGCGCGAGTACGAGTCGAGCGCCAAGAGCTTCACGGCGGCCGAGAAGGAGCTCGAATTCCTCGACATCGCCCGCGACGGTGCGGGCAAGCTCGGCAAGTACGTCTATAGTGACAGCGCCACCAAGTACAAGACGTCGCCCACCGAGAAGCTGGCGCTGAACGCCATGAACCTCGTCAACTACCTGGTGCGCGGCGACCTGTCGGGGGCCAAGGTCGAGGCCAAGCGCTTCACCGTGATGCGCACGTACCTGCGCGACTACGATCCCGAGCACGAGCATGGCGCGTTCGGGTCGTACCTCGCCGGGTTCGTCAACGAGCGCCTCGGCAACGCCGACGAGGCGCTGCGCTACTACGACGAGGCGCTGCAGGAGCGCGACTTCGGCAGCTTGACCGAGCCGATCGCGCGGCTCGCCGCACGCGGGAGCTACCGGGGCGAGCGGCTCTTGGACTACCTGCCCGAAGGCACCCCACCCGTGCCCGCGCCGCCGGTGACCAAGCCCGAGCCGAGCGAGGCCGCCCCACCCGGGGACGGACCACCGGCGAGCCAGCCCGCGCCATCGAGCGGGACCGCGCCACCGAGCGAGGCCGCCCCGCCCATGCAGCGGCCCAGCGTCGATGCGCTCGGCAGCCCGCTGCCGCGCCCCACCGCATGGGTGGCACCCAAGGGCGGCCCGCCCACCGAGATCCTGGTGATCGCCAAGACCGGTCGCGTGCCCTTCAAGATCCCCGAGCGGATCCCCATTGGCGCCGCGATCGGCCTGGCCGGGGCCTATGTCACCGGCGACACCACCTTGCTCGAGTACGGGATGTTCAAGGTCGTCGTGTACCCAGAGCTGGTCAAGCCGCACAATCTGTTCGTGGACGCCGAGATGCGGATCGACGGCAAGCTGGTGCCGATGGACCAGGCCTCCGACCTCGGCGCCGAGATCGTGGCCGAGTACGAGGACATCAAGCCCAAGATCATCGGTGCGGCGCTCTCGCGCATGATCGTGCGCGCGGCGGCGGCCGAGGGCGCGCGGGCGGGGGGCAACGCCGCCGCCAAGGACTCCGGCGCCGGCGGGCTGGTGGGCTTTCTGGCCGCGGCCGCCATCGAGGGCACCATGGTGGCCCTCGACAAGCCCGACACGCGCAGCTGGTCCACATTGCCCGAGCGGGTGCACATCGGGCGGGCCGTCGTGCCCGCAGGGGCCCATACCGTCGAGGTGACGGTGTTCGGGCCCGGTGGCAAGGAGCGCCACACCGCCCAGGTCGAGGTCCAAGAAGGGGGCTTCGCCGTGGTCGACGTCACCACCCTTCGCTAGGTGTTCGTGCCATGCTGGATCCCATGCCGTCCCTCGCTCGTTCCGCCGCTGGTCGTCGTCTCCACCGTGGGCGCTCGGGTGCTCGCCGTCGGTGGGGTCTGACCGCGCTGGGAGCCACCCTGATCGCGGGCGGCGTGTGGCTGGGCTCGCCCGCGTCGGCCGAGGCCGCGGTGCAAGGGCGTCGCGGCATGGAGATCGAGGGCGCTCGCGATCGCCGGGGCCTCTACGTGGGCGGCGGGCTGGGCTTTGGTGGCACGTTCTTCTACTACGACGACTTCATCCCGGCCACGCGCCTCGACTTCGCGATCGGGGGCGGCGTCACCCAGCGCCTCACGCTGGGCGCCGACCTGCACGTCACGCCCTATCTCCAGCGCAGCGTGGGCGTGGCGTTCGGCGGCGACATCGAGTTCACCGGCTACGTGTGGCGCGGCTTCTACCTGCGTGGTGGGCTGGGCGCCGCGGGGGTGCCCAAGCGCGATCCCACCCGCTCGTTCGACGAGGTCGAGGGCATGACGGTGGGTCTGGGCGGCGCGGCGGGCCTGGGCTACGAGTTCTTCCTCAACGCGACCGCAGCCATGAGCGCCGGCTTCACCTACGACGCACGCTTCGTGCCGGGCGATACGTTCCCTCGCCAGGCGCTGCTCGTCGGGGTGCGCTTCACCTGGTTCTGACCGAGGCCGGCGAAGGGCCGGCCTACCGGCACAGCTCGACCACGTTGCCGAAGCTGTCGAACACGGGCTGGCAGGGGTCGTCGCGGTTCTCGGGGTCATCGAGCTGGATGCAGCAGCGCAGCGGCACGTCGTCGTCGGGGCAGGCCCCGCCCTTCTTCACGCAGCACGGCTCGTCCTGGCTCTCCTCGTAGGAGATCGAGAAGCAGCCCTCACAGGTCACGGTGGTGGGGCGAAGGTCGTCGCTCGCCGAGACGCACGTGGAGCTGGCCAGCTCGAGATCGAGGATGGAGCTGTCGAAGGCGTCGCCGTCGCACCACTCGGGGACGGCGGTGCTGCCGTCGAAGTCGACCAGCACGTCACCGCCCTCGACCTGGCCGTTGCCGCAGTAGCCGCAGCCGGTGCGATCCCAGCGGCAGTCCTCGCGGCACGAGCCGGCCGAGCCCGAGGTGTAGGGCCGCGTGTCGCCGTAGGGCGACGGCAGGTCGGCACACTTGGGCCTCGAGGCCAGTTCGGTGGGGTCGTCGACCAGGTTGGGGTCGCACTCCTCCTCGGGGTCGAGCATCCCGTTGCCGCAGCGCTTGCAGTAGGTGCGGTCGAGCTCGCACGTGTCGGTGCAGCCCAGGCTGCCCACCCCGCCCGGGCAGACCTGACCGTCGAGATCGTCCCCGTCGCACTCCTCGTCCTCGTCGGCGATGCCATCGCCACACACCGCGCATTGCTCCACGGTGTTGACGATGGTGCAGGTGAAGGGGTCGCAGTCGGCCTTGCCCTCGGGGCGGGTCGTGCCCAGGCAGGCGTCCTCGAAGCTGCCCGGGACCAGGGGGTCGCACTCCTCCCCGTGCTCGATGCTCACCGTGCCATCACCGCACGCGATGTGAGCGTCGAGGGGGAACGTGCAGGCAGCGCCTGCGATGGCGCCCACGAGCGTGCCCACGAGCAGGCTCCACCACCGCGGATGTCTGCGGCTGGTTGCCCGAACGCCATCGATGGCAGGCTCCGTGAGCCCCATGACGCGCGAGTATACCAGTCTGGCGCATCGGGCGGAGCCCACTCATGATGGGTCGAGGGGGCCTAGGGCCGATGGCCGCCCAACGCTTCGATCGCAGCCCGCGTGCGGCGAGGATCGTTGGTGAGGACCGCATCCACGTCGAGCGCAAGCCAGCGGCGCAGGTGATCGCCGCGATGGAGGCGCGGGTCGAGCGGACACACTCGCTGCCCGCGGCGATGCGCGTGTTCCACGTACCGGGGATTGAGCGACAAGAGCGGCCACCATGGGCCCAGCAAGTCGACGTTGCGGGCGCCCAGCGGATCGTGCATGGCGATGTGGCCGAGCACCAGGCCGGGTGCGAGCGCCCCGATGCGACGCAGCCATTGCAGCGAGGCGCACAGCACTCCGACCCGCCGCTCCCGGATGCGGGGGGCCAGGATCCGCCGCAGCCGGTCCAGCGGACCTGGCTCCACGATGGCGGGATCCTTGATCTCGAGCATCACCGGCACCTCGAGGGGCGTCAGCTCGAGCAGCTCGAGCAATCGAGGCACGCCCTCATGGCTCTCGCGGGTCTCGTCGCGCACGTGGAGCCGCCGCAGCTGCGTCGCGGTCAGCTGGCCCACCCGGCGCGGGTCTCCGGTCATTCGCCGCAGGGTCGGATCGTGATGACAGACCAGCTCGCCATCGCCGCTGAGCCACAGGTCGGTCTCGAGGAGATCGGCCCCGTGCTCCAGCGCCAGCGCGAACGCACCCAGCGTGTTCTCGGGGGCGAGGTCGCTCGCGCCGCGATGGGCCATGACCCACGGGCGCGGGCCCGGCAGCTCCAGCGAGGCGAGGGTCATGCCTCGGCCAGGGTGGACCGCCGCGGGGGGTGCTGTCGAGCCCGGGCTCCGCGCTGCGCGGCGGGCGAGCTATCATTCGCCCGATGTCGCTGGCGAACACCACCTTCCTCGACGCCTGTCGGGGCACTCGGCCCGCCCACACCCCGATCTGGGTGATGCGTCAGGCGGGCCGCTACCTGCCCGAGTACCGCGAGGTACGCTCGAAGGTCTCGTTCGAGGAGCTGTGCCGTCGGCCCGATCTGTGCGCCGAGGTCACGCGCCAGCCCATCGATCGCTTTGGTCTGGATGCCGCGATCCTCTTCAGCGACATCCTCACCGTGTTCGATGCCATGGGGGCCGAGGTCGAGTTCACGCCGGCGCCCGTGGTGGCCCAGCCCGTGCGTACCGCCGCCGACGTGGCGCGGCTTCGCTTCGGCAAGGCCGACGATCACCTCGGCTACGTCTACGACGCGGTCTCCGCGTGCAAGAAGGAGCTCGCCGACCGCGTCCCGCTCATCGGGTTCTGCGGCGCGCCGTTCACCACGGCCAGCTACCTGGTGGAGGGCGGAGGCAGCAAGGAGTTCTTCCACACCAAGTCGATGGCGTTCACCGAGCCCGCGTTGTTCGGCCGCCTGCTCGAGTCGATCACCACGGTGCTGGTGGACTACCTCGCCGGCCAGGTGCGCGCCGGGGTCGATGCGCTGCAGATCTTCGAGAGCTGGGGCTCTGCGCTGGCACCCGAGGACTATCGGGCTCACGTGCTGCCCCATCTGGCGCGCCTGGTCGCGGAGGCCAAGGGCCACGGGGTCCCGGTGATCGTGTTCGTGCGCGGCAATGCCAGCCTGCTCGAGCAGGCCAAGACGCTCGGTGCCGACGTCATGGGGATCGACTGGAGCATCGAGCTGTCGCGGGCCATCGAGGTGGTGGGCACCGATCAGGTGGTGCAGGGCAACCTCGATCCCATGGCCTTGTTCGCAACGCCGCAGGAGCTGGAGCGGCGAGCCCGGGCCATCGTGGAGGCGGGGCGGCGGGCGCGGGCGCACGTGTTCAATCTGGGGCACGGGATCTCGCGCTTCACCGATCCCGACGCAGTGGCACGGCTGGTGGCGGCGGTACACGCGGCATGAGGAGCACGACGAGACGGGTGGTGCTCGCGGGCTCGCTCGTGGGCACGGGTGGGCTGGCTGCGTGCGTGCTGGGCTCGGGCGGGGCGGGGACCAATGAGGGCACCGTGACCCCCAGCGTCACCGAGGCTCCGTCGGCCCTCGCGGGCCAGGAAGGACAGCCGCTCGAGTTGAGCGTGCCGCTGCTGGGCGGAGGACGCCAGGACCTGGCCGAGCTGCGCGGGCGCCCGGTGCTGCTCGAGCTCGCCGATGGCGGCTGGGCCGAGCGGGAGCCCACGCAGGCGAGGTACCGCGCGCTGGTGGAGCGTCGCGGGGACGGCATCGCAGTGGTGTGCGTCGCGTTCGACGCCGATGCGAGCACGCTGCCCGCGAGCTGGATCGACCATCCGCCGCCGTTCGTGCTGGGCTGGGATCCGCAGCAGGCGCTCGCGGCTCGGTTGCGGCTGCGGGTGCTGCCCACGGTGGTGCTGCTCGACGGGGCGGGCACGATCGTCAGCGTGCACGAAGGCGCGCCGCCCGACGACGCGACGCTGGAGCGCTGGGCCAAAGGAGGCTGACGAGCACGCGACCCATGCCGAGCACGCGGCGTGCACGAGAGATCGAGCGCCTCGAGGCGCGCATGACGGTCGACCAGGCGCGGGCGCGTTGAGCGGAGGATCGACTTGTGGCAGAACCCGGCCAACGCATGACCACCTCTGCCTCCGCACCCGAGACCGAAGCGCCCTGGACCGTGCGGCGGCTGCTCGGGTGGACCACCGAGCGCTTCGAGGCGGTGGGCATCGAGTCGCCACGGGTCGACGCGGAGCACCTGCTGGCGTTTGCACTTCGGTGCTCGCGGATGAGCCTCTACCTCGAGCACGACAAGCTGGTCGAAGCGTCCGAGCGCGCCGTGTTCCGCGAGCTGGTCAAGCGCCGGCTGGCGCGCGAGCCGGTGGCATACATCGAGGGCAAGCGGGGCTTTCATGCGCTGGGGCTCGAGCTGCACGTGGATCGCCGCGTGCTGATCCCTCGACCCGAGACCGAGCTGCTGGTGGACTGGGTGCTCGAGGAGCTCGCAGGGCCACGGCCTCGACCGCCGTGGCCCGAGGAGACCGAGGTCCTCGTCGAGGACCAGGACGAGGACGAGCCCGCGCTCGAGTCCGCGCCCGCGCCCGCGGTCGAGCCCGAGCCCGCGCCCGAGCCTCCGCCGCCCGACGAGCGTGCGGTGCTCGACGTGGGCACCGGCTCGGGTGCGATCGCCCTCGCGATCAAGCACGCGCGCTCCACTCTACGGGTCATGGCCTGCGACGTGAGCGAGGATGCGCTGGCGGTCGCCCACGACAACGCGCAGCGGCTCGGCCTCGACGTTCCCATGGTCCGCTCCGATCTGCTCTCGGGGATACCCAGGCCCGAGGGAGGCTGGGCGGTGATCGTGGCCAACCTTCCTTATATATGCGCGCCGGTGCTGCGCGCGCTGGCCCCCGAGGTCCAGCGCTTCGAGCCCATGCTTGCTCTCGATGGTGGTACCGATGGGCTCGACGTGATTCGTCGCTTGGTTGCCGAGGCACCGGAACAGCTCGCGCCGGGCGGCGCGCTCTACCTCGAGATCGGCTACGACCAGGGCGACTCGGTGCCGGCCTTGCTCTGCGCCCGAGGGCTCGTCGACGTGGCCGTGCGCAAGGACTACGCGGGCCATCCCCGCATCGTTCGCGGTCGTCGAGCGGGGTAGGGGCCTTCCCGTTTCCGCCGAGAATTTGGCCCTGCCCCGCAGCCGACCTAGCGTCGGGGCATGGCCCGACCTGCGCTCATCCCGATTCTGCTCGTGCTCGCGGCTGCCCCGGCCTGTGCAACCGGAGACGGGATGCAGGAGAAGCTCTACGACGCGACCGCGGCCTACAACCGCTCGGTGCGATGGAACGACTACGACCGAGCCGCGGACTACCTGCCGCCCATGGCTCAGCCGGCGTTCCTCGCCCATCACGACGAGATCGGCGACGCGCTGGTCATCGTGGACTACGAGCTGACGCGGCTGGATCTCGACAAGCAGACGGGGATTGCGGCCTCGCGGGCGGAGATTTCCTGGCACACCGAGCGTCGGTTGATCCTTGAGACCACCGCGGTCGACCAGGTGTGGCAGTGGCACGAGGGTAAGTTCGTGCTGGTCGACGAGCGTCGCTCGGGCGGTACGCCGCTGACGATCTTTGCCGAGCCCGGAGAGGATCCGCACCCGTACCTCCCGGGGCTGCAGGCCTATCGTCAGGAGCACTCGATCGGCGTGGACGAAAAGGAAGCCAAGAAGGCCGCACGACGTCGGCGAAGGATGGCACGGGCCCAGGGCGGGACACCTCCCCAGCCGGCCGCTGCGCCGGTTTCGCCCGTACGCGAGCCCGTGGTCGTGGATGCCCCCCAGCCAGCTGCCGCTGCCGTACGCTAGATCGCCATCGTCGCGTGTGATGATCCGCCGGAGCGCTCGACGGGCGGTCGGCGATGATTCCGTGTGCGACCCGGTGGTCGCCAGCGAGGAAAACAGCGTACAGTTCCCGGAGATGAACCGCGGACGGGGCGATCGTCCGGGCTTTCCGGGTCTGCGCTTGGCGACCGGAAGCGGTGACCTCATCGAGGACATCCACCGGCAACAGCGTCGGCGGACCCTCAAGCGGGCCGCCCAGGTCACCGCCTTGGCCACCGCGATCGTGCTACTCGGGGTGGCGGCAAAGATCGTTCACGATCGCCACGAGCGAGCGACCGATCTCGAGGAGGCCTACGTCCACTACGCGATCGGGACGCCAGCCGAGCTCGAGCAGGCGATCACGAGCCTGCAGGCGAGCATCGACGACCTCTCGGCCGAGCACACGCCGACCCTGGTCGCGCGGGCCCTCGCCCTGGCCCACCGCTTCAGCGAGCTCGGCGAGGGCGAGGACGCAGCCCGTCGGGCGGTGGCGGAGCTCGCCGGCAACCCCCCCGGCGCCGCGCTCGCGCGGGGGTTGCTGCAGCTCGCCGATGGCGAGCTCGATGCGTCGGCCCAGAGCCTCGAGGACGATCGTGCGGCCGACGGCGACCAGGAGGTCGGGCCCTTCGTGATCGCCGAGCGGGCCTGGCTGGGCGCGATGCTGGTGGTGGCGCGGCAGCCCGACGATGCCGACGCTCGCCAGGCCGCGGTGGCCGAGCTGCAGGGCCGGCTGGCCGAGGCTCCCGAGCAGGTGGCGTTGCGACGCGTGCTGGCGCGGCTGCTGCTCCTGGGCGGCGATGCCGAGGCGGCGCTCCACGAGCTCGAGGAGGCGCAGAAGGGACCGGGGCGCTACCACGTGGCGCTGTCGGCCGACTGGGCGCTCTACGACGCCTACTGGCACGCCTCCGAGGCCGACGAGCTGCGCAAGGTGGCCAGCGTGGCCGATCAGCTCCTGCAGGGCACGGGCATCACCCTCAGCCCGCCCGACCGGGCGCACGCCCAGCTCGCGCGCGCGGTGGTGCACGTGCAGAGCGGGGAGGTCGAGGAGGGCCTGGCCCTGCTCGACGAGGCATGGGCCGGGCTGCCGTCGTGGGACCGACTCTCGCGGCGGCTGGCGATCCGCTCGGCGCTCGAGGCGGGCGATGCCTCGCGCACGGCCAAGTGGGTCGAGGCGGTGGCCTTGCCCGAGGCCGAGGCCGACATCTATCGCGCGTGGGCGGTGCTGGTCGAAGGCGACGTGATGGACGCGCTGGGGCGGCTGGCCAAGCTCCCGCAGGACGATCCCTGGGTCGGGTACCTGCAGGCGCTGGCGCTGGTCGACCAGGGGCGCTACGTCGAGGCCAAGGACTGGATCGATCACACCGAGCGCAAGCTGCCTGGGCGCGTCGAGCTCGAGGTGGCGCGGGCCCGCGTGGAGCTGCGCACCGGGGACAAGAAGGTGGCGCTGCGCAAGCTCGAGGCGCTGGCCCAGGAGGAAGCCCGCGCGCCGCGAGCGTGGACGGGCCTGGGCGAGGCCCACGCACTGCAAGACGAGCCCGACTGGGCCGAGGCTCGCAAGGCGCTGCGGCGCGCGGTCGAGCGCGAGCCCCACCCGGCCGAGGCCACGCTCTTGTTGGCGCAGATCGCCGATCGCAAGCGCGGCAAGGATCCCAAGGCCGAGACCGATGCACTCGCGCTCTACGAGCAAGCGGCCGAGGCCAACCGCCACCTGCCTCGCTATCGCGAGGCGCTGGCGATCTACCTCGACGACATCGGATTCCCCAAGCGCGCGCGCGAGCAGCTGCAGGCCGTGGTCGACGAGCCCGGCGTGGGCTGGGAAGTCGTGACTCGACTGGTGCGACTCGAGGCCGAGGCCAACGCCAAGGATCGAGACGGTGAGTTCGATCCCGAGCCGCTCCTGGCCAAGGCGGTCGAGCGCGGGGCCCCGCCCAACGAGGTGGTACGGCTGCGTGCTCGCATCGACATCGACAGTGACGACAAGGAGCGCCTGGTCGAGGCCCAGGAGGCGCTCGCTGTGGTGCTCGCCCAGGATCCGCAGGACGTGGACGCGCGGGTGATGTACGCGCAGACGTTCTCCAAGCAGTTCGATCGCAAGGCGGCCGAGGCGGCGCTTCGCAAGGGTCTGTCGGTGCTCACCGACGACAGCAAGGACGGGCGCCTCCTGTGGGCATGGGCCGAGATCGAGTCGCGGGCGGGCAAGAGCCGGCTGGCGGCCCCGCGTGCTCGTCGGGCCTTCGTGCGCATGCTGGCCGAGGGACGCCCCCCCTCCGAGCTGCTCGACGTGGCCGACCTGGCGATGCGGGTGTGGCTGCGGCTGGGCAAGGAGCGCACGGCGCTGTCGATCGCGAGCCAGCTGACCGATCGCCTCGGCTATCACAGCCAGGCCTGGACGCTGCGGGCCCGCACCGAGCTGGGCGCGGGCGAGGCCGCCTCGGCGCGGCAGAGCGCCGAGCAAGCCATCGCGCTCGACGACGACAACCCCCGCGCCCACGAGATCAACGGGCATGCCCTGCTGCGCTACGGCCTCAAGGACAAGGCGCGCGAAGAGTACGAGCGCGCGCTCGAGCTGGTGAAGGGCACGCCGCTCGAGTCGGAGTACAAGGTGAACCTCAAGCGGCTCTAGTCCCCTGGATCCGAAGCTCCGCGAGGAGCTTCGGATCCAGGGGACTAGAGGGTCCTTGTCTTGATGGAAGGGCTTCGCAGCCCTTCCCCCGGGCCGGCAAAGCCGTCCCGGGGCCCCCTTCCCGGCGGTCGGGCTTCGGCCTCCCTCTTCCGTCCGGGTGTTCTTCTCAGAGCGTGCGTTCGATGCTCTCGCGTAGGCCCCGGAACTCGTCGGCGGTCAGTGACAAGTGCATGCTCACCAGGTCGCCCTCGGTCTCGAACACGATCTTGGTAGGGACCGAGGCGGGAAATCCCATCGTGGGCAGCACGCCCTTGAACAGCTCGAACTGCTTGGTCAGCTCGTCGCGTACGCGGGTCGCATCGGCAGGCTCGCCGGCGTCGGCCTCGAGCCGTAGCTCGAGGTCGCCATCGCGCACCCGCAGGCTCAGGCTCATGTCGACGATGCTCGCCATCGGACCGCCGGCGAGCATCGTCGCGGGGAGCCCCTCGATCCGCCCCACCAGCCATGCCGAGGCGTTCGCGTCGACCCGCGCGATCGTGGGCCGGAGCCGCCCGTCGCTCGCGGCCGTGCCCTCGTTGCGCAGGCGCGCACGCACGTCGGTGACCCACTCCTTGCTCACCATCACGACGGTGTCGTCGTCCACCAAGTAGCCTTCTTCACCGTTGGTCTTGCCGCTCTCTCGGAGCTGGGGGCCCTCACCACGGGGCGTGCCGGTGAGGTCGAACTCGAGCGGCTTGCCGCGCGCGGCGGCCTCCTCGCGAAGGCAACGCCACGTGGCCTCGGTGCCCAGGCCCTTGGCCCGACCGATCATGGCCATGTGGCCCTGGTCGTCGAAGCCGAGCACCATGTGCTCGATCGCCTCGACGCCTCCCATGCACGTGCGCATCACGGCCAGCACCGTGCGGAAATCGTCATTGGACTCCTCGGCCTTGGACCACAGCGAGCGGAACTCCGAGTGGGCCAGGAACTCGGCCGGACGTACCAGTGCGACCCACTGGGCCGACTCGGGGACCAGCGCCAGGGGATCGGCGGCCTCGCGCCGAGCCTCATCGATCATCTCGCGCGCGAGGCGAGTCAGGCCACCGGAACGGGGGCTCGGCTCGGTCGGCGCGACGTCGACGGGAGCCGGAGCCTCGGGCGCGGCCGGGAGGACGGGATCCCGAGCGGGCGATGGAGCGGGCTCGCCAACGCCACATGCGAGGGCCAGCCCGATGGAGCCACCGGCCAGCCGATGCGCGAGAACGCGCAACGAGCCGTGGTAACGTTGTTCTGGTGCCCGCGCGGCCTGGCTCACGCGATGCATGGGATTCATGATTCCTCCCACGAGAGGGCGGCCTTGGGGCAGCCGCGAATGGCGGCCTCGAGTCGGGCCCGGTGGGCGTCGTCCGTCGGGGTCACCACGCGCAAGTGCAGCACGTCGTCGTCATCGAGCTCGAAGGCCTCGGGCGCAAGCCGTACGCAGACGCCATTGGCTTCACACAGGTCCCGGTCGACCACGAGCTTCATGAGCGAACTCTAGCAAGTTCTGGCCTGCGTCATACACCGTCATTTCATCCCGAGAAGAGTTCCCGTTCCGAGAGCGAAATCCCATGAGCACCGAGCCCATCGTCATCGACACCAGCGACCCCGCGTTCTTGGCCAACCCCTACCCGCTGTTTCGCCGACTGCGCAACGAAGCGCCCGTGCACTGGTGGGATCGAGGGCACATGTGGATGCTCTCGCGCCATGCCGACGTGGAGGCCACGCTCAAGGATCCGCGCTTCACGGTCGACAACCGCAAGTGGCGGTTCCATCGCGGGAACGACCAGCTGCCTCGCGAGCTGATCGATCAAGCAGAGAACGGCTTGTTCCAGCTCGGCTCCACCGACCACGCTCGCGTTCGGCGCCTGGTGTCGCCCAGCTTCACCCCGCGGGCCGCGGCCAAGCGCGAGTTGCTCGTGCAGGAGATCGTCGACGAGCTGCTCGCGAAGATCGATCCCCAGTCCTTCGACTTGGTGGCCGACTTCGCCGAGCACCTGCCGTTCCTGGTCATCGGTCGGATCCTGGGGATCTCGGCCGAGCACGAGCACGAGTTCCGCGAGTGGGGTCACGCGCTCATCCAGGTCACGTTCCCGCTGCTGCCCCCCGACGAGCACCTGGCGATGGCGCGCAGCACCGTGCCGGGGTTCGGGTTGCTCGAGCGCGTGATCGAGGAGCGCCGCCGGTCTCCCGGAGACGACATGCTCAGCAGTCTCATCCAGGCCGAGGAGGAGGGCGAGCGGCTGAGCTCGGCCGAGCTGGTGAGCTTGGTGGGAGGTCTGGTCACGGCCGGCTCGGAGACCACGGTGCACCTGCTGGCGTTTGCGGTGCTGGAGCTGCTGCGCCATCCCGAGACGCTCGCGCGCGTGCGCGAGGACCTCGGCCTCCTGCCCGGGGTGATCGAGGAGGTGCTGCGCCACGACAACTTCGGTGGGCTGGGCGTGGCCCGGTTTGCGCTCGAGGAGGTGGAGATCCGCGGCCAGACGATCGCCAAGGGCGACATGGTGATGCTGCTGCTCGGCGCGGCGATGCACGACGAAGACGTGTGGCCCGACGCGGAGCGCTTCGACATCGATCGCGAGCCGGCGCCCAACCTCTCGTTCGGTCGCGGGCCGCACTTCTGCCTGGGGGCCAACCTCGCCCGCGCCGAGGCCCGGGTGGCCTTGCAGACCCTGCTCACGCGATACCCCGACATGCAGCTCACGGGGGAGCCGGTGTTCCGCCCGCACCCGCTGCTGCGGCAGATGGTGTCGCTCCCGCTGCGCCTTCAGTGACCGCCGCCCGAGTCGTCGGGTACGGTCAGCCACTTGGCGCCGAGGAACACCAGCGCCATCACCGAGTAGCCCACCGCCCACGGCCACGCCGGTACGAGCTGGAGCACGGTGTCGCCGGCGGTGAAGCCATAGCTGTGCATGAGGCCCGCGATGCACATAGCAGCGGCAGCGCTGCACCACAGCGCGGCGGTGGTGAAGCGTCGCTCGATCACCGCCACCGTGGTCGCGGCCAGGATCATCGAGGAGAAGATGAAGCCCTGCTCGAGCGCGAACGCCCCGTGGATCCACGTGTCCGAGGCGGCGAAGCGCTCGACGAGCGCCGGGGAGAACGGCGGCCCGTCGGGCCCGCCCACGCCGGCGGCCCGCAGCCCGTTCTTGGCCATGATCGCACCCCAGGCCGCGACGCCCGGCAGCACCCCCATCACCACCGCGGGTGCATGGCTGCGCGGGGTGGCCTCGAACGCCTGCGCCGTGATCACGATGCCGATCCACAGCACGATCGCCATGCCCGCATCGATCGGCACCGCCCACGCGATGTGGGCCAGCGTGCCGCTGAGGCACACGATGGTCACGAACACCCCGTTCAGCACCGAGTAGCCGGCGCGCGCGCCCAGCCCCTTCCAGCCCGGATGCCCGATGTAGATCGTGGTGGGGAAGCACGAGCCGAACGCCCCTGCGGCCAGGGTGCCGAGGCCATTGACGGCCAGCGAGGGCCGCGCCTGATAGCGATCGCCCGCCGCCTCGGCCGACTCGATGTTCTGCAGCGAGCCCACCAGGTTGAACAGGCCCATGGGGGAGGATCACCGAGAAGTACGTGACGAGGTGGCCGCTGCCGAACGCATCGATCAAGTCGCCGATCACCGGCACCGGCACGTGGAAGCCGCTGCCGGTGGGGGCCTCGCCCACGGGGGCAAGTCCCGTCATCCACGCGATGAGGGTGCCCAGCGCCACCGCGACCAGCCCGCCGGGCAGGCCTCCCCGAAAGCGCACGCGCCCGAAGTAGGTGAGCATCACCAGCCCGAGCGTCGTCAGCCCCACCACCGGATGGGCGAAGGTGCGGAACAGGAAGCCCAGCGAGATGAAGCCCAGCGCAATCCCGCTGAGCGTGGCGAGCAGGGCGGCGCGCGGGGTGTGGCGGCGCAGCGCGTCGGCCACCCAGGCCCCCGAGAATTCGATGAGTCCCGATCCCAGCGTGGCCACCAGGCCCGCCTGCCACGCCACGCGCGCGGGGTCCTCCGCTCCCGCCGCGGCGGCCGCCAGCTTGGCCGGCAGCATCACCAGGAACACGTGGGCGAACAGCGAGACCGTGTTGATCCCGTAGGGCAACGCGCAGACGTCGTCGCGGCCTTCGGCCTGGGCCAGGCGCTTGGCCTGGTGCGCATAGTAGAGATTGCCCACCAGCAGCGAGACCGCGACCCCGGGCAGCACGCGCCCGTAGAGCAGCTCGTCGGAGAAGCCCAGCACGAAGCGACACAGCGCATCGATGAGCAGCAACTGGACGAGGTTGTCCAGTGCCAGACCGAAGAAACCGTCGACGTCGCCTCGGACGAGCCAGCGCATGGACAGGCGACTTAGCAGGCTTTCCGGGCTATGGTCCAGCGAGCCATGGACCACAGCTCCGACCGTCTCAGCAGCCTCGCGAACAAGACGTTGTTCATCACCGGCGCCAGCCGGGGCATCGGCAAGGCGATCGCCCTACGAGCCGCTCGCGACGGGGCGAACATCGTGATCGCGGCCAAGACGGCCGAGCCCCACCCCAAGCTCCCGGGCACCATCTTCAGCGCGGCCGAGGAGATGGAGGCCGCCGGCGGCAAGGCCCTGCCGCTGGTGGTCGACGTGCGCCACGAGGACGAGGTGCAGGGCGCGGTGGCCAAGGCGGTCGACACCTTCGGGGGCATCGACATCCTGATCAACAACGCCTCGGCCATCAGCCTCACCGGCACCCTGGTGACGCCCATGAAGCGCTACGACCTGATGCATCAGGTCAACGTGCGCGGGACCTTCCTGTGCTCGCAGATGTGCCTGCCCCACCTGCTGAAGGCCGAGAACCCGCACGTGCTCAACCTGGCTCCGCCGCTGAACATGAAGGCCAAGTGGTTTCGCAACCATGTGGCCTACACCATGGCCAAGTACGGCATGAGCATGTGCGTGCTGGGCATGGCCGAGGAGTTCCGCGGCAAGGTGGCCTTCAACGCGCTGTGGCCTCACACGGCCATCGCCACCGCGGCCATCGACATGATCGGGGGTGAGCCCATGATGAAGAAGTCGCGGATTCCCGAGATCATGGCTGATGCCGCGCACGCGGTCTTGGTGCGAGCCCATACCGAGTGTACGGGCAACTTCTTCATCGACGAGGACGTGCTGCGTAGCGAGGGCGTGACCGACTTCACCGGATATGCCGTCGACCCCACGCAGGAGCCGTTCATCGACTTCTTCCTCGACGGTTGATCGAGGGCGGCGCGCCGAGCTCGGACTCGGTGCCTCACTCGATCGAGTGCGTGGTGCAGGCGCTCGTCTCGACGGTGGGGGGTGCCTCCTCGCGGAGTCGATGGTTCCGCCCGTGCTCAGACAGTTGTCACGGGCCCAGTCGCAGCGTGCGTCGCTCGCAAGGGCCGGTGAACGACCAGGGCCGTGGGCAGGCCCTCGCAAACTCGCGCGGGCGGAACCATCGACTCCACGATCGGCACCTTCGTCGATCGAACCACCCTGCCCGCCACCCCCAGCGCTGCACCGTCACCCCTTCCACGCGAGGTGCTCGGCCAAGCCCATTGGCAAGAGAGGCGATGCCCGACCCATCGCGGCTGAGTTCCGCGGCTGCCGAGAGACCGCGGTGTTGCCGAGCACCGTCACCCCTTCCACGCGAGGTGCTCGGCCAAGCCCCGTGGCAAGCGAGGCGATGCCCGACTCATCGCGGTGTTGCCGAGCATCGCTGGTGGCATCGGGTACGCCGTGGGGGTGACGGAGCGCCGATCGGAGGGTCGAATGTTCCGCCCGCGCGAGTTTGCGAGGGCCTGCCCGCGGCTCTGGTCGTGCACCGGCTCTTGCGAGCGACGTACGCTGCGACTGGGCCCGTGACAACTGTCTGAGCACGGGCGGAACATTCGACCCTCCGAGGAGGCGCCCTCACCGGCACCCCCACCGCCCGCACCACGCCCTCACCACCCCACCGAACCGCGATCGCTACTAACTAATCAATAGAACCCCACGTCGTCGATCACGATCTCGAACGGCGATCCGCTCGGCGCTTCCCACTGCAAGCCCATCAGCGAGCTGGGATCCCAGGCTGCCCCCTGCCCCCAGCCGGCCTGGGCCAGCGAGGCAAACGGGATCACGTGCTGCTGCCACGTGGCGGTCAGCACCACCTGGGTCGCGTGGGAGTCGTTGCACGACCCGCCCGCGTTGCAGGTGCCGCCCTCGCTGGTGGGCACCACGGCCTCGGTCTGCGCCTTGAATTGGATCGTGCCCTGGCCGCGCGCCTGGAACGCGATGCCCGTGTAGCCGCTGGCGTCGAACGGGTGCTTGGTCGCTCCGCCCGAGTTGTCGAGGTCGAAGCCCATGCCCGCGCCCCAGGTGGAGAATCCGCTGCCCACCAGGTGAGCCGAGTAGTTGCTGCCGTTGGGTCCGCCGGCCGTGGGCAGGAAGCCGTCGCCCGCGGCCGGATTGCTGGTGCCGGCCGAGCCGTCGTCATAGGCGTACCAGACCCCGATGCGCCCGCCGATCTCGTAGATCACCGCGTCGCCGTCCTCGAGGTCATCGATGAGATCGTCGGGCGCGATGTCGACCTGGGAGGTGCCGGTGTCGTTCGTGTCGCCCGAGGTATTGGTGGGATCGGGCGGCCCCGAGGTCGCGGCCGTGGTCAACGTGTCGAAGGCCGTGGTCGAGCTGGTGCTGGTGTTGGCGCCGTCGTCGAGCGTGTCGCCGCCCATCGTCCCGTCGCCTTCGCCATCGCTGCCGAGGCTGGTGCTGAACGACGTGGGAGGCGGGGCCGTGGTGCTCTCCTGACCACCATCCCCGCATGCGAGCGCCATGCACGGCCAAACCGCGAGCCAACCCAACGTTCGTCCACCCCGTTGCACGACGCCAGCGTAGCGCAGGCTCGCCTGCGTCGGTGCGAAAAGACGAGGAGGACGATCGGTCGGAATGATTCGTTCCGCCCGTTCTCTCCCGCGGATCGATCCATGCCGATCGCGATTGCAGGTCGAGGATTCGCGAGCTCGGACTCGACTTGGCGTGCATCGGGCTTCGCGAGTGCGCTATGGTCCAGCCGTGGTGTCGTCGAGTATTCGTGGTCCCTTGGTGCTCGCGTGCATGGTGATCGCTGCCGCATGCTCGCCGGGCGGTGGTGCCGGCTTCATGCCCGGCATGAGCGGTACGGGCTCGGCGACCAGTACCGGGGTCACCGGAGACGAGGATGCGGCCGACGACGAGTCGGCGGGCAAGCTCGACGTGTCGGGCGGTGGCATGGCCGAGGGCGGCATGGCCGACGGCGGACCGCCCGGGTGCAACAACGCACTCATCGGGGTGCTGCGCGACTTCCACGAGACCCATCCCGACTTCGAGCGCGATCAGGTGGGCGAGGACTATGGCATCGTCGGGCCGCTGCTCGGCGACGACGACAAGCCGGTGTATGCCGGCGGGAGCTCGGGCACCACCACCGACCAGGCTTCGTTCGATCAGTGGTTTCGCGACGTCGATGGCGTGAACCTGGCGCTCCCCATCAAGGTCACGCTCGCGCCCGAGGGCGACGACAGCTACGTGTTCGACGATCGCTACTTCTTCCCCGCCGACGACGAGGGCTTCGGCAACGAGGGGCGCGATCACAACTACCACTTCACGGTCGAGATCCACGCGAGCTTCGAGTATCGCGGCGGCGAGGTGTTCACCTTCCGCGGCGACGACGACCTGTTCACCTACGTCAACGGTCACCTCGGCATCGACCTCGGCGGCGTGCACCTGCCGCTCACCCGCACCATCGACATGGACGCGGTCGCCGACGAGTTCGGACTGGAGATCGGCAACAACTACTCGCTCGACTTCTTCTTCGCCGAGCGCCACTCCACGCTGTCGAACTTCCGCATCGAGACCTCGATCCAGTGCTTCACCCCCGTCGGATGACGGCGGGGTGACGGCCGGCTGAAGGCCGGACGACGGCGGAACGGGAGGGTGAGGTCACCCCGCCCGGCGCGGAGCAGTGCCCGGCGAGCGCCGCGATCGCGACTCGCGGCGGTGAATTCGGGCCCCATGGGTGGCGTGAAGTGGCCTCCCTGGAGGGGTTGCATCACGTGACGGTCGGCTTATGCTCCCCGCGCGTTGTGCGGGCGCAATCGCTGCGCGTGTTGCGCGGCGCGTTCCTTCGCACGAAAGGCTCGCCGATGATCGAAGCCACCGGGCTCACCCGCTACTACGGCGACTTCCCTGCTCTCCAGGATGCCTCGTTCACCATCGCCGATCGCGAGATCGTGGGCCTGCTGGGCCTGAACGGCGCGGGCAAGTCGACCGCGATGAAGATCCTCGCGGGGTTGCTGCTGCCCTCGGCCGGCACCGTGAAGGTCGGAGGCGTCGACGCCGTGCTCGACCCCGATGCCCTGCGCCGCAAGATCGGCTTCTTGCCGGAGGAGCCGCCGCTCTACCGCGAGATGCGGGTGCGGGAATTCCTGCAATGGTGCGGCGAGCTCAAGGGGCGCACCCGCAAGCAGGTCGCCGATGCGATGCCCACGGTGCTGCAGACCTGCGATCTGACGCACGTGGCCGAGCGCGTCATCGGCGAGCTGAGCCACGGCTACAAGAAGCGCGTGGGGATCGCCCAGGCCATCATCCACCGCCCCGAGGTGGTCATCCTCGACGAGCCGATCTCGGGCCTCGACCCCCAGCAGATCGTCGAGATGCGCAAGGTGGTGCGGAGCCTCAAGGAGTTCGCCACCGTGCTCATCAGCTCGCACATCCTCTCGGAGATCGAGCAGACCTGCGATCGCATCCTGGTGATCCACAAGGGCAAGCTGGTGGCCGAGGGCTCCGACGAGGAGCTCTCCGCCCGGGGCGAGCGCGACCGCAACGTTGCGCTCATGGTCCGCGGCGGCGAGGCCGAGCTGCGAGCGGTGCTCGACCAGGCCTCGTTCGTGGAGCGCTACGAGCTCGCCGTACGGGATGGCGAAGGCCATCGCGAGCTCGCGGCCAAGGTGGTGCTCACGGGTGACCACCGCAAGGCGCTGGTGAACGCGCTGGTGCAGACCGATCTCGAGCTGCGCGAGCTGACGGCGGCGAGCGCCACGTCGGACCTCGAGCGCGTATTCTTGAAGCTCACCTCCGGGGAGGAGGCCAAGGCATGAGGGGCATGATCCTGGTGGCACGCCGCGAGCTGGCCGCCTACTTCAATTCGTACTGGGGCTGGGTCGTCATCGCGGTGATCCTGCTCATCGATGGCCTGCTGTTCAACGCGGTCGCCATGGGCGACAAGCCCAAGTACAGCAGCGAGGTCATCGAGCAGTTCTTCTGGGTCTCGTTCGGCTGCACCGTGATCGCCTCGCTGCCGGTCACCATGCGGCTGTTCGCCGAGGAGAAGCAGACGGGCACCATGGTGCTGCTCGACTCGGCCCCGCTGTCGCGCTGGCAGCTGGTGGGGGGCAAGTACGCCTCGGCCATGCTGGTGATGGCGGTGCTGGTGCTCTCCACCCTCTACATGCCGGCGCTGGTGTTCGTGAACGGCAAGGTCTCCTACGGGCACATCTTCGCCGGCTACCTCGGCCTGATGCTCGTGGCGGCGGCGGCCACCGGGGTGGGCACCCTGGGATCCGCGATCGCCCGCAACCAGATCGTGGCCTTCATCATCTCGGCGCTCTTGCTCGCGTTCCTGGTGCTGGCGTGGCTGCTGGCCAAGGTCACCGACCCGCCGCTGCAAGACGTCATCTCCTACCTGAGCTTCTACGACCGCCACTTCCGTGGCTTTGGCGAGGGCAAGGTGAGCAGCGAGAGCGTGGTCTTCTTCCTCAGCGTGGCGTTCGTGAGCCTGCTGGGTTCCAGCCGCTTCCTGGCGGCGCGGAGGTGGCAATGAGCCCGAGTACCTCGTCGTACCTGGCCGGCATGCTGGCCTTGTTCGTGGGGCAGCGCATCCTCGACGGCATCGACGAGTGGCAGCTCGTCGCCACCGTGCTGGGGGCCGGCGCCCTGGTGGCTGCGGCCGCGCTTCGCCTTCGGGAGCTGCGTGCCGCCAAGGATCCGGGCCTGCGCCTGGGGCATCGGCTGGCGCTGGTGCTCTTGCTCGTGGGAGTGGGGGCCACCGTGCTCTACGTGGGCACCACCGAGCGCTTCGTGACGGGCCTGCACCTGTCCGATCGGGCCGAGGAGCGCTGGCTGGGCATCACTCGCTCGCTGTGGCCGGTGGTGTGGCTCTTGGGCACGGTGCCGCTGCTGGCCGTCGACCACGCCCTGCGCAGCTCACCGGTGGTCGTGCCCACGCGCCGCGTGCAAGAGACCCTGGGGCATGGCCTCGTGTTCGCGATGGGCCTCTGCCTGGTGTTCCCGCTCAATTTCATCGCCACCAAGCGCAACGAGCGATGGGACCTGGCCTACTTCAAGACGCCCACCCCGGGCACGGCCACGCTCGCCCTGGTCGAGGCCCTCGAGGAGCCGGTCACCGTTCGCATCTTCATGCCGCCGTCCTCCGAGGTGGCGCAGGAGCTGCGGGCCTACTTCGCGCAGCTCGAGGGCCCCAAGGTGCAGGTGGAGATCCTCGATCAGGCCGCCAGCCCTCGCCTGAGCAAGGCGCTCGCGGTCCGCGACAACGGCACGGTCGCCATCACCATGGGCGACGTGTCGGCGTTGATGGACGAGTCCGAGCCGGAGCCCGAGCCCACCCCCGGCCCCGAGGTCGATGCGCCCGAGCCCGAGAAGGACGAGGGTCCGCAGCCCGTCACCAAGCGCTTGCGCGTCGACCCCGAGCTCGACAAGGCCAAGCGCGTGCTCAAGAAGCTCGACGCCGAGGTCGGCAAGATGCTCATCGAGCTCGGCCAGGGCGAGCGCGTGGCCTACTTCACCACGGGGCACGGCGAGCTGAACTGGTCGCAGGAAAAGGAGCTGCTCGACGCCAGCATTCGGGCCCTGCGCACGCGGATGCAGGAGCTGGGCTTCTCCGTCAAGCCGCTGGGGCTCACCGAGGGCCTGGGGGAGAAGGTCCCCGACGATGCCTCGCTGGTGCTGGTGCTCGGTCCTCGCAAGCCGTTCTACCAGGCCGAGGTCGACGCGCTGTCGACCTACCTCGACGCGGGGGGCTCGCTGCTGCTGGCCCGCGAGCCCACGCCGATGCTCGAGGGCACCGTGGTGCCGTCCGATCCGCTCGACGGCCTGATGACCAAGCTGGGCGTGCAGATGGGCGAGGGCATCCTCGCCTCCGAGCGCAACGTGATACCGCTGGCCCGCAACCGGCTCGACGCATTCAACCTCGTCACCAACGGCTTCACCTCGCACCCCACCACGCGGCAGGTGTCCGATCGCAGCGAGCAGCTGGTGGTGGTGACGCCCGCCACCGGCCACCTCGAGGAGGTGCCGGGGCAGGAGAACAGCGTGACCTTCGTGGTGCGCTCGCTCGCCTACACCTGGGCCGATCTCAACGCCGACACCCGCTTCGACGGTGACGCCGGTGAGACCAAGGAGGCTCGCAACCTCATGGCCGCCATCGAGGGTGGGGGAGCCACGCGCTGGCGTGCGGTGGCCACGGCCGACGCCTCGATGTTCGCCGACCTCGGGGTTGGCCTGTCGTTGGGCAATCAACGGCTCGCGGAGGACTCGATCAACTGGCTCATCGGGGCCGAGGCGCTGGCCGGGACCACCGAGAGCGAGGAGGACGTGAAGATCGAGCACACCAAGGAGGGCCAGCAGTGGTGGTTCTACCTCACCGTGCTCGTCGTCCCGCTCTCCGTGGTGCTCTTGGGGGCGGCCCGCCTGCGCTGGCGACGACGGTCGAGTTCCGCGTCCGTGGCGGCGACCAAGCCCGCGCCGAAACCCGAGACACCCAAGCCCGCGGCGCCGAAGCCCGAGGCACCCGAGCCCGAGGCACCCGAGTCCGAGGCACCCGAGCCCGAAGCCTCCGAGTCCGACGACGAAGACGACGACTCGACCAAGGGAGGTGCGGCATGAACCGCGCGCTCATCGTCTATGCGGCGCTCCTGCTCGGCTCTCTCGGCTGGGCCTACCAGACCTGGACCCACGAGGACGAGCTCGCGCTCGCCGACAAGGTGGTGGTGCTGCCCGGCAAGGTCGAGCAGCTGTCGTCGGTGGTCTATCGCAGCAAGGATCTCGAGCTGACGATCGAGCTGCGCGAGGACGAGCACGGTCGCTACGCCTGGGGGCACTCGGTCCCGCAGGCCCCGGAGGAGGCCCCACCGACCGAGGACGGCGCCGAGCCGCCCCCGGCCCCCAAGCCCGAGGAGTTCAAGGTGGGCAAGGCCGGCGACCCCGTGCTGGAGGCCCTCGCCCCGTTCGTGGCCAAGCGCCGCCTCGAGGGCGTGGTCGACGAGGATCTGGAGGCGCTGGGCCTCATGCCCGAGCCCGAGGCCACGCTCGAGATCACCCGCGAGGGCAAGGAGCCCAAGCGCTTCGAGCTGGGCGGTAACGTGTTCGGCGGCGCCAACGTCTATGTGCGGGACCCGGACGACGGCGCGATCTACCTCGTGGAGGCCAAGCTCGTGCGTCCGCTGCAAAACGGCGCCAGGACCCTCCCCGATCGCGACCTCACCGGAATCGACGAGCGCAAGGTGGTCGAGGTGACCCTGCGGGTGGGCGATCGCGAGGCTTCCTTCGAGCAGCACAACCCCGATGACAACGACGCCAAGTACTGGAGCGTGGCCGGAACGGACGATGCCAGTCCCGAGGCGGCGGCGTGGGTCGAGAAGGCGCTGCGCCTCCGCTCCTCGCGGTACGTGCTCGGCGACGAGCTGCCCACCGACCTCTCCCAGGCGTTCGACTTCCAGGTGCGGGCCGAGGACGGCACCGAGGTCACCGTGGAGGTCCTTCGCAGCCTGTCCGGTGGCGACGGCGACGAGGGGCAGGAGCAGTTCTTCGCCCGCTCGGCGCACACCCGAGCCCTGGTCAAGCTGCCGCGCGCCGCGGCGGCCGAGGCCTCGGCCGACCTCGATGCCGCTCTGCAGGCCGGCGGGGGCTAGCGCTAGCCATGCCCCCCCGCATTCGCTTCGGCCAAGCATCCATCGAGGTGCCCCCCAAAGGGGGCTGAGCCATGCCCCCCAAGGGGGGCTGACCGAAGGGAGACCCGAGCGATGACCGCCCGCATGGCCGTGTTCTTCTTCATCATGCCGGTCCTGTGGGTGGCGCTCCATGTCTACGTGGGGCGACGGCTCATCGTGGGCTCGGGCTTGCCGCGGCGCGGTCGCCTGATCGCGTGGGCGATGGTGGCGGTGATGGGGCTCCTGCCCCCGCTCACCTTCGTGGCCATGCGCGCGGGAGGGCCCGGAGGAGCGACCGCATGGTCCATGACCCAGTGGCTGGGCTACCTCGTGATGGGGCTGTCGAGCATCGTGCTCGTGATGCTGCTGACCGTCGATCTGCTGCGGGTCGGTCGCAAGCTGGTGCTGCGCCTGCGTCCGGCCAAGGAGCAGCCCGACCCCTCGCGTCGAGCCTTCCTGGGCCGCGCGGTCAACCTGGGCATCGTGGGCGGCGCGGGCTCGGTCACCGGGGTGGGTGTCGTACAGGCCCAGCAGCTCCCCGAGGTGGTCGAGGTCGAGGTCCCGATCGCGGGTCTACCCCCCGAGGCCGAGGGCTTCCGCATCGTGCAGATCTCCGATGTACACGTGGGTCCCACCATCCACGGCGACTTCCTGTCCGCGGTGGTCGATCGGATCAACGAGCTCGATGCCGACGTGGTGGCGGTGACCGGTGATCTCATCGATGGCTGGGTCGACGATCTCCGCGACGAGGTCGCCGCGCTCGGCCGCATCCGCGCCCGGCACGGGGCCTTCTTCGTGACCGGCAACCACGAGTACTACTGGGACGGCCCGGCATGGTGCGAGGAGGTCGCACGCCTGGGGCTCCACGTGCTCAACAACGAACACTGCATCATCGACCACGACGGCGCCCAGCTGCTGCTGGCCGGAGTCACCGACATCTCGGCCGGCGGCATGGTGCCTTCCCACGCCTCCGATCCGGCCGAGGCCTGCGCGGGGGCACCCGAGGGTTGTGCGGCCAAGATCCTCCTGGCCCACCAGCCCCGCAGCATCGATGCGGCGGCCAAGGCGGGGTACGACCTCCAGATCTCCGGGCATACCCACGGCGGGCAGTACTTCCCGATGAACCTGCTGGTGTACCTCGCGCAGCCCTATGTGGCGGGCCTGCATCGTCACGAGGACACGTGGATCTACGTGAGCCGCGGCACCGGGTACTGGGGGCCACCCGTGCGGGTGGGAGCACCGCACGAGATCACGCTGCTGCGGCTCAGGCGGGCGTAGCCAGTGGTCGAACTGGGCGCCGGCCGACCCCACACCGGAGGACGATCCCCACGGCGAATGGGTCGGCCGGCGCCGCCACCACCACCACCACGACTGAAGTTGGACCGCTCGAGAGCCAGTCCGACGTGGAGCATACGACCGGGTTTGGGATCACGCTCGCGCTCGCTTCATGCGCGGCGCGATTCGGCGGCTGTGGGCCGATTGGCGAGCGTCGAGGTCGGCGGTGGTCCACCCCGACCCCGGGCGCCGACCATCGTTCGCAGCGTGCGCGCGGGCGCTACGACTTGGATGGGTAGGCGCAGCGGAACCCGATGCCGTGATTGTGCGAGGACTCGTCCATCGAGTGGCGAAACGCGGGGTCGGCAAAGGTCGCCTTGAAGCTGTTGAACGCCCCCCCTCGGATCACGCGCGCGGTGCCCTCCTCGGGCCCCTTGGGGTTCTTCTGGAACTCGGTGCCGTAGTCGTAGAAATGGTCCGAGGTCCACTCGAACACGTTGCCCACCATGTCCTCCAGCCCACTCTGCGTGCGCCCCTTGGGGTAGCTGCCCACGGGCGCGGTCCCCGGGTAGCCGTCGTCGGCATCGAACATCATGCCGTAGTCGGTCAGCTCGTTCTCGTCGCGCCAGGTCTTGCAGCTCTTGTCGCAGGCATTGGAGCGCTCGGGATCGGGCGGCTCGTCGCCCCAGGGGTAGACCCGGCCGTCGGAGCCACGCGCGGCATACTCCCACTCGGCCTCGGTGGGGAGCCGGCCGCCCTTGTGGGTACAGTAGGCCACCGCCATCTCCCACGTGATGCAGTTGATGGGGTGGTTGAGTCGATCCGGCTGACCATCGTTGCACAGCGGGGTATGGACCTCGCGCTCGTGCTTCCAGGCGTCCTCGGGCGTGCTGCCCTGGGGCCACCAGGTCTCGCGAAAGGCGGGCTTGCAGTCGCCCGCGCCCACGCAGGTCTTGTACTCGGTGACCGTGATCTCGTGGACGTCCATGCACACGGGATCCACCTCGACCTGATGCGCGGGCCTCGCTCGCTTGAGCAGCGGATCCTCGGAATCCGAGCCCATGAAGAACTTGCCCCCCTCGACGTAGGCCGCGCCCTCGGGGCACGGGCTGGAGGGCTTGGGGTCGGTGGTCTTGGCGTCGGCCTTGGCGTCGGCGACCTTGGCATCCGCCTTGGCGTCGGCGGCCTTGGCGTCGGTGGCCTTGGCATCGGCCGCCTTGGCATCGGCCTTGGGAGGGTCCTCGCCCTTGTCACAAGCCGCGGACAGGGTCAGACAGATCGCGCCAAGGGCGCAGGTCCAGGAGGGGCGAAGCGGGACGAGCACGGGAGGCAATCTCGCACAGCGGCACCCCTTGGGGGTAGAGACCTGATCGTTGGGACCGGATCGTCTACGCCGGGCTCTCCCGGAGCAGCACGTGGCGGTCCACCTCGCGTCCGCTCACGGTGACGAAGCGCAGCTCGAGGCGCCCCGTGCTGGCCTCGATCACCATCGCTCCGTGCTCGCCGTTCCAGCGCACCGCGCTGCCGGGCAGCGTGTTCCGCAGCTGGTAGCGCTCGGGATTGCCGCCCAGACCGTTGACCACGTACACGATGCCGTCGATCGCGAGGCGCTCGTAGTGGTGGTCGTGGCCCGCGAGCACCAGATCGGCGCCCCACTGCGCGAACGGCCAGCGCAGCATCTCGCTCGAGCCGTGGTCGCCCGACGAGTACGGGGCGTGGTGCATGTACACCACCTTCCAGGCGCCGTGCGAGGCGGCCAGGCGCTCGCGTAGCCACTGGCCCTGCACGGAGTGCGGGTCGATGCCGTCGGGCTCCTCGCGATCGCTGTCGATCGCGAACAGGTGCACGGGTCCCCACACGTGCTCGTAGTAGCGCTCGTTGCCCGGGAGGGTGAAGTACTCGAGGTAGGGCCACGCGCCATGGGTACGCCAGTCGTGGTTGCCCAGCGCGGGGAAGAAGCGATTCTCGTCGGCCCCGTCTCCGTAGCGGCCCGCGTAGGGGTGGATGAACGCGTGGTAGTACTGCCCCACGTTGTCGTCGATCGTGTCGGCGCGTCCGTTGGGATAGTTGTTGTCGCCCAGGGTGATGATCATCTCCGGGGCCCAGCTCGCGACCAGCTCGGCCACCGCGGCTTCATCGGGCCCGGCCAGGCCGTAGTCGCCGATCACCGCAAAGCGCACCTGAGAGCCATCGTGCGAGACCGGGGAGCCCCGCATCGAAGACGGCGGAGGCGGGGTCCCACAGCCGGCGGCGAGCCCGATGAGCACGATCGGGAGCAGGCGGGCGAGCGCGGACATCGGTGGCTCCATCACATCGGGACCCACATCGGTGGGTCAGATGCCCCCGGCCAGCTCCTGATCGATGACTTCCTTGAACTTGTCGTAGGGCTGTGCGCCCGCGAACGAGCGACCATTGATGAAGAAGTTGGGGGTGCCGCGGGCATCGTTGTCGGTGCACACCTTCTGCTGCTCGCTCACCCGCAGCGCCGTGGAAGGATCGTCGAGATCGCGCTCGAACTGCGCGATGTCGAGGCCCAGCTTGCCGGCGATGGTGACGAAGTCGGCGCGGCTGCGCAGGCTGCGGTCCGCGATGAGCTCGTCGTGCATCTCCCAGAACTTGCCCTGGCGCTCGGCGGCCACCGCCGCCTTGGCCGCGGGCTCGGCTCCGGCATGGAACGCCAGCGGGTTGTGCAGCCAAAGGAGCGCCACCTTGCCCTCGTAGTCGGTCAGGACCCTGTCGAGGGTATCGGTGGCTCGCTTGCAGAACGGGCAATCGAGATCGCCACACTCGATGATCTCCACCCGAGCAAAGCCCGCGGTGCCGCGCCGGGGCAGGCCCGAGCTGTCGATGGCATGGCGCTTCTCGCCCACCGGGGTGCCCACCGTCGTGGGGATGCTCGGGGCCACCACCTCGGGCGCGAAGTGGCTGATCATGTCCTCGTAGAGCCGCTTGCGCGTGTTGCCGCGGCGATCGAGGAAGCGCTCGGCCCGGGCCTTCTCCTCGTCGACCAGCTCGCGGAAGGCGTGCAGCGGCTGTGCACCGACCAGGTAGCGCCCATTGACGAAGAAGCTGGGGGTCCCGGTGGCGCCGAACTTCTTGGCGACCTCCATGTCGGCCCTCACCTGGGCGGCGGTGACCGCATCGTGGAAGTCGCGATCGAAGGCCACGAGATCGAGCCCCAGCTCACCGGCCCATGTGCGGAAGTCGTCGTTGGACAGCAGGTGCTGGTTCTCGTAGAGCGCGTCGATCATCGGCCACTGCTTGCCCTGCTTGGCGGCCGCCAGCACGGCTCGAGCCGCGCTCTCGGCGTTGGGATGCATGGCCAGCGGGTTGTGGCGGAACACCAGCCGGACCTCGCGGTCCGCGGCCAGCAGCTCGTCGAGCGTGGGCAGCACCCGCTTGCAGTAGGGGCACTGCAGGTCGCCGAACATCACGATGGTGACCAGCGCATCGGCGGGCCCGCGAAACTCCGGGTCGGCGCCCACCGGCACGGCGTAGTTGACCTGGGCATCGGGGCGCCCGGTCGCCGTGCCAATCCCGGTACCAGTGGCGCTGGTGTTGGGCCAGATGTCGTCCACGTAGGGCACGGGCAGCGGATCGGGCTGCCCGAGGACCTCGACCGGGGTGATGCCACCATCGCCGCCGCCATCGTCGTTGGCCTCGGCGCGGGGCTGGTCGCACTTGCCGAGCGCGTCGAGCGACTTGGCGGCCAGCATGCACTCGATCTCGGGCTCGGTGGTGTCCTGCTCCAGGCACTTGTCGATCAGCCCGGAGCGCTGCTCGAACATCTGGTCGGCCAGGGGATCGGCGTTGATCTCGGCCTGCATCAGCTCGAAGACGTGATCGACCACCGCCTCGCAGCGCTCACGCCGGCGCTTGGCGGCGAGCTCCTGCACCATCTCGGCCCCGGCCACCTTCATCAGGCCCTGCACCAGGCCCGCCAGCGCATGCTCGTTGGAGGTGTGCAGGGTCCAGCGGATGACGAACGTGCGCCCGTCGAGCTCGCTGCGCATGGTCACGGCCTCGAGCGGCGACAGCACGGGGGACCAGCGGTCCATGTCCTCGACCTCGCGCTCGCTCAGGCGCGCGCGCACCTGCGAGAGCACCTCGCGAAGATCGACGAAGCCGGCCGCGAGCCCGCCCGGGGCCACCGCCTCCGCGATCGCAGGGATGCGAGCCTTGCTGCGGAACGGCTCGCCGCTGCCCTTGATGAGCTCGGCCACGTTCACGTTGCCCACTGCGGCCCAGACGGCGCCTTCGTGGATGAAGTAGGACAGCCGGGGGCGCTCGTCGACCACGTAGACGGTGGTGCCCTCGACCTGCTCGAGGCCCAGGCGCAGCTCGTCCTGCATCTTGCCGAAGAAGCGCTCGGCCGTGCGCTTGGCGGCTTCCTGATCCTTGACCCCGGCGTAGGCCAGCATGCCGAAGTCGTCGTCCTCGCGGCGGCTCGACTCGCCGTCCTCGCGGTCCTTGCGGGGCCCCGGGAGCTTGTGCAGCGTCCAGCCGACCTGGCCGTCGAGGTTGTCGATCAGGTCGGTGCGCAGGTCGAGGCCGGTCTCCTTGCGGAACTCGTCCTCGATGGTGCCGCCGATGCCCCAGGCAAGGGGACCGGCGCTCAGGGTCGACTTGATCTGATCGGGCGAGAACACGCCGTCGAGCTCGGCGAGCACGGGGGCGGGGATCCGATCGAGCAGCTCGCCCTTGCGACGCACGTCCTCGAACAGGGTGAGCGAGGCGAGATCCTCGCGCATGATCGTCTGCACCGACACGTGGAGGCGAGGGCCGTCGTCGGCCACGAGCAGGCCGAAGCCCTCGAGGTCGGCCAGCGCCATGCGCATGGCCATGACCTGCATCCCGTCGCCCGGCAGCGCCGCGCGTCCCGAACCTCCATCCACGTAGAGGCCCAGCAGCAGGTTGCCACGCTCGCTCTGGAGCTCCCCGAACCCGGGGCGATCGGCCAGCGTCTCGCCCTTCTTTTCTCCGGCCTGCACCTCGGCGATGCGCTGGGCATGACGAGCGACTTGCTCGGCGTTGCCGCCGGCCACGAAGATCACCCGCTGGCCGGGCAGCAGGGCCGCAACCGCGACCGGCTCGTCGAGCCAGAGCCCCGGCGTGTCGCCGAACGAGCGCTCGATCCACCGCAGGTCCTCGGGAGGCTCGGTACTCGAGTTGCTGGGGCTGCTCGGTCCCTTCATGAGCTTGGGGATGCGGCTGGCCAGCGACACGCGCAGCGCGTCTCGATCCCCCACGCCCGCCGAGATGGCGAACAGGCCCTCGCCATCGAGCAGACTCACCCCCAGGGGAGCATCGAGGTCCAGGCCCCACGCCTCGTAGTCGGCCGCGGTGAAGGGGTCGAAGCCGAGGGCCATGGTGGCCTCGTCACGAACCTCGGTTGGGATCTCCTGTCCGAGCAGGTCGAGCGCCTCGCGGGGAGACGACATCGCCAGCACGCCCACCGTGTCCTGCGGCATCTCGCGTGCGAGCTGGCGCAGGAACGCCTGGTTGCGGCCGGCGACCATGGCGTAGATGCCGACCACCAGGCCGACCACGCCGGCGGTGACGAGGGTGCCGAGCAGGATCCGCTTGATGAGGCGGCCCCGCGCCGCCCGGTCGACGGGCGCCTTGTGCTTGGCCGACTTGGGGCGCGCATCACCGAGCTTGATGACCGCGTTGGCAACCGGCGCCAGCGGGGCCGACGAGGCCGCGGGCACCGGATGCGGCACCCCGGCCTCGGTGGGGGGAGCCGAGGGCGGATGCGGATGGTAGGGCTCGGCCGGGATCGGCGTCGGGGGCAGGTAGGATTCGGCCGCGACGGGGGCACCCGTGCCGGGTTCGGTCGAGGTCGAGGACTGCACCACGAACGGCGAGGCGTCCGGTGGTGTGCCCGGGGCGGTGGACGACGACGGCACGACCGTCGACGGCACGGCGCCAGGACCGGTGGGCGGCGGTACGGGACCGACGAGCGTGTGATCCTCGGCCAGCGCGGGATCCCTGGTCGGCCCGGTGGGGGACGTGGGGGTGGCCGAGGGAGGAGCGAACGGTGGCGCGAGTGGATGACGTGCGATCGTCTTGGCGGCCTCCGAGGCCGAGGCCAGCGGCAAGGTGGCCGAGGACTCGTCGACGGTGCCGCCCACGGTGCGACGACCGGACGCGGTTCCCCCCGCCACCGGGGCGCCCTCGGCCTCGATCTCCACCAGGGTGATGTCGGTCGTGCCGCAGCGAAAGCTCTGCCCACGGTAGAGGGCGAACTGCGGCAGGCGCTGGCCCTCGCGCCAGGTGCCGTTGCGGCTGCCGAGGTCTCGAATGATGACCGCCCCCTTGGTGAACTCGATCTCGGCGTGCAGCGCCGAAGCTTCGGGATCGTGAAGGAGGATGTCGCCGGACTCACGCCCCACCATCGTGCGCCCGGGACCGAGGGTCACGGTCTCGGGCTCGCGATCGGGGAAGCGGAGCTGGAGGGTGATCTTGGGTGACAGCGCGCTCGCTCCGGTGAGGTGGCCTACGAAAAAGGAGTGTCCGAGTATTCCAGCGGGGCGAGCCCTGCGCAAGCGCGCAGGGGGTCGCGCCAGAACCGCGATGCGAGTCCGCAACGAGTCCCGCAAACGAGTCCCGAGCCGGTCCTCCAACGTGCCACGGTCGTTTCTCGGTTCATGCCACGTCGTGCGCTCGACCGCACTCGGTCGCGCTCGGGCGGTGCCAGGCGGGGTCCCTTGTCAGGACATGGCGCGATTGACTTAGTCTCGCGCGGGTCGGTCCTCGATCGCCGTGGTCGAGGACGAGTGGCGGGCGGCACCGCTCGTCGGCCCCAGCGAATCCCAGGAGTCCCGATGCTCGAGGTCGTCGGATTGAGCAAGTCCTTTCCCCTGGCCAAGCCGCGCCGCCGCGGCCCTCCACCGGGTCCGCCCGATCCGCGCGAGGACGGACGCCTGTTCCACGCCATTCGCGACATCGAATTCACGGTACCCAGCGGCGCGATCGTCGGTCTGCTGGGACCCAACGGTGCAGGCAAGACCACGCTCTTGCGGGTGCTGTCCACCGCGCTGCGGCCGAGCACCGGCACCGCGTCGTTCGATGGCATCGACATCGTGCGCGACCCGCTGGCCGTGCGCCGCACGCTGGGGTTCCTCTCGGGCAATACCGGGCTCTACGGGCGCCTCACCCCGCGCGAGCTGCTGGCCTACTTCGGCGGCCTGCACGGCCTTCGCGGCGAGGCCCTGACCCGGCGCATCGAAGAGCTCTCGGGCCTGATGCGCATGGGCGACTACCTCGATCGTCGCAACGACACGCTCTCGGCCGGCATGAAGCAGAAGGTCTCCATCGCGCGCACGCTGATGCACGACCCGTCGATCGTGGTGTTCGACGAGCCCACCACCGGACTCGACGTGGCCGCCGCCGAGACCATCCTGCGCCTGGTCCAGCGTTGTCGCGACCAGGGCAAGACCGTGCTCCTGTCCACGCACCACATGCACGAGGTCGCGCGAGTCTGCGATCGAGTGGTGGTGATCCATCAGGGGCGCATGTGCTTCTCCGGCACGGTCGATCAGATGCGCGAGCACGGCGGCGATCGGGCGCTCGATCGCGCGCTGCTCTCCATCATCGGACTCGACGCGGAAGGGGAGGCCACCCGTGCGTAGCAGCATCGCCACCGTGTTTCGCAAGGAGCTGCTCGAGGTCGCGCGCGATCGAAGGACGCTGTTCTTCATGATCGCGATGCCGCTGTTGCTCATCCCCCTGCTGATCCAGATCACCACCGACTTCATGAAGGAAGCCGAGGAGGAAGCTGCTTCGGCCATGCTCGACTATGCGATCTTCGGAGACGAGCACCTGCCCGAGGTGGCGCACGCCTTCGCGTCCACCCCCAAATTCGCCTCGGTACCGCTGGCCGACCCCTCCGAGATCCCGGCCGCAATTGCGGACGGGCGCCTGGATCTCGCGCTGGTGATCGTGCCCGTGGCGTCGTCGGGCGACGCGGTCGGCGGGTCCGTCCAGTACCCAGTCCAATACTTGGTCGAGCTGCACTACAACAACGCCCCGCTCAGCTCCAAGGTCAAGCCAAGGACCAAGAAGGTGCTCGATGCCCTCGGGGCCGAGCTGCGTCGCGATCGCCTGGAGAAGCAGGGCATCACCGAAGTCGCAGTGCAGCAGGCGGTCATCGAGCCGGTGGTGATGGTCGAGAAGGGCACCGCCCCCATGCGCGAGGTCCTCGGCGAGCGGCTCGGCGGCATGCTGCCCTACATGTTCATCATCTTCTGCTTCCTGGGGGCGATGTATCCCGCCATCGACCTCGCGGCCGGCGAGAAGGAGCGAGGGACGCTGGAGACCCTGCTGCTGGTGCCGATTCCCCGCCACCACGTGGTGCTCGGCAAGTTCCTCGTGGTCTTCACGGCCGGCGTCGTCGCGGCCGTGCTGACCCTGGTGGGCCTCGGCGGCTGGCTCGCGCTGCAGGGCAGCGAACTCGGCGGCGATCTCGGCGCCGTGCTGAGCGCGATCGGACTCACGGATCTGGTGCTGATCGCGGCCATGCTGATCCCCACGGCGGCGATCTTTGCCTCGCTCCTGCTCGGGATCAGCATCTATGCCAAGAGCTTCAAGGAAGCACAGTCGTACATCGCCCCGCTCAACATGTTGGTGATCCTGCCCGCGTTCCTGGCCATGCTGCCCGGGGTGGAGCTGGACTGGAAGACTGCATCGATCCCGATCACCAATGTCTCACTCGCGATCAAGGAGCTGATCAAGGGAACGATGGACTACTCGATGCTGGTGGTGATCCTGGGGAGCAGCGCGGTGCTCGCCGGAGCGCTGCTGTGGGCCTCGACGTGGTGGTTCGGGCGAGAAGAGGTGCTGTTCCGACAGTAGGCGTCCGGCGGGCAGTGGGCGTCCGGCGGGCAGTAGGCGTCCGGCGGGCCCGCTGGCTCACGAGCCCTCGCGGTCGGGTGGCGGCAGGTTGATCTCGTGCAGGCCGCACTCCTTCTTGTCGAGTGCCTCCCACCACCATCGACCCTCGCGCTCGTGCTGACCCGGGAGGATTGCACGGGTACATGGCTCGCAGCCGATGCTCACGAACCCGCGATCGTGCAGGGCATTGTAGGGGGCGCCGAATGCTCGGATCGCATCCCATACATCGATGCTGGTGCGGCCGGCCAGCGGGTTCCACTTGAGCACGGGCTGGCCGTCGATGCCGAGGTGGGCCTCGTCGACCTCCACGACCGCGAGTCGAGATCGGGTGCCAGGGCTCTGATCGCGGCGTTGTCCCGTAATCCAGCCGCGCACGCCGGCGAGCTCCCGTCGAAGGGGCTCGACCTTCCGAATGCGACAACACTCCAGGTGCCCGTCTTCGAAGAAGGAGAACATGCCCTTGCGTCGCACGAGATCCTCGACTGCATCGGACGAAGGGAAGCGTGCCTCGACTCGAATGCCGTAGTGAGACTCGACGCGTGCGATGAACCGATATGTCTCTGGATGAAGGCGACCGGTGTCCAAGCAGAACACCGGACAGGATCGTCCGATCTGGTGTAGCAACTCGATGAGCAGGACGTCCTCTGCCCCGGAGAATGCCAGCCGTACCTGGTCGCCGTGCTCGCGGAGGGCCGCCTCGAGGATCTCGGCGGGTAGCGCATCCTCGAGGTCTTCGGACAGGGAGTGGGCTCGCTGGTGGAGCTCGGTCATCGGCCGCAGCATGGTAGACGAGATGGGTGGTCTCGCAAGTCGTGGGAGTAATGTCGCTTGCAGGATTGGCCGTCGAGAGCCGAACCGGTGCATGCTCGGGTCCAAGGCTCGACATGACCGGATGTCGGGTCAATGCCCGGAGCAGGCGAGCAATGAGCCATCGTCGTGGTTTGGGGCCGGAAGGGGGAGATCTCCTCACGGCCGAGGGAGTCCCGAGGGAGTCCCGAGGCTCGACGCAGGCATTCCCCGAAAGTGGGCAGGGGGTGGGCGTGACATGATGTCAACCTGCCAGGTCTCTCACATCTCACATGGCCGTCGCATGGGGTCGATGCAAGCTCGAATTGCCGAGCGAACGTGTAATGCGGCGGTCCAGACGCGAGTTTCGTGGAAATCGTGGGACTGGCTGAATGACGGATCCAGCGTCATGTCGTGGATCCAAAGCGGTTTTCGGTACCCAATCGATGGCTTCCCCTTGCGTCGTACACATACACATGATAATCGCCAGTTGCGCGCGTCGCGTTTGACACTGGCTGATGCGCGTTGCATCGTTCAGCAACCTCAAAAGGGATCGGAAGAGAATGTCGGCATTGGAAGAACTCGTTGGGAACATGACCGTCGCCCAGCTCGCCGAAGCGGCCGGGATGGACATCGACGCCGTGGTGAGCCTCGTACTCGGCAGCAAGGGCGCCCCCAAGGCGGTGCCTGCGGCCAAGGGGAGGCCCGGTCGCAAGCCCGGGCGCCGTGCTGCGGCACCCGAGGCGGCTCCGGCGGCGGCGGTGGCGGCTCCGGCTCCGGCTTCCAGCGACGATGGTCACAACACTCGCACCCGCGCAGGTCGTGACGAGCTCGATTCGGCGATCCTCGATTTCCTCAAGAGCCAGGCCGAGCCGGTTCGTGCACTCGACATCCGCAAGGGCATTGGTGGCACTGCGGCTCAGATCCGCACCCGGCTCAACGTCCTCATCGAGAAGGGCAAGGTCACCTACAAGGGCCGAGCCAGCGGGACTCGCTATCGCGCGAAGTGATCGTCGAAGCAGAGCACCACGGAGAGCGTGTCTCACCGTGGCATCTGTGAGCATGCGGGCTCGTGGCGGGCAACCACCACGAGCCCGATGTCTTCGAACGAGGAGAGGAACGCACATGGTGAAGGTCGTCGACTTGGAGATCGAGGGAGACTCGATCGAGGGCATCGAGGGGGGCTTCTTGGCCGTGCGGCGGCTTCGCCTACGGAACGTGCGCGATGACGGCTCGCGGTCGCGCTCGTACGTGTGTGACTTCCTGGTGCGACCCAAGGGCATCGATGCGGTGGTGGTTGCCGTGTATCACCGCGAGGGCGAGCGGGTGCGCGTGCTGCTGCGCGAGGGCCTGCGTCCCGTGCTGGCCAAGGGGCGCGCTCCAGATGCGCTGCCAATCCCCGATGCACGCACGTATCTGCACTTCACGGAGGTTCCCGCCGGCATCGTGGAGGTCGATGATCGCGGAGAGCAGGGGGTGCTCGGGCGTGCGGCGATCGAGGTCGAAGAAGAGACCGGCTTCCACGTGTCGGCGGACGACGTGCGAATGCTGGGAGCGGGGTCGTTTCCCAGCCCGGGATCGATGCCCGAGAAATTCTGGCTCACCGCCGTGGAGGTGAAGGAGCCAGGCCAGCAGCGCAAGGCCGAGGGCGATGGTTCGCCCATGGAAGAGGGCTCGACCACGCGCTGGATGGAGCTCGACGAAGCCCTCCATGCATGCATGGAGGGTCTCATCGAGGATGCAAAGACCGAGCTGGCCCTTCGGCGCCTTCGTGATCGACTCGCGTCGGAGGGCCCAGGCCCGGGTTAGCCACCCGCGGGGGTCGGGGCTCCGGCGACGCCGACGTCGACCGTGAAGATCCGGCCCGGCAGGCCCACGAGGAACAGCGTGGTCTCGTAGGCCTCCCAGCCCGGACCCTGGGCAAAGACGACATTGGCCACGCCGTCGGGGAAGCTGGGCACGAGCAGCTGCGGCGCGCCGACGGGATCACCGGCGGCGTCGAGGAACAGGCGATAGAGCGAGCCAGGGGCGCCCTGGTTCTGATCCACGATGTAGAGGTTGCCGCAGGCGTCCATCGCCACGCCGTCGAGACCCACCTGGTCGCCACCGCCTTCGGAGGGGATGGTGGCGATCGTCAACGGGGCGCCGGGGTTGGCGAGATCGGTGACGTCGACCCGCTGCACGATTCCGGGCCCGTAGCCCACGTAGTAGACGTAGTTGCGATCGGGATCGTAGATGATCCCGTTGGCCTCTGGTGCCTCGTCGCCGCCCAGACCCAGCTCGGTGAGCATCGTGCCGGTCGAGTCGATGTAGGCCGCGAGCTGGCCGGTGTAGTCGGTGAAGAAGATGTTGCCATCGAGCGCGGCGTAGACTCCGTTGCCGATGCCCAGTCCCGACCGCAAGGTGGTGACGGTGCCGTCGGAGGCGATCTGCAGCAGCTCACCGGTGAAGTAGGTGGCCGTGACGATGGTGTCGAACGTGGTCCAGCGAAGGCCCAGAGTCTCGGGCAACATCATGCTGGTCGCGATGGGGGTGACGGTTCCAGCCGGACTCACCTGCACCAGATCCGGACCATTGCGCACCACCAGCGCGCCCGTGGACGTGAAGGTCATGTCCTCCGAGTTGCCATCGAACGGGCTGCCGTCGAACAGGAACTCGTCGACCATGAAGGGCGGCATGGGCAGGTCGTCACAGTCGACGGAGCCGCCGGTCGAGCCTCCGTCGCTGCTGTCGCTGCTGGAGGTGTCGCTGGTCGAGGAGCTGGTGCCGTCGCTGGTCGTCGGGTTGGTGGTCGAGGTCGTGTCGGGTGGCTCGATGGTGGTGCCGACGCTCGAGTCGGTGGTGGAACCCGTGGCGGAGTCGGTGGAGGGTCCCGCGCTGGTGCCCGTGTCGCCGGTGTCGGGCACGGAGGGGTCGAGGCGGTCGAGCAGGGTGTAGAAGAGGCTCAGCTGGTCATCGGTGGCGGTGACGATCTGCTGGGCGGGATCGAGGCGCACCACCGGCAGGGGGCGCCAGCGGCCGACACCGTCGGCGAACTCCTGGGGATCGACGTGGCCGACCGCGGTCGTGCGGGTGTCGTCGGGCAGCGGGTAGCGATAGGTGACGGTGGCGGGGATGGCGAGTGCGACGTTGGGGCGGACCAGGAAGGCGGGACCGTAGGCATCGGGGGCCTCGATGGAGCGCTCGATGGTGAGCTCGATGGTCTCCTCGAGCGCTCCGGGCTGGATGGCGACGGTGAGGATGCTGTCGACGGAGCTCAGCAGGCCGCCCTGGGGGCCGATCTCCCCGCGGGCAACGTCGGGATCGGAGGCATCGCGACACGCACCGACCTCCAGGGCCAACGCGCATGCACCGACGGTCAGAGCCAGCGTACGGGACCGCACGTCGCGACGTTAGCATGATGGGCATCGGGCGGCGAAGGGGCGAGGTGGCAGGCTGGAAGTCGCGCATCGGACGGCCGCCATCGGGCCTGCCGCGACCGGCGCGATGGTGCTAGCGTGGGTTGGTGAGCCGGCTTCGTGAGAGGTGGTCGATGGCGCTCTTGCTGCCGCTATCGTGGGTGGGCCCGGCTGCATGCGGCGACGATGGGCCGGCCGACGTGGTGCGCAAGACCATCGGGCCCCAGGGGGGTCTATTGTCCTCGCACGACGAGGTGCTGACGATCGTGCTGCAGCCCGGGGCGCTGTCGAGCGAGGTGGAGATCGAGGTGTTCCCGAGCGACGAGCCGCCGCCGATCTTCGGCCCGGCCTATCGGGTGCGACCCCACGTCGAGCTGATGGTGGACGCCGAGATCACCTATCGGCGCGTGCTGCCGAGCAACGCCAACGCGGCCGTGGTGGCGGCGATTCGGTGGGACGACTACACGAGCGAGATGGGCTACTGGCAGCCGCTTCCGCGCCTGGCGGTGCGGCCCGAGCAGCAGGTGGTGATCGGCAGCGACGGCGAGCTGTCGCTCTACTACGGGCTGCTGGAGGACTCCGACGCGCCGCCGCTGCCCGAGGACGAGACCACCACCGATTCGCCGCCCGATGACGATGGGACCACGAGCACGGGGCCCATGCCGGGCAGCACCGACGAGGGCAGCACGACGGCCGCGGTCGATCCCACCACTTCGGGGAGCACCAGCGGCCCGGGAACCATGTCGGTGAGCAGCAGCGATGGCCCGGGATCGACCAGCTCCGGGATGGACACCGGCATGGGCACGAGCTCGGACGACGGCATGGGCATGCCGATGTGTGCCGACGGCGTGCCGCAGGCCGGAGAGCTGTGCCTGACGGTGGGGGCCGACTACGCGGCGGGGCTCGATCCCTCGGCGGTGGGGCTGGCCGACTTCAATGGCGATGGAGCGCTCGATGTGGCGACCCTCGATCTCGGCGCGCTCGAGGTGGGCCTGCTGTTCGGCAACGGCGACGGCACGCTGGGGCCGCCGGGGATGGGCACGGCGGTGGGGGGCGTTCCGGTGGGGCTGCAGGTGGGCGACTTCACGGGTGAGGGCCTGGTCGACGTGGCACTCATCGATGCTGCGGCCGGCACCGTGCTGGTGCTCGCGGGCAACGGGGCCGGGGTCCTGGCTGCACCCGCGGCCACGGCCGCGGGCATGGGACCGGTCGATCTCGCCCGTGGCGACTTCGACGGCAACGCGGCGCTCGATCTCACGGTGCTCGATGCAACGGGGGGTGTGGTCCAGATCCTGCTGGGTGGCGCGGGCGGGTTGACCGCTGGGCTCAGCGCTCCGGTGGGGATGGGCTACGAGGCGTGCGTGGCCAACGGGAGCTTCAACCCCGGTGGTGATGCGTTCATCGATCTCGTCGCGGTGGGCACGATGGGCTACCACGCATGGGCCAACGACGGCACGGGCCAGGGCTCCCTGGGCAACATCGCGGGGGCCTTTGGCGCCGGTGGTACGTTCGTCGACGTCGAGGCGGGTGACATCGACGGCGACGGCAACGACGACGTGGCGGCCATCGACGTCGCCGGCGATGCATTGGTGGTGGGGTTGTCCACCGGCGGGGTCGCCAACTTCGTGTTCGGGGGGCCGGTGGCGGTGGGGACCGATCCCTCCGATCTGGTGCTGGCCGATCTCGACGGCGACGGCGATCTCGACGCGGTGGTGAGCAATGCGACGAGCAACGACGTGATGGTGCTGGCCTGGAACGCGGGGGCCTACGGAGTGGCCTTCACCTTTCCCACCGGCATGGCACCGAGCGGAGTGGCGGTGGGGCAGCTCGACGGCGATGGCGTGCCGGACCTCGTGATCGCCAATGCGGGCAGCGACACGGTGACGGTGGTGTTGTCGGATCCCTGAGGGACTCGAGCGCTCCCGAGGCCGACGCGGGATGATCGTGGCAGCGGCGCTACGGCAGCGCGCCGCCGATGATCCAGGCCTCGAGGGTGGCGAGCTCGCCGGCGGTGAGCATGCCACCAATCGGCATCAGCGAGCCGGCACCCGGGAGATCGATGTCGCCGGTGACCTTGCGATACACCCAGCTCTCGTCGGGGTCGAGGCCATCGCAGTCGATGAGGTTGATGTTGGTGATCACCGCGCTGTTGTTGGCGCACAGCCGGTCGTAGGCGCCGGCGGACTGGAGGTCGAAGCCGGCGGCCGGGGCCTCGCTGTCGTGGCACGAGGGATCGAGGCACCCCTGGGCCATCCAGATCGGATGGATGTGGCTCTCGTACGAGAGCTCCGTGGGAAGATCGCCGCTGCTGGTGTCGGCGGGGGTGGTGGTGCTGGTGGCGCTGGCGCTGGTGGTGCTGCTGCTGGCGTCGCCGCTGCTGGTGTCGCTGCTGACCTCGCCGACGTCGGGGTCGCCGTCGAGACCGGAGGTGAAGGCGCCGGGGGGCAGGTCGTCCCCCGTGCCCTGCTCGTTGCAGGCGAGCACGGCCAGCAGGCACGAGCACGAGATCGCGGCGCGGATGTTCATGGGGCGCTCATCCTATCGTAGCGGGGGGCGCTCGCGGGGAGCCGAGCCCGGCCCGGATCACTGCACCGTGAGGCTCCCGCCGCTGCAGCTCGCGCTCACCTCGCTCCAGCTCGCAGACTGCTCCGCGAGCGTGACGAAGTGGGCGCACAGCTCCTGGCTGGTGGTGCCAGGGACCTCGAGCACGGGGTCGGACGCGGGATCCTGCGGGGTGGAGACCACGCCGTCGAGCATGAATTGCGGGGTATTGAGCAGCACCCCGGCGTAGCGGCGCGCGGCCGCGAGCGTCTCGGTCGCGCCGACGTCGGCCACCGTCTCGTCGAGCGAGGCGGCCATGATGCCCTCGATCGCCTCGATCTCGGAGTCATTGGCGATCTCGGGCTCCGCGATCAAGCGATCCTTGAGCGCGACGGCCACGTCCCACATGAGGGTGCCGGGCTGAGCCAGCGCGGTCTCGACCAGCGCCTGGGGATAGTCGACGGCGGCACAGCCCTGGTCGAGGGGGCCGGTGCACGCTCCCTGGAGCTGCGGATCGATCCCGCTGGCGAGCTCGGCTTCCCAGTGCAGCAGGCCGTTGAAGTCGATGCCGTTGAAGCCGCCCTCGGAGGGGTTGATGTAGATCCCCAGGTCGCGCATCAGCTCGTAGTTGTAGGGCGCGTCGGTGCAGGGCGGGCCGAACCCCGCGCCGCACAGGCCGTAGTACCCCGGGCTCCCCGCGGGGAAGTGCGGGTTCAGGTTCGTGGGCACGCTCGCGACGATCTCGGGGGTGTTGGCGAGATAGGGCGCGAGGAATGCATAGGTGGTGGAAGGTCCGAACTGCTGCGGCAGGTTCCACCACATCGAGCGCATGGCCGATTGCAAGAGCACCCACGCCGAGTGGCGATGCAGCATGTCGCCCACGCCGTTGCCCTGCTCCTGTGCGTCGGTGGCCGACTTGGTGAAGGGATCGAACACCGCGGCCATGGGATAGGGCGTGGAGGCACCGCACGAGTCGGGCGGGGCCTGGTTGAAGTAGGGATGGGTGGCGACCTCGGTCACCAGCGTGCGCACCGAGTAGTGGCTGCTGAAGAACGCCTCGGTGAGCGCGGCGAGGGTGTCGCGCTGGGCGGCGTTGCGGGGAAAGCGGTTGGCGACGGTGAGCGGATAGCCCATGCCCTCCTTCCACATCTCGTTGGCCTGGTTCATGGCGAACAGGAACGCCATGCCCACGGTGGGGTCCTCGAGGTAGCCCATGTCGTCGGCGCTGACGCCCGAGCTCGCGAGGGCCTCGAGGCCGGCGCGGAAGCGGGGCTCGAGGTCGAAGAGGTTGGCGGCCGAGCCCTCGGGGAAGGCACCGCTCCAGTAGGACACGTCATCGAGCGAGACGACGGGATCCTCGTAGGCATCGGTGCGGAACAGGCCGCAGTTGAAGTCGAGCCCGAATGCCTGCACCCCGACTGCGGTGAGGGGGTTGCAGACGGGGTCGTTCTCGTTGCACCACGAGTAGTCGACGAAGCCCGCGTGGCGGAAGATCGCGTGGACGGCGGCCTCGTCGAGGGGGTCGTCCATTTCGAACTCGCCGTAGGCGGCGAGCTCGAAGTAGTTGCCCTCGTAGACGGGCCAGTGGCGATCGATGTTCTCGAGTGCGGCGTCGGTGGTGGACCAGCCGGTGGTGTGGCACTGCAAGCACTCGGTCACGCGGCCGAGGTACTGCGACTCGAACAGCTTGCCGTAGTAGGCCCGGTTGGTGATCTCGATCTCCTCGCGGGTGACGTTGCCGCCCGTGATCGGCGCTCCCATGCGCGCGAACAGATCGGCGCTGTAGGCCGGCGTGATGTCGTCGAGCCGCAGCGACGAGATCACCACGTCGGCCATGGTGAAGTTCTGATACTGCGGAGGATCGTCGGCGCGGCTCTGCCGGATCTCGTCGGCGAGCTCGGCGTCCAGCGAGAGCGCGGTGAGATCGGCGTAGCACTCGGGGTTGCGCTGATCTCCGCGGCGATGGACCCGAAGCTGTGTGTAGTAGTAGTTGCGCCAGCGATCGAGGTAGAGGTCGCCCTGGGCGAGGGCCTGGGCCACCAGGCGGCGGCCGGACATGCCCTGGGCGTCGAGCTGCTCGATGGCGGAGACGAGCAGCCGCACCTCGCGGATGCTCTCGGGCTTGCGGCCCTGGATGAACGGGACGGCGCGCTTGACCCACGCCTCGTCGCCGGCGTCGCACAGCTCGGCCTCGGGAGGCGGCGGCTCGTTGCCGTCGTCGCCGGCGTTGGTGGGATCGATGGGGCCGTCGCTGGCGGTGCCATCGGCGGTGTCGGGATCGTCGGTGTCGCCCACGTCGTCGCCGGAGTCGAAGCCCGAGGCGTGCGGCGGCACGAACGGCCCGTCGACGCCGGGGCAGCCGGCCAGGGCGAGGGGGACCAGCAGGCCGCCCACGCGGTGGGTGGTGCGAGGGAGGCGGGAGGCCATGGCGATGCGATGCGTGCTCATGAGCATTCCTTCCCCGGGGCTAGACCGAGATCCCCCAGAGCTCGTCGCGTACGCGGGCGATGGCCTCGATCTCGTCCGCGGCCTGCCGCACGTCGGCGACCGCGTAGCTCTGGGACGAGAACGGGTAGATGCCGAGGGCCGCGAGCATCATGACGCGGTTCTCGGTGGGGCTGACGTAGGTCTGGGCGTAGCCGCCGCTCTCCTCGGTGATGTTGCCGTAGATCGACGCGCCCGGTGAGCGAGAGTCGCCCGCGCGGATGGGGCCGCCGATGACGACGTTGACGTAGCCGTAGGGCCAATGGTTGGTGCCCGAGCTGCCGGCGACCTGGCGATGGGGCGTGCGCCCGAACTCCATGTTGATGACGATCATGGTCTGGTCGAGGTCGAGCAGCTGATCGTCTTGTGGGCCGGGGTTGCCGGGATCGCGGATGATGTTGGCGAGCTGCTGCAGGGTGTGGGGCACGCTGCGCGCGGTGAAGGGCACGTGCTCGTTGTGCACGTCGTAGCCGATCTCGGGGCGCGGGTAGATGCCGGTGTCGATCCAGTTGACGTAGCGCGCCCGGTTGGTGGTGCGGGTCAGCAGGCTCCGAGCGACGTTGGCCATCATCGCGGGCATGTCCAGGCTCTGCGCGGGCACGCCCGGGCCCGGGCAGATCTGCCCCTGGATCTCGGCGAACAGATCGGGCGAGAGCACCTCGATGAGCTCGTTGGCGTTTTGGCGGGCAAAGTTGGCGAACGCGTAGTTGTTGCGCTCGAGTGAGCGGCTGGCCTTGCCCACTCCACCCGAGCGAAAGCGGTTCTCGTAGGCCTGGGTGTAGTAGGAGACGGCGGCGTCGAAGGCCTCGGGATCGCTCTGCTCGAGCCCGGGGCGTGCGAGCAGCTCGGCGAGCACCGAGTCCTGCGACACGGTGACGTTGAGCGGCCGCGCCGCGCCGGGGTGGAAGCCGATGGCCGAGGCCGAGCCCACGTTGAAGCCGGAGAAGCCGGCGCCGCCGGGGTAGAGGATGAACGAGTAGGGCACCGCCCGGGAGCCGCCGGGCTGCTCGTTGAAGTAGCGCTGGATCGGCGCCCCGAGGCCGGCCATGCGAGGGTTGCCCACGAAGTCGCCGGTGAACGAGACGGGGTTGGCCCCCTCGTGGGCGAGCACGGTGTGCGACTGCACCAGCACGCGCATGCGACTGAGGATGTCGGGGCGCTCCTTGAGCGGGTAGAGCCAGGGGCCGAGGCCGACGGTCAGGCCCGCGGCGTCCTCGGCGAAGTCGGTGACGAACGACGACCCGGGACCGTACTGACAGATGTTCTCGTAGAAGTTGCGGGGGCTGTTGTCCGGCTCGTCGTCGAACAGGTTGATGAAGGTGTTGTTGGCGGTGCCCCAGGACTCGACCGCGTAGAAGGTCTCCCAGGCCGTGATGCCGCCGTGGAAGCACAGCTCGAGCACGCTCTGCGGGCGCAGGTCCTCGGGGAGCATCAGGTCCTCGCGGTCGCTGGGCCACGTGCCCCAGCCGGCTGCGTTGGCGCCCCGGGGGTACTTCAGGATCCCGAAGATCCCGGCACCCGCCGCAGCACTGGTCCCGGCCGCGGTCTTGAGGAAGGTCCTGCGTCTCATGTGCCTTGGTCGCTCCTGCTGGCCTGGCCCGAACATGGGCCACGACGGAGATTAGAACAGATCGAAGAAACCCCAGCGCTCGACTCGAGCGAGCACCGTGAGGCCGCCCGCGGTGAATTGCACGCGATCGGTGCGCTCGCGCGTGACCAGCAGGTCGAGCGGACCCACGGTGAGCGCGCCGAGCTCGGCGGCGGCAATGGTGTAGGCACCGTCATCGGCGGCATGCACCGTGATCACGTTGGTGTCGGCGTCGATGACGCGGATGATGATGCGCGCCTCGGGATCGTCGCCGGGTTCCCACTCGATGGTGAGGTCCTCGTCGGCGGCGAGGGGGGCGTCGAGCGCGTCGAGATCGGGAGCGGTCACGACCAGATCCGGGGGCGTGGTCACGCGCTGGAGCAGCACGTTGTCCTCGAACAGCTCGCCGCCGTAGAGCACCACGTCGTAGGTGGTGGCGGCGCTCCAGCCCGTGGGATCGGGACTGCACGCCTCGGCCACCCCCATCGCGGTGCTCGAGCGATAGACGGGGTACTGCCCGGTGGTGCCGGCGCCGAGCAGGCACGCGAGCAGCTCGGGCTCGCCCTCGCTCGGGCTCGTGCGGAGCTTCATGCCGTTGCCGGCGCTGAGCCAGTCGTCGTCGTCGCCCCAGTCGAACGTGGGCACGGGCTCGGCCGGGATCAGGGTGTCGGGCTCCTCGGGCGGGGGCGGGAGTGCGAGCTGATAGGCGAAGACCGAGTGGAGATCTTCGGTGTCGTCCCAGCCGACCTCGGCCGTGCGGTAGGCCCCGGCCAGACCCACCACGTCGTCACTGCTCAGTGCGTGCGCCGGGGTGAAGGTGACGGTGAGGATGCCGTGGATGTCGCCCAGGTACTCGGTGCCGCCCCATGGCTCGCCGCTGGAATCGGGCGAGTTGGTCGTCGGGGAGGCGGTGGTGGTCGTGGGGGGGGCCGTCGTGGTCGTGGTGCCGCTGCCCTGGTCGTCCTGGCCCGATTCCTGGGCGAAGCCCGAGGCCAGGGGCATGTCGTCCGCGGGTGGATCGTCACGGCAGCCTCCGGTGGCGACGAGGGAGCAAAGAGCGAGGAAGCGAAGGCGTGTCATGCGACCGGGGCCGACAACAGTGTGTTGGTGGCTCACGTGCTTTTCAAGCGTTGGCCGGCGATCTGCGGGGACCGCCCATGCGTGCACGCACACACGGAGAGCGCGCGCGCGATGTCGATCACAGGCCGCGGTCGCGCAGATACGCGACGAGATCGGCGTAGAAGTCGAGGTGGTTCCAGGCGTTGCCCAGGCCCGGCGAGTCGCCGATGAGCTGCCCGACCTCGTCGAGGTGATCGGCGGGCACGCAGCCCAGGAACTCGCCCCAGCGGGAGTCGACGACGCGCACGAGCGCATCGTTGGGTTGCTGCGAGAACACGCCGTCGCTCAGGATCACCTCGGGGATCAGGAACAGGGCGTCGGTGGTGTCGAGAGTGTCCTCGAAGTGGGTGATGAGCAGCGGCGGCGGGGGGCTGGTGGGCTCGCAGGCATCGCCGCCGTCGTGGAGGCCGGTGCGACCGGTCACCGAGGTGTAGAGCACGCCCGGCGCGTCGGTATAGGTGGCGTTGAACTCGGTGATGCCGGGCTGTGACATCTGATAGAGCGCCTCGTAGAGCGAGGTCTCGTTGCCGACCTCGTCCCAGATCGGGGCGCCGAGGTTCTGCACCAACCAGTCGACGAGCGCGGCCGCGCCGGCGTTGGGGGTCAGACCCAGCGCGATGTCGGCGATGGGGGTGCCGTGGTGGGGGGTGGCGACGGTGGTGACCGAGGCGACGAGCTGCGGCGCCATGTGGGCGGCGACGCGGGCGTCGAGGCCACCTTGCGAGTGGGCGAGGATGTTGACCTTGGCGTGGCCAGTGGCGGCGGCGCAGTCCTGCGCCCGCTCGAGCAGCTGCATGCCGCGATCGGTGGAATCGTTGAACGGATCGACCTCGCCCACGCACACGGTGTGGCCGAGCGCTTCGAGGTGCTCGGGCACCCCGTACCAGTAGGGCACGAAGTCGAGGCCGGCGAGGTTCTCGAACCCGAAGAAGCCGTGGGCGAGGACGATGGGGTAGGGCGGACCGAGCAGCGGCTCACCCCCGGTGCTCGAGTCACCGGTGCCATCGACGACGGGGCCGGTGGAGCCCATCGAGCCCTCGCCCTCGGCGGGTCCCGTGACGTCGGCTCCGCTCGACGACGATTCACCGGAGCTGCTGCTGCCCGTGCCCGTGCCCTCGTCTCCCGGTACGGGCTCCCAACCACAGCCCATCGCGATCGGCACCACGAGCCACCAGCCACCTCCACGCCGCATGGAGGGCAGCATGGAGCGCGCGTTCGCCCTCCGTCAACCCACGAGTCGCCCGGCGCCGCCGCGGGCGCTGCCGGCGGCTCCGCCGGCCTAGTCCACGCCGCCGCTGCGGCGCGTGCGGGTTCGCGTGCGGTCGTCGACGACCTTGATCACCTCGAGGTAGATCGTCCGCAGCTTCCCGTTGCGCTTCTTGTTCAGCAGGATGTCGTTGGCCTCGCCCAGCGACTTCATCTTGCCGGGCTTCATGCGCCGCTTCTTCTTCCAGAACCACTTGTAGAAGTTGGCGGGTTCCGTGTAGCCCTCGAGCGGCGGGGACTTGAACAGGCGGTAGAGGTTGTCCTCGGTCTGCACGAAGCCGAACGCACAGGCGGGGTCTCGGCAGTCGGCGCTGAACGTGACCCACAGGAGCGGCATCCCGTTGAGCTCCTCGATCTTGAGGATGAGGCCCGAGTCGGTCTTGGTGGTGACGTTCTTGATGCGCAGTCGGGCCGAGGCCTCGCGGATCTGTCGGTCGACCTCGAACTGCTCGTTGGCTTGGCCCTCGACGTACACGGTGACCAGGCGCTCGCTGGTGTAGACGCGCAGGGGATCGACGCTGCCCTCGGTCTGGGTCTTGACCTTCTCGAGCTCTTCGGGCTTGAGGGCGAAGCGCTTGGCACAACCACCCGCGGCTGCGAGCGTGAATGCGGCGAGCAGCACGGCGGCCGAGCGACGCGCTCGGGGGCGTTGGGCAGAGCCTGGGAAGGGAGCGCGCATCGGATTGGAGGTTGACCCGATCGGCGGGGGTCCGTCAAACGTTCGGGATCGCGACCGGATGCTCGATCGGGGCCCCGGGGGCTGCGGCCCGGGAGGGCCAGCGGAGGCCGCGCGCACCTGGCGAAAACGGCCAGAACGGCCGGGGATTGGTAGATCGTGGCGCCGAGCGATACAACGGGAGTCGGTCCATGATCCGGATCTCCATCGCCGAGGCGGGGAAGAGCCCGCAGCTGCTGACCTTCAATGCGTCGGCGATCACTCTAGGTCGCGCGAGTCAGCACGAGCTGCCCTTGACCGGCAAGGGTGTATCGAGCACGCACTGCCGCATCCTTCGCGAGGGCGAGGCCTACTTCGTCGAGGACCTCGGCTCGACCAACGGCACCTATGTCAATCGGCAGCGGGTGCATGGGCGACAGGCGATCGGTCCGCAGGACGAGGTGGTGCTCGCGGTCTATCGGCTGCGCGTGCTGGTGGATGCCGAGTCGGGCGCGATGAGGATGCCGTCGGCTGCGGTGCCGATGGCGACCCCGATGGGTTACGCACCACCACCGATGGGAGCATCGGGCGCCAGCCCGGTGATGCCTCTGCATGCTTCGGGGCCGTCGCTACCGAGCTCGAGCCCGTCGCTTCCGAGCTCGAGCCCGTCGTTCGCCGGCTCGGGCCCGTCGCTGCCGGGCTCGGGACCGTCGCTGCCGGGCTCGGGCCCGTCGCTCGCCGGCTCGGGTCCATCGGGGGCGATGGGGCTGGCGGCGGGCAGCGGTGCCGTGCCGGTGATGGGCCCGAGCGGCCGCAGCCAGATCACCCCGTCGTCGGCCGACATGGCATGGGGGCGGGAGTGGGAGCAGATCGACAAGCTCGCCAACGCATGGCTGGCGTCGGGCAAGGGCGCCGATCACCTCCTGCGCGGAGAGAAGCTGGCGCACGCGCGCAAGTGGCTGGCGCAGGGCCGCGGCAAGCAGCCGCCTCCCAAGCCGCTGCACCGCGACTTCATCCTGTCCGGCGCGCGAGCTCGCATGCTGCGCGGGCTGGGCGGCACGATGGTGGGCGCGGTCGTGCTGGGCGGGGTGGGAACGGGCATCTTCTTCGCGGTGCAGCCCACCGAGTCCACCGGCGGCGATGGCGAGCAGACGGCCAAGCTCGACGTGGGCTCGGGCTCGGGTCCGGTCGAGGTCGTGGACCCGCGCAGCGCCGAGGCCTCGGCCGAGCTGGCCACGCGCGCGAGCGGCGAGGGGGATCCGGTGGTGGCGGTGCTGCTGGCCGCCGAGGCGACCAAGCGGCTGCCGCCCGAGAGCGCGACCCCGGACGCGCTGGCGTTCGAGGTGCTGCGCGCCACGCTGCGAGACCTGCCGGGACGGCCGCTGCGCGGGCCCGGAGGCGAAGGGCATCTCGGCCCGGTGGAGCGCGTGGCCCTGTCTCCCGACGGACACTGGGCGATCACGGCGGGGAACGGCGGTGGCACCGGCGGCGGCAACGATGTGTACCTCTGGAACCTCGATGCCGCGGGGGTGATCGAGCCCAAGTCGCTGGCCGGGCATCCGCGTGGTCTGACGGGCATGGCGGTGAGCGAGGACGGGCGCTGGCTGGTCACGGCCGATGCCGACGGGCTCGCGATGCGCTGGAACCTGCTCGATCGCGATCCGGCGGCGACCAGCGTGCGCCTCGAGGACCACCGTGCGCCGATCAGCGCGCTCGACCTGAGCGCGAATGGGCGCTGGCTGGTCACGGGGGACGAGAGCGGACAGGTCAAGGTGTGGGACCTCGACATGCCGAGCCCCAGCGCGTCCACGCTGCCGCGAGGGCACGAGGGCAAGGTCACCGGGGTGGCGATCAATGCCACCGGCAATCGCGTGGTCTCGAGCGGCGAGGACATGACCGCGCGCAACTGGCGGGTGGTCGACAGCCGCGGCAAGAATCCGGTGGTGGTGCTCCACGAAGAGGTGGTGGTCACCGCGGTCGGACTCGCACCCGATGACCAGTGGGCGGTGAGCGGGGGAGCGGATGGCGTGGTGCGGCTGTGGCCGCCGACGAGCACCGTGCCCACCCGCAAGTGGGAGCTGCTGTCGGGCCACAAGGGGGTCGTCTCCACCATCGACGTCAGCGCCGATTCCTCCATGGCCGTGAGCGTGGCGCAGGACAAGGACCTGTGGATCTGGGACCTGCACGCCAAGGTGCCGTCGGCCTCGTCGGTGCGCTTGTCGGGCCACACCGCGCGGATCCACCAGCTCGCGCTCTACTCACCGCCGCCTGGGCTCGCGCCCACGCGCCGGGTGCCCGCCACGGCGTTCACGGCCAGCGAGGACGGCACCGCGCGGAGCTGGGACCTCGACCAGCGCAAGGTGGGGGCGTTCTCGCGGGTGTTCTCGGGCCACCGGGGAGGCATTCGCTCGGTGGGGGTGTCGGGCGACGGCCAGTGGGCGATCACCGGGGGTGCGGACCGAGTGGCGAGAGTGTGGGACTGGCAGTCGATGCCGGTGTCGTCCGAGGCCGAGGAGGGCCTGCCACGGCTGGGCAGCGCCTCGAAGGTGGGCCGCGGGCACACCCAGCCGGTGGTGGCGGTGGCGGTCGATCCGTTCGGCCGGCGCATGATCACCGGCTCGGCCGACGGCACCACGCGCATCTGGGACATGCGGCACCCCACGCGGCTGCGGAGCCTGCCGCTCTCCGACGTGCACACCGATCGCGTGCGTGCGGTGGCGACCTCGACCGACGGCCAGATGGCGGTGTCGGGGGACAACGCGGGGCGGCTGGTGCTGTGGGACATCCAGGCGGAGAGCCCCAGCAGCCGTACCCTCATGGGGCACTCGGGTGAGATCGGGATGGTGGAATTCACCCCCGACAGCAAGCGCTTGATCTCGGTGAGCACCGATCGCACGGCGCGGGTGTGGACGATGGGCGACGACCCCGAGAGCTCGGCCGCAGTGCTCTCCCACGACGACGAGGTCATCGTGCTCGCGGTCTCGGGCGACGGCCGCTGGCTCCTGACCGGCACCCTCACCGAGGCCGTGCTGTGGAATCTCAATGGCTCGCTGGAGTCTCCCGAGCGCACGTTCAAGGGGCACGAGGACGACCTCAAGACGGTGGCCCTGAGCGCCAACGGGCGCTGGGCCGCGACCGGCGCCAACGATCGCAAGATCCTCTTGTACGACCTCGACAAGGGCAAGCTGGCGGGCAAGCTGCGGGGGCACGAGGGCGTGGCGGGGGTGCTCTCCTTCAGTCCCGATGGTCGGCGGCTGGCCTCGGGCGCAGATGACCGGTCGATTCGCCTGTGGGACCTGACCTCGGACCATCCCGACGAGGGCTCGCTGGAGCTCACCGGCCACTCGGGGGGCATCAGCGATTTCGAGTGGAGCCCCGATGGCCGCTGGCTGATATCGTCGAGCAACGACGGCACCATCCGCCTGTGGGACACCCGCAAGGACCCCGTCGACATGATGGAGACCGCGGTGGTGCTCGAGGGCCACTCGAACTTGATCCCGAGCCTGGCGCTGGTGACCAAGGAAGGCCGCATGACCCACGTGGTCTCCGTGAGCTACGACGGCACGGCGCGGCTTTGGCCATTCGAGGTCGACGACTCGATCTCGCTGGCGTGCACTGCGGCGGGTCGCAGGCTCACCGAGGACGAGTGGAAGGAGCTGGTGGGCGGCAAGTACCGCACCGCCTGCGACTGAGGCTCCCTACTTGCGCCGCAGCACCAGGTCGACCTCGACCGGCCGGGTGCCCACGCGGACCTCTTGCTCCGCCTCGGCGTACCCGGCGGCCCGCGCACGCACGGTGTAGCGCCCGCCCTTGGCCATCAAGCGATCGAAGCGACCGTCGCGAGGGCGCGCGGTCCAGCGCTCGCCAAAGCGTAGATCGATCTGGTCGATGACGACCTCGGCCTCCACGGGCTTGCCGGCCTCGTCGCGTACGTGGCCCGAGATCCGCATGCCCTGATCGACCCGCTCCAGCAGCCCCTGCCACACGGGACGGGTGGCGGCGACGGCCTCGGTGCGAATGGTCAGCTCGGGGTTGTGGTAGGCGCCCTCGAGCAAGAGCGCCACCGTGCCGTGCTCGTGCATGTACCAGTCCTGGTCGCTACCGGACACGGGATAGCCGGCGGGCGCCACCCGGTAGGGCTTGCCGTTGCGCTGGGCAGGGGCGGCCGCGGCCAGCTCCTCGGCCACGGTCCAGGCCGCGTTGGGGCGCGGGTTCTTGGTGCCATCGACGTTGTAGGGCACGTAGATCACCCGGCCGATCGTGTGGAACGAGATCGAGGCGGCGAAGCGCTGGCGCTGGGCCAGGGCCATCATGGCCTGGGTCTCGGGCTCGGAGCCGGGGCTGGGCCCGCGGTGGTACTGGCTGGTGATGGCGGGGCTGCCGGCGGTTCCCGCTCGCGCGCCCCAGCCGAACGGATAGTTGCGGCTGAGGTCCACACCCTCGAAGGGATCGACGCTGCCGTCACCGCTGCCGTCGCGGCCGTTCTTGCGGATCACCCACTGGGAGCGCTCGATGAAGTAGGCGTTGCCGTCGGGGTTGACCATCGGCACGCACCAGATCTCGAGGCCATCGACCCAGCGGGTGACGGCGGGATCGCGGCCGTAGCCCTCGAGCAGGCCCTGCACCACGTCGAGCGCATACTCGGTGCTGAGCAGCTCGCTGGCGTGGTGCATGGCGTTGAACAGCACCGCGGGCTCGTCCTCGTCCTGCTCGGGGTGATCGGAGATCTTCAGGCCCCAGATCGGGCGGCCTCCGTGGGTACGGCCGAGCTCGTGCAGCTCGCTGATCTCGGGATAGCGCTCGTGGTAGGCCCGCAAGAGCTCCTCGAGCAGCCGAGGATCCTTGTAGCTCTCGTCGACACGAAAGCCGCGAGCGGTGGGAGTGGGGGGCTTGCCGCGTCGCTCGCGATAGGCGGCGTCGAACAGGCCCCAGCCGGCCGTACCGTCGATGGCGGCGATGGTGACGTCGGTGCGCCGCAGCTGCTCGGCCTGCACGGTCGACAGCTCGAGCACGGCCTGGCGCGTGCCGTCTGGGGCCACGTGCTCGCCGGTGGCGTGGCGGCGCAGCGCCGAGGGGAGCTGCGGGAGCTGGTCGTGGGGGATGAAGGCGAAGCGAGTGTCACCGAACGGGGTGGTATCGTCGGCGCGATCGGGCCCCCCCAGCGATGGGTAGAGCCGCCGGGCGGGCACGTGTTGACCCACGCCGGACTTGCTGGCACGCGTGGTGTCCATCACCGAGAGCAGGGTGAGCGCGCCGCCCTGGGCCTTGGCGTGGATCCGCACCCCCACGCGCCCATCGGCATAGGTGGTGTCGTGGGCGGTCAGCGTGCCGAGCAGGGTGAGCTTGTCGCCGTCGTAGACGGTGGCGACCAGCTGCGGGCCCACGAGGTGTACGACGAACTCCAGCGTGCTCGGCGAGCCCTTGATCTTGACCGCGTCGCCCATGGGCTTGGCCACGCCGCGATCCCATCGCATCAGACGGACCTTGTCCTTGAGCACGCTCAGCTCGTAGCCGCACACGAGATCCCAGCCCTGACCGGCATGGGCGCGGACCATGAGGCCGAGGTCGGCGCGCTTGCCCGGCTGGATCCGGAACCTCACCAGGCCGTCGCCGATGTGGGCGGTGGCGCCCTTGGCGAGCCACCACGCGTTGGTGACGGTCTCGGCCTCGGCCCGGCGCAGCACGCCGTCGGTCTGCTCGAAGGTGCCCACGGTCTCGGCGGTCCCGGCCACCGCGGGGTCGCCCGTGCGGACGCGGCCGATCACGATCTCCTCGCGCTTGGCGTCGAAGTCGGGGAACGCGGTGGCCGGGGAGGGGGCCAGCCACAGGCTCGCGGCCAGCCACAGGCTGGGGGGCAGCCCCAGCCATCGAGGGATCCGGGAGCGCATCGCGGTCAGGATGCCACGGATCGGTCGAGCGTTGGCGGTCGCTTCCTACGGTTGATTGCGAGCACTGGGCAGCCCCAGCACGGTCAGCGCATCGTCGTCGCCGGGGATCCGCCCCTCGATCAGCGTCCACACGTCGTCGTAGCCGGGCAGCTGCAGGCGCTCGTGCAGCAGGCGACCCCACTGGACGTTGTGGTGCCACTTGGTCTTCTGGCGCAGGCTTCCGCCACCATCGGTGGTCTGCAGCACCACCGAGAGCCGATCGAACGGCAGGCTCAGCACGTTGCGACGGTAGGCCGGGGTCACCTCGCCGCCCCACGCGGTGGGGGCATTGGAGGTGTAGTAGATGCGCACGGGTACGCGCAGCTCGCGGGCTGCGGCCCCCATGGCTTGCATGGAGCCGTCGAGCAGCAGGTCGCCCGCCTTGGGCGCGAGGCGGCCTTGCTCGTAGAGGGTTCGGATGTAGCGGTAGTTCTCGTCGTTGCGCAGCCACCCGAACTCCGGGTGCGTACGGGAGCGGGCGCGCTGGGCCTGGAAGTAGCCGTGCAGCTCGGAGCGCGTGGCGCGGTAGCCCCAGCGGATCGCGTTGAACTGCGGGTGCTCCCCGAGCGCCTCGTCGAGGATGGCCAGGGCCTCGTGCTGGCCGGCCTCCGAGAACAGCGCCACGAAGTCGTCGGCGGTGGGCGAGGCGAGGATGAAGGCGCGCAGGCGCAGGTGGTTGTGGACCACGCGGGGGTCGTAGTCCATCACCCACGCCCACTGCGCGCGCGCGGCCGCGATGTAGCTGTAGTTCTGGTCGCTGCCGATGCCCACGTAGGCCCCGCCGAGGTTGCGGATGTAGCCCGCGAACACGAAGCCGCGCGGCTCGTTGGTCTGCAGGTACGAGAATGGATCGCGACAAGTGGGCTCGGAGCGGCCGCCCTCTTGCTGCGACTCGTGCCAGCCCTCGCGTACCTTGGGGGGGCAGATCTTCTTGTCCTCGACGGGATCGTCGGGCACGCGGGCGAAGATCTCGAGCTCCTCGTCGGTGGGAGGCTCGGGCAGCGGGAGGTCGGGTCGTGGCTGCTCGAGCAGCTGGGGCGGGAAGCGGGTGAGGAACGGACGGTCGGTGGCGCAGCGCAGGCCGGCGGTCGGCTCGGGGCTCGCGGCGCGGGCGGCCTCCTGCTCGGTGGGCACGCGCTTGCCGGACCAGGCGCAGTAGGCCCTGGCGCGTGCGGGATCCATGGGCATCACCCGCGTGTCGGCGGGGCCGGTCGACGCCGATGCGGCGCGGGGAGGCGCGCCGCGTCGGCCACGGCAGCCGTAGGCCACGTAACACGCATCGTAGTCGGCGAACGTCACCTCGCGCTCGTCGATGTAGAAGGTCGGAACGGTGGGCTCACCGTCGGTGGTGCCCGGGATGCAGCGCATGCCCGTCGGAGGCTCGACGCAAGGAGCCTGGGCCGACGCGAGCACGATCGCAGTGGTCGGTGACGGGGCGGCCGCGGCGAGCGGCGCGAGCTCGCTCGCCGGGCGATCGTCGGGGAGGTCGATCTCGAACTCGGCCTCGCCATCGGTCGGGGGTGGGTGTAGCTGCGAGCCGCTGCGTGCCTGCGTGATCTCGGCGGATGCGGGCTGTGGATCCACGATCACCCGAATCGGCCGGCCTGCGCTGGCCAGCACCGCACGGACGTGGCTCACCGGAGCATCGGGAGCGAGCGTCACCACCAGCGGTCGGGCGGGCTCGTCGAGCTCGGCCAGCGCCGCGGCGAGCTCGGGCAGCACCCGCGTGGGCCGCAGCTCCTCGTCGAGGATGCCGGGGGCGCTCGCGGGCCGGGCCGTCGCCACGGCGACGTCACCCCGCTGGATCTCGTCGCCGACGATCCGCACGATCGTGACGGAGGCCTCGGGCTCGGGGGGCACGGCCGCGCCCGCCTTGGGGGCGGCCTCGGGCTCGGGGGCAGGGGGCAGCGTTGCGGCCTCGTGGCACGAAGGCAGCAGGCCCGCGAGCGCGAGGGCGGTGAGCAGCGAGGAGCGGAGCATCGCGATGGGCTGTTCTTACCGCGGGCGCCTCGCGGACATCAAATCCCGCTCGAGCCGACCCCACCCTGGCCTCACAGCGCGTCCTTGGAGATGCGATTGTTGCAGCGCTTCTCGTACGGCGCGCACTTGAAGCGAACGTGCATGTGATGGGTGTGCCCGGGCGCGTGCATCACGATGCCCTTGGCGCTGTGCTCGTTGCGCGGCCACTGGATCGCGTAGTCGAGCTCTTCGTCGCTCACCCCGAGGTACCTGGCCGCGTTGTAGATGTTGGGCTGGATCTCGTAGGTGATGAAGATGTCCTGCACGGACTTGGTGTCGAGCAGCGCCTTGATGAGACCCCAGGTGGCGAACCAGTCGACCTCTTCGGGGTTGGGGCGGCGGCCGAATTTCTCGTCGCCCTCCTCGGTGAGGTACTTGGCCTTGAACACGCCGCGCAGGGTGGGCAGCCAGATGTCGATGTCGCGCCCCGCCTGGTGGGAGCGGTGCGGCGGGTAGAAGTCGCCGCCGCGCTGCTTGGAGATGTCGGCCAGCACCAGCGTGCCGTCGAAGTCCATGTCCTGGCGGAACTGCGCCACCGCCTTTTGTACGTTGGCGATGAGGAAGCCCGAGCCCCACATGATGTAGGGGTAGCGCCGGATGTAGAGCGCATCGTTGTCCGGGAGCTGGATCCCGTTCTCGAGGTTGCCCTGGTTGGGCGAGCCCACCGACTGCGCGTTGGTCTCGGGCACGTAGCTCGGGATCGCGGTGCGAGGCTCCTTGGGCTTGTAGGGGCGCGGGTCGACCCAGATCACGACCTCCTGCCCCCGCTTGAGCCGCTCGACGTCGGGGTTGTAGGCCCGCAGCTTCTTGGCCGAGACGCCGAAGCGCTTGCTGAGCTTGGTCCACGAGGTGTCCTCGGGCTCGAGCTCGTACTTGATCTGCTGCTGCGGCAGCGGGCGCATCTTGGGGCGCTTGACCTCGACCTTGGTGCCGGGCGGGAGCAGCTTGACGTCGGGGTTGAGCAGGTTCCACTCGGCGATCTGCGCCACCGACACGCCGTAGCGCCGCGCGATGTCTTCGAGCGATTCCTCGGGGATCACCTCGTGGACGATCTTCTCCTCGATGGCGACGCGTGGGCCGTCGCCTCCGTCGTCGCCGCCGTCACCGTCGTCGTCTCCTGCGAGCCCATCGTCGCCATCGTCGTCGCCGAGCCCGTCGTCCTCGTCGGGAGGCTCGGGCTGGGCGCCCCCGTCGGCGGCATCGGTCTGCGCTTGGTCGGCGACATCGTCACCCTCGGGCCACAGCACGACGACCCCGGTCACCAGCCCCCCCAGCCCCAGCACGCCCGCCGCGACGAGCAGCCCGCGCTTGGCGGCGATGCGCTTGTTGGCCCCCGCGCTGGCCTCGATGAACTCGCGCAGGGTCGGCGTGATCGCATCCTGGCGCTCGGGAGGGGTCTGGGCCAGCCAGGCCTTGGCCTTGCGCAGCTCGACCGGACGCAGGGCGAGGTGATCGGCTCGCCCTCCTTGCTCCCACTGCTCGGCGTAGCGTGCGATGCGGTTGTGCTCGTCCCGCCAGCCCCGATCCTCGCGCTGGATGAGGATGCGCGGTGCCCCGGGATCGAGCGGCACCGGAGTCGCGGCTGCCATCAGCTGGGTGGGTGGATGGGCTCGCACGCCGCTGAACACCACCTGCAGCAGGTACTGCCCCACGTAGACCCGATCGTGCTCGGCCAGCGGCTGCGATTGCTGCATCTGGGTCAGCGGCGCGTTGTTGACGAACGTGCCGTTGGTCGAGCCGCGATCGGCCACGGTGGTCTGGCCGGCGTAGACCGTGAAGGCGCAGTGGTGCGACGACACGCCCGCGCCGTCGAGCACCAGGCCGTTGTCGGGTGCACGGCCAATCGTGAGCTCGTGACCCTTGAGGGGGACGACGCGGACGCTGCCGTCGGGAGCGGTGACGCGGAGACTCGGCATGGGAGCGGCGCCGCAGGTCGGGGCTTGGGCGGGCGGGGAGCGGCGCACTGCCCCGAGCCCGTCGGGCCATCACATCTTGTAGGTATTCTTCTCGGTCTGCAGCGCTTGCTTGGAGGGCACGAAGCGAGCGTTGTTCTGGACCGCCGAGGCCACGCACTTGCCGAGGGGCGAGCTGCGGCTGGGACCGGTGGCGTTGGCCGAGAGCACCTGGCCGTTGCTCTTGATCGCCGCCTCGACCGTGATGCTCTGTCCCGGGATCGCGCCGTGGGTCTGGCCGCAAGCCTTGGCGGCCTTGCCCGCGCGTGAAAAGCCCTTGGACAGGTCCTTGCCGCTGCGGACGTCGACCACCTTGGCCGTGTTGTTGGTCTTCGGGGTCTTGGGGGTCTTCGGAGTCTTCGGCTCGGGACTGGTCTGCACGGACGAGCCGTCGTCGGCCGCCGCACCGTCGTCGCCTCCGTCGGCCGCCGCACCGTCGTCGTCATCGAGCACCAGCACGCCGTCGTCGGCCCCTTCGCCTCCTACGCCCCCGTCGGCCTCGGCCTCCGGGATGGGATCGGGCGGGGTGGGGTCGGGCGCGGGATCGGGCGTCTTGGTCTCGGGCTTGGGGTCCTCGTTGGCCTTGGCCACGACGGGCGTGGAATCGCTGGAGGACGTGTCGGCCTGCTCGCTGCTGGTGAGCAGCCATGCCACGAGGCCACCGAGGCCGATGGCGGCCACGGCCCCTCCGGCGATCAGCGCGATGAAGCCCTTGCGAGACGGAGCCTCGCCGTAGTCGCCCGCATAGGTGGGATCGCCTCCGAGGGGGGGACGGGTCTCGGGGTTCGGAGGGTTCGTGCTCGAGCCGAGGCCGAGCGGCGGGTTGCGGGTGATCGCGGCCGCACCCGGACCCGCGGGCAGCACGTCCTGCCCCATGCCGTCCATCATCATGGTGCCGCCCGGCGCGTCCGAGCTCCACCCGATGGGCCCCTGCACGCCCGGCTGGTTCATGAAGTCCGGCGGGGCGCTGTCGCCATCGAGCAGCAAGGTGCCGCCCCGGCCCTCGGGGGGCTGGCTGGGCGGCCCGTGACTGGCCTGCGGACCCAGCCACTGCGTGTGTCCGGGAGCATCGAGGGCCGGAGCGCCCGAGGGCGGGTTGGTCGCCATGAGCGGGGTCGAGTACGACATCCCCATCATGGCGCCGCCCGAGCGCAGCGTGCCGTCGGGTCCGAGCGCGAGCAGGGCCTCCTCGAACTCGGCCATGCTCTGGTAGCGGTCCTCTCGCTTCTTGGACAGCGCCTTGACGACGATCGACTCCACCATGGGAGGGATGCCGGCGTCGGGCGCCATCGTGCTGGGAAGCGTGAGCGGCTCGGTGAGGTGCCGCGACAGCACCCGCATGAAGTTGTCGCCGTCGAACGGCACGACGCCCGTGAGCAGCTCGTACATGAGCACGGCCGCCGCGTAGATGTCGGTGCGCTGGTCGGCTGGCTCGCCGCACGCCTGCTCGGGCGCCATGTACTTGGCGGTACCGAACACCGCTCCGGTGCGCGTGAGGCCCTTGTCGTTCTCGGCGTCGGTGACCTTGGCGATGCCGAAGTCGAGCAGCTTGATGAACTCGCGACCGTCGGACTTGTTGATGACGAAGCAGTTGGCCGGCTTGAGATCGCGGTGGACGATGCCCTTGTCGTGCGCGGCATGGAGGGCGCGCACGATCTGGAGCATGAAGTTCTGCACGCGGAGCCAGGGCATGCGGCCATCGCGTTTGAGGGTGCCCGCGAGGTCGCGCCCCTCGAGGTACTCCATGGCGAAGAACACGGAGCCGCCGGGGACGTTGCCGAAGTCGACGATGTCCACGATGTTCTCGTGCTGGATCATCGAGGCCGCGCGCGCCTCTTGGAGGAAGCGGTCGACGTGGGTCTGATCGCGGCACAGCTCGGGGTGCAAGACCTTGAGCGCCACCTTCTTGCGCAAGGTGACGTGCTCGGCGAGGAAGACGCTGCCCATGCCGCCGTCGCCGATGACCTTCTGCACCTGGTAGCGATCGGCGAGGATCGTTCCCACGAGGTCTTGCGGCGAGGACCACATGCCCTCTGGTGCTCCGCCGTCTACGGTCATGTTGGGGTCTTCATCCTCGGGGAGCCGAGCATACCGCAGATGCCCGCGGGTGCGATCGGCCGGCAAGCAGCGTTCGTGGGGCTCGACCCGCGACCGACGGGGCCCGTGGGTCGGGGCGGGTGCGATTCCCGGCGCGGGCTCGCTCCAAGGGGATCTCGGTCACGGGGGTGGGAGCCGCCCTCACAGGTCGGAGGAGAATTCGAACGAGGTGCCAGCCAGCGCCGCGCCGATCGAGGCCTCGACGCCGAGCTTGCCGTCCTCGTCGGTGCGGACGGTGAGGGCCACCGCTCCGCGGGGGCTGCGGGGGAGGAAGTTGGTGGAAGCCTCCGTGATCCGAGCCGCAACCTCCTGATCGGTGGCGTGCGGCGGGAGCTCGTCGCGGATCGACTTGGCGAAGCGGGCGGCGCGGCCGGCGAGGATGCGGCCGGGGAGCTGCAGGTCGTGACGCCCGCCCGCGTGGACGGTGGGCGCCGCGGCCAGACGCAGGCGATCGCTGCCACGCTCGCTGCCCAGCACCAGCACGCCGCGCTCGGCCAGCGCGCGCTGCTGATCCACGGTTGCGAGCCGCTGGGTGGCGATGGTCTGCCCCTGTGCCGACCCGTCCAGGGCGTACGAGGCGGGGCTCACCAGCGCGCCGGCTCGCCCGAACACCTGACCAGGACCACCGGTCTGGTTGACGCTGGCCGACAGCATCGCGGCCAGGCCCCACACCGGGCTGCCGAACACGACGCGGTGCGTCTCGCCGACCTCCTCGTTGGCCAGCACCACCGCATTCGATGCGGCAAAGAGCCAGGTGGTGGCGGAGAGCTCGCGCAGCTGCGCCCACGTCTCGGGCACCGGTGGAAGCTCGTCGTCTCCGAGGCGCGCACCGGTGGCGGTGTCGGGCACCTCGACGATGATCGGGACCGAGCGTTCCTCGCCGAGCTCGGCCAGGGCGCGCAGGATCTCGGGGCTCGCGATCGACAGGGCCACGAACACGGCGTCGGGCCGGTCCATCGGGGGCAGATCGAGGCGATGGCGCAGGCGGGAGACGAGCTCGTTGCCGTCGCTGTCGAGCATGTCGAGCGCGAGGTCGTCGGCGCCCGGTGCTTCGGAGACCACCATGCGAAGGCCCCGCCAGCTCGACTCGAGGGTGGCGATGGCCGGGCTCGCCATCACGTCGAGCGCGGTCGCATCGACGGCACGGCGGATCAGCCGAGCGACCTGCTTGGCGAGGGCCTTGTCCTCGGACTTGGTCGCGGGCTTGGCGTCGCCCTTGCCGCCGCTGCGCATGGCTCCCACGAACGCATCGAGGCCCGACTTGGCGGCGGCGGCGACGTCGCCACCCCCGGAGGTCGGCGCGAGATCGGCCTTGCCGAAGATCGCATCGACGGTCGTGCCTTCTTGCTCGGGGGTCGGGCTCGAGGGCGGCGACGCAGCAACGGGTGGTGGGGACGCGACGGGGTCGGGTGCGGGCTCTCCGTCGATGACGCGCTTGGTGGCGTCGAGCAGTGCCCCCTTGCCCACCAGCGCCTCGAGCTTGCGCAGCACGGGCTCGGTCGCGCCGCTGCGCTCGACCCCGTCGGCGAGCTCGCAGAGCCGCGCGAGCACGTCGATGCGCTTGACGACCTCGGTCAGGCGGAAGTCGCGGGGACGACCGAGCGCGAGGGTGATGCGGCGGGTCTGGCCCGCGCCCAGTCCATCGGGGATCTCCACGGTGGCACGCGGGCCGAGCCTGGACATGAGCGATTGGAAGCGCTCGCCCGAGGCCGCCGTGAAGCGGCCGGTGGGGGGCACGCTGAACGGGGCCGCGACCAGCCAACGCAAGGGGCGAGCATGTCCGACGGCGTGTGGCATCTCGAGGGCGACCTTATCCACGCCTGCGAACGCCTGACAAGACGGTCGATCGAGGAGGTGGATGTGGGATGTAGCGGAACGGACGTGCCCTGCGAAATCGAGCGCGCACCTTCTCGCCTCGCCGAGCGCCTCGCCGATTCGCGCTTGGTGGACCGTCTGGCCTTGGTATCGTTGCAGCACGGTGACGTTCGGTACGTTCGGGTCGGTCCGCCGGTCGGGCTCATGCGCGGGGAGGCAGGGGCGTGGCGCTGCTCGATGAAGCGGCGCTCGAGCTCGCGGCGCTCGATCGGGCCCAGATCGCGCGAACCGAGGCGGTGCCGGCGATCGCTCCGCTGCCGCCGGTGCACACCGTCATCTGGCCCGCCGATCGATTCACGCCCGAGACCGTGTCGCAGCTGGGCGTCGAGGCCTGGACGGCGCTGGCTCGCTACGGTCCCGACCCCTACAGCTTCGGCGAGGCGCTGGGCATCTACGGTGATGGGCACGAGTCGCCGCGCTCGTCGGTGCGGGCGGGACAGATGCGTCGCTATCGCGAGGACCCCCAGGCGCTGCGCCGCGAGGATCTCGCGGCATGGTCGTTGCTCGAGGTGCACGCGCGGGTTCACAAGCGCCTGCAGTCGCGACCGGTCGAGGACGTTCGCGTGGACTTCGAGGGTGGCTATGGCACGCGCGAGGACGTCGAGGAGGATCGGCACGCGGTCTCGGCGGCCGAGGCGATCGCGGTGGCGGCCGAGCGCGGCACGTTGTCGCCGCGGGTGGGGCTGCGGCTCAAGCCGCTGTCCCGGCACGCGACCGGTCGCGCGGTGCGAACCCTCGAGCTGTTCTTCGACACGCTGGCGGGCGCGATCAAGTCGACCATTGCCGTGGGCGATCGCCATGCTTGGCCGTCGTGGGGGGGCGCGCCAGGCGAGCTGGTGCTCACGCTGCCGCGGGTGTCGCTGCCCGAGCAGGTGTCCACCGCCGCGCGCCTGCTCGAGCTGCTCGAGACGCGGCACCGCTGGCCCCGCGGGCGCATTCGCATGGAGCTGGTGGTGGAGACCACGCCCGCGCTGTTCGACGAGGCGGGCCGCTGCGCGCTGCCCCGGCTGGTGCGGGCGGCCGGGGGGCGCTGCGTGGCGGTGCACCTGGGGAGCGAGGACCTGGCACAGGCGTGCGGTCTGGCCCCCGAGGTCGCCGATGGGCAGCACCCGCTCAGCGATCTCGCCCGGGGCCTGCTGCGGCTGGCGCTCGGCGGCACGCAGGTGACCCTCAGCGACGACACCACCGGCCCCTTGCCGGAGGGGCCGCATCCCGAGGACCCCTCGCTGTCGGCCAAGCAGCGCGCCGACAACCTCGCGGCGGTGCACCGTGCGTGGCGGCTGGGCCACGCCCAGATCCTCCATGCGCTGCGCTCCGGGCTGTATCAGGGCTGGGATCGCCATGGCAGTCAGCTCCCGGTACGATATGCGGCCAATCACCGCTTCTTCCTCGAGCGCTTCGACGACGCGGCGGCGAAGCTGCGCGAGCTGCTGACCCGCGCGACGTCGGCCCCCGTGCCCGATCGCCACGGGGACGATGCGCGACGAGGCCAGCGCTTGCTGGACTTCGTGCGCCGGGCCCATCGCTGCGGCGCCGTGGGGCGGACCGCGCTGGAGAAGGTGGGTCTCGAGCCCCACGAGCTCGACCAGCCGCGCTTCGTGGCCCTGGTGGCCGAGCGCCGTGAAGCCGCCCTCGAGGGCTCGGATCCGGAGCTGACGTAATCGTTTCTCTGACCAGCGCGTGGGCCACGAGACTCGTTGGGTGTGGCCTGCGAGTGGTCTATCCTAAACGTTGCGTAGCGGAACGTATGGGGTTGGATACGGCACACACGACCTTCGGAGCCCTCGGGCTCGCGCTCGGGCTCGCAGGGATCCTCGCGGTGGGGTGCACTCGGCTCAATGCGTCGCACTGCGGCAACCAGTCGGGCGATCTCACCTGCGAGCAGCGCGGCGGGAGCACGCCCTTTTGTGACAAGTGCGAGGCCGCCAACGATGGTTGTGTGGCCGAGCCGGTGACCGAGCTCGGCTGTGGCTTCGGGATGGGCAGCGGCTCGGGAGGGGCCAGCTCGGATGACTCGGGCGTGGGTGGCTCGGGCTCGGGCTCGGGTGGCTCGGGCTTGCAGACCACCGATGCCGTCGACTCGTCCGGCGATGGCGGTCCCGCGTGTGGCAACGGGATGATCGACGAGGGGGAGGAGTGCGACGGCGACACGCTGCCGGAGGACGCCACGTGTGCTTCGCAGGGCCATGGCGATGGCTTGCCCGTGTGCGCGCTCGACTGTGCCTCCATCGTCTATGCCGTGTGTCCTGGCTACTCCGACTGCGGCGACGGAGCGATCGCGCCGGGCGAGGAGTGCGATCTCGACAACCTCGGCAACGAGACCTGCGATCACTACCCCAACCTCACCGGTGACGGGCTCGCTTGCACCGAGCAGTGCACCTTCAACACCAGTGCATGCATGAGCTGCCAGGAGAACCAGCAGTCTTGCGATGCGGGAGAGTCGTGCTGTGATCCGCAGGCCGAGTGCAAGTCCACCCTGTTCATGGGCAAGCGCTGCTGCATTCCAGGGGCGCTGGGGGCCTGCTCATGATCGACGAGTACCTCGTGCCCGGCACGCTCATCGCCGATCGCTACCGGATCGGCACGATGCTGGGTGAGGGCAGCATGGGAGCGGTCTACCAGGGCGAGCACGTGCGGGTGGGGCGGGCCGTGGCAGTCAAGGTGCTGTCGCGGCGCTGGGGGGGGCAGCCCGAGGTGGCCCGCCGCTTTCGCGACGAGGCGCGGGCCGCCAGCGCGGCCGGCCACCCCAACATCATCGATGTGTTCGACGCGGGTGAGCTGCCCGACGGCCGCCCCTATCTGGTGATGGAGCACCTCTCGGGGCGCGAGCTCTACGACGTGATCATCGAACGAGGGTGCCTCGAAGTGGAGCGCGCGTGCCGAATCCTGTGCGACGTGGCGAGAGCCCTCGAGGCCGCCCATGCCGCGGGCATCATCCACCGCGATCTCAAGACCGAGAACGTGATGCTGGTGCGGCGCGGTGGCCAGGAGATCGTCAAGGTGCTCGACTTCGGGATCGCGGCCAACACGATGGGCGCGCGCGCCACCATGGCCGGTCAGGTGATGGGCACACCGGCCACCATGGCCCCCGAGCAGACTCAGGGCGCGCAGGCGACCACGGCGTTCGACGTGTATGCGCTCGGTGTGATGCTCCACGAGGCGATCGCCGGGATCACCCCGTTTGGCGGCCGCGATGGTCTCGACCTCATGGCCGTCAAGGTCAACGAGCCCGCGCCGTCCATCGCGACCGTGGTGGACGACCTGCCGGCGGACCTCGTGGCGTTGATCGACGCCTGCTTGGCACGCGAGCCCGAGGGTCGGCCTTCGGTGAGCGAGGTCGCGGAGCGACTCGACGCGATCGGCCGGCGGCGCCCCGCCGCCGGGCCCGGCATGGTCGCGCTGGACATGGCCACGACCTCGTCGAGATCCCCGCGGTGGATCGTTCCCGTGGCGGTGACGGCGGTGGTGCTGCTGGCCGGGGTGGGGGCGTGGGCATTGTTCGGCGCGGGGCACGAGGTCACGCCCGTGGCGGAGGCAAGGCCGGTCGACGCGGCACCGGTCGACGTCACGCCGACCCGGACGAAACCACCGGACGAGCCGCCGCCAGTGGTGGTGAGCCCGCCGCCGGAGGAACGGACCCGGCAGCCGCGGCCGACGAGCGATGGTGCTCCCACGCCCGATCCGTCTCCCAAGCTCGCGCCCGCGCCGGCCGAGCCCGCGCCATCCGAGCCCGCGCCGGCCGAGGAGGCGACCCCCTCCGACGACGCGTCCGCGTCCCACCGCAGTCTGTGCTGGCGCACGCGCAAGCAGGCGCAGCAGGCTCGCGAGGCGCATGATTGGTCGGGCGTGCTCCGCCACACGCGCGAGGGCTCGTGCTGGAGCGAGCAGCGAGCCGAGCGCGGGCGGCTGCGCACCAAGGCGTTCATGGAGCTCGGCCGCTGGAGCGACTGCATCGGGGCCAGCCGTGGGCTCGGCGACGAGCAGGTCGAGACGTGGCGGCGGGTCTGCGAGCGTCGACAGGAGCAGCCATGAGGATCGTGACGACGAGCATCGTGTCCGCCGTGCTGGCGCTCGGTCCGAGCCACCTCGTGGCGGCGGCCGAGCCGGCCTATGCACTGGCTCCCATCTCGGCTCCGGCCACGCGCCACGCCTCGGTCGACATCGACACCAGCGACATCGGCGAGGAAGGGCCGGTGGTCAAGCGCCGCATTCGGGAGCGGACCGACGTGGTCCTGCGCGCCGCTTCCGTGGTTCCCGCTCGCCCCGAGGCCGACGATCCGATGATCCACGTCGACGTCGATGCGCTGCAGGGCAACGAGCCCGGCTACCGCTTCGAGCTGTGGGTCTCGCGGGGAGGCGAGCCGGTGGGCGAGCGGCAGGCGATCGAGTGCCCCCTGTGCACCGAGAGCGAGGTCGTCGAGCGCGTCGAGGCGACCGTGGCCAGCGTGCTCGAGCAGCTCGATTCCTACGAGGTGGTGGCGAGCCCCGAGCCCGAGTCCGACCCCCAGCCCAAACCCGAGTCCGATCCCGATCCCGATCCTCCCGCGTCATCGGATCCACCCGCCAACGACCCGCCACGCGCCAAGCTCTCGGGCCTCGGCAAGGGCGGCGTGGCGATGTTGGTGGTGGGCGCGGCTGGGCTGGGGACCGGGGCGGTGCTCGTGGCCCTGCCGCCCAAGGTCGAGCCCGAGGATCCGCTCTACGAGACCACGACCCACCCGCCGGGCTTCGTGGCCCTGGGCGTGGGGGCGGCCGCGGTGATCTCGGGCGTGGTCATGCTGGTGGTCGATCGCAAGCGCGCCCGGAGGAGCGCCCGCACGAGCACGGCCACGCTGGTGCCGAGCCTGCGGCCGGGTGGGGCGGGGTTGGTGCTGCGCGGGGCGTTCTGAGCGTTTGGCCTATCGCGCGTAGCGGGCCTCGTACACCACGTCGGCCGGCAGCCGCGGCGAGAACGTGCGGGCGGTGATGACCAGCTGCCCCTGCTCGTCGATGCGATGGGTTCGCTCGCCGCCGCCCTGATCGGTCACCACCTTCGACACCAGCGCGTCGGCCTCGATGCGCAGCGAGGCCTGGGCGTCGTCGCCGTCGGACGTCGTGGTGGGTCGCTCGCGGCCGTCCGCCGAGCACACGAACGGCTCGGGTACTTCACTGCGGGTGATGGTCACGATGCCCCGGTCCTCGGCGATCGACAGGACCGCGTCGATGCGCACGGTCTCCTCGAGGCGCGAGCGGGCCACGCCGCGGATGAGCGAGCTCATCGACTCGGTCGCCTGCTCGACCGCCTTCAGCGCGGCGTCCTGCTCCTGCGCGCCGCCCACGTGCTTCCACGACCCGACCAGGCGCTCCATCGTGGCGCGCTGCGTCTGGTCGAGCTGCACCGGCTCGTGCTCGACGGGGGAGGCCTCGGACTTGCCGCACGCGGTCCCCAGCAGGAGTGCGGCCAGCCCCAGGCGGGCCCACGACGAGACACGAACCAAGCTGCTCATGCCACGGAGGATATCAGTCTCCACGCTCGGCACACGCACCCGTCGGCTACTCCACCCGCTCCATCACCGCGCCCGCACCCAGGCCTCCCGCGGCGCAGATCCCCAGCAGTGCGGTCTGCTTGTTCCCGTCGGAGAGCTCGTTGGCCACCGTGGTCACCATGCGCGCGCCCGTGGCTCCGAACGGGTGCCCGATGGCCACCGAGCCGCCGTAGAGGTTCAGCTTGGCCGGGTCCACGTCGCCGACGGCCTCGTCGCGGCCGAGCCGGGCGCGGGCGAAGGCGCGGCTGCCCAGCATCTTGAGCACCGACAGCACCTGGGCCGCGAACGCCTCGTGCATGTCGACCACGTCGATGTCGCCCAGGGTCATGCCCGCGCGGTCGAGCGCCTTGGGCATCGCGAGCGCCGGTCCCATCAACAGCTGATCGGCGGGGTCGACCCCCACGTAGCTGAAGCTGCGGAACGCCGCGCGCGGCCGGTAGCCCAGGGCGCGCGCCTTGTCCTCGCTCATCAAGAGCACCGCTGCCGCCCCGTCGGTCAGCGGGCTCGAGTTGCCGGCGGTCAGCGTGCCCTTCTTGGCGAACACCGGGCGCAGCTTGGCCAGCGCCTCCACGCTGGTGTCGGCCCGCACGAGCGTGTCGGCGGTCACCGTGCGCCCATCGGGTGTCTCCACCGCCGTCACCTCCTTGCGCAGCCGGCCCGAGGCAATGCCCGCGGCGGCGCGGTGGTGCGAGCGCACCGCGAACTCGTCCTGCTCCTCTCGGCTCACCTCGTTGCGGCGCGCCATCTCCTCGGCCGCCTCGCCCATCACCTGCCCGGTGGTGCGCTCGGCGATCTTGGGCATCTTGGGCAGCACCTCGGTGATCGGCATCAGCTGCGAGAGCACGCCCAGCACGTCCATGGGGGTGGCCTTGCCGAAGGCCAGCGGGGCCAGGGCGTGCACCACCTTCTGCGGGAGCTTGAGCTCCGCGTTGCTCGTGGAGTCCGAGCCGCCCGCGATCATCACGTCGGCATCGCCGCGCTCGATCGCCGACACGGCCGAGGTGATCGCCTGCAGGCCCGATGCACAGGCGCGCGTCACCGTGTGGCCCTCGACCCGCGCGGGCAGCCGCAGGTCGAGCGCGATCTCGCGAGCCACGTTGGGGGCGAGCCCGGGCAGGATCACGCCGCCCCACACGATGCCGTCGAGCTCGTCGCGGGGCAGCTCGGTGCGTCGCAGCAGGGCCGCCACCGCGGCATCGCCCAGCGCGATCGCATCCATCTTGAGCAGCTCGGAGAATGCCTTCACGAACGGGGTTCGCACCCCCTCGATCACCACTGCGCGTCGCTTGCTGTCGCTCATCGTCTCGCTCCTGCTCCCTGGCCAGCTCTGCTCAGGCGCCTACCAGCGCTCCACCGCACACCCGAAGCACGCGGCCGGTGATCCCGGCCGCGCCCGGCGTGGCCAAGAACGTGATCGCCTCGCCCACGTCCTGGGGCAGGCCGCCCTGCCCCAGGCTCGAGAGCCGGCGGGCCGCCTCGCGGATCATCACGGGGATCGCCGCCGTCAGCCGCGTCTCGATGAAGCCGGGGGCGATCGCGTTGACCGTGATGCCCCGGTCCGCCAGCTCGCTCGCCAGCTTGGTGGTGTAGCCGATGATGCCGGCCTTGGACGCGGCGTAGTTGGTCTGGCCCATGTTGCCCGCGATGCCGGCGATCGACGAAAGCAGCACGATGCGGCCCCCATCGCGCATGGGCCCCGCGCCGCCCTGGCCGAGCAAGGCCTCGGTGATGCGAACCACCCCCGCGAGGTTGACGTCGATCGTCTGATCCCACAGCTCGGGCTTCATGCGCGCCAGGGTCTTGTCGCGGGTGATGCCGGCGTTGTGGACCACCACGTCGACCCCGCCGTGACGCTGCCGCAGATCGTCCGCGATGCGCTGCGGCGCGCTCGGATCGCTGACGTCGGCCAGCAGCACGCTGCCGCCGATCTTGCGCGCCACCTGGCTGCACAGCGCGTCGTCCTGGGGGCGGTCGAGGCAGACCACGTGGGCGCCCTCGGCCGCGAGCAGCTCACAGGTCGCCGCTCCGATCCCGCGCGCGGCTCCGGTGACCAGCGCCACCTTGCCCTGCAGCGACTGCACCATGGGGATCGAGCCGGGCGCCATCGCGCCGGGCCAGGCCGCGCGCGCGTCCACGTGCACGGGCTGTCCCGAGATGAACGCCGAGCGCGGCGAGAGCAGGAACCGCAGCACCGGCTCCACGCGCGCCTCGGCTCCCTCGGCCACCGTGAGCAGCTGGGCGGTGGAGCCCCGCTTGCCGACCTCCTTGGCCAGGCTGCGCACGAAGCCCTCGAGCGCGGCCGCCGTCGCTGCGGCGCGTGGGGTGCCGGCCGCGGAGGCCGGGCGTCCCACCACCACCACGCGACCACAGTTGGCGAGGCGATGCCCCAGCGGGTGGAAGAAGTCGTGGAGCGCGCGGAGCTGCACCGGGTCGGCGAGCCCGGTCGCGTCGAACACCATGCCCTGGCCGCGGAAGCCATCGGGCAGCTCGGAGAGGTCGATGAAGCGGGCGGGTCGGCCGTAGGCCTCGCCGGGCTCCGCGAACGGCTCCCGCAGCGAGGGCTCGCCCACCAGGTGCACGTCGGCGCCGGCCTTGGCCAGCGTCAGCGCGATCGTCGGGGCCATCGCGCCGCCCGTGGCCGCGCCGTAGACGATGGCATGGTCGTGCAGCGGGCGCTCGGGGTAGGGGCCCTTGGCGCGGCGCAGCGCCTGCGGCATGGGCACGGGCAGGCCCGCCGTCTTGATCAGCTTGCGGGCGGTGGGGTTGCGCGAGAGCTCGAGGAGGAAGTCGCTCATGGTGGAACCTCAGTCCTTGGGGAGGGGATTGGTCTCGAAGGTGCCCACGAGGTAGGCCGGGCCGCCCGGTGCATCGCCGACCCACAACGAGGTGTCCTTGGCGTACAGGCCCACCTTGGCCGGCAGCGTCAGCGGCTTGGTGAACTTGACGTCGAAGACCCGGAGGGCGCGCACCGAGCCCGCGAACAGGGTGCGCTGCAGGCCCTCCATTGCACGCGCCATGGTCGAGAACCCGTGCAGGATGGTGTTGCGGAAGCCAAAGGCTCGCGCGTAGGGGGCGATCCAGTGCACGGGGTTGAAGTCGCCGGTCAGCTTGGCGAAGTCGAGGCCAGCGTCGGCCGACAGCCGCCAGCGCTGCAGCTCCTCGGCGTCACCGGGCACGCGGGCCGGCTCGCGCCTGGCCGCGGCGGCTTCGCCCTTCTTGCCCTTGCCGCGGCCCAGCGGCACCACCGCGTAGAGGTGTCCCACCACCGCGTTGGGTACCGCCCCCGTGCCCGTGACCACGCGCTGGTGGATCACGGCGCGGCGACCGTCGTCGTCGATCCCCTCGAGGCGCGCACGGGCGTGAAGCGCCTCCCCTGCGGGCAGCGGGCCGTTGATCTCCAGCCGGCACCCGCCGTTCAGCACCTTGAACAGCGGATAGGGCAGACCCTGGAGGGTGCGCGACGCCAGCGGAAAGCCCCACTGCGGGAAGAAGTGCGCCGGCACCTGGCCGCGGTAGGCGGCGGGATCGCCTCCCACGTGGCGAACGTAGGCCCGCAGCAGCTCCGACGGCCGCGGTACGATGGTGGCGGTGATCTCGGGCCCGGGCACCTGCGGCGTGGTGCCGTGGGGCGCCCGGCCCAGTCGCTCGTCGAGCTGCTGCCGGATGGCCGACGCGGCGACCGAGGCCAGGGTGGCGATGACGGGACCTTGCTGGAGGACGTGCTTGCTCGAGACGGCCATGGTGGTGGTACCCCCGAATCGACTCGTGTGGATGGACGGGCGGTCGTCGGGCGGCGGCCGTCGTCACTGGTCGTCGTTACTGGTCGTCGTCACTGGGCCGCGCGAGCCGAGTCGTCGCGCTCGCGCGTCCGCAGGGCGAGGCGCTCGAGCAGCCCTTGCCCGGTGTTGACGATGAGATCGTACTGGTGGCGGGCGCGAGGCTCGGCTCGCTCGAGGTAGCGCTCGAGCACCTCGATGCGCTCGGGATGTGCGTGCGCCTGCTCGAGCAGCACCTCGCAGATCGCCACGTCGGCCAGGAGCTGGGTGAGGTGCTCGGCGTGCAGCATGGCGTAGGAGAAGTCGCGCTTGGGATCCCAGTCCTTGAGGAACGCCTGCGGCCACTCGGTGAGCGGACGGTCCTGGACCGCACGCAGCTTGTCGGTCGCGGTGCGGCGCATGAGGTGCTGCTGCGCGTCGAGGCCGAGCACCTGGAGCTTGGCCACCCTGCGCTCGTGCGCGTCGCGGGCCGACAGCGCGCGCCAGCGGGCCTGGGCCAGGCGCTTGACGAACTCCTGGGGCGCCTTGATGATGCCGCCGAGCGTGTCCTTCATGGCCATCAGCGCCTGGATCTGGCTCGTGCCCTCGTAGATCGGCATCACCATCGCGTCGCGCAGCAGCTTCTCGGCCCCGTACTCGGTGGTGTAGCCGTTGCCGCCGTGGATCTGGACCGAGCGGCGCGCCATCTCCACCGCCTTCTCGGCCGCGAGGTACTTGATGAGCGGGGTCACCCGCCGCGAGGCCGACTTGTGGCGCCGCTGCAGACGCTCGAATTCCCGCCGACGCTCGGGCTCGATCTGGATCGCGATGTCGAGCTTGGCCGCCATCTCCTCGTGGAACCCCCCGTACATCGCCAGCGCGCGCAGCCCCTGGATCTCGGTGCGCATCTGGTCGAGGTAGTCGGCGATCATCTCGTGCTGGTCGATGGTCTTGCCCATCGACGGGCGCTCGGCCGCGTAGTCGCGCGCGAGCCGGTAGGCCGCCTCGCACAGGCCGATCGACTCGAACCCCACGCCCAGGCGCGCGTTGTTCATCAGCTGCAGCATGTACTTGAAGCCCTCGCCGCGCTTGCCCAGCAGGTGCGCGGGCGCCCGGTCGAAGGTGAGCGCGGCGGTGCACGAGCCGTGGTGACCGAGCTTCTCCTCGGCGCGATCGAGGGTCACGATGCGGGTGCGGTTGCCGTGCTCGTCCTCGGTGTAGGCCGGCACCAGGAACATCGACAGGCCATCGAGGCCCGCCATGGGATCGGAGCCGTCGCCCGGCTTCTCGGTCCTCGCGATCACGAAGTGATACTTGCCGTGGCCCGAGGTGATGAAGATCTTCTGCCCGGTGACGAACCAGTTGCCGTCGGCGTCCTGCTCGCCCACCGTGCGCAGGCGGGCCATGTCCGAGCCCGCGTCGGGCTCGGTGATGTCCATGCAGCCCCATGCCCGGCCGGAGAGGATCTCCTCGATCTCCTCGGCGAAGCGGGTCTCGACGATGCGATGGTTCTCGAAGGTGGTGCTGCCCTCGCGGATCGAGAAGATCAGCATCGCCAGCGCCATGCCCCCGTGGAAGCCGTGGTGGGCCATCACCGAGACGTCGGCGCGGGCCATCAGCTCGCACACCACGAAGTAGAGCAGCAGCGGGCAGTTCATGCCGTCGAGCTCGCGCGGCACGTTGAGCCGGTGCAGGTCGAGCTCGCGGATCCGTTCGAACAGCTCGTCGAGCTCGGGGGCTCCCACCGCCTCCCCATCGACCACCACGACGCCCGCCGTCTCGATCGCCTTGGCCCGCGGAGCGACCTCCTCGGCCGCGAACTTGCCCACCATGGTCGCGATGTCGCGGTAGAGCTCCACGGCTTCGCCGACGCTCTTGGGGCCGTCCTCGTCCCGCAGGCCTCGCTCGGTGATCTCGACCAGCGGGCCCCAGTCGATGCCCTTGTCGAGGTAGAACAGCAGGTCGTCGTTGTCTTCGAGGTAGTTGGCCATGGGTGAGTGGCGGGGGCGGGTGACGGGAGTGAGTGGCGGGGGTGGGTGAGAGGTGACAGGACGCGTGCCTACTCCGAGGCCTCACGATCCTCGCCCCCCTTGGGGGGCAGCTCGGCGGTGGCTTGCTCGATGGCGGTGGCGGGGGGCTCGGTACGCATGAACAGCCCCGCGCGAGCCACTCGCAGCAGCTCGACCACGTAGCGCGTCGTCAGCTCGCCGCGATCGGTGCTCGGGCTCGCGGGCATCAGCGCGATGATGCTGTCCTGCAGCGCCACGCCGCACACCATCAAGGTGATCATGTGGACGACGTAGGCCTCGGGATCGATGTCGGGGTGGACCCGCCCCTGCTGCTGACCCTTGCGGATGTAGTCGCAGATGATCTTGGTCCACGGCTGCACGTGGGTCTCGATGAGCGGCTCCATCTCCTCGGGTCGATCGAGCAGCTCGCGCAGCAGCAGGCGGGCGCGGTCGGGGTCGGTTCGGAAGAACTCGATGGTCTCGGTCGCGACCGCCTCGAACTGCTCGTGTCCCGACGTGGCGGCCTTGAGCAAGCGTGGCACCACCTCGTTCCAGTGCCCCAGCATGTTCTCGAGCACGCCGCGCCGCAGGTCGTCCTTGGAGTTGAAGTGGTAGAGCAGCGACGGCTTGCGAATGCCCACCGCCTTGGCGATGTCGCGCAGCGAGGCCCCCACGAAGCCCCGCGCGGCAAACAGCCGGGTGGCGTGGGCGAGGATCTGCTGCGTGATGTCGGCCCCTTTGGAACGCTCGGCGGGCATGGTGGCAAGGAGACCACGGCTGGACTACCAACCGTTCGGTTGTTCTCTACCACTCGGTAGACAGGCCGTCAACGCCGAGATTCGTGCGAACTACGCGCAATCCGGGGCACGTGGCCAAGTGGCCCCTATAATGGCGGCGTATGAGCCTCGTGACCGATGCCCTGCACCTGGCGTACCGCGGTCAGCAACGCTCGCTGCATGGGGCGGCGGCGGCGGTCCAGCGCCTCACCCGACGCGTCGCCCTGGGCGACGACCGCATGCCCTCCCGAGCCCAGCAGCGCGACCTTCGGCGGAGCTTCGAACGCTTGCTCGAGCGCGATCAAGCCAACGTCGAGGCCGGGGTCTATCCCCGCTCGCTGCTGTTCCAGATCCCGTACATCACCTACGCACGGGCGCTGCCGCGTCTGGTCCGAGACTTGCCCAACGTCGTCCGCCGCATGAGGCGAGCCGACTACAAGGACCTGCCTCGAGACGTCGACCTCGAGCGGTATCCGCCCTACTACCGCCGCACGTTCCACTGGCAGAGCGACGGCTACCTCAGCCGCCGTTCGGCCGAGCTGTACGACGTGGGGGTGGAGTTCCTGTTCGGCGGCACGGCCGATGTGATGCGCCGGCAGATCATCCCTCCGCTGGTGGCCCATGCCCGCACCTGCCCGCGACCCCTGCGAGTGCTGGAGGTCGCGTGCGGCACCGGTCGCGCGGGCGAGCAGCTCCTGCGGGCGCTGCCCGATGCCGACTACACGGGCGTGGATCTCAGCCCCTACTACCTCGACGTTGCACGCGAGCGGCTGGGCCGTCGTGGTCGAGTCGCGCTCGTCCCCGCCAACGCCGAGGCGCTGCCGCTGCCGGACGCGAGCTTCGACGCCGTGTGCAGCGTGTACCTGTTCCACGAGCTGCCGCGAAACGCTCGGCGCCGGGTCTTCGCCGAGATGTACCGCGTGCTTCGTCCCGGCGGGTGCCTGGTCATCGAGGACTCGATCCAGTCCAATGACACCGGGGGGCTCGACACGTTCATGGCGCGCTTCTCCGCCGAGATGCACGAGCCGTTCTACCGCGAGTACCTCGGCGACGAGCTCGGCTGCGCCCTGGCCGAGGCGGGCTTCGAGGTGGACGGAAACGAGCGCATGTTCCTCTCCAAGGTGGTCAGCGCTCGTCGCCCCGCATCGCCGACCGGGGCGGAGTGAGGGCGCTGCCGATCCCGTAACGTCGCGCACATGAGCACGCTACGGTATCATTTCGGCGGAGCGTAGTGCTTTCCATGACCTGGCAGCTTCGAGCTACCGCGGGCCCCCTCGAAGGCGCCGTCTACGTGCTGAGGAACCGAGCCATCCTCGGACGCGCGGGGGATTGCGACATCCAGATCATCAACGACGGTGTTTCCCGCAAGCACGCCAAGATCGTCGATGAGTCCGGCCGGCACGTGCTGGTCGATCTGCGCAGCAACAACGGCACCTTCGTCGGCGACGCTCGGGTCGAGCGCCACGTGCTGCGGCCGGGCGACGAGTTCCGCATCATGCGGAGCCGCTTCGTGTACGAGGTCATCCCCGAGGGCGAGGAGGAGACGCACTCGGACGTATGGGCGGTGAAGGTCACCAACGGCCGCACGTTGCGCCGAACCCTCGACTTCGAGCGGACTCCTCCGCAGTCCAAGACGCGCGAGACTCCGCCCGATCCCGATGTCTCGCCGTCGGCCTCGGCGGCTCGTCCCGTCGCGCGAATCTTCGAACGAAGCCGGCTCACCGCCCTTCGCCACGATGGATCGCCGTATCGCGGCGACCTGGTCGGAGACATCCTCATCTATCGCGATCTCCAGCTGCGGATGACCCGGCGGGACGTGCTGTCTCCCGTCGAGCAAGGCTTGCTGCGACGGTTCACCGAGGTGTTTCGGCAGACCCCGGACGACCCCAGCCCCTACGCCGGGCTGCGCCGCTTCATGCGGTTTCGCTGCCGATTTCCCGCGCGCGTGCGCTGGCTCGAGGGCTCCAACGAGGACTCGGCGACCGTGGTCGTGCTGGACTTCGGCGTGGGCGGAGCCAAGCTCAACTGGCGCGATCACCCCATGGAAGAGGGCGTGGTCGCGTGGCTGGTCATCGACGTGGCCCAGGGGGCGCGCTCGCGGACGTTGGTGTTTCCCACCCGTGTCGCCTGGGTGACGGGGACCGAATTGGGCCTTCAGTTCGCCGGCGTCGCGGAGTGGGAGGGCCTGCCCGCCTGAGGTTCTGCAGCGTCGTCGGCCGAGCCAGGCGAAATCGATTTCGCGCGTCGACGAACGAATTGCGGGCGTGCGGCCGGGCGCCCGAGACGAGCGTCTTGGGCGGGGGCTGATAGACTCTTGCTCCCCCTCGGCGTCCATGCCACACGTGCTGCGCGCAATCTCCGGCTCCCAGGTGGGGGCTCTCTACGTGCTCGGCGAGCGCACGCTGGTCGGCCGTGCAAGCGATTGCGACATTCAGATCCTCCACGAGGGGGTGTCGCGGCACCACGCTCGGATCTCGTGCGAGGCCGACGGCAGCGTGGTGCTGGTCGATCTCTCGAGCGACAACGGTACGTTCGTCGAGAGCGAGCGAGTGGAGCGTCACGTGCTCGAGGAGGGCGAGGTGATTCGCTTCATGCGAGCCCGCTTCGTGTTCGAGAACCGCGACGACGACGTGGTGACCTCCGAGGTGTTCCAGCGCAAGGTCACCTCGGGTGACTCACTGCGTCAAACCGTACCGCACAAGCGGGAGCTCGCGGCGATCCGGGCTCGCATCACCCAGGGGCTCGACGGCATGGTGGGCGAGAACCTACGGGCTCACTCCCGACCGCAGGCCGCGGCACCAGCCCCCTCGGGCGCGCGGCCCGGTGCCGCCTCGGCGGCCGTGCCTCCGGAGCGTTCGACGGGAGTCGAGACGCGCTCGCGCACCAAGGAGTATCCGGCGCTCTCGGCCGAGGACGCGATCGACCCCGCGTCGATTCGTCGGCCGACCCCGACCACGCCGCCTCGCGGCGACGAGCCGAGCGCGACCGGGCAGGAGCGCTGGCCGCAGCATCCGAGGCATCCCAGCCCTACCAGCCATTCCAGTCATCCCAGTCGGGAGGAGGCCTCGGTCATTCGCGACCGCCGGCCACGTGGCACGGGAGGGCGTGGCATCGATGCGAGTTCCACGCAAGGCCTCGTGGGCACGTACGCCGAGGGGCGAGGACGCCGGGATCGGATCACGGCAATGCCCACGTCATGGCTGCAAGCCACGGGTACGGCCAGCCCGACCCGATCCGAGCGAAGCCACGGCATGGCCCCCGACGGCCCTTCGGGACGCATGGCCCCCGCCGCGCCGGCAGGAGTGGAGCTCGGTGCCGCCGACGCGGTGCAACCTCCTGCCGCGCTGGGAGGAGGATGGGTTCGCGTCCCTCGGCCGCTGATCACTCCGGGCGGCATGCGCCCGGGGGCCACCGCCGCGGGACTGCCGAGAGTCGAGCCATCGCACGCCCCGATGCTGTCCCCGATGCTGACCCCGACGTCGGCTGGCCCGGGGAGCATCCCTCCGCGCAAGGGCATCACCGCGGAGTACGGTGCGATCGTCGATGGACCCCGACTCGCGTCATGCCCGGCGCCAGACCAGGGAGCCGAGGTCGACGCGATGACGACGGTGCCCAGCGTGCGTCGCGTCGACCGATCCGGCGGCTCGGGCACGCCGACCGAGGAGGTGCCCGCGGTCCACGACCCGGCCCCCGCTCCGGTCGCCGCCGACGACGACGACGAGCTCGACGCACGCACGCGGCCGCGGATCACCCGAGCCAAGCGATGGACCCGGCACGCCCCGACGGCCATCGCCTACGAGGACACGCTTCGAATCCAACGGGATGCGGCCCCCGAGGAGGGCGATGGCCCCGCCCCCGAGGAGGGCGATGCTCCCGTGCGCGCCCGCTCGAGCCCATCGGAGAGCATCGCGGTGCCCGGGGAGCCGGTGCCCGGTGGCGATCGCGAGCACCGACGCCGCGAAGGGCTCGAGCGGCTGGCCGAGATCGTGGAGTATCGCGAGCTGCGAGCGCGTGCGCTGCTGGGGCGAGCGCTCGGGCCGACCGCCACCGAGCGCTGTGCCGAGCTCGAGCGCCAGCTGGAGCAGCGCCCCCCCGGAGGCGACGAGCGGGCGGCCATGCGTCGCTACCATCGCTTCGTCTGCGCCGTCCCGGCGCTGCTCGTGCCGCCCGAGGGCATGGTGGCCGGGCCCGCCGCGGTCAAGATCGAAGACCTGAGCGCGGGAGGTGCCAGGATCACCCATGGCGATTGCTCGCTGGTGGCCGGTGACGTCGTGTCGCTCTCGGTCGAGCTCCCCGAGGCCAACGCCGTCGCGCTTCCCGAGTCCTCGGCGCGCGCCATCGTGCTCGACGCCCGCGTCGTGTGGTCGCAGCCGCACGAAGCCGCACTGGGTCTGGTGTTCGTTGGCGCGCCTCGCTATCGCGCACCGTCGTCGGGCTGAGCGCGCACCGCAGAACTCGTCGAGGATCGCTTGGAGAGCGCCTTGCGGATCTCCTTTCGTCGCGCCTTCAACAGGCGCTCGCGGGTCTCGTCGGCGCGCTGCGTGGCGCGCTCGAGCTCGGCGTCGACGCTCGTGCGGGCTTCGTCCTCGAGCTCGGAGAGCGAGATCATTCCCTCCACGTAGCCGGCCAGGCCCCCCTTCACGTAGTGACCGCCCTCGATCATCAAGCCCGTGTCGGTCTTGCGCACCACGCCGGCCGTCATGCCCAGCGCGTCGGCCACGGTCCACGCCTGCATCTGCTGCTCCTCGCTGCGCTGGCGTCGGAGCTGGCGCTTCTTCTGCAGGGCGCGGTCGAGCTGGGCTTGCAGGCGCACCGTGGCCTTGCCGCGAGGGATCGAGAACAGGTCGTCCTCGGGAAATTCTTCGCGCAGCTCGTCGTCGACGTCGGGCACGAAGTCGAACGCGTCGAAGCCCGCGAGGAACGCAAACACGGTCGCCAGCGGCAGGCGGTGGTGCATGGCCAGGCGTGCCGCGCCCGGGCCCTCCGTCAGCCGTTGCCAGGCCTCGGGGTCGACGAGCTGGCTCCCCGCCGGCCCGGCCTGACCGTCACGGAGGCGGCGCAGGGTCGGCAGGTCGTTGCTCGCCACGAGCTGCTTGGCGACCACGCCCACCCACAGCGTTCCCGGTGCCTCCGGAAGCGTGATGACGAAGCCGCCGATCTCCTCGGCGGCCTCGATCCGAACCGAGGATGGCATGCCCTTGTCGTGGTCGCGTTGCTTGGCCACGACTTCCTGCAGCAGCGCCTTGGCCTTGGCCTCGTCCTCGACTCCCACCGCCACGATGCCGCCCAGGGTGCTGGCGAAGTCCTTGGTGCGCGCCTTTGCGGGCAGGGGGCGGGAGGTGAGGGCAAAGGTCGCGCGGCCGTCGAGCAGGGGCCGTAGCTGGCGGTCGAAGTCCAGGCCCAGCCCCTTGCGAGCCTCCTCGTTGACCTCGGCATACGAGGCTCCGGCCGCCAGGGCGGCCTGGGCGAACAGGTCGATCGCCACCCCCACGTCGAGCTCGCCCGACATCACCAGCTGCGGCGCGTCGGTCAGCGCGGCCAGGGCGGCGGGAGGCCGAGGCGAGTCCACGAGCAGGTCGCGAAACGCCGCGTCGGGGCCCAGGGCCAGGTGGATGCGGCCTCGTAGGCCGCGATCGTCCGCGTCCACCGCCAAGCCGATGCCCTCGATCGCGCCCAGGGTTCGCGACAGCAACAGCTCGGCGATCTGCTGCTCGCGCTGCCGTCTCGCCATGAACGCCTGCTGCTGCTGCAGGCTCTGCTGGATGCTCTCGAGCTCCTCGGTCGAGGCCCCGCGCTGACGGGCCTCGGCCAGCATGCGACCCTGGTCGGCCAGGGCCTCCTGCTCGATGCGGCGCGAGTGTTCGAACGCATCGGCCACGAGCCCCGCGACGTCGAGCAGGCCCTGCAGATCGGCCTCGTGGGGCAGGCCGGTGTGCGCGCGCTGCATGGCGTGGGCGTGGGCCAGCGACTGCGCCGGGTCGATGCGGGCGATCTCCCTGGCGTAGTCCGGCATGCCCTGGCGATGGCGATCGACGAGCACCAGCGCGGCCATGCGGTGTCGCAGCACCAGCGTGACGTCCTCGGTCAGCCGCTGCAGCGTGGCCTCGCCCGCCGCCTGCGGGCTCTCCAGCTTCAGGCCCCGCGCTGCGAACAGGCCTCCGATTCCGTCGAGCATCCGCTGGGGGTCGGGGGCGCCGCCGAACAGGACCACCGCCTCGTCCTGGAAGCTCAGCACGGCAAGGCCCATGGGGGCGGTTGGGTCCAACCCCAGGGCCGCCAGCTCGTTGGGGTCGAGTAGGTCGTGGCCGATGTCCCGCTCCATCTCGGACACGAGGCGCTCGTAGTGCGAGGGAAAGCGGCCCATGATCTGGTCGCGTCCCCACACCTGGGCCAGCCGCTGCGGGCTGCGGGCCATCAGCATCACCCGGGCGCGGGCGGGGACGAGCTCGAGGGGGTGGGTCGGATCGGCGGCCGGGGTGGGCTCGCGCGGTTGGGCCGCGGGAGGCTCGGGAGCCTCGGCGTCGGATGGCGTGCTGGGCCCGGGGCCGGGACGTTGGCACGTGGCCAGGACCAACGGCAGCAGGAGCCAGCGAACGGATGGCATGGGCATCCCTTCCTTTATACGGCGACCCGGAGCGCGATCGGTGCCCCCGTGGCTGTCTGCGCGCCTACCAAGGCAAAGGGGCCCCGAAGGGCCCCTCTCAAGCCCCCCTTGGGGGGCACCTGGCTGTTTGCTGTCTACCGGCCAGCGGCTCTAGCCACCCGAGCCCGAGCCACCGCCCGAACCGCCCGAGCCGCCCGAGTCACCCGAGCCGCCCTCGGTCTCGCCACCGGTGGGCAGGGGCTCGTCTTCATCCTTGCAGGCCGGCTTGTTCTCGACGCTGAACTCGCCGTTGCAGAACTTGCCGTCGTTGGGCCACACGCGGCCGTTGGCATCGATGAACGGCAGGTTCTCGGGGTCGAAGTCGAACTCGCAGAGATCGCACTTGTCGCCCAGGCCGTCGTAGTCCTGATCCCAAGGCGGTAGGAAGCACATCTTGTCCCACAGGGCCTCGAGGTCGTCACCCACGTCTTCGGGGGTGAGCTTGGGGTTGTCGCGCGGGTCGATCCCGGCGAGCACTTCGTCGCAGCCCTCGGGCGGGGTGAGCACACCCGGCGAGACGGCCACGGTGGTGGGCAGCTTGCGGCACACCCCGGCATCCTCGTCCGTCTCGCTGCACTCGACCCGGACCGGTGCCCCGGTGGGATCGAGCAGCGGCGGGGTCGGCTGCGGCTCCCCGTCGGCGCGCGGCGGGAGGTTGATGAACAGGTCGCCATTGTCGCCCTCGAACAGCTGCACCGTGCAGCAGTACCCGTTGGCCGCGTACTCGTAGAACGAGAACGGTCGGGAGTCGGTGCGGCGCTCACACGACGAGTGCGTCTCACAGGCATTGCCGATGAAGTCGCCGTCGGTGTCGTCGCCCTCCTGCATGGCGCCATCGGCCACCTGCAGCGGGTTCTCGGTGAACGGGCAGGTGTCGCAGACGTTGCCCACGCCGTCGCCGTCGGTGTCGAGGTGGTCGCAGACGCCGAACGCGGTCTCGCACTTGCGGCTCGTGGGGCAGTCGGCGTCGGACATGCAGGTGATGAGCTCGTCCTGAGTCAGCGCCACCGGCTGGCGGGGGCACGCATCGACCACGTTGGACAGGCCGTCCTGGTCGAAGTCGTCGTCGGGGCCGAGGCCGATCGGCCCGGCGGCAAAGTCGTTGGGCATGGTGCCGTCGCAGACGTCGCCGACCATGTTGGCATTGGCATCGAGCTGGCAGAGCACGCCGTCGTCGTACTCGATGGGGTCACCGATCGACCACGGATTGCTCGGTCCGTACTCCTCGCAGTTGGGCGTGAGCACGCAGTTGTCGCAGACATCGCCGATGCCGTCCTGGTCGCTGTCGTCCTGGAACGGGATGTTGCGGACGGTCATGTAGCCCATGGGGGCTGCATCGTCCTCGTTGTAGTTGCGCGACGCCTGGCGGCAGGTATCGCACTCGTTGCCCACGCCGTCGTCATCGGAGTCGGCGGTGTCGTCGGACGAGCCCGGACGCGTGGGGCACAGGTCGATCACGTCGCCGAAGCCGTCGCGGTCGATGTCGCCCTGGTCGGGGTTGAAGAAGTCCGGCGCGTTGTCACAGCTGAGCTGGACGGTGTCGAGGTCCTGGTCTTCCTTGCACTTGGGCTGGTCGACCGTGAAGTCGTAGAGATGGTCGGGGGTGGAGGCGCCACCGGTGATGAGCGGCATGCCGCAGACGTCCCAGAACGCCTGCTGGTACTTGACGGGGTCGGACATCTCCGACCGGCTGCTCAGGCCCGGGACCCACACGCGGTAGCTGATGCCCGTGTCGAGCACGGGGCCGAACACGGTGGGGTCGATCTCGAGGCCCACCTCGCCGATCGCCTGGTTGCCGACGTCGACCGTGATGCAGGGAACCAGGCTGTCGTTGGCCTCGAGCTCCTCCTTGGTCTCGGCGCAGCCGGCACCACCGGCAATCAGGGTGATGAAGTCGTTGGGGTAGGCGAGATCCCGGTCGATCTGCCAGATCTGGATCTTCTCCAGGTTCTCCGGGCTCATGTCGTACTTGTTGGAGAACCGGATGGAGAAGTCGTTGCAGGCGCCGATGCGGAGGTTGTCGCTCGGGAAGCCGCTGCCCGGCTCCACGTGGAACTCCGGGGTCTGGAAGGTGTAGCTGGCCTTGCCCGCGAGGGTGTTGCCCACCTTGTCCTGGACGAACTGGCCGCCGTCCTCGGGCACCTTGAAGTGCACGGTGTACTCGGAGCCCGAGCACAGGCCGCGGTCGTAGTCCTCGATGTTCTCGGGGGCGAACGTGTCGTTGGCTCGCCAGCCGTCCTCGATGTTGCGCTGGCCGATGAGCCCGCGGTCCTCGGCGCACGACTCGATGTCGGCTCGGGGCACGCCGCCCACGTCGGCGGGGCGCCACTCGAAGCCCTTGATGGCCGGGTCGTAGACCACACCGCCCACGCGGGACACGAACTTCACCGCGTACTGGTTGGCGCGCTCCTCGCGGGCTCGCGCGGAGTCGCCGTTGCTGGCGATGTCGTCGGCCTCGAAGCAGCCCACGCGCACCGCATCGAGGCAGTCGGCGAAGTCCTCGTCGCCCTGGACGTTGCCCCAGGTGGTGCCGCCCGAGGGGCAGATGCAGTTCTTGGTGTTCTCGGGCAGGGTGTCGTTGCGGTCGTAGATGCCGACCGGCCTCACGTTCTGGAAGAACGGGTCGCAGGCCTCGGAGGTGGCGCTGTCCAGGCCGTCTTGCAGCGATGCCTGACAGCACTCGGCCGCCACCATCGTGCCGTCCTCGTTGTGATCGCAGAACGCCAGCCGGGTGTTGGCCGGAGCGGTCGAGCAGTTGTTGCCGTTCTCGTCGCACAGCGCGTCGAAGCTGGCGCGCGAGCGCAAGCAGGCCCCGGCGCCGCGGTCGGAGAAGCGCTGATCGGCGCAGTAGCCCTCGACGGCCTCGGTGGACGGATCGGCGTCACCCAGGGTCTGGGTGTCGGTACGGCAGGTGACGAACCACTCGGCCACACAGGTACCGCCGGTGCAGTTCTCCGGGTCGGCCTCGGGCGAGCACGCCACGCCCTCGGCGGTGCGGCCGATGCAGTCGGTGCCCGGCAGGTCGCGGCCGTTCTCGCTGCGGCACTGGGTGTTGCTGGTGCACGGCACGTTGGCGCGCTCGAGGAACCCGGGCCGGTCGCTCGGGAAGGTCTCGCGCAGCCGGTCGTAGTACGGCGTGGCGTAGGTCCCGGGCTCGCAGGAGGGATCGCTCGGGGGGCAGTCCCAGTAGTACTCGTAGGTGAGATCCTGCTCGCTACGGTCGGTCCAGGGGATGAAGTCGGCGCACTGGCTGAAGATGTCCAGCGTCGGGTCGCAGAGGATGGCGGTGCCGGCGTTGGGGTTGCGCAGCAGCCCCGCGTCTTGCAGGTCGCGCAGGCTGGCCCCCTCGGGCGCGGGGCCGGTCAAGCCGTACTTGGCCACGCCGGTCGACAGCAGGAAGTCGCAGCGCGAGCAGCAGGTGTCGGGGCCTTCCTCGGGCGTGTCGCAGGAGCTTCCGCCCACCGTCCAGCGTCCGGGATAGGACTTGAAGGTCCCTTGCTCCTGCATCTTGCGGGGCAGGCCGTTGGGCCCGACCGCGTTGCAGGGGTTGGTCGTCGGATCCTCGTAGCTGGTGTGATCGAAGGCGATCCCCTCGCCGCGGAGGTTGTCGATGCACGAGAGGTTGACCAGCCGCGTGATGAGGTCGGGCTCCTCGGTGGCGCCCTTGACGAAGTCACCGTTGAAGCGGGTGATCGGCCCCTCGATCTCGAGCACCTGGTGCTTCCAGTCGTAGACCTCGAACAGCTGCGGGTTGTCGGGCCGCTTGCGAACGAGCTCGATGGACGTGGGGTCGAGCAGGTTGTTGAACACGAACTCGATGCCGAACGCCGTGACGAGCGGGGAGATCTTGCAGAACTCCTCGGTGCCGCGGGGCGACTCGAGCGCCTGCTCGGTCTCCTCGCACGGCCCGATCTCCTGGATGAAGTAGGAGCCCGAGCTGAAGTCGGCCGGACAGTCGCTGCCCTCGCACTGCGGGTTGAGGACGTTGATCTTCCGCGAGGCGTAGTTGATGCCCGAGATGCTCTCGAGCACCAGGTTGTCCGGATCGCAGATGCCGCAATCGGAGTCCTCGATGCACCCCGTAGCGCCCACCGAGACCCCGGTCAGCAACAGCGCTCCAGCGACCATCCGCCGCGCGCCCGAAATGCCCTTCGCTGCCTTATTGGTCATGAACCCTTCGTCCGTTCTCGGACCTTCCCCGTTGGGGGTCGGTGACCGGCGTAGCCTACGATACGAGGCCTGTCTTCGTACACACCCCAGGCGGGCCCCCGTCGAGGTCCCCGTCGAGTCTAGGAGAGGTGGGCCAAGGTTGAGGAGGGTACCGGGAGCATCGCGACCCGGTCATGTGTGCGAGTTACCGCGAAACCCCCGCGGACGGCAACGGCCGTGGTACGGATCCCTTGCACGTCCCGAAGGAGTACGCGCTCATGGCGCGATCTGCCGGGGGGTCAGGCAGCCCGAGGCCGCGCCAGCAAGCCCTCGGTGAACGCGATCCACAGGCCGTTCTGGTAGGCCGCGTCGATCTCGGCCACCTGCTGGGGATCCGACTCGTCCTGAACCACGTTGCGCTCCTCGAACCAGTTGCGAATGAGGGTCAGCAAGGCGACCAGCACGAAGCGGGCCGGTAGATCCCGTCGCAGGTGGCCGGCGGCCTGGAGGTCCTCGACCATCGCCTCGCCTTCGGTGTGGAGTTGCAAGAGATCGTCCGAGAGCTTGGCGGGCTCGTCGAGCTCGAGCCAGGCGACCAGCCGCAGCACGTCGGGATGGGTCGACAGGAAGCGGAAGTAGGCGTCGATGGCGGTCCGAAGCCCCGTGGGCTCGGCGGTCACCGCCTGGATGAGCTGCCGCTGCTGCTGTACGTACTGCCCGAAGGCATGCCGGCGGACCTCGGCCCACAGGGCATCCTTGGGTCCGAAGTGGTGGTGGATGAGGCTTTGAGTGACCCCGGCCGCCTTGGCGATGTCGTGCATCGACGTACCGGCATAGCCGGTCGCCGAGAAGCACTCACGGGCAGCATCGAGGATGGAGCGCCGCGAAGCGGCAGGATCGGGTCGTCGTGTCATTGTCGATCGTGGGGGGCAAGCCGATCAAAGAAGGAAGGGAATCCTAGCGCAAAACGCGCGGATTGCAAGGGATAAGTAAGGGGCGAGCTGGCCGTTTGCCGCACCGCAAGCCCGAGCCGGTGCCGGGCGCCAAAGGCAAGCGCCACGAAATGGCTCCCAACACCCCCTTTGGGGGCGAGCTGGCTGCGCCGCAAGCCCGAGCCGGCGGCGGGCGCCAAAGGCAAAACGCCACGAAATGGCTCCCCAACGCCCCCCTTTGGGGGCGAGCCGACTGCACCGCAAGCCCGAGCCGTTTGCCGGGGCGCCAAAGGCAAAACGCCACGAAATGGCTCCCCAACGCCCCCCTTTGGGGGGCGAGCTGGCTGCACCGCAAGCCCGAGCCGGTGGCGGGGGGCTAAAACTAAAACGCGCACTCGACGAGCATCGCCGTGATGTTGTCCGTACCGCCGGCTTCGTTGGAGCGGTCGATCAGTTCGCGGACCGCCGATTCCGGATCGGGGGAGGCCAGCACGATGTCGAGGATCTCCTCGTCCTCGAGCATGCCGCACAGGCCATCCGAGCACAGCATGTAGCGGTCGCCGTCCTCGATCTCGATCTCGCAGAGGTCGACCTCGACCGAGTCACGCATGCCCAGGGCCCGGGTGATCACGTTCTTGTGGGGGAAGTCGCGGATCTCCTCCTCGGTGAGATCGGGTCGTGCATCCTTGTAGTCCTCGAGCAGCGAGTGATCGCGCGTGAGGGCCTGGATGCGCCCGCGCCGAATCAGGTAGCAGCGCGAGTCTCCGACATGGGCCACGTAGGCACGGTCGCCGTTGAGGCTGAAGGCCACCACGGTGGTGCCCATGCCACGCTGGCTGCGGTGCTTGGAGGCCGCGTGGTTGATCTTGGCGTTGGCCAGCCGGATGGAGGACACCATCCGGTTCTCGGCGTAGCTCAGCGTGTTGTCGTACGGGAACGGCCAGGGAGCTTCGGGATCGCGGGTGATGCGATAGAACTCGCCGATGATGTCGGCCGACATCTTGCTGGCGATGTCCCCGGACGCATGGCCACCCATCCCGTCGGCGACGATGAACAGACGCTCGTCCTCGATGAGGGCGAAGTAGTCCTCGTTGTGGGCACGGACCATGCCCACGTCGGTGCGGGCGGCGTAACGGATGCGCACGGCGCGGGGATGATAGCAAACCCGGCGCCCCGTCGACCCCTCCCCATCCGTGCCAAGACCGGTCGGGCCGGCCGAACGCGCGGTGGCGTCCCCGCGGTGGACCCGCCAAGGTAGGATGAGGGAGATGGACGGAGGCCCACTCGAGGGGGACGAAGAGACCCGCCGTACGGCGCTCCCCGAGCTGTTCCTCGAGCTGTCGACCGACGGGACCATCCTCGCGGTGCGCGGACGCCGGGTCGAGGACTTCGGCATCGATCCCAAGGGCTCGGTGGGTCGGCGAATCTCCGATGTCCTCAGCCCCTCGCAGGCCGACGCGATCCGGGATTGCGTCGAGCGGTCGATCCGGACCGATTCGGTGGTGTTCACCGAGCACGTGAGCTCGGCCGGCGGCCGGCGCCGCTTCTGGCAGGCCCGCACCATCCCGCTGGGCCCCGACCGGGCGATGCGGATGGTCATCGACATGAGCGAGCAGCTGCGCTGGCACCAGGCGCTCGAGCGGAGTGAGGCGCGCTTTCGTCAGCTGGTCGAGCAGGCAGTCGACGGGATCTTCGTGTGCGACGAGGACGGCCGGCTGGTCGACGTCAACCGCCAGGCGTGCGACAGCCTCGGCTACTCCCGCGAGGAGGTGCTCGAGATGAACCTCGTGGAGCTGTGCCAGGGCCTGGAGATCGAGATGCTGTGGGAGATGCTCGATCGCCTCGACCCCGGCCAGTCCGAGACGCACGCGGCTGCGCACGTGCGCGAGGACGGCAGCACCTTCCCCGTCGAGCTGCACCTCGGGCCGTTCTGGGACTCGGCGGGCGAGCCCCGGATCCTGGCGCTGGCGCGCGACGTGACCGATCGCCAGCGGCTGGAGAAGGCGGCGCTCGAGGCCGCCGAGCAGGAGGCCCGCCGCATCGGGCGAGATCTCCACGATGGCCTGGGGCAGCACCTGACGGGCATGGCCTTCCTGGCCAAGGGGCTCGAGCGCAGCCTCAACGAGCGGGGGCTGCCCGAGGCGGCCGAGGCCCGCGAGATCGTCAAGCTGGTCAAGGAAGCGGTCGGGCACTCGCGGGCCCTCGCGCACGGCCTGGCGCCGGTCGGCGTGCACGGCACGGAGCTGACGCCGGCGCTCGAGAACCTCGCCGAGCGAACTCGCGAGGTGTTCGGGATCGACTGCGAGTTCCAGGGCGAGCAGGTGGCGCGCGTGCCCGACGACGCGACCGCCACCGCGTTCTACCGCATCGCTCAGGAGGCGACCAACAACGCACTCAAGCACGGCAAGGCCTCGCGGATCACCATCCGCCTCGAGACCGACGCCGACGAGTCCCTGCGCCTGACGATCGAGGACGACGGGATCGGCCTGCGCTCGTCCCGGCCAACCGGTGATGGCCTGGGTCTGCGCTTGATGAAGCTGCGGGCCGAGACGGTGGGCGCCAAGATCGTCATCGAGGACGTCGACGACGACGGGGGAACCCGAGTGGAGTGCGTCTTGCCCAAGGGCGCGGTCGGTCGGGATCGGTTCGCGAACCTGCGGTCGACATCGTCGCCGCTGCCGGCGGCACGCTCGGTCGGCGACGAGCCCGAGAACGAGGATCCGAGCGCCTAGCCGCTGGGCATCGGCGGCCGGGCCGGGAGTCATCGCCTGCGATGGCTGCGGCCGATGGCGCTTGCGGGGTCGTGTCGTCGGCTCCAGGCCCGAGGGATGAAGGCGGTTCCGGACGGTGAAGACCCTGTTTTGGGCCGCCCCGTGCGTCGGGATGCACCGTCGTCCCGGGGGCAGCTTGCCCCGATGGGGCGGGGTGCTACGAATGCCCAGGATACGTGCAGGAGGTCACTTGCGAGCGGTCGCTCGGGACGTCCCAGTGTGAGCCACATGGGGGCTTCCTTCACGGCGCGCCGACTCGAGGCTGCTATATTCGTGACGCACGAGGGGTCAATGAACGAAGCAACGACAGAGGTAGGCACCCAACCGCAGGACGATCGAGTCGGGGTGCTGATCATCGACGACCATCCGCTGGTCCGTCAGGGCTTGGCTTCACTCATCAACAAGAGCCCCGATCTTCGGGTGATCGGTCAAGCTGCCGACTCGCAGGGGGCGCTTGCGCTGATGGCCGAGCAAGAGCCCGACGTGGCGGTGGTCGACCTCTCGCTCGCGGGCGGCAGTGGGCTCGACCTCCTCAAGGAGATCGGCCGACGCCATCCGTCCGTGATCGCGCTGGTGCTGACCATGCACGACGAGCTGTTCTATGCGGAGCGAGCCTTGCGGGCGGGGGCGCGGGGCTACGTGATGAAGGGCGAGGAGACCGACGAGGTCATCGAGGCCATTCGACAGGTTCGCAAGGGCGAGATCTACGTCAGTGAGCACCTGCGCAGCACCTTGATCCAGCGTGCGGCCGAGCCCGGTCCCAACGCGCCGACGTCGGCCGTCGAGAGCCTCAGCGATCGCGAGCTCGAGGTGTTCGAGCTGGTGGGGCGAGGGCAGCCCACGCGGGAGATTGCCAAGCAGCTCTCGGTGAGCGTCAAGACGGTCGAGACCCACCGCCATCGCATCAAGGAGAAGCTCGGGCTGCGCTCGGGCACCGAGATGGTGCGGTACGCGATTCGGTGGGTCGAGCGTGAGGCTGGGAATCCTGCTTAGCCCCCCGCGTCCAGCGGTAGGCAAGCAGGCGGCGAGATTGCCCCCCGAAGGGGGGCATGGTTGGTGGGCGACCGAGGGGGTGTGCTGTGTTCGCCCCGCATGCAGCGGTAGGCAAGCAGGCGGCGAGGTTGCCCCCCGAAGGGGGGCATGGTTGGTGGGCGACCGAGGGGGTGTGCTGTGCTCGCCCCGCATGCAGCGGCCTGAAGGACCATGGTTGACAGCCGAGCGGGCGCTGCGGTAGCCGCTCGACGGGACGATGCATGTCTTGCAGTTCCGCGGCTTCGCAGGCCTAAGCCTGGCCCTGGCGTGGCCCTCGTTCCCCATGGCGCACGCACGACTCGATGCCGCGCCTGCACAGGCGCCGCTCCAGGCGGATGACGAGAGCTCCGCCGTGACCCCCAACGACGACCCGGCGGAGGCGAACGCTGGAGCACCCGTGGAACTCCAGGCGAAGCGCCCGCGGTGGACCCTCCAGATCGATCCACTGACCACCGCGCTCGGCTACGTTCATCTCCAGGTCGAGCGTGCCCTCGGTGATCACGCCTCGATCTACTTCGGGCCCTCGCTCCGCCTCTTCAATGGCCTCCTCGACCTCGACGCGACCTCCAGCTACCGCGGCTATGGGGTCGAGCTGGGTGCTCGCTGGTTCATCCGCGGCGGCGCGCCGAAGGGCTGGTGGGTGATGGCCCGCGGGGTGCTCGCCTACCTCCGCGCGGACTCCGGTGTGACCAACGTCGGCGGCTACGTCAGCGCGCTCGGCGGATACACGGGGATCCTCCGCGGGTGGTTCGTCCTGAGCGGCGGTCTCGGGGTCCAGTACATCCACTACACGGTCGATGGGCTCGGCACCCGGACCTTCTTCCCCGCCGCCCACACGGCGCTGGGCGTCGCCTTCTGAGTCGGCGGGGCGTGGGCCCGTCGGCGCATGAGGGGACGATGCTACGCTGCGGTGGACGTGCCTCGACCTCGATTCGAGCGACTGCCGCCGGAGCGCCGCGAGGCGATCCTCGATGCGGCGGCGGCCGAGGTGGGCGAGCATGGATTCGCGCGGGCGTCGTACAACCGCATCATCGAGCGCGCCGGGCTCTCCAAGGGCGCGATGTACTACTACTTCGACGACAAGCAAGACCTCTACGCGACGGTGGTGGAGGATGCGGTCGCGCGGCTGTTCGATGCGCTGCCGTCGCTGCCGGAGGTCGGCGGACCCGCGGAGTTCTGGGCGAGCATCGAGTCGCTCACGCTGTCGGCGTGGTCGAGCATGCTCGCGCAGCCGCGGGTGTCGATGCTGATGCCGGCGCTGCTCGATCCGCGGGTGTCGGCCGAGGCGCCCGAGCTGATGGCGGCGGTGCACGAGCGCGCGGCCACGTGGATCCAGGGCGTGCTCGTGCGCGGGCGCGAGGCGGGCGCGGTGCGAGACGATCTGCCCGATGATCTGCTGCTGGCGGTCACGCTGGCGGTGGGGGAGGCGATCGATCGCTGGGTGGCGCGGCGCTTGCTGACGGCGTCGGCCGGTGAGGCCGACATCGGAGCTGCGATGGGCGAGGCAGGCGAAGGGCCGACGCCGGCCCTGGTGGGCACGCTGGTCGATCTGCTGCGGCGCGTGGTCGCGCCCGCATAGCGGGCCGACAGCCCTGCTCAGGCGTCGTGGACCTTCTCGGCCACCGCGAGGCGCTCGGCGCTGAAGACCCGGGCGAGCCACGGGTTGCCGGGATGGTGCACGGCCCACTCCGCGTTGCCGGAGTCCTCGCGCATCACCAGACCATGCGCGGCGAGACGCTCGGCGAGGGCCTCGGTGGTCATCGCTCCGTAGAGCGACTCGCCGAGCGCGGCGAAGCCGGCCTTGGTGAGAGCGCCGAGCCCGGGAAGATCCCACGGCACCAACTCGGGCACGGCGTAGGTCACCAGCAAGCGGCTGCCGGGGGCCGAGCGATCGCCGACATCGGCGAGGGTGGCCTCGATCGCGGCGGGATGCAGGTAGGGGGTGACGCCCTCCCAGATCCAGGCGGTGCGCACGGTGGGGTCGTGACCCGAGCTGGCGAGGCGCTCGGCGAGGGCGTCGCGCTCGAAGTCCACCGCAACGAAGCGCACGTCGGCCGCGAGCGCAGGGCGCTGGGCCACGCGGCGCTGCTTGCCGCGCTGGGTGGCGGGATGGTCGACCTCGAACACGGTCACCCCTCGCAGCGTGGCCAGCCGCCACGGCCGAGCGTCGAGCCCGGCACCGAGCACCACGAGCTGGGTGGCGCCGGCGGCGATGGCCTGCTCGAGCGCCTCGTCGATGGCGGCGCGGCGGAGGCTCACGTGATCGACCATGCCCAGGGTCGCCACGCGCAGCGCGGTGCGAACGGCCGGGGGCGCATGGGCGGCGGCTACCCAACGCAGCGCGCGGCCGAGCGGCGGCGGCAGCAGGTCGGGGGCGATGGGATCGACGTGGTCGGAGTCCGTGCCGATGCCGCGCGCGACGGCGACGGCGACGGCGGTGAGGCTGGGCCAGCCTTCGCGCATGGATGGGATGCTAGCAGCGCAAGCCTTGCGGTGTCGTATCGGACGTGCGCGGCCCGGCTTGGTGTGCCGCGTGAGCGAGTCCGGCGTTGACAGCCTGGGGTCGCGCCTTACGTTCGGGGCCACGAACCGGATCCCGGCCCCCAATCCCGGCGGGTGCGGGCGCGAGGCTCGAGAGCAACCACCCACCACGGTGGGCCGCTGGCCGGGCTGGCCAGGCGAAGGAGGCGGCGCGATGGCGAGGATCATCGGCATCGACCTGGGTACGACCAACTCGGTCGTCAGTGTGATGGAGGGCGCGGAGCCCAAGGTCATTGCAAACGAAGAAGGCGGGCGGACCACGCCCTCGGTGGTCGCGTACGAGCCCAGCGGCAACGTGCTCGTGGGGCAGCAGGCGCGACGGCAGGCGATCACGAACCCCAAGAACACGATCTTCTCGGCCAAGCGCTTCATCGGGCGCCGCTTCGACGAGATCGGCGACGACGCCAAGCGGGTGCCCTACACGGTGACCAAGGGCAAGTCCGGCGGTGTGGTGTTCGAGGTCCAGGGCAAGCAGCTCTCGCCGGCGGAGATCAGCGCCAAGGTGCTGGCCAAGCTCAAGAAGGCAGCCGAGGACCACCTGGGCGAGCCCGTGAAGAAGGCGGTGATCACGGTGCCGGCCTACTTCAACGACGCGCAGCGCCAGGCCACCAAGGACGCCGGGCGCATCGCGGGGCTCGAGGTCGAGCGCATCGTCAACGAGCCCACCGCGGCGGCGCTGGCGTTCGCCCGCGAGCAGGCCAAGGACGATCGCGAGCGAATCGTGGCCGTCTACGACCTCGGCGGCGGCACGTTCGACATCTCGCTGCTCGAGATCAGCGGCGACGTGGTCGAGGTGATCGCGACCGGGGGCGACACGCACCTGGGCGGCGACGACTTCGACGATCGCGTGATCCAGTGGCTGTTGCAGACGTTCGAGGCCGACACCGGCCTCGACGTCTCGAAGGACGGGCTGGTCCTGCAGCGGCTCAAGGACGCGGCCGAGAAGGCCAAGATCGAGCTATCGCAGGTCTCGGAGACCGAGATCAACCTGCCGTTCCTCACCGCCGATGCCACCGGGCCCAAGCACATGCAGGTCAAGCTGTCGCGGGCCAAGTTCGAGTCGCTGGTGGAGGACCTGGTCGAGCGCACGCTCGGGCCTTGCAAGCAGGTGCTCGCCGATGCGGGCAAGACCCTGAGTCGGATCGACGAGGTGCTGCTGGTGGGCGGGTCCACCCGCGTGCCGCTGGTGCAGCGCAAGGTCGAGGCGTTCTTCGGCCGGGCGCCCAACCGCTCCGTCAACCCCGACGAGGTGGTGGGCCTGGGGGCCGCGGTCCAGGGCGGCGTGCTCGCGGGCGAGGTCACCGACATGCTGCTGGTCGACGTGACCCCGCTGTCGCTGGGCATCGAGACGCTCGGCGGCGTGATGACGGTGCTCATCCCGCGCAACACCACCATCCCCACGCGCAGGTCCGAGGTGTTCACCACCGCGGCCGACGATCAGCCCTCGGTGGAGGTGCACGTGCTGCAGGGCGAGCGCAAGATGGCGGGTGACAACCGCACGCTGGCCAAGTTCGGCCTCGAGGGGATTGCACCGGCGCCGCGCGGCACCCCGCAGATCGAGGTCGCGTTCGACATCGACGCCAACGGTATCGTCAACGTGTCGGCGAGGGACGAGGCCACCGGCAAGGAGCAGACGGTCAGGATCACGGCCGGCTCGGGGCTCTCGGAGGCCGAGATCCAGCGGATGGTCGAGGACGCCAAGCGCCACGAGGCCGACGACGAGCGGCGCCGGGCCGAGGTCGAGCGCCGCAATGGGCTCGAGGCCCTGGTGCTGCAGACCGAGGCGCTGCTGCAGGGCGAGGTCGCGGGGCGCCTGGGCGCCGCCGCGAGCGACGATCTGCGGACGGCGCTCGTCCAGGCCAAGGCGGCGCTCGACAGCCACGACGACGCCAGGGTGAAGGCGGCGTACGAGCGGCTGACCAGGGCATCGCACGCGGCGGCCGAGGGGATGTACGGCCCGCCGGAGGCGAGCGCGCCCGAGGCCGGGGCCGCCAATGCGCATCCCGACGACGGGGTGATCGACGCCGAGTTCGAGGAGAAGGCGAGCTGAGGAGGGCGGGGCGATGTCGGGGCCACGCGCCCCGGCATCGCCCCTACCGGACCTGTCCCGGCGCCACGCGCCAGATGTCGTCGGCCCGCTGCCGCACGCGCTCGCGGATCTCCACGAACTCGGGCTCGGTCGCGAGCGGCTCCAACACGGGGCAGCGCTCGAGCCAGTCGGCGTCGACGAGCAGGCCGTCCTCGTCGGCGAGGGCGAGGGCTCGCAGCGCGAGGGCCGTGGCTCCGCGCCAGGCCAGCAGCTCCACCGCCAGCTGTCGCCACGTGGTGCGCAGCCGGGGGCTGGCCGCCTGGCCGCAGGCGACGTCGAGCGTGGCCGACAGCGCCTCGTTCGTGACGGTGTCGTCGAGCACCATGCGGCAGGGCTCGAACACGAGCTGGGCCTGGCCGGGGAGGCTCTCGGGCCACCGCACGGCGCGGGCTCGCTGGAGATCGCCCCTCCACAGGGCCACGCGAACCTCGAACAGGTTGATCACGAAGCGCGGCACGATGGGGCTGGCTCGCATGCGCTCGAGTAGCTCGTCGAAGCGGTCGTAGTCGCCGCGCAGCGCGTGGTAGCGCAGCATCGAGGTGCCGCCGCCCAAGCCGATCGTGGGGTCGAGCTCCTGGGCCAGCCGCAGGTGCTGCACCCCCTCGCGCGAGCGGCCGCCGTCGCACTGCAGCAGGCCCAGGTACTCGTGCGCCGCGGCACAGGTGGGGGCGATCCGCAGCGCGCTGTCGAGGTGCTGTGCGGCCGCGCGGAAATTGCCGCGGTTGACCTCGAGCCGGGCCGCCGCCTCGTGGGTCTCGGCCACGTGGGGAGCACCGTCGAGGGCGCGCGCGACCGCGGTGCGGGCAGCCTTGGCCCAGTGCTCTCCGTCGGGGGTTCGCGCCACGAACCAGCGCCGCACGGTGGCATCGGCGATCGCTGCGAGCGGCAATACGAAGGAGGGGGACGCGGCGTGGGCGCGTTCGAAGCACGCGATGGCCAGCTCGAGCGCGGCTCCGGTCACGTCGGGGTCGCGCGCCATGGCACGCCCTCGCAGGTACTGCTCGATCGCCTCGCCGGAGGCCCTGGTGCCGTCGTGCAGCGACAGCTCCACCCGCAGGGCCTCGGCCACCCGCTTGGCCATGCGGTCCTGCAGCTCGAACACGTCCTCGAGGGGACCCGCGAAGCGCTCGCTCCAGCGCTGGAACCCGGTGTCGACCTCGACGAGCCGCGCCACGATGCGGACCTCGGGGCCGCTGCGCTGCACCGTGCCGTCGATGACCGATCCGACCCCGAGGGCGCGGCCCATCGTGCGGGCATCTCGTTCATCGCGGTAGCGCTGGGTGGCCCCGCTGGCGGAGACCCGCAGCCCGCGGGTCATGGCGAGCAGATCGATGAGCTCGTCGGTCAGCGCGTCGGCGAGGTACGCCTCGTCCGGGGGGCCGTGGTAGCGAAACGGCATCACCGCCAGGGTGTGCTTGCCGATCGCGGTGGAGGCGAACAACGTACCCGTGCTCGAGCTGGCCTCGCCGGAAGCAGCACCGCCGGGTTCGTCCTGGATGCGGGTGCGCAGCGTCTCGAGTCGCTCGGCCACCGCGGCGGCGCTCGGAGGTCGATGGTCGGGCTCGCGGGCGAGGCACTGCAGCACCAGCTCGGCCAGCGAGTCGGGGAGCTTGGCCCGGGTGCGGGGATCGGGCGGCGTGCCCATCATTCGAGCCATCGCCACCTCGATCGGGCCGTCGCCCGTCCACGGGACCTGCCCGGTCAGCATCTCGAACAGCATGACCCCCAGGGCGAAGAGATCGGTGCGGCCGTCCTGGGCCAAGCCCAGCACCTGCTCGGGTGCCATGTAGGCGGGCGTGCCGGACATCGGGGCGCGCTCGACGGTCTGGCGGTTCGGATCGAGGGTGGCGTCGGCACCCGATCCGGCGGCCGGCGGAGCCACCGTCGAGAACGCCACCCCGAAGTCGGTGATCACGGCCCGGCCCCCGGGCTCGACCAACACGTTGCCCGGCTTGAGATCGCGATGGACCACGCCCACCTCGTGCGCGGCGTCGAGGCCCCAGCACAGCTGGAGCGCGAGGTCGACCGTGTCGCGGACGGAGAGGACGGGCCGTCGATCGAGCTGCTGGCGCAGGCTCTCGCCGTCGACCAGCTCCATGGTGATGAAGCTGCGGCTTTGGTGCTCGCCCAGGTCGAAGGTGCGGGCGGCATTGCGATGGGTGACCTTGCGAGCCAGCCGAACCTCTCGCCGGAAGCGCTCGAGTGCATGCGCGCTGCTGGCCACGAGCAGCTTGAGGGCGACCCGCTCGTCCACGACCGTGTCATGGGCTGCGAGCACCGTGCCCATGGACCCGCGCCCGATGCGACGCTCGATGCGGTAGCGGTCGGCGAACAGGTCGCCGGGCGCGGGCTCCGGCTCGGCGTCCGGCTGGGCCCTGGGCACCGACTCGCCCTCGGCGAGGGTCTCGATCTCGTGCGGCTTGCCGACCACGTTCGGGGCGAGAGCCTACTATGCTGGCGGCCCCTTCGGGGTGCCGTCGCCGTAGGTCTGATCGAGATACCGGACGATGTCGGCCGACTCGAACATCTCGCGGCCGGTGTTCGGATCGGAGAGCCACGGCACCATCATGCGACCCGAGCGCTCGCGAAAGGCCCGGCGCTCCTGGCTGCCCTTGCCCACGTTGACCAGCTGGTAGGGCAGCTCGAGCTCGCACAGCGCCTCGCGAACGATGCGACAAAACGGCGAGGCCTCGAAGGAGTAGAGCAGCAACGGCTGCTCGGGGGCCCGCGCGGGCCGGTAGCGCATGCCTCGGACCCCGCGCACCACGCTGGCCACCGAGCCCAGCGGCACCGAGACGTCCGAGCGCAGCCACCATGGCGCGGAGCGATTGCCGTAGTGCCGATAGAGGTACTCGATGATGTCGGCCGACTCGAACATCTCCTCGCCGGTGTTGGGGTCGACCATGTACGGGAACTGGGTTCGGCCCTTGGCGGTCACCTGGGGGCGATAGGTGGGGCCGCCCTTGGGGCACGGGTAGATCGTGGCCCGCAGGTCGAGCATGGTCAGGGCCTCACGGACCTTGCGGCAGAAGGGACAGGCCTCGAACTCGTAGATCTCGATGGGTCGCTCGGGACGCGGGCCGGCATGGGAGGCCGTCAGGCCCAGGCCCAGGCGCAGCACGGAGGCCGTCCAGGAGGAGGTGACGTCGACGGGGCGCGGGAGGGGCATCGGGGAAAGTCTCGGACGAGTCCCTACGGTACGGCGGCGTTGGCGGTTACGTTGGTCGGGTGCTCCGACGCGCGAAAGGTCACGGACCCGCGGTCAGCTCCACGCTGCCGTCCGGGGCGATCCGCTCCGCCACGTCGCGCCCCAGCTCGCTCTGGGCGTCGAGGTGGAATGCCGCCTCCTCGTTCATGCGGCGCCCCTCGGCCTCGACCGTGGCCAGCAGCCCCGCCTTGTGCCGATAGTCGACGTGGACGTCGAGGTCCCTGCGCTCGAACGCGGTCTGGCGCTCGAGGAATTCACGGCGCTCGGCCAGCCGACGCTCGTGGATCCGGCGGGCGTCATCGGGCGACTCGAGCACGTGCGGGACCAGCACGACCAGGAGGTTGACCTTGTCGCGGCTGCGCTTGCGCTGCTTGAACAGCCAGCCGAGCACGGGGATCGAGCCGAGGCCGGGGAGCTGGCGCGTGGTGATCGTCTCCTTCTCCTGCACCAGGCCCCCGAGCACCACCGGCTGGCCGTCGCGAGCCACCACCTCTTCGAGCTCGAGCAGACGCTTGGTGGTGGTGGGTCCGCCCGCGCTCTGCTCGCCTTCGATCACTTCCTGGTTCTCGATGTGGATGTCGAGCGACAGGGCTCCGCCCTCGCCGACGTGGGGGGTGATCTCGAGCTTGAGCGCGACGTCCTCGCGGCTGTAGGTGGTCTGGGTCTGGGAGCCGAGCGTCCCGGTGCCGCTGAAGGTGTTGGTGCCGGTGGGCACGGGGATCTTCTTGCCGATCTCCATGCGCGCGGTCTTGTTGTCGGCGGTGTACATGTGCGGGTCGGACACGATGTTGACGTCCTCGTGCTGCTCGAGCGCCTGGATCATCACGCCGAAGGCGGGGAGATCCACGCCGGTGCCCAGGAACTCGCCCGAGCCGATGATGCCCGGGCCCAGCACGCCCGCCGCGAGCCCGGTGAGCACGCTGGTGTCGAGCACCGTCGAGCGGAGATCGCCGGGCGAGCTCGACACGAAGCCGAGCCCGCCGCCGTCGGTCGAGCCGCCGTAGTGGGCGGAGACGTCGGTGCCCACGCCGTGCTTGGCCGACAGCTCGAGGATGTAGGCCTCGATGTAGACCTGCCGCCGCTCGCGGTCGAGCGCCTCGACCACGCGCCGCAGCGACAGGAAGTCGCGGTGCGAGGCCATGATCACCAGCGAGCGCGTGGCTGGATCGGCGGTGACGTGGATCTCGCCGCCGATCGACACGCCGGACATCGAGGGGCTCGAGCGAGGAGGCTGGCCGCTGGCGGCGGCGCTGCCCCCACTGTGGGCCTGGCCGCGGCTGCTGGTGGGCAGGCTGGCGAGCACCGCGGCCACGTCCTCGGGGTCGGCGTGGCGCAGCGGCAGCACGAACAGGGTGCCGCCGTCGTCGGGGACCTCGACGTCGAGGCGCTCGATCAGCCGTCGCACCACGGGGAAGCCGTCGCGGGGGGCGGTGATCACCAGCGTGCGCGTGCGCTCGTCCGCCGTGATCGCGGTGATGCGGGGCTCGGCGGCGTCGCCGGGCCCGGTGCTCGCGGCGGAGCCCCTGGTGCCCTTGTTGGGGGCCGCGGCCGCCTGGGCGCGGCCGAAGGTCTCCTGCACGATCCGGACGAGCTCCTCGGGCTCGGCGTGCCGCAGCGGGTGCAGGAAGATCGCGTCGGCCTCGGTCGGATCCGGGAGGTCGACCTCTTCGATCACCTTCATCAGGCGGGCCACGCTGCTTCCCGTGTCGGTGATGATCACCAGGTCGCCGACCGCGGCGACCGTGCCGCGCTCGCCCTTGAGGTGCTCGACCACCGCGAGCACCTCGTCGACGCGTCCGTCGTGGCGGGGTCGGTAGAGCTGGGTGACGAAGCGATCGTGCACGGGGGCGTCCTGGCCGGGCTCGTACACGGGGAGCACGCGTCGGGTGGCGTCCTTGGACTCGACGACCTTGTAGTAGTCGCCGGTCTGCTCGACGGTCAGGCCCATGGTCTCGAGCGCGGCGTGGAAGGCCGCATGGGCCTGCTGCATGGTGACGGCCTCGGGAGCGATCACGGTGACCTTGCCGTCGCGGATGCCCGTGCCCCAGATGAACTTGCGGCAGGTGACGCTGCTCATCCAGCGCACGAGGTCGGTGAGGCGAGCCTCGCGCTCGAGCGTGATGCGAAAGCGGGACGTGAGCGGCTGCTCTCGACAGCTGTCGTGAGGGCCGATCGCGGGGAGCTCGGCGCTCGGGCTCGGGTCCTCGCTCATCGGTGCGTCCGGTGGTGGCGGGGCGGCGCGCGCGGTCGCGGACCACGAGCCGGACCAGCCGAGCGCCAGCACCAGCACCCACCATGGCAGCCGCCACCAGGGGCGGCTGCGTCGCGGTCGTGGGGGCGGGCGCCGGGGCGCGGTCCCGCGTCGAGCCCAGCGCTCCGACGACGCGCCACGGCGACGCAAGGGACGAGGCCACGAGGATCGGGACGATGATGGCTCGCTCATGCGATCGAGGCCGTAGCAACGGGCGCGCCGGAGCGACCGTGGCAGCCATCTCGCAGACTTGCGGCGCAGGCTCGCCGCCGAGCCTCGATCGCGCCCGCCATCGCGACGGAGGCGACGAGTCCCGCCTGACGTCTCGTCATGACATCGTGTCCTGCGGGCCGAGGCCGAGCCGCGAGGGCACGGTCGGCATGCACGTCAGCGCCGGGCTTCTTCGCGGATCCGCTTCTTGCTCGCCGCCCAGCTGCAGATGGGACACCGCGTCGGATCGTGTCCGCGTGCGGGACAGTGCTCGCGACCGAAGAAGATGATCTGCAGGTGGCGCCGGTTCCACGTGTCGCGCGGGAACACCCGCTGGAGGTCGTGCTCGGTCTTGACGACCGTGCTGCCGTCGGAGAGCCGCCAGCGCGCCGCGAGCCGATGGATGTGGGTGTCGACCGGGAACGCGGGAACGCCGAACGCCTGCGACATCACCACGGACGCGGTCTTGTGTCCGACGCCCGGCAAGGCCTCGAGCGCCTCGAAGTCGGCCGGAACCTCGCCGTCGTGGCGCTCGAGCAGCAGCGTGGCCATGGCCTGGAGGTTCTTGGCCTTGGTGGGGGCCAGCCCGATCTCGCGAATGAGCTGGGCGATGGTCGTCACCGGGAGCTCGGCCAGCCGCCCCGGGGTGGACGCCTTCGCGAACAGGCCGGGCGTGACCTCGTTGACCTTCTTGTCGGTGGTCTGCGCGCTCAGCATCACGGCCACCAGCAAGGTGAAGGGGTCGCGGTGGTCCAGCGGAATCGGGGTCTCGGGGTAGAGTTCGTCCAGGATCCTGCCGATTCGCTCCGCTCGCTCGGCCCGTCGCATCGGCCCCGGTCTGCCACGAAAGCGGTGGCCACGTCACCCCCTGGAGGCCAGCGAACGGCGCCAATCGTCCCGGCGCCCGTGTGTGAGGCGAGGCCGGCGGCGTGGGAGCATTGGCCCGGGGGGCGGGATCCACTTGGGTCGCCGGTCACGGTATGCTCTCGCACCCGTGCCCGCTCCTCGCCTCACGGCTTCACTCGAGCCCGGCGGCTCCACCCCATCGGAGGCCTCGTCGTGATCTGCTGGAGCTGCCAGACGGCCAACCCGGCGGAGGCCAAGTTCTGCGCCAGCTGCGGTAGTCCGCTCGTGGCGGATCCCGAGACCGAGGGTCCGTGCCGGGAGTGCGGCGCTCCGCTGCCCCTCGATGCTCGGTTCTGTGGCAACTGCGGCACCCCCGATCCGCTCGCCGACCTCGCGCCCGATCCCGCAGCCAACCCTGCACCCGATCTCGCGCCCGACCCCGCACCCGATGCGCTCGCGCTTCCCACGGAGATCCTGGACGTGGAAGAAGAGGACGAGGCGACCATGTCGCGTCCGCAGCTCGAGCAGGTGCCGGTGATCGCGACTCCCGGGCCCAAGTCGCGCGAGCATCTTCGAACCGAGCCGGCCAAGGTCGCTTCGGCGCGCACGCTGGCCGAGCGGCTCGGCCGAGGCCCGGTGGCTCCGGTCGGCGTCTACTCCAAGCAGGGACCATCGCTGCGCAAGGCCGAAGGGGCGGTCGGTGCAGGGCCCGGCGCGGGTCCAGGCCCCAAGCCCTCGGCCATTCCGCCGCCGCCCACGACCCTGCGCAAGGCAGGCCTGCCCGCTCGCCCCGTGCCGGGCCCCAAGGTCGATACGCATCAGAAGCTGCCCCGCCAGGGGCTGCCCGAGCGCGCGCTTCCGGGTCCGCCGCCCATGCCCGCGGGGCCTCGCAACCCGCAAGGCGCTGGGTTGGGGGTGAGGCGAGCCGCGCCCGGTGAGGCTGCGCCGTCCAGCGCGATCCGTCCCGAGGGCGTGGGCCGCCGTCCGCCGTTGGGTCGCGCGCCCGGAGCCGCCGGCCCGTCCAAGGCCCCGTTGCCGAGCCCGAGCCCGGGCGAGGCCGCGGCGCTGCTGGCTGCGCCCAAGGGCTGGCCGGACCTCACCGACGAGATCGCCGAGGTGCGCTTCTCGGCGCTCCAGGGGGTCGACACCGGGGTCCTGGCCGAGTTCGAAGCCCTGCGGCGCAAGCATCCCGGGCATCCCGACGTCGAGGCGCTGGCGGTCGAGCTCGGCATCGGCCCCGGAGGCTCACCTGCGGGCAAGGCCCCGCCTCGGGGCCGCTTTCCCGCCGCCGCGCCGGTCGAGTCCGACGGCCCCTCCCGGCGGGCCGGCGCGCCCGAGTCTGCTCCGCTCGACACCTCCGACGAGCTCCTGGGCATGGAGCCCGGCGAGCTCGACGAGCTCGACGAGCTCGACGAGCCGGATCCCGGCGATTCGATGACCGATCTCACCCTGGTCGATCGCTTCGATCTCGACATCGACCTCGGCTCGTCGGACGACGTCGAGCCGGAGGACGACGAGTTCGTCGATCGCACCCTGATGACGCCGAGCCCTCGGCCGACCGCGCCTGCGCCGGGCGCGTTGCCGGGGCCGCTCGAGCCACGCTCGCTCGTGGAGCGCGGGGGTACCTTGCCGCCGGGCTTCGAGCTGGTCGACGACCGGCGCAGCACCACCCTGGCGCCGGGCACCGACCATCTCGACGACGACGAGCGCAGCACCACCCTGCCGCCCGGTGGCTACGTGATCGAGCGCGAGGAGCCCACGCTCGCCGGGGTCTCGTTCGATGCCGACCGTGCGTCCACGCTCGCGGGACTCGCCTACGATCATGAAGATCCGCCCACGCTGGGGGGCGGGATGACCTTCGATCTCGAGGAGCCCACGCTCACCGACATCGATGCCAGCGCGCTGTCGTCGTTCGGTGCCGAGGAGCCGTACGACGGGGCTGGCGGCGAGCCGTCGCCCGAGCCCGGCATGCTGGTGCCCGACCGCGACGCGGCCGAGGCGGCCGAGGTCTCGGGCACGTTCAACGTGGCCGACCTCGGGCTCGACGACATGCCCGATCTCTCGATGGGTCTTCCGCCCGAGGACGTGGACGCGCCGGGGCAAGCGACCAACGAGAGCACCGTGGTCTCCCGCAATCCGGTTCCGCCCGCGCCGTATGGCCAGACGGCCGCCCCGGTGCCCGTGCTCCCGGTGCTGCTGGTGATGCTGGGACCGCGGGGCGAAGCGGTGGCCGAGGTTCGCATCGAGCCCAACACCTACCTCGACGTGGGCCGGCAGCCCGGCACGCCGTGGGCCGAGGATCGGCGCATGCAGCCCTTGCACGCGCGCCTGTTCCCCGGCCCCGGAGGGATCGTGGTCGACGACTTCGGTCAGCCCTACGGGGTGTACTCGCAGATCTTCGACACCATCGCGGTGGACGATGGCGACGAGTTCAAGGTCGGGCAGGCCCGCCTCGCGCTCCAGCGCTTCAACGGAGCGGACGGGAGCTGGGGGCAGCTCACGCTCGCACGGCACGACTCGTCCGTGCCCGAGTCGGTGGTGCTGACCAGCAACGAGATCATCCTCGGGCGCGAGGAGGGCGACGTGGTGTTCCCCACCGACACGTTCGTCTCGGGCGATCACTGCCGCTTCGTTCGCGAGGGACACGCGGTGTATTTGGAGGATCTGGGCAGCTCCAACGGCACGTACGTGCGCGTGCGGGCCGGGCAGTGCGTGGCCTTTGGGGGGCTGGTGTTGATCGGGCACACGCAGTTCGAGGTGCACCCGGGGTAGGCGGGCAGTGGGTAGGCGGGTTCGTTCCGCCGCGGCCAGTGAGCACGGGCAGGGCAGGCGCTGCGGCCGGCGCGATCCGAATTGATCGAAATCGACGACTCCATCTTGCGCGGGTTCGTCGGGGTGTCAGCTCGGAAATGTGGGTGATGCTCGATCTGCAATGATGATCGTGTGGATGCTCGGCGGACTCGGCGGATGTGTGACCGAGGAGCGGGAGCGCAGTGAAGAGCCGACGAATGCAGCGGCCGAGCGGCTTGGCTTCGTGGTCGATGGGCTCGAGCGGGCGAGCCAGGGCTGCGATGGAACACCGCTGCCCGCCTGCGATGGGCCGTTTACCGGAGCGGCGTGCGATCTACCGTGTTCGTTCGCGCTACCTGGTTTGCCGCCGCTCGAGTGTGGGATCGATCGTACCTGCCACTCCGACGGCAGCACGTACGGCCTCGCCGCTCGCAACGCCGTCTTGTATCCCGCCTCGGCCGATGATCCCGACGAGGCGATCCAGGCGGATTTCGAGGCGTGGATCGTCGAGCATCCCGCGGATCTCGGTCTCTCGGCGGGGCTGACGGCGGATGATCTCGAGCTCCACCGCATGAGCGACTTTCGCTCGTCGGCCGGAGCGCTGACGATCCTTCGCTTCTCGCAGACGTACCGCGGGATCCCGGTGCTGGCGCCGGATGGGATCGTGACGCTGGTCTACGGACCGGAGGGAGCAGTGTCGATCACGGGCGCGATCATCGATGGGCGCACGCCGTACGAGCACGCGGAGGCCCGGGTCCATGCCGCCAAGGCGATCCACTCGATGAAGGTCCACGCGGGCGCGCAACTGAACGAGGCATCCGCACAAGCGCTGGAGGTCGTACACGCCACGCCCGTGGCGATGCCCATGACGCAGGCGATCGGCTGGGCGGGCTTCGTGCGACGACCCCAGGGGTCGATGCTGGCGCGGGTGATCGTGGACGCGGATCCGACGTTCCCGGGGGCGGTGCAGCCGCTATGGAGCTTGCGAGAGCTGGCCGTGTCCGGGCTCCCGGACACGCAGGGGATCACGGTGCGCACGGTGGACGGCGGCGGCGATTTCGTGTCGCCGGAGTACACCGACCTGGACGTGCTGACGACCGGGACGGCGCTGTTGGGATCGGTGGAGGACGCGACGCTGGAGATCCAGCTCGCAACGGAGCGGGTGGTGCTGCTGGCGCTCGGCGGGGAGTCGATGAAGGGCCAGAGTCTGGTCGCCCACGCCGCGCGTGTGCTCGAACCCACCGGTACCTTCGCCGAGAACACCGAGCCGGAGCTCGCCGCCCAGTCGGCCTATCACCTGGTGCAGAGCTGGTACGACTTCATCGACGCCTTCATGACCGACCCGGTGACGGGGTCCAAACGCTGGCACTCGGCGAATCTGGTGTACTCGAACGGGATGTACCCGAGCAACACGCCGCCGGGGACGTATTCACCGCGGGTGCTGGTGTTCTCGAACACGAGCTCGGCCGACTGTTCGTTCTTGGGGGTGGCCTGCGCGGAAGCGTCGGGATACAAGGCAGGGAAGCCGGACGCCTTCGCGTTTCCGGAACTCGTGCACGTTCCAGCAGGTGCCTCCAACCAGGAGACGACCGGCAGCATGATCCTCCCCGGCGAAGGGACCAGCCCGAGCACCTTCGCCCACGAGTTCGGCCACATCGTCGACCTCTTCACGGGCGGTGGCATCACCGCAAAATTCACCCCCGACTGCGGCGACCTGTG
>NZ_JAOVZF010000036.1 GCF_026337845.1 Paraliomyxa miuraensis | reverse complement strand
GCCCGGAGCTCGCCGAGCCGTAGGCCGGTCAGCATCGCCGTCGGGATCATCGCGCACCACGGCTGCGGTGCTCGAGCGGCCGCCTGCAGCAGGCGATTGCCTTCCTTGAAGTCCAGGAAGTCGAACGCCGGCTTCTGGGCCTTGAGCCGCCGGATCTTCGGAGGCTGCGTCGTCAGCTCCCCGATCTCCTCGGCGTACCCGAGGATTTTCGAAAGGATGGCGAGCTCCTCGTTGATCGTCTTGGGCGCCACCCCGTCCTTCTTGCGGCGAGCCTTGAAGC
>NZ_JAOVZF010000108.1 GCF_026337845.1 Paraliomyxa miuraensis | reverse complement strand
CGATTCGGAATGGTTTCCGAATCGATTCGGAACCGCGGCAGTTATCGACTTCGAGGTCCGAGGGAGCGGGGATCGTCGACGGGGTATGGACCGAATTGCACCCGTGACGACGCGCGAATCCGACAGCGACCTACGATTCAGGATCGGGCAATCCCTCGCACGAGCGATCATCGCCGAGAGTCCACGTATCGGGTCTCGCGTTACCCACGAATTCGCGGCCGCCACTGCGCATCAGCCTGGGAAACGGCTCGTATCTCTCCGAATTCCGGCGTTTCGCAGGCCGACGTCGGGCACGCGCGAAAAGATGTGATTCGAAAGTATCCGATACGGACAGTGGCCGAGGCCGATCGACGATGCTCGACTCCGACAGCGTCATACACCGCGAGCCGGGCGTTCCTTCGCGCGAAGGATCATGGACGAAGCTCGTCGTATCGAGTCGAGTGGAACCACTTACTGGCCAGTACCATTACGGGGCGACTTCGAACACTTGCCCGTAGCTCCTCGAATCCGTGCACTTTGCAACAGTTCGACTCGAGGCAGGAGCGGATGCGAGCGCAAACAGGTGGGGATTTCGTACCCGATACAGACAGTGACGCTCCATGGGTGTCACCCTTACGCCGAATTTCGGTGAAGGGCCGTTTCGGGGCTCTCTCGTGCAGTTTACCCGTATCTCCCCCGATTCGGTCGAATGAATCCGACACAAAGCCGTTTGCGTCCGTCTACTTTTTGGTGTTCACTGACCAAGCGGTATCGAGGGGCCTCCAACAGGAGCGCCTCATGGCACTCAAGCATGTAAGAACCGACGACCCCAACTCTACACACACCAACACACGCACCCGACTGCTCGAGAAGGTCCTCTCTCGCCATGCATTGGATGGCCTGGATGCCCTCGAGCTACGTCGGCACATGGGAAAGAACGGCTATGTCCCCACACCGCACCGCTGGGAGTGCGACGGCGACGGCGAGGACCTCACCGATGAAGACGGCGCGATCGTCCTCATCGGCGGGACGTCGCCGACCGATCTGGCCAACGAGATCGTAGAGACCGCGCGTCAGCACGTCGAAGAGACGGGCGAGCGCAAGAACTACCGCATCGTGGGCCTGCGTCGCGTCATGGACGACGAAGGCGAGGAGGAAGAGGAGCAGGTGAGCTTCCAATTCCTGCTGCCCGCCTCGCTGCTCGGCAATGCCGGGGACGAGCTGGGCACGGGCACGGAGCTCCGCGAGCACCACGACACGATGATGTCCACCGTGGTGCAGCTCCAGCGCCAGAACGACGGGCTGTTCCGCGTGCTCATGGACGTGGTGCGGCAGTACCCGATGGTCCTGGGCAAGTCGACGGAGCTGCTCGAGCGGCTTGGCGACCAGCTCGGCGGGGGGCGGCAGCACGACCTCCAGCAGGTGCTGTCGATCCTCGAGCACGAGTCGACCCGCGAGCAGCGACTGCTCGAGCACGAACTGCTCAAGCAGCGCTCGAGCCAGCGCGCGGAGATGTTCGGCAAGTCGATCGACATCGCCGGCCCCGACCTGATGGTGCTGCTGCGCAAGGTCATCGAGATGGCCACCACGCAGCAGGCCCGGGCGCAGGCCGAGCCCGAATCCGCCGCCAACGAGCCACCGCGCGGCAAGGCCAAGGCGAAGGCCAAGGCCGCCGCATCGCCAACCGTGGACACCACGGCGACCGAGCCCTCGCAGTACGCCCAGCGTCTCGAACGGGTGCTGGCCAAGGTACCCAAGGGCGGCATGGCCAAGGCTCGTGCGCTGCTGCCCGAGGACGACTGGGCGCTCATCGAGGCGGCCCGCGCCGCGGCGACCGATGACGAGTTCGCGGCGATCTTCACCAAGCTGGGCGAGTCGTGGACGGCCAAGGGCGAGGCCGTGACGCAGGATCTGATGGCCGGGCTCTTCGACGCGCTCGGCATGCAGGCGCTCGCGCTGGGCCAGCTCATCGAGGAAGTGCGCGGCGGCTGATCGCACGGGCTCACCTGACAGGTTTCCTTCCAATGCGACCCGATTTCGGGCCGCAAACCCTTTGCACACCAAGAGAACGAACGATGTCCGAACCAAACAACCCGACCAAACCAATCTACGTCTGCCAGGGCTTTGCCGTGGGTGGCCCCGAGCACGAGGCCGCCCAGGCGGCCTGGCTCGAGGCCCAGGCCGCACACGGCTATCGCCTGGTGGACCGCAAGGTTTTCCACAGCGGTGGCGCCAGCAAGCGCGTGCACTTGGTGATGGAGCTGCTCGAGCCGCTGCCCATCGTCGCCGCGGAAGGGGGTGTGTGATGGAGACGCTCGATCAAGGACTCGCGGCCGCGCTGGTGCTCCTGGGCATCGCCGCGATGCTGTACGGGGTGGCCACGCTGTGGCGATCGGTCACCGACGCCAAGGCGCAGCAGCAGGTGCTGGCGCTCGACAAGGAGTCGCGCGAGATGGCCTTCGAGGATCGGGTGGCTCGGGAACGGAGTCAGCGCGAGCTGATCCAGGCCCTGATCCCTGCTGGTACGGCGCTCGTCGGGCACTGGCTCGGCCGCCAGAGTCTTCCCGCTCCGCCCGACCCGCTCGCGGCGCCTTGCGTGGGGTGCATTCCCAAGCCTCCGCCGGACGACGACGACACCACCATCGAGATCAGCCTGCACTCGTTGGTCGATGCCCTGGGCGAGATCGGTTTCTACCGCTGGCTCGAAACCCAGAAGTACGGCGCCACGGCCAATACGACCGAGGTGGGCGAGCACGATCACCCCGAGCCCACGCCTGACGTGGTCCCCGGAATGAGCTGAGCCATGCCCACCGAGACCCGGCCGACGCATGGGCGCGATGCCAGGAACCGGCGGTGCTGCCCGTTCCCCGAGTCGTCGCAGGCCAAGGAGCGGGATCATGGCCAAGCGTGACGCCCGATCTTCGCGGGGTCGGTCGCGTGCCAAGGATGCGCGGCCGGGTCTCGACCTCCTCGACTTCTTTCTGACCAGGCGGGCGGCCTCCGTTCCGCCTTCCCCAAACCCTCGATGCCACGCGCGGCGGGGCTGGGGGCCGTCCGACCTGGTCGATCCAGTGATCGCCGAGCAGATCGAGCAGCTCGAAGCGATCGGCGAGGAGCTGACGCGGCGCGGGCCGCTGGATCTGCTCCTACGCATACGCACGCGAGCCAACCGGCGCCTGGCCACGCTGCTGCGGCGCGGAGGTGACGACGAACGGACCTGACGCTCCACGCCGCGGCCGAGGCGTGCTCGGCCGCGGTGTGGGCCTTCGCAGAGGTGAACGATGAACGAGACCAGCACAACCGACTCCCCGGTCGAGTCCTCGACCTCCGCGACTGCCGAGACCAAGCCGGCCGAGGTGGTGGTGAGGTACCGCTACGCCGACGGGATCCTGCTCGAAGGCGATAGCTACCCGCACAAGGACGCCGTCAAGAAGGCCCACCCTCGGTGGCGGTGGTTTCGGTCGCTGCGCAAGTGGGGCGTACCGCGGACGCGGGATCGAGCCCTGTCGCGCTACCAGGTGGAGGAGTACGCCCGGGGCCTGCGCGGCGCCGGGGTGCCCAACGTG
>NZ_JAOVZF010000053.1 GCF_026337845.1 Paraliomyxa miuraensis | reverse complement strand
ACGGGCTGCCAGCCCAGCCCCAACACGGCCACCTGCCAGCCGCAGGTGCCGATCTGCCGGCCCACGTCGATCAACGACTGCTACCACGAGGTCGCCAGCAAGCACGGCTGCCCCCTCAAGGTGACGTCGGGCGGGGTGCAGCGGGTGGACGGGCAGAACCGCATCGAGTTCCGGGTGGAGCCCACCCAGAGCAACTACTTCTTGCCGATCGCGGTGCGGCTCTCCGGGCGGGGGAGCACCGACCCGGATCAGATCCGCGTGTGGCTCTTGACCGCGGTGATGGTCAAGAACCACCCGCAGGAGAACTACCACCAGCCCAACCCCGACGCGTCGACGGTGGTGGGCGTGGAGTCGGTGGCCTACGACGGCAAGACGGCCGGTGACGTGCCGGCCTTCGA
>NZ_JAOVZF010000076.1 GCF_026337845.1 Paraliomyxa miuraensis | reverse complement strand
TCGTCGTGCCGCGTCGCCAGCTCGTCGAACAAGGCCAGCACCGCCCCCGCATCTCCTCTCGCCAGGAGCTCCGCGAGTCGTCCCCGAGCATCGTCATCGCTCGACGCTCGGCCCGACTTCGAGGCTCCTGGCGAGCTCGTCACCTCATGGTCAGTACCACGCGCGATCTCGAACGCAAGCTCTATCTCGCGACCACGTGCTCGTTCGTTGCTGGCGCGAGCATCCGATACCTCTTGCGGCGCTTGATCACCGGAGCATCGATTCCTTCGAGCAGCATCGCGAGCTCGCCCGCATCGATCTCGATGTGATCCTCACCATCGCGTCCCTCGAGCCGGCGGAACGTTCCAGCCTCGAGCCGCTTCATCACGATGCAGTAGCCGTCGCGATCCCAGAAGAGAATTCGGACTTGGTTGGCCCGGCGATTGATGAAGACGAACAGGTCCCCCGAGCGAGCCGAGCGCCCGAAGGTCCCCTCGACGATGGCACACAGGCCGTCGTAGCTCCGTCGCAGATCCACGGGCTGCGTGGCCATGAACATCCGGGCTCCCGACGGCAGCGTCAGCATGAGCCCACCACCTCGAGCACTTCGCGGAGCCGCTCGACATCCACGGCACCAG
>NZ_JAOVZF010000157.1 GCF_026337845.1 Paraliomyxa miuraensis | reverse complement strand
TCGTGAACAACCCGCCCCCAGGGTGGGCCATGGTCGTGAACAAACCCCGGCTACGGGTGGGTCATGATCGTGAACAACGACAGCGGCCGGCCCCGAGCGATTCTCATCGCTATCCTTGGCTCGATCCTCGGCCTTCTCCCACGTGTCCTGAAAGAGCTCCGAGTTGCCCAGGTGCCCACCAATCCCCTTCTTCACCCGATCCAACGTCTCGAGGTATGCCGCATCCAGCGCCCCCCGCCCATCCGCGTACGACACCGTCACCCCCGGCAGGTGCTTCATCCCCGCCGCCGCTGCGGCCCGGCACAGCTCCACTGTCGTCATCGCCGACTGGTCCGCGTACTTCTTTCCGCACTTGCAGTGCACCACCCCGAGCATGGTGTTGGCGCTGACCTTCACCGGCGGGTCCTTGGCCGCCCCCGCCGCAGCCGCGGCCGCCACCTGCCCCTTGAAGTTGCCCGCCAGCGCGCCCGCGTCGAGCTTCGTCGCCTCGCTCTCCTCGAACCGATGATCCTCCCCGCAGATCGGACACTTCTCGTCCTCGATCACCGTCACCATCCCGCTCATCTGGATCACCCCCATGAGCGTCGCGGAGTTGGGCGGGCTCCCACTTGGCCCAAACAACGCGCCGCTGGCCGCTCCCATGTCGCCCCAGCAGTCGGCCGGAGCCTCGTATTCTGGCGCCCGGAAGGTTGCAGACGCGCGCAGAGCCACGAAGCCCCATTCCTCGCTCCGGTAGCGCTCGCCGTTGATGTCGCAGTACACCGTGTCGACCGCCTCGGTCGGCAGCCGCAGACCCGAGATCGCACCGAACACGGCCGCGGTCATGCCCTCGCCCAAGGATCCGGTCTCGCTGCCCGGCAGCCGATGCTCCTGCGCCGTGGCCACGCCGCCCACCACCGCCAGGCACGGCAGGCCCAAACTCTTGCGCAGCCGAGTGCTCGCGAGCACCAGGCATCCCGCACCTTCACCCGGCGCAAAACCGCTGCGGGTATCGGGTCCGAAGCTGCGGTTGCCCTCGAGCCACACGAAGGTCTCGGGATGAAGGTAGCTGTCGACGCCGAGTATCACCGTGAGGTGCTCCTCACCGCGCACGTTCGTCTGGGCCGTACGCTCGACCGCGAGGGCAACCCCGGCATGCCCGCGCCCCGCGACGTCGCAACGAAGCGGCGTGCCCGAAGCACGCAGCGCTGCGGCCAGGGTCTCCGCGGTGCGCATGATGTCGCGCTCCGGCATGCCGGGGCGCGCCTCGGGCAGCGAGAGCCACGGGTCGACGTGCCCACGGTACGGCCGCGGCGCTGCGGCGAGCTCGTGTGCGACCTCTTCGAGTACGCAGCGCGCCAGCGGCACCAGCCGCTCCGCTCCTTCGAGCGTGGCGGGGAGCTTGGCGTCGGACGCCATCATCATCGGCTCACCGCTCACGGTCACGAACGGATACTCGCGGATCCGGCAGATCCCCGCCCGTGCCGCCGCGGCGGCGGTCTGGGCCACGAGACCGATCGGCGTACGAGCCCCGACCGCGATCACCTCGAGCCCGGTGCTCATGAGGCACCAGCCCTCTGACCGATCTCCGTCTCATCGAGGTAGTCCGCGTCCGAAGCCGCCACGCGCAGGGAGCTCTGCCACACGAGCGACAAGCGCCGTTCGTCGGGCTCGGCGAGCACCGTGGTCAGCATGGGCGGATCGTGCGGCACCGTCTTGCGACCGAAGCGGCTGCGCAGCTCGAGCCCGATGCGCGGCACGAGCACCAGCGTGCCCTCGGGGCTCAGGTTGAGCAGCCCGAGCCGCTCGCCGCCCCGCAACGGCTGGGGCAAGTGCTGGTCGGCCGGGGCGCAGAGGGCGAACGCGGGATCGTAGTCGTCGGGCAAGAGCGGCTTCTTGGTCTTCACCCATGCGGCATCGTAGGTGCCTGCGAGCAGGCGTCGCGGCAGCCACCCGGGCTCGATGGGGCCGAAGCCCGCAGGACCCGCCGTGGCAGGATCGCCGGTCGGGTACTCGATCGCGTGGGCCGGAGTGTTGGCGAGGGTGGCGCTACGCCGAGCGAAGCCGCGACCGACCGGGTTGCGCTCATCGAGGCGGTGCTGGGTGGGATCGGGATCGGTGATGTCGCTGCCCCCGAACGCAAGCTCGTACTGGATCGGGCGCGTGGCGAACGGTCGCGGTGCAGTCGTGGTCAGGCCGGAGAGGCCGTCGTAGCACACGCGCTCGCCGTGGACGAGCAGGGTCTTCTCGAGCGTGCCGATCCGCAGCACCACCGGGACGGTCGCCGCTGGCTTGCCACGCGGAGCGTGGGCGCTGCCCAGCACGAGCACGTCGGTCGAGGGCTTGCGGGCCAGCAGGTCCGAGTCGTAACGCAGGCTCGACTTGCCGGCTCACCATGATGCTCGGGCGCGAGGACGGGGGGCAATTGCTCGTCGGCGAGGGCGAGCTTGCCGTGGGTGCCGATCGTGAAGGTGGCGCGGACGGCCACGAGCCACCAGTGGACACCATCCTTGTCGCGGGTCCAGTTGCGCTCGGCCGCGTACGGGGTCCGATTGGCCAGAGCCCACACGAGCAGCACGGTAGCACCGCATCCGGATCGACGCCGAGGATCGGTGGGCGACCGGGCTCCTGTCGATGCACACCAGCGCATGGCCCTCTTGGGTCAGAGGGACGGCTCGCTTGCCGCGTTCGCCGGCATACAGGTGGGTCCCAACGACGTGCGCGTGCACGTTCGACCGGCGTGGCGGCGTGTGGGCGACGGCGTGCAGGAGGCACGTCGTCGTTCGCGACACGCGGAGAGAGTATCCGCAAGCGCCGTACAGGCATCTCGCGCCACTCGCCACTCGCACTTTGTTCAGTGTTATGCGGACCTTCGCATCTTGCCCTTCCCCATCCCAGCGCCGATCCTGCGCGCATGGCGGCCCAACCCACCGACCCGATCGAGTCGACCCCTCCGTTCGCGCCGGACTCGGCGAAGGTCGAGGCGTTCGTCTCGCGGTGGCGCGCCTCGGAGGCATCCGAGATGCAGAACACGCAGCTCTTCCTCGCTGAGTTGTGTGACCTGATAGAAGTCCCGCGTCCCGACCCAGCGACCGGCGACGCCGCGCGCGACCTCTATTGCTTCGAGCGACCCGTGCGTCTCGCTGGTGACGAGCGTCGAACAGTGGGGCGGATCGACCTCTACAAGGCCGAGCACTTCGTACTCGAGGCCAAGCAAGGTTCGGAGAAGGGACGTCGACTTGGCACCGCGAAGCGGGGCTCGCCGGGTTGGACGTTGGCGATGAACGACGCCTACGGCCAAGCGCGCGCCTACGCAGGCCAACTCGATCCCATGCCGCCCTTCCTCGTGGTCGTCGACGTTGGCTACGCCTTCGACCTCTATGCCTGCTTCGACGACAGCGGAATCTACAAGCCGTATCCTGACCCGCCGAACCAACGGTTCTTCCTCGCCGATCTGCTCAGGCGTCCGTTGTTGCTCGGGCGCCTACGCGCACTCTTCGTCGATCCTCGCGCGCTCGATCCATCACACCACCAAGCGAAGATGACCCGCGAGATCGCGGAGAGTCTCGCGGATCTTGCGCGGGATCTGGAGGAGTCAGGTCACACTCCCCAGTTGGTCGCGCGCTTCCTCATGCAGTGCATCTTCGCGATGTTTGCCGAGGACGTGGGGCTCTTTCCAGAAGGCAAGCGCCTCTTCGAGGATTACCTAGAGAGGTTCTGGATCCCGAACCCATCCGGATTCCCGGGCGGTGTGCAGCAGTTCTTCCGAGTGATGAACACCGGAGGCACGCTGCTAACCGGTGAGCAGATTCTCCGTTTCAATGGCGGCCTCTTCCGCTACGTGGAGCCGCTCAGGCTGACCGCTGCTCAGCTTCGCACGCTCCACGCTGCGGCTCGCAAATATTGGGCGGACGTGGAGCCAGCGATCTTTGGCACGCTACTGGAGCGTGCGCTGGACGCCGAGGAACGCCATGCCCTGGGAGCACACTACACACCCCGTGCGTACGTCGAGCGTCTCGTGCGTCCGACCCTGGAAGAGCCGCTCCGCGCCGAGTGGCTTGTCGTGCGTGCCGAAGCAGGCAAGCTAGTGGAGGCTGGCAAGGTCGACAAGGCGGTAGACGTCCTTGATGCATTCCATCGCCGACTCTGCGAAGTTCGCGTGCTGGACCCTGCGTGTGGCTCGGGGAATTTCCTTTATGTTGCCCTCGATCTGATGAAGCAACTCGAGGGCGAAGTACTGGAGCAGATGCGCCAACTCGGGGTCAGCAACGAGAAACTGAATCTCGAGGGGGTGACGGTGAATCCGGCGCAGTTCCTTGGCATCGAGAAGAAGCCGTGGGCCAAGGAGATAGCGGAACTCGTGCTTTGGATCGGCCATCTCCGCTGGCACCACCGGCTCAAGGGCAGCGCCGCGCCACCACCTGATCCGGTGCTGCATGACTACGCCAATATCGAGTGTCGGGACGCCGTCCTAGCGTGGGATGGTGAACCTGTACTTCGGTGCGGCGAAGATGGCAGGGCTATCACGCGTTGGGATGGTGAGACAATGCGCGTGGATCCAATCACCGCCAAGAGCGTGCCCGATGAGCGGGCGCAGACTCCGGTCTACGACTACATGAACCCGAGACCAGCCGAATGGCCGAAGGCGGAGTTCATCGTAGGAAATCCTCCGTTCATCGGCAACAAGCGCATGCGTCTCACGCTTGGCGACGGGTACGTCGAAGCGCTTCGCAAGGCGCATCGAGACGTGCCGGAATCCGCGGATTATGTGATGTACTGGTGGAGCCATGCGGCAATACTGGTCCGAAAGGGTGAGGCTCGGCGCTTTGGGTTCATCACTACCAACAGCATTACACAAACGTTTAATCGCAGGATCGTTGAGCGAATGACCTGCGACGGCAAGGCTTCCATCGTGTTTGCCATACCTGATCACCCCTGGGTCGACTCCCAAAGCGGCGCGGCCGTGCGAATTGCGATGACGGCAGTGGCCGCCGGGGACTATGACGGGGTAAGCAGTTCCGTTCTTGCAGAAGGGGATCCCGATGATGGTACGTTCCGCGTGAATTTTGCCGTGCGCCAGGGGCGCGTAAGTCCAGACCTCACGGTTGGTGTAAATACCAGCAGTATTCAGCCACTGCGTTCTAACACTGGGCTCGCATGTCCCGGCGTTCAGTTGTCGGGGCAGGGTTTCGTTCTTTCGGTTGATGAGGTCGCTCGCATGCCGGCATCTACTCGATCGGCCTTGGTCCGTACGTATATCACCGGACGCGACCTTACAAAGGTACGACGGGAGCAGTATGTGATCGACACATGGGGCTGGACCGAGGACAAGCTGCGAGAGACCCATCCTCGAGCATTTCAACTTCTCGCCGACCGTGTTAGGCCGGAGCGTCAGCAGAACCCTCGGGCTAAGTATGCCCGTGAATGGTGGCTTCATGCCGAGCCTAGGTCGCGGTTTCGCGCAGCCCTGGCTGGGATTGATCGGTTTGTCGTCAGTTCGCGCACCGCGCGTCATCGTGTGCTCTCGTTCGAGCCATGTACGTCCCTCCCGGAGACAAAGGTGCTGATCATCGCACTTTCAGAAGGTTGGCAACTCGGCGTTCTCTCTGCACGTCCTCATCTCGTTTTTGCGGAGAAGCGCGGTGGCTGGCTCGGCGTGGGCAACGACTCCACATACAATCATAGTGATTGCTTCGATCCCTTCCCGTTTCCGGACGCCACCAAGTCCCAGAAGTCCCGCATTCGCAAGCTCGCAGAGTCCCTCGATGCACATCGCAAGCGTCAAATCGCTGCACACCCGAAACTCACGATCACCGCGTTGTACAATGTGCTCGAGAAGCTCCGCGCGGGTGAGACGCTCACCGACAAGGAGCGCATCGTGCACGATCAGGGGCTCGTGACCGTCCTGCGCCAGATCCACGACGATCTCGACGACGCGGTGTTCGACGCGTATGGCTGGCCTCACGATCTGATGGACGAGCAGATCCTCGAGCGCCTCGTCGCGCTGAACCGTGAGCGCGTTGCCGAGGAAGAGCAGGGCACCGTCCGCTGGCTCCGCCCGGACTTTCAAGCTCCTACGTCGCAGCAACCCGCCGCTGTCCAGCAGCCGCTCACCGATGGTTCGGACCGTGCGCCCGTTGCGACCGTGGCCAAGGGCAAGGCCGCCCGGTGGCCCAAGACCTTCTTCGATCGTGCGACCGCCATTCGCGATCTCGTGCTCGATGGAAGCGATCGCGATGCGTGGTCCGCAATGGAGGTCGCCCGTAGCTTCACCCGCGCCAGGACGAGCGATGTCGAGGCCATCCTCGACAGCTTCGCTGCTCTCGGCCAGCTCGTCGCCTACGGGGAGCCAGGCCGCCGGGTCTACGCCCGAGCCCACCGCACGACGTCTTGAGGCCCAGGCGCCATGCCGTCCCCCGGGATGGCTGCTGCGACGGTGGACGGCGGTGCTCGCGGCCCATCGCGGCCCGACCTTGAGCCCCCGGCCCGCGCGGTGACAAGATGACCGCCCGTGCCCCGCCCCCTCGTCATCGCTGCTGCCCAGCTCGGCCCCATCCAGCGCGCCCACGCGCGGCCCGAGGTGGTGTCTCGTCTCGTGTCGCTGCTCCAGGGGGCCCACGCCATGGGGGCCCAGCTGGTGGTGTTTCCCGAGCTGTGTCTGACCACGTTCTTCCCCCGCTGGTTCATCGAAGATCGAGCGGAGCTCGATGCCTTCTACGAGCGCCGGATGCCGGGACCGGACACCCAGCGCCTGTTCGACGAGGCGCGGCGGCTGTCGGTGGGCTTTTGCCTGGGCTACGCCGAGCTGTGCGAGGACGAGGAGGGCGGCACCGTGCACCGCTACAACACCTCGATCCTGGTCGACACCAGCGGACGCATCGTGTCCAAGTACCGCAAGGTGCACCTGCCCGGGCACGCCGAGCACGAGCCCTGGCGCCGGTTCCAGCACCTCGAGAAGCGCTACTTCGAGCCGGGCCCGGGGTGGACCGCGGTGCGAGCCTTCGGCGGGGTGGTGGGCATGGCGATCTGCAACGATCGCCGCTGGCCCGAAGCCTACCGCGTGCTCGGTCTGCAGGGCGTGGAGCTGGTGCTCATCGGCTACAACACCCCCGTGCACAACCCTCCGGCGCCGGAGCACGATCGCCTGGGCGACTTCCACAACCACCTGGTGATGCAGGCGGGTGCCTATCAAAACGGTACCTACGTGGTGGGGGTGGCCAAGGCCGGCGAAGAGGAGGGCTGCGAGATGATCGGCGGCAGCTGCATCATCGCGCCCACCGGGGAGCTCGTGGCACAGTGTGTCACGCGTGACGACGAGATCGCCGTTGCCCGCTGCGATCTCGATCTGTGCACCTCGTACAAGCGCAGCGTGTTCGACTTCGCCAAGCACCGTCAGCCCCACGCCTATCGCATGATCGTCGAGCGGACCGGGGCCATCCTGCCACCCTCGTCTCCGAGCGATCCCACCGAGCCTTCCGCATGACCACTCCGGCCCTGTCCACCGAGATCGTCGACGCCACCGTTCGCCGCCGCGCCGTGCAGCGCTTTGGCGAGGCCGGCATCGTGCTGCCCACCTTTGCCCAGCTCGCCGATCCCACCACGATTCCGGCGTCGATCCAGGCCGCGCTCGCCCACGTCGATCCCGACGCTCCGCACCCGCTCAACCTGTTTCGCGTGCACTGGTACAACTCGGCCGATCGTCGCGGCCTGGATCCGGTGCCGGCCCACCTGGTGCTTCCGCCCGAGCTGACCTGCGTGCCGGCCCCGATCGTGGTGGTGCTCGGGCGCCGCTTCCCGATGATCGCGGCCCACAAGGTGCTGGCGGCCTACGCCTGCCTCGCGCCGCGGATCCTGACCGGGCAGTTCGACCCCACGGCCCACCGGGCCGTGTGGCCCTCGACCGGCAACTACTGCCGCGGGGGGGTGGCGATCTCGCGGATCATGCAGTGTCGCGGGGTGGCGGTGCTCCCCGAGGGCATGAGCGCCGAGCGCTTCGAATGGCTCGATCGCTGGGTGAGCGACCCGTCCGACATCGTGCGCACGCCGGGCTCGGAGAGCAACGTCAAGGAGATCTACGACGAGTGTGCGCGGCTGGACGCGCAGCCCGACCACGTCATCTTCAACCAGTTCCGCGAGTTCGGCAATCACCTGGGGCACTGGCTGTGCACGGGACGCGCGCTCGAGCACGTGTTCACGCACCTGCGATCGCAGGGGCAGCAGCGACGGCAGTGGCGGCTGCGCGCCTACGCGTCGGCGACCGGATCGGCGGGCACGCTGGCGGCCGGCGACTACCTCAAGGAGGCGCTGCAGGCCGAGATCATGGCCGTGGAGGCGCTGGAGTGCCCCACGCTGCTCGTCAACGGCTTTGGTGAGCACAACATCCAGGGCATCGGTGACAAGCACGTGCCGTTCATCCACAACGTGCACAACACCGACGTCGTGGCCGCGGTCTCCGATCGCAGCACCGACGCGCTGGACCTGCTGTTCAACCATCCCGAGGGGCGGGCCTACCTGTGCGAGCGCCGGGGACTGTCGGAGGAGGCCGTGGCCTCGCTGTCGTCGATGGGCCTCTCCGGGATCGCCAACGTGCTCGCGGCGATCAAGCTCGCACGCCATCGCGGGTTCGGTCCCGACGACGTGGTGATCACGGTGGCCACCGACGGCGCCCAGATGTACGGCTCGGAGCGCGCCAAGACGCTCTCGCGGCGCTTCGGGGGCCGCTTCGACCGAATCGCGGCGGCCGAGACCTTCGGCGAGCACCTCGCCGGGGTTCGCACCGATCACCTGCTCGAGGCCACCTCGGTCGATCGCGCCCGCATGTTCAACCTGGGCTACTTCACCTGGGTCGAGCAGCAGGGAGTGCCGCTGCCCGAGTTCGTCGAGCGCCGCGAGCCGGCGTTTTGGCGGGGGCTGCGGGAGCTGCTGCCGCGGTGGGACGCGATGATCGAGGCCTTCAACGAAGAGACGGGAGCCGGGGCGAGCGCATGAAGGTATTGGAGGGGGGAGGGCCGAGCCCCGCGGTATGGCTCGAGTGCTCGGGATGCGGTCGCCAGGTGGCGCTGACCGAGCGCCTGCCGTTCGTGTGCCCCGCGGCGCGCTCGGATGACGACGTCGACCACGTGCTCGTGCGACGGATCGATCCCGCCCGGCTTCGCTTTCCCGAGTCGATCGAGGGCAACCCATTCGTCGTGTTCGGACGGCTCTTGTCCCACTCGCATCGAGCCGCCGCCCTGGGGGTGGACGACGTGGAGCTGCGGGCGCTGGTGGAGGGGCTCGATGCCGCCGTGAGCGAGATCGACGGCACGGGCTTTCGTCCCACGCCGCTGCGGTCGGCGGTGTCGCTGTCCTCGCACATGTCGGGGCCGGCGTTCGAGCTGTGGCTCAAGGACGAGACCGACAATGTCTCGGGCTCGCACAAGGCGCGACACCTGATGGGGGTGATGATCCACCTGCGGCTGGCCGAGGTGGCGGGTCTGTTTCCCCCGGCCGCGCTCCGCTCGCGCCTGGCCATCGCCAGCTGCGGCAACGCGGCGCTCGCGGCCGCGGTGGTGGCCCGCGCCGTGCGCTGGCCGCTCGACGTGTTCGTGCCACCGGACGCCGATGCCGACGTGCTCGAGCGGTTGATCCAGCTCGAGGCGGCCATCACGTCGTGCGTCCGCGATGGCTCACCGGGCGACCCCTGCTACCGCGCCTTTCGGGACGCGCTGGCCCGCGGGGCGCTGCCCTTCGGCGTGCAGGGCAGTGACAACGGCCTGGCGGTGGAAGGCGGGCTCACGCTCGGCTACGAGCTCGCCGATCAGGTTCGGCGTGGTCCCGGGCGCCTGGACTTGCTGGTGGTGCAGGTCGGCGGAGGGGCCCTGGCCAGCGCATGCATGCAGGCCTTGCGCGATGCGGTGAGCCTGGGGGTGCTGCCCAAGGTGCCGCGGCTTTGCACGGTGCAGACCGCGAGCGCCTGGCCGCTGCGGCGGGCCTACGAGCTGGTGGTGAGGGCGATCGCCACGCGACTTGGCGAGGTCCCGCCCGCCGATCCGCGCCTGCGCGCGGACTGGCTGCGTCACCGCGTTCCGGCCGAGCTCGTCGACGAGGCGCTCCGCCACGCCGCCACCCATCGACGCGATCACATGTGGCCATGGGAGAGTACGCCCCGCAGCGTGGCCCACGGAATCCTCGACGACGAGACCTACGACTGGTGGGCGCTGTGCGAGGGCATGATCCGCAGCGGTGGCTGGCCGGTGGTGGTCGACGAGCCCACGCTGGTCGAGGCCCGCGAGGCGGTGCGCCGGCGCGTGCAGGTGGATGCCACCGCCACCGGCACGGCCGGAGTGGCCGGCGTGATGCACATGCACCGGTCGGGGCGGGTGTTCGGCGGCGAGATCGTGGGGGCGCTGGTGACGGGGCGGGCACGGTGAGGGTCCGTTAGACTCCTCGGGGGTGCCCACGAACGAGAAGACGACCCACTTTGGTCGGGCTGGTGAGTACTTCGCGATGTCGGAGCTGCTCTTGCGCGGTTGGAACGTCGCCGTGCCCGTCGTCGACGTGGGCGACGACGTATTCGTGATCAACGACGACGACAAGACGACGTGGCGCGTCCAGGTCAAGTCTGCTCGCGCCAAGCTGGCTGCGAGTACCGGAGCTGCATCCGCGCGCTTCAACCTGTCTCGGGCCCAGCTACGCAGGATCGAGGACCCCGAGCTCTTCTTCATGTTGATGGTGCGCGACGGCGCGCGGTGGAGGTTCTTGGTGGTCCCGCGTGAGCGGATGCTCGAGATCCACCAGCGATACGTGAACACGCCATGGGTGGGGCCGGGGCGTCGACCGATCTCGAGCGACGATGCCAAGACCGACAAGCTCGGGTTCGACGTCGTGATCGATGCCGGTGATGCCTACGGCTGGAACACGTCGCTGACCGAGTTCCTCGACGCGTGGCCGCCCGAGCTACCGGTGCTTGGTGGACGGAGCGTACGCGGCGGGAAGCTTCGGTGACTCGTCATCGAAGCGCAGTGGCACCTCGTGCTCGGTGACAGGATCGCGAAAGACCACCTCGCCGAGCACTTCGAGCTGCTCTCGTGACACCCCCGTCAGGAGGTGGATGATCTGCGGCACCAGATCCTCACGCATCGAGTCGTAGTCGGCGGCCGTCTCGTGGGCAATGGACACGCGGGGGTGGAGATGGGCCCGATGGCCGAAGTACTCCCGAACGCGTGCCTTGGACGATGACTCGAGCGCAAACGTCTGTCCATTGCCGCTGACGGAGCGGAAGACGACGATGGGCTCCCGTGCGAGGTCCAGCGCTTCCGCGGTACTCATGACGTCCAGTATGGACCCCGGCCCTGGCGGCTGCAACGGGCTCATTCCGGCCGACAGGGCCCCATGCGGCCGGATCCACCGCACCCACCGCCCTTGGCGCCGTGATAGCCTGCCGGCAGCCGACGGAGGTCTGCCCCACGATGAGCGACGTATCCTTCACCCTCAATGGTCGGCCGGTCCAGATCGAGACCCGGCCGGATGAAACGCTGCTGGAAGCGCTGCGAGGGCGCTGTGGGATCCTCTCCACCAAGGACGGGTGCTCGCCGCAGGGGCAGTGCGGGTGCTGCCTGGCGGTGGTGGACGGCGCGGCCAAGACCACGTGTGCCATGCCGGCGGCCAAGGTGGCGGGGCGGCAGGTCGTGACGCTCGAAGGCGTGCCGCAGGCCGATCGCGAGCTCATCGCCCGCTCGTTCGTGGCCGCGGCCGGTCTTCAGTGCGGCTTTTGCATCCCCGGCATCGCGCTGCGGGCCAAGCACCTGGTGGACAAGAACGACAGCCCCTCGCGCGAGGAGATCGCCAAGGCGATCGATGGGCACCTGTGCCGCTGCACGGGCTACGTCAAGATCATCGATGCCATCGATCTCTACGCCCGGGCGCGCCGGGGGCAGGCCGATCCGCAGCCGAGCACCGACGGTCGCGTGGGCCAGGATCTGGCGCGCTACCAGGGCGAGCGCATGAGCCTGGGCGAGCGCCCCTACGTCGACGACATGACGCGCGAGGGCATGCTGCACGGCGTGCTGGTGCTCTCGCCCCATGCCCGTGCTCGCGTCGTTCGCATCGACACCAGCCGGGCGCGGGCGCTGCCGGGGGTGGCGGCGGTGGCCACGGCCGCCGACGTGCCGGGCAAGCGCTGGTACGGGCTCATCCTCGAGGACTGGCCGGGCTTCGTGGCCGAGGGCGAGGAGGTGCGCTGCGTGGGCGACGTGGTGGCGGCGGTGGCGGCCGAGACGGTGGCCATCGCGCGGGAGGCCGCGGCGCTGGTCGACGTGGAGTACGAGGTGCTGCCCGCGGTGGTCGACATGCACGAGGCCCTGAAGGCCGAGGCGCCCCGGGTCAACCCCACCCACGCAAACCAGCTGTCGCGCACCGCGTTCAAGCGCGGCGATGCCGATGCGGCCCTGGCCCAGAGCGCCCACGTGGTCACCGGCACCTGGAAGACGCAGCGCATCGAGCACCTCTATCTCGAGCCCGAGAGCGCCCTGGCGGTCCCGCGGCCCGACGGGCGCCTGCACCTCTACACCCAGGGGCAGGGCATCTTCGACGATCGGCGCCAAGTGGCCGCGTTCCTCGGGGTGCCCGCCGAGCAGGTGTTCGTGGAGCTGGTCCCCAACGGCGGGGCCTTTGGCGGCAAGGAGGACATGAGCGTGCAGTCGCAGACGGCGCTGCTCGCCACCATGACGGGGCGCCCGGTCAAGATCACCCTCGATCGCGAGCAGTCGATCCGCATTCACCCCAAGCGCCACCCGCTCGACATGGAGTTCACGGTGGGCTGTGACGCCGAGGGGCACCTCACCGCGGTCAAGGCCCGCATCGTGGGCGACACGGGGGCCTACGCCTCGGTGGGGGCCAAGGTGCTCGAGCGCGCGGCCGGGCACGCCTGCGGGCCCTACAAGGTGGTCAACGTCGACATCGAGGCGGTGGCGGTGACCACCAACAACCCGCCGTGCGGGGCGATGCGGGGCTTTGGCGCCAACCAGAGCAGCTTTGCGATCGAGGGGGCCATCGACATGCTGGCTCGCGAGGTCGGCCTCGACGGCTGGGGGATCCGCCGCAAGAACGCCGTGCAGGTGGGCGACACCTTCACCACCGGGCAGGTCTACGAGAAGTCGGTGGGGGTGATCGCGACGCTCGAGGCGGTCAAGGACGCCTACTACGAGGCCAAGGCGGCCGGTCGCGCGGTGGGCATCGCCTGCGGGATCAAGAACACGGGCATCGGCAACGGCGCCAAGGAGTGGGGCAAGGCCCGGCTGCAGGTCGAGGCCGACGGCACCGTGTCGATCTACAACGGCTACACCGAGATGGGGCAGGGGCTGCTGACCGTCCTGGTGCAGTGCGCGGTGGAAGTCACGGGCTTGCCTGCGGCCGTGTTCCGCCCCAAGGTCGACGCCACCTATGCGCTCGACTGCGGGCAGACCACGGGCTCGCGCGCGACCCTGTTCGGCGGTCGAGCGGTGCGCGACGCGGGGGTCAAGCTCCGCGCCGCACTCGACGAGGGCAAGACCCTCGAGCAGCTCGCCGGGCAGGTGTTTGCGGCCGACGTACTCATCGACGACACCACCTCGCCGGGCAAGACCAACGCGGCGGGCCAGATCAAGACGCACACCTCGTTCGGCTTTGCCACCCAGGTCTGCATCCTCGACGACAGCGGGCGGCTCGATCGCTTCATCGCGGCGCACGACGTGGGGCGGGCGATCAACCCTGCGCTCTGCGAGGGCCAGATCCAGGGCTCGGTGCACATGGGCCTGGGCTTTGCCTTGACCGAAGAGCTGCCGTGCCTCGATGGCATGCCCGTGGCATTCAAGCTGCGCGAGATCGGGGTGCTGCGTGCGCGCGACATGCCCCAGGTCGAGGTGATCCTGGTCGAGGAGCACGAGCCCGAGGGGCCGTTCGGGGCCAAGGGGGTCGGCGAGATCGGCCTGGTGCCCACCGCCGGCGCCGTGGCCGGGGCGCTCGCCGCATTCGATGGCCGGCAGCGCTTCGTGCTGCCCATGAAGGACTCGCCAGCGGCCAAGGCGATGAGCGTGGGCAAGATCCGGTCGACCTCCGATCGCGACGCATGGCGCTAGGGACCAAGACCATGCTCGAGATCGGCGTCGCCAAGACCGACATCACGACCTACGAGCCTGCCCTGGGCATGATGGGGTGGGGGATGCTCCACAACGTGGTGGAGTCGGTGGCGACCCCGCTGCACGCACGGGCCTTTGCGCTCGTCGAGCCCAGCCCCCCGAGGGCCCGGCCGCTGGTGCTGGTGTGCTGCGACCTGGCCTTCATCAGCCTCGCCCTGCGTCGGCGGGTGCTCGACCGGCTCGCCGAGCGCATGCCCGAGGCGGGCCTCGGGCATGCCGAGGTCGTGCTGATGGCCACCCACACCCATAGCGGGCCCGGGGGATTCACGCACTATCCGTTCTACAACATCACCATCCCGGGGTTCTGCGCCTCGGTGCTCGAGGGGTTGGCCCAGGGGATCGCCACGGCCATCGAGCAGGCCTACCGGGGTCGCCGGCCGGGCCAGGTTCGCTACGCGGAGGGGGCGTTCGAACCCGACGTTCCCGTGGCATGGAACCGCAGCATCGAGGCCTATAACCGCAACCCCGAGGTGGTGCCGGTGGGCCCTGGGCAGCGTGCGGTGGCGATCGATCGCACGATGCGGTTGCTGCGGTTCGACGACGCCGACGGCCGACCGCTGGGCTCGATCAACTGGTTTGGTGTCCACGGCACCAACGTGCACAGCGACAACACGGCGCTGCACTTCGACAACAAGGGCTACGCCGCCCAGGAGCTCGAGCGGGCCATGGCGCGGCGGGGCCATGGCGGCTACGTGGCGGCCTTTGCCCAGGGATCCACCGGTGACGTCACGCCCAACGATCGGCGCCATCCCGGGCGACCGTTCATGCGCGGGCGTCACCCCGATGACGACGACAGCGCCCGGTTCAACGGGCGCCTCCAGGCCACCTTGGCCCTCGAGCTCGTCGATGCGGCCGAGCGTGCGACGCCACTTGCTCCCAGGCTGATGGCCGCACATGCGTTCGAGGACTTCTCGTGCATCGACGTCGACCCGCGCTTTGCGGGCGGCCGCACCGGTCTGCGCACCGCGCCGGCGGAGATCGGGATGGCGATGTTCTTCGGCACCGAGGAGGGGCCGGGCTTGCCTCGCTCGCTGCGCTCGCTGCAGGGCGTGGTCATGCGAGCCCGCGAGCGCTGGCGTCGGCTGCGGCCGCCCGAGACCTTCGCCGAGCATGCGGCCACCCAGGCCGAGAAGATCCCGTGGGTGGAGAGCGGCCGTCGACGGATCCTGGGGATGGCCCGGCTGCGTCGGCTGCCGCTGCCCTGGAGGGCCCATCCTGCGCTGCGCCTGGTGCGGGCGCTCGACGAGGACGAGCCCGATGCCAAGCCATGGACTCCTGCTGTGCTGCCCGTGCACGTGGCCATGATTGGGGCGGTGGCGATCGCGGCCGCCCCGGCCGAGATCACCACGGTGGCCGGTCGAAGGATCCGCGCCACCGTGGCCGAGGCGCTCGCCGCCCGCGGGGTCACCCATACCGTGCTGTGCGGCCATGCCAATGCGTACTCGGGCTACGTGACCACGCCGGAGGAGTACGAGCTGCAGGACTACGAGGGCGCGAGCACGCACTTTGGCAAGTGGACGCTGCCCGCGTACCAGACGGTGTTCGATCGCGTGGCGCGGCGGCTCGGCGAGCCCGCGCCCGTCGGCGAGCCCGTGCTCGAGCCCCCGCGCTTCTCCGAGCGCGAGCTGATGCGGCGGGCCTTCCCCGCGACGGGAGCACGACCATGAGCGATGCATCGAGGATGCACGGGCCGATCGTGGTCGGCCCCGATGCCACGGGGCTCGTGGTGCTCGTCGAGGGGGATCGCGTCCGCGCGGTGACCGAGGCAGAGGCTCCCGCCGACGTGCCGCGGCTTGCGTGCGAGGGCGCGACGATCCAGCGCGGCCGCGTCAACGCGCACACGCACATCTACAGCGGACTGGCGCCGCTGGGCCTGCCGGCGCCCGAGCCTGCACCGCAGACCTTCGTGCAGATCCTCGAGCGCGTGTGGTGGCGGCTCGATCGAGCGCTCGACGAGGCCTCGCTGCGGGCGTCGGCGCGGCTCTACGTGGCGCAGGCGCTGCTGGCCGGGACCACGACCCTCATCGATCACCACGAGTCGCCCGCGTTCATCGAGGGCTCGCTCGACGTACTGGCGGCGGCCTGCGACGAGCTGGGGATCCGGGCGCTGCTCTGCTACGGGGCCACCGAGCGCAACGGCGGGCGCGAGGAAGGTCGCCGGGGCCTGGCCGAGTGTCGTCGATTCCTCGTGCGCAGCCACGGCCCGCGGCTGTGCGGAGCGGTGGCCCTGCACGCCTCGTTCACCGTCTCCGACGACATCATCGGCGAGGCGGCGTCGCTTTGTCGGGAGCTGTCGACCATCATGCACGTGCACGTGGCCGAGGATGGCAAGGACCTCGCCGATGCGCTCGATGCCAGGGCGCGCGGCTACGACGGTCCACTCGAGCGCCTGCTGGCGCTGCAGGCCCTGCCGCCGGGCTCGATCCTCGCGCATGGCCTCGACCTCGACGAGCACCAGGTCCGTCGCGTGCACGATGCCGGCTGCTGGATCGTGCAAAATCCCCGCAGCAACCACGGCAACGGCGTGGGGTATCCGCGTGCGCTCGCCCATGGCGATCGCGTGGCGCTGGGGACCGACGGCTATCCCGCGCGCATGGAGGACGAGGACGCGGCGCTTTGGGAGCATGCCCGGGCCCAGGGCGACGATCTGGCCGCCGTGGCGGGTAGGATCGCAGCCGGACACGTGCTGGCATCGGAGCGCTTCGGGGGCACCTTCTCGATGCCATCGATCGGGGGCGGGCCCGTGGTGGCCGACCTGCGGGTGGTGGAGACCGACGGTCGGGTCCGCCACGTGCTGGTGGGAGGCCGCGTGGTGGTACGGAATGGGGAGCTGACCGGGGCCGATCTCGAGGAGATCCTCCGTGATGCGAGAGCCCAGGCCGAGCGGCTGTGGGACCGGATGGCTGCGTTGGCGCCATCGGTCTAGATCGGCCGCCGGGGCCGGCAACCGACGAGAACGGCGTCAAATGGGGTGTGGGCGCATCCCCGTCCGGTGGGCCTGCTCCTTCCCGTGGCCCCCAACGGTCCATGCCTCGATCGAGGATTGGCGTGCGCGCTTTCGCGTGTGGGCGCTACGCTCACGTCGCGCGCACGCGGCCGCTCGTGCCGCGGAAAGGTCCACGATGAGCAAGTTCGTCCACATGGAGCTGAGCACCTCGGATCCCGAGGCGGCGACCCAATTCTACGAGAGCGTCTTCGGCTGGAAGTCGCAGAACATGACGATGGCCGATGGCCACGTCTACACCATGGTCATGACCGCCGGGGGCGATGGGATCGGTGGGATCCAGAAGAATCCCATGCCCGAGGCGCCTTCCGCATGGCTCGGCTACGTCGGGGTCGAGTCGGTCGAAGCCACGATCGCCAAGGTCGAGGAACTCGGAGGCAAGGTGATCCAGCCCAAGCTGGAGGTCGCGGGCATGGGTTGGCTCGCGATCTTCACCGATCCCCAGGGCGCAACGTTTGCCGTGTGGGAGCAAGCGATGACCGAGGCTGCACCCGAGGCGGCCCCGGCCCCAGCGGCTCCGACCGAAGCGAAGGCGGCCAAGAAGGCGGCGGCCAAGAAGGCGCCGGCCAAGAAGGCACCGGCCAAGAAGGCGGCGGCCAAGAAGGCACCGGCCAAGAAGGCACCGGCCAAGAAGGCGGCGGCCAAGAAGGCACCGGCCAAGAAGGCGCCCAGCAAGAAGGCGGCGGCCAAGAAGGCACCCAGCAAGAAGGCCGCCAAGAAGACCTCCGGCAAGAAGGCCGCCAAGAAGACCTCCGGCAAGAAGCCCAGCAAGAAGAAGTAGCTGGCGCTAGCGTGCGGCCGCGCTCACGTAGTTGTCGCTACGAGCGAGCACGGCCGCGCTCACCAGATCCATCAGGTGCAAGAAGGTCAGGTCGACCTCGCCCTCCGCGTGCCCCTTGGCGGTGCCCGCGGGATCGGCGGGGTCGAGCCGTAGATCGAAGCCCTCGCCGCGATAGTGGACCGGGGACCCCGGCGCGGGGATGTCGGCCTCGAAATTCCTCCCCGAGAAGCGCCCGAGCACGGTGCGGGCCTGCCCTCGCTGCTCCACGTAGAAGCCGTCGTGCTCGGCAAAACCCTCCCAGTCGGCCCGGCTGCCGAAGAAGCGCGGCTTGACCACGTAGGGCCCGCCGTCCTCGGGGCAGAACACGTCACAGTTGCCGCACTCGTTGCAGAAGTCGGCGAAGTTGGCGATCTGGTGCTTCTTGGTCACCGTGATCGCGTCGGCGACCCGGGCCACGAAGCCGTCGCCCTGGGGCAGCAGCTTGACCACGGGCACTTCGCCCTGGGGCAGCACGAACGTGAAGTTGGCGTCGTTGGGGCACACGGGCAGGCACTTGTCGCAGGTGAGGCAATCGAGCAGCACGAGGCTCGAGCCGACCTTCTTGGGCGGCTTTTGGTTGCTGGCCCGGGCATAGCGAGGATCGGCGGTCACCTGCTCCACGTAGCTGGTCGTGTTGAGCACCTTGACCGCCGACAGCCAGCGGGCGGCCAGGGCGTGGTCGGCCACGGCCTCGTCGAGGGTGCCGTCGGGCTCGAGCGCTCGCAGGCATGCCTCCCGCTCGTGGTCGGGGAGGCCCAGCGAGTCGAGCGCCGCGGGGCCGTGGCCGTGGGCACGCAGCACGAAGTCGTCGACGGTCGCGGCCCCCACCGCGTCCATGCGCCGCGACAGCTCCTTGTAGTAGGCCTGGGTGCGGCCGTAGCCGCCCGGCTGCAGCAGATCGCTGCACACCGTGATCGGCGTCAGCCCCAGGCCCACCGCGTCGGCGAAGTTGCGCTGATCGATGCCGGCCGAGAACGAGATCGGGAAGCGGTCGCCGAAGCGCTCGCGGAAGCGGCCCACCAGGTTCATGGCCAGCACGTGCAGGGGCGCCCCGCTCATGTACATCTCCTTCTCGGTGGCCGGGAAGAACGAGCGGTGGTTGTGCACGATGAGCGTGTTGGTGAACTTGACCCCGAACGCAAGCCCGAGCGACTGGGCCTTGGCTCCCAGGCGCTCCACGAAGCCCACCGCCTGGTCCCAGTGGGTGTCCTTTTCGAACGCCGAGTCGGGCACGTGCTGCTCGGTGTAGCCGAGGCGGTCGTGCAGCAGCTCTCGCAGCCGCTGCGGGCCCAGGAGGGTGGGGTTCAGCTTGACGATGCAGTGCAGCCGATGCTCTTCGAGCAGGTAGTCGATGATCCCCTCGATCTCGTCGGGCGGGCAGCCGTGGAAGGTGCTCAGCGTGAGCGTGTCGCTGAGCTTGGTCTGGAAGTCGAGGTCCCGGTACTGGGCCAGCTCGTCGGGGATCTCGGCCCGCAGCCGCTCGACCAGGGTCGATGCGTCCTTCATGCCGCGGATGAACGCCTGCACCGGCTCGCTGCGGATCCCCTGCAGGTCGTAGCCCACGCTCATGTCGTAGACTACGGGCGCGAAGCTCGGGGTCACCGGCAGCCGCCCCGACGCCTCGAGGATCCGGATGGCCATGGCGCCCTTGACGTACTCCTCGAGCGATTGCGGCAGCCGCAGCTCCTGCGACCACTCCACGTTGTAGCCCACCGTCTGCATGTCGATGCAGGGGCGGGGGATCTGGAGCTCGTCGAGGATCTGGACCGTCTTGAGCTCGAAGATCCGGCAGCCGGCCAGCCACGAGAGCACGATGTTCTGCGCGAGCTGGCTCTGGGGGCCGGCGGCGGGTCCGAGCGGGCTGCCCGCCACGTGGCCCCCGAAGACCACGGACGTGTCGTGGTGCTCGTCCCCCAGCACGAACTTGCGGCGCGGCAGGTGGAAGATCGCATCGTGGTCGTCGAGCTCGCGGAACATGCGGAGCAGGAGCGCACCAAACGGGTAGGGTCGTAGCTCGGCCATCGTGGGTTTCGCGGGGGGCGGGGATGTGGCAGGCGCCGGCTGAGGCGGGGGGATCGAGAGTACACCCCGGCCTGCTCGATGCGGTACGCTGGTCCGGACATGGACGCGGTGCTGCTGCACGTCAACGGGGAGGCGCGGGAGGTTCTCGATGTCAGCCCCACCACCACGCTGCTCGAGTACCTACGGGGGCCAGCGGGCCTGTCGGGGACCAAGGAGGGCTGCGCCGAGGGCGACTGCGGGGCCTGTACGGTGGTGGTGATCGATCCCGACGCCCCCGGTGGTCCTCGCTTTCGGGCGGTCAACAGCTGCTTGCTGTTGCTGCCGCTGCTGCACGGCAAGCACGTGCTCACGGTGGAGGCGCTCTCGCAGCACGGGGGGCAGCACGGGGGGCAGCACGGCGGCGACGGGCCCGGCCACCATCCCGTGCAGCAAGCCCTCGTGGCCGCGCTCGGCTCGCAGTGCGGCTACTGTACGCCCGGGGTGATCATGTCGATGTTCGAGGCCTGCTATCGCGGCGATCTCGACGCGCCATGGAAGCTCGACGATCAGATGTGCGGCAACCTCTGCCGCTGCACCGGATATCGACCGATCCGTGAGGCCACCCAGCAGATCGCCGGCCTTCGGCCCGACGACCGCTTCGGGGCGGCGCTCGCCGAGGTCGGCCCGTCGACGAGCGCGACCCTGCGCTATGCATTCGAGGGTCGAGGCGGCACCCCGTCGCAGTCGTTTTGGATCCCTGGAACGTTGTCCGAGCTGTGGGATCTGATGGACGCGCATCCCGAGCTGCGGCTGGTGGTGGGCGCCACCGATCTGGGGCTCGACGTGACCAAGAAGGGCGAGCGCTTCCCCGCGCTGGCCTCGCTGCAGGCCATTGCCGAGCTGCGTAGGCTCGAGCACGCCGATGGGCGCTGGTCGATCGGGGCCACCGTGCGCCTGGCCGACCTCGAGGATGCAACCGCGCAGGCGCTGCCCCCCATGGCTCGCATGCTGCGGTTCTTCGGCTCGCGGCAGATCAAGAACAGCGCCACGGTGGGGGGCAACCTGTGCAACGCCTCCCCGATCGGCGACCTCGCCCCCGTGCTCCTCGCGCTCGATGCCACGATGGTGGTGGCCGGCCGGTCCGGCGAGCGAAGGGTCCCGGCGGGTGAGTTCTTCGTGAGCTATCGAAGCACTGCGCTACGACCCGGCGAGCTGTTCGTGCGGGTCGAGCTGCCCGATCCTCCGGCCAATGCTCGCGTGGTGGCCTACAAGGTCTCCAAGCGTCGCGAGATGGACATCAGCGCGGTCGCGGCGGCGCTGCGGGTCGACGTGGACGGCGGGGTCGTCACCGCCGCCCGCCTGGCCTTTGGCGGGATGGCGGCCACGCCGGCACGGGCCCGGGCCGTCGAGGCCGCGCTCGTGGGCCAGCCGTGGTCGCAGGCCAGCTGCGATGCGGCGGCCGAGCGGATCGGCGACGACTTCACCCCGATGTCCGATCACCGGGGCTCGGCCTGGTATCGCGCCACCGTGGCCGGAAACCTGGTGCGGGCCATGTTCGACGACACGAGCCAGTGCGCCATGCCCGGGCTGCCCGACCGGCCCACGAGCATGGTCGGCACCGCGGGAAGCTCGTCGGTTCACCACCCCTGAGGAGTCCCGGCCATGAAGAACCAAGCGCCTCCACCCAGCCCCCTGCACCAGCCGGCGATCCACGAGAGTGGGTATCGTCACGTGTCGGGCCAGGCCCGCTACGTGGACGACTGGCCGCTGCCACCGGGCACCGGGCACGTCTGGGTGGTCACGTCGCCCCACGCGCGCGCGCGCATCGTCGGGTGCGAGCTCGCGGCGGCGCGGGCGATGCCTGGGGTGCGGGCGGTGCTGCTCGCCCGCGACGTGCCGGGCTCGCTGCACATCGGGCCCATCGTGCACGACGAGGAGCTGCTGGCGCGCGACGAGGTGCTCTACGTCGGGCAGCCGGTGGCGCTGGTGGTGGCCGACGACCTGGCCGCCGCGCGCATGGCCGGGGCCGAGGTCCGCGTGGAGTACGAGGTGCGGCCGGCCATCCTCACCATCGAGCAGGCGATCGAGGCGGGCTCGTACGTGGCCGAGCCCCACGTGATCGCGCGCGGGGACGTGGAGGCCGCGCTGGCCGGGGCCGCGCTGCGCATCGACGGCGAGGTCCGCACCGGCGCGCAGGATCACTTCTATCTCGAGACCCAGGCCGCGCTGGCGATCCCTGGTGAGGGGCGCACGATGACGGTGCTCAGCTCGTCGCAGCACCCCACCGAGGTCCAGGCCGAGGTGGCCGCGGTGCTCGGGGTGGGGCGAAACGAGATCGTGTGCGAGGTCCCCCGCATGGGCGGAGGCTTTGGGGGCAAGGAGTCGCAGGCCACCCCGTTTGCGTGCATGGCCGCGCTGGCGGCCCACGTCACCGGGCGTCCGGCCAAGGTGTGGCTCAATCGAGAGCGCGACATGAGGATCACCGGCAAGCGGCATCCGTTCCTCGGCCGCTACGACGCGGGTCTCGACGCCGATGGTCGCCTCGTCGCGCTCTCGGTCGAGCTGTGGAGCGATGCGGGGTTCTCGGCCGACCTGTCGCTGCCCGTGCTCGACCGGGCGCTGTTCCACCTCGACAACGCCTACTACGTGCCCGCGCTGCGCCTTTGCGGGCGGGCGTGCGTCACCAACCTCCCGTCCAACACTGCCTTTCGGGGATTCGGCGGACCGCAGGGCATGGTGGTGATCGAGGAGATCCTCAATCGGGCCGCCGAGCGCATGGGGATCGATCCGGCCGTGCTGCGCGAGCGCAACTACTACGGGGAGCCGCCGCGTGACCGCGCGCCCTATGGCCAGGAGATCCCGTGGGCGCACAACCGCCTGCCCCGGATCCATGCCCGCTTGATGGAGAGCAGCGGCTACGCGTCGCGTCGCGAGGCCATCGCGGCCCACAATGCCGCCTCGCCCTGGCAGAGGCGTGGGATCGGGTTCCAGCCGGTCAAGTTCGGGATCTCGTTCACCAAGAGCGTGCTCAATCAGGCCGGAGCGTTCGTGCTCGTCTACACCGATGGCACCGTCCAGCTCAATCACGGTGGCACCGAGATGGGGCAGGGCCTGCACACCAAGATGCTGACCGTGTGCGCGCACGAGCTGGGCGTGCCGGTCTCGGCCGTGCGGGTGATGACGACGGCCACCGACAAGGTGCCCAACACCTCGGCCACCGCGGCCAGCAGCGGATCGGATCTCAACGGGCAGGCGGTGCGCCATGCCTGCGGGATCCTGCGCGAGCGCCTGCGGGCGGTCGCGGCGCGGATGCTCGAGCTGTCCGAGGACCAGGCCGCTGCCCTGCGCTTCGAGGGCGGCGCGGTGGTGCATCCCGGCAGCGCGCGCTCGCTGGCGTTTCCCGACGTGGCCCAGCAAGCCTGGCTCGATCGGGTGTCCTTGTCGGCCACGGGCTACTACCACACCCCGGGCGTGGGCTACGACCACGCCACGGGCCAGGGCACGCCGTTCTACTACTACGCCTACGGCGGGGTCGTGTGCGAGGTGGAGGTCAACGGCCTGACCGGCGAGCACCGCATGCTGCGAGTCGACATCCTCCACGACGTGGGCAGCTCGCTCGTGCCGACCATCGATCGCGGCCAGGTCGAGGGAGGATTCGTGCAGGGGGTCGGGTGGCTCACCTGCGAGGAAGTGCTCGTCACCGCCGACGGCCACCCGGTCACGCTGGGACCCTCGACCTACAAGATCCCGGCCGTGGGTGACGTGCCCGTGGACCTTCGCGTGGAGCTGCTGCCGCAGGCCGAGCAGCCCGGGGTGGTCCACGGCAGCAAGGCGGTGGGGGAGCCGCCGTTCATGCTCGCGCTCGGGGTGGTCACCGCCCTGCGACATGCGATCGGAAGCTTCGGGCCCGGCGAGGTCGAGCTGGCGCTGCCGGCCACGCCGGAGGCGATCCTGCGCGCGGTGCAGCGGCAGCGCGGCCCGTCGACCACGTGAGGTGGTAGGGCGTCAGTCAGTCGAGCCGTTGAGGTGGGCCGACAAGGCACAGGTGCTTGCTCGTGCGATCGTCCAGCGCTCGGCAGTCGTTGGCATCGATGAACCCCCGGTCTCGTAACCACCGCCAGCAATCGAACGGCGATATCACACGGCCAGGGCCCAGCTCGACGAGCGCGGACAGAGCCGCCTTGCCGTCCACCGTGACGAAGACTCCATCCGTGATCTCGTGAGCGAGCAGGGCGATCGACTCGTCTTCCCCGGCATTCTTGGTGGCGTGGCTCGAGCGAGGACGTAGCCTCCGGCTGTACACCTGCTCGGCCGGTGAGCCCACGATCAGCTCGTGCTTCTCGATCCACGGGCTCCCCGATGGATCGCCACGTGCGAGGAGCGCTCGCGTTTGATGACCCGTGGATCCTTCTTGGGCGACCTGCGCAGAGACGTGGAGCGTAGACCCCGGCCAATTCCACGTCGCTCGAGCCACGGCTGCGAGCTGACCGAGTGGGCCATTGTCGAGCAACATTCTCATGACAACGCAAGGATTTCGCGCGCTCGACCCGAGGAAATCGCACCGCTGCGGTGGGCCTGCAGCACCAAGTCCTGGAGCAGACCACTGACGATGGGGCTCACTTCGACATCGAGGCCATGATCACGAGGATCGTCGCGCGGTAGCTCGGGCTCCCAGTTGCCGGGAATCCTCGTGCTTCGAGACCGCCATGCGACATTGGCGAGCAACTGCTCGGTGGTCTCTGCATCGATGATCCCGACGTTCTTGGCATGCCACACTGCCCCTTCGAGGGTGAAGCCCCACTCCCGCGCGATCTGGAGGACGGCTTGCTCGGGAGTCGAGTGCTTGGCGACGCGCTCGCGGACGTACTCCGGAGGGGCAATGAAAGCGGGCGCAAACGCGTTGGCGCGCTGCTCCAGGGCCTCCGCATGGGGCTGAGGCCGTCGCTCGGTCGGTGAGAGGTCGGTCTCACCGCCATCGTGGAGCAGGTGGGGCAGCTCGTGGGCCATGACCTGTCGGCGTGGGAGCTGCCATCGGACGCGTCCGCTGCACTCGTTGAGCAGCACCACGGGCATGGCTCCGGGGCGCCAGACGCTGACTGCTTGCCTGGACCAGGACTCCATCGAGACGCGAGCCACGTGGATGCCGATCCGCTCGAGGATCTGCTGGATCGAGCGCAGTGGCTCGCAAGCCCGCGCGATGGAGTCGAGCTCCTCGAGCCGAGCGCGTGCGCGTGCGCCGAGCTCGTAGCCCTCGCGCCACGCGTGTTCGTGGTCTTCGAGCGGCACGGGGGAGCGCAAGACTGCGAGCGAGAGCGCAGGTTGCCCAACCAACCCCTGGAGGAAGGCGCCGACCTCACCGAGCTCTGCGGCCAGCGCCATCAACCGAACGTCACTGGCCGGAATGGCCTCCGACGAGTCGGGGGTGTGTGAACGAAACCATCCGGGCAAGCGCCGCGCATCGGGCAAGCTCTCGCCTCGTAGCAGCGTCGCGGGATCGAAGATCAGCGCCCTTCCCAGCGCCTCGAGTTCGAGCATCGTCAGGCGCCCGGAGTCGGATTCGATCGCGTCGACCGCAGTCGGAGTCAGCCCCGATAGATGTGCAACCTCGTCGATCGAGAAGCCGAACCGCTTGCGACGTTCGGCGATGGCATGTCCGTACGCGGCCACGTAGGGACAGCGTAGCATCGTTGCACGACGGCCCGAATGCCTCCGGCGCTGCCGGTTCGTCGCGCTCGACCGTGTGGGCCCGGGCCGCCTGGCCCGCCGCGGGCGGGTACTACCGCCCCCGATTCCCCCTTTGCTATCCTCCGCCCCGCATGGCGACCTCCCTGCTCGAGCCGGTCTCCGCCGGCCAGACGCGATTCCGCATGCAGGGGCTGGCGCCGGACGCCCGTGGGATCGCGGTCGGTCGCGAGGTACTCGTCACCTTTCCCACCATCGACTGGTTGGTGGCGTTCCTGGGGGCGTTCAGCGACGAGTCCAACCTCGACGACCTGCTGCCCACCATGACCCTCGAGCACTCGCGGCGGCAGGAGGGTGGGCACGCGATCCTGCTGCGTGCGGCCGCGGGCGACGGCTATGCGGTCGATCGCCTGGCCCGGATCGCGGGCGCCACCCGCGGGCAGCTGTTCACCGGCAGCGGCTCGGTGTTCGTGCGCTGGCGCGGCCGCGAGGCCCCGTTCGGCTACGACCTGGTGTCTCCCATGGCGGCGAGCGGCGAGGAAGTCCTGGTGGTCGACATCGACTACGTCGCGACCTACGCCGCCGTCGATCGCATGGATCCGGTGGAGCTCATCCAGCGCCTGCAGCTCCGCCGCGTACCGCTGCCGTTGTCCGGGATCTCGGGTGAAGCCGAGCGCTGCGGCATCAAGGATCTCGCGCTCGCGCTGGTGGCCCCGGGCCTGGCCTCTCGCGTGCTGCGACACCTGTGGCGGCTCGAGGCCAACTTTGCCGGCTACTACGTCACCCTCGAGGGCGACGCCGGCGCGAGCCTGCTGCTGCGGATCCGTCACCCCCGCGGGCGGGTGCTCGACGTGCTCCACGGGACGCCCGGTGTGGAGCTGCTCGCGCCGGCCTCGTCCCGAGCCGCGGTGCAGCTCGGCTATCGCCATCCGATCCAGCTCGCCTCGGCGTCGGCCTGCCTGCCCGGGGAGGAGATGTTCCTGTTTCGTGGCGACGTGGGACGGGTCGAGCGACTGCCCGGACCGCCGCGCTTCGTCGATGGCCGCCATCTGGTCGAGGCGACGGGCACCGCCCACCTGCGCGAGCTGGGGCAGCTACGCGAGGCCGAGCTCGAGCCCTTGCAGGTCGAGCTCCAGGTGCGACCCGCCAGCAACCCCCGTGAGCCACGCGGGGCCCTCATCGCCTGGGAACAGGTCGCCCTGCTTCGACACCTGGTCTATCTCATTCCGCCCAGCGCCCTGGCGGCCTCGCGCGTGGTGCCGCTGGACGAGGGGCTGGTGGTGATCACCGGATCCTCCATCGGCAACCGCGGTCGGGCGGCCGCGGTCGCGGGCATGGGAGCGGGAGCCATCGTGCCGCTGGGTCGCCGCCTGGGCGAGGTGGCGCCCGGCGTACTGGTCGCCGACGGCTATGAACTCTGGCCGCGGGTTCGTCCCGCCCTCACCCGGCAGCTGCTCGGGCTCGGCCCCGACGACCATGCGCTGTTCCTGCGACCCGACACCGATCCCATTCGGGTGACCGAGGCCCAGCTGCTGCCCCTCGACGCGGCGCTCATCGGGCGCTTGCGGCTCTCCGATGCCACCACCGTCGCCCCCGAGCTGCCCGCGCTCACGCCGGGCCAGGTCGAGAACCGCAAGCTGGGTCGGTTTGCGCTGTGGGGGTTCGGCGGCCCTCCCAAGGGGCCCGAGGACGAAGGGCGGGGCCAGTAGGCTCGTCACCCGATCGATGCAGAGGGATGGATGGCGCGCAGCCTGACCGAGCTCCTCGACGACTTCGTGATGCCGCTGCTCGGCGGCGGGCCGCTGCAGGTCGGCGCCCCGCTGCGGGCCCGTGATCTTCCGCCCATGCTGGAGCTCGCTCGCGAGCTCCAGCGCCCCGAGCTGCGCTTCCTTCGGCTGCGTCGCGGGCAGCAGCTGGTCGCCGATCCGGAGCTTCCCGATCCGGATCCCGACGAGCTCCAGCTCTGGGCCGGGCTCTACAACACGCTGGTGTTCGAGCACCCCGATCGCCGTCGCGTGTGGTCGCGAGCCTCCGTGTGGCGCCGGGTCGAGGGGACCACCCGAAGCTTGCTCACCCTGTCGGCTCCCGCCTCGGTCGGCGAAGCGCTCATGCGCCACGTCTCGGTGGGCGCCTTCATCGATCTTCGTCGGCACGACATGGTGGTGGGGCTGCCCACGGGGGGCGAGCTACGGGCCATGGGCCAGGATCTGCCGCGCCGGATCCTGCGCGTCGCCAGCCCCGCCGACGGGCTGCGCCACGAGCAGGTGCGCCTTTGCGAGCAGCTCGCCTCCCTCGAGGCCCAGCGCTTGCTCGAGGACGCCCTACGGGCCTCGCCGCTGACCTGCGTGCTGCGACCGCTGGTGGCCCCTCCCGGGTGGTCGCCCCTGTGGGCGGCCGATGCCTTTGGCGACCGCGCGATGGTCCGAGCGATCTGCCACGAGTGGGCGCGCCAACGCGACTGGGTCGCGGTGGGCGGTGCGGTGACGGGCGCGTTGCTGCCGTCGCTGCCCAATCCGAGCCGGGCTCGGCCCGTGCCCCGCGAGGGCGAGCGCCTGGCGCTGCCGGGCGCCGTGCTCCCCACCGACCCGGACGTGCTCGTCGGGGTGGTCGGCGCCTTGATCCACCTGCACTTCCTCAAGGTCGTCGAGCTCGATGCTCGGCTCGGGGTCGCCGCGGCCAGCCGCGATCCCGGGGTGACCGCCTTCCTCGCGCTGCCGCTGCTGCTTCCGTGGCTCGGTGAGCGCACCGGGTCACCGCTGGGGGGGGTGGTGCAAGACGACGCGCAGCGGCCGGGCCGCGACCACGTGGACGCTCCGATCGCGCGGCGCTGGACCGAATACCTCGATCACCTGCAAGAGCTCGTACCCCGCAGCGCCGTGGACAATCTACTGGCGAGCCTCGTATCCCGCATCGTACAAACACCGTGACCATGGCCGCCCCCGTCCACGCAGCCGAACCGAACCCAGGAGTGGCGCCCGTAGTGGCCGAGCTCTCCCGTCGCCTCCAGGACGGTGCTCGCCAGCTCCAGGCCCAATTCCTGGGCAAGGAAGAGATCATCCGCTTGCTCTTCATCAGCGCGGTCGCGGGCGAGCACCTGGTGATGGTCGGCCCGCCCGGCACGGCCAAGAGCGCGCTCTTGCGAGCGTTCGCCCAGATCATCGAGGCCAAGTACTTCGACTACCTGCTGACCCGGTTCACCGAGCCCAACGAGATCTTCGGGCCCGTCGACATCCAGGCGTTCCGCAGCGGGTCCTACCGCCGACGGGTCCAGGGCATGCTGCCCGAGGCCGAGGTGGTGTTCCTCGACGAGATCTTCAAGGCCAACAGCGCCATCCTCAACAGCCTCCTGACCCTGCTCAACTCGCGGCGCTTCACCCACGGCAACGAGACGGTGCGGGTCCCGCTCATCTCGCTCTACGCGGCCAGCAACGAGGTGCCCTCCGACGACGCGCTCTCGGCGCTGTTCGATCGGTTCTTGCTTCGCGTTCGAGTGGACTACCTCGACAGCTACCACTTTCGCGGCCTGCTCCAAAAGGGCATCGAGCTCGAGGCCAAGGGCATGAACCCCGATGCCGAGCGCGCGCGTCCGGTGGTCAGCGCCAGCGATCTGCTGGCGCTGCAGCGTGGGTTTGGCGGGCTGCTCGACTTCGGCGAGGACTTCCTGGCCACGTTCAAGGGCCTGGTGTTCCAGATCCGCTCCGAGGGCATCGGCCTGTCCGATCGCCGCGTGGTCAAGCTGCTCAAGCTGTTCGCGGCCTCGGCCGTGTTCGACGGGCGCACCCAGGTCAACGACTCCGACCTGTTCGTGCTGCGCCACGTGTGGAACACCCCCGAGCAGGAGGAGATCCTCCAGGAGATCGTGGGGCCGGTGCTCGACCAGTGGTACGAGCAGCACCCCGACCAGGCCCGCATCGGGGCCACTCCCACCAACCTCCAGGATCTGCTCGACGAGCTCCGCATCATTCGCGAGACCCTCACCGGCTCCGAGGTGCTGTCGGACATGCAGCTGTTCAGCCAGCTGCGCAACCTCGGTGACATCAAGGCGGCGCTGATGCGCATGCCCGACAACCCCACCGCGGCCCGCATGGTCGGCGAGGTCGACAAGCTGCTCGAGACGATGTTCGCCTCCAGCCGCTTCGTGTGATCGCGGCCACGGAAGCGGCGAGACGAGCCCCTTCGGAAGACGAGCACCGTGGCCGAGCGTGGCGAACCAACCGGCTCCGCACAATTCGAGCGCCAGGTGGGCACCATGGCCCTGTCGCAGCTCGATGGATCCGGCGCGCTCTCGCTGATGCGCGCGGTGGCCTGGCACAACGCGCTGGCGCGGCTGGGCTACGCGGTGCCGCTGGTGGTGGTGCACGACCTCGGCTGTCTCGTCGCGGGCCTGGGGCGCCCGGCGAGCCAGCTGCGGGGCCTGGGCGACGCCGAGGTGGGGGAGGGCTGGCGGCGTCTATTGGTCGAGCTCCACGAGGCCGAGCTCATGCGCAGCCAGGCCGGGTGGAAGCACCGCGATCCCATGGTGGGGGTGGTGCTGGCGCGGATCCTCTCGAGCATCGTGCCGCAGCTCCCCGAGGAGGTTCGGGTGCTGCGGCCGTCGCTCTTGCCCACCGACGTCGTGCACTACACCCGAGTCGAGCCCACCTCCGCGTTCAGCCGCTACGATCAGTCGGTGGCCCAGGCGTGGCTGCGCAGCCTCGTCGAGCACCGTCTGCTCGCGATCCTCGAGGTGGAGCAGATCGACCTCGACGCGCTGCGCCTGCTGGGCCTGTTTCGCGGCGGCGATGCGCTCCCGGGCGTCGATCTGGCCGACCTCTACAACGTGATCATCAGCCCCTCGCTGGCCGACGTCATCGACTTCTCGATGGAGCTGTTGCCCTCGATCCTCGAGGTCAAGCGCGAGGCCGGGCAGCAGGCGTTCTCGATCGACGGCTACGCCTCGATCGAGCGCCGCGGCAACCTCGACGACCTAGTGCTGACCCAGCTGGCCTACGACGAAGAGGTGTTCGAGCAGAAGCTGGCCGACGGCGAGCTGTTCTACTTCACCCACGAAAAGCAGCACGACAGCGAGCGCCGCACCCACCAGGTGCTGGTCGACGGCAGCGCCTCCATGCGAGGGGTGCGCGAGGTGTTTGCGCGCGGCCTGGCCCTGGCCCTGTGCAAGCGCCTGGCGCTGCTCGGAGAGGACGTGATGCTGCGGTTCTTCGACAGCCGCCTCTACGAGGGGGTCAAGGTCACGGGGACCGGCAGCGCCGAGGTGCCCTATGCGCTTCAGTTTCGGGCCGAGCGCGGGCGCAACTACGCCCGCGTGATCCGCCAGCTCAACGCCGAGCTCGGCCAGCCGCGACGCCGCGAGGGCCAGCCGCTGGTCTACCTGCTCACCCACGGCGAGTGCCAGCTCCCGCCCGACGACGTGGCGCACCTGGCCGCGCGAGCCCCCATCTACGGGGTCTACATCCTCCCCGGAGGGCCGCTGTCGCTGCCCTATCTCGACAGCCTACATCGGATCCACGTGATCGATGCCGAGGCCATCAGCCACGGACGCCGGGCCCACAAGGCGCGGCAGATCCTCGACGAGGTGCAGGGCGATCTGCAGGGGCGCCCGGGCGGGCGCGCTCCGGCCCCGCGGGGGCGTCGCGGAGGGAGGCGCTCGTGATCGACACCGCCGTGCTGTGGGTGCGGGCCGAGGCCAACATGCGAGCGGGGCGCTACGCCGACGCGCTCGTGCACCTGCGGCACCTCATCGAGGTCGTCGATCGCATCGACTTCGAATACGAGGAGTGGCTGCGTGCGATGGTCGAGTGCCTGCGGGCGCTGGCGCTGTGGCGCGAGGCGGCCGCGTGCGCGGCCTATCTGGGGGCCACCGAGCTCCCCGGTCCCGGGACCTTCGAGCAGCAGCAGGCGCGGACCCAGGCCGGCGACGCGCTGGCGCGCCGGGGCATGCGCCTGATGGGCATCTACCTGTCGCGTGCGGGCGAGCACGGGGCCGCCGCGCAGTGGCTGTCCGCCGCGGGCATGCCCGCGCACCATGCCATCGAGCTCGAGCGCGCCGGCAAGGATGCCGACGCCGCCGTGCTGTGGCAGGAGATCATGAACGTGGACGGCCTGCAGGGCCGCCCCTACGAGCTGGCCCTGGCCAAGATCAACTACGGCCTGTGCCTGCATCGCCTGGGCCACGATCGCGCGCGCCTGGCCCTGGCCGAGGCCACCACTGCCGTCGAGGAGGTGGCCGATGCGTTCGAGACCGAGGGACTGCGCGAGCGGGCGTTCGATTGCTATCAGCTGCTGGCACGCCTGGGCAGCGAGGCCGGCGCGTTCGAGAACGTGGCCGAGGGCTACCTCAACAGCGTGCGGATCCTTCGCGACGACGGGCTCAAGCTCGACGCCCTGCGCCTCTACGAAGCGTTCGTGACCCTGGCCCGGCGCTCGGGCGAGTGGCACGCCGCGGCCGGGATCCTGCGCGAGGCGGCCGACTACTGCACCCGGGCGGCGCTGCCCTACGCCGACGACCTACGCCTGCGCAGCGCCGAGGCCTGGCTGCGGGCGGCGGGCGAGGCCCAGGCGGCCGGGCACCCGCTGCAGATCGTCGAGAACGCGCTGCTGGCTGCCGCCGAGTCGTTCGCCTCCGTTCGTGCGCTGCGCCAGGTGGTCGAGGTCTACCGACGCCTCGCCGCGCTCGAGCTGCCGCTCAAGGCCCGCGAGCGCTACCGTCGGCTCGTCGATCGCCTCGGTGAAGATCAGCAGGATGCGCCGCGGCCCGTGCCCGTTCCCGAGTACCTCAAGCAGCTGCCCGAGTACGAGGAGGTCTGGTACGTCGATCTCGCCGAGTGGGAGCTCGATGGCGATCCCGGGCTCATCGCGGCCGGGATCATGGCCGACCGCCGCTTCCCCGACTTCGTGCGACGCCATGCGCTGCTGCTGGTCCTCGATCTCGAGCGGCGTGGCGTCGAGGTCGATCCCGTCGACGTGGTGCGACGCCTCGAGTCCATCCGGGCCTATCCCGTGATCGCTGCGCTCGAGCACCTGTTCATGCGCCCGGTGCCCAAGGTGCGCGAGGCGGTGGCCGCCGCCATGGGCAGCCTGCGGTTCAAGCGAAGCTTCACGCTGGTGGGTCAGGCCCTGCGCGACGACGTGGCCGCGGTGCGCGAGGCGGCCGCCAACGCCACCTCGCGCCTGATCTTCCCGCACGCGTTCGAGCCCTTGCGGCGGATCTTCGAGGCCCGCGATCTTCCCGATCCCGAGCGGGCTCACGCGGCCGCGCTGCGGGCCATCGGCAAGATCAACACCGTAGAGGCGCTCGAGTGCCTGTGCGATCGGCTACGCGAGGGCAACAAGCAGCACGTGGAGCTGGCCATCAACGCCCTGCTCGAGCTGACCAATCCCGAGCTGCTGCCCTACCTGCGCCACCAGATCGAGCTGGTTCCGCCGGCTCATCGTGCCGTGCTCGAAGACACCATGCGGCGGCTCGAGCGTCGCATGCGGTAGCTCGGGCCGCACCGCTCGACCCGACCGATCGCGGAGCGAGCAAGGGCGAACGAGAGCGTCCAGCACTGGCGACGAATTCCGCATGACCCTCGGTGCCACCGGCCGAGAGCCGGTGGCGAGGCATGTGAGGTCCCGCGGGTTTGCTTGACGTAGTTCTGGGCCCCGGCTAGCTTGGCTCTCGGTCCCATGTTCACCGTGACTCCCCGATCGCTGCTGTGATGCGAGCCGCCCCGGCCACGGGGTGACCTCGCATTCGGATCTGGAAGGCCGTCGACGCTCCGTCCGGCACTCCACGCAGGCGCAACGATCTCCTCCGGCGGTGCTCGTGCTCGAGCGATCGCCCGCGAAACGGATTCACGATGAGCGACTCGGCACAATCTTCGTCACGCTTGCAGCAGGTCGCCACGGCCGGCGAGGGCCATCACGGTGCACCCCAGGCCAACGTCTCGGGCTGGGCCCTGTGGCTCGAGGCCCTTCGCGGCAGCGAGCAGGACTTCGCCCGGCTCGAGCTGCGCAAGGCGATCCCCCTGCTGGCCATCCCCATGGTGCTCGAGATGGCCATGGAGGCCGTCTTCGCCATCGTCGACGTGTTCTTCGTGTCCAAGCTGGGACCGGACGCGATCGCCACGGTCGGCCTCACGGAATCGCTGGTCACGCTGGTCTATGCGCTCGGCATCGGCATCGCCATGCCGGTCACGGCCATGGTGGCGCGACGGGTGGGGGAGGGCGATCGCAAGGCCGCGTCGCACGTCGCAGGGCAGGCGCTGCTCATCGGTCTGGGCCTGGGCTTGGCGATCGGCCTGCCCGCGCCGTGGGTGGCCGGGAGCCTCTTGCAGGCGATGGGGGCCGAGCCCGCGGTGGTGGCGGGAGGCGGCGGCTATGCGGCGGTGATGCTCGGCACCAACGCCGTGATCATGCTGCTGTTCATCCTCAACGCGGTCTTTCGCGGGGCAGGCGATGCAGCCCGAGCGATGCGAGCGCTGTGGATCGCCAATGGGATCAACATCGTGCTCGATCCCTGCCTCATCTTCGGCTGGGGCCCGTTCCCCGAGCTCGGCGTCACGGGAGCCGCGGTGGCCACGGCCATCGGCCGGGGCGTGGGCGTGCTCTACCAGATCCGCGCGCTCATGGCCGGACCACGACTGCGGCTCGACCTCGACGCGCTGCGGCCCGCGCCGCGGATCATCGGCAACATCCTGCGCCTGTCGGTGGGCGGGGTGGGGCAGTACCTCATCGGCACGGCCAGCTGGATCGTGCTGGTGCGGATCCTGGCGGGCTTTGGCTCGGAGGTGGTGGCCGGATACACGGTCGCCATCCGCATCGTGATCTTCGTGCTGCTCCCGTCGTGGGGCTTTGCGAACGCCACCTCCACGCTGGTGGGGCAGAGCCTGGGGGCCGACGATCCGGCTCGGGCGGAGCGAGCCGTGCTCTACAGCGGGCTCTACAACATGGCGTTCCTGGGCCTGGTGTCGCTCGTGCTCATCGCCTGGCCCGAGGCGGTGGCGGGCCTGCTCACGCAGGATCCGGCCGTGCTCCACCATGCGTCTCGCGGCCTGATGATCATCAGCTTCGGCTACGTGTTCTACGCCTGGGAGATGGTGCTGGTGAACGCCTTCAACGGCGCCGGTGACACGCGAACGCCCTCGCTGGTCAATCTCGTCGCGTTCTGGGCGGTCGAGATCCCGCTCGGCTGGTTCTTGTCCCACGCGCTCGGCTGGGGCCCCGACGGCGTGTTCGTGGCGATCGCGGTGGCATACTCGCTCGCCGCCGTGATCGCATACCTGGCGTTTCGGCGGGGGCGGTGGAAGGAGGTGCGAGTCTAGGCCGGCGAGCCGGCCGGCAAGGCCCTGCGGCGCCGTGAGGCGACGCTCCCGAAGGGGCCGCCAAGGATGATGACTAGCCCATCCAGTACGAGAGCCCCATCGTCAGCATGTTGGCCATGGGCATGTCGCCCTTGAAGCTGCCCACGAGCGCCTGGTAGCCGATCGAGATCCCAAAGCCATGGAAGTAGCGGCGGTTGCCCGCACCCGCGAGCCCCAGATCCAGCCGCACCCGCGGTCCGTGCGGGACGAGGTTCTGGGTCAGCTCGGCCACGAAGCGCGGATCCTCGGCCTGCGGTGCGAGGACGGTGGGCGCGTCGCTGCGCTGATCGACCGCTCCGTAGAACACGTCGTAGCCGATCCGTAGATCCGCGAATCCATGGGACATCAAGGCCAGCCGTCCCAGGCCGAGCGTCAGGCCCCCGCCGAGGAGGGCATTGAGCTCCGCCCCGGTCTCCGGTGGCAGGAGCACTCGACCTGCGAAGCCGGTCAGCGTGCCGGCAACGCCAATGCGGTTCCACGCCGGCCCCACGTCGACCGACGCACCACCCATGCGGCCATTGAGGCGATCTCGACCGCCGATGTTGGCGAACATGAGCCGCCCCGCCACATTGATCTGCATCGGATTGTTCGCGGGGCGGTAGCGCGCCGCGTAGGCTTCCTCCATGGCTTCGGCTCGCTCCTCGGGCGAGAGGCCATCGCCAGGGCTGGCGGCCGGGCGAGTGACGACGGGCGCCACGGGCTCGGGCTCGGGCGCATCGAGCAGCGTTGGATCGATGCCACTGGCAGGGTCCTCACCCGCGGAGGCAGGCTCCGAATTGGTGGGCTCCGGATCGCTCGTTGCAGTTCCTTCGGTGGGCTCGGGTACGGTCTGCTCGGGAGCAGGGACCTCGGTCGGCGCCTCCACGGGGACCGGTTCGGGCGAGATCGGCTCGGGAGCAGCGTTCGGCTCCGGGACGCTCGCGAGTGCATCCGGCTCCGTGGCCGATGCTGGTGCTGCACTCGCGGTTGAACTGAACGCAGGTACGGCCACCAACAATGCCAAGAGCGACGCTCGTGAGCTGACCCGGGAGCAAGGGCGAGAAGCCATCGGCCCTAGGCTAGCGCCGACTTCGAGCGAGGGCGAGCAATGAACGCAACACGCTGTCGGTGGGGCATTATGGGTCGTGAGCTTGGGCTCGGGTAGACAGGGGGCGGTGTGCCTAGGCCGAGGGTTGACGTTTTCCCATGTCGGTCTAGAGTGCGCGCACCCAAGCACCGGTCGGGGCGATGCGCATGCATCGCTTCGACCACTACCCCGAATTTTCAAGGACGGAGATCGAAATGCACGCTCATCGTCTTCCCGCACGCCGATCCGTCGGACTGTTCGCGGTGGGTCTATTGTCAGCCTCATTCGTGATGGCCGGCTGTGCCCCCCGCATCTGGAGTGACGACTCCGGCATGGCCATCCTCGGGACCGCACCGGAGCCCGAGGCCGCGCCTGCCCCCGAGCCCGAGCCGCAAAAGCGGGTCGAGGTTCGTGACAACAAGATCGTCATCAACGAGAAGGTTCAGTTCGAGTTCGACTCGGCCAAGATCAAGGAAGAGTCCCACGACCTGCTCAACGAGGTGGCCAAGGTCATCAAGGAGAACCCGCAGATCAAGAAGCTCTTGGTCGAGGGGCACGCCAGCGCCGAGGGCAGCGACGCCCACAACCTCAACTTGAGCGATCGCCGAGCCAAGGCGGTCATGAAGTACCTCGCCGACAAGGGCGGGATCGACAAGAAGATGCTCACCGCCAAGGGCTTCGGCGAGACCCGCCCGCTGGTCACCCCCGGCGAGGACCAGCGGAACCGTCGCGTCGAGTTCACCATCACCGAGCAGGTCGTCACCGAGACCAAGGTCGAGGTCGACGATCAAGGCAACGAGAAGGTCCTCGAGCAGAACAAGGTCAAGGCCGGCGGCTGAGCCGACGCTCGATCTCGAAAGGAGAAACCACCATGCGCAAGACCATCGCTCTGTTCGTCCTCGTGGCCCTTGGCACCGGCTGCAGCTTCATCGCGCGCGACACCGAGACCTACAAGCAGGAAAACCGGTCGCTGCTCGAGACGCGCACGCCCGACATCAAGGCTTGCTACGATCAGGCCCTGGCGGCCAACCCCAACCTCAAGGGTGAGGTTGCCGTCAGCTACACCATCGAGAAGAAGACCGGCAAGTTCGCCAACATGACGGTGCTGGCCGACAAGACCACGGCCCCCGAGGAGCTGCAAAACTGCGTGATGGCGGCGCTCGAGGGCCTGCAGTTCGCCAAGCCCGATCAGCGCGACGGGATCGTCGAGTCCTTCACCTGGAGCTTCCAGGGGCAGGGCAAGCCGGCGGTCTAGTCGTCCATCCCTCGGTCGTCTCCCGCTCCCCGGCCTTCACGAAGGCCGGCACGAAGGCCCGGAATCGCCAGCATGGCGCCCGGGCCTTCGTCGATCGGACAGGACGGTGGGCTCGCGGGGATCGATGTGCAATCCTCGTCGTCACCGTGGTGATGTCCTCGGTCGCGCTGCTCCTGGGCTGGGTCGTGATCTCGTCCGCACCGGCTTCGCCGGTCGATGACGACGCCAGCGCGGCGACGGAGCTTCCCATCGGTGGGGTCGCGCCGCTGCAAGGGGGAGCCTCGGCTCCATCCGCGCCGGCATCCACGATCCCCGTCGATGCGGCCGAGCCGCTCGATCGTCCCGTCTCGAGCGACGCCAGCCCGGCATCGTCGAGCATTCCCATCACCGGGACCCGGCCTCTGCCCCAGGTCCCCGAGCGGATCGAGCCTCCCCCCGATCCCAAGAGCACCCGCATGGTTCGCCAGGACGTGATGCTCGGTCCCGTGTGGAGGGTTCGACCGGTCGACACCATGGTGACCACCGGAGCCACCCTGGGCCACGAGCACGGCCTCTCGGGCACGGTGCACGCCGGCATGATCCTGGCGTCCGACCGCAGGCAGGTCCAAGCGTTCGACTTTCCCTTCGGGGTGGGCGCGGTGTATCGCGCTCGGCTGGGTCATCGATCCGTGTATGGCAGTGTGGGATTGACGGCGGGACTGCTGGTGCACCGTGCGCGGACCGTGCTCGGGGTGACGCATCGGGTCGATCCAGACCTTCGATTGCCGCTTCGATTCGACTGGACGATTTCGGCGGCCACTGGCCTCAGCCTGGCCTTCGTGCCGGGATACAGCGTTCGGGAGCGTAGCTACCTGCGCCGGGGTGCACCGGTGTGGAGCCGCAGCGCGGTGCGGCTCGGGCTCGTCATTGGGCTACACTGGGACATCGTGCAGAGGCGGGCGAGACCCCGCCGTCAGGTCGATCGCAGACGGGGTGGTGAGCGATGAAGCAGCTCGGGATGGTGCTGGGAGCGGGATTGTTGGCGCTGGCGAGCTGTGAGGACGTCATCGACCTCGATCCGGTCGACGATCGAGCGGCGGTGGAGGCCTCGGTGCGGCCCAAGCCGATCTCGGGCGGGACGTTGCTGGTCACCGCGGATGGCCTTGCGGTGGCGGCGGACCCGGATCGCGATCGGGTCTACCTCGTCGACGTCCCCGAGCGCGCCGTGCGGGGCACGGTGATCCTCGAGCCCGGCGACGAGCCGGGACGCGTGGTCGAAGGCAGCGAGGGCAGAGTCCACGTGGTCCTGCGCGGATTCGGGGGCGTGGCCACCCTCGATCGGACCGAGGGGACCGTGCTCGCCCGGCGCTGGGTGTGTCCCGACCCGCGCGGCCTGGCCCACGACGCGGAGCGTGGGGAGCTCTTGGTGGCCTGCGCCGACGGAGCGCTCGTGCACCTCGACGAGGCGACGGGTCAGGAACGGCTGCGGGCCGTGCTCGAGCCCGACCTTCGCGACGTGGTGCTGGTGGATGGACAGCCCCACGTCTCCCAGTTCCGCACGGCGAAGCTCTTGCGCGAGTACGGCAGCCCAACATCCCCCCGGGCCCTCGACGACTTCCAGGCCCACGTGGCGTGGCGGACGGTGGTCGACCCCGAGAGCGGCCGCATCACCATGCTGCATCAGCTGGCGAGCGTGAGCCCCGTACCCATCGAGCCCGATCCCGAGGATCTGCGAGAGGACGAGCCGCTGCCCTACGGAGGGGGCGGCGGCTTCTGCCGCCCCGGCATCGTGAGCGCGGCCGTGACCACCGTCGATCCCGATGGCGCGATTCGGACCACCCCAGTCCCCAACGCCGCGCTGGCCGTGGACATGGCCGTGTCACCCAAGGGATGGGTTGCGCTCGCGCTGCCCGGACGCGCGACGTCGACGGTGGCGGTGCTGCCCAGCCCCGAGGACGGCTGCTTCCTCGTCTCCGACGAGGCAGAGGACCAGGGGCAGGTCACCGCGGTGGCCTTCCAGGGCAGCGATACCTTGGTGATGCAGAGCCGCGAGCCGGCTCGCATCCTGGTCAAGACCGATCCGTTCGGTGGTCCGGTCGACGTCATCGAGCTGCCCGGCGAGTCCCGCTTCGACACCGGGCACGAGATCTTCCATCGTGCCACCGAGTCGGGCCTGAGCTGTGCCTCGTGCCACCCCGAGGGGGCCGACGACGGGCACGTGTGGGACTTCATCGGTCTGGGTCCGCGCCGCACCCAGGTGCTCGACATCGGCATCGGCGACACGGCGCCGTTCCACTGGGATGGCGACATGGGCGACCTCGACGTGCTGATGGTCGAGGTGCTGGCTCATCGCATGGGAGGCATGCGGCAATCCGCGGAGCGCAGCGACTCGTTCCGTCGCTGGGTGTTCGACCAGCGACGGCCCCCGGCCGACGCCGGGGGAGACGATGCCACCCTGGTCGCGGCGGGCGAGGACCTGTTCGTGTCCCTGGACTGCGTACGCTGCCACGCCGGCCCCGATCTCGGTGGCACGATGACCACCCCGGTTCGCGGCCAGGACCTCCAGGTCCCGAGCCTGCGTCGCGTGTCGCTGCGGCCCCCGTTCATGCACGACGGGCGCTCGCGTACGATCGAGGACGCGGTGCGCGACATGATCGTGTCGACCACCGCGTTCGACATCGAGGAGGACGAGGTGGCGGCACTCTCGGCCTACATGCGCACGCTGTGACGCGGCGGCCGCGACGGTGCGGCCACGGGCCCACCCGAACCCTTGCCGACCCCCTGGGGAGCAGGGATACGATGGGCCATGCCCCCGACCGATGAGACCGCGCGCCCGCTGCGGCTCGCCTCCCGGCGGCGCCGTGCGGCGTGGATCGTCGCGGGCGGCGCGTCGCTCTTGATCTCGGCGTCGGCCGCTGGCGCCTCGCCGGCCAAGTCCCCGGCGGCCTCGCGGGACCGCAGCACCGCGACGACGGATGCCGACGAGCCCGCCGTGCCGGAGGTCGCCCCCGCGGTGGCGACGTCGTCCGAGGAGGTCGTTGGACCCGCGCCCGATGCCATCGAGGTCGTGCCTCCATCGCCCGTCCCGCCTGCTCTCGGGCTCGAGGGCTCCGTCGACGCGGGGGCCACCGAGCCCATCACCGATCCCGCAACCGCTCAGGCCGTGCTCGACGCGGCCTGGGAGGGCGTGGATGGCTTCGTGGTGGAGCTCGAGCTGCAGGACCACCAGACGATGGTGGGGCGCGTGGGAGCCGTGCAGCGCGACACCTTCACCCTGATCCAGGCCGACACCGGCGCCGTGCTGGTGCTGCCCAAGAGCGGGGTGGTCTCGCTGCGGGTGCACATGCCTCCTCCACTGCCCACCGAGACGGGCTCGGGGGCCCTGATCGGCGGGGCCATCCTCACCACGCTGGGGTCGCCCGTGTTCGTGTCGGGCGTGGTGTTCCTGGGGATCTGCTCCGATTGCGTGGAGCTGCACCTCCCGATGCTGTTCGTTGGCGGAGGGGCGCTCGCGGGGGGGATCACGTTGCTCGCGCGCGGGACCCGGCGTCGCAACGCCTACCGCGAGGCGATGCAGGAGCGCAGCATCGCTCCGGTCGCGTTCGTCGGTCGCCAGGGCCAGGGCCGGGACCAGGGCCGGGTATGGCTGGGCGGGCTATCGCTTCGCTTCTGACCGAGCACGGCGCGCGGCCGCGCCCCGTGCCAAGACGTCGAGCAGCTCGTCGAGCCGGAAGGGCTTGCCGAGGTGGTCGTCCATGCCTGCGTCGAGGCACCGCTCGCGATCCATCTTGGTCGCCGCGGCCGTCACCGCGACCACGAACGGCTGCTGCTCCTCCGGGAAGTCCTCCCGAAGGCGAGCCGTGGCCTCGAGCCCGTCCATCTCGGGCATCTGCATGTCCATGAGGACCACGTCGTAGGACTGCCGGCGCAGGGAAGCGAGCACCTCCATGCCATTGCCGGCCACGTCGGGGCGGTAGCCCAGCCGCTTGAGCATGGCCACCACGAGCCGCTGGTTGATCGGGTTGTCCTCGGCCACGAGCAGCCGCAAGGGTTGTCGTGCAGCCAGCTCCGGGTCGTAGGCCGATTCCACGACCGCTTCGGTGAGCTCCTCCGGTGGTCCTCCGGCCAGGAGCTCGGACAGCTGCGCATACAGGGCGGCGGCCTTGAGCGGCTTGACGAGGAACGAGGACAGCAGCCGTAGCTCCGTCTGCGGCGGACGCCACGCCACCGAGGTCAGCATGACCAGGGGCAGCGTCTCACGATGCTGTCGGATCCGCCGTGCGAGCTCCATGCCGTCCATGTGCGGCATGTGCATGTCGAGGATCGCCAGGTCGAACGCAGGATCGTGGTGGGAGAGCAGCTCGAGCGCCTCGGAGCCCGACGCGGCCTCGTGCACGCTCATCCCCCACGATTGCGCTTGTTGTCGCAGGATCTTGCGGTTGATCGCGTTGTCGTCGACCACCAGCAGGCGCTTGCCCCGGAGATGAGGCTGGTCCGTCCGCAAGAACGTGGGCACCGAGATCTCGGCAGGGCGAGCGGGGAGCGTGAGCTGGAACCGCGACCCTCGGTGAAGCTCGCTCTCGACCCATAGCCGGCCTCCCATCGCCTCCACCAGACGGCGGCTGATCGCCAGGCCCAGTCCCGTGCCCCCGTACTTGCGGGTCGTCGATGCATCCACCTGGCTGAAGGGGGCGAACAACGAGTCGATGCGCTCGCTGGGGATTCCGATCCCGGTGTCACGGACCTCGATCCGCACCAGGCGTTGCCCGGGTGGCAGCGCGGGGTCGTCGACGGACGGTGAAGCCAGCGAGACGGTCACCGACACCTGGCCCCGCTGGGTGAACTTGACCGCGTTGGAGAGCAGGTTGGTCAGCACCTGTCGCACGCGCGTCAGGTCGCCCACGATCGCCGGGGGAACCTCCGGTTCGATCAGGTAGCTCAGCTCGAGCCGCTTGGCAGCCGCAGTGGCCGCCACGAGATCGAGCGCGGACTCGATGCACGCGTGCAGCAGGAACGGCTCGTGCTCGAGCATCATCTGCTCGGCCTCGATCTTCGAGAAGTCGAGGATGTCGTTGATGATGGCCAGCAGGGTGTCGCCGCTGTCTCGCACGGTGCGCGCAAAGGCGAGCTGCTCCTCGTCGAGCCGGGTCTCGAGCAAGAGCCCCGTCATGCCGATCACCGCGTTCATGGGGGTGCGGATCTCGTGGCTCATGTTGGCCAGGAACTCGGACTTGGTTCGGGCGCTGTGCTCCGCCGCCTCCCGGGCCTCTTCGGCCGCGGCCTGGGCGGCCGCGAGCGCCTCGTTGGCCTCGCGCAGCTGCGTGGTGGCGGCCTCGAGGCTGTCGTTCTTCCTGCGCAGCACGGCCGCCACCGGGAGGGCGAACACGCTGACCGACACCATGCCGACCGCCGCGTACGCCAGCGCGGGACTCAGCCCCGCATGCTCGGCGGTGGCCCAGAGGCTCCCGACGATCAGCGTCACCGAGGCCAGCACGGCGCCGCGAAAACGCGAGATGAATGGGAATGCCAGCAGCGTGGGCAGGGCGATGATCCAGCCGGGGAATCGTGGACCCGCGAGCCACACCAGGGGCGGGAGCAGCAGCAGGCTGATGAGCGGCCGCGTGGGGCCCCTCAGGACGTCCAGGAGCGGGCCCCGGGCCAGCTTGCGGTGGATGACGATTGCGGTGGCGGCGTTGAGCACGAAGTAGGCGCCGCCCACCAGACCCGCGAGCGATCGATCCTCCGCGGTCGCGATGAGCAGCACGACGAGCGCGCCGGCGGAGAACGGCATCACTCGATCGAGCAGCTGCGACAGGAATACATTGAAGTCCCGCATCCAGATCCTTGGCGGCGTGCGCCCGGCCCCGGCCCGGCGTACGCTCGCCGAGGTCGTCCGGACGCCCCGAGAGTACCGGAAGCGGCTTGCGTCGGGCGGAGCGCGGTCGGTGCGGGAAACCCCGATGATGATCGACGACGACGACGATTGGTCGTCGTGCACCGTCAGGCGACCGAGAGGCCGTGCTCGAGGTCGGCCATCAGATCGTCGACGTGCTCGACCCCCACGCTCAGGCGGATGAAGCCGTCGTCGATTCCGAGCGCCGCGCGCTGCTGAGCGGGCACCGAGGCATGCGTCATGATGGCCGGATGCTCGATGAGGCTCTCCACGCCGCCGAGGCTCTCGGCCAGGGTGAACACGTGCAGGGCCGAGAGGAACCGGCGCGAAGCAGGTAGACCACCGCGCAGGACCATCGAGATCATGCCGCCGGGGCCCTTCATCTGCCGCTGCGCCAGTGCGTGCTGAGGGTGGCTGGGGAGTCCCGGGTAGAGGACGCGCTCGACCTTCGCGTGCCCCTCCAGCCAGCTCGCGATCCGCTGGGCATTGGCCTGGTGCCGCTCCATGCGAAGGTGCAGCGTCTTGAGCCCGCGCAGCGTGAGGTAGCAATCCTGCGGGCCAGGGACGGCGCCGCACGAGTTCTGCAGGAACGCCAGGCGCTCGGCCAGCGCGGGATCGCTGACCACGATCGCTCCGCCGACGGAGTCGCTGTGCCCGCCCACGTACTTGGTGGTGCTGTGCACCACGAGGTCGGCACCGAGCTCGAGCGGGCGCTGGAGCACCGGCGAGGGAAAGGTGTTGTCCACCGCCAACAGCACGCCGCGCTGCTTGCAGATCGCAGCCACGGCTGCGATGTCGGCGATCTTGAGCATGGGGTTGGTGGGGGTCTCGATCCACACCAGCTTGGTGCTCGGCTCGATCGCGTCGGCCACCCGCTGGGGATCGGTGGGATCGACATAGGTGAACGTCTGGCCCCGCCGGGCCATCACGCGGTCGAACAGGCGGATGGTGCCGCCGTAGAGATCGTCGGCCGCGACCACGTGATCGCCGGCATCGAGCAGCTGGATCACGGTGGTGGTGGCCGCGCACCCCGAGGCGAAGCAGTAGCCGAAGCGCCCGCCCTCGGCCGCGGCCAGGGCCCGCTCGAGCGCGTAGCGGGTGGGGTTGTGGGTGCGGCTGTACTCGAAGCCGGTGTGCTCGCCCGGGGCCCGCTGGGCGTAGGTCGACGACTGCGAGATCGGGGGCATCACCGCCCCCGTCACCGGATCGGGCGATTGCCCCCCGTGGATGAGCAGGGTCTCGAGCCGAAGCTCGCCTTGCGATGGATCGTTCGCGTACTCGGCCATGGCGTGTAGGGGCGTGACGGGGCGGGAATGGGAGGGGGAGCGAGGCTAGCTCCGCTTGCTCTGCGAGAGGTAGTCGATGAGATCGATCTTGGTGAGGATGCCGACCGCCTTGTCGTTGTCGACCACGAGCACCACCTTGGCGTCGTTGAAGATGTGCTTGAGCAGCGCCAGGCGGGTGTGCGGGGTGACGGTGGCGTAGTCCGACGAGATCAGCTGCTCGAGCCTGGTCTCGGGATCGCCGTCGTTCTCGACGAGGTGATTGAGCAGGTCGAGCTCGGAGACCACGCCGCAGTGCCGGCCGCGGTCGTCGAGCACGGGGAGCTGGCTGATGCCGTGCTCCTTGAGGATGCGGACCGCCTCGCGCACGGTGCTGCCGGCCTCGATGGTGAGCAGCCGCCCCTGCTTGGACTTGAGCACGTGGGCGACCGTGCCCTCGGTGTCGTCGTCGCTGAGGAAGCCGTTGCTGCGCATCCACTCGTCGTTGAAGATCTTCGACAGGTACTTCTGGGCGCTGTCGGGGAGCAGCACGAGCAGGCGCTTGGGCTCGCGCAGCTGCTTGGCGTACTTGATGGCCCCCACCACCGCGGCGCCGCACGACCCGCCGCAGAAGATGCCCTCGCGCCGCACCAGCTCGCGGGTCATCAGGAAGCACTCGCGATCGTCGACCTGGACCACGTCGTCGAGGATGTCGAGGTTCATGGTCGAGGGCAGGAAGTCCTCGCCGATGCCCTCCACGTAGTAGGAGAACGCCTTGGTCAGGCGGCCCGTCTTGACGTATTCATAGTAGAGCGAGCCGATCGGGTCGACGCCCACGATCTTGATCTCGGGGTTGTGCTCCTTGAAGTAGCGCCCGCACCCGGACAGCGTGCCGCCGGTGCCCATGCCGCTGACGAAGGCGTCGAACTGGCCCCCCGTCTGCTCCCAGATCTCGGGGGCGGTGCTCACGTAGTGCGCCTCGGGGTTGGCGGGGTTGTGGTACTGGTTGGCGTAGAAGGCCCCCGGGGTCTCCTCGACGATCTTGCGCGCCACCGAGTAGTAGCTGCGCGGATCGGAGGGCTCGACCGCGGTGGGGCAGATCACCACCTTGGCCCCGTAGGCCCGCAGCGCGTCGACCTTCTCGCTCGACATCTTGTCGGGCATCACGAAGATGCACTTGTAGCCGCGGATCGCCGCCACCATGGCCAGGCCGGCGCCGGTGTTGCCCGAGGTGGCCTCGATGATGGTGCCGCCGGGGCCGAGCATGCCGCGCTCCTCGGCGTCGCGGATGATGTTCAGGCCCACGCGGTCCTTCATGGAGCCCGCGGGGTTGACGTACTCGAGCTTGACGTAGATCTCGGACTCGATGCCCTCGGTGACCCGATTGAGGCGAACGATGGGGGTGTGGCCGATCGCCTGGGTGAGGTCGGCGACGGCGCCCTGCATCAGCGGCTTGCTCATGGATCCTCCCGGAGGGCCGCACGGTCGCGGCGCGGCCGGGCGAAGGATTACCACAGCGCTCGCGCGTCTACGGGCCCCTCGGGGGGGCCGCCAGGCCTGGTTGCGCCCGCGGGACCGAAAGGAGACTCACGCACGGCGCTTTCGCTCGCGACGCCGTTCCGCTCGCTCTTGCTCGCGCTCGCGAGACTTGTGGCCGTCGCCGAAGTACCAGCCGAAGTTGATCCCGGAGAAGAACCGCCAGCTGCGTTGATCGAGCTCGTAGTGCTGGATGTGGCTCTTGAGCCCGCCGAGCCGCACCGCGAACGACAGCGCGCCGCGATCGACCCGCGTGGTGTAGGACAGCTCGACCCGCACCGCGTGGTTGGCGGTGATGATGGGCTGTCCCAGGCCCCCGCGGGTGTTGCTGATGAGGTCCTTGACGGCCGGGAACGGGTGCAGGTAGCCGTAGCCCAGCGCGGCGCCGATGGCGTTGCCCTGGTAGCCGCCGAAGATCTGCGGGTGTACCACCGCGGGCATCGACTCGAGCGTGTTGGCCGGGTTGGCGCCCAGGGCCAGGCTGGGGCGCAGCATGAAGTACTTGAGCAGCTGGACCTGATAGGCGAAGTCGAGCTGGATCGGCAGGTAGTGGAAGCGCTGCACGTAGCCGGACTCGTCCTGGGCGGCGGAGAGCCGCACGTAGTCCATCTGCAGGCCCAGCCGAAAGCGGTGGGTCCGGGGCGCCTTGCGCTTGCGGGGGTCCTCGACGCCGGGGCCGAGCTCGGAGGGGGCGAAGGCATCGGCCGCTTCGACCCCCGCTTCGACCATGGCCGCCGGTACGAGCGGGGGATCCTCGGCGGCGATCGTGGTCGGCTCGGATGCGAGCGCGGTGCTCGGTGACACGCTCGGTGCGGCCGTGGCGGTGAGCCCGAGCGCGAGCCCGAAACGGGTGGAGAGGACCACACGGCGCCGCACGCCCAGAGCATGGCATGGAAAGGTTCGGGCGCGAAGCCAAACCACCCCAATCCTTCCCGTGCGTGGCGGTCGGGTCCGGGGCTCGGGCGGTCAGAGCACCAGCACGTCGACTGCGACCGCGGCGAGGTAGGCCAGGGCCACGTAGCCGTTGAGGTCGAAGAACGCCTTGTCGAGGCGGCGCAGGTCGCCCGGGCGCACGATCCAGTGCTCGTGGACGAGGATCGTGGCGATGAGCAGCAGGCCGCACAGGTGCACCCAGGAAAGGCCCGTGACGGGTCCCGCCACCACGTGCAGAGCGCCGAGCGCCGCCATGGTGCCCACGTGGAGCAAGGCCGAGATCACGAGCGCGCCGCGGACCCCGAAGCGCACCGGGATCGAGTGCAGCCCGTGCGCGCGATCGAACGACTCGTCGGCGAGGCTGTAGAGCACGTCGAAGCCGGCGACCCAGGTGGCCACCGCCAGCATCAGCGGCACCGGGATCCACCATCCCGAGAGTCCGCCGGTGATCGCCACGAACGCTCCGCCGGGCGCGAGCGCGAGCGCGAGGCCGAGGAACAGGTGGCTTGCCCACGAGAACCGCTTGAACAGGCTGTAGGCCAGCACGATCACCAGGCACGGGACGGACAGCACGGCGGGCACGGGGCCCAGGGCCACCGCCGCGCCCACGAACACCGCGGCGCAGAGCACGGTGAACAGCGCGGCGGCCCGTACCGAGATGACCCCGGCCGGAATCTCGCGATCGGCGGTGCGGGGGTTCGCGGCATCGAAGCGGCGATCGGCGATGCGGTTCCACCCCATGGCCGCCGCGCGGGCTCCGGCGAACGCGAGCACCAACAGGCAAAGCCGCCCCCATGTCAGGCCCTCGCCGCCATGGGCCACCGCGTAGCGATCGGCCAGCATGGCCGCGGCCAGGGCAAACGGCAGGCCGAACACGGTGTGGCCGAGCTTGACCAGCCGGGAGAAGGCGCGAGCGTCGTGCCAGACCCCAGGAGAAGGGGCGGGGGGGGAGGAGCCGGGGGGCGGGGGGGCGAGGGCGTTGGCTTCGGCGCTCACTGGGCCGCCTCCGGCAGCCAGTCGTACTGCATGTTGCGGCGGCGGGGTGAGAAGCCGGCGGCGCGGATGTGGTGCTCGATCTGCTCGGCGGTGAGCATGAAGTGGGCGCCCGCCTGCGAGACCACGTTCTCCTCGATCATCACCGAGCCGAAGTCGTTGGCGCCCATGCGCAGGGCGACCTCGCCGATCTCGGGGCCGAGCGTGGGCCACGAGACCTGCAGGTTGGGGATGTTGTCGAGGTAGAGCCGGGCGAGCGCCTGGACTCGCAGGTAGCGCCATGGACTGGTGTCGTCGCGCAGCTTGAGCCGGGTGCCCTCGGCCTGGAACGGCCACACGATGAAGGCGGTGAACTGGCCGTGGTGCTCGCCGTGCGCTCGCCTGCGGGCGAGCGCCTCGTCTTGCAGGGCGCGCAGGCGGTGCAGGTGCACCAGCGTGTGCTCGGCGGTCTCCTGGAACCCGAACACCATGGTGCAGGTGGTCTTCATGCCCAGCACGTGGGCCTGCCGCATGACCTCGAGCCACTCGTCGGTGGTGTTCTTGAACGGCGAGATCCGGTTGCGGACCTCGTCGTGCAGGATCTCGGCGCCGCCGCCGGGCAGCGAGTCCATGCCGGCCGCGCGCAGCCGCTGCAGCACCTGCGCGACGGACAGATCCTCGAGGTGGGCGATGTGGATGATCTCGGTGGGCGACAGCGCGTGCAGGCGCAGGCTGAAATTCTGCTTGGTCCAGCGAAACAGGTCCTCGTACCACTCGAGCCGAAGGTCGGGGTTGAGGCCGCCCTGCAGGAGGATCTGGACCCCACCCAGGGCCTCGGTCTCGCGGAACTTCTGGGCCAGGACCTCCTTGGAGTGCACGTAGCCCTCCTGCAGCTTGCGGGTGGGCGGCACGTAGAAGTTGCAGAACTTGCAGCGCGCGGTGCAGACGTTGGTGTAGTTGACGTTGCGATCGATGATGTAGGTGACGACCCCCTCGGGGTGCAGCGCGGCGCGACGCTGGTCGGCGGCATGGCCCAGGGCGAGGGTGTCGGCTTGCTCGTAGAGGAAGATGCCCTCGTGGAGGTGCAGGCGCTCGCCCGCGGCCGCGCGCTGCAGCAGCGCGTCGACGCGCAAGGGGGCACGCGCGCGGCGGGCCGCGGCGACGCCTTCGTGCTCGCGGGCGGCGAAGCGCACGTGCACGTCACCCGCGTCGTGCAGGTGGAGCTCGTGGCTGCGGGCGATGTACTCCACCAGGCCCTCGCGCTCCCACGAGTCGAGCCGGTAGCGGATCGTGCGGCGCAGGTAGTTGGCGTAGAACGCCTCGTCCTGCGCGGGCAGGCCGGCGGCCAGGCGCTGCTCGCAGTAACGCCGGGCCAGGGGCTCGGCCTGTCCGATCCCGCGGTCGCGCGCAGCATGCAAGGCCCGGACGTGGGCCTCGGTGAGCCGGCCGGGGCGCGCGGCCCAGAACGCGAACACCATGGGCAGGCCGGTCAGCGCGAGCCAGCGCGCGCCGAGGTCGATGTGGTGGGCGAAGCGTCCGGGCAGCTCGAATGCGGCATCGCCGATCACGAGCGCGGCCTCGGTGCCGCGCACCCGGCTCGCACCCTGGCCGTGGGGGGCGGGCACGAGCTCGGGCTCGAGGCCCTCGGTGGTCAGCAGCGTGCGCAGCAGCAGCACCGAGCTGCGCGAGGCGGCGTCGAGGTGGATCCGCGTGACCTCGGGAAGCGGGACCTCGGACACCACGACCACCGTCTGCACCGCGCCGCGGGCCGCGATCCCCACCTCGGGCACCACTTCCCACTCGGGATGCTCGAGGTACGAGGCGACCGGTACGAGCGCCACGTCGCACTCGCCCGCGGCCAGGCGGCGGGCGCACTCGGAGGGCAGGGCCTCCTCGACCGAGAACAGCGGCTCGCCGTCCTCGTCGAGCGGCGGGCGCTCGAGCAATGGCTGGTAGAGCGGCCAGGCGTTGAGGAAGGTGACGGCGCACAGGCGCAGCGGCGTTGCCATGGTGAGGAGTCCTTCTCGCGAGCTAGAGCACGCTCAGCTCGACGCGCTTTCGATGGCGGGAGTAGGGCACGCTGGCCTCGACGCGGATCCCGGGCAGCGGCCGTCCGTCGTCCTCCCAGCGCACCTCGTAGAGGGTGTCGCGCTCGACCGCACGGCGACCGGCCTCGCGGATCAGTCGGATGAGCCCGGTGCGGGTCATGACCTGCGGCGTGTCGGCGCCGGCCATGTGGTAGATCTTCTCCTCCTGCACGGTGCCGTCGAGGTCGTCCACGCCGAAGCTCTGGGCGATCTGGGCCGTGTCGAGGCCGATCATGATCCAGTAGGCCTTGATGTGCGGGATGTTGTGCAGCATCAGGCGGCCCACCGCGTAGGTCCGCAGGCTGTCGACCCCGGTGGGGCGGGGCAGCTTGTCCAGGCGATTGCCGTCGGGGTGGAACGCCAGCGGGATGAACGTCTGAAAGCCCCCCGTCTCGTCTTGTAGGGCGCGCAGGCGCAGCATGTGATCGACGCGCTCCTCGAGCGTCTCGACGGTGCCGTAGAGCATGGTGCAGTTGCTGCGCAGGCCCATGCGATGGGCGGTGCGGTGGACCTCGAGCCACTGCTCGGCGGTGGCCTTGTCGCGGCAGATCTTGCGACGCACGCGATCGGCGAAGATCTCGGCCCCGCCGCCGGGGAGGCTGCCGAGGCCCGCGTCGACCAGCTCGCGCAGCGCCTGCGCGTAGGACTTGCCGTACTTCTCGGCGAAGAAGTGGATCTCGACCGCGGTGAACGCCTTGAGGTGGATGTCGGGGCGCAGCTCCTTGAGCACGCGCAGCGTGTCCGTGTACCAGCTCCACGGCACCCCGCCGTGCAGGCCGCTGACGATGTGGATCTCGGTGACGGGCTGGTCCTTGCGCTCCACCAGCTTGCCGCGGATCTCGTCGAGGCTCATGGTGTAGGCCTGGGGCATCCCCGGCTGCAGGCGGGCGAACGAGCAGAACTGACAGTCCGCCTCGCACACGTTGGTGGGGTTGATGTGGAAGTTGATGTTGAAGTAGGTGCGGTCGCCGTGGAGGCGCTCGCGGACCTCGTTGGCGAGGGCGCCCACCGCCAGCAGATCGGGGTAGCGGTAGAGGAACACCCCGTCGTCGAACGCAAGCGGCTCGCCGGCGCGGACCTTGTCGGCAACGGTGCGGAAGCGGGCGGAGTCGGTGGCTGGGCTCATGGCTGGGCTCGTGGCTGGGCTCGTGGCTGGGGCTCGGGTCGTCGATGGGCTCACGCGGCCTGCGGTCGAAGGCCGAGGTGGCGGACCAGCGTGGCAAGGCCGGCGGCGGTGGTCTCGTCGGGCCGAGTCACGCCGGCCAGGGGGAGGAGGCGATCGGGCGCGATGGGGCCGCCGAGGGTGTCGGCACCAAAGCCCACCGCGAGCTGGGCCAGCCGGATGCCGAGCAGATCGTGGCGGGCCTCCACGTGGATCGCGTCGGGGAGCAGGAGGCGCGCCGTGGCGATGCACCACAGGCGGTGGGTTCCGCCAGGGGTGGGCGAGCAGGGGGCGATCGAGAGCCCGGAGGGCACGGTCGCGAGCGCACGCAGCCGGCGCAGCCAGGCCACCCAGCGCGCTCGGTCCTCGGGGGTGGCGGCGATCTGGAGCACGAGCCGATCACCGGGTACGAGCGCGGAGGGCTCGGGCCACGACGCGAGCGCCACGAGGGTCTCGGTCTCGGCGCCGTCGGTGCGCAGCCGGACGGCTCCGGTCGGAGGCATGGGCGCGGGTTGGGCCAAGACCGGCCGGATCCACACGTGGTCGCCGAACGCTCGGCGTCGTGCCGCCGCGGCGAGCTGGCCGAGCACGGCGGGCTGGTCGAACAGGTCCTCGGGATCGAGACCGGTGGGATCGAAGCGGTCGGTCTCGGCTGCGTCGTGAGTCATGGGTCGTCTCCCCAGCGCTCGATGAGGGGCAGGCGCAGGCCGGCGCGGTCCAGCGCGCGGACCACCACGGTGTCGACCGCCTGCTCGAGGGTGGTCACGTGCCCGTAGAACGAGGGCACGGCGGGCAGCACGATGGCGCCGGCCTCGGTGGCCGCGACCATGTTGCGCAGGTGGACCAGCGACAGCGGTGTCTCGCGCACCACCAGGATCAGCGGTCGGCGTTCCTTGAGTGCGACCTCGCAGGCGCGGGCGATGAGATCGGTGCCGCCGCCGTTGGCCACCCGCGCCAGCGTGCTCATCGAGCACGGCATGGCGATCACCGCGTCGGGGGCGTTGCTGCCCGAGGCGAACGGGGCCCGAAAGTCCATGCGATCCCAGCGACGCACGCCGAGGTCGGGCGAGGGGCCGCCAAAGTCGGCCGGCATCGGCTCGCCCAGCTCCTGCGCCCACACCTGCGGGGCGTTGTGCGAGGCGACCACGTCGACGCGAAGCCCGGGGCGCGCGGGTGCTCCCGGCCCGGTCCCGGCTCTGGCGGCGGCCAGCAGCTGCAGCAGGCGGCGCGCGTAGATCGAGCCGCTCGCTCCCGTGATGCACACGACCAGCCGCTGGGCTTCGCCGGGGCGCTCGGTCGCGCTCATGGTGCGGGCTCTCCTGCGGGGTCGTCACGGGTGGCGCTCACGCGCCAGGCCATGCCGAGCGTCAGGGCCTCGGTCCGGACGTCGACGAAGCCATGCGTGCGCAGCAGCTCGGCGTAGGACTCCACCGTGGCGAATTGGCCGATGCTGCGCGGCAAGTAGGTGTAGGCGTCCCAGTCGCGCGTGGCCAGCCAGCCGACCACGGGCAGCACGGTGCGGTTGTAGAGCGCGTGCATCACTCGGGGGACCACGCGGGTGGGGCGGAAGAACTCGAGCACCACCAGGCGCCCTCCCGGTCGCAGGCAGCGGGCTTGCTCGGCGGTGGCGCGCTGCAGATCGGAGACGTTGCGCATGCCGAAGGCGCAGAAGATTCCATCGAGGCTGGTCGAGGGCTCGGGCAGGTGATGGGCGTCCATCACCCGCGGGGTGATCCGATCGGCGGCGGGGCCCAGCAGCTTGTGGGTGCCGCCGGCGAGCATCTGCTCGCTGAAGTCGCCGGCGACGACGTCGGCCTCGGGGAATTGGCGGTGGATCTCGATGCTGCTGTCCATGGTGCCTGCGCACAGGTCGAGCAGGCGCGCGGGGCCGGGGCCGTGCGACGGAGTCTCGCCCCGCAGCTCGGCCACCGCCGCGCGGCGCCAGCGGGCATCGATGCCCAGGCTCATCCAACGATTGGCGCGGTCGTAGCCGTGCGCGATGCGGCCGAACATGCGCTGGACCCGATGACCGTGCTCGTCGATGGCCTGGACGGTCGGGCGAGCGGGGTTGGAGTCGGTCATGGTCATGGTCGCGGTCCTCCTAGAGCGAGCGATGCACCACGTAGTACGCGGCGCCGACCAGGGCGTCGTGGGCGGGGGAGGGGGGCAGCACGTGCAGCGCTCGCACGGCATGGTCGACGTGCTCGCGCGCGACCGCCAGCGCGCGCTCGGGGGCGCCGCCGTCCTGGATCCGCGGCAGCAGCCGCCCCACGGTGGCCTCGTCGACGGGCGGGCCCGCCTCGAGCAGCGCGCGCAGCTCGTCGCGCAGCTCCGGATCGTGCTCGCACGCGAGGATGAGGGGCAGGGTCATCTTGCCCTCGCGAAGATCCTGGCCGGGGTCCTTGCCGGCGTGGCCGGGGGTACGCCCGTGGCCGGCGGCAGGACGGACGTCGAGCACGTCGTCGACGATCTGGAACGCGTGGCCGAGCTGGTGACCGAAGCGGCGCAGCGGCTCGACCAGGCGCGGCGCCACCAGGCCGGCCACCGAGGCACACCATGCGATGAGCGCGGCGGTCTTGCGATCGATGACGCGCCGATAGTGCTCGCGATCGAGCTGGAAGCACCCCGCCCCGTGCAGCTGGGCCACCTCGCCCTCGGCCATGCGGGTGACGCAGTCGGCGAGGCTGCGCACCGCCACGTCGCGGCCGGTGTAGGCCACCGCCTGCAGCGCGCGGGCCAGGCAGTAGTCGCCCGACAGCACGGCCATGCCGTTGCCAAAGCCCATGCGGGCGGCCGGGCGGCCTCGGCGGAATTCGCCCTCGTCGATCACGTCGTCGTGCAGCAGGGTGGCGGTGTGCAGGAGCTCGCCCACCGCGGCCACGGTGAGCCGCTCGGGCTCCTCGAAGCCCGCGGCTTCGGCCGCGAGCAGGGTGAGCAGGGGACGAAAGCGCTTGCCGCCGGCAAACGCCACGTGACCGGCCACCTCGGGGATCACCGTGATCTCGGACGCGAGCAGCTCCGCGAAGTGGCGCTCGGTCGTGGCCAGATCGTCGGCCACCAGCCGCAGCGCCTGCTCGATGAGCGCCGCGGCGCCCATGCGCGGGGCGACCAGGTCGGCACTCGGGGGCGGCGAGGAAAGGGACAGCTCAGGAGCCGATTCGGACATTCTGATCCCAGTTGCGCAGCATCGCCGGGAACCGCGTGGTGCCCCGGGCGATGCGGGTGATGAGGCCGTGAACGGGACGACGGGCCACGAACGCGTCGAGGAAGCTGCGGCCGAGCTTGAAGAAGCCCAGCAGCAGCTCGACGCGGCCGAGCGCGAAGCGAATGCGTGGTGAGCCGAGCGGAGCTCCGGCCAGCAGCTCGATGGCCTGTCCGACGCGGCGAATGGCGTCGTTGACCTGGGCGCGCTCGCGACGGCGGAACACGTTGGTGATGAGCTTCCACATGTCCGTCTCGGCCACGTAGAGCCGGCCCTGGCGGTGGACCACGCCCCAGTCGAGGAGCGACGCGAGGGTCATGCTGGTCGAGCCCGCGCTGATCCCCAGCCGGTCGCGGATGGTCCCGTGGTCGAGCGGCTCGGGGCTGAGGAACAGCAGCCCGAAGATGCGGCCCTGGGTGCGGGTGAAGCCCCAGAAGGCGGCGATGTTGCCGAACACCTCCGCGATCTCGTCCTGGGCGATCCGCAGGCGTCGCTCGACGTCGACCTCGCCGGGGCTCGGTGCTTCGAGCGAGTCCGGTGCGCCGGACGCGGCCTCGGAGGCCTCGACCTCGCGCTGATAGCGCTCGAGGGGACTGGGCGGATCCTTGTCGGTCGGGTTCATCTGGGAATGAACGTTCGGTTCAAATTGAAATGAACCGCAAGCCCCGTGCTGGGTTCCTACTCCGCACAGGGGGCACTGTCAAACCGAATTCTCGAGTTCACGGGCGCGCCGCCGGGGTTCGCCGGGTTCATCGCTCGCGAACGGGCCCGACCCCGGAGGGCCTGGTAGGATCGGCGATCGATGGCGCCTGGTCCCGAGCCCCGTCCCCCCAGTCCGCTGTGGCTCGCCGCCGGCACGGGCCTGGTGGGCGTGAGCCTGGGGGCCGCGGCCGTGATGATGGGATGGCAGGCGGGGGTGCGTCATCCCCACGATCCCGTGGTGCTGGCCGATGTGGCCGAGCCGTCCCGTCCGCTGGTCGAGCCGGCCCCCAGCTCGACGGCCCCCGAGAGCGCGGCTTCCACGCTGGTCGAAGCGGTGGCGGCCACCCGGGATGCGGTGGTCAACCTGGGGACCGCGGGCACCTTGGGTGCGGGGGTCATCGTCGATCCTCGGGGGATCGTCGTGACCAACTACCACGTCATCGCCGATGCGTTGGTGGCTCGGCCGGATCCACGGGGACTCGCCCCCACTCCGGCCGTGATCGCACGCTTCGAGAATGGTCGCGAGCTGCCGGCCACGGTGCTGGTGGCCGATCGCGAGGAGGACCTGGCGATCCTGCGCCTGCAATCGCCCACCGAGGGCGAGCGCTTTGCTGCGGTGACCCTGGGCGACTCGTCCTCGCTCGAGGTGGGGCAGGAGGTGTTTGCCATCGGCAATCCGTTCGGCCTGAACCACAGCGTCTCACGCGGGATCGTGGCGGGGCTCGATCGCACCGAGGTGATCCAGGGGCGCAACCTCCCGCTGATCCAGCTCGATGCTTCGATCAACGTGGGCAACTCGGGTGGACCCCTGTTCGATCTCGAGGGATCGCTGATGGGCATCGTGACCATGCGTCGCAAGGACGCGCTGGGCATCGCGTTCGCGGTGCCGGTGGATCACGTGCGGGGCTTTTTGCGGGCGGTCAGCGATCCCGAGGCGCCGCGGCGCTCGGGGGCGATCGGCATCGAGATCCGCGGACGCTCGGCCGCACGCCCGGAGGATGCGGCAGGGGGCTACACCGCGTGGCTCGAGGTCTTGCGGGTGTTCGACGACGGCCCGGCCGCACGGGCGGGGCTGCGGACTGGCGATCGCGTGGTGGAGATCCGCGGCAAGCGGCTGGATGGACTGGCCGTGGAGTCCGATGCCGGCGACGTGCTGGGCCTGCACCTGGTGTCCGCCGTGCGCTCGCTGTTCCCCGGCGAGCGGCTGGCCCTCACCCTGGTGCGCGGGCAGGCCGTGCAGCAGGTCGAGGTGGAGGTGGGCGCTGCCCCCTCCGATCGGCAGGTGGACATCGACGCCGAGGAACTGCTGGGGTTGGGGCTGCGCCCGGGCTCGCTCGAGGTCGCCTCCCTGCCTCCGGGATCGCCGTTCATGGAGCTGGGCCGCGCCGTGGTGGGGATGCAGGTCGCCCGGGTGATGGGACGCTCGGTCACATCGGCGGACGACCTCGGAGGCGAGCTGGTCCAGCTTCGCGAGCTGCTGCGCCAGGGCCACGGCCCCTTGATGGTGCCGGTGGAGCTGCGCCCGAGCGATGGTTCGAGTCTGATCTTCCGCTTCGTCCTGGTACAGTAGGCGCCATCCGTGATCGTGCGTGGGCGAGCAATCGAGGGGCTCTCGTTGGCGGTACTGTGGCTCGGAGGCGGCTGCGGCGACGACGTGGAGGCCGTCCCGAACACCGCCGCGGTCGTGCCGGTGGTGATCGAGCGGGACGCCGAGGCCACGCCATCGGGCGACCCGCTGCTCGATCGAGCGCGTCGGGGCATTCGCGACGGCGCGTTGCCCGACGATCTGCAGGAGCAGGTGCTGCAGTCCTCGGATCCCGCCCACGCCCGGGCGCAGAGGATCCTGCTGGCGATGGCCGAGCCGCCCGCGGGGCCGGCGAGCGGAGGCGATGCGGGGGCGATGGAACAGCCGCCGCCGCTCTTGCCCCCCTCGGACCCGGGCCGCGTGCCCGAGCCGCTGCCGCGCGTCGAGGGCGGTGGCAACGATGACGCCAAGGACGGGAGCAGGGCACGACCCACGCCGACGCAACCCTCGCCGTCGCGGGGGGCCGCATCGCTCGGGAAGCTCGCGTTGCGGTCCACCGCCAAGGGGGCGGTGCTCACCATCGCCGCACCGTCGTCGCTGGTGGTGGGCGTGGCCAACCAGCCTGCGAGCGGTCTGGTGCGGCTGGTGATCGAGTCGGCCAAGGCGGGCGGGGCGGTGCTCGCAGCGCGCCCACGGGTCGAAGGCGCCGAGGTCACCGGGGTGCGTCAGGGGCAGGACACGGTGCAGATCACCATCCAGCTCGATCCCGGCTGGACGCTGGGGTCGGTGCAGCCATTCTCGGGCGGGGCCAAGGTGAACCTGCGGGCACCACCGTGACCCAATGCGTGGTCACCCTGGATGGTGTACGGTGACCACGCCATGAGTGGTGGCAAGTACGGACGACCCCCGACGTCGGATGATCCTCGCGGTGAGGCTGTGCGGCTCGGGCTCTCGGAAGCTCGAGAGGATCCTGGCGGGTACCAAGACCGCATCGCGATGCTCGAGGAGCGGATCGCTTCCTTGAGGAGAGAACTCGCCGAGGCCGAAGCCACCCTGGCGATTGCCGTGGCCGAACGGGATTACCAACGCCAACGGCTCGGCCGGGCCCAAGAGCGCACGGAGCCGCGACCCTACACCGGGCCTGCGGTTTCACGTTGGCGCCGCCGTCCGGGAGGCGGTCCGCGCGGGATCCGAGTCCACGACGATTTCGATGAGCCGCTTCCCGAGTTCGAAGACTACTGATGCGTTTGTTGCTGGACACCTGTGCCCTGCTGTGGCTCGTGGATGACGTCGAGCGGCTGTCCGCCAGGGCACGGCAACTACTCGACGACGAGACCCACGAGGTCTTCGTCAGCGTGGTGTCCTACTGGGAGGTCGTGCTCAAGGTCCATCGAGGACGTCTCGAGCTCCCATGCCCCCCGAAGGCTTGGTTCGACGCCGCGGTGGACCGCGACGCAATCCTGTCCATCGAGGCGGCTGACGTGACCGAACTCTGTGCCCTCCAAGCGGGTCGGGGGCACAAGGACCCGTTCGATCGCATGCTCGTCGCCACGGCGCGTCGACGTGGCTTGACCATCGTCACCGCCGATGCCGCCTTCGTCGAGTACGACGTCGCCGTGGTGTGGTAGGGACGGACCGACCGGGGTATAGCGCTCGCCGAGGCTCGTGCTATGCGTTGTCGGCGTCCACCCCATGGCCTACCGCAGCCTTCGCCAGTGCATCGATGATCTCGAGCGACACCGTCACCTCGTCCGCGTCGCACAGCCCGTCGATCCCCACCTCGAGCTGGCGGCGATCCAGCGGCGGCTCTATGCGGCGGGTGGCCCGGCCGTGTTGTTCGAGCGCGTGCACGGCAGCCCGTTCCCCGCGGTGAGCAACCTTTACGGCACGATGGAGCGGGGGCGCTTCATCTTCCGCGACACGCTGGCGCGGGTGCGGCAGGCGATCGAGCTGCGGGCCGATCCGGTGGCGGCGCTGCGCCGACCGTGGCGCTATCTGAGCGCGCCGCTGACCGGACTGCGCTCGCTGCCCATGCGGGTGAGCGGCGGTCCGGTGCTGGCCCATCGCACCACCGTGTCCCAGCTGCCCGGGATCGTCTCGTGGCCGCGTGATGGCGGGCCGTTCATCACCCTGCCGCAGGTGCTCACGCGACGTCCCGGCGGTCGCGGGATCATGGACTCCAACCTCGGCATGTACCGCGTGCAGCTGGCGGGCAACGACTACGAGCGCGACGTGGAGGTCGGGCTGCACTATCAGATCCATCGTGGGATCGGGGTCCACCACGCTGCGGCGCGTGATCGGAGCGAGCCGCTGCGGGTCAGCGTGTTCGTGGGAGGTCCGCCGGCGCATGCGTTTGCGGCGGTGATGCCCATGCCCGAGGGCATGAGCGAGCTGGTCATGGCGGGCATGCTCGCCGGGCGTCGCTTTCGCTGGGCCGAGGTCGACGGACACGTGGTCTCCACCGATGCCGACTTTTGTTTGGTGGGGAGGATCGATCCCACGAGGACCAAGCCGGAGGGGCCATTCGGCGACCATCTGGGCTACTACAGCCTGGTTCACGACTTTCCGGTGATGGAGGTCGAGGCGGTCTACCACCGCGAAGGGGCGATCTGGCCGTTCACGGTGGTGGGACGCCCGCCGCAGGAGGACACCACCTTTGGGGCGCTGATCCACGAGCTGACCGCGCCGATGGTCCCGGTGGAGATTCCGGGCCTGGTTGCCATGCACGCGGTCGATGCCGCGGGGGTCCATCCGCTGATGCTGGCCCTGGGCAGCGAGCGCTACGTGCCGTATCGGCCGCGGCAGCCGCAGGAGCTGTTGACGCTGGCCAACGCGATCCTCGGGTTCAACCAGGCGTCGCTGGCCAAGTACCTGGTGATCGCCGCGCACGAGGACGAGCCCGCGCTCGCGCTTCACGACGAGGCCGCATTCCTGCGGCACGTGCTGCGGCGCTTCGATCCCCGTCGCGACCTGCACTTCCACACGCGCACGACCATCGACACGCTCGACTACTCGGGTACCGGGCTCAACGCGGGGTCGAAGCTGGTGATCGCAGCGGCGGGAGAGATCGTGCGCGAGCTGGGGACGGAGACTCCGGCCGACCTGCCGCTGCCCGAGGGCTTTGGTCCGGTGAGGCTGGTGATGCCGGGGGTGTTGGCGGTGCAGGGGCCCGAATGGGATGGGAGCGGAGAGGCCGTGGCGGCCGGGCTGGGTGCGGCGCTCGAGGGAAGCGCGCTGCATGGGCTCGACACCCGCTGGCCCTTGGTGGTGCTCTGCGACGATGCCGACATGGTCGCGCGATCGCTGGCCAACTTCTTGTGGGTCACGTTCACGCGCAGCAATCCCGCGCACGATGTGCACGGGGTGGGGGCGTTCGTGGAACACAAGCACTGGGGGTGCCACGGCGCGGTGATCGTGGATGCGCGCAGCAAGGCCCACCATGCGCCCGCACTCGAGGAGGACCCGGAGGTCACGCGGCGGGTGGAGGCGCTCGCGGGACCGGGAGGACCGCTGCACGGGCTGTTCTAGCTCGATCCCTCCAGGGGGGTGCGCGATGATGGGGGGCATGCGCACGCGAAGACGATCTGCCTGGGGATTGATGCTCGTATCCTCGTTGGTCCCGGCCGCCTGTGGTTCCGAGGATCCGGGTGGTGATGCCACCACCTCGAGCACCACGAGCGCCTCGACCGGCTCGAGTGCGTCCACGAGTCCGACCACCGTCGACCCGAGCACCTCGACCGGTGACGTCGCGAGCACCGGGCCGGGCCCCACGAGCACCTCCGCGGTCGACTCGACCACGGTCGGATCGGACGGGCCGGGGCCGATCTTCGATCTCGGCCGCATCCCCGACAGCCCGGGCAACTCCATCGTCCCCACCGACATCGACGCGGTGCTGACGGCCGACAACGCCTATGCGTTCGGCTATGGCACCGAGGACGAGATGCTCAACTACTTCGGCGGCGTGGCGGCGACCCTGGCCGCGGAGATCTTCAGCTGCGCCACCGGGCCCGAGCAGTACCTCGTGCCGGCGGAGGACGTGGCCGAGTACCTCTACATCGTGTCGTATGCGGATCAGGCGACCACGCAGGGGGTGATCGGCCAGTTTCGCCGATTGAGCGACACGGGAGGCATGGACGGCGACGTGCTCTACACCGGCGACGAGGGCTGGGAGGTCTGCGCAACCGGGGTCGACTACAACTCGGGCGATCCCACGCCCTCGCTGATGGTGGTCAACGAGCAGATCGCGCTGTGCAACGCGGGGATGACCGATCCCACCACCACCAGCGGAGGCTGGGTGGATGCGGTGGGTACCTCGATCGGGGCGCTCGCGGTGGGCGAGACCAACGAGACCCCCTATGCCGGCGGTCCGCAGCCGGGCAACGAGTTTCCGCTGGTCTGCCAGACGCTGGTCGATCCAGAGGCGCGCTGGATGTGGTTCAACTGGGATCCCGACGACATCATGTGGCCGGCGCAATCGCCCTTCATCTACCCGGGTGGGGGCGGCAACCCCATGCACGACTTCATGGTGTTCCGCTTGGCGGCCGAAGTGTTGCCGCCACCTCCGGCGGGTTGAGGTCGGTCGTCTCCTGGAGGCTTGGAACACGAGGGCGGCGGGTGTACGTAGGATCCTCATGAACCGCTCACCGGTGACGATGGGGCTCCTGACCGCCGTGCTGTGCGGTCCTTCCTGCACGAGCGCCGAGACTCGTCAGGGCGATGCGCCGCCGGCCCCGGCCTCGGTGGTCGAGTCCGCACCGGCGGCCGAGCCCGCACCGGCGGCCGAGCCCGTTCCCGTGCCCGAGCCAGTGGCGGGGCCCGAGCCCGCCCCCGTCGAGGCTCCGCCGAGTCCACCCGAGGCCGCGTCCGCTCTGCCTTCGCCGCGTGTGGAGCTCCCCGCGGTCGACGATCGCACGCGACCCGCAGTGGTGTTCGCGGCGCTGGTCGAGCGTGGGCAGTGGGCGGTGGACATCGTCGACTTCGCCGGAGTGGACGTCGGCCGACTCGAGACGCGCCTCGGGGCCGTCGAAGGCGGGGGCGGCGAAGAGGGCGGGGGCGGCGAGGAAGACGAGGGGTACGAGGGGTACGAGGGCGGCGGTGGTGAGGGCGACTCGTATGGCGCCCCGGTCGTGCTGAAGGCCAAGGATCCCGCGCTGCCCGTGGGCTTTGCCGTGGGAGACCCGTGGACGCTCGTCTCGACCACCGGATCGGAGCACGTGCTCGCCAAGGGCTTCGAGGCGGTGGTGATGGGGGGCTCGGGCGACCTGCACCTGTACGTGCGCCTGGGCAAGGCGCCTCGCAAGGCCAAGGGCCCGCGCGTGGCCCTGCGTGGCCACCTCGATCCTTCGATCGCGCTGGTGGTGCCCAAGGCGATGAAGCCGGCCGAGCTGGGGGGCGCTGCGCTCGAGCGCGTGGTCGCGGCCATCGGGTCCGCGATCGACCGCGAGCTCGCGGAGGAGACCGCGGAGTTTCGCGAGCTGGTCCGATCCGTTCGCATCGGCGAGGCCGACATCAGGGTGTTCCCGGGGCGCTTTCCCGGGGGTCGTACGCACGTGATCTTCGTCCAGACCACGCCCTCGGACGAGGACGAGTTCGGCGTGCTCTCGGGCATGCTGTTTGCGAGGGCCGACGGCGGCATCGAGGCGTTTGCGCTCGCCAGCGTGCTGGGCACGGGCACCGTGGCGCTGCTGGGCCTGCTCGACGTCGACGGCGATGGCTTCGACGAGGTGTTCTACGAGGACGCCTATCACGAAGGGTGGTACCTCGAGATGCTGCAGTGGAAGGGGGACGAGCCCGCCTCGCGCGTCGTCACCGGCGACGGGCTCTGAGCGGCGGCCCCGAGGACTTGCCAGCGGTGCCCCGCCGTGGCCATCCTGCCGGCGATGATCGATGCCACTCAGGCCCGCCAAGCGCTGCACGAGGCCCGCGAGCGGCTCCGCGCCCGGTTGCCGCAGGAGCCCGATGGGGCGGTGCTGCTGGCCGAGCTCTCGGCGCAGGTGGAGCGCACGGTGGCGCAGCTGGCCATGCCGGCGCTCGCCGACGCGGCGCCCAGGGCCGGCCGGCTGGCGCTGCTGTGCGTGGGGGCGCTGGCGCGGCGCGAGCTGGGGCCGCACAGCGATCTCGATCTGGTGCTGCTGACCGAGCACGAGGACGATCCGGCCGAGGTGATCGACGAGCTGGCGCGGCGGGTCGCGCATCCGCTGTGGGATGCCGGGCTGCGGCCGAACCTGCTGGTGCACACGCCCGAGGCGTGGCTGGCCGGAGCGGTCGACGACTTGACGCTGTGCACCGAGCTGCTCGATGCGCGCGTGGTGGCGGGCGATCCGGCGCCAGCGGGAGCACTGCGAGCGGCGGCCGCCCGTCGCTACTTCGGCGAGGCTCGGGCGGCGTTCCTGCGGCGGATCGAGGACGAGTGCCGCGAGCGGCACGGGCGCTACGGCGGCACGGTGTACCTGGTGCAGCCCGACCTCAAGCACGGCCCCGGTGGGTTGCGCGACTGGGCGGCCACGCGCTGGTGTCTGGCCGCGACCCACGGCACCGATGATCTGGGCGTCCTGCAAGCAGCCGGGCACGTGGGCCCACGGGCGGTGGCGCTGCTCGCCTCGGCCCGGGGCACGCTCTTGCGGCTGCGGGCGGCCTTGCAGCTGGCGGCCAAGCGCGGGCAGGACCGGCTGGTGTTCCAGTATCAGGAGCTGATCCCGCCGCTTCTGGGCCTGTTGCCCGATCCGGGATCGGATCTGGGATCGGATCTGGGATCGAATCTGGGATCGAATCTGGGATCGAATCTGGGATCGAATCTGGGATCGGAACTGGCATCGCACTCGGGATCGGACCCGGCTGGGGCTGGGTCCGTCGATGACGCGCGGCTCGTGACCGCGATCGAGGAGGCCATGCAGGGCTACTTTCGGGCGGCCCACGACATGCTGCGCTACGGCGGTCGGGTACGCGCGCGCTGCCAGCCCGCGCCGCCCGACCCGCTGCCCGTGCTTCGGCGGCTCGACGAGCGCTTTGCCCTTCGCGGCGGCAAGCTCGTGACCACCGAGCCCGACATCTTCGAGGAGTCGCCCGTGCTCGCGTTCGAAGCCCTCGCGCTTCGGCGTGCCCACGACGTGGAGCTGTCGGGGGAGACCTTCGATGCGATCGCCGAGGCCGCCGGCACCCTGCGGGCGCGAAGGCTCCACGACGAGCCCGAGGCGCAGCGGCGGTTGCTCGCGCTGCTCGTCGATCCGGACGACGTGGGTGCACCGTCGACGCTGGGGCTGGGCAACGAGCTGCGGCTGCTCGAGCGGGTGATCCCCGAGTGGGGGCCGATCCGCGGACGCATGCAGCACGACACCTACCACGTGTACACGGTGGATCAGCACACCCTGGAGGCGGTGGCCATGCTCAAGCGGATCGCCCGCGGCGAGCACAACAAGGACTACCCGCTGGCCACTGCGTTGCACCTGTCGCTGGACGATCCCACGGTGCTCTATCTGGCCACCCTGGTGCACGACGCGGGCAAGGCCGAGGACGGGGATCAGTGCGAGACCGGCTCGGTGATCGCCCGGCGCGTGGCCGAGCGCGCGGGGCTGGCTCCGCCCGAGGTCGATCGTTGCGCGATGCTGGTGGCCGAGCACCTCACCATGCCGCTGCTCAGCCAGAAGCGGGACCTCAGCGATCCGCTGCTCATCACCGAGCTCGCCGAGCGGATCGGGGATCGACGGGCGCTCACCGAGCTGTACCTCCTGTCGCTGGTCGACATGGCGTGCGTGCGGCCGGGCAACCTGAACTCGTGGAAGCGCACGCTGCTCGACGAGCTGTATCTGCTGACCCTGGGCTATCTGCGGCGTGGGCACCGGCTGGCCGCGGCCCGGGTGGCCCGGCCCGACGAGCCCGAGGGGATGCCCGACCGGTACTACAGCCTCTACGAGCGACAGCTGCGGCAGGAGCACTATGCGCTGGCCGAGCGGCTGCGGGCCGAGCAACGGCGGGCGATCCTCGAGCTGCAGGCGGCGGCGGGGAGCCTACGGCTGACCATGGTGGCGCTCGATCGGCCGGGTCTTCTGGCCCACGCTGCGTCGGTGTTCGACGATCACGACGTGGAGGTCCTCGCGGCCGACGTGTTCACCCAGCCCACCGAGCCGCGCGTGGCGATCGATGTGTTCCGGGTGGGGCCGCGCGATGCGGCGGCGGTGGGCATCGATCCGGAGACGTTGGCATCGATGGAGCATGCGCTCGAGCAGGAGTGGGCCCCGCACGGTGAGCCCCCCAGGCTTCGGCCGCGGCGACCATGGGACAGCGGCATTCGGGTGCCCACGCAGATCGGGTTCGATCGCGATCCGGCGGGCGAGCGTACGGTGGTCGACGTGCAGACGCAGGAGGCACCCGGGGTCCTGCGGAGGATCACGCGGGCGTTCCACGAGGAAGGGCACGAGATCCTGCTGGCACGGTGCGACACCGAGGCGGATCGGGCAAGCGACGTGTTCTACGTGGCGCCGCTCGACGAGGCCGCGCAGCGACGGCTGCGGGAGCGGCTCGAGCGGTACCTGAGTTGAGGGCGACGGGTCGCTGTGTCGCCGTCAGCCGTTGGGCCTACGGGGCCAGCACATCGTCGAGGGATGCCTCGCCGAGCACCCGCTCGGCCCACGTGTCGAGCTGATCGGCGGTGGCGGCCTCGACCTGCGTTCGCGTTGCCTTGGAGAGTGGACCGAAGCGCTTGTCGAGCAGCCTGAGGGCCTCGTCGATCTGCAAGCGAAGCGGCGCCATGGCGCCTTCGTCCGCTGGATGACGCTGCTCCGCCCCCTGTGAGACCATCGATCCATGCGTCATTGGTGTCGTGGACGTGATCGACGGGCTCGCCGGGCCCTGGCGTGGGCCGCCATCGGGACATGCATGGCATGGGGCTGCGGCCCGACCCTCGGCCCGAGCCAGAGCGAGACCTCGATGGGGTCGGACTCGGGGGACTCGACCGCGATGAGCGCCACCACGAGCGCCACCAGCACCGGAACCAGTGGCCAGCCGCCATCGACCGGTGACGCCACCATCACCACCGCCGATGGTTCCGATGACGTCCTCGATGACGGCCCCTTCGGCTGGGACTGCGGGGCGGCGCCGCCCGGCGACAGTGCGGTGCGATGCATCGGCACGCCGCCCTACTGCGATCCCACGTTGCAGGACTGCCCGGAGGGCGATCGCTGTGCGCCGTGGTCCGAGACTGGACAGCCTACCTGGGACACGGCCTGGTGCGTGCCCGTGGTCCGCCAGCCCGCAGGCCTGGGGGCGCCGTGCGAGGTCACCGGCCCCGAGTGGTCGGGCTACGACACCTGCGACGTGGGCCTGTTCTGTGTACCTGGCGAGGTCGCACCGACCGAGGGCATGTGCTGGGCGCTGTGCTCGGCGCAGGGCGACGTCGAGCCCAGCTGCGAGGGCGAGGCCGCGTGCGCGTGGTTGTTTGGCGGTGCGGTCCCCGTGTGCGTGGAGAGCTGCGATCCCGTGGTGCCCGATTGCGCGATGGGCCGCTGCGATGCGGGCCGCGGGCAGTTCGAGTGCCTGCCGTGGCCCGGGAGCGCGTCCGAGCTCGGCGAGCCATGCGAGCAGCCGGGCGAGTGCGTGGCCGGATCCTCCTGCGTCGACGCGGCGATGGTCCCGGGCTGCGCGGGTGCGAGCTGCTGCTCGGCCTTCTGCGATCTGCTCGCGCCCGATCCCGAGCTCGCCTGCACCGCCGGGCAGAGCTGCGAGCCATGGTTCCCGGTCGGGGCACCGGTCGGCTACGAGCACGTTGGCGTGTGCTCCGGCGCGTGAGCCCCCGATCGCTCGAGCTGCGTGTTGCGGGTACCATCCCGTCCAATGATCTGCGCGCGCATCCAAGCCCGCTCGCTCGTCTTCGTCCTCGCGTGCGCTTGTGGTCCGGTCGCGGGCGAGGATGCGGGCCCCGGGAGCGGCTCGGGCGAAGGCTCGACCACGTCGGGCACGTCGGGCATGTCGACCATGGAGACCACCAACGGGCCCACCTCGACCACGGCCGTCTCCTCCACCACGACCGGCACCACCGATGACACCGCCTCCGCCGATGACACCTCGACCGGCGAGCCTCCTTCGGTCTGCGATCCGCAACCGATGATGGGCGTCGTGTCGTCGGTCCTCTTCGACGCCGGGGCCCTGCCGCCCGAGCCCCTGGCCAACCCCTATGCCTACACCTGCATCATCGACGACTGGCTGGAGGGTGAGGCTCTGCTGACCCTCGCGCTGGCCTGCGAGGACGGCGACCACGTGCTCGCGATCGGCTCGTCGGTGGGGATCTGGTTCGATTCCCGGGGCGAATTCGTGGTCACCGTGATCCACAGCGCGCAGACGTGGGGGGCCGAGGACCAGCTCGTCACCCTGCGCCGTGCCGACGGGTCGCTGGTGCTCGCGGGAGCCTCGACCCCCTGGCCCCCCGATTTCGAGCAAGTGCCGTCCGACTTCTTCGCGCCGCTGTCGATCGGCCTTCTGCCCGACGTGTGCGAGGTGGAGCCACCCTACGAGGGCGGCTTCGTGCCGCCGTGCTTTCGGATCCAGCGCCAGGCCCTGCGCTTCGAACTCGCGGGCGAGACGGTCGACGTCTACGAGCATGGAGCCGACCAGCTGTCGCCCTACGTCCTCCTGGTCGAGCGCGCCGAGCTGCGCCACGACGTGACGTGCACCGACACCCAGGGCCGGTGGTACTCGTGGGTGGCAGTGCCGCCGATCCCGGACTGAGCGGGAAGACGATGGTCATCGGCCCGGCCCCGCGCCGTGCTGCTACGATGCCGCTCGTGATCCCCGTCCGCCTGCTCTCGTTGTTGCTCGTCACCCTCGCCCTGGGTTGCCCCAAGCCCTCGGGACCCACCGAGCAGCCCGACGAGCCCGTTGGTCCGGCCGATCCGATCGAGCATGCGCAGCAGCTGCTGCGGCAGAACGAGCCGGCCAAGGCGCAGGCCGTGATCGAGGACGCCCTGAAGTCCAAGCCCGACGATCCCGAGCTGTGGTTCTCCAAGGGCGTGGCTCAGCAAGCGCAGGGCGACACCGCGGGCGCAACCGCGTCGTGGGAGCAAGCGGTCTCGCTGCGGCCCGAGTTCGTCGCGGCCCGTCACGGCCTGGCGGCGTTCGAGCTCGAGGCCGGCAACCACGAGGAGGCGGTGGCGGCCTACGCGGAGATCCTGGAGATCGATCCCGACTTCAAGGACGCCCACTACAACCTCGCGCTCGCCCTGCTCGCGCTCGACCGCAAGGACGAGGCCATGGGGGCGCTGCGCAACGCCAATCGCCTCGATCCGCAGGATCCCGACGTGGCGGTCGAGCTCGGCCGCATGCTCGCGCTGCAGGGGCAGCTGTCCGAGGCGATCGAGATCGTGGGCACGGCGGCCGCCACCGCCAAGGACGACGCGCAGGTGCAGTCGACCCACGGCTGGATGCTCGAGCGAGCGCGCCGCTCCGAGGAGGCCGCCGCGGCGTTCGAGGCCGCGCTGGCCCTGCGCCCCGACGACGACGACGCCCGCCTGGGCCTGGCGCGGGCGTACATGCGGATCGGCAAGGAGCAGCAGGCGATCGCCGAGCTCGAGGCCATCGCGAGCCGACGGCCCGAGGATCCCGCGGTGTTCCTGGCCTGGGGTACGGCACTGGGCAAGCTCGGCGATCTCGATGGCGCGCTGGCCAAGCTCGACCAGGCGCTGGCCCTGGAGCCCGACATGCAGACGGCGCTGGTGCAGAAGATCGGCACCCTGGTGCTGGCCAAGCGCTGCAAGGAGGCCAAGGCCACCAAGAAGGCGCTCGACGAGGTCGGCCCCACCGAGCACGCCAAGCGGGCGATCGCCAACACGATGAAGCCCTGCAACAAAAAGTAGGGTAGGGCCGCCGTCTGCACCGCCTGGCGGCTTCCCACGTGGCGCCGAGCGGGGTTGCCGCCCATCGCTCGGACCGATGGCCCCTTCGATCCACTCGCGCTCGGCGAGGGCGGGTTCGTCGTTCCCAGCCGCATGACGATCTGACATGATCGGGCGATGGTCGGGTGGAGCACGCGTCTTGGGCTCGGGTTCGCGCTCGGATGGGTCGCGCTGCTGGTTCCGACCTCGGCCGACGGGGGAACGCTCGAGTGCAGCAACGCCCGCATCGAGCCCGACGCGGATTGCACGGTGCAAGCGGGCGACGGGTGCAGCGAGCACTGCCGCCCCGAGGCCTATGTGCGCAGCTGCTCCACCCACCAGTACCAGCAATGTCGCGACGTCTGCACGGGGCCGCCCGATCCCGTGTGCACCCAGGCCTGCATCGACGAGTGCGACGAGCGGTGCGCGGCGGGGGTCCAGATCGTGTGCCACGACAACTGCTTTCCCGAGTGCACCGATGCGTGCACCGCCCTCTGCGACCAGGCGGAGGACACGATCCAGTGCCGTGCCTCCTGCGAGGCGACCTGCGACGGCGAGTGCGATCACCAGTGCTCGATGCTGCCCGAGGATGCCGACTGCATCACCCACTGCATCGAGTGCTGCGGTGGCTCGTGCATCGCCGCGGCCAACATGGAGTGCCAGCAGAGCTGCCAGAGCGAGACGTGGCTCGACTGCGAGACCGAGCAGCACACGGTCTGCGAGGCCGCCTGCACGCAGCAAGGGGCGCTGTTCTGCGATGGCCAGCTGGTCGCGGCCGGCGACGACGTGACCGACTGTGCCGAGGCGCTCTCGGGGCGCGGGATGGACGTCGCACTCGACCCGACCCACGGGCAGGTGCATGCGTATGATCCTCGCCGAGGCTGCGCGTGCCGAAGCGAGCCCGGCGAGGGCCTGCCCGAGGGGCTCGCCGGGGGCGTGCTGGCCATCCTGGGGCTGCTGGGCCTCCGCCGACGTCGGCGTGGCCCAGCGCCCACCCGGTAGGTCACGGCTGGCTCGAGCGATCGGTGCCCAGCGTCGGACTCTCGGCGACGTCGTCGACGGGGTTCGAGTCGGCCGTCGCATCGGCCGTCGCGTCGGCCGTCGCATGGTGGGGAGCGGGCGAGGGGGGCGCGGTCGTGTCGGTCACGGCCGCCTTGCGGGTGCCTCGTCGTGGCGCCTCGATCGCCTCGAGCTTGGACAGCCGGTCCATCACCGAGGCGTAGCCCGAGAACACCTGGTGGAGCTTCTCGGCCGTGCGGGCGATCTCGCGGAACTTGGGCAGCACTCGCGTGCGTCCGTTGCTCACCGCCCACAGCTTTTGCTGGATCAGGATCGCCTGCATCGTGCGATAGCCCGAGAGTCCCTCGACCATGCCCGATCGCTGCAGCGACTCGAGCAGCTTGCTCAGGCCCTGGGCGGCGGAGTCGAGCGAGCCCTCGAGGCTCTTCTCCACCGAGTACGCCGAGCGCCGTGGCTTGCGGTCCGAGCGGCGCTCGGTGGGTCGTTCGCTACGCGCCGCCACCTTCGCCTCCCTCGGTGAGCACCTGCGAGTCGCTGATGGCCAGGTCGAGCATGCTCTGCAGCTTGGCCATGCCCGGCGAGATCGGCGTCTGCTCGAGCTCGACCTTGATGTTGAGATCGTAGCTGCTGGTGGTGGTGTTCTGCGATCCCGAGGACGAGACCAGGCTGCCTCGAAAGCCGAGCTGCGGCCGCGTGAGGAACGAACCCTCGCCCTCGGGCGTCTCGCCGCCCACCTCGCCCTCGGTGGTCTGCGAGGTGGTCTCGGTGAACACGTCGGTGATCTTGGCGGTGAAGCTCAGCGTGGCCAGCTTGACCCGCATGCCCGGAATGTTGAACAGCGCCAGCAGCGGGATGCGAGCGATGAAGTGGGCGGGATTGCCGTCGGCATCGAGCTTGGTGTAGCCGAACTCGACCATCCGCAGCTCGCCCACGTCGAGCGCGCTGACGTCGGGCGGAGCATCGGCGGGGCGGATGAACCCCACCTCTTCGATGAACTGCAGCGCGGTTCGGGAGGCCTGGGCCTCGGCCTGGACCAGCGCGCTGATGGGGGCTCCGAGGATGTCCTGGAGCGGGATCGACTTGAGGTCTTGGACTCCGTTGGCCATGGTCGTGCTGCTCCTATTTCTGGGTCAGGCGATGGGTCACCACGCCCTGGGCGTTCTTCACCGAGGTCCACTCGTAGTTGTCCATGGTGACCTGGAGCTTGATCTCCGACATCACGTGCTCGGGCAGGGTGATGATCTGGTCCTTCTTGACCGCGAGATCGAGGTCGAAGAAGGCAGCGAGCGCCAGGTCGAGCTCGAGCTGGACCTGCAGGTGCATTGCGTCGGCGAACGCCGTTGCCGCCGCTTGGACTCCCTTGGGGAACTGAGAACCGCCGAGATCGACGTCGGCTGCGAGCGCGACCGCGGCGGCCTCCATGGCGGCGATGGTCTGATTCCTCCAGGTCTTGGAGCCGAAGCTCTTGGGACTCTCGAGCAGCTCGGTCTTGACCGGGTCCAGATTGGCGGAGATGTAGCTGGCCAGGGTCTCGGTGACCTGCTCGGTGAACGCATCCCCTTGATCGGCGAGGTGCTGTGACAGCGGCTGGACGAGCGTGGCGTCGGATGCCGCCGGGACCGAGATCGCCAGCAGCGTGTGGAGGTAGCTGGCGAGCGCCTCGATCAGGCTCAGCTCCACGATGCTGTCGTCGTCGATGTTGCGCTGCACGGTGTCCTGGACCGCCACGCGCATGGTCACGTCGGCCTGCCGGATCTCGGCACGAGGGACCGGGTAGCTGCGCAGGTTTTGATCGTCGAGGTACTGCTGGCTGGCTTGGCTGGAGAAGACGTCGGACTGGATGCGCGCGGTGGTCAGGCCGCGCAGGAGCGCACCGATGATGTCGGCTACACGAACCATGGGAAGTTCCTTAGGGGTTGGGGTTGGGATCGTCGGAAGGGGAATTGGTGATTTCGAGGTGGGGCAGGGTCACGCGCATCACGAGCACGCCGCGCGCGCCGGGGGCAGCAGCCTGCAGATCGGTCACGCGCACGAACACCAGCTGCTGGAGCGGCTGCAGCAGCTCGCGGGCCGCCGCGGGGGGAAGAGGCGTCTCGCCCACGACGATCGTCGCGGGCGAGACGTCCGATCCGTCCGAGGTCGCAAATGGGATCGCGACCTCCACGGACTGCAACCACACCCCCACGTCGATGCCACTGTCCGGGCTCTGTGCGAGGGTGACCACCTGCTCGAGCTGGTCGATCACGTGGGAACCCACGCGTTCGAGGATGACGGGGTGGCTCATGGTGGTGTGGCTCCAGGACTAGGCTGCGGGCTGCTCGGTGATGACCGACTCGAGGATGTCGAGGATCTTGGCCATGCCCTCGGGCATGGGCGCCGCGCCGGCCCGGACCTTGACGTTCATCTGGTACTCGGACTCGAACGACGACGACGAACTCGACTTGCGGGCGGTGGAGTACGACGCGCGGATGCTCGCCTTGCCCCAGCCCCATCGCGCGCTGGCGCTCACCGACCCGCCGAAGTTGCTCTGTGCCGACTGTTCCGAGCGGACCACGTCGTTGAGCTTGGCGCTGAACTCGATGTTGACCTCGTCGATGCGGATGAACGGGATCGGCATGATCGCCAGCAGCGGCACGGTGAGCGAGAAGTTCTCCGAGACTCCTTCGTTGTCCTTGGCGTACGTGAAGGTCACGTTGCGAAGGTCGCTGGTGGGCGTGCCGTCGTCTGCGTGAACGAAGCCCACCTTCTCGATGAACTCGATGGTGGACTCCGCAGCCATTCGCTGGGCTTCGACGGCCGCCTGGAGCGGTCCGCCGATCATTTCCCGAAATGGGAGACTCTGCAGTGCCGCAACTGAATTGGACATTGCTTCTTCCTTCTTTGGTTCGTGGCGTTGTTCTTGCTGCGCTCGACGAGGCACCGCCGGGCGCCCCTTGGGCTTGCCACCGCCCGAGAGCTCATGCCGCACCACATGGCGCTCCGAGATGCCGGCGCGCCAGCGAGCGAGATCGAGATCGAGCCCGTCTCATCCCATGCGTCGTGCGCTCACATGGATGTCCGTGGGCTCGTCGCGAGTCGTATCGAACGAGAGGAAGCTAGTGGATTCCCGGGGTGATGTCTACGGTGATCCTGACGCAAGATGACAGTATCGAATCCGTCCATGCTTCGATCATCGTCGGGTGGCGTGAATGTGACATGGACGTATTCGATGCATCGAGACGAGATGTATATCAATTCGATGTACGTCGATGATGATGTGAATGAAATCGAATGGCGATGGTTCGATGCATGTGAATTCGATGTGTGGAATCGCTGCGCGTGAATTCGATGTGTGTGAATCCGATGCGTTGCTCGATCTCGAATCGGCACATTCTCGCGCGAGCGCCACGCGCCTGGTCGGCGCGTCTCACTCGAGCGGCCCAATTGCGCGCGCCGTGCTTGCGTTCGTCTTCGGTCCGTGAAGCTCGAGCCGCGACGTGCTTGCAACGCGTGCTCGCGGTCGGTCGGGAGTCCGACGACGTGGGGCAGCGGGCTCGGCGCGGCCCCATGCGCTCGCGACGGGGCGGCCACCGCGACCGCGCGGGGTGGAAAGGAGATCGCCCTCCTGGGACCCCGTCGCGTTCTTGGCGCGGCTGGCAGCGCCGCTGGGCCGCCGTGGAACGGCAAAAACGCACGCTCACGGGGCTTGGTGCGCGCGTCCTTGCCCCTATACTTGCCGGAATTCGCGATGCCGGACCGCCCAACCGAATCCCCCCGCCTCGACATCCGACAAGCCCTGACCTTCGACGACGTGCTGCTCGAGCCAGGCTACAGCGAGGTGCTGCCGTCCGAGGTCTCGGTGGTCTCCCGCCTCACGCGGACCATCGAGCTGCGCACGCCGATCGTCTCCGCGGCCATGGACACCGTGACCGAGGCCGAGACCGCGATCTGCATGGCACGGCTGGGTGGCATGGGCATCATCCACAAGAACCTCGATCCGGAGCAGCAAGCCCGCGAGGTTCGCAAGGTCAAGAAGTCCGAGAGCGGCATGGTCATCGATCCGCTGACCATCGCGCCCACCGCCTCGCTGCGCGATGCGCTGGCCCTGATGAGCAGCCACGGGTTCTCGGGGCTGCCCGTGGTGGCCGATGGACGTCTCGTCGGCATCCTCACCAGCCGCGACGTTCGCTTCGAGAGCGGGCTCGATCAATCGGTGGGCGACGTGATGACCAAGGATCCCATCACGGCACGGGAGGGAATCTCGATCGACGAGGCCAAGCAGCTGCTGCACAAGCATCGCATCGAGAAGCTGCTGGTCACCTCGGGAAGCGGACAGCTGGTGGGCCTCATCACCGTCAAGGACATCCTCAAGGCGGCCGACCACCCGCATGCGATCAAGGACTCGCTGGGCCGGCTTCGGGTGGGAGCGGCGGTGGGTACGGGGGCCGACACCATGGAGCGCGTCACGGCCCTGGTGGAACAGGGGGTCGACGTGGTGGTGGTGGACACCGCCCATGGTCACTCCAAGCGGGTGCTCGACACGGTCCGGGCGATCCGATCCGAGCATCCCGAGCTGCAGCTGCTCGCGGGCAACGTGGCCACGCCGGCTGCGGTGCGAGCCCTGGCCGAGGCGGGGGCCGACGGGGTCAAGGTGGGGATCGGGCCGGGCTCGATCTGCACCACCCGCGTGGTGGCCGGGGTGGGGGTCCCGCAGATCACTGCGATCCTCGAGTGTGCCACCGAGGCCCGGCGCGCCGGGATTCCGCTGTGTGCCGACGGGGGCATCAAGTACTCGGGCGACGTGGTCAAGGCGCTCGCGGCCGGGGCCGACGCGGTGATGATCGGCAGCCTGTTCGCGGGCACCGACGAGGCCCCCGGCGAGAAGGTGCTGCTGTCGGGCCGCAGCTACAAGGTCTACCGGGGCATGGGGTCGCTGGGGGCGATGGCGGCCGGCAGCAAGGATCGCTACTTCCAGCACGATGTGGACCAGCGCAAGCTGGTGCCCGAGGGCATCGAGGGACGCGTGCCCTACCGCGGGCCGCTGGCCGAGAGCATCCACCAGCTGATCGGTGGCCTGCGCTCGGGCATGGGCTACGTGGGCGCGGCCACGGTGGCGGAGCTGCAGGAGAAGGCGCGCTTCCGCCGGATCTCCACCCAGGGGCTGCGCGAGAGCCACGTGCACGACGTGATCATCACCAAGGAAGCGCCGAACTATCGAATGGAGTAGGGAGCAGGGCCGGCCCGCTCACAGCCCGTCGGGAGGCTCGAGCACCAGCGAGGCCGCGTCGATCACCGCCTCCACGATCTCCTCGGGCTCGTGCACTTCATTGGACCAGGCCACCAGCGCCGAGAACCATACGTGCTGGAGCATTGCGCCCAGCCGCTGCCGTGGGTGGGTTGGATTGCGTGGTGCCGATCGACCATCTCCCGCCAGCGCGTCGATCACCAGCGCATTGATCCGATCGTGGAATGCGCTGACCTGCCGCGGCAGCGTGGTCGAGCCGCCCGCCAGCGCGCTCACGATGGCCCGACCGAGGTTGGGACGCTCGCACAGGAATGCGGTGAGCACCTCGAACAGCCGGCGCAGACGGATCACGGGCGTGGGTCCATGCACCGGCTGCTCGCACAGCTGCTGCTCGAGCCGGACCAGCTCGTGCACCAGCACCGCGAACAACAGGTCGTCCTTGCTGGGGAAGCGCTTGTACAGGGTGCGCAGCGCCACCCCGGCCTGATCCGCCACGTCGCGCAGGCGCACGGCCGGCAGACCACCCGCCTCGGCCAGGCGGAGCGCGACCTCGACGATCCGACGCGTGCGCGGCTCCTCGACCTCGAGCGCAGTGGGGGAGGGCTCGGACACGGGCGGGATGCTAGCAAGAAGCGGCGAGTCTCGGGTGCGGATCGACCACGGTGATCGAGGGGGACCGAGGGTGTAGCAGCATCTGCATGCCGTGCCGGGGTCGCATGGTGATCTGGTGATCGCGCTCGACCAAGTGCCCCGGTCGCAGATCGAACCGAACCCGCTGGGCGACCACCGCCAGCACCAGCTGGGCCTCGATCATCGTGAAGTGGTTGCCCACGCACATCCGCGGTCCCGCGCTGAACGGAAAGTAGGCGTACTTGTGTCGTCCTCGTACGTTCGAGGTCTCGAAGCGGGCGGGCACGAACGCCTCGGGTCGCTCCCAGAAGTCCGGGTGGCGGTGGGTGAAGTAGGGCAGGAGCATGGCCATCGCGCCCTCGCGGACCTCGTAGCCCCAAAGCTCCGTGTCGCGGGCCACCGTGCGTCCACCGCTCCACACCGGGGGCATCACCCGCATCGACTCCTGCAAGATCCGCTTGGTGGCCTCGAGCCTCGGCAGATCGTCGACGGTGGGGAGCCGACCGGCCAGTACCCGATCGACCTCCTCGTGCAGCTCGGCCTCGGCCTCGGGGTACATCGACAGCAGGTACCAGGTCCAGGTGAGCGCCAGCGCGGTGGTCTCGTGACCGGCCAGGAACATCGTGATGATCTCGTCGTGCACCAGGCGGCGATCGAGCGGTCGGCCATCGTCGCCGCGGTGATCGAGCAGCAGCGAGATGAGATCGGCGGGCCCCGGATCACCCGCAGCCTTGGTGGCCGCGCGCTGGTCGATCATCTCGTAGACGATCGCATCGAGCGTCCGCAGGGCCTTGCGAAGGCGCAGGTTGCCCGGGGTCGGCCACGACAGCGGAGGCGCGAAGATCGTGTTGCCCCGTCGCGACAGCTCCTCGAGTGCCACCGTGAACGCCGCCGTCGACACGTTGGCGCTCTGCGAGAGATCGATGCTGAACAGGGTCTGGCCGAGGATGCGCAGGGCCAGGTGGAGCATCCGGGGATAGACGTCGAGCACGGTGACCTCGCGGTGCGCCCAGTCCTCGACCATGTCGACCGCGGCCTCCACCATGGGCTGCACGAACCCCACCAGGAACGAGCGATTCATGCACGGCTGGATCGTGCGGCGCTGCTGCTTCCACTGCTCGCCCTCCGCCGTGAGCACCCCGTCGCCCACCAGCAGGCGGATCTGGTCGTAGCCCGAGCCCTTGATGAAGTCCTCGCGCCCGGTCACCAGCATCGCCTCCACCGCATCGGGGTGCACGAAGGCCGCGATCTCCTTGCTGCCCACCGAGAACGCAAAGGCATCGCCGTGCTCGAGCCAGTGCTCGCGCGCCACCGGAAACATGCCGCGCTTCATGACCTCGAACAGCTGCCCGACGACGGGCCGACCAGGGGAACGGGGGAGGATCGCCATGGCTGAGTAGAACGTGTTCTACCACAGGGATCGGCCAAAGTAGAACATGTTCTACACATGCCTCGAGTCGGGCTTCGAGGCGCCGAATTTCGGCCCTGGCGCCCCTTGCGGGGGTATCCACGGCTCCGTCGTCCGCCGCCGAGAGCGCCCGGCGGATCACCCCGTGCCGCCGTCCGCGGAGGTCGACGTCCAGCGCGGCATCGGATAGGGATGAGGCCGCGCCACGCTCCCCCGGGAGGCGGGCGCACGCGTCGACTCCGTCGACCAGGACCCGCATGACCGCGCACCAGACCCTCGTCGTCGTCGACTTCGGCTCACAGGTCACCCAGCTCATCGCCCGTCGGGTGCGCGAGCTGGGGGTCTACGCCGAGATCATCCCCTACGATGCCCCGGCCTCGCGGATCGCCGAGCGCTCGCCGCTGGGGGTCATCCTCAGCGGGGGTCCATCCTCGATCTACCAAGCGGGCGCCCCCCGGCTCGACCCCGCGGTGCTCGGCCTGGGCGTGCCCGTGCTGGGCATCTGCTACGGCCTCTACGTCCTGGTGGACGCGCTGGGCGGCACGGTCGAGGCCGCGGGCGAGCACGAGTACGGCCCGGCCACGGTGCAGGTGCTCGCGGCCGAGGGCCCCGCGTCGGCGTTCGACCCCGGATCGGACGAGCCGGTGTGGATGTCGCACGGCGATCGCGTGGCCGCGTTGCCCGCGGGATTTCGCACGGTGGCCCGCTCTCGCAGCTGCCCGCACGCCGCCATCGTGGACCCGCAGCGCCGCATGTGGGGGGTGCAATTCCACCCCGAGGTCTCCCACACGCCGCGCGGCACCGAGGTCCTGGGGGCATTCCTCGACCTTTGTGGGTTCTCGCGCGACTGGAGCATGTCGCGCTTCGTCGAGGAGTCGGTGGCCCGGATCCAGGCCCGGGTGGGCAAGACGGGCACCGTGCTGTGCGGGCTGTCGGGAGGGGTCGACTCCTCGGTGGCGGCGCTCCTGGTCGAGCGGGCGATCGGCGATCGTCTGCGCTGCGTGTTCGTCGACAACGGCCTGCTGCGCCGGGACGAGCGGGCCGAGGTCGAGCGCATGTTCGCCGGTCGGCTCCACAATCCGCTGGTGGTGGCCGATGCGGCCGATCGCTTCCTGGCCCAGCTCGCCGGCGTGACCGACCCCGAGGTCAAGCGCAAGCGGATCGGCGCCACCTTCATCGACGTGTTCGACCACGAGGCCCACCGCCTGGGCGGAGCCGACTTCCTGGTGCAGGGCACGCTCTACCCCGATGTGATCGAGAGCGTGTCGTTTCAGGGTGGTCCCTCGGTCACCATCAAGACCCACCACAACGTGGGGGGCCTGCCCGAGCGCATGAAGATGGGGGTGGTGGAGCCGCTGCGCGAGCTGTTCAAGGACGAGGTGCGGCGCCTGGGTCTGCAGCTGGGCCTGCCGGAGGACATGGTGTGGCGACACCCGTTCCCCGGCCCGGGCCTGGCGGTGCGGGTGCTGGGCGAGGTGACCAAGGAGCGCTGCGATCGCCTGCGCCAGGCCGATGCCGTCATCCTCGAGGAGATCCGCGCGGCCGGGCTCTACCGCCAGCTATGGCAGGTGTTCGGGGTGCTCTTGCCGGTCCAGAGCGTGGGGGTGATGGGCGACGGGCGCACCTACGAGAACGCCCTGGCCGTGCGGGCCGTGGAGAGCACCGACGCGATGACGGCCGACTGGGCGCGGCTGCCCTATGAGGTGCTGGCCAAGATCTCCAGTCGTATCATCAACGAGGTCCGCGGGATCAACCGAGTCTGCTACGACATCAGCAGCAAGCCCCCTGCGACGATCGAGTGGGAGTGAGCGTGGCACGGGTACGACACGACGACGGCGAGCCGGCCAAGCCGCCGACCAAGCCCCGGGCCAAGGCGCAGCGCCGCGGCAAGGCGCAGGCCGCCGAGGCTTCGGATCCGGCGGCGGGGGCCTCGGTGGAGTCGCGCGTGCTGCTCGATGGCCACGTGGTCGAGCTCGAGGTCGAGTCGGCGCCCGGCATTCGTCCCCAGCGGTTCTCCGAGTACATCGGGCAGGCCGCGCTCAAGCGCAAGCTCGAGGTGTTCGTGGCCGCGGCCCGGCAGCGCGGGGAGCCGCTCGATCACACCCTGCTGCACGGTCCTCCGGGGCTGGGCAAGACCACCATGGCGCAGATCCTCGCGCACGAGCTGGGGGTGCACATCCACATCACCTCGGGCCCGGCGATCGAGCACAAGGGGATCCTCGCCGGACACCTGACCGCGCTCGGCGAGCGCGACGTGCTGTTCATCGACGAGATCCACCGCCTCACGCCCACGGTGGAGGAGAGCCTCTACTCCGCGATGGAGGACGGTCGCATCGATCTGCCGGTGGGCGAGGGCAGCCGGGCGCGCACCATGCCGTTCTCCCTGGCGCCCTTCACCCTGGTGGGCGCGACCACCCGCACGGCGCTGTTGTCCGCACCCTTGCGCGAGCGCTTCCAGATCCTCGAGGGCATCGACTTCTACGCCGACGCCGAGCTCGCCCAGATCGTCCAGCGCACCGCGGGGCTGCTGAGCATGCCGGCCAGCGCCGAGGGGGCCAAGGAGATCGGCCGCCGCAGCCGCGGGACCCCGCGGATCGCCAACCGCCTGACCCGCCGCGTCCGCGACTTCGCCCAGGTACGCGGCCGCGCTCGCATCGAGGCCGAGGACGCAGAGTATGCGCTCGAGCAGCTCGGCATCGACGGGGCCGGGCTCGATGCCATCGATCGCCGGATCCTCGAGGCGATCCTCGATCAGTTCGAGGGCGGACCGGTGGGCATCGACGCGCTCGCGGCCACCCTCAGCGAGCCCCGTGACACGCTCGAGGACGTCTACGAGCCGTTCCTGCTGCAGCGTGGGTTCCTCGTTCGCACCCCGCGCGGACGCCAGGTGACCCGCAAGGCGCTGCGGCACCTCGGTCGCACGGTCGCGGCCAGCCCGGCCAAGGGCGGCGGGAACTCCCAGGGCGAGCTCGATCTGTAGCGCCCCGTGGTCGCCGCGAGCGGGTGCCTCCACGCCCTGATGCGGAGACTCGAGGGATCTTCGGTGGGGCGCATTTGCGCGCGCCGACCTTGCGTAGCATCGAGGGCATCATCATGAAGACCACGACCTTCGTTCCATCTCTGATCGCCCTGGGCCTCGTTCCCGCAGGCACGGCGCTCGCAGCCCCGGCCCAGGGGGATTTCTACGTGTCCGAGGCCGTCACGGGCACCGTCATCGACATCCAGGGCGGCGGCGACTTCGCCGGCGCGCCGCGCTTTGCCAACGGACTCGGCGCCCCATTCGGGCTGTGCGTCGGCCCCGGCGGAGACCTGTACGTTGCAGAGTTCGCCGCCGGAGAGGTCACGATCATCTCGGACGGCGGAGACTTCACCGGTGCTCCCGCCTTTGCCACCGGGCTGACGAACCCCACGGGCCTGGCTTGCACCGAGACGCAGATTCTCGTCGTCGAGTACACCTTCGGCCCCGGGGGCGAGGTCACCGACATCACCGCCGGGGGCAACTTCGCCGGCGCTCCGGCGTTCGCGACCAACATCAACTCGGGGCTCGACCTGCTCCGTGATGCCGGCGGGACGCTGTGGATCAACTCGCTCAACACCGGCGCGGGCAACGGGGGGATCTTCGACATCACCGGCGGGGGGGACTTCGCTGCGGCCGTTCCCTTTGCCACGGGCAACAGCTTCTTCAGTGGGCCGTCCGAAGACCATGTCGGGCTGTACACGGCCAACCAGATCCAGGACTACAGTGCGGGCGGCGACCTGTCGCTCCAGGTCCCGTTCGCCCAGGTCCTCGCACCGGGCAAGGTGATCGAGACACCGATCGGGATCTTCGCCTCCTCGGAGACCGGTGGTGCCATCTTCGACATCACGGCCGGGGGCGACTTCACCGCCGGGGCTCCGGCATTCGCCACGGGGCTGACACTGAGCGGCGTGGGTGGCTTCACCGGGATGGTCTACGTGCCGATCCTGTGCGGCGATGGGGTCGTGGATCCATCCGAGCCGTGCGACGACATGGGCGAGTCGGCGACGTGCGATTCCGACTGCACCCTGGTCGCATGCGGAGACGGCCTGACCAACATGGCCGCGGGCGAGCAGTGCGACGACGGTGGGGAGTCCCCCACCTGCGACGTGGACTGCACCCCGGTCGGCTGCGGCGATGGCCTGACCAACATGGCTGCGGGCGAGCAGTGCGACGATGGTGGGGAGTCTCCCGCCTGCGACGTGGACTGTACCCCGGCCACTTGTGGCGATGGCCTGACCAACATGGCCGCAGGCGAGCAGTGCGACGATGGTGGGGAGTCCCCCGCCTGCAACGCCAACTGTACCCTGGTCGGCTGCGGCGATGGCATCGTCAACATGGCCGCGGGCGAGCAGTGCGACGACGGCGGGGAGTCCCCCACCTGCAATGTGGACTGCACCCCGGCGTCCTGCGGGGACGGTCAGATCAACGCCGCCGCGGGTGAGGCCTGCGACGACGGGGGCCAGTCGGCCACCTGCGACGACGACTGCACCGCGGCCGAGTGTGGCGACTCGGTGGTCAACGCCCTGGCGGGTGAGACCTGCGACGACGGCGGTCGCACGGGCATGTGCGACGCCGATTGCACCGCGGTGACCTGCGGTGACGGCGTGGTCAACATGACGGCCGGCGAGCAGTGCGACGGCGACGGCATGGGGATGCCCGGCGAGACGGCCACCTGCGACGACGACTGCACCGATGCGACGTGCGGCGACATGGTGATCAACGCGACCGCGGGCGAGGACTGCGACGACGGAGCCGAGACGGTCACCTGCGACGCCGACTGCACCCCGGTCGAGTGTGGTGACGGCACCACCAACGCAACCGCGGGTGAGGACTGCGACGACGCGGGCGAGTCCGAGAGCTGCAACGCCGACTGCACCACGGCCACGTGCGGCGACGGCATCGTCAACGGCGCGGCCGGTGAGGACTGCGACGACATGGGCGAGTCGCAGGACTGCGACGACGACTGCACCGTGACCGAGTGTGGTGACGGCACCACCAACGCGACCGCCGGCGAGGAGTGCGACGACGGCAACACCGATGAGCTCGATGGGTGCTCGTCCACGTGCACGATCGAGGACACCGGCTCCACCGGCGGCAGCGACTCCGGCGACTCGGGCGTCGACGACACGGCCGGCAGCTCCGGCGACGGCACGGGCGTGGGGCCCACCACCTTCCCGGCGACGGGCGACACGGGGGCCTCCACCAGCGGCGAGGAGAGCGGCACCGATACTGGCACTGCGGGCGGCACGACCCTCGACGATGGCTGCAACTGCACCACGGGCAACGAGGGCCGGCGTCGCAGCGGCATGCCGTGGTCGCTGCTGGGCCTGTTGGGCCTGGGTGCGATCCGCCGCCGCCGCGGCAGCGCGCTGCGGTAGTCCGACGGCCCAAACGAGCGAAGCGACCGGGCTCATGGGGAGCGCGGTCGCTTCGTGGGCCGGGCACCGTTCGGCCCGGGTCGGTGCCTCGACTCGCCCCAGTCGTGGGGCAGCGGGCTGCCTGCTTGCCTACCGGCGGTGGCGGAGGCCAGAGCGGCTCACTCGCCCATCACGAGCTTCTCGTGGTCGTTGCTGAGCTTCTCGACCGCGGTCTCGAGATCCTTGTCGCTCATGGTCTCGGTCATCAGATCGATCTCCATCGATGCCATCTTGGTGGTCACGTCGACCATGACCTTGGCGACGTTGCCCTGCGCTTCCTCGCTGAGCTGGAAGCCGCGGAGCTCCATGATCTCCTTCATCTTGGGGCCGAGGTCGCCCTTGGCGGCGTCGAGGATCTTCTGGGCTTCGGCAACGCCGGCCTTCTTGTCCTCGGACTCCTTGACCTTGGCGACGATGTCGTCGGTCACCTTGGCCAGCTGCGCCATGGTCTCGTTGGCAAAGTCGTCCTTCTTGCAGGCCCCGAGGGCGAGCACGATGGCGAACAGGATGGTGTACAGGGAGAGGGTGCGTGGGGCCATGTCCGGGGAGCCTAGACGGAATGGGCCCGTCGCGGTTGCGCGCATCGGCCCTCGTGAGGGTCGATGACGGGTGCGACCACTCACGCAGGCCACTCACGCAGGGCAGGCACCGCAGCCGTGGGTCGCGATCCCGGTCACGCAATCGGCGTCCCACATCGTGTTGCAGCAGAAGGGATCGGCCATGCACACGCAGGTCTCCACTGCATTCACCTCACAGCCGGGCGTGCCGTTGGCCTGGCAGCACGGACCGTCGCCGTCGTCCGGATCGCACGACGGCCCGCACAGATCGTTGCCCACTCGACCCACGCAAACGCTGTCCCACTGGGTATTGCAGCAGAATGGATCGAGCGCGCACACGCAGGCCTGGATCGCGGGCTGGGTGCAGCCCGGGGTCTGCTGGGCCGTGCAGCAGTCCTCGTTGGTGCCCATCATGCCGCCGCAGCCCCCGCAATCGGCGGCGGCCCGGCCCGCGCATAGATCGTCCCACTCGGTGTCGCAGCAGAACGCGTCCAGTGCGCAGACACAGGCCTCGAGGGTGGGGTCGTCGCAGCCCGGCGTGTTGTTGTCGACACAGCAGTCGCCGTCGCCTCCCATGCCCCCTCCGCACGCGGCCGTGGCCAGCTGCAGCTCCAGCGTGTAGCTGCCGCCATCGTCGGGGTCGACGCTGTGAACCCGCAGCAAGTAGGTCCCCGAGCTCAGGCACGACGACAGCAGGCTCTCGCTCGACGACAGCCCGTCGGATGCCTCGATCAACACCCCGGCCTCGGTGGTCAGCGAAAGATCCATGTCGGGCGGGTTTTGGCCCTGGAGGGTCGCCGCGACCTTGGCGGTCTGGGCCAGCTGCACGGCGTACCAGTCATCGTCGTTGGCGCACAGCATGCGGCCTGCCTTCACTCCGACCGAGAGCGGGCCCTGGGCCACGGCCTCGGCCGGGGTGCCGTCGGGCTCGTGATCGTCGTCGTTGCACGTGCCCCCCGAGCTCTGACAGCTACCCGCCAGCGGGATGCACTGACGCGCCGACTTGCCCTCGACCGACTCGACCGGCCCGGGCGAGCACACGTAGCCCTCGCCGCAGTCGCCGTCGCCGCTGCACGCCTCGCCGCAGCGACCCCCGGCCCCGGTGGGCAGACACAGGTCGGCCGCGGTACCGCACTGCACGTCGTACGAGCACGGGTCGCAGGGGCCGGCCGTCTCGTTGCCCCCGATCGTGACGGTCACGCGGTGCATCCCGCTCTGCGGGTCGTCGCTGCGGTGGTCGCAGTCGCCCTCGGCATCGTCGTCGTCGGTGGCCGAGATCAGATAGAACATCGGGCCTGCGGTGCCCTCGGGCTGGTTGGCCAGGACGTTGGGCACGATCCCGCGCCAGGTGCCCTGCCGCAGGTCGCCCGCGGTCAGCTCCATCTCGATGAGGGTGGTCAGCGAGAAGTCGATGGGATCGCCCGGATCCTCGTACGCGAACACCACGTAGGGGGTGGCGCCCAGGCCCTGGTCGTCGGTGATCTCGGCCACGATCGGCAGCTCGAGGAGCGTGGTGAAGTTCATCGGCGCGTGCGTGATGATCGGGGCCTGGCCGGGGCAGTCCTCGCCCTTGCGGCGGCGCAGCACGATCACGTAGTCCTTGGTCACGGGCGGGTTGTCGCCGTCGTCGGCCACCAGCGTCAGGGTGTAGCGGTCGTCCGTCTCGATCTGGCGGCGATCGGGGCACCAATTCCAGCTCCCGGTGCGGCCATCGGCGGCGGCGGTCAGCGAGGCACCCTCGATGGTCGGGGGCATCTCCCCGAGCGCGATCGTGGAGGAGTCGGGATCCTCGACCTCGATGTCGACCTGCACGCAGTCGTCCTCGTCGAGATCGAGGACCGTGCCCGAGCCCAGCGGGCTGCGGAACACGGGCATGCTGCCCGAGCCCACCGCACCGCGAACCTCCACGATCACCACCACGCTGTCGGACTCCTCGCCGTCGGAGACCGACAGCTCGAAGAACTGCGTGCCGATCTGGCTGGCCAGGGGGGTGAAGGTGAAGATGCCCAGCCCCGCCGGGGTCGTGGCGATCGAGGTGGTGGCCTCGAGGTCGGGCACCCCCGGGGCGAACAGACCAAAGGTCAAGGGATCTCCCTCGGGGTCGCTCGCCACCAGCTGGATCACGAGCGGCTCGCCCACCACCGCGACTTGATTGTCCACCGGCAACAGCTGGGGAGGATTGCCGCGATTGCACGCGGTCGCCGAGGCGAGCCCGAGGACCATCGCACCGAGCACGAGCGCTCGAGCCTGGCGTCGAAGCGGGGGCGTGCGGGTGGGCTGGGGCAGGGGCCGGGGCATGGGTGGAGCCTGGATCATCCCGCGGGCGCCCCGGCGACCGCAAGACGACCGCTTCCACGATGAACGAGGCGGTCCCACGCTCGGCGTGGATGCGCGCTGGCATCTCCCCGACCGACCCATCGCGGATGGGGACGGGGGTTGGGATACCGCTCGGTCGTGCCCTCGCCTGTGATACGGTCGGACATCCGTACACACCATGGGCGAGCGCCTCGACAAGACCTTGATCGATGATCGGATCGACGACCCCACGGGGGACGAGGCCGCCGTGCCTTCGGAGCGCTTCTCGGGCGACACCAACCGCTTCGAGTCGCGCGGCACCGTGGCCCGCGGCGGGATGGGCTCGATCATCGACGTCTACGACCACCGCATGGAGCGCCAGGTGGCGATGAAGGTCCTCCACCAGGACCTGGTGAGCCGGCAGGGCGAGCTCGAGACGTTCGTGCGCGAGGCCCAGATCACCGGCCAGCTCGATCACCCCAACATCGTGCCGGTCCACGACATGGGGCACGAGGGGGCGCCCCCGTGGTTCTCCATGAAGCTGGTCCAGGGCAAGAGCCTGGCCGAGGTGTTTCGACGGCTGGGGGCCGGCAAGCTGCCCGGCTTCGAGATCGAGAAGTTCATCAAGGTGATGATCAAGGTCTGCGACGCGGTGGCCTTTGCCCATAGCCGCGGCGTGCTGCACCTCGACCTCAAGCCCCACAACATCATGGTGGGCAGCCACGGCCAGGTCTACGTGATGGACTGGGGCATCGCCGTGCGCTGCGCACGAGGCGAGGACGGCCACCTTCGCCCCGTGGAGATCACCAAGGGTCTGCGCGGCACGCTGGCCTACATGGCGCCCGAGCAGGCGCGCCGCGGGCTGGCCGGGGTCGACGAGCGCTCCGACGTCTACGGCCTGGGCGCGATCCTCTACGAATTCCTCACCGGACGGCCCCCATTCGAGCCGCGCGGCGTGCTCGAGGACGTGGTGCGCGTGGTCGAGAACGTCGTGCTCGATCCGCTGGAGAGCCCCACCTTGCGCCAACCTCCGCCGGGCCTGGCCGCCATCGCCGTGCGCGCGCTCGCTCGCGATCCAGCGGAGCGCTACCCGGACGTGACCACGATGCAGGGCGAGCTCGAGGCCCTGATGCGCGGGGGCGGATGGTTCCGCGAGCGGCACTTCGGCGCCGGCTCCGTGATCGTGCAGGAAGGCGAGCCAGGGGAGTCCGCGTACATCCTCACCCGGGGTCGGTGCGACGTGTTCAAGCGCTCGGGCGAGCGCTCGGTGCACCTGCGGCGGATCGGACCCGGCGACGTGTTCGGCGAGACCGCCATCCTCACCTCGGGGCGGCGCACCGCCTCGGTGGTTGCGGTGGATGAAGTGACGGTGCTCGTGGTCACCCGCGAGGCGCTCGAGCGCGAGCTCGACACCCGGGGTTGGCTGGGGCCGCTGGTGCGCGCGCTGGCCGAGCGCTTCGTGGAGGCCGACGAGGAGCGAGCGCGCTTGCGCACCCCGACCGCCCCCACCGACGAGGAACGCTAGCCGCTGGAGCCATCGGGCCGCCGCTGCGACCCCGTGGTCTTGGGGGCCGCCGCACTGCTACGCTCGTGAGCCGATGCGGAGCACGAGGCGAGGGGGGCGGGCTCGGGCGGGCGCTGGGTCTGGGCGCTTGGGCCCGGTGGTGGGCCTGGTCGTTGGTTGGGCCGTGCTCGCGGCGGGGTGCCGCGAGGAGCCGCAAGGACGCGAGGACTCCGGCCTCGAGGCCCTGCAGCTGCTCGACGTCAATCCCAAGATCATCGTGCCCGGATCGACCGTGGTGATCGAGGGGCGCTCGTTCCTCGACCAGCCGCTGGGCGTGTCATGGTTGCGGCTCCAGGGCGGCTACTCGGGCTATCTGGTCGATTCCTATCTGCCCGCGACCTTCATCGACTTCGACCGGATGGAGATCCAGGCCTCGGCCGAGCTGCTGCGCTTGCTCGGCCCGCTCCCGGGCACGTTCTCGGGGAGGATCCAGGTCGAGGTCGACTTCGTGCCCGACGGCACCCGCCACGCCTCGGTTCCCCTGTCGATGACGCTCGAGCTGGCCGAGCACCTGCAGCCGCAGCTCGACGAGCTCGTGGCCGGCCCCACCATCTACGTCAACGAGCCGATCGAGATCGAGGGCTCGGGCTTCTTGCTCGGCGGGGACGAGGGCACCACCTACGCGGTGGTCGAGGGCTGCTTCACCCCCGCGGGGGGAGCCTCGTGTCTGCCCGTGCCGTCGGTGGCGGTGCCGGTACGGCCCGCACAGCCCCATGATCGCTCGCGGGGCATCTTCGCGTTCGCGCCCGAGATCGCGGGCATCGAGGCCGGACACTTCGACGGCACCGTCACCCTGCGCAACGAGCACGGCGACGGGCAGACCTTCGACAGCGGCCTGCGGCCCATGGCCTTCGACATGATCGAGACGGTGATCCTCGGGGTCGGGGGCGAGGACGGCGACGACGTGGGCACGCTGGGGCGTCGGGTTCCGATCACCGGCGGTGGCTTCGTGGAGGACGGCCCCGAGGGCGGCACCCTGCTCGCCTTCACCGGCACCTTCGACTCCGACGATGGCACGCAGCTGTCGGTCGACGTCGGGCTCGTGCCGAAGTTCGTGGACGGCCACACCGTCACCTACGTGATCAACGAGGAGGACGCGCTCTCGGGGGTGCTCGACGTGCGCGAGGCCCGAGGCACGCTCGTCGGCGAGCTCGTGCCCGAGGTCGACTTTCGCGGACAGCACGTGGTGGGCCTGCCGACCCAGGTCTCCTTTCGGCTCGAGCCGGTCAAGCAGGTCGTCTACTTGCAGTGGAGCGCGTCCTACAAGGAGAGCCTGCGCCTGTTCGGCCTGCGCGCCCTCGACGAGCGCATCCGGCAGCGCGTGCTCGACGTGCTGCGTCGCGACTACGCGTCGATCAACGTCGACTTTCGCACCGAGCCGCCCGAGGACTACGAGGTCTACTCGACGATCGTGATCGCCGGCCCCGATCCCAACGGGCAGGGCCTGCTCGGCTACGACAACACGCCCGGCAAGGACACGGGCAACGAGCGGCTCAACGACACCATCGGAGGCGTCAACGCCGAGACCCTGGAGACCGGCCAGCCGGGTTTCGGCGGCGTGTTCATGGAGTCGCTGTTCAGCTTCTCGCTGAACCCGCCCGTCAACACCGTGCCCACGTCGCCGGTGGCCACTGCCAATTTCGATCTCATCTTCGATCCATTCCGCTCCGATCGCGGCCAGCCGGTGACCGAGGCCGAGCTCGCCGGCATCGTGGTGCCCGTACCGACCTCGGGGGCGTTCTGCCCGGGCTACGATCGCCCCACGCAGATGGCCTGCGCCGTGTTCGTGCTCGGCTCGGTGGTGGGCTCGACCGTCAGCCACGAGCTCGGTCACTCGCTGGGCCTGGCCGATCCCTACGGGGTCGAGTTCCACAACGTGGGCGACCTTCCCAACCGGCTGATGGACACCGGCAGCGCCCGCAGCTTCGAGGAGCGGGCCGAGCTGATGGGGCAGGGGCCCGCGAGGTTCTGCCAGGGGGCCTACGACTATCTGCGCGAGATCCTGCCCACGACCGAGGCGGATCCGCTGAGCGAGCGCCCGCCCTGCTGACGTTCAGGTCGCAAGACGTCCCTCGAACACCACCCGTGCCGGCCCGCGCATGCGTACGCCCTGCGAGGGCTCGGCCGGCACCCGGATCTCGAGCGAGCCGCCGGGCAGGTGCACGGCGATCGGAGCCTCGCTGGGCTGGAGCCCCGCACGGACCGCCGCCACCGCTGTGGCGCACGCTCCGGTGCCGCACGCCTGCGTGATCCCGCAGCCGCGCTCCCACACCCACAGCAGCACGCCATCGGATCGAACCTGGGCCAGCTCGACGTTGGTGCCCTCGGGATACTCGGGCGAGCGCTCGACGCCCGGGCCGATCCGGCGCGCGAGCGCCTCGGGATCCTCGCTCGGCCCCACGAAGGTCACCGCGTGGGGATTGCCCATCGAGATGCCCGTGAAGGTCCGTCCTTCGCCTGCGGTGGGCCGGTGCTCGCCCAACTCGACGCCGGGCCCCATGTCGACCTCGACTTCGCCGGCATCGATGGCGTCGGCCGTCACCCGGCAGCGCCGGGGTCCCGCATCGGTATCGATGGTGACCTCGCGCGTGCCGGTACCGGCGACGACCAGGGCGACGCAGCGCAGGCCGTTGCCGCACATCTGCGGGCGGGAGCCGTCGTGGTTGATGACCCACATCGAAGCATCGTGTCCGTCCTCCCGTGGTGGACCGAGCACGAGGATTCCATCACCGCCCACGCCGGTGCGACGATCGCAGGCGCGGGGGGCCAGGGCCGACAAGGCCCGCAGCTCGTGCTCGACCGCGTCCACCGAAGCAGATCGGCGATCGACGAGCAAGAAATCGTTGCCCAGCCCCTCGACCTTGGTGAACACGAGCTCGGCCACGGTCGGTACCTACGCTGGTGGGGGAGGGGAGCGTCAGCCCGTGGCCTTGGTCGGCTCGGGCTCGGCCGTTGGCGCCTCGACGTCGGTGGCGGGCGTCTCGGTCGCGGCGGGCTCGGCAGCGGGCGTCTCCGTCGCGGCGGGCGTCTCGGTGGCCGAGGGCCCGGCGGCGGGCGTCTCGGTCGCCGCGGGCTCGGCGTCATGGCCTTCGCTCGGCGTGGCGGGCTCCTCGACTGTGCCCTCGGGCGTCTCGGTCATCTCGGTGGGCTCGATCTCCTCCAGCCCCGGTGGCAGCTGGAAGGCGGGCTCCTCGATCGCTGGCGCTTCGGCGGGCGTTGGGAGCACCTGGGGCTTGCCCCCCGGATCGGGCAGCGGCATGGGAGTTCCCTCGCCCACGCGCTCGTAGTCGACCTCTTCGTCGGCGTCGAACTTGATCTCCTGGGTCTCGTCGCTCTCCGCTTGCAGGCGCGACGAACCGCTGTGCGCGCTGGCGTACGCCAGATACACCGCACACACCATGAAGCCCGCGGCCAGGCCCTGGGTGAGCTTGGCCAGGAAGTCCGCTCCGCCGCCTCCGCCGAACACCCCCTGGCTGGCCCCGCCGCCCAGCGCGGTGCCAAGACCGCCGCCGCGCCCGGCCTGGAGCAGCACGACCAGGATCAGCACGACGGTGATGAAGACGTAGACGATCTCGATGAACAGGGTCATGGCGGCCGGGGATCGGGTGGGCGGTCAGGCGGTGGGGCGGGCGGTCGTCGCCGCGGCGCGCACGATAGCGAGGAAGGACGTGGGGTCAAGGGAGGCACCGCCCACCAGGAATCCATCGACCTCTCCGGCGGCGATGAGCGCGGACGCGTTGCCGGGCTTGACGCTACCACCGTAGAGGATGGATCTGTCGGCGCCCGCCGATCCGAAGCGCTCCCCCATCCATCGACGGATGGTGGCGTGCATCTGCGCCGCCTGCTCCGGGGTGGCGTTGCGACCCGTCCCGATCGCCCAGACCGGCTCGTAGGCAATGACCAGCCGCTCGTTCACCAGCTCGGGTCCTACATTCGAGAATGCCCCCGAAAGCTGCGAAATCACGGTGGATTCGTGCTCTCCCGCGTCGCGGGCCTCGAGCGCCTCTCCCACGCATAGCACGCACACGAGGCCCCCCTCGAGCACGGCTCGGAGCTTGGCCGCGATGAGCGCATCGTCCTCGTGGAAGTAGGCGCGACGCTCGGAGTGGCCGATGATGGCGCCTTCGACCTCGGCATCGCGCAGCATGGCCGGGCCGACCTCGCCGGTGAATGCGCCCTCGTCCTGGGCGGCGCAGTCCTGCGCCAGCAAGACGACGGTGTCATCGAGCCGGGTGTAGGGCCGCACCGCCTCGAGCGAGAGGTACGGCGGCGCGATGCCCACGCGGACCTCGCCCGCGGTGGGGTCGGGGTTGGAGAGCGCCTCGGCCACGCCGTCGGCGATCGCCTCGGCACCCACCTTGGCGGCGGCCGGCCGATGGTTCTGCTTCCAGTTGCCGAGGACCCAGGTCACGCGGTGCATGGTCAGCCCTCCTCCGATGACAGCGGCCGAGCCTGGTCCTGCGCGAGCGCGGCCACCCCGGGGAGCGTCTTGCCCTCGATGTACTCGAGCGAGGCGCCGCCGCCGGTCGAGACGTGATCGATCCGATCGGCCACCCCGGCCTGGGCGACCGCCGCCACGCTGTCACCCCCGCCGACCACCGTGAACCCCGGACTTTGCGCCACCGCGTGGGCCACCGCCAGGGTGCCACCCGCGAACGCGGGATTCTCGAACAGGCCCATCGGTCCGTTCCACAGCACCATCCCCGCCCGGGCGATGGCCTCGGCACAGCGCTCGGCGGAGGCCGGACCAATGTCGAGCGCCATCTCCTGGGGGTCGAGATCGTAGGCCACGCCGACCACGCGGGCCTCGCTGGCCTCGATCCCGCGGCCGACCCGTAGGTCCGTGGGGAGGATCACCTCCACGTCGCGTGCGGCCGCCTTGGCCATGACCCGCTCGGCGTCCTTGAAGCGATCGCCTTCCATGAGCGACGCGCCCAGCCCTCGCCCCTGCGCGGCCAGGAACGTGTTGGCCATCGCACCGCCGATCACCAGGGTATCGCCCGCGATGAGCCGCTCCACCAGGGCCACGAGCACCCCGAGCTTGTCGCTGACCTTGGCCCCGCCCACGATGGCCACGAACGGGCGCTCGGGCGCCGTGACCAGCCGCGACAGGGCCCGCAGCTCGGCCTCGAGCAGCCGTCCTGCCGCCTTCTCGCCCACCAGCGCGGGCACCCCCACCACCGAGGCATGCGCGCGGTGGCAGGCCCCGAAGGCGTCGTTGACGTAGGCATCGCACAGCGCCGCCAGGGCCGCCGAGAACTTCGCATCGTTCTTGGTCTCGCCCTTTTCGAAGCGTAGGTTCTCGAGCAGCACCACCTCGCCCGCGCGCGCGTCGGCCACCAGCTTGGTCACGCCGTCGCCCACGACCTCGTCCGCGAGCTTGACCTCCACGTCGAGCAGCTCGGCCAGCCTCGCGCCCACCGGCTCCATCGAGAACGCCGCTTCGAAGCCCGTGCCGGCGGGACGACCCAGGTGCGAGCACACCACCAGCTTGGCGCCTCGCTCTCGTAGCAAGCGCAGCGTGGGCAGGGTCTCGCGGATTCGAGTGTCGTCGCGAACCGTCCGATGCTCGCCCTTGGTGAGCGGTACGTTGAAGTCCACGCGCACGAGCACGCGGCGGTTGTCGACATCGAGGTCGTCCAGGGTGCGAAACGGCGGCGTCGTCATGACGGCGGCTCTGATACCCCTGCGGCCTCGGATCGTCCACCGCCAAGATCTCGCCGTTCCGTGCCAATGACCGAGCCCCGCGGACCGATGGGCCGGCGGGGCTCGACGGCGGGACGGACCGCCAGTAGGCCAAGGGGGATCAGATCATTCCGCGGCGAGCCGCTTTTGCAGGTCCTCGTTGACGAGGTGGATGAGCTCGGTCGACAGGCCGATGATCTGCTCTTCCGTGTAACCCTGCTGACGCATCTCGCGAAACAACGAGCGGGCCAAGATGTGCACGCTCTTGTTGGTCGCGAGGTCCTTCGGAGTCGTCTGGGTTGCGTGCATGGGGGTCGGTCTCCGGCCCAGAAACGTCTGCAATCGGCGCGCCCACTCTGGGCGAGGACCCCCGCCGCTCCCAAAAAAGCCCGGTGTTCCGCGGCGTTGGATCGGGCGTTGTTGGCGCCCGAGGGACGGCTGCGCGCACCGGGTTTCACGGACAAGCGCGCAGCGGGGTGCACGAACGTGGATCGGGAGCGGCCCTCGGTGGCTTGGAGCGCGCACCTCGGTTCGCTGATTGGGCTCACGTGTGCGGTCCCGCTCGTCCGTACGGCCGGTCCGAGGGGCGATCCCGGCTCGATCGTCCCGGCCTCCTGCCGAGGAGCCGCGGGGTCTTTGCTCGATCCCCCACCCCCTCTGTAGACTCCGCGCCGAAGTTGCCCCTACGACGCGCAACCAGACGATCGCTGCCGGCCGTTCGGGCCGGGGCCCTCGCGCTCGTCCTTGCGGGAACCGCGAGCCTCGGGTGTGCGGGCTGGCGAGGCGATACCTACGTGGCGCACCGCACTCCGCTCAAGCTCGCGCGCAAGGAGGCCACGTACGCGTTCGGCGATCCGGGCCCGCAGTGGCAACCCGTGCGCAACCTCAAGGACGTACAGGTCGCCTGGGTTCGACGCGAGATCGGGGGCGTCATCGAGATCCATGCCCAGTGCGACGACCAGGGCGACAGCTCCTTGGATCAATATACCGATCACCTGCGGATCGACTGGACGAGCTGGGACGTGGAGACCCAAGAACAGACGAGGCTGATCGACCGGGCGGCGCTGCGGACGATCGTGTCGGCCGAGCTCGACGGAGTGCCTCGCCGCAATGAGCTTTGGGTGGTCAAGAAGAACGGCTGCCTGTTCGACCTGCGGTACTCCGCCGATCCGCCGCACTTTGGCGATGGCCAGGGCGACTTCGCCAACGTGGTGCAGGGCCTGCGCTTTCCGCTGAGGGGGGCGCGGTGAACGGCATCGAGCGCTTTGGTGCCCTGGTGCTCTCGGGCCTGGAGTGGCTCGGCGGGGTGGCTCGCCTGGTGCTTCGCGTGCTGCGGGTCGGCCCGCGGCGCCCGTTCGGCTTCGACGACATCCTGCACCAGACGGTGGAGCTGGGCGTGCGCAGCCTGCCCATCGCCATGCTGATCACGCTGTTCATCGGCATGATCCTCACCTGGCAGTTCGGGTGGGGGCTCGAGGACTTCGGCGCCACCATGGCGCTGGGCAACGTGGTCTCGGTGGGGCTGGTGCCCGAGCTAGTGCCCTCGATGCTGGCCATCACGGTGGGCGTGAAGATGGCCGCGGGCATGACCGCCGAGCTGGGCTCGATGAAGGTCACCGAGCAGATCGACGCCATCGCGGCCCTGGGCGCCGACCCCTACAAGAAGCTGGTCTGGCCGCGGGTCTGCGCCTCCACCCTGTCGCTGCCCTTGCTCATCGCGCTCGGCAACCTCATCGCCATGCTGGGGGGCATGCTGATCGCCGAGTGGAAATTCGGCGTGCCTGCCGGCTACTTCTACGAGACCTACATCGACGAGCTCGAGCCGCTGAACTACATCGCCAGCCCGGTCAAGGGCGTGACCTTCGGGGCGCTGGTGGGGGCGATCGGCTGCTACCAGGGGTTCAACACCAAGATCGGCACCGAGGCGGTGGGGGCGGCCACGACCGACACCGTCGCGGCCACTGCGATCATCATCATCATTGCCGACTTCTACCTGAACACGCTCTTCTTCTAGCCCTGCTGTTTTCGTTGCGAGCGAGCCGTTCGTGCCCGAGCCCATCATCGACTTTCGCGGGGTGACCAAGCGCTTTGGGGAGCACGTGGTCTACGAGCGCATGAGCTTGTCGGTGCTGCCGGGGGAGACGCTGACCATCATCGGCGGCAGCGGGGGCGGCAAGAGCGTGTGCCTCAAGATGATGATCGGGTTGCTCGTTCCCGACGAGGGGCAGGTGCTGTTCCACGGGACCTCGGTGCCGGACATGCCCGAGGAGGGCCTGCGCCAGGTGCGGCGCAAGGTCGCCTACGTGTTCCAGGGGGGGGCGCTGTTCGACTCGATGACCGTGGGCGAGAACATCGGCTACGCCCTGCGCGAGCACACCGACTGGTCCATGGCCCGCATCGAGCAGCGCGCCAGCGAGTGCCTGACCATGGTGGGGCTCCACGAGGGCGTGGCCGAGCAGATGCCAGCCAGCCTCAGCGGCGGCATGAAGAAGCGCGTTGCCCTAGCGCGCTCGATCGCGATCGAGCCCGAGGTTATCCTCTACGACGAGCCCACCACCGGACTCGACCCCAAGAACATCAAGCGAATCGGCGACATGATCCTCAAGCTGCAGCGGGAGCTCGACGTGACCTCCGTCGTCGTGACCCACGACATGCCCACGGCTCGCAAGGTCTCCAACCGCATCGCGATGCTCTACCAGCGGGCGTTCCCGTTCGTGGGGACCGCCGACGAGATGTGGCACAGCGCGGCGCCCGAGGTGCGGGACTTCATCCATGGGCGCATTCGCAGGGCCGAGCAGAGCGCCCCGGCGCACCCCGTGGATGCTGCGGAGGACTCCCGTGGCGCGTAGGAGCGAGGCCAAGACCCGCCTGATCGTGGGCATCTTCGTGATGGTGCTCAGCGTGCTGCTGTTCGTGTCCCTGTTCATCATCGGGCAGAGCGAGGGCACCTGGGAGACCAAGACCATCATCCGCACCGACTTTCGCACCATCACGGGCCTGCGCAAGGGCTCGCCGGTGCAGCTGGCGGGGGTCGAGATCGGCACCGTGTCGTCGATCGACTTCGTCAACGTCGAGTACGAGTGCGACCCTGCCACCGAGGATCTCGGGCGCTACGGCGAGGGCCGCACCGACAACTGCGACGCGTTCCTGTTCTGCGGTCCCGGGGGGCTGTGCGCCGACCTCGAGCCCTACGCCTCCAAGGGGCAGCACGCGCCTTGCCTCGAAGACAGCGACTGCACGGCCGAGGAGATCTGCGTGACCTCCGACTTCCGCCGTCGCGCGCGGAGGGTGGCGTGGGTCGGCCCCGATGGCGTCTGTGCGCGCTACTTCACCACCCACCGCCGCGTGCAGGTGCAGATGACGATCTTCGAGGACAAGCTCGAGCTGGTGCGCACCGACTCGCGGGCCACCGTGGCCAGCAACGGCGTGCTGGGAGACCAGCTGGTCAACATCACGCCGGGCATGCGCGAGCCCTTGCCCGAGGAGCGCCGGATCCAGAGCAGCCCCTCGCTCTACGAGGACATCCAGCTGTTCCGCGACCGCTTCGACGGACTGACGGAGAAGGTCGACACCAGCCTCTCGGGGATCTCCAGCCTGTTCTCGCAGCTCAACGACGAGCGCACCATCAACTCGGTCAAGGGGACGCTCGAGAACGTCGAGGAGATCACCCGCCAGATGGCCGCGGGCGAGGGCCTGGTGGGCGCGCTGCTCAACGACGAGGAGTACAAGGAGGAGTTCGGGATCACGCTCCGCAGCATGCGGAACACGGCGGTCGGGATCGATCGCTTCGTGGATCGGGCCAACGACTCGATGGCCAAGCTCGACGACTCGTTCCAGCCCATGGTGGACGACGCGCGCGAGACCATGGCCAACCTGCGACGCCTGCTGTCGGACCTCAAGGACCCGAAGAACAAGAGCCTGGCCGCCAAGCTGCTCTACGACGACGACGGCACGATGGCCAAGGACCTCGAGAAGATCCTCAAGGACGTCGACGAGCTGGCCAAGTCGGCCAACAACGTGGTCCAGAAGGTCGACCGCGGCGAGGGCACGATCGGCAAGCTGGTCAACGACTCCAAGGCCCACGACGACCTGGTCAAGATCCTGCGCAACATCGAGCGCAACGACACCTTCAAGCGCCTGGTGCGGCACGTGATCGAGCAGGAAGAAGCCACGGGCGGGGAGGCGGGGGCCAGCGACGCAGAGGCTCCCCAGGGCCAATAGCGTCATGCAGGCGGCAGCGACGTCACGAGCGCCTCGATTCGCTGGCAGACCTCGTCCGAGTACTCCGCCGGCAGGGCGTGCGTGCCGTCCTCCATCACCACCCACTGCGCCTGGGGGATGGCGAACGCGATCCCCCGCAGGGTCGACAGCGGCACGAAGCGGTCATGGGCCCCCGCCATCACCAGCGTGGGGACGCGGATCTCGGGCAGCAGGTCGTCGGCCGTGTGGCGGCTGGCCTCGCCGAGCATCTCGAAGAACAGCTCGGGGTTCATGGCGGCCATCTGGTCGAGATAGATCTCGAAGTCCTCGCTGCGTAGCCGCTCGGCGTTGATCTGGCGAGTGATCGCGCCCAGCTCCTGGATCCAGGTGGTCGGGACCACCCCGCGCCACAGTCGTCGCGTGAAGTCCCGCGCGTGACGCATGGCGACGCGCAGCAGGGGGAAGACATGGCCGAACGCGTCGGTGCCCTGGAAGGTCGCGAGCGCGCGACCCGAAGGGCCGGCCAGATCGACCAGGCCCGTCACCCGCGGGCGATGGCGGCGATAGAGCTCGAGCGCGACCTGGAAGCCCATCGAGAAGCCCACCGCGACCGCGGAGGACACGCCGCGGGCCTGGAGCACGGCGGCCGCATCGTCCGCGAGGTCCGGCATGCTCAGGTGCCAGGGGCGGGGGGGATCGGGCGATCGCCCATGGCCGCGGTAGTGCATCAGCAATACGCGATGCTGCGCGGCCAAGCGGGGGATGATGCGGCGGAAGGCCCAACCGCTGCAGCCGATCCCGTCGAGGATCAGAATCGCGCGGTCGTGGCCCACGCCAACGTCACGAACGAACAACGACGCGCCATCATCGCGCTCGACGAAGACATCCTCGGCGGATGCCCCGTGCTCCGAGGGAACCGACGGAGTCGATGGCTCCACGCTCGGGGACGGCGGAGCGGCACCTTCGGCCCGGTCCGAGCGATCGCGTGCGTGAGGCTCGGTCATGGCCGCAGGCGCCCGAGGAGACACCATGGAGATGGCACATCATGGAGGCGGGCGCCGGCCGCGACCGGCGCTCCCATCTCGGGGCCAGGGTCGCGGCCATTCGTCCCGCGAACGCTACTCGTTGCGCCCCCGCTCGTCGTCGGGTTCGTCGTCCGAGATCTCGTTGACGCTCGGGTACTTCATGATGTCCTTGCGAGCGATCTTCCACGCCTTCTGGACGATCCACGAGAGCGAGCGGTCCTGGCGGGCCGCCTCCTCCTGGATCTCTTTCAGCATCTGTTCGGGAAAGTACAGGCTCTGCTTGCGCTTGTCCGAGCTGGCCATTCAGGGGTTCTCCGAGCCCAAGGCTTCAGGGTTCGCCCGCAGGGTAGGATACGGTACGAATTTTTGTCAACTGATGGGGCGCGACGAACGGGCGTCTACGCGCATCCGTCGATGCACGATCCCACTTGATTGTCGCCCATCGCATGCCATGCCGTGCGCCGAGATCTCTGAATGGGACGAGGGATGGGACCGGCTTGCGTCCAGGGCGTGCGCCCAGGGTTGCGCCCAGGGGTTGCGCCCAGGTCTTGCGCCCAGAGGAGCGGGACCCACAATGGGCCGCCAATTTTCCATTGTCGGGGAGCCGGCGACGCTATAGCCTTCGCCGTCTTGTCTCGGCACGACCCTCGAGGGAGAGGCCAATGGCTCTGACGAAGGCGCAGACCGAAGAATTCCGCAGGATCCTCATCGACAAGCGCGATCGGCTCATCGCCGAGGCCAAGCGCACCCTCGACCAAGACATGGTGATCGAGGCAGACGAGCGCATGGACGAGGTCGACCAGGCCTCGAGCGAGTACATGCAGGCGTTCTCGTTTCGCCTCCGGGGACGAGAACGCTTCCTGCTGGGCAAGATCGAGCATGCCCTCAAGAAGATGGAAGGCCACGAGTATGGCCTGTGTGAGGAATGCGAGGAACAGATCTCGCTCAAGCGCCTCCAGGCTCGGCCCGAGGCGCAGCTGTGCATCCAATGCAAGGAAGCGCAGGAGAAGGACGAGGCGATCTACGCCGAAGACTAGGCAGGCGCAGCTTGCCGACCGGCCCCGCGGCGCCGGCAGGCGCTGCTCCCCCTACCCTCGGCGGTCGCCGACGGCGCGTCGCAGCCGGCGAATGTCCTCGGGTCCGCCGATCCCGATGAGCCAGGTGCCGGGCTCGAGCACGAGGTCCCCCGAGGGGACGTAGTCGGCCTTGCCCTCGGGTGAGCGCACGGCGATCACCAGCACCCCGCAGCGCTCGCGGAGCCCGGCCTCGCGCAGGGACTTGCCCACGAGGTCCCCCGAGGGGCCGACCTGGGCCTCCTCGATGCGCAGGTTGGCCTCCTTGTCCCGCAGCATCTCGTCGAGGAACCGCACCACCTGGGGCCGCAGCATCTCGGACGCCAGCCGCATGCCTCCGATGGAGGCGGGGGACACCACCGCGTCGGCGCCAGCGCGCTTGAGCTTGGCCACGGCCGAGGGAGACACGGCCTTGGTCACGATGCGCAGGTTGGGGTTGGACTGGCGGGCGGTGACCACGACGAACATGTTGGTCTTGTCGTCGTCCATGGTCGCGACGATGCCGCGAGCGCGCGAGAGCCCCGCCTTGGTCAGGATCTCGTCGTCGGTGGCGTCGCCGTGCAGGGTCAGCACGCCCTCGCGCTCGAGCTCGTGCAAGTGGGCCTCGTCCTGATCGATGCACACGAGCTTCTCGCCCATGGCCCGCAGCTCGCCCACCACGTGGATGCCGGTGCTTCCCACTCCACACACGATGTAGTGGTCGAGGATCTCGTCCATGCGCCTGCGGAGCCGACGGTAGCGCCGGACGTTGCCGAAGTCACTCTCCACGAAGAAGCTGGTGATCGACGAGACCACGTAGAGATTGGCCGAGATCCCAAAGACCAGCAGGGCCAGAGTCCAGGTGCGGCTGCCGGGGACGAGGTCGAGCTCGAGGGTCTCCTCGAAGCCCACGGTGGTGATGGTGATGGCGGTGAAGTACACGCAATCGGCGAAGCTCCAGAGGCCGGGCATCTGCAGCCACGCCAGATACCAGTAGCCAAAGGCGCCCAGGCCCAGCACGCTGACGAGCACGACGAGCGCCACGATCACGCGGCGCCGTGAGGCCAGGTAGACCTCGATGGGATTGTTGGGGCTGGGGGACGCCTCCTCCATGGGCGTGCGGCCGGATGATACAGCGAGCCCGGTGCTCGCGTGGCCCGAGGGAGGGCGCTTGCCGGCGCTGGGGCCCGAGGCGACACTGACGGGCCCGTGCTTCCCGACGTCCTCACCGTTCCTGGGCTTGGCCTGCAGGTCCATGCCTACGGGCTGATGCTCGCGGTGGCGCTGCTGCTGGCTTGGCTCGTCACGCTGTCGCTGGGGCGCAAGGACCGGCTCCCGCCGGGGCCGCTCGGCACGGCCTACGTGCTGGCGGCGGGGCTGGGCTTGGTGGCGGCGAGGATCGCCTGGTTGCTGCAGCGCCCGGGGGAGACCGTGGATGCATCGCTGTGGGTGCTGCGGGCCGACGAGCTGGCTCCATTTGCGGGCCTGATGGTGGCGGGGCTCGTCAGCGGCTTCTACCTGATGCGGCGGCGCGTGCCGGTGGTGGCGTTCTACGACGTGGTGGCGCCGGCGTTGGCGGCGGGCGCCATGGTGGAGCGGCTGGGGGCGCTGCTGGCCGGAATGGGCTTTGGCGACTATGCGCCCGAGCTGCCGTGGGCGATCCGCTTTCCGGCGGGCTCGCCGGCGTACCTCGAGCACGAGCGCTCGCTGCCGGGGCTCGTGGCGCCGGGGGCAGAGCTGTCGCTGCCCGTCCACCCGACCCAGCTCTATGCGCTGCTGGTGGCCGCGGCGGCGCTCGGCGTCGGGCTTTGGCTGCGGCGGCGGCGACGGTTCTCCGGGCAGGTGTTCCTGGGCACGGCCATTGCGTATCTGCTGGGGCGCGCATTGGTGGAGGAGTGGTTTCGTGCGGATGCGGGCGCGGCGATGCTGGGACCGCTGTCGAGCGGGCAAGTGAGCGCGCTGGTGCTGAGTGCGTCGCTTGGCGTGGTGGCGTGGTCGCGCGGCAGGCTGGCCCTGGCCGAGCACAAGCCCGCGGCGTTTCGGCCCTGGGAAGGCGGGCGCTGGAGCCCGTCGGATGCGGCGCAGGCCGAGCCCTCGTCGCGGGCTCGGCCCGAGGCCGATCCGTCCGCCGAACCATCCTCGGTGCGGGGGCGCAACAAGACCAAGAAGACCGCCAAGGGGCGGAAGGGGCGGCGCCGCCGATGACCCGCGGGCTCCACGGCGAGCGACGGCCCGTGGTGCTGCTGCATGGGGCGCTGCGCTCGCCGGTGGGCCTTTGGCCCACCGCACGCTGGCTGTCGCGGCGTGGGCTCGATGCGCGTGCGTTCGGCTATCCCACGCGGCGAGGCACGCTCGAGCACCATGGCGATGCGCTCGCGCGCTTCCTCGACCAATGGCAGCTGCCGGCGGACGGGACGCTGGGCTTTCTGACCCACAGCATGGGCGGGCTGGTGGTGCGGGCGTACCTGCTGCGGCATGCCGGGCGGCATGCCGCACACCACCGCGTGGTGATGCTCTCGCCGCCCAACCAGGGCGCCGAGCTGGCCGAGCGCAATCGCGACAACCCGCTGATGCGGTGGCTCTACGGTGAGGCGGCCGATCAGCTGCGACCCGAGCACGTGCAGCGCATGCCGGCGCCGCCCTCGGGAACCGACGTGCTGGTGCTCGCGGGGGCGAAGGGAGATGGGCGTGGCTACAACCCGCTCATCTCCTCGGGCGATGACGACGGCGTGGTGGGGGTGGCGGAGATGGGATTGCCGGGGGTGGAGCCCACGGTGGTCGGAGGGGTGCACGCGTTCTTGCAGTGGAGACCCGCGGTGCTCGAGCGCGCGGCGGTGTTCCTGCGCGGGGAGGACGAGGACGGATGACGGCGCGAGCGACGTGCGGGTGGGTGTTGGCCGGCTGGGTGGCGATGCTGATGGGCTGCGGCTCGCCGGACCCGATCGCTTCGGGGGAGGGCGTGACCCCGCCGGCCGCCAATGCTCGGGCCGTGTTCGACGAGGCGCGCCGAGAGCTCGCCGATGCCGGGCGCGCACCGCTGCGGCGGGGGATGGAGATCGACCGCGACGCCTTGCATGCGGCGCTCGTCGACCTTCGCGCTCGTCATGGAGTGACGCTTGCCGAGGGCTACGCGGCGAGCATCGAGGCGCTGCCCCGGGGCGAGCTGCCCGCGGCGCCGCAGTTCTCCGAGGTGGCCTCGTTCTCGCTGCCCGACGCGGCGGCGGCTCGCGACGTGGAGGCGATCAACTGGCTGTTCGACGAGGACGTGCGGCACACCGTGCAGCGCGTGGTCGGCACGTACCTGACCCTGATGATGGTGGAGGACGTGGGGATGACGACCGAGCAGGTGGGGATCTGGATGGCCTTCTTGCGGGCGGCCAAGCCCGAGCTGCGTCGTTGCGGAGGCCAGGGGAGCGCGCTCTCGCTGTGCGTGGACTACGGCGCCGACGTGTTCGTGGTGGACCTGGTGCGGCAGGAGCCCGCATGGGTGGCCACGCGGCTGCGGTGGATGCAGGCGTCGGCGGTCCGAGCGGACGACGGCTAGCGAGGATCGTCGAGCGGCTCGAGCCACCGCAGCCGGCGGGCAGGACGGAGCAGCAGCCGAGGGCCTTCGAAGACCAGCTCGCCCGAGCTGCGGACGAGGACGCCGAGCCGGGTCATGGCTCGCTGGGCCAGCGCATGGTCGTGCTCGCCGAGCTCGAGGTGGACCGTGCGCTGACCCAGGCCGTCGACGAAGGCGTTGAGCCGGGCGAAGCGACGACCCCGAGGATCGATGCAGAGGCCGGTGACGGCCGCGGTGAGCGAGCGTGGCTCGAAGGGAGCGAGACGCTCGCCATCGTCGACGAGCGCGTGATCCAGGCCCTGCGATGCTTCGCATGCCGTCGTGTCCATGGACGACCTCCGTGATCCATTTGCGTTGCGTGTGATTCGCGGCACCGATCGCCCATGCGTCGATGCCGTTGGAATCGGCCAACGGAGCCCAGCGTAGCAAGACGCGGGGCGAGGGGCCCGGCGATGCGCTGAGGCGAAGAGTGACACCCGCATGGTGCTGTCACGATGAGGTCCACTGGATCGCGGAAGGCCTGGCCCACGCAGTCGCGGTGTCGCGTCCAATGTCGGGACCCGAGCGGGACCCGAGGGCTCGACGAAGAACGGCAACGTCCGTGGACGTTGCCGTTCGTGGTGCCGAAGGGCGGACTTGAACCGCCGACCTAGGGGTTATGAATCCCTCGCTCTAACCAGCTGAGCTACTTCGACATGTTCGTTCGACGTGCTCGACGTGAGGCGGACGCGGGTGCCGCCATCCCCTGGTTGGAGGCCGGCGGCGGGACCGGGTTTATGCGCCGACGCCGAAGCCTCGTCAAGCGCCGGAGGCCGACGCCGACGGTGCGCGGAGTCATGGCTCGGGCTCGGGTGCGAGCCCACCCCCACCTCCCGCCTCCGATGGGGACGGAAGGCCGCCAAGTACCCGTGACCGAACGCATTTGCCGCAAACCCGACCCGTGGTAGCGATCGCATTGGACCAGCGGTGCGCCTGGACGGAAGGGCCGTCGGCGCCAAGCGGCTGGACCGGAAAGCGTGGCCCACATGTCCTCGGAAGTCGTGATCGTCAGCGCCGCCCGTACGCCGATCGGCAGCTTCGGCGGCTCGCTGTCCACCGTGCCGTCGCCCCAGCTCGGGGCGGTGGCCATCAAGGCCGCACTCGAGCGGGCCAAGGTGGAGGGGGGCGACGTGGACGAGGTCCTCATGGGCTGCGTGCTGCCGGCCGGCGTCGGTCAGGCGCCCGCGCGCCAGGCGATGATCGCCGCCGGGGTCCCCAAGGAAGTGGGCGCGGTCACGGTCAACAAGGTCTGCGGCTCGGGCCTCAAGACGGTGATGATGGCGGCTCAGGCGATCAAGGCGGGCGACGCCACGATCGTGGTCGCGGGCGGCATGGAGACCATGTCGCTGGCGCCGTACTACCTGCCCCAGGCCCGCACCGGCTATCGCATGGGCAACGGCACCCTGGTGGATGGAATGGTCCACGATGGGCTGTGGGACCCGTACAACGACTTCCACATGGGCAAGGCCGGAGACCTGTGCGCGAGCGAGAAGAAGATCGACCGTGAGCGGCAGGACGCGTGGGCGGCCACGAGCTACCGGCGCGCCCAGGCGGCGGTGAAGGATGGGCTGTTCGCCGAGGAGATCGTCTCGGTGGAGGTCCCGCAGCGCAAGGGAGCCCCGGTGGTGGTCAGCGAGGACGAGGAGCCGTTCCGCGGCAAGATCGACGCGCTGCCCTCGCTGCGCCCCGCGTTCGCCAAGGACGGGACGATCACGGCGGGCAATGCCTCCACCATCAACGACGGCGGGGCCGCGCTGGTGTTGATGACGGCCGACGAGGCCAAGCGGCGCGGGCTGACCCCGCTGGCTCGCATCGCCGGCTACGCGGGGGCGGCTGCGGCCCCCGAGTGGTTCACCACTGCACCAGCCAAGTCGATCCAGAACCTGCTGACCAAGACCGGGCGCGCCGTGGGCGACGTGGATCTGTGGGAGATCAACGAGGCGTTCGCGGTGGTCTCGCTGGTCAACCAGGACGAGCTGGGGATCGCCGAGGATAGGCTCAACGTGCGCGGTGGTGCGGTGGCGCTGGGGCATCCGGTCGGCTGCACGGGCGCGCGGATCCTGGTCACCTTGCTGCATGCGATGAAGCAGACCGGCAAGGCCCGCGGCGTGGCGTCGCTGTGCATCGGCGGTGGCGAAGCGGTGGCCCTGATGGTCGAGCGGATCGAGCAGGTGGGAGGCTAGGATGAGCAACGACGCGGTGGTTGCGGTGAAGACCCTCGGAGTGCTGGGCGCCGGCCAAATGGGCGGCGGGATCGCTCAAGTGGCCGCGCAAGGGGGCCGCAAGGTGCTCCTGGCCGATGTCGACCTGAAGCGTGCCGAGCAGGGCAAGGCCACGATCGAAAAGGGCCTGGGACGCCTGGTGGAGAAGGGCAAGGTGACCGCGGAGGCCCGCGACGCCACGCTGGCCAACATCGTGCCCGTCGCGAGCGTCGAGGCGTTCTCCGAGGCCGACTTCGCGATCGAGGCGGCGACCGAGAACATCGAGCTCAAGAAGACCCTGATGAAGGGGCTCGATGCAGCGTGCCGGCCGGGGGTGATCGTGGCGAGCAACACCTCGTCGATCAGCATCACCTTGCTGGCGGCCGAGACCTCGCGGCCGAGCCACGTGGTCGGCATGCACTTCATGAACCCGGTGCCGGTGATGAAGCTGGTGGAGATCATCCGCGGCCTGGCCACCGACGACGCCACCTACCAGACCACGGTGGCCCTGGCCCAGGACCTGGGCAAGACGGTGATCACCAGCAAGGACTGCCCGGGCTTCATCGTCAACCGGATCCTGATCCCGCTCATCAACGAGGCCTGCTTCGCGCTCCAGGAAGGGCTGGGCACGCCCCAGGACATCGACCTCGGAGCCAAGCTGGGGCTGAACCACCCCATGGGGCCGCTGGAGCTGGCCGATCTCATCGGGCTGGACACCTGCCTGGCGATCGCCGAGGTGCTGCACCTCGAGCTGGGCGACGACAAGTACCGCCCGGCCAACAACCTGCGCATGCACGTGGCGGCAGGGTGGCTGGGGCGCAAGACCGGTCGCGGCTTCTACGACTACGGGAAGGGCAAGTAAGTGGCCTACGCGACGATCAAGGTCGAGGATCGGGCGGTCTCTTCCGCGTCGCCGGCGGTGATCCGCGTGGTCACCATCGATCGCCCCAAGGTGCTCAACGCCCTGTCCGAGGAGGTCGTGGGCGAGCTGACGGCGGTGGTCGAGGACACCGCCCGGGCGTTCGGCGCAGGCGCCAGCGTGCGGGGCCTGCTGCTCACCGGCGAGGGCAAGGCGTTCGTGGCGGGGGCCGACATCGCGGCCATGGCCGACATGACGCCCGAGCAGGCGCTGGCGTTCTCGGGCAAGGGGCACGCGCTGGGCGAGATGCTCGAGGCGCTGCCCGTCCCCACCGTGGCGGCGGTCAACGGCTTTGCCCTGGGGGGCGGCTGCGAGCTGGCGCTGGCGTGCGACTTCATCTACGCGAGCGAGAAGGCCAAGTTCGGGCAGCCCGAGGTCAAGCTGGCCGTGATCCCCGGCTTTGGGGGCACGCAGCGGCTGCTGCGGCGCGTGGGCCTGGCGCGTGCGCTCGAGCTGTGCATGACCGGTGACATGATCGATGCGGCCGAGGCTCATCGCATCGGCCTGGCCAACCGGGTGCTGCCGCCCGAGCAGCTGCTCGACGAGGCCATGGCGACCCTGGTGCGGATCGCCGCCCAGGGCCCGCTGGCGGTGGCCAAGGCCAAGGAGGTGCTGCATCGCGGCGCCTCGATGCCGCTGACTCACGCCAACGACCTCGAGCAGGAGGCGTTCGCCAGCCTGTTTGCCAGCGCCGACCAGACGGAGGGCATGCACGCCTTCCTGGCCAAGCGCGCGGCCAACTTCACCGGGCGCTAGGAGCTTGCCATGGATCTGTCGCTGAACGACGAACAAGAACAGCTGCTGCGCATGGTGAAGGAATTCGCCCAGCGCGAGGTCAAGCCGATCGCCGCCGCGCTCGATCGCGAGCACCGCTACCCGGCCGAGCTGGTCGCTCGCATGGCGGAGCTGGGTCTGTTGGGCATCGAGGTGCCGGTGGACTACGGCGGCAGCGGGCTCGATACCCTGGCCTATGTGCTGGCGATGGAGGAGATCTCGGCCGCCTGTGCCTCGACCGGGGTCATCATGAGCGTCAACAACTCGCTGGTCTGCGATCCGCTGATGAAGTGGGGCAACGAGGAGCAGAAGCAGCAGTGGCTGGTGCCGCTGGCCGCGGGGGACAAGCTCGGCTGCTTCATGCTCAGCGAGCCCGAGGCGGGCTCGGACGCGGCCGCGCAGAAGACGGTGGCGGTGCGCGACGGTGACGACTACGTCATCAGCGGCACCAAGAACTGGATCACCAACGGGCCGCAGGCCGACACCGGGATCCTCATCTGCATGACCGAGCCCAGCGCGGGGCACCGGGGCATCTCGGCGTTCGTGATCGACATGAACGGCCAAGGGGTGCGGCGCGGGCAGAAGGACGACAAGCTCGGGATCCGGGCCAGCCACAGCTGTCAGATCTTCTTCGACGACGCGCGGGTGCCGGCGAGCCAGCGGCTGGGCGAGGAGGGGCAGGGCTTCAAGGTGGCCATGTCGACCCTCGACTGCGGGCGCATCGGGATTGCGGCGCAAGCGCTGGGGATCGCGCGGGCTGCGTTCGAGGCGGCGGCGAGCTACGCCTGCGAGCGCAAGACCTTCGGCCAGCGTGTCATCGATCACCAGGCGGTGGCGTTCATGCTCGCCGACATGGACACCGAGATCGACGCGGCGCGGCTGCTGACCTGGAGGGCCGCCGCCGCCAAGATGGCGGGGCGGCGCCACACCAGGGAGTCGGCCATGTGCAAGCTGATGGCCTCCGAGGTCGCCAACAAAGTGGCCAAGAACGCCATTCAGATCCACGGGGGCAATGGCTACGTCAGCGAGTACCCGGTGGAGCGCCACTACCGCGATGCCAAGATCACCGAGATCTACGAGGGAACCTCGGAGATCCAGCGGATCGTCATCGCCTCCTACCTGCTGCGGGGCTGAGAAAGCGCGAGCCCGGCGGTATAACCAATCACCCACGAGGTCCCCATGACGCATCGCAGCGCCCTTTGTCTCTCCGTGCTCATCGCCATGCCCACGCTGTCGGCGTGCGGCAAGAACAAGCGCGACTCCGACAACCCCGACGTGGCCGCGGCCTACGCCGACAACAAGTACGAAGAGGACATCGTCACCGCCCGTCGCCGCAAGGACTACGAGGACCAGGGCACCGCGATCGATCCCAAGACCCTCGCCGCGATCGAGGACACCATCAAGACGGTGTACCTGCGCGACCTCGAGCGCTGCCTCGAGGACGAGATGGGGGAGGAGGGCACCCGGTTCATCCGCAGCGTGTTCACGGTGCAGTTCGACATCGACACCGAGGGGCAGGCCAGCGGCGCGAAGATCCTCGACATCTGGGAGAAGAAGCAGAACGCCAAGGGCGGCGACATCGGCGAGGTCGATCCGTCGCGGCTCAAGGGCTGCATCGAGGGGGTCATTGCCGAGTGGGTGTTCGAACCCGCGCCCGAGGCCCCCTACAGCCACACCTATCGTGGGCAGGTGGGTGAAGCGTTCTAGGTCGTGATCGACTTCTCACCCAACGAGTCGCAGGCTGCGGTCGCGGCGGTGGCCCGCAGCTATGCGAAGGAAGTGCTCGAGCCGCGGGCGGCCACGCTCGATCGGACCGGGGGCTTTCCCCATGACAACCTCGCGCAGGCGGCACGGGCGGGGCTCTTGGGGATCAACGTGCCCGAGGCGCTCGGGGGCCGAGGGGCCGGCGTGGTCGCCTACAGCCTCGCCATCACCGAGACGGCGCGCGCGTGCGCGGCGACCACGGTGGCGCTGTGCGTGAGCAACATGGTGGCCGAGGTGGTCACCCACTTCGGCAACGAGGATCAGCGCACCGCCTACGTGCCGCGGCTCTGCCGAGGTGAGCTGGTGGTGGGGGCGTTTGCGTTGTCGGAGCCGGGAGCGGGCAGCGACCCCGGTGGCATGCGCACCAAGGCCACGCGGACCGATCGCGGCTGGGTGCTCGAGGGGTCCAAGCTGTGGATCACCTCGGGCACCGATGCGGGGTTGTTCGTGGTGTGGGCCAGGACATCCGATGCGCCCGGGACCCGGGGCATCTCCACCTTCCTGGTGCCGGGCGACACACCGGGGCTCGTGCGTGGCAAGCCCGAGCACAAGATGGGCCTTTGCGGCAGCACCACCACCGCGATCGACTTCGAGGCCTGCGAGGTGGGTCCACAGGCGCTGCTGGGAGAGGAAGGCCGGGGCTTTCCCGTGGCCATGATGGCGCTCGATGGCGGTCGGGTGGGCATCGCATCTCAGGCCCTGGGCGTGGGGCTGGCCGCGGTCGAGGCCGCCGCCGAGTTCGTGGCGGGCGATGCGGGTCGGCGCGGGCAGCAGTGGGTGCAGTGGGCGCTGGCCGATGCCGCCACCGAGCTCGATGCAGCGCAGCTGCTCGTCCTGCGCGCGGCGTGGCTCAAGGAGCGGGGGCAGCCGTTCTCGCGCGAGGCATCGATCGCCAAGGTGTTCACCACCGAGCGCGCGTTCGCGGCCTGCAACCGGGCGGTCGAGGCGATGGGGGCCGCGGGCTGCGACGAGGCCCATGCGGTCGAGCGCGGGCTTCGGGACGTGCGCGTCACGATGATCTACGAGGGCACCTCGGAGGTGCAGCGGATCGTGATCAGTCGCGACATCATGCGTCGCTTCGCGAGCGGCTAGCGCGGGATCGGCTCGGACGAGGCCGGGGAGGAGTGGGACGCGATGGACTTCGATCTGGACGAGGACGACCAGCTGCTGCGCGACACGGTGCGTCAGCTGTGTGAGCAGAGCGTGCGGCCCCACGCGGGCGAGTGGGACGAGGCGCGTGCGATCCCCGCCGCCGTGCGCGACGAGCTGGGCCGGATGGGCCTTTGGGCGCTTCGCCAGCCCGAGGACGAGGGCGGGGCGGGGTTGTCGACGGTGACGGCGTGTGCGCTCGTGGAGGAGCTCGCGGCGGCCGACGGAGCGCTGGCAATGCTGATCGCGGCGCACAACTTCGCGGGGCTGGCTCATGTGGCCGCGGCCTCGGCAAGCCAGCCGGCGTTGGCCGGGGAACTCTCGGCGATGGCCTCGGGGCAGCGACCGTGCGCGTGGGCGCTGGCCGAGGGGGCACTGGGCTCGGGCGAGGGGGCGCTGGCGATCACGGCCACCCGCCAGGGCGACGCGTGGGCGCTCGATGGCGAGGCACGCCACGTGCTCGGGGCCGCGGTGGCCGGGCGGTTCGTGGTCTTCGCTCGCGCCGAGGACGGGCCCACCGCGTTCTTGATCGACGCCGATGCGGGCGGTCTGCACGTGAGCGCTCCGCTGCGCACCCACGGCGCACGAGCGGCCGGCACGGCGCACCTGGGCCTGCAAGGGGTCAGGGTGCCCGACGAGCGACGTCTCGGCGCGCCGGGACGGGCGCTGACCGATGCGGCGACCATCGTGGCGCTGCGGGAGCTGTCGTGGGCCGCGGTGGCGTGTGGACTGCTGCGAGGGGCGCTGCAGCAGGCCAGCGGCTACGCCCAGCAGCGCGAGCAGTTCGGGCGGCCGATCGCGAGCTTCCAGGCGATCCAGTGGAAGCTCGCCGACATGGCCACGGGCCTCGAGGCGGCCTGGCTGCTCACCGTGCAGGCGGCCTGGCGATGCGACCAGGGCCGGCCGTTGGGCGAGGCGGCCGCGCGGGCGCGGACGTGGGCCACGGGGGCAGCGGTTCGCGGGTGCTCGGAGGCGCTGCAGATCCACGGCGGCTATGGCTACACGCGCGAGTATCCGGTGGAGCGGGCGCTTCGCGACGCACGGCAGCTCGAGGCGACCGCGGGGGGCAGTGCGACGGCGCGCTCGGTGCTGGCCGACGCGATCGCCGAGCGCCTGGGATGAACGATCAGCGCGGCTGCGGGGCGCCGAAGGTGAGCAGCTGGTCGCTCATCGATGCGTGCTGGACCGCGATCCACTCGGGCGCTCGGGCGATCGTGCTGACCCGGACCTCGTCGAGCCCTCCGTGCAGGCCGTGCCCCACTTGCAGCGCTGCATCGGTCACGTCGAGCATGCGCGCCACGGCATCGCCTCCCACCGTGATCGAGCCCTCGAGCGCGCCGTTGCGGAAGATCGAGAGCACCCCGGTGTCGGCCCGGTAGGTGGCGGCCAGGTAGGTCCAGCTGTCGAGCGCGAGCGAAGAGCCCAGCTCGGCCACCTGCGCTCCGGCGACGCCCTCGGGGCGCACCACCACCTTGGGTCGCGTCGAGGTGGCCTCGAGCGTCTGTAGCTCGAAGCTTCCGGTCTTGCGCAGCACGGAGTGGGTGGAGTCATCGGCGGCCACCGGGGTCGAGACCCACGCCTCCAGGGTGAAGGCGTCGGTGAGCGCGAGCTCTCCGGGGTCGAACAGCTCGAGCGGGCCGGCGGTGGCCATGTCGTCCGGCACCATGGCGACCGAAAGGCCAATCGGGCCGGGTACGTCGAGGTCTCCTCCGAAGCCGATGAATTGCAGGTCGTGGCCGGCCGCGGTGGTATCGGGCATCGTGGGTGAACCACCGCGCTCCATGTGCCACACCGCCGCAAAGGCCCCGTCCCATACCGCGGAGGGATCGAGGGACGCGAAGCCGGGGGTGTCGCCGTAGTACATCCACAGGTGATCGGGCAGCGCGATGCTGTCGATCCGAACCCACACGAACGAGGTGCCGCCCGGGTCCCAGTGCTCGATCTCGATGGGGTAGGCGCCGGCTTCCTCGGGTCCGAAGAAGCGAAGGTCGGACCCGTCCGGTTGCGTGTCTTCGTACTCGATGCGGGTGCCGTCGAGCACGACCAGCAAGGTGCCCACGCCGACCCCTCCGGCGAACGCGGGCGCGATGTCCAGCCGACGCTTGCGCGGGCCCTCGATCGAGGGGGCACCCGTGCTGTCGGGGTCATCGGTTCCATCGTCGGTGCTCCCGGTCTCGCCGGAGCCGGACACCCCCATGGGAAGGGTGCCCTTGCTGTCGGAATCGAGCTGACAGGACGCCACGGTCGCCATCAGGCCGACCGCGTACGAGAGGAGGCGAAACGAGGAGGAGACGCAGCGCAAGCTCATGCCAGAGGCCGTGGATCCTCGCAGGTATCGACGACGACCTCCACCGCGGCCATGCCGCGGCGCTTCATCGCCGGGGTCGGCGGGGCGCAACTGGCGCTGGGGTTGGCGCTAGGTTGGCGTTGGCGCTCGGGCTGGCGCTGGCGTCATCGCTACCGCTCGACCGCGCAGAAGGTGCTGAGGTAGAGCGCGGAGGCGGACACGATCTCCTCGTCGTCCCACACGCTGCGGTCGGCGAGCTCGTTCCAGCCGTCGGTGCGAGCGACCATCAAGGTCACGTCCTCGGGGGCGACGTCCATGCCGCCGGCGCTGTAGTTGTAGAGCACCTGCACCGGGGTCTCGAACACCAGACCCACCGGCTCCACGCGGTAGGAGGGCCCCAGCGCCCCCTCGGGCTCGTCGTCGACCTGCTCGATGGTGATCTCGATCGCGTCGGCGAGCGCGCCGGCGGGGATGTCGACCGTGAGCCGGCCGTCCACCGAGATCACGACCCCGCCCTCGGGGCCGATCGCGTCGTCGCCGAGCGTGTCGCAACCGGTGAGGGTGACGAGGGCGAGGCAGGCGGCAGCGAGCGTCTCGAGCTTCATGATGACTCCCACGAAGAGCAACGGGCGTGCCAACCTGGTTGGACCCCACGATCGCGGCATCTTCCGTGACCTCGATCTACGGAACGCAGGCCGATCGGCAACTCGACTTGCCGCACTCGAGGGGGTGCCTGGCCACGGGACCAGCCAGAACCGTGGCCGCGATTTCACCGATTTCAGCCGAGACCCAGCGCGTCGACCTCGTCCTCGTCGAGGCCGAAGAAGTGCCCGATCTCGTGCAACAGCGTGATCTCGACCTGCCGGCACAGCTCCCCGTCGTCGGGGAACGCATCGAGCAGATTGGCGAAGAACAGCACGATGCGGGTGGGGCGATCGGCGGGCCCTGCCTCGACGCTGAGCCGTCCGAGATCGTCGGGGCCCTCGAACAGGCCAAGGGCCCGTGGATCGAAGCCCTCGCGGACCAGCTCGATCGAGGGACGTGGCTCGAGCACCACCGGCACGTTGCGGAGGCGGGCCTGGAACGGCTCGGGGATGCGATCGAGGGCCTGGGCGGTGGCCCGCTCCACCAGGGCCAGGTCGCGGCGGCTGCCGAGCCCCGCGCGGCGGTGGGCGGCTGCATCGAGCCTGGACACCTCGAGATCGTGGTGGACCTGCAGATCGTGCTCACCGGCATCCTGGTGGAGCCGGGCGAGTGCATGATGTGCATCCGCCAGGGCGGGGGCGCGGTCGATCGGCGGGCCAGCGCGCTCGAACGCCGCGATGGCGGCTCGCAGGTGGTCGCGGGCCTCGTCGAGCCGGCCGAGCGCCCCGCTCAGCTCGCCCAGCGCGGCCAGCACGGTGGGGTCGTGAGGGGCAAGCGCCTGGGCCTCGGCGAGATTGCGGGCGGCGGCCTCGTCGCGGCCATCGTCCAGCAAGGCGAGGGCCTCCTCGACCAGGTGGTCGACCACGGCTCGGTCGGCGGCGTGGAGGGCGTCGGGCACGGGATCCTGGGTGGCAAGAGCATCGCTCCATCGCACCCGGGTGGGCAACGGCCCGCGCGCGCTCGGAGCTCGGCCTTGGTGGGGGACGGCGAGCGGGCTTTGCAGTATGGTCGCGCCCTCGTGTCGGTGCGCGTACGGATCCGCGGCCTCGCCCACGGGGGCGAGGGAGTTGGGCAGCAAGACGATGGTCTGACCTGGTTCGTGCCCGGCACGCTCCCCGGCGAGCTGGTCGATGCCGAGCCCGAGCGCCGCAAGGCTCGGTGGGCGCGCGGGCGGCTGACCCAGGTGGTCGAAGCCGCGCCCGATCGCGTGACGCCGCCGTGTCCGGTGGCCGACCGCTGCGGAGGGTGCGACTGGCAGCACGTGGATCCGGCGCGGCAGGCCGAGCACAAGCGGATGATCGTGGCCGGTGAGCTGCGTGCGCTGGTGCCCGATCCCCAGGCGGTGCGGCTGGCGGCGGTGGCCGGGCCGTCGCTGGGCTATCGCCGTCGGGCCCGCATGCACTACGAGAACGGCCCGGGAGGCCTGCGGCTGGGGTTCTTCGGCGGTCGCAGCCGCGAGGTGGTCGACGTGACGGCCTGCCCGGTGCTGCGCCCGGAGCTCGAGCATGCGCTGCAGCGCGTGCGGCGGCTGGCCGAGCACCTCCCTGCGCAGGGCGAGGTGCTCGGGTTGTCCGATGGGCAGCGGGCGGTGTTGGCCTTGCCGGGGGTGCGGCCCGACGAGCCCGTGCTCGAGGCCGCGCATGCGCTGCTCGACCAGCGGCTGTGCGGCATCGTGCTGCGCGGCGGTCGGCGCAGCGTGGCGGTGGGCCAGCACGAGCTGCGGCTCGACGGTGGGGATGGGCTCGCGCCCATGCGCGCGCATCCGTTCGTGTTCTCTCAGGCCAACGCCGCGGTCAATCGCGCGATGGTGCGGCACGTGGCCCTGGCGGCGCGATCGGACGGGCTGCGCGTGCTCGAGCTCTACGCCGGCGCCGGCAACCTCACCCGTGCGCTGGCCCGCACCGCCAAGCGGGTGTGGACGCTCGACGAGGACCGCGAGGCCAAGGGGCTGCTGCGTGCGCTGGCCGAGGCGGAGGGGCTGCCGATCAACGCCAAGCACGGCTCGGCGCCGAGCCTGCTGGCGAGCCTCGTGGCGCGGGACTTTCGCTACGACGTGGTCGTGGTCGATCCGCCGCGCGCCGGCCTGGGCAAGGAGTCCGCGGCTCACCTGGCCAGGGTGGCGGAGCAGCGGGTGGTCTACGTGTCGTGCGATCCGGCGACCCTGGCCCGGGACCTTCGGGTGCTGGTCGACGGGGGCCTGCGCATCACCGACGTGACGGTCTTCGACATGATGCCGATGACGGCCGAGGTCGAGGTGGTGGTGACCCTGGTGCGCGGTCCGGCGGAAGGGCGCCGATGAGTCGGGCCAAGAAGGCCACGAGTGCCGAGGGCCAGGCCGGGTCCGGCAAGGCGATCCCGCCGGTGGTGCTCCTCTACGGCAGCGAGCCGGCCCCGATGTCGGCGCGCCTGCGAGAGCTGCGAGGGATGATCCTGACCCCGGGCATGGAGGCGTTCAACCACGAGCGCTTCTCGGGCCGCGAACTCGATGCGATCGCGCCGGTGCTCGACGCCTGCGGTCAGCTGCCCATGATGTCCGAGCGCCGCCTGGTCGAGCTGTCCGATCCCGAGGCCGTGGGCAAGGGTCGGGGCTCGGACAAGGGCAAGATGCTCGAGGCCCTGGTGGGCTACCTCAAGGCGCCCAACCCGACCACGGTGCTGGTGCTCAGCAGCAGCGGGATCGATGGTCGCTCGCGCCTGGTCACGGCTGCCAAGAAGGCGGGGTGGGTCGAGAAGTTCGAGGCGCTCAAGAAGGACGAGGACGCGGTGGAGTTCGTGCTCGAGCAGGCCCGGCGCACGGGGACCCGCATCGATCGCGCGACGGCGCTGTCGCTGGTGGGGCTGTGCGGGACGGGCCCGTCGGACCTAGTCCATGCGCTCGAGCGAGCGTCGCTGCATGCGGGCGAGGGGCAGCCGGTGACCCAACAGGATCTCGACGCGGTGGTGGCCCACACGCGCGAGGCGGTGATCTTCGAGCTGACCGATGCGGTGGGCATGGGGGACGGGCCGCGGGCGCTCGCGGTGCTCGCCCACCTGTTCCACGAGAGCAGCCAGCCGGAGATCGGCCAGGCCAATGCGGTCCTCAGCATGCTGATCCGGCAGATCCGCCTGGTGTTCGCCGCCCGCATGGCCGGGCAGGGGCGGGGCGCGATCGAGGCCGTCACGGGAGTGCCCCCGTTCGTGGCGCGCAAGCTCGCGGGGCAGGCCCGACGATTCGACGAGGCTCGGCTGCGTCGAGCCTACGCATCGCTGGCTCGCCTCGATCGCGATCTCAAGGGCGGCGCGCACTCGGTGGTCAAGGCTCCCTACCTGGCGCTGCAACGCTTCGTGCTCGACGTGTGCGGGGCGCTGCCGGGGGTGTCCCCGCGACTCTAGGCGAAACCAATGCGAGAGCCGCCCGTTCGCGCGCGAAGCAGGCGGCTCCTTCTCACCCCGAGGACCATGGCAAGTCCCGTGTGGGCGAATCGCGAAGACTCAGCTCGCGGTGGCGGCGTTCATGGCCTTGGTGAGCCGGGAGATGTAGCGGGCCGCGGTGTTGCGGTGGACCACGCCCTTGGATGCGGCGCGGCCGATCGCGGTGATGGCCAGCGGCATCGCTTCCTTGGCTTGATCGAGCTGGCCACCGGCGAGAGCACGGCGGACTCGCTTCATGTAGGTACGCATGGTCGACAGGTGCTGGAGGTTGCGGGCCCTCCGCTTGATGCGCTGTCGGTTGCGCTTCTCTGCCTGCTTGTGATTCGCCACGGGCTCTCGTCCTGTTCTCGTCTGAATGCTCGTCCTGCAAGGCTCGGCCTGGTTGCGGGCCGGCTCGTAGGTCGCCACCGACGGGCGCGGTGGAGCGCGGTTCATCGCGCACCTGTCGGGGCTTGTCAAGCGGCTGGGCTGAGGCCAGGGTTGCGGGTGGTGAGCGTGACCCAACTCCGTCGTACCCCCGTGGGGGTGGCGCGGCCCTCGTACGATCGACCGGGACCCGGGCGCTCGCGGGCCCCGGGAGCATCGATGGCCGGGTGGGCCCTGGCGGGCCTGCTCGGCGTGGCCTGCGTGTTCACCCCGCCGCCCCCGTTGCCGGAGGAACTGGCCCAGCAGGAGGCCGAGGAGGCCGCACGACGCAAGGCGGTGCGCGGGGAGGGCGAAGGCCAACCGCACGAGGATGAAGCGGCCGTCGCCGAGGTCGCGGCCGAGGAGGGAGGCGAGGCGCCGCCCGCCGATCCCGACGACCCGTGGGGCTATCGCCGCGGCGATCAAGCCGATCTCGACATGACGCCCGAGCAGATGCAGGCCTATGCGCGCGCCCAGGGGGATCCGGCGGGCGGCGTGTTCACGCTCGAGCAGGCGCTCGATGGCGTGCCGGGGCAGGGGGACCTGTGGGTCGAGATGACGACCACCCAGGGCGTGATCGCCTGCCGACTGTTTCCCGACGAGGCTCCGCTGACGGTGGCCAACTTCGTGGGCTTGGCCCGCGGGGTGCGGCCGGCGCTCGACGACGCCCAGGTGGAGTGGGTCACTCGACCCTACTACGATGGCGTGGCGTTCCACCGGGTGATCCCGGGGTTCGTGATCCAGGGAGGCGATCCCAGCGGCACGGGACGGGGAAGCACGGGGTACGTGATTCTCGACGAGTTCGACCCCGACCTGCGCCACGACGAGGCGGGGGTGCTGAGCATGGCCAACCGCGGTCCGGGCACGGGCTCGGGACAGTTCTTCATCACCCTCGCACCGGTGCCCCACCTCGACGGCAAGCACACCATCTTCGGACGCTGTTCGGAGCCGGGCATCGCGGTTGCCGAGAAGATCGCCGCCATGCGCGGCCCGGGTGACAAGCCGCGCACTCCGCAGATCATCGAGCGCATGGAGATCCTGCGCCGGTAGTCGGCCGAGGTGGCCGAAACCGATCGCGGCCGGCGAGGGTCCGAGCCTTCGTTTGACACCCCCCAGGGCCGGATTGACAATGTCAATCGAGGCCAGGCTCCGGCGTGGGCTGCAACTCGAAGTCGAGGCGTCGATGATGCAAGCAGTGGTACGGGCTGGAACGGAGGACTCGCGTCGCGCCCTGCTCGACGCGGTGGGGGTGGTGCTGGCCAAGGAGGGCCTCGAGGGGCTCTCGTTGCGCAAGGTGGCGGCCAAGGCCGGGCTTTCGCACGCTGCTCCGGGGGTGCTGTTCGGAGGTCGGGCGGCGATGCTCACCGAGTACGCGGCCGAGGGCTTCGTGGCGCTCGGCCGCTGCCTCGACGAGGCCGAGCGGACCGCAAGCGGCGGGCCGTCGGCCCTCTCGTCGGTCGGCACCGCGTACGTGCTGTTCGCGGTGGACCAGCCGCTGCGCTTCCAGGTGATGTTTCGTCCCGATTGCTTGCTGCCGCGCGACCCCGACTACCTCAAGGCCTGCCGCGAGGCCTTCATCCCCTTGCGGCGGGCCATCGAGCGCGGCATGGACGAGGGCTGGATCGCGGCGGGCGAGATCGAGGACGTGACGCTCGCGGCCTGGTCGCTGGTGCATGGGCTCGCGATGCTGTGGTTCAGCAAGCACCTCGCCGGTCGCGTACGCCCCGAGCCGCACACGCTCGCGCAGCGGGTCACGGCACTCTTTGCGGGGGCGGTGTCGATGCGGGGGCAGGCGGCGGCGGCACAGTAGCGGGACGGGAGCCGACGAGTCTCGGCTCGTCGGCGAGCACGCGCCGCTGGTCGCTCGCAACGATGCCGCTTCGGGCTCGATTCGAGCTCAGCGGGCCGCTGCAGTGGCGGTGCGAGCCTTGGTCCGGGCCTGACGCCGCGCCCGACGCTCGGCTCGCCTCGCCTCGCGCTTGGCCTTGGGCGCGGGGCCCGACGAGGGATCCGCCTTGCGGCCTCGCGGGGCCCTGACCTTGGCCGGCCCGGTCACCCGGCGCGTGCCGAAGAACGACACGTAGCGCATGCCGTGCTCGCGGCCGCCGCCGAACAGACCGAACAGCGCGCGCCAGTGCAGGTCGCCCTCGGTGGCGCCGCGCCCCTTGGTCCACCAGCCCAGGCCCGGGCCGAGGACCTTGATGTCTCGCTCGGGCGTGGCCCAGCGCGTGAAGAGGCCCGGCACGAACTGGAGCATCTTGCCCTTGCGCGTGCGGATGTCCCACCACGCGAAGGCGCCGAAGGTGCCCTGAGCGTCGCCGCGCTCGATGTGCCACACCAGCGGGAACTGCACGAAGTCGAGGTTCTCGCCGTGCCGCCGCTGAAAGTAGAGCAGGGGGCCGATGCCGGTGAACGCCTCGTCCTTGGCCCAGTGATCGTCGCGCACGAACAGCGGCAGCAGCCACGTCACGCGGCGCTCGGCCCAGGCGTGGCTGTGGAAGAAGATCGGCGGCACGATCGCGGTGGCGACCTTGTGCGGCTTGCGGAACTGCCAGACCAAGAGGCCCGCCTCGAAGAAGCGCTCGTCCTTGCGGACGCGGCTGATGAACAGCGGCGGCGCGGCGAGGGTGAGGCTGCGCCGCTCGAGCCGGTGGCTGCGGCGGTAGTAGAGCGGGAACGCAAACGTGCGCTGCCAGGTGTTGGTGGTGCGCATGCCCACCGGTCCCGCGTACCAGCCCAGGGTCTTGCCCGGCTCGTTGGTCAGGCCGAACAGCGGGGTGTAGAGCCGGTAGCCCTCGGGGCGGCGGTCCCAGTAGTAGACCAGCGCGCCGTGGGTCCGGCGGCCCTGCCCGTCGCGTCCGTAGAGGAACAGCGGCACCGAGCCCCACAGCGTGTACTGGCAGCTCGGGTCGTCCTCGACGCGATAGCCACACTTGCGATAGCGGAACAGCAGCGGCACGTAGCCGGTGAACCGCATGTTGCGGCGCAGGCGGAACAGATCGAAGTAGCCGGGCGGGGCCACGGAGAACCGCGTGAAGCTGGCGATCCGTCGGTTGCCGAACACGAACGGGAACGCACCCCAGGTGCGGCGTCCGTTGACCTGCAGGCGATCGAACCAAAGCGGCACCGCGATGGTGGTGTGGCCGCGGTGGGCCTTGTCCTCGATGTGCACGGTGAGCGGCAGGGCGAGCAGGCGCCGCTTGTCCTCGGAGTCCATCCACCAGTAGAGCGGGAACACGCCGGTGTTGATGCTCTTGCGGCTGAGCCGGTGGAAGGCGGGACCGGCCACGAGGGTGTGGGTGCGGCGGGTCTCGTCGCGCGACCAGAAGAAGCCCAGGCCCGCGTCCACGTCGACGCCGCCGGGCTGGCGCTGGCGAAAGTAGAACGGCACCACGGCCAGCCCTCGCCGTGGCCGCTCGCCGCGGACCTCGGAGCGCCAGATCAGGGGCGACCACATGTCGAGGTCGTCGACCGGGGCGCGGCGGCGCAGGTAGAGCGGGGCGGCCACCACGTGGCGAGCCACGCCGCCCTCGGTGGCGCGCTCGTCCACGAACACGAGGGGGAACACCCCGCGGGTGTGCTGGCCGTCGCGGCGACGCTCGACGTAGGGGCCCCACATCGCGGTCACGTCGTCGCCCACGACTCGTCGGCCGCCGACGAGGCTGAGGGTGAGGCGATCGTCGCCCAGCGCACGGCGGTAGACGAAGGGGAACACCACGGTGTGGCGCTCGGAGGCGCCTCGGGTCACGTCCCAGGCCAGGCCCGCGATGCCCAGGGTGCGGTGGTCGGGGCCCTTGCTGCGCACGAACACCGGCGAGACCGTCAAGCGCCGGCCTTCGGCGACGTCGGTGAAGTCGGCCAGGGCCAGCCACGGGACGATTCCGTAGTTGCGCTCGACGCCGCGGCCCCAGAACACGAACGGGGCGATGCCACCGTCGAATTGATGGCCCTTCGGACCGCTGCGGCCGTGGTGGTAGAGCGGTCCCGCGACCACGGTGTGGCCGGCGTGCGCGGGATCGGTGTCGTGCACGTGCCAAAGCAGCGGCGTGAGCATCTGGTAGCGCCGCGTGCCGCCCCACTGGAAGAAGCTCAGCGCCAGCGGCACGCCCACGCGTCGGGTGCTCCCGCCGTCGTGCCCGCCGACACGAGAGTAGTAGGCCAGCGGGCCCGCCACCCAGTCCTCGCGACCGCCGGTGCCATCGTCGTCTTGGGGCTGGGCCACGTGCCACAGCAGGCCGCCCACGCCCTGGTAGCGCACGCCGCGATCGGTGCGCCCGGCGAAGGTGAGCAGCGGCGGGATGGCCAGGCGATAGCCCTGCGGGGTGCGGCCGCCACCGCCCAGCAGCGTGTACACGCGCAGCTCGCCCGGCCCGCGTCGCGTCAGGGCCAGCGGGGCGATGACCTGCGTGGTCTGGTCGGTGCGCGTGTCGTGGAATCGCCACCACACCGGCGCGAGCGCCATGTTGCGCTGGGTGGGATCGGTGTAGCGACCAAACGGTCCCGCCAGCCACAGCTCGCTGCCGCGGAGGTGGTTGCGGGTTCGCCAAAGGAGCGGCGTGGCCGAGAAGATCTCGCGCTCGCGCTCGCGATGCGAGAACGTGAGCAGCGGCGGCACGGCCCACGCCTGTTGGCTGCGGGCCTCGTCGACCCGACGGATCCACGGCAGGGTCCACAGCTCGCGGTGGTTGCCGAACTCGCGGCTCTGCCAGTGGAACAGCGGCAGCACCGTCATGTGCCGCTTGCCCTGCAGCTCGTTGGCGCCGCCGAAGTAGAGCGGGCTGATGTCGAAGCGCCGCAGCCCCCGCTGGAAGCGCCAGAACACCGGAGCCACCACCAGGAACCGGCGATCGTTGGTGAGGTCGGCGTCGTGGAGGTTCTTGTGCCCGTACCACGCCAGCAGGCCCGACACGCCGCGGAAGCTCTCGGGGGCGCGCTGTTGGTAGTGGAACGGGATCACCAGCACGTTCTTGACGAACTTGGTGCCCCACCACCACACCAGCGGGAACTGGCCGAAGTTGAACTGCTCGCCCACGCGGCGGTAGCCCATGAGCAAGGGGACCGAGCCCCACACGGTCTTGCGCTCGCTCTGGTAGCCATAGGTCAGCGCGACGGGGTTCAGGAAGTGGCGCCGCTCGGTGGTGGGCGAGTACCAGCCGAAGTCGAACGCGAGGTCGGCGTGGAAGTAGGTCTCGGGATGGTCGGGCTTGGGCGTGCGATGGATGAACAGCGGCGGGAAGGCGATCGCCCGGGTGCGGTGGGTGGCGTACTCGCGGTCGATCCAAAACGGCGGCAGGCCGCGCTTCTCCAGCAGCTCGGGCGCGTCGAGGCGACCGTCGGCCGAGATGCTCGCCGACGACGCGCCGGGCTCGGTGCGCACGGCGGCTCCGGCTTCGCCGTCCGACGTGGACTCGGGGCCGGCCTCGGGCGCCCAGCGCAGCGTCGTGCTCGGAAGGGCGACCGCTCCGAAGGACAGCGAGGGCGAGCCCATCATGAGGGTGGGCTCGGCGAGCGCCTCGCGGGCTGCGGCAATCCGGCGCGGGCCGAACGCCTCGGCCCACGAGGTGGCGTCGCTGGCCGGAGGTACCGACCCGAGCGGTGGCTCGAGCGCAGGCACGCCGGGCTCGTCGATCGCGTGGAGCGTTGGGGGCTCGCTCTCGCCGTCGCTTGGCGTGGGACGTCCCGCCGAGAATGCGGCGCCCCACGGTCCATCGCTCGGTGCTCCCAGCACCAGGGCGTCGGGGGCGGGAGGCCGGGAGGCGGGCACGAGCCGTCGTGATGCGGGCTCGGCCTCATCGTGAGGCACCCCGCGAGGCAAGAGGGCCGCACGAGACGACAGCGGTCCCGCCGCATGGGCCGACGTGCTCGCGGTGGTGCTCGCGCCCACGAGCACGGCGAACCACACGAGCACGCGGGCAGCCGGCCTTCGTGCCGTGGCCCCGGAAGCTCGAGGGCCTCGGGCGACCCGCTTCGTCTCGGGGCTCGTCACGTGCGGGCAGGGGCATACGAAAGACCGCAGGCGCGGTCAACACGGGCGGGATGGGCCCGCGCGGCGGATCACTCTCCCCAAGCGGGCAAGGGTGGGGGGCAGGCCCGTGGCCCTGGCTGGGGGCCTGCCAGCGGCGTCGTTCCTGGGGGCTTTGAAACCAACCCCGAAGCGGGCTAAGGGTGGCGGCAGACCATGGCCCGCGATCTCCAGCCCCTCGAGGCGCTTCGCGTCGACCTCGCCGCCCTGCGGCGTCGGGGGGTCGACCTGCACCCCATCAAGACCGTGCTGCCCCAGGCATGGCTGACACGGGCGCTCGGTGACACCGACGCCGAGCTGTCCGAGGATGCCGAGGTGGCGCTGCGGCTGACGCTCCAGCCCGAGGGGGTGGTGCTGGTGCAGGGATCGCTCTCGCTGCGGTTCTCGGTGCCGTGCGGGCGCTGCCTGTCGCCGGCGGCGGTCGATGGTGCGACGGAGATCTTCGCCACCTTCATGGCCTCGGCCGCCGCGGCACAGACCTTCTTGCGCGAGGACGAGGAGGGGTGGGAGCCCGATCCCGATGCCCCCGACGTGTTCGCCTACGACGGCCCGATCCTCACCCTCGACGCGATGGTGGCCGAGCAGGTGGCGCTGGCCTATCCCATGCGGGCGCTGTGCGAGCGCGGCGAGCAGTGCCGGGGCCTGTGCAGCAACTGCGGCTTCGAGCTCAATGCGCTGGAGGCCGGGATCCGGCACTGCCCGCAGTGCCGCTGCGAGGTCCCGCTCACTCCGGTGGCCGAGCCATCCTCGGATGGCGGGACCGAGGGCTCGCGCAGCGAGCGCGACAATCCATTCGCCCAATTGGCCCAACGACTGGCCCCACGACTGGCCAATTCCTCCAAGCCCGAGCCCGATTGACGTGAGCGGCCGCGCGTTGGCGGGGTGGCCAGACCCCCCGACCGCGCTTGCACGCCCGATCGGGCCCCCCTATGCTCCCGCCCCCCGAGGCACCCATGGCCGTACCGAAGAAGCGCACCTCCAGCTCGCGACGCGACATGCGCCGCTCCCAGCACGACAAGACCTCGGCTCCGGGGCTGTCCCCGTGTCCCAACTGCGAAGAGCTGATGGTGAGCCATCGCGTGTGCCCTGCGTGCGGGCACTACAAGGGCCGCGAGATGATCGCGGTCGAGCGAGAGTAGCCCTTCCTTCGCGCCGGGCCGAGGCACCGGCGGTGCTGCGATGTCGGGAACGACGGACGAGTCCACGATCGCCGCTACGATCGCCCTGGATGCGTTTGGCGGCGACGAGTGTCCCGGGCCCGAGGTCGACGGCGCGGTGCGGGCGGCTCGGACCGGCGCCCGTGTGATCCTGGTGGGTGATCGCGACAAGCTCGAGCTCGAGCTCTCGCGGCACCCGGGGTGGGATGCGCTGCCGCTGTCGATCCATCACGCCTCCGAGGTGATCACGATGGAGGACAGCCCGGCCAAGGCCGTGCGCAGCCGGCCCGATGCATCGATGCCCGTGTGCTTCGATCTGGTCGGGCAGGGCAAGGCCCACGCGGTGATGTCGGCCGGCAACTCGGGGGCGATGCTCGCCTGCGGGTTGTTCAAGTTTCGCCGGATCAAGGGCGTGGATCGGCCCGCGTTGGTGACGAGCCTGCCCACCCTCGCGCACGGGGCGGGGTCATCGGGTTCGGAGGATTCGGGCACCAGCTGGGTCGATCTGCTCGACATCGGGGCCAACGTGGATTGCCGGCCCGTCAACCTCGTGCAGTTCGCGATCATGGGCGCGGTCCATGCCTCGTTCAAGCACGGCAAGGCCGAGCCCCGCGTGGGGGTGCTGTCCAATGGCACCGAGGACGGCAAGGGCACCGAGCTGACCCGCACCGTGCACCGGCTGCTCGGCACGGCATCGCTGCAGGGCCTGCGCTACGTGGGCTACGTGGAGGGCCACGACCTGATGACCGGCGAGGTCGACGTGGTGGTCACCGATGGCTTCACGGGCAACGTGGCGCTCAAGATCGCCGAGGCCACGGGGCGCCTCATCGGGCACTGGATTCGCGGTGCCGTGCGCGGGGGCCCGCGGCGCCTGCTGGGCGCGGCCCTGCTGCGGCCTGCCTTCGACGAGCTGCGGGACAAGCTCGACCCCGACACCTATGGCTCGGCCCCGCTGCTCGGCGTGGATGGCTCGGCGTTCATCTGCCATGGCGGGGCCTCGGGCTTTGCCATCGGCAACGCGATCCGCCTGGCCGAGCGCTCGGTGGCCGAGGCGCTCACCCCCCGCATCACCGAGGCGCTCGCTCGCCATGCACCCTTGATGGCGGCCGCCAGGGGCGACGGCACGCCGCCCAAGGAATCGGTCGCCTAGGCACACACCACGAGCACCACCAAGGAGCCTTGCATGACCACCCTCGCATTCCTCTTTCCCGGACAGGGCAGCCAGGCCGCGGGCATGGGCAAGGCGCTCTTCGATGCCGAGCCGGCCGCCCGCGCGGTGTTCCAGGAGGCCGACGAGGCCCTTGGGATCTCGCTGTCGACGCTGTGCTTCGAAGGCCCCGAGGCCGAGCTCGCGCTCACCGCCAACACCCAGCCGGCGATCCTGACCACCTCGATCGCGGCGCTGGCCGTGATCCGCGAGCGCACCGGTCTTCGGCCCGTGGTGGCCATGGGCCACAGCCTCGGCGAGTTCTCGGCGCTGGTGGCCGCGGGGGCGCTGCGCTTTCCCGATGCGGTGCGACTGGTGCGGCTGCGCGGCCAGGCGATGCAGGAGGCCGTTGCGGCGGGGGTCGGTGCGATGGCGGCCGTGATCGGGATGGAGGAGGACGAGCTGTCCGAGGTCTGTGTCGAGGCGGCGCAGGGCCAGGTCTGCGCGCCGGCCAACGACAACGGCGGCGGTCAGATCGTGGTGGCCGGACACGCCGAGGCGGTGACGCGGCTGATCTCGCTGGTCAAGGCGCGCGAGCGTCGTGCGATCCCGCTCAAGGTCAGCGCGCCCTTTCATTGCGCATTGATGCAGCCGGCGGCGCAGCGGCTGCGTACGGCGCTCGCCGAGATCGAGGTGGGCCCGATGACGATCCCGGTGGTGACCAACGTGGACGCCGAACCCAACGATGATTCGAGCCGCGTGGCCGAGCTGCTCGTGCGACAGGTGACCGAGCGCGTGCGCTGGGAGGCCTCGGTGCGCAAGGCGGTGCACATGGGCGTCGCTGCGGCCGTGGAGGTCGGTCATGGCAAGGTGCTCGCCGGCCTCGTCAAGCGGATCGCACCCGAGGTCGAGGTGAGGGGTGCGGCTTCCCCGGATGACATCGCTGTGCTAGAGGCTTGGGCCAATGGCCGCTGAGCACGCATCGCCGTCCGCATCCAAGGACTGGCCCGAGTCGCTCCGCCTCACCGGGCGCAAGGCGCTGGTGACGGGCGCCTCGCGTGGGATCGGGCATGCCATCGCCAAGACCCTCGCCGAGCGTGGCGCCGCGGTGGCGATCAACTACGTGGCCAGCGAGGGCCCCGCGGTGGCGCTGCGCGACGAGATCGTGGCCGCGGGCGGCACCGCGATCGCGGTCGGGTTCGACGTGGGCGACCCGGCGGCCGTGGATGCGGGGGTCAAGGGCGTGGTCGAGCAGCTCGGTGGCCTCGACATCCTGGTCAACAACGCCGGGATCTCGATCGACGCGCTGCTCTTGCGGGTGAGCCCCGACGACCTGCGCTCGATCCTCCGCACCAACCTCGAGGGCACGTTCCTGTGCTGCAAGGCGGCGTCGCGGCACCTTTTGCGGGCGCGCGCGGCCGGTCGCATCATCAACCTCAGCTCGGTGGTCGGCGAGCAGGGCAACGCGGGGCAGTCGATGTACGCTGCGAGCAAGGCAGGTGTGATCGGGATGACCAAGTCGCTGGCCCACGAGCTCGCCAGCCGCGGGGTCACCGTCAACGCGGTCGCCCCCGGCTTCATCGAGACCGACATGACCGCCAGCAGCATCAACGGTCCGGCCCGCGATGCGCTGCTGGCCAAGATCCCCCTGGGCCGAGTGGGTCTCGCGGAGGAGGTGGCCGAGGCCGTCGCCTTCCTCGCCGCTCCCGCGGCGGCCTACATCACCGGTCACGTGCTCCGCGTCAACGGAGGCCTGGCCATCTAGGTCGCGCCTCTCCACGGCCTTCGCGGCCCGCTTCGTTCGCAAGGAAGACCAAGATCATGTCCGACAGCATCAAGGAAAAGGTCATCGAGATCGTCGTCGATCAGCTCGACGCCAAGCCCGAGGACGTCGACGAGAGCAAGTCCTTCACCGAGGACCTCCAGGCCGACTCGCTCGCGATCGTCGAGCTGGTGCTCGCGCTCGAGGAGAAGTTCGAGGTGAAGATCCCCGACGACGAGGTCGACAAGATCAAGACCGTCGGCGACGCGATCAAGTACATCCAGGACCGCACGAAGTAGTGGGCCGGCCAGGGCCGGGGGTGGCTCGCACACGGCTCGCACACGGCTCGCACGGACCGGTGCGCCACCCTCTTCCCGGCCACGCGCTCTTCCTTCCACCATGGCACGACGGCGAATTGCGATCACGGGCATCGGGCTCGTCACCCCGCTGGGGATCGGCACCGATGTGACCTGGGCCAAGGTCCGGGCCGGTGAGTCCGGCATCGGAGCCATCACGCGCTTCGACGCCAGCGAGTTCACCACCCGCATCGCAGGCGAGGTGAGGGATTTCGACGGCACGCAGTGGGGGATGCAAAAGCGCGAGCTGCGGCAGATGGACGTGTTCATCCACTACGGGCTCGCGGCCGCCAAGATGGCCATGGAGCAGTCGGGGCTCGGCGAGGACCGGCCCGACCCCGAGCGGATCGGCGTCTACGTGGGCGCTGGCATGGGAGGCCTGTCCGGGATCGAGAACACCTGGGAGACCCTGCGGGCCAAGGGGCCCCGCCACGGGATCAGCCCGTTCTTCACCCCGTCGGTCATCATCAACCTCGCGCCCGGGCAGATCTCCATTCGCTACGACTGCCGGGGTCCCAACATGAGCATGGTGTCGGCCTGCTCCACCGGCGCCCACTCCATCGGGGAGGCGGCGCGGGTGATCGAGCGCGGCGATGCCGACGTGATGATCGCAGGGGGCACCGAGTCCACGGTGACCCCGCTGGGGATCGGCGGGTTCTGCTCGGCGCGGGCGCTCAGCCAGCGCAACGACGAGCCGACCAAGGCCTCGCGTCCGTTCACCCAGAGCCGCGATGGCTTCGTCCTCAGCGAGGGGGCGGCCCTGGTGGTGCTCGAGGCGCTCGACCGCGCGGTGGCGCGAGGGGCCACCGTGATCGCCGAGGTGGTGGGCTATGCAGCCAACGCCGATGCCCACCACATCACCATGCCCGCGCCCGGTGGCGAGGGGGCCCAGCGCTGCATGACCCTGGCCCTTCGCGACGCGGGGCTGGCTCCCGAGGCCATCGGCTACATCAACGCCCACGCCACCTCGACCGCGGCCGACACCATCGAGACCGCGGCGATCCGGTCCGTGTTCGGGTCGCACGCCTACGACGGCCTCGCGGTCAGCTCGACCAAGTCCATGCACGGGCACCTGCTCGGCGCCGCGGGCAGCCTCGAGGCGGCGCTGTGCGCGATGGCCCTGCACGAGGGCGTGCTGCCGCCCACCATCAACCTCGACGATCCCGATCCGGAGTGCGACCTCGACTACGTGCCACACACGGCACGGCAGGTGCAGGTCGAGCACGCCATGTCCAACAGCTTCGGCTTTGGTGGCACCAACGCCGCCATCGTCCTCAAGAGGTACGGCTAGAGCCGCCGTGGTTCGCGTGGAGTGACGGAGATGGAGGGTAGCCCGGTGCGCTGGTACGTCGGTGGCGATCATGGGGCGGTGGCCCTGCGCAAGCACCTGGTCGAGCGACTTCGTGCTGGCGGTCACGAGGTGGTGCTCGAGGTCGGGCCCGATGATCCCTCGGACTCGATCGACTACCCCGACATCGCCGTGGAGGTGTGCCGCACGCTTTTGGCCGAGGGGGATCCGGCCAGCCGGGGCCTGCTGGTCTGCGGTACGGGCCAGGGCATCGCGATGGCGGCCAACCGGATCCCCGGGATTCGAGCCGCGGTGGTGACCGAGCCGCTGAGCGCCAGGATGGCCCGGACCCACAACGACGCCAACGTGCTGTGCATGGGCGGTCGCGTGCTCGGGTTGGGCCTGGCGGAGGAGCTGCTGCGCGCGTTCGTCGAGGCCGAATTCGAAGGCGGTCGGCATGCGCGGAGGGTGGGCAAGATCGAGGCCATCTCCTCCCCCGCCGCCGCCACGTCCGCGAAGGACTCGCCCTCCGAGCACGGGGAGAGCTGAGCCCCCGTGCTGTGCCCGGTGTGTCGCAGCCCGAGCACGAAGGTGCTCGACTCCCGCGACGGCCGGGATGGACTGTCGGTACGCCGGCGGCGCTCGTGCAACACCTGTGGCCATCGCTTCACCACCCACGAGCGCATCGAGGAGACGCTGCCGATGGTGGTCAAGCGCGACGGCAGCAAGCAGGCGTTCGATCGCGGCAAGCTGCTGCGGGGCCTGCAGCTGGCCTGCCGCAAGCGACCCATGCGTCGCGATCAGCTCGACGGCGTGGTGCAGCAGGTCGAGCAGTGGTCGTCGACCCGGGGCGATCGCGAGCTGCATGCGGCGGAGATCGGCGAGCGGGTGATGCACCACCTCTACGAGCTCGACGAGGTCGCCTACGTGCGCTTCGTGTCGGTCTACCGCAGCTTCGAGTCCGTGGCCGAGTTCTCCGAGCTGCTGCGAGAGATGGAGAAGGCCGAGAAGGTCGATCCCGAGGGGCAACGATCGCTGTTCGAGCGGAGGCCCGACGATGAGCCGTCGTGATTCGCACCCCGACAAGAGAACGGCTCCGCGGATGACCGAGTGGATGGCCCAGGCCGTGCGCCTGGCTCGGTCCGGACTGGGCGCCACGTATCCCAATCCCTGCGTGGGCGCCGTGGTGGCCAAGGGGGGGCGGGTGCTGGGGACCGCTCGCAGCCGCCCCACCGGAGGTGCCCATGCCGAGACCCAGGCGCTGGCCGAGGCCGGAAGGGCTGCCCGCGGAGCCACGCTGGTGGTCACGCTCGAGCCCTGCTGCCACCACGGCCGCACCCCGCCCTGCACCGATGCCATCGTGGCCGCCGGGATCCGCACCGTGGTGGTGGGCGTCGAGGATCCGGCCCCGCACGTCGCCGGCCAGGGTCTCGATGCCCTGCGGCGGGCCGGCGTGCAGGTCGTGGTCGGGGTGGGAGCGGCCGCCTGCGAGGCCGTGCACGAGCACTACCTCCACCACGTACGCGTGGGTCTGCCGTTCGTGAGCCTCAAGGCCGCCACGTCGATCGATGGCCGCATCGCCACCGCGAGCGGTGACAGCAAGTGGATCACCAGCGAGGCCTCGCGTCGGTACGGGCATCGGCTCCGGGCCTGGCACCACGCGATTGCGGTGGGGGCACGGACCGTGCTGGCCGACGATCCCGGTCTCGACGTGCGCCTCGTTCGAGGCGTCGATCCCCAGGTGGTGGTGTTCGATGGGCGCCTGCGGCTGGCCACGGCGCCGGCGGCTCGGGTGCTGCGGCCGGGCACGCTGGTGCTGCACACCGAGCGGGCGAGCCGTTCGGCCCGCGCGCGGGTCGCGAAGACCGGGGCCACGCTCGTGAGCGTGGCCGATGCCGGGGATGGCCGCGTGGAGCTCGTCGCGGCGCTGCGCGAGCTGGGTCGCCGCGAGATCCGATCGCTGCTCGTCGAGGGCGGTGGCCGCTTGCTGGGGGCGTTCGTGGCCGCGGGCGCGTGGCAGCGGGCGTTCGTGTTCCAGGCTCCACGCCTGCTGGGCGAGGGCTTGCCGATGGTGGCGGGCGTGGGGTGGAGCACGGTGGACGAGGCGCCGCGCTTGCGCGTGGAGGCGCGCCGTCGTCTGGGGCCCGACCTGCTGACCGTGCTGACGCCCGAGGACGCCGTCACGGGCGGGCCGTCGCCCGGGCCGGATCGTCTGGTCGACCCCCGCGCGGACGTGCGGTAGAAGGATCGCGTGTTCACCGGCTTGGTCCAACAGGTGGGGACCCTCGTCGCGATGCGCCCGGGGCAGCAGCGGCAGACGCTGGTCGTGGAGGCCAGATTCCCGCTGCGCGAGCGAGAGACGGGGGCCAGCATCGCGGTCGACGGCGTGTGCCTGACGGTCACCTCCTCCTCCGAGGACCGGCTCGAGTTCGACGCCGCATTCGAGACGCTGCGCCTCACCACGCTGGGGGGACGCATGATCGGCGATCGCCTCAACCTCGAGCCTGCGCTGCGCGTCGGAGATCCTCTGGGCGGACACCTCTGCTCCGGACACGTCGATGGCGTGGGGACGGTGCGCTCGGTGCTCGCACGCGGCGATGCTCGCGAGGTGTGGATCGACGTGCCGGGCGACCTGATGCGCTTCGTCGCCCCCAAGGGCTCGATCTGCGTCGATGGCACCAGCCTCACCGTCAATGGGATCGACGCGGTGGGACTCTCGGTGGGCTTGGTGCCGCACACGCTGCAGGTCACCACGCTCGACGGTCTCGCAGCGGGTCGTCGCGTCAATCTCGAGGTCGACCTGGTGGCGCGCTACGTGGCGCGGCTGCTCGAGTATGGTCGTGCGCCCGAGCCTCCACCACCGCCCGGACTGTCGGTCGACGCCCTGGTCGAGGCCGGCTACCTCGATCCGGGAGACGGCCGCCGATGACGTCCGCACCACGGGTGCTCTTGGGGGTCAGCGGTGGAATCGCCGCCTACAAGGCGCCCGAGCTCGTCCGTGCGTTCGTGGCCCGGGGCTGGGACGTTCAGGTGGTGATGACCCCCGCGGCGCGGGCCTTCGCCACCGAGATGGCCCTGTCGACCGTGAGCCGTCGTCCCGTACGCATCGAGCTGCTCGATGCCAGCGAGGAGGGGCAGGTGGGTCACATCGAGCTCGCCGACTGGCCCGACCTGGTGGTGGTGGCTCCGGCCACCGCCGACCTCATGGCCCGCGCCGCGGCGGGCATGGCCAACGATCTGCTGAGCACGGTGCTCCTGGCCACCCGCGCGCCGATCCTGTGGGCGCCTGCGATGAACACCAACATGTGGCGTCACCCCGCCACCCAGCACAACCTCGCGACCTTGGCCGCACGCGGGGTCGCGCGAGGAGATCGCTTCGTCGGACCCGATCGCGGCGAGCTGGCCTGCGGCTGGGTGGGAGAGGGCCGGATGATCGATCCTGCGATCATCGCCGAGCACGCCGAGCCGATGTTGCGCGGGGTCCAGAGCTGGGCGGGTCGACGCGTAGTGGTGTCGGCCGGGCCCACGCGGGCCTACCTCGATCCGGTGCGGTTCCTGACCAACGCATCGACCGGCGCCATGGGCTTTGCGATCGCCGAGCAGGCGGCGCGGCGCGGCGCCGAGGTCACGCTGGTGGCTGGTCCGGTGCAGCGCACGACTCCACCCGGAGTCACCCGCGTGGACGTGGAGACGGCCGACCAGATGCTCGCCGCCATGCGCGGGGTCCTCGAGCAGGGGCCCTGCGATCTGGTCGCGATGGTGGCTGCGGTGGCCGACCTCGCGCCGCGCAATCCGAGCGCGGGCAAGCTCGACAAGCTCGAGCTCCCCCGCGCGCTCGAGGCGGCCGCATGGGTCCCTGGCGTCGACGTGCTGGCCACCCTGGTCGATCGTTTCGGCGCTCGCAGCTTCTTCCTCGGGTTCGGGGCGCAGACGGTCGACGAGGGCCACGACGTGCACGGCGCCCTGCGGCAGGCGGCCGAGGCCAAGCTCGCGCGCAAGGGCTGCCATGCGATCTTCGTCAATCGCGTCGGCGTTCCCGGCGTGGGCTTTGGCAGCGACACCAACACGGGCCTGCTGGTGTTTCGCGAGGGCGAGCTGCAGGACGCCGGGGCTCCCGTGGCCAAGGAAGCGCTGGCCGGATGGTTGCTCGACCGGCTGCACGGGCGTGCGCTCGCAGCCACGACACCTGCGGCAGCCACGACACCTGCGGAGGCCACGACACCTGCGGAAGCCACGACACCTGCGGAGGCCACGACACCTGCGGAGGCTTCGGCATGAGCGACGACGCGGCCACGCTGGCGCGTCGCTTCGCGCTCGCGCTCGAGCATCGACGCGGTCGGTGGGACCAGCAGTACGTGAGCGCGCGGCTTCTGCCCGCTGCATCCACCACGCCGGGCAGGACCGCCGAGCCCGCCGCGCTCGCCACGGTGGAGCGGAGCGAGGCCCGGGCCGAGCCTCCGACGAGCCCGCCGCCGGTCGAGACCCGCCCCACGCCGCCTCCCGGCGGCGCGTCGGAGCGTCCGGCCCGCGCCGAGCCTTCGGCTGCCGCTCGCGTGGAGACCGTCGCTCCCGCCGCCCAAGTTCAGGCAGATGCGTCGGCACCAACCCCGACGGACGCCGTCCAGGAAGCGCCGGCCGTCGTCGCCCATCGCGAGGCGCTGCGCCAGCAGGCCCAGCGCTGGAGTCCGGCCACCAAGCTCGAGTACCTGCGGCGACAGAACGTGGGCGACTGCCAGCGCTGCCCCCTGGCTCGCACGCGCTCCAACATCGTGTTCGGGGTCGGCAATCCCGAGGCCGATCTGATGTTCGTGGGGGAGGCACCCGGTGCCGACGAGGATCGGCAGGGTGAGCCCTTCGTGGGACGAGCCGGACAATTGCTCAACCGCTGGCTCGCCGAGCTGGGCCTGTCCCGCGACGACGTCTACATCGCCAACGTGCTCAAGTGTCGCCCGCCGGGCAACCGCGATCCCAAGCCGCTCGAGGTCGATCGCTGCTCGCCGTTCTTGCAGGCGCAGATCCGTGCGATCGAGCCCAAGGTGATCGTGGCGCTGGGGCGCCATGCGGGCATGCTGCTGTCGCGACGCGAGGACATGACGCTCCGCGCGATGCGAGGAGGGCGGCTCTTCTATGACGCGGGGGCGCCCAAGGAGGACCCGTCCGCGCGCATCCAGATCCCGTTGGTCGTCACCTATCACCCGGCCTACGTGCTGCGCCAGGAGGGTGATGGTCGTGAGCCCGTACCCGGCCGTCCTTCGCCCACCGACATGGTGATGACCGATCTTCGGCGCGCGCTCACGTTCGTGCGCGGCACGAGCCGCTGAGCGCGAGCGCTCGCTCGGGTGCGACGTGCCGTTCTCGCTCGCTCGGCATGCACGCCCGCACTGGTCGCGGTGTCGATCGCGGCCAAGCACGGCGCCGGCCGTCCGGCAAGTCAAGACCTTCTCGTGTGAGAGGATGCTCTGCGATCAGCGCACGTGCCGTGGGTAGTGGTGACCCACTACGTGAGGCCATCACGTGCGCATCGAGCCCGTGGCGCATGCATGGTGCTCCGAGACCGTGGGTGCTCCGAGCCCTTGGTGAAAGTCGCGCGCGTTTGTTCGAAGTCTCGACCGTGCGTGGTACGACCCAACGATGCAGTCGACGACCGGGGCTCGTCGTCCGCTTGCGCGACGAGCCCGAACCACACGGAAAACGGTTGACGCACCCGCGCCACACTCCTATCTTTGGCGGCCCGGCATGCCGGATTCCTTCGGCGTCCGAGGGCTTCCACGTCGTCCGACTTCGCGCCCGACGGTCATGACCAAGGCAGAACTGATCGAACGAATCGCGCGCTCTCGCGACCTGCCCCCCGACACCAGCAAGAAGCTCATCGGCCAGATCCTCGGCATCGCCTTCGACGAGCTGGCCAGCTACTTCGCACGCGCAAGGGTCACGCGCAGCCAGAGCCCGAGGTTCACCTTCCCGCGCTTCGGTACCTTCACCAAGAAGCGCCGTAGTGCGCGTCGGGGCGTCAACCCGCGCACGCTGGAGCCGATTCAGATCGAGGCCTGCAACACCATCGACTTCAAGGCCAGCCGCGAGCTCCGCGACGCCATGAACCCCACGCTGCGCGTGGGGGACGGCGCCGAGCTGTCGGGCGAGCCTCCGGATGGTGGCCCGGCCACCGGATGGCCGGACGTCGAGTCGAGCGAGCGCGTCGCGGCCTCGGTCAACGTCGGCCCCAACAAGAAGAAGGCCAAGGCCCGCGCCAAGGTCAAGGCGCGCGCTCGTGATGCGGCGAGCGCACGGACGCTCGCGGTTGGGCCCAGCAAGCGGCGGCTCACGCCACGCGACGACGAGCCCGGGCCCGACGCCCTCGACGTGGCCACGGGGCACGGAGGGCGGAGCGAGCCGGAGCCCGAGCTCGCGCCGTCACCCATGCAGCGGGTGTCGAGCCGCCGACGCACGCGCTCGCGTGGCACGGGCTAGCCGCGCTTGGTGGACGACGGGGGACGGTCCATGGCCGAGGATTGGAGGGCACGGGGGTTCGCCGCTTTGGCCGAAGCAGGCCTTCGCCGACCTGCGGTCTTGCTCCTGATCGTGGGCGTGTTGATGCTCGGTGCGGGGCTGCTCATCCCGGGCCTGGGCGTCAGCACCTCGCGCACCAGTCTCGTGTCCGAGAAGGATCCGCAGCAGGCGCTGCTCGTCGACTTCTACGAGCGCTTCGGCCGACCCGAGAGCGCCGTGTTCCTGGTGGAGGGCGGGGAGCCGTCGCAGCGGCGGGAGGTGGTCGATCGATTGCAAGCCGCGCTCGAGGCCGAGCCCGAGTTCGCCGGTCGCGTGCTCGGCCACGTCGAAGCGAGCACGGTGGCGCCGTTGCTGTTGCTGCAGCAGCCCGGTGCCCTGGCCCAGATGCGCCAGCAGCTCCCGCCGGGCACCGACCTCGCCGCGCTCGTCGAGATGGGTCTGCCCGGCTGGCTCGGCGCGCTCGAGCAGCAGATCTACGCTCAGCTCGAAGACGCCGAGGGTGGCGACGACGAGGAAGAGGAAGGAGCAGACGAGGGAGCCGACGCGGACGAGGGAGCCGACGCGGACGACGGAGCCGACGCGGCCGAGGGCAGCGACGATGCACCACCTCCGCCGGGCGCTCCGCCCCCGCCAGGCGCCCCGCCCACTGGTGCACCGCCGACCCCGGGCGCCCCCCCCAGTCCGGCCGAGGCGGCCGCGAGCGCCGATGAAGGCCTGCGTCGGCTGGCCATGCTCGCGAGCGTGCTCGATGCCGCGATCACAGGCGAGGACCCGCTGGCGCGCTTGCCCAACGACGCAGGGTTCGAGGGCCAGACCGGCCTCGACGAGCGTGGCTACCTGGTGACCGCCGCCGGCGACGGACACCTCGTGAACGTGTTCCCCGAGCTGCAAAGCGACGAAGGCGTGGACGTGGCGCCGATGGTCCAGCGCATGCGATCGCTGCGCGATCAGGTGCTGGCCGACGCCCCGCCTGGCATCACCGCCGACCTGACGGGAACGCCGGCGCTGTCCGCCGACGAGCTCGACATCCTGGAGCTGGGCCTGAAGGTCTCGTCGGTCACCACGACCCTCGGCATCGCGCTGCTGTGCCTGCTTCTATTTCGCTCGCTCCGACAGATGCTCGTGGCCTTGATCCCGCTGGCGCCCGGGGTGGTGGGCACGCTGGCGGTGGTCCACGTCCTCTACGACGATCTCAACCTCGTGACGTCGAGCTTCGTCGCCGTGCTGCTCGGGCTCGGTATCGACTTCTCGGTGCACGCGATCTCGCGATTCAACGAGGAACTGCGCGGAGGCAAGGACCCGGGCGACGCCGTGCGCTCGGCGATGGTTCGCACGGGTCCCGGTGTGCTGACGGGCGCGGTGGTCACCTCGGCGGCCTTCCTGACCTCGGCCACCACCGACTTCACCGCGTTCGGCGAGCTGGGCGTGGTCACGTCGATCGGTCTGCTCATCGTGGTCGGGGCCACCTTCCTGCTGCTGCCCGCGCTCCTGCGCCGCAAGCCGGGCAAGGTGCGCATGCCTCCCGAGCCTCCTGGCTTGCGTTCGCTGCCGGAGCTCACGCGCAAGCTCGCCGTGCCGCTGCTGGTGCTGGGCGTGGGCACGGCGGTGGCGGGAGCGATCGCCGTGCCGAGCGTCGGCTTCAACCCGCGCTACTTCGACTTCCTCCCCGAGAGCACCGAGTCGTCTCGTGCGCTCGATCGTCTCGAGTACGACCCGGTGGCCAGCCCGGTGTTCGCCAACCTGCGAGCCGACTCGATCGAGCACGCGCGGGCGATGACGGAACGACTGCGCGCGCTGTCGACCGTGGCGGGGGTGCAATCGCCCAGCGACCTGCTGCCGCCGCTGACCCCCGAGCGGCTCGCCGCGCTGCGGGCCGACTTCTCGGGCATGGTGACCCCGGACTTCGAAGCGCTCGCCGCTCGCTCCACCACGCCACAGCAGCTGGAGAAGGCCGCCTCGGCGGTGGTGGATGCCCTCGACGAGTCGCGCCTGGCCATGACCCAGGCCAACATGCCGCCCAATGTACTGGCCGCCATGGACGAGGCGCTGGCGGCCTTCAAGGGGCTGCGCGATCGAGCCAAGTCACTGGACGAAGCCGGTCGCACGCGGCTTGCGGGCCTCGAGACGCGGGCCGCTGCCCTCCTTCGCCCCGCGTGGGAGACGGCGGCGGCGGTGGCCGAGCGCGGCCACTATGCGCCCGGTGATCTCCCGTCGCTGTTCGCCCGCCGCTACGTCTCCAAGGATGGCCAGGAGGTGGCGCTCTACGCCGTGCCGGCGGGACGCTTTTGGGAGCGCGACGTGGCCGAGCGCTTCCGCCTCGACATGGTGGAGATCGATCCCAAGGTCTCGGGCCTTGCGACCGTGCACGTCCGCCACGGCGAGATCGTGATCGAGGGCTTCCAGCGCGCGGCCGTGATGGCGGCGGTGCTGGTGGTGCTCATCCTGGCGATCGACTTTCGCAGCCTCAAGGACGCCGGCCTGTCCCTGGTGCCCACCGCCATCGGCTGGCTGTGGATGACCGGGATCATGGCGATGTTCGGGATCCGCTTCGACGTGGCCAACGTGGTGAGCATGCCGCTGGTGCTCGGCATCGGGATCGCGTTCGGCGTGCACATGATGCATCGCTGCCGCGAGGTGGAGCACGATGACGAGCCCCTCGAGGGTCGGCTCGACACGGTGATCCGCGGCACGGGTGGAGCGATCGCGGTGGCGGCCCTGACCACGATCGTGGGCTTCGGAGGCCTGGCGGTCTCGGCCCACGGCGGCATGAAGTCGTTCGGGAGCCTGATGATGATCGGCATCGGCACCTGCCTCCTGGCGACGCTGCTCGTGCTGCCCGCGGTGCTGCTGGTGATCCGACGGGTTCGGTAGGCGGCGGGACCTTCGAAACGAAGAAGAGCCACGACCAGGGGGTCGCGGCTCTCGGGCTCGAGGACGACGTGCGTCGTCGGTTGCTGTCGTTGGCTATTGGGGCGCGGTCACGGTGCTGGGGCGCTTGATGGTGCTGGCGCCACCCGAGCCGCCGTCGTCCTTGGTCGGGGTGGTGACGTTGCCCGGGCGATCCATGGTGCTGGCTCCGCCCGACGATCCGCCGCCGTCCTCGACGGTGCCGTTCTTGTCGGCCTTGCCGAGGTGCTTGGGGTTGCGGGTGGGGCCGTCGTCGGTGGGCTCGGTGCGCTGCGGGTTGGTCTTGCGCTGCGGGTCGGTGGGCTCGGTGGGCTCGGGGTCGTTGCGCTGCGGGTCGGTGGTCTTGGCCGGTGCGGGCGCGGGATCCGAGCTGGTCGGCTTGCTGCTGGACTTGTTGTTGATCGGCTTGCTGCTGGTGCTCGACGAGCTGGTCGCCTTGCTCGGGCTTCGCTTGGCCGGCTTGGCGCTCGTCGTCGAGTTGGGGGATTGGCTGCCGCTACCCGATTGGAAGCTGATGTGGCATCCGCCGAGCCCAACGAGGGCGGCCAGGAGCACGGAGGGCATCAGGAAGCTTGCGTGGGCGGTCTTGGGCATGGGCAGTCCTTTTTGGTGGCTTGGCAGACGCGGCCCTGGGGAAGGGTATTCACGGGTCCCATTCCCATCATCGGGCCGATTCGGTTCGAATATCGTAGTGCAAACGACCACGGTCGAGGACCGGCCTACGGGTCGGTTCTCGGCCAGCCTCGACAGTGCGAACGAGATTGCACGCCTGGAGGCCGTGAACACTGTCCGTCGGTCGACCACAAAAAGCGCTGGACTCCTACACGGCCGCAGGGATTAGCGTGGGGTCCTTCACGGGCGGGGAAGCCCCCAACACCGACCCGGAGGACAACCATGACTCGACAGCGCTCCGATGAGTGGCGCAAACAGCAGATTCGCGCAGCCGCCACTCGCTGCTTCGTACGCCGAGGCTTTGCCGCAACGCGGCTCCTCGACATCGCCAAGGAGGCCGGCCTGAGCAAGGGCGGGGTCTACTTCCACTATCGTGCGAAGGAGACCCTGTTCCAGGACATCCTCGACACGCAGGTACGCAACTTGGAGAGGCGCTGGTCGTTCGACCCGGTCTCCGACCAGCCAGCCGATCGCACCCTCTACCGCTTGGTGGTTGCCCACCTTCGCACGTTGGAAGACGAGCCCGACGAGACCCGCCTGCAGCATCTGCTGATCGGGATGGCCCCGCAGGACGCGAGCTTCCGCGACAAGCTCGAGGAGTCGTTCCGCGTGATGCGGGTGCTCTACTCGGGTGTCATCGAGCGCGGGATCACCAGCGGGGTGTTCCGCGACGTGGACGTCGACCGGGCCGCCGATTGCGTACTGGCCATGGTGCAGGGCCTTGCGGCCCAGAGCACGGTCGACCCGGAGGGCAAGCTGCCCATGCGGCCGCAAGAGGCCGCCGAGCTCATCATCCGCATGCTGTGCGGGGCCGACCACGTGGCGGCCACGATGGCGGCGATGCGAGCCGAGACCACGGTGGTCTCGGCCGAGTCGTCGCTGGCGAGCTGATTGGCAGGACCAGGGGCAGCGAGCCCCACGACAACCAGCAGAAGGCCGGCGCCTCGGGGCGACCGGCCTTCTGTCATTGGGAGGCTGGCATGGCGTGGCGAGGACGCGCTCGTCAGCGTGCAGGCGCGTGCAGTCGCATGCCCGCCATCCCCACCACGCCGGGCTCGTCACCCGGAGCCGGCACGCTGGTTTGGCGGCACAGCTCGCCACGGTAGCCGGCCGGCAGCATGCGGGCGGCGGCGACCAGGGTGGGACCTCCGCTGGCGGGGCCCTGCGGGTGCTCGCGCAGGGTGATCTGGGCCAGGGTCGCATCGTCGCCCGTGCGCAGGGCCGCCAGCAGCTCGGCGTCGCGAGCCTGCAGCTCCATGGCATCGGTGGGCCGAAGCGGCGGGCGGCCGTAGGCCGGTCCCGCGTGGGAGAGCTCGGCGCTGAGCCACCACAGCACGGGGCGATCCTCGCACAGGCCGCCCAGGGCGAGCTCGAAGCGCTCGCGCTGATCTCGTTGCTCAGGGTCCATCAGGCCGGTCGCGCCGCACAGCACGGGAATCACGGGGGGGCAGCGCTCTCCATAGAAGTGGAGGAGGAACACTGCGGCCAGCTCGAGGCTGATCGCGTTGCGGTGCCGCAGCTCCTCGCGGCGGATCCATGGGACTCGGCGCTCGAGCGCATCGATGAGATCGATGGCCGGAGGTAGGGCGCCCAGGGGGGTGGCGTAGGGCTTGGCGGTGACGGCATAGGGGAGCAGGCCCGGGCCATGATCGGTGCCGAGCAGGACGATGTGCTCGAGTCGGTCGGGAGCAGGCAGGCCGCGCAGGGTCTCGTCGAGCAGCGGTCCCACCTGGGCGATCGGTCCGTGGGGGGCGAGCACGCCGATCACGGTGCCATCGGGCCGGGTCCGTGATGGGACCGAGGGGATGGCGCGCTCGAGCTCGGTCGCGAGCGCATGGGGCGTTGCCGGGTAGACGAGCCCGGCCAGGGTGGGGGGGCGCTGCGGAGCCTCGAGGAAGTCCGTGTGCAGCTCGGCCCAGCGCTCGCGGAAGGAGTCGTCGTCACACAGGCCCTGCTCGCGCAGCTGCGCCACGAAGTCCTGGAGGTCCGGCAGGGGGAGGTCGAGGCCGGCCCCCATCAGCAAGGACTGGCGGATCTGGGGCAGGGTACGGGTCCCGTCGAGCAGGTCGAGCACGGGAGCAAGCTCGACTTCGAGCGCAAAGGGCTCGGCCAGACCGAGCGGATCGCGCACCACGAGCAGATCCTGACCCTCCCGGCGGTGCTCGAAACGATCGACTTTGCGTAGCTTGGGCCGGTCCATGAAACTCCGGGGGTGCACCTCTTGCTGCTCGCGGCCACATGGACCGTGGCCGTTGGTCCCGCGGTCGCGCCCGCGGTGGACCCGACCGACGTCGCGGGCGGGGAGACGATCGGCGTGGTGTGGCACGACCAGGCTACGGTCGCGCCCGCGTTGCAGCAACGGCTGGTCGACGAGCTCGCGATGCGGGCCGGCCTGCCGCGGCAGGCGGTGATCGAGGATGCCTCGGCGCTGGCGCGGGCCCGGGTGACGCTGTCGCTGCCGCGGGCCTCGCTCGAGAAGGTCGCAGGCTGGCGCTCGATGCTCGACGAGGCGAGCGCGGCGTATCGCGAGGGGCAGCTTCCCGCCGCACGCTCCGCGGTGGACGGCCTGCTCGAGACGGTGCTGGCGGCTCCCACGGTGCCCGGTGCCGCCACGCTGGCGTGGCAAGCCCACGTGTTGCGGGCCCAGCTGTCGTGGGCGGAGGGCGATGCGGAAGGGTTCGAGCGAGCCCTGGCCGCCGCGGTGGCGCTGGATCCCGAGACCACGCCCTCCACGCGCCAGGTGCCGCCGCCGGTGGTGGAGGCCTACGCCCGACAGCAGGCGGCGGTGCTTGCCGAGGCCTCACGGTGGCCGAGCTTGCAGATCTCCGGGGGATCCCAGGGCCCGCTGGCGGTGGAGATCGACGGGGTGCCGGGACGGCGACCGGTACCTCCGGGGGATCACCTGGTGGTGGTGCGTCGGCCGGGCCATGCCCCGGTGGGGGCCGTGGTGAGCACCGACGCGCCATGGGTGGTGCCCGAGGATGCGTCGGTCCTGGACCCGGGGCTGCCGACGGATCGCGAGATGGCAGAGCGCCTGTGCGACTTCTCGGGTGCAGACTGGTTGTTGCTGGCTCGGCTGCGCGACGATCGCCTGGGCGTGCAGCGCTATGCGTGCGGCCAGGGGTTTGGTGCGGCGTGGTACGAGGAGCGGGACGGCTGGACGCCCGGGATCGATCACGTGCTCGCGACGGGGGGCTTCGAGGCGACGGCGGTGCTCCATGACGACGAGCCCTGGCCGGCCGTTGCGCCGCCGCCTCGGGCTCGGTCGATCGTGCTGTCGAGCAGCTCGTTCGTCTCGCCCCGAGATCGGCTGCGACGCGCGGTGCCGTGGTTGCTCATCGGCGGGGTGATCGCGGGGGCCGTGACGGTGGGGGTCGTGGTGGGCGGTGAGCCACGGCCGGATCTGTCGATCGATGGCAAGGGCTTCCTGCGCCCGTAGGTGGCTCGGCCCCGAGCGGCCCTCGACTCGGCGCTATTGGGCGGTGACGCGCAGGGTCTGGCCGGGCTCGATCTCGACGGTGCGGCGCAGGAGGATCCGTGGCTCGGGGCACACGTCGGGGATGCAGCGGACGACGACCCGGTGGTCTCCGGCGGCGAGCTCGAGCTTGCGGGTCGGAGTGACGCCGAAGCGGCGGCCGTCCACGGTGACCTCGGCCCATGACACCGAGGGCGCGAGCACCTGCAGACTGCCGCGGCCGCGGGGGGCCTTGGGGGCGGAGGCCAGGGTGACCGAGCGCTCGCCCGGCGCTCCGGCGCGCAGCTCGATGGTCTGGGGCTCGTGCTCGGGGTGCTCGACGATCGCCTCGAGCATGCCGCGGGTGGGCAGCGGCAGCGTGAAGGGCGAGCCGCCCTCGAAGCGCTGGGTCCCGATCCTGACGGTGGCGTCGGGCGGATCCACGTGGAGCACGAGGGCGGGCGGCAGGGGCTCGTGAGGAACGAGGCTGGTGGTGCTGCCCGTGGCGCCGGAACTCGAGCCCGAGCCCGAGCCCGCGACGTGGGCGTCGTCGTCGGGGCTGCCGTCCTGGTGAGCTCGGGGCGGCACGGGGACGGTGATCGATGGCGTGGTCCCGGGGGACACGCGGCTGGCCATGGAATCGCGGTCGGAGGAGGGCGAGCGCTGCGACCACAGCCACAGCCCCACGAGCGCCGCCGTGGCGGTGATCAGCGCGACCGGCCACGTTCGCGACGGCGTGGCCGGTGCGGTGGTGCGCGTGGCATCGTCGTGGGCATCGGTCGTTGCCCCGGTCTTGCGGCTGCCGTCGATCGAGTCGGGCTCGGCCTCGTCGGCGGTGTCTGCCGGGGCGGAGGTCACCGCGGTCAGCCGCGTGGCGAACGTCATGGTGGTGGGGCGAACCCGCGTGGTGGGGGTGACGTCCTCGACGTCTCCGGCGGCCTTCGAGTCCTCGGTGGGTTCCCAGCGCCCGTCGGGGTGGATGGAGCGCAGGTGAGCGGCGAGATCGGACTCGGAGAACGTGGGGGCGTGACGGGTGATGGCCTCGCCGAGCGTGCCGAGGAAGGCACTGGCGTCGGCGGGACGCTCGGCTGGATCGAGCGACAGGGCGCGCGTCAGCGGTGCCTGCACCGCGGGCGGAAGCGCGGTGAGTTCGGGGACGGTCCACACGCCCTCGTGGGGAAAGGCGCGCTCCAGCGTGACCAGCTCGTAGAGCAGGCAGGCCGCGCTGAACACGTCGGCGCGGGGATCGACGGTGCCACCGCGTGCCTGCTCGGGGGCGACGTAGCCGATCGAGCCCGCGCGGGTGGCCGTGGCGGCACGGGCCGGCAGCGCGATGCCGAAGTCGACGATGCGAACCTGGCCGCTGCGATCGACCATGACGTTGCGTGGCGTGACGTCGCGGTGGACGACGGCAGGACGGCCGGGTTCCTCGGTGTGGGCATAGGCGAGACCCGAGAGCACGCCCCGGACGATCGAGAGCGCGACGGGCAGTGGAGGCGGTTGCTCCTTGCGACGGTGCGCGGCCAGCAGCTGCGCGACGGAGGGGCCGTCGACGTAGCCCATCACGATGTAGAAGGTGTCCTCGGCGCGACCGAGCTCGTAGATGGGGACGATGTTGCCGTGGTTCAGGGCGACCGCGGTCTTGGCCTCGGCCGCGAACATCTCGATGAAGCGCGGCTGCGAGGCGAGCTCGGGGAGGATGGTCTTGATGACCAGCGGCTTTTCGAAGCCGAGCTCGCCGACCAGGCTCGCGCGGTAGACCTCGCCCATGCCGCCCCGCGCGATGCGATGATGGAGGCGATACTTGCCGAACGCGACCGGCGTGGTCCCATCGCCGGCCCGATCTGCATGGCCCGCCGCGGGCGCGCCCGAGCTCGGGAAGGACACCGTGGCGGCATGCTATCATCGTTGGCCGATGTCAGAGCGGGGCAGCGAGCGCGCCCGGCCGATGCGGCCGCGACCTTCCTTCCGAAGGACTGGCCCAAGCCTCGGCCAGCGCTCGGGCCAAGGCCTCGGCCGGACGTGCGGAGGTATGCTCGGGTGCGCTCGCGCGCGGAAGGTGCTCGGCCATGGGCTGGCGCTGGCACTGCTGGGCGCGCTGTCGGCCTGCGGCGGGCCGGAGCCGCCGCGCCTGGTGGCGCAGGTGGGCTGTGGGATCGACGACGACCTCATCAGCAGCTTGCGGGTGCAGGCGCGCGGGGACTTCCCTACCAGTGGAGGCACGCAGGTGCTGCTGTCGGACGGGGAGGAGACGATGGCGTGGGGCGACCTTCCCGTGGTCGGGGTCACGGTGGAAGGGCTGCTCGGTCAGACGGTCGAGGCGGTGGGTCGCACGGCGCGGCTGGCCGAGGAAGGCGACGTTCCCGTCTACTTCGCGCGGGTCGATGGCATGTGCCCGGTGGAGGACGACGTGGGCCCGCGAATCGGGATGGCGGCGGCGGTCGGGCGGGAGGGGGACGTGGTGGCGGTGGGAGGGCGCGACGCGCAGGGCCAGCTGGCGGGCGCCGTGGTCCACCTCCACGATCAGGATGGCGACACGACGCGGCTGCGAGGCGCGTCATCGATCACCCGGGTGGGGCACTCGGTGCACGCGCTGGGCGACCGGCGGTTCCTCGTGGTGGGAGGGACGAGCGAGGGCACGGCGGCGCGCGACGACGTGGTGCTCATCGATCTCGACGACGAGGGAGATCCGGTGGGCGCACCGCTGCCGGTGGTGCTGCCGCCCGAGGACGATCCGGCGCGGGCCTACCATGCGGCGGCGGTGGGGCCCGACGGGCGCATCCTGCTGGTCGGCGGGTGCAAGCGCTTGAACGACGCGCAGGAGTGCGCCCTCGACGATGACGACGACGACCCCAGCGTGCTGGGAACCGCGGTGTGGATCGAGGCGGTGGGCTCGTCGCTGGTGTTCCGCCCCGGGCCCGAGGTGGTGATTCCGCGCTTCGGCGCCACCGTGGTGTTCGAGCGCGACGGGGTGGCGTTCTTGGCCGGAGGCACCGACGCGGCGGGGCAGCCGGTGCACGTGGTGGAGCGCTATCGTCCGGACTCCTTGCGGTTTCGCCGCTATGGAGGCGAGCCACGCGGTCCGCTGGACGAGGGCCTCGCGGTGGTCGGGGTGACGGTGCTCGAGGGGGGACTGGTGGTGCTGGCCATGGCCGACGGGCGGATCCACTGGATCACCGAGCACACGCGCGACGAGTACCGGCCGTGGGCGGGATGGTGCGAGGGAGAGGCCCCTTGCTTTGCGGATCTGTCTGGCGGTTTGGGGGCTGGCGGCTCGGAGGTCATGCGACGCGGCCTGGTCACGCTGCCCGGAGAGCGCGTGCTCGCCGATGGGGTGCTGCTGCCCGTGGCCGGGGTCGGTCAGGACGGGACCGACGTGCTCGATCTCTTCGTTCCGGGGCCGGGTCGGCCGATGTCGACCGATCGGCGCGTGGACACCACGCCCGTGGCGCTGGCCGACGGCAGCGTGCTGCTGCTCGGCGGGCGCGATCCGGCCACGGGGGCGCTGGTCGAGCCGCTGGCGCTGCGCATCCGACCGGCCCTCGACGGTCCCGACGAGCGGATCCCCGAGGTCGATCGCGCGGCCTTGGGAAGCTGGGTGGTGCACGATCCCGAGCGCGTGGTGCTCGAGGGCGAGACGCTGCGCTTGCTGGCGACCGAGAGCACCGATCCCCGGTTTCCTCGGGTGCGGGCCCACGCCCGCGGTTTTCGTAGCACCAGCCTGCGCTTCGAGGCGACGGTGCAGGTCAACTCGGGCGAGGTGGTGCCGCACATCGTGCTGGGACACGGCGGGGTCGAGGCGGTGTCGGTGTCGCTCGAGCCCGACCGGATCCAGGCACACCTTCGCGATCCGCAGGAGCGCGTGCAGGACTTCAGCTGCGCGCCGTTCGGGATCCGCTTCGATGACGAGGCCAAGGTCCTGCGCGTGGAGGTGCGGCCCAGCGGCGTGCTGCTGCGCGAGGGAGGGCAGGTGGTGGCGCAGTGCCCCGTGACGTTCGACGATGACGATCCGCGGCCGTGGTCGGTGGGCATGGGCGCGTCGGGGACGGGCGACATGCGGGTCTATGGCGTCCGGCTGACCCGGCTGTGAAGGCGCCAGCCGTCGCGCGCACATGCGGCGCGATGCCGAGCGAGGACCGAGCCAGTATCGAGCCAGTATCGAGCGAGCAGGCAGGGCGCGCGTGCTCGGGTGCGCGCTACTGGCAGGCCTGGGATGGATCGTCGTGGAGCGCCCGTAGGCTCTCGCGTGCGGCATGGCCGGCCTCGTCGCTGCGGGTGGCCACCTCGCACAGCAGCGCGTCGCCGGCCGGGGTGGCCCTGGGCATGTGACGCAGGGCGCTGGCCAGGCGACGGGCCAGCGCACGGTCGGTGCCCGCGTCGAGCACGGACGCGATGGCGGCGATGCTCTCGTCGTCGCCGAGGCGAGCGAGCTGACGGGCTGCCTCGGCCCGCAGCTCGATGTCGAGGTCGAGGTCCCCGAGCAGCCCCGCGAGGCGATCACCCGCGCCGCAGCGACCCAGCGCTGCAACGGCGCTGCGGGCCACCGCGCGATCGTCCTCGGACCGGCGCCCGGCCAGGTGCGCGCGCTGCTCGAGCAGCTTCTCGTTGGAGGAGGGGCATGGGCCCTCGACCCGCGCCAGCGCGGCCTGGCGAACCTGGGGCCACGGGTTGTCGAGGGCGGGGGCGAGCCAGCTGCCATCGGAGGGCAGGGTGACGTGCGCGAAGCCGAGCTCGGCCAGCCGCGGCGCATCGTCGGCTTGGAGCCGATGCTGCTCGATCAGGGGGCGTGCCTGGTCGGCGGGCAGCCCACGCAGCGCGAGCCAGGCCAACAGCTCCCCGCGCTGGGTGCCGCGCTGCTCGGGGGCCAGCGCTCGCGTGGCCACCCGAACGAGCGCATCGTGGGCCGCGGCGACGCTGCGGCCCGACAGCGCCCGCAGGGCGGCGACCCGGGTGGCGAACGCGGTCGTCTCGTCCTCGGCCAGCGTGGCCAGCGTGGTGATGAAGCCGTCGTCGTCGCGGGCGAGCACGCCGCGCAGCGCGAGCAGGGCGGGGACGCGTGCGGTCTCGGCCTGGCGCAGGGCTTCGTCGGTGGCGGCCACCAGCACCGCGGCGGCCTGGGCGTCGCGGCCGGCCCGTCGCTTGAGCGAGCGGTAGAGCTGCTGGCGCAGCGGTCGCGCGCCGCGTCCGACCAGGGGCACGAGGTTGGCCACGTCGGCGGAGGGCGTGGCCTCGACCAGCGCCTCGAGGATCGTCCCGCGCGTGATGAGGTTGAGCTCTCGATCGGCAACGAGGGCGGTGAGCGAGGGGACGGCCACCGCGCCCTGCTCGACCAGCAGGGGGAGCCACTGCTTGAGCGCCTTGGACTCGTCCTGGAAGTCCTCGGCCCGCGCCACGGCCCGGCGCAGCTCCTGGGCGAACAGCTCCACGTGATCGGGCAGGCCGAGCACCGCGAGCACGTCGAGCAGGCGCTTGCGATCGGTGCTGGTCGGCGGCGGCACGGTGGCGAGGCGATCGAGGATGGCCTCGGCGGCCAGCTCGGGGTGGTCCTCGAGCCGGGCTCGCGCCTGGAGGTAGGCCTTGCTGCTGTCGGTGAGCAGGGTCTCCACGTCGAGCGGGGCCTGCTGCACGTAGTCGTCCGAGGGTGCTTCGGTGGGTGGTGCGGCCTCGGTGGCCGGAGGCCCGGGCGGCGGCTCGGCGGCTGGCGGCGGCCCCGAGGCGGTGGCCGGAGCAGCCCACAGCGACAGCATCAGCGCAAGCGTGACGGGAGGCACGCCAACCACAGTGCCATGAATTCCGGTGGGGCAGGGGGAGCCTTGCCCTTGCACGGGTGCCTTGGCCTGCTCCAAGCTCCACCTGCCCCATGGGCCCCGAGGCCTTCGACTACCACCTGCCGCCCGAGCGGATCGCACAAGCGCCGGCCGCTCGGCGTGGCGACTCGCGGCTGATGGTGTGCACGGGGGAGGCGCCCGTTCACGTGCGATCGCGGTCGCTGCCCGAGCACCTACCGCCCGATGCGCTGGTGGTGGTCAACGCCTCGCGAGTGGTGCCAGCGCGGCTCCATGCCACGCGCGACGACGGTCGCCGCTTCGAGCTGCTGGTCGCCGATCCTTCGCCGGCCCAGGGCGTGGGGGCCACCGTGAGCGCATGGGTACGCGGCGCCAAGCGCTTGCGCCCCGGTGACGCCCTACACGCCGGTGGGCTGTGCCTGCGCTACGAGGGCGCCGATCCGGTGGACGCGCGGGCGCGTCGCTTCACCGTGGAGCACGGACGGATGCTGTCGGTGCTGCACGAGCGCGGAGAGCTTCCGCTGCCGCCCTACATCGCGCGCCCGCAGGGTCCCGGGCCCGGGGACCTCGAGCGCTACCAGACCGTCTACGCCCGCGACGATGGCTCGGTGGCCGCGCCGACCGCTGGCCTGCACCTCGACGAGGAGATGCTCGCGCGCCTCGACGTGGTGGAGCTGCTCCTTCACGTCGGTCCCGGAACGTTCCTGCCCATGGACGTGACCGACGTGACCGAGCATCGCGTGGGGGCCGAGCGCATCGAACTCACGAGCGATGCGGCGGCCCGCATCGAGGCCGCTCGCGCCGCGGGACGGCCGATCGTGGCCGTGGGCACCACCACCACGCGTGCGCTCGAGGGCATCGCCGCCGCGCACGGAGGCCGCCTGCCGCCGACCGTGGGCACCACCTCGCTGGTGATCACCCCCGGCTTTCGCTTCTCGGTCGTCACCCACTTGCTGACCAACTTCCATCTCCCCCGCAGCAGCCTGCTGATGCTGGTGTGCGCGCTGGCGGGCCGGTCGCGCGTGCTGTCGTGGTACCGCGAGGCGGTCCGGCACGACTATCGCTTCTACAGCTACGGTGATTGCATGCTCGTGGCTCGCGAGCCCGACACGCCCGACCCGAACGAGGAACCCTCGTGAACGATGCGCCCACCGCCGAGCGCCCCGCCGTGATCGATCCGGGGCCCCCCGATCCCGCGCTGCGACCCGACCCCGCCGCGGGCCTGCCCGCCGACGATCCCACGCTCGAGATCCGCCCGCCGGGTACGTTCGAGGTCTTCGCCCAGGCCGGTCCCGCCCGCGCGGCCCGCCTGTGGACCGCCCACGGACCGGTCGACACCCCGTGCTTCATGCCGGTGGGGACCTACGGGGCGGTCAAGGGCCTGACCCCCGACGAGCTCGCGAGCGTGGGCTCGCAGGTGATCCTCGGCAACGCCTACCACCTCACCCACCGCCCGGGCGCGGCGCTGGTGCGAGCGCTCGGAGGCCTGCACGGCATGACCACGTGGCCGCGCGCCATCCTCACCGACAGCGGCGGCTTCCAGGTGTTCTCGCTGCGCGGCCTTCAGACCATCGACGACGAGGGCGTCGACTACCGCACCCACTTCGATGGCTCGGCCCACCGCATGACGCCTCGCAGCGTGCTCGAGGCCCAGGCGTGCCTGGGCTCGGACATCTGCATGGTCCTCGACCACTGCCCCCCGGGCCAGGCCGATGCGGCTGCGATGGGCGAGGCGGTGGCACGCACCACGGCCTGGGCCCGGGAGGCCGCCGCGATTCGCGGTGAGATCCTGGGGCCGGGGCAGCTGTGCTTCGGCATCGTTCAGGGGGGGACCAGCCTCGAGCTGCGGCGCGCTCACCTCGAGGTCATGCGCGCGCTGCCCTTCGATGGCCTGGCCCTCGGCGGACTGAGCGTGGGCGAGCCGATCCCGGACATGCACGCCACCCTGGCCGCGGTGGCCCCCCTGATGCCGCAGGACCGGCCGCGCTACGTGATGGGGATCGGGACCCCGCACGATCTGCTGGCGGCCGTACGGTCGGGGGTCGACATGTTCGACTGCGTCATGCCCACCCGGCACGCTCGCAACGCCCAGCTCTTCACGTGGCATGGTCGGATCAACCTGCGCTGGGCCCGGCTACGCGACGATCCCGGCCCGGTCGATCCCACGTGTGGCTGCCTCACGTGTCGGCGCTTCAGCCGCGCGTATCTGCGGCATCTCCACCGCCAGGGGGAGCCCTTGTTCCTGCGGCTGGCCACGCTGCACAACCTCTACTTCTTCCATCAGTGGGTCGCGGTGCTGCGTGGCGCCGTGCGGGCGGGCACCTTCGCCGACGTCGACGCTGCGCTTTCTTCCGTGATCACGCGGTATTACCTCGCTCCCTAGGCCACGCCTGCGGTCTTGACCGCCCCGGGGGGCTCTGCTACCCCTGCCGCCTCTCGCGCGCCCCTGCGAGGGCTGCTCGTGGTGCGTCCGTTCGTGGCCGCACCGTCAGACGAGCCACCTTCGGGCGATATCTTGCGCTCGTCCCTCCCTGTCACTCCCGGCGCGGCCGGTCGGTCTTCCGATGATCACCAACCTCTCGATCGTTCCCCTGTCGCCCGGCGGCGCTCCGCTGATGGCCGAAGGCGCTCCCGCGGGGGGTCTGGGCGGGATGCTGCCCATCCTGCTGATGTTCGTGGTGATCTACTTCATCGTGCTGCGGCCGATGAGCAAGCAGGAGAAGGACCGCAAGAAGCGCGTCGAGGCGCTCAAGAAGGGCGACCAGGTCGTCCTCCAGGGCGGCATCCTGGGGCGGATCACCAACGCCGACGATCCCAAGATCGCGGTCGTCGAGCTCGCCGATCGCGTGCGCATTCGCGTGCTCAAGAGCAAGATCGAGGATCTCCAGGAGAACGTGCTGAAGGCCGAAGAGGCCGGCGCGGGCAAGAAGGACGACAAGAAGGCCGCCGCCAAGGACGACAAGGCCGCCGACAAGTCCAAGAAGACGGACTCCAAGAAGGCCGACGACGAGGCCGATTCCTCCGAAGCCGCCCAAAAGGGCGCATAACGTCACCACGAGCAGGCCCCGACCATGCGTCGCTTCCTCAAGCTCAAGGCCGCGGCCCTGGCCGCATTGATGACCATGGCGATCCTCATGGTGCTGCCGTCCATCGCCGCCATCGCGCCCGATGCGATCACGCTGCCCGCCTGGATCACCGACAACTTCAAGAGCAAGTTCCAGCTGGGGCTCGATCTGCAGGGCGGCCTGCACCTCGAGTACTCGGTTGCGGTCGACGAGGCCGTGCAGAAGAAGCTCGACCAGATCGCGGGCGAGCTCGAGGCGGGCTTTCGCGACAAGAAGGACGTGAAGGTCAAGGTCACCCGCGAGGGCATCGACACCCTGCAGATCCACTTCGAGAAGCCCGAGGACGTGGCCACCGCCACCGACGACGTGCTGGGCGTGATCGGCGACTTCATGCAGCGGATCGAGCCCGACGACGGCCCCAGCGAGGCCGACGGGGTGATCACCCTGCGGGTCCCCGAGGCGCGGCTCGCCGAGCAGCGCAGCCAGTCGGTCAGCACCGCGCTCGACACCGTGCGCAGCCGCGTCGACGCGATGGGCGTGGCCGAGCCCAACATCTATCCCAAGAACCGCCAGCTGGTGGTCGAGCTGCCGGGTCTGTCGGACACCGCCACGGAGGTGCGTGCGGCCGCCAAGGACGCGGCGCGCGGCGTCATCGACGTGCTGCAGATCGAGGCCGGGGTGCCGCAGGCGTTCGAGACCGAGCTGCGCGGAGACCCGGGCGCCTTCAAGCTCACCATCCCCGATCGCGAGGCCGAGCAGATCATCCGCCAGACCTTCGCCGACAAGATCGCCACCGACGGCAAGACCATCGTCGACGATCGCATCACGGCCGAGCTGGTGTTCATGGATCAGGACGCCGAGACCGCGGCCGACCAGGCCACCGTGGTGCTGGGCCTGTCCGAGACCGCCCGCGCGGCGGTCAACGAGGACGCGAGCGACTTCCGTCGCCTGCTCAAGATCATCGAGCGCCAGGCCGTGCTGTCGATGCACCTGGTCGACGACGAGACCCCGTTCCGCGACACCGGCAAGCCCTACCTGCGCGCGATCTACGAGGCGGGGCTGGTCACCAAGGGCATGGGCATCTCGGTGCACCAGCTGTCCGGCTACGGCAAGGACGCAGGCGTTCAGGTCAAGGACCCCTACGCCTTCTATGCCAAGGAGCGCTCGACCCTCGAGGACTTCTTCAAGAGCCTGCCGCCCGACTGGCGCCTGCCCAGCGACCTGGCCGTGTTCTACGGCCCGGTGTCGGTCTACACCCGGGGGGCCAGCGCCGAGCCCGAGGTGGTGTGGCGCACCTTCGTGGTCAAGGCCCGCGCCGGGGTCACCGGCGAGCACGTGGTCAACGCCACCGTGCGCCCCGACCCGCAGACCCAGCAGCCGCAGGTCAGCGTCAACCTCGACCGCATCGGCGCGCGCGCCATGGAGGAGCTGTCGGGGGCCAACGTGGGCCGGCGCATGGCGATCGTGCTCGATGACGCGGTGCGCTCCGACCCCGTGTTCAACGAGCGGATCGGGGCCAGCTTCGTCATCACCCTGGGGGCGACCCCCGGGCAGTCGATCCGCGAGGCCGCCAACGACCTGACCAAGGTGCTCAAGAGCGGCTCGCTGCCCGCCCGCCTGCAAAAGGAGTTCGAGATCCGGGTCGGCGCGGACCTCGGCAAGGACTCGGTGCAGTCCGGCGCCACGGCCTTCCTCTATGGCCTGGGCGGCGTGGTGCTGTTCATGATCGTCTACTACCGCGGCTCGGGCCTCATCGCCGTGTTTGCGCTCTTGCTCAACATGGTGCTCATCCTGGCCGCGATGGCGCTGTTCGGTGCCACGCTCACGCTGCCGGGCATCGCGGGCATCGTGCTCACCATCGGCATGGCGGTCGACGCCAACGTGATCGTGTTCGAACGCATACGCGACTACCTACGCGACGGGAACACCGCCCGCGTGGCGATCGAGTCGGGCTACGATCGAGCGTTCACCACCATCTTCGACGCCCAGCTCACCACCGCCATCGCGGGGCTGGTGCTGTTCCAGTACGGCTCGGGGCCCATCCGGGGCTTCGCGGTGACCCTGCTCATCGGCATCGCCACCTCGATCTTCACCGGGGTGTTCTGCAGCCGCCTGTTCTTCGACTTCCAGGCCAACCGCCGCGGTTTCGACCGGGTGTCCATCTAGATTGGGAAGGAGCACGCACGGTCATGGCCAAGGAAGACACGAAGGACAAGAAGGTCCACAAGTTCTTCGAGCTGGTGCCCCCCGGCACCAACTTCAAGTTCGTCGAGAACCGCTGGCGCTTCATCGGGTTGTCGATCGTTCTCATCGTCCTATCGCTGGCGTCGCTGGTCTACAACCAGGTCACCTCGGGCTCGCCGCTCAACATGGGCATCGACTTCGCGGGCGGCTCGCAGATCCAGCTCGCGTTCGCCGAGGACCAGCCCGTCGACATCGAGCGGGTGCGCGGTGCCCTCGACGAGCTCGGCTACGAGGGCAGCTCGGCGGTCGAGGTCCCCGATCGCGCCAACGAGGTGCTCGTTCGCATCAAGGAGACGATCAGCATCGACGACGCGACCCTGCAGACCTGCGAGGCCGCGGTCGAGTCGGTGGGCGACGCCACCCTGCTCGACTTCACCCACCCCGAGGGCGGCTCCAAGCTGTTCTTGCAGTTCGACATCGAGCCCAACTACCGCGAGGTCGGGCGCCTGCTCGGTGCCGCCGGCTGCCAGGGGGCGGCCGACAAGGGCGCGGGCGTGGGCATGCAGATTCCATCCGCAGGGGATGGCGCCGAGCCGCGCGAGGCGTTCCCCGTCGAGGTGGCGCTCGTGGGCATCGGGGCCAAGGTCCGCGACGACCTCGAGACCAAGCTCGGCGCGGGCTCCATCGTGGACATCGTGGGCGCCGAGTCGGTGGGCAGCAAGGTCGGCGACCAGCTGCAGACCGACGGCATCAAGTCGATGCTGTTCGCGATCGGCTTCATCTTCCTCTACGTGATGCTGCGCTTCGACCTGCGCTTTGCGCCGGGGGGCATCGTCGCGCTGTGTCACGACGCGTTCCTGGTGGTGGGGGCGTTCGCCCTGACGGGCAAGGAGTTCAACCTCCAGACCATCGCCGCCATCCTCACCGTCATCGGCTACAGCATCAACGACACCATCGTGGTGTTCGACCGCGTGCGCGAGCGCGTGGCGCTGCACCGTGACGAGCCGATCGAGATCACAACCAACGCGGCGCTCAACGACACGCTCAGCCGCACGCTGCTCACCTCGGTCACCACCTTGATGGTGGTGGCGGCCACCTACGTGCTGGGCTCGGGTCCCATCAAGGACTTCTCGTTCGCGCTCATCGTGGGCCTCCTGGTCGGGACCTACTCGTCGCTCTACATCGCGACGCCCGTGTTCTTGTGGGTCAACCGGCGGTTCTACGCCGGCCGCGGCCACCTGCAGTGGGCGGAGCAGCGCGAGGGCACCGGGACCCTGCTGGGCAAGGAGGAGATCGAGACCAAGGCCAAGGCCGCGCGTGCGGACGAGGCGGGTGGCGACGACGACGGCGATGGACCGGCCGTCGAGGTCGATGGCGAGGAGGTCGCGGCTGCCGCCGAGCAAGCCTTGGCGGGTGTGCGCAAGACCAGTCGGCGTCGGCGTCGGCGTCGGCCCGAGGGCGGTGCCGAGGGTGGTGACGGCGACGAGTAGTCGCCCGCTCCGGCCAAGCTGGACCCGAACGGATCGCACCCGAACGCTCGGAGGTGATCTCCCATCCCTTCGTCGTCCGGGGCGATCCTGGCCCCTTTCGTGACGCGCGTTGCCGCTCCGAGCCATGGCGCCCGTGCGCGGTATTGGTGACAATGCCGCGGTGTCCACCGCCGTTGCCGCGCTGCCGGGCCCGTCCGAGCCCTGGCCCGATCCTCCTCGGCTGGAGCTGCGCGGAGGCGAGCGCTCGGCGGCCGAGGTGCACGACGTCGCGCAGCGCCTTCGCATCGCCCCCATGGCGGCACGGCTGCTCCTGGCCCGCGGGGTGACCGACGAGGCCCAGCAGCGGCGCGTTCTCGATCCTCGGCTCGCGGATCTGCGCCGCCCCGATGCCATGGCGGGTTTTCCCGCCGCGCTCGAGCTGCTCGAGGCCGCATGCCGCCGTGGCCAGCGGGTGGGGGTGTTCGGCGACTACGACGTCGATGGGGTGACCACGACCACCATCCTCACCACCTTCCTCGAGGCGCTCGGGGTGCAGGTGGTGGCACGCGTGGCCCATCGCAGCCGGGGCTACGGGCTCGGCGTGGCCGATGCCGCCGCGTTCGCCGAGGCCAAGGTGGGACTGGTGCTCACCGGCGATTGCGGGACCTCGGACGAGGAGGCCCTGCAGTGGCTGCGCGATCGGGGCCTGCACACCGTGGTCATCGATCACCACCAGGTGCCCGAGCGCATGCCGCCCACCGATGCGCTCATCAATCCGCACCAGCCCGACTGCGCGTTCCCGTTCAAGGGCATGTGCTCGGCGGGAGTGGCCTTCTATCTCTGCGCCGCGCTGCGCACTCGGCTGGCCCAGCGCGGTCATCCGTCGCTGCCCGATCCCCGGGCGTGGCTCGATCTGGTGGCGCTGGCCACCGTGTGCGACATGATGCCGCTGCGCGAGGAGAACCGCGTGCTGGTGACCCACGGGCTGCGGCACATGAGCCAGGGCCCGCTGCGCCCGGGCCTCGGGGCGCTGCTGTCGGCCGCGGGCGTCGAGCGTGGTCCCATCGACGAGACGCACCTGGGATTTCGGCTCGGTCCACGGATCAACGCACCCGGCCGACTGGGTGCGGCCGAGCCCTCGCTGCGGCTGCTGCGGGCGCGATCCGAGGCCGAGGCCATGCCGCTGGCCGAGCAGATCGAGACCCTCAATGCCCGCCGCAAGCGTCACCAGCAGGAGACGGTGGTGCAGGCGCTCACGCTGTTGGCCGCGGATCCCCGGGCCAGCGAGCGAGCCGCCCTCGTGATCGCGCACGACGGGTGGCTGCCCGGCGTGGTGGGCATCGCGGCCGCGGGGGTGGTCGAGCACCACCGCCGTCCCGCGCTGGTGCTGGCCATCGATCGCGAGGCCGGGCTGGCCCGCGGCTCGGTGCGCAGCTTCGGCACCGTGGACGTGCGGGCGGCCCTGGCCGCGTGCAGCGAGCTGCTCGTGCGCTTTGGCGGCCACCGCGAGGCGGCTGGAGCCACGGTGCGGGTCGATCGCATCGAGGCCCTGACCGAGGCCTTCGACGATGCGGTGGCTCGACAACGGGAGGAGCAGGCCGCACGGGCGGGGGCGAGCGAGTCGGCCGAGGTGGTCGACGCCGTGCTTCCGCTCGAGGCGCTCGATCCCTCGCTCATTGGAGCCATGCGCACCCTGGCCCCCTACGGGATGGGCTTCGAGCCGCCGAGCTTCGGCTGTGACGACGCCGTGGTCGAGACGGTGCGCGTGCTCAAGGACAAGCACCTGGCCCTGACCTTGCGCCAAGGGGCTGCACGCTGCGAGGCCATCGCCTTTGGCCAGGCCCAGGCCCCGAGCCTGCGGGGCCTCTCCCGCGGGGACCGGGTGGGCTGCATCTACGTGCCCCAGATCGACACCTTTCGCGGCCAGTCCCGCCTACGCATGCACATCGAGCACCTCTGGGGTGTTCATGCCCCCCGCGGCCGCTAGTCTGCGAGCGAGCACCCAGCCTGCCCCCCAGAGGGGGGCATGGTTGGTGGGCGCGGCCGCTACGGGTAAGCGAGTGCTTGAGCGGTGAAACTCACAATGCTACACCCGTGGTCATGCTCGGTTCGTCGTCGTCGGTGGCCTCGTCCTTGGCGCTCGCGTTGGCGCTGTCGTCCGTGGCCTGCGGCTTGCGATCCGATCCGTTTGCGCCCGACTTCGTGCTCGACAGCGACGGGATGCCGAGCGATGACGACGACGGCGACCCCAATCGCGCGGGCACCTGCACCAACCCCATCGGCTTGCCCTTCTCCCCCACGATCATGAGAGGAGAACTCTCGGGTCCGAGCTTCTCCGAGGGCTGGTGTGGATCGGACGGCGGTCCCGAGGACGTCTACCTGCTCGTGCCCGATTACGACGTGGACGTGATCCTGACCTACCTGTCCGGCGAGTCGGATCCCGAGTTCACGCCCACCCTGCGGGTGGTGGAGAACGGCTGCGAGGCCAGCCAGGGCATCACCCGCGTCTGCACGCGCAGCTTCGCCGACGACCAGTTCCACTTCCTGGCGCGGGCCGGCAACACCTATGCGGTGGTGATCGACACGCCCGACGGCGGAGAGGGCCGCTACGCGTTCAGCGTGGACTTCGGCTGGCCCACCATCGACACCTGCGATCCGCACCCCGAGGTGATCGAGCAGATCCCCGGCTCGGCGTTCCTGTGGAACAACGACTTCACCGAGGGCCAGGGCCGCGTCGATGGCTTTTGTGGCGGTCCGGGCCGCGAGAACATGTTCCCGCTGCAGGCCTCCTATCCCGGCAACATGTTCGCGCGGGTGGAGACCTCCGGTGCCTTCGCGCCGGTGCTCAGCCTGCGGACCGACTGTGCGGCGCTCTCGGAGCTCTCGTGCAACTCGGCCGGGGCGGGAGGCATCACCGAGCTCGGCTACTACATCCCGCAAGCGGGGCTCTACTACCTCGTGGTGGATCAAGGACAGATCGGCGCGGGCGGCTACTCGCTGCGGGTCGACTTCGAGTAGCCAGCCCTACGAGCCGACCCCGGTTCGAAGCTGGCCGTTGCGCACGACGCACAGCGGCGGGCAGTCCGGGCCGTTGGGCGTGATCTCCTCGATCGCATCGAGGCGCACGGACTCGCTGACGACCTCGTCGGTCTCGAGCCGGATGATCGTGACCACGACCTCGCGCTCGTTGGCGAGCGGGTGACCGTCGAGGGTGAAGCCCTGCCCGTTGCAGGCGAGGCCCTCGGGATTGTCGGCGGTCTCGGGGGCGCTGGGATCGTTGCAGCGCGCGATGGCAGTCGTGCCGTCACCCTCGATCACCAGGTCGAAGGGGCCCGACAGGCCCCCGTCGAAGAGGTCGGCCGGGAACGTGACCACCGCTTCCGATTCGCAGCTGGCCTGTGAGCACTCGGCCTGGCTGGCGCAGCCAGACCCCGCGGTCGAGAGCAGCAACCACGATCCCAGGGCGAGCGCAGGGGGCCGCATGGAGCGGAGCATAGCTGCTACGCTGCGCCCGTGCTCGGGGGTCTCTTCCACGTGGCTCGCCCCGAAGACTGGACGGGCGTGCTGGCTCGGCTGGTCGTGGCAATCACGTTCGTGCTGCTCGCGGTGGCCATCCTGCTGGCGGAGCTCCCCTCGGCGTGGGTGGCGCTGGCCGGAGGGCGGACATGGGTGGTTCGCGCAGCGCTGGTGCTGGGGACGATCGTGGCGCTCGGAGTGGTGCAGCGGGTGCTCGACGCCCGCTTGCCGCGGTCGGTGGTGATCCTGGGCCGCAGCGTTCGCTTCCACGACGGCACGCGGCGGCGGGCGGTGCCCATCGAGGCGATCGCCGCCCTCCACGTGGAGCAGCGGGCTCCTCCGCAGCGAGAGGTGTTCGTGCTCGAGGAACTCGATGGCGCGGAGCACGATCTGTGTCCTACGCGCTGGACGGGGGCTCCCGCCCTGCATCGAGTGCTCGAGCGAAGGGTGGCGGCGATGGGGCGTCGACGGCGACGGGAGGTGGCCAGGGCCCAGCGGCAGGGCGCGGGGTGACGGGGCGCGCGTGCGGAGTCCCCCCCACCAGCAGCATCACCACCGTCAGGTCCGACGGCGACAGCAGCCGGGCCAGGGTCTTGTAGGCGCGATGGGCCCGGACCCGGACCGCCCCCTCGCGGACCTCGAGGCGGCTGGCGATGTCGGCCATGCTCATCCCGCGCAGCTTGTGCAGCTCCACCACCTCGCGCTGCCCGGGGGGCAACGCGGCGAGGGCCGCCCGTACGCGCCGCACGATCTCCTCCTCGTGCTCGACTCGCTCGCCGAGCTGCTCGGGGTCGGGACCGGCGTCGGGCAGCGCCTCGACCACGTCGCCTTCGTCCTCGGCGCGGCGCCGCTGGGACCGATACTCGTGCCGAAGGTGGTCCAGGGCCACGTTGCGTGCGATCGCGAAGTACCAGGCCCGGACGGCCCCATCGGGATCCCCTCCCTGCAGCGCGAACCGGTCCCGGGCGAGGTGGCCCTTGAGCAAGGTCAGCTGGATCAGATCCTCCACCGTCGACTCGTCGCGGACCATCGTGAGCAGCAGCCCCCGCAGGCGTGGCTGCAGCCGCTCGTGCAGCCGGGAGAACGCGGAGGGGTCGCCGTCGACGTAGCGCTCCATCAGCTCGTGGAGCCCTCGGTTCTCGGGGGGGCGCTTGCGGGGGCTCACGGCGACCGACGATCCAAGGGGGAGGGGAGGCTCGCGGAGGCGGAGCCCACGCGTGCCGCGAGGGTACCAGCGGCTCGGAGCGGATCCACGGTGGTCCCCCGACGGGCCATCGATGACGTTCCGGGGCGGAATTATCGAGCGTAGACGCTGCTTGACGAGGATTCGGCCGTTTGGGGGCCAGCGCGGACAGGTCGTCCCCATGCCCACGGCGGGCCACCGATCGGGGCCGGGCGCCGCCCGCCGGCGTGACTGGGATGTCGCGCGAATGGGGAGGAACGGGCGGGATGCGGCCCTTGCGGCCCATTTTTCGCTGTGCTATCTGCTGGTCCGTCTTCACACCACGACGCTTCGTCGGGAGTGGGCACCTTCGGGTCCCGCTCTTTTTTGTGCTCGACGCCCCCCATGACCGAACCCTCGATCCAGCTCGGCACCAACTCTCCGGCCGGCCCTCCCGGCACGGTGGAGCGCGCGCGTGGGTTGATGCTCGAGGCCGTGCTCGAGCCCGTGCTTCACACGCTGGGCTTCGAGCTGGTGCACGTGGAGTGGAGCGTGTCGGGTCGGCACCGCAAGCTGCAAGTCTTCATCGATCACCCGGACGGTGTCGACCTCGACGACTGTGCGCGGTGCAGCCCCATCCTCGGCAACGCTTTGGACGCCTCCGAGGTCGCCGATGCGGCCGACCCGGCAGGCGCATCGGCCTCGGGTCCCTACAGCGGCGAGCTGGCGCGCCTGCTCGAGGCGCCCTACGTGCTCGAGGTGTCCTCGCCCGGCCTCGAGCGCCCGCTCTCGCGGCGCAGTCACTTCGCGCGCTACCTGGGCCGGCTGTGCAAGCTGCGGGTGTTCTCCCCGCTGGGCTCCGGCGACTCCCAACGCAACTTCAACGGTCGCATCGAGGCGGTCACGCCCGATCCCCAACGCCCCAACGACGATCGCTCGGGAACCGTCACCCTGCGGGACCCCGACGGCGGGCACGAGCACCAGATCCCCCTCGATCGGGTACGGCGCGCTCGGCTCGTCTACGAAGGCTGATCCCCAACCGCAGCGAGCAGCGAGCACCCAAGCGCACGCGCCTGCCCGGATCCACGAAGGCTCACGATGGAAGAAGTCATCAACCTCAGCACGGTCATCGACCAGGTCTGCCGCGAGAAGAACATCTCGCGTCAGGTCCTCACCGACACCGTCGAGCAGGCGGTGCTCGCCGCCGCCAAGAAGGTGTTCGAGGATCGCGAGATCGAGGCCAACTTCGATCCCGAGACCGGCCACGTCAACTTGTTCCAGGTGCTCTACGTGGTCAACGAGGTCACCGCGGAGAACCGTGAGATCAGCGTCGAGCAGGCCCAGCGCTCCGGCCTCGAGGCCGAGGAGGGCGACGAGCTCCTGTTCCAGATCTTCTATCTCGATGGCGACCGCAAGCGCGCCGAGCAGCAGGCCAAGGACTACCCCGAGATCCCGGCGCTCCAGATCAACAACACCGGCTTCGGCCGCATCGCCGCCCAGACCGCCAAGCAGGTCATCATCCAGCGCGTTCGCGAGGCCGAGCGCGAGAACATGTACGATGCCTACAAGGACAAGAAGGGCGAGCTGATGACGGGCATCGTGCGCCGCTTCGAGCGGGGCTCGATCATCGTCGAGGTCGACAACGGCAAGGCCGAGGCGATCCTCCCCGTGCGCGAGCAGGTGCCGCGCGAGTCGCTGCGCCCCGGCGATCGCATCGTGGCGTTCGTCAAGGACGTCGACAAGAGCGCCCGCGGGCCACAGATCATCCTCTCGCGGACCCACCGCGGGCTGGTCGAGAAGCTGTTCGAGCACGAGGTCCCCGAGATCTACGAGGGCATCGTCCGCATCGAGGCCTGTGCGCGCGAGCCGGGCGCACGCAGCAAGATCGCGGTGAGCAGCCGCGACCGCGACGTCGATCCGGTGGGCGCGTGCGTGGGCATGCGCGGCAGCCGAGTCCAGGCCGTGGTGCAGGAGCTGCGCGGCGAGAAGATCGACATCGTGCCCTTCAACGAGGACCCGGCCCGGTTCGTGTGCAACGCGATCCAGCCCGCCGTGGTCAGCCGCGTCCTCATCGACGCCGAGCGCCATACCATGGAGCTGGTGGTGCCCGACGACAAGCTCTCGCTGGCCATCGGCAAGAAGGGCCAGAACGTGCGGCTCGCCTCGCGGCTGACCGGGTGGCGCATCGACATCCACTCCGAGAGCAAGATCCGCGAGATGGAGGCCCGCAGCCTGGCCGAGATGGCCGCGATCCCGGGGGTCGGCCACGAGCTCGCCGTCGTGATCTTCCAGCTCGGCTGGAGGGGCCTGCGCGATCTGGCGGTCGCCGACGCCGACGAGCTGGCCGAGGTCCCTGGCGTCGGTAGCGCCGAGCGGGCCGAGGAGATCATCGACGTGGCCAACGACGTGGCCAGCGGCAACCTCAAGCTCGACGTGAAGTACCCCTCGCCCGAGGAGGCGATGGCCTACGAGGGTCCCGGAGGTGTGGATTGAGCGAGCCGGTACGAATCTGCGTCGCGTGTCGCACGCGACGACCGCAGCGGGCGCTCGTTCGCCTGCGGCGGCGATCCGATGGCGTGGTCGTGCCCGCGGTGGGCCGGCACACGCGAGGACGCAGCGCGTACCTGTGCCCCAGTCGCTCGTGCTTCGAGCGGGCGCTCAAGCGGCGCGCGCTCGAGCGTTCCCTCGGCTCCACCCGAAGCGAGCCCCTCGCACAACGGGGCTGCTCCCCCTCCCGCCCCCGGGTGCTCGGCCCCGACCTCGAGGCCCTGTGGCCTTCGGTGGCCGCCGCCCTCGACCACGAGATCCAGAACATGCAACGGTCCGGCGACAACAGCCAAAACCCCCGCTACGACGCGCTCGTCGAGCTGCGTGGGGGTCTTGGGACGCCGGGGAGGTCTGCCTGACCCATGGCGAAGATCCGCGTATACGAGCTCGCCCGCGAGCTGGACCAGGACAACAAGTCCCTGGTCAAGGTGATCCGAGGCCTCGGCATCGAGATCAAGAATCAGATGAGCACCTTGTCGCCCGAAGAAGCGCAGCGCGTCCGCGACAACCTCTCGCCGTCCTCCTCCTCGGCGTCGGCTCCGGCCGGCAGCAGTGGGGGTGGGGGTGGAGCCAGTGCGGGCGGAGCTCGCGGGGGGTCCGGTGGCAACGCCGGCTCGGGAGGCGGAGGAGGACCAGTCAAGCGGACCAAGTCGGTCATTCGTCGTCGCGGCCCCGAGGTCCGTCGGCGTCGAGCGGAGCGTGAGGAGGCAGCCGAGCAAGCCGCGGCCGTCGCCAACAAGGCTTCGGGAGGCATGGTCACCGACACCGCACGTCCGGCGTTCCGGCCGGCGCGCCAAGGTGAGGCCCCGCGGCCGTCTCCGAGTCGCCCCATCGTCCGTTCCGGCACGTCCACGCCCGCTCCGCATGCGGAGGCTCCCGTGGTTCGACGTGAGGCACCTACGGCCCCACGCTCCGAGCCCACCGCGCGATCGACCCCTCCGGCCGAGGCGACCCCTGCATCCACTCCGGCTGCGCCGGGTGCACCGCCCAGCCCCGAGGCGCCACCTGCCGTGTCTCCCCCGGTCGGCTCGCGGATCGCACTGCCGCCCGGGACGCGTCGACTCCCCGGCGGCATGGCCTCGCGCATTCAGCAAAAGCGGCCCGAGCCCGTCGTCGAGCATCGCACGCCGTCTCGAGCGTCCGCGCCGACTCCCGCTCCCACCACGGCCCGGACTCCGGCTGCCACCCCCTCGCGCTCCGGGGCGTCCCCGGCCGCCGCGAGCGAGCGTCGCCCCCCCGCGGCGGCGACTCCCGTGGCGGCGGCCGACGCTCCGGCCAGCCCCCCCGAAGGGGTCGAGGATGGTCCTCGGGTGGTGCGCAACGAGGCCGGCATCATCGTCGGCACCAAGCCGATCCGCTCCGAGCCCAAGATCCTCGGCTTCATCCCCCTGGCGCAGACCAAGCGGCGTCCTCAGCAGGTCATCATCACCGATGCCACCGAGGAGGATCGCAAGGGCCGCGCCAGCCAGCGCAAGCAGCGTGAAGAGAAGGCTCAGGCCGCGGGCCGCCGTCGCAAGATGACCCGCAGCCGCAGCCGCGGGCCCGGCGGACCTCCGCGCATCTCCACCGTGGAGATGAGCGAGGAGAAGAAGCGCATCCGGGTCGACGAGGCGATCCAGGTGTCCGACCTCGCGCACCAGATGGGCCAGAAGGCCTCCGTGATCCTGCGCCAGCTCTGGAGCATGGGCATGCGCGGGATCATGATCAACCACGCCATCGACGCCGAGACGGCGGAGCTGGTCGCGGCCGAGTTCGGCTACACGGTCGAGAACGTCGCCTTCCAGGAGGACGACATGCTCAGCCGTGGCGACGAGGCCGAGGGCGTGTCCCGGGCTCCCGTGGTCACCTTCATGGGCCACGTCGACCACGGCAAGACCTCGCTGCTCGACAAGATCCGCGAGACGCGGGTGGCGGCGGGCGAGGCCGGCGGCATCACGCAGCACATCGGCGCCTACAAGGTCGACACCTCGCGCGGCCCGGTGGTGTTCCTCGACACGCCCGGCCACGAGGCGTTCACCGCCATGCGCGAGCGCGGGGCCCAGATCACCGACCTCGTGGTCCTGGTGGTGGCGGCCGACGACGGCGTGATGCCGACCACGGTCGAGGCGATCAAGCACGCCCGCGAGGCCGAGGTGCCCATCGTGGTGGCGGTCAACAAGATCGACAAGCCCGAGGCCAACCCCGGGCGCGTCAAGCAGGCGCTGATGGAGCAGGGGCTCGTCGGCGAGGAGTTCGGCGGTGACACGGCGGTCCTCGAGGTCAGCGCCAAGACCGGCGCCGGCATCGACGAGCTGCTCGAGAACCTGGCCCTGCAGGCCGAGATCCTCGAGCTGCGTGCACCCGACGATGGCCGCGGTCAGGGCGTCGTGCTCGAGGCTCGCATCGACAAGGGCCGCGGCACCGTGGCCACGGTGCTGATCCAGTCGGGCAAGATCGAAAAGGGCGACATCATCGTCGCCAACGAGTACCAGGGCAAGGTGCGCGGCCTGTTCGACGACCGCGGGCGCAGCCTCAAGGAAGCCGGTCCCTCCACCCCGGTGGAGGTGCTGGGCCTCTCCGGGGTGCCCGCGGCCGGTGATCGCGTCGACGTGGTCGAGAGCGATCGCGACGCCAAGGCGCTGGTCACCCACCGCCGCGAGCAGCGCAAGCGCAAGGAGAGCGTGCGTACGGGTCCCTCGCTGCTCGAGATGCTCGCGCGCCGCAAGACGCCGGTGCTCAAGGTGGTGCTCAAGTCCGACGTGCAGGGCTCGGCCCAGGCCGTCAAGGACGCGCTCGAGGAGCTGTCGACCGAGAAGGTCAAGGTCGAGGTCATCAAGGCCGAGGTCGGTCAGATCAACGAGAACGACGTCAAGTACGCGCGCGCGGGCGATGCCGTGATCTTCGGCTTCAACGTCAAGACCGCGGGCAAGGCGGCGCCCATCGCCGATCAGGAGGGCGTGTCGATCCATACGTTCTCGGTGATCTACGAGGCCACCGACAAGTGCACCGAGCTGATGATCGGCCTGCTCGAGCCCGAGTACCGCGAGCGCGAGACGGGCGAGGCCGAGGTGCGCGCGCTGTTCCCCATTCCCCGCCTGGGGGTGGTGGCCGGCTGTCGCGTGCTTCGTGGATCCATTGCACGGACCAGCCGCGTGCGGGTCATCCGCGACGGGGACGAGGTGTACGAGGGCACCATTGGCTCGCTGCGCGTCTTCAAGGAGGACGTCCGCGAGGTCAAGGAAGGCTTCGAGTGCGGCATCGTGGTCGATGGCTTCCCGGCGATTGCCGAGGGCGACCTCATTCGAGCCTACGATGTGGAGGCGATCCCGCCGACCTTGTAAATGGCCCCGCAACCGGCAGTGAACGAGCGAGCACCCAGCTTGCCCCCCAGCGGGGGGCGTAGGTCGGCCGAGCGGCGCGTGACGTCATGAGTACGAGACTCTCGAGGGTCGAGGAGACCCTGCGCCGCGCCCTGGCCGAGATCATCGTGCGCGGCGACCTCCGGGATCCGCGGCTGAGCAACGCGGCGGCGATCTCGATCACGGCGGCCAAGATCTCGCCCGATCTCGGCTCGGCCGTGGTCTACGTCGACGTGCTCGGCGAGCAGGGCAGCGCGGTGCAGCGGGTGATCGAAGGGCTCAACGCGGGCGCCTCGGCCATTCGTGCCAAGCTCGGCGGTCGCATTCGGCTCAAGCGCACGCCGTCCCTGCGATTCGTGGTCGATCGCAGCATCGAGCACGGCCGCAAGATCGAGGCCGTGCTCGCGCAGATCCATGCGGAGGCCGCGACGAACGGCCCGACGAACCGTGGAACCGCGGAGCTCGACGACGACGACGAGCACGAGGCCGCGAGCACCGAGCCCACGTCATGACCGGCCGTCGCCGCCGCACCGACGACCCCTCCCTGTGCGGGGTGCTCCTGCTCGACAAGCCCGCCGGACCCACCTCGCACGACGTGGTGGCCTGGGTGCGGTGGGTCCTGGGCGTGCGTCGCGTCGGCCACTGCGGAACCCTCGACCCCAGCGCCACCGGCCTCTTGGTGGTGGGGGTGGGGGCCGCGACCAAGCTCGCCCCGATCCTCACCGGCCAGGACAAGGGCTATCGCGCGCGCTTCGTGCTGGGGGCGGCGACCACCACCGCCGACGCCGAGGGCGAGGTGCGCTCGTCCATGCCGTGTCCGTCCGACACCGAGGCCCGGGTCCCGCCCGTGCTCGCCTGGCTGCGAGGCGAGCATCGGCTGCCGCCACCGGCCTACTCGGCCATCCACGTCGACGGCCGCCGGGCTCACGAGCTCGCGCGCACCGGGGTGGAGGTGGAGCTTCCGCCTCGCCCCATGGTGGTGCACGAGGTGGTGCCCGGTCGGCTGGCTCGGGTCGGGGATCGGGTGGAGGTGGAGGCGGAGTTGCTCGTGAGCAAGGGCACCTACGTGCGCTCGCTGGCCGAGGCGGTGGGCGAGCGGCTGGGCCTCCCGGCGCACCTCGGTGCCCTGCACCGCACGCGCAGCGGTGCCCTCGGCCTCGACCACCCGCTGGCCGTCACCGATGTCACCGCCCAGCGCCGTGGCGACGGATCACCCGGGCGCTGGCAACTGGCGCTGCAAGGCCCGGCCGGAGCCTCGCGGGAGGCCATGGCCGACCACCTGCGAGGGCACCTGTTGGCGCCCGCGATGGCCGTTCCGCTGCCCGTTCTGCGGGTGGCCGATGACGACAGCGGACGGCGCGCCCTGGCGTGCCTGGCGTCGGGGCAGTCGCTGTCACTCGCCGATCCGGGTCTGGGGCTGGGTCTGGGTTCGGGCCTGGGCTCCTGCGACGCCACCGGGGCCTGTCTCGCGGTCGCGTCCATGAATGGTCCCGGCCTGGTGCTCGTGCGCCACGACCCGGCCGAGGGCCGGCTCCAGCCCGAGCGCGTCATCGTGGCGCCCGCACCTCGCCCTTGACAGGCCCATTGCCACTCCACCATTCTCCGCCTTCGAAACAGACGAACGAGAACAACGCTGCGCGTACCGTGAGGGCTTCGGCCCCGGGCGCCAACCCCTTCCGCAAGACCATGCCGCTGTCCAACGATCGCAAGGCCGACATCATCGGCAAGTTCCAAAAGGGCGAGACCGACACCGGTTCGCCCGAGGTCCAGATCGCGCTCCTCTCGGAGCGAATCACGTACCTCACGGACCACTTCCGTACCCACAAGAAGGACTTCCACTCCCGTCGTGGGCTGCTCAAGCTCGTCGGGCGTCGCCGTCGCCTCCTCGACTACCTCAAGGCGAAGGACCTCGACCGCTATCGCACGGTCATCGCCTCGTTGGGCATTCGCAAGTGAAGCAGAGGGCGCGCCCCGGTCGGGGTCGCGCCCTCTTTCGTCGTGCGCCCGTCGTGCCCGTCGGTACGCGCACGCGCGGTGAGTCGCATGGCCATCGCCTCGAGACTCACGGACGGCGGCCCCCCGCCGCCCCCCACGATCTGGGGCCGTTTGGCCCTTCCTTGCGCTCCATGGAGACGGCTGCATCCCGCGGCCGCCCGGGCATGCCCGAAGCGGAGCGCTTTCGTTGACAACCAAGGCTCGCCCGCCGTCGCCCCATGCTCGCCACGGCGCTGCCATCGAGCCCACTGATAGAGATCCTTCGTAGAGATCAGGAGACACCCCATGAACCCCATCATCGAGACCTGCAAGGTCGGGGACGTAGAGATCACGATCGAGACCGGACGCGTGGCCAAGCAGGCCAACTCGGTCCTCGTGCGCGCCGGCGACACCATCGTGCTCGTCACCGCCGTGTCCTCGGCCGACCCCCGCGACCTTCCGTTCTTGCCTCTGACGGTCGAGTACCGGGAGAGTGGCTCGGCCGCCGGCAAGATCCCCGGCGGCTACTTCAAGCGCGAGGGCCGGCCCAGCGAGCAGGAGATCCTGACCTGTCGCGTCACCGATCGTCCGATCCGCCCGCTGTTCCCCAAGGGCTACCGCAACGACACGCAGATCATCAGCAACGTGCTGTCGCACGACAAGGAGAACGAGCCCGACGTCCTGTCGATCACGGGAGCCTCGGCCGCGCTCACGATCTCCGAGATCCCGTGGGAAGGGCCGATCGCCGGCATTCGAGTCGCGCGCATCGACGGCAAGTTCGTCGCGTTCCCCACCTTCACCCAGCAGCAGAGCGCCGACATCAGCCTCACCGTGGGCGTGACCCGCGACGCCATCGTGATGGTGGAGGGCGGGGCCGCCGAGGCCACCGAGGCCGAGATGATCGACGCCCTGATGTTCGCCAAGGAGGCCGCCGCTCCGCTCATCGCCCTGCAGGATCGCCTGCGCGAGCGTGCGGGCAAGGACAAGCGCCCGTTCGTCCCTCCGGCGGTCGACGAGGCGCTCATCAAGGGCGTCAAGGACTTCGCTCGCGCGGGCATGGTCGACGCCATCAAGATCCTCGGCAAGCACGAGCGCCACGACGCCATCCGAGCCCTGCGCAAGGCGGCGGTCGAGAAGTTCCTGACCGCTCACCCCGAGCAGGAGGACGACATCAAGGGCGCCATCGACAAGCTCGAGAAGGAGGTCGTGCGCACCCAGGTGATCGAGTCCGGCGTGCGCATCGACGGCCGCGACACCCGCACGGTGCGACCGCTGCACATCGAGGCGCATCCGCTGCCGCGCCCCCATGGCTCGGCGCTGTTCCAGCGCGGCGAGACCCAGGCGATCGTCAGCGTCACCCTCGGCACCGAGTACGACGCCCAGCGCCTCGACACGATCCGCGGCGACGTCCGTCGCACCTTCATGCTGCACTACAACTTCCCGCCCTACTGCACGGGTGAGGCCCGGCCCATGCGCGGCACCTCGCGCCGCGAGATCGGCCACGGCGCGCTGGCCGAGCGCGCGCTCAAGGCCGTGCTCCCCGAGGGCGAGCAGTTCCCCTACGTGGTGCGGATCGTCTCCGACGTCACCGAGTCCAACGGCTCGTCCTCGATGGCCTCCGTGTGCGGCGGCTGCCTGGCCATGATGGACGCGGGCGTGCCCATCAAGGCCCCCGTGGCCGGCGTGGCGATGGGCCTGATGCAGATGGGCGACAAGATCGCGGTGCTCACCGACATCCTCGGTGACGAGGATCACATGGGCGACATGGACTTCAAGGTCTGTGGCACCCGCGACGGCATCACCGCCCTGCAGATGGACATCAAGGTCGAGGGCCTCACCCGCCAGATCCTCGAGGACGCGCTGGCCCAGGCCCGCGACGCTCGCCTGCACATCCTGAGCGCCATGCTCGAGGTGCTCGACCGTCCGCGCGAGGACATCTCGCAGTACGCCCCGCGCATCGTGACCATGCAGATCAAGGTCGACCGGATCCGCGACATCATCGGCCCCGGCGGCAAGATGATCCGCGCCATCACCGAGCAGTCGGGCGCGCAGATCAACGTCGACGACAGCGGCCGCGTCTCGATCTCGTCGTCCTCGATGGAGTCGATCGCCAAGGCGCGCCGGCTCATCGAGGGGCTCACGGCCGAGGCCGAGATCGGCGCCTACTACCAGGGCATGGTCACCCGCGTGGCCGACTTCGGCGCATTCGTGGAGATCCTGCCGGGCACCGACGGTCTCGTGCACATCTCCGAGCTCGAGAACCACCGCGTCAACCAGGTCTCCGACGTGCTCAACGAGGGCGACGAGGTCGTGGTCAAGGTGCTCAACATCGATCAGACCGGTCGCATCCGCCTCAGCCGCAAGGCCGCCTTTGGCGTCGATCCGTCCGAGGTCCAGAACATGCGGGCCTAGCCCAGCCATGCTCCCCCGCGACCTCTGGCAACCCAGGTGCCCCCCGGAGGGGAGCTAGGCGGGGCAGGTCCTCGATGCGGGTCTCGTTCGCCCGGCTGAGCCCTCGAGCCTCGCTGCCCCGACGCATGAGCGCGGACGCAGCGGGGCTCGACCTGTTTGCGTGCGTGGAGCAGGAGCAGCCGCTCCCTCCCGGTGGGCGGGCCTTGGTGCCCACCGGCGTGCAGCTCCAGCTCCCGTCCGGCTTCGAGGGACAGGTTCGACCGCGATCGGGCCTGGCGCTGCGTCACGGGATCACCGTGCTCAATGCCCCCGGAACCATCGATGCCGACTACCGGGGTGAGCTGTCGGTGCTGCTGGTCAACCTCGGCGATGCCCCGTTCGTGGTGCGCCATGGTGATCGGATCGCTCAGCTCGTGATCGCACCGGTGTGCATGGCCGAGCCCGTCGAAGCACCACCGGTCGACCCGGACGCGAGCTCCGGGCGCGGCGCGGGAGGCTACGGCAGCACGGGCGGCTTTGGGCCCGCGCCCGCGCCCACGCCCGACTCTTAGCAGGGGGCCCTTGGCGCGGTGGGCGCGGGACCGGTACAATCGGGCCGACGCAGCCCCATTGTGGGTGCACCTTCCGAGGCGCCTTGCCGACACCCGGCGAAACCATCTGTGGCGAAATCGTCCTCGAGCGCCTGGCGCCCGCTTCGGTCGGCGCCCAGGTGTTCCAGCCCGTGTTCATGGCGCGCGACATCTCGCGCGACGAGTCGCTGTGGCTGACGGTCATCGACGGCATGTTCATGCCGACCGAGGTCGAGCTGTCGTCGTTCATGGCGGGCGCCAACGCGCTGACCAGCTTGCGGCACCCGTCGCTGGTGCGGGTGGTGCTCGTCGACCGCGAGGAGGACTACTGCGTCGTCGGCTACGAGCAGCTGCCCGGCGCCGAGCCCCTCGCCGCCCTCGTCGAGCGCGGGGGGAGCCGTCGCGTGCTGGCCCGGGCGGCCGTCGAGATCGCTCGTGGTCTGGCCTACCTGCATCGCCACGGCCTCGTCCACGGTGCGCTCACCCCCGGGAGCGTGCTCATGTGGGAGGGCACGCCGATGCTGTGGGAGTACGGCATCGCAGGCCAGTGCGATCCCACCGTGATCGGCCCCCGCATGCGGAGTCTCGGCGGCGACGTGGTCGCGCCCGAGGTGCTCTCGGGAGCTCCGCTGTCGCCCTCCATCGACGTGTTTGCCTGGGGGGCGGTGATCGCATCGGTGGCCAGCGGCGAGCTGGGCTCGGACGCCGTCTCCGCCCTGATGGAAGGCGACGTCGATCCAGGGCGCTTTGGGCTGTTGCTCGGCGTGGTGCGCCAGGCCCTCGCGCCCGATCCCGGGCTGCGGCCGAGCGACGGCGTACACCTGCTCGAGCTGCTGCAGCGCTCGCTGGCCGACGTCGATCCCAACACCGAGCTCGAGGAGCCCGAGCGCGCCACCGGAGGCGACCGGGCCCTGCGCGAGCTCACCCAGCGCTACCTCGGCGAGGTTCGGGGCCCCGGTCAGTCCAGTGGTGTCGTCGCCAGTGGCGTCATCGGTGGGGCCACCTCGAGCGAGGATTCCTCGCGGGCGCAGCCCTTCGTGGCCAAGGCGCAGATCCTCGTGGGCGGACGAGACCCGCGACGCAGCGCATCGGCCTGGTTGCGCCCGGCGGGGCATCGGGCCGCCGACGGTGGGGTAGGGGGCCTGTTCCAGGATCGCATGCCCTACGAGGAGCGCGAGCACGGAGTGCGCAAGCGCTTGGTCCTCGCCGGTGCCACCCCGCGACCACGCCCACCCGATCGGACCCCGCCTCACCGCGCCGTCACCGGGGCTCCCACCGCGAGCATCAACGACGACGAGACCCCGCCGGACGGAACTCCGCTCGGTGATGCGCCGCCTTCCGGGCCTGCCCATCCACCGTCTCGGCCGCCTTCCCGTCCCCCGTCCGGGCCATCTCGAGGGGCCGTCCGCCCGTCCAGTGGTGGGTTGGACGCGCTGCTCGGCGACGTCGAGGACGTCGCGCCACCCGACAAGGAGACCTCGCCCGACATCGGGATCCTCTTGCCCGAGCTTCCTCCCGGCGACGAGGACGAGCTGCCGCCTCCCGACGAGCTGCCGCCCCCCGACGAAGCCGCCGATTCCTCGCCCGCGCGCGCCCAGGCTCGCGAGCCGTTCCGCGTGCCCCGGACGCCCGGCCCCCACGGTCCGCCCGGGTGGCTCATGGTGACGATCGTGGCCGTGCTCTGTGGTCTCGTCGCGGTGGGCAGCACCCTCGCCGCCGCCTCGGCGCGTGGCGGCTTCGCGCGCCTGTGGGGCTCGCCGTCTGGGCCCACCGATCCCGTCGACCCCGCCGAGCCACCGGAGGTAGCCGACGCGCCAGCACCGGACGGGCCAGAGCGCTGCCCCAACGGCATGGTGGCGATCGAGGCCGAGTCCGAGCCCTTTTGCATCGATCGTGCGGAGTACCCGGGCGTCGATCGTGATCCCGCCATCGACGTCGACCTCGCGCACGCCAAGCAAGCCTGCGAGGTGCGTGGTCATGCCCTGTGCACCGAGGCCCAGTGGAGTCGCGCGTGTCGGGGACGGGCGGGCTGGAGCTTCCCCTACGGTCCGCAGCGCGAGGCCGACCGCTGTCGGGTCGGCCAGGAGTCGGGCACGCCCGGCAAGGCGGGCGCCGATCCCCACTGCATCACCCCCGAGGGCGTCCTCGACCTCGTCGGCAACGTGGCCGAGTGGACGGCCAACGGTGCGGTGATGGGGGGCAGCATTCGCTCCGACCCCGGCACGGGCTGTCAGAGCCGCCAAAAGCTCAAGGCCAAGAGCAAGAACCCCGTGGTGGGCTTTCGCTGCTGTACCGACGTGGCGGGGGGATCGGGCGGGGATCCGGGCGAGAGCGACGCCGAGTTGGCGCCCTGACTTTCGTCGGGCTGACGACGCTTGCTTGGGTCGTCTCGGCTCGCTCACCTCGAGGCGCAGCCCGCCCGGCATGGGCGGTGTACCCTCCGCGGCCATGCCGGTCGCCGACGCCACGCTCCGTGCTGCCCTTGCCCCCGGGGGCGCCCTCGACGTCCTGCCCGCCGAGTTCGATGCCCTCGGCGGGCGCTACAGCGGCAAGGTCCGCGAGAACTTCACCCGCGACGGGGTGCGGACCATCGTGGTCACCGATCGGATCTCCGCGTTCGACCGCGTGCTGGGCACGATCCCGTTCAAGGGGCAGGTGCTGAACCAGCTCGCGGCGTACTGGTTTCGGCAGACCGCGAGCCGGTTCCCCAATCACCTGCGGGAGGTCTGCGATCCACAGGCCATGCGCGTGGTCGAGTGCGAGCCGATCCCGATCGAGATGGTCGTGCGTGGCTACCTGACCGGCGTGTCCTCCACCAGCATCTGGCGGGCCTACGAGCGCGGGGATCGGGTGTTCTGCGGGCATGCGCTCCCCGACGGCCTGCGCAAGCACCAGCGCCTGCCGAGCAATGTCGTCACGCCCTCCACCAAGGCGCCCAAGGGCGAGCACGACGTCAGCGTGAGCAAGGACGAGCTGTTCGTCCGCGGTCTCATCGAGCCCGCGGAGTTCGAGCGGCTCGAGGCCCGGGCCCTCGAGCTGTTCGCCTTCGGGCAGCGCCTCGCAGCCGAGCGTGGGCTCATCCTCGTCGACACCAAGTACGAGCTGGGGCGTGCCTCCGACGGCACGGTGGTGCTCATCGACGAGATCCACACGCCCGACAGCTCGCGCTATTGGTACGCCGAGGGCTACGAGGCTGCGATGGCCGCGGGCGAGGATCCGCGCTCGCTCGACAAGGAGTACGTGCGGCGGTGGCTCGTCTCGCAGGGCTTTGCTGGCGACGGCCCGCCGCCTGCGCTGACGGACGAGGTGCGCCTCGAGGCCGCGCGGCGATACATCGAGGCCTTCGAGCAGGTCACCGGAGAGTCCTTCGAGCCGGATCTACGACCACCGCTTCCGCGGCTGCGGGAGAACCTGGGATTGTGAGACGGAGGTGGCCCCGATGACCAGAACGCCGCACGACGCCCTATTCAAGGCGGCGTTCGAAAACCCCGAGCACGCCGCCGGCTTGTTCCGCAGCATGCTCCCTGCCACCGTCGTCGAGGCCATCGCGTGGGACACCGTAGCCTGCGAGCCGGGCTCGTTCATCGACCCCGAACTCGCAGGTCGACACAGCGACCTGCTGTTCTCCGTCGATCTCCGAGGCGGTCGCGCGTTCCTCTACCTGCTGCTCGAGCACCAGAGCACCAACGACCCCGACATGCCGCTGCGGATGCTCACCTACCTCGCACGGATCTGGGAACGCTTCCGCAAAGTACACGAGGGCGACCCGCTGCCACCGATCATCCCGGCGCTCGTCAGCCATGCCCCTGGCGGCTGGACGGCGCCGCGTAGTTTTCACGACATGTTCGCCCCTGCCCCAGCGAGCATCGCCGGCCTCGCGCAGTTCGTGCCGAGCTTCACGCTCATGGTCGAGGATCTCGCCCACCTATCCAACGAGGACATCAAGGCGAGAGCGCTGGCAACGTTCCCCACCCTGGCGCTGTGGGTCTTGCGCGACGCTCGAGACGCCACGCAGCTGCTGAACAACCTCGGCCACTGGGGCGCCGCGTTCGCCGAGGCCGCCTGCACGCCCCATGGTGTGGCCGCACTGGCGCAGCTGGTGCGCTACATCGCCCTGGTCAGCGACGAACTGCGCCTGGAGGCGTTTCGTGCCAAGATCCGGGAGCAAGCCCCCGAGGCCGAGCAAGCCGCCATGACCATCGCCGAGCAGATTCGCCAAGAGGTCTCCGAGCAGATGCTCCGAGAAGGTGAAGTGAAGGGACAGCGCACCATGCTGACCAAGCTGCTGGTGCTCAAGTTCAAGCGCTTGACCCCCAAGCACGAGGCGCGGATTGCCGGGGCGACCGCCGAGCAGTTGGACGGCTACGTCGAGCGAGTTCTGACGGCAGAGGCGATCGACGACGTCTTCGAGTCGTTGGGCTCGTCGATGGTGCCGGGCGCCGCTGTCAGGGAGACGGGGCGTCAGGGCTGAGCTCGGCCGGCTCGCTCGTGGCCGGCGCGCTCGGCTCGGCCGGAGGAGGAGGCGTCGGTGCCGGCTCGGCCGGCTCGCTCGACGCGGGCGCGTCCGGCTGGGTCGCGGCGGCATCCTCGGGTGAGACCGACTGTCCGAGGCTCGGATCATAGATCGGCCGATACGAGCAGCAGCGCCCGCCCTCGCACTGCGCCGCGTCCACGGGCCCGCACACCACGTTGCCACGCATCCAGAACTTCTCCTCGCCGCCGCAGTGGCGCCCCGGGATCCGGCAGCCCTCGAAGTTCTTCAGCTCGAAATCGGCGTGGGTGCAGCAGGCCTCGGCCGCCCCCTCGACCGGTGCATCCGCCTTGATCGTCCGGCAGCCCCCCAGGCCGGCCGCCAACGCAATTCCAAGGCCCAATCCCAGGATGGGTGGCAGGCGCTTGCTCATCGTGCGCTAGAGTGTTCGAAGCTCGGGGGTCGGTGCAAGGCGCACGTCATCAGCCCTGGCTCACGGCACCCGGCCAACCATCTCCATCAAGGGAACTCCCATGGGTTCGTTCGTCGCCTCCGTCCTCGGCTTTGCCCTCGGCCTCCTGCTGCTCCCCGCGATGATCCGCGGCGTTCGGATCAAGGGCACCGGCAGCGCCCTGCGGGCCGGCCTGGTCTGCGGGATCTTGTCGGTCGTGCTCGGCAAGCTGCTCGTGGCCCTGCTCACTCTGGTGTTCCTGCTGCCCATCGTGCTCACCGGGCCCTTCGGCGTGTTCGCGGTGCAGGCGTTCGTCAACGCCATCCTGCTGGGGCTGACCGCCCGCATCGTCGACGGCCTGGAGTTCGAGCGCACCCGTAGCGTGCTGTGGGCGGCTGTTGCGCTCACGGCGCTGCAGACCATCGCCAGGCTGCTCCTCTGAGCGGTCCCCGACGCTCGGGCACCACTCGGTCGCGCTCGCCCCGACCTGCCTCGAAGTGTGCTAGCACCATGGCGTTTTTCGGCGGACCCACCCATGTGCGGCGTCTTCGGCATCTGGCGACACCCCGAGGCGGCCAACCTCAGCTACCTCGGGCTGCATGCGCTCCAGCACCGCGGCCAGGAGTCGGCCGGCGTGGTCAGCAACGATCGTGGCATCCTCCACGCCGTGCGAGCCATGGGGCAGGTCCGCAAGATCTTCACGCGCGACGCGCTGGCCCAGCTCCCCGGTGACATCGCCATCGGCCACGTTCGCTACACCACCTCGGGTGGCTCCCTGGTCAAGAACATCCAGCCGCTGTGGGCCCAGAGCCGCCTGGGCAGCATCGCCGTCGCCCACAACGGCAACCTCGTCGACGAGGCCGAGCTGCGCGCCAAGCTCGAGGAGCAGGGCGCCATCTTCTCCTCGCACAGCGACACCGAGGTCATCCTCCAGCTCATGGCCCGCAGCCGGGCCGACGACTTCGTGGCCCAGCTCGTCGACGCCCTCGGCCAGGTGCGCGGCGCCTACAGCCTGGTCCTCACCACCGAGGACAAGCTCATCGCCGTTCGCGACCCCCATGGCTTTCGGCCGCTCGTGCTCGGGCGGCTGTCGGGCTACGGCGATCCCACCGGCCCCGCTGGCCTGGCCGCCAACCCCCGCGCGGGCGGCTGGGTCGTCGCCTCCGAGACCGCCGCCTTCGACCTGCTCGAGGCCCAGCGGGTGCGAGACATCGAGCCCGGCGAGCTGCTCGTCATCGACGAGCACGGCCTGACCTCGCATCGCCTGCCTCGTGCGCCACGTCGGCTGTGCGTGTTCGAGCACGTCTACTTCGCGCGTCCCGACTCGTTGCTCGACGGCGCGTCGGTCTACGAGGCACGCATCGCCATGGGCGAGCAGCTCGCGCAAGAGCACCCCGTGCCCGCCGACGCCGTCGTCCCCGTGCCCGACTCCGGGGTCGTGGCCGCGCTCGGCTACGCGCGGCACAGCGGGATCCCGTTCGAGATGGGGCTCATTCGCAACCACTACGTGGGCCGCACCTTCATCGAGCCCTCCGACTCCATCCGTCACTTCGGCGTGCGGCTCAAGCTCAACGCGGTGCCGCACCTGCTGCGAGACAAGCGTGTGGTGGTGGTCGACGATTCGCTCGTGCGCGGCACCACCTCGCGCAAGATCGTGCGACTCATTCGGCATGCCGGTGCTCGCGAGGTCCACGTGCGGATCTCGTCGCCCCCCGTCAATGGCTCGTGCTTCTATGGCATCGACACGCCCACGCGGGCCGAACTCGCCGCCTCCACCCAGTCGGTCGAGCAGATCTGCAGCGCCATCGAGGCCGACTCGCTCGGCTACCTCAGCGCACCCGGGCTGCGCCGGGCCGTCGGCGCCGACGACCACAAGAGCTTCTGCGACGCCTGCTTCACCGGGGACTATCCCGTTCCCATCGCCCGCGAGCCGTCCCCCCGTCAGCTCCGGCTCATCGAGGTCTAGATCATGCCCCAAGCGCCCATCACCGCCTCCCTCACCGCGTTGCCCGAGCACGCCAAGGTCGCCCTTCGGATCTCCGACCTCGACGCGCGCATCGGCGAGCTGCGGAGGCATCTTTGACTACGAAGCCAAGCGCGAGAAGCTCGAGGAACTCGACGCCCAGACCGCCGATCCCGAGTTCTGGAGCAATGCCGAGCGCGCCCAGGACGTCGTGCGCGAGCAGTCCACGATCAAGAAGCTGATCGAGACCATCGACGACGCCACCAAGGTCTACGAGGACGGCCGCGATCTCTACGAGCTCGCCCGCGAGGAGGGTGACGACGACAGCGTGCGCGAGGCCTGGACCCAGCTCGAGCACGCCGAAGATCTGGTGGCCCGGCTCGAGTTCCGCCGCATGCTCGCCGGTCCTCACGACGCGCTCGGGGCCATCGTCAGCATCAACGCCGGGGCCGGCGGGGTCGACTCGCAGGACTGGGCCGACATGCTCCTGCGCATGTACCACCGCTACGGCGAGCGCATGGGCTTTCGCGTCCAGATCCTCGACGTGCAGGAGGCCGAGCAGGCCGGGATCCGCAGCGCCGAGCTGTCGATCGATGGCGAGTACGCCTACGGCTACCTCCGCGCGGAGATCGGAGTCCATCGCCTCGTGCGGATCTCCCCGTTCGATGCCCAGGCCCGGCGTCAGACCAGCTTCGTCAGCGTGATGGTCATGCCCGATCTCGACGACGACGACGTGGAGATCGAGATCCGCGACGTCGACCTCCGCGAGGACACCTATCGCGCCTCCGGCAAGGGCGGGCAGCACGTCAACAAGACCGACTCCGCCGTACGGCTGACCCACCTTCCCACCGGGATCGTGGTCGCATGCCAGGCCGAGCGCTCGCAGCACAAGAACCGCGACAAGGCCATGCGCATGCTCAAGGCCCGCCTGTGGACTCTCGAGGAGCAGAAGCGCCAGGCCAAGCTCGACGCCCTGCAGGGCGAGAAGAAGAGCATCGAGTGGGGCTCGCAGATCCGCTCCTACGTGCTGCACCCCTATCAGCAGGTCAACGACCACCGTACCGCGCTCAAGGTCAGCAACGTCAGCGCCGTCCTCGACGGCGACCTCCAGGCGTTCGTCGAGGCCTACCTCCTCGCCCAGGGCAAGGAGGGCGCGCCCACGGCCGAGGACGACTAGCCATGCCCCCCGCAGTAGCCATGCCCCCCACACCCGACATGCCCCCCGCACCCGATGTCGAGCGAGCACGCAACCAGCTTGCCCCCCGGAGGGGGGCAGGCCGTACGCGGACTGCCCCGAGAGGGACCCCACGATGAGCGCCTGGCTGTTCACCCGCCTCGACTGGATCATCGCCTGGCGACACCTGCGGATGGGTGACGAGCGCCCCGTGTGGGTCATGCCGCTCATCATCGGGGCCATCTACTTGATGCTCGTGGGCGGCGGCATGGCCTGGTACGCCAGCACCCTCGACGTGGGCGTGGGCCCCGAGGTGATGGGCGGCGGCTACGAGGTCCCCGGCACCGACATGGGGCCCACCCCCTTGCAGCAGTACTACGGGGCGTTCGGAGGCCTCACCCTCGTCATCGGCTTGATGGCGCTGGTGTTCGGGCTCTTGTCGTTCTTCTTCAACCTGCTGCCCACCATCATCACCATGTCCGTGCTCTTGGGCTGCATGGCGCTGGTGGTGGTGCTCAGCCTCATGAGCGGGCTCGAGGGCGACCTTCGCGACAAGATCCTCAACCAAAAGGCCCACATTCGCGTGTCGCGAGCCGACGGCCGCCCGTTCCCCGACTACCTGCCGCTGGCCGATGCCATCGCGCAGGTGCCCGAGGTCGCGGGGGCCAGCCCCTACCTCGAGGGTGAGATCATGGTGCGCAGCGGCCTGAACCGGCAGGGCGCCATCCTCACCGGGATCCTGCCCGACCGGCACACCACCGTGACCAACCTGCCCTCGCTGGTCCGCGAGGGCGACTACGCCTATCTCGACGATCCCGCCGCGATCCCCGATCCCGATCCGCTCGCCGTGATCGACGACAAACCATGGCGGCTGCGACACCTCGAGGGCATCAAGGGCAAGCCCGGCAAGTCCGAGGGCAAGTCCGACGAGGCCGGAGCCAAGGGCGAGAGCCCGGCCGGCAAGCTTCCCAAGGGCGATCCGTTGGGGGCGTTGCCCCGACTGGGAAAGGATCCCCTCCTGCTCGGTCCGTCCGAAGACACCGGCGACGACGGAGGCTGGGAGGATCCCGCGGTGGAGATCCCCAAGCTGCGCGACGAGGGCGTGCTCCCACCGCCACCCCCCTCCGACGACGGTGCCTCCGACGATGCCGCCAACGACGACCAAGAGGACGAGTGGGCGGCCGATGGCTGGGAGGATCCCGAGGTGGAGATCCCCAAGCTACGCCAAGAGGGCGTGCTCCCGCCGGCCCCCGACGGTGGCGACGAGGCGGACGACGGCGGCGAGGGCGAGTCCTCTCCGCCTCGGGACGAGCCCCGCGAGCCCAAGGACGAGCTCGGCTCCTTGGTCGACGATGCCGACGTCGTGCTCGAGCCCGTGCTCGTGGGGCGGGAGCTCTCGATGGAACTCTCGGTGGGCGTGGGTGCACAGGTCCAGCTCATCACCCCCGTGGGTCGCTTGACCCCTGCCGGTCGCATTCCCGGGCAGCTGTGGACCAAGGTCGCGGCCGTGTTCTTCTCGGGCATGTACGAGTACGACCGCAAGAACGTCTACGCCCCGCTGCGCACCGTGCAGAAGTTCCTGCTCGTCGGCGACCGCGTGACCGGCATCGAGATCAAGCTCCACGACATCGAGGCCGTCGATGCCGGCAAGGCCGCCGTGTCGGCCGTCGTCTCCGCGCAGGGGCGCGACGACGAGATCATCGTCGAGGACTGGCGCGACCTCAACCGCAACCTGTTCTCGGCCATGTTCCTCGAGAAGGTCGCCATGTTCATCGCGCTCTTGTTCGTGGTGCTCGTCGCCTCGTTCGGGATCCTGGCCAGCAACCTCATGAGCGTGATGGAGAAGGCCAAGGAGATCGCCATTCTCAAGGCCATGGGCACCCGCGACGCCGGCATCCTGCGGGTGTTCATCGCCGAAGGGCTGTGCGTGGGGATCCTGGGCAGCTTCGGCGGAATCGCGATGGGCCTGGGCCTTTGCTGGGCGCTCGATCGCTTCGGCCTGCCGCTCAACGAGAACGTCTACTACATCGAGAAGCTCCCCGTCGTCGTCAACCCGGTCGAGGTGGCCCTGGTCGGCGTGGCCGCGCTGATCATCGTGTGCTTCTCCAGCCTCTACCCGGCACTGGTCGCCTCACGCCTACGTCCGGTCGACGGCCTGCGCCAGGCGGACTGAGGCGGACCGAGACCACCCACGTCGACACGGGGCGTCGGGCGGGTCACCATGGCGGGCGTGATGCGTTCACGTCCCGCCTCCTTCCTCGCGAGCGTGCTCCTGCTGCTCGCTTGCAACGAACCGGCCAAGGAGGTCTCCCACGGCGGCGAGACCGGATCCACCTCCGGCAGTTCGTCGAGTTCCGGCACTCCCGCCGAATCGACCACGGGCTCGCTCGACACCACCGCCGGCACCGGATCGGCCACCGGCAGCGGCAGCAGCAGCACCTCCGGCGTGCTCGACGGCACCGGTACCAGCGGCAGCAGCAGCGGCCCCGGCGAGAGCAGCAGCAGCGAGAGCACCGGCCCCGTCCCGGTCAACGGCTGCGCCGACGGTGAGCGCGAGGCCTTCGTGGACGAGGTCGCCTACCCCGACATCGCTGCGTGTGCCGGCGGGTGGATGGTGCCCGGCATGTACGCCAACGTGCCCGCCTGCGGTCGCGCCGGCGGTGACGACGGCCCCTTGCCCGCGGGCGCCGGGTGCTCGGTGGAGGATCTGTGCAGCGAGGGCTGGCACGTGTGCGCGGATCGCTTCGAGGTGATGGCGGCCGGCGTCGCCAATTGCAACACCGAGACCTTTGGGAATGCGTTCTTCGCCACCGGCCAGTCGAGCATGGGCGGGCACACTTGCTCCGCCGGGGTCGACGACGTGTTCGGCTGCGGCGACATCGGCTGGGACATGCTCAACGGCTGCGCTCCGCTGAACCGCGACAGTCAAAACCTCTGCAACGCACTACCGGCTCCGTGGGATTGCGGCCCCTCGAGCCTCCTGGAGGCCGACTTCGTGGTGAAGGGGGGCCCCGAGTCCGGCGGCGTACTGTGCTGCCGCAACTGACCCGATGACCACCCCGAGGGGGTAGGGGCCCACCTTGGCAAGGGCGGAGGGATGGCTCGGCCCTCCCGATCCCTTGCCCCGAGCCCGGATCATCCCGGGCCTGCCGCACGTCACAGGCCCCCGCGCATCGCGTTGACACCCCCGCGCGGCCCATTCTAGGGTCTGCCGCCCATGGGCCAGCCCGCCGAATCGGCGCCCGTCCTCGTGCAGGTGCGGGAGATGACCAAGGAGTTCGTGCAAGGGGCCCGCTCGCTGCGGGTCCTCGAAGGCATCGACTTGGTCCTGCACCGCGGCGAGATGGTCGCCATCATCGGCGCCTCCGGGGCCGGCAAGTCCACCCTGCTGCACTGCCTGGGCACGCTCGACCTCCCCACCGACGGCGAGATCCTGTTCGACGGCGTCGACATCGTGCAGCTGCCTCCCCCGCAGCTCGCGCGGTTTCGCAACGAGTCGATCGGCTTCGTGTTCCAGTTCCACCACCTCTTGCCCGAGTTCTCGGCGGTCGAGAACGTGATGATGCCGGCCATGATCGGTCGCGTTCCCCAGCGAGAGGCGCGCGCGCGCGCCGAGGCCATGCTCGAGGCCGTCGGCATGTCGCATCGCCTGCGCCACCGTCCCGGCGAGCTGTCCGGCGGCGAGCAGCAGCGGGTCGCCATCGCCCGTGCGCTCGTCATGCGCCCCAAGCTCCTGCTCGCCGACGAGCCCACCGGCAACCTCGACACGCGCACCAGCGAGGAAGTCCACGCGCTGATGTTCCGGCTCAACGAGGAGCACGGAATCACCATGCTGGTGGTCACCCACAACCTCGACCTGGCGCACCGCTTCCCGCGGGTCATCCGCATGGCCGACGGGCACCTCATCGGAGACACCACGGGGGATCGAGCCAGGGAGGACGATGCGCGCGCCCGCGAGGCCGATGCTGCGGCTGCTCCCTAGCGCGCGCACTCGCGGACCGTCGGGCGCCTGGCTCCCGTGGGGGCTGTGCGCCGCGCTCTGTGGCCTGCTCGTGCTCGTGTGGCCCTCGCTTGGCCGTGCCGCTCCCGCTGCCTCCGCCGCCGGGCCCTCCCTCGTCGCGCACGGCCTGCAGCTGCGGCCGCTGCTCGTGCTCGCCGAGGTCCCCGGCGAGATCTACGGCCAGCCCATCGTCGAGATCCGCTTCGAGGGCAACCGCCGCGTCGAGTCCGAAGCCATGCTCCTCGAGCTCGACAGCTCGGTCGGCGAGCTGGCTACCCGCGGCAAGCTCGCCTCCGACCTGCGTCGCCTGTGGAGCCTGGGCTACTTCGAGGACGTGCGGGTCGAGGGCGAGCTCACCTCGCGCGGCGTGCTGCTCACCTACGTCGTCACCGAGCGCCCGACCATCCGCAAGATCGTCGTGGAGGGCAACGACAAGGTCAAGCTCGACGACATCAACGAGGTGCTCGACCTCGAGAAGAACGAGGTGCTCGACCTCGGCAAGGTCAAGGACAACGTCGAGAAGGTCAAGGTCCTCTACACCGACTCGGGCCTGTTCCTCGCCGACGTGTCCTACGAGCTGCGGCAAGTCCCCGACGAGCCCGGCAAGATCGATCTCGCCATCGTCATCAGCGAGTCCACCGAGGTCATCGTGCGCGGCATCGACTTCGTGGGCAACACCGCCTTCACCGACCGCGAGCTGCGCCGCAACATCGGCACCCGGGTCGGGGGCTATCTGTCCGTCGCGTTCCCCAAGCGGGCGGGCGGCGTGTTCAACCGCGACGCGTTCCAGACCGACTACCAGTTCATCCGCTCGTTCTACGGCGATCGCGGCTATCTCGATGCCAGCCCCAAGGACCCCGAGCTCTCGCTGTCGCCCGACCGTCGCTTCGTCTACCTCACCATCCCCATCGACGAGGGCCCGCAGTACACCATCGGCGAGCTCCGAGCACGCGAGATCCTCGCGCCCGGCGAGGAAGAGCTGTTCTCCGAGGAGGTCCTCGCCGAGTCCATCACCCCCGTCCTCAAGCAGGGCGATGTCGCCTCGCTGGGCAAGGTCCAGCAGATCCGCGAGGACATCGAGCTGCGCTACAAGGACGCCGGCTACGCCAACGTCAACGTCATCAACAATGCCCGGCAGGACAAGGAGACGCTCGAGCTGTTCGCCACCCTCGAGGTCCAGAAGGGCCCGCTGGTCTACATCGAGCGCATCGAGATCTCGGGCAACGAGAAGACGGCCGACAAGGTCATCCGCCGCGAGCTCCTGCTGTCCGAGGGCGACCTCTACTCCGAGACCGGCAAGGAGGAGTCACAGTTCCGGGTGTTGCGCCTGGGCTACTTCTCCAACGTCGACGTGTCCACCTCGCGCGGCTCCGCCGAGGACAAGGTGGTGCTCAACGTCGAGGTCACCGAGCAGCTCACCGGCACCTTCCAGATCGGCGCCGGCTTCTCGACCATCGAGAACTTCGTGCTGCAGGGCCAGGTCAACTACGACAACTTCCTGGGCCGGGGATCCACCGTGTCGGTGGTCGTGCAGTGGTCGAGCCTGCGCCGTCTGTTCAACGTCTCGTACTTCACGCGCTACTTCCTCGACAGCAAGTGGAACTTCGTCCTCAACGTCTTCAACTCGCAGAACATCTTCCCGAGCTTCTCCCGTGAGTCCACCGGCTTTCGGGTCAGCTGGGGCTACCCCATCGTTCGCAACCTGACGGCGTTCCTCGGCTACAACCTCGAGTACGTCACCGTGGGTTTCGGGCTGCCGGGCAGCGTGGCGGGCGTGTTCTCGCCCGGCTCGCTGGTGTCGATCCCGCAGCAGGCCCTCATCAACAACCTGTTCTCCAACGGCCTGACCTCGGCCGTCACCGCGCGGCTGGTGTACGACACGCGCGACAACTTCCTGTTCCCCACGCAGGGGATGTACCACCAGCTCAACACCGAGTTCGCCAGCCGCTACCTCGGCTCGCAGAACGAGTACAACCGCTACCTGCTCGACTCGCGGTTCTACTTCCCGGTGATCAAGAGCAAGCAGGCATTCCGGGCCTGGCTCGTGTTCAAGACCCGCCTGCAGATCGGCTTCATCCACAACAACCTCGACCAGGGCGTGCCGATCTTCGAGCGCTACTTCCCGGGCGGCATCTACGGCGACGGCCAGATCCGCGGCTTCCCGCTGCGCTCGCTCGGCCCGCGGATCCTGGTGGCCAGCTCCCCGGATCCCACCGCCACCCTGTTCCCCTATGGCATCGGCGGCAACCTGCTCACCTCGCTCAATGCCGAGCTCGAGTTCATGATGATCCCGCCCGCCAACATCAAGGGCGTCGTGTTCTTCGACATGGGCAACGCGTTCAACACCGAGCCCCTCTACTGTGCCGAGGCCAACCCGGAGCTGTTGCCCAAGGCCGATCCCTGCCCGGCCGAGATCGGCGGTCGCGAGCGAATCTGGGCCCTGCGAAACCTGAGATACTCGGTGGGCTTCGGGTTCCGCTGGCAGTCGCCGATCGGACCGCTGCGCTTCGAGTGGGGCATTCCGCTCGATCGCCAGCGCGCCACCGACCTGCGACGAGGCGAAGATCCGATCGTCTTCGAGTTCTCGATCGGCAACTCGTTCTAGCCCCACCCGCGGGGTCAGGACGGCGGGGCGCGGCTGGGCCGCTCGGAAGGCGGTGCCCCTTCACGGTGCGATGCCGGCGCGACGGCCTGGAGCCAGGCCTCCGTGGTGCAAGCCGTGACCCGGGCCCTCGTTGGAATGCGACCCTGCGCACGTCGAACGTGGGGCCCTGAATGCTTTCGGGGGCCCAACGTCTGAGGGCGACGCTTGCCGCCCCCAAGGGCCGCCGATAAGGTTCCCGCCGTCATGCCCCGCATGCTTCGCCTCACCCTTGCCGCCGCCGCCTTGCTGACCGTTGCGTCACCCGTCATCGAGGCGGCGGCCGCCGAGGTCCCCGTGCTCGAGCGCATCGCCATCGTCGAGGTGCAGCGATGCATCATGGAGACCAAGGAGGGCAAGCGCGCCAAGAAGGATCTCGAGGATACCTTCGCCAAGGGCCAGGCCCGCATCGATCGCAAGGCCAAGGATCTGCAGAAGCGGCTGACCGATCTGCAGGCCAAGGCGCCCATGCTCTCCCAGGCCGAGCTGATGAAGCGCCAGGAGGAGCTGATGCGCAGCCAGGCCGAGCTCGAGCAGCTCGGCATGGAGCTGCAGCAGGAGGTGATGGAGAAGGAAGCCCTCCTCACCGAGCAGATCTACACCCGTGTGGCGGACATCGTGGAGCAGATCGCCCTGGAGGAGAAGATCCAGGTCGTGCTCGTCCGCTCCGAGATGACCGTGCTCTGGGCCGACCCCAAGCTCGATCTGACCAACCGCGTCATCGTTCGCTACGACAAGCAGCACAAGTGAGCGCCCCGATGGACAAGACCCACCGTTCTCTCCGCACCCTCCTGGCCGGGCTCATGCTCGTGGGGGCGCCGCTGTCGGCCGGCCTCGCCGCCGGGCTCGGCCCGAGCTCCGCCGCGGCCGAGGTCCCCAAGGTCAAGAAGCTCGCGATGGTCGACATGCAGCGCGTGATCAACGAGACCAAGGCCGGCAAGGCGGCCCGGGCCAAGCTCGAGAAGAGCAGCAAGACCAAGCAAGCAAAGTTCGACAAGAAGCGCAGCGCGCTCGAGGCCGAGGCCGCCAAGCTGGGCAGCCTCAGCGGGCAAGAACTCGCCGTTGCCCAGGAGAAGCTGCAGCGCGAGTCGATCGAGCTGCAGAACATGCTCATGGCGCTCGAACAGGAACTCGGCGATCAGCACAACAAGCTGCTCGAGACGATGTACGCCAACGCGCAGACCATCGTCGCCGACCTCGCCAAGGAGATGGGCCTCGACTTGGTGCTGGTGCGTGATCCGATGACCGTCATCTACGCCAAGGACGGCCTGGACATCACCGCCGAGGTCGTGAAGCGATACGACGCCAAGCACCCCAAGTAGGGGCTGGCCATCGGAAGTCCCCGCGTGATCGTCGAGACGGTGGCTGATATGCTCGGCCGCCGTCTCCAGCCATGCTCGACGCCGTCCAGGTCCAACGCATCCTGCCGCATCGCTACCCGTTCCTGTTCATCGATCGGGTGGAATCCGTCGACGAAGCGGCGGAAGGAGGACCCTCCATCGTGGCCATCAAGATGGTCTCGATGAGCGATCCCATCCTCCAGGGCCACTTCCCGGGCAACCCCATCATGCCCGGCGTGGTGCAGGTCGAGGCGATGGCACAGGCAGCCGTGGTGCTCGCCCACCTCGTGGGCCACTTCGATCAGGAGCACCACCACTGCTTGTTCCTGGGCATCGAGAAGGCCCGCTTTCGCGCCCCCGTGGTTCCCGGCGAGCGGCTCGAGATCCGCGTCAAGGCGCTGCGCCTGGGAAGGGTCGGCAAGTTCGAGGGCGAGATCCGGGTGGGGTCGCAGATCAAGAGCAGCGCCACCATCACCGCCGTCATCGAGCCCAAGAGCAACGGGCCCAAGGACGAGGAGCAGGACCGGACATGAGTCGTCGGGGCACGCTGGTCGCCTGGGCGATCGCGACGATGGTTTGCTTCGGCTGCGGAGTGCCCCGTCAGGGGCGTACGCTGCGCGTGGCGTCGCGCGATCTGTCACGGGCCGTGTCCCGCAGTGACGCGGAGGCGATCCGCGAGTTCGTCGTCATGGGGGCGCGGGGGCACGTCGATGTGGACTCGATGTTGACCGGGACCGCCCGACGGAGCTGGGTCAAGGCGCTCGACGAGCCGCTCGAGGTCATCCCCGAAGCGGTGGTCTTCCTTGGCCCCGATCACCCGGTGCGCGTGGTGTGGACCGCCGACGGCTGGCGCTTTGGCGAGGATCCTACCGACGGATATGCGCAGCGGACCCCCCGGCAGGCGCTTGGGGCATTGGTGCGAGCGACCCGCGCAGAGCGCTGGGACGTGCTCTTGCGGCTCGCGCCCCGGCGTTATCGGCTTGGGCTGTCGGAGGAAGATCTCCGTCGGGCCTGGACCGAAGGCGAGCAGGGGGAGGCGCTCCGCGCGGCTCGCGACCGGTTGGCGAGTCATCTTGCGGATCCGATCTTGGCCGATGCGGACGAGGCGGCGCTGGACATGGGGCAGGGGCACGTGGCCCGCTTGGAGCGCGAAGGCGACCACTGGGTGGTCGTCGAGTTCTGAAACCCGCAGTGATCTCGGCGAGGTGACCGAGGCCCCATCGATGGAGCGTGCTTTGCGCGATGTCCCGCGGCGTAGTCGACGTCGTGTCGTTGCCAATTCCGCGACATGGGGATGCGCGCCCCGCCCTTCGACCTGTGTGTGGCCTTGGGACCGGCGCTCACATGCATGGGAGTGACACACAGGTGCGGTGATGTGAAATGTGAGGCTCCTTGCGCGAGAGAACAGCGGCGGTACTCTGATCTCAGTGGTGACGGCGCGCAGCGGCATTTTGCGGCAAGCGGAGGACCCAGAGTCCGGGTCTTCACTTGGGCAAAAAGTCGACTTCGTGGGGGGCATCGCCGAAAATTCAACCATTCGTGCGGGCACCCCCAACGGGCTCGAGCTCGGTCGTCGAGTCGCCGGCTCGGCGACTCGGGTCGAAGTCGAGGCCATCGCGTTGCGTCCAAGCCACTCACGAGGACCACGTATGCCAGCGAACTGGATCACCGAGCGTCCGACCCATCGTCATCGCGTGCCGCGACCCGTCGAGGCTCCCCGCCTCGAGCTTCCGCTGCACGAGCCTGCGTTCGAGCGCGCCAAGCCCAGCCCCGAAGTCGAGTCTGGGGAGCAGGCCCGGCGCGGAGCCGTGGTCGTCGATTTCTACATCTAGCGCCGGTTCGACCGGCCAGCTTCATCCCGGGTTCCGCCCGGGACTCCGCGAGAGAGGGACGCCCCGTGGGCGTCCCTCTCTTTGCGTGGGCGTCCCGGCCCCACGTTTTCGATGCCTCCTTTTGAGGCCGCGCGAGCGCTGGTAGCGTGAGGGCGTGCACGACGTTGGTGACTCCACGCAGGTTCAACCCGAGGCGCTCCAAGTTCGGCACCAGGGGTATCGACTGCAGGTACTGAGCGGCGAGCTACGCGGTCGAGAAATCGAGGTGCAGACCGATCGCGTGGTGATCGGCAAGTCCCGCCAGTGCGACGTGGTGCTGCCCGACGAGTCGGTGAGTCGACAGCACGTGGAGATCAAGCGCGAAGGGGACACCTATCGCGTGATCGATCGGGGCTCGACCAACGGTAGCTTCATCGGCAACGCGCGCATCACCGACGCGTTCCTCAAGCCAGGCGACGTGCTCGGCGTCGGCAAGGTTCAGCTGCGCTTCCTGCCTCGTGATGCGCGGGCCGAGATCCTGCCAAGCGATCAGGAGCGCTTTGGCGAGGTGCTCGGACGCAGCCTGGCGATGCGGAAGATCTTCGGGGTCCTCGAGCGCGTGGCCCCCACGGAGGTGACCATCCTGCTCGAGGGCGAGACGGGAACGGGCAAGGATCTGGTGGCGCGAGCCGTACACCAGGCCTCGGCGCGCGCCACTGGGCCGTTCGTCGTGGTCGACTGCGGGGCCGTGGCTCCCGAGCTCATCGAAGGCGAGCTGTTTGGCCGCGAGGAGGGCGGTGAGACTCGACCTGGGGCGTTCGAGCTCGCCGATGGCGGCACGGTGTTCCTCGACGAGATCGGAGAGCTTCCCAAGGATCTGCAGCCCAAGCTGCTGCGGGTGATCGAGAACCATCGCTTGCGGCGGGTCGGGGGAACCGAGGAACTCACCGTCGACATCCGCGTGATTGCGGCGACCGACCGGCAGCTCCGCGATCAGGTGGAGTCGGGTGACTTCCGCGAGGACCTGTACTTTCGGCTGGCGGTCGTCAATCCGGTGCTGCCCCCCCTACGCGAGCGTCGCGAGGACATCCCCGTGCTCATCGAGCACTTCTCGCGCCGGCTGCCGCCGGGAATGTGGAAGGCACCGGGCCCGGAGGCGATGGCACGCCTGGTTGGCTACGAGTGGCCGGGCAACGTCCGGGAACTGCGCAACGTGGTCGAGCGCAGCGCCTATTTGTCGCCGGACGGTGTCATCGATCTCATCGCCACGGGTCGGCGGAGCAGCGGACCCGGCGACCCCGTCGAGTTCGATCCCACGCTCACGTTCCGGGAGCAGAAGGAGCGGGCCATCGAGCTGTTCGAGGAGGCCTACTTGCAGTGGTTGCTGCAGCGAGCCGAGGGCAACATCTCGAGGGCGGCGCGCGAGGCCGACATGGATCGCAAGTATCTGCACAAACTGCTGCGCCGCTATGGCATCGAGGCCAAGCAGTTCGGCCGCAGTAGCGCGTCGCGCCGCTCGGGTTCCCCCTCGGGGGCGGACTAGGCGGTCGTCGCCTGGGCGGTCGAGCGCGTGCGCCAAGTGCGCAATATGAGCGCTCGGTGGGGCGGAGCTACCATGGGGCGCGATGACGGACGGTGACGTGCCGAGCTTCCTCCCGGGCGCGTGGGTACACGCGCGTGGAGTGATCGGGCTACGGCATCCGCAGGTGATGGCGATCATCAACGCCACGCCGGACTCTTTCTTCGATGGGGGGCGCCTGCACGACGGGCTGACGACGCGTGTCGATGCCGCGCTGGAGCACGCTCGACGCTGCGTGGCGCACGGAGCCGACATCCTCGACGTTGGAGGCGAGTCGACCCGACCCGGTGCACCAGCGGTGGATCCCAAGGAGGAGCGCGTTCGGGTGGTGACGTTGCTCGAAGCCCTGCGCAGCGATCCTGCGTTCGATGACGTGCCGATCAGCATCGATACGCGGCGCGCTTCGGTGGCCGAGGCGGCATTGAAGGCGGGGGCGAGCATCGTCAACGACGTGAGCGGTCTGGCCGACCCCGGGATGATCGAGCTGGTGGCGCGCGAGGGAGCGGGTCTCGTCATCGGGCACCTGCGGGGAGAGCCACGCACGATGCAGCGCGAGATCCAGTTCGCCCACGTGCTGCGTGAGGTGACCGATGAGCTGGCGGCGCGCGTCGACGCGGCGGTTGCCGGTGGCGTGGAGCGCCCGCGAATCGTGGTCGATCCTGGCATCGGCTTTGGCAAGACGGCCGAGCAGAGCGCGGCGCTGGTTGCCGCCTCGGGGTGGCTGCGCCAGGCAACCGGGTGCCCGGTGCTCATCGGGGCGAGCCGCAAGAGCTTCTTGGCTGCGATCACCGGAGGCTTCACCGGCGATCGGCTGGCTGGGAGCCTCGCGGCGGCCCTGGTGGCGGTGGAGCGTGGTGCGAGCGTGCTGCGGGTGCACGACGTGGGGGAGACGGTGCAGGCGCTCGTGGTCGCTCGCTCGATTCGGCGCGCCTTCGAGACCCTGGCCGAGGGGCGCGCTCCCCGGGAGGCGCTGCATTGAACCCCGCCGAGATGATTTCGGCGTTCACGTGGCGCGACGGCCTGGACTTCGGCCTGCTGTTCCTCATCGCGTACGGGCTGTTGCGGGTGGTGCAGGGGACCCGCGCGGTGCCGGTCCTGGTCGCGGTTGCGTCGTTCGGCGTGCTGGCGTGGGTGGTCCAGGCTCTCGACTTGATCGCGGTGGCGAGCCTTTTGCGGTACGCGTTCGAGTCGGCGATCTTGGTGGTGATCGTGGTGTTCCAGCAGGAGCTGCGGCGTGCGCTGCTCTACGTGGGGCAGCGGCTGCTGCCGGCGGGTCGACGCGAGGCGGCGGAGTCGGCCGTGGGGGAGCTGGTGGCGGGGCTCGAGCGGCTCAAGCGGGCGCGCGTCGGAGCGTTGGTCATCCTGCAGGGCGAGATCGACATCCTGTCGGTGGCAACGCATCGTGGGGCCGTCATCGACGCGCCGCTGCGCTCGGAGACGCTGGTGGCGCTGGCGGCCCCGCACGCGGTCAACACGGCGCACGACGGGGCGATCCTCGTCCAGGACTTTCGCATCGCGCGAGCGGGGATCATTTGCCCGTTGACCGAGCAGCATCTCGATCCTCGCTTTGGTACCCGTCACCGCGCCGCGATCGGGAGCACCGAGGAGACGGATGCGTTGGCCCTGGTGGTGAGCGAGGAGCGCGGGGAGCTGCGCCTGGTCCAGCACGGCAAGATGTCCGAGGCGCTGCGGGTCAGTGAGATCGAGGCGAGAATCACCGCGTGGCTCACCGCTCCCAAGCAGGCGATGCGGGCGTCGTCGAGCACGGGGGAGAGCCGCTTGGATCCGAGCCAGGGGGACTCGCGGGCCGATGCCTCGCGCATCGACCTCGAGCGCAGCGCGATCCTGCGGGCGGGCGAGCCCGGGGAGGGGAGCGGGCGGGTCGAGCGCTCGACCAAGTCCACGCCGCTGTCGACCAGCGGGGTGCGGGTGGGAGCGAAGAAGGCATGAGTCCGTCGGACACGGCGAGCGAGCGCCCGTCGCCGCTGCGCATCGTGGGCGAGCTGCTGTTTCGCAACTGGGGCCTCAAGGCGATCGCCCTGGTGCTGGCGGCGATCATGTTCGTGTCCACGCGCGACGAGGTGACGCGGGTGTTCACGGTGCCGCTCAAGGTGGTCGAGGATCCGGACCGGGTGCTGCTGACCGAGCTGCCCGAGACGATCCAGGTGCAGGCGCGAGGCCCCTGGACTCGGATCAATCGGTTGCAGGACTACGACTTCGGCGTGGCGACCCTGAACCTCGAGGACGCGGGACCGGGGCCGCTGGAGGTCGATCGCGCGGCGATCGTGATGCCCTCGGGGGTGGTGCTGGCCGGGATCCAGTACGACCACGTGGATCTCCGCTTCGACGAGGTGGTGGAGCCGGAGATCGTGGTGGAGCCGGTCGTCGAAGGCGTGCCTGCACCCGACTACGAGCTGGTGCGGGTGGAGGTCACGCCCACTCGATGGCGCGTGCGGGGCGGGGAGTCGTTCGTGCGCAAGGTGGAGACGCTGTCCACGGAGCCGCTCGATCTGGAGGGCGCCGACCACGACGTGGAGGTGCGACGGGCCCTGCAAGTGCCTCCGGAGGGGGTGGTGTTGGTGGGCGCGGATGTGCAAGAGCCCATGGTCACGGTGCGGGCGATCATCAACGCGCGGCAAGAGACGCGCCGCATCGTCGTGCCCGTGGTGGTGCCGCAGGGACTCGATCCGACCGGCGTGATTCCGCGAACGTACGAGGTGCGGCTGCAGGGGCCGGTGCCCGACTTCCGGGTGCTGGACGGGCTCGTGGGGTCGATCCCGGTGCAGACCACGGTCACCAAGGTCGAGGGAGAGGGCGCCGGGGGGGGCGTGGTCGAGGTGCGCTTTGGCTGGGCCGAAGGCGTGCCGCAGGACTTGCGGGAGCGACTCGAGTTCGAGCATGCGACGGAGCGGATCGAGCTTCCGACGCCACCTCCCCCTCCTCCGACGCTCGATCAGCCGGACCCGTAGCGCCCCCGCGGCCCCGCGCAGCGCCCCGTGGGCGTGGCGGAGGACGGCTCAGGCCCGTGAGCGTGGCGGAGGACGGCTCAGGCCCGTGGGCGTTCCGGAAGGACGGTTGAGCCCGCCGGACGTCGGCGGTAGATCCAGATCACATGGCCAGCGCGCGCCGATTCTTTGGGACCGACGGCATTCGGGGCGAGGCCAACACCGCCCCGATGACCCCCGAGGTCGCGTTGCGGGTGGGAATGGCCGTGGCCGCCCACTTCGGGCGCGATGGCACGATCGTGGTGGGCAAGGACACGCGCTTGTCCGGGTACCTGCTCGAGAGCGCGCTGGCCTCGGGGCTGTGTGCGTTGGGGGCGGACGTGACGTTCGTGGGCCCGCTGCCGACCCCCGGGATCGCGTACATCACCCAGTCGCTGCGGGCGTCGGCCGGGGTGGTGATCTCGGCGAGCCACAACCACTTTGCCGACAACGGCATCAAGCTGTTTGCGGGCGACGGCTACAAGCTACCCGACGAGGTGGAGGCGCATCTCGAGGTGCTGATGGATGCCGATCTCGACGATCGCCGGGCGCGGGGCTCGGAGATCGGGCGGGCCTTTCGACTCGACGATGCAGGGGGCCGGTACCTCACTCGGGTCAAGCAGGCATTTTCGTCGCACGATGATCTCGACGGGTTCAAGATCGTGGTGGATTGCGCTCACGGGGCGGCCTACCGGGTGGCGCCCACGATGCTGCGGGAGCTGGGGGCCGACGTGGTGGCGCTGGGCTGCGAGCCCGATGGCACCAACATCAATGCGGGCTACGGGGCCATGCACCCCGAGCGGATCCAAGCGGCGGTGCGCGAGCACGGGGCCGACCTGGGGCTGGCGCTCGATGGCGATGCCGACCGGGCGGTGATGTGCGACGAGCGTGGTGAGGTGGTCGATGGCGACGCGATCATGTGCATGTGCGCGCGGGACATGGCGCTGCGAGGACAGCTGCGGGGCGGGGCAGTGGTGGCCACGGTGATGTCGAACCTGGGGCTCGAGCGTGCGCTCGAGGAGGTGGGCATTGGGCTGGTGCGCACGCCGGTGGGGGACCGCTACGTGGTGGAGGCGATGCGGGCCGGGGGCTACAACCTGGGCGGCGAGCAGTCGGGGCACCTGGTGTTCCTCGACCATGCGACGACGGGGGACGGGCTGGTGGCGGCGCTGCAGGTGCTGACGATCATGCGCAGCACGGAGAGTCCGTTGTCACGGCTGGCGGCGGTGATGATCCGCTATCCGCAGGTCACGACGAGCATCAAGGTGGGGCGCCGTACTCCGATCGATCGCTTGCCGAAGGTGAGCCGGGTGATCCGCGAGGTGGAAGCCGAGCTCGGGGACGACGGGCGAGTGCTGGTGCGCTACTCGGGCACGGAGAACAAGCTGCGGGTGATGGTGGAAGCGGCCGACGAGGCGGGCATCGAGCCGCGGATCGGGCGGATCCTGAGCGCGGCCCGCGAAGAACTCGGCGAGCCGACATGAGGCAGTACCGACATGAGGGCAGGACCGACATGAGGGCAGTACCGACATGAGGACGCCACCAGTATGAGCGTGATCGGAGTCGGGATCGATCTGTGTGCGGTGGACCGCATGCGGCGGGCGATCGAGCGCCATGGCGAGCGGTTCACGCGGCGGATCTTCACCGAGCAGGAGGCGGCCTACTGCATGGAGCGGGGGCGACCGTGGGAGTCGCTGGCGGGGCGCTTTGCCGTGAAGGAGGCCACCAGCAAGGCGCTGGGGGCTCCGCTGGGGATCGGCTGGCACGACGTGGAGGTGATTCCGGCGCGCTCGGGTGAGTACGGACCGACGGTGGTGCTGCGCGGGGTGGCGCAGCGGGTGGCGCAGGCTCGTGGGGTGCGAACGATGCAGATCAGCATCACCCATGCGGCCGGGATGGCGGCGGCGGTGGCGGTGGCTTCGACATGAGCGCAACAGGAATCGAAGCGGGGGGGCCGGGGCGGTGGCGGTCGGAGCTGTGGACCGCGGCGACGTCGGCGAGCAGCGACCGCTACACGATGGACGATCGAGGCATGCCTTCGCCGCTGCTGATGGAGCGCGCGGCGCTGTGTGTGAGCCAGGAGGTCGTTGCGCTGGCGATGGCCGAGGGGCGTGCGGTCGGTGTGTTGGTGGGCCCGGGCAACAACGGGGGTGATGGGCTGGCGGTGGCGCGGCAGCTCCATGGCTGGGGGGTCTCGGTGGCGGCGTGGCTCTTGGCCGAGCGGTACAACCCGGCGGTGGCGGAGCAGCTCCGGCTGTGTCGGGCGTATGGGGTGACGGTGCACGAGGGGATGGCCGCCGACGAGGAGGCGGGTCGGCTGTGGGTGGATGCGCTGCTGGGCACGGGCAGCCGGGGAGCGCCGCGCGGCCGCATTGGCGTGGCGCTGCGGTGGCTACGGGCTCGTGCAGGGCCGTGCGTGGCGATCGATCTGCCGACGGGGGTCGATCCGGACACGGGCGCGGTGGCGGAGGACGCGGTTCGAGCGAGGTGCACGGTGACCTTTGGTCGGAGCAAGCCCGGGCTCCACGTGACACCCGGGCGACACCATGCGGGGCGGGTGGTGGTGGCCGACATCGGGTTGCTGCCGCCTCCGGGGCTCGACGATCGGCTGCGGCTGCTGGACCCGGAGGACGTGGCCGCCGCGTTGCGCGGACTGCCGGCCGGCGCCCACAAGGGAGAGCGCGGGCACCTGGGCATCGTGGGGGGGAGCCCGGGGACGACGGGAGCGGCGCTGCTGGCCGGGGTGGCGGGACTCCGCGGGGGGGCGGGGTTGGTGACGGTGGCGAGCCCGGATCCGACGTTGGCCACGGTGCTGCTCGCGGTGCGGCCCGAGCTGATGACGGCGTCGATGCAGAGCGAGCCGGCACGGCTGCTGCCGCGAGCACGGGCGCTGGTGGTGGGGCCGGGGCTGACCGATGCGGCCAGCCAGGCGATGCTGCCGCGGCTGTTCGTGGAGGATCCGCGGCCGGCGCTGTGGGATGCGAGCGCGCTCGACCTCCTGCCGGTGTTGGGGGGAGATCCAGCGGGGCCGCGGGTGATCACGCCGCACCCGGGTGAGGCCGGTCGGCTGCTGCGGCGGCTGGCGCCGGATGAAGGGTGGACCGGCACCATGGTGCAAGGGCGAAGGATCGAGGCGGCGCGTCGGCTGGCGGTGGCGACGAAGGCGGTGGTGGTGCTCAAGGGAGAGGGGAGCCTCGTCGCGACGCCCGAGGGGGCGGTGGCGGTGGCGGTGAGCGGAGGGCCTGCGTTGGCGACGGCGGGCTCGGGGGACGTGCTCGCGGGGCTGGGGGGGGCGTTGCTGGCTCGAGGGCTGCCGCCGAGCGTGGCGGCGGAGGTGGCGGTGCACGTGCATGGGGTGGCGGGCGAGCGGCTCGGCGAGGCAGCGGGGGCCGTGGCGCTCGACGTGGCCGAGGCGCTGCCGTCGGCGCTGCGAGCGGTGATGGACGCTCCGGATCATCCGCGGTGGCCCGCGCTACGACGCGGATGAGGCGAGGGCGCTACCGTGAGGACACCGAGATCGCATCGCTGCTGGAGTGACCGACGAGGGGACGGGCGGCGCGGGGCAGCAGCTGCTCCATCTGCCACGCGTGCAGGGCCAGGCGGCGCTCGGCGTCGCGCAGGCCGTCACGGGTCCTCGCGAGCAGCAGCGGAGGCACCACGATCGCGGTGACGGTGGCGGCGATGAGGAACACCAGCGTGGCGAGGCGGGGGAGCTCCGCCAGGTGAGGGGCGATGAGGATCTGGCCGTCGACGAACTGGTAGGAGTCGGGCAGCCAGCCCAGGGCCTCGCCGAGCAGGGGCAGGAGCACGGCGGCGGCCGCGGCGGCGAGGTAGAGGCTGCGGCGGCGGTTGGGGGCGTGCACGATGACGGCCGCGGTGTTGGTGGCCGCCAGGCCGGGGACGAGCACGAGGGGGCCGAGCAGGCGGCCGAGGAACATCAGCGCACAGATCCCGGCCACGAACGAGGCGGGACGCGACCAGGCCTCGGGGCGCGGGTGCGTGGCGGCGACGAGGCTGAGCACGAGCGCCAGGATCACGCAGCCGACCATGGCACCGAGGGTGATCCAGCTGCGCACGCCCATCCAGAACAAGAACGGCAAGAACAGCAGCCACGCCGAGTAGCCGATGGCGGCTCCGCGCGCCGCGACGCGCTCGGCGGCGCGCTCGTTGTGGAGCAGGTTCTCGGCGGCGGCCTTCGGGAGGGTGGGGGGGGGCTCGAGCAGGAGGTGCACGAAGGTGCTGCGTGCCTGCTCGTCGTTGGGATCGAGGGCCAGGGCGCGGCTGGCGTGCTCGAGCGCGCGGCTGCGGGCTTGCAGGTCACCGGAGTTGAGCGCGTCCTTGGCCGCGGCCTCGGCCCGGGTGGCCCAGCGCCGGGCCAGCCCGCGGCGCATGCTGAGGTCGCGATCGCCGTCGAGGAACGCCTCGATCGCCTCGGCGAGCGCGCGGGCGCTGTCGTAGCGGGCCTCGGGATCATCGGCGGTGGCACGCACACAGATCGCCTCGAGCTCGGGGGGGACCTCGCGATCGGGGTAGCGCTCGCATGCGCGGGCATCGGCGCCACGAATGGTGGAGCCGAGCTTGCGCTGGATCGGGCCGGGCGGATGCAGGGGCTCGAAGGTGAGCAGTTCGAACAGGATTGCGCCGAGCGCATAGATGTCGGCGCGGGCGTCGAGGGGGCGGCCGCCGCCGTCGATCTGCTCGGGGGCCATGTAGCCGGGCGTGCCCATCAGCTCGCCGGCGGCGGTGCGGCCGTCGCTGGCGTCGTCGAGGGTCGTGCCGTAGAAGTCTCCATCCTCGGGCGCGGGAGCGAGATCGTGGTCCTCGTCGAGCAGCTTGGCCAGGCCCCAGTCGAGCACGTAGACCTCGCCGAAGCGGCCGAGCATGATGTTGGCGGGCTTGAGGTCACGGTGCAGCACGCCGCTTTGGTGGACGTAGTCGACGGCCAGGCACACGCGGGCGAACGCCTCGAGCAAGCGGCGTCGCGAGTAGCGCTCGCTCGTCTCGGGGTCGCCCCATCGCAGCGCGGAGATGATGTCCTCGAGGGTCATCCCCGAGACGCGCTTCATGGTGAAGTAGGGGCGACCGTCGGCGGTCTGGGCCAGGTCGTAGACGGGGACGACGGCGGGGTGCTCGAGCTGGCCCTGGATCCGGGCCTCTCGCATGAACCGCATGCGCGAGCGCGGGCGATGGGCGCGGTTGTGACGGATGACCTTGAGGGCGACCTTGCGGCCCACGAATTGATCGCGGGCGAGTCGAACTTCGCCCATGCCCCCGCGCCCGAGCAGGCCCTGGTCGGTGTAGCGGTTGCCGAAGCCCTGCGGTGGGTGCTCGTCGTCGGGCTCGGACGAGGGCTCGTCGAGCTCACCGCCGTCGACGGAGGATGCAGACACCAGGGTCGGCGCTGCGCCGAGGTCGACGATGGGGATGAGACCCGAGTCGGTGATGGGCTGGGAGAGCGAAGCGCCCAGCGGCGCGCGGAGGTGCGAGCCGGAGCTCGCGCCGGCCTGCGGCGGGCTCACGGGGGGGCGGTCGTCGTCCTCGCCGGACATGGCCGGAGCTTACCGGAGCAGGGACGCGGCGGGGCTCGGTCTAGTCGCGCGTGGGATCCCCGTCCCCCGAGTCCGGCTCCGTCCCGCCGTCGCCTTCCCCTTGATCGGGAAACGGCGGGTCGAACTCGGGTCGCACGTTGGGGTCGTTGTTCTGCTCCTGGGTCCCCGAGTCGGTGGTGAACGCGGCCCGCGTCCCGGTGGAATCCCCGCAGCGATAGGCCCAGGCCCCCGGAACCCCGGTGGTCAGGCACAGTCGTCCGCTGAGGGGAACCCGCAGAGGGCCCTGGTTGTCCCCGTCCCGCACGTGGGGGATGACCTGATCGTCGGGGCCTTGCTCGAACCGCAGCGCCCCGTTCTTCCACTCGGGGGGGGCGACGCGGCGCACCGACAGAGCACGCTCGCTTCGTCGGTCGCCGACGAGCTCGTCCTTGGTGTCGATCGCCCACACGGCCTCGTCGTCGAGCGGCATGAAGGTCAGCTCCCTGCCGACGGTGTGGCCGTCGATCCGACCCTCGCCGATGGTGGCATGCGAGCCGTGGCGCACACCCACTGCCCACAGGCGGGTGACCTCGCCGAATACGTCGGTGACGCGCCCGGGGACGGCCGCGAGGTGCCAGCCGGCTTCCTCGCTGCCGAGCGGCGTGATCTGCTGATGCCGGGGATCGTAGGCGTAGACGAAGCTGTCGGTGGAGCCCACGGTGTACTCGGCGAAGAGCATGCCGTCGGCCCCGAACCCGGCCAGCGCATGGTTGCTCGCGTTGCGCGAGGGCTCGGCGCCCGTGCCGAGGCGGTTGGTGTTGCGGACGATGCACGAGCTCTGCGTCAGCAGCTGGCGCACGGCCAGCGAGCCCGAGGGCGTGCGGTAGGCGAGCTGCTCGCCGCTGGGAGAGATCGCATGCAGACCGGGGACCTCCTCGACGGCACGCCGGTCGTTGCGCTCGCGGCTGCTGATCAGCTCGCCGGTGAAGGCATCGAGGAGCTCTCGGTTCCCCACGTCGAAGACCATCACGGAGGCGTCGACTCCGGTGCCGGCCGACAGCACCACGGTTGCGTCGCCCGGTCCGAACACGACGCTCTGGATGTCGCCGGTCGCCACGCGGTAGGGACGCTCGGGGTCGGCCTCGACGTCGACGACGTATACGGTCTGCGTGCCGTCGGCATGGAGCACTCGCACGGCCACCCAGCGCTCGCCCACCGCGGCCAGCCGCAGCGAGTCGCCGAGGTCGGGCGCGATCGGAGAGGCCACCTGCTTGGTCGGCCGGTACACGCCCAGCCGTCCCTCGCGATCGCGGACCACGAGCAGCTCGCTGTCGCGCAGGCCGATCACGAGCTGGGCTGGGCCCTGGGTGGGATCGACGTAGGTCTTGTTCTTGCTGACCCGACGGCCGGCATCGTCGAACTCGTAGGTCCACACGGTGCCTCCTCGCTGGTCGATCCCGACCAGGAAGTGGCCGCCGGTGGTCAGCATCACCTGGCTGCCGGGCGACAGCTCGGGGAGCATCAGCTTGTCGAGCTGGCACTCACCGTCGTCGTCGCACAGATTGCGGAGCACGAAGGCGCCGTTGTCGGAGTCGGGGTCCTTCATCGCGATCGCGGCGATGGGCCCCTCGAATGCGCGCACCACCGTGTTGTCGGCCGCGTCACCCGGTTCGAAGGCCCCGCAAGGGACCATGGGGTCGGCGACGCAGGCAGCAGGACCAAGTCCCACTGCGAGGGCGATCATCAGCAGTGATCGCAGCTTACGCACAAACCCCACATTGCGAGCGTATCATGACCCCGACCAGTTGTGGCAACCTCCTTTCGATGCCTGCCGTCGTGCGCCAAAGTCGCACTCTCGCCCCGGCCCTGAAGCTCCTGCTCTCGTCGCGCCTTTGGGCGTTGGCGGTGGTCGCCGGCTCGATGGGGGCCTGTGGGGGTGATGCACCGGGGCGAGAGCCCGTGCCCAATCCCCCGCCACCCGCGGAGATCCAGGAGAGCAAGGCCGAGGCCAAGGGGTCCGTCCCGTTGGACGATGATGCGGCGGCCGAGCGCTACCTCGAGATCAAGGCCATGCTGGAGGCAGATCCCTCCGTGGCCAAGGGGACCAAGTTTCCCGAGCTGCGCGCGGATCTCGAGGGGATCGCCAACGGGGCGGGAGCTGCCGCCATGCGGGCCAACGCGGCGATCCTGCTGGGCTCGATGCACGACCAGCGCGGCGAGCATCGCAAGGCGGCGGGCTTCTACGAGCATGCGGCGACCCTGGTGCCCGACGATGCCGGCCCGCACATGGCGGTGGCGGTGGCTCGGGCGGCGACGGGCGAGTTCGCGGCGGCGGCCATGGCCCAGGAGAAGGCGGCTGCGCTCGATCCGGACAACCTCGAGAACTGGCTGGCGCTGGGCGAGCTGCGGCTGCGGGCGGGGGACCAGGAGGGCAGCGCCAAGGCCTACGTGGCCTACGAGCTGCGTCGCAAGGGGCTCATCGATGGGCTGACGCTGCACGATGCCGAGGGAACGCCGGTGGTCTCGGTCGACGATCGGATCGGCTGCGCAGAGGCGCTGGCGGCCGCGGCGGATCAGGGGACCGCGTATGCGTTGATCTACGCGATGCGCCGCGATCCCGAGGCCTCGGTGCGCGCGGCGGTGGCCCGGGTGATGGGGCTTCAGCGGCTCGAGCTGTACGTTCCGGTGCTGCAGACCCAGAGCACGGAGGAGACCGACGCCGACGTGAAGGAGGCGGTGGCGTGGGCGGTGGCGGAGATCGCCCGCGACCCGGTGAAGATCGAGCCCACCGAGCGACCGCGTCTGGATGGTGATGATCCGCGGGCGGCCGAGGGGGAGCTGCCGCGCGCCGACGAGGCGCCCGCCGAGCTGACGGACGAGAGCACGCTCGCCCGCGATTCCAACGCCGCGTTGGGGGGGACGGCGGACGATCCGACGGCGAAGGCCGCGGGGGCCGACTCGGCTGGCGGTCCGAGTGGGGATCCGAGCGGGTCAGGGGCCAGCGAGACCAAGGCGGAGCCCGGTTCGGACGCGCCTCCGTAGTTCGTATGAGCGCAAGCTCCGATCGCGTCGCCCTGTGGGTCGAGGCGCTCAGCCACCGGTACCCCGGAGCCGAGCGCCTCGCGCTCGACGACGTCTCGCTGCGGGTCGAGCCGGGGGAGCGCCTTGGCTTGCTGGGACCCAATGGGGCCGGCAAGTCGACCTTGATGCGGCTGTGCTGCGGGTTCTTGCCGGTGATGGAGCGGTCGGGCACGCGGGTGGAGCTGGCGGGGCTCGACGTACGCACGCGCTCGCGTGACGCCCGAGCTCGGGTGGGCTATCTGCCCGAGCACGTGCCGCTCTACACGGAGCTGCGCGCCCGCGAGCACCTCTCGTTTCGCGCCAGGATCAAGGGGGTGCCACGCAGGAGACGGGCGGCCGAGCTCGATCGCGTGGCCGAGCGCACCGGCATCGGTCACGTGCTCGATGCTCCGATCGGCAAGCTCAGCCGTGGCTATCGCCAGCGCGTGGGGGTGGCCGATGCGCTGCTCGGGGATCCGCCGGTGGTGATCCTCGACGAGCCGACGGTGGGGCTCGATCCCAATCAGGTCCGCGAGATCCGAGCCATGCTGCGGGCGCTCGGTGGCGAGCACACGCTGGTGTTCTCGAGCCATCTGCTGGCGGAGGTGGAGATGCTGTGCGACCGCGTGGTGATCCTGAGCGAAGGGCGGGTGGTTGCCGACGAAGCGCTGGCCACGGCGACGGCGCGCGGTCACGTGGTGGTGGCGTGGACGGCCGGGGTCGAGGCGACGCGGCCGGTGCTGGCCGCGGCCTGGAGGGCGCTGGGGCTGGGGGCGCCTCCCGAAGGCGCGGTGGAGGCGGCGGAGGACGGTAGCCGGGCGCGCGTGCGCGTGCCCGATGGAGCCTCGGTGGGCGAGGTGCGGGCGGCGGTCGGCCAGGCCTCGCTCGAGGCCGGAGTCGCGCTGGTGGAGCTGCGAGCGGGTCGGACGCGGCTCGAGGAGCGCTTTGCCGAGGTCACCGGAGGTGGGATCGGTGCCGGCGCTGGCGCGGACGCGAGCGGCCAGGGTCGAGCCCTGCGCAGCGGAGGGTCGGCATGAGTGCGTCGACTCGCCTGGCCCCCGCGTGGATCGTGGGCACGATCGCCGTGGCCTGGCGAGAGCTCCTCTCGCTGTTCGTCACCCCGCTCGCCTACGTGGTGGGCACGCTGTTCCTGCTGCTGCAGGGGTGGAACTTCGCGCTGCTCTTGCGGGTGCTCAACGATCCGCTCGCGGCTCCGGGCCCGGTGATGCAGTTCTACTTCGGGGGCAGCTTCTTCATCTTCTGGCTGCCGGTGCTGTTCCTGTGCTCGACGATCAGCATGCGGCTGCTGGCCGAGGAGAAGAAGCAGGGGACGCTCGAGGCCCTGCTCACCGCCCCGCTGTCGCCGGCCCAGGTGGTGCTGGGCAAGCTCTTGGGGGCGCTCGTGTTCCATGCGGCGCTGTGGCTGCCCACGGTGATCTTCTACGTGCTGCTGCGCGGGGCCGGAGTCCAGCCGGATCCGGGGCCGATCCTCTCGGGCTACCTGGGCACGATGCTCGTGGGCGCGAGCTTCCTGTCGCTGGGGCTGTTGACCAGCGCGCTGACCCGCAGCCAGCTCTCCGCGGCGATCGGCAGCTTCGTGGTGTGCACGATCGTGCTCTTGTCGGGGCTCTTGGCCGATCAGGTGCAGTCGCAGACGCTGGCCGCGGCGCTGGCGGCCACGAGCTTGCTGACCATGATGCAGGAGCTGGCGCAGGGCATCGTGGATGGCCGCTGGCTGTGGCTGCACGTGGCGGTGACGGTGGTGAGCGCGGCGGCGGCGGTGGTGGCCGTGGATCCGCGGCGCCGCCCGGAGCGGCTGCTGCAGCTGCTGCTGTTCGCGGTCGCCGTGGGGCACGGGGCCTGGCTGGGGGCGCGCCACGCCGAGCGCGACGACTGGACGGGAGGCCGCGTGTACTCGCTGTCGCCGCGGGCCGAGGCGGTGCTGGAGCAGCTGCCGGGGCCGGTGGACGTGCGGGTGCTGGTGCCGTCGACGATCGGCGGAGGTCAGCCCAACCCGCTGGCCCAGGAGCTGCGCGAGGTGCTGGGACGCATGGCCCAGACCTCGTCCCAGCTTCGGGTGCACCTGCTCGACCCGGATCGCGATCGCCAGGAGGCCGAGCAGCTCGTGGCCGAGTTCGGCCTGGGCGGCCGCGATCTGGCCGATGGCGTGGTGCTGGTGCGGGCGGGGCAGGGAGCGGCCCTTCGCAAGACGCACCTGTTGCCCGGTGATCTGGTCACCTACGCCACCGGTCCCGACGTGCAGGCGACGGGGCCTCGGGTGAAGGAGTTCCGCGGCGAGGAGGCGTTGCTGCTCGCGTTCCTGCAGGTGAGCGACCCGCGGTCGACCACGGTGTGCCATACCCAGGGCCACGGGGAGCCGCCGTTCGACGGGCTCGAGCCGTTTGGTGGCTACGCGCATCTGGGCGATCTGCTGCGGCGGGCCAACCTGGAGGTTCGCCATGCCGATCTCGATGCGGCCGATGGGCTCTCGGGTTGCGACGTGCTCTTGGTGGCGGGGCCGAGCGGCGTGCTGCCTCCGGCCCACGTGCGGGCGGTGGAGCGGTTCGTCGAGGGGGGCGGTGATCTGCTGATGCTCGCGGGCGCGGTGGTGAGGCCGGGGGCCACCGGCCTGGCCGAGCATGGGCTCGAGCCGCTGCTGGTCCGCTATGGCATCGTGCAGGGCGACCGCGTGGTGCTCGATCCGCACCCGATGCCGGGTGGTACGCCGCTGCTCTCGTTCACGCTGATCGATGGCTGGGGGGATCACCCGGCGGTGCGGGCCCTCGTGGGTCGGCCGGTGAGCTTCGTGCTGGTGCGCGAGCTGGCGACCGAGCCGGTGCCCGAGGCCGCCGAGCCGGTGGTGCTGGTGCAGGCGGGCGAGCAAGCGTGGGCCGAGTCGGACATCGTCGCCTTGCGCTCGGGGGCGCCGGTCGAGCCCGACTCCTCGGGAGAGCCCGAGGGCGCAGGGGTCGATCGCATGGGCCCGATTCCGGTGGCGGTGGCCGGCGAGCGCGGTGGCTCGCGGGTGGTGGTGATCGGATCGGATCAGTTCGCGCTCAATGCCTACCTGCGCGAGGACATCGTCTACGATCACGGGCGCGACCTGGTGCTCAATGCGATCGGGTGGCTGACCGATCGCGAGGTGCTCCTGGGGATCCGGCCGCGCGCCCGCGAGCACGTCAAGCTGGTGCTCCTGCCGCAGCAGCTCGAGCGCATGACGCTGGTGTGCCTGCTGGGGCTGCCGGGGTTCGCGATCCTGCTGGGCGTGTGGGTGCTGTGGAGGCGGCGACGATGACGAGCGGGCTGCCTCGGCCGTCGCGGCTGACGTGGAGCCTGTTGGCGCTCGCGGTGGGCACGGCCGCGTGGGCCCATCTCGACGCGCGTCGTGACGACGGGGCTCACGCGACCCTGGTGTCCACGCGCTCGTCGGCGTGGCGGGTGCTGCCCGAGCTGGCCACGTGGGCCTCGGCGGGGGCCACGGTGGAGCTGTGGCCTCCGCATGGCGATCCGGTGCGCCTGGTCCCCGGCGCGGGTGGCCATGCGGTGTGGGTGGGCGATGCGGTGCTGGGCCCGGTCGATCCCGAGGCGATGGAAGGCATATGGGACTCGCTGCGGCTGGCCACCACGGTACGGGCCGCCGACGCGGACAGCGACGCGGGGCTGGGCAGCGGGGGCAGGATCGTGGTGGAGCTGCCCGACCGGCCGTCCGATGGCGGCGTGCGGACGATCGTGCTGGGGCGTCCCACGGTGGATGGGGCGGGGCTCTACGGGGCGATCGAAGGCGGGGCCGAGGGGACGGCCGGGCTATGGGTCCTCGAGCAGGAGCTGTCGCTGTTGGTCCAGCAGGCGCCCGAGGCCTGGCTGGCGCGGCGAGCGGTGGTGGCCGAGACGTCGGAGATCGTGGCGGTGCGCGATGGCTCGTCCATCCTCGAGCGAGGGATCGACGGCCACTGGCGAGCCCGGCTGGAGGAGGGTCCGCACGTGCTGCTCGACCGCGTGGCGGTGGAGACCCGGATCGATCGCCTGATCTCGGCGCGACTCGATCCCTGGGTGGATCCGGTGGGCGGTGACGAGGGTGAGCCCTGGATCACACTGCAGGGCGAGGATGGCGTGGACGTGACGCTGCGCCGGCATGGTGCGTGTCCCGGTCGAGCCGAGCGCGTGCTCGTGGAGCGTGGCCCCGGGCGTTGGGGTTGCCTCGACGAGGCGCTGGTGCGTCCATGGCCGATGCCGTGGCGTACCGACACCGAAGACCCTGGTGCGCTGCTCGAGCCGCGCCTCTTGCCCCACCCCTACGGCCGCGTGCTGCGGATCGAGCTGTTGCATCCCGAGACTCGCGTACTGGCGCGCTACGGCGGCGGCTGGCGGCTCGAGGAGCCGGTGGAGGGCGGCAGGACGTCGGTGCTCGACGTGGACGAGCCCGAGGTGTTTCGTTGGTACCAGGCGCTGCACGAGGCCGAGGTCTCGCTGCCCTCGACGGATGACGCCACGCCCTGGCCGGAGGTCGCCGACGTGGATCTGCGACTGACCACCGACAGCACCGCGACCCTGCGCTTGCGCTGCACGAGCGTGGAGGGCTCGATGCGGTGTCGTCGCGACGACGGGCCCGTGCTCGAGGTTCGGCAGGCCCAGCTGCCGCCGCTGGCCTTCGATGCGGATGCGTTCGCCGAGCGTCGCCTGACGGAAGGGCGAGCCGACGAGGCGCGCGCGCTCGAGATCTTGCCCGGGCCGGCCGGGCCGGAGGTGGTGCGCCAGAGCATGCACTTCGATCTCGGCGTGTGGCGGCTCGACGCGCCCGTGCACCCCGAGGGCGACGCGGCGCTCGACTCGATGCGGCTCGAGGCGATGCTCGCGGTGCTCTCGGGGCTGCGGGCCGAGGCATGGGTCGAGGGCATGGACGATGCGGCGGCCGTGCGGAGGCTGCGGCTCGAGCGGGTGCCACGGCGGGGGCAGGACGCGGCGCTCGAGGTGGAACTCTTGTCCGATTGCGTGGTGCGGGTCACGGGGCAGCGGCCGGCGCGGCTCTCGGAGGGGACCTGCGAGACGCTGCGGCAAGACCTGCTGGTCGAGCTGCCGCTGCAGCGGGCGATCGATCTCGCACGGGGGCTGGAGCTGACTCGAGAGCGCAGCACGGTCCGCCTGCAGCGCACGGGCGCGGCGTGGGTCGACGAGCAAGGAGGACCCGCGCGCGAGGCCAATGCGTGGCTGCGGCGGATGCACGAGGTCAGCGCGAGCGAGCTGGTCGCGGGCGAGCCTGCGGCACCGCAGACCTGGGAGCTGCGGGTGCTGCCGACCGAGGGCACTGCGTTCGCGTTCGAGGGCGGCGAGGGCTGGCTACGGCTGCGAGGCGAGGACTGGTGGTACCGGCTCGCGGATGCGGGGGTCGAGGGGGATGCGGTCGAGCCGACCGACGAGGAGCCGGCCGACGCTGGGTGAGGCCGTCGCTACGCCCAGCGCCCGTCGTGCTCGATCCTCGTGAGCAACGCTCGCAGCCCGGCCGCATCGAGTCGCTCGAACTCGCGTCGGCGCTCGTCGGTGAGCTCGATCTTCAGCACGCGGCACAAGGTCTCGGCCTCGCGCCTCAGACCTTCGATGCGGCCCTGCTCGAGGCCTCGTCGTTCTCCACGTCGTTCGGCGACGACCAGCGCCCCGCGCTCGTTCTGCACCGCGATGCCGGCGAGGATGTAGGCCTCCCACTCGGCCTTGGTGAAGCCCGCCGTTCGAGCTGCCTCGAATGCGTCGATGAACGGCTGCTCGGCGAGTACCTCCGGCACCATCGTCAGCTCGTCGGCCTCCCGGAAGAAATAGGCCCACTTCTCGATCATCGTTCGGGGCGGGTGGCTGTCGTCGTACTTGGGCAGCTCGAGGAACACGAACCGGATCTGACCAAGACCGTTGGTGCCGGTCTGTTCCTCGGCCATGCCCCAGCGGCTGAGCATCGGGATCTTGCGGTCGCCGTCGTCGGGCCACAGCTCGAAGTCGCAGATGGTGATTCCCACCACGTCACCGAGCTCGGGATAGAGCTCACCACGTGCGATCTGGTTCACGTAGGCCTTGGCGACGTTGTAGACCACTCGCTTCTCGAAGCCCTCCACTTGTAGGACCTGCATCTCGACGACGTAGGTCACCCCGCGGGCATCGGTGCACTTGACGTCGACGATCGAGAGCTTGAGCTCGTCGACCAGCGGCCGCTGCTCGGGGGGCAAGAGCTCGACCTCGGTGATGCGGTGAGCCTGGTCGAGGGCGAGCACGTCGTTGAGGAAGGCGACCAGTACGTCCTTGTGCTCCTCGGAGCCGAAGATCCGCTTGAACGCGAAGTCGGTCTTGGGGTCGGCGAACGTGGGGCGCGGCATGGGATCGAGTGACAGCGTAACGCATCCCCGCTCGTCGGGGCGGTGGCACGCATGGGCGCCGAGGGCGGCGAACGCCGGACCCGATCGTCTCGTTTTTCTGCAAGCCGTACGGTCGCGAGCCCCGCCCGCGATCGCGACTTCCCTCGGCTACTTCTTCGCCGCCTTCGCGGCCGCTTCGGCGAGCTTGGCGTTCTGCTCTTCCTGCTGCTGGATCGTCAGCGGGTGCCACGAGGCGCCGGGTGGATAGACCCACTCGGGCAGCTCCGCGCCCGTCTCCGGATCGAGCGGCTTGTACGCCTTGAACTCGAGCAGACCATGGTCACTGGCGAATCCAGTGTCCGAGAACTGCTTGAACACGCCCTTGAAGGTATACCGCTTGCCCTTCTCGAGGATCACATCGGGCTGGTCCTTCCAGTCCTTGGCCTGCCACTCGGGAATCGTGAAGCGGTAGTTGACCACCATCATCGCCCGCTTCTTGCCTTCCACGCCCTCCTGGTCGGTGATCCACACGTGGGGCTGCTTGGGCGGCGGACAGCCTCCCTCGGGGCACTCGGGCGGCACGTAGATCTCCTGGACCCAGCCCTTGAGGGTGATCTCGGTGCCGGCGTCGCCCTCGGCCACTTGCTTGTCGACGTCGCGGCGCAAGCCCCAGATCGACCACGCGCCGTCCTCCCACTGCTCGGGCGCCTTGCCCTCGTCGAAGTTGGGAGGCGGCGGAAGGCTCACCTGGACCGGAGGGCCGGCTTCCTCTTCCTTGGCTTCGCCCTTGAGCTCGAGCTCCTCCTCACCCTTGTCGCACCCGACGAGGCAGAAGGCACCCAGCAGGGCGGCGGCGGCAGTGGTGAGCAAGGCGGAGGAGTTGGTGCTTCGCATGGCCATGTCCGGCTTGAAACGACCCGTGCGGCCGTGAGGGCGCATACCGGTCGAGAACGCTTCGTATCACGCCCTCCACGCGATGTTCAACCCGCTCCGGACGCGGTACACCCCAGGGCCGTGCGCCGTGTCGTGCTCACGAGCCTTTGCTGGGCGGGTGGCCTCCTCGGTGCGGGGTGCGGCGACGACGTCGAGGCCCCGGCCGAGACCGACGCGATCGGTCCGACCATGGAGCGGATCGAGGAGGAGATCATGCAGGCCCGGGGGACCGACCGCGTCGAGTCCCGCCTGGTGATCGCCCTGCGGCGGGTGCCCGACCACCTCGATCCGCTGGGTGACCTCGATCCGTGGGGCGCGCGAATAGCGGAAGAGCTGGTCTTCCAGGGTCTGACCCGGCGCGTGGACACGGGAGCCCCGTGGGCCGAGCCCGCGCTGGCCGACGCCTGCGTGACTCGCCCCCAGACGGCCCCGCGGGACGTCTATTGCCACCTGCGCGAGGGGGTGGTGTTCCACGACGGCAAGCCGGTCACCCCCGAGGACGTGCTCTACAGCCTCGATTGGTGGCTCGATCCCCGGCGCGGCACCATGCGCGTGCGCCTGGGCCTGGGGGGGCTCAAGAAGGTCGAGCTGGTCGATGGCCCGGTGGGCGGCCTGCCGCCGGGGTCGCGCCGGGACCCCGGGCGATGGATCCACGTGGCCCTGAACCGAGCCGAGCCCCTGGCGCTGGCCATGCTCGCCGACATGGCGATCGTGCCCCGGGCCGCCCATCGCGGACGGGCTCGCGCCTTTGGCCGTGCGCCCGTCGGGACCGGCCCCATGCGCGTCACCTCCCTCGAGCCCGACCGCCTGGTGCTCGAGCCCTGGACCCCCGAGGGCGAGCCTCCGATGGCGCCAGTGCCCGCCGGGGACGAGCTGCCCCCGCCGTCCCGCATCGTCCTGCGGGAGATGCCCGATGGGGCGGCCGCGCTGACCGCCATGCGACGGGGCGACGTCCACCTCGCGGCCGAGCTGTCGCCGACCCACGTCCCCGAGGAGCTGGCCAAGCCCGGCATGGCGCCGCGCTTCACCGCCTTCGTGCTCAGCCCGCCGCGCTTCGACGTGCTGCTCTACAATCTCCGGGGTGGGGTCCAGGCGGGGCCTCGCATGCGGGGCATGCTCGACGACGCGCTGCCTCGCGCCGCGCTGGCCGACGCGCTGGGTGACCTGCCGTCGCAGGACGTGACCGTCCCCGTCGATCTCACCGAGCCCGTCGAGATCGATCTGGTCGCGCTGCACGAGGCCGGGGTGTCGGCCAGCCTGGGGATGGCCGGCTTGCCCGCCCGGCGCGACGTGTCGCTCGACGATGCCGGCAAGGCCCGTGCCCAGGCCACCCTCGAGGAGCTGGGCTGGGTGCTCGAGCGTGGCGTGAGGCGCAGCGCCAGCGGCCCCTTGCGCGTGGTGCTGATGTGGAACGGCACCGACGGCGAGGGCCGCGTGATGGCCCATGGCATCCGCGATGCGTGGACCGGCATCGGAATCATCACGCCCTTTGCCACTGCGAGCTGGTCGTACCTGTTCGGCCTGATGCGCAAGGGCGAGTTCGATGCCGCGCTGGTGCGGCTGGCCGAGCGCAGCGACGCCGATCTCTTTCCCTACTTCCACAGCCGCGGCGATCTGAACCTGGTCGGGGTCTCCGACGTGGCGCTCGATGGCGCGCTCGAGGCCCATCGGGCCGCCACCACGCCGCAGGAGCGAAGGACCGCGCTCGTGGCCGTGGCCGACCGCCTCGCCGCGCTGCGGCTGTGCTCGGTGATCCGGGCGCCCTCGCAGGTGATGCTCGTGTCGCGGCGGGTCCAGGGGCTCGAATTCGAGGACGACCTGCCGCGGCTATCGAAGCTGAGGCTGTCACCCCTCGAGAGCTGGATCTTGGGCCAGCGTTCCCGTTGATCACCGCGTGGTCAACTCCGTGGACCCTTGGCACACCCCGAGGGTGGCGTCCAGTTTCTTGGTTTCGCCGACCGACATGGGCAGGATGGCCAGGCACTCCCCATCGAGGAAAGACCGATGAACGTCTGGATCTTCGTCATCAGCAGCCTGTTCACCCCCGTCATCGAGCCGCTCGGCATCTCGATGGACGAGGCCACGTCGTTCGTCGAGCCGGCGCCCACGTTCGAGCCGGTCGACCCGCTCGAGCCCCGCTACCTGGGGATCGAGCGCATGTTCGCGCAGCTCGAGGAGGGCGCGCTCCCGACCGGCGCGCTCGAAGGCTAGAATCGATAGCCGACTCCGGCCGTGGCCACGAAATAGGTCTGGAGTCCGGCAATCGGGGCCTGCAGGGCCTTGCCCTCGAGCAGCTCGCCGTCGTTGCTCACCCGATCGCGGTCGGTGAAGACGCCGTAGGATCGCACGGACACCACGAACGCGACCCGTTCGAACACGAACTCCGCGTCGGCCCCGACCCGCACCAGCCCCGATCCGAACCGCTGGGATCCGTCGCGGTCGAGCTCATAGACCACCCGGGTGCCCATGCCGCCCAGGCCCGCGTCGAAGGCCAGCTGGGCCATGTCGCCGCGCGCCACGTAGAGCAGCACGCCCAGGTCGGCCATGACCTGGTCCTGGGACACCACCGCGCTCGATTCGTCCTCGCGTCCGGCGTAGCGCACCGAGCCCGAGCGCACCGTCGTCTCCACCGCGATCCGCGGGTGCAGGCGCAGTCGGCCCAACAAGCCCAGGCCCCCCAGCGACACGCTACGTCCCAGGAAGCGTCGATCGAAGCGCACGACCTCGGGGCGCAGGGGAGGGGCCTGAATCACCACCCCCTCGACGCCCAGCAGGAATCGGCGCTCGGGCACCGGATCGTCGGCGCGTGACCACGACAGCCCCCGGCGTCCACGGCCCGAACCACCGCGGGGGCTCGCCTCCGCCGCTTCCGGCTCGCTCTGGGCCTTCCCAATTGGCTCGGTCGGGCTTGGCTCGGTCGGGTCTGGCCGCGGCTCGGCGGGCGTCGCCTTGGCCGGCTTTGCGGCAACCGCACTCGCGGGGGCCACCAGCGCCAGCGCGAGGACCACCCGCGCGGGCGTGAGGACCAACCGCGCGGGTGCGGAGACCAACCGCGCGGGCGCGGAGGCCAACCGCGCGATTGCGGGCGGGCGGGTGACTGGAGCGATCACCGGTTGGCGGGAGCATACCAGACCCCCGATCGTGGCGGCCCCCCTTGCGAGCGCCCCGCCGCAAGGGGTATGCCCGAATGCGGTGCCCCTACGCAGCATGACCGGCTACGGCACCGCCAGCCGGCGATGGGTGGCGAGCGACGGGCCGTGGTCGCTGGACGTCGAGGCGCGCTCGGTCAACGCTCGCTTCCTCGAGCTCAAGGTACGGCAGCCCTATGGTGCGGCGGTGGAGCAGAAGCTTCGCCGGCAGCTCGAGGGGCGGGTGGGTCGCGGCCGCGTCGAGCTGGCGATCCATCAGCGTGCGTGCAATCCCGAGGAGGTCGACCTCCGCGATCCGTTGTTGGCCCTCGGGGTCGAGCGCGGTCGCGTCGAGCAGACCATCCGCGCGGCGGCCGAGGTCGCCCGCCTGGCTCACGGTCTGCTTCATGTGGTGCAGCCCAGTGCATTGGAAATATTGAGGGTTTGCCAGGCGCCATCACGCGGCCCCACGCCCTCGGTCGAGGCTCCTCCCAAGGCGCCCGCCTTCCTGGCCGAGGTGGTCGACGAGGCCCTCGACCAGCTGTGCACGTTTCGCGATCGCGAGGGCGACGCGCTGGCCGAGGCGGTGGGGGTGCTGGCCGCCGAGCTGCACGAGCAGGTCGAGCGGCTCGAGGCCTGCTTGCCGTCCGAGCGCGATCGCCTGGCCGAGCGCGTGACCACGCGGCTGCAGGAACTCGCGGCGCGGCTGGGTACCGAGACCGTCGACCCCGAGCGGGTGGCCCAGGAGATCGCCGTGCTGGTCGTGCGCGGGGACGTGGCCGAGGAACTGGCTCGCGTGGGCAGCCACCTCGCGCAGCTGCGCGACACGGTGGGCGGTCCGGCGACGGCGGGGCAGGGCAAGACCCTCGAGTTCGTCGCCCAGGAATTGCTGCGTGAAATCACCACGATGGGCAGCAAGGTCACCAGTCACGAGGGAAGTCGGATCATCATCGAGTCCAAGGGGATCCTCGAGCGGATCCGCGAGCAGGTGCACAATGTCGAGTAGGTCGCTGGGCATCCCAGGCCCTCCCGGCGTGCCGGGCATGGTCGGCCGACCGCACCGCGGGATGCTGCTGGTGGTCTCGTCGCCATCGGGGGCGGGCAAGACCACGCTGTGCAATCGGCTGCGTCAGGAGTTCCCTCGACTGGGCTTCTCGGTGTCCTTCACCACGCGACCGGGCCGCAAGGGCGAGACCGACGGGGTCGACTACAGCTTCGTGGACATGGCCACGTTCCAGGAGATGGTCGCCCGCGACGAGTTCGCCGAATACGCCATGGTCCACGGCAACATGTACGGCACGTCGGCCAGGCGGGTGGCCCAGGCCATCGAGGGCGGGCAGGACATCCTGTTCGACATCGACTACCAGGGCGGCCGTCAGCTTCGCCAGAAGTTTCCGGACGACGTGGTGCTCGTGTTCATCTTGCCGCCGAGCATCAAGGAGCTCGAGCGCCGCTTGCGGGGCCGGGGGACCGACTCCGACGAGGTCATCGAGCGCCGGATCCGCGTGGCTCGCGAGGAGCTGCGGCACTACGATGAGTACGACTACCTCGTGATGAACGACGACCTCGATCGGGCCTACGACGTGCTTCGGGCCGTGTACCTGTCGCAGCTGCACACGCGCGTGCGGGGGGCGGCCACGGCCGAGCAGGTGCTGTCGGGCCAGGAGCAGCTGCTTTGACCCCGGACGGCGGCCGTGCAGCCAATGGACCGCACGACCCCGTGACGGGGGAGCCTGCGGTCTGGGGCAACGCCGGCTGGGGACCGGTGGTCCCGGAGGTCACCGAGCAAACGCTCGACGACGGCAGCGCCCTGCACGAGCTGCTGAGCGAGCTACGCCGCCGGCAGATGCACCCCGACGAGGGGCTCATCACGCGGGCCTTCGAGGCGGCGCAGCGCGCCCACGCGGCCCAGCGCCGCAAGAGCGGCGAGCCCTATCTCATCCATCCCGTGCGGGTGGCCCACAGCATCGTCCAGCTCGGGCTCGACTCGTCGTCGGTGGCCGCGGGGCTCTTGCACGATGCGGTCGAGGACTCCGAGATCACCGTCTTCGAACTCACCGAGCAATTCGGACGCGAGGTCGCCAACATCGTCGACGGGGTCACCAAGCTGGGCAAGGTCCCGTACCTCACCCGCGCCACCCAGCAGGCCGAGAGCTTCCGCAAGATGCTCGTGGCGATGAGCCGAGACATCCGCGTGCTCATCGTCAAGCTGCTCGACCGCCTCGACAACATGCGGACGCTCGAGCACATGGCGGCCGACAAGCAGGAGCGGATCAGCCGCGAGACCATGCAGATCTACGCGCCCCTGGCCAACCGGCTGGGGCTCGAGGGGGTCCGCCGCGAGCTCCAGGATCTGTCGTTTCGCTACCTCGAGCCGGTCTCGTTCGAGGCGGTGCGGGCCGACATCGACGCGGTGCTGTCGCGGCATCCCGAGCAGCCGGCGGCGACCCTCGCGTCGCTGCGCGCGGCGTTCGGCCCCGGTGGGGAGCTGGCTCCCGAGGCCGAGGGGAGCCCCGAGACCGAGGTCGGCGCCGAGTCCGACGAGCAGGTCACCTGGCCGGCAACGCTGCCGGTGGAGGTCCGGGTGTCGCTGCGTACGCCCTACCGGGTCCACCGCCGCCGCGAGGCCACCGGGCGCAAGCTCGAGCTGTCCGACATCATCACGTTCCAGGTCATCACCCCCGATCGAGGCTCGTGCTATGCGGCGCTGGGGCTGCTGCACGCGCGCTTCCAGCCCGTGCCCGGCCGGTTTCGCGACTACATCGCGCTGCCGCGGCCCAACCACTATCGCGGGCTGCACACGTCGCTCGTCGCCCGCGAGGGCGGTCGTCTCGAGGTCCAGATCCGCTCCCGCACCATGGACGACGTGGCGCAGCGCGGCATCGCGACCGCCTGGAAGGAGGGCAACCAGCCGCGCGCCGAGGCCGATCGCCTGGCCTGGCTGCGGGGCCTGATGGACTGGCAGGAGGACGTCTCCGACCCCAGCGAGTTCATCGCCGCGGTCAAGGCCGACCTCTTTGCCGACGAGATCTACGTGTTCACCCCCGGCGGCGACGTGCACACGTTCCCCAAGGGGGCCACGCCCATCGACTTCTCCTTTGCGATCCACAGCGACGTGGGCATGCACTGCTCGGGTGCTCGGGTCAACGGCCAGGCGGTCCCGCTGCGCTACCACCTGCGACAGGGCGATACCGTCGAGATCATCACCAATCCCAACCACGGCCCACGCCCCGAGTGGATGACCATGTGCGTCACGTCTCGGGCCAAGGCCAGGATCCGCCAGCACCTGCGCCAGCAGGAGCGGCTGCACCTGCGGGAGGTGGGCCGCAGCCTGGTCGAGCAGATGCTCAAGGGGCACGGACTGCCGCTGTCGGACTACGAGGGACGCGGCTGGGTCGGCGATCTGGGGGAGGAGCTGGGCTTGCCCCGCGAGGCCCGTGACGTCGATGGCGTGTACGCGGCCGTCGGGGCGGGGCAGATCGAGGCCGAGGTGCTGGCGCGGCGGTTGGCCGAGCGCGACGGCAAGGGCTCGTCCCCGGCGCGCACCGGCGAGGAGGACGGCAACCTGTTCTCGCGGGTGTTCCGACGCATGGCGCGGGCCGGCGGCCGCAAGGAGGGCAGGGGCGGCGTCGTGCAGGGAGCCACGCCCACGGCGCCCATCGTCGTCACCCGCGACCGCGTCACCGCGCCGGGGGGCGGACGCGCCATGATCGAGCTCGCGCCGTGCTGTTCGCCGGTCCCCGGCGACGCCCTGGTGGGGGTATTCGAGGCGGGTCGGGGCATCACGGCCCACGTGGAGGGGTGCCCCGACGTGCTCGAACAGCTCAGCGATCGGCGGGTCTACCTGCAGTGGGAGGAGGACCTCGAGCTCGATCGGCCGGTCACGGTCGAGGTGCGCACCGGCAACATGGTGGGGCTGCTGGCCGAGATGAGCCGGGCCTTCTCGGCCAACGACGTCAACATCAAGCAGGCCAACTGTCGGGCGCTGCCCGATGGAGATCGCGCGATCAACACCTTTCAGGCCTCGGTGCGCACGCGAAAGCAGCTCGAGGCGCTCCTTTCCACGCTCAAGGCCATCCCGGGGGTGCTGGGTGTGGAGCGGGTGTTCACTGCCGGCTCGGGCGTCTATCCGCGACCGGTCTTGGGCTAGCCACTGGCCTCGCAAACCGGCTTGCTCCGCTCGCCCCTTGACACCCCGGCACGGCCGCTCGTATCAACCGCCGGCCATGGCATCGTTCACCAAGATCTCCGAGACCAAGCGCCGCCGCAAGCACAAGAACGGCGGCAGCGCTCGCAAGGCGAAGCAGGCGCAGCGCAGCACGCTGTCGTACGACGAGCTGTTCGCCGCCTGCGGAGCGCCCCGCGACGCCAAGGCCGAGGCTCCGGCGACCGAGGGCTGAGGTCCGCCTTCCGCCCTGTGGTCGCGAACCCGGTTCGGTTCGGGCCGCATTGCTCGACCCAACGTCGACCGATGGCGTGCGTGGGGCCGGTGGTGGGAACGACGGTTCCTTGATCCACGTGGCGCGCGCACCGTAGTCTCTTCGGCGGTGACCCCACGGGGTCCAAGTGGCTCCGCGGACGCCGAGCGCGTCCGAACCACCCGAGCCACCGAAGAAGGCGTTCGGTCATGAGCACAGCACAGCTTCCTCCGGGCACGGTCGTCGACGGCAAGTACACGATCGGTTCGTCGCTTGGCTCGCGCGCGGGAGCCCAGAGCCATCAGGCCACCGATGAGCAAGGGCGCGCGGTCGTGCTCACCGCATTCGACGCCGCATGCTTCTCCTCGGGGCTCGTGCTCGAGCGCAGCCTTCGTGAGCTGCGCCAGCTGCAGAGCCTCCAGTCCACGCGCGTGGTCTCGGTGCTCGCCTGCGGCAAGCTCGATGGCGGCATCTACGAGGTCACCGCCCCCGTGGCCGGCACGCGTCTCGACGAGCTCGTGTCACGCGGAGCCATGTCCGCGCCGGACGCCGCGGGCATCATCGAGCAGGTCGGCGAGGGGCTGCTCGAGGCGCAGAAGGCCGGCGTCATCCATCGCAACCTCGGCCCCCGCGTGGTGTTCGTGGGCGAGCAGGGCGTGGTGGTCAGCGGCTTTGCGGTCGGCGAGCCCCACGGCGACAAGAGCGTCGGCCCGCTCGATACGCTCGCGCCCGAGCAGGTCGAGGGCAAGGTCGTCGACCAGCGCACGCTCATCTACAACCTCGCGGCCTTGATGCACATGCTGCTCACGGGAGGACCGCTGTTCCCCGGCGACGCCGCGGCGCAGCTGCAGGCCCACTTGCGTGCCGAGCTCCCGGACAACGTGCATGCGCGGCTACACCGAGCGCTGGGCAAGGAGCCGCGCACGCGGCCGATGATGCTCAAGCAGTTCCTCACCGAGCTGCGTGCGATCGGAGGCGCTGCGGCCCGTGCTCCGGTGGCGCCCTCGAAGGGAGGACCGCTCGCTCCGCCCATGCCGGGCACCGATCTCTCGAGCCCCACCCCCAGGGCCAGCGCCGCCCCGACCGGTGCGCCGAGCAGCCGTGGCTGGACCATGTTCATGCAGGGGGATGCGGCCCAGGGGTCCGCGGCCTCTGCTTCCGCTCCGGCCTCTGCTCCGGCGGTGTCCGGTGGCCCCGACGTGCCCGCCAAGCCCAAGACGCGTGGCTGGACCATGTTCATGGAGGCGGCCGACGAGGGCAAGGAACCCGCCGCCGACAAGCCCGCCGCGCCCAAGCCGAGCACGCGGGGTTGGACCATGTTCATGGAGGACGACCAGGCGGAGGCATCGCCCGCGTCTGCGGGACCGGCCACCAGTGCGGCCGAGCCCGCGGCGCCGCCCCCCGCCACCGGGGGCGATCCGGCCAAGCCGAGCACGCGGGGTTGGACCATGTTCATGGAGGACGACGAAGGAGCGGCCGGCTCTGACTCCCCGTCTGCCCCCGCCGAGCCTTCCGACCCATCCGCCGCAGCCCCCGTGCAAGCGCCCGCGGTGGGAGGGGCTGCCCCCAAGCCGAGCACGCGGGGTTGGACCATGTTCATGAAGGCCGACGAGGAATCGACGGCCGAAGCGGTCGAACTCGCGGCTCCGGTCGCGCCGGTCGCTTCCACGGCTCCGGTTGCCGAGGCACCGGCCAGCCCGGAGGTTGCTCCCGTGGCTCCGGCCGTCGAGGCTCCCGCGGCGAGCCCTCCCGCGGCTGGGGCCTCCGAGTTGGCTGCTCCCGTCGCTCCTGCGGTCGTCAGCGCCCCACCCGGCGGCGGCGTGGGGCCCAAGAGCCGTGGTTGGACCATGTTCATGGAGACCACGGGCGAGCACGCCACTGTGCCCGTGCAGGAGTCGGCCGACGACGAGTCCGAGGTCGCGGCCGAGTCCGAGGCCGAGCCCGAGGCCGAATTCGAGATGCAGGCCGATCCATCGATCCAGAGCAAGCGGCGTGGTGACGCCGATGCACCCGCCAAGAAGCGCGGCTGGACCATGTTCATGGAGAAGCCGATCTCCGACGCAAACAAGGATGCGCTGGGCGGCGTGGTTCCATCGACCGGCGAGTCCAATGCCAAGGGGTGGACCGTATTCTCGCCGGTCGCGACGCCCGAGGGGGGGGGCCCTGATGCGACTGATGCGACTGATGCGACTGATGCGACGCCGACGGACTCGGCCCCGCCCGCTCAGGAGTTCGCCCACGAGTCCGTGGTGGCCAGTGCCGGCGAGCTCCCGGCTCCGCCCCCGCATGAGGACGAGTTCGAACGTGCAAGGACGGTGGTGGTGACCGGACAGGTCGCCGCACCGTCCTCCCCATCGCCGACGCTCACCCCGGGTCCATCCGTGCGCGTGCAGACGGTGGTCACGCCGCCGAGCGAGAGTCCAGCGGCGGCGGGACCCGCTCGCATGCAGACGATGGTTGCGCCCCACGAGCCGGCCCCGCCGATGTCGGGCCCGGTCTCCGGCCCGATGTCGGGCCCGGTCTCCGGCTCGCTCTCCGGTCCGATGTCGGGCCCGGTCTCCGGCCCGATGTCGGGCCCGGTCTCCGGCCCGATGTCGGGTCCCATCTCGAGCGGCCTGCCGGCTCCGATCGGAGCCGACGAACTCGCACCCGCAAAGAAGACGAACTCCGCGGTGTTCGTGCTGGTGGGGCTCGCAGTGGCGGCCGTGATCGTCGTCGCCGTGGTGATGCTCTCGTAGTCACCATGAGCGCGCGGCCCGGCCGATTCGAGCGATGCTCACGGCCGGGTCCACGCAGTCGGGTGGACGATCGACTCAGTAGTCGTCGTCCAGCGACACGGACTCCGGCTCCTCCTCGCCCTCGGCGTAGGGCGGGGGGTCGACCTCTTCCAGATCGACCGGAGACGTGCCACTCCCGGCGACTTGCTCGGGCGCGCCATACTGGTCGTAGCCCTGCTCGTACTGTCCTTGCTCGTAGCCCTGCTCGTACTGGCCTTGCTCGTAGCCCTGCTCGTACTGGCCTTGCTCGTAGCCCTGCTCGTACTGCGCGTCCTCGTACTGCGCTTCTTCGTACTGGCCCTGCTCGTAGCCACCGGCTTCGGCCTCGTAGCCCTGGCCCGCGGCGGGTGTGGAGGAGAGATCGATGCTCGGCCGGCGACCCGCACGCCAGTCCTCGATCGTCTGACACAGCACTTCGTAGTCGATCATGCGACGCTGCGATGGTATCGCCGTCCGCCGTCGGCGCAAACCCCACTGATCGGGAAGCTCGATCCGCCCCTACTCGGTGCCCTTGGCGATGGCGTAGGTCACGTCGCGTCGCAGTCCCCCGCGCAGGCTCTGCACCCGCAGGTGCGTCCAGTCGGGGAGGGCGGCCAGGGCATCGGACAGCTCCTGCGGGGTCTGCAGGCGATGACCATTGACCCCGAGGATCACGTCTCCGACCGCCAGATCACAGTCCATGCTGCACAGTTGCGGGTCGTCGGGGAACAGGCGCGTGATCTCCCAGCCCACGAAGTGCCCCTCGTGGCGGAAGGGCTCGGGGCCCAGCTGCCGCAGCAGATAGGCGGGGCCGGGGCTGGTGGCCCGCTGCAGCTCGTCGTGAAAGATCGTACGCGGCGGCCGGGGCCGGATGGGCGCCACGGGCTCGACCGCTCCCGGGTTCGGCCCAGCACCGGGCTCGTCGAGCGGCTCGAGGGCAGGGGGCTGGTCCGGCCACGGAGCGCTCGCATCGGGCGGGGGAGCCTCGGACGGGGAGAGCCGACAGGCGCCGAGGGCTAGCATGGCGAGCACCAAGGGAGGGCGCACGGAGGTCGAGCCAGGGCCGAGCATGCACCCCCAAGCATCGGGGTCCGGGTCCTCGCGCGCAAGAAATCGGGACCGACGGGTTGGGGCGGCCTGGCACGGAGGCTTCGTGGGGCGGCGCCGGGTCCCGCCGGCACGCCCCGCGTGGGTCGGCCTCAGAGCCCGATTGCCTCGCACGCCTCGAGCAGCGCCTCCGTCACCCGCTCCATCGATCCCGTGCCGTCGATCACCGTGACGTTGGCCAGCGATCGATCGCGGGCCAGCTCGGCGTAGGCCCGCGCCAGGCGCTCCTGCAGCGCGAGCGTCTCGTAGATCTCGAGCTGCGGCCCTTGCCGTTGGCGGCGGGCCGAGACCCGGCGCATGGCCTCGGTCGCGGGGACTTCCAGGACCAACGTGAGGTCCGGCCAGGGCGCACGCGCATTGATGGTGCGCACCCACTGTGGCTCACAGTCCATCGACTGGTAGGCCCACGACGACATCAGATAGCGATCGGTCAGCACGATCCGACCGGCCGCGAGCGCGGGCTCGATCTCGGTGGCCACGTGATCGAGGCGATCGGCGGCGAACAACAGCGCGAGCGCCCCGCGATCGAGCGGCTTCGCGCTGTGAGCGAGGCGCTCGCGGGCCAGGCGGCCAATCGATCCGGAGGACGGCTCGTTCGTCTCCAGCACGACGTGCCCACGGCCACGCAGAGCCTCGGCGAGCGCGCCTCGCTGCGAAGTCGTCCCGCTCCCATCGATTCCCTCCAGCGCGATGAAGCGTCCGCGGCTCATGATCCCGGGCAGGCTAGCAGATGCCGCGCTCCAAGCGCAGCCACCGGCACGATCATGGGGCGAGCCCGTCCGCGAGGAGACGTGGCCGCCTTCTCGCCGGGCCGCGTCGCCCGTGGCACACTGCCCGCACCCAGCCGGGAGAGCACGCCGTGAACCGAAACGATCAACCTGGAGACACCCGCGCCATTGGGAGCGGTGGTCCGCAGGGCCCGGTGGCACCCCGCTACGGAGACCCCATGGCACACCAACATGCACCGGGGGGATATCCGCCCCAAGCCCCCCATGGCCAGGCTCCATACGCCCCGGCCCCCCACGCGGGTCCGGGCGGCTACGGAGCGCCTCCGTCTGCGCCCCCTCCTGCTGCGGGGCGGGGTCGCAACGACGAGCTGATGGCCGGCGGCAGCCGGACCGTGTTCGAGTTCACCGGGTCCGAGGCCGATCGCGATCATCGAGGCTCGCGAGGCACCTTCATGGGGACCACCCTCGATCTGTCGAACGCGAGGGAGGAGCGCGAGACCAACCTGCGCTCGGGCCCCTCCACGTGGATCTTCCTCGGCGTGGCATTGCTCCTGGGCGGAGGCGGGATCGCCTACGCCATGCTCGGAGCCAAGTCCGAGGCCAGTCCCGGCGAGGACGCTCCGGCGTCGGTGGCCGCGGTCGATCAGGCCGCACCCACTCCGGCCGAAGGCGAGGCGAAGGCCGCCGAGACGCCGGCCGAGGGAGGCTCGGGAGGCGAGGCCGTCGAGGGTGCCTCGGCCGGCGAGGCCGACCCCCCGGCCGACGACACCAAGGCCAATGCGCCGGCCGCCCCGGCCGACGACGCCAAGGCCGTCGCGGACGCGCCCCCCAAGGACGAGCCCGCCGAGCCCGCAGCCCCGGTCGAGCCGGCCAAGCCGACGTCGTCGGGGTCCAAGTCGTCCGGCTCCAAGTCGTCGGGCTCCAAGTCGTCGGGCTCCAAGAAGACCGAGCCCACCAAGACCGAACCCAAGCCGGGCAAGCTGCTCAAGCCCAAGAAGCCGCCGCGCGATCCACTGTCGAACCTGCCCAAGCCCCCTGGCGAGTAGGCCCGAGCCCCGCAGGGCGACGCTCCCGAAGGGGCCGCCACCATGGCATCGCGGTCACCCGCGACGTCGTCGCCACCACGTGCCCAGCACGCCCAGGCTCCACAGGCCGAGCACCATGCCGCCGACCGGGGTCCATCGCTCGGGGGCGCCGAGCTCGGCTCCACGAGCGCGCTGCAGGTCGTCGAGCGCCGACTGGATCCGCGGATCCTCGGGGGCGATCCGTCGCGCGGAAGCCAGCAGCATCTGCCGCCCCTCGCGGGTGAGCGCCGGCACCGACGCCTCGGCCAACAACGCGCGCACGCGGAGGGTCTCGCCGCCTCGGGGGTCGCTCGGCTCGGCGAGGCGAGCCGCCTTGCGCCACAGCTGCCCGGCCCGCTCCATGTCGCCCTCGGCCTCCGCGGCGGCGGCGGCCTCGCGAATCACGGCAACGATCCGATCGCTCACCTCGAGCGTCGGGTTGGCCGCGAGCAGTCGATCGATCTGCTCCACCCGGCGCTGCACGTCGGGCTCGGCCAGCGCGGCCGCGAGCGCTCGATCGATCGATGCCGCGCGCCGCTCGTCGAGCCACTCGAAGTAGATCCGGGTCAGGCGCTCCGGCTGTGCCTCGCAATCGGCGTGGAAGCGGCCGTCCTCGTCGACGATCTCGCACTCGGGCTCGAGCCGCTGCGGCACCTCGGCCTGCATGCGCTCGCGGATCGCAATGGCCGCTCGCTGGCGGTAGGTCAGGTGGGCGCGGGCCGTCGACGTGCCGCCGCCGAGCAATCGGATCGTGCGACGCTCGGCCTGCGGGGGCGGGCCTTCCACGTAGGCGAAGAATGCGGCGCGGGCCGCCGAGCGCACGGTGGGGTCGGCCGCGTCCACGAAGTCGAGCAAGACCGATGCGGCCTCGCCCAGGCGCACGGTCGCGTACGCATGCAGCACCAGCGAGAGCAGCCGCGGCTCGTCGCGCACGGCCGACGTGGCGCGCTGCGGGTGCAGCCGGTCCATCGTGTCGAGCGCAACCCTGGCGTAGGCGCCACGCAGCGCGTCCACGTCCTCGCGGTCGTCGGCGTCGCCCCCGAGCGACTCCACCAGCAGGTGAGGGATGGCCTCGTCGCCGATGCCGGTGATCGCACGCCCCACCTCGTCGCGAAACAGTCCCTCGTGGGCGTAGGCCACGTGCAGCAGCGTGGCCACCACCTCGTGGGTCAGCGAGGGATCCTCGCGTCCCACCAGGGTCGCGGCCCGGAACATCGCGGTCATGCGGACGCTGTCGCGGTAGGTCCCGTGCAGCCCTCGGCTCAGCCGACCCGGTGGCAGCAGCAGCAGGTCCTCGAACCAATCCTGGCTGAGCTTGACGTCGTAGCCGTGGGCCTTCTTCCACGAGCGCGCGAAGTGGCCGTAGCGGTTGGGGACGTCGCCGCCGATCGCATCGAGCACGGAGCGGTAGTCTCGCTTGGATGCCGGCAGGTCGGCGAGCAGCGCCTGGCGAATCTCGGGCCACACCGCCGGCCCGGCCGCAGCCAGCCGTCGCGCGGGGCCACCGAGCTCGTCGAGCGGAGCCCGATCGATCGCCTCGATCAGCTGCCGCAGCTCGGTCGGATCGGTGGGGGCATGGATGGGCGCATCCATGAACGCCGCCTGCGGGGTGGACTCGAGCGCAGCGTGCGGTCGTGCGAGCTCGGCCAGTACGGTCGTGGCCACTTGGCGCGCATGCTCGCGGCGAGCCTCGTCGTCGTGTCGCCCGTGGGATGGTCCCACGTACGTGCTCACCTCGACCGCCGGCTCCGGATCCCCGCAGCTGACCACCGCCAGTCCCGGGACCCATCCCGCGGCCAGCCCCATGGCCAGCGTCAGGCGTCGCCTCGTACCCATGCGCCGATTCCCTTCGCCCTCAGTGCAGCCGATCGTCCGGGGGCACCGCGCCCGCCTCCGCCACGAACCGGAGGAAGCGAAGCCCCACCCCCGACAGCGCGCGCAGGCCCTCGCCGTCCGAGTACTGCAGGTAGTAGTGGTTTTGCACCCGAGCCATCGCGCAGATGGCCTCGTCGCCCCCGGGCGGGCTGAAGCGCACGATCACCTTGGTGCGCAGCGGCAGCGGATTGGCCATCTCCACGAACATCCCCGTGGCCGAGATGTTGCGAGCGATGAACCACTGATCGCCCACCTCGTCGGTCGAGAGCAGGACGCGAAAGACCTTGTCGATGCGGGCCGTGGCCCGGCGCTCGTATGCTACCGGCATGAGCGCAGAGTGAAGGGGATCGAGGCATGAATGCAAATATCCTACATGTAGGATAGACCCCAGGCGGCCGCCCAGAGCACGCCGATCTGCGCCGCGCCCACGGCGGCGGCCAGCAGCCCGCAGATGCCCCCCAGGGCCCGTAGCAGCGCTCCGCCACGACCCAGCGAGATCAGGACCGCCAAGAGCCCCAGGCTCACCCCCGGCCAGGCCGGCAGCCCCGCCCGCGGCCAGAGCGACGCTGGCAGCCAGGCCAAGGCACCAAGCCCGAGCAGCAGGCAGGCCCACGCCGCCACCACCCCCGGTGCCGGACCCCGAGGAGAAGGGGAGGGCTGGCCATGCTCGAGCCAGGATTCGGTGGAATCGGCCGCGGCCATGACCCCTCTTTGCACATCGCGAGCGGATCTGCCAAAAGCTTGCGCTCCACGATGGGCGACACCCCGCCACCCTCCATGCCTCCTTCCGAGGACGAGCCTCCCAAGGTGCAGCAGGAGGATCAGCCAGCGCCTCGGGACTCGCACGGCCCCGACCACCGCTCGGGCTTCGTGGCCATCTGCGGGCGCCCCAACGTGGGCAAGTCGACCCTGCTCAACGCGCTGATGGGCGAGCGGGTGGCCGTGGCCACCGCCCATCCGCAGACCACCCGCGAGCGCCTGCTGGGCATCTGGACCCGCCCCACCTTCCAGGCCGTGCTCGTCGACACCCCGGGCATCCATCGCGCGCGCTCGGCCCTCAACCGCTACATGGTCGATCAGGCGCTGCGCGGGGCTCGTGACGTGGATCTGGTGCTCTTGCTCGCCGAGACTCCGGTGCTCGCGGACGACGAGCAGGCGACGGCGTGGGAGCCAGGGCCGGTGGCGCTCGAGGGGCTGGCCGCGATTGCACGGCTCGAGCGGCCGATCTTGCTGGTCCTCACCAAGACCGATCGCCTCGCCGATCGCCGCATGCTCTTGCCCGTGATCGAGACCTGGACCCGCCACCATGCCTTCGAGGCGGTGGTGCCCACCTCGGCCATCGCCGACGAGGGCCTGGCCGAGCTCGAGCGCGAGATCGTGGCGCGGCTGCCCCCCGGCCCCTGCTACTACGACGCCGAGCAGCTCACCGATCGCGATCTTCGCTGGCACGCGGGCGAGCTGGTGCGCGCCGAGCTGTTCGAGCACCTCGGCCAGGAGCTGCCCTATAGCTGCGCCGTGCAGGTCACCGCATGGCAGGAGCGGGCCGATCGCGACACGGTGCGCGCCACCGTGTTCGTCGAGCGCGACAGCCAAAAGGGCATCGTGATCGGCAAGGGCGGTCGGATGATCAAGGCGCTGTCGACGGGAGCGCGAGGCCGCATTGCCGAGCTCACCGGGCGCCCGTGCGACCTGCTGCTGCAGGTCCAGGTCGCACGCGACTGGACCCGCAACCCCGATGCGCTGCCCCGCCTGGGCTATCGCGAGCCCGAGCCGGTTCGCGAGGGACGGCGCGGGCCCATGCCCGAGCCCATGGAGGCAGAGGAGGCCCCGTGACCGACGCGCTCGACGATGCTGCCGGAGCCGGCGAAGGGCAGACCCATGGGGGGGCACCCCTGGTCGCGATCGTGGGCCGACCCAACGTGGGCAAGTCCACCCTGTTCAATCGCCTCGTGGGCTCGCGCCAGGCGATCGTCGAGGACCACCCCGGGGTGACCCGCGATCGCCTCTACGGCGTGGGCCGCTGGGTGGGCCAGTCGTTCCTCGTCGTCGACACCGGGGGCATCGACCCCTCGCTCGAGACCGGCCTCCCGGCGCACATCCAGGCCCAGGTGGAGGTCGCGATCGAGGAGGCCGACCTCATCCTCCTGGTGGTCGACGTGCTCGATGGCCTGACCGCGGTCGACCTCGACATCGGCGAGCACCTGCGCCGCGCGGGCAAGCCGGTGCTGGTCGTCGCCAACAAGGCCGATTCCGACGCGCGCCAGCGAGCGGCGGCGGCCGCCTGGGAGCTGGGGGCGGGGCCCGTGTTCGCGATCTCGGCCGAGCATGGCCGGGGCGTGGCCGAGCTGTGCGACGAGATCGTGGCCCGCGTGGGCGTCGACGAGGTCGCCGATCCGGTGCCGCCCGGCACCCGCATCGCCTTCATCGGCCGGCCCAACGCCGGCAAGTCGACGCTGATCAACACGCTGCTCGGCTCGGCGCGGGTCATCGTCGACGACACGCCGGGCACCACGCGCGACGCGGTCTACCTGCCGTTTCGCTACCGCGACGAGGATCTGGTGCTCATCGACACCGCGGGTCTGCGCCGGCGCAAGCAGGTCTCCCGTGCGCAGGAGAAGCTCGCCGCCATCAAGTCGATCCGCGCGATGGAGCGCACCGAGGTGGTGGTGCTGGTGGTCGACGCCTCGGCCGGCGTCACCGACCAGGATCAACGGATCGCCCGCATGGCATTCACGCGTGGCAAGGGCGTGGTCGTGCTGCTGCACAAGTGGGACCTGGTGGCCTCCGACAAGCGTCGCGCCCAGGACGTTCGGGCGCAGGCCGAGGAGGCCCTCGCGTTCCTCGAGCGCCCGCTCATGGTACGCAGCTCGGTGCTCGGCGAGGGTCGCGATCAGGGCCAGGGGCGCGGCCGCGGGCTGTCGGAGGTCCTCGACGCCTGCCTGCGCACAGCCCGGGCGCTGTCGCGCCGGATCACCACCGCCGAGCTCAACGAGGAGCTCGCCCGGGCCGTGGCCGAGCACGCTCCTCCGGCGCACCGCGGCCAGCTGGTCAAGCTCTACTTTGCCACCCAGGCCGATCGCACCCCTCCCTTCATCGTGGTCTCGGCCAACCGCGGCCGCTGCCTCGACGTGGCCTACGAGCGCTACTTGGTCCGGCGCTTTCGCAAGCGCTGGGACCTGCGCGGGGTGCCGGTCCGCCTGGTCGTTCGCGGGCGTGGGCGTGGCGAGGGCGAGGTCGATGCGGGCCGCTGACCGCGCGTTCTTCGCGGCGGCACCCTTGAGCGCCATCCAAGATGGCGATCGCCAACATGGATGGCCGGAATCGACGCCAATTCGACAACCAAGTTGTCTGGCCCTCGAAGGGCTCCTCTCGAAATCCTTACGCATTTCGCTGGACCCACCTTTGCTATAACCGCAGGTGTCCCGTGGGAGGTGGCCGTGGTCGGTCAGCGTTTCCCCGGGCGAGCCACCGCCGACTCACAGGACCGGAACACTCCGATGCACGCTTCCTTCATCTCCCGACTCAGCTTGTTGGTGGGCGCCTCGGTGGCGCTCCCGTCCCTGTTCGCCTGCCTCGATCACCCGCTCAAGCCGGTCGAGTACGAAGCCGCCCAGGAGAAGGACGAGGCCATCGCGCTCACCGTCAACAAGGACGTCGACATCCTCTTCGTCATCGACAACTCGGGCTCGATGGGTGAGGAGCAGGCGACCCTGGCCCAGAACTTCGCGTCGTTCATCAACGTGCTCGAGCGTCCGGAGGTCGAGGCGAACTATCGCATCGGCGTGACCACCACCGACAACGGCAACCCGTGGTGTGGCACGACGGGTCCCGAGGCCGGCAAGCTGCGCCTCAGCTCGTGCCTGAGCCGTCCCACCGAGTTCGTGTTCAACGGTGCGATGACCATCGACGCGTTCGACGAGGCCTGCGTGGCCGTGTGTCCCGATGAGTGGTCGAACATCGAGATCCAGCCCACCGAGATCACGCAGGGCGGCGAGTCCGTGGCGCGTCCGTGGCTCGAGAACATCGAGGGCAAGACCAACCTGCCCGAGGGGCTCTCCACCGTGCAGGCGTTCCAGTGCTTCGGCCCGCAGGGCATCGACGGCTGCGGCTTCGAGTCGCACCTCGAGTCGATGTGGAAGTCGCTGCGTCGCTCGCAGACCGATGGCGACGAGGCCTACGGCTTCGTGCGCAACAACGCCATCCTCTCCATCGTGCACGTGACCGACGAGGCCGACTGTTCGTACAACAACGATCACGAGGCGATCTTCTTGCCCGAGGGCAACCGCGTGTTCTGGTCCGACCCCGATGCGGCCTCGCCCACGTCGGCCGTGTGCTGGAACGCGGGCGTGGCCTGTGACGGCAACGAGTGCTACTCGGTCAACCTCGACGAGAGCGGCGCCGAGGTGAGCGACTCGGCCGCCGACAGCGGCGCGGTGCTCCGCCCGCTCGAGCGCTACATCGACATCGTGCAGACGCTCGAGACCCAGAAGCAGGAGATCACGCCCGACCAGGAGGTGCTCGTCGCGGTCATCGGTGGCGTCAACTCCGATGGCTCGGTGACCTACCAGGAGTCGCTGATGGATCCGCAGTTCCAGGCCGACTTCGGCGTCGGACCCGGCTGCGAGAGCTCGGCCGGTCGCGCCGTGCCGCCGGTTCGTCTGCGCGAGTTCGCCGAGGAGTTCCAGGTGGGCAGCGCTCGCAACATGTTCTCGATCTGCGACGCCGACTACTCGCCCGCGCTCGAGGCCATCGCCGAGGCCATCGCCGACCAGGTCAAGCCCGCGTGCATGCCCGCCTGCGTGGCCGATGGCAACCCGACCACGCCCGAGGTGCTCGACCCGTCGTGCACGCTGATCCAGGAGGCGCCGCAGGCCGACGGATCGTTCCTCGAGACCTCCATTCGGCCGTGCGTGGGCGCGGGCGGTGACGAGCTGCCCGATGGCGCCGACGTCTGCTACCAGGCGCTGGTGGGCGACGCGATGGACGAGTTCTGCATCGACGAGGGCTTCAACCTGCAGTTCGTGCTGGTGCGTCGCCCCGGCTTCCCGGCTCCGGGCGGTACCTCGGTCAGCGCAACCTGCCAGCTGTCGCAGAACAAGGTGATCGACTGCCCCGGATTGCCGTAGTCGTTCCACCCGCTGGATGTAGGAGCACGAGGGTCTCCGTCGCGGCTGCGGCGGGGGCCCTCGCCCTTTGGGCGATGCGCGAGCAGGGCATCCCCCATTAGGGAGTGGGGAGCCGGGAGCGACGCGCGGGGCCCCGGGGTCAGAACCGCACGCTGGCCCGCAGCGCCGCGAGCAAGTACACGGGATAGCTCGTCGGTGCGGCCAACAACGCGAAGTAGCGCAGCTCGCCGCCCACGGCGAAGCGGTCGCCGAGCAGCACGTCGACCGAGAAGCCGCCGTGGATCTGTGGGGTCACGCCCACGTGGCACATGTTGTCTGCACCGCAGGCCAGGCCGGTGTCGCAGACTCCTTCGGAGCGACAGGTGCCACCGAGCTGGCCGTCTTGGATGGCCGTGGGGCTTCGCATCCAGATCCCACCGACGCCGGCATCGAGGGTGGGGCGCACGCGACCGATGTCCATGGTGTAGGTTGCCGAGAGCCCCGCATGCGTGGCTTGGATGAGGCCGGCGCCGGCGGTCTGCACCAGGTCGTCGTCGTCGTCGCGTACGAAGGCGTCCGCGACCGGATGCACCGTGTGCGAGACGGTCGCGCGCACGCCCAGCGGGCGCCAGACCACGAGGTGCGCCGCCGCGGCGAAGCCTCCTCCGCGCACGGGCACCTGGGGGCGGCCGAGGAACGGGACCCGAAACGAGGCGTAGACGGGAGCCGCGGTCAGCAGCACCCGGTGCCTTCGCGAGCGCGCGCTGGTGTGATCCACGTCGCGGCGGTGCACGTCCTCGATGGGCTGACCATCGGGGGCGGGCAGGGGCGGCAGGTCGTTGGGATCGCGAGGCGGGGCCGCCGTGGCGAAGGGCGGCGCCGCCAGGGTCAGCGCCAGCGCCGCAGCCGTGCCGATGGATCCTCGCCACGACCGACCCCGCGTGCGGGTCGACGGCAAACGGGGGTCGCGAGCCCCGGCGATGACCCTGCTCATCCCGGTCTGGGGTTATACCCCAGGCGAGTGGACACGCGCAGGCGCGTTCGGTAGACACCACGCAGAAAATCCCGCCCGTGAGCGACGAAGAAGCCAAAGAAGCCGACCGCACTGGGAGCAGCACCGGGGGCGATGCCAAGCCGGCCTCCCCCGAATCGAAGGCCGATGCGAAGCCGGAGGCGGATGCCGGCGGGGAGCGTCGCGACCTGCCCAAGTGGAATCGGGCTCGGGTCAAGCGCAAGGCGCCGGCCGGCGAGGAGCAGGATGCCTTCCAGGTCTCGGTGCGCCGGGCCGGTCGCGGGATCCTGCAGCGGCCGTTGGCGGTGATCGGCCTCATCATGGCGATCTCGGGAGCAGGCGCCGGGATCTATGCGTGGACGGCCGCAGCCGAGGGCAATCGAGCCGAGTCCACCCGCACCCTCTCGGTCGCGGTGGCCTACGAGGCGCGCGGGCAGGTGTACGAGGGGCTGGCCGAGCTGACGGCCGACCGCGTGCGCCCGCTGCCGGTGCCGGTGGTCGAGGATGCCGCCGCGCTGCAGACCAAGGTCGACGCCGCGCTCACGGATCTCGAGGAGCAGGCCCCCGACAGCCCGGCCAACGAGGCAGCCGACCTGGTGCGGGCGGCACGTCTGGCTCGCGCTTCGGACTACGAGGGCGCCGAGAAGGCCTATCGCGGCTTCTTGCAGCGCCAGCCCGGTCATGCGCTGGTGTTCATGGCGCGTGATGGTCTCATCGTCAGTCTCGAGGGGCAGGGGCGCTACGACGACGCGCTGGCCGAGGTCGAGCCGCTGCTGGGCGAGGCGGGGGACTTCTTTCGCGACCAGGCGCTGTGGCACCAGGGGCGCCTGTACGAGGCCAAGGGCGACACCGCCAAGGCGATCGAGATCTACACGCAGTACAAGACCGAGTATCCGTTCGAGCAGGCCTCGCTGGCCCGTGAGTCGGTCAAGGCTCGGCTGGAGGCGCTCGATCCCAGCGCCGTTCCTGCGTCGGGCCCCGGTGCGGGCGCCGGCGGCCTGGGGGTCGGCGGCCTGGGCGGGTTCGGTCCATGACCGGGATCGTACGCAACCGCTTGGGGGCGGTGGCGCTGCTTCTCACCGCCTGCCTCGGGGCTGGGGCCTGTGGAGCGCGGGAGGAGGCCGAGCTCGTCTACCCGGCCCAAGACGCTGCCGCGCGGGCGGTGATGGCCGTGGACTACATGCGGCAGCTGACCACCCCCGACAACTTCGTGCTGCGTCCCGACGAGTTCGGGGCGGCCACCGTGGATGCGGCGGCCAAAGTGGTCTACGTGGGCACTCGCGAGGGGTACCTGCTCGTGCTCGATGCCGAGGACGGAGCCATCCGCCAGGAGCGAGCGCTCGAGGACTCGGTGTTCGGGATCCCGGTGCTCGTGCCCGGGTCGGGGCCGAGCGGGAGTCCCGATGAGCCCCTCCTGGTGGTGGGGACCGACAACGGCACGATCCACGCGCTCGATCCTTCGGACCTGCAGACGCGGTGGCGCTACGAGACACCGGGACGAATTCGCAACGCGCCGCTGGTGCACGAGGGCGTGGTGTTCTTCGTCAACTCGCGCGATCAGATCTACGCCCTGGACCTTCGCAGCGGGGAGTGGCGCTGGCAGTACGAGCAGGAGCTCCAGACCGACTTCACCGTGCATGGACACGCTGGTCTGTCGCTGCGCCCGGCGAGCGAGGCCGGTACGGGGCTGGGTACCGAGCTGGGGACCCTCTTCGCATGCTTCGACAGCGGCAAGGTGGCCGCGCTGGCCGCCGGGTCGGGCCAAGCGCTGTGGCTCGCCAGCGTGGCCCCGCCCGAGGGCGGTGACTTCATCGACTGCGACTCCACGCCGCTGCTCGATCCCGATGCCGGGGTGGTCTACGTGGCCGGGCAATCGACGGGGGTGTTCGCGCTCGAGCTCGACAGCGGCGAGGAGCGCTGGCGCTTCCCGATGCGGGGGGCGGCCGCGCTGGTCCCGATCCCCGAGGGGGCGGGCGGGGGCCTGCTGGGCACGTCCTCGCTCGAGGGCGTGTTCGTGCTCGAGCGTGACGGGTCGCGGCTTCGCTGGCGCACGCGGGCCAACCCCGGGGTGCTCTCCGAGCCCGTGCTGGTCGACGGCGCGGTGTTCGTGACCCACTCCGAGCTGGGCCTGTTGGCGTTCGATCTGGATACGGGCGAGCTGCTGGCCCAGCTGCGCACCGGCAGCGGCATGGCCAGCGTGCCCACCTACGATCGGCAGCTGCAGCGCGTGTTCGCCATGTCCAACCGCGGGACCTTCGTGGCGATGCGCGTGGGCGAGGCGCTCGACTCGTTCGTGTCGATCGGTGCTCGCTGACGCGGTTCGTGGCCGGCGCTGCGTTCGGTGCGAGACGGGGACGCGTCACTCGTCGTCGTGCTCTTCCTCGTGCGCCCCGGTCGTGCCCTCGGTGGCAGGAGGGCGGGGTGGGCGAGCGTCGAGCGTGGCGTCGAGGGCCAGCGACAGCGTCGGCTCGAGGCCGAGCTCGACGAGGGCCAGGTCTCCCTCGACGCGCAGGTGGCTCCTGGGCCAGCCGCCGTCGCGAGCGGGGGCGGCCAGCGTGCGGCGATGGAGCTGGTCGTCGCGGCCGCGCGCGAGCAGCAGCCACTGGGCCTGGCCCGCGGCGAGCCCGATGGCAACGAGCTGGGCGCGGGGGAGGTCGCCCTCTCCACGGACCCATGCGTCGGTGGGCGCCACCTGCATCATGGGCAGGTACCCCGGGGTGAAGCGGTCCCCGTTGCGCGCCACCACGGCGGCCCACCGAAGGCACGAGGCATCGGATCTCGTCTGCGTGCAGCGATCGACCACGCCCACGACGAACAGTCCTCCGCGGCGATGGACCATGCCGAAGCGCTCGCTGGCGGGGGGGACCACCGGAGCGGGGGCCGCGAACAGCGGCGCATGATCGGGGACCAGCGCCGCGGGGATCCAAGTGGAGTCGGGCGGAAGGACGGCGGCCTGGTCGAGCGGCCATGCGATCTCACGCGGGCGCAGCTGCTCCGTGGCGCCGCTGACGATGAACGCCGCTGCGATCACGCCGTGTCGATCGATCAGCCCTCCGGCCGGAGCCGGGGCGGGGCCCTGGTGTAGGGCGAGCAGCTCGGCGGGCATGTGCAGGCGTGGTTCGAACGCGTAGTCGTCGATCCAGCGCAGGGCCTGCGACACCTCGTCCACGTGGCCGAGGAGCAGGCCGGGCGGGGCCACGTCGGCCGGCTCGCGCAGCACGAGATCGCCGGCCAGCTCCGTTGCCGCCTGCTGCTGGGCGGCCGCAGGGCCCACCAGATCGACGCTCAGCCAATAGCCCCCGGGGGTCGCGGGGGCGGGCACCGCCGGCGAGGCGCCCAAGACCGCCAGCGCACCAAGGGCCGCGGCGAGCCACTGGCGGTTGCGCCTGGCCACGGCGTCAGCTGCCGCCCACCGCCTCCAGCACCGCCGCCGCATGGCCCGCGACCTTCACCGGGGAGAACGTCCGCTCCACCGTGCCATCGGGTCCCACGACGAACGTGCTGCGAATGATCCCCACGCGGGTCTTGCCGTACATCTTCTTCTCGCCCAGCGCACCAAAGGCTCGGGTCACCGCGCGGTCGGGGTCGGTCAGCAGCGGGAAGTCGAGCTGGTACTTGTCGCGGAAGCGGCCGTGGCTCTTGAGCGAGTCACCGCTGACGCCGAGCACCTTGACCTCGGCGGCCACGAAGGAGGCCCCGCGGTCGCGGAAGTCGCAAGCCTCGACCGTACAGCCGGGGGTGTCGTCCTTCGGATAGAAGTAGAGCACGAAGCGCTGGCCCGCCAGGCTCGAGCGAGAGTACGTCTGGCCGTCGTCCGCCTCGAGGCTGAAGTCGGGCACTGCGTCTCCGGGCTGGAGCGGCCCACGGAACTCCTCGGCCGCTGCGGGCGTTTGCTCGGCAGCCGTCGCACCGGTCGGGGCGGACCCCATGTCCATGACGAGAGCGAGCTGCTCGCTCGCGGGAGGAGCCTTCTTGGCGGGAGCCTTCTTGGCGGGCGCCTTCTTGGCGGGCGCCTTCTTGGCGGGCGCCTTCTTGGAGGACGCCTTCTTGGCGGACGCCTTCTTGGCGGACGCCTTCTTGGCGGACGCCTTCTTGGAGGACGCCTTCTTGGAGGACGCCTTCTTGGAGGACGCCTTCTTGGAGGACGCCTTCTTGGAGGACGCCTTCTTGGAGGATGCCTTCTTGGAGGATGCCTTCTTGGAGGACGCCTTCTTGGAGGATGCCTTCTTGGAGGAAGCCTTCTTGGAGGATGCCTTCTTGGCGGATGCCTTCTTGGAGGACGCGGTCTTGCTTGGGCGGGGGGTTCTGGCCATCGAGAGTCGCTCCTGGAACTGCCAGCGGGGGATCGACGAACGAAGGCTCTCATGTCGCGGCGCCGTGGCTCAACCACTGCCGTTCACGAACGCGTGCGTCCGGCTCGTCGTGGCCCGTGTGGGCGTTGGACCTGGCCGGGTGGCAGGGGGCGGGCCGGTGGCGATGAGCAAGCGTCGGCCGGGTCCGTGCGCAGCCGGTCGAGGCACCAGCTCCCTCGGGCTGCCGGCCTGGAGGCACCGCCGCGATCCCCTGGCAGGCCGCATCGCCCGGTGGCTCGCCGGATTGGCAGGATTGCGTCCAACGTCGCCCGCATCCGGGCCTGGACCGCTTTACAGCCCATCCGATGCCCCGCTAAATTGGCGGCCTGCCGTCGAGCGGGGTCTGCAAGGCCCGACCTCCGGGCCGTCTCCGCCGCGACCACGAAGACCATGCCGTCCCCGCTTCGTTCCCCCTCGGTCCCCCTGAGCTTGCGCCGTACGGTGTGGCTTGGCGCGGGCTTGCTGCTCACCCTGGCCGTGGCCTGTGATGGCGAGAAGCCATCCATCGAGGAAGCCCTCGCCAGCAAGCCCGAAGATCAGTTCGTGGCTCGCAACCCCAAGCCGCGGCCCGAGGACAAGTACGGCAAGCCCAGCTCCACCGAGTTCAAGGCTTGGGACCGCAAGGATCCCGAGGGCGAGAAGCACCTCTACAAGTGGGACAAGGCCAACGTCGGCAAGATGATGTCCTATTTCGAGGACGTCCAGTGCTTCAAGGAGAAGCTGAAGGAGGAAGGCCAGAAGGCCTTCGGCGCCGAGCCTGGGAGCCCCAAGGAAGAGGAGTGGTACCAGTTCAAGCAGGCCTTCATCATTCCGGTCGTCGACAGCTGGCAGAAGCGGATGTTCGCGGAGGAGGGCCTTCGGATCCTCGAGAAGTCCAAGCTCATGGGGCACTTCCTCGAGGCTCACGAGCTGGTGATGCGCGAGTACCCGGCCGCCTACAACGAGAGCGACAACACCGCCCTCGAGAAGGCCGACGCGCACTGGATGATCGTCGAGGCCAAGATCAAGAAGTACGTGAGCAATCTCGGCGTGGGCGACAAGTTCCCCGAGGTGAACATCGACGATGCCAAGTCGGTGGAGCGCCACGCCAAGCACTGCGCGGAAGCCCTCAAGCCCCCCGATCGCAGCGGCAAGGCCAAGAAGCGCGGCATCAAGAAGAAGGGCCCGATCTAGTCTTGCCCCCCGCGACCCGCGGGGTGGTTGCGGTACAGCGAGGTCGCCCCCCGGAGGGGGGCGTTGTTGGTGGGCGAGCGTGGCGCAGTACTGTGCTCGCCCCGCGAGCGGTTGCGGATCGGCGGTGCAGCGAGGTCGCCCCCGGAGAGGGGCGTAGGGCAACGCTCTACTGTGAGCGCCCGCGACCCGCGGGGTGGTTGCGACCAGCCAGCTCGCTCCAAGGGCTGCGGGCGGCGGCAGCCCGGGCTATGCTCGCTCCGCGATGTCCTCGCTTGCCCTCGCGGACCCGGACCAGATCCTCCAGACGCTCAGCAACGACCTGATGTCCCCGTACTGCCCGGGGCGCACCATCTCGTCGTGCCCGTCGGACCGCGCTCGTGATCTCGAGCAGCGGATCCTCACCGAAGCCAAGGCGGGCAAGTCCCGCGACGACATCGAGCAGGGCCTCGTCCGAGACTTCGGCCCCGAGATCCGTGGCTATGAAGGGTCCCCCGTACTGCTCTACGGCTCGCTCGTGACGGGGCTGGTGGTGCTGGTGGTGCTGGTGATGGCCGGGCGCCGTTGGGCCCGTCGGCCCGTCCTCGCAGGAGCGGCCGTTGCGGCGGCTGGCGCCTCTCCAACCCGGGCCGAGCTGGATCGACTCGAGGACGCACTGGACGAGGTCGACGACTTCTAGCGGGCGTCCGCGGCAGGCCGCGCGATCAGCGAGCTTGGGCCCTCGGGGGCTTGCTCGCAAAGTGCGGGCTTGAGCCGCCGCGGCGCACGCGGTAAGCGATCCCGTGCTCAAGGTAGTCGTCCACGAAAAGGGCGGGCGGACGCAGCGCTTCGACTTCGACACCGACCAATTCACGGTCGGTCGCGAGGACGACAACGACCTGGTGCTCGATCGCGTCAACATCTCGAAGTACCACCTGCGCTTTCGTCGGCACCAGGGGCGGGTCGAGGTGGTCGACCTCGGCAGTACCAACGGGACCTACGTCAACGGACGCAAGGTGGAGCAGCCCCGCGCGGTTCGGCGCTCCGATCGAATCTACGTGGGCGACTACATCCTGATGCTCGATGGCGAGGACCCGGCGATTGCGCCCCTCAAGCGCAGCGAGATCGTGATGGCCGGGCACGAGGGGCACCCGCAGTCTCGGGCGGTCGCGGTGCCGCCGCCCGAGCTCGAGGATGGCGAGGCGCTGCCGGTCGACGAGACGCCCACGCCGCTGTCCCGCCTCATCGACGACGACAGCGATCTGCTGACCTCGGCCCGTCGGGTCGCGCCCGCTGGCGTGGAGAGCACCTACCTCGACCGGATCGCCAACCGCGTGCTGCAGACGGTGCTGGTCAACGTGTCGGGCCTGGACCCGCTGCGCGTGCCCGAGGTCTCCGAGGAGGACCGCGAGACGGCGATGGAGCTCGTCGACGGCCTGCTGCGCGACATGGCCCGCGCGGGCGAGCTCGAGGAGGGCGTCAACGTCGAGGTCCTGCGCGACGCGATCATTCGCGAGCTGGTCGAGCTCGGACCGCTGACCGAGCTGATGAAGGACGAGCAGATCCGAGAGATCCAGGTGGCAGGCGCGGCCGCCATCCGCACCGTCCGCGATCGGCAGGGCGGAGGCGCGGAGATCGAGCTGACCAGCCGCCGGTTCTCCGGCGATCGGGCGGTGGTGCTGGCGGTGCATCGCATGGCCCGGCGCTGGGGCTTCTTGGTCGAGGGCTCGCAGGTGCTCGAGGGCAAGGTCGACGACGGCTTCTCGATCTACGCCCTGCTGCCGCCCACCCAGGTGCGCAGCCCCGTGCTCCACCTGCGAAGGCACCGCACCGACGCCAACAACCTCACGTCGCTGGTGCAGGAGGGGGTGCTCAGCCCCGACATGGCCGAGCTCATCGCGGCGGCGATTCGGGGCTGTCGTCGGATCCTCATCTCGGCCTCGGGCGGGACCAACCTCGATCGCTTCATGGGCGCGCTGACGGGCGAGATTCCCGACGAGCTGCGGGTGGCGTGCATCTCCGACTCGGGGCGCCTGGGCGCCGGTCGGCGTGGCTGGCTGCAGGTGCGCCGGATCGCCGAGCCCTCCGACACGCTGGGGCTGTCCGATGCGCTGGGGGTGATCCTCCGCGGTGGTCTGGACCTGCTTGTGTCGCAGCGCTGCCGTCACGAGGATGCAGCGGCGGTGATGGACGCGTTCGCGGGGGCCACCCGGGGGGCGATCGTCTCGCTGTGGGGCATCGACTCGGCCCATGCGCTGTGGCGCATGGCGGGCCTGTCGACGGTGGCCGCGGGCGCGATCGGGGCGCTCACCGTCTCGCTGGCGCGCTCGGTGGATCTGCTCATCCGCCTCAACGTGGGGGTGAACCAGGAGGCGATGCAGGTGATCGAGCTGGTCGAGCCGAGGGTGAAGGCCGGCGACCAGATCGTGCACGTGCCGCTGTTCCAGGCCGAGCGCGATGCGGACAAGAACACGACGTTCAAGGCGACCGGAGAGGTGCCGAGCTTCATCCGCGAGCTGGCCGAGCAGGGGATCGCGGTCCCCACCCGGATGTTCGCGCAAGAGCGCCTCTAGTCCCAGGACTGCGCCGCCTCGGAGACCTGCGTGGGCAAGCGAAGACACCATGGATACCACGGCGTGGATCTGCAGCTGGATCCGCAGGAGGCCGCGCGGATCCAGCTGGCGCTCGACAAGCTCGAGGATCGGCTGATGATGGCGCCTCCGGGGCTGCACGGGGTGGGCGAGCCGGCCGACCCCGAGGCGCTGCGGAACGCCGGGCTGCCGGCCACCGCCGCGATGCTGTGGGCGCGCTACGACGGCCTCGAGGTGGGAGCCGAGACCGCGCGGATCTTGCCGCTCGCCGCGCTCGAGGACGCCACCGCCGAGGCCGAGGCCGAGGGGCTGCTCCGGCCCGGCGATCGGGTGATCGGCGAGCACGGCCGCGATCTCTACGTGCTGCCGGCCGATCCGTACGAGGAGGGGGCCGACGTGGTGCTGGTGGAGGAGGGCGGCGAGCGGCTGCCCGAGGCCAGCACGGCGGCCCACCTGGCGCTGGGGCTCGTGGGCGAGGCGGCGGTGCTGTTCGACGACGACGGCGAGTTTCGCGACGAGCTGTTCGACGAGGACACCGGCGAGCTGACCGAGGCCGCGCAGCGCCGGCTCTTGCGGCGGCGGCTCGACATGGATCCCGATGCGCCTCGGGCAAGGTTGCGGCTGGCCCAGCGGCTGCGGGAGGCGGGAGAGCTGCGGGCGGCCGTGTCCGAGCTGCGGCAGGTGCTGCGGCGGGCCCCCGAGCTTCCGTGGGCTCACGAGGCGCTGGCGCGGGTGCACGAGCAGCAGGACGAGGCCGAGGAGGCGCGGCGCGAGTATCTGATCGCGGCCGAAGGGATGGAGCCGGTGGATCCCGCGCTGGCGGCGTACTTTCGGGCGCGGGCGGCTCGGTGTGCGGAGGGAGACGAGCGCGCTGCGATTGCGGCGAAGGTGCGGGAGGCGAGGCCGGAGCTTCCGCGCGAGCAGGTGGAGGCGGCGCGGGCCTTGATCGAGCGGGGGGCTTTGGCGGCGGCGATCGAGGTGGTCGAGCTGGGGCTGGCGGTATCCCCGGGGCAGGTGGAGCTGCTGGCGCTGCGGCAGCAACTGGCGGCGGCCGACGACGTCGGCGTCCCCTCGTGAGCGATTCGAATCGCGCCGGGTCTACTCCGGACCGTCGCCGTCGTCCGTCGCGACGTCCTCGACCGGTGCGGCCTGTTCGGGCACGCCGGCCTCGGCGGCCTCGTCCGTTGGCGTCTCGCCGCCGACCGCCCGCCGCGGTGCTCCGGCCCCGCGCGTGGTCCCCGGCGCCTGCGTGCGCGCCCTGGGCAGCGTGGGCTTGGGCACCCCCGGTGACGCATCCGCGTCGTCCTCGACCTGCCGCGGATCGATCACCATCTCCGCCACCGCCGGCAGCACCCCCGCGGGGTTGTGCAGCACCAGCACCACCGTCGATCCCTCGGGGAGCTCCGCCCCCCACACGTCGACCACGCGGTGCGCCGCCTCGCCCTGCAGCTCCACCTCGGCCTTGGCCTGCCGCTGCCCGCTGCCGTCCTGCACGAGGATCGTGAGCATGGCCTGCTTCCACGCGGTCCCGGGCTCGATCACGATGCTGCGATCCTGCCGATCCACGCGCATCGCGGGCCATCCGCCGTGCACCAGGTCGATCACCGAGCGCCCGGCCTCCACCCCCAGCGGAACCAGCTGCTGCATCTGGGTGCGGTACACCCGGCGGTCGAGCCAGAGCCGCACCCGCTCGCGCTCGTCCACGTAGAACGCCGCCAGCGGTCGCCCGCTGCCTCCGATGAGGTACCCGCGCTCGCTCGGCCACGCCGACAGCCGCGCGCCCTCGCGCTCGCTCGGATCGAGCACCGCGCCCTCGAGCACCACGGCGGCGGCCGCTCCTGGATCGAGCGCCTCGGCGACCGTACGCGGCCCCGGCAGCGACGACTCCGAGAAGTACCGCCGCCCCGCCTCCTTCACCAACCCCGGGTGGTCACCGTGCCCGAGCACGTGCCCCACCAGGGTCGGCGCGAGCGAGATCCCTCGCCCGACCGCCTCGGCCGGCCGAGGCGACAGCGCCACCGGCACCGGTAGACCCCCTCGACCGTAGGCATCGCGCGCCAGCTCTTGCAGCGGCAGCCCGCGGTCGCCCGGAACGTCGGACAGCGGCAGGAACATCGCGCTCACGTCCCCACGCGCATGCGCAGGCACCGACAGATCCTGCAGCACGTGCAGCAACGCTCCGGTGCAGATCAGCGCCAGCGCCAGGTGATGGTCGCGCTCGGCCTGCGTGGGGGCCAGGCTCGCGCGCTGCAGGTGACGCGCGAGGGCAGGGGGGGCCCAGGGGTCGTGCTCGTCGGCGAGCCACGCCAGCGCCGAGCGGCCGGTGCCCTCGAACGCACTGCCCGTCGCTCGCGCGGCCAGACCTCCGCCCGCCCGACCATGCTTGCTCCGCAGTATCCCGCGCGGCAGATCATCGTCGGTCCACGCGCTCGCGGACGGATCGTTGCGATCGACGAAGTGGTGCAGCAGCCGCTCGGTGGGCATGGTTTCCACCACCACGCCCAGGCTCATCCACGACAGCGCCGTGCCCTCCCATAGATCGCCCTCGACGCAGCGGGCGCGCGTGGCCTCGGGCGCGCTGGCGCCGGGGCAGGCCCCCGGTCCACCGAGGACCTGCGCCCCCGAGGCCGCATGGACGCTGCGCACGGCGAGCTGGACCGCACGCAGCGTGGCCGGGGGCAGGCGCTCGGGATCGAGTCGCAACGGAGTGAACACCCCGCGCTGCAGCAGCGAGGCCTCCATCCACCGCAGGTGCATGGCGCTGTCGAGCACCGAGCGCTCGAGCATGGCCAGGTGCGTCGTCGAAGGATCCCAGGCGTGGGCCGGCGAAGGCGTGGCCAGGGCCAGCATCAGCGACAGCCCCGCGGACCAGCGCGTCCACGATCTTCTCGATTCCCTGTGCGTCACGGCGTGCCCTCCTCGGGATCCGTGGGATCGGCCGCTTCGCTGCCCGCTCCGTCGCTCGCTCCCGCGTCGGGCTCGCGGGGCGGTCGGCTCGACATCGTCGGCCGCCCCGTCGGCGCCGCGGTCGGGGTGGCCGGGGTCGAGGGCGCGTCGACGAGCGTCAGCGAGTCGATGTTCTCGTGGAGCAGGCTGGCCAGGATGATCGCGGTCTCGACGTCGATGCACTGCATGGCCCCGCACGTCAGCAGCACCCCCACGTTGCGCTCGCGGTCGAGGAACGCCACCGCGCGCACGTCCTCGCCGTCGTAGACCCAGCTCTCGCTGGTGACCTCACCGGTCACCGAGACGCCGGGGAGGGTGGCCTCGAACGTCTCCACCACCGGCTGCAGACCGCCGGGGGGGTCCTTCCACACGCGATAGGCCACGTCCCACACCTCGTCGCGATCGACCGCTTGCAGGTGCACGCCGTGGTAGAAGTGCGTGTGGGCGAGGTCGCCGAGCTCCTTGACCTCGAAGGCGTCGGTGTAGCCGGTGCGGCGGCGCACGTCCTCGGGCCGCAGCAGCGCGCTGGCATCGAGCAGCTGGAGGCTGGCGGCCGGCGTGGGCTCGGCCGCGGCAGCTCCGGCGAGATCTCCACCCAGCGCACGGTAGAGATCGAGGTTGGCCGACTCCCGCTCCCAGCTCGAAAGGCGCGTCACCGCGGCGGGCGCTGCCAAGAACACCAGGTGCTCGGCGTGGGAGTCGGTGTCGCGCCACTTGCGAAGCTCGACTCGGTTGTGACGCAGCGTGAAGTCGCCACGCGGTGAGCCGTCGAGGTGCCGATCGGAGCGATAGCCGACGTATCCGCGCTTGTAGACGATGAGTTCGAACGAGACCAGGCGCAGGGGCGCGCCCAGGGATGCGCGTCGATGGGCGGCGCGCTCGTGCTCGGGCGCAGCGGGGATGCGATAGCGACCGGCCTGATCGGTCTTGACCTCGACCACCTGCGACCCGGACGGGCCGACCAGGCCGTCCCCTTCGTCGTAGGACCACACGCCGACGACGGTGGCCCCCTGGATCGGCTCGGCGGTGCCCTCGTCGACGACCTGTCCGTCGAACGGGCCGCGGAGGCTGACGTCGGTCACGCGATCGCGCGCGCTGGCGAATCGAGCGGGGCGCACCACGGGGCTACAGGCGGCGGCGAGCACCAGGAGCGAGGCCAACGCGAGCCCGAGGGGCGACCCTCGAGGGCCCGTCGAGCGCCGAACCAGCCCGTCGCCGCCGCCCATCCACCGACCCGACGCGCTCGCGAGGGCGGCCCCGAGGGGGAAGAAGCGGCTCGGTCGGGAAGGAGCGGGCATGGCAGGGACGCCGTTGACGCCATCAGCCGCGCTTGGATAACCTACGCGGCGAGGTAGGACGTCTAGCCCACCCTGCGCGGGCGTGGCAAGCCTGCCGACACCGCTCCCCCGTTCCAATGTCGGCCCCGATTCCCTGCCCCTGCTGCGGCTCTGACATCGGACCGGGGCACGAGGCGTGCTCGACCTGCGGCTACGGCCTCGGCCCCGTTCGCGAGTCCAACGCGGGCGGCGGCAAGTGTGCGCGCTGCGGGGCCATGATGCCCTCGGGGTTCGACTTCTGCCCGGTGTGCGGTCAGGACCAGCGCAATCGCCTGCGGCGGCCGTCGACCCAGGAGATCCGCCTCGGGGTGGCCGGCGTCGCACGCTCGTCCGGCTCGATGGCTCCGCCACCGGTCGCCCATCGCTCGCCTTCGATGGGCCCGCCCGTGGGATCGCATCCCGTCGCCGCCGCGGGCCGGACCGTGGTGCCCTCCTCCCCCTCGTTCGCGCCCCCGCCTCCACCGTCCCATCACCCCCAAGCGGAGGCCGGTGCCTACGTGCCGATCGACCGCACGGTGCCGGCGCCATCGCTCTCGTTGCAGGGCCAGGCTCCGCTCCCTCCTCCTCCAGCGCCTCGTCTCGCGTCCTCGTCCGACTCGCTGCTGTCCGCGGTCGCCGATGCCCACACCATGGAGCCAAGGGGGGGGATGCCGGCGGTCCACGCCGAGGTGAACGAGGACGGGCGTACCGTGCCCGAGACGCGTCGCGCCGCGGCCGGTCCCCGGCCCGTGGTCGGTCCCAGCGACGACGCGCGCACGATCCCGCACCAGCGCATGCAGCCGGTGGCGATCTCCCCCGTGCGGGCCGCGGCCGCCGACGCGACCCAGCCCGATCGCCCGGGCGGGTTCTCGGGCGGTCCCGGCCATGGCCCGCTGCCCACGGTCAATCGCGCCAAGTCCAGCACCCTCGCGCCCATCGAGGCCAGCGCCACCCCGCGGGGGTCGCCGGCCTACGGAGTCCGCGGGGTCCCGCGCCTGGTGCTGGTGGCTCGCGACGGCAGCGAGGGGGAGTCGTTCCCCATCCAGGGCGAGCTGCTCACGATCGGGCGTACGCACGGCGATCTCCTGTTCCCCGAGGATCCGTTCCTCTCGCCGCTCCACGTGCGGCTGCAGTGGACCGCCAACGGGATCGGGCTGTTCGACGCCGGCTCCACCAACGGGGTCTACCTGCGGATCAAGGGCTCGGCCCCCGTGTATCCCGGCGACCAGTTCATGATCGGCCACCAGCTCCTGCGCCTCGAGAACATCGACACGCAGGTGCAGGAGCGACCGCCGGCCATCGATGGCACGCGCGTGTTCGGGACCCCGCTGCAGCCCGCGTGGGGCTGCGTGCGGCAGGTCGGCCGCGGCGGGATCGTGGGCGACAAGTACTACCTGCGGGGCTCGCAGGTGGTGTTCGGTCGCGAGGGCGGCGATCTGTTGTTTCCCAACGATCCATTCGTCAGCCGCGAGCACGCGCGGCTGCGGCTCGAGCTGCGCGGCCAGACGATGGCCGTGTTCCTCGAGGATCTCGAGTCGGCCAACGGCAGCTACATCCGCATCCGGGGCAGCGCCGAGATGGCCAGCATGGACACCTTTCGCATCGGAGATCAGATCCTCCGCCTCAGACTCGACTGACCGGGACCCTGGCCATGGCACGCATCGAGGTCTTTGCCCGAACCGAGGTGGGTTGCACCCGCGAGCGCAACGAGGACGCCTTTGCCGTGCTGGACCTCGGCTCGGGCGAGAGCGGGATCCGCCCCGCACAGCGCGTGCGCGAGATCCAGCCGCCCGGCCTGCTGGTCGCGGTCTGCGATGGCATGGGCGGAGCCGCGGCGGGTGACGTGGCCTCGCGCATGGCGATCGACGCGCTGCAGCGGGTGGCTCGCAGTCGCATGATCCTGCAGCCGGCCGACGCCGAGCAGGTGCTGCTGGCCGGCGTGACCGAGGCCAACCGCACCATCGCCGAGTTCACCCGCCGCCACCCCGACAAGCGAGGCATGGGCACCACGCTGACTGCGGCCGTGATCATGGGGGTCGAGGTGGTGATCGTGCAGGTGGGCGACTCGCGGGCCTACCTCCGGCGCGGTCGCATGCTGCAGCAGCTCACCATGGATCAGAACGTGGTCGGGCAGATGGTCGCCGCGGGCAAGCTGCGGCCCGAGGACGCGCGGAACTTCAAGCAGCGCAACGTGCTGCTGGAAGCGGTGGGCGTGCAGGAGCGCGTCGGGCCCGACGTGGTGCGGGTCTCGGTGCGAGCCGGCGACGTGCTCATGCTGTGCTCCGATGGGCTGACCGGGCCGCTCAACGACCGGCAGATCCTCGACCACATGCTGCGGCACGAGGATCCGGTGCGATGCTGCCGCGCGCTGACCGAAGCGGCCTGTGCCGCGGGCGGGCCCGACAACGTGAGCGTGGCGATGGTGCGGTTCGTCGGCAGCGACCTGCCGCTGCCGCACGGACGCGAGGCGATCGAGTTCGAGCGGCGCAGCGCGGTGGCCTGAGGGCGAGCCGGGCGTCGACGCCGTCACTGCAGTGGATACGGCGTCAGGACTCGATCGACGCCCGGAGCGTGGCACCCTTCGCACAGTCCCGCGCCATTGGCGTCGGTGCTCGCCGACCCGTTGCTCTCGAGGTACCAGTACCAGTTGCTCGCATCCGTTCCCGCGGCCGTCTTGACCATCACGGCCCAGCCCACCCGGGTCCCACCGGCGTCGTAGAGTTCCTTGACCGACGCGCTGCCCACGGTGTGCTCGGTGTTCCCCGCCTCGAACGAGGCCACGAGCACGTCGTCGAAGAACGTGCGCACCATCCCGTGGGGCGAGGTCCCGGTGGCCGCGTGCACGGCCGACTCGGCGGCCCATCCGGCGTAGTTCTCGGCCATGAGCCACGGCGACAGCGCGGCCTGTCCGGTGGGCACGTCGACGCCGCCGCCGGATTCGTCCGCGGCCGTGGCCTCGGAGGTCGAGCCGTCGTCCCCATCGGGATCGGTGCAGGCAGCGGTCAGCAGGATCAGGAGGGCAAGGCTCTGGCGCAGCATGGTGCCCACGGTACGACCATCTTCGGCGCCGCGTTACCCGATTTCACCGTGCACGAGGCGCCACGAGGCGCCACGAGGTGCAGTTGCCCTTGGACTCGTTCCATGCTCACGTAAGCTCGTCCGGCAATTGGGCGGCCTCGCGCAGCTCCCCCCGCATCATCGCCTCGGCCAGCGCCTCGAGCTCCTCGCTCAGGCTCCGATCTCCGCTCCACGGACGCACGTACTGCCGCACGGCCTCGTGCACGCGCTGCAATCGCTCGCTGGTCGCCACCTTGCGCAGGTCTACCGCCCGTGCCGCCACCGCCGCCTCGATCGCCAGACACCGCGCCACGTTGTCGACCACGCGCCGGAGCTTCAGCGCTGCGATCGGACCCATGCTCACGTGGTCCTCCTTGCCGGCCGAGGTGGGGATCGAGTCGACGCTCGCAGGGAACGACAGCGTCTTGCACTCGCTGGCCAGCGCGCTGGCGGTCACCTGCGCCATCATGAAGCCGCTCTCGAGCCCGGGGTCGTCGGCCAGGAACGGCGGCAGGCCCCGCGAGGTGTGCACGTTCATGAAGCGCTCGAGCCGACGCTCGCTGATCGTGGCCAGCGTGGTCATGGCGGCGCTGAGGTGATCGATGGGCACCGCCACGGTGGCCGCATGGAAGTTGCCGCCCGAGACCACGTCGTAGGCGCCCTTGCCGTCGGGCAGCACCAGGGGGTTGTCGGTGAGGCTGTTGAGCTCGATGGTCAGCGCGCCCACCACGTAGCGCAGCGCCCCTCGCACGGCGCCGTGGACCTGCGGCATGCAGCGATAGGCGTAGGCATCCTGGACCTGCCCACAGTCGGCGTGCGAGGCATTGAGCGGCGAGCTCGTCACCAGCGCGCGGACGTTGTCGGCCGTGCGCTGCTGACCGGGATGGGGCTTGCCCGCGTGGATCCGCGGATCGAACGCGGCCAGCGTCCCCAGGCTCGCGTCGAGGCTGAGCGCTCCGATGGCGTCCGCCGAGGCGAGCAGCTCGGCGGCGGCCACCGCCGCCAGTCCCCCGATCACCGAGGTCACCTGCGTTCCGTTGATGAGGGCCAGCCCCTCCTTGGCGCCGAGCACATGGGGCTGCATGCCCACGGCCGCGAGCGCCTCGCCGCCGGACATGCGCTTGCCTTCGATCCAGGCCCAGCCCTCGCCGATGAGCGGCAGCGCGAGATGGGCCAGGGGCGCCAGATCTCCGCTGGCGCCCACGCTGCCCTGGCTCGGCACCACCGGCACCACGCCCGCATGGAGCAGACCCAGCAGCTGGTCGAGCAATGCCGGTGTCACCGCGCTGTGACCCAGCGCCAGGGTGTGCGCGCGCAGGGCGAGCAGCGCTCGCACCACGTCGGCCGGAAGTGGCTCGCCCACGCCCACCGCATGGCTGCGCAGCAGGTTCCGCTGCAGCTCCACGAGCTTGTCGCCCGGGATGGTGGTGTCGCTGAGGGCTCCGAAGCCGGTGTTGACCCCGTAGATCGTTCGTCCGTCGTGCAGCGCCTGCTCGAGCCGCGCGCGCGTGGCCGACAGTCGCTCGCGGGCATCGGAATGCAACGCGACCGAGGCCCGTCCGCGGGCGATCTGCACGACCTCGGCCAGGTCGAGCCGTCGCCCAATGGTCACCGTGCTGGGGAGATCGCCGCTCATGGAGAGAACCTTCGCAGGGCGTCGTGGAAACGCCCTGGCCGCGCAGCATAGCCGGGTCAGCGACATTCCGTGGGGCGGACCACACTTTCTCGCCCGTGTGAATCGACACCCGGTGTGGTCTCGATCCAATCCGGCGCTTCGATCGTAGGGACGGCCACCCGCGCAGCTTCCCCCGACGAAATGGGGTACGCTTAGCCACCGCAAGGCCCGCATGTCGGACTCACGAGGACCAGGCTCGGCCGCCGCCGCCGCGGGCGGGGCCACGATGATCGCCCATCCCGGTGCTGCGCAGCCGACCTCGCCCATGGGCAGTGGTTCGCCCCCGAGCGGCGGCGGTGCGAGCGAGGGCACTCCCGTCCCCGGCGCGGGCGTTCCTGCCCCCGTCTCGCTCACCCCCTCGATGCCCCCGAGCCTCGTGGGAACCGTGCTCGCCGATCGCTATCGCGTGATCAAGAAGCTCGGCGAGGGTGGCATGGGCAGCGTGTACCTGGCCGAGCACACCACGATCAACAAGAAGCTCGCCATCAAGGTGCTCTCGTCGGAGTACTCGCACAAGCAGGACCTGGTCGACCGGTTCCTGCAAGAGGCCCGCGCCGCCTCGATGATCGAGCAGGAGAACGTCGTCGAGATCACCGACTTCGGCTCGACCCCCAGCGGCTCGGTGTTCTTCGTGATGGAGTTCCTCAACGGCGAGGATCTCAGCAAGACGGTCAAGAAGGGCGGGCCGCTGCCGTGGGAGCGGGTCAAGCCGATCATGATGCAGATCTGTGACGCGCTCGCGGCCGCGCACGATGCCGGCATCATCCATCGCGACATGAAGCCCGAGAACTGCTACCGCATCAAGCGCGGCGGCAGCGAGGACTTCATCAAGGTGCTCGACTTCGGCATCGCCAAGGTCACCAGCGACGACGGCGAGGGCGGCGGCAAGGGGCTCACCCGCACCGGCATGATCTTCGGGACGCCCGAGTACATGTCGCCCGAGCAGGCCAAGGGCGAGAAGGTCGACCACCGCGTCGACGTGTACGCCCTCGGCGTCATCCTCTACGAGCTGCTCACGGGCAAGGTGCCGTTCACCGCGGACACCTTCATGGGGATCCTGACCAAGCACATGTTCGAGGCCCCGCCGGCCCCGAGCACGGTCAACCCCGACCTCGAGATTCCTCCGCAGGTCGAGGCCATCATCCTCAAGGCCCTGCAAAAGGACCGGGAGTATCGCTTCCAGTCCATGCGCGAGCTTCGGGCCGCGATCGAGGCGGTGGGCACCGATGCGGCCGCGGTGGTGGTGGTGCAGGAGAACCTGCTGCCGCCCAGCGGCGGCCAGACCCACTTTCGCGACTCGACCACCGGGGTGCCCCTGGCCGAGCGCACCTCCATGTCGTCGGCCTCGTCGCGCAAGGGGCCGGGCGTGCTCATCGGGGTGGCAGCGTTCGTGTTGGCGCTCGGTGGGGCAGGGGCGGTGCTGCTGCTGCAGGGCGACGATGGGCCGGAATCGACCCCGGCCGTGGTGACCGACTCGGGCAAGGGGTCCACCAAGGAGGCCAAGCCCAAGGCGAAGCCCTCCACCAAGGACGAGCCCACGGCCGACGACGGCACGCCCGTGGCCGCCGATGGGGGCACGCCCGAGGCCGCCGACGGGGGAGCGCCCGAAGTGGCCGATGGGGGCATGCCGGCCGACCCGCCGATGGTCGCGATCACCATCTCCACGCCCAACGTCTCGGCCGAGGTGTTCGACAGCCGCACCGACGAGGCGCTCGGCAAGACCAACGAGCCATTCGAAATGCCCGTGGGCAGCGAGGCCTTCGACGTCTACGTGCGCGCCAGCGGCTACGAGGACGCCTTGGTCAATCTCCTGCCCGACGCCGACAAGACCCTGGAGGCCAAGCTGACCAAGGCTCGCCAAACCGGGGGTAAATCCGGGGGAGGCAAGTCGGGCGGCAAGTCCGGCGGCAAGTCCGGCACCGGCGGCAAGACCGGCACCGGCGGCAAGACCGGCGGAGACACCAAGGCCGGCGGCGACACCAAGACGGGCGGCAAGACCGGCACCGGCGGCAAGACCGGCGGCAAGACTGGCGGTGATGCGCCCGATCTCAAGGACCCATTCAAGGGCCGTTGAGCTGGCCTATCCTATGACGGTGAGCGGCGGACGTGCTCGGGCCAAGGAGCGAGCGTGGCTCGGCCCGCTCGCGCTGAGCATGCCAGCCATGATCGCATCGTGTAGCTCGGCCGTCGAAGACGATGGTCCGCAGCTCTCGGGCGTGATCACGACCTCGGAGTCGGGCCCCGTGGATCCGACCACGGGAGGCGGTGGCTCGACCGGCCCGGCCGATGGCACGACCACCGCTCAGGGAGCGAGCTCGGGGGCCGACGAGGACACCGGCGAGGGGATCAAGCTCGACGTGGCCTCGCCTCCCGGGGGTGACCTGCCGATGATGACGGGTGAGGACTGCGAGGAACTGACCGCGATCATTCGCGACTTCTCGCAGGCGCACCCCGACTTCGAGACCTTCACTGGCACGATGGCCCATCCCGGCCTGGTCTCGCCGGTGCTCGGCATGGACGGGCGGCCGCAGTACGACCCTGCCTACGCAGGGACGCCCATGATCACCAGCGCGCTGACCTTCGCCCAGTGGTATGAGGATCTACCGGGGGTCAACCACACCTTCGAGGTACCGCTGACGCTGACCGACGAGGGGACGGGCGAGCTGGTGTTCGACAGCGCAGCGTTCTTTCCCATCGACGGCTACGGCTTCGGCAACGAGGGCAACGGGCACAACTTCCACTTCACCACCGAGGTGCGCACGAGCTTCACGTACCACGGCGGCGAGGTGTTCAGCTTCCGCGGCGACGACGACATCTGGGTGTTCGTCGACGGGCAGCTCGCGCTGGATCTGGGCGGACTGCACCCGCCGCTCGAGGCCTCGATCGTGATGGACTCGCTGGGCCTCTCGGTGGGGCAGACCTACCCGATGGACATCTTCCACGCCGAGCGCCACACCGATCAGTCGAACTTTCGCATCGTCACGACGATCAGCTGCTTCCAGCCGCCCCCGGGGTAGCGCCCGAGCACCGGACGCTATGCGCTCGCCTGGGCGCGGAGTTCCGAGGGCCGTGGCGAGTCGAGCGCAGCACGCAGCCATGCGATCACCCCCGGGAGATCGTTGTCGATCCACGGCCCCGGGTCGTGCGGGTTGAAGCGCCAGAACGTCGAGGGCGGGCGCCAGTGCTGGCGATACGAGGCGAGCACCGGGAACACCTCGATGCACACGGCCCAGGTGTCGTGCACGTGGTGCTGATGGTCCTCCTGCTCGCCGGTGAAGGTGTCGAGCACGCGCGCAGCGAGGCGGCGGTAGCGGTGGCGGGGCTGGGCGTCGGCCATGGCTCGGCACAGGCGGGCGTAGTGGCGAAAGCAGGGGCGATCGTCGACGTGGGCCGGGATCATCGTGCCCATGAACGAGTGGAGGTTGGTGCTGGCCCAAAAGCCCTGCTCGGCGCAGAGGCGATCGAGCGCGGCGGTCTCGGGCTCCGACAGCGGGGCGGGCCCGACGTACGTGGTGTCGCCCGGGGTGGTCGAGCCCGAGCCGGGCAATCGGTGTCGCCTTGCTCCGCCGGGGAGGGGATAGTTGCGGTTGAGGTCCACGCCATGGGCGTTGGTCCGCAAGTGGACCAGGGGCCCCACGCCCTGGCGCTCGAAGGTGCGACGGTAGCCGTCGGGGTTGAGGCAGGGCACCACCCACAGCTCGGCATGGTGCAGCAGCGCCGCGGCAGGGCTGCCGGCATCGGCGGCGGTCTGCAGCAGGGCCAGGGCCACCTCGCAGCCGATCCACTCCGGGCCGTGGATGTTGGCCGAGCACAGCACGCGGCGAGACGCTCCGCGGGAGGAGGGCACGCGCACGGCCTCGAGTGCTTCACCCTCGACGCTCTGCCCGTAGGGCACCACCTCGCCCCCGGCCGCCGAAGCCACGTCCCGCACGGCGCGGCGACGGTGCTCGGGCGAGCGGTAGGGCGAGAGCGGGCCCGCGCTCACGTGCTCGCGCTCTGCTCGGGCTCGGTGTTCTCCTCGGCCTCGACCGGAGCGGTGGATGGCTCCTCGGGTGCCACGGCTTCGGGTGCCACGGCCTCGGGTGCCACGGCCTCGGGTGCCACGGCCTCGGGTGCCACGGCTTCGGGTGCCACGGCCTCGGGGCTCGGTGTCGCCGCGTCGTCGTCGTCGGTACCGGTGCCCTCGTCGATCCGGGTGACCGACAGCTCGATGCCATCGAGCGAGAACCCGACGATCAGCTCCTCGAGCCGCGCGAGGGCGCGCTCACCCAGGCGAAAGCGCGTACTGGCCTCACCCACCGTGAGGTCGCGGACGGCCTTGCGCTCCAGCCCGAACGTCACCGCGAGCAGCTCGCGAATGTGGGCGGCCTTCTTTCCGTGCTTGCGACCCATGTTCAGTCGCACGCGCACGAACGTGGCCTCGTCCTCGACCGCTGGCATGCGCGGCGGCTCGGGAGGCGGGGGCGGGGGCCGGTGCTCGGGCTCGGCCACGCGCACCGGCATGGGCTCGGGCTCGTCGACCACGGCGGCCGTGCCTCCGAGGTAGGTGTCGTCCTCGAAGTCCCGGTAGGTGTACTTGGAGGCCCAGACCTCCCAGAAGTCCTTGTGGGGTGGGGCGGTGAGATCGGGCGGAGGCGGGGGCTCGGCCTTCTTCTTGCTGCTGCGGCGCCGCCGACGGCGCTTGCGCTTCTTGGCCTCGCGCGGGTCTTCGTCCTCGACGGCGCCGTCGGCTTCGCCCGCAGCCCCGGCTTCGTCCGCTTCGCCGGCACCACCGTCGTCACCGGAGGCCTCGCCTTCTAGGTCGTCGTCGTCGCGATCCTCGTCGCTGAGGTCCTCGAGCTCGACCTCCTCCTGGAGGCTCTCCATGACACCACGGCGCCGCCCCTTGAGGGTGAGATCGTCGAGCTCGTCGATCTCACCGAACTCGTCGCGCACGACCTCGAGCTCCTCTTCGTCGATGTCGATGACGATCTGATCCTGCGCCACGACCACGGGGGCCGGAGCCGGAGCCGGGGCCGACGGGGCGCGCTCGGCCGCGTCGCCCTTGCCGCGACGTCGCCCACCTCGGCGTCGCCGACGGCGGCGACGTCCCTCACCGCGCTCGGGGTCGTCGTCCTCGGCCTCGCTGGCCTCGCCGGCCTCGCCGTTCTCGGGGTCGTCGTCCTCGTCGCTCTCGCGGTCGTCGCTGGCTTCAGCCGCCTCGGCCGCTTCGTCTGGGCGTCCACGGCCACGACGACGGCGTCGCCGACGGCGGCGACGGCCGCCCACGCCGGTCAGCGTGCCCGGATCGGTGATCGGATCGGCGACCGGTTCGGTGACCAGATCGGAGGCATCCGCGATCGTGCCGGCGTCCATCGTCTCGACGCCCTCGTCCGCCTCGATCGTGCTTCCGAAGTCCTCGCCCGCCACCGGCGGGGGAGGCGAGGCAGTGATGGTCTCCTCGGCATCGTCATCGCCGTCGTCATCATCATGCGGGTCCCCTTGGGCCTCGGAGCGCGGCGCCTCGCCGTCCCTCGATCGACGGCCACGGCGACGGCGACGGCGGCGACGGCCACCTCCCGCGTCCTCGCCGCGCGCCTCGGTGGCTTCGGGGCTCTCGGTCTCCTCGGGGCGCGGCGCGGGGGGGCCCACCAGCTGGACCTGCATCTCCTCGGCCTCGTCGTAGGCCAGGCTCAGCGCCTCGTCGAGTTCCTCCGCGGTCAACGCCAGGGTCGGAGCGAGTTCGTCCTCCACGCTCGCGCCGAGGTCCATCGGGAGGACCATGACCTCGGTGACCTCGTCCTCGCCGGCCCGTAGGCTCCTCGCGGGTCGATCCGGCCGAACTCGTGCCTCATTGGGTCTCTCGTCGGAGCCGTCGTCAGGGCTCTCGCCCGCGCTCGCATCGAGGTTCTCGTCGAGGGTCGGTCGCTCCTCGCGACGGTCGCGACCCCGCCGACGGCGACGGCGATGGTCGCGGTCCGAGGGTCCCTCGGCCGCCACGTCGGCGCCTTCCTCGGGGCGGGCGGCTCGCTCGTCCCCATCCTCGTCGCGCCCACGCCCGCGAGGCTCGTCGCGATCGCGGAACCGACCGCGACGCTCGTCTCCAGCTCCAGCCCCGGCTCCGGCTCCAGCCCCGGCTCCATCGCCGTCGCGGCTGCGGCTGCGAGCACGTCGGTCGTCGTCGTCACCGTGGCGTCCGCGCCCGCGATGCCGGTCTCGCTCGCCTCGCTCTTGCGGCTCGGGCTCGCCCCATTCCTCGCGCTCGCGACGGCCTCGTCCACGAACGCGCCGGTCTCCATCGCCGCCTCGCGGTCGCCGCAGCTCGATGTCGTCCTGGTCGCGTTCGCGCTCGGACGCCACCCGGGTCATCGCTTCCTTGAGCAGGAATCCGATGACTTGCTCGCCGCGCGGGTCGGTCACCAGGTGACGGGTCAAGAGCACCCACTCGGGACCTACCAGCTCGGGGAACAGGCGGGAGATCTGATCGAGCTTGCTCTCCAGCCGCTGCCGCGACAGCTCCTCGGCCGGGGGCAGGGTGCGCTCCTCGAACACGATCGAGGGGTACTGGAGCTTGAGGTAGTAGAAGTTGCCCAGCTCCTGGGGGGCGATCAGGCTGATCGCCTCGCCGGGGCGGCCCGCGCGTCCGGTGCGTCCGGTGCGGTGCACGTAGCTCTCGGCGTTCTCGGGGAACGAGTAGTTGATGACGTGCCCGATGTGCGAGATGTCGATGCCGCGGCTGGCCACGTCGGTGGCCACCAGGAACCGCAGCTGGCCCGAGCGCATGCGTCCCATGACCCGCTCGCGGGCCGTCTGCGTCAGATCGCTCGAGAGCGGCTCGGCGTGGTAGCCCTCGCGGCGCAGCGCGGACGCGACCACGTAGGTCTCCTCGCGGGTGTTGCAGAACACCAGCGCGTTGGGGGGCTCTTCGATGGCGACCATGTCGAGCAGATCGCGAACCTTGATGGCGCCACCGACCTGGTAGTAGGCGTGCTTGATCTCCGCCGCCGCCACCTGGTCACCCGACAGCAGCACCGACTCCGGGTCGCGCATGTAGCGACGAGCGATCCGCTCGATGTCGGGCGGCACGGTGGCCGAGAACAGGCAGGTCTGGCGCTCGGCGGGGCAGGCATCGAGGATCGCGTGGATGTCCTCGAGAAAGCCCATCGAGAGCATCTCGTCGGCCTCGTCGAGCACGGCCATGCGTACCCGGTCGAGCCGCAGCGAGCGGCGCCGGATGTGATCGAGGATGCGGCCCGGGGTGCCGACCACCGCGTGCACGCCATCGCGAAGCGCCTGGAGCTGGGGCTGCATGGCGGTGCCGCCGTAGACGGGCAGGGTCCGCACGCCGCTGCGACGCCCGAGCTGCTCGAGCTGATCGCAGACCTGCTTGGCCAGCTCGCGGGTGGGCGTGAGCACCAGCAGCTGCACCCCGGTCTTGGCGGCATCGCCGGCCTCGAAGCGCCGGGCCAGCCACGGCAAGCAGAACGCCGCGGTCTTGCCCGAGCCCGTCTGCGACTGCACCAGCACGTCGCGGCCCTCGGTCACGAGCGGGAAGGTCATCTGCTGGACGGCGGTGGGCACCGTCCAGTCCATCTCGGCCACCGCCCGGCGCAGCTCGTCGGGCATCGACAGCTCGTCGAACGAGGTCGCGGGCGGCGGCGGGGGCGGGGCCTCGGCGGCGGGCCGGCGATCGCCGAACCCGGGCAGCGTGCGCGGGGTGAAGATCTGGGTCTTGGCGTTCTCGTCGACCGCGCCGGGCGCCTTGGCGGGGATCTGAGTCTTGGCGTCCTCGTCGACCTCGTCGGCGGCTTCGACCGCATCGCGGGTGGAATCGGGCACGGGAGCGCCGACGGGGATCTGGGTGTCGATCTCTCGAGCCGGGCGCTCCGGCTCGGCCGAGGCTTCGGCGGTCTCGGAGGCGTGCTCGAGGCGTGCCTTGTCGGTGTCCTCGGCCGCGACGGGCTCGGGAACGCCCGCTCCAGCCTCGGCCGATTCGCCAGTGGAATCGGTCGGAGCGGAGGACGCCTCGGTGGGGGAGGGATCAGTGGACGGTGGAGCCGTGGTCGACGAATCGGAGCCGGAAGCAGCCGCTTGCTGCTCGTCGGCGTTTGGCGAATTGGCCATGCGAGGGATTCCTAGAGCGCGAGCAACTCACGGCGGACCTCCGACTCGCGAGCGTTTTGCTCGACATGCGCGCGCAATTGCACCTCGATGGTCTCGAGCTTGTGCATGCTTGCGGCGTCTGCGGAGCAGGCTGCCTGAGTCTCGCGGATGAGATTGAGGACGACATCGTCTTGCGGATCCGCCTCGCGGAAGCTCGGGGATCGCAGGGTGAGGGCCACCACTCGGTCGCGAATCAGCCTGACGCGGTAGCGACAGTCGACCTCGCCGGGGGCGAGGCCAGGGCGCTGCTGTGCGAGCCCTTGGCCGACCGCCACCACCCCGAAGAGGATGATGACGACCACGCCGATGAGCTGCACCCACGACGAGAACCGAAGGCCCTTGGCGCTTCGGGGTGACGAGGAAGGCTTCAGCGCGCGCCAATATCCACCCCGCCCGCCCCGCGGGTCAACCCTCGCTCGACCACATCCGCCCGCCCCGGTCTGCCCTCCCCGATCTGTCCTCACCAATCTGTACGTGCGCTTGCACACGGTCATCCCATGCGCCCACCCCATATAGAGCAATCGCGGGCCCGCCCAGGAGGGCAAGGCCCGGGGGAGGGGCTGCGAAGCGCTGCGAAGCCCCTCCATCCAGAGATGGTTTTGGCTACTCCGGTGCGGCCATGGGGCAACGATTGGCGCACGAGGCCTGGGCGGAGCGCCGAGTGGTGAAGCGCACCACGCCCACCTGGCTGCGTGCCAGGTCCGATCCCTGAGGGGTCAGCCGCCGGATCTGGCACCCTTGCGGCGCGCCCTCGGCGGACCAGCAGGTGCCGATCTCGTTGAGATCGATGGGCGGATCGTCGGGGTGGAGCTGCAGGGTCCGGCCCTGGGTCAGGTAGCTGCCCCGATCGATGGGAGTGACGGTCGTGCGCGCGTCGAATCCTTCCAGGCGCAGCGTCACCACCACACCATCCTCGAGCACCAGCCGCACCGGCTCGAGCGCCGGGCCATCGGCCCTTAGGTTGACCAGGGCGTAGCCCGCGGGGCCACCCTCCGCGCCCGTGAGGGGCAGCGCCGTCAGCACGTAGACCCCCCCCGGATCCAGCGGCAGGATGAACGCCCCGTCCCGCCCCTGCACCGGGTCGTAGTAGGTCGCCACGCTGTGCAGATACGGCCCCGGCACCGAATCGGGCTCGTCGGGCATGCGCAGGCGCTCGGCCACCACCATCGCCTCGCGGGCCGCGCAGCCCTCGCCAGGGGCACGCCGGCTGCACAGGACCTCGTCCACGTCGACCACGCCGGTCACCAGCACCCGAGGCTCGAGCGAGAAGGTCTGCGCCTCGGGTGCATCGAAGAGATCCAGCTCGAAGTCCTTGGAGGCCAGCACCGAGCCCACCGGGGATTCCACGCGAACCCGGTAGCGACGCGGGGAGGACGTCGTGCCCAGGGCCACGTCATCCACCCAGCAGGGCGTTCCCAGGCTGTCGCAGCTGGCGGTCCGGATCAGGCTGCCCACGCGGCCCTGCGGATCGGCGTGGGGAGTCACGCAGTCGGCGTTGGACCAGCGCTCGAGATCCTCGAGCACGAACGGGGCTTCGAAGCGGACGGCCGCCGCGGTGCTGCGACCGTCGCAGGTGGCGGGCGCCACGGGCGGGCCGTCCTCGACGTCCTCGGCCGACGAGGGCAGACAGGCCAAATTGCAGCACACGTAGCCGGGGTCGCCGCTCACGAGGGTCCGGGGCACCCCCACCACGGCGACCTCCACCGTGGCCCCCGCGCCCCAGCTGGGCACGCAGAGGTCGCGGGCGACGCGGAAGCCCGACTCGCCCTGCGACGACGGATTGAACGCCGCGTCGACCACGTAGTCCACCGTGGGCAGCGGCCCTGCGTCCTTTGGCTGGACCGTGATCTCGTAGCGCCGATCGAGGGGGACGCTGGGGTCGGCTTGCTCGCAGTACGTATAGACCTGCGTGCGAAACGTGCCGACGTCGTCGGTGTTGGTGCCGCCGTCGGCGTTGCGCCCCGCCAGCGCCAGGTAGCACTGTCCGGAGGCCTCGTCGCAGTACTGGTCGGGGACAGAGCAATCGGTATCGACGGCACACTCGGACACCGAGGGCTCGGCCAGGGTGGGGATGCCCAGGCGCCCATCGAGGTCATCGGCGTAGCGAACGCGAACGGTGGCGCCCTCGAGCGGCGGCCCCACGACGTAGGGATCGGCGCTCATGTCGAGCAGCACCACGTCGCCCTCGAGCCCGCGGCTGCAGTCCTCCGCATAGTCGTACACGTAGCTCCACTCGGACTGGCCCACCGCCGTGCACTGGCCGAGCTCGGTGTCGCAGTAGTTGGGGGCGGGATTGCAGTCACCCTTGGGCTCGCAGCAATCGGAGTCCACCGTGCACTCGGCGTTCTTGTCGGTGCGCGGGGGTACGAAGCCCAGGAAGCGGCTGGCCAGGCTCTTGCCGTCGGGATCGATGAGCCACAGCACCACCTCGGAGGCGAGGTCGAGATCGAGCGGATGGTGGCGTGGCCACCCCACCTTCGTGGGCTCGACCGTGGGCTCGCTCGAGACCTCGGTCGAGGTGAGGATCGGGTGGGTGACGGAGTCGCTGATCGGCGCCGGGGACAGCCGATAGCGCGAGGCCTGGCTCAGATCGAAGCGCGCGCGCAGCAGGCCATCGGGCGGAGGATCGGGGTCTTCGGACTCGCCCGTCACCTCCAGCACGAACGTCTGGCTCACCCGCGAGCGCCGCAGCGCCAGCTCGCGAACGTTGGCCTCCTCGTCGATGACGCAGTCACAGCCGTCCACCTCCACGCGAAACTGCACCGCGCTCGCCTCACTCTCGCGGATTTCGAAGCCGAGGTGGGCCCGCGGTGCGGCCTCGTTGCCGGGCAGGCAGCGGCCCTGATCCACGGCACAGACCTCGCCCTCGCGGCACTCGGCGTCGCTGCGGCACTCCGCCTCCTCACCGGGATCTGCGAGCGTGCTGCACGCGCTACCGAAGAGCCCGAAGAGCCCGAGCCCGCCGAGCCCGAAGACGGCGGCCAGGCTCCATCCCCGGTCGGGTGCCGTCACTGGCCCTCCTCGAGGCACGCGCAGCCCGACATCGAGGAATCGTGGCACTCGAACACGTAGTTGGCCACCGACCATGTGGCGCCGATGCCGAGGTCGGGCATGCCGTACTGGGGCGAGAGCAGCACCGGGCGCCCCGCACCATCGAGCACCGGCTCTCCATCGGCGTCGAGCCGAGGCGGCCGGAAGAACGGGCGGTCGGTCACCATGATCTGCAGGTCGTGCAGTCCCAGGGCCAGGGTCTGCCCGTTGTCGTCGTTGCACAGGTCGACGCCCTGGCCGCCGTCCTTGCCGAAGCGAAAGCGCCAAAGGCCGTTGTCTTCGCGCCCGAGGCTGGGATAGGAGACGGCGTTGGGCAGGTACTCGCCGGCGCCTCCCGGGGTGAGGTGCTCGGGGTAGGCCACGAAGTTCTGCGGCGCATCGGTGCCGGGATCGAGATCGAGCAGAGCCACCGCGTAGAGCGTGTCGGCGGGCCCGTTGCCGCGCCGATCGGGATCCTCGGCGTACAGCTCGAACTCGGGCAGCGCGTTGCCGTCGCCCCCTGGGCACGAGCAGAACGTGCCCTCGATTCGCCCCTGGGGCAGGGCCTCGGGGACCTGCGGGCACCCGAGGGGATCGAACAGCTCGGGCTCCTGCAAGGGGTCGGCCTCACAGGCCTCCACGAGCTCGGGGACGATGGGGATCCACTCCACCACCCGTACGGCTCCGGGGTTGTCGTCGTCGCTCTCGGCCCGGATCCCGCGATCGGGGATGATGCACGCCGAGGTCGCGACCGCGAGCAGCCACGTGCGGGTGGCGACTCGGGCTCGCCGGGGGCTCGGCCGAGCCCCGGCCGCGTGCCGCTCGCGACGTCCTCCGGGATTTCCCTCAGGACTCACAGTTGCACTCGATCCCCTCGGGCAGCGTGCCCAGGCTCGGGTCGTAGCAGCGGAACACGTAGGTGGCCGTGTCGTAGGTCGCCCCCGCTCGCAGGTCGGGCATCCCGAACACGGGGTCGTGGAACATCACCTCGCCGTTCTCATCGTACACCGGCTCACCGCTGGCATCGAGCATCGCGGGACGGTACCAGGGGCGATCGGTGACGATGAGCCGCAGCTCGTGAAGCCCGTCGCCGACCGGGTCGCCGCCGTTGTCGTTGCACAGGTCGAGGTCGCCCAGCGGCGCCAGCGGCCAGCTCTTGAGGTGCGGGTCGGGGCGCTCGATGGTTGGCACGTCGGCGGCCCGATAGCGCCGAGCCGGCTCGTCGGGCAGCAGGAGGTTGGGGTAGGCCAGGAAGTCGCGCGGGTCCTCGGCGTCGAGCGGTATGTCGAGCAACAGCGCCCCGAGGATCTCGTCCTTGGGGTTGTTCTCGTCGTCGACGTCCGGGTCCTCCACGAACAGATCGAAGCCCGCGCCGAACGGGTTGCGCTCCCCGGACGGACAGATGCACAGCGGCTGGGCGGGGCGGATCAGGCCGCTGGGCAGGGTATCGGGGATGTTGGGGCACGCGCGCAGCGAGGTGCGCTCGTCGCAATCGTCGTCGGCCCGCGGGGTGATGGGGGTCGGCTCGACGATCCGGACCGCCCCTGGGTTCAGGAACTCGTCCTCCACCTCGATGCCGGCATCGGGGATGACGCAGGCCGCGGCGAGCACGGCCGAGAACGCCACCACGGCCCCGGGGCGCGCCGATCGAGCCGAGGTGGTCACCCGCCGCCCTCCCGTGCGTCGGAGGCTTCCTTCTCGAGGTGGCGGAAGATCGTGCGAGGGTCGACTCCGAGGTCGCGTGCGGTCTTGGTGCGGTTGCCCCCGTTCAGCGCCAGCACGCGGTTGATGTACTCGCGCTGCCAGCGATCGCGGGCCTCGGCCAGCGGCAGCACGGCGTCGTCGTCGGTCGCGGCCTTGCCGTCGGGCAGCTCGAGGTCGAGGTCGGCCGCGGTCAGCTGCGGGCCGTCGGCCAGCACCAGCGCCTTCTTGATGTGGTTCTCGAGCTGGCGGATGTTGCCCGGCCAGCCGAATCGCATCATCGCGTTGATCCCCGAGGGCGACAGCGCCTTGGCCGGATCGACGTCGCGCCCGTACTCCTTGGCGTAGCGGCTGATGAGGTAGCGGGCGATGAGCAGCACGTCGTCGCCGCGCTCGCGCAGCGGCGGCAGCAGGATGCCGATCACGTTGAGGCGGAAGTAGAGATCCTCGCGGAAGCGACCGCCCTTGACCTCCTCGAGCAGGTCGCGGTTGGTGGCTGCGACCACCCGCGCGTCGATGGCGGTGGTCTTGGCCTCGCCCACGCGCTGGATCTGCTTCTCTTGCAGCACGCGCAGCAGCTTGACCTGCAGCTGCAGCGGCAGCTCACCGATCTCGTCGAGGAAGATCGTGCCGCCGTCGGCCGCCTGGAACTTGCCGATCTGGTTGGCCACCGCGCCCGTGAACGCGCCCTTGACGTGGCCGAACAGCTCGGACTCGATGAGGTTCTCGGGGATGGCCCCGCAGTTGACGGTGATGAACGGACCCTTGCCACGCGGGGAGCGGTTGTGGATCTCGCGAGCGATGAGCTCCTTGCCCGTCCCAGTCTCGCCATTGACCAGCACGGTGATGTCGGTGCTCGCGACCTTCTCGACCCGGTTGTAGACCTCGACCATCTGCGGGCACGAGCCGATGATCTCGCCGAACTTGACGTGCTCGAGGCGCTCGGCCAGCGCCGCGCTCTCGGTACGCAGCGCGCCCACGAGCTGGGCGTTCTTGATGAACAGCGCCGCCTGAGCCCCGAAGATCGTCAGCAGCTCGAGCTGCTCGGCGCGAAACAGATCGCGCACGTTGTCGTTGCCGACGTAGATGAGCCCGAGCAGCTCGCCGCGGACCAACAGCGGCACGCACATCACCGAGCACAGCTTGAGGTTCATGACCGACAGGCTGCTGCGGAAGCGCTCGTCGGCGTAGGCGTCGGAGATGATCTGCGCCTTGCGGGAGGTGATGACCTCGCGAATGATGTTGTCGGACAGGAGCTCCGCCGGGTCGTCGACGGGCTGGCGCTCGAGGTTGCGAGCCACCCGGATCTCGTAGCCGCGGCCCTTGAGCTCCCCCCCGTCGGCGCCAGGACCCGAGCCGTTGGCCTCGGGAGCGGCCAGCGCCTCGGACTCGCCCATCGCCAGCACCAAGAAGCCCTTGCTGGCGCGGGTCATCGCCACCACCTGATCGATGAGCTCGTCGAGCAGGGCCTCGAGATCGGCGGGGCGGGCCAGGAGCGCCGAGAATTGCTGGAGCTGGCGCATCGCCTCGAGCGGGACCTTGGGGTCCTTGGCGGCGCCTTGTGGGGCCTCGGGCTCGGCGGTGGCATCGACGGCGGAGAACACCAGCTCGTGCCCGCCCACCACCACCACGTCGCCGTGCTTGACCTCGTGGCTGCGGGTCTTCTTGCCGCGCACGTAGAACGGGGTGCTGCGCTGGGCCGACTCGAGCTTGTAGCGCCCGGGCTCGTGGATCAGCGTGCAGTGGGTGGGGGCCACCTCGGATCCGGTGAGCACCAGGTGGCACTCGGACGACGCGCCGATCGACGTGAGCCGCCGAACGATGGCGAAGCGAGCGGGTTGGCCGTTGGGACCGGTGTACTGGAAGTGCGGCATTGGCTTGCGACGCGGGCCCTTGGAACTCGACTAGAACTCGACGCGGATGCCCAGGTGGAGACCGCCCCGGCCACCCGCGCCCGTGGGCCGGACCTTAGCACGCGGCTTGCGTTCGCGACGACGGCGCTCGTCACCGCCGCCGCCCTCGGCGTCCAGCTCCTTGCGGGGCACCCGGCCCACGGACTGGGTCTTGTACGGGCGGAAGCGGTACTGGGCCAGGAAGATGTCGAGCGCGATCGTGCCCAGGAACAACCAGCCCACCACCTCCTCGGCCTTGCGGCGCCGCAGGATCGCATCGAGGTCGCGGCCGGCCGCACACTCGAGCGAGCCGCGCTCGAAGCCGTCGGTGCGGTCGCAGCCGTCGACCACCTTGCGCACCAGGATGAGGCCGAGCCCGGTCGCGCCCAGCACCGCCTCGGCCCCCAGGAACACCCCGCCCAGCACGGGCTCGCCGTTGTAGAAGTGACCGATCCCGGCGGGGATCGCCGCGAACACGCGGCTGCGAGCCACGCGATCGCGGACCTCCACCTCCTGGTCGTCGTACTTCTGCTCGAGGTCGGCGTGGCGGCGGCGCAGATCCTCGAGGTCGGCCGCGTTGTCGGCCAGGTCGGCCTCGCATGCCATGCGATCGGCCTCGCACTGGGCCGAGGCCCGCTGGCTGCGCTGGTCCTGCACCTCGACGAACAGCTCGAACAGCTCGGGGCTGTAGATCGCCGGGGGCAGGCGCCAGCCCGGGTCGGCGTCGAGCAGGCGCTCGAGGTACTCGCCGGCCTGCACCCGCCGCTCCGACTCGTCGAGCGCCGGATCGTTGACGGTGGCGTCGGCCAGCAGCGCCAGCGCCTTCTCCCGCAGGCGGGAATCCTGCAGACGGCTCGGGTCGGCCGCGACCGGCTCGAGCACCTCTCGCACCTCGGTCCAGCCCCCGCGGCTCCACGCCGCCTCGGCCAGCTCCACCGCCTCCTCGTCGTCGTCGGGCACCACCACCGGCGCGCGTGGGGCCGGTGCCGCCGGACCGACCCCACGCGCGCCGGTGGCGGCGTGGGCCGGCGCCGCGGCCAGCGTGAGGGCCACGCCGGCCCGGACGACGATGGAGGCGAGGCGGCGCATGCAGTGGGGTCGCGAGCCTATCGCGGATCCCATCGCGGAGGAACCAGCCGAGCGACCCACGCGAGCCCCGGCCTCGTGCCCCGGCCTCGTGCCCCGGCCTGGTGAATGGGGTCCCGGCGGCCCGAGGTCACGGCTTGCGGGGCACCATGCTCACCCGGAGGGTCTGCGGCCCGGGCACCAGATCCTCCTCGATCGCGATCGGTTCGAAGTCCTTGTGCTTGAGCACGAGCTTCACCGGCTGCACCGTGCCGTCCACGATGGGGACGGCACGGAAGGTCTTGGCCGTTTGGTTGACCTCGATGAGCGAGGGCAGGCAGCCGGCCATGCACACCACCACCGCGTCGTCGGGGGGTCCCTCGAACTTGACCCGGGCCGGTCGGGGCTTGATCTCCAGCACGACCGGTCCCGCCTCGCAGTCGGCGCTGGAGACCAGGCGATAGCCCGAGTAGCGATTGTCGGAGACTCGAACCGTGGTGGACGGGCCCTCGAACGTCACGTCCATCTCCATCTGCTCGATCCCGTGCGTCTGCGTGCCCACCCGGATGGCGAGGTTCTGGGCCGTCGGCAGGGCGATGCCGGTGAAGACCAGCCGGCAGGACGTGGTCTGCGGGGTCTGGGGCGGCGGCGTGACCGGGTTCTTGCGCTTGTTGATCCGATCGCCTCCGCTGGAGGCGGGCTCGGCCCCGCCGTCGTCGCCGGTATCGTCGGTGCCCCGCGTGTCGTCGGCGACCGTGCCGGAGCTGGCGACGGTCGCGAGCGCGGTGCTCGTGCCGTCGGCCGAGGGCTCGACCCCCTCACCGGGCCCGGTCGATCCCGAGGAGCCCACGGCCGCATCGTCTCGCGCCGCCGCCCGGGAGATTCCCGTGCCCACCAGCCGGGTGTCCTTGGACAGCTCGTCGTCCTGGACCAGGCGAGCCAACAGCAGCACCGCGCCCATCACCGCCAGTCCCGTCACCGCCATCAGCACGCGCCGGTTTCGGCGCTCGCGCAGACGCAGGCGGGCCAGCAGCTCGGTCGCCCCCGCGTGCGAGGCATCGAGCTCGAGCACCCGTCCGAGCTGGCGGATGGCGCGGGCCGTGTCGCCCTCCTCGGCCGCCACCTTGGCCCGCTCGGTCAGCGCGGTGCAGACCCGCTCGTCGAGCTCGACCACGTAGGCCTGGGGCTCGCGGAAGTAGCGGCCCAGCTCGGCATTGGTCGGCTCGACCCCCACCTCCTCGAGGTAGCGCCGTAGGTCGTCGCCGAACGTCTCCACGCTCTGGTAGCGCTCGTCCGGATCGCTGGCCAGCGCCAGGGCGATGATGTCCTCGAGGTCGCGGTCGACCAGCGGGCAGATCGTGGCCGCGGGCGGGTAGTCGCCGTCGGCGATCCGGTTCAGCACCTCGTGGGGATTGCGGCCGGAGAACGGCAGCTGCCCCGTGGCCAGCTGATAGAGCAGGATGCCCAGCGAGAACAGATCGGTGCGCTGGTCCAGCGGGCGCCCGCTGATCAGCTCCGGGGCCATGTAGGCCGGGCTGCCGATGAGCTGCCCCGTGAGCGTGAGCTTTTGGTTGTCGATGATCTGGGCGATGCCGAAGTCCATCAGCTTGAGCACGCCGTCGTTGCGGATCATGACGTTCTCGGGCTTGATGTCGCGGTGCACGATGCCCGTGCGGTGGGCGTGCTGCAGCGCCTGACACAGCCGATGGACGATGAGGGCCGCCACCGCGGGGCGCGGGTCGAGACGCTCGTCGACCCAGTCCTTGAGGGTCACCCCGTGGATGAACTCGGTGACGATGTAGCTGGCCTCGGCCTCGGGCCCCGAGTAGTCGAAGATCTCGAGGATGTTCTCGTGACGCAGCTTGGCCACCGCGATGGCCTCGCGCTCGAGCCGTAGCCGCGACTCCTTGCGGTTGGCCAGGTGCGGGTGCAGGACCTTGACCGCGACCTCGCGCTTGAGCACGCGATCGAGGCCTCGGTACACCACGGCCATTCCGCCGTGACCCACCTCCTCGATCATCTCGTACTTGTCGATCTGGGTGCCGGCTAGGCTCGCCACCGACGCGTTCCTCCGCCCGAAGGCATAGTGGCCGCCACCAGGAAGGCCCGGTGGGCGGGCCTAGTCCGGCCCGCGGAGCCGGATGAATCGTCGCAACGAAACCAAGCGCGCATGGGGGGGCGCATCGAGGGGGCATTCGTGGGTGACCACGAATCGGTGCGCAGTCTACCGTCGAGCCGTCGTGCGTGCATCCGTGGGGCGAGTCGATCGAGTCTCCACGAGCGGCTCCGAGATCTCCCGACAGGGCTCCGCGCGTCGCGCAGTTCGACGCCGCGCCCGCCCCGGGCGCGAATCGTGATATGCCCTGCGAGCCTGCCCATGGACGAACCGCCTTCGGACTTCGTTCCGCGCCCCGCGGAAGGCTTGCTCCACCGCAACGTCGTGGCCATGCATGCGGCCCGGGTTCGCAGGTCGGCCCACCAGCCGGCGCTTCGCTACAAGGTCGGCGGCGTGTGGCGCACGATGTCGTGGGCCCAGTGGGAGGACGCCGCATCGGCGCTCGCGGCCTCGCTGCTGCGCCTGGGAATCGCCCGTGGTGATCGCGTGGCGATCCTGTCCCGGACCCGTCGCGAGTGGGTCGTGGCCGATCTGGCCATCGCCATGGCGGGGGCGGTCTCGGTGCCGGTGTACCCGAGCCTGGCCCCCGATCAGGCGCAGGCCATCCTCGCCGACAGCGGGGCGGTGGCGGTGGTGCTCGAGGAGGCGCTCGGCCTCGAGATCATCGTGCAGGCCCATGCACGAGGCGAGCTGTCCTCGCTGCGCACGGCGATCGTGATCGAAGACACGGGATCCTCGTCGCCGGACGGGCCCTTGGCCGTGCACGCCTGGGATGCCGCCATTGCCACGCCGCCCTCGCCCGAGCTGGCCGAGCGCCTGCAAGCTCTGGCCACGGCGATCGGCCCCGACGACGAGATGACCTACGTCTATACCTCGGGGGCCACCGGGGAGCCCAAGGGCGCCGTGCTGTGCCACCGCAACCTGGTCTACGAGGCGTGGGCCATCAAGAACGTCGTTCCGGTCGGACACATGGACGAGCAGCTCCTGGTGCTGCCGCTCGCCCACATCTTTGCGCGGCATCTCCTGTGGGCCGCGGTCGAGCAAGGGGCCGTCAGCGCCTTCGCCGAGCGCGAGGACCGGGTCATGGCCAACTTCATCGAGATCGCGCCCACCTTCGTGGCCGCCGTGCCTCGCATGTACGAGCGGGCCTATGCCCGCATCGTGCACGACGCCAGCGCGCGGGGCGGGGTGGGGAGGGCCGTGCTCGAGCGTGCCCTCGAGATCGGGCGCCGGGCCAGCCAGCTCCGCCAGCGCGGCGAGGCCCTGCCAACCTCGTTGGCGCTGCAGCTCTCCCTGGCCGACCGGGTCCTTCGCCGGATCCGCGACCAATTCGGCGGGCGGATCCGGTTCTTCGTGTCCGGCGGCGCGCCCCTGTCCCGCGAGGTCGCCGAGCTGTTCCACGCCGTGGGCCTGCTCATCCTCGAGGGCTACGGCCTCTCGGAGAGCACGGGAGCCACCCACGTCAACCGTCCCGACCGCTTTCGCTTCGGCACCGTGGGCCCGGCCTTGCCCGGCTGCGAGACCCGCCTGGCCGAGGACGGGGAGGTGCTGCTGCGCGGTCACAACGTGATGCTCCGCTATCACGGCCGGCCGCAAGAGACCGCCGAGGTGCTCGACGACCAGGGGTGGCTCCACACCGGCGACATCGGCGAGCTCCAGGACGGATTCCTGCGCATCACCGACCGCAAGAAGGACCTGCTCAAGACCTCGGCCGGCAAGTACGTGGCCCCCCTCATGCTCGAGAAGCGGCTGCGGCTGCACGAGGGCATCGCCCACGCGACCGTGTGTGGGGACGCGCGCCCGTTCGTGGTGGCGCTCTTGAGCCTCGACGAGGAGGCCATGCTCGCGCGGTCGGATCGCGAGGGCCTGGGGTGCCACGGCTACGCCGATCTGGCCGTGCACCCCCGCATTCGGCAGATCGTCCAGGCCCACGTCGACGAGGTCAACGCCAGCCTTTCTCGCCACGAGCGCATCCGCGGGCTCCACGTCGTGCCGCGCCCCTATGCCGAGGAGACCGGCGAGCTGACCCCCACCCGCAAGGTCAAGCGGGGGGTGGTGCTGCAGCGCTACGCGGCGGCCATCGAGGCCCTCTACGCGTCCGATCCCGCCGAAGCCTCCCGGTCCGGTGTCCTTGGGCTCGGCTCCCCGGCTCGGGGGTAGGGCCCGTCCATGACGGCCGCGTGGGGCGGCGCCGCGGGCCTTGACGCGGCCCTGCGGGCGCGCTAAACGGCCGCCTACCCTACAGGGCTGTAGCTCAGGGGTAGAGCGCTACCTTGACACGGTAGAGGTCAGCGGTTCAAAGCCGCTCAGCCCTACGATCTCGGGTCCTTCCCGGACCGACTCATGGCCCCGGCCACCTCGCAACAGGTCGCCGGGGTCGTGCGTTTTCAGCCACGCGACGGCGCTTGACGGAGGACGGGCAAAACCGGGATTCTCCGGGGGCTTCGCGCCCCCCTCGGGATTGCCGCCGATACGCGCATCCCAACCGGCGCTGGCACCCTACCGCAAGGAGAGAGCAAGATCGGTCGCAGAAGCTCCAGACCCCAGCATCGCCGTCCCGCCGAGCAACATCGAGTGGGTCGTCGCATTCGTGCGCGTGAAGTACGAGTGATCGATCATCAAGGCGAGCAAAGGGGCATCATGCAAACGCACGAAGCCATGGATCTCGCAGCCACCGCGGGCCTGCAATTGGTCGAGGTCAATCCCAAGGCCAACCCGCCGGTCTGCAAGATCATGGACTACGGCAAGTACAAGTACGAGACCGCCAAGCGGGAGCGGGAGACCAAGAAGAACCAGAAGACCCTGGAGCTCAAGGAGGTCAAGTTCCGGCCCAAGACCCACGGGCACGACTTCGACTTCAAGCTCCGGCACGTGCGGCGGTTCCTCGACGACGGCGACAAGGTCAAGCTGGTCGTCCAGTTCCGCGGCCGAGAGGTGATCCACCCCGAGACGGGGCGCGACATCCTCGAGCGCGTGTGCAAGGGCGTCGCCGATCTCGGCACCGTGATCCAGGTGGCCCAGATGGAGGGCAACCGCATGAACATGGTGCTCGCCCCCAAGCCCGGCAAGGTTCCCAAGGCCAAGCAGCCCTCGCCGCCCCGGCCCCCGCGCGAGGCCAGAGGACCCAAGGGCGAGGCCGCGGCGGGAGATCCGCCCGCTGATGACGATCTCGACCCCAACGACGATGATCTCGACGAGGACGATGACGACCTCGACGGGGACGACGACGATCTCGACGAGGACGACGACGACCTCGACGGGGACGACGAGGACGACGGCGCCGAGGAAGCCTCGGCCTGAAGACGCCTCCAAGCACTTCCACTGTCCGCTGGTGATCCACGTGGTGATCCAGCCGGGCATCCCGAACGGGTCTGGCGCCTACCACGTGGTAGGCCAGGGCCCGTGTGCCTTCTCCCATCCTTCGCCTCCCGGGCCCTGGGCCCGGCGGCGCGCCCAGCCTTGCTCTCCAGTCGGAAGCGGGTTATACCGCGCGCCCTTTCTGCGGTGAGCGTATGCCGAAGATGAAGTCCCACAGTGGTGCGAAGAAGCGCTTCCGGTTCACGGCGACCGGCAAGGCCAAGCGCAAGTTCAGCCACAAGAACCACATCCTGACCAAGAAGAACGCCGACCGCGTTCGACGACTGCGGGGCACGACCGTGGTATCCGAGCCCGACCAGGTGCGGATCGACGCGTTGCTTCCCCACGGAAGGAAGTGAGCCATGCCGCGCGCAAAGCGAGGGGTCAAGGCACGCCGCCGCCGCAACCGCATCCTCAAGGTGGCCAGCGGGTTCCGCTCGGGTCGCCGCAAGATCTGGCGCCGCGCCGTCGAGGCCGTGCACCACGCCTGGATGCACGCCTACCGCGGGCGCAAGCAGAAGAAGCGGGACATGCGTCGGCTGTGGATCGTGCGGATCAATGCCGCCACCCGTCCGCATGGGCTGAGCTATAGCCGCTTCATCCACGGGCTGGCCCAGTCGGGCATCGAGATCGATCGCCGTGCGCTGGCCGAGCTTGCGGTCAACGATCCGGCCGCGTTCGGCGTGGTCGTCGACTCGGCCAAGGCCGCGCTGGCGGCCTGACGGTCCGCCGCGGCCTTTGGCCTCTGGCCTGGGCCCGAATTCAGGAGCCGCCCGTCGAGTCCGACGGCGGCTCCTCCATGCACGAGGACGACGACTTCATATAGGGGTCGAAGTAGAGCGTGAAGCTGCCCGCTTGCGCCCGGATCCGCCACTGCACCGTGGTGGTGGTGCTGCTGGGAAAGGGGCAGTTGTCGGTGGGCGACTGCCACGTCCCGCCCACGTACGTCTGAAACTTGAACGTCCAGCCGCTCTCGGTGGTGCCGAACTTGAGGGATCGGGTCGCCGGCGCCGAGCTCACCTCGATGACTTCGTCGCCGCAATCGAGCTGCGGCTGGCTACGGGTGGGCTTGTTCGCGCACAGACGGCCGGGATCGGGGTGGGCGAGGCACCGCATGAACCCGGAGATCTCGACGCTCTCGAGGCTCTCCTCCTCGTCATAGGGGACCGGGTCGGGATCCTCGATCACCACGACGACGGTGCCGGCGGAGATCGAGCAGCCCAGTAGAGCGTCGGTGTCCTGCAAGTAGTACGTCGCCGCCATGGCCCGAGCCTAACACGTCGGCCTCGTGGACACGGGCTATCCGGCTGGGTGCATCTCGAGCCAGTCGTCGACCTGGGCCAGCAGGGTCCTTGCTCCCTCGCCGTACTCGATGCAGGCATCCCGGGCCTGGGTCGCCAGGGCCTGGGCACGGGCGCGGGACGCTGGGTCCTCCCATAGCGCGCGAGCCAGCACGAAGCGGGCCTGCGCCAGCACGACCGGCGTGGACCCGGCCGATGCATGGATCTCCACCGCACGCTCGGCCTTGGCGCGCGCCGTGGGGTGATCGCCCTCGTGGAGCGCCAGCTCGGCCATGCTCAGCAGCAGCGTGCCCACGTCGGGGTGGTCGGGCCCCAGCGCCGCCCGTTCGATGGGAAGGGCGCGCTCGAAGGCCGCGAGGGCTTCGACGGGGCGGCCCAGATCCGTGAGCGCCACGCCGATGTTGTTCAGCGAGGTCGCCACGTCGGGATGGTCGGGCCCCAGCGCCTCCTCCCGTGTTGCGAGCGCCTGGCGAAAGTACTGCAGCCCCTCCGTCACGTGGCCCTGCGTGGCGATCACGACCCCGATGGTGTCCAGCGAGTTGGCGATCTCGGGGTGCTCGTCGCCCAGCGCTTCGCGACGGATCTCGAGCGCCCGCCGGAGGTGATCGAGCGCCTCGTCCGGTCGACCCAGATCATCGAGCACGATCCCGATCTGGTGCAGCAAGAGCGCGATGTCGCGATGTCGCGGCGTGTGGTTCGCTTCCTTGATCGCGAGCGCTCGCTCGTACAGCTCCAGCGCACGTCGTGGTTCGCCGTGCCTCACCAGGATCACGCCGAGGTTGACCAGCACGTTCGACTCCGGCAGCGCGGCGCCGCCGGGCCGCCTCGACAGCGCCATGGCGACCCGTCCCCAGCGCTGCCCCTCGTCGAAGCGAGCCTGCTCGTCCCCCACGACGACGATGAGCGACGTGGTCGCCGCCAGGGCGACCTCGTCGTGGCGATGCTCGAGCGCCAACAGGTACGCCTGCTCGAGATCCTGCTCGGCGCGGACGAAGTCTCCTCCGTCCTTGCGGGCGCGCCCCCGCCAGCGCAGCGCATCGGCCCGCAGCGGCCCGTAGCCCAGCGCATCGGCCTTGGTGACCACGGCATCGGCCACGGCCTCGCTGCCGGCCGCATCGCCGGCCTGTGCGAGTGCGTCGGCCTCCGCGAGCCGGGCGAGCGCCTCGTCCACCGCGGTCGCCACCCTTGGATCTCGGGGCGGCGGAAGATCGGCACGGCGCTGCTCGAGCGCCTCCACGTCGTCGCACGAGGTCAGGCTCGGCAAGCCGTCGACCAGATCCATGGCCTTGCCCACGCGTCCCGCGTCGGCGGCCTCGAGCACCCCCACCACCGCGCGCAGCGCGATGCGTCGGCTGCTCAGGCAGCCCATGCGAAGCGACATCACGTCCTCGGTCTGCTCCTCCCGCACCCGCGTGGCCTCGCAGACCGCCTCGTGCTTGGCCTCCCATGCCGCGGAGTAGGCGTCGAGCCGGGCCTCGACCCGGGTCCACGCGTCCCCGGCGTAGGGCACACCGGTGCCCAGCATGGCCTGCTCGAGCGCTTGCTTGCGTGCGTCGTCCCAGATCCCCGCGAGCTGATCCGCGGCGCCGGCACAGCGCGCTCCGACCTCCATCGCGTGATAGGTCGCGCCCAGGCCGACGGCGGTCGAAGCGAGCGCCAGACCCAGCGCCAGCCCCACCACCAGCCGAGCCCGGGCACGAGGGACGACCTGGCGGCGCAGCTCCTCGAGCAGCAGCGGCATCGAGGGCCAGCGCATCGAGGGATCGCTGCAGAGCCCGCGCAGCAGCGCGCGACGCAGCTTGGCCGGGACGGCGCCGCCGGAGGGGGGCGGATCGATTGCGAGCGGTCGGCGGCGGCCGTCGTCCGCCTGGGCCTGGTGATGCGGCCGCTCGCCGTGGATCGCCTCGTAGAGCGCCACGCAGAAGCTGAACTGATCGCTGCGGGCATCGACCCGACGTCCACGCCGCTGCTCGGGGGACATGTAGGCCGGAGTCCCGAGCACGGCCCCGGTCGCGGTGATGCGAAGGTCCAGCGCCGTGTCCTCGGTCCGCTCGGGCGCGAGCGGTTGATCCGTCGAGGTCTCGCCCGACTCGGAATCGTCGGTTCTTCGCGCCAGCCCGAAGTCGAGCACGCGCACGTGGCCCTCGTCGTCGATGATCGCGTTGCTGGGCTTGAAGTCGCGGTGAACGAGCCCCTTGGCGTGCGCCGCCGCGAGGCCGGCCCCCGCCTGCAGGTAGACCTCGACGCACGCCCTCCAGCCCGGTCGAGGCTCCCGGGTCGCCCACGCGTGCAGGGTCTTGCCGGGCACCAGCTCCATGGCCACGAACGTCTGCCCGCCGAGCTCGCCCACCTCGTACACCTGCACCACGTTGGGGTGCGAGAGCCTGGCCAGCGCCTGGGCCTCGCGAACGAGTCGCTGGGTGTCGTGCTTGGCGAGGTCGCGGTGCAGCAGCTTGAGCGCCACGCGCCGGTCGAGCGTGGGATCGAAGGCCTCGAGCACGGTCCCCATGCCTCCGCGGCCCAGGGTGCCGAGGATCACGTAGCGGCCGAAGCGAGGAGCCGCCGGCGCCTCGCCGAACAACGACGCGCGGAGCTTGGCCTTGCGGGCGGCCATCACCACGCCGGGGGCCTCGGAGGGATGGTCGTCGACGGCCATGGAGCGCTCGGGCGGGCCCGCACCCGTGGATCGCGAGGGCTTGGCGAGTCTGGAGCACCCCGCCGGACGTGACAAGACGGCCCTTCGCGTCGCCGCGAGGGCAGGGTATCGTCCGGGCCCCCCGAGCCCGCGAGCCCATCGATGTCGAGCGCCGATCCCCACCAAGATCTCGTCGACCTGCAGGCGGCCTTTGCTGCCGAGGTCGGCGGAGCCAGCGACGACGAGTCCCTGTATGCGCTGCAGGTCAAGTACCTCGGCCGCAAGGGCCTGCTCACCCAGCAGCGTGCCCGCATGGGCCAGATCGCCCCTGCCGATCGCAAGGCGTTCGGACAGGCATTCAACGAGGCCAAGACCGCCATCGAGCAGCAGCTGCAGGCCCGGCGGGAGGCGCTGGTGCAGGCCGCCCGCGCGCGTCGGCTCGCGGCATGCGAGGACCTCACCATGCTGCCGCGGCGGCGCCCCCCGGGCTCGCTGCACCCCATCACGCACACGCGGCGGCGGCTCGAGGCCGTGTTTCGCCAGATGGGCTACGACGTGGTCGACGGTCCGCACGTCGAGCACGAGAAGTACAACTTCGACGACCTGAACTTCCTCGCCGAGCACCCCGCCCGCGACATGCAGGACACGTTCTTCGTGCAGGGGCGAGCCGACGAGGGCTCGGGGGACGACGACGCGGATCGGGTGCCGCTGGTGCTGCGCACGCACACCTCGCCGGTCCAGATCCGGGCCATGCTCACCCGGCCACCTCCGGTGCGGCTGATCGCACCCGGCACCGTGTTCCGGCGTGACGACGACGCCACGCACTCGCCCATGTTCCACCAGATCGAGGGCCTGTGCATCGATCGCGGGGTCGGCATGGCCGATCTCAAGGCCACCCTCTACCGCTTCGTGCAGGGCTTCTTCGGCGCCGACCTGCACGTGCGGCTGCGGCCCTCGTTCTTCCCGTTCGTCGAGCCCGGGGCCGAGTTCGACATGCAGTGTCCGTTTTGCCAAGAAGGCCCTGCGGCGCCGGGAGGCGACGCTCCCGAAGGGGCCGCCAAAGAAGGCCCTGCGGCGCCGCAAGGTGACGCTCCCGAAGGGGCCGCCAAAGAAGGCCCTGCGGCGCCGGGAGGCGACGCTCCCGAAGGGGCCGCCAAAGAAGCCCGCGGGTGCAACCTGTGCAAGGACTCGGGGTGGATCGAGCTGGGTGGCTCGGGCATGGTGCACCCGGCCGTGCTCGAGGCGGTGGGGGTCGATCCCGAGGTCTATACCGGCTGGGCGTTCGGCTTCGGCATCGATCGCATGGCCATGTTGATGCACGGGATCCCCCACCTGCGCATGTTGTTCGAGGGTGACGTTCGCTTCCTGGAGCAGTTCCCATGCTGATCTCCCGCGCTTGGTTGCAAGAGTTCCTGGTCGATCCCGCGGGGGAGGGGCTGCCCTCCGACGCTGCGCTGTCGGCCGCGATCACCTCCGTGGGCCTCGAGGTCGAGGGCGTGACCCGGGTGGGGCAGGGCCTCGGCGCCATCGTGGTCGGGCAGGTGCGCTCGCTGCAGCCGCACCCCAAGGCCGACAAGCTGCGGGTGGTGGAGCTGTTCGACGGCAGGCAGGTGCTGACCGTGGTCTGCGGTGCGCCCAACGTGCCCGATCCCAGCGGTCCCAATCCCGGCAAGGTGGCGTTCGCTCCGGCCGGGACCACCTTGCCCGGGGGGCTCACGCTCAAGGCTCGCGAGGTCCGGGGCGTGCAAAGCTTCGGCATGATCTGCAGCGAGCACGAGCTGCAGATCGGGTCCGATCACGACGGGATCCTGGTGCTGCCCTCCGAGTGGGAGGCCGGCGATCGCCTGGTCGATCGGGTGCCCGGGATCGAGGACACGATCTTCGAGCTGTCGATCACGCCCAACCGGCCCGATGCGCTGGGGCACGTGGGGGTGGCGCGGGATCTGGCGATCAAGCTCGGGCGCACGCTCGTGGTCCCGCCGCTGCACGAGCCGCGGGTGGCCGAGCTGCCCGAGCTGGTCACGCTGGAGGCACCCGATCGCTGCGGGCGCTACTTCGGCTATGCGTTCGAGGGCGCCAGGGTCGGCCCCTCGCCGTTGTGGCTGCGGGTGCGGCTGCACCGGCTGGGGCTGCGGCCGATCAACGACGTCGTCGACATCACCAACCTCGTGCTCATGGAGTGGGGGCAGCCGCTGCATGCGTTCGATCGCGCCGCCCTGGCGGACGGTCGGGTGGTGATCCGGCTGGCCCGGGAGGGCGAGCGCATGCACACCCTCGACGAGCGCGAGCTGACGCTGTGCGACGACGACCTGGTGATCGCGGATGCAAGCGCGCCGCAGGCCCTCGCCGGGGTGATGGGCGGCAAGGCGTCGGGGGTGCAGGAGGGCACCACCACGCTGCTGCTCGAGGCCGCGTGGTTCCACCCCCGGTTCGTGCGCCGCACCGCGCGGCGGCATCAGATCAGCACCGACAGCAGCCATCGCTTCGAGCGCGGGGTCGATCACGGCATGGGCCTGCACTGCGCGGTCAAGCGGGCGTTCGGGCTCATCGAGGCGCTGACCGGAGCGCGCTGCGTGGGCGGGCACCTCGCCAAGGGGCAGCGCCCCGCCGTCCCCTCGATCGCGCTGCGCCCCGATCGCACGCGCATGGTGCTGGGCATGGACGTCTCCGACGCGGAGGCCAAGCGGATCCTGACCGGCTTGCAGATCGAGATCGACGACGAGGATCCCAAGCGCTGGATCTGCCGACCGCCGACCCATCGTCCCGATCTGGTGCGCGAGGAGGATCTCATCGAGGAGGTCATGCGGATCCACGGGCTCGACGATCTGCCGGCGGTGGCGTGCATGCCCACCGCCCACGGCAGCACCGCGCCCACCAGCGTGCGGGAGCCCGGCAGAGCGCCGTCACGCGGGCTGCACGATCCCCTGGTCGACGCGCTCGCCGCCCAGGGCTTGCACGAGGCGGTGACGTTCGCGTTCGGCGAGCCGGACAAGCTCGCAAGGGTCGAGGGGCAGGGGCTCGACGGTGTGGTGGCCCTGCGCAACCCCATGCGGGGGCTCGGGCCCGTGCTGCGCACGCATCTCTTGCCCGGGCTGCTCGATGCGGCGGCGCTCAACCTGGCGCGCCATGGGCGGCCGGTGCGGTTGTTCGAGGTGGGTCGGATCTACCGGTGGGGCGAGCCGCCCGCGGCGGACGGGCCCACCGCGGCGATCGATCGTCTGCTGCCCGACGAGCCGCTGCGTGCGGGCGTGTTGCTGGCGGCGCCCGCCCATCGGGGCGCGGCGCTCGGCGACGAGCCGGTCGATGGCCGGGCCATGGCGGGGATCCTGCTCGACGCGCTGGCCCGGGTTGGTCTCGAGGGTACGTTGGCGCCCGCGGGCGACGACGCGTCCTCGCACCTGCATCCCGGCGTGCAGGCCTTGGTGCGGGTCGGCGAGCGCACGGTCGGCGGCCTTGGGGCGGTGCACCCCGATCTGGTCGAGGCGTGGGAGCTGCCCACGGGCACCGCGGTCGTGTACGGCGAGCTGCGGGTCGACGAGCTGCCCGCGCCCGCGCCCGTGGCCGTGAAGGCGCTGCCGCGGTTTCCGGCCACGAGCCGGGATCTCTCGCTCGATCTGTCGGTCGAGCTGCCCGCGGCCGACGTGGTCGCGGCCCTGGTGGCGGCGGCCAACGAGGCCGGGGCGTCGGTCGTTCCTCCGTCGGCCGATCCTCCGCAATTGGCGGTAGGCGATGTGGGGCGACACCCGGTGGAGGTGGTCGAGGACTACCGTGGCGCCGGGGTGGAGGACGGACGGAGGGCGCTGCTCCTGCGGCTCGGCTACCGGGCACACGAGCGCACGGTCACCGACGACGAGGTGCAGCGATTGCACGAGGCCGCGACCGAGCGCGCACTGCAGGCGCTGCGTCGGCGCGACCCCAAGGCGCGGGTGCGGTAGCGGGCCCATCCTTCCGCCGTGCGCCTCCGTGAGAAGAATGGATGGGCGCGGCGGGGCGAATGGGCGCGGCAGGGCGGGCTCTCGCGCCTTCGGCGCCGACGAAAAATGGTGTCTCCACCAGCACTTGCGCTTGGCAGCCAGGTGCGAAAGGATCGCGAAGATGACCAAGGCCGACATCATCGATCGGGTCTGTGAGCGGGTCGGGGGCTTCTCCAAGAAGGAGGCGGCCGACCTGGTCGAGTCGGTGTTCGATGTGATGAAGGCGACCCTCGAGAACGGCGAGAAGATCAAGATCTCGGGCTTCGGCAACTTCGTGGTGCGCGAGAAGAAGCCCCGGCCCGGACGCAACCCGCAGACCGGCACCGAGATCATGATCGAGGCCCGTCGCGTGCTCACCTTCAAGCCGAGCCCCGTGCTCAAGTCGGCGCTCAACGGCGAGGCGTAGCTTCGCTGCACGCGAGCGAGGCCGAGGCGAGGGGAGTAGCGCGGGCGATGGCCAAGCGAGCCAAGGCCGGCCGGGGCGCTCGGACGAGCTCCAGGGCCAGCTCTCGAGATGGCGCCGACGAGCTGTCGATCGGGACCGACAAGCTCTACTTCAAGATCGGCGAGGTCGCCGAGATCGTCGGAGTGGCGCCCCACGTGCTGCGCTACTGGGAGACCGAGTTTGCGGTGATCAAGCCGCAGAAGTCGCGGACCCAGCAGCGTGTGTATCGGCGACGCGACGTGGCCACGCTCTTGCGGATCAAGCGGCTGCTCTACGAGGAGCGCTTCACGATCGCCGGGGCCCGCAAGCAGCTGCGCGAGGACGGCAACCGCGGGGCGATGGCCGCTCCGTCGGCCAAGTACGTGGCCAAGCAGTCGCTGGCCAAGGTGTGGGCGGTGGTCGACGAGCTGCAGGCGCTGCTGCAATCGGAGGCGGAGATCGATCCGACCGGGGCCGATCCGGCGGAGTATCTGAGGCAGGCCGGCGGGGCACGGACGGTGGCGGAGGATCCGGCGGCCAGCAGCCGGGGGATGCTCGAGCGGCCGCAGCGAGGGTAGGGTGATCGCGCGAGGGCCTCGTCAGAGGCAGCGGATGCTCTTGGCGACCGTGGTCGTCGCTCCTCGGGCGTCGCGCGCGACGAGCCGTAGCGCGTGATCGGTGGTCATCGGGAGGCTGGACACGCCCTGCGTGACGAGCACGTCGTCGACGAACCAGCGTGCGGAGGCGAGGTCGTCGTCGGGGTCGACCACCGTGGCGTCGAGCATGAGCGTGGTCGGACACGAGAGCACGTCGGGTACGTCGATGCTCGCGATGGGGGCCTCGTCGAGGATGGTCGCGGAGCCGAGGTGGATGCGGACCGTCATGTCGATCGTGCCGGTTCCGCAGGGTAGCGTGAGGTCGAGGGCGAGATCGGCGGCAAACAGCCCGAAGTGGCCCAGGGTGAAGGTGATGGGCTGCTCGTTGACGCCGCGGACCGTGAAGGCGTTGCCGTCGACGATCACGTGGCCCTGGAGGTGGAGGGCTCCCTTCGGGAAGCCCTTGAGGTAGGAGCCCGCATCGGCGATGCCCATCGCGGGCTGCAGCAACTCGATGTCGAGATCGCCGACGGCCATCGTGAGGGTCGAGGCGTCCGGACAGGACTCGACGATCGTCGCCGTGGACGTGCCCGTGATGGTGAGCGATCCGAGGTAGAACGGGCACGTCGTGCCGGTCTCGCCCTTCGGGCACATCGAGTATCCCATCGTGCCCCAAAGCGGCATCGTGGCGGTTGCCGTCGGGGTGATGAACTCCACCTTGCTCGCGGCGGTGTCGAGCACAAGGCGCTGCTCCTCGCCGCGAGCCAGGGGCATCATCGCGGGAGTCGGCCGCTTGGACCGGGCGGCGCAGACGGCCTCGTCGAACGCCTCGCAGCAGTCCGCCTCGAGGTTGCAGGCCAGCGACTGGCCGAAGAAGATCCCGGAGCCGTCCTCGGCGGATGCTGGGATGCGGGCCTCGGGACCGAGGCTCGGGGTCGTACGGAGTACCGGCTGCCGCCAGGCCGACGGGTCGTCGCAATTCGCGGTGATGGCCGGCGCGTCGGACCACTCGAGCGTGCACGCGGACTGGCATAGCGCGAGGACGTCGCTCAGCTCGCTCGGCGTCGGGTGGGCTGGATCGGCCACCCAACCACCGGGCGTGTGTACGACCCAGCCCGAGAAGCTCGGCCCGATGCCGTCTTCGACGAGGGGAGCCGAGCGCTCGACGGTGCGTCGATCGGCTGGTGCACACGCGGGGCGAGGCTCGCCTGCGCACGAGGTCTCGACGGGAGAGAAGGCCGCGGTGACCTCGCAATCCCATGCGGCGGTGAGGGCCGGGCACGTCGAGGTGCCGACGGCATTGGGATCGCGGGTGAATTCGATGCTGTCGATCAGGGCCCTGCGCTCGGTCGCGGAGGTCGGGAACACCAGTCGAATGGCGGAGAGCCGCTCGAGGTCGAGCTGGCCCTGTCCGCAGAATTCGGTGAGCGGGATTCGAATCGTGCGCATCGCCTGGGCTGCAGCACAGGCGGTGAACTCGGGGCCCTCGACGAGCGCCGCCGCCTGCTGGATTGCCGGCCCCGGGTCATGGCTCACGGTCGCCGTGAGGCCATCCGGCGTCTCGCTCTCGAGCTCGACGTGGAAGTCGAAGCTCGTCGAGTCGGCCGCATCGCACCCCAGGTTCGGCACGTCGACCAGGTTGGCGACACGCAAGGACAGGTGGGTGAAGCCCGTGGCATCGATGGCAGGCTCGCCATCCTGCTGCAGACTCCATGTCACCGAGCCCCCGGGATCGCTGCCGCCCCAGCCCACGAGCAAGGCCTCGGTTTGGTGGCGGCGTGCGGCAACGCCGAGGCCGACTCCGAGCATCGTCGCCGGACCCTGGCAGACTCGATCGTCGGCAAGGCCCTGAACGTGCGTCTCGAGGCCGAGGGTGGAGCTGGATGGGAATGCCGGGATCGGGTCGCTCGCGCAGGTCGCCGTCGTCGAGCCGCGCGCGAGCGTATCGACGACGAGGCGGTCGGCACCGGCCGCGGCGATGCCCTGGGTGAAGTTGCCGACGATGAGCGGCCGTCCGTGGTCGGAGAACTGCGGTTCGATGCCGTCCCAGAGGGTCGACGGCTGCACGGTGGAGGGGAAGTCGGTGGTGAGCGCGTCCGCGTCGACGGCCGCCAGGAGCTCGCTGCGCGCGGAGACGTCGCCGAAGAGCTGCCAGCGCAGGAAGGCGGCGAGGTAGGTTGGGCCGGTCGCGTTGGCTCGATCGACCTCCGGACCTGGCAATACGTCGGCACGCCCCCCGAAGTCGTTGTGCCGCACGCCGTAGACCCACAGCAGCAGCTTGTCGAACGGGGTCAGCGACGCGGGATCGATCGCGCCCGGCTCCAGGGCCATGGCGAGATCCTCCGCGCCCATCGCATCGAACGAGGCAAGGCCCTGGCCAACGAGATCCTCGTCGAGTGAGCCATGGATCACGAACAGCGGCACCGTGTCCTCGAGCGGTGTGTGTACGTTGGTCGCGACGTCTCCCGGCGTGTCGCCGCCCCAGCGGGGGGCGATCTGGGTCGCGGCGCACAGCTCGTAGTTCGCCATGGGAGGCAGTATCGCCACGAAGTCGTCGAAGTCGTTGACGAGCAGGTTGGTGGCCGCGCCGCCGCGGCTGTGTCCAGCGATGATGGCACCCTCGCCGATGAGACCATCGCTCGATCGGATCCAGCCGCCGGGGGACTTGGCCCAGGTCATCACGCATGCGAGCAGGGCCTCGCGGTGAAGTGATGAGTCGTTGGCCGTCAGTGGTTGGGCCGCGAAGACCGGGATGCCTTCGGCGACGACGTCGTCGAATACGTGATCGTAGAGATCGATGGGTGCTCCAGGTGTGGTGACGACGAACATCGCGGGACGTGGCGGCTCGTCGGGCCAATCACCAGCGTCGTCGGGGCGGTAGATGTAGACCCGGACAGGTTGGTTGTCCTCTTCATCGTCGGAATCCTCGGCGAAATGGGGTAGGGGAAGTGCGTCACACACACCCGATGGATTGAACTGGAAGTAGTCCACGGCGACTGGGTAGACCGAGAACGAGTCGGGATTGGGTTGACATGGGTTGCTTGGCAGAGCAGGAGGGCCGGTCTCATCTACACCCTCTTCATCCATCGATCCGTTGTCGGTGAACGTCGTCATGCTGTCCGCGCCATCTGTTCCTCCCGTGGTCGAGAGCACGCCACTACCACCACCGTTGGAACATCCGCCAGCAAGGGCGACGATGAGCAGCACGTATCGGGACATCGTGGGATCCGATGTAGGATCCCTCCTCGGGCAGTCAAGCGGTCAAGGCGAAGATATGAGCGCGAAGTAGTACTTGCGTGGCTCGGAGAGCGGCGTCAGCGACGCGTCGGTCATGAGCACATCTGTCACACCATCGCCGTTGACGTCCCCGATCGTGACGGCCGAGGATCGATCCAATACCGCGATGACGTGGAATGAGAGATCGGGCCAGGCACCGTACGCAACGGCGAGTTCGGTCGGTCCAGAGTCAGCGAGCTTTCGTCCACCGAGCATGTCGAGGTTGCCGTCGCCGTCGAAGTCTCCCATTCGACTGACCGAGAACCCATCGTTGTGTTCGACCGTTACGACCACCGCCGGATCGAAGGTCCCGTCGCCGTGACCCCGTAGGAAGCTCATGCCGAGGTGCTTCGATGTCGCGAAGCTCTCCTGAAGCGGTACGAGGATGTCGGCGTGTCCGTCCCGGTCGAAGTCTCCAGCGAAAACGCTCCGCGTATCATCGGCCTTTGGGTCATGGAGACCACCCATGGGCAACTCGGGGCCAGCGACGATCTGGCCAGCGACCGGATCGGAGAAGAACACCGCGACTCGATACCACGACGGGTCGTAGGTCTGCGGAAACGGATCACACGCCTGCGTTCCGCCGGTGGTCACGAAGTCCTCGAAGCCGTCCTCGTTGAAATCCGCGTGCGCGTTGCCGCTCAACCAGTTGCAGGCGGGCAGCGGCAAGGTCGAACCGATCTGTGTCCACTGGCCCCCTACGCGTCGGCGCAGATGGATGCCTTCGAATTCGACCCCCGCCACCACCTCGAGCACCCCGTCGCCATCCACGTCGATGGGAAACGCATGCCCAGACGCACCGTCCTCGAGTACTTCCTCTGACACCAGCTCTCCGACGGTCTCGCCGAGGTTCCGGTGAACCATGAACAACGAGTACCAACCCGGGCTCGCCCCGATGCCGATCACGTCGTTCCTACCATCGCCATCGAAGTCGCGATCGGTGAAGTGGCCGAACCATTCCCACGTGGGTAACGCCGGGTCGAGGCGAAACGAGCCGTCGTGCTCGAGGTGGGCCAGGGTGATGAAGTCTCCGAAACCCTCCTCGGGAGAGGTACCAATGCCAAACGACCCAAGGCCGTCGCCACCGAGATCGATCGCAAAGCTCAGCCTTCCGAAGGTCAGCCCCGGCAGCTCGCCGATCTCGACGCGCACGTAGCAGAACTCGCCGGTTGTCGGGATTCCATCGCCGCAACCCTCGCCGAGCGGGGGGATCTGCGGTGGCAGCGGCTGCGTCGGACCGTCGTCACCGAGATCCGGGGCGACCTCTCCGGTTCCGGTGGTCGAGGGCGCATCGTCCTGCCATGTCGTCGAGCCGGCCGTCTCGAGTTGCTCCGTCGTGCTCGCCTCCATCGGCTCCGCGCCGGTCGGCGCACAGCTCCCAGCGCAGCCCGAGGCGCTGCCGAAGGCCAGACAAGCGCTGACCCCGCATGCAGCGAGCCGAGAGGCGCAGCCGACACCGTCCATCGACCGACATCCTACGCCGGCCGACGAAGCCAGCAAGTCCACGATTTCCGATCGTGCTCGCCGATGTTGGGGGAGTCGCGGCCCATCGGTCGGTCGAGGGGCAGTGAACAAAGATCGGGCCCAGCGGTACTCCCCACTCGACCATTGCGAGCGTGGCGTCCCAACGCGCCTCTGCGCGCCATCAGCCCGACGATGAGCGGGGAACGAGGTCACCCGCGTAGGTCGGAGGGACGGAGGGCCACCCGGCCGGAGGCTCGGGGTCGAGCGTGGCACCGAGGATCCGGGCCCGATCGTCTCACTCCTCGGCCGCAGGTGCGACGGCTTCGCCATCGCTCGCTGCGTCGGGCGGCGGTTGCTCGCCGTTGCTCGGCTTGCGCCGGTTCGCTTCGTCTCGGGCCTGGGTGAGCTGGTCGAGATAGCCGAACAGCTCGGCGTCGGTCTTGGCGAGCAGTTCGGGGGTGGCGGCGAGCTCGTCGGCGAGCGCGGTGCGGAGGCGGCCGAGCAGTGCGATGGTCTCGGCGCGGAGCTTGGCGGCCTCGCGACGGGTGGCCTCGGTGACGGTGGCGGCGGTCTGGTTGGCTCGCTCGCGCAGCAGTGTCTCGATCGACTCACCGCGAGTCACGAAGCGCTCGACCCAGGCGTGCAGCGTCTCGCCGCTCGGCGTGGGGAGCAGGGCGAAGGCGGCCGCGTGCTCCGGGAGCTGGTCGCGCTTGCCGAGCGCATGCGCGGCCTCGGTGGCGTAGCTGCGGTGGATGACCGAGAGCTTGGGGATGAAGGCTTCGCGGATCCGCCGCGCCGCCGCGCGGACGTCGTCGGCCAGGCCCGGGCACATGCGCACGGCCTCGGTGTAGTGCCAGATCGCAGTGGCGAAGGCGTCGTGCTCGGCGTCGGTCTGGGCGAGCTCCTCGACCAACGGGCGCGCCTCGGCGGTGGGAGCGGGGAGCGCCTCGATGGCCGTGCGCTGGGCCGCAAGCCGCGGGGCATAGAGGCGGCCCGCGTGGAGCGTGTCGAGCTTGGCGGCCTTGGCGTCGAGCAGGTCGGGGAGGGCGAGACGGAGGTCGGAGAGGAGCAGCGACTGCATGGCGGGGGAGCCTTTCTGTTGGGGGAGGCGGTCGGGAGTGAGTAGATCTCGGAAGCGGGGGCTCCGGTAGGGGGAAGGGGCGGATTTCTCGCCGGGGGGGGGGACTAAATCGGGACTGGGTGGGGAGCAGGGGAGGGCCGGGGGTGTCTGGAGAGGGATGAGGAGGTTGTTTTGGTAGCTAATCGACCACTCAAACAGGGCCGGAGAGTTTGTTTTGGCAGGATAGTGGTTGCTCGAAGGGGGTCGGCGAGTGTGTCTGGGTAGGTCGTGGGTTGCTGGAACAGGGGCGGTGAGTGTGTCTCGACAGCCGAGGGGTTGCTCGGACAGGGGCACCGACCCGTTCGGGCCTTCGTGGGTGGAGCCCGAGACAATCGGCAAATGCCTTCGTGCTGGATCACCCAGCCGGTCGGCGGGATGGCATGGTGACCGAGCCCATGCCCGATGTCGGTACGCTCAGCGAAGGAGAGCAGGAGCTGATCGAGCGCATCGTCGAGGAGGACGAGCGACCGGTGGTGTTCCTGCTCGGGTCGGCGCTGACCATGCAGCCCGGGCCGGGGATGGCGGGCGTACCGGGCACGTGGGGGGTGGTGGAGATGCTCCGCGAGGCACTCGCGAAGCGGCCCGATGCGGCGCTGGAGGAGGCGTTCGCGAAGGAAGACGGTGGGGCGGCCTATCGGGCTGGGTTCGCGGCGTTGGTGCGACGCAAGGGGCAGGATGCGGCGAACCGGGTGATCCGGCGGGCGGTGCTCGAGGCGCACGAAGTGCTCGATGAGGAGAGGCAGGCGAGGGTGCTCGCGGGACATGCTGACCAGCATCGAGCGGCATGCCAAGAGTTGCTCGATGGCGATGAGTGGAGGCCGCTGCGGCCGTCGATCGCTGCGCTCGGGGAGATCTTGGTGGGCGAGCCGAAGAGGTTTCCGACGGTGCTCACGACGAACTTCGATCCGCTGATCGAGGTTGCGGTGCGTCGGGCGGGCGGGAGCGTGCGCTCCACGGTGCTGACGCGGGATGGCAATCCGGGGCAGCACCGCGGCTCGTGCACGCACGTGGTGTATGTGCACGGGTACTGGTTCAATGCCGACACGCTGCACACGGAGGTGCAGCTCCAGGAGCCGCGGCCGCAGCTCGAGGCCGAGCTGAAACGATGGATTTCGCGCTCACTTCTCGTCGTGCTCGGGTACGGCGGCTGGGACGACGTGCTGATGAAGTGCCTGACGGCTCTGGCGGCAGATGAAGGCGCGTACCCGGACATCCACTGGGGGTTCTTCAAGAAGAAGGAGTCTCGAATCGAGCAGGAACTCGCCCCGGCGGGGATGCGGGCGCAGTTCTACGAGCACGTGGACTTGCATCGATTGCTACCGGCGCTTCGCGATCGGCTGGGCGTACGGCGCAAGGACGCAGAGCTGCGGCCGCCCGAGTGGCTCGGCAAGCCCTATCAGGAGCTGTCGCCGGGAGCGTCGAACGTCACGCTCTTGCAAGCCGACTACGGGGTCGTGCGGATGTCGGGCCGCGAGGCCCTGCTGGACGACTTCGGCACGTGGTGCGAAGGCGGTGGCCTCGGGATCCGGCTGGTGACCGGACCGGGTGGGTACGGCAAGACGCGGCTCTTGCGGGAGCTGTGCAAGCAGCAGCTCGAGCGCGGGTGGACGGCGGGGATCCTCGAGCGCTCGGACCGGCAGGATCCGAGGCTGCTCGACATGGCGAAGGCCGGGCGGCCGATGCTCTTGGCGATCGACTACGCCGAGACGTGGGGCAGGGACCTCGAAGCACTGCTGCTCGGGCTGGCGCCGTACCGGAGCAGCACCGGGGGGATCCGGGTGGTGCTCGCTGCGCGGGGCGAGGCGGAGTGGTGGGAGGAGCTGCCGACTGCGGTCAAGGCGTTGCGGGACGTGCTCGAGCGCCGTGATGCAGTGCATCGGCTCGTGCCGCTCGAGGACGTTCGGACGTCGTGGGCGGATGCGGTGCATGGATTCTCGAAGGCGAAGGGGGCGGCAGCGAAGCCGGTGGTGGATCCGCCCGTGGAGACGCTTCGGGCATGGATGAAGGAGGGCGTGCTGGCGCTGCACGTGGCGGCCTTGCTGGCGGTGGATGGAGATCCGCCGCCGCCCGATGCCGGGGTGGAGTGGCTGTTCGACGAGCTGCTGCGGCGCGAGCTCAAGCGCTATTGGAGGCCGATCGCCGAGCGGGTCATCGCGGGGGTCTCCAATCTCGACGAGGTGCTGCGCACCGTTGCGTGCGTGGGAACCCTGGCGGGGCCACTCGACCAGCGCGACCAGGCGCGGCGCTTGCTGAGCCGGACCCCGGGGTGCAAGGGCATGTCCGACAACCAGCTTGATGGGCTCGCGAAGGTGTTCGGCGAGCTGTATCCGAGCATCGGCGGCAAGCGGCTCGCGTTGCCGGCGGTGCAGCCCGACAGGATCGGCGAGCGGTTGGTCGCAACCCAGCTCGACGCCGAGCCGTCGCTGGCCGAGGTGGCATTCGCAGACGGCGACGAGGACATGGCATCGCGGGCACTTCGCGTGCTCGGCCGGGCCGCGCGATGGCAGCCGCAGGTGGTGGGGCGGATCGAGGATGTGGTGCGCCGGTTTCCTGCGGTGTTGGTGCGGGCCTGGATTGCAGTGGCGGCGGAGGAACGATGGGCGGCAGGGCTGGCAGGGCGCGTGGAGGCGGCCTTCGGCAAGCTCGAGGCACTGTCGCCAGACGAGGCCGATGCGTTGGTTCAACCACTGCCGCTCGGGTCGGTCGCGCTGCGTGGGGTTGCGGCCTTGTTGGCGTTGCGAGCCACGGACGGCTTGAAGGCGCTGGGTCGCATCGAGGGCGTCGCCGAGGAGGAACTCGATCACCGTGCACGCCGGATGGACAAAAAGGGGCTGCACCTGAGCGAAGTTGGGAGACGAGAGGAGGCGCTGGCGTCCACGCAGGAGGCCGTGACTGTGTACCGCGAGTTGGCCAAGCATCGGTCGGACGCCTTCCGGCCCAACCTCGCAGCGAGCCTCAACCACCTGGGCGCCATGCAGAGCGAGCTAGGTCTGCGAGAGGACGCCCTGGCATCGACGCAGGAGGCCGTGGCCATTCGCCGCGAGTTGGCCAAGCATAGGCCGGACGCCTTCCTGCTCGACTTGGCGATGAGCCTCAACAACCTGGGCATCAGGCAGAGCGAGCTGGGTCTGCGAGAGGAGGCGCTGGCGTCCACGCAGGAGGCCATGGCTGTGTACCGCGAGTTGGCCAAGCATAGGCCGGACGCCTTCCTGCCCGACTTGGCGATGAGCTTCAACAACCTGGGAAACGCGCAGAGCGAGCTGGGTCTGCGAGAGGACGCTCTGGCGTCGACGCAGGAGGCCGTGACTGTGTACCGCGAGTTGGCCAAACATAGGCCGGACGCCTTCCTGCTCGACTTGGCGATGAGCCTCAACAACCTGGGCATCAGGCAGAGCGAGCTGGGTCTGCGAGAGGAGGCGCTGGCGTCCACGCAGGAGGCCGTGACCGTGTACCGCGAGTTAGCGAAGCATAGGCCGGACGCCTTCCTGCCCGACTTGGCGATGAGCCTCAACAACCTGGGCAACAGGCAGAGCGAGCTGGGTCTGCGAGAGGAGGCGCTAGCGTCGACGCAGGAGGCCGTGACCATGCACCGCGAGTTGGCGAAGCATAGGCCGGACGCCTTCCTACCCCACTTGGCGATGAGCCTCAACAACCTGGGCACGATGCAGAGCGAGCTGGGTCTGCGAGAGGACGCCCTGGCGTCGACGCAGGAGGCCGTGGCCATTCGCCGCGAGTTGGCCAAGCATAGGCCGGACGCCTTCCTGCCCAACCTCGCAGCGAGCCTCAACAACCTGGGCATCAGCCAGAGCGAGCTGGGTCTGCGAGAGGACGCCCTGGCGTCGACGCAGGAGGCCGTGACTGTGTACCGCGAGTTGGCCAAGCATAGGCCGGACGCCTTCCTGCCCAACCTCGCAGCGAGCCTCAACAATCTGGGCATCAGGCAGAGCGAGCTGGGTCTGCGAGAGAAGGCGCTGGCGTCCACGCAGGAGGCCGTGACTCACTATCAGCAACTCTTCCAAGCTCGGCCCAGAGTCTTCGCGCATGATTTACAGATCGCCCTTCGCAACTACGCTCAGCACCTCACCGAGATCGACCGCTCCCCCGAAGCCGACCCCGTCCTCCTCGCAGCCGTCGAAGCCCTCCAACGCCACTCACCGTGATCCCAGGCCGAGTCTCGCGGTGCCAACCAACGGCATGCTCGGACCTCCGCCTTCTCCCCCGAACCGCCCTCCCCAGATCCACCGAACTCCCCCGACGCCCACGCCCGACCGCCCCCCCGAGCCCTTGCCCCGACCCCTCGACCCCAGTCGAGTACACCCCCCATCCCCCCGCGCTCCTCCCGCAAACCCGCCCAAAAACCCCGTCCGCCCCCTTGCACCCCGATCCCCCTCACGCTATAAGGCCGCCTCCGTTTCGGGGCGTAGCGCAGCCTGGTAGCGCACTTGACTGGGGGTCAAGGGGTCGGAGGTTCGAATCCTCTCGCCCCGACAACGGCGAGGCGGCTTCGGGACTCCCGAAGCCGCCTTCCTCTTTTTCCCCTCACGACTCTTCGGGTCCATCGTCCGTCACCGTGCCCACGCCGCTCATCCTCGTCACCAACGACGACGGCGTCGCCGCCCCGGGTCTGCGGGCGATCCTCGACGCGGTCCATGGCCTCGGTGACGTCCTGGTCTCGGCCCCCGACGGCGAGCGCAGCGGCAGCAGCCATGCGATGACCTTCCACAGCATGCTCCGCGCCCACGAGGTCGAGCCGGGGCGCTGGGCGGTCAGCGGCACGCCGGTCGATTGCGTGTACTTCGGCCTGATGCACATCAGCGAGCGACCGCCCGATCTCGTCGTCTCGGGGGTCAACTCCGGCTACAACCTCGGCACCGACGTGTTCTACTCGGGCACGGTGGGCGGCGCGGCCGAGGCGTTCCTGCGCGGGGCCTCGGCGATGGCGGTCTCGGTCGAGCGCGGAGTCGATGCCCGCTGGGCTCGCCGCTGCGTGCGGTCGCTGGCCCAGGCCCTCTTGGCGCGCCACGACACGCCGCTGCTGCTCAACGTCAACGTGCCCCACGTGCCCGGCCTCGAGAACGCGCCGGCCGAGCGGATCGACACCGAGAGCAGCCGTCAGAGCGTGATGCTCACCCGCCTGGGCCGTCGCTCCTATCGCGATGCGGTCGACCGCCGCACCGATCCCCTCGGGCGCCCCTATTACTGGATCGGCGGCCCCCCCGGAGAGCTGCGCGGCCGGTTGGGGGACGACACCTGGGCCGTCGCCGAGGGCCTGTGCTCGGTGACCCCGCTGCGGCTCGATCTCACCGATCCCGACCCCCGCGCGGCCCAGGCCCTCCTCGATCGCGCCGCGGATCAGAGCGGGGGGCTGCGCATCGTGAGCCCCTCGGCCTACGATGTCGACGCCACCCCGAACTCGGAGCCCTGAGCATGAGCGATCCGTTCGATCCGCAGGCCGCCCTCGAGCGCGTGCGCGCCAAGATCCGCAGCGTGCCGGATTTCCCCAAGCCGGGGATCCTGTTCCGCGACATCACCCCCGTGCTGGCCCACCCGCCCACGCTGGTCGAGGCGCTGCGGCTGCATCGCCAGCACGTCGCCGACCTCGAGGGCCGCATCGACAAGATCGTGGGGATGGAGTCGCGCGGCTTCCTGTTCGGCATGGCGCTCGCCGCCGAGCTGCACGTGGGCTTCGTGCCGGCGCGCAAGCCCGGCAAGCTCCCCGCGGCCACCACCGAGGTCCGCTACGCGCTCGAGTACGGAGAGGACGCGCTGCAGATCCACACCGATGCGATCGACGCGGGCGACCGCGTGCTGGTGGTCGACGATCTGCTCGCCACCGGCGGCACGGCGGCGGCCGCATGCCAGCTGGTGACCAAGCTCGGTGGCACCGTGCTCGCGGCGCTGTTCCTCATCGAGCTCCAGGGCCTCGACGGCCGCGCCAAGCTCGACGGCCTGCGCGTGGAGACGCTGCTGCGATATTAGCTTCGGCCCTCGCGTCCGGCTCGGGCGAGCGACCGCCTCGCTCGGTAGGGTGCCCCCAGGGCGGGCTCGCTCGGCCGCGTCAGGTCGCGCCGAGCTCGAACACCCGAGGCGACAGCGGCTCGACGTCTTGCACGTCGCGATCGTGCGCCGCGATCACCACGCCCGCGCCCTCGCCGAGCGCCCGCTCGATCGCACCGCGGATCTTGCCGCGCCCTTCGGCATCGACCCCCGCAAACGGCTCGTCGAGCACCCACAGGCGCCCCTGGCCAGCCCCGGCCCCGGCCCCGGCCAGCAACGCCGCGAACATCAGCTGCCGCCGCATGCCCACGCTGTACGTGCTCGCAAAGCGCTCGAGCGCCTCGCCAAACCCCAGGAACGCGGCCGCCCGCTCGGCTCCCCCCGGATCCCCGAACGCATCGGCGAAGAACCCCAACAGCTCGCGCCCTGACAGCCCCACGGGCACCTCGGGCTCCTGCGGCAGGTAGCGCAGCGCCGCCCGGGCCGCCAGCGGCTCGCTTCGCAGATCGTGCCCGCCGATCGCAATCCGCCCCTCGTCGGGGATCACGGTCCCCGCGATGCACCCGAGCAAGGTCGACTTGCCCGCGCCGTTGGGCCCGCGCAGCACCACGGTCGCCCCCGGCTCGACCGTGAGCGTCACGGCATCGAGCACGGTGCGCGCGGCGTAGCGCTTGGTCACCGCCTCGAGCACCAGGGGCACGGTCGTCCCGCTCATGCGGCACGGCTCCACGCAAGGACCACCCCCGCCGCCGCGACCACCACGGGCGCTCCGAGCACCGCCCACGCGCCCAGCGAGCGGCCGGCCCGAGCCGACGGGGGCAGGGGCAGGCTCCCGGCCAGGCGCGCCCGAGCGGGTCCCAGGGCGCGCAGCCGAACCCCCGGGACTAGCCACGCCGAGGCCAGCGCCACCACCACCGCGGTCGCGGCCACCGACGGCGCCGCGGCCAGGCCCACCCACGCGGCACCGATCAGCAAGGCCCACAGCCGCAGCCCCGGGACCGGCGTCACCCGCCAGAACTGGCGCACCACCAGGTGCTGCATCGGATCACGCCCCCACAGCAGCCACCGCGGCACCTCCTCGGGCACGGCAGGCCCGGCCAGGGTCCGCACCGCCTCGTGCACCCACGGCACCGCCTCGAACATCCCGCGGGCATAGGCGAGAACCGCCACGCGCCCCAGCCCCCACGCCAGCACTCCCGCGATCGCGCCGACCACCAGCAGCTCGATCGGCGGCGCCTGGCCGTCGACCCACAGGTCCAGCCATAGCTGCCCCGGCATGGCCAGGAGCGCCGCCGTGCCCACCCCCAGCGCGGGGGCGTACAGGTGCACCACCGCCTCGGGGATCGTCCAGCCTCCGCCCAGTCGCTCCTGCCAGCGCCGCTGTGGCCGTTCCTCGGGAAACCGTCGCCCCAGCCACGCACCCGCGGCCGGGATCACGGGCTCGAGCCCCGCCGCCAAGAGCCACAGCCACGCGAAGTCGCCCACCAGGCCCAGCGCCTGCCGGGTGGTCACGCCGGCCCCCAACGCGGCGCCAGCCACCGTCGCCACGCCAAACAGCCCCGTCCACCCGAGCCCCACCCGGTGCGGCCCCGAGGCTGCCGCCCACGACCGCGCAGGCGGCAACGGCAGCGGCAGCAGCGACAGGCGGGCCCGCGCGTGCAGGTAGCCGTCGAGCCGCGCATGCAGGCCCGACAGCAGCAGCAACGGCCCCCCCACGAACACCAGCCCGCGAAGCACCCCCGCGTCGGCACCGGCCGAGGCGAGGGTGACGCCGCCGATCGCGGCGACCAGCGCAGGCACCAGCCAAAGTTCGTAGCCGCGAGCGTCGAAGCGGCGGAGCAAGGAGACCGAGGGCGTCATGGGGCGCGCAATCGTGGGGGCATGGGCGGGCCCGACCATGTCCCGAGCACGCCTCGGTTGGCAAGCCGGACCCGCGACCGCTGGCCGCCCCACGCCCGTGCGGCCATCCTCTCCGGGTCACCATGGCCGACGACCACGAGCCCTCCGAGCCGCCCGATCCGAGCACCCTGACCGACGCCCAGTGGCGCGAGCGCCTGACCCCCGAGCAGTATCGAGTGCTGCGCGGGGCCGGAACCGAGCGCGCCTTCACGGGCGCCCTGTGGAGCGAGAAGGCGCCCGGCATCTACCGCTGCGCGGGCTGTGGCGCCGCGCTGTTCTCCTCGCAGACCAAGTACGACTCGGGCAGCGGGTGGCCCAGCTTCACCACGCCCGTCGACGACCAGGCCGTGACCGAGCGCCGCGACCACAGCCACGGCATGGTCCGCACCGAGGCGCTCTGCGCCCGCTGCGGTGGGCACCTCGGCCACGTGTTCCCCGACGGCCCGGCGCCCACCCGACTGCGCTACTGCATCAACTCCGTCTCGCTGCGACACGAGCCCCGCGACGGCGAGGACGAGTGACGAGCTCAGAGCGACCGCGAGCTGGAGTGGCCGCGGTGCGGACGGGGCAGGGGACGCGGGGGCAGCCGCGGCCAGGCCCCAGCGTCCGCGCCGGGGCGGGAGGCGGAGTATCGCGCCGCGTACGGTCGAATCCACACGCGCGTGTCGGCATCGTCGAGACTCCAGGGCGTGGCCTCGGCCGGCTCCTCGATGAGCACGACGCTGGCGTCGTCGAGGATCATGATGCCGTCGTCCACAGTGTGCTCCCCCATCGGCTGCTGCATCGCTCGTTGCCTCCTGCCAATCCCGCGGCGCGGTAGCGCTCCGCCTCGCTGGCTGCCCCAATGGTTAGCAAACGCCGTACTCGACCCCGGAATCAATGATTCTCGGCAGTTGCAGCACCCGTATTCAATCGCCCGATGTGTGATTGAGCAAATTGCCAAGGCGACTTGCCCTGCGTGCTCCTGACAAAGGGGATCAGCAGGGGGGTGCTACGAAGGAGGGTATGCATTGCAGGCGCCTGGTCCCGCTCATCACCGTCGCGGATCTTCGGGCCTCGGTCGCTTTCTTCGTGGACCGGCTCGGGTTCGTGCCCGTGTTTCGCAGCGAGGGCTTCGTGAGCCTCCGCCATCCCCAGGGGGACATGCAGCTGGCGTTCCTGCGCCCGCTGCCCGACGAGACCCCGTTCTCCGGGGGCCTGACCTACGGCCTCGAGGTCGAGGACGTCGACGCCGAGTACCGGCGGATTCGCATGGAGGGCGTCGACACGGACGGCCCGCCCCGCGACAATCCCTGGGGCGACCGCAGCTTCACCGTGGTCGACCCCAACGGGATCGCCTTGCACATCCATCAGGTCATCGGGCCCGCCCCCGAGTACGCCGGCTACTTCGTGCCCCATGAGACGCGCTGACCGCTTGTTCCAGCTCGTGCAGCTCCTGCGGCGCCGCCGGGTCACCACCGCGGCGTGGCTCGCCGAGCAGCTCGGGGTCTCCGATCGCACCATCTACCGCGACGTCCAGGATCTCATCTGCGCGGGCGTGCCCATCGAGGGCGAGGCCGGCGTGGGCTATGCCCTGCCGACCAACTTCGACCTGCCGCCCCTGATGTTCGATCGCGAGGAGATCACGGCGCTGGCCCTGGGCGCACGCATGGTGCAGAGCTGGGCCGACGATCGCCTGGCCAAGGCGGCCGGCGGGGCGCTGGCCAAGGTGCAGGCCGTGGTGCCTCCCGCGCTCAAGCGCCGCATCGACGGCGAGGCCCTCTACGCCCCGGGAGAGCACGTCAGCCTGCAGATGCGTCACCTGCTGGCCTCGGCGCGCGCCGGGCTCGAGGGGCAGCGCGTGATCTGGCTGGCCTACGTGCGTCGCGACGGCACCCCCAGCGAGCGCCGCGTGCTGCCGCTGGGTCTGTTCTTCTGGGGCGATTGCTGGTCGCTCATCGCGTGGTGCGAGCTGCGTCAGGGCTTTCGCAACTTTCGCCTCGATCGGATCGACCAACTGCGGGTGCTCGACGAGCGCTTCGAACCCGCGCCGGGGCGCACCATCGAGGACTTCATCGCCGCCGGCGAGGGCGTGGGACGGGTCTCGGGCGGCGACTAGCGACGCCGCACCCACGCGTGCCTTCGCGCATTGCGGGGCGGCTCCTCGGCCCTGCGTGGAACTCCACCCCGGCCGCGTCGGGCTCTGCTACCGTGCGCTCCTGCCATGGATGCGCCCACGCTGTCCTCTCGTGTCACCGCGGTCACCGTGTTTCGTCGTGGGGCGCAGGTCACCCGCACCGCCACCCTGACGCGGGGCGAGGGAGGCTTGCCGAGCACGGTGCGCCTCGAGGGCCTGCCGCTGTTGCTCGACGACGAGTCGCTGCAGGTCGAGCTCCACGCCGAGGGCACGGGGCAGGCCCCGCTGGCCGGCGAGGTGCGGGTGACCCTGGCGGTGCCCGAGCCCGAGCAATCGCTGCGCCCTCCCACCAACGAGGAGCTGAAGGCGGCCGCGCTGGCGCTGGCGCTGGCCCAGCAGCACCAGGCCGACCTCGAGCTGATGAGCGCGTGCGTCTCGGGGCTGGTGCCCGGGGCCCGCGGTGCGTCCGAAGAAGGCAAGCCTCCCATGCCGTCGCCCACCGAGGCCCGGCTGCGCGTGCTCGACGTGCGGCGCGAGCGGCTCGAGCAGCTCGGCCCCAGGCTCACCGAGGCCGCCGAGCGCACGCGGCAGGCCCAGGAACACCTGCAGACCCTTCAGGAGCGCGAGCGCCGAGCATCGCAGGCCCGAAACCCCCGCACGTTCGAGGCGCGCAAGGCGGTGGTGGTGGGGCTGTCGTGGCCGAGCGAGGACGGGGCGGCCGGGCACCCGGTGGAGCGATTACGGCTCGAGCTGCGCTACTTCGTGCCCGGAGCCCGATGGGCCCCGAGCTATGTGCTGCGCCTCGATCCTTCGCTGACCCGCGGCACGATCGAGCTGCGCGCGCTGGTGGGGCAGGCGACGGGCGAGCGCTGGACCGACGTGGCGCTGACCCTCAGCACCGCCCACCCCCAGCAATGGACCGAGCTGCCCGAGCTCCGCTCGCTGCGGATCGGCCGCGCGCAGCCGCCTCCACCCAAGGCCGGCTGGCGACCGCCGCCCACGGGCACCGATCAGCTCTACGCCGACTTCGATCGCGCTCGTGCACCCACGCCGTCGCGTACGCCCGCGCGCCCCGTGCCGCCCGCCTCGAGCAACACCCTGACCCGAGCGGGGGTCATCTCGGGCGGCCTCGACCTCGAGCAGCTGCGAACGCTGGCCATGCAGCAGGCCGAGGCGCAGGCCCACGCCGCGGCAGGGGAGGTCGCCGTGGAGCGCGAAGAGATGATGCACGCGGACGCCTACGTCGCTCGCGAAGCATCATCCAAGAAGCGCACGTCGCTGGCCTACGCTCCTCCTGCGCCGGGCGCCCCCCCCATGCCGATGGCACCGCCGCAGATGATGCCCCCGGCCGCCGCCTCGGTGCCTCGCAGCGCGAGCTTCGGCGGGATGATCGGCAGTGCGCTGGGGGGCCTGTTGGACGGTGGAGGCGGCGCTGCCCCCGAGCTGCTCGACATGGACGACGAGGAATTCGACGCGCTGCTGCGCCCCGGCACGCTGCTGGCCGACCGCGACCAGCTCGAGTACGGCAGCCTGTGGCTGCCCCCGCCCGACGACCCGCGACGTGGTCAGCTCCAGCGGGCCGACCAGGCCCAGCGCTACCAGCGGCTCGGCCGCCTGCCTCCCGAGCAGATCACCGCCGCACTCTCGCGAGCCGAGGCCGCGCGCAGCCAGGCGGCGGTGCTCGAGCGTCGCGAGGCTCCGGGTGGCCATCGCTGGGCCAAGGGCACCGACGGCTTCGACTACGCCTATCAGGGCCAGGCCCACGTCGATCTCGACTGCGACGGCGAGCTGCACGGGCTGCCGCTGCTCGGCGCGAGCCTCGAGGCCAAGCCGCGGTACATCGCGGTGCCGCGCGAGACCCAGGACGTGTTCCGCGTGGTGGTGCTGCGCAACCCCCTCGACGCGCCGCTGCTCCCCGGACCGGTCGACGTGTACCTCGGCGGGCGCTTCGCATTGGCCTCGGACCTGCCGGTCACCCCCCCGCGCGGTCGGGTGGAGCTGGGCCTGGGGGTCGAGCAGGCGCTCAAGATCGCCCGCAACGTGACGTTCGAGGAGGAGTCCTCCGGTCTGCTCAAGCGCCATCGAGATCTCGAGCATCGCATTCGCATCGACATCAAGAATCGGCTGACCGTGGCGGCCACCGTGGAGGTTCGCGAGCGCCTGCCGGTGACCCGCGAGGGCGAGGGCGACATCGAGGTCACGGAGCGCTCGGTGGAGCCCGCCTGGGACGAGCACCTGCAGCACGAGCCGCCGCTCCAGGGCGGGCGCGCGTGGAAGGTGGAGGTTCCCGCCGGCGGTGAGCGGGCGCTGAAGGCCTCGTATGCGATCCGCATCCCCAAGGACCACGAACTCGTCGGCGGCAACCGACGGGAAGGCTAGGCGACCATGAGCCCGAACTCGACCGAGGATGACGTGCAGCACACCCTCGTGGCCGTTCCGATCGTGGAGGTCACCGTCCAGGAGGACCGCGCCCTGGTGCGGCGCGAGGGCTCGATCACCGCGGCGCCCGGGCGCTCGCGGCTGCGGATCGAAGGGGTGGCCCCCGTGCTGGTGGACAAGTCGCTGGCGGCCGAGGTGGTCGGCCCGGGCCAAGTGCAGGTGCGCCGGGTGACGGCCACGCGCTGGCAGGTCACCGAGGAGGTCCAGCGCCCCGCGGCCCTGCAGGAGCTGCGTCAGAAGCTGCGGTTGCTCGAGGCCGAGGCCAAGGCGCTCGAGCGTCGCCGGGTGGCGGTGGGGTCCGAGCGAGAGGCGGTGGAATCGATGGTGCGCAGCACCCTCGACGAGCTGTCCGAGGACGCCGGCTGGGGTCGCACCGATCCCGCGCACGCCCATGGCACCCTGGATGCGCTGGAGCAACGCCTGGCCGCGCTGGGCCGTCGACGCCGCGAGCTCGACGCGGAGCACGAGCGCCTGGCGACCGAGCTCGCCGACCTGCGCCAGCTCGAGGCAGCCTCGCAGACCGTCGCGGCCCGCAGCGCCGCCGCGCTCGACCTCGAGCTCCAAAACCCCACCGATGCTCCGCAGGAGATCCGCCTGCGGGTCGACTACCTGGTGCCCGGGGCGCTGTGGCGTCCGTGGCACCGCGCGCGCCTCTACGAGGACGAGCAGGGGGCGCGCACCGAGCTGCGCTGCGAGGGCTGCGTTTGGCAGGCGACCGGCGAGGACTGGGACGACGTGCAGCTCCACTTCTCCACCGAGCGCCCCTCGCTGGGTCTGCGTCCGCCCGACCTGCACACCGATCTCCTGGCCGTGCGCAAGAAGGGCCCCGCGATCGAGGCACAGACCCGCCAGCAGCAGATCCACACCGCGGGCCTGGGTGGAGAGGAGGGGGGCACCGAGAGCTCGCCCGAGCTGCCCGGCATCGACGACGGCGGACAGGCCCAGGTGCTGCGCGGTCGCGGACGCAGCCGCGTTCCCAGCGACGGGCGGCCCTACCGGGTGCCGCTGTTCGACGTGCAAGGCCCCGCCGACGTGGAGCTGCGCTGCATCCCCGAGCTGGCCCCGGCCGTGCTCCTGCGCTCGGAGCAGACCAACGTCTCCACCCATCCGCTACTGGCCGGGCCCGTGGATCTCGTGCGCGGCAGCGGCCTGGTCGGCCGCACCTCCATCCTCTACGTGGCCCCGGGCGAGCGCTTCGAGCTGGGCTGGGGGCCCGACAACGCGCTGCGGGTCAGCCGCGAGGTCGAAGAACTCGACCACGAGCGCAAGGCGCTGTCGTCGTGGACCCGCAAGCCCAGGCGCGTGCGGATCAAGCTCAGCAACCTCGAGGCCAGCCCGCGCTCGCTGCAGGTGCGCGAGCGGATTGCGGTCAGCGAGCTCGAGAAGGTCAAGGTGGAGCTGCAATCGGCCAACCCCAAGGCTCAGCCCGATGCCGATGGCTTCGTGCGCTGGGACGTGCGGCTGCTGGGCCTGGGCCGCCAGGAGCTCGTCCTCGAGTGGGACCTGGTCGTGCACGACGACGTGCACGGGGTGTAGCGCGCTCGCGTTCCCTCGGGTGACCGAAGCGAATCAGGGCGCGGCCAGAACCTGCGCGTACTGCCCCATGAGGGTGGCGATCTCCTGGACCTCGGCATCACCCGTGTGGTCGGCGGCCGTCTGCGCCCAGGCGTGCATGTTCTGAGCCACGAGCACCGCCTGCGCCTGGTCACCCATGTCCACCAAGACGTCGATGACCACCAGCGCCTTGGCGTAGCCCACCACCACGTCGGCCTTGTACAGCCGCGGGGCGTCCTGCTCCACGAGGGTCTCCATCGGCACGGTGAGCTCGTCGACCCCGGCCGTGCCGGTGATCGGATCGACGTACTCCACGCGGGCCGTGATCGAGTCGCACGTGGTGATGAGGTTGGGGCTGCACGCCGAGACGATCTGGTGGAAGACCATCGCGTCGTTGGGGGCGAGGTGCTGGGGCTCCACCTCGGCCGGGTTCCCGCTGATCTCCTCGCCGTGGAAGCGCTTGACGCCGAAGTACCAGGGCAGCGTCAGCTGCATGCGGACGTTGCGGGCCGAGACCATCACGTTGGACAAGAAGCGCTCCCCGAACTGCTTGTGTGCCTCCTGTGAGTCGTCGATGAACACGTAGGCGCCCTTGCCCGCGTCGGTCACGTCGTCCATGAGCTGGTCGGAGTAGTAGCTGGACGAGCCCACGCCCACGCCCACCAGGTACGTGCCCTCGCCGTCCCAGTCCTTGGCTTGGCTGGCGATGAGATCGATGTCGGTGATGCCGGTGTTGGCCCCGCCGTCGCTGACCAGGATCACGCGGTTGACCCCGTCGTCGATGTGGTGCTGGAAGGCCAGGGTGTAGGCGGACAGCAGCCCGCCGTGCAGATCGGTGGAGCCGCCGGCCTGCAGCCCTTCGATGATGCCCAGCAGCTCCGGATCGTCGGGGCCGGTGACCGGGTAGCCCGACAGCTCGATGGTCTGCAGGCTGTTCCAGGTCACCACCGAGACCACGTCGCCCGCACGCAGCTCGCCCGCCACCGCCACCATGGAGTCCTTGAGCAGCTCCATCGGCTCACCGCCCATCGAGCCCGAGGTGTCGAGCGAGAACACCAGGTTCATGGGCGGGCGTTCGGCGGCCTCGAGGCGGCGGCCCTGGGCGCGCAGCACCAGGGTGAACTCGCCGTCCTCGGCGTCGGTGCGGCGCATCTCGATGCCCACCTCGGCGGCAGCCTCGCTCTGCGAGGGACCCGAGAGATCGAAGTAGTTGAGGAACTCGTGGATCCGGATCCGCGAGCGGTCGACCACGCGGCCCTCGAGGATCGTGCGACGGGCGAGGATCGGCGACGCCTGCGAGTTGCTGTCGTCGTTGCTCATGTAGAGCACGACGGGGTCGTAGCTGTCGGGGCAGACGGGCTCGTCGCCGTCGGCGTGGACCGGGGGCTTGGATGTCAGCTCGTCGGGGGCCCGGTCGTCCTCGAGGGGGGCGCACTGCTCGGGCTGGCAATCGGGGTCGGACTCCTCGGGGCACAGGCACTGGCAGACTCCGTCATCGATGCACAGCCGCCACGGCATGCACACGGCCACCGCGCCGTCGTAGCCCTGGAAGCAGAACTGGTCATCGTGACACTGTGGGTTGGACGGGTCGCCCATGCACTGGGCGATGCAGGTGCCCTCGTTGGCCCGGTCGACGTCCCAGCAGATCGAGGCTGCGCTGCAATCGTCGATGCCGCTCGTCGGCCCGCCCTCCACGGTGCACGGCTGGCCCACGCCCGCGGGGTTGCCGTCGACGGGGACGCAGCGGTTGGCGTTCCACTGAGTGCCTCCGTCGTTGGCCCAGGGCACGCACTTCTCCCCGGACGGGCAGTCCTGCGCGAAGATGTCGCACTCGAAGCTGACGCCGCCACCATCGGGGGTGGACAGGAAGATGCCGCCATCGTCGAGCCCACCGTCGTCGTCACCGCCTCCCTGGCCCATGTCACCGGGCGGCGCGAACGGAGGCGCGAGCCACTGCGCCATGCCGCCCATCAGCGGACCGCCATCGAGACACAGCGGGGCAGGGGTCTGCGGTTCTCCGGTCCCGGTGCTCGTCGAGCCACCGCTGGCGCCAAGGGTCGAGGTGTCGTCGCCACAGGCGCTGACCATCGCCAGCACCAGGCACCCATGGATCCACTGCTGTCCTCGTCGCATCGCCAAGTCCTCCGCAGGCCGATTGGTTACTTATATCATTATCCATAGATTTACTTATAGTACGAAAAGCAGTTTTTCGGTCGTCATGGCGCGCCCGGACTAGCGCTATTTGCGCACTGAGTCCCAGAGGACCAATCAACATCGCGGTCTCGATCGGCTACGCTGCCTTCGTGCCGATCCCGGCTCCAACTCCGATCGCGCTATCGATCAACGCCTGGCTCGCCCTCGACGAAGACGTCGACGGCGAGCTCGTGAACGGACACCTCGAGGAGGAAGAAGTGGCCAGCTGGGAGCACGAGATCGTGGTGTCGTGGCTCATTGCGGTGCTGCGCGCGTGGATCATCCCGCGCGGCGGGTTCGTGCTGGGTTCCGAGACCAAGATCGTCATTGCGCCGGGGCGCGGTCGCAAGCCCGACGTGCTGGCGTTCTTCGGCCCCCGCCGGCCTGGACCCACCGCCATGCCCCCCGACATCGTGGTGGAGGTGATCACCTCCACGCCTCGCGATCAGCGGCGCGATCGCATCGAGAAGAAGGCCGACTACGCTGCGATTGGCGTCGGGCAGTACTGGCTCGTCGATCCCGTGGCGCGCACCTTCGAGATCCTCTCCCTGCGTCCCGATCGCTGCTTCCTCGAGGTCCTCGGTGCGACCGAGGGCACGCATGACGTGCCGGGCTGCGAGGGCCTGCGGATCGACCTCGATGCGCTGTGGCTCGAGGTCGCGCACGGGCTGTCGTTCTTCGTGGGCGAGGTCACCGACAGCGACGCCTAGCGCGCTGGGCCCCGTCGCTGTCGGCGAGGTCCCGATGGTCGTAGCCTTCGGTGCATGAAGCTTCCCGAGCTCACCGGTCGTGTCGCCATCATCACCGGAAGCAGTCGAGGCATCGGCAAGGCCGTTGCGCTCGCACTGGCTCGGGCCGGCTGCGACGTCTGCGTGGCGGCCAAGACAGTGGAGCCCGATCCGCGATTGCCCGGGACCATCCTGGACACCAAGCGCGAGATCGAGGCGCTCGGACGCCGGGCGATCGCGGTGCCCACCGATGTGCGCCGAGCCGAGGACATCGAGGCCATGGTCGCGCGCACGGTGGAGCAACTCGGTCGCGTGGACGTGCTCGTCAACAACGCGGGGGCGCTGTGGTGGAAGGACGTGCTCGACACCCCGGCCAAGCGCTTCGACCTGGTGATGGAGGTCAACGCGCGAGCCTCGTTCCTGGCCGCCCAGGCCTGCCTGCCGCACATGATCGCGCAGCGGTGGGGCCACATCGTGATGATGTCGCCGCCCGTGGACCTGCGCATGGTGCCGGGCAAGGTGGCCTACTCGATCTCCAAATTCGGGATGACCCTGCTGGCCATGGGGCTCGGGGCCGAGGTGGCCAAGCACGGGGTGGCCGCCAATGCGCTGTGGCCCGCCACGATGATCGAGTCCCAGGCCTCGATCGGCTTTGGCCTGGGTGGGCCCGCGCAGTGGCGCAAGGCCGACATCCTCGCGGACGCGACCCTGGCGATCGTGGGACACGAGCCCCCCTCGCTGACCGGACAGGCGCTGCTCGACGAGGAGATCCTGCGGCGGGTCGGGGTGGAAGGCTTCGACCAGTATGCGTGCGTGCCCGGAGGCACGCCGATTCGGATCGCGGGGGAGGGCTCGGTGGTGGCCAGCTTCGGTCAGGGAACGGGAGGCCCGGCCACGCACGGCTCGGGTGGCAGCGAGCCCTGAGCCACCTGTCGGTGGCGCCAGCGCACGCTGACCACGAGCATGCACAGCAGCAGGCCAAAGCCCAGCCCAACGCACAGCACGCCCCAGGAAATCGCCGACTGGGGCGTGGGGACCAGCCGCAGCGAGACGACCCAGTGGCCCAGGCCGAGCGAGGGCAGGATCAAGGGCAGGCGCCAGTGGTTCCACCCCGCCAGGGCGAGGCACGTACCGAGGAGCAAGAGATCGAGCCACCACACGTGCCCCGGCCAGGGTCCGCCGGCCCAGCCGTGGCACCAGACGGAGAGGTAGAGCGTGCCGAGGGCACCGGTCAGCAGCCGGCGTCGGACCCGGGGGGGCGCGAGTACGAAGGTGTCGGGCAGCGGGCGGGTGGATGCGAGCGGGGTGGGCGGTGCGGGCTCGGTGGCCTCTCGCCGATAGACGTCGTCGTCGACCGCGAGCGGGATGGGGGGCGGGGGCACCGGGGGAACGTGGGGCTGCCGTAGGGCTCGTAGGCACAGGGTCGCCGTGGCCATCAGGGCGGTCAGGGACAGCAGGGACGGGGATTTCAGGCCAACGTAGAGCAGCGTGATGCCCACGACGATCCAGGTGGTCGTCTCGCGCCTCGCAAAGCGGGTCCACAGCAAGCACGCGGCCGGGACCAGGGCGGTCGCGTGGAGCGTGGGGATCTGCGTGAGCCAAAAGCCCACGTGGACGAGCATCATCAACGCCCATCCGGCCCAGGTGGCCCGGAGCGAGCGCCGGGTGACGGTGGTGGCCCACGCGTCGTCGCGAGGTCGGCCCCGGACCTGGCGCGAGGTCCACAGGCCGGCTGCGGCCAGGGCGAACAGGCAGGCGCCCAGCAGCGACGAGGCGGTCGGGCCGTCGAGGGCCCGTGCCGCCAAGGGGAACGCTGCGAGGATCGAGGCTCCCAGGCTCGCCACTGCGATCGCCGAGCTCGACGCACGCAGCTGCATCGCCCAGACCAGCGCCCGGAGCTTGGCGACGAAGCTCGCCAGCCACACCGCGCTGCCCACGATGCCGGCCAGGCCCAGGTGGGCACAGGTTGCGGTGTGGAGGGTCGGATCGCACTGATAGAGCGCGGCCAGCAGCGCCAGCATCACGGCGGGGCGTCGCAGGTGGATGCGTACCAGCAGCGCCGCGCTGCCGATGAGCGCCCAGGCGTAGACCTCGGCGATGGCCGTGATGCCGAGCTGCGTCGATGGACTCGCGCTGCCGAGTTCATGGGACAGCAGGATCACGCCCACGAGCACCAGGGCGGCGCTGATCAGATAGAGCGGGTTGTACTGGATGAACCAGCGGTGGAAGAGCGCCTGCCACGGGTCGGAGGGCAGGGCCGCAGGGGCGGGTTGGGCTTCGTCCATCGGGTGGGCGCGTGGTGCAACGGCCATGCCACGGGCGCGCGGGCAGGATGTCCTGGCGATCACGGGCCACCCACGTGCAGGACGGGCCGATTCGATTGCCACTTCGTCGTCGGAACGACGGCGCCTGGGACGAGGTCGTCGAGCGCCGTCAGAGCCCCAGGAAGGGCACGGGCAGCAGGAACGCATGCTGCTCGTAGAGGCTCCACGTGCCGTACCACGAGAGATATTGGGTGAAGTAGAGCACCACGGCGTAGGCGCCCGCCACGGGGACGACGATCAGCCACGCCACGGCTCGCAGCGCGAAGTGTCGGGGGGTGCTCCGGGCGAGACCACGGTGGAGCGCGAGGCCGCACACGAGCCGAGCCGGGAGCATCAAGGCCATGAACGCGACCCCTGGCAGCCACATCGCCTCGCGTGGGATCAGCTCGATCTTCAGCAAGTAGAGGGGGAAGGCGAAGACCACGGTGATCACCACGGCCACCGCGCTCGCCAGCGGTGCCCTCGCGTGGGCGCGGGCCACGGTCTCCACGTCCATCAGCGCCGCGAGCCGGCCCTGCTCGGCCACGTGGAGCTGGAGCAGCGGCAGGTAGAACACCACCACGGCCATCAGCCCTGCACCCAGCACCGCGAGCACCGGGGCGCGAGAGCCGAGCGCGAGCAGGGTGGTGGGGACGAGCAACCAGAGCGCCGCGGCCAGGAATCCCAGCGCTCCGGTCTTGACCAGAGCCCACGGCTCGAGCGAGGCGAGGGCGTCCCACACGGCATCGCGAGCGGTGCGATAGCCCTCGCGCGTCAGCAGGGCTCGCAGCGCGCGGGCCTCGAGGATCGGCCGGGGAAGCAGCAGCAAGCTCAGCCGTCCGCCGCGCGCGGTCGCGGCGATGGCATGGAGCACCAGCAGCAGGACCAGGAGCGCGGCGATGGTGTCGAGCGTGGGACCGGCACGGCCACCGGGATCGATGAGACGGGCGTCACGGGCCAGCGAGGCGAGCAGGCGGGGGATCCATAGCAGCAGCCACAGCCCGACCACGATCGCGCCCACGCGCTCGAACAGGGGGAGGCCAGGCAGGCAGCCGCGCAAGCGACCGCTTGCAGCCACGCGCGCGCCGGCCACCAGGAGGTACCCCAGGCACAGCAGCTGGAGCACGGGCAGGGTGGCCAGCACCGACAGCGCGACCAGCAGGGTGGCCAGCCCAAAGAAGGTGCTCGCCGCCCGCTGGCTCCACGCGAGCACGTTCGCCACCGCGCCACTACCCTTGGTCGAGCCCACCGCGGGTCGAACGTAGCACTCTCACGGGCCGAGACGCGCTCGGTCGACAGCGAGGGGATCGGGCTGGATACTCACCGGGCGGGACGCTCGGCATGACGACCAAGCCCTGGGTCAAGGATGTGCTCTTCGTCGGGCTGGGCCTTTGCGGCCTTGCCAGCCTCCTGTGGGCATTCGGGCCGATCCCGGGGCTACGGGCGGCTCCGCTGGCGGCGGTGCCTCGGCCGACGAGCGAGCAGGCCGAGATCGAGGCCGTGGCGTCCGGGGTCGACGACGATCTGAGGGCCCTGCAAGCCGCGGCGGGCGTGGAGCCCGTGCCGCGGGCCGATGGGCTGACCCTCGCGCGGCGTCTGTCGCTGGCGCTGACGGGGACCATTCCCTCGCTCGAAGAGATCCGCGCTCTGGAGGCTCAGCCTCCCGAGCGGGCCCTCGCCTGGTGGGTCGACCACGTGCTGGCGGATCGCCGCCATGCCGACTACCTGGCCGAGCGACTGGCGCGGTCGCTGGTGGGCGTGGAGCAGGGCTCGCTCATCGTGTATCGCCGTCGTCGCTTCGTGGCCTGGCTCTCGGACCAGCTGGCGCACAACCGCCCCTGGGATCGGATCGCGACCCAGATGATCGCGGACCAGGGCTTGTGGACCCAGAACCCGCAGACCAACTTCGTGACCGCCGCGATCAAGCCGGGGGCCAGCGTGCCGCAAGAGGAGGTCCTGGCCGGTCGGGTCAGCCGTGCCTTCCTGGGGGTGCGTCTCGATTGCGCGCAGTGTCACGATCACCCGTTCGATCCGCGCTGGACCCAGGCCGACTTCCAGGGAATTGCGGCGTTCTTCGGGCGCTCGAAGGCCACCATCGAGGGCGTGGCGGAGATCCGCGGGCCGTACCACTACGATGCGCCCGGGGTCGACGAGCCGGTGCCCATCGAGCCTTCGGTGCCGCTATGGCCGGAGCTGCTGCCACCGCAGGGGGGCGACCGTCAGCGGCTGGCGGCGTGGGTGACCCACCCGAGCAACCGCGCGTTCTCGCGGGCGATCGTCAACCGCATGTGGAACCTGATGCTCGGCCGTCCGCTGGTCGAGCCCGTCGACGACCTGCCGGTCGACGGCGAGGTGCCGGCCGCGTTGGATCGGCTGGCCGATGACTTCGTGGCGCATGGCTTCGATCTGCGGCGGCTCTGCCGGGTGATTGCGGCCACCGAGGCGTTCGGGCGGGAGAGTCGAGCGCCGAGCGCCGAGGACGACGAGCCCAGGCTCGAGGCCCGGCTGTCGACCTGGGCCGAGTTTCCGCTCACCCGGCTGCGGCCCGAGCAGATGGTCGGGGCGCTCTTGCAGTCGGCCTCGCTGTCCACCGTGGATCACGAGTCGCACGTGGTCATCAAGCTCGCGCGCTTCGTGCAGGAGCGGGAGTTCGTGCGGCGCTATGGCGACGCCGGCGAGGACGAGCTCGAGCCCGATGCGGGGACGATCCCGCAGCGGCTGTTGATGCTCAACGGCGACCTGGTGCATCGGCGTACCCGAGACGATCTGGTGGGCAACGCAGCCACGCGGATCGCCATGCTGACCGATGATGACGCCCGGGCGATCGAGGTGGCCTACCTCGCGGTGCTGACCCGGCGGCCCTCGCCGGTCGAGGCCGAGCACTTCGGCCGGCGGCTCTCGGGGCTGCGCGGCAAGGCGCGACGAGAGGCGCTGACGGATCTCTACTGGACGCTGCACAACAGCACGGAGGCGGCATGGAACCACTGAGTCGGCGACGGTGGCTGACGCTTTCGGGAGCGGGAGCCGGCGCGATGGTCTTCGGTGGAGGGCTGTGGCAGGTGGCACGTGCGCTCGGAGGCGGCGCGGCGGATGGAGATCGGAGGGCGGTGATCCTCTTGTGGCTCGACGGCGGCCCCAGTCAGCTCGAGACCTTCGATCCGCACCCGGGGCGGCCGATCGCGGCGGGGACCGAGGCGATCGCGACCGCGGTGCCCGAGATCCGGCTCGCGGCGGGGTTTCAGCGCTTGGCCGAGCAGATGGCGGATGTCTCGCTGGTGCGATCGCTGGTCAGCAAGGAAGGGGATCACGAGCGCGCCACGTACTACGTCAAGAACGGTCATCGCCTCGATCCCACGGTGGTGCATCCCTCGGTGGGGGCCATCGTGTGCGATCAGCTCGGGGCCGACGGGGTCGAGATCCCGCCGCACGTGTCGATCCTCCCCGGTCGCTGGCCGGCGCGCGGCGGGTTCTTGGGAGCGTCGCTCGATGCGTTCAAGGTCGAGGATCCCGGGGGGCGGCTGCCCGACGTGGAGCCGCATGTCTCGGTCGATCGCAGCGAGCGGCGCTTCTCCGACCTCGAGGTCGTGGAGCACCAGTTCGCCGAGGGACGCGAGCACCAGTACGCGCAGACCCGGCATCGGCAGACGGTGGAAGGCGCTCGCACGATGATGGGCTCGGCCCAGCTTCGGGCGTTCGACGTGGGCGAGGAGCCCAGCGCGGTGCTCGAGCGCTACGGGGACACGGAGTTCGGCCGCGGCTGCCTGGCGGCGCGACGCCTGGTGGAGGTGGGCGTGCGCTGCGTGGAGGTCTCGCTGCGCGGCTGGGATACGCACGTGGACAACCACACCAACACGCGCGAGCTGGTGCGCACGCTCGATCCGGCCTTTGCGGCGCTGGTGGCCGACCTGCGCGAGCGCGAGCTGCTTTCGCAGACGGTGGTGATGTGCGGGGGGGAATTCGGGCGGACGCCGCGGCTCAATCGCCTCGACGGGCGCGACCACTGGCCGCATGGGTTCTCGTTCGCGCTGGCCGGCGGGGGGCTGCGCGGAGGGCAGGTGGTGGGCGAGACCGATCCCGAAGGCGGGCGTGAGGTGAAGGATCCGCGGACGATCGCGGACGTGCATGCGACGGTGTTGCGGGCGTTGGGGATCGATCCGGAGCTCGAGCTGGTCACCCCCGCGGCGCGGCCGGTGAAGCTGAGCGACGGGGTGGCGATCCGGCAGCTGTTGGGGTGAGGGCCTGGTCTCGCACGGGGACTTGCGCCCGGCTTGCCCCCGGTCGTCCCTCGATCGACCCCGGCCCTTCAAGAACGGGGTTCGAGCTGGTGCACGCGGCAGGATTCGAACCTGCGACCTACGGTTTAGGAAACCGTCGCTCTATCCTGCTGAGCTACGCATGCGGCGGGCGCATCTTGGGCTGGATCGCCGTCATTTGCAAGCCATCGGGCCCCTGGCGGCTTTCGCTCCGCCAGGAAACCTCCGCGCCCGAGGGGTGTGAGACCGCCGAAGCCCGGGCGCGAACGACCGCCCGCCGGCCCGGAGGACGACGATGCGATCGAATCGATGGCGATGGATTCCCGTGTCCGCGACGGTGCTCGCGACCGCGGGGTGTGTGGCGGAGGGCGAGCCGGTCCCGGCTGCCGAGGCCGAGGCCGAGGTGCCCGCCGCAGGCGAGGTGATCCGATCGGCGGTCTCCCCCCCGCCGATCCTCGGCGGCACGCTCTTGATGATCGAGGAGGATACCGCAGCGGTGGCGGCCGACCCCGACCGCGACCTCGTGCACGTGGTCGACGTGGTCGACGCCTCGGTGCGCCACACCATCGAGCTGCCGCATGGCTCCCAGCCGGGGCGACTGACGGCGGATGCTCGAGGCCTCGTGCACGTGGTCGCGCGCGGGGCCGGAGCGGTGGTGGATCTCGACCCGGCCTCGGGCTCGATCCTGGGCAGCCGCGCGGTGTGCCCCAACCCGCGTGGCATCGTGCACGAGCCCGAGCCCGACGTGCTCCACGTGGCGTGCGCCGGCGGCGAGCTGGTCACGCTGCCCGCCGAGGGCGGGGCGGCCCTCCGGCGCGTGATGGTGGCCCCGGATCTTCGCGACGTGTTCTTCACCCCCGACGGTCTGTTCGTGTCGCGCTTTCGCACCGCCGATCTGCTGCAGCTCGGCGACGATGGCTCGGTGGTGGAGCGCGTGGGCCTGCCGGTGCTCGAGCGCGGGTCGATCGAGCCCGACGGCTCGCGCGAGGAGCTGCGACCCAACACGGCGTGGCGCACGATCCCGGCCCCGCGCGGCGACTGGCTGATGCTCCACCAGATCTCGACCACGCGCACGATTCCCGTGGCGCCTCCCCCCTCCGAGGGCGACGACATGCCGGATGGGACGACCAGCGCGGGCGAGTCCCAGGGCGATCCGTCCGAAGGGGGCTTTGGGGAGTCCGGCGGGTTTGGCGGTGTGACCGATGGCGTCGGCGAGGACGACGGGGGTGGCGGCAGCGGCTACGGCGGCTCGGCGTCGTTTACCTGCGACGCGGTCGTGCACCCGATGCTCACCCTCGGCAACGGGACCCTCGACACCAAGCACTCGGCGGCGATGCTCAAGACGGTGCTGCCGGTCGATGTCGCGGTGTCGAGCTCGCGCCTGGCCGCGATGGCGGTGGCTGGCGTTCACATGGCCCTCGACGGCTCGGAGCAGGGTGGCGTGGTCGTGCTCAACCTCGGCGACTTCGAGGACACGAACGAGACCGGCTGCATCTTGCCCACCTCGGTCGACATGGGAGGGGGCCAGTTCGTGGCGGTGGCGTTCGACTGGACCGGCCGCGTGGTGGCCCAGAGCCGCGAGCCCGCGCGCGTGGTCATCGGGTCCCCGCACGGCAGCCGTCCCACCATCATCGAGCTCCCCGGACCCCCGCGGCGCGACACCGGACACGACCTGTTCCACATCGACGCCGGCGGGGGCATTGCCTGCGCGTCGTGCCACGCCGAAGGCGGTGACGATGGGCACGTGTGGAGGTTCGAGGGGCTGGGGCCGCGCCACACCCCGGCGCTCGCCATCGGTCTGGCGGGCACCGAGCCCTTCCACTGGCAGGGCGACCTCGCCGACATGGGCGCGCTGGTCCACGAGGTCCACCAAGGGCGCATGGGCGGACGTCCGCTGTCGGAGGACCATGTGAAGGCGCTGCAGTCGTGGATGTTCGCGATGACCCCGCCCGCCCCCCTGCGCACGCGGGAGGACGAAGCGGTCGTGCGCGGCGAGGCGCGGTTCACCGCATGGGGCTGCAACGCCTGCCACGCGGGGGTGGCCATGGCCAGCAACCATGGCTTCGATCTGGGCGTGGGCTTCGCCGTGCAGGTCCCGGGGCTCCACGGGGTGGCCCTGCATCCGCCGTACATGCACGACGGGCGCGCGGCCGACCTGACCGAGGCCGTGCACGACATGCTGGCGCGCACGCGAGCCGGCGCACCGACGCCCTCGGACGACGAGGTCGGCGACGTGGTCGCCTACCTCGAGTCGCTGTGAAGCCCCGTCGCCGCGCCGTCACGAGGGCAGGGGAGACGCTCGCCCGAGGGACTACTCCTCGGCGGCCGCCTCACCGCCCTCGGCGGCCGGACCCTTACCCGAGCAGTCGATCGGCGGGTTGGCCAGCGTCGCCTCGTCGTCCGATCCACCGAGGGCATCACACTCGGCCCTGGTGATGTGGAGCCAGCCCTTGCCGCAGCAGTCGTTGTTGCCGCCGCACTCCCACTTGCCCTTCACGTCGCACGCGGTGAGCCCAGCGCACTCGTTGACCCCGTAGCAGCGCTGCTTCTTGTTGGGATCGGCCGGGGTTGCCTCGGCCGTGGGCGATCCCCCCTGAGCGCCATCGGGCGGGTTCGCGGGGGTCTTTTCCTTGCCGCAGCCGGCCAAGAACAGGGCGGCGGCCGAGATCGCAAAGGTGCTGGCGAGGTTCTTCTTCATGGGGACGGTCCTTGGTCCTTGGTCCTGGATGGGGCGGGGCGGGTCGGGATCGGGCCAAGGCCATGGTCGCACCAACGGCATGGCCATGGCGGCCCGTCCGCGAAACGCAACGGATCACCGCGTGTTACGCCCGAGCCGATCACGCCCCGTCGCGGACGGTGCATGCTTGCCCCCGCGATGTCCGTGCGCCCTTCGCTAGGCCATGGGGTGGGCCTGCGCCTGACCCACTACGACCGCATCCTCGCCCCCGGAGCGGATGGCTCCGATGGGAGCCTCGCGGGGGACCTCGGCGTGGAGCTGGTGGAGGTGGTCACGGAGAACTTCTTCGGACCGGGCGGCACCGTGCCCGGCGGGCGGCCACGCGCGGTGCTCGAGCGGGTTCGCGCCCAGGTTCCGGTGGCGCTGCACGGGGTCTCGCTGGGCGTGGGCTCGGTCGATCCGCCGCCGGAGGAGTATCTGCGAGCGCTGCGAACGGTGGTCGACTGGATCGAGCCCGCGATCGTCTCCGATCACCTGTGCTGGGGCAGCGTCGGGGGGCACTATGCCCACGATCTGCTGCCGCTGCCCTACCGCGAGGACGCGATCGCGGTCGCCGTCGACAACGTGGGACGGGCCCAGGACGCGCTCGGTCGTCGGATCCTGCTCGAGAACGTGTCGAGCTATGCGGCGATCGGTGGCGGCACCATGCCCGAGTGGGAGTTCCTGATGGAGGTGGCCCGGCGCGCCGACTGCCTGGTGCTGCTCGACATCAACAACATCGTGGTCAATGCGAAGAACCACGGCTTCGACGCCCTCGACTACCTCGCCGGGGTCGATGGCGATCGCGTGTGGCAGTTCCACCTGGCGGGACACACCGATCGCGGCGCCTACAAATTCGACGATCACGTGGGTCCGGTGCCCGACGAGGTGTGGTCGCTGTACGAGGCGGCGGTGGCCCGTTTTGGAGAGGTGGCGTCGATCGTCGAGTGGGATCAAGAGGTGCCCCCGTGGGAGGTCCTGCGCGCGCAGGCCGAGCGCGCGCGCGACCTCGCCGCCGCCCTGGTGGGAGGTGAGGCATGAGCCAGCGCTTGCGGGACGAGCAGGCGCTGTTCTGGCGCGCGATCAGCTGGCCGACGGGCGTGGACGACTTCCTGGCGCGGACCGACGACGCCACCCGCGAGGCGTTCGGCCGCATGGTGACCGGCGACGCCCGCCTGCCCGGCCCGCGCCGCATGACGATCTACGCCGAGTCGTACTTCTACCGGCTTGCCGACGTGCTGCGCGAGCAGTACCGGGTGCTCGCGTGGATCATCGGGCCGGTGCGCTTCCACGATCTCGCCACCGACTTCGTGTGGCAGCGACCCTCGCACAGCCCCGACGTGCGGCGGTTTGGCGAGGCGCTGCCGGACTTCCTCGCCGGGCATCCGCTCGAGGCCCGCCACCCGGGACTCGGCGAGCTCGCGCGGGTCGAGCGGGCGATCGTGACCGCGATCGATCGACCCGATTCCGCTCGAGGGCCGGTCGAGCGCTCGGCGCTGCAGGCCGTGGAGGCCGAGCGCTGGCCGGGGCTGCGGCTGCGCCTGGCCGACCACGTGGAGGTGCTGACCACCCGCCGCAGCTACCCCCTGGCCTTCGCGGCCTGGCGCGACGACGCGCCGTCGCCCGATCCGATCCCCCCCGTTCCCGAGGACGGCCCGTTCCACGTGCTGGTGTGGCGCACCCGGCTCGAGGTCTTCCATCGCGCCCTGGTGCCCGCCCAGGCCGCGGCCCTGCGCGCGCTCGCGGCCGGACGGACGTTCGAGGCCATGTGCGATGCGGCGGTCGAGCTCGACCCCTCGCTCGATCCCGCGACGCTGGTGAGGTGGCTCGGCACGTGGATCGACGACGGGCTGTTCCATGCGCTGGAGGCCTGACCGCCCTCGGGACGTCGCGACCTCCATGCCCCGACCCTGACGTCGCTGTCACGGTCGAGTCGTGGTGCAGCGGGGCAAGTCGTTGAAACGCCGAGTGGTACGAGGGTTGCTAGAGGCAAGCGCGCCCGCGCGATCGAGGAATCGTGGGCCCTTCTTGGACCTGGACTCGAGCTTCATGACGATCGATCGAACGACCACCTGGGCGCTGGCACTATCGCTATCGATGCTGGGGGGATGCACGAGCAACTCGATCTCCCTCGATTCCGATGACGACGGGGATACGGAAGGGGACACGGGCACGGAGACCTTTCCGGGCACCTCGACCACTCCGCCCGCCGACTCGGGCTCGGACGACGGACCTCCGGTCGAGTGCGTGGACGACTCGGATTGCGGGGGCTGGTGCGGCTGGTGCTCGGCTGGCGTGTGTCAGGAGGACGTGGGCTGCTGCGGCAGCAGCCCGGAGGACCCGCAGCAGTGGCGCTGCTCGCCTCCACTGGACTGCTGGGACGACTCCGAGTGCGGCGACGGTGAGATCTGCGTGGGTGGGTGGTGCGAGCCCGATCCCAACCCCGAGCTCCAGGAGCCTCCGGCCTGTCGCGACGACCTGGCGCTGTGGATCGACGAGCTCGCGCTCGATGGTGCGTACCAGCAGGTGGCGGTGGCCGGGGGCAGCCCGTGGGTGATCGGCGTCGGCCCGCAGCTGCACCCGGTGAGCTTCGAGACGGGGGTTGGTGCGCCCGTGGGGGCGACGCTGCCCGACGACACGGCGCGCGAGCTGCTGGCCCTCGATGCCTCCACCCTGGTGGCGATGACCACCGGGCCGAGGGGAGGGGACCACCACCTGTCTCGGCTCCACGACCCCGGTGATGGCGCGTGGCTGGTGGAGTCGACCGAGCTCCAGGCCGCGCCGGCCCGGGCCGCCGCGTGGCTGCACACCCCGGCCGAGGTGGTCGTGGCGACCGACGGCCAGCTCGTGCGCTGGACGGCGCAGCTGCAGCCGATCGGCCCCGTTCCGCTGCTCTTCTCACCGCCAGCAACGCTGGCTCGGTTCCCCATGGGAGACGGCACGTCCCTGGCCGCGCTGGCGCGGGAGGACGGGGCCGTCGAGCTGTGGGACGTGAGCGCAGACGTGGTCACCGTGCAGGGCCACACCCTCGCGGGGTCGCCCGTCGACCTGGCCCCCGCACTCGACACCGGCGGTGGCGAGCCTCGTTTGATGGCGGTCTCGCACCTCGTGATCGAGCCCCAGCCAGGGCTGCTCGTCGACTACGCCGCGATCGAACTCGTGCGCATCGACGAGCCGCTCAGCGGCACCCCGCCGTTCGGAGCTCCCGGCATCCCGCGCGCGCTCGCGACCACCGATCTCGATGGCAACGGCGTCTACGACGTGCTGGTGGCCAACGACGACGGTCGGCTCGACCTGTACCTCATGGACGCCGAGGGCCCGCGCTGTCGCTCGTACCTGCCGCTGCCGGCGATCGTCGATCTCGAGGTCGGCGACATCGATGGGGATGGCGTGGACGACGTGCTGGTGCTCGACGACGGTCCGACCCTGCGGGCGATCCACGGCGTGGGGCGCTGACCCGGGCGAGGCCGAGGTCGGGACGGGCGGAGCCCAGGGCAGGGGCTCGACGGTGCTACCGTCGACCCCGATGAGCGACCGCCCGCCTTCGTCGTCGGTGCTCGAGGGGTCGTCCGCGTGGCCGGCCCCCTTGGCCCTCGCTCGCCTCGAGGCTCTGCTCGACGCGTTGCCCTCGCGGTCGGACCCCCGAGCGCTCCAAGCCCTGGCCCAGGCGTTGCCCCCATCGGTGAGCGCACTGGCACCGGAGGTGTGCCTGGCCCTGGCTCGAGTGGCCGAGGCACTGGTGCCCCATGGCCCCGTGCTCCCGCGCGACGTGGACGAGCTTCCGCCCCGGCTGCGGGTGATGTGGCAGAGGATCCGAGTCGCAGCGGGTGGCCCGGGCGCGCTCGAGGGCCTCTCCGACGCCGAGCTGCTGCGGATGGTCGAGGGGTGGTCGAGCGACCCCTTGCTCGATCCGCTCCCGCTGCTGCGCCGGTTGGTGGAGGCCGAGGACCCACGCCTGCGCGCCCGCGGGCTGGACTGGATGATCGAGACCGTGCGCCAGCTCGGAGCCACCCCGGGTGATGCGCTCGCGCTTCTGCTGCCGCTCGCGGAGGACGACGAGCCCGCCCTGCGCACCCGCACGCTGGAGGCCCTGGCCCAGGGGTGGCTGACGAGCCCCACCGCGGCCTGGCAGCGCGCACGCGCCAAGGTGCTGCAGCGGGCCCTGGCCGACGATGCGCCCGCGGTCGCGAACGCAGCGATCGCGGGCGCGGCCATGCTGGGCCGCCGCGATTGGCTGCTGACCCGGCTCCTGGCCGACGACCTGCCTCCGTGTCCCGAGGCGCTCGAGGCGTTGGGGCCGCTGGCGGAGGAGGAGGACCTCGAGCTCGGGCTGGCCCTCGCCGAGCACGACCCCCTGCACTTTGGCCCCGCCCTGCGTCGCATGGTGCTGCACGCCCATCGACACGGGGCGTTCGTCCGCGAGCCCCACCTGCCGGCCCTGCTGGCGCGGTTCGATGCCGATCCCGAGTGGACGGGGGACGAGCTCGTGCGGGTGACCCATCTCGTTCGAGACGCGCTGGTGGAGCGATTGGCCGCGCTGCCGCCCGATGATCCGCGCTGGATCCGACGCGCATCGATCCTGACCGCGAGCGTGGGCACCCGGGCCCCGATGGTGCTGCGCACCCAGCTCGAGCGCGTGCAGCATCCGGCGGTGGCCCAGGCGCTGGTCGAGGCCGCGGGCCAGAGCCCCGAGTACGACGGCGAGGAGGCGCTCTTACGGTGGCTCGATGCGCTGCCCGAGGTCGTGATCCCGGTGCTGAGGGCCAAGGGTGGCCCAAGGACGGTGGAGCGGCTGCGTGCGCGGGTCGAGGATCCGCGGCTCGGTCGGACCCAACGGACTCTGGCGCTCGGCGTGCTGTGGGCGTTGGCGCCGGATCGCACCACGCTGCTGCACGAGCTGGCGGCCACGCTCGGCCCGCACGACTCGGGGCTGCTCGATGCGGCGCGGCTGGGCTCCCGAGATCCTCGGGTGGCGCGGATCCTCGCACGAGCTCCCTGGCCCGACGAGCCCTGGCATGCGATCGACCCTGCGCGTCGACTCTCGATCCTGTGCGAGTCCGGCGATCTCGATCACCTCCCCGAGATCGTGGAGCTGTTTCGCGAGCGGGTCCGTCGCTGCGTGCGCAAGGCCCTGGCCGGCGACTTCACGATCAAGCGGGTGCAGCTGCCCGAGCTGGAGCAGCGGTTGTTTCGCTACGGGCTACACCTGGTCGCCGACGGACGCAGCGTGCGGCGATTCCTCGAGCCGGGCCCCGAGACCGGCCGCGACCTGGTGCTGCGGGTGGTGGTGGAGTGGCTGCGCGAACGCCCGAGCCCGGCGCTCTGCGTTGCGTTGCTCGAGATCATGGGGCGCCACAGCCCAGGCGCCGCCGTCCTGCGCCGAGTGGAAGGCTTGTGGCGCCATGGCGACCGCGAGGTCCAGCGTGCCGCCATCGAGGCGATCCTGTCGGCGGGGGAGGGCGCGCGTGGGCTCGAGCTGTCGCTGTGTCGCCTGGTCGAGCACGAGGACCCGCGGATCGTGACCCAGGCCCTCGCCGCGGCCGGGGCCCTGCAGGCGCGCTGGGCCGAGCCCCTGGTGCTCGCGGCGCTGCGGCGACCCGAGATGGCGGTCAAGAAGGAGGCCGCCTCGGCGCTCGAGCGCATCGCCAGCGCCCGGGCCATCCCGGCGCTGGTCGAGTGGCTCGCCCACCACGACAATCCCGGATTTCGTACCGCGCTGCTGGCCGCGCTCCGCGTGGCGGCCGGGCCCTCGCTGGTCGCGGTCCTGGTCGATGCGCTCGAGGGGGAGACCGAGGCACGCCGCGTGGGCCTCGTGCTCGATGCGCTCGATGGCCACGTGCCGCTCGCGGCCGCGCTGCGCCTGGCGAGATCGTCGCGGGCCTCGCATGCGCGGGTGCTGGACGCCTGCCTCGAGGGCCGCGTGAAGCTGTCGGACGCCAGCCCCGAGCGCCTGGCCGCGCTGCTGCACCAGGCCAAGCTGCGGAGCCCACCCGAGCGCCTGGATCCCGGTCGCAGCCTGCGGATCGAGGGCTTCTCGCCGCAGGCTGCGCTCGCGCTGGTGGAGCAGCGCACGCCCGAACTCGAGCCGCAGGTGCTCGAGACGGTGCGCCAGGGGCTGTCCGAGTGGATCGCCTGGTTGCGGTTGCGGGCTCCCGATGCGTCCCCCGATCTGGCCCCCGACTCGCGCGTGCTCGAGCTGGTGCTCGACGCCGCCTTGCCGCGGCACGCCGAGCACGTCGAGGCGCTGCTCGAGCGGACCGAAGACGCGCGCGACACCGTCGATCCAGGCGCCGTGGCGGGCTGGCTCGAGCGCTGCGTGGCCGGGACCGCAGTCGGTGGCGAGCTGCGCATGCGGGCGTCGATGCTCTTGCGCAGCCTGCCGCCTTCGCCCCGGGTCGGTGGCCTGCGGCGCCATCGGTTGCTCGGTCGCCTCGGTGCGGTGCGAACCCGGACCGATCTCGAGCGCTGCCTCGAGGAGTGCCGCCTCGGCCCCGACCACGCGCGCGAGACCACGGCGCTGCTCGTGCAAGCCCTGCAGATCCCCACCGCTCGGGCGGACGAGCCGGCCGAGCTCACCACGCTGCGCGAGCAAGCCGAGCGCTGGCACGCCGACGATCCCGACGCTCGGCAGCGGTGGTTGGACCAGCGGCTGGCGGAGCGTCCGCTCGATCTTCCGGCGATCGATCCCGCGACTGCCCCCGCCAAGCCGCGGTACGTGCCCAGCACTCGGGCCGACCTCGAGGCCCTCGAGCGCACCCTCCACGAGGGTGACCCGCAGGAGCGCTCGCGCGCCGCGGATCGCCTGCTGGAGTGGCCGCAGGCCCAGGAGTCGTGGCCCAAGGTGCTCGAGGCGTTCCTGGCCGGCGACGTCGGTCCGAGCCCCCGCCACTACCCGCGCCTGGCCGAGCTGCTGACCGCATGGCCGCAGGACCCGCGCGCGTGGCCCCGAGCCCAGGTGCTGTGGTCGTCGCTCTCGCCATGGCAGCAACGAGCGTTCGTGCGCGGCTTCACCGAGCGCTGGGTCGACGGCGACGGCGCGACCGACGAGCTGCTCCGCAGCGCCTCCGAGGAGCTGCTGCTTCCCCTGGTCTGGGAAGCGCTCGATCGCGGTGACGCCCGCTTGCTCGCGCTGCTGCGCCAAAGCGACACCTCGGCGCAGCGCGCCCTGGTGCGGGTCGCGTCCGAGCGCTACTCCGACCAGATCCAGCACCTGCTGCCGCGCGAGCCGGAGCCACCGACCGACGATGCCGTCGACCCGCTCGATCCCATCGAGGGGGCCGAGCCCGACGAGCTGCTCGCGCTCGCACGGCGCTCCGACGTGGCCAAGGGTCTCGCGGTGCGAGCCGTCCACGCGCTGGTCGAGCACGGCGAGCGAGGGATGGCGCCGCTACGAGACCTGGTCACCGACCGGCGCCCTCCGGTGCGCAGCGCCGCGCTCCGGGCCCTGCGGCGGGTGGCGTCGCGCGAGGTCACGCTGCAGGCGACGGCGGAGATGCTGGCGATGGAGACCCGTCGCGACGTGGTGCTGCAGCTGATGAAGAGCCTCGGCCACGGCCGACATGCGCCATCGCTCCCCGCGCTGCTCGAGCGCCTCACCCATGGCGACCTTCGCGTGCGCCAGGGCGCTCACGAGGCGCTCCGGGCGTGGGGCCACGAGGCCCTGCCGGACCTGCGTCGAGCGGCTCGCCGGGCTCGCCCCGATCGCCGGCCCGCCTACGTGGCGCTGATCGACGAGCTCGAGCACATCGACCCGTGAGCGCGCGACCGACCGCCGACGAGGCGGCCGTACGGTGTTCGTCTGCGATGGCCCCCATCTGTCGCTGCGAGCCCCCGCGCACGCCCACGACCCCGAACGTCGTACACCCGCCGCGACCGTGACCGAGCCTCCAAAGCTTGCACGACGAGCCCTGGCGGGAGGGTCTATGATCCCCGGCGGTTGGAGGATGTCCTCGATGCTCGGTCCACGGCTCGAACTGGTTGTGCGGCGATCGTTCCCGATCGCCAGCCTGTCCCTCTGCCTGGGGCTCCTGGCCGGCGCGTGCTACCGCGGCACCGTCGATGATGGTGCGGGCGATGGCACCGACTCCGCCGGATCGGGCAGCGGCACCGACACCGACGGCGAGCCCGAGCTGCCGCCCGACGACGTGGATCTCGTGCTCGAGACTCAGTCGCGCCGCATGACCCAGGCCGAGCTCGACAACACCCTCGAGGACCTGCTGGGCGACCTGACCCGGCCAGCCAGGCAGTTCCTCTCCGAGGACGAGCACACTCCGTTCGACAACGACTATCGGCTCCAGCTGGTCTCGCGCACCTACGTGGAGTCGATGGAGGTGCTGTCGATCGACGTGGCCAACCGCCTCATCGCCACCCCGGCCGAGCGTGATCGCGTGGTCGGCTGCACGCCCACCGGCCCTGGCGACGAGGCCTGCTTTCGCCAGTTCATCGAGCACTTCGGTCGCCTGGCCCTGCGTCGACCCCTGCAGAGCGAGGAGATCGACGCCTACGCCACGCTCCAGAGCTTCGCCACCGAGGTCGACCCCGCCATCGACAACGACTTCTACACCGCGGTCGCGCTGGTGATCTCGGCGATCATCCAAGACCCCGAATTCCTCTATCGCCTCGAGGTCGGCAGCCCCACCACCGAGCCGGGCGTCTCCAAGCTCACCGACCTCGAGCTGGCCACCAAGGTCTCGTACCTGCTGTGGGGCAGCACGCCCGACGACGAGCTGCTGGCCGACGCCGAGGCGGGGCTCCTGCAGGAGCCGGCCGATCGCGCCGCCAGCATCGAGCGCCTGCTCGCCGATCCCCGCGCCCGGCGTCAGCTCTACCGCTGGCACGCGATGTGGCTCGGCTACCGCGGGATCCCCCACGAGGCCACGCTGGTCGAGGCCTTCAACCGGGAGACCACCGCGCTCATCGACCGCGTGATCTTCGACGATCGAACGAGCTATCGCGAGCTGTTCTCGGCCGGGGAGACCTACGTCGACGACTACCTCGCCGATCACTATGGCTTCGACCGCCCGGCGGGTGGCGAGGGCTGGGTGACCTATCCGTCCGATCGCGCGGGCATCCTGTCGCACGGCAGCGTGCTGGCCTCGTTCAGCAAGTTCACCGACACCAGCCCCACCCAGCGCGGGATCCTGATCCAGGAGCGCCTGCAGTGCTCTCCGATTCCGCGACCGCCCCCCGAGGTCGACAGCGACAATCCGCCGGGCAACCCCGACGACCCCACCGCTTGCAAGGAGCAGCGCTACCTCGCTCACCAGGAGGTCGAGAGCTGCGCGGGGTGCCACTCCTTGATGGATCCGATCGGCATGGGCCTCGAGAACTACGACATCGCGGGCGTGTTCCGGGCCACCGACGAGGGCAAGCCCGAGTGCACGATCACCGGGCAGGGCGAGCTGCCGGGCGTGGGCACGTTCAGCGGGCCCAGGGAGCTGTCCGAGCGGCTGCTCGAGTCGGGCCGGGTCGAGCGCTGCGTGGCGCAGCAGTACCTCACCTACGCCACCGGACGCACGCTCGAGCTCGACGAGGCCACGGCCATCGACCGGCTGCACGAGGACTTCGAGGCACGGGGCCTCGACTTCCGACAGATGATGATCGACCTCGCGGGGAGCGAGCGGTTCGGCTTTCGGCGGGAGCCGGGGACCTGAGGGAGGGCGGCAATCATGGCATTTCGACTTCATCGCAGGACCTTCCTTCGCGGCGCCGGTGGGGTGGCCATTGGGCTGCCCGTGCTCGAGTGCATGCTCGACGACCATGGCCTGGCCCATGCCGGCGGTGGTGCGCTGCCGCAGCGCTTCGCGATCGTGTTCGCAGGCCAGGCCCTCGGCGCCGACAACTACGCCAAGAACGAGAACCGCGTGGCGGGCATGAGCTTCACCGAGGACGGGCACTTCATCGCCCCGGCCGAGGTGGGCTCGGGCTACACGATCACCACGCCGCTCCAGACCGTGGCCGATCTGCGCGACGACTTCAGCATCGTCTCGAACATGCGGATCCCGTGGAATGCCGCCGACTCCGATCCCGGGGCCGTGCCCGCGGGCGGGGCCTACCGCGACTTCCACGGCGGGGGGTGCAGTCCGCTGATCTCCGGCACGCGCTCGACCGCGCCCAACTTCACCGCCAATGGGATCACCTCCGATCAGGTGATCGCGCAGATGAACCCGGGCCTGCTGTACGACTCGCTGGTGTTCCGCGCCCAGCCCTCGTGGTACCTGTCGGGCAGCAGCTACGCGGGGCGCCAGTACATCTCGTACACCGGAGCGCAGCAGCCGGTGGAGGCGCAGGTGAGCCCGCAGAACGCGTTCACCACCCTGTTCGGCAGCTTCACCCCCGACGATGGCGACGAGGTGGCGCGCCTCGACTTCGAGCTGCGAGCGCGACGCAGCGTGCTCGACCTCATCCTCGCCAAGCGCGATGCGCTGGTGGGCAAGGTGGGCGCGGCCGACCGGATCCGCCTCGAGCAGCACTTCGACGAGCTGCGGGAGCTCGAGATGAGGGTCGCGGCCATCGATCCCGGCTCGATCCCCGCGTGCGCGCTACCCCCCGATCCGGGGGCCGATCCGGACATCGGAGGCGACAACGCGGGCATGGGCTCGGGCGACATCGGCACCAACACCGGCTACAGCGACGAGGATCTGCGGGCGCGGGTGCTGGTCGACCTCATCCACATGGCCTTCATCTGCGACCTGTCGCGGGTGGCCACGCTGCAGGTGACCACGTTCCAGTCGCACATGAACGTGTGGCAGCTGTCCAACGACCTCGGCCTGCCGATCCGCGCCGATCAGCACGAGGTGGGGCACAACGGCGACGCGGACAACCGCGGGCAGATCGTGGTGAGCACGATCCTCGGCTGGCACGTGGACATCTGGGGCCAGCTCGTTCGCAAGCTCAAGGAGACCCCCGAGGGGGCCGGCACCGCGCTCGACAACAGCGTGGTCGTGTTCATGCCCGAGGCCGGGCACGGCTTGCAGCTCAACGACGGGGTCACGCCCTACGCCACCCACTCGGTGGAGGAGATGGTGCAGCTCACCGCCGGCCGAGCCGGAGGGCTGGTGCCCGGCAAGCACATCGACACCGCCGGCGCGCATCCGGTGCAGAACCTGATCAGCGCGATGCAGGCGGTGGGCTACGACGGCGAAACGCTCGGGGAGGTCAGCGGCAACATCCCCGAGCTGTTCGGGTGAGCGGGTCCGATCGACGCTACGGGAACACGCAGGCCTCGCCGCCCCCGGGGCCGGCGTTGGGGCAGTGCGTGTCGGGATCGCCCGCCGCGAGGTTGGCGTAGTAGGCGCGGCAGCCGATGGTGTTGCCGCTGTCGTCGGTCGTCGTGCCCGGGTACCACGTGGCGCACTCGGTCAGGCACTCGTCCATGTCGACCCAGAGGTTCAGGTCGTCGGTGCAGTTGCCGAAGTAGCGCGTGCAGTAGAGATCGCAGGTGGGCGCGTCCTCGGCCACACACACCGCCGCGCCGCTGGGGCCCGCGTGCGGGCAGTGGAAGTCGGGATCCGTGCTGCCGGCCACGGTGGCGTGGTAGGTCCGGCAGCCCAGGCTGTCGCCGTCCACGTCCTCGGGCGCGCCCTCGGGCCACTGCCCGCAGTGATCGAGGCAGTGCTGGTCGTTGGCGTACTCGCTGAAGTCCGGGCACGCCGTCGAGTAGATCTCGCAGTAGGACTCGCAGGAGAGCTCGATGGGGGGCCCGCCGCTGCTGCTGTCCACGCCCGTGGTGGTCGGATCGTTGGTGGTCGTCGAGCCTTCCGAGCCGTTGCTCGATCCCGTGCTGCCATCCATCTCCATTCCGGTGGAGCCGCTCGCCCCCGTGTCCTCGTCGCCGCCGCCCTCGCAGCCGGGGACCCCTAGCCACGCCACCGCCCACAGGATCGAGATCGCGCCTCGCATGCTCTTCATCGTCGTGCCTCCGCAGAAAATCCAAACGTTGGGTCGTCGCCGGCCGGCTCGGTCGCGGCGATCACCCCATGCTACGCGGTTTGGCCCACCGTGGATCGATCGCCGGGAGGCAAAAAGGAGAGCGGGTCGATCCGAATGGTTTGCTCCTCCGTACCGGGGCACCACGCCGACCCGGCTCCCGCTTTCGCGGCGTTCGCGGGGTTGGCCCTTGCGCGGGAACGCACGATGACGATGACCATGACCAAAGCAGCGATGGCCACGGTGGCCCTCGCCACCACGGGGCTGATGCTGGCACGACCGCAGGCCCAGGCCGCCGATCACATCGACGCACCGGGGACCGGGGGGGACGCGGCCGCAGACATCACCGATTTCTTCGCATGGCACGAGGGTGATCGGGTGGTCGCGGCGATGGCCTTTGCGGGGCTCGACGTCCCGGGCAGCACGGGCACCTACGACGACCAGGTCCTCTATGGGATCCACGTGGACAACGACGGCGACAACGTGGCCGACCAGACCGTCTGGGCGCGGTTCGGGCAGGATGCCGAGGGCAACTGGGGCGTGAAGGTCGAGGGACTCCCTGGCGCCACGGCGGACGTGATCGGGCCGGTGGGCGAGGTGCTCGATGCCGGCCTCGGCCTGCGCGTATTCGCGGGGGTTCGGGACGATCCATTCTTCTTCGACCTCGACGGCTTCCAGGCCACGCTGAGCACCGCGACCCTGTCGTTCGACCCGAGCAACGACACGTTCGCGGCCACCAACGTCACCATGATCGTCGTCGAGATGAGTATCGACGGCGTCGCGGCCGGCTCCAACGACCTCCAGCTGTGGGCAACCACCGGTCGCCTGTGATCGAGGGCTCGAGAAAGGACATGCACGCCATGAACCGCACGATCATCACCTTCGTGAGCCTGACCGGGCTCTTGCTCACCGCTGGCTGCCCTGGCGACGACTCCATGATGATGGAGACGACGGCCACCACCACGACCACCGGCACGACCTCCACGGGCCCCGATCCGGACAGCACCGGGGGGACCACCATGGAGCCCACCACGATGACCGAGGAGTCGACCGACTCGACCGGCGAGGGCCCCGGCTTCATGTTCGAGGATGCACCGCCCGACGACTACACGCGGGTCGATCGCATGGGCATGCCCGCGATCAACACCGCGGTGATCTCGAGCAAGGACAACTACAACGCCGCGTCGCCGGAGGATGACGCCAACGGCGACTTCGTGGACGAGATCGTGGCCAACGTCACCGGGCTGCACGACGCGCTCGACGACGACCTGATGGGCGCGGGCCTCGTGCCCTGCATGCCGATGGACTGCGTCAACCAGGCCGCGCCGCTGGTGGTGCCCGACACCATCAAGATCGACCTGAGCGGGACCGCGGGCTTCCCCAACGGGCGCTTGCCGACCGATCCGGTGATCGACGTGACGCTCGCGGTGGTGCTGCTCGACCTGACCGAGCCCGGTCAGGATCCGCTGTCCCTGGTGGGGGTCAACCCCACCGAGAACGACGTGGCGTTCAGCGACGAGTTCCCGTTCTTCGCTCCGCCGCACCAGTAGAAGGCGAGGGCAGGGGTACGACGGGGCTTCGTCCGCCGTGCCCCTCGCACGCGCACCGTGGGCCCAGTGGGCGCACGGTGCGGTATCGTGGTGTCCATGAGTTCCCGCGACGTCGAGCGCGACTGTACGACCGAGTCCTTCGTCACCACCCTGCGCCGGCTCGCCGATGCGCTCGAGGCCGGAGAGCCATTCCGGATTCAGGTGGTGGGCAAGCGCTTCACCGTGCCCGCGTCGGCAGAGCTATCCATCGAGCACGAGGCGGCGGACGGGCAGGAGGAGCTCGAGCTGCAGCTGCGATGGCGCAGCCAGTAGGCGAGGGCGTCGGAGCCGAGCTCGATCCCCTCCCCTTGGTTTTGGTTGCGGGGGCCACGCTGGAGCACGAGCCAACGCGAGGGGCGGCCGCGGCGAACGAGAGCACGCGGGAGCCGACTCGAGGAGGAGCCGCAGGACGAGGGGCAGGGGAGCATGGGCACCCCAGGCCAGCCTGTGAGGCCTCCGCTGGGCATGCTAGGTTCCTCGTTCGTGGAGCCGGCCGACGAGGATTTCCTGCGGACGTTCTACCAGAACCTCGCTGACCGGCCGCTGGAGCCGCAGAACCCCTGGTATGTGCCGATCTACTCCGGCCCGGCCTCGTCGAACGCCGATCCGGTCCAGCGGCTCGCCCGCGGGATGCGATGGACGCCGCTCGAGTCGGCCCAGCTGTTCAGCGGATTTCGCGGGACGGGCAAGAGCACGGAGCTTCGGCGGCTGCGCCTGCTGCTGGAGCAGCAGGGCTTCAAGGTCGTGCTCTGTGACATGAAGAACTACCTCAACCTCTCCACGCCGATCGACATCAGCGACTTCCTGATCTCGATCGCGGGCGCGCTGAGCGATGCGCTGGCCGAGGATGAGGAACTGCTCGGGGAGGATGTTGCGGAGCGTGGATACTGGGTGCGGGCCGTCGACTTCATGAAGCGGACGCAGGTGAACCTGGGCAACCTGCAGCTCGCCGCCCAGATCGAGGACGCCTCGGAGAGCCTCAAGATCGGGCTCCGGCAGGACCCGACGTTCAAGCAGATCTTGCAGGAGCACATGAAGGGGCACCTCGGCGGGCTGGCTGATGACGTGCGCATGTTCATGGCCGAGTGCGTCAAGGCCGTACGGCGCAAGCACGGCGATCACAGGAACCTCGTGGTCCTGTTCGACTCTATCGAGCAGATCCGCGGCAGCTCGGTCAACGACGCCGAGGTGTTTTCCTCGGTCGAGACCCTGTTCGTCGGGCACTCGGACAAGCTCAAGTTTCAGGGGATGCACGCAGTGTACACGGTGCCTCCCTGGCTCAAGATTCGCTCGCCTGGGGTCAGCAAGCTGTTCGACAGCAGCTTCTTGCTGCCGTGCGTGAAGGTTCGCCAGCAGGACGGCAAGCGCTTCGAGGCTGGGCTGGACGTGCTGCGGACGATCGTGACCAAGCGAGGGGACTGGCAGCAGCTGTTCGCGGGCCAAGAGGACTTTGACCACGTGCTGCTGCAGACGGGCGGGTATCTGCGCGATCTGTTTCGGGCGCTGCAGAACATGCTGATGAGCGCCGCGGATCGAGGCTCGATGCCGATCGACCGGGAAGCGATCGAACTCGAGCTATCGGAGCTTCGCAACGACTACCTGCCGATCTCCATTGCGGACGCGCGATGGCTGCGAAAGGTGGCGCGGTCCCACGAGGCCGAGCTCCCCGAGCACGGTGAACTCCCCGAGCTGTCACGGTACTTCGACACACACTTGCTGCTTTGCTACCGCAACGGGAGCGAGTGGTACGACCTGCACCCGCTCATTCGCGAGGCCGTCGATCGCGTCGTCAAGCGGGAGCAGGGCAAGAAGGCCGACTCATGAGCCAGGAGCCGACGTTCTTGCCGTCGCTGGAGACCGAGCGAGCGGCAACACGTCTCGAGCGGCACTTGGAGTGGCACAAGGGGTTTTGGCTGGCGTACGTGTTCACGATCTCGCCACCGCAGGCGCACATCCTGCAGGAGCGGGTAGGGGCAAAGCTGCGGGGGCAGGGGAGAAAGCAGCGGGTGCTACGGCCACAGACGCCGCAGGCGCTCGAGGCGGTGTTGTCCGATGTCCTCGGGGCACCAAGAGCGGATTGCGTGTGGGTCGAGTCGGTGCGAGGTCCCGGCTCGAGCGGCCCCGAGAATGCGACATGGTGCGATGCATGGACGAGCCTGGTGCTTCGGGCCAATGAGCGGAGGGAACTCCTGCGGGATGGCCTCGGAGGGCTCGTGCTCGTTGCCGAGCCGAGCCTAAAGGGTGCGATCCGAGATGCAGGTCCGGATCTTTGGTCGGTACGCCAGTTCGTGTTCGAGCTTCCACCCAGTGAGCGTGTCCAGCGAGGTAGCGATGCGCTCCGTGAAACCATCATCAGAGCGGATGGGCGTTCTACAGCTCCCTTCGTCGATCGCGAGCTTCTCGACACCGACATGCGCCTCGTGTCGGACGCGGTGGTCGAACAGGATCCGATCACTCGAGCCAAGATCGAGGAGAAGTTGGCGATGCGCCTGGCCTCCGCTGGTCGTCATCGAGATGCGCTCGATGCACTGTCCGGACTCGTGGAATTCTACCGAGCGCTAGCCGAGGAACACCCCGACGAGTACCTACCCGACCTTGCGCGCACTCGTGGCCTTCGCGGACACGCCCTGGCCGAGCTCGACGAGCATCAGGAGGCACTGCGTGCTGCACAGGAGGCGCTGGATGCATACCGGGAGTTGGTCGAAGGAAGGCCCGACGAATTCCTCCCGGACTTCGCCAGATCCCTCGACGTGCTCGGCGCTCGCCTGAGCAACCTCGGACGGCATGAAGATGCTCTGCGTGCCACGCAAGAGGCGGTCGACGCGTATCGCAAGCTCAACGAGCGGTGGCCGAAGGCCCTGTTCCTCCACGAAGTCGCCCGCGCGCTCGACAACCTCGGGATTCGCTTGAGCAAGCTGGGGAAACGAGAGGAGGCGCTGCGGGTCACGCAAGAGGCGCTGGAGGCATATCGAGGGCTGGCCGAGCAGCGGCCCGACGCGTTCCTGCCCGACCTCGCCATCGCGCTCAACAACCTCGGGCTTCGTTTGAGCGACCTTGGGAGACCAGAGGAGGCGCTGCAGGCCGCACAGGAAGCGGTGGACACCGTTCGAGGGCTGGCCGAGCAGCGGCCCGAGGTGTTCCTACCCAACCTCGCCATGACGATGGGCGCGCTCGGATCCGTGCATGCCACGGCGGAACGACCAGCGGATGCGTTGGACGCCATTGCCGAGGGTCTTCGGCTCATCCTGCCACTAGCAGCCCATCCTTCCCACCCATTGGGCACATTGGCCATCAACCTCGCAAGGGATCTCCGCCAAGTCGCCCGCGCGGCCAAGCTCTCGGTCCCCGAGGATCTCGTCTCGCTGCTCGATCAACTCCTGGGCGATCAACCCCTGGGCACGTGACAGGTAGGCGCTATCAGCGCCGTAAGGATTGCCTATCTGTTTTTCCGATAATCAATATTATGTAAAGTAAAACGTATGGGTCGTTTCTCGACCCTGGGTGGCCCGCGGAGCCATTCTCCGCCCCGTAACGCCCCAGCCCGCCCCGCCGTGCACCCGGTCAGCGCCGCCAACCCCGGCGGGCGTCCACCCGGATCGAGCGCTGCTCCCCCGCCTCGAGCAGCAGGTGCTGATACAGCACCGCCTCACCGACCTCGGGCACCACCACGAGCACCCCGATCCCCCAGGGTGCGGCGACCGGCCCCGTGCTGACCGCCGCCACGGCCCCGTCGTCGGGCTCCCCACCGTCCTCGTCCCCGAGCACCGCCGCCCAGACCCCGCCGACCATCGCCGAGACCAAGTCCTTCTCACCAGCCTCGTCGACCACGTCCTCGACGGCCTCCGACGGCTCGGGCGCGTCGTTCGACGTCCGTGCCTCGATGTCGGCCAGCTCGTCCTCGAGCGCCTCGGCCTCGAAGTCGTACTCGACGCTCTCTTCGTCCTCGAGCCGGCGCAGCTCCTTGCTCTCCTCGAGCGCCTCTCGATACTCGGCGGCCGCTGCCTCGTAGTTGCCCTCGGCCTTGAGCTTCTTGGCCTTCTGCTTGCGGCCCTCGAACGAAGCCTTCTTGTCGCTCGACCGCGCCCGGGCCCGCGCCCGGATCCGTCGCTCCAGCGCCGAACTCTGCGCCTTCTTGGCGGGCGCCGCGGATATCGAGGCCCGGTCGTAGTCCGCCAGCTCGTCCTCGAAGTACGTCTGGCCGTCGATGTCGTCGTCCTCGAAGTGATAGACGGTGGCGCTCTCGGGAGCTGGCTCGGGCTCCTCGGGCTCCCGCGGTCGCACCAGCTCCACGTTGGCCTGCAGGCCCCGCACGTTGGCTGCACCACCCGCCCCGAGCATGCCGAGCTGGTCCAGCAGTGCCTGCGCGCGCTCGAACTCGTTGGCGTTCCACGCCTCGACCGCCTCGCTGAACACCCGATCCGCCCGCGCCACCTGCTGCGGATCCCACAGCCCGTAGCCGACCTCCTCGCCGCGATCGAAGCCGTCCACCACGGCACCGTCACCCGCCTGCACGCGATTGCGATACCGCGGCGGCAGGTGCAGCGTGATCCGCTGGACGTTGACCGGCGCGTCCACGACCGGCAGCGGCAGCTCGCGCCGCTCCCGTCGCGCCCACGCGGCCTCGCCCCGCCCGATCAGTGCCACCGTGACCGGCACCGTCACCAGGCCCTCGATCGTCTCGAGCGAGCGCTTGAGCGGGATCCACAGCCCGCCGCCCTCGGCCCGCCCGGGCCGGACCCGGCGCCCGGCCACCTCGACCCCGAGCAGCTCCATCCCCGGCGGCGGCGTCAGCAACAGGTGCGAGGCCCGCTCGTTGCGCAGCTCGTAACGCACCCGCATGAGCATCCGCCCCTCCTCGGTGACCGCCACCCTCAGGTCCGCCACGTCGACCACCACCGGGGGCCCGGGCACGGGCTCGAGCCGCAAGAGCGACAGCGAGTCGCCCCCGCCTTCGACCACCCGCGAGCGCACGAACGCGGCCGTGGGCGTGCCCTCGACCAGGCCCTCGGCCCACGCGGGGACCAGGGCGCTCGGCACCGCCCTCCACCCTCGTGACAGCTCCGGCCGCACGTCGACCTCGCCATCGCGAGCCACCTGCATCGCGCAGGGGCTGCGAAACACGTGTTGCGGCACGATCGACGGCATGGCCACCGTGGCCTCGGCGCCTGCGGGCGCCGCCACGGTCCAGCGCAGATCGAGGTCGACCAACCCCGTGGTCTCCGCCCCGAGCTCCACGAGCACCTGCCCCCCCTCGCGCCGCCACGAGGCCACCTGAGCACCCTCGACCGTCAGGTCCTCTCCCACGCCCGCGACCGATAGTGACAGTGACTCTCGAGATCCCTGCCGGATCTCCCACCGCACCCGCGCCCGTCCGGTCACCTCGGCATCGCCGACCGTCAGCCCCAGCCCCACGCTCGCGACCACCAAGGGCCCGCGATCCCGGGGCTCCGGCACCTTGGCCCGCAGCTCGAGCCCGGCCGATCCAGTCGACAGACCCCCTCCGTGCGCCACCACGGGCAGCTCGTCCCCGATGAGGATCACATCGTCCGAAAAGCCCTCGAGGTGCACCATGCCCTGCGGCGCGCCCAACAGGCTCACGGTCAGCCCGGCGCGCGGATCCCCGGGCACGAACGCCTCGGCCTCCAGCGTGCCGTTCCCGTCGACCCGCTCGACGACCATGGGACCGCCCATGGTCGCCGCCCACACGGTGGCCTCGCGCCCGTTCCAGGTGGCCCGCCGCAGGTGCGCCCCGGAGCCCACGATTCCATGGCCGAACCACTCCGGCCGTTCGCTCCGCAGCGTCCACCGCGCCCTCACCTCCACCCCGCCCTCGACGGCCCGCAGCCACACCTCGCGGCGCAGCAGCATCACCTCGGGCTCCCGCTCGGGCTCGGGCTGCAGCGCCCTCCACTGCTCCCCGGTCAGCTCGACCTCACCGGGCATCAGCGCGACCCCGGCCCCCCCCGGCTCCACATCCCCTTCCCAGGGCTGCGCGGCCGCCCTTCCCCGCCCCGCGGGGGCAGCCGCGAGCAAGCCGAGGAGCAGGCCGGTGATGATCTCGGCGGGCATGGGAGGGCGAGGCGACGAGGGCGAAGCTCAACGATCCGACGGACGCCCCGGTTTCACGTTGCCCGGTTGTTGGTCGTTCCGTGCCCCAGCGGGTCTCGGGGCCAACCGCGCCCGGGCACGTTTCTACCGCACCGGCAGCCAAAACCGCGACAGCGGCAGCCAGATCCGCTCGGCCCGGCCCTTGACGTTGCCGCGCGGCACGAACGGCAGCGGTCGCTCGGCCTCGGGATCCACGAAGTTGTCCGGATCGATCGCCTTTTCGGCCGCGCGCTGGACCAGCGCCAGCGCGGTCTGCCGTGCGGGGCACAGCCCCCGAAAGCACCGCAGCCGCAGCACCGTCTGCGACTCGGACACCGGCACCACGAACGTGATCGACGACTCGTCGGTAGTCGACCAGGCTCCCGGCAGCGCAGCGTCGTCGGCCTCCAGCCCCGGGATCTCCTGGCGCAGCGCCTCGATCTTGCCGACCACGCCCTCCTGCGGCTGCAACCACGCCTCGAGCTCGACGCTGTGGTCGTCGCCCTTGACCGAGGCTTCGAGCTGCACGCGATCGTACTCGGCCAGCTCGCCGCGCCCGGCGGGGATCTCGGGCAAGCCATCGAGATCGGCCACGCCGAGCAGCGCCGTCATCCGCCGGCGGTCACCGGCCGCCCGCGGCAGCCGCCCGCGCACGAGCTGCAGCAGCTCCTTGCCCCGCGACTCCTTCACGCACACGCCCTTGCCGCACTCGAGCACCACCACCATCTCGCGCGTGGTGTCGGCGGCCACCAGGGCCCAGGAATCACCGCGATCGAGGGTCCATGCGGCAATGCCCTGGTCGTCGAGCTCGGGCTCGGGAGGCCCCCCCTCCTCGGTCCCCTTCCCCGGCTCGACGCCAAGCATGCGCAACGCGGCATCGCGCACCAGCTCGGTGCCGTCGTCGGGCCGCCGAAACACGCGTAGCCGCACCTGCCCGCGCGCGCCCTCGACCTCCGCCGAGGCGAAGCGTCGCTCGAAGTAGTGATCGCGGGGGTTGTGCCGCGACTTGAACTGAGAGCTGTAGTTGGTGGGTCCGTCGGGCCGCGCCAGCAGCTCCCGCGCCTCGCGGCCGCGATTGTCCCCCAGGCGGTCGAGCACCTCGCCGAGCCGGCGTGCCAGCGCAGCCTCGTCGGCGCATACCGCCTTGCCGCACGAGAGCGCCAGCAGCGTGGCCGGCTCGCGCAGCTCCACCACGGCGTGGAAGGCATCGGGATCCTCGCCCACGTGCAATGCGGCCACGTCCTCGCCGTGGCGGCGAAGGGCATCGAGCTCGGCGCCCTGCCCCGGCCCGACCAGCGCATCCCAGCCGCGGTCGTGGACCTGAACGCCCGCGGACGCCAGCATGGCCACCTTGCTCGCGCGCACCGCCGGGGCCGAGAGCGTGGGCTCGCGCCACACCTCGAGCGCCAGGTCGTGGGCCAGCGCGCGGTGGCTGGCCCTGAAGATCACGTGGTCGTGGGAGAACTCGGCCTGCTCGTCGAAGTAGTCCGGCCGCGCCATCGAGAACAAGCGCTCGTCGGTCAGGTCTCGCAGGTCCTTGGTGGACAAGAGCCCATCGGCCTTGACCGCGGTGGCGGGCACCATCCAGCGCCGACTGTCGAGCGAGTCGTTGCGGTTGTCGCCCATCACGAACAGGTGCGCTTGCGGCACCTTCCAGACCTGCGCCGTCCCGGTGGGATCCTTGTGTTCCTCGACGCTGAGCTTGTAGCGCACCACGTAGGTGCGGTCGCCCATGGTCTCCTCGTAGAGCGTGCAGTTGGCGATGGGCTTGTCGCTCTCGGGGTCGAAGCAGCGCTGCTCGAGCCGACGCCGCGGCAGCTCCGAGAACTCGCCCTCCCCTGCGCGCTTGATCGACACGCGCCGTCCCTCGACCATGATCTCGTCGCCGGGCAGCCCCACCACGCGCTTGATGAAGTCCTGGGTCTCGTCGACGGGATAACGGAACACGATCACGTCGCCGCGCTCGATCTGGCCCAGGCTCTCGCCCACCACCGTGGTGGTGAACGGGATCTGGATCCCGTAGACGAACTTGTTGACGAAGATGTGATCGCCGGTCCGCAGCGTGGGCATCATGCTGCCGCTGGGGATCTTGAACGGCTCGTAGAGGCACGAGCGCAGGCCCAGGGCGATGAGCACCGCGATCGCGATGTTCTCGAGCGTCTCCCGCAGCGCGCTCTTGCGGGCAAAGCCCGCGTGCGTGTCGAGCAGCTGGTCGAGGAGATCGGCTTGCGTGTGCAGGCCTCGCCAGTCCTCCTTCTCGCGCAGCTGGTCGATGGCCGCGATGCACTGGCGCATCTGCTCGGCGGGCTCGCGGGCGATGCGGGCTCCGTGGCGCTTGAGGATGCGCGTGGCCTCCTTGCGGAGGATGCGGACGGCCGCGCGCACCTGCCGGGGATCGGCGACCGGCTCGGGCTTGGCCTGGGCGCCGGCCTTGGGCTTGGCGTCGCCGAACGCAGGCGCCTTGGGGGTGCCCTTGGCCGCTGCCCCCTCGGGCTCGGCCACGCCCTTGGAGCCGGCCGCACCCTCGGACTTCGCCGTGCCCGCCTCCGGTTCCGGCTGCCCTTCGCTGCGCTCGCTCACCCACCCTCCAGGCTCAAGACCGCGTGAAAGGCGGCCTGAGGGATCTCGACGTTGCCGATGGCCTTGAGACGCCGCTTGCCCCGCTTCTGTTTCTCGAGCAGCTTGCGCTTGCGGCTGATGTCGCCACCATAGCACTTCGCCGTCACGTTCTTGCGCACGGCCTTGACGGTGGTGCGCGCGATCACCCGCGTGCCGATGGCCGCCTGCACCGCCACCTCGAACTGCTGCCGCGGGATCAGCTCCTTCATCTTCACGCACAGGTCGCGACCGCGGTGGAACGACGTGTCGCGGTGGGTGATGAGCGAAAGGGCATCGACCACCTCGCCGTTGACCAGCAGATCCAGCCGCACCAGATCGGAGCGGCGGTGCCCGGCCGCCTCGTAGTCGAGGCTGGCGTAGCCACGCGAGCGGCTCTTGAGCGCGTCATAGAACCCGAACACCACCTCGGCCAGCGGCAGCTCGTAGGAGAGCTGCACGCGGGTCTCGGTGAGGTAGCTGAGGTCGCGCTGGATCCCCCGCCGCTCCTCGCAGAGCTTGATGATCGCCCCCAGGTGCTCCTGCGGCAGCTGGATCCGGGCCAGGATCACCGGCTCCTCGATCCACTCGTAGTCGCCCAGATCGGGAAATTTGGCCGGGTTCTCGACCACGATGGACTCACCGGTCTTGAGCCCCACCTGGTACTTGACGCTGGGCGCGGTGGTGATGAGGTCGAGGTCGTACTCGCGCTCGAGCCGCTCCTGCACGATCTCCATGTGGAGCAGGCCCAGGAACCCCAGGCGGTAGCCGAAGCCCAGCGCCTCGGAGGTCTCGGGCTCGTAGGAGAACGAGGCGTCGTTGACCTTGAGCTTGGCCAGCGCGTCGCGCAGCGCGGGGTAGTCGGCGTTGTCGGTGGGGAACACCCCGGCGAACACCATCGGCTGGACCTCCTGGAAGCCCGGCAGCGGGGTCGCCCCCTCGTCGCTGGCGAGGGCCACCGTGTCGCCGATCTTGGCGTCGGCCAGCTCCTTGATGCTGGCGTTGAGGTAGCCCACCTCGCCCGCGCACAGCTCGGGCAGATCGGTGCCCTCGGGCGCGAACACCCCCACCGACTGCACCTCGTAGCGCCCGGCGGTGGCCAGGAGCTGGATCCGATCGTCGGGGCGGACGCGACCCTGGAACACGCGGATCACCGAGATGACCCCGCGGTAGGAATCCCACCAGCTGTCGATGACCAGCGCGCGCAGCGGGACCTCGCGATCGCCCTTGGGGGGCGGAATCCGCTGCACGATGGCCTCGAGCAGCGCGCCGATGCCCAGGCCGGTCTTCGCGCTCACCTCGACGGCGTCGGTGGCATCGAGACCGACCATCTCCTCGATCTGCTCCTTGACCGTGTCGGGGTCGGCGCTGGGCAGATCGATCTTGTTGATGACGGGGATGATCTCGAGGTCGGCGTCGAGCGCGAGATAGACGTTGGCGAGGGTCTGGGCCTCGACCCCCTGCGCGGCGTCGACCACGAGCAGCGCCCCCTCGCAGGCCTTGAGGCTGCGCGAGACCTCGTAGCCGAAGTCCACGTGTCCGGGGGTGTCGATGAGGTTCAGCTCGTACGACTCCCCGTCGGCCGCGCGGTAGGTCATGCGCACGGTCTGGGCCTTGATGGTGATGCCTCGCTCGCGCTCGAGATCCATGCGATCGAGGTACTGCGCCTGCTTGTCGCGCTCGCCGAGCAGCCCCGTGTGCTCCATGAGCCGATCGGCCAGCGTGCTCTTGCCATGATCGATGTGCGCGATGATGCAGAAGCTGCGGATGCGAGCCTGCGGCGGCGCCACGAGGATTTCGGGCTTGCCGGTGGGTGCGGTCGCGTTCATGACGGAAAGCTCGGGCGGGGGGGGATACCACAGCCCGGCCCTCCCGGCTTGCCCTGGGTCCCTCGCCCTTCTAGAGTATGGCCGTGCCAGCACGTGCGTCCGGTCATGAGCCCTTCCCAGCAGGCCGACGAGGGCGCCGTGGCCCGCGTGAGGGGCGGGCTCGGGTCGTGATCGCCAGCCCCTCGAGCGCCTACCGACGCACGACGCGGGGGCAGGCCGCATCCCTGGGGCTGTGGTTGGGCGCCTTCCTGCTGGGGGCCGCTGCCTGCGCCGGTCCGCAGAACAAGGACGACGAGCCCCAGCCCCCCGAGGACGAGCCCGCGTTGGACGCGCGGGCGCGCAATCCCAACCTGCGGGATCTGTCGGTCGACAGCACCCGCTGTGACACCCGAGGTGCCCACCCCAAGCAGCTCGACACCAACCACGACGGCCGAGCCGACGTCGTCTCGCTGTACGATCGCTCGGCCGACGGTCCGCTGCGGTGCAAGCAGGCCGATCTCAACTTCGACGGCCGCCTCGACGCCTACTTCCACTACGACGACAAGGGCGAGATCGTTCGCGAGCAGTTCGACCAGGACTACGACGGGCGCATCGACCTGGGCAGCTACTACGAGGGTGGTGCCCTCGTGCTCGACGAGCTCGATCTCAATCGCGACGGGTTCGTGGACGCGTGGCGGCGCTACGACAAGGGCCGGCTGACCCGCATCGAGACCGATCGCGATGGCGATGGTCGCCCCGACATGTTCGCCTACTATCTCGCGGGCCGCATCGATCGGATCGGCTACGACGTCAGCGGCGACGGCAAGGTCGATCAGTGGGATCACGACGCAGCCCGGCGCGCTCGACAGGCCGAGCAGCTCCGCATCAAGGACGAGCAAGAGGCCGCGCCCAAGGCCGAGGGCTACGTGGACGAGCCGGCCAGGGGCGAGGACGAAGACGCGTCGGAGGAGGCCGCGGGCGACGAGGAGGCCGCGGCCAGCGAGGACGAGGGCAAGGGCAGCAAGAAGGGCAAGGGCAAGAAGGGCAAGGGCAAGGTCGACGACGGTGCCAAGACCAAGCCCAGCGATGCCGGCAAGAGCAAGGGCAGGACGGTCGCGCCCCCGTCCGCGCCCTCGAAGCCGGCCACGGCCGAGCCCGAGCCCGAGCCTGCCAAGCCCGAGCCCGCCAAGCCAGCCTCGGGCGCTCCCGCACCGGTCAAGCCCACGCCCGTCAAGCCCGGCTAGTCCCTCGTGAGCCCACGAGCCGGGGCCCGTCGCCAGCCATGGCCGAGTTCGATACGCTCCCAGCCATGGCCGAGGAGCCCGACGAGATCGACGACACCGACGACAGCGATGACGCCGACTCGGACTTTGGCCCGCCGTTCTCCCCCAAGACCTTCGGTGGAGCGTTCGTGTGGGCCCGTGGCGAGAGCTATACGTCCACGGTGCTACGGGTCAAGGAAGGCGAGAACGTCGTCGTCTCGACCCACGGTCGGCGTGACATGGTGGTGATGCTGACCGGCGGTCGTGGGGTCCTCGAGGTCAACGACGGCAACGAGGTCGACCGCGTGGAGCTGCTGCCCGCGGCTCCCGTGACGATCAGCCCCGATCGATCCTACCGCCTGCTGGCGGTGACCGAGGTCGAGCTGTTCACCGTGTACTCGTCGCTGACCTGAGCCGCGGCCTTGGCCAACGGGCCGAGTGCGACTAGAAGGAACGGCGTGACGACCGATGAGCGCCCCCCTCCCCTGCGCCACCTCGATGCGATCCGCTACGTGACCCCGCTTCGCGAGGGAGGCTCGGTGCCCGCGGTGATGGAGCTGTCGGATGGCACGCTGCACGTGGTCAAGCTGCGGGGCGCGGGCCAAGGGCCGCGGGCGTTGGTGGCCGAGATCATCGTGGGGCAGCTGGCGCGGGCGCTCGAGCTGCCCGCGCCCGAGGTCGCGCTGGTGACCCTGCCCGACGCGATCGCGCGGACCGAGCGCGACCAGGAGATCCAGGAGCTGCTCGTGGCCAGCGTGGGCCTGAACGTGGGCCTCGCGTTCCTGTCGGGGGCGTTGATGTTCGATCCGGCCGCTCCGCCGCCCTCGTTGGACAGCGAGCTGGCCTCGCGGCTGGTGGTGTTCGATGCCTTCGTGACCAACGTCGATCGTACCGCACGCAACCCCAATCTGCTGTGCCGACAGGGCGAGCTTTGGCTCATCGATCACGGGGCTGCGCTCTACTGGCATCACGACTGGGACGGAGGGCTCGTGGGGGTCGATCGGCGGTTTCCCCTGACCAAGGACCACGTGCTGCTGCCGTGGGCCGATGCGCTGTCCCGGGCGGGCGACTGGCTGCGGCAAGGGCTCACCGATGCGCGCATCGAAGCCGCCGTGGCCGACGTGCCCGCGGCGTGGATCCACGACGATCCGGCGCAGGTCGAGCCACGGCGGACGGCCTATGCTTCGTTCCTGCGCGCGCGCCGTGACCAGGCCGAGGGGTTCTTGCAGGAGGCGATCGATGCCCGAGCACGCCTATGACTACGCGGTGCTTCGCGCCGTCCCCCGCGTCGAGCGGGGGGAGCGGATCAACGTGGGCGTCGTGCTGTCGTGCCCCACCCTGGGGTTCCTCGATTGTGCCACCGGGCTCGATCGCGAGCGGCTGCGGGCCCTCGATCCCTCGGCCGACGTGGAGGCGATCGAGCGGCAGCTACGGGCGATCGAGGCGGTGTGCCGCGGGCGGCGGGGCGCCGGTCCGATCGCGGCGCTTCCCCGCAGCGAGCGCTTCCACTGGCTCGTCAGTCCGCGCAGCACCATGCTGCAGGCCTCGAGCGTGCACGCCGGGCGATGCGCGGACCCGGCCCGAACCCTGGCGGCGCTGTTCGACGCGCTGGTGGCGCCCCAGCATGCACGATGACGGAACGGATCGATCGAGCATTTTTCCTGCAACGCTAGCCGCTCGTGGCCGATGTGTTCCCCGTGACTGGACCCCCGCAGCCGGACCCCGGCGTCCCGTTCGTGCCACGACACCAGTTCGAACGAGATGGACCCAATGATCTCTTGGATCCCACCCTCGATGTGGTCTTCAAGCGCATGCTCACGCGCGAGCCCGAGTTGCTTCGCCACATGCTCCAGGGCGTCCTCGCCCGACCGATCCGGTCCATCACCGTGATCGACGCCGACATCCCCGGGCAGGATGTTCGGGACCGGCGCGTGGTCTTCGACGTACGCGTGGTCTTCGACGACGGAACCCGCACCGACGTCGAGATGCAGCGTACGAACACCGTCGCGTTGCCGTCTCGCCTGCTGTACTACGGCGCTCGGGACTACGTGGACCAGCTCTCGCGCGGCGATGGATACGATCGACTCACCCCAACCGTGGTCGTTGCCTGGCTCGTCGAACCACTGTTTTCCGGGCTACCCCTACACGCGGTGTTCGAGATGAGGGAGCGCCACTCGCACATCCTGCTCTGCGACCAGCTCTCGATCCACGTGTTGCAGCTCAGCGCACTGCCGACCTCGGATGCTACCGGCTATGATGCCGTGGTCGAGCGCTGGGCTCGGTTCTTCACCAGGTTCGACGACGACGCCGAGCTGGACTGCCTCGCTGCGGAAGATCCCATCATGGCCCTTGCAAAGCAGACCCTCGAAGATCTCTCCCAAGACCCCGAGACCTGTCGCCTCGCTCGATGGCGGGAGCAGGAGATCAGGCTGTACGAGATCGAGCGCGTTGCCGGCCGCGAGCAAGCCCTCGCGGACGGTCGGGCCGACGGTCGGGCTGAAGGTCGGGCTGAAGGTCGGGCCGAGCTCCTGCTCGTATTGTTGGACACGCGATTCGGACCGCTGTCCGAGGCGAATCACGCCCGCGTGGAGGCGGCATCACCGGAGCAGGTCGAGGCGTGGGCCAAGCGGGTCTTGACGGCGGGTTCGCTCGAAGAAGTCCTCGGTCCGCTGCATGTCCGAGGCGCCCCGAAAGTCGTCACCCACACTCGAGGTGGGGATCCACCGGGGCGTGACACTTGAGGCAGGCCCGCCGCGCCCGGCTGGCGAGCGCCCGGCACCGTGGTGAGCGCCCGAATCCCGGCCCGTGCGGGCTGACGTCGAGCCCCGCCGCGGCGACTCCGGTCGTGGCGTGGCACGCCAGACAGCTGTCCTCGGTGTGGCAGCTGACGCAGGCTCCGATGTTGCGCTGGGCCGCATGCGCATGCCCCTGGGGCATCCCGGGGGGACCCGACCAGCCATCGGGGTGGAAGCGCAAGCCCCCGCCGACGCCAAAGGCCCCCTCCTCGCGCTCGCCAAAGCCCATGCGCTCGTGGCAGCCCAGGCAGAAGGTCTGCGTGCGGTGGCACGACTGGCAATCCTGGGTACGCGCCCGGGCATCGAGCGCGTGCGCGGTCACGTAGTCGCCCGCATGGATCCGCAGCGGACGCAGCGCGCCCGCGTGGCAGTCGAGGCAGAAGCTCTCGTCGTGGCACGACTGGCACAGGGTGGGGTTGGCCTTGCTGATGCCGGCGTGGTCCTCCACGAAATTCAGATCGTGCGCCGCCCCCCAGCCGCTGCGGCCGGTCGGGATGAGCGCTGGAAGCACCCGGTCGTCCTGGGCGCGCGTTGCCAGGCGGCCCGAGGCCTCGGTGGGGTGGCAGGCGCCGCAGCGCTCGGTGGCCTGGAACCCGTCGTGGCACGTGAGGCAGTCGGCCTCGCGCGGAAGCTGCAGCGTGGTGGCCAGCCGCACCTTGCTCATGTCGCCGTGGCAGTCCTCGCAGTCACTGCCGCGCTGGCCCTTGAACTGGGCGTGCATCTGGTGGTTGAACACGAGCTGGGGACGCGGCGCTCGCAGACCCGCCGTCACCCGGTTGTCGGCATCGACCTCGGTGTGGCAAAGGGCGCAGCGGGCCGGCTCGCCACGCGGGCGCGGGTGCTGGGGGCCATGGCACTCGTCGCAGCTCTCCCCGCGCGGGAAGTTGAGGTCGCGGGATCTCGTGCTGGTCGCCACGTCGGTGTGGCAACGACTGCAGTCGATCCCGAGCGCGAGGTGCTGGCCATGGTTGAAGCGCAGCGGGATCTCCTGCTCGGGGTACACGGGCGAGCCGCGGCGTACGGGTCCCACCATCACGGCGGCAGTGGTGGGGACCTCGGCCCGGGCGCGAGCCTTGCCCCCGTCGCCCACCGTCGCGGTGCGACTTGGGCCTCCACGGGTCGGTGCCCCCTGGGCGAGCGGATCGCGGCACAGCGCGGCCACGAACAGCAGGCCCAAGCCGAGCACCCAGAGCACGAGGTTGCGGGTCATCGCTGGCCTCCTCGCAGGGCCCAGTCGACGCTCAGGATCCCGAACGCGCGGAAGGCCCCGCGCAGGAACGGGGAGAACATCTCCTCGGCCACCACGTTGATGTAGATGCCGTGCCCCAGGCGGAGGTTGGCACCGCCCTGCACGGCCACGCTATAGCCGGTGGGGGCGTCGGGCTCGCCCGTCGCCCCTGACGACGGCGATGATGAGTAGTAGAGCACGTAGCCACGGCCATCGAGACCCAGCCGGTCGTAGATCACGTGGGTGCGCGCATCCACACTGGCGCCCACTCGCGTGCCGCCCTCACCACCCAGGCCGAATGCATCGGCCCGCAGGCCCACGCGCCGCCGCTGGTAGGCGGCTCCGGCCCCGCCCCCTCCCCCAAAGCGCACGGCCTTGGTGGGCTCGGTCCCGAGGGCGGCGGTGAGGTCATCGCGAAACAGTCGGCCCTGAAAGCGTGCGTCGAGTCGCCAGCGCGGGCCGGGGCGCACCTCGTAGGACAGCCGCACGTCCTCGAACGGGGTCACCGAGAACACGTTGAAGATCGAGTCGAGGTCGAATGCGGGAATCGTGCGCAGGTACTGGGCCCGTACGCGGTGCAGCTCGGTGAGCACCCAGTCGACGCCCGCCGACAGGTCGTCGACGCGGCTGGTGCCGAGGTTGTAGCGGGCCGAGGCAAACGGCGAGAACTTGCCGTCGCGAAGGTGCAGGGCCACCGTGCCGCTCCACACCTCCTGGTCGATCCCGGGAGCGAGTCCCAGCGTGCCGTCGCTGTCGATCCGATCCACGCCGAGCGATGCCGGGGTGAAGGTCCGGCGGTAGGCGACGCGTGCATCCATGAACCGCACGTCGGACATCGAGACCGCGGCGCCCACCATCGGCGACGAGATCGCATCGGCGTCCGTGCCCGAGGTCCCATCGAGCTCGAAGGTCGGAAAGCCGAACACGGCCGAGCCGTCGACCTGCAGGCCGCCAAACGCCTCCACCGCGAGGTGGGCCGGAGTTCGCACCTTCACCCAGCCACCGTCGAACGCATAGAAGTCCAGGCCCGACATCTCGAATTGGCGGCCGAGGCGGAGGTCGACCCAGCCACCGAGGCGCTCGCCCTCGAGGTAGCCGAACAGGAGATCGATCTGGCGGCCGTCGATCGACTGCAGCAGCGACTGGGCCGATCCGGTCGCGCCGGTCTGCATGGTGCCGAAGTCGTGACGCAGCCGCATGGACGAGACCAGGCGCAGCTGGCCGTCGTCGGGGTCGCGACGCCACTGGTCCGCTTCCTTGGGTGGCAGCAGCTCGAATACGCCGAGGTTGACGTACTGGACCACGCGGCGTCGGCTGACCAGGGCTCCGCTCTCCCCGGGCAGCCGGACCATGTAGCCCTCGCCGATCGTGCGCGCCACGGTGCGGACCTCGGCCGCCTGCGCCCCGCCGGTCCAAAGCCACAGCGCGGTCGCGACCGCGCCCCACGTGCAGGAAGGCGCGGTCGCACGCAATCGCGGCGGCCGGGCTTTGGGCACGCGCAGCATGGGCGAGGCGTATGCTATGCGATCCCCACGCACCCTCCCGACGAAATGACGCGCGCCGCACCACCCCGTCCCCTTGCCCCCTGCTCCGCGGCCTCGGACCGGTCCCTCACGCGATGGGGCGCCGGCGTGGGGTCGAGGCTCGGTCGGTGGGCGGCACGAAGAGCCGCGGCAGGACTCCTGGGAGGGCTGCTCGCGGCTTGCGCTCATCCCGCCGCGACCGTGGCGCCCGCGGCCTTGCCCACCCCGTGGATCGATGATCCCCTCCTCGGCTCGGCCCCTCGCGAAGTGGCCATGCTGGCGTCGCTGTCGCGAGGGGATCCCCAGGCCCGGGCCGTGCGACTCGATCGCCTGCTCGATCTGCTCGACGCGGCGCGCTTTGGCCAGGATCAGGATGCTCGCGAGACCCTCTGGGATGCGCTGGGGGGCCATGCGACCGGGGTGGGCGAACGAGCGACCCGCGAGGCGACCGAGCGCTTGCTGCGGGAGGCGCTCGGTCTCGAAGAGGCCGCCCACCGATCGGCCGATCTCACGGTCGCGAGCTTCTGCGCCGATCTGATCATGCTGCTCTCGGCCGACCTCCAGCCGCCCGCGGTCGCGGAGGACCTCTCGATCCGCACCCTGGTGTACCGCACCGTGATCGAGCAGGGTCACCCGCGCCTGGCCGACAACGCGCGCTGGAGGATCTACGACCACGTGCGGGGCACCCTGGCGGCCGCGGTGGAGGTACCGCCCGGCGATCGACTGTCGATCGCCGTGCAGGCGCTCTACGCCGAGCGCGACTCCGTGGAGGCGCTGCTGGCCGACACGGCGCCCCACGCCCGCCCCCCATGGCCCACCGCCGACGAGCTGTGGGCCTTGATGGACGAGCAGCAGCGCGCGCTCTCGAGCGAGCCCCGCTGGGCCACGGTGGTCGATCGACGCGCGGGCGACGACCACGCCCTGCACGACACGCTCCGGGCATCGCTGCCCGCTCCCCGTGCGCCCGACTGGCCGCTGCGATCGTTCCCGGCTGGCACCGCACGCGCCGAGAGCCTGGCGCCGGTGGTCTGGGCCCATGAAGGGCGTCTGGTGGTGGACGCTGGTCGCTCGCACGCGCGCGCCTTCGGCCTCGACGTCGAGACCAACGACGAGCTGGCCGAGCTCGCACAGGCCGTGGGCAACACGCTGGCCCAGGACGGACGAGGCACCCTGCTGCTGGTTGCGGAGCCCCAGCTGCCCGCGCCGCTCTTGCGCACGGTGCTGCGGGCGATCTTCCGCGCCCATGCCGAGCGGGTCGAGCTCGCGGTCGTCGAGCCACGAGTGTCCGCCAGTCCGCGTGACGATCGGGGCGAGGTCGTGATGGCCCTTCCCCTGTACGTCACCCACGCCGCGGGGCAGCGCGCGGGCGATCGGGCCTGGGCGCAGGCTCGCGTCCACGTGCACCTCGACGGACGCGGCCCGAGCATCGCGGTCGATGGGCGCTGGCTGAGCCGCGTGCCCGCCGATGCCCGGGGTCTGCGGGCGGTGGTGGAGCAGCTCGGTCGTGCCTTCCCTCGCGAGCGAGGCGTGGTGGTGAGCCTCGGGGGGGACGTCCAGCTGCAGCAGCTGCTCGAGCTGCTCGTGGCGCTGCAGGGCGGCCCGCAGCGCCCGTTCGAAGCGGTCGGGTGGATGGCCGACGGCTCTGCTCCTCCCCCCAAGCAGGGGGGCGACGACTGGCTGGAGCGACGCTCGGCGATGGCCTGGGAGCATCCGCGGGTGGAGCTCGAGCAGCCCTACGCGCTGGGAGCCGGGGATCAGAAGCGCCTCGAGGCACTCGCCGAGGATCTCGCGGTGTGCCTGCCCGAGCTCGGCGCCGAGCGGCCGCCGTCAGCGGTGACGCTCGCGCTACGGTTCGAGGAGGGACGCCTGCGTCACGCGGAGGTCAGGCCCGCGCCGCGGCGGGCCAAGGCCGGGGTCGATGCCGTGATCGAGTGCATCCGCGACGAGGGCTACGCGCTGCGCCTTCGCGAGCATCGGGAGGGCCTCGAGCTCAGCGTCACCCTGCACGCGCCCGCGCCATGATCGGGACCTCCGGCCCCTCGGCTCGACGACGCCGGGGACCAAGGAGCGCCGCGAGACCGCGGGCCAGGTGCCTCCACACCCCGCGGCGCGGCGCGAGGGCCGAGGGGCGGCGAGGCTCGGCCTTCCGAGCCAGTCCGGGTACGAGCCGCCGCAGCTCCTCCTCGAGCACGTAGACGTTGGGAGGGCGTGCCTCGGGATGTCGCGCCAGACAGCGCTCGACCAGGCGACGCAGCCGTGGATGGATCGGAGGGTGGTTCGGCCAGGAGGGGCGGACCCCCTCGATGTGCGCGTTGATCTTGGCCACTGCGCTGCGCCCCTCCACCAACCGACGGCCGGTCAGCAGCTCGTAGGCGCAGCACCCGAGCGCGTAGACGTCCGAGCGCACGTCGACCGGGCGAAACTCGGCCTGCTCGGGAGCGATGTACTCGGGCGTGCCGCTGAGGAGATCGGGCTCGGAGTGGATCCGCTCGGCAATGCCCAGATCCACGATGCGCACGTCGTCGACGGCCCCCTCCCCCAACACGATGATGTTGGCGGGCTTGACGTCGCGATGAACCCAGCCTGCATCGTGGATCGCGGCCAGGCCCCGGCAGGCTCCGCGAATCCACGCGATCACGGCGGCGGGCTCGCAGCGACCCGTTGCCTCGAGCTTGGCAGCGAGCGACTCGCCATCGATGTACTCCATCGCATACCAGGGGCGGCCGTCGGGGAGCACGCCGTCCGCCACCACCTTGACCACGTAGGGCGAGTCGATCTGGCGCAAGATCTCCACCTCGCGATGGAAGCGCAGCCGCACCGATCCCGTGCTGCGATGGCAGAGCACCTTGACCGCCAGCGGAGGGCCTGCGTGGCCGCTGGTCGCCCGGTAGACCTCGCCCGACGCGCCCTTGCCCACGCGTGCCTCGAGGCGCAGCTCCGTACCCGGCAGGAGCCGACCCGACAGGCCGTGTTCGCGAGTCACGGGCACGTCGACGGGGCGCGTGATCTCCTCGGGTCGAGGGACCACGCGGGCGACGGTACCGGAGCCCGTGGGGTCGGTGCTCATCGGCTCTGAGTTCGACGAAATCAGGGGGCACGAGGGAACGAGCGGTGGAGCGGCAGGTCTCACGGGCTTGGGTTGCATGGTCATGGTCCGGGGTACCCCGATGACTCGTGCAAGGCGCGATCCAAGCGCATGACCGAGGATTGCTGCGCCCGCGGCGAAGCGCCGAGCGAGCACGACCGTGACGTGAGCGCTCACCCGTGCGGAGGTGGTCGCGATGGCGGCTCCATCCCCGGCGCGGCGGCCGAAGCGATGCCCAGGGGGATGGGAACGAGCGCGAGCGTCGTCGCCTTCGCCGATCAGCGGGCGCGTACGACGTCCTGCACCGCGTGCTCCACCTGCCGGGCGAACGTCGTGAGACCTTCGTAGTGCTCGGGGGGAAGCACGCCCGTGCGAAGGGTCGATGTGACGCGCAGGAGCAGACCCTCGGAGGTTCGGTCGACCTCTCGCACGAAGCGCCCGTGCTCGGACTCGAGGACCCTGGGTTCGGGGACCGAGTCGAGCCGTGCACCGGAGACGTGGAGCCGCAGCTCGGCCTCGAGCTTGGGTGCGTAGGGGATCACGAGCCCCGTGGTGCGCCGCGGCAGTCCGGCGAACGGGGCCGCCGGATTGAGCGGCATCGGCGTGGCCCGCAGCACCAGGGTGCCGTCTTGGGTGACCCCGGCTCCCGAGGTGGACGCCGAGAACCGCAGCTCGAGCGGCGCAGTGAGCTCGTCTTCGTGCCGAAGCTCGAGCCGATCGAGGGAGGCCGCGGGCAGCCACGACAGCTCGGCTTGCTCGAAGACCTCCTCGATGCGATCGCGATCGATCTGCCGCAGGGCCTGCCGCCACAGGATCGCCTCCATGCCCTGAAGGGTGATGGTGCCTTCCACCGTACCGGCGCCCCGGGCATCGAGCCGTAGATCGAGGTCGTAGCGCCGCCGGTCTTCGTACTCGGGGGCGACGTCGGGCAAGGTCACCGGGCCCGAGGGGCCCTCGCTCGGCTCGAGCTGGATCCGCAGGCCATCGGTCTTGCGGTAGCCAGGGGCGAGATAGCCCAGCGGCATCACCTTCGAGACCGTCATCACCATCAGCGGCTCGTCGGCGTCGGGCAGCGTCACCGCCAGCATGGCCGCCTCATAGGTCTCGACCAGCGGATGCCCGCCCGGCAGCGGGCGAGGACCGTAGCCATCGCGCGCCAGCCATAGCTCCGCGGGGAGCCCGGCCTCGCGCAGCATGGCTCGCAGGAGCATCAGCCGGCTGCCGGTTCGCCCGGCCAGGGTGGCGGTGGCGGGCGTGGAGAGGTCACCGGCGTCCTCCACGTTCTCGACCACCCAGCTCCACAGCACCTGGAGCTGGTCGCGGGGCGTGGCCTGGCCACGGACGAGCGATCGTACCAGCGAGCGCAAGGCGGGGTTGCGGCGCTGCGAGTCGCGGATCTGAGCCGCGAGTCCGTCGAGGTATCGCGGCAGATCGAGGTCGGTGTAGACGTGCACCGAGGGCAGCTCCTCGAGCCATGGTCGCGACCCGGGCTCGACGCCCAGCCGCGGGACCTCGTCGGCGCGAAAGTGGTGCACGGTCAGGGGCCGTCCGTCGATCTCCAGCGTGCGCGGCTGGTCGACCGGCGGTCCGTTGCGCTCGTCGAAGCGCAGCGGAATCGAGGGCGGGTGCACGACCAACAGCTCGGAGCGGTGATAGGGCACGTCGGCCGACTGGAACCGGAACGTCGAGACGTCGACGTAGCCCGGCACGGCGCCGGCGGGGCCCTGCTCCACGATGTACTCGTACTCGACGACGTCGCCGATCTCGAGGTGCCGCAGGCTCACCCCCTCCTTGCCCGGCACCGACTCGGGCTCGAGCAAGCGACCGTCGGGCTTGATCGTGCGCAGAGTGAGCAGCTCGGCCGCGTCGGGGATCGAGAGCTCGCCGTAGTCGTCGAGCGCCTCCTTGCTCAGCAAGTGGGCCATGATGTGCACGATCTGTCGCTGGCCGCCGTTGTCGTAGACGCGGGCCACGCTGCGGTCGAGCACCAGCACCTCCCCCACGCCCTCGTAGGTCGCGCCCGAGGCCCGATACTCGCGCAGCGCGGCCAGGCCATCGATCCGCCAGGTCATCAGATCGTCGGCGATCCCCAGATCGGCCGCCGAGCGCCACAAGGCGTTGCTCTGCGGGATCTTGGCGAGCGCCTCCCGCAGCTCTCCGCGAGCGCCCGGCAGGTCGCCGGAGGTCGCGGCCAGATCGGCCAGGGCGAGGTGGCTGCCCACCCGAAACGGGTTGTAGCGCAGCACGGTGTTCAGGTGCCCCCGCGAGGCTCCGAGATCGCCACGCAGTGCCTCCACGCGGGCGAGGTGCCCGAGCGCATCGAGGTCGTCGGGAGTGCGCTCCAGGTCGGTCGACAGCAGCGCCTGCGCCTCGTCCCAGCGGCCGCGCGACTCGGCCAGCCGCGCGCGCAGACCCAGGCTGCCTGCGCACACCGACATCGCGGCCGCGATCTCGTCCTCGCGGCGCACGTCGGCTCGCTCCCGGGCCAGCAATCGCTGGGCCCGGAGCACCTTGCAGCTGTCGGGCGACAGCGAGGCCGCCCGCATCAGCGCCTGCTCGGCCAGATACTCGTTGCCCTGGGCCAGGAACACCGAAAATCGCATGAGCTGGCCGTCGATCCCGGCGAGGCGGGTCGGCGGCAGCGCGCGCAGGATCTGCTCGACCTCGGCCTCCTCACCGCGATCGCGGCGCACGTCGAGCAGGCGCAGGTGGACCGCGTCGAGCGTGGGGTCGAGGTCGAGGGCTCGCTCGAGCGCCTCCATCTCGCGCGACACCGAGACGGTGCGACCGCGCGATGGATCGGCACGCTCGAAGCGAGCCCGCATCCAGTGGCCTTCGGCGAAGCGCTCGGCCCGGGACAGGCCCGGAAGCTCGCGCTCGGCCCGATCGCTGTCGCCGTCGGCCAGCGCGTCCTCGACCGCGAGATATGCCCGCAGCGGGGCATGGATCGGGCCCTCGATGCCGGGCACCGCTTCGGGCCACGACGCTCGCATGCGACGCGGTCGGCCCGTCCACGGAGCTGCGAGCACCGTGGGCTCGTCGGTCGAAGCAGGCAGCGGAGGCCCGTCGCCCTCCACCGCACGCACCAGCACCCACGCGCGCTCGGCCGGGATCACGGTGTGGATCTCGAGTCGGTGCCAGCCCTCGGTCAGCGACACCTGCAGGGTGGCGCGACCTCGTCCATAGCGCTCGCTGTCGTCGGTGCGATGCAGCAGCCGGCCATCGAGGTAGAAGCGCGCGGCCTCCTCCGCACCCAGATCGAGCACCACCGGTCCCCCCTTGGCCCGCACGTGCGTGACCATGCGCCGGGCCCCGGGGGACGGCGACGGATTCCATACCCGCACCACACACGCAAGCGGCACCATGGCGGCCTCGGGATCGGGCGACAGCGGGCCCGGTGTCAGGTGGGACAGCTCCACCGCACCGCGGCTGCCGTGCATGGGCCCCACCGTCCACTGCTGCACGCATCCCTGCGCGTCGTAGTAGGCGTGATAGGGCTCGCCGCGGCGCCGGGCGATCGCTGCGCGCAGGCTCGACAGCGGCTGCATCACGTCGAACGGCAGCGCATGGGGGGGCAGCCCATCGACCAGCGCCGCGACCTCGCGGTCGTCGTCGGGTCGCTCGCCGTGATGATCGGCCAAGAGGCGCGCCGCGACCTCGGCCACCGCCACTCGCAGCCGCCACGAGGAGTCGTCCCGGGGGGTGGCCGCGGCGGCGCGCACCGCCGCGAACGAGAGCTGGGCCAGGACCGTGGGCTCCTCGCGGGCCTCGGCCATCAGCAGGCGCGAGAGCTGCGACACCGGATCGCCGGCCGAGGCCAGCTCGTCGAGCACCGGGCGTGCTGCGTCTGCATTGCCCAGGTATAGCCACTGCAGGTGGGCCAGATCGCGGCGAGCGGCCACGTCCTCGGGATGTGCACGCAGGTGGGCGTGCAGCGGCTCCACCGCTGCCTGAGGCTCGGACGGATCGAAGGGCGGTCGCGTCCCGGTGGCACGGCAGGCGGCCACGAGCAGCAATGCCGTGGGCAGCAGCGCGCGCAGGCGAGCCCGGGCTCGTGACCACGGCCACGACCACGACCACGAGCGCGAGTGGCGACGACGCTCCCCAAGGGGCCGACGCGCGGCGGAGGACGAAGGGCGTGATACGTGCATCATCGGGCGGGGGTGATCTCGAAGCTCTGCTCGAGGCTGGCGTCGACCTGGCGGAGGAATTGGCGGAAGGCGTCGTACTCCGCCGGGGTGATGCGAGGCTTGGGCAGCAGCAGCCGGCTGCGGACCTCGACGCCTTCGTCGGTGGGCTCGACCTCGAGCGAGAACCGTCCCACCGGGGAGTCGATCGACTTGCCCTCGGGCAAGCGAGAGAACCGGTGGCCGGGCGGCAGGGCGTAGCGCACCCGGTACTCCTCGGTCGATGGCAGATCGAGCACGAGGTCGTGCTCGCGCTCGGTCGTGCCAGCCATGGCCGCGGCCAGCCGCGAGTCGCGACCCAGCACCTGGAAGCGAAGCCGCGGGTCCTCGGCCGCACCTTCCTTGGTCGACCACGTGGGCACCCTCAGCGTCGCCGAGAGCGTCGCCGGCTGCAGGATGTCGTCGAGCCCCGGGGCCTTCACGTCACGGACCTCCACTCCGGGGAACACGTCGCCGAACACCGAGGTCAGCCGCTCCTTGCGCTGCTCGGGCGACTGGAAGCGAAAGCGCACCGACGACGCCCCGCCCCCCCACACGGTGATGGTGTGATCGATGCTCGCGGTGCCATCGGCCCGCAGCGTCACGTGCTGCTCGGTGCGGCGGCCGTTGTCGTCGGCCCCGCTCATCGGAATCGTGCGGAACTTCGCCCCCTTGCCGTCCTCGACCACCAAGACGGTGGCGCCTTGATCGCCCGAGGGCAGCTCGCCCGGACCCGACCACTCGGCGGTGCCGTCGAGGAACAGGTCGAGCGAGGGCACGTAGGTGATGGCGTGGTTGAAGGCGGCGAGGCTGGCCGGCGCCTGCGGCAGCGTGCCCAGGTCGCGGGTTCGCACCAGCACCAGGTGGCTGTCGATGCCGATCTCGGCCAGCATCACCTTGAGCAGGCTCGCCTTGTCCTTGCAGTCGCCGAAGCGGCGGCTGTAGACGTCGGTGGTGCGATACGGCTTGTAGCCGTGGATCCCGAACTCCAGCCCCACGTAGCGGGTGTTGCGGACCACGTGCTCGTAGATCGCGTCGACCTTGGCGCGCTCGTCCGCGTTGGGGGGCAGATCGGCCAGCGCCTGCTGGACCCCCTTGCGGATCGCATCGTCGACCACCAGCTGCTCGCGCACCAGGTTCCAGTACCAGCGCCCCACGTCGTCCCACGAGCGATAGGTGCTCACGTGGAGGAACTGCGCCACCTCGGTCCAGCCCGGCATCGCGCCCTCGGGCTTGATCCCCGGCACGTTCTTCGCCACCACCCGGTACGTGGTCGCCTTGCCGTCCTTGCTCTGCGTCTGCTCGACCTTGCGGTTGAAGTAGAGCGGCTTGTCGCTGGGGGCCTCGAGCACGTACTCCACGTGCCGGATGGGCTCGTCGCCCTGCAGCGGCATCAGGTCACCGTAGTACTCGTCGAACATGTTGCGCGCCGCCACGTCCCGCCGCAGGAACGCGACCTCGAGCGTGTCACCCACCCGCAGGCCCGGGAACGACACCACGATCTGACGCTGGTCGTAGTACATGCGGTAGCCGGCCGAGGCGAGCCCGTAGATCTGCGTGTCGCCGAGCTCCTCGATGGTGCCGTCCTTGCGGTGCACCCGAGCCCGACGCACCTCCACCGTGCTCTCGGCGGGATCGAACGCCACCCCCTGCACGGCCTGGCTGCGGATCCCTCGGTCGTCGAGCACGCGGATGATGCGGTGGTCGAGGCGCTCGGTCAGACCATTGGGGAGCACTCGCACCACCACCCGGTGGTGCAGCACGCCCGCGTCCTTGCCCTTCCACCCCTTGGGGGTGACCTCGGCCCCCAGCGCCTTCAGGTCCACGTCGTAGCGGGCCATCAGGTCGTCGGTGCGACTGTCGTCGAGGCTGGCGAGCAGGTCCCGGAGCTCGGGCTGCTGCGGCATCAGCTGCAGCGAGCGCTCGAAGGCCGCGATGGCGCCAGGCGTGCTGCCGCTGCGCAGCAGCAGGCTCCCCATCGATGCGTGCAGATCGGCGGCCTGGGGCGCCAGCGCGATCGCCTGCCCCAGCGCGATGCGAGCCGCCCCGATGTCCCCCCGGGCCAGCTCGACCTCGGCCAGTCGCGCGTGCGCCTCGGGCACCCCGGGGGTGGCCTCGGCCGCGGCGCGGGCCACCGCGGCCGCCTCGTCGGCCCGTCCGAGATCCAGCAGCGCATCGACCCGAGCGGCGGCCAGGCCCTCGGCGGCCCCCCGGTCACGGGCCAGCGCGGCCAGCGTGGCTAGGGCCTCGTCGGTGCGCCCCTGTCCGCGCAAGCGAGCCGCCAGGTCGCGGCGCAGCGTGCTCGAGCTGGGGAAGCGCTCGATCAGCCGACGCAGCTCGGCCACGGCCAGCCAGGGGTAGCCGTCCTCGGCGAGGCGATCGCACAGGGCCAGCGCGATCAGGGGGTCGTCGGGAGCAACGGCGCTGGCCTCGTCGACCAGGGCTCGGAACTGGCGCTCGAGCCCGAGCGAGCGCTCGCGCCACGCGACCTCGAGCAGCAGCTGGGCCAGCACGGCCGCCCCGTCCGGCCCCTCGGCGCGGGCGCGCTCCACTGCGGAATCGAGCGCGCGGCGGCTGGTGTTCTGATCGCGATCGACCACCGACCGTAGCCATGCCGAGCGCGTCGACTCGACCCGCTCGTCGACCCGCTCGGCGAGCTCGACCAGCGAGCGGTCGTCGCGATCGAACGGGTGGATCCAGCGGTATAGCTCGACCAGCTCCAGCCCTGCCTCCGCCGAGCCGGGGCGCTTGGCCGCGGGGTCGCGGCCCGGATGGCGTCGCTCGAGCAGGCCCCGCAGCGACAGCGTGTCGGCGGCGGTGGTGGGCGAGCCGCTCGTGGCTCCCGGGGCCTGTAGCGGGGCGCCCTCGGTGGGCTCGGCGGTGGTGCGCAGGCCGGGAATCGGCGCCCCCGAGCGCAGGCTCAGGCGCGCGTAGAACCCCCACATGCCCGACTGGGCGCTGGTCTTGACGAGCACCCGGTTCCAGCCCGCTCGCAGCGAGATCGGATGGGCGTCTTGTAGCGGGTGCGGAGCACGGTACGCATCGCCATGACCGACCTCGTCGGTCCCCACCCAGGCGCGGTAGGGCCCGCCCGTCCCCAGGTGCAGCACCGCCTCGGTCGAGTCGTCCACGTGGACCCAGCAGGTGGCATAGCCGGTGACGTCCTCGTTGGGGCGCAGCAGGTCGTCGAGCGAGACGTACCCCGCTCGGGGGATGCCCTCGTAGTCGTAGTGCCGCCACGACAGCGGCTCACCCGGCAGCTTGCCCTCCATCACCTGGGAGATCGAAAACGGCTCGAGCTGCGGCGCGTAGGCCTCGGTCTCGCCCTTGCGTCCGGCGTTGTCGAACGGACCCGCGATCTGCCAGCGCACCAGGTAGCCCTCGTCGAGCAGCCGCGCTTCGGCGTCGTCGAGGCGGCCCTGCTCTTCGTAGAGACGCGCGCGCAAGTAGCCGGCATAGCTGCGGACCAAGGGGTGACGGCCGCGGTCGTCCGCGACCTCGTCCACGAACGACTCGAGCGCGCCGGGGGGCAGCTCGCCCTCGAGCTCGGGCAGCAGGCCCACCAGGGCGAGCACCGCCGCGGGGTCCCGACCGCGGTGCTTGGCCAGCACCGTCTTGCGGCGCTGCAGCTCGCGGGCCCAGCGACCGGGGGATCGATGATCGGCCTCGGCCCGTCCGAGGACCTCGGGGATCGCACGGGTGGGCGAAGGGGCGGCGGCGGCGACCGGTACGGGCGAAAGCGGCAGCAAGAGCGCCAGCCCGAGCCACCAGCCCGAGGCCGTCCGGTGCGAGCGGGGCAAGCACGACCAACACCAGCGTGACGGACGGAGATCGCCAGGGGGCGAGGCGCTCATGGGCGCGGATCATGGAACATCGAACCGCCCCATGCCATAGTCCCGGGACATACCGTGCTCCTTGCGCTTATCAAGACGCTGCGGCCGAAACAGTGGGTCAAGAACTCCTTCGTCGCCGCCCCGTTGTTCTTTTCATTGCGCCTGCTCGACCCCCAAAGCGTGCTTCGCACCGCCGCCGCGGTGGGTCTGTTCTCGCTGATCTCGGGCTGCGTCTACGTCCTCAACGACCTCGTCGACGTGGAGGCCGACCGCGAGCATCCCAAGAAGCGGCTGCGCCCGATCGCGTCCGGGGCGCTGCCCATGGCGGCGGCCAAGGGGTTCCTGGCCGTGGCCGTGCCCCTGTGCGTGACCCTGGCGTTCGTGCTCCAGCCGTGGTTTTGCGCGGTGCTGTCGAGCTACTTCGTGCTGAACGTGGGCTACAGCTTTCGCTTCAAGCACGTGGCCTACCTCGACGTGCTGCTCATCGCGCTGTTCTTCATCCTGCGCGTGCTCGCGGGGGCGTTCGCGATCGAGGTGGTGGCGTCGCCGTGGCTGCTCGGCTGCACGTTCCTGCTCGCGCTCTTCCTCGGGTTCGGCAAGCGGGCGCACGAGCTGGCCACCGCGGTCGATGCCGGCAAGCAGCGGGCGGCGCTGGCGGGGTATCACCCCCAGAGCCTGCGCTGGATCCTCTACGTGCTCTCGGCGGCGGTCGTGCTCACCTACGCCGCGTACACGCTCAGCCCCCACACGGTGGAGCAGTTCGGCACCGCGTCGCTCATCTACACGGTGCCGCTGCCGGCGGTGGCGATCGTGCGCTTCATCCGACTGGCGACCACCCGCAAGGACGCCGAGAGCCCCACCGACGCCATGCTGCGCGACCCGCTGTTCATGGCCGCGATCCTCGGCTACGTGGTGGAGACCGGGGCGATCCTGTACTGGGGGTGATCCGGTGCCGGCTCCGGCGATCACCAGGAGCACCCGCGGCAAGACCACCGCCAGCGTGCGGCCCGAGTCCTGGCAACCTCATCTGGCCCTGCTTCGAGCACCGGCCGCTCGCCCACGCCCATTCCCCCCTTCCCGCACCAGCGCTACCCTCGACCCCTCCCCGTGCCTCGTCTGCGCCCCATCCGTGACTGGCCCCTGTCGCTCAAGCTCGCGACCACCGTCCTGCTGCTCGCGGTGATCCCCACCCTGCTCGCGGCCTATCTCAACGCGCGCGAGGTCGAGTCCCAGTCGTTCGTTCGCGAGACCCAGTCGCTGCAGCGCAGCTCCGCCGCCGCCGCCCGCCGCCTCGAGGAACGCGTGGGCCGCCTGCGGGCCTACGTGGAGCTGGTGGCCCAAAACCCCACCATCCTCGCGGCCGTTCCCGATCTCTCCGATGCCCCCACCCCGCAGGCGCAGGCCCGCGCCTGGGATGCCCGCCACCCCGAGATCTACGCGCTCCTCGTCAGCCTCCGTCGCGCCAACCCGTGGTTCGAGAACGTCTACCTGCTCGATCCGGCGGGCGTGTGCATCGCCACCAGCGAGCGCGCCACCAAGCCCGAGATGGTCGGCCGCCCCTACGACTATCGCCCCTACTTCCAGGCGGCCCTCGAGAACCGCGCCCCGTTCGTCTCCGACGTGCTCAAGAACGCCACGAGCCCCGGCACGGGCATCTTCGTGTCCGCCCCCGTGCTGCGCGACGACGCCGTCGTGGGCGTAGTCGTGCTCAAGGTCCAAAGCGGAGCGCTGCACGAGGTCGTCGCCGATCTCGCGCGCACCAGCGGAAGCGCCATGCTCGTGGACCGCTTCGGAGTGGTCGTCAGCGATGCCTGGACCGGTACCCTGCGCGACACCGAGGACCCGCAGAGCCTGCAGTTCCACCCGCTGGCCTCGGTGGCACGCTTCCAGACCCTGTTCGAGCAGACCCGCCGCTATGGCACCCGCGAGGGCGAGCACTACCTCGATCGCGTGCAGGACCCCCTGCCGCTGGACCCGCTGTGGACCGCGCTCCAGCAGCGGCGCAGCGGGGCGGCGGAGCATGCGTTCCCCAGCGCCTTCGGGCAGACGCCGATCCCCACCATGGTCGGCTACGCCCCCGTGATGTCCAGCGGCGACGAGCCCTATGGCTACGTGCTGCTGGGCGAGCCCGCGGCCGACTTCCGCGGGCCCCTGCACGAGATCGCCGAGTCGGCCCTCTTGCGCTCGGGCCTCGTCGCATTCGGGGTGGCCCTGGTGATCGCCCTGCTCATTCGCCGGTTCTCCCGCCAGATCGTCGATCTCGCCGCTCACGCCCGCCGCCTTGCCGATGGTGAGCCCACCGAGCCGCTGCGCCTGCCTCGCGACGACGAGCTGGGGGTGCTCGCGACCAGCGTGGAGCGCCTGGCCGAGCAGATGCGCCAGGCCGTCCGCGCCGAGCACGACGCTCGCGCGCGCAGCGACCATGCGCGTGACCTCGCCGAAGCGGTCGCCAAGGCGCGGACCGAGGCGGTCGCTCGTGCCCACGCCGTCCTCGATGGCGCCCGAGCGGCAATCGACGAGGCCACCGAGCTCGCCCCTCGCGGCAACCTGCGCCGGGTGAGCGCGCAGCTGCAGGGTACCGCGCTCGATCTGGCCGCCCTCGCCAATGCCGACGGCACGCTACGCCCCAAGCCCCGTCGGGTGGTACTGACCTCCCTGGTCCAGGAACTGGTCGACGCGCAGGACCACGACCCGGAGCGCCCGGTCACCGTCGTTGCCGACGCCGCTCTCGAGACCGAACTCGAGGTGCAGACCGATCCCGCCATGCTTCGTCGCCTGCTCGAGCACCTCGTCGACAACGCCTGCAAGTTCACCCGCCGCGGCAAGGTCGAGGTCCGCATCAGCCGCGACGGTGACCGCATCCGACTCGCCATTGCCGACACCGGCATCGGTCTCACCGCCCGTCAGGCCTCGCGGATCTCCACCCAAGGCGAGGAGCCCGTCGGCGACAGTGGCGTTGGTCTGTGGGTCGCCCGCCGCCTGGCCCGAGCCCTTGGCGCCGCCCTCGATGCGCAGGGCGAGGTCGGCCGCGGAAGCACTGTCACCGTGGAGCTGCCGGCCCCCGCTCCGAGCTGACCCTACGCGTCGCCGAAGACCTCGCCGAGCGTACTGGCTTCGAGCAGCCGCGAGCCCCAGGCATCGAGTTCATCGAGCGAGCCCGAACGTACGCGCAGCTCGACCCACGGTGGCAGCCCGCCGAAGCGCTGCCCAAGCTGCCGCAAGACGAGCCCTGCCTTCCCCCGCGCCTCGAGCTTGTCGGCCACGCTGACGAACTCCGTACGCAACTCCCGGTCCACGTGCTCCATGATGGCTTCGAGCATGCCCTCGTTCTCCTTCGTGCGGTAGATGTATTCCAGCAGCGCGTGCAGATCATCGCGTTCGGCTGTTCCATCGTCGTGGACCTCTTTGACCCACCGCGCAACTCGCCGCGCGTTCCGAATCGTCATGCCGCCCGACGAAACCAACCACAACAGGCGTAGCGCCGTGCGGGCCACCGAGGTGATCTCGTGGGGTGGTATCGAGTCATGCCGAAGCTCGTGCACGATCATGCGTAGATCCACGAACGTCGGCAGCGGCGACCGTCGCCCAGCCTTGCCATGCAGTTCGGTGAGACGCCGCGGACCAGGCCATCGTCCCGAGCCCTGATGGAGCACGACGGGGATCAGCTGTGGCAATCGCCCGGGTACTGCATGGCGGCCGCGGGCATGGTCTCGGAGCGCCCGCCCGCCGTAGTTGAGCAGGTGCAGCGGCATCAGCCGCCGAGGCTTGCGAACGTGCTCCCATACGATGATCGCACCGATCTGGCCCGGCTCGTCGCGAAGCTCGATCGAGAATGGAAGATCGCTGTACGAGTCGCGCAGGTGCTCCTCGACGTAGGCACCTGGCTCGTGCCTCAGCGTCGACCAGTCGAGGTGCTCGGCCACCCCCTTGCCCACCAGGTGACGCAACGCCCCTCGCGCATGCCTCACCTGCGAGAACACGTAGCGAAACAGCAGATCGTGCGGACGATCTCGCTTCCACTCGTCGCACGACATCGCCGCCGGCCCAGTGCGAGAATCGTGCACGGTCCACGGTCACCGGCGATCAAGCACTTGGCGCTCATTCGTCTGCACGCTTGGCCAACCCGTTGGCCACTCACGATCTCTTCCGTTCGAATGCTGCCAAGCGGTGGCAACGACAGTCGTGGTCAGAGACTGGGAGTCTTGGTCGGGTCGTGGCCAACCGGTTGGCCACGACCCGCTCCGAAGTCCCCTTCGTGCCAGGGCTCTCTCTGCCCTACTACGGGCACGGATCATCGCCGTCGAGCGGCGCCGTCAGCATGTCCACCGGGATCGTCTCGAGCTTGTCCGAGTCGAACGAGGCCCGCAGGGCAATGTTGGCCCCGTGTCGCGCCTCGTAGTACTCGATCATCATGTGGTGCGAGCCGGCCTCGAGCGTGGCCGAGCCGTTGCGCGTCTCCGTGCCGTGGTCGCCCCAATTGTCGATGATGCGCTCACCGTCGATGTAGAGCCGCGAGCCGTCGTCGGACGCGAGTTCGAAGCGCACCTTGGTGTCCTCCTCGATCGCGATGCAGGTGTCCCATCGGATCGAGAACGCATCGACGCCAACCCCGCGGATCGGCGAGTCCTTGCCAAAGTCGAACTCGATCGTGCGATCGAAGCGCTCCCGCGGATCCCCTTCGAAGCGCTCGTTGTCGTAGTAGAGACCCCTCCACGGTGCGGTCACCGTGCCCCCGATGTCACCGATGAGCGGCGCGAACGCGAGCAGCGTCGTCACCGCGAACAGCAGGCCCATGCCGGTGATGGCCGATCCGTCGCGGCGGGCCGCGAACTCGTCGGCCGCCCGCCGCAGCGCTCCGAGCTCGAGCCGCAGGCCCTGTGCAAGCCCGGGCGTCCGCAGCAGCCGCGTGGCCTCGTCACCATCGGGCTCGGCGAACACCAGCCTTCGCGCCAGCTCCTCGCCGGCCAGCGTTGGCGCATGGATTCGCTCGGCCAGCGCCGCCACTGCGGCGTCATCGTCGGCCGAGCCCAGCAGCTCCACGCCGAGCAATCCCCAGGCCCTTCGCAGGTGCGCGGCCACCTCGGCCAGCGCCGCCGGATCGTCCGCCTCGGCCTCCGACATCCGCTGCCCGGCGCGACGCACCTCGCCGAGCGCGGCCTGCCACGCCGGTGCCGTGCTGGACGTGGAATCGAGCGGTGCCATGATCACTCTCCTCCTTCGCTGCGATCGCCGTCGAGCTCGTCGGGCCGCCGCCGGATGTCGGCCTCGAGATCCTCGTCGTCGAGCCGCTCCTGCTCGATCTCCTCGGCGCTGCGCTTGCGCTTGCCCCGGGCGTCGCGATCGGCCTTCTGGATCGCCTTGCGCTCCTCCTCGGGGACCTTCTCGAACAGCTCGATGCCCAGGCCGCCATCGATGCGACGATACTCGCCCCGCTTGACCAGGCGCTCGAGCCGTCGCTTGTCCTTCTTGTCGAACTTGCTCGAGTGCAGCAGCAGGTAGTCGGCCTCGCGATAGGCGGGCCACTTGTACACGTCACGCCGGTTCGAGATGTGCGGCCCCAGCCCGCTGGTGCTCGACACCGGTGCATCGGGCGGGATGCTGGCCGCCAGCTCCTTGACCTTCTCGTAGCGATCGCGATGCTCTTGCTTGGGGTTGCGAACGATCGAATTCCAGCCGGCCTTGAACGAGTCGTTGGGGACGAACGCCCCGAACTTGATGCTGGTCAGCGCCGTCGCCAGCAGGCACGTCCACATCAGCGTCCACGAGAGCCGCCGCGACGAAATCCCCAGCGCCCGCACCACCCGTGCCTCCGAGGCCCTTGCGATCGCGTCGGGCAGGCTCGCCAGCAGCACGGGGAACAGCACCGACGAGTACTGGAAGTGCAGCGAGTACACGTGCCGCCGGCTGGCCAGGCCCAAGAAGATGAGCCCATAGACCATGATCACGGTCTTGCGCCCCGCAATGAACGGCAGGAACAAGAGCGGCCCCAGGAGCGCCAGCGCGAAGAAGACCTTCTGCTCCATCAGCAGCACCTTGAGCACGAACCCCGGGTTGGTCACCAACGAGATGATGAGTCCCTTGAGCCCCTCGGACTCGTGCGGGATCATGTCCTCGTAGAAGAACACGTAGGACATGCTGTCCTTGCCCCCCGCCATCATCAGGCCCGAGTCGTTCATCATCTCGAGCTTGACGAAGGCCAGGTAGGACAGCGCCACCACCACCGTGGCCACCCCCGTCCACGGCCGGCGCTGCAGCACCGCGTAGGCGCCCACGAAGCACGCCAGCAGCGACATGTCCTCGCGCGTCAGCAGCATGAGCACCAGCACCAGCCAGTAGCGCCAGCGCGCGCCCACGTCGATGAAGTAGATCGCCCAGGTCAGGCTGGGCACCACCATCGTCAGCGAGTGGAAGTCGAACAGGTTGACGCCGTGCAGCGCCGGATAGAGCACGTAGAGCGCGACCAGCAGCACCCCGAACCAGGGGTTGCCGAGCCTGCGCGTGGCCAGCAGGTAGAGCGGCGCGGCCGCGGTGGCCAACCACACCGACTGCAGCACCAAGAGCGTCTCGGCCCTCGGGCTGAGCATGTAGAGGGGCGAGAACACCGCGATGATCGGGTCGAAGTGCGCCGAGACGTGCTTGCCCGTCTTGCAGTAGGAGCAGCCTAGGAAGTCGCCGTTGACCGTGCGCCAAAAGACGTTGTCGTAGATCCCCAGGTCGTAGACGTGGGTCCCCAGGTTGCGGTGATCGAGCAGCGCCAGGTGCGACGCGTAGAGCGCGTAGAACACCGCCAACCCCATCGCGCAGAGCGGCGGCAGCCAGCGCCAGCGGATGAGCTCGGGCACGCTCTTGGGCGTCCGCAGCCCCAGCACGCGGTGGGTGAACACGCCCAGGATCCCGGTGCAGACCCCGATGACCACGAGCGTGAGGAACTCGTGCTTCTCCTCGATCCCCCGGTGCGCGAGCACGGCCAGCAGCGGCGCGACCATGATCACGAACGCGAAGCGGTTGAGCCTTCGCGCGCTGTCCCCCAGGCTCGGCCGCCCACCCCGACGCAGCCGCACCAGGTGGAAGCCGAGGTAGCAGAGCGCCATCGGCAGAGCCAGCAGCAGCATCGTCTTGATGATCGCCACCCGCTGGTCGGCATCGAGATCGTTGGCGATGACGTAGTCGCGATCATCGGGATGGGCCAGCGGCCACATGGCCAGCCCTGGCGAGATCACCACCAGCAACGCGACCAAGCCCCAGGACCAAAAGCCCGCCACCACGCGCTCCACGAACGCGTCCACCCAACCCGTGGGGCGGCTCGTGGGGCTCTTGGGACGGCCTTGGGAGGGACGGCCCTGGGATTCGGCCTCCCCCGAGGGGGCGGGCGAAGCCGACCCTTGGTCTTGGGGGCCCTCGGTCTGTGAAGCCATGGAGCGCATCTACTACCTCGATCCGGGACCGTCGGCTAGCCAGCAGGCGAAGGCGACGATGTCTGCCGGAAGGGCCGACGAACGGCCCGTGGGCGCTCCTGCGCCGACACCGGGTGCGTGCGAAAACTCCGACGTCGAATCCGCCCCCGCCCTCACCGCGCGAGCGAGCCATGGTGGACGAGCATCGGTCGTCCCGAACCGCTTTCGACGCAGCCCTGGCCCTGGGGTAGGCTCCCCGGCCGTGGAGTCGCCCACACCCGAGATCTCGGCCGTCGTCCCCGTCTTCAACGAGGTCGACTCGCTCGAGCAGATGCACCACCAGCTGACCGAGGGCCTGCGCACCCTCGGGCGCTCCTACGAGATCCTGTTCGTCAACGACGGCAGCACCGACGGCAGCACCGACAAGCTCGAGCAGCTCGCCGACCGCGACCCTCAGCACGTGCGCGTCGTCCACTTCCGCAAGAACTTCGGCAAGTCCCCTGCCCTCAACGCCGCCTTCGAGCGCGTCCGTGGCCGCATCGTGCTCACCCTCGATGCCGATCTGCAGGACGACCCCGCGATGATCCCCGAGTTCGTCGAGCGCATCGAGGCCGGGGCCGACCTGGTCTCGGGCTGGAAGAAGCGCCGCCACGATCCGCTGGGCAAGACGGCCCCGTCCAAGGTCTTCAACTGGGTGGTCCGGCGCGTCAGCGGCGTGCAGCTGATGGACTTCAACTGCGGGTTCAAGGCCTACCGGATCGAGTGCATCCGCGAGCTGTCGGTCTACGGCGGCTTCCACCGCTTCCTGCCCGTGCTCGCCGGCTGGAAGGGCTTCGTGGTCGAACAGCTGGTCGTCCAACACCGGGCCCGCCAGCACGGCGTGTCCAAGTTCGGGGTCGGCCGCTTCTTCGATGGCTTCCTCGACCTGCTCACCGTGCTCATGGTCACCCGCTACCGCACGCGGCCCCTGCACTTCTTCGGGGTGCTCGGGGCCGGCAGCGGCGGCGTGGGGCTGCTGCTCTTGGTCTACCTCAGCATCCTATGGTTCCTGGGCGAGTCGATCGGCAACCGGCCGCTGCTCACCCTGGGGGTGCTGCTCACCCTCGCCGCCATCCAGTTCATCGGGATCGGGCTCGTCAGCGAGCTCCTCGTGCGCACCACCATCACCCCGCAGGAGGTGTTCTCGATCAAGAGCACCCGCGGCTGCGGCGAGGATGACGTCCCCTCGCGTCCCTCCGCGCGCGCCACCGAGCCCGTTCCGTCCAAGGCTCCTTCGACCCCCGCGATCTCCAACGCGCCCGAAACGCCCCCCGAAACAATAGGGTCCGCCCCTGGCTCCGAGGTGGCCAACGCCTGACCCAGGGCTCCACCATGACCCCCGAGTTCCCGCGAACCATTGGCCGCTACGACCGCCTCTACGACGGGCTGGCCGTGCTCGCCCTGCTGGTGATGACGCTGGTGGCCCTGCTCACCTGGCAGGACTACGGCATCACGTGGGACGAGAACTACCACCTCGACTATGGCGAGCACATCCTCGCGTTCTACGGCTCGGGGTTCGAGGACCAGACCGCCGTCACCTTCCGCATCGACTATCTCTACGGCGGTGGCTTCGACCTCAGCGGCGCGCTGTTCCGCCGCCTGGCCAAGCCGCTCGATCGCAACGATGCCATCCACCTGCTGGGCACGCTGGTCGGCGTCGCGGGGCTGTGGGGCACGTGGAGGCTGGGCCGCGTGCTCGGTGGACCTCGCGCGGGATTGCTGGCCGCGCTGTTCCTCGGCGCCACCTCGGTCTACTGGGGCCACATGGCCAACAACCCCAAGGACCTTCCGTTTGCCGTCGGCTACGTGTGGGGCATGGGGTTCCTGCTCCAGGCCATCCGCACGTTCCCGCGGGTGCCCCGGAGCCTGGCCATCAAGCTGGCGATCGCCATCGGTCTGGCCATGAGCGTGCGGATCGGCGGCATGCTGCTGGTCTGCTACCTCGGCGCCGCCATCGGGGTCTGGGTGCTCTACCACGGCTGGCTGCGACGCGACGCCGAGGCCACCTACCGCTATGGCCGCCGCCTGGCCCTCACCGGCATCGGCGTGGTCGCCGGGGCGTGGGTGGTGATGCTGGTGTGGTGGCCGTGGGCCCTGTACGACCCCATCAAGCGACCGCTGGCCGCCGTCCGGCGCATGTCGCAATTCATGGACCACCACCGCAAGATGCCGTTCGCCGGCGAGCTGGTCTCCAACTTCGACGTCGACTGGCGCTACATGCCGCACTACTTCGGGCTCAAGATGCCCGAGTTCGTGATCGTGCTGTTCGTGGTGGGCACGGTCGTGGGCGTGGGGCTGCTGCTCCATCGAGCACGTCGGGTGCGGTGCTTCACCGACAACCTCGTGCTCGGCACGCTGTTGTTCTCGCTGTGGTTTCCCTGGCTCTACGCCGTCCACAAGGAGTCCGTGCTCTACGACGGCCTGCGGCACTTCCTGTTCGAGGTGCCGGTGATGGTCGCCGCGACCGCGTGGCTGGCCAACGCGATCATCGACCGGGTGGTCCGGCGTTTCGGCACCCCGGGGGCGGTGGGCGCTGGCGCGGTGGTGGCCGTGCTCTGTGCCGATCAGTACGCCACCATGGCCCGGCTGCACCCCCACGAGTACGTCTACTTCAACCGCTTCATCGGCGGGGTGAAGGGCGCCGTGGGTCAGTACGACACCGACTACTACGCCGAGACCTACGGAGACGCGGCCGCGCTGCTCGCCCGCGAGCTGTGGAAGGAGCACCCCGACGAGTACCTCAACTCGATGTACCGGGTGGCCGGATGCGGCGGCAAGCAGCGCATCATGCGGCGGCTGCCGCCCAACTTCGAGTATCGCAAGGGCAAGAAGGGCGAGTACGACTTCTGGCTCGGCTACACCCGGCAGAACTGCCACCTGCGCCATAGCGACAGTCCGGTGGTCGCCACCCTGACGCGCGACGACGCCGTGCTCAACGTGGTTCGCGACGTCCGCAGGCGGATCACTCGCAAGACCAAGCCCAGCCGCGCCAAGCCCTCCAAGCCCGCGCCGCGAACCCCGACACGAACCCCGTCGAGCCCGAGTGGTGCGAGCGCCACGGCGGGCGCGGCCGACGACGATGCCACCGAGCCCAAGCCATCGATGGCACGACCCGGCAACGACGCCGCGGACGCCGACGACGCCGCGCCAGCCGACGACGCCGCAGCGGTCGACGACGAAGCAGGACCGGCCGATGACGCCTCGGCCGACGACCCAGAGCCCGCAGAGGACTCGCCATGACCAAGCCCGACCACGCCAGGGTGCTCGATGCAGCCGCGGCGGAGCTGCGCAGCGCCTATACCTTGATCGCCGATCCCGACTGCGACCCCGTCACTGCGATGCCGCACCTGCGGCGCGCATGGCAGACGGTCGCGTGGCTCAGCCGTGAACAGCTCCCCCCGGACGATGCCGGGGAGGATCTCTCGTCATGGCTGAGCGCCGAGCACCTGCCCTTGATCCCCGACAAGGAGCGCCAACGGGTCCACCGCACCCTCGTCGCAGTCTGTCGGCACCCCCGCGATCCCGAGCCCTGGGGCGAGACCGAGCCCCCCCCCACCATTCCGTCTACCCCCGCGCTCGTGTCCCACCTGCGTACGCTCGGTCGGCTGGTGGAGGCCCTGCGCCTGCAGCAGCTCGGCCGTCCCCCCAAGGCCCAGCTCGCGATGCGCTGGGGCTTGCGGACCGCCGCCTGGGTCGGGGGCGTCACCGCCTTCATCCTGCTCGCCCTGCGTCCCTGGCAGGCCGAGGACGTCGGCTCGTGGCGCGGCGCCTACTACCCCACCGAGAAGTTCGAGGGCCGCCCCGACGTTCGCCGCGACGTCGACGTGGACTTCGACTGGGAGAAGGACCCCCCCACCGACTCGATCCCCTCCGACCGCTTCGGCGCGCGCTGGGACACCTGTCTGGTCATCGACGAGGAGGTCGACGCCGCGTTCCAGGTGGTCTCCGACGATGGCGCGCGGATCATCCTCGACGGCAAGATCATCGTCGACAACTGGGAGAAGCACCGCCCCACCGCCAAGGGCAAGCGCATCCCGCTGTCGGCCGGGGTGCACCACCTGCGGATCGAGTACTTCGAGTTCAAGTACGACGCATCGATCCACGTGACGGCCTCGTTCGACGAGGACGAGCCACCAAGCCCCATCCCGTCCCGCATACTGGAGTTCCCGGGCATGGAATTCCCGGACGACGCCAATCCCTGCGAGGGCAAGCGCTGAGCGGAGGTGCTCCAGTGTCGAAGGACTACGGCAACAAGCAGAAGCACGAGAGCCGCAACCCGATCCAGCGCGCGCTGATCCACCACTTCAAGTCCCGGGCCATCCGGCTGGTCCAGGGCGTCGCGCCGCGCAGCATCCTCGAGGTGGGCTGCGGCGAGGGCTACATGCTCGACGCACTCAGCCGCGGGGGTGTCACCGCCGCGCTGCACGGGGTCGACTTCTCCGAGCCCGCCATCGAAGACGCACGCACGCGCCTGGGCGCGCGCGCGGAGCTCGAGGCTCGCGACGCCCGCGAGCTGGCCGACGACGGACGCACGTTCGATCTGGTCATGATGCTCGAGGTGCTCGAGCACATCCCCGATCCCGCGCAGATGCTGCCGATCCTCGACCGGCTCACGCGGCGCCACCTGCTGCTCTCGGTCCCCTGGGAGCCCATGTTCCGCGGCCTCAACATGGCCAGGGGCAAGCACGTGCGCGCCTTCGGCAACGATCCCGAGCACGTCAATCACTGGAGCCGCCGCGGCTTCTTCCGCTTCATCGAGCCGCACTTCGAGATCCTCGAGGCGCCGCTCGTCGCCCCATGGACCATGGTGCTCGCCCAGCGTCGTGGCTCATGAGCCGGTCCCGGTCCGCCTCGCTGGGCCCTGCCCTGCACCCCTCCCTCGATCCCCCGTGGGGGTCGATGCACGCATCCGGAGCCAAGGGCGGGCGGATCGGCCTGGTCCTCGATCTTGCCTCGGCCGCCGTGATCGCCGCCGTGATCGCCGTCGTCCTGCTCACCTTCCGCGACTACGGCATCACCTGGGACGAGACCTGGCACCTGGTCTACGGCGACTACATCCTCGAGTGGTTTCTGACCCTGGGCGCCGATACCTCGGCTCTGTGCTACCGCATCGACTTCCTCTACGGCGGAACGTTCGATCTGCTGGGCGCCATCGTCCGCCGCGTCTCGCCGCTCTCGGGTTTCGACACCATCCACCTGTTCGGCGCGCTGGTCGGCGTGCTGGGCCTGCTGGGCGCCTGGCGGCTGGCGCGGCGCCTGGGGGGACCGTTCGCGGGGTTCATGGCGGTCACGCTCTTGGCCACCACCCCCGTGTACTACGGCCACATGTTCAACAACCCCAAGGACCTGCCGTTCGCGGTCGGCTATGTGTGGGCCATCGACGCGCTGTGCGAGGTCGTGCTGCACCTGCCCCGCGTGCCGCGACGGGTCTGGATCCGCTTCGCCATCCTGGCCGGCCTGGCCATGGGCGTACGGATCGCCGGGATCCTCCTGCTTTGCTACCTCGGCGCGATCGTGGCCGTGCTCGCCTGGCAGCGCCTGCGCGCCACCGGGAGCCTGGCCGCGGGCCTTCGCACCGTGCAGCGCCTCGGACGCCCCGCCGCGCTGGCCATGATGGGGGCGTGGGTGGTGATGCTCATGCCGTGGCCCTGGGCCCTGCTCGACCCCCTCCGTCGCCCCTTCATGGCCCTCGGTCGCATGAGCCGCTTCACCATCCACAAGCGATCCATGCCGTTCGCGGGCGAGGAGATGCTCACCACCGATCCGCGCTGGGACTACCTGCTGCACTACTTCGGCCTCAAGCTCCCGGTGCTCGTGCTCGTGCTCGTGCTCGTTGCGGTGGGGCTGGCCGGCGCAGCATGGCTACGGCGCTCGCGGGTTCCCGTGCCGCATCAACGGGCTCGGGCGGGCGGCGTGCTCGTGCTCGCCATCGCGATCCCCCCGCTCTATGCGATCGTGCTGCGCTCGGTGCTCTACGACGGCCTGCGTCACTTCTTGTTCCTGGTGCCCGTGCTCGCGGTCGTTGCATCCCTCGGTGCCGTCTCGCTGCCAAGGGTCCTCGCGCGTCGCTGGCCAGCGGCTCCGCGCGCGGTGATGGTGACGCTCGTGATGCTCGCGCTCGGAGCGAGCACCATGATCGTTCGGCAGGTCCGGGCGATGCACGAGCTCCACCCCCACCAGTACGTCTACTTCAACGAGATCATCGGAGGCCTGCCCGGTGCCTACGGCAACTACGACACCGACTACTACGGCAACTCCTACAAGGAGGGCTTTGCCGCCCTGGCCGAGCAGCTGTGGCGCACCGATCCCCAGCGCTTCCTCGACACGCGCTACCTGGTGACCGGCTGCATCCCCGACTTCATCGCCCGAGAGTACGTGCATGGGAACTTCGCCTGGGCCAAGAATGCCTCCGAGGGCGCCCAGTTCTACCTGGGCTACACCCGTGCCGATTGCCACCTCCGCTATGAACGGCGCCCCGAATTGCTGCGAGTCGAGCGCATGGGCACCATGCTGCTCACCATTCGCGACCTGCGAGGCGATCCGGTGGCCGAGGACGAGGACGAGGGCGGAGAGGACGACACGGACGAGGACGAGCCGAAGACGCGACGTCCCCGGCCGCGCCGCTTGGGCAACGCCCGCCGGCAGGCCGGCCCCGCTCGGGAGACCAAGCGCTCCGAGGAGGCCGACGAGCCATGAGCCAGCCAGGGACCACGTTGGGCCCGCCGTCGGACGAGCATCCGGCCGCGCGGCAGACCCCTTCGGGCTCGATGCCCGTCACCGCGACCGAGGCCGAGGGCTTCGCCGCCGCCGAGGCCCATGCCCTGGCCGCGGCGTCGCTGCTCGATGATCCCTCCGTTCCCCCCTGGACGGCCGCCGATCACCTGCGGCAAGGGTTCTCGGCCCTGGCCCGTGCGGCTGGGATCGCCCGACCCGAGCCTGCTGCCACCATCGACACCAGCGCGCTGCCATGGCTGGGCTCACCGCAGGCCGTCACCGATGCCCTCCGCGCGCTCGAGACCGACGACGACGCGGCGATCGCCGACGGCGTGCTGATGACCCTGTCCCGGGCCTTGTGCACGGCGGTGGCCACCGCCGCCGATGCTCGCTTTGCCCCCGGGCGACGGCTCGAGCAACGCCGTCGCCTCGTGCGTCGCACCCTGATGGGGATCCTCGTGGCCATCCCGGTGGTCGTGGGCTTGGTCGTGACCGTCCCCGACTTTCGCGAAGGTCCCTGGCGCGGCCAGTACTTCGGCTCCCCCGACTTCCAAGGCGAGCCCATCGTGCGGCGTGACGGCGACGTCCACTTCGACTGGAAGCGCCAGAGCCCGTTCTCCGAGCTGCCCAATGACGGATTCTCGATCCGCTGGGATACCTGCATGGAGCTTCCCGAGGCGCTCGAGATCTCGTTCCAGCTCGTGTCCGACGACGGGTCGCGGCTGACGATCGACGGACGGGTCGTGGTCGACAACTGGGGGCGGCATGGCGAGCGCTCGCGCGGGGCCGAGGTTCCGCTCGAGGCCGGCATGCACCACGTGCGCATCGACTACTTCGACGACCGTCACGCGGCCTCGGTCGAGCTGTTGGCTTCCTTGCGGGGCGAGCTCCCCGAGTCGCTTCCGGTTCGGCTCTTGCACTACCCGGGTGACGATCTCGAGGCCGCCGATCCCTGCTCTAGAGTGGGCTCGGGAGTGGGCTCGAAGGTGGACTCCACCGACGAGTGAACCCCCGTCACGTCGGGCCGTCGCGTCGGGCCGTCGCGACGTTCGCTCGACCCGGCCCTACTCTTCCCTCTTCACTCTTCACTCTTCTTCTTCTTCCGCCAGGAAGCGCTCGAGCAGCTTGGCCGACACGTCGATGAGGTCGTGCTCGGTGATGATGCCCACGAGCTTGTCGTCCTCGACCACCGGCAGCGACCCCACCGCACGATCGCGCATGAGCTTCATCGCCTCGATGGTCTGGGTCTGCGGCGTCACCGACACCGGATCGCGTCGCATGATGTCCTTGACCGCCACCTGGGCATCCCCCGCCTGCCCCCGCGCCACGAGCCGCAAGAGCGCGCGATGGGACACGATCCCCACCAGGCGCCCCTCGTCGTCCTCCACCGGCACGTGGCGGATCTTCTCCCAGTCCATCATGCTCGCCGCCAGGTCGACCAGATCCTCCGGTCGCACCGTGAGCAGGTTGGTCGACATGATCTGTCCCACCGTGCGGTAGGCCTCGCGCCACGCGTCGTCGCGCTCGATGGTGCAAGGTTCCCAGGTGTGCACGGGAGCCCGGTCGCCGCGCTGGTGCTCGAGCATCGCCCGGGTGATCCGCCGATGGCGCTGGTCCAGCGGGGCCTGCGGCGCCATGGCCGACAACGAGCGCAGCGCCCAGGTCGACCCGGTGCTCTGCGTGCGCACGCGGGCCTCGATGATGTCGAGGTAGCGCGCCACGTCCTCCTCGTCGATCTGCGAGCGTCGCAGTCCCTCACGGGCCAGCGGCAGCAGACGCTCGAGGATGAGCCCGCTGGCGGTGTAGGTCTCGCCACCCACCCAGCGAAACTGCGCCCCCAGCCCGTGTCGCGCCGCCGCAAAGAAGTTGTTCTTCGCGTCGTCGAAGTCCATCACCTTGGCGATGTCCTCATACTCGCTGGTCACCCCCGACATCAGTCCAAAGTAGAACGCCGCGTTGGCGACCTCGTCGACGATGGACGGCCCGGCCGGAAGCACCCGGTTCTCGATCCGCAGGTGGGGCATCCCATCGTCGGAGAACCCGTAGCAGGCCCGGTTCCAGCGATAGACGGTCCCGTTGTGCAGGCGCAGGGCCTGCAGCTTGGGGATCCGCCCCGCCGCGAGCTCGGCCCGCGAGCTCTGGTACTCCTGCTGGCCCAGCACCACGCGGAACAGCGCGATGTCCTCGCGGAAGATCTCGAGCACCGACTCCTTGACCCACGCGTCGCCAAAGCTCACCCGCGGCCGCAGCCCGCGGGCCTGATGGGCGCTGCTGCGGGCATCGACCGAGCGCTGGAACAGCGCCACGCGGGTCTCGGCCCACAGCCGCCGGCCGAGCAGCACGGGCGAGTTGACCGCCGCCGCCAGCACCGGGGCGGTCACCGCCTGGGCCACGTTGTAGAGCCGCGCAAACTCCTTGGGCGCCACCTGGAAGTGGATCTGGAAGCTGGTATTGCACGACTCGAGCATCACGTTGTCGTGCGTGGTCTCGAGCTCGTCGAGGCCCTTGATCACCACGTGGAAGTCACCGCCCCGCAGCTTGCTCATCGCGCGATTGAGCGCGTGGTAGCGAGGGATCGGGCACATGTTGTCGAGCCCCAGGTCCGACTTGCGCAGCGTGGGCAGGATGCCCACGAGCAGCACGTCCGCGTCGCAGGCATTGGCGGCGGCGCGAGCCGCCGCCACCACGTCCTCGAGCTCCTGCTCGAGCTTGCGCAAGCAGTCGCGCCCGAACACGTGGGGGGTGAGGTTGGCCTCGAGGTTGAAGCGTGCCAGCTCGGTGGTCAGCCGCTCGTCGTTGGCCTTGTCGAGCAGCTCGGTGGCCACGGACGCGGGCCCCATCGTGCGATCGACGAGGAACATCTCCTGCTCCGCCCCGATGCGGCGAATCCCGGTCTCGAACATCTCGCGCTCGAGCATGTCCTCGAGCGCGTTGACATCGTCGAGGAGCGCCTTGACGAAGACCCGTTGGCTGATGTCGTCGCTCGTCTCGTTGACGTCGTGGTCACCCATGGCTGGTCTCTTCGTACGCGTGCTCGGGGAAGGCGCGGGCCTCGTCCCGTGCCGCGACCGTAGCGTGCGGGACGGCGACCGAGCAAGCGACCGACCGCTCCCGTCACCCCGCGACACGGTCCCGTGGCCGCGTGTACGGTCGAGGTACGATGCACCCATGAAAACCGTGGTTCAGCGGGTCTCCCGCGCCGAGGTACGAGTGGAGGGCGAGGTCGTCGGTCGGGTGGAGCGAGGTGTGCTGCTCCTGGTGGGTGTCGAGCGGGGTGACACCGAGGCCGATGCGCTGGCCACCGCCCGCAAGATCGCGGGGCTTCGGATCTTCCCTGGCCGCCCTCCCGAGGCCCCGGACGCCGAAGGCGTCCAACGACGGGATCGGCCGCCAAGAATGGACCTCGACCTGGCCGAGACGAAGGGGGGATGCCTGGTGATCAGTCAGTTCACCCTGGCCGGAACGATCCGCAAGGGCCGGCGGCCCGGCTTCGATGCCGCCGAGGCCCCCGCCCTGGCCGAGGCCCTCTACCTGCGCGTGGCGCAGGAGCTGCGAGCCCAGGGGCTCCCGGTCCAGACGGGCCGCTTCGGCGCGCACATGGAGGTCGAACTCTGCAACGACGGCCCGGTCACGCTGCTGGTGTTCACCCGGGACGGTGCCGTGCTATAGCCGCCCCTCCGTGACGATCCGTTCGGCGCTCGAGGCCCGGCTCCTGCGACAGGTGTCACAGCAAAGCCGCGCCCATGGCTTGGTGGAGCCGGGAGATCGCATCATGGTGGCCTGCTCCGGCGGCAAGGACTCGTGGGCGCTGCTCCACCTCTTGCGGGCCTACCAGCGCAGGTTGCCGTTTCCGATCTCCCTCGTGGCGGTGAACCTCGACCAAGGGCAGCCCGGGTACGATCCCACCCCGTTGCGGGAGCACCTGCGGGCCCACGGGTTCGAGCACCACATCGAGCTGCGCGACACCTACTCGGTGGTCGTCGAGCAGACGCCGGCCGGCAAGACCTACTGCTCCCGCTGCTCTCGCATGCGGCGCGCGATCCTCCACCAGCTGGCGGATCGCTTCGGCGCCAACAAGATCGCCCTGGGCCACCATCGGGACGATCTCATCGAGACCTTGTGGCTCAATCAGCTGTTCGCGGGACGCCTGCGTGCCATGGCGGCCAAGCTACCGGCCCCGCCGGGAGGGCACGCCATCATTCGCCCCTTGCTCGGCTGCGCTGAAGCCGAGCTCGCCGCCTACGCAGCCGAGCTTCGGGTTCCGATCCTCCCTTGCAATCTATGCGGGAGTCAGCCCGATGCGCGCCGCAAGCAGGTCAAGCGCTGGCTCGCCGAGCTCGAGGCCCACGTGCCCAACCTTCGAGCCAACCTCGCCGCGGCGGCAGGCAACCTCGAGCCCGCCCATCTGCTCGATCCGCGCTTCTCCGGGCTCGGAAGCGACGCGCCCGAGGACCACGAGGAGATCGGCCCCTTGATTCCCCTGCGCCGCTCGCATGGCGGCCGATCGGTCGAGTGACGAGTCTCGGTTCCGTGCTCGATGTCAGGCTCTGCGCCGGTTTGGTGCCGAGGCCCCAAGTGTTTTCGCCCTCTCATTGAGGATTGTTAGTTTTTGACTGTTTGGTGGCCAACGTAAGTGTAACCCTTAAGCCATCTAGGATTCGCCCAGAGATTCGATTCCTTGGCCAATTTGGCATCAACGGGCAAAGAATGTGGAGGCGGGATTACTTATCTTTCTCCATGAAATCAGAGTGAATGCGGATTACATTGACCAAGCCTTCCCGCCCCCTCCCCTCTCTCCGCGGAACTCCCCGGTCCCGCGTGTATCAGGTCCACAAAGCGATGCGACGTCTTCTCCCGCTGTTTCTCTGCGTTGCCGCGACCGGCCTCACGGCCTGCGATGATCAGCCCGTATCTGGGCCCACCAACGACGACGAGCAGGCGCTCTATGACTTCCGCAAGGCGGGTCAGGGCAATGGCAATGGCAATCCCTTCCTCGCCAATGGCGACGTTTCGCTGAGCCGAGAGGGTGGCGGCGGCGGGATCATCATCGACTTCGACATCGTGGACACGGCGGCCTACGACCGGAATGGCACGCAGATCCAGCAGCTGAGCAACGACGCGATCAGCAGCCCCGACGGCGCGGTGCTGTGCACGCGCACCTCGGCCAACGGCTTCGTGCAGCTGCGCGACGCCGATGGAGACGTGCTGTTGTCGACGATTGGGCCCTTCGTGTTCGACGGCGAGGTCGAGCTCGGCGGTCAGAACCCTCTCCAGCAGTTCCAGACCCTGATGTCCCAGCTTCGCTTCAGCTACGATCTCGACACCGTGATCGAGGGGCTGGCCAACAGCGGCGACGAGATGGTGCACGCGTCGGCGCACATCCAGTTCTCGAGCGGCTGGCGCAAGCTGCAGATCGCCGCGTTGGTCGATGGCTACTGCGGCAGCAACGGCCTCGAGGACATGTAGGCGCTCACGGCATCGAGCCGATCGCGGGGCGTGTTCCTTCAAGAGGAACACGCCCTCCTCACATCTGGAGCTCGGATCGACGCGTCCACGCCTGCGAGCCCACGTGGCGCTCGTCGCTCACAGCGGGTGCTCGCGTAGCCAGGTCTCGAGCTGCAGGCGGTCGTCCGCGTCCGTCTCGCCATCCATGGCGTCTCGGGCCTCCTGCACCAGCTTCGAGGCTTCCCCGTAGGCGCGGACCTTCCACATCATGTTCGCGAGTTCGAGGCGCAACAACAACGTCGTCTTGGGCGTGCCGAGCCCGATCCCCTTGCGGAGCAGGGCCAGCGCATCGCTCTCGTTTCCGCGACGAACCTCGATCCTCGCGAGGTAGAGGATGGCCTCGAACCCGTGGATGTCGGGCTCGTCCCCCTGCTGCTCTTGGAGCGCCATTGCCTCCTCGCAGTGCTCGGCCGCCTCGTCGACCCGGTCACGGTCGAACTCGAGCAGGCAGAAGTTGAGCTCGACGATCTTGACGCGCGCCGTCGGGCGGCTGTCGATGGGCATGTGGTCGTAGATCTCGAGCGAGGCCGTGAAGTCGTCGAACGCCTTGCGGCGCTGTAGCGCGGCCGTCTCGAGATCTCCAACCTCGGCCGCCTCGCGCGCTCGCATGCGCAGCATGTGGCCGCGCGAATTGTAGGTGATGGCCATCAGGCCCGGATTGGGCTCCTTTTGCTTCCGCATGATGGACAGCACCTGCTCGAAGCGCTGCTCGGCCTTGGCGGGGTCGAGGTTCTGCTCGGCCTGAGCGAGCGCCTGGAGGGCTCGCAACGTGCGGTGATGCCCCTCGGGCAACGCACGCTGGAACAGGTCGGCGGCGGCTTCGTACTTGGCGCGTGCCCCTTCCTTGTCGCCCTCCATGGTGAGTACGCCTCCCAGGTTGAGCTGAATGCTGCCCAGCATGGGGTGGTGGGGGCCGTACAGCTTCTCGACCATCGCGGCCGCCTGCTCGAGGAAGTTCCTCGCGTTGTCGTGCTGGCCCAGCATGGCGTACTCGGCCCCGATGTTGCTGAGCGCCCCCGCGATGTGCGTGCTCTCCTCGTCCCCCTCGGCCTCGAACTTCTCGAGCGCGCGCATGTGGGCCTCGAGCGCAGCCTGGTGATCGCCGCTCTCGTACAGCACCTTGCCGAGGGCTTGCTCCAACAACGCCTCGGCCTTCGGGCCGTGGACGTCCCGCAGGGCCATCTTGGCGGGGACCTGCAGGGCAAGACCCGCCTCGGGGTGCCCTCGCGTGACGCCGTCGAACACGATCAGCTTGGACCAGACCTCGATCTCGAGGGTTGGCTGGTTGGTCTCGTCGGCGAGCGTGATCGCCTCGATGAGCTCGTCGCGTACCCCTGCGGCCTCCGCATCGGTCGTGTTGTCGGCGCGAAGCTTGGCGTGCTGCACGGCGGCACGAGCCAGCGTGGGACGATGACCCACGCTACGCGCGTCCGCCAGAGCAGAGGCCGCCAGCTCGATCGCCGACTGCACGCGCTCGGAGTTGCTGCGCGCCATGCTCTGGGCGAGCATGCTCTCGATCTCTTCCACCTGATCGCGAACGACCTCGTCCTCGATCGGCGCGTCGTTGCTCTCCCGCATGGTCAAGCAGAGCTCGCTGTCCTCGAGCCCCTGCACCGCGTTGACGGCCTCGGAGACCACGCGCTCGTCGGGCATCTGGAAGACCTCGATGAGCGCGCGCATCTCTCCACGCCGTCGCTCGAGGCAGGCCATGCGCACATCCATGAGCGCAGGGGACTGCTCGTGCCGTACGCTGGTGGCTTCGCAGACCTCGGTATGGTGCTCGATCCAGGCCGCGGTTCGAGCGTCGAGTTCCTGCTCCACGCGCTTCCAGGCGTCGGCGGCGTAGGGGCGCTTGATCTCGCCAAAGGCCGACTCCACGGTGGCCTTGCGGGTGGCGTTCCACACCTCGTTCATGCGCTCGCCGGCCCCGCTGCACGTGCCCGTCGCGGGCGTCAGCGCCTGGACGACGCCGTAGCCACCGAGCGCCGCGAGCAGCACGCCGCCGACGACCGTCAGCGCTCGCCGACGCCGCTTGGCCGGATCGGCCTGGAGCGCCGCGATGAGCACGGTCATCGACGGGAAGCGGTCCTCGGGGCGCTGCTGCAGCGCTCGCAGCACCACGCGATGCACCCAGCTGGGCACCGGCGTGTCCTTGGGGGGCTCGGCCACGCGCCCCTCGGTGACGCGCTCGATGAGCTCGTCGCGGGAGTCGTCGGGGAACGGGAGGTAGCCGTAGAGCGCCTCGAACAGCGCGACGCCAAAGCTGAACTGGTCGGTCTCGGGACCCACCGGCAGGCCCAGGAACTGCTCGGGTGCCATGTAGGCCGGCGTCCCCACCGTACGGCCCACCTGGGTGAGCTTGGTGTCCTGGGTCGAGCCGATCACGTCCATGAGGCTGCCGCGCTCGCGCAGGAACGTGGCGGGATCGGTGATCTTGTCGTGGTTGGTGGCCGATCGATCCTGGCTCTTGTCGTCGTGGCTCTTGGCCAGACCGAAGTCCACCACGAGGACGCGGCCGTCCTTGCCGATGAGCACGTTGGCCGGCTTGAAGTCGCGGTGGGTGATGCCGGCCGCATGGGCGGCCGCCAGGCCGCGGGCGGCATGGATGAAGATCTCGAGCACCTCGCGCCAGGTTCGCTGACCACGGACCATCCACTGGTCGAGCGACTCCCCGTCGACGTACTCCATGGCCATGTAGATCTGGCCCTCGAACCGATCGACGTCGTGAACGGTGACGATGTTGGGATGCGAGAGCTTGGCCAGGGCCTGGGCTTCACGGATGAGGCGGGCCTGCCCGGTGGAGTTGCGGCTGTCCCTCTTGCCCTTGGCACGCTTGCGCAGGAGCTTGAGCGCGACCTTGCGATCGAGCTTGGGGTCGTAGGCCGTGCACACCACTCCCATGCCCCCCACCCCGAGCAGATCGAGCACGGTATAGCGGCCGATCTTGGTGGGTGTGTTGCGCGGGAGCGCGTCGGAAGCTCCATCGTCCGAGGGATAGTCGACGGTAGGGCGATCGACCTGGAACTTGGCCAGGCGCAGGATCTCCCCGCTCGAACGCCGACTCGACACCACCCCATTATCCGGGACGTGGGGGTCGTCCGTCGAGATCCAAACAAGTCCCACTGTGGGGCATGGGGCCATCACGGCCGTCCAAGGAAGCCTTACGGAGGTGGACTCGTGGACGCGGCGCGGCTAGAACTTCACGCGGCGCATCACCCAACGCGGCAAGCGACGGATGACGGCCATGACCAGGGCCCAGATGGAAGGCGCGTAGGTCACCGGGCGAGCGCGGTCGATGGCAGCGAGCGCTCGGGCGGCAACCGGGTCGGGATCGGAGGCGAACGGCGGTGCACGCAGGCCGGCGGTCATGCCGGTCCGAACGAAACCAGGTTTGATGCACACCGTGCGCAGGCCGCGGCCATGCTCGCGATGATCGAGCCCCTCCAAATAGGCCGACAGGCCCGCCTTGCTGGCCCCGTAGAGCACCACCGGCTTGCGCCCACGGTCGCCCGCGACCGAGGAGAACACGCAGAGCACTCCGCCCCCACGCGCGAGCAGGCGCGCCCGGGCGTGCTCGCAAAGCAGCACCGTGTGGGCGAAATTCACCGTGAGCAGCCGCCGCGTGAGCTCGAGGTCGGCCTCGAGGTGCTCCTGGGTACCGAACATCCCGGCCGTCACGATGACGGCGTCCAGACCGCCCATGGCCTGCTCGGCGGCCTCGAGCGCGGGCGCGAAGGTGCTCGGATCCTCGAGATCGCAGCGGGCATGGGCCACGTCCGCTCCGCCACGTACGCCGAGATCGGCGGCGCTGCGGGCGAGGTCCTCGTGGTCGCGCCCGAGGAGGAACAACGCATCGCCTCGCGCCGCCATGCGCCGGGCCAGCGCCCGCCCGATGCCCTTGGTCGCCCCCAGGATCGCCGCCTTCATGGCCGGGAGCTTACGTTAGAGCGGCGTCTGCCGCTGCATGGCCGCCGGGAGCGCCGCCACGGCGGGGGCGCCGGGGCCCACCAAGTGCACGGTCCGAGTGGGGAATGCGATCTCCACCCCGACCTCGCGGAGCTTGACCATCACCTCCAGGAGGAAGTCCTCGCGGGTCTGCATGTACTCGGCCCAGTGGGTGGTGATGGTGAAGAAGTAGCAGTAGATGATGAGGCTCGAGTCGCCCAGGGCGTGGAAGTTGACGAGGTAGAAGTCGTGGTGGAAGCGCTCGTCGCCCGCGATGATGCCGCGAATGGCCGCGATGGAGGCGCGCATCTGCTCGGGGGTGGTGTCGTAGCTGACCCCGATCTCCATCTTGATCCGGCGCTTCTTCATGCGCGACCAGTTCTGGATCGCGGTGACCGTCATCTGCGAGTTGGGCACGGTGATGAGGCTGTTGGCGAAGGTCCGGATCCGGGTGGTGCGGATGTCGACGGTCTCGACGGTCCCCTCCACGTCGCCGATCTCGACCCAGTCGCCCACCTGGAACGGGCGATCGATGAACACCACCAGCGAGCCGAAGAAGTTGGCGATGGTGTCCTTGGATGCGAACGCGATGGCAGCGGTACCGATGCCGAGGCCGGCCAGCAGCGAGCCCACCGAGTAGCCGAGGTTCTGCAGCACCATCACCCCGCCCACGCACACCAGGATCACCTTGGCGGTCTTGCGGACGATGGGGACGAGCTGGTCGTCGAAGGTGTCCTCGGTGCCCGAGGCGCGGCGGGCCCACAGCACCGACAGCTCGCTGATGAGCCGCACGCCGAGCCAGGTGGCCAGGCCGATGACGGTGGCTTGATAGCAGGCCCCCACCACGCCCGGCAGATCGACCGACTCGAGCTTGGGCAGCGGCAGCGACGTGATGGCGGCCCAGAGTCCAGCCAAGCGCAGCGCCCATACCAGCGGCTCGGAGGTGGCGTCGAGCGCCGCATGCCCCAGCGAGCCCTCGGGGAGCCGCTGGTCCACGCCCCGAAGCACGCGCTGGGCCACGCGCCCGGCGACGATGCCGACGACGAGGGCCACGAGGGCCACGCCCACGTCGCCCACCGTGACGCCCCCCACCCCCCACTCCAGGACCCCGCGAATCCCGTCCATGCGTCCTCGGTGCTCTAGCCGCCCACGACGGCCAGGCGTCGGGGGCTCCGCGGCACGCCCGTGGGGCCGCGCTCGAAGAAGAAGTGCTCGGCCCCGAACGCCGGCGTGAGCTGGTCGAGCCAGGTGGCGTGGGGGTCGAACTTGGCGAAGAACGGACGGCGCACCCACGAGGGGTCGCGGGCCTGCAGGAACTGCAGGCACAGCACGGACTCGCCGTGGATCTCGGCGACGCCGTCGACGAGCACCTTGCCGGGGAACGCCGACATCGACGGCCCGCGCACGGTACGGCAAAGGCCCGACACCTGGGCGTAGGCCTGGGCAAACACCTCCCATGCGCGCACCAGCGGCAGCTCGAAGTATCGCTTGGGACCGGTGTCGCGCTCGACGAACATGTAGTACGGCACGGCGCCCAGCCGCACGCCGGTGCGCCATAGATCGGCCCAGGTGTCGGGGTCGTCGTTGACGTGGCGGATCACCGGCGATTGCATGCGCAGCTCCGCGCCCGTGGAGCGGATCCGGCGGACCGCTTCCTGGGCGATGGGGGTCGACAGCTCACGCGGGTGGCTGTAGTGGCCCATGATCGCCAGGTGCCGTCCCGAGGCGACGACGCGCTCGAACAGGCGCAGCAGCGCGTCGGCATCGGGATCGGTGACGAAGCGCTGGGGCCAGTAGGCGACCGACTTGGTGCCGATTCGAAGGTGCCGCAGGTGCTCGAGCCCGGCGTCGAGCAGCGGGTCGATGTAGCCGCGCAAGGCCTCGGTGCGCATGACCAGCGGATCTCCCCCGGTCACGAGCACGTCGGTGACCTCGGGGTGCACCGCGAGGTACTCGAGCAGGTCGCGGGTCTCCTGGGCCTGGAACTTGAGGTCGGGCAGGCCCACGAACTGGGCCCAGCGAAAGCAGAAGGTGCAGTAGGCGTGGCAGGTCTGGCCCTGGCTGGGGAACAGCAGCACCGTCTCGCGATACTTGTGCTGCAGGCCCGGCAGCGGCCGGCCGTGGAGCTGCGGGACGTTGTGGGTCAGCTGCCCCGCCGGGTGCGGGTTCATGCGCAGGCGGATGCGGTCGGCGGCCTGCTTGAGCTCGGGCCGCGAAGCGTCCGCTCGGACCAGGCTCGCCATCGTGGCGTAGTCGGCCGGCTCGAGCATGCTGCGCTGCACGAAGGTGAGCTGGAAGATCGGGTCGTCGGGGACGCGGTCCCAGTCGATGAGCTCGCGCATCACGTACTCGTTGGTACGAAATGGCAGCACGGTGGACACGACCATGATCGCGTCGCGGAGCTCGCGAGGGATCGAGTCCCACTGCGGCGTGCGGGCCACGTTGGCGCGGGTGACCGCGCGGTAGCGGAGGGGCTCGGAGGGCTCGGAGCTGATCTGCGGCAATCGAGGTCTTCCTTTCGGCCCGATGGCGGGCGAACGGGGAACGCGACGTGCCGACCTCCAGGGAAGGCCGATTCGACACGAGATGGGCACGATTGCGCGGCGAAGGATGCGCAGCGCGCCCGCACGGGACCGGACACGCGGCCCCGAAAGGAGACCGTCCAGCGCCTGCGAGGTGCCACCCGGAGTCCCGGGCGGGGCAAGCATCGGCCGGATCCCTCCGAGAATCAAGCACATCGGGGCCACGATGCCAGCGTTCGGTCACAGGAGAGACGGGAGGGCGTGGTCGGGGATGCTTGCAGCGCGGCCTACGCGAGCCCAGCATGGCGCCATGCAGGCCCCTCGAGTGCTGGTGGTGTCCGGCTCCGCGCGCCCCGATGGCCAGGTGGTGGCGGTGGTCGAGTACGCGGTCGAGGTGGCTCATCGTGCCGGAGCGCAGGTGCGGGTGCACGATCTGTCGCGGCTACGGCTGCCGTTGATGGAGCAGGATGCCGTCGAGCAGGGGCAGCTGCCGCCGGTCCGCACGGTGCGGGCCGACGCGGCGTGGGCCGAGGGGTTCGTGCTGGTGACGCCCGAGTACCACGGCAACATGAGCGGCGCGCTCAAGAACTGGTTCGACTTCCTCTACCTCGAGCTCGCGGGCAAGTTCGCAGGGGTGGTGGCGGTGACCGGAGGGGGCGGCGGGGACATGTCGCTGACCGCGGTGCGCAACTGCTTCAACTGGTGTCACGGGTTCACCCTGCCCTACCAGGCGGCGGTCCGGCCTGGTGACTTCGAGGAGGGGCGGCTGCGGCCCGGCGGGGTCGCGGTCGATCGGATCGCGAGGATCGTGTTCGACGTGTGCCGGTATGCGCCCGTGGTGGGCACTGCGTTCGAGCAGGCACGGCGGCTGGGCCCCGAGCTGGCCTCGGGGGTGGCGGGGCTGCACCACGACGATCCGACGTGAGTGGATGCGCTACGGGCGGCTCATCAGCACCGCCAGCACGTTCGCCCCGCCGCAGGCCACCGCGATGTCGAGCACTCCATCGCCATCGAGGTCGCCGAGCTCCAGCGCCAGCGGATTGAGCGGCACCTGGTACACCCCGCGGATGTCGTAGTCCCCCAGCGGAGCTCGCTCGTAGATCCCGATCTCTCCCGTCCCGCGCCGCACCACGATGATCTCCGGCACTCCGTCCGCGGTCAGATCCGCCAGCGCCACCGCGTAGGGCTCCTTGCCCACCGGATAGCTCTGGAGCTGGCCGTATCCGCCCATGCCGTCACCGTAGAGGATCCCCATGCGGTCGTCGTCGAAGTTCGCGGTGATCACGTCCACGACGTCATCCCCGTCGGCATCACCGATCGTCACCCCGCGTGGTCCGGGGCCCACCACGATCCGCTCCTCGTCTGCGAACGTCCCTCCGGGCTGCCCGCGCAGCAGCGACATCGTGTCCTCGCCCTGGTTGACCACGACCACGTCGATCAACCCATCGTCGTCCACGTCGCCGACGGCCAGATCATAGGGCTCGAGCCCTACCGGATGGACCTCGGCGGGCGCGAATCCACCGGCCCCGTCGCCACGCCGCACGGTGAGGTCACCGCTGGCCTCGCCCACGACCAGCAGATCGCCCCAGCCATCGCCCTCGAGGTCGGCCACCGCCACCGCCCGCGGACCGGTCCCCGCCCCCACGGGCATCTGATCGGCGAATCCTCCGGCCCCGTCGCCGAGGTAGACCGCCACGTAGTCCGTGCCCGGATTGGCGCCCGCGAGATCCAGCACGGCGTCTTGATCGATGTGCCCCGCCGCGATCCCGCGCGTGCCGAAGCCACCGAGCAAGGTGATGGGAGCGCCAAACCCTCCCATGCCGTCGCCGAGCAGCACCGTGTGCCCGTCGCCCCCCACGTCGGCGCTCACCAGATCGAGCGCACCGTCCCCCTGCAGATCCACGATGATCACGTCCGACGGCGTCATCCCCACGTCGAGCGCGACCGCGTCGAAGTAGCACAGCTCGCCCACGTCGATCATCCCGTTGCCGCAGGTCTCGGGCGGCGGCCCGGTCTCGTCCGTCTGCGCGGTGGTGCTTGCGTCGAGCCCGGTGCTGGTGACCGCCTCTCCCGTGCTCGACGACGACGTGCTCGCTCCCCCGTCGTCGCTGCTGCTGCTCGCGGTCGTCGCCGAGCCGTCGTCGTCGCCGCAGCCGAGGACCAACGCCCCGACGAACATCATTCCGTGGGCCCAGCCCCCGCGTCCTGCCATTGGCCGGGATGCTACCTCGATCGGGCCCGCGCGACCTGCTCGCCCGACCGAAGGCCGGCTACCAGTACGCGTCGACCGCAATCCGCCAGGGGGTGCTCGGATCTCCAGGCACCTCACGCACCCAGACCAGCATGAACTCGACCACCGAACGGTGGGGCTCGGGGCGGCCGTAGACCAGGGTCGAGCGCCCGCGCTCGACCGCGAGCCCCTCGTTGCCCTCGACCTCTCGCACCTCGAGCGTCCACTCGATCGGGTCGCGAAGGCGGCTCCAGTACTCGTCGATCTCCGCCCGCCCCTCCCAGCGGCGGCCGCCGGGCGACAGCATCAGCGCATCGTCGGCGTAGATCGCCGCCACCGCCTTCATGTCACCGCGGGCATAGGCCTGCTCGAGGTCGCGGTTGCGCGCCTCGATCTGCGCGCGCAGCTCGGGGTGGGTTGGCGCAGGCGCAGGCTCACCAGCCGCGGTCGCTGTCCGTTCCTCCACCGCCGAAGCGCCGGCCTCGTGGGGACGCAGCACGGGCTCGCCGGGCTCGACCATCGTCGACCCCGCCCCCGCACAGCCCCCGCCGAGCGTCCAGGCGAGGCAGATTCCGAGTCCATGCGCTCGCACGGGGCCCTAGCTCCCCCCCATCGGCGTCATGTCGAGGTTGTCGACCACGAACCCCCAAAGGTCCGCCCACTCCTCGATCTGCTTGGCCGTGGGCTTGCCCGCGCCGTGTCCCGACTTGGTGTCGATGCGGATCAACACCGGCGTCTTCCCGGCATGCGCGTGCTGGAGCTGCGCCGCGAACTTGTAGCTGTGGCCCGGCACCACGCGATCGTCGTGATCGGCGGTGTACACCAGCGTCGCCGGGTACGCGGTGCCCTCCTTCAGGTTGTGGTACGGCGAGTAGGATCGCAGCGCCTTGAACTGCTCGGGATCCGCGGGTGAGCCGTAGTCGCTCTCCCATGCCCAGCCGATGGTGAACTGGTTGAACCGCAGCATGTCCATCACCCCCACCCCGGGCAGCGCGGCGCCGAACAGATCGGGTCGCTGGGTCATCACCGCGCCCACGAGCAGCCCGCCGTTGCTGCGCCCGCCGATCGCCAGCTTGGCCGGGCTGGTCCACCCCTGGGCCACCAGGTACTCGGCCGCCGCAATGAAGTCGTCGAACACGTTCTGCTTGTCGAGCTTGGTGCCGGCCTGGTGCCAGTCCTCGCCGTACTCGCCGCCTCCGCGCAGGTTGGCCACGGCGTAGAGGCCCCCCATCTCCATCCACACCAGGTTGGGCACCGAGAACGAGGGGGTGATCGCGATGTCGAAGCCGCCGTAGCCGTAGAGATACGTCGGCGTGTCGGCCGAGGGCTTCAGATCCTTGCGCCGCGACAGGAACATCGGAATCCTGGTCCCGTCCTTGCTCGCGTAGAACACCTGCTCGGTCACGTAGTCGCCGGGCGAGAATGCCACCTTGGGCTCGCGGAACACCTCGCTCTTCTTGGACCGCAGATCGAAGCGATGGATCGTCCCCGGGGTGGCAAAGCTCGAGAACGAGTAGAACGTCTCGGTGTGGCTGCGCTTGCCGCCAAAGCCCCCGGCGGAGCCGAGCCCGGGCAGCTCCACCTCGCCCGTGCGCTTGCCCTTGAGATCGAAGATCTCGACCTTGGAGTGCGCGTCCTTGAGATAGCCGAGGAACAGCGAGTCACCCACCAGCGAGGCGCTGCGCAGGGTGTCGGCCGCCTCGCCCACCAGCTCGCGCTGGTTCTTGCCCACCGGCTTGCGGGTGTCCACCGCCACGATGCGACCCTTGGGGGCGCCGTCGTCGGTGCGGAAGTAGAACACGGGCCCGTCGTTGCCGATGAACGCGTAGCTGGCCCGAAAGTCGGGCAGCAGCTCCTTCATCGTCTTCGCGGGACCCTTGGCCACCCCCTTCGATGGGCCCCGTCCCCCGTTGGGGATCTTCTGGAAGAAGATGCTCTTGCGGGGATCGGTTCCGATCCGCACCGTGAGTACGAGGTACTGCCCGTCCTCGGTCACGGTGGGGGTGAAGCCCCAGTCCTTGTGATCGGGCCGCGCATAGACCAGCACGTCCTGGTCCTGGGTGGTGCCCACGCGGTGGTAGTAGACCTTCTGGTCGTAGTTCAGATCCTCGAGCTCGTCGCCGGCCTTGGGCGCGTCGTAGCGCGCGTAGTAGAAGCCCTCGTCGCCACGGGTCCAGGCCACGTCCGAGAACTTGATCCACCGCAGCTCGTCGGGTCGATCCTGGGCGGTGGCCACGTCGCGGACCTTCCACACCTCCCAGTCCGAGCCCGAAGCCGAGGTGCCGTAGGCCATGAGCGTGCCGCTCTGCGAGAAGTTGGTCCCGGACAGCGCCACCGTGCCGTCCTTGGCCAGGGTGTTGGGATCGAGCAGCAGCGTGGGCTCCCCGTCGAGCCGGTCGAGGGTGTAGAGCACCGACTGGTTTTGCAGGCCGTCGTTGCGGCTGACCACGTAGCGGTCGCCGTGGCGGCTGGGCACGCCCCAGCGCTCGTAATTCCACAGGGCGGTCAGCCGCTCGCGGATCGCCTCGCGCTCGGCGATCGTCTCGAGGTAGCGAAACGTCACCGCGTTCTCGGCCTCCACCCACGCGCGGGTCCGTTCGCCGTCGAGATCCTCGAGCCAGCGGTAGGGGTCGGCGACCTTCACCCCGTGATACTCGTCGACCACGTCGCCGCGGGCGGCCTTGGGATACTCGAAGCTCGGGGCAGGAGCGTCGTGCTTCCCCTCGCCCGCCGGCGTGGGGTCGGCATCCACCACCACCGGCGGGGTCGACGACTCCACGTCCTTGCGCGGCTGGCAGGCCAGCGCGGCCAGCATGCCCATCAACGCCATCGTCCCAGCATGCGCACGGTGCCCATTGCTCATCGTCCAGTTCGCTCCTGCCGTCGTGAGGGGCGGTTCTATCGTCGGGTGGCGCACCCGACAAGCGCGTGGACTCGCCCGGTCCGAGCGCGTCCGTGTCCAAGGGTTGCGACGATTGCGCTTTGTCGGGGACGCCGGCCTCGTTATGCTGGTCCTCACAATGCCCCGGAGGTACGACACGAGCACGTACAAGAAGCACAAGCGACCCGGGGCGTGGGGCTCGCCGTGCCCCGACGAGATCGACGGTACCGACGCTCAACTGCTGCTCTCCACAGGGGTCGAGGCCGAGGACGCGATCTGGAACGTCGAGGGTCGAAGCTGCTTTCGGGCCTTCTGCCACGCTCACGAGGGGGATGTCAGCTTCTGGCATGGGCATCCGATTCCGTGGTCGCGCTTGCCGCTGGAGGCCAAGAACCGACTCGTCGCGGCCGGCCGGCTCGACGAGGCAACGTTCCGCAGGGCCATGCGCAAGGGCTGGGGCGACGAGCGATGAAGATGATCGGCGACGAGTCCAGCTTCGCCCTCGGGTTCGAGCTTCGTGCCGACCCGGACGAAGGTGGAGATCCAGCCGAGCGTGCCTCGTGGGGAGCGTTGCAGGTCTGGGTTGCCGGTCGCAACCTGACGGCGGGGCGAGCCGATGGCGTCGCGCTCGATGCAGCCGAGGTTCCGCTGCTTCCAGTCGTGCGGTGGCTCGTCGAACGCTGGGATCCGCTGCTGCACGAGGAGCGCCTTCCCCGTCCGTCATACGCGGGGACCGCCGCATCGTGGCGCATGGACTGTCTCGACGCCCTCTTCGGCCGAGAGGACGACCTCGATCGATTGCTCGAGGAGAGGCACGCGTGGTGGCATCGGCATGGACTGGGCTCCGCGCTGCCGGAATTTCGCGTTCCCGACCTCCACATCCGTCGGGCAGGGAGCGAGGCCGAGCTCTCGTGGGATGATCGCGAGTGGAGAACGGTGCCTCGCGGCGTTCGCCTCGTCGAGTCTCCCGGTGCGGCGCTGCTTCCCGTCGAGCAGGTTGCGCGTGTCCTGTTCGACTGGTCGACGGCGGTCGTCGGGGAACTCGGCGATGCGCCCCACGCATGCCTCGCGGCACGCGACCTCGAGCAACGACTCGTCAGCCTCGAGAGGGGCCACCGCCGGCTGCCGCGCCTGAAATGGGCGGCAGGGCAGGCGCTCGATCAAGCCGCCGGGCAGCTGCGGCAACTGCTGGGCGTCACGTCGGGGACGTTGGAAGAGACCGTGGAGTCACTGCTCGGGGCCCACGGTGCCGAGCGTCCGGGATTGGTTGCTCACCTGACCGTGCCTGCACTCCTGTTTCGCTCGGCGAATCCCCGGCTCACCACGGCCGACCTCGAGGCGCTGATGCGGCTGGCGATTGCGGTCCCCGAGGCCCCCGATGGGCGAAATGCACTCGCCAACCTCCAAGAGCACCGGCCCCCTCCCTTCGGCGCCATGGCCATCACCGAGGATGGCTACGAGCGCGCGCTGGAACTACGCCACGCCCTCGGGATCGAGCCACACCGCCCGCTGACCGGAGACACCGACCTCGAACGCATCCTGATGCCACGGTTGGGCGTTCGAGTGGTGGACGTACGGCTCGATGACTCACACGTCGATGGGATCGCAGTGGTGTCCTCGGGCCGCGTTCCGCTCGTAGCGGTGAACTTGTCGGGGCGCTTCTCCAGGACTCCCTGGGGCCGCCGCATGACTCTGGCCCACGAGTTGTGCCATCTGCTGTACGACCTCGACTCCAACGGCATGGTCGGCGTGGTCTCCAATCCATGGGCTCCACAGGTCCTCGAGCGCCGTGCCAACGCATTTGCCGCCATGTTCTTGATGCCACCGGACGCCGTACGGGCCTTGCTGCCCGTCGAGGCTCGTGATTGGACCACGGACGTCCTTCAGGCGGCCATGCGCACGCTTGGCGTCGGCAAGTCTGCGCTGACCTGGCATCTATACAACCTCGGACTCGTCTCGGCCTCGGAGCGCGAGGCCTGGCTCGACGAGCTGTGATCACCGAGGGGTCGCGGTTCACTGCACGTCCGTGGACTCTAGCGCCGTGTCGTGCCCCGGGATTCGCGTCACGTCGAAGTCGGCCACCAGCGCCCGCGCCCGGACCCGCACCACCGAAGCACCCACCAGTCCCACCGAGCGGGCAAGCGCCGCCACCACCCGCTGCGGGTCGGCGCCGCCTTCCCGCAACGCGGTGAGATCGGGGGCGCCATGGCGCTTGCCGAGCTTCTCGCCGTCGGGCCCGACCACCAAGGGCACGTGGGCATGCGCGGGCGTGGGCAGCCCCAGGGTCCGCTGGAGCAGCACCTGTCGGGCGGTGCTGTGCAGCAGGTCGGCGCCCCGCAGCACGTGGGTCACCCCCATCGCCGCATCGTCCACGACCACCGCGAGCTGGTAGGCCCACGCTCCATCGGCGCGGCGCAGCACGAACTGCCCGGCCTCGCGCTCCACGTCCTCGCGCTGCGGCCCCTGGATCGCGTCGTGCAGCTCCATCACCCCCGGCGGCGTGTGCCAGCGGATCGCCCGCGGACGCTCGGGATGGCTCACCCCCTCGCGGCACGTGCCGGGGTACACCGGCTCGCGCCCGTGCGGCGCAAACGTGGCCTCGCGAAGCTCGCGGCGGGTACAGGTGCACTCGAACGTGTGCAGGCGAGCCAGCGCGGCCGCATAGTGCTCGCCGCGTTCCGACTGCCGATAGGGGCCGTGGGCACCACCCACGTCGGGACCTTCGTCCCAGTCCAGCCCGAGCCAGCGCAGATCCGCGAGCTGGTCGCGCTCGTGCTCGGCCCGCGAGCGACCGGGATCGAGATCCTCCACGCGCATCACGTAGCGTCCACGCAGCGAGCGAGCCCACAACCACGACAGCAGCGCCGTACGGGCGTTGCCGAGGTGCAGCCGCCCGCTGGGCGTGGGCGCGTAGCGTCCGCAAACGTCGGTCACGCCGTCACAGGGTGCCTCGGAACGCGGGCGGCGACCAACCCGCGAAGACCCGTGCACGCGGCCAGCTCACCCGCGATCGTCGCCGAACCGCCCGACGGCTGTGCGGCTGATCACGGCCCCAAGGTGGCGCTCGCGGGGCCCCTGCGCCAAAGTCCGCGGCAGCCGTGGCGGACCGCTTCGACATCTCCCAGCGCAAGAAGGACCACCTGGCGCTCTGCGCAGGGCCGAACGTGGGCTTTCGCGAGAAGAGCACGTTGCTCGAGCAGGTCGAGCTGGTGCACTGCGCCCTGCCCGAGATGCATGCGGACGAGGTCGACGGCACGACCACCCTCCTGGGCAAGCGGCTCACCGCCCCGGTGATCGTGGCCGCCATGACCGGGGGCACCGACATCGCCGCCCAGATCAATCGCGACCTGGCCCGCGCCGCCGACGAGCTGGGCCTGGGCTTTGGCCTCGGCTCGCAGCGCGCCATGTTCGAGCGCCCCGACACCGCGTGGACCTTCCAGGTGCGCGAGGTGGCCCCCAACGTGCTGCTGCTGGGCAACCTCGGCCTCGTGCAGGCTCGAGCCATGACCACCGCGCAGATCCAGGATCTGTGCGGACGGGTCGGCGCCGACGCGCTGTGCATCCACCTCAATCCCGCCATGGAGATCGTCCAGCCCGGTGGCGACCGCGACTTTCGGGGCGGTTTGGAGGTGCTGGCGCGCCTGGTGCAGGACCTGCCGATTCCGGTGGTGGCCAAGGAGACCGGGTGCGGGCTCTCGCGCGCCATGGGCGAGCTCATCGTGAAGACCGGCGTGCGCACCGTCGACGTCAGCGGAGCCGGCGGCACCAGCTGGGTGGCGGTCGAGGAGCACCGCGCCGTCGACCCCGACTGGAAGGCAGTGGCCGGCGAGCTGTGGGACTGGGGCATCCCCACCGCCGCCTCCGTGCTGCAGCTGCGGGGCCTGGGCCTCGATGTGATCGCCACCGGTGGCGTGCGCACCGGCCTCGACGCCGCCAAGGCGGTGGCCCTGGGCGCAACCGCGGCCGGCATGGCCGCGCAGGTGCTGCGGGCCCACAAGGCGGGCGGCTACGAGGGCGCCAGGCAGTTCCTGCAGCGCGTGATGATGACCGTCCGCAGCGTGATGCTGCTGACCGGCTGCCGCACCGTCGAGGACTTCCGTCGCGTCCCCACCCTGCTCGGGCCCGACCTGCGGCGCTGGGAGCCCCGACTCTGACGAGGTCCTCGTGGAGCTCCGCCTACACCCTCGCGCGCAAGCCCACGGCAAGACCATCGTGCTCGGCGAGCACTCGGTGGTGCACGGCTACCCCGCGCTCGCGGCCGGGCTGCCCGGAGGCGTCACCCTCACCGCGAGCCCGCGGCCGGATCCACGACAGCCGAGCACCCTGCGGATCCCCGCGTGGGGGATCGACCTCGAGCTGCGCGTGGAGTCCGAGCACCCGGTCGCCCGCGCCGCCCTCGAGGTGCTCGGGCACTGCGACGGACCGCTGACCGGCTGGGCGATCGCCGCACAGAGCACGCTCTTGCCCGGCGCCGGGCTGGGCTCGTCGGCGGCCCTCACGGTGGCGCTGGCCCGCCTCGCGCTCGGCCCCCACGCCGACGTGGGCGCCGTGGTCGAGGCCTCGCTCGCCGGCGAGCGGATCTTCCATGGCGAGCCCTCGGGGCTCGACTCGCAGGTGGCCGCCCGCGGCGGTCTGCTTCGCTTCGTCCGGGGCCAGGAACCCACCCCCATCCCGCTGTCCGAGCCCCTGCCGCTGCTCATCGTCCCCAGCGGCGTCGAGCGCAGGACCGCGGTCCAGGTGGCCCAGGTGCGAGCTCGCGTGGAGCGTCTTCCCGCGCTCGGGCGACCGCTGCTCGAGGTCCTGGGGCGATCGGTCGACGAGGGCATCGAGACCCTGCGAGCATCCAAGGGCCCCCACGATCGGGCCCGACTGGGCGAGATCATGCAGGTCGCCCACGGGGTGCTCGCCGCCCTCGGGGTCTCCTGCGCGGCCCTCGATGCACTGTGCTCCACCGCACTCCGCCACGGCGCCCTGGGTGCAAAGCTCACCGGCGCTGGAGGCGGCGGCTGCGTGCTCGTGCTGCCCGGCGACGATCCTCGACCCATCATCGATGCCTTCACCCAACAGGGCCACGCACCCATCTCCTTCGTGCTCCACGGGTCCTCGCCCTCCACTGCCTCGCCCACCCTCCCATGAAGCCCGTCCGCGCCACCGCCTGCTCGAACATCGCCCTGGTCAAGTACTGGGGCAAGCGCACGGGCGTGTCCGCCGAGCTCAACCTGCCCGCCGTGGGCTCGCTGTCGATGACCCTCGATGCGCTGCGTACCGAGACCGAGCTGCATCCCGCCGATGCGGATGCCTTCGAACTCGACGGCCGGCCCGTGCACGACGTACAGGCGGCCAAGGTCTGGCGTCACCTCGATCGGATCTGGGCCGCCAGCGGTCGTGATGGGGCTCGTCCCGCGGCTCGGGTCGTCTCGTACAACCGCTTTCCCACCGCGGCCGGTCTGGCCAGCTCCGCATCGGGCTTTGCCGCGCTGACCATCGCTGCGGCCACCGCCTTCGGTACGGACTTGCCACCGGCCGCCCTCTCGAGCCTGGCCCGCCAGGGCTCGGGCAGCGCTGCACGCTCGATCTTCGGCGGCTTCGTGCGCCTCCACCGGGGCAGCGCCCCCGACGGCAGCGACTGCCGCGCACGGCCGCTGGTCGGCGCCGACCACTGGCCGCTCACCTTGCTCGTGGTGCAGACCACCGCCGGCCGCAAGCCGATCGGCTCGACCGACGGCATGGAGCGCTGCCGCGAGACGTCACCCTACTACTCGCCATGGGTCGCCACGTCCGAGGCCGATCTCGACGCGGCCGAAGCCGCGCTGCGGGCCCGCGACCTCCCGGCGCTCGGTCGCGTGGTCGAGCACAGCTGCTTCAAGATGCACGCGAGCATGATGGCGACCGATCCCCCCCTGCTCTACTGGAACGGCACCACGGTGACCGTGGTGCACGAGGTGTGGCAGGCCCGGGCCGAGGGCCTGTCGGGCTACGTGACCATCGACGCCGGCCCGCACGTGAAGGTGCTGTGCGAGCCGACGACCGCGACCGCGCTGCGCGAGCGGCTCGCGGCCGTGCCCGGCGTGCTCGGGGTGATCGAGGCGCGCCCGGGACCCGATGCGACCGCGGCGATCCTCGAGACCACCCCCGAGACCATCCCAGAGGCTGGGCGTGAGGAGGCCTCCGCATGAGCATCTCGGTCTCGGCCCCCGGCAAGGCATTCCTCATCGGCGAGTACGCCGTGCTCGAGGGCGCTCCGTCGCTGGTGACCGCGGTCGACGTGCGGGCCGTCGCCCATGCCCCCCGCGAGGATGGCCGCGGGCAGCAGCCCACGTCGGTGGTTGCCTGCGCCCACGCGCGGGTCGTCGAGTACTTGCAGCAGGCCGGGGTCGCGGCGGCCGGCGACGACGGGCACCCCGACGTCGACACCGGTCGGTTCTACCTCGGCGCCCGCAAGCTCGGCCTCGGCAGCAGCGCGGCCGTGACCGCGGCCGTGGTGGGCTACCACCTCGCCGCGCACGGCCTCGATCCTCGCGATCCCGAGGTGCTCCCCGATGCCCTCGAGCTGGCGATGGCCGCTCACGCCGAAGCCCAGGGGGGCGGCGGCAGCGGAGCCGACGTGGCCGCGGCCGTGCTCGGAGGCACCCTTCGCTTCGAGCAGGGCAAGGCCGTGCCCGTGCACCCGCTCCCGGGCCTGCACCTCGCGTTCGTCGACGCCGGCTACCCCGCCATCACCTCCGAGCTGGTCCGCCGCGTCCGCCAGGGCCAGGCCGCGCACCCGGCCAGGTACTCCGCCGCGATGGACGTGCTCGCCGACGCATCGCGCTCGTTCATCGACGCCTACCTGTTCGACGGTGACGACCCCCCCGACGACGACGGACTGCGCGAGCGCTTCGAACGCCTGCGCAAGGCCACCGCCACCCACAACCACGGGCTGCGGCTGCTCCAGGAGCTGGCCGGGGCCACCTTCATCACCGCCGAGATCGCCACCATCGTCGAGCAAGCCGAGGCCATGGGCCTGTGCGCCAAGCCCAGCGGAGCCAGCGGCGGCGACCTCGTGCTGATCATGGCCACCGACCGCTCCGCGCTCGATCGCCTGGGCGAGCGCTTGCGTCGCGTGCACGGGCTCGTGCTGCGCACGGATCTGAGCGCCCACGCCGAGGGCCTGCGCGCCGAGCAGCGGCTGCCCACCAACTCGCGCCTGGCCGGGTTCTTCAAGCTCAGCGTCGAGAACCGCCGCCGCGCCGTGGCCGAGGCCACGGGCCTGTCGATGGATCGGCTGCGCGAGCTCGACGCGGGCAGCTTCGGGGTGCAGCGCGCCAACCACATGATCGAGAACGTGGTCGGCACCCTCGAGCTGCCGCTGGCCATCGCCACCAACTTCCGGATCAACGGACGCGACTTCCTCGTGCCCATGTGCGTCGAGGAGGCCTCGGTGGTCGCGGCGGCCTCCAACGCGGCCAAGATGATCCGCGCCGGCGGGGGCTTTGCCGCCCACTCCGATCCGCCCTGGATGATCGCCCAGGTGCAGCTCACTCCCGCTCTGGACGCCCCGGCCGATGCCGAAGCCGCCGCGCACGCCATCCGCGAGGCCGCCGAGCGCCTGCTGGTGCTCGCCGACGAGGCCCACCCGCGCCTCCTCATCCGCGGCGGTGGTGCCCGCGAGCTCGAGGCCCGCGTGGTCGACCCCGCGATGCTCGTGGTCCACGTGCTCGTCGACTGCCAGGACGCCATGGGCGCCAATCTGCTCAACACCGTGGCCGAGACCGTCGCCCCGGAGCTCGAGGCCCTGACCGGGTGGCAGGCGGGCCTGCGGATCCTGAGCAACCTGAGCGACCGCCGCTGCGCCCACGTCTCCGCCCGGATTCCGCCGGAGGCACTCGCGGGCCGGGGCTACACCGGCCCGCAGGTCGTCGACGGCATCGTCTCCGCCTCGCGCTTCGCCGAGCTCGACCCCTACCGCGCGACCACCCACAACAAGGGCATCATGAACGGCGTCGACGCGGTGGTGCTCGCCACCGGCAACGACTGGCGTGCGATGGAGGCCTCGGCCCACGCCTACGCCGCCCGCGACGGCCGCTACGAGCCCCTGGCCATCTGGCGCAAGGACGAGGCCGGCTGGCTCGAGGGCCGCATGAGCCTGCCCGCCGCCGTGGGCGTGGTGGGGGGCGCCACCCGAACCCATCCCGTGGCCCGCCTCGCGCTCGAGATCCTCGGCTGCCAGAGCGGAGCCGAGCTCGGCCAGGTGATGGCCGCCGCCGGTCTCGCCAGCAACCTCGCGGCGCTGCGGGCCCTGGCCACCGAGGGCATCTCGCGCGGCCACATGTCGCTGCACGCCCGCTCGGTCGCCCTCGGCGCGGGCGCCACCGGCCCCGAGGTCGAGGCCCTCGCGCGCGCGCTGGTGGAGCACGGCGAGATCAAGGCCGAGCGCGCCATGCTCCTGCTGCAGCAGATGCGCGCCCGCCCCCGCACCGATTCCTGAGCCCAGCCCTGCCCTTCGATCGCCGTCCCCACCGCCTTGCCCAGAGCCTTCCCCATGGTCAGCGCCACCGAGCCCCGCCTCTACTGCGTCCCCGCGTCTCCGACGGCCGACGATGCCAGCGATCGATTCAGCCCGCCCGACGGTGCGCCTCCCGGGCCGTGGACCAAGGCCAACGCCTACCGCTGGTGCGAGCGGATGGCGGCCACCCACTACGAGAACTTCCCCGTGGCCAGCAAATTCCTGCCGGCTCACCTCCGGCCCCACATCGCGGCGATCTACGCGTTCGCCCGCACCGCCGACGACTTCGCCGACGAGCCGCGCTTCGAGGGCCGCCGCCGCGAGGCGCTCGATGCCTGGGAGCACCTGCTCGAGACCTGCTTCCACCGCGACGTGCAGCACCCCGTGTTCCTCGCCCTGCGCGACACCGTGCGCCGCCACGACATCCCCATCGGGCCGCTGCGGGCCTTGCTCACCGCGTTTCGCATGGATCTGACCAAGCACCGCTACGCCACCTTCGGCGAGGTGGTGCACTACTGCTCGCACTCGGCCAACCCGGTGGGGCAGCTGGTGCTCTTCGTCCACGGCCACCGCGACCCCGCGCTGCACCGCTTCAGCGACGAGATCTGCAGCGCGCTCCAGATCGCCAACTTCCTGCAGGACCTGTCGGTCGACATCCCGCGCGGCCGCATCTACCTGCCCGAAGAAGACCTCGTGCACTTCGGCGTGGGTCACGAGGAACTCCTGGCTCAGCGCACCACCCCCGAGCTGCGCGAGCTGATGGAGTTCTCGGTCGCGCGGGTCCGAGCCATGTTCCACCGCGGTCGCCCGCTCATCCGCCGGGTCTCGCCCGGCCTGTCGATGGAGCTCGAGGCCACGTGGCGAGGCGGCATGGCGGTGCTCCAGCGCATCGAGGACCGCGGATTCGCCACCCTCGACCACCGCCCCACGCTCGAGAAGCGCGACGTGGCCGGCATCGCCGTGCGCTCGCTGTTCTCGTTCGGACGCCGCTTCTTGCGGGGGGAGGCCTGACCCATGAGCGCCGCCGCCGAGCTCCGAGACGACGCCCGCCCCGAGCCCCAGCGCCGGCACGGCCGCGGCGTGACCGGCTTGCTGCGCCGCCTCACCGAGCGCAGCAGCTCCAATTTCAAGTTCGCGTTCCTGTTCCTCGGCCCCGAGCGCGCCGAGGGCCTGCACCTGGTCTACGAGTTCTGCCGGGTGGTCGACGACATCGTCGACGAGCGCGAGCCCGGCCCCGAGGGCGCCGCCAAGGCGCGCCTGCACCTGCACGAGTGGAGCCGCGAGATCGCCCGGATCTACGGCGACGCCTACTTCGAAGACGACCCTCCGCACACCGAACTCGGCCGCGGCCTGCGTCGCACCCATGCGCTGTTCGAGTACCCGCGCGAGGCCTTCGACGAGATCATCGCGGGGGTCGCAATGGACCTCGATCGCGACCGCTACGAAGACCTCGAGGATCTGCGCCTCTACTGCTACCGGGTGGCCTCGTGCGTCGGCTTCCTGTGCATCGCGCTGTTCGGCGATCAAACCGAGCCCGCGCGACGCTACGCCGAGCACCTGGGACTCGCGCTCCAGTACACCAACATCCTGCGCGACGTGGCCGAGGACGCCGCGCGCGGTCGGATCTACCTGCCGCGCGAGCTCCTGACCCGACACGGCCTGCGCGACGACGACGTGCTTCGGCAGCGCTACGACGATCGCTTCGTCGCGATGGCCAGCGACTTCGCCGACGCCGCCGAGCGCGAGTATCGACGGGCGTGGGACGCCCTGCGAGCGGCCGACGCCAAGGCGCTCTTGCCCGCCGAGATCATGGGGCGCACCTACCATCGGATCCTCGGCGAGATCCGCACCCGCAACTTCAACGTGTTCACGCGGCGCCCCGTGCTGCGCCGTCGCGACAAGCTCAAGGTCGCCGCCCTCGCCATCGCGCGCTCGGGGCTGACCTGGTAGCCGCGCAATGGGTGGGCCGGCCATGGACGGGAGCGCATCCTCGGAGCGACCGCAGCCCCTCGTGATCGTGGGCGCGGGCCTTGCCGGGCTCTCGGCCGCGGTGCGGCTGTGCGATGCGGGCCAGCCGATCGTCCTGGTCGAGGCCACCGGCGGCGGCGGCGGCCGCTCGCGCTCGTTTCGACACCCCGCCACCGGCCTCGAGCTCGACAACGGACAGCACCTGATGATGGGCTGCTACCGCGAGACCCTGGCGTTCTTGCGCGCCATCGGCAACGACGACGCGGTCTCGTTCCAGCGCAACCTCGAGGTCGACATGGTCAGGCCCGGCGGCGCCCGGGTGCGGCTGCGCTGCCCCGCCCTGCCCGCCCCGCTGCACCTCGCGGCCGGGCTGGCCTCCATGCGGGGCGTGGGGCTGTTGCACAAGGCCGCCGCGCTGCGGGCGGGCGTGATGCTGCGCCACGAGGCCGCGCGCCCCGACGACAACGAGACCTGCGACGCTTGGCTGCGCCGCATGGGCCAGACCCAGGGGATCCGCAGCGCCTTCTGGGATCCGCTGATCTGGGCCGTGCTCAACGACGATCCCCTGATCGCCTCGGCCGCGATGCTGGTGGCCGTGCTCGAGCGGGCGTTCCTCGGCACCCGCGACGACTCGCGCCTGGGCGTGCCCCGGGTCCCGCTGTCGCGGCTCTACGTCGACGACGCGCTCGAGCACCTGCGACAGCGCGGCGCCGAGCTGCGCATGGGGCAGCCCATGCGCGCGATCGAGGCCGATGCCGACGGCGTACGGGCCGTCGTGCTGCGCTCGGGCGAGCGCATCGAGACGCGCACCGTGATCTCCACCGTGCCCCCGCAGCCGCTGCTCGATGCCCTGCCCGCCGCCGCGCGCCGCCACCCCGTGTTCGCCGACGTCGCGCGGCTGACCGTGTCCCCCATCATCAACCTGTGGCTGGTGCTCGACCGGGCCCCGTTCGTCGACGTGCCGTTCTTGGGGCTCATCGGCAGCCCGCTGCACTGGCTGTTCGATCGCAGCCGCATCGAGGGCCACGATCACGGGCAGGTGCTGCTCAACTGCACGATCTCCGGCGCCCGCGGGCTGGTCGACGATCGTCCCTCGACCCTGCTCGAGCTGTGCCGCAGCGAGCTGCGGCGCTACTTCCCCGAGCGCCCGGTCCAGGTTCGCGCCCACAAGATCATCAAGGAGCGCAAGGCCACCATCACCCATGCCGCCGGCACCTACCAGCTGCGGCCCGCCACCCGCAGCCCCCTGCCGGGGCTGCTGCTCGGGGGCGACTGGGTCCGCACGGGGCTGCCCGCCACCATCGAGTCCGCGTGCCAGAGCGGTCACGATGCCGCGGCCGCGGTGCTCGAGGACGCGCGACGGCAGACGGCGTTCGGGCTCTGAGCGGCCGCGGGAGCCCGCGGGTTCGATCCACGGTTCCGTACCGGATTGCGCGAATTCGCGCCGTGGTCCGAACGCTCCACCTCGATCCGAACGGTGTCCCGGGCAATTTGCCCCGCTGGGTCCGCGCTCCTCGAACCAATCGTCCGAGAGGCTCGCGAATGCGCTCGCACGGCCTGGCACGACGATTGTATATCGCGCCGCACTCAGGAGACCCCTCTCGATGAACGAATACCTCGACAAGGCCCTCGATGTCGGCATCGACGTCGGCAAGATGATCGTCGGCGCGCTCCTCCTCTGGATCATCGGTCGCATGGTGATCCGCATGGTCACGCGGATCGTCAACGGCATGCTCAAGGAGCGCCTCGACTCCACCGTCGCGCGCTACCTCGGCTCGGCCCTCGACATCCTGCTCAACATCCTGCTGTTCATCGCCGTGCTGTCGGTGTTCGGGGTGGAGACCACCACGTTCGCCGGCTTGCTCGCCGCGGGCGGCGTGGCGATCGGCATGGCGTGGTCGGGCCTGCTCGGCAACTTCGCGGCCGGCGTGTTCCTGCTGGTGCTGCGCCCGTTCAAGGTCGGCGACTTCGTCACCATCGGCGGCCAGACCGGCACCGTCACCGACATCGGCATGTTCGTCACCTCGATCGACACCCTCGACAACGTTCGCGTGTTCATCGGCAACGGCCAGGTGCTCGGCGGCGTGATCCAGAACTTCTCGGCCAACCCCTACCGCCGCGTCGATCTCTTCGCCCAGCTGAACCACGGAGACGACGCCAACCAGGCCATGGAGATCCTGCGCGAGGCCATCGCCAAGATCCCCAACGTCGAGAGCAAGCCCGCGCCCGACGTCTTCATCCTCGAGTTCAACCTCGCCGGGCCCAAGCTGTGCGTGCGCCCGTACACCAACAACGACCACTACTGGCAGGTGTACTTCGACACCAATGCCGCCATCCGCACCGAGCTCGGCAAGGCCGGCTTCAAGATCCCCGAGGAGCACCTGGTGATCTCGCAGCGTCCTGCGGCCTGATCGCGGCAGCGCGCCGTCCTGCGCCGTGGCCTCCTCCCGCCGTCGCTCGGGGAGCCACGGCGCAGCGCGTTTCGAAGCCCTACCGCCCTCGCATGCGCCGGCTCAGCCGGACTTGCCCGGGGTGTCGGATCGCGGGTGGCGCCCGGCCACGCCAGGATCGTCGCCCAGCGGACCGCTCGTCACCTCGACCTCGATCGCGGGCTCGTCCGTGGTTCGCAGCCTGGTCCCGGGCTCGGCCACCGCTCGACGAACCACCGCCAGCCCATCGACCCCACCCTCTGCGGGGGCCCACGTCGTCAGGCGCCCGGCGTCCTGGCGCTCCTCGGCCGCCAGCGCCACGCCCTGCGGGGTCGCCTCCGCCGGCACCGCGGACGCTCGCACGCGCACCATCACCCGGTTGACCTGCCCTCGCGCGTGGATCCGCGCCAGCGGCTCCTGCCCCAGGAAGCAGCCCTTGTCGTAGCTGACCGCGTACACGAAGCCCACCTCCGGCGCAAAGAAGCCCTCGCGCAGCTCGTGGCCCCACGCCGGCGATGCCGTGGCGATGCGACGGGCCGCCCACCCCTCGGCGTCGACCGCCTCGTAGCCGGCGAGCACCCCCTGCACCGCCTGCGGCACGCCCACCAACAGCCGCCCGGGGGCCGGGTGACGGGTCGCGAACGCCTGCACCCCGGGCGTCTGACGCAGCGCGGGCGGCTCGTTCGTCTCGGGGTCCCAGGCCACCGCCAGCCCGACGGGCCCGAGTGCCTCCACCTCGACCTCGTCCATGATGATGTGCCGATCGAAGTGCTCCGTGACCGCGCCCGCGCGATCGGTCGGCACCAGCACGTGCACCTCGTCGTCTCCTTCCGGCAATAGCACGAGATCGGTGACGAGCTTGCCCTTGACCGTGCACAGCCCGGCCGCCAGCGCCTCGCCGGGTCGCAGGGCCTCGAGGTCGGCAGTCACCGTCCCCTGCAGGAACCGGCGGGTGTCGGCCCCGTGGAGGCGCAGACGCGCGCGGGCCTGGCCGGGGATCTCGTGGAGCAGCGCGTAGCGGACCGTCACGGTGCGTACGATGGCAACCCGGATCGAGCCACGCAAGCCAAGCCTCCGCCTGCGGGGGAACGCGGCGCAAGGCGCCTACCGCTTGCCCGGGGCGGCAGGGACCGTGAGACCCTCGTCGCTTGATCGGCGTGGGCGCCCGGGTTAGGGAGAACGCGGTGATGCCTTCGCGCCCGTGGAGCCGTGCCCGCTTCGGACGCCTCGCCGCGGCCGTGGTCGCCCTGTCGCTGTCCTCCATCGACTCGGCGAGGGCAGCGCCCGGACCTGCGGCGCCCGAGCCCTCACCGGCGTCGCCGGACTCGACCGCCTCGCCCTCCCCCGCTGCCTCGCCTTCCCCTGCCGTCGCACCGACACCAACGACCGAGGCCAAGCCCCGCTCCGCCTTCTCGCTCCCCACCGCCGATCGCCTCGACCCCTACGGCCCGCGACCGCAGGGCATCCCCGTGCTCACCCGCGAGCAGATCGTCCGCTACTCCCTGCACAACCCCCTCGTGCGCTCGGCCGGCGAGAAGATCGAGGCCATGAAGGCGCAAGCCCGCAAGGCCCAGTTCGCCTGGCTGCCCATCATCGAGACGGTCGCCACGCTCTCACCGGGGGCCAACATCGCCTGCGACGATCTCGTGGTCGATGCCACCTACGTCCAGGACGGCGCCGCGGTGCCGAGCGACCAGTTCCAGTTCCAGTGGTGTCGCCCGGCCGGCAACGACGACCTCGACCTCACCACCGTCCAGGGCTACTTCAGCCAGCTCGCCCGCGCGGGCGTGCGGTTCGCGTTCGATGCCGACGCCGTGATTCCGCTCTATACATTCGGCAAGATCAAGAACACCAAGCGGCTGGCCAACGCCGCGGTCGCGCTGGCCAAGCTCGAGCAGCTCCAGTACCAGCAGGAGACCCTCAAGCTGGTGCTGCAGGCGCACACCGGGTTGATGCTGGCCCGCGAGACCCAGGCGATCCTGCGCGACGCCAAGGCGGTCGTCGACAAGGCCCGAGCGCGCGTCGAGGCCGATCTGGGCGGATCCGGAGACGACGACTGGGACGCCGATGCCGAGGCGTCCCATCCCGATCGCGATCCCAACGACCTCATCAAGGTCGAGCTGGCCGAGATCGACGTCGAGCAGAAGATGCGCGCCGCTCTCAAGGGCGAGGCCCTCGCGCTGGCCGCCTTGTGGGATCTGGCCGGCTCGGCCGCACCGCCTGGCTTCGACGTGCGCGAGGATCGGCTCGAGCCGTTCGTGATCGACGGAGGCCTGCGCTCGGTGGGCGACTACCGCGAGCTGGCGATCAGCGAGCGCCCCGAGGCCCACATGGCCCGCGCCGCCGTCGAAGCGCGCAAGGCCCAGGAGAAGCTCGCGCGCTCCAACTTCCTGCCCGACCTCGGCCTGGTCGTGGGCGTGGGCTTTGCGGTCTCCAACGCCGTCGACACCGAGATGAACCGGCTCTACTACCAAGACCGGTTCAACTACTCGCGGGTCACGGCCGCGCTGGCCATGCGCTGGCGCTGGGACTTCCACAACGACGCCTTCGATCTCCAGAAGGCCCGCGCCGAGCTGCGAGCACAGGAGTACCAGCGCGATGCCGCGACCCTGCTGCTGGGACAAGACGTGACGCGCGCCTACGAGGACGTGGTGGAGGCCCGCGAGCGCATCACCCTGTCGCGGCGCGCCACCGAGCTGAGCTGGCAGCTGGTCGTCTCGCTCGAGCAGCGCGACATGGTCGGCGGCGGCGATGCCGAGAAGCTCCTGCGTGCGCTGTCGGACTGGTACAAGAAGCGCTTCGACGAGGCCGAGGCGATCCATGCGCACAACGAGGCGGTCGCCCGCCTGGCCCGAGCCACCGGTGCCCCGCTGATTGCGCCGGACCCGTCCAGGCCCCACGGAGCGGCTGCCAGCGCGCCCGCACGCCGCCCCAAGGCCGAGGGAGCCCAGTGATCCCGAGCACTTGAGTATGCTCCGGGGGCCTGAATACCTCCCGGGAGGGCCCCGTCTGAGGCCCCCAACCGCCACCCCCACGGCATCCGCGCGGTTGCCGTACGAACCCCTCGAGCCAACGATGTCCCTCATGCGCCAGACCATCGCCGCCCTGTCGCTCAGCCTCGCGCTGCTCCTGCCCACCGCTGCCCTGGCCGAAGGGGGCCCCGGCGCCATCGATGCCTTCAAGGCCTCGCACACCGAGGTGACCACGCTCGTCGATGCCGACGCCGACCGCAAGGACATCCAGGCCAAGGTCGACGAGCTGCTCGACTACCGCTGGATCGCCCAGGCCGCGCTCGGAGGCCCCTCCAAGTACGCCGAGCTCTGTGGCGAGCGCTGCGACGAATTCCAGACCCTGTTGACCGCCCTCATCCGCGAGAACTATCTCAAGCGCATCAAGGCCAAGGATCGCGGCTCCGTCGAGTACGTCGGCGAGGAGGTCCGCGAGAAGGCCACCAAGGTCGACACCAAGGTCACCTTCCAGGACAAGGAAGGCGCCACCAAGGTCGTCGAGATCGACTACGTGATGCACAAGGTCGAGGGCAAGTGGCACGTGCGCGACGTCATCACCGACGGCGTCAGCCTCGCCAAGAATTACAAGTACGAGATCAACCGGCTCTACGCCCAGGGCGGCATGGACACCGTGATCTCCACCCTCCAGAAGAAGATCGACCAGCTCGAAGCCGAGTAGGCGTCGTCCCGTCCGTCTCCCGTCGTTCCTTCCTCGGCCCCGTGCCGTGGCTGCTACCATCCTCGCCGTGAGGGGCGACAGCAGCGCACGGACCGGGGCCGAGGTCATCGAGACCATCGCCGTCCCGAGCGCGCGCCCGGTCGCTGCTCTCTCGATGCTGGTGTGGTTGCTGGCGCCATCCGTGATGGCGTGCAGTGCCGAGCCCATCGCCATCGACGGGCAGTATGGCCGCAACCTCGCGCTCGCCCACGGCGACGGCTCGGTGCTGCCACGGCTGGCCTTCATCGACGAGGGGTGTCCGGGCGAGACGGCGGCCGGTGGCTGCGATCCATCCGGCTCGCGCCAGTGTCGGATGCTGCTCATCGACTCGCTCGCCCCCCTGAGCGTGCTGCGCGATCCCGAGGCCAGCGCAGGCTCGCGCCTGTCGATCGAGTGCCTCGAGGTTCGCCCGGCCGGCACGATCTTCGCCGAGCTCGAGGCCGACGCGACCGACGAGGAGCGCATGCGCCACGAACGGGATCTGCAGGACGCCGTGGCCCGCTTCCGCTTCGACGAGCTGCCCCTGGTGCGTGCCGCCGACGCGGACGACTGGTCGTGGACCGCTGGCAACCAGAGCAATGCAATCGAGCCCGACGGGGTCCTGGGCGGCAATCTCCTGCGAAACTTCGCGGTCGCCATCCGCACCGCGGGTCCCGACGACGCCACCGTCACCCTCTACGGCGAGTTCCCCGGCAGCGAGACGATCCTCGCCGACCAGGGGCGGGCGTTCCTCCCGGTGCAGTTTCCCGGTCGCCTGCTGGGGCGTGAACTCTCCGATCGCTGCGAGGTGGAGGATGGCCCGTGCGACCTGCCCGGCTTCGACATCTCGACCAGCGCCCCCGAGCTCCCGCTGCAGCCCAGCCGCATGGTGATGGATGCATGCGTCGCGATCCCGCCCTGCGCCCCCCGCTACCTCACCTCGCCCGATGATCCCTTCGGCCCGGGCATGTGCGACCTGACCCGCGGCCCCAGCCTGACCGCCATGTGCGACGAGCCCACCGACCCCATCCTGGGCGGCTTCTCGGCCAGCCTCGTGGTCGCCACGGGAGTTCCGGGGCTGGTGCTGTTCTCCGACAGCGCCGCGCGCATGTTCGGTGATCTCGAAGCGATGCCCCCGTGCCCCACCCCCATCAGCCCCACCACCGAGATCGACGGCACGCTGCCGGCCTGCCTCATCGGGAACGACGGCGTGCTGCACTTTGCGGGCTGGCCGTCCGCGGGCGAGGACGCGCCGCTGCTACGCCTGCGGGTGCGCAGCCTGGCGTTGGTCCCCGGGGCCGACCGAAGCCGGGCCAAGGGGCCCTGCGAGCGCGCCGACGAGCGTCGCGATGCGGCCCACCTGCAGTGTCTTCGCTACCAGAAACGAGCCGAGCTCACCGGGGACATCCGCGATGCGGCGCCGCCCTACTCCGCCGAGGTCGACGAGGCCGAGGACCTCGACGGCGTTGCGGGCGATCAAGCGGGGGCGTCCCTCGCCGTGCTCGGCGAGCCCTTCCTCGAGGATGGATCCGGCGGGCCACGCCCCTCGCACTGGATTCCCACGACCGTGCTCCCGGCCGACCATCCCCTGGCGCTGGCCGTGCGGCGCGACGTGGCTCCGGAGGCGCTAGAGCCCGATGGACTGCTGGGCACAGCGCTGTTTCCCGGCACGGAGGCCGTGCTCGACTACACCGACCTCAATCCCTCGCTGCGGCTTTCGTGCCTCGCGCCCCACGACGGGCGCTGCCAGGTGCTGCCCGAGTGCCACGACGACCGGCAGACGGCATGCTGCCACGGCCTGCCGCGCACGCTGCTCGACGAGCTGATCCGCCTCCTCGACGACGACACCTGCTGCGGCGCGGTCTCCGCCAGGGACCTTGCCGAGCTGCAGCAGGCCGGCCATTGTGTCCGGGTCCCACCGCCTTGAGGGGCGCGGTCCGGGCTAACGATCCGCCTCCTCGACCCGTTCCCCGTATCGAGCCGCGCTCGACCAACCCGCGAGGGCTTCGCCCATGGATCTCCTGCCCCACGTCCTCGACTCCGCCCTGCTGGCCTCCGCCCCCGACTTCGCCCAGAGCTTCGGCAGCGGAGGCGCCGGTGCCTACGCCACCGCCTTCGTCTACGGCGTGCTGGTGGACCTGACCCCGTGCGTGTTCCCGCTCATCCCCATCACGGTGGCGGTGTTCGGAGCCAAGGGGGTGTCACGAGCGCGCGCGCTGCTGCTGGCCACCGCCTACGTGCTGGGCATGGCCACGCTCTACACCAGCCTCGGGGTCGTCGTCGCGCTCACGGGCAATGCGTTCGGGGCGTGGCTGGCCAATCCCTGGGTGGTCGTACCCATTGCGCTCTTGCTGGTGGCGCTCGCGGCCAGCATGTTCGGCGCGTTCGATCTGCAGCTGCCCACCAGCATGCAGAACCGGCTCAACGCGGTCGGCGGGGCGGGGCCGATGGGTGCCTTCCTCATGGGCCTGGTGTCGGGCTTCATCTCCGCCCCGTGCACCGGGCCCGTGTTGCTGTCGCTGCTGGCCATGATCGCCAAGGCGGCCGCGGAGGGCGGCGGGATCTTCTACGGCGGCTCGCTGCTGTTCACCTACGCGCTGGGCATGGGCACGTTGTTCTTCGCCGTCGCGCTCGGAGCGAGCCTGTTTCGCCCCGGGGCCTGGATGGAGTACGTCAAGAGCTTCTTCGGCGTGCTGCTCATCGTGATGGCGCTGTGGTTCCTGCGACCGCTGTCGTCGTCGCTCGAGAACTTCATCCTCGATCCGAGCTGGGGATTTTGGGTGGCCGTGACGGCGGTGCTGATCGGCGTGGGCCTGGGGGCGATCCACCTCTCGTTCCACGGGCCCACGGGCGAGCGCTTTCGCAAGGCCCTCGCGGTGGGGCTGACCGTGTTCGGCACGCTGGTGGCGGTCAACAACCTGGTCTACGTGCCGCCGGCCAACTGGCACCAGGTGACCACGGTGGCCCAGCTCGAGGCCGAGATCACGGCGGCCGAGGCCGAGGGCAAGCCGCTCCTCATCGACTTCGCCGCCACGTGGTGCAACCCCTGCAAGGAGATGGAGCTGTCCACCTTCCACCACGAGACGGTCGAGCCGTTGCTCTCCACGCGCTTCCACCTGGTCAAGATCGATGTCACCGAGGGTACCGACGAGCACGGCACCATGCAGGACGCCTTTGCCAGCGCGACCCTGCCCAGCGTGCTCGTCTACCCCTCGAGCGCGAGCCTCTCGCAGCACCTGTCCGCCCTGCGCGAGGGCAAGCTCATGCCGCAGGCGGCCGCACACTTCCACGAGGTGGTGGAGGCCGAGGAGTTCCTCGAGGCCATCGAGCCGATCGAGTAGCTCGCCTACAGCAGCTTCTCGAGCCTGGCCCGATCGAACCCCACGATGAGCTGCCCCCCCACGTCGATCACGGGCACGCTCCCCGTGCGAACCCCCTGGGCACTGGCCTTGGCCTGGAGCTCGGCCGCGGCTCGTGGATCCTTCTCGATGTCCTTGGCCTCGTAGTCGACGCCCTTGCGCTTCAAGTAGGCCTCGACCTTCTTGCACACGCCGCACCACGCGGTCTTGTAGACCACCACGCCATCGACCGCGGCGACCTGCTCGGGCGGCTGCAGGCCCTGCGGGAGCTCCACGGCGCTGCTGCGTCCCTCGCCCAGGGCCAGCTCCTCGAACATGTCGCGCGCCACGGTGCGCAGGCGAAAGCGTCCGTCGGGCTCGGGAGCGCGCAGGTTGGTGACCCATACGCTCCCGGGCGGGGGCGGATCGCCGTCCAGCACGGTGACTCGGACCAGGCCGCGCGCCTCCTCGGGTACGGCATCGACCGCGCTGGCGTCGGCGAAGGAGCCGCGGTCACCGGCGTAGGTGAGTACGGCGGGGCCACCGCCCGGGTCGAAGAACGACTCGGCCTGGGTCGGCGGGGCCGCCTGCGGGCCCTCGGGGGCATCGGCGACCGGCGGTGGTGCGGGCGGCCGCTCGTCCTCGCAAGCGGAGGCCAGGGTCAGCCCGAGGAGCCCGAGGACGGCCCCCATCCACCCGATCGATGCGCGTGCACGCATGGACATTGGGCCTGGGAGCATAGCGCGGCGGCTGTCGCGCGACGAGCCCCTGCGGTCCCGGGGTCGGTACGGGGGGCGGTCGTGCCTCGTTTCGGCGCGAGGCCGGCGGGCGTCATCGCTCCGCGATGGCTCGCTCGGCTCGCCCGGTAGGGTAGATTGCCGCCCCCGTAGCCCGTCATGGCGCGCTTTCCCTCGGCCCCCCGGGCGTCCGAACGCCCCTTCTTCGCGCTGCTGCGCGCGACGTTGGTGCTCCTCGGGATCGGCTTCATCCTGATCGCGCTGTCGTACTCGGGGTACCTCAGCTACACCGAGCTCGAGGCGCCCGAGGTCGAGGTGCCGAGCTACGAGTTCTCGGTGGATCCCACCGGGCGAAGGCTGAACTACGGGCGCTCGTGGCTCGAGCGCGATGGCCTGCTGTGGCGCATGCACCTCGAGGGCTCGCCGGCCGAGTTCGGGGATGCGCGAGGCCGGCTGTCGGAGCGGCTGTTTCGCGAGCTCGACGATCGGATCCGCGACCTCGTCGACCGGCGCTACGGCGCGTGGCTCGAGCAGTGGACCGCGGCCATGGTGCTGCGCTGGGACTACCGCGGGGCCGATCGCTTCCTCGACCCGGAGCATCGCGTGGAGCTGGCGGCGATGGCCAAGGCGCTGCCCGAGTCGGAAGGCGATCGGATCAACAGCTACCAGCGCCTGTTCCTCTACCAGTGCGTCTACGGCCTGGGTCAGCGCCTCGACGACGTGCTGCTCGAGGGCAGCATGTTCGCAGCCGCGCCCAAGCGCACCGCGTCGGGCGAGCCGGGCAACCTCGTCATCGGGCGTACGCTGAGCTTCGACCTCGGGCGCGACTTCGAGGCCGAGCGCGTGGTGACGTTCTACTACCCCGACGGCCGCTATCCGTTCGTCTCGGTGGGCTGGCCGGGGCTGATGGGGGTGGTCACGGGGATCAATGCGCGCGGGATCTTCGTGGCGCTCGACCCCGCGCGCACCGACGATCCCCCCGAGGAGGGCTCGCCGCTGCCGCTGGTGCTGCGCACGGTGCTCGAGCAGGCCGACACGCTCGAGCGCGCGGTCGAGATGGTGCAGCAGGCCGAGCTGCGCAGCTCCGGGATCGTGCTCATCGCCGACGGCATGCACCGCAAGGCGGTGGTGCTCGAGGTGGCGCCGCGCGATCGCGAGAACCGCCGGGTGGTGCGTGGCGAGGGCGACGCGATCGTGTGGGCCACCGATCACATGGTCGACGAGGCGTTCGAGGGCGACCTGCACAACGACTGGGTGCGGCGCTACACGTCGTCGGGCTATCGCTACCAGCGACTCGAGGAGCTGCTGACCAGCGGGGAGCCCATCGACGTGGCCCGTGCGGTGGCGGTGCTGCGAGACCGTCGTGGGGTCGGCGAAGAAGAGCTGGGGCTCGGCAACCGCAACGCGCTCGAGAACCTGAGCACCTCGCAGTCGGTGGTGGTGGACGCCACGGCCATGGTGATGTGGGTGGCCGAGGGGCCGTCGACGCTGGGGCGCTATCAGGCCATCGATCTCGGTCGACGGCTGCGACGAACGGAGGGCCCGCCGGCCCCGCTCGACGATCTACCGCCCGATCCGCTGCTCTACAGCGAGGAGTACCGCGACTATCAAGAGGCCATCGAGGCCATCGAGCACGCGCGCATCATGCTGGGCCGCGGCCTGCCAGAGCGCGCACGCTGGTCGGCCCAGGTCGCGCTGGCGCTGGCGCCCGATCTCGGCGAGCTGCACCGCCTGCTCGGCGACATCGAGCGCGAGCTGGGCAACGCCGAGCAGGCGCGTGGGCACTACAAGCGCTACCTCGAGCTGGTCCCCGGGCGGCGGCGAGATCAGGTGCGGGTGGAGGGGATCCTCGCCGAGCTCGAGGGCTGAGCGAGGTGGCCACGAGCGACGGCACGCTCAGTGCTCGGCGCCGGCGAGCACGTCGAGGTAGCGTTGCACCACCGTCTCGAGCCCGCAGAACACCGCCTCGGCGATCAGCGCGTGGCCGATCGAGACCTCGTCGAGATGGGGCAGCGTGCGGAACACGAGCAGGTTGTCGAGGTCGAGGTCGTGGCCGGCGTTGACCCCCAGGCCCAGCGCATGAGCCAGCTCGGCCGCGGCCCGGTAGGGAGCCATCGCGGCCTCGGCGGCATCGCGACCGCCCCGCGCCGCGGCGGCAAACGGCTCGGTGTAGAGCTCGATCCGATCGGCGCCGAGGTCGGCGACCCATCGGATCGCGTCGGGATTGGGATCCACGAACATGCTCACCCGCATGCCGGCCGCCTGGGCCTCCTGGATCACCTGTGCGAGCGCCTCCCGTGGGGTGTCGGCGGGCCACCCCGCCTCGCTGGTGATCTCCCCGGGGCGCACGGGCACCAGCGTGAGCTGATGCGGCAAGACCTCGTGGACCAGCGCCAGCAGATCGGGCCGCGGGTCGCCCTCGATGTTGAGCTCGACGCACTCGTGCGGCTCGGGCTGGTCGCGTAGCGGTTTGGGCTGGTCGCGTAGCGGCGCGAGCAGGCGAGCCACCGCGCGCACGTCCTGCGGGGTGACGTGGCGCTGGTCGAGGCGCGGGTGCAGGGTGATGCCCGGAGCGCCCGCCCGCAGGCAGATCTGGACGGCCCGCTCGATGCGAGGAACCCCACCGTAGCCGCTCTCGCCCTGGACCTGGGGCGAGATGCGGGAGTTCCGCAACGTCGCGATCTTGTTCACGTTGACGCTCAGGCGTGCCACCACGAGCGTGGATGTAGCGAAGGCGGCCCCCGATGTCACGACGGGGCTTGATTCCGCCGAAGCCTTGCGCGAAAACCTGCCGCCTATGGGTCGAGGAGACAATCGCCATACCGCCAAGATGCTTCGTCGTCGCGCTCAGCGTCGCCTCAAGGAGCGAATGCGCCGCCGCGCCGAGCAGGCCCGTCGCGATCGCGCCGAGGGCAGCAAGTCGTAGTTCGACGGGACCCGTGGTGGGTTCAGGCCCCCTCGGGCTCGTCGCTCGAGCGCGCTTGGGCGGAGGCTTCGTCCGCGGTGGAGCCTTGGCGTCGTGACGCCAGCTCGGCGGCCGCACGACCCTCCCAGCCGCGATCGCTCGGCTGTACGAACGGCTCCCAGGGCTCGGCCTCGCGCCGGCGCTGGATCGCATCGGGCAGGTAGCCGACGTGCTCCTGGTCGACTCCCTCCTGGAGGTCGTGCGGGTAGCGATAGCCGACCCCGTACTGCACCTCCTTCATCAGGTCGGTGACGGCGTTGCGGACCACCAGCGGCACCGGGAGCGCGCCGTACTGCCGGACCGCCTTGCGAGCCGCCGAGTAGGCCCGCAGCGCGGCGTTGCTCTTGGGCGCCAGCGCCATGTAGGTGGTGGCCTGCGACAGGGCCAGCACCGCCTCGGGCATGCCCACGAAGTGCACGGCATCGGCGGCGGCCTTGGCCACGAGCAGCGCCTGCGGATCGGCGTTGCCGACGTCTTCGCTGGCGAAGATCACGATCCGCCGCGCGACGAACATGGGGTCCTCGCCCGACTCGAGCATGCGGGCCAGCCAGTACACGCTGGCGTCGGCATCGCTGGCTCGCATGCTCTTGATGAAGGCGGAGACCACGTTGTAGTGCTCCTCGCCGTCCTTGTCGTAGCGCAGCGGCTGCCCGCCCAGGGCCTGCGAGGCCAGCTCGCGCGTCAGCGTGGTCTGGCCCGGCGGCAGCAGGTCGACCACCGCCTCGAGGGCCGAGAGGGCCCGCCGTGCATCACCGCCGGCGGTATGGGCGATCGCACCGAGCAGGGCATCCTCGACGGTGAGGTCGCCGCGCGCCAGGCCCCGCTCGTCGTCGACCAGGGCCCGCCGCATGAGGGTGACCAGGTGGCCGATGCCCAGCGGGCGCAGCTGGAACACCCGTGCGCGGGACAGGAGCGCGGCATTGACCTCGAAGCTGGGGTTCTCGGTGGTGGCTCCCACCAGGCGGCAGACACCCGCCTCCACGTGGGGCAGCAGCGCGTCTTGCTGGGCCTTGTTGAAGCGATGGATCTCGTCGACGAACAGCACGGTCGCGCGGGACTCGTGCCGTCGCCGGTCCCGGGCGCGGTCGACCACGGCTCGGATGTCTCGCACGCCGGCGCTGACGGCCGAGAGCACCTCGAATGCCGCCCCATGCCGGCCCGCCAGCAGGTGCGCGAGCGTGGTCTTGCCCGTGCCGGGGGGTCCCCACAGGATCATGCTCGGGATCCGACCCGACTCGACCAGGCGTCGCAGCAGACGATCGGGGCCGAGCAGGTGCTCCTGGCCGACCACCTCGTCGAGTGAGCGCGGCCGCATGCGCTCGGCCAGCGGCGTCAGCAAAGGATCTCGAGCGGCGCGCGCCTCCCACAGATCCCCTAGGTGTGAATCATGATGCGCGATGCTAGCCTACTAACGGATGTTCGCTCGTCGCGCCAGCCGTCCCGCGTCCGCCGCTCTCGCGGTACGGCGGCGGGCGTGGTGGGCCGTATGTGCACCGTGGGTCGCGAGCATGGGCGTGGGAGCCACGCTCGCCGCCGGATGCGGCTCGCCCAATCCGAGGATCCTCGACGCCACCGAGGAGGACGCCCGGGGCATGTCGTCCGCGCAGCTCGGCAACGAGATGACCGAGCAGGACAAGATCAAGGCGATCATCGCCGCCGTTCGCCGCAGCGAGCACGTGTTCGTGCACGACGACATCGAGCGCGGAGGCGAGGCCACCGCGGACAAGCTGCAGCTGCTGCTCGAGCGCGACCCCAACGGGGTCCGTAGCGCCCGCGAGTTCATCGATCGGATCGCCGCCCCCGATCGCGGCCGCAACGTTCCGAGCGACCGGGTGCTGCTGTCCGAGGACGAGTGGATGCTGGCGCGCAACTGGTACCACGCCCGTCTCGCCGAGCTCGAGGGACGGCCCGCCCCCCCCATCGACCCCGAGCAGGCGCGGCAGGCCGAGGAGCACGCGCGACGGCTCCAGATCCTCGACGCACTCACCATCGTCGAGCGCAGCGAGCTGTCGTTCGTGTCGCCCGCCCGCGAGACCCTGACCAAGACGGGCGCCGGGAACGGGGATGGATCGGCGCCGGGGCCCGGGCTCAAGCCGAGCGCCAAGAAGGCCCCGTTGGCCGGACCCAAGCGCAAGCCCAAGCGCAAGGAGTACACGGGCCCGCAGTTCGCCGACATGCTGCGCAAGAAGTGGGAGTTCCTCGGGGCCGACATCCACGACCTCGACACGTTCATCGAGGAGATCGCATCCGACTCGTTCGCCAACATGGTGCGCTATCGCGTGGTCCTCGAGGACGGTCGCGAGGAGGACTTCGGGACCTGGCTGCGGGGACGGCTCGAGCGCGAGCGCACCAAGATCGCCCAGGGAGGCGCGCCGTGAGCTCGTCGCCAGGCCGCTCGGGCCGTGCCTCGATGGGGGCCCGGCGCACGCTGGCGGCCGGCGCCGTGCTGGGGCTGTTGGGGGTGATGGCCGGTGCCTTTGGGGCCCATGCGCTGCGCGGTGCGGTCTCCGAGCGCGACCTCGAGATCTGGCAGACGGGCGCGCACTACCAGCAGCTGCATGCGGTGGTGCTGGTCGCGGTGGCGGTGATGGCTCGCAGCGGCCACCGCCGCGCGCTGGCCGTGGCCTCGCTCCTGCTCACGGCAGGCGTGCTGGTGTTCAGCGGCACGCTCTACGCGATGGTGCTGGGGGGACCGCGGGTGTTGGGGGCGATCACCCCGCTGGGCGGCCTGTGCCTCATGGGAGGCTGGGCCGCGCTGCTGGTTCATGCGCTGACCATGGCGCGGGGGGACGACGTCCCCCCGACCTCCGGTTGACGGGCGAAGGGCTCGCGCCGGGACCGGGTCAGGCCCGGCGGCGACGCAAGCCCAGCACCAGCAGGCCCAGCAGGCCGGCGCCCATGGGACCGAGATCCTCCTGCGCGACCCGGCATCCGCCGCTGCTGCCATCGTCCTGGCCACCACCGCTCTCGGTGGCATCGCCGCCCCCACCGGTGTCGTCCCCGGTGCCGAGCGGCGGCTGCTCCGTGGTCATGGCGCCACCGCTCTCGTCCACGCCGCCCGAGCCCGATCCGCCGCTGGTGGTTCCGCCCGAGCCATCGACGATTTCGAAGGAGATGGTCTCGGTAGCGTAGTTGCCATAGGAATCGAGCGCTTCGACCTGGAACGTGTACATCCCGGCCGGGGCTCCGGCGAGCACCACGAAGTCCCAGGGCATGTCGATCGCATCGAAGCTGACGCCGGGGTTGAAGTCCTGGTCGCACACGTTGTTGGTGCAGCGCCGGTAGCTCTCGACTCCGTCGGGCAGGCCCTCGAGCCAGGTCCAGTTGACGCCGATGAACTTCGAGTCGTCGGAGATCGAGGCGGTGACGAGGATGTCGTCGGCATTGCCGACGACCGCTCCGTCGGCGGGCTGGATCGAGACGATCTGGGGCGCCTCGGTGTCGGGGTTCCTGGGACCGAACACGCCCATCAGCTCGGCGTAGGAGTTCTGCTGCTCGCCCATGCCGGCCTCGCAGTAGATCTCGTGGATGTAGCCGCAGTTGGTGATGCCATCGCCGGTGGCGTCGCTGATGTCCATGCAGTCGTCGACGAAGGTCTTGAACCCGCCGTTGTTGAACGGGTAGAGCAGATCGGTGGGGTTGTCGGTGTGCTCGAGGCCCCAGTTGTGCGAGGTCTCCTGGGCCGCGGTCTCGGCCATGCCGTTGCACGACTGCGGGAAGTTCAGCGAGACGTGGTTGCGCTTGAGGCCATCGCAGGCCACGTTGGCGATCCCGCAGGCCCCGGCCGCGCCGATCTGCGCCGCGGAGCCGCCCATCACCGTCATGGTGTAGGGCAGCCAGTCGGGCGGGCGGTTGCTGGTGAACACCAGGTCGAAGTCCTCGTAGTAGGCGGCGAGCTGCTGGAACTCGGCCGCTCCGGCGCCGAAGGCCGGGAACGTGGTCTGGCTGCTGACCAGGGGCGAGCAGTTGAGCGCCGAGTTGGCCGTATCTCCGTTGCCGCAATTGGGCGACAGGGTCACGCCGTCCATGGCCACGAACACCACGCCGGGGCTGGGTTCGTAGTTCATCGCGGGGATCGGATCGAGGCCGAGCGTCGCGAGCATGTCCGCGTCGAAGCTGTCGCGGGTGAAGAGCTGGGTGCCCTCCCACCGGGGCTCGAGGTCACGCCAGGCCTCGGCGACCTCGCGGCCGTACCACTGCTCGACCAACGGCTTGGAGAGATCGTCGTCGATGGCTCGCGCCCACGGGGCGTCGGCAGTGATGGCGTGGGTCGGCGACGAGACCGGGGCGGCGGTCGCCGAGGGAATTCCGAGGGCAAGCAAGGTCAGGAGGGACGCGAGGGCGTGCTTGGGGCGGATCACGATCAATCTCCGGCGAGCAGTCGGTCAATGGTACGGATAACTACCAAAGCACGTCCAGTCGACAATTCTCACCACTCCCTGCCCCCAGGCCACGCGATACGGACCCCCGAAGCACATCCCCTACGCCCCCCTGGGGCGACCTGGGTGTTCGCCAACCGGAAAGCCGGTTGCGGGGGGCGACTCACTGCAAGGCGTTGGCGCCGAGCTTGGCGCGAGCCAGTCGACCGGGATCGACCCCCAGTGCGCCCAGGGCCCCCGCCCACATCTGCTCGGGATCGGTCTCGAGCACCCAGCGGGGCGAGACACCAAAGCGGGCAGGGCCGTGCCGGGCGTCGATGGGGACGGGGAGCCAGCTGCCGGCCGCGATCTCGGCCTCGAGCTGGGCGCCGGCCCAGCCGGCGTAGCCGAGCAGGAACAACACGTGGCTACCGTCGCCGCCCACCGTGTGATGACCGGCCTTGGTCACCGGCTCGAGCGAAGTGGTGAGCCAAAGCCCGGGCAGGACCTCGTCGGCGGTGGGATCCCAGTCGGGCTGATCGTGGAGGATCCAGCCGCGCATGGGCTCGACGGGACCTCCCAGGCGAACGGTGGCCTGCTCGTCGCCCTCCCACTGGAGGTGGAGGCTGCGCGAGACCTCGGCCACCGTGTTGGGCAAGGGGTTGTTGAGCACCAAGCCGAGCGCGCCCTCTTCGTTGTGCTCGAGCATCAACACCACCGAGCGACGGAAGTTGGGATCGAGCAGCTGGGGTACGGCGCACAGGAGGTGGCCGCCCAGGCTCGAGCTGTCCATCGTGATCACGAGGTGGTTCCCCTGCCCTGGGTCATCGCGTGCTGATGCCATTATGGCTGGCTCGTGCCGCTCGTGCACCCCCTGCGGGGCTCGCGAGCGAGCAGGGCCCGCGGCTGGGCAGAACGAAGCGTGGATCCGACGTCGGGTCCAGCGCACCCGAGCGGACGGGCCAGGCGCCTCTCGAGGGGCGCTGGGCCCTGCCCGAGACACCTGCGCTTGGCGGCGGTCGAAGGGCTCGTTGCGGTACCAGAGGCCGGACTCGAACCGGCATGGGGTCACCCCCGGCGGATTTTGAGTCCGCTGCGTCTACCAATTTCGCCACTCTGGCGGGTGGGAGGAGGACGCGTTTAGCACGGCCCTCAGCCGGGATCAACGCTGCGCACGTCCACGTCGCCGCGGGGGCTCCGCAGCTCGACTCGAATCGAGCCGTTGCCGTTGCGGCGCTGCAGCACCCCCGAGGTGAGCGCGGTGATGCTGGGCGTGCGCACGGAGATCCGCCCCTCGGTGTGGATCTCCAGGTCGATGTCGGCGTCGGAGGCCAGCGTGACGGTGATGTGGCCGCCGCCGTCGGTGCGCACCCGCAGGTCGCGGGGGGCTCCGCTCTGCTCCACGGTGACCGCTCCTGCGCCCGTGTGGAGCTCGGCGTGCCCCGAGGTCACCACGTCGACGTCACCCAGGCCGGTGCGCACGGCGAGGCCCCCGTCGGCGCCGCGGATCTCGACGTCGCCGACGTCGACGTCGACCACCACGCTGGCCTCGGTGCCCTGCACGGAGATGTCGCCCACGCCGGTGCGCAGATCGAGATCGCGATCGTCGGGGAGGGTCAGCGGACCGAGCTCGAGGTCGACCAGGCCATCGACGGCGAGCGGAACCTCGGCCCGCAGCACGGCGAAGCCCTCGTCGCGTTCGAACACGAGGGAGGGCGTGGACGCGCTGCGACGCGCGTCCTGCCGGGTCCCGGCGATCGAGACCCAGGAGCCCTCGTAGTGCAGCTGTGGAGGACAGGTCTGCGGTACGTCGGCCGCACACGCCACCACGGTCAGCTGCGCGTCGGGGAGCTCGATGCGCAGCTCGTCGGTGCCGACGAGATCGTGCTCGCCGACGAACGGCGCCTCGCCCCGAAAGCCGAGCGCACAGCCGGCCAACAGCGCCGCGGCTGCGATCGCGCGTACGATCGCGCGCGCCATCAGAAGTACACCCCCAGGTTGGCGCCCAGCTCGAAGGTGACGGCGTTGCGGGGGATGGCGTGGCCGCCCACCCCCCACTCGTTGGTGCGCCGGGCCGAGGCCAGGGGCACGCTCACCCGCGGGACCAGGCCCAGCGACCAGCGGTCGAGCAGGAACAGTCGGGCATCGAGCATGGCATAGGGGGCGACACAGAACGTCCGCTCGGTCGCGGGGGTGGGTGCATCCGGGTCGACCGTCAGTGGCTCTGCCGCCGGATCGGCCCGCGTTCCCTGCAGCAGCGCACCGCCGCCCGCCGACAGCCACACCCGGCGGCGATCGTAGAAGCGATAGGCCGCGCGGGCGCCCGCCTGCACGGTCACGCGGTCGCGCTCACGGCCGAGCTTGATGCTGGCATCCGACAGGCCCAGCGTCACTCGTGGCGCGATCTGCCCCATGATCGCGATCGACCAGTCGGAGTGGAGCTGATAGGCGGGCCGACCCGGGCCGAAGGCCACCGTTTCGAAGCGCGACAGCTCGAGGGCGACCGCGTGGCCCACGTGGGGGCGAGGCGGGCGGCGATCCACCGCCTGCGCATGGGCATCGAGGATCTGACCGATGTAGAGCAGACCGGCGGCGGTGCTCAGGCCCGAGAGGGCCCCCAGGCGCGCGATCTCGGCGGCGTTGGAGCGGGTCGACGCCCCGCCGGCGCCCCCGAAGGGATCGCGAGCGCCGGCCACCGCGATGGTCCCGAGCACGAGGCCCGCGGTGCCGGTGAACACGGCCAGGCCGCGGCCGGGCTGGCCGTTGAGCGCCTGGCCGCCGCCGGGCACCACGGCGGAGAGCAAGGGGGCAGCCCAGCGGGCCCAGCGACGGCGGCGGCGAACGAGCTCGACCTGCGAGGCGGCGGGGGATGTGGACGAGCCCTCGGGGTCCTCGGTGAGGCGACCGGTGACCACCGCGGGGCCCGACGCGGGGCCGACTCGCGGGGCGCTGCTGGAGGTCGCGGACTCCTGATACGCGGAGGGGAGCTCGACCGCGCGCACCTGGTCGGCCTCGACCTCGACGGTGGCCACGGTCTCCCCGCTGGGGTCGCGCAGGGTGTAGCGCCCCGCGGGCACCTCGACCACGGCGCGCCGCTCGGGACGCAGCACCACCACGGCCACCTCGCGCCCCTGCTCGTCCACCACCGAGACGCTGCCGCGGAGCTCGGGTCCGAGGACGAGCCGCGCGGTGCCCTCGGCCTTCGTTGGGCGGGGGGTCGGGCCGGCGTTCTCCGCCGCCGCTTCGCGGGACCCGCCATCGGACTCGAGGCTGGAGCTGGCGTCGGGCTCGAGCGCGAGCGCGACGGCGAGGATCCAGGCCGAGAGGAGCACGAAGTGCCTTATAGGCGGCGTGCCGTGGACGGGGCAAGGGTGCGCTGCAGGTCGGCCACCACCGTCTCGGTGCCCTGCGCGACGGCCCAGCTCATGTGCGGGCTGCGATGCGCGACCCCCACGGCTCCCGTGGAGGTGATGAGGATGATCCCACAGGTCGCGGTGGCTCCGGCCACGGAAGTGGACGCAACGCGAGCACAGACCTCATCGGCGGCCTCGTCGGGATCGATGCCCTCGGCCGCGCGCAGCAGTGCGGTGTAGCTGGCCACATGGGCCATGATCGCCTCACCAAGGCCCGTGGCACATGCTGCACCGAGCTCGGCCGCGGCATGGAACCCCGAGCCCACCAGCGGGCTGTCTCCCACTCGTCCCGCGGACTTGAGCAGCACGCCGCCGGTCGAGCACCCGACACACAGGTGGCCTCGCGCATCGATGGCGACGGCGCCCACCGTATCGGCCTGCCCGACGATCGGAGCGTGGCCGGCGATCGCTTCGTCGTAGCGGGCCTGGGCCTTGGGTGTCCAAAGGTGCTCGCGCCCAAAGGTCCCCACCCCCTGGCGCCGCGCGAAGGCGGCGGCGCCCTCCCCTGCAAGCAGGCAGTGGCGGCTGCCGTTCATCACCGCCCGTGCCACCAGGATGGGATCGGCGAGGTCGGCGACGGCTGCGACGGCACCGCTCCTTCGATCGTGGGAGCGCATGATGCCGGCGTCGACCTCGAAGCGTCCGTCGGCCGTCATGCAGGCGCCGCGCCCCGCGTTGAAGACCTCGCGATCCTCGAGCTCCCGCACGGCCGCGATCACGGCGGCCTCGCAGTCTCCACCGTCGACGAGCACGGCGCGTCCCCGCTCGGCCGCGGCTCGCACCCCGGTGACGACCTCGGCGTGGTGCTCGGGGGCCACTCGCCCGGCGCCGCCGTGGACGACGATCGTGGGGACGATTCCACCGAGGGGGGCGCTCACGCTCCGCATCCTCCATAGGGGCGAACACAGGGCAGGCCCACCGCTCGGCTGCCGCGGCGCTCGCAGTCCAGCATGCGGCGGGCTCGATCGCGGCGATCGTGATCGTGGCCGCGCAGGTGGGCCACGCCGTGGATCGCCAGCGACGTGGCCTCGTCGAGCCATCCGCGAGCATCGGGGCGAGCGGCCTGCCGCGTCACCGCATCGCGGTTGATCACGATCTCGCCGAGCGACGCGGTGGGCTCCTGCCCCGGCAGCGGCTCGCCCGCGGGAAACGACAGCACGTCGGCGGCCTCGGCCACTCCGAAGGCGCGCAGCTTGATCTCGCGCATGCGCGCGTCGTCGACGATCCGCAGATCGAGCGCATCGAGCTCGGCGCGGCTGCACCCCATGGCCCGGGCGGCCCGGCGCACGCGAAGGGCGAGGCGGCGAGCCATGGCCGGGCTGGGCCAGGGGCTCGCCGCTCGATCGCCGCCCGCGGCGACGGCGATGCGCGGGATCACGGGCGCGCGCCCCCCTCGAAGATCTTGGCGTCGATGAACAGGGCCAGCACCTGCGGGTCGAGCTTGCCCTGGCGCTGCTCGGCGCGGAGGATGTCGAGCGCCAGCGGGATCGGGACGGCCTTCTTGTAGGGGCGATCCGAGGCGGTCAGCGCGTCGAAGATGTCGGCCACGGTCATCATGCGCGCCTGCAGCGGGATCCGCTCGGCGGGCAGGTTGGAGGGATAGCCACTGCCATCGAGGTACTCGTGGTGCCTGGCGGCGATGTCGGGAACCATCGCCAGGCTCTGCCCCCAGGGGATCCGCACCAGGAAGTCGTAGGTATGCGTGACATGGTGCTGGATCTGGATCCGCTCGGCGTCGGTGAGGCTGCCGCGTCGGATGAGCAGGGCCTCGAGCTCGTCCCCTTGCAGCAGCGCATGGCGCTGGCCGGCGGCGTCGACGAAGCTCTCGCCGGCGATGGCGGTCAGCCGCGAGCTCACCTCGGTGGGCAGCACGGTCGGCTCGTTGGCCTCGAGCACCAGCGCGAGCATGGCGTCGACCTCGAGCACGCGGCGCTGGTAGTCCCGTTCGTGGCCGAGCGGCTCGGGCTGGCCCGTGCGCAGCCGCTGCAGCTCGGTCTGCAGGCGCTCGACCAACAAGGCGGTGCGCATGTGTTCGAAGCGCGCGCGTACCCGCTGGAGCTGGGCCGGGTAGAGCTTCTTGGCCTTGACCAGCACCTCCTCGCGCACGCCGACCTTGCCGAAGTCGTGCAGGAGGCCCGCGTACTCGATCTCGCGCAGTTGATCGGCCGAGAAGCGCACCTCCGCAAACCAGCCCGCGTCGGCGCGGTCGGCCGCGCGGGCCAGCGCGACGGTGAGGTCGGCCACGCGCTGGCTGTGCCCGGAGGTGGTGGGGTCGCGCTGCTCGATCGCCCGCACGCTCGCGCGCACGAAGCCCTCGAACAGCGACTGGATCTCGGCGTAGAGCCGCGCGCTCTCGAGGGCGACCGCCGCCTGCGAGGCCAGGCTCTGGCACAGGCGCTCGTCGTCGGCGGTGAACGGTCGCACCCGCTCGTCGAAGTCCTCGATGGTTCGCAGCGGCGCCGACCCGAGCTTGGCGTTGATGAGCTGGATGACCGCGAGCACCCGCCCCTCGGGGCTGATCATGGGGGCCGTGATCATCGAGCGCGTCTGGTACTGCAGCTCCTGGTCGATGCTTCGGTCGTGGCGCACGAAATTGCCGGGCAGCATCGTGCGCCGGTAGAGGTGCGAGCTGCGGATCACGTGGCGCCGGAGCACCGCGTTGCCCACCACCGAGCCGTCGCCGATGTGGAGCACGTGGTCGCCGAGGTTGGTGGGGACCGAGTCGTTCTCGGCCACCGCGAACCGGATCTCGTCGGCCTCCTCGTCGACGAGGTAGATCGAGCCCGCGTCGGCGCCCGTGATCTCGCGGGCGTGCTTGAGGATGAGCTCGAGCACCCGCTGCGGGTGTCGCTCGGCGTTGAGGGCCAGGCCGATGTCGAGCAGCTGGTCGGTGACCCGAGCGCGGGCGAACGCCTCGGCGCTCTCGATCGCCGCCTCGACGACCCGGGCCACCAGCAGCGGATGGCACGGCAGGGCCAGCAGGTGCACCCGAGGATCGGTGAAGCCCTGCAGGGCCTGGGTGAGTTCTTCGCGGGTGCCCACCACCAGCAGGTGATCGAAGCGCTCGGGTACGAGGTGGCCCGGAGCCATCACCGTCACCGTGGCGCGCGATCGGGCCAGAGCGAGGGGCCCGTCCTCGTGGGTCTGCACCCGCAGGCCACGACCGGGTGGATTCATCGCCAAGAGCCACGCACGGACGTCGGCGAACGTCGCCAGCTCGGGCGTGGAGGAGGCGCTCATTCGCGGGGGAGTATACCCGGGGGCGCCGCCGTCCGCCCTGGGCCAGGCGGCGCGTGCGCGTCATCGAGGGGCGCCCGGGGGCCCCGGGGGCAGGACGTCGGTGGGCGGGGCGTTGGCCTCGGGGGATGGCGTGGACGATGGCTCGGGGCCTCGCGTTCGCTGCTCTTGCAGGGCTTGCCGTGCGATCAGGGTGGTCGGGTGCTCGGGGCCCAGGGCTCGCTCGCGCAGCTCGAGCGCGCGGCGGAACTCGGCGATCGCTCCCGCTCGATCTCCCTGGTCTGCCAGCGCATGGCCGAGGTTCAGGTGCACGCTGGCCACCCGCGGATGCTCCGAGCCGATCGTTCGCTCCCAGATCGACAGCGCACGGCGGTAGTGCTCGATGGCCTCCGGCGTGCGGTCCATGTCTCGCAGCAGCACCCCGAGGTTGGCCAGCGCACCTCCGACCTCGGGGTGCTCGGGGCCCAGGGCCTGCTCCCAGATCGCGAGGGCGCGACGCAGATCGGACAGCGCGCGGTCGTACTGCTCGAGGTTCTGCCGCGCGATGGCGCGGTACTGGTAGCCCGCCGCCAGGTAGGGATGCCGAGGCCCGACGGACTGCTCCCACAGGGCCAGCGCCCGCTCCTGCAGCTCGAGCGCACGCTCGGGCTCGTCGAGTTCGTCGAGCACCATGCCCAGCCGGTTGAGCGTGGCCGCGATGCGACCGTCGTTGGGTGGGAGCAGGCGCTCCTGGATCGCGAGCGTCTCCTCGAACAGCGGCCGCGCGCGCTCGCCTTGCTGCTGCTCGAAGTACACCATGCCCAGGCCGAACAGCGCGGACGCCCGCACTCGCTCGTGACGCCCCTCGGTGACGGCCAGCGCGTGCTCGGCCCAGCGCGCGGCCGTCGGCAGGTCGCCCTGCCCCACTCCGGTCACGTTCACCAGCAGCGCTGCCGCCTGCCCCGCGAGATCGTCGTAGCCCAGCTCCATGGCCGTGAAGTAAGCGCGCTCGAGGGGAGCGATGGCCTGTGAGGGCTCGCCGAGGCTGTTGCGCGAGGCGCCGTCGCGTAGTGCAGCCTCGGCCGAGAGCGGCGCATAGTCCAGCGCATCGGCGGCAGTGCTGGCCTCGCGCGCCTCCCTGGCCGCCTCGGTGAACTTGCCCGCCGTGTGCAGGGCCGCGCTGCGGGCCAGACGCTCGCGCACGCCCTCCACCGCGCGAGCCTGGGCGGCATCGCGGGGCGGCGGCAGCGTGACTTCGTCGGCCGCGGTGGGGTCGAGACAATCGTCCACCTCCAGCAGGCCATCCACCAGCGACGAGGCGCGCATCAACACGTCCTGGCCGGGCTCGGCGAGCACGTCGACGGCGGCGGTCAGCTCTCGTCGTCGGCGCTGCAGGCAGGCCATGTGCAGATCGAGGGCTCCTCCTTCGCGCGTCCCCGCGCAGGCGAAGCGATGGGTGTCGACCCAGCGCTCGGCGTAGTCGTCGAGGCGCGTCTCCACCCGCGTCCAGGTCTGGGTGGCATAGGGGGCGGGAGTGCGCAGCAGGTTGTCGCGCACGGCCGCACGACGGGCATCGTCCCACGCGCCGGCGAGCGCGTCGTGGGCGTCGACGCAGGGCGCACCGGACGAGGCGGTGACGAGCGCGACGCCGCCGGCCGCGACCGACAGCGACAGCACCACGGTGGGTCCGAGGCGTCGCCACCACGGTGGTGCCACCGCGCGTCGGATCTCGGACAGCAGCGCATCCATCGAGGGCCAGCGCTGCGCCGGATCGGGAAGCAGGCCCCGGAGGACGACCTCGCGCAGGCGCGGGGGCACGGCGGCATCGGAGGGCTCGGTGGTCGGCTCGAAGCGAAGCATGCGACCCACCAATTCCTGCAGGCGCGTGCCATCGAATGGCCGGCGGCCGAAGACGGCCTCGAACAGCGACACGCACAGCGCGAACTGATCGCTGCTGGGTGAGGCCGAAAGCCCCTGATGGAGTTCGGGCGCCATGTAGACCGGCGTCCCCATCACCGCCCCCGAGGCGGTCAACGGAAGGTCGAGCATCGAGTGGAACGATCCGGTGCTGCGCTCGGAGTCGACCGGGCCCGGGACTGGGCTTCGGACTGCCCGCGAGCCCATGCTCTCGTCGGCTCGCGCGAGCCCGAAGTCGACCACGCGCACCCGCCCATCGTCGCCCATGATCGCGTTGTCGGGCTTGAAGTCGCGATGGATGATGCCTCGTCCATGGGCGGCGGCGAGGCCGAGGCCCGCCTGCACGTAGGCGTCGACGATCGCCTCGAGCGGTGGGTTTCCGTGCCGGACCCACGCCCGCAGGCTCTGGCCGGCGACGAGCTCCATGGCGATGTAGACCTGACCACGGAAGACTCCGCCATCGAAGATCTGGACCACGTTGGGGTGGGAGAGCTGGGCCAGCGCCTCGGCTTCCCGGCGCAGCCGCTGCTGGGCGTCGAGGTCCTCGCGCTGGCGGGTGAGCAGCTTGATCGCCACGATGCGACCGAGGCTCGGGTCCTCGGCGCGGTAGACCACTCCCATGCCGCCCCGACCGAGGATTGCGAGCGGACGAAAGCGGCCGATCCGTTCGGGGATCTCGGGGTTGGCGGGGCGCAGACGGCGGGGGCGAGTCGGCACGCTGCGAGTGGTCGACAGGCGCGTGTCCATCACGCGGGTGATCTGCTCGCGTGTGCTGTGGGGCGGCTCGGACCGCGGCATGCTACGTCCGCCCGTCGGCCGACGCCCGATCGCCTTCGGGCGCATCATCTTGGTCGGGCTCCGCCGCTCCCTCCGGAGTCGCGTCGCCGCCGTCGTAGGGATTGGCCTCCTCCGCCGGATCCCCGTCGTCCTGCCTCGCTGCATCCTCGGGCTCTGCCGCTTCACCGGCCGCATCGGGCCCGGCCGGCGCATCGGAGGGCGCAACCTTGAGGCACGGACACGCCGTCGCCAGCGTGCTCGTCGTCAGCCCGGTGAGCGTGGCCGCCACGAAGCGTCGGCGCCGGGCCAGGATGGCTTCGCGATCGATCCTCGCACGCCCGTCGTCGTCCTCGGAGGTCCCCACGCGCTGGATCCTACCGGGCAAGACATCGCTCTGCCCAGTACCCGCCACGTCCGCCCCTCACCCCGCGCGCAGCGGCGAGAACTCCGAGAACAGCTGCGCCGCCTCCGGCACTTGGTGGATCGGCACGTAGTCGCAGACCGCCGCATACCGCTCCCACATCGCCAGCACGGCCGGGTTCTCGTGGGCAGCCGCGATCGCCTCCTTCGAGGCCCAGCCGAACACCTCGACGATCGTGCCATCGGCGGCCTCCATCATGATCGACTCGCGATCGCTGACCAGCCCCTGCTCGCGCAGCGTCGACAGGTGCGTGGACATGAGCGCCCGCAGCTCCTCTTGCTTGCCGGGCCTGGGTCGATAGCAGGCGATGACGATGCGTTCCATGGCGGACCAGAGCCTACCCTGACGACCCGCCGCGCAAAGTCACATGACCCCTGATTTCGTCACCTTCGGGCCTCGGTGGCCCACCGGTTGGCCAAAGCCCGGCCAACGGGTGGGCCACGTTCGATGCATCGACGTTCCAACATCGCGTGATCCTTGAACCAGGTCACCGGAACGGAAATCGCAGAGCGGTCGGCCGTTTCGATGGCCGATGCCGAGGACGAAAAGCCCCGCAACCCGCATGATCGGTTGGCGCGGCGGATCCTCTCCAATCCCGAAGCCGCGGGAGTGGAGCTGCGCCACGTGCTGCCCGAGCGGCTTGCCCGGCAGCTCGACTTCGGTGACGTGCGCATCGAGCCCGAGAGCTTCATCGATCCACGCCTCAAGGAGGGGCGCTCGGACATCCTCTACTCGATCGCCTTCCGGGGCAGCGATCGACGGGCCCTGATCTATGTGCTGCTCGAGCACCAATCCACGCCCGACCCCTTGATGCCGTGGCGGATGCTCCAGTACCTGCTGTGGATCTGGCAGCGCTACCTCGCTGCGCATCCGGATCGGCCACACAAGCTTCCGCTGATCATCCCCGTGGTCCTGGCACAATGCGAGCACGGCTGGACCGCGCCGTCTCGGCTCTCGGAACTCTTCGATCTCCCGGACGAAATTGCAGAGGACTTCGTCAGCCCAGTGGAGCTGACGCTCACCATCGACGAGGTCGACGAAGCCATCGAGCCCGACCCGCACGCTCGTCCCGAGGTGCTCGCGCTCGTCCGACTGATGCGCTGGCTCATGGCAGCCCACCATCACGGCGACCGATTCACCGAGGATCAGATCATCACCATGACGGCCTTGTTCCGCACGGTGAACCATGGGCTCGGCGTAGAAGCCAGCTGCACGCTGTGGTACTACGTCGTCAGCGCGTTCGAACCGGGATCCCGGTTTCGACGCATCCTGCTCGATGGGATCGATGAGGAGCAACGAGGGATGCACGACTCGATGATGCGCAAGTGGCTCGCCGAAGGCGGACGGGAGTGGCTTGCCGAGCATGAAGAGGAGGTGCTCGAGCTGGTACGCCAAGAGGAGCGAGAGGAGGGCCGCAAAGAAGGCCGGGCGGCGGCGAGGGCCGAGATGCTCCTCGAGCTGCTCGCGCAGCGCGGTCTCGCGGTTTCGTCGACCCTTCGCGCGTGCGTGCTCGAGACCACCGACGAAGTGCGGCTGCAGCATTGGTTCCAGCGTGCGATCACGGCCGACTCGATCGAGGCGGTCTTCGGACGGGTCCGCTGACGAGGCCGGACCGGCGCAGATCTCGGCACCGATCTCGCCGGCCTACTCCTCGCGTCGCTTCGCCCGCTCGGCGTCGGCACGATCCCTTCGCTGCCAGAACTGCACCCGACCCAGTCGTACCCGTCGGTCGCGCACGTAGTCCTCGCGCAGCAGCTGCGTCAGCGCCTCGAACTCCCCGCGCGGCACGGTGGACCCCAGCACGATCCACACCGGTCGATTCGCGCGCAGCTCCTCGAGCAGCAGCTGCGCGGCCGGTCCGTCGGAGAACCGCAGCCGCGTCGCGGGCCGCCGCCAGGTGTCGTCGTTGGGCGGCGTGAGCAGCCCCAGCGACTTGTAGACCCGCGACGCCGAGCGCAGACCGGTCAGCGGATACACGTCCCACAGGTGCCAGCCCCACACCCAGATCCGATCGCCGGGCTCGCTGTGCCGACGCACGTGCTTGGCGATCACGCGACCGCCTTGGTCGTGCGGCCGCGCCCGATCGGCGCGCTGGTGCTCGAGCACCGCCCCTTGCCGCAGCACGAGCAGCAACGTGGGCACGAGCAGCACGCACCGCACGACCCGTCCCACCCGCGCCGCACGTCCCAGCAGCCCCCACGGCGCGGCGGCCCACAAGCAAAGCGGCGCCGACACGGCCAGGAAGTAGCCCTTGTAGAACCGCAGCCCCACCCACGCGGCGGCGAGCGTCCCCAGGCTCCACAGCAACAGCCCCCACCACTGCCGCCACCGCACGGGATCCCGAGGAGGCCACACCGCCGTCACCGCCAGCGACAGCGGCAGCACCACGAAGTGCACGGTGGCCAGCACCCCTTCGCGCACCGCCCCCATGCCCCATGGCTCGCCGCCGTAGCTGATGTAGCGCGCGCCCCAGCGGTTCCATGCGTAGCCCTCCCATAGCGTGCGCAGCTCTCCTGCGACCGCATAGCGCAGCGCAATCGGCAGGTGCGCCGCGACGATCCCCGCGAGCACCGCCAGCACCCTCGCCCGCCGCGAGACCACGCCACCCTCGTGGGGCCATGCCGCAATCCCCAGCACCGCCACCATGCCCACGCCGGCGGGTTGCTTGCAGAGCGTCGCCAGCCCGGTGAGCACCCCGGCCGCCACCCACCACGCCAGCGTCCGCCGCCGCGATCGGGCACCATCGCCCCCTGGAGGCACGCACAGCGCCGCCCCCACCCCGGCCACCAGCGGCAGCTGGGCCCAGGTCACGTAGTTGGCATCCATGCTGTCGAGGTGCGCGTCGTGGAGCGCGTAGAGCCCCGCGGCCACCACCGCCGCCGTGGGTCCCCACAGCCGCCATGCGATCCTCGCCAGCACCCCCAGCGTGGCCAGGGCCCACAGATTCGCCCAGACCTGGAAGCGCGCGATGTCGGTGCCCTTGCTGCCCGCCAGCCACTTGGCCAGCCAGAACGTCCCCGGGGCCTTGAGCTCGATGCTGTCGACGTAGGGCAGCGCTCCGTCGCGCAGGAGCATCGCCTCGTAGAGCATCCCCGCCACGTCGTGCGAGGCAAAGCCTCCTTGCGTGAACCCGGGCCAGCGCAGCCACGCCGAGAGCCCCACGATCGCCGCGAGCAGGCCCCCTGCGATCAGGCGCGAGCGTCGGCCCGGGTCGCGCATCGACCCCAGCGTCGCCCCCAGCCACCCTCGAGCCTCCGTCCCCGTCATCGCCGTGCCGCCCCGGACCCAAGTCCGACTTCAGAAGCTCTGCTGGAACGTGAGGTTGACGTTGAACCGCGGCAGCACCCGGCGCACCTCTTCGGGCGACAGGCCCTGCCGCTCGCCCAGGCGATCGGGCATCCGCTCGCCCAGGCACGTGGTGTCGCGCCGCACCATGGGCACCGAGACATCGAGTCGCGTCAGCTGGGGCGTGACCCCGAAGACCGACAGCCGCATGTCGAAGGCATACCCCACGTGCCCGTAGTAGCTGTCCCGCCCAAACCACCCGCGCAGGCCCTCGCACGGCGACACCGACGCCACCCCCGTGAACAGCGTGCCCCCGAGGCTGCGCACGTAGTTCAGGTGCGCCACGTTCAGGTGCATGTCGTTGACGTAGACGTGGCGGTACTCGGCCTGCACGAGGAACATCCCCAGCCCGAAGATCTCGTCGGCCAGGTAGCCCGACAGCCCCCCGATTCCCCCCGCCCGCGCCAGGTTGCGGAACTCGCTGCGCCCGGAGATCGGCAGCACCACCTCGCCCGAGATCGCCGTGGCCAGCACGTGGTCGTGGGCCAGGCGCCATAGCTGGATCCAGCCGCCCGACACCGACACGTCGTGCACGTCGGCGGTGAGCCCCTCGGTGCGCACGGTGTGGCGGGCCAGGGTCGTGAGCCACAGCGAGTGCCCGAGCTCCGGCCACCAGCCGAAGCGCCGCGTGTCGTCGATGAGCGAGACTCCCTCGGCCACCCTCACCCCACCCCGCGGATCGAGCGAGCTCTGGTTCAACCACGAGCCCGTGGCCGTCAGCCGCACCCGCGAGCGCCGGCGCTGGTTGTTGACCTTGTCCCCGAACCACAGGTTGACCGCGGTCCCCATCCCGATCCGCGCCTCGCGGTCCTTGGAGACCCGCAGGTGGCCCGTGCGCCGCAGATCACGGCGCAGGCTGGCCTCGAACGCGGCAAAGCCCGCCAGCGCGTTGAGGCGAGCGGCCGCGGTGGTGGCATTGGCCGCCTCGGATGCGGCCACCGTGAACCCGAAGCCGGTGTAGAGGAACCGAAACGAGGGCGGCCTGCGATCGTCGAAGCGCGGGTCGACGTCGTCATGGGGCGGCTGGGGGTCCTGGACCAGGCGCGCGCGTGGATCGAGCCACACCAGCCGGATCGGTCGCTCGGTCTCCAGCGTGAAGACGTGCTCGCCTCGGGCCGGATCGCCGCCGAGGTCCGCGTTGGGCGCCTCGAGCTCTCCGTTCCAGACCAGGTGGTGCTGCTTGCCGCCGCGCTCCTCGACCAGCACCTGCACGGGCTCGATCACCGCGTGCTCTCCCTCCTGGGTGATCGCGATGCGATGGGACCACCGTCGCCGCCCCCCGTCGTCGACCCGCTCGCTCTCCACCCGTCTCACCGAGTAGCTCACGCTCGGATAGGGCCCCAGCCACTGATCGAAGAACCACTCCATCGTGTGGCCATAGGCGGACTCGACGAGGGCCACCGGATCGAGCGAGGGGTCGCGGGCCAGCGCCCGGTACAGGCTCTCGACCGCCAGCGGCCCCGCGGTATCGAGCAGCTTCTCGTGGAGCCTCCGCCCCGTGGGCAGCTCGTGCGAGAACCACAGCGGGTGGTTGCGCAGCGTGAGGTGGTCCTCGACCCCGCGAAAGTACGACTGCGAGAAGCTGGCCTGCTGCGTGTAGAGGAACCGGTCGACCGCCGGCACGAACGTGAAGTTGTGCAGGATGTCGGCCGCGAACTCGTCGGCCTGCTCGCGCGTGCTCTGCCACAGCTGGGTGACCGACAGCGCCAGCATGCTCGGCAGCCACAGGTCGGTGGAAGCGTCGTGGGTTCCACGAAAGCGCCGCTCCATCAGCATGTCGAACACCGCGCGCGCGATCGAGGTCTGATGGAACTTGGAGAAGCGCTCCACGGGCACGATCTCGAGCGCCTGATCCGACAGCAGCACCACGTCGGGGTGCGCCTGGGCCACGCTCGTGCGCAGGGGGCCGTGCACGATCCGCAGGGTCGAGTCCGGCGGCAGCGAGTGCCCGAGCGCCGCGAGCAGCTCGACCGCCTCCACCCCGATCTGCTGCGCCTGACCGGCCACGTCGCGCCGCAGCTGCACGAACGACTCGCGAGGGGCGCGTCCCAGCGGGCGCGGACGCATGTGCAGCACCTCCACCGTCACCCCGCGATGGATCGTCGACAGGCGATACCACTGCGGGCCCCAGAAGAGCGAGGGGTACTGGCGCGGCTGGTCGTCGTCGCCGATCACGACGAGCTCGTCGGGACGTCCGAGCAGCGCGTCGTCCTCGGGCTGCGCCCGCTCGACCTCGCGCCGCCCCACCCCCACCCGTCGCGTCCCCGGCGTGGCCAGCTCGGCTCGCTCCACCCGCCAGCGGACCGGCGTCACCACCCGCCCCGCCGGGAGCCAACGCCCTCCGCGGGCGGGCTCGCTGGGCAGCGGCGCCACCGCCCCGCCCAGGCTGCAGCGGCGCCGCACGCAGCCGAACGGCCAGTAGCGGTGCGGCACGTCCACGGTGTAGCGCAGCGTGACCACGCGGGTCCCCGGGCGCAGCGTGAGCACCACGTCACGTCGCGCTCCCTCTCGCTCGCGGTGCTCCACCCCCCAGAGCCCCGTAAGGTGCAGCTGGCCTCGATCGAACGGACCGCTGTCGATGGTGGCCAGCTCGACCTCGTCGAGTTCCACGGGATCGCGATCGATCGCCTCGGCGAAGTTCAGCAGCCACAGCCGCTGGCCCGCTCGTGCGGGCTCGGCCAGCACGTACTCGACCACGCCCTCGACCCAGGCTCCGTTGCGATCGACGGGCTCGCCGTTGGGCCGAAGCTCGCCGCCTCGGTAGATCGTCAGCGACACCCGGGCCTCGCTCACACGAGCCTCCGGCACGGCAGGAGCCGCCGCCGCAGGGGCCAACGGCGGCGCCCCCTTGGCCGTTCGCGCCAAATCGGACCACAGCACCGACCACAGCACCGCCGCGATCACGGCCCCGAGCGCGACCGGTCGCGGCCGCCGATGCCACGCCCCCAAGGCCCCACGCCGGAGGCGTCTGCGGCCCTGACCTTGACGAAGCAACACGAGAGCGGCGATCTTGCGGTATCAACCCCCAACGGCGAAAGACCTCGGGGTCGTGGGTCGTCAACCGACGACCCTCTCGCGCGTGGGCTGAGCGAATGGGCAGGCGTCACGATCGCCCGCGATTGCGCGCTCATGCGATCGGGCGCGATCGGGCGCGATCCATCGTGGAGCCATCCCCGGGGCGCCATGAAAACTCGTGTGAGGTTTGACAGTTGGCGCCCCTTCGTTGGACGCTTCGGGGCATGGGTCGCATCCCTCCGCTGGTTGCTTCGAGCCTCGGCCTCCTGCTCTCCCCCGCGGCGTGGGCCGGGCCGCCTGCGTTGCCCGACGGCGATGCGGCGCCGGCCGAGCCCGCGCCGGCCGAGCCCGCGGCCGATCCGGGAGCGACCGCGACCGCACCGGCCGAGCCCGAGCCCGCCTCCGCGGGCGTCGACGGATCCGCCTCGGGCAGCATCGACCTCGGCGCCGAGATCGGTGACGCGGGCCTCTCCGGCAGCTCCGATGCCGAAGGCGAGAGCAAGCGCGGCCGTCGAGGCAAGAAGAACGACAAGAGCAAGGATGCGAGCGGCGAGGCCGACGGCAGCGATCCCGGCATGGTTCGCGGACGTCGCGAGCCGATGATGAACACCAACCGCGGTGCGGCGGGTCTGTTCACCACCACCCTGCCCGACGTGGGCGGCAAGTACACGTTCCGCTTCAAGCTGCACACCGACTTCTTCCGCAAGGAGGGCTTCATCTACGAGGGCTCGGCCGGCCCCGACCAGCACGCGCGCGTTCGCGGCGGCGTGGCCATGGCGTTCTCGCCGTTCGAATGGGGCGAGGTGTTCATGTCGGTCAACAGCCAGGCCAACCGCAACTCTCGCGAGCAGCGCGACCGTCAGGACGCCGAGGCCATCTTCGCGCTCGGTGACATCGACTTCGGCATCAAGGGGGCCTACCGCCTCAAGAAGAAGGCCAAGGGCATCGGTGTCGGCGGCCAGGTGGGCGTGGGCCTGCTGTCGGGCAGCGAGCGGCTGCTGACCTCGGGGGTCAACGTGTGGTTCGACGGCATGTTCGCGGTCGACGTCCGCTACATGACCAAGAAGGCGTTCCCGTTTCGCTTCACCACCAACATCGGCTGGATCTACGACAGCTCGCTGGGCATCGCGCCGTTCGGGCGGGTGTCGGACGACATCAGCCGCGAGGTGCTGCGGTTCTCGCTGGGCGGAAACCACAGCCGCGTGCGCATGAAGTACGCGGTCGACTTCCCCGTGCGCCTGGGCAAGGAGCGGCAGTTCGGGATCGATCCCATCATCGAGTGGGCCTGGGACGTGAGCACGCAGGAGGAGAGCGATGCGTTCGCCCGCGCCGACGCCCTGCCCTCGCCCCTGCCCCGCTCGAGCCAGTGGCTCACGCTGGGCCTGCGCGCCAACGTGGTCAGCGGCCTGCACGTCGAGGCGGCCGCCGACATCGGCATGGTCTCGCCCAACTTCGAGTTCGGCCCCCCCGTGCCGCCGTGGCAGATGATGCTGGGCCTGGGCTGGTCGTTCGATCCCAACCCGACGGTCAAGGAGGTCGAGGTCCCCGTGGATGCTCCGCCTCCGCCGCCCGAGCCCGCGCCGATCGAGGGCCGCATCATCGGCCAGGTGATCGATCCCGCCGGCACGCCGATCCCCGACGCGAAGATCGTGTTCCCGGGCCTGACCTCCACCGCCCTGCTGACGGACGGCAGCGGCGGCTTCACCAGCTTCCGCTTCCCTGCCGGCCAGGTCCCCGTGCAGGTGGTCGTCAACGGGCAGGTGCTCGCGGAGACCACGGCCGAGGTCGCCAACGGTCAGGACACCAACCTCACCATCCAGCTCGAGCAGGCTCCGGCCCCGCCCACCGGCGTCGTGCGCGGAGCCGTCACCGATGCCTCGGGCGCCCCGGTGGAGTTCAACATGCAGGTCACCGGTCAGGGCGTCGACCAGAGCTTCGGCTCCACGGGCAACCTGATCGCGCTCGAGCTCTACGTGGGCGACTACTCCGGCACGATCACCGCCCCCGGCTTCAAGGCCAAGCAGGTGCGCTTCACCGTGGCCGAGGGCGGCGAGATCCAGATCAACGAGACGCTCGAGCCCGAGACCCCGCCCGACACCTCCAAGATCAAGGCCAGCCGCAAGGGCATCCGCATCAAGGGAGGGATCGGCTACGACGGTGACTCGGTCAGCTCGCGCAGCGAGGAGGGCCTGACCCAGCTCGCCACGTTCCTCAAGGCGCACCCCGAGTACAAGGTCATCCAGATCAACGTGCACACCGACGATCGCGGCAGCCCGGGCAAGCGCTCGCAGGACCGGGCCGACGCCGTCAAGGCGTTCCTGGTCACCCGCGGCGTCTCCCCCGATCGCGTGGTGGCCAAGGGCTACGGCGACAGCAAGCCGGTCGCCGTGAACCTGACGGCCGCCGGGCGGGCGAAGAACAACCGCACGACGATCTCGGTCAAGGAGTTCGGCGGGTAGCCGGTCCGGGCGGCCCGCTACCGCCCGCCGTACGCGTCGACGAGCTCGCCGATCACCGCCACCAGCCGCGGCGGCAGCTCCACGCCCTCCCGCGCCAGCTCGCGGAGCTTGGCCTCGTACGTGCGCATCCCGTTCCCCGGGATCCGCGGGATCCGATCCAGCGCCCCTCGGACCTTGTCGAGCGTCTCGCTCTCCAGCACCCAGCGCTTGTTGGCGTGCATGTGAAACACCTTGTCGAGCCACGCGCCATTGCCCGTGTGCTCGGCCACGCGGATCAAGCAGTCGATCGAGATCCGCGCCGACGGGTGATCGACGGCCATCTTGAGCGTGTCGATCTGCCCGTAGAGCGCGGTGGCATAGCGCTCGGCGTCACGCGCCTTGCCGACCTTGATCGCCTTGTCGATGAGCTGCCCCATCAGCTCGGGCAGCCCCGCCTGCTCGCCGGGCGCCAGCGTCTGCCGCATCTTGACCGCGTCTCCCAGATCCACCGTGTCCGACTCGAGCACGGTGATGAGCTCGCGCCCGATGCGGATCCGATCGCCATCGACGAGCCGCCGCCTGCCCACGATCCGATCGCCGTTGACGAACGTTCCGTTGCGGCTGCTCAGGTCCTCGATCTCGCAGCTGCTCCCGTCCACGTGGAAGCGGGCATGCACCCGCGAGCTGATCTCGTCCTCGAGCGTCAACCAGCAATCGGAGCTGCGCCCCACCTCGTGGACGCCCTCGGGCAAGACCATGGTGCTTCCGCCCAGCCTGAGCTTGAATTGCGGCACCCGGACTCGACCATACCGCAGATCCGGTCGACCTCGCACCCATGACGGCGGGGGAACGAGCCGGAACCGGCCCTGGTCCGAGATCGCCCCCAGCGCGCTACTCTCGTGTACTGGCTTGCGTACTGGCTCAGCGCATGGGGGCCGGCTGGCGCACTAGCGTACCAGGAACTGGCCGTCGGCGAGGACCTGCCCCGTGCCGTGGGTGATCCGGATGACCTGCCCGCGGATCCCGGCCACTCCACCACGACCGCCCGCATCCACGATGAAGTCGGCACGCGCTTCCGGGGCGGCGATGATGGTGACCGGATAGACCATCGGTGTCCTGGCTCCCACCACCACGGGCTCGTTGTACGGAATGAAGCCGTTGGTGGTGGAGAATTCCTCGCGGTACCCGCTGGGGATCCTCGCGCGCAGGAACTCGGCGAACTGCGCTGGCCAGGCCTCGCCCGCGTACTCTGGCGGATCGGCGGTGATCCCCAAGAGGCTCACCAGGTCGATCGTCACCGACATGACCGGATTGGAGAACCGGATCGCGGCGATCGGCTCGTTGGCGTAGCGGAAGCCGTGGAACAGGCTGTCGGGCTCGGTGAGGCGATCGGTGGCGATCCGACACGGATTGGGATCGCTGGGCTGGGCCTCCTCGGGATTGACGCAATCGGCGATCTGCCAGGTCCCGGTCCCAAAGGTCGATGCGGCATCGGCCCCCAGCCGGATGCGGCTGGTCAGCAGGCTCGAGACCTCGGGATCCTCCACGCACTCCCCGGTGTTCGGGTCGGTGATCACGCGGTCGGTCAGGAACGAGGTGCTGCTGCCGGTGAACGAGAACGACTCGTTCAGCCGAATCGAGTAGCGATTGAGCTCGGGAAAGCAGCGCGGCCCGGGCAAGGGGCTCAGCAGGCAGCCCGGGTTGCCGTCGTCGCAGGGCTGGTGGCAGATGCCCGCGATGCAGACCTCGTCCTCGCCCAGGCACGCCTGGCGCTGCTCCTCGCCGCTGCCGTCGATGACCGTGGTGTCGCAGGGCTGCGGGGGCTGGGCCGGCGGCGCGCACAGATCACAGGGCGCCCGGCACGTCGAGTCGACGCACAGGTACTGCGCCCCCAGGCCCAGGCAGTCCTCGTCGTCGGCGCACCCGCCATCGGGCTGCTGACCCATGCAGCGCCCCTCGCCCGACGCCTGCTGCTGCGGCGGCAGCCCCGACTTGTCGCAAAAGAAGTCCCCGCGCTGGTTGTCGGGGTCGTACGGGTCGGCCAGGCAGTCCGCATCGTCGACGCAGGTCTGCGCCACCACGTGGCGCACGGGCGCGTCGCAGGTGAAGCGGGCCGTGTACTCGCGCAGGGTCACGGGCTCGTCCTCGCCCGCCATGTCACGGACCACCGAGCGCCTCCGTCGCTCGAGCGGCTGGAGCCACAGCTCGTCGTTGGTGGCGCGGGTGATCCGATACTCGCGCTGGGCCGATCCACATGCGTCGCGAATGAACGGCGCGCACGCGTCCCGCAGCGCCTCGCGCTCGGCCGGATCCTCGTAGGCCTGCGCCGACACGCAGATCCCCGAGGCGGTGGTGGGCGAGGTGGGGTCTCGCAGGCAGCGCTGCCCCAGCCCGCAGCTGTCGTCGTCGAGGCAGCCGAGCAGCGCCAGCTTGTCGCCCGCGAGCACCCCGTCCTCGCAGAAGTTGGCGCTCTCGTCCCGCAGGCGCGAGGTGTCGGGCTCGACGTTGCGGCACGTGCCCCCGGGGATCTCGTTGCCGCTGCCGTCGACCGATCCGTGGTTGTCGCACTCGAGCAGGCCGGTGCTGCTGGTGGTGCCCGGCACGGTGGGCTCCCACTCGAACGTCCAGGTCTGCGTGCCCCACTGCTGGAAGTCGCGGACGGCGGCGCGTACCACCGGGTCCTCGTAGAGCCCCTCGCCCTCGCGGCTGCCGAGCTGATCCACGTTGGTCACTCCGCCCAGCGCACTCGCGATGGCCTCCTGTGCGGCCGTCACGTTGCCCTCGGCCGAGTACGCCAGATCGATGCGCCGCAGCGACGGCGACAGGGTCTGTGCATCGACCCCCCCGCCGGGGATCGCACGCCCGGGCTCCTCGTCGGACACCAGGGGCAGCGCCTCGGGGGGCGGGTTGATCGCAAACGGATCGATGGCCGGCCACAGCGAGTGCGGGCGCACCTGGATCTGCATCACGCCGACCGGATCGATGCCGGCCGCGACCGTGTCGCTGGCGGAGTACTGCCCAAAGCTCGAGTAGACCACCGTCCCCAGGGAGGTCACCCCCACCCCCACCATCCCGGGGACGCAAAACGGCGTGCGGGGATTGCAGTCGCTCTGGTCGACGTCCTGCCCCTCTTCGGCGCCGAGGTCCGCGGCGGTGAGCTTGTGGAACACCCAGTCGTTGATCGTCGCGCCCAGCGGCGCCCGGATCCCCGGGCCCACCGCAAACGGCCGGCGCGCGATGGCGTTGACGTTCTGCCCGACGGTGATCGGGGAGCAGAAGGTCGGCGGCTCGAGCGTGGGGTCGATCTGCGTGTCACACTCGATGCCCAGTACGCCGGGGTCGAAGTCTCGGTCGACCACGTGAGTCGAGCCATCGCCCGCGATCACGTAGACGAACTGCCGAGGCTCGTTCGCCTCGCCCGGTACCGCGTCCTCGGGGGGCAGGAACGGCGGGGTAACCCGGATCTTCTGCACCCCCTGCGGGTCGTCGAGCCGCAGCGTGTTGGCCACCGGGGCGAACGTGCCGTCGTCCTCGATCGGGATCTCGAACACGAAGTCCGAGCCCGGCCCTCCCACGAACAGCGAGGGGTGGGTCACCGCGCTCTCGGCCGGATCGTCGGCGAGATCGGGGCTGGGCGTCATCACCAGGGCCAGCGTGCTGGGGAACACGCCGTTGGGATCGACCAGCTCGAATGCATCGGGCGCGCCGCCCTCGAGCTGGGCCGGGCAGTCCACGGGGCAGATCGGCGTGCTGCCGCTGTCGACGATCTCGACCTCCCCCGTCTCGGTGGTGACCAGCTGGCGGCTCTGGAGCACGGTCGAGGTGCTCAGGCTGATCTCGGCCACCAGCTGGCACGAGGGAAACGCCACGTACACGCTGGCGGGGCGGATCCCGCTGCAGATCGTGCCCTCGGGCGCCGCGTCGGTGTCGCCCACGACCCCGCCCTCGCCCTCGTCGTCGATCGGGCCCGCCAGGCTCAGCGACGAGGGCACGGTGACGATGGCGGCCGGCGACGAGGCCAGCGGCACGCCCTCGGAGGTGCGCGGGACCAGGGTCGACAGCAGGCCGCTGGGCGGCTCGTCGGGGGCATGCGAGGCGTCCTGGCTGGACGAGAGATCGGTGTCCAGCGCATAGATCGCCATGCCTGGCACGTCGACCAGCGTGAAGTCGCAGCTGCCCGCATTGGCGCCGACCACCCGGCAGGAGTCCTCGGTGATGCTGAGCGCCGAGGGCAGGATCCCGGCCGGGATCAGGTTGTAGCCGGGCGACTGCGGATCGAGGTCGACCAGCGCCGCCTCCCGATCGCAGCGCCGGAACATCGCCAGCTCGTTGCGCTCGGAGTTGGCCACGAACCCGATGAGCTGGGGCGTCGTGCCGACCACGTTGCAGCTGCCGGCGTCCTCGTCCTTGCACTGGTTCAACGACAGCACCTCGACCGCGGTGCCGCTCCACTGCACGCACGCCAGCACGACGTCGAGCGGGCGATCGAGCACGCGGTTGGGCACCACGATGCTCTGCTGGTTCTGGCATCCGGACAGCGCCGCCGCCAAGAGGGCGACGGCACACGGATCGACGGGGACGCGACGGGCGCTCATTGGGAGAAGGGATCCTGCAGACCCAGGCGGGCCAGCTCTTGGAAGCGCGTGCCTCGGGTGCGCGAAAGATCGATCACGCTGACCGAGGACTCGAGGTTGTTGATGACGTAGGCGACCTCGCGAGCCTGGTCGATCGCGATGTCGTGGGGTCCGGTCCCCACCACCACCGAGTCGACCACCCGCAGCGCCTCGATGTCGACGATGTAGACGAGCGCGGCCCGAAAGCAGCTGATGAGGGCGTAGCGCTGCGCGGGCAGCCCGCTGCCGTCGGTCTCGGTGTAGAGCCGCATCACCGAGGGCTCGGCACAGATCTCGACCGGCGGCGCCGAGGGAATGTCGAGCGGCTCGCCGTCGGGGCCGATCGACGTGTCGAGCGACAAGAGCCCCCCCGGGTTGGTCTGCAGCACCAGCAGCTGGTCGCCCCGCGGATCGGCGAACGCGATGTGGCCGAGCACGGGACCCGACGACGCGCTGTCGCCGATGATGAGCGAGGGGAAGAACTGCCGCGGCGAGCGGATGCGCGGCTCGCAGGACACCGCACACGGCTGGTCGAGCTGCGAGGGCTCGGCGCAGTAGGGGCCGGCGTAGACCTCGCGACCCCCCACCTGCACCATGCAATCCTCGCGATCGGCGGGGGCGACCACGTCGTCGTACTCGCCCGTGACCTCGAGTCCGCTGGCGGTGACGCTGGCCACCCGACCCACGTAGCGAAAGCTCGTGTACACCAGCGGCCGCGTGCAGCCCTCGGTGAGCACGGGGACGTTGTCGACCGGATCGGCGGCGCCCAGCGGCCCCTGCCCGGCCGCGAAGCAGGGCCGCACGGCGAGGCCGAACCCACCCGTGCCCCCGCCGGGGGTCTGGTAGAGCGAGGCGAAGTCGACCAGCGCGGGCGTGGAGTCGCCCGGCACGCCGTCGAGATCGATGAGGCTCATCTCGGCCCCCGCCGCATGGGCGACGAAGCCGAGGCGCTCGGGTGGATCCGCCACGGGGTCGGCCGTGGTCTCGCTCCACACCACCACGTTGAACGGCTCGCGATCGAGCGGGTCGAGCGTGTCGTCGTTGCGCAGCTGGTCGAGACGGTGGGCGGGCCCGCACTTCTTGGGGTCGACCAGATCGCCGCCCTGATCACACTTCATCTCGATGCCGTCCCCGTCCGGGTCGACGTCGATGAAGGTGATGCTCGGATCGCCGCGCACGGGCAGCCAGAGCCGCAGGCTGCCGTCGGCCTCGATCGAGTGGGACAGCGTGGTGGCAAAGTCCCCCACCCTCGCCGACGCCGCGACGAACGAGCGCTCGTCGCACTCCACCACGTGGGGCGCGAGCTGGAGCCGGCGACAGGGACGGTCGAGGGGCAGCTCGTCCTCGTCCACGTTCTCGTCGATGACGCTGCCCGGAGGCAGCACGCAGCGTTCGGGCCCGCAGTAGGGATCGAGCCCGCCGATGGCAGGGTCGTACCAGGCATCCCAGAACTCGCGCAGGTCGATCGCCACCACCGTGCCCGCGTTGTAGGTGCGATCGTTGTTGCCGTTGGCGACGAAGAGATAGCGGGCCGCCGGTTGCTCACCCTCGGCCGCGGGGTCGCGCACCACCGGATCGAGCAGCAGCCCGCTGGGAAAGAACAGGATCCCTTCGGGTGGAGGCACGCCGAGGTTGTTGGCGGACGAGCCGGACTCGCGGCAGCCCGGCATTGCCAACGTGAGCAGCGGCACCAGGGCCGCAGCGGTCCCGAGGGGGGCTCGCATCGGCGGCACGCTATCACAGGGCCACGACCGGCCCCACGCCGCCGGGACCCTTCACCGCACCGACACCGGGGGTCGAGGGCCGCCGGCCCGGTGGTCCTCGGTGGCAGTGACCCCGATCACGCGGCCGGCCGCCGACTATCCATCCTCGGGGGCACTCGGGCCCAGCTTCACGAAGAACTCCCGCGAGCGCAGCGGGTGTCGCAGGTGGGGGCGCAGCCAGCCCAGCACCAGATCTCGCAGGCCCCGCCGATCACCGGCCGGTCGAGCGGCCACCGACCGCAGCGCCTGATCCACCTCGGGCTCCGTGGTCGCCACCAGCAGCGCCACCGCGGCCGCGAGCACCTCGACCGGAATCCGGCGTGCACCCCGGCCATGCAACGGGCACAGCGCCCCGCCGTGCGCTTCGTCGAACAGCACCGTCGGGCCGGGTGCCAGCTCGTCCCCACACACCGCGCACCCGTCGAGCGCGGGCAACAGCCCCAGCGCACGCAGCAGCCACAGCTCGTAGCGCCGCAGCGTCCCCGCGTCGGCGCCGTGCTCCATCGTGCGCCCGATCGCCTCGCACAGCGCCGAGAACACCGCCGGGTCGGGCTGGGGCTCGTACAGCAGGCCGTCGGTCAGCTCGCACAGGTACGCCACATGGGCAAAGCGCGAGAGATCGCGCCCGAGCGCGCCGTGGTCCCGGACCGGGGTGAACGCCTCCAGCCGCGCCAGCCCACCGCCGCTCGATCCACCGCCTCGCATCGCCACCGTCGCCTCGCCCACCGCCCCCCCCGAAAGCCCCCCGGGGAACCGCCGCCTGCTCTTGCGCGCGTGCCGAGCCGCCGCCCGCACCTTGCCCTGCCCCGGGGTGAGCAGCACGACCAGCAGATCCGCCTCGCCCAGCCCCCGTGTGGCCAGGATCACCGCGGGCGTCCGCTCCGAGCCACTGGTCCATCCTCCGCCCCGCATCGGTGCCACCGGGTGCCGGCCGTCTAGATGCCGATGAGCACCGTCGCCAGCCAAAAGTAGAAGATGAGCCCCATGACGTCGACCGAGGTCGTCACGAACGGCCCGGTTGCCACCGCGGGGTCCACTCCGAAGCGATCCAGCACCAGCGGCGTGCAGGTGCCCACCGCCGCCGCAATCGTCATCGAGCCCGCCGTGCCCAGCATCACCACCAGCCCCAGCCGCCAGGCGTCGACGTCGGCGTTGCCCACGGCCATCGAGGCGGCGGCGATGAGCGCTCCGTACAGCAGCCCCAGGCTGGCCCCCAGCGAGACCTCGCGAAACACCAGGCGACGCACGCGGGAGGCCTCGACGAACCCCACCGCCAGGCCGCGGACCACGATCGTCGAGCTCTGCATGCCCACGTTGCCGCCCATCCCCGCGACCACCGGCATGAAGAACGCCAGCGCGGGCACGCTGGCCAGCGCCGTGTCGAAGCCCGACAGCGACAGCGCGGCCGCCGTGCCCCCCGCGGCCGCGGCCAACAGCCACCGCCAGCGCACCCGAAAGCTGCCCACGAAGGTCCGGACCTCGGCCAGCTCCTCGCCCGCGCCCGCCATCTTGAGGATGTCCTCGGTGGCCTCCTCGCGGATCACGTCGACCACGTCGTCGACCTCGACCACCCCCAGCATCACGTCGTGCTCGTCGACCACGGGCACCGACACCAGGTCGTAGCGGCTGACCAGCTCGGCCACGTCTTCCTGGTCGGTGTCGGCGGTCACCTTGACCACCTCCCGCTCCATGATGTCGCGGATCGTCTGGTTGGGTCGGCTGATCACCAGCATCCGCAGCGAGATCACCCCCACCAGGCGCTCGTCGACCGAGTCGACCACGTACACGTAGAACGCGGTCTCCGGCGGCTCTTCCTCCTCCTGGATCATCACCAGGGCGTCGCCCACGGTGGCGTCGGGCGACACGCGGAAGTACTGCGGCGACATCAGGCCGCCCGCCGTGTTCTCGTCGTAGGCGAGCAGCTCCTCGAGCTCGTTGGCGTCGTCCTTGTCGAGCCGCTTGAGGATGAGCTGCAGCTGCTCGGCGTCCAGGCGCCCGAGGATGTCGACCACGTCGTCGACCTCGAGATCGTCGAGCAGGTGCGCCGCCTCCTCGGGCGCGAGCGCAGCCACCAGCTCGGCGGCGGCCTCGTAGCGCATCGACTCGATCACCTGCGGCCGCCGCTCGGTGGGCAGCAGCTGCAGCACGCGGCGCTGGTCGGCGACGTCGAGGTTGTCGAGCTCCTGGGCGATCTGGACGTCGTCCTGGCGGCTCAGGGTCCGCCGTAGCCGGCGCAGATCTCCCGTACGCAGCAGCGTGTGGAGAATCGCCAGCTTGCGCGTGCGGGAGGCCACCATCGCGCGCGGATGATACGTCCGAGCCCGCAACCCCGCCACGCGTCATCGCGTCGGGATCTCCCCGCAGCGCAGGCTAGGAGTTGGTCACCAGGGACCCGTCGCCGGCCAACCCGAACGCGGCCATCACCAGCACCGCGATGAAGGCCAGCACGACCAGCCAGATCAGGGTATTGGCGCGCGGCAGGCCAACGAGGGCCTGCCGCACCACGCCACCGTCGGGCGCCGGCCGCTCCTTGACCTTCACCCGCGGCGGCAGCTTGGGCGAGGGAACGACCTCGGTCTCGGAGTACGACGGTCGCTGCTGCTGACGCCGCGCCTGCAGGGCGGCGCGCTCTCGCTCGTACAGCAGCTCCATCACCGTCTCCGACGGCAGCCCCAGCGCGCGGGTGCAGCACCGCAAGAAGCCCTTGACGAACACCGGGCCCGGCAGCGCACCGAACTCGTCGGCCTCGAGCAATCGCAGGCTCGAGGCCGGGATCTTGGTGGCCACGGCGAGCTGCTCCACGCTCAGGCCCCGACGCAGACGCTGCTCGCGAATGTAGCCGCCCGGCGTCGGCAAGACGTCCTCTTCGATCGAGGCGTCGTGCTCCACCGACGGGGGAGCGTCGGACGCGACGACGCGCAGACGGCTCATCTCGGCTTGCATCGCCGCGAGTGTGTCGCGAAGCCCCGCTGCGGGGCAAGGGGGCAGCCTCGCCCCCGAACGCCGGCCGGAGGTCCACGGTCGGCGCCCGGCCGTCCGCCTCGGCACCGTTTATTCGGTGTTTTCAATGGGTTGGGCCGATCCATCCCCATGCGATGGAACGGGCCGCCCGGAACCCGACGCCCATGTGCGATCTCGGCCTACGGCGGCGCCTGAGCGATTGCGTCGGCTGCGCTGGGCTCGGAGCCCAGGAATCGGCGACAGTCCTGGGCCAGACAGCTTCGAGGGGCCATGGTCACACAGCTCCCAAAGGCGTCACGGGCCGCGAGTTCGTCCCCCAGGCGGAGGCTGGCCACCCCCAGGATTCGGTGCGCATCCTGAATGGGGCAGCGCGGATCATCGACCACGGCCATCGCCTGCTCGACCGCTTGCTCGATCAGCCCGCTGTCGAGGTAGACCTGGGCCAAGCGATAGCGTCCCACGCAGAAGTCGGGGTTGAGCAGCACGGACTGGCGCAGCTCGTTGGTGGCGCTGACGAGATCGCCCAGGTTGTAGTAGGCCCACCCCAGGTTCGCGAGCGCCGAGTACCGATCCGCATAGAACTGCTGCTCCAGCGCGGCACGAGAGTGTTCGATGGCCGCCTCGTTCTCCTGGAAGAACAACGAAACCACCGCCAGGGAATTGTTGGCTCGCCCGCGTCCAGCGGCCCCCTCGGGATAGCGCGTGGCCGCCGTGGCAAACGACTCGCGGGCCTGGGAGTGCAGCTGCTGGGCTCGCTGCCGCTGGAGCTCCGCCGCGTCGTCCTGGAGGCACTGCTGGCTCTCCACTGCGTCCACCAGGGTCCGCGCCTCGTTGAGCAGCAGCACCCCCTGGAGGTAGTACGAGTCGGCGTGATCGGGATCGGCTCGCAGCGCCCGATCGAGCTGGAGCTTGGCGTCCTCGAACATGCCGTTGTGGAACGAGCCCACCGCCACGTCGTAGTGCTTGTCGGCGGGGCTGGCGTCTGGCGCGGCCGGATCGTCGGTCTCGGCATTGCGGCGCGAGGCGCAACCCGGTGCGCTTGCTACGCTCCCAACCACGAGGGCGAGCGACAGCGCACGAACCGCAAGGTGAACGCGAGCTCGGGACGTGCCGGGCATGGTCGGACCATAGCCCCGTTGCGCGGCCCTTCCCAAAAACCCGGCGAGGAATCGGGGGCGCCATCGAGCCTCCCTTCGATGATTCGTGGCTTGCTTGGGCGGCGGTATGCGGCATGCTGGGCGACGTGGCGGCCGTGCTCCTCGCCCTGCTCGACGCCCATCCCGACGGTGCGGCGTGGGCCCGACCATGGCTCACGCAGACCTTGCGTGCCAACCTCCCGGGTTACGACGACGCCCTCGGCGATCTCACCCTGCGAGGATGGAGCGTGGGTGCGGCGTGGGGCAACGAGACCCTGGTTCAGTCGCGCCCCATCGTACGCAATCGCGATGTCGATCCCATCGACGATCTACTGCGCACCCCGGCCTCTTGCGTGGTGGCAGCGTTCTCGGTGCACTCGGCCGCGCGCGAGGGGCTGGTCGCGACCCCCACCCCTGCCCTCTCCCGCTATCGTCGCTGGCTGGGGGTTCGCGTCGGTACGCCGCTGCCGGCCAACCGCGCATCCGGGCTGCGCCAGGCGCTTCCCGGGTTCCTCGAGCGTCACCAGGTCGATCGCAGCGATGGCGAGCTGGTGTTCTTGTCGTTCCTCGCCAAGCTCCACGACATGGGTGGTCTGCGCAAGACCTACTCGCCACCCGAGATCATTCGCCAGGCGCTCCAGGCCGCGGTCGACGAGCTGGGGGTCGAGCCTCCGCACAACGTGATGGTGAGCGACGGTCGTACCTTTGCCATGGCGCACCACGGCGGCGCGCTGCTCTCCTTCGAGCCGGCCCCCGATGCCGGCCCGGCCCGCTTTCGCGTGACCGGCAGCGCCACCTCCGGTCCGCGCACCAATCTCCTGCTGCACACGCCGCAGGCCCCCGTGCAAGCCCCCATGCAAGGCGGCGAGCGCGTGGGCGAGGGCGTGCTCTCCATCGACGTTCGCACGCCCCGCGCGATCGAACGCTGACCGGGCGATGACCGAGCCTCATGCACGCGATCACGCCGGTGCCGCGCTGCTGATCTTGCGGCGCCGCGTCGACGATCACTTCACGGCCGCGAAGGCGCGCAGCCCCGGCGCCATGCAGTGCCGCACCGGCTGCGCCGCTTGCTGCCACCAGCGCTTCGGCGTGTTCGAGATCGAGGCCCATCGCGTCCGGGTGGCGCTGGCCCGTCTGGCCCGTGCCGATCCGGCCCTTCGCGAGCGCGTGCGGCGACAGGCCGGCGATCCCGGCGCGGCGCACCACTGCGCGCTGCTGGTCGACGACCGCTGCACGATCTACGAGGAGCGACCGCTCATCTGCCGCGGCCACGGCCTGCCGACGCGCGTCCCGGGCGAGGGCCTCCAGGGCTGCCCGCTGAACTTCACCACCGAGGATCCGCCCGCGCAAAGCGTGCTCGATCTGTCGGCCGTCAATGCCCCGCTGTCGGTCATGGCGAGGATGTGGGACGGCGAGGGCCACCGCGTGGCGCTCAGCGATCTGGCGGCGGCCGACGACGTGCTCGACGACGCGTGAAGCGGGCGCCGCAGGGCCTTGGCGGGTCCCTTCGGGACCCTATTCCTGTCTTTGGCGGCCCCTTCGGGAGCGTCGCCCGGCGGCGCCGCAGGGCCTTGCGGGTCCCTTCGGGACCCTATTCCTTGCCCAACCGCTCCGCCAGCTCGCTGAGATCGAGCCGAAACCCGAGCACGCGATCGCTCCCCCGGCCCTTGTCCTGCTGCGGACGCGGACCGCCGCGATCACCCTTGCGACCCTTGCCGGGACCGCGGGGCCCACGATCATCGCGGTCGCCACGAGGCCCGCGATCCTTGTCGCCGCCGCGATCGCGATCGCGATCACCTCGGGGCCCTCGCTCGCCATCGGGCTTGCGCCGGCGCTTGCCGCCGGGCTTGCCCTTGCCCTCGGGCCTGGGCTGCAGCGCGCGCAGGCTCATCGAGAAGCGCTTGCGCTCGGGCGTCACCTCGATCACGCGCCCGCGTACGCGCTGCCCCACGTGCACCGCCTCGAACGGGCTGTTGATGAACCCGTGGGTCAGCTCGCTGACGTGCACCAAGCCCTCCTGGGGCAGGCCCACGTTGACGAACGCACCAAAGGTCGCGAGGTGGGTCACCACGCCGGTCAGCTCCATGCCCACCGCGAGATCCTCGAAGCTCTGCAGCTGGTGCTCGAACTCGATGGGCTCGAACGGCGGGCGCGGATCGGTCCCCGGCTGGCGAAGCTGCTCGAGGATCGCATCGAGGGTGGCCCGCCCCAGCGGCTCGCCGCTGGCACCCGGGCGCTCGAGGAATCGCTCCGGCTCGAGCCTGGCGACCAGCTCGGGGTTGCCGACCAGATCGTCCACCGTCACTCCGGCCTCGCGCGCCATCTCGATCACCTGACCGTAGCGCTCGGGATGGATCGCGGTGCGATCGAGTGCATGCTCGCCATCCTCGATCCGCAGAAAGCCCGCCGCCTGCTCGAACGCCTTGCCCGCCACCCCCGGGATGTCGAGCAGGGCCTGACGGCTGCGCAGCGGTCCGTGCTGCTCGCGGTGGCTGACGATGGCCTTGGCCAGCGCGTGGCTGATGCCCGAAATCCGCGCCAGCACGTCGGCGGAGGCTCGATTGGGGTCGACCCCCACCTCGTTGAAGCTCGATACCAGGACCTGCTCGAGCGCCGAGCGCAGCTCCTCTTGCTCGACCTCGTGTTGATGCTGACCCAGGCCGAGCTTGCGGGGATCGATCTTGGCCAGCTCGGTCAGGGGATCCTGAAGCCGGCGTCCGGCCGACACCGCGCGGCGAAGCGGAGCATCCATGTCGGGCAGCTCTTGCTTGGCCGCCCGGCTGCTGGCGAACAACGCGGCGGCATCGGCATCGGCCGACACCACGATCACCTCCTGCAGACCCGGCGCTTCGCTCGATCCGGGCTCGGCCTCGGTCGGCGCCGCGCTCTCGGTCGGCACCGCGCCCTCGACCGGCGCCGCGCCCTCGGCCGGCGCCGCAGCCCCCTCGCCGACCTGCGACCCCGGAGCATCGGCCTCGCGGATCGCGTCGCGACACAGCCGCTCCACGTCGCGCCCCCCGTTGGCATTGGTCACCGCGATCGCGGTCACGCCGTGCTCGCGACACAGCTCCACGATGCGCGCCTTGGCCTGCGGCGCCTGCAGCTTGGGCTGTAGAGGATAGACGGTGTCGTGGGCGACCACGCGGCCGTCGGGGTCGAGCACGGCCAGGCGGCAGCCAGGCTCGAAGCCAGGCTCGATGGCCAGCACCGGCCGGGGTCCGAGCGCCGGAGCCAGCAGCAGCGGGCGGTAGGCCTCGCAGATCTCCGCGATCGCCTGGCGATCGATGCGTGCCTTGAGGACCTTGCGCGCGCTGGCCCGCACCGCGCGACCGGGTGCGCCCATCCAGCCCTCGTGCAGGGCCTGGCGGAGCTGGGCGCCGCACGGGCGTGATGCGTCGATGCCCAGCACCTCGTCGCACACCGCATCGAAGGGCTCGACCTCGACCTCGAGGTGCAGCTCGAGCACGCCGTCGCGCTCGCCGCGGCACAGCCCCAGGAAGTGCGTGGGCGCCAGCTTGGCCACCGGCTCGATGCGCTCGGCCAGCTTGGCGTAGCGGCCCCCCTTGTCCTTCTTGCCCGGCACCATCGTGGCCCGCAGCCGGCCATCGGTGAGCACCAGATCCCGCAGCCGACGGATGAGCGACGGCACGTGGAACGCCTCGTCGGCCACGATCACCCGGGCTCCGGCCAGATCGCGCTCGGGCGACGGGGTCTGGGGCTCGTCCTCGTCGGCTTCGGTCTCGGGGTCGGCCTCGGCGGCTTCGTTCGGAGCAGCCTCGGCCGCGTCGTCGCTCGCTGCGGCGGACTCGACTCCCGGATCGGCCTCGTCGGCTGCGTCGGCTGGTGCACTCGGCTCGGGCGATCCTTCGACCGATTCCTCGGTCGATCCTTCGCTCGCCTCGATGCCGTCGGCCTGGTCTGCGCTCGCCTCGATGCCGTCGGCCTGGTCTGCGCTCGCCTCGATGCCGTCGGCCTGGTCTGCGCTCGCCTCGATGCCGTCGGCCTGGTCTGCGCTCGCCTCGATGCCCTCGGCCTGGTCTGCGCTCTCGGCCTGCGCCTCGGCTTCGGCGACCGCCTTTGCCTCGCCCTTGCGCGGGCCCTTGCCCTGGCCCCTGGGGAGCGGGCGCGATGGGTGCTGGGTCGCGAGATCCAGAGGATCGGCATCGGCCGGACCCGACGCGTCGCCGCGCAGGGTTCCCTCGCTGCCACATGCCCACAGCTTGGCTGCCAGCACGCCGAGCCCTCGCGCCCGCGCCTTGGCGGCGGGACCTCGCTTGCGCTTGCGACCGCCGAGGCGAACGTCCTCGAGCTCGGCAGGATTTCGTGCCGTACGCAGGAGCTGTGCGACCTCGTCGTCGATCGGACTGCGAGCGGAGAGCTCCTGCCGCAACTGCTCGCGACGCAGCTCGAAGGCCACGGCCTGGGCGGCTCGTGCCTGCACGTGCTCGAGATCGCGGAGCTCGAGCGACCCGATCCGCTCGGGCCGGAAGCGGGCGAGGAACGCCGGCTGAGCTCCCGCAGCGAGCAGGCGAAGCACCCCCGTCACCACGGCCTCCGGAAGGCCGAGATCACGGGCGATGGGAGGCGCGAGGGCCTCGGGCGCCAGCGCGGCGCTCATGTCGGCGTCCATGGGGCGAGAAAACTACGGAGCGCGTCGCGCGGGGTCAAGCGCGACGGCACGGATCTCCGAGGCTCGGCCCTTTCGGGTGGAAAATCGCGCGGGTTCCGCGGGCTCCCCGCAGGGTTGGCGTCCCACGGCCGGGCCCGAGAGTCGATTCCGCGGGGCCACCCCCGAACAAAGTATTTGACGACCCGCTCGGCTCGGACTAAAACCCCCCGCACTTCGGCGCCGAAGTCCCTGATGCGGGGTGGAGCAGCCAGGTAGCTCGCCGGGCTCATAACCCGGAGGTCATAGGTTCAAATCCTGTCCCCGCTACTACGAAGAGCCGCTCGGAGATGTCCGAGCGGCTCTTCGCTCTTTCGGCGGCCGGGCTGCGGAGTCGAACTGAGGACAAGGGTCGGATCGGAGGCACCACGGAGACCGTGTGCTCGCGGACGGCCGACGAAGCCGTGCTGCTCGAAGGCTTCGAGCTACGCGAAGGCTCGAGGCTCATCCGCATCATCAAGCCCTCGTTTTCCTCCGGTCGGTCGCCACGTTCTGCTCGAGGCCAGGGACCTCGCGTCGAATGGCACTTTCGTGCCACTCGACCTCACGCCATGTCCCGTCGGAAAACCGTGGTTTCTCCGTCCCAGTCCGGGACGCAAGGGGCGACGGCGGACATGGGAGCGGTCATCATCCGCCGATGCGGGGGAGTCCGTCGGGCTTTTGGGGCAAGCTCTCGCGAGACGGTGAGCCCCGGTGGCACCCCTTGTCGTCGCACTGCGCGGACGTGGCGGCTTGCTGCGAGCGGCTACTCCAGACCACGGTGCTCCGGCGACGCCTCGCCGCATGGGGCGAGCGCAACGACCTCGACGACTCCCAGATCGCTCGACTGGCGGTGCTCTCCGCGTTCCACGACCTGGGGAAGTTCAACTACGGCTTCCAGAACAAGGCCACGGCGGGTGCCCCCTTCGTACACGGGCACGTCGACGAAGCGCTCGCACTCTTCGGCGATCACTACCTCGACCTCCAGCAACGCTTGGTGCGCGCGCTACCGTTCGACGATCTCGACCGCTGGGCACCGAACGACGTCGCGTGCAAGCTGCTGGTAGCCGCCATCGGCCATCATGGGCGGCCCGGCTCGTTCTCCATGATGCGCCTGGACCCGCGGGCCTGGGCGCCAGGGTCTTGGGGGGATCCCTTCGACGCGATCTCCAACCTCCACCAGGCGACGCGCCGATGGTTCCCGGCTGCATACGAGACCGGAGCATCGCCGCTGCCCAGCACCCCCGCCTTCCAGCACGGCTTTGCGGGGCTGGTCATGCTGGCCGACTGGCTGGGCTCGGACACGACCTACTTCCCCTACAGCGAGGAAGACGAGGCGGACCGCATGCCGCTGGCACGCCAGCGAGCCGCTGCGGCGGCTCACGCCATTGGGGTCGACGTGACCGCATGCCGCGGTGCGCTCGGAACCACGGCCCCGTCCTTCGAGTCGATCAGCGACTTCGATCCGCGCCCGGCTCAGCAGGCAAGCCTCGAGCTCCCCGTGGATCCCCGGGGCAGTCTCACCGTCCTCGAAGCCGAGACGGGCTCGGGCAAGACCGAGGCTGCGCTCGCTCGCTTCATGCGCCTGTTCCACGCGGGTGAGGTCGACGGGCTGTACTTCGCCCTCCCCACCCGCACCGCCGCCACCCAGCTGCATCGACGGGTGGGCGACGCGGTCGCGCGAGCCTTCCCTCGCGAGGACGAGCGTCCGCCCGTGGTCCTGGCCGTACCCGGCTACCTGCGCGTGGACGATCGCGAGGGACGACGACTGCCCGGCTTCGAGGTGTTGTGGAACGACGACGGCAAGGACCGATGGCGGCATCGTGGATGGGCCGCCGAGCACCCCAAGCGCTATCTCGCCGGGGCGGTGGTCGTGGGGACGATCGACCAGGTGCTGCTCTCCACACTCATGGTCTCGCACGCGCACATGCGAGCCACCTGCGCCGCACGGCACTTGCTGGTGATCGATGAGGTGCACGCCTCCGACGACTACATGATCGCGCTGCTCGAGGCGGTCCTGCGCTTCCACATCGCGGCCGGAGGTCATGCGTTCCTGATGTCGGCCACGCTGGGCTCGGGCGCCCGCGGACGCCTGCTCGCCACGGCTGGGCGTCGACCCGAGCTGCCCGCGTTCGATGACGCGGTGGGCGAGCCGTATCCGCTGATCTCCCATGCGGCTCGAGGCGAGCCGCCGAACCGCCACGCGGTCGCGCATACCGGAGCCGGAAAGAAGGTGGACCCACAGCTGCTGCGGGTGGCCGAAGACCCCGAGGCGATTGCGACCGCCGCACTCGATGCCGCACAGTCGGGCGCCCGTGTGCTCGTGGTCCGCAACCTCGTGCGCGACTGCGTGGCCACCCAGCAGGCGCTCGAAGCCCTGGCGCCGACCCGAGGGGCGCATGAGCTGCTCTTTGCGGTGGGCGAGGTGATCGCACCGCACCACTCACGCTACGCGCGCGAGGATCGGCGCCGGCTCGATGCAGCCGTCGAGGCGCTCTTTGGCAAGCAGCGACCCAGCGGGAGCGGCAAGGTCTTGGTTGCCACGCAGACCGTCGAGCAGAGCCTGGACCTCGACGCGGATCTGCTGCTCACCGACCTGTGCCCGATGGACGTGCTGCTCCAACGGGTGGGACGTCTGCACCGCCACGACCGGCCTCGCCCCGCGGGCTTCGAGCGAGCGCGGGTGCAGGTGCTCGTGCCGGAGGAGCGCTCGCTCGTCGAGTACATCCGCGACGACGGCACGGCGATCGGCCCGCACGGCTACGGTACGGTCTATCCCGATCTCCGGGTCTTGGAGGCCACCCTGCGGCTATGCGAGCGCGGGCGCATGTTCGAGATCCCGCAGGACAACCGAGCGCTGGTCGAAGGCGCGACGCATCCCCATGCCTTGAAGGCCATCGTCGACGAGCTGGGCGATGCGTGGGCCCGGCACGGCGACCGCGTCCTGGGTGGCTCGCTGACGCAGCGCCGCCTGGCCAGGCTCTACGTCATCGATCGCGAGTCGGCCTTCGACGACGAGGACGGCCGAGGCGCGAGGTTCCCCTCGGCCGAAGAACTCGGCAAGGTGACCACGCGGCTCGGCGAGGACGATCGCCTGGTCACCTTCGAGCCGCGCGTGACGGGACCCTTCGGAGAACCGGTGCAGCGCATCACCCTGCCCCACTTCCTGCTCCGGGGAACGCCCGCGGATCCGCTCGCACCCGTGGGCGCGAGCGTGGAGTCCGGGGGGATCCTGCGCTTCACCTACGGTGATGCCGAGTACGTCTATGACCGCCTGGGCCTGCGGCCGGCATCCGATCCGGGGCTGGATCGAGAGGGAGAGCCATGAGCACCGACCACGACGTCCTGCGAGAACGATTGATCACCGTGCTGTTCGACGACGGAGACGAGCGTCGACACGCCACCCTGTGCGAGGTGCTGGCGTGGCTCTCGGCGGATCGCACGATCTCCTTCGCGGCCCTCCAGCCTCATCAACGCCACCCCTGGCATGCATTCCTCGTGCAGCTCGGTGCGATCGCACTCGAGCGAGCCGGACAGGACGAGCTGCCCACCGAGGCCAGCGCGTGGGAAGAGCTGCTGCTCGGGTTGACCGACGGCGCTCGCGAGCCCTGGTGTCTCGTGGTCGAGGCGCTCGACCAGCCGGCGTTGCTGCAACCACCGGTGCCCGAGAAGAAGATCGGCGTGCTCAAGAACCTGGTGGCGACCCCGGATGCGCTCGACATCCTGCTGACCACCCGCAACTTCGACGTCAAGGGCCAGCGGGCGGTTGCTGGTGCGGCCGAGCACTGGCTGCTGGCGCTGGTGGCCAAGCAGACCTTCGAGGGCTTCGGAGGAGCCGGCAACTACGGCGTGCTGCGGATGAATGGCGGCTTTGGAAATCGCCCGTGCATGGCCTTCGCCCCGAGTTCTCGCTGGAGCGATCGCTTCCGCCGAGACGTGGCCGTGTGGCTCGAGCAATGCGGCCGACTCGTGGACGACTACGGCTACGACCCCGAAGGCCCCGCGCTGCTGTGGACCCTGCCGTGGGACGGCAAGGCGTGCCGATCATCGCGTGGTCTCCACCCGTTCTTCATCGAGTCGTGCCGCCGGATCCGCCTGCAGTCCATCGAGCATGGCTTGGTGGCCCACACGGGCACATCGGCCAAGCCACGCATCGACTCGAGCGACAGCGCTGGCGACACGGGGGACATCTGGACTCCGGTTCAGGCGTCGTCCAAGAAGGAAGGGCTCGCCGCGCTGACCATCGCATCTGCCGGCTTCAACTACCGCAAGCTCCACGAGATCCTGTTCGGCGACTGGCAGCGGCCCGCAGCGCTCAGGCTGCGCCCTTCGGACGGCGACGCGCCCGTCGTCGTTGCGATGGCGTTGGTCCGAGGACAGGGCAAGACCGACGGCTATCACGAGCGCTGGATCCCCATCCCTGCCAAGACTCGGCGCATGCTCGCCCAGCCCGACGGCGGCGAGCACCTCGGCATACGCTCCAAGACCCAGCTCGACCGTGCCTCCGAGGCCGGCCGTAGTGTGCTCAAACCGGCCGTGTGTACCTTGCTGCAAGGCGCAGGTGATCTCGACTACACCGACAAGCGCGTCCAGCCGTGGCTAGACCGACTCGATGCACGCATCGACGACCGCTTCTTCGCCGAGCTGTTCGACACCGCGTCACTCGACACTGACGCCGCACGCGTCCGCTGGGATCGGGTCCTCGTGGCGCTCCTCCGCCGTACCTTCTTGGAGGCGCTCGGCGAGACGCCGATACCCGATGTCCACCGCTACCGCACCCGAGCGGCTGCGGAGGGTCGCTTCCATGCCGCGCTGCGGAGGTCCTTCCCCGAAGCCACTGCCGCCCCACAGACCACGACCGAGGAGCAAGCCCATGCCTGACGTTGCGCAAGACGAGACTACTTCGACTCGGACCATCATCTCGAGGGTCGCCGCTAGGTTGGCCGATGAGGGAGCGATCGGCGACCGCGCTACGCTGCGGCGGATCGCGTTCGAGGCCCCCGACGCTCCTGCGTTCTGGAGGATCGTCGTGGGGGAGCTGCGAGCAGTCTTGCCCGAGGCGCCTCCCTACCGCGAGGAGCACGAGCGCCGCTGGGCGGCGATCCTCGGCGGCCTGGCCGAGGTCGCCGGCGCAGGCTTGCACGTGCCGAAGCGAAGGCTGGGCGAGGCCGCGGCTGAGGCCAAGCTGCACGAGATGCGCGTGCTCAAGCTCCTGAGGGCTCATGGTGACGCGCTCTTGGCCCTCGTTCGACCGCTCGCCCATCAGCTCGTCTCCAAGGGTGTGCCCGTCGACTGGGCCGACGTCGCCGAGCTGGTGCTCAGCGACGGTCGATCCGGCGAGGATCGCGTCCGTCGCAACCTCGCTCGCAGCTACTACTCCGCCGTTTCACGCCAGACCACCTCCCAGGAGTCCTGACCGCCATGACCGACCAGCCGTTCTTGCAGATCCACACCCTCACCTCCTATCCGGCGTCGCTGCTCAACCGCGACGACGTGGGCTTCGCCAAGCGGATCCCCTTCGGCGGGGCCACCCGCGTGCGCGTGTCGTCGCAGTGCCTCAAGCGACACTGGCGGCGGGCCGAGGGGCCGCATGCGCTGTCGAGCATCGACCTGGGCGAGGGACCGGTGGCGATGTCGGTGCGCTCCCGCGTGACGTTCCAGCAGTTCGTGCGCGACCGAATGGTGGCCGAGGGCATCGAGCAACCGTTGGCGGTGGCCGCGACCGAGGAGGTCATGAAGCTGGTGCTCGGCGAGAGCGCCAAGGCCAAGGAAAAGAAGAAGAGCAAGGGGGCCGACGCCGAGGAAGCCGACGACTCCTGCAAGACCAGTCAGATCACGGTGCTCGGTCGCCCGGAGGTCGACTTCCTGCTCGCGGAGGCCTTGGCGATTGCCACGGCCGCCAAGGAGGCCGACGGCAAGGACCTCGTGAAGAAGGTTCAAGCGGCCGCCAAGTCGCACTTCGATCGCGAGCGGCAGAAGAACCTCAAGGGCCTGCGCATGGGCGCGGGGCTCGACGCCGCCCTGTTCGGTCGCATGGTGACCAGCGACATGCTGGCCCGTACCGATGCGGCGATCCACGTGGCGCACGCATTCACGGTGCACGAGGAGATGACCGAGTCGGACTTCTTCTCGGCCGTGGACGACCTCGAGCGCGAGCGGGACGACTCGGCCATGGGCAGCGGCCACATCGGAAGCGCAGAGCTGACGACGGGCCTCTATTATGGATACGTGGCCGTGGACCTTCCGTTGCTCATCTCCAATCTCGAAGGCGGGGTGGACCGCAAGGACTGGACCAAGCACCGCGGGCCGCTGGCGGCCGAGGTGATCCGCCGGATCATTCGCCTGATCGCCACCGTGTCGCCAGGCGCAAAGCTGGGCTCCACGGCCCCGCACAGCTACGCACAGCTCGTGCTGGTGGAGCGCGGGGCCGAGCAGCCGCGCTCGCTGGCCAACGCGTTCCTCAAGCCCGTGCGACCCGATCGCGAGGGAGACATCGTCAAGGGTACCTACGTGGCGCTCGCCAAGCACCTCGAGGATCTCGACCAGATGTTCGGACGGGGACCGGAGCGGCGCTTCGCGGGGATGGGCCCGGTGGAGGCGCTGGGGCCCGCGCTCGGGCAGGAGCACCGGGGCAACCTCGCCGAGGTGGCCGACTGGGCTGCGAGTGCAGCCGCGGAAGGATGAGGCTCATGCTCGACGTGCTGTTGTTGCGCTTCGATGCGCCGATGATGAGCTTTGGGACCACGGCGGTGGACAGCCTGGGGAGGACCGGTGCCTTCCCGGGGCGCTCGCTGCTGACGGGACTGTTGGGCAATGCGCTCGGCTACGACCACCGCGATCAGGACGCGCTCATGGCATTGCAGGGACGGCTGCGCCATGCCGTACGTCGCGACCATGGGGGCGAGCAGCGCGAGGACTACCAGACGGTGGATCTCAGCCATCCTTCGCTGCTGGACGAAGTGGCCTGGACGACGCGGGGGACGCTCGATCCCCGAGGCACGGGCACGGCCAACACGGGCACGCACATCCGCCATCGCTTCTACCTCGTCGACAGCGTGTTCACGATCGCCCTCACGCTGAGCCCTGCCGACGAGACGCCGACCCTCGACCAACTCGAGGCTGCGCTGGCTCGACCGGCACGGCCGTTGTTCCTGGGCCGCAAGTGCTGCCTGCCAGCCGCGCCGATCCTGCTCGGCCGAGCCCAGGCGTCGAGCTTGCGCGCGGCGGTGATCTCCGCCGAGGGGCCGCGGCACCGTGCGGCCGACGAGCGCATGCGGCTGTGGTGGCCGCTGGGAGACGACCACGAGCACGAGGCGGGCGCCCATCGTATCGAACACACCGACGAGCGGGACTGGCACAACCAGATCCACGTGGGCAACTACACCATGCTCGAGGGTCTGCACGAGGGCGGCGAGGAGGCACGACCATGAGCACCGATGCCCTGCACTTGCTGCGCCTCGACCTCGACCTGCCGCGCCTGTTCTCGCTGTGCCAGCGCCAGCGACTGCCCCCGGTGGAGGACCTCGGTTATGCGATCCACTGCGGACTCGCGGCGGCGTTCGGCGACGATGCGCCGTCGTTGTTCGCGGTCACGCACGGGGGACCAACGTCACCGCGTCGCCCGGGGCAAGAGCGAATGCTCGAGCTGTTGGCCTACTCCTCGCGCTCGTTGTCCGAGCTCCGGGCGCAGGCCGAGACCTATGCCGATCCGGAGGCGTTTCGGTTGGTCGACTGGGAGCGTGCGGCCGACAAGCCGATGCCGGCTGCATGGCGACCGGGGCAGCGCTTGGGCTTCCAGGTGCGTGCGTGCCCGACGGTGCGGGTGGCCAAGGCGGGCCCACATGTGCGAGCAGGAGCAGAAGTCGACGCATTCCTGGCCGCGGCATGGAAGGAGCCCGAAGGCCCCAAGCCCGACCGGGAGGCCGTCTACCGCGGTTGGCTGTCGTCCGCGCTCGCGCGCACCGAAGGCGCACGCGTGCAGGAGGCGGTGGTCGATCGTTTCGAACTCCAGACGCTGCTGCGCCGGACGCAAGGCCCCGAGCGCCGGGCGAAGCAGCGGCTGCGCAAGCCCGACGTGACCTTCCGGGGCGTGCTCGAGGTCGTGGAGCCCGAGGCGTTCGGCATGCTGCTTCGGCGTGGAGTCGGGCGGCATCGGGCGTTCGGCTTCGGCATGCTGCTCCTGCGACCGCACCGAGGTGCACCGTGCTGAAGGGTCGCCTGGGGCTCGAGACGGCCCGGATCCCTCAGGTGGATCGGCACGGGCTCGTGTGGCTCGAGCGTGGTCACCTCGTGGCCGACGACGGTACGGTGTGCTTCAAGACCGCCGGCTTCGACGATCTGCCGGCGGGAACCTATGGGATCCCGCACCAGACGGTCTCGTTCATCCTGCTGGGGCCGGGCAGCATGCTCAGCCACGACGCCGCGCGGATCCTCGCGCGCCATCAGACGGGGCTGGCCATGATCGGGCACGGCGGGGTGCGGCTCTACGCCAGCCTACCCCCGCAGCCCGACCAGTCGGCACGCGCGCGGGCGCAGGCACGGGCGTGGGCGGATCCCCAGCGACGGATCGCGGTGGCGCGGCGGATGTATGCGTGGCGGCTGGGCGAGGTGCTGCCCGAAGACGACATCACGGTGCTGCGAGGCATCGAGGGGGCACGGGTCAAGGCGCTCTACAAGCTGCTCGCGTCGCAGCACGGGATCCCCTGGCACGGGCGGCGCTACGATCGGGCCGCGCCAGAGGCTGCGGACGAGGCCAACCAGGCGATCAACCATGCATCGACGGCGGTGCTGGCCATGGCCGAGCTGGCGGTGGCGATCAGCGGGGCGATCCCGCAGCTCGGCTTCATCCACGAGGACTCGGGCTTCGCATTCGCGCTGGACGTGGCGGATCTGTTCCGCGACGGCGCGACGGTCCCCGTGGCGTTCGCGGCGGTCAAGGAGCGCCTGCGGAGCGGGGTCCGCGACGAGCCGCTCGAGCGCACGGTTCGGCGAGCATGTGGCAAGCGCTTTCGACAGGACAAGCTGGTCGTGCAGATGCTCGACAAGATCAAGGAGCTGTTCGATGCCGATGACGGTGGTGGTGACCACGGCGCTTCCTGATCGCTTTCGTGGGTTCTTGTCGTCGTGCATGTGCGAGGTGGCACCGGGAGTGTTCACCTCGCCCAACATGAACGAGGCCGTGCGAAGGCGGGTGTGGAGCGTGCTGTCGGAGTGGTTCCTGCACTTCGAGAGCGGCTCGATCGTGATGACGTGGCCGAGCAAGCACGAGCCAGGAGGCCAGGGATTGCTGACGTTGGGGCTACCCAAGCGAGAGCTGGTGGCGCACGACGGGCTCGTGCTGGTGCGGAATCCACCATGAGCGAAGGGCCGCCGAGCTTCGTGGCGATCGACTTCGAGACGGCCAACCGGTCGCCGCGCTCGGCCGTGGCGGTGGGTCTGGTGCGGGTGGATCGCGGCGAGGTGGCAGCGGAGGTCGTGGAGTTCATCCGGCCGACGACCAAGCGGTTCGAGAACACGAGCGTGCATGGCATCGGACCGCTCGATGTCATTGACGCGGATGAATTTGGTGAGGTGTGGAGCAGGATCGGTCGGTGGGTCGATGGAGCCAGGTTCATCGCGGCTCACAACGCCGAGTTCGACCGCGAGGTGCTGATGGCATGCTGCGAGAAGGCCGAGCGGCCAACCCCACGGCTGCCATTCGTGTGCACGATGGCTCTGGCGCGGGCGGTCTGGGAGCTACGACCGACGAGACTGCCCGATGTGTGCCGGAGGCTGGGGATCCCACTGCAGCACCATGAACCAGGGTCCGATGCGCTGGCGTGTGCGCGGATCGTACTGGCGGCATGGGGGACGGAGCTCGGGCGGAGGAAGGTGGAGCGGATGGTTGGGGGGCGCGGGCGCAGGGCGTGAAGGGCGGGCTGGGGAGATTCCTGATAATTTGGGTGAGGAACATGGGTTTGCGTGGTAGGTTGCGGCCACCACGCAGAGGCTCCCCCGCGCACGCGGGGATGGACCCGATCGAGAGGTGGCCGAGTGGCGTCGCGAGGAGGCTCCCCCGCGCACGCGGGGATGGACCGCTCCTCGGTCACCCGAGGGCTGACGAGGTCGGGGCTCCCCCGCGCACGCGGGGATGGACCGTTCTGCACCACGTTGCGCCCGTCCGCCCGAGCGGCTCCCCCGCGCACGCGGGGATGGACCTGAAGCGGACCGCATCGAGGCGGAGATGGAGCGGGCTCCCCCGCGCACGCGGGGATGGACCCTCGCCCTCCCACGCCCACGCCCTTCATGGGGTGGCTCCCCCGCGCACGCGGGGATGGACCGTCTGGGAGTCGGTGATCCGTGCTCGCCAAGCAGGCTCCCCCGCGCACGCGGGGATGGACCCGCCCGATCGAGGCCTGCACCGCATGCGCGAGCGGCTCCCCCGCGCACGCGGGGATGGACCGGAGCTCGAGTACCGCGCGGGGTGGGAGGTCAGGGCTCCCCCGCGCACGCGGGGATGGACCCCGGCGCATGGAGGAGCGCCTCCCGGGCTACGCGGCTCCCCCGCGCACGCGGGGATGGACCCGCCCTCGTGGCCGAGGAGGCCGAGCTCCGGGCGGCTCCCCCGCGCACGCGGGGATGGACCCGCCCGATCGAGGCCTGCACCGCATGCGCGAGCGGCTCCCCCGCGCACGCGGGGATGGACCGGAGCTCGAGTACCGCGCGGGGTGGGAGGTCAGGGCTCCCCCGCGCACGCGGGGATGGACCCCGGCGCATGGAGGAGCGCCTCCCGGGCTACGCGGCTCCCCCGCGCACGCGGGGATGGACCAGAGGCCGAGGCATAGCCATGGTCAAGCCCAAAGGCTCCCCCGCGCACGCGGGGATGGACCCCGAGCCGGCGTCGTCAAGACCGACGAGATCGGGGCTCCCCCGCGCACGCGGGGATGGACCCGCGACCGCGGGCACCATGCGAGTGATGTTCCGGGCTCCCCCGCGCACGCGGGGATGGACCGGGGAGGTGGGTGGAATGGTGAGCCGAGCCGACGGCTCCCCCGCGCACGCGGGGATGGACCCGAAGCGGGCGCCGAGGCGTACGAGCAGCGCTAGGCTCCCCCGCGCACGCGGGGATGGACCGATCGCCGGGCGCACTCTCGACGGTCGCACCCAGGCTCCCCCGCGCACGCGGGGATGGACCGATGTTCGGCGACGCAGCGGCGAAGCAGAAGCTGGCTCCCCCGCGCACGCGGGGATGGACCGGTCTACCCGGCCCCACTGCAGCAGCGGGTGGCGGCTCCCCCGCGCACGCGGGGATGGACCCATCCGGATCATTGGCGTTCACCTCGAGGTCGGGGCTCCCCCGCGCACGCGGGGATGGACCCCGGCACCCCGATAGCCCGCGCCGCTCCGTAGAGGCTCCCCCGCGCACGCGGGGATGGACCCCGCTGCTCTATCCGCAGCCGCCGGAGTCGCCCGGCTCCCCCGCGCACGCGGGGGATGGACCCCAGCGCTCGCACGGCCGAGGGCAGCTGCGAGGGGCTCCCCCGCGCACGCGGGGATGGACCGGTGACCACCCTGCATGAGCCGTGGGCGACGCTGGCTCCCCCGCGCACGCGGGGATGGACCGCCCTCGGTGCAACCCACCTGGACTCACTCCCCCGCCGGTCATCGCCTTGCCCCAACCCACCTGCGCCCGCTCGCAGGCAGGTCATTGCCTCACCACAACATACCTCGACCCAGCCACGCGCAGGTCATCGCCTCGCCGCGACACACCCGGACCCGATCGCGTGCAGGTCATCGCCTCGCCTCGACACACCCGGACCCGATCGCGCGCAGGTCGTCGCCACATCGCCACCCACCATCCATCGCATCGCCCAAGGTCGCCTCCTCCCCCACTCCCACCCGATCCCGATCTCGGGCATGCCATCACCTCCGCTGCGTCCGTATTTGGTCCACTCGTTCCAGGCCGGCCATGATGCGCGACCTACGGACTGCTCCTCGTCTTCCGATCACTGCCTCCCGATCCTGCCGCCAATCATCCTTGCACTGCCATCGTCACGATCCTCTCGATTTCGGTGTTGCCACCTCCGATCCATCCCCTCATACCCGCCCCAATGCCCCTCACCATCGATCGTGCGGTCTATGCCGTCGCCCCTCGCATCGGCATCGGCAATGGTGCCACCTTGCTCGAGCAGCTCGTCGACGTCGCCAAGGGCGACGACTCCACGGCGATCGCCGCGAGCCTCAAGAAGCTGCGCAAGGTCCTCGCCAAGGCACGCAGCGTCGACGCAGCCGGAGCACGGGCCAATGCGGCCTCGACCGCAGCAGGAGACCTCGAGCTCGACCGCCGTGCCGATCGCTGCAGCAAGGCCATCAAGCTCCGCCTCGAGGCCTGGCCGCTGCACGACGACGGCGAGCCGGCCCAGCGTGCCAGCGCGCACCTGCGACTGCTCTTCCCCAAGGGCTTGCGCTTCACCCAGGCCTCCTTCGCCATTCAGGACGCGGAGATGCGACGCATCGTGGGCGAGCTGAAGGACCCCGAGCTCGCCGCCTCGCTCGACGAGCTGGTCGGTCCGAGCTTCATCAAGGCATTCAAGAAGGCGGCCAAGGACTACGCCGAGATGGTCAAGGCCATGGGCCGCACGGTCGAGCAAGCCGTGGACCAACGCTCGGTGGTGATCGAGATGCAGACCACCATCGTGCAGCACGCCAGTCGCGTGCTCGGCGAGCTCGACGACGACGACTCGGCCAGCGTGGAGCGGACGCGCATGCTGCTGCAACCCATCGACAACTTCCGCGCCCGCGCAGCCTCCGGGGGCGGTGGTACGAGCGAAACCGACGACGCGGACGCGAGCGAGCCCGCCGACGGCCTCGACGCGTAGGTAGCGGTCACCGCGGCGATCTCCCACCGGCCGGAGCCTCGCCCGCGACTGGCCAGGTCGCGTCTCGCCAACGCTACTCCAACACCCATGTCGCGAGGTCCACCGACATGCCGACGCCGCTCTGCCCGGAGTCATCCCGCTCCAACCGCCGATACCGCAGCGATCCATATGGGCCGTCGAGGCTCCCGTAGGTCAGCCAGAGCGACAGCTCCGCGCCCTCGTCGACCGGATCCCATGGCAGCGCCCCGAGGTCCTCGTCGCTGAGGTCGGCGACGATCGTCACCCCGTCCGGATCCCCGAACGTCACGGGCGCGAGAATGCTCGCGTCGAGCACCCCATCCGCGCTCTGTAGATGAATCTCGAGTTCGGTCTCGAAATATTGGGGGCAGATGAATCGCTCGTTCCGTGCTTGGTTCACTGCCTCGTAGTCCAAGTCCCAACCGCTCTGCGGCCCGACGATCGTCACTGTGATCTCCGTCGGCCCTGGCCGCGGAAACCCTCTCACATGATGCTCATTCTCGTGCCACTGCATCGGCCCCGAGCGCGTACCCTCGACGGTGGCGCGCACGTCGGCCAGCGTGCCGCCGATGAACAGCGGCTCGTGCGGGTTGGTGACCAATCTGCGCGATGCCTCCTCACAGTGGCCGCCACGATTGCAGGCAACGACCCCCACAGAGACGAAGAGGCCGAAGACCACGAGTAGTTGCCTCATCATGGAGTTCCTCGATTGCTACGTGCTGCTCATCCGGGTGGGAGAACGACCTCGACCATCGGCTCGGACGACGTCATGCTCCATAGCGTCGCCTCGTTACGAGACGAGACGAGCGTGTCACCGTCACGTAGGATGATCGAGTACGAAATCAGGTAGCGCGGGGCCACGAGCTGCGAGTTCGCGCCCGGGTCCAGCATGTACACGGGTCGTCGCATCTCCACCTGTATGGACTCGAACGGCGGAGACGACTCCACGAGGTATGCGGCGAACGCGGCTCGAAGCGCCTCGGCGGTGGCGTCGAGGGTGACCGTGCCCACGGGCTCGGTCACGATTCCGGTCAGCCGCACCGACGAAACCTCGCGCGTCGGTGTCACACCGATGCGAAGCCCAGCGTCGACCACTGCGAGCCCGTCCACGCGCGGGGTGGTCTCGAACAGGATCTCGTCAACCCATCGCTCCTCCGAACCGTTGGGTCCTTTGACCCCGCTCCTGACGAACGCGACCTCTGCCCCTTCGAGCGTCGGGCTCACGTCGACGATGCCTCGAGCCACCAGCGTGCGAGCGACGCGCCGTGCGTCATCCCAGGGCACCTCATCGGAGTCGACACGCGTGCGCATGTCGAGAAGAGTCGTGTTCGTGATCCTCAGATCATCGAGCCCTGCGTCGTAGACGACCACGATGCCAGGCAATGGCTCGGAGATATGGGGCTGTTCGGTGTCTGCCGCGCCCGCGACCGTCTCGGCCCAATCTAGCGCGTCGTGCGTCGAGAGAGAAAGCCCCATGGTCGGGAGCACGACGACTAGACGATGCGCGAGCTCGTCGGCCGACCGTTGAGGTCTCGAGAGCCGCAAGAGCGGAGCGGTCCGACCGACGGGCGGGAGTGGAGCCGCCAAGGCGGCACCGTCGTAGCTCTCACGAGCCAACTGCGTCAGCGAGTCTCGGGGCACGAGCGTGGGGCTGGTGTCGATGCCCTCGAGATCCAGGTCCCTGGGGTCTGCTCGATCCGGAACGGAGCACCCACTCGGGGGCCAGCTCATTGCGAGCAGCAGAGCCGTCGGCCGCAACGCGGCCTCCATCATCTTGCTAGTCCTAGTCATCGACCCCCTCGCACTCCTCTGGAACAGGCGAACACTTGCCGCGAAGGCCGTGGTCTACCCACGTGTACGCGTACCACGTGGTGCCGTTTGCGCTGGGAATCAGCTCGATATCGGCCAGACGCGCCGCGCGGTGGATGGCGAGAGCGTCTGGGCGGTTCATGGCCCGTGTATAGACGACCGGGGAGTTCTTGCCGAGCCCGGGACGATCATCCATCGCCTCGAGCCAAGCGTAGCGATTCGCCATGTGCTTGCTCTTGCGATAGAACCACCGGGCGGCGTTGCCCCAAATCCTCGGGCTGTTGTTGAAGGCGAAGGTCTGGGTGGTGTCGCTGGTGGCCAGCGAGCTCTCGTAGCAGGCCAGGCGGCCCGTACAGCTCGTCATCAACACCACGGCCTTGGCCCAGCCACCTGCCATGGCTCCCAGGCGCACGTCATCGGAGAACTTCACCTTGCATCGCTTGTTTCGGGGCACCCCTGGGCTGTCGTCGGCCGTTCCCCAATGAATGAAGTCCATCCACCCATGCCCGGCGTAGACCGCCAGCGGCGTCGAGTCTCCCGCCCACGCGTCGAGGCCGAAGGGCTTCTTCATCGGATCGATGAAGTGCGACGGCGCGGTCTGCCCTTCGACCGCGTGCGTTCCCACCCAGCCGTCGTCGATGAGAGCGTCGCGGAACGTGCTCGTCACGTCATTGACGTCGGTTCCGATGCAGCCGTTATTGGTAAAGTCCATCGACTCGGCGATGAAGAACGAGCGCTCCGCGGGCGGATCCACCCCGGTCTCGTCCACCCCGACGCCGTCCAGCGAGCCCTCGAGCCCGTCCCCTCCGCCAGAGGAGGCCGTGCCGGTCCACCCCGTCGAGCTGCCCTGGCCAACGCCCGTGTCCGGGTCGACACACCCGCCCAGCACCGCTCCCACGGCGAGCACCGCGGCCCACTCGATGAAACGCACCATCCGAGCCCACGTCCTAGACCGCGCCGAACGAGCTGCAAACGCTCGCCATTTCCGATCGACCGCGATCGACCAGTCCAACTCGGCTCGGTGCGACCCCGCGACCCGGTTCGGACCATCAGCAGTCGTACGAGCCCATCCGCCCCGCCCCGGCCGCGCTTGCTGGGTGAACCGCTGCGAGCCCACGTGGGTGGTCGAGATCGACTACTGCGAAGGCGAAGACCCGACGCCGTGCGACTGAGCACCGGTCTCGATGATCCTCGGGCGTCGCTGGCGACGATGCAAGCACGTGTCAGGCTGGGCCTCGCTCGCGACTCTCACGTCGCGGCCTCTGCCGCCCGCGCCGGGCGGTGGGAACGCCGGTGCTGGAGCTCATGATGACGACGAGCCATGGATCCACGTTCGCCGCGCTCGTTCTGCTCGGCAGTTCGTCTGCCAGCGGCTGCCAGTGCGCCGACCGGCCAGTGTTCGAGCAAGACGAGGGTACGAGCAGCACCGGGCTCGAGGCGAGCGCGAGCGACGGCGTGACCGCCACTGGGGTCGAGGCATCGACGGCCGACGCGGCCGAGGAGCCCGTGGACGTCTCTCGCTTCATCGGCGTGTTCCACAACGAGAATGGTCTCGTCCCGCTCGGGGAGGAAGTGGACAGTATCGGGGAGCCGACCCTGATGAACCTCGAGATCCGCGCCGACGGCACCGCAAGCATGACGCTGGAGACCTGCAGCCAACTCCTTGGGACTCGCCAATATGCTTGGCAATGGGAGGCACAGCCAGGCCCCTGGCTCGTGTTCTCACCCGGTCCCGGTGAGGAGTCGCTGCGCTTCATGGCCTACGACGATCTCGAGTCCCTTCGGCTGACCACCGTCGATGATTGTGATCTCCAGTTCGAGGTCGACGGAAACTTCGTGCCCTACGAGACCTTCCGCCCCGGTCGCGCCTGCTGGGTGAACCGGTGCGAGCCCAAGTGGGTGGTCGAGATCGACTACTGCGAAGGCGAAGACCCGACGCCGTGCGCGTGAGCACCGGTCTCGATGATCCTCGGGCGTCGCTGGCGACGATGCAAGCACGTGTCAGGCTGGGCCTCGCTCGCGGCTCTCACGTCGCGGCCGATGCCGCCCGCGCCGGGCGGTGGGAACGCCGGCGCTGGAGATCATGATGACGATGATCCGTAGATCCACGTTCGCCGTGCTCGTCTCGATCGGCAGTTCGTCCGCCAGCGGCTGCCAGTGCGCCGACCGGCCAGTGTTCGAGCAAGGCGAAGGTACGAGCAGCACCGGGCTCGAGACGAGCGCGAGCGACGGCGTGACCGCCACGGCGGGAGATTCCTCGACGGCCGACGCGGCCGAGGAGCCCGTGGACGTCTCTCGCTTCATCGGCGTCTTCCACAACGAGAATGGCTTCGTCCCGCTTGGGGAGGAGGTGGACAACCCTGGGGAGCCGACCCTGATGAACCTCGAGATCCGTGCCGACGGCACCGCAAGCATGACGCTAGAGACTTGCAGTCAACTCCTTGGCACACGCGAATATGCTTGGCGATGGGAGGCACAGCCAGGCCCCTGGCTCGTGTTCTCACCCGGTCCCGGTGAGGAGTCGCTGCGCTTCATGGCTCGTGACGACCTCGAGTCGCTCCGACTAACTCCCGTGAACGACTGCGATCTCCAGTTCGAGGTCGATGGTGATTTCGTGCCCTACGAGACCTTCCGCCCTGGCCGCGCCTGCTGGGTGAACCGCTGCGAACCCACGTGGGTGGTCGAGATCGACTACTGCGAAGGCGAAGACTCGACGCCGTGCGACTGAGTGTCGGAGCAGAAGGATGCATCGGCCTCACACGAGTCGGCGGGCCTGATGTCTCCTCGAGACGGCCGGCCGACCTCTTCGACCAACGAATTCTTCTTCGATCAATCGACGGGTTCTTGTGGTGCGTGCGATTCGGGTGGCTAGGCCACCCGATGGATGGACCGTTCGATTCGATTCCTTCGTCTGGTGGGCCGGTTGGTGCTTGGGTCGTCGTGGCTGCTCGGGAGCGCATGCGATCGATCTCCACCGATCGGCGTTGAAGAAGGCAGTGGTCATGACGCCGTCGTAGCGAGCGAGATCGAGTCGTCGCCTCGTACGCCGCAGCAGGCCGCCGAAACCACGGCGCACTGTGACGGCTCACCGCTCGAGCCGTGTGCGGCAGGGACCACGGGCCCCTCGTGCACGCTGCCTTGTGCCGAGGGCTCGCCCACATGCAGTTTCGAACTCTACTGCCATGGCGACGGCTCCGTGTACGGCTTGGCTGCGATCGGGGCGCAGCTCTTCGAGAGTGCGTCGCTGGCTACGCCCGAGGACTCGGCCGAGGTCATCGCGGCGGAACTCGTCACCTGGATCACCGAGCACGAGCAAGACCTCGGTTTGCCACCCGGCCTCGATGACTCGCACGTGGAGCTGATTCCAGCGGATGGGTTCGTGCAGCGCATGGGCGGGCTGACGATCCTGCGGTTCGTGCAACGCCACCGCTCGTGGCCGCTACTACCGCCCCATGACCTCGTGCAAGTGGTGGTCGCGGGCACGCGCGCAGTGCAGCTGACCGGGCGGATCGTGGATGGACGGGTCGACTATGAGGACGAGGCGGCGCAAGCCCACGAGCGGCTTGCACTCGGGTCGATCCGGCAACACGTGCACGAGCGGACCGGGTATCCGATCGGAGAGATCGAGGTCGACGGCCTGGCGTTGGTCGCGGTGCCGGAATCGCAACGGATCGCCTGGGTGGGTCACGCCAGGTACGCGGGGTCGATGCTGGCGCGGGTGATCGTCGGTGCCGATGTCGATGCGCCGGGGCCGGTCCTGGAACTGCTGAGCTACCGAACGCTGGAGGTGGAGGACCTGGTTACGACCGCGCCGATCCAGGTACGGACGGCGGACCCGAGCACGGATCCTGCCGCCTTCGGGACGAGTGTCGAGACGACGCTGGCGGGAGGAGGTGCGTTGCTCGGGTCGATCGATGACGTCAGCGGAGAGGTACAACTGGCGACCGATGCGGTGGTGGTGCTGGATCTCAACGGCGGCTCGCGACAACAACTGGAGATCGTGGCGTCGCGCATCCTGGATCCGGATGGTGACTTCCTGGCCACGAATGGCTCTGCATTCAGCGGACAACTGACCCATCACCTGATGCACAGTTGGTATGCACTGATCGACGAGTACCTGACCGATCCGGTCAGTGGGACCAAGCAGTGGGACTCGGCGGTGCCGGTGTACCAGCCCGGGGCTCAGAGCCCGACACCGCCGGGTACGTTCATGCCTCGCATGCTGGCGTTCATCAACTCTGCGTCCAGCGATTGCCCCACGACAGCGGTTGCCTGTGCGAACTGGATTGGCTATGGGAGCGGGTCCCCAGCAGCGATGGCCTTTCCCGAAATCGTACACCACCCACCAAGCGCCGCTCCGGATGAGTTCGAGTTCACTGGCCGCATCACCACCCACCCCCCCGGCGGAAACGGCGACGACGTCTTCACCCTCGCCCACGAATTCGGTCACGTCGCCGACCTCTTCCTCGGCCCTGGCATCACCAAGCACCTCGCCCCCGAGTGCAACGGACCCTGCACGCTCGAGTGCCTCGAGGACACCAGCCAGGAAGCCCCGCCGCTCGGCGAGACCATCGCCCAGATGTTCGCTCTGCTCCTCCTGCACGATGCCTTCGAACTCGTCGACTTCGAGTACTGCAACATCATCAGCGTGCTCTCCCGCCACAACGTCAAGGCATTCGGCCCTGGCCCCTGCATCCCGGTCGGGGAGGACATCAGCCTGCTGCAGCGCCCTGGTCCTGGCTCGTGCGACAAGACGGCGCCCTACTGCGACAAGCCCGACGAGCCCAAGGTGAACCTCCACTGCTGCGAGCCGGGCGTCGAGCCCGATTGCATCATCCCTGCTGCCATGACGGACTGTGACTCGGGCTTCCAGCGTGCCGTGCCCACGGGCGTGTGCAACACCTCTCCAGGCTACGACACCCACAGTGTGATGCAGGCGTTCTGGCAGATGCTCAATGGCCAGTACTGCGAGCCCACCGCCCCGTTCGACTGTCAGTCGTTCGAGTGGGTCTCCGACGTCGACCCCGCCGATGTCGTCATCCCCGCCTTCCTCTACTCGCTGCGCCTGAACCCCCTGAGCTACGAGCAGCTCGTCGATGGCATGGCGACCCACGTGGCCTGCAACCACGGCACCGATGCCTACGACCACTTCAACGCGATCGCATGCGCCCACGACCTACGCGACTGCACGGAGGATCCGCCGGTCCTGTGCCAGACCTGTGGCAACGGCGTCCGCGAGGGCACCGAGACCTGCGACGGCCTCGACTGGGCGGCGGCCTCGTGCAGCGACTGGGGCGACTACATGGGCGGCGAGCTTCAGTGCGACGCCAACACCTGCCAGCTCGAAGCCAGCCTCTGCACCAACCCCGAGCAGCCCGAGGGCCTCGACTCGACCGCGGGCACCGGTCACGACCCGAGCGCGACGACCACCGCCCCTGCAGCAACCGAGACCGAGGGCGCTTGGCCTGGCGCCAGTGGCGACGACGGCTGCGCGTGTCAGGCTGCACATCGACGCATCGATCCCCTCTGGCTGCTCATGCCCCTCGCATGCATCGGGCGGCGCCGACGCAGGAGCTCCTGATGACGACGAACCATGGATCCACGCTTGCCGTGCTCCTCCTCACGGCCGGCTCGGTCATCAGCGGCTGCGAGTGCGCCGACCGTCCAGTCCTCGCGGAGGTCAGGGACACGAGCAGCACTGGGCTCGAGACGGGCGCAAGCGACGGCGTGACCGCCATTGGGGTCGAGGCATCGACGACGTCCACGTCCGAGGAGCCCGTGGACGTATCTCGCTTCATCGGCGTCTTCCACAACGAGAATGGCTTCGTTCCGCTCGGAGAGGAAGTGGACAACCCTGGGGACCCACTGCTCGTGAACATCGAGATCTCTGCTGATGGTACCGCGAGCATGACCATGGAAACCTGTAACGAACTGCTTGGAACCTTCGAGGTCGAGTGGCGGTGGGAAGCACAGCCCGGCCCGTGGCTCGAATTCTCGCCGGGTCCGGGCGAGGAATCCCTGCGCTTCAAGGCATGGGACGATCTCGAGTCGCTCCGGCTGACCACCGTCGACGACTGCGATCTGAAGTTCGAGGTCGATGGCCACCTCTCGACCTACGAGACCTTCCGCCCCGGCCGCGCCTGCTGGGTCAACCGCTGCGAGCCCGTATGGACCGTCGAGATCGACTACTGCGAGGGCGAAGATCCAACCCCATGCGACTGAGCACGGGGTTGGCGAGTCCCCCCACCCTGCGAGCCCCCGCCCCCCTCACCGATCTCCCGGCCGCAGCGGAAACCCGATCGCCACGCCGGTGATGATCGTCACCCCTTCGTTCGCCAGGTCGGGCACGCCGGCGATCTTCTTGCGCGCGCTCCACTGCTGCTTGATCTCCCCGGTCAGCGACACGTAGTTGGTGATCCGCAGCTCGAGGCCGGCGTGGAGTTCGAACCCCGGGCGCACCACGGTGTCGACCAGGCGCGATGCATCGAAGCGATCATAGTCGAGCCGGATCACATCGAGCCCGAAGCCCAGCCCCGCGTACGGCCGCAGCGGGAACGAGTCGAACAGATAGAGGTTGCCGCCCACCCACAATGGCACCGCCACGTAGGTCAGCCGAGTCGCATCGCCAGACGTGAACCCATCGCTGCGCTCGAACGTGGTCCGCCCCGCTTCGTAGCCGCTGCGGAAGAACCCGAGCGTGCGAGGGAACCGGGCCTTGTGACGCACGTCGAACAACTGCCAGCGCAGATCCAGGCCCCGCACCTGCTGGCACGCCTCCCCCGACCGCGGCACCAGGCAGGCCTCCATGTCGTTGGCGGTGAGCCGTTCCTTGCTGGGAGAGAAGCCACCGCGCGGCGAGAACGGGGTGATCGGCACCCCGAGGAACACGCCACCCCACGGACGCGAGCCCCTCCACCGCCCGGGCCCGTCGTCGTCCTCGTCATCCTCGTCGTCCTCGGACCGCGCGATCACGACCGTCCCATCGTCGGTGGTGATGGTCCCGGTGGCCTCGTCGATCACCACGCGCGACTTGCCATCGGTCGTTCCCGGCGCGGTGCCCTCGGGCCCTTCGAGCGGCCTGGCCACGGGCGTGGTGGCCGTGCCCTCGGCCGGTCCCTGCCACGAGGCATCGGCCACCGCCAGCAGCCCATTGCGCGAGGTGTAGCCGTGGTAGTAGCCGGGCCCGAACGGCGTGGAGAACAGCCCGCGCCGAAACGCCTGATCGAGCGAGCCGCGAGCAGCCGACGGCGCGTCGACGTAGGACAGCCCATAGGCCACCATCACGCCTTGCTGGCCCGCGGGGATCTGGGCCTCCTGACGATCCTGCGGCGAGGTGCTGCGGCCCACGAACACGTCGCCGGGCGGCAGGCGCAGGTAGCCGGGCTGCTCGCCGCTGCGGCGGACGTCGGCCAGGCGAACGCCGCGAGCGTCCTCCACCGTGTAGTGGTGCCGATCGCCGGGCCCGAACAGCAGCACGCGCTGATCGTCGAGATCCCCGTGGGACAGCACGGGGTGGCGCTCGTCGTCGGCCGGAGGTCGCACCACCACCTCGAGCCGCGCCCGCGGATCCTCGACGCCATGGTTGGCCGCCGACACGAACGCCCCGAGCTCGCTGTACTCGATGTGACCGTCGCCGTTCAGATCGGCACCGCCACGCAAGCCGCTGAGCAGCTCGTGGGTGAAGATCCCACCGCGATAGCGATCCCACTCGTGGGTCTGCTGATCGGCCGAGTGCGCGAGCACGACCCCGGTGTTGGGGAACCCGCCGAGGTGGTGCCGGTCGAGGTACTCCTGGACCGAGCGGCCGAGATCCACCTCGGCGCGATCGGGCTTCCACTCCTTGCTCGCCGACGCCTCGGAGCCGGCTTTGGTCTCGCCCCCACGCGAGAGCACGAACTGCTCGCTGCGGCAGGCGTCGATCACCACGTGGTTGTGGTCGGCCGGCGATCGCGACAGCAGATCGCCGAACAGCCGCGCGCGCGTGAGCTTGTCTCCGTCGAGGGTGAGGTAGCCCTGCCCGTCGGGCCCCACGTCGCCGTGGCCCGAGTAGTAGATGAGCAGCTCCACCCGCCGTCCGGCCTGCTTGGCCTTGCGCATGCGCTCGAGCAGATCGGCGTAGGCGTCGTCGAGGCCGGCGCCGTCGGGGCGGTGGGCACGGCCGACCAGCGTGGGGAACATCGCCTGGCTGTCGCGATCGAGGTGCGTGACGAGCTCCACGTCCACGCCCACCTCGGTGAGCAGCTCGGCCATGCGCGCGGCGTCGTCGTCGGCAAAGCGCAGCGCGGCCTGGCTGGGATCGAGGGAGTGGTTGCTGCCCACGACCAGGCCGAAGCGCTGCGGCTCGGCCCTGGCCTCGGCCGCCGGCGATGCAGAGGAGGACGGCGGGGCCGCATGGGCCAACGGTGCAGCCGCAGCCCCACCGAGCCCCACGAGGAGCGAACACGCGGCAAGGGCTCGAGCGAGTCGGGAACGACGACGGTGACGCGGGGTCATGGCGTGCCTCGGGATGAACGAAGGGTGAGCACCAGCTCGGCGGCGTGGCAGGACGAGGGCTCGGGGCAGAGCCCGGCGAGGGCCTCGGGTCCGGATCCGGGTCCGGATCCAGACGAGACGCGATCGATCCAGGACGGATCGCCAGGCTCCGCCGGAGCTCGAGACGCGAGCGCTGCGGCGAAGGCCCGGATCTCGTCGACCGTGGCAACACGGGGAGCGACCACCCCGTAGATCCGCAGCGGGCCGGCGGCGTGGTTGACGGCCAGCCGCACGCTCACCGACGACGCACGCCAGCGACCGGGATCGACGGTGATCCCCGACGGGTCGACGGGCGTGGGCAGGTAGAACATCACGTCGCCCTGGGCATCGATGCCGAACACGGACAGCTCGCCGGGCATCCCCTCGGGCATGCGATACGCCAGCCCCATCAGGTCGGACAGCTCGCACGCGCGCGCGCGTACCGGGGCCGCGTCGGCCGCGGCGTCGTCGGCCGTGCACAGCACCTCGAGCGCGAGCCCGCGACGGGCTCCGGGGCCACGCGCCTGCCAGCCGTCGTCGTCGGTCCAGGGACGCAGCGCGGCCGAGTCACCCAGCGGTCGCACGAGCAGCACCACCAGCGCGGCCGCGAGCGCGGTCATGAGCGCGGGCCAGGCACGCCGCGCAAGGGTCCGCTCGGCGGTCGCGTCGCCCTGCATCCATCCGTCGTCGAGCCACCGCTGCACCACGGCCAGCTCGGTCGGCGCCACGTCCACGTCGCCCTCGAACACCCGCACCGCATCGACGGCGCGATCGTAGCGCGCACGCGCCCGAGCATCGCGGCGCAGCCGCTCGTGCAGCCGCGCCCGCGTGCGAGGCGGCAGCCCCTCGCACAGCTCGCGCTCGATGAGGCGATCGAGGCGGGCATCGCTCCACTTCATCGCATCACCTCCCCGAGCAGCTCGAGCAACGAGGGTCCCAGCAACGGCAGCGGCAGCGACAGCCCCGCGGCGACCAGCCCTTCCTCGCCCTCGGCCCGCAGGAATCGGAGCATCTGCTGGCGCAGCTTGGCCTCGCGTCCGCGGATCTGCTGGCGACCCAGGCCCAGGACCTCGGCCGCGTCGCGCTGCGACTTGCCCTCGACGAAGCGCACCTCGAGCAGGCGGCGATCGTCGGGGGGCAGGGTCTGCAAGAAGCGCCCGACCACCGCGCGGACCTCCGCCCGGCCCACGTGCTGCTCGGGGGTCGCGCTGCCCTCGTCGACGATCTCGATGGGACCGGCCGTGCTCTCCCCGTCGGCCCGAACCTCGGGGAATTGCACCTCGCGCGCCCGAAAGCCGCGCAGCACCACGTTGCGCGCGATGGCCCGAAGGTAGGGTCCATAGGGGCGCAGCCCGTCGTAGCGCTCGCGCGCCACCGGCTCGAATGCGCGGCGGAAGGTCTCGTGCAAGGCGTCGTGCAGCTCGAACGCGGAGCGGCAGCCCACGAACCGGTGGTGCCGGCCCGCCGCCTGGAACGCAAAGCCGTAGCGCAGCTGCTTGGTGACCTCGTCGGCATGCCGGTGGTAGACCTCCGAGAGCGCCTCGCGGCGCCCCTCGCGAAACCCGCGAAGCAAGGCCCAGGGCCACCCGTTGGGGGCCGTGGCATCGGCATGGGTCGTGGGCTCGGACACGGGGGTGGCTCTCTTCCGAGGGCCTACTATCCCGCTCGATCGGGCTTGGGTTGACGTTTTCGATCGGCCCCGATCAACCCATTGGAATCACGAGGCTTTCGACATTCGCCGATCCCGCACCGCGGGTGTACCGTGGCGTGGCGATGGACGCCTCTGCTCCCCCCGCTCGCGCGGGCTCGCCCGGGTGGACCCTGCTGCTGCTGGTGCTCGTGGTCGGCTTCGCGGCGCTGCGCCAGCGGCCTCCCGACCCCGCCCCCACCGATGCCCCGGCCACCGAGTTCTCGGCGATGCGCGCCCACGCGATGCTCGAGCGGATCGTGGGCGATGGTGCCCCGCACGGGGTGGGGACCACGGCCAACGCCGCGGTGCGAGATCGCATCGAGACCGAGCTGCGCGCGCTGGGCCTTCCGGTGGAGCGACAGACCGCGATCTCGTGCCGAAGGATCGTGTGCGCGCCGGTGGTCAACCTCCTCGCCCGGGTTCCCGGTGCTCACGAGGGAGGGCCGGCGGTGCTGCTGGTCAGCCACTACGACTCGGTGCACGCCGGGCCCGGGGTCGGCGACGACCTCCATGGCGCCGCGGTGATGCTCGAGGTGGCGCGCGCGCTCGGAGCGAGCGCCGCGCTCGAGCACCCGGTGTGGCTGTTGTTCGACGAGGGTGAGGAGGTCGGGCTGCTGGGCGCGACCGCGTTCGTGGAGCAGCACCCCGCGGTGCACGACGTCGCGGTCGTGATCAACATCGAGGCCCGCGGTAGCTCGGGGCTCTCGTCGATGTTCGAGACCAGCGAGGGCAATGCCGAGCTGGTGGGCGCCTACCTCTCGCACGCCCCCCGTCCCCAGGCGACCTCGCTGGCCTACGAGGTCTATCGCCGCATGCCCAACGACACCGACCTGACGGTGTTCAAGGCGGCGGGCCACGGCGGGCTGAACTTCGGCTTCGTGGGCGGCGTGGCGCACTACCACACGCCGCTCGACGATCTCGCGCACCTGAACCCGGGCAGCGTGCAGCACCAGGGCGACAACGTGCTCGCGGCCACGCGAGCGCTGGCCAGCGCTCCCCTGCCCCGTCCCGCGGCGAGCGATGCGATCTATGCCGACGTGCTGGGCCTTTGCGTGGTGCGCTGGCCCGAGGGGGGGGCGATCCCCATGGCGGTGCTCCCCGTGGTGCTGCTGCTGGGGCTCGGCGTGGTCGCGAGGCAGCGCGGTCGCCTCGCGCCGCGGCGCGCGGTCCTGGGGATGGTGGCGGTGCTCGGCACGGTGGTGCTGACGGTGGCGCTCGCGTTCGGGCTGGCGCGGTTGGTGAGCGGGATCGTGGGCGAGCCCGTGCCCGCCTACGCGTCTCCCTTGGCCCTTCGCGTGGCGCTCTGGTCGATCGCGGTGGGGGTGGCGCTCTGGCTGGCCAAGGGACTGTCGCGCTGGGCCAGCGCCCTCGAGCTCGGATTCGGAGTCTGGCTGACGTGGGCTCTGGCCGCGATCGGACTGGCCGTGCAGGTGCCGGGTGCGTCGGTGGTGCTCTGCCTGCCGCTCGTGCCCGCGGTGGCCGGCATGGCGGTTGCCGTGCTCGGAGGGCCGCGCCACGAGCCGACCGGGCTGCAGCTGGCCGGCGTCCTCATGACGGCGATGTGGGCCACGCTGGCGCTGGCGCTCGAGGACGTGTTCGGCCTGGGCGTGGCCGCGGTGGTGGCCGCTCCGATCGCAGTGAGCACCACCGCCCTGCTCCCGGCGCTGGTGCCCGCCCGCGAGGCCCGGGGATGGGCGCGTGCGGCCTTCGCTACCGCAGCGATCGCCACCGTCGTCGCATGCCTGGTTCCGATCCACGACGAGGATCACCCCCGACGCATCGCCCTGGTCCACTACGACGACCGCGCCACCGGCTCGGCCATGGTGGCCGCGCTGGCCCTGGACGGGCTGCCCACCGCCATCCGCGAGGCAGGATCATTGGCCGAGGAGCCCACGGCCGCGCTGCCCTGGACCGGCCGACGCGTGCATGCGGGACCCGCAGCTCCGGGCACCGCACCGCCCCCTCGTCTCGACTTGGTGGATCGTGGGATCGAGGGCGGAGCCGCGGGCGAGATCCGGCGGGTCCGCGCGCGCCTGCGGTCGTCCCGAGGGGCCGACCAAGCGGTGGTGCTCCTGCCTCCCGAGCGGCTGGCGGGGGTATGGGTCGAGGGACGACCGCTCGCCACCGCCAGCGGCCCCATGGGCCGCGTGATGGTGTTCGGGCTGCCCGCGCACGGGTGGATCCTCGACCTCGAGATCCACGGCCCGAAGCCCCTCGAGGCCACCGTGATCGATTGCGAGGGTGGGCTTGCCGAGTCGGCGCAGGCCCTGGCCACCGCGCGCGACCAGGCGGGCGCGGTGACGATCCAGTGGGGGGACCAGGGCTGCATCGGCACGCGTGCCACCTTGTGACCAGCGGGCCCTGGCCCGCCCTGGAATGCGTGGGCCGGTCGACCGGCCCCTGCTACCCTCGCGGTGAAACGTGCCCGAACGCGCCCCCACCGGCGTCGGCGACGCCCAGCTCGAGCTCGATCTCCTCGCCGATGGGCGCGACGTGGTCGAGCGGTGGTGCGCATCGCCGCGGCACCGCTTCCTCTATCCGGAGGGGCCCAACCTCGCGATCGTGTTCGAGGCCTACCAGGAGCTCGATCGCAAGCGCGTGCTCGGTCGCGTGCGCGAGCGGCCGCGGGTGCTGCGTCGGGCGCTGCGACGCCTGGTCCGAACCCTGGCCCAGCGCGATGCGCTGGCCCGCGACCGTCGCCTGCGGTGGCGCTATCCTCCGCCGCGCGTCCGACCGCCGCACGTGCGCCCGGTGCTGGTCCAGCGCGCGTTGTCGCGGGTGGATCCCGACGCCCGCCGCCTGGTCCAGGCTCGCCTCGACGGCGACTGGGCGCTGCCCGATCCGGGATCGTCGCTGGTCGGCGAGGCGATCAAGGAGCAGCGAGGCCTCGATCAATTCCGCGAGGCCCTCGTCAACGAGGCGCTCGCTCACCCGCGGCTGCTCACCGCCCTGCACCCGCAGTTCCTGCTGTTCGCCGCCTCGGCGCTGCCCCAGGTGCGGCGCTATCCGCTGGCCACCTTCTTCCTGGTCAAGCTGCCGCTGCGCTTGCTCTCCATGGTGGTCACCCTGCTGTGCGCCACCTACTTGGGCGCGTACCTGTTCTTCAACGACGAGCGCCTCGGCGAGTTCGTCAGCGACAACGTCAGCGGCCTGGTCGAGGGCGACCTGCGGATGGCCAAGATCCACTGGGAGCTGCCGCTCATCCTCGATCTGGTGACGGGGCAGCCCACCCACGTGGTGGTCGAGGACGTCTCGGTGTGGGAGGCCTACAAGAGCTACGGAGGCGAGCCCAAGCGGCGCACGGCGTGGGCGCGCCACCTCGAGGCCGAGCTCGTGCTGCACGAGGTGATCCCCTGGAATCGTCTGGGGGTGCCCGAGCCCATCGAGATCCCCTGGGTGCTGCACTTCACCGACGTGCGCTCGGACGACGACTCGTGGTTCGTGGTGCGCGAGTACGACGACACCAACGACGACGGCACCACCAAGACCCTGATGAGCCTGCTCGATGCCTTCGTACCCGTCGAGCCCTCCGATCCCGATCAGCGTGGGATCAGCTTTCGCATCGACCAGGCCCACCTCGCGCGCAGCACCCTCGACGTGGACTTCCTGCACGGCATCGAGGGCTGGCGGGTGGCCACCGAGCTTCGCGATCTCACTTTCACGCTGCGCTTCGACGCCCCCACCCCGGCGCAGGGGCAGGGGCTGAAGCTGCCGCTGCGCTTCGACATGGACGCGCTGGCGTCCCACGGGTCCTTCACGCTCGACGACATCGAGGTGCCGTTCACGGACATGCAGCTGACCCAGCTCGCCTGCGGCACCGACGACGCCCCGCTGGGCGACGTGCGGTTCGCGGGCGAGGGCATCGCCGCGGGCTCGCCGCTGCAGCTCCAGGGCGTGTTGGCCGACGCGTTCACCCGGCTGCCCGGCGCGATCGAGCCGCTGCCGCTCGATGCCAGTGTGACCTGGGGCGAGGCCGCCACCGTCCAGCTGCAGGCCGGATCCACCGAGCCGCACGAGCTGGCCGGGCACCTCGAGCTGCAGCTGGGGCTGGCATCGGGGACGATCGCGGCCGAGGACGGCGTGGTGTGGGCCCGCGTGGAGGGGCCGATGTCCGAGCCGCGCTACCACCTCGCCGCCGAGGGGCTCTCGCTCGATCTGCTGGGCGAGCCCGCATGGACGTTCGACGACGTGCAGCTCTCGGTGACGATCGAGAACGGCCCGGTGCCCGAGCGCTGGATCGATCGCTTCCCCGACGACAGCCGCCGGCTGGTGGCGCACTTCGATACCTTTCGCGGCGCGGCCCTCGACGGCGACTTTGCGCTCGACAACCAAGGGCCCGGTGGAGACGACGATGGCGCCCTGGTCGTGTTCCCCGAGGAGGGCGAGCCCTTCCTCATCGCCGCGCCGCTGGCCCTCGATGGCATCGACCCCGCGCAGCTCAGCCCCGACGATCCGGAGCTGGCGGCCACGCTCGCGGGGCAGGCCACCGGGCGCGTCGATCTGCACCAGCTGGTGCTCGGTCCCCTGCCCCCCGAGCTGCGGCCCGAGCCCACCGCCGATGCACCGGTCGCGCCGACCGAGGACGAGACGTCGCTGTTGCTGGCCGAGCTGCGTCTGGCCGACGTGCGGGTGGTTCGCGATCGCGGGCCCGCGGTCGATGGCTACCCCCGCCGGCTGCGCGCCGACGGCACGGTGACGATCGGGCCCGACGGCGCCATCGACCTCGACGACCTCGAGCTACGCACCGACGGCACCGAGCTCGACGTCACCGGCGGCATCGACGGCGAGCTGCGGGTGCTCGCTTCGACCCAGCTGCGCCTTCACGTCGACGACGGCAAGGCGTTCGCTCGCGCCTTCGATCTTCCGCCCTACTTCGACTCGCTGACCGCCGCGATGACGGTGCAGGGCTCGACCGGGGCGCCCAACGGCACGGGGGGCGACCTCACCGTGGCCGGGGTGGGTGCGCAGGGGGGCAAGCCCACCCACGCCACGATGTCGATGAGCCGCGGCGTGCTGCACGTGCACGCCCCCTCGGCCAACCTGTTCGGGGGCACCGGCTCGATCGACGCCGACGTGGCCCTGTTCGAGGGTGGTCGTCCGACCGACGATCCGCGCCTGCGGGCCACGATCGAGCTGCATGGGGTGGAGCTGGCCAGCTTGGTGGGCGAGGGTCTCTCCGGCAAGGCCCACGCCACGATCTCGCTGGGCACCGCCGACGGGGAGGCGACGCCGCTGTCGCGCTTGCAGGTCCGAGGGCAGGCCACCGTTCCCGACCTGCGCTTTGGGGGCACGCGCTACCGCAACGCCACCGTGAAGTTCTCGCTGGGACCCGAGGCGGTCGTGATCGACGAGCTGGTGCTGCCCGTGCACCGCTCGTTGAGCCCGTTCCATGCCCCGAACGAGACCATGCAGATCGGCGAGATCGTGGCGCGCGGCTCGGTGGGCCTGCAAGACGATCCAGAGCTGGATCTCGACGTGGAGGCGCGCGGGGTGCCGCTGCGGCTGGTGGCACGCCTGCTCGACGCCGACGTTCCCGTGCGCGGACGGATCGACGACGGCACCCAGCTCTCCGTCCGTGGATCGCTGCGCCGTCCCAGCGTGGCGGGTACGGTCCAGCTCCAGGGGCTGTCGGCCGAGGGCATTGCGCTCGGCAGCGGACAGCTCGAGGTGACCAGCGAGGACATGCCGGCCGAGGGTCCCCTGGCTGCCCACCGCGAGCTACGCGTGGGCGGCGAGCTGGCCACGCCCGAGACCGGCGATGGCGGAATCGCGTGGACCGTGGACGCCGTGGTTGCGCTGGGCGAGGTGCCGCGGGTCCGGGGCAGGTCCGCCTCGGTGCCGCCGTTCGACGCCGAGGTCGAGGTGCGCTTCAACCGGATCTCGCTGACGACCCTGCTGCGGGGGCTCACGCGCGGGACCGGCGACACGCCCACGATCACGGGACGGCTCGATCAGCTCCGTGCCCACGTGATCACCTGCGACCCCCACGCTTCGATGATCTCGGCCTGCCGGCCCGGGTCGCGCGACGAGCAGAGCCTCGAGATCTCGCTGCAGATGGGCCGTGCGTGGGTTGGCGGACGCGAGCCGACCACGACCGACCCTTGCCAGGATGCCACCATCCTGTGCGCGCCCGAGCGGATCGGGGACCTCGACAACCGCCTGCAGGCCACCATCGACTGGCCCCGCATCGTGCTCGATCGCCCATGGCGCTGGCAGACGGGTGGACCCGATCCCGCTCAGCTCGAGCTCAGCGGTCAGCTCGATCTGTCGTCGCCCTCCGAGCCGGCCCCGACCCGGACCGCCCGCAACGACTGCACGCCTCCGCCAGCCCCGCGAGGGCCTCGCGTGGGGCCCCGACCCGACGGGCCCCGACCCGACGGGCCCCGACCCGACGGGCCCCGACATCCACACGGGGATCCCGATGCCGCGCGCGCTCAGGTCCATGGGGCCGTGGATCTGGCGGTGCTCGCCGAGCTGCTCGGTGCCGATGCGCTGCGCCGCGCTCGGGGGCGGATCGACGTCGATCTCACCCTGCTGGGCCCGGCGGCTCAGGCCACCCTGTCGGGCCGCGTCACGCTGCCCGACGACGGCAGCGGCGGCAGCGAGGGTCTGGTGCTCGACCTGGGCGATCGGGGCATTCCCGTGGAGGTCAGCGATCTCGATCTTCGCATCGACGACTACTGGCTGCTGGCCAACGGCCAGATCCAGGTGATGGGCGAGCCGCTGCGCTTTGGCACGGTGGGCAGCGATCACACGGGATTTGCCTTTGGGGGCGCCTGCGAGGGCCACTGGGGCGTGGCCGTCGACGGCACGCTGGGGTCGAGCATCCTCAACGAGCTGGTCGGCGAGACCATCGCGCAGCGAGGCGGGGTGGAGCTGTCGCGGGTGGTGGCTCGCGGGCAGATCGACGCCGAGGATCCGCTCGAGTACGCCGAGGGCTCGATTCGCTTTGGTCGCACGTCGCTGGAGCTCGAGCTCGACGACGGGCTGCCCACCGTCGAGCTCACGGCGGGGCACCTCGACGTCGCGCGCTGCCGGGGCGGCAACTGCCCCTCGGCCGTGCCCGACGGCTCGCTGGCCCTCTACGTGGGCGGGATCCAGGGCGCGCGCTCCGAGCAGCGCCAGGGCGATGCGCTGCGCGCCAAGATCGGCCCGCGCGGCACCGCCTTTGCGTGGGGCACCGCCTACCTCGCCCCGGATTTCTCCCACCTGGAGGAGACCCGCGTGTTCCTCGAGCTCGAGGACGTCCCCTATCGCGGCTACGATCAGCGCGGACGCCCGGTGTACGAGGCCGAGCTGACCAGCCCCGCGATCTCGTTCCAGGGTGGCACCCCGCTGGTGGTCTCGGGGGCGGTCGACGTCGATCGAGCGCGCTACGTCCAGGATGCGGTGCAGGGGGTGGAGATGCTGCGCTTCACCGACGACGTGGAGCTGCCCTCGGCGCCGCCGCCCGAGATGATCCGCGACCTCCAATTCGATCTGCGGGTGCAGACGCGCTCTCCGCTGCGGGTCGAGAACAACGTGGCTCACGGAGTCGAGGCCGATGCCGTGGTGGAGGTGACCGGCACCTACGACACGCCCGAGTTCACCGGTCGCGTCGACGTGGAGCCCGGCGGGACGGTGGACATTCCGTTCTTGACCGGCACCTACGAGATCCAGCGTGGTCGGGTCACGCTGCTGCGCGAGCTGGCCGACGCCGAGGTCGACGTGCTGGCGCTGCGCCGCGAGCTGGTCTACATCGACGACCAGCCGCGCCAGGTGTACCTGCTGCTGGGGGGCACGGCCGAGGCGATCACCTGGCAGTGCATCGCCGAGGGCGACACCAGCGGTGCGGTCGAGACGCAGCGCGGCTGCCTGGACTACCTGGTGCTGGGTGCGGGCGACGTCCAGAGCTCGACCCTGGCCGTGCAGCGCACGGGCGGCGGGGGTCTGGCCAACGCCCGCAAGCCGCTGCAGGTGGTCGGCCACGTGACCGAGTTCGACTTTGGCAAGCGGATCGAAGAGGCCGCGCCCCGGCTGTCCCCCTACGTGCCCGACATCAAGCTTCGCCTGGGGCAGATCGGGCCCGAGCTGGAGGTCACCACCCCCCAGGAGTGGCTGGACTTCGACTGGGCCCACGGAACCGCCGGGCTCGACTACACTCGGGGCTACCCGGGCTTCCTGCTGCAGCAGAGCCGAGAGCTCACCTTCGAGCTCGAGGCGATCGACATGCTCATCTTCGAGGTCTCGCGCGACATTCGGTCCTACCTGAACAACCGCATCATCTTCGACCCGCTGCAGCAGACCACCGTCGAGTTTCGCGTTGACTTCGAGATTCCGAGCTTGCGCTAACCGTAGGCAGGCGCAGCCTGCCGGCAAGGCCCTGCGGCGCCGCCAGGCGACGCTCCCGAAGGGGCCGCCAAGAATAGCCTGTTCGATCGACCACCCCAGCCTCACCTGCCTGCTGGCGCTGCTGCTATGGATCGCGCTCGCCCCCACCCCATCCACGGCGGCACCACCTCCCCCGCCCGACGAGGCGGTGGTCGAGGAGCCAGACCCCGACGCCCCTCCATCCCCGCCCCCACCGGGGGATCCCGCCGACTTCTCCCTCGGTGAAGAACCCGCCCCCCCGGCCCCCGGCGACGGCGACGATCCAGACCCACCCGATCCCGACCCCGACCCCGATCCCGCCCCCCCCGAGGC
>NZ_JAOVZF010000080.1 GCF_026337845.1 Paraliomyxa miuraensis | reverse complement strand
GTCGCTTCGCTCCCGTTGCCCAGGTGCTTCGGAACGCTTGCCCAGGTCCACCGGTCCAACTGCCCAGATGCTCCGGAATACGCACCCCATTGCACGGCCAGGCTCACGGCTCGAAAGACGGTGTCCCAGGTCGTGTGGAAGGTACGCGCGACCTCCTGCCAGCTCATCTTCTTGGACCAGTGCGCCAAGAACCACGCGTAGGTCGTCGTCGTGGGGCTCTTGCCCTTGGCCCACGGGATCGCCTCGACCTTGACCCCGCACCGCGGGCACTTGACCCGGCGCATGGTGTACGCGAAGAACACCAGCAGACCCCACAGCGGGACGAACTGGAAGTACCGAGTGTCCTTCTGGGTGTCGTAGTACGGCGCGGGGTGCTCGCACTTGGAGCACAGCAACCGGCACCGGGTATCGGGGCGGATCCAGACGACCAAGCGCTCCCTTGCGCCCTCGCGGAGCTCGGCACGGTCGTAGACGAAGCCCTTGTGTTTCTGGACGTGGTTGAGCAAAGTCTTGAGCTGCATCTCGGGCTTTGGGAGTCGGTTGGTTGTGTTGCAACTCCATCCTCGCTCCTCCGAGATGCGCATTGCCCGTGGTCCGTTGCTCTGCCGCCCAACGGCCCCGGTCCATGTTCGGCCTCGACCTGCGTAGGGCTAGACCTCCCCCGTTTCAGTGGACACCCTCCAACCGAAACAACCCCTCGTCGTCGTAGCTGATCAGTGCAGCGTTCTGTCACCGGCGCTGCGAGCAACCGAGGTCCCCAGGGGGGGCTCGCAACCTGTGGATGACTGTGGAGCGCGGTGGACGAGTTGCGCTTCGCCAACTGGGCATCGACGGGCGATACTGGAGGACAGACCAAATGGGTAAGAGAAAGAGGAGAGTCTTCACCGCCGAGCAGAAGGCCGAGGCCGTCAAGATCGCGCTCGGCTCACGCAA
>NZ_JAOVZF010000008.1 GCF_026337845.1 Paraliomyxa miuraensis | reverse complement strand
GCCTTGCCGCCGGGGATGAGGCTGAGCAGCCCCTCGGCCCCGGAGGACATGAGCACGTCGAGGGTGTCCTCGCCATTGTCGAGCCGTTGGACGGCATCGTACACCGACTTCAGCGTCGATACGACCGGGATGAAGTCGGTCCCGATGTCCGCCGCGGTGCGGGCCAAGTCGTCGATCGGGGCGTCCCAGATGTAGACCGGGCCGCGCTTG
>NZ_JAOVZF010000026.1 GCF_026337845.1 Paraliomyxa miuraensis | reverse complement strand
ATTCGCGAAGCCCTCGATGTACAGCAACCCGTTGGGACTGTACTCACAGTCGGATCGCCTGTACTCCGCATTCGGATCGAGTCCTTCGAGCGTGCCGGTGAGGTCTTCGTAGGCACGATCGGTCAAGAACCCGCAGCCCGAGCGGTCGACCGAGGGGTCCACGCCAACGATGTCGAGGCGGCGATCGAGCCGGTAGAACCGAGCTTCGGGGATCTCGTACTCGAGCGTGCCCGGCGGCTCATC
>NZ_JAOVZF010000030.1 GCF_026337845.1 Paraliomyxa miuraensis | reverse complement strand
TTCGATGCGCTCGCCCAGCGCGCTCGGCCCGACGCGGACGAGAGGCTCGCGTTCAACCTCGCGGTGGACGAGTTGGTGCTCGCCCAGGAGGCGGATCCCGAGAACCTCGCGCTGCTGGAAGAAGAGGTTGCGCTGATCGAGCGCCATGAGGCACGGCACGGGGCTGTGTCACCTGGGCTGGCCAAGGAGCTCGCGCGGGTGACGGACAGGCTCGAGGAACTGCAGCCGAAGGAAGAGACCGCGAGCGCCGAGCCGACCGAGC
>NZ_JAOVZF010000075.1 GCF_026337845.1 Paraliomyxa miuraensis | reverse complement strand
CGCCTGCGGTTCGTGAAGAGGTACAGCTCGCCCGTCAGCGGGTCGCGTCCCAGCTCGTTGCGCACCAGCCCCGACAGGCCCTCGAAGCCCATGCGCATGTCGACGGGCGCACAGTAGGCGTAGACCCGCAGGTTTCCATGCCAGCCGATCATGCCAGTGCCCTCAGGATCGTGACGATCTGCTCGGTGTCCAGACCTTCGAGCACCACGCCGTTGGGCAGCACGACCCGCGGCCACCTCCCTCTGGTCTCCGCGCTCGAGTAGTGGGAACCCGAGTCGGGCTCTCCACCAATGACCGTCATCTCTCGCAGCAGTCGTACCTCGCGCTTGGCTGCGTCTTCATGCAGCCAGCGACCCAACGTCGACGCAGACATGCCGAGGACGGCGGCCACATCCGCACGCTTGGTGTCCCCCCCGATCGCACGCTTTGCCGCGGCCACGATCCGGACCTTGAGGTCGCCCTTGATGTGACCGCGACCGCCGACCGGCCCCAGCGCGTCGAGCTCCTTCCCCAGCGCCCTCAGCTCGTCTTCCCGTTCCATGGACACGAAGGTCCCGGCCCGATCGCGCGCCTGCAAGACGGGTCAGGGCGACCTCGTAC
>NZ_JAOVZF010000085.1 GCF_026337845.1 Paraliomyxa miuraensis | reverse complement strand
GCGTGTGGTCTCGCCGGCTGGGCAGCGGACCGTCCCGCCTTCGAGGTTGATCGCGAATTCGTGCTTGGCGTAGCGGTCTCCATTTCGAACGCGCCACGGGCGGCAGATGATGTCCACGTCATTCGCAGCAGCCTCCTTGGTCCACTCGCCTGCCAGGAATCCTCGATCGAGGTACAGAGCTTCCACTTCGCCGAAACGCTCGACTTGCTCGCGCAGGGGGCCCGTCGCTTCGTGTTCTCGTTGGTTGGCCGGCTGCGCCGTCACTCCGAGGACCAAGCCATAGTCGAGTTCGCGTGCGATGAAGCGCTTGTAGCCTTCGATGGTTCGGGACCGCGACTTTCGTCCGTGTCTCATCTGCGGGTCCGTGATCGAGATCTGTCGGTCCTTGCTCGTGCCTCGCGTGATCCGACGTCCTCCTCGATCTGGGTCGGGCTCGAGGTCCTGCTGAAGGACGCGTTCGAGCTGCTCCAGGGCCTCCTGTACGCCCGAATTCGTGAGCGCCTCCTCGAGGTTGTCTTGCAGCCAAGTACGAAGGCGATCGACCTCGTCGAGCAGAGCTTGAAGGGCTCGATGCTGTTCGTCCTTGTCGTCCCAGTCGATATCGAGCGCAGCCTTGACGCTGCTGTTGCCGATCAACTTCAGGCCAGACGCGTTGAGCAACTGCTCGGGCTTCATCCCTCCTGCCTTCGCGGCACACAGAACCACGACCTCGAGTGCATGCGCGATGAGATTGAAGGTGTCCTCGACCCGACCCGCACCCCATAGAGGCGCCGAGTCGAGTGCGACGCGCAGCTGCTTGAAGCCAAAGCCTCCGGTGCGTCGAGCAACCGCGACCGACTGCTCCACCAGACGCAGGTGCTTACCGTGCTCGAGCATCCTCCGTCGGAACTCGACCAGAACGCCCTGCGAGAACGGTGCCGTTTCGGCGCCGTCGCAATCGAGCACCATCTGCCAACGCCGATCGAAGACCGCTGCTTCGACGGCCGCCGCATCCGA
>NZ_JAOVZF010000142.1 GCF_026337845.1 Paraliomyxa miuraensis | reverse complement strand
GGTGTCACCGTCGTCGTCGAGCGAGTTGCCGCAGACCTCCACCATGCCCCCGGCCGCCTCCACGTCGAGGAACACGCCGCTGGGCGCTCCCCAGTTGCCGGCCGCATCGCGAGCCTCGACCAGCAGCAGATAGCGTCCCGGGGCCCAGCCCGAGGTGTCGATGGTGGCGGTCAGACCCTCGCTGCTCGCATTGAAGGTGCCGTCGCTCGCGGCCATGGCCGTGAGCGGCGCGCCGGTCCACGAGGCGTGATCGACGGAGTAGCGAGCGGCCGCCACGGCTTGCGTGGGCTCGGTGCCCCAGCCGTTGCTGTCGAAGCGCGTGTCGTCGGCGGTGGCGGTGAGCGTGACCGAGGCGCCCGCGGTCACCGGAGAGGCCGAGACCGCCACCCCCACCGCATCGGGCCCCGACGGGGTCTGATACGGCCGACGCGCGGCCTTGAACGCGGTGGTGAGCGCCGCGAGGTTGACGGGAGCCACGGTCGACTCGAAGCTGGCGCAGCTCTGGAAGAACGTGGTGCCCATCTCCATCGTGTAGGCCGCGATGCCGAGCTCGCCGTAGGCCCAGTCGTCGGTGGTGCCGCTGGCCGGGTAGAGACACCCGTACCACTGACACACGGCGTAGTCGTTGTGGTAGCCCAGCTTGCGCCCGAGCGTGCGCAGCTGGGCGAGGTTGGGCGCCGCGCTCCCGCTCCAGCTCCATGGGAACAGCACCAGCTCTCCGTACGAGTGCAGCGAGATCATCAGACCGGTGGTGTCGTCCGGTGCGGGATCGCCACTGCCCGATCCACGCTGATCGGCGAAGATCGAGCTCATGTACGATTGCAGCGCCTGGGTCTCGGGCTCGGAATTCGCCCCCGTGCCGCGATAGTTGATGCTACAGGCGGTGGTGCTGGTACCCGCACCACCAAACTCGAACGAGTGGTTGCGGTTGAGGTCGATGCCGTGCTGGCTGCTCGAGGTGGGCGGGTACGAGCACGACCCCGCGCTGGTGTTCCGGTTCTTGCGCTGCGTGTAGCCCTGCTCGGCGATCTTGCGTCCGTCGGGGTTGGCCTGGGGCAGCACGTGCAGCTCGTAGTGGTCGAGCAACCAGGTGGCGTCGGGGTCGGTGCCGTAGCCCTCGACCAGCTGCTCGGCAAAGCGGATCACGATCTCGGCGGTGGCGTACTCACGCGCGTGGATCGCCCCCATGAGGAAGAACCGCGGCTTGGGGCCGGCGATGGCCTCGTTGGTGATCACCATGCCCTGGAGGTCGTAGCCATCGGGACCTCCTGCGGTGACCTTGTCCCACGAGTCGCCGATGTCGACGAGCTCCACCAGGCCGGAGTAGTTCGAGTCGAGCGTGGTCATGGTGTCCACGGTCTCCTCGACGGTGCGGTAGCACGAATAGCTCGGGATCGAGCGGAAGCCGCCCGCGTCCAGCATGCGCTGCAAGATCGAGGTGGGCTCCTGCTGCACCTCGACCGTCAGTCCCTCGGCCACGAGGCGCTCGTACTCGTCGGGCTCGATCAACGCGGCCACGTAGCCCTCGGCATGATCGGCGTGCTCGAGCAGGTCGAGCTCCGCGGCCAGGCGCTCGAGCGTCTCGGGGGTCTGATAGTAGATGTGGACGAGCATGGTGGCCTCGACCGGAGCGAGGCCGAGCGGCGCGCCCGAGGACTCCGAGGAGCCCTCGTCGGGTGGAGCGTCGCCGTCGGTACAACCGGTGACGAGCAAGGCCAGCGCGGAAAGCGTACGAAGGAGCAGGTGACGTGTTCGGTGCATGGATCCTCCCGGTCGAGGAGATGCATCGGGCGCCGCGACGGATGAGTCGATCGGACGTTCATCGAACCACTCGATGCGACCGAGCTCGAGAGGCGGCTTCATCGAAGCGAGGACTTCGCCTCGAGGACGGCTGCCGCCGCACGAGCACCTTCGAGCAGCTCGAGACGCTCGCGGAGCCCCGGTGAGGCCTCTGGATCGCCCCCGCCAGCGCGCACCAGCGAGCGCTCGAGCTCGAGCGCCCGCTGCAGCGGCTCCACGGCCTCGTCGGGCCGTCCCGAATGGAACAGCAGTCTCCCCAGCGATGCGAGCGGCCGGCGGAGATCGGGATGGTCGTCCCCCATCACCTCGAGCCGTCGCGCGATCACCCGGCGGTAGATCATCTCGGCCTCGTTGGGTCGACCCGAGGCCTCGAGCAGGAGGCCTCGAGCGTGCTCGGCATCGAGCGTCTTGGGGGCATCGATGCCGAGGTGCGTCACGTAGATCTCGTGCGCCTCGGCGAGGCCTTCGAGAGCGAGCTCGAGCTCGCCGGTGTGCATGCGCGGAAAGCTCAGGTTGAGCAACACGTCGGCGACCTGCGGATGTGCTCCGAGCACCTCGCGCCGAATCTCCAGCGAGCGTTCGAGATGCTCGCGAGCTCGGTCCCACTGCTGCTGCTCGCCCGCCACCACCGCGAGGTTGTTGAGCGTGGATGCCACGTGGGGATGGCGAGGGCCGTAGAGCTGCTCGTCGAGGGCCAGGGTCTCCAACCAGGCGCGCTGGGCATCCTCGTGGCGAGCGGACGCGATGGCGAGCTGCCCCTGGGCATCGAGCACGAACCCCCGGCTGGGGTGCCGAGCGCCATAGAGGCGCATCTCGAGCTCGGCCGCACTCGCGAGCCAGTGCGTGGCCGGCTCGAGCCGGCCATGGCGAATGAGCACCTTGCTCGCCACCAGCGCGTGGCGAAAGCGTGCGGCCTCCGGGTTGCCGAGGCGCTCGAGCAGCGCCTCGGCTCGCTGCAAGCTCGCCTCGGCCGGCTCGAAGGCGCCGAGCAGCAGACCGAGCACCTCCGCGTGCTCGAGCGTGGCCTCCAGCGCGACGTCGTCGTGCCCCGCGGCAAACGCCTCCCGCGAGGCGAGGTCGAGGGCCTCGGCGGCTCGCGTGCCATGACCGAGGTCGCTCTCCACCATGCCGATGCCGAGCTGCGCCTCCACGACCAGCCGCGTCCACCCGCTGGATTGCGCGCGCTCGAGCACGGCCTGGAACCCGGCCAGCGCGGGCGCGAGACGGGCCATGCGCTGCTCGGTCTGGGCGGCGATCAGCGCTCGTCGCAGCGCGGCCGCCTCGGGCGGCTCGGAGCCGTCGTCGAGCTCGAGCGAGCTGCAGACCGCCGGATCGGGCAGGCGCATCGCGGCGTCGATGCTCGCGAGCGCAACCTCGGCATCGGCGTGCTCGAGCGAGTCCAGCAGGCTCGACAGCACGTCGAGCCGCCGACCGAGGCACGTCATGCGCAGGTCCAGCTGCTCGGGGGACTGCTCGCCACGCACGTACGTTGCCCGACAGATCTCGGCGTGAGCCTCGGCCCACCGCCCAGCGTAGGCATCGAGCCATGGTTGGGTGTGGGCCCACGAGTCGCTGGCGATCGGCAGCTTGGTGGCCAGCATCCCTGCCTCGGCCCGCTTGCTGCGTTGCTCGTTCCACACCTGCGCCACTCGCTGGTCCGCGCCGCGGCAAGGCTCGTCGGGGAGGCCAGCGGCCCACCACAGCCCCCCGGCGATTCCCACCGCTGATGCCGTCATCGCACGGAGCACGTGCCAGGTGCGCGGCTGCGGGGGCGCCAGTGCGTGCAGCAGTGCCTCCATGCTCGGCCATCGCGCGTCGGGGTGCTCTCGCAGGCCCTGTCGCAGCGCCCCTGTCAGCCACGAGGGCACCGCACGGCGACCGGCCGTGGAGGCGCTGGCCAGGCCCCGCCGGCGGTCACCCGCAAAGGGATGCACCCCGCCGACCGCCTCGAGCAGCGACACGCAGAACGCGAACTGATCGCTGCGTGCGTCGACGGGCCCGCCCGCGAGCTGCTCGGGCGCCATGTAGGCCACGGTGCCGCCGGACGCACGGTCGTCGTCTGCACCGGGCTCGTGGGCCAGGCCGAAGTCGAGCACGCGCACCCGGCCCGAGTCGTCGCGCATGCAATTGTGCGGCTTGAAGTCACGGTGCACCACGCCCACGGCATGCGCGGCCGCCAGGCCTCGCGCTGCCTGTCGATAGGCATCGAGGCACTCCTGCCACCCGGGCCTGGCCGCTTGCCACTGGCGCAGCGTCTTCCCCGGCACTCGCTCCATCGCCACGAACAGGCGCCCCTCGTGCTCGCCGATCTCGTACACCTGCACCACGTTGGGGTGGGCCACCCGGGCCAGAATCCTCGCCTCGCGACGCAGCCGCTCGCGATCGGCCGCCGCGATCCGCGGATGGAGCAGCTTGATCGCCACCGTGCGCCCGATCATCGGATCGATGGCTTCGAGCACGCTGCCCATGCCCCCGCGACCCAGCGTGCCCTGCACCTCGAAGCGGCCGACGGTGCGCGGCCTCGGTGCCTGGTCGAAGAGCGCCGCACGCAAGCGATCGCGACGGGCCGCATTGACCACATCGACGGACGACGCCTCGATGGAGGACGCCGAGGATGGCTCGTGCTCGGTCACGGCAGATCAGGCGCAACTGCGGGTGACCGCGGTGCGCAACGAGCTCGCCCGCTGGTCGAGGCCGACCGCGTCGAGCTTGGTCCATGCCAGGGCCTGCTCGAGCAGCTGCCGGCCTCGTCGCAGATGGCTTCGCACCGTGCCCGTGGGGAGGTCGACGACGTTGGCGATCTCGTGGGTGCGAAGGTCTTCCCAGTAGTACAGCTCCATCACGATCTGCAGCGCCAGCGGAATCTCACGCAGCGCATCCAGCAGCGCTTGCTCCTCTTCCTTCACGCGCAACACGCTGCTCGGCCCGGGCGAGAGATCCTGGGCCGAGCAGGACTCGAGCGCCTCGATCGGGTCGTGCACCCTACGCCGACGGAAGTGCATGCGCAGCACATTGGTCGCCACCGCGAACAAGAACGCCCGAAAGCTGGCCTTGTCGCGCAGGCGCTCGCGGCTGCGCAGGCACGCCACGAACGTCTCCTGGATCAGGTCGTCGTGATCCTCGGGGACCTTGTTGATGAAGAATCGGCTGATGGGGAGGAAGTAGCGGTTGAACAGCCGGCTACCCGCCCGAGCATCACCAGCGGCCCATGCATCGAGGAGCTCCGCATCACTCCCGGACATCGGGCCGCATGGTAGGCCCAACGGTTCCACGCAGCAAACACAATTCCTGCACGACCGCAGAGCGGATTCGCTCGATGATCGTGGTCATGCTCGCGAGCGCGCGATGGTGGGCGCGTCGATCATCGAAGTGTCAGCGACACCGCCGTCCCGGCTGGTGCCGTCACGCGCAGCTCACCGCGCTCCTCGTCCCACGTGTAGCAGGCACCCGCGCCTTGCAGCTCGATTGCGTCGGGTCCCGCGGGGAACCGCCGGGCGGGCACCACCACCTCGGTCACGCCCTCGCTCGCGGTCCAGCTCGCCGACAGCACGCCCTGGTCGCGATCCCACTGCACCCCGATGCTCGACCCCGCCACCGCGCGCACCCACGGCCGCACATAGGCATCGAGGATCGCCCGCTCGGTACCATCCGCATCGGTCACCGACAGATCCTCACCATTCCACAGCTCGCTGCTGGTCGAGTACTCCCACAGCGTGGCCGACATGCGGCGCGCGTCGACCACGTCCATCACGATCGTGAGCCACTCGTCGCCGCCCTCGGCTCCGTCGGCGTAGCCGAACTCGCCCAGCAGCACCGGGACGCCATTGTCCGCGCCGAACGTGGCGGCCGATTGCAGCGCCGGCGTGGGATCGATGCCCGACCACGCATCGCCGAACAGCAGCGTGGAATCGTAGCGGTGCGGCCCATAGACCAGGCCCTCGCCATCGGGCCGAAAGTGGCTGCCCACCCCGGTCGAGTCGGCTCCGGGCCCGTCGTAGAACACCAGCACGTCGGGCGCGGCCGTGCGCAGCTGCGCTGCCACGTCGGTGAAGAACGGCTGCAGCACGTCTTGCTTGAACGCATCGAGGTCGTCCATGCTGCCCCAGCCGGGCTCGTTCATCGGCTCGAAGCCCACCACCGCCGGATGCCCGCCCACGGCGTCGACCATGGTGAGCCACATGGCCAGGTACTGGGCCTGCAGCCCGTCGGCGTCGCTCCAGAAGCGATCGAACGACTCGCGCACGTCGACGTTGGTGAAGTAGCCCAGGAACCACTGCGGGCAGTCGTGGGTGGGCGGCGGCGGATCGGCGGTGGGGATCGACCACGGGGGAAAGCCGTCGCCGCAGAACGGCGAGGCGTAGACGTCCTGGTGGAAGTCCACGATCACGCGCAGGCGCCGAGCCCAGGCCGCATCGAGCATGGCCTGGTAGCGCGCGAGGTAGTCCATGTCGTACTGCCCCGGCATGGGCTCGAGCGCCTCCCACGAGAACGGCATGCGCACGGTGTCGAGGCCCCAGCCGGGCAGGCGACCGTAGTAGACATCGGCCGCGTCGCGCACGGCCTGGAGATCGGTGAGATCGCCGGGCTCATCGAGCTCGAACGGCAAGAACGGGGCGAACTTCGAGCGACCGCCGGTATTGAGCCCGCGCATCACCACGTCGCGCCCCTGCGCGTCGACCAGGCGCCCCGCGCGAGTGACCGAGAGCCGCGCGTCGGGCAGCTCCACCGCGGGGATCGGCGTGGCGCACTCGCCGGGCTCGACCATCGAGCCCGAGGACGACTCGTCGGCCATCGCGGTGCTCGAGCTGGTGCTGGCCTCGGCGGTCGTGCCGGAGGTCTGCGAGGCGGTGGTGCTGCCGCTGCCGTCCTGCTCGACGTCGTCACCACACGCGACCAGGCCAGGGCCCAGGCCCGAGGCCAAGCCGCCGATCAGGATCCACGCCGCCCGGCCGTTCCGCATGCGCTGCTGCATGGGCCCCAGCATGCCCCATGCGACCGATTGCGGGCAGCCGACCCCGCTCGCTCGATCTCACTCGTGAGGCGGTGGGTCGAGATCGCCGCGCAGGTCGGCCATGGCCCGATCGAGCGCCTCGGGCATGAACCGGTCGAACGCGCGCTCGCCGACCGGATCGGTCACCAATCGCTGCCGCAGGGCCTGGTGCTCGGGGGTGGCCGCCCACTCGGCATAGCGCTGGCCCGGCTCCTCGCCGCGCTGGATCGCCAGCATGGCCTGCCCCAGCAGCGCCTCCCATAGCTCGATCATCGCGTCGAGGTGCTCGGGCCCCAGCACCGCTCCGTGGCCGGGGATGATGGCGGTGGGGTGCAGCGATCGCAGGCGCTGCAGGGCCGCGAGCCACTTGCGCGGGCGCCCGTGCCCACCAAAGGGGATCTCGTCGAGCACGTCGCCCGTGATGAGCACGCCCGTCTGCGGCAGGTGGATCACCACATCGGCATCGGTATGAGCGCGCAGCGGAATCAGCTCGAGGGTCAGCGAGCCCAGCGTGAGCGTGGTGGTCTCGCTCACCACGTGCGTCGGAGGCTGCAGCACGAGCCCCTCGAGGGCATCGGACTCCGCCCGAAGCTCGACCAGCTCGCCATCGAGCTGCGCGCGCTCGTCGGCGGTCAGCGGCGTGCCGTCCGAGCGGCGGCCCTCGGTCTGCATGGTGGTGCCGCGCTCGATCATCCCCCGCACCGCGTCGCGGCGCTCCTCCACCTGCGCCTGGCCCTCGCTGGCCAGCTGCGAGGCCAGCCCCGCATGCCCCCATCGCTCGAAGCTCTCGCCACGCTCGCGCAGCGCAAGGCTCCACCACTCGGCCATCACGCTGTGATCGGCATGCCAGTGGGTGGTCACGAGCACCCGACGCGGCCCCTGGGTCACCGCGAGGGCCTGGCCGATCACCCACCGGCCGGCCGCCCATCGCTGCGGACCATCGATGGCCACCAGCCCCTCGTCGGTCACCACCAGCGCCCCGTTGGCGTCGTAGAAGCGCAGCGGGGCCGGCTGCAGCACCGCGAACACTCCGGGCGCCACCTCCACGATCCGCATGGGGGCCTGCGCCGGATCGCCGGGCGCGGCGCTCGTGGTCTCGGGCACGGCGGGAGGAACCGGCTCGCTCGAGGGGATCGGCCCGCGGGCACAGGCCATCGCGAACCCGGCGCATGGCAACCAATGGCGCATCGACATGCCGCGGGCATCGTGTCCCAGCGCGGTCCCGACTCGCAAGCACGAGGGGTTCCATGGCAAGCTCGCCGCGTGTCGAACGTTGCTGCAGCTCTCTCCCTGGCGCTGACGATCGCCTGCGTCGGTGCCTGCAAGTCCTCCGGCCCCGAGTCTGCGCCTCCCGACATTCCGCCGCCCTCGGCCGCAGCCCCGCTCGAGCTGTCCGCCGATGACGACTTCGACGACTTCGGCGACGACGACTTCGCCAAGCCCACAGCGCAGAGCGCCGAGCTGGCCGCGATGACCCTGCCCCCGCGCCCGGACTGGGCCGACAAGTACGCCAACCCCGAGCTCGACGAGCGCTTCTTCGACGTCACCGCGCTCATGCAGGCCCACCAGCTCGATCGCGCCCAGGCAGTCGAGCTGCAGAACCACTTTCGCGACCTGGCCCGCGCGCAGCCCTCGGGCGACCGCAACGCCCAGTACGCCGAGGCCCTGCGCCGCGCCAAGGAGGGCGTGTTCGAGGACGGCCACGACCCCGAGCGCTGGGCCAAGGCGCCGTTCATCGTGGTGTTCGACCTCGACTCGACGCTGCTCGACCAATACATGGATCCCAAGGTCGCGCCCTCGTGCCACGACATCGCCTGGGGCAAGCAGAACCCCGACGGCACCAAGGGCAGCGAGCACTTCGTCAAGCTCGCCCCCGGCTGGGACGACGCCTTCCGTCGCATCGCGAAGCTCGGGGGCCTGGTGGTGCTCTACACCGCCAACACCGACGACCTGAGCTACACCAACGCGGCCGGGTGGCGGCTGGACGACCAGCCGATCCTGAAGCACCCCGCGGTGGGCGGCATGCTGACCAACAGCCACCTGGTGCTCGTGCCCAAGAAGGACGGCACGCCGGTGGTCGAGCCCTCCAAGGATCTACGCCTCGTCGATCCCGATCTCACTCGCGCCATCATCGTCGACGACAACCCGCGGCGGCTGTTCCAGTTTCGCAACGTGCGGGTGATCAAGAAATTCGACGCCAGCCAGTACTGCACCACCAAGGATCGCAACGCCAAGAAGGCCCATGACCAGTCGCTGAAGGTGGTGGTCGACGAGGTCGAGGACTCGCTGCGCTACATGAAGGCGCACCCCGGCACGAGTTTCGTGGATGCGTACCTGCCCTACTCGGCGCTGGGCCAGGATGCGGTGCGGTGGCTGCAGACCGGCACCGGGCGCAGCGAGGCCAAGGCGGTCGAGTACCTGCGCACGCATCCCGAGCTGGTGGATCAAAAGTACTGAAGGAGCGGGACTCGCCGGTCCCAGGCAATCCCGTGGGGGGGCTGCGCCTCCTACGCGCGAAGAGATCTCCTTCGTTACGTCTCTCGAACATCGTGCGGGACGTCGCTCCTGGGCATCCCACGACCCTGCGCCATGCGCGAAGCCGAGCAACCGCGCTCCGCACGGGCTACCATCGATTTCCGTGAGGCGGAGTCTGCTCGGCTTGGCGCTGGTGCTCGGGTGCAGTCCCCCGGGCTCGCCCGATGCCGAGGGCTCCGACGCCCCGATCCTCCAAGATCCCCAGGGCTCGATCGGGCTCTTGCTCAACGCCCCGCAGGGCGTGGGCCCCCAGCCGCAGTGCGTGGCCGAGCTTTGCACCTCGCTGGCCGGCCTCATCGACGGCGCCGAGAAGACGATCGACTTTGCGGTCTACGGCGTGCGCGGGCAGCCGCGGATCGTGGAGGCCATGCAGCAGGCCCAGTCTCGCGGGGTGCTCGTGCGCGGGGTGGTCGACCGCGACGCCGATGGCCTGAACTACTACGCCGACACCGAGGCGTTCGTGAAGACCCTGGGCGACGTGCGCGACGACGGCAAGGTCGACCAGCGGCGGCTGAAGGAGGCCCAGCGCACCTCGGTGCCCGAGCCCCGCTGCGCCCGTCCCGAGGGCTACCTCGGCCCGGTGCAGTGCCTGGCCTACGACCTGGGCGACCGGTGCCTGCTGGCGGCGCACTCGAGCCGCGACCACCTCGATCAGGGCGCGGCCATCATGCACAACAAGTTCGTGGTGGTCGACTCGCGCTTCGTGTGGACGGGCTCGACCAACGTCAGCGACACCTGCTCGGGTGGCTACAACGCCAACCTGGTCACGGTGCTCGACTCGCGCCGGGTGGCCCAGGGCTACCTCGCCGAGCTCGACCAGATGTACGAGGACGGCCTGTTCCACGACGACAAGGGCTCGCGGGGCCGCTTGCGCGCGATGGTGGGCGACACCGAGGTGGAGCTGTTGTTCTCGCCGCAGGACAGCCCGGTGCGCGAGCGCCTGCGCCCGATCATCAAGGCGGCCAACGAGCGCATCGACGTGGCCGTGTTCTACCTGACCCACAAGCTGATCACGGCCGATCTCATCGACGCCCACCTGCGCGGGGTGGAGGTCCGGGTGATCATCGACGCCACCGCGGCCAGCAACGGCTTCACCAAGCACGAGCTCTTGCGAGCGGTGGGGATCCCGGTGAAGGTCGAGAACTGGGGCGGCAAGATGCACATGAAGTCGGCGGTGATCGACGGCCACACCGTGATCACCGGCTCGATGAACTGGACCACCGCGGGTGAGGACACCAACGACGAGAACGTGGTGATCATCCACAGCGAGGCGCTCGCGGCCCAGTACGGCGAGTTCTACGAGGCGCTCTGGGCCGACATCGACGACCGCTGGCTGCACGAGAACCCCGACCCCGAGTCGCGCGACTCGGGCACCGCGTGCACCGATGGGATCGACAACGACTACGACGGGGTGATCGATGCCGAGGATCCGGGGTGCGGGCAGAACCCGCCGCCCGTCGATCCGCTGCCGCCGTGGACCATCGTGGACAAGGGCGGGCGAATGACCTGCGAGCCCGAGATGCTGCGCGACGTGAGCCTGGTGGCGCACACGGGCCAGTGACGCGCGAGCGCGGCCGTGCGCCGGCCTACGGCAGCGCGCAGACTCCCACGTCCTCGTAGCCCGCCGGCACCATGCCGGCCTGAAACCATGGCGTGCACACCTGCCCGGGCAAGCACGAGGGCATGGGATCGCCGAGACTGCACACGGCCGTACAGCACCCGGCGATGCTGCCGCAGTCGGGCACGGACTCGGGCTCCACGCAGACGTTGCCGTGATCGCAGGCCGCGAGGTTCTCGCACGAGTCCCCGGGCGCCCCCGTGCCCCCGAAGCCCGCGGGGAGGCAGGCAAAGCCGCTCTCACCGGGGTAGCAGGCGTGATCCGGTCCGCAGTCTTGCAGGAGGGGATCGCAGCTGTCGAGGCACAGCGGCAGGATGCCTTCGTTGGCGATGAGGCACGTTTCGGAGCCCGGGCACGAGGGGAGGTCCTCGGAGCCCGTGCACAGGGCCACGCAGGTGCCCTCGAGGGTCTTGGGATCGACCTCCCAGCAGAACGCTCCGAAGTCGCAGGAATCGATGCCAGAGGTCGGAGAACCTTCCGCCATGCAGGGCTCCCCCACCGCATCCGGGTTCTCGGGGACCTCGCTGCACCGCCAGAAGTCCCACACGGAGCCGCCTCCCAGGGACGAAGGCGAGCACTTCTCACCGTTTGGGCAATCCTGCGCCCAGGGACTACAGGGATCGATGATCCCGCCCCCGTCCCCTTCGATCAAGAACGTGAACCCGGTGTCCTCCGAGCCAGCCGGATCGGTGTCTCCCGTGGAATCGGGAGGAGCCGTGGTGGTGGGGGTCTGACCGCTCGCCCCGCTGGTCGAGCCCCCGGAGGCATCGACACCGGGTCCGCCGGCATCGACGCTCTCGCTGCTGCTGCCAGTGCTCTCGCCTCCATCGGGGCCATCACCGACCGACTTGGGGATCACGCACCCTCCCACGAACGAGGTGACGAGCAACAGGGTCATCGAGGTGCGAGCCGAGATCGAGAGGTTCATGGGTAAGTCTTCCTCATCGTACTTCTCCGGGGTCCGGGGCGATCCGTCACGGAGAATCGATCATCAGCACCCGGGCCACGTCCACCTGCCCCTCGAAGCACTCCGGCAGCACGGCGACGTAGTGCAGCTGCTTGGCCGACGCGACCCATACATCGTAGCCGTCGACGAGCGCGTGCTCCTCGTCGTAGAGCCGCTGGCTCTGGCCATCCCCGACCTGCACGTCGATCGCCTTGCGCTCCACCTGTATGCCGCACGGCTCGACGATGAAGCTCGACCCGGTGTCATCGGGCGGCGGCTCGTAGGGTTCCGGCACGCACACGTCGTGAACGAGCTCGAGGTCGATCGGGGCATACCAGTCGATGTGGTGATTGCGGGGAGCGAGCCCGTACCAGGACCAGTACCCGTAGATCAGGTTGCCGTCCGGTCCGGAGATCGCGAGGAAGACGTCGTGGGCGCCATCGATGGGGATCTCGTGCTCCGCTCGCACCTGCACGGTCTGCCCCTCCCCGAACGGCAGTGTCCCGTCGAACGAGCTCACCTCGTGCTCGATCGCGGTCGCGCCACACTGCAGCACGAGCCGCAGCTGGCCGTCGACCTGCTCGAGCGTCGTCACGTCGCAGGGGCCATCCACGATGACGTTGCCGAAGAAGTCGTCGACCAGGCGAAGGTCGCCGGAGATTTCGAGCGCCTCGGGCGGCGGGTCGCAAACCATGCCCGGGTCCCCGGTGGTGCCCGTGTCGTCGGCCGTGGTGCCGGGGCCGGTGCTCGTGCCGGTGCCCGCTCCCGTGCTCGTGCCCGTGGAGCCGGTGTCGGCCACCGTGGAGCCCCCGGGCCCCGTGGTTCCCGTGGACGCATCGCCATCGCCGGGCCCGTCGCTGCTGGTGCTCCCCTCGCCCTCGCCCACCGTCTTGGGGATCACGCACCCTCCCAGGGCGGTGGCCACGAGGGTCAGAATCGCGAGGGGCACACGGGGACGAGCGTCGAGCATGGGGGCGGCTACCCTGCTCTTCTCCGGGGTCGGCCTCAATCCGTCACCCGTTCTTCTTCGATCGTTCACCTGCTCGTCGAGCGGGCCAAGAGGGAGCGCACCGGCCCGCCGCGGGCCCGAGCTCACCTCGCCGCGTCGAGGGCCTGGCGGATCGCGCTCACCCAGCTCTCGAGCTCCTGGAAATCGGCCGGGACGGCGTCGGAACCCGAGCGCCGCTCGAGGATCGAGCGCAAGCGCTTGCGAGCCGTCGACACCCGGGTGCGCGCGGCGCTCGGGGAGACGCCCAGGACGACGGCGAGCTCGGGTGAGGACATGCCCTCCCAGTGCTGGAGCTCGAGCACGATCTGATCGTCGATGGGTAGCTGCTGCAGCGCGTCGAGGAGCCACTGGCGCGCGATCATCCGGGTGCTGGAGGGCCGCGCGAGCTCGGCGATGCTCACATCGGAGAGGCGCACGTCGGGCTGACGACGGCGCAGCTCCTCGGACAGTACGTTGCGAGCGATCCCGAACAGAAAGCCCCGAACGTGGACCTCGGTGCGCGCCGATCGGAAGAAGCGAGCGAAGACCTCCTGCGTGAGATCCTCGGCCACCTCGGGGAGCTTGCTCCGAAAGAACCTGATGACGCCTCGGGCGTGGAGCGAGAAGAGCAGCCGGCCGGCCTCACGGTCCCCGCCTTGCCAGCGACGATGAAGCTCTCCGTCGTCACTCACCATTCACAACCCTGGCACGCGATTCTATACTATCCGTCGCGGGTGAGCGCGCAGGGACACCACGGCGGCACGACGCTGTCGCTGCTCGAACACGCGCTGTTCCCCGAGGCTCCCCCTCCTCGGATCGGCCGATTCGAGGTTCGTCGGCAGCTCGGCCGCGGCGGCATGGGGGTGGTGTATCTGGCCTTCGATCCCGAGCTCAAGCGGAACGTCGCGCTCAAGGTGCACCCCAGCGACGCCGCTCCCCGCACCCGGCTGGGCATTCGCAAGGAGGCCGAGTCACTGGCTCGCCTCGAGCACCGCAACGTGGTGACGGTCTTCGAGGTCGGCCAGGATGACGACGGGCAGGTGTTCGTCGTCATGGAGTACCTGCGAGGCCGCACCCTCGACGTGTGGGTCCGAGAGGCGCAACCCGACGCACGCACCATCACCAGCACGCTCATCGAGTGCGCGCGCGGACTGGCGGCCGCTCATGCCGCGGGTCTGGTCCATCGGGACTTCAAGCCGACGAACGTCATCGTCGACGACGACGGAACCCCGAAGATCATCGACTTCGGGCTCGCGACGGAGCGAGACGAGCCGATCTCCGAGGCCGAGCTCGCCCGCAGCGCCGGCGCGGAGCAGCACGACCGCACGCAGACCGCCCTGGCCGGCACCCCGCGCTACATGGCCCCCGAGCTGTGGCGCGGCGCTCCCCCATCGGCGAACACGGACCAGTTCTCCTGGTGCGCATCGCTGTTCGAGCTGCTGGTCGGGGTTGGTCCCTACTCCGACACCCGTACCGCGCAGCGCGTGCCGGCGCGCCCTCGTGAGCTCGACCGAGCGCTGTGGTCCGTCGTCGGCCGCGGGCTGAGCCCCGAGCCGACCGAGCGCTTCCCGTCGATCGAGGCATTGATCGCGCGCCTCGATCCCCGCCCTTCGGGCCCGGCCTGGCGCCCGTGGTCCCTCGCCGCCGGCCTCGGCGTGCTGGCGATCGGCGGCATGGTGCTCGCCGGGCAGCGACCGACCGCCGTGCTCTCCCCTTCTCCCGCAGCCGGGGTGGTCGAGCGCCCGCCCCCGTGCACGATCGGCGAGGACTTCCTCGCCTCGACCGAGGCCTGGCAGGCGGACGTCCCCGAGCGGCTGTCGTTCCCGCCGGGTCAGCTCCGGCTCGCCGCGGGCCCCGAGTACGTGCATGCCCGCACGCGACGGCTCATCAGCCTCGACCAACGTGCGCTCGACGTCGAGGTCGTTCATGCACCGACCGGAGGCAAGGGCCGAGAGCTGATCGTCGGCATCGAAGATCGAGAGCATCGCCTGATCGCCGGCATCCTGATCATCGAAGGCCGCTGGGTCTTCCCGCTCGCGCCTGGCCTGCGGGGTCTCGAGCTGGAGCTCGGCCCCGAGGACCGCCACTTCCGGCTCCAATTCGAGCAGCACGACCAAGGATTCCAGACGATCTCCTACGCGTTCGGCGACGATGGTCAGGACTGGCGCCCCATCGCGCGCACGGCCGGCCGTCTCGATCATGCGTACCTGCTGGTCGCCACCGGCACCCGCGAGCCGACGGATCGTCCAGACGAGGCCCGAGTCGCGGCGCTCCGCTGCGCCGCCCCGCAGCCGCTCGGCCCGCTCGACCATGCGCGCGACCTCTCGTTGCTCAGGGGCCGGTAGCCGGGGGCTCCAGCAGCGAAGGATCGGGACCGGGACCACGCAGCGCCTCGAGGAACGCGACGAGGTCTGCGCGCTGCTGGGCATCCAGATCGGTCGGCTGGAGCTCGTTGACCCCGGGATAGCCCACCGGGTGCCCACCCTCGGCGAAGAACCCCACGACCTGCTCCAGGGTCCGATACTGGCCGGTGTGCATGAACGACGGCCGCAGGTCGACGCACCGCAGCGATGGGGTCTTGAACGCACCGAGCATCGAGCGGTCGACATCCCGCGGCAGGCGCCCATCGTCCCCGTCGCTGTGGACCGAGCGCGAGTTGAGCGGGTCGTCGATGGCCCCCGCGATCCCCTCGATCGCGCCCGGGTCGTCGTCATCGATGAACACGGTGGCGACCACGGCCGGGAGCAAGCCGACGTTGTGGAACGAGTGGTCGCTCAACAGCGGGCCGCCGTGGCAATCGATGCAGTGTCCCTCGCCCACGAACCATCGCGCGCCTCGTCGTGCGGCGTCCGACAGCGCCGGCTCGCCTCCGTCGAGCCAGGCGTCGAACTCGCTCGATCCGCACCGCAGCCGCCGCATGTACGCGCCGATGGCCTTGCCCGCCTGCACGACGACGCGGTCCACCGCGAACCGGTCGGCGTCGGCCATCCCGTCGTAGGGGCCTTCGTCTCCCGGCTTTCCGCGGCACTCGGACACCGGCACGTTGAGGGCGTCGCACCCCGCCTCCGTGGGCTCGAGCGGGGGAAAGCGGCCCGGGTCGGAGAAATCCTCCATCGGCCCGAACACGTCCTCGAACGCCTCGCGATGGTGCGCGTGGAGCTGCTGGGCCATGAACAGGCGCGAGCCGTTGAACTCGAGCGGGTTCTCCAGCGCCCCGAACAGGGAGCCGTAGGCGGTGTCGCGACGCCCGTCCCAGCTGAGCAATCGGATCCACCCCATGTCCAGCAGCGATGGGGTCTTGCGCAGGACCCACCCCGAGGCGAGCGAGATCTGCTGGTGCGGGCTTCGGGTGTCGGAGAAGCCGGACTCCGGGATGTGGCAGCCGGCACACGAGACCCGACCGGTCTGCCCCTGCTCGCCCAGCGTGTCCGGGTCGCCGTCGTTGTCACCGTCGAGCAGCGGTCCCGAGAACCGAGGGTCGAAGAACAGTGCCTGCCCCAGCAGCGCGGCGGCGTCGTCGTCGGCCCACGCGTTCGTCACGTCTGCCGGTGGCGGCCCTTCGTCGTAGCGCAGCGTCTGCAGCAGCGCCCACTCCTCGGGGGTCGGGTCTGGTGAGTGCGGCTCGGCGCCGGTCGAGCTGCCCGAGTCGGGATCCGATGGCTCCTCGGTCGTGGCGTCGCCCTCCTCCGTCGACGCCGCGGTCGTTTCCATGGTCGTCCCGGAGGTCGTCCCGGAGGTCGTCGTCGAGTCGCTCGACGGAGCCTCGTCGCCACACCCCGCCATGAGGGCCGCAAGGCCCAGGCACGCGGCTACTCGAGTGCAGTCACGCATGGCAGGATGTCGTGGTTCCACTCGGGTGCGTCCACCCCCGAGCTGAAGCCGAAGTTGTCGACGTGACGCCGAGACTCGGTGAGCTGGTAGTCATGGATGAAGGGCATGTAGTCCGAAAAGACCACCGACTCGTCGACGCCCGAGTGGTACAGGACGTCGCCGTAGGTCACCGTCACGTCCCCGGCGGGGAGCAGGTTGGGATAGTCGACGCACCCCCAGGGGATGCCGCCCACGAACGCGTAGGCTCGGTCGGCGGATGCGTAGAGGTCCATCCGCATCCGCATGCCCGGCGCGGAGAGCTCCCCCACCGGGGGACGCGGGGGCCAGGGGCCGTCGTCGAACTCGCCGCGGTCGAGCGGGAACTGCGGGCACTGATCGTTGACGTCCCAGAAGCGGTCGATGCACTGCTGAATCTCGACCCTGGACGGCCAGCCACCGAACATCTGGAGGTTCAGGGTCGTGGCGCTGATCATGTTGTCCTGGACCGGCGCCTCGGCGCTGGAGATCCACAGCTGCGGGTAGCGGCGTCCCGTCGACCACAGATCGACCTCGACCGTCGCGTGTACGAAGCCCTCCCCGATGCTCGCGTGCTGGGTCGACGTCAGCCGGAAGCGCCCGTTGACGTCTGCCCCCCAGTCGGCGTAGGTGACCCACAGCTCTCCCATCACGCTGCCGAGGCCCCACACGTCCGGCTCGATGCGGTAGAAGCTCGCGAAGAAGTCGTCGTTGGCGAGGTGCAGGTCCCAAAACCCGCTGTCCGACAGGTCCGTTTGCTCGAGTTCGAATGGCTCGTCGAAGTCGAGGAACACGTCCATCGACTCGTTGGCGACGGGCTCGGGGCACACGAACGATCGCGCGATCGGCTGAGGATCGGAGGCGGGGTCGTGCTGCCCGTTGACGAACAGCTCCCCGTAGGGCGACTGGGCCGCCGCCTCCTCGGGGGTCACGAAATCCTGCGCGAACCCGGTGGCGGGCACCGAGCGGGCCGACAGGTGCCCCTGAAACGGGCAGCCGGCGTCGAGCGCTTCGACGACCAGGACCTCGCCCGGCTCGAGGTCGGGCCACTCGAGCTCCCACACCGGCTGGTTGCCCTGCTCGAACGCCCGCTGGAAGCGAGCCTCGCCCGCGGCGAGCACGTCGTGCATCGCTCCTCCACACGGAAAGATGGTGAAGCGCATGAGCGGGACGGCCCCGTCTTGCTCGGCGTCGAGCACGTCGAACAGCACCTCGCCCTCTCCGCGGGCTGCGACCTCGGCATCCGACGCATAGAACAGGTGACCCGAGCCTCGACGCACCGGCCTCGTGCCCGCCTCGGAGACCCAGAAGGCGATGCCGTCGTCGCGGTAGCCCTCGGCCAGCCAGGCCTCGCGCTGCGCGGGGTCGGCGGTGAAGAACGGCACCCGAGTGACCGCGTAGTGCCCGGCATAGCAGAACCCGTCGTGGCCCGACTCCGGACTGCCGAGCTGATACACCGGGACTCGATCGGGCGCCTCGGTGGCGAAGACCCAGCCGAGCGTGATCTCCTCCTCGCTCCGGACGTAGCCACTGATGTCGCCGGTGGACCGGGCGTCGACGGTCAAGAAGCCGTTTTGGGTGTAGGGCAGCGGCGGGGCCATCCGATCCCCCGCACAGCGATAGATGGCGCCGTCGATGTGTTGGCCTTGACCGTCGTCGACGACCGCGTTGGCGGACGGGAGCGTGTACACCCGGTAGTCGCGCGCACCGTCGACCGGCTCGAACGACAAGGACACGCCGGTTCCCCGCACCTGACCGTGCACCCACGCAAACTCCGGCAGCGGCGCGAGCGGGCTCTCGATCCCGCCGAGGTCGCCACAGGACACGTCCTCGCCTCCCGTGGTCTCCGTGGGATCGTCCCCGGTCGACCCGTCCACGCCGCTGCTCGAGTCCACGGATCCCGAGATTGTTCCCCCGGTGTCCCCGGTTGCCCCGGTCCCCGACTCGGTCTCATGACCGGGTGGGCTCGATCCCGAGCCGCCACCACAGCCGGCGCCCAGGGCCGCGACCAGCAGGAACCGCATCATCTTCGAGGTGCTCACATGCAGGCTATGACGATGGGCTCCAAAGTGTCCGCGGTTTCTTGCGTGTCCTGCTCGCGGATCGGAATGATCCGGCGCCACCGCGCGGCTGAGCGGCCCCGACGCTCCGAGGACACCCACCCATGGGAGCAGAACGTTGTTCTGTAGGGCCTGTCGGGGCCGCCGCCAATCCGTCACGGACACCGTGGTTCCGTGTACGGCTCGTAGCACCCGCAGGCCGGCGGTGCTCCGGGGGCGCTGCATGGTTGCCAGCCCACGGGCGGCTCGAACCAGTCGGTCCCGAACATCGCCACCGTGTTCGTGGCCTCGTGCCAGAAGTAGTTGGGCGCGTCCGGGCCACCGATGTCCCCAAGGAACAGCAGGCACGCGGGGACCCCCGGCATGCACTCGCAGGTGTCGGTGATCTGCAGCACGGTGTGGAACTCCGAGCAGTTGGCATCGATGCAGCTCGGCTCGTCCGGCAACCCGAAGCAATCGAGCGCAGGCACCTCGTCGTCCGGCACGCAGAAGCCGCCGCCGCAGTCGGGATCGCCACCGCACTGGCACTCGCCGCCCGGGCCGTCGCTGCAGAACATCCCGCTGCTGGCACAGCCGCCGTAGTCGATGGGGTGCAGGCAGGTCTCCCCGTCGGCACAACCATCATCGTTGGCGCACGAGGGCCGCAGGCAGCCCTGCTCGTCGAAGGGGCTGAAGGGACCGCCGCAGCCCTCGCTGCACGTGACCGGCTGGGTGCACTGGAACTCGGGGGTCGGCGGGCACTGCCAGGCCATGCCGGTCTCGCCCTCGGTGGTGGTTTCGAACCCGGTGAGCGTGGCGCCGGTGGTGGGCACCTGCGAGGTGGCGCCGTCGGTGGGGTCGGTGTCGGCGGGGTCGGTATCGGTCGCGCCGTCGGTGGTTTTGTCGGTGGTTCCGCTGCCATCGCCGGAAGCACCGTCCTCGCCGCTGCCGACCGACTTGGGGACGACGCAGGCGCCAACGAGCGAGGCGAGGAGCACGGAAGCGAAGGGAGCAAAGGAGTGATGCAAGGTCATACCCTGCTCTTCTCCGAAGCCGACCCCATTCCGTCACACATCGGCACAAGAATCGGGCACGCGTCGAGCAACGGCGGAATCGGGGTGCTCGCGGTGCAGCGCGGCGGCCTCGGTGCGAGCCTCGGACTCGCGGCCCAGGCGGCACAGCGCGCGCACGCGGGTGGCCTTGCGCACGTCGACCAGACGACCGTGAGGGAAGCTTCGCTCGTGCTCCGCGAGCCAGTGCAGGGCCCGTGCGGGATCGTTGGAGCGCAACGCCTCTGCGGCGCGATCGAGCGCGGCCACCTCGGCCTCGAGCCCGGGCGGGTCGACGTCGACCGAAGGCTCGACTGCGGGAGATGCCGCCGCAGATGCAGCGGGAAGGTCTCGGGCCACCCCGGCGCCGAACGGGGCTTCGCTCGACGAGCGCGTCGCTGGGGCCACGGAGCGAGCGGACGGCGTGGGAGCCATCGGATCCGACACGGCCACCGTTGCCGATGCGACCGCCTTCGGTGCCGTCGGCATCGCCTCGACCGGCTCGCTCGACCGCTCCCCCGCGTCGTCACCCGAGCTCCCGCTGCGACGCTCGCCCACGGCGCTCGAGTCGGCAGATGCCGCGCTCACCACGGGCGCTCGATCGTCGATCCGCTCGGGCCCAATCGATCCACCCACGACCGCCGCGCCCACGATCACCGCCGCCGCCGCGAGCCCCCCGAGCCACTTGCCCACGCTCGCGCCTCCGAGCAACCCCACGGCAGGACCCTCGTGGAGCATTGGCAGCAGCAGGGCCCAGCCACGCTGCACGTGCTCGGGCGGCGGCTGCTCCTTGCGGCGCACCGCGGCCGCCCAGGGCCCCACCTCGCCCCGCAGCGCCTTGCGCTCGAGCTGACGCCGGGCGAGGCGAAGCCGCGAGTACACCGTGTTCAGCGGGATCTTCAGCTCGGCCGCGATCTCGGGTCCGCTCATGTCGAGCAGATCGGCCATCACGAACACCTCGCGCTGGCTGGGATCGAGCGAGGCCAGCACCGCATCGACGTCGCGAGCCCCATCGCGCTCGGCCTGGGGCATGGCCGAGCGCGCGTCGTCGGCCCGAGCCACCGCCGCCTTGCGCCGCAGGGTGCGAGCCTCGCTGCGTCGATAGCGAAACGCCACCCGCCGCGTCACGCCGTAGAGCCACGCCCGCGGCGAGACCTCGTAGTGCAGGTCGCCCCAGCGCCGGTAGGCGGTGAGGAACACGTCCTGCACCGCGTCATCGAGCGCGGCCGGATGCACGCCCATGCGACGCGCTGCCGCCCACACGAACGGGAGCTCCCGCCGGTAGACCCTCTCGAAGGCGTTGGCCTGCGCCTGCATGGGCACGTGACCAGTATGTTCTCCGGGGTGCGGACCGATCCGTCACGGAGAATTCGGGCTCGGTCGAAATTCCGTCTACTCGCGCGCGTATTGCGCAACATCCCTCACAGTCGCAGCTCGATGCCGAGCCCCAGCCGGCCCACGACCGTCGAGGACTCGAACAGCCGCAGCGGCGGATCGCCGGACAGCTCGAACCCGGGGCTCCGCAGCGGCACGGCAGCGCTGAAGCTCCCGGCCAGCGCCCAGCGGGGTCGAAACCACCACGAAAGCCCCACGCCGGCCTCGATCGCCAGCCACAGGCCCTGTGCGGCCCGAGCCCCGGGGGTATCGACGCCGTCGCCGCGCATGCCTCCGAGCTGGAGCCCTCCACACAGCGGTGCCTCGAGGCGATCGCGACCGAGCTGGCCGCACCCTCGCACCGCGGCGGTGCCCAGCTGCACTCGCACGCGAGCACCCTCGACCGGCTCGCTGGTGCGAGGGATCCAGTAGGCGCCCTCGAGCTCGAGCCGTGCATGAGTCCACCGCAAGCCCGCGGCCAGTGACACTGCACCGGTCACCCCCGGCACTGCGCCCAGGCCCACCGCGGCCCCTGCTCGCAGCAGCCCACCCGGCCTCCGTCGCGCGCCGGGCTCGGGCTCGGTCGGGCGATCGGCCGTCGGCGCTGCGAGCCGCTCGTCGGCGGGCGCGGTGGTCGTTGGCGCAGGCGTGGGCGAAGGCGCCACGGGAGGCTCGAGCGGATCGGCCTCGGCCCACGGCTCGATGACCTCGGCCACCGCCACCGGATCGATCGCCAGGGCCACGATCAACGCGGTCGCGTCCGCAAGCGCGCGGCAATCATCGGCCTCGAGCGTGCGCTCCTCCACCAGCGTCCCCGCGCTCGCTCGCAGCGCCAGCCGGTAGCCGCCTTCGGCCCTCGGCTCCACCCTCGCGTCCACCTGGGCTTCGCTCGACACCAGCGTTCGGCCCAGGCGGCGCTCGATCCCGCGACGCAGCTCGCCCGCCGCGGGACACCCGACCGGCGCCGTCCAGTGGATCGAATCATCCTCGGTCGCGGGCTCGCCCGGGCCCGGTGTCGCGGGCGGCTCGGGCAGAACCGGCGGCTCGGGCAATGCGGGAGGCTCGATCACGAGCGCAGCGAGCAGCTCGATCACGAGCGCAGCGAGCAGGGCGGGGACCAGCACGGCATCCCATTCCTACACCGAACCTCGCCGCGCGCGCGAGCCCCGGCCTACCAGCGATACGTGAGCAGCAGACGCAGATCCTGGAGCTTCTGGATCCCCACCTGTCCCTGTGCCTCGTTGGGCTCGATCCGGCGGTCGCGGAAGATCAGGGTCCCGTAGAGGACGTTGCGCCACAGGTACACGTGGGCCGCGGCACGGTACTGGAACTCGCGGAGCTGGCGTCGCAGATCCGAGCCCAGGAACGCGGGCGGATCCTCGAACTCCGTGCCCAGGTAGGTGCCGGCGTCACCCGCGAACATCAGGCGCTTCTTGATCGCGAGCACCCCCACCTGGCCGTTGACCGCCAGCTGCCAGTTCTTGAAGTTGAGCTCGCGCTTGCCGTAGGCCTCGCCGAGCACGATGAGCCGGCGCCAGCGAAACACGGCCTGGATGTTGGCGGCGGGGTAGCGCTCCTGCGCGCGCTGGTCGTACTTGGCGCCCACGGCCACGGCCAGGGTGGTGGGAGCGGGCGTATAGAGGAACGGCGAGTCCCAGCGGCTGTAGTAGCCCACCAGGTTCATCCAGCTCTGCGCGCCCACCGACCAGGTGTAGTTGCGGTTGTCGTCGGGGAAGAAGCGGCCGCCGATGTTGCCGTTGAAGCGACCCGCCCCGCCGGCCAGGAACGTGCGGTAGAGGAACTTGCCCTTCTTGTCGAGCGGCCCGCCGAACTCCACCGCCGCGCCGTTGCCCTGCTCGAACGCGTTGTAGACGTAGAACGCGGGGTCGGCCAGCAGGCGCTTGTGCACCGAGCGAACCAGCTCGAGCGACAGCCCGCCGCCGCCGCTGTTGACGTTGACGTAGTGCCCCTTCTTGCCCAGCGGCACCTGGAAGGTGGCAAACGTCATGCGAGGCGTCCGCTCGGCCCGCATCGACAGCAGGAAGAACGAGTTCTGGATGAACGGCAGCTGCCCCAGCACGCGCAGCTGGATGGTCTCGAACTGGGTGTCGAAGCGCTCGAAGGTCTCTCCGTCGGGGCTGCGCTGGGCCTCGGTGTCGTTGGTGAGCACGGCGCTCTGCGACACCCGGGCCACCACCGAGAAGCGGAAGTCGCCCTCGCCCTGGCACACGGTCACCGCGGTGTCGAGGCGGCAGCCGAGGTCGTTGCAGTCGACGTTGCCGTCGCCGTCGTTGTCGAAGCCGTCCGAGCAGGTGTAGTTGTCGCGCTCGCCGTCGGCATCGAGCCCCACCCCCATGAGGTCCTCGGGCGCCTGGCCCTCCTGCAGACCCACCGAGGCGCCGTCGTGGGTGGCGCCCCCCTGGCCGAGCGTCACGCTGGTCCCGTTGCCGCCCTGGGCCGCCCGGCTGGTGGTGGGCGCCACGTCCCACGAGCCCTTGCACACGTCGGCATCACCGCAATCGAAGTCGTCGCAGTCGACGTAGCCATCCTGGTCGTTGTCGACCCAGTCGCTGCAGCGCGCATCGTCGTACTCGCGCTGCCCGTCGGACTGGCACGCGGGATCCTTCTTGCAGTCGGCGTCGCCACAGTCGTAGACGAGGTCGCCGTCGTCGTCCTTGCCATCGTTGCAGACCGTCTCGGTCCGTCGCGGCTGGTGCTCGGGCACGGACCCCTCGGGAGCCGGCTGGGCCGTGGTCTCGGGGTCTTCGGCCGCAGGCCCGCTGGTGGAGGGCGGGGAGGTGGCCGGGGTCGCCGGGGTGGCGGGCCCGGCCGGCGCCAGCACTCGAGCCGCGCCCGCGCCAAAGGGCGTGGCGTCGGCGTCGGCGGGCAGCAGCATCGGCAAGCCCAGGCAGCTCAGCCACAGGCAAAGGGACACGGCTCTTGCGCGGAGGTCCATCGGTTTGCTCGTCGGTGCGGTCGGTCGCGGATCGGAAGAGAGGGAAGGTCGGGGGAAGCGGACGGGTCCGGCCGGTCGGGGGTCCCTGGCGGCACGACCTAGCCGGTGCGGCCAGTCGCGCAGTAGCCCAGCTCGGGGCACACGGTGACCTCGGCGTTGTGGCTGCAGTCGAAGTCGTCGCAGTCGGTGAAGCCGTCGGCGTCGTTGTCGAGCCCGTCGCTGCAGCGCCGGTCGGTCTCGGCGTTGGACAGGCCCAGGCTCTCCTGGCACACCTGCAGCACCTCGAACAGGTCGGACTGCGAGCAGCCGAAGTCGGCGCAATCGGTGAACCCGTTGCCGTCGTTGTCGATCCCGTCGGTGCAGGACTCGGGGCTGTTCTCGAGCTTGCCCTCGCAGACCTCGAGGGTGGCGGGGTCGTCGCTCATCGAGCAGCCGAAGTCCTGGCAGTCGATGAACCCGTTGCCGTCGTTGTCGAGCCCGTCCGAGCAGGCCTCGGGGTTGTTCTCGAGCTGGTCCTTGCAGACCTCGATGACGGCCGGATCCTCGCTCATCGAGCACGAGAAGTCGGCGCAGTCGACGTAGGTGTCGCCGTCGTCGTCGATGCCGTTGCTGCACTCCTCGGGGGTGCTCTCCTCGGCGCCCTCGCACAGCTCGATCACCGCGGGGTCGTCGCTCATCGAGCACGAGAAGTCGGCGCAGTCGGTGTAGTCGTCACCGTCGTCGTCGATGCCGTTGCTGCACTCCTCGACCGTGTCCTCCTCGGCCCCTGCGCACAGCTCCTGGATCGCCGGGTCGGTGTTCATCGAGCACGAGAAGTCGTCGCAGTCGATGAAGCCGTCGCCGTCGCTGTCGACCCCGTCCGAGCACTCCTCCACCGTGTCCTCGGGTCCGCCGGTCGGATCGCCCGCGCCCGTGCCCCCGCCGCCGTGGCTGGGCGGAAGCTGGAGCCCGCCACCGCCGCTGGCTCCGCTGCCGCTGCCGCAGAGGGCCACCACCTCGGGGTCGTCGCTCATCGAGCAATCGAAGTCCTGGCAGTCGACGTAGGTGTCGCCGTCGTTGTCGAGCCCGTCGCTGCACTGGAGCACCGAGGCCTCGAGCCCGTTGCAGTGCTCGCGGATCTGGGGGTCGGGATTCTGGCCGCACTCGCGGTCGTCGCAGTCGGCCATGCCGTCGCCGTCGTTGTCGGCGCCGTCGGTGCACTCGGCCAGCGTGACCTCCATGTCGTCGCACAGCTCGACGAGCGCGGGATCATTGCCCAGGCAGTCGTAGTCGTTGCAGTCGATGTAGCCGTCGTTGTCGTCGTCGAGGCCGTTGGCGCAGGCCTGGGGGGTGTTCTCGGGCGAGCCGCACATCGCCGTGTGCGCGCACGACTCGTAGTCGATCACCCCGAGGAATTCGCAGCACCGGGGGTAGAGCTCGTCGGGATCGATGCCCGCCTCCATCAGCTCCTCCATCGTCGCGCTGCAGGTCAGGTCGCAGTCGTCCTCGCAGTCGATCTTGCCATCGCCGTCGCCGTCGAGCCCGTCGGCGCAGTTGCTCCCGTTGGGGCTCACGTCGATCACGCCCTCGGCGTCGGTGGAGATCACCCCTTCGCGGCACACGTCGACCAGGGGGCTACGGCGGCAGCCGAAGTCGGCGCAATCGAGGAACCCGTTCTGGTCGTTGTCGATCCCGTCGCTGCACAGCTCGTTGGTCACCTCGCGCAGGCACCCGGTCTCGAACACGTCCTGGCACTTGCGATCGCCGCAGTCGAACTGACCGTTGAGGTCGTTGTCGACGAAGTCCCGGCAGATCTGCAGGTTGTTGGTGCAGTCCTTCTGACGCGTGCCGTCCTCGAGCGTCACCGTGACGCAGCCCTGCGAGGGATCCTCGATCTGGTCGTCGAGCCCCTCGGGCACCACCTCGCCGCACACCGTCGACAGCACCAGGCAGTCGGGATCCTCGCAGTCGACGAGGCAGTCGTTGTCGTTGTCGTTGTGGTCCGAGCACGAGATGTCGTCGTTCTCGTAGCCGAACACGGGCAGCAGCGGCTCGTTGTAGCAGGCCACCGAGAGGCTCCACGCCGCCAAGAGCGGCAGCGCCAGGCTCGCGATCGACAACCTATTTACTTGAGACATGCGGCGCGACCCGTGCCGAAGCGGCGCTTGAAGTCGATGTGGACCATGCAGGCGCCGGGCTCGGGCTGGCCGTTGCCGAAGCGACCGGCCGCTGCGTAGCCCTGCAGGTGGCGCGTGAGCGCATCGCGGTCGTCCTTGGCGACCTCGCGATCCACGTGGCGGAAGCGAGCGAAGTCGGACACGACCTTGCGCAGGGCCTGGTCGTCGAGCGGCTCCACGATCGTGGCCACCGCCGAGTCCTCGCGCAGCGCCTTGGCGACCTCGTCGATGGTCGCGGCGTCGACGTCGTGGATCATGTGGCAGACCTTGGAGCACTCCACGTAGCGGTTTTGGTGCTTCCACTTCACCGAGTGGCCGTCTTCGGTGGAGACCAGGCGGTTGTAGGTGCCGCTGCCGTCGGAGTCCTCCTCGGCCGAGTGCAGCGAGGTGAGGATGAAGTCGGGCACCCCGTGCGACCACAGCCCGCGGCGCGCCTCGATGGCCTCGCGCTGGGCCTCGACCAGCTTGGGGTCGCCGGGCTCGTCGCCCACCGTGAGCACGTGGGCCATGCCGCGGCGGACGAGGTCCTCGGCCAGATCGGGACACCACACCAGCATGCGGCCGTAGGTATCGGTGGCCCCGTCGGTCTCACACTCCCACACGCCCTTGCGCGCGTGGTAGGTGGCCATCTTGGCCATCACGTAGAGCTCCTTCTCGGTCCACGTGCCCCACTGGTGCACGGGCCCGTAGGACTCGAGCGTGTTGTAGCCCGAGAGGCGCGCCTTGGCGCCCTGCATGTCGCCCGCCAGCACGCGGAAGCTGTCGCCGTCGTTGAAGGTGACCTGCACGAGCTTGCCGTTGAGGATCACCTTGCTGCGCGGCTCGCCGGCGTCGGCGTGCGGGCTGCCGAGCAGGCCGAGCGCCGCGGAGGCGGCAGCCGTGACCAGGGCCATGGCGGGAAGGCAGGCCAGAAGGCCCAAGCCCGGCCGGGTGCGCCGACGGGGTCGATGGTCGTCCATGTGCATCGCGGTGCTCTCCCATGCCTCGGCCTGCACGCGCATCGAGGTGGCGTGGCGGCGATCGCTCGCCCGCGCACCCTCGACGCTCGTTTCCGGACTCGGCACCGCGGGCATCATGGACGAAAGCGAGCCGCGCGTGCAAACGGTTCGGGGCGAGTTCGGGCCCTGGATGGGGGGGAGAAAGTGGATTGATCTCGTGAGGATCCGTCGGCCGTGGTCGGCGGGTCCCCGATGACGCGGGTGGTGGAGAGCAAAGGACGGTGGGAGATCGGCTGGGCGGTGGAGATCGGTCGGGTGGTGGAGATCGGTGGAGCGGTGGGACGGTGGGACGGTGGGCAACGGTGCGGCGTGGGACCGCGGCGCGATGTGAACGCCGCGGGGTCACGCGAGGGTGTCTCGATGCGGCTTGGTGATCGCGCTCGCGAGGTTGCGAGGCGACAGCGGATCGAGCGAGCGCGCACCGAAGATCTTCGAGCGTGCGTCGTGACCCATGCGTGCCGAGTCGATGGTGCATCGCTGCACGCCGTTTGGATTCGGGATGCGTGAGCGCGTCGCTTCTCGATTCCCGATCCGCGTCGTGGTGCTATCGTGGTCGAACCCGCCATGAGCCACGAGACCAAGCCCAAGGAGTCCGCCGACGTCGTCGAGCTTCCGGTCGAGCTCGGTCCGATCACCGCCCCGCGCACGGGCAGGCTGGTCGGACACAACGAGCAGGGTCGTCTGCTCGTCGACTTCCCTGGCAACCCGTTCGGCCCGCTGCGAGCACGCACCACCGTGGTGCTCGCACCCGACGATCTGCAGCGCGCGGTGCAAGAGCAGCGAGCGGTGCTGCTGCTGTTCGAGGAGGGTGATCCCGGGCGACCGATCGTGGTGGGGCTGCTGCAAGACGTCGCCACCTCGGCTCCGCCCCCGCTTCCGGTCGAGGTCCAGGCCGATGGTCGTCGCGTGGAGGTGGAGGCCGCCGACGAGCTGGTCTTGCGCTGCGGCGACGCCAGCCTCGTGCTGCGTCGCAACGGGCGCGTGATCATCCGGGGGACCTACGTGGAGACGCGCTCCCAGGGCGTCAACCGCATCAAGGGCGGCTCGGTCCTCATCAACTGAGTGCCGAGCGCGCTCGGAGTCGCGGAGCGGCGCCCTCGTCGTTGGGCGTAGACGCGCGCTCGTGCGGAAACGATGCGAGCGGCTCACACCCGGGTCGATCTCGGCGGAGTGGGCGCCCGCCTGATTCGTCGCCGAGCCCCCTCGGCATGGACGCCGTTCCATTGGCCAGCATCGTGCACCACTCGTAGCCACGAGGAGGCCGACATGAAGAACGACGAGAAGAGAATCCGAACGAGCGTGTGCCTGCTCGTGCTGGGCGCATCGGTCGTGCTGATGAACCCGATGGAAGTCGACGCCAAGTGGACGCGCTCGACCGCGTTCGATTGCAAGACCTTCAACGGCTCGCCCAAGGACATGTCCTGGGCCCTGATGAACGACAGTCCCACCAGCTCGATGCAGGTGCTGTGCAACCTGCCCGAGAGCGACTACTACCCCAAGGGCAACATCACCCTCCTGAACCTGCACGCTCGCGACGGCACGACCGCCGGCCGCGTCGAGGCGATGGCGTGCGCGTCCGCGTGGTGGGAGATTGGCGGGTGGTGCGGTCCCAAGGCCGTGTCGGAGGTCGGCAACGTCACCGACGTCACGCTCCAGCCCAACCTCGGTCAGTGGCTCAACGACGGCAACTTCGGCTACCTGTGGATCGAGCTGCCGCCTCGCCAGGGATCGTCCCGTAGCAGCATCAACGGCTACTTCACCGTCGACTAGCCAGGGACACCGAGGACCGAGGGCGGCCATGTCAGCGAGGCTCACGATCCTGTTCTCGATCGCCGCGTGCACGATGGGAGCCGCGCTCGTGGTGACCATGCCCGGCAAAGAGGAGAGCGAAGACGCGACGGCCACGGCCAGCGAGCTCCGACCCGTGCCGGGCGAGCGCTCCGTACGCGCGTCATCCACGGTGCGACGGACTCCGCTGGCGCGTCGCCGGTTCGCTGCGTTCGGTCGCCGCGCGCCCGCGACCGACGACGACGACGCGCTGGTGACCCAGCCACCCGTCGAATTCGACCCGACGGCGCTCGACCCCGAGGAGGAACGACGCCGGGTGCGGAGCGAGTGGCAGGCCCAGCTCGATGCCCACGCGCATCAGCCCGTGGACGGATCATGGGCGCCGAAGGCCCGCGCCTCCTTCGATCGGGACCTGCGCCTGCTCTCCACACGGGTCGACGCGCGCCTGCTGGACACCGATTGCCGTACCGACAGCTGCACCGGTACCGTCGAGTTCGGCAGCTTCGAAGACGCCGTGGTCGGCTACGAGACCTTCCTGCACGAAGACTACGCCGTCAACTGTGCACGGGGAACGATCCTGCCGGAACCCGAGGATCGGGCTCGGCCCTACGTGGCGACCTTCCTGTTCGATTGCTCGGCGCAGTAGCGCGACGGGCCACGCCAGCTCGGTGCCGCGTGCCCTCACGGGATCGACACCTCGCCCAGCGCCGGGCAGGTCGCCAGCTCGGTCTTGCCCAGGCTCGCCTCGAACGCGCAGCGTGCCCGTGCGGTGGCTCGCTCGGCGAGCGCGGGGTTCGGGGCGAGGCCTTGCCCCGTGCGGGCGGCATCGGCCAGGTGGTGGCACGCCGTGCTCGCGCCCGCCTCACAGGCCGAGACGAACAGCTGCATCGCTCGCGTCGTGTTCACGGGCCCGGCGCGGCCTTGCATGATCATCACGCCCAGGCCGTTGCAGCTCGGCGCGTAGCCGGCGTCGCAGGCCATGGTGAAGCGCGAGTACGCGAGCCGGTCGTTGTCGGGGCTGGGGATCGCGTAGTAGGCATCGAGCGCCTCGGCGTGACAGGCCGCGGGCTCGCCCCGCTGACAGCCCTCGCGGTGCTGGGTGGCCATCGGCTCGGGGCTCGGGCGGTGCGTGGCGTGCTCGTCGTTGATGGGCTCCACGTCGTGGCGCTCGATCAAGTCGAGCTCGATCGGCGCCTCGGCGGGCGCGGCCTCGGGCGTGGTGGAAGCGGGCGTGGCGGCCGGTGTCGAAGCGCAGGCCGTCAACGAGGCCACGAGGATCCAACCGCCGGGGCGCATCACTTCCAGAGTACCGTGGGCGGCCCCCCCAGCCGAGCGACCAACGCGACCATCGCCGTCTCCACCCTCAGAATCCGCGGCCCGAGCCCGACCATCCGATCCCCGAGCCCCGCGAACCGCTCCCGCTCGTACGGCACGAACCCTCCCTCGGGCCCGAGCACCAGGCACAGCGAGCCCTCCTCGCCGCCACACGGGCACATCTCGGCGGCCTCGGGGTCCGCAACGACCACCACCCCCCGCGCGCGCTCCTGCTCCAGCCGCTCCTCCACGAATGCCGCAAACCCGCGATGCATCTCGATCCTTGGCAGCACCGTGTCCACGCACTGCTCCAGCCCGAGCAGCATGTGCCGCCGTAGCGCCGCGGCCGCGAGCAATGACGAGTCCCAGTAGCTCGGCTCCACGCGGCGGCTGTGGAACAACAAGAAGCGCTTGATCCCGAGCGCGGTTCCCTGCTGCAGCACCTTCTCCAGCGTGGGCGGACGCGGCAGCGCCAGCGCCAGCACGATCCCCGACGCGGCCGGCGGCCGCTCCCCGAGCGACACCCGCAGCTCGAGCGCCTCGCGATCGCAGCGCAGCACCTCCCCGTGCCCGAGGTTGGGCAGAGGAGCCTCGTCACCTTCATCGAGCAACCCGACTCGCAGGCGATCTCCCGGCTCCGCACGCAGGTGCTTGCGCGCATGCTCCCGCCGCCGATCGCACAGACGCACGACCCCCTCGCCGATGAAGTCCGAGGGCTCGAGCACGATCACGTTCATGGCGGAGCGCCGCGATGGTACCGCCGATGACCGCCGATCTCCGGCCGCGGAGGCAGGAGCCGCCTACGGGCAGTTCTGCGACGTCACCTGCTGCCCGGTCACCGGCACCCCTGCGTCCACGAACTCCAGCGGGATCGACTGGCAGTTCGGTGCCCCGCAGTCCTCCTGCCGCGCCACGTGAGCGTGCCGCCCGGTGCTGTATCCGGTCGACCCCGACAGCCCCACCGGATACCCGCGCGGCACCAGCTCCCCGTCCGCCACCAGCACTTCGTTGAGGTGCTTGTAGAGCGACGTGCTCCCGTCGCCGTGCAGCAGCACCACCAGGTTGCCGTAGGCGAAGCACTCGGGCCCGCCACCGGCGTAGCAGGGGTCACCCGGCCCGGTCTCCGCGAACGTATGGAGCACCACTCCGTCGGCGATCGCGACCAGCGGGGTGTTGAGGCCGATCGCAAAGTCGAACGCATAGTAGGCGTTGCCCTGGTGGCTGACTCCGCCGTCGTTGCCCTGCGAGATCGTGGCCGACATTCCGCACTCGAGCGGCAGCCAGAACCCGTCGGGCGGCAAGAGCTCGGGCGGCTCTTCGAACGTGCACTCGGCGAACCCACCGAAGACGTAGCCGTCGAGCGAGTCGGTGGCAATGTGGAACCACAGCGTGATCCCGTCGATCTCCTCGCCCTCGACCTCCTCGATCACGTCGACGATCGCATTGTTGGGCAGGGTGCCGATGGGCGCCTGCGCGGTGGAGGGCGTGGGCCGAACGTTGAGGACCTCGCCCGAGGCCACCATCACGCGCACGCGCGGGCAATCGTTGGGCTCACCGGTGGTCCCGGTGTCGTCGAGCGGCGGCAGGCCGGTCGAGCCCGTGGACTCCGCATCGTCCGAAGCACCGGTGTCTGCGAGGGAGGTGGAGACCTCGCTACCCGAGCCCGCGGTGTCGTCGCTCGTGCTCGCGGGCCCGAGCTCGGGGTTGTAGGCAGGACCGGGGTCCTCGTAGTCACCGCAGCCCCCGATCCCGACCGAGATCGAGGCCGCAACCGCGATCCCGAGCACCCGCCTCGCACCGATCCCGTGCACGCCCACGATCCCGTGGTAACCGATCGAAGGCCTCCCGACCAGCGTTCAGAGGGGTCTAGGGGCCAGAATTCGTCTGTGGCTGACGCCGGGGTGGCTGGGCCAACCCGGGTTTCGCGAGCCGGCGATCGGCGAAGGTAGCCCACGCGACCCAGGACACCACCAAGCCTCCCGGAGCAAGGAGTCATCCGCCGGGTGTGCGGCGGATCATCGACCCCACCGCGGCCGCCGTGGTCCCCTCCGCGCTCCATGACGCTCTCCCGCGAGGACACCCGGGCCGCCTACGATCGGCATCGCAAGCTCCACGAGGCCGGGCACTGGGGGGCCATCGCCGACCTGTTCGCAGAGGACGGCCGCTACTCCGAGCCCTACTTCGGCGAGCTCGTGGGGCGCGAGGCGATCCGGGCGTTCCTGGTCAAGAGCATGGCCGGGCTCGAGGCATGGACGTTCCCCATCGAGTGGACGGTGGTCGACGAGGGACGCGTGGTCTCGCACTGGCAAAACCGCCTGCCGGGCACGCGGCGCGGCGGCGGGCACTTCGAGTTCCCGGGGATCTCGACCATCACCTACGACGATCACGGGATGATCGCCCGACAGGTCGACTTCTACGATCGCATGAAGGTGCTGCAGGTGGTCGCCGAGGCCCGCTCGCGCGTGGTCGAGCACGCGGTGGCGGGCATCGGCCGGATCGGGCGCTCGGTGGTGATGGGCACGCACTGGCTGGTGGCCAAGACCAGCGCCGGCGTGCGCTAGCAACCCACCACGCGCACCCGCTTTGCCGTGGTGCTCCACTTCGCGGGTGGTGCGAGCACCCGCGGCCACGCTATCCCTGCGGCCAGCCGCCCTGCCCTTGACCGGGCACCTGCGTTCCACCAGACGGCGCAAACCCCTGTGGCGCCTGCATCCCCGCGGGTGGGTATCCCTGCGGCGCCTGCATCCCCGCGGGCGGCTGCCCCGGATAGCCCTGCGGGGGCTGCTGCATCCCACCGGGAGGCGGCTGCATCCCTCCGGGTTGCTGCATCCCTCCGGGCGCCTGCTGCATCCCGCCCGGCGCCGGCGGCTGCACGCCGCCTCCCGGCGGTCCCATCGGCTTGGCCTTGGGCTCGGGCATCTTCAGTCCGCTGAGCTTGCCCAGCACCACGAACCCGCCCGCGAAGATCACGATGGCCGTCAACGCGGTCGCGAACTCGGTGCCCACCACCTTTCCGCTGGGCCACTCGAGCAGCGCCGAGAGGAACGAGGCCAGCGCGGGCAGCATGGCAATGCCGGCCACCAGCGCCACCACACCCGCGGCCAGTCGCTTGGCCTTGGGAAACTCGCTGGCGTTGGTCCGCGGAAACAGCACCAACGCCATGGCCACCACCCCCACCGCACCCACGAGCAGCGAGGGCGCGGCCGCCTTGAGCCGCGCACCCACCCCGTCGAAGGTGAACAGCGCGGCCAAGAATCCCTGGAGGCCGAGCGCGAACAACAAGGTGCTCACCACGGACAAGGTGGCGGCCACCGTCTTGATCCCGAGCTGATCATCACCAGCGGTGGGGCTGTCCTTGCGCCGCGCGTCGATCTGCAAGATCACGTAGATGAGGAATGCGATCGGAATCGCCGACCACGCCACGTCGACACTGGGCATCCGGGGCAGGAGGTTCATCGCCCCGAAGACTATCAGGCCGCCTCACCCCGCCTTGCGCATTCAGCGCAAAACCTCGTCAGAAGTCGACCCGCACCCCCAGCGTGGGAAACACCGGCAAGCCGAACGCGCCGATCCGTCCGCGATAGTCGCGTTGGTAGATCCACGCCTCCACGTTCTGCCGGTTGTAGACGTTCTGCACGTCGAGGTAGCCGGTGATGGTCGCCCGCGGGCGAACCCACTGCTTGTCCACGCGCAGGTCGAGCTGGTGGAACACGGGGAAGCGCGCGGAGTTGTCGACGCCGAACACGGGCGTGGAGCGGGTCGGATAGCCGATCTCGTCGAGCTCGGCCACCCCCACCACGGGTCGATAGGGGTTGCCGCTGGCCACCCGAAAGCGCCCGCCGATCCGCCAGCGTCGGGGCAGGCGATAGCTCGCCACCGCCACCAGGTTGTGTGGCTGATCGAAGTCACCGGGAACGACCGTGCCGTCCGCCACCGCCCGACGGCTGCGCATGAGCGTGTAGGCCACCCAGCCGTAGAGCTTGCGGGTCAGGCGACGGCGAAGCAGCAGCTCGCCGCCGTAGTCCAAGCCGGTGGTCGCCGTGCCCGAGAGCCCCAGCTCCGTGTCGTGGACTCCGACGCGGCCGGGATCGTGAAAGCTCCGCACGAAGCCGCCCACCCGCAGGTCGAGCTGCTGCGGCAGCTCGACCTCCACGCTGGCGCTGGCCTGGGTCGACGAGACCACCCGCATGCCCAGGCTGTTGCCGTCGAACGGCACCCGGGGCTCGAACGACGACACCAGCGCCGAGGGCAGGATGATGGTGGGGGCCAGGTCGTCCACGAGATCCTCCACGACCTGACCGGTCAGGCTCACCTGGGTGATGGCGGCCTGCGAGTAGCGACCCACGCCGAAGTCGAGATCGGCGCGGTCGCCCAGCGCGATGCGACTATCGAAGCGGGGATCGATCGCGGCGTGGTGCTCCTCGTTGAGCCGAAAGCCCTGCACGCGCACACCCGGTGACAGCCGCCAGCGCTCGTCGCCGAAGTGCACGATGGAGAACACTCCACCGCTGGCCTCGACCCCGCTCGAATTGCGCTCGGAGAGCACGCTCTCCAGGCCATCCGCATCGGTGACGATATAGGCGGCGTTCGCACGAAACGGTGCGATCGTTCCGTCGGTGCCGACCAGGATGCGCGCACGAGGGGCGATGACGGTCTCGAGCTCGGCGCGCCAGCCCGGCACGACCTCGCGTCGCGACAAGGTCACGTAGTCGATCACCGACGCGAAGTCCGTGCCGATGCGCACCGCAGGCGAGAGCAGCAGCCGCGTGCGTCCCACCTGCCAGCGACCGACGAGATCGAAGCGGTGGAACTGCGTGCGCACCTCGAACACGGTCCTTACGTCCTGGGTCGACCAGCGGTCGTAGTAGCGCTGCCGCACGCGATCGCCGGCCCCGAGCGCGCGGATCTCGAGCTCGCCGTCGCCCACCACCGGCTGCAGCATCCACACCTGGTAGTCCCACAGGCCCGGCAGGAAGAAGCCCTGGCCCTCGACGACCTTCTCGGCCCCGCGCAGCACGGCGTCGAGCCAGCCGCGGCGCGCCGCCACCATGTACGAGCCGAGCCCCAGCGGGCCCTCCACCGAGGCGTTGGTGCCCGCCACGTCGACCTCGGCGTGACCGTGGGTGCCGTCGCGGCGCGGTCGGTGGGGATGCAGCCGCACCAGCCCGCCCGCGAGCGGCCCGTAGCGCGCGGGCGCATTGCTGGGCGCCAGCTCGATCCCATCGAGCGCCTCGGACTGCACCACCGCCGCCAGCGGCAGGGCATGAAAGGCCCGCGGGATCGGGTGCTCGCCCAGCATGGTCAGCGACTGCCAGGGCGGCGCGCCGCGCAGGACCAAGAGGCCCAGGCCACCGGGCGGGCGCGCCACTCCGGGCAGGTTCTGCAGGGCCCGCAGCGCGTCGCCCTGGGTGCCGGGCAGGGTCTGGATCTCCTCGCGCGACAGCACCGTCGAGCGCGGCTCGCTGTGCTGGATCGAGCGCTCGCCCTGCACCACGGTGCGATAGTCGTGGTCGAGATCGCTCATCGGGAACAGCTCGACGGCGACCACGGCGTCACGCACCACCTCGGTGGCCTGCTCGAGCCGCAAGAGGCCCTCGCGCAGCACCACCATCCGCACCGGTCCCGCGGGCACGCCCTCGATGGAGAAGCGCCCCTCGGCGTCGGTGATGGTACCCACGCTCCAGGGCGGCGGTCGGTCGGCATCGAGCGGATGCGACGCGGGCACCACCACCACCCGAGCGCCTTCCACCGGCTCGCGCTCACCGGCCACCCGCACCAGGCCCCGCAGTCCGCCGCAGCCCTCGCGCGAGGCACAGGCCGGGGGCTCGGCCGCCTGCGCGGGCACGGCGATCGCCAGCCCGACCCAGGCCCACGCCGCGAGAAGGACCCAGGCCCCAACGCGGGCTCGCCTCACCGCTCGACCGTCCGTAGCGTCAGCGTGAACCACGACACCGCATCGCCGGGCCGATCGGTGGCCTTCACGTAGAGACGGAACGTCCTTCCCGCCGGGGGCGTGCGCAGGAAGATGCTGCCCACGTAGCCGTAGGCCCAGGCCAGCAGCTCGATCTCCGGGTCATCGACCCATACGTCGTAGTGAAACCACTCGAACCGGCCGAGCCATGTGCCGGGACCCTGTGGGCTCAGCACGATCTGCTGGTCGCGGAGCGGAACCTCCGGCACGATGATCAGCTCGATGTCGGCCTGGACCTCGAGCTCCTCGTCGATGGGGTGGAGCGGCAACGACTCCTCCCAGTCCTCTCCGTATTGCAGCAGCTCCTCGAACACATAGGGCCCCACCCTCACCCGTTCGAACACCGCGGCCGTGTTGGGCGGCAAGAGCTCGAGCACCTCGGAGGGCGGCAAGTCGCCATCATCCCAGCCTTCGAGCCCCGCCGCGGTCAACAGTCGACCGAGCACCCACTCGGGCCCGTACACCAGGTCGCTGGCTCCGATCGCACAGCCCACCAGGTCGACGGGCGGCCCCAGCACGAGCTGCTCGAGGCACGCATCGGTGCCGAGCCCACCCGCACGCCCGGAGACCAGGAGCACCCGAGGGAACAGCGACCAGTCGAAGAACAGCGGCAGCTCGTCGGGCGGCACCGCCTCGGGAATCACCACCTGGGGTCGGTTGCCCCGCCCGGCGAGGCACGCGTGGGCCTGGGCCACCGAGCCCTCGTGACAGTCGGGCAGCTCGCCGAAGCGGCGGCCCTGCTCCTCCAGCGACGCCAGGCACCCAGCCCCGCACAGGACCCATGCGGCATCGTCGAGCGGCAGCGGCCCGTCGATGTCGGCCACCAGCGCGTCGAGCTCGACGACGTCGAGCGGCAGCACCTCGGCGCGCGGACGATCGGCGGGCAGCGGGGCGAGATCGATCGCGTAGGGGCCGTCCTCGACCACGGCGAGCGAGATCCCCAGCACCACCGGATCGTCGCTCAGCGCCCACGGCGGACGAACGTCGTCGTAGCACGCCGACGCTCCCAGGCCCGCCAGGAGAACGCTCGCAACCGACCGACCGATCGGCGTGGCTCGAGCACACACGACGATCCTTCGGATACCGGCGTCGGCCCAAAGGCGCAAGGGATCGATCGGGCCAACGAGGGACGAACCATCCCTTTTTTCGGCTTCGGGCTCGTCCCGTGGCGGTCGCAGGCCCGCGGGCCTACTCGGCCAGCTCCCACGGCAGCAGGCTCAGCGTGGTCATCAGCGCCAGCGTGGCCTCGGTGGTGATCGGATCGAGGTCCTTGGCCACCCACGCGCGCTCGGGCCTCCCGAGCAGCATCGCCAGCACGGCCCGACGCTCCTTGCCCCCGCCCTGCCCGACCCCTTGGCCCACCTCCCCTTGGCCCACCTCCCCCTGGCCCACCTCCTGACGCAGCTGGGCCACGGGCACGGGCAGCACCCGCTCGAGCCGCTTGAAGTGGATCGCCCGCGTCAGCACCTCGAGGTCTGGCCCCGGCGCGTCGCCCTCGCGTCCCAGCGAGCCCACGAAGTTGCGCGACAGCACCGTGCGCACCGAGAGCCGCCACGGCACCTGTCCGCGAGCGGTGGCCGTGCACTCCACCGAGACCTCGTCACCATTCTCGTCGAGCACCGCCCGAAAGTCGGCCTGGGCCGAGACCCGACGCTGCAAGATGCACAGCGCCGTCCACGAGCGCTGCGTGTCGGGAGCGTCGAGCACGAGCGTGGCGCGGTGCTGGGTCACCGGGCGCCGCGCGTCCTCGCGGGCGAGCGGACCCTCGGGATCGGGCGACTCCGATCGCACGCCCACCCCGTGCACCACATAGGGCCCCAGCCCGAACGCGGGACCGAGGCCCTTCTCGCGGTGACGGGTGCGCTCGAGCACGGTGCCCTCGGCCACGAGTGTGGGATCCACCAGCTTCACCGAAGGCCGCTGCGTGACCCCACAAGCGACGAGCGCGAGCGGGATCGACCACAGAGGGCCACCGGGGAGGCGCGTCACGAACCGCACCATAGCCCACCTCGTGGTACCTCCACACCAAGCGCTTCCGAGGCCACGTTGCGATATCCTCACCGCGTCCTTGTCCAAGCTCGCCCAGCTCCTCTCCTACCTGGAGCGCCCCGGAGTCACGGAGCTGGTGTTCCGTAGTGGGGAGGCCGCCGTGATGCACAGCGGCACCCACGTGCATCCGCTGACCGTCACCCCGCTGCAGGCCAACCAGATCCAGCGCTTCTTCGAGGGCACCCCCGTGCTCACGCACCTGCCCAAGGGTCCGGGGGTTCCGTCCCAGACCTTGCCCATGGACCTGCTGGGCGGACGCTACGTGGTGTCCATGAGCTCCGGAGGAGCTCCGCTCGAGATCCGCGTGGCCAAGCCCCGGGCGGCCGCCTCGACCTGGACCGACATCCCCGAAGCCGAACTGCCCGAGGGCATGGGCCGGCGGCCACGCAAGCGCAACCTCACCCCGCCGCCCATGGAGCCCTCCACGTTGCGGGACGCCGTCACCGCGCGCGACCTGCCGCGACACGGCAGCGCCACGAGCACACCGGCGACCTCCGATTCGGCGATCGGGCTCACGAACCCAGAGGCAATCCCCGAGCCGAGCCACGAGGTGGCCACCCAGCGCTACCGAGCCGTCAAGCCCACGCCCGCCCCGATTCCGGTCCCCGCCGCACCCGAGCCCGAGCCGGAGCCCCCGCCGCCCCCGGCCCCCACGCCCACCCTCGCCACCCCTCGTCGACGGCCCCGCGTCGGCGGCACCGTCGACGAAGCCCTGCGCGAGCACCTGATCACCGCGCGGCGACAGGCGGCCAGCGACGTGCACGTGGTCGCAGCAGACCCCGTTCGCTTCCGCCGTGCGGGCGCGCTCGAGCCCATGGGCGAGCCGATCTCCGCCGCCGGCGTGGAGGCGATGGTCCTGCCGCTGCTGAACCCCGAGCAGGCCGAGCAGCTCGAGCGGCTCGGCTATGCCGATCTCGCGGCCGACGTGGAAGGGGCGGGTCGCGTTCGCATCAACGTCAGCCGGCAGCGCACGGGGCTCAAGATCTGCCTGCGCCTGGTCGCGAGCCAGCCGCCCTCGCTCGAGTCGCTGGGCCTGCCGCCCGAGGTCCGCGGGCTCGCCAAGCACCACCAGGGTTTGGTGATCGTCGCGGGCCCCAACGGCCACGGCAAGACCACCTCGATGGCGGCGCTGATCGACATGTTCAACGCCAGCCACCCGATGCACATCATCACCGTGGAGGATCCGGTGGAGGTGGTGCACCCGCGCAAGCAGGCCATCGTGACCCAGCGCGAGGTGGGCACGCACACCCGCTCGTTCGCCCGCGCGCTCGCGGGTGCGCTGCGCGAGGACCCCGACGTGATCGCGATCGGCGAGCTGCGCGACCGCGAGACGGTCGAGATGGCGCTCGCGGCCTCGGAGACCGGCCACCTGGTGATCGCCACCATGAGCACGCCGTCGGCGGCCAAGACCATCGATCGCCTGATCGACATGTTCCCCCCCGACGACCAGGCCCAGGTGCGCGCGACCCTGGCCGGCTCGCTCAAGCTGGTGCTGAGCCAGCGCCTGGTCCGGCGCGCCGACGGACGGGGCCTGGTGGCCGCGTTCGAGATGATCACCGGCGGGATCGCCCTGTGGGCGCTGGTCCGCGACGACAAGCTCTACCAGCTACCCAGCCTGCTCCAGCGCGGTCGCAGCTTCGGGATGATCTCCCTGGAGAGCTCGCTGCGCGAGCTGCTGCAAGGCGGCGTGATCACGCGACAGGAGGCGCTCGCCCACGCCACCGACCCCAAGGCGTTCGCCCACGAAGATCCTCGCCCCCGCTGACCCGAGCCACGAGGCCCCTTCACCATGCCCGCCATCGACGCGCTCTTCGATCAGCTCCTCACCCGCGGCGGCTCCGACCTGCACCTCTCCATCGGCTACCCACCCACCATTCGCCTGCGGGGTCGGCTCGAGCCGCTGCGCAGCGCTCCGGTCGACGCCGCAGAGATGGACCAGCTGCTGCTCCCGCTGCTCGACGACGAGCGACGCCGGGAATTCGAGCGCGAGCGCGACCTCGACTTCGCCTACGCCTACGGGCAAAGGGCCCGCTTTCGCGCCAACTACCTGGTCAAGACCACCGGCCCCGGCGCGGTGTTTCGCACCATTCCCAGCAAGATTCCCTCGGTGCAGGACCTGCGGGTGCCCGAGGCGATCGTGCGCCTGGCCGAGCGCCGCGCGGGCCTGGTGCTGGTCACCGGACCCACCGGCAGCGGCAAGAGCACCACGCTCGCGGCCCTGATCTCGCACATCAACCACAGCCGCGCGGGGCACATCCTCACCATCGAGGATCCGGTCGAGTTCGTGCACCAGCCGGCGCGCTGCCAGGTGACCCACCGCGAGGTGGGCGTGCACTGCCCCAGCTTCGCCGACGCGATCCGCTCGGCCGGCCGCGAGAACGCCGACGTGATCCTGGTGGGCGAGCTCCGCGGCCAAGAGACCATGCGGCTGGCGCTGCAGCTGGCCAGCTTCGGGGTGCTGGTGTTCGCCACCGTGCACACCAACTCGGCGCCCGCCACCATCGATCGCTTCGTCAACGCGTTCCCGGCCTCGCAGCAGCCGGCGATCCGCGGCATGCTCTCCGACGCGCTGGCCGGGATCGTGGCCCAGCAGCTGTTGCGCACCGCCGACGGGCGCGGGCGCGTGGCCGTGCACGAGATCCTGGTGGGCACGCTGGGCGTGGCCTCGGCGATCCGCGAGCGCAAGACCGCGATGATCGGCAGCCTGATCCAGGCCGGCGGGCGCGAGGGCATGCAGAGCCTCGATCGCGCGCTGCAGAACCTGGTGGAGGCAGGCACGGTGAACGCCCACGACGCGCTCGACAAGGCGGTCGACAAGGAGGCGTTCGCGAGGATCCCCGCCGTGCGAGAGCGACTCGATCGCGAGTGAGCCAGCGCGAGCCGGGTGGACCCGAGCCCTACGGCCACAGGCAGCGGAAGATGTCCGTGAACACCTCCTCGCACGTCGTGCCCTCGGGGCACGTGCCGCCATCCTGACAGTTGAGCATGCACAGCACGCCCACCGCCCCGATGCACTCGGGATAGGCGGTTCCGCCGGGGGAGTCGGGGCACTCGAACACGGGCCCGGGGCCGCAGGGCGCCAGGCACATGTCGAAGCGCTGGTACTGATAGCACTCGTTGTCGTCGAGGCACTGCCCCATGTCGTCGCACGGTCCGTAGGGCTCGCCCACGCCGGGGTTCGGCATGCCTCCGCCGCTCGACTCCGAGCCCGACTCCCCGCGGGTGCCCGAGCTGCCCGCGGACTCCGTGCCCGAACCGCCCGACGATCCCGCCGAGCCGCCCGACGATCCCGTGCCCGTGCCATCGGCCGTGCCCTGGCTCGTGGGACCCTCGCTGGCGCTCGTCGACTCGGGCTCGCTCGTACCCGAGCCCTCGGACGACTCGGGGGTGCCGATCCCCGATTGCACGGGCTGGCATGCGAGGAGCGAGGCGAAGACGAAGAGAGCCGCGTACCGCATCGTCCGGCGACGATAGGGCCACGGCAACCTCGGGTCAATCTCGCGCCGTCGGCTGGGTCTCGAGTCGAGCCCGTACAGGTCTCGTGTTGGTCTCGTGTTGGGGGGGCGAATCGAGCGATCCCCGAAGCGGCGGTTTGGATGCGGGCGCCTCACGAGCGCACGAGTGTCACGGGGGCACGGCGACAGGATTCACCCCTCTCCACCGCCGCGCGATCACCGGACGGGTCCTGCGCCCTTCGACGCGACCCGCAGTCTCCTCCCCGCCGCTTGGGGAAGCTCGACCCTCAGCCTACGCCGTCGGTGTTTCACCTGTATGAGACGCCGCGATGGAGCGCGAACGTGCTCGTTCACCGTGAAGTTTGCACCGCGTCCGCACGGCGGTTCATGATCGCCCGCACCCAGAGTCCCATGCCTCGCCTGCGCCGCGCCATCCTGCCGCTCGTCTTCGTGATCGCGGGCGCCGCGATCGCGGGCTGGCTCGTGCACAGCAAGCCCGAGGCGAGGCCGCAGGCGCCCGACGATCCGATCACCTTCGTCGAGGTCGAGATCGCCCAGCCCACCACACACGCGGTGACGGTCGCGGTGATGGGCGTGGTCCGGGCCGAGCGCGAGGTGACGCTACAGCCCGAGGTCTCGGGTCGCGTGGTCGAGCACGCCAAGGCCCTCGTCGACGGCGGCTTGGTGAAGGCCGGTGATCCGCTGGTTCGCCTCGATGCGCGCGACTATGCCTCCGCGGTCGAGATCTCCAAGGCCGATCTGGCCCAGGCTCGCCTCGCCGTGCGCGAGGAGGAGGTGCAGCGTACGGTCGCGCAGGCCGAGTGGCGCGACGCTCCGCCCGACTTCTCCGAGCAGTCGCGCGCCTATGTCATGCGAGAGCCCCACCTCGATGCCGCACAGGCCCGCGTCAGCTCGGCGCGGACCCGCATCGAGCGGGCCAAGCGCGACGTGGGCAAGACGCTGATCCGCGCCCCGTTCGACGCGGTGGTGCTCGCCGAGAGCGTCGAGCTGGGCCAATTGATCGGGCCGCAGACCCCGGTGGCGCGCCTGGCCGGCATCGATCGCTTCTGGATCCAGGCCTCGATCCCGGTCTCGCAGCTCCCGTTCCTCGAGATCCCCGGGGTCAACACCGACCAGGCCCAGGGCTCGCCCGCCACCGTGATCGATCACGCCGCGGGCGAGCTGACGCGCGAGGGCTTCGTGCTGCGGCTCTTGCCCGCGGTGGAGGAGCGCGGTCGCATGGCGCAGATCGTGATCGCGGTCGACGATCCGCTCGGCCTGCGCGTGCCCCCCGGCGAGCGCCCCACCCCGCTCCTGGTCGGCACCTACGTCGAGGCCGAGCTGCGCGGCCGCACCCTCGAGGGGGTGGTCGCCGTTCCCCGCCGCGCCATGATCGACGACGCCCACCTGTGGGTCGTGGACGCGGAGCAGCGCCTGCGCTCGCGCGAGGTCACCGTCGCCTGGCGCGAGCGCGGCCGCGTGTTCGTGAAGGCAGGCCTGCGCGTCGGAGATCGCTTCGTGATCAGCAACCTCCCCGTCGCGACCGAGGGCATGCGCGTGCAGCAGACCGAGCCCGCGCCGAGCCCCACGCCCACGCCCACGCCCGTCGGTCCGAGCTGAGGTCTGTCGTTGGCCACCTCCACCGAGCCGCTCGAGCCCGCCGACGCCAAGGGCGTGGTGTCGTGGTTCGCCCGCAATCACGTGGCGGCCAACCTGCTGATGCTCGCCCTGCTGCTCGGAGGCATCGTGGTGGGCCTGGGCGTCAAGCAGGAGGTCTTTCCCGACTTCAAGCTCGACATGGTGGCGATCACCGTGCCCTACCCGGGTGCGAGCCCCTCGGAGGTCGAGCAGGGGATCATCGTGGCGATCGAGGAAGCCGTGCGCGATCTCGACGGGGTCGACCGCGTGACCTCGTCGGCCCAGGAGGGCGCGGCACGGATCTACGTGAGCCTCGAGCTCGACGCCGAGCCCAACACGCTGCTCGCCGACGTCAAGAACGCGGTCGATCGGCTCACCTCGCTGCCCGAGGACTCCGAGCGCCCGCTGGTCTCGCTGGTCACCAACCGGCTCGAGGTCATCTCGCTGATCCTCTACGGCGACCAGGACGACGCGCTGTTGCGCTCGCTGGCCGAGTGGACCCGCGACCAGCTGCTCGAGGATCCCGAGATCACCCAGTGCGACCTGCTCGGTGCACCCGCCCACGAGACCAGCGTGGAGGTCCCGCTGGCCAAGCTGCGCGAGCATGGCTTGACCCTCGAGGGCATCGCCCAGGTGATCTCCGCCTCGGCCCTCGAGCTGCCGGGCGGCGCGATCAAGACCGATGGCGGCGAGGTGCTGCTGCGCACGGCCGAGCGACGCCAGCGCGGGCTCGAGTACGCCGAGCTGCCCGTGCTCACCAGCCCCACCGGCACCCAGGTGACCCTCGGCGACATCGCCATCGTGCGCGAGAGCTTCGCCGAGACCGACGAGTCGGCCACCTACGACGGCAAGCCCGCCATCATGCTCAAGGTCTTTCGCACCGGCGATCAGACCCCGATCGAGGTGGCCGACGCCGTCAAGGCTCGCCTCGAGGTGCTGCGCACGCGCCTGCCCGAGGGGGTGAGCGTGACCCCCTGGGTGGACTGGTCGCAGATCTACCGCGAGCGCATCGACCTGCTGATGCGCAACGCCCAGCTCGGCCTGCTGCTCGTGCTGCTGGTGCTGGGCCTGTTCCTCGAGATCCGCCTGGCCTTCTGGGTCACCATGGGCATCCCCACCTCGTTCCTGGGGGCGCTCTTGCTCATGCCCGCCATGGACGTGAGCGTGAACATGCTGTCGCTGTTCGCCTTCATCGTGACCCTGGGCATGGTGGTCGACGACGCGATCGTGGTGGGCGAGAACATCCACGAGGCCCGCCAGCGCGGCGAGCCGCCCATGCGCGCGGCCGTCCGTGGCGCCCGTCAGGTGGCGATTCCCGTGTGCTTCTCGATCGCGACCACGGTGGTCGCGTTCATGCCCATGCTGTTCGTGCCCGGGTTCTCGGGCAAGTTCTACCGCGTGATCCCCAGCATCGTGATCTCGGTGCTGGTGATCTCGCTGGTCGAGTCGCTGTGGGTGCTGCCCGCTCACCTCGCGGCCCTGAAGGACCCGCCCGAGCGGGGCCTCCATGGCGCGCTGCACCGCCAGCAGCAGCGGGTCAGCCGTGCCCTCGAGCGCTTCGTGCGGCGCTGGTACGCGCCCGTGCTGCACGGCGCCCTGCGGCGGCGCTACCTCTCGCTGGCCGTCGGCCTGTTCATGCTGCTGTGCACCGCGGGCTGGATCGCGGGCGGTCGCATCGGCTTTCGCTTCATGCCCGAGATCGACGGCTCGCTCGCGCTCGCCACCATCGAGCTGCCCTACGGCGCCGCGCCCGAGGACACCGACCGGATCCGCCGCCACGTGCTCGCCGCGGCCCGGCGCGTGCTCGACGACAACGGCGAGGAGGGCATCCTCCAGGGTGTGTTCAGCCAGCTCGGCACCCCGCTGCCCGGCGACCCCGGCACTGCCAACCGGGCCGTGGTGGGCGGGCACCTCGCCAACGTCCAGGTGTTCCTCGTGCCCTCGGGGGAGCGCGAGCTGTCGTCGGCCACGTTCCTGCAGCGATGGCGCCGCGAGGTCGGGCGCGTGGCGGGCATCGAGAACATGCGCTTCAGCATCGCCCTGGGTCCCAGCCCCGGCGCGCCGATCAACGTGGAGCTGCAGCACGAGAGCATGGAGGTGCTCGAGCAGGCCAGCACCGAGCTGGCCGAGGTGCTCACCACCTACCCCGGGGTCTGGGACATCAACGACGGCTTCGCCCGCGGCAAGCCCCAGCTCGACCTCAAGATGACCAACAAGGCCTCCGTGCTCGGCCTGACCGCCGCCGACGTGGCTCGGCAGGTACGCGCCGCCTTCTACGGGGCCGAGGCGCTGCGCCAGCAGGTGGGCCGCAACGAGGTGCGCGTGGTGGTGCGGCTGCCATCGGACGAGCGTCGCCACGTCCACGACTTCGAGAACCTCTTGCTGCGCACGCCCACCGGCGGCGAGGTGCCGCTGCGCGAGGTCGCCCAGATCGTGCCCGGCCGCAGCTGGCCCGTGATCAACCGGGCCGAGGGCGTGCGCTTCGTGGAGGTCACCGCCGACGTGCGCACGGGCGAGGCCAACCCCGGAACCATCCTCGATGCGCTCGCCGCCCGCGAGCTGCCCGCGCTGATCGAGCGCCACCCCGGGCTCACCTACGAATTCGGCGGCTCCCAGCGCGAGCAGGCCAAGGCCATGGGCAGCCTGGGCAACGGCGCGTGGCTGGCCATGATCGGGATCTTCGCGCTGCTGGCGATCCCGTTTCGCAGCTACAGCCAGCCGATCATCGTGATGGCCGCGATTCCCTTCGGGCTCGTGGGGGCGATCCTCGGCCACGTGATCATGGGCTTTACGCTGAGCATGATCAGCGTGATGGGCATCGTGGCGCTCTCGGGCGTGGTGGTGAACGACTCGCTGGTCCTGGTCGATGCGGCCAACGGCTATCGGGCCGAGGGACGCTCGCTCTACGAGGCGATCGCCGCCGCCGGAGTGCGGCGCTTTCGGCCGATCCTGCTGACCTCACTGACCACCTTCCTCGGGCTCATCCCGATGATCACCGAGACCTCGGCCCAGGCACAGTTCTTGATTCCCATGGCCGTGAGCCTCGGCTTCGGGGTGCTGTTCGCCACGTTCATCGTGCTCTTGTTGGTGCCTGCGTACTACCTGGTGCTGCACGACGTGCTCGCGGTGTTCGGGCGCAGCGAGGCGGTGGTGCTGCCACCGGGCGACGGTCACACCAGCGCGGGTGAAACGCTGGCTCAGCCGGCCGAATAGGGCGCCCCCTACGCTCCGCTGCCTTCGGCGGCGGCGCACGACGCCGCCATGATATGAACACTCGTGCATGCGCAGGTTCAACGTCGCTGGGCCGTGTCGGGCGGAGCAGCACTACATGATCCCTGCCGAGGAGCGCCTGCCAGAGCTGGTGACGCTCGTCGAGCGTCAGGCCTACTTCGTGGTGCACGCCCCGCGACAGACGGGGAAGACCACGAGCCTGCGCGCGCTGGCGCGGCGCCTCACCGCCGAAGGACGCTACGCAGCGCTCTGCTTTTCGTGCGAGATGGGCCGACCGTTCGAGGACGACGTGGAGGCGGCGGCCAAGGCGATTTGGTCGGCGATCGAGCAGCTCGCATCGCGCGAGCTGCCCGAGGACCTGCGGCCACCGTCGCCGATTCCGGCGGCCGAGGGCACCTTCCTCTACAAGCAGCTCAGCCGCTGGGCCGAGGTCTGTCCGCGCCCGCTCGTGCTCGTGTTCGACGAGATCGACGCCCTCGCCGGCCGTAGCCTCTACTCGGTGCTCAGCCAGCTCCGCGTCGGGTTTCCCGAGCGGCCGGCCGCGTTTCCGTCGTCGGTGATCCTGTCCGGAATGAGGGACGTCCGCGACTACAAGGCGGCCAGCGGCGGTGGACCGGTGCGCATGGGCTCTTCGAGCCCCTTCAACGTCAAGGAGAAGTCGGTGTTGCTCGCCAACTTCACCGAGACCGAGGTTCGCGAGCTCTACGCTCAGCACACCGCGGAGACCGGCCAAGCCTTCACAAAGGAGGCGATCTCGACTGTGATGTCACTGACGCAGGGCCAACCCTGGCTGACGAATGCGCTCGCGCGGGAGGTGGTCGAGGAGCTCGGCCCACTGCCATCCGAGGCCATCACCGAGGCCCACATCATCCAGGCCAAGGAGCGCCTGATCCTCTCGCGTGCGACCCACCTCGACTCGCTCCTCGCCCGCCTCCGCGAAGACGCGGTGCGGCGCGTGCTCGAGCCGGTGCTCGCGGGTGAGCTCCCCGGAGGTGCAACCTTCGACGCCGACTTCGAATACGTAGTGGATCTGGGCTTGGTCGCCCCGGGGCTCCCGGTACGCATCGCCAACCCGATCTACCGCGAGATCATCGTCCGCGTGCTCGCAGCCCAAGCCGAGGCTGCCGTGGCCGTCGAGCCGCGCAGCTATGTGGGCACCGATGGCCGCCTCGACGTGCCTGCGCTGCTCGAGGGCTTCGCCCAGTTCTGGCGCGAGCACGGCGAGATCGTCGCGGGACGCATCGACTACCCCGAGGTGGCACCGCAGCTCGTGCTCATGGCGTGGCTGCACCGCATCGTCAATGGCGGAGGCTCGATCCAGCGCGAGGTGGGGGTGGGGCGCAAGCGGATCGATCTGTTGGTGCAGTGGCCCCACGCTGACGCCGACGGCAAGCGCATGGTCCAGCGGATCGCGATGGAGCTGAAGGTCTGGCGCGACCGCGACAAGAAGGGCGACCCGCTCGAGCGCGGGCTGGCGCAGCTCGACGAGTACCTCGACCGCCTCGGGCTCGAGGAGGGCGTGCTGGCCGTGTTCGACTGCAGAGCCCGCGCCGAGGCGATCGAAGACCGCACACGGCTCGAGGACGGACGAACCCCGAGCGGGCGCAGGGTGATGGTGTTGCGGGGGTGAGCCCGGGCCGACCGCGCTGACGTCACGCCGGGAACCGCGAGCCGATGCGCTCGTGTAGGATGGTCGGCGAACTTGGCGGTGGTCGAGGCGAGCATCACGATTGCACTTGCGGCATCGCTCCTGGGTGAGCCCGTCGCCGGACCGACGGAGATCCCCGAACCAAGCGAGACCTCCGAGCCGTCTGGCGCTTCGACGGCGCCCGAAGTCGTCGACGCCCCCGATCCGACTCGAGCGCCCGCGTCGTCCACCGTCGTCGAGCCCGAGCCCGAGCCCGAGCCCGAGCCCGAGCCCGAGCCCTCCGCTCCACCGTGCCGCCGACGGGACTTCGAGCGCTTCGACGACTTCGTGGACTGCCGCTCCCGCGCGGCCGGCCTCTCGCCCCCGAGCCCGTTCGTGGCGCCCAAGCCTTCGACCGCTCGGCCCACGACCCTCGATCCCGCGTACGTACCCGAGCTACGCCGCGCCGTCGGCATGCAGACGGCCGGCAGTGTGGGCTTGTGCCTGGGCATCGCCTCGCTCGGCAGCGCGTGGGCGCTGATCGCCGCGAGCAATCGAAGCATGAGCAGGGTGTGGGATGGGCTGAGCCCCGGTCCCCTCGGATTCCCCGAGGCCCGCTGGATCGACCTCGCGGACCATGCCCGCCGGGCCGAGCGCCTGCGCATCGCAAGCCTCACGACCCTGAGCGTGGGGGCGGCCTTGGTCGTGGGCGGCATCGCAGCCTTGGTCGTCGGCACCTCGTGGAAGCGGTGGGCGAAGCGGCACACCCTCGAGGTCGTCCCCGGCGGGCTGAGCCTGCGCTGGTGAGTCAGTTCATCGCCTCGCACGCATCGATGTAGTCCGCTTCCTCGGCCGGGCACCGCTGATTGAGCCCGAGCGCCATGCAGTACCCGCGATGGGCTGCGGTACCGAGCCGAACCACGCAGTCCCGAAACGCCTGACTGCCGCGATCGCCCCCCGCATGGGCCTCGCAGCCGGCAAAATCCGGGTCCTGGTGGGTGCTGTTCGGGGTCGGTCGCCAGTCGCCACCACCCTCGAGGGAGGCCAGCGCATCCCGTCCGTCGGCTGGTCGCCAGCGCCCTTGCACGGAGTCGAAGACGCAATCGTCCTCGTGCAGCTCCACCGACTGGCAGCATTGCCGCCCCGAGCCGCACACGGCATCGATCACTTGATCGTACCAGGTGGGGTTGCACGGTATGGGACAGCCCTCGGGCTCGGACAGGCCCTGCCCCGCGATGTCGCTCACTCGAACACAGAAGCCCGAGCGGCTGCGCTCGTTGTGCTCGCCGAAGAACAGCGGCTCGCCCTCGGGACCGGCGACCGTCGCGGGGTCGTCCGAGCAGCACACGGTCAGGTCGAGGCAATTGTCCGGCGCCATCGAGCTCGGATCACAACGCGCCGCCACCAGCGGGACACCGGGCTCCAGGTCCCCGCAGCCATGGCCGACCACGCCGCCCACGATCACGGCGCCGAGCCACGAGAGCACCAGCCCACCCCTCGCCGTCCTCGCCATCGCTCCGTCGAATCGTGCCACATCTCGCGCGGCTCGGCCGCGAGGGTGCCGCCCTCTCGTGACACGTCGTTCGAGACGTCTTCGGCCGTCTCGAGCCCCGAGAGCGACCGCGCTACCGCCGCATCGGCGGGTTCGAGGCGAACCCGTGATTACGGCACCGCACGAGCAGTCGAGCTTCGGCGCACCACCTCGTCCGCTCGATTCGCCAGAGCTTCGACCCTTGCCGCGTTCGATCGTAGAGTCACACAGTGCCACCCCGCAGCAGCGCGAAGTCCTCGCGCGGCTTCCTCACTCCCGTCCAGAGCCTCAGCGGCCGCTACGAGCTGCTCGGGCGGCTCGGCTCGGGCGGCATGGCCGAGGTCTACCTCGCGCGTGCGGTGGGCCTCGAGGACTTCGAGTTCGAGAAGATCGTGGTGCTCAAGCGGGTGCTGCCCGAGCGCATGGACGACCCGCGCTACATGGCCATGTTCCGCGACGAGGCGCGCGTGGCCGCCACCCTCGAGCACCCCAACATCGTCCACACCCACGACATCGGGCTCAAGGACGACGAGTGCTTCTTCACCATGGAGTACCTCCACGGCGAGGACCTCAAGGCGATCCTGATCGCCGCCCACAAGCAGCAGGAGAAGCTGCCGCTCGAGCTCGCCCTGCAGATCGCGGTGGGCTGCACCGCCGGGCTGCACTACGCCCACGAGCAGACCGACTACGCCGGGCGCCCGCTCGAGATCGTCCACCGCGACGTCTCGCCCTCCAACGTCATCGTCACCCGCCAGAGCGGCGTCAAGCTCATCGACTTCGGCATCGCCAAGGCCACCTCCGACAAGGAGCAGACCGCGGTCGGCGTGCTCAAGGGCAAGGTCGCCTATATGTCGCCCGAGCAGTGCCGCGGCGAGCCGCTCGACCGCCGCAGCGACATCTTCGCCATGGGCATCGTGCTCTACGAGATGGTCACCATGGAGCGGCCCTACAAGGCCGGCACCGTGCTCGGCACCGTGCACAAGCTGCTCGGCGAGGAGCCACCGCCGCCCCGCCAGCTCCGCCCCGACTGCCCCCGGCAGCTCGAGCGCATCATCATCAAGGCGCTGCACAAGGACGCCAACGAGCGCTACCAGACCGCGTTCGAGATGCAAGAGGAGCTCGAGCTGGTCACACGCGACCACCAGCTCCACGGCCTGCCCGGCGCGCTCGGCCGCTACCTCGAGCACCTGTTCGGCCCCAAGCCCCACCCCTGGCGCGAGCGCGCCAAGCAGCCCCCCGCCGTGCCGCGCTGGGCCTGGGCCGAGCTCGACTCCACCGTCACCACGCCGCGCGAGGACGCGGCCAAGCCCATGCCCGCCCTGCCCACGCCCGGCTCGCTGCAGCCGCTCCCCAAGGAGCGGCGCAACACGGTGCCCTCGCCCCAAGCGGCCGTGGCCAACGCACACCCCAGCGGAGCATTCCCGCCGCTGCCCCAGCCCGCCCCGCAGCCCACCGGGTCCTATGTACCGATCGCGTTCGAGAACACCTACGCGTCGGAGCTCGCCCCCGGGTTCGGTCAGGAGCCCGGGCCCGAGCTCGCTCCCGGCCCCATCCTGCCGCCGTCGTCGAGCACCCACGGCGACGCACCACGCGGGGTGCCGCTCAAGTACCTGCTCATCGGCAGCCTCGTCGGCGGCTCGGTGGCGCTGGGTGGCCTCCGCCTGTGGAACCTCGCCAACGAGCCCACGCACAGCGACGCCTCGCCCAGCCTGACGCAGGGCCCGACCGACGCATCGGTCACGGGAGCCTCGGTCACGAGGCCCTCGCTCGCCATGGCCACGCCCGCCACGTCACCGGCCGCATCACCGGCCGCCGCGACCGGCGGCGAGGAGCCCGAGACCAGCTCGGGCGGCCACGACGACGAGCTGCTCGTCGAGGAGCCCGAGCCCGACGCGAACCCTGCCGACGAACCCGCCCGGCTGCTCGCGCGCGCCCGCGAGGCCTTGCCCCGCGACGCCCGCCAGGCCTACCGCGACGCCAAGGCCGCCTACGATCTCGAGCCCTCCCAGGACGCGCTGGAGATCATGGGCGAGGCCGCCTGCAGGCTGCGGCAGGAACCGCGGGCGCGCTACGCCTACACGCGCCTGCGCGGCAACGCCAAGACGGAGCTGCGCCGCAAGTGCAAGCACGAAGGCGTGTCGCTCGACTGAGCCCGCAGGGCGGGGCTCCCTGGCGCTCGCCTCCCGTCCACGGGCGAATCAGTACAGCTCCCCCTCCGCCAGCCGGTGCGACCAGTCGAACAGCTCCGCGTCGATCCCGATGTCGTCGTGCCACGGCAGCGAGACCGCCCCGCCGATCTTGCCCTTGACGCCGATGTCCGCCGACCAGTGGCCCATGGCGTTGGCGTTGACCGCCGCCCACGGCGACATCGTCAGCTGCGGGCCCACCACGTCGTAGAGCTCGACCTTGAGCACGCCGTCGAGCGCCACGCGGGCGTCGAGCTCGGTGTCGAGCACGAACTCCGGCCCCGAGTAGCGGAAGTTGAAGCCGTGGTCGCCCACCATGTCCCAGCCGTCGTCGCCGTCGTAGATCGCCCCCACCTGGACCCAGCTGTTGGCCCCTGCGCCCATCGTGACCGACGAGGGACCATGCGTGGCCACCGAGACGGTGGCGCCGAGCTCCATCGTGGTCACCACCACCACCGGCACCGGACCGATGAAGCCGTACCACGCATAGCGCGGGCTCTCCCACAGCTTCACCGAGCGATCGAGGATCTCGTAGTTGCCGTCGGTGCCCAGCCGCAGCTCGATCTCCGCGTCCATCGTGCCCTTGGCCAGCACCTCGAAGCGATCGATGCTCCACCAGCCGAGGTCCACGTCGAGGTCGAGGTCGGGGTCGAACGAGAAGTGCCCCCCGGTCAGATCGAGGCGCAGGCCGCCCGCGCTCACGAGCGTGGTGGGATCGAACTCGATGTGCCCCGCCGAGCCCGAGGCGCCCTGGGCATCGACGCCCGCCGTGAACTGGTCGAGCGGCACCGCATTGCCCTGCGCGTCCACCCGCGCCACGAAGTCGCCGAACGCGCCGGAATCGTCGGACAGCCGCAGCCCCTCGGAGAACGGCTTGAACTGCCCGTGGAAGCCCCCCTGCGCCACGATGTCGTGGAGCTCGGCCATCTCGGTCTGCACCACCACCTCGGTCCCCGCCTCCTCCACGTCGACCACCCGACGCAGGAAGCCAACGCCGGCTCCATTGACCAGCAGGTCGCCCGGCTGCCAGTCGTCGTCGAGCTTCACCACGCCGCCGTAGAACACCAGCTCCTCGTCGGCCACGTACATCTCGGTGTCCGGCTCGGCGTCCACCAGGAACGTGCGATCGGCCAGCACCAGGCCGTCGTCCTGCGACGACGGCTGCAGGCCCTGCAGCGCCGGGCGCCCCTCGGGCTCTTGATCACAGGCGACCGGGAGCACCAGCAAGGCGGCGATCCACAGGGTCTTGGGAGCGGTGGGCATGGCGTGTCGCATCGATCGGGTCCTGTTCCTCGGCTCGGGTCTGCGATCGGGTCCTTCGCTTCGGACCCCTCGACACGCGGACCGTAGCGATGGACACGCTGAGCTGTTCGCCCAAACGACGTGGCACGAAGACCAAAGTGCTGCTCAATCCCGGCGCGAACGGGGAGCCCCCTCACCGGATCAACCGGCGGTGTTCCGCCGGGCCCTCCGCCGCTCGTGCCCGGCGGTTCCCCCGACCGGCCTGGTCTCGATCGCCGCGAGGACCCGGCCCTCGGCCACCCGCTTGGGTTTCGCGCCCATTGCGCGGCTCGATCCCGGACCACCAGGGCGGAACCTCGGCCGGTCGCGATAGTCTATGGACCACCCGTGGCGACCCCGGCCAGCTCGAGCCAAGAGGCACCCGTGCCCGAGGCGGAGATCGACGAGGCTCCGGCTGCGTCCAGCGAGCCGCAGAGCCCCGAGGCCGAGGCGCGTCGACAAGCGGACATTCGCGATCGTCGCCTGGTCAGGCGCTTGCGCGCGGGTGACCAGCGAGCGTTCGACGAGCTGGTACGGCTCTACCAGCACCGCATCTTCGGACTCACCCTGCGCATGCTCGGCAACCGCCAAGAGGCCGAGGACGTGGCGCAAGAGGTGTTCATCACCCTGCACCGGGCCATCGGCCAGTATCGCGGCGAGGGGCGCTTCTACACGTGGCTCTATCGCATCGCGACCAACACCTGTAAGAACCGCATCAAGTACCTGCGCGGTCGCAACTTCCACCGCAGCGTCCCGGTCGAGGAGACCCCCGAGGCCCACGACCCCGGCCACGACGGACCCTCGGTCCCGCTGCAGGCTCGCATCGCCGGACCCGAGGCCATGACCGAGGGCGCGCGGCTCCAGGCCGCCATCCAGCAGGAGCTCGCCCAGCTCGACCCCGAGCACCGCCTGCTCATCATCCTCCGCGACATCCAGGGCCTGTCCTATCAGGAGATCCTCAACATCACCGGGCTACAGGAGGGCACGCTCAAGTCGCGCCTGCACCGCGCCCGCGTGGCCCTCAAGGAGCGACTGGCGCCTTACCTGAGCTGACCCAACCATGCCCCCCGCGCCAACCATGCCCATCGAGGGGATGCCAACGGAACCCACGCGACCTATGCTCGAGGAGTAACGACGATGCCCGCCACCCAGGACACCAGCGCCGAGCGGATGACGGCCTACCTCGATGCGGAGCTGCCCGCCGACGAGGCGGCCGAGTTCGAGGAGCAGCTCGCTCTCGACCCCGAGGCCCGCTCGGAGGTCGAGATGCTGCGCAAGATGATGTCGCTGGTGAGCAGCCTCCCCGAGGTCGAGGCGCCGCCCGACTTCGCCGAGAAGGTCTCCCGCCGCGTCCGTCGTCGGCAGGCGTTCACCGAGGCCAACTGGGGCCTCGTCTCGCTGCCGTTCCAGGTGCTGAGCATCGTCGTGATCCTCGTCGTGGCCGCGCTCTACATGATGGCGCAGCTCGAGCAGCGACCCACCGGGAAGATGGAGCGCGAGGCGATCCCGGGGACGCACGAGGCGGGGAAGATGCCTTCCTCGGGGCCGGCGCCCGTCGAGCCATAGCGCGGCCCATGGGCGTCTACGGCCCCGACCACACGTACCCCGCGATCCCCTGATCCTGGAACCCGAGGTTGTCGACCGCATTGTCGCGCTCGGCTGCGCTCACCGTATAGAAGTGCGCGTCGGGCCCGACGTTGAGCAGGCGATAGAGCGGGGTCGCGTTGCAGCGATCATCCGGCGAGATGAACCCCATGGCCAGCTCGGGCGCCGCCGTGCCCTCGCAATCGGTCGACGTCGTCAGCCAGCGCTTGCCGTTGCCCTTGATGCAGCGAAACAGCGGCTGCAGGCCTTCGACCTGCGCGTAGATCCAAAAGTAGTCCTGCGCCTCGAGGTTCTTGTCGCCGCTCTGCGCCTCGGCGAGATCCGTGGTGTAGAAGTGGCCGAGCGTGGGGCTGTTGGAGCGGTGCACGCTCACGCGACACCCGGGCAGCGGACCCTGGTCGCACGCGCCGTCGCAATCGTCGTCGATCACGTTGCAAGCCTCGGGCGGGGCCAGGCACACGGGCTCGCCCGCGGCGGCGCAGACGTCGGTGCAGTCGACCACGCCCTCGGAGCCGCAGGTGGTCGTGCAGAGCATGCCCTCCTGACAGTCGATCGGCGTCTCGCAGCCGCTCTGCACGTCGCCGTCGCAGTCGCTGTAGCCCGGCTCGCAGCTCGCCATCGCGCACTCGCCGGCCACGCACGAGGCCACCGCCTGGGGGACGACGCAGCTGCGCCCGCACTGGCCACAGTTGCTCGGGTCGGTGTCGAGCTCGGCACACATCGCGCCGCACACGACCTCGTTGGCCGCGCACTCCAAGGGCGGCTCACCGGTGTCGTCCACCGTGCCCCCGTCGCCCCCGCTCGCGCCCGTGGTGGCCGTGCCGCCGTCGCTCACCGTGCCCGCGCTGCTCGCCTCGCCGTCACCGCGGGCATCGTCGCCTCCGCATGCGCCCACGAGCCATGGACCGACGAGCACGGCAGTGCCGAGCGCACGGGCGAGCCACCGCCCGTGCGTGCGCAGCGACGAGCGTGCTCCCGCTCGCGCCATCTCAGGCCAGGATCTCCGAGAGGTCCTCGCTGGTCTCGCCGCCGTTGAACCCGTAGCTCGGCGTCTCGATCCCCAGCGCCCGCAGCGCGGTCACGTGGGCCATGCCGAGGTTGCCGTCGGGCACGCGCTGGTGCACGCCGGGGTTGATGGCCCCGCACGCGCGTCCGGCCAGGATCACCGGGTGCTCCTTGTTGCCGTGCTGCCAGCCCTCGCCGTACTCCGAGGTCCCGAACACCAGCATGCGATCGAGCAGCGAGATCCCGGTGGGATCGACGGTCGCCTGCATCACGTCGAGGAAGCGGGCGAACGCCTGCATCTGGTAGAGCGTGATGTCGCGAACCTGCTGCCACAGACCATCGTGGCAGGTCTTGTGCATCTCGTCGGCCACGCCCAGGTTCGAGAACAGGTGGGTGGTGGCGGGCGAGGTGAGCATGAAGCTGAACACCCGCGTCAGCCCACACAGCAGGCCCCGCGCCAGCAGCTGGGCCATGATGTCGGTCTTCTCGATGAGGTCGGCGGAGCCGGCCGGGGCCCCGGGATCGTCGCACGCGGCGACCGAGAGCTCGAGGCGGCGCTGGATCTCGTCGAGGTGGGCGAGGTGCTCGTCCAGGCGAATCCGATCGGCCGCCCCCAGGCGCCCGCGCAGGTCGTTGGCGTCGGCCATCACCGCGTCGAGCAGGCTGGCGCGGTTGGTGAGCGACGTGGTGTCGGCGGGCACGTCGAACAACAGCCCGTAGAGCTGCCCCGGATCCATCACCGGCAGGTTGAGCGAGTCGGGCCCGTTGTACGAGATCGCATTCCAGTGCCCGTAGTCGTGGAAGCGAGCGTCGGAGATCCCCATCACCAGCGAGCGAAAGCGCGGCACGTCGGTCCCGTAGAACTCGTCGTGCTTGGCCACGTACTGGTCGAGGCTGGGCCGCAGCGCGGTGAGCGTGTGCGACGGGTGATCGAAGCCCTCGGGTCGAGGCCGATCCGAGGTGAGCGCGACCATGAAGCCGCGCATGTGGCCGTCACCCTGGCCGGGCGGATCGGACGGCACCTCGGTCTTGGGCTCGAGCCCGGTCGCCACGCTGACCTGGTGGGCAGCCAGCGGCATCAGCAGCTCGCTGGGCGTGTAGCCGACCCCGGTTGCGGCCGGGGTCCACAGGTCGGGGTACCCGCCTCCGCCCTGCGCCGCGCCGTGCCCGGCGTGCCAGGGCGTGCCATTGGCCCAGAAGAAGACCCCGAAGATCGGCTGGTCGTCGGCGCCGTTGGCCAGGGCGCCGTGGGTGCCCAGCATGGCCTCGAGCGGCGGCAGGGCCAGCGACACCGCAGCGCCGCCCGCCGCTCCACGCAGCAGGGTTCGGCGGGAGAGCATCCCCTTTCGTCGGCCGGGCCGACCCCAATCGTCGAGTCTCATGCCCCTTCCTCCTCCGCAGGCGCCAGGGTGCGGAACCCTTCGTGGGTGATCAGGGTGAGCAAGAGCCGCTTGAACCGATAGCCGTCGTCGGCGAAGCGGTCACCCAGATCGAGCAGGATGTCGGCCTCGGTCTCGTGCTCGAGGCGCCCCTGTGCGTGGCGGAACAGCTGCTTGACCACGCAGGTGCCCACGCGCGGATCGGCGGCGAGCATCGGCCCCAGCTCGGTGGCGCTGGCCAGCGGCTGGCCATCGAGCTCGCCGCTGGCATCGATCGTCAGCCCGTCCTTGTCCACGGTTCGGAACACGCCGATCGAGTCGAAGCTCTCGAACAAGAAGCCCGGTGGATCGATGAAGCTGTGGCACCCCGCGCACGCGGGATTGGTCGCATGCTCCGACAGCCGCTCGCGCAGCGTCTTGCCCTCGCCCTCTTGCTCGGGGATGTTGGTGTCCACGTCGTCGGGCGGGGGCTGGACCGTCTGGCACAGCACGCGCTCGCGCAGGTACTTGCCGCGGCGGGTGGGCGAGGGCTCGGTCTCGTGGGCGTTCATCATCAAGAACGCCCCCAGGGTGAGCATGCCCGCCCGCGGCCCGTCGGCGGGCAGCTCGACCGGCACGAACGAGATCGGCGAGGCCCCGGGCGCATCGACCCCGTAGAGCATCGCCAGCTCCTCGTTCACGAACGTGTTGCGGGTGCCGAAGATCCCACGGATGTCCGCATCGCGACGGAACACGAAGTCGTTCACGAGGAGCTGCACCTCGGTCTTCATCGAGGCCGGCAGCGTGCTCGAGAACATCGGATAGACCATGGGGTCGCGGGCGATGCCGTCCAGGCGCCCCAGATCGAAGAACTGCGCGAAGAATTCCTGGATCGCCGCGCTCGCGCGCGGGTCGGCCAGCATGCGCTCGGCGTGCTCGCGCAGGCCCTGCTCGGTGAGCAGCACGTCGGTGGCCGCCGCGTCGAGCAGCTCGTCGTCGGGCGTGGTGTTCCACAGCAGGAACGAGAGCCGGCTGGCCATCTCGTGCGAGGTGAAGCGCAGCCGAGCCGGATCTTCGGGGTCGGGCTCGCCCAGCTCCACGCGGTAGAGGAAGTGGGGCGATTGCAGCATCCCGGCCACGGCCAGGCGCAGGCCCTCCCAGGCGTCGGGGTTGGCGAGCTGCACCGTGATCTGCTGCCAGCGCAGCAGCTCCTCGGACGTCAGCGGGCGGCGGTAGGCTCGACGCCCGAAGTCCTCGAGGAAGCCCTGCACGCACTGGTCGCCGGGAGCCAGCGGCTCGCAGCCCACCAGGGCCAGGCGCGCGTTGGGGTCGCCGAAGATCGCGTGGGTGAGCTCGTCGGCGGCTTCCTCGTAGAGCTGGGTACCCAGCTCGGAGAGGGTGGTCGTGGTGGCCCCGATGTTGAAGAAGAGGTAGGGGTTGGTATCGGGCTCGAGCGCCACCGCGGGCAGACCCGGGGCGAGCACCGACTGCAAGCTGTTGCGGTACTGGTCGGCGGTCAGCCGCGGGAGCACGGCGGGCGCCGGGTCGAACACCAGCGGGGTGCCGTCGGTATCGGAGTCGGTCGGGTCGCCGTCGGTCTCGGTGCCGTCGGTCGCCGAGGCGTCACCGCCGTCGGCTCCGGGCTCGCGCGACGGACCGTCGTAGCAGGCGGCCGTGGCGGCGAGCGTCGTCAGGGCCAGCACCGGCGTGGCGACCCAGCGCACTCGTTGTCGCTCATCCTCGCGAGCGTGTGTCATGCATCCCCCCTCTGGCGCGATCCGCCCGATTCCCCCACCGCGCGCAACTCTATCACGCACGCACACGACCCGCGACGCCGGCCGAATGCGCGCGATGAGCCCGACGATCGTGACCGTGCGAGAGTCCTAGTCGTCGCGGTCGACCCGCCGGCACCCCGCTGCCGGGGCCATTCGTGCGGGCAGCTCGGGCAGCGGCGGCAGCTCGGGGTGCTCGGCCCGCAGCGCCTCGTAGGCCGCCACGGCCTGGGCGTGGGCGGAGAGCTCCTCCTCCCGCTCCTCCTCCGCCTCCTCGCGCCGCGTCGGGTTGGCGAGCTCCGCCCTGATCCGCGCCTCCGCCTCCTTGGCCGTCAGCTCTCCGCGGCGAAACGCCAGGTACTGATCGACCACGAACCCGAGCTCGGGGTTGCGATCGGGCCCGCGAAAGTCCATGCACCGCGTGGCCCCGATCCCCGGGTCCCCCTTGCGACCGACCTCCTCCGGGTACTCGCGCGGGATCGCATCGTAGGGCTCGAAGTCGGGCACGTCCGTGAACATGTCCCACATCGGCGCGGCCGAGGCGTCGGGCCGGCCCAGCGGCGGCACCCCGAGCAGGCGCTCGATCGTCGCGAACACCGACGAGAACGAGTAGTGGGCGTGGCTGACGTACCCGCGCCGCACCCACGGGCTGATGACCAAGAGCGGCGAGCGTGACTCGTCGATGTGATCGTCGGAGCCCTGCGGGTCGTCCTGCAGCACGATGATCACGGTGCTCTCCCAGAAGGGCGAGTGGCTGATCGCATCGACGACGATGCCGACCGCCGCGTCGTTGTCGGCGGTCATCGACTGCGGGGTGGGAACCCCGGGGGAGACCCCCTGCCCGTGGTCGTTGGGCAGCGAGAGGAACGTGAAGTCGGCCAGCTCGCCGGCTGCGACCTCCGAGGCCACGTACTGCGCCTTGACCACGTCCTGCACGTCGTAGTTGATGATGGTGCCGCCCGGAAAGCCGATGTCGGAGAACTGCGACACGGGGCCCACGGTGCTGTCGTGCAGGATGCCCACGATCTCGCCGTAGATCTGGATCGACTTGCCGTTGTCGAGCAGCCACGAGAAGAAGTTGCCGCGATCGGGGATCGCCGGCGGCGAGATCGGGTAGGTCTGGAGCACGTCGTACTCGTCGCGATCGAAGTTGATCCGCTCGACCCACTCGGTCCAGTGCGTGGCGGTGAGGAAGGTATGGCCCATGTCGGACTCCTGGGAGTCCGTGAAGAAGTGGTCGCCGATCACGAAGCGCTCCGCCAGCGCCCGCTTGTTGACGGTGATCGACTGCTCCCACTTGAGGTACGCGGGATCGGCCTCGACCCCGAGCGCCGCGGCGGACTCGCCGAACAGCGCGTCGAAGGTCTGATTCTCGTTGACGATGAGCACCACGTGCTCGATGGCCGGGCTGCCCCCGTAGTCGAGGGGCAGCGGGAAGTCGGAGCCACAGTCGGGGGGCACGGCCAGCTCGAGCGGGCGTCGAAAGTTGGAGATCACCTCGTTGGTCGCGTCGGCGAGCTCGAAGCCCTGGAGGTCGATGATCGACACCCCGCCCCGATAGATCCCGTGATCGCCGGCGTCGCCCAGGACCCGGGAGCGCGAGCCGTTGGCGCGCAGCTCCGAGACCACCAGCTGCTGGCCATCGGGGCTGCCGGCGACCCCCGTGGGGTACCAGCGGGTCGGGATCGAGCCGAGCGGGGTGAGCGTGCTGGCCTCGAACACGCCGATCGCCGAGTCGCTGCCGCGCGCGGCGTAGAGCCGATCGGTGGGGCCGTCGACCCAGAGCGCGTTGACGTTGCTGTGCGGCAGCGGCTGCCCCATCGCGTCGACGAAGTCCGCCTCGGCCACCGGCGTCGAGCCCACGACGGCGCGCGTGACGGTGTCGACGGCCACGATCTGGTCCGCACCCGTGACGGACACGAACACCCGCGACTCGTCCTCGGCCAGCACCATCATCGAGGGCGAGGTCGGCAGCGGAACGGTGGCGCCCACCATGTCGGTGTCGAGCTCGAAGATGCTCAGGTCCTCACCGGTGAAGTCGGTGGACCACAGCTCGTTGCGGCTGGGCACGTACAGCACGTCCCAGGGCTGCACGCCTGGCTGCAGCGTGCGGGTGACGGTCATCGTGGCCGTGTCGACCTCGGTGATGCGGTTGGCGTCGAAGCTCGCGACCCACAGAGTCGCGCCGTCGGGGCTGCCGGCCATGCCCGCCGTCCACCCCCCCACGGGCACCTCGCCCGCGCTGGTCACCATGCCGTCGGCGGCGACGTCGAAGTATTCGATGCCCCCGGGCACTCCGTTGGACGCGTACAGTCGGCTCCCGTCGGGCGAGACCAGCAGCCCGTAGTAGGCCTCCTGTCGATCGATGTCCTGGACGATGTCGCCGGTGCTGCGATCGATGACGTAGAGCCGCCGATCCTCTCGGCTGGCCGTGGTGACGTAGGCGACCTCGGCCGTGGGGTGCACCGCCACGTCGAAGCCGTAGCCGCGCAGCAACCGGCTCTCGCCGAGGCTGTCGGCCCGCCGCCCGTTCACGAGGATCGTGGAGCCGTCGTCCTGCACGCCGGGCCACTGCGTGGCCGCATCGACCGGATCGGCCACGCAGCCCACCTGCGGCGGCACGACCATGTCCGGGATCGGGGTGCCCGTGCTGTCCACCCCGGACGTGTCGGTGGTGGTCGACCCGCCCGTCCCCTCGGTCCCCGTGCCGGTGGTCGGCGCATCCGTGGTCTGGGTCGGGCCGTCGTTGCAGGCCGAGGACCCGGCCAGGAGCCCGGCCAGGAGCCCAGCCGGGAGCCCAGCCGGGGGCCAGGCCGGGAACGAGATCGAGAGGGCGGGAGACCACGCGCGCCGAGGCATGGCCGATGATCGAGGGATCGATGGCCCATGCCAAGTGACGTCGGCGTGCGGACGAAGAACGCCCGTTCGCACGCCCCAGCGGGCTACTCCTCGCTCTTCCAGTTCTCGAGCGCGTCGGTGGCCGACTGCTTCATGTCCGCGCCGAGCTCGTCGTTGCCCTTGACCGCCTCGGCCAGCGCGGTGAGCTTCTCCATGTAGCTCTTCTTGTCCTCGCGGCGATCGATGTCGAGCACCGCCGTGAACACGCGGTCGCTCAGGGTCCCCGCCTTGGCCAGGGCCGTGACCTCGTCGACGAGCTTCGGCAAGACCGCGGCGCAATCCTGCTTCTCGTCGCCCTCACCCACCTCCACGCTGGTGATCGAGCCGATGATCTGCTCGGCGTCCTCGTGGGGGTTGTAGGGATTGTCGGCGTCCTCGGCCGGCGCGGGCGCCTTGGCCAGGGTCACGGCGACCTCCGAGGCGATCGTGCAGCTGTTGCCGAGCAGCTGGTTGGCCGCCATCAGCTCCGCCGCCGCGAAGCCACGGTTGTGCAGCTCGGGGTTCTTCGCCGCCACGTTGGCCAGCAACTCCAGGCACTTGACGTTCTCGCCACACTCCGAGGCGGTCGGCATCAAGCTCACGAACGCCTCCTTGTGGGGCAGCGCGATCAGGGTGGCCTCGAGCGTCGGCCGCAGCGCGTCACCGAACAGCTTCTCTTCCTCGGCGTTGCGCAGATCGGACGCGAGACCGTTGGCGATCTCCTCGTTCTTCTCGCTGGCGAGCGCCACCAACCCCGTGGCGACCAGCGCGTCGTGCTTGAGCCAGTCGAGGTTGCGCAGCACGCTCTGCGCCGACCAGCGCACCACGTCGCTGGAATCACCGAGCAGGTTGACCAGCGTGCGCGCAATCGCCTCCTGGTCCTCGTCCTCGGAATCGTCCACGACCTTCGAGAATGCGTCGTAGGCCGCACAGTCGCCGTCGATGTTCCTGCCTTCCGCGTCGAGCTTGCAGCCCTCGAGCCCCGCGAGCGCATCGACCAAGGGCTTGTGGTTGTCGGCCGCGTCCTTGCCCTTGGGGCCATCGGCCGTGATCGCGGCGGCGGGCTTGGCCTCTTCGGGCTTGGCGGCGGCCGGCTCGGCGTCGCCCGCCTTGGCGGCGGCGGGAGCCTTGGCGTCGTTGGGCTTGGCCTCGGTCTGGTCCTTGTTGCCGCAGGCGGCCAGCAGCAGCGAGACGCAGGAGATCAGCAGGGCGGGACGGGAGAGTCGGGAATTGATCATCGCGGGCCTTTCGGGCGCGCGCGGAATAGCGCAGGCCCCCCTCCCCCTCAATACCACCGCCTCGAACGCACAATTGGCCGGCTCCGCGGCCATCGGACGGAGCCCCGCCAGTCACGCCTTCCGGCGCTCAGGTCAACAGCCCCACCGTGTCGATCACCGAGGGCCGCGTGAACAGCTCCTTGGGCAGCCGCTGGAACTGCCGGTGCATCACGAGCACCACCACGATGTCCGCCCGCCGCAGCGCATCCTCGGCCTCGCACAGCTCGAGTCCCTCGATCGGGCACGCCCGCAGGTGCGGCTCGACCACCAGGAGCTCGGCCGAGAGCTCGGCCTGCAGCGCTCGTACCACCGCCACCGCCGGGCTCTCGCGCACGTCGTCGATGTTCGGCTTGTAGCTCAGCCCCAGGCATGCCACGCGCGGTCGCTTGAAGCGCTCGGCCAGCTCCTTCACCCGCGCCACCACCTTGCGCGGCCGGTCGTCGTTGACCCCCCGCGCGGCCTGGATCAAGGGCGTGTCCTCGGGCGCCGTCGCCACGATGAACCATGGATCCACCGCGATGCAGTGGCCCCCCACCCCGGGTCCCGGTCGCAGGATCTCCACGCGCGGGTGCTGGTTGGCCAGCCCGATCACCTCCCAGGGATCGAGCCCCAGCCGATCGCACACGTTGGCCAGCTCGTTGGCGAACGCCACGTTCACGTCGCGATAGGCGTTCTCGCTGAGCTTGACCAGCTCGGCCGTCTCGGCCCGGCAGCGGTGCACCTCGCCCTTGACGAAGCCCTCGTAGAACCGCGCCGCCACCTCGGTGCAGGCCTCGGTCACCCCGCCCACGACTCGCGCGTTCTCCACCACCTCGCGGATCACCGCCCCGGGCAGCACGCGCTCGGGCGCGTGGGCCACGTAGACGTCACGCCCTGCCACCAACCCCGCCTCGGCGAGCACCCCCGCCACCAGCGAGCGCGTGGTGGTGGGCGGCACCGTGGACTCGAGCACCACCAGGTTGCCCGGCCGCAGCACGGGTACGAGCGCCCGCGTGGCCGCCTCCACGTGCCGCAGGTCGGGCTGGTGACCCTCGCGAAACGGGGTGGGCACGCAGATGAGGAACGTGCGGGCATGCGGGGGCTCGGGCAGCGCCCGCAGGCTGCCCGCCGCCACCGCGGCCCGCACCAGCGCATCGAGCTCCGGCTCGACGATGTGCACCTGCCCCGCATTGATGGTCTGCAGCACATCCGCGCGCAGATCGACCCCGGCCACGGCAAGGCCGTGCGTTGCGAGCACCGCGGCGGTGGGCAGGCCCACGTAGCCCAGGCCTACTACGCACACGTCGTGGGGCTCGCTCGGCTCGCTCGGCCCGCCCGCTCCTCCAAGACCCGACGAACCTTCGATTGCTCCGCTCAACGCCGCTCATGCTATAGCTGACGCCCGATGACGTCCACTGGGGCGAGGACAGCAGGCGACGAGCATCGAGGGCCGTCATGAGGGCCTCGCTCGACACTGTCTGGGTGGGCGCGGTGGGGGCATTCTTCATCACCGCCCTGACCATGCCGCTGGTCTTGCGCGCCTGGAAGGCGCTGGGTCGACGCGACCAAGAAGTCAGCCTGCGCAAGGTCCATACCGGAGAGATCCCCCGCGCGGGTGGCCTGGTGATGCTGTTCGGCTTTGGCGTGGCCCTCATCGCGGGCCTGGCCGGCAACAACCCGCTCAGCCTCACCCATCACCTGTTCTCGGTCACCCCGCTCACGGGCTCGCTGCTCGGTGCGCTCATCGTCGGGCTCACCGGCCTCTACGACGACCTCGTGGGTCTGCGGGCGCGCACCAAGCTGCTGATGCAGATCGTGGCCGCCACCGTCGCGGTGCTCTACGGCCTGCACTGGCCCGCGCTCGAGCTCTTGGTGGGCTGGGAGCTGTGGTGGATCACGCCCCCGCTCACCGCTCTGTTCCTGGTGGCTGCCGTCAACGCGGTCAACCTGATGGACGGCCTCGACGGCCTCGCGGGTGGGATCGCGTTCATCGGCTTCGCCACGATCCTCGTCTCGATCGTCTCCGCCCCGGTGGTGGGCCCGGTCAACATCGCCGTCGCGTGGACCACCGCCTGCGCGCTGGGAGCGGTGGGCGGGTTCCTGGTGTTCAACCGCCACCCCGCCCGCGTGTTCATGGGCGACGCGGGCAGCTACTTCCTGGGCTTCTTGCTCGCGGCGCTCCTGCTGCACACGCGCCCGGTGCGTTGGCGCGTGCCCGAGCTGCAGTTCGTGATCCCGTGGCTGGTGCTCACGCTGCCGTTCTTCGACATGGGCATGGCGGTGCTGCGCCGCAAGCTGCGGGGCCAGCCCGTGTTCAGCAGCGACTCCGATCACGTGCACCACCGCCTGCTCGCCGCCGGGTTCTCCCATGCCCACGCGGTGGCCCTGTTGTGGGCCTGCACCGCCATGTTCGCGGTGCTCGCCTACCTCACCGTGATCGGCGTGGGCGGCTGGTGGAACGTGCTGGGCACGGTGGTGGCCCTGCTCGTCGCCTCGGTGCTGCTGGGCTACCACCGCCTGCTGACCCGCCTGCCCGCGTTCTCGGGCGAGCGTCGGGTGGGCTGGCGCGATCGTCGGCGCGAGGTCATGGAGATCCTCGCCGCCCTGCGGCGACTCGAGGACGATGCGGAGGGCGATGCGGGTCCGACCCGCTGGCGTCGGCTCGCACCCGAGGTCGGCGAGCTGCTGCGGCGCCTGGGCGTGCCCGGCTTCGAGGTCCGCGTGGGCCAGGCCACGGTGGTCGAGCACGGCACCACCGACGGCACCTGGGCCTTCCTCGGCCTGCCGCTGCCCGATCCACAGCAGGGACAGCGCGCCGAGCTGCGGCTGGCGCTCGCCGTGCGACTGCCCGATCTCCAGCAAGAACAGCTGATGCTGCTCGAGCGCGTGGTGGGGCTGATGGCCGGAGCCAGCTCCGCGGCACGACAGTGGGTACCCGCACGCGGCTCGCTGCAAGAGCAGCCCGCCGAGCCGGGTGGCTGACACGAGCGAGGCGACGATTACTGGTCGAGCTGACCCACCGCCGGAGGGGCGGCCTCGAGCGAGCCCACGCAGAACGTGCCGTGGTGCCCGTACTCGTCGGGCTCGGCCCGGAGCTCGATGCGTCGCCCTGCGCCCTCGGGGTGACCGGACACCTGCGCGATCCCACACCCCTCTTGCTGACAGATCCATGCGGTGCCGCCTGTGTAGCGCACGTCGAGGCTGAGCCCGTCGGGCCGCGCCCGCTGTACGTGCACGCCCATGGGGATCGCGTTGGGATCCCACGGTAGACCGACGACGGTGCGATTGTGCAGGTTGCCCGAGAGCGTGAGCACCATGGCCTCGGGCTCGGCAGCAGCGCGCGCCAGGATTCGCTCGGCCATCGCCGAGTCGCGCTCGTTCCAGTCGGACCAAGCATTGGCGTCGAAGGCGAACAGGTCCACGTCGAGCCCGGTCCGGCGCAGCGCTCGTACGCGCTCGACGAGCGCCAGCGTGGCCTCGCTGCTGCGACCGTCCTGATCGGAACGCTGCCAGTGCTCGGCATCGAGCAATGCCTCGCGATCGGACGCCGCCCCGGCTCCATCCAAGAAGGCGGCGAGCGCCTCGTCCTCGCTCCGGGGAATCTCCATGCCCACGCGCACGGACAAGCCCCGGCTCGCCCCCGCGCAGGCGAGATCGGCCACGAACGCCGGGATCTCGCGAGCGCCGTGGAGTTCGCCGAGCATCACCAAGCCACCCGCGCGTAGCACGGTGTCGGCGCCTTCGATCGGCGCGCCGCATTCCACCGTGGGTGGGCTCGGCCCGTCGCTCGCGGTGACGACGGCCAGCGGGGGCACATCACGGGGCTGCTCGGCAGTGGTCGACGCTGGCCGACATGCGGTCGCGAACGAGACGACGAGCAATGGGATCGGCAGCAGTGGAGCGCGTGGCATGCTCACATTCCTTCGGGAGCCACCGTGGGCTCGGTCGAGGATGCGACGATGGCGTGGTGATCGTCGGCAACCGGCCCGGCCTTCGGCCTCGAGGCCGCGGAGCGCAGCGACACGTGGCACGCCTGGCCGGCCTTGAGCGTACGTGCGTCGTGCAGCTCGGCCTCGACCAGCATCCGCTGCGACGCCAGATCGAGCTCGGGGGCCACGTGGCGGATGGTGGCCCGCAGCCGCCGGCCTTCCGGTACGGGGAGCACATCCACGGCTCCGCCCGGTCGCACGAGGTGGAGGTCATCCACCGGAACGGCAAAGCGCACCCACAGTCGATCCACCACCACCAAGCGTACCAGGCGATCACCAGGGCTCACCACGGCGCCTTCCGGCTGGTACCATGTGGACACCGTACCCGAGAACGGCGCCGTGATGCGACCCGTATCGCGTTGTACGTGCAAGCGACGAAGCTCGGCCCGGCGTTGTGCGTGTTGCGCGGTCAACCGCTGCTCCACCGCTCGGGCCCGGTCGAGCTCGAGCTGCGCCCGGGCCCGCTCCTGGGCCGTGCCGATGCCCGCGCTCGCCAGCTGCTGCTCCTGCGCGAGCTCTCGTTCCGCGGCGCCGATCAGCAGCTTCTGCTCGACCCGCGCGGCCTCGACCTGATTCAGCGCAGCGTCGGCGGCTTCGATCTCCGCAGAAAGCGTGGGCGTCTGCACCCGGACCAGCAGTGCGCCCTCGACCACCGGCTGCCCCAGCGCGGCTCCCAGCTCGACCACCGTGCCTGGCACCTCGGTCGACAGATCGACCGACCGCGGGGAGATCACCACTCCCACGTATGCCGAAGGCTCGTCGACCACCGGCTCGGACGAGCCTTCGGCCCGCTCGTTCGGCGCCGCGCTCGGGCGTTCCCTGGGTTGCGGCTGATCGGCCACGGGCTCGTGGCATGCCGGCACCAGCGCCAGCACGAGCCGACCCACCCAGACCCTCCAGCCTCGTCGCCTACCACTCATGATCGTGCTGCACCAGCTCGCAATAGCGACCACCGCGAGCCATGAGGGTCTGGTGGTCGCCTCGCTCGACGATCCGGCCGCGATCGAGCACGACAATGGTGTCGGCCGAGGCCACCGTGCTCATGCGGTGCGCAATGATGATCCGTGTGCACCGCAGCTGCGAGAGATTGTCCATGATGTGACGCTCGACCTCGGTGTCGAGCGCGCTGGTGGCCTCGTCGAGCAGCAGGATGACCGGCTTGCCCACCAGCGCGCGCGCCAGCGCCACCCGCTGGCGCTCCCCTCCCGAGAGCGCCGCCCCGTCCTCGCCCACCAGGGTCTCGTAGCCCATGGGCATGGCCTCGATCGTCGCGTGAATGCAGGCCTGCCGGGCCGCCGCGATCACTTCGGGCATCCCCGCGCGTGGCGATCCGAGCGCGATGTTGCTGCGCACGGAGCCACCGAACAGGTGGGGGGTTTGCATCACGATGCCGAGCTGTCGGCGCACGCTGCCGAGGTCGAGCTCGGCGAGATCGTGGCCATCGAACGTGATGCGCCCCCGACTGGGCTCGTGCAGGCCGAGCATCAGCTTGGCCAGGGTGGACTTGCCCGAGCCCGAGCAGCCCACGATGGCCACACACGAGCCCGCCTCGATCTCGAGGTCGATGTCATCGAGCACCACGGCGCCATCGCGTCCGTAGCCAAAGCCCACTCCCTCGAGCCGGATCGACCCGCGCAGTCGTGGGGCCGCACGACCGCTGCGGGCACCCCGCTCGGGCTCCGTCCGCAACACGTCGTCGATGCGGTCGACGTAGCCGCCCAAGAGCTGCAGCTGCAGCGCACTGTCGAGCAGCGCGCGAAGCGGCCCCAAGAAGCTGGCTGCCAGCGCGCTCAGGGCCAGCATCGTGCCCAGGCTCAGCACGCCGTCCATCACCTGCACCGCACCCAGCGCCAAGACCGACAGCGGCGCCAGGGTCTGGAATGCGGTCGTCCCGGCCTCGATGAGCACCGAGAGCCGTCCGCGGCTCAGTGACACGTTGATCTCGTCCACGAACGAGTTGGACCAGCGCTGTACCGCCCAGCGCTCCGACCCCTGCGCCTTGAGGGTCTCGATGCCGCCGATCAATTGGACCAGGTGACTCTGGGCGATCGCCCGCGTCTCGAGCTCCTGCGCGGCCAGCTCGCGATAGCGACCTCGGCCAGCCACGAACGCCAGCCCCTGCGCGATGCCCAGGCCCGCGACCAAGGCGGCCATGCTCGGGCTGAGCACCAGGATGATCGCCAGATAGGCCGCCACGAACGACCCATCGAGCAACGCCGACAGCGTGCTCGTCGTGAGCAGCTCGCGGATGGTCGCGTGGCTGTTGACCCTCATCATCAAGTCGCCCGAAGACCGCCGCTGGAAGAACGCGAAGGGCAGCGACGTGAGGTGCTCGAGGAAGCCCAGGCTCAGCTCCAGGTCGAGCCGGCTGCGCAGCATCAGCAGCAGGTGCCCGCGCAGGAGCGCCGAGACGGCCTGAAAGCCCACCATCAGCAGCAAGCCACCGCCCACCGCGAGCAACATGTCGCGGTCGCTGCGGGGCACCACGCGGTCCACCACGAACCCGGTGAGCACGGGCAGCGACAATGCGAACAGGCGAAGCCCCAGCGAGGTGACCGCGATCCGCGAGAGCAGCCCGGGATCGGCGACCAAGCGGCGCAACAGCGGCCAGAAGCGGCTGGCCGGGCGCGGTGGCGGGGCCACCTCGATCTCGGGCCGAAAGCTCAGCGCCACCCCGGTGAACGAGCAGCGCACCCGGGACCACGGAGCAACGCGACGCCCGACTGCCGGGTCCACGAGATGAACCCCGCGACGCGTCGCCCGTTCGAATACCACGAAATGGTTGAAGCCCCAGTGAAGGACGGTGGCTGGGGGCAAGTGCTCGAAGTCCTCGATCTCGATCGACAGGCCGCGACCCCGCAGGCCAAAGGTGCTGGCCGCGGACACGATGGCCCCGCCGTCCGAGCCGTTGCGGTCGATGCCGATCGCCTCCTGGATCGAGCCGAGATCCACCCGACGGCCGTGGTAGGCCAGCACCATCGCCAAGCAGGCGGCCCCGCAATCGCCGTCCTGGAGCTGAGGTACGTAGGGCACCCGGCGACCGCGAAGGCGCCAGCGAGGTGCCGTGCCGAGGTCGGTGGTGCTCATCGTCGCTCCAGCGCGGGCACCAATGCCTCGAGGATCGTGGTCGAGCGTACGCGCACCTCGGCACGACCGCGCATGCCATCGTGGTAGCCGTAGTGTTGCCCCCTGGACTCGAACCCCGCGGAGGGAAGGCGGGCTCGGATCAGCACCACGGGTCCGTCGAGCACCAAGCCCTCGCTCACGGCGGGCCCCAGCAGGCGAAGGGCCTCGGCCGGGCTCACCACGTCGGCATGCACCTGATCGACCCACAGCGCCTGGGGGGCGTCGGCATATCCGTCGAGCTCGAGCCGCAGCGGCGCACGCTCGTACAGCCGCGGGCGCTCGTCACCCGGTAGCAGCGCCACCACCTGCGGCTCGAGTTGCTCGCCCACCACCGACAACAGCACGTCTCCGGCGTGCACGGCCTGGCCCACCCGCGCACGGACGTCCTGCACCACCCCCTCCACGGGCGAGCGCAGCACGTGCTCCTGGCCCTGCCGTGCCGCGCGCTCCTGCTCGCCCCGCAGGCTCGTCACCGCGCGGCGGGCCGCCTCGTCGGTCGGGTCGCGCAGCAGGTTCCGCAGCTCCACCTCCAGCTCGAGCTCCAAGCGCCGCAGCTCCGCGGCGTTCTCGGCGTCGTGCAGGCGCACGAGCGCCTGGCCGGGCTCGACCTCGTCGCCCGAGCGCGCCATGATCTCGACCACGCTGCCGCCCTCTACCGCAGTGACCTCGACGCGCCCGCCCAGGCGCACCACCGCCGGACCCGCCGCGTAGTCGCCCACGCGAACCAAGGCCACGTAGGCAAGGCTCGCAGCCATCAGCAGGACCAGCAGGCGATACGACCAGCCAATCCACGGCGACTCGAGGCGAACGACCTCTCCACGGTCGCGGCGCCGAGCGTACGCTGCCATCGCCTCGGGGCGATACGGCCCCGTGTCCAGCCCTGGCTCCGGCTCCGCTGCGAGCTCGTTGGCCTCGAGCTCTACCTCCAGGGCGATCCGGTCGAGCAACGGCGCCGCCCGTCGGGCGAGCTCGGCCATCCGGCGGCGCGCCGTCGCGTCGAAGGCGGGAGCCCGCGGCGGGCGAGCGACCACCAGCACCGCGTGCACCGGGCCGCCCGGCTCGGACACCGGCTGCAACAGCAGTCGGCAGTGGACATCGCCTTCGGGATCGTCGAGCACCGGACGGTAGCGAGGATCGTCGCCCGCTCGCTCGAGGCAACGAGCCAACCCCGTGCTGGCAACGGTTCCCACCAGGCCCTCGCCGGGCGGCACGTCGACGGCATCGCCCTCCGTCGACCACGTCGTGCCCGAGTCCGAGTCGTGAAAGAGGCAACGCGCCCGCTCTCCCATGTGGTCGAACAGCAGCTCCCGGAGGATCGTCGCCGCCGCTGCCGGGTCGCGCTGAGTCGCCAGCGCTCGCAGCGTCGCCAGCATGGCGCGGAGCCACGCTGCCTCGTTGGCGTCGTCGCATCGAGATGGTGAGTTCATCGCATCGAGGGGGTCGGACGGAACACGAAGAGACGGGAAGGCAGCAGAACACCGGAGAAGGCACCCGTCCTACCCGGGATCGTGGACGGGTGCCCTCACTGCGGATGGGCGCTACACCTGCTGCTGATCGCAGTCGTCCGGACCGCCACAGCTACAGCTGGTGGTTCCGCCCGTCACGGCGTGGAGCTCATCCTTGGACATCTCTCGCGCCACGCGGCGGCCGAGGATGCGCTTGTCGTTCTCGAGCTTCTCGTTCTTCTTCATGGTTCGTTTCCTTCACGTACATCACCGAGGGAAATCCTCGGCGAACTCTGCCGGAGCGGCATCAAGCCGCCCCGCGGGCCTCGGCGCCGTCGTCGAGCAGGTGCGACACGGGGTGGGCAACGTGCACCGCATCGAGGGCCGCCTCGCGCCGTGGATCATGGAGGTCGCCGAAGCGCAACGTGGCTCGTTCCGGGCTCCACTCGAAATCGCGACGGCCCTGGGACAGCATGGCGCAGAACGCATCGAGCAGGCGCAGTTCGGGCATCAGCTCCTCGAGCCACAAGAACTGGCCCATTTGGTTGATTTCCAGGAACACGGGCTCGCCTTCGGGAGTGACGATGAAATCGAGGCAACCAAACACGAGGCCAAGGCGCTCCATGAGCCGGCGGCAGCGGGCCTCCAGCGCAGGGTCCAGCGTGGTGGGGCGGATCTCGATGGCCCGCGTTCCCACCCGCCAGTCGACCTGTGCCACCTCGAGCGCCTGTGAGGCCAATTCGGCCCCAAACACTCGATCTCCGATGATCGTCACCCGAAGCTCGTGCGACTTGGGCACTCGTGGCTGGAAGATGCCCGGGCACAGTCGCAACACTTCGTCTTCGGGAAGGTCGTCCTCGCCCACCACCGCGGTGAACAGATACGCCGCGCCCTCCTCCAACTTCCACTGAGATGTGCAGAACGGCTTGTAGATGGTCTCACCGGGGTTGCCTCGTATGAACGAGCGAATGCGGTCCGGATCGTTGCTGCACAGCGTCCGTGGTACGGACATGCCCACGTGCGATGCCTCGAGCAACTGCCGGGGCTTGGACGACGCTTGCACCGCGTTCGCCCACGGGTTGACCCATAGTGCCTCGCGACCCACCGTGTGCCAGATGCCCCGCAGCACGCGACTCCACTCGCGCTCGGCGAAGACGCGATCGCCGGGGTGCATGTCGGTGGGAAGCACCGCATCGACCGGACGTCGCAGCCATACCACGTCGAAGGCGCCTCGGGAGGCGAGAGCGGGGCCATCGAGGCTGAGCCGGGCCTCGCCCTCGTCGAGCTCGAGCGACAGGGTCTGCCGTGAGGGCAGATCACTGCCATACCACAGTACCGGATCGTGTCCCTGGCTCGAGAGAGCCCGCGCAACCACCTTTGCATGAATGTCGTGAAGTTGAGTGGGGATCAAGATCTTCATGAGGAAACCTCGATGATGGACCTGCGAGCGTGAGATCCACGGGTCATGGCTCCACGGATCATGGCTCCACGGATCATGGCTCGCATCGATCTCGTGCCAATGGGCTCGTTCGGCCAGATGCGAAATCACGAATCATCGAACAATGATGAGTCCGATGGCACGACGGCCGAGATCGCACGGCCTTCAGCGTCTCGACATGACAGGAATTCAAGGATTAGCAGATCGAAATGGCAAGTCCAGTAGTTTCATCCCTCGGATTCCTCGTTCTTGATCGTTTGCGCGCACCACTGCGTGCCGTGGGTGGCAAGCGCTCGGAAGCGTCTCCACGCATGATGGGAACACCGACGAGAGAGGGCCTCGCGGATCCCGTTGTCGACTGAAGCGCGCGTGAAGGGACGCGAGGGATTGCGGTGACCCGGGAACGACAGTGGTCCCTACAACACACCAAACTCGCCTGGCACCTGCCGGGTTGGCTCGACTACTGCCGACGTGCTCTCGACTTCGCTCACTCGCGCGTCATTGCGCATGGCCAACCTCGCGCGGGTCGCCGGGCAGACCGTCGACCACCCAATGGATCTGCACCGACCCACGCCCGATGATGCGGCAGGCGTGGGGCCACGAGCCCGTCGGCCGAGGAGATCACCCCCCCTCGCGCCGATCTGCACAACGGCACCGTGCTACCCGAGCAGCAGTTCATGGTGGCCTGCGTCGCCGTGCTCACCACGCTCGAATTCGTGTCCCATCTGAAGCCGCGCAAGGCCGCGCACGAGGGCCGCGGCGGGCGGATACGTCGTCTAGGGCATGGCGACAGACAGCAGTCTCGAGCGCACCTTCTGCCTTGACAAGCAGACCGACCGGTCGTATAGAACTCTGCCGACCAGCAGCAGTTGATGCGTCCACGATGGGGTAACTAAGAAGCAGAAGAAGAGGAGCTTGATATGAATATCGCTCGTGAGACCATCATGCAACAACCAGCCTTGCCTCGTAGGCTCCTCGAGTTCGGCACGAGCGAGCTGGACGTCAGCGACACGCGCAACGACGCGGAACCCTACACGGACGAGTATCACGAGCTCTGTCGCAACTTCGTGCGAGAGACCGTCGAGGTCTGCGGGTTCTATCGGGAGCGCGTACGACGGGCTGGCATCTCGCTCGAGGATCTCGAGAGTGCGGCGGGCTTCGAGGCAATTCCGCCGCTTTCGAGCGGTGAGGTGAGCGCGCTCGACGACAGCGTGCTGCTACCGGATGAGACACGCCAACACCTCAAGACTGGCTTCTTCGGCCTGCCGGAGGAGCGCAAGATGTGGCGAAAATTCACCACCAGCGGCTCGAGCGGCCTCAAGCCAAAGGTCTCCTACTACACCAAGGCTGACTGGGAGGTCCTGGTGGCCACGGGCGCGCGCTTCCTCGCCTCCTACGTGGCCCCTGGCACGATGACGCGCGTGTTCAATTGCTTCAGCGGCGGTCACGTTGGCGCCAAGTTCCAGGAGGATGGCATTTCCACCTATGGCTGCTCCGTGGAGGGCGCACACATCTCGCGCACGACACCGGCCGCCGTCCTGGAGCAGCTGATGCGCGGCGGCGCCCTGGAGCTCGGCGGCTTCGACGGCTTGGCAATCCCACCGGGGCTCGCCAAGGGCAGCCCGGGCGCCTCCAAGGGCACCAACCTCGACTCCCTGCTCAACCTCGACGCCGACAACTTCATCGGCAAGAACATTCGCGTCATCATCACGAGCGGCTCCCCGCGTGACGCCGCTGGCCTCAACTTGAAGGAGCGCGTCTGGGAAGCCAACGAATTGGCCGGGGCTCCAAAGACGAAGTTCTTCGAGATGTACGGCTTTTCCGAGAGCCTCCCCAACGCAATCGATTGCGAGCACAACGTAGGTTTGCACCTGGGCGCGGGCCCCACCTACACCGAGGTGCTCGACGAGAAGACCGGCAAGCACGTGAGGAACGGCGAGCGAGGCTTCGTCGTCATCACCGGTATCCGCAGCGGCTCGCGCTTCATTCGCTACGCCGTGGGCGACGAGGCCACCTACGTTACCGAGCCTTGCCCCTGTGGACGCACGTCACCGCGGCTGCAAAACATTCAACGCGTCGTCGAGCTCGAGCGCCTGCAGCAGGGCTGCGGCGGCGGGGTCTGAGGCGTCATGTCACTCATCGAACTCGAAAACATCGTACGTGGCCAACCACGCCGCGCCGAGCAGCGACGGCTGGCCGGGCGATTCAGCTTTCCAGTCACCAGCGAGCAGGACGTCAGTTTCGCGCTCAAGGCGATGAAGGTGCACAAGCCGGCGCCGCTCCGTGAAGTGATTCGCGTGCTGTCCAAGATCGGCGCGGCCGGCACCTGGATCCGCGACGAAGACCTGGTGGCGCAGGCGGAGCTGAGCGGCAGCCCCATCAAGCACATGCGCAAGTCGATTGCGAGTGTGAACGCGTGGCTGGCCAACATCGAAGCCTATGTGGGCTCGCTGGCATCCATCGTCAGTGTGCCGCGCCCGGGCGGAGCAGACGTCGACGTGCTGCTCGATCGCAACGAAGCCGTCTACCGCGGCGGCATCTCCACCGTGTTCGTGCTGGCTGGTGACGAAATCGCCATCGCGCCCTGGAACATCGCCCAGGCCCTCTTGGCCGGGACCAGCGCCATCATCAAACCCAGCAAGATCGAGCCACTCGGCGCCTACCTGTTCAGCCGCGCGCTGATTGCCGAAGGCCTGGTACCGCCCGCACTGCTCTACATCAGCCGTGACAGCGAGGGCGAGCAGGACCTGGTGGCTCGGCTCATCGAGCAGACGCAGCAGTCGGTAATCTTCGGCGAAGACCACACCATCGACGCGATCTGCGGTCCGCTTGGTTACCGTGCGGACCACAAATCGTTGGTGTACTTGACGGGCCGCTCCGGAGCGATCGTGTATCCCGACGCCGACGTGGAGCTCGCCGCGGAGATGATCATCCGCGGCGCGACCGACGATCGTGGGAATCGCTGCAACTCGACGAAGAAGGTATTCGCACCGAAAGCCTCGTCCAAGCAGCTGGAGAGCGCGCTCGTGAGGCACGCCGAGCAGCTGGTGCGCGGCGAGCCCACCAACCCCGTCACCGATCTCGGCAAGAACGACGCCCAGGCACGCGCCGTCGCGTGGGAGTCGGCAGCCGCTGGTAGCGTCTTCTACGAGCGAGACATGTTCCTGCTCGTGGTACCGCCGAGCGCGAACATCTTGAAGCAGGAGCTGCCATATCCCACGGTAGCAGTCTGCTACTACGACGAAGGCACCGACCCCGTGGAGCTCGCCAACGCGAGCGTAGCCGAATCGCCGCTGGGCGCGTCGATCGCCACCGCCGTGTTCACACGCGACAAATCGCGCTTCATCGAGGCGGCAAGTCGCCTGCTGACCTGCAAGGCGCTGTTCAACACCCCTTCCACTGACTTCGACTTTTGGACGACGCATCAAGCCCGCCATCTGTTTCTGGAGCTGATGCGCAAGACCGAGCTCATTCACCAGGAGAACAACGAAACATGACCGCGCTATTGGTGGTGAACCTGAAGGTAAAGGATTCCGAGAAATTGAAGGAGTACGGCGCGCAGACGCCCGCCATCTTCAAGAAGTTCGGCGGCGAGCTCGTCCACAAGGGCAAGCAAGAAATGCTGTTCGGCTCCGGCAACGCGCGCTTCGACACCACTGTCGTCTATCGCTTTGCGAGTCGTGACGCAGTGAAGGCTTGGTACGACTCCGTGGAATACCAGGCGCTGCTGCCACTTCGTGACGAGGCCATGGACAGCGAGTTCGCAATCGTAGGCTAAAGACTCGCAACCTGGCTTTGGGGCAAGCTAGTACCAAGTGCCCCAGCTCGTGCGGATACCGCACGAACTCAGGGTGCTCGGTGCTAGCTTGCCCCAAAGCCAGTACCGAGTGCCCTAAATTTCGTGCGGGATACCGCACGAAGCGATGCTTCGCATCCCGATACTCGGTCCTAGGCTGTCCTCGGGGCTCCGCCCCGCGTTCCTCACTGTGCTCATCGACCCCCAAACTCGCTCCCACGAACTGCCCTAGTAACGCGCCGTTGGCTCGATCTTCTCACGAGTTCAGGCGCGCCGTCTAGCCAGTTCGACGAAGGTACTCATGCGACAGCTACTATTGAAGACGCAGATCGTCGACGTAACACTTCGAGACGGCGGATATCGCAACAATTTCGCGTTTTCGCCCGAATATGCAGTCGAACACGTGCAGCGCTTGTACGAAGCCGGCGTGGACTACGTGGAGGTTGGTTACCGCAACGGCTCGGTCTTGCCGATCGAGAACATTGGCATGACCGGCTTGTGCACGGCGCAGTATCTCGCGCTCCTGCATGAAGCCGCGCCGCACTTGAAACTGGTGGTGATTGCGCACGTCAAGAACATCAAGGCTTCGGACGTGCGCGAGCTGGCGGATTGCGGTGTCAACTTGTTGAGACTGTGCGTCAATTCCAATTTGGATGAGACGCTGAGTATGGCCGAAGTCGCCAAGTCGTGCGGCATGAACGTGAGCCTGAACATCGTGCGCGTGAGCAGCATCGGCACCGAGCAGCTCGAGCAGATGGTGAGCAAGATCGAGGCGCACAAGAAGCTGCTGGACGTCGTGTACCTGGCCGATTCGAACGGCAACCTGAACCCAGCGCACCTCGCTCGCCTGATGGCCACCGTGAGGAATGGCACGACGCTGCGCATCGGCTACCACGCGCACGACAACATCGGCTTGGCCATGGCCAACACCATCACCGCCATTCGGCAAGGCGCCACGTACGTGGACGCCAGCCTCCTCGGCATGGGCAAGGGCATCGGCAATCTCCGGCTGGAGCAATGGATCGCCTACTGCCGCTCGGAGGGCTTCGAGAAGTATTCCCTGGAGTCGGTGCTGCGTGCTATCAAGCGCCTGCGCAGCGACCCGATGTTCGTCCAGGAAGACCACGAGTACGAAGTGGACATGCTGTGCGGCTCGCTGAACTTGCCGTTCACCGAGCGCAAGGGCGTGGTCGAGCGGCTGTCGACACAGTCGGCCAAGCACGTCGAAGAAGCCTCGGCTCCCGCCCTGTCATTTTCTGGATACGGCGCTCCATCCCTGGTCGGACGGCTGGGCTCGTGAGCGAGCCCTGGCTGCTGCTCGGCGACGGGGAGGCGGCGCGAGCCGTCATCCTCGGTCCAGTCTCGCCGAGCTTCGACGACGGCGCCTTCTGCAGCGTGCTTTCCGATGCTCTGGTCGGGAGGGGCTTCGGGGTGCTGATCGTCGACACGCCCGCGATCGTCGAGAGCCTGGCGAGCGCGCGCGGGCTGGCACATGTGGTCGAGGGCCTAGCCGAACGGCTGCGTGGCCCCGCGAGCGGCGCTTCGCTCCTCGCGGGCTACGCACTGGGCGGCACCTTGGCCGTGAAGCTCGCTCGCTACCTGCCCCAGGTGCCGCGGATCCTGAGCATCTCGGGGCCGGGCTTCGTGGACGCAGCGTTGCGCCGCGGCCTCGCCCCGCTCATGAGTGCACTGGAAGCCGGGCAGCTCGGCCATGCGCTACGGCTCCTGGCCGAGTCCGTGGCGCCGCTCGGCCAAGCACCAGGCGCGCAGCACCGCGATGCGTTCGGCTCCGAGTCGGGGCTGGGTGAGCTTGCGGTGCGACGCATGTTGGCCGGTTTTCGCTTGCTGTTCGAGCTCGACGCGCGGGCTGAAGCAGCAAGCTACGAGGGCGAGCTGCTTGGTCTGGTGGGCGAGCTGTCGCAGCTCGCGACGGCCGAAAACCAGGCATTCACGCCCGGGCCGCATCGCCGGCTCGTCAGTGTGCCGGGCGCGGGCATGCGGGTGCTACGCGACGATCCTGAATTCGCGATGCGAGCAATCGAAGCTTGGTTGGAGACATGAACACGAAGAAGGTCCTCGTAGTGCCGGGTGACGGCATCGGCAAGGAAGTCTGTGACGCGGCGCTGCCCGTGCTGACAGCGCTACGCATACCGCTGGAGCTGACTCACGGCGAGATTGGCTGGGAGTGCTGGCGCAAGGGCGGCAACCCGGTGCCAGAGGAGACGTGGCAGCAGATCGAGCGCGCCGACGCCGTATTGCTCGGCGCCATCACCAGCAAGCCGAAGCAGCAGGCCGAGGCCGAGCTACCGCCCGAGCTGCAGGGCCGCGATCACAAGTACGTCTCCCCGGTGATTCAGCTGCGCCAACGACTGGGATTGTTCGCCAACGTGCGGCCGTCGTACTTCGTGAGCGGCGACGGCAAGCCCTACAGCTTGTGTGTGATTCGCGAGAACACCGAAGGCCTGTACGCCGGCTACGACTACCGCAGCATTCCCGCCGAGCTGCGCGGGCTACTCACTCATCCCAACGTGGAGAAGTACGGGCCCGAAGCCGCGTCCGTCACCATTCGGCTGCAAACCAAGCTCGGCCTCGAACGACTGTTCGAGTTTGCCTTTCGCTACGCCGTCGATCACGGCTTCGACTCGGTGACGTTTGCCGACAAGCCGAACGTGATGCGCGAGAGCGGACACTTCGCCGAGGAGATCTTCACCGAAGTTGCGGCACGTTTTGCGGGCGTACGCCCCGACATCCAAAACGTGGATGCCGTCGCGCTCTGGCTCACGACGCGCCCCGAGAAATTCGGCGTCATCGTGGCCGAGAACATGTTCGGCGACATCTTGTCGGACTTGGCAGGCGGCATCATGGGCGGCCTCGGCGTGGCGCCGAGCGGCAACTACGGCCTCAAGCAGCCCTACTTCGAGCCGGTACACGGCAGCGCGCCCGGCATGGCCGGTCAGAACAAGGCCAATCCGAGCGCCATGTTCTTGAGCATCGCGCTGATGCTCGAGCACCTGGGCTTTGCCGCCGAGGCCGAGCGGGTGCGCTCCGCGGTCGTCACCGTCATCCGCAAGGGGCACAACCACACTTACGACCACGGCGGCTCCGCCACGACGGCTGATTTCGCAAAGGACGTGATCGACGCCGTGAACGGCCGGCGCTACCGCAAGAACGCTGCAGTCATCTGCGTGGGTGATGAGCTCCTGCGTGGCGAGTACCCCAACACCAATGCGGGCGAGATCGGTGCCAGCCTGCATGATGCGGGCTACGACGTCACCGGCCACGCGGTATGCGGCGACAAGCGCAGCTCGATCTCACGCGCACTGACCCGCGCGTTGGGCGAGCACGATCTGGTCGTGGTGAGCGGCGGCCTCGGCCCGACGAGCGACGACGTCACGCGCTTCGCCGTAGGAGATGCGCTGGGCGTGCCGCTGGAGTTCGAGCAGCGCGCCTGGGATCACGTGACTGCCCGCTTCGCACGCTTCGGGCTCGAGGTTCGCGAGATCGACAAGCTGCAAGCCCTGATTCCGAGGGGCGCGGCGTTGCTCGAGAACTCCAGCGGCGCAGCGTGTGGCTTCTCGCTCTCGCGAAGCGGCACGCGCTTCGTCGTGCTCCCGGGCCCTCCCGTCGAAATGCGCGCGGTTCTGCGCTTGGCGCTCAGCGCGAACGAAGTCGGCGGCCCGAGCGGCGTCAAGTTCGTCTGGACGTTGCTGGGCCTGACCGAGACCGAAGCCAACGACACCGTGGCTCGCATCTCGAGCAGGCTCGTTCCGCTCATGGGCTACCTGTGGAAGTACCCGTACGTTCACGTCTCACTGCGCGTCGACGAACTCACGGCGGAAGTCGAGGACTTCGCGCGCCAGGTAAGCGCCGCCTTTGGTGCGCACATCGTGAGCACGAGCGGCCAGAGCGCGATCGAGCAATTGGGAGACGAGCCGAGAGTTCGCTGGCGCAGCGACGATGACGAGCTCGAGGCCCTCCTGGCGAAGCTACCCGCTACGCCAGACGGTGCCGTGTTCGTCGTCAACACCACGCCAACCTTCAGCGACATCCTGAGCCAAGGCCGGTACACTGGCAGGCTGAACATCACGTGTCAGTCGCCCGACGGGCAGCGCTACGAAATGTCTGCTCCGCTGCGCGGGCCGGAAGTCGTCGAGTACGTGAAGCACTTTGCGTGTCTTTGCTACACCCGCACCATGCGGCAAGGAGCGGGAGAGTGACATGCTGACTAACGAACAGGCAGAGCTGAAGGCCCGACTGCTGGAGCTCGACACCGCGGCAGTCTCCGACGCCATGGACAGCTTGGGCTGCAATCGAGCCCTCGCCGGGATCGCCCCCCGGGTGGACGGAGTCAAGATGGCCGGCCCCGTGTACACCGTTCAGTACGAGCCGTTCGACTCGCCGCCTACCTCGTTTCAGGGCGCCGGCAACTACATCGACGACGTACCGGCCGGGTACGTGCTCTTGATCAACAACCACGGCAACACCCTGTGCACCAACTGGGGCGACATCCTCACCCGCAAGGCGCTCATGCAGGGCATCGCCGGCACGGTGATCAACGGTTCCGCCCGCGACATCGCGCTGGTGCGCAGCCTCGAGTACCCGCTCTTCACCAAGGGCGTCTACATGGTGTCGGGCAAGAATCGCGTACGTGTCACGGCGGTCGACGTGCCCGTGATCATCGGCGACGTACAGGTGGAGCCCGGCGACTGGTTGTTTGGCGACGACAATGGCGTGCTGGTCTTGCCGGCACACCAGATCGCCGAGATCTTGGCGCGCGCCGAGCAAGTCCTGGCCACCGAAGCCGACATCGTGCGCGCCATCGAAGGCGGTTCGAAACTCGACACCGCGCGCAAGTCGCTTGGCTACGCCACCCCCTGGAACCCGCCGAATGGCCGCTGAACCCAAGCCTGATTGGGCGCTGAAGTTTCTGGATCTTCACTACCATGCCAATCCGGACGCCTATACCCGTCGCCACAGCGTGGTCGAGGCGGGTGAGCGCTACCGCCGACTCGGCGGCGGGGTGGTGGTGAGAAGCCACCTCGGCTGCACTTGCGGGGCGGCCGCGGTAGCCCAGAGCCTCGGCTTGCCGGTGTTCGGTTCGGTGGCGCTCAACGCAATCGCCGGCGGCGTCCAGGCGAGCGTGATCCATCGCAGTCTGTGTCACTACCAGCCGAGCGGCATGCGCCTGCTCGTCGACTTTCCGACGGTCGTTGCGACCGAGCATCGGAGCAAGCTCGCCCGTGGCTGGGCGAACGCGTTCGTGGAACGCTACGCGCGCGGCCCGGCATCGGTCTTGGCGAGCGACGGAGGCCTGCTGCCTGCCCTCGACGAAGTGCTGGAGCTCGCCCAGAGCGAGCCCGTCGTCCTCTCGACCGGACATGCCTCGCGGCGCGAGTTGGAGCTACTGGTCGAAGCGTGCGCCAAGCGCGGGGGCATCAAGTTGCTGCTCAATCAACCGGCCAATCCGATCACGGGCATGACAGCGGCGGCCCTGCAGGCGCTCGGCCGCCATGACTGGCTCTACATCGAACAAACGGCGCTCACAATGGCGCTCGGCTACCAGTCTCGAGAAGACTTCTTCGAAGTACTGAGCAACGTTCACAACGTCGTGTACAGCTCGGATTTTGGTCAGTTGACGCAACCCGACGTGGAAGCCTACTGGGCTCAATCGATGGCCTGGTTCGACTGCGCCAAGCTCAGCCCTGCCCGCATCGCGGATGTCTCCCTGCACGCGCCGCTGCGCTTGCTAGCAGCCTGATGCGCACATTCGCGAGGTACCGGCTCCCTCGAGGGAGCCCCGAGATGCATCTTGATTACTCACTGCCAGGCTGATAGATTGATTTGCTCACTGCACCAGTGCCACTTTCGCCCGTGGAATCCACAGGAAACGTCGCTTCGACAAGGGGAATACAGATGACTGATTCGGATAAAGACTCGACGCTCCAAACCAAGTCGGCCAAGAGCACGGACCGAGTCTATGACTATATCGTGGTTGGTGCTGGTCCGGGTGGGGGGCCATTGGCGGCGAACCTCGCCAAAGCGGGCTTCACGGTCGCGCTCTTGGAGGCGGGTTTGGATCCCATGTCGCCCGAGGCTGCCGCCCAGGATCCGAATGCCAAGGTCGCATATCAGGTCCCGGGGTTCTTTGGTGCGGCTGCGGAAAACCCGCTGCTGAGCTGGGAGATCTATGTCAGTCACTTCGCCAATCTCGAGCAGCAGCGCCAAGACAAGAAGTACGTAGAGGGCAAGGGAGTGCTCTACCCGCGCGGCTCGTGCCTCGGTGGTTCGGTGTCTCACAATGCCCTCATCTGGGTCTATCCGCATGATGGGGACTTCGACGCCATTGCGCGCACTACCGGCGATGCGTCCTGGGCAGCCGAGAAGATGCGTCAATACTACGAGCGCATCGAGAACTGTCAGTATTGCGGCCCCACCCAGCCTGGTCACGGCTTCGCCGGCTACATCCCAACGTCCATGAACGAAGAGGAGGGGTACGCCGCCGCCATTCCTCAACACATCGACATCGCCACCGCAGGCGCCGAAACGCCGCCCGAGGTCTTGAAGAGCAACCCCACGCTAGACGTGAACCACCCGTCCGTCGCCGCGGGCGCGACCGGCTTCTTTCATACGCCGATGAACATCCTCAACAAGAAGCGGGTGGGCATTCGGGAGCGCTTGATCGCAGTCCAAGCTGCGCATCCGGACAAGCTGGAAATCATCACCAACGCGCTCGCGACTCAGGTCGTGTTCGAGACGCAAGGTGGAGCTCAACGTGCAGTCGGCGTAGAGTACATGCACGGCGGCGGTCAGAGCTACAAGGCGCACAAGCTCAGCAAGAATGCGTCGCGTGGCGAGAAGAGGGAGATCTTCGCTCGTCGCGAAGTCATCCTGGCCGGTGGGGCCTTCAATACCCCGCAGCTGCTCAAGCTGTCCGGCATCGGTCCGAAGGAGGAGCTGCGTCAGCTCGGAATCGAAGTGCGGGTGGATCTCCCCGGCGTCGGCGCAAATCTCCAGGACCGCTACGAGGTGCCGGTGGTGGTGAAGCTGAAGGGTGGCGACACCAATCCGCTGTGGGGCCGCTGCACGTTCCAGGACGGCGACCCGGCGATGGAGAGCTACGAGACGGGACGCTGGGTCGATGACCAGGGCGTCGAACATGCCTTTTCTGGTCCATATGCCGGCAACATGCTGATGGGGACGCGCATCGCCAAGTCCAGCGTCGCGAAGGGCGACCCGGACCTGTTCTTCGTTGGTCTGCCTCTCGCCTTCTACGGATACTTCCCGGGCTTCTCCACCCAGCCGGCGACCAATCACTATAGCTGGAACGTGCTGAAGGCTCATACCGAGAATACGGCCGGCACGGTCACTTTGCGCTCCGCGGATCCGACCGACGTGCCGGAGATCGTCTTCAGGTTCTTCGACGAGGGCAACTCCGGGGATTCCGACATGAAGGCAACCATCGAAGGCGTGCGCATGATTCGGCGCGCCATGGCCGAGCCGAAGGCTCAGCAGCACATCGTGGAGGAGACTGCGCCAGGCAGCCATGTCACGAGTCAGGAGGATCTCGAGGCCTTTGCGCGCGCCACCGCCAGGGGACATCACGCGTCGTGTACGGCCAAGATCGGCGCCGACGACGACCGCATGGCCGTGTTGGACAGCAGGTTCCGGGTGCGCGGCGTGAACGGATTGCGTGTCGTTGATGCGTCTGTCTTTCCCAAGACTCCGGGCTTCTTCCCGGCCGCGGCGGTCATCATGATCAGTGAGAAGGCATCCGACGTGGTCATCGAGGATGCGGGATCTCGACCTTGAGACAGCCGATGGTGGAACTCGAGCTCATGCCTCCTTGGTTCGCCGGGGCTTGGGCGTGTCGAGTCGCCCCGCCCCAGCCGCACTCGCCCGCTGGGCGGGGCCCGCTGGGCGGGGCCCGCTGGGCGGGGCCTAGAGAAGCGATCCGCTCGAGGTCGAGGAGACCGCGGGGGGCGGCTGGGCCCGTTGCTCCGAGGGCTCACTCGAGTGGGAGGATGACGCAGCGGGTGGAGGAGACCGCGGGGCGGCTGGGCCCTGTGTGACGCCAGACGCCTGCCCCGGACGGGCTCGTCGGCGAATTGGGGACCCAGCAGACCGCGGGGCTACGCCCCGAGCTTGCCAAGCTGGCGTGGACGCGTACGCTCGCATTCCTGCGCGAGCCGGCCTTGGCCCGCTCGAGAGGAGCGCATGACCGAGCCCGAAGAGCCCCTGAGCCCACCCGAGAACGAGTCCGACACCACGCTCTGCAGCCTGCGCTCGCGCGAGCTGGGCGAGCCGCTCGCGGGCACTGCCGTCGCGCGTACCGCCGTGTGGATCGTGCTCGAGCACCGCGGCCCCTGGGGGGCCAAGGCGGTGCAGGAGTCCGATCTTCCGCTGGCCATCAAGGAGCGGCTGATGGCCTGGGAAGCCGAGCTCCCCGGCGCGCGGGTCCAGCTGGTGCGCCGCAGCCGTCGCATCGATGACTCGCTGCTCTTGTGGGTCGGCGTCAGCGACCTGGGCGCGTCCCGGCTCGTGAGGTGCGTGCTCCGAAGCGCCGACGATCTGCTCTCGCTCCCCATCCCCGCCTGGGTCGAGGCGCTGCGCCGAGGCGAGCCGGTCGAGGGGGTCGAGCCCTGCACCCAGCCGCTGGTGCTCGTGTGCACCAACGGTCGACGCGACGTGTGCTGCTCGAAGCTGGGCGTGCCCCTGGCCCAGGCGCTCGACGAGCAACCCGGCCTCGACGTCTGGCATACGACGCACCTGGGCGGTCATCGCTTTGCGGCCACGCTGCTGCACCTGCCCGAAGGCCTCTGCTACGGACGCGTCGAGCCTTCCGAGGCGCCCGCGCTCGCCCAGGCCCTCCGCGAGGGGCGCCTGCATCGCATCGATCGCCTGCGAGGACGTACCGCGCTCGAAGGCGTGGAGCAGGCAGCCGAGGCCGCGTGGCGCGAGCGCACGGGTCGACTCGAGCTCGACGCGGTGACCGAGCTCCACCACGTCGTCGAAGGCTCACGGGTCCGGGTCTCGCTGCGCGATCGCGAGGGCGTCACCCACGAGCTGTGGCTCGAGGACCGCGAGCTGGGACCGAGCGCACCGCCGTCGTGTGGCAAGCCCCCCGAAGCCGTGCGCGGTTGGTTCTCCGTCCGAGCGAGCGATTGACGACGAGAGGACCTCGAGGCGCCGCGAGCGTGGCCGAGGGTCGCGAGGCTCGCCGTACGTGATCCCCTCATTCGCATCGAGCTCGCATCGGCGGGCTCGAAACCCGCCGACTGCTCGCTAGGCTGGTAAGGGTTTCGATCCCGCCGTGGGGATCGGCCCGACGGTTGTCATGCCCAACATTCGAACGCTCGCGTACGCCTTCGATCGAAGCGAGGGTGATCCGGCGAGGGACTCACCCGTCCCCGTCGACGTGCCGCGACGCAGGAAGACCCTGCTGCGCTTCAGCGGACCCGTGCCCGCGGCCATGCCTCGCTCGCTCGACCCCTCGGCCTCGGCCACCGAACCGCTCCCGCCTCGACGGCCACCGTGCCCATGGGTGCCACTCGCACCGGGACGACTGATTCCCGGCAGTCGCTATCGGGTCGTACGACGGCTGGGCGAAGGCGCCATGGGCGTCGTCTACGAGGCCGAGCACGTCGACATGGAACGCCGAGTGGCGGTGAAGATCCTCCGTGCCGAGGCTGGCCGCGACCCGGCCGTGATCCGTTCCTTTCGCGACGAAGCGCGGGCGGCCAGCCGGATTCAGTCGGACTTCATCGTGCAGCTCTACGACTTCGCCGCGCTCCCCGACGGACGGCTGATGATCGCGATGGAGCTGCTGACGGGTCGCCCGCTCTCCCGTGCGCTCGAGCGACCGCTCGAGCTGTCGCGCGTGTTCGCGATCCTGCGCCAGGTCTGCCAGGGCCTGGCCGCAGCGCATGCGGCCGGCGTCGTGCACCGCGACGTCAAGCCGGACAACATCTTCCTCACCACCCGCGACGGCCGGAGCGACGCCGTCAAGCTGGTGGACTTCGGCGTCGCGGCCATCCACGACGGCACCCAGTCCACCGCCATCGGCGGCGGCACGCCCAACTACCTCGCCCCCGAGGTCTGCATCCACGGCAGCGCGGCTCCCAGCGTCGACATCTACTCGTTCGGCTGCATGGCCCACGAGCTGCTCACGGGCCGTGTCCCATTTCCGATCAGGGGCATCCAGCAGGTGATCGCGGCCCACCGCGATCGACCACCGCCCTTGCCCTCGGCGCTCCGCCCGGAGATCCCCGCGGCCATCGATGCCCTGGTCGTGCGCTGCATGGCCAAGGACCCGGCCGCACGCTTCGCCAGCATGACCGAGGTCGAGGCTGCGCTGTGCGAGGCCCAGCTCGCGTGCAGCCTGCGAACCGCCTGGGACGACCTCCCCGTGCCCACGGTCGAGCCGGAGCGTCGCGATCGATTGCTCGCCCTGCTGCCCGAGGTCACCGCCTCCAGTCGCCCGCGCCCGGGTGCCCTCGTCCTCGTTGGCGGCGCACTGATGGCTCTGCTGGCCGCGACGGTGGCGGTGATCCTGTCCGAGCCCGACGCGACCGACGCCCTCGCCTCGAAGCATCCGGTCTCGCTCACGGCCCAGGCGGTCGAGAGGTCGCTGGTGCACGTGGCGTCACCGGCCACGCTCGATGGCACCTCTGCGCGAGCCGGCCGAGCCGAGCGGGTCGAGGCCGTCGAGCACACCAGCGCCTCGCCTCCTCCCGCCGCGCAGCCCTCCGACCCGACCGCCTCCTCTCGCCGGGCGAACGCGCTGGTGCGAGAGGGGCGGGCCGCACTCGAAGTCGGCCAGCTCGAGCAGGCTCGAGTCCTGCTCGAGCGCGCCATCTCCCTCGATCGCCACCATGTCAACGCCCTGGCCGGGCTACGCGACATCGCATTCGAGCAAGCCGACTACGCGCATGCGGCGGTGCTTGGCGAGCGCGTGATCAAGGAGCGACCGCGCAGCGCTCGGGCCCACCTGCGCCTGGGCGACGCCTACTTCAAGGTCGAACGCTTCGAAGCAGCGCTCGCCCGGTACGAGCGGGCAAGGGCGCTGGGCGAGCCCCGCGCAGGCTCGCGCATCGAGAGGGTCCATCGCAAGCTCACCACCGGCTAGGCGCCTTCCTCCACGAGCCGCGTGCATTCCCAGACCCCCCGGCCTCGTGCTAACGACCCTGCCGGTGGGCACGCGATTCGTCCAGATCCTCCGCGTCGAGGACTTCCGCATCGAGTCCGGCACGGAGGCGCGCCCTGGGGCGCGTGGAGCCGTGGAGATCGCCAGCGTGGTGCGGGTGTGGCTGACGGGCCAGCCGACCACTCCGCACGCCACGGTGACCCATGCCTTCCTCGAGGCCCGCTCCGACTGGCAAGAGCCTGCCCTGCCCCGCTACGACTTCCAGCGCAAGCGAATCGTGATCGCCTACACGATCCCCGCGATCCATGCGGTGGTGAGCATGCTGCTCGATGGCGTGCAGCTCTATTGCCAGTACCGCGAGCTCGAGGGCGGAGCGGTGCACGCCGACGTCCACCTGCCCCGCCGCGCCCCCGGGTCGGCCCACGAGGATCCGCACTGGGTGCCATCGGACTGACGACCAAGGCCCACGACTCACGGCATGCCCACGCCACGCTCCTCCGATGGAACCCACTGGCGCTCGATGGGACCCACGTAGATCGCACGCGGCCGAATCAGGCGATCCTCGCGAGCCTGCTCGAGCACGTGTGCGGTCCAGCCCCCCACGCGAGCCACGGCGAACGTCGGAGTGAACAGCGGCACCGGCAGCTCGAGGCTCTGCAGCAACAGCGCGGTGTAGAGCTCCACGTTGGTCGCCAGCGGGCGATGGGGCTTGAGCTCGCCGAGCACCCGCAGCACCACTCGCTCGACCGTGCGGGCATCGTCGTAGAGCGGGTTGTCGCCTCGGTTGGGGAACAACCGCTCGAGCGCGACTCCCAGCACATCGGCCCGTGGATCGCGAACCCGATACACTCGGTGGCCGAAGCCCATGATGCGACCACCTCCGCCGACCACCCGGCGCACGTGATCCTCGGTCAGCACGGAGAGCGGTTGACCGGTCTGGCGCGCGCGTGCCTGCAGCTCGTACACCATCTCGAGCGCGGGGCCCGGGGCGCCGCCATGGAGCGGTCCCTTGAGCGCACCGAGGGCCCCGAGCACGGCCGACGCCACGTCGGAGCGGGTGCTGGCAATGACGCGCGCGGTGAACGTCGACGCGTTCATCCCGTGGTCGACCGTGGCGTTGAGGTACGTGTCGAGCGCCCGTACCCTCGCCGCAGACGGCTCCTCGCCGAACAACATGGCCAGGTAGTTGGCGGCGTGGCCGAGCGCGGGATCGGGGGGGATCGGCTCGAGGCCGGCTCGCAGACGGTGGTAGGCACCGATGATGGCCGGCACGGCGCCGACCACCGCCAGCGCGCGGCGCTGGTTCTTGCGAGCGTCGGACGCCTGCAGCTCCACCGCGTTCACCTCGTGGTCGTCGAGCCCCAGCGTGGCCAGGCCCATGCGCAGCGCGTCCATCGGCAGCAGCTCGCGACGTGCCGCCGCCCGCAGCACGTCGATCGTCTCGGGTGCCAGGCGACCCGCCTCCACCAGCTGGACCCGTGCCTCCACCAGCTCGGCCCGGGTGGGCAGTCGATCGTTCCACAGCAGCAGCAGCATCTCCTCGAACGTGGCCTGGGGAGCCAGCGTCTCCACGGGGAAGCCCGCGATCACCAGCCTTCCGGCCTGTCCATCGACCATCGAGATCCGTGACTCGGTGAGCACGACTCCCTCGAGCCCTCGTGCGAGCGCGTCCATCGAAACCTCCATCGACGACCCCGGCGCTTCCTCGATGGTCGAGGCGTCACACCTGGTCTTCACGCGGCAGTCTAGAGTCCGAGCGCGACGAGGTCAAAGTCAATTGTGGCGATTTCGGGACTCAAACGTGGCCTACGAGGCTTTACAGGCTTTACGCGATCCCGGCGCGCACGACCTCGGCCTCCGGGGACGACTGCCATCCAAGCGACGTTCGCTGGCAGGGAACGCCCGTGTGAAGGCTCGTCAATCTCCAGGGGCGCCCGCCGATCCAGTCGATCGCGGGTTCCGTCCGGAGCTCGATTCCCGAGGTGACGCTCACCAACGAAGAGGGGCGAAGCCCGAGCTCCGCCCCTCGCCATCCGAGCGTCCGCCGGCCCCGCAGCTCGACCGCGGGATGCCGGCTCGCGGCGTCACTGGATCGGCTTGGTCGCCGCACCGCTGGGCTGGGCTCGCGCGGGGCGACCGGCCCCGGCATCGCCGGCCGGCGCACGCCCGGCGGCCTGCGCCCCGGGCCGTCCCGCCGTGCCCAGGCGCTTGGGGCGACGCACGGGCTCGGGACCTCGCACGCGTACCTTCACGGCGTCGCCATCGCGCTCGATCTCGATCTGCGTGGGCTCGCGTGCGGCCGACAGCCCCAGGATCGCCGCCGGATCGCCTCCTTGCAGCAAGGGCTCGACCGCGGCGGGGTCCACCGCCACCGTGGCGGCGATGAAGTCGTTCTCGCTGTCCTTGGCGGGCGTGGCCGCAGCGACGTCCTCGAGCCACTTCCCGAGCACGTCGTGACACTCGGGACCGATCGCCACCATGCCCGCCCCCGCACGGCTGGGGAACGCGACGGCGATGCGGAGGTCACCGCGGCCATCGACCAGCGACGCCGCCTCGCGTGGCACGTACTTGCGGGCGTCCTCGAGCGCAATCACGGAGATGTTGCTGCCGGCCGCCGCGGTCTTGTTGCGCTGGAAGCGAATCCTGGGCACGGAGATGCCGATCGAGCGCGCCAGGTCGAGGTTGTCGATGAGCCCGGTGATGAGATGGAACAGGGCTCCTCCCATCTTCTTGGTGTCGTCGGTGCCCAGGCCCAGCAACACGTGATCGTCGGCCACGCCCACCATGGTGCGACCGTTCCAGCTGCGCAGCACCGAGCCGAAGCGCCGCAGCAGATCCTCGAGGGTGCCCTTGATCAGGAAGTTCTGGCGGTCGACGTTGCGCTTGGCCTCCGCGAGGATCTGCTTGACGTCGCGATCGTAGTGGGCGTACTTCGAGCTGGCTCCCACGGCGATCCGCGGCGACTCGAGCAATCCGGTGAGCGCCCCCGGCTGCAGCGCCGCGAGCGGCTCGAACGCCTCGTCCGGCACGCCCTTGGCCTCGAGCTCGAAGTCGTGCGGCCCGGCGCCGCGCAGCTCGAGCTGCTCGAGCACGAGCTGCGGAGCGTACTTGCGGGCCTCGGCCCCCTGGAGCTGCACTCGCAGCGGCTGCTTGCCGTAGGCGCGTGCGAGGTGGCGGCCGGTGGCCAAGCCGCGCTCGTCGTCGGCCAGGGTCAAGGTGGAGGTCTCGCGATCGAGCCACGCGAGCTTGGGCCCCGGCCCCGCCGTGCGCTGGAGATCGACGGCCCCGAAGCGACCCACCGCGGGCTTGTCGGCGAGCAGCGCGGCGATCGAGTCGACACGCGCGGGCACGACGGGAACCTGGACGATGAGCTGGCCTTCGACGCTGGCCACGTCGAACGGGCGGTCGAGGTCGATCGCCCCCGCGAGGGTCTGCTCGAGCTCTCCGGCGCCCGGGAGCCGCTGCACCGCCTGCAGCAGCAGGCCCCGGCCATCGGGGAGCTGGGGATCATAGGCGGACAGCCCGGCCAGCGCGTCGCCGGGTGCTTCCACGTGGATCACGATCGGCGCATCGTCGGGCAAGCGCAGCGGCCGAGGAAGGCCAGGCTTGCGGCGGGCCCGCTTGGGCTCCTCGGCGTGATCACCATCCGAAGTGGTGGTCGCGCCCGGCGATGTATCGGAGGAAGTCTGGCTGCGCTTGCACGCCCCGACGGGAGCGAGACCGAGCAGCAGGGCAGACAGGGCGATCGAGCGAGAGGAGCGGTGCATCGCGGCGTCGAGGGAGCACGCTAGCCCAACTCGTCCGGATGGGCCGGGCCAACGTGCTCGGGGCTTCTCATTGGCCCCTTGGTTGGGGACACCCGGGGTGGCGTCGGGCCCTTCGACCCCGCCCCACGGAAACGGATTCACCGGCTCGGGATCGGCGCATGCCCGGAGCCCCTGGCCCGCCACCCCTCGAAATCCTGTGCATCGTGTAGGAGCGACCACGGATGAATCGTCGTCATGACGATTTCTGAAAAAAGTGCTTGAAGCGCAGCGACTGCCACCAATTGCCCTTTGGGTGGATCACGGCGCGAGGATCCCCGCGGTGGTTTCAGGCGGGGGTGAGCTGGTTGCGCAACCGATTCGTGTTCATGTGCAGGCGCTCGAGTGCCCGTCGATCTTCCAACTACCATTCCTAATTCGGGGGAGCTAGCGCCTCGAAAGGAGTCGTCTATTGTCCGAGCCACGAACACCTGAACCCACCCCCGGCATGGGGGGCGGTGACCCCGGCAACGACGACAGGACGACACGACGATGGCGCGCTTCACTCTCCCCTTCACCACTGCTTGGTGCCCCCTGCTGCTGGTCGCTGGCCTCGCGACCGCCTGCGACGGGCTCGAAGACGGCCGCAACGGCGACCAGTGGGCCGGCGCCGAGTCCGCCGAGGATGACGGCGAAGACGCACCCGCCGAGCTCCCCGACGGGATCCCCGGCAACTCGGAGATCTACGGGGGCACGGACGTGGTGGCCTGTGGCTGGCCGACCACGGTCTCGCTGGGCGGCTCTTGCAGCGGCACGCTGGTCCACGAGCGGGTGGTCATCTACGCCGCGCACTGTGGGGCCAACTACAGTTCCGTGCGGCTGGGCGAGTCGATCAACGGCGGGCCGGGTCGCTCGGTGGCCACCGAGCAGTGCAAGATCTACCCGGGCGGCGAGCCCGGCGAGGGCAACGACTTCGCCTACTGCACGCTCAAGGAGCCGGTCAACGACGTCCCGCTGGTCCCCGTGCTGATGGGCTGCGAGGCCGAGGACTACCTCGTCCCCAACCAGCAGGTCACGGTGGTGGGCTTCGGCAACGCCAACACCGGGCCGTACGGGATCAAGCGCCAGGTCACCACCAAGATCAACAGCATCACCGCGAACGACGAGGCCTTCATCGGCGGCGGCGGCAAGGACAGCTGCCAGGGCGACTCGGGGGGCCCGGTGTTCGTGCAGGTCGAGGATGGCTCGTGGCGCGTGTTCGGCATCACCTCGTACGGCGGAGCCTGTGGCACCGGCGGCTACTACTCGATGATGCACCTCGGCATGGCGTGGTTCGAGCAGCAGACCGGCTACGACCTGACCCCGTGCCACGATGCCGACGGTACGTGGAACCCGGGGCCCGATTGCCGCAGCTTCCCGCTGACGCCCGGCACCGGCACCGGCACGTGGGCCAACGGCTGCAGCGGCGGTGCGGCCACCGGCTACAGCGCGGCCTGTGGGGCGCCGTATGCCGACGACGGTGGCGGCGGTGGTGGTGGTGACGGTGGTGCGGGCGGCGACGGTGGTGGCGGCGGTGGTGGTGCAGGCGACGGCGTCTGCCCGACCTGCGATCGCTACACCGGCAGCCTCAGCGGCGCTCAGGACTACGACTACCAGCCCGACGGCAACTACTACTACGCCCGTGCCGGTGAGCACCGAGCGTTCCTGTCGGCGGGCTCGGGCACCGACTTCGATCTGCGCCTGTGGAAGTGGAGCAACGGCGGCTGGCAGACGGTGCAGTCGTCGCTCGGCTACACCTCCGAGGAGCAGATCACGTACAGCGGCGGCGAAGGCTACTACGTGTGGCGCGTGGAGTCGTACAGCGGCTCGGGCAGCTACGAGCTGCTGCTCGACACGCCCGAGGGCTAGCGTTACGACGCTCCCTCGTCGAACCGGCGGCGGCGACTCCTCGAGAGGACGCCGCCGCTCGCGTATGGGAAGCTCCCTGCACTATCATCGGCGTGGCCCTTCGCCGGGACAACGACGATGACGACGCCCTTCGTCTGCGTGCTGCTCGCCTTCCTGCTGATCTACCTCCCCAAGCTGCCGCTGTCGGTGGTGATGGCGCGACAACCGGGGGGCTACGACAACAAGCAACCGCGGCAACAGCAGGCCAAGCTCGAGGGCCTCGGCGCCCGGGCTGCCGCGGCGCACTACAACGGCTTCGAGGCCTTCCCTGCGTTCGCAGCGGCGGTGCTGGTGGCCCACCTCGCGGGGGGCAACGACTACCGGTCCAGTGTGCTGTCGGTGGCCTTCGTGGTGGCGCGCACGCTCTACGTGGCCGCGTACCTCGCGGACCAGGACTACCTGCGCTCGGCGATCTGGGGCATCGGGTTCTTGTGCACGGTGGCGCTGTTCTGCTTGCCGTGGCTGGGTTGAGCGTGCGCAGGCCCCTTGCCGCGCTCGCGACGCCCGGGCATGCTCGACGCACCGGTATGAGCAGCGATCACGGCGTTGGCGAGATCCGAGTGCTGACCGGGGTGAAGTGGATCTTCTTCGCCCTCGGGAGCGTGGCGCTCGTGTTGTTCCTGCTCGATCCCGACATCGGCGCTCATCCGCAACTGGTGCTGCTGGCAGGCACCGGTCTGCTGGGCACGCTCACCCTGCACGGGCTCTCGGGGATCCTGGGGCCCACCTCGCGCGACTGAGGCTCAGCCGACCGAGACTCAGCCGATCGAGGCTCAGCGCGTGCGAGCGAGCGGGCTCTCCTTGGAGAGCGCCCGCCAAAACGCCCATACGCCGCCCACGAGCACCACCACCGAGAACACGCCGCAGGCCAGGCCCCAGCCCCAGTAGGGGCCGCCGAGCGCGTTGGCCATGAGCGACACGTCGGAGGGAGCCGTGCCCGCGCCCGTGTGGGCCTCCTTCATGAACAGGTAGTCACCGCGCGAGAACACCGACAGCGACAGCTGCACCGCCATGAACACGGTGGCGATCTGGGTGGTGGACGAGGATCCACGGAGCCCGAGCCACCCCAGCAGCGTGGCCACGATGCCGACGAAGGCGATCCCGAACGGGTTGCGGACCACGAGCACGAGCAGCGCCAGCGCGACCGCGGACATCAGCACGAGGAAGGCTCGTGACCATCCGGCCCGACGCGCGGCCACGAACGCGAGCCCGGCCACGAGGGCGGGTCCCACCAGGCCACCGGCGGCGACCAGCGCCTGCGGCCAGCCGGGCTGGACCCCGGTGGAGTACGCCATGCCCGAGGCATCGGCGAACATCACGAAGCGCTCGAAATTCCCTCCGACGACGATTGCCGCGAGCCCGTGTCCGGCCTCGTGCACCAGCGTCGACAGCAGGATCAGCGGGTATCCGATGAGCTGACCGAATGGAATCGAGTAGAGCAACGCGGTGAGCACGATGCTCCATACGAGGGCAGCCTTGGTGCGACGCCGGGCGGCTTCGCTCTTCATCCAGTCTTCCAGTCCTCGAGTGCTCATGCGGGGCTCCAGTACCTTCCGCGGCGGTCCCGAACGAAGAGGGTCGCCTTCGGCGTCCCGGGACCGCGAGCGGCCCTGGGAGATTTCGTCGTCCGAGTGCGAACGGCAAGCCCGAGGCTCGGCCATTGCTCACCCAGTGCTCGCCCGGATGGCGGAGTCCCCCGAGGAACGCACGTAGGGCGGCAGTTGTGGCTGGATGCGCCGCCGCGGTATAGGTGGATCCATGGCTGGGATCCCAAGGATTGGAAGCGCGCGCCCCGGTGCGCAGAGGTCGCTGGCGCTGGCGGCGTTGATATCGGCGGGGCTGTCGAGCGGCTGCCAGGACGATGCCAGACCCGAGCAGGACGGCGGCACGACGACCAGCGACGCCGCCACCACGACCACGGGTGCCGACGAGAGCACGGGCCCCGAGATGGTCGACCCCAACGCCCCCACCTGGTACCAGGACATCGCGCCGACCGTCGTCGCCAAGTGTGGGGGCTGCCATCGCGAGGGGGGCATTGCCACGTTCTCGCTCGCCGACTACGAGGCGGCCGCTCCCCTGGCGCCGATCGTGGCCGCATCGGTCGAGGAAGGCCGCATGCCGCCGTTCGCCGCGGACGACACCGACGAGTGCCAGATGAACCACGGCTGGAAGGACGACCTGCGCCTGTCCGACGAGGAGAAGCAGGCGCTGCGTGCCTGGGCCGATGCCGCCGCTCCCGAGGGTGATCCCGCGACCGCGGCCCCGATTCCCGAAGCGCCCCAGGTGCAGCTGACGACCGCCGACCTCCACCTGGAGATGGAGGGGTCGGTCGCCATCGGAGGCATCTTCGACGAGTTCCTGTGCTTCAGCCTCGACCCGCAGCTCACCGAGGACCGCTACCTGAGCGCACTGCAGGTGGTCCCTGGCAACGATCGGATCGTGCACCACGTGCTCGTCTACGTGGACGAGACCGGGGGGAGCGCCGACCTGGCCGGTCCCGACGGCTCGTTCGAGTGCGACGGCGGAGATCTCCAGGGCCAGCTCATCGGGGCCTGGGCGCCGGGGGCCTTGCCCGCGCGGCCCCCCGAGGGCTCGGGCATGCTGGTGCCGGCCGGGGCGCGGCTGGTGATGAACGTGCACTACCACCCCACGGGCGGCGGCGACGAGATCGACGATGCCACCGCGATCGACATCGACTGGCTCGACGAGGTGCCGGCCTGGCGCGCCGAGCTGGCGCTGGTGGGCAACGGCGATGGCTTGGTCGCCGGACCCAATGATCAGGGCGGGATCGAGTTCCGCATCCCCGCCAACGCATCGGGCCACACCGAGACCATGCTCTACACGATCCCCAACGACATCCCCGAGCTGCGGCTTTGGGGCATCGGCGCGCACATGCACTACGTGGGGGTCGACATGTTCATCGGCGTCCAGCGGCAGACCAGCCCCGGTCCCAGCCAGGAGTGCCTGCTGCACACGCCCACCTACAGCTTCGAGTGGCAGCGGCTCTACTCCTACGACGTCTCGCTCGACGATGCACCTCGGCTCCAGGGCGGCGACCAGCTCTACATGCGCTGCATCTACGAAAACACCCTGAACAATCCCGGGGTGGCGGAGGCGCTGGGCCAGCAGGGCCTCGACGAGCCCATCGACGTGTACCTGGGCGAGGAGACCCTCGACGAGATGTGCCTGGGGATCTACGGGATCGCGGTGCCCAGCATCTTCTAGCGGCTGCTGCGCTCAAGCGCGAAGGAGAAACGCCGCGCGTGCGCCCAACTCGTCTCCAATGCCCTTGCACAGTGAGGGATGATCGCGAAGGAACTCGGCGATCTCCGGCCAAGCGGCTCGCGTACGCTCGACCACGTTGCGCACCTCATCCACGAGTGATACATGTGTCAGCCCCAATTTCCGTTGGAGTCGCTCGAACCGCGCGAGTGAAACGGACTCGAAGCGCCGCGACTCCCCAAATTTGAGGCCCAGATCCTCAGTACGGCCAGCTGGCTGATACATCGCAGTCGACACCATGTCATAGGCCGGTGCGAGTCGCGGCAATCGCGGATCTTCGTACAAGAGCGACCAGTTCTTGAGGTGGGCGTCCCCGTTGCGAACGAGAACGACGAACGCAAGGCGCCGCGCGAACTCCAAGATCGACCGCGTGTCGTGTCCGCGGTACACGAGCGCACCGACCGTCTCGAAGCTCCCCGAGTACTTGTCCTCGGGGTAGAATCCGCGCACTTGCGCAAGGTCTTCCATGTGCACGAGCCCCTTGTCCTTCGTCCGATCGAAGCGGCGCACCGCATATGCGAGCACCTCTCCGGTCGGCCAGAAATCCTCGGGAACATCGTCGAGCTCGTCCCGGTGAACCATGCGCGTCTCCGGCACCTCGATTCCCGCCTTCCTCGCAAGCTCCATCGTGGCAAACTCATTCATCGGCACATCAGGGTAGACCGCGTCGGGGAGCTTCACGATCCAGTCGCCGCCTTCGCCGACCGCGGGGGCCGTGAACCGCTCGCCTCGCTGGAGCATCGAGAGCTTCATTGCCACTCCGGCGAGGGAGAATCGCCACACGTTCCGATACTCCTCGACATTGGCCTTGTTCGTGACGACCTCACGGGCGGTCGCGCGGTCCGAAACCAGTGAGTCGGCATCATCCGTCACGCGCACTGCGCCGGGCAGATCGTGACCGACCTCGGAGAGCAACTCGAGCTCGAGGGTCTCGTGCACGCCCCGAGCGTCGGCGATCCACTGCCGCAGCCTTCCTTCGGGTAACAGGTTCGAAAACCACGGCGGCAGCCTGCGGATCGAGCGGTGCCTCGCATACAAGTCCTCCTCGAATCGCAATCCGAGCACCTCACGGCGGGGGTTTGCGACGTAGGCATCGTCGAGCACGAAGCGGATCTGGTCGCCCCGTGCATGGAGCGTTCCCACTCTTTGCTCCCGCAGCCACACCGAGAGGCTGCGCTCAGGAGCCGGCATGAGCCTGTTCCTCCTCGACCTCGACGTCGTCATCATCGTCCAGGTCGAGGTCGTCGAGCGGCGGTGTATCTTCGAATTCGACCTCCGTGACTCTCGCGAGGAAATCCCGAAGCAGGGTGGTCAGCACGACCTCTCTCGCGTTCAAGAACTCGACTCTCTGATTGCAGCTCAGCAAGGACGAGAGCTCGTGCGACATGCGATGAGAGCTGAGGGTGGCGGTCCAAACCTCGGTCGACATGCCCATCGGGGGCGTGGAGAAGCAGGCCCTCGCATCCTCGAGCGTGTCGTCTCCGAGTAGGATGAAGCGATTCGCAGCGCGCGTTTCCATTCCCTCCGGCTCGCGTTTGAAAATCCTCGGGACGATTTCCCTCGCCGTCTTGCTGCCTTGTAGCGCGCTCGTGAGCATGGGTCGATCGTAGGGTTCTCCCGTGACCACCGACCGCGGTCCATTCGCCCACATCGCACATAGCAATGTCCGCGAGTACGCAGCCACGCTCCGGAACTTCTCGACCTTGGGGAATCGAAGCGCGGACACGTCCACGGCCGCGAGAAGCGACTGAACGGATTGCGATTCATCCCCCGGCTGGACCTGCGCCGCACGCGCGCGCATTGCCTCCGTCCAACTGCCGTACTTCTCGGGGCCTTCGAGAGATGCTCGCCAAAACCAGCGCCGAAGCAGCTTCAGATTTCGAGGGCCGGGGTCAGGGTGGTGCGCGAAGAAACGAGCCAACACCACCAAGAGGTAGCGATATGTCAAGAATCCAAAATGGGGCACGAATGCCTCATCCTGGAGAAACGCCACGGCCCGGAGTAGAGCGGCGCCACCGTGGCGATACGCATCCTCGACGCCTTCATCCGGAAACTCACGAGACACCCGCTCACGGCTGAACTCTGCCCGGATCTCTCGCGTGACATCTGATCCGCGACGCGCCAGAACAGCACGAAGAACCGTGTCCTCGTCGATTTCGCCGAATCCCCGCATCACATCGATCTGTTCGACGATGTCGGCGAACGTCGGAGGCGGGCCTTCACGACCCTCGCCCCTATGAAGGGCCGAGAACACCTCGGCCCGCGTCAGCCGACGTCCATGATTGTTCACCCGATCGAAGATGTCGCGAAGCACTGCTTCGTCTTGGTGCTTCACGATGTACGCGGGTATTGCATACTGACGAATTGCCTTGGCGACGCGAGTGGCCTCATCGAAGTACTGCGTCGACTCTGGATGGTCTGCGAACCATCGGAGGAGGCGCTGGAGATCGAAGACGATCGGAAGCGGGACCACGTGGGCCCGAGGTTCAGCGGCCTTCACGAACCTGCTGTTCTCGAGGTCATAGGCTGATGCGAATCGAGGATCCCTGCAACCAGCGTCACTCAGGGCATTGGCCAGGCTAGTGAGCCGCTGTTGCCCATCGACGACCCAAAGGGCATCGTCGAGCTCTGGTGCATTCAACGTGAGCGCGCCGAGCACGAAGTCCGCCGCCTTGGCAGGTCGCGACCAAAGCAAGAGGCTCCCCACGGGATAGCCACGGACGATGCTGTCGAGCAGGCGCCGCACGTCTTCCCACTGCCACTTGAATTTCCTCTGGAAATCCGGGATGCGGACACGTCCGTTGAGCACCTCCCCGAGGATGTCCTCAAGAGGAAACGTCACGGCGTTCGGCTTGGTGATCGGCTGACCCGTCATCGAACGTCTACTTTACCCCAGGGCTTCACCCTCCCCCAGGATGACGTCAAACGCGGTGGCTACGCCGTGGACGTCGATGTTCCCAAGCTTCGGCGACGGGAGGTGCACGCTCAGAGCTTGAGGTGGACCGCATTGATCCCCAGCGAAACCCCGACTTCGGTGTCCAAGGCGATTCATGGCGGCGACGACGCCTTTCGCAGGTAGTTCGGTCCTTGGGGCCCAGGAGATTTCGAAGGACCGACGAGATCGGAGGCAGGCACCGAAAGCGGAAGCCCAGACGCGGCCAGCTACCAAGTAAGGAGGCCGTTCCTCCGGCCTCCCCCGTCCCGGCAAAGCCGTGACGGGGCCCCCTCCTCGCAGGCCCTGCGGGCCTTTCCCCAGCTTGGGTGGGCCGCATCGCGGCCCATGGAGACTCAGTCGTGCATCTTGACGTACTCGAAGTCGGTCGGTCGCCCCTCGATCCCCTTGGTCGGCGGTGCGATCCAGTTCGCGAACTTCCCGGGCTCGTAGCACGGCTTCATGATCGACAGCAGGTAGTCGTTGTCCTCGGGCACGAGCAGCCAGCGATGGACGTTGGCCTCGTACTGCTCGACCGTGATCAGCTTGCCCTGCGGATCGAAGTGGTGCCCGGCGTAGATGCCCTGGTGCCGGTGGAACAGCCGGCTGGGCAGGGTCAGCCGCGTGGGCGAGCCGGACTCCTCGAGGGTCTTGTTCCAGCGACCGATGACCTTCTCGCAGTCGGCCACGTAGGCATCGCGCAGCACCTCGTTCATGGCGGTACGCAGCGGCACGTCCTTCTCGACGACCTTGCCGTTCTCGACCACGGGCAGCCGGTAGTCGCCCGTGAGGGCCTTGTGGTCCTCGTAACGCCTGGTCTCGTGGTAGCGGCCCTTGAGGCCAGAGGCGAAGAACGTGGAGGCGTTGCTCGAGATCTCGCCGCCGAACAGATCGAGGCTGTACGTGTACCAGTAGTTGATCGTGCGCTGGATCAGGTCGAAGTCGATGCCACCCTGGGCCCGCACGTCGCCGTTGGGATCGAGCTGCTGGAGCTCGGCCGAGCGCTTGATGATGCGCTGGAGCCCGGTGTCGCCCACGAACAGGTGGTGGGCCTCCTCGGTGAGCATGAACTGGGTGGAGCGCGCCAGCGGGTCGAAGCCGCTCTCGGCCAGCGCGGCGAGCTGGTACTTGCCGTCGCGGTCGGTGAACATGGTGAAGGCGAAGAACGACAGCCAGTGGTCGCAGGGCTGGTTGAACGCGCCCAGGATCCGCGGCTTGTCCTCGTCTCCGCTGCGCCGCAGCAGCAGCTCCTCGGCCTCGTCGCGGCCGTCACGACCGAAGTACTTCTGCAGCAGGTAGACCATGGCCCACAGGTGGCGGCCCTCCTCCACGTTGACCTGGAACAGGTTGCGCAGGTCGTAGAGGCTGGGCGCGACGTGGCCCAGCATGCGCTGCTGCTCGACGCTGGCCGGCTCGGTGTCGGCCTGGGTGACGATGATGCGGCGCAGCGCATTGCGGTGCTCGCCGGGCACGTCGGACCAGGCGGGAGTCCCGGCGTCGTCGCCACACTTGATGGTGGGCTCGGAGTCGTTGGGGGTGAGGAAGATGCCCCAGCGGTAGTCGGGCATCTTGACGTAGTCGTAGTTGGCCCAGCCGCCGCGATCCACCGAGACGGCGGTGCGCAGGAAGATCGGCATGTGCTCGAAGTCGGTGGGCCCCATGTCGTGCCACCACTCGAGGTACTTGGGCAGCCACTGCTCCAGGGCGCGCTGAAGCTTGGGGTCGTCGGACAGGCCGACGTTGTTGGGGATCTTGGCGTCCAGATCGACGCTGGTCGAAGTCGCGGTCATGGCGGGTCTCGGCCTCGGTGGGCGGTGCGTCCTGGTGGTGCGAAGAACGGGCGAAGCGGTCAGGAGGATGCCTAGACCCGCTGCCAGTCGAAGCTCGGGCGCTCGGGGCGGCCGTAGAGGGTGAGGGCCCCCTCGGGCCCGGTCGCGTTGGGGCGGATGAAGATCCAGTTCTGCCACGCGGACAGGCGCGCGTAGATCTTGCTCTCGGGGGTCTCGGGTCCGGCGAAGCGGAGGTTCTGCTCCATGCCGGTGAGGGCATCGGGCGAGAGGCTCACCCGCTCCTCGATGGCGATGCGAACGTCGTCGTCCCAGTCGATGTCGTCGAGCAGCACCGTGACCAGCCCGGCGTCGTCGGCCGCCGAGGGCTCCAGCAGCGCCCGATTGCCGACGAGGCCATCGAGGGTGTCCTGCTCGCCGTAGAGGCGAGTCTGCAGGCGGGTGAGGCCGTGGGCCATGGGCAGCGCGCCTTCGTTGAGCTCGCCCAGCCCCACGTGCACGGGGGCGCTGGAATCGTCGAGCAGGTAGAAGCGATCGGCGGCCAGCGCCAGCTCGAGCAGGTTGCCAGCGAACGCGGTGCCGCGATCGCCCAGCGCGAAGAACGAGCGGCTGGTGTTGTCCATGCGTCGCAGCACCCGCCCCATGTGCAGCAGCACCTCGCGCACGAACCAGTGGTCGCGGGCGGCCACGAGCGCGGCGTCGTGATCGAGCACGGTCTGGGCGTCGCCCTTGGCTCGCACCAGCACCAGGCCCACGGTGGGGTTGTTGACGCGCAGGTGCAGCAGGGCGTCGTCGAGCTCGCGGTAGGCCCGGAGCGCCCACAGCTCGGCCCCGGCCTGCTGCGCCGCCTCGCCGCCCCGGCGGAGGATCGCCACGTCGTCGGCGGTGGGACCGGTGATGGTGAGCGACGCGGTGCGGGCGGTCTGGTCGACCTCGAGGGCCACGTGGCGATAGCGGCGATCGTTGCCCTCGACCTCCGGCGCGAGCGCGGTGAGCTCGACGCCCTTGCGCTCACCGGCCGGGAGATCCTTGGAGTACCGCTGCACCAGGGCGGTGGCGCGCACGGCGACCTTCTCGTCGAACTTGCTGCGGGGAAACACGTCGTCGACCAGGCGCCACTGCTTGGCCTTCTTGCCGCGAATGCCCTCGGCGGTGGTCGAGAACACGTCGGCACGATCGCGACGGACCTTGCGCTTGTCGACCAGACGGGTGAGCCCACCGGTGCCCGGGAGCACCCCGAGCAGCGGGACCTCGGGCAGGCTCACGGCGGAGTTGCCGTCGTCCTGCAGGTAGATCTCCTCGCAGGCCAGTGCCAGCTCGTAGCCGCCCCCGGCGGTGGTGCCGTTGCACGCGGCCACGTAGGCCTGCTGGCTGGCCCCGGTGGCCTCCTCGAGCTCGCAGCGGGTCTCGTTGGTGAATTTGCAGAAGTTGACCTTCCACGCGTGGGTGGACTGGCCCAGCATGTTGATGTTGGCGCCCGCGCAGAACACCCGATCGATGCCCGAGCGCAGCACCACCACGCGCACCTCGGGGTGCTCGAAGCGCATCCGTCGAACGATGTCGGCGAGCTCGATGTCGACACCGAGATCGTAGGAGTTGAGCTTGAGCTCGTAGCCCTCGCGAAGACCGCCTTCGGGGTCGACCGCCATGGTGACGCGGGCGATCGCTCCGTCGTAGGCGACGGACCAGTGGCGGTAGTGCTCGGGCTCGACCTCGAAGTCCACCGGGGCGGGCGACGAAGCGGCAGGCTGCTGCATCACCGGCAAACGCTAGCAGCTTGAAACGGCCTTCAACCGTGCGCCAACCGGGTCTGGGGGCCAATTTCGTCGTGTGGAGCCACACGGGTCCCGCCCTCGGCATGGGCCACGAGAGGACCGACACGTGAGCCCTCTGGGTGAATGGACTCCATCGTGCGGCGGCGCAGTGAGGCTCGACACGAGGACTGGGAGATGCCATGCGCAGGGCGGGCGAACCACCTCGAGTGGTGGCTCGCGTCCGTGCAAAGTGGTGGCTCGAGCTGGCCGCCTCGCCGGCGTTCCTGGCGGCAGGCGAGAAGGCCCCCGAATGTCCTCGCCGACCTGCTACCCTTGGGGCATGACGCGTGCAGCCAAGGAGCTCGACATCCTCTCGTCCTCCGAGCCTCGAGACCTCGAGCCCCATGAGCAGGATCGGGCCGAGCAGCTCGCGGCGCGCATCGCTGCGGTGCGGGCCGAGGCCCGTCGTGACCCCGAGGGCTACCTCGAGGACACGGTGGTGCCCGAGGGCGGCGAGTAGCGCCCGCCGTGCTCGATCGCCTGCTCGGGTTGGAGACCGAGTACGCCATTGGGGTGTCGCCTCGCGACGCCCCGCTCTCGCCCACCAACGCCGAGGTCTACGACGCCGTGCGCGAGGCCATCGAGGCGCTGGTGGTCACGCAGCCCGGAGAGTCGTCGCTCAAGCAGATCTTCCTGGAGAACGGCGGAAGCGTCTCCTACGAGTCGCTGCCGTGGGCCCGCGACGGGGGTCTGCTCGAAGGTGCGACGGCCGAGAGCCGAAGCCCCGGCACGGCGCTGCTGCATCAGCGCGCCCAGGATGCGCTGCTCGTGCGGGCGCTGCCCGACGCCGAGCTCCGGCTGGCGCGGCAAGGTCGGCCGGTTCGGTTGTCGCTGCGCAAGAACTGTCGCGACGCCGAGGGCAACGTCTACGGAGCCCAGGAGAGCTACGAGTGCGAGCTGGCTCGCGGCCCGCTGCTGTGGGCCTGGCGGGTGGGGTTGCTGCTGCTGCTGCCCCTGGCGCTGCTCAGCACGATCGCCACCTGGGTGGTGGCGATCGTGGCGATCGTGGCGACGGTGGCGTTCCTGCTGCCATTCGGCCTGCTGGGCGTGGTCTCGGCCCGGGTGCGACGCCTGGAGCTGTGGGGCGAGCTGTTCTCGAGCGACGAAGGAGCTCCCCGCGAGGGCCGGGGGCTCGAGCGCCGGCTCGCACGGCCGTTCTCCTCGATCGAGCGTGCGCTGTGGGCCCCCGCCGTCCGTCCGTTCTTCTGGCTGGCGGCCGGGTTGGCGTTTCGCCGGGTGCGACGCGATGCGCTGCCGTTCCTGCTCACCCGACCCGTGCTCACGGGAACGGGCACGCTGATGCCCGACGGCAGCCTGGGACTGTCGGAGAAGGGGCCGTCGATCGTGGGGCTGCATCGCCGCAGCGTGGCCCCCGAGGACCGCTGCGTGTGGGACGGGGGCAACCTCTGCAAGTCGCTGCTCGGCTTGCCCATGCTCCGCGGGTGGAAGGCGCTGTCGCTGATGCACCGGCGGCAGCGCCTGCAGCTGGGGCTCTCGGACTCCAACGTGACGCAGGTGGCCGAGCTGCTCAAGGTGGGAACGACCGCGCTGGTGCTCGACATGGCCGAGGCAGGGCGCCTGGCCGATCTGCCCCGGCTGCGCCGGCCGCTGGACGGGCTGCGACGGGTGATCGGCGATCCCGAGCTGCGCGCTCGGATCCCGTGGGGTGCCGAGGAGCTCACGGCCCTGCAGGTGCAGCGGCGCTACTGGGAGCGCGCGCGTGACTTCGTGCGCGAGAGCGCCGTGCCCTCGATGGAGGCGGCCGAGCTGGTGGAGCTGTGGGGGCGTACCCTCGATGGCCTGGAGCGCGACCCGGCCACGCAGGTGGGCCGGGTGGACTGGGTGACCAAGCGCTTCCTGCTCGAGACGGCCGGTGATGGCGAGCCGTGGGAGGTTCGCAAGGCCATCGACCTCAAGATGCACGAGCTGGGCCCCGAAGGATGGCTGCACGGGCTCGAGGCGGATGGCCTCGCGCCCCGGCTGGTCAGCGAGGAGGAGGTCGAGCGAGCCATGCGGGAGCCTCCCGCGGATTCCCCGGCTCAGCGTCGCAGCCGGCTGATCCGGGAGCTCCGCGAGCAGGACGTCGAGGTGAAGGTCTACTGGGACCGCGTGCGCGTGGGCGGGCGGCTGCGCGGGCGGGTGATCCGGCTGGACCAGTACCGAGATCGCGACCGCGACCGCTCCACGGACGACGACCACACCTGAGACCGTCGGGGTCCGCAAGACCCCTGATCATTCGGAGAGCCCTCGTCGGGTGAAGGGATCATCGATACCGCGAGACGTTCGCGACGCGGTCGCGATACCGTGGTGATGGCATGCTCGACCGCCGAAGAACCACGCGGGCTGCCCGGCGCCATCCCACCGGGAGCTTCGATCCGGTCGCGGTCCCCGAGATCGGAGGCCTGGTGGGGGACAAGTACCGCGTGGTCGAGCTGGTGGGTGAAGGCGCCATGGGCATGGTGCTGCATGGCCGGGACGAGCGGCTCGAGCGTGACGTGGCGATCAAGCTGATCCGACCCGAGCTGGCGGCGAACCCGGGCTTTCAGGAGCACTTCCTGGCCGAAGCCAGGACGATGGCCAAGATCAACCACCCCAACGTCGTCGGGGTGTTCGACTTCGGGTGGGACGGCCGCACGCCATTCTTCGTGATGGAATTCATCGAGGGGTGGAACCTGGAGAGCGAGCTCGAGCGCGCGCGCATGCCCCTCGGCGACGCCATCGACATCCTCGACCAGGTCTGTCGGGGGGTGGAAGCAATCCACGAGGCCGGAGCCGTCCATCGCGACCTCAAGCCGGGCAACGTGATGGTCGACCGTGGGTCGCGCGTGGTCGTGGGTGATTTCGGCCTGGCGTGCTCGGTGACCATGGTCGACTCCGCCGCCAGCCCCGGAGGCACTCCGGGCTTCATCGCCCCGGAGCTCGCCACCTTGAACCTGATGGGAGAGCAGATGGACAGCGGCCCGCTGGTGCAGCGCTCGGACGTCTATGCGCTGGGCTCGCTGGCCTACGAGATGCTCACCGGAGAGCCCGCGTTCGCGGGCACGACGGTCAATGAGATCCTCAGCGCCCAGTTCACGGGAACGGTGACGCGACCGAGCCTGATGTGCCCCACGCTCAGCCCTGCATTCGACGGCCCGATCCTCGCTGCGCTCTGCCATGTGCCCGAGAACCGCACGCCCTCGGCCGCCGAGTTTCGCGCGGCCCTGATGCAGGCCCGCAAAGACGCCGAGGATCCGAGCTTTGGCCGCCGCGTGATCATTGCCGAGCCGGATCCTGCTTGCCGCGAACGCATGGCCGCCGCGCTCCGGGACGCCCTTCCCATGATCTCGTTGGCGCTCGTCGAGAACGGAGCCGGCGTGCTGCGCGAGGTCTCCGCCCAGCCCACGGCCCTGCTGATCCTCGAGCCCGCACTGCCCGACTTGCGAGGGCAGGATCTCGTGGCCCGGCTGCGCAGCGACGACCGGCTCGAGTCCCTGGCGATCGCGATCGTGAGCGACCAGATCGACCCCTCGCAGTGGCACGCGCTGCGTGACGCCGGAGCCGATGGGTTCTTGATCAAGCCCGAGGATCCGGTGATGCTCACCGCGCTCGCCCGCAGCCTGCTCGCAGATCCCCTGCGACGCCGGGTCGGTCGCTGACGGGCGGGACTGGCGGGACATCGAGCGAAGAGTGGGGAGCGCTGCTCGATCAGCGGTGCTCTCGCACGAGCGCGAGGAGCTCCTCGCCGAAGCGCTCGAGCTTCGCGGGGCCGAGGCCCACGATGAGCGCCAGCTCGGCCAGGCTGCTCGGCTTCGATCGGGCCACCGCCATCACGACCTTGCGATGGAAGACCATGTAGGGCTTCCATGACAGTCGCCGCGCGGTGCGGCGACGATAGCTCTCCAGCTGACGGGCGAGCTCGGTGGACGCAGAGTTGCGTGTGGCCTTGCTGCGCCCAGGGCGGTCGCCACGGGCGGGGAGCTCGGCATCGGCGAGCCACACGGTGGGGTACTTCCGTCCGTGCGAGACCAGCACGCGCTCGCGCTCGAGGTCGTCGAATATCGACGTCACGGTCCGCTCGTCGTACTTGGATAGCGCTGCGTACTGAGGCAGCTGGTGGAGCTTGGCCGCGCGCACGGCCTCGGCCCGGCTCCCCCGCAGCCCCCGTACGAGGGTCATCTTGCCCAGCGGCTTGGCAATCGCGCCCATGAGCGCCAGCACCTGGGTGCGAAGCTCCTCGCGCTGCCGTGCATCGAGCTCGACTCGTGGCGTGGGGGCCTGTGCCACCTCCGCCGCGGCGGCTCCCGTACACACGTCGCAACGGCCGCAGGCCCGCGCGGCGCCTTCCGAGTCGGCGAAGTACTCACACAGTGCTTGCTGGCGACATCGGTGCTCGGTCGCGTAGCGCACCAGCGACTGCAGGGCACGCTCGCGGTGCTCATGGTGCTCGAGGGCCTCGGGCGTCGATGGGCGGTCCCCCATCAAGCGCCGCTGGGTCAGCACGTCGGATGCCCCGTGCAGCAACATGCAGCGGGCGGGCAGCCCGTCACGCCCCGCTCGGCCCGCCTCTTGGTAGAACGCCTCGAGGCTCCCCGGCAGCTGGAAGTGCACGAGCAGGCGTACGTCCTCGTAGTCGATGCCCATGCCGAACGCGTTGGTGCCCACCAGGATGCGGCTCTTGCCGGTGTCGAACGAATCCTGGGCTCGCTCGCGCGCGAGCTTCGTTCGACCCGCGTGGTAGTAGACCACCGCCATTCCGCGTGCCCGCAGCGCCTTGGCCACGGTCTGCGTCTTCTTGCGCGTGCTGCAGTAGATGATCGCTCGGCCCGGGCCCTTGCGGGTGTGCAGGCCCGCCTGCTCCAGGGCCGCGATCGTTGCTGCGAGCCGCTGGGCATCGGTGCGCAGCGCATGGCTCGACAACGCGAGGTTGGGCCTCGCGAACGAGGCCACCACCCGCACCGGATCCTCGAGCCCGAGCACGCGCACGATCTCCTGCTGCACGAGGGGCGTGGCGGTTGCCGTGAGCGCGATCATGGGCGCATCGGTGACGCGCCGCAGCTGTCCCAGGCGCAGATACTCCGGCCGAAAGTCATGGCCCCACTGACTGACGCAGTGAGCCTCGTCGATCGCGAGGACCGCGATGGGCAGCCGCCCGAGCCGGGCCTGGAAGCCCCCGAGCGCCACCCGCTCGGGCGAGACGTACAGCAGCTCGATCCTGCCGGCCTGCAGCTCGGTCAGGACCCGGCGGCGCTCGGCGTCGTCCTGATGACTGTTGAGGGCCGCGGCCCGGACCCCCTGGCCCACCAGCGCCTCGACTTGATCCTTCATCAACGCGATGAGCGGCGAGATGACCACGGTCGTGCCCTTGCCTCGCCGAGCCAGCACCACGGCCGGCACCTGGTAGCACAGCGACTTTCCGCCTCCCGTGGGCAACACCACGAGGGCATCACGGCCTCCCAGGAGCGCGTCGATGGGCTCGCGCTGTCCCGCCCGGAAGTCCGAGTGACCAAAGACCTCGGCGAGGCAGAGCTGCGCAGGCGTCCGCTCGTTCGTGGTCTCGTCGGCTGCCGGTTGCGCCTGCGGTGGGGAGCTCGACTGGAGGAGACTCAGCTGCTCGCCACCCTTGGGCACGACACCGACGCTAGCACGGACGCCTACCCATCGACGGGGTACACCGACGCCAACCCCATGAGTTGCTGCCAGGGGTCACCCGACTCGTTGCCAGCCCCATCGGGCGCGACCTCGGCGGCCGCGTTTCTCGTACCATGGGGCGCCCCATGGCGACGAGCGACCCCCCGTTCCCCGACGACGATCACCTGCGCGCAGCGGAGGCGGGAGGCGGCACGACCACGCTCGGCCCTGGCCACGCGCGGGTGGTGCCCTCGGCCGAGGTCACGCTCGCAGGTGTCGACGGCGAGGGCCGGCCCTCGCTCGAGCTGACCATCACCGGCGACGACTCGGCGCTTCACGAGCCCACGCGCCCGCTCGATGCCGGTGCCGCGATCGGTCGCTACGTGGTGCTACAGCGCCTGGGCGCCGGCGGCATGGGGGTGGTGTATGCCGCCTACGATCCCGAGCTCGATCGCAAGATCGCGCTCAAGCTGCTGCTGCCCGGCACGGGCGGCCCCGTCGCTCGCGCGCGGCTGCTGCGTGAGGCGCAGGCGCTCGCCAAGCTCTCGCACCCCAACGTGGTCGCGCTCTACGACGTGGGTACGGTGGGCGAGCAAGTATGGCTCGCGATGGAATTCGTGCAGGGCAAGACGCTCGGCGCCTGGCTCGGTACGCCGCGCCGCTGGACGGAGGTGCTCGCCATGGTGCGTAGCGCCGGTGAGGGTCTGGCCGCCGCTCATGCCGCGGGGCTCATGCACCGCGACTTCAAGCCCGACAACGTGATGGTCGGCGACGACGGTCGCGTGCGCGTGATGGACTTCGGCCTCGCCCGCCTGCATGCCAGCGCGATGTCCTACGATCCCGACGAGGTGCCGACATCGTCGATGCGCGAGACGTCGGCGCTGCTGTCGGTCACTCGCGTGGGCGCCATCGTCGGCACCCCGGGGTACATGGCGCCCGAGCAGCTTGGACGCGGCGAGCTCACGGCGACCGCCGATCAATTCGCGTTCTGCGTGACGCTGTGGGAGGCCCTCTACGGCGAGCGCCCCATCGAAGGCGACACGTGGATGGAGATCTCCGACCACCTCTTGAGCGGCCGCATCCGCACGCCTCCCACGGGGCGCGAGGTGCCGAGGTGGCTGCGTCACGCGTGCGAGCGCGGGCTCGCGGTCGAGCCCGCCCAGCGCTGGCCCTCCATGCGCGCGCTGCTCGATACGCTGGCCACCGGACGCACGCGCGCTCGAACCCGGCAGGGCCTCATCGCGGTAGGAGCGCTCGCGGTCATGGGCATCGGCGCCGAGGCGACACGACGCTACGACCTCGCCGAGCGAGCCGCGGCCTGCGAGGCCGCCGGCTCCGAGATCGAGACGGCCTTCGGGCCCGCCCGCGCACAGGAGCTGCGCGCGGCCCTCGTCGGCACCGGAGTGAGCCACGCCGCGACGACGGCGAGCAAGACGCTCCCGTGGCTCGAGCGACAAGCCACCGCGTGGCGTGAGGCGAGGGTCGAGGCCTGCCTCGACGCCGAGGTGCGCGGTCGCTGGGACGTGGCCACGCTCGACCGCTCGCTGTGGTGCCTCGACGAGCGCCGCATGGAGCTCGAGTCGCTGGTCGACGAGCTCACGCTCGCCGACGCGGACGTGCTGCAGAAGGCGGTGACGGCCGCCGCGGGCCTGGCTGCGATCGCTCCCTGCCGTGACGAGCGAGCGCTCGGCCTGTTGGCACCCCCACCAGACGCGAGCCGGGAGGGCGTCCGGGCCGTGCGCGCCAAGGTGACTCGTGCCTCGAACCTCGAGCGAGCCGGGCGCTACGACAAGGGCCTCGTGCTCGTCCGCGAGGCCCTCTCGGAAGCCGAGGCGCTGCAGTGGCGGCCGCTGGTGGCCACTGCGCAGCAGCGCCTCGGCTCGCTGCTCGAGAAGTCCGGCGCCTTTGCAGAGGCCGAGGCCATGCTGGCCGACGCCTACTTCCAGGCCGCGGAGGTGCAGGCCACCGAGCTCGCATTCGAATCCGCGAGCCTGCTCGTGCTCGTGGTGGGCAATCGCTCGGCACGCCACCCCGAGGGGCGCCACTGGGCACGGCTGGCCGAGCTCGCGCTCACGGGCCTGGGTGAGGACGAGGGCCTGCGCCGTGCGGAGCTCCTGCTGTACCTCGCGCTCATCGACGACGCCACCGGCGCCAGCGCTGCGGCGCGCGAGCGTGGCGAGCGAGCGCTCGCGATCCGGGAGCGCCTGCTCGGCCCCAACCACCCGGCCGTGGCCGCCAGCCTCAAGAACCTCGCCAACGTCCATCTCAACGCCGGCACGTATGGCCAGGCGGAGCAGCTCTCCGCGCGCGCCCTCGCGATCTACGAGCAGGAGCTCGGCCCCGAGCACCCCGCCGTCGCCTTCGCGCTGCTCGAGCTCGCCCGCGTCCACTCGTCCAACGGCGCCTACGCCAAGGCGCTGCCGCTGCTCGAGCGGTCCCTCGCCATCGTCGAGCCGGCGCTGGGACCCGAGCATCCCCACGTGGGCGCCGTGCTCAACAACATCGCACGCACGCACACGGCCCTCGGGCGCTACGACGAAGCCACGCAGCTGCAGCAGCGCGCCCTCGCCATCTTCGAGCGCTCCCAGGGGCCCCAGCATCCCAACGTGGCCTCCAGCCTCACCGATCTCGCCCAGGCCCACATGGCAGTCGGCGCCCACGACCGGGCCGGGCCCCTCCACGAGCGCGCCCTCGCGATCTTCGAGAAGGCCTACGGCCCCGTTCACGCCGACGTCGCACGCAGCCTCGCCTACCTCGCCGCGGTGGAGCTGGCCAGCGGCCGCTACGAGCGAGCCGTGCCGCTCTACGAGCGCTCGATCGACGTCTTCGAGCAATCACTCGGTCCCGACAGCCCCGACCTCGCCACGTGCCTGGGCCACCTCGGCAACGCCCACATGACCGCGGGTGCCCACGACCGTGCTGCACCGCTCTATGAGCGCTCCCTCGCGATCCTCGAGCGGACCCTGGGCCCCGCGCACCCGCTCGTGGCCCACCCGCTCGTGGCCCTGGCGCAGGTGGAGCTCGCGCAAGGCCGCGTCGCCGCAGCGGTACCGCTGCTCGAGCGCGCGGTGGTCCTGGCCGAGCTGGGCGAGCTGGGGCCGCACCTCGCGGGAGCGCAGCTCCTGCTCGCCGGAGCCCTCTGGGACGCGCCCGTCGACCAGGGTCGCGACCGCACGCGCGCGGTGGCCCTGGCCACGCAGGCCCACGCCGGTCTTCGTGTGCTCGGTGAGAGCGCGACCGAGGAGATCACCGCGGTCGAGGCATGGCTGCGCGAGCACGCCGAGGCCCCCTGAGGTCCGCCAGCGCTCCGCGCTCCCGAACGGCTGCCGCCGCCACCCCGCAGCGCCTACACGGCGATCCGCATCAACCGCCCCACCGAGATCACCAAGCATGCCCCTCCGGGGGGCACGCTGGCTGTATCGCCAACCCGAGCCGGCCGCGGGGGCCGAGGCTAGTTCGCCGACGCCCCGTTGCCGTCCTTCTTCTCCGGCTCCTGATACCACGCCAGCGCAGTGAGCATCTCGTCGACCTGGTCGAGCTCGATCTTCACGCCCTTGTCGGAGAACCACAGCTCGTTGCTGGTCAGCGGGCTGCGGCGCTGGGCGATGAAGAGGATGGGCTCGGCCTTGCGGGTGTAGCCGAGCTGCACGATGGCATTCTCGATCCACTTGCCCTTGTCGCCGAAGGTGAACTCGCGGGTGAGGCGGTAGAAGCCCTCGTGCGGCAGCTTGACCAGGCTCTCGCCCCAGTTGAGCGAGGCGGCCGGGATCTTGATGCCCGGCATCTGGAAGCGCCACTGGTTGTTGGTGTTGGCCACGGGCAACAGCACCGACGCAGGAGCGAAGTCGCCGTCGGTGCGGATGAGGATCAGCTGGTCGGGACCGACTTGCGCCTCGTTCCCGGGGAGGTACTTGGTGGTCTTGTAGATGCCGGGCTCGTACGCGAAGGCCATCGGGCGGACCTTACAAAAGGCCCGCGGGAGGGGGAAGCCCCGCCGCCCGAAGGCGCGCCGGCCCGGCCGAGCGGGGCCTCACGGCGCCGCCAAGGCCGTGCCCTCGGTCACGAAGGGGCGGCCAAGAGGGTCACGAAGGGGCGGCCAAGAGGGTCACGGACGGCCGGTGAGCATCCGCCCTGATGCTCACCGACCGTCCGCTCCACACGTCTTGCCTTCACCACCCTGCCACCATTGGCAGGAGCTCTTGCGCCGTGGCCGAGGACCTCGAAGGCCGAGGCGTCGAGCGCCCCGAGCCCCTGGGCTCTCGATGGGCCGCGTGCGACCTCGCGATCGCGCACAGCGTGGACTTGACCGGCGCGGGGATGACGACGGAGTGGCCTGCGTGCATGCGCACGTCTCCCACGCCCGGGCCGTACATCCAAACCTCACCGAGGAGCCGACCCTCCACCAGCTCGACGCCCACCCCCAGGTACTTGCCGCCGACGTAGGCGATCTCGTGCCAGCGAATCCGCACCACGGGGCCCGACGGGCCGTGAGCTTCGCCGATCACGTCCGGCGACAGTCGCAGGTCCCTCATGTTGTGACGGAGCCAGAGGCAGAGATCGCCGATGGTGGGCATTGGGAGCGTCTCCTCGATGCCCTCGTACGAAGCAAGGCCGGGGCCAGCACCCAGGCGACAACGATCTCCATGACTTGCGGAACCGGGGCCGTGCACGACCCCGCCGGGCGCTGGCAACAGCAGACGCGATTGCTGGCCACTGTCGTTGCCCCCGGCCCGACTGGCGCGAGCTGGCCTTCCCGTGCAGGGGGCGGACCGCCGGGCGCCCCGCTCGCACGCCCAAGGTGCGACAATCCCCGCGCCCCGCACGACCCCCCATGACCGAGCAAGACCAGCAAGGCGACCTCGAGGGCAAGATCCTCGTGGTCGACGACGAGCGCAACATCCGTCGCACGCTGCGGATGGTGCTCGAGGGCGAGGGCGCCACCGTCGTCGAGGCCGCCACCGGCGAGGCGGCGCTGGTCGAGCTGGCCGCCGCCCAGTCCCCCATCGAGGTGATCATCACCGACGTGATGATGCCGGGGATCTCGGGCCTCGACCTGCTCGAGCGCCTCCGCGATCCCGAGGGCGGGCCCCCCCCCGTGCCCGTGATCATGATCAGCGGCCACGCCACGGTGGAGGACGCGGTCAAGGCCACGCGCCTGGGCGCGTTCGACTTCTTCGAGAAGCCGCTGGCCCGCGACCGGGTGATCGTCAGCGTGCGCAACGCCCTACGCCAGTACCGCTCCGACCAGAGCCTGCGCGTGCTCCGAAGCCGCATCCGCGGCTCGATCATCGGCGACAGCGAGCCCATGCGCATGCTGCTGGCCCAGGTGGCCAAGGTGGGGCGCAGCAAGGCCCGCGTGCTCATCACCGGCGAGAGCGGCTCGGGCAAGGAGCTGGTGGCCCGCGCCGTGCACGAGGCCAGCGAGCGCCGCACCGCGCCGTTCGTCAAGGTCAACTGTGCGGCCATCCCTCGCGAACTCATCGAGAGCGAGCTGTTCGGCCACGAGCGCGGGGCGTTCACCGGCGCCACGGCCCAAAAGCCCGGCCTGTTCGAGGTGGCCGACGGTGGAACGATCTTCCTCGACGAGATCGGCGACATGGCCCTGGGCGCTCAGGCCAAGGTGCTGCGGGTGCTGCAGAGCGGCGAGATCATGCGCGTGGGCGGCCGCAAGCCCTCGATCGTGGACGTGCGGGTGCTGGCCGCGACCCACAAGAACCTGCCCGAGCTGGTCGGCCGCGGCGAATTCCGCGAAGACCTCTACTTTCGGCTCAACGTGGTCCCGCTCCTGGTGCCGCCGCTGCGCGAGCGGCCCGACGACATCCCCCTGCTCAGCCGCTGCTTCATCGACGAGGCCTGCCAGGACAACGGCATGGGACTCAAGCGCCTGTCCAGCGCGGCCCTCGGCGCGCTGCAGCGCCACTCCTGGCCGGGCAACGTACGCGAGCTTCGCAACGTCATCGAGCGCATGGTGATCCTCTCCGACGGCGACCTCGAGCTGCACGACGTGCCCCCGGAGATCCGCGGCTCCGACGACGAGCTCGACGACGACGGCGGGGGCCTCTCGCTGGTCGAGCTGACCGAGAGCGCGCTCGAGATCCCCGAGGGACTCTCGTTACGAGAATTTCGCGAGGCCGTGGAGCGAGCCTTCATCCTCCGGCGCCTGCAGGACCTGGGCTGGAACGTCTCCCGTACGGCCGAGTCGCTCGGGGTGGAACGGACCCACCTCCACAAGAAGATGCGCCTGCTGGGGATCCAGCGCGGTTCTCCGTAGGAAGCACGGCTTCCGGCGGGTGAGTGAATCACCCTCACTACCCGGTGATGTCCCACCATTGGCCTCACCGCGTCGACGGCCCGATGGTTCGTTCGACCCAAATCGAGCATTCGATTATGCTTCGGCCGTGGTGCTCGTACCCGATGTGGTCCATGACGACGACGAGCTGCGCATCGTGACCTGGTCGGCCGTGGTCGCCTGTCGCTGGAAGGCGGCACCCACCAAGGAGAAGATCGAGCTGGTCGGTCGCCATCAGCGAGCGCTGGCTCAGTCCACCGTGGACAACCGCATCGTGATGCTCACCGTCTTCGCGCCCAACACCGGGGCGCTGGTCAGCGCCACGGCCCGAGAAGCGGCCACCGGCCTGGCCAGGGATGGGCGCGAGATCCTGATGGGCCTGGCCCAGGTGGTCGAGGGGCAGGGCTTTGGAGCCGCGGCCGCGCGCGCGGTGATGTCGGGCATCCAGCTCGCCGTGCGCGCGGGCTACCCCACCAAGGTCTTCGGCTCCACCGACGAGGCGCTCCCCTGGGTGTCCGAGCTGCTGCGCAAGGCCGGCCTCGAGCGCGACGCCGACGACGTGGTGGATGCGCTGCGAGACGTGACCTCGAGCTAGGCAGGCAGAGCCTGCCGACAAGGCCCCGCGGCGCCGCGAGGCGACGCTCCCGAAGGGGCCGCCAAAAACCAGCCAGGCAGAGCCACACCGTTGCAGCGCGAGGGTGAGGCGCCTACCCTCCGCGCTCGATGCGACACCGCCATGGTTCATCGGTCTGGCCTTCGCTGGGTCTGGTCGCGCTGCTCGGGCTCGGCGCATCCGCCTGCGGCGACGACACGGGCAGCACGGGCGGAGACGAGTCGAGCACCACCGACGCCCCCGGCACCACCACGCTGCCGCTGCCCACGGGCTCGACCCAAGCAACGGACACGCTCGACCCGAGCACGGACACCGTCGATCCCGACACCACGGCGGAAGACACGGGCCCGCCCTCCGACCTGCCGCCCCCCGAAGAGGACGATTGCGATCGCCTCGATGCGTTGGTGGCCGCGCTTCCCGATGCCGACCCCGGTGACCGTCCCGTCCTCGTGGACGAGTTCGTGCGAGCGGTGAGCTACGGAGATCACGGCTTTCCCATCCTCTGCGACGATCGGCTCGCCGTGGCCCACCTCGGCGAGCCCGGCGAGTCGCTGTCGCTGGTGGGCGACTTCAACGGCTGGACCCCCGACGAGCACGTCCTCACCGAGCCCGTGGCCGGCCTCGGCTTCTACGTGGGCCTGGTCGAGCCGGCCGGCAGCCCCGAGGGCCTCTACAAGCTCGTGCGCGACGGCGTCGACTACTTCGCCGATCCCCTGGCCCGACGCTTTGGCTGGGATGGGTTCGGTGAGTACTCGCAGATCGATCCCATGCCCGACCGTGGCCACCACGAGCGCTGGCCGGACTTCTCCGAGGGCATCGGCCCGCTCCAGCCCCGCACGGTGACCGTGTACCTGCCGGTCGAGGCACAGACGCAGACCGACCTGCCCGTGCTCTACATGCACGACGGTCAGAACCTGTTCTCGCCCGAGGCGTTCTTCGGCGGCTGGCGGGTCAGCGAGACCCTCGAGGTCGCCATCGGCGACGGCACCCTGCCCCCGCTGGTGGTGGTGGGGATCGACAACACCTCGGCCCGCTTCGAGGAGTACACCCAGGTCACCGACGTGATCGGCGGCATGCGGGTGGGCGGACAGGCCGACGACTACGCCAGCTTCGTGGTCGACGGGGTCAAGCCGTTCGTGGAGCAGCGCCATCCGGTCAGCAGCGATCCCCAGGACGTGGGGGTGATGGGCTCGTCGCTCGGAGGGCTGGTGAGCCTCTACATCGGGCTTCGGTACCCGGAGGTGTTCGGGCAGGTCGCCTCGATGTCGGGAACCATCGACTGGGGCACCATCGGCGCCAGCAACCCCACCATCCTCGATCTCTACGCCGGTAGCCCCCCGCTGGGCCTGCGCATCTATCTCGACAGCGGCGGCAGCGAGGGCCTGGGGTGCCCGGGCGACGGCTCGGACAACTACTGCGGCAACGTGGCGATGGCCGAGCTGCTGCGCGGGTCGGGATGGGCCGACGAGGTGGATCTCTTCTACCGCTGGGATCCGGGCGCGCCGCACAACGAAGCCGCATGGGCCGATCGCTTGCTGCCCGCGCTGGTGGACTGGTTCCCCGCGGGCGGGTGATCCTGAGCGCGGGCGTGGGCCGCGAAACCCACGCTCGACGCTCGCGCACCAACCGAGGAGGAGGCGCCCGTGGATCCCGTGACTCCCAAGCCCCCCGCGGCACCGTCGTGGGGTCCCATCCAGCGCCTGGCGTTTCGCTTTGGCGCGCTCTACTTCGCGCTCTACGCCCTGCCGTTCCCGCTCGACATGGTGCCGGGGGTCGCGATGCTGGCCCAGCTCTACTTCGAGGCCTGGAACGCGATCATCCCGTGGGTGGGCAACCACGTGCTGGGCATCGGCTACGAGATCGCGGTCGGGCCCAACGGCAGCGGCGACACCACGGCCGACTACGTCAAGCTCTTCATGATCCTGGTGCTGGCCGCCGTGGGCAGTGTGGCCTGGGGCATGCTCGACCGCCGCCAGTGCCATCCCAGGCTCGCGGCGTGGCTCACCGTGTGGGCGCGCTACTGGCTGGGCACCATCATGATCGGCTACGGCGTGGTCAAGGTGTTCGCGCTGCAGTTCCCCGAGCCCGACGCCTTTCGCCTGGCCGAGCCCTACGGCGAGTCCTCTCCCATGGGCCTGGTATGGGCGTTCATGGGCTACTCGCACCCCTATCAGGCGTTCACCGGCGGCATGGAGGTGCTGGGCGGGGTGCTGCTGCTGTGGCGACGCACCACCACCCTCGGCGCGCTGGTCTGCGTCGGCGTGATGTCCAACGTGGTGATGCTGAACTTCTGCTACGACATCCCGGTCAAGCTGTTCTCGTCGCACTTGCTCGCGGTGGCGGTGGTGCTCGCGAGCCACGACGCCAGGCGTCTTTGGGGCGTGCTGCTCACGGGCCAGGCCGTCCCCGGCCGGCAGGTGCCGCCCGTGCTCGATGGGCGCCGCGGCCGGCGGATCCGCGTGATCGTCAAGGGTCTCTTGCTGGGGTTGGTGCTGCTCCAGCACGTGGTCGGGACCCTCGTCCAGCTCGCGCAGCATGGAAGCGGGGCCCCCACGCCACCGCTCTACGGGATCTACGACGTCACGGCGCACGAGCTCGACGGGCACCCGCTGCCGGTGCTCGCGGCCGATGCACGAACGTGGCGCCAGGTCACCTTCAGCCGCTGGGGCCGCCTGGCGCTGTGGCCCGTGCACGGGCAGAGCGTGCGCTACACCGTCACCGTGAACGAAGAGGCAGGCACGCTCGAGCTGATCCATCGCGACGACGTCCGCGGCCTTCCCCGTGACGACGAGCCCGAGCCACAGATCCTGCGGTTCCACACCGTCGACGAGACCACGCTGGTGATCGAGGGCTCCCTCGACGGCGTGGAGCACCGTGCCACGCTGCAGCGCATCGACGAGCAACGGACCCGGCTGCTCTCCCGCGGGTTCCACTGGATCAACGAGAAGCCGTACAACCGCTGAGCCGGCCTGACGCCGGCTCAGCGCCTGCCCACGGCCTCGGCCGCACCGGGCTTGCGCGTCGGACCAGCCAGGGTCGATAACGGGGCGTCGTGTCCACGGTCTCCCTCGCTCGGCTCGTCGTCCTCTCCCTGCTGGCTTCGTCCCCGTCGTTCGGCTGTGCCACCCAGCGGGCACCCACGAGCACACCGCCGATCGCGGCTGCGCCCACCACGACTCCCGAGGCTCCCGCCCCGCAGCCCGAGACCACCGAACCCGAGACCACCGAGCCCGAGGCCACCGAGCCCGCGACCCCCGATCCCGAGCCTCCCGCCCCCGAGGGACCGGTCGCGCTCACCGACGAGCAGGTGCAGATCCTGCTGGGCACCCCCGAGGACTCGGCCCCCGAGCACCGCGGAGGGGTGACCAAGGAGCGCGAGGACAAGCACTACCTCGCGGGCAACGAGCGCAGCCTCGAGATCTTCCGCCCCATCATCGAGGGCGTGGGCGGCGGCTACGTGGGCGTGGGCACCGATCAAGCCTACCTGTTCATGAGCTGGGCGCGCCCCGAGATCGCATGGCTCATCGACTACGACCCCGCGGTGGTCGAGGTCCACGAGATCTACCGGCTGTTCTTCCAGGCCGCGGCCACCCCCGAGGAATTCGTGGCGCTGTGGGACAAGCCCGCGCGCGAGCAGGCCCTGGCGCTGTTCACCAACGCCCACGACGAGCGTCGCGCCAAGAGCCTGCGCCGCTGGTACCTGGGCTATCGCGGCTGGATCCACCGCCGCCTGGTCGCGGTGGCGCGCGGCATGGAGAAGGCCGAAGTCCCCACCTACCTCACCCACCAGGAGCACTACGACTTCATCCGCCAGATGCTCGAGCAGCGACGGGTGCGGCCCATGGTGGTCAACCTCCACGACAAGAAGGGCATGCGCGGGGTGGCCCAGGCGGCACAGCAGCTCGGCGTGCCCATTCGCGTGCTGTACCTGAGCAATGCCGAGGAGTACTGGCCGCGCTACCCCAAGCAGTATCGCCAGAACATCGCGGACCTGCCCTTCCACGAGGATGCCGTGGTCCTGCGTACGCTGCTCATCTGGCAGGTCAACACCGACTACCGCTACAACGTGCAGCCGGTCGCCAACTACCTGCAGTGGCTGGCCCAGCCCTACATCGACGATGTCTACGACATCACCCACGGGCGTCCCAAGGCCCAGGCCGAGGGCATCAACTTCTTCGAGACGACGACCGATCCCGAGCAGTCCCCCTCGGCCAAGCGCTGGCACAAGGCGCAGGCCGAGAAGGACGCCGGGGCCGCGGGATAGGGATCGCGGTCCTACCGCGCACGGCCCTTGCCGATCGGCGGCACGCTCGATGCGCGCAACACACGCGCATCTCGAATGCGGTCGCTTTCGCTGCAACATGCTCGAGATCCGGCCGTATATTCAAAAAATTCGACCCGCGACCGTCCGAAATGGGGCCGTCGCATCACTAAAGGAGGGAAGAGCCATGACGCCATCGCCAACCCCCACCTGGGCCGTGACGCCCGGTCCCCGAGGCAGCGCCTCGAGGACCGTGACCGATCATGGAGGCCCGCGGGGTTGGGCGACCGTCACCTGCTCTACGCCGACCTTGTGCGAGTCTGGCGGCTCGACCGGGCCGGGCGCACGGCCCCCCCGCGCCCGGCCCAGTTTGGTGATCGGCAAGCGCTATCGACTGACCTCGCCCCTCGGGGTGGGTGGCGTCGGCGAGGTCTGGGCGGCGGAAGACGTCGACTCCGGCCGTAGCGTCGCGGTCAAGCTCATGCTGCCCACCAACAGCCTGGAGCGGCGCGCGCGATTCATGCGGGAAGGCCGGCTGTCGTTGGCCCTCGAGCATCCGCACATCGTGCAGGCCATCGAGCTCGGTGACGATCATGGGGCGCCGTTCATGGTGATGGAGCTGCTGTCCGGGCCCTCGCTCGAGGATCTGGTGGAGCAGGGCGGCCCCCTGCCCTGGGCGAGGGTCGAGGCCCTGCTGGTGCAGATGTGCGAGGCGCTCGCGCACGCGCACGCGCACGGCGTGGTCCACCACGACATCAAGCCGTCCAACATCGTGCTGGCCAACCACGCGGATCAGCCCGACCACGGCAAGCTGGTGGACTTCGGCATCGCCCGGCGCAACCTCGACGACGAGCCCAACGTGGAGCTGACCTCGCAGGGGCAGCTGCTCGGAAGCCCGGGCTACATGAGCCCCGAGCAGATCCGCGGTCAGCGGAGCAACCCGTGCTCGGATCAGTACGGCTTGGCCTGCACCGCCTTCTACCTGCTCACGGGTCGCGATCCCTTCGAGGCTCACACGGTGCAGGCCCAGGTCTATGCCACGCTCTACGGCAAGCGCCCCCCGCTTACCGACATCGACGCCGACCCCGCCGTGGTGCCCCAGATCCAGGCGATGCTCCACCACGCGATGGCCAAGGATCCGGCCGACCGCTTCGAGTCGATGAGCGTCATGGCCGAGGCGATCGCCACGATCGGCTAGTTTCCTCTCTCCGGCGGTCCGGCCGGCGGTCGGGCTTCGCCCTCCGCCCGCCTTGGGGCTCACGCCCTGACGCCCAGCGAAAGGCGCTACCCTCCGCCCGATGGGCGAGGTCCCCGCGATCCGACTGGACCGGCTCGGCAAGCGCTTCCGGGTGAGCCAGCGCGAGCCCGGGCTGCGGGCGGCCTTGCGTGCCCTGTTCGTGCGCACGCACGTCGAGATCGACGCCGTCTGCGAGCTTTCGTTCGAGGTGCCTCAGGGGCAGCGCGTGGGCCTGCTGGGCCCCAACGGCGCGGGCAAGACGACCACCCTCAAGATGCTCGCGGGCCTGCTGCATCCCACCAGCGGGCGCGCGCAGGTGCTGGGCCACGAGCCGGCGCGGCGCAGCCACGAGCTGCTGCGCAGCATCGCGCTGGTGATGGGCCAAAAGCGGCAGCTGTCGTGGGATCTGCCCGCGCTCGACACCTATGAGCTGAACCGCGTGGTGTTCGACGTGGAGCGCTCGGTACACCAGCTCCGCCTCACCGAGCTGGTCGAGCTGCTCGAGCTCGGCGAGGTGGTGCGCAAGCCCGTCCGCACGCTGTCGCTCGGCGAGCGCATGAAGTGCGAGCTGGTGGCGGCGCTGCTCCACGGGCCGCGGGTGCTGTTCCTCGACGAGCCCACGATCGGCATGGACGTGGCGATGCAGCTGGCGCTGCGCGACTTCGTGCGCGAGCACAACCGCCGCACCGGCGCCACCGTTGTGCTGACCAGCCACTACATGGAGGACGTGGCCGCCCTGTGCGAGCGGATCCTGGTGATCGACGGAGGGCGGCTGCGCTTCGACGGCAGCATCGAGGCGCTGGTCCGGCGCACCCGACCGCTGCGGCGCGTGAGCGTGCGCGCCGACGCGCTGCCCACCGACGACGAGCTGCGCGCGCTGGGGCAGGTGGTCGAGCGAGAGCCCCCGCGCATGGCCCTCGACGTGGCGCCCGAGCGGGTGCCCGAGGCGGTGGCGCGGCTGCTCGCGCTGCCGGGCAGCCACGATCTGGCCGTGGCCGATGCACCGCTCGAGGAGGTGATGCGCGAGCTGTTCGCCATGCGAGCCCCCGAGGACGAGGCAGGAGCCGAGCCGAGCTCGCGGGGCAGCGACGCATGAGCACGCTGCGCCATCACCTGGCCGTCGTGGCCGCGATGGCTCGCCTGGGCATGGCCGAGGCGGTGGCCTATCGCGTCTCGCTGCTCATCTGGATCGTCACCTCGATCTTCCCCCTGATCTCGCTGGTGCTGTGGCGTGCGCTGGCCGAGGACGGGCCGATCGGCGACTACGACCAGGGCGATTTCGACAGCTACTTCGTGGCCGCGTTCCTGGTGCGGCAGCTCGTTGCGTCGTGGGTGGTGTGGGACCTCGACCGCTCGGTCCGCAACGGAGATCTGAGCGTGCTGCTCTTGCGACCGGTGAGCCCGGTGCTGCACCACGTGATCATCAACGTCTCGGTGCTGCCGCTGCGGCTGGCCCTGGCCGCCCCGATCGGCCTGGCGGTGCTGCTCGCCACCGGTGGCATGCAGGTGCTCGACGATCCCACCCTGTGGCTGCTGGTGCCGCCCGTGCTCGCGCTGGCGTGGCTGCTGAACTTCACGGTGCAGCTCTCGGTGGGCTGCCTGGCATTTTGGCTGACCAAGGCCGCGCCGCTGTTCGATCTCTGGCTGGGCGCGTTCCTCGTGCTCTCGGGCTATGCGGTGCCCACCAGCCTGTTCCCCGCGGGCCTCTCCGAGGTCGCGCGCGTGCTCCCGTTCCACGCCGTGCTGGGATTTCCCGTGGAGCTGATGGTCGGCCGGCTGTCGTGGTCCGAGGCGCTCGTGGGGCTGGGGTTGCAGGCGGGGTGGCTGGTGATCATCGGCGCGGTGGCGGCCGTGCTGTGGCGGCGGGGTCTACGAGCCTACGGAGCGTTCGGAGCATGAGCGAGCCCAACGCATCCTCCGAGACGAGAGCTGGCGGCGGCCTGCGGCGCCGCAGGCGACGCCCCCGAAGGGCTGCCGTCACGGGAGACGGCTTCGAGGGACGTGGTGCGCTGCATCGGCACCTGCGGCTGGTGGCGGTGCAGCTGCGCCTGCGGGTGCTCGCGGCGCTCGAGTACCGCACCGGGTTCTGGTCCGGCGGCGTGCTCAGCCTGGTGTGGAGCATCGCCGGCACGGTGCCGTTGGTGGTGGCGCTCGAGCATCGCGCCGACATCGCTGGTTGGACGCCATGGGCGCTGTGCATGCTGGTGGGCTGCCACATGATCATCACGGGGCTGTTCGGTGCACTGGTGCAGCCCTCGCTCTACGCGGCCATGGACGACATCCGCACGGGGGCGCTCGACTACCTGCTCTTGCGTCCGGTGGACGCGCTGGTCTCGTGCCTGGTGGCCGACTTCGAGCCGTGGTGCCTGGTGGAGGCGGTGGCGGGCGTGGGCCTGCTGATCGTGGGCATGGTGGGGAGCGGCGTGCACCCGTCACTGCCGCAGCTGCTGACCATGGCGCTGGTGCTCGGGTGCGGGGTGATGGCCCTCTATGCGCTGGCCGTGCTGGCGCTGAGCCTGGCCTTTGCGGCGCTCGAGCTGCAGAACCTGGCCTACTTGATGGAGGCGATGCTGGACTTCGCGCGCTGGCCGATCTCGGTGTTTCGCGGGCCGCTGCGGGCGTTGTTCACGTTCGTGGTGCCGTTTGCAATCATGACCAGCTACCCGCCGATGGCGCTGCTGGGGCGGCTCGACGCGAGCGCGGCCGTGGGGGCGCTGGTCACCGCGGTGGTGCTGGCGGGACTGGCCCGGGCAACGTGGCAGCGAGCGCTGCGGGGGTACACGTCGGCGTCGAGCTGAGGGCGCATTCAGGCCGCCGCAGAGCGGCGACGTCGTCGCACCGCAACGAGCGCCAGCATCCACAGTGCGGTCCAGCCCGGCGTGGTCGAGCCGCTGGTGCAGCCGCAGCCACCGCCACCACCACCGCCATCGGCACCCGCGCTCCCCGTGCCGCCAGTGCCATCGGCCGTGCCGGCCGTGCCGTCACCCGGTCCGCCCGCGGTGCCATCGAGGCCGCTGCCGCCCGCAGTGCCATCCCCCGATCCACCGGTGCCGCCGTCGGTATCCCCGACCTGGTCCTCCCAGATGCTCGAGCGCACGTGGAACGTGAACACGGCGTCGGCGCTGTAGGGATCGTCGTCGGCTGCCACCACCCGCACGGTGTGGTGCTCCTGGTCGGGCATGTCGAACGAGAGCGACTCGCCCGAGCCGGCCTGCGCCCCGTCGACGAACCAGGTGTACGTGATGGGATCGCCGTCGCCGTCGGTGGCGGTGGCCGACAGCTCCACGGTCTGCCCCACGTCGGCGAACGGCGCGTAGTCCTCGGGCAGCAGCGTGGTGAACTCGGGCGGCACGTTGTCCACCGCGACCTGGATGCTGGCCATGGCGATGTCGCGGCGAGCCCCGTCGGAGACCTCGACCGCCGGGACCACCAGCCCCGGCGCCACCGGGGTGAACATCACGTTGGCCCCCGTGGCGTCGTCGAATTCGCCGTCGCCGTCGAAGTCCCACGCGTACGTGAGCATGGCCTGCGGATCGTAGTGCGAGGCCGAGGCCGACAGCGCCAGCGCGTCGCCGACCGACGCCACCATCGGCGCGCTCAGCTGGGCCAGCGGAGACACCCGCAGCGCATACGGCTCGTTCTCGGCGCGGACCGCCTCGGCCTGCATCGCCAGGTCCTCGAGCGCAGGACGCATCGCCTGGAACTGATTGCGAGCGCTGTCCACGATCGCCTGCCAGCTCAGCGTCTCGGTGATCTCGAGCGTCCCCAGGCGATCGATCGCGGCGTCGATGTCGGCCATGGAGTAACCGAAGCTCTGGATCAGCGCGCGGTCCTCGTCGGTGGCCTCGCCCGCCACGATGGCCTGCACCATCGAGCCCACGTCGACCTCGGTGTCGTAGCTCCCGGTCGCCTCGAGCGTGGCCTGCAGCGTGTCGAGCTCGGCCATCATGGCGTCGCCCGACTCGATCGCCAGGTTGGTGTAGGCCAGCGTCTTCTCGGCCTGGATCAGCATGCCGTAGTGCGAGCCGGCATTCTGGGCGCCCTGCAGCTTCTCGATGGTGGGCAGGAGCGCCTGGTAGGCGGCCGCCTGCGTGGCCAGCAGCTGACCCACCACGATCTGCCCCTGCGGCAGCGGATGACCCGCGCCGGGGGACCACGGCGCTCCCTGGGCCAGCGCATCTTGATAGTGCAGCGGAACCACGTCCTCGAACATGGGATCGGGCGGGTCCGCGATGATGCCGAGGTAGTGCATCTCGAGCGCCTCGCCCATGTGCCCGATGATCTTGTTGCCGATGGTGATGACCGCGCTGTTGTAGGACGTGGGGCAGTCCACCATGGCGGCGGAGCAGACCTCGCTCAGGATGATTGCCGCCAGCGCCCCGGCGGGCCCGAAGGCCAGCCCCCAGTCGGCCGCCGTGCTCAGCGTGTCGATGAGCGTGAGCAGCTCGGTCAGCTGCTGGAGCGCCAGCGCATAGGCCAGCCCGTCGACGGCCGCGAGCTTGATCGCCGCCGGGTTCACCGACCACACGATCGGTGCGTTGGTCACCGAGAACGCGTTGGTCTGGCGGAGATCCTCGGCCCCGAATGCACCGCCGAACGGCCACTGATCGATCACGAGGTCGTACTGCCCGGGAACGAGCGGCGGCAGCCACACATACTCGTCGTAGAACGCACCCGCGCCACCACACCCGATGATGTAGTTGGGTGCGCCCCCGGCCCCGGTGACATCGGCGAACGGATTGGCCGCACCGACGGGCACCACGATGACGTAGGCCTCGGCGCAGATGCCCCCCGGCGGCACCACGTCGAATTCCCCGGTCACGCAGACCGCATCGCCGGGGTTGTAGGAGTCCTGGAAGCCGAAGGCGCAGTCGGAGGCGAAGATCGAGATCGCCTGGGCCTGGATGGGGAGGAGCGCGGTACCGAGGGCACACAGCGAGGCAGCAGCAATCATGGAAATGCGCACGGCGAGACCTGTCCTTGCGGGGTCATGGGGGGCACGAAGCCCAGCGCAGGGTACCACGCAGGCCCGAGCGAGAGCGCCCCTCTGCGACCCACCTTGTCCTACATCTACGCGGTGGTTTAGGCCGATTTCTCCGGCTTTGCGACCTGCTTGGGTAGGTTGCTCCCCGATGGATGCCATCGCCGCCCCTCTCGACGTCGCCGCCCGCATCACGCAGCCGTTCGCGGCTGCAATCGAAGATGCACCGAAGGTGGACGCGAAGCTGGTGATCCACTCCAAGCAGTACCGCATCGTCGGCACGCTCGGCGAGGGCGGCATGGGGATGGTGTACCGGGCCTACGATCCGCTGCTCGAGCGCGACGTTGCGCTCAAGGTGCTCAAGCCTGGCCTGCCGGCCGCGGCGCGCCGCTGCTTTCGTGCGGAGGCGCTGCACGGCGCGCGGCTGTGTCATCCGAATTTGGCGCGGATCTTCGACCTGGGCATCCTGCCCGATCGCGGGCTCGAGTGGTTTGCGATGGAGTACCTGCGCGGCAAGGACCTCGAGCGCCTGATCATGGGCGCACGCCGACGGGGCCTGCGGTTCTCGCTGACGCTGATGTTCCAGGTGTTCGACGGGATCCTCGATGCACTCGCCTACGCACACCGCCAGGGGGTGATCCACCGCGACGTCAAGCCCTCCAACATCTTCGTGACCCGCGAGCCCCATGCGGGACGAGTGTCCGCGAAGCTGCTGGACTTCGGGGTGGCGTGCGACGTTCGACGGCAGCGCGACGACGAGATCGAGCGCTGCGGAGACCCGCGCTACGTGGCGCCCGAGCAGGCGCTGGGCACGGTGCGGCCCGACGCGCGCACCGACGTGTACGCGGCGGGGATCAGCCTGTTCGAGGTGCTCACGGGACGGCACCCGTTCGAGGAGCTGCTGGGGCAGCCGGCCAAGGTCTTGATCGAAGCGCAGGTCGGGCGACCGATCCCCGCGCCGAGCCAGTGGCTGCCGCTCGAGCTGTCGGCGGGGGTGCGCTGCGGCCTGGACGTGGTGGTGGCCAAGGCCTGCGCCAAGGATCCCAAGCAGCGCTTCGAGAGCGCGAACGACATGCGGCGAGCGCTGCTCGATGCGCTGCCCGGGTGAAGGCGGCGCTTCCCTCGCCTCGGCCACGTGGTCACGCCCACGCCCTCGCCGAGGACACCGTTAGCGCGCCCCGAGGGACGCACCGACCGTGCCTGGCCGTGCTCGCGTGCTACGGTCGATCTCCATGCGACATCCGGTGGGCAGGACGTTCGAGCCAGGGTGGCGCATGGGCGACGTGGTGGCGGAAACGCGCCCGTTCTACACGCTGACCTATACGCAGTGCTTCCGCGCCGTGCAGCCGTTCCGGGGGGCCCTGCGGCGGGTGGAGGTACGGCGGGTGATCCCCATGGTCGAGGCCGATCCGTCCGACTCGGTCGACCTCCCCATCTTCCAGCGCGCAGTGGCTGGCCACGCGTCGATGCCCCGGGATCTGACCCCGAGGCTCCTTGGCGTGTTCGGCCAAGAAGGGCGAGCGCATGCGATGGTGCTCGAGCACATCGAGGGCATCTCGCTGCACGACGTCGTCCGTTGGCTGCACGACCTCGGTGAAGGGCTCCCCGTCTCGATCGCCATGGCCGTGGCCCGAACGCTCGTGCGCATGTGGGAGCGGGCGGGCTCGACCAGACCCGAGGTCCGCCTGCACGACGTGATCCTCGTGCCCACGGGGCACGTGCGCGCGCGTGCCGTGCTCCGCAAGGAGCGCTACGGAGGCTCCGCCACCGGCTTCTTCGAGGACACCGAGTACATGCGCTACTACTCGCGCGCGCACATGATGGGCGCCCGCCGCCCCTCCGAGCCCCACAAGCTCGGAGCCTTGCTGTACGAGATGCTCGTGGGACACCTCCCCGTCCGCGACGAGGCCCGCACGTTCTCGGAGCTGCTCTACCTGGTCATGGATGGCGACCCGTTCCCTCCCATCCGCACGCTTCGCGCCGAGCTGCCGGTGGCCGCGGCCGCGATCGTCGATCGTGCGGTGGCCCGCGACCCTCGCGATGGCTTCGCCACCTGGCCGCAGCTGGCTCACGCCCTCGAGGCGCTGCCCTCGTCGGCCGCCCCCATGGGGCCCGACGAGCTCGCGGCCTGGCTGCGATCGCTGCCCGCCGAGCTGCGCCACACCACCCCCTTGGCGGAGCCCTCCGCACGCGACGACTGGCAGGCGCTGCCCTGCCTTCCCTACGAGCCGATCGCCCTGCCCCGGCGCGAGATGGCCCGTGAGGCCTCCCGTGAGGCCTCCCGTGAGAAAGTCGAGTAGCGCGCAAGAGCGCGCATATTCTCGGTTCCCGAGATCCTCGGCGCGATCCATGCGATCGTGGGCCGAAGCGAGCCCGCCATGACCAGCACGTTCGTCCCGGCACACATCCTGGGTGGCTCGGTGATCGAGGAGCACCAGGCGTTTCGCTTCCGCTTCTACATGCTCACCGTGCACGGCGTGGAGATCCTCGATCCACCCGACGGCCCTGCTCCGCGCACGCCGAGCCTGCGCCGCGTAGTGGTCCGGCGGATCCACCCGGTGGTCGCGGTCGAGGACTACCGCAGCCTGCTCGATGCGTTCCAGGAGGTCGTCCACGGGTTCGCCACGCTGCGCGGCAGCCCGGCCCCGCAGATCCTCCACACGTTCGGCAAGGAGGGCCGGATCCACGCGATGGTGTTCGAGCCGCTCGAGGGGATCACCATGGATCGCGTGGTGAGCTGGCTGTCCGAGCGCGAGGAGCAGCTGCCGGTCTCGGTGGCGCTGGCCATCGCGCAGGCGCTCTTGCCCCTGTGGCAGGTCGGCGGCGCGGCCCGGCCTCGCGTGCGGCTGCGCGACGTGGTGCTCTCGCCCACGGGGCAGGTGCGCGCGTGGCCCGAGCTCGCCAGCGAAGAGAAGATGATGAACGCCACGGAGGATCCGGACTTCACGTATCTTCCGTACCTCTCGCCCGAGGAGATCCGCGGCAAGCCCCAGGGCGATCGCAGCGACACCTACCGGCTGGGCATGCTGATCTACGAGATGCTGGTGGGTCAGCTCCCGTTCGTCACGGGCGCCGACTCGTTCCAGCAGATCCTGCGGCGCATCGTGTCGGATCCACTGCCGTCGATCCAGACCGTGCGGCCCGACATGTCCCAGCGCGTGGCGGGGATGGTCGATCGCGCCACGTCCCACCGGGCCAGCGAGCGCTTCGCCTCGTGGCAGGAGCTGGGGACGTTCCTGAGCGAGCTGCGGGCCAAGGTGGCGCCGATGGAGCAGGACGAGCTCGCGGCGTGGGTCCGAGGGCTGCCGCGCGAGCTGCATGCGAGCACCGAGCCCACGCTCGACCTCGGAGCATTCGAGCGCTGGCAGGAGCTACCGAACCTCGGGTTCGAGGCGATCGCGTTGCCCAAGCCGTAGCGTGAAGCGCTCGTAGCCCGAGGCCTGCACCAGCGCGTCCGCCCGCGCGAGCACACCCTCGCGCTCGGCGTCCTCGGTCAGCCGCAGCTCGAGCTCGAAGCATCGCAGCTGCGCCTCCACCTCGCCGCTGGCATACGCCCACTGCCGCGCGTGCTGAAGGTGCTCCCGGGCCCGCTCGGGCGCTTGCTCCAAGCAGCACAGCCCCAGCACCACGTCGCAGTGCGAGACGTGCCCGCTCCAGCCGCGGCTGAGGCAGGCCTCGCGGTTGGGCACGGTGAGCGCGGTGGCTTCGTCGAGGCGCCCGAGGTCCACGAGGTGCTCCGCCTCCCACAGCCCTCGGCGGTAGCGCCGGCCTGGTTCGATCTTCGCCGCCTCGCCAAAGCACCGCGCGGCCTCCTCGACGTCACCGAGATCGTGGGCGATCGCCCCGAGCATCCCGAGGTTGCGCGCCACGTGCTCGGGATGCTCGGCTCCGACCGCGAGCGCGCGGCGAGCCACCGCGCGGGCCTCCTCGAGCTCGCCGCACAGCCGCAGCACGTAGGCCGTGGTGCGCAGCCCCGTGGTGTGCTGGCGCGCGTCGGGCTCGGCCTGCGCCACGAAGCACCGCAGGCTCCGCAGCGCCAGCACGGGGTCTCCCAGCGCGCTGGCGTAGAGCGCCAGGTCGTACCGCAACGGCGCGGCGCGCCACGCCTCCAGCTCGGGTCGCGGGCGCTCGGGATCGCCGTCGACGAAGAACCCCCGCACCGACCGCAGACCGCGAGCCATGTCGCCTCGCACGAGCCCGAGCACGCCAAAGCCCCCGAGCGCACGCTGGTAGAGCCCGTGGGCCTCGTCCACGCGACCGGCGAGCTGCGTATGGACGAGCAGCTCCTCGAGCAGGTCGAGCTGATCGGCGCGCGGCTCGGCCGAGGGGCGCTCGACCAGGCGCTCGATCAAGCGCTGCCGCTGCACCCCGTGGATGGCGAGGGCCGCCTCGCCCAGTCGATCGCGAAAGCTGCCGGCCACGAACGGATGCGCGGCGTAGCGGCTGCCGAGCTCCCGGCTGCGATAGACCAGGCCCATCGACTCCAGGCGACCGAGCGCGCGGATCAACGCTCGGCGGTCGCGGGGCATGTGCCCGGCCAGCACCCCCCCGTGGCTGGCGAGCGCGAGCAGCGAGTCCACGTCGGCCCCCCGTGGAAACACGGCCACCCGCGCCATGAGATCGCGCTGCGCCTCGCCCATGACGCGGGCGTAGGCGTCGAGCAGCCGCGCCAGCCGAAACGCCAGCGGATCGTCCTGCGCGGCCTCGCTCAGCTCGAGCGAGTCCACCGCGTCCAGCTCACCCTGGCAAAAGCCGGTGACATAGGACGCGAGCGTGGCGATCGAGAGCGCATGTCCGCCGAAGCGCTCGAGCGCGTGCTGGGCCTGGGCGTCGGTGGCCCGTATGCCCCACTCCCGCAAGAGCGCGAGCTGCTCGGCGAGAGTCAGCGCAGGCAGCCGCAGGGTCGCCAGCCCTGCGTTCTCCCAGGCGGCGAGATCGACCAGGGGATAGCGCGAGGTCAGCAGCACTCGCATGCCACCTCGAGGGCCGCCCGCCTGGCCCACGATCGCGGTGAGCAGGCGCCGTAGCAGCGGATCCTCGATCGAGCCGCGCGGCCGCGCCCGGCCGTCGGCCTGCATCACCTCGAACCCATCGAGCACCACGAGGTGCGGCACTGGCCCCCGGGCGATCGCCAGCACGCGCTCGAGCGCCTCCTCGGGCGCGCGAGGCGGCTCGCGATCATCGAGGTAGCGCAGCACCGCATGCAGCAATCCCTCGGCCCGCGGGTCGTCGTAGAAGCTCCACACCAACACGCCGTGCTCGAGCCCATCGGGCAGCGCTTCGAGCAGCCGCTGCGCCAGGGCCGACTTGCCGGCTCCGCCCACCGCGACCACGGCGCATAGCCGCGGCGATGCTTCGTCCGCTCGCGACAGCCACGTGCGCAGCTGGTCGAGCTCCTGCTCCCGTCCCACGAAGCGCCGCGCGGGCTGGAGCACGTGCTCGTGGCAAGGCCGCCAGCGCGTCGGCGTGGCAGCGCGCTCGGGCCCCGGATCGAGCTCGAACCCCGACTCGGGTCCGGGCTCCGCCTCGCCCACCAGCTCGTCGATTGCGATCCCCAGCTCCTCGCCGATCCGCGCCAGCAGCTGCCTCCGTCCGGCCCGTCGCAGCTCGAACCCCGAGGTCCCGTCGTTGACCTCGCCCGTCTCGTAGCGACGGTAGGTCCGCACGTCCACGCGCAAGGCCCGCGCCGCTTCCTCCTGGGTCAGACCCAGCTCGGTGCGCGCCTGCAAGAGCACCGCGTGGCGAAACACCAGGCTCACGACGAGCAGCGTACCAGGGCCCGAACCGAGGTTCCGCCGCGTCGTCGCCCGGTCGTGCCCGGTCGTGCCCGGTCGTGCCCGGCGGCTGCCCTGGTGCCCGACCCACGCCCCCCTCACGGTGAGGCCATGGAACCGCTCACGATCGATGGAGTGCTCACCGACCACGAGTGCGAGGCGCTGGTGCGCGAGGCCGAGGACATCGGGTTCGCCGACGCACCCATCACGACCTTCGTGGGCTTCGAGATGCGACCGGAGGTCCGCAACAACACCCGCGTGATCCTCGACGATCACGCACGCGCCGGCTGGCTATGGGATCGCATGGTGCAGTGGATGCCCGCCGAGTACCGTCGCCTGCGCGTGGTGGGCCTCAACGAGCGCTTTCGCTTCTATCGCTACCGCGAGGGCCAGTACTTCCAGTGGCATCGCGACGGCTCCTACTGGCGCAGCGACGAGGAGCTGAGCATGCTCACGCTGATGCTCTACCTCAACGACGGCTTCCTCGGCGGACGTACCGAATTCGTCGACCATCCGGCCGTCGAGCCTCGTCGCGGCACGGCGCTGGTCTTCGCGCACGGACTGATGCATCGCGGCGCTCCCGTGCTGCGCGGCACCAAGTACGTGCTGCGTACCGACGTCATGTATCGCCACGTGGTCGCTCGCTCCGCGTGATCGACCGCCGCGACGAGGCTCGCCGTTCTCGGCGCGGCGGCCGTCGCGTCGATCGCGTGTGGTATCCCTGACGGTAGTGCCCCAGCCCGAGCCCACCGTCGACTTCCCACGCCTGCAGCAGGATCTCGAAGCGCTGGCCGCCATCGGGCGGCACGCCGATCATGGGATCCACCGCCCCGCCTTCAGCCCCGCCTTCATGGACGCGCAGCGCTGGCTGCAACAGCGCATCGAGGAGGCCGGCCTCTCGCTCGAGCTCGACGGAGCCCTGAACGTGATCGGCCGCCTCGCAGGTCCGCCGGGTCGGCCCGCGGTGGTCACCGGCTCGCACATCGACAGCGTGCCCGGGGGCGGCACCCTCGACGGCGCGCTGGGGGTGGTGGCCGGACTCGAGGCGCTGCGACGGATCCGCGAGCTGGGCGTCAGCCTCGCTCACCCGCTCGAGGTGGTGGCATTCACCGACGAGGAGGGCCGCTTCGGCGGCATGTTCGGCTCGCAGGCGATGGCCGGCCACCTCACCCCCGAGACCATCGTCAACGCCCGCGACCTGCGAGGCATCACCCTGGTGGACTCCATGCAGGCGCTCGGCTTCGACGCCATGCACGCGCTGCGTGCCGCCCGAAGCCCCCGCACGGTGCAGTCGTTCGTCGAGCTGCACATCGAGCAGGGCCCGGTGCTCGATCGCGCCGGCCTGCACGTGGGCGTGGTCGAGGGCATCGTGGGGCTGTTCAAGTGGACGGTGCGACTGCGCGGCATGGCCAACCATGCGGGCACCACCCCCATGAACATGCGCCACGATGCATTCCAGGGCCTGGCCGAGCTCGCGGGGGAGCTCGACCGGATCCTCGAGGAGCACGGCGGCGACGCGAGCGTGGCCACGATCGGCCGGGTGGAGCTGCGACCGGGCGCCGCCAACGTGGTGCCCTCGCAGGTGGAGTTCTCGCTCGAGGCCCGCGACATCGATCCCGACGTGCTCACCGAGCTGGGCCTGGGCTTTCGCCGCGCCATGTCGGCCATCGCTCGCCGCCGCGGCCTGATGTTCGAGTTCGACGTGCTCAGCGAGATCGACCCCGTGGCCTGCGATCCCAAGGTACTGGCTGCGATCGAGCAGAGCGCCGACTCGCTGGGGGTCAAGAGCCAGCGCCTGCCCAGCGGGGCCGCTCACGACGCCCAGAGCATGGCCTACCTCGCGCCGGTGGGAATGATCTTCGTGCCCAGCAAGGACGGCCGCAGCCACTCGCCGGCCGAGTGGACCTCGTGGGAGAGCATCGAGATCGGCGCCAACTGTCTGCTGCGCACGCTGCTGCGCCTGGCCACCGACTCCGCCTCCGCCTCCACCTCCGCCACCGAGTCCGCATCCACATGACCGACGAGCTCGATCCCCTCCGCGACAGCTACCGGCGCTCGATCACCGAGGGCCCGCAGGTCCTCGATCGCCTCCATGCCCACAGCACCGCGCTGCTCGTGATCGACGTGCAGTACCTCGACGCCGCGCCCGGCCACGGCGTGTTCGCCGATGCGGCGTTCTCGGGCGTACCTCCCAAGGCGCAGGAGTACTACTTCGACACGCTGCGCGAGACGGTGCTGCCCAACATCCGGCGGCTCCAGGACGCGTTTCGGCGCAACCGCCTCGAGGTGATCCACACCCGCATCATGTCGCTGACCCCCGACGGCCGCGACCGCAGCTCGGGCCACAAGCGCCTGGGCCTGCACGCCGCCCCGGGCTCGAAGGACGCCGAGTTCCTGCCCGAGGTCGCGCCCGAGCCGGGCGAGATCGTGATCAGCAAGACCGCCAGCGGCGTGTTCACCTCGACCAACATGGAGTACGTGCTGCGCAACCTGGGCATCCGAGCGCTCTACGTGACGGGCGTGTACACCAACGAGTGCGTGAGCACGGCCGTGCGCGACGGCAGCGACCTGGGCTTCCACATGACGCTGGTGCAGGACGCCTGCACCACGGTCACGCCCGAGCTGCAGGCCGCCACGGTGAGGGTGCTGCGGGATCGCTACGCGAGGGTGCTGCGGACCAAGGCGGCGGTGGCGGAGATCGAGCGGCTGGCTCGCGACCGGCGGTGAGGCGGCCACTGAAGTGGTCGCCCCTTGCTCGGTTGCTCGGCTCGTACTCGGGTGGAAGGGTCCTCAGGACTCGCAGCCGCAGCCGACCTCGGCCTTGTAAGTCGCCTCGGTCTGCCAGTTGACGCCATCCACATCCACCACGGTGATGACCTCGCCGAAGCTGACGTCGAAGCCCTCTTCGATGTAGACGCCTCCATTCCACGTGGCCTCCAGGTCCTCGCAGATCTTTGGGCACGTCGTCCAGTTGTTGCCGTCGGAGAGGAACGCGACCTCGATCCCTTCCCGGACCTGCGGGAGCACGACCCCATCGAAGAAGACCTGCTGCCACTGGGGAGCTGCAGACGCGTAGCCGATCTCGCGGACATCGATGGGAATCAGGTCGTCACCGCCCTTGACGAGGACGATGCCGCCCGAGGTATCGGTGGGGGGGTCGATGTCCTCCCCGTCGCGGAACACCGAGTCGGTGGACATGGGCGTGCTCTCGATGTCGCACGCGGTCCCCAGGGTGGCGGCAATGAGCAAGAGGGCACAGGTGGTGAGTTCGGTCTTCATGGCATCGTCTCCGTTCGGGCAGTGGGTGATGGGTCCCAACCGGGGACCCATCGTCGGTGAGGCAATTGGATGGAGGTTGCACCCCCCGGGATGTGACCGTGGCCTCGAAATTCCTGTAGCGGAAACTTGGGCGGGTCACACCAGCGCGCGATGGGGTTCCTGTTGGGTGTACTCTCCCGCGGTGACCCACGGTGGCGATACCAGGCCGATCCCGGACGAGGTCCAGGGACCCCTGGCACCGTTCGAGACCATCGATCTCGGGGGTGACGCCGACTCGGACAGCATGGACGCATTGCTCGCGGCCGTCGCGGCAGCGCCCCCGGTGCGCTTCGAAACCACGGCTGGCCTCCAGGTCGAGCCCGGGACGCTGGTGGGGGGCAAGCACCGGGTCGTGCGGCGCCTGGGCGGGGGTGGCATGGGGGTCGTGTATCTGGCCGAGCACGTCGAGCTGGAGCGCGAAGAGGCGCTCAAGCTGCACCTGGGCGCCGTCGACAGCCGGGAGATGATGCGCCTACGACGCGAGGCCCAGGTGATGGCGCGACTCTCGCACCCCAATGTGCTGGCGGTGCACGACGTGGGCATTCACGAGCAGCGGATGTTCATCGCCATGGAGTACGCCGAGGGCGGCACGCTCAGGACGTGGCTCGACGCCATGCCTCGGTCATGGCGCGAGACGGTGGAGATGTTCGTGCAGGCGGGCCGGGGGCTGGCGGCGGCCCATCGTCTGGGCATCGTGCACCGGGACTTCAAGCCCGACAACGTGCTGATCGGAGCCGACGGCCGGCCGCGCGTGGCTGACTTCGGCCTGGCGCGGCGCCGGGACGACGCGTTCGAGTCGAGCATCGAGTCGTCGGTCCGGGCCGCAGTGGCCAAGACCGAGATGATGCGCTGCACGGTGACGGGGGCGGTGATCGGGACTCCCGCGTACATGTCGCCCGAGCAGTTCGACGGCATCGACGTGGGCCCGAGGAGCGACCAGTTCTCGTTCTGCGTGGTGCTCTACGAGGCACTCGTCGGGCGGCGCCCGTTCGTAGCCCGGTCCGTGGACGAGCTGGCGGACGCCGTGCACGAGGGGCGGTTCGAGCCGATGCCGGCAGGGGTCCGGCTGCCGTCGAGCGTACAAGCGCTCATCGCCCGCGGCTTGCGGCCCATCCCCGGCGATCGGTATCCGACGATGGATGCCCTGATCGACGTGCTCGAGCGTGCGCACGGGGCTCGACGCCGGCGCACCCGCTGGGCGCTCGGGGGCACGACGCTGACTGCGGCACTGCTGGTCGGCAACCAGGTCGCGGTGATGACCACCCCCGAGCCGTGCGAGCAGGCCGAGGAGGGGCTGGGCGTCGCGTGGAGCGAGGCGCGGCGCAGTGCGGTGGACGTGGCGCTGACGGGGCTGGAGAAATCGTTCTCTGCGCAGGTGTTGCACGACCTGGATGGCTGGGCTGCCGACTGGAGGGCCCAGCGGCGCGAGGTGTGCGAGGCCACCCTCGTGCGCCACGTGCAGAGCGACATGGCATTCACGCTGCGCATGAGCTGCCTCGATCGCATGGCCGGGCGGCTCGACGCGCTCACTGGCGAGCTGGCCAAGGCGGCAAGTGAGCAACCGGGCACGATATCGCGCCTCCAGCTGCCTCCGCTCGAGCAATGCGAGGACGTGGAGGCCCTCGATGCCCTGGTCAACCGCTTGTCGGCCGACTCGATGATGAGCAACGCCGAGCAGGAGCGTGCCTGGGCGGACGCCGATGCGCTGCTCACCCGAGCGATGGCTCGCGTGGCGCTGGGGCGACCCGGGGCGACCGAGCTGGCCGAGCAGGCGTTCGCAATCGGAGAGCGCTTCGAGCTGGTCATGGTGCAGGCCACCGCGCTGGCCCTGCTGTTTCGGGAGCACCTCAAGCGTGGCGATGTGAGCGAGGCCAAGGCACTCGCCGTGCGAGCCCTGCCGCTGGCAATGAGCGCCCGGCACGAGACCGTCGTGTGCGATCTGGCCCTGGGCCTGGCCGACGCGTCGATCGTGGAGGGGCGGGCCGACGAGGCCGACCTGAGTCTCTCGTACTTCAACGCCTCGATCATGCGGGTGCGTCAGTCCGAGTCGGTCGAGATCATGCGTCGACACGAGCAGGCCTTGCGGGGTCGCATCGCCCTGTTGCGGCGAGACGGTGAGGCGGCCGTCCGAGCGCTCGAGCCGCTGGTCGATGATCCGGTGGTTGCGCCGCAGCTTCGGCCCAACGTGCTCACGGCGCTCGGATCTGCGTACAAGGCCCTGGGGCAGTACGATCGAGCCATCGCAGTCGAGGAGCGCCTGCTCGAGCTCACCACGCTGCAGCAGGGGGCGGACTCGCCCCAGCTCGTCCCCGCGCTCAACAACCTTGCCAGCACACGCCTGGCCCTCGGACAGCTCGATGCTGCGCTCGAGTCGCTCACTCGGGCGGAGGGGATCGTCACCGCGTCGCTCGGCAGCGAGCACCCGTACCTGCCAGCGATCTTCACCAACCAAGGCGAGGCTCACCGCCGCCTGGGCCACCTCGAGCCGGCCCAGGCCCTGCAGGAGCGCTCGCTCGCGCTCCGCAAGAAGCTCTACGGCGAGGCTCACCCCTCGCTGGCCTACGCCCTCGCCGAGCTCGGTGAGCTCGCGCGGCTGCGTGACGACCTCGTGACTGCGCAACAGCAACTCGAGCAGGCACTGCGGCTGCGCGAGTCCCTTGGCGCCGAGCATCCGCTCGTCGCCGAGACGCTCACGCGACTCGCAGAGGTTCATCTCGACCGCGGAGATCGGCCCCAGGCCCTCACCGCCCTGGAGCGAGCCCATGAGATCCTCGGTCGGCAGGCCGGCGATCCGCTGCACGAGGCACGAGTGGCCTTTGCGATGGCTCGGACCGTCGAGGACCTCGATAGTGCCCGTTCGTGGGCCATCGAGGCCGAGTCGCTGGCGCCTCGGGAGGGCCAAGCCGGCGACGCGCTCCGAGCCGAGATCCGCGCATGGCTGTCGGACCACCCCTCGCCGGCCACGGCTTCGGACGCGACACAGGCCGCGAAGAGCGGCCTGCCACACTGAGTGTGCCGGCGACGACGGGCGCGGGCGCGGGCCAAAGCCTGCGCCCCGCTTGGGCGACCGAGTTGCCGGAGATCAGCAGGGTCCAGGACCGTGCGTCACGCCTCCCTCCACTCGCTGCTTGATGATGAAGCCCGTGGCCTGCGCGGCGGTGCGGACCTTGTAGTACGCGTGGTTGCCGAGCGAGGGCAGCGGACCGCTTCCCTCGTCGTACTCCCACCCGCAGTACGAGAACAGGGGACCGCTCACCCACTTGCCGTGCATGCTCGAGGTGCCGAGCTTGGTCCACACGGTGTTGTTGCCGATCCAGTTGAAGAACGCGCCGTAGGCCGACAGGTTGGCGTGGGCCAAGCTACAGTTCTCCTGGGTGAGGCTCGCGCCTTCCCAGCTCCAGTAGAACGACAGCGGCTTGGCGTAGGTGCCGGTCACCTCCGTGATGTACTGGTGTGGGCAGTTCGCAGGGTTGTAGGAGCCGTCGGGCGAGGTCGAGCCATCATGGGCGTAGCCGCAGGCCGGCGTGGCGCTCATGGCCACGGTGCCGCCATTGATGGGGTTGGCGATGCTGGTGGTGGCACACGTCGCCTCGCCGATCGCCATGGGGTCGGAGATGGTGACGAGGTCGTCGAAGCCATCGATCACGCCGTTGCCGTCGACGTCGATGACCATCTGGTCGGCGATGACCTCGACTGGGCGGTCGAGATCCTCGGGCAGGAGGTCGCTCTCGATTGCTCCGGGCGGGAGCATGGCGACCACGTCGGCGATGGTCTCGGTGGCAGCCGGCGCGGAGGCGTCATCGAGCGGGATCTCGTCGGCATCCTCTTGCTCGATCGCCAGCGCATCGAGTTCGTCCTCGTCGAGGTCTTCCTCGTCGAGCTCGAGCGCGCGATCGCTCGGCTCGTTGCCGGGCGCATCGCAACCCGAGAGGCCGCTCGAGGCGAGCAGTACGGCCGCGAGGCCCCGACCGAGGCTGGAGGAGAGCAAGGAGGTGTCGTGGTGGCGGGTCACGTGCTTCACGTGAATGTAGAGGGGGGTCCTCCATGGATGTGACGCCCGTGGCGAAGGAAACGCGATGGGCGGTGAGGCAGCCAGCACTCCGAGGCATGGGTCGCCTCGTGCATCACCAACGGCGATGAAGGGATGGACCCTGTCCGCCCCACCCAATGGCGGCCCCCCAACATCCAACGGCGAACGGGCCGCCTCCGTTGCTGGCTTTCCTCACCCGCGTTGGATAGGCTTGGCGCGTGCCCGCGCCGTTTCAGTCCGCCAAGTCCCTGCTCAGGGACAAACGCGTCGAGTCGTTTCAGCTCGAGTTCAAGGCCGGCTGGGGCGAGCACACCAAGCCCGCCATCATCAAGACGATCTGCGCGTTCGCCAACGATCTTCTCAATTACAACGGCGGCTACGTAATCCTGGGAGTCGAGGACGACGCTGGCAGCGCCACCTGGCCGCCCAAAGGACTCCCAGTGGACGAGCTCGAGCAGGTGAGCAAGGAGCTGCTCGGGCAGGTCAAGACATGGATCAAGCCAGAGTACGTGCCGCGAGTCTACCCCGATGAGGTGGAGGGGCGCCACGTCCTCGTCGTCCACTGTCCGACCGGATACAACCGCCCGTATACCGCGCCAGAGCGGCTGGAGAAGAAGAGTCCGCGCTTCGCTTGGGTGCGTGTGAATGCGGAAACCAAGAAGCCCCTTGGTGAGCTGGAGCGCCAGCTCGCCGAAGTCGTCGTACGGACCCCGTTCGATGCACAACCTCGCTACGAGCTGACGGCCGACGACCTCGACCGCGACGTTGTCGAGCACTTCCTTCGACAAGCCAACAGCGGTCTCGCTGGCGACGCATATTCGCTCGAGGACAAGCTTCGGGGAATGGATCTCCTTCGGCGAGTCAATGGCCACGACTCACCGCTCAACGCCGCCGTGCTCTTCTTCGCCAGCGATCCGCAGAAGTACTTCCCGGGCGCCCGAATCGAGATCGTACAAGAGGAAGAGCCAGGTGCAGACGAGGCCCGAAGGCATACGATCGTAGGCCGACCGCAGCATTTGATCCGCGAGGCGCTCAATTGGCTCGAGACGCACAACAGCACGCTCGAGAAGAAACATGACGATCGCGCCGAGGCGGACCGCAATCGGGCTTGGCCCTTCGCCGCAATCGAAGAGGTGCTCGTCAACGCGGTACACCATCGTGGCTATGATCCCGCGAATCGCGACCCAATCGAGATCTTCATCCACCCCGATCAGATGATGGTATTCAGCTACCCTGGCCCCATGCCGGGAATCAAGCTCGAACAACTCCAGCGCGGCGAATTCCAGCGTGTGCCGGCCCGGAATCGGCATGTAGGGCAGTTGCTCAAGGAGATCCGCCTCGCCGAGGCCCGCAGCAGCGGACTCAACAAGATTCGTCAGGCAATGGAAAAAGCGGGTAACCCACCACCTTTGTTCGAGTTCGATGACGACTGCACCTTCTTCAAGGTCACATTGCCGATCCATCCCGCTCACCTTCCTCGCGCACGGGCGTTGCCGTTGCGGGTGGGCGTACCGGCGCTCGCTGGCGAGCTCGTTGGCCGAGAGGTGCTCATCGACGAGGTGAATCGGATGCTCGCACGACGCAGCGTGTGCCTGCTTGGTCCACGAGGGCGCGGAGTGACCTCGCTGCTCGGCGGCCTCGAAGCAGCGACCGACGGGGACCAGCGACACTACCTGGACATGAGCCGCCTCAACCGGGCGCAACTCGAGGGTCACGTCGCAGACTTGCTCGAGCGACGAGTCGAGGGTGAGCGACTCGTGCTGCTGCTCGATCACATCGAGGACGACGACGAGCCGTCGGTCTGGAAGCTGCTCGAGAACGTCGACGTTCGTGTCGTCGCTGCGCCGCTCAATCTCGTAGCGGACGATCACTCTTGGTGGTGGGATCGCTTCGACTCCATCGTCGTCCCGCCGCTGTCGTCGGACGATGCTCGCTCGCTTGCTTCCCGCTTGTTGGCTGGGCAGGGCCACCCCCGTAGCGATGCTCTGGAGCTGGCCATCGAGCAGTCTTCCGCAGGAATTCCTCGTCTCATTCATCTGCTCGTCGATCGCATTCACGTCGACCCGACCCTGGCCGAACCGGGACGGATCCCCGAGCTCCTTCGCGAGCTGATCGCACAGCGTGGGGATCCCAGCGGGCTCCGGAGGCGCATCGACGCGCTCCAGGTCCATCGTTTCGACGGCTTGGAGCGCCGTGCCCTCGATGGGGCGGCCGATGCACCCGCGGGAGGGCTGTCACCCGACGATCTCGGTGCTGCGCTCATCGATGACGTGGTGACGTCCACCCTGGCTCACCGCGCCATACAGTCGCTGCTCGACCAGGGCTGGTTGGTCAAGCGTGACCGCCGGATCTCGCTCGAGCACCCCGTGCTTGCAGAGCATTGGAAAGCGGCGCGGCTGCGTGAGCAACTCATTTCTGGAGCGGACGACATCCCCTTCTGATCAGCCCTGTCGTTGTTCACGATCAAGGCCCACCCCGAGACCACCTGTGGCCATCTCCAGCTTCCGACGAGGAGGTGCGCGAGATGACCTACCGGGAGGTCCAGATGTGGGAGATCCTCAACGTCCTGCGGCCGGGCGTATCGTCCGACGAGGCCGGCTCGATCGAGGCCGCATCGCGAGGCGATCACCAAGTTGCTCGAGGGCGACATGGCTAGGTTCGTCATTCCCGGGCGCAGGCTCAGTAGAGCTCTCTACCGAACACCCAGTCTTCCAAGACGCTGCAGAGGAACGGAGGCACGATCTCGCAGTAGCCATCGATGCAGCGACCACGGCAATCGTAGAGCACCGTGCACGGCTCACCATCCGGGGTGAACTCTGCACAGACTCCGGGCACGTCCTCGCTTACGTCATACTCTCCTTCGGGAGGTCGACAGTAGCTGCCCTCCTCGCATTCGAACGCTACGGTGCAAGTCTGACCGTCAGGGATCGGCGTAGGAGGCATGTATGGAATGCAGGTCCGAGTGTTCCGGCTGTCGCACTGCAATCCCTCGTCACAGCGCCCGAGCCACCCGGTGGGAACGGAGGATTGCGTGTCGGAACAGATCTCTCCCGCACCGAGGATGGGGTGGTAGGGATCGCGACAGACGCCCTCGACACAACGCAGCCCGGGCAGGCAGTCGGTCATCAAGGGCAGGTAGTCGAATGTCTCGCACGACTCGCCTGCAACCGCGCCCCTGCCATAGACCGGACACATCGTTCCCCAGCCGGCAGGCACGCCACAGGTCGCGAACTCGTCGATGCCGTCGAGCAGCTGCTGCAGACAGTCTTCGTCGAGCTCGAACCCGTGTGCGATGGCCTTGCGCTCGTTCTCGGCGACCTCTCGCTCGATCCATGCCTCGCAGTCGGGGATGAGTTGCTCCTCCGTGCAACCGCACTCGGTCTGGATCGAGCACAGGTGTAGCGCAATCTGCCGGCCAACGTCGCTCTGTAACCGAGCACGATCGCTGCACGAGAGGCCCGCGACGAGACCGAGTAGCACGGCGAGCGAAGGAGCAATCACGCGCGACATGGCTAGGTTCGTCATCCCCGGGCGCAGGCTCAGTAGAACTCTCTGGCCGCCACCCACTCTTCCAGAAGTTCGCAGAGAAACGGCGGCGAGATCTCGCAGTAGCCATCCACACAGCGACCACTGCACTCGTAGAGCACCATGCAAGGCTCACCATCCGGGGTGAACTCTCTACAGATTCCAGGCACCTCCTCGCTCACGTCGTACTCTCCTTCGGGAGGTCGACAGTAGCTGCCCTCCTCGCATTCGAACGCTACGGTGCAAGTCTGACCGTCAGGGATCCGCGGAGAGGGCGGCGACTGTGGAACGCAGGTCCGGGTGTTCCGGCTATCGCACATCAATCCCTCGGCGCAGCGCCCGAGCCATCCAGTAGGGATGGAGGATTGCGTATCGGAACAGATCTCCCCCTCGCCGAGGATGGGATGGTCGGGATCGCGACAGACGCCCTCGACGCAACGCAGCCCCGGGAGGCAGTCGGTCATCAAGGGCAGGTAGTCGAACATCTCGCACGTCTCACCTGCAGCGGCGTTCCGGCCATAGACCGGACACCTCAGCTCCCAGCCCCAGGGCGAATGCACGCCACAGGTCGCGAGTGCATCGATGCCGTCGAGCAACAGGTGCAGGCAGTCCTCGTCGAGCTCGAGCCCGTGCGCGATCGCCTTGCGCTCGGTCTCGGCGATTTCGTGCTCGACCCATGCCTCGCAGTCGGGGATGAGATGCTCCTCGGCACAGCCGCATTCGGTCTGGATCGAGCACAGTTGTAGCGCAATTTGTTGACCGACGTCGCTGTGCAACTGAGTGCGGTCGCTGCACGCGAGACTCGCGACGAGGCCGAGCAGCACGGCAAGCGAAGGGGCGATCGGGCGCGACATGGCTAGGTTCCTGGGTACCTGACGTCGATCCAGGTGGCGGACACCCCTCGAGATCGATGAACGTCCTCGGCCCGCAGGATCACCGCATGCCGACCGACGGGAAGCTCGACCTCGACCTCTTCCCCAGTCCAGTTACCCACTCCGGGGATCGTCCAGTGGTGCTCGATGGGGTCCATGTCGGCATCGAACGTCATTGCCGTCAGGCTGACTTGGTTCCAAGTTTGGCCGGATTCGTGGAGGATCTCGGTTCGTGGCTGCGTATTGGAGAGCTCGGCGTATAGCGACAACGCGGCGAGCACGGTTCCGTCCTCCGAGACGGTCGTGAGTCCCGTCATCGCCAGGGCGCGGTTCGTGACATCCACTTGCCCCGTGGCGCCCTCGCGGTTGCTCGCCATGGCGAAGACCTCGCGCCCGTCCCACGTGTAGCGCACCGCGAAGGGCAAGGCCCCCTGGGGGATGTCGAAATGCCCCTCCGCCGACATTGGAATCAGCTCGGAATTCTGCGTGAGGTGAAGGCTCACGACAAGCCCGGACTCCGGCTCCATCAGCCGGACGGAGAGCCGGTCGAACCGAAGACACTGCGTGTCGGGCGCCCCCGCGCAGGGGAACAGCGTGTACGATACGCCACCATCGACGACCTTGGTCTCGTAGGAGGCTTCTCGATCGAAGGCAATGCCTTGACTCGCCAGGGTCCACTGTCCGAAGTTGTTGGTGGGCTTTACCCAGTAGCGCTCGGTCGCATAGGGTCCGCAAGCGCCAGGTCGCTCGGGAGGAACCTCGGGGTCTCCGGCGTCGGAGCCCGTCGCTCCGGTCGAGTCCGCTCCATCACCCCCGCTCGTGGCAGCGACAGAGGTCGACGATGTCACCGCGGCACCGCCCTGCGCATCGAGGCAATAGCTCACCACATCCTCCACTTCGGCGAGGGCGCCGTGAGCACCCGGAACGCCATCGAGACCATCGAGGTAGCGGAACAGACCATCGGGACGAACCGGATCCGCCGCGACGGCTTCGCAGGCCGTCCTCATGGAGTACTCCACATCATCACCGGCAAGAAGGTCGATGGTCTGAATCTGCAGGGCCCTCAGGTCCACGCAGTCCTGGAAGGCGAACCCACAACCCGCACCGGCTGTCGGATCACAAGTCCCAAGCTCGTTGCCCGCGGAGACGTGCTCGTCTCTCGCCCGCTCACAGAGATCGTAGATGCACATCCCCTCGCACGCTCGATCTGCTGCTTCCTTCTTTGCACAGACCTCGCAGCAGACCGGCGATCCCGGCACTCCGAAGCCCTCCTCCACGACGGGGTCCATCTCGAGCAGAGTCGGATTCCAGTTCAGATAGGTATACTCCTCCACGAAGCACTGGATCTCCGAGGCCGAAGCATCCACGGCGTAGGGCACGGCATCGTCGCAGCGGTCGTGTGAGCCCACGTCGACGGTGATCGGTGGAAGCGGCTCGCCGCAGCCCAGTGCGACCGCGGCAATGATGCCGCTGGTACAGAGGAGGGATCGACTCGTCCGGAGGAAGCGGTCGCGATCGCGACGCTGGGGGTTGGGAAGGAGGAGGGAGGCGCGCAAGGGACACCTTGGAGACGGCAAGGCGGAACGACGGCCCGAGCGGCCACGGGTTGAGGTCGAGGTGGACGAATGCTGGTTGCGATGCACATCCTTTCTCATCGGCCACCGAGGTGAATCGTTGCACGGATTTTTGCAGAATGGCGAACGGGCACGCGACACCGTCGGAGAACCCGCGCAGGGGACCGACATGGGGCGGGAGGTGGGACGAGGTCGCGCAACCGATCGAGACCACCCGACCGCTCAGCACTCCACGCAGTCGCAGGCTTCGCCGCAGTCCAGCGTGGGCGTGGCCGGGTCATCATCACAGTCGGCCGTACAGGCCCCCATGCCGCAATTGACGTCGACCCCGGTGCACGGCCCATCGGGCCCGTTGCACTCGATCGAGCACGAGCCCGCCCCGCAGTTGATCTCGACGTCGCCGCAGGCGTCGTTGCCATCGAGACAGTGCACGTCGCACGAGTAGTCGGGCGGGCAGTTGATCGTGGCGCCATCGCAGGCGTCGACCCCTTCGCAGGTCACCGAGCAATCGAGATCGGGCGGGCAGTCGATCGCCCCACCGCACTGATCGGGCATGTTGCAGACGACGATGCACGTGTCGTTCTCGCAGCTCGTGCAGATGTCGGGGCACGGCCCGCCCGGTGGAATGGGAACGGCGGGGCACATGACACCGGCGGTGGTGGAGTCGGTGCCGGTCGCCGTCGTGGTGCTCGTGGCCGATGCGTCGCCCGCGGTGGTGTCGGCCTCGGTGGTGCCGACCGTGGTGCCGACCGAGCTCGAGCCCTCCGCCGAGCCGCTGCCGGCCGCGGTCATCGTGCTGGTCTGGGATCCAGTGGCCAGGCTGGTGCTGCCGTCGACCGCAGCCCCGCTCGAGTCCGAGCCGCTGCCATCGCCGTCGGTGGACGACGACGAGTTGCCGCAGCCGAGGGTCAGCGCGAGGAATGAGGACACCACGACGAAACAGGGGATCGTTCGAGCACGCATGGAAGAAGCCACCTTGGATCTCGATGATATCCGAGCCCCTCGGGCTTGGCTCGCACACCCGACCGAGCCTGCGACCAGCCCCACGCGCCGACCTATCGCCGACGGCGACGGCGAAACGCGAGCAACCCCAGCAAGGAGGCCACGGAGAGCGATGACGGCGCGGCCGTACATCCGCAGCCCGCGCCGCTCGGCTGCTGCCCCGGGGGCGGCAGGCCCGTGCTCACGCCCGTGACGACGCCCGTGCCCGCGGTGCCATCGTCGTCTGCCGTCGAGATGCCCGAGTCCCCCTCCGACGCGGCCGTGTCGTCGGCAGGCCCAGGACCACCGCTGGTGTCCAGACCGCCACCCGTGGTGGGCTCCGGACCCCCGCTCGTATCGTCGCCGCCACCGCCCGGATCGGCATCGTAGACCCGCACGTCCCGATACACCGCTCCCCCGAGCGCAGGATCGACCTGGTACTCGCCGTCATTGGGGATCCGCAGCGATTCGAAGGCGAGGTCTCCTCCGGCGATCTCGTTGTAGTCGACGACCTCGAGCAGTACGTCGTCTCGATAGAATTCCACCAGGCCCGCCCCGTCCAGCCGCACCGCGAGCGTGTGACTGTCGGCAGGTGCCCATGGCAGCGGCTCGGCCCAGCTCCCCACCTCGAGCGCATCGTACTCGAGGCCCAGCTCGACCTTGAGCCGCCCCTCGTAGCCGGGGAACACGTCGCCCGCGATCTTGAGCAGCATGAAGTAGTCGACGTTGCCATCGGTGAACGAGCCATCGGGGCCGGTGAACAGCTCGACCAGATCGTGCTCGCCCACCCCGGAGGTGAGCACGCCCGAGACCACGACCTCCACACAGCCCTCGCGCAGCGGCGACGGCAGGTTCCACACGATCGAGCCCGGGGGATCGCCAGGCGTGAACCCAGACCCGTCGATCGTGCCACCCTGCTGCACCCCGACCGTCGAGCCGGCGAGCGGATCGTCGAGCACCAGCTCGCCGCAGTTGGCAGGCGTGGCCCGGGCCGTCACAGGAGCGAAGCTCCCCGTCACGACCACGATCAAGGACGCGAGCACGACGAGACGACCCGACATGACGAGAATCGTACTGCGACCGCACGGGCCGTCGCGGGCTCTCTTCACTTTGCGTGGAGCCACCGTTCGGCGCCCGTTTGCAGCAGATCGCAGATGTTTCGTGCGCGATTGGTTGCAGCAGCAAGTATTTTTTGCGAAACATTTCAGACTCATGGCTCTCGCGGCACACGCCGCTCGAGTCGCGGCACCGGCCGGTGCCCGACTGCGGGCTCGGCGCTGGACCGATCGTCGCGGGCTCGTGGCGGCATGTCTCCTGCTCGGAGGACCGCTTGGTCCCTTGCTCGCATGGCCCCACGTGGCCACGGCCGCTCCGAGCACGCCGGCATTCGACGATCCCGAGCCCGTGGTCTCCCACGACGGCATCGTCCAGCTGTCGTGGTCGGGCCCGCCGGGCGACTACGAGGTCCGCCTCGACGAGCGCGTGTTCTACCGCGGTCGCCTGCCTTCCGCGCACCTGTCGGGCCTGCGCGAGGGCGACTACACGGTCTCGATCCGTGCCCGCGACGACGGCGGCTGGTCGCCGTGGTCACCCGCCAAGCACATCACCGTGCGCCACCACTCGCTCCCGCTGGTGTTCTCGCTGATGGCCCTGGGCCTGCTCACCTTCGGCGGCACCGCGGTCGTGGTGCTGCGTTCGTCTCGGAGGTCGGCATGAGCGACCGCGCCGGCCTGCTGCTCGGCCCCGAGCTGGGGTGGATGATCCTCGGCGCCTTCTCGGTGCTGTGGGTCGCGCTGGGCCTCTTTTGGGGTCGCCGTGCCCGCTCGCTCGATGGCTTCATGGTGGCCGGCCGCAACGTGGGCCTGGCGCTGGGCACCGCCACCGCCATGGCCACGTGGGTCACCTCCAACACCACCATGCTCGCGCCGCAGATCGCCCTCGAGCTGGGGGTCTGGGGCATGCTGGCCTACTCGACCGCCTCGCTGGGCCTGTTGCTGTTCGCCCCGCTGGCCACGCGGATCCGCCGGCTCATGCCCAATGGCTACACCAGCGCCGAGTTCATCGAGCGCCGCTACGGTCGGACCGCATGGGCGATCTTCGTGGTGCTCTCGCTGTTCTATGCGCTCACGTGGCTGGTGAGCATGGGCATGGCGGGCGGCCTGCTCATCGAGGCCCTCACCGGCATCGACTATCGCCTGGGCATGACCGTGGTGCTGGTCGTGTGCGTGGCCTACACCGTGGGCGGGGGCCTCTATGCCGTGATCGGCACCGACTTCATCCAGAGCATCATCGTGCTGGTGGGGCTGCTGACGGTGGGCGTGCTCGTGCTCTCGGAGGTCTCGGTCTCGCAGGTGCACGCAACGGTGGTGGAGGAGCGCCCCATGCTGATGCACGTGCTGTTCCCCGCCGCGCTCCTGGCCCTGTTCAACAACTTGCTATTCGGCCTGGGCGAGGTATTCCATAGCAACGTGTGGTGGAGTCGCGCATTCGCAATGCGCGAGGGCGTGGGCGGTCGTGCCTACGCGCTCGCGGGCCTGTTTTGGTGGCCGGTGCCGGTGGTGGCGGGCTTCTTGGGCCTGGCCGCTCCTGCGCTGGGCATCGGGGTGGCGCGCCCCGACATGGTGGCGCCCATCGTGGCCGGCAACCTGCTGGGCGAGGTGGGCGCGATCCTGGTGTTCGTGGTGGTGTTCGCCTCGATCGCCTCGAGCGTCGACTCGCTGCTGGCCGCCACCAGCGACCTGCTCACCAAGGAGCTGGTGCAGCGCTTCGTGCTCAGGCAAGCCGACGCCGACACGCTGCGCAAGGTGGCCGGCTGGGTGGTCGTGGGCACGGGCGCGCTGGCGTGGCTGTTGTGCCTGCCCATGGTGGGCACGCTGGCCACCGTGCTGTTCTTTGCGGGGCCCATGGTGGCCAGCATGATCTGGCCGATCGTGGCGGGCCTCTACTGGCCGCGCGCCACTGCCACCGGCGCCGTCGCGGGCATGGTGAGCGGCACCGCGGTGGGCCTGCTAGTCTACGTGACCGTGGGCTGGTACGTCGCGTCGCTGGCCGGCGCCCTGGTCTCGGCGCTGGTGGTGATCGTCACCACCCTCACCTCTCGTACCGAGTTCGCGTTCGAGCGACTCGCGGCACCCGTCACCGACCGCTGACGAAGAAGAAAGGACTCCGCGATGTTCCCCTCCTGGTTCCTCACCGTGGCCGTGCTCGGCGGGCTGGTGCTCGTGGCTGGCGCGGCCGTCACCCTGGCGAGCCTGTGGCTCGTCGATCTCCGCAACAGGAGGCTGTGGTGACTGCCTCGGCCCATCCCGCTCGACGGACCAATTCGCGGGGTCGCCAGCTCGACCCCCAGGGCTTGATCGATCACTACCCGCAGCCGCTGGAGCTCTCGCGCCTGCGCGACCTGTGCGGCGCGTCGGTCGTCGGCCACCGCGATCTCCCGCGGCGCACCGTGATCGAGCTGTGCCGCCTGGGCGCGTGCATGGAGACCTCCGACGTGGCCTCGCACCACCCGCTCGACGGCAAGCTGGTGATCACCGCGTTCTTCGAGGCCAGCACCCGCACGCGGCTGTCGTTCGAGAGCGCGGTGGCCCGCCTCGACGGCAAGCTGCTCAGCGTGCCCGACGGCAAGGTCACCGGGGTGGCCAAGGGCGAGTCGCTGCAAGACATCGGCGAGATGTTCAACAGCTACGGCGACCTGGTGGTGATGCGCCACCCCCAGACCGAGTCGGTGGAGCAGCTCCAGACCGGCCTCGACCTGCCCCTGGTCAACGCGGGCAACGGCTCGGGCGAGCATCCCACCCAGGCGCTGGTGGACTGGTTCGCACTGCTCAAGTGGCGCCCGAGCCTGGCCGAGGAGGCACCCGCGCCCGATCAGCGCATCCACCTCGGGGTGGTGGGCACCCCGGGCAGCATGCGAGCGGTCAAGAGCTTCGTGTTCATGGCGCTGTCGTTCGCGCCGGCCATCTCGCACCTCACCGTGGTCTCGGAGCTCGCCGATCCGTTTGGGGCCGACCTTCACGACGCGATCGAGCGCACGTCGATCCCGGTCACCGTCACCAACGACATCGGCGAGGTGCTGCCGCGGCTCGACGTGATCTACATGAACTCGATTGCGCTGCTCGGCGACAGCTACAAGCAGCTCGACTCGCGCTACCGACTCACCACCGAGTCGGCGCTGCACCCCGACGCCGTGATCATGCATCCCCTGGCCCGCCGCGACGAGCTCGACGTGAGCCTCGACGACTCGCGCCACAACCTCTATTTTGCTCAGGCGGCCGGCGCCGTCTACGTGCGGCAGGCCCTGCTGGTCTGCATGCTCGACCGCGTGGACCGGCTCCCGTTCTTCGCCTGACCTCCCCGACGAAGACCCGACCATGTGTGGCATCACCGGCTTCTGGCGCCCCGGCGCCGCCTCCGACAGCGACCGTGCGCACCTGCGCGCGATGATGACGACGCTCGTGCACCGCGGCCCCGATGGCGACGGCATGCACCTCGATCCCGGGCGCGGCCTGGCCATGGGGCACACCCGCCTGGCCATCATCGACCTCGAGCACGGCGACCAGCCCCTGCGATCGGCCGACGGCAACCTCGTGCTCACCGTCAACGGCGAGCTCTACGACTACAAGCTGCACCGCACGCGCCTTCACTGCGACGGGGCACGCTTCTCGACCAAGACCGACGCCGAGATCGCGCTTCACTTCCATGCGCGGCACGGGCTCGACTTCGTGCACCGGCTGCGGGGCGAGTTCGCGCTGGTGTTGTTCGACGCCGAGCGCGAGCGCCTGGTGCTGGTGCGAGATCGCTTCGGCATCAAGCCGCTCTACTGGTCGCTGCGCCAGGGACCCGACGGCGACGCGCTCTACTGGGGCTCGGAGGTCAAGGCACTCCTGGCCCACCCCGAGATCCCCGCGCGGCTCGACTCACGCGCGGTGCTGCACCAGCTGATGCAGGTGATGGTGCCCGGCACCACCGCGTTCGAGGGCGTGCATGCGCTGCGGCCGGGCCACATGATGGTCGCGCAGCGCGTGGGCGATCGCCTCGAGCTGTCGGTGAGCCGCTACTGGGACGCCGAGTTCCCGCTCGCCAACGAGCACGAGTCCGATCCCGATCCCGGCCCGTGGATCGAGGGCGTGCGCGAGCGCTTGATCGACGCGGTGCGGGTGCGCCTGGAGGCCGACGTGCCGGTGGGCTGCTACCTCTCGGGCGGCATCGACAGCTGCTCGACCCTCGGCCTGGCCACCGCGATGCAGCAGAGCCACGTCAAGGCGTTCACCATCGCATTCGAGGACGACGCCTACGACGAGTCGAGCATCGCCGCCGAGATGGCCAAGCGCGCGCAGGCCGACCAGGTGGTGATGCCGCTGGGGGTTCGGGAGCTCTACGGGCGGTACTACGAGCGCACCGCGTGGCACGCCGAGCGCACGTTCTACAACACGCTGGGCGTGGCCAAGTGGCACATGAGCCGCACCGTGCACGAGCATGGCTACAAGGTGGTGATCACCGGCGAGGGCTCCGACGAGCTGTTTGGTGGCTACCCGTTCTTCAAGCGCGACGTGCTGCTGCACTGCGGCTCGCCGGCCGAGCGCGAGGCGCTGATGCAGCGGCTGCAGCAGAGCAACGCCCTGTTTGCGGGCGCGATCCTGGCCGACCGCAGCCACGAGCACCCGGCCATGAACGATCTGCTGGGCTTCACCCCCTCGTGGATCCAGCCGTGGATCGCCACCCTCGAGCGCGTGCGCCCGCTCTTGGCCCCTGCGCTGCGAGAAGAGCTCGAGGGCTACGATCCCATCGAGGCGATCGCAAGCACCCTCGACCCCGCCTCGCTGCGAGATCGCCACCCGCTCGACAAGGCGCAGTACACCTGGATCCAGACCATGCTCGAGGGGCAGATCCTCACCTGGGGAGGCGACCGCGTGGACATGGCCAACTCCATGGAGTCGCGGCCGCCGTTCCTCGATCACCTGCTGGCCGAATTCGCGTTCCGCGTGCCACCGGCCCTGCGCATTCGCACCTCCGACGGGAGCCTGCGCGAGAAGTGGGTGCTGCGCGAGGCGATGCGCGAGGTGCTGCCCCGGGTGCTGTACGAGCGCGAGAAGTTCGCGTTCATGGCTCCGCCGGCCACGGTGCGACCGGAGGAGTGGGCGCAGGTGCGGCCGCTGGTCGACGAGCACCTGTCGACCGAGGCGGTCGAGGCCTCGGGGCTGTTCGATCCCGCGGCCGTGGCCGGCTTGGTCGACGAGCTGCACCGCGGCCCCGACCCGAGCCGACGCAGCCGCGCCGTCAACGACGACATCGTGTTGAACCACCTCTTGGGACTGCAATCGTTGCACCGCAGCTTCGTTCGGGGTGGCGGGCGCCCGGAGCTGTGAGTTCCTCTCTTCGAGCGCGCGCTCGGTGAGCTCGGCCCGCGATTTCCGCGGATCAAGCGATTTCTGAGATTCCGCTCGCCGGTGTCCAAACGCAGATTCACCTCACGCCGCGGGTCCTCGCGCGGCTTCGCCCTAGCGGGACGAAGATCGGCGTCGACCTTCCCTTGCTCGATCCCAGGTGCCTCCGCTAGCCTGCGGGCACAGGAAATTTCTCGACTACCGGGCCTAACAAGAGCCTAGACGGAGCATTACGGTCATGGATACGGACAACAGGGTACAGAACTTGCTCTTCTTGCTTTCGGCGGCGCCGATCGGGTTGGGCTGCGTCATCGTCAGCGACGACACCGACACGGAAGCGGGCACCACCGCCACCTCGAGCCCCACCAGCACCACCGCTGACACCGAGACGCCGACCACGGGCGGCGCGACCGAGGTGGCGACCTCGGAGATGACCTCGGGCAGCACCGCGAGCATGGACACCACCGAGGGGCCGGAGGACACCACCGCCGGCGAGGAGTCCACCAGTGGTGGCGGATCGGCGGGCTGCGAGGCCTACGCCGACCTCGTGGCCGAGTGCTACATGGACCCGGCCGCCGGTGAGGCGACGCTCAACTACTGCATCGAGCAGACGGCCTACTACGAGGCATACGGAGCGGAGTGCTTGGCGGCGTTCGAGGACTTCACCGCTTGCCTTTCCGCGCTCACCTGCGACGAGCTCACGGGCGCCGATCCGGTGTGCGAGGCCGAGTTCGAGGCGCTCAACACCACCTGCTTCCCCGAGTAGCGGCAGCGTCCGCGGCGTTTCGCCGCGGCTCGTCGGCATGCAGCCGGCCACCAGCGGCCGCGTCGATCGTTCGACGCGGCCGCTGTACCATTGGAGCCTCGATGATCTTCGTTTCCGGCACCAAGCGCAGCGGCACCTCGATGTGGATGCAGGTCTTCCAGGCGGCGGGGCTCCCGATCCTGGGCAAGGCGTTCCCGCGCAACTGGGGCACCGGCCATCTGCGCGACGCCAACCCCGACGGCTTCTACGAGACCCTGCTGCGCGGCGGCGTGTACTACCGCACCAACCCGCACCCGCAGACCGGCAAGTACTTCTTGCCTGAGCACGTGGTGGGCTACGCGGTGAAGGTGTTCGTGCCCGGGGTGATCCGCTCCGAGCGCGCGTACATCGAGTACCTGGTGGCCAACATCCGCGAGTGGCGGGAGTACGAGGCCTCGATCGAGCGGCTCTACGCGATGGAGGCCAAGTCCCGCGAGGAGCAGCGCGCCAAGGGGGTCGAGGTCGAGGAGCCCTTCAACTTCCCGCCGGCCTACGAGTGGTGGATGGAGAACTTCGCGCTCGTCCGCGACATCTCGCTGCGCAAGTACCCGGCGCTGCTGCAGACCTACGACCAGGTGCTCGAGGATCCCGAGCGCACGATCGGCAAGGTGCTGCGGACCATCGGCCACGGCGACGTGGAGGCCGGAGTGGCCGCGGTCAAGCCCGAGAACCGCACCCAGACGCGCCCCGAGAGCAGCAGCATGGAGGCCAAGCTCGCGCAGGTGTTCGATGATCTCTACGCGGCGATCTACGAGGGCAAGGGGATCGGCAATGCGCTGCTCAAGACGCTGAACGACACGAATATTGCGCTGCTGCCCGAGCTGACCAAGCTGCAGACGGAGGTGGCGAGGTCGCAGATGAAGCGACAGGCGAAGTCGGGGGGGAAGGGCAGGCCGATCGAGATCACGGGGCTGCCGGAGGTGTAGGCGGGGGCATTGGCTCAACACTGCCAATCGACGCTCGATCGGTCCAACGAGAATTCCTTGCCCTTGTTATCCTTGCAGACCCGTCGGTAGTCCTGAACCGGAACCCACTGACCGTTGCTCAGCTGGGTCGCGATCGAGTCACTCGAGAACGGAATATACCGACCTAGCCAGCTCTCCGGGTTTGGTTCGGGAAACCAAAGTTTCTTGTGCGCAACCCTGGGGCAATTACACCGCGTCAAAGGCCGACTGTTGAGGCCGATGAAATCCCCATCGGATCCAAAGATCACCCCGCCGGAGGAATTGACGGCCGCGTACATGTCGTGTTTGGAGCACACGTCGCCGCTCGCGTCGAGATCGACCCTCCCCTGGGACACGACACCTGGGATGCCGAGAGGGCTGGCAACCATGTACGACGTCTCGCGACCAGCGGATGAGTCACGCGACCGAGGACGCACGGGCTCCACCCCCAGTTCCTCATCGAGCTTGAGGAACACGAAGTCCTCGATGCACGGGTTGCGAGGGGCACGGACACTCGAGGGGCCCATCACGGCCTTGACTGAGCGCCACTCTCGAGTATCACCGCGCTGCCAGTCGGCCGACTGAATGCGAACGTCGGAGAGATGTTCGAAGTAGCACGCGCAGTGCTTTGCCGTGAGAACCACATCTCGAGCAACCAACACACCAGAACACAGTGCGAATGACGGTTGATTGGTCCAACGTTGCAGGCTCCCCTCGAGACTCCATGAGCACTTCCCCTCCATGCACGCTTTGCTTCCACGGTGCTTCACCTTTTCCCCCAATGCAGGAGGAGGGGTCGCGTTCGTGTAACCACGGTGGACGAGGATGACCGAGGCCGAGAGGTTGTGCTCGAGATCGGGGAGGCGAAGGACCTCGGGGTCGTCACCCAGGAGATCCGACGCCAACTCGATCATGGGATCGGCCGTCTTGGAGCAGTCGTACTCGGCAGCTGGGAAGCCGTTGGGCCCGCCCGACATCCCCCATCCGCAAGCCGCTGCGGCGGCAATGACGGACAATCGCGTCGCTAGTTGGAACGGCATGACGTCCACTACTTGCGCTTGACGGTGACCTTGAGAGGAATCCCCGGCTGCGTCGCCTCGATCTCCCAGCTGAAGCTGGGCTCACCGGTTGACGGAACGGTGAACGCATAGGTCGTGGTCGTGCCGGCAACGGAGATGCTTACATATGCGGAACTCTGCGGTGCAAGTACGAGGGTGAAGCCCGTATATACCCGTTCGATCACCAGGAAGACCTGGTTCGTGCTGCTGTCGGCGAAGAACACCGCGCCCGTCACATCGGTCAAACTGGACGCATCGTGGTCGAATTGGGGCAACGGGCTCCCCATGCTACCCACGTTCCTGAGGTGGAGGGTCGCCGTGCGCATGTTGTTGATCGTGGTCGTGGGAGCATCGCAGCTCTCATCGATTTCGCGGCAGTCACCAATGAGTAGAACTTCGTTGGACATGGGGCCTCGTTCGTTCGTTCGTTCGTCGTTGAATGGTTGCGGTCGGCTCCGCACTGGAGCCTCCGCCATTGATGGTGATCGAGGCACGGAGAACCGTTACCGGATTTCTGCCGCGCCCATCATCTCCGCCCGCACCGCCTCCGCCCACCCGTCGAGGTCCCCCCCGGTGTTCTCCGCCACCTCGGCCTCGGCGACCTTCCCCAGCGCCTCGCGCAGAAGCTCCTTGCCCCGCCGGATCCGGCTGCGCGCCGTGTCCTCCGGGATCCCGAGCGCCTGCCCGATTTCCGGCCCGGTCAGCTTCTCCCAGAAGTACAGCTCGAGCACCACCTGGAACTTGAGCGGGATCCTCCGCAGCGCGAGCAAGAGCGCCCGCTGCTCGCGCTTGTCGTCGAGCATCGTGCTGAGCCCCGCCCCCAGGTCCACCACGGAGTGCTCGTCGACGTCGTCTTCGGCGCGCGCCCGGCTGCGAGCCCGATAGTGCTCGCGCAGCACGTTGTGGGCGATCGCAAACAGGAACGTCCGAAAGCTCGAGCGCCCCTCGAAGCGCTCCTTGGCGGCCACGCAGCGCAGGAACGTGCGCTGCACCAACTCGGTGGCCTCGTCGTCGACCTTGTTGACGAAGAAGCGACGCACGGGCTCGAAGTGCCGCTGGAAGAGCACGTTGCCGGCCCGGCGATCCCCGTCACGCCAGGCCTCGAGGAGGGATTCGTCGTCGTTCATCCTTGAACGAGCGCCATGATGGCACGAAACTGATGCGGTCGGATGGTTGACGACGTTTCGATCCTTCAGGTGCGTGGTACTCGCGGTGACGGTTCGGGCACCGAGTCGCACTACCACGCTCTCCACGCCTTCTCGATGCGATGACCGAACCCGAGGACTCGATCTCCGTGCCCGCTCCGCGGTCACAGGATCTTCCGGCCCTGGCCATGCGCGCACAGGTCGGCGCCGCGCTGTTCGGTGATGATGCAGCACCGCTGAAGATCGGCCGCTACGAGGTGCTCGAGACACTCGGGATGGGCGGGATGGGCGTGGTGTACGCAGCATGGGACGAGTCGCTCGGACGCCGCGTGGCGCTCAAGCTGCTGCCCGGCAAACACGTGGGCTCGACCCGCGAGCGAGCGCGGCTGGCCCGTGAGGCCCAGGCGCTGGCCAAGCTCTCGCACCCCAACGTCGTGCACGTATACGAGGTGGGTGAGCACGAGCATGGAGTGTTCGTGGCGATGGAGCTGGTCGAAGGGGTCTCGCTGCGAGAATGGCAGCTACGGGCCACTCGAACTCCCGAGGAGCTGGTGGAGGTGTATCTCCAGGCCGGACGCGGGCTGGCGGCGGCGCATCGGGCCGGGCTCGTCCATCGCGACTTCAAGCCGGCGAACGTGCTGGTGGGCAACGACGGGCGGGTGCGGGTGGTCGACTTCGGTCTCGCCCAGGGGCCGGGGCTCGCGGCCGCCACCACCAGCGGCACGGGGCGCACGCTCTCGGTACCGCCGCAGTCGCCCGTGACCCGTACGGGAGCCCTGGCCGGCACGCCTGCCTACATGGCGCCCGAGCAGATCGCAGGGCACGAGGCCGATGCCCGAGCGGATCAATTCAGCTTCTGCGTGGCGCTCTACGAGGCGCTGGCGGGATGTCGACCGTTCGGAGTCGGTGCGCTGCGGCTGGCGTCGGAGCCCGGGGTTCCGCCTCGCCCGACCAGGGGCGCGCGCCGGATACCGCTGCTGCTGGACCGCGCTCTGCGACGGGGGCTCGCGATCGAACCCTCGCGGCGGTTCCTGGACATGGATGCGCTGCTGCGCGCGATCGAGGCACGAGCGATCTGGCGACGCCGGGCGTGGAGCCTGGGCGGACCGATTGCGCTGGGCCTCTTCGCCGCGTGGCTGGGCAGTCAAGGGGCCTCGCCCGAGCCGTCCGTCACCGAGTCCGCGTGCGAGACACCCACCCACGGACCGGCGGTGGAGTGGAACGCCCGCAAGGCCGCGGTCGAGGCCGCGATCGTGGGCACGGGCAAGCCGTTCGCCGCCAAGGCCTGGGAGTCCGTGAACCGCAGGCTCGGCGCCCATGCTCGACAGTGGAGCGACGCCCACGTCCGGGCCTGCCGCGAGGATCACGAGCCCGAGCGCGCGCGTGCGATCACGCAGTGCCTCGACCGCGATGCGATTCGCTTTGCGGCGGTGCTCGCCGAGCTCGAGCGGACCGACGAGGTGACCATTGCCAACGTCGAGCCGGTGTTGGACTCGCTGGCGTCGGTCGAGTCGTGCTTGGACCCCATGATCAGCCGCGGGCCGGTGCTCGACTCGGAGACCTCGGGGGCGATGCTCGAGAGGCTCGAGCGCGCACGCACGCTGGCCACGGCAGGGCGGGACCGCGAAGCCGATGCGGAGCTCGTGACGCTGCTCGGCCCGTCCCTCCAGACCACCAGCGGCTCGCTACGAGCCGAGATTCAGCTCCTACACGGACGGGTCCTCACCCGACTCGAGCGGTACGACGCCGCCTGGGAGGTGCTCACACAGGCCCAGGCGGCGGCGAGCAAGGACGAGCACGAGGTGCAGGCAATCCTGGCCCAGGTCGACCTCGCCGATCAGCTCGAGCGAGCGCAGTCGGCCGAAGACCTCGCGCGCCAGGCTTCCGCATTGATCGAGGCGTTGGATCGACCTCCGGGGCTGCTCGCCGACCTCCTCGATGCGCAGGGTCGGCTGCGCGTCTATGAGGATCCAACGGCGGCGGTGACTCTGCACCAACGAGCCCTGCACGAGCGCACCAAGATCTCGACCCACGACGATGCGCGCGAGGTCGTCGACACCAAGCTTCTGCTCGCCAATGCGCTGGCCGTGGGCCAGCAAGCGTCGCAGGCACGCGCTCGATACCAGGAGGTGCTCGCGAGCCGCGAGCGAATCCTCGGCAAGGATCACCCCGAGTACGCGGCCGTGCTGTTCAATCTGGGCCTGCTGGCCATCGACACCGGCGAACTCGAGGAGGCCCGCGGGTGGCTCGAGGAGGCGCTACGGCTCGAGCGGGCCGCGTTCGGCCCCGACTCCACCCGGACCGCCCGCTCGGAGGTGATGCTCGCCGACACGCTGTGGAAGCTGCAAGACTCGGAGCGCGCGCTGGCGCTGGCCCGGCACGCCTGGGACGTTCAGCGGGCCAAGCTCCCGAGTCGCCACACCGACCGGATCGCCGCGCTGCGGGCCCTGGCGACCATCGAGCTCGACCTGGGCCATCATGCCGAGTCGCTGGCGCGGCACCGCCTGCTCGCAGAAGAAGCCGGGACCGATGGTGCTCCCGACGTGCTGCACAACATCGGGTGGCTACAGTGCCAGGTGGGGGAGTGCGCGGCGAGTCGGCCGTTCGTGGACCGAGCGCAGCAGCAACTCGCGGAGATCCTGTTCGAAGCGCCCGACGACGACATGGTGCGGCTCGAGCTGTACGTCCTTCATACCTCGGCCCTGGTGGCGATCGCGGAGGGCGAGGTGAAGCGCGGGCGGGCGTTGCTGGCCGATGTGATCGAGCGCGCAGCGGAGCTCGAGGGGACCGAGGAGTTGGTGCAAGAAGCCAGCGCCGAGCTCGCGAGCATCCGACCCCATCGCTGAACGGGGTCCGGCCATCTCGCCTCGAGAATTTCATGACGGATCTTCATCCCGGCGTCACAACCATGGAGGGTAGGCCAAGTAGACCAACTACCCGAAGCAAGGAAGTACGCAGCATGGGAATCGCAAACTCATATGGACGTGTCCTCCGGCGTGAGCTGAAGCAACACCCGGCATGGCTGCCGGTGACGAACACCTTCGCGCTTGGCGACTTTGGCGTCGTCAGCAACGGGCTCTTCACCCGCATGGGCAACATCTCCGCGCTCGGCGTCGAGTGGAGCGAGAAAACGGGGGCTCCAAGCAAGCTCGACTACCACTCGACATCGGTGGTGACCGCCCGATTCGAAGGCGGAGCCACGGTGGACGTCTTCAGCGACAGCACGACCGTCGATGCCAAGCTGGTTTTCTCATTCAGCCACAACAGGACCTTCGTGCTCAGGGCGGCCAAGATCTCCTCGCTGGAAATCGATGACATCCTTGCGGTGGCCGCGAAGCTACATCAGCACGCGAGCTGGCGACGGCGATTCCGGTTCGTGACGCGGCTGTACTCCGCCCAGAACCCGCTGTTCCTCGCGAGCCGCGAAGCGGACACCACGGTGACGATCTCCGGCAAGGCGGCGGTGCTCAAGAAGGTGGATCTCGGAGATTTCGACGCCAGCATCAACTTCGCGGTCAATCGCCAACTGGCGATCGAGGTCGCGGGCGAGTCCGGCGTCATCGCGCTCGGCTTGGCCCGCGTGAAGGTAACGGGCATGGCCGCAGAGGCTGGCACCGCGGCGTCGAACCCACAGATCGGCGTCGAAGAGGACGCGGATTGGGACGAAGATCCCGTGGATGACGTCTGAGGACGAGCCACGCGCGGGGAGCGGAGAGCGAGGTACCGCGATGAGATCGAACTACGCGCTCATTCACTTGACGGGGCTCGAGAAGCGCCGGTCGAGCCTCCTCGACTCCATCGCGTATGTGCGTGGCATGGAGAATCTCGCGCCACCGACTCTCGAGCTAGTCGAGCTCACACGAACCGAAGCCGACGACGCTCGTCGAGGCCAGGGGAGCGTCGTCGTCCCCTCGATGCCGCTCGTGCACGTGGGGCCCGAGCCCACCGCGAGCAATGACGCGATCGTGGACGATGACGGGACCCGGCGAGCTTGGGGCTTGGATGCGATCGGGGCCGGCGACTCCCAGTACGACGGGATGGGGGTGCGGATCGCCGTGCTGGACTCCGGTATCGAGCTCGATCACGCCGCGTTCGCGTGGCTCCGAGACGAGGGACGGATCTCCTGTCGCAACTTCACCGGTGGCTCCCCCGACGATGTCCGTGACCAGACCGGGCATGGCACGCACTGCGCGGGCACGATCTGCGGAGACGACGTGGATGGCGCCCGCATCGGAGTGGCTCGACGTCCCGGTCGCCTCCTCGTCGGCAAGGTCCTCGGCCCGGGCGGCGGCAGCACGGAGGTGGTCATCAAGGGCCTCTTGTGGGCCGTCATGGAGAAGAAGGCCGACATCGTCTCGATGTCGCTGGGGATCGACTTCCCCGGCCAGGTCACGAAACTAGTCGAGCAGTACAAGCTACCGTTGCCACAGGCAACCTCCATGGCGCTCGAGGACTACCGCCACGTACTCGATGGCTATCGCACGATCATGGAGTACCTTGGGGTGACCTCGGGAGCCCTGGTCGTTGCTGCCACGGGCAACGAATCCAACCGACCGCTCTACACGATCAACGTCTCGCCGCCCGCCGCCGTGGCGCGCGTGGTCTCCGTTGCCGCAATCGAGCGGCGTGCGTCGGGGCTCCACGTGGCGCCGTTCTCGAACACCCAGCCGATCGTCGCGGCCCCCGGAGCACACGTGCGCTCGGCGAAGATCGGTGGGGGACTGGTGAGCAAGAACGGAACCAGCATGGCCACGCCACATGTCGCGGGCGTTGCCGCGCTGTGGTGCCAGAAGCTACGAGAGCACCGAGACGTTCTCTTGCCGGGAGAGCTACGAGACGCGGTCGTCAGCACGGCCACGGTCGCATCGTTGCATGACAGCTCACGCTCGTCACGTGACGTTGGCCGCGGCCTCGTTCGATCACCATGAACGTCAACCCGAGACCGTCATGACCACGAACTCCGAAGTTGTCAATCCCCGTACGGTACGAATGAGCACACTTGCATTCATTGAGACTGTGCTCGTCTCGGCCGTCGTAGTCTGGAACCAAAGTGGCTGTAGCCCGAACAAGACGCTCGATGAGCGTCAGACGCAACTCGACGCGGTGAATGACGACCTCCCGCCGGCTCCTCCGGAGGCAAGGCCCGATGCTCCTTCGGGGGCGAATGACACGGCGGCTCACGAGCCATCGAAGGGTGCGTGTGGCCGCGAGCATCCCATGTTTCTCGAGGGCTACGAGGGCTCGCCCGGCGTCCGAGGACGGTTCTCGGCGGGAGAGAGCCTACACGAGGGCTGGATGTTGCTCGACACGGGGAACACGCTCACGAAGATCCGGGGGAACGCGGAAGGCACTGTCGACGTCGGATTCGAGCTCGCACCGGGTCTCGAGCGGAGGCTTCTCGCCGGGTACGATCCGTTCGTCGGGATCCGGGCGCCGGCCGGTGGACAGGCCGCTCTCATCGGCACGGACCTGCTTGGGGGTCTTGCGGTCAGGCTCGATTTCGACGAGGGCCAGGTACTGTTCGCGACCGACGAGCTTGCATGCTCGGACGAAGAGCTACGACGCATGGGCTATCATCGCTTTGACACCGATGGCTACTACCAACGTGATGCCAATTGGGCATCTGTGGGTAAGTATCTGGCTCCCAACGTGCCGACAATCGAAGTCGAGATCCTCGGCAAGACCGTTCGCATGCAGATCGATACGGGTTACTCGGGAGCCGCGTTGCACGTGCAGCTCAACAAACCACTCTTCGAGCTGATTCGCGACGAGCTGGGGCCCTCGATCGGCAAGATCGAGGTTGGAAGAGCGTCTCTGGAATCCTATGAGCTTCCGGCGGGCTCCCTGAAATTCCACGATGCTGACTCACGCGACGCCATCGCGATGCTCGGGGCGGCAACGGCGCTCGTGAAGGAGGGCGATGAGAGCATCGCCGCGTGGGACGTTCCCGCGGCCATGCTCTCGGTGGCGGCGCTCTCGAGCGCGTTTTCCTCGGTAGAGCTGCGAGCGGATCTCGAGGACGTATGGGTCATGCCCCGAGCAACACCTTGAGCACCCCCCGGCGGCTTGCGTGCTCGAACGCTCGCTCCCCCTCCACCAGCGGATAGCGAGCCTCGATCAGCGGACGCGGGTCCACGGCCCCCGAGGCCATGGCCTGCAGCGCCACGTCGAACGGACCGCAGCGCGAGCCCACGAGCTGGATCTCGTCGACCACCAGTGCGGCGGTGGGCAGCTCCACCGTGCCGTGCACGGTGCTCTTGAGCACCACCGTGCCGCGCGGTCGCACATGAGCGAACGCGAGCGCGAGGCCATCGCGAGAGCCAGTGGCCTCCACGACCACGTCGAACCGCTCACCACCCAGCTCCGCGGCGACCGAGGTGCGAACACCGGGACCCGCCACGAGCGCGAGCTTGCGGGGGTGCCGGCCCACGAGGGTGACGGGGATCTCGCGCGCGCGCAGGGCCATCACCACGAGCAACCCGAGCTTGCCATCGCCGATCACGGCCACGTGCATGGTGGGCTCGAGCGCGACCTGCTCGAAGATCCGAAATGCCGCGGCGAGCGGCTCGGTGAACACCGCCTGCTCGTCGGCGACCGACCCGGGCACCGCGTGGAGGTTGGCCGCGGGCAACACGAAGCGCTCGCCGAAGCAGCCCGGGTGGTCGAGGATCCCGAGCACCCGACGGGAGGCACAGTGACTGCGCAAGCCGGAGGCACAGCGCTCGCAGGTGCCACAGCCGAGGTTGATCTCACCGACGACACGCTTGCCCTGCCACTGCGGATCGTCGTCGCAGCGCACCACCTCACCCACGAATTCGTGGCCGAGCACGCCGCCAAAGCCCTTGTAACCGCGAGTGAGTTCGAGGTCGGTGCCGCAGATGCCTGCGAGCCGCAGGGCGACCACGGCGTGGCCCGAGCCGGGATTGGGCTCGGGAACGTCGCGCAGGGCGACGGCGCCGTCGAAGGTCAAGGCGAGCATCGGCCTAGGGTCGTGGAGGAGCGGGGATCTGCAAGCGTCGCAGACCGACCGTGCTCTCACGCAGGACGTCGAGCATCGACCATGTGGCCGCCGTGAATGGATGTGAACGATGGACGACGTCGCGGACGAGCTTGTCCCACGTGGAGATGACTTGGTCCCGGGTCTTGCGCCCAGTCACGCGCTCGACTTCGTGGTGGAACCGAGGCCACACGGTGTCGCGGTACCGGTGGTCGATCTCGTCGGCCAGATTCCCCAAGCCGAGGACCTTCTTCGTCCACGCCCCACGCGTGGTCAAGCCGCGAAGCTCCCACTTCCATAGAGACCGAGGGAGCGTACGATCGATGGGTAGCCAGCGCAGATGCTCCAGCGGGTCGACGTTGCAATCAGATGGATCGAGCAACAGTGGTCGCTCGACCGCGACCTGAAAGTGGACTGCGGGTAAGGACCGTGAAGCAGGACGCGAAGGTGCCGGCAACGGAACGGTTCCAGACTCCAGGGGAAAGTGACTACCCTTCCTCTTCGGCCCGTTGCACGTGGTGCAAGCAAAGAGAAGGTTGCTCCACGTCCATGTCAACCACCAGTATCGCTCGTGGTCCTTGACGAGGCGGCCCTTCACTCTACGCAACGCCAGCTTCTTTGGACGGAAGTGCTCGACCGGTTGACCATCGAAGCCGGGTGCACGTTCACAGTAAGCGCACTTGCGGTGCTGCCGGCCATGGAGAGCCTTCTTGACGACGTCATAGCCAACGAGGGCATTGCTCAGCTGCATCGACCCCGGACCAAACTGGTCGAACTTGGCGATGGCATTCTGCAAGTGCTCATCACGAATGACACGCAGCTCGGCGGGTTCGTCCCCGCGATCGATTCGGATCATGACGGTTCCCTTGCCACGGGACGCCTTGGGAGAGGAACGCCGTCCCTCTTCAGCGCACGCATCAGCTTCTTGAGTTCGGCTTCGTCCCCGTCGGATCGAAACGGATCGGTAGCGAGCTGGAGGAACCTTCGCAAGCGCTCTCCGTTGGGATTGAGCGTGAGCCGATCCAGGCCGAACCAAGTACGGTACACATCAGTTCCGGTCATCGCCCTCGGATCGGGAGCGCGAGGCTCGGCTACGACCTCGCTCGCAGGGGCAAGGTCGCCGGTCTCGGGGTCGTGCACGAAGCGCTCCACGTCGCCGGTCTCGGGATGCTGGTCGACCACGACGATCTCTTCGGGAGCAAGCGAGGCGAGCACGACGGGCGAATGCGTGGTCGCGACGAACTGCACCTTCGGAAAGGTGCGGCGCAAGGCCGTGATGAGCCCCGCCTGCCACGTCGGATGCAGATAGAGATCGATCTCGTCGATCAACACCAAGCCCTCGATGTCATGGGCTTCGACTGGATCCTCGGCCTCCCACATCACGTGGCCGATGAGGTCGGCGATCCACGCCAGCGTGCTCTGGTAGCCATGGGACAGCGCGACCGCGGGGAACTTGTGCATGCTCCGCCCCACCCGCAGCGCAAAGCGGTCCTTGTCGAAGAGCGTGCCCGACTTGGTGACGCCACCCTTGCCCTTGAGCTCGATTCCCACGATGTCGGGAACGAGGTCGTCGACCTGGATGAGGGTATCTCGGAGCGCCTTGGTGAAGCGCCGCGCCTTGGCTTCGGAGAGGTGGTCGAGGAAGCCCAAGGAGGTGAGCGCGGTGGTGTTGCGAAACAGTGGTTCGAGTCGCTCGATGGATGGTTGAACCAGCGGCGGCCGCGACTGCGGGTCGGGAAGGAACCGGCCCACACCATAGCCCGCAACGAACCATAGTGGCCGGTTGTCGGCCCGAGCATCATCGAGCGGATCGACGAACGCAGAGCCACGAGCCTTGTGCTGGGCCTCGAGCTCCCCCTCGACATTGGCATAGAAGGAGCGACCCGCCACGGTGCTCTGCTTGGGCCTCAGCGAGAGTGTCGAGCAAAGGCGCTCGTCGCTGCGAACGGAGCGACCGAGCATGGGGTGCAGGCTTGCTCCCAGTGACCCTCTCGGGGTGAACCGGAAGCTCGCCTCGATCTCCATGGGCCTGCGCGACCGTCGATCCACCAGGTGGCCCACGACTGGCTTCGCGAGCGCGTTGACCTGCCGCGAGCCCGCGACCGCGAGCGCAATGGCCTGCAGGATGCTGGTCTTGGCGGTTCCGTTGCGTCCGATGATCACCGTCCACATCCGCGGCTTGCCTTCGACCCCCGTGAAATCGAGGGAGAAGTCCCGCAGGAGCTTGAGGTGACGGACGTGGAGACGGTCGACGTACACGAGGTGGCCGGCCAGAGCATAACAGAAGGCTCGATGGCCGCCGCACCGGCTCGACCGCGGCGCCCTCTCCTACTCCTTGGGCGTCTCCGGCTCGCTACCCCACTCGGCCCAGCTACCGTCGTAGAGGCGTACGTCCTGGTAGCCCGCGTGCTGCAAGAGCGCCCAGCTCACCGCGGCGCGCGAGCCCGTGCGGCAGTAGACCACCAGCGTGGCGCCCTCGTCCGGATCACCATGGAGCCGTCGCACCTGCTCGTCGTCGACGAACGTACCGTCGGCGGCGAGGTTGCTGGTCCAGTCGACGTTGATCGCTTCGGGCACGTGGCCCATGGCGAACTCCTCGGCGTTGCGCACGTCGAAGATCACCACGTCGTCGCGACCGAGGTGCTCGAGCATCCAGTGGAGGTCGACCCGCAGCGCATCACGAGGCTCGCCGCCTGCGTAGCTCCACGGTCGAACGGGCGCCGGCCCGTCGTCGAGCGGTCGCCCGGCGTCGAGCCACGCCTGCATGCCGCCATCGAGCAATCCCACCACGCCGCGGTGGCCGTGATAGCGCAGCGTCCAGGCCACGCGCGCGGGGTCGGTGCCGTTGTCGGCCCCCACGATCACCACCTCGGCCTCGGGCGAGAGCGCGATCTCGCCGAGCGCGGCATCGATGGCATCACGCGAAGCCACCTGGCCCTCCACGCCGGCCACGGTCGTCCGCAGCGACGCCGGATCGAACCACCGCGCACCGGGAACGTGCCCCGCCTCGAAGCTCGCTGCGTCGCGAACGTCGAGCACCACGACCGCGTCCACATCCGTATCCAGGTCGAGGTCGGCGGCCGCGAGCAGCTGCGGCTGCGCGAGTTCGGGCTCGTCGGCATCGCAGCCGAAGGAGCCGAGCACGACCAGCACCACCACGTGCCGCAGCATGACGGCCCCATGATACCCCGCGCTCGGCGTCCCGTGGACCGATGCCTACTCGGTGATCCAGGCCGTCACAGCACGTCGAGCACGTGCAGATGGATGTTGGACGGATGAGCGTGGTCAGGCGAGGGCATAGGGCCCGCCGCGCTCGAGGGCGCGTTGATAGGCGGGACGCGCGTGGATCGTCTCGAGCCACTCGAGCGTGTGCGGGCGCGACTCGTCCAGCCCGGCACGGATTCGGGCCGCCTCGAGCGGGAAGCTCATCATCACGTCCGCCGCGGTGAAGCGATCACCCGCGAACCATGGCCGGCTGGCGAGTTCGGACTCGACGAAGTCGAGGTGGAGCTCGATCCAGGGCTCGATGCGCCTGGTCGCGCGGCGGCCGATCAAGGGGATGCGCCCGAGCACCAGGTGGATCAGCAGAGGTGGCATCAGCGAACCCTCGGCATAGTGGAGGAAGTAGCGGTAGCGCAGCAACGCGTCGCGATGCGGTGGCGGGCCCAGTGCGCCATCGCCCTTCTCCACCAGATACTCGATGATGGCGCCCGTCTCGGCGATCGCCGGCCCCGCCGTACCGTCTTCGCCCACGTCTTGGATGATCGGTGACTTGCCGAGCGGATGCACGCCACGGAGCTCGGGCGGGGCGAGCATCGTCTTCCTGTTCCGCTCGTAGCGCTTCACCTCATAGGGAAGCTCGAGCTCCTCGAGCAGCCAGAGGACACGCTGCGAGCGCGAATTCTCGAGATGGTGGACGACGATGGTCATGGGATTCCGTCACATGTGGGCGTACGTCGCGGCCAGCCCGGTATACCCGTTTTGTGTGAACACGTTGGCCACCGTCCCGTGCCAGGTGCTCCAGGTCTTGGCCCAGTCCTTCTTGTGGACGATGCGAACGAGGTCCTGGTCGACGATGCCGACGCTCGGCGCAGAATACTGGGTCCGGGGTGGCAGGCCGGCTCCGGCGCGATAGGCATTCTCGCAGTAGGTGAGGCCCTTGCCCGCCCACAGCCCGCTGACGATCTGCTCCTCGGTGTTCTCCTTGGCATCGACCCTCCTGCCTCCTCCTTGGAACAGACCCGCCAGCGGTGCGGTGTCCAGCGCCTGGAGCGCCTTGGTGGGCCCCATTTGCCAGTAGTAGGCGTGGCAGAGCTCGTGGAAGAGCGCGACGTCGAGGTCGGTGTCGGTGCAGTCGGGGTGGTTGCGCACCCGGCCGTCGCTCCCGAGGGTCAGGTTGCCACACCGGGTGTTGACCAGGTTGGGCGAGGCGATCGAGATGAGCGGCACATTCGTCCCCCACTTGGGCTTGCCCTCGTTGGGGCCGCTGTCGTGCCAGCCGTTGAAGGACCCGGTCCGGACCGGCTGCTCGCTGTCCACGGTCTTCTCGTTGAACGCAACGGTCACCTTCTTGGTCTTCCAGTCGAAGGAGGTGGGCACGTTGTTGGCGAACTCGCCGAGCAGGGCACGACCGAGGGTCTCCCTGGCCACGACGCGGACCCAATACTTGATCCACGACCGAAACGTATCACTGCCCTGAATGGCGATGCAGTACTCCATCACCTCGATGGGAGGTGGCTTCTTCTCGACCGTCTTCGGCTTCGGCTTCGGCTTCGACTTCGACCTCTTCTTCTTCTCGACCTTGGGATCGCTGAGGCTGAACGGGAGCGTGGAGAGCTGTGCGGACCGTGCGGCGGGCCGATGCCCGCTCGTGCGAAAGCGTGGGCTCGTCATCGCCGCCAGGACGGCGCCAGACCAGAGCTCGTCTGCGACCCGGCGCCCCATTGCGTCGGCTTCCGCCTCCAGCCGCGGGTCCTGCACGATCGCCACGCCGTGTCCGTACGGGTTGGCAACCCGCCCCTGCCGCTGCTGCACCACGTGCGTCAGCTCGTGCCCGAGCAGCTCCATCCCCTCGCGTGTCGATGGAGCATGGAGCCCCGGCGCGAAGTGAAGCGTGTCCCCCAGCGTGAACGCGAACGCCCCCATGGCCTGGGCCACCAACCCCTCATGCACACGCACACCGGAGAAATCAGCCTCGAACAGCTCCTCCAAGCGCGTGCGAATCCCGGTGTCCAGCGGCTTGCCCTTGCCCATCAGGCGCAGGCGCCCGGGGGGGACGAGCGCCGTCACCACCCCGTCGGGCGCTCGAGCCTGCACGGCGTGGCCTCGCATTCCGACGTTGGCGTTGCCCATCCCGGGCATCAGCTCGGGCCGCGGCGCCTTCCCGGACCAGAATTGGAGGGCTGCGGGCTGGATCGCCGCGGCCTGACGCTTGCCGCCGCCGCGATGACGCTCGATGCGAAAGTAGCCCTGCAGCACCAAGCCGGGCTTCGAGTGGTCGGTGGACATCGTCGCACTCCATCTCGTGGGCCGCTCCGCCATGGTCTCGCCGGCGTGGTGGGTCCCCTCGTCGGCCCGCGATGACGAGCAGGGTACAGGCGGAAGCGCGCTCGACCCAATTTCTCGACCGATCGGTAGTGCACCGGGGGAAGGCCGATTGGGCGACTGGCCTGCACAGTTAGCCCAATCCTGAACGAACCACCAGCAGCGCGTCGAAGTCAAGCCCCCAAGGTGAAACGGAACCGATCCCGACCCGATCCTGGCCCGATGCTTGCTCATGCATCCTCCGGCATGGGCAAGGGTACGCAAGCGAGCATTGGGGGTTGTTTGGTGGCGCTTTCGCTCCTCGGGGGCTGCGGCGCGGAGGCGGGTCGCGGCGCGGGGGCGGGGCCGGGCCTGGGGGTCGGCCCGGGCGAGGACACCGAGGAGTGCGTGGCCCCGCCCGGGCAGAGCTGCGAGGTGCCGCTGTGCGACGACCCCTGCGGCTACAACGATGCGGACTACGAGTCGGGGGCGTGCCGGATCGACGACTACGCGCTCGAGTGCGGCGACCTGCGGGGGATGAAGGTGCTGTTCAACAAGGCGGACGGGGCCACCGTGCCGCCGCCCAACGCGTTCTTCCGGGGCGCCGACGCCAACCTGCAGACGTGGGTCGAGCAGCGCTGGACGGAGATGTCGAACTTCGTGCTGCCCGCGTCGGTGAAGACGGCAATCGAGGCCAAGGGGGTGGAGATCCACAACTACCCCGAGGGCAACGACTGGACCCGCACCGACTTCCACGGGGCGATCATGGCGCTGCCGCCGGGGGAGCGACCCGAGACGCTGCTGCGCAACCTCCTGAACGATCCGATCAAGACCACGGGCAACGACAAGTTCGCGGGCTGGGTGGGCTGGCCGGTGGCCGGGGCCGGCGGGCGCAAGGTGGGCGACATCGTCGACCTCGACATCTTCGGACCCGACAACGGGGCGGTCGCCTACTGGAAGATCGACGAGGATCGCTTCTGCGTGATCACGGTGGAGAACGACGCCTCGGGCTGGCACCCGGTCAACGGGATCCGCTGCTGGGGCTTCGTGCCGATCCAGGTCAACCCCAACTGGACGCTGACCGACGACCGCTGGAGCTGCGGGCGCACGACGTACCTCTTCTACACGATGGGCATCGACTCCCCGAGCGTGGCGGGCGGCGGCACCCTGGGCGGGGTGGGAGCGCAGCGCAGCACCTGGAACGCGCTGATGATCGACCTGTCGGTCCAAAACCAGCTCGCGGGCGGAGTCTCTGGGCGCTGGATGCTGCAGAAGACGGTGGCCCAGCCCAACGCGCTCGCGCCCGGCGGCGCGACCAAGGTCACCGCGCCGGGTGAGCTCGAGGGCTACTACGTGAGCCTGCCCAAGGCGAAGTTCCGCGAGGGTCAGGTGTGCGAGGCGCCGGGGCTCTCGTGTGGGGCCGACCAGTTCACCTGCGGCGACGCGAGCTGCATCCCGCAGGCGCGGCGCTGCGACGGTACTGCCGACTGCCTCGACGGTGACGACGAGGAGGCCTGCGACGGCGGTGGTGCTCAGGCGGGCGGCTGCGCCGACAACCAGTTCGCGTGCAGCGACGGCACGTGCATCCCCGGTGACTGGCGCTGCGATGGCGAGTACGAGGACTGCGCGGGCGGCGAGGACGAGGACACGTGCGACGACGCGCCGGCCCCGACCGGCTGTGCCGCGAGCGAGTACACCTGCGGCGACGGGGAGTGCATCCCCGGCTCGTGGCGCTGCGACGGCGAGTACGAGGACTGCTCGGGCGGCGAGGACGAGCAGGGCTGCGGCGACGGAGGCGGCGGGGCGAGCGAGGGCTGCGGCGCGGGTCAGTGGGCCTGCGGCGACGGAGCGTGCATCCCGGCGGACTGGCGCTGCGACGGCGAGTACTCCGACTGTGCGGGCGGCGAGGACGAGCAGGGCTGCGATGCCGGTGGCGGCGGGAGCTGTGCTGCCGATCAGTGGGCCTGCAACGACGGCACCTGCATCCCGCAAGCGTGGCAGTGCGACGTGTACGTGGACTGTGCGGGCGGCGAGGACGAGCAGGGCTGCTGACGGCGGGGGCTCGGCGGAGGAGACGGGGCCGCGAGGATGCGGCCCCACTCCGGCCAGCGCCACCCTCCTTCGGGTGACACGCCGGTCAGCAAACACCCACCCGCGGCAGCTTCACGCGAAAGGACGCCCCTCTTCCGGGCTCGCTCTCCACGTCGATGCTTCCCCGGTGGGCCATCACGATGCGTCGGACCACGGACAGCCCCAGGCCGGCGCCGGGGGCCACCTCGGGGCGGCGACGCCGAAACGGCAGGAACACGCTCGACAGCTCCCCGTGCGGAATGCCCACGCCCCGATCGGTGACGGAGAGTATCGCGTCGTCGCCTTCCGTCCTCACGACGACCTCGATCGACCCTCCCTCGGGCGAGAACTTGATCGCATTGCTGACGAGGTTGCTCACCACCTGCTCGAGACGCAGCGGGTCGCCCTGGACGACGACCCGCTCGCCGGGCACGTGTGCCGTGATCTGGTGCTCGGAGGAGGTGGGCGCGTAGAGCCGAACCATGTCCTGGACCACGTCGCGCAAGTCCATCGGCTCGACCCGCATCTCCAGCTTGCCCGCCTCGATGCGGGTGGCATCCAGCAGGTCGTCCACCATCCGCGCCAGCCGATCGACCTGGCGGTCGAGCCGCTCGCGCGCGCGGCCGCGGCGGGCCTCGGACTGCTCGACCTCGAGCGCGTAGATCCCGATCTTGATGGCGTTGAGTGGGTTGCGAAGGTCGTGGGCCACCCCGGCGAGGAAGGTGAGCTGGGCCTCTCGCTGCTGCGCCAAGCCCTCCGCCATCTCATTGAAGCCCAGCGCGAGCTCGGCGAGCTCACTGAGGCCGTCGTCATGCGCACGACCGTCGGTCTCACCGGCCTTGAAGCGACCGATGGTCTCGTGCAGCGCGAGCACCGGCCTCAGCACGTAGTGGCGGATCCCCACGGCCACCGCCGTCAGCCCGAGCACGAGCACGGTGGCCGCGATCGAGCCCATGAGGTTGGCCTGTTCGTTCACCTGTTGTGCCTCGGCATCGGCCAGCCGTACCTGGTCGTCGTTGAGATCGTGCAGTGCTTCGAGCGCGTGCACGGTATCGTCGAGCGCCGGCTGCGAGAGGCGAACGACCTCCTCCAGCTCGGTCTCGTGGTCCTCCAAGCGCTCGCGCTCCTCCAGGTAGAACGTCAGCCGTCGCGAGACCTCGTCGAGGAGCCGCTGCTCGTCCGCAGACCCGCGGTATTGCTCGGCTCGTGCCAGTAGCCCGCGTGTCTCGATGACGAGCTCCCGCGCGGTGTCGTAGACCTCCGGCTCGTGGAACATCACATAGAGGTTGCGGAGCCGCTGATGGGTGAGGAGCGCGAGCTGGATCTCGCTGGCGATCGCCTGGCTCTCCGAGTCGCGGATGACCGTCTCGATCGAGCGTTCCATGAGCGTGGTCGTCCAGACCAGGCTCGCCGTGACCACGGCGGCCAGCGATCCGAACGCGACGATCACGACGACGCTCAGCCGCCGGATGGTGGGCCCATGAGTTCTTCTTCCGTCTGCTGAGTGCTCGGGCATGGCCGGTTTCTCCTCGACGTGGTCCAGGAACGACCGAGCAAGCATGCCCGAGGCGACGCCGCCGCGCTGACCGCCGCCATCCGTCAATCCCCTAGCTGGCGCTCGAGTCAACGCACCGCGAGGTGGCCGAGCGGCTCGACGATCTCGGCAACGTCCCCGCTTGCGTGCCGAACGAAGCCCAATTCGTTCACGAAATCGACAGCGCTCGACGTGTGGATTTCCGTCGCGAACCACGACGTACGCCCAGTTTCCGCAATCTCCCGAATTCGGCACATTACAGCCCCATTACCGCCATTGTGCGGAATTTCGGCGTTGACACCTCCGGCCTCGATCCGTATCCCAAGATCGTAGACCGCGGCGCGTCGATGGCTCATCGGCCTGCCGCTCGGCGCCGACGGTCCGGCTCGAATGCGAGTGGGCCCGTTCGACGAGCCTCACGACTTTCGTGGGTCGACACCGTGGCGCACGGGTCGGGCGCGGAGCGCCCGTGGACGACGAACGAGCACAGGGAAAGACATGAGGGAGGACACGATGAACGGACCACGCATGACACCACGCGCGATCCTCGGGGCGAGCTTGCTCCTCGGGGCGCTCCAGATCAACGAGGGCTGCATCACCGACGAGGGCGGGTACGACCCGGGCGCGCTGACGATGCGCAGCGTCTCCTCGGGCGACGTGCAGTACGCTCAGATCATCGCCGGCTGGGACAGCAACTTCTGCCTCGACGTGGCGGGCGTCGACGCCACGAACAACGGCAAGAACGTGCAGCTGTGGCAGTGCGACCAGGTCTCCGAGACCTGGAACCTCGGCACCGACGGCAAGATCCACGCGGGCTGGAGCAGCAACGTCTGCCTCGACGTGGCGGGCACCAACGCCACCGCCAACGGCACCAACGTGGGGATCTGGCAGTGCGACCAGGTCACAGAGACCTGGACCCTCGGCCTCGACGGCAAGCTGCGCGCGCAGTGGGACACCAGCGTCTGCCTCGACATCTACGGCACCAACGAGAGCGCCAACGGCAAGAACGCCAAGATCTGGCAGTGCGACGACGCCGTCGTGGAGACCTTCAGCATGAGGACCTCGACCGGGTGGCTCGACCAGGGCAACCCGGGAGCGGTGGGCGCCCACGACTGGGAGAAGCTCGCCCAGCACATGAGCCTGGCGAACATCCCCTCCGAGATGATCGGGATCGAGCCGGCCTACGTGGAGATGCGGCTGGTCGCCACCGGCGAGGACATCGCCCAGACCGGCGACCTCAAGAACCTCAGCACCCAGTACGGCGGCAAGGCGCGCAACGAGGCCGGCAATCCGATCGAGGGCGACTACGAGATCCAGTTCCACTACGGCTGGACCCCGTGGGTCAACCGCGACACCGACCCCTCGGACGGCGACGACGAGACCCACGCCCACTACACCAACTGGACCAAGACCACGGGTCCGACCACCAGCGTCGGCTCGGTGCTCACCGGCCGCATGCCCCCGCGCAATCCCACGCGCACCGAGTGCCGCCTGGTGGACGAGCCCACGACGATCTACTCGAGCGACGACACCCCGAATGCCCAGGGGCTGCTGACGGCGACGTGGTCGGGCAGCCAGGTCGCGTTCCGCTGCGACAACGAGGTCGGCTACGAGTGCGACGAGGCCGACCAGGACCCCGGGGTGACGTGCAGCGAGGACGTGGAGGTGCGCCACTTCTTCGGGTACGAGGAGCTGTGCTGGGGCGACACCGCCGACGCCACCGACAACGGCGCGTGCGAGCCCCGGGCCGGCCACGGCGAGTCCTGCACCTCCGACAGCGACTGCGAGAGCAATGTCTGCGACGAGGTGGTGTCCACGTGCGCAAACTGCACGGCGCTCCCCCAGCAGGGCTGCGACTTCGACACGCAGTACTGCGAATTCGATGCTTGCCACGACAAGAAGGCCGTCTGGGACGACTGTGTGTTCAGCGAGCAGTGCCAGTCCGGGATCTGCGATGCGTTCAATTGCGTGGAGTGCGTGTCGTTCCCGACCAAGCAGGGCTGCGACTTCGACACGCAATACTGTGATTTCTGGGAATGCCTGGAAAAGAAGGCCCACAACGAGACCTGTGAATTCGACGACCAGTGCGAGTCCGACATGTGCGACGCCGGCTACTGCGCCGAGTGCACGGCGATCCCGCAGGACGGCTGCGACTTCGGCTCGCAGTACTGCGAGCTCGGCGATTGCAGGAACAAGAAGGCCAATGGCCAGGGCTGCGGCTGGGATGATCAGTGCCAGTCGGGCATTTGCGATGCCTTCACCTGCGTAGCGTGCACCGCGGTCCCGAAGGAGGGTTGCAATTTCGGCTCGCAGTACTGCGAGTTCGCGTCGTGCCACAACAAGAAGCCCAGTGGCCAGGCCTGCGCCTTCAGCGACCAGTGCCAGTCCAACAACTGCTTGTTCTTCGTGTGCCTCTAGGCCAGGCCAGGGGATGGTGCACCGTGGGAGCCCTGACGGGGCTCTCACGGTGCCTTCGACCCCATGGCCCCCGGCAGGCCCTCGTCCCGAGCACGGGTCGGGGCCGGCTCGATCGCCGGCGCTCGCTCGTACAGCTCGCGGGCCTGCTCGAGCTGCCCCGACCGGTGGAGCACCCGGGCCAGGCCGGCGAGCGACTCGGTCACCGCGTCGTTCGGCTCGGGACCGTAGAGTTGCTCTCGCAGCGCCAGCGCTCGCTCGTACAGCTCGCGGGCCTGCTCGAGCGCACCTCGCTCCTCGTGGATCGATCCGAGGATCTGGAGCGCGACGGCCAGATCCGGATGCTCGGCCCCCTCGCTCTCGTAGATCCGCAGCGCTCGCTCGGCGAGCGACCGTGCTTCGTCGAGATCGCCATCGGCATGGCGCAGCACCGCCAGGGCGAGCACCGTGGCCGCCAGATCGCGACTTCGAGCTGCGGGCGCACGCTCGCGGATGTCGAGCGCCTGCCGCAGCAACGCCTCGGCCGGAGCCCGCTCGCCGAGCGCCTGGTGGGCATACGCCAGCTCGTGGAGCGTCTTCGCCACGTCGATGCCGTCCTCGCCGAGCGCTTCGACCAAGATCCCGCGCGCACGCTCGAGCAGCGCGATGGCCTCTCGGGCCCGGCCGGACTCGACCAGGGTGAGGGCCAGGCTGGAGGCATGCTCGGCGACGGCGGGGTGTCGAGGACCGAGCGAGGCCTCGTAGACCGCGAGCACGTGCTCCTGAACCGGGATTGCCTGCTCCGGGTCGCCCATCAGCCGCGTGGCCGTGGCGATGTTGTTGAGCAAGCCGGCGATCGAGGGATGCTCCGGTCCGAGCAGCTGCTCGCGGATGCCAATCGCACGCTCGCTGTGCGCACGAACCTGCTCGTAGTCCCCCGCAGAGCCGCTGATGGCCGCGAGCACCTGGTGCAGGTTTGCCGTTCGCAGCCCCGCCTGCGGCTCGACGACGCCGACCGCGGCCTCCGCCACCGTGGCCCAGGCCAGCCCCGCGTCGTGGAGATTTCGCCGAGAGCCGACCACGTACACCAGCTCGGTCGCGGCCGCGGCCACCGCCTCGTGGGCACCGGCGGTGACCGCCACGAGGTAGGCCTGCTCGAGCGCGGCCTGGGCGGCCTCGAACCGACTGACGGCACCGAGCACGTACCCCTGCTCGAGCTTGGCGTCCGCCAGCAGCGGGCCGTACCCGATGGCGTCCGCCTTGCTCACCACCCGCTCGATCGATTCCACGGCGCGCAGGGGATCACCCGCAACCCTCTGCCCCTTCGCCTCCGCGAGCATGCGCCGGGCCTCGCGGATCTCGTCCGCGTCTTCGGCGGGCAGCTCGGGCCGCAGTGCGAGCAGGCGTGGGTCGGTGCACCGCTCGAGCGGGTCCAGCCGGGTGGAGGATTGGATCGCACCCGGGAGCGTGATCGCATCGACGTCGTGCAGCGCCCCGACCAGCGCCTCGAAGTCCGTCCGCCACGCGTCCAGGCACTCGCGGGAGCGCTGGGCGAGCACGGGGTCGAGCCGCCCGTCGAGCTCCAGCAGACAGCTCTGCTCGCGCTGCTCGCCCCACTGTCCCACCCAGGCATCGAGTCGGGGCAGGAGGCGATCTGCGGTGTCCGCCGCGTAGCTCTGCTCGCTGTTGCGCAGCGCATGCGCGAGGCGCCCGCGTGCGGCGTCGCTCCAGCCCTCCGGGAGCGCTGCTCCCAGCTCCGCGCACGCGGTCACCTGCCGATGGTGAGCATGGCTGCGGTAGCCGGCGGTGCCCAGGCCGAGCGCGATGGTGAGGCCGCCCAGCAGCCACAGCGGCCGACGGCGGCGGCGGCCGAGACCACGCTCGAGCGCGGCGAGCAGCTCGGCCATCGACGCGAAGCGACGCTCCGGCTCCCGCGTCAGGCCCCGCACCAGCGCGCGAAGGAGCCACGACGGCGCGGCCGAGCGAGGAGGGGCGCGCAGCCGTCCCTCCAGCACCGCATCGGACAACGTGTCCCACGCCTCGCCCGCAAACGGTGGGACGCCACAGATTGCCTCCCACAGCGCGACGCAAAAGCTGAACTGGTCGGTACGGGCGTCGGTGCTCTGCCCCAGGAACTGCTCCGGGGCCATGTAGGCCGGCGTGCCCGTGAGCCCATCGGGGCGGGTCAGCAGCGCAGAGCCCTCGACCAGCCGGGGGAGCGCCCCCTGGTGCGCCACGGTCGAGCCATGCGTCTGCACGTCGCTCAGGCGAGCGAGCCCGAAGTCCAGCACCCGTACGCCACCGACGTCGTCGAGCATGACGTTGCTGGGCTTGAAGTCACGATGCACGATGCCCTTGTCGTGGGCTGCGGCCAGGCCCTCGCCCGCGGCGAGGTACACCCGCAGCACCTCCTTCCACGAGCGCTTGCGCTGGGCCAGCCACTGGTCGACCGTCTGCCCGAGCACCAGCTCCATCGCGAGGTAGACGTCATCGCCCACCATCCCCACGTCGTGGATCGTCACCACGTTGGGGTGGGTGAGCCGGGCCAGGGCCTGAGCCTCGCGAAGCAGCCGCCCACGAGCGTTGCGACCCGTGGAGGAGCGCAGGACCTTGATCGCGACCTTGCGGTCGAGGTCGGGGTCGTAGGCCGAGTACACGACCCCCATGCCGCCGCGGCCGATGGTGTCCAGCAGCAGGTAGCGTCCGACCGGAGTGCCGAGCTGGATCTCCGCGCTCGCAGGCCTGGCATCGTCCTCGACGAGGGCTCCATCGGCGCTGACGGTCGGCGGAGTGACTGGGACCGGCATCGTGCGACCATGAATGCAACCGATGCGCCAAGGAAGAACCTTGGATCGACGGCAGGGCTCGCCGACGGTCGGCGAGATCTGCAGGCGACATCGGCAGATCCTGCCGACGCCCGGCCCCCTTCCTCGCCCTACGGCGCGTGAAATCGCATGCGCGCGGTCCCCAGCCGCAGACGCCCCTTGCGACGCTCGATGACACGCGCCGCATCGATGAACCCGGCATCGGCGAACTGCCGCCGGATGCGGTAGACGTCGACGTTGAGGTGGTTGTCGTTGATGGACAGGCGGTCGACCAGCTCGTCGCGATCGACCCAGCCCTCGTGCCCGCCGAGCCGCGCCTGCACCAGGGCTCGCAAGACCGCCGAGCCTGCCCCCACCACGAAGCTGAAGGCCTCGCTCGTGCTCTTCACGGCCACGAGGGTCTGGTCCTCGGCGCCCGGCATCAGCGAGAGCTCGACCTCGTCCAGGGACAGCGCGCGGGTGCCCGCAGTGCTTCGCGTCGTGCCGGGGATCGAGGGCAGCCGCAGCCGCCACTGCACGCCACCCGCGGGCACGACCTCGTGGTCGGCCACGTCGCGGGATTCCGAGGCCGTCTCGAGTCGCCAGCGGCCCACGCTGGTGATGAACACGGTGGCCTCCGGATCGTCCGGCCCGGGGAGCACGAGCAGGCCGTCGGCCCCGACGATCGCCGCGCGGTCCTCGGCCTGGGCCAGGGCCTCGGGTCCCCCACCGTCGCGGAGCGTCCAGGTCGAGGCGGACTGACCGAACGTGAGTTCGTCGCCCTCCTCGAGGCGGCGACGGGTCCCCGCAGGCACGAGTCGACCGTTGACCGCCGTGCCGTTGTGAGAGCCGAGGTCCTTGACCTCCCAGTGGCGGCCTTGCCACACCAGGGCCGCGTGGAGACTCGAGACGAAGTCCTCCGCCAGGCGTAGATCCGCGCGGCGGCTGCGTCCGACCACGGTCTCCGCGGTGAGCGGATGAACCCGCTGGTCCAGCTTGTGCTCGAGCCAGCCCACACGCTCATGGTAGCCCGCGCGACGCTCGCGCACGAGGGCCAGATCCGAATCGCACGTCGAACGAGCGGCTCGACCCGATCGAACACGCTCGCGCGGCCGCCGAGCCGCGAGCTCACGTACGCGCATCGACGGATGCGTGTCCCGCACGCCCCATGCATCGATCGAATCGATGATTGTCACGATGATGGTTGATCTCATCCACTGGGACGTTTGGTGCATCTCCTCGGCCGGGAGGATCCCATGCACCCATCACGACACCTGCTCCTTCGTACCCTTTCCGCCCTGGCCTTGCTCGCTACCAGTTGTACCGACGGTGATGCTCCATCCGACGAGGGCTCCTCCGAGTCCTCGGGCGGGGGCGCGCCGCTCGGCCTCGCTCCGGTCGAGGCCACCATGCTCGTCCACATCTACTATCAGACCCCCGAGACGCTCGAGCGCCTGGCCACGGAGGTCGACCTGCTCGAGCACGCCGACCGTGCCGAGGGCTACGTGGCCGCGTTGATCGAGCCCGACGAGTACGAGCGCCTCGTGGCCGAGGGGCTGACGGTCGAGGTGCAGCAGGAGCCCACCTCGATCTTGCAGCGCATGCTGGATGGAGGCGGGTTCCGCTCGATCCCGAGCTATGCGTGCTACCGCACCGTCGAGGAGACCGTGGACACCATGACCACGCTCGACTCGAACTACTCCGGCCTGGTGGAGCTCGTCGACATCGGCGACTCGTGGGACAAGGTCACCGCAGGGGGCCCCGCTGGCTACGACCTCCAGGGCATGGTGATCACCAACGAGGCCATCGCCGGGCCCAAGCCGCGGTTCTTCCTCATGGGGGCGATCCACGCGCGTGAGTACGCCACCGCCGAGATCGCGATCCGCTTTGCCGAGCAGCTGGTCGAGGACTACGGCACCGACCCCGACGCCACCTGGCTGCTCGATCACTACGAGCTGCACGTGCTGCCCCAGGTCAACCCCGACGGGCGCAAGATTGCCGAGCAGGGCTACACGCAGCGCAAGAACCGGAACACCAGCGCGGGGTCGTGCTCGTACCCGCCCACCGCGAGCAGCCAGCACGGCATCGACCTCAACCGCAACCACTCGTTCCAGTACGGTGGCGCCGGCACCAGCACCAACGCCTGCAACCTCACCTATCGCGGCACGGGGGCGATTTCCGAGCCCGAGACCCAGGCGCTGCAAACGTACATGAGCTCGATCTTCGCCGATCAGCGCGGATCCGGCATTGGCGATCCCGCACCGGACGACACCACCGGTCTGCTGGTCTCGCTGCACTCGTACGGAGAGCTGGTGATGTACCCGTGGAGCTGGAGCGCCACCTCGGCGCCCAACCTCTCCCAGCTCCGCACGCTCGGGCGCAAGCTCGGCTACCACAACGACTACGAGGTGTGTCAGGGGCCCTTGTGCCTCTACTCGTCCAGCGGCGGCACCCCCGACTGGGCCTACGGCGAGCTCGGCATCGCGGCCTACACCTTCGAGGTGGGCACCTCGTTCTTCGAGAGCTGCGCCAGCTTCGAGTCGACCGTGGCTCCCGTCAACCTCGCGGCGCTCACCACCGCGTTCAAGGCCGCGCGTCGGCCGTACCAGACCCCCTCGGGGCCCGATGCGGTGGGGGTGGCGGTCTCGGCCTCTCCGGTGACCGCGGGCGCCTCGGTCACGCTCACGGCCACCGCCGACGACACGCGCTTCGACAGCAACGGCTGGGGCACCGAGCCCACGCAAGCCGTGGCGGCGGCTCGCTACTCCGTCGATCACGCCTCGTGGACCGGCGCGCCGCTCACGGCCATGGCCGCGAGCGACGGCACGTTCGATGCGAGCAGCGAGGGCCTGACCGCCACCATCGACACCTCGGGCTGGGCCCCGGGACGCTATCTGCTGCTGGTCGAGGCTCGCGATGCGGCCGGCAACTGGGGAGCACCCAGCGGCGTGTTCCTCGACGTGGAGGCGGCCGGGGGCATGGTGGAGGTCTGCGGCAACTCGCTCGACGACGACGGTGACACC
>NZ_JAOVZF010000116.1 GCF_026337845.1 Paraliomyxa miuraensis | reverse complement strand
CACGTGGCCGATCGTGCCGATGTTCACGTGGGGCTTGTCGCGAACGAACTTCTCCTTGGACATGGCGCCTTACCTCTTGATGGGCTGAGAGCTTGGGACTGGTGAGCGATTCGAGGAATCGTGGGTGGGTTCGGGGTGAGGTCGACTCGTTGCGGGCGACGGACGCCGGCCTTCAGTAACCTCGGAGCCTTTGGACGATGCTGGCCTGGACCTCCGCCGAGACCTCGGCGTTGTGGCTGTAGTGCATCGAGTAGGCCGCACGACCCTGGGTCGCAGAGCGCAGCTCGGTAGCATATCCAACCATCGCTGCCAAGGGGACTTCAGCCTTGACGATCTGGTTGCCCCCCTGACCGGGATGGGAGCCAGGATGGGAACCGGCATGGGAATCGGGACGGGACCCTGGCGCGGCCTCCATGCCCATCACACGACCCCGTCGTCCGTTCAGGTCGGAGACCACGCTGCCGGTGAAGTCCTGCGGGACCACCACGTCGATGGCCATGATCGGCTCGAGCAGCACCGGGCGGGCTGCCTCGAGGCCCTCCATGGTCGCCATCGAAGCCGCGGCACGGAAGCTGGCCTCGCTGCTCTCCTGGTCGTGTGCGACCGCATGGACCAAGGTCACTCGGACGTCCTCCACCGGGAAGCCCAGCAGCGGGCCTCGCGTCATTCCATCGCTCACGCTCTCGCGAATGGCCGTGAGGAACACCCGGTCGAGCCCCGGCTTGCCATCCGGGCCCCCACGCAGCGCAGACGACCGCGCCCCGGATGGAGCCGTCGAGGGCGGCAGGGCATCCACGAAGGCGTTGCCCTCGCCGCGGCCCACGGGCTCGAAGCGCAGGGTGAGCTTGGCGTACTGCCGCTTGCCGCCGATCTCACGCACGTACTCGAGCTCACGGTCGACGGGCACCGAGATCGTCTCGCGGTAGGCCACCTGCGGCCGACCCACGTGCACGTCGAGCCGGTGCTCGCGCAGCAGTCGATCGATGATGACCTCGAGGTGGAGCTCGCCCTGACCGCAGACCAGGGTCTGACCCGAGTCGGCGTCCTGGCGCACCTTGAAGCTGGGGTCCTCGCGCTGGAAGCGCTCGAGCGCCTCGTCGAGGCCCTTCTGGTCGCTGGCGGTCTTGGGCTCGATGGAGCGAAAGATCACCGGCTCGGGGATCTGCATGCCGGCCAGCACCACGCGCTGGGCATCGTCGGCCAACACCAGGGTGTCGCCGGTCGCCGTGAACTTGAGCCCCACCGCGGCTGCGATGTCGCCCGGTCCCACCGTGTCGATCTCCTGCGTCTTGTTGGCGTGGACCTGCAGGATCTTCTGCAGACGCTCCTTGCGGGCGCGGGTCACGTTCCACACCGCGTCCTTGATCTTGGCCTTGCCCGAGTACACCCGGAAGAACACCAGCGGCCCGCGGTGGGGGTCGTAGAGCACCTTGAAGGCCAGAGCCAGGAATGGATCGCCGTGGATCGGACGCCGCGCCGTGGTCTCGCCGGTCGGGCCGCCCGCGTCGACCACCTCGGCGTCGACCGGCGGCAAGTCGCGCGGAGACGGCAGGTAGTCGACCACCGCGTCGAGCAAGGGCTGCACGCCCTTGTTCTTGAGCGACGATCCGCAGAGCACGGGCACCCCGCGGCCGGAGACGGTGGCCCGACGCAGCCCCTCGCGCAGGGTCTGGGCCGTGACGTTGGCCCCTTCATCGGACAGGTAGAGCTCCTCGAGCTCGGCATCGACCTCGGCCAGGGCCTCCACCAGGGCCACCCGAGCCTCGCGGGCTGCCTCGAAGTACTCGGAATCGGGGGTCAAGGGATCGGCCCGCACGATCTCGCCGTGCTCGCCATCGAAGTGCAGCGCCTGCATCTCGAGCAGGTCGATGACCCCCTCGAACGCGCCCTCGAGCCCGATCGGCAGCTGCACCACGATGGGGTGGGCCCCCAGCCGCTCGCGCAGCATGTTCACCGTCAGCTCGAGGGTGGCGCCCACCCGGTCGAGCTTGTTGACGAACGCCACCCGCGGCACCCGGTACCGGTCGGCCTGGCGCCATACCGTCTCCGACTGCGGCTCCACCCCCGAGACCGCATCGAACACCGCGATGGCGCCGTCGAGCACCCGCAGCGAGCGCTCCACCTCGACCGTGAAGTCCACGTGGCCGGGGGTGTCGATGATGTTGATCCGGTGCTCGCGCCAGTAGCAGGTGGTGGCCGCCGCCGTGATGGTGATGCCGCGCTCCTGCTCCTGCGGCATGTAGTCCATCACCGCGGCGCCATCATGGACCTCGCCGATGCGATGCGTGATGCCCGTGTAGAAGAGAATCCGCTCCGTGGTCGTGGTCTTGCCCGCATCGATGTGCGCCATGATCCCGATGTCTCGGGTACGCACGATGTCTTCGAGGGTGGCCATGACGGAAAGGGGGAACCGGGACGGAGCGAAGCAAGAGCGCTGAAACGGGCAAGGGGCCGCATTCGCTGCCATCCATCCCCATCTGGGGTGGGTGTGGCACGCGAAGGGCCCTGGTTGGCGTGCCCCATCTCGCCACCGAGGCGAGGACGGGGTGCCGGGGAGCGGACGTCACGAGCACCGGTTGGGGTGCAGGTGCTGCCGCACGAAGCTCTGTGGATCGGGTCTTGCCTCGGAAGCGCTCCAGATGGCGGTGGCTACCACCGGTAGTGGGCAAAGGCCTTGTTGGCCTCGGCCATCTTGTGGCTGTCTTCGCGCTTCTTCACCGCGGTGCCGCGGTTCTGCGCCGCATCGAGCATCTCGTTGGCGAGACGCTCGCGCATGGTCTTCTCGGGGCGGGCCCGCGCCGCCTTGATGAGCCAGCGGTAGGCCAGGGCCTGGCTACGCTCGGGGCGCACCTCGACCGGAACCTGGTAGTTGGAGCCGCCCACGCGACGGGCGCGGACCTCGAGCCGGGGCCGGGTGTTGGCCACGGCCTTCTCGAAGGTCTTGACCGGGTCGTCCTTGGTGCGCTCGGAGATGATCTCGAACGCGCCGAACACGATCTTCTCGGCAACCGACTTCTTGCCATCGAGCATGATGCCGTTGACGAAGCCGGCCACCTGCCGGTTGATGTCGGCGGGGTGGTCCGTGTACCGGATGTCGAGCACCGGGCGGGGCTTGCGGGTGACCTTCTTGCGGGACATGAGCGGTCCTTCTGCGGCGGTGCGTCCTACTTCGGTCGCTTGGTGCCGTACTTGGAGCGGCGCTGGCGACGGCCCTGCACGCCGGTGGTGTCGAGGGTGCCGCGCACCACGTGATAGCGAACGCCGGGAAGATCCTTCACGCGACCGCCACGGATGAGCACCATGGAGTGCTCCTGGAGGTTGTGCCCCTCGCCCGGGATGTAGGAGGTGACCTCGATCCCGTTGCTGAGGCGAACGCGGGCCACCTTGCGAAGCGCCGAGTTGGGCTTCTTGGGCGTGCTCGTGTACACGCGCACGCAGACACCCCGCTTCTGCGGGCACTCCTTGAGGGCCGGCGCCGTCTTCTTGGAGAGCTGGAGAGTGCGTCCCTTGCGGACCAACTGCTGAATCGTCGGCATCGACTTCCTCGGAGAACCTTCGTGGCGGGGGGCGTCTGGACCGGGCGCGGGCCCGTGGTCCATGGCTGGCAAGTCGCCCAACCGGTACCCCCGCGAGGACGGAGGCGTGTACCCGGTTTTCGCCCGGCGATCAAGACCGCGAACGGGCGGCCCCAGGGCACGACGGCCCCGGGCCCCTGAACCCATCGGGGTACAGGGGTCGCCGAGTATAGGCAGGGGGTGGTTTCGATCAAGGATGACCTTCGAGCGTACGCTCACGACCGCCCGCTCTTGGTGAAACCGGGGATCCGAGCCGATCCAAGCCTCCAACCGACGTTCCATCCGCGGGTGCATGAACACTCGGCCAGCTGGGAGAACCGGCGACCAGAGCAGCCAGATCGGCAAATCCTGTAGCCAGGGGCACGTCTTGGGCGCATGGCCCGAGCCCTTGAAAGCGCTGGGGTCGAGCCGATGGGTGGGGTTGGCACGGACCTTGATGAAGGAAGGCGCATGTCCCCCACCAAGATCTCCCTCGTCGTCCTGAGTCTATGCATGGGCCTGTTGGCAGGCAGCGCGAGCGCAGCGGCTGGGTCGAGCTCGGGCTGCGATGCTCGGCTGGTCGAGCTCGCGGCCACCGAGCAGGCGCGCGACGAGATGGAGCAGGCCGTGGTCGTGATCGACGGTGACCGCCAGGCGCTTCGCATCGAGGCCAGCCGGCTCGCGGCGATCATCGCCGAGCGGACCCGGGGCGGTGCCAGCGACTCCGAGCTCGCGTCGTTGGTCGAGCGTCGAGCCAAGGCGCAGCGGGAGGCCGAGCGCCTCGACGCGCGCATCGTGCTGCTGCAGCGGCAGCTCGATGCGCTGGTAAGCGAGGTGGACCGCGTCGAGCGAGGCTACCTCGCGTGCATCGAGCGGAGCCTCGAGTCGTAGCTCGATCCCTCAACCGGCCGGCTCGGACCCGAGCCAGCGCGAGAGCACCTCCTCGAGCCGCTCGCGGCGAAACGGCTTGGCGATGAAGTCGTCCATGCCCGACGCGTGACAGGCCTGGCGATCCTCGGGCAGGGCGTTGGCCGTCACCGCGACCACCGGCGTGTGCCGGCGCCCCTGCGCCTTCTCCAGCGAGCGCAGCCGGCGAGTGGCCTCCAGCCCGTCCATCACGGGCATGTGCACGTCCATCACCACCAGATCGAAGCTCGACTGCTCGAGCTGATCGATCGCCTGCTGCCCATCCTCGGCCACCTCCACCGTCAGCCCATAGCGACCGAGCATCGCCTGCACCACCATCTGATTGATCTTGTTGTCCTCGACCAGGAGGACGCGGTGCTCGGGCCCCACCCACGCGGGCGCCGGTGCGGGCGTGGGTGCCTCGGTGGGCTCGGAGCGCGCGAGGGTATAGGGCACGCGGAAGCGGAACGTGGACCCCTTCCCCACCTCGCTCCGTACCGAGATCGATCCTCCCATCGTCTCGAGCAGGCGCTGACAGATGGCAAGCCCGAGCCCCGTGCCGCCAAAGCGCCGCGCGATGGAGGCATCGGCCTGGGTGAAGGGGGTGAACAAGCGCGCCTGCAGTTCGGCGGACATGCCCACGCCGGTGTCCCGCACGCTCACCTCGAAGCGGGTCTCCTCTTCGCCGAGCACGTGCCACTCCGCGCGCACGTCCACCGAGCCCTCGGCGGTGAAGCGCACGGCGTTGCCGAGCACGTTGGTGACCACCTGCCGCAGGCGCCCGGCATCGCCCCACACCACCGGCGACGGACCCGGCGGGACGTGGAGCGACAGCTCGATGCCCTTGCTCCTGGCTTCCTCGGCGTAGAGCTCGATCACCTCGGCGAGGATCCGATCGGGCTCGAACGGCACGTCCTCGAGGATCAGCTTGCCCGCCTCGATCTTCGACAGGTCGAGGACGTCGTCGATGAGCCCGAGCAGCGAGACCGCCGACCGGTGGGCCACGTCGACATAGCGCGCGTCGTCCTGATCGAGCCGGGCGTCCTTGAGCAGCTGGAGCATCCCCAGCACCCCATTCATGGGCGTGCGGATCTCGTGGCTCATGGTCGCCAGGAACGCGCTCTTGGCCTGGTTGGCGGACTCGGCCTGCTCACGAGCACGGCGCTCGATCAGCTCGGCCTCGCGAAGCTTGGCCTGGTCCATGCGGTTTTGGAGCAGCGCGCCCACCTGCTGCACGAGCACCGTGAAGGGCTCGAGCTGGTCGCTGGTCATCGCCTCGTAGAGATCGCCGTCCTTGGTGACTCCGCCGAGGAGGAGCCCACGCGGCATCCCCGTGGGACTCGAGCAGCAGCCGACGACGAGCTGACGCAGGTTCGTACCCGCCAACGCCGACTCCGACAGCAGCATCGCGGGCAAGCCCTGCCGCTCGAGCTGCTGCAGCCAGCGCCGCACCTGGGTGCGACCCATCTCCAGCTCCATGCCCGCGACGCACGCGGGCCGATCGTCTGGCTCGCCGTGAGCGTCGGTGAGCCACAGGATGCCCACCTCCAGCTCGAAGAGCTCCACCACCGCCTCCGCCGTGACCTGGGCGAACTGCGAGGGAGTGCGCGCCGCGATGGCGCGGGTGTTGTACGCGTGGATGTCGGCAAAGCGGGCGAGCTCGCGATCGAGTCGGGCCCGGGTGTTCACGAGCTGCTGCTGCACCGCCGAGAAGCGGGTGAGCAGCGCTGTGTACTTGCGCTCGACGCTGTCGTGCTCGTCGTCGCTCATGGGAGAGACCGACGGACCAGGCTCGTGCACGCGGCGCTCGAGACCTGCCCCCGCATGTGCCCACGATCGTACCCCATCCTCCACGCCTCCAACCCCAGCTCCCTCCCCCTCCACCAGCCCCCCAGACCAACGTTCTGGCCCATTTTGGGCCAACCAACGCGAGCACCGAGCAGCCAGCCCCCGCATCACCCGAGGCGATGGCGAGCCCGAGCAACTAACTCCCGCATCACCCGAGGCGATGGCGAGGTCGATCAACCAGCCCCGCATCACCCGAGGCGATGGCGAGCCTCGAGCAGCCAGCCCCGCATCACCCGAGGCAATCGCGAGCCTCGATCACCCAGCCCCCGCATCACCGAGGCGATGGCGAGGGCTCGAATGATCCCCCCGCTTGCGGGGGGAAGCTGCGCGAAGCGCCTCCCGCTAGCCCGTGACGGTCGCGGGGGGCAAAGTGGCCTCCTAATCAGGAATGTTCATCAGGTCGCGCTCGCTCTGGCGTCGAGCGATCGGCTCGGCCGCGAGCTCCTCGGGCGTGAGGTCGTCGCTCTGCACGTGCAAGCGCTCGTACACCCCGAGGCCCGTGCCGGCCGGGATGAGCCGGCCCATGATCACGTTCTCCTTGAGGCCGCGCAGGTAGTCGACCTTGCCCTGGAGAGCCGCCTCGGTGAGCACCTTGGTGGTCTCCTGGAACGACGACGCCGAGATGAAGCTCTCGGTGGAGAGCGACGCCTTCGTGATGCCGAGCAGCAGCGCCTGGCCCGTGGCCGGAGTACCACCCAGCGACGCCACCCGCAGGTTCTCCTGCTGGAAGATCTGCCGCTCCACGTGGTCCTCGGCCAGGAAGTTGGTGTCGCCCGGATCGGTGACCTTCACCCGACGCATCATCTGGCGAATGATCGTCTCGATGTGCTTGTCGTTGATCTTGACGCCCTGAAGCCGGTAGACCTCCTGGATCTCGTCGAGCAGGTAGCGCGCGAGCGCCTTCTCGCCGAGCACGGCCAGGATGTCGTGGGGGTTGGCAGGACCACCCATCAGCTTCTCGCCCGCGCGCACGCGGTCGCCCTCGCGGATCTGCACGTGACGCGCCTTGGGCACCAGGTACTCGCGCGGCTCGCCGTCGTCGGGCGTGACGAGGATGCGGCGCTTGCCGCCCTTGTCCTTGCCGAACGAGACCACGCCGTCGGTCTCGGCGATGATGGCGTGCTCCTTGGGCGTGCGCGCCTCGAACAGCTCCACCACGCGGGGTAGACCACCGGTGATGTCCTTGGTCTTGGTGCTCTCGCGCGGGATGCGAGCGAGCACCTCGCCGGCCTTGATCTCCGTGCCCTCCTGGATGGTGAAGGAGGCCCCCACCGGCAGGTAGTAGCGCGCCTCGTGCTTGCCGAAGGTCGCCACGTTGCCGGCCTCGTCGCGGATCACCATGCGAGGACGCGAGTCGGGATCGCGGCTCTCCTGGATCACCATGCTCGAGTGACCGGTGACCTCGTCCACGCGGACGGTCATGGTCACGCCCTCGATGATGTCGGCGAACTCGACGGTACCCTTCACCTCGCTGAGGATCGGGATCGAGAACGGGTCCCACTCGGACAGCAGCGTCCCCGGGCCGACCTGCTCGCCCTCGCGGACGGTCAGCTTGGCGCCGTAGTTGAGGTCGTACTGCTCGCGCGGGCGGTCCTTCTCGTCGAGCAGGATGACCCGCGAGTAGCGGTTCATCACCACCTGGTGATCGTCGCGCTCCACCGCCGACAGCTCCTCGAAGGTCACCTTGCCGCCGAAGCGGGCCTCGAGGGTGGTCTGCTCGCTCTGCATGCCCGAGGCCACGCCGCCGATGTGGAACGTCCGCATCGTCAGCTGGGTGCCCGGCTCGCCGATCGACTGCGCCGCGATGATGCCCACCGCCTCGCCCACGTCGACCAGGTTGCCGCGCGCCAGGTCGCGGCCGTAGCAGCGGGCGCAGATGCCCCGCAGCGCCTCGCAGGTGAGCACCGAGCGGATCTTGACCTTCTGGATGCCCGCCTCCTCGAGCGACTTGACCCGCGCCTCGTCGAACATGTCGCCCTCGGCGCAGATGATCTCGTCCGTGCCCGGCCGGTAGACCGGCTCGAGCGCGGTGCGACCCAGGACGCGATCGCCCAGCCGCTCGATGATCTCACCCGCCTCCACCAGCGCCTCCTGCTCCAGCCCCTGGATCGTGCCGCAGTCGAACTCGGTGATGACGGCCTCCTGCGCTACGTCGACCAGGCGCCGGGTGAGGTACCCGGAGTTGGCGGTCTTGAGCGCCGTGTCGGCCAGGCCCTTGCGCGCACCGTGGGTGGAAATGAAGTACTGCTGGACGGTGAGGCCCTCGCGGAAGTTGGTGGTGATCGGGGTCTCGATGATCTCGCCCGAGGGCTTGGCCATCAGACCGCGCATGCCGGCCAGCTGCCGCATCTGCTGACGCGAGCCGCGGGCGCCCGAGTCGGCCATGATGAAGATCGAGTTGAACGAAGGCGACTTGCGGGTCTCGCTGCCGTCCGCCGAGGTCATCTCGTCGGTGGAGATCCGCTGCATCATGGCGTTGGCGATCTGCTCGCTCACGTTCGCCCAGATGTCGATCACCTTGTTGTAGCGCTCGCCCGAGGTGATGAGACCGTCGGCGTACTGCCCCGAGATCCGCTTGACCTCCTCGAACGCGTCGCCGAGGAGCGTCTCCTTCTCCTCGGGGATGTACATGTCGTCGACGCAGATCGAGATCCCGGCCTTGGTGGCCTCGGTGTAGCCCGTGCTGCGCAGGTAGTCGGCCATCAGCACCGTGGCCTTCTGGCCGCACATGCGGTAGCAGACGTCGATGAGCTCGTTGAGCTCCTTCTTGCCGAGCGGGCGGTTGACCAGCTTGAACGGGATCTGCTTGGGGATGCCCCCCTCGTAGAGCAGCACCCGGCCGCAGGTCGTCTCGACCATGTCCTCGGAGTCGACCCGGCACTTGATCTTGGCCTGCAGGTGCACCGCGCCGTGGTCGAACGCCATCCGCACCTCGTTGGGCGAGCCGTAGTGGCCGACCACGTAGTTGTCACGGGTGGGATCGTTGGCCTCGCCGGACGCGAACGGGCGCTCGCGCGTCATGTAGTAGAGGCCCAGCACGATGTCCTGGGTGGGCACGATGATGGGCTTGCCGTGCGCGGGCGACAGGATGTTGTTGGTCGACATCATCAGCACCCGCGACTCCATCTGCGCCTCGATGCACAGCGGAACGTGCACGGCCATCTGGTCGCCGTCGAAGTCGGCGTTGTAGGCGGTGCAGACCAGCGGGTGGAGCTGGATGGCCTTGCCCTCGATGAGCACCGGCTCGAACGCCTGGATGCCCAGGCGGTGGAGCGTGGGGGCGCGGTTCAGCAGCACCGGGTGCTCCTTGATGACCTCGTCGAGGATGTCCCAGACCTCCTCGGCCTCGCGCTCCACCATCCGCTTGGCGCTCTTGATGGTGGTGACCAGCCCGCGGGTCTCGAGCTTGTTGTAGATGAACGGCTTGAACAGCTCGAGCGCCATCTTCTTGGGCAGGCCCACCTGATGGAGCTTGAGCTCGGGGCCGACCACGATCACCGAGCGGCCCGAGTAGTCGACACGCTTGCCCAGGAGGTTCTGGCGAAAGCGGCCCGACTTGCCGCGGAGCATGTCCGACAGCGACTTGAGCGGGCGCTTGTTGGGGCCGGTGATGGTCTTGCCACGACGACCGTTGTCGAACAGGGCATCGACCGCCTCCTGCAGCATCCGCTTCTCGTTGCGGATGATGATCTCGGGCGCGGCCAGCTCCTGCAGGCGCTTGAGGCGGTTGTTGCGGTTGATGACGCGCCGATAGAGGTCGTTGAGATCCGAGGACGCGAAGCGACCGCCGTCGAGCGGGACCAGGGGGCGCAGATCCGGCGGGAGCACCGGGATCACGTCGAGCATCATCCAGTCGGGCTTGTTGCCGCTGTTGCGGAACGCCTCGATCACGCGCAGGCGCTTGGCGGCCTTCTTGCGCTTGGCCTCGCTGGTGGCGGTGGCGATCTCGGTGCGCAGCGCTCGGGCCTCGACCACCGGGTCGATGCGGCCGAGCAGCTCCTTGATCGCCTCGGCTCCCATGCCCGCCGTGAAGGCGTCCATGCCCAGCTCGTCGAGCAATTGCTCGTAGCGGTCCTCCGACAGCAACTCGCGCTCCTCGAGCCCCGAGTCCTTGGGGTCGATGACGATGTAGCTCTCGCAGTAGAGCACCTTCTCGAGCTTCGACAGCGGGATGTCGAGCACGTTGCCGATGCGCGAGGGCAGGCTCTTGAGGAACCAGATGTGCGCGACCGGGGTGGCCAGCTCGATGTGGCCCGCGCGCTCGCGCCGGACCTTGGAGTGGATGACCTCGACGCCGCACTTCTCGCACACGACGCCGCGGTGCTTCATCCGCTTGTACTTGCCGCACAAGCACTCGTAGTCCTTGATGGGCCCGAAGATCTTGGCGCAGAACAGGCCGTCCCGCTCGGGCTTGAACGTGCGGTAGTTGATGGTCTCGGGGTTCTTGACCTCACCGTACGACCAGTCGCGGATGGTCTTGGGCGACGCGATGCTGATGCGCAGCGCGTTGAAGGTGGCCGCCTCCTTGGGCTTCTCGAAGAACGAAAAGATGTCACGCATGGCTGGGTCCTCCTTCTTGGGCGCCCCCCACCTGGGGGCATCGAGTCACTGGAATCGGTTCGGTCTGCAATTGCCCCCCGCTCGAGGGGGGCAAGGACGGCCCTACTCGGCCGCGGGCATGGCTTCGTTGGGGCGGCCGGGCACCTGGCCGGTCTCCATGTCGACCTCGAGCATCTCCACGTTGAGGCACAGGGCCTGCAGCTCCTTGAGCAGCACGTTGAAGCTCTCGGGGAGCCCGGGCTGCATGGTCGGCTGACCCTTGACGATCGACTCGTACATCCGCATGCGGCCCACCACGTCGTCGGACTTGACGGTGAGCAGCTCCTGCAGGGCGTAGGCGGCACCGTAGGCCTCGAGCGCCCACACCTCCATCTCGCCCAGACGCTGACCGCCGAACTGGGCCTTGCCGCCCAGCGGCTGCTGCGTCACCAGCGAGTAGGGTCCGATCGATCGCGCGTGGATCTTGTCGTCGACCAGGTGGTGCAGCTTGAGCATGTACATGATGCCGACGGTGACGTTCTCCTCGAACGCCTCACCGGTTCGGCCGTCGAACAGGATCGCCTGGCCCGAGGGCGGAAGGCCCGCCTTGGACAGCGTAGTCTTGACCTCGGACTCCACCGCCCCGTCGAACACCGGGGTGGCCATGTGCACGCCCCGCCGCAGCTTGTCGGCGAAGCGCACCACGTCGTCGTCGGCCAGCGAGCTGACGAAGCGATCGGCGTCGGGGTTGTCGTAGATCTTCGACAGCTGCGAGCGCAGCACGTCGGAGCTGTACTTGGTCTGCATGTAGCGGTCGATCTGGTTGCCCAGCTCCTTGGCCGCCCAGCCCAGGTGCACCTCGAGGATCTGCCCGATGTTCATGCGCGAGGGCACGCCCAGCGGGTTCAGCACGATGTCGACGGGGGTCCCGTCCTCGAGGTACGGCAGGTCCTCCATGGGGAGGATCCGCGAGATCACGCCCTTGTTGCCGTGGCGGCCGGCCATCTTGTCGCCGACCTGCATCTTGCGCTTGATGGCCACGTAGACCTTGACCATCTTGATCACGCCCGGCGGCAGCTCGTCGCCCTTGGTGAGCTTGGCGATCTTCTCGCGGTAGATGGTCTCGATCTCGTCGATGTCCTTCTCGAGCCGGCGCGCGAGCGCCTCCACCAGCTCCGTGTCCTCCCCGGTGGTCAGCGAGAACTGCCCCCAGTGCTTGCGCGGGATCGCGGCCAGCGTGTCGCCGTCGAGCGCGACCCCGGCCTCGCAGAGCACGTTCCCCTCGTCGTCGACGAGCTTGGCCGCCGTGGACTTGCCGACCAGGATCTCCTTGATCCGGTTGTGGTAGCCGTCGGAGACGATGTTGACGTTGTCGCGATAGTCGGTGTTGAGCTTCTCGCGCTCCGCGTCCTCGATCTGCTGGGCGCGGCTGTCCTTCTCGACCCCCTTGCGGGCGAACACCCGGGCGTCGATCACGATGCCGGTCACGCCCGGCGGCAGCCGCAGCGAGGTGTCGCGCACGTCGCCGGCCTTCTCGCCGAAGATGGCGCGCAGCAGCTTCTCCTCGGGCGACAGCTGGGTCTCGCCCTTGGGCGTGATCTTGCCGACCAGGATGTCGCCGGGACCGACCTCGGCCCCCACGCACACGATGCCCGCCTCGTCGAGGTTGCGCAGCGCCTCCTCTCCCACGTTGGGGATGTCGCGGGTGATCTCCTCCTTGCCCAGCTTGGTGTCACGCGCGACGCACTCGAACTCCTCGATGTGGATCGAGGTGTAGGTGTCCTCGCGAACCAGGCGCTCGGAGACGAGGATCGAGTCCTCGAAGTTGTAGCCCTGCCACGGCATGAACGCGACGAGCACGTTCTGCCCCAGCGCCAGCTCGCCACGCTCGGTGGCCGAGCCGTCGGCGATCACGTCGCCGGCCTTGACCCGGTCGCCCACCCGCACGATGGGCTTTTGGTTCAGCGCCGTGTTTTGGTTCGATCGCTGGAACTTGACCAGGTTGTAGATGTCGGGCTTCGCGCCCAGGATCGAGCGGCTCTGGTCGCGGCCGGCCACCGGCTTGACCACGATGCGACCGCCGTCGACCTGCTCGACCACGCCGTCGCGCTCGGCCACCACGGTGGTGCCCGAGTCGCGCGCCACGTGCGACTCCATGCCCGTGCCCACCAGCGGCGCATCGGGACGCAGGCACGGCACCGCCTGCCGCTGCATGTTGGAGCCCATCAGCGCGCGGTTGGCATCGTCGTGCTCGAGGAACGGCACCAGCGAGGCGGCCACCGACACCAGCTGGTTGGGCGACACGTCCATCAGCGTCACCTCCTGCGGCGCCACCAGCACGAAGTCCTCGTTGTAGCGGCAGTGCACCTGGTCGGCGAGCAGCTTGCCGTTGTCGTCGCAGCGGGCGTTGGCCTGGGCGATGTAGTGCCCCATCTCCTGCAGGGCGCTGTAGTAGGCCACGTCGGCCGAGGCCACGCCGCCGTCCACCGAGCGGTACGGGGTCTCGATGAACCCGAACTCGTTGATCCGCGCGTAGGTCGACAGCGACGCGATGAGCCCGATGTTCGGACCTTCTGGGGTCTCGATCGGGCAGATGCGACCGTAGTGGGTGGAGTGCACGTCGCGGACCTCGAACCCGGCCCGCTCGCGGGTCAGTCCGCCGGGACCCAGCGCCGACAGGCGCCGCTTGTGGGTCACCTCCGACAGCGGGTTGGTCTGGTCCATGAACTGCGACAGCTGCGAGCTGGCGAAGTACTCCTTGACCACCGCCGAGACCGGCTTGGCATTGATGAGGTCGGCCGGCATGAGCGCGTCCATCTCCTGGGACATGCTCATGCGTTCCTTGATGGCGCGCTCCATGCGAACCAGACCGATGCGGTACTGGTTCTCCATCAGCTCGCCCACCGCGCGCACGCGACGGTTGCCGAGGTGATCGATGTCGTCGATCTGACCGCGACCGTTGCGGAGCTCGATCAAGTACTTGACCGTCTCCATGATGTCGCGCTTGGTCAGGATCTGGGTGTCGAGGGACTCGTCGAGCTCGAACTTGTGGTTGAGCTTGAGGCGGCCCACCGTCGACAGGTCGTAGCGGTCGGCGCGGAAGAACAGCGAGTCGAACAGGTTGCGCGCCGTCTCGAGCGTGGGCGGATCGCCGGGGCGCAGGCGCCGGTAGATCTCGAGGATGGCCTCGTCGGGCGAGGTCAGCTTGTCCTGCAACAGCGTGTCGCGCAGGAACGGGCCCACGTTGAAGTCGTCGATGAACAGGACGCGGAACTTCTTGACGCCGGCCTCGATGAGGCGCTGCACGCTCTCCTCGTTCAGGTCCTCGTTGCAGTTGAGCAGGACCTCACCGGTGTTCTCGTCGATGATGTCCTCGGCCGCGAACTTGCCCACGAGCTCCTCGAGCTCCATCGGCAGGCGGTCGATGCCCGCGTTCTTCATCTTCTTGATGTGCGCGCGCGAGATCTTGCGCCCCTTGCGAACCAGCACCTGGCCGGTCTCGGGGTCCTTGATGTCGTGCGGCGCGCGCTGCTGCGGCAGCAGATCGTAGTCGACCGAGCGGAACAGCTTGGGCTGGATCACCCCGTCCTCGTCCGGCTCGCCGTCCTCGATCGTGATCGTCTCCTTCTCGTAGAAGTAGTCGAGCAGCTCCTGGGTGGTGTTGGCCAGCGCGCGCAGGAGCACCGTGGCGTAGAGCTTGCGGCGGCGATCGATGCGGACGTAGATGAGGTCCTTGTGGTCGAACTCGAAGTCGAGCCACGAGCCGCGATACGGGATCACGCGGGCGGAGAACAGCTTCTTGCCCGACGAGTGCGTCTTGCCGCGGTCGTGGTCGAAGAACACACCCGGCGACCGATGCAGCTGCGACACGACCACGCGCTCGGTACCGTTGATGATGAACGTACCGTGCTCGGTCATGAGCGGGATCTCGCCGAAGTAGACCTCCTGCTCCTTGACGTCGCGGATCGACTGGGTCCCGGTCTCGTCGTCCACATCGAACACGACCAGGCGCACCACCACCTTGATCGGGGCTGCGAACGTCATTCCGCGGGCGCGGCACTCGTCCTCGTCGTACTTGGGACGGTCGAGCGAGTAGCTCACGAACTCGAGCGAGCTGGTCTCGCCGAAGTCCTTGATCGGGAACACGCTCTTGAACACCGCCTGCAGCCCGATGTCCTCGCGCTCGTCGAGCGGCGTCTCGCGCTGGAGGAACTTGTCGTAGGACCGCTTCTGGATGTCGATCAGGTTCGGGACCTCGACGATCTTCTTGAGCTTCCCGAAGTTCTTGCGGACCCTGAAGTTGTTCTGAATGACCGGTGGCATCGGGCTTCCTGTCGCGCGGGGGGAAGGACCGCCGGGTGGTGTCGGCGGGTGGCCCCGGGCCGGCCGCGAGCGCGAGCTCGGGACGGGTGGGGCGTGCGGACTTGGGCGTGCGGGGCGGGAAGTTGGCCCGGGAGGCCAATCTCCGCAAGGGTCGCAGGCCAAATTGCTCGTGGGCAGAACGGCCGAAGGCCGGCGGCCCCCGATGCACGGGCGCCGCCGGACCTCCGATGGGGGCAGGTGAGGCTACTTGACCTCGACCTCGGCGCCGGCTTCCTTGAGCTTCTTGGCGATTTCCTCGGCCTCGTCCTTGGAGATGCCCTCCTTGACGTTGGCCGGTGCGCTCTCCACGAGGGTCTTGGCCTCCTTGAGGCCGAGGCCCGGGATGACCTCGCGGATCGCCTTGATCACGTTGATCTTCTTGTCGCCGAAGCTCTTGAGGTGGACGTCGAACTCGGTCTTCTCCTCGACCTCGGCGGCAGGGCCGGCGGCCGCGGGGCCTGCGGCAACCGCGACGGGCGCGGCGGCGGAGACGCCCCACTTGTCCTCGAGCTCCTTGACGAGGGCGGCGATCTCCATCACGGGGAGGTTGCTGAGGTAGTCGATGACCTGCTCTTTGGTGACGTTGGACATGGCTTGAAACTCTGTTCTGTGGGTGGAAGGTGAGGGTTTGGACCGTCGGCCGGCGAAATTGCGCCTAGGCCGCGTCCTGCTTCTTGTCGTGTAGGGCGTTGAGGAGATAGAGGAAGCTCTGCGCCGGAGCGTTGAGCACGCGGACCATCTGCGTCGCGGGCGTGTTGAGCAGCGCAAGGAACTGCGCCTTGAGCTCGCGCGGGCCCGGCATGTTGGCCAGGACGTCGACCCCGTTGGCATCGAGCACGGTGCCGTCGGCGATGCCGCCCTTGACCTGGAACTGCTCGTTGTCCTTGGCGAAGTCGCGGGCCACGCGGGCCGGCGCACCGGGGTCGTCGGCGTTGTAGGCGAGGCCCGAGACGCCCTTGAGCAGATCCTTGATGGGCTCGTGCTTGGTGCCCTGGGTCGCGAAGCGAATGGTCGAGTTCTTGAAGACCCGGTACGTGCACCCGGCCTCCCGGAACTTGGTGCGCAGATCGTTGGCTGCGGCCACCGTGAGTCCGGCGAACTTCACCAGCACGAGGGCGCTGATACCCTCGATCTCTTCGCGTAGCTTGGCAGACAGCTCGTGTTTGGTTGCGGTGTCCATCGGATGGAACCTCTGGGAATCCCCTGGGAGGGGAGGTGATGGTTTAGGCCCCCATGGCCGCGAGTGGGCTGGAGGGTTGGGAGACGGCGGAAGGGCCTTTGTCCGAGAGGATTCCGACTGGAAACCGACTCATCGACGCCTTCCACTCTGGGCGGGCCACCCCGAGCCCGGGGTGATTATCGCTCGCAGCCGCGAGCGACCTGCTGTCTTGGAGTGGTGCTCGGCGAAGGCCGAGCAGAACACGGACTCGGCTCGAGGGCCGAGCGGGAAGCGCGGGGACGGGAGTATGGCGGTGGGTCCAACCTCCTGAGAAGCGTGCGGAAGGGATTCGAGCGAGATGCCGAGGAGCCGGCCCCGGGATGGGCCGGCTCAGGCCTCCACGCGGGCCGCGACCTCGTTGGTGTCCAGGCGCACGCCCGGGCCCATGGTCGACGCCAGGGTCACGCTCTTGAAGTACTTGCCCTTGGCGGTGGAGGGCTTGAGGCGCTGCAGGGTCTCGAGCAGCGCCACCAGGTTCTCGCGGATCTTGTCGGGACCGAACGAGACCTTGCCGATGGGCGCGTGCACGATGCCCGTCTTCTCCGTCCGGAAGTCGATGCGGCCGGCCTTGAGCTCGCGCACGGCCTTGGCCACGTCCATGGTCACGGTGCCGACCTTGGGGTTGGGCATGAGGTTGCGCGGGCCGAGCACGCGGCCGAGGCGCCCGACCAGACCCATCATGTCGGGGGTGGCGATGGCCGCGTCGAACTCGAGCCAGCCCTCCTGGATCTTGGCCACCAGGTCATCGGCGCCGACCTCGTCGGCCCCGGCATCGCGAGCCTCGGCGGCGCGGTCGCCCTTGGCGAACACCACGATCCGCACCGACTTGCCGGTGCCGTGGGGCAACGCGCAGGACGAGCGGATCATCTGGTCGGCGTGCCTCGGGTTGACACCCAGGCGCGCGGCGACCTCGATGGTCTCGTCGAACTTGGCGAACGTGGCCGCGGTGACCACCTCACATCCCTCCTCGAGGGAGTAGCGCTTGGCGCGATCGACCTTCTGCTTGGCTGCTTCGAATTTCTTTCCCATGTCCGTGCTCTCCTCCGGGGTCCGAGCGGGGCGCGAGCCCCTCCCCCGGGTCGAAGATGGCGATGTGTCGTGTCGTCGTCCGATGCCCCGAAGGGCGATGCCCCGAGGGGCCAACTGCTCGCCCGTAGGCGATGCCCCGAAGGGCCGAAGAACCGATGCCCCGAGGGGCCAACTACTCGCCCGTAGGCGATGCCCCGAAGGGCCGAAACTACGCCCCTCTGGGGGGCAAGCTGGGTGGCTGCTTGCCTACCGCTGGCCGCGGGGGGCTACGACGACCATGCTAGTCCACGACATCGAGGCCCATCGAGCGGGCGGTGCCCGCGATCGAGCGCATGGCCTGATCGATGTCGAAGGCGTTCATGTCCTTGAGCTTGGTCTCCGCGATCTCGCGGATCTGGGCCGAGGTGACCTTGCCCTTCTTGACCTTGTTGGGCTCTCCGGAGCCCTTGTCGATGCCCGCGGCCTGCATGAGCATGTAGGCGGCCGGCGGGGTCTTGACCACGAAGTTGAACGAGCGGTCGCTGAACACCGTGATCTCCACGGGCAGGACCTTGCCCTTGTCCTTCTGCGTGCGCGCGTTGAACTGCTTGCAGAAGTCCATGATGTTGACGCCCTTGCTGCCGAGCGCAGGACCGATGGGCGGTGCGGGGGTGGCTTCGCCGCCCTTGCACTGCAACTTGATGAAGCCGGTGACCTTCTTTGCCATGACGAAAACCTTGGGAGACTTGGATGGGAGCCCGAATCGCGAGGCCCCCTCGGGGGCACCGGGTTGCCGGCGTGCCTACGGCTGGCTGCGGGGGGACATGAACGGTCGGTCAGCCCGCGAGCTCGACCTCGCTGAAGTCGACCTCGACGCGAGTGGGACGCCCGAAGATCGAGACCGAGAGCCAGATCTTCTGCTTGTCGTTGTTGACCTCTTCGACCTCGCCGGTGAAGTTGGCAAACGCCCCGCTCTTGACCCGCACCTGATCGCCGACGTTGTAGTGCACGTCGGGTGCGGGAGGCGCCTCGGGGCTCACCTCGTGCTGGCCGGTGGTGTGGCCCAGCATTCGGCTCATCTCCGACTGGCGCACCGGCTTGGGATTGGGATCGCCAAGGAACCCCGTGACCTTCGGGGTGTTCTTGACCACGTGCCACGACTCCTTCGTGAGCTCCATGTTCACGAAGATGTAGCCGGGGAAGAACTTGCGGCTGGTCTTGATGTTGCGCTTGCCGCGGCGCTCGGTGACCTGCTCCGACGGCACGAGGATCTCGCCGAACTGATCCTCCCAGGGCTTGCCCTTGATGCGCTCCTCGAGGGCTCGCTTGACCGAGTTCTCGTAGCCCGAGAACGTGTGGACCACGAACCACTCCTTGGGGCGCTCGGCGCCCTGCTCTGCTTCGTCGCTCGGCATGGCTCGCTCCTGTTGCGCGTTGCCCTCAGTCTCCGATCTCATGCCCATGCGACTAGCCTCGTGAAGTGCGCGCCAGATGCCCCTATGCCCCGACCCGCCACCTAGATGCCATAGAGGACGTTGGTGATGGCCGACCACAGCCGGTCCATGCCGAACAGGATCCCCGAGCTGATGAGGGTCATGACGACCACGACCACGGTCGCCGCCCGCGTCTCGGCGCGGGTGGGCCAGGTGACCTGCGAGATTTCGATGACGACCTCGGTGCAGAACCGAAACCAATCCTCGCGGCGCCAGGCGTAGAGGGTGCCGAGAACGGCGATCCCGATGCCGGCCAGGTTGGCGTAGAGGTCGGCTGGGCGAGAGACCGATTGCGGCCACTGGGCCCACACGAGATCCCAGACGTCGAGGATCGCGTTGGACAGCACCCATGCCGCCATGAACCCGCCGAGCACGAAGATGAGGTGCGCGAAGCGGCTGGGATCGAAGTCCCGCCGAAGGCCCTTGGCCTGCGCCTGTCGCTTTCGAGAGCTCGCCATGGTTCGAAATGATGGATGATGATTGCGCCGATTCTGACGGCGGGGGCGACGCCCTCCAGAAAATCGGGAGGACCGCCCTCTCGGCGGCTTGCGAGGTGGAGCCCGGGAGAGCACCCGGGGCGATCGGCAGGGCGTGAGGGGCTCGAACCCCCGGCCTGCGGATTTGGAGTCCGCTGCTCTACCAACTGAGCTAACGCCCTAGGAAGAGGCGCCAAGCGCCTGCGGAGCTATTTGGTCTCCTTGTGCTCGGTCTGCTTGCGGCAGAAGCGGCAATACTTCTTGAGGTTGAGCTTCTCGGGAGTGTTGCGCCGGTTCTTCATGGTCGAGTAGTTGCGGCGTTTGCACTCCTGGCATTCCAGGGTGATGATGATGCGGTGTCCTTGAGCCATGGGAGACCTGCCGGCGCGAAGGGCCGTTGCCTATAGCAAGAGCCGTTCCGGGTTGCAAGGGAGGTCCCGGAGCGGGTCCGGGGCATTGATGTGACGTGCCTCGCGCGGACTCGGACTTCCAGCCCGACCAGCGCAAGGCACGCAAAGACAGTCCTCTTTCGCCTCCCGCTCGGGAGGCCTCGATGAGGCCCCCGCTTGCGGGAGACCTCGATCAATCCCCCCGCTTGCGGGGGGAAGCTGCGCGAAGCGCTTAACGTCAGCCCGAGCCGGCTGCGGGGGGCTATTCAATGATCTTGGTGACCACGCCGGCGCCGACGGTGCGACCGCCCTCGCGGATCGCGAACTTCAGCCCGTCCTCGCACGCGATCGTC
>NZ_JAOVZF010000002.1 GCF_026337845.1 Paraliomyxa miuraensis | reverse complement strand
TTCACCCTCATCGAGCTGATGACGGTGATCGTGATCCTCGGCGTGCTCGCGGCGGTGGCGATCGCGGCCTACTCCCGCAACGTGCGCAACGCCCACAAGACCGAGGTCATCTCCGACCTCTCCAACCTCGCGCTGCGCCAGCGCAGCTTCCGTGCCGTGCAGGGGCACTACGCCAGCACCACCAACTGCGAGGGGCCCGGCTG
>NZ_JAOVZF010000017.1 GCF_026337845.1 Paraliomyxa miuraensis | reverse complement strand
CCCGAGATGCCCCGTCGCGGCACAGTGATCGAGACCGCCTCGTCGAGCGTGGCACGGCTCACGGCGACGATCGGTGGAGGAACTGCCGACGCGCAGCCCCAGGGATCCGTCCCCGTCGATGTCTCGTGCCCTGTGCACGCTCGTCGATCGGACACCACTCGAGCACGCAGCTTCGAGCCCGGCGCGAGCACCCCGTGGTACCGCAGCACGTTGGCCTGTGGAGG
>NZ_JAOVZF010000016.1 GCF_026337845.1 Paraliomyxa miuraensis | reverse complement strand
AGACCAAATGGGTAAGAGAAAGAGGAGAGTCTTCACCGCCGAGCAGAAGGCCGAGGCCGTCAAGATCGCGCTCGGCTCACGCAAGTCCATCGCCGAGGTGGCCCGGGATCTCGACGTGGGCGTCAGCGTCCTGCGGAGTTGGATCAAGCAAGCGGAGATCGACCAGGCCGCCGATCCCAACGGCCCGATGACGTCGGAGGAGCGAGCGGAGCTCGCGAGGCTC
>NZ_JAOVZF010000004.1 GCF_026337845.1 Paraliomyxa miuraensis | reverse complement strand
CGGTCTGAGCGTCCGTGGCCGTGTCTGCCTTCGGTTCTTCCTTCAGCCCCGCCGCGATCTGGCACACGGGTGCGCTGCAGACCTCCTCCTTGGGTGTCTCTCGCGAGCAGCACGCCTTGGCCGACGCCGTGGGCGGCGGGAGTTCCTCGTCCTCGCCGTGGCTCGTGTCCGGGAACCCAGGCGCACCTTCCTTGCTCTCCTTCGC
>NZ_JAOVZF010000059.1 GCF_026337845.1 Paraliomyxa miuraensis | reverse complement strand
AACATCCGGGCTCCCGACGGCAGCGTCAGCATGAGCCCACCACCTCGAGCACTTCGCGGAGCCGCTCGACATCCACGGCACCAGCCACGCGAACGACCCAACCCGACCGTCCGACGATCTCGATCACGCCATCCTCGAGCCGCGCGCACGAGCTAGTCTCCCGGACGCGCACCTCGGTGAAGCCGACCTCCATGTCGACCTCCTCCCCGAAGAACTGTGACCACCGGAACAAGCTGCTGTAGCTCAGGCCGTGCTTCCTCGCGAACGCTGCGCGATCCAGCCTGCTCACACGCCACTTGTCCACCCAGCTCTTCCACTCGTCTCTCGGTCTGTGCTTGCCCATGACCTCGGCGCTACACCAGACCGATCCGGCTGTGGGCTCCGGCCCGGGAGGCACCCGGTAACGGGTTTAC
>NZ_JAOVZF010000003.1 GCF_026337845.1 Paraliomyxa miuraensis | reverse complement strand
CTACATCTGGGACGCCCCAATCGACGACTTGGCCCGCACCGCGGCGGACATCGGGACCGACTTCATCCCCATCGTGTCGACGCTGAAGTCGGTGTACGATGCGGTCCAGCGGCTCGACAATGGCGAGGACACTTTCGACGTGCTCATGTCCTCGGGGGCGGAGGGGCTGCTCAGCCTCATCCCCGGCGGCAAGGCGGGCAAGCG
>NZ_JAOVZF010000013.1 GCF_026337845.1 Paraliomyxa miuraensis | reverse complement strand
TCCTCGTTGATCGTCTTGGGCCCCACCCCGTCCTTCTTGCGGCGAGCCTTGAAGGTCTCCACGTGGCGGGCGGTGATCTGGTGCAGTCGCAAGCGCCCGAGGTGCTCGAGCAGCCCACGGCCGAGCGTCCGCCGCTTCTCGCGGACGGTGCTGGGTCGGTTGTTGGTGGTTGCGTAGGTCTCGATGAAGTAGCCGGCGAACTCCTTGAACGTCGGCACC
>NZ_JAOVZF010000025.1 GCF_026337845.1 Paraliomyxa miuraensis | reverse complement strand
GACAGGTTTCCTTCCAATGCGACCCGATTTCGGGCCGCAAACCCTTTGCACACCAAGAGAACGAACGATGTCCGAACCAAACAACCCGACCAAACCAATCTACGTCTGCCAGGGCTTTGCCGTGGGTGGCCCCGAGCACGAGGCCGCCCAGGCGGCCTGGCTCGAGGCCCAGGCCGCACACGGCTATCGCCTGGTGGACCGCAAGGTTTTCCACAGCGGTGGCGCCAGCAAGCGCGTGCAC
>NZ_JAOVZF010000058.1 GCF_026337845.1 Paraliomyxa miuraensis | reverse complement strand
AGCACCTGGCCGACGAACCGCTTCGCGAGATGGCGCCGTGGCGGAGCCGATGAGGCCGGCCATGGTCATCGGTCTTCATGACTCGGCGTGTGCCGAGCCGCGACCACGTCGACGCTCGAGCTGGGCCGAGCTCATGCATCGTGTCTTCGCCCTGGACGTGCTCGAGTGCCCAGTATGTCGAGGGCGGATGAAGATCATCGCCGAGATCACGCAACCCGAGGTCATCGAGCGGTTCCTCGCTGCGCTCGATCTGCCCATCGAGCCGGCGGAGATCGGGCGAACCCGACCGCCGCCGCAGCTGGAGCTGCCCTTGGACGAATGGCCCGAACAACTGGGCATCGATGCGATGGGCGAGGGGGCTTGAACGCGCCGTAGTGCAGGGCTCACCGTCCGCCCTCGGCGGGCGGCGCCA
>NZ_JAOVZF010000162.1 GCF_026337845.1 Paraliomyxa miuraensis | reverse complement strand
GATCGCGCCGATCGTGCTGTACCACGGGGTCAAGCCCGCCGCGTCCACGCCACCCTCGATGATCGGCGCGGTGTGCTGCAGCACCCGCTCGTGGGCCTGCTCCCGGCTGGACGGCGTGTCCGTGTCGGGGACGATCGCCGTACCGCTCAGGTCGATGTAGAACGGCGCGAACAGCTTGCCCGACTGCCCCGACGTCTGCTTGGCCGCGATGCCCGCGAGGTTGGGGCTGGGGCCCGTGTTCTCCGGCTCGATGCGCATGTTGGCGTAGCCGGGGAACCCGTCGACGTAGGGCCAGTAGTAGAAGTCGTGGCCCCACACGTCGGCCAGCTTCTCCGGGTCGGTGTCGCCGTAGTCGCCCACCGACAGGTGCATGATCTCCTGGTCGGGGTCGGTGGTGGCGTTGGGCTGGAACCGCACCCCCACGAACTTGTGGAACCACTGCACCTTGCGGTTGGCATTGGCCATGTTGGTGACGTCGGCCTGGGCCTTGCTGATGAGCGGCGACGGCGGCACGTCGCCCGTCTCGTCGTTGCTCGTGATCACCGAGCCCACCCCCAGGTCGTCCCAGCGCAGGTACGCGAAGGGGCGGATGTTGTTGCCCTGGCACAGTCGCCACACGCCCACGTGACCGTCGCGGGTGATCTCCAGCGGGCTGTTGGTGTAGAAGTGGTGCGTCACCCAGAAGAAGCGCTGGTCGATCCCTCCCTCGGTGCACTTGGGGGGAGTGCTGTTGTACTTGTGCTCGCCGTTCTGCACGAACGTCATCAGGCCGAACTTGGCGTCGTTCTGAGTGGACTCGACGACCTCGTGGATCACCCGCCGGGCCGCACCGATGCGGCTCTCCTGCAGCGACCCGTACAGCGCCGGGTTCTCGCACTCCTCCCACGCGCACTCGGTCAGCCCCTGCTTGGACTGGTTGCCCATCGACCCCGACGTGTCGAGCACGAACAGGATGCGAGGCTTGACCGCCGCCGCCTCCGTCGCCGTGTGCAGCACGTAGTACGGTCGCAGCCTCGCCTCACCCGGTCGGGCGCTGCCCAGCACCACCAGCACCGTCAGCGCCAGCCAACCCAGCCACGCGCCCGACCATGCACCCAACCACGAACGGCCGCGCCGCGACCCCTTCATCGAACGATCCAACCGTGCCATCGCCGTCGACCAGCATACCCCAAGACGCCCGCTCGTGGGCCCCTGGCCCACGATCTGCCCATCACGCACCCACCACCAGGTCGCTATGCATCGATTTCAATGGCCCTGAATTCGTTGCGCGGCGGGCCTGGCCCGCACCACGCGTTCACGGGGTTGCTCGCGGCTCCCAGGACCCTCGACGCGTTTCGAACTCCGCATCGATTGCCGACCCCTCGCGGCCAGAGCCACGCCCCTCCCGAAGGACCGGCGCCTCGGCCACGACTCGGGGCGCGCAGCCATCGATGCTGCGCAGCGCACGAGCGACGCGAAGACGGCGACCGCTCCGGGCGACACCTCGCAAGCGCCGGGGACGGGTCAGGGGGTCGAGACGGCGCGAAGGCGGGCGACCAGGTCGGTGAGACCCTTGCACAAGTCGACGCAGGTCATGATGCCCACGAGCTCGGTGCCATCGACGACCAACGCCGCACCCACGCGGCGATCGGCCATCAGCGTGGCCGCCTCGTCGAGCGGATCGTCGGGACCGACCACCAACAACTCACGCGAGCACAACTCTCCCACCGGGGGGCCGAGCTCTCCGGGCGCATGGTCGAGGAACGCCCGTACCCCTCGAAGGTCGCGCTCGGACAGCACGCCGACCAGGCGATCGCGATCCATCACCGGCAGGTGCCGGATCCCGAGCGCCTGCATGCGCGTGTAGGCGGTGGCCGAGTCGGCCTGGGCACGGATGACCTCCGGCGCCGGGGTCATCACCGAGCGAACCGTGGGCGTCAGCATGCCTGCATGGTGGCCGACGTCCGCGACCAGGCTCCGTGCAGAAGTTGCGCCCAATCACCGCACCGCATCGCGACGACGTCGCCGGCTGCGAAGATTGGGCGCCATCCCTCAGGCCGTGTGCTCGAACAGATCCGAGGTGAGCAGCGGGACGAACCGCGGCGTGAGCTCGGGATCGAGGTGACACTGAGCCGGACACCCGCAGTGATCGACCCGCAGCCCCGCCTGCTCCACGTGACGGCGCACGCCGTGCCGCAAGGTGGCGGCCGCCAGCCCCGAGAGCCGGGCGCCGTTCTTGGGCAACGTGGCCCATGGGTCGTCGGTCCATGGGCCGATGCCAAACGCTCGCAAGAGTGCACCCGCCTGTCCATGGACCAGCACCTCGGCCAGGGCGCGACCGCGGGCAGGAGTGAGGCGCCCCACCGCCAAGTGGACGTCGCGGATGTCGGCGGCCGCGATGTGCCGAGCCAGACCCACGATCTCGAGATGCTGGTCGTGCACCACGGGCATCAGCGGGCCCATGTGCACGGCGACCTCGATGTCGAGGCTGCGCAGGTGCTGGGCATGCAGCAACAACGCCGCCGCCGGCTCGGCCGTGGGGCCCACCAGCGCTCGCTGATGCGCGGGTCGCGGATGTGCCAGCTCGAGCACCGCGGTGACACCCCAGCGGCGTACCGACTGCACCAGCTCGCGGCCCAGCACCACCCCGCTGCGCACCAGCACCCGGCGCCCGCGCTCGGCCAGCCACTCCACCGCCGGACGGGCCCATGCCGCATCGTCGCGATTGGTGAGCCGCAGGACCACCGTGCGGGCCGGTTCTCCCCGAGCTTCGCGCTCCCCGAGCGTGGCCCCCAGCGCCAGCCCTACATCCTCGTCGTCTCCGGGCGCCCTCGCCGATCCACGCCCCACGACCACCGCAAGGCCATGGCATGCGCGAAACGCGTGGACACAGGTGAACCCTGAACTCATGGGCGAACCTGTACAGATGAATAGCACCGCGGGGCTTGCGATCAAGGGCGGCGTGGAACATGAAGTTTCACGGCCATCGATCTCGCCCGCGACGACCCGGCCCGGCCGGGCATCCATGGCGCGGCCAGGATGGGTTCTCGCAGGACCTACGACTTTGAGATCGTTGGCTTTTCCGAGAACGGTCGCAATTGTGGTACAGGGATTCGCGCGAGTGCATGAGCGATAGCAAGCCACCGACGGGAGTCGAGCAGATCTTCGGCCACATCGACCCCGATGCCATGAAGGTGGTGCGACGGCTCTTGCAGGCCGGCCACGAGGCCTACCTGGTGGGCGGCTGCGTCCGCGATCTCTATCTCGGCCGCACCCCAAAGGACTTCGACGTCGCCACCAGCGCAACGCCCGAGATCATCCGCAAGACCTTCCGCAACAGCCGGGTGATCGGGCGCCGCTTCAAGCTGGCCCATGTGTTCTTCGGGCCCAAGATCATCGAGACCAGCACCTTCCGCACCGCCCCACCCCAGGACGACGAGGATCCCCTCATCACCCACGACAACGAGTGGGGCACGGTCGAGGACGACGCACGACGCCGAGACTTCACCATCAATGGCCTGTTCTACGACGTCGAGGACCGTCGCATCGTCGACTTCGTCGATGGGCTCGACGATCTCGATCGCGGGGTGGTGCGCACGATCGGCGACCCGGAGCTGCGCTTCCGCGAGGACCCGGTGCGCATGATCCGGGCCATCAAGTTCGCGGCCCGGCTCGACTTCCACATCGACGACGAGACCTGGAAGGCCCTGCTCGAGGTCGCCCCCGACATCGTGCGAAGCAGCCGCGCCCGACTGCTCGAGGAGATCTACAAGCTGCTGCGCAGCGGTGCCGCCCGCCGCTGCTTCGAGCTGCTGCTCGAGGCGGGGCTGCTGCACCGAATCATGCCGGACTACACCCAGCAGTTCGGCCCCGATGACGGCATCGAAGCGCTCCAAACCAGCCTGGCGGGCGAGTCCAACGCGGACGACGACGACGCGGACGAGCCGACCTCACCCGACGCCGCCGACCTGCTCTGGCGCTACCTCGATGCCCTCGACGACTACATCCGACAGACCCAGGAGGACGTGGTCAACGGCGTGCTGCAGGCGGTGTTGTTCGCCCCGCTCATCGCCGACGAGATGGCCGAGGGCACGCGCCAGCAGCTCGACCGCGCCATCGAGCACGCCATGACCCCGGTGGGCGCCGCGTTCGGCGTGGCCCGGCGCGATCGCGAGCTGGCCCGACAGATCCTCATGGCGCACCGCCGCATGACCGAGCAGCGCCGACGACGTCGCCGCAGCTCGATGGCCCAGCGGCAGTACTTCCACGATGCGCTGATCTTCATGGGCGTGTCGGTGCGGGCGCTCGGCGATGGAGGCAGCGAGCTCCGCCGCTGGAAGGCCCTGGCCACGCTGCCCGAGGAGTCGGCCACCCCGGCCAAGGGCGAGCGGACCGGGCGCAAGCGCTCTCGTCGCCGTCGCAGCGGGCGGCGGCCCAAGAAGGGCGAAGGCGACGGTCGCGAAGCAGCGCCCCCCCAGGACGGATGAGGGCTCCCGTGTCGCGAGGCCGACGATCGACACGGCGCGAGGCGGAGCACGAGCAGCTGCTGCGTCGCGGAACGGTGGATCACTACCGTGACACCGCGCTCTACGACTTCGAGTATGCCGATCGAAGCAACGATCTGTCGTGGTATCGCAAGCTCGCGCGCGAGCGCGCCCCGACCGAGCCGATCCTCGAGCTGGGCGCAGGGACGGGCCGCATCACGTGCCCGCTGGCCCGAGACGGGCACTCGATGGTGGCGCTCGACAGCATGAAGCCGATGCTGGCGGCGCTGCGACGACGCGCCAAGGCAGAGGGACTCGAGGGCTCCATCCGCACCACGGTGGCCGACATGCGCCAGCTCCCCATCCCCGATGCCTCGATGGGGATGGTGATCTCCCCGTTCAACGCGCTCATGCACCTCTATACCTGGCAGGACCTCCTGACCTGCTTTCGCGAGGTCGAGCGGGTGCTGGTGCCGGGAGGGACGTTCGCCTTCGACGTGGAGCTGCCCGACCTCGAGTGGCTGACCTGGGACGAGGACGAGCGCTACGCCGTGACGCCGTTCACCCACCCCGAGACCGGCGCCAAGCTGGTGTACTCCACCAACCACCGCTACGACCCGGGCACGCAGGTGTGTCACATCAAGCTCTACTACGACGAGGCGCCGACGCCCGGGCGCCGCTTCGTGCCGCCTCCGCAGCCGCTCAAGCTGGTGCACCTGGCTCACCGGCAGGTCTTTCCCGAGGAGATCCGGCTGCTCGTGGCCACCGCGGGCCTGCGGCTCGAGAGCCACACGGGTGATTTCGAGGACGTGGCGCTGGGGCCTGGCGTGCAATCGCAGGTGGTGGTCGCTCGGCGCGACGAGGGCGAGACGAGCTCGGAGCCATCCCCCACCCCCTCGACCTGAGGTCCCCGAAGGTCACGGCGCAACGCCCAGCTGCGCACACGTGCCCACGCACGACACCGCGGGGACATGCGGGGTTTCCGGGAGCGCCCCAGGCGCCCAGGGCCCCGGCATGCCGGCCGGGCGGGAACACGCGGTCGCGCCCTGCCGTGAGCTGGGGCATGCGGAAGTGGATCCCGCACCATCGCGGGCGTATCTCGTCGATCTGGGCTAACGTTGGCCCCGTGCGTGCTCTCGCCTCTCGGTTGGCCCTGACGACCCTGCTGGCGATGGCTGGCTCCCTGGCGCCCCGAGGCGCCTCGGCCGACCAGCTCAGCGCCGAGCAAGGCGACGACGAGCGCGGCTACATCGCCGTCGAGGAGCTGTCGTACGAGACCATCATCGACGCCTCCGACGGCTACTCGGCCACCCTGCGGGTGAGGACGGCCCTGCACAACGCCAGCAACAGCCAGCGCGATGCGGTGCAGAGCCTGGCGCTGCCGGCCACGTCGCTGCTGCGGAGCATCCGGGTGGCACGCGACGGGCAGTGGACCGACGGCATGGGCACGGTCATCCACGACGAGCCCCAGCGTCGCGATCCCGGCACCGTGTTCGCGCGCTCGTTGCCTCCGCTCGCGCGCGGGGGCCTGCCGGCGGCCGAGGTGGTGGCATTCGGGCTCGAGCCCAACACCACCATCCAGGTCGAGCTGGTGGTCACCGTGTATCCGCGCCTGCGAGGCAACAACTGGGAGCTCGATCTCCCTGCACGCGGGCACGATCAGATCAACCTCGCGGTCGATCGACGCGTGTTGGTCAAGGGGCTGCGAAAGAACGAGCCGTTCTGGGCCGACGACACCAGCAATCGCGGCAAGCCCTACATCGCAACGGGAGGTCGCGACGGGATCACGGTGAAGTGGCCGGCCCACCTCGCCAAGCAGTCGGTGCTCGAGGGGCACTACGAGCTGACCCCCGGCCCGGCCGGCTTCGACGACGGCGAGTTCCGGGTGTACCTGCGGCTCGGGCAGACGGCCCCCCCGCGACCCGATCACGTGGTGCTGGCGGTGGACCGCTCGCTGAGCACGTCGTCGATGCTACAGGGCCAGACCCATCGGATGTTCATGGGGCTGCTCGACGCGATGCCCACGGGCACCACGTTCGATGCGCTGGGCTTCGCTCGCCGCGTGGTTCCGCTGATCGACCTGCCCAAGGGCAATGCGCCCAGGGTTGGAGACTCCGCGGCGCGAACCGCCTTGCAGCGAGCCCTCGATGCCAACGAGCGCGAGCCGGGCACCGACCTCGTGGCCACGCTGGTGGAGGCCGTCGAGCGGGCCAAGGCCCAGCATGCCAAGCGCCCCATGATCGTGGTGGTGACCGACGGGATGCTCCCGGTGAGCCTCGACCCCGAGCAGGTCAACCGCGCATTCGAAAAGGCGGTGGGACGGCGAGGGCCCCGGCCGGAGGTGCTGTTCGTGGTCGACGACCCGCTGCTCGTGCGCTCGGGCCTCGATCCCGCGCACCCCATGGCCAGGATCGCGGCGGCGCTGGGCGCCCGCATCAGCCTGGAGAGCGTGGCCCAGCTCCAGGGTCGTACCGACACCGAGCTGCTGGCGGCGCCCCGCGTGCTCGGGCAGCTCGACGTGAGCCTGCCCGAGAGCATGACCCTCGATCAGCCTCCACCCACCGGTCTGGTCGCCGGCAACTTCGTGCTGCTCACCGGGCACTACGTGGGCAAGCCCGCGGCCGCGGTGGACGTGCTCGGCGAGCTCGGGGGGCAGCACGTCACGCAGAAGCTTCGGGCCGACGAGCAGGAGCGCTTGCCCCAGGCGCTGGCGGCCGCCGTCGGTGCGGCCCCCAACGAGGCCGCCAGCGAGGGCTACGCCCGCCCGCCCTGGTACGAAGCCGAGGACGAGCGTACCGCTCAGCTGGGGATCGCCCACGCGGGGCGCGGCGGCGTGGAGCGCAAGGGCTACCTCGATCGCAAGATCTTCCGGCACTACCTCACCATCCGCGTGCTGCCGCGAGCGCGTGTCTGCTACAACCACGCGCTCGGCCGCGACCCCGCGCAAGGCGGTCGCGCCGTGCTGCACATGGAGGTCGCCAAGGGCGAGGTGATGCTCGCGGGAGCGGCTGGGCTCGATCTGAAGGCCCTCGACGACAAGCTCGTGGCGTGCCTGACCGAAGCCGCCTGGGCGCTCGACATTCCCGCGGCGGAGCTCGACGACAAGGTCTACGTGCTGCGCTATCCGGTCCGGCTCATCCCCCCCGAAGACGGCAAGAGCGCCGACGTGGTCGAGGGGATCAGCGACGACATGATGATGGAGCTGATGGCCGCGCCGCCGGGACGGGGCACGCTGGCCGCGATTGGCTCGAACGAGTGACCACTGGCCAGGGGGCGGCGCGCTGCTAGAGTGCGCCGCCCGCATGACCGAGCCCATCCCACGCATCGTCGAGCTGCGCGAGCTGCTGCGCCTGGGCTTGCCAGTGGCCGTCACCCAGCTCGGGATGATGATGCTGGGCGTGGTCGACACGATGATGGTGGGCCACCTGGGCACGACCGCACTCGATGCCGCCGCGCTCGGCTCGCTGTGGACGTATGGCACCGCCGTGTTCGGGATCGGTGTGGTCATGGGGATGGATCCCGTGGTGTCGCAGGCCCACGGAGCAGGGAACCATCGACGCGTGGCGCTGACGCTGCATCGCGGGGTGGTGGTGTCGCTGCTCGTCACGCCCCCGCTGGCGCTGTGCTGGTGGCTGACCACGTCGGGCCTGCTCGCGCTGGGACAAGCGCCAGAGCTGGCCGCTGCGGCCGGAGACTACGTGGGGATCCAGATCTTCGGGCTGTGGCCGATGCTCGGCTTCTACGCGCTGCGGCAGTACCTGCAGGGGCGCGGCGTGGTGTTCCCGGGGGTGGCGGCGGTGCTGCTGGCCAACGTCTTCAACGTGGTGGCCAACTGGGCGCTCATCTTCGGCAACCTGGGTCTTCCTGCGATGGGCCTGGCGGGTGCGGGCCTGGCCACGGGGCTCACCCGCTGCGTGCTGCTGCTGTCGCTGGTGCTGTGGACGTGGGGGGCCGGGTTGTTCCGCGACGCATGGGAGCGCCCCTCGACCGAGGCGCTGCACCTTCGTGGTCTGGCGGAGATCCTTCGGCACGGGATCCCGATCGGCCTGCAGTACGGGCTGGAGATGTGGGCGTTCCAGTTCTCCACGCTCATGGCGGGAACCATGGGCGAGGCCGAGCTCGCCGCTCACGTCATCGCGCTCAACCTGGCGTCGCTGAGCTTCATGGTGCCCATGGGGATCTCCCAGGGGGCATCGGCGCGGGTGGGCAACCTGCTCGGCGCAGGCCGGTCCGACGCGGCGCGGCGCTCCGCCACGCTGGCGCTGATGCTCGGCGGCGGCGTGATGGTGGTGGGGGCGACGGCGTTCGTGGTGCTGCGCGAGCAGCTTCCGCGGCTCTACACCAGCGATCCGGCGGTGATCGGGCTGGCGGCCAGCATCCTGCCGATCGCGGCGGCGTTCCAGCTGTTCGACGGCACGCAAGCAGTCGGTGGAGGCGTGCTGCGAGGACTCGGCGCCACGCGCCCCGCGGCGGTGTTCAATTTCGTGGGCTACTACCTCGTCGCGCTGCCGCTGGCTGCGTTCGCGGCCGCGGAAGGCTGGGGCCTGCAGGGCGTGTGGTGGGGGCTGTGCCTGGGGCTGTTCGTGGTGGCCAGCGCGCTCGTGTGGTGGATCCGTCGCATGGCGAACTTCGAGCGCCCTGGAGCGGGCCACCCCGGATGAGGTGAGCGTCAGTCGACGTCACCCGGCACGCTCACGCGTCCGAGGAGGCGCTCGGCCTCACCGAGGGACGCGTCGAGCTCGCGAACCGCTCGCAGCAGCGTGGGCGAGGTTCGAGGATCGCCGGTGACCGCGTGGCGCAGCTGCTCGAGCGCCCGGCGATTGACGGCCAGGCCGAGCGGCGAGCCCTTGTCGACGTTGAAGGCCACCGAGTCGCGCAGCGCCGCCAGGGCCTCCGACGGGCGCCCGGCGGCGCTGTAGAGCTCGGCGAGCGCTGCGGTCGTGCGGGCGAGGCCGATGACGTCGCCGAGCTCGCGGCTCAGCGACAGCGCCGCCTCGAGGTGCTCGGCGGCGCGCTCGTAGCGACCGCGAGCCGTCTCGAGCCGCCCCATGGTCTCGGACACGCGACCCAGCTCCACGCGGCCGCCCAGGCGGCGGTAGCCCTCGGCGGCCGCCCGCGCGTGGCCGAGGGCCATCGAGAACGCGTCGTCCTCTCGACCCGGCCGCAGACGAGCGTGCAGCGGCAGGCGAGCGAGCAGGTGCTCGGTCTCGGCGCGCTCGGTGATCACGGTGGGATCGTCCGGCCGCTCGCGATGCAGCTCGTCGAAGATGCTGCGCGACTGCTGGAGCAGGTGGTTGGCTCGCACGGGATCCCCGGCGCGCAGGTAGACGGCCGCTTGATCGTTGAGCAGCCGAGCGGCGCGGACCGACTCACCTGCGGCCATGAGGCTGCGTGCCGCTCCCGTCAGTGCATCGAGGGCGCGCTGGAGCGAGGCGATGTCACCGAGGTCGTAGCAGACGCCCGCCACCAGCTGGGCGATCTCGGTGCGGAGGTCGAGCGGGCCATCGGACCCCACGAGCTGCTCGGCCTCGTCGAGGGTCTCGAGCGCTCCCTGGAGGGTGAGCGCGGGTCCGCGACCTGCCCCGCGCCACTGCACCCGGGCCGCCATCGCGAGCACCTGTGCATGCAGGAGGTCGCGGGCGCGCGAGGGTGGCTGGCGCTCGAGCAACGCGAGTGCTTGGTCGGCGATGAGCAGGGCACGACGGCTGTCACCGCGCGCCGCGACCTTGCGCAGCGCGGCCAGGTACTGCTCGACCGCACGCTGCGGCAGGCCGGCCTCGAGCAGGTGGTGGGCCGCTCGCGCCTGGTCGCGCGGATCGACGGATGCGCGGGCCGAGGCCATGACGCGCTCGTAGGCGTCGTCGTCGAGGCGAATGGTGTGCTCGCTGGTGGTCGCTCGCGGTGGTGATGCAGGCTCCGCCTCACGGGCGCGCGACGAGAGGCGCTCCTCCACGGGCGGCTCGAAGATCTCCCCGTAGGTGATGGTCTCGTCGGACGGGAGCTGGGCCGATGATCCCGGCGGCGCAGGGGTGGGTTCGGCGTCGACGGGCGTCGCGGGCTCGATCACGGCGCCGGGCTCGACCGGCTCGACGGGCGCTCGTTCCTGCTCGGGTGGCTCGAGCTCCGGCTCGTCGACGAGCTCGGGCTCCTCCGCCACCGGCGCGCTCGCCTTCGCCTCGAACCGAGGCTCGTCGACGTCGGCATCGGGCGGCGGAGGGGCCGGCTCGGCCAGGATCTCGCCCAGGCGTCGATGCCAGCGCTCCACCAGCGAAGGCAGCACGCGTCGTACCAGGGTCTGCTGCGCGGCCTCGGGCAGGAAGAAGCGGCCCCCGCCCTGATCGGCCAGCGGCGCGCCGAGATCGGCCGCCTGCTGCAGCCGCACCAGCACCGCATCGGGCGAGACGCCGAGCAGGCGGCCCACCAGCTCCACCTCGAAGCTCCGGCCGACGACCGCGGCCGCGCGCATCACCAGCAGCAGCTCGGGAGGCAGGCTCATCCAGTCGAATGGAGTGGGCTCGACCGGAGCCTCCACCACCACGGGCTCGCCCTCGATCGATCGCAGCAGCTCCGCGACCGCGCCCTCCCCCGGCATCGTGCGCACGCCGAGGACCAGCGGCAGCCGCAGCCATCCCTCGCGTCCCACGATGTCGCGCAGCTCCTGCAGCGTGGCGGCATCGGCGGCATCGAGTCCCTCGACCACCAACGCCGCGCGTCGCGGTCGCTGGTCGGCGAGGCGATTGGCCGCTCCGACCAGCGTGGCCTCGAGCGTGGGCTCGCCCATGTCGCTGAGCAGACGAGCGCGCGGACCCATGCGATCGAGCGCCTCGTCCCAGCGCGGGCTCTGCTCGCCCAGCAGCGCCTCGATGCGTCGCCTTGCCTCCTCGAGCGGGCCCCAGGTGGACCGGGGTCCATCACAAGCGACCCGGATCTCCACCCAGCGCGGCTCACCGTCCGCAGTCTGCGGAGCCGCCGGAGGATTGCCGAGCACCACCACGGGATTGCCCTCGAGGGCTCGCGTCCAGACCTCGTGCATGCACGATGGGTCGGACGAACGGCGGCCGATGTCAACCGCAGGGATTGCGGCGGCCCAGGACCGCGAGATCCGGCCTCGAAGCACAGCCCTCACGTGGGTTTGCCTGGCCAAGACGCGAAATAGCCGTGACTCCCGACCTGCCCCGGGTCGGTGAGCCATGATTGGGCCGCGTGCGCGACAGCGGAGATCTCGGACCGATCGCGATGATCGATGTGGGCTACGGGGAGCGCGAGGCCCTGGCCGCTTGCGTGGTCGCTCGCGCGTGGGCCGACGCCGCTCCCATCGAGGTCGCCGTCACCACGATCCCCGAGGTCCGCCCCTACACCCCGGGTCGCTTCTTCGAGCGCGAGCTCCCGTGCGTACTCGCAGTCCTCGAGCGGCTCACCACCCCCGTGCGGACGATCGTGGTCGACGGCTACGCGACTCTCGACCGAAGCGGCACGCTCGGGCTGGGCGGGCACCTCCATGCCGCGCTCGGCGGCGTGCACCCGGTGGTCGGAGTCGCGAAGACGGCCTACCGCGGCAGCGAGCACGCCACCCCGGTGCTGCGAGGCACGAGCCAGCGCCCGCTGTTCGTCACCGCGATCGACCTCCCCGTCGAGCTCGTGGCCCGCGAGGTCATGAGGATGCACGGCAAGCACCGCATCCCCACCCTGCTCGGGCTGGTCGACCACCTCGCCCGCGGCCTGGTCTCGCCCGACGCCGTCACACCACCGTCTTCATAGCGCAGTCCGCGCAGCAGCGGCCGCCGAACTGCCCGCGGACATGGCGCGCATCTCTCGACCCGAGCGCCTGGCCCGTAGGAACGCCATTCCGGAGGTTCATGATTCACGGTTTCAATTCCCTTAATTCTCGTTCAGATCATTGAACCCAGGGTTCACCATGCCGCGCGCCGCCCGCAAGGCCCAGCTCGTCACGCGTACGCGCGAGGCCATCCTCGATGCGGCGACCACTGCGTTCGCGCAGCAGGGCTACCACGCGGTCACGGTCAAGGACATCGCGAGCGCAGCCGGCTACACGGCGCCTTCGCTCTACAACTACTTTGGCAGCAAGGAAGAGATCTTCGCGGCGCTGCTCGAGCGGATCCATGTCGCCTTCATCGCGTTGTTCGACGAGCCGGTGCCGGCGGGCCTGACGTTCGCCCAGCGGCTCGAGCTGCTGCTGCACCGGCACGTGGACGTGCGGGCGCGCCACGCCGACGCGTTCGCGGTGTTCATGAAGCTGCAGACCGGTGCGATGCCCAACGAAGCGCTCGCACGCTGGAAGCTCCAGGGCGTGACCGCCTACCTCGATCGCCTGACCCGCTGGGTCGCCGAGTCGGCCACCGAGGACGAGCTCTCGCCCTACGGCGCCGAGGCCCTGGCCTTCCACCTCTGGGGCTCGATGATCGCCGACTACACCCGCGTGCTGCTGGAGCGCGGCGCGGAGTCCGACCCACAGCAGCACATCCAGCGCATCGTCGACCTGTTCCTCTACGGCGCAAAGGGTCGCTCATCATGTCCCGAACCAGAACGTTGATCATCGTGGTGACCGTGCTGGGCTCGCTCGGCGGGCTCGGTGTGTTGTTCTCCGAGCGCGTCGATGCGGCGCTGCAGGCCCGCGAGCAGGCGGCCAAGCCGGTCGAGCTCGAGCCCCCGCGAGTGCGCACCGAGCCGCTGGAGCGCCACCGACTCGAGGCCAAGGTGAGCTTCACGGGCACGCTGCGGGCGGTTCGCCGGGTCGAGGTGATCCCGGAGATCCCCGGGCGCATCGAGGACGTGATGGTCAACGTGGGCGATCACGTGGAGCCCGGACAGCTCCTGGCGATCATCGAGCACCGCTCCTTGAAGCTGGCGCAGAACCAGGCCAAGGCCAACCGCTCGGCCGCGGCGGCGTCGCTCGACCGCGCCCGCCTGGAGGTCGAGACCGCCGAGCGCGAGCTCGAGCGGGTCCGCTCGCTCGCGAACCGAGGGGCGGCCAGCCAGGCCGAGCTCGACCGCAGCCAGTCCGCAGTCGACACGGCCCGCGCGATGCTGCGCTCGGCGCAATCGCAGCACCTGGGGGCCAAGGCCGCCGCCGGGCTCTCGAGCGACTCGCTCGACGACAGCCGCATCCTGAGCCCGCTGGCCGGGACGGTGACCCGGCGAGACATCGACATGGGCACCCGGGTCACCCCGGGCGTGAGCGCATTCGAGATCCAGGACATCGACGAGCTCGAGCTGGTGGGCGCGGTGACGGCCAAGGACTTCGCCCGCCTGGCGATCGGCCAGACGGTGGAGATCACCGTGGATGCCCGACCCGGCGAGACCTTCGAGGGCACGGTCAAGACCATGAGCCCCAGCCTCGATCCGGTCACGCGCCGCGCCACCATCGAGATCACGGTGAACAACCAGGCTCACCACCTGCTGCCCAACCAATTCGCCGACGCCACGGTGGTGGTGGAGCAGCGGGAGGGCGTGCTGGCCGTGCACCGCGACGCGCTCGCGGTCACCCCGGAGGGCTCGGACGTGTTCACGGTTCGCGAGGGGTTTGCGGCGCGAGCCCACGCCAAGCTCGGGCCTCCCGAGGGCGAGTGGGTGCCGGTGCTCGAGGGCCTGGCCGAGGGCGACCCGGTGGTGGTGGCCGGCCACGCGGAGCTCCGCGACGGGCTGGCCGTGGTGGTGACCGACGGAGGGCAAGCGCCATGAGGATGACCGACGTCTCCATCGACCGCCCGGTCTTCATGACCACGGTGGCGATGGCCGTGATCGTGATGGGCCTTCTTGGCCTGGCTCGCCTGGGCGTGGACCTGTTCCCCGAGGTCTCGTTCCCGGTGGTCACCATCACCACGCCCTACCCCGGGGCGGGCCCGGAGGAGATCGAGGCCGAGGTCACGCGCCGGATGGAGGACGCGGTCTCGAGCATCAACGGCGTGGACGAGGTACGCAGCTACTCGCGCGAGGGCGTCTCCCAGGTGGTGGTGATGTTCGAGCTCGAGGTCGACGCGGGCCAGGCCGCGGCCGACGTGCGCGACCGCGTCGCGGGCATTCGCGGCATGCTCCCCGAGGACGTCATCGACCCCACGATCACGCGCGTGGACATGTCGGCGATCCCGGTGGTCACGTACTCGATCAAGAGCACGCGTGGCCCGCTGGAGACGCGCCGCTACGTGGACGACGTGGTGCGTCCGGCGCTCGAGCGCGTGGACGGCGTGGGCAGCGTGACGGTGCTCGGCGGGGCCGAGCGGGAGATCCGGGTCGAGCTGCGGCGGCAGGCGATCGAGGCGCTGGGGCTGCCGCTGGTCGCGGTGGCCCAGGCGCTGCGTGGCGAGAGCTACGACCTGCCCGCGGGGCGCCTGGTGGCCGGCACCAGGGAAGTGGGCCTCAAGGCGGTGGGCCGCTTCGAGGAGCCCCGCGACATCGAAGACGTGGTGCTGATGACCGGCCCCCACGGGGCGCAGGTACGCATCGCCGACGTGGGTCAGGTGCTCGACACGACGGTCGAGACCCGCACGCTGACGCGGGTGGACGGGATCCCCTCGATCACCCTCGATGTGCAGAAGCAGGGCGGGTCCAACACGGTGGCGGTGGTCGACGGAGTCGCAGAGGCGGTCGCCGAGCTCGAGCCCTCGCTGCCCGAGGGCATGTCGCTGGTGAAGATCATCGACTCCTCGGTGTTCATCCGCCAAAACCTCGCCGAGCTCGAGGAGGCGCTGGTGCTCGGCGGGTTGTTCGCGATCATCGTGATCTTCCTGTTCATGCTCGACTGGCGCTCCACCGTGATCTCGGCGGTGGCGCTGCCGGTGTCGGTGGTGGCCACGTTCTTCGTGATGTGGCTGTGCGGCTTCACCCTCAACATCATGTCGATGATGGGCCTGTCGCTGGCGATCGGCCTGCTCATCGACGACTCGGTGGTGGTGCGCGAGAACATCTTCCGACACATGGAACGCGGCGAGGACCCGGTGACCGCGGCCCGCCGTGGCACCGGTGAGATCGCGCTGGCGGTCATGGCCACGACCTTCACGATCGTGGCGGTATTCGGCCCGGTGGCGTTCACGGGCGGCATGATCGGCAAGTTCTTCCGCGAGTTCGGCATCACGGTCTCGGCGGCGGTGCTGGTCTCGATGCTGGTGTCGTTCACGCTCGACCCCATGATGTCGGCGCGGGTCACCAAGGCGATCGAGCCCGATCACCACGAGAAGCTGCGCCGCCACCCCATCCTGGGTCCGATGGTGCGCTTGCTCGACGCGATCGATCAGGTCTACGTGGGGACCCTGGCGTGGTCGCTGCGCCACCGCAAGACGGTGGCGCTGGGCGCGGCGGTGGCGTTCGTGGGGAGCCTCGCGCTCACGTCGTTGATGGGCCAGGAGTTCAACTCGCGCGGAGACCAGGGCAACTTCCAGATCAACCTCGAGCTCCCCGCCGGCACCTCGCTGGCCGAGACCGACCGCATCACCTCCCAGGTCGAGGAGATCGTGCGAGAGCTGCCCGAGGTGGTCACGATTGCCACGACGGTGGGCCAGGACGAGGTGGGCAACCGCGCCAGCGTGCGGGTGTTGACCACGCCCAAGTCGGAGCGCACGCGCTCGACCGCCGACATGATGGAGGTGCTGCGCCCGCGGCTGGTCGACATCCCGGGACTCACGTTCAGCATGCGCGAGGCCGGTCTCAACGGAGGTGCGTCGTCGCTCGAAGAAGCCCCCGTGACCCTGGTGCTGCGCGGGCCCGACTACGACGAGCTGGGCCGCTTCGCACAGGAGGCCTTCCGCATGGTGCAGGGGGTGCAGGGGGTCCGTGACCCGTCCATCACCTACAAGCCAGGAAGGCCCGAGGAATCGCTCATGGTCGATCGCGAGCGCGCGGCCGATCTCGGGGTTTCGTTCGCCACCATCGCATCCACGCTGCGGCTCGCCGTCGAGGGCGAGGTGGTGGGCCAGTTCCGCGAGGGCGAGCAGGAAAGCGACATTCGCGTGCAGCTTCGGCCCGAGGACCGCGGCTCGTGGGAGGCCCTGCACGACGTACCGGTTCCCGTGCGCGGCGGGACCCTGGTGGCCCTGGGCAACGTGACCCGTCAGCAGTCGAGCACCACGCCCGCTGCGATCCAGCGCCTCGATCGCGAGCGCCAGATCACCGTCACCGCCAACGTGGTGGATCGCTCGCTGGGCGAGGTGGTGGCCGACATCACCGAGCGCATGGAGCCCCTGGTCCCGAACCCGAGCTACTCGTTCTCGATGTCGGGCGAGGCCAAGCGCATGACGGAGACCTTCACCAACCTCGGCATCGCGCTGGGCCTGTCGATCCTGTTCATCTACTTCGTGCTCGCGGCGCAGTTCGAATCGTTCCTGCACCCGCTGACGATCATGCTCTCGCTGCCGCTGGCCATCGTGGGTGCGCTGGTGGGGCTGTTCATCGCCGGGTTCGCGATCGGCATGCCGGCGCTCATCGGCATCATCCTGCTGATGGGGTTGGTCACCAAGAACGCGATCTTGCTGGTCGACTTTGCCAACCAGCGCCGCGACCAGGGCAAGGAGATCCTCGATGCGCTGCTCGAGGCGGGGGAGGCTCGCCTACGGCCGATCTTGATGACCTCGGCGGCGATGATCCTCGGCATGCTGCCCACCGCGGTGAGCCAGGGCGAGGGCTCGGAGTTCCGGGCGCCGATGTCGGTGGCGGTGATCGGCGGGGTGATCACCTCCACGCTGCTCACGTTGGTGGTGGTACCGGTGTTCTACGTGTGGATCGACCGGATCACGCTTCGAGGCATTCGCGAGCGCAGGGCGAGGAAGGCGGCACAGAAGGCCGCCCGGACCAAAGTGCCATCGCCGGCCGAGTGATGGCCGAGTGCGCGTGGCCGGCCGGCCGGCGGCCGGCTCAGAGGTCGAACACGGCCTCGACCGTCTCGGCCGCCAAGGCGCGGTCGAACCAATGCTGGAGCAACGCCTCATCGGACGTCTCGACGACCCGCTCACGAAGCGCGGGAGATGGGAGCAGAGCGCGATGCTCGAGGAGCCGAAGCAACGCCTGCGCCCGCCCTTCGGCCCTCCCCTTGTCCCGCCCTTCGGCCCTCATGCTCTCGGCAATCGTCAGGTACATCTCTCGTGCCGCCCTTCCAAAGGTCCCCATGATGATAGCGCATAGTGGTGAAGCGGGACCGAAGACATCGACCACGTACGTCAGGATCTCCTCGAGGTCGGATGATCCAAAGTGAACCAGCACCGTATCGAACAACGGCGCCAGGCTGGCGAGACGCCCCTCGATCCGGGGGTCATCGTTCCGGTAGCAGTACAGCAGGGTCCTGGTGATCTCAACCAGCGCGAGGTGTCCGTCAGGCGTCGCCACCAGGCATGCGCACCCGCGCCAGCACCACCAGGGCCGCCATCATCACCACCCCCGCGGCCACCAACATCGGCACGCCCGGCCCCACTCTGGCGAAGAGCACCCCGGCGCCCGCGGGGCCACCAATCCGTCCCAGGGCAGCCGCAGAAGACGACAAGCCCATGTGGAACCCCTGATCGCCGGCGCCGGAGCTACGACTGACCAGGGCGTTGATGCTGGGCGTGGTGAGCCCATTGCCACAGGCCAACAGCGCACTGCCCACGAACGCCAGCCACGGCACCTTCATCGAGCCGAGGATGGAGAGCGCCACCACCAACAGGGTCATGCCCAACAGCAAGGTGCGGCGCTCGCCCAGACGCCCGACCAGGCGCCCGACGAGCACCCCCTGGGTCAGCACGATCACCACGCCCACGAATGCGAAGATCCCCCCGGTCTGCTGTGCCCCCCAGCCGAACTCGGCCTCGAGCAGCAGCGCATAGGTGGACTCCATGGAGGAGAAGGCGACGAAGAAACACAGGTTGACGAGCACCAGCCAGCCCAATGGCGTACCCCACAGGGCATGGACGATCGCTCCCAGCCGCGACGAGCCATGGGCTCGGGTCGGCTCCGCCGTCGAGGCGCGCTCGGGTCGATGGCTCTCGGGTAGCCACACGAACGCCATCCCCCAGTTGATCGCCGCTAGGCCGGCCGAGACCAGGAACGGCAGCTCGGGATGCTCGGGCGTGCTGAGCAGACCGCCGAGCGCCGGACCGAACACGAAGCCCAGACCGATCGCCGAGCCCATCAAGCCCATGTACTTGGCGCGACGCGCGGGCGCGATGCGGTCGGCCACGTAGGCGTGGGCGGTGGAGATGTTGGCGGTGCACAGGCCCGACAGCACCCGCGCGGCGAACACCATCCACAGGGCGGAGGCAAGGCCCAGCACCAGCATCGAGGCGCACGAGCCCGCGATCGAGATCAGCATCACCGGCCGCCGCCCCACTCGGTCGCTGATGCGGCCGAGCACCGGCGCCGCCCCGAACTGCGCCAACGAGAACGCGGTGGCGAGCAGGGTGACCAGCTGCGGCGAGGCACCGAAGCTGGTCGCATAGAACGGTAGGACCGGGATGATGATCCCAAAGCCCACCAGATCGAGGAACAACGTCAGCCACAGCGTGGCGAAGGCCTTGGTCGATGGACCCCGTGGGTGCGGGCCTGGATCCGGTGGCGGTGGGCTCGCATCCGACATGCGGCGATCGGGGGCGACCTTGACACGTCGCGTGGGGGGGCGCCACGGGGCGCAGCGGAACCCCGCCATCCACCCCTCGGACGACGACGCGCGGCCGTTGTCCCTCCTCATCGACGGCAATCCGTGTATCCTCCTGCGTGCGCCCATGGCGCTCGAGGTTGGGGGCCGCACGCACATGGGCTAGCCTCGACCGGCTCCTTCCCCGTGAGCACCACCGTCCTCTTCGTCGGCGTCGTCGTCCTCGCGTTCGTCGCCGGGCGCTTCCTGGAGCGCTTCGCCGCCAAGGCCTTCGCGCTCGCTGGCGTGGAGTACCTCCTGCTCGGCGTCCTGCTCGGGCCGATCCTGAACGTGCTCAGCCCCGAGGTGATGCAGCAGCTCGACCTGTTCGTGTCGACGGTGCTCGGAGTGATCGGGTTCTTGGTGGGCCTGGAGCTCCGGCAGATCCGCGCGACCATGGAGTCGCTCCTGGCGGGGCTCGGGGCCTCGGCGGCGGTGGTGCTGGCGATCGCCGCGGCGGTCACCGGCCTCATCCAGGTGCTCGACCCCTCGCTCCTGAACGTGGCCGATCCCTTGATGGCCAACCCGCTCACCGCGACCGAGAGTACGCTGATCTCCCTGTGGGTCTCGCCGGAGGCGCTGTGGATCGGCCTCACGGTGGGGGCGGCCGCGGGCACGTCGTCGACGGTGCTGGTGGAGACGGCCTTGCGGCGCTTCGACGTGAGCCCCGACCGCGCGTCGCTGCTGCGCGCGATGACCTCGGCCGCGCAGGTGCTGGCGATCTTCGCGTTCGGCCTGGCGATGGCGGGCAGCCGCGCCACCGCCACCGCGGGCGCGCTGGGCCTGACCATCGTGGAGTGGGCGACGATCACGATCTTCTCGGGGATCGTGGCGGGCATGCTGTTCCACGTGTTCCTCGGCCACGAGGACGACCCCATGCGGCTGTCGGTGGCCACGGTGGGCGCCGTCGTGTTCTCGGCCGGGGTGGGCGCGGCGCTCGGGGTCTCGCCGCTGTTCGCCAACCTGTTCGCGGGACTCACCCTGGCGTTGACCTCCACCCACGCGGCGCGGCTGGAGGAATCGCTGCGACCGCTGCGGTTCCCCACCACCGTGATGGTGCTGCTGCTGGCGGGTGCCACGTTGGTCCCGGCCACCGGGTGGTACTGGGTGCTGGTTCCCAGCTACGTGGTGCTGCGTACGCTGGCGCGGCTGCTGTTCAGCCGCCTCGCGGTGAGCACCTTCGTGGCGGACGACACCGCCGCCCGCGGCATCGGTCGCGCGGTGCTGGGACAGGGAGTGCTGGCCAGCGCGATCTCGCTGGCGTTCGCCCAGCGGTTTCCCGAGCTGGCGGCACCGGTCACCACCACCATCGTGGGCGGCGTGCTGCTGACCGACCTGTTCGCGCTGCGTACGCTACGGCGCTACCTCGCGGACATCGGCGAGATCAAGGCGCTCGCCCCCATCGCGGCCCCCGTCGTGGCGGCTCCCCCGTCGCCCCATGGATTCCACGCCGGGCACGAGCCCCACGACGAACACCAGCCCGAGCCCCATGGGCCGCACGACGAACACCAGCCCGAGCCCCACGGCACGGCTGCCACCGCGGAGGGGGACGCATGAGAGCGCTGATCCTGGGCGCCGGCGAGGCCGGCCGCTTCCTCGCCGCCTCGCTCTCCGAGGAGGCCGAGGTCGTCCTGGTCGATGACGATGCCGATGCTCTGGCGGAGGCCGAGGAGACCCTCGACGTGCAGCCGGTGCGCGGCAACGCGACCCACCGCGCCGTGCTCGAGCGCGCGGAGGCTCGCAAGGCCGACGTGGCGGTGGCGGTGACCGGGCACGATGCGGTCAACGTGGCCGCCGCGGTGATGGCCAAGACGGTGGGGGTGGGCAGCACCATCGCGCGCGTGGACGACCCCGGGTTCTACAAGGGTGGGCAGGGGCTCGAGCGCAACGTGGCCGGCATCGATGCCTGCATCTGCGCGTCGCGCCTGGTGGGACGCGAGCTATTGCGGCTGGTGAGCGCGGTCGAGGTGAGCTTCTCGGCGAGCCTGGGCGGCGGAGCGGCCCACGTGGCCTTGATCGGCATCGACGACTCCTCCCCGCTGCGAGGCGAGAGCCCCACCCGCCTCAAGGTGCGCATGCCCTCCGCCGAGGGCTCGGTGGTACGGGCGGTGCTGCGCGGCGGGACTCCTCGCGCGGCGTCCGAGATCGAGGCGCTCGAGGAAGGCGATCGCGTGCTCGCGGTCGCCTCGCCGCTGGCCGTGACGGCGCTGGTACAGCACAGCCGTGCCGGCTTGTACGATCGCGTGACCCTCATCGGGGGCGGCGACGTGGGCCTGCAGCTCGCCACCATGTTCGCCAGCCTGGGCAGCAACGTGCGGCTGGTCGACACCGGTCGCGGCCGCTGCGAGGAGCTGGCGGCCAAGCTCGGCTCCAACGTGGTGCTCCACGGCGATGGCACCAGCCTCCGGTTCCTTCGCGACGAGCGGATCGGCCTGTCCGACTGCGTGATGGCGGTGACCGGCTCGGACGAGGTCAACCTGATGTCGTCGCTGCTCACGCGCGAGCTGGGGGTGGAACGAACGTTCGCGCTGGTGCACCGGCCCGGCTACACCTCGGTCTACGAGCACCTGGGGATCGCGGGCACCACCAGCGCCCACGAGGTGATGGCCCAGACCCTGCACGGTCTGCTGCCCGGGCGCGAGCTGGTCGAGGCGTCCACGATCGCCGGGACCGATCTCGAGCTGCTCGAGCTGCGCGTGCCTCCGCTGCGGCGACCGGTTCCGGTCCGCAGCCTGCCGCTGGGCCCCGGGGCGCTGGTGGTGGCGGTGATCGTCCACGATCAGTCCACGCGCCTGCGCGACCCCGGCGAGCGCGGGGGCGAGCTCCACGGAGGCGAGCACGTCGTCGCCATCGCCCCCAGCCACCACCGTCGCGACATCCTGCGAGCGCTGCGCGGCCTGGCCAAACACAAGGATGGGCACAAGGAACCAGCCAAGGAGGACGGCGCGTGAGCCCACGGGTGGTCGCCGGCCTGACCGGGATGCTGATCGGGATCGTGGCCCTGTTGCTGCTGGTTCCGACCGCGCTGGCGCTGCACGACGGCACCATGCGCGCCGCCCTGGCCTACGGCTCGACCACCGCGCTCGCGCTCGTGCTCGCGTTCGTGCTGCGGCGCATCGGCGGCGGATCGCCCGAGGAGATCCACCGCAAGGATGCGCTGGGCGTGGTCGCCTTGACCTGGCTGTTCCTGGGCCTGGTGGGCGGCCTGCCGTTCGTGCTGGAGGGCTCGATCCCCGACCCCATGGGCGCGTTGTTCGAGGCGGTCTCGGGCTTCACCACCACGGGCGCCACCGTGGTCCCCGATGTCGACGGCCTCTCGCGCGCCACCAACCTGTGGCGCTGCCTGATGCACTGGGTGGGCGGCATGGGGATCGTGGTGCTGTTCGTGGCCGTGTTCCCCATCCTGGGCGTGGGCGCCAAGCACCTGTTCAAGTCCGAGGTCCCCGGGCCCATCACCGAGGGCCTGCGCCCCAAGATCAAGCAGACCGCGGTCGCCCTGTGGTGGGTCTACGGCGGGCTCACGGTGCTGTGCACGGCGCTGCTGGTGGTGGCCGGCATGCCGCTCTACGACGCGATCTGCCACGCCATGTCCACGCTGGGCACGGGCGGCTTCTCCACCAAGAGCGCCAGCGTGGGCGCCTACCAGAGCGCGGTCATCGACTGGATCGTGATCGCCTTCATGCTCGTGGCGGGCCTGAACTTCGGGCTCTACTACGGCCTGCTGCGCGGGCGCTGGACGGAGCTGTGGCGCAACTACGAGCTGCGCTTCTACCTCGCGGTCAACGCGGCCGTGATCGCCCTGGTGGCGGTGTCGATCCTCGACCGCCACCCCAACCCGATCGAGGCGGTGCGCTACGCGGCGTTCCAGACCGCCGCCGTCACCACCACCACCGGGTTCATGACGGAGGACTTCGACACCTACCCCGACATCGCCCGCTTCGCCCTGTTCCTGTGCATGTTCATGGGCGCCTGCGCGGGGTCGACGGCGGGGGGTCTCAAGGCCTCGCGCGTGTTCATCCTGATCAAGGTCGTGCTCCGCGAGCTGCGGTCGGCGGTGCGCCCCAACGTGGTGCAGACCATCCGGGTGGGCGGCGGCAACCTGCCTCCCGACGTGGTGCGTGGGATCGGCACGTTCTTCGTGGCCTACATGCTCCTGTTCGCCACCACCTCGTTCGTGCTGGTGTTCCTGGGCCTGGACATGATCTCGTCGATGAGCGCCACCGTGGCCTGCCTGTCGAGCGTGGGCCCGGGGCTGGCCGACGTGGGACCGGCGCAGAACTTCGGCTTCGTGCCGGGCCTGGGCAAGGGCGCGCTGTGCCTGTGCATGATCGCGGGCCGCCTCGAGATCTTCGCCCTGTTCGCGGTCTTCTCACCGGAGTGCTGGAGGCGCTAGGACCATGCGTCGCCTGTTCGTCGTCCTCGTGCTGCTCGTCATGATGGTGGGCCTGCAAGAGCTGCAGACCCAGGCGGCGGCTCCTGGCACGGACCCGCTGACGCTGGCCGCGATCGGGTTCGTGGTGCTGGCCGCGTTCGCGCTGGCCGAGCTCGGCGGCCGCCTCACCCTGCCCAAGGTCACCGGCTACATCGTGACCGGGATCGTGTTCGGCCCCTACGCGGCCGACATCCTGTCCAAGCAGGTCGTGACGGACATGCGCATGTTCAACGACCTGGCGATCGGGCTCATCGCCACCAGCGCGGGCCTGGAGCTCGACGCCAAGGGCATCGCCCGCAAGTGGCGCTCGCTGTCGGCCACGGTGGGGCTCAAGGTGGGGCTCTTGCCGATTGCGGTGGGCGGCACGTTCGTCGCACTCCAGCTCGTCTGGGCACCGCTGCCGCTGGATACGTTCGGCGCCACGCTCGGCATGGCCATCATGTTCTCCGCGCTGGCGGTCGGCACCTCACCCTCGATCGCGCTCGCGGTGCTCAGCGAGACCGGCGCCAAGGGCCCCATGGCCGACCTCACCCTGGGCCTGGCCGTGCTCAAGGACGCGGTCGTAGTGGTGTGCCTGGCCGTCGCCACCGCGGTGACGATGAGCCTGCTCGACCCCAACGCCAGCCTGGACGCGGGCGTGTTGATCAACGTGGGTCTGCACCTGGGCGAGGAGATCGCCCTCGGGGTGGCGCTCGCGGGCCTGCTCTACCTCTACATGCGCTTCCTGGGCGCCGAGATGCTGCTGTTCGTGGCGGCGATGATCCTCGTGGTCACGCACGTCAGCGATCTGCTGCACATGGAGCCGCTGCTCACATTCATCGTGGCGGGCTTCATCGTCCGCAACTTCACCAAGTACGAGCACACGCTGCTGCACCCGCTCGAGATGGTGGCATTGCCGGTGTTCGTGGTGTTCTTCACCAACGCGGGGGCCGGCGTCGACCTGGGAGCCACGATCGAGATCCTGCCGTTCGCGCTCGCCCTGTGCGCCGCGCGTGCGCTCACCTTCTATGCCGCGGGGCGCTTTGGTGCGGCGGCCGGAGGCGAGAGCCCCACCGTGCAGCGGGTGGCCTGGATGGCCTACTTGCCGCAGGCCGGCGTCACCCTGGGGCTCGTGGGCATCGCGGCCAACCAGGTGTCCCCACTGTCGGACCAGATCAAGACGCTCGGGATGGCGATCGTCGCCATCAACCTATTGGCCGGCCCCATCACTCTGCGCATGGCGCTCAAGGCCGCGGGTGAGATCGGCGACCCCAGCCCCACCCCCACGACCTCGGGCTCCAGCGAGCGCCGCAGCGAGGTCCCCGACGCGATTCGCGAGCTCCCCGACGAGCTCGAGTCGCCGGAGCTCCGCGAGCTGCTCGGGCGCCTTCGCATCGACCTGCAGCGGCCGTGGGCGGAGTGGCGCAACGAAGAGCTGTGCCCCTCCACGCGACGCTGGTCCAACAGCCTCTGCGTCCCCGCCGACGCACGCGCGGTGGAGCACGGCGCAGCGCTGGTGCAGCGAGGGCTCGAGCGCGTGGTGCTCGAGGACGTCCGCGATCGCTCCGCCGGGCTGCGCAAGGTGCTCGCGCAGCTGCTCGAGCACCTCGAAGAGCTGCCGATCTCCGCCGCCGTGCCGCTCGAGGAGCGCAACGCCCGGGCCCAGGCCACCGATCCGTGGCGCGTGCGCTGGTCCAAGCGCATGAGCACGGTCGGCGCCGTGCTCAGCGGCCGCGGCGACCGAAGGATCCGCAAGGTTCCCGTGCGCATCACCGCCCGCGCGGTGATCGAGCCCGCGATGGCCCGCGCCGCCGAGGAGAGCCTGCGCGACTGGCAGCGCTTCGAGATCGAGTGCCTCGAGGTGCTCGAGCGCACCGCCCTGGGCACCGCCGCCAGCAACGCGCTCACGACCGAGCTGCAGGAGCGCGAGCGGCTGTTGCTCGAGAAGGTGGCGAGCAACCACGAGGCCACGCTGTGGGCCGCCGTGCGCGAGCTGGGCCGGCAGCTCGCCGACCTCGGTGCCCCGGGCGAGCGACGGCTGCCGCGGTACTCGGCGGTCGAGCGCGAGCTCGAGGCCTGCCTGCGCCGACTCGACGACGACGTGACCGCGTGGCCGGCCCGTCGCCGCGCCGCCGTGGAGCGCCTGCGCTTCACCGCCCAGTCCGAGCTGGTCGAGCACCGCGTGTGCGCCCGGCTGCAGCAGGAGGTGCTGGGCCCGCTCGACGTCGCATTCACCCGCGCGAGCGAGCTGGTGGCCGACCAGCTGCGCCGACTCGACTCCCTGCCGCGCTCGACCGCCCTCACCGACGCCGACGCCTGGTCACGCGCCGAGGCCCAGGTACGAGCCGTCCTGCCCAAGCCCGTGGTCAAGGAATTGCGGACGCTCGGCACCAAGGTTCGCCGCGCCACCTCCGGCGACGCCGCCGGGGTGGAGCTGCGCGCATTCATGGCCGAGGGCGAGGAGAAGATCACCGTGGTGCCCTCGCTCGGTCTGCTCGCGGAGGCTCCGCGGCCCGCCCAGGTGGAGATCGTGACGATCGACGCCCGCGAGCTCGAAGAGGTGCAGCTGGCCGGGCGCATGCTGCCGCTGATGGACGAGTGCCTCAGCGACGCGGCGGTGGCGTTCTCCGCCATCCGCGATCAGATGCGCGAGGTCGAGAGCCTGGCCGAGTTCGGCCTCGACTCGGCGCGGCGCAGTGTGGACGACGGTGGCCCCGCCACCTCGCTCGACGAGGCGCTCGATCGCGGCCACGCCATGCTCGAGGCGCTGCAGGTGGGCGCGTGCCAGGGCTGGGAGGCCGCACGCCCGCGGCTGATGGATGCCGTGACCGGCATGGCCGAGCAGCTGTCGGACCTGGTCACGGCCACGGCGGGTGGCGACCATGGCAAGGCCACCACTCGCGTCGATCGCTTCACCCGGCTGCGGCTGCGGGCGCAGCGACTGCGCGATCAGGTGGTGGGGGGCCTGCGTCGCCTGATCCGAACCCTCCGCACGGGCGAGGTGGGGCAGGCGGCCGAGGACCTGGCCCTGCGCTACCGCCTGCGCGCGGGCCTGCAGCGGCTCGATGCCCTGGCAATCCGCTCGTTCCTCGATGATCAGCGCGCGCTTCGCAAGACCCGCCTCACGGGCCTGCCGGGCTCGCTGTTCACCGTGGAGCCGCTCCGCGACCCGCGGCTGTTCGTGGCCAACCGCGACGCGCTCTCGACCATCGTCAGGGCCGAGCGCGCGTGGCAGAGCCAGCCGTCGTCCGGCAATGCGGTGCTGGTGATCGCACCATCGGGCACCGGCAAGAGCTCCACCATCGGAATCGCCCAGCTCAAGCTCGGCACGCGGCGCGTGGTCTCGGTACGCAGCTTCGAGAGCGAAGGCACCACCCTGCGGGGCGCCCTCGCCCGTGCCCTGGGGGTGCCCGACGACGACGCCGCCGTGCTCGCCTCGCTGCGAGCCGCTCCGGCCGCGGTCGTCGTGGACGACCTGCAGCAGTTCTTCCCGCCCTCGGCCGAGGGCCTGGCCGCGCTCGAGTCGTTCATCGCGCTCGTGGTCGCCTCGCAGGAGCACACGTTCTGGTTGCTGGCGATGGCCGAGGAATCGATGCTGGCCTGGCAGAACCTGGTCCCGCTCGACGACGCATTCCCGTGTCGCGTGCACCTGCAGCCGATCGAGCCCGCACAGCTGACCGAGATCCTCGAGGCGCGTCGCGAGCTGGGCGGCCAGCGCTGCGAGTTTCCGGCCCCGCGCGGGCTGGGCAAGCTGCTGCGACGCTCGCCGCAGGAGACCTACGTGCGCCGCCTGGCCGTCGCCTCGGCCGGCAACCTGCGCCGTGCGATGGCGCTGTTCCGCGCCCACGCCGAGCCCGAAGGCGAGCTGCTGCGGCTGCGCACGCTCGCCTCGCTGTCGTGGCGCCTGCCGTTCGTGCAGCAGCTGCGCGAGGAGACCCAGGCCATCCTCACCCTGCTCGTCCGCCACGAGCGGCTCGGTCGCCCCGTCCTCGCGCAGGCGCTCGGAGCGAGCGAGGAGGAGATCGAGGTCCACCTGCGCTTCTTGCTCGCCAGCGGCCTGGTCGAGCTGTCCGCGGGGACCTACGGCATCACCGAGCTGGTGGTCGACGACGTGGTCCTCTCCTTGCGCGAGTCGGGAGCCGTGGGAGGGATCGACCGATGACCAGAGCCCATGCCCGCGCACGAGCACTCGGGGTGCGAGTGCTCGCGTGTCTCGCCCTCTGGCTGGGTGCCTGCAGCGCGCGGCTCGACGAGCGCTCCGAGCCCCCCACCGAGCTGGGCGCCGAGCTGCTCGCCGAGATGTGGCACCTGGGCGACGTGTTCACCCCGCGCATGGTGCTGGTGGTCTCGCTGGTGCTCGGCGTGGTGCTCGCGCTGCGACGTGCCCTCACCCTGGCCGTGCGGGTGGCCTGGCGCCTGGGCTGGGATCCCAACCGCCGCCTGGCCCGCGTGCGCAGCTACCTCGAGATCGTGCTGCTGACGGCCGCGGCTCTGCTGCTGGGACGCGAGCTGTTTCGTGCGGTGCCGCTGTTGCTGATCATGGTGCTCGCGCTGGGCGGACTCATCGCTGCGCTGGCCCTCCCGGGTGGTCTGCAGGACCTCGCGGCCGGCGTATCCCTGGCCGGGCGCAACCGCTTCCTCGAGGGCGATCAGATCGAGATCGCGGGGTTCTCGGGCACCGTGCGCCACATCGGACTGCTACGAAGCATGCTGCGCCTTCCCGACGGGCGCACCCTGTGGCTGCCCAACCGCGACATCGTGCGCTCGGCCGTACAGGTGGGACGCGAACAACAAGCCCTCCCCATCACCGTGCCCCTTCCCAGCTCGGCCGACGATCCCGAGCGCCGCGAGCAGCTGCGCCGCGTGGCGCACCTGAGCCCCTATCGACGCGCCGGCAGCCGCCCCGCCGTGATCCAAGACGGTGACCGCTGGGTGATGACGTTCCAAACGTGGTGCACGCGTCGGCCCGACATCGCGGCTCGGGCCATCGATCGCCAGCTGCGCGCCGCGGCGCAGGCGAATCAATGGGAGGCCAAGGTCCCATGAGGCGCATCCCCACCCTACGCATGGTCGTGCTGGCTCCACTCCTGGTCTGGGTTTGCGCCTGCAAGATCGAGCCGATCGAAGAACTCGAGCTGCGGGAGGAAAGCCCCCTGGTGCTCCCCACCGTGGTCCGGCCGTTCTCGAGCGAGCTGCCCGCCGACGATCGCAGCGCCGCCGAGTGGGACGCGGGCCTGCAGCGCCATCTGGGCTTCCTCACCAGTCCCGAGCTGGGAGGTCGGCGTCCGGGTACACCGGGGGCGGAGCTCACGGTGGGACACGTGATCTCCGTGCTGCAATCGGCCGGCCTCTCGCCCAACGGCCCCGATCTCGGATGGACCCAAGGGGTGGGTGTCCGCGTGGCTGACACCCATGGGCTGACCATCACCGTGCAGGCGCCGCCTCCCGAGAAGGGCAAGGCACCACCTCCGCAACGCTTCGAGGAGGGGCTGTGGCTCCAACATCGGGGTTCGGCCGGTCCCGGCTCGCTGCGCCTGCGCCCCGAGGGACAGCCCCCCCTACCGCCACCACCCGAGCCTCCGCCCCCCGAAGAGACGCCACCCCCCGAGCAGCTGCGCTTGATCGACCCGGCGGCGATCATCGCGAGCGCGTCGCCGCTGTCCGGCTACCGCGAGGCCTTCGAGTCCGCGTGGCACGATGGCATGAGCGTGGCCGTGCTGCCGATCCCCGGCGAGGATGCGGCCACCCTTGGCGCGGCCGAGCGCTGGCGCGAGCCGGAGGTGCAATCGCTGCGACTGGGGCGCGATCCCCCGGCCGCCCTCGATCTCCAGGGCTTCGTGGCTGGCGACGTCTACCAAGCCCTGCTCGATGCCCGCAGCACCCCGGGCGCCGTCGTCGGGCTCGAGTACGAGACCACCGAGCGTTGGTTCGAGAACGCCAACGTGATCGGGCGCCTCGCCGGAGGGCGGCGACCCGAGCAGGCGATCGTGGTCGTCACGCACTGGGACGCGGGTGGTCTGTCCGAGCCCCTCGCCGACGGCGGCGGTGAGCTCAACGCGGGCAGCCTGGCCGTGCTGTTGTCGGTGGCCGAGATGGCCGGGCGCTGGCGCAGCGCGGGGCGACGCCCCGACCGCTCGATCGTGTTCGTGGCCGAGGCCGCGGGCAGCCTCGGTCACCGCGGCATCGATCAATTCATCGAGGCCAGCGGAATCCGCCCCGCCAACATCGTGGCCGTGGTGTGCCTCGAGCAGCTCGGTGGTCCCGACTCGGATCTCCTCGTCGTCGACGGCAGCCGCTCCACCCTCTTCAAGGACGTCACGGCGCTCGAGCCCACCGCCCGCTCGATCACACCGGGCGAGCACCGCTACGGGCATGCCGCCTTCCTCGAGCTGCGAGTGCCCGCCATCACCCTCACTCGACCGGCGCTGTCCGAACCCGACGGCACCACGCCGTCATTGTCGATGGCCGCGCTGCGCCGAGACGCAGAGCTCACCTTCCGCGTGCTGTGGGACCTGGCCGATCGCGCCGAGGTGCCGCGGCTGGTCGAGCCCGAGAGCGAGGCGCCGCCACCCACACCCGCCGCGCCCCCGCCTGCGCCGGCACCCGCGGTCGTCGAAGAAGGCGGCGCTCCCCCCGACCAACCTCCTCCCTAGCCCCGGCTCCCCCCGGCTCCATTGGTGCAGCACCACCTCGGTATGCCATCATCACGCCCGTGAAGAGGCTCGCGCGACCATCCTCGCTGATACCTCCAGTGCTCGGGCCGTTGCTCGGATTGCTGCTCGGACTCGCCGGCTGCAACCAGACGCCGGGCATCTGCGACGGGGCCGAGCTGAGCCAGGCCGAGACCAGCCTCGACGAGGCCGAGGCCATGCAGCGGTTCCGTGACGAATGCCGACCGCTGTCCATGCGCGCCTTCGATTCCAGCGGCGAGGCGATCCCCTTCTCCTCCAGCGACTGGATGACCCGAGTCCACCGGATCTCCCTCTCCGGGGCCGGCCGCCGCCTCTTCGACCATCAGGTGATCGAGGGCAAGAACGTGGGCCTCCTCATGGGTGAGTGAGGCGGGATCGGCATCGAGGTGCCCAAGGCGCCCGATTTTGGTCCCCCGGTGCGTTCAACGCAGCGCCCTACGCGCGGTGACACGCGGTGATTTGACAGTCCGCGTCCAGCAGGCTAGCCCAGCACGGCAACGACCGACTGGGCCAAGGATCCCTCGGAGAAAGCACACGACGACCTCAGATGGCAAAGACCAATTACTCGTTCGGCAAGCGGCAGCGGGAGCTCGGCAAGGAAAAGAAGAAGCGGGACAAGGAGGCACGCAAGCGCGAGCGTGCCGCCGGCGGTGGCGACAGCATCCCGATCGCCACCGTCGAGGAGCTCCAGGGTGGCGGCAACCTGATGTCGATCGACGAGGTCATGCAGTCCATGCAGGGAGGCCCCGAGGACGCCGACGGCGGTCCTGCGCAGCGCACCATCCCGAGCCGCCTGTTCGTCGGGGGACTCGCGTGGGGCGTGACGACCGAGGTCCTGCGTCAGACCTTCGAGTCCATCGGGCGAGTCAACGACGCCATCGTCATGCTCGACCGCGACACCGGCGACTCGCGCGGGTTCGGCTTCGTGACCATGGCCGACCGCAAGGACGCCTCGGAGGCGATTCGCCGCCTGAACGGAGTCGACCTCGAAGGACGCACCTTGGTGGTCCGGCAGGCGACCGAGCGATCGCGGTAGTCGTGGAATCCCCAGGGGGCTTCGCTGGCCCCCGCAGCACCTCGGGGTCGCTTTCGACCGATGGGTGCGAACCCTCACCACCGGCGCCGAGAGGAATTCGCGCGCCGCAGGGCACCAGCTCCCGCGGTGAGCGGGCCGAGTGAGCGCTCCGTGGGTCTTCTCATGGCCTCCCCGAGGAGACCCGCTCTAGAGTGGAGCATTCTCGGAGCTTCTGCATGACGGCCCAGGTCGCCACCCTCGAGCTCTCCCACGCCCTCGCCCTCGAGCTCCATGGGCTGTTTCGTGCGCTCGACCTGCGCATCCAGACGCCCGAGCTGGTCCGCGACAAGCTCGAGGCCGCCACCCGCCGCCTCGACGAGTGGCTCGCCGCCGACTGGAGCCTGGTCCCCGACTCGGTGAGCGAGAGCATCGAGCGCGTGGCCGAGATGCTGCGCTCGTGGGCCGCGATCGATCCACACGACGTGAGTCGCTGGGCCGAGCTCGAGGCCCAGCTGCGTGAGACCTACGCCGGACTGTCCACCGCGCTACGCCGAGAGCGAGTGCGGGTGCCCGAGCTGCGACCCGCCAACCTCACGCGCTCGGCCTTTCACGCCAGCGCGGCGGTCGTCTGCCTGGGTCTCATCGTGGCCCTCGACTCCCAGCAGCTGCCCTGGGCCGCGGGTGCCTTTGCCGCATGGGCATGGACCATGGAGGGGCTTCGCCGCATCTCGTCGCGCGCCAACGCGGCCATGATGACGTTCTTCCGCCCCATCGCCCACGAGCAAGAGCGCGACCGCGTCAACTCGGCCACCTGGTACATGACCGCGCTGGTCCTCTTGGCGCTGACGTTCTCGCCGCTCTTGTGCGCCACCGCGGTCGCCGTGCTCGGCTTCGCCGATCCCCTCGCCGGCCTCGTGGGTCGCCGCATGGGTCGCATCCGGCTGATCAACGGCCGCAGCCTCGAGGGCACGCTGACGTTCGTGATCGTCGGCACCCTGGCGGCCCGCGCCGCCATGCTGCTGTGCGAGACCACGGCCGGCCCCTCGACCCTGTGGGGCACCGCGTTCGTCGCTGCCCTCACGGGCGGCCTGGCCGAGCTGTTCAGCCGCAGGATCGACGACAACCTGTCGATCCCGCTCACGGCCGCCGCTGCGGCCGCCGCTGCGCTGTTGCTCGGTGGAGCCTCGCCCTGGGGCTGAATTCCGCCGCGGCTAGCGCGCCGTGTGCGGCGAGCTGATCTGGCCGGCCCACAGCAGGGTCTCCACCCTCGCGGACACCTTGGATGCCGGGCGAGCCCCGGCCCGCGAGGGCCCGGCATCCACCGGCGGCCGAGAGGACGCCGCCGTCACCACGTCGAGCGCCATGCTCATCTCGCGTAGCGACGAGAAGCGATCCTCGGGATCCCGCGCCATCGCTCGATCCACCAGCTCGGACGCCTCACGGGGCACCCCCGGCAGGAACTCGGGCAACGACGGCGGCGGCTCCCTCACTCGGCGCATCACGGCTCGCACCGCGTTGCTGCTGGTGGTGTCGCCAGCCCACGGATGCTGTCCGGTGAGCATCTCGAACAGCATCACGCCGAGCGAGTACACATCGGTGCGAGCGTCGGCCGGCTCGCCCAGCACGCGCTCGGGTGCCATGTACTCCAGCGTGCCGACGATCTTGTCGAACTGGGTGAGGTCGCGAGCAAAGCTCGAGCCGGGCTCGTTGGACTTGGCGATCCCGAAGTCGAGCACCTTGACCATCTCGGGCACGCCCTCGGTGGGCGCCACCAGGAACACGTTGGACGGCTTGACGTCGCGATGGATCACCCCGATGGCGTGCGCGGCCTGCAGACCGCGGATCGTCTGGCCCATGATCTGAGCGGTTCGCGTCCACGGCATCGCGCCTTCGCGAGCCAGCAGCTCGGCGAGATCCTCGCCGCGGAGGTACTCCAAGACCGAGTACACCCGCCCATCGGGGGTCCGGCCGAGGTCGAGCACGCGTGCGACGTTGGGGTGGACCACGCGAGCGGCGACCCGCGCCTCACGCACGAAGCGAATGTGATAGGCGAGGTCCTGCGTGCAGTCGCGGTGCAGCACCTTGACCGCCACCGGCATCTGCAGCGTGAGCTGCTGAGCCAGGTACACCGTGCCCATGCCCCCGGAGCCGAGCGGACGCTCGATCCGATAGCGGTCGTCGAGCACGGCCCCCTCGAGGCGGCCAGTGTCGTCGCTGGTCACGAAGTCCATCATGGATCGATATCGAGGGTCGAGCATAGGATCGGACGGCCCGTTTCGATGTTTTTTCGCTCCCTCCGGGCCATGAGACGCCCCTCGGTCGCTCCAATGGTGGCCTGCCTAAGGGTTGGCAGTACAAGCAGATGGTGGGAGGAAGCGTGATAGAATCCGACCGTGGCCGGGGATCTGGAGCTCCTCCGCCGATGGCGCAATGGGGAGGCAGAGGCGGGCGAAACGCTCATCCGAGCCCACTACCCCGGCGTCTACAAGCAGATCCTGACACAGGTGAACGGAGCCACCGATCTCGCGGCCGACCTCACCCAGAGCGTGTTCGAGGTCGTGCTCGACAAGCGCGACGACATCGTCGAGAACGTCGGCGCCTACTTGCGAGGAATCGCTCGTCGCAAGGTCCTGGGCCACTTTCGACGACAGCTGGGCAAGCAAGCCGATCCCTCGGTCTCGGACCTCGTCGAGTCCACCGTGGGCGCAGTCTCGCGGCTGGCGAAGGCCGAGGACGCGAGCCTGCTGACCCGAGCCTTGCGCTCGATGTCGATCGAGGATCAGCTCTACCTGGTCTGGACCTACGCCGAGGGGCTCAGCCAAAACGAGATTGCCGAGCGCGTGGGACTCTCCCGAGCCCAGGTCAACGGCCGAATCGATCGCGCGCGGGGCAAGCTCCGGCGCCGTCTCGAAGAGCTGGCCGAGTCGAGCGAGCAGCGAGCCTCCGTGTCGATGGGATTCGACACCTGGGTGTCGTCGCTACGGCGCATCGACCAGAGCAACTGAACCGCCACGGGCCATGACGCTCACCAGGCCTCACGCGGTGGGGACCATGCGAGTCCATGCGTACTGGACTTCGTCCCAGGTCCAGTCCGAGCCGGACTGGAGCGTGACGACCACCTCGTCGGCCGCGCCGATGGTGACCGCGGGGATCCACACCACCTTCCGCACGTCTCCCTCGAGCCACACGACCAGCTGCACATCGCCGTGGAACGCGTCCTCGCTGGGGATCGTGATGGTGGTCGTGGTGGTGGTGGACGAAGAGCTGCTCGTGGGCTTGATGACGATCGAGCAGACCCCACACACCGGGTCCGGTGTCTCCGAGACATCGGTGTCGTCGACCAACACCACGGGAATCGGGTCGGTGGGCTCCAGACTCTGGGCCCGGGCCACGGTGGCGCTACCAAGCACGAGCATCATGGTCGCGATACGGGTCTTCCAGATGTACATCGACATGGGGGTACTCCTCGGGGACGCGCGCAAGCGGGGTAGGGCGCTCCGGCCCTGCGCGAACGAGGCCGGCTCACCGAGCACGTGGTCTTGGAGTCATCGCCGCCCGCCCTCGACCGCGAGATCCCGCGGGTCCGAGGGCAGTCGTCGAAGCGCGTTCCGTACTCGCAGACTCAGTGCGCTGAGCTACGAGGATCTTCGGTCGTCCGCTCGAAAAAATCGGTTGGACCGGGATGGGACGCTGCGGCGGCCCACAGCGGGGCGTTTGGGCCGGAGCGCTGCTACCCTCGCCCCGAGGATCGCCTTGCCGCAGAGCAAGTACCCCGAGCTGCCCCCCGAACGGATCGCCGATGCTCTGGCCGGCGATCGGGCAGCCTTTGCGGAGCTCTACCGATGCTATGGCCTGAGGGTCCGCGCCTCGGTGGCCGCCGCGATTCGCTTTCGAGCCGAGCTGGTCCCCTACCTCGACGACATCCTCTCGGAGGTCTGGACGCGCTTCCTCGTGGACGGATGCCGACCGCTGCACGGCTTCGATCCACAGCGGGGCTCGTTCGGCTACTACCTGCGCATGCGTACGTGGGCGATGGCCCGCATGCTCGCGGCTCAGTACCTGCGACGCACAAGGCTGGTCGAGCTCGATGACCCCTTCGTGTCGCTGTTCGGCCAGGATGGCCTCGAGGGCCGACTGCTCGGGCGTGATGCACTCGAGCGCCTCTACGAGGCCATCCGCACCCGCCTCGACACCACCGACATGACCATCTTCGAGCACGTCTACGTGGAAGGGCGTCGCATCGACGAGGTGGGTCGGGCCCTGGGCCTGAGCAAGGATGCGGCCTACCGGCGCAGCCACCGGCTCCGCGCGAAGATCCAGAAGATCGCCGACGAGCTGGCCTCGCACGGTGGTCAGGAACCCGTCCCGTTGGTCATGCTCGTGGCCTTCGTCGCGATCGCAGAGGTCCTGTCCGATTTCCCCGGCGGGGCTCCATAGAGGTCGGTGGTCACCCATGCGAACGTCCCTCGCCATCGACGAGCTCGCCGCGCATCGTGCGCTATCCACGCTTCCCGACGTGTGGCTCGACCACCTCCATGGTCACGTCTCCGCCGACCAAGCCGCGGCCGCAGCGTCGGCCACCGAGCCCGAGGAGCTCGTGGAGCGCAGTCGAGTGCTCTTCGCCCCGCCTTCGGCCGAGGACGAGGACCGTCGCCTGCAGGCACTGCTCGATGCTCACTTCGCCGAGCCGGGCCCCGCCTCGAGCCCGACTTCGATGGCCACGCCCTCTCGCTCGCGTTCGCGGTGGGTGGTGGCGAGCGTGGTGACGATGCTGGCGGCGAGCTTGCTGCTGTTGGTCTTCGTTCCCCGTTCCCCTCCCGCCTTCGACGGCGGCTACGAGCTCCAGCTGTCCTCCGGCTACCTCGACGAGCGCGCCGAGCATGCGGACCCGTCGCAGCCTCGTCGCTACTACGAAGGCCAGCGCATCACCCTCCACCTTCGCCCCGCGCAGGCAGTGACCGAGCCCGTGGGGGCGGTCGCGTTCGCCGTCGCCGTGGAGGACGGCTCGAGCCACCGGCTGGCCATCGAGCCCATGATCAACGATCAGGGCGTGGTCTCCATCGTCGGCACCCCGCAGGACATGGGCTTGTCGGCGGGCCGGTGGACGCTGGTCGTGGTGGTGGGCTGGCCACACCACCTGCCCCTCCGCCACGACGACGTGCACGAAGACCGCGAAGCGCCGTACGATGTGCGCAGCGACGAGGTCGAGATCGTGAGTACCGATCCATCCGCACCGTGAGCCGACCGTCCGCGAGAGCGGCGCGTCGGATGGCCGGGGGCTGGGCAGCGCTGACGGTCTTGCTCGTGCTCGGCCGCGCGCGCTCGAGTGAGCCCGAGCACCACTCGCTGGGTGAGTGGGAGCAGCCGCTCGCCGTCGAGTGGTCTCACTGCGGAGTCGAGATGCGCGACTCCATGATCGTATGCGCGGCCGATCCGGCCGATCCGGTTCGGCTGTGGATCGATCACTCGAGGGCCGCCGAAGCCCGCGTGCGCGTCGACGGAGTCGAGGTCCCGGTCGAGCCGTTCACCGTGGCCGAAGAACCCCTCGGCCAGGGCCTTCGAGTCCCGATCCCCGAGGGCGCGCTCGAGCTCGAGGTCGTGGTCCCCGATGCCGAGGGCACGCGCGGCTGGGCCATGATGCTGGGGCGCGCTCATCTCCCCGCCGACGAGGCCCGCAACACCGAGGCGATCACCGGCTGGAGCGAGGCGCTGGGCGGCACCGACCTCGATCGCATGGAGCGGACCACCACGCGCCTCTCCGATCTGCTGCTCGAGGCCGGTCGAGTCCAGGATGCAACGCTCGTGCTCATCCAGGCCTCGTTCCACCTGCGAGCCCTGCGAGCCTTCGATGCCACCGAGCGGCTGCTCGAGCGGGCGCAGGCGATCGGGGGTGCGATTCCCATGGGCCGCATGATGGTGTCGAGCCACCAGGGGCTGCTGGTGTGGTCTCGAGGAGCCTTCCACGAGGCGGCCCCGCTCCTGCGCGACGGGGCGCGCCTGTCCTTGCGACTCGAGGAGCCCCTGGGCATGTCGGACTCGCTGCCGATCTACGCCGAGGTCTTGGCGCGGCTGGGTTACTACGAAGAGGCTCGCCACTGGACGCGCAAGAGCCTCGAGAACCGCACCGCCACCGCCTGTGACCAGGCCTCGGTCCTGCGGACCGCAGGCTGGATCAACCTCGTGCTGCACGCCCGGGAGCAACCCCACGACGACCCGGTTCCGCTGCTCGAGCGAGCGATCGACCTCTACCTCGACCACGAGGACTGCGCCCACAAGACGAGCGGCGCCCGCCTGAGCCTGGCCCTGCTCGCATTCGGCGACGGTGACTCGGACGAGGCCGAGCGACATCTCCACAAGACCGACGTCGGCGCCCTCAACCTGGAGGATCGGGTGCGAGCGGCCGACCTTCGGGTGCGCTTGGCCCTCGCGCTCGACGACGTGGTCGGTGCCTGGTACGCGTGGGGCGAGCTCGAGGCGGCGGCCCACGAGGTCGACGACGACGACGCTCGGTGGCGTGAGCAGGTGCGACTGGGCGAGCTGCTCTCGAAGGGCGGCGACCAGCCGGGTGCCCTCGCAGCGCTCGAGCTCGCCGAGCAGCGGCTCGACCGTCTGGTGCGCATGCAGGCCGTCGTGGGCGTGGCGCGGACCGCCACGGCCGATCGCTACCTCGAGGGCACGACCGAGCTGGTCTCGCTGCTGGTCGACCAGGGCCAGCACGAGCGCGCATTCTGTGTGGCCCGCGAGGCCCGCGCCCGACGGCGCAGCGCCGCCGCCGGGCTCGATGCCCTGCCCAAGGGCCAGCGAGAGGCGATGCGCGAGAAGATCCGCGTGTACCACGAGCACAAGCGCCGGGCAGAGCAGACCCAGACGCTGATCGATGCGCGACCACGAGCGCAGGAGCCGATCCTGCGCCACGATGCGAGCCGCGCGGTGGAAGAGGCCAACGCGCTCGTCGACGAGGTCGTGGAGGCGCTGATGCTGGCGACCGCCAGCCCGCGCTGCGACGGCCTCGTCCCCCCCGCACCGGGCGAGCTGCTCGTCGGCCTGTACCCGTGCGAGGACGAGTGGCTGCTGTTTGCCCAGGGCGAGCACGAGACCAGTGCGGCAGCGGTACCGGCTCCGACCCCGGCCGAGCTGGTCGCGGGTCCGAGCGCGCTCGGTCGGCTGCTCGCGCCCATCGCCGGGGCCCTGGCCGGAGCCACGAGCGTACGCGTGCTGGCCGATCGAGAGGCCGAGCTCGTCGACGTGCACTCGATCCCGCTCGACGGGCGCCCATTGCTGGCCCGGCTCCCGGTCACCTACGGGGTCGAGCTACCCGTGCTCGAGCCTCCGGCCGACCAGGATCCCCCACGAGCGCTGCTGCTGGCCGATCCCACCGGGACCTTGATGAGCGCCAAGGCCGAGGTCGAGATGATCGCGCGCGAGCTCGTGGATGCGCGCTGGGAGGTCGCCGTGCCTCGCACCAGTGCTGCGGAGGCATCGAGCGAGCTGAGCCTGTCGGGCTACACCCTGCTGCACTACGCCGCGCACACGGCCACGAACGAAGACGAGGTGAGGGTGTGGGCCCCCTACCCCGCGGGCGAGGCAGGAAGGCTGCCCCACCTGCAGGTCGGGCCCAAGGCCCGGCTGGAGGTGCACGACATCCTCGCCCGGCGACCCGTCCCTCCGGTCGCGTTCCTGGCCGGGTGCAAGACGGGGCTGGTGGAGCTCGACGCGGGCTCGACCAGCCTCGCGCTGGCATTCCTGCTCGCGGACGGGCAGCAGGTGGTCGCTTCGCGCGAGAACGTGGACGACGCGGTGGGGCTGGAGATCGCGCGGAGGTTCTATGCGCGCTTTGGCCGGAGCGCGGGGGCGGACGCGGCCATGGCCCTGCACGAGGTCCAGGCCGAGCTGCTCGCCGAAGGACGCGAACAAGCGGTCCCGTACCGCGTTTGGGTACGCTAGCCACGCGCCGCAATTTGACAGGCCTGCACGGCCTGCCTAGCGTCGTCACCAGACGCGCATCCTCATGGATCAGGCCGTTCAAGTCGAGCTCGTCGAGCGGTTGCTCGCCCACGTGGAGCACCACAGCACCGATCTCGAGGAGCCGTCACAGCGCTCCGTCTCGGCGTACATCGACCCGGAGCGGTTCGAGCGCGAGCGACGGCTGTTCACGAGCGGCCCCATGGCGCTGGGGCATGCCTCGATGCTCGCGTCGCCGGGCGACTTCCTCAACCTCGACGGCGTACGCCCGCTGCTGCTCGTGCGACAAGACGACGGATCGGTGCGAGGCATGCTCAACGTCTGTCGCCATCGAGGCACCCCGGTGGAGCACGAGCCCCGAGGTCACCGAGCTCGCTTCACCTGCCCCTACCACGGGTGGTCCTACCGCCTCGACGGCACCCTCGCCGGGATCCCCCATCGCCGCGGCTTTCCCGGCGTGCAAGAGGACACCCACTCGCTGCAGCCAGTGGCGGTGGAGCAGACCGCCGGGCTGCTGTGGGCAGGGGGCGACCCCCGCATGGGCGCGCTGACCGACGAGCTGCGAGGCTTCGGGCTGCACGACGGAGTGCTCTTCGGCGAGCGAGCACGCGACTACGCACTCAACTGGAAGCTGGTGTTCGACATCTTCCTCGAGGCCTATCACGTGCGTGTGGCCCACGCCCGCACGATCGCACCGATGTTCCTCGACAACGTCTACCTGGTCGACCCCTACCCGCCGCACCTGCGCAACGTGTTCCCCAAGCGCACCATCGTCGAGCTGGCCGGACGGCCCCGGGAGCACTGGCGACTGCGCGAGCATGCCAACGTGCTCTATGTGCTGTTCCCCAACACGCTGGTGCTGATCCAGCCCGATCACAGCGCCGTACTCCACGTCGTCCCGCTGGCGGTCGATCGAACCCGCCTGCTGTCCTACGCCGTGATCCCCGAGGCCCCGTGCGGCGACAAGGCACGCGGCCACTGGGACGCCAACATGCGCATCCTCTACTCCGCGGTCGACGAGGACTTCGCGCTCGGCGAGGGCATCCACCGCAACCTCGCCAGCGGGGCCAACGAGACCCTGACGTTTGGCGCCTACGAACACGCGCTGACCCGATTCCACGCCCAGGTCGACGCGGCGATCGCCTGAGCGAACCCGCGCTGGACCGACGCCGCTCGGCGAGCCGCGCGGCGTGTTAGCCTGAGCGCATGACACGGGGTCCTGCATTGGTCTGCGCGTTGCTGACGGCGATGCTCGGCTGTCCCGGCCCCGGTGCCCCCGGGGACGAGACCGCAGCCGGATCGTCGGCGGCATCGACCTCGAGCGACGGCTCCACCTCCTCCGCGGGCGCGACCGACGACACGGTCGGCGGCGACTCGACCAGCGCAGCCACGACCGGTGAGCCCTCGCCCGCCTGCGAGGGAGCCACGGCCGACTACGTGGCCGTCGGCGAGGTCCTCGACGAGGGACTCGGCCCCACCGGCGCTCCGGTCACCATCACCAACTGCCTGCCCGCGAACGCCTACGTTCATCAGGACTGCTGCTACGGGGCGGCGTTCCAGCTCGAGCGCAAGGACACCGCCGACGGGCCCTGGCGTACGAGCGCGCCCGCGTTTCGACTGCGACTGTGCAGGACCCGTCGAGCCGCTGATGATCCCGCCGCTGGGAGCGATCGTGGTGGAGACCAACCCGGCCTCGTTCGACTCCGAGCCGATCTGCCAGGAGCCCTACGTGGCGATCTACCGCTGGACGTTCTGGGTGGGACCGCAGCCCGAGTGCGACGACTGCTGGCAGGACGTGCCCACCAACGATCTGAGCTGGTACTGCGAGGGCTGAGCGGCCGTCAGCGCGAGGATCCGTCGGCTCGGCGCATCGTGTACGATCGTGCCGAGCGATGTCGTCGTCGGTCCCAAGCTGCCTCCTGCTCGCGCTCGCCGTCGGGCTGGCTCCGATCGGCGCGTGCGGGAGCGATGATGCCTCTCCGGCGCCGGCCGCCCCCGAGCCCGTGCCCGTCGCCGAGCCTCGGTTGCTCCCCCTGGACGAGGTCCATGTGGACCCCGACGAGGTGGTCATGGTCCAGGGCAGCAAGATGGTCCTCAACCCCAACGACACGATCGTCAGCCGGGTGATTCGGCGCGACGGAATCTGGGAGCCCCTGGAGACCCGCCTGTTCACCCAGACGGTGCGGCCGGGGGACGTGGTCGTCGATGTGGGGGCCAACATCGGCTACTACACGCTGCTCGCTGCGCGCCTGGTGGGTGAGACCGGCCACGTCTACGCGTTCGAGCCCGAGCCGGAGGCCTTTGCCCTGCTCGAGCGCAACGTGGCGCTGAACGGGTACGACAACGTCACGCTCGTCGACAAGGCGCTGGGCCGCGAGGCGGGGCGGCTGCAGCTCTACCTGGCCAAGAACAACCGCGGGGATCACCGGATCTACGATCCCACCGGTCGGCGCTCGTCGATCGACGTGGACGTGATCGCGCTCGATGCCTACCTCGACGAGCGGGGGATCGAGCGGGTGAACCTGCTCAAGGTGGACACCCAGGGGGCCGAGTGCTCGATCCTCGATGGAGCCCGCCGCACGATCGCGAGCCACCCCGAGCTGGGCATCGTCATGGAGTTCACGCCCCACTCCTTGGCCCAGCTCGGCGACGAGCCCCGCCGGTGCCTACAGACGTTGGTCGACACGGGATACTCGCTGCTCGACATCGAGGAGTGGAAGCGTCGGATCGTCCCCACCGACGTCGACACGCTGCTGCGCGTCTATCCCCAGGACGACCGCACCAAGTTCACCAACCTGTGGCTGCCGCCGCGCGAGGCGGGCGGAGCCGGCCCCGGTGCGCCACCGGCTGATGCTGGAGTTGCTGCTCGAGCGCAGCCCGAAGCTCGGCCTCCGAGAGCACCGGGTGCACCTGCGGCCCCATGATGATGCACGGCACATGGACCCGATCGACCCATGAGAGGCCATGATCCGACCGCACGGTCCAAGACATCCGGTCTGGCCCGCGCACGCATGCTGATGAAGGCCAAGCTGGGGTGGCTGTGGGGCTACCCCAGCGCGCAGGGCTGGACCGTGGTCCCCAGTGATGGCGAGCGTTCGACCGAGGAGCTGGTGCTCGATCGCGATCACCTACGGCGGGCGACCTACACGGCCAACAAGCTGCGAGGGGAATTTCCGCGAGCATTGCCCGTGCTGGTGGGGGACGTCGATGCCTGGCAGCACGCCGTGAGCCACGTGCTGGCCACACTCAAGCCCTGGGTACACCACGGCCAGGCTCCGCCGGCCGAGCTGTTCGAGACCGAGGTCTACTCGCGCACCGCTCGTGCCCGAGCGATCGCGCTGCGACGCGAGCACCCGCGCCTGCGCGGCCTGGTCGACGCGCTCTCGTGGGTGATGGCGACTCGAGCCGTGGCCGCAGCCAAGGCACTGGCCTGGGTGGACCGCGAGGCCGAGGCGCTGACGGTCTTGCTGGAGCACCAGCCCGCGCCGGTGGCCATCCCCCTCGGCATCGAGCTCGTGCAGCTCGCGACGAGCCTGGGGCCGAAGGCGGTGATGCCCTTGCTGCGACTGGTGGGCGAGCCCGCGAGCTACCGCGCACCGGCCCACGGCGCGGTGGAGTACCTGCAACGAGCCGATGCCCTGTTCTGCGCGCCGTATCGCACCACGAAGCCTGCGGAGCCGCGCATTCGCCTGCCCGGCGCGCTGTCCACCCACGCACGCTGGCTGCTCGCCCAGGATCGGGCCACTGCCAAGCGATCCCTGGAGCAGCTCGCACGCTGTGACCTCGTCCCGCTCCTGATCGCCTGGGACGAGTGGTGGCCCGCCGCTGCCGCTCTCGTCTCCCGGGCTCATGCGATCTGCGCTCATCAAGCCGAGTCGCCCGAGCGCTCGCGGCGACTGGGAGCGCTGCGCGGCAAGGCCATCGCGCTCCGCGAACGACACCCCGGCGAGGTCGCCGTTCGCGAGCTGCTGGCTGCGCTGCGCGAGCTCGTTGCGCGGCTGCCCGAGGCCCACGCGCCGCTCGGCCGCATCCTCGGCCGCTTGTCCGGGCTCGAGCTCGCCCCCCTGCGCGCCGGCCTCGTCATTCAGTGGAGCCACCTGCTCACGGCCGAGCACGCGTGGTGGAACCCACGCCGCCTGCTGCCCTTGCTCCGAACGATCGACGAGCACCTGCGAGTCGACACCATGACCCCTGCACGCATCGCCCCGTGGCGGGAGGACATGGCCGCCATCGCGGCCACGGGCCGCAGCCGTAGCTCGATCGATCAAGATCTCCTGGAAGAAGACGGCGGGATCGAACTCGCCGACGTTCCCCGGGTATTCGAGGCGCTGCGCTGGATCGAGGCCCACGAGCCCTCGATTGCACTCGACGCAGCGGCCGACGGGGTGCTGCGCCAAGTCGAGGCGACCCATGATGCAGAGCTCGCTGCGAGGCTCGTGGTCGAGCTCGAGCGCGCTCGGGTAAGCGGCGCCCGGATCTCCGTCGAGACCCTCCGCGCCGCCTGGATGGCGTGCGATCCTCACCCGGAGTTCTACGCCGACGTCGTCAGAGTGCTCGAGCGCATCGAGAACCTGACCGAGCTGCGGCCCCTGGGGTTGGTCCAGGCCGTCGGTACGGCGCTCCATGGTGACCGCCCCCTGCTGCGCGCGCTGCTGCTCGACGACGATCCGGGCCTGCTGGTGAGGTGTGGGCGCAAGCTCGCAGCTCTCCAGGCCCTCGGGAGCCCGGTGGCGCCGGCCGTCCCCACGCCCGCGCTCCCCCCCGACTGGGTCCAGCACTACCCCGCGTCGCTACGCGACGATCTCGTGTGGCTATGCCACCAATCACCACGAGCCGAGGCCATCGCGGCCAAGCTGCTGCGCTCGATCCACCGCCCCCCTGAGGACACCGCGGCTCAGCGTCGGGCCATCGAGGCCATGCTCCCCGGTGCCGCTCCCGCACGCCGGCGTACCCTCGAGGCACGGCTGACGCTCCTCGAGCAGCAGCAGGCTCGGCCCGCGCCGACGCCCTCGGTCGCCAAGCTCGAGCGACTGCGCACCAAGCTGCGTCGACGTGGAGCGCTGGCTCGGCTCGAGGCGCTCGAGCGCGAGGCCGATGCAGCCCTGCCAGGCGCCGTTGCTCACGAGCTGGGTCTGCCTTCGCCACCCCCGTCCTGGGCGCTCGAGGAGCGCGTGCTCTCGCTGATCGGCCCGCTGCGACGCGAGCCCGAGGCCATCCGCCAGCTTGCGCGCACGCTGTTCCAGGCCCGGGCGGGGCCTCCACCCTGGGACCTGCGCACGCGCCCGGCCAATGCCGCGTTCCTTGCCTCGCTCGTCGAGCGCGGCCTCGACGTGGGCCCCTGGCTCGACGGGCTCGCGCCCGTCGAGGTCGGCAAGGGCACCGACCGGCTCACACTTCGCCTCGAGGACGATCCGCTCGAGGTCTTTCACATGGGTCATCACTTCGGCACGTGCCTCAGCCCCGGCCAGTGCAACTTCTTCTCGGTCTTCGCCAACGCCGCCGACATCAACAAGCGGGTGCTCTACGCCCGCGACGTGCGGGGTGGCGTGGTGGGGCGCCGGTTGCTGTGCCTGACCCGGGACGGCGCAGTGCTCGCCTTCAACGCCTACTGCCACGACCAGGGTACGAAGTTCGAGGACCACTCGACCGTCTTCACCCGCCGGCTCGCCGAAGCCATGGGCACGATCGTGGTGGGTCGAGCCTCCATTCCCAGGCTCCTTGCGCCCGACTGGTACGACGATGGCCCCGTCGACATCGTGGGCCAGCTCGCCGCGCTCGACGAGGGCTCGAGCTTTCGCGAGGCCCTGCGCGAGGTGCCCCCCGCCACGCTCCCCCAGCTGGTGGCTCGCGTCCTCGATACCCCCAAGCTCGATGAAGCCATCGCTCCCATGGTGATCGCGCTGCCCGAGATCGGGGCTCGTCCCGAGCTCGGGCTGCCCTTGCTCGGGCTCGTTCGGCACCCCGAGCGTCTGCCCCTGCCGGCCTGCCAACGCCTCGCCCACCTGCTCGTGGACGCCGGAGCCGAGAGTCGTGCACGGGACGTGCTCGCCGAGCCGTTCGTGCGGGCGCTGATGCTGCAACACCGGCAGCACCGCTGGATGAACCCCGACGCGCTCGAGCAGCTCGCAGGCTTCGCCCCCAGCCGCGTGCTCGAGGTGCTGCGTCGCACCCGCCCGCGCGGGGTTCGTCGCTGGGATGACGAGGCCTCGACCGATCGTCTCATGGCGGCCGGGGCGGCCATGGAGGCCCTCCATCGCAGGACCCAGGCCATTCGCATGTATCGCCTCGCGGCCGCGGCCCATGGGTCCAAGGCCGACCACAAAGCCGCCCGACGACGCCTGCGTGCACTCGAGGCCGAGTAGTGCGGAGCCGAGCCTCCGTGTCACTGCGCTCGCAGACGAATCGCGCCCGTGAGCGCATGGTCGCGGCCGTTGCCGAAGGCATAGAGGGGATTGTGCCAGGGCATGAGCTGCGCCCACACCAAGTACGTTCCCGAAGCGCCCAGCCGTGACGCATCCAGGCTCACCATGATGCTCCGATCGAAGTTGCTGTCGGGGCGGATCCGCTGCATCTCGTCGCTGCCCACCAGCGGCTGTACGAAGTGCGTCGCGTCCTCCGAGCTGTAGAGCACGTCGACCACGGGGTCGGCGGCGTCGCCGCTCGTACCCAGCACCAACAGCACGCGATTGTCTCCGTCGATGTAGTCGGACACCCGCCCGAACGCGCGCAGCATGAGGGTCTGGCCGGGCACGTAGTCGATCGTGTCTCCCAGCAGGTACTCCTGGCCATCGATCGTCACGCGGAGGTCGATGAAGGTGCTGCGATCGTGCACCACGACGCGCGCCGCAGCCAGGCCGTCGAGCACACCGTCGGCGCCGTTGGTCCACACGAAGCTCGGCGCCCACACCGTGGTGGTGGGCGATGCCAGCTCGGCGTTGGTGGGATCGCAGGGGAACGAGCCGCACACGACCTCGGTGTGGTCGTGCACGTCGCTGCCCCCCACCAGCATCATCGGCCAGCGACCGTGCTTGAGCATGCCCACCCACGAGCGCTCCAGCGGTTGCTCGGGGAGCTCGGTCGTCAGCAGATCGCCCGCGACCACGGCGTTCAGATCCAGCCCTCCGTGGTAGGCGCTGTCGTCGTCCTGGTCGTGACGATTGCCGCCGTTCCACACCTCCAGGCCGTCGAAGTCGAGGCTCGACCAGTCGTACTCCACCCACGGAGCGATCGCCGACTCGTGGTTGACGATCGCCAGCCCGCCCATCGCATGAGCGAGGGCGAGCTCCTCTGCGTTGGTAGCCGTGGGATCGACCCAGCGCTCGCGAAAGATGCCGGGGCCAAAGCCCGCGTCGTGATCGTAGTCGGTGGGGTCGGCCATGTAGCCCGGCGCGTACACGGGATGGCCAGGAACGGGATTGCGGGGCAGGAAGCCAAAGTGCCCGTCGAATTGGTTGGAGATCTCCGAGCCCACCACCAGCAGCGCACTGGGGTCGGCTTCGGTGATGGCCCGCACCACGTCGCGCCCGGTCGCCACCTCGGGCCCCTCTGCCGCCGCACACCACGAGGAGAAGTGCCGGCCGCACTCCTCGAGCTCGTTGTTGGTGTGGTCGGAGAACACGAGCCAGTGCAAGCGTCCACGCAGGGAATCGAGACGCCGGTCGGAGAAGTCGTGTCCGGCGTCGTCGGACCGCACGTTGATCATGCGCTCGTAGTAGGCCTGTACTCCCCCTGCCTCGTCCCCTCGCTCGCTGTGACGCGTGTGCACGTGGAGATCCCCCGACCACCAGTGGTTGTCGCGCACGGCCAGCTCCCAGGCCTGGGAGATCACGGGACCCCACGCACCGTCGTCGCCGAGGCCGCAATCGAGCCACGCTTGCCACGACAGCTCGAGGGAGTGGCACCCTGACCCGACTCCCGCGAGATCCCATACGAGCTTGGCTCGCTCGCGTGCGCTGCCTCCGTCCTCCCACTGTAGCGACTCGCCCGGGGACAGCGCCCGAGCGCCCCCCACCTCCAGGCTGCTTCCCGGGGGGCCGGCGACGAACGTCCAGCGCACGCGATCGGTCGAGCAATCACCGATGCGGGTCCGAGCTTCGTAGCCGTAGAACGCGTCGGCCAGGGCCATTCGTGGAGGCTCGGTGGCAAAGCCATGATCCTCGGGCGGCGGGATCTCGGCTCCGGTGGTGGTGGGATCGCACGGAAGCGGCGCCCCGTCGTCGGTCCCAGTCGTGCCGGACTCGGTCGTATCCAGCCCCGTGGTCTCGAGCCCAGTCGTGGTCGAGTCGGGCCCCGAGCCGACGCTCGACGTCGTCGTACCACCGTCGTCCACGGTCGACGATCCGCTCGTTCCCGTTGCCTCATCGACGAGAGGAACCGGCACCGAGCAGCCTCCGAGCGCCACCGCCACGCCGATCCCACCGAGCCCTTGCCACGCCCTGCACGCCATCTCGACGAGCGTAGCCGATTCGCGCGGGATCCCGGATCCCGCGCGGTTCATGGACGCAGCCGCGCGAGGAACGAGCCTTGCAGTGTGCCGCCCCCGAGGCTCGCGCCCTCCTCGTACGCGAGACCAGACAGCACGATCGCACCATCGGGGGTGGGCGCCATCCGAAAGATCTCGATGTAGCTCTGCGAGTACAGCACCTCGACCCACCGCGCGTTGCCGTCGTCGTCCACGGCCGCCAGTGCCGGGAGCCACTGGTATTCGAACCCGGTCACCCCAAGCGGACCCAGCTCGAGGTTGCTGGCGAACTCCACGTCGAACACCGTCGAGCCATCCGGGAGGGCCCCTGCGTTTCCCAGGTAGGCATCTTGCCCCACCCAGTGCTCCGACTGGAGCTCCAGCGCATCATCGAACGCGGCGAGCATCACGTTCGCGTGGCCGGTGTCCTGGGCATGCACGGAGGCCACTACGATTGGCCCCTGCGGGCGCGCCATCGTCCGTACACGTCCCACCCACGAGGTGCCCACGTCCGGGACCCGTACGAGCGCCTGCGGGTTGCCCTCGTGGTCCATCCGAATCAGCGCCACCTGGATCCCATCGACCTCGATCGCCATGGGCCCAAACGAGAGGCCGTCGCCCGTCAGCGCGATGCCCAAGAGCACCTGGCCTTGCGTGCCGACGGCCACGGACATGCTCTCGGGTGGAATGCCGAAGTCTCCCTGCCCCACCTGGATCCACGAGCGAGCACCGCTGGCATCGATGGCCTCCACGAAGAACCGCCCCTCGATCGCCTCCGGACCATCGTCCTCGAAGATGTAGCCGCCGACCACATAGGTCGTGCCGTCGGCGCCCACCGCAACCGCGTGGTAGCCCGACGTGGTTGCCGCGTGATCCCACTGGAACTCGCCTTCGGGGCCGTAGCGCACCGCGAACGCATCATTGCCGACCGACGCGGGCAAGCGCCCTCCGCCGAGATCGGGCGTGCCTTCATAGACCCCGACGACCGTGATCGTCCCGTCCTCACCCACGGCCACCGCATTGGGCATCGGACCGGCGACGCTCCTCACCCACCGCAACGTGCCCTCGGAATCGAGCCTCATCACGAACATGCCGGCGAGGTCTTCGCCCTGGAAGCCCCCCCAGCCGTCGGTCCCCACCACCACGATGTCCCCGGTGGGCGTGGCTCCGATGCCTCGCACATAGCCGGGCAGTTCCTGCGTCCATGCGAGCGCGGGCTCGCACACGAACCATCCGTCGCAATCGTCGTCTTGCGGGGTATCGCAGCGCTCCTCCGCCTCGGGCCACGTTTGCCCGCCGCAGGCCGACCAGCCCACGCCATCCTCTGCGCAAACCTGGACCCCGGCCGCGCAGATGCCCACGCCCTCGGTCCCCGGCGGTCCCTCGTAGCAGGGGCGGCTTTCGCCGGGCACACACTCCGAGGACACGACGGTGGTTGCATCCTCGGCATCGACGTCCGAGCCCGTCGTCGAGCCGGTCGCCGTGGGATCGGACGCGGGGACCTCGCTCGGATCCTCGCGACACGCAGCAACGAGGAGCAGGCTCGCCACGATCCACTGCAACCGCTCGATCCTCCTCATCACGGCCACGATAGCGCATCACGATGGTCACGATGGTCACGATGGTCGCGCGCCCGCACGGGGACCCAGGGGCGGGTCCGAGCGTGCCTCCCCCGGGCGACGCACTCGAGGCCAGAGCCGTGCCACGACCCACGAAACCGACGCGGGGCATCGCTGGCTGCGGGGACCAACCCCGGGTGATACGGTCATGGGGACATGGCCCGCTCCCCCCTGTTCAAACGATTTCAGCACTTGGTGGCCCTCGCTCGCCTTGGTCGCGCTCGTGGGCTCGACGATCCTGCCGCCATTCGAGCCGTGGCATCGACGTACCGCGACGATCTCAAGCGTCGCGACGTGGTGACCGGCATGGGTAGCGCGCTGGCTCTGGCGGCCATGCCCTTCGCCGGCTGTAGAGGCGACGATGACCCCCCCGCGGGCGACGTCCGCATCGCGATCGTGGGTGGTGGCATCGCCGGCGTGCTGTGTGCCTACCGACTGGAGCAGGGCGGAGCCACGGTGACCCTCTACGAGGCTTCCGATCGCCTGGGCGGCCGGATGTTCACGGGGCGCGACCTCTACCCCGACGGACAGGTCTGCGAGCTCGGGGGTGAGCTCATCGACACCAATCACGCCACGCTCTGGGCGCTGTCCGAGGAGTTCTCCATCCAGCTCGACGACCGGCAAGCCGGGCCCTACGCCGCGCTCGAGGTGGAGACGTTCTGGATCGATGGCGCGGCCGTGGACGACGACACGCTGCTGCAGCAGCTGGTGGCCGTGATCGGCGAGATCCAGGCCGACTTCGACGCAGCCGAGAACGACGACGCGGCCTACGCCGCGCTCGACGTGGAGTCCCTGACCGACTGGCTCGAGCGTCGAGTACCCATTGCACAATACCGGGAGCTGCACGTCGTGCTCGACGTGGCCTATCGCGGGGAGTACGGGCTCGAGAACGACCAGCAATCGGCACTCAACCTCATCTACTTGCTGGGGCTCGACACCGACGCCTTCCGCATCTTCGGCGACAGTGACGAGCGCTACCACACCCACCTGGGGAACGACACGTTCGTCACCGAGCTGGCCGCTCGACTGTCCGACGGCGCGGTGGCCCTCGAGCACCGCCTGGTGGCCGCCACGGGCGAGGGACCGTTCGAGCTGACGTTCGAGACCCCCGACGGAGAGCTCCGCGTCGAGGCCGACAAGGTCGTGTTTGCCCTCCCCTTCTCGATCCTGCGCGAGGTCGACACGGCAGGCCTCGCACTGAGCGACGAGAAGCGCGAGATCATCGATACCATCGGCTACGGCACGAACGCCAAGGTGATGGCGGGCTTCGAGCGCCCGGTGTGGCGCGAGGACCACGGGGCGTCGGGGGCAGTGACCACCGATCTTCCCTTCCAGCAGTCGTGGGACACTTCTCTGGGCCAGGACGGGGCCACCGCCATCCTCACCAACTTCCTCGGCGGCCAAGCGGGTCTCGACTCGGCCGCAGGCGAACCCGAGGACTGGGTCACCACCGTGCTGCTGCCCGGTCTGGACGAGGTCCATCCCGGCAGCGCGGCCGCCTACCGCTCCGGTAGCGCGGTACGGATGCACTGGCCGACCGTGCCCACGCAGAAGGGAAGCTACACCTGCTACCAACCCGGGCAGTGGGCATTCTGGTCGCTCGAGGGCGAACCCGAGGGCGACCTGCACTTCTGTGGCGAGCACACCAGCCCCGACTTCCAGGGATGGATGGAGGGCGGGGCCGAGAGTGGTGAACGCGTGGCCACGGAGATCCTCGACGAACTCGGGCTCGAGCTCCCGGACGCACTGCTGCGTCGGGCCGCGCTGCAGCGCCTGTTGCCGCCGATCCCTCGCAGCGGCCGCCGCAACGCGCTACGCCTGCTGCGAGCCCGCCGCGAGGTCTACGCCGCGTGGGGTCGTGCGCGACGGGAGCGGCTCGCCGCGCGACGCTAGCCGCTGAGGCTCATCGCGAGCCCGAAGAACGCACATGCGGTCGCCGTACTGGTCTCCAGGTCGGCCATCGTCGTCCGTGGGTTGCGTAACACCCGCCAGCCCGCCGACGATCGCCCTCCGTGACCCGCTGGTTGCTCCTGAGCGCGGCCCTCGCGACGGCCTGCCAGTCACCAACCGAAGATGCCTCGGTGGCTCCCGCTGCCGTGACCGAAGCGCCCGAGGACGCCGGTCCGACCGACGTCGAGCCCGAAGGCCTGGGCCGCATCCACGTGGGCGGCGCAGTGATCCGCGTGGAGTACGACGGAAACGAGCCGCCGCTCCCGGCCGAGGTGATGGACGCGTGGGTCCGACGCTCCGCACGCATGGTCGCCGACTACCTCGGCGAATTCCCGGTCCCCAGCCTCGAAGTCACCCTGGTGGGGCGCGGCTGGGGAGGCGTGGGCTTCGGCACGCACCAGGACGGTCGCTGGATCACCATCTATTGCGGGCGTCATACCACCGAGCGCGGGCTCGAGAACGACTGGGTGATGGTGCACGAGATGCTGCACGCCGCCTTCCCCGATCTGGAGCGGCGCCATCGCTGGATGCAAGAGGGTCTGTCGACGTACCTCGAGCCCGTCGTTCGAGCCCGGGCCAGCAACACGACCGACGAGGAGGTCTGGCGCCGCTGGACCCGCTCCATGCACCACGGACGCCCAGCCGACGGCGACGAGGGGCTCGACATCACCCACACATGGGGGCGCACCTACTGGGGAGGCGCGCTGTTCTGGCTCATGGCCGACGTCGAGCTGCGCACCCAGACCAACAACCGCAGATCGCTGCGCCACGTGATCCAGGGCCTCTTGCGGGAGGGTGGCAACGGCCGGGTGACGTGGTCCACCAGACGGGTGATCGAGGTGGGCGACGCGGCCACGGGAACCACCGTTTTGCGCGACCTCTATGCCCGGATGGCCGAGGCCCCCGGCGACGTGGATCTCGACCAGCTCTACACCGAGCTCGGCGTGCAGCGGAGCGACGGACAGATCTTCTTCGACGACCAAGCACCGCTGGCCCACGTACGACGAGCGATCACGCGGGAGTAGGGCCTGCGGCCCCTTCATCGTCGGGGAGAGCATCCGCCGTCGCGATGACCTCGTCGACGAGCGCGTCGAGCTGCTCCTCCGTGCGTTCGGGATCGACGAAGACCCAGCGGATCACCTCGCGTCCGTCGACCACCGCATGCCCGACCTGCACGACGTTGCGCTCCCATAGCGCCCGACACAGGCGACGGCTGGACTTGCCATCGACCTCGAAGCACACGTTGATGGACGCGGTGGGGATTCGGAGCCGGAGCCGCGGGTGAGCCTCGACCTTCGCGGTCATGTACGCCGCGAGCTCGAACAGACGCTCGACTCGCCGCCCGAACCCAGCATCGCCGTGGTGCTTCCAGCTCAGCCACAGCTTGAGCGCATCGTTGTGACGCGCGCACTGGAGCGAGCCACGTCCGGGATCGAGCAATGCATCGTCCTGGAACAGGTAGCTCGCGGCCTCGTCGAAGTTGCGCGCGGCTCGATCCGGACGGCGGGTCAAGAGCACCGAGCAGGTCAGCGGCATGCTGAGCAGCTTGTGGGCGTCCCACGTCAGCGAATCGGCGCGCTCGCAGCCCGCCATGTGGTGGCGATGACGGGCCGACAGCAACACCGAGCCACCATAGGCGGCATCGACGTGGAGCCATACCCCCTCGCGCTCGGCCACGTCGGCGACTTCGCTCAGCGGGTCGAACGCTCCCAGCACGGTGGTCCCCGCCGTGGCGTTGATCATGACTGGCACCACGCCCCCGGCTCGATCCTCCGCAATCATCCGCGCCAGCGCCGGCGGCAGCATGCGACCGTCGGACCCCACCGGGACCACGCGCACGCAGCTGCGCCCCATCCCCACCATCCCGGCCGCCTTTCGGATCGAATAGTGGCTCGCCGCCGAGGTGTAGAGCGCCACTCGCTGCCCCGAGGTGCCCTGCTCACGCGACTCCGGCAGCGCCTCGTTGCGAGCCATGATCAGGGCGGCCAGGTTCGAGAGCGATCCCCCCGGCGCAAAGAGCCCGTCGCCGTCCGGCATGCCCGCCAACGCCCCCATCCGGCGCAGAACGGCTCGCTCGATCAACACCTGTACGCCGCTGGCCTTGAACGTGTGCATGGGGGAGTTCGCGAGGACCGCCGCGATCTCCCCCAAGGTCGCCACGCGATCGCGCCCACCAAAGAGCTGGTTGAAGAAGCGCCGGCTCGAGGTGCTCGGCGTGCACTCCTGCACCCGCCGCAGCAGCTCCCAGGTGTCCGGCCAGGGGAGTGGCCGACCGTCGATCGCGACGGGCAGCGCGTCGAGCAGTTCATCGGCCGTACGGTGCGACCGCATCGGCTGCTCCCGGTCTCGGCGCAGGTGTTCCTCGATGAGGGACGCCGCGAGCCGTGGAAGCTCCTCTTCCGTCGGCTCACTCGTGGGCTCGTGGTCGGTGGCGCTCACCGCGATGAACTATGGCATTGGCCCCCGCCCGACTTCGACTGGCGACCGGAGGCTCCCGCGCACCGCGCTCGTCACGAGCACGTCACGAAGCGTCCCGGACTGGTACAATGCCAGGATGTCCTTGCTCTCTCGGTCTGGTCTCGGCGTCGCTCCCGTCTTCCTCCTCGCCCTGGGCTGCGCGGTCGGAGATCCCGGCACCAGCTTCTCCGGCGGCTCGCTGACGTTCGGAGACCCGACGGCGGCCAACACCCAGGGCGACGCCGGCAGTGCAACCGACACCGACGACGGAGACTCGGCCACGTCCGTGGCCACGGGCAATGACTCGGCCGACAGCGCGGACACGGCCGCCAGTGCCGACTCGGGAGGGACCTGCACCCCCAGCGATGAGATGTGCAACGGCCTCGACGACGACTGCGACGGTGAGATCGACAACGGAAATCCGGGCGGCGCAGAGGCTTGCAACACCGGCATGCCAGGGGTGTGCTCCACGGGCACCAGCGTCTGCGAAGCGGGAGCGATCGCCTGCATCGCCGACGTCGCCCCCTCGCCCGAGCTCTGCGACGGCCTCGACAACGACTGCAATGGCCAAGCCGACGACGGCAATCCCGACGCAGGGGGCGCCTGCAACACCGGCATGCCGGGCGTGTGTGCCGACGGCACGGGCTCGTGCGCGGGGGGCGGCCTCGAGTGCATCCCCGACACCGCCGCGTCCAACGAGGTCTGTGACGGCCTCGACAACGATTGCGACGGACAGGTCGACGACGGCAACCCGGGCGGCGGAGGAGGCTGCAGCACCGGAATGCCGGGGATCTGCAGCTCCGGCACCCAGCAGTGCACGGGCGGCGCCCTGTCCTGTCAGCAGAACAACGCGCCCGTGGCGGAGATCTGCGCCAACGGTCTCGATGACGACTGCGACGGTGCGATCGACGATGGCTGCAACAACTGCGCCCACGACATCTGCCTGACCGGCGTTGCGCTGGTCAACGGCTGCGATCCCTGCGTCACCAGCATCTGCGCGGTCGACCCGTTCTGCTGCAGCACCTCCTGGGACGGGATCTGCGTGGGTGAGGTCGGCAGCGTGTGCGGCATCGTCTGCTGATGACTCGGCGCGCGTGACGATCAGGCGTGCGGTCTGGTCGCCACCAGGCTCTCACGGGTACCGTGGTGCTCCACACAGCGCACCAGCGCCGCGTGTCGATCCACCGGATACGTGTCGCGGAAGCGCATCCACTCGAGCGCGGTGCACAGTGCGATCTCGGGCAGCCCGAACGCGCGCGCACGGGTGAGCCAAACATCGTCCACCCGGGCCTCGAGCCACGCCAGGGATGCCGCCGCACGCTCGTGCTGCTTGGTGACGTAGGCGGCCTGCGCCCCCGTGACCCCATCGCGAGCGAGGTAGAAGGCATTGATCAGCGCATCGAGGGCTCCGTCGATCACGGTGCAGACGTTGTGCGCCTCGACGTCATCGGCCCCGAGCGGTGCGAGCGGACCCGGACCGTGGGTTCGCATCAGGTGCTCATCGATGACCCGCGAGTCGAAGATCGCACGACCGTCGATCTCGACCGTGGGAACCTTCCACAGCGGGTTGACCGCGCGCATCGCGGCCTGACCGCCCTCGGAGAACACGTCCACGAGCTCGAAGGGCACGCCGAGCTCGAGGGCGACGATTCGCACGCGACGAACGTAGGGAGAGGTCGTGGTGCCGAACAGGCGCATCGTCATCGCCCGCGAGCATGCCATGGAATCCTCGCGGGCCCGCGCCGGGGGATGTCGATGCGCACTGATGGACTCAGCCGGCGTTGAGGAGGCCGTAGCCGTCCTCGCCGTGCTCGCTGTGATCCATGCCCGCCATCTCGGCCTTCTCGCTCAGACGCAGCCCGACCACTCGCTGCACCAGCACGAGGATCGCCAGCGTCGAGACGCCTGCATAGACGATGGTGACCCCCACGCCCGCCAGCTGCACGCCGAGCTGATCGAGCACGGTCCATGCACCCCCCCGGATCTGCTCGGCCTCGGCCATCCAGGTGTCGCGCACGAAGAAGGTGAGGAACACGGCCCCCACGATGCCCGAGACCCCGTGGATCCCGAACACGTCGAGGGTGTCGTCGTAGCGCAGCCGGTTCTTGATCAGGATCGCGCCGTAGCTCACCGCAGACGCCAACGCACCGAGGACGAGCGCGCCCTTGGGCTGCACGACTCCGGCCGCAGGGGTGATCACGACGAGCCCGGCGAGGACGCCAGACGCGACGCCGAGGCTGGTCGCCCGGCCATGGTGGGCGGCCTCGATGAGCATCCACGCAACGGCGCCCGCCGCCGCCGCGATCTGCGTGGCCGTGAGGGCCTGCGCGGTCTGGAGATCCGACGCGATCGCGCTGCCGGCGTTGAAGCCGAACCACCCTACCCACAGCAGGCCCGCCCCCATCAGGGTCATCACCAGGTTGTTGGGGTGCATGGCGGTGGCCGGGTATCCGCGCCGCGCGCCCAGGTAGAGCGCGGCCACCAAGCCGGCCACGCCCGCGGAGATGTGGACCACGGTGCCCCCCGCGAAATCGATGGCTCCCCGTGCGCCGAGGTTGAACAAGAACCCGTCGGGCGCCCACACCCAGTGGCACAGGGGATTGTAGACCAGCAGCGCCCACAGGCAGATGAACACGCAGTAGCCAAAGAAGCGCACCCGCTCGGCAAACGCCCCCGCGATGATGGCGGGAGTGATGATCGCGAACTTGCCCTGGAACATGGCAAAGACGTACTCGGGCACGCCCGCATCCATGATGCGTTCGTCGGCCGCCTCGAGGAACAGGTAGTCCGGATTCCAGCCCACCCAGCCACCCGCCACGTTGGGCCCGAACGCCATCGCATAGCCACACACGGCCCACAGCACCCCGATGAACGCCATCGCCGCGAACGCGTGGAGCATGGTCCCGAGCACGTTCTTGGTGCGAACCAAGCCCCCGTAGAACATCGCCAACCCGGGCACCATCAGGAGCACGAGGGCGGTGGAGGTGAGCATCCATGCGGTGGTCCCGGAGTCGATGGTGATGGGGGACTGCATGGGGAGGCATGATCCCTTGCCTTCGCCGCGGTCTCCACTGGCGGAACGATCCTTGCCGTTCCCGGCTCTGGTCGCTCCAGGCGTCCAGCCGACCCAGTGTAAGTGATTTACACATGCCCCCGGTGTGTACGTAAATCGTCACACGAGCCGGAGATCGCCCAACGTGCGACTCGACGCGGCCGCGGCGGGTCGTCATCCTGGCCATCGATGGAGCAGGTCGAAGAATACTCGAGCTGCGGGGTCGGCCTGATCGCGGCGCGAAGCGGTCGTCGCGATCACGCGATCGTGCGCTCGGCCCTGCATGCCCTGCGCTGCGTGGAGCATCGCGGAGCGTGCGGGCCGGACGGTCGCAGCAGCGACGGAGCGGGTCTCATGACGGAGATTCCCTTCGCGCTGCTCGGCCACGAGCCCGGTGCTGCCGCCCTGGCCACGCTGTTCCTCACCCGCGATGCGGCCCGCGCCCAGCGAGCCCTCGAGGTGTTCGAGCAAACCTGTGCCTTCATGGGCATGGAGATCCAGGGGTATCGCGAGGTTCCCCACAATCTCGAGGTCCTCGGCCCGGCGGCTCGAGAGAGCTGCCCTCGCATCGTGCATGCGACCTTGCGCCGCCCCGCCGAGTGCCGCACCGATGCATCGTTCGACGCACGGCTCTACCACGCCAAGCAGGTCACCCGCACCAAGCTCAAGGCGGTCGACGCGTGGACGGACCTGTTCTTCGTGTCGCTGTCGACTTCGACCGTGGTCTACAAGGCGCTCTGCCGGGGCATGGACCTCGACCAGTTCTACCCGGATCTCGCCAATCCTCGCTTCCTCAGCCGCTTCGCTCTGTTCCACCGCCGATTCTCCACCAACACCCGCAGCACGTGGGACAAGGCCCAGCCGTTTCGCCTCGTCGCGCACAACGGAGAGATCAACACGGTCGCCGGCAACCGCTCCTGGGCATTCTCGCGCGAGCAGGCGCTGGGGCTCGACCGCGACGAGCTGCTCACCCGCCAGGACATCAGCGACTCGGGCAGCCTCAACGAGATGGTCGAGGCGCTCAAGTACCGCTCGAGCATCCCGCACCTCGACGACATCCTGGCCATCATGGTTCCCCCCGCCGACGCCCGCGGCGACTTCTACGAGTTCTGGGGGCGCGCCATGGAGCCGTGGGACGGACCGGCGCTGCTGGTCTACGCCGATGGCGCGACCGTGGGTGCGCGACTCGACCGCAACGGATTTCGACCGGCGCGCTGGTGCATGACGCAAGACGCGTTCTACCTCGCCTCGGAAGCGGGCGCGTTCGGGGTGCCGGAGACCGAGGTCATCGCCAAGGGCATCTTGCGAGCGGGTTCGGGCGCGACCGTGGGACTCTCGTCGGGCAAGGTCCACTTTCGCGATCCCAGCCAGTCTCGCGACAACGCAGGGGCCACGTTCGATGCACGCCTCGTCCCGGTGGGCGAGGTGAGCCGCCACCTGCATCCCGAGGCGCGTGCATCCATCGCCGCCATCGAGCCCCGTGCGCTCCCCCGCCAGGCCCTGCACGGGCTGACCGAGGAAGAGCTCGATCGCGTGCTCCGTCCGATGATGCTCACGGGCAAGGAACCCATCGGCTCCATGGGCAGCACGGCACGCCCCGCGATCTTCTCCGAGCAGTGCCGCTCGCTCTACGATTTCTTCTATCAAGACTTTGCGCAGGTCACCAACCCGCCGCTCGACTACCTGCGAGAGGCCATGGTCACCGATCTCCGCACGCAGCTCGGCCGGCGGCCCAACATCTTCGCGCCCAAGGAGCTGCTCCCACCGCCGCCTGCGCTCCATCTCGAGGATCCGGTGATACGGCTCGAGCCGATGGAGCAGCTGCGAGCGCTGCGGATTCGCATGCCGTCGCCGCTGCGAACCCTGGCGGCCGAGCTTGGTGCCGTCTACGAGCGAGGGGGAGGCGAGGCGGGGCTGGCCGCAGCGCTCGGTCGGCTGGGAGACCAGGCGCTGGCCGCGGTACGCGATGGCTGCTCGTTGCTCATCCTCAGCGATCGCGACGCGGACTTCGACCATCCCCCCATACCGAGCCTGCTGGCGCTGCGTGCCGTGGTCGCCGTGCTCAACCGCCACGGGCTGCGCCTCTACACGTCGATCCTCGTGGAAGCCAGCGACATCCGTAGCACTCACGCGCTGGCGTGCGCCATTGGCTTCGGCGCAACCGCGGTATGCCCTCGGCTCGCGCTCGAGCAAGCTCGCTTCGGCGAGCACCCCGAGCTGCTCTCGGTGGCCCCGGAGCTCCGCGAGGAACGACTGTGCAAGGCGTTCCTCGGCGGGCTGCTCAAGGTCATGGCCAAGATGGGGATCTCGGTCGTACGCAGCTACCAGAGTTCGAAGCTCTACACGCCGCTGGGACTGGGCCCCAGGCTCCTGCGCCAGTACTTCGGGCTGCTTCCCTCTGCGCTCGGCGGTCTCGAGCTGCCCCAGCTCGCCGCCTGGCTCGAGCGCAGCGTGGCGTGGGCCGAGCAACACCCGCCCGCCATGCCCCTGCCCAGCGCCCACCTGTTCAAGGAGAAGAAGCGCGGGTGGACCGAGCCGGGCCTCGAGGGAGGCGAGCGCCACGCCATGACTGCCGAGCGCAGCAAGCTGGTTCACGATCTCGTCCGCGGTCGACTTCGCGGCCGCGAGCCGCGAGCGTTGTGGGACGAGTACGGGCACCTCGGCGAGGCCGGCGAGCCGATCAGCCCGCGCCACCTCCTCGACCTGAGGCGCGCCGAGCGTCCGCTTCCGCTGTCCGAGGTCGAGCCCGAGGAGGCCGTCCTCGCGCGCTTCGGCTCGGGCGCCATGTCGTTCGGGGCCATCAGTGCAGAGGCCCAGCGCGACCTGTTCGTGGCCATGCGCTCGGTGGGAGCCCGCTGCAACAGCGGCGAGGGCGGCGAGAACCCCTACTACTTCGTCGATGGGACCACCGCCACCACCAAGCAGATCGCATCGGGGCGCTTTGGCGTGACGGCCGAGTACCTGGTCACGGCTCAGGAGATCGAGATCAAGATCGCCCAGGGCGCCAAGCCCGGCGAAGGCGGTCAGCTGATGGGGGTCAAGGTCGACGAGCAGATCGCGAGAGCCCGCTTTGCGCGACCGGGGGTCGACCTGATCTCGCCACCCCCCATGCACGACATCTACTCCATCGAGGACCTCGCGGAGCTGATCTACGAGCTCGGTCAGCTGTGCCCGGGCGTCCCCGTGTGCGTGAAGCTGGTCGCCGGCGCCAACGTGGGCACGATCGCAGCCGGCGTGGTCAAGGCCGGCGCCGACGTCATCCAGATCTCGGGTGGCGACGGCGGAACCGGAGCGGCCTCCCTGTCGTCGATGCAGCATGCCGGCCTGCCCTGGGAGCTGGGGCTGGTCGACGTCCATCGTCGCCTGGTCGAGCTGGGGCTTCGCGATCGCGTGCGCCTGCGGGTCGACGGTGGGCTCTCGACCGCCCGCGACATCGTGATGGCCGCGCTCCTGGGCGCGGAGGAGTTCGGATTCGGCAAGCTGCTGCTCGTGGCCCAGGGCTGCATCATGGCGAGGGTCTGTGAGAAGAACCGCTGCCCCACGGGGATCGCCACCCACGATCCCAAGTTCAAGGCCAAGTACAAGGGCACGCCCGAGCACGTGGTGGCCCTGCTGCGTAGGCTCGCGGGAGAGGTCCGGGAGCTGCTGGCCAGCCTCGGTGTCCGCTCGCTGGGCGAGCTCGTCGGCCAGCGGCGCTGGCTACGAGCTTCGTCGCGCCACGAGACGCTGGTGGCCGAGCGCGGCATCGACGTGGGGCCCATGCTCGAGCCGGTCGCCTGGTCACGTGACCCCGGGCGCGCGGTGACCGAGGGCGGCGAGTGGTCGGACCACGAACGCGCCCTCGTCGAGGAGGTCCATGCTCAGCTCGCGGCCGGAGATCGGGTGGAGGTGTGCACGTCGGTCCGCAATACCGATCGAGCGGTGGCCACGGGACTCGCGGGCGAGCTCGCGCGGGCGGCCCACGTCCGCCGCATGGAGAGCCAGCGCCGACCCACCGAGCCCGCACCGTCGCCCGCGGCCCTCTACCCGGATCCCGGCACGCTCCACCTGCAGCTGGAGGGCAGCGCCGGGCAGGGACTGGCCGCGTTCACGGTGAACGGCATGCACATCGAGCTCCGCGGTGAGGCCAACGATGGCGTGGCCAAGTCGATGGCAGGAGGCAGAGTGGTCGTTCGCCCGCCCATCCGCACCCGCTACCTCCCCGAGGACAACGTGATCATCGGCAACGGGGCGCTCTACGGCGCCACGGGGGGCACCCTCTACGTTCATGGCCGCGCGGGGGATCGCTTCGCGGTTCGCAACAGCGGCGCCACGGCGGTGGTCGAGGGTGCCGGCCTACACGCGTGCGAGTACATGACCGGTGGAACCGTGGTGATCCTCGGGCCCCTGTCCGCCAACGCCGGCGCGGGCATGACCGGAGGCCGGCTGTTCCTTCCACCCGAGCATCGTTCCGAGCTCGACGAGCGCTATGTGATCGCCACTCCCATCGAGGAGGACGAGCGTGCCGAGCTGCTCGGGCTGCTACGCGACTACTTCAGCGCCACCGGCAGCCGAACCGCGCGCGCCCTGGTGACCCAGCCCTGGACCTTGAGCCAGCGCCTGCTGCGGGCCTGGCCCCGTGCGATCACACCGGCAAGCGAGCAACGTGCGCTCGGGTGAGGACTTTCGGCCGATCGCACGGGAACCGAAGCGGCCTCGGCTTGTCCAGTCGCCCATGCCGCGCCCTTCGCCCGTCCGTAGGCCCTCCCGACGCTCGCGCTCGACCCTGCTGACGGCCCCCTTGTTGCTGGTCGCGTGCACGGCGCGCGAGCCTCTCCAGGAGGAGGCGACCCCCGAGCAGCTCTCGATCCCGCCCACGCCCGTCACCTCGATCCCGTCCGATCTTCCGAGCCGCACACTTCCACCCCCCGACGCCGCCTCGACCGCCCCTCCGCTGTCGCTGACCGCGTCGGACGGCACGGGCCTGCGACTGGTGTCGCTGCAAGCCAACGCCTCGGTGCAAGAGCCCCTGGCCTACACCGAGCTGCACCTCGTGTTCGAGAACCCGGAGAACCGCACGCTCGAAGGACGCTTCACCATCGACCTACCCCCGCGCGCCGCGATCTCCCGCCTGGCGATGAAGATCGACGGTCGGTGGCAAGAGGGCGAGGTGCTCGAGCGACAGGCCGCCCGCGTGGCCTACGAGGACTTCCTGCACCGCAAGCAAGACCCCGCCTTGATGGAGAAGGAGGCCGGCAACCGCTTCAGCGCGCGGGTCTTCCCCATTCCCGCCAAGGGAACCAAGGAGCTCATCGTCTCCTACTCGCAGGAGCTTCCCGACGCGGAAGAACCCTACCGCCTGCCGCTGCGGGGCCTGCCCGAGCTCGACGCCTTCGACGCGCGCATCCTCGTCGATCGCCCCGCCGGAGAGCCGACACCGGGCGGCACCGCCACCAAGCGGGAGGTCATCGAGATTCACGAGACCCACCACATGCCCGACCGGGACCTCGAGGTGGCGGCGTTTCGACCGCGGCACGCCGTGGGGCTGCGCAACGACGACATCGCGATGGCCCGCGTCACGGTGGAGGGCTCGCTCGCCCCCGAGCCGCTCACCGATCTGACGATTCTGTTCGACACGAGCGCCTCGCGAGCGCTCGGCTTCGACGCCAAGGTTCGCCAGCTCGGCGAGGTGATCGAAGCGCTGCGTTCGCGAGCCGGTGACTTCTCGCTGCGCGTGGCCGCGTTCGATCAGGACATGTCGCTCGTCTTCGACGGCAAGGCCAGCGGGTTCGGAGCCGAGCACCTGCAGGCGCTCTACACCCGCCGCGCCCTCGGGGCATCCGACCTCGCCAGCGCCCTGCGGCGCGTGGCCACCATCAGCGGCAGCGACGGCCGCGTGCTGCTGATGACCGATGGCGTGACCACGGCGGGAGACGACGAGGTCTCCGAGCTCACGGCCGCGGCCCAGAGCCTCGAGCGCGTGGGGGTGGGACGAATCGACGCCATCATCGACGGCGGCCTGCAAGACCGAGCCGTGCTCCAGCAGATCACCACCGCCCTGGCGCGCAACGGAACGGTGGCCGACGCCGATCGTCCACCGGCCCGCCTCGCGGACGCTCTCCTCCGCACCACCCTGCCCGACGTGGCGATCTCGGTCGAGGGCAGCACGTGGAGCTGGCCTCGCACCGTCGAGGGCCTACAGCCCGGCGACGAGGTGCTCGTCTACGCCAACCTGCCCAAGAGCGCCGCAATGACGGTGGTGCTCGAGGGCACCGAGACCATCCGCACCGAGGTCCCGCTCACCGCCGTGGACCGACCGCTGCTCCAGCGCGCATGGACGGGCGCCCGCATCCAGGACCTCCAGCTCCAGCGCTCGCAGCTCGATCCCGGCGACACGGGCGGTCGCGTGCGTCTGCAGCAGCGCATCGTGGACCTCTCCGTGACCCACCGCGTGCTGTCGGACTTCACCGCCTTGCTGGTGCTCGAGACCGAGTGGGACTACGAGCGCTTCGGCTTCACCCGGCGAGGGCTCTCGGACATTCTCGTGGTGGGACCCCACGGGCTGGAGTGGCTCGCTCGTGACGAGCCCAAGGGGGAGCCCACCGCGAGTCGACCCTCGCCGACCGACGCGATCCCACAGATGGCGCGCGCATTCGATCCCGACCTCGGCGCGGTCGAACCACCGCCACCGGACTCGTCGCTCCCGATGATGAACGACGACGAGGACGTGTGGGGCGGCCTGACCGGTACCGAGGTCGGAGAGTCGTTTGGCGTGGGCGGCCTGGGCTTGGTGGGCACCGGTCGAGGTGGCGGCGGCACCGGTGAGGGCACCGTCGGCATCGGCAACACCGGCCTCATCGGCAAGGGCGGCGGCTCGAGCAAGCGCAGCGGCTACGGTCGAGGCGCGGGGGCCGGCTTTGGAGGCCGAGGCCGACAGGTCCCCCGGGTTCGCATGGCCAAGGCCACCGTCCAGGGCACGCTCGACCGCGACATCATTCGCCGCATCGTGCGGGCCCACATCAACGAGGTCCGCTACTGCTACAACCAGGGGCTCGAGCGCGACCCCAACCTCCACGGACGCGTGACGGTGCAGTTCGCGATCGACCCGCAGGGCAAGGTGCCCTCGTCGGCGGTCGCCGAGTCCACGCTGCCCGACGCCAGCGTGTCCACGTGCATCGCGCGTGCCGTCAAGCGCTGGAAATTCCCCAAGCCGCCCAGCTCCGGCCTCGTGCTGGTGACCCATCCGTTCGTGCTCTCTCCCGGCGATGGACCGGCACCACGACCGGAACCCCTCACCCCCGAGCAGGAGGCCCAGATCGCCGAGGCCCAGCGCGCGGCCGAGGCACGAGACGCCCAGCGGATCGAAGAGGAAGCCCGTCGTGCGGCAGAGGCCAAGCGCACCGAGGGCAGCCCCTACGAGGGTCGCATGTTCGACGTGATGAAGGCGCTCGAGGCCGACCAGATCGACGCCGCGCTGCAGATGGCGCTGCAGTGGCGCGACGAGTCGCCGGGCGACGTGGTTGCGCTGCTGGCCCTCGGTGAGGCGCTCGAGCGCCAGGGCAGGCTCCACGCGGCCGCTCGCGCGTACGGCTCGATCCTCGAGCTGTTCCCCTCTCGCGCCGACCTACGCCGCCACGCCGGCTCCCGACTCGAGCGACTCGGCGACGATGCGGCACTCACCCTGGCCATCGACACCCATCGACATGCGGTGGAGCAGCGTCCCGATCACCCGTCGAGCCACCGCATGCTCGCCTTCGCACTGACTCGCGCTGGCATGTACGAGTCGGCCTTCGACGCGCTCGTGTTCGGGCTGGAGCAGAAGTACCCGGAGGATCGGTTCGAGGCCGCGCAGCGGATCCTGAGCGAGGATGCGGGCCTCGTTGCGGCGGCGTGGGTCCACGACCAGCCCGCCCGCGCCGACGAGATCCACACCCGCGCGGCCAAGGCGGGCGTCACCATCGCCACCGCTGCCTCCACGCGCTTCGTGATGACCTGGGAGACGGACGCCAACGACGTGGACTTCCACGTCTACGATGGCAACGGCGACCACGCCTACTACCGCGAGCGCAGCCTGCCTTCGGGCGGTGCGCTCTACGCCGACGTGCGCGATGGCTACGGACCCGAGTGCTTTGCCATCGAGGGCGTCCCAAAAGCCTACCCCTACCGCTTCGAGGCCAACTACTTCTCGCGCGGCCCCATGGGCTACGGCATGGGGGCCCTGCAGGTGGTCGAGCACGACGGCTCGGGCGGCCTGTATCTCGAGACCCGTCCCTTCGTCATCATGAAGGATCACGCCGACGTCACACTCGGCCGCCTCGAGGGCACGCTGGCGCGCAAGGGATAGGAAGACGTCGCCGTCGCGACGCTGGGGCGAGCCGTCTACGGCTCGCTGCGCTTGGCCGCGGGCGCGCTGGCTGGCGCCTCGGCCGGACGCGGTGCCTCCGCACCACGGTGCGCCCCTGCGGTCTTGTTGAGCGTTTGGGCCTGCGACGCGTTGACCTCCTTGGCGTGGGCCAGGTCGCGGTAGCGCTTGTCCACCGCCGTGGACCGCAGCCCGGCGACGTCCAGCAGCACGTCGGGCTTCTCCGCGGCCTCGGCCCCCAACCGGACCTGCGCCGCCTCGATCTTCGCGAGCAGCTCGGCCTGGTACTGCCGCATCTTCTCGGCCACGCGTCCGCGCGCCGGCTTGTCGGTGCGCAGATCCTCCTGATAGCGCCGCAGGAAGTAGCCGATGGTCTCGGTGCGGATCTTGATCGACCCCGTGGGCTTGTTCTCGTCGATGTCCTTGAACGAGAAGTACGGCGTGCCCGAGGTCTCCACGATCTCCTCGATCACCGTGTAGATCGGCGCATCGTGCCCGCACTTGAAGGAGCTCAGCTCCAGCGCCACCAGGTTGGGATGTCGCGCGCAGTACTTGGCCGCCCACACCTTCTGGTTGGTGTTCTCCGAGTAGCTGTTCTTCCACACGTCGTAGATGTCGAACGGATCCTTGATGAACCCGGCCTCGATGTCGTCGGCGAACAGCGGCTGCACGATGTCGTCGTCGATCGGCAGCGAGTGGATCGTGAAGATGGGGTAGCCCAGCTTCTGCAGCTCGTCGGGGATCTCGTGGTTCATGCCCGGGTCGTTGTGGTAGGGCCGGGCGAGCAGCACGATCCCGATGCGATCGTCCTCCTCGAGCTGCTTCAGCACCTGCCGCCCCTGCTTGCGCAGCTCTACGACGAAGCGCTCCTGCGCCCGGTAGCCCTCCTCGACCGCGCGCGCGTTCTCCTCCTCGGACAGGCCCAGCACGTCGCCGAAGTAGCCCAGCAGCTCGCGCTTGCACAGCTTGGGCTCCCGCATGTGCACGAACGGCACGATGTGCAGGATGCCCTTGTCCACGAAGATGTCGCGCTCCTTCACGAACGCGGCCTTGGTGGTGTCGGCCGAGCCGACCACGGTGGGGCACGCACGCGCGCCCACGGACGAGCTCAGCCACGTGTCCATCGAGTCGACCTGCGGAAACACGATCAGATCGAGCGGCTTCTTCTTGTGCTTGACCTCGAGCAGGTTGTGCATGTGGGCGATGCACACCTTGGAGGGGAAGCACGGATCGATCGCGCCGCGCTTGGCCCCCTCCTTGTACATCTCCTCCGACGTGTAGTCGGAGTAGATCAGGTTGCTCGCCTTGACGCCCAGCGCCTCGAAGTAGGCCGAGAAGAACGGGTTTTGCGAGTACTGGTTCAGCACGCGCGGGATCCCGATCCGCAGCTTGCCGCGGGCGCGGATCTTCTCGGCGCGAGCACGGGTCGCCTCGGCGCGCGCCTTGACCTGCTGCGCCCCCGGCACTCGATCACCCGCCTGCTCGAGCAGCTGCGCCACCTTCTCGCTGCGGTTGATCCGCTTCAGCAGCCCGCTGACCTTGTCCTGGTACTTGCTCAGCGTGGGCGGCAGCTCGATCGCCTCGGGCAGCCCGAGCCCCCGCTCGACCTCCGCCGGATCGTCGGCGACCAGCGGCGGCTTGACCGCCTTCCACACGTCCTTGGCCGCGATCGCGGCGAAGTTCGGGTAGTCCTTCTTGGCCCGGTCGAGCCCGCTCTTGATCTTGCGCATCGACTCGACGTCCTCGACCTCGCCCTTCTCACAGGTGGCGATGATGAGGCGCTTGGTGGCCATCTGGGTGTCTTCGCTGTGCTTGCGGATCTGCAGCAGCTCGCCCCCCGCCATGCGGGTCTGGGCCTCGTCGTTCTCGAGCTCGATGTCGACGTCGATGAACGTGCGCAGGCACTTGTTCTTGCAGAAGTAGCAGCGCGTGCTCTCGTCGCGCTTCTGCCGGTACTCGATGCCCGGGACCTTCTGGAGCCCGATCCACTGGGTCTGGTGCCCCAGCCGCTGATGCATGCGTCGGGCCTCGAGCGCCGCGCCGATGGCCCCCGACTCGCCGCAGTGCTTGTGCACGATCACCTCGGCCTCGAGCCCCTTGGACACGAAGCGCTCCTGGATGAAGTCCACCTGCGACTTGACCGCGGCCAGGTTGTGCTGGGTGCCGCCTTGCAGCACGAAGCGGCGCCCGAGCTTGGCGAGGTTGGGGATCTGCGAGACGTAGAGCCAGATGTTCTTGGGCAGCACGTTGGCCAGCCCCGCCATGATCTCCTCGGGGGCCCAGCCCTGGCGCTGGAAGTCGACGATGTCGCTCTGCATGAACACGGCGCAGCCGTAGCCGAACATCGGCATCGACTCGGCCGCGAACGCCACGTCGGCGTACTGCCGCACGTCGTACCCGAAGCCCGCCGCGGTGCCCTGCAGGAAGTAGCCGTTGCCGGCCGAGCACTGCGTGTTGAGCTTGAAGTCCTTCACCTTGCCATTCTTCAAGATGATGATCTTGATGTCCTGGCCGCCCACGTCGCACACCACGTCGACGTCGTCGTAGAAGTGCAGCGCGCTCTCGCAGTGTGCCACCGTCTCCACGATGGCGGCGTCGGCCCGCAGCACGTCCTTGAGGATGTCCTTGGCGTAGCCGGTGGTGCCCACCCCGAGGATCTCGAGCGTGGCGCCGCACTCTGCCACCTGCCCCTGCAGGTCGGCGAACAGGTCCTTGGTGTCCTCGATCGGGTTGCCCTTCGAGAGCTGGTAGACCTTGGCGAGGATCTGGGCGTCCTCGGACAGGAGCACCGCCTTGCTCGAGGTGCTGCCGCCGTCGATCCCGACGTAGGCCCGCACGGTCGTGCCGGCCTCGAAGGTGGCGGGCACGAACTTCTCGGGCTGGTACTTGGTCTTGAACGCCTGCAGCTCGGCGTCGTCCTTGGCCAGGCCGTGGCCGCCGGCTTTCTTCTTCTCTTCCTTGCGACCCACGTCGATGTACCACCGCAGGCCGTCCATGCCCTTGTAGCGGCCGACCACGTCGTCCTCGTCCTTGCCGAACTCGGCCGCGCCCAGGGCCGCGTAGTACTGCGCGTTGTCGGGCACGATGATGAGCTCGGCCGGGTCGTCGCACGGCGGCAGCGGCACCTCGCGCTCCTCCCAGATCGGCGGGATGTTGGCGCGCCACGCCTCCTGCATCCCGCGGATGTACGTGTTGGGCCCGCCCAGCAGCATCACGTGGGGCATGAGCGTGTGCCCGCGGGTCAGCACCGACAGGTTCTGCTGGATGATGGACTCGAACAGCGAGGCCATCAGCTCGTCGGCCGGCACGCCCATCTTCTGCAGCGAGTTGATGTCGGTCTCGGCGAACACGCCGCACTTGCCCGCCACCGGGTGCAGCTTGAGCCCCGTGTGCCGCGCGTTGCACAGCTGCTCGGGCGGCAGCTTGAGCTTGGCGTTGATCTTGTCGATGACCGCCCCGGTGCCGCCGGCACACTTGTCGTTCATCGAGGGGATCTTCTTCTTGCGACCGCTCTCGGGGTCGGGCTTGAACACGATGATCTTGGCATCCTGGCCGCCCAGCTCGATCACCGAGTTGACCTCGGGGTGCAGCTTCTCCACCGCCATCGAGACGGCGTTGACCTCCTGCACGAACTTGGCCCCCACCAGGCGACCCACGTTGCCGCCACCCGAGCCGGTGATGAACATGCGGGCGTTGCCGGCCCGCACGCCCACGTCGCGCTCGATGTCTTGCAGCATCTCGCACGCCTTCTCGGGCTGCTTGGAGTCGTGGCGGCGGTAGTCCTTCCACACGATCTCGTCGCTGCCCACGTCGACGACCACCGCCTTGACGGTGGTGGAGCCCAGGTCGAAGCCAATACGAAACTGACGGTCGCTCATCATCGATGATCCGGTTCGGGAGGAGACGAAGGAGAAGCCGGGACCGCGTGCGGCCTACTCGGCGGCCAGCTCGGAGTCCGGCCTGGTGCGCGAGCCCGGCCGCACGCCCTCGGCCTTCATGCGCTCGATCAGGTAGCGCGCGAAGCGAGCACCGGTGCCGGTCATGCCCTCGTACTCGGGCACGTGGAACAGCGGCCGATTCAGCTCGGGGTGCGAGCGCTGGAAGGCACGCAGGTCCTCGAGCGCGTAGCCCGAGCCCTCGACCACGCCGAAGAACTCGACCTTGGCCTTGGCCTTGGCCTCACCCAGGGCCATCTGCACGCGGCTGTGCGCGTTGATCTCACCCTCGCCCGAGGTCTCGATCGGCAGGTAGATCATGTCCTTGAAGTGGTTGATCACGGCCGACTGCGCGCCGTCGCTCTGGGTCGACGGCATGCAGCCGAACGGCTTGAGCGACAGCACCATGTGCGCGATGCCCTTGACCGTGTAGTAGATGTTCTTGGCCACCTCGAGGTGCCCCTCACCGCCCTCGGAGCGCGTGTGGTAGAACTTGTGCGCCAGCTCCTCCATCTCGAACATGTCGACGATGGCGTGGGTGGTGCCGCCCAGGGCGCCCCTGAGGCGATCGTACTCGCGGCGGTAGACCTTGTCGGCAAAGGCCATCATCGCGCGCTTCTTGTAGTACTTGCTCTCGAGCTGCACGCGCTTGCGGACGTCGTACCACTTGAGCTCGCCCTCGGCCTCGTCGAGCGCGCGGCGGTCGGCCGCCTTGATCTTCTCCTGCCACATCAAGTAGGTGATCCAGGTCGCGATCGGCTCGGTGATGATCTCCGCCCCCTCGCCCTGCAGGAAGCGGAACATGTTGAAGTTGCCGTCGCCCTCGGTGGTCTGGGCCCAGAACTCGCCGGTCACCTTGACCACGGGCTTGGGCTGCAGGCGATCGACCTCGATCTCGTTCATGCGCCGAGCCACCTCGCGCAGCGGCGCGGTGTAGTCCTCGGTGGTGAGCAGGTCGAGGAACTTGACCACCAGATCGAGCTTGTCGAGCGCGCCCTCGCTCTGGCTGGCGAGGATCTCGCGGAGCTTGCCCGAGACCTGTGCGGGCGGGATCTGCTTGATGGCATCGCCCATGAACTGCAGCGCCTCCGCCAGCACGCGGTCGGTCTGCCCCGGCACCACCTCGTAGGGGCGGATCTGGTTGGCCAGCTCGTTGAGCAGGTCGCCCATGTTGATGCAGGTGACCAGACCCATGAAGAAGTCGGCGTTCATCTCGAGGCCGGCCTTCACGTCGCCCTGCTTGAGGCCGCCCTTTTGCTGGAACAGCATCACGCGGAAGCCGTCGAAGCCCGAGTTGCGCAGCGCCAGCCGGTACTCGGCCTCGTACATGCCGAAGCGGCACGGCCCACACGCGCCCGCGGTGATGAAGAAGTACTTGTCGATGATCTCCTGGGTCGACATCCCCTGCTCGTCGCGCAGGTACTCGAGGTACTGCACGAGGTTGCCCACGGTGAAGTAGGTGGGGTTGCACTGGCCGTTGTTGCCGTACTCCTTGCCCTTCTGGAACGCGTCGGTGTTGGGCGTGGGCAGCGGCTCGACGTTGTAGCCCAGGCGCTGGAAGTGGGCCTGGATCAGGTACTCGTGCCGGAACGTGAAGCCGCCGAACAGCATGGTGGTGAACGGCCGCTGATCAGCGGTGAAGCCGTGCTCGACCGGCCGCTGGAACTGCATGTTGATCGAGTGGAAGCTGACGCCCTCTTCCTCGGAGAAGCGCTCGCGCGCCTGGTCGAGGAGCTGCTGCACCTCTGGCTGCTGGATGACCTTGAGGAGCTGGGTGCGGTTCTCGGCGTGGGTGGCCATGGTCGGGGTCTCCCTGAAATCGAAGAGAAGGGTCGGGCGCGAGGCAGCGGCCGGAGGTTCGGTGACGGTTGCGTCAGTGACGATGCCGTCACTGACGATGTCGTCACTGACACACGTGTCAGTGAACTTCGAGGCTGGTTCTCGCACAGGGTCCCGGGGGACGCAAGTGACAAGATCGTGGGCGTAGCAGGGGTCTAGGGCCGGATTCCCGCCTTCCGGTGCGCGCCTTCGATCGCACCTGGACCTCACGAAACGCCGTCCATCGCCGGCGGAAATCACGCAGATGACGGAAACGGCGCTCCGAGCGGGACCGGCGCCGCGCCAGGCTGGCGCCAAGTTCGCCGATCGCGCAGCTGATGCGGGGTCGAGTTCGCCGCTCGAACGGTTCAGCCGCCGCTCGAGATCCCGTGCCTTCGCGCCCAGCTCAGCAGCTCGTCGTCGAAGCGCTCGGGCTCCTCGAGCTGCGGCGTGTGACCGCTGCGCTCGAACACCCGAACGTGCAGCGTGGGAAGGAACGGCCGCAGCGGCTCCCACAGATGCGGCGGGTTCCAGAAGTCGTAGCGTCCCAGACCGAGGAACACCGGCATCGTGATTCGCTCGGCATCGCGGCGGATGTCGATGGTGGCGAACGTTGCACCCCACACGTGATCGAAGACCTCGGGGATCACCTCGACCCCTTCCCACAGCGCCGCGGCGTCGAAGCGCGGGTCGAACCAGATGCGAGGACCGCTCGCGAGGCAGTACGCGATGAAGCGGCGGTCCGGGTCGCGCTCGATGGCCGCGCCCAGGCCCTCCATCGAGGCGGCGAGCAGCTGCTTGCGCGTGGGGTCGACCGATTCCTCGAGGTACCGATCGGCCGCGGCCTGGCTCGCGGGGCTCCCATCGGGGCTCATGGCCAGGGCGACCACCCCCAGGGTGCGCTCGGGGTACGCCTTGGCGTAGGCCATCGCCATGTAGCCGTGTCCCGAGTGCCCGACCACGAGCACGCGCGGGAGCCCGAGGTGCTCGCGCAGGGCCTCCACGTCCTCGACGAGCACCGACAGCTCCACGTCGGATGGCGTCAGCGGTCGCGTGCAGCGACCGAAGCCGCGGTGATCGAGGAACACCAGCTGGAGGTGGCCACGCAGGCCCGCGGAGAACGTGCGCGGATAGTAGACGCTGCTGCCGATCACCAGCGTGGGGACGCCCGCTCCCTCGATCGAGTAGGACAGCGAGAAGCCATCGCGCTCGAGGGCGCCGCGCCGGGTCGAAGGGCTCATGGGCCGAACCTACCGCAACGGCTACGGGTAGCCACAGGTGCCCACGCCGGAGCACTGCATGCCGTCGGGACAGGCCTGTCCATCGGCGCACACCAGCTGGCAGGCCCAGAACGCCACGTCGGCGCAGGTGCCTTCGTTGCAGGTCTCGTTCATCGCGCACGGCGTCATGTCGTCGCAGGGATCGCCGCTGCCCCCCATGCCGGCAAAGGGCGTGCACTGGGCGGGTGCGTCGCCGCTGGCCGCCATCGGGCACATGTCATCGGCGCTGCCGCAGAACGGCGCGCACACATGCGCGCCCGGGAGCAACACGGGCGCGGTGCCACTGGGGCACGAGCCGTTGTCGATGGGGGGATAGGCGGGATCACCCGCGGGTCCCCCGGTGGTCGAGTCGGCGGACTCGGCCGTGGTCGAGGCCATGTCGGTCGAGGTCCCGGGCTCGTCGGTGGTCGCCACCGCGGTGGTGCCCGAGTCGGCATCGGTGCTCGATGACGACGCGGTCGAGTTGGTCGTGGTGGTCGTCGTGGCGCCGGTCTCGCCCTCGTCGTCGCCACAAGCGGAGAGAGGAGCAACGACCAGGGGAATGGCGAGGGTGCGGAGGCAAAGCGAAGCGAAGCGCATGACCCACGATAGCCTGCTATCGTCGCGCCCGTCCCCATGGCCCGGTTCTTCAACACCGCGGGTCCGTGCCGGCGAGCTGTTGGGCAACGTGCCCGAGGACGACCGACGCTTCGCGGTCGACCTCGGTCTGGTCAAGCGAGCCGACCGCGACCGGGCACCAGGGCCATCCCAAGCGCTACCGCCCCGCGATCCCGCTTCCAGCCGCCCCTGCACCGCAATCCGCACCTCACCCGCCCGTCCCGAACCGCGCCTGCTGGAGCTGCTCCGCCAGCGCCTGGTGCGTCCCCGGATCGGGCGTCCCCGGTCGAGCGTGCAGCACGGCCAGCCGGGCAAGCGCGGCATGCATGCGATCGAACCACCGTCGCTGATCCTTGGTGAGACGTCGCCGCGTCTTGCTCATCGCCCCGAGATCACCGAACAGCGCGACCTCGTTCACGGCCAGCCCGTACTGCTGCGCCAGCCAGGGCACCGCCTGGGCAAACCGCCGCTCCTCCTTGCGACGCACCACGTAGAGCACGATGCCGAACGTGGTGAACACCGTCACGAACGCCAACACCGTGGCCCCCAGCAGCTGCACCCCCATGTCACCGAGCAGCTGCGGCGCCGCGGCGGATCCATTCCAGAGCGCGTGGCTGAGCACGGCCAGCGCGTAGCCCCACAGCATGCGCGGAAACACGGGACGCCCGGCCGCGACGGCACCGCCGATCGCGAGCCCCGTCCACGCGGTGAACAGCGGATGCGCGAACGGACCCATCAGACCTCGCAGCACGAACACGGCGGCGAGCTGTCCTTCTTGCTGCGCTTGCACGAGATACTCGACGTTCTCGACCACCGCAAAGCCGACCGCGGTCCAGCCGGCATAGATGATCCCATCCATCGGACCGTCGACCTCGCGCCGCCGCACGGCGTAGAGGATGCCCCCCGCCTTCATCGCCTCCTCGACCAGCGGCGCCGAGGTCACCGACGCGAGCACGGGCCCTCCAATGATCCCCACCGTGGCGTTGCAGATCGACGCCACCAGCACCGACACGGTGGCTCCCCACAGGAACGCGTGCACGAGCGCCGCCCAGGGCTCGGGCTCCACCCGATCGAGCCACAGCATCACCGGGAGCACGATGGCGATGGGGACCATCGCCAGCGCCACCACCACGGGGAGCATCGCGGCCGCAATCACCACCACGGGCACGACCAGGATCGAGGCGATGATCACCGGTACGCTCAACCAGCCCGGAAGCGCGGGCTTCTTGGCGCGGGCGTTGACGTGCGTCGTCCACGTCCAGCCATCCCACCAACGCCACTGGTTCCGATTCCACGGATCGGGGTACCAACCGGGGCGGGTCGGCATACCAGCGGGGGGCGGCGACTGCATGGCCCATCATCGCCTCGATGCGATTGGTTCCCAACCGGAGAGATTCCGGCCGTCCTCCTTCGGTGCGGAGAAGACGCGGTCATGAGGCCGGTCATGGGGACCAGTCGCGACGCCCGCGGCCACAGCCCTCGGCCGCGCCTCTCAGGCGGACCGAACGACGGGAATCTCCACCATGAACCTGGTGCCGCGCGGCGTGTTCTTCTCGAACCAAATGCGCCCGCCGTGCGCCTCGACGACCATCTTGCAGAACGTCAGCCCCAGGCCACTTCCGCCGTCCTTGCCACGGATGAACTTGTCGAAGATGCGCTCGCCGATCTCCGGCGGCACGCCGGGCCCCTCGTCGCTCACCGACAGGCGCAGCACTTCCTCGGGGCCGGGCTCGGCCGACGACCCGTCGACGTGGGCATCTGACAACGAGCCACCGCGGATGCGCTCGAGCGCGATCACGATCCTCTCGTGCGTGCGAGAGTAGCGGATGGCGTTGCCCAGCAGGTTCTGCAGCACCCGACCGATGAGCTTCGCGTCGCACCACGCCACGGAATCGGCGGTCTTGATGTCGCACACGATCGCGAGCGCCTTGTCCGTCGTGATCGCCTTCTGGGCCCGGATCGCGAGCCGCAGCTCCTCGGCCAGATCCGCCTCGGTGCACGAAAGCGGCAGGTCCCCCGCCTCGAACCGCTCGATGTCGAGGTTCTGGTCGACCAGCGCCAGCAGCTGCTGGGCCCCGATCGAGATCAGCGAGATGAACTCCTGCGCTTCTTGGGTCTCCGTGCACAGATCCAGGATCTCGAGCATGCTGAGCGACCCGTAGATCGCATTGAGCGGCGAGCGCAGGTCGTGCAGCATGGCGCGCACCACGTCGTTTCGCAGCTCCTGGGCTCGCACCTGCTCGGTCATGTCGGTCAGGACCAGGATCCCGTTCTCGAATCCACCGTTGCCGCCACCCCGGTGGAGCGTGTGCATGGAGATCCGCACCGGCAGCGGAGCACCGCGGGACCGGATCCGCGCATTGAAGTGCGACCCAACCGAGCTCGTGCTCCCACGCGCTTGCTCGAGCGCTCGTGCCAGCGGCTCGCAGGTCTCGGGGGTCAACAGCTCCAGCACCGGTGCTCCCAGGAGCGAGTCGGGCCGCTCCACGAACGTCCGCGCGGCCCGGTTGGCGAACGTGACGATTCCGTCCTCGTCGAACACCAAGCACCCCTCGCCGATGGTCTCGAGCAGGAGCGGATAGAAGGCCTCGGCCGTGTCCACGAACCGGGTGCCAGGCACCGAGGGCTCCTCTGGATCGCCGCCGAGCACCCTGCACACCGCAGGCCAGAGGTGCTCGAGGATCTCGCTCTTGACCAGGTAGTTCCTCGCCCCCATCTCCAGCACCGAGAGTGCGAGCGTGCGATCCTCACGGCCGGTCAGCATGATCACCGGCCGTGTCGGCCGAGCCTTGACCAGCTCGGCCAGCAGCGTGAGGCCATTGCCGTCCGGCAGCCCGTGGTCGAGGAGGATCAGCTCGAAGTCCTGGTGCTCGAGCGTCTCGCGGGCCGCTCTCACGGTCGCACACCAGGTGATCCGCGCCCGTGCCTTCAGCACCTCTCGAATGAGGTCGACGTCGCCCTCGTTGTCCTCGACCACGAGAACCCGACGCCGCGATGCATCCTGGTCTGCCGAGGAAGCGCCTCGAGCCGTGGGTTGCGCCCCGTTCACGCGCCGTTCCCGTTCCCGTGGGGTTCGCTCACGGGCTCGATTGTGCTTCCGTCGGCGGCAGCTTGACCACGACGAACCAGAAGTCCTCGATGCTCTTGACCACGTCGGAGAACTGCTGAAGGTCGACGGGCTTGGTGATGTAGCAGTTGGCCCCGAGCGAGTAGGTCTTGACCACGTCGCGCTCGGCGCTCGACGACGTGAGGACCACGACCGGAATCGAGCGGAGGTTGGCGTCTCCCTTGATCTCCCTGAGCACCTCGCGCCCGTCCTTGCGCGGCAGGTTGAGGTCGAGGAGGACCAGATCCGGGCGGGGCATCGCGGCGTACTCCCCCTCGCGACGCAGGAAGCGGAGCGCCTGCACGCCGTCCATGGTGACGTGCAGGTTGTTGCGGATCTTGGCCAGCTCGAGCGTCTCGCGGGCGAGATCGACCTCGGCTGGATTGTCCTCGACGAGCAGGATTTCGATGATTCGGGTGATGGGCATCATGGCGTGGATCTCGAGCGCGGCAGCGCGATATGGAAGTTGGAACCTTCACCCACCGTGGACTCCACCCAGATGCGGCCGCCGTGGCGCTCCACGATCTTCTTGGTGATGGCGAGGCCGATGCCGGTGCCGGAGTACTCGCCGCGTCCGTGCAGCCGGCGGAAGAGCACGAAGACGTCGTCGTGGTGCTGCTGCTCGATCCCGATGCCATTGTCGCGCACCGAGATCACCCACTCGTTCCCCTCGGGCCGCGCCGAGACATGGACCGCGGGTGCCACCCCCTCACGACGGAATTTCAGGCCGTTGCCGATGAGGTTCAGGAACAGCTGACTCATCTGCACCGCATCGGCGTCGACGGTGGGGAGCGGACCCCGCGAGACCTCTCCTCCCGTATCCACGACGCGCCCGTGCAGATCCACCAGCACCTGGTCCAGGACGGCCTCGAGGGCGACCGGAACCAGCGGCTTGCCCTCCGTGCCGACACGCGAGAGATGGAGCAGATCGTTGATCAAGTCCTGCATCCGCTTCGCACCATCGACGGCATAGTCGATGTACTTGTGCGCTCGCTCGTCGAGCTGCTCCCGATATCGCTGGGCCAGCAGCTGGGTGTAGCTCGCGACCATGCGCAGCGGCTCCTGAAGGTCGTGCGAGGCCACGTAGGCGAACTGCTCGAGCTCCTTGTTGGAGCGCTCGAGCGCGGCCACGACCTCGCGGATCTTGTCCTCCATGGCCTTGCGCTCCGTGATGTCCAACATGCTGAGCAGCACGGGCACGCGCCCTTCGCGACGCTCGAGCATGCGGAGGGTCATGAGCACGTGGATGCGCTTGCCCTTGACCGTTCGCGCATAGGCCTCCGAGCTGACCTGCTGCTTGCCCTCCGCCGCCGCCACCATCTGTGCGGCGAACACGGGGAACGACTCCGCATCGAACACCGTCGCGAGCGCCCCGAGTATCTGCTCCCTGGACTCGGCCTCGAACAGCTCCAGGGTGTACTCGTTCATGTCGGTGATCTGGACCCTCGATGCCAGCTCGAACACCTGCGCCGGGTTCCCTGCGAAGTGAGCCCGAAAGTCGGTCACCCCCTCGTCCCGAAGCCGGTCGAGCTCGGCATAGACGACGGCCCAGTCCTCCTCCCACAAGCTCACCGGCGTGAGCTGGAAGATCTCTTCGTAATGGTGCTCGACGACATCCATGTTCGGTCCCCGCCTGGGTACGGAGCAGCGGGTGGTCGCGCCGCTCGATCACGCGCCGATGGGCCGAAATGCCACGAGCGCGCCGTTCACACGCCCGGATGGTACACGATTGCTCCGCTCTCCGAGGGTGAAAAATTGGACCAAAGTAGCCATGCGCACCATCGGAGGAGCGGAGGAGAGGCGAAGTCCCCCCACAGACTCGCACCGCCACCAGGCGTCCCACCAGCCGTGGAGAACGAACCCGCGCCGGCACGCGGCAGGGCTTGCCGACTCGCCGGCTGGACTGACGAACCATGAGAAGAACCCCGACCGCTCTCGGGCGACCGGGGTTCTGCTCGGGGAAACGCACCTCGGGGACCGTGCGTGCCGGGTGAGAGGATCGCTCACCCGACGCGAACGCTACGGTTGGTGGTACGCCTTGACGGCACTGGAGTAGAGGCGCCCCTTCATCTGCGCAGAGATGACCCCTGCATCCTGCAGGTCGTCCAGAGCATCGTCTACGCACCCCTTGTACGCCTGGAAGTTCGCCCAGCTCGCGTCGTAGCTGCACGGGATCTCCGGGAACGTGACGCGCTCGCCGTCGTGCACGTTGTACAGTCGGTTCCTGACGCCGCCGGGCCACATGACGTCCACCACGCCCTTCTGCTTGTTGCCCAGGCCGAACAGGGCCTCGAGGGCGTGCTGGGACCCGAAGCTGGAACCGGCGTGCACCGGGACCACCGTGGATTTCGCGCTGTTGTGGGGCGTGAACGTGATCACTGCACCCACCCCATCGCGATTGACCGAGCCCCCCGGCGTGAGGTCGACCGAGCCGACCACCGTCACCCCCACATGGTTGTTGCCGTTGCCGCTGTTGAGCTCGATGCCGAGGGTGCCGTTGTCGAACTCGACGCCCGCCCACACGAACTCACCCGGGTCGGGCCCGGGGCCGAACGAGGGTACGAAGTAGGCGGTGGGATCCCACACCACGCCCCACGAATTCACGCCGAACGCCAGCGGCGTTCCGGGGGGTAGGACGTAGCGCGAGGCCGTCACCAGGTCGACGAACCCGTCGCCGTCGAGGTCGCCCCCGGCGACCCCGGTAACGTTGTTGTCGGTGTAGTCGAGGCGCAGCGCATCGAGATCGGGCACGAACTCGGCAGTGCAGGCCTGGTTCAGCAGCATCGTCCCGGGGTTGTCGGCCGTGGCATAGAAGTTGGCATGGAGCGCTCCGAAGTAGGCCACGTCGTGGTCGCCGTCGTTGTCGTAGTCGAAGACGGCGTTGCCCCAGCCGAACACCGAAGCACCACTGGTGCCCACACCGGGGTCCGAGAACCCACCGGTGCCGTCGCCCAGCAGCCAGCGGCTGGCCTCGTCGCCGAACGTGAAGGGTAGGCCCTCGGTGGTGAGGTGGTAGTCGCCGAAGTTCGAGCCGAAGATGTCGATGTTGCCGTCACAGTTGAAGTCGCCGAAGCCCAGGCCCATCCACGAGCCCGAAGCCACCGGAGAGTCGACGAGCGGGTGGTCCACGAAGCTGCCGGTACCGTCGTTGATGAGGATGTGGATGAACCCGCGGTCGAAGCCGCCGTACGCGGCCTTGGGAAAGGCGCACTGGTCGTCGCCGAACACCAGGTCGAGGTCGCCGTCGGTGTCGAGATCGACCATGCCCACGGCCCAGGTGATGCCGGCCGAGCCATCGTTGCCTGGCCCGAACCCGGTCAGATCCTCGATCCCCGAGGTCGCGCTGATGTCCTGGAACGCGAGGCCGCCGAGGTTGAGGTAGAGCTGGTTGTGCTGATTCTCGGCGAGCGTCTCGACGACGCAGGCGACCAGGCTGTGGTGGTCGTAGGAATTCGCGACCAGGACGTCGAGCAAGCCGTCGTTGTCGATGTCGCCCATGGCGCAGGACACGTGGCTGCGATCCCCACCCTCGATCCCGGCGGCGACGACCTCCGCGAACTGCCCGCCACCGAGGTTCTCGAGCAGAACGTTGGGCGAGTCTCCGCCGAGGACCAGGAGGTCCTTGTCACCGTCGTTGTCGACGTCGCCCGCGCACGCGCCGCGCCCGTCTTGCCACCATACGCCCGTACCCGTGGCGACGCCCACGTCGACGAAGCCGACCGTGCCGGTCTCGACCAGCTGGTTGGAGTACAGGCTGTTGTCGGCCCCGGGACCGTTGGTCACGTAGACGTCCAGATCTCCGTCGTCGTCGTGGTCGAAGATCACCACCCCGGGCTGTCCGTGGGGGCTATAGGGCGAGCCCACGAAGTCCGCCAGGGTCAGCGGGGTGACCAGGGAGTCCTGCCGCAGCTCCTCGAGCGCCATGAGGTAGTCCGGGGTCGGAACGCGCTCGTAGGTGATCCCCGACCCGGGGTCGGCGGCATGGTCTTGGAAGGTGATGGGCGCGGCCGACACGGGGCCGGCAAGCAACAGGAACATCGCGGCAAGGGTCGCCGCGGTCATGCGGCGTCGGGACTGGGGGTGGCCATGAACGATGGGTGCTTGGTGGATCATCACGCTACTCCTCTTGTGGGGAAGGGACCGACGGTGGGGGGGCTCGGTCCAGTCGTCGTTTGGGCTGGCATCATCGAGCTCGCAGACCAATGGCCAGCGACGCGATGAAGACAGCCGACTTGGGGGCACGGCTCGGACGTCCGCAAGAATCAGCATGACCGAATCGAGCCATCTGGGTACTGATGATTTCGGGACGCGGATCGATCGATCGTTGTGAACGATGACCACTGCGAACGGCGTGATGGCCATTGACGGACGGATGGTCGACGAGACGTCCCATTGTGGAGCGAGACGAGCGAGATGCCCGTACGCTCGAGCTGGATCGGCGGGGCCATCCCGCATCGAGACCACGCCATGAGCGGGACGAAGCGCGATTTCAACCAGTGAATACTCGGGACCTCGCGTACGGGTACCCCCCTACGCCCTCGAGACTGCCATGCAAGCCTCGGACGGGACTGCGGCGCGATCCCGGGCCCTCACCCGAGCTGCGGCGACGCGATCCCGATGATCTGGGGGATCCGAAGCTTGAGCCGCCGCGCGATCCCTTGCTCGAGCGTGGCCTTCGAGCTCGGGCACCCGATGCAGTTGCCGGTGAGCCGCACGTGCACCACGTTGCCCTGCACGTCGAGCAGCTCGATGTCGCCACCGTCGGCCTGCACGAGCGGACGGCACTCGTCGAGCACCTCTCGTACCCGTGCCACCAGCTCGTCACCCTCGAGCGCCATGCTCACGCTGCCGTCGCCGACCGCGAGGTCCTCGAATGGAGAGCGCTCGGGGTGCTGTTGCAGCACCGGCAGCCGTCGAGGCGCGGAAGCAGCCTCGTCGAGCGCGAGCGCGACCACGGCTCCTCCGCTGGCCACCCAAGCGTCGATGCCGCCTCGCAGGCTCACCGCCGAGCGAAATCCGTGCCCTCGCAGGGCCTGGACCGCCATCAGCGAGCGACGACCCGACTTGCAGTACACCACCCACACGTCGGCGGCGTCGAGCTCACCGTGGCGCGCGTCGAGCTCCTGCAGCGGCACGTGCATCGCCCCCGCGATGATGCCCTGCTCGACCTCCGCGGCCGTCCGCACGTCGCAGAGCCGAACCTGCGCGCCCGCGTCGATGCGTGCGCGCAGATCGGCGATCTCCATCTCGTCGACCAGCGCCTCGTCGCCCGCGGGCTCGTCCTCGCCCTCGTCCGGCGCCCGCTCGAGCCGCTGACGCAGCTCGCCCGACTGATCGAGCGCGCGCAGCTCCTCGAACCCGCCGATGCTCTTGCCGTGGATGAAGATCTGCGGCGTCGTCTGCTGCCCGGTCACGATCTTCAGCCAGCTCAGCGTGGCGTCGTCCCCCTTGATGTCGTGCTCCTCGAACGCGAACTCTCGCTCCCGCAGCAGATCCATGGCCGCGCGCGAGTAGGGACATCCACGCTTGTAGTAGACCTTGATGACGGGTGCGGCCTCGGCCGACATCGCGGAGGAGGCCGCCGCGTCCTCGTCCTCGTCGCGGATGATCCCCTTCTCGAGCTGGTGCTTGCGCAGCTTCTTGCGGTCGCTCGCCCACATGGGCTGGTCGGGCTGGTCACCCGACCACGTGGGCAGCGGAGCCTGGGCCTCGACCACATCGAGCCCCACCACGCCACGCACGCGGTCGAGCGCCGATGCGGCCGCCCGCAGTGGTGCGTGCTCGGATGAGCGCCCCTTGTCGACGACGACATCGAGGGTCTTGACCGTGACGCGGCGAATGAGCGTACCGAGCATGGCGCGCATCCGTAGCCCGCCGCTCGCTCGACCGTCAAGCCGGGCCGTGGCCATCCTTGCCATGGACGGCCACACGGGGACGGCCACCGGGGTCGAAGGCGAGGAAATCCGGCGTCGTCGGGAGCGCGGTCAGCCCTCGGACTCGCAACGCAGTGCCACGAAGCCGCCCTCGACCGGGCCACCCTCGACGGGAATCTCGTCGGTGGTCGCGACGAGCCGACCCACCACGCACGCATCGGTCAGTGTGAAGATCTCGAGCTGCCCGCCCTCGAACACGCCGAGCTCCTGGTCGCGCTCGCACACCCCGTCCTCGACGCGAGTGGCAGTGGCGAGGTGCCAGCTCTGTGCATAGTCGTCGAGGGCGAAGGTCCCGGGACCGAAGGCGGCGGTACGCAGGGAGATGTCCACGGCCCAAGCCCGGGGACAGCCGATGAGCTCGGGGTCGAGCGGATCCCCGCAAGGCACACCATCGTCGGACAGCCGCAGCACCTTGCTGGTGGCGGCAGCGCGCGGGCTGACCTCACCTTCCTTGACGGGCACCTCGGACAGCCACGCGCTGGTGAGCCCGGGAATCGACCCGACCCCCGGCGGCAGCGTCCCACAGCGTTCCTCGACCTCCGCGGGGAAATTGCCCTCGGGGTCGAGCAGCAGGGGATCGTGATCGACGATGTCGAGCTCGCCACATGCGCACACGAGCAGACCGACCGTCGCCAGCGTCAGCGCTCCGCCCCTCCTCGCACGCACGATGCGAAGGAGTATGCCCGACGCGGGCGCCCATGGCCCAACCGAAAATCCTAGAAATGCTCAGATTCCCGAGATCGCACGCGTTTTCCGCCGCCCCCCATGGAAACTCCCGCCCCCATGTCGCGTGATGAGGTCCGCGCCCGCTATGCTGATGGACCACCATGGAGAGCCGGCAACCACGGAGAACGGCATGATCAGCGCCGTCCTGGGGCTATTGCTGTCTCCGGCGCCGGTCTACGTGGAGCGGGTCTCGAGCGCGGATCCAACCGAAACGCGCTCCTTGCGGGATCAGCTCATGATGCGCCTGCTCGAGGAGGGCTACCCCCTGGCTCCCTCGGCCGACCAGGCCACCCGCACGCTGCGCGTGGAGCCCACCCCGGGCGGGATTCGGGTGGAGGCCGAAGGCGAGGACACCCTGGCCTTCGAGGTCGCCACCGGCCCCGTGCTCCCGCTCGAGGCCGTGCACCGCGCCATCGAGGCCCTCGAAGAGGTAACACCTCGTCCCACCCCTCAGGGCACGCTGCCGTCTCGCGTGGCCGTGCGCGTCGATGCTCCGCCCGCCGCGATCTCTCCCGATGCGCTGCGACGTACGCTCGTGGAGCAGCTGCTCGAGCGTCACCGAACCGTGGTGCCGCTGGATGCCGAGCCCGACCAGGTCCTGTGCGCCGAGGGCCGGGGCGAAGCGCTCGCGCTGTCGCGGGCCGACGAAGCCGACGGCTGCGGCCTGGCCTCCGACCTCCAGGCCAAGCTGGTGGGACTCGAGCCGGTCGAGTCTGGCCGCGAGCCCGATCCCCTCGCGCTCGACAGCTCCCTCGATGCGCTCTTGAGCCCCGACGAGCCCGCGCCTCGACGGACCACGTCGTCCGAGCGCCCCGCGTCGACCATGGCTCCGTCGGCCAGCCTCACGGACGACCGGACCCTCGAGCCGCCGCGGCGCGGCCCCGCGGTTCGCATCGGCGCTCGCACCGGGGTCTACGGACGCATGACCGCCGCCGATGCAGCCGTTGGCACCACCCTGCGCGTGGGCGGCGAGCCTGGCCCCGCGGGGTTGTTCGACGTGCTGATGGTGCCCAGCTCGGCTCCCGACATCTCGATCTTCGAAACCAGCATCAGCGGTGGCTTTGGCTGGATGTTCGAGGTCTCCCCCGTGGTGGCCCTGCACGCGCAGGCGCTCGGCGGGGTCCTCGTCCATCGCTATCGCCAGCGCGGGGCACGGACGGGGCATCGAGTCGACTGGACGGCCGAGCTTCCCCTGGGCGCATCGTTTCGATTGCCCCGCGGATTGCGAATCGAGCTGACGCTTCGGGCGGGTCGCTCCGCGCGCGATCGAGAGCATCGCGTGGACGACGTGGCGGTGTGGAGCCGCACCGCCTGGCGCATTGGAGCTTCGGTGGGCTTGAGCTATGGATGGAGGCCACGGTGAGTGACGCAAGCGAGGTTCGCGAGCTCGAGTCGAGCTCGCTGTTGCTGCTCGGCGAAGGCGGCGAGCAAACCGTGGGCGCCACCGCGGCGCGCATCGGTCGGCTCTATCGTCAGCATCGCGACCAGGTCTATCGGCTCGCGCTGCGCTACGGCCGGGGTGACCGCACATGGGCCGAGGACGTCACGCAGGACGTGTTCGTCTCGCTGTGCAAGGTGATCCACCGACTCGAGGACGACGACGCCCTCAAGGGATGGTTCTACCGCGTGGCCACCAATCGCTGCTTGAGCCGGCTGCGCCGCGAGGCCGTGGCCAACGCCCCCGCCGTGCGGTGGCTCCTCGGACGCGCCGCGACGGTCCCCTCGGACCCCGAAGCCCAGACGGCCGAGCGCCGCGACCTGCGAAGGGTCGACCAGATGCTGGCCTCGCTGCCACCCAAGCAGCGCATCGCGTTCTGCATGTATCGCCTCGACGGCAAGGAGCAGCAGGAGATCGGCGAGATCCTCGGGTTCTCGAAGAGCTACGTCTGCAAGCTCATCAAGCGCGCCGAGGCCACGATCCGCGAGGCCGGATGGGAGCTCGGTGGGGACGCCAACGGAGAGACCAACCCAACGACCGATCAAGAGACCAACCAACGAACCGGTGGGGAGGTGGGTCATGACTGAACGACGCTCCTTTCTCGACGAACTCCAAGATCTCGACCAAGTCCATCAGGCCGAGCGCCTGCGGCCGGGCGCCGTGCACCGCATCGCCCGACGACTCGACGCCGAGCTGATGCAGGCCGAGCTCCCCGCCCGGCGCCGCACCTGGATCCCCATGGTCAGCTTCGCCGCGGGAGCGGCGATGGTGCTCGCGGTGTTCACCATGGGAGGCGAGCCCCAGCTCGCCACCGAGCAAGCCGAGGCCGCGCCGATGCACGCGGCCTGGCAGGTCGGCGGTGACAACTGCCACGTGACTCGCGGCGAGGTCGAGCTGGTGCTCGACGGAAGCTGCCGCGTCGATCCTCCTCGCGCCGGCGTGGTGATCGAGAGCCGCAAGACCACGCGCCTGCGCCCGATCGAGGGCGGCGTGGTGGTGGTCGACGGCACCGTGATGATCGAGACCAACGCCGCGAGCGAGCCCGACCAGCCCCACCCTGGGGCCGCTCACGAGGCTGGGCACGAGCCCTGGCGCATCGAGGTGCCCGGCGGAGCGATCGAGGTGCTGTCCTCGCAGCTCTCGTTGGTGGTGGCCGGCGACCGAGGCCACGTCGATCTCCTCGAAGGCACCATGCGCTTCGTGACCGACGACGGCAGTGCATACGCGATCCAGCCGGGCGAGCGCTTCCGCTTCACCTCGTCGCAGGCACTCGCGTGGGCCACGGCCAACGAGCCGGATGTGCCCGAGGCGAGCGAAGCGCTGGCCGCAGCGCCCGAGCCGACGACGAGCGAGGACGAAGCCCCGCTGCTCGCGGTCGGTGATCGCCTGGCTGCGCTCGAGCGCGAGGCCGAGGCCTCGCGACAGGGCAACGGCACGCGCGCGCGTGACAAGGCCTCCTCGGCCGAGGAGCTGCGCCGTCTGGTCGATCGCGTGGCCGAGCTCCGGGCCCAGCGTCAGTACCAGGCCGCCGTCGCCCTGCTCCGGCAAGCCCTGGGCAAGCGATGGGATCGCCACACCCGCGAGGTGCTCAGCTACGAGCTGGGTACGATCCTCTCCACCCAGCTCGCCGATCAGGAGCAGGCGTGCCAGCACTGGTCCGAGCACCGGCGGCGGTTCCCCGAGGGTCGCTACGCCAAGGCGATCGACCGCGCGCAAGCGCGGCTGGGCTGCGGAGGATAGGCCCGGGCCGCGCTGGGCGCGGGCGTAGCCGTAGCCCACCGAAGTTTCACCCCCGCCGCGTCCGCCGGGGGCACTACAATCTCGACCCATGAGACGTCAGGCGCGTTGGACGTGGGGCTCTTGCTTGCTCGCCGGCTCGTTGCTCCTCGGATGCTCCGAGCCCGCGCCCGAAGCCACCGAGCCCGCACCGGCCCCCGAGGCCACCCCCGCGGAGGGCGGCACCGCCACCGACGGCGACGAATCCGCGGTGGAGGCCGACGGACCGTTCGAGCCTTCGGTGGCGCTCACCAAGGAAGGCAAGGGCGAAGACCGTGCCCTGGCCGAGCGTACCCCCGGCACGCAGCGCCGGCTGGTGATCGAGCTCGAGCTCACCACGAGCGCCAAGAAGAAGCTGCGCGTGCCGATCACCCGCATCGCGGCCGACGTGGTGCTCGAATCGATCGGCGACGAGGGCTCGAGCTACCGCTTCACGCCGCGCGAGGTCACCGTGTTGACCAAGGGCAAGGTGGCCGACGAGGCAACGGTCACCGCGCTGCAGACCGCGCTGGCTCCGGGCGACACCCCCGCCGCCGTCTCGCTGACCACCGATCGCTGGGACGTGGTCACCGCGCTGCCCTGGCCGACCAGTGAAGACTCCAACGCGGTCGAGCTCGCCGCCGCCGAGCGCCTGGCGCTGGGGCACCTGATGGTCCCGGTGCCCGCGCTGACCATGAAGAAGGGCACGCGCTGGGAGGTTCGCCGCCGCATCGACGTGCTGGGCATACCGACCTGGCAGACGCTGTCGTGCACCGCCAAGGCCATCGACGGCAAGCAGCTCGAGCTCGACGCCAAGGTGACCTACGGACCGCTCGCCGAGGAGCCGTTCACCGGCACCCCGCTGGGCCTGTCCGCGGTCGCGTCGGTGAGCGGCCAGGGCAAGCTACGCGCCCGCTACGACCTCTCCACGGGCACGCCGATCGACATGGCACTACAAGGACGCCTCGACGTGCGCGAGGCCCCCGAGAGCAAGCCCAAGCGCTTCGGCTTCGAACTCCACGTCGACGAGGACTACATGGCGCAGCCCGATCCCCGCGTGACGCTGAAGGGGCAGCTGGTGCAGGGCGGCCTCGTCCACGGCATCGTGCCGCCCGACACCAAGGTCTGGTTCGAGAAGGAGAAGGTCAAGGTCTCGGCCGAGGGCGACTTCTTGATCGGCTTTGGCCGCGACGCCTCCCCGCGCGCCCTGCTCAGCTTCGCGTTCGCGGGCGGCCCCCCCGAGCGCCGCGTGCTGCAGGTGGCCGACCGCGTGTTCGAACCCGAGGAGATCAGCGGCTTGCCCACCGAGATGGTCGATCTCGACAAGGAGACCCGCAAGGCGCTGAACAAGTCCAAGGCCAAGATCTCCAGGCTCCGACGGCGCAGCAGCGACGTGCCCTACTTCCGCGACGGCTTCGACTGGCCGCTGCGCGGCAAGATCACCTCGACCTACGGGCGCGAGCGCATCCTCAACGACGAGGACCACGGCTACCACTGGGGCGTGGACGTGGGCGTGCCCGTGGGCAAGAAGGTCAAGGCCCCCGCCGGTGGGGTGGTGGTGCTCGCCGAGAAGGACGTGCCGCTGTCGGGCAACCTCGTCATCCTCGATCACGGCCACGGCCTGACCTCGTCGTTCCTCCACCTCGACAAGCTCAAGGTCAAGGAGGGTGACGTGGTGAAGGCGGGCCAGGTGATCGCGACCTCGGGCAACACGGGCCGCTCCACCGGGCCGCATCTGGACTGGCGCATGAACCTGTTCGACACCCGCATCGATCCGCAGACGGTGGTCGAGCCCATGCCCTGAGCTCGTCCTGCGATCCGAAAGCGCGGCCCGACGCGCTACGCAGCCGGCCCGTCGTCGTCGACGGCGTCGAGCTCGGGGTACCGCCGAAAGATCCCGCTCTCGTTGAACGGCAAGTAGCGCGGCGACGCCCGGTAGGCACTGATGCGCGGCAGGCCGTCGACGTGCTCGCGCAGCGCGACCAGCCCGGGGAGCTCGCCGACCACGCGAGCAAACGCCCGTGGAAACGCATACTCGAGCCCGTGCAGCACCTGGTTCATCGACAGATCCACGTAGGTGAGCGACGACCCCAGCAAGTGCCGCCCCTGGCCTTCTGCGTTGGCCTGGAGCACCGCCTCGAAGTAGCGCAGGAACTTCGGCAGCCGCTGCTCCACGAATTGCTTGGCGTACCGCCGCGCCTCGGACTTCTGCACCTCGTAGTAGTCGCCCTTGACCACGGGGTGGTGCGTGTCGTGGGCCTCGGCCACCAGATCCGCGAGCGTGAGCTGCAGCTGCATCGCCTCCGCGCGCGCGTCCTCTTGGTCGGGCACCAGCCCGTGGCGAGCGGCCAGCCAGGCGCAGATGTTGGGCATCTGGGCCAGCCGCACGGTCCCGTGCACCAGCACCGGCGGGGCCAGCGGCCGCAGACCACCGGGCGCCGACAGCTGAGCCATCACCGCACCCGAACCGCCGCCGTCTTCCTTGGGCCGCCGGGCCACGTCGTCGTAGGGAGCCCCCGCCTGCTCGAGCACCAGGCGCACGAATTCCCCGCGCCCCGGAAGGGACGGCCAGTAGTAGAGCGAATAGGGGGCGTCTACAGCCATGGAGCTTGCTCTACCCCTTTGGGCGCCGTCGGGGCAACCTCCTTCGGTCGCGACGGGCGCCATGGCCCGACCTCGGTCATGCTCCATGCACGCATGGGCGAACGGGAGAGCACAGCGCGTGCGCAGCGCGATCATCTCGCGCTCTCCACCAGCCCCACCTCCCCTGCCCTGCGACCCGTGCTCGACCCCGAGCCGTGGTCCCCCCCACAGCTGACCACCGGCTTCGCGGTCGGTTGGGCCCTCACCCTCGGCGTGCTGGGCACCATCACCGCGGTCTGGCTGGTGGGCATGGTGACCGTGGTGGTGCTGCTGGTCCTCGGCCAGGGAGGCGTGGGCACGGTGCTGGCCTTTGCGGGCACCGGGGTGCTGCTGGGCCGAGGTTGGGTGGGCATGGCACAGACCATCCGCAGCCGGCTGCGACGTCGTGATCTCGATGATCCCGCGGCCCTGCCGGGCACCTTCGCGACCCTCTCCGCACCATTGCAGCGGCTGGTTCGACACACCCGCAGCCTGGCGATCGTGGTGCGGGATCCCGAGCTACCGCTCGCCGAGCTCGACCGCGAGATGTTCGAGTGGATCTCCATCGTGGCCAAGCTGCCGCCCGAGGACCGCCGCATGCTGGAGGAGCGCGGGATGGGGTCGGCCCAGCTGCGCGAGGATCTCGTGCGCAGCCGCTGGCAAGAGGACCAGGCGCGCCGAGGCGCGGCGCTCCATCGCCGGTGGCTCGCGCGGGGCAACGGTCGAGGGCACCGCGAGCGGGCGGTGGCCATGCTCGCCCGGCTCGAGCACGAGGTGCTGCGCCCGATGGGCGATCCCTTTCGTGGCGGCGGGCCGCGCCGCGGCTCGTCGTAGCCGAGCGAAGGCCGAGACGGCGCCGCCCCCTCCCCGCGATGAGGGAGGGGACGACGCCGTCTCGTCGTTGGTGGGTGGGTGCGGCGCTCAGCCGGGGGAGAACAAGAACGGGTAGGTCACCATCGCGCTACCACCGGTCTTGGGCTTGGGGAACTTCCAGCGACGCACCGACTTGGCCACGCAGTTGGCCACGTCGCGATTCGACAGGGTGTTCTCCGAGACCGCGGCCGAGGGCACGGTCCCCGCGGGCCCGATGGTGAACATCACCGCCACGCGGCCCTTGAGGTTGGGGTCGCGCGCGAGCCCCTGGTTGTAGCAGTGGCGAACCTCGTTGTGGTGGTTCTTGATCACGCGACGGATCATGTCCTTGTCGATGCCGACGACCTTGGTGTCCTTGGCCACGGAGACCCGCGGCTGACGCGTGGTGCGGTCCTTGAAGCCGGTGCCCTTGCCCTGGTCGTAGCCGAGCCGATCACCGCCGCTGCCACGCCGGCCCATCAGGCCGACTTCGCCCAGGCCGACGGTCCCATCGCCATCGCCACCGCCACCGCGGCCGGTGCCGATGTCTCCGAAGCCAGCCACGCCATAGGCGTCGCCGATCGCGGTGCCGGTGAGGTTGCCCCACACGTCGGAGTCATCGTTGCCGATCGCGTAGGTGCCGGTCGGAGACGAGAGGAAGTGACCGCTCTCCAGCTCCATCATCCCAAGGATGCCCATGTTGCGAGCCGCGACCTCGGGCCGGTAGTTGCGATCCATGCTGGGGATGGCGCTCTTGGGGCCCTTCATCGCCATGAGGCCGCTGACGGGTCGAGCGACGGGATTGCCCGCCTTGCCCTCGGTGTCCTTGTGGCGCTTGCCGGGCTGGTCGCCGGCCTCTTGTTCGTCGGGTTCGTCGGCGTCGAGGACGATCTCCTCGGGTTGGTCCTCCTCGTCGTCGGGCTGGGCCATGTAGCCCACATAGCGGTTCTCGGCGGTGACGTCGTCCATGCTCATCGAGAGCGCATCCTCGGGCACCAGCTGCGACAGCGACAGCAGCCCGCCGATGACGGCGAACGAGGCCGCGTTGTAGATCCAAAACGGCTTGTCGGTGTCGTTGCCCTTGGCGATCACCTTGCCGCGGTTGACCGACGAGACCTCGTAGGAGAGCTCGCCATGCTCGAGGTGCGCCTTGGCGCCGTGGGGCAGCGACATCGCGTACGACGAGCCATCGGGCACCGCTGCGCCCGACCGCACCAGCTCGGGCAGGTCGAGGCGCTGGTTGCCCATGCTCACGTATCCGCTCATCTGCGGGGTGAAGCGCAGGACGTGCGCATCGCCTCGCTCGAGCACCAGCGGGAACGACTGGTCACCCAGGCCGGGCATCGCCACCTTGAAGCTGGCATCGGGACCCTCGCCCAGGGTGTAGCGATCGAGGCCCACGTCCTCGCGTCGCGACAGGCCCAGGCCCATCGGCACCAGCCCCAGCAGCGCCAGGGCCATCGCGAGGCCGCCCAGGCCGAGGCCCGGAGCTTCGGGCGCCGGACGACCCGACACGGCAGCATCGGCCTGGGCCTGCTGGTAGCCTTCCCAGTCCTGCGAGACCTCGTGGGCCAGCAAGCCCCCGCCCGCCAGCAGCAGCAAGCCGCCGAGGGCGAAGAACGCCGGCGCCTGCTTGCGACGGCTACCCACCTGCCCCACGTGCTGGACGTCGAGCACGGTCTTGCCGTAGCTGGTGACCACCTCGGCCACGTGACGATCGCCGTGCTCGACGTCGCGAGCATCGACGGGAAGCGTCGCGCGGGGAGAGACCGGCGCATGTGCGAGCGCAGGAGCGATCGCGACCGCCGGAGCAGCCGCGACCGCCGTGATCGCGGAACGGACGGCCGGGGTGGGCGCCTTCGCCGTGACGGCTGCGGCCTCCACCTCGATGCGGAACGGACCCACGCGCAGCGAGTCGCCGCCCTGGATTGCGGCGCTCTTGGTCACGCGCTGGTCGTTGATCGAGCTGCCGCCGGCGCTGCCGAGGTCGACCAGGCGAAGCTCGCCGGCGGTCACCTCGAGCACCGCGTGCATACGAGCAACCGCGTCGTCCTCGAGGTAGAGATCGCTGCTGCGAAGCTTGCCGATCTTGATCACCTCTTGCGAAAACGTGCGGCTGCCGATGAGCTGCTCGTTCTTGAAGATCTTCAGGTTGATCGTGCGGGACATGGTCAGGGTCTCCTTCGTCACTGGTGCTCGATCGACAGCGACCACCAGCCGAAGTTCCGACCGTCACCACATCGAAGCAGTCCTTGTCGAGGAGAAAGATCGTGGTCCCATAAAAGAACTTGGCGCCCACGGAACTTCCGTTCCAGGGCGCTGTCTGATGCACGCCGAGGCCAGCCAGGCCACGTCCCGCGCGGATCCTCGGACCGCTCGCGAGCCCCGCCAACGAGAGTCGGCGCGCCCGCGAGCGAGACCGAGCGAAGGCGTCAGCCCTCGAGACCGGGGCAGTCGACCGCTTGCAACTGCGAGACGCTGCACCGCGCTCGTACCCTGGCTCCGGGCGGCGCCGAGGCGTCGTTGCGACGCATGAGCGAGAGCTCGAGGTTCCAGCCTTCCTCGGCGCACGTGGGGCTCATATCGTCGTCGTCCTCTGGTGTGCTGCCGTCGCGATCGGTGAGCGAGCGGTAGCAGACGTCGTGCCCCTCGGGCAGCGCCCATGAGCCGTCGACTGCGAGGCACGCCGGGATCGAGTAGCTGATCTCGTCGCCCTCGTAGGTGACGTACTCCTCGGTGAGCTGGCAGTCGGGCTGAAGGCCCTCCCGATCCAGATCGGAGTCGCCCACGCACGTCGGCACGCACGGCGGGCGCACCTGCTGGTCGATGGCCGCCGCGATGGCCGACATCGCGTTGGAGTAGTCGGGCTCGCACACGGAGTAGAGGTTGACGTCGTCGTCATCGGCACGGAACGCATCGGCGAGCTCGGCCAGGCGCACGGGTGGAGCCGCCTTCCCGTTGTCGGAGGCGCAGCCGGCTCCGATCCCGTTCTCGCGCAGGAACTCGGCGTCGTCGCCGTCGGTGTACGGAATGGCGCCGCCGTCATAGCCGCTGGGCACCCCGGTGAGCACCGCGACCAACAGCTGCTGATCGGGGTTGATCACCTGCTTGTCGGCCTCGAGCTTGGCGAGGAAGTCCACGTAGCGATCGAGCGGGTGCAGCACCGCCTGGCTCGGGTCTTGGGTCTCGCTGCCATCGGCGGCCTTGTCGACCGCCCAGCACTCCTTGGTGCCGTCGGGGCTCTCTTCGCAGTGCACCCCACCAAACCAGCACACCTCGGAGGTCAGCTGTCCCTTCGCGATGTTCTCCTCGGTCCACAGCGCCTGGCTGCCGTTCTTGTCCCACGGGTCGCGGACCTCGTCCCAGCGCGACGAGCAATCGGCCTCGTCGGTCACGATCACCACGGCCAGGATCGCGCCCGGACGAACGAAGCCGAACTCGGGAGCGGTGGGATCGGTGGTGAGCGTCAGCCCCTTGCGCATGGTCTCGAGCGGCGCCTCGAGACCGCAGCCCGTGACGCCCTGCGGCGCGAAGCACTTGAACGCGTCCACCGGGCTGATGCCCTCGGGCAGGTTGCTGACGCCGTCGATGCTCTCGATCCACGGACGCGGCCGTGGGGTGGGGTCCGAGAAGGTCGTGGTGGGGAGCACGTCGATCGACTCGTAGGCACAGATTTCGGCGCAGGCCTCCTGGAAGAAGTCGCGCGACTGGCCGTCGATGGTGGTGCGGAAGTCATCGGCACGGCCGAGGCAGCTGCTGAGCTGGAACGCTCCCTCGTCGCCATTGCCACACAACCAGTGGCCATCGTCGGTGGTGGTGATCGCGATGCGATAGTTGGCCCGGACGTCGTCTCGATCGAGGCGCTCGAGCAGCGGCCCGAAGTTGCGCGCGAGGGTGGCTTGCTCCTCGGCCATCGAGCGCGAGTCGTCGATCACGAACAGGATGTCGACGTCGCGGTTGACGGAGATCGGGATGTCGTCCTCGCTCTCCTGGAAGTTGTCGTACTCGGTCGGCTTGATGGGGTGGCTGTTGCACGCCGCGAGCGCGGGCGCCAACACGGTTGCCACTGCGAGGCCAAGACGGCCGATCCATTGCGTGCTCATCCGCGTCTTCATCGCTGTCACTACGATTGCTCCGGGTTCGATGTGAGAGGGGTGCCCCATCGGCACCCCTCTTCATCCGACCGATGGGGTCGACCTACGTGATCCGGGACCATGGCCTCGGACCATCTAGTTGCACCCGCGAAGGGTCCGAAGGTTTCCGAGTCGACGAGATTCGCTAGCAGCTCGCCGATTCCGATATGGGCCTGTCGTCAGCAGCTGCCCGCTGGGGCCAGCTCGCACGCGGCCTCGATGGTGAGCTGCCCCTGCCACTCGAACCCTGCGGGTAGCACCAGCTCGAGCTCGGCGTTGCTGCCCTGGGCGGCGCACTGCATCGCCTCGCCGTCGGTGCGCATCTCGTAGCAGGGCATACCGGCGGCTCCGCCGTCGCACGCGGGCACGAGCGTGAAATCGCGGCCCATCTCGGTACCCACGCCCATGACGATCTCGCACTGCGGCTGCGTGCCGACGAGCGCCGGATCGGTGTCGGCCACGCAAGCGGGGATGCAGGCCGTGGTGTCGTGCTGGGGGCTCGCGAGCGCGCTGGAGATCGCACCGAGGGCCGGCGAGTAGTCGTCGCCGCAGATCGAGTGGATCGCCGGCTGCGCCCCCACGGGGAACAGCTCGGCGAGCGCCTTGATCCGCACCGGGGGCACGGCCCTTCCCGCGGGGCTCTCGCAGCCCGGATCCACGCCGAAGTCCTCGACGAACTGTCCATCGCCCGCCGCCCCCCGCGTGTAGACCAGCTCGGCCGTTCCCTCGGCGTAGCCCACCGGTACGCCAGCGATGAGGGCCACCGACACCGAGCCGTCGTCTCGGTAGGCCAGCTTGGTCGATTCGACCATCTGGAGCTCGTTGATGTAGCGCGTCAGCGAGTACATGACCGCGTTGGAGGCGTCGGTCACGTTGCCATCGACGTCGAAGTTCTGCGCGGTGCAGGGACCGATGTCGGGGTCGCTGCCCTGGCACTCCACGCTCGCATTCCAGCACACGGCACTGGTGGGGGATGCCGCTTCGGGATCGCCCCAGAACGCACGGTTGCCCTCTGGAAGGAAGATGTCCTGCCACGAGGGGTCGTACGAGCAGTCTACCTCGTCGGTGACGAACACCACGGCCAGGCGTGCCCATGGGCGCAGAAAGCCCTCCATCTCGTCGCCGGCGAAGAAGCTGCGCTCGATCGACTTGTGCATCGACTCGAGCGGTTGCTCGAAGCCGCAGCCGTTGATCCCCTGCGGGGCCGCGCACGAGACCGCCTGCGACACGCTCACCGCGCCGAGGTTCGTGCCGCCCGGACCAGCCTCGATCCATCGGCGCTCCGTCGCCGTCTGATCCACATGGGTGGTGGTGGGTAGAATGGGGATGTCGTCGAGGACACAGAAATCGAGGCACGCCTCCTGGGTGACGTCGATGGTGCTCGCGCCGTTGAACACGAATTCCTGCTGGCGACTGAGACAAGACGAGAGCCTCAGATTGCCCGCCTCGGGGCCCGTGCCTCCGCACCAGGGATTGCCGTTGTCGGTGGTGGTGAAGCCCACGCGCAGGTCGGTGCCGAGGGTCCCGGCCGCGTGCTCGGCGAACGCAGCGATGGCCGCGGTCGCGCGGGCTTGCTCGGTCCCCATCGAGCCCGAGTTGTCGATCACGAACAACACATCGAGGGCACCATCGTCGAGCCGGAGCACACCCACGCGATCGGACTCGGGCGGTAGCTCGGTCGAGCCGCTCTCGCCGGAGTCGGCGGTGGCATTGGTGTCCGACGTATCGCTGGGATCGGTGTCGCCGGTGTCGCCGGTGTCGCCGATGTCACCGAGCTTGCCCGCGGGCAGGCCACAGGCGAGCGCGGGCAGCAGGGGAAGGAGAGCAAGGAGGGCGGAGGCTCGTGCAGGGCGTGTCACACCTCGGCCATGGCCGAGCCCGTGAGCATCCGTCACGGTTTCTTTGCGCTCGTGCATGCGTGACGCATGCGGCCGGCGAGCGCCGAGCCGGCGTGCTCGCGGAGGAACGCCTCGACCGCTGCACGTGATTCCTCGGTGCGCCCCGCTGCACACAGCAGCTCCGCCCGCAGCACCGCGCGCTCGTCGGTCATCGTCCCCCGGGGGAAGCGCTCGGCGTGCTCGCGCAGCGCCGCGAGGCCGTCGTCGTGCCGTCCGTCCTCGAGTGCCTTGGTGGCACGCTTGATGATCGCGATCTCGGCGCGGAGGGCATCGGCCGAAGCAAGTGAGGTCGCCGTATCGGGTGCGGGGGTCGAGCGCGTCGAGCGAGAGCGAGGCGAACCAACGGCCTCGCTCGAGGGCGTGGGCTCCGACGCCACCAGAGGCGAGGTGGCGGCCTCCACCTCAGCACCAGCAGCACCAGCCGGGCCGCTGGTCTCGGTCGACGGAGCCAGATCGGGCTCGGCTCGCGACGCACGTGCGACGGCGGTGCCATCGTTGGCCTCGGCGCCTCCGTGATGCGGCGCCTCCATGGCGGGCTGCCGCGCCTGACTCGAGAGCGCGACCACGCCGGCCCCGACGAGCTTGAGCGACAAGAGCACCGCGGCGGCGATCCCCACCGTGATCCCGACGACCTTGGCATAGAAGGCTCCGTTGGCCGCGGCGCTCGCGGCCGAGGTCGCCGGAGGGGCGAGCTCGAGACGCACCCGAAGCGCCTGCCAGCCGTGCTCGCGCACGTGCTCGGCGGGGCTCTGCTGCTCACGGAACGCACGCAGCAGCTCGCGAGCAGCGGGGCTCGGCTCGGGGGGCATTCGCTCAGCCATGGAGCACCTTCGATCGTGCCTGATGTCGGGCCACCGCGCGCTCGAACTGGAGTCGAGCCTTGCGCAGCCGCGAGTATACGGTGTTGACGTTGAGCTCGAGAGCTTCCGCGACCTCGGGTGCCGTCAGCCCTTCCACGTCGCACAGGACGAACACCATGCGGTGGCCGTCGTCGAGGCGCTCGAGGAACGCGTGCACGAAGGCGGCGGCCTCGTCACGGGCGAGGGTGTCGTCGAGGGGCAGGGCATCGGGCGGAGGCAGCAGCGCATCGAGCTTGCGCTGTCGCCTCCGCTGACCGCGATGCACGTCGGCCGCCACGCGGCGAGCGATGCCGAACAGCCAGCTGCGCACCGACACGTCGGTCCGAAGCGCGTCGCGGCGCCGATGCACCACCACGAACACGTCCTGGCTCGCATCGTCGAGCGCGGCCGGCGGGACCCCCAACCTTCGGAGGATGCGCCACACGAACCCGTGGTGACGGTGGTACAGGCGCGCGAACTCGGGATCGGGGTCGATCACGGGTATCGAGAGGATGCCCGAAGCATCGGCGGACCATGCCGTCACGGAAGCGGCCATGGCCGGCCGAGGGCGGATCCGTGACGAAAAGATCGCTCGCGGGACGAAGCATCAGATCCCCGCGAGAACGATGTTCTAGGCGCTCGAACCGCCTTGGTGGTGCTCACGGAAACCGCACCTCGATCCCCAGCGTGCCGCGCCCCGCCACTGCGCCCACGCGGTAGACCTCGACGTCGCCCACCACGAACCCCGTGCGGGCGATCGGCAGCACCACCTCGCCCTGCAGCACGAGCGCGATGAAGCGTCGCGGCGTCCAGGCCACACCCGCGCCCGCCGTGGCCGCCACCCACGGCACGCGGGCGGTGACGGGATTGGCGACGCGATCGCCGGCGGGGTCACCGCGGAGGATGCCGGCCTCGACCCCGGCACACAGCGGAATCTCGAGCCCCACCCGGTCGATCCCGGGCACGCCACAGCCACGCGCGGCCCCGCTGCCCAGGCCGATCCGCCCGCCGATTCCCGGCTCGGCCGTCGCCGTGCGCGGCAGCCAGTAGTCGCCGCCGAGCTCGGCCCGCCAGCGACGACCGAGCACCGCCCCCGTCACTCGCAGACCGCCCGCGACCCCGGGCAGCGAGCCACCGTCGATCGCTCCGGCCACGCGCATCCCGAAGCGGATCCGGGGATCCGTCGTCGGCTCGACCTCGCGGTCTGCGGCCTCGACGGGCTCGATCCCCAGGCGGGTCTCGGGGTCTGCGGGCTCCATGGGCTCGACCACCACCGCGGGCGCTTCGTCCGGGGGCTCGGGCTCGACTGGACTGGGCTCGGGCTCGGCGAGCGTCTCCCCGCGCCCGAGCACCGCGGTCGGATCCACCGCGATCGCCACGATCAACGCCGTGGCCTCCACCAGCACCGCGCAGTCGTCCGCGACCGTCTCCCGCGTGGTCACCCCCGAGGGGGTCTCGGTGCGCAGCTCGAGGTGCAGCCGCCCACCCTCCTCGTGCACCCGCGCGACGGCCCGCACGCCGGCCCCCGCCTCGGCGCTCGGTCCCTCGCCGAGCACGGTGGCCAGCCCCCGGCGTACCGCGGCCTGGTCGGGACACGACGCGGGCGCCTGCCACGACAGCACCACCGCTTCGGCCGCAGGCGAGCGCAGCTCGGGCACGCCCGGCTCACCCGGCGCGAGCATCGACCACAGTGCCACGAGCACCCCGCCGAGCGCGCCCACGCTCATCCCCCCCGACCGCGGACTAGAACCGGTACTCCACCATCAGCGGCAAGATCTCGAACCCGAGCAGGAACCCGCCGCTCTTGTCCTCACCGTCGGGCTCGATCGCGTCGGTGTGCACGAGGAAGCCGATGGGGATGTTCACGTCGATGCCGAGCCCGAGCTGCTCGAGCAAGAAGAGCCGCAGCCCGCCTCCGGGTCGCAGGTTCAGCGTCCACGAGTGCAGGCGGCTCTGCTGCCGCTCCTCTCGTCCTCCGCCGACCTTGGGCAAGGCCCACCACGAGAATCCCACCGAGCCCTTGAGGTGAGGCACCAGCCACGGCTTCTTCTCGATGAAGAAGCGATGGGTGTAGCCGGCATAGATGTCGTAGCCGACCACGCCGCCAGGCCGGCAGTTGCCGTCGTTCGAGGGGTCGCAGGAGTCGAGCCGAAAGCTCTCCCAGTCGGCGCGGTCGAACACGATGCCAGCGCCGAGGTGGATCCAGTGCCGCGCCAGATTGGGCGACAGCTGCCGGTCGTACTGGAACGCGAAGCGCCCCTTGGGCAGGTACCCCACCGCACCGATCTGGAACGGCGAGATGAACGAGATCGCGTTGCCACCCACCACCAGCTCGGGCCACTCGTAGCGCCCCTTCTTGCCGCCAGAGCTGCTGCCCTGGAACCCCTTGTTGGTGTCGAACGAGCCGCTGGCCGAGGGGGCGGCGACGGCCTCGGTGGACCAGGCCACGAGTGCCAGCAGGGCGACCAAGAGCGAAGCGAGGGCGCGCATGAGCCGGATGCTAGCAGGCCCGCCCGCGCGCTGCCGACTCCGCGGGGACCGCCCAGGGCTCGGTGAGGCACGCCACACACCGAACACCGACCCGCCCGGCCGCTCCCGGCTCCGCCACCCTCGTGCTGGCGATCTTGTGCCCAGGTTGCCGCCACCTCCGGCAAACCTGGCTTGCCTCACGGTCTGCCCCGCCCCGGCCGGGCCCTGCCGGCCCGCCGCCACCGGTTTCGCTGTGGTAGAGCCATGCCATGCCCGCCGAGGCGACCCCGTACCTGCTGAACATCGACCACCTGCTCACCGAGGACGAGCGCCTGACCTGGGAGGCCGCCCACGACTTCGGCCAGCGCCGCATCGCGCCCTCGATCGAGCAGCACTACGAGCACGGCACGTTCCCCAAGGAGCTGATCCCCGAGTTCGGCGAGATGGGCTTTCTGGGCTCGACGCTCGAGGGCTACGGCTGCGCGGGGATGAACCCGGTGGCCTACGGCCTGACCATGATCGAGCTCGAGCGCCAGGACAGCGGGATCCGCTCGTTCTGCTCGGTGCAGTCGGCCCTGGTGATGTGGCCGATCCACACCTATGGCACCGACGCTCAGAAGGAGCGCTTCTTGCCGGGCATGGCCAAGGGCGAGCTCGTCGGCTGCTTTGGCCTCACCGAGCCCAACGCGGGCAGCGACCCCGCCTCCATGCGCACCCACGCCAAGCAGGACGGACCCGGCGGCGACTTCGTGCTCAATGGTCAGAAGTTCTGGATCACCAACAGCCCGATCGCCGACCTGGGCGTGGTGTGGGCCAAGACGCTCGAGCACGGCTCGGACGCCCCGGTGATCCGCGGGTTCATCGTGGAGCGCGGCATGAAGGGCCTGTCGACGCCGGAGACCAAGGGCAAGCTGAGCATGCGCGCGTCGGTGACCGGCGAGATCGTGCTCGACGAGGTGCGCGTGCCCAAGGAGAACCTGCTGCCTGGCGTGCATGGTCTCAAGGGCCCGCTGTCCTGCTTGACTCAGGCCCGATACGGCATCGGCTGGGGCGCGCTGGGAGCGGCCATGGACGTCTACGAGCGCGCGCGCCGCTACACCATGGATCGCGTGCAGTTCGATCGACCGCTCGCGAGCTTTCAGCTCACCCAGCAAAAGCTGGTCGAGCTGCACAACGAGATCGGCAAGGGCCTGCTGCTCGCGCTCCACTTCGGGCGGCTCAAGCAGGAAGGCAAGCTCACTCCCGTGCAGGTGTCGATGCTCAAGCGCGACAACGTCCGCATGGCCCTGGAGGCGGCTCGCACCGCGCGCTCCATGCTGGGCGGCAACGGGATCATGGGCGAGTTCCACATCATGCGGCACCTGTGCAATCTCGAGACGGTCTTCACCTACGAGGGGACCCATGAGGTGCATACCCTGGCCATCGGCCGGGCGCTGACGGGGCTGTCGGCGTTCAGCTGAGCGCCCCCTCTTGCCGCCCCGCGATCTTGCGCAAAACGCGCCTCGCTCGGCGGTCGAGAATCCGCTACGCTGCCGATCCCGGTGGTTCATCCCGTCCAGAGCGTCATCGAGTCGCTGCAGGCGGCCGGCCGTTGTCCACGGCTCCACGTCAACGCGATGTTCGAAGGCGTGGTGTGTCCCGACTTCATCCGGGACCAGTGGCGCGAGCGCCTGATCATCGACCTCGACCCGAGCTACCCGCTCGACCTGGCCTTCCTCGAGGAGGCGCTCTCGGCCGATCTCTCGTTCGGAGGCTACGTGACCCGCTGCACCTTCCCCTACGGGTCGGTCTACGTGGTGGCGGATCGCAGCACGGGCCGCGGGATCGTGCTCGACCAGAACATGCCCGACTCGGTCAAGCGCAGCCGCTACGGCAAGGGCGAGGAAGCGCAGCGGCCCGCGCTGCGCACGGTGGGGAGCGACGCGGAGGTCGAAGATCCCAAGCCGGCGACCGAGGGCACCGGCCCGGCCGAGAGCACCGACGAGAGCCAGGTCCAAAAGCGCCGCGCCGCCTTCAAGGTCATCGACGGTGGGGGCTGAGCCCAAGCCACGCACGGCCGCCAAGATCGCCTCGGGCGTGGTGTTCGGCCTGGTGCTGGTGCTGTTCCTCGGATGGTGGGGGTTCATCCGCGCTCCGGGCCCGCTCGACGTCTGCGAGCACATCATCGAGGTCACCCTGCGCGAGGCCGGCGACGAGGCGCTCAGCGACGACTCGTTGTCGCGCCTGGTCGACTCGACCCGCGAGCAGTGCATCGAGCACAAGCGCGACAAGATCCAGCTTCGCGGGCGCATCAAGTACGCCGAGCACGCCAAGTGCGTGATGGCAGCCCAGACGCTGAGCGAAATCGGGCGCTGTTGATGCCCGGCGTTTCGGATCCCCTTGCGCACATTGCAATGACGCCCACGCGCGGTGCACCGGTGGTGCGGTGGCCACCCGTGGAAAAGATCCCGTCCGCACCGTGAACCTCGTCGCGGGTTGCGGCACCATGACCGTGGAGCCCCATCCCATGTCTTGGTCTGCCCCCCGACTCGCGTCCCTGTTCGTTGGCCCCCTGCTCGTCTCGGCCTGCGCCGCGGGGAGCGACGATGGGCTCACCGGCTTCTCCTCGGCCGCCTACTCGGCCAGCAACGGCGACGCCGGCACGAGCAGCGGAGGAGGATCCGAGGACACCAACGAGAGCGCCGAGGGCCCGCTGCCCACCGCCAGCGCCGACGGCACGACCAGCGGGGGCAGCAACAGCGGGGGCGACGGAGGCAATGCCCTGTGCTGCATGCCGGGCGGGCAGGCCGGCTGCGACAGCGAGGTGACCGAGGCGTGCGTGTGCACCAGCCAGCCCTCGTGCTGCCAAAACGTGTGGTCGCAGGAGTGCGTCGACCTGGCCATCGCCTGCGGCGATCCGTTCTGCACCGGCGATTCCGGGGACACGACCACCGGAGGCGGGGTCGACCTCGAGTGCGACCCCGACTTCTCGTTCGTGCCCGAGCCGGTCGCCGGGGCGATGTTCAACGTGGCCTTCACCGACCCGGTGGGCCTGACGTGGGTGAAGATGAACGCGGAGGGTCCCGGCGGCGTGGTGATCGGTGGCACCAACGAGGTCATCAGAGGCAACCCCGGTGCGTTCTCCTGGTCGTACGACTACAACGGCCTCGGGGCGGGGTTGTGGACGTTCGTCTTCACCTCCAAGGACACCGAGAACGGGCCGGACATCGTGCGCGGGACCTGCGAGAAGCAGCTCTGACGCATCAGTCCTGCCGGCGCATGTCCATCTGCATCCCCATGTCCATCTCCATGTGCTGGTTCTGACCGAGCACGGTCACGTCCATCACCATGTGCAGGTCGATCCCCAGCGAGACGGTGGTGGGCATGAGGCGATCGAGATCGAGCTCCAGCGTGCCCCGGCCGCTCGACGAGAAGTCGCTCACCCGGGCCGTTGCGCCCATCATGCCGGGGGCTTCCACGTTGGGATCGAGCAGCTCCTGCTCGATGGTGGCGTCGAGCGTGACGTGCTCGCCCTCGAGCGCACGTAGCGTGTAGCGCCCCGTCTGACGCAGCTTCATCCCGTTTTGCTCGAGCTCGTGGGTGGCCGTCCAGCTCGCGCCCACGCCCACCGGCTCGGCGGGGAGCGGCACCGCGAGCTGGCCCAGGTTCTGGGTCATCTGCTGCATGGTCTGGTGCACCAGCGCGGGGACGTCCCGCGGAAGCTCCACCTGACCGCCCCGCACCGCCCCTCGGGGATCCATGCGCACCACGGCCCGGTACCTGGCCAGCGGCTCCACGCTCTGGCGCACCTGCTCGAGCACCTGAGGCGGAGTCCCGGGTACGGGGACCACCTCGACCGCATCCACGGCATGCCGCACCGTGAACTCCTCGGCGGTCACCTCCTCGAGGACGGCGCTGAGGCGGGTCTTGGTGGTGGGCACCGGGATCGAAGGCAAGTCCTGGGCACCGTTGCGCATGCTCATGGTCATGCCGACCGACATCTCCATGGACTCGCGGGTACCCGCCGCGGGATGCAGACGCAGCGGGCGAAGCGGCTCGGCGCCGGGCACTTCGACCTGGACCCGCGGAGGCTCGCGCACGGGGATGTCCACGAGATCGACCCCCTCGGCCGGAGCGGACGCCGCGGCCGCAGCCGCAGCCTCGACCTCGTCGGTCTTCGAGGACGTGCACGCCCCGAGGAGCAGCACGCAAACCAGGGCGACGGCGGAACGGAGCTTCATGGCGAACCGACCATAGCAGAGCCAAGACCCGCATCGGGCCCGACGACGAAGGCCCGCCTCCGCACGCGGTGACGAGGCCCTGGCTCATCCCGGCAATGCGGGGATCAGCGCGGCGGCGGGGCGGCGTAGCCCGGGAACGGCTGGGGCTCGTAGGGAAGCGCAGGTGCGCCGACGTTGATCCCCCGCGCGGCCAGCCCCTGCGAGCTGTCGTAGTAGACGGTGAGGAACGCGTCGGGCCGGCGACGACGGTGGCGCTTGAACTCGACCTCCTGCACGGCGCTGTAGCGAGTCTCGCCGTAGGCGGTGCCGAGCTGGCGCGGGGTGGGGCTCGGCGCCGGCGCAAAGCCACCGCCCTCGGTGGGTGACGGAGCCCTCGCGGGGGCCGCTTCGTCGGCGGCCTCGGCCTCGGATGCAGCGGCGCGGCGCTCGGCCTTGCTCGACGACTCCGGGAATGCATCGGGGGCCGCGGGTGCCTGCTCCTCCCCGCGGTAGTAGGGCTCGTAGTAGGGCGGCGGCGGCGGAGCGGCGGCCAGGGCCTTGCGGTGCTTGCGGGCGCTGCGGCGCTTCTCCTTGAAGATCGCCACGCCCACCACCCCGGCGTGCTCGGGCGAGCCCCGCTGCGCGGTGTAGCTGCTGCTCGGGTCCGAGAATCGGAATGCGGCCACCTGGTCGAGCGACTGGCGATACCCCTCGACCACGACGGAGGCCCACGGCTCGATCACGTAGCCGCGCTGTCGCTTGTAGTTGCCGAGCTCGCCGCTGATCACGTCGCGGCCATCGACGGTGACCACGACCTCGACGCGCTCGGAGGTGTTGTTGGTGAGGCGAAGGTCGTAGCGCTCGCCCTGCTGCCCCGCGAAGTAGAGCGACCCCAGGTGCATGAACGAGGGCAGCGTGCCTCCACCGGGGCGCTCGAGCGACAGGCTCACCAGCGGCTGGGCGATGGGAGCCTCGGGCGCGGCGGCGAACGCCTGCTTGCGCCGGGCATGGGCCGGCTCGGCAAACGAGCCCGCGAGGACGAGCGCGGCGAGAGCAACGGAGGCCAGGGAGATCGGGCGGGATGGACGCATGGTGAAGCCTATGAGTGATCGGTGGAGACGCGAGCCATCGTGGCGGTCGTGGACGGCCCCCCGAACGCGACCCGCCATCCCCCTCTTACAGCCCGACGCCAGGCATGGCTATAACCCCCCCGTGCCCCGCTGGATCGAGCGTCGCGGCTTCACCTTGCGGCTGCCTCCCGCCCCGGAGGTCGAGCCGCGGCACCAGGTGGTGCGCCTTTCGCTCGTGGAGCGACGGGGGCTGACCGGCAGCTGGTTCAATGTGAGGGAAGCCCGGGCCGAGCCCTCCGAGACCTCGTCCCGCACCCTCGCCGGGGGGCGTGCGCTCTCGTGGCGAGCGCTGCGACAGGGCGAGGCCGAGCGCCTGCTCGATCAGCGCCTGCGCACGCTGCAGGCCCTGGGCTACGAGCTGATCGATGCGGCGCTGACCGGCCGGGGGCGCTGGGACTGGCTCTACGAGCTGGTACGCCGGGGCTTGCGGCCCGCGGCCGGGGACGACGCGCCGGCCCCCGGCCCTGCCCTGCGCGATGCGCTGGAGCACATCGGCCTGTCGCCCGATGCGATCGTCGAGGGCGTGGCGACCGTGCTCGAGCTTCCGCCGGGTCGCTTGCGCGAGCCCGACGGCGCCACCGTCGCCCGCGTGGATCCGGATCAGATCGGAGTGCTGCTGCCGTTCCTGGTGGAGCACGGCCACGCGGAGATCCGCGAGATCGGCGAGCGCTGGGTGGCGTGCCCAGGAGCCGCGTTCCAGGTGCCGCGCGCCATCGTGGAGCGCTGGCTCACCGAGCCCGGACGGATGGGCGATCTGCTGGCCACGCGCGTGCGCAGCGAGGGTCTGGCCCTGGTCGGCCCCGACGCGCTGTTGCGGCTGTCGAAGGCATCCAGCCGCGATGCGGTGCGCCGCGCCGCCGAGCAGTGGATGACTCGCCTCGGCTAGTTCCGGGGTCTGGTTCGGGGGCCTGTTCTGGGGCCCGGACCGGCTTTGCTCCCGGGGTTGGGATACCCTGCCGCCCCGTGACGCGCCTGGCTCGACCCTCTGGCCCGCGATGCATGCTCGGCTCGCTCCGTGCACTGAGCTCGGCGACCGCGCTCGCCCTGGCGATCGCGAGCGGCTCCCTCGCATGCAAGCGCAGCGTGCCCCCGGCCGGCTCGGCCGAGGCGTCGGCGACCGCCATGGGGAGCTGGGCCCAGTGGCAGGACCTCGAGCCGCTGGTGACCGTGGCGCGAGACCACGCCGACGAGCGCACCGTGGCCGTGCTCGAGGCGGTCAGCGCGCTGCTGCGCGAGGGCAAGGCCGCCAGCGCCGATCGGCGCCTCGCAACGGCGGCCGACGGCTCCGGACGCCACTGGATCGCGGTCGCGCGCGGAGACGTGGCCGCGCTGTGGTTCACCGTGTGCATTCGTGGCGTGGCGTGGCGGCTCACCGACGGGCAGCAGGGCCAGCCCACCGCGCGCGAGGTCGACTTCTCGGAGGAGCGGCGCATCAAGCCCGACGACGTCTCGGTCGAGGCCACCCTCACCAATCTCGACGCCGCCGTCACCTCCGAGGTGGAAGCGCTGCAGGTGCAGGCCCGCATCGCTCGCGCCCGCGTGGCGGCCTATACCCAGCGCTGCCCGCCCAACGACGACGTGGCCGCGCTGGCCCAGCGCATCCTCGAGAACGATCTGGCCACGCTCGCGGCCGAGGGCCACCTCACGCCCGACCTGGCGTACCTGTGGGCCGGGGTGCAGATGACCCGGTTCTCCGGCGCCGCGGCGCGGCCGTTCTTGCTGCAGGCGCGCGAGGGCGGCTTCGATCATCCAGCGGTGACGTACATGCTGGCGGTGATCGCCCTCGAGGGTGGGGATCTCGAGCGGGCCGATCAGCTGGCCAGCGAGGCGGCCACCGCCTACGCCGAGGTCGGTGAGCGCGATCAAGAGGCCCAGGCGTGGTTCATCCGGGGCGAGGTCGCACGGCAGCGCGAGGACCCCGCGGCCGCGCGCGAGCGCTTCGAGGCCGCGCTCGAGCGCATGCCGACCCACGTTCCCGCGCTGCTGGCAATCGCCGGAATCGTGTTCGAGGCCAAGGGCGAGCTGGTCGCGGTCGAGCACGTGCACCACTCGCTGGCGTCGTTGCTGCTCGACGGAGACCTCGATGCCCAGAGCGCCCGCGACGCGGCGGGCAACGTGGAGGCCCTGGTGATCGTGGCCGACACCCCGTTCCTGGCCCAGCTGTGCCGCGACGCGCTCTTGCTCGACATCGACGAAGAGCCCGATCCCATGCGACGGGGCATCCGCTACTTCTACGCCGCCACCCTCGACGTGCGGCTGCGCGAGTACGAGCTCGCGCTCGGTCACGGGGTGCTGGCCAAGGACGAGTTCGAGCAGAGCGACGTTCCGCCGCCGCTGGACGTGCAGCGCTTCCTCGATCGGCTGCGGGAGTCCGGTTAGGCCGCCACGCAAGGCGTGCCGGCAAGGGATCTCTCTCGGCCGCACAGCCGTGCTCATTCGCTCGCGGTCGCCCACGGCGCGGTTGCTCACTTCCCTATTGCGTGAGCATCCGCGCCCCGCCGGACGGCCGGGAACGCTTCCGCCGGACCAGCGGCGCGCCGGCCAGGCGCTACCATGCGCCGCATCATGGCTGGCACGACCTCGCACCCCCGCCTGCTTGCCTGGATCGAGGAGATCAAGGCGCTCTGCAAACCCGACAGCGTGTACATCTGCGACGGTAGCGCAGAGGAGAACGAGCGGTTGTGCAACGAGATGGTCGATTCCGGCATGTTCATCCGGCTCAACCCGGAAAAGCGCCCCAACAGCTTCCTCGCCCGCTCCGATCCCCGCGACGTGGCCCGGGTCGAGGACCGCACCTTCATCTGCAGCACCAACTCCACCGACGCCGGGCCCACCAACAACTGGATGGAGCCCAGCAAGATGAAGAAGGTCCTGCGCGGGCTGTTCGACGGCTGCATGCGGGGCCGCACCATGTACGTGGTGCCGTTCTCGATGGGCCCGCTGGGCTCGCCGATCGCCAAGCTCGGGGTCGAGATCACCGACAGCCCCTACGTGGCCGTGAACATGCGGATCATGACGCGCATGGGCCAGGGTGCGCTCGACGTGCTGGGTGACGACGGCGAGTTCATCCCCTGCATGCACTCGGTGGGTCAGCCGCTGGCCGAGGGTCATGAGAGCGATCGCTGGCCCTGCAACCCCGACAATACCTATATCTCGCACTTCCCCGAGACCCGCGAGATCTGGTCGTTCGGCTCCGGCTACGGCGGCAATGCGCTGCTGGGCAAGAAGTGCCTGGCGCTGCGCATCGCCTCGGTCATGGGGCGCGACGAGGGCTGGCTGGCCGAGCACATGCTGGTGCTCGGGGTCGAGAACCCGCAGGGCACCAAGAGGTACGTGGCCGCGGCGTTCCCCTCGGCGTGCGGCAAGACCAACTTCGCCATGATGGTCCCGCCCAAGGGCTTCGAGGGCTGGAAGATCTGGACGGTCGGCGACGACATCGCGTGGATCAAGCCGGGCGCCGACGGCCGGTTCTACGCGATCAACCCCGAGGCGGGCTTCTTCGGCGTGGCTCCGGGCACCGGGCTCGAGACCAACCCCAACGCGATCGCCACCCTGCACGCCAACTGCATCTTCACCAACGTGGCGCTGACCGACGACGGCGACGTGTGGTGGGAGGGGCTGACCAAGGAGCCGCCGGCCCACCTCATCGACTGGCGCGGCAACGACTGGACCCCCGAGAGCAAGACCCCGGCCGCGCACCCCAATTCGCGCTTCACGGCCCCCGTGTCGCAGTGCCCCTCGGTCGATCCCAAGTGGGAGGACCCCGCGGGCGTGCAGCTGTCGGCGTTCATCTTCGGCGGCCGCATGAGCAAGGACCAGCCGCTGGTCTACCAGGCGTTCAACTGGTCGCACGGCGTGTACCTGGCCGCCACCATGGGCTCCGAGGCCACCGCGGCCGCCGTGGGGCAGGCCGCGATGCGGCGCGACCCGTTCGCGATGCTCCCGTTTTGCGGCTACAACATGGCCGACTACTTCAACCACTGGCTCAACGTGGGGCGGCTGAACCCCAACCCGCCGCGCATCTTCCGGGTCAACTGGTTTCGCAAGGACGAGAACGGCAAGTTCATCTGGCCGGGCTTCGGCCAGAACATGCGCGTGCTCGAGTGGATCCTCAAGCGCATCAGCGGCACCGGCTACGCGATCGAGAGCCCGCTGGGCTGGATGCCGCGCTACGAGGACCTGAGCTGGGAGGGCCTCGACTTCCCCAAGGAGCAGTTCAAGGGCCTCATGGCGGTGGGCCGCGAGTCGGGCACCGTCGAGGCGCATGCACACGAGGAGCTGTTCGATCGGTTCTTCGACCGGCTGCCCAAGGAGTTCGTCTACGAGCGCGAGCTGCTGCGCTCGCGGCTGTGGCGATCGCCCAAGCGGTGGGAGCTGCTGGCCGGGGCCGAGACGGCGCCGGGCGGACTGTGAGAACCCCGGCTCACCGCCGCGGCCCCGGGGACGGCTGAGGCGCGTTGGGCGGGGCCGACTCGAGCCGTGCGTCGTCCTCCGGTTTCGCCTCCGGCTCCGGTCGGGGCGGCTGGCGCCCGAGCGCGGCGTTGGTCCACGTCCCATTGCGCGCGAGCTCGAGCGCGACCTCGGGCCACCACGCCCCCGCGGCCGGGCCCCCGTTGCAGGCACCATCGGACTCGCCTGGAACCTTGATCCACAGGAATGCATCGACCGACGGATCGCCGGTCTCGCTCGTCGGTGGTCGCCCCACCGCGCGGCCCCGCGGGTTGCACCACTTCAGGTCCTCGGTGGGTCCATTGCCGTTGCGGCTGGTGTCGACGACGAACGGCTTGTCTCCCACCAGCGCCGAGATCGCCTTGCCGTAGGCGACCGTCTCCTCCGTGCCCACGTAGTTGGAGACGTTGAGGGCAAAACCGCGAGCATGCTCGATGCCGGCCTTCCGCAGGCGACGCGCCATCTCCTCGGGCGGGTGCCAGCGGGCGTTGCCCGCGTCGATGTACACCGCGACCCCGCCCCCCTCCGACAGCACCTGCACCGCATCCGACAGCAGCTCCAGGCGCTCGCGCTGCTTGGCCGGGTTCAGGCAGTCCTCGAGCAGCCCGAGCGCATCGGGCTCGAGGATCACCGCCGCCGCCCCGCGCCCGATGCCGCGCTTGGCCTGACGGATCCAGCGGCGATAGGTCTCGGGATCGTCCACGCCTCCGGCCGAGTACTGCCCGCAGTCGCGGTTGGGGATGTTGTAGAGGACCATCAGCGCCAGCTCGCCCCGGCGCCGCGTCTCGAACGTCACCCCGCGGATGGCCTCCTCGACGCTGGGCGTCCAGTCGCCGTACCACAGCGCCACCGGCTGCTCGGCCAGCAATTCCATGTATGCGGCATCGTCGGGCTGATCCCTGCGCCAGGCCTCGGCCTGCCGGGTTGCGTTGGTGCTCTCGACCCACCGCAGCGGACGGCCCGCGAAGGGGTTGGCCCCGGGCTCCACCGGCGGCGGCCTCGAGCCCGCGGCACAGCCGGCCAGGATCCCGAGCCCCGTCGAGAAGGCGACCAGCAGCAGCCGGCGCGAGGAGCCATACGATGACGACGACCACGAGGACATTGGTGGACCCATGCTAGCCCGAGCCGGCGACGCGGCGCATGGGAACGGATCGTGCCCATGCACGGAAGGATCCATTCAGCTGCCGTATTCGGACACGACGTGCTACCGATCGAGTGGCCATGATCCCGAGGTTGCTACGAGACCTGCTCGTCGGCGTCGTGATGGGCTCGCTGGTCGGCTCGCTGGTGGGCACGGGCTGTGCCCACGACGACGGCCCTTGCCACGGTGACCACTGCGATTGCGAGGGCTTGGACCACTGCGAGGCCGCGTGCTCGGCCTCCCCGTGCGACATCGACTGCAATGCGCTCGGCACCTGCGAGGCCTCGTGCCAGGACGAGTGCGACGTGGACTGTGCCGACCTCGACGACTGCACCGTGGAGTGCGACGAGGACTGCCGCATCGCGTGCGACCGCCTCAGCGGCTGCGAGGCGGCCTGCGGCCCCCGCTGCGACTATACCTGCGCCGATGCATCCCGCTGCGACGTCGCGGTGGGGCCCGACAGCGTGGTCGACTGCGCGAGGGTGGGCACCTGCACCGTGGAGTGCCACGGAGCCTGTCGCGTCGCGTGCTCCAACGTGGGCACCTGCGACGTGAGCTGCCTCGACGCCGAGGGCCAACAAGTCGGCGGCCCCATGATGGACGCGGACGGAACCCACGTGTGTGCCTGATCGGTGACCCTCATGTCGAATGGAATGCACGACCTCGCCCTCGGCGCTGCCCGCATCGGGACCCTCGTCGGCTCGACGCTCGTCCTGTGCGCCTGCCCGGGCGACGACGGCAGCGCTTCCTCGACCACCACCGTGACCTCGGCCACCGCCGATCCCACCGTCGATCCCACCGTTGGGGGTTCGGCAACCGGGACCTCCACGAGCGTCGGCCCCGGGACGACCGACGACGGCCCCACCCCGACCACCGACGACGGGGCGGACTCGACGGGTACGACCGGCGATCCGCCGCCCCCGGCGAGCATCTGTCCCGACGGACCGTTTCCCGCCTCGCCGCTGCCCGGCGCGATGGTGGCGGCCCAGCCCGTGCCCAACACCCAGCTCGGGCTCTACCCCGGGGGTCTGGTCGAGGGCCCGGTGTGGATCGGTGACGCGCTCCATCTGTCGCACTTCGGGACGGGACCCGAGCCACCGGCCTCGATTCTGCGCTACGTCCCCGGCGGTGCGCTCGAGGAGCACATCGCGGGCTCGGGCAGCAACGGCCTGGCCGTCGACTCGCGCGGCCGCATCGTCGCCGCGACCCACGATGATGGTGGCATCTCCACGTTCACGCTCGACGGCACCCGCGCCTCGATCGTCGCCCAGTACCAGGGCAATCGGCTCAACTCGCCCAACGATCTCACCCTGCGCGACGACGGCACGATCTACTTCACCGATCCGAGCTGGCAGGCCCAAAACCCCAACCCGCAGCCCGTGCGCGGGATCTACCGGGTCGATCCGGGCGGCGCCATCACCCTCGAGGACGGCACGCAGAACATGCCCAATGGGATCACGCTGTCACCCGACCAGGCATGGCTCTACGTGGGCACGCCCGGCGGGGTGCTGCGCTACGACGTGGAGCCCGGCGGCGCGCTGGTGACCCCGCCCACGCCGTTCGCTCCCGGCCTGGGCCTGAGCTCGGTCGACGGCATGGGCATGGACTGCGCGGGCAATCTCTACGTCACGCTCCACTCGGCCGGTCAGGTCCGCGTGCTCGGGCCCGACCAGACCGACCACGGCACGATCATGGTGGCCTCGAGCCTCACCAACGTCGCCTTCGGCGGGGCCGATCGGCGCACGCTCTACGCAACCGCCGGGGATCCGAGCAACGGCAACGCGATCTACTCGATCGAGCTGGAGATTCCCGGGTATCCGTACTGATCACGGCAGCCCGCCGGCGGCGCCGCGCGCGGGGCTAATCGAGGCTCCCCGCCAGCGCCGCCTCGGGCAGCTCCGAGAGCGCATCGGCGAGCTGCGCCTCGAGCAGCCCCGCCATCTTGGCGCGCTCGGCATCGAGCGCATCGCCCTCGAGCCCGCTCTCGAGCATGGTGTCGAGTTCCCAGCGAGCCCGTTCGATGCGAACGGTGGGCGCGGGCAAGTAGGAGAGGATCGGCCACACGTAGCGCTCGAGCGCATGCTCGGGGCTGTCGCCCAGGCGCCAGCGGTTGCCGAGCATGAAGCGGTCCACGCCCTCGATCGCGGCCGACAGGCGCACGCCCAGCATGGCCATGACCACCGAGCGGGCCTCGAGCAGACGCGGCTGCACCCCGAAGGCGTCGAGGCGCTCGAGGCGATCGGCCGCGGGGTAGCGCTCGTCGCCGCGCCGGAAGGCCAGCCACGACATGAACTCGTGGCTGTGCCGCCACACCAGGCGCTGCACCTCGATCTGCGCCACCATCTTGGCCAGGCGGCTGTGGTGACGATTGGTGAGCTCGGTGCCGATCTCGTTCATCTGCTCCCGCAGCTCGCGATCGAAGCGCGAGAGCGAGGCGCCGCTGTGATGCTCGTCGAGCACCGTGAGCGCGAGCGACACCCCCAGACCCAGGTGCCCGGCCAGCTGTACCTGGCTGTGCACGATCTGCTCGTAGAGGTTGGGCATCACCCGCTGCTTGCCCTCGTCGTCGAGCTGCTCGACCTGCTGCAACGCTTCGTACTTGAGCGTGGTCAGGTCACGACGAAGCTCGTCGACCTCGGCATCGAGATCGGGGGTGCGTACCTGGGCGAGGAAGATCTCCCGGGCGCTCGGCATCCGCGTCGAGGGTATGCGGGGGCGGGGGGGGTTGTCATCACGCTCACGCCGTGGGCAATGCCCGATCGACGCTCGAGGCCCTCGGTGAGAGGTCGGATCGCCGGCCATGCGCTCACCGACGTGCGTCTTGCGAGGCGACTAACCGTGTAAAATCAATGCCTTGTGTCTCATGGTGGCCGGTCGTCCCCTGCCGCCTTGCCCCCGCAGACCCTATTCCCACACCGTGCGTTGGCACGCCGTCGCCGAGGCCCCGCCATGCCCAAGCCCGCCCACGATCATCCCCGCGCCCGCGCCCGCATCCTGCTCCAATCCTCTTCGCTGTGCCTCCTGATGGCCCTCGGCTGCCGCTCCGGCGATGCCGCACCCGAGGGCGAGCCGGCCGCACAGACCCCCCAGGACGGCGCCTCCGAGGCCGCCGCCCCGGCCCCGGCCGAGGACGTCGCCGAGGTGGTCGCGATCAGCGGCCCCGGTGGCCTGCTCTCGCCCACGCTGCCACCGGGCACGTTCCTGGGCAAGGGCGGGCGGTTGCAGGAAGAACAGGCGCTCGAGACCCCGCGCGGCACCCTGGCCGAGCTGCGGCTGCCGGGCGGCATTCGGGTGCGCATGAACGAGGATACGGCGCTGACCCTGCCCGGATCGGGAGCGGCGGCTCGCATGGTGCTCACCCGTGGCGAGGTGGTGGTGCTGACCGAGCCGGGAGCAACGGCGGAGCTCTCGGTGGCGGCGGGCGACGAGGTGCTCACGGTCACCCGCGGCGAGGCCCAGATCCGCAACGCGGGCACCACCCGGCACTTCGCGGTGCTCAGCGGCACCGCCTCGCTGCAGGCGCCCTCGCGCAGCCTCACCCTCGCGCCCGGCGAGAGCATCGACGCCCCGCTGCCCGAGGAGCGCGAGCGAAGGCCCGAGCTCTCGCTCGCCCCGCTGCAGGAGACCGGCTGGTCGCGCACGTTCGAGAACGCCGCGCGCATGGCCGACGAGGTCCCGGCCGGGGTGGGTAGCCTCACCGCGCGACGAGCCGGCAGCCGCACCGAGCAGCAGCGCCTGCGGCTCACCGACGAGACCGTCACCGTCAACATCGCCGGCCGGATCGCGCACACCGAGGTCGAGCAGGCGTTCTTCAACGACCAGCCCGCGGTCCTCGAGGGCATCTACCGCTTCCCGCTGCCCGGTGACGGCTCGGTCTCGGGCCTCTCGCTGCTGGTGGGCAACCGCTGGATGGAGGGCGAGATCGTCGAGCAAGCCCGTGCGCGGCGGATCTTCGCCGCGATCGTCGACGCCACCATCCCGCGCGATCCGGCGCTGCTCGAGTGGGAGCGCGGCAACATCTTCAAGCTGCGGGTGTTCCCGATCCCCGGCCGCGGCGAGCGACGGGTGCGGCTGGCCTACACCCAGGTGCTGCCGGTCGCCGGCGACACCCTGCGCTACCGCTTCCCGCTCGCGGGCAGCGGGGCGGGGGGCACCGAGATCGAGCGCTTCAAGTTCGAGGTCACCGTCGACGGCCAGCAGATCGCGGAGGCTCAGCTCGCCGACATCGAGACCCCCATGATGGAGCTCGACCGCCACTTCGAGGACGGTCGCGTCCGGCTCGTGGCGGAGCGCGAGCGCTTCATCCCCACCGCCGATCTCGGCATCGACATCCCCGTGGGCGAGCAGGAGGCCCGCGTCCACACCGAGACCCACCTCGACCGCGACGGGCAGGCCTACTTCATGGTGTCGATGCGGCCGCAGCTCGAGCTCCCCAGACCCGAAGGCGCCACCAGCTACGCCTTCGTGCTCGATCGCAGCCACAGCACCAGCCCCGAGCTGTGGACGGTGGCGCGCGGCATGGTCGAGGCGCTGTCGAGCTCGATGGAGCCCGACGACCGCTTTGCCGTGCTCGCCTGCGACACCGCGTGCGACCAGGCCCCCGGAGGTCTGCTGTCGCCGCAGCCCGGCGACCTCGACGAGGTGCAGCGCTTCCTCGAGCGCCAGGACCTGGCCGGGGCCAGCGACGTGGGTGGAATGCTGGTGAGCGCGGCCGAGGCACTCGAGCGCAGCGGGGCCCCGGGCGAGCGCGTGATCGTGTACCTCGGCGACGGCACCCCCTCGTCGGGTGAGCTGGCGGCCGACCGCCTCGCGCGCCACGTGGCCGAGCCGCTGCGCGGCACCCGGGTGATGGCGGTGGCACTGGGCGCCCGCTCCGACCTCACCACGCTCGAGGCCGTCGTACAGCAGACCGGCGGCGACATCCTGCGCGCCGATCCTCGCGACGACCGGCAGCAGCTGGTCCGCGAGCTGCGGCTGCGGGCCCGTGTGCCCATGGCCACCGACGTGGAGCTCGACGTGCCCGACGGCATGGTCGCGGTGCATCGCCACGGCACCGCCGGGCTGCGACCCGGCGACACCCTGGTACTGGTCGGCAAGCTCAGCCGCCCCGTCCACGACGAAGTGGTCGTGCGCGCCCGCGGCCCCGAAGGGCCGGTCGAGGCCCGCTTCCGCGTGGATCTCGAGGCCGATCGCAGCTCGCCCGTCGAGCACCGCCACCTGCCGCGCACGTGGGCCCAGGCCGAGATCGCTCATCTCACCCAGACCAAGGGCGCCGAGGCTCGCGACGAGATCATCGCGCTGTCCCAGCACTACACGGTGATGTCGCGACACACCTCCCTGCTCGTGCTCGAGAACGACGCGATGTTCCGCGAGTTCAACGTGGTGCGCGCGGCCAAGAACACGGACAAGTGGGACGGCAAGCTCACCGAGGCGCCCTCGAGCACGGCCGAGAACGAGCAGACCGAGACCGCCACCACCAAGTCCGACGAGAAGGCCAAGGGACCGTCCTCCGCGAGCGGGGCCACCGCCACCCCCGCGCCGGCCGATGACTTCGGTGCGGCGCTCGAGAAGCGCGAAGAGGCCGACCGCACCCGCGGCTCCGCGTCGGCCGAGCCCTTCGCCGAGCCCGAGCCCGATCCCGCCCCGCCGCCCGCGGGGGGCGTGCCCGGGGGCATTCCCGGCGGAGTGGCCGGCGGCGTGGTCGGAGGCAAGCTCGGTGGCGCGGCCGGCAGCGGGCGGGGCCAGGCAGCCAAGGACGACGGCGACTTCGGCCTCGGCTTCGACTCGCCCGCCGAGCCTACGGTTCCTCCGGCGGAGACCGAGATCGACGCCGACGAAGACGACGATCGGCTCGCCGACGTCGACCTCGGCGACGACGAGGGCGGTGATGGCTTCGGCAGCGGGCTCGGCAAGTCCAGCGGCAGCTCGAGCCGCCCGAGCGCCGATGACATCCTCGACCCCGCCAAGAGCAGCACCAAGAAGAAGAAGAAGGCCAGGCCCATGCCGTCATCGCCCGCCCCCGGGCGTCCCCCGCAGTGGGACGACGATCCACTCAGCGGCGGCGGTGGCTGGAGCAGCCCTCCTCCCGGCTGGGGCGCGCCCAAGGGCGGCGGCCACTGGCGACCGATCCGGCGGCTCAAGACCCGGCCGATCGCCTCGCCCGACCCCGGCGCGCTGGCGAAGCTCGAGCCCCTGCGGCTGGCGGTGGACATCGATCCCACCCAGCGCAGCACCCACGGCAAGCTGGTGCGCGCAGCCCTTCGGGCGGGGCACCCCGATGCGCTGGCCTTTGCCCGAGCATGGGCCGAGGTCGACCCCGACCATGCGGCGGCCCTGACCGCGCTGGCCGATGCCATGGCCGCCGATGGAGACCCCATGGCGCTGCGTGCCTACGAGAGCGCACTCGAGGTGCAGCCGTTCGCAAAGCGGCAGCACACCGAGCTGGCCCAGGCCTACGAGAGCAAGGGCGACCTTCGACGGGCGTGCTCGCACCGTCGTGCGCTGGTCAGCATCGATCCCCGAGACGGCGATCACCACGCCGACCTCGTACGCTGCCTCGCCCTCGAGGGCCGCTCGCGCGACGCCGTCGACGCGCTCGACGAGGGCCGGCGCCTCGCCACCAAGGACACGGCCGGTCTGGGTCGCGTGGGCGCCGCGATGTCCTCGCGCACGGTGACTCCGGCCACCATCGACCTGCACCGCGGCGCCGAGCTCAAGCTCGACCTCATCTGGACCGGCGAGGGCGAGCTCGATCTCGCCGTGGTCGACGTCAAGGGCCGTCGCCTGTCCGGCATGCGGCCCGAGGGCAAGGCACGCGTGCGGGAGAGCAGCGGTCGCGAAGAGCTCACGCTGCGCAAGGTCAGCAAGTCCGTGTTCGTGGAGGTCACGCGTCCCTCGTCGTCGCGGACCCTCGAGGGCGAGCGCGGCGTGCTCCATGGGGTGCTGACGGTCAAGACCCCCGACGGCACCCGCAAGATCCCCGTCACCATGCGCGAGGGCAGCGTGCGGGTGGCCAAGGTGTTCTGGAGCACCCGCTAGCCCGAGCGCAGCACGGGCCGACGATCGCCGCGCGCGCCCCCGAGGGCGTGCGCGGTGATCGCCACGTGTGCACGGGTGGATGTTTCCGGCCGCAGCCCCCAAGATCGATGCATGCTGCACGCGCGCATCATCATCGACCTACCCCGCGAGCCCCTGCCACGGACCAGTCGAATCAAGCGCCTGCTGCTGTCGCTGGTCACCGATCCCGGGCCCGACGAGGCAAGGGAGCGCTTGCTGGGCAACGCGCTCGAGCTCCTGGGCGCCACCCTCCAGGCGCTCGCCACCACCGGCGTTCGCGACGTGATCGCGATCGTCGTGGGCAAGCACGCGGTCTACACCGACACGGAGCAGCGCCTCGACGACCTCGATGACGCGTTCGCCCGCGTCGTCGAGTCGGGCCGGCTCGAGCCGGGCTTTGGAACGGTGCGGGTCGTGCTCTCACACGTGGCCGATGGCCTGCACACGGTCGCCGAGCTGACGATCGACGAAGAAGTGGCCCAGGGCACGGCCCCGGCCTCCATCGAGCTGGTGTCCCGCACCGCCGAGCTGCGGATCACGGCCGACGAAGGTCCCTCGCAGTACCGCACCCGGGTGGATGCGTTGCTCGCCGAGGGCGGCCTCGAGCGCATGCGCGAGCGCGGCAGCGCGCTCACCCGTGCCGCGTCGACCGCCCTCGCCGCCGCCTTCGGACCTACCTCGGTGCGGGTCGAGGGCCCGCAGCTTCGCATCGTCGCCCCCGGACCGGTACAAGTCGCCCGCCTGCGCCACCTTGGATTTCGCCAGCGCCTGCGTCCCCCCACCCATCGTCCCAACCCGACCCATCGTGGACGCTCGCCCGCCTACGACCACGCGCACGTGCACTACTACTTCGACCCGTACCACGATCTGCTGAGCTGGATCGTGGTCGAGGCGCTCCTCGATGGCCGCGCCCCGGTCGAGCAGGCGACTGTCGTGGACCCCGACGGCAAGCCCCTGTTCACGGCCGGCGGCGCCTCGGCCCCGCCGAAGCCCGTGGCGCTGCCGATCGCCCGCGATGCGGTCCGGCTCGAGGACTCGGCCATCGTCATCGACGAGGCCGTGCCGGCAATGGGGCTCGACGTGGCCGAGATCGGCAGCCCCCACGCCCCGGGCTACGGCGGCGACGGCTACGGCTGAGGCCCGCGCGCCATCGAGCCTCACGCCCGAGGGTTGACGAGCTTGGCGATCTCCCGGGCCAGCCCGTCCCGCTGCACCGGCTTGCTGACGTAGCCGTTCATTCCCGCGGCAAGGCAGCGCTCGCGATCCCCCTGCATCGCGTGCGCCGTCATGGCAACCACCGGAACCATCACCCCCTTCGCCCGCAGGGTCCGGGTCGCGTCGAGCCCGTCCATCACCGGCATCTGCACGTCCATGAACACCAGCTCGTACGACACGCGATCGATCAGCTCCAGCGCCTCCTGCCCGTTGCCGGCCAGATCGATCCGGCACCCCAGCCGCTCGAGCAGCTTGGCCGCGACCTTTTGGTTGATCGCGTTGTCGTCGACCACCAGCACGCGCAGACCCTCGTAGAGCCCACCGCCGACCTCGTCGCGCTGATGCTCCTGCAGCAGGTGCCGCGTGAGCAGCGGTCCCTGCGTGACCTCGGTGCGCGCATGCAGGGCTGCCGCCAGCACGTCGAGCAGCTCGCTCTGGTGGACCGGCTTGACCAGGTACCCCGCGAACCCGGCCGCCTTGATCTCCCCCAGATCGAGCGCCAGCGTCACCGAGGTCAGCAGGATCAGCGTCGTCTCGGACAGCTCGGCATCGGCCTTGATCGCCCTCGCCAGCGCGACCCCGTCCATCTGCGGCATCTGGTAGTCGAGCACGGCCAGGTCGAACGGCTCGCCGCGCTGCTTGGCTCGCCGCAGCCGCTCGAGCGCCTCCGCCCCCGACTCGCACTGTTCATTGCGCATGTTCCAGCTCGTGACCTGCTCGCACAGCACCCTGCGGTTGACCGGATGGTCGTCCACGATCAGCACCCGCGCCGCCGCCAGCTCGTCGGGCGTCGATCGCCGCACGCTGATCTCGTCCTGGTCGATGTCCACCGGCAGGGTGACTCGGAACGTCGACCCCTCGCCCACCACGCTGTCCAGCTCGACCTCCCCGTTCATCAGCTGCACGAGCTCGCGCATGATCGTCAGCCCCAGCCCCGTGCCCGCGTGCTGGCGGGTGGCCGAGCCGTCGAGCTGGCGGAACTTGTCGAAGATCTCCGCGCGGCGCTCCTCGGGGATCCCTGGCCCCGTGTCCTGCACCGAGAGGCTCAAGGTCGCCCGGTCGGCCGACGCCCCCTTGCACGACACGGTCACCAGCACGTGCCCGCGATCGGTGAACTTGACCGCGTTGCTCACCAGGTTGGTGACCACCTGCCGAATGCGCCCCGCGTCGGCCACCACGTGCTCGGGCGTCCCCGGCACGTAGCGAAGCACCAGCTCCACCCCCTTGGCCGTGGTCTGGTACGCGAATTGATCGAGGATGTCCTCCATCGTCGCCCGCAGCTCGAACGGCACCGGCTCGAGCCGCAGCTGCCCCGCCTCCACCTTCGACAGATCGAGGATGTCGTTGATCACGTCGAGCAGCGCCAGCCCCGAGGTCCGCGCCGTCTGCAGGTACTCCTGCTGCATCGCGTCGAGCTTGGTGCCCTCGAGGATCCCGATCATCCCCAGCACCCCGTTGATCGGTGTGCGGATCTCGTGGCTCATGTTGGCCAGAAACGCGCTCTTGGTCACGCTGGCCGCGTTGGCGGCATCGAGCGCGACGGAGAGCTGCAGCAGCATGCGATTGCGGCTGCTGTAGAACATCCACAGCTGGGCCGCAATGAGCGCCAGCATCCCGATGCTGGCCACCGCCGGCACGATGCCCGGGTCCTCGCCGGCCGGTGTCAGCCACGGCGTGGGAACCAGCGGAATCGTGCTGATGGCCATGCCGGCGGCCGACATCACCACCGCGAGCAGCAGCGGCAGTCGGTCACGCGTGCTGAACAACGAGAATGGGAGACACACCGCCAGGATGTGCAGCACCGCCATGTGTGAGGCCCCCTCGGCCGTCACGCCCAGGGTGACGATCACGTTGACCACCAGCAACGTGATCAGCACCCCGATCTGGGGGCACCCCTTCATGCAGAGATACGCTCCCAGAAGGCAGCCCACTGCCGCGGACGACGACATCGCACAGTGGAAGGCATTGCCCGTGAGCCCCAGCGCCGTGGCCGCCGTCAGGGCAACCAGTCCGGCCAGGAGCAGCGTCCCGTTGCGAGTGATGGCCTGCTCGAGCTCGCCCGGCAGCGCGGGCTCGGGTACACCGGCTCGAAGAGTGCGACGAACGAAGCCTCGAAGATCCACGGACGCTCCTTGCCTCTCGGTTGCCATGATCATACGGCGGCACGGAGTCCGAGGGGCATCCGCATGGTCGATCGAGCGGCCCATCCATGCGACGACGCGACGCTCCGCCGTTGCTCGCGGCCCGATGATACTGGCGCTCGCGCGCCCCGGCGTCGGGGTGTCCCGTACTACCGCAGCTCGACCACCTTGGCGATTTCCCGGCTCAGCGCATCGCGCTGCACGGGCTTGCTGACGTAGCCGTTCATTCCCACCGCCAAGCAGCGCTCGCGGTCTCCCTGCATCGCGTGTGCCGTCATCGCAATGATGGGCAAGGACTGCCCCCGCTCGCGCAGGACCCGAGTGGCCTCGAAGCCATCCATGATCGGCATCTGCACGTCCATGAACACCAGGTCGTACGACACCCCATCGACCAGATCGACCGCCTCCTGCCCGTTGCCTGCCAGATCGATCCGGCACCCCAGCCCCTCGAGGAGCTTGGCCGCGACCTTTTGGTTGATCGCATTGTCATCGACCACCAGGACCCGCAGTCCCTGGTAGCGCTCGCGCCCCTTGGAATCGGCACGGTGCTCCTGCAGCAGGTGACGCGTGATGAGCGGCCGCGTCGATCGGTCCTTGCGTGCATGGAGTGCCGCTGCCAGTACGTCGGCCAGCTCGCTGTGGTGCACGGGCTTGACCAGATAGCCCGCGAACCCAATGGCTTCGAGCTCGCCCACGTCGAGCGTGACCGTCACCGAGGTCAGCAGGATCAAGATCGTCTCGGCCAGCTCGGGCTCTGCCTTGATCGCCGTGGCCAGCGCGACGCCGTCCTGTCCGGGCATCTGGTAGTCGAGCACCGCGAAGTCGAATGGCTCGCCCCGCGCCTTGGCCTCGCGCAGCAGGTCGAGCGCCCTCGCGGCGCCGTCGCACTCTGCATTGCGCATGCCCCAGCTGCTGACCTGCTCGCGGAGCACGCGACGATTGACCGGGTGATCGTCCACGATGAGCACGCGCGCGGCCGCGAGTTCTTCGGGGGTGGAGCGCACCACCGTGATCCCGTCGTCGAGCGCCACCGGGAGCGTGAACCAGAACGTGGAGCCGCGCCCGAGCTCGCTGACGAGCCCGATCTCGCCCCCCATCAGCTGGACGAGCTCCCGCGTGATGGCCAGCCCCAGGCCCGTCCCTGCGTGCTGCCGCGTCGCCGAGCCATCGATCTGACGGAACTTGTCGAACACTTCCTCCTTGCGCTCGGCAGGGATGCCCATTCCCGTGTCCTCGACGGAGATCCTCAACACCGGACGATCCTCGGTTTCGGCGCCGTTCGGGTCGGGCTCCACGGTCACGAGCACATGGCCTCGCTCGGTGAACTTGATGGCGTTGCCCACCAGGTTGTTGACCACCTGACGAATGCGCCCCGCATCGGCCACCACGTGCTCGGGCGTCCCCGGCACGTAGCGCAGCACCAGCTCCAGGCCCTTGGAGGTGGTCTGGAGCGCGAACTGGTCGAGGATGTCCTCCACCGTGGCGCGCAGCTCGAACGGCACCGGCTCGAGCCGCATCTGCCCCGCCTCGACCTTCGACAGATCGAGGATGTCGTTGATCACGTCGAGCAGCGCCAACCCCGAGGTTCGGGCGGTCTGCACGTACTCCTGCTGCATCGCATCGAGCCTGGTACCCTCGAGGATTCCGATCATCCCCAGCACCCCGTTGATCGGCGTGCGGATCTCGTGGCTCATGTTGGCCAGGAACGCGCTCTTGGCCACGCTGGCCGCGTTGGCCTCGGCCAACGCCACCGACAGTCGCTTGAGCGTACGATTGCGGTTGTCGAAGAACAGCCACAGCTGGGTCGCAATGATTCCGGTCATCGAGATACTGGCGATCGCACGCACGTTCCCCATGACCTCGCCCCCCTCTCTCAGCCAGGGAGTAGGCACCAGCGGCACCGTGCTGACGCACATGCCGAGCGCCGCCATGCCCACTCCGGCCGCCAGCAGGATCCGATCGCTGGTATGGAACAGCGAGAACGGAAGGCATACCGTGAAGATGTGCAACACGGCCAAGTGGTCGGCTCCCTCCGCCGTCACCCCCATGACGATGATGACGTTGACGATCGCCAACGTGAGGACGACGCCGAGCCGATAGTGTCCACGAGCCGAGAGCAAGAAGCCCAACCCGCACACCAGGCCGGTGGAGGTCGCCATCACGGCATGCAACGTCGAGCCCAACAGCACGAGCCCAACGCCCGAGCCCAACGCCGCGATCGTCCCGACCAGCAGGGTCGCGTGCCGGGTCACGACCTGCTCGATCTCGTCGGGTGACGCCGATGCGGGACAACCCGACCTCAAGATTCGCGTGATCGATTCCAGTAGAGTCATGGTGCCGCGCGTCCTTGCGCGGTGTGATCATACGGCGAATTGCTGCTCCTCGATGATCCAGAACCGCAAACGATTCACATCGGGATCGACCCGAGATCGAGCCCTGGCGCTCATTCGGTCGCAGATGCACCCCACCCGGCCCCGACGACGGCTTCAGCTCGCGCCCCACGCCGTCGACCGACCGCACCCCCCTGTGAGACCATGGGTGGCTCTCGCTGGGACCGAGCCAGCCTCGCTCATTGGGTGGCGCGATTGCGTCGCGCGGGCTCGCGAAGCCGTCGCACATCCCAATTGATGCAGGTCATGGTCGCATCGCGCAGCGTGTCGGGATCGAAGGGCTTGTCGAACACCGCGGTCGCCCCGTGGGCCTTGGCCAGGTCGCGGATCTCGGGTCCAAACCCCGTGAGCACGATGACCGGGATCGTCCACTGCAGCTCGGCCAGGCAATCGAGGATGTCGAGCGACGTATACCCCGGCATCCGGTGGTCGGTGATGATCACGTCGGGAAGCCGGGCGCTGCGGCCACGCTGACGAAACAACCAGTCGAACAGCTGGATGCCGTCGAGCGCCGCCCGGACCACGAATCCCTCGTGTGTCAGCAGGGTGGTGAGCGACTCACGGATGTCGGGCTCGTCCTCGGCAAGATAGATCATGGGAAGGTCGTGCCGAGGATCCCGGCTCGAGCTTCGTGGCGTGGTTTCGATGGAGTTGAACACGTTGCCTCCTCTTGCGGCCGCTCTAGCCGCTGCATCGTCCGTGCCAGATCGGACGCGTCCCTGCGAAACGGCCAATCGAGCAGCCGGTCACCGTCGGGGCCCGCCGGACCTCGAAGCCGGCGTGTGAAAGAAGTGCAGCCATGGCCATGCCACGACGCTCATGGCTCGGTGGACGGCAGCGCCGGTGACACGGCGTTGCCGAGCATCCCAGGGCTCACCGCGGTGCTCCCCCCTTCGAGCCGCGAGGGCACCTCGAACACGAAGTCGTTGCCCGTGCCGTCCGCATCCTCCCAGCGGAGCTCCCCGCCGACCGCCCGGGCGATGTCACGGATTGCATAGACGCCGATTCCGGAGCCAGCACCGCTGAGCCGATGGAAGTCGCGGGTCCGTCCCACGGGGTCGAACACCTCGGCGCGCTGCTCTTCGCTCAGGGGAGGGCCGGCATCTCGAATGTGGATGCGATGCCCCAGCCCCGAGGCGGCCACGCGGATCTCGACTCGGGCCTCGTTGCTCACCGAGATGGCTCGCTCCACGAGGTTCAGCAGCACCAGTCGCACGAGGCGACGGTCGCTGACCGAGTCCACCGGTCGCTCGCGCACGTCGTCGACCACCAGCTCGGTTCCCCGCACGCGCGCGTGACTCTCGAGCCGGGCAGCGACCTCGTCCGCCAGCTCTGCGGGATCGAACGGCTCGATCTCCGCCTGGTAGCGGCCGTCTTCCACCCGTGCCCACTCGAGCATGGTGTCCACGAGGTCGACCAGCCGGCGTACCGAGCGGTCGATGCGCTCGAGCCCGCGGTCGAGCGACGGCGTGCGCAGGACGCCAGGGTCGCTCTCCAGCACGCGCAGCTGCAGCTTCATCGCGGTCACGGGGGTCTTGAGCTCGTGGGACATGATCCGCAAGAAGTTGCTCTTGGTCTCGTTCATCCGCTCGGCGCGCTCACGGGCCGCCTCGAGATCGGCGTAGGCCCGCTCGAGGCTGTGATGGGTGTCGGCGACCTGATTGGCGAGCGCGATGAGGTCGGTGTCGCGCTGGCCGATGGCCTCGCTGAGCACGTCGTGCGTCCTCTTGGCCATCAGCAGGCGACGCGCGCGCGCGCGTAGCTCGGCCAGCAGCACGGGCTTGACCATGATGTCGTCGACACCCGCCTCGAGCAGCCGCAAGACCTGCGGTTCGTCGCGGCTGCTCGTGAGCGCGAGGATCGGCATCTGCAGCTCCTCGCGCTCGCGGAGGATCTCGATCACCTGCTCACCACCGAGCTCGGGCAGCCGCAGATCCACGATCACCAGATCCGGCCGCAGGTCCGACGCCAGCTCGACTCCCGCCCGCCCGTGAAACGCGGAGACCGTCGCGCAGTCGGGCCCCAGGCAGCCCACCAGCGCGCGATTGAGGGCACGAGAGCCCTCGATCACCAGCACGACGGGTCGGCCGTCGTCGGCCACCGGCCTGGCGTCGAGCTCGGCCTCGGCGCGAAGCTCCGCCTCGGCCAGCGCGACTGCCTCGGGCATCCACGCCGCCAGCTTGGGAGGATCCACCGACACCGGCGCGGCTCGGGGGGCCCAGCGCGGCAGCCGGATCTCGAACAGCGCGTGACCGGTGCTCGTGGGCACGGCGTCGAGGATCCCGCCCTGCAGCGCGATCAGATCGCGAGACGTGCCCAGGGCGAGCCGTACCTTCCCCACCCGGATCGCGACATTGCGCTCCACGACTCGGCTGCGATCGAAGATCGCGTCGAGCTGCGCCGGGTGGACGCCGGGGCCGCTGTCCTCGATGCTGATCACGACGTCTTGCAGCAGCTCGTCCACGGACATCACGCAGCGCACCACGCCGCCCTCGGGGGCGTACTTGAACGCATTGAACAGCGCGTTGCCGATGGCGAGCTCGGTCTTGTCCACGTCGACCTCCACGATCAGCTCACCGGGCAGCGAGACCTGGTAGGCGAGCCGTCGATCGACGGCGAGGCGCTCGAAGCATGCGCACGCGCGCCCGACCACGTCGACGAGGTCGACCCGCGCATACCCGACGTGCAGCGCTTCGGCATCGAGGCGCTCTCCCCCCGGGCGCGAGCCGAGGTGCGCGAGGATCGTGCTCAGTCGGCGATGCACCGTGGTGAGATCGCGGACCTCGGACGCATCGAGACGGCGGCTGGTGGCGGCGGCCTGCAAGAGTGCGTCGATCGTCGGCTGAACTCCCAACGAAGCACGAATGAGATCATTGCGCTCTGCCTCGTCCAACCCTCGGATCCGGGCGATCAGGCGCTGAATGAACCAACCGATCTGTCCAACTTGCGGAGCGAGGATCTCGCCGCACAGAGCGCCGACCAAGCGCTGCAATTCGCTCAGCTTCAACACGTGTGCGATCCAAGTGCATGCACCGTACCACTCGACATCTCACCATCTCGAGTAGGTTGCGATTTGGGCCTCTGCAAAGGCTGCAGGTCCGCGGCATCGACTCGATCGAAGAGGTGCAATCCTGCCGGTCGGTTCGCGCGGCGATCCGCACCACGCAATCGGCACCGACACGAGTGTCGACGTCGTAAGCCAGCGAAGGCTCGTTTCACGGGCGCTCGACCGAAGTGTAGGCCAATTCCCTCCGTCGACGGAGGACGAAGGGTGCGTCAGAATGAGAGGGAAGACGTGTGTCGTACGATCTCCAAGACATCGCGGAATCGGAGGAACGAGTCATCCGGCCGAAAGGCCAGCCTTCCCTCGTCGTCGTCATCATTGCGAGCGACGACACGACCCGGCAGTCACTGAGCGCCGAGCTCGAGGGCACCTCGATCGAGGCCTGCTTCGTCCCCGATCCCGCCGACGCAATCGACGAGATCGACGCCTTGCAGCCGAATTTCGTGATCGTCGACGGTGCCTGTGTGGGCGAAGATCGGGAGCTGCTGGCGTCGATCTTCACCGCGGCTCGCTCTGCGCTCCGGGTGCTGTTGCTCCCGATCCCCAGCGGAACCTGGGTGAGCATCGCCCACGCCTGCGATGCCGATGCGATCCTCCCGCAGCCGCTCCAGCGCGCCGCCCTACGGCGCCTGCTGGGCAATCATCGGCCCCTCCTGGCTGCACGGGACGAGCCGCTCGTGCTGCCCGCGCTGCTCGATCGCAGCGAACGCATGCGCGAGGTCTGGAGGCTGGTCGCGCTCGCCTCCTGCTCGGATGCATCGGTGGTCATCAACGGAGAGACCGGCGTGGGCAAGGAGCTCGTCGCCCGCGCGCTGCACCGCTTCTCGCCACGTCGCCGCGGTCCGTTCGTGGCGGTCAACTGCGCCGCGATTCCCGAGGCCCTGCTCGAGTCGGAGCTGTTCGGGCACGAGAAGGGTGCGTTCACCGGCGCGACCAGCCAGCGCAAGGGTCGATTCGAGCTCGCCGACGGGGGCACCTTGTTCCTCGACGAGGTCGGAGACCTTCCCCTGGCGTTGCAGGCAAAGCTGCTGCGGGTGCTGCAAGAGCGACGCTTCGAGCGACTCGGCGGAACGCGAACGCTCTCGGTCGACGTCCGGGTGTTGTCGGCGACGCACCGCCAGCTCGAGGACGAGGTGCTCCGCGGACGCTTTCGGGCCGATCTGTTCTATCGCATTCGCGTGCTCTCGATCCGGGTGGCTCCGCTCCAGCTCCGGCGCGAGGACATCCTGCCCCTGTGGGACCACTTCTTGCAGATGGGAGCGAGCCGCGAGGGACGACCAGCCCCACGCACGAGCGTCACGGCACGTCGTCGACTGTTGCGACACCGGTGGCCCGGCAACGTTCGGGAATTGCAGAACGCCGCCCAGCATGCGCTCATGTTGGTAGGAGAGCGATCGATCCAACCGGCCGATCTTCCCGAGCTCCAGCGTGAGTCCCGTGAGACGAATGGTTCCGGCTCACTGGTCGGCTTGACCCTCAAGCAGCTCGAGCGCAACGCGATCCTCGAGACCTACGCCGCGATGGGCACGGTGAGAGCGACCGCCGAGGTCCTCGGGGTCTCGGAACGCAAGCTGCACTATCGCCTCAAGCAGTATCGCAGGGAGCGCTCCACGACCGCAAGGCTCCAGATGGCGACGATCGGGGCGCGCAGCGAGGAGAGCGCGAGCGAGGAAGGCACCGAGCACCGGGCACAGATCCTCCTTGCAGAGGACGACGACGAGCTGCGGTGGAGCCTCCACGACTTCCTGGAGTGCTCCGGGTATCGCGTCGTTGCGGTACGCGACGGCCGAGCGTTGCTCGAGCACCTCGGCGCCAAGGTCTTGTTCGAACGCCAAGGCGCTCCTCCCGACGCCATCATCACCGACGTGCGGATGCCGTTCCTCAGCGGGCTGGACCTGCTGCAGAAAGTGCGGGAGCGGGGCTGGAAGACCCCCGTCGTCCTCATGAGCGCGTTCGGCGACAAGGAGCTCAAGCAGCGGGCGACCGCCCTGGGCGCGGTCGCGTTCCTCGACAAGCCCATCGACACGGACGCGCTGCTGCACGTCCTACGCACCGCATCCGTGGGCTGAGCACGCCTCGACGAGCTTGGCCCGCGTCTCGCATGCCAGCTCGTGAGGACCACCACCCATGACGACCATGCCACCACGCGACCGGAACGCAGAACGCTCGGACGCATCGAGCGTCATCGGGCTCACCCCGTTGACGCGGCCGTACGACGGTGATGCCAACGTGCTCGTCGTCGACGACGATCCCGAGCATCTCGCGGTGCTCGAGGCGGCCCTCACCGAGCTCGGGGTTCGAGTGACCACGTCGAGTTCCGGAGAGGACGCGCTCCAGCACGCGATGCAGCGCTCCTTCGCCGTCATTCTGCTCGACGTCGACCTTCCCGGAATCGACGGATTCGAAACGGCGCGGCTGATTCGCTCGCGCGAGCACGGCGAGCACGTGCCCATCATGTTCATCACGGGTCACCGCCAGCACCACCACGACGTGCAGCGTGGCTACGAGCTCGGGGCGGTCGACTATCTGTTCGAGCCCATCGTCCCCAGCGTGCTGCGAGCCAAGGTCAAGACGTTCGTGGACCTCCATGACCGTACGATGGAGGTCGATCGGCTCTCGGAGGCCGATCGGCGCAAGGACGAGTTCATCGCGTTGCTGGCCCACGAGCTGCGCACCCCGCTGATGCCTCTGGTGGCAGGCCTGCGCTTGATCGCGACCCGCAGCGCGGCCGATCCCGTGGTCTCGGACGCACGCGACAAGATGGAGCGGCACGTTCGCCACCTCGAGCGCCTGGTCGACGATCTCACCGACATCGCACGGATCCGAGAGGGCAAGCTCGAGATGGACCGGGCCTCGGTCGATCTGGGCACGGTCGTCGACCAGGCTCGCGACATGTGCTGCGGCATGATCGCGAAGCGTCACCAGCTGTTGATCATCGAAGGACAGCCGGGCGCGGTTGCGGTGCACGCCGATCCGGTACGCCTGACCCAGGTGGTCTCCAACCTGCTCACCAATGCCTCGCGATACTCCTACCCGGGAGGTCGCATCTGGGTGCACTGGGGCTGCGATGGCGAGCATGCGTTCGTGCGAGTCGCCGACGAAGGTCGGGGGATTCGGCCGGAGTTCATCGAGCGTGTGTTCGATCCCTTCTCGCAGGAGCGCAGCGGGAGCCCGGGGCTGGGCCTGGGCCTGGCGCTCGTGCGCCAGATCGTCGAGACCCACCGCGGCAACGTCCAGGTCGAGAGCCAAGGGCCGGGCCGGGGCAGCGAGATCGTCGTCACCCTGCCGGCCGCGGGCGCCCCGGATCCGGGCGAGGGCACGACGAGCATCGATCCCGAGGCGACGGCGGTCGAGGCGAGCTCGCTGCGCGTGGTCCTGGTGGAGGATTGCGTCGACATCCGGGAGCTCCTCGGGCACTTGATCGCAGCGTGGGGCCACACGGTGGTCGATGCGGTGGGGAGCGGCCGCGAAGGGGTCGAGCGCCTGATTGGGCTGCGCCCCGACGTCGCCATCGTGGACATCGATCTCCCCGACCTCGACGGCTACGAGGTGGCGCGCCGGATCCACGCAGAGCTCGGCGACGAGCGGCCTGGCCTGGTGGCGGTGAGCGGCTTTGGGCAGGAGCACGCCCAGCACCAGGCGTTCGAGGCGGGCTTCGACGTCATGCTGGTCAAGCCTCCCGATCCCGAGCTGCTGCGCGAGACGATCGAGAGCGTGGGCGAGCGCCGTCGAGCAACGTCGGTGCTGCCGCGCTGCGTCGTCCATTGAGCCAGGGTCACCCAGCGACGCCGCGAGCGGCGCCCCTCACGGCTCGAGGTCGATCGTGAACATCCCGGGAGCCAACGCGTCGGCCGCCTCGGCCGTGAGCAGCTCCAGGCTCCCGGGAGAGTCGCGCAGGTGCCCGTTGAACAGCCCGATCGCGAAGTGCCGCTGCAGGGGCAGGGCCTGGTCGGGGCCGATGTGATCGCGGGTGCACCCGTCCTCGAGGGCCTGTGACAGACCGATCTGTGTGGCGCCCTCGATCGCCGCCGTGTCGAGAAGACACATGTCGCTGAAGGTGAAGTGACCGGCCGCGCTGACCGTGAGCAAGCTACGCGGCGGGGTGAGCTCGTCGTAGATCGACAGCGCATCGGCCAGCGGCGTGGTCATGTCGAGCTCTCCCGCGTGCAGCATCACCGGGATCGTGATCTCGCTCGCCGCGACCGGGAGCCCGCCGAACCACACGATCTCGTGGCTCGGCGGGGCCTGGGCGACCGCCACGTCGATGGGGCGCCCCTGGGCGAGCAAGCGAAGCGTCGTGAGGGCGCCAAAGGAGTGCCCGGTCGCCCCCACGCGGTCACCGTCCACGATGGCGCCGAGGGGATCGTCCTGCGGCAGGCCTTGCAGATGCGCCAGCACGAAGCCCATGTCGTCGGGACGCAGACCGAGGCTCTCGAATTGGGCCTCGGTGCTCGGTCCTCCCGCCACCACGGCATCGCTGAGCGTGTTGCCGATGTGATCGGGCGCCGCCACCACGTAGCCATGGCTGGCCAGGACCACGGTGAGGAAGGTCTGCTGCATGCGCATGCCCGACGAGCCATGGCTGAACAGCACGATCGGGAACCGCTCGCTCGTGGGCCGCGGGGCGGCGTCGCGCACGGCCTCGGTCGGCAGCTCGACCTCGAGCGTGGTCTCGAGCAACGCGCGGGCCTCCTCGGTCAAGAGATCCTCCTCGGTGTAGACGTAGCCCGGCTGCCCGCGCGCCTCCTCGACGGCGGGGTACCAGATCTCGGTGGGCAGCCGCCGGGGCTGGCCCATGTCGTCGAGGCGCGAGTCGTCGACGAGCTCGACGGTCATCACGCCCACCGGGTAGGGACCCATGGCAGAGGGATCGGGCGCGGCGTCGGGGCCGGCGGGAGGGAACGGGAGCGAGTCGTCCTCGCCGCTGGTCCCGCTGCCCTCGGCGCTGCCGCTGCCATCGACGGCGGTCGTGTCCGCGCTCTCGCCCGTCGTCGAGGTGGACGACTCGGATCCTCCGCTCGAGCCCGCACCATCGTCGGTGGCCTCGGGCTCTCGGCAGGCGCCGAGACCCACCACGAGCATCACGATCGCGAACGCCGAAGGACGAGCAACGAAGGGCACGCCCGAGCATACGCGGTCCTGGCCACCGTAGCGAGCGCCCCGCCGTCGGGGGTCCTCAATTGAGCACCTCGTCGCGCTGCACCAGCATCTCCCCCGCCTCCAGCCGCCGTGCCTCCAAGAACCCCCGCAGATCTCCGTTGAGCGCCGCACACACCGCGGGCACCACCCCCAGCGACGTCTCCGTGGGCCACGAGAACACGTAGTCCGCCCCCGCCTCGTACATCGCGGGCACGTCGGCCAAGCGCAGCGTGTTCACCACGATCCTTGCCTCCGGGGCCAGCCGCCGCAGCTGCGCGGCGAGCTCGAGGTTGGTGATGCCCTTGAGCAGATCGTCGGGAATCGTCGACACGATCACATCCGCTTCCAGCACCCCGCTGTGCTGCAGCGTGGCCGGGTTGGCGAAGTCGCCGTAGACCACCCGGGCTCCGCGGGCGCGGATGCGATCGTGCAGCGCCACGTTGAAGTCCACCACCAGCAGGTCGGGCAGGAGCTCCGGGTGGTCGCGCTCGATGTCGTGCAGCAGCGACGACGCCAGGCGGTGGAACCCGAGCAGGGCCAGCCGGGGCGGCGCCCCCTCCTCCTGCTGCGGGGCCTGCCGATCCCCCTCGCCGATGCCCACGCGGCGCAGCAGCGGAGACAGCCGCAGGTAGAGCGGATCGGCCAGCGAGAACAGCACGGGCGTCACGATCGCGGTGAGCACGAACGCGAAGATCACCATGCTCACCAGGCTCGCCTCGATGTGCCCCAGCGACAGGCCCAGGTAGGCGATCACCAGCGCGAACTCGGAGACCTGCGCGAGCTTGGTGGAGGTGGTGGTGGCGTGGCGCCGATCGAGCCCGCTGCCGTAGAGCAGCGGCAGGAACACCAGGTAGCGCAGCAGGCCCATCACCAGGGCCAGCACCAGCGCGCCCACGAGCACCGCGGGGCCGTCGGGGATGGGGATGCTCATGCCCAGCGCCACGAAGAACAGCGTGATGAAGAAGTCGCGCAGGTTGCCGACCTTGGCCACCACCTCGTGCGCATAGGGAAACGAGGCGAGGCTCGCCCCGGCCACCAGCGCGCCGAGCTCGAGCGACACCGACGGCTCGACCGGCAGGTGCAGCGCGTGCGCCCACGACCCCAGGCTCACCGCGAACATGCCCAGACCGAAGCACCAGCCGAGCGCCAGCGTGACCACCAACTCGGGCGACTTGGCAACCGCGCGAAACGCCCACGGCAGCACGAAGCGGGCGGCCAGCACCGCCAGACCGATGACCAAGGCGATGCCCACGAACGTGCCCAGCAGGGGGGCCAGCTGCGGGTCGTCGAGGTTGGGCTGGATCGCCAGCACCACGATCGCCCAGATGTCCTGGAAGATCAGCAGCCCCAAGCACAGCCGCCCGTCCACCGTGTCCATCTGCAGGCGGTCGTGCAGCACCTTGACCACCAAGAGCGTCGACGAGAACGCGCATGCCAGCGCCAGGTAGAGCAGCGAATAGTCGCCCCGCACCAGCGCCAGGCCCAAGAGCTCCACCAGCGTGAATGCGCCGAAGCCCACCGCGATCGACAACGGGACCTGGGCCAGCCCGGTCACCACCAGCGTGCGGCCGCTCGCGAGCAGGCTGCGCAGGTTGATCTCGAGGCCGATGAGGAACAACAGCAGCGCCAGGCCCAGGCCTGCGATCGTCTCGATGTCGCTGCGGTCCTCCACCCAGCGCAGGCCGATCGGGCCGATCGCCAGACCCGCGAAGATGAAGCCCGCGATGCTCGGCAGGCGCAGACGCTCGCACAAGAGCGCGAGCACGGCCGATGCCACGAAGCACAGCGCGATCTTGGTCACCAGCGGGGCCGGTCCGCCGCCGGCCGCCAACAGCACCATCGGCATGGTCGAGGTCATGCCCGGCAAGGGTACGATGGACGTCGGCCCGTCGGATACGCGAGCACCCGCTCGAGCATCACCAGCGTTCCGATCGAGCTCGAGTTCCCCTTGGCGAACCGGCTAGTTCGGCAGCAACCCGCGAGCCCGCCGACTCTTGGTCCACAGCCACGCGGCTCGGACCTCCTCGAGGGCACGGGCATAGCTGCCATCGGTGCGGTCCTCGTACTCGAAAGGCAGGCTGGTGGGCTCGCCGCGCTCCTCGCTCGATTCGTGGGTCTCTTCGTGGGTCATGGTTCCGTGGCCCCAGGGTGAGGCCATCGAAGCCCGAGGCAACCCCCCGAGGACGATTGTTTGCGCGAGCCCCGCGGCCTCGGTTTCGCCCTCGGTCGCGTTCTAGGTTATGAGCGCGGGCGTGACCACTGCCGAGCTCGAGGCCCAGGTCGGGCGTCGCCGAACGTTTGCCATCGTCAGCCACCCCGATGCGGGCAAGACCACCCTCACCGAGAAGCTGTTGTTCTTCGGGGGCGCGATCCAGACCGTGGGCGCGGTACGAGCCCGTCGCGCTTCCCGCCACGCGGTCAGCGACTGGATGGCGATGGAGCAGGAACGTGGGATCTCGGTGACCACGTCGGTGATGAGCTTCCGCTACCCGATCCCTGGCTCCAAGGCCGACGACCCGATGGCCGAGATCAACCTGCTCGACACGCCGGGCCACGCCGACTTCGGCGAGGACACGTACCGGGTGCTCACCGCCGTCGACGCCGCGCTCATGGTCATCGATGGCGCCAAGGGCGTGGAGTCGCGCACCGAGAAGCTCATCGAGATCTGTCGCCTGCGCGACACCCCGGTGGTCACGTTCGTCAACAAGCTCGACCGCGAGTGCATGGAGCCGCTCGAGGTGCTCGACGACGTGGAGAGCAAGCTGGGCATCGCCTGCGTGCCGATGACCTGGCCGATCGGCATGGGCAAGCGCTTCCGCGGGGTCTACGACCTGGCGCACCAGCGCCTGTTCCTGTTCAAGACCATCGACGGCACTCGCGACGACGAGATGCCGGCCGATGGGATCCCGGTGAGCGGCGTGGACGATCCCCGGCTCGATGAGCTCTTGGGCGAGGACCAGGCGGCCGAGCTGCGCGCCGAGATCGAGCTGCTGCAGGGCGCCGCGCCCGAGTATGACCACGCGCTGTTCTTGGCCGGCAAGCAGAGCCCGCTGCTGTTCGGCTCGGCCATGAACAACTTCGGCGTCCGCGAGTTGCTCGAGACCTTCGTGCGCCTGGCCCCGCCGCCGCAGGACCGCGTGGCCATCACGGGCGACGCCGTGCTCCACCCGCCCCCACCCGGCGAGGCCGTGCCCACGCGGCAGGTCGACACCACCGAGGAGGGCTTTTGCGGCTTCGTGTTCAAGATCCAGGCGAACATGGATCCCAAGCATCGCGACCGCATGGCGTTCCTGCGGATCTGCTCGGGTCGGTTCACCCGCGGCATGAAGGCATTCCACCCCCGCCTCGGCCGCGAGGTGAACCTGGGCAACGCCACCATGTTCTTCGCACAGAGTCGCGAGATCGTGGAGGAGGCGTTCGCGGGGGACATCATCGGCATTCCCAACCACGGCACCCTCAAGATCGGCGACACGCTGACCGAGGGGGAGCTCTTGCGCTTCACGGGGATTCCCAGCTTCGCGCCCGAGATCTTCCGCCGCGTGCTGCTCAAGAGCCCGCTCAAGGCCAAGGCGCTGGCCAAGGGCCTCACCCAGCTGTCCGAGGAGGGCGCGATCCAGGTGTTCAAGCTGATGCTGGGCGGCGAGTTCGTGGTGGGCGTGGTGGGCCAGCTGCAGCTCGAGGTGATGAAACACCGCCTGCTGCACGAGTACCAGGTCGAGGCCGACTACGAAGCCACCGAGCTCAACACCGCGAGGTGGGTGTCGCCGATCACCGAGGGTCGCAACAAGATCGAGGTACGCCAGCTGATGGAGAAGTTCACGCGGCGCAACGAGGCGAACCTGGCCCACGATGGCCACGGGGACCTGGCCTACCTGGCGCCGAATCGGTGGAACCTGCAGAAGGTGGAGGAGCGGTTTCCCGAGGTGCGGTTCTCCGCGACGCGGGAGCATACGTAGCGGGAACCCAGGGGCACGGCGCGGGACGAGGCACTATCCCCCGAAGACCTGTGAGAGGCTCTTGGCCCCGAGCACGCGCAGGCCCCACGTGCGTAGCTCCTCGGCCGTACCCGCCCGCACTCGGGCTTGGATCGCCTCCGACGGGGAGCCGAAGAGCGCACCGAGCTGCTCGAGCAGGAGCGTGGCCCGGCCGGCATCGTGGCCAACGTCGTGGCCTTCGTTCCAGCCCTCCGCGCGGCAGGCCGCGAGGTCCATGCGATGGAGCTTGCGCTCGTCCTCGCGCTCGAGGGCGAGGCGACGGACCTCGGGGTCTTGGGAGATCTCCTCCAGAGTCTGCGTCGCCAGGGCCATGATGGAATCCTCCGCGGCGAGCTGGGCGAGAACTTCGGGATCGTCGTAGCCGACGAAGAACCTTGCCCAGCGCTCGACGATGGCATCGTAGCCCGTTGCCTTGGCCGAGGACAGTGCCGATGGCTGGATGACGTGGATTGAAAGGTACTGACCGAGCGCGATGCCCCGCCGTCGCTCGCGCAGCTCGAAGACCGAGTGCAGATCCTCGGCAATCTCGGGCAAGAGGGGCTTGGGCAGCCACACGATCACCACCGAGGGGGTGAGCCGCTCGTAGCCCTCCCCTCGACGGAGCTGGTCCACGAAGTCCCGGGCGAGGTAGTAGGTCAGCCGGCCGGTGAGGGCCGCGGTCAGGCGTAGCTGCATCTCGATGATGGCGCGAGTGCCATCGTCGAGGACCGCCCGAACGTCGAGCACGATTTCCTTGTCGCGGAGCTGCTCGCCGGGGATGTCCGGATCGATGACCCGTACCGCGCGGATCGGGCGGCCGAGGATGCCCTCGAGCATGTGACGCAGTAGCTCCACCCGGCGAGTGAGCATCGTCTTGAAGACGAAGTCGTTCTTGGGGTCGAGCAACCCGAGCTCGAGTGGCTCCGTTGGACCCGACCCACCGTAGGCCGGAAGAGCGCGGAGGACGGGCCCGGAGACGCCACCTCCGTGATACGCTCACCCCGCCGCCCATGCCGCTCGCCTCCGGCTCGCCTCGCGTCCTCCTCCTCGCGCTCGTGCTCGGCCTGCCGGGCGCGGCCGCTTGCCGGCCGGACGCGACGCCCACCGACGAGCAGCAGGAGCTGGTGATGGCGTTCGGGGGCAACCGCGGCCAGGCGTGCCAGTACGTCAGCTCGCTGTCCAAGCCCTACGTGGTCGCCTGGGACGAGATCAAGCTCAACGACCTGCAGCGAGCGATCGACAAGCAGCAGCCGCTCGCGGTGCGCTACGAGGGCTGCTCGCTCGAGCTGCTGACGGGCTGCAAGGCGCGCGACGGTCACTATCAGTTCTCGCCCGCGACGATGACCAAGCCGCAGGTGGTGGCGCTGCGCTCGGCCACCGAGGCGATCGCCGAGTTCCAGATCGGCGGGGTCGGGCTCGAGGCGCACTTCGATCGCTACGACGAGCTCGAGGTGACCCGCGCGCTCGGGGGCACCTGGGAGGTGGCCGAGGCCCTCGACTTCTTTGCGGACGACTTTCGGGGCTCGCGCTGCGAGGGCGCCACCCACGTGGTGCATGCGGTCGACGTGGGCGCCTACCGGGTGGATGGCACGCAGGGCAAGGCGGGCGGCGCCAAGGTGCAGGGCGGCGTGGGTGGGGTCAAGGCCGGCACCGGAGCGGGGACCTCGTCGGAGCGCAGCGAGCTCAGCCACAAGGGCGACCCCGAGCGGTGCGCCCAGAGCGGCTGGGGTACGCAGCCGATCCCCGATTGCAGCACGCCCTTGCGGCTCACGCTCCAGCCCATTCGCCCGGCGGCCGAGCGGGAGTCGCGATGTCCCTACGGGATGCAGCACGTGGCGGGCGGCAAGCTCGGAGAGCTGACGTTGCTCGAGTTCTGCCTCGATACCACCGAGGTGACCGCCGCCGCCTACCGCGAGTGCGTGGACTCGGGCACGTGCGAGGCCCCGCCGCGCTCGCGCTACGGGACCTTTCGCGCTCCCGAGGGCCAGCAGCATCCGATCACGGACGTGAGCTGGTACGACGCCACGCGCTACTGCGAGAGCGTGGGCAAGCGCCTGCCCACGGCCGAGGAGTGGGAGTGGGCGGCGCGTGGACAGGATCAGGAGCGGGCGTACCCGTGGGGACACCTGCCGCCGACGTCCGATCTGGCGTGCTGGAACCGGGCGGACGCCAGCCTGGGCACGTGCGCGGCGGGCGAGCGACCGCTGGGGAAGTCGCGCAACGGGGTGCTCGACATGGCGGGCAACGTGGCGGAGTGGACGGCGACCCCGTTCGAGGGCAACGAGCGGCGACGGGTGGTGATGGGCGGAAGCTGGCGCGACGAGGATCCGCAGCAGCTCCTGGTGCGACGACGCGGCGGCGTCAAGGCCCGCAAGGGCGGCGATGGAGATCTCGGGTTTCGCTGCGCGGCGGCGGTGCGGCCGCTGGAGCTCACGGGCGGGCGCATGATCTGAGGCCACCGCGGGTGTACGAGCGATCGGTCAGCGCGGCACGCACACGTTCAGCGAACGAGGATGGACGCGAATCCGATGGAGCCGACCCGAGAGGGGCTCTCCATCGGCCACGACGGCGATGTCGACCGCGGCGCGTATGCAGATCGATCGCCGCGCTTCGAAGTGGCGGATCACGTCGGACTCGAGGGCCTCGCCCGTGATCGTCCCCCACAGCAGCCCCAGGTGATCGATGGCGCTCTCGGCCTGCACGACCATGACGTCGATGACACCGTCGTCGAATCGTACCCGATCGCCCCAGCTCAGCCGACCCATGCCGACGCTGCTGAGGTTGGTCACCACGATGCTCGAGCTTCGGGCCACGATGGTTCGTCCGTCGATCTCGAGTTCGAAGTCGAGCTCTTCGGGCGCGAACAAGCGGGGGATGGCGGAACCCACGTACGCCAACCCCTTGGACGCTTGCTTGTCCTCGGCAGTGGTATTGGCTCCTATCTCGGCCAACCGCCCAAAGCCCAGCCGGCACAGGCAGGACCGCGCGCCCAACGACATCGCATCGACCGGCCGGGTTCGCATGGCTGCGATGACCTCACACGCCCGATCCACCTCGGTCGGGATCGCGAGCTCGCGGGCGAGCAGGTTGGCCGTGCCCGTCGGCACGATGCCCAGCGGGATCGAGGTTTCCATGAGCGCGGTGGCCACCGCCGACACCGTGCCGTCGCCGCCACATGCGACCACGAGATCCGGCCGCTGCTCGTCCACCCGGGCCCGAACGAAGCCGATGAGGTCGTGCGGAGGTGCGCGGCACGGCTCGAGCGCCCGCAGGTGCTCGCGCAATCGAAGCTCCACCCGATCCGGATCGGCGTTGCCGGAGGCCGGGTTGACGATGGCGAGCACCGCCATGGCGCTCCCTCCGAATCAGGCAGCGCTCGCCGCCGTGTCCTCGCGGGTGCGAACGACCAGCTCGTTGTGGCACTCCCAGACATCCGGCACCGAGTAGACGAGATCCTCGGCGAGCAGCCGGGCGAGCGGAGACGAGACGATGCCATGGAGCACGACCCCCCCTCCGGTCACCGAGATCTCCATGTCTCGGGCATCATCGGGGAGCCGCTCCTCGAACAGCTGACGGATTTCGGCTTCCACTCGCCTGGCGTCGGCGACCGGGGCCAGCGCCGACGGGCTCAGGCTGGCCTCGCGGCGCGCGAAGCGAACCGGAGCATCCGGCTCGGGCTCGGAGGCGACATCACGTGCGCCTCGAAGGCGCGTGGCGTCGTTGAGACGGGGCATCGGCCGTCATCCGTGCAAGCGAAGCGCCAGGTCGGCGAGCTCTGAGCGCGACCCCAGGCACCGTTCGTACGCGCTCCAACAGGAGTAGGGGGAAACCACATGTGACGCGGTCGCACGGGTGTGCGGGTAGGACTCGCCCACCACGATCGGGCGAGTCGCGGTGTCCACGACCGAGGGGACGACCGATCAGCGACGAGGAGATGGTCAGGCGCCGTCGACGATGAGCGAGCTGCCGGTGGATACGGCTCACGAGTCCGCAGGAAACCCGAGCTCCACCGCGACCCGATCCGGCTCCCCCCCCGACTCCACTTCGTATCGAGCAATCAGCGAGCGCAGCGAGCGGCGTCGCAGCACCGGCCCGTACTCGCTCACGAGCCGGCGAGTGGCGAGCATGGCGGCGATCGCCAGCGCGTAGTCGGAATCCTGCGTCGCCCGCAGCTCACCGTCGGCCCCCATCGGTCGCAGCACCGGCAGCGGGCCGGCCGTGGGCCGAAACGACAGCTCGCGAAGCTCGACGCGACGCACCCGCGACAGGCGACTGGGCGGCACGAAGCCCACGACCCAGATTCCCCCTTCCGGCGCGGCGCGGACCTCCAGCCCCTTGCGCGGATCGGACGCGCGCAAGCCCATGCGTCCATCATCGAGCCCGAGCGCCGGGATCCGCAGCCGCAGCGGCGCATGCCGACCAAGCAGCCGCCACGGCGCGCTGGCGGCGAACGCCTCGGCCACGCGAAAGAATGCGGCGAGCCGTGCGTCGTCGATCGCCGCAATCCCGCGGTAGGCATCGACGTCGTCGATCGGTGGGCCGGCGAGCCCCCGCAGCGCACCAGGAGAGCGCATCGCGTCGTCGACCTCGGGCGTATGGCCCACCACCACCTCGATGCCACGTCCGATCGCCTCGTCGAGCAGCTCGACCTGCGCCGGGGCCCCCACGCGGATCCGAGTGGGCGTGCGAAGGCCCAGCGCGTGGCCGCGCTCGAGCGCGCGGCGTACGGTGGCCCCCACGCTCTGCGGCGACATCGAAGACAATGGATCGACGTGGATGACCGTCCCCGAGCCCGCCTCGAGGAACAAGGCCGCGACCGGCGGTAGCACGCGCTGCCCCGGTCGCGTGGTCGTGACCACCAGGCCCAGCACCCACTCGTAGTCGGGGACGAAGCCGGGAAACAGGGGGAACACGTTGGACGCGGAGACCGGCTCGATCGGGCGGCTGGCCAGCGGGCCCGCGGTTGCTTGGCGAGGAGCCGTCCGCTTGCGCACGACCTTGGGGTTGGTCGTGTCCTTGCTGGTGCGCCGCTTCGACATGCCCTGCGCGAACGATAGCGAAAAACCCGTGCCCGCGTGATACCGTGTCGACGCCATGCCGTTCTTGATGTTCGGGTCCAAGGGCAAGGCGCGACGCGTCCCGGACGGCCAATTCGAGAAGCGGCGCTGCCCCGAGTGCGGCAAGACCACCGTGTTCCGCGAGTGCGTGGTGCACAAGACCTATACCGCCTATCACTTCGTGAACCTGTGGAGCTCGGAGTCCACCCAGTTCGCGTGTGACGCATGCGGTGCACTCATGGAGCTCGACCAGACCCTCCCGCCCGAGCTCTCCGAGCGCGAGCAGGTCCAGCAGCGCGCGCTCGAGGCCAAGCAGGCCGCCATCGTGGCCAAGCAGGCCGAGCTCGAGCGCATCCGAGCCAAGCGCGAGGCCGAGGAGCGCGAGGACACCCGGCGCAAGTCGATCGACGACGAGCTGGCCGCCATGAAGGCACGGCTGGGGCTGGGCAAGAACGACTGACGACCGCGGCTCACCGCCGCGAGGCCTTGCTCGGCTTCTTCACGGGCGCCTTGGCCCGCTTCTTCGCCGGCGGCTTGGTCTGCTCCCTCGCAGCGAATGTGTGGAGGTAGCGCTTCAGATCCACCCGCCCGCGCGCGTCGAAGACCACCCCTTCGTCCTCGAGCATCCGCTGCTGATCGCTGGCGCGGTGATGCGACACGCGCCCCTGCGAGTTGATCACCCGGTGCCACGGCACCGGCTCGTGCTCGGGGGTGAGCGCCGCGAGGGCGAAGCCCACGTGCCGGGCAACCCGCGGGGAGCCGAGCCGTGCGGCCACGTGACCGTAGGTGGTGACGAAGCCCGCGGGGACCTGGCGAACCACCGCATACACGCGAGCGTTGAAGCCGGGACCGACGACACGGGGCTCGATGACCGGAACCACGGCGAGCATGCTAACTCGACCGCGACCGCGGGCGCCCGATCGCCAAGGCGTGAGCGCGCACATCGTGCCTCGCCTCGCGGCTGCGTCGCGATGTGCCACGATCCGGGCGGCGCCTTCATGAAGCTGGTCACCGCCCAAGCCGCCGTCGCCTGCATCACCTCCGGTGAGCGGGTCTACGTCCACGAGGCCACCATGGTGCCGCAGTCGCTGCTACGGGCGCTGGTGGACCGCGCGTCCGACCAAGCGTCCGACCATGCGTCCGGGCTCCACGACGTGGAGCTGGTGCACCTGCACGTGGATGGTGCCGCCCCCCACGTCGCCCCCGAGCTGGCGGGCCACCTGCGTCACAACGCGCTGTTCGTGGGCGCCAACACCCGCCGGGCGGTCGCCGAGGGGCGTGCCGACTTCACCCCGGTGTTCCTCGGCGAGATCCCCTCGATGTTTCGCTCGGGCGAGCTCCCGCTCGACGTGGCGATGGTGCAGGTGACCCCGCCCGACGAGCACGGCTACTGCCGCCTGGGCCTCTCGGTGGCGTGCGCCCTGCCGGCGGTCGAGGCCGCTCGCACGGTCATTGCCGAGATCAATCCCAGGGTGCCGCGCACGATGGGCAACTCGGCCATCCACGTCAGCGAGATCACCTACGGGGTGGAAGTGGATCGCCCGCTGCCGCAGGTGGCTCCGGCTGCGTACGGGGCGATCGAGCGAGCGATCGGGGAGCACGTGGCCAAGCTGGTGCCCGACGGGGCCACGATCCAGGTGGGCATCGGCAAGGTGCCCAACGCGGTGCTCGCGGCCCTCGGGGAGCACTCCGACCTGGGCGTGCACACCGAGATGTTCAGCGACGGGCTGCTCGAGCTCGCGCGCCGCGGGGTGATCACCGGCCGCCGCAAGACCCGCTTCGAGCGCCGCGTGGTGACCTCGTTCGCCACCGGCACCGCGGCGCTGCACGACTTCGTCGACGACAACCCGTTCGTGGAGTTCCATCCCTCGCACGTGGTCAACGATCCCAACGAGATCCGCAAGCAGCATGCCATGGTGGCGATCAACTCCGCGCTCGAGATCGATCTGACGGGGCAGGTCTGCGCCGACTCGATGGGCGAGCAGATCCACAGCGGCATCGGCGGGCAGATGGACTTCGTGCAGGGCTCGCTGCGCAGCCCCGGGGGGCGAGCCATCATCGCCCTGCCCTCCACCGCGGGCCAGTGCTCCCGCATCGTGCCGCGGCTGCGGTCGGGCGCCGGGGTGGTCACCACGCGGGGCCACGTGCAGTGGGTGGTCACCGAGCACGGCGCGGTCGACTTGCGGGGCCGCACCCTCCGCGAGCGCGCCGAGCTGCTCATCGGGATTGCGCATCCCGACTTCCGGGGCGAGCTGCGCGCGGCCGCGGCCCTGCGCAACCTCGTCGCTCTGGGCGGGCGCTGAGCGCCAGCATGCCAGCACGACGCACGCCGGCTCCGGCGATCCCGCGTTTGCAGCATCGGTGGACCCGCGGCACCATCCGGCCGCTGCGGCTCCGCCCGCACGGCCAGCCCCCAACGAAGCAAGCGAGAGGGAGACGACCATGATCGTCATGAAGTTCGGTGGAAGCTCGGTTGCCAACCGCGAGCAGATCACCAAGGTCCTCGGCATCGTTCGCGACCGGCTCGACCGCCGGCCGGTGGTGGTGAGCTCGGCGCACAAGGGCATCACCGATGCGCTCATCGACGCGGCTCGCACCGCGGCGTCGGGCTTCGAGCCGGGCGAGGCGGTGATCGAGCGCCAGCGCACGGTGGCCGGCGAGCTCGGCTGCGCCCCGGAGCTGCTGATGCCGCTCTACTCCGACATCCGCGATCTGCTGCGCGGCATCCGGCTGGTGGGCGAGCTGTCACCCCGCAGCCTCGACCACATCTCGAGCTTCGGCGAGCGCATGTCGGTGCGCTGCATCGCCGACTACTTCACCCGCCAGGGCCTGGCCGCGCAGGCGTTCGACGCCTGGGACCTCGGCCTCCACACCGACGACAACTACGGACGCGCCCGCCCGGTGGCCGAGTACGCCGAGCGCATGAAGGCCGCATTCGCCGAGAAGGTCCCGCCCGGCGTGGTCCCCATCGTGACGGGCTTCGTGGGCAAGAGCGCGCGCGGAGTCATCACCACCCTGGGTCGCAACGGCAGCGATCTGAGCGCGACGCTGGTGGGCGCGGCGATCGGGGCCGATGAGGTGCAGATCTGGAGCGACACCGACGGGGTGATGAGCGCCGACCCGAGCATCGTGAAGGCGGCCAAGAGCATCCCGACCATGCGCTTCGACGAGGCGGCGGAGCTGGCGTTCTTCGGCAGCCGGGTGCTGCATCCGGCCACGCTGCTGCCGGCCATCGGCGCCAACATCTCGGTGCGCGTGCTCAACACCAACCGGCCAGGCCACCCCGGCACCGTGATCGAGTCCGCGCCCGAGCCCAAGAGCAGCCCGGTCACCAGCATCGCCTACAAGGAGGGGCAGACGGTGCTGGTGATCACCGAGCCGCGGATGTTCGAGCAGGTGGGCTTCCTCGCGCGGTTCTTCGAGGTACTGGCGCGACACCAGGTGGTGGTGGATCTGGTGGCCACCTCGGAGGTGAGCGTGTCGATCACCACCCACGATCGCGAGGCGCTCGAGCGCTCGCTGCCCGACCTGGCCCCGCTGGGCCGCGTGGAGGTGCACGGAGGCAAGACGATCCTCGCGGTGGTGGGCCGGCACATCCAGCACACCAAGGGCGTGGGGGCCAAGGTGCTCGAGGCCATGTCCCGCGCCGACGTGAACATCCAGATGCACACGTTCGGAATGTCGAGCAACAACATCTCGCTGGTGATCGACGACGACGCGGTCGGACGCGCGGTGGCGACGCTGCATGCGGCGCTGTTCGAGGACTAGGCAGGGCAAGCCCGCCGACGAAGCCCTGCGGTGTCGCAAGGCGACGCCACCCATGACCCCGCCATCGTATCCGCCCCCTCCCGAATTTCGGACAGCGAATGGGACCATTCGCTCGTGCGCGTGATCTACGGCACCCCTGAGACGGCCGTTCGGTCGCGGTTGCGCACCGACGACCACCTCGCCCCCATCGGGCGCCCGCCTCTCGATATGCTGCGACCATGTCCGAAGCTCGGCGTCGTTCCCTGGTCGTCACCGCTGCCCTCGTGGCCGCGGCCTGCAGCACCCCCGACTCGCGCGAAGACACCACCACGGCGGCCACCTTCCCTCCGCTGACCACGGTCTCGTCCGGCACCGACTCCACGACCACCGACACCGCGACCGGGTCCACGATGACCGCCCCGGACGGCACCGCGGACACCACGGCCGCCAACGACGACGATGCGCCCAAGTTCGACCTCGGCGTCCAGCCCGACTCGCTGATCCCCGAGGACACGGGCTGTCGGAAGGTGGACTTCCTGTTCGCGATCGACAACTCGGGCAGCATGTCGGCCCAGCAGACCCAGCTGCTCAACAGCTTCCCGGGCTTCATCAGCGCGATCCAGGCCTCGCTGCAGGACACCGTCGACAGCTATCACGTGGGCGTCGTCAGCAGCGACAACTACGGCTACAACCAGGCGGGCTGCACGTCCATCGGCGATCTGGTCACCCAGACCGGGGGCTTCCAGGCCGCGGGTCAGAACTGCCTTCCGTTCGCGGAGGGCCTTCGCTTCGCCACCGAGCAGGACGACCTCGGGGTGAAGTTCCCCTGCGTCGCGCAGATCGGCACCAGCGGCAGCCCGATCGAGCAGCCCGTGACGGCCACCATCGCCGCGCTGTCCGATGCCAAGGCGGCCCCCGGCGCCTGCAACGAGGGCTTCCTGCGCGACGATGCGATCCTGGTGGTGGTGGTCGTCACCGACGACCCGCCCTACGACCCCGACTTCGACGACGCCCACCCCGGCACGAACACCGCAGGCTGGTACGACGCGGTGGTCCAGGCCAAGAACGGCGACCCCACGGCGATGGTGGTGATCGGCTTCGTGCCGTGGAGCAACGTCAGCTGCGTGGTGTTCGGGATCGAGAGCCCCAACCTCATCGGCTTCGTGCAGTCGTTCGGCGCCCAGGGGGTGCTGGCGTCGGTGTGCGAGCCCGACTTCGGGCCGATCTTCGCGCAGACGGTGCAGACGATCGTCTCCACCTGCGAGAACTTCGATCCCCCTGGCTGACGCCCGTCCGCGGACCCACGTCCCCGCGGGGCGCCGGCCTGGGGCCGATCTCGGGGGAATCTCGCGCTCCCCCGGCCCGGCGCCCGACGGTGCTACCCTCGCGCCCCGTGGCCGAGACGGTCCCGTACCGCGGCGAACGCCGCAGCCCTGGCCCCGACTCGCCTCCCTCCGCGGGTGACAGCAGTCGGGTCACTGCGTTCGATCAGACCCTGCCATCGGGCAACGAGCTCGACACCAGCAACCTGGGAGAAGGCGACAAGATCGGGCGCTACGAGGTGATCGAGCGCGTGGGCGCGGGCGGCATGGGCGTGGTCTACAAGGCCTACGACCCCGAGCTGCACCGCGAGGTCGCGCTCAAGCTGCTCAAGTCGAGCCGCAAGTCGGGCCAGGCCGAGCTCAAGCGCCGCAAGCGGCTGCTCCGCGAGGCGCGAGCCATGGCGCAGCTCTCCCACCCCAACGTGATCCCCGTGTACGACGTGGGCGAGCACGGCGAGGGCCTGTACGTCGCGATGGAGTACGTGCTGGGCGCCAACGCGAGGCAGTGGCTCAAGAAGGAGAAGCCGCCCTGGCGCCGCACGCTGGGGGTGTTCCGGGCCGCGGGGCGAGGGCTGGCCGCCGCTCACACCGCGGGACTGGTCCATCGCGACTTCAAGCCGGCCAACGTGCTGGTGGGCGACGACGGGCGCGTGCGCGTGCTCGACTTCGGCCTCGCCCGCGCGGTGGTCGACGAGCCCGAGCCCGAGCCCGAGCCGAAGCCGGCCCCGGGCCTGCGCGACGAGCCCGAGCTCGAGGGCCACTGGTCGGAGACCCTCACCGCCGATGGCACCATCCTCGGTACGCCGATCTACATGGCGCCCGAGCAGTACGCCGGCAAGCCGGCCGACGCTCGCACCGACCAGTACAGCTACTGCCTGGCGCTCTACGAGGCGCTCTACGGCATGCTTCCGTTCGGCGAGGGCTCGGTCAAGGATCAGGCGCGCGCCAAGTACCGCGGAGAGATCCGCGAGCCCCCTTCCGGCTCTCCGGTGCCGTACCGGCTGTTCCACGTGCTGCGCAAGGGCATGTCGCCGCGGCCCGAGGATCGCTTCGGCAGCATGCCCGACCTGCTCCGCGAGCTGCGGACCCTGCACGAGGACGCGCAGTCGGAGGTCTCGCCGTGGCGCTCGTGGTCCGTGGTGGGGGCGGTCGTGGGGCTCACGGTCGGACTGGTCGCGGTGGCCGAGCTGTCACGATCGGAAGCAATCGTTCCGCCCACCCCGACCGTGTGCCCCACCGCGGCCGAGGCGCTGGCCGACACGTGGAACGACGCCCACCGCGACCGGCTTCGCGAGGCGTTCGTGGCTTCCGAGGTCGCCGGGGCCGAGGATCGCTTCGGCGAGGTCGCGGCTCGGCTCGACGCCCAGGCCACCGCCTGGACCGCGCTCTACGAGCAGACCTGCGCCGAGCCGCCCCACGGCAACCGGCAGGCTCGCCTGCACCGCGCCCGGCTGGCCTGCCTCGAGCGGCACCGCGTGGAGCTGGGCTCGTTCGTGGAAGCGCTCGATGCTCCTTCGGCCGTGGTGATCCACCGCGCGGCGTCATCCGTGCACGGGCTGTCGCCGCTCGAGGACTGCGAGGACGAGAAGTCGCTGCTCGCAGCGTCGGATCGCGATGCGGGCCGAGAGCAGCGCGCCGTGGAGCTCGAGCGCCGCATCGCCCGGGCCAAGGCCCTGCGCACCACCGGACGGCCCCAGGAGGCACGCACCGAGATCGACGAGGTGGTCGACCGGGCGGGAGTCGAGGACCTCCGCCCGGTGTCCGGGCGGGCCCTGCTCGAGCGTGCCTACCTCCACCGCAGCACGGGTGATCTGGCCGCGGCCGAGCTGGATCTGCGTGCCGCCTACTTCAACGCGGTGGCCGACCGTCGCGCCCGGGTGGCCGCCACCGCGGCCATCGGCCTGGTGGACGTGCTCGCGGCCCTCGGCCGGACCGACGACGCGCTCGCATGGTCCGAGCATGCCAGGGCCCACATCGATGCCCTCGATCCGGCACAATCCCTCGATGCGGCGCTGAGGCAGGCACTGGCGCTGGTCGGGGCCGCTGCGAGCAAGGGGCCACCCACACCTGCCCCGACCGAGCCCAGCCGATGATCGTGAGGGCAACCGCGAGTGAAACGAGCGCTCGACGCCCGCTCACTGCTAGACTCGCGGCGTGAGCCAGGCCGGTAGCAAGGACGAGTCCGAGGCCGCTCGATCGATGCGGCAGCCGACCTACCGCTATCGCCAAGACCTCGAGTGGTCCGAGCCCACGCACGTGAGCCTCGGTACGATCGCCTTCGACCAGGCCCCGGCCCAAAGCGACCAGCCGCCGGTCGACGAACGACCGGCAAGGAGTGAGCCGACCGAGGATGCGTCGACCGATGCCGAGCCGGACGAGGCCGATGCCCGAGCCGAGGCCGAGGCCGAACCCGAAGCCGAGGCCGACGCCCAGCCCGACGACGCCCCGCCGGAGGACGCCGAGAAGGTCGAGGCGCCCGGGCTCGCGGCCCTCAAGGCCAAGCTCGTCGCAACCCCGCCCCGTCCCAAGAACGCCGAGCCGCAGCGCGGCGCGATGCTGTCGTCCGCCTCGATGAGCGCGGCCCGGCAACACCAGGTGGTCGAGGCCGACCGCGAGCTCGAGCGCCAGGAGCACCTGGCCACCGTCGGCCGCATGAGACGCTTGATGCCGCTGGCGGTGGTGCTGTGGCTCGGATTCTTCTTCGTGGACTGGGTCCTGGCCACCTGGGTCGTTCCCGGGCCCCTGCTGCCCTACCTGGGGCTGCGCTTGCTCGGCGTGCTGCCCATCCTCGCCTCGTGGTGGCGACTCTCGCACGGGCCGATCCCCAGCCCCCGCCTGCTGGCGGGTCTCGACCTGGCCATGACCAGCAGCTCGGCCACGATCCTGTCCGCGATGTGCCTGCTGTCGGGCGGCCTCACCAGCCCGTATGCCACGTACATCGCCATGGTGATCGCAGGTCGAGCGGCGTCGACCCCCGATCACTGGCGCACGGGCATGGTGCGCCTGGGGGTCCCTGCGCTGGCGAGCCCGGTGGTGCTGGCGCTGGCGCTGCCGCTGTCTCCCGCGCTGCAGCTCCAGCTGGCCGACGCAGGGGCCCGCGGGACCTACTTCTTCTACTTGATGCTCATCGGAGGTGCGTGGGGCCTGTTGGTCATCGCGAGCCACAACGCGTGGACGCTCCGCCGTCAGGTGTTCCGCACCCGCAGCATCGGCCGCTACCGCCTCGAGCGGAGGATCGGCGAGGGCGGCATGGGCGAGGTGTGGGTGGCGTGGGACGAGCAGCTGCGCCGCGACGTGGCGCTCAAGATCCTGCGCCCGGAGGCCGGCACCCAGGCCGACGCGGTGGCCCGCTTCGAGCGCGAGATCATGGCCACCGCCGCCCTGTCGCACCCCAACACGGTTCGCATCTACGACCACGGCTCGACCGACGACGGCCTGTGGTACTACGCGATGGAGCTGCTGTCGGGCGTCGATCTCTACGACATGGTGGCCACCGACGGGCCGCTGTCGCCGGCCCGAGCGGTGCACGTGGGGCGGCAGGCCGCGGGTGCCCTGGCGGAGGCGCACCGCCGCGGGATCGTGCACCGCGACCTCAAGCCCGAGAACATCTTCGTGGCCGAGCTCGGCGGTGAGCCCGACTTCGTCAAGGTGCTCGACTTCGGCATCGTGCGCATGACCCAGAGCGACGAGCCGCGCCTGACGGGCACGGGCTGGGTGGCGGGCACGCCCGCCTACGTCTCGCCCGAGGTGGCGGCAGGCGGCGATGCGGGCCCCGCCGCCGACGTCTATGGCCTGGGCGGGGTGCTCTACTTCGCGGTCACGGGCACGTCACCCTTCGATTCCACCAACTCCGCGCAGCTGCTGCAGCTCGCGGTGACGACCACGCCCGATGCTCCCTCGGCGCGCCTGGGTCGACCGGTGTCCCCGCGACTCGAGGCGACCATCATGAAGTGCCTGGCCAAGCGGCCCGCCGATCGCTTCGCCGATGCCGGAGAGCTGGCTCGAGCACTCGATCGATGTGCCATCGAGGAGGGCGGCAGCCGGGAGCCCGAGCCCGACCCGACGCCACCGGCCTCCGCTCGTCGAGCCGGTGCAGCCGCCGGGGCCAAGCGCCGCACCGCGGTCCGCATCCCCGACTAGCGACACATCGACCGTTGGCCCCAGCGACGAGCTCGTGCGATGGTCAGCGGGATGCATCGACGGCTACGGCTCGAGCTCGGGCTGCGGAGGATCCGGATCGCGCTGCTCGCCGTGCTGCTGCACGTGCTCCACACCGCCATCGCCCATGCAGCCCCGGACCCGCACGAGGCCCAGGCCGCGCGCTACCGCGTCGATCTGCTCACCATGGGGCCAGGTGATGCGCTGCCCACTCGAGGAGGGCACGCCGCGCTGGCCGCCTGCGAGCTGCTGGCCGACGGGCGCGAGCTGTGCATCGTCTACAACTACGGCGACGCCAACTTCGACGAGTCCTGGCTGGAATTCCGCTTCGTGTTCGGGCACGTCAAGGGGTTCTTGAGCATCGTGGGCAACGTCTACGATGCGGCCGAGCTCTACGGGCAGCTGCAGAATCGCGACGTCTGGCGCCAGCGCCTGGCCCTCGACGACGCGCAGGCACGACTCGTGGCCGAGCGGCTGGCGTGGCAGGCCCTGCCCGGAAATCGCGAGTACGCCTTCCACCACCTCGATGCCACGTGCACCACGGGCATCCGTGAGCTGCTCGACGAGGTGCTCGACGGCCAGCTCGCGGCCCAGCTCGGCGGGCACCCCGAGCCGTGGACGATCCGCGACTACCAGCAGCTCGTGTTCGACGAGCTCGTCATCATCGGCCCTCTCGCCGACGCCGCCTTCGGCCGGCGACACGACGGTCCGATCGACCAGTACTTCGCGCTGCTGTGGCCGTGGAAGATGCGCGAGTACCTGCAGGACGTGCGGGTGCCCGACCCCGCGGGAGGGGACGCCCTCGTTCCACTCGCAGGCCCTCCCGAGCTGCTGGCCGAGCGCCAGGGGCCACCCGCCATCGCCGACCGCAACCGCTACTCGTGGTGGATCTCGGGCCTTGGTGCGGGGCTGGTGCTCGTGGGAGCCGTGCTGCTGCGGCGACGCAACGCGGTGCCGTCGCGGGTGGCCGGGTGGTGGCTACTGGCGTGGAGCCTCCCGATCGGGAGCCTGGGCCTGGTGCTCACGATCCTGTCGGTGGGGTCCTCGGTGCCGGAGCTGCGCGACAACGAGCTGGTGCTGAGCACCGTGGCCACCGATCTGCTGCTGTCGAGGCCCGCGATCGCCTGGGTGCGAGGGCGCACCACGGTGCCGCGCTGGCTGCGGACCTACGCGAAGGTGCGGCTCGGGGTCGTGGGCCTGGCGGTGGGTGCCCGGGGCGTGGGGTTGTTCGTGCAACAACCCTGGGTGCTGCCGGTGGCGAGCCTCGTGTGTGGGCTGTCGCTGTGGTGGGCACTACGGCCAGCCCGGGCGTAGAGCGAGCCATGACCGCATGAGCCCGTGAGCTTGGTCGCAGCACGCGGGCGAGCGTCTTTCGCTTGCGTCCGGACTATTTTGGTCGTAATGACCACAATATGGTCCGAAAGACCAAAATAGCTCGAGCCCGACGGAGCACCGCCATGCCCAAGATCCACCTCGTCGTCATCGACCCCCAAAACGACTTCTGCAACCCCAATGGAGCGCTGTTCGTGCCCGGCGCCGACGAGGACGTGAAGCGGCTCGCGCGGCTGGTCGACCGCCTGCGCGACGAGCTCGACGACGTCCACATCACGCTCGACAGCCACCGCAAGGTGGACATCAGCCACCCCATGTGGTGGGCCGATCCCCACGGACGCGCTCCCGCGCCCTTCACCCGCATCACCGCGAGCGAGCTGTGCGACGGGCGCTGGACCACCACCCAGCCGAGCGCGTTCGACCGCTCGCTGGCCTACCTGCGGGCGCTCGAGGGCAGCGGCCGCTACCCCCACGTGGTCTGGCCCTACCACTGCCTCATCGGCGACGAGGGGCACAACGTGGCGCCCGTGCTCTCGGCCGCGATCCATCGCTGGGAGGAGCGCTTTGCGATGGCGGACGTGATCACCAAGGGCAGCAACCCGTGGACCGAGCACTTCTCGGGCGTGCAGGCCGAGGTGCCCGACCCCGAGGATCCCTCCACCCAGGTCAACGTGGGCCTCATCCGCACGCTCGAGGAGGCCGACGTGGTGCTGATGGCCGGGCAGGCGCTCTCGCACTGCCTGGCCAACACGGTGCGGGACATCGCGGCCCAGTTCAGCGACCCCAAGTACGTCTCGAAGATCCACCTGCTGCGCGACGCGACCGGCTGCGTGCCGGGCTTCGAGAGCTACGGCGACGACTTCATCCGCGAGCTCACCGCCCGCGGCATGAAGGTCACCACCACCACCGACTTCCTGGCTGCGGCCTGAAGGAGATCGAACTCATGCCAGTGCTCACGTCCAAGACCATGGTCACCCAGCGCCTCGGCGCGTCCAATTTCTCGTTCTCCGGCACCCGTGTGGGCGATCTCGGGGCCACCGAGTACACCCTGGTGGGGATCGCCGCCGACGTCAGCGCGAGCGTGACGTCGTTCAGCAAGGAGATCGAGGGCTGCATCAAGGAGGTGGTCAAGGCCTGCCGCCGCTCGCCCCGGGCCGACAACCTGATGCTGCGGCTGGTCACCTTCAGCGACAGGCTGCGCGAGGTCCACGGCTTTCGCCCGCTCACGCAGTGCCCCGAGGCCTCGTACGACAAGGTGGCCCGCTGCGGGGGCATGACCGCCCTCTACGACGCCTCCACCACGCTGGTGGAATCGATCGGTGCCTACGGCAAGACGCTGAGCGACGCCGACTTCGACGTCAACGCGATCGTGTTCGTGATCACCGACGGCGCCGACAACAAGTCGAGCTACGACGCCAAGGCCCTGGCCAAGGCGCTCGCCGGCATCCGCCGCTCCGAGCACGTGGAGTCGATGGTGTCGGTGCTGGTGGGGGTCAACGTGGCCGATCCACAGCTCGACCAGTACTTGAAGGACCTCGCCCGTGATGCGGGCTTCACCCAGTACCTGCCCATTGGCGACGCAAAGGCGAGCTCGCTGGCCCGGCTGGCGCAGTTCGTGTCGCGATCGATCTCGGCGCAGTCGATGGCGCTGGGCTCGGGGGCCAGCCAGACGATCGGGTTCTGACGCGAGCCCGACCGAGTGACGACCACGAGGAGCACGACTGCGATGCACACCGATGCATGGTTCTGCCTCGGCGACACCCATGTGGTGTGCGAGGACTTCGCTCTCGCCGGGCGCACCGCGCTCGGCGAGGCCTACGCCATCGTCTGCGACGGCTGCTCGTCGTCGCCCCAGACCGACGTGGGGGCTCGCCTGCTGGCGCTGGCGGCCCAGGCGTGCCTACGCCTCGGCCGCCTCCCCGATGCCGAGGAGGTGGTGGAGCGAGCGGCCCGGGCGGGAGCGCTGCTCGAGCTGCCGCCGCGAGGTCTCGACTCGACCTTGCTGGTGGCGCTGACCGATGCGGAGCGCTGTCGCGTGCGAGTGTTCGGCGATGGCGTGGTCGCGGCCCGACGACGCGACGGCGGCTTGCACGTGCATCGCTTCGAGCACCCCGACGGCGCGCCGCCCTACCCGAGCTACGGGCTGGATCCCGAGCGCTTGGCCGCGTGGCGGCGGTGCTGCGCTCCGGTGGTGGTGGAGCACCGCAGCGGGACCGGAGCCGGAGTCGGGCCCGAGCCCGTCTGCATCGAGCACGAGCACACGCCGGAGCTGACCCTGCGCATCGACGAGCTGACGAGCGTGACGCTGGGCTCCGATGGGCTCGACGCGATGGTGGCGGTCGACGACGGGGTGGCCACCCCGCTGCCCGTCGCGACCGTGCTCGAGCGCCTGTTGTGCTTCCCGCGGCCGCAGGGGCGATTTCTGGCCCGACGCGGCCGCCGGTTCCTGCGTCGCGAGTGCGCGCGCGACGGCTGGCGCCCCACCGATGATCTCGCGCTCGCCACGATCTTGTGGCCGGAGGCGGCATGAGCATCGCGCTGGCATCCACGGGACTGCCTGGCCCAGTCAACGGAGGGGTCGACGGAGGGGTCGACGTGTGGACCGACGCGGGCGAGCGCGTGAGCCTGGGGCCCGATGACTTCGTCGCGGGCGGAGGCGAGGGCAACGTCTACGCGGTGGGCGATCGCGGCTTCAAGCTCGCCCACGACCCGGCACGCGCATGTCCGGTGGGGAAGATCGCCGCGCTGCGCCGCATCGCCGACCCACGCGTGCTCGCCCCGCGGGGCGGGCTGCATCGTCGAAGCGGGCGGCGGCGGATCCACGTGGGGCACGAGCTGCCGTTCGTGGCCAACGCCCGCACCGCCTGCGAGCTCGTGCCCATCGCCTTTCGACGCCGCCATGGGCTGCCCCCCACCACCATCCCCGCCTTGATCGGATCGCTGCGCGAAGTGGTCGAGTCGGTGCACGCCGCGGGCTGCCTGGTGGTGGACCTGAACGAGGCCAACGTGCTGGTCTCGCAGGACTTCTCCACCCCGTATCTCATCGACGCCGACAGCTTCCAGGCGCCGGGCTTTCCCGCCACCGCGATCGTGCCCGCGGTGCACGACCCCACGCGGGCGATCGGCGACTTCGACGAGTCGACCGACTGGTTCTCGTTTGCGGTGGTGGCGTTCTCCCTGCTGGTGGGGATCCACCCCTACCGCGGCAAGCACCCCACCGTGCACGGACTGGCCGCGCGCATGAAGGCGGGGATCTCGGTGTTCGACTCCGCGGTGAGGGTGCCGCGGGCATGCCTGCCGGTCGGCTCGATCCCTCGGCCATGGCGCGACTGGCTGGAAGCGGTGCTCCAGCACGGCCAGCGAACGCCACCCCCGATCACGAGCGTCCAGGGGCTGGTGTCGACCGGACCTGCGCAGCCGCGGGCGCTGGCCGCCAGCTTGCGGATGATCGAGCGGACGCGCATGCCATCCGCCGGGCGTGCGCCGATTCGTACGCCCATTCGTACCGTGGCCGAGCTCCACGGGCACCTGCTGGTCCACGCCGGCGATCGCGTCCATGTCGACGGCCAGGAGCGCCTGCGCTGCGAGCACCCGCTGGTGTTCGGCGCGTCGCCACGCGGGCGCAGCGTGGCCGCATGGGTGGAGGGCGGATCGCTTCGCCTCCACGATCTCGAGGCCAGCGTCGACATCCCGTGCCAGGCGGCCGCGCGCGGGGTGACCTCGGTCCGCGGCACGCTCTTCGTGACCTGCGGCGACGAGGTGGCGCGCGTGGAGCTGCTCGACGTGGGCTCGCGGCTGGTGGCGGGCCTGCGGCGCGCCGTGATGATCGCCCCCCGCGCCTCGCGGCTGTGGCGGGGCTGCGTGGTACAGCAGTTGCTCGGGGCGACCACCGTGTCGCTGCTGTCGGAGACCGGCGGCGCCGAGCAGCGCCGCGTTCCCGAGCTCGATGGCCTCACGATCGTCGATGCGATCCACGAGCGCGGGGTGATGGTGGTGGTGGCGGCTCGCGACGGCGAGCACGAGCGCCTGGTGCTGCGCTTCGGGCCTCGCGGCCACCACGTGCGCCGCGAGGCCAACCTGCCCGCCCACGCCGCTCAATTGGTCGTGCTCGACACGGGCGTGTGCGTGAGCCTCGACGCCGACGATCGCCTCGAGCTGTTCATGCGCCCCCATGCCAGCGCAGGCGCCCGCTGGGTCGACGATCCCGCGGTGGGCGGCGACTGGCTGCTGCACCCCGGAGACGGCTGCCTGCTGGTCGCCGTGGGCTCGGTCGTCTACGAGGTCACCATGCATGGCCGCACGGGCTGATACGCTCTGGGCGACCGCCGCCGCTCACCAATGCCCAGGATCTACGATCACCCCCGCCCGGCCATCGCGGTCGACATCGTGGTGCTCACCATCCGGCACGAGCGGCTGCAGGTGCTGCTGATCGAGCGCGCGCTCGAGCCGTTCGCGGGCCAGTGGGCGCTCCCGGGCGGCTTCGTGAAGGTCGAAGGCGGCCGCGGCGGTCGGGGTGAGAGCCTCGACGCGGCGGCCCGCCGAGAGCTGCGCGAGGAGACCGGTCTCGACGTGGACGAGGTGTGGCTGGAGCAGCTGCACGCGTTCGGAGCCCCCAGCCGGGATCCGCGGGGGCGGGTGGTCTCGATCGCGTATCTCGCGGTGGTCTCGCCCGATCTGTTCTCGCGGGTTCAGGCGGCCACCGACGCCGCCGCCGCGCGATGGTTCACGGTGGACGAGCTGCCGCGACTCGCGTTCGATCATGCCGAGATCCTGGGCTTCGCCCTCGATCACCTGCGCGCACGCCTGAGCCAGGACCCGCGCGTGGCCTTCCACCTCGTGCCCCGCGAGCTGACCATCGGCGATCTTCGGCGCGTGTACGAGATCATCGAGGGCACCACCTACGACAAGGCCAACTTCCGCCGTCGATTCCTGCGCCTGGTGGACGAGGGCAAGATCGAGCCGATCGACGGTCAGCAGAGTACGGGCGGGCGACCGGCCGCGGTGTATCGCCTGGTCGAGCGTGCCGACTGAGCGTGCCGGCTACGGCTCGGTCCGCGCCACGCCCACCTCGCCCGAGGGTCCGATCGCGAACAGGGCATCGGTGAGCAGATCGCCGTCGAAGTCGGCCCCTTCGAGGTCGACCATGCCGCTATAGAGCCCAAAGCTGGTGCCGGTGGCCAGCCCTCCCGCACCGTCGCCGGGGTAGATCGTCAGCAGATCGACCATCAGGGGCGCGGTGCGGGTGAGGACGTCGGGGTTGCAGTCGGCATCGACCTCGCCGACGACCGCGTAGCGCCCCGCGACCGGCATGGGGTTCGGTACGAACGTGCCGTTGCCGACGCCGATGAGCACGTGCACCTCGTTCTGCAGCGAGTCGGCCACCACGAGATCGGGGATCCCGTCGAGGTCCATGTCGCCCACTGCGACGTCGTTGGGCCCGAACACCGAGGTCGCCACCGGGGTCGTGCTCGGCGCCTGCAGCACGCCGCCCACGTTGGGGAACACGGCCACGGTCTGGCTGAAGGTCACCGCCACGTCGAGATCGGCGTCGCCGTCGAAGTCGGCCAGGGCGAGGTCGCGCCCCTCCACGAGCGCGGGATCGGCGAGCGACGACGACATCCCGAAGGACTGGTTGCCGAGCCCGTAGTACACGGTGACGCCGAGCGCATCGCTCACGACGGCGTCGTCGAGGAAGTCGCCGTCGAGGTCGGCCACCACCACCGCATGAGGCGCCTGCGCCAGCGGGGTGACCACGGGGAACCCGAACGCACCACCGCCGTCGTTCTCCAGCACCAGCAGGCTGGGCGGCGACGTGAAGGCGACCACGGCATCCACCCAGCCGTCCTCGTCCATGTCGCCCACGGCCACGTCCCGCGCGCCCGTGTTCGCCCCCATCACCAGGCCGTAGGTGTCGTCGTGAACGAGGTTGCCGAGGCCATCGTTGAGCAGCACCGCCATCGCGGCCGGGAACTCCACCAGCACCATGGCGTCGGGATCCCCGTCGTCGTCGAGATCGCCGGCCCACACCCGCGTGGCGAACGTGCCCATGTCCTGGAGCGGCGGCACCATCTCGTAGCAGAGCTCTCCGGCCACGACCTGGCCGTCTGCGCACAGCATGTCGCCGTCGGGGTAGGTGGGCTGGCACTCCTCCATGCCACCCGAGGTCCCCGTGCTCCCGTCGGTGGTGCCGGTGCTGGCCTCACCGCTCGAGCCCGTCGTCGCTCCGGTGCTGGCCTCACCGCTCGAGCCCGTCGTCGCCGTCGTGGTCGTGGTGCTCGAGCCGGTCGCGGGGTCCATGGTGGTCTCGGCCGGGGCGGACGAGCCCTCGCTGCTCGAGCCCGTGCTCGTCGTGGACATCGTGCCGACGACCGTCGTCGAGCCATCGAGGCTGGCCGTCGACGACGAGCCCGTGCCGCCAACGATGGGAACGTCGTCACCGCATGCCACGAGCGAGCAGAGCGCGAGGATCGAGATCCGGGGGTGCATGGTTTGGCCATGGTAGTCGCTCACCCGTCGATCGCGACATCGATGTCACGGGTTCAGACACCGGCGCCCGACCCTCGAGCGCCTGGGGCCGCCAACCCCCTGCAATCACACGGGGCCCGATGTTTGCACCGGGTGCGCGCGGCCTGGGGACGGGACCGTGGTGGGTCCCGACGGGGGAGCGCGCACCTGGGTGCGCGTTGCCGCTCTCCCAGGAAATCTCGTTTGGCTTGGAGAAGGGTCTCTCATGCGCCTCGTTGGTACTGCTGCGTTCACCCTTGGTCTCGGCGGCCTGATGGCCCTCACCACCGCGCGCCCGGCCCACGCGTGCGGCGGGTTCTTCTGCGATGCGGGCCCCAACGTGGTGGACCCCGAGGCCATGCCCGTGGATCAAACGGGAGAGACCATCGTGTTCGTGGTGGGGCCGACCCACGTCGAGGCCCACATCCAGATCCAGTACGACCCCGAGTCGGGAGCCGAGCGCTTCGCCTGGTTGATTCCGATCCTCGGCACCTCGCCCGAATTCTCGGTGAGCTCGCAGCAGCTGTTCCTCAACCTGCAAAACTCCACCGTGCCGAGCTACGGGTACGTCAACGAGGTCGAGACGTGCGGGGGCTTCGGCGACGACGGCAACTGGGACGACGGCTGGGGGGGCGGTGACTACTGCGATGGCACGAGCGGTGCCGCCGGCGACGGGGGCTTCACGGGATCGCCGGGCACAAGTGCCGCAGGCAGCGAGGGAGGCGACGACGGCGAGACCACGGGTGGCGGCACCGAGGTGGTCTCGAGCCACACGATCGGAGCGTTCGACGTGGTGGTGCTGCAGAGCCAGACCGCCGAGGAGCTGATGACCTGGCTCGGCGACAACGAGTTCTACCAGGACCCCAACGCCACGCCGATCTTGCAGGAGTACATCGAGGACGGGGCCATGTTCGCGGCCATCCGTCTCACCAACGGGGCCGGGGTCGGCGAGGTGCACCCGCTGGAGATGCGCTACGAGGGCACCGAGCCCTGCGTGCCCATCCGCCTCACGGCCATCGCGGCCAGCGAGGACATGGACATCCGCACGTTCTTCCTGTCGAACACCCGCGCGTATCCGACCAACTACCGCCACGTGGAGCTGAACCACCTCAAGCTCGACTGGATCAACCTGGCCTCCAACTACAAGGACGTGGTGACGATGGCCATCGACACGCCGATGGTCGATGGGCACGGCTTCGTGACGGAGTTCGCGGGACCGACCGGGAGGATCCCGCGCGATGGGCTCTACGACGAGCGCTGGGATCACGCTCCGTTCCAGAGCGCGACGCCGCTGGAGGTGCCGGGGCTGCTGAGCCAGCAGGGGCTGTTGTCCTGCGAGTTCGGCGAGTGCACCTTCGGGCACCCGCTCATCGAGGGCATCCTGGCCGCGTACCTGCCCGTGCCCGAGGGGGTGACGCCCAGCGCGTTCTACGAGTGCATCGAGTGCTACGAGGACCTGGTGGACGAGCGGGACTGGGATCCCTTGGAGTTCGCCCGAACCCTGCGCAGCCGCATCATCGACCCGGGCCAGCATGCGCTCGAGATCCTCGACACCAACCCCTTCGTCACCCGGCTCTACACCACGCTCTCGCCTCACGAGATGACGCTCGATCCGACCTTCCACGTGGAGCCCCAGGCGTTCGACGTGGTGGACGACACCGCGGTGGCCGCCAACCGGTTCCTGGCGTGCTCGAGCCGCGCGGAGATGCAGGGTCTGCCCGGCGCCCGTGACGTTCGCCTGCAGCCGTTCGACGAGTGGCCGGTGTTCGGGTTCGAGGACATGCCCTACGCCGAGCGCGTGACCGAGCACCTGCCCGGCGCCGCCCCGGTGGTGCTGATCGACGAGACGGAGGCCATCGACGCCGCGCTGGCGCTGTGGAACGGCAGCCGGGCCGGGAGCCTGCCCGTCTCGCCCTCTTGCCATGATCCGGGGGCGGACGGAGTCCTGGGAGGCTGCGGATGCCGAGCCGACGAGGGCAGCGGCTGGGCCAGCTGGGCGCTCATGCTGCTGGCGATGGGCTGGGGCGCGCGACGCCGACGACGGCACTGAGATCGTACATTCCGCCGATCAACCGACGAGGGAGAGCGGGGACTCGCCGTCGTTCCCGCCCCGATAGGGAAGGAACACGGGGTCGTCGAACGGCTCGAAGCCGCTCGGCCACGCCGCGTCGACCCGAACGAGCACGCGATGATGGGCAGGATGGGGAGGCGGATTGATGCGCTCCACCACGAACCGTGGGCTCCCCGCTGCCGCGACGAGACGATCGAGGTCGGTCAGGAGGTAGTCCGCGATGTAGCCGACGATCGAGCCCTCGAACCGCAGTTGCCGGGCCCCAGGATTGTGCTCGTTCGTGGGCTCGGGCACGGCCTCGAGCTCGTCTCTTGGTCGCATCTCCGCGATCACGGTTTCGGCCCCGGGGATGTGGCGGACGGCTCGGAGGAGGAAGAACGTCACGTACCGGCCCGTGTCCGGATCGCGCTCGGCGGCGAGGACCGTCTCGACTCGATCCGTCTGCCTGCGTCCCTCGCTTCGTCCGAGCAGCTCGACCTCGGTCGCGTTCTGCACGGACAGACCGAGCGCTTCTACATAGGCGGCATAGTCTGGTCTCGTGCTCGGGAGCACTCGATTGCGGAAGAAGGGGAAGAGATTCGAGCCCGCGTAGCGGCGGTCCAGATGGGGAAACGCGAGAAACGGCTGAAAGCCCAGCTCGAGAGCTCGGCGCACGCCCTCGATGTACCCGAATTCATACCGCACTTCCCGTGGCTCCGCGGCGGCTCGGGTCGCCACGAGCTCGGCGACGGGCACGATTGCGCGAGTCGACTCGTGCCTCCAGTTGACGATGAGCCTTCGGGAATTCATGACTGCGAGCCGGGAACCGAGTTCGAGTGGTCGAGCAAATTCTGACGGGCTGCCAACAGGACTGCAAGGGTAAAGGCCCTCGACGTGTCGCTGATCATCGTGTCGGGCACACGCGCAACGATGCGCTCGAATCCGCCGAAACCGGTGTCTCGCAGGCGAGAGAGCCAGATCGCCATCGCAGCCGGGTGCTGCTCGCCTGCCAGTCGAAAGGCGTCTGCTGGGTGCAATGGTCGCTTGGCGCCGACCTCGGCGTACAATCCCGAGCGAGCGCGGCTCACGTAGCCCGACGGTTCGAACGCGGGGTCCTTGGTCTCCAGGCGCCGCTGTCGCTCTCCGTCCGTCAACTCCCGACCCAGTGACGATGCATGATCGTAGCTCGGCGCGAGCACCCGAACACCGCTCGCCAGTTGCAGTACGCCCCAGTTCTCGTGGTGCCGATCGCTGTTGACGATGACGGCGTCGAGGAGAAGATAGCCAACGAACCAGTCGGCTGCACAGGCCAGTGACGACTCGGCGCTCCTCGGAGGATCCACTCCCTTCAACCGCTGGAGTACTGCGCCGACGGTATGCTTCGAAACCCCGCGTAGCCGTACGGTTGGGTAGGTCTCGTCGACCTCTTGAAGAAGCTCGTTCCCATGAACGAGGGATCCACTGCCCGTCTCCACGAAGCTCATCGATACGCTACCCGGCTGGCCATCGCAGGTCGCGAGATCGACTCGCGCACATGGAATATCGAGCATGTGACCAATCTCCGCTGCGATCTTCTCGGACCAGTGTTCTCCCGTGTTCCGTCGCGCGAACTTGAAGAGCCAGCTCGCGCCACTGCCGTCGCGATACCAGAACTTCTCCTTGGTCCCCATCGTCTCGTTGCCAAGCCCCTCGGCTCGCAACACGACCCGACAGTCGTAGGATCCCTCGATGCCCAACCTGGCCTCCCGCGGACGCCGACCATAGCACCATGGGTCGGACATCGAGTCGCAGATCGTGGTAGGGCTTCTCGGGTTGCCAGGCTCCTCCCCCACCGCGTCCCCTCGCGACGCGCTGTGGCGCTTCGCCGTCCGAACCTACGCGCTCCCCGGGGTCGCCCCGCTGTGCCTGCGCCTGCAGGACGAGCACGGCGTCGACGTGGACGTGGTGCTGGGCCTGTTGTGGCTGGCCGAGCGGGGCGTCGAGCTCGACGAGGCCTCGCTCACCGCGATGCTCGACGCCGCCGCCCCGGTGCACGCACGCGTGGAGCAGCTCCGCGTGCTGCGGCGCGCGGTGAGCTCGGATCGCGAGCACGACCCGCGCTGGCAATCGACCTACGAGCACCTGAAGGCGGCCGAGCTCGCGGCCGAGCGCGTGGAGCTGTCGCGGATCGAGGCAGCCGTGGCCCCGCTCGTCGTCGACCCGGCCGCGCCGCGGGCTCACGACCGGGCCCCCGAGCTCGCGGGCCTGGCCCTGCCGCGCTACGCCGAGCACGTGAACGCCCGCGAAAGCGAGCCCCTCCTGCGCGAGCTGGTGGTGCGGACCTGGCCCGATGCTCGCGCGTGACGCCGATCCCGCCGAGGCACATCCGGCCGGATCGGGCAAGAAACCCGGGTTCGAGCCGCGCGTGTTGGATCCGGCGGCCCAATGTCGGCGACAAACCTGGAGCCCCAGGACCCCCCTGCTAAGCTAGCCGCGCTGCTGGCCAACCCATGGCTCGCTCACCCCAGCTCGCGCCTGGCCCCACGCCAGCGCGCCCCGAAGACGAGGCGGCCCACGCCGACGTGCTGGCGCAGGCATTGCGGCTGCTCGCGATCCTGCGGAGGCGATGGATGGTGGTGGTGGTCACGAGCACGCTGTGCATGGCCGCAGCCGCGCTGGCGATCATGCTGCTGCAGCCGCGATGGAAGGCCACCGCCAGCGTGGTGCTGCACATGTCGGGGCCGCAGGTGCTCGACAAGGTCAAGGGCGTGGCCGAGGACGCCGAGGGGCGCGTGCTGGGCTATCGCGAGTACTACCAGACGCAGCGCACCATCATGCAGAGCCGCTCCGTGGCCGAGCGCGCCCTGACGGAGCTGGGGCTGGCCAACGACCCGGTGTTCCTGGGCATCGCGGACATCGAGAGCGAGGTGGAGCGGCAGGCGCTGGCCGACCAGATCGATCCGGTGCAGCGGCTGCGCGACCTGACGTTCGTGCAGGAGGTCCGCAACTCGCGGGTGGTCGAGATCTCGGCCGAGTACCCCGACGCGGAGGTCGCGGCCGAGATCGCCAACGCGATCGCCGATGCCTACATCGAGCACGTCCGCCGCAGCCGCTCGCGCGTGGGAGAGGAGGCCAAGGGAAACATCTCGGCGGAGCGCGACAAGGCCCAGCTCAAGCTGCAGGACGCAGAGAAGGCGCTCGAGGACTTCAAGCGCGCCCACGAGATCACGTCGATCTCGCTGTCCGATCGCCAAAACGTGATCACGCAGGACATCCTCACGCTGTCCACTCGAGCCAAGGACTCCGAGGCCCGGCGGATCGAGCTGCAGAACATGCTGGCGCAGGCTCGCGACCTGCACGCCAGGGGCGACCTGGCCGCGGCGAGCCTGCTGCCCGAGGAGGATCGCACGCTGTTCGAAAAGCTGCGGCAGGAGCAGCTCGACGCCGACACCGCCTTCGATGCGATCGACGTGGAGTACGGCCCCAAGCACGAGGAGCACCGCAAGGCCAAGCGGCGGCTCGACATGGTCAACGCCAAGATCGAGCGCGAGGCCAAGAGCCTCATCGCGTCGCTGGAGTCGCAGCTCGCCGCGGCGCGGGGGACCGAGCGCGACCTGGCGTCGTCCATGCGCCGCGAGAACGACAAGGCGCTGGCGCTGGGCGACCTCGAGCGCGGCTACCGTGAGCTCGAGCGCGAGGCAGCGAGCGCCGCCGAGGACTACCTGCTGGTCGCACGGCGCGACACCGAGATCGCGATCACCAACCGCGTGGAGGCCGAGGGCATCGAGATCCTCGATCGCGCCACCGTGCCCACGATCCCGGTGTTTCCCCCCAAGCTGCTGCTGCTGGCGCTGGGCCTGGTGGGCGGGCTGGGGCTGGGGGCGCTGCTCGCGATCAGCATCGACTTCCGCGACCATCGCATTCGGGGTCTGCTCGACCTGGAGCGCGCGCTGGCCAGCTTCGGGCTGCCGGTGCTGGGTCAGCTGCCGCTGCTGCCCGCCGACAACCGGCTGGGCATGGGCAACGTGCGGGCGCAGCGACGCCAGCGCGACCTCTACTCGCACCTCTATCCCCAGTCGCTGATGGCCGAGCGCTGCCGTGGCGTCCGCACGGCGCTGACGTTTGCGCAGGGTCGCGAGCCGGTGGGGAGCATCATGATCACCTCGCCGAGCTCCTCGGAGGGCAAGAGCTCGACCGCGATGAACCTGGCGCTGTCGTTCTGCCAGGCGAACAAGAAGGTCGTGCTCATCGACGCCGACCTGCGACGGCCGCGGATCCACCACATCTATCCCGCGCCGGTCGACAACGACGAGCTGGGGCTCGCGGCCCTGCTGTCGGAGCGGGCCGGCCTCGACGCGGCGCTGCTGCCCGCTCCGGAGGATGCCCCCGAGAACCTCAAGATCATTCCGTGCGGGGAGATCCCGGGCAACCCGGCCGAGCTGCTCGACGGGCCCGGATTCCGGCGGCTGCTGGGCGAGCTCAAGGAGCGCTTCGATCTGGTGGTGATCGACAGCCCGCCGGTGCTGCCGGTGACCGATCCGCTGATCCTGGCCGGCCAGGCCGACGCGGTGGTGGTGGTGACGCGCTGCGACTCGACCACGCGCGGCGAGCTCCACCGCGCGCTGACCCAGCTGGGGCAGGCCGACGCGAACATCATGGGGGTGATCCTCAACGAGGTCGACACGCGCCAGGAGCGTTACGACTACGGCGGGGACTACTACACGTATCGAGCACCCGCGACGGGCTCGGACTGAGCTGCTCTCGGCCTCACAGCAGCAGCAACAGCGCCAGCCACGGGAACGCGGGCACCTGCTTCGCCTCGGTCTCGTTGGGCAGCAGGCCGAGCTGGTGGGCCTGGCGGCGGGACAGCGGGAGCACCAGGTCGACGTGGGTGTGCTTGCGCGACAGCTCGAGCGTGCCGATGAGCTCGATGGCCCAGTCGGGGAGCGAGGGCGGGGGCGAGTCGAGCAGGGCGCGGATCATCGCCTCCACCGCGCGAGCATCGGACTCCACTCGAAACGAGCTGCCCACGCGCAGCGAGTAGCGGCGCCCGAGCTGGGCCTCGACCTCCACGGTGCGGACGGCGGCCAGGGGATCGAGGTCCTCGATGGCGGTGGACGACAGCTCGTGCTCGAGCTCCTCGGGGGTGAGCCAGGCGGAGAGATCGGCGGCAGCCCACACGTAGCTCTTGTTGGGCCGGCGCCGGGGCAGCAGATCGGTGGGCCCGGAGCCCCGCCCCGAGGACCAGGCGTGGCGGGCCCGCGCCACGGCGCCTTCGGTTCCGAGCACGAGCAGCTCGTCGTGGGGAGCGAACGCGAGCATGCCGTCGTATTCGAAGCTCACGCCGCAGCCATCGCCGGCGATGGTCGTGTCGAGTAGATCGGGCTCCCAGCGCCCGAGCTGCCGCTGCAGACAGCGAAGGGCATCGCCGTCGCCGATGCCCTTGCCGGTGACCACGGCCAGCAGCTCCTCGGAGCGATCGACGGAGAACCATGACTCGCGCAAGAAGTCCTGGTCGAGCTCGCACGCGGCGACGAGGCCGACCCAGGCCAGGCGCGCGGCCTCGAGCTCGATGAGGGGCAGCAGCGCACGGGGCCCGGCGGCGTTGGTGGCCGAGACGTCGGGGGCGAGGCGACGCTCACGAGCCATGTCGTAGTAGCCGACGATGACCGCGTCGCTGGGGAGCAGCTGCTCGGGGTCGACGCGGGAGCGGCAGGCCAGGGGCTCCGGGATGCCGGGGGTCACGGGAAGTGCGTCGGCGTGATCACAACCGAAGGCGAGCCACGAGACCAGCGGGATCCAGCGAGGGCCGATGCGCATGGGGGCCTTGGACGCTCGGAGCACGGGGCCATTGCCGAGGTCGCGACGTTTCGTGGATCCGAGTCACACGGGGGGCCACGACCAAGGCCGGCGATGCACCGTGGTGCGTTTGCCCCGGAGCGCGGCTGCGCCCGTGCAGCCACGGCGCTCGTGGGGCTAGAGCGCCACCGCCAGCACGCCGACGCCCTTGAGCGTCATGTGGCCGCCCACGTAGAGCAGCCACACCATCAACCCCGTGCGCAGCATCCGAGGAGGTACGGCGACGGCGAGGTTGGCTCCCACGATCGCGCCGACGATTCCCCCGGAGAGCAGCCGCAGCAAGAGCGTGGGATCCCAGGAGCCAAAGGCCGCCTGGAGCGAACCACCCACCGCGGCCAGCGAGAGGCCGAACAGCAAGTCGGTCCCCACCACCTGGGCCGCCGTGAGCGAGGTGAGATGGAAGAGCGCGACGGTACCCAGCGCGCCGGCGCCGGCCGAGGAGAACCCCACCTCGACGCCGATCGCCGCCGACACGGGGGCGAGCCACGAGCGTCGCTCGCTGGCCACCGCGGGCTCGGTGGGCGCGCGACGAAGCAGCGAGAACGCAGCCGAGGCCACGACCACGACGCCCACGAGCACCAGCACCACGCCGCGCGAGCGGCCGTGGTCCAGCCCCTGGAGCAGCACGCCTCCGAGCAGCACGCCGGGGATTCCACCCAGCGCCATGCGACGGAACGTGGCGAAGTCGACCTGGCCCCGACGCAGGTAGGCCACGATCGCGGGCAGCTTGACCGCGGCCCCGAACGCGAGCGCCGTGCCGACCGCGATCGCCGGTGGCACGTCGAACCACAAGATCAGCGCGGGGGCGGTGAGGGTGCCTGCGCCCACGCCGGTCAAGCCGATCGCCATCGCGATGATGAGGCCGAGGAGGACTTCCACGCTGGTCCTCGCAGGGTGGTCCAAGCGGGTGCGACTTTCAAACGGTAGATCACCGTATTTCAGATTCCTGGGCTTCTCGCTGCTCCTACGGCGGGCGTCAATCGGCCATTGAGTGCTCGATCGGGCGATTTCAACTGCACTTGAAAACCTCGTATCCGACCGAATAATCAGGCTCCCGCGGGCCGGTCCGCACCGTGCCCGCATTGCTGCCACCCTTGGGGTGATCGATGAGCGACGACCCCGACGAGGATCCCGAGCTCGAGCCGGTCGAGCCGGTGCGGCGGTCGGGGCGACGGCAGCAGGAGCGACGTCGGTCGTGGTCCCAGGCGCTCTTGATGGTGGCCGTTGGCAGCCCGGCGCTGATGCTGGGCGGGGTTCCTCCCACCGCCATGCTCGTGTTCCTGGTGGTGTTGCTGGCGCTGTGGCAGCGCATGTGCACGCGCAGCCGTGAGCCGTTGCTCGTGCCCCGGCCGGTGCTGCTGGGTCTGGCGGCCACGTTGCTGACGTTCGTGCAGTGGGCTCCGGTGCCGGGGATCCAGCAGGCCCTGGCCCCGCAGATGCATGCGGCGATCGAGCAAGCGCTGGTCGGCACGGGCATCGAGGCGCGCCCCGGGCTCTCGCCGTCACCCGGCGACACCGGGCTCGAGTGCGCCCGCCTCCTCGGTCTGACCCTGCTGTTCGTGGCCGCCGCCCAGCTGTCGTGGCGGGCCACGGCCACGGCCACCGCACTGGCGGGCTCGGCCGTGGCGCTCATCGGCTTCGCCCACGAGGCCCTCGGCTTCCAGGCGATCTACGGGGTCTATGCCCCGCGCGACGTGGACCCGTCGACGCTGCCGTCGATGATGGGGACGTTCGTCAACCCCAACCATCAATCGGGACTGCTGCTGCTGGGGATCTTTGCGGCGGGCGGGTTGGCGGCCGATCAACACCGCCAGGGCCTGGACACTCGCGATCCATCGAAGGTGGATCGCTACGGCGATCGCTTCCTGGCCGCGATGGCGGCGCTCACGGTGCAGGTGCCTGCGCTGGTGCTGTCGCTGTCGCGCGGTGCGATCGTGGCGCTGCTGCTGGTGGCTCCGGTGGCCACGTGGCTCGGGCTGCGACGCCAGCGATCGGAGCGCCACAGCCAGCGCCGTCGCTCGCGGCACATGTCACCGCTGCGGGTGGTGGTGGTGGTGGGACTGCTGGGGCTGTTCCTCTTGGTGGCGCAGCATGGAGCCTGGCGCGAGCTGGGCACGCTGCTGGACCTGGCCGATCCCGATGCCGACCTCGACACCAAGCTGCGGATCGCTCACGAGTCGCTGGCGCTGGTCGGCCAGTCGCCATGGGTGGGGATCGGACGCGGTGCGTTCATCGATGCGTTCGGAGCGATCGACTCGACGCCGACGCACGTGCTGCACACCCACCTCGAGTCGGCTCCGCTGGCCATGGTGGTCGAGTGGGGCCCGTGGCTGGGCGGTGCGATGGTCCTGGGCACGGCGGGGTGGTGGGTCCATGCGATGGTCGCCCACCGTCGACGCCACGACGGCGCCGCCCGACAGCTGGTGCTGCTGGGGCTGCTGGCCGCCGCGCTGCAGAACGCGGCCGACTTCGGGTTCGAGTTCCTGGGGGTCGCGGCGCCGGCGGTGGCGCTGGCCGGGGCGCTGTCTCCCAAGCCGGCGTGGCGATGGGCGCCCGGCCGGGCGCGGTGGATCGGCAGCGTGGGGCTCCTGGCGGCGCTGGGCCTGGCGACGTGGTCGGCTCCCCATTCGTTCACCCGTCGACCGGCGATCGACGCGGCGATCCTGGCCGGCGAGGTGGATCCGAGGACCGAAATGCCGTGGCGCCCCCTCGATGGCCGCTTGCACGGGCTGTGGGCCCGCCGCGCGGCCCAACGGGGGCAGTGGGAGGAGGCGCGCACGAGGGCGGAGGTGTCCGTGGCCCGGCGCCCCGGAAACGTGGATCCCTGGTTCATACTGGCGGCCGCCCGGGCCGAGCTGGGGGCGCCCCCCGAGCAGGTCGACCGGACGATGGCCACGGGCCTGGCCCAGCTCCACGACCCCCTCGACGAGGCGCTCGTGGACCACCTGCTCGAGCGCTACCCGAGCCCGGAGGAGCTGGCCGCCCTGTGCCCGGGGCGGGCCGAGCCGTGGATGCTGCTGGTCGACGGTCTGATGCCACGGGCTCCGCGACATGCGGACGCGCTGGCCGCGAGCTATCACGAGCTCCACCCCGAGGATCCGGCCCCTCTGCTGGTTCGGCATCGGCTGGCCATGGAGGCCCACGATCCGGGGCTCGCCCTCCATCATGCCCGGCTGTGGCGAGCGCTCGCGCCGGAGCAATCGGCGGCCCATCTGGCGGTGGCGGGGGCCTTGAGGGCATTCGAGCCGGCCCGCCTCGCGGAGGTCGAGCAGGCCCTCGAGCACGCCCTACGGGAGGCCCCGCTCCCCGACGACCGCGCCCGGGGAGAGATCGAAGAAGAGATGCTCCGCACGCTCATCGACCTGGGTGACGACGCGTCCTTGGCGCGAGCCCGGACGCTGGTGCCGGTGCTGCTGCGCCGCCCGGCCGAGCGAGAGACCCGGAGGAGGCGGGAGCTGATGGCACGAAGGGTACCCCCTCCATCCAGCCCCCCGGACCCCATCGAACGATCCCCCGTTTTCGAAAGCGACTGAAATCGACGCGATGCGGCTCCACCGATCCCCTGGAAACGAAGGGACGCGGCCCCTGGCCACCCAACCGTGGATGTGGCCCCCTGGTGTCAGCTGCCGAGCTCGTCATTTCCGCTACCCCTCGCGCATTTTGGTTTGCTAGAGTGCGCCGGCGCCCCCACCGCTCGCGCTCTCACCATGACGACGCTCCTCTCGCTATTCACGTCCTCCCTCCTCGTCGCCGAGCTCTCTGGTGCATCTGCTGCCCAGGGTGACCTCGTGGGTCCCGAACCCGAAGCCGGGGCCGATGCCGAAGCGTCTGGAAGCGCCTCGGTGAGCCTCGGCGGCGGCAAGAAGGAGAAGAAGGCCAAGGGTCAGAAGTCCGCGTCCAGGGACAAGAAGGACAAGGGCAAGAAGAACAAGGGCGAAGCCACGGCCGAAGGCGAGGCCAAGGGCAACGTCGGTACCGAGACGGCCGAGGAGATCAAGGCCAAGCCCTGGATCCGCCGCTGGGCCCCCACCAAGCACATGGTGGAGGTCGGGATCATGGGCGGCGTGTACCTGCCCGGCAAGAACCACGAGCTGTTCGAGCCGACCTTCGACCTGCCCGACCAGGGCTTTCGCAACTACAAGACGATTGGTCCCGAGATCGGCGCGCGCATCTCGTACATGCCGCTGCGGTTCTTCGGTGTCGAGCTCGAGGGGGCGGCCATGCCCACCCAGACCGACAACGACGTGGATGCCACGATCTTCGGGTTCCGCGGCCAGCTCATCGCGCAGCTCCCCAGGTGGAGCATCACCCCGTTCGTCCTGGTCGGCGGCGGCCTGCTCGGAGTGCAGAGCGAGCGCAACGCCGTGGGCGCCGACATCGACCCCAGCGCCCACTTCGGCGGCGGCGTGAAGATCTTCTTCAACCGCCAGTTCGCGCTCCGCCTCGATGCCCGCGACGTGATGAGCCACAAGCGCGGCGTGGACGAGACGTTCAAGAACCACAACTTCGAGGGCCTGGTCTCGTTCGTGCTCACGTTCAACCGGCCCAAGCCCTACGTGCCGCCGCCGATCCCCGACACCGACGGCGACGGCATCCTCGATCCCGACGACCAGTGCGTCAACGAGCCGGGCGTGCCCGAGTACCAGGGCTGCCCGATCCCCGACACCGACGGCGACGGCATCCTCGACCCCGACGACCAGTGCGTCAACGAGCCGGGCGTGCCCGAGTACGACGGCTGCCCGATCCCCGACACCGACGGCGACGGCATCCTCGATCCCGACGACAAGTGCCTCGACGTGCCGGGCGTGCCCGAGTACGACGGCTGCCCGATCCCCGACACCGACGGCGACGGCATCCTCGACCCCGACGACCAGTGCGTCAACGAGCCCGAGACGCCCAACGGCTACGAGGACGGCGACGGCTGCCCCGACGAGGTGCCCGAAGAGGTCAAGAAGTTCACGGGGGTCATCGAGGGCATCCGCTTCGACACCAACAAGTCGACGATCAAGAAGACCTCGTTCAAGACGCTCGATGCCGCGGTCGAGGTGCTGATCAAGTTCCCGAGCGTCGGCGTGGAGATCAGCGGCCACACCGACGACGTGGGCAAGCGCGAGGACAACATGACGTTGTCGCAGGATCGCGCCAACTCGGTGAAGGACTACATGGTTGGCAAGGGCGTCGACGCCTCGCGGATCACGACCCGCGGCGCGGGGCCCGATGAGCCGGTAGACACCAACAAGACCAAGAAGGGTCGCGCCAAGAACCGGCGCATCGAGTTCAAGATCAAGCAGTAGCTTCCCATATCCTCGAGCGGCTCGAGGAGTAGACGGCAGCGGGCGTTTGGTGCCCGCTGCCCGGGTATCGTACGACCTACGCCACGATCGACTGCCTCCACTTCGGGAGGCAGCCCGTTGTCCACAACTCCATCCACGGTCTGCCGACTCCATCTGGGAGCGGTTCGTGACCCTTTTGCCCGAGAGATTCCCGATGACATCTCGAATGCAATCCATCTTCTTTCGCATTGCGGGGGTGTCGATTCCCTTCGCAGTGACGGCCTGTGGTGATCCATGCCTCGACGATGGCTTCGGCCGCGGTCAGTCCGCGGAGTGTCCCATCGTGACGGGCATGAGTGCCGATGACTCGACCGACGACGGAGGCACGACCATCACGACCGTGCCCACCACGACGGGGGAGGACACGACCGCGGGCTCCGGAGGCGGATCGAGCTGTCAGTCCGACGAGGACTGCGGGGGCGACGACCCGGTGTGCGACCTGGATGCGGACGAGGATGGGGAGTGCGTGCCGTGCACGCCACAGAACGACCCGTGTCCGATGGGAGAGTACTGCTCCGACGCGAACACGTGCGTCGCGGGCTGTGCGGACGACGAGGACTGCCCGATGGGCGTGTGCAACGTGCCCGAGCGCGTGTGCGTGGGCTGTGTCGAGGACGACGACTGCAGCCGACCCACCCCGGTGTGCAACGCGGACGACATGACCTGTGTCGAGTGCGTGGACGACGAGGACTGCCCGATGGGCGTGTGTGACACGTCGGAGAACACGTGCGTGGGCTGTCTGGTCGACGAGGATTGCATGGACGGCCTGGTCTGCGATCCGGGCGCCCAGGTCTGCGTGGGCTGCGTGGACGACGGCGACTGCCCGGGAGGCGTGTGCGATCCCGGCACCCAGGTGTGCGAGGGCTGCCTGGACGACGACGACTGCATGGCGCCGACCCCCGCCTGCGACACCGCGCCGGATCCCAACGTCTGCGTGGAGTGCCTCAGCGACATGTACTGCACCGACCCGGGTCTACCGGTGTGTGACATGGGGGCTCAGATCTGCGTGCAGTGCCTCGACAACGGCGACTGCGCCGGAAGCCCCGCGGGCCCGGTGTGCGACCTGACCGACAACACCTGCACGCAGTGTCTCGACGATGCCGACTGCTCGGCACCCACCCCGGCGTGCGACACCATGGCCGAGGTCTGCGTGGGCTGTGTGGACGATGCGGACTGCGTGGGCAACCCGACCGGTCCCGTCTGTGACACCGGCCCGCAGGTCTGCGTGGAGTGTGCGGACGATGGCGATTGCGGCGGGGCGACCCCGGTGTGCGACCTGACCGACAACACCTGCACCGGCTGCCTCCAGGACGCCGACTGCGTGGGCAGCCCGGCGGGCCCGGTCTGCAACGTGGCCACCGAGATGTGCGTGCAGTGCGTGATGGATGCGGACTGCCCCACCGGGGTGTGCGACGTGGCGAGCAACGTCTGCGTGGAGTGCATGGATGATGCCGACTGCCCCAGTGGCGTGTGCGATCTCGGCACGAACATGTGCGAGGGCTGCCTGAGCGACGCCGACTGTGCAGCGCCGACTCCGGCCTGTGACACCGCGTCCGATCCCAACGTGTGCGTGGGCTGCGTCGACGACGGCGACTGCGTCGGCAACCCCGTGGGTCCGGTGTGCGACACCATGGCGCAGGTCTGCGTGGAGTGTGTGAACAACGGCGATTGCGGCGGGGGCACTCCGGTCTGCAACCCGACCGGCAACGTGTGCGTGGGCTGCGTGGACGATGCGGACTGCTCCGCGCCGACGCCGGCTTGCCAGCCTGGACCGCAGATCTGCGTCGAGTGCGTGGACGATGGGCACTGCGCGGGCAACCCGGCGGGCAACGTGTGCAACGCGGGCACCAACACCTGCGTGGGCTGCCTGAGCGATGCCGACTGCACCGATCCACAGAACCCGGTCTGCGATCTCTCCGACGCCATGTGCACCCAGTGCCTCGACGATGGGGACTGCGCGGGCAACCCGGTGGGTCCGTTCTGCAACACGGCCACCGAGCTGTGCGTGCAGTGCGTGATGGATGCCGACTGCCCCATGGGGGTGTGCGACGAGACGGTCAACCTGTGCGTGGACTGCCTCATCGACGCCGACTGCCCGCCGGGCAACGTCTGCAACGTGATGAGCAACACCTGCGTGGGCTGCATCGACGACGGGGATTGCTCCGCGCCCACCCCGGTCTGCGACGTGGTCCCCATGGTCTGCGTGGAGTGCCTCGCGGACGCCGACTGCGTGGGCAACCCGGGCGGCCCGGCGTGCAGCCCGGTGACCAACACGTGCGTGGGCTGTGCCGACGACGGGGATTGCTCCGCGCCCACCCCGGCCTGTGATCCGGGGCCCATGGTCTGCGTGGGCTGTGTCGACGACGGCGACTGCATGGGCAACCCAATGGGGCCGGTGTGCAACCTGGTGCCGCAGGTCTGCGTGCAGTGCACCAACGACGGCCACTGCGGCGGGGCGACCCCGGTGTGCGACCTCGCGGACAACACCTGCACGGGCTGTCTGTCGGACGCCGACTGCTCGGCCCCGACCCCGGCCTGCGACCTGGGCTCCGAGACGTGCGTGGAGTGCCTGAGCAACGGGCACTGCATGGCACCGGCCCCGATCTGCGACGTGCCCGCGATGAGCTGCGTGGAGTGCCTGGTGAACGCCGACTGCACCGACCCGGGCAATCCGCTGTGCAACCCCATGACCAACGCGTGCGGCCAGCTGTGGTGCCTCGACGCCGACGGCGACGGCTTCGGCGATCCCGGCGACTGCGAGGTCTCGGTGGGTCCGCCCACCGTCGACCACGTGCTCGACGACACCGACTGCGACGACACCTCGCCGTTCACGTTCCCGGGGGCCGCTCAGAACGAAGCGCCTCCCCTGGACCTGGAGTGCATGCGCGACGAGGACGACGATGGCTTCGGCGACGACGACCCGCCGGGCGGCGTGGTCCCGGGCAACGACTGCGACGACACCAATGCCGCTGCGTTCCCCGGCACGGCGTTCAACGAGACTCCGCCGGACCTGTGCATGCTCGACGCCGACGGCGACGGCTGGGGCGACACGGCGCCCGGAGGGACCATCGAGTCGGGCAGCGACTGCTACGACACCAACGCCGCGCTCAACCCGGGTGCGGTGCAGCTGACGGCCTTCCTGCCCTACCAGGGCAACGCCGTCGCCCCCCGCAGCATCGCGGTCGTGGACGAGGGCAACGCCAGCCTCTCCCCGTTCGTGACGCTGGAGACCCCGGTCGGGGGCGTGCCCAACGTCAACATCGTCACGGCGACCTACAACGATCTGTTCCAGATCTACGCCAACGACCTGACGAGCGTGCAGGTGTTCGACGTCGACTACGCGGCGACGTGCATGGCGGGGGACGGCGTGATCGCCCCGGTGGGGCCCGCCTATGCGGCACCCGGCACGATCGTGTGCGGGCTCGAGTTCGGCCCCGACGGCAACCTCTATGGGGTGGACCACGACGACGCCCTGCTCACGTTCGATCCCGTGACCGGGCAGATCGTCGGCTCGGTGCCGATCCTCCTGGGCGGGGCTCCGCTCGACATCTTCTCGTGCGGAATGGCGCTCGACTGCGTCACGTCGCAGCTGCTCATCGCCAACGGCATCGACCAGTCGATCTACAGCATCGACCCCAACACCGGGGCGGCCACGCAGCTGCGCGACCTCAGCGCGTTCTTCGGCGGTAGCTGGACGCCCACCGGACTCGAGTACAACCCGGTGACCCGCCAGGCGTGGATCTCGACGGGGCCGTCGCTGTACTCGGTGTCGCTGGACACCGGGGACCCGCCGACGTTCGTCGGGAGCTACGGGCAGCAGGTCTCCAACCTGCAGTACCTGCCGATCTGCATGTGACGGGTGCGGCCCGAGCCGCCCGCAGGCGGCGGCTCGGAGACGAACCCGGTGAACGAACGAGCGCCCGTCCTCGACCGAGGACGGGCGCTTCGCACTTGGTTCCATCGCTCGAGCGGACCGGCGCTACTGACACGCGAGGTGTAGGTCCACGACCTCGCCCTGCCGCACCTGCCCGTGCTCGTCGATGAAGGTGAAGCTCGCGCGCTCGACCCCGCAGTTGCCCCGATCGTCGCACTGCCGCTGCACGCGATAGCCGAGCTCGATCGACAGCACCTGCCGTCGCGAGAGATCCTCGGTCTCCGCGAACGTCGAGCGCCGATCCTCGTCGTGGTCGCCCCACAGCACCAGCCGGGAAAAGCCCGCGTCGCGGACGTCGATGATCCCGTTGCCGTCGTCGTCGAGCTCGGCGAGGGCCTCGAACCCATGCGCGGCCCGGGTCCCGTCGCGCAGCCGCGTGCCGGAGCCGAACAGCTCGCGACCGGAGTCGATCGAGCCGTTGCCGTCGCGGTCGAGGGCCAGCCAGGGCGTGGTCGCCCGGGGCCAGTCGGTGGTGATGCAGCCGCCGATCCCGTCGAGATCGAAGGTGGCCGCGCGCGCGGGTGAGAGCTGCGGCTCCCGCCCGTCGAACGAGAGCACCAGCGGGGTGTTGCAGCCGTCCCAGTCGCCCTGGTTGGTGTCCCAGTCGGGCACGCCGTCGTAGAGGTTGCAGTGCTCGTCGATGCCGCACATGCCCCCGCTGTCCTCGCCCTCGCCGCACTCGCCAAAGCAGCTGCGCGAGTCGCCGGGCTCGCAGGCCACGGCGCTCAGGCACGGGCCCCACACGCGCTCGGCCGCGCCCGAGTGATAGAGGTCGTCGCAGAACTGGGTGCCCTCTTGCTCGTCGTCGGTCACGCAGGCCCGGGAGGCGCCGAGCTCGGAGCAGGCCTCGGGCTCGTCCTCGGGGGGCGGCTCGTCGGGGGGCGGCTCGCCGGCGGTGGTGCCGGGAGGTGCGCCGCTGGTGGTGGTGTCGGCTCCGGGAGGGGGATCGCCCTGGTCATCGCTGTGACCGAGATCGTCGGTCTCGCCCTCGGTCTCGCCCGCGCTCGTCTCGGCCACGCCGTGGTCGTTGCCATCGCCCTGGTCGCAGCCCATGAGCAGCAGGCTGCCCAGGCCGAGCGCGGTCAAGCTGGTCTTCCACACAATGATGTCTAGGTTCATCGAAGGTCTCAATGGTTCAAGTGGAGGATGAGGACCCGGGGGCCTCGCGCCTACCAGTGTCGACCCCGTGGCGATCGATCGGTGCGACTTGCTGCTATGGTGCGCCCCGCCATGCCCGAGCCCTGGACCCCGGATTCGTGGAAGACCAAGGACGTCAGCCAGCAGGTGACCTACCCCGATCCCGCGGTGCTGGCGCAGGTCCAGGCCGAGATCGCCCGGCTCCCGCCCCTGGTCACCTCGTGGGAGGTCGAGGCGCTGCGCGAGCGGCTGGCCCGGGCGGCGGCCGGCGAGGCGTTCCTGCTGCAAGGGGGCGATTGCGCGGAGTCGTTCGATGACTGCGCGCCCGACACCATCGCCACCAACTTCAAGATCCTGCTGCAGATGAGCCTGCTGCTGGTGCACGGCACCCGCACGCCGGTGATTCGCGTGGGTCGGATCGCGGGGCAGTACGCCAAGCCGCGCTCGTCGGCCACCGAGGAGCGCGATGGCGTCACCCTGCCCTCGTACCGCGGCGACATCGTCAATCGCTCGCCGTTCACCGCCCAGGCACGCACGCCCGACCCCACGCTGCTGCTGCGCGGCTACGAGCGCTCGGCGCTGACCCTGAACTTCGTGCGGGCGCTGGCCGACGGAGGCTTTGCCGACCTGCACCACCCCGAGAACTGGGATCTGTCGTTTGCCAAGGACTCGCCTCATCACGACGAGTACCGGCGGATCGCCGAGTCCATCAAGGACGCGATCGCGTTCATGGAGGCGGTCACGGGCACCCAGAGCCTGCCGCTGCGCCGCGTCGACCTCTACACCAGCCACGAGGCGCTGAGCCTCGAGTACGAGCAGGCTCAGACCCGCCAGGTCCCGCGGCGCACGGGCTGGTACGACCTGGCGACGCACATGCCATGGATCGGCATGCGCACGGCCGACCCGGCCGGGGCCCACGTGGAGTACTGCCGGGGGATCCGCAACCCCATCGGGGTGAAGGTGGGCCCGGGCATGAGCGACGAGCAGCTCACCGCGGTGATGGAGCGCATCGACCCCGAGCGCGAGCCCGGGCGCCTGACCCTGATCCACCGGCTGGGGGCGGATCGGGTGGAGGCCGAGCTCCCGCGCCTCATCGAGGCCGTGCGCCGCAACGGGCGAACCGTGCTGTGGTGTGCCGATCCGATGCACGGCAACACCGAGACCACGGCCTCGGGGATCAAGACCCGTCGCTTCGATCGGATCCTCAGCGAGCTGCAGCAGGCGTTCGATGTGCACGCGGGCCTGGGCTCGCACCTCGGCGGCGTGCACTTCGAGCTCACGGGCGAGAACGTGACCGAGTGCATCGGAGGCGCAGGGGGCATCGAGGAGGGTGATCTGCACCTGCACTACCGCAGCAAGGTCGACCCTCGGCTGAACTATCAGCAGGCGCTCGAGATGGCCCTGCTCATCACCCGACGCCTGCGTCGAACGAGCGCGGGTCGAGCGGAATAGCGCGCGGTTCGTCGCGCTGGCGATCATGCATGTCCATGCACTCGGACTGCATGAACATGTGATTTTCAGCGAATCACTTACGCATTTCCTGGTGGTCTCGCCGCCGGCGTTCTTGTAGGTTGAAGACACGGCTGGTGAAACGACGGCCACCTCATCGGGGGATGGAGGTGAGCCCAACCAGCCGAATCTCTTCGAGATCTTGGACTGGGGTACGGGGATACGAGGCCTCGGGAGGGAGAACCCGAGCGGGCAACTTGCGAGCAGTCGACACCTGGGGAGGCGTCGACTGCTCGCGTCTATTTGGGCCCCATTGCCAGTGGCTCGATCCGGTTGCTCGGTCTCGGCATGATGGCAGGATGGTGGGAACCAAGGAAACCCCCACATGACCGAGCAGACTTCTCCCATCGACGCCCTCCCCAGCATCGTCGCCGACGTCGTGGCGCCCAACGCCCTCGCCGTCGACTCGAACGCCGAGTTCCCGCGCGCCACCCTCGACGCGCTCGGCACGGTGGGTCTGCTCGGCACGATCAGCGCCAAGGAGGTCGGCGGTCTGGGCGAGGGGCTGCGCACGGCAGCCAGGGTGGTCGAGCACGTCGGCGGTGCGTGTGGATCGTCGGGCATGGTGCTGTGCATGCACTTTTGCGCCGCGGCGGTGATCGAGCAGCACGGTGCGCTCGAGGTCCGCAAGGAGATCGCCGCGGGGCGCCACGTCACCACGCTCGCGTTCTCCGAGTTCGGCTCGCGCAGCCACTTCTGGGCGCCGCTGTCGACCGCGACCGAGGTCGACGGCGCAATCCGCCTCGATGCGCGCAAGAGCTGGTCGACGTCGGCCGGGCAGGTCGACAGCTACGTGTGGTCGAGCCGACCGGTGGCGGCCGAGGGGCTCTCGACGATCTGGCTGGTGCCGGGCAGTGCCCCGGGGCTGTCGATCCCCAGCCCGTTCGATGGCCTGGGCCTGCGCGGCAACGCGTCGAGCCCGATCACGGCCGAGAACGTGCTCGTGCCCAGGGAGGCGATGCTCGGCGAGGACGGCAAGGGCATGGACGTGATGATGGGCATCGTGCTGTCCTACTTCCAGGTGCTGGCCGCCGCTTGCTACCTGGGGGTGGCCGAGGCGGCGCTGACCAAGGCCTGCGCCCACGTGGGGAGCACCCAGCTCTCGGCCGTGTCGCAGTCGCTGGCGGATCTGCCCACGATCCGCGCCTACCTGGCCAAGGGCCGCATCAAGGTCGACATGGTGCGCGCGCTGCTCTCGGACACGCTGACGGCGATCGAGACCGGCCGCGAGGATGCGCAGCTGCGGGTGCTCGAGATCAAGGCGGCCGCGGGCGAGGCGGCGATCGAGGTGACCGAGATGACGATGCGAGTCTGCGGTGGGGCGGCGTTCCGCAAGGAGGTGGGGCTCGAGCGGCACTTCCGGGATGCGCGGGCGGCCACCGTGATGTCGCCGACGACCGACCTGCTCTACGAGTTCATCGGGCGGGCGATCTGCGGGCTGCCGCTCTTCTGAGGCGCTGGCTACGTCGAGCCGCTCACGATGAACGTGAGCGTGCCCGACCTCGTGCACCAGGTCGACGCGGCCGTGTCCGTGCGGCAGTGTTCCCAAGCGTCGCCGGGCTCCACCGCTCGATCATGCTCGTCCTCGTTGGGGAGCACCGTGCAGTAGGCGGTGTGCTCCCCCGGCGTGAGCGCCACCGCGACCGAGGTGGCATGCGTGGCGAAGATGATGGCATCGTCCACCATGCCCTCGCGCTCGTTGAAGGGCATCTCCTCGACTCGAGCATCATCGATGTAGAGCTGTGAGAAGGGAGCGCCACCGCCGACCTCGAGCGGCTTGCCATCGGGTCGCTGGCACGCGAACACCCCGCGCGGTGCCTGCATCGAGATCGTCAAGTGTCGCCCGTCTGCGGCGGGAGCGGTAGCGCGGGCTTCTCGTCGGAACGACGGAGCCCCGCGAGCGACCGCCTCGATCACGTCGCATGCACTGGACGAGATCGACAGGATGCATACGACGATTGCCAGGAACGGCTCGATGGGCGCGCACATCGTGGTGTCGCCTCCTTGCGACCACTCGTCTCACCGACATCGCGGTGCCGACGTGTGAGCATCCATTGGAGGCGAGGACGAGCGTGCTCGCGTGCCTCCTCCGGCTCGGGCTCACGTAGTGTGAATGCCATCATACCACGATTACTTCGGACCAGCAGCTCGAGAGCAGCTACGAGTTCGAAGATCGGCCGAGGCAGGTGTGCACCTCGTGTCGCACCGCTCGCTCGACCGCTTCGTCGTAGGGCAGCGCGTAGTAGAGGAACGTCTCGCCGACGTCCGCCCGCCGCAGCCCGTGCTCGTCCACCGAGTAGGCGCGCGTGCTCGCGCGCAGGCAGCCGGCCAGGAGCACGTCACCCCAGTGGCGCCGGCCCTCGATCACCTCCCACAAGAGCGAGCCGGCCACGACGTTGAGCAGGTCCCAGTCCTCGTCGTTGCTGGGCTCCACGCGTACCCCGTGTGGGCCCACGTGTAGGGTGAAGGCGTCGTGGGCCCGGGGGAACACCACCTCTACCACGAAGCGCAGGGGCTCGCGGACGCGCATGCCGGGCCACGCCCGGGCGAGCGCGGGGGCCAGCGTCTCGTGGATCCACGCGTGCACGCGCGGGCGGGTGATGGCCTCGTCGTGGCCGTTGGGGTTGGGGTCGAGCAGCTCGGGGATCGCGTGCGGTCGATAGCGGCGGGGGTCACCACCACCGCCATCGAGCGGCTCGATCAGCGCGGCCGCGCCTTCGGGCTCGAGGGTGACGGCGCCGGGCTCCACGTGGAAGCGACCGCCCACCCGCAGCGGCAGCGGCTGGGTCCCCGGGCTGACGCGGGCGAGATCCCGCAGGAACCGGCGCTCGGACACGGGGAACACGTAGCGATCCATCCACCGCAGGGCATCCACGTGCGCGGCCCCGTTGGCGCCGGGCACCACCGCCGTGGCCCGTACCGCCGCGGCCTGGGCCAGGAGCTCGGCGTAGCTCGCATAGGGAAACGCGGTGCGATGGCCGAGCACGGCGGCGATCTCGAGCATCGGCTGCCAGCGCACGATCGCCAGCTCGACGCCCTGCGCCCGCGCGTCGGTCGGCTCTTGCCCGAGCGAGGGCAGCGCCTGGTCGAGCACCGCGCGTACGTGCGCCGCATCGCGCAGCACCGCATCGACCTGGTTCCATGCGACCGCGCCCTCGGCCTCGACCAGCATCCCCCACTCGTCGGGTCCGAGGGAGGGCGTGGTCACCAGCTGCACGCCGTCGAGCGCCACCCGCTGCGCGGGCGGCAGCGCGTGTACGGTGCGAAAGCCCAGCGTGCGCGCGGCCCAGGCCACCAGCGCGTCGGGGGTCACCACCACCGCGTCGGGATCGATCCGGCTCAGCCGGTGCAGGCTGGGCACGTCGAAGTGATCGGGGTGCCGATGCGAGACGAGCACGAAGTCGGGGCGCAGCGCCTCGGCGTTCACGATGCGCCGCGGCACGGTCTCGAACACGCCGCAGTGGTGCTCGGGGCGCAGCAAGGGGTCGAACAGCAGCCGGAGGCCGGAGGCCTCGCAGAGCCACATCGCATGTCCGAGGCAGTTCCAGTGCACGCGGGCGCACGCATTGTACCGCGAGCCCCGGGCGGGCGATACTCGCACCGGTGTCCCGCCGTCGCGTCCACTCGATCGCCATCGAGCTCACCAGCCACTGCAACCAGCGCTGCAGCTACTGCTACAACGCGTGGCGCGAGGACAATGGGCGCACGGTGGGGGCGCTGCCGCATGCGGAGCTGCTGTCGCTGGTCGAGAAGGCGCTGCGCGAGCTCGAGCTCGACCACGTGACCCTGACGGGCGGCGAGACCTTCGCGCGCGCCGACGTGTTCGACGTGCTCGACGCCTGTCGCGAGCACGGGGTCGACGTGCAGATCATCTCCAACGGTGGGCTCATCGACGATGCCCTGGCGCAGCGGCTGCGCGCCTACCCGATCCGCTGCGTGCAGATCACCCTCAACGGACCCGAGGCGGGGCTGCACGCCGAGCACGTGGGCGGCGAGCACTTCGAGGCCACGATCGAGGGGATCCGGGCGCTGCGCCGGCACGGGGTCCCGGTGGCCGGCTGCATCGTGGTCACGCGGCGCAACGCGGCGCGGGTGGGGGAGATCCTCGATCTGTTCGTGGAGCTGGGGGTCTCCTTGATCGCGCTGTCGCGGTTCTCGCCCGCCGGCTATGCGGCGGCCCACGTGGCGGAGCTGCTGCCCTCGCGCAGCGACATGGTCGACGCGCTCGAGCAGGCCGAGGCCCGGGGAGCCGAGCACGGGCTCGATCTCCAGGTGACGATGCCGGTGCCGCCGTGCGTGATCGACCACGCCGACTATCCGCACGTGCGCTTTGGCGGGTGCCCGATCGGCACCGAGGCGCAGGAGCTGGCCCTGGGTCCGCGGGGCGAGCTGCGCTCGTGCACGCTGCATACCGAGGTGATCGGCGATGCACGCACGCAGCCGTTCGGCGAGCTGCTCGATGCGCCGGCGCTGCGGCGCTATCGCGACGTGACCCCGGAGTTCTGCGCCCCCTGCCCCCATCGGCGCTCGTGCCTGGGGGGCTGCGGCGCGGCGGCGGCCTCGGTGCTGGGCGATCCGCGGGGGCTCGATCCATTCGTGGCGCAGCACGTCGACGATGCCTTGGCGCAGCGCCTGGCGGCCGAGCGTCGGGATGGGCCCCGGGCCGAGCGCAAGGACGGCCGCCGAGGCGGTGCATCGCTCCCGGTGGTGTCGTGAGCGCGCCGGTGCGGGTGCTGCTGCTGTGGCCCGGCAGCGAGGGGGCGGCGGCCGGCAACTTCGGCGTGCCCCAGCTGGTCCTCCTGGGCACGGTCCTCCGCCGGGCGGGCGCGGCGGTCGAGATCCGCGACCTGGCGATCGAGCGCCGCCTGGGGACCGCCCTGCCCGCGGTCCTCGCGGGCGACGACGGCCGCGGCTACGACGTGATCGCGCTGTCGGTGTACTCGTCGTTCGACCACCTGCTGTGCGAGGCGATCGCCCGCATGGCCCGCGAGCAGTGGCCTGATGCGGTGATCGTGGCGGGGGGCTATCACCCGAGCGCTCGCCCCCTGCCCTACGTGGAGGACGGCTCGCCGTTCGACGTGGTGGTGGTGGGCGAGGGCGAGCGGCCGCTCTTGCGCGTGGTGGAATCGGTGGCCGGGGGCGCTCCGTTGCGCAAGGCGGTGCTGGGGCCCGAGGCGATCGATCACCTCGACGAGCTGCCGCCTTCGGACTGGTCGCTCTTGCAGCGCTATCAGAAGGTGGCGCGACGCCATGCCTCGCAGGCCCAGGTGTACCTGTCGCGCGGCTGTCCGTTCGACTGTGCATTTTGCATGGAGCGAGCCAAGCGCGAGGTCTCGTGGCGCCCGCTGTCGGTCGAGCGCGCACTCGAGGAGATCGAGGGCCTGCACCGCTTCCTCGACCTGCGCACGTGGACGCTCTACTTCGGCGATGCGCTGTTCGGCATGCGCAAGCGCTGGCGCCGAGAGTTCCTCGAGGGCCTGGCTCGCCGCGGGATCCCGGTGGAGAAGTTCTGGCTGCTCATTCGGGTCGACCTGGTCGAGGACGAGGACCTGCGCCTGTTCGGCGCAGCCAATTGCGGCCTGGGCTTCGGGCTCGAGTCGGGGGATCCCGAGCTACTGGGCACGATCCGCAAGTCGGGGCGGCTGCACGACTACCTCGAGCGCATGGAGCACATCGCCGAGCGTGCGCGCGAGCACGACGTGCCCTGGGGGGCCAACGTGATCTGCGGGCACCCCGGCGAGACGCCGGACACGCTGCGGCGAAGCGCCGACTACCTGCGCCGGCTGTTCTTGCAGCCGCGCGGGACCACCGGGTTCCTCTCGGTCGATCCGTTTCGGCTCTACCCGGGCTCGCCGATCGATGCCGATCGCGGCCACTACGAGCAGCGCTTCGGTACGCGCTTTCATCATCCCCACTGGTGGGACGATGGCGATCCCGAGTTCCTCTCGGAGTGGGTCGACCCGAGCGCCGAGCTCGACTGGAAGGGCCGCGAGGCGCTGCAGCACGAGCTGCTCACGCCGATCCTCGCGCAGGTCGAGAGCAAGTTCGTCTACCGCGGCAGCGCGCGAGGGTACTTCATGGGGGCGATCCGCGATCAGGTGGCCTACGCCCGGCCTGCGTCGCGGATGCCCGCGCTCGAGCGCTACTATGCGTGGCAGGGGTACTTGGGGCGACGCGCCCACGCGGAGCGGGAGCGACGGGGGCATGGAGCGCTGGCCGAGGTGGCGCGGCAGCGAAGGGCCGCGCGGCGGGCCACGGTGGCCGACCGGGCCGGGCTGCCGCCGACGCATCTCATTCTCGATGCGATCGAGTCCGTGCCGCGCGAGCGCTTCGTGCCGGTGGAGGCGATCGACGACAGCACCAAGGACGTGGCGGTGGCGCTCGACCGCAGCGGGCTGGCGACGGTGAGCGCGATGCATGCCTATGCGGCCGCCTACCGGATGCTGGAGGTGGCGGCCGGTGACGGCGTGCTGGATCTCGGCGCGGGCACGGGCTATGGCGCGGCGTTGCTGCATGCGCTGGTGGGCGACGAGGGCGAGGTGGTGGCGGTGGAGATCGATCCAGCGCTGGTCCGCAAGGCTCGGGTGGAGCTCGAGCCGCTGGACGTGCGCTGCGAGGTGGGGGATGCCCTCGACCCCAGCACCTGGCCGCCCGGGGCCGTGGCGCTGCGCAAGATCACGGTGGGCTTTGCGCTCGAGGAGATTCCGGCGGCGTGGCGGGCCGTGCTCGCTGCCGGCACCGTGATCGTGGCACCGCTGCGCCACGAGGGTGTGCTGCGCCTGTGCCGGACGATCCTGCGAGAGGATGGATCGCTCGAGCAGCACTGGGAGCACGAGGTCAGCTACGTACCGGCTCGTAGCGCACCGCCGCCGGCGACCGAGGCGGGGCTCGCCGAGGCGCCCGTTCCCTCGCGCGAGCCCGAGCGAGCGCCGGTGCGCCTGACCGTGCTCGACTGAAGTGAACGCGCGGCATCATCGCCCAAGACCGCACGGTTCGCGGTGCAGATGCGCGAGGAGAGCTGCTCGTCGCTCGCGCTCTTCGTGCAGCGCGAGCTCGTGCTCGTGCCCGATGACCCCCATCGCACGAAGCTCGGCCAGCAGCGGTCGCAGCTCGAGCGAAGCGAGCCACCGTGCGTGCAGCCGGGCCAGCTCGACCTGCTCGGTACGGGCACCATCCATGCGCACAGCGAGCCGAGTGAGCGCGGCCCACTCCGCGCGTGCGTAGCTCGCATGCCCGCCATCCCGCACCGCCTGCTCGTGCAGGGCGAGCACCGCCGACATGCCCGGCTCCATCTCGTTCCACTCCGCGGGTGCCCCCACCACGATCCGAGCGGGGAAGCTCCGTCCCCTCGACCCCAGCGCCCAGGCCAGCTCGATGCGCGTGGAGGCCAGCGAGGGCAGCACCAAAGCCGCTCGCTCGATCCAGGGTCGCACCCGGTCCGCGGCCCGTGCGAGGGCCACACTCAGCACTCGCCCGTACCAGCTCGCGTGCCACGGTGCCTGGGCGCACAGCGTGGCGTGGAGCAGCTCGAGCTCGGGCCCACCGACCGCCTGCAGCCGCTGCAGCACCCATGGCGCGCGCACGCGAGAGATGGGCAGCGCACCGAGCTCGACGGTGGCGATCGCTTGCAGCTCGGCGACGGACTCGAGCAGCTCGGGCCAGGCGTGCACCGCCGCGGGCGCTCGCCCCTGGCCCCACGCACGCTCGAGCACCGCGGCGTCTTGCTCGAGCCACTGCGCGGGCTCTTCGGGCATGTGCGCCCGGGCCCAGGCTCGGTAGCGTGGATCGTACGAGCACCCCGCGCCTCCAAGCGGCACGTGGGCCAGCACGTGGAACACCAGCTCGGAAAAGCCGTGGGTGGGCGCGAGCCTCACGAGCCCTTGGGCTTGGCGACCTTGAGGCAGGGGTGCGGCCGTGGCTCGGGCTTCGGCTCCGGCGCGGCGACCCGAAGACACGGCTGGGGCTTGGGCTCCGGCTCCGGCTCGGGTGCGGCGATCTTGAGGCACGCCTGCGGCTTGGGGTCGGGCTCGGGTTCCGGCTCGGGCGCGGCGATCTTGAGGCACGCCTGCGGCGCGGCGCCGTCGTCCTCTCCCGGCGGGGGCTCGGGCGGCGCGACCTCGAGGCACGGCATCGGCTTGCCGGTCGAGCCCTCCTCGCCGGCCCCTTCGTCGTTGGGAGGTGCCACGTCGAGGCAGGCCCGCGGGCGCGCGCCGTCGTCCTTGCCGCCTTGCACCCCCTTGGGTGACTCGGAGCCGTCGTTGGGCTTGTCGCAGGCCGTGGTGGCCAGGCCCGAGAGTGCGAGCGCGATGAACCGCTGACGCCGTGCGAGGATTGCCGCCCGATCGGGATCGTCGTTGCCCATGGCGAGCCGCACGATACCACGTCCGACGCGCCGCGGGATCGACCTCGACGCGACGGCCGAGGGCACCGGCTAGGGCAGGCAGCTGCTGGCCTGCACGGCCCGGCCGATGAACATCTCGATCTCGGCCTGGTTGTCCGGCGCGTAGAGGTGGGCTCGGATCTCCTGATCGTGGATCCCCAGGTCGGGGTGGGCATCGGCGTGCTCGAGCAGGAAGTGGGTCCGCAGCCACTGCGTGCGCACCAGGTCCACGTACTCGGGCTCGGCCTTCAGCTGGGCGTAGAGCTCGGGGTACGTCGTGCGAGCGCGGCGAAGGTAGAGCTCGACGTAGTAGAGGAAGGCCACCGCCCCGTCGCGCCCCGACACCCCCCAGGGGATGTGCTCGCCCACGGCCGCGATCGCCCCCATGCCGTTGATGTAGGCGTTCAGCTCGTCGAGCAGCTCGTACCAGCCGTAGGTGCCCTGGGTGCCGGTCAGGTAGGTGTCGGCGTAGAGCGCGGTCGCATCGTCGGGCAGCATCGAGTAGAGCTCGGAGCGCGCAAAGCCGTCGATCTTGGGCGGCTCGAACACCAGATCGGCGCGCAGCCAGTAGCCGAAGTAGGGCTGGCCCAGCGCGTGATCGTAGTCCCAGCCGTGGGTGCCCTCGTGGACCTCGGTCATCACGGAGTCCATCAGGGCGCCAAAGCTGCTGGTATCGGTGAACGCCCCGAACCATGGGTCGTCTTGCTGCTCGATCAACAGATCGGCCGCGGCGGGGTAGCGACGCTCGAGCACGCCGATCATCACCTCGACCCAGTTCTGGCCGTTGAACGACGCCACGAGGTCGCCGATGTCGGCCGTGCCGTCGTATGGCTCGCAGTAGCAATCGGACGGGCACTGCACGTCCGGGGGGCCACCGCCGTCGTCGGGGCCGTCGTCGCCCGGCGGCGCATCGTCACCGTGGGAATCGCCGGGTCGATCGTCGCCGCCGTGGTCATTGCCCGGGCCTCCGCCCGGATCTCCGAAGGTGCCGCCGGTTCCATCGGCGTCGCTCCCCTCGCCTTCGCCGGCCGAGGTCGCGTCGGTGTCGGACTCGTCGCCTCCGCCCAGGGTCGGGTGCGGGCGCCCGATCGGAGTCGGAGCGTCACAGGCCGTGGAGAGGGCAAACCCCAGCGAGAGGGTCGGGAGCACGAGCCACCGCATCCCCGGGGCGTTAGCAGGACGCGTGCCAGGTTCGGGGCCGGAGGATCAAAGGCGATTCCCGGAGGGGCCGAGCCCGCGTGCGCGGACCATTGGGCAGGTTGCCCAACGCCCGGGCGGGTCGCCCGACCGCTCGCCGTCGCATCGCGACCGTCCGCAGGCTGCTCGTGGACCACCCACTGCGGTGGCCCTTGCCCACGCGTGCCGGGTCGCCAACCCTGAGGACGTCGATGCGTCGCCTTCGTCTGTTGCTGGTCGTGGCCGTGCTCGCGGTGTCGCTGCGGTGGTTGCCCTCGGCCTTTTGCGGACGCGAGGCCAGCGCGTTGCTCGACGACGACCCCGCGCTCGGGCTCGCCATGGCGCGGAGGTCCGAGCGTTGGCACGAGGCCAGGCTGAGCGCCACCGACTCGATGACGGGCAGCGAGCGCTTCGACGGGGAGTGGCTGTTCGGGACCTCGATGATGGCCGCGCTCGGGCACGCCCAGCTGGCGCGGGCGCATCCACGGCTGCGCGACGAGCAGGTGCGCGCGATGGAGGCGTGCATCGAGCGGCTGCTGACCCCGCAGGTCCGCGCGTTCGACCGCGCGGCATGGGGTCGCGATCCGCTCGACGACCTCGGCACGGATCGAGCGCACGCCGCCTACCTCGGCTACCTGGGGCTGGTGCTCTCGGTGCACCGCGTGCTCGAGCCCGAGGGATCGTATGCAGAACTCCACGAGCGCGTGATGGCCCACCTGGATCAGGCGCTGCGCACGAGCCCCATCGGGCTCGTGCAGACCTACCCCGGCGAGATCTACCCGGTCGACAATGCATCGATCATCGGCGCCCTGGCCCTGCACCAGCGCGTGACCGGAGTCGATCATCGGCAGGTGCTGGAGGCTTGGGCCGAGCGCCTGCCCTCGCTGCGCGACTCGGCGACGGGCTTGCTCGTGCAGGCGGTGTCGCCCCGCGGCGAGGTGGTCGACGGCCCTCGCGGCTCGGGCACTGGCTTGGCGGTGTACTTCCTGTCGTTTGGTGACGCGGCGCAGTCCAGCTCGCTCTACGAGGCCATGCGCACGCACATGCAGCGCGAGCTGCTGGGCTTTGGCGCAATGCGGGAGTACCCGCCGGGGATCGAGGGCCGGGGCGACATCGACTCGGGCCCGGTGATCATGGGCGTGAGCATCTCCGCCACGGGCTTCTCGCTGGCGGGGAGTCGGATCCACGGGGATCGGGAGACGTTCGAGCGACTGTGGTCCACCGCGTATCTGTTCGGCGCACCGGTGGATCACGAGGGAATGCGTAGCTTTGCGCTGGGCGGGCCGCTGGGCGATGCGCTGATGTTCGCATTGCTCACCGCGCGGCCGGCCGGGGAATGGAGCGCGGGGTCATGAGGCATGGCGTCCGGTTGGGCCGGCGATGGTGGTGGCTCATCGGGTTCGTGGTGCTCGGCGGCCTGATGAGCACGCTCGGCGCGAGGGCGATGGTCGACCACGGTGTGGCGGGAGCCCTGCTGGCCGGCGGCGGTGGGTGGGGCACGGTGATCGCGGCGGCGGGGTTCCTGGTGCTGCGGCTGGCGAGCTTCGTGGCGCTGGCGGGAGCGCCCGCGCTGGTGCTGGCGTGGGTGTGGCCGCGGCCGCGACCCGCTCGACCGCCATGCACGCCGCCTACGGCGGTCGTACGCGCTCGGGGCTGACGTGCACGCCGACCGTGTCGGCCATTGGCCAGCGGCCCTGCGACAGCTCCACGTAGACCCACGCGCCCTCGGCCGGGCCGGTGGACATGCCGGTGAGGTCGGCCTCGCGTGCACGCAGCGTGAACTTCTCGCTGACCCCGGGCTGGCGCTTGCCTCCGCCCTTGCCCACCTCGGTCAGCACGTCGAGATCGGTCGTCGCCCGTACGGCCGCGCCGCAGTGCACGGCCTCGGCCCCCACGTTCTCGGAGGTGACGTCTACCTCGAGCTGCCACTGGGTCGAGTGCCACAGGTGCGCGCGATTGAGGACGAACGAACACGAGCCCACCTGCACCGGCTGACCCGGCGGCCAGCCGTCGACGCTGTCGCGCGACGGCGGCTTGGCATCGCAGGCGATTACGACGCCCGCGGCGAGCACGAGGGCGAGCGGCCCATGCATCGAAGCGCTCACACTTTCATTCTACCCCCGACCGCCTCGCAGCGACCACGCCCCGCTCATCGCTTGCGCGGTCGCGCGATCCCGTACTGATCCAGCCGCGCCAGCAGCGTATTGCGCGAGATCCCGAGCAGCTTGGCGGCCCGGGTCTGGTTGCCGGCGCAGTGCTCGAGCGCGTCGAGGATCCGCCGCCGCTCGGGGTCGTCGTCCTCGCCGCCCCCGGCCTGCACCACCCCGAACCCACCGGTGCCCCCGGCCGCGGGCGTGTTGCCCACGGCGGCCATCCTCACCGGAAGCTGCTCGAGCGTGATCAGCTCTCCGGTGCACAAGAGCACCGCCCGCTCGATCGTGTTCTGCAGCTCGCGAATGTTGCCGGGCCAGTCGTGGGCCCGCAGCCACGCGAGCGCCTCGTCGCTGAGCCGAGGCGCTCGATCCTGCCCGGCCCGCTTGCTCGCGTCCTCGATGAACTTGTGCGCGAGCCCCTCGATCTCCCCCACCCGCTGCCGCAGCGGCGGGATCACCAGCGAGATCCCGTTGAGCCGATAGAACAGATCCGAGCGAAAGTCGCCGTCGGCGATGGCCTGGTTGAGGTCGCGGTTGGTGGCCGCGAGGAAGCGAATGTCGAAGGGCTTGGAGCGCAGGCCGCCCACGCGCCGCACCGCCCGCTCCTCGAGCACGCGCAGCAGCTTGACCTGGACCGACATCGGCAGCTCGCCCACCTCGTCGAGGAACACGGTGCCCTCGTTGGCCGCCTCGAGCAGGCCGATCTTGGTCTCCACCGCGCCCGTGAACGCGCCCTTCTCGTGGCCGAACAGCTCGCTCTCGAGCAGCTGCTCGGTGAGCGCCCCGCAGTTGAGCGGCAAGAACGGCTTGTCGGCGCGCGGCGACATCGCGTGGATCTTGCGAGCGAGCACGTCCTTGCCCACGCCGGTCTCGCCGAGCAGCAGCACGTTGATCGTGCTGCGAGCCACCCGCTCGGCCAGCTGGTAGAGGCTGGCCATGGCCCGATCCTGGATCACGATGTCGTCGGTGCTCGCCCCGGCCCGCGACACGATGGCCTTGCTGGCCTCGGCCCCGAACGGATCCTGCACCATCAACAACACCGAGCCGGCCTCGAAGGTCTCACCCGCCGAGATGGGGACCCGCTCGTTGCCCTTGAGGCGCCTTCCCCGCACTCGGGTGCCGTTGGAGCTGCCCGAGTCGCTGACGTGGATCTGGTTGCGGTTGAAGTAGAGGCACGCGTGATCGCGGGAGACCGAGGGGTCGTCGACGCGAAGATCGACCTCCTCGCCACGGCCGAGCTTGAAGGGGCCGGACTGCGGCAAGGGGTGCGAGCTGACGCGATCGCCTGCGATCACGAGCAAGCGACGCCCCTGGGGCTCGACGCGGGAGGAGACGGGGATGGTGCTGGGAACCTCGGCATGGATGGAGCGGCGAGGTCCTTGGGGCTTGTCCGGATCGGCCATCGGCGGGACGCGCCCGGGAGTCTAACAGCGGTTGCAGCCCGTTGGCCCGCTTCTCCGGCCAATTGGGCGGAATTTGGCTCATGGGGGCAACGGGACGTGCGCAAGGCCGTCGTGTGCGCGGGGCCTCGACGACTCGACCTTCCGTACCGCACCCTCGATCGCGGTGGGCACCCAGGACCCCACGCTGATCACCGATCGCACCCGCGGCTGGTCGGTCGATCCCGGCAAGCCAGGCGACGCCCCGCTCCCACGCGGCGCTCGCGTGGGCCGCTACCTGGTGCTCGGCGAGCTGGGTCGCGGAGGCATGGGCATCGTGTATCGCGCCTACGATCCGGAGCTCGATCGTCCGCTGGCGCTCAAGCGGCTGCGCAGCGGCGGCGTCCCGGCCGACTCGCCCGCGCATGCGCGGCTGCGTCGCGAGGCGCAGACGCTGGCGCGGCTGTCCGATCCCCACGTGGTCACGATCTACGACGTGGGCGAGGACGAGGCGGGGCTGTTCATCGCGATGGAGCTGCTCGAGGGCGAGGACCTCTCCACGTGGCTGGCCGCAGGACCCCATCCGTGGCCCGAGGTGGTCGCGCGCATGATGGGCGCGGGCCGTGGTCTGGCCGCGGCCCATCGCGTGGGGGTGGTGCATCGCGACTTCAAGCCGGCCAACGTGCTGCTGGGTCGCGAGGGTCGGGTGGCCGTGACCGACTTCGGTCTGGCGCGACCCGACGTCACCGCCACCGCCGACACGGGAGGCATGGGCCCGGAGCCGGCCGTCGACGCGACCCTCGACCCCGCGCTCACCGAGCAGGGAACCCGGGTGGGCACCCCGATCTACATGGCCCCCGAGCAGCACTCGGGCCGGCCCGTCGATGCACGCGCCGATCAGTATGCGTTCTGCGTGACCCTCTACGAGGGACTCTACGGCCGCCGCCCGTTCACCGGAGCCGACGTGGCGAGCCTGGCCGCGAGCAAGCACGAGGCCAAGATCGACCTCGAGCCTCCGCCAGGGCTGCCGCAGCCGATCCCCCCGCGGCTGCGCCGGGTGCTGGCGCGAGGCCTGGCCGTGGATCCGCAACGCCGGTTCTCGACCATGGACGAGCTGCTGGCGCAGCTCGAGCCCACGAGCCGTCGCCACACGCTGGCCGCCGTCGCTGCGGTGACCGTGCTGACCACCGTCGCGCTCGTGGGCATCGCCCGCTCGAGCCGAGCCGAGCGTGCTCCCTGCGAGGGCTCGGAGGACGCGCTGGCCCAGACATGGAACGGTGAGATCCGCGATCCGATCGAGACCGGGCTTGGCGAGGTCGCCCTGCCCTATGCGGCCAAGGCCGCCCAGACCGCGGTCACCGAGCTCGACGCCTGGTCCGCCCGATGGGTCACCGCCCACCGCGAGGTCTGCGAGGCCACCTGGAGCCGCGGCGAGCAATCGCACGAGGCCCTCGATGCGCGCATGACATGCCTCGACGACGCTCGGCAAGCGCTGGCCGCCACGGTGCACGCGCTGCGCGAGCCGAGCCCCGGGGTGGTCGAGCACGTGACCGAGCTGGTGATGGGGCTGCCCGATCCCGATGCATGCCGGCAGGCGCTCCCGCGAGGAGCCGCGAGCCAGGCTCCCCACGACGACGCCCTGGCCCGCCGCACCCGGGCCCGGCTGGCCGAGATCGATGCGCTGCGGCGGATGGGTCGCGGAGGCGAGGCGCTCGATCGAGCCGAGGCTCTGGTGCGCGAGATCGAAGCCGGGCTCGACCCGAGGACCAGTGCGGCGCTCCACCTCGCGCTGGGCGTGCTGCGCGACGACGCCGGAGACTTCGGCGGCGCCCAGCAAGCCCTGCAGCGCGCGGCTCGCTTGGCCCGCAGCCTGGGCGATGCGCGGGCCGAGACCGAAGCGTGGATCGAGCTGACGCGCGTGGTCGGCACCCACCAGCACGACGCGGCGCAGGGGCGCTTCTTCGGCGGGCTGGCCCTGGCCGCGACCGAGGCCCTCGGAGGCGACCGCGGGCTCCGGGCCCATGCGCGGCTCGAGCTGGGCGAGGTGGCGTTTCGATCGGGGGACGACGACGCCACCCTCGAGCACTGGACCGAGGCCGAGGCGCTGCGAAGGGAGCTCCACGGCGAGCACGACGTGCGCGTGGCCCAGGTGTGGGCGCGGCTGGCGGGGGTGGATCTACGACGAGGCGACATGGATCGCGCCCGGGCGCGGCTCGAGGCGGTGATCGATCGCTATGGCGAGACCTTTGGGCCCGACCACCCGCGCATGGCGGCGCCGCTGGGCAACCTGGGGTTCGTGCTGTCGGCCCAGGGTCGGCACGAGGCCGCGCTGGATCACATGCGCCGGGCCACCACGATCGCCGAGCGCAGCCGAGGACCGAGCCATCCGCAGGTGGCGGGCGGGCACGATGCGATCGCCCAGGTGCTGCTGCAGGCGGGCCGACCCGCGGAGGCCGAGCCCGAATTCGAGGCCGCGATCGCGGGCTTCGACCGCGGGCTGGGACCCGAGCACCCCGGCGTGGCCGAGCCGCTGCTGGGCCTGGGGCAGGCCCGCCTGGCCCTGAACCGCCCCGAGGACGCCGTGGCTTCGCTCGAGCGCGCGCTCGGCTTGATCCAGACCGCCGACGTGCCTCCCGTGCAGCTCGCCGACACTCGCTTCGCGCTGGCCCGAGCGCTCGAGCTCCGCGAGCCGATGCGCGCCGTCATGCTCGCTCGCGAGGCGCTCGAGGCCTACCGCACGATCCTCCGCCCCGACGACGAGCGCTGGCCCGAGCTGCACGCATGGCAAGGAGCCCACCCCGAAGCACCCGCGTCCTCGCTCCCACCATGGTCGCACCGCGGTATCATCGGCCGGTGAGCCAGGGATCGATCTCCAACGACCAGGCGCCCGTGCTCGAGCCGGGTGACGTGCTGTCCTACTCGGCCGGAAGCACGCAGATGGGCCCGCTGGGCTACCGCAAGGTGCGTCAGCGCCCGGGCCTGCTGGGAGCCGCCGTCGCGCGCTGGCCCGAGCTGGGCGAGCTCGTCGCCGCGCGTCCCCCCATGATCATCAACGCCTATCCGGCCTCCATCGGCGCGGTGAGCTCGGGGATCGCGGTCGACACCTACCTGAGCCCCCGGGTGATGTCGCGCGCGCTGCAGCTGGCCAAGCTCGCCAACCACCCGGCGGCCCTGTGCGCACAGCCGCTGTTCCTCGCCGATGCCCTGCTGCAGCACGTACGGGCCGATCGAGCGCTTCCCGATCCGCTGCTGCTGATGGTCGGCGGCTACGTGATGCCGCGATCGCTCGAGCGAATGCTGCTCGGCCTGCTCGCCGAGCGGGTCGAGCGGGTGGTGGTCCTGCAGGGCTATGGTGCCGCCGAGGTCGACGCCGGCTGCATGATGGCCCGCGACCGCGACGATGCCGGGAGGCTCGTCTACTACCCGCGCCCCGACGTGGTGCCGCAGCTCGACGGCGACCGGCTGCTGCTGACCCTGCGCGGCCCCGATGGTGAGCCCGTGATCGAGCGCTTCGCCCCCGGCGAGCGGGCGCAGGCCCGGCCCGATGGCGGCTGGGTGCTGTGGAACGACGAGCGCCTGCACCCCATCGTTCGCGAGGAGCTCGAGTCGTGGTCCGAGCACGACTGGCAGCGACGCACCGGCTACGTGCGCCGCGAGGGCGAGACGGTGTGGATCCAGCTGCGTCGGGACGAGCAGCCCCAGCACGAGCGCGAGATCGATCACTGGGACTTCGGACGCGCGCACGGCTTTTCCTGGCTCGACAAGCCCTACTGGAGGTAGTTCGCGATGCACCGCTACGACATTCGACCTGCGCTCACCGAGGACGATCGCGCCGCCGTCTTCCACCTGCGCTACGAGCTCTACGTGCAAGAGCAGGGCCTGTTCGGCGACGTGGCGGACCACGAGCGCCGCTGGCTTCGCGACGCCATGGACGACCACGCCGCGATCTGGATCGCGCGAGTCGGCGACGAGGTCGTGGGCACGGGACGGTTCGTCCACGGCCCCGACGGGCGCTTCGACGAGGAGACCCGCCACACCTTCGACCTCGACACCTTCGCCGGGGTGGTCGACGAGCGAACCATCCTGGTCGGCTCGCGCATGCTGGTTCGAGCGGCGCACCGCGGCGGGATGCTGCCCGTGATGATCATCGCTCGGGCCTTCGAGCAGGCCATCGACCGCGGGTTCGAGCTGATGGTGGGCGAGTGCGAGCCGCACCTGGTCAATGCCTGGCTGCGGCTGGGCTTTCGCCCCTACGGCCTGTGCGAGCACCCGATCAACGGGACGCTCGTGCGCGTGGCCTACGTGCTCGGCGACAAGGAGCACGTGCGCCGCATCGACTCGCCGCTGGCCTCGGTGATCGACCGCTACCCCAAGGACGACGAGCTCCCCCGCCGGCTGCGCGAGGCGATCCGAAGCAGTCAGAAGGTGATCAGCGAGGCCGAGGGACGCACGCGCTTCTTCGAGACGATCGAGCTGGCGGTGGCCCGCGTCGAGCTGGCCCAGCGGCTCGGTGGGCTCACCGACGAGGAGCTGGAGACCCTGCTCGACAACGGTCATGCGCTCGACTGCGATCCCGGGGCCATGCTGATCCGCAAGGGCCACGTCTCGCGCACCCTCTACGTGCTGCTCACGGGGACGCTGGTGGTGCGCGACGAGGGCAAGGTGATCGTGGAGCTCACCGCGCCGGGGGAGATCCTCGGTGAGGTCGCGTTCTTCACCGATGGCGAGCGCATGAGCGACGTGCTGGCCGGCCACGACGGAGCCCGGGTGCTCGCGCTGAGCGAGCGCAGCCTCAAGACCCTGGTGGCCAACCAGGGCACGGGTGCGGCCAAGTTCCTGCTGTCGATGACCCGCGGGCTGTGCCACAAGCTGCGCCAGCGAGGTCGGGTGCCGAGCGAGGTCGCCACGCAGCTCGGTCTGCGACCGGTCGAAGGTTGAGCAGCCCGGCCCGATCGTCGCGCGTCCGCCTCCCGTCGCCACGAGCGCTGCGCCCGGGGCTCGGCTACGGCGCCGCGGCCCATGGGTCGGCCGAGCCGGGCCGCCACCGAATTGCCCGCCCGACTCGAATCCGGGGCCCCGCGAGCCCGAACGTCCCTTCGCTCCAGCGCGCGGCCCGACCACGGCAGTGACCGGCCGCGGCACGAGGGGCGCGACCGGCCGCGGGCTACGATCGAAGACGAAGGCGTGGATGCGACACGCCGTGCTCGCGAGCGGCGGCCCTTGGTGGCACGCCGTCGCGATCGCGGAGTGCCGTCCAAGGAGCGAGCGTCATGCCCACCAAGACCCCCAAGCAAGCAGTTGCCCCGGGTCACCCCGTTTCGTGTCCCATCGTTCGCGCGCTGATCGGCGCGCTGGCGCTGGCCATGACCGCGAGCCTGCCGGGCTGCTTCGCCGACGACTCCGTCTACGACCTCGGCTGCAAGTACGCGCACCTGCGGCCCGTGTCGTTCGACCCGGGGGATCGTGGACCCTGGCGGGTGGGCGTGCGCACGGTCGAGATCGGCAGCTCGACCGTGGAGGTCTGGTACCCCGCCCAGAAGGAGCTGCTGCCCGTGCACTACGAGCCCGAGTCCTACGACCTGCGGCAGTACCTCCACCCCGACGATGCCAGTCTCATCTCCGACTTCGACTCGCCGTGGCAGATCTGCAACTGCCACCGCGACCTCGTGCCCGACCTCGCCCATGGTCCCTACCCGGTGGTGGTGTTCCTCCACGGCGAGGGTGGATTTCGGACGCAGTCGCTGCCTCAAGTGACCCACTGGGCCAGCCGGGGCTTCATCGTGCTGGCGGCCGATCTGCCGGGGCTTCGGCTCGAGGATGCGCTGGCGTCGGCCTGCAACGGCGCCCCGATCGCCCACGACGCGCGGTCCGACGCGGTGCGCATGATCCTGGCCGTCCGCGGGTCCGCCATGGTGCGCGACGGCGCGCTGGCGTTCCTCCACGGCAGCATCGATGCCGAGCGCATCGCGGTCGTGGGGCACGCGGAGGGCGGCTCTGCGTTGGCATCGCTGGGCAACCTGGCGCAGGTGCTCGTCCCCATGGCCGCGGCGGGCGTGGAGGCCGGCAAGGCCCTGCGCTCGACCTTGATCCTGGGCGGCACCGCCGATTCCATCGTGAGCTACGAGACCCAGGGCGAGGGCTTCTCGTCGTCGCCCTCGCCCAAGCGGCTGGTGGGCATCCGCGACGCCGGGCACCTCTCGTTCACCGAGATCTGCGAGCTCCGCAACGGTCGGGGCCAGAGCGCGATCGAGGTGCTGGTAGAGGTGGGGGTCTGCGGGGCGGAGCAGCTCGAGCCGCGCGTCCAGTGCGACCCCGACCGGCTGTCCGATCCGTGGGCGTGGAGCATCATCGACACCACCACGGCGGCCGCGCTCGGCGAGACGCTCCAGTGCCAGCCCCGGCTGGGCGACGCGTTCGACACCCTGCTCGAGGACGACCCGGAGGGGGTGGCGGAGGTGCGGCAGGAGCCGTGACGGGGATCCGAAGTCCCCGGGCTGGCCGACGAACGGCGTCATCCCTCGCTCGAGGCGTTGCGAAGAGCGCGCAGGCACGTCACGAGAACAATCGAACGAAGACGCGGGACACTTGGGGCCCCTGCGGCAACGGGGGGACGAACCAACGATGCCGACCGACCCCAAGCGCTCCGGTGCGTGCTCACCCAACGCCCTGAGTCCCGACGACCTACGCTGGCTGCGGGCGCTCGCTGGCCGACTGGCGCGGAGCTCCGACGAGGCCGACGATCTCGTGCAGGAGACCTGGCTGGCGGCCGAGCAGGCCGCCGGCACGCCGGCACGCTCGCCGAGGGCATGGCTGCTGGGCGTGCTCCGCAATCGCGAGCGGATGCAGCGGCGCAGCGAGGCGCGGCGACGCCAGCGCGAGGCCCACGCCCATGCGTCCGGCCAGCCCACCGAGCTCGAGGCCGAGCTCGAGCTCCACCGGCACCGCGTGCTGTCGACGGTGCGCGAAGCTCTCGACGAGCTCGACGAGAGCGACCGCGCGCTCTTGCTGGCGCGCTACTGCGACGAGTGCCTCGCCCCCGAGCTGGCCGAGCGCATGGGACTGCCGGCATCCACGGTTCGATCCCGCCTGAGCCGCGCCACGGCTCGGGTGCGGCGGAGCCTCGACGAGCGGTGGGGTGGGGATCGCCGGGCGTGGGCCCCGGCCGTGCTCCTGATCCCCTCCCCGCTCGCCTCCGGCTCCACCTCCACCGGATGGAGAGCACTCGTGATGTCAGCCGTGGGAGTGAAGATCGCAATTGCCGTCGTCGCAATCTCGACGGGGGTGGGGATCTGGTTGGCCACGCACGAGGGCACCGATGAGCGTGCCCCCCAGGCCACGAGCGCAGCCGAGGATCCCGCGGCCACGCGAACGGCCATCGTCGACCTCGAGCAGACCGAGCGAGCCGAGCGCACGCGGATCGATCACGCCCCGACCACCGTCTCGGGGCGCGTGCTCCTGGCCGACACCGCAGAGCCCGTGGCGGGCGCGCTGGTGATGATCACCGAGCAAGGGCCCCTCGCCCCCACCGTCGCGGCGCGCCTGCTCACCGCGGCCGATGGTCGCTTCTCGCTCTCGCTGTCGGGGCTGCCGGCCGGGCACTACTCGGTCACCGCCGCCGCGCTCGGTCGCCTGCCGGCTCGCCACACCGGGCTCGAGCTACGGCCGGGTGCCACCGAAGAGCTCGAGCTGCGGCTCGTGCCGGGTGGCAACGTGGTCGAGGGCACCGTGGTCGACATCGGCGGCGGACCGGTCGAGCGTTCGCTCGTGCAGGCCTACACGAGCCGAACCAGCGACGACCGGACCTCGCCCGTCGGCACGCTCACCGACGCGGAGGGACACTATGCACTGTCGCTCCCCGATGGCGGCTGGGTGCTCGAAGCAGGCGGCGACGACTACACCGCGCAGACCCGCTCCGTTCGGGTCGACCACGGGCCGGGACGCGTCGACTTCGAGCTGATCCCCGGCGCCGAGATCCACGGGCGCGTGGTCGAGCGTGGCACCGGCACGCCCGTGCCGGATGCGGTGGTCACCTTCGGCATGTCGAGGCGACTGGGCAACGCCAGCATCCACGGTGCGTCCGAGCGCCACCAAACCGCGGTCAGCGACGCGCAGGGGCGCTTTCTCCTGCGCCCCCTCGCTCCCGCCGAGTACGCCCTCTACGCCGCCGCCCCCGGCCTGGCCACCGCGGCCGCGGCCACCGTGCACGTGGAGCTCGGCGAAGAGGTCACGGGCATCGAGGTCCCCGTCGACCCCGCGTTCGATGCTTCGGGCTTCGTCGTCACCAAGGACGATCCCTCGCACGGGCTCGGCGGCGTTCTCATCTCGCTGTTGTCCGAGGGCACCGACCAGCATCACTTCGCGCGCACCGAGTCCGATGGCCACTTCGAGCTCCCCGGCCTGCTCCCTGGCAGCTACGTGATGCTGTTCGAAGGGGGCGGGGTCATCCCCACCGGCCTCGAGCATCGTCTGAGCATCACCGATGCCAACGTCACCGACGCGCTGTTCGAGCTCGAGCAGGGGGTGGTGGTGACGGGTCGCGTGGAGCCGCCCGGCCCTGGCACGGTGCGCGTGCGCGGGCGAGTGGAGCACGGCGGCTTCGAGGTCCTGCTCCAGTCCGCCAAGCTCCAGAATGCGATCGCGCCCGTGGCCGAGGACGGCTCGTTCATCATCCACGGCGTGCCTCCGGGCGAGTGGACGGTGGTGGCGGAGATCGACGACGGCAGCCACGGTCGGCTCGACGTCGACGTGACGCCGCAGGGCCTGCAGAACGTCGCGATCGGGCTCGTGCCGCGCTCGCACGTGAGTGGCGTGGTGCTCGATGCCGAGGGGCACCCTCTGGCGGGAGTGACCCTACGGCTGGAGGACGAGGCCGATCCGTCGCGGCCCAAGCGCTTGCGCCGACCCACGATCGCCGGGGAAGCCGTGAGCGCCGCCGACGGCACCTTCGTCGTGTTCGGGGTGGAGCCGGGCCGGCACGCGCTACGGCTCGACGACGCCCGTCATCAGCCGATCGCGCTGCTGGGTCGGAGCCCCACCACCGTCGAAACCATCGCTGGCCGCAACGTGGACGACCTCGAGCTCCGGGCCGAGCTGCCGCACGGGCGCATCGAGGGCATGATCCTCGGCCCCGACGGCGAGCCGCTCGCCGATGCGTGGGTCGTCGCCGTCGCCGATGACGGCCGCGGCAAGCCGTCGGAGCTCGACGATCCTCCCACCACCCTCACCCAGGCCGACGGACGCTTCGTGCTCGAGGGCCTCGCCGACCGGCCCTACGATTTGCACGCGCGAGGCCCCGATGCCAACACCCGCGGCACGGCCGAGGACGTGGCCATCGGCTCCACGGTGAGCCTCACCCTCGAGGCGCTCGGCGCCATCGAGGGCAAGGTCACCCACGCGGGCGCCCCCGTGACCCACTTCCAGCTCGACTACGGACTCATCGGCAGCGGGCGCAGCGTGATCTCGCGCGACGGCACCTTCACCCTGCCGCGGCTCGGCGCCGCGCAGTGGCGCGTCGCGGTGAGCACCGACGAAGGAGCGGCCTCCGAAACGGTTACCGTGGTCTCCGGCGAGGCGTCTCGCGTCACCCTGGAGATCGGCGCGTGGGGCTCGATCGAGGGCATCGCGGTCGCCCCCGATGGCACGCCCCTGGCGGGGGTCTCGTTCGTGGTCGGGAGCGACAGCGGCCGTCGCCAGATCCACGAGCGCCGGCTCGACGCGCTGCTCGGCGACGCGCAGCAGACCGACGACGATGGCCGCTTCTCCGCGGAAGGGATCGGCCCGGGCCGGGCCTGGATCAAGTTCCGTCGCGATCGCCGAGGCCAAGCCGGCTCCGCGGCGCTCGGCATGCACGAGCTGACGCTCGCGCCGGGCCAGGCGCTCGACCTCGGGACGATCGTCGTGCAACCGCCCGAGCCCGAGCCCGAGCCCTGAGCACGAGCGACCCCCGCTCAGCCGCTGGGCGTGCCCGCCGAGCTCAGACCGAACCCCGTCATGTCGCTGTACGTATACGCCCCGACCAGCCCGGAGAAGGTGTCGATCGTGCCCGTCACCGGATCGACGCGATAGGCGTTGGTGCTGGTGAAGCCCACCGCCCACACGTAGCCGTCGAAGTCGACGCTGATCCCGTGCGAGTACGCCGGCAGCTGGATCTGCTGCACCACCGTGAGCGACTCGGTGTCGATGCCCACGAGCATCGAGTCCTGCTGGCGGCAGTGCCACAGCGTGCCCGCGCCGTCGGTCATGCAGCCGCCCCACTGGTTGCCTCCGGGGCTCGGCAGCGTCTGCCAGGTCTGCGCAATGGGGTCGAAGCGCGAGGCCCCGCCGCCGGCACAGAACCACGGCCGGCCCACCGAGTCGACCGCGATGCCGTAGCTCGCCACCCCCGGACCGCTCCACACCTGATAGGTGAAGGTCTGCCGATCCACCCGCACCAGCCGCGGACCGCCCGTCTCGATGCCCCAGAAGTGCCCGTCACCGTCGACCGCACCGCCGTAGAGGCCGATCGAGCTGGCGATCTCCGGGATGTTGACCAGCGCCTCCTGGATGCCGGTCTCGCCGTCGAGCAGGAGCACCTGGGTGGTGCCGCCGCCGTTGGCCCCGGCCGTCCACAGCTTCTCGTTCTCGTACTCGCAGGTGTTCTCGTTGAGCTCGCCCTGCGCCCACGCCATGGGGCGGTTGGAGCTGTAGGCCAGCGGGGTGTACCAGGCGATGCACTCCTCCTGGCCCCACGGCAGGTAGTTGGCGTCGGTCGAGGTCTGGATCCCGGGGACTCCGTTGCTCTCCTGGCAGTCGTCGGGGTTGACGTAGATCTTGGTCACGCCGCCCACGCGATTGGCCACGCCGACGTTGCCGGAGAGCGCCACCGAGGTCCGCGAGGGGCTGCCCGCCGCGTCGGGACGCACGATGTAGCGCCCCTCCTCGATCATCGACTGGGTGTTGATCTTCGACACCGTGCCCTGCGGGCTGTTGGCGATCCAGATGTACGAGTGCGTGCCGTCGCCTCCCCCGAGCCCACCTCCACAAGAGAGGCCGCCGTCGGGCGAGCCCACGTCGAACTTGGGATCGCTGGCGTCGCCGCTGCCGTCGTCGAGGCTGCCCTGGCTGTTGCTCGAGCCGTTGCTCGTGCCCTGGGTGCCGCTCTGCCCCTCGGTGCCCTGCTCGTCGTCTCCCGCGGTCGACGACGCGGTGATCGACAGCACCCCGTTGCTGCCATCGCCCCCTTCGTCGCGCCCCTCGCCACCGCCATTGCAGGCGACCACGAGCGAAAGACCAGTCACCAATCGAAGTCGACGCATGCTGCCATCCCCCCTGAAGGAACCGGCCCGAGAATTACAAGCCGGGTCGCAAAAGTCGAGCGCCACCGCGCTCGATCCCGCACGCGCTCGCGCCAGCAAGCGCACGCCCGGTTGCGCTTGGACCGCGCTCCCCCGCCGTGACCGCCTCGACGACTCCAACCAAGCCTCGACCGCGCGCAGAACCGTCACCAATGTCCCTCACCCTCTTCTACGCCCCCTACGCCAGCGCGTCTCCCGTCACGAGGGTGCCAAGCAGATGAAGTAGGCTCGGGCCCGGTGCGTCGCCGATCGATCCTCGCCTTCCTCGGCCTCACCGCGGCCAGCGGCGGTGCGATCGTGGGCTGCGGCGCGCCCCCTCGCGACGCGCCCCCGGCCGCCGAGGCGCCGGGGCCGGGTGCCTCGCCCTCGCCGGCCGCCACCCCCACCGCGACTCCCCCCGTGCCCGAGCGTCCCCTGCCCGCCGAGCCGCCGATCCCGATCCCCGCGTTCGATCCCGGCACCACCCCGCGCTACATCGCGGCCGCCAGCGGACCCGTGCCCGAGCTGAACCAGGTCTCGCTCGAGCAAGACCTCGCGCTCGCGGCCGAGGTGCTCGGCCCCGGTGGCCGCGTGCTGTTCGGCTCGGGCCCGGGCACCGCCACCGTGCAGGTGCTCGCCCCCGCTCGCCCCGACGAGCCCGCCGTCGATCCGGTGCCGATCGCCCTCGGCGAGCTGTTCTCTCCCCGCGGCGGCCGAGACCTCGCCTACCGCCCCTCGCGTCTGACCACCGCCGAGCCCGCCACCGCGCAGACCGTGACCCAGGCCCTCGACCACGCGCTCGCCGGTGGCCCCGAGCCGCTGCTGATCTACCTCGGAGGCCACGGCAACCTCGGCGACCAGCCGCAGCACAACACCGTCTCGCTGTGGGCCGAGTCGGAGCTGTCGGTCATCGACCTCGCCGCTCGCCTCGACGAGAGCCCGCGCCCGGTCAGGCTGGTGGTCACCACGTGCTTCTCGGGTGGCTTTGCCGAGCTGGTGTTCCGCGGCGCCGACCAGGCCCAGGGCGCCAGCCCCAACGACCGCTGCGGCCTGTTCTCCGCGCCGTGGGATCTCGAGGCCACCGGCTGCGATCCCAACCCCGATCGCGCCACCCACGACGGCTACGGCCTGCACCTGTTGCAGGCCCTGCACGGCCGAGATCGCCGTGGTGAGCCGCTCCCCACCTCGACGCTCGACCTCGATCACGACGGCCGCGTGTCCCTGCTCGAGGCCCACACGCGGGCGCGCATCGCTTCGGCATCCGCCGACGTGCCCACGTCGACCGCCGAGCGCTGGCTTCGCTTCGCCGCGCCCAGCGAGGGTCCCGAGCTGCCGGCCGAGCTGCCCGAGGAAGACGCCGTGATCGAGGCGCTCGCCGCCCGGCTGGGCATTCGCGGCAACGAGGACTCCGCGCGCCTCGAGCTGCAGCGCTTCGACGACGACATCGAGGCCACGCTGCGCGCCCTCGACGACGCGGGACTGCTCGAGGACGCGACCTACCGCCAGGCCGCCGCCGACCTGCTCGCGCGCTGGCCCGTGCTCGACGACCCCTGGCATCCCGATCACCCGCGCGTGCTGCAGACGCAGCGCGACGCGATCGAGGCGCACCTCCGAGGCTCCAGCAGCTACGCCGACTACCGTGCGGCTCGCGATCACGCCGAGCTGCTCGGCCAGCGCCTGTGGGATCTGCGGCAGCAATCCGCTCCCTACGAGCGCCTCGTTCGGGCCCTCGACAACCGACGGCTCGCCGCCCGCCTGCGCGCCCGAGGGGGCGAGCCGTGGGCGGTGTTCGAGCGGATCTCGAGCTGCGAGCGCGGGGTGCCGTAGCGAGGGCGGGTGCTACGACGCCTTGAACGGATCGTCCTCGGAGCCCATCGCCATCTCGAGGCGCTCCTGAACGTTCTTGGTCTCGGCCTCATCGGCCTCGAGCGCGCTGATCTCCTGCCGTCGCGCCGAGATTTCCTCCTCGAATTCGACGATCTCGTGCCTGAGGTTCTCGATGCGCGCCTCGATGCGTCGCCGCTTGTCCTTGGCGTCGGAGATGATGGAGGTCACGTCCACGTTGGTGGACTCCAGCGTCGCGCGCACCACCTGCACCACCAGCGGCGTGTTGTCGGCGGGCAGCTTGCGCATCAGCTCCATCGCCTTTTGGATCCCGAACTCGGGCGAGGGCGGCGGCGCGGGTGCGCGCACGGGGGCCGGCGCGGGCGCGGCCACCTGGATCTTGGGCTGCGGAGCCGGCTCCGGGCTCATCACCGGCTCCGGCTTGGACGCAAGCTCCGGCTTGGGTGCAGGCTCTTCATTCTTGCGACCGAACAGACCCATGACTCGTTCTCCGAGCCGCATCCTAGCGCGCGCACGCCACCGATGACCAGGATCGAGCGCGGCTCGATTTGGGTCTCCATCGCCGCGATCGCTGAACCAACGACTCCCCTTTGCGAGCAGAGGCACACCGAACGACGCTCCCCGCCATATTCGAGCCCGTGACCGATCGACTGGTCGACGCATCCCCAGGGGGGCCCAGCGGCGACGAGCGCGACCGCTGCCCCGGGCTCACGCCGGCGGATCGAAGTTCTCGCAGGTGGTCACGATCGTCTCCACCGTGTCGGCGAACACCGGCCCGAAGTCGGGCTCGCAGATGCTGGCCATCACCCCCTGCTCGCCGAACGAGTCGACGAAATCGATGAGGTTGGGGCTGTCGCCACCGAACACGCAGGTCAGGTTCATCCACGGGATGAACCCGATCACCACCAACGCCTCCGGGTCGTCGTTCTTGGCCGCGATCACCTGGTCGTGCCAAGACGCCACGTTGCCGGCGTTGGTGGGGTGGGCGTCGTCCACGTCGAAGTCGTAGGGCGGATCGTCGGTCACGATGACCAGCACCAGGATCGCGTCGTCGCGCAAGAACCCGTAGTTGCAATCGCCCACGCCCGTCTTGGAGGGATCGAAGGACGCGATGGTGGCGGTCACCGGCTGCTCGATCGGGCTGCCCGAGGCCCCCACGTTGGCCATGCAGGGGAACTTGGCCAGCAGGTCGTCCTGCTCGGTGGCGAAGCGGTGGCCCTCGGCAAACGGGGCGCAGTTGCCCCCGTTCTGGGTCTGGGTGACCAGATCGCCGATCGTGGTGCACCCGGGCTGATTGTACGAGTAGTTGTCGCTGGTGATGACGCCCACGTGGTAGCTGTCGACGGTGTCGTCCAGCGAGGCCTGGATCGCGGTGATGAAGCCGTTGAAGCTGGCCAGGAGCTGAGCCTGCTGGGCGCTCATGCTGCCCGAGTTGTCGATCACGAACAGGAAGTCGACCTTGCGGCACCCCATGTCGAACATGGGCGCATCGGGCAGCTCGTTGACGTCGAAGATCGGCGGCCCCATCGTGGGGTCGTCGCCGGTGGTGGTGCCGCTCGTGGTCGGATCCGCGGCCGTGGTGCCGGTGCCGTCGGGCGGAGGTGCCGTGGTGGTCGTGTCGCCCGGCCCGGTCGTCGGAGGCACCGTGCTCGCCGTCGTCGAGGTCGACGCGTCGGCCCCCTCGTCATCTGCCGGCGGCTGGGCGGTGCAGGCCACGAGCAGGAGGAGCGAGGCACCCAGTGACCAGCAAGACGGGACGAAGCCAGACATGGGGCGGAGTATAGCGGCGCGGCTTGCCCAAGACCACGCGCGAGGGCGACGGCCCGGATTCCCCGAGCCGCCGCCCCATCCAGCCGATGCTCACCACGCGGCACACGGCCGCGCGGAGCCGACCTCGACTACTCGATGTTCGCGAGGTTCTCTTGGGCCTCGCGGTCGAGATCCTCCCAGGCATCGGCACGGTAGATCAGGCGCCGCGCAAAGCCATCGGGGCCGGTGGGCACGTCCAGCGCCTGGAACCGCATCCACGCGCACTTTCCGTGGAGCTGCTCGATGACGCCGGGCCGCAGCCGAATCACCTTCTGCGGATCGTAGCTCATGTCGCTGTACACGATGGTGCCGCCCGAGCCCCCCGGGTTGACGCACACGCCGCTGGTCGGGTTGGTCACCACCACCCGGAACACGATGTCGGCCGCGGAGTGAGAGGCGTCGTTCGCGTTGAGGTAGGGCTCGTCCCAGGCCAGCGCGCCGGTCCACGAGTCCACGTCGGCATTCATCGGAGTGCCGCCGATCGGCACGTCGACCACGTCGCCGTCGTAGATCCAGAACGCACCCGTGCCCCACGCCCACGGCCCGTCCATGCCCGCCTCGGTGTAGAGCCGCATCTTGAGCCGGCCGGCCCCCCACAGCGGGTCCATGGCGGCGGTGGAGCCAGCCGGGGAGCCGCCGGGATCGTGCTCCTTGTAGCCACGGGTGCCGTCGCCCATCAGCAGCATGTTCACGTGCATGAAGCCGGGATCGGTGAACACCCCGTGGCCCTGCGCGTTGGCCCAGTCCTTGAGGGTCACCGCCGCCGAGGCGGCCTCGGGCGCGGCCATCGAGGTGCCGCAGCACTGCGTGCCGTAGGTCGAGGCACCGGGTCCGGTCATGTGCGGCCCCAGCTCGCGACCGCTGGGGGCGACCACGTCGACCACGCCGCGGGCGTTGATGACCGACGTACCGCCGAAGCGCAGCTTGCCGCCGCCGTAGGCCGACGACCAGCAGTTGTTGGAGGCATCGGGCGAGACGCAGTTGATCGCCTGCGACATGTCCGTCCAGTGCCAGCCCATCAGCGGCTGCGTGTCGTAGGTCCACGAGGAGATCGGCGTGGGCCCCTTGCCGTTGACCCAGCCGCCCACGTTGTCGCCGAACGCTCCCGCCACCAGCATGTCGACGCGCGTGGCCCAGCCGTTGGCGGTGCACTCGTCGTTGGTGCCCTTGACCGTGTTGCCCGCCGAGATCACGCCGAACGTGCCGTGCGAGTAGGCGAAGTCCCACGCATCGCGCCACGCGGTGTGGGCATCGACGTTGCTGCAGTAGTCGTTGCCCCACGAGATCGCCGCGATGTCGACGCCGTCGCCCTGCGCGGGGTCGGACGCCCGTACGAGCGCCGGCTCGCCGCCGCCGGCGAGCCAGCGGTAGGTCTCGATGGTGGCCTCGTACGCGCCGTGCGAGCGATCCTCGCGGTCGGCCCCGTTGACCACCGCGGGGTCCTGCCCCTGCAGCAGGTGGGAGAACGCACCGCTCATCGCCGTGGCCCCGTGATTGAGCGGGGAGCCGCTGACCGTGTCGGTGTAGCAATTGCCCGAGGCGTAGCAGTAGAGGTGCGTGTCGATGCGCGACGCACCGCCCTGCACGTCGTCGAACGCCGGGTGCTCCCACGCGCGATAGAAGCCCTCGCCGTCGAGCAGCGCCACCTCGACGGTGGCGCGACCGGTCCCCGCCACCTCGTGCTCGCCCGAGTAGGCGGCCGCCAGCGCGGTCTGGGTCTGCATGCCGGTGGCGCCACGCATGTCGTCGCCACGCATGCCCATGGAGCGCCCCTCGTCGATCACGTCGAGCTCGACGACGAAGTCGGCCTCGCTCGCCAGCGCTCGAAGCTCCTCGGGGGTGCAGCGCAGGTAGCCCGAGTGTGCAGCGCGGGAGCGTCCCTCCAGCTCGCACAGGCCCAGCGCCGAGAGCTTGCGGGCGGTGCCGGCCATCAGCGCCTGCAGCTCGTCCTGGCGCTCGAGCTCGGCATCGCGCATGGCCTGCTCGCGGCTCTCGTGCGCCGCGAGCCAGTCCACTCGCTGCGGGGCATCGGCCGGCACGCGCGGCGCGAACGTGGCGTACACCAGCAGGCGCCCGTCGTCATCGACCACCGGATCGCGCGTCGTCAGCTCGCGCTCGGCCATGGCGACGCGCGCCGTGGCATCGACGCTCGCGGAGTAGCGCTCGTCGGCCCCGATCTGCTCGGGGGTCCGTCCGCGAAACACGATGGCCTCGGTGATCTCGACCGGCTGCTCCTCGGCGCGCTTCTCCATCCGCACGCTCACGCCCAGATCGAGGCCGGTCTGCTCCGCCAGCGCGGGCAGGTGCGCCCGCATGGGGTCGATGCTGGCCTGCTCGAGCAGGCCGCTGCGGCCCTCGTCTTCCACGATCGAGGCTCGCCCATCGTCCACGCGACGGCGCACGAACAGCGCATCGTGGCCGGCGAAGCCGTGGGTCAGGCTCGCGGCGGTGGTGGGATCGAGTGCGTCGCGATCGACCCCGAGCTCCGGCGCCGGTACGCGAACGGGCGCCACGAAGGCGTCCTTGCCGTAGTTCCGCAGACGCTCGCGGTCGTCGTCGCCCTGCGGGCTCAGCACGTGGGTGGCCTCGTCGAGCTGCTCCGAGCGCTCCGTGTCGATGGACTCGTCGGCCTCGTCGGCCTCGGTCATGCAGGCCAGCGGCAGCAGCAGCGCAAGACCCAGCAGCCAGCGCGGGGCATGGGGAGTGGTGGAAGGGTTGGGATGTCGCATGGGGGCTTCTCTCGCCCCCCTACACGGGCCCACCACGGTCATCACCTCACCCCCGGAGGCAGAAAATTCGAATCGCCTGGTGTGACGGAGGTCGCATGCGCTCGAGAGCGCGTGGATCCGCGAGCCATGAGGGGATCGGCCACCGCGGTCCGTGTGAATCCGCGTGACTTCCATGCTCGTCCGCCGCCTTCGCACGCATGACGACCTTCGCCTTGACGCCGAGCGAGGGGCCGTGTGATGTCCTGCGTCAGCCCCGTGGATGCCTCGAGGCCAACCGTGCCCACCTCCCCCGGGCGAGCCGAGGACGCGGCGATGAGGGACAAGCTCGCGCGCATCGTGGCGCGGGCCTGCCCGGCGTGGGCCAGCAGCCACCGTGACGACATCACACAGGCGGCGATGATGCGCATGATCCGGGCGCAGCAGCAGCGGCCCAACGATGGGCTGCCGGCCTCCTATCTATGGAAGGTCGCGTACTCGGCCACCATCGACGAGCTGCGGCGACTGCGTGCGCAGCGCGAGGTGCCCATGGACGACGAGCACGACGGCGATCGGGTCGTGGATCCGGCACAGACCCCCGAGGATCGCCTGCGAGCCGAGCACGTCGCGCGGAGCGTTCGCGAGTGTCTCTCGGCCCTGGCCGAAGCGCGGCGGCAGGCCGTCACGCTGCACCTGGCCGGCCACAGCGTGCCGGAGTCGGGCCGCATCCTCGGCTGGAACGCCAAGCGGGCCGAGAACCTGGTGTATCGAGGCCTCGCCGACCTTCGCAAGTGCCTGACGAGCAAGGGGATCGAGCCATGAGCGAGCCCGAGGACCAGGCGCTGCGCGAGGCGTTCGCGCGGGGCGGCACCCCCGGGTCGGAGCCGGTCGATCCCCACGAGCTGTGGGCGGTGGTTCGTGGCGAGGCCGAGCGCGAGACCGCGGCGCGGCTGACCGAGCGCCTCGCTCGCGATGCCACGCTGCTCGAGGAGTGGACGATCGCCCGGGCGTTCGCCGAGCAAGCCACGGACGCGGACGAGCGCGAAGGGTCGACCGAGGTCGCCGCCAACACGAGGTCCCATCGCTCGTGGTCGATCCTCGCCGCGGTGGCGGCAGCGGTGCTGCTGGCCGTGCTGGTGTGGCCGGCCCCCGAGGACCTTCGCTACGAGCCCGGGAGCCACGAGGTCCGCAGCGGTACGGCCTCGACGCTGCGCTCGACGGTCGACGGCCCGCTGCATCGTACCGACGCCACGCTCTCGTGGACCGCGGTGGAGGGCGCCACTCGCTACGAGGTACAGGTCACCACCGACGACCTCGAGCCCGTGCTCACCGCCCGGGACCTCACCCGGCCGACGGTGACGATCGACCCGGCGCGGCTGCGCGCCCTGCCGCCGGGTACGACGCTGCTGTGGAGGGTCGAGGCCGTCGTCGGTGACGGCACTCGCGAGCGCTCCGAGACCTTCACGACGGCGCTCCAGTAGCCATGGTCGTCGCCGGGCTCGTGATTGCCATGCTGCTGGGGGGCCACGCGTCCCCACGCCAGCCGCAGACCTTCGAGGACTGCGATGCGCTGCGCCGCGAACACCCCGACGCACGCCCCGGTCCCATCTGCTACTACACGGTGGGCCATCGCCTGGGCGAGCTGGAGGAGGCCCGGCGGCGTCTCGAGCCGATCGTGATGGCCGAGCCCGAGCAGGCGTGGGCACGGATCGCGCTCGCCAACACCCTGGTCGATCTCGGCGAGCGGGAGCACTCGATCGAGCTGGCCCAGGCGGCGCTCGACGACCTGCAGCGGCGCGACGACGTGACCCCGGGAGAGCTCGCCACGATCGAGCTCAACCTGGCCAGCACGCTGCGGGAGCGCGGGCGGCTCGACGAGGCCATCGAGCACTTCGAACGCGCCGAGGAGCATGCGGCCCGGACCAGCGTGCCGGCGCTGCTCGCCATGGCTCGGCTCGAGCTGGCCAACGCCCGCTGGCTCCGCGGCGGAGAGCTGGCCCGCGTGCGTGCGCTGGTCGACGACGCGCTGCCCGTGACCCTCGCTTCGGGCCAGTACATGTACGCGGCCAAGGCCCTGGTGATCGCCGCCAACGTGGCCAGCGGCTCGGGCGACGTCGCGACTGCGATCGCCCATCGCGAGCGAATCCTGGAGCTCGTGACCGCCGAGGGCGATGCGTACTCGGCCGCGGGCGTGATGGCCGTGCTCGCGACGCTCTACGCCGACCAATTCGATCCGCGGCTCGAGGGGGCCGATCCCACCCCTCACGTCACGCGAGCGCGGACGGCCGTCGAGGCGGCCGAGCGCGCCGAGAACCCCCACGCAGCCGCCGTTGCCCGCTGCGCGCTGGGCTACCTCGAGCAGGATGACTCGCTCGCGATCGAGCACCTTCGGGCGTGCCTGGCCACCGAGGAGCGCGTGGGCTTTGCCGCCGGGGCCTACAACGCCAAGACCACGCTCGCCGATCGCCTCGCCGCGCTGGGCACCGAGCACCACGACGAGGCGCGGGCGCTCGCCCGCGAGGGCCTGCACGAGGCCCGCGCCTCGGGTGCGCTCGGTGCCATGCTCAAGGCCTCGGCCAGCCTCTCGGGGGTGCTCTGGCAGATCGGTGACCGCGAGGCCGCGATCGAAGAAGGCCTGCGCTGCCTCGAGCACGTCGAGCTCCTGCGCGACCTCCAGCTCGACGAACGCGACCGCACCCACACGCTGCACCACTACGCGTTCGCCTACTACTTGCTGTCGGGCAAGCTGCTCGAGCGACCCCAGCGGACCGAAGCGGAGCTCGAGCTGGCGTTCTCGACCATGGAGCGGCTGCGGGCGCGCACCCTGCTCGAGCGCCTCGTGCTGGCCGACGCCGCGCCGCTGACCAGCCACGATCACCGCGGGACCGAGCGCCAGGGGCTGCTGCGCGCGATCGCAGCCGTACAGCGGCGTCTGCTCGCCACCGCGCTCTCCGACCACGAGCGCTCCGTCGAGCTCGCCGCGCTCGCCGAGCTCGAGGAGCGCGAGCGACGGCTCCGCTCCGAGATTGCCCGTCACGACGGCCGCTTCGCCGAGCTGCGCATGCCAACGCCGCCCGAGCTCGCGACCGTGGCCGCGAGCCTGGCCCCCGACCAGGCCATCTTCGCATTCCAGGTGAGCGACACACTCGACCAGCACCTCGCCGAGGAAGGGGGCTCGTGGCTGCTGGTGATCACCCGGGAGCGCGTGACCACCCACCGCCTGCCCGACCGGCACTGGCTCGAGCGACAGGTGCCGATGCTCGAGGGCCTGGTGCTGCGCCGCGACGGCTCCGAGGTTCCCGCGCTCGTCCGCCTGCACCGCGATCTGCTGGAAGACGCGCTCGCGGAGCTCGATCCCCGGATCGAGCGCCTGGTCCTCGTGCCCGACGGCGTGCTCTACGACGTACCGTTCGGTGCTCTCCGCCGCTCCCCCGACGAGCCCATGCTGGCCGAGCGCTTCGAGCTGACCTCGAGCCCCTCGGTCACCGGCTTCGCGCGCTGGCAGGGCCACACCGCCCGGCGTGACGGCGGGCTCCTGGCCCTCGCCAGCGCGGGTCCAAGCCCCCACGGCTCCGGCCAGCGCGGCGGAGCGCTCGACGAGGCCCTCACGCTCGGCCCCTTGCCTCGCGCCGAGACCGAGGCCCGTCGCATCGCGACGATCTTCGGCACGGCCGAGGTGAGGACCGGCGAGCGTGCGAGCGAGTCGTTCCTCAAGTCGGCTGCGCTCGACGGGTTCGACGTGCTGCACTTCGCCACCCACGCCGTGGTGGACCTCGACCATCCCGAGCGCTCCGGCGTGACGCTCGCGGCTGGCAGCGCCGAAGAGGATGGCCTGCTGCAGGCGCGCGAGATCGTGGAGCTGCCGCTGCGAGGACGCGCGATCGTGCTGTCGGCCTGTAGTGGTCTGAGTGGCGCGCCCGTGCACGGCGAGGGGCTCATGAGCCTGTCGCGGGCGTTCCTGCTCGCGGGCGCCGACGTGGTGGTGGCCAGCCGCTGGCCGCTCGACGACGACGATGCGCTGCTGCTGTTCGAGCGGCTCTATGCGCACGTGGACGAGGGCGACTCGCTGGCCACCGCACTGACCCGGGCCCAGCGCGACCTCGTGCGGGCCGGAGCCCCGACCGCAGCGTGGGCCGGCGTGGTGGTGCTCGGCCGCGGCGACCTCGTGCTGCGCCCTCGCGCACCGCTCGAGCGCTGGCTGCGTCGCCACGCGCACGGGCGCGGGCCGATCGTCGTCGGAGCCCTGGCGGCGATGCTCCTCGGCCTCGTGATGGCGTGGCGACGATGGCCTCGGGAACGCCACCGCTGAGGTCTCGCGACGACGTCTCGCGATGGTACGCTGCCAACGCGACGATCTGGTCGTTCTTCGCCGCCCACCCCATGCCGGCAACGGGACATTGATCGGCAAAGACTCGTGCAGGGCGTCCGCCCCCAACGAATCGTCCCCGCCCGGGAATACCCCCACCCCCTTCGCGCGTCGCCCCGCGCCATGAGCGATTCCACCCCCGTCCGCCGTTCAACCCGCCGCCGCGGCCAGGTCGACTGGCTCGTGCTCCCCGTCGCCCTGCTGGGCGCCACCTGGATCGCCTCCAGCACCTGGGAGCGCGTGCGGACCAAGCCCCAGCAGCACTCGATCCAGGTCACCGGCTCCGCCACCCGCAGGATCACCTCCGACCTCATCCAGTGGTCCGCCAGCATCGAGGTGCAGAGCCCCGACCGCCGCGCGGCCTACCGGCAGCTCCACGAGCACGTGGACCAGACGGTCGCGTTCCTCGAGAAGGCCGGCATCTCCCGCGAGGACATCGGGATCTCCTCGGTCTCGGTGCAGCAGCTCCAGGAGCTCGAGGTCGTTGGCACCGGTGAGGACCGCATCGAGCGCTACGTGGTCACGGGCTACCAGCTCCAGCAGTGGGTCAACGTCAGCAGCGCCAACGTGGACACGGTGGCCCAGGCCTCGCGCGAGGTGACCGCGCTGCTCGAGCACGGGATCTCGATCTCGTCGTCGGCCCCCCAGTACCACTACACCAAGCTCGGCGACCTCAAGGTCGAGATGCTCGCCGAGGCGGCCAAGGACGCCCGCGCCCGCGCCCAGAACATCATCGAGGCCGCCGGTGGCGAGCTCGGCGAGCTGCTCGACGCCGACATGGGGGTCATCAACATCAACCCGCCCAACTCCCGCAGCAGCAGCTGGGACGGCAACAACGACACCAGCACCGTCGACAAGGACATCATCACCGTCGTGCACGCGACCTTCGAACTCGACGACTGACGATCGCGGCCTCGGTGAGGCCCTGGGATGAGACCATCGCCCATTGCTGCATGGCGGGCGGATGCGGCTCGCCGACGTGCGACGTCACGCAGCCGACTCACCCCGGGAGCTCGTCATCCCCGAAGACCAGCGCCTGCTCGAGCACGTCGAGCGCCGCCAGCTGCTGCTCGAGCTCGTCGGTTTCTTCTTCGATGCGCTCGAGCGTTCGTTCGTAGTCGTCCGGATCGAGCTCGGTGTCGCTGGCGATCGTCCGCAGGTCCACCGACAGCTCCTCGAGCTGGAGCTCGAGCTGGTCGCGGGCCTGGGTCAGCGCCTCGACGGGATCACCGATGGCGAGCGCGAGGTGCCCGTCTTCGGCTGCGAGCCCGCCGGGCACGAGATCCACCTCGCGCGATCGAGCCCGGCGGACCCACAGCTCCCTGATTTCGCGGGCCCCGGACGCCGCGAGCCGTGGGGACGAGCGAGGTTCCGCTCGCTCGCCCTTGCTCGAACGCGAGGAGGAGCGCGGGGGGGTCGGCTTCGGAGGTTCGTGATCGAGACCAGCCCCGAGCATCCCGAGACCAATCACCGCAGCCGCGATCGAGAGAGTGAAGATCTTCATACCCGCTCCGCGCTCGTCCTTCACGACAGGATCAGCAGCCCCCCTTCGAGACGGCGATCTTCTCGAACTGGAGGTTGAGCGACGTCGTGCAGAGCTTGTTGTTGGAGCCCGCCGTGAAATCCTCGGGATGCGCGTAGGTCTTGTAGGTGAAGCTGTTGGTGGTATAGCCACACGAGTTCGTGAGACACACGTTGCTGCCCGGCTCGAGGTCCTTCCAGCTGCCCCATGCCTTGATGTGGAAGCTCACCTTCCAGTCCCCGGTGGAGCACTTGGTGGAGTTGATGTTGGTCGAGCGGGTGGTGGAGGTGGACGCGGGGTAGGTATCCGCGTCGATGAGCGACGTCGAGCCGTCGGCCTCCTTGCACCACCACTTCACCTTCATCTCCTCGGCGTTGGTCACGTTGATCTTCACCTTGTACTCGCCGAAGTGCTGCGTGGAGGCATCCGAGTCGCCTCCGGCGAGCAGGAGGGGAAGGGAGAGCACGGCGGTGATGAGCTTCTTCATGGGTCTACGTCCTCGTGTCGATGGTTGTCGTTGGGGGTCCAGGCTCCGCTCGGCAACGAGCCTTCGGGCTGCGTGACCGATCGTCGCGTTCGCATCGAACCGCCTCGACCGTGATCCAGTTGGTCGATGCCGTTGATTCATGGACAAGATTCGCTACGCGGCTCGATCCAACAAGAGACCGAACGCGACGAATTCAGGACGATTTGCGACGCCGCAAGTACCGGGATTTCAACGGATTTCAGTCACTTCGGGATTTCGACGGATTTCATCGGTCGAGCCATGCCCCGGGCACGCAAGACACCGTCGCGCGCACCAGCGGCGCGCTCGAGCACCCTCCACCGTGCCTCCCGGTGAAGCGACCCTACTCCCGAGCCTCGACCACCCGCACGTTGTCGTCGGGCTCGCGATCCACGAACAGCACCCGCGGATCCACCCCCGCCCGCGCCGGCCGCCCCGACACCTCCACGCGGATCGTCGGGTTCGCCTCGGAGATCCGGTGCCACTCCAAGTAGAGCGGCTCCGCGTCCGCATCCTCCCCGTACACCCCGATCTCCAGCCAGTCGTCGAGCGGCACCTCGTGCTCCGCTCCCTCCTCGTCGGCCCGCAGCTTCCGGGACGACAGCTCGAGCTCCACCTGCCACCGCCCGTCGGCCAGCGCCGTCGCCGTGGCCCGCAGCGCCCGATTGTCGTACAGCGTGATCGTCTCCAGCAGATCCTCCACCAGGTAGCCAAAGCGCTCGGGCATCGCGGCCCGAATCCGCTCGACCAGCTCGAGCGAGGTGGTGAACGGCGGCGACTGAAAGCCCTTGTCGGCGATGAAGCGGGCGAGCACCCCGTTGAGCACCTCCTCGCCCATCACCTCGCGCAGCGCATAGAACACCAGGCTGCCCTTGTTGTAGTGGATGTAGGGCTGGTTCTCCACCAGCGACAGCGGCACCTCCTTCAGCACCTCGGCCCCGCGCCCCTTGAGGTAGCGATCGAGCTCGTACTCGAGGAACTTCTGCATCTTGGCGCGCCCGTAGGTCTTCTCCATCACCATCAGCGCCGAGTACTGCGACAGCGACTCCACCAGCATGGTGCTGCCCTGCACCTCGCCGCCCATCACCTGGTGCCCCCACCACTGGTGCGCCACCTCGTGCGCGGTCACGTAGTACACGTAGTCGATGCGGTCGGCATCGCGCAGGTCGGCGATGAAGCCGATGCTCTCCGAGTACGGGATCGTGTTGGGGAACGACTGGGCGAAGCGCTCGTAGCGGGGGAACTCCACGATCCGCACCTGACGGTGCTGATAGGGCGAGAAGTTGGCCGTGTAGTACTCGAGCGAGGCCTTCACCGCGTCGATCATCCGCGGCACGTTCATGTCGTGCGTGTCGTGGTGGTAGACCTCGATCGCCACGTCGTTCCAGTGATCGCGCGCCACCTGGTAGTCGGCCGAGAGGAACGCATAGAAGTCGAGGATCGGCACGTCCATCTCGTAGCGGAAGTAGCGACGATCGCCCTCCTCCCACTCCCGCACCAGGTAGCCGGGCGCCAGCGCGATCTGCTCGCGGCTGGTGCTCACGGTGGCGGAGAACTCGATCCAGTCGCCCTCGCGCGAGAGGTAGGTGTTGGCGCGAGCCTTCATGTCGCTCGGCGGCCGCAGGCGCTCCCGCTCGGGCAGTCCTCGCTTGCGGCGCTCGTTGGGGTCGGCCAGCTCGCCGCGGGGATCGTAGCCGATGCGCGGCACGTAGCCGCTGTTGAAGAACGTGCCGTTGCCCACCACCTGGTGGACCGAGGCATGGTTCTTGATGCCCGCCTCGCGAAATCGCAGGCTGAACGGGAGCTGCAGCTCGGCCCCGGGGGCCATTGCCGGCTCGAGCCGGTAGATGCGAACCCCGAGCTCCTCGTCGTGCGAGAGCATCGCGTCGTCGGGCAGCCCGAGCGACTCCACCTCGAGCGTCGGCTCGACCGAGACCATCAGGCGGTCGATCGGCGCGTCGTGGCGGTTCTTCAGCGTGATCGTGCCCCGCAGCGCCACCTCGCGCTCCTGCGGCCAGATGTCGACCTCGAGCGCGGCCGCGATCACCCGGGGCTGCGCAGCGCCGTCCCACTGCGCCTTGTAGGTCTGCTCGTAGAGAACCGCGGCGTCCTCGAGCTGGTCGCCGGTGCGATAGCGGTTGAGGTCGGTGGTGTGGTGCAAGATGGCGCCGCCCACCACGAACGCTCCGACCGCCAGCCCGCCGAGCATGGCCACGTGCAGCCCCGTGGTGCGGCGCCGGGCCTCGCGAAGCCTCGTGCGCAGGCCAGCATCCGTGCCGCGCACCCACAGGAGGTTCCCCACCACCACCAGGCCCGCGGCCAGCAGCGACCAGTACGTCTTGTACCAGACCACCGCCCGCAAGAAGTGCCCATAGCCGTTCATGTCCGAGTACGGCGCTTCGGGAGACCAGGCGTAGCGATAGAGGCCATGCTGCAGGTCGAGCGCAGGCAGCACCATCTGCGCCACGAAGAACAGCAGCATCAGCAAGAACCCCAGGTACTTGTGGTTCACCAGCACCTGGAAGAACAAGGCGAGCACGCAGACCAGCGCCCATCTCCACAGCGCCAGACCCCACAGCCCCTGCACGTAGAGGCCCGGCTCGACCCGCGAGTAGCCGGACGCGAGCTGGAACAGCATGCCCGTCAGCCCCGCCGCCCCGAGCAGCACGAGCACGGCGGCCCACAGCGCCCCCAGCTTGCCGAGCAAGGGCACCCACGAGGGCACCGGCATGGCGTCGTGCACCTCGTGCAGCCCCCGCTGCCGCTCCTGGTGGTAGAGCTCGCCCGCGTAGAACGTGATCACGATCAGCGCGAACAAGTTCATGACCTGATCGGCCACCCGCACGATCAGCCCGGTGACCGGCAGGACCGGCGTACCGAACAGCTGATCGATGGTGCCCAGCGCGTTGCCCACCATGTTGAGCGACCCGAACAGCAAGATCACCAGGAACGCCTTGCCACGCAGCACGGTCCCCGTCTCCACCCGCCACACGTGCCACAGCTGCGCCAGCGCGGTGCCACGCCCGAAGCGTGGGGTCACCCGCCGCAGCGGCGCATCGGTGCGCGCGCGCTCCACCGCCGTCGCGTCGGCGGCCTTGGGACGGCGGGCCCGCGTCGACAGCGAGAACCGCCGCACCGTGAGCGCGAAGCATGCCGCTCCCAGCCCGAGCCACAGCAGCCGGTTGAGCACCAGCGCCCCCGTCAGCGGCGGCAGCGAGGTGTTGCGCTCGACCACCGTCCAGTAGCGCGTGGAGATCGACAGCGACGACAGCCCGAACGGATCGACGAGCGCCGCCAGCATGTCGTTGTCGAGGTCGGCGACGAACGCATCCGCCACCGAGAAGATCACGAAGAACGCCAGCACCCCCACGTAGGCCAGGAGCACGCGACGGCTCAGGGTCGCGAGCGCGAAGAAGAACGAGCCCATCACCAGGAGGTTGGGCACCACCAGCACGAACAGCGCGTAGAGGTAGGGTGCCGCCGAGACCGGCACCAGCCGCGCCGGATCGAGCCACGGCATCACCGTGCCGATCGCCATGCCCAGGGCGGCGAACACCATCACCACCGTCGACACCAGCACCGATCCGAGGAAGCGTCCGGCCAGCAGGTCGAGCTTGCGAACGGGCTTGGTGAAGAACAGCGCGTCCGTGCCCAGCTCGAAGTCGCGCAGCACCGCCGTCGAGACGAACGCGGTCACCAAGAGCACCGACAGCGCGCTCATGAACCCGAGCGTCTGGATCACGACGAACGGCGCATTGATGGCCGTCTGCCCGGTGCCGCCCCCGATCACCACCGCATCGGACGTGGTGGCCCCGAACGTGAGCAGGGCGAAGACCGCCGCGAAGATGTAGACCGCCGGCTGTCGGAAGCGATAGCGCAGCTCGAAGCGCAGGAAGGACGCGAGCATCGGAATACTCCTTCGGCGCTCAGGCGGCGCGACGCAGGCCCGCCTTGGCCAGGGTGGTGAAGTACACATCCTCGAGATCGGGATCCACCGCCTCGAACCCGTCCTCCGGCGCATCCTCGGAGAACACGTGGATCACGGTCCGGCCGCCCACCAGCCGCGTGGAGATCACCATGTGCTCCCGCTCGTACGACGCCAGCCCGTCCTTGCCGACCACCTTCTTCCAGGTCTGCCCCCGCAGCTCGTCGATGGCGCGCTGCGGCTGACCGCTGTGGAGCAGCTTGCCGCTGGCGATGATCGCCATCTGCGGGCACAGGTCGGCCACGTCCTCCACGATGTGCGTGGACAGCAGCACCACCACGTGCTCACCGATCTCCGACAGCAAGTCGAGGAAGCGATTGCGCTCCTGCGGGTCGAGCCCCGCGGTGGGCTCGTCGACGATGATGAGCCGAGGATCGCCGATCAGCGCCTGCGCGATCCCGAAGCGCTGCCGCATGCCGCCCGAGAACCCGCCGAGCTTCTGCTTGCGCTGCTCCCACAGGTTCACCCGGTGGAGCAGCGCCTCGATCACCGCCTTGCGCTCGCTGCGATCGGTGATGCCCTTGAGCACCGCGAAGTGATCGAGCAGCGACAGCGGATCGAGGTGCGGGTACACCCCGAAGTCCTGCGGCAGGTAGCCCAGCACCCGTCGCACCGCATCCTTGTCGCGCAGCACGTCGATCGTGCCGAGGTGGATGCTGCCCTCGTCGGGATCCTGCAGCGTCGCGATCGTCCGCATCAGGGTGGACTTGCCCGCGCCGTTCGGGCCGAGCAGCCCGAACATCCCCGGGGGAATGCGAAGGCTCACGCCCTGGAGCGCACGAACCCCGCCAGGATAGGTCTTCGACAGTCCTTCGATCACCAGCGAGGGGTCGCGGTCGGCCATGGTGGGCGTTCGACCCGGGCGACCCGGGACGGGTTTCTTTGGCTGCACCCGCGGCCCGGCAGCGTCGAGGCTCGACCCGATCCATGCTTGTGTCGATCCTCTCCGGTCGTCTAAGGTACGAGAAACACGACTGCATTTGCACATGACATCGACGACGCGGACGGAGGAGGAGCCCCGGAGAGGTTTCATCTCGACCTGGATCCTGGATTTCCACAACCGAACCGTGTTGTTTCGGATCGGCAACTGGCTGTTCACCACCTATGCGTTCCTGGCGGGGACGGCGATCGCCACCGGGTTCGCGGTGATCCTGTGGTTCGACGCGATGCACGGGATGGACGTGGCGTACCTGGCCAAGATCTACGTGTTCCTGCTGATCCCCCCGATACTGGTGGGCCTGCGGCTGTTCAGCGTGATGCTCGAGTGGCGCGAGCTGTTTCGTCGACCCATCGCCACGCTGATCAAGCCGGGCTACATGATGCACGGCGGGCTCGCGGGTGGTTTCGTGGGGTTCCTCGCGATCAGCTCGATCGTCGACGTTCCGCTGCTGCGCCTGCTCGACGCGTCTGCGCTCGCGCTACCCCTGGCCGAGGCCATCGCGCGACTGGGCTGCTTCGTCTACGGCTGCTGCTGGGGCCGTCCCATCCGTGGGCGCTGGGGAGCTCGCTTCGGCGTGCGCTACACCAGCAAGGACGCCAAGGTGGTGCGCGCCGCTCCTCACCTCCAAAACGTCAAGATCCATCCCGCCCAGCTCTACGCCCTGGTGGTCTACCTGGGCCTGTTCACGGTGTTCTACGCCCTGCTGCCCTACCTGCCGTTCGATGGAGCGCTCGCTGGCATCTACCTCATCGGCCACTCCATCATCCGCTACTCCCTCGAGCACTTTCGCCAAGACGACCGCGGGCGGCTGTGGGGCAAGGTCACCCACACCAACCTGTACTCGGCGATCATGATCATCGCCGGAGTCCTTGCGCTGTTCCATGGCGCCACCTACGGCGTACGCAGCGTGCCGGACATGGGGATCCGCATGGTCCACGTGCTGGCCAACACCTCCGTGCTGCCCTGGATCGTCCTGTGCGGCCTGATCTTCGGCTTCGCCTACGGCGTCCACTACAAGCAGGTCGGGTCGTGGATCCAGCACCCCGACCCCGACCCCGACCCCCGTCCATAGGCCAACGCGCTCAGCGTCCCGAGGCCGAGGGCCAGCCCGAACTCGGCGGGTCGCGCCGCACCGGCTCGCGCGGCTGCGAGAAGCGGGCACAGTACTGATCCCAGAGCCCCGTCACCCGGTGCACCTCGGGATCCTCCTCCAGCCCCTTGGCCAGCTTGGCCAGCTCGCCGCGCCCGGCCGCGCAGGCCTCCCATGCCTCGGCGTCGTCCCACCCGCCTCGCGAGGTGCCCCACGCACCGGGGGTCGGGCGCGAGGCCATCCACGAGAGGCCGTCGATGAAGCGCATGATCATCCGCCCCTTGCGGACGTTGCGGCTCGCGCGGCTGATCTCCCCGAGATTGAACGCATACTCCTCGACCATCTCGTCCCCCGTCTCGGGATCCTCGTACTCGACGGTCAGCATCACGTCGTCCTGCAGCCGCAGCTGGCCTCCCCCTTCGCCGTTGCGCGCCATGAGATCCGAGAGGAACAGCTGCGAGGTATTGGCGAAGTAGTGGATCGCCTGCACGTCCTCCTTCACCGTGGAGCTCTCCTCGCCGTAGAACACGTTCATGCGCAGCGACGGCGGCAGGTGCAGGCGAAAGTGCACGTCGAGCGCGGTGGTCTCGACCAGCGAGATGAACCGCGAGCCGAACACCGCGTCGACCTCGGCCTCCGAGCCCAGGAACACGTAGGCGCCCTTGCCCCGCTCGGTGAGCCGGTCGAGCAGCGAGTCGTTGAAGTCACGGCCCACGCCGACCCCGGAGAGGCGAATGCGGCGCGCGTCGTAGAACTTGCCCACCGTGGCGATGAGCTGCTCGTCGGTGACCCCGGTGTTGGCGATGGCATCCGTGATCATCACCACCCGATTGGAGTACGTGGGCTGGTACGAGCGGTCGGCGATGCGGTAGCCCTCGCCCAGACCCGCGTGCAGGTCGGTGGAGCCGCGGGGCTCGAGCGCATCGATCGCCTGCATCAGCACATCGGGGCGGTCGCGCCCCACCACGAAGTTCTCCACCGGAGCGCACACGTCGTGGTCGAACAGCACCAGGTGCACCATGTCACCGGTCTTGAGCTGGCCCAGCATCTGCCGGAGCCCACGCTTGAGATACTCCATGCGCCCCTCGGCCGACATCGAGCCCGAGCGGTCGATCACGAGCGAGAGGTTGGCGTTGCGACGCTCCTCGAGCGTCACCGGGCGCCCGCGAACCGCCATGGCGAGGCTGTAGATGCCCTCTTGATCGGGGTCGGCCTCGATCGACGCATCCACCGAGAAGTCATTGCCCTCGGCGACGCTCTGGGTGTCGAACGAGAAGTAGTTGAGCAGCTCGTGCGGCCGAATGTGCTCGGCGGGCAGCGGCAAGAAGTTGTCGATCGCGTAGATCACCCGCTGCGCCGACGACAGGCTCATGGTGTCGTCATTGCTCAGGTAGATCGCCGCCCCCCAGTCGTGGTAGCCGTCGTCGGGGTCGGTGGCGATCGAGGGCGGCGCCTCGGCCTCGTCGTCGACCTGCGCCAGGGGGCCGCGCGCAGGATCCTCCTCGGCCCGCTGCTTGCGCGCCTCGTTCGTTCGGCGATCGGCCGCGGGAGCCGTCGGCGCGGGCTCGGCCGCGGGGGTCGAGGGCGCGGCCGCACCACTGGCCACGCCTCCGACCACGCCACCGACCACCCCTCCGGGCACGCCCCCCTCCACGCCACCCCGACCCCGCGAGCCCGACGACTTCGACGCAGGCCGTGCCACGTCCTTGGCCGGTCGCTTGGTGCTGGCCGACCCCGCCCCCTTGCCGCTGCCACCCCCTCCATACGGCACGAATCCGGGCGGCGCCGAGGGCGTGCGCTTGTGCTTCTTCTTGCCGCGGGTCGGCGGCGGCGGAGCCTCCACCGGCTCGGGCCACCCGAAGCACGCGCGGGTGCGATCGGTCAGCGGCGGCAGGCTGGCCAGGTTGGGAGGTGGAGCGGGCTCGTGCACTCGTGGCGGATGGCGGCGCGGAGTGAAGGTGTGGGCCGGAGCGGCATCCACGGGGGCGGCGGCCAGCGGGGCGCGACTTCCGGCATCGGTGCTCGCCGAGCTGGTGCCACACGCGGTGGTGGTCGCCAGCAGGCCGAGGCTGGTCACGAACGAGGCAGTGCGGATCCAGGCGGCGTGGTGCATCACGAAGGTCTCCTTGGGTCGCGCTCGGGCGCGCGGGCCCTGGGCACGCCCATGGTGCCAGAGCGATCTACGCCGCGTGCACGCGGGTGACGATAACGCCGTTCGGACTCCGGCCCCCGCGCTGGCGCGACATCCATGTCACGGCGCGCACCTTCGTACCTCGCCGGCCGACGCCTGGCCGCCACCCGAGCGCGGCTGCTATCCTCGACCCCGTTGGCGAATCGGTCCACGAGCCCACCCGCTCGTCGCGCGATGCTCGACAACGAGGAGTTGGTCTAATCATGTCGTTCGTCCTTCGTACCACGCTCGCTGCCTCGCTCGGTCTCGGGCTCGCCCTCGTGGCCGCCCCCCAACCCGCCCAGGCCTGTGGCGGAACCTTCTGTGATACGGGCCCGCAGTCCATGCCCGTCGATCAGTCGGGCGAGAACATCCTGTTCATCCTCGACGGCAACGAGGTCGAGGTCCACATCCAGATCCAATACGAGGGCGATCCCGAGAAGTTCGCGTGGGTGATCCCGCTGACCGCGGTCCCCGTGTTCTCGGTCGGCTCGGAGGCGCTGTTCCAGAGCTTGCTGAACGGCACCGTGCCCACCTACGGATTCACCACCGTCCGCGACCAGTGCCCCGTGCCCAGCGCCCAGGGGGTCCCCAACGCCGGCGGCGGCTTCGACGACGGCGCGGGCCTGACCGGCGCGGCCGGGACCGACGGAGGCGACGAAGGTGGAGGCGGCCCCTCCATCGTGCTCCGGGAGACCGTCGGCGCCTACGAGATCGTGGTGCTCGAGGGCGGCACCGCGGTCGAGGTGATCGAGTGGCTCGACGCCAATGGCTACCAGCAAGACCCCGAGGCCGAGCCGATCCTCGAGGAGTACCTCCAGGAGGGCCACCTCTTCGGTGCCATCAAGCTCACCGGCGGCGCCGGCGTGGACCAGATCCACCCCATCACCCTGCGCTACCGCAGCACCGAGCCGTGCGTGCCCCTGCGCCTGACCCGAATCGCCGCGGTCGAGGACATGGAGATCCGCACCTTCTTCCTCGGCAACGAGCGGATGGTGCCCAGCAACTACCGCCACGTGCTGGTCAACCCGGTCAAGATCGACTGGTCGCAGCTCGCCGACAACTACAAGGAGATCATCACGCTCGCGGTCGATGCCGAGCATGCCGACGGCCGGGCGTTCGTGACCGAGTATGCCGGGCCGAGCGACGTGGTCTCCCCGGCCGGGCTCCATGGCGCCACCTGGAGTCCAGAGACCTTCTCCGCCCTGACCCCGGCGCAGCTCCCCAACGCGCTGGAGATCCAGGACCTGGCCTACTGCGACGAGTGGAGCGGGTGTCAGCTCCTGCACCCGCTCATCGGCGGGCTGCTCGGCGAGTTCCTCACCCTGCCCGCCGGCGTGACCATCGAGACCTTCCTCGAGGATCCCTCGCTCTACCCCGAGGCGACCTGGGACGGGGCTGGATTCGCCAGCGCCTTCGCCGAGCGCATCGTGGAACCAGGCCAGCATGCCGAGCAGCTCTTGCAGCGGTGGCCCTATGTCACGCGCATGTACACCACCATCTCGCCCCACGAGATGACCGCCGATCCCATCTTCCATGCGCGGGATGATCTCGACGACGTGCCCAACGTTCGCCAGGCGACGCAGCGGATCTTGTGCAGCAACGATCGGGTCTTCATCCTGCCCGACGGGCGCGAGGTGTTCTTGCCGATGGGCGCGAGCTGGCCCGAGTTCCCGAACGAGATGCCCTATGAGGAGGAGGTCTCGGAGATGCCGATCGCGGGCGCACCGATGGTGCTGGCCAACCGCACCGCCGAGATCGACGAGCTGCTGACCGCCTACAACGCATCGGTGGGTTGGGACACTCAGGGCTGCACGGGCTGCACCGTCGAGGACGAAGACGGCCACGGCGGCCGCTGGGCCCTGGGCCTGGGCGTGTTGGTGCTCGGGGCGGGACTCGCTCGGCGACGACGCAAGACCCAAGGCACGTGAAACCTCGCCAAGGGCACCCAGTCACCGATCATCTCGTGTAAGACCCCTGCGCCCGGTGGCGTTCGGGGCCTGCCCTGATCCCACGGCACGTGCCCGGACGTGGCCGCCGTCTGGTTGCGCCCTCCCCCGACCCGGGGGATGCTCGGACCTCCTCCCATGCCCATCACGCGATCGACGCGAGGCCCGCTCGGCTCATGCCCTTCATCCCCCTGGCTCGGCGTGGTCACGGGTCTGCTCATGGCCGCCGCGCTCGTGGTGGGCTGCGGCAAGAACAAGCCGGCCACCGAGGCTCCCGCGGACGCAATGGCCGACGGGGCGGCCGAGGCATCACCCGAGCCCGCCGAAGATGGCGGTGGGGCATGGGCCGCCGACGACGACCTCGTGCAGATGCAGACCGAGCTCGAGGGCTTCGAGGACGCGCTGCTGGAGACCGGGGTCGAGCTCTCGAGCGAGGTGGCCCAGGCCCGCACCGACATGGGCAAGTCCAGCGTGGCCGCGGGGGCTGGGGCTGGAGGGGACCGCTGCCAGCGCCGCTGCGATCTGGCCACCAACATCTGCTCCCTGAGCGAGCGCATCTGCGCGCTGGCCGACGATCACGGTCGGGAGGCCCGCTACGCGCGGGTCTGTGACCGTGCCACCCTCGACTGCGGTCGCGCCAAGGAGGCCTGTGAAGGTTGTGAAGGTTAGCGTCCTCGGAGCCGGCCTGATCGCCGGGCTCGCCGTGACCGGGTGCAAGTCGTCGGGCAAGAGCAAGGATCCGAGCCGCGACGTCCGCGACTGGACGCTGGCGGAGATCGAGGCCGAGCTGCAGCGCAACGACGAGGCTCTGGCCAGCGAGGGGATCATGATCGCCGCGGCCACCGTGCCCACGGCGCCCACCCCGAGCCCAGGCGTCGAGCAAGCGGCGGGCGAGGAGCAGGAGTCCATCGAGTCCATCGAGTCCGACGACGGAGCGGAGGCACCCGAGCTCGTCGAGCCCGAGCCCGAGCCCGTTCAGGACGACGCTCCGATGCCTGCCCCCGCTGCGGCCGAGCCCGACTACGCCTTCGAAAGCGAGGAAGCGGTGGCCTACGAGCGCCGCCGCGGGCGACGCTCATCGTCCCGCCGCGAGGTTCCTTCGCGCTGCGAGCGGGTGTGCGACCTGGCCGAGGCCACGTGCGACCTGGAGACGCAGATCTGCGAGCTCGCCCTGCGCCACCCCGGCGAGGCCCGCTACGTGCAGGCGTGCGAGCGAGCCGAGCAGCAGTGCGTGGCGGCCACCCGAGCCTGCAGCCGCTGCGACGACTGAGTCTCTCCTGTGGTCACTGGGCCATCTGCTCGCGCAGGTTGGCGGCCCAGCGCTCGAGGTTGCCCACGGTGGTCTCTAGCTCCTGCGGAGAACGAGCCAGCTTGGCCAGCTCCTTGCGCAGCAGCTCCTTGGCCTTGCGCACCCGCCCGCGCACCGTCCCCTCGGGGATCCCCAGCACGACCGCGGTCTGCGAGGCCGACATCTCCTCCCAGTAGTAGAGCTCGAGCACGATCTGACTGTCGAGCGGGATCGCCCGCAGAGCCTCGAGCAGCAGCCGTTCCTCTCTCCGCTTGCCGACCACGGTCGAGGGGCCGGCCCCCATGTCGACGGCCGAGCTCTGGCCGAAGTCGAGGACCTCGGGCTCCCGCCGCTGCGCCCGGTAGTGATCGCGCAGCAGGTTGTGGGCCACTCCGAACAAGTAGGTCTTGAACGACGAGTCGCTGCGAAAGCGCTCGCGCCCCTCCACGCAGGCCGCGAACGTCTGCTGCACCAGATCCTCGAGACCGTCGGCGACGATCTTGTTGCGGAAGAACCGGTGAATTGCCGCGAAGTGCCGGTTGAACAGCTTGTCACCGGCGGTGAGGTCCCCGGCTCGCCAGGCATCGAGGAGCTCGAGGTCCGTCGGCACGGGCCGCATCGTAGCAGCAGCCCCGGGTGGCTTGTGGAGGGCGTCGCTGTGAGGTGAGTGACCCAGTGAGCAGGGCCGGTCACCGATTTCAGTCGGCGGCGGCCAGCCACGCGTCGATCTCCGCCAGCTCGGGTGGCCGTGGCTCGACGTCTGCGAAGATCTCTCGTGCGCGCCGGACCGCTGCGATCGCCTCCGGGCTGGAGGGTGCCTGAAGCCGGCCCCAGCCCCAGCGCAGGTGAGCCTGAACCACCGGCGGGGGCGCCTGCGCGTCGTCGGCACGTGCCAGACTGGCCAGTCCGCGCTCGAACGACTCGAGCGCATCCTCGCGAGCGCCGCGGGTCTCGTGAGCGCGACCGATCGCGAGCCACACGTGGGTCTCGAGCCCGGCGAATTCCCCCTGGGGACGCTTGCCGAGTTCCTCGAGCAAGCGCGTGGCCTCCACCTCGGCCGCGTCGTGCCGCCCGATCGTGCTCAGCTCGGAGATCAGCGTCCCTCGCACGTACAGCGAGTTGATCTCGAGCTCGGGTGACGGCGACGACAACGACGTGAGCCTCTCGAGGTACTCGCGGCACATCGCGATCGCCTGCTCGTGCTCCCCGAGCTCGGCCGACACCATGGCGCGCATGGAGACGGCCTCGAGCTCCTCGGCCACGGGCAGCCCGTCGAGACGGGCCAGCTCCACGCTGCGGCGCGCACGGCGGTCGGCCTCCTCGAGATCACCCCGCGCAAACGCCAGCTGCACCAGCGCCTTGTTGACCACCACCAGCTCGAGGGCCTGGGGACCCAGCGCCGCCTGGAAGATCTGCTCTGCCGTGTCGAACGCGACCTTGGCCTCCTCGAACCGACGGGCCGCCATGTGATCGATCCCCGACTCCAGCGCCACGCGCCCCACCGCGGGGTGCTCTGCCCCGAGCAAGCGAGTCAGCACGTCGCGAGCCCGGGCGTAGCCCGCCTGCGCTTCGTCGTGACGCTCCGCGTCGCCCAGGATGTTCGCCAGGAGCATCTCGGCATCGGCGGTGTAGGGATGCTCGTCGCCAAAGGCCTCGTGGCACCAGTCGACGAACTGGCGTTGCTGGGGGATCGCCTCGTCGAAGCGACCGGCCTGCCACGCTTCCACCGCCCGCGATCGCTGCGCCTCGCGGAGCAGCTGTGCATCGCCCACACGATCCGCCTTGGCCTGGGCATGGCCCATTCCGCTCTTGGCCTCGGCGTGACGACCGAGCAACGCGAGCCCACGAACGAGGTGGATCCACGCGCTGGCGGCAACGTCGTCGTCCTGCCCTCGCTCGGCGAGATCGATGGCGCGCTCGAGGGCCTCGACGGCCGGCTCGTAGACCCGACGACGCTTGTGAAGCAGTCCCCGATGCAACAGCCCGGCCGCCTCGATCTCGGGAGCATCGAGCGCGTTGGCCTCCCGCGCCACCTCGTCGATCGCCTGGAGCGCTTGCTCGTAGCGGCCCGCCTTGTACTGGGCCTGCGCCTGGGCGAGGCGAAGCCGCAGCTCCTTGCGTGCGGGGTCGTCCTGACGGCGCTTCTGCAGCCGCTCGAGATCGCTGCACTCGGCGATCGGACTGAGCTCCGCTGCGGCCTGTGGTGCACGATCGATGACCTGTTCGTCGGCTGGGCCGAGGTTCCCCTCCGAGTCCCCCCGAGCTGCCGTGGAGAATGCCTCGACCAGGGCCTGGAGCTCCGCGTGCCGCTCGGCGAGACAAGCCATCCGCCGATCGTAGAGCTCAGCCGACTGCTCGCGCGTCACGTAGTGGGCTTCGCAGGCCTCGACCCGAGCCTTGCGCCAGTCCTGCGCGTAGGCGTCGAGACGCGCAACGGTCCGGGACGCCATCTCCTGGGCGGCCGGCCCACGCCGCTTGAACTGCGAGAGCAGCTCGTTGCGCTGCTCGTCGCCCCAGGCCTCGGCGAGCAAGCCCTGGAACGAGGGGCAAGGGTCTCGGTCCACGAGCCACAGCGCAGCGCCGAGCCCAGCCAGCACCACGAGGCCCCCTCCCGCCATGCGCCAACGTCCACTGTCGTCGATCGCGAGCTCGGCGAGCAAGGCTTCCATGTTGGCAAAGCGCTTGTCGGGCTCGGCCGACAGCCCTCGCATGATGGCGCGGCAGATCCGGGCCGGGACCTTGGTGTTGCGCGGCGGGCTACGGACCTCGCCCTCGGCCACGGCAATGAGCACCTCGGCCGTGCTTCGCCCCACGTGGGGGCGACGTTCGAACAGCGCCTCGTAGAGCGCAACGCAGTAGCTGTACTGATCGCTGCGGGCGTCGGTGAGCTCGTGCCGCGCCTGCTCCGGGGACATGTAGGCGGGCGTCCCCATGATCTCACCCGTCTGGGTGAGCTCCACGTCCAATGCGAGGCCGCTCTCCGCCGAGCCCAACGCCGGCATGGGTCGCTCGAGCCGCTCGAGGGTGGAGCGAGCGAGCCCGAAGTCGACGACGCGGATGCGGCCGTCGCTGCCGAACAGCAGGTTGGCCGGCTTGAAGTCGCGGTGGATGATGCCCTGCTGGTGGGCGGCCGCGAGCCCCTGTCCCGCCTCGATGAAGCACTGCAGGATCTCGCGCCACGATCGCCGCTGCTGCACGAGCCACTCGCGCAGCGTGGAGCCGGTGAGCAGCTCCATGGCAAGGAACACGCGCCCGTCGTGGGTCCCCACGTCGTACACCTGGACCACGTTGGGGTGCGAGAGCTTCGCGAGCGCCTGCGCCTCTCGCTGCATGCGCCCCTCGCCGATCGAGACGTCCTCGCCGGGGCTGTGGTGCAGCAGCTTGACGGCGACGCGGCGGTCGAGCTGCTCGTCGTAGGCGGCGTAGACGACCCCCATGCCGCCGGTCCCGACCGTCTCTTCCACCGCGAAGCGACCGATCTTGATCGGGGCGGCCTCGACCCCGAACATCTTGGCCCGCAGTCGATCCCGGAGGCGCTCGCTCTCGAAGTCGAGATCCTGACGACCCGCCTCCTTCCACACGCGCCGCGACCGGAGCGTGGAGGGGTCGGGGTCCGACTCGCGTGGGGTGTCGTCCGGGGACATCGGAGGGCGGCGTGCGGCCCTCGGCTCACTCGCCGTGCTTGATCGTGACGGGAATTCGGATCCCCGGTCCACTGCTCGTGGACGAAGACACCGTGAGGGTAGTGGTCGAAGCGCCCGAGGATGGAACCGGCAGGGTGAACACGAGGGGCTCACCCGCCGCCGGGCTGTTGCACAGGCTCGCGGGCTGACCCGAGAGCTGCTCGGTGGAGGAGCCGGGCTCGAACACCACGGGAGCCGTGCTGGGCGGGTTGGCGCCCGAGACGGTGCGAACGAGAGCGGTTCCGGTGTTGGGGCCTTCGAAGACGAGTTTCATGGTCGGGGCGTTGGAATGGCGGGAGCGCGGGGAGGACATGGAAATCGCACGGTCCGTTGGACCGAGCGTTAGTGTGAACCTGGCCGAAACCGATCACGCGATCTGCGTAAGGGAAACCCGCGAGCCTGCGGACTGCGGGACATGCGCCATGGCATTGGACTCCATGAGAACCTCGTTCCGCATTGTCCCTCGTATCGAGCGCCTCGGGCAAGAGGTTTTGCGCGTAACACGCACGTCCGATCGCAGGTGAGTCGAATGCGGCGGACCGCAAAAAGGCGTGATCGGTTCGGCCGCGATTCCCACTAATGCATGGAGGCCGGCCACCGGGCTTGGCCTTGCCGCCCCCACCCCCGATGTTGGCTTCGATGCATTCGAGCGCGCCCCGGCCGCGGACCCAGCCTCGCTCCTCCCGGGAGCGCTCGGTCACCGCGACGTCGAACACGGTCGTCGACGACTAGCCGGCCTCCGCGCGAACGCATCGGTCGCATCTCCGGCCCCGGTCCGCGAGCCCTGCCTCAATGGCTCGCGGACCGGGACGCCGGCCCTTGCTCGGGCCCTTCCCGTGCCACAATCGGCCCCGGATGCTGGGCCCGATGGAGGATGCCGTGCGCCGCGGGCAGCACGGCAAGGAGGTGGAGTATCTCCAGCAGCTGCTGCGCCGGGCCGGAGAGTCGGTGGTGGTCGATGGGGTGTACGGGCCTCGCACGCAATCGGCGGTCGCTCGCTTCATGCGGACCCAGGGCTGGCACGGCAATGGCTCGCTCGTGAGTGCAGAGGTGCTTCGGCGCCTCGAGCAGATCGCCCGACGCGGAAGCCCGGCCGGCCCGACCACCTCGCAGGTGGGGCGTGCGAAGGCCAACGTCCCGCCCGCGAGGGCACGCAAGCAGGCCTCGGAGGTCGCGCAGAGCGAGTTCCGTGAGCTGGCCGAGGTCGCCCAGATGGCCGAGATGGCCGAGGTCGCCCAGATGGCCGAGGCGGCCGAGGCGGCCGAGGACGAGATGGCGCAGGCCGAGGGCGACCTCTCCGAGCCCGCATCCACCCCACGAGGGCGCCCGCCGGCCGTGCCGGGGATCAGCCCCGACACCCGCCATGGGGCCGATCTCCTGGGCGTGCAGGGCGAGGCGCGAGCCTTCGCGCGCCTCATCTGCTCGCGACGCACGGGCACTCCGCTGTCGATCGGGCTGTTCGGCGACTGGGGCTCGGGCAAGTCGTTCTTCATGGGCAAGCTGCAAGAAGAGATCGAGGCCCGCAACGCGGCCTACCTGCGGCTGCATGCACGCATGAAGGAGCAAGACGACGAGGCCGGCCTCGCCACGCTGGCCGAGCGCTGGCACGGCCGCGTCGCCCAGATCACGTTCAACGCCTGGCACTACGCCGAGCCCAACCTGTGGGCCAGCATGGTCACCCGGGTGTTCGACGAGCTGGCCGAGCTCGTGAGCCCCGGCGAGTCGCTCGAGGACACCCGCGCGCGGCTAATGGCCGAGGTCAGCGAGGGCAAGCTGCGCCGCGAGCAAGCCAAGCACGAGCTGCGCGAGGCCGAGAAGCTGCTGGCCGAGGCCCGGGTCGAGCGAGAGGAGCGCGAGGCCACGCTGACCAAGATGCGCGACGAGCTCGCGGTGGTGAAGGCCGTCGCACCGGCTCCGGCCTCGGGCGCCGATGCAGGACCCGAGGCCGCCGCCGAGGAGCTCGAGGTGGGCAAGAACCCCTGGGCACACCTGCGGATCACGCTGCGCTGGATGTGGACGCGCGGCCGGGGAGCCCGCATCGGGTTGATCGCGGCGGGCCTGCTCGTCGTGCTGGGCATCGCGTTGCTGCTGGCGTGGTGGCGCGAGTGGATGGACTTCGAGCCCGCGTTCGCATGGGCCACCACGGCGGCCGGCCTGGTCTCCGGCGTGGCCGGCACCGCGTCGGCGTGGTTGTTGGTGATTCGGCCGCGCCTCCAGCAGACCCGCGCCGCCTATACGACCTACGTGGAAGAGCGCGCCACGGTGGAGGGCTTCGTCGGCCGTGCGGTGACGGATCTGCTGCGGCCCACCAAGACCGCGCTCGGCATGGCCCAGCAGCGGCTCGAGGAGGCCGAGGTCGGGCTCGAGAGCGCCACGATGGCCACCGACAAGGCCGCGGAGAAGGTCGCCCGAGCGCAGCGCGAGCTGCAGGAGCTCAGCGGAGGCCGGCGCTTCTACGCCTTCGTTCGGGACCGCGACGGCGACGATGACTACCGCAAGCACCTGGGCCTGGTGTCGATGATCCGCCAGGACTTCGCCCGGCTCGAGGAGATCCTCGAGCAGGTCGAGCGCGAGGGCCCCAGCGACGGGGAGGCAGCACACCTCACCCGCATCGTGCTCTACATCGACGATCTCGATCGCTGCGAGCCCGAGCGCGTGGTCGAGGTCTTGCAGGCGGTGCACCTGCTGCTGGCCACGCCGATCTTCGTGGTCGTGGTCGCGGTCGACGTGCGTTGGCTGCGGCGCTCGCTGACCCTGCACTACGACCGCCTGCTGCAGGGCTCGCGGGAGGAGGGCGTGGGCAGCGAGCTCGAGGCTCGCCCCACGGCCAAGAACTACCTCGAGAAGATCTTCCAGATCCCGTTCTCGCTGCGCCCCATGGACTCGGCCGGCTTCGGGGCGCTGGTCCAGGGGGTCGTGGGGACGGGGTTCGAACGCTCCACGGGCGAGGAGGATGCCCCGCCCCTCGATGTGCCCGCCAACGATCCTCCCGCCCCCCTCACCGAGCCGCCCCCGGACGTGCCCCCGGGCGACGCGCTCGAGCGCGAGCAGGACCAGGAGCTGTCCCACGACCGAGTGCTCGCGCTCGACTCGTGCGAGGTGGAGTTCATGAAGGGCCTGCACACGGTCATCGACACCCCGCGCCTGGCCAAGGCGCTGGTCAACACCTACCGGCTGCTGCGGGCCGAGATCGAGGCCAGCGCGCTCTCGGCCTACCTCGCCGACGACACCTACCGCGGCGTGCTCACGCTCCTGGCGATCCAGGTGGGCCGCTCGGAGGACGCCAAGTGGTTGTTCGACGCGCTCGAGCGCAGCGAGCACCCCACGCTCGGCGAGACCCTGCACGGGCTGTGCAAGGCCACCAGCTCCGACTTCCGCGAGGCTCGCTGGCGCGCGCTCCTGGCCGCCGTGACCGACGTCGACATGGCCGCATGTCCGACGAACTCGCTCGCGGCCTGGACCGCCCGCATCCGCCGGTTCTCGTTCAACCCCTGGCCGACCTACTGAGACGAGCACCGTAGAGCGCCCGGGGCCAAACCAGCCTAGCTGGCCCCCTTGTGGATCAGCACGACCGGGATCGTCATGAAGATGATCCGCAGGTCGAGCCACACCGACCACTTGTCGATGTACTCGAGATCCATCTTCATCCACTCCTCGAAGCTGATCTCGTTGCGGCCCGAGACCTGCCACGGGCCCGTGATCCCCGGCTTGACCGACAGCCGGCGACGCTGCCACGGCTTGTACTGCGCCACCTCGGACGGCAGCGGCGGACGCGGTCCCACCAGGCTCATCTCGCCGAACAGCACGTTGAACAGCTGCGGCAGCTCGTCGATGCTGGTCTTGCGGATGAAGCGACCCACTCGGGTGATGCGCGGGTCGTGCTTGATCTTGAACACGGGCCCGTCCATCTCGTTGTGCTTCTCGAGCTCCTTCTTGAGCTTCTCGGCGTTGATCACCATCGACCGGAATTTGTGCATCCGGAACTTGCGGCCGTTTCGACCGGAGCGCACCTGCGAGAAGATCACCGGCCCGGGGTCGGTCACCTTGATGGCGATGACGGTGGCCAACATGATGGGCGACAGCAGGAGGATCCCCACCAGCGCCCCGGTGAAGTCGAGCAGTCGCTTGAGCAGCAGGCTGCCCTCGCTGGTGGGCGTGCGCCGCATGCCGATGAGCGGCATGTCGTAGCCCGTCATCTGTGCCACCTCGATCTTGCCGGCCCGGGGTACGTCGGGCGGCATGGTGAGCAGCACCTCGACCCCGCGCTCCTCACAGTGCCGCAGCGCCTCCTCGAAGGTCTCGGGCGGCTCGTCGGGCACCGCGAACACCACCTCGTCGATCGGCTGGCCGTCGAGGAGCTTGTCGAGCTGACGCAGCGCCCCCACGGGCTTGGGCGCCTCGGGGGCCACGACCTCGTTGGGGACCGACACGTGCCCGATGAGCTTGTTGTTCCACGGCGGCTCGGTGCGGACCGATCGCGCGAAGGCCACGGCCTGCTCGCCGCGCCCCACCACCAGCACGCGATGACCATCGACCGACTGGTTCTGGAAGATCGAGAGCAGCTCGACCATCAGCACCCGCCCCATCATCAGCGACACGAGCTGCACCGCACCGAACAGCAGCACGAAGGTGCGCGCGATGAAGGCGACCTTGAATGCGAAGGTGGAGGCGATGAAGAGCACCAGCCCCAGGCCCACCACCCGCAGGTAGCGCGTCGCCACCCTACGGTACGGCAGGCGGAAGTCGGAGCTCTCGCCGAAGTAGAGCGTGATGAACCACAGCGGCCAAAGGCCCCAGAGCAGCGGGTAGTAGTCGGGGATCTGGATCGGCCCGAGGTCGAGGCGGGCAAGCGGTCCCGGCAGCGAGCCTTCCGTCTGGAGCACGGCCAGGATCTGCCGGATCCACAGCGAGGCGAAGAACGCCAGCGTGCTGACGATCAGATCGTAGACGTAGATCAGCCGACGAAAGAAGACCGCCTGATGCCGTGTCACCGCTCGCTCGTCCTGCTCGGGGGGCCCCTAGCATGGACAGGACGGGGCCTGCGGGCAAGGCGTTCCGACGCGCGGCATCACACGGCGGCGGCAAGCGCGGGCATCACCAGTAGGTGAAGCGCAGGCACCATGCATCGAGCGTGCCCGTGTCTTCCTCGGCCCGATCGAAGGCCTGCAGGCGCCAGGTTCCGATGAGCTCGTTGCCCATGTACATGGGATCGAACGTCGTCTCGGGGATGAGCTCGCCGCCCAGCGCGGGCGTGCCCCCGCCGTCGTTGACACAGCTGTCCTCGACCGGCGCGGTGCCGCCGTCGTGGAGCACCACGTCGATGCCGTTGCCGTTGCACATGCCACCCCCCGGCTGATCGATCACGATGATCGCCGCCTCGCCCGACTTGCGCAGGTCGAAGCGCAGATCACCCACGTAGGAGTGGCTGGCCTGGATCACCAGCTGCATCGAGACGATGGTGCCGCCGCCCAGGAGATCGACGTTGATCGACGACGTCACGCCGTCGAGGGCATTGTCGGGGATCGGCAGGTTGGCGACCGTGCAGTACTCCACCTGCTGGGGCTGCGGCTCGGTGTCGACCCCATCGGACGAGGTACCCGTGGTCGAGGTGCTCGCGTCGCCGGTGGTGCCCGGGCCGGTCGAGCCGCTGTCGACCACCCCGGTCGACGTGGTGGTGTCGGGCGCGATGGGGCCGGTCGAGCCGGTGGTCTCGCCGGTGGTGGTGCTCGTGCCGGTCGATGGGTCCTCGAGCTCGCCCGTGCCCGAAGCACCCAGGCCCGCGGAGTCGGGGCGGCAGGCGCCCAGGAGCACCCCCACGAGCCCGCGCAGGAGCCCCCGCAAGAGCATGGGACAGAGCGCGGTCGACCGGCGCACCATGGCCGACGACCATAGCATGTCTCGGGGTGGCATCGGGGTGGTCTCGGGGCGATCTCGAGCAGCCTCGGAGCCGCATGGTCGCCCGCGGGCTCGCCGGCTATCCTCGGGTCGATGGAGTACGTGTTCTTGGGGCGCACCGGCGTCCGTGTCTCGAAGCTGGCGTTCGGCACCATGTCGTTCGGAGGCGAGGTGGGTGAGCAGATGGCCGCCACCATGTTCGAGCGCTGCCGCGCGGCCGGAATCAACCTGTTCGATTGCGCCAATCTCTACCACCAGGGTCGCGCCGAGGAGATCCTCGGCCGCTTGATCGGCCGAGCACGCGACGAGGTCGTGCTCACCACCAAGGCCTACTTTCCCACCGGCCCCGGACCCAACGATCGAGGCAGCAGCCGCTACCACCTACGGAACGCGGTCGAGGCCAGCCTGCGGCGGCTCGGCACCGACCACGTCGACCTCTTCTTCCTGCATCGCATGGACGACCACACGCCGCTCGAGGAGACCCTGCGCGAGGTCGAGCGCATGGTGACGGATGGCAAGATCCTCTATCCGGCCGTGAGCAACTTCGCCGCCTGGCAGACCGCGCGTGCGCTCGGCATTGCGGAGCGCCACGGCTGGGCCCCCGTGTGCTGCGTGCAGCCGATGTACAACCTGCTCAAGCGGCAGGCCGAGGTCGAGATCCTGCCGCTGTGTGCGGCCGAGGGGCTGGCCTGCCTGAGCTACGGCCCGCTCGCGGGCGGGCTGCTCAGCGGCAAGTACGGCACGCAGCGCCGGCCCGAGCAGGGGCGCATCGTCGACAACCCGATGTACGGGGTGCGCTACGGGGCCGCGAGCAACTTCGAGATCGCCGAGCGCTTCGTGACCCTCGCGCAGGAGCACGGACTGCACCCGGCCGCGCTGGCGATCGCGTGGGTGGCCGCCCACCCGGCCGTCACCGCCCCGCTGCTCGGCGCCCGCAGCCTCGAGCAGCTCGATGTGTGTCTGGGTGCAGCGGAGCTCGAGCCGAGCGAGGAGCTCTACGCGGCGATCTCGGCGCTCTCACCCGAGCCGCCGCGGGCGACCGATCGCAGCGAGGAGACCTCGATTCACAACTACGGAACGCGCTGACGCTGGCCTATCGAGCCACGAGGATCCGCAGCGACCGCGGCGGCACGCTGACGGTGCCGCCGGAGACGGTCACCCCGTCGCCGCTCAGCTCGTCGAGATAGCCACCATCGGGAAGACCGCCGACGTCGCTCGTTCCGTCGTCGCGGTTGATGGCCACGTACACGGTCTCGTCGAGCGTCGGGTCGCCCACCGCGAGGTCCATGCGATAGCTGAAGGTGTGCAAGCCCGCGTCGAGCGTGGTGCGGGTGCCGTAGCGCATGGCCGGGTGCTCGGCCCGGATCTCGTTGAGATCCTTGATCGCCTGCAGCAACAGCTGCTGGCCGCCGGTGTAGCCCGCGGTGTTCCAGTCCATCGGGCGACGGTTGTCGGGGTCGCCCGCCCCGGCCATCCCGATCTCGTCGCCATAGTAGAGGAGCGGCGCCCCCGGAGTGGTGAGGATGATGCCGAAGCCGACCACCAGGCGCTCGAAGGCCGACGTCCCGCCGGGCACGCCGGGGGGGCTGTTCCAGCCGAGATCCTTGTCGTTCCACCACGGGTCGGTGCCCGACAGCGGATCGTCCTCGGCGTAGTGCACCACCCGCGGCAGATCGTGGTTGCCGATGAACGTGCTCATCACGGCGCCCGACCAGTAGAAGCCGTCGTTGGCGTCCATGAAGCCGGCCAGGTCGCTCATGCTGCCCTGGCGCATCAGGACGTTCTCGACGATCTTGGTGCGGATCGGAAAGTCGAACTGCCCGTCGAGCATCTCGTCGTTGACGTAGTAGGCGATCTGCCCCTGGTCGCCGGTGAAGGTCTCGCCGACCATGTAGAAGCGCTGGATCAGGTTGCCGTCGTCGTCGTAGCGGTCGAGCTCGGTGTTGCTGCGGTTGCGCAGCTCGAGCAGCCACGAGTCGTCGATGTGCTTGACCGCGTCGAGGCGAAAGCCATCGGCGCCGGTCTGCTCGGCCCACCACAGCGCATTGCTCACCGAGAAGTCACGGGCCGCCGCGTTGGTGAAATCGAAATCGGGGAGGTAGTCGGTGAACCAGCAGCGCTTGCCCTCGTCCCCGTCCCACGAGCAGCCCGAACCGCACACGCAGTTGCCCCCGAAGCCGTTGTCGTTGGGCCAGAACCACCCGGGGTTGTCGGCATGGACCGGCGAGTCCGCGTGCACGTGGTTCATGGCGTAGTCGAAGATCACCTTGAGGTCGTGATCGTGCGCCACCGTGACCAGCTCTTGCAGCTTCTCGAGCGTGCCGAAGTGCTCCTCGGTGCTCTCGAGATCCGAGGGCCAGTAGCCGTGGTAGCCCGAGTAGTAGTGCGGATCGCCCACGCCCAGGCCCGCCGCGCTGGTGTTGTCCATCGGCACGGTGATCCACAGCGTGTTCACGCCCAGCTCGTTGAAGTACCCCTCCTCGATGCGGATGATCACCCCCTCCCAGTCGCCGCCGTACCAGTCGGCGATGTCGGCCACGTTCCCGTCGAGCATCTCATCGTTGCCGGGGTCGCCGTTGTGGAAGCGATCGACGAACACGAAGTAGATGATCGCGTCGCGCCAGTCCCACGCGCCCTCCGAGGGCGGTGGCGGCGGCGGGCCGTCGTCTCCCGTGCCGTCCGGGCCGCTGCCGGGCCCTCCGGTCCCCGTCCCGGTGCCCCCGCTCGAGTAGCCCGCCGAGGGATCGAACCCATCGGTGTCATCGGGCGGATCGAGAGTGGCGGCGGACTCGAGGCCATCGGAGCCACAAGCGGTCGACTGCAGGCCCAGCGCGAGCAGACCGGCGACGGAGAGGAAGGTGGGACCGAGGCGGGAAAGGCAGCGCATGTTCGTGTTCTCGACCGTCGTTCGAGCGTTCAAGGGCAAGGCAGGGACTCGGGCACGAGCACTCGGAGCGAGCGGGGCTCCATCTCGATGGAGGCACTCCAAGGCCCCAGCTCGACGCGCTCGCCCGACAGGGCATCCTTATACCAGCCCGGGATGGCCGTCGAGCCAGCGGGGAGCTCGAGGGTCGCCGAGACCGGCTCGCGCGAGAGCAGGACCACGGCCGGCGCCCCATCACCGGCATCGCGCGTGAAGACGTAGTGATCGCGCTCGACCAGCAGCGCCCGACGATCCCCCCGGCGAAGGGCGGGCACGCAGCGCCGCAGCCGGGCCACGCGCTCCACCAGGTCGAGCGCGGCCAGGGACGCCGGGGGCAGTGAGGCCAGCTCGGGCATCACGCGGCGGTTGTCCGGGTCGGCGCCGCCGGCCAGGCCCACCTCGTCCCCGTAGTAGATCACGGGCAGCCCGGGCAGGGTGAGCACCAGCGCCAGCGCCAAGCCGGTGCGTGCATACACGTCGGGATCGACGGGCGGAGGCGGCGGATCGTCCCATGGGCTCCCCACCTCGCCATCGGCCTCCGAGGCAAAGCGGGTCACGTCGTGATTGCCGATCATCGTGGCCATCAGCGCCCCCGAGCCCTCGAGCCGACGCTCGGTGTTGGCGAGGCTGGCCTCGATGGCCGACAGCCCCGTGCTCTGGTGCGCCAGCGCATCGCGGACGACCCACATCAGCGGGAAGTCGAACGCACTGTCGAGCCCGTCGGGCCCGAGGTAGTAGCGAATGACCTCGGTGCCTCCTGGGCCCGGACCCGTGAAGATCTCCCCCATGGTGAAGGCCGCCGCCTGCGGAGCCGTGGCCTCGCGCAGCTCGTGGACCAGCCGCCGCGAGACCGCCCGCGGCATCATCGGGATCGCGTCGATGCGAAAGCCGTCGGTGTCGAACGAGTCGTGCCACCAAAGAGCGTCCTGCACCGCCAGCTCCATCACCTCGGGATGCTCGAAGCGCAGGTCGGGCAGGTACGGGGTGAACCAGCACACCTCGATGAACTCGGCCCACGAGCAGCTCGGCGACCCGCAGATGCAGGCGGGCTCGTGCTCGTGGAACCAACCCTCGGCGCGGTGCTCGGCCACGCGCGGGTTGTCCTCGTAGAGGTGGTTGGGGACCAGATCGAGCAGGACGCGGATGCCCCGGGCGTGCGCCTCGTCGACGAGCGCGCGCAGGGCCGCCTCGCCGCCGATGCGTGGGTCGACCGCGCGAGCGTCGAGCGGCCAGTAGCCGTGGTAACCCTCGTAGAGGTGATCGTCGTCGCGCCCCTCTCGGGCCTCGGTGGGGTTGAGATAGACCGGCGAGAGCCACAGCGCCGAGACCCCGAGCGCATCGAAGGTGCCCGCGCGCAGCTCGGCCAGCACGCCGTCGAGGGTGCCGCCCGCCCGTGCCCCCGGGTCGGGCGGAGGGGCGAGCACCGTGCCCCCGTCACCACGGTAGCGGTCGATCATGATCTGATAGACGATCCCGTCGGCCCACTGCGGCGCCACGGGGTCGACCCAGCCCACGCCCACCACGGGCTCGGTCGGGCGCCCCTCGGCATCGGTCGCCGTCGCGCGCACCCGGTGCTTGCCGCGAGGCAGCGCGCGGGCGCGGAAGCTCGCGGTCCCGGCCTCCGCATCGACCCGCTCGAGCGCCAGCGGGGTGCCATCGGCGAGCTCGGCCTGGATCTTCGCAGGATCGAGCGGCGCCCCGTCGAGCGCCGGTTCGAACGACAGCTCCACCGCGAACCCATCGGGCGCATCCTCGTGAACGGCCCCGAGCTCCAGGCGCGGCTGCTGGCAATCGGGCACCTCGAGCCGGGAGACCTCGAGCCCATCCTCGCGGAAGGTCGTGACGGGCTCGTAGCGATCGAGGTGTCCGCGCCCTTCCTCGATCAGCAGGTAGCCATACGCGCCCGGAGGCAGCGCCAGCTCGGCCACCTGCCACGGGACCTCGGGTGCATCGTCGTCCACGAAGTCGCGCAGCGCGATCGATCGCTCCCAGTCGTCCCAGCTTCCGCGCACGGCCAGCGGCTCGCCGGCGCGCTGCGGCTGGCCCCACACCACCGCCGGGCAGGTCCCGGGCGGCAGCTTCGGATCGTCGTCGGTCGCACAGCCCACCGCGGGGCCGAGCACCCCCGCGAGCCAGAGCGCGACCCCGATGCGACCACCGCGGGTGCGCGAGGGAGTCATCGAAGGCGATTGTACGGGCGATCGGGGGGCGGGCCAGGCATCGAGCCCCAGCCGGGCGCGCGTGGCCGGATCGCCCACCGACCGCACGTGCTCGACCGGGGTCCGCAGGCAATCGAGATCGTCGAGGTGCTCGCGCTCTACCCGCACGAAGTCGGCCTCGCGACGCCGTCAGTAGAGGTAGACCGCACCGGACGTGGGGGCAGCGTTGTTGAGCTGGTTGCCGCCGATGCCGGTGGCGTTGCCGTCCTCCTCGACGGCACCGACGGCAAGGAGCTCGGCGTCGCCGCTGAGCGCAATTCCCGAGCCGAAGTGGTCGTTGCTCGAGCCGGTGTTGGAGGCCTTGACGTACGCCGCTTGTGACCACGCGCCCAGGCCATCGTGCACGAACACATAGGCCGCGCCAGCGCCGGTGATGCTGTCGTTGGTCTGGTCGCCGTCGAGCCCCACCGCGTTGCTCTGCTCCTGCCGAGCGCTCACGGCCAGGGCGTCGCCGTCGCTCGACATCGCCAGGCGCCAGCCGAATTCATCGCCGAAGGCGGCGTTGGAAGCCTTGAGGTAGGCCTGCTGCGACCACGCATCGAGATCGTCGCGCACGAACACGTAGACCGCCCCGGAGGTCGGGGCGATGGCCTGATCGAGGCGCGCGGTCGCGGCGAGGGTGTCGCCGTCGTCGGAGAGCGCGAGCTGCTCGCCGAGCCACGCGGCTCCGACGGCGCCGGGCTTGACGTACGCCTGCTGCGACCATCCGCCCATGCCGTCGCGCACGAACACGTAGATCGCTCCCGTCGCCGCGGCCGCGTCGTTGGCCTGGTCGCCGTCGATGCCCGTGGCATTGCTGGCCTCCTCATGGGCGCCCACGGCGAGGGTGTCGCCGTCGGCCGAAAGCGCGACGCCGTGGCCGAACCGGTCCGATGCGTCGGTATTGGAGGCCTTGACATAGGCCTGCTGGGACCACGACCCCACGCCGTCGCGCACGAACACGTAGGCCGCTCCGGATTGGGTCGCGCCGTTGTCGGCCTGGTTGCCGTCGATGCCGGTGGCGCTGCTGTCCTCGTCGATCGCGCCCACGGCGAGGGTGTCGCCGTCGTCGGAGAGCGCGACGCTGTGGCCGAAGCGATCGTTGAAGTCCGTGTTGGAGGCCTTGACGTAGGCCTGCTGGGACCACGCGCCCATGCCGTCGCGCACGAACACGTAGGCCGCTCCCGAGTTGGAGGTGGCGTTGTTGATCTGGGCGCCGTTGATGCCGGTGGCGTTGCTGTCCTCTTGCGGGGCCGTCACGGCCAGGGTGCTGCCATCGGCCGAGAGCGCGACCCGGGTGCCGAACAAGTCCCCTCCGCCGGGCGTGGAGGCCTTGACGTAGGCCTGCTGGACCCAGCCGCCCGCGCCGTCCTGCACGAACACGTACACCGCGCCCGCGCCGGGCAGGGAGTCGTCGGCCTGGTCGCCGCCGATGCCGGCCGCGCTGCTGCTCTCGTGGTTGGCGCCCACGGCCATGGTGCTGCCGTCGGCCGACAGCGCCACGCTCTCGCCGAACGAGTCGGTCGCCTCGCTGTTGCTCGACTTGAAGTAGCCGACCGCCTCGGCCAGCGAGCTCGTCACGTCCACCACCGCCGAGTCGGTGCAGCCCTCGTCGTTGCACGCGCGCAGGCGATAGCTCGCGTCCCAGCGAAAGTGCAGCGGCACGGTGTACGAGACCGAGGTGCCGAGCATGTCGGCGCCCAGCTGCACGAACGGCTCGCCGGGCGCGAGGCTCTCCTCGAGCTGATAGTAGTCGGCGTCGGGGACCGCGGCCCAGGAGAACTCGAAGCGCTTGATCGGCGACGGGCTCAGCGAGAGCACCGGGACGCCCGGCAGGGTCACGCAGGCCGAGGTATCGAAGGCGGCGCACCCGGGCACGCAGGCGAGCGCACCCAGCGTGAAGCCGAGCGACTGGCAGGTGGCCCCGGCCAGCGCATCGCCATCGCAGACCTCGCCGGCCGTCGCGTTGACGTGTGCATCACCGCAGCCGGCGAGCGTGCAGTCGTCGTCGCAGACCGCCGACTCGCCCGCGTCGTCGCAGGCCTCGCCCGCCGTGACGTTGACCAGGCCGTCGCCGCAGGTCGACGGCGTGCAGTCGGCGTTGCAGGCGAGCGACTCGCCCATGTCGTCGCAGGCCTCGCCCGCGGTCGCGTTGGTGATCCCGTCGCCGCACGCGGCGGGCGAGCAGTCGGCGTTGCAGGTGGCCGACTCGCCCGCGTCGTCGCAGGCCTCGCCCGCCGTGGCGTTGATCCAGCCGTCGCCGCACTCGACCAGCGAGCAATCGGCGTCGCACAGCGCCGTGCGGCCGCCCTCGTCGCACAGCTCCCCGGCGGTGGCGTTCCACACCCCGTCGCCGCAGGTGGACACGGTGCAGTCGGCGTTGCAGGTGGCCGACTCGCCGCCCTCGTCGCAGTCCTCGCCGGCCAGCGAGTTGAGCCAGCCGTCGCCGCAGGCGGCGAACGTGCAGTCGACGTCGCAGGTGGCCGACTCGCCGCCCTCGTCACAGTCCTCGCCGAGGGCGTTGTGGATGCCGTCACCGCACACCGAGATCGTGCAATCGGCGTTGCAGGTGACCGACTCGCCGCCCTCGTCACAGTCCTCGCCGGGGTCGAGGAGGCCGTCGCCACAGAACGGACCGGTGTCGGTGGTGTCGGTGGTGTCGTCGGTCGAGTCGGTCGAGCCGGTCGAGCTGGTCGAGTCGGTCGAGTCGGTCTCGCCGGTCGAGTCGGTCTCGCCAGTCGAGCTCGTGTCATCCGTCTCGCCACAGAAGCACTCCCCGTAGCCCGAGCCATCGGGCTGGCACACCTGCACGCCAATGTCGGCGCCCGTGCAGGTGCAAGGGACCGATTGCCCGGGGACGCACGCCGCGTCGATGCCATCGCCGGTCGCGTCGGTGCTGGTGCCGGGCATCGCGTCCACCGGCGTGTGATCGGGGCACCCGTAGAGGCACGGGGTCAGGAGCAGGAGGAACGAGGACCATCGGGTACGAGGCATGATGTCGATGAGGCCGGGCATGGCCTCCCACTCGTGGAGTCGCTCGGGCATGGTCGGGTGATCCCGACGGGTTCGAGAGTGACCGCAAATGGGATGATAGCGCGCTCTCAGGGCCAGCGCCGTTTGCGCAGCCGTGAGCGACCAGCTCGTCGATTCCTGAGACACGCCGGTCGAGAAACCGACATCAGGGCCGTGAAGCCCATGACCCTACCCGAGTCCCGTCGTCGCTCTCGTCCCGCGCCACTTCCGTGCCTGCTCGCCCTCGTGATGGCGGCGGGCTGCGTGGTGGAGGACGACGCGCTCGATCCCGACGCGCTCGAGCTCGACGACGACACCCCTGGCTCTCTCACCGTGGAGGATGCCGACGACGAGGACCCGGGTCCGAGCGAGCCCGCCGATCCCCACGCCAACGACGAGCGGGTCGAGGGCGTCGTGCCGGGCGACCTGGTCGAGGTGGAGGACGGCATCGTGCTGCCCGTGCCCGCCCCCGGTGAGATGATCGCCATCGAGGTGATCTACGAGGATGGCCAGACCGCGACGGCCGCCCTGGTGCACGATGTGGAGGGCAGCGTTCGGATCCGCCATCCCGATGATCACCTGGTCGCCATCCCCGAGGGCACGGCCGCGGCGTGTGCGGCCAAGTGCAGCGACAACACCTACAGCTACCTGTTCGGGGCCGGGATCCCGGCCAAGTGGCAGAGCACCTTGAACTGGCGCTACCGCGACGGCGGCCGACCGTCGGGCACCAAGACCGCGGCCATCGACGGGTTCAAGCACGGCGCCGGGGCGGTCCCCAGCTCGCGCAACTCGTGTTCGCTCGCCGACCAAGTGAGCGCCACCCAAAGCTACAAGGGGGAGACCAACGTGCAGCCCTCGCCCAAGGTGGTCAACGGAGCCCTCACCTGTGACGAGGCCCTGCTCGACGATGCCACCAACGTCGTGGGCTGGCGCTCGATGACGAGCAACAACCTCGCCACCACGTGCACGCGTGGTGTCAGCCTCGGCGGGGGCAATTTCGCCATCACCAAGATGGACATGTCGTTCAACAAGGACAAGGCGTGGTACTTCGAAAACGCCGTTCCCGGCGGGTGTTCGTCCGCGTTCTCGCTGCGAGGGGTCGCCACCCACGAGTTCGGCCACGCCTACGGGCTCGGTCACGCCACGCAGTGCAACCTGACGATGTCCCCGGCGGCCAGCCCATGCAGCTCGGCCAACCGCCAGTTCGGCAAGGGCGACGTGCTGGGGTTGCGGAGCCTCTACTGACCTGGTCCCGTCGCGGTCCCGTCACGACCTCGGCTATCCTCGGGCCCATGCGAGGCGTGACGTGGCTGGTGCTCGGGCTCGGGTGCTTGGCGTGCAATCCCAACGCCGGCGGCCTCAACAACCAGGGGCCGCCCCTGGGTGAGCCCACGACGAGCACCGATGGGTCGACCGGCTCGAGCACCACCGTCGCCGCCGACGACGGCACGTCGTCAAGCACCTCGGGGGCGACCGAGTCCCCGACCACCACCGCGGTCGACCCCACCGACGACACGACCGGACCCAGCAAGCCGGCCCTGGTGGACACCGAACTGCTCGCACGCTGGTACGTCGACGAGGCCGACACGGACCAGCGCCCCGAGCACGTTCTCGACAGCGTGCCTCCGGCCGTGGACCTCGAGCTGATCTATACCAACGGTACCCCGGTCTACGCGCTCGACGACGGCAATCGAGGGATCCAGTGGAGCCAGGCCGGCCGCAGCGGGCGGGCCCTGGCCCCCATCGACGGCACCAAGCTGCTCGACGAGCTGGGCGGCGCGTCGGAGATCACGTTCGAGCTGGTGATCAGTGTTCAGGCCGTGGTCAGCAACACCTCGCGCTTCCTCCACATCGGCACCGACGACGACAATGGAGACTTCGTGATCGGCGCGCACATGATGAACGTGCTCCAGGTGCGCTGGGACGACGGAGACATCGTCCGCACCTTCGACACCACCCTCACGGGCCAGCGACAGGTGGTGCACGTGGTGGTCGACACCACGCAGGTCGCCGAGCAGGACCGCATTCGCGCCTACATCGACGGCGACGCGCTCGTTACCCCGGACATGGAGGCACCGGTCCTGGGCGCCGGCCTCCCGCTGAAGGACACCTCGTCGCTGGTGCTCGGCAACCGAACCGACGGACAGCGATCGATGCGGGGCACGCTGCTCTACGCGGCGATCTACCTCGCAGTGCTCGAACTACCGGACATCCAGAACAACGTCGAGGTGCTGAGGGGGAGCGACGACACGCCGATGTGAGCGTCAGCCGTCGCGCTCGCCCACATCGCCTTCCGTGGTCGTGTCGGTCTCCGACTCGGCATCCGCTCCCGCCGCATCGGCCGGCTCGCCATCGCCCGTCTCGCCCGGCTCACCCATCCCGGCCAGCCTCGCCTCCCACCGCGCCCGCACCTTGCCAAAGCGCGCACGATCGCCCGCGCCCACCCCGGGTCCGCGCACCGACTCGATGGTGGTCGGGTCCACGTAGCGTCCGTGCTTCTGCATCCCGAAGTGCAGGTGCGGACCCGTGGCCAGGCCCGTCTGTCCCACGTAGCCGATCACCGTCTTGGCCTTCACCCGATCGCCCACCTTCTGATCGGGGGCAAAGCGCGACAAGTGCATGTAGAGGGTTTTGAGCCCGCCGTCGTGCTGGAGGATCACCAGGTTGCCCGCCCCGCCCTTCTCGGCTCGCCACACGATCTTGCCGTCGGCCGCCGCCCACACCGGCGTGCCCTCGGGGGCCGCATAGTCGACGCCCTGGTGGCTCTTGACCCGATGCAGCACCGGGTGCATGCGCTTGGGATCGAAGCCCGAGGAGATCCGCGCGTACTTGAGCGGCGACTTGACCATGGTGCGGGCCACCCCGCGGCCCTCGCCATCGACGTAGCGGCCCTCGCCACCATCGGGCTCCCACCACAGCACCAGCACCTCGCCGCTGGCCTCGCCCTCGTAGCGCGCGGCCAGCACCCGTCCGTAGCGCACCAGCTCGCCGTCGAGCTCGTGGCGCTCGACCACCAGCGCGAAGCGGTCGCCCTTGCGGGTGGCCTGGAAGAAGTCGATGTCGTAGGCGAACACGTCCACGATCACGTCGACCAACGCGGGCGAGTGACCGCGCTCGGTGAGCGCGGCCCACAGCGAGCTCTCGACCACGCCGTCGATCTCTTCCTCGCGCAGCTCGGTGGGCAGCTCTTCGAGCCGTCCTTGCAGCGTGCCGTCGTCGGTTCGTCGCACCCGCGCGACCTCGGTCACCGACAGGTGGAAGGCGAACGAGAGCAGCTCACCCGTGTCATCGAGCTCGATGTCGTAGCGCTGTCCGATGCGGATGGTGGCCGGGTCCATCACCGGCTGCAGCGCCTCGGCCACGCGCTGGATCTTGGAGCCGGAGAGGCCGGCGCGATTGAGGATGCGACTGAGGCTGTCGCCGGCGCGCACCTGGCCGTGCAGGGGATCGGGCTTGGGCGGGGGCTCGGGCTCGGCGTCGGGCTCGGGGCCGTCCGAGGTCGAGGCGGCGACGGGAGGAGGATCGACGGCGGTCGGAGCCGCGACGGGCTCCCCGCCCTTCGCCGGCTCGGGGCTCGGTGCCTCGCTCGACGTCACCAAGGGGGCGCTTGGCTCGGAAGCGCCGCATCCGGTCACCACGAGCCACGCCGTCACGATCGCGGCACACCCGAGCCACGAGGCCCGCAACCTCCCTCGGACGTGGCGCTGGGCAACGGCGCGAGGCATGAGTCGGGGCGGAGCATATCAGCAAACCGCGCGGGGTGACCAGTCCGTTGGCCCGGCCGGGATCTGGAGGACGACCCGACCGCGCCGGCGGGTGGCTCTGGTCTTGGTGGTGGGTCGGGCGGTGGGGGCGTCGACCCGAACATTCCACTCCTTGGTCGACCACGCACGAAGACGTCGAGTGATGTGACACGTGAGGGTCATATTCATAGTTTGCTCTTTCTTCGATCGACCGCTCCGATCGACACTTCGCCCTCCTCGTCGCTGGTGTCGTCGAGGCAAGCAAGGAGCGCGTGAAGTGATCGGGATCTCGTCACGAACCTGGCTGGCCGTGATCCTCGCGGCGGAACTGGCCGGGCTGTCGTCGAGCGCGGCGAACGGCTCGGCGTCGAGCATCGCTGCCCCGGCCGCCGACGAGCGGCTCACCGTCGAAGTCGACCCTCGCATGTTCCAGGCCGAGGCTCATCGCGGATGGGTCGAGGAACAAGCGCGTACCGTCCTCGACCGTCGCGCCTCGGATCTGGAGGATGGCGACGGCATCGTGGTGGATCTGGCCGGCATGAGCCGCGACTATCGCGTGACCATTCGCGTGCTGCGACACGGTGAGCCGCTGGCCGAGCAGCCCGAGACGTTCGAGTGCAGGGGCTCGACCGACGAGTTACTCGCACTGGTCGAGGTGGGTGTCGAGCAGGCCGTCGATCGCCTGATCGAGGCGCGGACGCGAGAGCAAGCCGAGCGCGAGCGCCAGGCCCGGGAACGAGCCGAACGCGAGCGCACCGCCCAGGCCGAGTTGATGCGCCGAAACGCGTTGGCGACCAAGCCCTATCGACCCGCCATGCTCGGACTGATGGGAGCGGTGACCGCAGGGTTGGGTGGAGGGTTGATGGTGAGCGGAGCATTGGTCTCGGCCAAAGGGATCGAGCCCTCGGGCAACGACCTCTTGAGCGCCACCGATTTCCGCCCTCCGGGCTACGCGCTGCTCGGGGTCGGTGCTGCCGTGCTGACCACCGGGGTGGTGCTGCTCGTGACCGACGTGGTGCGCTGCAAGAGGGATCGAGTGGTATGCGGTGAGCGGGGCCCGCTGCTCGAGCGCATGGCTGGCCCACGCCAGTCCCGAGGATGGGTAGCGCGATGAGGGGGTGGAGGATGCGAGTCTCGACGAGGTTGCTCGGCTTGTTGGCGATCACGATCCCCTGGGGGACCGGCTGCGGTCGGAGGATCGACGGTGAGCACTGCGTGTTCACCGGGGGTGACCGCGGCTGTGACGGCCAGGCCTGCGTAGTGGTCATCGGCGGTGGAGTGGTCGAGGGGGCGAGCCATGGCTGCCTGGCCGTGGACGAGGCGCTGGAGCTCGAGCCCGATCGCCACGTGCATCTGCGCGACGGGGTGCCGCGCGCTTGGGTCGCCGAGGGCGAGCCCTTGCTCGAGTCCGATACCGTGCAAGGCGTGCTCGCGCGCCGGGCTCGGGAGGATGGTCTCGAGGAGGTCTGCTCGGTCGACGAGGAGTTGCCCGTGGAGATCTTGGAGATGATGGAGGTCGAGGTGGTGTTCGCGGCTCGGGGGCGGCTGGAGGGGCTGCGAGCGACGAAGAGGATCCGGGAGGAGCAGGCTTTCGTCGATGAGGAGGAGGCGGAGGCTCTGCGCGGATTCTACGATGCGGTCGATCAGTGGGCGCTGACATGCAGCGGACTGCTGGACGGGACCAGCGGCTCGGAGACCGGGACCGAGAGTTCGTCGAGTACCTCGGCCGACACGAGCTCGTCGGGCGAAGCTCCATGCACGTCGTCCGAGGATTGTCCGGATTCGGCGATGCCGTTTTGTAGTCCGTTCAGTGGAGAATGCGTGTCGTGTGGCGAGCTACCGGATCCCAACAGCGCCTGTGCACATCTCGATCCGGCCACCCCCGTGTGCCTCCGGGATGAGTGCGTGGAGTGCACACCCAGCCATTCCGTGGCATGTACCGGCAGCACGCCTGTGTGCGACCCTCTCACCAACACGTGTGTCCCGTGCACCGAGCACAGCCAATGCGGCGAAGCGGCGTGCGACATGTTCACCGGCTGGTGCCTGCCCGAGGACGCGGTCGTCCGCGTGGGGCCGGGGCAAAGGTTCGCGACGATCGGTTCGGCCGTTGCGAGCTTCGGGCCGGGCGAAGGAGGGACGATCATCATCCATCAAGGCGACTACTTGGAGTCCGTGATGATCGACAACGAGAAGCGACTCGCCTTTCTGGCTGCCCCGGGAGATTCACCGAACTGGAGCACGAGCGAACAGTTTCAGCTCGAGATCTGGGCAGATGGGACGGTCTTCCTCGACGGCCTCCGTCTCTCCGACAATTCTAGTTCTGCTGCACTATATATGACCGGCGGCCAAGCGTGGCTTGATCGCACCTCGCTCGTCAACAACATCCACGGCGCCTACATCGTTGGCGGGGCCGAGTTGATGATCCGCAACTGCTTCGTCGGCTCCTTCTTTGGTGGTGTCAACCGCTCCGCTCTCCGCGTCTACTCGACATCATCGGCAACGATCGTCTCTTCGACGCTCATAGGCGACGGGCCTGCTGGCACGAGTCTGTACTGCGACAATCCGTTCTCGGTCACGGCACGCAATAGCATCATGGTCAGCGCCAACGTCACCAATTACTGCCCGATCGTGGATGTCTCCAACTCAGTCACCTCCGTCGATGTACCTGACACTGGCAATCTTCAGGTCGGTGCCCTAAGCACGGCATGGTTCACCAACATCGCCTCGGGCAACTTCCATCTTTCCCCTTCCGGACAGTCAGCCTTCGCCTACATCGCCCAGTGGCAGCTCGGCGATCCCACCACCGACATCGACGGCGATCCCCGCCCGACCACCCACGGTACCCCCGACTTCCCCGGCGCCGACGTCCCCTGACTCACGCTACCAGGATGTCGCAGGGGTCGTAGGTCAATGTCCCGCCCGGTACTCCGGGAGGTCGTCGCAGCTCGCGTACAGCCAGTCGGAATTCACTCACGGGCACACATCCTCTGGTTGTTCGCCGTCGCAGTAGTCGACCTGCATGATCGAGCCGGTCGTGCACTTGTCCACCCAGCACGATGCACCGGGTCGAATGAGGGTGAATGATCGACCCATCCCGATCATCGTACCGTCGTAGTCGAACTCCAGCTCGCGGCACGGCTCGATCAGTCGCACCCGGAGGCTCTCCACGTCCGGATCCGCATTGAACCGCAGTGATCTCTCGCCAGCCCCCGGCTGCAGGATGAGCCAGCCATTCTCCGAGGGTAGCCACTGGTACTCGATGGTGATGGGCTCTTTATAGTTGCAGTGATCGTGGAGCATCGTTGCCCGCGAGTCGGGTAGGATCTCGAAATTGGTGAGTGTATAATTTCCGCCCGGATAGCCGCTCTCACCAAACGGAAGGAAGGTGCTTTCGAAGTGATAGCGGCCGATCCAGCGCGAGGCGTCGAAGGGCTCACCCGTGCTCTCGTCGCCGGAGCCGGACGACGCAGCGAGAGTCTCCTCGAAGGTCCCAGAGGAGCCTTCGGAGTCGACCTCGACCAGTTCTCCGCTGGAGCACTGGCAGCCAGTCGGCCAAGCCAAGGCCAACGATGCGAGCATCATGTAGGGGCGTAGTCGAGCGCGCAGGTGTTCTGGCCGCAGGTCAGCGTCCCGCCCGCGTACTCCGGGAGGTCGTCGCAGCTCGCGTGCAGCCAGTCGGGGTTCGCTCATGGGCACACCTCCTCCGGCTGTTCTCCCTCACAGTAGTCGACCTGCATGACATGACCAGTCGTACACTTGTCAACCCAGCACGACGCGCCGGGTCGTACGACGGTGAACGACAAACCCATCCCGTCCACCTCGAACTCGAGCTCACGGCAGGGCTCGACGAGCTTCACGCGCAAGTTCTCGACATCCTCGAGGGAGAGGAATCGGAGAGACGTCTCACCCGCTCCGGGTCGCAGGCTCATCCAGCCATCCTCGGGAGGGAGCCACTCATAGGCGATGGTGATCGGCTCTTCGAAGGAACAATCATCGTAGAGCATCGTCGCACGAGAATCGTGTAGAATCTCGAAATTGACGAGCGAATAGTCACCACCCGGATAGCCGCTCTCACCAAACGGAAGGAATGTGCTCTCGAAGTGATAGCGGCCGATCCAACGCGAGGCGTCGAATGGCTCGCCAGTGCTACCTTCACCGGATATGGACGAGCCGGTGGACATTTCCCCGGATGCCTCAGAGGAAGTATCGGAGTCGAGCCCGACGATCTCTCCGCTTGAGCACTGGCAGCCGGTCAGCCACGCCAGGCCCAATGATACGATCAACCCGCAGGAGCGCATCAGGCAGCCCTCCTTCGGCGCCTCACGCCGAGCACGAACAATGGGATGAGGATGAGCCAACGACCGCCCGAAGAGGCTCGACAGTCGCAACCGCCCGGATCCACCCCCGCGGCCCCTGTCGTCTCCGTCTCGACATAGGGCGTCATCGACGTCGACGAATCGATGGGGTCGTCGGTGCCCGCGGTCGTATCCACGCTGGGCATCGAACATTGAGCGTAGTCGAGTGCACAGGTGTTCTCGTCGCAGGACAGCGTCCCACCGGCATACTCCGGGAGGTCGTCGCAGCTCGCGTACAGCCAGTCGGCGCCGTCGCACGTCTCGGTGCCCTCACGCACGCCGTTGCCGCAATCCTCGCACATCATGGGAGCTGGCGCCGCGCAATCACGGAGCCCATGGGCGCAGGCAACCGCGTTGAATTCATCATAGGCCGCCTCGCCGTAGTTGCACGAGACGTAGGTTGCCATGCCGTCGACGAGCTGGTCGTACGTGAGCGCGTTGATCCGCATGGCGTAGATCAGCGCGTCGGTGGCCGCGTCCATTGGTGTCACCCCCGGCGCCCAGTCGACCGAGACGCACGCGAAGGGCGGCGTGGGATCGCAGCGCTGGCCGTTGAGCATCTGCCAGAACGCCTGGAACAGGCTGTTGGTGCTATAGCCCGGATGGGGATCGCATGCTCCCGTCGGCTCCGGGCGAGCCGTCCCGGTGCCCAAGCCGCCGGTCGCGCCAACCTCGCCCACGGGGCACTCGCTGGGTACGATCAGCGTGCAATCGCCGAGATCCTCGTCATCGTAGCAACAGTCCCGACCAACCCCAATCTGCTCGGGTCGGTCGCAGTACTGATCGGATGGTTTGGTGCAGTCGTCCGACCGCAGCAGCAGGCTGATGTCCTCGCCGGGTGGAATGCAGGGGCCGGGGGTCCACGACTTGGTGCCGTTGCGGGAGACGAGGTCGACGATCGAACAGTGTTGCCAGTCCACGCCATCGAAGGCCTGGAGCAGGAACACGAAGGTGAAGAGTTGCGCCACCGACTCGGACAGCGGAGGGGCCTCGTCGGTGGTGCCGACGACGCACTCGTAGACGCACACGTTGCCGCAATCGGGCGCGAAGTCCTTGATCAGGCCGCCGCCCGTGAAGAGATCAACGATGTGGCCGAATTCGTGGGCGAAGGTGATGGGCTCGACGCCCTCACCGGGGAGGATGACATTGCCCGTCGTTTCTTGCATGGAAGCGCCGGCGGGGATATGGGCGAGCTCGGGGAACACCGAAACTTCCTGTGTTCCGATCTTGTACCCCGACTGCCGCACGCACGCGATCCCCGAGACCGGACAGTCGGCCGAGCTGGTGTTCGAGAACACCAGCACCCGTGGCGAGTACGTTCCGGGTGGTGTATCCCCTGGCGACATTCCATCCGAGTACAGCAGGTTGGCCGAGTCCCACTGCTTGGTACCAGTCACGGGGTCGCTCAGGTGCTCGTCGGTGTAGTCGTACCAGCTCTGGATCAGGTGGTAGGCGGTCTGAGCGCTGAGTTCGGGTCCGGTGTTGGCGGAGAAGTCACCGACCGGGTCGAGGACGCGAGCACCGTAGATCTCGACATCCCTGGACCGCTCCCCGCCAAGCGTCAACACCACCACCCGTTCCGTCGCAAGCTGGAGCTGGAGCGTCGCATCGTACATCGAGCCCAAGAGCGGCGCCCCCGTCGTCAGCACGTCCCGATCGGCATACGCCAGCGACGTCGGATCGCTGCTGCCGTCCAGCGTGTGCACGTCGATCTGCTGCGTATCTCCCAGCCCCGAGACCACGAGCTCACGAAAGCTCCAAAGCGGCTGCACCGCCCCCGCAAACCCGGGATCGGCGTCCACGATCACCCGCGCCAGCAACGGCCCTCCGGGCTGCCGCACGAAGCCGGCCCAGCCGATCGCCTTCGCCATGGGCATTGCCACGGGCGTGGCATGCTCCACCCGCAGCCCCTGCACTGACGCCTGAGCGATCTGTGCGTCCGCATGAGCCAAGATCGAGTCGATCGCCTTGGCGGCGTGGACCTGCGCGTCGGCATGCTCGTACGGCGTCCGACCATCGATGATCGCGCCAGTGATCGAGATCGCCCCCTGGGGCCCATACACCACCGTCACGATCCCATCCGGCGCCAGCACCGGGATCCCGCGATAGGTCTGCCCGAAGCGGAAGATCGTCAGCGCCCCTGCCGACGACCGAAAGTCGTTCATCCGGTGCAGCTCGAGGTCATCCGCCGTCAGCCCCGCCTCCAGGCCGAGATCGGCGGGATGCTCGACGATCCACGCCTCGAGATTGGCTTGGACCGCTTCGTCGGGCTCATCGGGCGACGCGGGGTAGAGCACAGCGTTGCGAGCGGCGAGGCCGTACGTGCTGCCGTCGGAGTGGCAGTAGCGGTCCACGCCGCACTCGCGCGGCGGCAGACCAGGAGGAGCGAGCGCGCACGGCAGGTCGCACGACGCTCCCGTGAACGGCCCGTCGCAGCTTGGAAGCGGTGTTCCATCGCAGCCCTGGCTCGCCTGCTCGAGCCCATGAGCCGCCGAGCCCAGCCGCTCGATCACTACATTCGTCGGCTCTTCGCTGCGCTCCCGCTCCGGCTCCTCGGTCACACATCCGCCGAGTCCGCCGACCACCCACGCGACCATCATTACAGATCGAGCATTGCCCACGTTTCCCGGGCTGACACCTCAACGAACCCTGGCAATACGACCGGTCGAATTTCGATCGCTTTTCGAACCGGCCTCCGGCGCGGCGTGTACCGCTACCCCGGCGCCGACGTCCCCACCCCCATCACCCAAACCACGCCGCCAGCCCCCCGGTCACCACCAGCACCGAGAAGTTATCGGGCACCGTATCCCCAAACACCTCCGCTACCGCGCCGGCGATCGCGATCACCACCGCCACCCCCAGCCACGCGCCCACCTCCATCATCGGCCTCCACCACTCGAGCCCCACCGCCGCAACCACCACCGCCACGCCCACGAAGGCCAGCGTCCCCGCCACGCTCTTGTCGCGGTAGATCTTCCGCACGCCGAACCGCCGTCCCACCACGCCCGCCGCCGGGTCGCCGAACGCGAGGATCAACAGGCCGATCATGCACGCGGGCTTGGGCAGGAACGCGACCCCCACCATCAACCCCAGCGCATACCACGTGGACGAAGCGATGCCCGAGGACTCGCTGCTGCGCGACAGCATGCGGAACACCACCACCGCAAACCCGCTGCGACGCTCGGGGAACCATCGCCGCATGGCGTCGTCGGTCAAGAAGAACACCAGGCAGGCGCCCAGCACCCACAAGAGCACCTCGCGAGCGAGCACGTACTCGTAGAGCAGCGCCCACATCACGCCGGACAGCACGTGAAACCCCGTGCGTGCGAGGTTGTGGGGCTTTTGACGCACGCGTCGATCGTCGCCGTCCCCCCACGCGCGATGCAGCCGCTCGTATCGCTCGAGCAGCGGCGTTCGAATCGACCGCCAGCGCGAGGGCTCGTGCTCGTCGTCGCCGAGCCCGGCCAGCAAGGCGTCGACGCGCGCGACCACGTCGGCCCGCGTCGCGGTCATGGCATCACCGTCGTCGAGCCCGGCCAGGGCCTCGTGCACCCGCGCGGCGCAATCACGCACCCGCTGCTGCTCGGACGGCGAGGGCGCGTGCACACCGAGCACCTCGCACACGTCGACCAGCTCGTGGAGCGCGTCGAGCAGCTCTGACTTGGTCGAACGCACCGCAGATGTATCTACCACGATCGAGCGCATGCCGGACCTCGTCGGCTCTCTCGAATCGTCGGCCCCACGATGGCCCGGCCGCCACGGAACGCCGCGAGCGAAGCGGCGCTCCGCGTCGCTCACTCGATCACGACCCCCATCCGCGCCGAGATGGCCTCGGCCTCGTCGAGCCAGGTCGCCACGCTGCCCGTGATTCCGCGCCGCCAGAACTCGGGGTCGCGCGGATCGAGCCCGAACGGCTCCATCAGCTCCACCGCGCTCTTGCTGCCGCCCGCGCGCAGCAGATCGAGGTACATGCCCTCGAAGCGCGCGCCGAGGTCACCCTGCACCGCGTACAGCGACTGGGTGAACAGCTCGCCGAACGCATAGGCATACACGTAGAACGGCCGCAAGAAGTGCGTGACGTAGGCCCACAGGTTGTGGGTGCTCTCGTAGGTGAACAGCTCGCCCTCGGGGCCATAGAACGCCCGCGTGACGTCCATCCAGGCCGCGTCGAAATCCTCGTTGGTGAGCTTGCCCTGGCGACGCTGGGCGTGGATCGTGCGCTCGAAGTTGGAGAACGAGATCTGCCGAACCACCGTGTTGATGTGGTCCGAGCACTTGTCCATGAGCAGGGCGAGCCGCTGCTCGTCGCTCGCGGTGCGCTCGAGCAGATAGCGAAAGGTGGTCATCTCGCCGAAGATCGACGCGGTCTCGGCGTAGGCCATGGGCGCCTGGTACATCAGCACGCCCTGGGCCCGAGCCGCCAGCATGCCGTGCACGCCGTGCCCCACCTCGTGGGCCACCGTCATCACGTCGCGGGTGGAGCCGAGGTAGTTCAGGAAGTTGTAGGAGCGCGCCTCGCCGCCAGGCAGCAGCACCGAGAAGTTGAACGCCCCTCCGGTCTTGCCCAGGTAGGGCGGCGCGTCGATCCAGCGGCGATCGATCATGCTCTGCACCAGGTCGCGCAGGGTCGGCGAGAACGAGCCGTAGGCCGCGAGCACGGTGTCGACGCACTCCTGCCACGGGATCAGCCGATTGTCGGCGAACGGCAGCGGGGCGTTTCGGTCGGACCAACGCAGCGGCCTGCGCCCCAGGTGGGCGGCCAGCAGGCGATAGTAGCGACGCCCTTGCACCGCGCCGAGCTCGGCCACCGCCTCGTGCAGGGCCTCGACCGTCGCGTCGTCGACCCGGTTGCCGATGTTGCGCGAGGACATGGGGCTGCCGTAGCCGCGCTCCTTGTCCTCGACCCCCTTGGCGCCCAGCACCACGTTGAGCGTGCGCGCCATGACCTGGTCGAAGCGCTGCTCGGTCATGCCGCCCGACAGCGAGGCCAGGGCGGCGGCCCGGCGATCGCCGTCGAGATCGTTGGTGATCACGTGCAGGATCTCGGGCAGCGTGAGCTCGCGATCGTCGAAGCGGAACCGCAGCAGCGACTCGAGCTCCTCGACGTAGTCGCCCCACTCCGAGGCGCCGAACGGCGAGCGCAGCGTGAGCGCCCGCTCCACGTTCTCCTCGAGCAGGTACTGGCGGTTGGCGCGGAGGTGGTCGAGCATGCTGCGATGGCGGCGGGCCACCTCGTCGCGCTCGAGGATCGCCGCGTAGGTCTCGTCGTCGATGGCGACCAGCTCGTGATCGAAGAAGTTGAGGTGATCGGCCTCGGCCGCGCTCCAGCGCTCGAACAGCACCCCCATCCGCTGCTGGATGCGGGGATTGGCCGCGTCGGTGCTGCGCCGCAGGTGCAGGTAGAGCATGAGCTTGAGCGCCCGCTCTTCCATCCTGGCGCGGTCGACCAGCGACTGGCCCAGCGTCTGCTTCAGCTTGCCGCGGTGCGCCTGGCCGAACGCCTCGGCCTCGGCCACCAGCTCGTCGAGATCGGTGTCGAGGCGTGGATCGTCGAGGTCGGTGTAGAGGTCGCCGAGATCCCAGCGCACGTCCTCGGCGCCGGTGGTGGGTTTGCTGTGCTGGACGTCGCTCATGGGCGCCCTAGGGGTAGCACGCCCACGGGGGCTCGTGGGCAGGCCGCGCCTTCGGCCGCCGCGGTGTCAGCTCGCCAGCTCGATGCCCTCGAAGTCCCAGGGCTCGGGCGCGAGGTCGCGCGGGCCCTGGCTGCTCCGGCCACGCGGGATCACGGGCGGGCGGGGTCCCACCGACTGCGGCGCCTGGCCCTGCCAGATCCGCTCGTCGAGGAGATCGCGCTCGGCGATGAGGAGCTCCCAGCGGCCCTCGAGCAGCTCGCGTCGCCGTAGCAGCTGCCGCATCAGCTGCTCGATGTTCTCCTGCTCCTGGGTCAGGGACGACAGCTCGTCGTCCACCACCTTGCGCCTCGCCTCGAAGATCGCAACCGGGGATCGTGCCACTTTGCACCTCACCAACGATCTGCATCGTACCCGATGCACGACCCCTCGGGTAGCAAAAAACGCATCGTAGTGGGGTCCAAGTGCACGATTTGGGCAAGTTGCGCAATCGAGGCCCGCGGTTGGGCAAGTGGCACGATCGCATTGTGCAATGTGCCAGGCAGAGCCCGACGCGAGACGCCATGGACGGTCGTCACTTCAGTGGGGTGCCGAACCTCGGCGTCTCGGCCCGACCCGCGACGGGGCGCTGCGACACGTGCCGCCCCTGCTCCACCTCGCGCCACAGGATGGCGCTGCTGGCGAACGATGCGAACCCGCCGACCGCGATCCACAGCCCGCGCAGCTCGGGCATGGCCATGATCGCCACCCCGGTGAGCACGAACCCGAGCGCGGTCCAGACCATGCGCCGGTCGAAGTAGATCACCATCATCCCGCAGGTGGCCCCGCCCACCAGCATGGCGAGCGCCAGGCCCACCGGGAACGGAATGTCACCCCAAAAGCCCAGGAGGAACACCAGCTCGACGAACAGCAGCGAGCCGAGGATCGAGTCGAACAGGCGGCGGTTGACCTCGTTGGACGAGCTCTGCGTGGTGGCGCGGCGGCGCCCCATGAACACCACCCCGCCCAGCACCAGGATCACCACGATCGCGTCGGGATAGCCGGGCTGGTGCAGCCCCAGCTTGCGCAGCGCAAACAGCCCCACGGCCAGCAGCGCGAGCACGGCCCCGTGCAGCAGCGAGAACCGCCGGCGGGTCGAGGTGAACACGTTGATGTCGGCGTCGTAGCGGAGCTTCTCGAGCTTGGCGATCTCCCGTCGACGCTCGAGCTGGGCCTTGGCCACGCGATCGACCTCGCGCTCGAGCTGCGGCCGCGCCTCGGGCAGCGCGCCGAGCAGGCCGGCGGCCGAGCGCACGTTGCCGTTGGAGAGCTCGTAGTGGATCATCAGCTCGAGCAAGCGCTGCAGACCCTTGCGGGCCCCGGCGTTGCCGGACCACTGCTCGCGCGCACGCTCGAACGCAAAGCGCCCCTCGCTGGCCAGCGCGTGGATCTGGATCGCGTCGGCGGTCACCGTGCGCAGGTCGGGCCCCAGGATGTCCTCGAGCAGCTCGAGCCGCTGCCAGCCCTCGTCGGCCAGCTCGCGCGAGCTCCCGTGGCGTTGGAACTCGAGCAGAGCCTCGCGCATCTCCCGGGCGCTCCCGAAGCGCTCGGCCGGCTCGCGATGCGTGGCGCGGTTGCAGATCTCGGCCAGCTCGGCCGGCACCCACGGGGGGTATTCGATGGCCTTCGATTCGAACGCCAGCGTCAGCGCCGCGAACACGCCGTCGGCCTGGTGCCGCGGCTCGCCCATCACCAGCTCGTGCAGCGTGGCGCCCAGGAGGTACACGTCGGTGCGGGCGTCGATGGCCTCGTCGGCGGCCGCCATCTCGGGCGCCATGTAGGCCGGCGTGCCGACCAGCGTGCCCGGCTCCACTGCGGGCAGCCCGATCGCGTCGTCGCGGGTGCTCACCGCAATCCCCCAGTCGAGCACGTAGACCTCGCCGAACGAGCCGACCATCACGTTCTCGGGCTTGATGTCGCGGTGGACCACCCCCTGGGCGTGGGCGAACTCGAGGGCCTGGCACACCTGCATGAAGATGCCGAGGTGTCGCTCGAGCTCCCGCGCGTCGGCGGGACCGTCTTCGGTGTAGAGCGGCCGCAGGAGCTTGTTCCACGGGGTGCCCTCGATCCGCTTCATCACCAGCAGCGGCCGGCCCTCGTCGTCGAGACCCAGGGTGTGCACGGGCACGATGTTGGGGTGCTCGAGCGCGCCGGTGACCAGCGCCTCGCGCATGAGCTGGGCCTCGGCCTCGGGACCCACCCGCTCGTCGCGGAGCCGCTTGACCGCCACGTGACGACGCAGCGCCACCTGGGTGGCCGACCACACCACGCCCATGCCGCCCTTGCCCAGCGGATCGCCGAGCTCGAGGTCGGCGGAGTGCTGAGCGTCGTCGCTGCCGACGAGCAGGCGAGGGAGTCGAGACGACGGACCGAGCACCTTCATCGTGGCGCCGGCCCGGGCGGTGTCTCCAGCCTTCGGCGTGCCACCGGCCTTCGCCGTGCCGCCGGCCAAGGTGCCCTTCTTGTCGAGGGCGAGCATGGTGGCGTCGATGCCCAGCGTGGCGAGGTGAGCGACGTAGGTCTCGTGCGGCTCGGCCACTGCGAGGAGCATAGCGGGTCGTGGCGATCGAGGCCTCGGCTTCGCTCAATTCAGCGCCCAGATCGCCCGCGCCCGTGCCCGCACCTTGCTGCGCACGGGCGCCATCCAGGGCTCGTCCCGCAGCGGGTGCAGCAGGGGGCAGTACTCGAGCCAGTCCACGTCGACCAGCACCTCGTCGGCGAGGCGCTCGAGCACCGGCACCGCGGGCTCGACTCGCCCGGTGGCCAGCAGCCCCTCGACGAGCATCTGCTCGAGCAGCGCCCGGTAGCGCCGGCTGGTGTTGGGCACGGCGAACTCGTCGAAGCGCGCCATCATGCCCGGCTCGTCGAGGTCTCCGAGCACGAAGCCCCCCACTTCGACCAGGAACCGCAGGATCGTACGGGCCTGAGGGCTCGCGGCCGCTCGCCACCGCCGAATGGACTCGAGGTCGCGCATCCAGACCGCAAAGCGGAGGTGGAAGATCTGCAGCGTGGTCTGGGCGTCGGGGTCCTCGGCCATCAGCTGCTCGATCAGGGCATCGGCGCGCTCGTCCTGCCCGTGCAGCTTGAGGTGTCGGATCGCCGCGATGAGCGGCATGCGATCGGAGGGCGCCAGATCCCGCGCGAGCTCGATGTGGCGAAGACCCTCGGAGCTGCGCCCCGCCTCGCACTGCAGCACGCCCAGGTAGGCGTGGGCCGCCGCATGCGTCGGCGCGAGCTCGAGGGTCTGCTGCAGGGCGCGTGCGGCCTCGGCGAATTCACCCCGCTGCCCGTGCATCCGCGCCGCCGCCAGGTGGGTGTCGGGAAGGTGGGGACCGTAGACCAGCGCGCGCGCCACCGCGTCCTCGCACCGCGCCGCCCACGGGTCCTCGCCGAAGAAGAACCACATGCGAGAGCAGACGATGGCGTAGCTCGCCAGCGCGGGCGGCAGCTTGGGCGCCAGCTCCAGGCACCGGGCCAGTAGGGCCGGAGCCCCCTCGGGGCCGCCCAGCTGGTGCTCGCGCATCATCGCCCGAGCCCGCATGTACAGCTCCAGCGCCTCGGGCGGCACCGAGACCTCGAGGTGGCTCGACTCGACCCGCAGGCGCAGCGCCTCGGCCACCTTGGTGGCGATGCGATCCTGCAGCTCGAACACGTCTCGCAGCTCGCCCTCGAATCGATCGGTCCAGGTCTGATAGCCGGTCTGCGCATCGAGCAGCCGAATCGCCACCCTCAGGCGAGAGCCGCTGCGCTGCACCGTGCCGTCGACCACCACGTCGACCCCCAGGGCCTCGCGCACGGCTCGGGGATCCCGGCGCTCGGCGAACGGCTCGGTGGCGCCGGCGGCCGGCACCCGCAGGCCTCGCGTCATCGACAGCAGATCGATGAGCTGCTCGGTGATGGCCTCGGCCACGTAGGCGTCGTCGGCCGGACCGCGATGGCGCAGCGGGAGCACGGCCAGCCCCTTCTCGCCCACGTCGACGGGGCAAAAGCAGCTCGCGGACGACGAGGCCCCCAGCAGGGTCACGTCGGTGGCCTTCGGGTCGGGGTCGGTGGACCCGCCCGAGGTCCGCGACTCGGCGGGTGCCGCCTCGAGCATCGCCCGCACGGCCGCGGCATCGGCCGGTCGCTGCGCCGGCTCGCGCCGTAGACACGCCATGATCGCGGCCACCAGCGGCTCGGGCAGGCTCACGTGCTGCTGGGGCGGCTCGGGTGGATCGTGCAGACGGGCGACCGCGGTGGCGATGGTGGTGCCGCGCATGAACGGCAGCCGCCCCGTCGCCATCTCGTACAGCAACAACCCCAGCGAGTAGATGTCGGTGCGCGAGGTCAGCGGCTCGCCCGCGACCTGCTCGGGCGCCATGTAGTGGGGCGTGCCCACCATCTGACTCGACTCCTGGGTCACGCGATCGTCGTCGGCCTCGGGGCGAGCGATGCCGAAGTCGGTGAGCACCACCCGGCCCGTGCGCTCGAGCAGCACGTTGGCCGGCTTGAGGTCGCGATGGACGATGCCCACCTCGTGCACCGCCCCGAGCCCGTCGCACACCTGTCGACCGATCTCGACCACATCGGACGGATCGAGCCTCCGCTCGCGTCGGAGGCGCTGGGCCAGGCTCTCGCCCTCCACCAGCTCCATCGTCAGGAACCGCAGCCCGGCGTACTCGCCGATGTCGAAGGTGCGCGCCGCATTGCGGTGGGTCACGCGTCGAGCGACCCGCACCTCTCGGCGAAAGCGCTCCAGGGCCTCGGGCCTGCCCTGGATCCCCTCGCCGAGCACCTTGAGCGCGACTCGCTCGCCCAGCTCGCGATCGACGACCGCGTGGACCGAGCCCATGCCGCCCTCGCCCAGCGGGCCCTCCACCACGTAGCGATCTGCGAACACCGAGCCCGGCGCGAGCAAGCGCGGCTCGCCGGCCATCAGCGTGGCGTCATCACGGTTGGGCTCGTGCATCCGGCTCGAGATCCTACCCGACTCGAGCTGGATGCACGAGGATGGCCGCCGCGCTACGGAACGTCGGCTCCCGCGTAGTCCGCGGCCCCCGCCATGGCCGGTCGCTGATCCCAGTCGATGTCCGTGGGCGGGTCGTCGAGCGGCTCCCCCGTTTGCCACTGGGCCGTGGTTCCGATCGTGGACGGAGCCATCGACGACAGGTGCAGATCACCAACCCCATAGCCCTGGAACCAGCTGGTGTCCGGCATGACGCCGAGGGTCTGGTTGGTGCCCCCGAGGTCCATCTCCATCGCGCTGTGATCGATCAGCGCGGTCGCGCACTGGATCTCGTCGGCAGCCGTGCGCCCAACGAACAGCGAGTTGCGCGCCTGCACGAACACACCAAGCCCACACCGGAGCGCTGCGGCGTCGCCAAAGCCCGCCGCGAGGGTCGAGTAGATCACCCGAGCATCCGAACCCTCCACCGACAAGGCGACCGCGTCGTTGTCGTCGCCGCCGACGAAGCCATTGCGCAAGGTGAGCTCGGCTCCATCCACGAGCTCGATGCCTCCTCCCGGGTTGTTCACGACCCGCGTGCGGTCGAGCCAGACCCGTCCGCTCTGCACCAACAGACCGGGGTGGGCCAGCGATACATTGCCGGACAGCTGGATGTGATCCATGAGCACCGCGGCCCCGGCCCCGACCGTGAGCTGCGGAGCCGCGCCCACCGAAGCCCACCAGACCGGCAGCTCGCTGGCCGGTGCGACGAACGCGATGGTTCGCTCGCCATCGATCGCGATCGACTCGTCGTAGTTGCCGGCATGCACGATGATGGTCCCCTCCGCTCCCAGGGCGTCGAGCGCCGCCGACAGCTGGGCGAACTCGAGGCCCGACCCCACCTCCACCACGGCATCCTCGGGCAGGCAGGCTCCCGTGAAGAAGTTGCATGCAGCCGGCCCGCACTGGTCATGGGCCGAACATCCCACGCACACGTTGGCCGCACCATCGCACACCGGGGTCGTACCACCGCAGGCGCTCGCCTTCTCGCCCTCGCACTGCACACAGGCGCCAGTACTGCCACAGACCGATGCCGCCGCGCTCAGGCCGGCACATGCGTCATCGGGCTGCGCCATGGCTTCACACGAGACGCACTGCCCGCTCCCCGTGTCACAAAAGGGCGTCGCTCCCGAGCACTCGGCGTTCGCCGCACACTCGCTCGCCACCGGGCCCCCGCCCCCCGTGCTCTCCTCGTCACCATCGCCGCCGATCGGCCCGGGACCCGAGGCAGGGTCCTCCTCCGGCGTCGCCGCGCAGTCCTCGGAGGGCCTCGCATCCACGCAGCCATGGTTGCTGGACTCGCAGGCGCTACAGAACTGCCCGAGCCCTCGTGCCTGGCACGAGGAATCGCCGTCGTTGTAGCTACAGTGCTCCGCGTCCTCGCGCCAACAGGCCAGGCCAATGAAGACCCCCGCGAGCAAGCCGAGCGATTGTACGAATACCGATCTTCGCATCATGAATTCCTTCTTCACCGTCGATGAGAAACGTCAACCTCCTCAGAACCCTCGCGCCACGGACAACCCCACCTGCCGGCCGTCGAGCACCGGCGCAATGGCCAGCGAGCGCCGGCGAGCACCCACGAGGTCGGCCACGAGCAAGGTGACGCCGGTGGCGAGCGCAACGCCGCCCGCCACCGCGACGCCGATGCCGGCGTTGCGCAACGACCGATGCTCGAAGGTCCCTTCCTGCCCGCGCGTCTGCTCGGGCTGCCGCGTGAGCACGATCCCGGCCACCAGCGCTCCGGCGCCCAGCGTGCCCACGCCGAGCCCCACGTAGCCGCGCGGACCCATGCGACGATGGCCTCCTCGGTCGTCGACCGGCACGCGACCGGGGCTCGGGCGCTCGGCCTCCTCCTCCTGCCGGACCGGCTCGCCCTGCTCGGTCCCTGCCGAGCCGGACATCCCGTCCCCTCGTAGCGACGCCACGGCCGCGTCGATGCGCTCGTGCAGCGCCTCGATCAGCGTCTCGTCGTCGCACGCGCACCGAAAGCTCTCGACCGGGGCTCCGAAGGCAGCACCGTCGCGCACCGGGATCACGCTCACGAAGTAGTCGTCGGGCTCGCCACCGATCCACACGTAGATCCACTGCTCGTGCCCATCGGTCCGACGCAGCCCATCGGCCACGTCGGGGTGCTGGGCACGGATGCGCTCCGGCAATTGCCCCGCGCCAACGTGGTGCTCGCGTCGCTCGCCGTCGACCTCGATCCGAAGCGCTCCATCGAGCGACTGCCCCAGGGAGCGGCTCCCCGCCTCGCGAGGACCGGGGTCTTGGGGCGGCATCGCCATGGCCATGACCGACGAGCCCCCGCCCACCGCCCCCACCACGCCCAGGAGCAAGGCAACACACCGTATGCCACCGCGTGCCGCGGCGATCCTCGATCTCGATCCATCCATTGATCCCACGAGCCGGCGCATCAGCCGGCCCCCAACATCACCAGGCTACAACGCGATGAGCGAAGCGCCTCGATCGATCGCGAATTGTCGCGAATCGAGAGTCGATGCGCATGGGCCCATCCCCAGTCCCATCATGCGGCGCTCCTGGCATCCAACCCGAGCGACGGTGGTGGCGTAGCGCCACCACCGTCACCGTCATTACCCAATGGTTTCACGCAGCTAGCCGCCCCCTACCCGACTTGGTCTAGAGTCCCACCGATTCCGTGTCTGGCCACGTGCTCTCCCTTCATCGCTCGAGTCTTGCGTGGGGCTTGATCCCGCTGCTCGCCGCCGCTGGCTCGCTCGCCGTCCCTTCCCTCGTGCACGCGATGGCGCCCGGGCCCGCAGCCGATTCCGAGCCCGCCGACGAGCCGGTGCCGGAGCCGGAACCCGAGCCCGAGCCTCCGCCACCGTCCGGCCCCTCGGTCGAGGAGGTGCAAGCGCTCCAGAGGCGCATCGACACCCTCGAGCGGCAGGTGGAGGTGCTGCGCCAGTCCCAGGCCGAGGTGGCCGAGGAGCTCGGCAAGCCACCGCCGGTGATCGTGCAGCCGAGCGACGAGCCCGCGACCGCCCCCAGCGCCCCCGCCGATCTGCCCTACAACCGCGCGCCCGACTACGCCGACGGGTTCCACTTCGGCTCCTACGGCCGGGTGGTGATCGGCGGCGACCATCGCGGCCGTGCCTTCCGCAACGGCGACATCGTGGCCTACGGCTCGCGCCTCGACGAGTCGACCTACGCCGAGCTCGAGCTGCGCCGCGAGGACTACTGGGAGGCGACCGACTCCTTCACCCGCATCGTGGCCACCATGGCCGTGGCGGCCCCGCTGTTCCATCAAACGGGCAGCTTCGACACCACCCTCGGCATGCGCAACCTCTACATCGAGGAATCGGGCCTGGGCCTGAAGAAGCTGCGCCTGTGGGCCGGCTCGCGGATGTACCGCGGCGACGACATCTACCTGCTCAACTTCTGGCCGCTCGACAACCTCAACACGATGGGCGGCGGTGCGATCTACGGGTTCACCGACCACACCGAGCTGCGGCTCCACGCGGGCGCCAACCAGCCCCGCAGCCCCCTGTTCTACCAGCAGGCCGCCCGCCCGCTGCCGTACGCCCAGCCCGGCGCGGCGCAGGTGCCCGTGCTCGACCGGCAGAAGGTGGTGAGCAGCGCCCGCTTCAGCCACATCTTCTGGCTCGGCGACTCGGGCGCGGGCATCAAGCCCGTGGTCTACGGCGAGACCCACTACGCCAACGAGGGCCAGCGCGAGGTCGAGCCGCGCCGGTTCGAGACCCTGCCCCGCGAGTCGGGCTGGGTGGTGGGCACGCAGCTGGGCATGTTCACCGGCAAGCGCAGCACCCATCTCAACCTGGTGTTCCGCGCCGCGGGTGGCCTGGCCGCCTACGGGGAGTTCAACGCGCCCCACCAGCTCGCGCCGGACAACAGCAGCCGCGGGGCTCGCGAGTACCTGCTGGCCGCCGGCGGCAACTACGAGGTGGGACCGTTCGGCCTGCTGCTGGGCAGCTACTGGCGGAGCTTCCGCAACGCCAGCCCCAGCCTCGACTTCTGGGATCTCAACGAGGGCGCGCTGATCCTGCGACCCACGGTGTGGCTGGGCGAGATCGCGGGCATCTCGGTGGAGGGCTCGTACCAGGCCCAGCGCCGCGGGGTGCTGGTCGACGACGGCAGCGGCGGCACCAAGCCGCTGTTCGCCCAGGTCGGCCGGGTGGGCATCATCCCCTTCGTCACTCCGGGTGGCCGCGGCAACTTCACCCGCCCGCACATCACCTTCACCTATCTGCTCACCATGCGCGACGCCGCAGCGCGGTCGCTCTACCCCGAGCACGACGTGTTCGGCCTGCGCAAGGTCGACCACTTCATCGCCCTGGGTGCCGAGTGGTGGTTCGGATCGACCAGCTACTTCCGCGATTAGCCATGCCCCCCCGCAACCATCCGATGGCAAGCCGACACCCAGGTGCCCCCCAAGGGGGGCCATTTGCCATGCCCCCCGCAACCATCCGATGGCAAGCCGACACCCAGGTGCCCCCCAAGGGGGGCCATTTGCCATGAGTTCCACGATGGCACGTACGCGCATCAACCACGCCCTCCACCGCGCCCTTCGAGCCGCGGTCTCGCTCGCCCCGCTGGCCGTGCTGGCGCCGGGGTGCGCCGACTTTCGTGAGCTCGACCAGAGTACCGAGGTCGAGCTCTCGGTCCACGTCGACGACTGGCGTGACGAGGTCATCTACCAGATCCTCGTGGACCGCTTCGCGAACGGCGACCGCGGCAACGACTACCTGGTCAACCACGACGACCTCGCGCGCTACCAGGGCGGCGACTGGCAGGGGATCATCGACCGCATGGGCTACCTCGAGGAGCTGGGGGTCACCACCCTGTGGATCTCCCCGGTCGTCCGCAACGTCGAGACCGACGCCAACGTCGACGGCTACCACGGCTACTGGGCCCAGGACTTCGGCGACGTCAACCCGCACTTCGGCAGCCTCGCCACCCTGCAGGAGCTGGTCCGCGAGGCACACCGCCGCGACATGAAGGTGATCATCGACATCGTCACCAACCACGTGGGGCAGGCGTTCTTCTACGACATGAACCTCAACGGAGTGCCCGACATCAACCTCCAGAACAACGGAGGTGCGATGCCGGTGCGCCACTACACCGAGTACGACCCCGACTTCGACCCGCGACGGATCCAGGCGTTCACGTCGCTGGGCGAGGCCGGGCCCGCGCCGATCATCTTCCAGTACGACCCCGCCACCAACCACGTGCCGCCTCGACCGGCGCTGTTCGAGGACCCGGCCGTCTACAACCGCAAGGGTCGTACCTACGACTTCGACGACCCCGACCAGCTGCTGCACGGCGACTTCCCCGGCGGGCTCAAGGACCTCGACACCAAGCGCTGCGACGTCAAGCAGGAGTTCGTCGACGTCTACGCCAAGTGGATCGAGAGCACCAACGCCGACGGCTATCGCATCGACACCATCAAGCACGTCGAGTACGAGTTCTGGCGCTTCTTCACCCAGCGCCTGCGGCAGCGCCTGGCCGAGCAGGGCAAGACCAACTTCCTGATGTTCGGCGAGGTGTTCGACGGCCGCGACGACCTGCTGGGCTCGTTCACCAAGCACGAGATCCTCGGCGACAACGACCTCATCCGGCTGCTGGGGCGCACGATCGACGACGGCCCCACCGACGAGGAGCAGATCGCGGTCGAGCAGGAGTGCGTGCCCGACGGCGAGCCGCTCACGGGCGACCAGATCGACAGCGTGTTCTACTTCTCGCAGCACTTCCAGGCGGTGCGCGACGTGTTCGCGAGCGCGCAGAGCACCGACCGGATCCAGGCGCTGTGGCAGAGCCGCTACACCAACTGGGGCACCGAGCCGAACGCGATGGGCATCGGGGTCGCTCCGGCCGACATGCCGATCAATTTCATCGACAACCACGACGTCTCGCGCTTCCTGTTCAACCTGCGCGACCGCCCTGCCGAGGTGCGGCAGGCGCTGCTGCACAACGCGCTGCTGTTCGTGAACACCGCGCAGGGCGTCCCCTGCCTCTACTACGGGACCGAGCAGGCGTTCGAGGGCGGCAACGACCCCGCCAACCGCGAGCGGCTGTGGGACACCGGGTTCGACACCACCGGGCCCACGTTCCAGTGGACCAAGCGCGTGCTGGCCCTGCGGGCGGCCTACCCCGCGCTGCGGCGCGGCGGCACCAACGTGGCGTGGTCCACCACGCACACCGGCGACGAGAGCGACGCGGGCATCTTCGCGTTCGAGCGCTTCGGCAGCGACTCGGGCGGCTCCTACGTGATCATGGTGTTCAACACCAACCAGGTCCACGCCAGCTCCACCTCGTTCGAGGGCACGGGCATGGCGGTGAGCGCCCCGCCGGGCACCGTGCTCATCGACGCGCTCTCGCCCGAGCAGGCCAGCTACATGGTGGCCAGCGACGGCACCGTCGACCTCGTGGTCGAGCCGATGAAGGCCGCCATGCTCGTCCCCGACACCGAGTTCGAGCCCGGCATCTGACCGACCCCCCTCGGAAGGACGAGCCATGGTCGGTGTCAGCCTACGCGGCGTGAGCAAGAGCTTCGGCGAGACCAAGGTCTTGCACGAGATCGACGCGGAGATCCCCTCGGGAGCCTTTGCGGTGCTGGTGGGCCCCAGCGGCTGCGGCAAGTCCACGCTGCTGCGCCTCATCGCCGGGCTCGAGGAGGTGACCACGGGGACGATCCGCTTTGGCGAGCGCGACGTGACCGCCCTGCCCCCGCGCGACCGGGACATCGCCATGGTGTTCCAGTCGTACGCGCTCTATCCCCACATGACCGTGCGCGACAACCTCGCGTTCGGACTGAGGCTGCGCAAGGAAGACCCCGCGACGATAGCGGCCCGCGTGGACGAGGCGGCCAGGATGCTCGGGCTCGACAAGCTGCTCGACCGGCACCCGCGGGCGCTCTCGGGCGGACAGCGCCAGCGCGTGGCGATGGGGCGGGCGATCGTGCGGCGCTCCAAGCTGTTCCTGTTCGACGAGCCGCTGTCCAACCTCGACCCCGCGCTCCGCAATCAGGTCCGCGTGGACATCCGGCGGCTGCACGATCAGCTCGAGGCGACCAGCGTCTACGTGACCCACGATCAGGTCGAGGCGATGACGCTGGCCGATCGCCTGTTCGTGCTCGAGGGCGGGCTGGTGCAGCAGGCCGGGGCCCCGCTCGAGATCTACCAGCGGCCGTCCAATCGCTTCGTGGCCGGGTTCGTGGGCAGCCCCGCCATGAACTTCCTGCCCGCGAAGGTGGGGCGCAACGATGGCCGGGCCACGGTTACGGTGGGCGAGGGCGCCAGCGCGGCAGAGGGCGCGATACGGCTGCCCGTGCCCGAGAGCGGTGGGTTCGACGGCCTCGACGACGGGCGCGAGGTCGTGCTGGGGATCCGGCCCCACGACGTACGGATGCGGGCCGACGGTGACCTGGAGCTCGCGGTCGAGCTGGTCGAGACCCTCGGGCCCGACGCGCACGTGCACGGCCAACTGGCCGGTCAGGGCTTCATCGTGTGCCTCGCCGGCTCTCGCCCCGTGGCGCGCGGAGAACGGGTGACGCTGGCGGTGACCGACCTGCACCTGTTCGACCGGCAGTCGGGCGAGTCGCTACGAACGTAGCGCGGAGGTAGGGTCTACCCCCATGAAGAGCTTCGCCAACAAGGTCGCCGCCATCACCGGAGCCGGCTCGGGCATCGGCCGCGCGCTCGCCTACGAGCTGTGCGCCGCCGGGGCCGAGGTCGCGCTCTGTGACGTGAACGAGGACGGCCTCGAGCAGACCGTTGCGCGCTGCCGCGAGCTCGGGGCCAAGGTCACCCACGCGCGGGTCGACGTGGCCGATCGCGAGGCCGTGTATGCCTGGGCCGACCGGGTGGTGGCCGACCACGGCCGGGTCAACCTCATCTTCAACAACGCCGGGGTCGCGCTCGGCTGCACCCTCGAGGGCGTCGACTACGACGACTTCGAGTGGATCATGAACATCAACTTCTGGGGCGTGGTGTACGGCACCAAGGCGTTCCTCCCCCACCTGCGCGCCTCGGGTGACGGGCACGTGATCAACACCTCGAGCGTGTTCGGCCTCATCGCCGTCGCCGGCAACGGCACCTACAACGCCACCAAGTTCGCGGTGCGGGGCTTCACCGAGGCCCTGCGCCAGGAGCTGGAGATCACCGGTGCGCCCGTCAGCGCCACGTGCGTGCACCCGGGTGGGATCAAGACCAACATCGTCAAGGCCGCGCGCTACCACGAGAGCACGGCCGCGCTGGTCGGCGGCGACATCGAGGCGAACAAGGTCAACTTCGAGAAGAGCTTCATCACCAAGCCCGAGACCGCGGCCAAGGTCATCCTCGATGCGGTTCGCCGCAATCGTCGGCGCGTGCTCGTGGGTCCCGACGCACGGGTGATCGACTGGGTGCAGCGCACGCTCCCCAGCGCCTATCAGTACCTCTCGATGGCCGTGGCGCGACGCCAGGGGAAGCGCTAGCGCTCACTCACCCTCCGCCCACGCGCCGATCGTGGGCGGCATCGGGTAGCACTCGCCCTCGATGTCGCCCCCGGCCGATGCGGCCTCGTCACGGCCCGCACCTGCGGCAGGCGAGCTCAGCGGGACGTCGAGGTCGTCCGCGGCCAGCTCGGCGAACATCGGATCCTCGCCATACACCCCGCCCGTCTCGGGCACGGGCAGCTCGGCGCCGGGATCCGAGCTTCCCGGCGCATCGTGGGCGTACCACAGGTTGTTGGCGAACTCGAACGTCTCGGGCGCGGTGTCGGCCCCCACGTTGACGGTGGTGGAGAGGTTCCCGCGCGCGTAGTAGACCAGGTTGTTCACGAAGCGACCGTCGCGGGCGGGCGCGAACGCATACTCGGGAGTCGAGGTGGTCTCCTGCAGGATCCGCATCACCCAGTTGCCGGGATCGACGATCGTGTTGTGCACGGCCGAGCACTCCACGCAGCCCACGAACGCGAGCGGGGCGTCGCTGCCCCTCATGAGGTTGGCCACCACCCGAATGTCGCGTGCCTCGTAGTTCTCCCCGGCCGTCAGCGACGGGCGGAAGAACTCGAACCCGGTGGAGCCCCCCATGTTGATCGTGCGATTGCCGGCGTCGTCGAAGCGATTGGCGCGGATCTCCACGTCGTCGCTGCCCCCCTTGGCCTGGATGGCGTTGCCGCTGTCGGGCATGTCGAAGAACGTGTTGCCCGCGATGAGGCCGTGGTGACACCCCACCATGTCGATCCCGCTGCCCGCCGTGCCGCCGCCGCAGCGCGAGAAGCTGCTGCCCGTCACCCAGAAGTCGTCGACCCCGGAGAGCTTGAGGCAATCGTTGTTGCCGCCCTGCCCGATGTCGTGGATCGAGAGGTTGCGAAACACCAGGTGCCGCGTGACCTCGGGATCGTCGTACTGCCCGTTGTCGTCCACGTTGATCCCGTTGGCGGTGGCGAGCCAGACCTCGAGATCATGGATGACGACGTAGCGCGCACCGCTGAGCTGGAAGGCGACCGAGCCACCCTCGAACCGCGGCGGAGCCTCGCCGGGCGCCCCCCCGATCCATATCGGTGCATCGGTCTGCCCCGCGAGGTTCCCGATGAATTCATCGCCCGCGTAGATGCCCTCGTGGATGCGGATGGCCGTGCCCGGGCCGGCTTGCCCGGCGGCCATGCCCACGCTGGCGCACGGAGCATCGGGCGCACCACAGCCGGCCGTGTCGGCTCCATCGGTGGCCACGTGCAGCTCGCTCGTCGGGACGGCACCGTCCTCGAAGGTCGGAAACACCCCGCAGCCCACGGGCGGCTCGCCGGTGTCGTCCGAGCCTCCGCTCGAGTCGGCCATGGCGGTGGTGCCCTCCGTGCCCGGGCCGGACATGGTGCCATCACCGGTCTCGTTCCCCGATCCATCCGCGGTTCCGTCCGCGGTTCCGTGAGTGCCGTCGGTGGTGGAGCCGTCCGAGCTCGTGCCTCCCGGGCACGCGCTCAGCAGCATGCAGAGCATGGTCGTGGTAGTGCGTCCCCACATCATCCGATAGTCTACCGCGGGGCCATTGGCCGAGGTGATCATGAGTGCGGAAATGAACGAGCCCGACGCGAGCGAGGCAACCGATGCTCCTCGAGGGGAGGAAGGTGGTGCTCCGTGGATCGATCTCGAGACCCAAGGCCGCATGCAGTGGAGGGACGGCGACGTCGTCGTCTCCGTTCCCGCCAAGAGCGGAACGACCTGGACGATGAACATCGTCCACCAGCTGCGCACGGGTGGCGACGCCGACTTCGAGGACGTCTACGTGGAGGTCCCGTGGCTCGAATTCGTGGAACGCCCGGGACAGACCCCCAACGAGCGCCTCCACCAGTGGGAGGCCATGCCGACCACTCGACGCCGCGCGTTCAAGAGCCACGCCGCCCCCCCGATGCTTCCCTACGTGGAGCCCGGCCAGACCGACGTGCGCTACGTGGTGGTGCTGCGCAACCCCGAGGAGGCCCTGGTCTCGCTCAAGCCGTTCATCGAGCAGCACTCCCCGGCGTTCTTCGAGCTGTGGGGGGCCCCCAAGGAGGTGTTCCTGCGCGACGACTTCGCCACGTTCTTCGACGAGGTGCTCGGGGGGGCCCGCATCGTGGACGCGCTGTTCGGCTTCCTCGCCGCCTGGTGGCCGCTACGCAACCGCCCCAACGTGCTCATGATCCACTTCACCGAGCTCAAGCGAGACCACGAGGGCTCGATCCGCCGCATCGCCGACTTCCTGGGTGAGCACCCGAGCGAGACGCAGTGGCCCGCCATCCTCGAGCACTGCTCGTTTTCCTGGATGAAGGCCAACCAGCGCAAGTTCGAGCTGCCCGTGGTGACCGACGTCCCGGTGCTCGATCCCGGGGCGATGATTCGCAAGGGCCAAGTCGGTACCGCCCGTGACGACGGGATGACCGAAGCGATCGCCGCCCGGGTGCGCACGCGAGGCGCGGAGATCCTCGACGATCCGGTGGCGATGGAGTGGTACTACCGCGGGGGCCCGACGCCGGCCTAGCGCTCGAGCCGGGCTCGTCGCTTCGGCCGGCCGGACCCCCATGGGGCCTACCAGTCGATGTTGCAGGCCAGCCCGAGCAGCTCGGTCCGATCCTTGACGAGGTCGGCGCACGCCTTGGCCTCCACATCGGTGACCTCCACCGAGACCTCGACCCACCCGACGCTGCCGGAGCACTCGCCAATCTCCGCGTCGCCGTCCCACCACACGGACACGTAGTCCCAGCCCGCGTTGAGCTGGGCGCTGCCATCGGTGTCCCAGTCGTCCAGCCAGCACCAGTCGGGGACCGAGATCGGCATCGGATCCACCACCAGCGCCTGGAAGGCCGGAAGCCCGAGGCAGGCGTCGGGGCAGGCATTGGCCGGGGGTGCCTCGGGCGGCGGCGGCTCCTCCGGCGGCGGCGGATCCTCCGGCGGCGGCGGCGGTGGCGGCGGGCACTCGCCGCCGTGGGCCACGCTCACGCGCGCGAGGTGAGCCGCGTGCTCGGTCTCGTAGGTGTTGCCATCACAACCACACACCTCGCCGGGCTTGGGGTTGTTGCAGTCCAGCGGAAGCGGAAGGCACAGGCCGGCTGCCACATCACCACATGCAGCCGCCTCCACGAAGTGGCAGAACTTGTCCGGGTCGCAATCGTCGTTGCTCGTACATGCGTTGTCGGGCAGCTGCACGTAGTACGTTCCGCAGGCCTCGAGCTCCATGTCGGCATAGCCGGGACCCCAGTACCAATTGGCGCCCTGCGTGGCGGAATCCCAGCGACCCACGCCCCAGTAGCCGACGTCGTCGACCCAGTAGGACGCGTCCTTGGGTCCCTTGTAGAACACGGGCACCGTGGTCCAATTCAGGCCCGGCTGGCCCGAGACCATCAGCGGCTCGTTGGTGGGCACGGTGCCCACCAGCGAGTGGAATTGTGCGCCCGTACCGCTTCGCTGCACGACCACGGCGTTGCCGTAGTCGAGCGGGAAGTCCACGCCCCCGCCCCCGGCAAACCACCCCATGTACGACTGATCGTATGCATTCCACCCCCACACGGCCGTGATGGAGGGATCGCCGAGGGTGGCGTGGAGATCCGAGGCGCTCTGCGGTCCATCGAGCATGCACAGGCCGAGCTTGGTGTAGCCCGTGTACATGGCGGTGGTGGTCTTCATCACCATCGTGGACAGCGACACCTCCTCGCCCTGGTTCTGGTTGCCCCCGACGCTCCGCCCCACACGGTAGTAGTAGCTCGGAGTCTCGGTCTGCTGGCTGGCCGCACCGAAGTCGATGTAGCTGATCGGCTCCTCCGGCGAGAACGCGTCGACGTCCTCGGGCAGCGGCTGGCCGAGGTCGAGGTCGAGCAAGGCGTGCGGGTTCGTGGAACGGTATACCGTCACCACCCCATCGTCCGTGGGCCACTCGAGCACCACGTCTTCTCCGGTCTGCCCTCCCAGCGCGATCTCCAGTTCGAAGCCGGGCACGACCTCGGCGTACCCATGCGTCGTGAGTGAGTCCGACGGTGCCTGCGGACGCTCGCCCCTGACGTCGTCGAGCTCGAGCTCCGCATCCGCGTGGGGCCCCTCATCACACGCGGCGCCCATTGCCATGGCGATCATCGCCATCACCCCAATCCACTTGGATCGATTTTCGTACATAGCTCCCCCCATCCTTGGTTGCTGAGGGCACCGAATCATTCGGGCCCTGGGAGCAGATCCGTACGGCCATCGAGGGCTGGCACCCCAAATCGCCAGCTCTCGAGGGTCTGCAACGCCACGGTTGCCGTGGGCCCCCGCCCACGCGTCCGTATCGAATCCCTCCCAGTTCCTTGTCTATCTCCAAATGGGCGGACGTGTCAATACGGTATTTTGGAACACAGCAAATTCATGCAAGCCGTCCCAAATACGGCGTCCATGCGCAGAGAATTTACTTGCATCACCTCCGATTCCATGGCCGTGAAACAAAGAAGGCACCGAGCCTCCGTGGCTCGATGCCTTCTTGCGGGTCCAGCCGAGGGACTCGATCTAGTCGCGCCAGCAGTCCTCGATCTTGTCCACCGTCTGGAAGTGCACGTAGTCGGCTTCCGCCACGAGGTCGGGCTCGGCCGTACCCGCGTAGGCAATGGGCCCCACCGCCACCGTCGACGGCAAGTCGCCGCGCTGGATGTCGTCGACCCAGGCCCACGGCTGCTCGGGCAGGCGGACGAATGACTGCACCGTGCTGCCGAACCGACAGATCCGCATCTCGGCCTCGATCCCCGTCCACGGGGTGGTGCCGATCTGGCTGTAGCCGTCGTCGGTGCTCTTGGACACGGTGACGACCTCGGGCTGGTTCATGTTCCCGATGCCCATGTGGTAGGTGTTGGGATCGGCCGAGCCCGGATCGCGGACCATGATCCCGCCGATGCGATACGGCGCGCCCGGGGCCGTCGGCCCGCCCGCGAGGTTGGTGACCTCCATCCGGGTGGTGACCGCGAAGTTGCCCGTGACCAGCTTGCTGACGTGCAGCGCCTCGTCGGACATGTACCACCACGTGTTGGGGTTGGGCACCATCACCAGCGCGCCATCGTCGATCGCCACCGTGGCCGTCTGCGGGTTGTGGATGTTCCAGCTCGCCAGGCTGTCGGTCTGGAACTCGTCGGTGAGCGAGGCCAGCGGATCGCTGGGCGGCTCGATGCCGTCACCACAGGCGATGGCGTGATAGGACAGGTAGATGTCGCCCGAGAGCCCCGTGATCGTGTGAGAGCTGGTCGTGACGCCATCGAGGTCGACCACCACCGCGGCATCGGCCGGGTTGATCGACAGGGCGCCGTCTTCGTCGCGCGGGAGGGGCTCGGTGCCCACGTGGATCTGCTCCTCGTCGAGCAGCACGTCGCCCACGCGCTCGAACGTCACGGTGGCGACGCTGCCGGAGTACGACACCGCGAGGTTGCCGACCAGCTCCCCGGCGCTCGGATCACAGCCGCCGACCGCAGCGTAGACCGGCCACGAGGTCGAGGTGCCCGGTGCGATCGGACCGTTGGTCCAGCCCCAGTTGGCGAAGCCGTCGTCCTCGCCGTCACCGTCGAGATCGGCTCCCAGGAAGCAGATGGCCCCGGGACCATGGGCATAGGCGGTCTCACAGCCGGCCAGCGGAGGCGGCGGCGGCTCGTCGGCGACGCACTGGAGCTCCATGGTGTAGTACTTGCCCTGCCGCCAGCGACGGCCCAGCAGCTCGCCATCGCCCCACGCCAGCTTTTGCTGGTACTTGCCGGGCTTCTTCTTGGGCTTGCGCAGCTCGGCCTCGTTCGAGATGTGCGCCAGCACCGGGTCGCAGGCATCGTAGGCTCCGTCGAGCCCGAGCTGGCACAGCGGCACCGCGAACGTGTGCTCGGTGGCCCCGGTGACGTCGCCGCTGTCGTACGGGAACAGATGGAGCTTGGCCTTGCCGCGGCGGTTGGTGGGGATGTCCTCGAGACCCACGCCCACGGCCATGCGAGCGCGCTCGAGCTCCCACCCCCCGGTGGTCGCGTAGGTCACGTTCATCACCCCCGTGGCCCCGGTCCCGCACGTGTTCGAGGTGTCGACGGTGTTGTCGATGGACGCGCACACGGTGCCCGCGTCGATCTCCTTTCCGGCCACCAGCGGCACACAGGTCACCTCATCGGCGATCTCGACCAACCGCTGATGACCGAAGTCCGTGGTGTCCTCGAGCTCGTCGGAGCCGCAGCCGCTGCCCAGCAGTGACAGCATGCCGCCCACGAGCAGCGCGACCCCCTTCATCGAGCCCTGAACCCCAGCCTGACGAGCAAATACGATCTCTTTGATGTCCATTGTTCGAGTCCCCCGACCCCTTGAATCGGGACCAGCACCAGTCCCGAGTCGCCATTCGATGCCATCGCTTTGTAACGAGCGTTGGCGTGGACACATAATACACAGTCGGCCCCCTCGATCCAGAACAATCGTAAGGCCTATGCACACTGTGCGATATCGACCAAATCATTGAAATCAAATGAATATCATGATTTCGAGCTGATGTACGACGAAGTGGGGATACCAACGAGATCTCCTCTGGTGTGCTGATTGGTCGGAAATGCTCGCCAATGCGTGGCGCGATCGAGTGCGGAGCCATGGGTGATTCACCGAGTCGACTCGCCTGGCCCGAGGTCGCCCCGGCCGAGGACGAGCCCGCCGACCCGCTCGCGAGCGGACGAGCCCGCGGGCAGCGGCCAGCGTGGCGGCGACCTCGCCCGATGCCCGGTGGTGGCCTCGTTGGCGGTTCTACCGACTCGGACGTCGATGGCGGCGACCTCGCCGGAATCCCGCCGAGAATCGTGGTACTCAACGGGTCTTCGTGCCTGTCTCTGCCCACGGGGACACGACTGGTGCGGGTATGCCCAAGACCACCATTCTCGTCGTCGACGACGAGCCACTGATTCGCAAGCTCATCAACGCGATCCTCAGTCGCAGGGGCTACATGGTTCTCGAGGCCGAGAACGGGCACGATGGGCTCGAGCGCTTCGACACGCACGCGGGCATCGACTTGGTGCTCAGCGACATCGCGATGCCGGAGCTCGACGGCCTGGGCATGGCGCAGGCCCTTCGGGCGCGCCGCCCCGCCCTCCCGGTGCTGTTCATGTCGGGCTACACGGACCACGACCAGACCGGTCTTGGCGAGGACGACCAGCGCAAGCTGCTGAACAAGCCGTTCACGGCACAGCAGCTGCTCACGCGGATCGAGCAGGCCCTCGGCCGCGCGAGCTAGTTCACCGAGCGCTCTGGCGTGCCGCGGTTGACGTATGATCGGCCGGCATGTCGAGCGATGACCCCTCCGAGACCGGCCTGCTGGCCCAGCTCCCCGCGGAGGCTCGTGCGAGCTTCTCCCGCATCCTCGCCAATGCCGTGCGCTCGCCCATCGGGTTGCGCGAGCAGCTGCCGCTCTACCTGCAGGCCATCGAGCGCGCCTCCACCCAGGGGGGGCCGCCCGCGGAGCTGGGACGAGCGATCGCCCGCGACTGCGAGGCGCTGCTCGACGCTTGGGACGGCTTCGACGAAGCGGGGCAGCGGCTCGCCCGGGCCGCGGTGGAGTACTTCCTGCTGTGCCGAGACGGCGATGACGATCTCGCATCACCCGAGGGACTCGACGACGACGCGGCCGTGGTGAGCTTGGTCCGCGCGCACCTCGGGGTCTGACGCCATGCACGGAGCCCTCGAGATCCGGGCCTGCTTGCGAGTCATGAAGGGATGGGCGTGCATCGTGGGCTCGGGCTGCGTGGTGGCTTGCACCGGACAGGGCCCTTCGCCCGCGGGCACGACCCGGGGCGAGACCGACTCGAGCACGACCAGCGCCGCGAGTACGGCGACGACCCTGGCGGCCGACACCACGGCGGCTTCCGGCGAGCCAGGAACGAGCGACGGCGGCTCCACGTCGACCGGAGAGCCCCCGCCGGTGCCGATCCCTCCGCTCGAGGTGGAGTTCCTCGGGGTCGGCGGCGTGGCCCTGCGCGTGGGCGAGGTCTCCACGCTCACCGCCCCGCTCTACTCCAACCCCAGCCTGCTCGAGACCACGTTCGGCTCGATCGAGCCGCGCATCGACGTGATCGATGCCTACCTCCCGCTCGATCGGGTTCAGGACGTCGCGGCAATCCTGGTGGGCCACGGCCACTACGACCACCTGATGGACGTGCCCTACGTGTGGACCAAGACGGCCGACGCGATGATCTACGGCAACCTCTCGGCGGCCCGGCTGCTGGCTGGCTTCGACGAGGTGCCGCCCGCTCGGGTCGCAGTGCTCAACGATCCCCGCGCCCCACTGGTCGATCGCCGCAGCTGCACGGAGGCCGATCCCTGCACGGGTGTGCCCGCGGGGATCGAGGGGGCGTGGGTTCCGGTCCCGGGGGCGCCGATCCGCCTGCGAGCCCTGTGCTCGTCGCACCCGCCGCAGTTCCTCGGCGTCATCCACTTCGGCGAGGGCTGCATGGAGCAGGAGCAGACCGAGCCGCTGGCCACCGCCGCGCAGTGGCGCGAGGGCGCGACGCTGTCCTACCTCGTCGACTTCCTCGATCCGCGCGGCGTGCCGCTCTACCGCATCTATTATCAGGATGCCCCGGCCGATCCTCCCCTGGGGCTGCCCGTCCCCGAGCTGCTCGACGAGCATCGGGTGGATCTGGCGATCCTCACCGTGGGCACCTTCGAGGCCGTGATGGAGCACCCCGAGGCTGCGATCGCAGCGCTCGATCCCCGCTACGTGCTCGCGGTGCACTGGGAGAACTTCTTCGTCACCCAGGACCAGCCGATCGAGCCGATCCCGTTCCAGCCCGACCCGGCCGAGTTCGATGCGCGTGCCCTCGCCGCGCTCGGCGATGGCAGCGAGGCACCACTATGGGTCGACGGAGCGGCGCAGGACCTACGCTACCTGCGACCGGTCCCCGGCGTGGAGTTCGAAGTGAGCCACGCCGGCGGCTGAGCCAGCCCCGGGCCAGAAGCCGGCCGCTCAGGGCTTGCGTGCGCGGTCCAGCGCCCAGGCGCCCGCGTCGGCGGGTCCGGCATGGGCCCCGCGGTGGCCTCCATCGTGCAACCGGCCATCGAAGTCGTGGTCCCACCACACGAAGGCGTCGAGGCCGGTCTCGTCCACTCCGCCCTCGAGCTGGCCCGCCTGCGGGTGGAGGTCGAGCCCTTCGCCGAGCGCTCCGGTCGGATCCACCAGCACCGTCGCGGCGTCCGCCTGGGTGCCGGTGTGATCGTCGAGCTGCTCGCCGCCCTCGAGCGCCGGCTCGCCGAACGCCGCATTGCCCACGAAGCGCTGGGCGAACGCGGGGTCGCCCCCCGTGATCCTGGCCGCACGACCGCTGGTCACGAACGTGTTGCGAAACACCTCGATCCTGCGCGGTACGTCGTTGTGTGGCTGCACGTTGAGGCCCGGGCCGTTGGGGTTGAAGAACACGTTGGCGTAGATCGCCACGTTGCCCTCGGCCTGCAGCAGCGCCTCGGTGGGGTTGTCGTGGAAGAAGTTGCCGTAGACCAGGTACTGGTCCTCCACGCCCGCGCCCGAGAGCGGCCAGTGACCGAGCAGCACGTTGGGGCGCGCATCGGCCACGCTGGCGCCGCTCTGCTTGCTGAACACGTTGTGCCGGATGATCGTGGCGTCGTGGTCCGACAGCCCCGGGAGCTCCGGGCGCGGGTTCTGGTGCTTGATCTGCATGCCGTAGCCGGTGGTGTCGAGCACCACGTTGTGCTCGATGAGCCCGGACACGAACGGAGCATCTCCGGTGGAGTCGCCGAGATAGAGCCCGGTGCCGGCGGTCTCGATCCAGTTGTCGCGGATCACCCAGTCCCACGCGGGGCACTTGGTGCTGATGCCCACCACCTGCTGGTTGGCGGCGTGATCGTGGATGTAGAGGCCCTCGAGCACGATGTGGTGCGCATGGGTCGAGGTCCCCTCGGCCTTGACGGCATCCCCGACCTCACCGATGCCATCGAGCTCGAGGTTGCGCACCACCACGTAGCTCGAGTCGCGAATGCTCACCGTGTTGCGCGAGGAGCTGCCGGTGAAAACGGCCGCGGCGCCATCGGCCGGCCCTTCGATGACGAAGCAGGCCCCCGCCGAGCCGTTCATGTCCGTGATGGGCAGGCCCTGATCGTAGGTTCCCGCGGCCAGCCGCAGCACGTCGCCGGGCTGCATCGTGGGCAGGAGCTCGCGATAGTCGGCCGGAGTCGCGTCGATCACCTGCCCCGGAGGGTCCCCGTCGCACTCGCGGAAGTGCTCGGGGGTGGGTTCCTCGTCCGGGGACGGAGGATCTCCGGTGTCATCGCTGGTACCGGACTCGGTGGAGTCGGCCGTGCCGACCGTGGCCGAGCCGGTGCCGGTGTCATCGACCGTGCTCGTCGCGTCGGCGGACCCCGGCCCCTGCGAGGTGCTCCCCGTCTCGCCGGCATCGCCGTCGCCACCGCCCGAGCCACCGCAGGCGCCCACCAGCAGCACGCACGTCAGCAGCACCCCTCGTTCCCCGCTCGCCTTCACCATCGGCACCACGATAGCGCAGCCGAGCCGCGGGGCGATCGGTGCTACGGTGGCTCGGTCGATGGCCGCGACCGACCCCGCCCCGGTGTCTCCCGTGCGTCGGCTCGCGATCCTGGGGCTCGGGGCCCTCACCGTGGTCTCGCTGCTGGCGTTCTTCGGCGGCTGGTGGTGGCTCCTCGATCTGCTCGCGCACTTTCGCGTGCTCGCGCTGCTCTGCGCCATGCTGGCCGCGGCGGCCCTGGCCGTGCGGCGCTGGTGGAAGCTCGCGGCCTGGGCACTGGCGCTCGTGCTGCTCCATCTCGCGCTGGTGCTCCCGCTCTACTCGCTCGCCATGGGCAGCCCCGTCGCCACCGATGCTCCGCGCCTGCGGGTGATCGCGTTCAACCTCCACCACGGCAATCCGCGCGTGGCCGAGGCCGCGGCTCACGTGGCCAGCCTCGAGCCCGACGTGGTCGCCGTGCTCGAGGTCTCGCGGGAGGAGATCGCAGCGTTCGCGGCCGCGCTCCCCGAGCACCGCGTGGTGGACTGGCCGCGCAACGATGCATTCGGCATCGTGGTGCTCACACGCATCGTCCCCACCGCGACCACGGTCCACACCTTCGGTCCCGACTGGGCGCCGAGCATCGAGCTCGAGCTGCCGCTCGGCGACCGGAGCATCGCCTTGCTCGCCACCCACCCGCCGCCTCCGGTCGGCCGCGAGCTGGCCGGCACCCGCGATGCAATGCTGGCGGCCGTGGGCGAGTGGGCCGCTCGCGAGCCCGGGCCCGTCGTGGTGGTCGGCGATCTCAATGCCACCCCGTGGTCGGCCCCCCTGCGCGCGCTGCTCGACGACGGCCGCCTGCGCTCGACGCAGCGCTTTGGCATCCAGCCCACGTGGCCCGACTTCCTCGGCCCGCTGGGCCTGCCCATCGATCACGCGCTGAGCTCCGAGGAGCTGGTGCCCATCGATCGCCGCATCGAGCCGGCATTCGGCTCGGACCACCGCATGCTGCGGGTGGACCTCGAGCTACGCGCCCCGTAGCACGCGCCCACGGACCACCGTGGCGCGGACCGGGCCGGCGTCGTGACGAAACACCAGCGCATCGATCAAGGCGGCCCGAGAGGGTGAGGGATGGAGCGGCGGCACGTCGATGGCCACCAGGTCGGCATCGAAGCCGGGCGCGATGCAGCCGAGGCGATCGTCCTGGCGCATCGCCTGGGCGCCGCCGCGGGTCGCCAGCCACAAGAGCTCCTCGGGGCTCACCATCGCCTGGCACAGCAGGGATGCGTCGTAGGCCGCCGCCGCGACCCGCCGCACGGAGAAGGTACGGCCCGCGCCGACGTCGGTGCCCAGGCCCACGCGCAGCCCGCGGTCCAGGGCCACGCGCAGGGGCATGCAGCCGCTGCCGAGGAAGAAGTTGGAGTCGGGGCAGTGGGCGACCGCGATGTCCTGGGCCTGCATGCGGGCCCACTCGTCGTCGCTGAAGTGGATGCAGTGCGCCAACAACGTGCGAGGGCCCGCGCAATCGTGGTCCTCGTACACGCTCAGGTAGTCGCGGTGGCCCGGGAACGCCGCCAGGGTCTGCGCGATCTCGTCGCGGTTCTCGGAGATGTGCGTCTGAAGCAAGAGGTCGTGCTCGCGGCTTCGCCGGCCGGCCTCGCGCAGCAGCTCGGGGGTGCAGCTCAGCGCAAAGCGGGGGATCATCGAGATTCGGATCCGACCACCGTCGCGTCCGTGCCAGCGCTCGATCAGCGCGTCGCTGGCCGCCATGGCTTCGACGGCCTCCAGGCGGTTGGCGGGCGGCGCATTGCGATCCATGAGCGTCAGCCCGGTCACGGCCCGCAGGCCGCCGTCCTCGAGCGCGGTGAGCAGGATCTCCGTCGCCTGTGGGTGCGCGGTGCTGTAGATCCCCGCGAGCGTGGTCCCCTGCTCGATGAGCGCGCGGCACATCTCTCGCGCGACCGCGGCCGCGTGGTCGGGATCGTCGAACCTCGCCTCCTCGGGGAACACCGAGGTCTCGAGCCACGGCAATAGCGGTCCGCTCGCGCTGCCGAGGATGCGGGTCTGGGGAAAGTGCAGGTGGGTGTCGACCAGGCCGGGCACGATGACCGCGCCGGGCCACGTCGGCGGCACCGGGCAGTCGGCGGGTGCCTCGGACACCGCGGTGATACGGCCGTCGGCATCGACCTCCACCAGGGCATCGGGCCACTCGACCAGCTTCCGCTCGTAGGGCGCGGGCGTGAGGACTCGGCCGCGGACGATCGAGAGCGAGCGGGCATCGGTCATGGGACGGGTTTCCTACCACAGCCGCCGAGAAAGCCGAGCGCGCGCCACCGGGCTCGACTCCGTGCTTCGAATGCCCAGGTTTCCTCCCCGGCCAATCGGCGCTATGACGGGCATCGCGAGCCGCATGGAGCCTTCGACCAGGGAGATCACGATCACCGTGCCGCCGGAGTGGGCGCCGCAGCAGGCCATCTGGACCGCGTGGCCGGCCGATCCGCGCGAGTGGAACGACGACCTCGAGCCTCCGCGCCGCGATGTCGCGGCGCTGGTGCGAGCGTTGGCGCCGACCAACCGCGTCCGCCTGCTGGTCCACGGGGCCGAGGCCGAGACCTCGGCGCGCGAGGCCGTCGGCGACGTCGCCGAGCTCGTCCCCGCGCGCTATGGCGACATCTGGCTGCGCGACACGGGCCCGATCTTCGCGCGCGGCCCCAACGGGTCGCTCGCGCTGCGCTTCGAGGTCAACGGCTGGGGCGGCAAGTTCGACCTCCCCGACGACGCGACCGTCGGCGACGAGGTCGCTCGCCTCGCGGGCGCGCCGATCCGGCGCTTCGGCTTCGTGCTCGAGGGGGGCGCCGTGGAGCACGATGGCGCGGGCACGGTCCTGACCACGCGGCAGACGCTGCTCAACGCCAACCGCAACGGCTGGACGGAGGAGGCCGCCGAGGCGGCGCTGCGCCAGTCACTGGGGGCTCGGCGCGTGGTGTGGATCGACGAGGGCCTGCACCAGGATCACACCGACGGCCACATCGACAACCTCGTGCGCTTCGTTGCCCCCGGGCGGGTCGTGTGCCAGAGCCCCGCGGGCGCTGACGATCCCAACGCCGCCACGCTCGAGGCGATCGCCGAGGTGCTCGAGGCCGCCGTCGACGCCGAGGGTCGCCGGCTGGAGGTCGTGCGAATTCCGGGCGTCGGCCTCTACCGCAACGCCGGCGGCGGGTCGTCGCCGGCTTCCCACATGAACTTCGTCATCGCCAACGGTGTGGTGGTGGTGCCCGTCTACGGCACTCCCTCGGGCGAGCGCGCGCTCGAGGCCCTCCAGGCCGTGTTTCCCGATCGCCAGGTCGTCGGCGTATCCTCTCGGGGGCTCTTGGGCGGCGGTGAGGCGGGCGGCGGATCCTTCCACTGCATCACCCAGCAGCAGCCACGCTAGATGACGAACCCACGCACGATCACGGTCGCGGCCCTCCAGGCCGCCTTCGGTCCGGAGCTCGCGGCCAACCTCGCCAAGACCGAGGCCTTGGTGCACGAGGCGGCGCGCCAGGGAGCCGACGTGGTGCTGCCGCCCGAGCTGTTCCAGGGCATCTACTTCTGCACCCGGCAGGACCCCAGGTGGTTTGCGACCGCGCACCCGGTCGACCAGCACCCGTGCGTGCTCGCCATGCAGGCGCTCGCCCGACGGCTCGAGGTGGTGATTCCGGTCTCGTTCTTCGAGAAGGACGGCCCGCGCTACTACAACAGCATGGCGCTCGTCGATGCCGACGGCACCGTGCTCGGGGTCTACCGCAAGAGCCACATCCCCGACGGCCCCGGCTACCAGGAGAAGTACTACTTCCGTCCCGGTGACACCGGATTCAAGGCCTGGAAGACGCGCGCGGGCGTGCTGGGGGTCGGCATCTGCTGGGACCAGTGGTACCCGGAAGCGGCGCGCGCCATGATGCTGGCCGGGGCCGAGGTGCTGATGTACCCCACGGCCATCGGCACGGAGCCGTACGACGCCAGCCTCGACACCCACGCCCAGTGGCAGCGGGTGATGCAGGGGCACGCGGTCGCGAATGCGGTGCCCATCGTCGCCGCCAACCGGATCGGCCTGGAGGACAACGATGGCGTGACCCAGGCGTACTATGGTCACTCGTTCATCGCCGATCACCGCGGCGAGCTGGTCCAGCACCTGGGGTCGAGCGAGGAAGGCGTGCTGCTCCAGCGCTTCGATCTCGACGAAATCGAGCGCTACCGCGCCGACTGGGGCTTCTTCCGCGACCGCCGGCCGGAGCTGTACGCCGAGCGCCGGCCGGGCGAGTAGGCGGCGGGTCGAGCCATCACAGCCACTGGGCCAGTCGAGCGCGCATCACCGCCTGCGCCTCGTCGCCGTGGTCGATGAGCGTCACCACCCGCGACAGCTCCGCCCCGGCCTCTCCCAGGGTGCCGCTGCCGGCAAAGAAGTCGAGCAGCTCGTCGCCCGGCCGTGAGTGCACCTTGACGATCCTCCGCAGCACCCCCAGCGGCTTCTGCGTGGGGTAGCCCGTCTTCTCGCGCCCGGTGGGGCTGACGATGGTGTGCCACCAGACATCGGTGGGCGTCTTGCCCCGCGCGGCCTTCTCGGGCCCCACCAACCCCGGCGCCATGTAGGGGATCCGATCGACCTCGTCGTGCTCGAACACGTAGCGCTTCGGATCCTTGACGTACCACAGGAGGTTGTCGTGCTTGGCCGACCACTTCTTGGTGGAGCGAGCGCCGTAGTCGTAGGCCCAGATGATCTCGTTCATGAAGCACTCGCGTCCGAAGATCTCGTCGAGCAGCACCTTGGCGTAGTGCACCTCGCGATAGTCGAGGTGCACGAACAGGCTGCCGTCGGAGGCGAGCACGCGGTGGGCCTGCTCCAGCCTCGGCGCGAGGAATCCCAGGTAGTCCTCGAAGGCATCGGCATAGGCCCGGGTGCCGTGCACGAGGGTGCGGTAGCGCTGCCCCCCGAACCCGGTGCGATCGCCGTGCTCGTCGTCGCGCACCGTGCTCATGCGTCGCCGGGCCTGGCGCTTGCCCGTGTTGAACGGGGGGTCGACGTAGATCAGCCGAAACCGACCCGACGCCAGGCCTTGCAAGATCGGGAGGTTGTCGCCATGCAGCAGGTGGACCTTCCCCACCGGCAGGGTGACCTGCTCACTCACCGGGCACCGGCCGCGGCCTTCGGCGCCAGGACTCCATCGCGGGCAAGCCCAGCGCTTCGAGCCGGGGTAGCACCTCGGTCTCCATGGTCGCGAAGAAGATCATCGCGTACTGCTCGTCGGTCAACGTGCCCAAATTGTGCTGGTCGTGGCGTTCGCCGTCGAGGTCGTCGCTGGGCCCGATCTCGAGGCTCTTGCCCGCCACCGCCTCCACCGGGATCCCGCACGCGGTGGTCGACTCGACCGCACCGAACGATCGAGTCATGCGCTGCTCCAGCGAGGCGCGCTGGGCGTTGGACATCCGCGGCAAGAGCAGCCCCAGGGTCTCCCAGCCGAAGCTCGCGTGCAGGTGCTCGTCGCGGAGGATCTGCCGCGCCACCGCCTCGGCCACCGGATCGGTGGCCACCACCGCGATCGCCTCGAGCATGGGCCGCGACAGGGTCTCGCCGATGCAGCACGACACCAGGATCGCCTCCGCCGCCCAGGCCAGCATCGGCTGGGGGTCGTCGCCCGGTGCGGGCGGGCCCACCCACGGCAGCCGCGGGCGCTCCCAGCGAAACACCGCCGGCTCGAGCTCGGTGCCCTCGGGCCAGCACGCAAGCGCCATCGCAGCGCACAGCTCGGCGTGCCGCACCTCGTCGGTCTGCAGCCGGGCCAGCGCCCCCAGCACGTGCAGCTCCACCCGCGCATTGCACAGCACGTGGGTCAGGATCGAGAACTGCTGCACCGAGCCATGCTCGGCGCGCGCGCGGCCGCCCCACTGCACCGCGGCCGCCCGGCGCAGCGCGGCGTCATAGCGATCGACCTCGAACGCCCCGAAGTCGGGCCAGGGATCGCGGTGCACCTGTGCGTGATGCATCCGCCCCAGCCGCTCCGTCGCGGGAGCCAGCATCCGCTCGGCACCGGTGGGCTCGCTCATCGCTGGTCGTTCGTCGGCCACGACTCGACTCGGGCCTGGTCCGCGAGGCTACTTCGTGGGCCGCGTATTGACGATGGGGCCCTCCGGCTGCTCCACCGGACCCTCGTTGACGGTCTCCGTCCCCTCCACGTCGTCCGTGGGCGTCTCGCCCTCGTCGCCGTCCGGCTCTCCGACCGGCTCGCCCGCCGGCTCACCGACTGGCTCGCCCACCGGCTCGGGACCCGGGTTGACGGTGGGGCCATGGCTGCGACTGCACCCCACGCCCACGCCTCCGAGCAACGCACCCGTGACCGCAAAGGTCAACACCCGCTCCGTTCCTCGCCGCTTCATGGTCGCCATGATCCCCTACGACGCTCCACCCCGACAAGGCCGCCACGCGGGCTCACGGGAGCTTGGGGTCCGGCTCCTTGCGCACGTTGACGTGCTTGGGCTCGGGCGCCTTTTTGGTCGTGGGCGGATCGGGCTCCTTGCGCACGTTGACGTGATCGGGCTTCGGCGCCGGCGGATCGGGCTCCATCGCCTCGTTGGGGTGGACCGGCTCGATCTGCTCGGGATCGGGCTGTGGCGCCGGGTTGACCATCACCTTCGGCGGCGCGTCCGGTGAAGGCTCGGCGTCGGGCGGCGGCTCGACCGGCGCCACGTTCACGTGATCGGGCTCCGGCGCCGGTTCGGCCTCCCTGGCCATGTTGACGTGATCGGGCTCCGGCACGTGCGCCGTGTTCGTCCGCGGCTGATCCTGGGCCCCGGTACAGCCTCCGGCGGCCCCGCCGAGCAACGCGCCGGTCACGGCAAACCGCAGCACCCGCCCCCGACCACCCTGGCTCTTCATGACGACCATCGTCCCGCACGGCTGCCCCCTCACGCAAGCGATCCGCCGCTGCGGGAACAGCGCACGGTGCCGTGCGCGTCAGGAACTCGCACCGATCCCTGCCCAGGGGTAGCTTTCGAGCCCGACGGTCCGCCGTGCTGTTTCCGACCTTCGACTTCCTCGTGTTCCTGGTCCCCGTCCTGGTGGCCTCGTGGGCACTGGGGCATCGACCGGTCGCGCGCGTGCTCTTGCTGCTCGGTGCCTCGTACTTCTTCTACATGGCGGGGCCCAAGACCGACCCGCCGCCCACGCCCTGGTACTTCGCCGGGCTGCTCGTGTTCTCGACCATCCTCGACTACGGGTGCGGGCTGCAGATCCACCGGCTCGCTGCGAAGGCGCAGAGCCCCGACCCGGCCGTGGCCACGTGGGCCCGCCGCGGCCGTACCTCGTTCCTGCTGCTGAGCCTGGTGGGAAACCTCGGGATGCTCGGGTACTTCAAGTACACCGACTTCTTCGTCGACGTGTTCGCCGACCTCTGCCACGCGGCCGGCATCGAGTTCGTGGCGCCCCACCTCCAGACCATCCTTCCGGTCGGGATCTCGTTCTACACGTTCCAGAGCCTCAGCTACACCATCGACGTGTGGCGAGGCCGGCTCACTCCCGAGCCCTCGTTTCGCAAGTTCGCGCTGTTCGTCACCTTCTTCCCGCAGCTGGTGGCCGGGCCGATCGTGCGCGCCAACGAGCTGCTGCCCCAGCTCCACAAGCGTCCGCGGCTGTCCCCCCTCGTGATGGAGGAGGGCCTGTTTCGCATCTTCAAGGGCCTGGTCAAGAAGGTCCTGCTCGGCGACTGGATCGCGGCCCAGTTCACCGACGCGGTGTTCGCCACTCCCGAGGCCTATACCTCGGCCGAGATCCTGCTGGCGCTCTACGCCTTCACCGTTCAGCTCTACGCCGACTTCTCGGGCTACTCCGACATCGCGATCGGAGCGGCGCGCCTTCTGGGCTACGAGATCCCCGAGAACTTCGACCGCCCCTACCAGGCCAAGAACCTGGGCGAGTTCTGGCGGCGCTGGCACATGACGCTGTCGACCTGGCTACGCGACTACCTGTTCTTCCCGCTCGGGGGCAGCAAGGGCTCGCCGGCCCGCACCTACTTCAACCTGTGGCTCACCATGTTCCTGGTGGGCATGTGGCACTACTCGCCCGGCACGAGCTGGAACTTCGTCATCTACAGCAACCTCCACGGGCTGGCGATGCTCTACAACCGCTGGAACCGCGTGCGCAAACGCGACCGTTCCCGCCGTGGGCGCGCGGTGGTCACGACGCTGACGGCCGCCGTGGCGCTCGGCGTGGCCTGCGGAGGCTTCGCCCAGTGGGCGCTCGGGCTGCCGCAGCAGGCCGCGTGGTTCTGCGCCGGCTTCGCGGCGGTGATGTTCGTGCTGGTCACGTGGCTGCCGCTGCGGGGCGGACCGCTCAACACCATCCTCCACGTGGTGCTCACCTACCACTTCACGGTGCTGTCGCGGGTGTTCTTCCGGGCACCCGACTTCGAGACCGCCAAGTCCATGATCGCGGGGATGCTCCGCTTCGACGACTCGCTCGTGCGCCCGGGCCTGCTCACGCCCTGGCTGTGGGCGGCGCTGATCTTCGGCACCTTCTACCACTTCACCCCCAAGCGCTGGGTCGACGAGACGCTCTACGCCGCATTCCGCCGCCTGCCCGGTCCCGTGCTCGGCGTGCTGTTCTCGCTGCTGGGCCTGGCCCTGATGAAGCTCATGGCCGGGGCGCCTCGCGCCTTCATCTACTTCAACTTCTAGCCGCTTGCCCCGTCGCACCGCCATGACCACCTCCGCCACCACACCACCGGAGCTCCCCGCCGACGTCGGCCTGCTCGACGTCCCCGAGGAGGTCGATCTGGTGGTGCTCCGCAGGGGCCACGGCGAGGACTCGGGACACTACCCGCCCGGGACGTTTCGCAAGATCGTCTCCGGCATGGTCACGATGCTGCTGCTCATCGCCGGCACCTATCTCGTGCCCGGGCTCGAGTGGGCGCGCCCGTGGGTCCCGGGGCAGGACCCCATGCTGTTCTGGAACCTGGTGGGTCGCGAGCTCCTGGGCGAGGGCGCGCAGGCCGAGGCCGCCGCCGAGAAGCTCGAGGAAGCCGAGCGCCTGGCCGTGGCCGTGATCGAGCAGGACGACCAGGCGGTGCCGCTGGTGGAAGAGCCCGTGATCGAGCCGCCGCCCAAGGGCAGCGGGCTGCCCCCCTACGAGCCCCATGCCGACGATGCCGAGCCCGTGCCTCGCTCGCTCGAGCTGACCGACCCCGCCGCGCTCGACTCGTTCTACGAGCGCCTCGCTCGCACCGACGCTCGCTACGCGGGGGCCATCACCCGCATGTCGATGTGGGGCGACTCGGTGGTGGCCAACGACAACGTCAGCTCCGCGCTGCGCTTCGCCATGCAGCGGCGCTTCGGCGACGCGGGCCACGGCTTCCACCTCGTCGCCAAGCCCAACGCCAGCTACCGTCACCGCGGCGTGCGGTTCACCGACGGGGAGACCTGGTCACGCTGCTACATCATCAACAAGTGTCGACCCGACGGCTTCTACGGCCTGGGGGGCACCACCGTGTGGTCGGCCGGCGGGGCCGAGTCGCGCTTCCGCACCGAGGCCGAGCTGGCGTTCGGTCGCAAGATCTCGCGCTTCGAGGTGTGGTATCGAGCCCAGCCCAAGGGCGGCAACATCCGCGTCAAGGTCGACGGCGGCGAGCCCCAGCTCATCGCCACCGCCGCCGAGGTGGGCACCGACGCCTGGCAGACGTTCGAGCTGACCGACGATGCCCACGACATCTCGTTGCGCGCGGCCGGGGCCGGGCAGGTGCGGCTCTACGGCGTGGTGCTCGAGCGCGACGTGCCCGGCGTGGTCGTCGACGGCATGGAGCAGCTCGGTGCCTTTGCCAATCGCATGCTCTACTTCGATGCCGAGCACCTGCGGCAGCAGGTCGAGCATCGAGACCCGGCGCTGCTCGTGTTCATGTTCGGCGGCAACGACCTGCTGCTGCAGGCGAGCGCGATGGACAAGTACGAGCAGGACTTCGCCGCGGTGATCCGTCGCTTTCGCGGCGGCGAGCGTCCGCCGGCGTGCCTGGTGATGGCGCCGGTCGACCACGGGCAGCGCGAGGGGCAGCGCGTGGTCAGCCGCCCCATGGTGCCCAAGATCGTGGAGGTGCAGCGCAAGGTGGCGCTGCGCGAGGGCTGTGCGTTCTTCGACACCGTGGCCGCGATGGGCGGCGAGGGCTCGGCTGCGCGCTGGCGCCGTTCCGACCCTCCGCTGCTCAGCGGCGATCTGGCCCACCTGACGTTCGCGGGGCAGAAGGTGATCGGACAGATGGTGTATCTGGCGCTGATGGAAGGCTACGTGGCGTACCGCAAGCGAGTGGAGTGAGCGGCGGCGAAGCGGAGCACGGAGGTGGCCGCGGCGGCGAGCCCGTATCACCGAGGTGAGGTACTCTGATCGCATGGCGTCGCCGCCAAAGCTCGGAGCGCCGCCGTCCGTCTCCAAGCCAGCAGCGCCAGGTTCGGGTTGGGACGACGATGACTTCCTCAGCGTGGTCGAGGAGGCCTCGCGGGTGGGCGCACTGCCCACCGCACCGCCGAACGAGCCTCGCCCACGGACGACCACGCCGGCTCCCGCGGGTCTCGCATCGAGGCGATTGCCACCACCACCTGCGGTTGGCTCGAAGCCGGTCAAGGGCTCGAGCGTACCGTCCGTGCCTGTGATCCCGGCGGGTGCGCGCGCTCGAACCATCACCCCGCCTCCCGGGCCGGAGCACGTGCGCGCTCGAGCCATCACGCCTCCTCCCAAGCCGGAGCACGCGCGCGCTCGGACCATCACCCCGCCTCCCAAGCCGGAGCACGTACGCGCTCGAGCCATCACCCCGCCTCCCAAGCCGGAGCACGTACGCGCTCGGACCATCACCCCGCCTCCCAAGCCGGAGCACGTACGCGCTCGGACCATCACGCCATCACCATCGACGCAACTCTCCGCAGAGCCGCTCGCCGGCCAGACGCTCCCGTCCATGCCGGCCCCGCTCGCCGGTCAGACGCTCCCGTCCATGCCGGCTCCGCTCGCCGGTCAGACGCTCCCGTCCATGCCGGCCCCGCTCGCTCCTCCTCGAACGAGCATCCCCACCCCGGCTCCGGTCGTCGCCGCTCCCATCGCGATGCCTTCGCCCAGCCCACCGCCTGCATCGCCCACGCCTTTCATCCCTGCGCCCAGCCCACCGCCTGCTTCGCCCACGCCTTTCATTCCTGCGCCCAGCCCACCGCTTGCATCGCCCACGCCTTTCATCCCTGCGCCGAGTCCTTCGGTCGCCGCTCCCACGGCGATGCCTCCTCCGAGCCCACCGTTGGCGAGCTTCGATCCCGCCGAGATTCCGGACGACGTGGGTTCATCGTCGCGACGCCTTCCCATCGTGCTCGGCCTCGTCGCCGTGCTCCTGCTCGGGGTGGGAGTCGTTGGTCTGCTGGCCACGGCTGACAGCGACGAACCAGCACCATCGAGTCCGTCTCCATCCGCAACGGCCCTGCAGCAGCAGGCCCCTCCCCCGCCGACTCCCGCCGTCGAGCCCGCCCCGGCCGAGCCCACCGCCGCCGCCACTGCACCCGAGCTCGAGGCCGACCCCGAGCGGACCTCGGTCGACGAAGAGGAGCCTTCCTCCGAGGCCGACCCCGAGCCCGCTCCTCGTCGGCGACGCTCCAAGCGGCACCGCTCGCGCTCGAAGCCCGAAGCGATCGAGGCGGAGCCCGAGCCCGAGCCCGAGCCCGAGCCCACCCCGCCGCCCAAGCCCCGACCACCCTCGGCCACCGAGCTGCTCCAGCAGGCCAAGTCCGCGCTGCGGCGAGGCGATGCCGGTGAGGCCTACCGCCTGGCCTCGCGCAGCAATCAGAGCCGGCGGAGCACCGAGGCCGCGATCATCATGGCCCGCGCCGCCTGCCGCAACGGCGACTCGGAGAAGGCCAAGCACGCACTCAAGGAGATCCCCTTGCTCGACCGCGGGGCGGTGCGTCGCGACTGCCGACAGAACGGAGAGCGGATCGGCCTCTGATTCGAATCGGCTCGTCAGGGAATGGCGACGTCGACCACGATCGAGAGATTGGCCCCGGGCGCGGGGATCTCGAGGGTGTGGATGATCGGACCGAGGCACGTGGCCAGCCCCTCGCGGGTCGCCTCGCGGTTCTCGACCACCCCACTGGAGATCACCTTGCCCGCAGCATCGAACGACAGCGACAAGCCGACCGTCACTTCGTCGGGGGCATCGGGGGTCTGGGTCGCGTCCCAGCACTCGCTGCGCACGCGATCGCGCACGTCGTCGAAGGACTTGCGGGCGTCCTCGATCACCTGCCGCTCGAGCGCGGCGGATACGGGCGTCATGCCCAGCGGGCCGGCCACCGCCATCGACGGATCCCCCGCGATCGCACCCGCTCGATCGGCGGGCGTCGACGGTGGGGCCGGCTCGGTGCTCGTGCCTCGAGCATCGAGCCGGTCGAGTTCGTCGCGACGTCGACGCTCGTCGCGCTCGACGCTCATCGGCCGCTCGGAGCCATGCGACGCGACGCGCGGCCCAGCGAGATCGGCCGACCGGTCATCGCCTGGCTCCCTCTCGGGCTCGGGCCTGCGGAGCGCCAGGTACACCGCCACGGCCACCATGGCGCCCGCCACGACGATGGCCGCCGGCGTGTGCCAATGACGGGTCATCACGACGACGCTCGGCTCGTTCCTCTACGGCCTACGGCTGGAACACCAGCGCGCTGGTGTAGCCCCACTCGTTGAGGTTCCAATTCGCCGGAACGCCGCTGCTCGCACACAGCCCGACCGTATAGGTCCCCGCCGCGGGCTGGATGACAGCCGAGGCGCCCCATGCAATCCGAGTGTTCGCCGAGACCTGACCGCCCAGCATCGCACCACCTTGAAGGATGGGCGCACCACCGCCGCCTTGGACCTGGTAGCAGATGCCGGTGCCCAGCCCGGTGGCGTCCACCGACGATCCCATGTACTTGTGCGAAGTGACGTGGATCCGCTGACCCACCGCCACGGTGACGTTCACGGTCTGCCCCACGAAACCCCAGGTGTTCGCGGCAAGGCCATTGGGATTGGTGCCACCGCCACTGCCGAAGGCGGAGGCAATCACCCCCGAGGGGCCCTGGATGCCCTGAGGGCCCACTGCACCTGCGGGTCCGGCTGGCCCCTGAGGACCGGCGGGACCTACCGCGCCTGCAGGACCTGCGGGACCCGCTGGACCTACCGCACCCGCGGGGCCTACCGCGCCTGCAGGGCCCGCTGGACCAATGGGACCGGCTGGACCTACCGCACCCGCAGGACCGGCGGGGCCTGCTGGACCGATGGGACCGGCGGGGCCTACCGCACCCGCAGCGCCGGCCGGGCCTGCTGGACCGATGGGACCGGCGGGGCCTACCGCACCCGCAGCGCCGGCCGGGCCTGCTGGACCAATGGGACCGGCGGGGCCTACCGCACCCGCAGCGCCGGTGGGGCCTGCTGGACCAATGGGACCGACGGGGCCTACCGCACCCGCTGGACCAACCGGCCCTACTGGACCTACCGATCCGGTCGGACCCTGAGGCCCTTGAAGGCCGGCCGCGCCCGTGGGTCCTACCGGTCCTATTGGTCCTACGGGACCGGCCGGACCCTGAGGCCCTTGAAGGCCGACCGCGCCCGTGGGACCGACTGGACCGATCGGTCCGACTGGGCCCACTGGACCGATTGGCCCGGTCGGACCCTGAGGTCCTTGAATGCCGGCCGCACCCGTGGGACCGATGGGGCCCATTGGACCGATCGGCCCGGTCGGACCCTGAGGTCCTTGAATGCCGGCCGCGCCCGTGGGACCGACGGGTCCAATCGGACCTGCCGGCCCGGTCGGACCCTCAGGCCCTTGGAGGCCGGTGGCGCCAGTGGGTCCTACTGGGCCGGTAGCACCGACTGGGCCAGTAGCACCGACTGGGCCAGTAGCACCGACTGGACCAGTGGCACCGACTGGACCAGTGGCACCGACCGGGCCGGTGGCACCGACTGGGCCGGTCGCGCCGGTGGCTCCCACGGGGCCCGTGGGTCCGGTTGGGCCGACCAATCCCGTCGGCTCGCCCACCCACTCGCCGAATTCATTGATCACCGGGCCGTAGCCCGAGATGTTGACGGTCAGCGGGTTGATGTCGCCGTTGGCATCGTTGGCGACCATTGCGTACGGCACGCTGCCGATGATGCCGCGCGGGGTCATCTCGGAGTCGCCCTCGATCGTCACCCCCAGGTACCGCGTGCTTCCGTCGAATACCACGGGGACGTCGATGGGCTCGATCTCGCCGAGCTCCGCCGAGAAGTAGCCCTCGTCGAAGTCCACGTCGAGCGTCTCGGTCCACAACACCTCGTCGGCCTCGGAGTAGATCGTGAACGTGACCGCGAGCGTGTCGGTGACGGGATCGCCCGCCGTATCGAACAGCCTTCCCTGATGGGTCAGGGTGCCGGGCACGATCGCATGGGCCTCGCTCGCAGGTGCGAGCCAAACCGCAGCGGTGAGCAGGGACGCGAATACCCCAATATGAATCGACTTCATGGCGGGCTCCCGTTGGCGCCGACAAGGCCCCCCTGGAGGGTGTAGTTGGAGGAAACGTGCGTGGATTGGAGCGCAGTGGGCTGCCCCAGCGTGTAGACCATGGAGTAGCCGCGGCTGCTCATCACTCGACCGCTGGAGACGAGCTGGCTCTGCGTCTGGCCGGGGAGCAGCGGAGGCTCGCCCGTCGAGGTGTCGCCTTCGGTGGCGGTGGTATCGAGGCCGGTGGACGAGGTGCCGGTGGTATCGACCACACCGGTCATGGGTCCCGTCGTGTCCGAGGGGAGCGTGTCCTCGCCCGTGGTCGTCGTGGACGTGGAGCCGCCGGACATGGTCCCGCTCCCGACGACCACGTCGTCGCCCGGGCACGCCGTCAAGAGGAACGGCGCAGAGGCGAGCGCTGCTGCCGTCACGATCGATCGAGTCGCGCTTCGAGACAACACGCCCAAGCCTCCACCCAGAGGGCAGTACAATACCGGCCCGCCCACCGGATGTACAGGGCGGTGGCGCCGAATTTCGCGTCGACAGCCCCCTCGGCGGCGTCCCGTCAGAGGCCACCGCGTTGCATGCAACGCGCGAGTGCAGAGCCCGGGCGCGGCCTCGCACCTGGACCCGCCAGCTGCCGCGCCGCCACGCAACCACGCGCGAGCCACTCCTGGGTGAGAGGCCAGCTCGGGGTGAGGCTTGCCGCCTGTTCGAGTCGGGAGATCCCTTCTTCGAGCCGACGCTGGTGGATCTCGAGCATCCCGAGGTTGATGAGCACGAACACGTTGCCGGGCGCCTGACGCAGAGCCTCGCGATAGTGCGCCTCGGCCAGCGCGGGATCATCGTTGGCCACGGCGCGGCCATAATTGAGGTGGGCCTGCGTCTCGCCACCATGACGGATGCTCTGCCCCCACAGCATGCGCTCGTCCCTCCAGACCCGATTGGTCAGCACCGACGCGCCACCGAGATAGATCACCAAGAGCCCCAACACCACCAGGGCGTCGCGACGAGGACGCAGCCGCAGCGTGCCCCAGGCCACCGCGGCGCACAGCCACGGCAGCGAGGGTACCTGCCGGTAGTCGGTGGCGAGGTAGCGAAACGGCAGCACCCACGAGGTCGGTGCGAAGGCGATCCAGTACGCCGCGATGCACAGCGCGAGCAGGGGTGCGCGCATGCGGATCCGCCACGCGAGCACGCTGCTGCCCACCACCACCGCCACGCCCACCAGGGCGCCGGAATCGAGCGGGCTGGTGACCGTGTCCACCCGCGGCAGCACCCGCATCTCGAACGGCCAGATCGCGTTGCGCAGGTAGTAGAACACGTGGAGCCTCGCCTGCGTGAGCGGGTAGTCGAGCGGTCCGCGGTCCACGAGCAGCTGTCCGGCGTCCGAGAACTCGAGGACGAGCTCGGTCCAGCCGAAGAAGGCGAGCACCGGCACGGTGAAGGCCGCGGCCCGGGCCCAGGTTCGCGGATCGCGAAGCGACGCGCCGAAGATCGCCACGTCGATCGCTCCGACCAACGCAGGCGCGACCACGGCGTCGGTCTTGCTGGTCAGCGAAAGCCCCAAGAGGCCCAGCGCCAGGCCCCAGCGCCAGGGCGAGGAGCCTTCGGCACGAAGGCGCACGAACACCAGCAGGCACCCCAGGAGCAGCACCTGCATCATCAACAGATCGCGCGCGCAGAGATAGTTGACCGGAACGCCCGCCACCGGGTGCACCGCGTAGAGCAGCCCGGCCGCGAGCCCCAGCGCTCGCGAGGGCCCGTGCGGGTCGGCCCGTGCGGCCAGACGGGTCATCAACCGCGCCACCAGCAGCGCCGCCGCGACGTGCAAGCCGAGGTTGCCCAGACGATGCCCGACCAGGGGATCGAGCCCCACCAGCTCGCTCAGCCACGCGGTGATCGAGAGGCTCAGCGGCAGCATCGGCCGGAACTGCACGATGGTGGGAAGCGAGGAGCTGGTGGCGGGATCGAAGAAGTGCCGCCAGATCGGCCAGACCCGCCCGAGCTCCGGGTTCTCGACGATGCGGTACTGATCGTCGAGGTGATACCCGTTGGTCAGCGCGTTGGCGTAGACCACCGCGCACACCAGCACGATCGCGACGACGTCGATCCACGGGCGAGCCGTGGAGCTCGTCGCGGGGCCTGGATCGGGCTCAGGGGCGGACATCGGCGAGGGATTGCAGCAAGGGCTCGACGCGCGGGTCGGCGGGGTGGAGGCGGCGTAGCTCCTCGGCTTGCCACCGGGCGTCGTCGAGCTCGGCGGAGTCGCGCAGGATCAGCGCGAGGTTGAAGCGCGCATCGGCATGGCTGGGCTCGCGCTCGAGCACCGCCTCGTAGCCGGCCCTCGCCTCGGCGTGATTTCGGCGATGGTGGTCGACGAGGGCGAGATCGTAGCGAACGGTCGTGTCGTCGGGATCGGCCAGGAGCAGCGGTTGCAGCCACACCTCGGCCTCTTCGAGGCGGCCGCGGAGGATCGCGATCTTGGCGGCCTGCAGACGGGGATCTCGACCATCGGCGGCGATCACCGCCTCCTGCGCGGCCTTGGCCGCGCCTTCGAGGTCACCACGAGCTTCGAGTTCGAAGGAGCGTTGCAGCGGAGGGGCGCGAGGCACCGGCGCGGGCGCCTCCTCTTCCTTGGGAGGCGAGCTCGCGGCGGTGGGCGCCAGCACCTCGACGGCGGCGACGACATGCGCGGCATCACCGGGTGGTGGTCCGAGCCGATCGGCGCCGACGACCAGGGCGGCGACGACGACGACGCTGCCAGCAGTGGCAATGACCGCGGTCCGCACGCCCGGGCATGCTACCACTTCCCACGCGTGCGGAGCCGAGCCACGCCTCAATGGTCGCAGCCGAAGCCCATGGCCGTGCACTGGGAGTCGTCGGTACACACGCACTCGCCATCGGTGCACACGCCGATCTGGCCGAAGCCGGCGATCTCGCAGGGCTGGCCCTCGACCGCGCCGTAGCAGGGGAGCGCGGAGCAGATCGAGTTGCCCAGGTCGTCGACCCCGGCGCACTCGGTGAAGCCCACGATGCATGCCATGTCGTCCACGCACGGGGTGGCGCAGACGCTGAAGCCATCGACGAACGTGCACTGGCCGATCATGAGGTCGTCGCACGTCGCCGGGTCGCACGGCGGGATCTCGCCGACGTACTCACAAAAGCCATCGATGCAGGCGTAGTCGGCGGGGTCGATCCCCCGGGGACGCAATCCTCCACGGCGAGGCAGACCTGGCCGCAGTAGCCCGGCTCGCGATCACCGGTGGGATCGGGTGGCGTCGTGGTCGCGACGGTCGTGGTCGCGGGGGTCGTCGTCGAGGCGCTGGTGGTGCTCGTCGTGGTGCTCGTCGTGGTGCCCGTCGTGGTGCTGGACGACGCGCCGGTCTCTCCCGCGCTCTCGTCGTCGCTCTCGCTGCCCTCCTCGAGGACGACCACGGGGCCGCACGCCAAGCCGAACACCAGCGAGCCGAACACCAGCGAGCCGAACACCAGCGAGCGAGGGGCGATCTCGGGCCGCATCACACTGCCACGGTACCGCGGCGACCCGGCGGCTGGCGAGCGCCAGTCCTCGGCGCCGTTTCGAGGTCGCTCAGCGGCTCAGCCGACCGAACACGATGTCGGTCATGATCACGCCCCGGCTGCGGCGCCCGTGCCAGCCGTACGCGATTCCGCGGCCGTTCTCGTCGACCATGAAGAGGATCGTGCCCTCGCCGATCCCCCCACCGCCGTCGTATGTGCGCGTGTCGTCCTGGTGTGGAAGCGACGTGGCATCGAGGATCCGCAGCGTGTAGGCCCCGGGGAGCTCCGGCACCGGCTCGGCCGGTGCGAGCGCAAACCCGGTGTGCCCGGTGTTGCGGCTGGGAAAGCCCGGCGGGCGGATCCATGCGAACACGTCGCCCGGGCGCACGTCCTCGATGTGCCGCAGCCGCTGCCAGCCTCCCTTGGGCCGCTTGGTGGAGGAGCGAGCGATCTTGCGATAGTAGTCCCGCGCGACCGGCCGCCCCTTGTCCATCGACTTGCGCGCAACCGGGGCCACCTTGCGCAGGAACCAGCCCATCATCGCCGAGCAATCCCACACGTAGATGCCCTCGCTCGGCCGTACCTTGGTCTGGTGCTCGTAGGCGGTGTAGGTGAGCGAGGCGCGGATCGACGCCTGCAGCTTGAGCACCTTGCGCGCCGGCTTGGTGGCGGGCTCGAAGCGAGGATCGGGCTCGGGCGCCGACCCGTCCTCGGGCTCCGACCCTCCCTCGGGCTCCGACCCGACCGGCGCCCCCTCGACCCCCGCGCCCGCAACATCGACCCGAGGCTCGATCACCCGCGGAGACTGGGACTGCGCTCGAGCCTCCGGCTCGGCCGCCGATGGGCTCCCTACCCCGAGCGCCCACGCCAGCGCCCCCAGGGTCAGACCCATCGGCACCATCACCCACAGTCCCCGGCTTGGTGCGGCCATCACCACCGCCCTTGAGACGCACGGCCCCCTCACCGGGTTCCCGTGCCGGCCATCCTCACGCCTGGAGGCTCTGCTGCAGCTTCATCGACCAGTCCACCCCCACCACCTCGAACGGCGCCATGGGGGTCCACACGTTGTCGCCGTGCAGGGGCTCGCTGGCCACCACCAGGTGCTTGACGAATGCGCCCGGGCGTGCGGACGCCTCGCACTCGGGACCAAAGCTGGGGCAGTGGTCGCGGTCGGGGCAGCGCGTCTTGTGGGTGGTCCAGTAGAGCTGCTTGCCCCCCTGGTGGGCCACCATGGTGCGGCCGTTGGTGAGCACGAAGGTCAGGTAGGTCGCATCGGACGGCCCCCGATCGTCCAGGCATGGCTCGCCCGTGAGCGCGACCACCTGGGTCATCAGCTCGCGCACCGACGCGATCACGTCGTCGAGCGGATAGCCCACGCGGTGCAGCTCGTGACGCCGCGCCATGTGACCGAGCAGCAGGTAGAACAGCACCTCGGAGTCGCTGTCGCCCAGGATGAAGCGCCGCAGCACGGGCGGAACCATGCCCACGAGCTGCTCGCGGATCGCCCCGAAGTTGGCGAGGTTGCCGTTGTGCACGAACACCCACTGGCCGTACTGGAACGGATGGGTATTGATGATGGACAGGCTGCCCTGGGTGGCCTTGCGCAGATGGGCCAGCACCGTCTCCGACGCCACGATGCCCGAGACCCGCTGGAACAGGTGGTCGTCCATCGCCGTGGCCACGCTCTTGATCACGTGGGGCGCCCCCGCGTTGTAGTAGGCGACCCCCCAGCCATCGGGGTGACGATCGCTCTGCTGCATGAGCGCATTGTCTGCGCTCACGAGGCTGCGGTGGACCTGGCTCTGGATGACCGAGCGAAAGCCGAATATCCGACACATGGGTGATCGGCCGACGAGGGCTCCCCACGCTAGCGCGGCGGGCCACCAACAAGCAACCGCCGCCGCGCGAGGTGCGGGCCCGCGCGACCTCGGCCCGCTGCTGCGGTACCCGCCCTGCTTCCCCCCGCCCCGCTTCCCCCCGCGCGATCCCTGGCCTAACGTAGCCATCATGCGCCTTGCCCTGAATTTGGCCCCACTCCGTGCCCGACGCGCGGCCCCGCCGGAGCGCCGCCGCCTGGCCCTGCGATCGGGATCCGCAGCCAGCCTCGGCCTGCTGCTCGCGGGCTGCCCCGGCGACGACAATGGGCAGGACGGCACCACCACGCTGCTGCCCACCACCACCGCCACCTCCACCATCGGCACCACGCAGGGCCCCGACTCGGAGGACGCCACCTCGTCCACGCAAGGGCCCGACACCACCGGCTGCACGCCCGGAAGCTCCGGGTGCACCTGCTTGCCCGACGACACCTGCAATGGCGCGCTGGTCTGCGAGGGCGGCACCTGCCAGGAGCCGAGCGGCACGGACACCACCACCGGCGACGACACCACCACCACCGGTGGCCCCGGCGTGTGCGGCAACGGCATGGCCGAGGCGGGAGAGCTGTGCCTCGGCACGGCCACCCCGTTTGCGATGGGCGCGGGCACGATCGCGATCGCGGCGGCCAATTTCGATGGCGATCCCGCGCTCGATCTGGTCGCGGCCAACCGCGACGCCAACACGGTCAGCATTCGCCTCGGCGCCGGCGAGGGCGACTTCGGGGTCCAGTCGCCGTTCCCGACCGGCACCGGCCCCATCGGCATCGGGGTGGGCGACTTCGACGGCGACGGCGATCTCGACGTGGTCACCGCCAACAGCGGCTCAGTCGACGTGACCATGCTGCCCGGCACCGGGACCGGTGACTTCGGAGCGCCCATCGCCACCAGCCTCGGCGTGATGCTCGTTCCCACCGATCTGGTCGTGGTCGATCTCGAGGGCGACGGCGACCCCGACGTGCTCGTGACCGAGAGCACCTCGTCGGTCGTGTACGTGCTGCGCACCGACGCGGGCGCGTTCCTGCCCGCAGCCACCTACGCGGTGGGCACCGGTCCTTCCGGCCTGCACACCGCCGACTTCTCCGGCAACGGCGTTCCCGATCTGGTGACCTCCGACGCCGCCGGAGGCACGGTGAGCCTGCTGCTCGGCAACGGCTTCGGCCAGTTCGGCGGCGCGAGCAGCTCGAGCGCGGGCACGAGCCCCGCCGAGGTGGGCTCGGGCGACTTCAACGGCGATGGTCTCACCGACGCGATCGTGGCCAACCCCAGCGGCGCCGCCACCATCCGCCTGGGCAACGGCCTCGGCAGCTTCGGCGGCCAGATCCCCGTCCCCGTCGAAGGGGGCCCCGTGGCCCTCGTCTCCATCGATCTCGACATGGACGGAAACACCGACGTGGCCACGGTGGGCAGCGACAACATGATCCACATCCACCTGGGCAACGGAGCCGGCATGCTCAGCCCCGTGCTCGCGATCCCCGTGGGCATGGCACCCGACGACATCATCGCCGTCGATCTCGACGAGGACGGCTTGCTCGACCTCGTCACCGCCAACGTGGGCTCGGGGGGCGTGAGCGTGATCCTCACCGACGCCTAGGCCCGCTGCGCTCTCATCCCCTGCACGCGAAGGAAGACCTCCATGCATCGTTCCCTCCTCGGCTTCATCCTCGTCACCACGGCCGTCCTGTTCGCGTGCCCCAAGCCCAGCCCCTCGGGTGGCGCCGACGACGGCAGCCACCCGCCCGATGGCATGGTCGATCCCGGGTCCGCGCCCGGTGACGACGGCGGTGTCACGCCCTCCGTGCGGCAAGGCTGCCTGAGCGATGCCGACTGCCACGATGGCGGTGGTGTGTGCGAGGGCCAAGGATGCGGTCCCGACCAACCCGGCACTTGTGCTCCTGCCGATCGGATCTGCACCCGCGACTCGCAAGCCTACTGCGGCTGCGACGGGCAGACCTTCCGTGCCTCGGGCGGCTGCCCCGGCCAGCGCTACGCGTCCAGGGGCGAGTGCGCGGCCGCGAGCGACGGGGCCGGGACGGGAGCGGTCGCCGACGGCTCCCCGTGCCGCACCGGGAGCGATTGCCAGAGCGGAGTGTGCGAGGGCGAGGGCTGCGGCGACGACCAGCTCGGCGAGTGCAAGCCCGCGACCCGGGCCTGCACGCGCGACTTCCGGGCCTACTGCGGCTGCGACGGGCAGGTGTTTCGCGGGTCCGGGAGCTGTCCCGGTCAGCGCTACGCCCGTCGTGGCGAGTGCTGAGACTCAGGCGTAGCCGTACGGTTGCGAAGTTCCTGGGTCGTGGTGGCTGGCCCTCAAAGACAATTCACGGACTTCACTGCTGTCGTGGCTGCTCCCCGCGAATCGCGGGCCACTGCGCGCAACTCGTGGGAAGTCGTGAACTCGAGATCTGTCGTCGAGGCCGAGATCAACACGTCGTCGACGAACCACCGCACGCTGTCCAGATCTCCGTCTGGATCGGTCGCGGTTGCATCGAGCTCCACATCGCTCGGGCACGAGACCTCGCTCGGCACGTTGATCGTGATCGATGGGGGCTCGCGCGTGGGGCCAGCCGCGACCTCCGCGACCAGTCTCAGTACGCCGGTTGCCTCCGATGTGCCCTCGCCGCATGGCGCAGGACCCATCACCTCGAGGTTCGTCGCCGAGAAGGAGCTCCCATCGGCATTGAGATGGACGGCCTCAGTGTTTACACCGCGGATCACGTAGTGGTCCGAGCCCACGTCGAAGTCACCCTGCAGGACGAGCGCGCCGGGCGGGAACCCTTTGTTGGTGTTGTTCTGGGCGTCGATGCCGAAAGCCGGCTGCCCGAGGGAAATGACCAGATCATCGATTGTGATCGTGCTCGTCGTCGGTCAGTCCTGCGTGCAGCAGCACAGGATCCCGACCAGGGTGCGACCGTCTATGTCCTCGTGGCCCCAGGGAATTGGATCGTCGCACGCAAGGTCGAAGCCTGCGCTGAAACTCGCTTCTGCGAGGCGAGTACACTTATCGAGAACCTCGACGGGATCGTAGCCTCCTCCCCCCATGTAGCCCACGACGGTGCCGCTGCAGGTGGCGTCATCGCGGCAGGTCTCGCCGACGCTCGCGCATGCCTCCGTGCAGTTGGCCAGGGAGGGATCGACTTCGATGCATGGCTGAAGCCCTGGGTCGCACTGACCTCCGGTGCAATGGTTGATATCCAGGCCCTCGCAGCGATGTCCGCACTCGCCACAGTGCGTCGGGCTGCTGTTGAGCCAGGTGCACTCCCACGCATAGTCCTCATCGTAGGTCTTGGGAAGCTCCACCAGGCACGCGGTGAATCCCTCGCCGCAATCCGGTGGAGGTGGGATGGCTCCACCCGCCGAGCTCCCAGCGGTGTCCTCGCTCTCGGAAGCTGTCGATGTGGCAGTGTCGGTCGCCGCGGCGCTCACGCCGGAGCCGCCCTCGCCGGAGCCGCCCGCGGGTCCCATCGTGCGACGACCGCAGCCCAACCCCAAGAGGAGCAGCGGGAACAGGGTGGTGTGAGGAAATCGAGCGCGCATCGTTCAGTCGTCGAGCAGGTAGTTCCCTGCGATGTTGGTCCACTTGTCGTAGAGATCGCCCGGGTCCGGTTCGCCTGCCGTGTCGAAGTAGTCTTGCTGCGCAGGATCGAGGAGCTCGTCGAGACGGTCGGCGAAGTCGGTATTCTGACCCGAGACGACCCAGTTGAAGTCGTACAGCGCGTAGAGCATCTGCAGCACGGTCGCCAGCATCGGTTGCGGGCTTACCGCATCATCTACAAGCTCACGTAGCGCACTGGCCCAGTCGGTCTCGTTCCCAACGCCTGCGGGGCAGTCCATCCCATCACACCGCAGCGTCTCAGGAAAGTCGTACATATCCACGTGCGGATCGTTGACTCCGGCGTTGTTCAGGTCTGGGAACTCCACGTACGTCGTTTCGTCCAGGTCGTGCCATACGGCCAAGGCATAAAGACGAGCAAACCCCTCGAGAAGGCGGTCCACCCGTCCTTCCGTTGCCGGGGCTACCAGCAAAAGGGCGGTCAACCATCGTTCCGCCGCCGGGGCCACCAATCGAAGCGACGAGCCGCTCCGCGATCATCATGATCCAATGCCGGCTCCGCTTCAGAACCGCCGCCCCACCGTCACCCCTGCCCATCGCGGCCCGAGCTGCGGCGTCATCTGCCATGCCGTCTTGCCCTGCTCGTTCTTCTTCGCCACCAGCACGTAGCGGACCACCCCGCCCAGCACCAGCGCTCCGCCGATCGACAGCGCGATCGCTCCCCCGTTGCGGAGCTTGGTGGCACCGTCCTGCTCGTCGATGTACCCCTGGTGCGTGTCTTGATCCACGGCCTTGCCGGCCTTGGACGACGCAAGCCCCATGAGCGCCGCGCCAGCGCCCACCCCAGCCACGCCCACGCCCACGAGCACTCCCCCCAGCGGGTCCTTGTACCAGGCCTTGGCCTTGGGCTGGTCGTCGGTCACCGGAGCCGCGACCGGCTCGGGCTCGGGCTCGGGCTCCTCGACGAGCTCGTCGTCCTCGTCGTCCTCGATGATCTCCTCGTCCTCGCCGCCCCCTTCGGCGGCGAGCTGCTCCTGGCAGCGCTCCATGTTCTCGCGGGCCGGGGTCGCCGCGGCCTCGGGCGGATCGCTGTCGAGGAAGCGCTGGTAGAGCTCGACCGCCGCCGCACAATTGCCACGACTGCGCTCGGCCTGCGCCCACGGATAGAGCAGCATGGGCTGCGGCTCGATGATGAACGCCGCCTCCACGGCCGCCGCCGCCGCGTCGTAGTCCTCGTTCCGAAACGCCTGCTGCGCTTCCTGGAACTTGGCCTGCGCCTCGGGATTGGACAACAGCTGGCCGGGCGCCGCGAGGGCCAGCACCACGGAAGCCATGCGAAGGGTCGACAGGGCCAGGAATGTCATGGGATCAGCCGCCGAAGCCCGGCATGAACGCCTCGAGATCGGGCTTCTTCTTGTTCGACTTGGTGGACGACTTGCCGGTCGACGACTTGCCGGTCGACGACTTGCCGCTCGACTTGCCAGTCGACGACTTGCCGGACTTGGTGGGCACGGGGTCATCGTCCTCGACGATCATCAGATCGTCGGGCTCCGGCTCGGGCTCGGCGACGGCAACCTCGGGGTCGGGCTCGACCGCCGCGGGCTCGACCGCCGCAGGGTCGGTCGGCGCGGGCTCGGTCGGTGCCGGCTCGCCCGCCGTGGGCTCGGCTGCCGCCGGCTCGACCGCTGCGGGCTCGGTCGGTGCCGGCTCGGTCGGCGCCGGCTCGCCCGCCGCGGGGCCGCCCGCCAAGGACGCTGCCTTGGCCGCGGCGGCCTCGGCCTGCTCGAGCCGGTCGTTGGCGTCGGCCGCCGCCTTCTTGGCCTCGGCCGTCTCCTCCGCCGCCCCGCGCCCGCCCAGCCACAGGCCCATCACCATCACCAACGCGAGCGCGGCGGTGGAGCCCAGCCCGATCGCCACGTTGCGAAGCGTGCGGCTGCGCGGGTCCACGGCCTTGGCCTTGGTCCCCAACGACGTGCCCGAGCCGGAGAGCCCGACCGAGCCGTTCGTGCCGTGGACTCGGCTGGCGTAGCTGCCCGCGCCGCTGGTGGACTCGAAGCCGTAGCTCCCCACCCCGGTGCCCGGGACCATCACCTGCGAGCCCACCATCGCGCTGATCTCGGCGATGGTGGCGGGCGACATCTGCCCCTTGCCGCTGCTGCCCCGCAGCGCCCCCCAGGGGAACGGCTGCGGGCGAAACAGGTAGTGCATCAGCTCGCCCAGGGCGCTGGGGGTCGCGCGCAGCTTGGTCTCGCGAGCAAACGCCTCGAGGTCCATCTGCAGCTCGCGCGCGGTCTGGTAGCGCTTGTCGCGATCGACCGTGAGCGCCTTCATGATGATGCGCTCGAGCTCCGCTGGCGTGTCGGCCCGCACCGCCGAGGGCGGCTTCATCTGCCCGTGGACGATCAGGTTCATCACCCCGAACTCGTTGTCGCCCTCGAACAACCGCTGCCCGGTCACGCACTCCCACAGCACGATGCCCAGCGAGAACACGTCGCTGCGACGGTCGATCTTCTCGGCCTTGCACTGCTCGGGCGACATGTACGGCACCTTGCCCTTGCGGGTGCCGGCCCGGGTCACGTCGGTGCGCGTGATGACCTTGGCGATGCCGAAGTCGGCCACCTTCACCCCGCCCTCGTAGGTGATCATCACGTTGGTGGGCGAGACGTCGCGGTGCACGATGCCCAGCGGACGCCCGTCGAAGCCCACGCGCTCGTGGGCGTAGTGCAGGCCGGCCGCCACCCCCATGCCGATGGTGACCGCATGCTCGATCGCCAGCGGCTGGGTGACCTTGGCCAGGCCCTTGATGAGCCCCGACAGGTTCTCGCCGTAGACGAACTCCATCGTGAAGTAGTACTCGCCCTCCTCCTTGCCGAGGTCGAACACCTGCACCACGTTGGGGTGATCGAGCAGCGCAGCGACGCGCGCCTCCTCGAGGAACATGCGCACGAAGTGCTTGTCCCGCGACAGATGCGGGAGGATCTGCTTGAGGACGACGAGCTTCTGAAAGCCCTGGATGCCGCTGGCCCGCGCCAGGTGCACCTCGGCCATGCCGCCCGAGCCCAGCCGGCGCACCAGGTCGTAGCCTCCGAAGGTCTCGGACACCACCATGTCGGGGGCGACCGGAACGACTTCTGCCTCGGACATCGTTGGGGGATCGTAGCTCGCGGGTGAGCACGGCTTCAAGGAATAGACACCTCCGGGCCGAATCGACCGCCGAATCGTCCGTACGTACCGCCCACGCGACGGGGACCCGTGTCATACGCGCGAGATCGTTCCCCGCGGGCCGCTCCCCAGTTCTCCCAACGTCCTCCCGGAGCTCCCCCGGAGCTCGAGGCCCAGGGCTGCGCCCCCGTGTCACGGATTCAGCGCGTGGGCCCGGGTGTGTTAGGCTGCCGTTCCTACGCTTGGTGTACGCAACATGAGCCGATCATCCTCGGTGACCAGCCATACCCTCGCGGCCGTGCTCGCGATCGCCGCCGCGTCGAGTTCGGCGTGCCTGAACTTCGATCCCTTCGGCTGCCAGGAGGACACCCAGTGCGATGCCCAGGCCATGGGTCGCTGCGAGGCCGTCGGCTACTGCAGCTACCCCGACCTCGCGTGCATCGACACCGGCTACCGCTACGAGGATGGCGCGGGCGACGGGCTGGGTGGTCAATGCGTGGGCGTCGAGGTGGCGGGTACCGACACCGACGGCACCACCACCACGGCGATGACCGACCCCGATCCGGAGACCAGCCTCGACAGCGGCTCGACCACGATGGTCGATCCCACCACCGGCAGCGACGACGAACCGACCACCGGTGATGCGTGCGGCGGCGCGGGCCAGGCGTGCTGCGCGGGCGACGGCTGCGATGCGGGCCTGTCGTGCAACGACGGCCTGTGCGGCTGCGTGCAGGCGATCGCCGTCGGCAACCGCCACACCTGCGCGATCAAGCTCGACGGCAACGTGCAGTGCTGGGGAGCCAACGATCTCGGTCAGCTCGCCTCGGCCGAGCCTCCGATGTCCCCGACCCCGGTCGACATCCCCGGCTTCGGCGGAGCCCTGGCGGCCACCGCCCTCTACGCCCGCAACCACACCTGTGCCCTCACCGGCGACGATACGCTGTGGTGCTGGGGAGACAACGCCAGCCAGAAGGCCAGCGTGATCGATCCCAGCCCCGTCGTGCTGATCCCCGGTCAGGCCACCTGGGCCGTGCCGGCGGCCGCGGCCGGCGTGGGCGGCAGCCACACCTGCGTGGGTCGGGGCATGGGCCAGGCCCCCACCTGCTGGGGTGACAACGGCTCGGGTCAGCTCAGCGGCATGGAGGTGCCACCCGGCCCCGCCATCGTCCCCGGCGGCTTCGAACCGTTCGTGGTCGCGCTCGGCGACGCCCACACGTGCATGAGCACCCTGATGGGAGACCTCTACTGCTGGGGTGACAACGGCAACGGCCAGATCGGAGCCGACCCCGTGACGACGCCCTCGCTCAGCGTGCCGCAGGTCGTCGGCGTGCCTCCGATCGGCACGCTGGCCACCGGAGCCCAGCACACCTGCGTGACGGTGGGCTCCGAGGTGCAGTGCTTTGGGCGCAACAACATGGGTCAGCTCGGCAACGGCACCAACGTCGACGCCTTCACCCCCAGCGCGGCGATGTTCCCCCCCGGCGCGGGCGTGGTCGCGCAGCTCGTGGCCGGAGCCGATCAGACGTGCGCGGTGATGGCCGCGGGCGAGCTCTACTGCTGGGGTGGCAACCAAAACGGCGAGCTGCTGCTCGAGCCCGACAAGATGGGCGAAGACGGCTTCGCCCTCACCCCGCGCCTCATCGAGGTGGGCTTCGACGTGGCCCAGATCGCCACCGGAAGCACCCATACCTGCGCCCTGAGCACGGCCGGCCAAGTGCTGTGCTGGGGCGCCAACGATCAAGGACAGATCGGCGACGGGACGGTGACCGATGCGCTCGAGCCAACACCTGCACAGATCACCTGCCCGTAGCTCGATCCCCACGCAGGCACTGGTCGCGGCCACCCTGGCGCTCGCGGCCTGCCCCGGCGGCGGCTCGGAGGACGATGGCCCCGACGCCACCACCACGTCGACCACGACCGCGAGCACCACCGGCGATGCGAGCACCACCGGCGTGGGACCCACCACCGAGGACTCGGGGCCGCCTCCCGATCTGGGTGCGGACGACACCACGACCACGGGCAGCAGCAGTGGCAGCAGCGACGAGACCGCGAGCCTGCCCCCCGGCTGCAGCAACGGCCAGGCCGATCCCGGCGAGCTCTGCTACGGCCAGCCGAGCTTCTTCGGCGCCCCCGCCGAGGCCCTGTTCGCCACCATGGCCGACCTCGACGACGACGGGCACCTCGACCTGCTGATGACGAGCGCCGCCACCAACGCGGTGGTGGTCCGCCTCGGCGACGGCACCGGCGACCTGGGCCCCGAGACGAGCACCACGACCGGAGCCCGACCGGTGTCGCTGCGCGTGGATCGCTTCGACGCCAACGAGACCCTCGACGTGGTCATCGCCCAGGAGGACGCCAACTCCATCGGGCTGTTGCTCGGCGACGGCGCGGGAGGTCTGGGCTCGTTGCTCAGCTACCCCACCGGGGCTGCACCCAACGACCTGTTCATCTTCGACTTCGACGGCGACGGCATGCCCGACGTGCTCACCAGCGACGGCGGGGCCGACACGATCTCGTACCTGCGGGGCACCGGCTTCGGCTTCCAGGCCCCCGTGAGCTTCGCGGTGGGCGTGCAGCCCAACGGCGTGTTCCTCGGCGAGCTGTCCGGCGACGCCAACATCGACGCGGTCATCGCCAACCGGGGCGCCAACTCCTTCGGCGTGCTGCTCGGCACCGGGCCCACCATGCTCGGGCCCCACAGCCCCGTGCCCACCGGCTCGCAGCCGTGCGCGCTGGTGGTCGCCGATTGGAACGGCGACGGCGAGCTCGACGTGCTGACCTCCAACCTCGGCAGCAACGACCTGCGCCTGCGCTACGGCGACGGCAACGGTGACTTCGGCGCGGAGATCCCGTTCCCGATGGGCGCCAGCCCCCGCTCGCTGCTCTCGCTCGACTTCGATGGCGACGGCAACCTCGACGCCGTCGTGGCCAACACCGGGGCCGACACCGCGACCGTGCTCCTGGGCTCGGGGGGCGGGCTGTTCGCCCCCGCGCAGGTGTTCGGCGTGGGCGACCAGCCCTGGGCCGTGGCGGCCGGCGATCTCAACGAGGATGGGATCGCCGATCTGGTGGTCACCAACGTGGGCGACTCCACGCTCGCGCTGCTGCTGTCCGACGCGTGAGCGGCCCTCGTGGGCGCGGGCCTCCTGCGTGCAGCGCACATGGCGCAGGCGATCGACGCGAGTCGATCGCAGGTGTAAGGCCCCCCGCCCCGGTCGGCGTTCGGGCGTCGACTTCGGGAGACCCGCCATGCGCTTCGCCTCACCGCTCGCCCTGTTTGCTTCCCTCGCCCTGCCCGCCGTGCTCGCCCTCCCTGGCTGCATGGCCAAGAACGCCCCTCATTCCTCGCCCGGCGGCGGTGGGTTCGCCTCGCCTGCCGACGGAGCCGAGAGCGCGCCGGGGCCCATGGCCACCCGAGGGGACTTCGGCGGGCGGCACTCGGCCCGGCAAGCACCGCCCGCCGCCGACCAGGCCGCCTCCGAGGCCTACGGCGGCGACGGAGGTCACGGCGCCTACGAGCCCCACGACTACGACTACGAAGACTCGACCGTGGCCAGCACGCCCTCGATGCGACCAGGCCTCGGTACTTCCTACGGCGAGCAGCACTTCAGCCAGGTCACCACCGCCCCGTTCGTGCGCGGCTCGTCGCAGCCCGACGTGCTCCTGTCGCTCTGGTACAACGACGTCGACGGCATCCGGCAGGCGCAGGGCACCTTCGGCAACGGCTTCGACCAGGTGTCCCAGTCCTCCACCTCCGATGGGGTGTTCGTGGTCTCCGTGGTCGACGAGTACGGCTACGCGATGTCGGCCGCGCAGGTCGGCGACAAGCGCTACGTCGCCGGCCAGCCCGGCCAGCGCTACAAGCTGCGCGTGCAGAACAACAGCGCCTACCGCTACGAGGTGGTGGCCTCGGTCGACGGGCTCGACGTGATCGACGGCGACACCGCCAGCTTCGCCAAGCGCGGCTACATCGTCGATCCGTGGGCCACCATCACCATCGACGGCTGGCGCACCGGCGACGACTCCGTCGCCGCGTTCCGCTTCAGCGCCATGGAGGACAGCTACGCCGACCGCAAGGGTCAGGGTCGCAACATCGGCGTGGTCGGCTTTGCGTTCTTCCACGAGCGCGGCGGCGTCCCCTGGCAGGAGCTGCATCGCCGCGACAACGCCGACCCCTTCCCGAACCGCTACGCCGAGCCGCCTCCGCCGCGACGCATCCGGTAACGAACCGCTGCGGCGCCGTCAGGCGACGCCCCGACCGGCGCGCCGTCCCTCCCTCGCGGAGGGCGGCGCGTCGCCGCATTCCAGGGTACCCTGCGCCTCGTGTCGACCTCCGACTCGAGTACCCGCGGCGTTCGTGTCCAGGTGCGATCGCGCTACGTTCCCGAGCGCTCGAGCCCCGAGCACGGCGCATGGTTCTTCGCCTACACCGTGCTCATCACCAACGAGGGCGACACCTCGGTGCAGCTCATCAGCCGGCACTGGATCATCACCAACGCCGACGGCGACGTCGAAGAGGTGCGCGGCCCCGGGGTGGTGGGAGCTCAGCCCATGCTCGAGCCCGGCGAGTCGTTCGAGTACACCTCGGCCTGCCCGCTGCCCACCGCGTTCGGCACCATGCACGGCACCTATCAGATGGTCACCAAGGACGGCGAGCGCTTCGACGCAGAGATCGCCCCGTTCTCGCTCTCCATGCCGTACGCGGTGAATTGACGGCGGCCTGCTCCGCCACGGTACGCCGCATCAAGATGTGGATGCGCGCCCCCTCGTGGCAACAGTAGTCGGCGCCCTTGCGCGCCGTGCCCACGTCGATGGCAAACAAGCCCCCACCGGACGGGGGCGTGATGGTGCCGCGCTGCCGATGGCCGAGCTCGAGCACCTCGCCCAGACCGTTGGCGAAGGTGAGCACCAGGTTCCACGTGAGGTCGGCGTGCGTCTCCTCGGGGAGGCAGCGCTCGTCGTCGACGGAGAAGATCAAGGGCGTGAAGGCGCCCACCGACGGCTCGTTGATGAAGCGGAGCAGCACCTCGCCGTCGGCGGCCCGGCGCATGGACAGCACGTTGCTCAGGGTACCGTAGCCATCGCTGTACTCGGCCCGCGAGTACGAGACCTCCACCGCATCGCCGACGTCCCAGGCCACGGGCGCATCGGCGGCCGCGACCGTGAGCTCGAGACCGCGCGTGACCCCATCGTCGTCGCACTCCAGCACGGTGACGACCGGATCGGCGGTCGGATCGACCGCGGTGATGGTGCACGGTGCGTCGATTTCGACCGCGAACTCGACGTCGAAGACGTCCTCCTCCTCCGGCCACTCCGACCAGTCCACCATCGTGCTGGCCGATATGGCCGGATCCTCGTCCACGCAGATCGAGTCGGCGGGCTCACCGGTGCCGGAGCCGGAGCCGGAGCCGGAGTCCGAGTCCGAGCCCGAGTCCGAGCCCGAGTCGGAGTCGGAGTTCGCGGCCGTGTCGGCCTCGACGCCGGTGTCGGACGGGATCGTATCGCCCTCGGTGCCGGCCTCGGGGTCCGGCGCAGGTGATCCACCGCAAGCCCCGAGCACCAGCAGCGCGGGGAGTCCAAGCGAAGCGAAACGAAGCGACGACCGCGATGGCATGCCCTACGTGTGTCGACCTCGGACGAATCGATCGCCAGCGCGAGCCGCGAGGCTGCGCCCCCGGGCAATCACCTCCCGCGGGCCCCCTTGGGGGCAAGCTCGAACGGTTGCTCACCCACAACCGACTGCGGGGGACCAAGAACGAAGCAGCCCGCGTGCTCGGCGACCGTGAGGGTCGAGCCGAGACGCGGGCCGGGGAGTTGACGCGCACGCTACGAGATCGCGAGAGCAGAGCGTTCGAGGAGACGCGAGGGAGCAGAGCGAGAGCGGGGGTGCGTGCGCGCGACCACCTTGTCACCCCCCGCCCCGCGCGGTCAAGAAACACGTTGAGACCGCGGCGAGGGTGAACATTCGATCAACCGTCGATTGGTAGCCCAGCCCAACGTCCGTACTCCGTACGACGCAACGCGTGAGGATCGAGGACCCTATCGGGCCACCGGCCCGGTGTCCGTGCCCGGCAGGCGCAGGCCCAGACCGCGCGCGACCTCGATCATCTGGGCCATCCCGCGCACCAGCATGGTCGAGGGATCGTCGCTGGTTCCAATCTGCGTGACCCTCAGCTCGCCGATCTGCTGCGCGAACGCCTCGGCCATCGCGGGCAGGGTGCGCGAGACCAGCTCGAGCTGGATGCGCTCGGGCGACACGGTGTCGTCCACCCGGCGTCGCGCCAGCGCCAGCGCGCTCTCGAGCTCGCCGGTCAGCCGATCGAGCTCGAGCTGTCGGCGACGCAGCTGCGCCTGGGCTTCGGCCGCCGCATCCTCGTGGGCCCGATCGGCCTCGGCCTGCGCGTTGCGTCGCTCCGCCTCCTGCTGCTGGCGCATCAACGCCGTGGCGTGCTCCCTCGCGTCGAGCTGCTGCTGCGCCTCGAGCAGCCGGGCCTGTCGCTCCAGCGCCGTGCGCCGCGCCTGCTCGACGCGCTCGGCCTCCTCGGCCTTCACCGCCGCCTCGGCCTGCAGCCGGGCGATCTTCTCGGCCCGCTCGCGCTCGATCGTCACCCGCTCGGCCGCCGCCCGCAGCTCGGCGCGCTTGCCCTCCTCGGACAGCTCGATCTCCGTCGACCGGCTCTCGGCCGCCGCCCGCAGCCTCCGCCGCTCGGCCTCCGCCTCGAGCTGCGCCTTCTCCAGCGCGCGTGCGTGCTCGGTCTCCCGCGCGGCCACCAACGCCTCGCGCTCGAGCTGCGCCTCGCGGGCACGCGCGGCCAGCTCGGCGCGATAGGTGGCCTGCATGTTGGCGAACACCTCCTCGGACAGCACCCGCACGTCCTGGATCTCCACCGTGTCGAGCACCACCCCCCACCCCATCGCCGTCGAGTCGTCCACCTGTCCCCGGCCGGCCAGCACCGGCGCGAGCTCGGCCAGGAGCTCGCCCGCAATCGCATCCTTGCGCCGCGTCATCACGTCCTCGACCCGCAGGTTGGCCACGTGACGCCGCGTTGCCCCCACGAACATCTCCCGCATGATCTCCGCGAGCTTCTGCGACGCCCGCTCGGCGTACGAGAAGTTCAGCATGCGAAACGCGATCTCGGGCTCCACGATGCGATACACGGCCAGGCCCGTCACCCGCATGCCGACCTTCTCGAGCGTGACCTGATCGGCGGTGAACTGCAGGCGGTTGATGGTGGTGGGGATCACCGCCACCGAGTCCCACGGCAGCTTGAAGCAGCTCGCCCCCTGCCCCGTGCTGCGGCGACGGATCTTGCCGCGCCGCATGTGCACGAGGTACTCCGAGGGCTTGGCCGTCACGATGCCCCAGCGCTTGGTCTTCTCGGGATCCTCGGCCGGCTTGCCCGTACGCCACGCCGCGTAGGGATCGAAGGACGGCAGGCTCTCGTCGGACGAGACGGCGCGCAAGTGAGGGGGACGATGGGGCTCGAGGTTCTTGGCGGTGCTCATGCGAGTGGGGGCAGTGAGCATGAGCCGTGCCAGGGCCGTGGATGCTGGCGAGCCGCGAGCTTGGCCACGAGCCCGAGGGCGAGCAGGTGTCTCGAAACGAGGCAGGTGCCTCGAATCTGGTCGGCTCTCACCGTGCTCGTCGGCAGCGCACCCGTCGATGGGTCATGCGACAGGGGATCGTGCCGTCGGCGTGGAGCATGCCATCCGCCTCGGCGAGGAAGCGCTCGCGGGTGGCCTGCACCTCGGTCTCGGCCCAGGTCTCCATCTCGTAGAACCATGCGAGCCTCGACCACACCTGCTTCGGGCTCCCGTCGAGGAACTGGGGTCGGGTCGGGCCTTGCAGGCTACCTGGTGCGCCTCACATCGCGTGGGTGTACAACTCACCGCGAATCTTCGGCTCCTTGGCCAGCTCGGCGACAGCAGCGAGCAGCCCATCAATGCAAGCGTCGTCATGGCGGGCCGTCAGCACGATGCGAAGCACGGCTCCCTCCCGGAAATCATCGGGAGCGCGGTCGAAGGCGACCCAGATGCCGCGCGAGAGCAACAGGCGCGCAGCGTTCAAAGCGGTACGAGCGGTCCGAAAGGCCAGGGTCTGAATGGGGAAGAGGGTCTGGTGCAGCGGGACGAGCCCGGTCTCGAGCAAGCCATCTCGGAGCCGAGTGACGTGACGCAGCACGAGCGATCGTTGTTGCTCGCCGAAACGGCGCTGGGCATCCTCGAGGATCTCGGCCATGCACAGGCTCCAGGCCGAGGGCGGGCTGCTGTGTTCGAGGTGTCCTGCGGCCTTGCGCAGCACGTCGATGAAGGCCCTGCTGCCCGCCACCATGGCCATCGATACCCCCAGGTTCTTGGCCAGGCTGCTGACGTAGACGACCGAGGCCGACTCGATCCCCTGGTGTCGCACGACCCCGCCGCCACCACGGCCATGCGGGGTGGCCGCGGACGGCTCGACGCCAACCGTGCCCAGGCCGTGTGCATCATCGACGATGACCCATCCAGCTCCCTGCTCGACCAGCGGCAAGACCCGAGCAAGTGGTGCTTGGCTGCCATCATGTGCGTAGAGGCCATCGCAGAGGTAGATCTGCGCAGTGTTCGGTGATCGCTCGACGGTCTTCGAGAGATCCGAGATGTCATTGTGGGGCAACTCGAAGAGCAACGCGCCACGGCCCGTCGCGGCCGCGCTGCACTGCCGACCGAGCGAGTAGATCCAACGATCCAGCCACACCACGTCACCGGGCCGAGCCACGGTCCACAGCACGTCCGTCAGTGCGTGCAAGGTCGAAGGAAAGATCAATGCGGACTCGAACCCGGTCCAGTCGGAGAGTCGAGCCTCGAGCCTGCTCATGCGAGCATCTCGTCCCAAGCGGGCTGGAACGCTCGCGAGCGGCCACATACGGTCCTGGCGCTCCCGTGCTTGCTCACGTACCCAGGGGAGCGTCGTCAGGCCGAGGTAGTCCATGTGGGTGAACGAGACGACCCAATCACCACCGACGCGGATATGGGCGCCCCTGCACTCATCGACCCGTACACCCACCAACCCGGTCGACTCGAGTTCGTCGAACCGTCGTCGACGCTCGGAATCCAGCCTCGACGCCAAAGCCCTCAGAGTAGATGCTCGCTCCGAAACCATGGAACTCGATGAGTCAGGCATGGGCATGCACATGAAAAAACGGAGAATCAGGTCGCGAGAGCTTCGATGAATCGTTGCAGGACCAGGGAGTCGGGTTGCCTGGTCAGCACATCGCAACCGCCCTTGGTCACCAGGATCGTGTGCTCGGGAGGTAGGCACAGATGTATTCGACGTCCACGGCTGGCCGGTGGGCACGCACGTAGGCCTTGAGCACCCCGAGGGCGGCGGCCGGTCGTTCGTAGGCGGACCAGGGCAGTGCAATGAGCTTGAGTTCCATGGGTGTACCGCGCTGCACTGGCCGAGCATCCTTACTCATGGAAGTACTCCTGCCGCGTTCCCCTACGGCGAATGTCGACCGTCGCACAGTGGAAGCTACCACCATACCGATAGACGTTGCGAAATGGTAGCGCGATCGGCTCGAACCCCCAATTCTGCAAGAATTCGATCATGGGTTCCTCGTTCTGCTCGACGAACACTCGATTCTCGTCGAGGCTGAACAGGTTCATGTTGAACCAGCGAAAGGATGAGTGCTTGGGGTGGGTCGAGGGAAACGTGGAGAGCGGTGCTTCACGGATCTCCCAGTCGCTCCTTGCGAAGATCTTCGGTAACTCCTTGATGGGACGCTCGGGGTTGACCATCAGCTTTCCCGGTGCCAGCGGCACGAACGTCGCATCGATGTGTTCGGCACGGTAGTCCTCGAATTCGATGCGATGTAGGCGATAGCCGCGCGGTTCCAGGTGCCGGCGTAACCAATCGATGCCCATGTCATTGGTCACGTGGCTCCGCTGGATGAAGACGTCCCGACCAAAGCGAGACATATCCGCCGCATCGAATACGGGCTCGAAATCCGTGGTCACGTAACCCCGCCCCCGCTGGAAGTACGCGTCATACGTCCTCGAGGACAGTTCGGGCTTGGGGGCCGTGGCCCAACCAGCGCCGCGGCGAAAATACTCCTTGACCAGCCGGCGATAGGCAAGGAACTCGAAGTAGCGCGAGCGCAAGGCCATCGGTGCCTCGAGGATCTCCTCGCCAAGGACGATCAGCACATCACGCGGGTTTGCCTGACAGTTGCCACCAGAAATCGCCCAGTGCGGCGTGACATGGGGGCGTGCGTGATTGAAGGGATCAGGTCGCCGGACCGTGACACCAGCCCCTTCGAGCGCTGCAACGAACCCTTCGAGTTCTCGCTCGGCGATCTCCTCTTGCTCCGGAGCCTCTGCCATGCCACCATGAGTGAGCTGGAGTCGCCGCGACCGCTCGAGGATCTCGACCGGGGTGGTCGCTTCGAATCCCATCTCCCACGACGGGTGGCAGGCCCCCCCGAGCACGCCGACGATGACCTCTTCCAGCGGATCCCACTCATTGTGAGAGTTTACGATGCAGGACTCGTATGGCTTGTCATGGGTCATCGTTCGGATCGTGCACGGGGTTCATGGTTTTCGAAGGGTGCGACCATGCTCATGGCACGATGAGCACGGGCCGACCTCTGCAATGTCAGCCGACTTCGACCTTGAGCTTGGCCAGGTTCGTCGAGGAGTTTTCGACCTTGAGCCGGGGGACCACATTCTTGATCTCGACGATTTTGGTATTCTGACCCGGCTGGAAGTCGATGGTGTCCTTGCCGATGACCTCGTTGGTTTGTTGGTTGGAGATCGTGTAGTCGACCTTCTGCTCCTTGGAGAGGTTCTCGATCTCGAGCGTTCCTTGGAAGCTCAGGAGGACCCTGGATTCCGTGGGGTCGAGAGTGAAGGACCCCTCCGTCTGGAAGGTGCGGGGCGCGTCGGATGAACGGGTAATGACCATTGTCTTGTCTCTTCTGTCTCGCTGCAGTCCGGCAGACGAGACAGTCTCAAGGTAGTAACGAGATACTACATCGTCAAATGTCGGCACAACGACCGCATCCACCGTTTTCGAGCCCGACAACGGCGTTCGCAAAGCAATTGGAACGGATCATCGCAACCTGTTGCAACCGACTGCAACCGGCTGCAACCGATGACGGTCTCGCGCGAGCCCGGCGTGGACCCCTGGATCCCCGCGTGAGTGTTTGCGCATTGGCGGTGACGAGCTACGTCGAGGAGGATGTGCTCGTCGACGAAGCGGAGCTCGCGGTCGTGTGCGAGCATGAGGGGGACGGTCAGCTCGGGACCGGCAGATCCACGCCGTCGGTCCAGGGGGCGCCGAGGTTGGTGCAGCCGGAAGAGCCCATATCACCCAGGTCGGTCATCGAGCCGTCCATGTCCAGCCGGTACAGATGGCTGTCGCCCAGCGACCCCCCAGTCGCTGTCCAGGGGTCGACAGCACCGAGGTGGTCCCGTCGGAGGAAGGATGCGGGATGCGGACCCGTCGACTCGGGCTCGCCGGTGGTGCCCGATCCTGGCGGGGCGCTCACGCACGCGAGACTCGGCAGCAAGAGGAGGAGCGACCGTCGACGAGCCGGCATGACCTCGACATTGTCCCGGGATCGATGGGCCACCGCAACGGTGGGCCGGGTGCGTTTGTCGTACCCGGACGTTTCTGATCAGACGCCTGGCAACCGAGATGTCCCCGCAAGAGCATGCAGCTCCGGTATGGACCGTCGCAAGCCCGAAGGGCCCATGCAGTTGCAGCCGGTTGCAGCGCGTTGCAGCCGGTCGCACCCATGGCCCGAAGAGCTCCGGACGAGAAGGGCGGCGTGGACCACGACTCCTCCGCCGAGGACCCACGCGGTCATGCTTGATTGCCGAGCGAATGGGCGCTCGACCGCTTCGTCACCGAATCGAGGACTTGACCTTGAAGTAACCGATGATGTTCTCGATCCCCGGGCCCAGGACGCCGACCGTGTCGTTCTCGTCGTAGGTGGATTGCGCGGTGCAATTCCCATCCTCGGCCAGGCAGAGCGAGAAGGAGCCAGCGTCGATGGGCCATGATCCCGAGCCCATGAAGTGCAGGTCCGGTGCCGTGCTCTCGTTCGCGCCGAGGGCAGTTGGGCCGGAGTCCCCGTCGCCTTGGCCGTAGTAGTCGTCGTTGGAGTCTCGGGTGATGGTGACGGTCGCCATTTCGTCTGTTGGTTCCGGTAGAGGGGTCGTTGCTCCCGAGTCATCGGGGAGCTGGCTGACAGGACTCACCACAAGCGGTGAGCCAGGCATCGATCTCGGTCACTGCGTCGGCCCTGGCGAGCAACTCGAACTCCCGGCGGCCCTGCTGCACGAGCTCGAGGCCACGGAGTCGGTCCCGATCCGCCTCGACGAGCGCTCGGCCCAGGTGCCAGCGCACCGAGGCACCGAGCTCCGGCTCCGCCTGCGCACCGCCGAGAAGCCCGAGCGCGCGCTCCAGCGGCTCGAGTGCCTGCAGGTGGGCTCCCTGGTCCTGGTGCAGCGATCCGAGCCCGAGCAGCGGGCGGATCCAGTAGGGAGAGTCGTCGTCGACGTGCTCGCGCAGCGTGACCAGGGCGCGCTCGTAGCTGCCGCGGGCGGCGTCATGGTGGGCCAGGTGCCGATGGCAATCGCCGAGGTTGCTGTCGACCATCGCGAGCGCAACGGGATCGGGCTCGGGCATCGCGGCGAACGTCTCGCGGGCCTGCTCATTGTACGATAGCGCGTCCTCGTGCTGGCCCCTGGCCATGGCCAGAGCTCCCGAGGTGAGCATGACCTGACCCCGCAGATCGAGCTCTGCTTCGGGGTTGCTCGCCAGGGCCTCGCGAGCGAGTCGGGCATGCTCGAGGGCGAGCTCGAGCTCGCCACGATACGCGTGGACCTGAATGAGGCCGATGCGAGACTGGACGGCCGCAGGCGCCCCGGGACCGAAGATCGAGGCGAACAGCGCCAGCGCCAGCCCAAAGTGCTCCTCGGCCGTATCGAGATCGCCGCGCGCGACGTGGACGATGGCGAGCTCGTGGTGGGCCGACGTCACCGTGAGGTAGTCGCCCGCCCCCTCGGCGAGCTCGAGCTGCTCCTGGTGGGCCTCGAGCGCAGCGTCGAGCTCACCCAGGGCCGTTCTCGCGGCCCCGACGACGCCCAGGACCTTGGCGAGCTGGGGCTCGAGCGCGGCGTGCTCTCGATAGTAGGCCTCGACGGGCTCGAGCCGCTCGAGCGCGGCGGCATGCTCCGATGCCCAGTACGCCACGTAGCCCTCGGCGTGGCGCAAGGCGATGCGCCGGCTCGGCTCGTTCGACGCATGGGAGAGCTTGCCTCGCGCCTGCACCATCCAGGCCTCGGCCGTCGACCGATCCTGCTCGCGGCCCGCGAGCAGCACGAGCCCATGGAGGACGTCGAGCTGCAGCTCGGTGTCGCGGGTGCGCTCGGCAAGCTCGAGCGCGGCATGGTAGTCGCGTCGCGTGGCCGGGAGGCGACGGGCCTCCTGGTGGATCTGCCCCCGAACGAGGTAGGCCTCGCCCAGGGCCACGGAGACCTCACCCAGGGGCCTGGCGTGCTCGATCGCCTGCTCGGCTCGCTCGGCCCCCTCGCGCGAGCGTCCGGCCTGGTGCAGGGCCCACGCCTCGCTCACCAGCCGGCGAGCCTCGGCGCTGGTCTGGTCGAGATGCTCGGGCACCTCGTCTTCGATGCGTCTGAGCCCCTCACCGTCGTTGCACGGCTCGATCGGAGGCAGGGCCTGGACCGCCTGGATCGCCCGCGCGAGGGTTGGCGCATTGGCGGTGACGAGTTGCTGCACCAGCGCGCTCGCCCGCTCTTGCCTGCGATCGAGGCAGGCCAGCCGTAGCTCGTAGGTCTGGAGCCCGATGGTGTGGTCGACGTGCGCCGCCTCGCAGGCCTGCAGCCGCGCGTCCGACCACGTCGCAGCATAGCGATCGAGGGCCTGCCTGGTCTGCTCCCAGACCTTGGGCGCAAATGGGAGCTCCACCGCGAGCAGGCCCTGCTCCACCGCAGCGCGAGCCGGCTCGTCCCATGCCGCGAACCCGGCGTCGTGCAGAGCGTCGCACGGGCCCATCCGTGGCCAGAGCGCGACCCCGGCGGCCATCGTCCCCGCCAGGCCCATGGACGTCAGCCACCGCCAACCCGAGCGCGGCGACGTCAGCCGCCGCAGCCTGGCCAGCAGCGCATCCATCGAGGGCCAGCGCTCGTCGGGCGACGCTGCCAGCCCGCGCAGCACCACGTCGCGCACCGCGTTGGGCACCCGATTCCCCGGGGGAGGCGGACGCATGCGGCCCTCCTGGAGCGCAGTGACCCGCTCCTGCCGTGAGCCGTCCTCGAACGGTCGCTCGCCATGGAGCGCTTCGAACAAGGCGACACAGAAGCTGAACTGATCGCTGCGCGCATCCGCTTCGCGTCCGTCGAGCTGCTCGAGCGGCATGTACTCCAGGGTCCCCAGCACCGTGCCGCTCCGCGTGAGCGAGGCCTCGAGCACGGTGGGCTCGAGCTCGGGCTCGAATCGCGGCGCGGACCGCTGCTCGGTGATGCTCTCGGCTGGCCCGTCGAGCTGGCGGGCCAGCCCGAAGTCGAGCACTCGCACGCGTCCGTGGTCGTCGATGATCGCGTTGTCGGGCTTGAAGTCCCGGTGGACCAGCCCGGCGGCGTGTGCAGCAGCGAGGCCCTCGCCCACCTGCAGGAACACCTCCACACAGTCGCGCCAAGAGGGTCTTGGCTCCTCCCGCAGCCACTCCCGCAGCGATTGGCCCTCGACCAGCTCCATTGCGATGAAGGCCTGATCCTCGACCACCCCCGCCTCGTAGACCTGCACCACGTTGGGGTGCGAGAGCTTGGCCAGCGCCTGGGCCTCCCGCAGCAGGCGCTGCGTGTCGAGTTCGGGAAGCAGCACCTTGAGCGCGATCCGGCGGTTCAGCGTGCGGTCGAATGCCTCGAGCACCACGCCCATGCCGCCTCGTCCCACGATGCCCAGCACCTCGTAACGCCCGAGCCAGGGGCGCTCGGCGGGCACCTCGAACAACGCCTCGAACACCCGGGCCTGCTCGGCTGCGTCGACCACCCCGCCGAGCGCGGGCCTCACCTGGTCGAGCGGGCCGGGATCCTCGTGGCTCGTAGTCGCCGACTCGCACGAATCCTCCAGCCGCAAGCCGCCCCCACGCTCCACCACCCCGCCCATGATCATGATGGATCTCGAGCACGATGGCGAGGCCACCGGCGATTCCTGCGTCCATTGCGCTGAGCGGGCGTCGAAACGTCCTCGTGCGCCCATACGGAGCCGATTCTCCCCACGTGCCCGGCATCTCCGGGGCTCGAGGACTGGCTCGACCACGCTTGATAGCATCGTTGCCGGCACTGTGGGCGCGCTCCAACACCAGCAGAGCGGCGGACGCATTCCGCTGGCGGCCCGAACCCTCGTGGGGCGCTCGGATGCCTGTCACCTCCGCCTGCCGAGCGCGCGGGTCTCGGGAGTGCACGCCGAGCTGGTGTGGGACGGCAGTTGCTGGACCATTCGCGATCTCGACAGCCGCAACGGTACCCACCTCGACGGCTCCGCTCTGGTGCCCAAGCAGCGCCAGCCCATCGAGTTGGGCGCCGAGGTCATGTTCGGTACCGACGAGCATCGTTACACACTCGTGGATCGATCCCCGCCGGGCCTTCTGGCGATCGACGACGAGGGCACCATCGTCGGCGCTCACCAAGGGATGCTGTGCTTGCCCTCGGAGGAGCAGGGCGAGCTGACGCTGTTCGAGCGCTTGGGCGATGGCTGGTGGCTCGAGACCGACGACGAGCCGCGCAAGCTCGTCCCGCAGGAGCAGCTGTGGGCCGGCGGCCGCCGTTGGATCGTGCACCTGCCCGGCTCGGTGGAGGGAACCGAGGAGGACGGCCTGGTGATGACGGTGTCCAGCATCGCGCTGGAGTTCCACGTGAGCCGCGACGAGGAGCACGTAGAGGTCGAGATCCACCAGGGCACACGTCGAGTGACCGTGACCCCGCGTGCCCACGACGTCCTGCTGCTCACCCTGGCCCGGGCGCGGCTCGAGGATCAGCGCCGACCCGATCTCGAGGAATCGGAGCATGGCTGGATCCACCTCGAAGATCTCGTCTCGCAATTGAAGGTGGATCGCGAGCGGATCAAGCTGTGGATCCACCGGGCCCGCCGCGAGTTCGCCGATGCCGGGGTCTACGACATCGACCGGCTCGTGGAGCGTCGGCGGAGCTCCAACCAGCTGCGTCTGGGGGTCGCCCGGCTCCGGGTCGGCCGATAGCCGCGTGCCCTTCGCTACCCCGAGCACCGCCGACGATTTCCGACGATTTCGGCCGACACTTGCTCGGCTCGCTCCACATCCCCGGTGAGCTCACCAGGAGCCACGAGGGAACCGTACTCATCGAGGGCAAGGGTCGCGACGCTCGACCCTCTCATCGTCTGAATCGGCCTCGCCGCCGAGCCGGACGAGCCATGATGGTCGCTGGGTAGCGGTGTCGTTCCGTGCGAGCGCAGGCGAATGGTTCGCCTGTTCCTCGCACGACGTGGTCCTCCGGGTGCGCTCGCGGGAGGACGACCATGAGCAACCGTGGACAGAGCGTGCCAATGGGCAAGATTGCCCACATCGGCCCAATCATCACCATCTGCGCGACCGCGTGTGATGGAGAGCTTGCGTTGGATGGAGCCGTCGAGCCGAGCTTCCGCCTCGGTGCGGCGGGCGTGGTGGCCGACGTCGGCCCTGGTGAAGACGACACGTGCGTGGTGACCGGGGCGGGAGCCATCGCGTGCTGGGGCCACGGCGACGCAGGCGCTCCAGCCACCATCGAGTCCTTCGTGCTCCCCAGCCCCGCCCGTCAGATCGGGACCGGGCTGGGCCATCGAGTGGCTCTGACCGACGCGGGCGAGGTGTACGCTTGGGGATCGATCCCCGACGAGTCCTGCGGTGTAGCCCCAGCGGGGAGCACGAATGCGTCGGCCTTCATCCTCGCGTTGGTGCCCTCGTCGATCGAGCTCTCCGGGCCCGCGGTCGAGGTGAGCGCAGGAGCCGACTTCGCCTGCGCCCGCATGCTCGACGGCGACGTTCGGTGCTGGGGGAACAACGGCTGCGGCCAGCTCGGCCGTGACGACATAGATCGCATCGGCAACGACGAACTGCCCTCTGCAAGCCAGCCGATCGAGCTCGCAGGGGTGGCGATCCACGTTACCGCCGGCGCCCAGCATGCGTGCGCGGTGCTCGACACGGGGCTCGTGCAGTGCTGGGGCCGCAACGAAGAGGGTCAGCTCGGCCGGGAGCACGACGGCAGCGGCCCCGTGGTAGACGAGATCGACCTGGGTCACGCCGTGATCGCGGTGGCGGCTGGCGAGGCGCACACCTGTGCCTTGCTGGAGACCGGGGCCATACGCTGCTGGGGCAGCAACGGCAGCGGTCGGCTCGGCCATGGCTCGAGCGTCTCGACCCAGACGAAGGCTCTCGCCTCCGAGCTCCCCGACGTCGACGTCGGTGGAACAGCGATCGATCTCGTCGCAGGCGCTCGGCACACCTGCGCCCTGCTGGAAGACCGAACGATTCGCTGCTGGGGAGACAACCAGCACGGTCAGCTCGGCCTTGGTCATACCGGCGACGTCGGCGACGACGAGCTTCCCTCCGAGGTCGACCCCCTCGACCTGGGCGAGCACCTCGGCATGGCCGTGCTCGCGGGCCCCACCGCCAATACGACGTTCGCGGTGCTCGATCATGGTGGCTTGCGTTCATGGGGACTCAACGATGCCGGGCAGCTCGGGCACGGCGACCTCACCGACGTCGGCGACGAGCCGCAAGAGCGGCCGGGCGAGCTGCCGGACATCCTCATCGATGATCCATACGATGACGACGACGGTTGATGGGTGCTCGTATGCCGCCGTGCTCTACCGCTCGGACGGAGTGCGGCGGTCGCTTGACCCACCACGGTGGCCGCCCTTACGCTGGGTCCCCCTGCGCTGGGTTGACGAGGGCGGCGTGGAGTCGACGCAGACCAACGACGACTTGGCCTCCTCGCAGCCCGAACCCGCGGCGGGCGACTTCCACGCCCTGCCGAGCCACATCGATCGGTTCATCGTGCTGGGCCTGCTGGGACGAGGTGGCATGAGCTCGGTGCTGCGTGCCTACGATCCCTCGCTCGATCGCCAGGTGGCAATCAAGGTCATGCTGCCGGGTATGCACGAGGGCCGGATGATGCGAGAGGCCCAGGCCCTTGCTCGCGTATCGCACCCCAACGTGGTGCAGATCTTCGAGATCGGCGAGACCTCCGATCGGCTGTTCATCGCAATGGAGCTCGTCGCGGGCGAGACGCTCCAGCGGTGGCAACACCCGGGCCACCCCTGGCGGCAGTGCGTCGAGACCTACGTGCAGGCCGGTCGGGGCCTGGCTGCCGTGCACGCGGCGGGTCTCGTCCACCGCGACTTCAAGCCGGCCAACTGCATCCTCGACGAGACGGGACACGTGCGTGTGCTCGACTTCGGCCTGGTGCGCCACGACGGCGAGCCCGTGCCTGGGGGGCGAGCCGAGCTCGAGCCGACCACCAACGCGCTACAGGAGAGGATCACGCAGACGAGATCGATCGTTGGGACGAGGGCCTACATGGCTCCGGAGCAGGTGGCCGGGGGGGTCGTCGATGCGCGCAGCGATCAATTCTCGTTCTGTGTGTCGCTCTATGAGGCGTTGTTCGGCCAGCTTCCGTTCACCCGCAACCCCGTGGGCACGCTGTTGCGGCTCGCCTCGGGTGAGGCGATCGAACCGCTGCCCCCTCCTGGCGATCGCCACGCACCGCGATGGCTCATCCGGGCGCTTTGGCGGGGCCTGTCGGGCTCCCCCGAGGCACGCTGGCCCTCGATACCCGCGTTGCTCGCCGAGCTCGAGCGTCATCTTCGACGCAGGAAGGCACACTGGATACCGTGGGTCCTCGCCATCGGCGGCATTGCCTGGACGTTCATGACCCCGACATCGGGGGTCGACGCCGCGAATTGCGAACAGACCGGAGGAGAAGCGGCCGCAGTCTGGAGTCCCGAGCGCAAGGCCCGGGTGCGCGCGAGGATGGCCGCGAGCGAGCTGCCCTATGCCCCGGAGCTGTGGTCGAAGGTCGAGCCTCGGCTCGACCTCTACGTCGACGCGCTCGCGTCCTCCCACGTTGCCGCCTGCGAGGTCGGTGCGGGGCCGGATGGGCCGCGACGGCGCTGCCTCGAGACCCTGAGGGGCACGCTGGATCGGACCATTGCGCTGCTCGAGGAGGCCGATGCTGGCACCACCGAGCAAGCGGCCGATGTTGTCGCGAGCCTGCCCGGCCTCGACAGCTGCCTCGAAGCCGCACCCGCCGACGGCGTCGGCCTCGCGCGAGCACCCGAACGAGCGGAACGGATCAGCGAGCTGCGGGGACGGCTGCAGGTGGCTCGAATCCTCGAGCGAGCCACCAAGCTCGGCGAGGCCCAGCAGGAGCTCGCAGCGGTGCTCGTCGAAGCAGAGTCCCTCGACGAGCCCACGCTGTTGACCGAGATCCACGCCGTCGAAGGCCTCGTGCTGCTCGCCGACGGTCGGATCGATCCCGCCCGAGCCCGCCTGGGAGAAGCCTACGAGCGGGCCCTAGAGCTCGGCCTGGGCAAGGTCGCGCTTGAGGCCGCGATCAGCCTGGCCTACCTGGTAGGGGTGAGCCAGGCCCAGAGCGACGCCGGGCTGTGGCTAGGCTCGACCGCCGAGTCGCTCGCGAAGCGCCACGATCCCGGCGGCCAGCTCGAGGCCGAGTCCCTTGTCGTGCTCGCCCAGGTGTTGGTGCAGCGCGGTCAGCTTGCCGAGGCCGAGCAGCGCTATCGCGACGCGCTCGCGCTGCTCGATGCCCGAGTGAAGGACGACGATCCCGCCCTGATCGTGCCGCTCAATGGCCTCGGGCAGGTGCTCCGACGCCAGGGTCGACTACCGCAAGCCCAGGCGTACTACGAGCGCGCGCTCGCGCTGCGCATCGAGGTGCTCGGCCGCGGACACCCGCAGGTCGCATATCAGCGCATCAACTTGGGGGTGGTGCTGATGGAACAACGCCGGACCGACGCCGCCGAAGCCCAGTACGAGCGAGCACGCGAGATCCTCGAGGCCCTACCGTCCCAACGCGAGCTGCTGGCCGAGCTACACACCAATCTCGGTGTGCTGCGCAATCGACAGGGAAGGACCGAGAAGGGCGAGTTCCACCTCCAGCAGGCGATTGGCCACTGGGAAGCCCTCTATGGCTCCGACCACCCGTGGGTTGCCCAGGCGCGCATGAGCCTCGGGGCCAACCTCGAGCGCCGCGGTCGCGATGAGCCAGCGGCCGAGCAATATCGGCGTGCCCTCCAAATCCTCGCAAGCAACGAGCACACTCCCAGCAACGACGAGATTCGGTTCAGATTGTTCCGCTCGCTGGCGGAGGTCCGCCGCAGGCAGGGAAAGGCCGACGAGGCCGAGCAACACTATCAGCGGGCCCGAGAAATGCTGCTCCGGCTTGGCCGCGACTCGGAGGTCGAGGCCGCCCGGCTGCTCAATCGGCTCGGCGAGCTGCACTCCACCCAGGGGCGCTTCGAGCAGGCGATGAGCGATCACGAGGCGGCGCTCGAGATCCTCGATGCGCTGGCCCAGCAGGATCGTCGTCGAGTGGAGACCCTCTTGCTATGGAGCCGAGCCGCATACGCCGCGGGTCGACCCCGCGAAGCGCTCGAGCGGGTGGAGCGAGCGCTCGAGCTCGCTCCCTCGCTCGCCGACGACGAGCGAGCCGAATCGATCGCGGAGGGTGAAGAGCTACGAGGCGAGCTGGTCCGGGCCATCGGCGCCTTGGCGAGATGATGTGCAAGACCAACGGGATCTGCATCGCTCCGGCCGGGCCGCCGCTGCTTTGCGGTCGAGGATGATGTATCCTCGCCACGATGAGCGACGACCCTGCGCTGTTACGAGCGTGGCGAGGTGGTAACGCAGAGGCAGGGCAGGCCTTGTTCAGGCGCTACTACGATCCGATCGCGCGCTTCTTCATCAACAAGGTCGCCGAGCCCCCCCATGATCTCGTGCAAGAGACATTCATGGCCTGCGTGCAAGGGCGTGATCGCATTCGCGACGATCGGAGCTTTCGCTCTTACCTCTTTGGGGTCGCCTACAAGGTGCTCAGTGGGCATCTGCGGCGCAAGTACCGGTTCGCTGGCGACCCCGCATCGACCTCCATCCGCGACCTGAGTCCCGGCCCCAGCACGCTCCTGCGCAAGCTCGAGGAGCACGGGCGGCTCCTCGATGCCCTGCGCCGGTTGCCCCTGGATCTCCAGGTGATCATCGAGTTGCGGTACTGGGAGCAGATGAGCAGCGTGGACATCTCGCACGTACTGGACGTGTCGGCGAGCACGATCCGGGACCGGCTGCAGAAGGGTCGCGAGTTGCTGGAACGATCTCTGGACGTGGGTGCGCCGGGGCGAGCGGGGCAGGTAGAGGGGCTCGACTCATGGGTGGAACGGATCCGGGACCAGATGCGCGCATCGGATGGCATTCGCCCGACTGCGTCGTCGAGGTGACCCGCCGCCCGTCACCCCGAGGAGGACGACGGCAGCTCGACCGCCGGTTGCAGTGCAACCGACTGCAACCGACTGCAACCGACTGCAACCGGCTGCAACCATCGCCAGCCTCTCGTGGCTTACAATACGCAGAGGCTCGTGTCATGCCGACGGAAGCCGATTCCTTCATCGTAGGAGTATCGACGCTCACCGGCCAAGGCACGGTACGCTCATGAAACTCGAGCACATCGCATGTCATGATCCGTCCGGTCCGCCCACGAACATCCTCGCAGCTGCCATCGATGAATCACATACGAGTTTCAATGCGTTTCATCTCGTTGACATGACACACCATACTCCATACACTGCACTCGATGGCTATTCCGCAAGAGATCTCCGAGTGGGCCAGTATTGCAACTGGCTTGATCCCCGTCCCATACGTCGGCCCGGTCCTGGAGGGCATCATCAAGCTCTTCACCAAGGGGGACGACATCGACGCCAAGATGGATGCGCTCAAGGATTGGGTGCGTGCGTACGTCGAGGGCGCAATCCTCGAGCAGCAAGTCAGACGGTTCAAGAACCTCTCTGCGGGTTGGGTGAGCAGTCTCGAGCAAACGGCCAGCTTCGGGGGGGACACTCGATACACGCAAATGGTGGCCATCCACACCGACATCAATTCGAACGCAGAGGACTTCCTCCCCGACGAGAGCCACGAGAAATTCGCCACGCTATCGGCAGCGACCATGGCATGCCTCGTTCATGCGCTGGTCTTGCGCGCGCTCATCGACGAATCCGAGAGACAGAGACCGCAAGATCAACAGAAGTGGCAGTCCCTGCTGAAGGAGCTGACGAACAAGTACTACTCGCATCTCGAGTCGAGCATCCACGACGCAATCTTCTGGCGAGCCGAGCAGTGGTACCTGACCAACTACTACACAGAGTCGGTTTCTCCCAGCGGTGGAAGCGTCAGTCAGACGTTCTGGCTGACGGCCAAGGATGGATTCACGGGCTTCGAGAGCGGTGAGGGAAAGTACCCTTCCTCACCGACCCAGCACGAGAATTTGGCACAACAATACGCCGTGGCATACTTGGGATACAGGTCCCGGAGCTACAGACCTGCATGGACTGCATTCAAGGACATCATCATCGACGGGCTGAGTTCCTGGCGGGTCGGCAATCCCGTGGGGGAATACACGGAGAACGCCGCGCAGCACTTGGACTATTGCAGGCGCAAGATCAGGGATGCGTCAAGGGGATGACGCCCGAGCGCCCTCACGAGCGCCCCACGTCCTCGAGTCCCAGCTCCTTGATCTTCCGCAGCAGCGTGGCGCGGGCCACCCCCATCGCCCGCGCGGCGGCCGAGCGGTTGCCCTGGTGCTCGGCCAGCACCGCGGTCACATAGCGCCGCTCCATCTGCGCCCACGTCAGCCGCCCCAGCGCGGCATCGTCGTTGACCCCACGCCGAGGCGAGCGAGCGGGCAGCGGTAGATCCCGCGCCTCGATCGCCTCTCCCCGCGCCAGCACGGCCGCTCCCTCGAGACAGTGCTCGAGCTCCCGCACGTTCCCCGGCCACGAGTGCGCCCGCAGGCGCTCGAGCGCCGACTGCCGCAGCCGCAGCTCCGCACGACCATGCCGCTTCGCCGCCCGCCGCACGAAGTGCTGCGCGAGCATCTCGAGGTCCTCGGCCCCGCGCACCCGCAGCGAGGGCACCTCGATCGGCAGGACGCGCAGCCGATAGTAGAGATCCTCGCGAAACTCACCGCGCTCGACCATCACCTCGAGATCGCGATTGGTCGCCGCAATCACCCGCACGTCCACGTCCACCCGCTGGTGCCCGCCGATCCGCTCGAAGCGACGCTCCTGCAGCACCCGCAGCAGCGTGCCCTGCACGGGCAGCGGCAGCTCGCCGATCTCGTCGAAGAACACCGTACCCCCGTGCGCCGCCTCGAGCTTGCCGATGCCGCGCCGGTCTGCCCCCGTGAACGCGCCGCGCTCGTGGCCGAACAGCTCGTTCTCGATCAGCGTCACGGGCATCGCCGCGCAGTCCACGGTCACGAACGGCCGGTGGATCCGCGGCCCATTGTCATGGATCGCCCGCGCCACCAGGCCCTTGCCGGTACCCGTGGGGCCGGTGACGAGCACGGTGGCATCGGTGGGCGCCGCCCGGGCGATGCGCTCGTAGAGCTCGAGCATCGGCCCGCTCTCGCCGACCACACCATCGTAGCGGCAACGCAGCGGCCCCGGCTGCGGCGATTCCACGCGATCGAGCAGCGAGGTCGCCTCGAGCACCATCGCGAGCTGGGCGGCCAGCCCGGTCAGTCGAGCCGTGTCGCGCTTGGTGAACGCACCGCGCTTGTTGAGCATCTGGAGCGCCCCGAGGATCCGCCCCGCGCGGTCGTGCACGGGCACGCACAGCAGGCTCCTGGTGCGGTAGCCCGACTCGGCGTCCACCGCCGCGCAAAACCGCGGGTCGTCCTCCACCCGACGCAGCACCAGCGCCCGACCCGTCTCGACCACGTGGCCGGCGATGCCCTGCCCCGCCGCGAGCCGGATCCGCGGCACCTCGGGGAAGTGCCCGGCCACCGACACCAGGTCCCCCGTGCCCGGCTCCACCAGGAAGAAGGTTCCGCGCTCGGCCTTCATCGCGCGAGCGACCTCGGCTACCGCCTCCCCCACGATCCGCGACAGCTCCACGCGACGGCCGAGCCAGTGGCCCACCGCACCAAAGAGCGTCCCGTCTGCCACCGAAGCGGATCATATCGCTTCGAGACCTCGCGCAGGATCGGCAGGGCCAGCGCGCTCGCGCCTCGTGCGCTGGGATGCTCGACGAGCCCGCGACCTCGGTCGACTCACGGGTCGACGGAAGGACGCTCGGCGGGCTCGGCCTCGCTGGAGGGCGTCTCGTTGGCTGGCACCGCCTCGTTGGCCGGCACCGCCTCGTTGGCCGGCACCGCCTCGTTGGCCGGCACCGCCTCGTTGGCCGCCCCGATCTCGGCGATCAGCCCGCTTCCTCCTCGTGGAGGCTCGGCCTCCTCGACCGGCGCATCGGAGCCCCGAGCCTCCGAGGCGATCTGCTGGCGCCGCGGCTCCGCGCCGCGCTCGGTCCGGCAACGATCACACATCCGATCGAGCGGGAGCTCCTCGGACGTGCGCATCACGACCTCGGTCACGCCCTCGCGATAGAACCACACGCCATCGCACAGCGACACGACGCACGGCAGCACCTCGGTCCCCTCCGGAGCGCCCGCCACCAAGCCGATCGCGCCGCCCTTGGCACAGTCCTCACACAGGCGAATGGGGTCCTGACGGCGTCCCGCCAAGAAGTCCTGGAGCTGGGCGCCGGTCTTGTAGGTCCAGCTCTGGTCGCAGCCAGGACGACCGCATGGCACCTCGCGATCGGGATGCGCGCGGCAGAACTCGCGACACGTCTCGCACATGCGCCGCGCGGGCGTTCCCTCGGCGTCGAGATCGAGCGTGCCCAGCTTGGCCCAGGCCCGCAGCTGCGACTCGCGATCCAGCGTGGTGGAGCGCGTGCATCCGTGCACCTTGCAGGGCACCTCGTGCTCCACGATCTTCGCCGCCTTGTCCCGGCACGGCAGGCACATGCGCGCCGGGGGCTCGTTGACGTCGACTCGCTGGCGACGACGACGACGGCGCTTGCCTCCTCGCCCGGGCTCGGGCGGCGGAGGCCCACCGCGGGCCTCTTCTTCCTCGGCGTGGCGACGCGCCCAGGTGCGGTGCTTGAGCTGCGCATCGCGGGCCCACGTCCAGGTGCGCGCGCATCCGTCCACCCGACACGGCACCTCGCGATCGACCAGCTCTCGCTCCTCCTTGACGCACTCGGGGCAGACCTTGCGAGGCGGCTCGGCCGATCCCCCGCGCTGCACCGCAGCGAGCTGCGCGCTCCTGGGCCAGGTCCACGTACGCCCGCACCCCGGGTTCGCGCACGGCACCTCGCGATCGTCCAGATCGCCCAGCCGCGCCATGTGCTGGGCACACATGCGACGCGGCGGCGGCTGGCCGAACGCCTGCATCTGCTCCTGAGCCGTCCACGCCCATGTGTTCACGCAGCCATCGACCTTGCAGGGCACCTGTCGATCGTCGATGTGGCTGAGCAAGCCCGTGGCCAGAGTCGCCCACGCCGGGTTGCTTGGAGGCTCGGGCGGCGCCGCACGCCGCGGACCCGAGCCCCGCTTGCGCTCGCGCGCATCGCCGCCGTCGTTGCGTGGGCGCTCGGGCCGAAAGAACCCTTCCCCCGGTGACGACGCGGCATCGGAGCGCGAGGGCGCGGCTTCACCCGAGTCGCTCGCCTTCGACGGCTCGGCGCTCCCGCCTTCGGGCGCCTTCTTCTTGCGGCGCCGTCGTCGACGTTTGCGGCGCGGTCCGTCGGGCGAGCCGTCGTCGGACGAGCCTCGGTCCTCACCCTCGTCGCCGGCCGACGCCCCGTCTGCGCCATGCTCGAAGGTCGTCTCGACCTCTGCGCCCCGCTCGTTGTTCCGCTCGCCCTGCACGCGTTGCCTCTCCAGCCCGCGCCCAGGGCACTACGACTGGCGCGGCAGTATCTCCCCCCGTCTTGGCGACGTAAAGCCCCAGAGCGCAGGGACCGCCCATCTCGGAGCCACCGGTGGGAAAACGAAACGGGCACCACCCGCAGCGACGGCCTATACTCAGCCACGTCCATGCTCGCCGTTCTCGTCGGAGCCGTCGTTGCGGGCGGCACGTATCTGTACGCCAAGAAGAAGAAGGCCAGCACGGGCCAATCGGTGGTTGCGGCCGCGGCCTCGGGTGCCGCATCGGGCGCAGCCACCGCGCTGGCGGTGGCCGTCGTCTCGGCCCTGTGGCTCCCGCTCCTCATCGGCGGCGTCGTGGGTGGCGCCTACTACATGGGAAAGAAGAAGACGCTCAAGGCCCTCCCCCCATCCTCGGAGGGCTGAGCACCCCATGACGAACCTCTTCCCCCTCCCGTGACCGGTGCCGAGCGAGCCGTGCTCGCCCCACCGACCACGGGTGGACCTATCCGATCCGTCACGGCACGCCCGTCACGGCACGCCGATCACAATACGAGAGTCACGTAGTAGTAGACGACCGGGGCCACGAAGACCATGGCGTCGATGCGATCGAGCATGCCGCCGTGCCCGGGCAGCAGGTTGCTCGAGTCCTTCACCCCGTAGGTGCGCTTGATCATCGACTCGACCAGATCACCCGCCTGCGCGCACACGTTGGCGAGCACCCCCAGCACCACCGCGTGGACCAACGGCAGCGTGGGCTGAAGCCACATCGAGCCCACCACCACGGTGGCGAGGAGCGAGCCCAACACCCCGCCAAAGGCCCCCTGCCACGTCTTCTTGGGGCTCACCGCCGCGTAGAGCTTGTGCTTGCCGAATGCCCGCCCAAAGAAGTACGCGACCGTGTCCGAGAAGAACGCGATGGCCAGCGACAGGGTGATCCAGTGCGGCAGCCCGGCCTTCTTGAGCAGCGGCAGCACCGACATCAGCATCGGCACGTAGAGCAGCCCCGACAGGCACACGCCGAAGTGCCGCCCGGCCTCGGGGAGCTGGGACGGGCGTCCCAGGGTGGCGAATCCCACCACGATGGCGGCCGCGGCCAAGAGCGGCGGCAACACCAGCCCGGGCGACCACACCGCGGGCAACGCCACGATCGCGGCCCCGAGCAGCCCCGTGACCACGCGCAGCAAGACCCCTCGATCCTGGTCGCCGACCGGCAGCGCCATGCGCAGGTACTCGTCGAGCCCGATGCACCCCACGATGACGCATGCGATGGTGGCCGCCCACGGCGTGGGGTCGAAGTAGATCACCCCGAGGACGATCGGCACCAGCACGGCCGCGGTGCCAACGCGCTTGAGGACGTCACCCACCGGTGGAGGCCGCGGAGGTCCCGTCCTCGTCCGGCGCCAGGGTGCGGGACGGGAGCGTCGACACTTGGTCGGAAGTCAGGCCGAAGCGTCGCTCCCGCTTGGCGAAGTCGTGCAGCGCGTCTTCGAGATCGGCGCGCTCGAACTCGGGCCACAGCTTCTCGGTGAAGTAGAGCTCGGCGTAGGCGATCTCCCACAAGAAGAAGTTGGAGATGCGGTGCTCGCCGCTGGTGCGGATGAGCAGGTCCATCGGCGGCAGCAGGTTGGACGACTCGAGGTACGAGCCGAAGACGTCGGGATCGACGTCGGCCGGATCGAGCTTGCCTGCCACCGCGGCGCGGCACATCGCCGCGGCCGCCTTGGCGATCATCTCGCGACCGCCGTAGCTGAGCGCGAGGCACAGGACCATGTGGTCGTTGTTGGCCGACGCCGTCATCAGCTCGACCAGAGGCGTGCGCACATAGGCCGGCAGCCGCTCGGTGTCGCCGACGGTGATGAGCCGAATGCCGTTGTCGAGGATCTCCGAACGCTCCTGGATGAGGTAGCGCCGCAGCAGCTGCATGAGGTGGAAGACCTCCTCGGGCGGCCGATCCCAGTTCTGGCTGGAGAACGCGAACAACGTGAGCGCCTGGATCCCGAGCTTGCGCGCAGCTCGCACCACGGTGCGAACCGAGTCGGCCCCCTTGGCGTGGCCCTCCTCGCGAGGCAGGCCGTGCGAACGCGCCCAGCGGCCGTTCCCGTCCATGATGATGCCGACGTGGCGGGGCAGAGGGCCCACGATGGACGCAGCTTCGGACATGCTCCGGGGCGGGATACCATGGCCCCCGACCCCGGAAAAGCCCCGATCCCAGACGCGATGGGTCAGCGGCCCCATGGCAGGACCCAGCCGCCGAAACCCATGGTCGAGCGGCGCCACTGCGAGCGACAGGTCACGCGACGACGGGCCAGGACCCCAGGAGTCCCGGTTGCGCCCCTCCCTGCCGCGCACCACCCTCGCTTGCCGCGCTTCTTCGGCCTGGCCTAACCTTCCCCCGTGAGCCTCCGGCAGGGGTGCTCGACCATCAACGTGGCCACTGGCCACGCCGACCTCCACCATCGACCGCGGGCATCGAACCGCGGGGACGACGACCCAGGGAAACCAACAGGATGAGCAGCGTCGACGAACTCGACTCCCACTTGATCCAAACCGGGCTGCCCTACGAGCAGATCGGTCACAACACCTGGGTCATACACCCCGACAGCGCGCACGCTGCACAGATCGCCGTCAGCGCCGACGTGCCGATCGTGCTGTTCTCGGTCCCCGTGCTCGAGATCACCGACCAGCTCCGCGACGACGTGAAGCTGTTTCGCTGCCTCCTCGAGCTCAACGCCGAGCTGCTGCACTCCTCCTACTCCCTCCAGGGTGATAAGGTCGTGCTGTCGGGCGCCCAGCAGATCGAGAACCTCGACTTCAACGAGTTCCAAGCCATGATCGACGACATGTGCATGGCCCTCGACCGACACTGGGACAAGCTCGCGCCGTGGGGCCTGCGGGGCAAGTCCAAGAGCGCCGACGCCGACTCCAACGCCGAGGGGAGCACTTGACATGGGACTGTTTTCACGGCTGGGCACCCTGATTCGCTCGAACATCAACGAGCTCATCAACAAGGCCGAGGACCCTGAGAAGATGCTCAATCAGGTCCTCGTCGACATGAAGTCGCAGCTCGTCGAGGCCAAGAAGCAGGTCGCCGTCGCGATCGCCGACGAGAAGCGCCTCAAGAAGCAGTACCAGGCCGAGGCCGCCAAGGCGACGGAGTGGGAGCGCAAGGCGATGCTGGCCATCAAGGCCGGCGACGACAACCTCGCCAAGGCGGCGCTGGCTCGCAAGGGCGAGCACGACGAGGTCTCCGAGACCCTGCGCCAGCAGTGGGAGGCACAAAAGCAGTCGGTCGAGCAGCTCAAGCTCGCGCTGCGGAGCCTCGATGCCAAGATCGAGGAGGCCAAGCGCAAGCGCAACATCCTGGTCTCCCGTCAGAAGCGCGCCGAGGCCCAAAAGACCATCAACGAGACGCTCTCCAACATCAACTCCACCTCCGCCTTCGACACCTTCGAGCGCATGTCCGATCGCGTCACGCAGCTCGAGGCCGAGGCCGAGGCCACGGCCGAGCTCGGCGGGGCCTTGCCGGAAGCCTCGCTCGAGCAGCAGTTCAAGGCGCTCGAGGCCAGCTCGGGGGTCGACGACCAGCTCGCCGCGCTCAAGAGCAAGATGGCACTGCAGGCGGCCGAGGAGGAGCGCAAGGCCATCGGTGGCCGGGTCGACGCCAGCGCGGGCGCCAAGTCCGAGGCCCCGCCCAGCGACGACGAGGTCGAGGACGCCAGCAAGGCGGCGGAGATCGACGCTCAATTGGAAGAGCTCAAGCGCAAGCTCGCGGATGCCTAGGGACTATGTCTTTTTGGCGGGGCTTCGCAGCCCCGCCCCCGTGCCGGCAAAGCCGTCACGGGGCCCCCTCCCCGGCGGTCGGGCGTAGCCCTCCTGTTTGCGGGGTGGCGGGGCCCTCCTGTCTGCGGGCTGGCGGGGCTTCGGGAGGCGGGGCTGCGGGTGGCGGGGCTTCGGGTGGCGGGGCTTCGGGTGGCGGGGCTTCGGGTGGCGGGGCTTCGGGTGGTGGCGGTTGGGAAACCGGATGTGGGCTCGGGGTTGGTCGAGGTCATGCCTCGCAATGCCGTGCTCGCCGTGCTGCCGCTATGGCTCGCCGCTTGTCCCAGCTCCGATGTGGGCCGACCCTGCAACCACGGGCCGGCGTTCGTCCCGCAGGGCCAGGCCATCACCTTTCCGGCCCTCGCTTGTGATGATCTGCTGTGCGTCTACGCCGAGGACGTGGACGAGCCCGCGGGGACCTGCTCGAGCGACGCCGACTGCAACGGACCCGAGGCCCCGTCGAAATTTCACTGCGAGGAGGGCTCGTGCGCGCTCGACCAGGCCTACGTGCTCCAGCGCTCGATGTGCTCGCAGAGCTGCGAGAGCGACGCCGATTGCGACGGCGGCGATCCGGACACCACCTGCCACACGGGCTTTGCCTGCGCGCGGATCCAGAGCCTCGGCGACCACTGCTGCGAGAAGCTGTGCGTGTGCCGAGACGATCTCGACCTCGCCGCCGCACGCCAGCTCGAGGTCGAGTGCCGCGCCGACACGGCGCAGGGGTGCTGCGATCGGGATCCACACCCGACCGCATGCGGATCCTGACTCGGGACGCAGCGCCCCATCGCACCCTTGGCGGGTCCGGCCGGGTCACCGTTGCCAGACCGGCCGCCGTTGCCGGCCGTTGCGTCGGGTTTCCGTGCTCGCGCGGTAAACGCGGGGTCGCCCGTGGACCGGGAGATCTCCCGCGCTCGGCCGCCACGGCCGGCGAGCGCTTGCGAACCGCCGATCCTTGGGCATCCTGTGGGGGTCGAGAGGCCGTGCTGGAGCCCCTGCCGCCCCTCGTCCGCCCCTCGTCCGGGGCCAGGTGGTCGGCCCCATTGCCCGCGGGTCTCCCAGATGTGCTATCAGGCGCTTCCGAATGAGCAGCGACGACGCAATTGAGTTCGAGGGCAAGGTCGTCGAAGTCCTCACCGGCGGGACCTTCAAGGTCAACGTTGCCCCGGGACACGACGTCATCGCCAAGTTGGCCGGCAAGATGCGGCGCTATCGGATCCGCGTGGTGTTGGGAGACAAGGTCACCGTGGCCGTGTCGCCGTACGATCCCACCCGTGGCCGCATCACCTACCGACCGCGCTAGTTCTTGGCGACCCCTTGGGGAGCGTCGCCTGGCGGCGCCGCGGGGTCTTGCCGGCAGGCCCGGCCTGCCTGATGGGAGCTCGACATGAGCGGGGCGCGCCCGGGGGATCCAGACTCGCCCGAGTCCCGCGCATGGTTGCAGCGCGTGCGGGCCAATGTGAAGGCGCAGCTGTTCGGCGGCGCCGTCACTGCGCCCACCGACGACGGTACCCTGCCCGGCGAGCAGCAGAGGGAACCACCGAAGGAGCCGGTTCGCATCGGTCGCTACGTGGTGATCAAGCGGATCGGAGAGGGCGGCATGGGCATGGTGTATGCCGCCTACGACGACGCGCTCGATCGCAAGGTCGCGGTCAAGCTCCTGCATCCACGAGGCACCGGGGCCGGCGGTGACGCCAAGGCCCGCCTGATCCGCGAGGCGCAGGCGCTGGCTCGGCTCTCGCATCCCTCGGTCATCCACGTCTACGAGGTCGACGCCTGGGAGGACCAGGTGTTCGTGGCCATGGAATTCGTGGACGGCAGCACGCTCGCGCAGTGGCAGCGCCAGGAGGGACGCACGTGGAAGGAGGTGCTCGAGGCCTATGTGGCGGCCGGCCGCGGGCTGGCGGCCGCCCACGCATCCGGCATCATCCACCGCGACTTCAAGGCCGCCAACGTGCTCGTGCGTCGAGATGGTGCCGTGCGGGTCGTGGACTTCGGGCTCGCCCGCCAGGAGCTCGAGGCCGGGGCGCTGATGTCCAGCTCGCGACCGGTCGACCTCGAGGGCACCGGCCCGGGCTCGTCGCTGGTCACGGCCGACGGCTCGGCCGACGGCGCGCTGACCCGCACGGGGGTGATCATGGGCACCCCCGCCTATATGGCGCCCGAGCAGCACCTGGGCCAGCGCGCCGATGCTCGCTGCGATCAGTTCGCCTACTGCGTGTCGCTCTACGAGGCGCTCTACGGATTTCGACCGTTCGGGGGCGAGACGTTGCCCGCGCTGCGGCGCAACGTGCTGGCGGGACGCATCGAGCAGCCCCCTCGCTACACCGACATCCCCCCGCGGATCTTTCGCGTGCTCGAGCGCGGGCTGCAGGTGCACCCCGACGAGCGATACCCCGCGATGGAGCCGCTGCTCGACGAGCTGGCGCGCGATCCCAGGGCGGCCCTGCAGCGCCTGGCCTACCTGCTGCTGGCGGTGCTGGCGGTCGGACTGGTCGCGGGGCTGTGGTGGTCGGAGCGAGAGGAGCGCGAGGCCCGAACCGAGGGCGAGCGCCTGCGCGTCCAGCTCGATCGCGCTCGGGTGCTCAACGCCGAGGAAGAGCTGCGACGCATGCAGTCGCGCTCGGTGTCCGAGAAGCGCGACGACCTGGTGCTGGCCTATGCCCGCGAGGTGATCGACGACGACCCCACCATGGCCCTGGCCGCGCTCAAGCAGCTCACGCCCGACGATGCCCGCTGGCTGCCCGCGGCGCGCACCATTGCGGCCGACGCGGTGCAGCGCGGCGTGATCCGTCGCCGCCTCGATCCGGGCCTGGGCCGCGTGGAGCGCATGGTCTTCGCCGAGCAGGGACACTCGCTGTTCATCGCGGGCCGCGGAGTCGGACGCTGGGACCTGCTGCGTCAGGAGCTGCTGCGCCCGAGCGATCCCGGCGTGCCCCTGCGCGACCTCGCGGTGACCCCGGACGGTCGTCGCCTGGTGGCGGTGGGGACCGACGACGCGCTCTATCACTGGGAGTTCGACGAGCAGGGCCGCGAGTCGACCCCGATGCGGCGGCTGCCCAGCGACGACGGCAGCCCGCTGTCGGTGGCGGTGTCGAGCGACGGTGAGCGCGTGGCGCTCGGCACGAACACGGGCCTGCTGCGGATCCAGACGTGGGACGGCAGCGGGCTGCGGGCGTACCGCAACCACAAGGGACCGATCAGCTCGCTCGACTTCTCCCCGGATGGTGCCGAGCTCGCCTCCGTCAGCCGCGACGGAACCTTGCGACAGTGGGATCTCGAAGGCGACACCCACGTGGTCCTCGAGGTGGGCACGGGCATCCGCCGCATTCGCTTCGATGGCAAGGGAGAGTACCTGTGGTCCACGTCCGAGGACGGCATGGTGCGACGCTGGTCGGCGGAGAAGCGACAGCCGCTCGCCGTCCGCAACCTCCACGGGGTGAGCCTGCTGGACCGCACGCCGTCGGGCCATCGCACGCTGGTGTGCAACGGCGAGCGCGAGCTGATGCTCCACGGCGACGGCGATCCCCAGCCCCTGCGCGGTCACGCGGCGCTGGTCACCGCGATCGCGCTGTCGGCCAACGGTGCGTGGGCGGCCGCCGCCACCGGAGACGAGGGCGTGCTGCTGTGGCACCTGCGAGGCAGCGCCGACGAGATCGAGCCCGATGGCTCGCGGGTCACCACCACCAACGGTCCGATCACCGCGCTGGCGTTCTCGAGCAACGGGAGCCTGCTGGCGTCGGCCACCCGCCAGGGCCTGGTGCAGCTGTGGTCCGAGCGCGGTGAGCCGCGCGGAACTCTGGGTCAGCACACCCGCACCATCCTCGACCTCGGGTTCTCGCCGCGAGGGCACGAGCTGGTCGCGCTCGACGAGGATGGTGCCCTCCTCGTGTGGTCGGTGGCCGATCGCGACCAACCGGTCGTGCGCCTGCGCAGCTTCGGCATGACCGGAGTGACCGCGTGGTCGCCCGATGGGGATCGGATCGCGGCCCCGGAGTGCGAGAACGGGTATCGCTGCGAGCTGGTGCTCTACCCCCTGTCGCGCGCCGAGCCGAGGCGACTGTCGGTCACCGACTCGCCCCCGTCTGCCTTGCGCTTCTCGCCCTCGGGGCGCCACCTGCTCAGCGACCACCCCACGGGCTCGTGGCTGTGGGATCTCGACGAGGGTCGAGGACGGGCGCTCGAGTGGCCCGACGGCCAGCAGCCCGACCGGCGGCTGGCGTTCGCCTACGTGCGCGGCGGGGTCCGCATGGCCACCTCGGACAATCTACGCGACGAGAGCGGCAGCGTGGTCTCGACCACCCTGCGGGTGTGGCACATCGGCCAGGACAGCGGCAACGTGCACCTGCTGTTCGAAGAGCCCGAGCTGCGCGAGCTGCTGGTCGACGCCGAGGGACGCACGCTGCTGCTGCACACGCACGACGACAACACGATCCTGTGGCGGCTGGCGGGCGATCACTTTCGGCTGCTGCCCGCGATCGGCATGGGCTACGACCGCCTGCGGGTGTCGCCCGATGCCCGCGCCCTGCTGCTGCGCCCGCGCCTCGAGAAGAGCCGCGACATCGATGCGCTGTGGGTCGACGTGGAATCGGGCCAGATGCGCCGCTTCTCGCGACGCAACGACCCGCTGGTGTGGTCGAGCCGCGGGGTGCTGGCCGATGCGTTCGGGCGCCGCGGCGTGCGGATCTGGAGCGACCCCACTCCGGCCGATCCCGCCCGATTCCTGAGCTGGCTGCACGAGAGCACCGATGCGGAGCTCGATCCCTCGATGCTCCGCTGAGGCCGGTCGCTACAGGTCTTCCCAGGTCCCGGTCACCGCCGGAGCGGCATCGAGGACGTAGCGCCGGTTCGCGCGCAGCCGCGGGTTGGTGGTGCCCGAGACCGGCACCACGTCCCACCCGGTCAGGTTGCGGCGGAGGTTGCCGGAGTCGGGATCGAACTCGAGCAGGCCGCTGATGCCGGTCAGCTGCACGTCGCCCCCGTTCGCGAGCGCGTCCTGCACGGTGGCGATGAACCCCAGTCCCTGCCCGAACGACACCGGGGTGCCCGAGGGGTTGGCGAGCCGGGCGATGGCCCCGGCGATCTCCACCCCCGTGCCGTCGCCCGAGGCAAGGGCGCTCTGGGCCAGCAGCACCGACATCGTGGCGTCGTAGGCCAGCCCCGCGTTGAGCCCGGCCTGCTGGTTGGGGAAGCGGATCTCGTAGCGGACCTTGAAGGGATCGTAGGCGCTGGGATCCTGGGCGTCATGCGTGATGCCCTCGAGGTTGTTCATCAGCGTCAGCTTGAAGTTGTCGCTGACGGCCTCGACGATGGGCTCGAGCATGGGAACCGCCTCGCTGCTGACGAGGAACCGGGGCAGCGCGGGGCGCGGATCGGCGTTGGACCAGGCCTCGAGGTAGAACAGCACCAGCTCGCGCGCCTCGACGCTGCCCAGGATCACGATGACCTGGGGGTCGGCATCGAACGCCGATGCAACCCGTGCCCCGTACTCGGACAGCAGCTCGTCGGTGCTGGCGAACGAGTCGAGATCGCGATGGAGCAGCGTGCCCAGGCCATTGCCCGGCAACACGTCGGACAGGCGCGGCGCGAGGTCCTCGATCAGGGTCTGGCCGTAGAGGTCGTTCTTGACCAGCGCCACCACCCGGGTGGGCACGGGCTCGAGCGTGGCGATCCGATCGGCGATGCCCGCGGCCTGCATGGCATCGCTGCCGACGGTGCGCCACACCAGGCCGTTGTCGTTGAGCTGGCCCAGCACGCGCGCGGACGCGGTGGGGCTCATCAGCAGCACGCCCGACGATGCGGTCACGTTGGCCACGTCGACGGTCTCGGACGAGAGCCCCGGACCGATGATGGCCTGCACGCCCGCGGCGACCAGCTCGCTCGCGGCCGCGGCCGCCTCGACGGCACTGCCCTGCGAGTCGCAGGCCACCCACGCCACACGCTTGCCCCCCGGCAGCGTGGCGCTGCTGTTGAAGTCCTCCACCGCCAGCTGCACCGCGTTCTCGAGCGGGGCCCCGAAGATCTCGTAGGTCCCCGTGACCGGCAGAATCGAGCCGATGTAGACGACGTCCTGCGACGCCACGCCCTCGGGCCGGATGCGGAGCTCACAGCGCTCGGTCGTGAGCGCGGCACAGACGTTGCCCACCCCGCACACCACGCTCTCGTCGAACACCGACTGACACTCGCCGTCGGACACGCACGCGACGGTGGAGGGAGGGATCGGCTCCACGCACTGGCTGTCACGACACACCAGCTCGGTGCCGGCGGCGTTGGTGCAGTCGACGTCGTCGACGCACTGGGGAAAGTCGAGCACCACCGAGCAGCCCGCCGTCGCGAGCCCGGCCAGGCCGAGGGCGAGCCCCCAGCCCCGTCCGGTTTGGTTCGCGAGGGAGCGGCCGTGGGTGTGGGCCGCAAGGGTCGTCCTCGGTGCGAAACGCATGAATTGGATCCTCGTGGTCGATGCCTCGAACTAGAAGCGGAGGGTGGCCGTCATTCCGGCGGCCTGGCGTGTGGCCCAGGGCGTGAGCTGGGGACGCCGCGCGTCCGTTGGGCCGTCGGTCGGCCCGGCCTTGGGCTTGCGCTTGAGCGAGACCAGCACCATCACCAGGCCGGCGGTGGTGACCGCTCCCCCCACGCCGAACAGGATGTCGGCCGTGAGCGCCATGGTGCGGCCCGACTCGATGGTGTCGTTGCGTTGCTCGAGGGTGTGCTGGCCCTCGAGGGTGTTGGAGCGCCCCAGCGCCACCCCGGCCAGGCCACCGGCGGCTCCCAGGACCGCCACGCCGGTGCCGAGCATCACGTAGCCCGCGATCCGCAGCTTGGACGGCTTGGGCTTCTCGGGCGGCGCTTCGGGCGTGGTCTGTGGCTGCGGATCCGGCTCGGGCTCGAGGTCGGGCTCCTCGTCGGGGTCGGGATCGTTCTTGACCGCGGTCTCTTCGATGATGGCCCGCAGCACCCGCAGGCGCTCGAGGCCGCGCTCACGCGCCTCGAGAGGTACGCCGGGTTCCTTGACGAAGCGCTCGTAGTACTCGACCGCCTTCTCGAGGTTGCCGCTCTCCTCGTAGATGCGGCCGATGTTGAACAGGTAGTTGGGCTCGGGCTGCAGCTCGTAGGCCTGCAGGAACAGCTCGACCGCCGCGTCGTACTCCTTGGCCTGGAACTTCTCGACCGCCTCGGCATTGATGGCGTCGACCTGCTCCTTGACGCTCGGGGCGCTGGCCATGGCGGTGCTCGGGCCCAGGCTCAGTGCCAAGGTCGAACCCCAGGCCGAACCCAAGACGAGCTCGGTCATGACGGCGCCGGCAACGACGGCTCGCCGAGCGCGACGAACGATGCTGGTGGAACGTGGGATCACTTGCCTCCGACGGGCATGAAGATACCGTCATCCCCGCCCTTGGACGAACCCATGAAGACATCGGACTTGGGCTTGGGCTTGGACGTGGAATCGGTCTTGGGGTCCCCCTTGGGCTTTGAGTCCCCCTTGGGCTTGCTGGTGCCGGTTTTGGGCTTCTTGGAGCCACCGTCGGGCGGCGCCTCCGGGGTCGTGCCGCTCGGACCTGCGGGCTCGGCGGGCACCAGCTCGGCCGTGACGTCGGCGTTGGCCCCCGGCTTGACCACGATGGTGGTCTGCCAGGGATAGTGGCTCGCCGCGGTCACCCGCACCCGATGCTCCCCGGGCGGCAGCTCCAGCTGAACGGGCGCCTCGCCCCGGTCCTCGCCATCGACCTCGACCTTGGCATTGCCACCCTCGATGGTGGCACGGATCTCCACCGTGCCCACGTCGGCTGCCTCGGGCGTGGCATCGGCACCCACGGCCGTGGGCTTGGGCTCGTCGGCCGTGGGGGTGGTGCTGGCCGCAGCCACCGTCGACGTGGACGCGGGTGCGGGGTCGTCGGAGCCGCCGAGGATCAAGAATGCAGTCAGCCCTCCCAGCACCAAGGCCACCAGGCCGGCCACGGCCACGACCGCGCCGAGCTTCATCCCATCGGGCGTCGGCTGGCCGAATGGGATGGGACTGGACCCGGGCTCGGCCACCAGCAGCGGCCCGCTGGAGGGCTCGCCCAGCAGCGGCGACGACGGCTTGGTGGGCGCGCTGCGCGAGACGGACTCGGTGGACCGCACGTCCTCGTCGTCGACGGAGAGCGGGATCGGCAGCATGTCCGCGTCGTCGTCGTCTTCGGGCTCGGAGCCGCTCGGCGCGAGACGTCGCTGGACCGTACGCTGGACTTCGAGGGCCGCTGCGCGCTTGCGATCGAACTCGTCCTCGACCCGCTCGACGGCCTCGCGGGCATCGGCCGCGGTCACCCGCACCGTGGCCGGCGTGGGCTTGGAGCCGACCGGCGTGACCGGAGGAGGCGTCTTGCTGGGTGGCCGCGGGGGCAGGTCCATGCCCTTGACGCTCGACATCCGGGAGCCCGACGGCTTGGGCGGCTGCGGCGGGGGCCCCAGGCTCTTGACGCTGGTCATTCGGGAGCCCGACGGCTTGGGCGGCTGCGGTGGCGGGCCGAGCCCGGGCGGCCGGGGCTTCATCCCCGATTGCGTGGGCCGGCGCTTGCCCTTGGGCGCGGCGGCCTCCATCTTGGCCTTCTGCGCGGCGAGCTCTTCCTCGGCCAGCTTGAGCGGGGCCTGCCCGGTCTTGGCGGCGCGCCGCAGCAGCGGCCGCGTCCACTCCGCGCTGTCGCTGGTATCGGACTGCAGCGCGGCCAGGGCGGCCGGTCCCGAGGTCATCCGCGTGGACCAGTAGGTCTCGACGGCAACCCGAGACTTGGCGTCGGCGATGGGCTGGGTCAGCTCGGCCGCGGGGACCATCGCAAACAGCCGCTGAGCCATCGCCCCGGCGCTCGCGGGCCGATCCTTGGCCTCCTTGGCCAGGCACGACTCGATGAGCGCGATGACCTCGGCCGGCACGCGGTGCCCCTTGGGCAGGCGCTCGGAGAGCGACTTGGGCTTGCCGTGCACATGGTTGACGAGGATCGCCGCGTCGTTGTCACCCGAGATCGGCTGCTCGCCGGTCAGCATCAAGAAGAACAGCACGCCCAGGGCATACACGTCGACGCGCACGTCGATCTTGTCGCCGCGGATCTGCTCCGGGGACATGTACGCGGCGGTGCCGATGACGTGGGCCTTGGTGACCTCGTCCTCCTCGTCCTCCTCGATGAGCTTGGCGAGTCCGAAGTCGAGCAGCTTGACGTGGTTGGCCTTCCCGTCGTGCTCGCACAGCATGATGTTCGCGGGCTTGATGTCCCGCATCATGATGCCGCGGTCGTGCACGTAGCCGGCGCCCACGAGGATCTGCGCGGCGATCGGGGCGAACTCCTCCCACGGCATGCGCTTGTTCCGGTTGAGGAAGCGCCGCATCGGCTCGCCGCGGATGAACTCCATCACGATGAACGCACGGCCCTCGAAGTGACCGTGGTCGTACATCTTGACCACGTTGAGGTGGTCGAGCTGCGCCATCCGCTGGGCTTCGCGGTTGAAGCGAGCCACGGCATCGCGATCCTCGGCCCAGTGCGGAGCGAGGACCTTGACCACCACCTGACGCCGGTCGGTGAGATCGTTGGCGAGGTAGACCAGGCCCACGCCACCGCGACCGATGAGCCGCTCGATCGCGTAGCGTCCCCCTACCACCTTGCCGAGCAAGGGGTCGTGGTTGAAGGTGTCGCTGGCGGTGTTGGTCGCCATCATCGGGGCGCAGCGCGTGAAGGTAGGGGACACGCGTACGAGAGCCAACGCTCTTCGCGGGTCGCAAGGCGCATTTTCCAACATTTTCGTGCCGGGCGTCGCGCTCCTGCGGAGGAGGATCGTAGCCCTCGGGGGTGGTCCTTGGAGGCTCACTTTGGCGCAGAACGCCGTTATCGTTGAGCATTTGCGGTTCCGACTGAAGTTGGTCCCCTTGCAGGCCGGCGGCGGCGCCCCCAGGATTTCGATCCCCCTTTCGCATGGCGCGATTTACGCATGGAGCCGGGGGCCACGAACGCCCGGAAGGGTTCGTGCCGACGGGGGCGGTCGTCAGCCCCACCCATGGTTGGTTGCTAGCATCCGCGGGTGACCTCGCAGGTCTCGATCGCGCCGCGATTCGGCACGGGCACCGTGGTCGCGCCCATGCCCGATGCGTCGTCGTTCGAGCTGCAGGGGATCGCCAAGGCGTTCGGCGACCTGGTCTTGTTCGAGGACACGTCGCTCGTCGTCCGCCGGGGCGAGACCCTGTCGATCATCGGCGAGAGCGGCTGCGGCAAGAGCATCCTGCTCAAGATGATGATCGGGCTGGTCCCGGTGGACGCGGGCAAGATCCTCTTTCGTGGCGACGACGTGACGCAGATGAGCGCCGATGGGCTGGCTCGGGTGCGACGGTCGGTCGGCTACCTGTTCCAGGCCGGCGCGCTGTTCGACTCGATGACCGTGCTCGAGAACGTGGGCTACGCCCTGCGCGAGCACAAGCGCATGGCGGACGAGGAGATCCGCGCGCGGGTGATCGAGTGCCTGGAGAAGGTCAACCTCGATCGCCGGATCCTCGATCAGTGGCCCGGCGAGCTGTCCGGGGGCATGCGCAAGCGCGTCGCGCTGGCCCGGGCGATCGCGGTGGAGCCCGAGGTGGTGCTCTACGACGAGCCCACGCAGGGGCTCGATCCCCAGAGCATCACCGTCATCGCGGAGATGATCGCCGAGCTGCAGCGCGACCTCCGGATCACCAGCGTGCTGGTCACCCACGACATGCGCTGTGCCTTCAGCGTCAGCGACCGGATCGCGCTGGTGCACGAGCGGGGCATCCCCATCGTGGGCTCGCCGCGACAGATCGCCCAGAGCAACGAAGAAGCCGTGGAGGAGTTCGTGCGAGAGGCGCTCGACGAGCTCGACGAGGACGAGATCCGCGGGTAGCCCGGCGACGACGAGCGCCCGTGGCTCAGCCGATCGCGCTCGCGAGCTCCTCGGCGCTCGGCAGCTGGAAGCTCCCCCGTGACACGAGCCGCTCGGTGGCGAGGGCGAGCGCCTCGGCCGAGATCGGAGCGCGCTCGGAGCGGAGGGCCCGGGCGAGGTACTCCAGGGCCTTGGCCCGCGGCACGTTGGTCACGTTCCACGAAAAGCCCGCCAGCGCCTCGACGGCGCGCAGCAGCTGCAGCCGCGCCTTGGGGGCGCCGGGCTGGTGGCGCTCGCCGTGGGCCTTGCCGAGGCTCTCCGGATCGAAGTAGCCGTCGCCGTCCGCCGCCTGCTCGATCCAGGCGTCGAGCGCCTCGTCGTTCATCACGTCCTGGGTGAGCAGCGCCCCGTAGACGAAGGTCGACCCGTCGGCGTCGTCCACGTCCTCGAGCGCTCGCTCGGCCAGGCCCAGGCCGGTCTGGGCCACCCAGCCCGCGGGCATCCGCAGCGCGTGCGCGCTTGCATCGAGCGCGCGCAGCAGCGTGCGGGCGAAGCGAGGCGCGTGCTCGGTGGGCTCGATCCACTCCCAGGCCGCCACCGCATCGAGACCCTCCGCCGGGTCGAGGTGGGGGTCGTCGTCGAGGGCGTCGATGATCGCCTCGGGGTCACGGCCGTCGAGGGCCTCGCGCAGCGAAGAGCTCATGCGCGCGCGAGGATAGCAACCCCGGGTCTCAGTGGCACTCGTCGTCGCGCGGCGGACAGTCGAAGCGCACGTGCAGGTGGTCGTCGTGCTTGGGCACGTGCTGCACGAAGCGGTCCCTGGCCCAACGCCCATCGGGGTACTGGAAGATCTTGGTCAAGGTGGCGCGCGAGATCCCGGCCTTGCGGGCCACCGCATGGAGCTTGCCCTGCACCTCGTAGTCGAGGAAGATCTTGTCGGGGCCGCCGGGGTTCTTGGAGGCGCGATAGAATGCGTGGACCAGGTCCCACGTGGCCTCGGCGTCGAGGGTGCCGCGAGCGACCGGGACGAACTCCTCGGGATAGCCGGCGGGGACCTTGGTGTAGTAGAGGCCGAGATCGATGTCGCGTCCGCTCTGGTGCGAGCCGTGGCCGGGGAGCACGCCGCCCTTGGGAGCCGAGATGTCGCCGATCGCGAGGCGATGGAGCCCCGGGTGGCGACGATTGACCTCGTCGATGGCACGACGCGTGTGATCGACGACGTGCTGCGCCCCCCAGGCCCACTCGGGGCGACGGCGAAAGTACTGGCGGCTGTGGGGCAGCTGCACGCCATTGGCGAGGCTTCCCCGCTGCGGGCGTCCGATGCTCTGACCCGCGACCAGCCGCACGGGCAGCTCGGCGGGGGCGGCCGCGATCGACAGGCGCTGGCCCGGGACGATCGTGTCGTCCTTCAGATCATTGGCGGCGCGCAGCTCCGCCACGGTAGTGCCGTAGCGCGCCGCGATGGCCGACAGCGTGTCGCCGCGCGCCACCTCGTGGACTCGCGCGGCCGAGGACTTGCCCTTGCCCTTGCAGGTGGGGATCACCAGCTCGGTGCCCGCGAGCAGCGGGCTGCCCTCCGAGAGGTGGTTGGCCCGGCGCAGATCGGAGACCCGGCAGCCGTGGTGCTGGGCGATGCTCCACAGGGAGTCACCCGAGATCACGGTGTAGCGAGCCTGGCCATCGGGGCGGGCCGCCTGCACGGGCATGGCGAGCACCAGCGAGCCCATTGCGAGGCACCAGCGAGCAATACGGGTACGAAGAGTGTGCGCAGCCATCGCTCCGATGCCAGTGTCGGCACCGATGCGCACGAAAGGCAAGAAAGCGGCGAAGGCCGGCCGGCCGCGCCAGGGCGGGGAGACGACCGCCCTCACTGGGGCACGGCGGTGAGCCGAACCTCGCCGTGCCCCATGCGCTCTGCGGCGATGGTGTTGCCGTTCTCGAGCAGGCCCAGGTACGACGAGCCACCGCCGGCACCGGACGCATAGGCCCCGCCACCGCCATAGTAGCCGCCCCCGCCCCCCGCAAAGTGGTACAGATTGGCGGGATCGGGCGAGGAGCCTCCGAGGCCGAGCTGGCCGGGTGTACCGCCCTCGCCGGCGGATCCCCCCGCCGCCTGAGTCCCTCCTCCGCCGGGTGTCAGGCCCTGACCGGAGATCCCGGGCGCGCCCATCAGGCCGCCCGCGTTGCCGCCCGCACCATGGTCGGGGCAGCCGCAATTGCCTCCACCTCCGCCGCCCGCCACGAACAGGCGATTGCCGAGCATTGCAGGCCCGATGCGGATGTCGGTCGCGCCGCCACCACCTCCTCCGTACTGGCCAGCCGCACCTCCGCCGTTGAAGCCTCCGGGTCCGCCCAGGACGCCCTTGCCTCCGACGAAGATCGCGAGATTGGCTCCCCCCGCCGTGGGGAGCACCCCCGAGACGTGGCCCCCCAGGCCCCCGTCTTCCTGAGGGGGACCCATGCAGCACTCCGAGTCGCCGCCCTGGGCCCCCCACGCCTCGATCTCCAGGGAGTCGACCCACGTGGGCACCTCGAACATCTGGGGCATGCCGGTGTGTTCGAACACCAGGGTCTCGAGCAAGCAAGCCCCGTCGCACAGGTCGCCGGCCTCGAGGTTGCCGTCGTCGCACTCCTCGGTCATCGGATCGAGGATCCCGTCGCCGCACACGGACTCGGGCGGATCGCCCGAGGACGAGCTGCCGTCGGCTCCGGTGGAGGTGTCCGGGTCCTCGCCGGTGGAGGTACTCGGATCCTCGCCGGTCGAGGGGTTCGCCGTGGTGCTCGTGTTGGTGGGATCGGGCATGGATCCCGTGGTGGAATCATCGGTCGAGACCGGCGTACCGGTCGTGGTCTCCGTCTCCAGTGGAGGAGCATCGGAGACGTCGAAGCACCCGGCCGTGGGAGCGAGCACCGCGAGCAAGGACAAGCAACGGAGATCGAGCACGCGCGTCATGGAGCGCGCATTCTACCAGTCCGTGCCCCCCGCCGAGGATCGACCGCGCACGCACTACTGCACGGCCTGCTGCGCGCGCGCCAGCGAGGCGAGCGCGAGCTCCCACTCGGCCTCGCCCTCCGTGATGCGCTGGAGCGCTCGCTCGAGCGCAGCCACGGCCTCGCTCACGTCGACGAAGCCGTAGGAGCCCGAGGTCCCGGCCAGGCGATGCGCGGCCCCGAGGGCCTCGGCGAGCGCCTCGGGGCTCGCCCCTGCGTGCGCGCGCTCCACCAGGGCCGCGAGCTGCTCGAGCCGCTCGCGAAGGCGCGCGCCAAAGCGCGAACGCAGCTCGACGAGCTGGACGCGTGCACCCTCCGCCGGATCGGCGCTCATGCGCGGGGCGCCTCCCCACCGGTCTTGTCGAGGATGGCCCGCACGTCGTCGGGCAGGCGCATGGGATCGAAGGGCTTGCCGATCACGCCGGCCGCCCCCATCTCCACGTAGCGCTCGACCTCGCTGCGCTGGACCTTGGCGGTCACGAACACCACCGGAATCGCCGCGGTGCTCGGGTCGTCGCGCAGGCGCCGGAACGTGGTGGGGCCATCGAGGCCGGGCATCATCACGTCGAGCAGCACCACGTCGGGCTGCTCGCGGGCGGCCAGCCCCAGCGCAGCGGCTCCGCTGCTGGCGAGCACCGTCTGCATGCCGCCGACCTCGGTGAGCGCCATCTCCCCGATGGCTCGGATGTCCTCGTCATCATCGACGAGGAGGACCTTGAGCGCTCGGGTCATCCCGCGAACCTTTGCAGCATCCGGGCCAGATCGCGGTCGGTGGGTCCGAGCCCACGCGAGCGCTGGAGCCACGGCTCGACGTGGGGCATCGGGCCCCACCGGGGAGCCTTGCCCCGCCCTTCCTGCCCCATCCCGCGGCTCATGGCGCTCAGGCGTCGAGCTTGTAGCGCTCGAGCTTGCGGTAGAGGGTCTTGCGATCGAACCCGAGGATCTTCGCGGCCACCGTCTTGTTGCCCCCCACGGCTTCCACCACGCGCAAGATGTAGCGGCGCTCGACCTCTTCCATGGGCACGAGCTCGGAGGGATCGTCCGATGCGACCACGACGTGCGAGCGCCGATACTTGACCACGCGCTCGGGCAGGTCCTCGACCGCGAGGTCGGTGTAGCGGGTCAGGGCGACCGCCCGCTCCATGCAGTTGCGAAGCTCGCGAACGTTGCCGGGCCACTCGTAGTCGCACAGCCGCTGGGCCGCGGCTGGCGAGATCCCCTGCACGTCCTTGCCCGCCTGCAGCGCAAAGCGGTTGAGGAAGTGCTGGGCCAGGGCCAGCACGTCGGTCCCGCGCGAGCGCAGCGGCGGCAGGGCCACGTGGATCACGTTGATGCGAAAGTAGAGGTCCTCGCGGAAGCGCTGCTCCTCGACCGCCGCCTCGAGATCGCGATTGGTCGCCGCCACGATGCGCACGTCGATGGGGACCTCGGCGTTGGAGCCCACCGGGCGAACGCGGCGCTCCTCGAGCGCGCGCAGCAGCTTGGGCTGCATCAGCAGCGGAATCTCGCCCACCTCGTCGAGGAACAGGGTGCCGCCGTTGGCCTGCGCAAACAGGCCCACCCGATCCGAGCGCGCATCGGTGAACGAGCCCTTGGCGTGGCCGAACAGCTCGCTCTCGAGCAGGTTCTCGGGCACGGCCGAGCAGTTCACGGCCACGAACGGCCCTCCCCGCCGCGGCCCGCGGTCGTGCAGGGCCCGGGCCACCAGCTCCTTGCCGGTGCCGCTCTCGCCGGTCACCAGCACCGAGGCCTCGGAGTCGGACACGCGCTCGAGCAGGTCGTAGACCTTCTGCATGGCGGCGCTGCTGCCCAGGATCCGCCCAAAGGACTCCTTGACCTCGACCACCGCCCGCAGCCGCCGGGCCTCCTCGCGGATCCTGACCTCGCGCACCACCCGGCCGATGCGCAGGCCCACCGCGTCCACGTCGAGCGGCTTGGTGATGTAGTCGTAGGCGCCCGCGCGCATGGCCTCGATGGCCGACTTCATGCTGCCGAAGGCGGTCATGACCATGACCGTCTGGTCGGGGCGGTCCCCGATGATCCGAGAGCACAGCTCGATGCCATTCATGCCCGGCAGGTTGATGTCGGCCAGGACGAGATCGAAGCGTCGATCCACCATGGTGGCCAGCACCTGCTCGGCCGACGCGCATCCCACGACCTCGTAGCTCTGGGCCGTGAGCCCCACCACGAGGAGGTCGCGGAGATCGTCGTCGTCGTCGACGATGAGCACCCTTCCTTGCATTCGTTCGGCCATGTCTTGGTCGCCCGTTTCGGCCCCCTGGGTCATACCACGGGACTTCCCGACGCTGGCGAGCCCAACGCCCGAGGGCGGTGTTCAAAGCGCCTGGGCCGCTGTAGCCTACCGACGGGCGCGCGTCCGCCCTCGGCCGCCCGCCTCGCCCCCGTTCGCCGCGCACGACCATGACACCGACCCTCGCGGCCATCATCACCTTCGCCGTCCACCTCGGTGCGGCCCAGCTCGCCGCGGGTACCGAGCCGCCCGAGCCGGAGGTTCCCAAGGGGACGGTCGAGGCCGCCCCCAGCAGCAGCGGCTCGACCGAGGTCGAGGGCCAGGGCAAGTTCGCCGCCGCCGACGTCGACGCGCGCAAGGCCGAGGATGCGACCGAGCTCGAGATCTCCGCGGGCGGCCTGTACTCGACGGGCAACGCGTACGCGGCCGCGGTGACCGGCCAGGGTCGCTTCCGCCTGCGGCGAGGGAGGCATCAGGTGGCCTCGCAGGTCGCCGCCAACTACGGCCGCGCGGACGTGACGCGCGCGCTCCCGCGGTGGAACTTCGTCCCGCCTCCGCTCGACGACCCCGGCGCACCCGCCAGGGCGGTGTACACCGACGAGACCGAGGACGTACGCGACACCACGGTCACCAACATCCAGGGCATGGCCCGCTATGACGTGTACTTCGCCAAGCGCTGGTCGGCGTTCCTCATGGCCACCCTGCGCCGCGATCGCTTCCAGGGCCTCGACCTGCGCTTCAACCTCGACCCCGGCGTGGCGTTCCACGTGCTGACCAACGCCAAGCATCGCCTGTGGTTCGAGGCCGGCTACGACTTCCAGTACGACGCATACCGCGAGGACTCGCTGTACGAGCTCCGACCGCTCGATCCCGCGGTCGACGAGGACGGCGACGGCTACGCCGACACCGATCGCTTCCGGATCATCGAGAGCGAGGACGACTTCCTCGTCAACCACGCGGCGCGGCTGTTCGCCGGCTACAACAACTCGCTGTCGCAGCGCGTGTCGCTCGACACCCAGCTCGAGTACCTGCAGAGCGTGATCGAGGCCCGTCGCTACCGCCTCAACTGGATCAGCGCGCTGACGATCCAGCTCGCCAATCGCCTGGGCCTGTCGGCCACGTTCACCCTGCGCTACGAGAACGATCCGCTGCCCACGGTCGAGAAGCTCGACACGATCACCGCGGTGCTGCTCACGGTACGATTCCTCTGATGGTCGACCCCGCCACCCTCAAGCCCCTGCTCGACGCCCTCGGCACCCGGGCGGGGCTGGTGGATGCACAGGGGCGGCTGCGGGCCATCAACGCGGCCTGGCGCCGGCCGGGGCACCCCTTGGCCGGCCCCGACGCCGAGCTCGACGACGACTACCTGCAGCGGCTGCAGCAGGAGCCCGGGCCCCTGCGCGACGACGCGCTGCGCGTGGCCCGGGCGCTGCGGCGGGCGCTCGACGGCGAGGCGGCTCCCGCCCTCACCTATCGCTTCGGCTCGCCCTCGCAGTGGTCGCGCACCAGCGTGTGCACGCTGGCCGGCTCCGAGTCCTCGCGCTGCGTGGTGGTGCTGCACGACGACGTGACCGAGCAGGTCCGGGCCGAGCACGCGCTGCGGCGCAGTCAGGCCCGGCTGCGCACCATCCTCACCGGAGCCCCGATCGTGCTGTTCTCGCTCGATCTGGGGGGCACCATCACGGTGGTCGAGGGCATGGGCGGCGCGGGCACCGGCTTCGTGAGCGAGGACCTGGTGGGCAGCTCCGTGTTCGAGGCCTATCGCCACATGCCCGACCTGCTCGGGGTGATCCGCGACGCCCTCGGCGGAAGGGTGGGCGTGATCACCCAGACCGTGGGTCACCTGGCGTTCGAGATCCGCTGCTCCCCCGTGCTGCGCGACGAGCGGGTGGTGGGCGCGGTCGGGGTGGCCACCGACGTCACCGAGCGCCTGCGGGCCCAGCGGATGAAGGACGAGTTCGTCTCGATCGTGAGCCACGAGCTGCGCACGCCGCTGACCTCGATCCGCGGCTCGCTGGGCCTGCTCGAGGGCGGGGTGGCGGGCGAGCTGCCCCCCAAGGCACGCGATCTGGTCCGCATCGCTCGCACCAATTCCGATCGGCTGATCCGCCTCATCAACGACATCCTCGATCTCGACAAGATGGAGGCCGGCCACCTGGTGCTGGACCGCGAGGTGGTCGAGCTCGGTCCGCTGGTCGACGCGGTGGTGGCGGAGATGAGCGGCTTTGCCCAGCAAGCCGGGGTCGCGGTGGTGGTCGAGACCGAGCCGTCGCCCCCGGTCCACGGCGACCGCGACCGCCTGGCGCAGGTGCTGGTGAACCTGATCTCCAACGCGATCAAGTTCTCGCCCGAGGGAGAGCGGGTCACCCTGCGGGTGCAGCCCGGGCACGGGCGCGTGCGGCTGTCGGTCGTCGATCGTGGGCCCGGCATCGCGCGGGCCGACGTGCCGCGGCTGTTCCAGAAATTCCACCAGCTCGATGCCTCGGACACCCGCGCCCGCGGCGGGAGCGGGCTGGGCCTGGTGATCGCCAAGACGCTGATCGAGGCCCACCACGGTCACATCGGGGTGGACTCCGACGTGGGGCGGGGCTCGACCTTCTACGTGGAGCTGCCCGTCATGCGCTCGCGCTCGGGGGCGCGGGTCACCGCCCGCCAGTCGACCGCGGGGAGCTCGGACCCGGCCGTGGCGATCGATCCGCGGGCGATCATCGGACCCGGGCAGCGCGGCACGCAGAGCCTGATGGCCGAGCTCGAGAACCATGTGCGCGATGCGGTGAGCGCGGACGATCTCGACGCACTGGCCGATGCCGAGGCCACCGCCCGCATCCTCGGCTCCGCGCTGCCCCCCGATGCCTCGCCCGAGCTGCGTGCGTGCGTGAGCCTGCTGGCTCGCGCCCTCGACCAGGCCCAGCGCGGCGAGGGTCCCCGGGGAGCCGATCGCTGGGCCCACCTGCAGCGAGAGCTGGTGCGACTGCGTGCGCTGCTGCCATCCTGACCGACCGAGGCACGATGCCCCGATCGGTCAGGATGCCCCGCGCACCGGCCCCGCGTGGCCGGACATCGGCCACACGTGGGCTGGGTCGAGGGCTGGGTCGTGGCCGGGTCGTGGGCCGGGTCCGTCACGCCGTGGGCGGGGTCCCCCGCTTGTCGGTACGATTGGCCCGGTAGGTGCATTCGCCGCCACCTGCCCCCTCGATGAGCGTGCACGAGACCGAACCCGACGCCTCGTCGTCGGCCACCCTGCCCGGCGCCCCGGTTCGCTTTCCGTTGCGGGCCAAGCTGGCCGCGTTCGCCGGGCTGCTGTTGCTGGCCCACGTGCTCGGGGTGGGCTGGGCCGCGCTGCGCCTGACCAGCGATCACGTCGACCGGGCCCAGCGCGCGATGCAGCTGGCGATCATCGAGGCGGTCACCCGAGACATCGAGGCCGAGCTGGCGCAGGCCAACGATGGCCTCGACGCGATCGGGCGCGTCGTGGTCGACGAGAGCCTCGACGTCGAGACCCGGCTGACGCTGGCCAAGATCCTCGTCGAGAGCAACGAGGTGCTCGACAATGCGCTGCTCTACACCGCCGAGGGGACCGAGCCCGAGCCGATCGTGGAGGCCAGCGCGGCGAAGCTCGTGGCGCCCGACCCGTTGCCCGCGGCGCTGCGCGAGGAGGCCATCGAGCGCAACGTGGCGACCGGGGAGGCGGTGGCCGACTCCCACGGCCCGCGCGTGCTGGTGGTGCTGCCGATCCGCTTCCAGGGCGAGGTGACGGGGCTGGTGGCGAGCCTGGTGCCGCTGTCGGGGATCCAGCAGCGCGTGGAGCTGACCGCCAGCGCTCACTTCGCACACATGCCCGACGCGCTGTTCGTGGTGGACGAGCAGCTGCGGATCCTCGCCCACCCCGATCGCGAGCGTGCCGCCGCGCTCGCCTCGGCCGCCGACGAGCCGATCCTGGCGGGCCTCGATCCCGGCGCCCTGCGGGCCAAGTTCTCGACCACCGGCGAGTACACCCGCCCCGGCGGCAGCCAGGTGGTCGGCACCGTGGTCGGCATGGAATCGCGACCGTGGGCGCTGGTCGCCCAGGTCCCCACCGAGTTCGCCTACGAGCCGATCGTCGACATGCGCAACGTGGTGGTGATCACGGTGTCGGTGGCCGCGGTGATCGCCCTGATCGCGGCGTTCCTGCTGGCGCGGCGCATCACCTCGCCGCTGCACCAGCTCTCGCGCTTCGCCAACGCCCTGTCGCAGCGCAATTTCAAGACCCGCGTCGACATCCACACCTCCGACGAGCTGGCCATGGTCGGCCGCGCCATGAGCCAGGCCGCGGCCGAGCTCGAGAGCAGCGAGCGACGGATCCGCCAGGAGCTGGAGATCCGCTCCGACCTCGGCCGCTACCTGCCGGCCGAGCTCGTCGACAAGGTGGTCAAGCGCGAGCAGGACATGGGGCTCGGCGGACGACGACGCGAGATCACGGTGATGTTCGCGGACGTGGTGGCCTTCACCCCGCTCACCGAGAAGCTGCCGCCCGAGCAGGTCGTGCAGATCCTCAACGAGCTGTTCACCATCGTCACCGAGATCGTGTTCCGGCACGGGGGTACGGTCGACAAGTTCATCGGCGACTGCGTGATGGCGATGTGGGGCGCTCCCACGGCACAGCCCGATCACGCAGCGCGGGCCCTCGAGGCGGCAGAGGAGATCATCTCATGGCTGGAGATCGGGAACGCGAGCTGGGAGGAGAAGTACGGGATCTCGGTGAGGATCGCGATCGGGATCAACTCGGGGGAAGCGGTGGTGGGCAACGTGGGCTCGGAATCGAGGATGGAGTACACCGCAATCGGGACCACGGTGAACGTGGCGGCCCGCCTGGAGGCAATCGCGAGACCGCAGCAGATCTTGATCTCGGAGCAGACCGCAAGACTGGCGGGCGAGGGCTTCCAGCTGACCCCCGTGGGCGAACGGACGCTGGCGGGTCAGCAAGAGCCACTGAGGTTGTTCGAGGTCGTCACCTGACCCACGAGGAGCTCGACTACGACGACGACGTCGGCGGGCTGCGGCCCGGCACCACGGTGGCCGAGCGCTACGTGATCGAGGGCATGCTGGGCCAGGGCGGCATGGGTCAGGTCTACCGGGCCACCCAGCTCAACCTGCGACGCGACGTGGCGCTGAAGATCCTCACCCGCGAGCTGGCCAACGACACCGGGCTGCGCCGATTCCTGCGCGAGGCCCGGGTGGCCTCGGCCCTGCGGCACCCCAATGCAGTGGAGATCTACGACGTGGGCACCGACGGCCCCCACGTGTACATCGCCATGGAGCTGCTCACGGGGGAGGAGCTGCGCGACTACACCCAGGCTCGAGGCATCCTGCCGCTCGCCGAGGCGCTCGAGATCACGGCCCAGATCGCCGATCTCTTCGTCACCGCCCACGCGATTCCCCTGGTGCACCGCGACATCAAGCCCGAGAACGTCTTCGTCGAGCACGATCGCGAGGGGCGGCTGCGCGTGCGCGTGGTGGACTTCGGGCTGGCCTTCATCGAGGGCGACGCCGACACGGGTCGGCTGACCCGCGAGGGGCTGGTGGTGGGCACCCCCGCCTTCCTCGCGCCCGAGCAGGCGCAGGGCATCCACGTGGGCCCGGCCGCCGACATCTACTCGCTGGGCTGTGTGCTCTACGAGATGCTGACCGGCCAGCTCGTGTTCCGCGGCAGCCACATGAACGTGCTCACCCAGCACATCTACGTGGCTCCGGTGTCTCCGCGCGAGCGGGCCCCCGAGGCCGGCATCCCCTCGGATCTCGATGATCTCGTGCTGCACATGCTGTCCAAGGAGCCCAGCGATCGGCCCACCGCCGAGGTGCTGCTGGAGGCCATTCGCGAGGTCCAGGGCACGCTGGCGGGGCAGCGCCACCGCGGGCGGGACGATCGCATGCTGCAGGGGCGCGCCGCTCGGATGATCTCGGTGCCCGACCAGCCCGCGCCCACCCCCGATGCGAAGCGAAACCCCGCCATCGATCGCACCGCCGTGCGACGGGCGATGGCCGAGGCCGAGGAGCTCGCCGTGGGGGTCGTGGGTGAGATCGACGACGACGGCCTGTGGCTTGGCCTGGCCAGCAACGGGCTCTACCCCGAGCGCATCGAGCCCGGCGCCCTGCCCACCCCAAGCCGCCACGACGTGGTCCTCGCGCTCGTCGAGGATCTCGAGCACATCGCCGCGCTGACCGGCTCCGGGGTGCCGGTGGTGGCCGTGCCCCCGGGATCCCGGGTGGAGCTGCTGGCCGAGCTGCTCCGCCGCGGGGTGAGCGACGTGCTCACGCCGCCCCTCAAGGTCGACGAGCTGGCCCGCAAGCTGCGCCGGACCGTCACCCGCCACCGCAGACACGACAAGAGGTCCCGATGACCACCTGGATGCTCGCCTCGTTCGCAGCCGCCCACCTGCTGGCCGCTGCTCCCGCGCCCCAAGAGATCGAGACGATCGAGTACCGGATCAAGAAGGGCGACACCTGCAGCGGGCTCGCGCGCACGTTCTACGGCGATCCGCAGCGCCACGACGTGATCCACCAGTACAATCGCTGGCTCGGCGCTCAGCTCCCGCATCACCTCGAGGAGGGCCAGGTGCTCGTCCTCCCCAAGTCGCTGCCGCCGGCCCTGCCCGATGCCGAGGTGACGGCGGCGCAGCGCAAGGTGGAGGCGCGGGCCCCCGACACCGCGGACTGGAGCAGCGCCCGGCCGGGCCTCGACCTCTACCGCGGATGGCGGGTCAACACCCACGAGCGCGCCTCGGCCGAGATCACGTTTCGCGACGACTCCCGCATCGAGATGCGCGAGAACACCCTGGTCATCATCTATGGAGGATCGGAGGCCAAGGCCCGACGAGAGACCAGCGAGGCGACGCTGGACCGCGGGGCGCTGCGCAGCCGGCTGGGGGCCTACACCGGCAAGAGCGAGCGCGCGCTCACGGTGACGACCCCGTCGGCGGTGGCCGAGTTCGAGGGCGGCGCCAGCCTGGTCACGGTGGACGATGGCGGCACCAGCCGCGTGGCCAACCACGGCGAGGGCAAGGCCGCCGTGCGCTCGTCCGGGGGCAAGTCCCGGGCCAAGGTGAAGGTCAAGCCGAAGATGGGCTCCAAGGTCGCCAAGGGCAAGGCGCCCTCCAAGCCCAAGCCCCTGCCTCCCACCCCCGCGTGGATCGAGCGGGGAGCCACCAAGTTCGTGGCGGCCGCAGATCACGGCGGCACCATCCAGGGCGAGTGGGGTGCGATCGCGGGGGCGGCCTCGTACCGCGTGGAGGTGGCGCTTCGACCCGACGGCCGCGAGCTGCTCGCCGCCCAGACCGTGCCCGCCAGCGTTCAGCGCTTCGAGGTGCGTGGCCTGCCGCCGGGCGACTACTACGTGAGCGTGGCCGCGGTCGACGACGATGCCTTCGAAAGTGCGCCCTCGGAGCGCCTGCGGCTGAGCCTGGTGTCGGTGGGCCTGCGGGCGCCCGGCAACGCTCCGCTGCCGGAGGCCGCGGGCGAGGACGCGGACGTGCAGGCGCCGCCCCGAGTGCTGCGCGGCACCCGGCTCGACGTGCCGCGAGAGCTCCGCTGTCGCGTCGACGGTGGCGAGCCCAGCCGCGCTCCGGTGCTCGACGAGGTGGGTACGAGCCTGATCGATTGCCTCACTCCGAGCGACCAACCCGTGCCGGGCTTCGCGGTCACGGTGGTCGACGTGAAGGTGGCCGCCGTGGCGCAGGCCCAGGTCGCCACCCGCGGCCAGACCACGTTCGCTGCGTTCTCGATCGATGCCGACGCTCCGCTTCCCCAGCGCCTGTGGGTCGAGGCGCCCGAGGGGGTGCTGGTCGGGGTCCCCACCCCGAAGGACCCGACGCCGGCGGAGGGGACCCGGCAGTGGCAGGTCCGGGTGCATGCCGACCAAGGGGCCCCGCGAGCGGCCACGCTCCGGATCATGGCCGACGCGAGCGGCGAGCCGGTGGCGCTGGGCGAGCTGACCTTGACGGTCGACGACCCTCCTCCTACCGCGCCCATCGTGACCTCGGCCGAGCCCGCCCGGCCCGAGCGTCACATGATCGAAGGAGGGGTCTACGGCGGCGTGCTGATGCCGTCGTCGCGCCACAACCTGTTCCAGATCAAGTTCGCCGAAGACATCGAGTGGCAGCCGCTGGCTCGGGTCGCGCCGTCTCTGGGTCTGCGGCTGGGCTACTACCCGATCCGCTGGGTCGGGGTCGAGCTCGAGGAAGGCCTCGCGCCCACGCGTACCCGTACCACCGACGATCGCGTCACTCTGTTCACGGTTCGCGCCCATGCGCTCGCCCAGATGCCGTGGAGGATCACGCCCACCGTGCACGTGGGCGGCGGCGTGGTGGGATCCGCGGCCAGCTCGGTCCTGGGCGGAGAGGTCGACGCTGCGCCCTACTTCGGGGCCGGATTGAAGTTCTACGCCACCCGCTGGGCGGTCGCGCGCCTCGACGTGCGCGACGTGATCACCGAGGCGAGGGGTGATGGAGCCGCCCACTCTCCCGAGGTCACGCTCGGGCTGTCGGTCGTGCTCGGCCGACGCAGCGCCGCCGCTCCACCCCCGCGCGAGCACAAGGGCAAGACCAAGCGCGAGCGCAGGACCAAGACCAAGACCAAGCCCAAGCCCAAGACGGTCGAGAACGCGCCGCCGGCAACGAGCGCCCCCTCGTCCTCGCCTGCAGAGCCCACGCGCTAGCGACGGTCGCGGCTGCTAGACTGCGGCCCTCATGGAACGAGCCCTGCACCTCGCCGCCATCGCCGTGCTGCTCGGTCTGCCCTGCTCGGCCGCCGCGGCGGAGCCCATCGCCGACGAGGCCGCCCCGGACGAGTCGAGCCAGAGCACCGGCGACCGCACCGATCGGCCCTGGATCGTGCGCTGGACGCCCGAGAGCAACCAGATCGAGGCTGGGATCTACGGCGGGGTCTTGCTGCCCTCGCGTCGGGTGGAGCTGTTCGAGGCGGACTTCGGCCTGGCCGATCAGGGCTACCGTCCCTTCGCGCGGGTGGCTCCCGACCTCGGGCTCCGTGCGGGCTACTTTCCCTCGCGGTGGTTCGGGGTCGAGGCCGAGGGTGGAGTCATGCCCACTCACGCCGAGCCGCGTGGTCGGGCGGTGCTGTGGACGGCACGCGGCAGCGTGGTCGGGCAGCTGGGGCGTCGCGATGGCTGGAGCGTGACCCCGTTCGGGTCGATCGGTGGAGGGCTCTTGGGGGTGAGGAGCTCACGCGAGGTCGTGGGCAACGACGTCGATGCCGCGATGCACCTGGGTGCGGGCGTGAAGATCTACTTCAATCGCTTCACCGCCCTGCGCTTGGACGTGCGCGACCTGATCACCGCCCGGCAGGGCTACAAGGATGGTCTGAGCCACAACGCGGAGATCTTGCTCGGGATGACCGTGACCCTGGGCCGAGCCTCCCGACCCGCGGGCCCGTCGTGACCGACCCGAGTCGACCCCACCAGACCCGGCCGCGTCGACTCGTTCGCACCTGCCGCTCGTCCGCGCCTCCTACGCGTCTCCCGACCCTGCAAAACCCATGGTTCCGCGCTCTTTCGCCACGGGGCCGGAGCGGCGAAAACGATCGAGCCAGCGACGAAACGCGGGCATCCGATGAGAGACGACCGTTCTCTCCTCATCGGCATAGTTCGCCCGAAGCCACCAAATCTCGTGTGCTCCACGTATCACACCCACACTTCCCCTCCTTGGAATCGACCGCTGTTTTGGCTTGCATGTGAGCGCAAAGCCCAGCACGATCTGGCCTGGCCCTGTGGCGTTTGCGTAGCACACGCCACGTTCGATGCGAGCCCCAAAGCCGGTCACGGCGCACGGGGCCGCTGCCCCCGAGAGCCACGAGTTACAGCGCGACCGTGGTCACCGCTCGGGTCCATTTGGGGGCGACCCGGGCGGTGACCCTTTTTCTTCGAGCCGGCCTCGAGCGAGGCGACGGTTCGATGGCCGGCGAATCGCCAGCAACGAAGAGCTATTGCGACCGAGGTCGCCGCTCGGACCCATTTGGGGGCGGTCCGGGCGGCGGCCGAACTTTTCTTGGCCCCCCGCGACCGGTTGCGGGCGAGCGGGCACCCAGCTTGCCCCCCAAAGGGGGGCATGGGTCGGCCAAGCGGTGCGCTCTACTCTGCTCGCACCGCGACCGGTTGCGGGCGAGCGGGCACCCAGCTTGCCCCCCAAAGGGGGGCATGGGTCGGCCAAGCGGTGCGCTCTACTCTTCTCGCACCCGCGACCGGTTGCGGGCGAGCAGGCAGCCAGCTTGCCCCCAAGGGGGGCAGGGGGCTGAGATCCTGCCTATCGGTTCTCCTCGTTGCACAGACCGAGCGCGGCTCCCACGGCGGCTCCGATCGATACCCCGAGCCTTGCACCCAAGCCTCCACCGAATGCCGTGCCGATCAAGCCACCGATCAAGCCACCGACCGCGACCCTGACCCCGGCGGACTCGAAGGTCAGCGTGACGGTCGCCTTCATGACCCCAGGCGAGGGTGTTGGCAACACGAGTGAGACGCTGGCCGTGTGGGCGATGGCCGGTGCGCCCTGGCCATGGCTGCGGCCGGCCGCCACGCATCGAGGGTTCGTGCTCGCCTGATCCGACGAACCAGAGACGTAGGCTACTGGCTGGCCGAGCTCGCCAGCGTTCTCCCTGGCGACCGGAATCGTCACGGCCAGCTTTCCCATGTCGTGCTCATGAACGACCGTGCTCTGAGTCATTGGACCCGTCCCTTTCACAGCGAAATCGCTCGAGCACGATCTATGTCACATTCTTGCGATTGCAATGGATGGCGGGACCAGTCGAGCGTCCTCGGAGTCGAGCCCACGGCGAGGCGGGCGACGCGGCGAACGACGAATGTCTCGACGGGCCGAAGGCAATGGGCCGTGCGGAGCCCGACCGCGATGAACGGCCTGCGTTGCTCTTCGGTCACGTAGGCCCGCTACGCTCCCTCTTCGCGCCTTACCCCTCGCGACGCAGCTCGGCACCTCGGTGGCCGCTCATGTGCGATCGGTGTCCCTAGCCAGAAGCCGGAGGCTCGGTCAAGCGGCCACGCGGAGCTCGACCTCGTAGCCCAGGCCCTCGAGGCGCTGGGCGAGCCGGCGTGAGTTCCGTGTCTCGTCGAGGTCGATCGGGCCAAGCTCGTGGTCCTCGACGTCGTCGCAGAGGCTCTATTGATTCCGGTATCCCTGGGCCACGGTCGTTCACGTCGACGCTGGACAATCGTGACTCAATCGCACTACCGTGCGGGGCGTGATATCCGCCTTGCGGGCACAGGGGCCCAGATCATCCAACGACACGCTTAAGAATGTCCTGCGGTTGCTCCACTCTCGTGCTGGCGTTGGCCAAGCCCAGTCGCATGAGCGCCCGTGGCCGAGCCGATGGCTGCCGGCGGCAATCCACTGGGGCGTCACCCTCGCCCCGCTGGGCGTCGTCGGTCTTGCCACTGTCGCAGCCCCGTGGATGCTCATTCCGATCTCGGCGATCGGAAGCCTCTACGGCCTGTCACTGCTCGAGCCCTGGCGTGCACGTCCTACCGCTAGCGGAGCGCCGGTCCGCCGCCGGGTCGCAATCATCGGTGCCGGCCCGTCCGGCCTCGTTGCGCTCAAGGAGTTCACTGCGGCGGGCCATGACGTCGTCTGCTTCGAAGCAACCGCGAGCGTCGGTGGTGTGTTCAACCAAAGCTACGACGGGGTCCTGTTGACCTCATCGGCGGCCGTGACGGCCTTCTCCGACTTCCCGCCGGCTCCCGGTACCCACCGCCACTGGACCAAGGGCGAGTACGTCGACTACCTCGAGCGCTACGTCGATCACTTCGAGATCCGCAGCCGGATCCACCTAGAGCATCGGGTCGAGCAGGCGCACTTCGACGAGGCCCGGGGTGGATGGCTCGTCACTACCCGTGGCACGAGCGGAACCGACCCCACGACCCACGGCCCATTCGACTCCCTGGTGGTCTGCTCGGGCCTTCACCAGATGCCGAACCTCCCGCAGGCCCATCCCACGGGTTTTCGCGGCCAAGTGCTCCACTCCAAGGACTACCACAACGCCGCGCCGTTTGCTGGCAAGCGGGTGGTCGTGGTCGGCCTCGGCGAGACGGGGGCCGACCTCGTCGCCGAGATCGCTTCGGTTGCCGCGTCGGTGGTGCTGTCGCTACGCCGAGGCGCCTATGTCATCCCGCGGATCAACCCGCGCACCGGCTACCCCAACGACTACGACAGCAACCGCCTGCGCTATGCCCTGCCGAAGTGGGCCCACGACCTCGCGGTGAGCACCTGCGACCGCGCGTACGCCCGCTGGGGTGCGGCGCGCCCCAGCGATCGCATACGCGTCGATCTGTTGCGGCGCTCGGGGAGCCCGTCGCCCTTCCGTCGCTTCGCCACCAAGTCGGACAACTTCGTCGATGCACTCGAGCGCAACCGGTGCAGGGTTGGCGCCGGCTTCGTCGGTTTCACCGAGAACGGCGTCGAGCTTGCAAATGGAGAGGAGGTACCCGCCGACGTGGTGCTGTTCGCCACGGGTTTTCGACCCGCAGGCTACGCATTCCTCGACGACGAGACCGTGCCGCATTGCCCCTCGCAGTTGTGGCGCCTGATGTACTCGAGCAAGCATCGCGAGCGCCTGGTGTTCATCGGATTCGTCCGGCCAGCGATCGGTGCGATCCCACCGATCGCGGAGGTCCAGGCCCGCTACGCCGCGCTGGTGGCCAGCGGCCAGCGTCAGCTCCCGGAGCCGCCCCAGATGGTGCGCGAGTCAGCCGAGCGTCGGCGAGCCCAAGCCGCCAGCTTCGACGAGCCGCGGCCGGTCACCCTGGTCGACTGGATCCCCTATATGGACGATCTGGCGGACCGGATCGGCTGCCGGCCGCGGTTGCGCGAGGTCCTGCTCCGGCCGCGGCTGGCCTGGCGACTCGCTACCGGCCCGATGGTCGCTGCTCAGTACCGCCTCACCGGTCCAGACTCCGCGCCCGAACTCGCCGAGCAGAGCCTCGAACTCCCCGGGGGGATGCGGCTACGCGACAAACTGTGGTTTCTCTCCATCCACGCGTTGGTGGCCGGCAGCGCCCTCTGGGAGGCCCTCCCGGCCCGTCGGCGGTACCGTGCGTGCGCGCTGGTCTAGAGACGCGAACCGCCAATCCCAAAGGCCAGGGCACGCCTGGGGCCGTCCGTGGCGGTGTCGCTCGGCGCTCGCAGTGCGCCCGGCACAGCTTCGGCCTTGCTCCTACCGCCACTCGTCACCATGACGGCGATGAACCCCTCGGTCCGGTCACTTGCGCCGCCCGCGAGGATCGAGCGACCATCGCTCCTCATGCACGGAGCGAGCACACGATGAGCTGGTGGACCGAGCTGCGGGATTTTGGACTCGAGCTCATCCAGGATCTCGACGCGATCGCCGACCGCGTCTCCGCTGCGGTCTCCAGCAGCGTGGCGCCGGCGGTCCAGCGCAGCGCAGGCAACCTCGACCGCGCGCTCGCCCGCATCCCCGAGCAGGTGGGGCCGTCGCTCGTGCGGCAGGCCCTCGTCCTCGATCGCCGCTATCAGGAGTTCATGGTCCGCCGGGTCGACCCGCTGTTCGGCCAAGCGCGCAACCAGCACTTGGAAGAGATGGGCGGCTTCGAGATCAGCCCGCGCGAGGTGATGCTCAACCGTCAGATCGCGTTCTGCGCCTCGGCCCTCCTGGCCCTCGTCGCGGGGCGGCTCCTTGCCCCCGCCACCCTGCTCGTCACCGTCCCCGCCTCGTTCACCCTCACCTTTCCCGCCTTCAAGATGGCGGCCGCCTCGGTCAAGAAGCAGCGGCGCATCACCTACCACGTCGTGAGCATCATCAGCATGACGGCGATCTGGCTGCGGGGGCTCTACATCCCCGCGCTGGCCGGAAGCATGGCCTTCTACCTCGGTGAGAAGCTGCTCATGGTCACCGAGGATCGATCGCACAAGGGGCTCATCGCGGTGTTCTCACAGCAGCCGCGCAGCGTCATCGTGCTCGAGGGCGGTCGCGAGGTCGAGCGAGCACTCGAGCGGATCTCGGCCGGCGACATCGTCGTCGTCCACGCCGGCGGGTTCATGCCGGTCGATGGCGTGGTGGTCAACGGCATGGCCACCATCGATCAGCACATGCTCACGGGCGAGGCTCAGCCCGCCGAGAAGTCCCCGGGTGATTCCGTCTACGCCTCGACGGTCGTGCTCGCCGGCAAGCTGCACGTACGTGTCGCCTCCGCGGGCACGGAGACGGTCGCAGCCAAGATCGGCGAGGTGCTCAACAAGACTGCCAGCTACCAGCTCGCCCTCCAGTCGAAGGGTAGCGAGATCGCCCATAGCTTCGCCGTACCGACCCTCGCGCTGTCTGGCCTCGCGCTCGCGACCGTGGGGCCCGACGGCGCGCTGGCGGCCATCAACTCCGCCCTGGGCGTCAGCGTGCGCATGAGTGGCCCGGTGGCGATGCTGAACCTCCTCAACATCGCGTCGCACAATGGGATCCTGCTCAAGGACGGCCGCTCGCTCGACCTGTTGTCCGACATCGACACCGTCGTCTTCGACAAGACCGGCACCCTCACCCTCACGCGCCCCAACGTCGCGCGCGTGATCCCGCTGGAGGGCTTCGACGAGACGAGCATGATCACACTCGCCGCCGCCGCCGAACGCGATCAGACCCACCCGATCGCGCTGGCGATCCTCGCCGAGGCCGAGGCGCGCGGGCTCGAGATGCCGGCCATCGACCACGCCCGCTACGAGATCGGCTATGGCATCAAGGTTACGGTCGGCGAGCGCTTGGTCCGGGTGGGCAGCGAGCGCTTCATGACGGCCGAGGGGGTGGCGCTGTCGTCCGAGATCATCGAGATTCAGCGCGAGAGTCATGCGGGCGGGCACACGCTCGTCCTCATCGCCGTCGACGACCAGCTCGCCGGCGCGATCGAGCTCCAGCCGACGATCCGGCCCGAAGCCGACGAGGTGATCGCCAGTCTGCGCCAGCGTGGGCTAGCGATGGTCGTGATCTCCGGCGATCAGGACGAGCCGACGCGCCGCCTCGCCGAGCGCCTGGGCATGGATCGCTACTTCGCCAACATCCTCCCGGAGGGCAAGGCCAACCTGGTCGAGCAGCTCCAGCGGGAGGGGCACATGGTCTGCTTCGTCGGCGACGGCATCAACGACTCGATCGCCCTCAAGAAGTCCAACATCTCGGTCTCGCTGCGCGGTGCAACCACGGTGGCGACCGACTCGGCGCAGGTCGTGCTCATGCAGGAGAGCTTGCGCCAGCTCCCATTCCTGTTCGAGCTCGGCGATGACATGGAGCGGTGCTTGCGGCTGGGCACCTACGCCGGGACCATCCCCGGTGGCATCACCATCGGCGGGGTGTTCCTGTTCGGTTGGGGCTTCTATCACGCGCTCGGCCTGAGCATGCTGAGCCTGGCTGCCAGCCTCGGCATCGCCATGTACCCACTGCACAAGCATCGCCGGCTCGCCACCAACATCCCCGCGCTGGAGCCGGACCCTCTTGCCCTGCCGGCATCCACGTGAGCGGTGCTCGCGTTCGTTAGCGCGCGGTCGTGATCGGGCGGCACTGGAGCAGCCAGAGGTCGTCCCCGCGGAAGGCACACTCGAGGTCGACCGGCCAGCCCATGGTGGCCTCGAGCGCGAGCGCGAGGCGGCCGAGCGCCTCGACCTGCTTCGGCAAGAGGCAGGCGCGGGATCGCAGCGTGCGCAGCACCGCGACCTCGCGCGTGCCTCCCGCGGCATCGTAGACCGTCATCGTCGCCTTCTCGCCGACGACGAAGCGTGCGATCGAGAGGTCTGCGCGCCGTAGGTGCCAGGTGTCCGGGCTGGCCAAACCGCTGACGATGCTCTCACCGATCCCGTAGTTCGCGTTGATCAACACCTCGTCGGAGCCGGTGGGATTGCGGCTGAAGACCACCGCGGCCGCGTCGGCCGCGACCATCTCCTGTACCAGCACGGCAGTACCGGCAGCGCTCAGGCATTGGCGCGCGCGGTACTCCAGCGCCCGCGGATCTTCGGCGGAGGTCCAGCAACGGACGATCGCCGCGAGCAATGCCTCGACACCACGAACGTTGAGACACGACACGTAGATGCCGGCAAACGAAGCGTGAGCACCGTCCTCGTCGACGGCGGATGAGCGGACCGCGACGGGGGGTGAGGTTGCTCCGCAGCGCTCGGAGAGCGCTGCGTAGGCATCGGAGACGAGCGTCACGAATGCCGCCGGGAACTCGCCAGCCAGCACACGGGAGGACCACTCCGCGTGGGCCTCGACAGTGAGGCAAAAGCCAGGAGGGATTTCATACCGAGCAGCAAGCCGAGCGAGATTGGCTGCCTTGCCGCCGGTTTGCGCAATGTCTTCGGAGCCGGACTCACCCAGCCAAGCGACTTGCCCCACGGTAGCCGCTTACTGTGCTTCCTCGGCGGCGGCGGGCTCGTCCTTGGCGGGCTCGTCCTTGGCGGGCTCGCCCTTGAACTGCTTGAGCAGGCTCTTGCCCGTGGTCGAGGTCGCATACGAGTTCGCCATGACCAAGCCGAGGCCCACCGGACCGAGTACGGCCCGCGTCCACATGCCAACGAGCAGGTGTGCGGCGCCGGGGAGGATCTTGCCATCCATCAGGAGGCTCGCACCTGGGGCGAAGGACTCACCGATCAGCTTGATGGCGTTGTTCACGGTGTTGTTCTGTTCGTCCATGTCGGATCTCCTCGCTGCGCACTTGCAACCGTACCGCTTGGTACCCTGGCGGTCAACTGGGCCAAGGTGCGGGTTCTAGAGTGGCGTCGAGGTCATTTCGTGGCCGACCCCGCTCAACGTAGCAACGCGTCGATGCGCCGGACCAGTCGCGCGTTCCTTTGGAAGAAGTGCCCCGCGTCGAGCGCGTGGAGTTCGAAGGCGGCCGAGGTGTGATGCTCCCACGCCGCCACCCGCTCGTGGGTCAGCGTGCGGTCCATGGTGCCGAACCACGCGGCGATCGGTACTTCGAGCGGTGCCTCGGCAACGTGGCGGTAGCCCTCGAGCAAGGAAAAATCTGCACGCAGCACCGGCAGGAAGATCTCCATCATCTCCGGGTCCGCCACTACCTGCGGCGGAAGGGCGGCGTAGCGGTCCTGCAGCGCGGCCACGAAGGCGTCGTCGGGCAGGTGCCCGATCGCCACCTGCTCCTGGCGATCGGGGGCGCTACGTGCCACCACCAACAGGCGCTGCGGCGGCTCGACGCCGCGACGCCGCAGCTCGCGGGCCAGCTCGAAGGCGATCAGCCCCCCCAGGCTGTATCCGAGCAGCGCGTAGGGTCGATCGAACGCCGGCCCGAGCCCGTCCGCCACGGCACTCACGAGCGCGCTCATCTCGGTGAGTGGGGGCTCGCGCAGCCTCGTCTCGCGGCCGGGCAGCAGCACCGGACACAGCTCCACATCGGGCGCCAGCCACCCGCGCCACGGCAAGAACGGCGTCGAGCCGCCTCCCGCCGCAGGCAGACAGAACAGCCGCACGCGCGCGTCGCTGCGCAGGCGATGCAGCCAGGGGCTCGCAGACATGGTCACGGATCCGAGCACCATCGCGGTCCGACGTCGGACCTCATGGACGCACGCCTGCAAAGCTCTGCTCGACGACCTGCTTGCCGGCCTCGACCTCCTCGGCGAACTCCTCCTTGGCTCGCGACGGGTCGAAGGTCCAGACCGTGCCGCCGGACTCGAAGTGCTTGATGAACACCCGACCGACGGCATACGTGGTCGCCGCAGGAAGAGCGAGGCTGCCGAGCCCGAACAGCCCTCTCGCCCCCGGGACGGCGGCCTTGAGCAGACTGCCGATGGTGGCCACAGCCCCGAGGCTGACGAGCGTGCCGATCAAGGACTTCACGCGCTGCTCGGCGAACTCGACCTCGTAGTGCCTCGCGAGCGCGCGGACCATCCGCATCTGGAGCCCGGTGAGGATGGCGATGTCGATCAGCGGAACCGGCACCACCCCGGCGGCCACGGCAGCAAGCATGTGATTGCGGACGATCTTGGTCGCCTCGGTGGACTCGGTGGGTTCGTCGTTCGTTGTGTCTGCGGACATGGCTTCAGCCTCCACTTTGCCCCGACTCGTCGATCGAGGTCCAGCCCCGACGCTGCCGACTACATCAGAGGTTGGCGCCCGTGGCCGGCGCGGGCGCCAGCGCCTGCACGATCGCAAACTTCGCGCCCCACGGATCGGCGACGGTCACGATCTTGGCAAACGGGGTCCCTTCGTGCTCGACGATCGATCCACCCGAGGCCTTGATCTGCTTCACGGTCTCCTCGACGTTGGCCACCAAGAAGTGATGTGTCCAGGATCCCGTCCCGTCGCCCTGCGTCAGCCGACACACGGGCTTGTTGCCGCGCCGCAGCAGATCGTAGGACTCGCCCAGGCCGAGGAAGGGTCGCACCTCGAGCCCGAGCAGCGCGCCGTAGAACGCCTCTGCGGCGTCGACGTCGGGGGCCACGACCTCGCGCCAGCACACGGTACCGACCTTCGCGTCAGGAGCGAACGCGCCGAGTCCCTCGCGCTGCCACAGCCCGAAGGCTGCACCGCTGCGGTCGGCCGCCAGCAGCAGGCGGCTGCCGGGCGAGACCTCCACCGGATCCGCGAGCACCTTGCCGCCGAGCGCTTGCAGCCGATCCGCGGCCAGTCCGACGTCGCAGGACGCGAAGTACGGCATCCACCCCGGACGTGTGGCCGCGCCCTTGGAAAGCTCGTCGATCCTGGCGACGGGCTGCCCGTTCGCCTTGGCCACGGTCGTACCGCCGGGCTCGACCTCGAACTCCCAGCCGAACACCGCCCCGTAGAAGCGCTTCGCGTCCGCGACCGAAGAGGTGCCCAACGCGGCCCAACACGGGGTCCCCGTGGCGGCGTGCACGAGGTCGCGGCGCAAGCGATCCGTGAAGATCTCCCGCACGCCCCGCGTGTCGTAGAGCTTGCTCGCGCCGCTGCCCTTGAACGGCGGGTAGGCAAAGTAGGCCGCCGGGAACTCCGGATAGACGACCGTGTAGAGCTGGTCGTCCTTCATCGGCGCTCCGCCGATCGTCCATCCATCGTCCGTCCGTGCGATCTTGGCGAGGACCGGGAAGGAGCCGTCGCCCACCTTGCTCGAGCCCATGTCGAGCAACATGCGGAGCAAAGAGCCCGGCATCTTGAGCACGCTCAGCTTGCCGCCGACGGGGAAGATGCGTACCACGTCGTAGTAGAGGATCTCGCCCGGTGGGATCACGCCATCGATGCGGAACAGGCCAGCGATGAGGTAGGCCCCGTCGGCCTCCGGCACCTCGGCAAGGAAGGTCTCGGCGACGAGCTGGCCGAGGTTGGTCGGCCCCTTGCGGATGTCGGCCTCGGCCCCGTTGAGGGGCTCGGCGGTCGCACCGACCACCGCCATCGGCTCGTGGCCCTGCGCCCGTAGGGTGGCGTACGCCATGTTCTGCCAGCCGCGGACCACCTCGGCGGTCTTCGGCTCCTCCTCGAGCTTGGCGTCGATGTCGACGATCTCCGAGTAGACGGTGGTCACCTTCGTCTCCGGGTCGAAGCGGAAGCGGTGGACGAAAGCGCTGCGGGCGTTGGAGTCGGCCTTGAAGATCGGTGTGGCGTCGTCGCCGACGATCGCGGTGGCGGCCTCGTGCTCGTGGCCGCCGAGCAGCACGTCGAGTCGCGGCACCTCCGCGCCGAGCACGTGGTCCTGGGCCATCGGTAGGTGGGTCATGGTGACGAACACATCGGCGCTGTCGCCGAGTTCCTCGACCTGACGCTTGGCGCTGGCGATGGGGCTCTCGTAGGTGAGCCACGGCTTCTTGACCATGTCGGTGCAGACCCCGAGTATCGCCACCCGGACCGAGTCACCGCGGCCGTTGTGGAACGTGATGATCTCGCGCTCTTGAACCCCCTCGAAGGGCGCTCCCTTGCCGTCCTTCACGTTCGAAACGATCCACTTGAAGTCGCTGTCCTTGATCCGCTGGCGGAAGTCGTCTTCGGGCACGTCGAACTCATGGTTGCCCATGGTCGCGTAGGTAAGGCCGAAGGCATTGAGCGCCTCGACCATGTGCAACCCGCTGTCGCCGGTGATGGCACCGATTGCCGAGGGCGCGAGGAAGTCACCGATCATGACCGAGAACGTGTTGGGGTTCTCCTCCCGCAGGCGCTGGTACAGTGTGGCCACCCGTGCCAGGCCGCCCCTCCGCCCGCCCTCGACTGGCATCGCGTCGTAGGTGTCGTTGAGCTGGAGGACGGTGAAGTCGACGGCGTGCGCAGGCCCTTCACCGGTGACCTCTTGGACCGATTGAGCGACGACAAGAGTGATCTGCGTCATCGGGGCTACGCTATCGGAGCCATCCGTTGACTACAAGCCGAGAGTGGAGCCCGGGGAACACCGTGCGTGACTGCTCGATATCACGCCGAAGTATCGCCGATGCTGCGAACCGTGCCGGCATCGCCATCGACCTCGATGAGCTGCCCATCGGCAAATACGGACGTTGCACGCACGGTGCCGACCACCGCGGGAAGGCGGTACTCGCGGGCCACCACCGCGGCATGGCAGAGCATCCCGCCGATGTTGGTCACCACACCGGCCACGCTGGCGAAGAACGGCGTCCATGATGGCAAGGTGAAGGCGGTGACCATGATGTCCCCGGGGCGCAGCTTGCCGGTATCCTCGAGGCGGTCGATGATCCGCACGGGCCCGACCACCTTGCCGCCCGACGCGGGCATGCCCACGAGCGGACCCCCCGGCTCCGAGGGCGGCTGGAAGATGTTGCCGCTGAACTTCGTGCTCACCTGCATCACGGCGCAGTCCATGGGCAGCAGCGGCCGGGGGGTACCGAGCATCAAGGGCGGCTCGACGCCGGAGTAGCGCTCGAGCACCGCCGCTCGCCCAGCGACGAGCTCGCGCAAGGAGCCAGGGGTCGGCATGCCGTCGGCGAGCGCGATGATCTCGTCGGCGCCGAGGTGGAAGACATCGTCGACCGCGTCGAGCTGGTCTTCCACGACCAGCCGCTGCCCGAGCGCACGCGCGACGCGACGCGCGTGGTAGGTGATCTTGCAGTCGATCCAGAAGTGGTGGTCTTCACTGAGGATCGTGCTCATCTGCGCCGCTGCGAGCAGGCGCTCGAATTCCTCCGCGACGGTGCTCGGGAGCGCCGAGAGCGTGGTGCGGATCTCGGCGATCTTGGCCTCGCGCGCCTGCGCGTGTCGCTCGAACTCGGCCACGAGATCGCGCTCCGGCTGGAGGACGGCCTCGCGCAGGCCGCGGAGCACCGGCGTCGGATCTTCGATCCACGAGGGGTGGTCGATGTAGAGGTCGTCGTTGCGCTCGCCGTAGATGCGCAGGAACTGCTCGAGGGTGCCCCACAGCACCCGTCCCTCGGGGCTCTGCGCGAGCGCCTCGGGCAAGCGCTCGATCGGCCCCTCCGCGATCAACGCGCGTAGCACGGGGTCTCGTGCGGCATCGCGGCCGATCTGCCACAGCCGAAGGTTCGATTCCGTGGTCTTGTTGGGCAGGCCGCCCAGCAGCTCGAACACGCCGAGCGAGCCGGCGTCCGGGAACACGTCACGGTAGGCCTCCTCGAAGTCGTGCATCGCGAGCAACGACGGGAGGAGCAGGTCGTTGTGCAGCTCCCACAGCCGATCGACCTTGTCGCGGACCGTGGCCACGTGGGTGCACAGCTCCGCGAGCGAAGCGCCGTCGACGTCGAACGCGGAGAGCTCGGCGAAGTGCGCCTGGATCTCGGGCAGCCACGTCTGCTCCCATGAGCGCTGTAGCTCCGCGTAGCCGCGGCGGACGTTGTCGTCGCAGGCTTGCAGCGCCGCTGGCATGGCCTCGGGCTCGAGCTCGGGGCCCACGATGCGGTTGTACACGAAGCCATTGATCAGCTTCGGGGCCGAGCCGATCGGCAGCCCGAAGCGGCCGTTCGAGCGGTTGGTCGCGTCGATGAAGGTACGCAACCGGAGGTGGTAGTCCAGTCGGCGAACCGGCGTGGGACAGTGGATGAGGTCGAGGATCCACATCTCGCTCGCCTCTTGCGAATCGTCCCACTCGACCTGGAACGGACTCGGGCCATTGCTCGTCATCTCGATGTCTCCTCTCGGCTTGGTCGTGCGGTCGGTGTCGCACGCGGCCGCGCACAGCTCCTCGAGCACGTCCCGCAGCTCCGCTGCGAGCTCGGTGATCGTCGACGCGTCGAAGCTCCGGATGTCGTAGTTGAAGAACAACGTCAGTCGGTCCCGCTTCGGCATGATGCCGACCATGAGCGGGTAGTGCGACGCATGGCTGGCACCGGAGTGCATCGTCACCTCGAGCCCCGTCCGCCGGAACAGCGCCAGCTCGAGCGGGTAGTTCTCGAACACGACGAAGCTGCGGAACAGCGGCTCGGCCTGGGGCACGTCGCTGTACCCCTGGATCTCGCGCTGGCCCAGGTGTTGGTGGACGATCGCGCTGGTCCGCGTCGACTGGACCTCGCGCAACCACTCCGCCACATCGCGGTCGCCCGCCACGGTCACGCGCAGCGGCAAGAAGTCGATGAGGTGCCCCACGATGCCGTCGATGCCCGGGACGTCGACGTCGCGCCCAGACACGGTCATGCCGAACACCACGTCCGCCCGCCCGCTGCGGCGCGAGAGCAGTGTCGCCCACGCCGCGTCCAGCAGCGTCGCGAGGGTGACCCGGGCGGCCTCCGCGGCGACGCTCATCCGAGCCGCCCGTGCTGGCTCGAGGTCGAGGGCATGGTGCGCGTGTTCTGGGCTGGAGCCGTTGCCGGTCCCCTCACCGGGCAGGGGCGTGGCTTCGCCGAATCCCCGCATCGCCTGTGCCCAGTGGTCCCGCGCCGTGGCGAGCTCGAGCGACTCGCGCCAGCGAAGATAGCGCTCGTAGACCGCACCGGCCGGGGGGCGAGCCGGATGTCCGCTGCGCACCTCCTCGTAGGACGCGGCGAGCTCGCGGAGGATCACGCCGAGGCTCCAGCCATCCGCGAGCAGGTGGTGGGCGTCGAAGACGAGCGTGTGGCGCTCGGGCTGCCAGCGCAGCAGCACGAGGCGCAACAGGGGCACCCGGTCGAGCGGGCGCTCGGTCGCCAACAGTCGCGCGCACACGCGTGCAAGCTCCGTGCTCGGCTCGGCGAAGGCCGACCCGTCGATCGTCTCCCACGGCAGCTCGACATCGGACCGCACGATCTGAACCGGCGCCGCCAGTTCGCGCCACGCAAAGCAGCTCCGCAGCAGTGGGTGCGCGCGAAGGACCCGCTTCCACGCGGTGCGCAGCGCGGCCTCGTCGAGTGGTCCGTCGAGCTCGAGCACGACCTGCGTCCGCCACATCGTCGACGAGGCGGAGCCCAGCGACTGTGCGAGCATGTCCGACTGCACGGCGACGAGCGGGTAGATCGCCTCGACGTCGGTGCCCGCGCCCGCCTCGATCTGCGCGAGCGCGGCGGCGAGCTCCTGGCGTTCGAGGCGGACGAGCGGGAAGTCGCTTGGTGTCGCGGCCCCGGCTCCGGGGGCACAGCAGCGCTCGACGAGCCCCTCGACCGCCCGCAGCACCCCGTCGGCGAGGGCCTCGATGGTCGCCGCGTCATGGTGGGCACGGCTGTACTCGAACGTGATCGCGAGGCGCTCGTCGACGATGCGAGCATTGAGCGCCAGCAAGTGCGGACGCTCGCCCCGCTCGGCTCGCCACTTCCCCACGCTCTCGTTCGCGAGGCGCAGTCCGAGGCCCGCGTCGAGCTCGCGGTAGACCTGCCCGAGGTAGTTGAAGCTCACCTCGGGCCGTGGCCACGCGAGCGTGCCGCCCTCGGCGTGCAGGTAGCGCAGCAGGCCGTAACCCACGCCGTGCCGCGGTACCCCGCGCAGGGCCTCCTTGACGGCGACGAGGCGATCGATGGGATCGTCCGCGGCGAGCGGCAGCCGCAGCGGGAACAGCGAGGTGAACCATCCCACCGTGCGCGAGAGCTCGACCCCATCGAGGGGCTCCCGCCCGTGGCTCTCCATGTCCACCCACAGCTCGCGATGACCGGTCCAGCGCGCGAGCGTCTCGGCGAAGGCGGCGAGCACCAGCTCGTGGGCGCCCACACCGTAGGGCCGCAGCGCCGGGCCGAGCATCCGCTGCGTCACGTCCGTCGCGAGCCGCACGCGGTGCTCCGCAACGTGCTCCATGCGGTTGGCGCCGCCCGGGCCGTCGACGGGCAGCGGCGCGGGAACCTGGCCGGCGAGCGACGCTCGCTCCTCGGCGAAGGGCTCGCGGGCGGCGTGCTCGACCAGCAGCTCCGCCCAGCGCTTGAAGGAGGTCGTCTTGGGGGGCAGCCGCGGTCGCGGCTCGATCGCCGCGCGTTGGTATGCAGCGCCGAGGTCGGCCAGCAGTACCCCCCACGAGACGCCGTCGACGGCCAGGTGATGGATCACCCACAAGAGCCGCGCCGACCGCCCGGGGCCGAGGTGAACGAGAGCCAGCCGCATCAGCGGCCCGGCGGTGATGTCGAGGCGCTGCTGCAGGCGCGTGGCCTCGCGCTCGAGTGCCGCCGGCTGCTCGGCGGGGTCCACCGCGGAGAGGTCGATCTGCTCGACCGGTGGCCCGGCGATCGACGCCGTGATCTCCTGGCGCCAGCCCGAGTCGCTCGCCACGTAGCGGGCGCGCAGCATGTCGTGGTGCTCGACCACGCACCGCAGCGCAACTTGCAGGCGCTCGGGCTCGAGCTCGGGCGGTGCCTCGAACACGAGCGCCTGGTTGAAGTGGCTGCGCGCCGGCAGGTCGAGTTCGAAGAACCAGCGCTGGATCGGCGTCAGCGGGACCAGACCCGACACCACCCCCTGCTCCGCGACGTTGGGCGTCACCACCACGACCTCGGCGAGCTCGGCGATCGTCTGGTGGTCGAAGATCTGGCTGGCGCGCAGCGAGTAGCCGAGCGCCTGCAGCTGCGAGACGATCTGGATGCTGGTGATCGAGTCTCCCCCGAGCGCGAAGTAGTTGTCGTGGATGCCGATCCGCTCGCGTCGGAGCATGCGCCGCCAGACGTCGACCAAGGCGCGCTCGAGCTCGGTGCGGGGCTCGGCCACCACGTCGTCGTCGCGCCTGGCCTCGAGGGCCGGCAGCGCGCGCCGGTCCAGCTTGCCGTTGATCGTGAGCGGGAGCGCCTCCAGCGACACGATCGTCGCGGGCACCAGCGGCCCGGGCAGCGTGTGGCGCAGCTCGCTGCGGATTGCAGCCGCGTCGACGACGTGGCCCGCCGCGGGGACCACGTAGGCGACCAGCCGCTTGGCCCGGTCCTCGCCCCAGGTGATCACCGCTGCGTCGCGCACTCCGGCGCAGGCCCGCAGGCGCAGCTCGATCTCGTCGAGCTCGATGCGGTAGCCGCCGATCTTGACCTGCTGATCGATGCGGCCGAGGAACTCGAGCATCGGTGGTGACGAGCCATCGAGGCGGAAGCGAACGAGGTCGCCGCTGCGATAGATCCGCCCGTGGGCACCGTCGTCGAAGGGATCGCGGATGAAATTGCGGGCCGTCAGCTCCGGTCGGTGGAGATAGCCGCGAGCAACGCCCACGCCCCCGATCCACAGCTCACCCGCAGCCCCGGGCGGCGCGAGCCGGCCGCTGCGATCGACGACATAGACGCGGAGGTTGGGAATCGGGCGGCCGATCGACGGGGTCTCGCCGTCGGGCACGCAGCGCGCGAAGGTGGCCCAGATCGAGGCCTCGGTGGGGCCGTAGAGGTTCCAGAACGCGCGATCGTGGCCCCAGCGCTCGACCAGCTCGGCCGGACACGCCTCGCCCGCAACCGCGAGCACCGACAGCGCCGGCAACTCGGCCTGGGGGAGCGCAGCGAGCATCGACGGCACCATGAGGGTGTGGGTGACCTGCTCACGCGCGAGCAGCTCCACCAAGCCCGCCCCGAGGAAGTCGCCCTCGCGCGGCACCAGCACCATCGTCCCGCCGACGCACAGCGAGCAGAAGGTGTTGAACAGGCCGCCGTCGAAGTTGAGCGAGAGCGGATTGGCGTAGCGCGTGCCCGGGCCGATCGCGAGCACCTCGGCGGCGGCGGCCACGACGTTGGCGACCCCGCGGTGCTCGACGAGCACTCCGTTCGGCGTGCCCGTGGTCCCCGAGGTGAACAGCAGGTAGGCGAGCGCGTCCTCGGGCAGCTCCACGGCCGGGCGGCGTTCCTCGCCCTCCGCGAGCGCGTGCGCCAGCTCGAGCCTCGCGAGGCCAGTCCCGAGGCCAGTCGCGAGGCTCGGGTCGTCCAGGCTCGCATCGGCCACGATCAAGCGCGGTGCGGCGCCGGCCAACATCGCCGCGAGCCGGGCCGCGGGCAGCTCCGGATCGAGGATGACGAACGCGGCCCCGGCCTTGAGCACGCCGAAGATGCCGACCACGAGGTCGACGTCGCGCGGGAGCATGAGGGCAACGACATCGCCGGACACCACGCCCCGCGCCAGCAGGGCGTGGGCCAGCCGGTTCGCCCGCGCCTCGAGCTCGCCAAAGCGGATCGCGCTGCGCTGCCCGCCCGCGAGTTCGGGGACGATGACCGCGAGCGCCGAGGGATCGCGATCGACCTGGGCCTCGAACAGCGCGTGGAGGGGGCGAGCGGGCACCGGCACCTCGGGGCCGCTGGCCCAGCGGAGCAGCCGCGCGCGCTCCTCGGGGCCGCTGGGCGAGAGCGCCGCGAGCTGCGGTGCCGGCGTGTCCACCAGCGTGCGCACGAGCTGCTGGAGCTGCGCGCACGTCCGAGCGATGGAGGTGGGGTCGAAGCGGGCGACGTCGTAGTCGAGGTGGATCTCGAGCGCCTCTCCGGGCAACGCGCTGACGACCAACGGGTAGTGCGTGGGACTCGACGCGCCGTGGAATTCGAGGCGCAGGCCGGGGTCGGCGAAGATCCCCGCGTCGATGGGATAGTTCTCGAACGCGACGATGCAGCGGAACAGCTCGACGCCAGGGGTTACGTCGGTGCAGCGCTGGATCTCGGCCAGCGGCAGGTGCTGGTGCTCGCGTCGTTCGGCTTGCCGCGCCTGGTGGGCACGCAGCCAGGTCCACACATCGAGCGACTCGTCGAGGCGCATGCGCACCGGCAGCGTGCTGATGAGCAGCCCCACGATATCTTCGATCCCGGGCAGATCTGCGTCGCGGCCCGAGACCACCGTGCCGAACAGCACCTCGTCGAGGTCTGCGTGGCGCGCCTGCACCAGGGCCCACAGGCCCTCGACGACGCTCGCCAGCGTGACCCGCTCACGCTCGGCGGCCGCGACGAGGCGTGCGGTCAGCTCGGCATCGAGGCGCAGGCTCTCGCGTTGGAAGCAACGTTCGCCCCGCGGTGCCGTGCGCTCGGAGGGCAAGGGGGTGGGGGCTTCGAACCCCTCGAGATCCGACCGCCAAAAGCGCCGCGATTGCTCGTGGTCGATGGCCGCGAGCCGCCGCGCATGGGCCTCGTACGAGCCGGGGAGCGACAGCCGTGGGGCCCGCTCGGCCGTCCGCGCACGGTACAGCTCCATCATGTCGCGGACCAGCACGAACATGCTCCACCCGTCGAGCAGCACGTGGTGCGAGTGGAACACCAGCTCGTGCCGCTCGTCCTCGACCCGGTGCAGGCTCACGCGACCGACGGGGGCGACGTCGAGGGCGAGGGGGTGCGATGCGAATAGGCCGTCCTCTCCGGGAGTGGTCGGCGAACCACGCCCATCGTGCTCCTCCCAGGGGATCTCGGCCCGACGGCGCACGACCTGCACGGGCTGGGGCAGGCCTTCCCACTGAAAGCAGCTTCGCAAGAGTTCGTGTCGCTCGCCGAGCTCGCGCCAGACCTCGCGCAGCCGCGTACGATCGAGCGCACCGTGCACAGTGAGCGCGATGTGGGTCGTATACGCGTCGGATCCCTCGTCGTAGAGAACGCGCGCGAGCAGGCCACGCTGGAGCCCGGTCAGCGGGTAGATCGCCTCGACCTCGCCCGCGCCCCCAAGCCGGTGGGCGAGCCCGGCGAGGGCCGACGCGTCCAGGGCCACCAGGGGGAAGTCGCTGGGGCTCAGCGCTCCGGCGCCCGGCTCCGTGGTGTGCGCGAGCAGCCGCTCGAGCTCGCCGCGCAGGCCGTGGGCGAGGGCTTCGACGGTCGCGGTGTCGTGCTGCGCCGTGCTGTACTCGATCGCGAGCTCGAGGCGTCCCGCCTTCTCGCCGACGTTGATGCCCAGCAGGTGGGTCCGCGGCCCGACCGGCGCCTCGCTGGGCCCGATCGTCTCCTCGGCAAGGCCGCGCACGAGCGAGCCGCGGAGGCCGCCCGGCGCCCGCCCGAGGAAGTTGAAGGCGAGCTCGCAGCGAGGCCACGCGAGCGCGGCCCCCTCGGGGTGGAGGTGGCGCAGCACGCCAAAGCCGACCCCGCGGCGGGGCACCGCGCGCAGCATCTCCTTTACCGCGAGCAGCTCCCGGCCGGGATCATCGCCCGGCGGCAGCGCGAGGCGGACCGGGAACAGCGCGGTGAACCATCCGACGGTGCGCGTGAGATCGATGCTCTCGTCGGGCCGCAGCTCCTCGCGGCCATGCCCCTCGAGGTCGATCCACGTGGCCGAGGCTCCGGTCCAGCTCCGGAGCGCGCGCGCGAGCGCGGTGAGCAGCAGCTCCTGCGGTCGCAATCGGTAGGCCCGCAGCCCCTCGCCAAACAGCGTCACCGTGGTCGAGGGGTCGAGCTCGACGCGGCACACCGCCACATCGGCACGGTCGTTCGCCACACCGGGGTGATCGACGGGCAGCGGCGGCGCCGGGGGCTGGTCGAGCCACGCGCGTTCGGCCGTCAGGTCCAACTCGCCGGCCCAATTCGCGAGCCGCTCGCAGTGGCGGCCGAACGGCATGGACCTGGTCGGGAGCACGGGGTCGTTCCCGCCAACGGCCTGCGCATAGGCGGCCTCGAGATCCTCGATCAACACGCGCCACGAGATCGCGTCGACGACCAGGTGATGCACCGCCCAGAACAGGCGACCGTCGTCGCGCAGCCGGAACAACGCGGCCCGCGTCACTGGCCCCTCCGCGAGGTCGAGCGCGGCCTGCAGCCGGGCGCTGTGCTCGTTGATCGCGTCGCGTCGGGCGTGGGCCGCGAGCGTGGACAGCTCGAGCTCTACGAGCGGGATGCCCTCGTCGATCTCTTCCGCGGGCAGACAGCGCTGCGTCCAGCCTCCGTCCGGCTCGCGCACGAAACGATGGCGCAGCGCTCCGTGGTGGCGCACCAGCGCGCGCAGGGCCCGGGCCAGCGCGGTCGCATCGACGTCGGCCGGGACCACGAGCAGCACCGCCTGGTTGAAGTGCTGGGGCTGTGGTCGATCGAGCGCGAAGAACCACCGCTGGATCGGGCTCAGCGGCACCGTGCCGATGAGCTCCGGCTCGCCTTCCACTGCGCCCGCGTGGACTTCGGCGACCGCGGCGAGCTCACCGAGCGTCTGCCGCTCGAAGATCTGACTCGCTCGCAGCAACAGCCCGCGGGCGCGGGCACGTGAGACCACCTGCACCCCGATGATCGAGTCGCCCCCCAGCTCGAAGAAGTTGTCGCCCAGGCCCACCCGCGGCACCCCGAGTAGCTCGCACCAGATCTCCGCGAGCGCCACCTCGGCGAGGCTGTGCGGGGCCCGTTGGTCGCCTTCCTCTGCGGAGTCGTGGATCGCGGGCGGCGGCAGCCGGGTGAGATCGACCTTGCCGTTGATCGTCAGCGGCAGCGCAGGCAAGACGGTGATCGACGACGGCACCAGGTGCGCGGGCAGGCGCTCCGCGAGCCGGCCCCGAATCTCGACCACGAGCTGCTTGCGTCGCGCCCCCGCGAGCGGATCGTTGGCCCACCGCGGTGGCGCGGCCTCGGGCCCAGGCACGAGCACCGAGGCTGCGTCCCGCTCACCGACCCACAGGTCGAACGCACCGTCGGCATCCCCACGCGCCCAGCTCAGCCGCACCGTCACCCCGAGCTGCTCGGCAAGGCGGTAGAGCGCCTCGGGGTCGACCGCCGATCCCTCGACCGCGTGATACGCCTCGCGCTCGCCCCCATCGAAGGCCCAGGCCTCCAGCGCACGCTCGCGAACGAGGCGCGCGTTGGGGATGGCGCGGAACGCCAGCTCGACCGCCACCCCGCGGGACCGGGCCGAGACCACGGCCTGGTGCACCCCTTCGAGCGACCCCCCGACCGCGCGCCAGTCCTCCCATGCAACCCGCGGCGGAGTCGGGGGCGACCCGCCCACCCGCAGCACCACATCGTAGCGGAACATCGACAGCTCGTTGCGGTAGGCCCCACGCTCGAGGTGGATCTCGACCGACGTGATCTGTGGCGCGCGCTCAGCCAGCGCGAAGAAGAACGACGGGTGGATGAGCAGCTCGTTCTCGTTGGCGACTGCGCGCTCGACCTGCCCACGCAGCGCCTCGGGCGATGGCTCGCCCCCGGCCCGCGCCGCCTCGACGGCACAGTGGTACGTGCGCAGCAGCGCGTGGTTGCGGACGTCGCCCACGAACATGGCGCCAGGCCCTTGCAGGCCTGCCAGCGCCCGCTCGAGCACCTCTTGCAGGTACTCGGCCGAGGGGAAGTACTGCACCACCGAGTTGAGCACGACGGTGTCGTAGCGCCCCGCCTGCTCCACCGCCCGGTGGGCGGGGGCATGGGCAGTGCTCACGCCGGCGAGCCCGGGCATCCGCGCCACGAGGCGCTCGATGTGCGCGACTGCATGGTGCGAGAGATCGCAGCCGTGATAGCGCACGACCGACGGCGCAATTCGGCACAGCAACATGCCAGTACCACAGCCGATCTCGAGCACCTCGCGGGGCGCGAGCGCGAGGATCCGCTGCACCCTCGCCTCGACCCACGCACGCATGTCGTCGGCCGGGATCGCAGCGCCGGTGAAGCTGCTCGACCAGCCGCGCAGGTCGAGCGTGGGGTCCTCACCCTCGGGCTCGGCGAGGCTCTCGCCGTGCATCGTCTCCCACTGGCCGATCCGATCCGACTCGCGCCGATCGTCACGCCCGCCGGGCTTCTCGGTGACGTAGGCCACGAGGCGCTTGCCGCTGGTGCCGACGTGGGTGGTCACCACGGCATCGCGCACCCGCGGGAGCGCACGCAGGGCATGCTCGACCTCTGCGAGCTCGACCCGGTGGCCACGGATCTTCACCTGGTGATCGACGCGGCCGAGGAATTCCAGCGAGGGCAACGCATCGTCCTCGATCCGCCAGCGCACGCGATCGCCCGTGCGATAGAGCTTGCCTTCACCGAAGGGGTCGTCGACGAAGAGGCGGGCGGTGAGGGCGGGCCGGTGGAGATATCCGCGAGCCACGCCGATGCCGCCCAGATAGAGCTCGCCCGGCACGCCAGGGGGGGCCAGGCGCCCGCGACGATCGAGCACATGGGCCCGCACGTTGACGATCGGGCGCCCGATCGGCGGCGGTCGATCATCGGCGACGCAGCGAGCGACCGTCGCCGTGATCGTCACCTCGGTGGGGCCGTAGACATTGAAGAAGCTCCGGCCCCTTCCCCACCGTGCCACCAGCTCGGGTGACACGACGTCCGCGCCGGCACCGATCATGCGCAACGCCGGCAGTTCCGCCTCCGGCAGGGCGGCGAGCATCGCCACCGGCATGACCGCGTGGGTGATTCGCTCCGCGTCCATCTGCGCGACCAGGCCCGCGCCCAGGGCGTCCGGGCCGCGGCCCATCAGGTGGGTGGTCCCACCGGCGCACAGCATCATCAGCAGGTGGGAGAGCGCCGCGTCGAAGTTGAACGAGGTCAGGTGCGGAAAGCTCGAGCCTGGGCCGGTCTCGAACAGGTGAATGTCGGACTCGATCGAGTTGACCAGCGAGTGGTGCTCGACCAGGACCCCGTTGGGCTCGCCGGTGGAACCGGAGGTATAGATGAGGTAGGCGAGATCGCGCGGGCCGACCACGTCGACCAGACGCTCGCCCGGCTCTTGCGCCAGCGAGTCGTCGAGCTCGACCCGCGTCACGGATACGCCCTGCGGCAAGGGCCGCACCCCGGCGCGGGTGACCACGAGCGCCAGCGACGTGTCCTCGAGCATCATCTGCAGGCGCGCATCGGGGTGCTCGGGGTCGAGCGTGACGAACGCGCCTCCGGCCTTGAGCACCCCCAGCATGGCGACGATCTGGGCCGCGGAGCGATCGAGATAGATGCCGACCAGGCGCTCGCGACGGACGCCCATGCCTCGGAGCCGGTGCGCGAGTCGATTGGCGCGCTGTTCGAGCTCGCCGTAGGTGATCTCGGCGCGCCCCGTCGGGTCGCAGTGATCGACGATCGCGACGGCGTTCGGGGTGCGATCGGCCCACTCCTCGAACAGCTGATGGATGCAGCGATCGGCCGAGAACGGTGCCGTCGACCCGCTATAGGCGCGCAGGAGCAGCTCGCGCTCCTCGTCGTCGAGCGGGTCGATCTCCGCGATCGGCCGCTCCGGGTCGCGGGCGAGCTCGCGGAGGATGCGAGTGAGGTGTCGGGCCATCCGCTCGATGGTCCGTCGCTCGAACAGGTCGGTGTTGTACTCGAGCACCACCTCCAGACCATCGTCGTCCTCGCTGATCATCAGCAGGATGTCGAGCTTGGCGGTGGTGAATCGGAAGTGCTCCCGTCGCACCTCCACGTCGGGGAGCACGAGGCCGTCGCTGCGATAGCTCTGCAGGGTGAGGCCCACCTGCACCAGCGGGTTGCGGCTCAGCGTTCGCTCGGGTCGCAGATCATCGACGATCCGCTCGAAGGGCAGCTCCTGGTGCTCGGTCGCGGCGAGGTAGGCCTCGTGGACCCGGCGTAGCAGCTCGCGCACCGTGGGCTCCCCGCCGAGATCGACGCGCACCACCAGGGTGTCGACGAAGAAGCCGACGAGTCCCTCGAAGTACGGGTGCCCGCGGTTGGCGTTGCCGGAGGCGATCGCGATGTCCTCCTCGTCGGCGTAGCGTCCGATCAAGACGTCGAAGGCGGCGAGCAGCGTGACGTAGAGGGTCACCCCCTCGGCTTGGGCAAGTGCACGCAGCTCGTCGGTCGAGGCGCGATCGATCGCGAACACGTGGTGCTCGCCGCGAAACGACTCCACCGGCGGTCGCGGTCGGTCGGTGGGCAACTCGAGCGGTCGTAGATCGGCGAGCGTTTGGCGCCAGAACGCGAGATCCTCGGCGGCCTTGTCGCCAAGCGCCCGCTCGGCCTGCCAGCGGCTGAAGTCCGCGTATTGGATCGGCAGCGGCGGCAGCGGGTCGGGCTCGCCGCGCAGCGCGGCCGCATAGAGGACGGACAGCTCGCGCTCGATGATCCCCAGCGACCACCCATCGGCGATGATGTGGTGGATGACCAGAACGAACAGCCAGCGCTCCGCCTCCAGCTGTACCAGGTGAGCGCGCAGCAGCGGACCGCGCTCGAGGTCGAGCGGGTGGTGCAGCAGCGCCTCGACCCGCCGTGCCACCTCCTCCTCGCGCGGGGCCTCGCCCCCCGGGCCTCGTAGATCGACCCGCGGCAGCTCGACCGGCGCGGACGGGTGGATCACCTGGAGCGGACCCTCGTCGCCGAGCCGGAAGGTCGTCCGCAGGACTTCGTGGCGGCCGACGAGCCCATCGAGCGCGGTGCGGAGCGCGTCGGCGCCCAAGCGCCCACGCAGCTCCACCACAACCGGCATGTTGTAGGCCACGTCGGCGCCGGGGAGCTGGCTCAAGAACCAGATCCGCCGCTGCGAGAGCGCCATCGGCAGCTCCCCCGCATGCGGGCGCGCCACGAGCTGGAGGGCCGGCGGCGCCGCGTCGCGAGCGTCCGCCACGAGCGCGTCGATGTGGCGGGCGAGCTCGGCGAGCACGCTGCACTCGAACACCGCACGCAGCGGCAGCTCCACTCCAAACCGCGCGGGTAGGCGCGCCACGAGCTGGGCGGCGACGAGGCTATGGCCCCCGAGCGCAAAGAAGTCGTCGTCGGCACCGACCTCGACCCCGGATTCGGAGGAGCCGAGCAGCTCGGTCCACAGCGCGGCGAGCGTGGCCTCGGTGGGGGTCGCGGGCGGGCGGCGCTCGCCACGACGCAGGTCCGACGAGGTGGGGGCCGGCAGCCGCTTTCGATCGATCTTGCCGTTGGCCGTGAGCGGGAGCGCTGGCAGCCGCACGAACACCTCGGGCACCATGAAGCGTGGGAGCACGGCGACGAGCGTCGAGCGCAGCGTCTCGGGACCGGCGTCTGCGTCCGGAGCGGGGCTCCAGTAGGCGACCAGCCGCTCGTCGCCCGGGCGGCCGTGCGTGACGACGATTGCCCGCTCCACCGCCCCGATCCGCTCGAGCGCCGCCTCGATCTCGCCGAGCTCGATCCGGTAGCCGCGCAGCTTGATCTGGTGGTCGATGCGGCCGAGGTACTCGAGCTCACCGTCGGCACGGAAACGGACCCGATCGCCGGTCTGATACATGAGCCCCCCCGCGAAGGGGTTGGGCACGAAGCGCTCGGCGGTCAGCTCGGGGCGCTGGAAGTAGCCCCGGGACACGCCCGCACCGCCGATGTAGAGCTCGCCAGCGACCCCCAGCGGCACCAGCTGCTGCTCGCGATCGAGGATGTAGACCGAGGTGCCGGCAACGGGGCGACCGATCGAAGGCTCGCCCGTCAGGTCGCGCGGGACCAGGCACCAGGTCGAGTAGACCGTGGCCTCCGTTGGCCCGTAGAGATTGTAGAGCCGCTCGATCCGCGAGCGCCGATACACCCGCCGCGAGAGCTCCCCGCTCAGCTTCTCGCCCGCGAGGTTGACCACCCGCACGCTCGGCGGCAGCTCCCCGAAGCGGACCAGCTCGGCCATTGCCGAGGGCACCGTATTGACGAGCGTGACGCGGTCCCGCGCCGGCATCCGGGGCAACGCCAGCGCGTCATCGACCAGCAGGATCGTGCCGCCGACCGCGAGCGGCAAGAAGATCTCGAACACCGAGATGTCGAAGCAGACCGAGGTCGAGGCCAGGGTGCCGCGCAGGTCCTCGATCGAGAACACGCCGCGCGCCCAGACGAGCAGGGCCAAGACGTTGCGGTGCTCGACCACCACCGCCTTCGGCCGCCCGGTCGAGCCCGAGGTGTAGAGCAGGTAGGCGGCGTCCTCGGGACCCGCGCTCCCCCCGAGCGGGCCCGCCGGCTCGGCCTCGATCGACGGCTCGCGTTCGAGGTCGATCACGCGCAGGCCTGCGATGGGCTGCGCGAGCAGCTCGCTGCGGTCCGAGCCCGTCGTCACGAGCAGCTGCGCCTGCGAGTCCTCGAGCATCAAGCGCTGACGCTCGAGCGGGTACCGCGGGTCGATCGGTACATAGGCGGCACCCGACGCCAGCACCGCGAGCAGGGTGACGATGAGCGACGTGCGTCGCTCGAGCGCGACACCGACCCGCGTCCCGGGCCCGGCCCCGTGGCGCTGCAGCACGCGGGTGAGGGTGCCGACACGCTGCCCCAGCTCGGCATAGGTCAGCGCCTCGTCCCCACAGCAGAGCGCGATCGCCTCGGGCGTCGCCGCGCGCTGGCGCTCGAACAACGCCGTCACGTTGGGCTCCGCCGTCGTCTCGCCGGGCACGCCGCTCCACTCGTCGACGAGCGCTGCCCGGACCGACGCCGTCAGCAGCGGCAGCCGCGTCACGAGCCGGGTGGGATCGGCGACCACGGCCTCGAGCAACGTGCGCAGGTGGTCGGCCCAGCGGGCTATCGTCTGCTCCGTGAACAGATCGGTGCGGTAGCGGAGTGCCACCTCGGCCTCATGGCTGCGCTCATCGATCTCGAGCACGAGATCCATCTCCGCGGTGCGCTGGGGTAGCGCCACCGAGGTGAGCCGGAGCCCCGCGACCGTGACCGTGCGCCCCTCGAGGAGCTCGGTAGCCGCGCCGCCGAGATCCTGGGCCCGTAGGTGGGCGAGCATGACCTGGAAGATCGGGGAGCGGCTCGGATCACGCTCGCGCAGCAGCTCGCGTGCAACCCACGCAAACGGGTAGTCGGAGCGCCGCAGCCCCTCGAGCAGGTCGTCTCGGGTACGGGCGAGCATGCCCAAGAAGTCCGGCGGGTCCTCGGGCGACAGCCGCGAGCGCAGGACGATCGGGCTCACCATGTACCCGAACGCCCCCGCATACTCCTGGTCGTCGCGGCCCACGGTCGGCGTGCCCAGGCACAGCTCTGCTTGTCCGCTGAGCCGGTGCAGCAGCACCTCGAAGGCCGCGAGGAACGTCGCGTACAGCGTGGTCCCGCCGCGACGGGCGAGCGCACGCAGCCCCTCGAGCAACTCCGGGCCGATCACGAAGCGGTGGGACGCGCCCGCGAAGCTCTGCGTTTGGGGACGCGGCCGGTCGGTGGGCAGCTCCAGAACCTGCGGGACCCCGTCGAGCGCGCGCGACCAGTAGCGGCGCAGCTCATCGCCGCGCTCGGCGAGGCGTCGACGCTGCTCTTCTACGTGGCGTGCGTAGGTCCGCTCGAGCGGTCGCAGCGGGTTGACGCCCTCGCCGGCGCGCAGCAGCTCGAGCAGCTCGTCGACCAACATGCGCAGCGACCAGCCGTCGACGGCGATGTGGTGCAGGCACAGCAGCAAGACGTGCTCGGCCGGTCCCAGGCGCAGCAAGTGGGCGCGCAATGGCAGCTCGCGCTCGAGATCGAAGGGCCGCAGGTGCCGCTGGGAGAGCGCCTCGGCCAGCTCGGGCCCCCGCAGCCCTGCCGCGTCGACCTCGATGAGCTCGGCCACGCAGGCCGCCCGGACCTCCTGGCGGGGCTGCCCGTCGACGGTGGGGAAGCTCGCACGCAGCACCAGGTGACGATTGACGAGCCGCTGCAGCGCCGACCGAAGCAGCGGCGCAGGGTCGCGGTCCGACTCGATGCGTAGCGCGAGCCCGATGTTGTAGGCGACGCACTCCGGGTCTCCGCGCTGGATCAGCCACAGCGCCTCTTGCCCCGGCGAGAGCGGCAGGGAGAAGCGGTACTCCGGCAACGAACGCAGCAGCTCGGCCTTGTGCGCGCGGAGCCGCTCGGTGACCTCGGGGCGCATCAGCGCCTTGGGACCGCGGACCCGGAGCTTGTCCTCCTCGATCCACAGCTCGGCACCGGCACAGATGAGCTCGCGGAGAAAGGCACCGAGCTCGCTCATTGGGACACCTCTGGTCGCTCACCCGGCGCTCGATGGCTCGATCGAGAACCGAGGCCGTGGGTTCGCATCCTCATGATCTGAATCCGACGATGTCGGGATCCGCCCGCGAATTTCGGCCAGTTCGGCTACCTCGCCGAGATCTGGACGCAAGCGCTGGGCGGTATCGCCCTTGCCTCGTTCCTACGCTTCGCTGCCCTGGGGTGTCGGCTCGTCCCGCTGGGAAGTCGCGTCCGGCAGCGGGGTCGCGTCCGACGGAGAGGCGGCATCCGACGGAGGGGCGGCATCCGACGGAGAGGCGGCGTCCGACGACTGCAGGTCGTTCGCGACCTTCGAGAAGTGCTTGAGGATGCTCTTGCCCGTCGTCGACTCGGAATACGAGTTGGCGATGACCAACGCCAGCCCTACTGGCCCGAGCGCGACCCTGGCCCAGGAGCCGACGATGAGGTGGACGCTCCCCGAGACGATCTTCCCGCTGAGCAAGAGGCTCGCTCCTGGCACGATGGCCTCGCCCAGCAGCTTGACCGCATTGTTGAAGGTTTGGTCACGAGGTGCTTCCATCGCTCTGGTCCTCGAAGCTCGAAGAAGGGGGCGCGCGAGGAGGCCAGCTCCGCGCACGGGCGCGGATTATGCGAGGATCGCTCGAAACGTGTCAAGGCGAGCTCACGCGAGCAGAACGGGCCGCAACGGTTCGGCATGACGCTGTTTCATGACGCGGTTTCGCGCCATGCGGTACCCCCGCACCAACTTGCTCGATCCCTTCGAATCGTATTAGGCTGAGGGACCTCGTCCAAGAGGTGCCAGCAAGAGAAGAGATTCCGATGCCCGAGACGAACTCCAGTCACAACGCTGTGAAGCTGATCGGTGAAGCATTCATCCCGGGCGCGAGCCTGCTGCTGGATGGAAAGATCCTCGCAGGAGGTGCCCACGCCATCGTTGGCGCGTGGGCACGGGCTGCAATTGGCCCGGTGGGGCTCGCCCTCGTCGTGGCAAACTCCTACGCGAGGTCCACGACCGGCAAGAACCTCCTCAAGCAATTCCGCCGGTCGGGGGACGAGCCCCGCGGCGAGGCCGAGCCCGCTGGCACCTCACCCGAGCCCAAGTAGGTCGGTCGAGGTGTGACCGCCCGATGAGGGGCAGTGGCACCTTTGGATTGGATTGGATTCGGCTGCGACTCGAGCAGCTCGACCCTCTGTCGTTCTTCAACCATCGAGCAATGGCGCCGGCGGTAGTGTAGGCATCATCCACGGGCATCCATGTTCCTGCAGCTGTGCCTCTTTGCCGCTAGCGTCTACTACGGCCGTCGCATCCTCGACAATCGCAGGGAATCCAAGGTTCCCACCCCTTCGAACGACGAGCCCGGCGAACGAACACAGGCGCTCGCCATCCCGAGCGCGGCCCATGTGCGCAAGGCCGACTCGGCGAAGGCCGAGATCGACCAGCAGTTCGATCTGTCGCTCGTGTGCCTGGGCATCAACGCGGCCGCGAGATTCATGGCTCCCCAGGTGCGGGTGCTCGGAGGGGTGCTCGTCTTGTTTGCGGGGATTCCCATCCTGCGGAAGGCCAAGCAGTACCTGTTCGAGGAGCGTCGGGCCAGCGCCGAGTTGCTCGATACCATAGGGCTGACGACGACCGTTGCCACCGGTCACTACATGTCCTCGTCGATCGTCTTCTTTCTCTACGCAGGCGGTCAGAAGCTGCGCCAGATGTCCGAGCGCGTGGCTGCGCAGAGCATGAGCCACATGTTCGGCCAGCGCACCGACATGGTCTGGGTGCTGCGAGACGGCGTCGAGCAGAGCATTCCGCTCGCGTGCTTGCAGGTCGGCGACATCGTGGTGGTCGACGCTGGCGTCCCCATCCCCGCGGACGGCCTCGTCGTCGGGGGCGTGGGCTACGTCGACCAGCACATCTTGACCGGTGAGTCCCAGCCGCTCGAGCGCAGCGCTGGCGATCCGGTGTTCGCCGCGACCTTGGTGTGCTCGGGAAGGCTGCACATTCGGGTTCGGACGACCGGTGAAGCGACGGTCGCCGCGGAGATCGCGGGGATGATGGCGCGGACGGCCGCCTACACCAGCACACTCGAAGCAGAGGGCCAGCGGATCGCGGATCGGCTCGCCTTGCCCATGCTCACCCTCGGCGGCCTCGCCTACCCCCTGGTCGGCCCTGCCGGGAGCGTGGCTCTGCTCAATGCGAGCTTCCTGGACAACATGCGCCTGTTCATCCCGCTGAGCATGCTCAATTACCTGCGCCAAGCGTCCGAGCGAGGGATCTTGATCAGGGACGGGCGCTCGTTCCAGGTCCTCCCGCAGGTCGACACCGTCGTATTCGACAAGACCGGTACCCTCACCCTCAACGAGCTCCACGTCAGCCGTGTCGTGCCCACCGAGGGCGTCGACGGCGATCACCTACTGTGCATGGCGGCGGCAGCGGAGCACCGGCAATCCCACCCCATCGCTCGCGCCATCGTCGACGCCGCGCGGAGGCGCAAGCTCCAGATTCCCACCGTCGACGGGACCACGCTCGAACTCGGTCTCGGGCTCACGGCCCGCTTGGGTCGGCAGGACATCAGGATCGGCAGCCGTCGCTACATGATCGCCCACGAGATCGACGTTGGCGGGATCTTGGCCCTCGAGGACGAGGACGATCACTTCACGATGTCCTCTCGGGTCTATGTGGCCGTGGGTTCCACGCTGCTCGGCATGCTCGAGCTCGAGCCCACCATGCATCCGGCGGTCGAGCACATCATCGGGGCTCTTCGCGAGCGAAACATCGAGATCTACCTCGTCTCCGGCGACCAGGAGGCGCCCACGCGGGCCCTTGCCCGCTCGCTGGGGATCGAGCAGCACTTCGCCGGGGTCTTGCCGGCAGACAAGGCCGAGCTCATCGACGAGCTCCAGGCGGGGGGGCGCACGGTATGTTTCGTGGGCGATGGCATCAACGACTGCCTGGCGCTCACCCGGGCTGCCGTCTCCGTCACGATGGAATCGGCCTCTGCTTCGGCCATCCATAGCGCACAGGTCGTCATCGACGACCTGGCGCAGCTTCCTCGGCTGTTCGAAACCGCCGACGAGTTTCGGCAAAACGTCGATCGGATCAAGCTGTCGCTGGGCATTCCCTCGTTGGTAGGCATCGGCGGGGTGCTGTTCGCAGGGGTGGGGGTTCCGGTGATGACCGCCCTGTACAGCGCCAGCATGGTCACCGGTCTCTCGATTGCCATGTGGCCTCATCGCCACCGCGGAGGGCTTCCTCGGGCTCCCGCCCCTCGGAGGCCCGAGGATGTCGACGTGCTCGACATCACCCACCTCGTGTCATCCTGAGCCCGAGCGATTCGGGGAGCACTCCTCCTCGTGCCCAAAGGCTGCTAGCATCGAGTCATGAGCGGCACGAAGACGCAGGCCAGGGCAGCAAGGCCCAAGGCCGAGCCCGAGCGAGCAGCCCAGACCAACGTGCAGAAATCGAAGGCTTCTGCGGTGGAGCCGAAGGTCGATACGGAGACGCTCCTCAAGCCCGTTCCTGGTCTCGAGGTCGTCGGCCGTGGCATCTACCTGCGACCGTATCGCCCGTATACGCTGGCCCAGCTCCTGTTCAAGCGCGACGAGATGCGCGTGATCAGGTCGAACGAGACCAAGGAAGACTATGCGATCCCCGTCGGCTACGAGGTCAACGACAGCCCGCCCTTCCCGATGAACGAGGCGCTGAACCAGGTCGTCATCGAAGAGTCCTGGGCTCGCTTCGAGAAGCAGATGAGCGTCGACGCGAACGCGTCGGTCGGCAGCGCGGCCTTCAGCGTCAGCGCCACCAGCTCGTGGAACAGTCGACTCCGGGCCGAGCAGGAGGCCTACTACGCGGTCCGCAGCTCCTTCGTCCCGCTGTGGATGCTCTATGTCCCCAACCCCAACGACTGCATCGACGAGGTCCGCGACGTCGACATCCCCGCCCCCTTCTCTCCCGAGCATCGCCAGGAGTACGAGGAGTTCTTCCGCCGCTACGGCTCGCACTACGTGCGCGGGGCGTGGGTCGGCGGCAAGTCGATGCTCGTGTTCACCGTGCTCAAGTCCTCCCAGCTCAACAAGGAGGACATCCAGGCCGGCATCAAGGCCAGCTTTGGAGGCTCCGGCGGTGGCGCCAGCAGCAGGCGCGCGGAGAGCAAGGAGAGGCTCCTCAACAGCTCGCAGTGCACGGTCATCGGCAAGGGCGGCGACGAGGTCCTGCTGGCCGCGATGAGCTCGCTCGACCAGGACGCGTACAACGGGTGGCTCAAGACCATCCCCGAAAACCCCCAGGTCATCGAGCTCGACGTCGCCGGGATCTGGACCCTGCTGCGCGATCCCGCCAAGGCGACCGCCCTGATGGAAGCCTACCGGGAATCGGTGTCCTTCGAGCCGATCAAGGCCGTGTTCGACATGGGGCCCGATCTCTACTTCATCCGCGGCAACAAGTTCGTCCGCTACGAACGCGAACGCAAGCTCACGACCCCCGCGTCCCCCCTTCACGAGCTCGTGCCCGGCATCGACGAGGAGGGCTTCGAGCGCATCGACGAGGCGTTTCGTGGCAAGTACCTGGTGGCTCCCGACGGCAAGTCGCTCGAGAACAAGCTCTACCTGTTCCGGCGGGACCGGGTGTTTCGCTTCGACTTCGAGACCAAGAAGAAGGACCCCGGCTATCCTCGGCCGATCCACGAGGAATTTCCTGGGCTGCCGTTCCCGCGCGTCGACGCGGCCCTGGTGACGAGCAGCAACGAGGTCTACTTCTTCTTCGGCAACCAGTATGCCCGCTTCAATCCCCTCAAGAACCACATCGACGAAGGCTACCCGCAGCCCATCGCCAAGCGCTGGGTCGGGGTGACCTTCGATCGCATCGACGCCTCGGTGTACTGGGGCAACGGCAAGGTCTACTTCTTCAAGGGCGATCAGCACATACGCTACGATCTAGCCAACTACCGCTCCGACCCGGGCTTCCCCAAGCACGTCGTCGGCAACTACGTCGAGGACTGGCAGTTCATCGATGGCTGAAGACCGGCGTGGGTCCGCCGACTCGCGGGGGCAGCCCGGTGAGTTCTGGCCCCCACGCAGCGGCCGCTCCTCCAAGAATCCGGTGGTGACGTATCCATGCACCTGCCCAGGTTGTCCGATTCCCTGATCATCAACGATGCCTGGCTCGTCGGCTTGGCCGTCGTCCTGCTCTTGTTGACGACCTGGATCGGCGCCGTTGGTGGCTCGATAGCGCTGCGCTGGCTGTTTCGAGCCAGCGGGGTTCAGCTCCTCGCCAAGGTTGGCGACCGCTTCGCCCGGTCGGCGCGCTCGGTCGCGCTGGTGTTCTCTGCGCTCGTCGTGCTCCTCGGGCTCGTCGTGCTCAGCTACGGGATCTGGGAGGAGGTCGATTTCCAGAGCTGGGCCGACCAGGTCACCAAGCAGTGGACCGAAGAGACGCTGTGGGCAGTCGTCGAGAAGGTCGGCGTGCTCGTCGCGCTCCTGCTCCTGGTCCGGTACCTCCGCCGCCTGCCCCACGCATTCCTCGGCCAGCTCGAGAAGCGGCTCCTGCACCGGAAGCTGTTCCAGGACTGGGCGGACGTGATCACCAGGATCTTCGCCGAGATCCCCAATGTGATCGGTCTGGCCATCATCTATGCCTTCGCCAACGTGGTGGGCCCCGCCCTGGCGCTTCCCGAGTGGCTCGACTGGACTATCGTCACCCTGACCCTGATCGCGCTCGTCAGCGCCGTCGCGCGCCTGGCGGTCCAGGTCGCAACCATGGCGCTGACGATCTCCGAGAGCCTCACGCGTACGCGCGTCAGCAAGACCTCGGTCGAGCCCTACTACGAGGAGGTCCAGCCGCTGATGCCGCTGGCCCGACGCGTGCTCGAGGCGATGGTCTACCTGACCGGTGCCGTCGTCGTCGTACGACGCTTCGACGCCCAGGAAGTCTTGGCGCCCTACGGCACCATGATCATGGAGCTGGTGGCCACGTTCTTCGTATCCCGGGTCCTCATCGCCATCCTCGGGGTGGCGGTGTACCGAGGCCTGACCCGGGACGAGAAGGCACCCGATGGAGCGTCGCTGCAGCAGGTCATGATGCAGGAAGAAGCGCGAGCACGGCGTGCGACCCTTGCGAGGCTCACGCAGAGCCTGGTGCGCTTCGTGATCTACATCGTCATGGGAATGGTGATGCTGGTGGTCGTGGGGGTGGATCCCCTGCCGCTGCTCGCGGGGGCGGGGGTCGTGGGGTTCGCGGTCGGGCTCGGCTCACAAAAGATCCTGGAGGACATCATCTGCGGGTTCTTCATGCTGCTCGAGGACCAGATGCTCATCGGGGACTACGTCAAGGTCGAGGATACCGAGGGGACGGTCGAGCAGCTCCACCTTCGGGTCAGCCGCATTCGGGACCGCTATGGCCGGGTCCACACGCTCCGCAACAGCGACATCAGCAACGTGATCAACTACAGCCGCGGCTGGACCCTCGCGGTCGTGGAGATGGGAGTGGCCTTCGAGGCCGACCTGGCAAAGGTGTTCGAGGTCATGGCCAAGGCCGGCAAGGCCCTGCACGAGCAGCACCCCAACCAGGTCCTCGAGCCGTCCGAGGTCATGGGGGTGGCCGCCATCGACGAGAGCTGCTTGCGCGTGCGCATCGAGACCAGGGTCCGACCGGGGTGCCACTTCGAGATCAAGAATGCGCTCAACCGCCTGCTGCTCGAGGCATTCGTCGCCCATGGCATCGAGATCCCCTACCCGAAGGGCATCGAGTTCGAGGGGGTTCCAGCGCCCCCGCAGCGCCCCGCGCAGGCCGGATGACGACCGCATCGGACCTTCGACCCGACACGGTGTCACAGCTCGAGCTCCAGCCACTCGTGCGCTTCCTCGTCCTCCGCTTCGGTGGGGAGCGCGGAGAGTTCTGGTAGTTGCTCGAGCACGTGCTCGGCGATCCTCGCGAGGCTGCCATCGTGGAGCAGCCGAGCGACGGGTAGGTTGACTGTGGTTTCTCGCTTGAGCCGCTGCTTGAGCTCGAGGCCCACCAGGGAGTCGAAGCCGATGCTGGTGAGCGGTGCGTCCATGTCGATCCTCTCGCCCGGAATCCGCAGCACGTGCGACGCGATCTGGCGCAGGAGATCGCCGACGATCCGCCGCCGGTCGCCCGGCGCGGCCCTGGCGAGCCGGCGGCGCAGATCCTCCTGCTCGGTCTCGAGCCCCTGGCCGGGCGCCTGATCGGCCCATAGCGCGGACAACTGCGGCATCGACGTAACCGTCGGGTCGGACTCGGACCAGGCCCGCACATCGAGCGGGATCACGGCGGCCTGGGTGGCGTCGTGATCGAGCAGGTGCTCGAGCGCGAGCAGCCCCTGAGCGGGGGTCAGGCTGCCCAGGCCGCGCGAGGCGAGGCGTACGCCACGGCCTTGCTCGGCCGCCATGCCGACCTCGGAGAACGCCCCCCAGTCGATGCTGAGCGCGGCAAGCCCAAGCGCCCGACGGTGATGGGCCAGGGCATCGAGGAAGGCGTTGGCCGCGGCATAACCCGCCTGGCCGCGCGAGCCGATCAGCCCGGCGACCGAGCCGTAGAGCACGAACAGGTCGAGGACGAGCCCCTGGGTTTGTGCATGCAGGTTCAGGGCGCCCTGGATCTTCGGCGCCATGACGGCGTCCAGGCGCGCGGGAGTTTGATCGAGCAAGAGGCCATCGTCGAGGATTCCGGCGGTGTGCACGACCCCGGCGAGCGGAGCGACCGACGTGGCGATCCGGTCGAGCACCTGCGCGAGCTCGGAGGGGGAGGCGACGTCGGCTTGCTCGACGATCACGCGCGCGCCTCTGGCCTCGATCGCTTGGACGGCGTCGCGCCGCGCCTCACTGTTGGCACCCGATCGGCTCATGAGCACGATGTGCCCAGCGCCACGGTCGGCGAGCCAGCCCGCGACGCTCGTGCCCAGGCCCCCCAGGCCGCCGGTCACGAGGTAGCTTCGATCGGCGCGGAACTCCACGCGCGGGGGTGGGCGCACGTGGATCGGGGTCTCTTCGTCCCCGAAGGTGAGTACGAGCTTCCCCATGTGCTTGGCCTGGGCCATCTTGCGGTAGGCGTCGGCGGCCCGCTCGGCGGGGAAGCACTCCACCATGGGGGGCACGAGCGTCTTGGCAGCGAACAGCTCCATCACCTCGCGCATCAGGGCGGCGAGTCGCTCGGGACGGCGCACGGCGAAGCCCGCGAGATCGACGGCGATCAAGGAGAGGCTCTTCTTGAAGCACGCGAGCCCCAGCGCTCGATCGGCGTAGATGTCGGTCTTGCCGATCTCGACGAAGCGGCCGTCGGGGGCGAGGGTGGCGAGGCTGGCCTCGATGGCCGCTCCGGAGAGGGAGTTGAGCACGACGTCGACCCCCTCCCCACCGGTGGCCTCGAGGGTCTGCTCGGCGAAGTCGAGCGAGCGCGAGTCCATGGCGTGGGCGATGCCCTGCGCCCGGAGCCACGCCCGCTTGTCCTCGGTGCCCGCGGTGGCGAAGACCTCGGCGCCGAGGTGGCGGGCGACCTGCACGGCGGCCAAGCCCGTGCCCCCCGTGGCGGAGTGGATGAGCACGCGCTCTCCGGCCCGGACGCGCGCGAGGTGCACCAGGGCATACCACGCGGTCATGTAGGCGGCGGGAACGGCTGCGGCCTGCTCCACACCGAGTGCCTCGGGGCGCGGGACTACCCCGTGGATGGGGGCGATGACGTGGCTACCGAAACTCGAGGGGGCCATCGCGACGACCGATTGCCCAAGCGCGAGCCCCTCGACCCCCTGCCCGAGACCCACGATGCGACCCGCACACTCCCCACCCAGGGCAGTCGCCCCCTGCGGATCGGGGTAGATGCCCATGGCCTTCATGACGTCGATGAAGTTGAGGGCCGCCGCCTCGACGGCGATTTCCACCTCGCCTGGACCCGGCGGTCGCCGCTCGACGTGGCGGAGGACGAGCCCGTCGAGCACGCCGGGGGTGTCGATCTCCAGCCGGAAGGCCCGGCCCGCGGCGGGCTCGATCCACTCGGGCGGCGCGGTCGCGGGCGCACGGTGGACGATCCGTGCCACCGAGCGCGCCCCTGCACGCCATCGCACCTCGAGCTCGGGGTCGTCGCCGAGGAGCTCGATCCGCAGTGCGGTTGCGTCGGCGCTCGAGGGCGTCGGATCGAGATCGATGCTGGTGCAGCGAAGCTCTGGTTGCTCGGCCATGATCGTCCGGGCAAGCCCGAGCAAGGGGGCCTGCTCGACCGCGACCGGGACTGCGCCGCCGGTCACCTGGGCCGCCCGGGTCACCACCCACAGGCGGGGTGGATCCGAGGCATCCATGCTGACGAGGGCCTGGGCCGCATGCAGCACGCCATGCGGACCGCGGACGAGCGCGGCCTTCGTCGACCCGGGGTCGAGCGCGGAGGCTCGTCCCTCGAGGCTCCGCAGGTGGACTACCGCGTGCGGCGGCTCGCCTTCGAAGGCCTGCGCCAGCAGGGTGCGCACGCCGTCCGCGGAGCGATCATCGAAGGTCACGCAGCCCGGCGAAGCCGGGCCGTCCACGGCCGACGTTGCGTGGACGACGGCATGACCCGCGCGCTCGAGGGCCATGCGTAGCTCGGCGCCCACCCCCGAGGGGTCTCCCAGCAGTAGGAATCGGCCGGCTTCGATCGTGGGCGCGGGCGGCTCGGCCCGCTCCCAGGTGGGCTCGAGAAACCAGCGCTCGGGTTGGTCGCTCTGGATCTGGATCCGCTGCGCGACGAAGCCGCTGATCTGGGCGACGAGCACCCCCTCGCCGTCGACGATCGTCAACTCGGCGGTCCGACGGTGGCCCTGCGCCCCGGTGTGCTCGTGGGCGTCGTGCACATGGCACTGCACCTCCCCGACCGGGCGACGAAACAACCGAATCGAGCCGACCTCGACGGGAAGCCAGGTGCTCGCGCTGGCGTCGGGGAACGCACCCGCCATCACGTGGAAGCACGCATCGAGGAGCGCGGGGTGGATCCCATGGGCAGCCGCGCTGCCGGCAGCCTCGGGGAGACGGACGCGCCCCAGCGCTTCTCCCGGCGCTCGGCGTGATTGCAGCAGCCCGCGGAAGGCCGGGCCGTACTCGAGCCCTCCGCGCTCGAGGGTGGCGTAGATCTCCTCGTGCTGGAGAGGATCGCCGAGGCGCTCGCACACCGCGACGGTGTCCAGCCGCGGCGGCTGGTCGCCGTCGCGGCGGCGGAGCTTGCCGCGTGCGTGCACGGTCCACGCGTCGTCACCAGAGCCAGCGGGACGGCTCGCGATCTGAACGCGCAGGTTGTTCGGCGCCTCTTCCATGGTGACGACCTGCAGCTCGACCACGTCGTCCTCGCCGAGCGCAAGCGGCTCGACGAAGGTGACCGCGTGAGCCTCGATTGGGCCCGCCCCGAGCGCCTGCTCCCCCGCCGCGAGCGCGATTTCGAGGTAACCCGCGCCGGGGAAGACGACCTCTCCGCGGACCCGATGGTCCGCGAGCCACGGCAACCGCGACAGCGCGAGGGAGGTCTCCCAGATCCGCACGCGAGCCTCATTGGCGGGGACCCTGGCGTCTCCGAGCAGCGGATGGCCGGCCTCGCGCGGCGCCCCGTGCACGAGGCGAGCATCGACCGCGGGTACGTCGAGCCAGTAGCGCTCGCGCTGCCAGGGGTAGGTGGGCAGCGGGACACGACGTCCGCCGTGCGGGAAGACGCCCGCCTCGTCGAGGTCGGTGCCGCAGGACCAGAGGCCACCGAGGGCCTCGAGCGCGCTATGGGTCTCGCCGTGACCGTGGCGAACGGAGGCGTGGAGCGTGACGTCGGCGTGAGGCAGCACCTCGGGGACCATGCCGAGCAGGGTCGCCATGGGTCCCAGCTCCATGAACGTGGTGACCCGTGCCTGGTGCAGGGCCGCGATGGTATCGGCGAAGCGCACGGGCTCGCGCGCGTGCCGTACCCAGTACTCCGCGGTGCACGGCTCATGCTCCACGAGGCGACCGTGCAGAGCGCCGACGAGCGGGATGGTCGGTCGCTGGTAGTCGATCGACTCGGCGACGCGCCGTAGCTCGGCGAGCGCCGGATCCATCAAGGGCGAGTGAAAGGCGTGGGAGACCCGGAGCGCCCTGGTGCGTACCTGGCGGGACTCGAAGACGGCCGCGGCCGACTCCAGGGCCTCGAGGGCGCCGCTGAGGACGACCTGCTCGGGTCCGTTGACCGCCGCGATCGAGAGTTGGGCAGCATGCGGCGCGATGACCTCGAGCGCCTCGGCCTCGGTGGCGGCGACGGCCATCATCCCGCCGCCTTCGGGGAGGGCCTGCATCAGACGGCCGCGCGCTACGATGAAGCGGGCGGCGTCGTCGAGGGAGAAGACCCCAGCCACGCAGGCGGCGACGATCTCCCCGACGCTGTGTCCGGCGAGGAAATCCGGCTCCACGCCCCACGAGCGCCATAGGGCGTAGAGCGCATACTCGAAGGCAAAGAGGGCGGGCTGGGTATGGGCCGTCCGATCGAGCCACTTTGCCTGCTCGCTCCCCGGCTCGGCCCACATGATCGCCCGCAGCGACTGGTCGAGCTGGCGATCGAGCCGCTCCACCGCGCGGTCGAACGCCTCGCGAAAGGCGGGCCACGTGGCGTGGAGCTCGAGACCCATGCCCAGCGTCTGGGCCCCCTGGCCCGTGAACAGGAAGGCCAGCCGATCCGGAGCCCCCGCGCGACCCCGCGCCGCACCGTGTGGGCTTCGGCCCCGCGCGGCGTCCTCGAGGGCGGCCATCAGCGACTCGCGCGAGGTCGCCGTGATGGCCAGGCGCTCCTCCATCGCGACCCGAGTCGTGGCGAAGCCATGGGCCAGATCACCGAGCGCGAGCTCTGGGTGCGCGCGCAAGTGGTCCAGCAGGCGACCGGCCTGCGCGTGGAGGGCGGTCTCCGTCTTGGCCGTGAGCCGGACGAGCTCGGCGGGGCGCTCCGGCGCCGAGGGGCCGTCGTCCACCGGGGGCGCCTGCTCCAGCACCACGTGTGCGTTCGTCCCGCTGAACCCGAACGAACTCACCCCCGCGATCCGTCTCCCCGACTTCGAGAGCGGGAAGGGCATGGGCTCCGAGGCGACCCGCACGGGCAGCTCGGCCCACGCGATGTGACGATTGGGCGCCGAGAAGTGCAGGCTCTTGGGGATCTGGCCGTGCTGCAAGCAGAGCACGGCCTTGATGAGACCCGCGATCCCAGCGGCCCCCTCGGCGTGCCCGATGTTGGACTTGACCGAGCCGACCACCACGGGCTCGTCGGCGGCGCGACCCTCCCCGAGCGTGGCCGCGAGCGCCTGGACCTCGATCGGATCGCCGAGGGGGGTCCCCGTGCCGTGGGCCTCCACGTAGCCCACATGGGCCGGCGCGACGCGGGCCCGTGCGAGCGCCTGGCGGATCACCGCCTCCTGGGCCGGGCCGTTGGGCGCGGTCAGCCCACTGCTCTGACCGTCTTGGTTGACCGCGGATCCCCGGATGATGGCCACGATCGGGGCGCCGTTCCGACGCGCGTCGGAGAGGCGCTCGAGCACCACCACGCCGCAGCCTTCACTCCGCACGTAGCCGTCTGCATCGTCGGAGAAGGTCCGGCAACGACCACTGGGCGACATCGCACGGAGACGGCTGAAGTACACGGTGACCTCGGGCGACAGCATCACGTTGGCACCCCCGGCGATCGCCAAGGAGCACTCTTTGGCGCGGAGGGCCTGGCAGGCCAGGTGCACGGCGACCAATGAGGACGAGCAAGCCGTGTCGATGGGCATGTTGGGGCCGTGGAGGCCCAGCCAATAGGACAGGCGCCCCACCATCGCGCTGTGCGAGGTCCCCAGCAGCGAGTAGGCGTCGATCGCCTCGATGCGCGAGGTCGCCCGCTGCTGATAGTCGTTGCTGCAGAGCCCCATGTAGACCCCGGTCGAGCTCCCCATGAGCTGCTCCGGCGTCTTCCCGGCCCGCTCGAGCGCCTCCCAGGTCGTCTCCAGCAGCAGCCGCTGCTGGGGATCGATGCTCGGCGCCGCCCTCGGGGCGATGCCGAAGAACTCGGGCTCGAAGCGATCGAGATCGGGCAGGAAGCCGCCCCAGCGGGTCGTCATCTTCCCCGGCGCGTCGGGATCTGGATCGTAGAGGGCGTCGATGTCCCAGCGCTCCGCCGGTACCTCGGTGATCGCATCTCGACCGTCCTGCAGCAGGCGCCAGAAGCCCTCTGGATCGGTGATCCCGCCCGCGAAGCGACAACCGATACCGATGATCGCGATCGCGTCGTCGTCGTCGCTCACCTCGACCACCGGGCGGCGGGAGGGGGCCTCGACGACGGCCGGGCTCGAGTCTGGAAGCTCTCGAGAGAGCCGCTCGGCGAGCGCGACGACGGTGGGGTGATCGAAGGCGAGCGTGGCGGGCAGGGAGGCACCTATGCGCCGAGCCAGCGCGTTGCGCAGCTCGACGGCCATCAGGGAGTCGAGCCCCAGATCCATCAGGGGACGATCGACCGGCACGTCCTTGGGGCTGCCCATGGCGAGCACTCGAGCGACCTCCTCCTGGACCCCAGCGCGCAGCTCGACCTCGCGCTGCTCGGCGGGCAGGCGCACGAGCCGATCGGCCCACGACCCCGAGCCCGCCGACCTCGTGGCGCGGACCGAGGGAGACTCCAGCAGGGCTCGCCACAAGGGAGACGCCGGCGTGCCCTGCTGTCGCGAGACGGCCTCGAGATCGAGGCTCATGGGCGCGAGCAGGCGCTCCGATCGAGAGAGCGCGCGCTCGAGCAGGAACAGGGCTCGGTCGGGCTCGAGCGTGCGCAACCCGAGTCGTGCCATGCGTGCGCGCTGGACCTCGGCGAGTTCGGCGGCCATGCCGCTCGTGGACCACGGACCCCAGGCCAGGCTCTGCGCGGGCAGCCCCCGTCCTCGCCGCTGGGCAGCCAGCGCATCCAGGAAGGTGTTGGCTGCCGCATAGTTGCTCTGGCCAGCCGAGCCCAGGAGCCCAGCCGAAGAGGAGAACAGCACGAAGAAGTCGAGCTCGAGCGCGGCCGTCAGCTCGTGCAGGTTCCAGGCGCCATCCACCTTGGGCGAGAACACCTGGGTGAAGCGGGCGGCGCTCTGCTCGGCCAGGATCCCATCATCGAGCACGCCCGCCGCGTGGACGATCCCCCGCAGCGGGCGCTCGCCGGAGTGCGCATGAACGAGGGCCGCGAGCGCACGGCGGTCGGCTACATCGACCGATGCGATCTCCACCCGAGCCCCGAGGGCTTGCAGCGATGCGATGGCCTCGACCTCGGCGGTTCCGGCCGCACGGCGACTCACCAGCACCAGCTCGGAGGCGCCTCGCTCGGCCAGCCAGCGCGCCACCTGCAGGCCGAGCGACCCCAGCCCACCAGTGATGAGCACCGCACCACGGATCGGCATCGCGGAATCGGTCGCCGGGGGCGTGGCGGCTCGGACCAACCTCGCGAGCAGCCGCCGTTCGCCGCGCAGTGCGACCTGATCCTCCCCGTCCGTGCGCGACAGCTCGCGAAGGAGCGCGTCGATGCTGGTCTCCGCAGCGAGATCGACGAGCACGAGGCCGAGCTCGGGGTGCTCTCGTCTCACCGTCCGGCCCAAGCCCCACGTCGAGGCGGTGGCGGCCGAGGTGAGCGCCTCCCCTCCCGTGTCCACTGCAGCGGAGGTGACCCACCACGTGCGGCTGGCGGTCCCGGGGTGCTCGCGCAGCGCTGCGATGATCGAGAGCCCCTCGCTCGCGACCCGGAGGGCCGTCTGCGGGACGGTCTCCGTGCTTCGGGCGTCCCACAGGCACACCACCCCGGCGGGCTCGTCGTGGCGGGCCAGCGCGGCCTCGAGCTGCTCGGGCTCGACTTGGACACAGCGCTCCAGCGCGGTGGCGAGCCGCGCCGCTCGACTCGAGCCCGCCTCGGCCACCACGATCCAGCGGCCCGGGAGCGGAGCGACCTCTCCGTCCGTTCCCTCGCGCGCCTCCTGCCAGTCGATCCGGTAGAAGGCGTCGGCGCTCGCCTGCGAGTCCCCGCGAAGGAAGGTCGAGCGCGGCGCCCGGCGGCTCACGAAGCCCTCCACCTCGGCCACCACCGTGCCCGTCTCGTCCCAGAGGACGAGGTCGCTGACCGAGCTCTGGTCCGTTCCCTGGGCAAGCCGCGCGATCGTGCCGCAGCGCCCCCTCCCCGTGGGTGCACGCCACCATCGCAGGCGCTCCACGGCAAAGGGGAGCTGGGGAACATCATCGTTCGGCTCACGCTCGACGGACCAGAGCGTGGTGGCCCCGAAGCCGTTGTCGAGCAAGCACGGGTGCAGCGGCGCCGAGCGGGCGGCCGAGCCCGGAGCCGACAGCTCGGCGATCGCGACCTCGCCACCCACGTGGGCGCGCTCCATCCATCGCCACTTTGGTCCCCAGTCGATGTGCTGGGCGCTCAGCTTCGCCAGGAACCCCTCGAGATCGATCTCCCGGCGCGCCCGAGCGTCCAGCTCGGCCGGGGAGGCCAGGCTCGGCTCCGCCGTCGATGGCCGCACCCGCCCGCGCACGTGGACGGTCCAGCGACCGTCGGTCGCCGCACAGGAAGACAGTTCGAACCCGTGGTCCTCGGACTCGGATCGCGCTTGGATCAGAACATGGAGCTCGGCCTCGCCGTCCGGCTCGACGACCAGGGCCTGCACGAATTCCACCGCGCTCAGCTCGAGCGGCTGATCCGGCCAGCGCTCCGACGCAACGGCCAGCGCGACCGTCAGGTGGAAGGCGCCGGGAACCACCAGCCGGCCGAAGATGACGTGGTCGTCGAGGTAGGGCTGGTGGTGAGGCCCAACGCGCAGCACGTGATGCGCCTCTACACCGGGAGTCGGAATCCGCAGGCCCGCGAGCGGCCAGCTGCCGGCTTCTCCCAGCGAGGCGTGGGCGCGCTCGGGCTCGACCCAGAACTGCCCCCACTGCCAGGCATAGGTAGGCAGCGCGACGCGACGGCCTCCCTGGGGGAACAGGCCAGCCCAGTCGACAGTGCAGCCGCGGCTCCACAGCTCCCCGAGCGCGGTCAGGATGGTCTGCGCCTCGTCCCGACCGCTGCGCAGCGACGGGTGCAGCGATGGCTGCGCCTCGGGCAGGCAGCCGGGCACCAGCCCCAGCAAGGTCGCCCTCGGCCCCAGCTCGACGAAGGTGTCCACCCCGGCCTCGTGCATGGCCACGATCCCATCGCAGAAGCGCACGGCCTCGCGGACGTGCTCGACCCAGTAGTCGGCCGACGCGGGTGCATGCGGGTCGATCGCGCCCCGAAGGTTGCTGACCAGCGGGATCGCGGGGGGATCGTAGCGCACCGATCTCGCCACGCGGCGAAAGTCCTCGAGCATCGGATCCATGGCCGGTGAGTGGAAGGCGTGGGAGACCCGGAGCGCCTTGGTCCGCACGCCACGTGCGGCGAACCCATCCACGACCTCCTGCACCGCGGCGGCCTCACCCGAGACGACGACCTGCGCGGGACCGTTGATCGCGGCGATCGAGAGCCGGGCGGCATGGGGGCCGATCGCGGACGAGACCTCCGCTTCGGAGGCCGCGATCGAGACCATCGCGCCTCCCGAGGGCAGCGCCTGCATCAGCCGCCCTCGGGCTGCGACCAGGCGGACCGCGTCCTCCAGGGAGAACACGCCTGCCACGTGCGCAGCCACCAGCTCGCCGATGCTGTGGCCAGCGACGAAGCCCGGCTCGATCCCCCACGAGCGCCAGAGCATGTAGAGCGCATACTCCAGGGTGAAGAGCGCCGGCTGGGCATGGCCCGTGCGATCGAGGAGCGTCGACGCATGGCTCCCCGGCTCCGCCCAGATCACCTCGCGTAGCGGTCGGTCGAGCTCGGCGTCGAACAGCGCGGCGCATCGATCGAACGCCTCGGCGAAGGCGGGCCAGGCCGCATGGAGGCCGCGCCCCATGCCCAACGTTTGAGACCCCTGACCCGTGAAGAGGAACGCCAGCGCTTCCTTCGACGGGCGCACCTGCCCGTGGACGACCCCCTCCGCGCCGCGTCGCGACGCGGCCTCGGCCAGCGCCCCGAGCAGTTCTTCGCGCGAGCGGGCCGCGATCGCCAGCCGATGCTCGAAGGCGGCGCGCGTCGTGGCGAGGCTATGGGCAACCGCACTGCCGGCAAGCAGTGGATGCGCGCGCAGGTGCTCGTGCAGCCGCATGGCCTGCGCATCGACGGCCGCCTCCGTCTTCCCGGAGAGCACGAACAACTCGGCCCCGCGGTCGGCCGCGGTCGGCCCGGGCTCGGTCGGGGGGGCCTCTTCCAGCACGATGTGCGCGTTGGTGCCGCTGAGCCCGAAGGAGCTGACCCCGGCGACCCGGGGGTGCTCGGTGCGGGGCCAGGGCCGCGGCGTCGTGGCCAGGGCGAGCGCGGTCCCCTCTTGCCGGATGCGAGGGTTGAGGCGGCGAAAGTTGAGGTTTTGGGGGATCCGCTCGTGCGCGAGCGCGAGCGCGGTCTTGATGAGCCCCGCCACCCCCGCGGCGGCCTCGAGGTGGCCGATGTTGGTCTTGAGCGCCCCCAGCACGCACGGATTCCCCTCCGGCCTGAACGCGCCGATCGCCCCGCGCAAGGCTTCGAACTCGATGGGATCGCCGAGCGAGGTCCCGGTGCCGTGGGTCTCCACGAAATCGATTTCGCGGGCCTCGACGCCGGCATCCCGGAGCGCATCGCGGAGCAGGGCCTGTTGCGCGAGCACGTTGGGCGCGGTGAGCCCGGTCGAGCGGCCGTCTTGGTTGACCGCAGAGCCACGGATCTGGGCCCAGATCCGGTGGCCCGCGCGCCGTGCGTCCGAGCACCGCGCGAGCACGACGAACCCGCAGCCCTCCCCGCGGACGAAGCCGTTGGCCGCCGCATCGAAGGCCCGGCAGCGACCGTCGGGGGAGAGCGCCTGGGTGCGCGCCAGACCTTCCATGGTCTCGCTCGAGAGCAGGAGGTTGACGCCGCCGACGAGCGCCAGATCGGTCTCGCCCCGTCGGAGGCTCTGGCAGGCGAGATGGGCCGCGACCAGCGACGAAGAACAAGCCGTGTCGACGGCCATGCAGGGGCCCTGCAGGCCCAGGGTATAGGACAGGCGCCCCGCCGCGATGCTGAGCATGGTGCCGGTGACGCTGTAGGCATCCTTGTCGGCCGCCGGCTCGTGGGCGATGGTGTCGGCGTAGTCCACGACGCTGGCGCCGATGAACACCCCGGTGCGGCTCTTGTCGAGGGTGGGGGGAGGGACGCCGGCGTCCTCGAGCGCCTCCCACAGCACCTCGAGCAGCAGACGCTGCTGCGGATCCATCGTGACAGCTTCCCGCGGCGAGATCCCGAAGAAGGCGGGGTCGAAGCGATCGATTGGCTCGGTGAGCAGACCCGCCCACCGCGGCACGCCCTCGGCCGGGCGAGCGCCGATCCTCGCCCAGCGAGCGTCGGTCGCAGTAACGGCGTCCCGGCCCTCGTCGAGCAACCGCCAAAAGGCAGCGGGGCCGTCGGCTCCGCCGGGGAAGCGGCAGCCGATGCCCACGATGGCGATCGGCTCGGAGGCGCGCGATGCATCCCGTTCGAGGTGCGAGATCCGATCCTTCAGCGTTCGGATGACGATTGCGGCCTGCTTGAGGGCGTGATCCTTCTTGGTAGCCGTAGGGTCGCTCATGTCAATGCGTCGAATTCCTCAGCGATGAGGCGTGTCAGTTCGTCGTCGGACATCTGATCGATCTCCGCCGCCGGGTCACGCGATGGCTCGCTTGCCGCGTTGGTCGTCACGGGGGCAGCGGCCGGTGCGTCGTGCTGGGCAAGGTGCATGGCAAGCGCGCTGACGGTGGGGTAGGTCCACAGCAGCGTTGCCGGCACGGTGAGCCCGAGGGTTGCTTCGATCCGGTTGCGCAGCTCGAGGCCCATGAGCGAGTCGAGACCCAGGCTGGTGAGCGGTGCGCTCACGTCGAGCTCGCCCTCGGGAATCCGCAGCACCTGGGAGGCCTGTGCACGCAGGATCTGCTCGAGGAGCGCGCCGCGGGCCCTCGGCTCGGCGGCGGCGAGCCTCGCGAGCACGTCTCGATCTCCGGTGGTCCGGGCCGCGCCCTGACCGTGGGCGCTGACGAGCCGCGCGAGCATGGGAGAGGCGGCTGCGGCCGGGTAGAACTCGATCCACTGCCGAACATCGAGGGGCACGACCCCGACCTGCGCGGGCCCGTGCTCGAGCAAGCGATCGAGGGCAGTGAGCCCCTCGCGGGGTGAGAGGCTCCGCATCCCGCGGGAGACCAGCCGGGCGCCACGGTTGGCCTGCGCGGCGGCCAGCCCCACCTCGGCGAAGGCTCCCCAGTCGATGCTCAGCGCGGGCAGTCCCTGCGCGACCCGATGGTGCGCGAGCGCGTCGAGGAAGCAGTTGGCGGCGGCATAGTTCGATTGCCCGGGAGAGCCCAAGAGCCCCGCCGCCGCGGAGTACATCACGAACATGTCGAGCGGCATCGCTCGGGTCAGGGTGTGCAGGTGCAGCGCGCCCAGGACCTTGGGAGCCATCACCGCACGGAAGCGCCTTGGATCCTGCTGCGGCAGCATGGCGTCGTCGAGCAGGCCGGCCGCATGGATCACGCCACGCAACGGGGGCCTTTGGTGCAGGGCAGACTGGAGCGCCCGCTCGAGCGCCGTGCGATCGGCAACGTCCGCCGCTGCGACGGTGACCGACGTGCCGTGAGCCTCGAGTGAGGCCACCGCTTCGCGCTGCTCGGGTGTGCTCGCTCCGGAGCGCCCCAGGAGCACCAGGTGACCGGCCCCCCGCTCGGCGAGGTGGCGGGCCACGCTCAGACCGAGCCCTCCCAGGCCCCCGGTGACGAGATAGCTGCCGTCCTCACGGATCGGGCGCAGGGCCGTCGCCGGCTCTCGCACGGAGACCTCGCCGTCGCCCATGGTCAGCACGATCTTCCCGATGTGCCGGGCCTGGGCCATGTGGTGGAAGGCATCGGCGGCGCGCGAGATCGGGAAGGTCGTGACGGGGGGCGGCTGGAACACCCCGGCGGTGATCAGCGAGACGAGCTCTTCGAGAAGCTCGCGGACCATGGCGGGGCGCTCGACCATCATCCCGCGCAGATCCACCAGCGAGAACGAGAGGTTGCGCAAGAACGGCTTGAGCCCGAGCGGACGGTCGGCGTAGTAGTCGCGCTTGCCGAGCTCGACGAAGCGGCCGTGGGCCCGCAGCAGCCCGAAACTCTTCTCGATGAGCTCGCCCGAGAGCGAGTTGAGCACCACGTCGACGCCCCGTCCGCCGCTCCACTCGAGCACGTCGTCGACGAATCGATCGGAGCGAGAGTCGCTGACGTGGGTGATCCCCAGCGAGCGAAGATGGTCGCGCTTGTCGGCGGAGCCCGCGGTCGCATGGATCTCCGCGTCGCAGTGCTGCGCCCACTGGATGGCCGCAAGACCCACCCCTCCGGTCGCGGAGTGGATCAGCACGCGCTCGCCGGGCTGCAGGCGGGCGACTCCGTCGAGCGCATACCAGGCCGTGAGGTAGGTGATCGGCATGGCGGCCGCGTGGATCGGCGATAGCTCCGCGGGGCGAGGCACGACCAGCGTGGTGGGCACCGTGACATGGGAGCCCATCGAGCCCCGCGCCAGGGCGAGCACGGGCTGCCCCAGGCTGAATTCCTCCACGCCTTCGCCCTTGGCGACGATGTGGCCTGCACACTCGGCGCCCAGGAGCATGGGCGCCCCGGGCTCGCCCGGGAGGTCGTCGGGCATCACGCCCAGCGCCAGCAGGACATCGAGGAAATTGAGCCCTGTCGCCTCCACCGCGATCTCGACCTCCTCGGGCCCCGGGTCTCGCCTCGAGGCCGGGCGCAGCGCGAGGCGCTCGAGGACACCGGGCTGGTCGATCTCGAGTCGGTAGGGGCGATCCCCCGCGGGCTCGATCCGCTCGGGGCGTGCCCGGGGGGTCGGGGGTTGGTGCGCGAGGCGTGCGACGTAGCGAGCACCGTGGCGCAGGGCAATCTCTTGCTCGGCATCGTCGGCCAACAATTCAGCTACCAGCGACTCCATCGCTGCGTCGTCGTCGGCCGGCTCGACGGCGTCGACCAGCGGGAGATCGACGAGGCTGCAGCGCAGCTCCGCATGCTCGAGCGCGATCACCCTCCCCAGGCCGACGAGCGGAGCCTGGCCGGGATCGACGGGACCCTCGGCGATGGCCTGGGCGCCGCGCGTGACCAGCCACAGCCGGGGGGTATCGCGCAGGCCTGCCGTGACCAGCGCCTGCACCGTGAACAGCACGCTGTCGCAGCCCCTTCGTAGGGCCTCCTCGACGCCCTCCGGCGTGAGCGAGCGGCCGGCGTCGGCGTGCTGCCCGTCCAGGCTCCCCAGGTGCACCACGGCGGTCGGGGGTCCCTGGTCGAACGCGTCGTTCAAGAGCGCGCGGAAGCCCGCGACGCTGCCGTCGTCGACCGTCCGGACCGGTGACTCGCCGAGCGCCGTGGGCAAGGCGTGGACCACCGCATGACCGGCACGCTGCAGCGTCCTGACCAGCGAGGCGCCCAGCCCTCCGCCGTTGCCGATCACCAGCCAGCGCCCGGTGTCGAGCTTCGCCGCGGGCGTGCGGGCCTGCTCCCAGTCGAGCGCGAGGAACCAGTCGTCCTCCTCGCGTCGCGGCTGGGAGTCCGCCAGCCGCTGCAACTCCAGCCCCGAGATCTCGGCGAGCACCTCCCCCGTGCTCCGCATCAACCGTAGGTCGGCGCGACGCAGATCGGCGCGGCCCCGAACCCCCGCTGGCCCCTCCAGGATCCTCGCATGGCACCAAACCTCATCGGGGAGGGGCCCTTGGAGATGGATTGCGTCGACGTGAACCGGGATCCATGGCCCGGAGCCGCCGTCGTCGACGAGGGCCCCGGCCATGACCTGGAAGCACGCATCCAGGAGGGCCGGGTGCACGAGGTAGGGGCTCGCGCCACCGGCCGCCTGGGGCAGCCGCACGCACCCGAGCGACTCTCCACCACCTCGCCAAAGCTCGACGATCCCCTGGAACGCAGGCCCGTAGTCGAGCCCGATGGCGGCCAGCTCGGCGTAGATCTCGGCGGCGGACAGGGCCTGGCCGAGGCGAGCCCGAAGACCCTCGAGGGCGTCGGGCGGACGCGGCTCGCTGGCTTCGTCGCGGAGCACATGCCGAAGCGCGCCGCGGGCGTGAGGACGCCACGAGCTGCCCTGAGCGCCCGCCACGAGGCTCGAGATCTGGAAGCGGACGTGGCCGGGCCCTTCTTCGGTGAGGACGACCTGAACGGTGGGCGCCACGCCCTCCACGAAGGCCAGCGCCTCGACGAACACCAGCTCGGTGACCCGCCAGTGCGCGTCCGCGAAGCTCTCGGCTCCTGCCGACAGCGCCATCTCCACATGAGCAGTGCCGGGCAGGACCACGGCCCCCTGAACCCGGTGGTCCTGCAACCAGGTCAGGCGCTGGAGATCGAGCGAGGTCTCCCAGATTCGCAGACTCGGGTGGGTCGAGGGAGAGCAGGCCACCCCCAGCAGCGGGTGACCTCCCCGGTGCGGGTGGGCTTGGAGGCCCGAGGTGACTTCGGGGGTCGCCTCGATCCAGCAGCGCTCGCGCTGCCACGCATAGGTGGGCAGCATCAGGCGACGGCCGCCCGCCGGAAACCGCCGTGCCCAGTCGAGGGGGTGGCCCTGTGCCCACAGCGTGCCCAGGGACTCGAGCAGGGTGAGCAGCTCCTCGCGTCCTCGTCGCAGCGAGCCCAGCGCGACCCCCTCGTGCTCACCCACGCGCAGGTTCTCCTGGACCGAGGGCACCAAGATCGGATGGGGGCTCATCTCGAGGAAGAGCCGATGGTTCCCCTCGACGAGCGCCCCGATCGCCTCTCCGAAGCGGACCGGCTCGCGCAGGTTGTCCGCCCAGTACGCCCCGGACAGCTCTTCGCCCTCGATCCAGGTCCCGCGGACCGTCGAGCGCATGCGCAGGCTCGCACGCCGCGGTCGCAGCCCGCCGAGCCGCTCGAGCAGCTCCTCCCGCAAGGGGTCCATCTGCGGGCTGTGCGAGGCGACGTCGACCTTCACCCGCCGACAGAACGTGCCCTCGCGCTCGAGGCGCTCGAGCAGCTCCTCGAGCGCCGCCGTATCGCCGGCGATGACCGTGGAGCGCGGACCATTGCTCACCGCGATGCTCAGCCGCTGCTCGTAGCCGGCGAGCGCCCGCTGGGCATCGACGTGGGGCAGCTCGACCAGGGCCATCGCCCCGCGACCGCTCACCGTTCGCAGCAGTCGGCTGCGCCGGCAGATGATCGCCACCGCATCCTCGAGCGTCAGCGCGCCGGCTACGTGCGCCGCCGCAACCTCCCCCATGCTGTGGCCGACCACCACCGCCGGCTCCACTCCCCACGAGCGCCATAGCGCGGTCAGGGCGACCTCGAAGGCAAAGAGCACCGGCTGGACGACGTCGATCTCGTCGAGCCGGGAGCCGGGCTCGGGGCGGCCGAGTTCCTCGATCACCGAGAACCCGGCCTCCGCCCGGATGGCAGCGTCACAGACGACCATCGCCTCGCGGAAGGCGGTCTCGTGCTCGAGCAGCTCGAGCCCCATGCCCGCCCACTGCGAGCCCTGCCCCGGAAACACGAACACGACCCCGGGCATCGCGTCCTTGGCCGCACGGGCCCGCGTTCCGCCGGCAGGAATCGACCCCCGTGCGGCATCCTCGAGCGCGACGCACAGCGCATCCACGGACTCGGCCGCGATCGCCAGCCGGTGGTCCATCACGGCACGCGTGGTGGCCAGCGAGTAGGCCAGATCGCCCGGCTCGAGCTCCGGCTCGGCCCCCAGGTGTTCGCGCAGTCGCTGGGCCTGGGCGTCGAGCCCCGCCTCGGTCCTCGCCGAGAGCACGAACAGCTCGGCGGCGCGTCGTGGGGCCGACGGTGTCGGCGTCGCGACGGGTGCCTCCTCCAGCACCACGTGCGCGTTGGTCCCGCTCAGCCCGAAGCCGCTCACCGCCCCCCGTCGCGGTCGTTCCTCCCGTCGCGGCCAGGCCAGCCGCTCGCGGGGCACCGTCACCGGTAGCGCGTCCCAGTCCAGGTGCGGGTTGAGCTCTCCCAGGGCCGGCTGCGCCGGGATCTGCTCCCGTTCGAACATCAGCACCAGCTTGAGCAGGCCGGCGATTCCGGCCGCCGGCTCGAGGTGGCCGAGGTTGGCCTTTGCGGCACCCAGGACGAGCGGTCGATCCGAGGGACGACCCTCGCCATAGACCGCGGCGAGGGCCTGGACCTCGATCGGATCGCCGAGGGCGGTTCCCGTCCCGTGGCACTCGACGAAGTCGATCTCCGAGGGTGCGATGTCGGCCTGAGCGAGCGCGTCGCGGAGCAGGGCTTGCTGGGCCGGCCCGTTGGGCACCGTGAGCCCGCTGCTCGGCCCATCGTGGTTGACGGCGGTGCCGCGGATCAGCGCGAGCACGCGGTCCCCGTCGCGCTGCGCATCGCCAAGCCGCTTGAGCACCACCACGCCACACCCCTCGGCGCGCCCGTAGCCGTCTGCCTCGGCGGAGAAGGTCTTGCAGCGACCGTCCCCGGACAGCGCGTGGATCTCCGACATCGCGATGAACGAACGCGGCGACAGCAGCACGTTGACGCCGCCCGCGATCGCGCGCTCGCACTCCCCCTGACGCAGGCTCTGGCAGGCCAGATGCAGCGCCACGAGCGACGAAGAGCAGGCCGTGTCGACCGCGAGGCTCGGCCCGTGCAACCCCAGCGCGAACGAGACCCGCCCCGCCGTGAAGCTCAGGGGAGACCCCGTCGCACGGTACTGTCCGCTCGCGGGATCGAGGCTGCCCGCGAGCCGCTCCGCATACTCGTTGGGCCCGACCCCCACGAACACTCCGGTGGCGCTGTCGCGCAGCAGCCTCGGATCCTGGCCGGCGCGCTCGAGGGCCTCCCAGCTCAGCTCCAGCATGAGCCGTTGCTGCGGATCGATGGTCTCCGCCTCGCGAGGCGAGATGTGGAAGAAGGCCGGCTCGAAGCCTTCGATCTCGCGAAGGAAGCCCCCTCGCGTCACATAGGTCCGCCCCTTCGCCCCTGGGTCCGGATCGTAGTAGTCCTCCGCCCGCCATCGGCTCGAGGGGACCTCGTCGATCACGATCTCCTCTTGCGCCAGGAGCTGCCAGTACGCCTGCGGATCCTCGACGCCGCCCGGGAACCGGCACGACATGCCGATGATGGCGATCGGCTCGTCCTGCAAGCCCCTTCGAAGACCTTGCGCGCGGCCTCCTCCCTCGAGCGCGAGGACCTCCGTCAGGACGTGCTCGACCAGCCTCTCCACCGTCGGATGATCGAAGGCGACCGTGGTCGAGAGCGTGAGGCCCAGCGCTCGTTGCAGGCGACTGCGGAGCTGCACCGCCATCAGCGAGTCGAGGCCCTGAGCCGCAAAGCCGCGGGTGGCATCGACGGCACCCGGATCGTCCATGCCCAGCACCTCGGCCACGATCTCGCGCACCGAAGCGATCAGGTGCGGGCGGAGATCCTCGGCCGATTGCCCGTGCCAGCGCCCGGACGCAGGTGGGGGCTCGTCCGAGGCCGGCTCCGGCGCGGTACTCACCAGCGCCGCGAGGAGCTTCCGGCGTGCACGCGCGGTGTAGATCGGGGCAAAGCGCTCCCAGTCCATGCGAGCGACCGTGCGCTGCGTGGCCCCCACGCCGAGCAGGTGTTCCATCGCCAACAGCGCGGGTGCGGTGGGCATCGCCAAGACGCCGAGCTCCCGCAGTCGCGCCAGGCCATCCGCTCCCCCCATGCCGCCCTGTGCCCACATGCCCCATGCGATGCTCAGCGCGGGTCGAGCCTGCGCACGCCGATGGTGCGCCAGACCATCCAGGAAGGCGTTGGCCGCCGCGTAGGCGCCGCGGTGCGTTCCTCCCCAGACCCCCGCGCCCGAGGAGAAACACACGAAGAAGTCCAGGGGCTGCCTCGCCAGCGACCGATGGAGCGCCCACCCGCCCACGACCTTGGGACGGAGCACCTGCGCCAGCGTCGTCTCGTCGGTCTGCGCGAGCGGGCCCAGCCACTCGATGCCTGCTGCATGGATCACGCCGCGGATCGGCGGCTCGACGCCTGACACGAGCGCCTCCATTGCCTCCTCGTCGGCGACATCGATCGCGGCAACCTCGACCCGAACACCCCGTGCCTCGAGCGACGCGATCGCTTCACGGGCCCCCGGGGTGGACAGACCGCGACGACTGGTGAGCAGCAGGTGCCGTGCGCCTCGCTCGACCAGCCACTCTGCCAGCTTCGAGCCGAGCGCTCCGAGCCCTCCGGTCACCAGGTAGCGACCCTCCGCCACGATCGACGGGGTCGCGGCATCCCCGTCCCCCAAGGCTCGCACCAGGCGTGCCGCATGGCGGCGCCCGCCGCGGAACGCGAGCTGATCCTCGTCCCCCGGCGCGAGCAGCTCGTCCACGAGCGATTCGAACTCGCTCGCCTCACTCGATGCCTCCGGGTCGCCCTGCGGATCGAGATCCACCAGCCCGCCCCACGCCTCGGGATGCTCGAGCGCAAACACCCGCCCCATGCCCCACAGGGCGGTCTGCACCGGCCGTACGTCGGCCGCCTCGTGGTCGACCGCGCAGGCTCCCTGCGTCACGATCCACAGGGGAGGCGGGTCCTCGGCCATGCCCAGCGCTCGGGCCAACGCGAGCAACGGGGCGAGCACGCGATGGGTGGTCTCACCGACCGCGGTCGCGCTGGCCCCTGCATCCACCACCGCGTCCAGGCCCCCCAGGTACACGATGCCCTGCCACTGGGCTCGACGCGTCAGCGCGTCGGCGAGCCGTGCCGGGTCCTCCACCACGACGTGCTCGCATCCCCGCTGGATCAGTGCTTGGCGGACGAGCGCGCTCGTTCCCCGGACACCGCCCAGGACCAGCCACGGCCCCGGGCGCCGCGGCGGGCTGTCTGCCGTCGCACATCGGGCGTGCTCGGGCCACTCCAGCCGGTAGAACCAGTCTGCGCTGGCATCGATGGCGGTGCGGCGCTTCGAGGGCGGACGGTCGAGCCAGTAGCGCGTACGCTGCCACGCATACGTGGGCAGGGGCACGCGGCGGGTGCCGCCTCCGAACACCTCGCCCCAGTCGACGTACGCGCCGCGGCTCCACACCCCGCAAAGCGCGGCGAGCATGCTGCGTGGCTCCTCGCGCTCGCGCTCCATCGAAGCGTACAGGGCAAGCTCCGGCTGATCGGGGAGGCACGAGGGCAGGAGCCCCAGCAGGGTCGCGCGGGGACCCAGCTCCACGAACACCTCGACCCCCGCCGCGTGCAACGCCGCGGCGCCATCGGCAAAGCGCACCGCACCGCGCACGTGACGGACCCAGTACTCGGCCGAGCCGAGCTCGGCGTCCGCCAGCGCCCCGCTCAGGTTGCTCACCAGGGGGATCGACGGGCGGCGGTAGTCGATCGAGGCCGCCTCTCGGGCAAAGGCCTCGAGCATCGGATCCATCAATGGAGAGTGGAAGGCATGGGAGACCCGCAGTGCCCTGGTCCGTACGCCGCGCGCGGCAAAGCTCGCCGCCACCGACTCGACGACCTGCCCCGCACCGGAGATGACCACCTGCTCGGGTCCGTTGATCGACGCGATGGACAGCGCCGTGGCGTGCCTGGCCACCGCAGCCGCCACCTCCGACTCCGACGCGGCGATCGAGGCCATGGCTCCCCCCGGTGGGAGGGCCTGCATGAGCCGGCCGCGTGCCGCCACCAGGGCAACCCCCTCCTCGAGCGAGAAGACCCCCGCGACGCAGGCCGCCACCAGCTCGCCGATGCTGTGCCCGAGGACGAGATCCGGCCGTACCCCCCACGACTGCCACAGCGCCGCCAGGGCGTACTCCAGCACGAACAGCGCTGGCTGCGTATACGCCGTCTGGTCGAGCAGCGCGGCCTCCGGGCTGTCCGGCTCGGCCCACATCACCGAACGCAGGGGCCGATCGAGCGCGCGTTCGAACAGCCCGAGACAGCGCTCGAAGGCCTCGCGGAAGACCGGCCAGGTCCCATGCAGCGCTCGGCCCATCCCCGGGGTTTGTGCCCCCTGGCCCGTGAACACGAATGCCACGCGCGGACGGGTGACGCCCGCACGGGCACGCTCCCCGTGGACCGGGGAATCTCCCCGTGCCACGCGACCGAGCGTGCGCACCAGTTCCTCCTTGGAGCTCGCGGGGAACGCGAGGCGGTGCGTCATCGCATCGCGTGTGGTCGCGAGCGACCATGCGAGCTCGCGAAGCGATCCCTCCGAGTTCCGTTCGAGATGGGCCGCCAAGCGCTCGGCTTGCGCATCGAGGGCCTGCGCGCTCTTGGCAGAGAGCACGAACGGGACCAGCGGTGGCGAGGAATCGGAGGCCGACCTGATGGGCCCGGACACCCCGGCCGCGAACAGCTCGCACCTCGCATCGCGCAGGCGCTCCGGCTCGCTCTCGTCACGCAGCGCGGAGCTGACGACCTTCGCGCTCGTTCCCGCCGCGGCTGCGCACTGCTCGATCGGTCGCGCGAGCACCGGATGCGGATCGACCTCCACGAACACCGCAAAGCCCTCCGCCGCGAGCCGCTCCAGCGTGGACGCCAGCTGCACCGGCTCGCGGAGGTTGCGAGCCCAGTAGGCTGCATCGAGCGAGTGCCCCTCGAGCCGGGTGCCCGTGACCGTGGAGTGGAAGTCGATCGGGCAATCCCGTGCCTCGACCCCATCGAGGGCCCGCAGGAACTCGGGCAGCAACGCATCGATGTGAGGCGAGTGGGACGCATAGTCCATGCGAACGCGTCGACCGAACACACCGCGCTCGCGCACCACCGCCAAGAGGTCCTCCAGCCCCTGCGCCTCGCCGGCCACGATCGTCATTTGCGGCGCGCTGGTCCCCGCAATCGAGAGCCGATCGCCGAAGTCCGCGAGCAATTCATCCATGGCGGCCACCGGGAGCCCGACCATCGCCGTCCCACCTCGGCCCGAGGCCGAGCGCGCGATGAGAGCGCTGCTGTGGCAGATCACCCGCGCCGCATCGTCCAGGCTCAGCGCTCCTGCCACGTGCGCCGCCGCAACCTCACCGATGCTCTGGCCGACCACCGCCGCGGGCACGATCCCCCTGGCGCCCCATGCCGCCGCCAGCGCGACCTGCATCGCGAAGATCGCCGGCTGCACGAATTCGGTCCGGTCGAACAGCACGTCATCGCCACGCTCGAGGCGATCGATCAGCGACCACTCGACGTGGGCACGCAGCGCCTCGTCGCAGCGCAGGAGCGCCTCGCGTGCTGCGGGCTCGGCCGCGAGCAGTGCGCGGCCCATTCCACGCCACTGCGAGCCATGGCCGCCGAACACGAAGACCACGCGCTCGGACCGGGAGCGATCGTGGCCCTCGAGCACGAGATGACAGTTGGTCCCGCCGAACCCGAAGGAGCTGACGCCCGCGAGCAGACGTCCCTGCTCGCCCTTCCAGGGCGTGCACTCCGTCTGGACCTGGAGCTTGAGCGCATCGAACGGGATGTGTGGGTTGGGCGTTTCGAAGTGGAGGCTCGCCGGCAGCTCGCCCTTCTGCATGGAGAGCGCCACCTTGATGAGCCCGGCCACCCCAGCCGCGGACTCGAGGTGTCCGATGTTCGTCTTGACCGAGCCCACCCGGAGCGCCCGCTCGACCGGTCGATCCTTCCCCAGCACCGCACCCAGGGCTCCCGCCTCGATCGGATCGCCGAGCATGGTGCCCGTGCCATGCGCCTCGACGAACTGGATCTCACTGGGCTCGACGCCCGCGTTGGCACAGGCGTCCCACAGCAGCTCCCGTTGCGCCTGCGGGTTCGGTGCCGTCAGGCCATTGCTGAAGCCATCATTGTTGACCGCGCTACCGCGCAGCACGCAGTAGATCCGGTCTCGACGGGCGAGCGCATCCGAGAGCCGCTCGAGCACCACGACACCGCCCCCCTCGCCGCGAACGTAACCGTTGGCACGCGCGTCGAATGCCTTGGAGCGGCCGTCCGGGGACAGCCCTCCGAACTTCGACATGGCGATCGAGCTCTCCGGCGAGATCATCAGGTTGACGCCACCGACCACGCACAGATCCGACTCCCCGCGCCGCAGACTATGGGCGGCCAGGTGCACGGCCACCAGCGAAGACGAGCAGGCCGTGTTGACGACCATGCTCGGTCCCATCAGCCCCAGGGCATGGGACACTCGCGCCGGCACGATGCTCAGGTTCTGTCCCGTCGCCGTGTGCTGGACGATCGCCTCCGCCGAGCCCGCGATCAGCCGCTCGTAGTCCGACCACATCGCGCCGAAGAACACCCCGCAGCGGCTGCCTCGAAGGCGTTCGGGTGCGATCCCGGCGTCCTCGAGCGCCTCCCAGGCCAGCTCCAGGGCCAGCCGCTGCTGCGGATCCATCTGCTTGGCCTCGCGCGGCGAGATCCCGAAGAAGCCAGGATCGAACCCCGCGATGTCGGTCAAGAATCCGCCCCATCGAGTGTTCATCATGCCGGGCGCAGCGGGATCCGGGTCGTAGAAGGCGTCGGCCTCCCAGCGCTCCTCGGGCACCTCGCCGATCGCATCCACGCCTCCACGAAGGAGCTGCCAGTAGGCCTCGAGGCTCTCTGCCCCGGGGAACCGGCAGGCCATGCCGACGAGCACGATGGGCTCCTCTGCCTTCGAGCGCCTCGTCGCCGCGGTCTCGTCGAAGCTCATCCCGGCCAGGTGACGCGCGAGCGCCTCGGGCGTCGGGTGCTCCCATGCCAGGGTCGGCAACAGCGTGCGCCCGAGCGCTCGACCGAGCGCCTCGAGCATGGCAGTCGCGGCGATCGAGTCGAGCCCCAGATGCACGAAGCGCTCGCTCGGATCGAGGGTCGCAGCCTCCCGACCCACGCGCGCCGCGAGATGCGAGAGGATCGTGGTGCGGAGCTCGTGCAGGGAGGAGAGAGCGTTCCCGCGCTCGTCCTCGGACCGGCCGTCGTCGTGTGCCCCGGCCTCGGTCGGTTTCCGCGGTGGCGTGCTCATGGTCTCTCGTCAGGCAGTGCTACGTGACCTCGACCACGCGAGCACGAGCGCCCCTGCTGGCTCCCGTCGTCACGCCCATCGAGCACGATGTCCCGAGGGCGCTCGGTGTCTCGCCGGTCGATTTGCGTCATCGCGTGCGTCGGCGTTGCAACACGATGGTAGCACGATTGCCGTTGACAACGGTCCCGTAGGGCCCGATCCTCCGCCGGATGCGAGGGGATGGCCCCATGCGAGTCGATCGACGCGGAGAATCCGAAGCAGCGCACCTCCAGGCCCGAACACCTCGAGCCCCGGGAGGCGGTTGGGACCTTCGCTCGACGAGCGTACCGTAGAGGAGCCTCGACCACGCGGTCATCGATTGCGCCGAATGACGACGTCACAGTCGCGTGAGGCGATGGTCACTGCCGAGAGGGTCACCGCGAGAGGTACCGATGCTGAACATCGATATCGTGGACGACATTACGCCCGAAGCGTTCCTCCACCGCCACCTTCGAGCGGGACGCCCCCTGGTCGTTCGAGGCGTCACGGCGAGCTTCCCGAGCCCGAGTTGGTCGATCGAGCGGCTCCGACGCGACTTCCCCGATCGGCTGGTCAAGCTCCAAGTCTTCGACTCCGACGACGCGCGGATGGCAGACTGGAGCTGGGGGAAGGAGGACCTCGGAACCTACCTCGATGAGATGAACACCCCCGCGGGGCTCTCGAAGTACATGACCTACGCCACGCTCGGAGGCATCTTCCCCGAGCTGATGCCCGAGGTCCGCATCCCCCACTTCCTCCAGCCCTACCTCGGCGACGCCGGAACGGAGAGCTACGGGATGTTCGTGGGCCCCAAGGGCCAAGGCACGGAGATCCACTATCACCCGGTCTTCTGGGCGGGGGCCTCTCAGGCATTCGCGCTCTCGATGTGCGGGCAGAAGCTCTTTCGGCTGTTTTCACCAGACGACACCGACAAGCTCTACCCCTTCTCGCTCACGAGCGCTCCCACCCGGCAGGCCAACTGGTCTCGAGTCGGGCTAGGAATGACCGAGCGTTTCCCTGCGTACGCCGACGCTCGCCCGCTCGATGTCTACCTCTCGCCCGGAGACCTCCTCTACATCCCTCCTCACTGGTGGCACTGCACCCGCTGCATCGAGCCCGCGATCTCGCTCACGCTGTTCTTCAAGGGACACTGGAGCTATCGCGTATCCAGGCAGTTGCTCCTGAGGGACCTCTCGGTGCTGGCCTACCGAAAGCTGACGAAGGTGGCACAGAGATTCGAACTCGGCACCAGACAGGGTGCACGACAGCAACCACGGTGACATCCACTGACACGATCGTTCGGCCAACAGACGGACGACCTAGCAGACGGACGACGAGAGAGGACGACATGGGCGATTCTGATCCCCGCAGCTTCTACGAGAAACTCACGACGATGGTGCCAGCGGACCACTACGTCTTCATGAACCACGGCTACTTCGACGAGACCGAAGGGGAGCCCGCGGTGCACGAGGGATTCCACCCCGTGCATCGGTACAGCGTCGCGTTCATCGAATTCCTCTTTCGGGGGATCGAACTCGAGGGCAAGGATCTCCTCGAGATCGGCACCGGCCGTGGGGGCAATCTCTCGTATGCCGTCAAGTACGGGGGCGTCAGGAGTGCGACCGGGGTCGACCTGTCCGACGGCAACATCCGCTTCTGCCAGCGGGTTCACTCCCTTCCCAACATGACGTTCGTCCAGAGCAGCGCGGACGATCTGCCCTTCGACGATGCGTCCTTCGACGTCGCGCTCAACCTGGAATCATCCCACTCGTACCCGGATGTCCCCAAATTCTTCGCAGAGGCGCTTCGTGTGGTGCGCCCCGGGGGCACGTTCCTGTATGCGGACAACATCTTCGAGGACCGGATCGAGCACTACCGCAATGCGGTCGAGACATCCGGCTTCGAGATCGTCTCCTATCAGGAGATCACCCCCAAGGTGGAGCGAGCCATGAAGGCCAATCGAGAGCCCCTGGAGGCGTACTTGAAGAGCATGATCGATCCCGAGCTCGACAACGAGGCGTTCGTGCTACGGCTGATCAACGGCTTCAACGTTCGCGTGTACGAGATGTATCGAGACCGACATGCGATATTTGGTTTCTGGCACCTGAAGAAGCCCGAATAGCCGATCACCGCTTGCAAGATCTACGCAGCCGCAACGGCACCTACGTCGATGGTCAGCGCCTCGTGCCCGGACAGCCGGTACCGGTGGCCCGCGGAGCGGCCCTGGGATTCGGCCACCCGAGCGAGTACGAGATGATCGACGCAGGGCCTCCCGAGCCGGTGGCCACGGGCGTGGAGCCCACCGAGGGCGTCGTGGAGGGGCAAGGGGCGCGGCTCCTGCTCCCCGACCCGGCCGATCCCGAGCTCGTCGTGGTGCATCGCGATGGCCGCTGGTGGTTGGAGCGCGACGGCACCCGGTCGATCGTCGAGGACGGCGACGTCGTCTGCGGCGAGCGCGGCTCGTGGTCGCTTTGGCTGCCCGAGCTGGTGCCGTCGACCCTCGACGTGTCCGATGGCTCCGTGGATCCGCCGACACTGGCCTCGGTCGAGCTGCGGCTCTCGGTGGCCGGGGCCGAGGACGAGCGGGCCGAGCTGGTCGAGCTGGTCGTCAGCCGGGGCGATCGCTCCACGCCACTCGAGCCGCGGGCTCACCATCGGCCGCTCCTGCTGCTCGCCAAGGCCCGACGCGACGACCGGTCCCACCACCTCGAGGAGGAGCGCGGCTGGGTGGAGCAGGAGGCCCTGTGCGATCAGCTCGGCTATACCACCGGCCGCCTCCATGTGGAGATCCACCGGCTGCGGCGCGAGTTCGCAGCAAATCGGCATCATCGACGCCCACATGGTGGTCGAGCGCCGGCCACAGGCTCGCAACCTCCGGCTCGGCATCGGCCGGGTGGAGCCCGTGGCGGTCGAGCGCTGAGCCGACGTGCTACTGCAGCCTGAACTCGATGCGGCGGTTCTGCTGACGGCCCTTCTTGGACTTGTTGTCGGCGATCGGCTCGTTGGGCCCGGCGCCGCGGGTGGTGATGCGGCCCTCGTCGATCCCCTTGTCGACCATGAACTGCTTGACCGCGTCGGCACGCTCTTGCGACAGCACCACGTTGTCCTCCTCGGAGCCCACGCTGTCGGTGTGACCGCTGATCTCGACCTTGAGCCCCGGGTACTTCTCGAGCACCTTCACCACGCGATCGAGGGCCGGGTACGACTTCTTGCGGATCGTGGACTTGCCCGTGTCGAAGTAGATGCCCTTGAGCACGCCCTCGAACTGCTTGACCTCCTCGGGGATCTCGTCGGGGCAGCCATCCTCGTCGTCGATGCCGTTGTAGTTCTCGGGCTGCTCCTCGCAGCGATCGTCGAGGTCGAGGATGCCGTCGCCATCCTTGTCGGGGATCGGACAGCCATCGGGACCGTCGCCCCACTCGTTGGGGCACCTGTCGTGCTTGTCCTTGATGCCGTCCCGGTCGGTGTCGCGATCGAGCGGGCAGCCGTTCTCGCCGTCGCCCCACTCCTTGGGACACTCGTCCCAGTAGTCCGCGATCTCGTCGCCGTCGGTGTCGGTCCGCTGGGATCGCCACTTGGCGCCCACCCACTTGGTGAGGCGAATGGTGACCTCGGCCCCGAACAGCAGCTCGCCGTGGTGCACGCGGTTGCCCTCGATGCGCGAAGAGACCATGTGGCGGCCGTCCACCCGCACCGCGATCCACTCGTTGATGAAGAACTTGGCGCCGGGGCCCCAGTGGAACGCGGGATCGGCCCCGTTGAGGATGGGCTCGTTCGAGCGCAGGCCCACCAGCCCGCCGCCGACGGCGAGCGTGGGCGTGATGCGATAGGGCAGCGCACCGATCACGTGGCCGCGCACGGCATAGAAGTTGCCCTTGGCCCCGCCCATGATGCTGGTGCTGTTGGTGGGCATCGCGCCCCCCTCGAAGCCGACCCCGATGTAGGGGATCGGCATGTACTCCAGGCGAAAGCCCACGTCGAAATTGGTGCGCTGCGTGTCGGGACGATCGCCGAGGCTTCGATCGAACAGGCCATGGTTGTCGGCGCGCCAGAAGGCGCCGAGGTATGCGCCCGCGTTGATCATGTGATTTTGGGGGCTGTAGCGCTTGATGAACGGACGATCGTCCTTCTGCTTGGGGGCCTTCTGCTTCTTGCCCTTGCCCTTGCCCTCGCCCTTGGCAGATGCCCCCCCGCCCAGGCTCACCGAGGCGCTGCCCGACGCGCCGCCCGATGCACCGGGGGCTTCCTCGTCATCGAGCGGCTGCTCCTCGCCCTCGTCGTCGAGCGGATCTTCTTCCTCCTCGTCGTCGAGCGACAGATCGTCCTCGTCGGGCTCGGCCAGCGCGGCTCGCGGCGCGAGGCCAAGGCACAGACCGACCCCCAGCGCGAGGGAGAGCGTGACGTTGGGGGATGGTGCGGACACGGGTCGTCGCGGGTGCGCCATGCGTGGCTCCGGGGCTCGTAGGCGCTCGCATCCGCCGATGGGGTGTCGGCCACGACCTCCCTCGTCGGGCTGGCAACCTACACTTGGCACGCTACACGCCTGACGCGCTGCGGGTCAATTCCCCTTGCGCCCGCGGCCAGGCCCGCCTTTGATCGTCTCGACCATGGCCGAGGCCGACCATACGACTGGCGGTACGTCGGGCCACACGACCGACCACACGTTTGGCCACACGTTTGGCCCGCCCACTGGCCAAATCCCCAGCCAACGGCGGTCGTGGGGGCTGCTGGGGCTCATCGCCCTCTCCACGCCGATGGCCCTGGCGGTGGAGTCGGGCATGCGACGCCTGCTGATGCCACCAGACTTCGAGCGCGTGCGTGCCTGGTTGTCCCCCACGCTTACGCCATGGGCATGGGCCACCGTTCCCCTCACCGTGGCGGCCACGGGGCTGGGGTGGTGGCTCGTTCGGGTATTGGCCCGACGCGAGCTGCGAGTCGTCCGACGCGGGATGACGGCCGAGCAAGCCCGTCGCAAGGCGGACTTCGAGGCGCTCATGCTGGCCAGCTCCGCCCCGCAGGTCCCCGCGGTGGCCGCCACCATGCTCTTCATGCTCGGCGCGTCCCCGACCCCGGTGGTGGTGTCGATGGTGCTCGCCACGCTGGGCGTGCTGTCGCTGGGGGTGTGGGTCGGGCGACGGGAGGCAGCACCGGACTAGCCCCGGGCTTCTAGCCGCCTCCCTTGCGACCGAGCGCCGACTCGTCGCCTTGCGCTCGGTCCTCGATCACGATCTCCACCCGCCGGTTGTTCGCCCGTCCCTCGGGGGTCGCGTTGCTGGCCACGGGATCCGCTTCTCCGAAGCCGATCGCGGAGATGGAGCCGGCTGCCATGCCCTCCTGCACGAGAAACTGCCGCACGGAGTTCGCTCGCTCTTGCGAGAGGCGTCGGTTGAAGGCCGAGCTCCCCGTGGAGTCGGTGTAGCCCTCGATCACGATCCCCGGATTGCCTCCGTGCTCCTCGAGCGCTCGCGCGAGCTTCCGCAGGCTGTCCTTGGCCGGGTCGAGCAGGTCCGCGCTGCCCTTGGTGAACAACACCTCGGAGTTGAGCACGACCACGGTACGACCCTTCTGGGCATCGTCCTCGATCTTGGCCTGGCCCGCCAGGCTCGCCGTCGCCGCCGAGAGCCGCCGCTGGAAGGCGTCGCGCTCGAGCCGAGCCTCCTGGAGCGCCTGCTCGCGATCCTGCAGCAGCCGCTCGCGGTCACCGAGCTTCCGCTCGACCTGCCCAAGTCGCTCCATGGATCGATCGCGCTGCCGGCGAAGGAGGTTGGTGCGCGTGGCCTCGGCCCGCTGCTCGGCCTGGGCGGCCTTCGTCGCGTTGGCCTTGGCCTCCGCGAGCTGGATCCGTCGCATGGCGACGTAGGCGAGATCGCGCTCCCGCTTGGAGCCCGGATCGTCCTGGTGCGCCTGCTCGGCGCGCTGCAGCGCCTTCTCGGCCTCGTAGAGGTCGACGGGCGCATGCTCGTTGGCCGGACCGTCGGACGCCTGCGCGTAGGCACGACGTGCATCGACCAGATCGTTGGTGGGATCGTGAGCACAGGCCGCGGGGCCAAGCGTGATCACGAGAATGGCCAGCATTGATGACATCGTCTTCATGGGTTCCTTCCTTCTCTCGTCACTCGATCTCGTGGTGTTGTTCATGCGTTGGCATGTCGTGCACCGAGTCACTGGTTGCCGGCGACCGTTGTTGCTGCAGTTCGTTCACCTCGTTCCACGCCTCGCGGGCCTGCTGGCGACTCTCCTCGCTGTTGGCGAGCGCCACGGCCAGGTCGGCGTCGGCGCGAGCGCGATCGAGCATGCGCTGGGCCGCGTCGTCCTTGCGCCTGCGCATCAGCTCCTTGGCGCGGTCGACCTGGTCGTTGGCGTACTTGAGGTGAAGCGCCACCTCGGGGTTGGTGGAATTCTCGCTACGACTCGCGGCCTCGATCGTCGCTTGGGTCTCCGCCAGCTTCCGCTGCGAGAGATTGGCGTTCGCACAGCCCCCAAGTCCCGTCAGGGCCGTGATGGCAATGACGATGGTCGTGTTGTTCATGGTTGTTTCGTCCTCTGTGGTGCTCCGCTCGGTCCGGGCTCTTGCGCGCCGTTGGCGGAGGTTTCGATGTCCTTGCGAGCTTCACGGAGCTCGTGCTCGAGCGACTCCATCGCCTCGGAGAGATTTCGCTCGACCTCGGCCCGAGTCGACTGCCAGGATTCCCTCGACTGCTGCTCGAGCCGATCGATGCGCTCGCTCAGCGCACGCCGCTTCTCGCGGAGCTCGGCCTGCAGCTCGGTGCCGTGCTGCTCGGCGTCACGACCGAGCTGCTCGAGCTCGCGATCGACCTGCTGCAGACGAGCCCGCGCCTTGGCCACCGCCTCGTCCTTGCTCTGATCGAGCTCGCGTCCCGCTTGCTCGAGCTCGCCGCCGGGATCGACGGTGCGGTCGTCCACGGGCGGTGCGTCGCTCTTGGCCGGCTCCTGGGTCCGCTCGCAGCCCGTCCCGCCCGCGATCATTCCCACGAGCACGAGCGCCGCCACGAGTTCCAGGATCGAGTGCGTTGGCTTCATCGGTTCTCCCTTGCTTGCCTTCGAATGGTTGGGTGCCCCTGCCAAGCAAGCCCGGTGCCAACGCGCTCGATCGAGCGATCGCCGCGCTCGTGAACGAATTGCCGATGGAGCGCCGGCCTGCGACCGTCCTCATGCGCCCAGGTGTGCGACATGGCCCAAGCATCGGCCCGCGTCCCGAACCGGCGCTCCTGCCTCGCGCACCACGATCATCCGGGCCGGCCCGCCTTCACACCGCCGACTCGCGACCGGCCAACCCGCTCGCCTCTACTCCGAGTCGACGACGCTACCCCGCCGGCTCGTCCAGCCCGAACACCCGCGCTGCATTGCCCCCCAGGAACAGCGCCCGCGCGTCGTCGCAGAGCCCCAGCGCGTCCACGTCGCAGGAACGCACCGCTGGGATGTTGCAGCCAGGCGTCGATGATCATGAGGCGAGCCATGGTAGCGCAGCCGCGGGAGCTCCCGCACGCGCCTACGGAGGGCCGCCCACGCCGACCTCGTACCAGGCCTCCTCCACCTGCTCGACCACCGACGCGTCGAACAGATCGTCGGCCGCCTTCTCGGTGGCCAGGCGGGCCTTGGTGAAGCCGGTGCCCGGCAGCATGTAGACGGTCAGAGCGCGGTACCAGATCGCATGGGCGTCCTCGATCCCGATGCCGTCGATCACCAGGCCGCTGCGCAGCGCGGGATCGTGGTGCTGGCCGCCGTGCGACAGCAGGTAGAAGAAGTGGTTGGCGATGCCCGAGTTGAAGTGCACCCCGCCGTTGTCGGCCGCGCCCTGGTAGCGCGTGGAGTAGTGATCGCGCGACGAGCCGTCGTCGGACGGCCGCGACATGTAGCGGAGCGCCACGCTGGGATCGAGCGGCAGCCAGCAGTCCTCGCCGATGTCGAACACCCAGCCGCCATCCCCCTGGACGTGATGGGAGACGAACGCAGCGAAGATGTCCGCGCTCGACTCGTCGAGCGCGCCCGGCTCGCCGTAGTAGGTGAAGTTGGACTCGTGGTCGGTCACGGCGTGCCCGAGCTCGTGTGCCACGATGTCGAGCACGCCAAAGTGCCCGAATTGCCCGCCACCGTCGCCGATCACCAGCCGCGAGGCTCCGGAATCCCAGAACGCATTGACGTAGGCGTTGCCGTAGTGCCCGTAGGTGTGGACCACCGCGCCCGCGCCGTCGTAGGAGCTGCGGTAGAGCTTCTTGCTCAGCACGGCCAGCGTGTGCTTGACCGAGTCGTGGGTCTGGAGCAGCGTCGCATCCGACGAGTCGCCGACCACCGCGGCCCCGAAGTCGGTGCCGTTGTTCATGTCGTAGGTGACCCGGTTCGCCGTGGAGAGCGCGTAGTGCTCGAGCCCCTCGTGGCGCCAGATCTCCTCGCCGCCGTGGGCATCGACGAACACCACCGGGGCCGAGGGCTCGCGCGCGTGCCCCATCTGACGCAGCTCCACGCGGTAGGCGAGGTGATCGCGCCCCTCGTGACGCAGCGCCAGCAGCTCGGCTCGCGGCTCGTCGCTCAGGCTGCCCCAGCCGCCCACGTTCTGCACGGCCAGCGCCACCGCCTCGCGCTCGCCGAGCGTGGGCGTGGTGTCGACCACGAGGTCCCGCAAGAGGCCGTCGGTCATGCCATCGAAGGCCCCGAGCGCGTCGGTGTGCACGATGGCCCCGCCGCCGAACACGGGCACGCCGGCCACGGTCTGCTGCAGGCGAGTGTGCGACATCCCCAGCTCGTCGACCACGACCCGCTCGGTCCAAAGCTCGTCCACCCCGGCCAGCAAGGTGTCGGCACGCTCGTCGAGGTGGAGGTAGGCCAGCGTCTCGGCCCGCTCGAGGTCGTCGGGCGAGTCGGACAGCACCCGAGCGAGGTCGCTGGTGTCGTCGTCAGCGGCCCCGCACGCGGGAAGCAGCAACGCGAACGTCAGGAGGGACAGGCGGACTTCGAATCCATGGATGCGTGACACGGGTAGAGCGTAGACCACCCTGCCACGATTCTCATCGCTCGCGATCGAGCCCTCGTTCACGAGCGCACACGCATGCGCGGTCGCACGTCGGGCGAGCCCTTGGTTGCAGCTCCCGTCGGGCTCCTTCACGCGCACGTGAACGTGGGTCTCGTGCCGCCACGCTACCCATGAACGCCCCGAGCCCCGGATCGCGGCCCGAGGCTCAGCGCGCCCGCACCCGCATGCGCAGCGGTCGCTCGAACCGCAGCGTGGAGATCGGCCGGGTCTGCATCGCCCGTGCCTCGGCCCACTCGAGGTGGAATCGACGCACCAGCATGGCCAGCGACACCACGCCCTCGAGCATCGCGAAGTGCTCGCCCAGGCATGCCCTCCGCCCGCGCAGGAACGGCAGGTAGGCGTAGGGCTCGATCGCATCGATGCGCGACGGATGGAAGCGCTGCGGGTCGAACACGTCGGGGTGGGTCCAGAACTCGGGGTGGCGGTGGGTCACGAACGGCACCACGTTCGTGTTCTCGCCCGCTCGCACCCGGACTCCGTCGAATTCGTCGTCGTCGATCGCGATGCGCGGCACGGCCGGCACGGGCGGGTAGAGGCGCATCACCTCGAACAAGACCATGCGGGTGTAGATCAGCTCGGGCACGTCTTCGGGCCGCGGTGGCCGATCGCCCAGGACCCGCGTGACCTCCTCGACGAGCCGGGCCTCGACCTCGGGGTGGTGGGCCAGCAGGTAGAAGGTCCAGGCGAGCGTGAGGCTGGTGGTCTCGTGCCCGGCGAGGATCAGCGACTTGACCTCGTCGACGAGCTGCTGATCGCTCATGGCCTCGCCCGTCTCCCCGTCGCGAGCCACCAGCAGGCGCGAGAGCACGTCGACCTCGCCCACGTCGCCGGCCCGTCCCCGCGTCACGATCCCGCGCACGAGCGCATCGAGCTCGCGTGCGGCACGGCGCGCCTCGAGATTGCCCGGCGTGGGCATCCACGGGCGCAGCAGGCCCGCGCTGAGGATCTGCCGGGTGCTCTGCCGCAGCTGCAGCTCGAGCGCGTGTCCGATCGCCTCGGCCTCCTGGCGCAGGTCGCTCTTGAACATCGATCCGCCCACCACCCACATGGTCAGGCGCATCATGTCGTCGGAGATGTCGCGAGCCTCCCCGTCGACGCTGCGCGCCCACTCGTCGAGCATCTCCTGGGTGCGCTCCACGATCACGGGCAAGAACCGGCCCACGGTCGCGGTGCGGAACTCGGGGGCGAGGATCCGCCGCTGCCGGGTCCACAGCTCGCCATCGCTCACGAACAGCCCGTTGCCGAGGATCGGCCGCAGGTAGTCGTAGAGCCCCCCGCTCGGGCCCGCCTTTGGATAGTTGCGCACGTTGGTCCGGAGGATTCGCCGCAGGTGGCGGGGATGCACGAACCACAGCGCCCGTCGCGGCAGGCGCTTGCGCACCACGTCGCCATGCCGACGGTGGAGCAGCAGCGCCGCCTCGGCGTAGTTGCGCAGCGCGAGTCGGAAGTAGTGGAGCTCCTCGGCGTACGACAGCTCGCGAGTGGCGAAGCGCCGCTCGCTCTCACTGGTCGCGTCCGGATCGTCGCTCACCCGTGGCCTACTCGCGCTCGGCGTAGGCGCGCAGCACCTGGAACCCGTAGTCGCCGCTGCCGGTGCCGTTGTTCAGCTCGGCCATGAAGTCGCGCGCGAACTGCTGACGCCGCTGCGCGGGCACCTGCATCAGCTCGAGCGCCAGCAGCCCCGCCACCGCCCGAATGCTGCGCGACAGCGCGTGCTCCTCGTCCGACAGCGCCAGCGTGGGCTCCACCGCGGCCCACAGCCGCGGCCCGTCGAGTCGCGCCTGGGCGTCGAGGATCTCGATCGCGCTGCGAACCCTCTGGGGCGCGTCCGAGGACAGCCCCACCCGCACGACCTCGGCCCACCACGGCGTGCTGGCCACCGGCAGGTGCGGGACGACGCGATCGTAGACCGCGTAGGTCGCCTCGAGCCATCCGTCCCAGTCGCCGGGCCCGGTCGCGTGCTGCTGCTTCCACAGCGGCATCTTCACGCCCGACAGGCCCTCGGCGACGGGAGCGCTGCCGTCCTCGAAGCTGCGCATGAGCAGCATGGCCTCCTCGGCCTCCTCGAGGATGTGCGGATCGCGAAGGTCACCGATGCCCGCGCGCGGGTAGGGCCGGGGCGTCAGGCCCGCGAGCACGGGCAGGATCGGCGCCGGCGTCCAGCGCATCTCGTGCAGGAACTCGGCCGAGGACCGCAAGAACCGCTGCTTCTCGGCGCCCGTGTCGAGCAGCGGCTTCTCGTCGCGGTTGGGCGTGCGCTGGGAGATGAACGGGTGCAGCAGACGCTTGTTGGCGATCACCAGGCCGTCGATCTGGCCCACGTCGTAGATCCCCAGCAGTTCGAAGCTGTCCTGCATGTCCGGCCAGCCGAGCACCTCGGGGGAGAGCTCGGGGATCGGGCCATCGGGGGAGCTGAGGATCACCCAGTCGAGCGAGCCGATCCGCACCACGAGGTAGTCCTCGAACTCGCGGTCGATGGCCGCGAGCACGCTCATCATCAGCTCGTCGGAGAGCTCGTAGCCCTGCAGCCACTGGGCCAGCAGACCGCCCGGCTTGAGGTAGCGCTTGGCCTCTTGATAGAACTCGACGGTGAACAGGCTGGACACCCCGCTCACCCAGGGGTTGGTGGGCTCGGAGATGATGAAGTCGTACTTGTAGCCGGCGGAGGCGAAGTAGGCCTTGGCATCGTCGAACACGATGTGGCTGCGCGGGTCCTCGTAGGCGCGGTAGTTGACCGGCATGAAGAATCGCGAGCCCTCCACCATCTGCGGCTCGATCTCCACCGTGTCGAGCCGCTCGAGGTTGGGCGAGCCCAGCACCGTGTGGCAGGTGACGCCCGAGCCGAAGCCGATGAGCGCGGCCTGGGAGGCCTGCGGCTTGGCCATCAATGGCACGATGCCCACGAGGAACTGGTTGGGCTCGTCGCCGGCGATGTCGGGCCCCTGCATGGGGTCGCGATCCTCCGGCCAGCGATCGAGCACGATCGAGGCGTCGGGCTTTCCGTTGGTGTAGATGATGTGATAGCTCGGGTGGCTGGTGTTGTGGACCACCGTCACGCTGGCGGTGCGACCGTCGACGTAGCTGAGGATGTCGTAGTACTCGGGCAGCTCGAGCCGACCGTGGCGGAACACGGTGGAGGTGAGCACCATGGGATCGACGCGGATCACCAGCAGGCCCACCAGCACGGCCATCACGGTGCCCACGCTGGCCGTGGTCATGAAGCTCTTGATGCGAGCGGTGGCGCGGCCCACCCGGACCTCGTGGCGCAGGAGGGCCAGGCCCAGCAGCATGTCGATGAGCGCACCGAGGATGATGACCCCCTTGATGCCCACGATCGGCATGAGCAACAGGCCCGCCGCCACCGCGCCGGAGATCGCCCCCAGCGTGTTGACCCCGTAGACGTTGCCGACCACGCTCTCGGGCTGGCCGCGCTTGAGCATCACGTGGGTGAGCAGCGGCAGGGTCATGCCCGCACAGAAGGTGGCGGGGAACATGATGAGCAGGCACAGCAGGTAGCGAACCACGTTGAAGGTGGTCCACAGGCTGTCGGTGCGCTCGAGCGAGAGCTCGAACAAGAGCAGGTCGCGGGCGCCGACGTCGTAGTCCATCAGCCAGCCCATGCCCCCGACCGCCAGCTCGTAGAGCGGCAAGGTGGCGATCGCGGCCAGGCCCATGGCCAGCTGCACCACCGCGAGCACGACCTCGGGGCGCTTGTAGCCGTCCATGCGCTTGCGGATGAACAGGCCGCCCATGGCCAGGCCCAGGATGAAGGCCGAGAGCATCACCTCGAACGAGTGGGTGGCCGAGCCCAGCACCATCGACAGCAGGCGGATCCACCCGATCTCGTACATGAACGACGACAGGCCGGTGCCCAGCGCGACCGCGAGGAACAGCCACACCAGGTGGCCGGAGACCGCCTCGCCGGGCGCCTTGTTCTCGGTGCGTTCCTCGATGGGCGGGGCCGGGTCGCGGTCCCGCATGGCGATGACCATGATGAAGATGTTGATCACCGCCCCCACCATGAGGGTGCCGGGCAGCCCCAGCGCGCCCACGAACACGAAGCCCGACAGGAGCGCTCCGGTGGAGGCACCCAGGCTGTTGGTGAAGTAGAGCAGGCTGAGGATCTCGCCCGAGTGGGTCAGGTCGCGACGCAGGATCCCCACGCTCATCAGCGGGAAGGTGGTGCCCAGCGCCACGCAGGGGGGCAGGATGAGCAGGGCGGCCACCAGCCACTTGGCCACGACCACGGCCGAGCCGCCCCCGAGCGCCGGGAACAGCACGTCGTAGGACAGCCGCATGGCCAGGTCTTGCAGGTAGGGGAAGGCCAGCGCGTAGAGGCCGATGAAGCCCTCGATGAGGCCGTAGGCGAGCACGGGCGAGCGCACTCGCCGGAGCTGACGCCCCGCGAGCAGGGCGCCCAGCGACATCCCGCCCATGAACAGGCTGAGGACCAAGATCTGGGCCGTGGCGGCGCTGCCCACGAACAGCCGGATGTAGCGCGACCAGATCGACTCGTAGATGAGACCGCTGATCCCCGAGAGGAAGAACAGCAGGAAGAGGACGCGCCACCGCTGGGTGGGGCGGGAGGGGGAGGGGCCCATGGCGGGCGGACCATAGCGCGGGGGCCGGCGGGCTGACCAGCGGGGGCCCCACGGGCTGACCAGCAGGGGAACCGGATGCTATGCTGCCGGTCGACTCATGAAGTATTCCGTCCAGCACGGCTTGGCCGACCGTTCCCGAGTTCGCGTCGTCGTCGAGAAGGCCTACGGTGCCTACGAGGAGCGGCTGTCCGACTACAAGCCCAAGCTCCACTGGGAGGCGGACGACCGCGCCACCATCGCGTTCACCGTGATGTCTCAGAAGATCGATGCGGCGGTGGAGTTCGACGACGACGAGCTGCGGATCGACGGCAAGGTGCCGTTCCTGTTCAAGCCGTTCCAGAAGAAGATCGAGGACGTGCTCGGGCGCGAGATGGACAAGTGGCTGGACAAGGCGCGCAAGGGCGAGGTATAGCCGCGCCCTTTTCGCGGAGCTGATCAGGCCCTTGATCAGCCGGGATCGCAGAGCTGCGCCGGCTCGAACTCCGCGGCGTAGTCGATGCCGGGCACGGAAAAGCCGCGGGTCTGGGCGTAGGCGGTCATGAACGAGTCGTAGAGCGCATCGGGGAACGCATCGCCCACGCTGGCGGCCAGGAAGCGGTTGCGCATCTGCTCCTGGACCTCCTCGGTGAGCTCGCGGTCGTCCATGCGCAGCAGGCCCTCGTCGTCGGGGCTCGGGCCGCTCGGGCCGAAGTGGTCGTCGAACATGCGGGTCATGCTCGCGGTGGGGTCTTCGAAGCGATCGCCCATCACGTCCATGACGTGGGCGAGGTAGAAGGGCACGCCCGGGATGCCGCCGGAGGCCTCGGTGACCACGGCCGGCCCCTCCACCGCAATCGCGCGTCCGGACAGGCGCTCGGCGAGCTGGGCATCGAGGGCGCGGGTGGTGTACTCGAGGTCGGCCTTGGCCAGCCCGATGAGGCCCTTGCGGTAGACGCCCTCGTTGAGCGGGTTGCCGCGGTAGCTGATGGTGAGCAGCGTGAAGCCATCGGCGAGCACGCCCGCGGCCAGCAGCTCGGAGATCCAGCGCTCGACGATGCCGCCGCCCATCACGTAGATCGTGCCGATGGCCTCCTCCGGGCTGCCGGGCGGGATGGTCATCTCCACCACGCGCGCAGGCTCGCCCTTCTTGTCGTCGCGCCCCGCGAAGGTCTTGATGGTCACGGGCTGCCCCAGCGGCTTGAGGGCGCTGCTGACCGCCTTGCCCGTGCGCGGATCGAGGGCACGCGGGGCCGCCAGCGACCACACGATGCCGTCGAGCTTGCCTGCGAAGGACTCGCGGAGCTCGGCGATCACCGCCTGCCGCACCGAGGGATCGAAGGCATCGCCTTGAATGGTGCGAGCGAGCAGGCCTCGCTCTCGCAGGCCGCGCTCGAGCGCGAGGTTGCGGTGGAAGCCCGGCGAGCCGACCTGACGCACCTTGTTGTTGCTCTCGAGGTTGGGCAGGGCGTCGAGCGAGACGTTGAGGGTGTTGGCGCCCCGACGAGCGCCCAGCACCACCCGCGCCGCGCTACCAAAGCCGCCCGAGCCACCGACCACGAGCCAGTTGCCGCCCGCGCCCGGCGACGGGGCCGAGGCCGGGGCCACGCGCTCGAGCATCTGCCGGGTCGCGGCCTGCGTGCCGACCGGATGGAAGTTGGCCGGGAAGATCACATGGCCCATGGCGGCCATGAAGCGGTACTGGAAGGTCGGGAAGGCCGTGGACATGACGGCGGGTTGGTACCACAGGCGAGGGGGATGGGGCACCGGGGGGTGGGAGGCCCGTGCGACCACGCCCGTGAGCACCACGGGCAGCGCGCGCGGGCCAGCGCGACGGCGACGTCGTCGTGCAAAGGATTGACGTGGCCTCACCACGCGCGCTCGACTCCCTGTCATTCGCATGGAGGCGGTGGGGTGCCGTCGCACCATTCGAAGGTGAACGTGCAGCCGTCGGGGGCGGTGACGTTCGTGCACACGTCGCCGCGGTGGTACTCGTCCACGCCCCATGACATCGCCTCGATGTGGAAGAAGCGGATGAGGACCGTGTCACAGGATTCACCGGGCTCGACGATGACCTCGGAGACAGGATTGCCGTTCCCGTACGTGAACACTTCGGTAGGGGGCTCTGGTTGGATGCTCAAGCTCCTCCCATCGTCAGCCAGTGTCCAACGAAACTCTTGGCGTTCTTGTCGCTCCGAGCAACCATACCAGTCGAGGAGGAACGTCCCCGACGCCATGATCTCGATCTTGCCCCACCAGTAGGGGTTGTCCGAGAAGGACATTCCGACCCTGTCCGCCTCGCTGCTGAAGACGCCGAGCGCCCACTGTGGAAGTGGCTCTCCCATCGTGTCCGTGGCGCCATTCTCCGAGCCGCTCTCGCCCGCCGTCGAGGAATCTCCGCTCGATGCCTCCACCTCCGTGCGGACCGTAGGGGCGCTACAGGCCTGTGCGACCAAGCCCGTGAGCGCCACCGCCAGCGCGCGTGGGCGAGCACGACGACGCCGTGATCGTGCGAATGTTTGTCGTGGTCTCACCATCGCACGCTCGACTCCTCTCACTCGCATGGCGGTGGCGGCGTGCCGTCGCACCATTCGAACGTGAACGTGCAGCCGTCGGGGCCGGTGACCTTCGTGCACACATCGCCGCGGTGGAACTCGTTGGGGACCCAAGTCATCGTTTCGATGTGGAAGGAGCGGACGACAAGCGCATCGCATGTGTCGCCCGGCTCGACGATGACTTCCGACACCTGATTGCCGTTTCCGAACGTGAACACTTCGACAGGGGGCTGCGTTTGGACGTTCAAGCTCCGTCCATCGTCGGCCAGTGTCCAACGGAACTCCTGACGTTCTTGTCGCTCCGAGCAGACGTACCAGTCGAGAAGGAACGACCCCGACGCCATGATCTCGATCTTGCCCCACCAGTAGGGGTTGTCCGAGAACGACATTCCGACATCGTCGGCCTCGCTACTGAAGACACCGAACGCCCACTGTGGAAGTGGCTCTGCCATCGTCTCCGTGGCGCCGTTCTCCGAGCCGCTTTCCCCCGTCGTCGAGGAATCTCCGTTCGATGCCTCCGCCTCCGTGCGAACCGTAGGGTCGCTGCATGCTTGTGCGACCAGGCCCGTGAGTGTCACGGCCAGCGCGTTCGCGCGAGCGCGACGACGACGCCGTCGTGCTCCAACGAGCGCGAGCAACCCGAGGCCCGTCGGGACGAGGTCCGCTCCGCGATTGGATGCCGCGCTGCATTCACAGCCGCCACCGCTGCCAGCGTTCACGCCACCTCCACCCGTTGCACCGTCGTCGGTCGCTCCAGCCCCGGTGACGTCGATGCCGACGTCCGTCGCGCCCGTCACGTCGGCCCCTTCCGCAGCATCACACATCGACGTGTCGAGCATGCACGAGGCGTCGCAGGCGAGCAAGCCGCCGCTGAACTCGAGGCCGGCGCAGCTCGCTCCGCCGAGGTCGTTGCCGTCGCAGAGCTCCGAGCCCTCGCGTACCCCGTTGCCGCAGGTCTCGCAGATCGCTGGAGGCGGAGCACCACACGCTCGAAGGTCGTGATGGCACAGCACCTCGTTGACCTCCTGGTAGACCGCCGCGCCGAGGTTGCACGACACGTGCGTCGCGAATGCGTCGATGAATTGGCGGAAGGAGTTCGCATCGACGCGCAAGACATAGAGAAACGCCGGCATGAAGGCGTCGCTCGCCGACAGCCCCGGCGGAAGATTCATCGGCGTGCACACATAGGGTGGCGTCGCAGCGCAGCGCTCGCCGTGGAAGATCTCCCAGAACGCCTGGTGAAGGCTGTCGACCCGGTAGCCTCTCGACTGAGCGCACAGCCCCGTTGGCGGATCCACTTGGGCGGCGAAGTCGTGGTCGCAATGCGCTCCCACGGCGCAGGAAGCCGGGTCGAGGAAGTGCGAGTAGGGCTCACCACCCGGCCGACACGCATCGTTGTGCGGGGCACCATCGGCGCCGAGGCTGATCGCGGGTAAGGGGTCGCAATCGTCGAAGGTCGCCATGGGGAAGAGCTCGCTCGTGGCCGCGATGGTGAACACCTGGGCGACGGCCTCCCGTAGCGCTGGTGCTTCCTCCGAGGTGTCGGGCTGGCAGCTCGGCATGCACCCAGGAGCGCCCGTGCAGCCCAAGCCGGCGCCGACGAAGTACGGCGCCGCGAACAGATCGACGATGTGGCCGAATTCGTGGGCGAGCACGTGCGCCGACGCGCCGGGGAATTCGATGGCGATCCTCGAGCCGTGCTCCAAGACCGAGCCATCGAGCGGCTGCTCATACTCATCCGCGACGAAGTCTGGGGGTATTCCTTCGAGCGAAACGTAGTTGGCGCAATAGCTCTGCATCGGACACAGGTCGAAGCCAGGCTGCACCCACAACATCACCCGCGGCGCGAACAGATCGGGCGGGACGCTCGGTACGACGTTCAAGGACTCCCACACGCCGGCCATGTATTGATCGACGAACGCGTAGTAGCTCTGCACGCGAACGTAGTCGTTCTGAACGTCGTACGCGATCGTCCCCGGCAGCGCATCGAAGTCCGCCGTCATGCTCGCCAGCGGCGGTACGGTGTTGATGTCCATGAAGCTCATCGCCGAGCTGAGATCGTATCCAACCACGCGCTCCGTCCCGACGATCACCTCGCCCCCGCGTATCGAGCCTCGCAGTGGGCTCGCATCGAAGAGCTGCGCCAGGCTCGCCGTGTCGTTCGGCGGGCCGAATACATCCGACGCGGGATCCTCGGCCATCACACTGATATCCACTTCGTCGACCAGCCCCGCGGCCTCGATGTGCTCGGCATGAAGGATCGGCAGAGGAACGCTCGCCTCTGGATCCGCATCGACCACGATCGTCGCCACGGGCGAGAGCCCGGAGCGCACCGTCCCCATCCACCCGATCCGCTGCACCCTCGGTACCGCGACCAGGCGCAGGCTCGCGAGCTCCAACTCTCCGACGGACAGCTCCGAGCGCTCCACCGCGTGCGCGAGGATCGACCGTCGAGCCAAGTCCTCGCTCGCGTGCTCCTCGACGTTCGCCCAGTCCTGCCGCCCGTCCACGATCGCGCCATCGAACGCGATCGCCCCCCTCGGCCCCAGCGTCACGCGCACCGTGCCGTCCGGCCCGTACACGGGAATCCCACGGTACCGCTGCTGCAACCGCAGCAGCTCGAGCCCACCCGCGGGCGCCCGAAACGCCGGAGCCGGCACCAGATCGAGATCCTCCGGCGACACGCCCTCCGCGAGCCCCACGTCCTCGGGATGCTCGACCACGAACTGTTCGAAGAGCGCATGCAGTACCTCGTCCTCGAGCTTCGGACTGGCCTCGAACAGCCGCGCCCCAAAGGCCGCGAGCCCCCAGGTACGCCCGTCCCCGTGGCAGTACGACGCAAAGCTGCACTCCGCACCATCACACGGCCAGTCACACCCGGGCCCCGTCCATCCGGGCGAGCACGTCGGAAGCACCTCACCACTGCAGGCCGTCGCGTTCGCTCCTGCCGCCGTCGCAGTCCGCTCGGACCGCTCGGCCCCTTCGATGCAAGCCTGCGCCACCGCCCGCCCGCTACCCTCACGCACGGTCGCCAGGTCCCCCGGTCCGCAGGCGGTGGCCGCTCCCATCGCCGCGAGCATGCATGCCCGATGAATCGGTGATCCCCCCATCACCCCGACGGCCTAGGCACCGGCTCGCCGGGGGCAAATTGCTCTTTCATGCCACCGTCTGGAACGAGGCGATCCTCCTTGCCCTCGGGACGCGGGAGCCCGGATGCGGAAGGCTCCAGCTCGGCACGGACGTGCCACCCATGAGGCGTCCACATTGGGACGCTCTGCGAGCGCAGATTCAGCTTGCACTTGCCCGGTGAGGCCCTTTACTGGCCAGGCGCGAGGTCCACCGCCTCGCACCCATCCAGCCCACACCCGGTCACGAAGGTGCACACATGCGTGCATCGTCGTGCACCGCCAGCAGGACCTGCATGCCCCCGATGTTCGATCCGGATCAGTACACCACCCTCTCCACCCGCAGCGCGCGCGCCACGTTGAGCCTGTCGCGAGCGCTGCTCTCCGCCGCCCCGTCGCGCCCCACCAAGGCCGTGGCCAGGCGTCTGGCCTGGCTCCGCACGCAGGCCGAGCGACTGCAGGCGGCGTGGATCGACCTCCAGCGAGCGGCACCCGCCCAGCGCCTGCGTCCGATCGACCTGGTGCTCGATCGCCGCTGGGGCTCGGTCCGCTCGCGGCTCGACAGCAGCGTGCAGTTCGGCGACGACGATTCCCCGCGAGCCCAGCGGTTCCTGGAGCTGCTGTTCCCCACCGGGCTCGACTTCCTCACGCTGCCGTTCCACGAGCAGTGGGCCGAGAGTGAGCGTCGGCTGGTGCGGCTGCGAGCCGATGACCTCGAGGACGAGCTCGCCGAATTGGTGGGCGGCAAGTACCTCGAGGGCCTACAGCAGGCCCATGCCGACTACGGCCGGGCGCTGGGCATCACCAAGGCCAAGGAGGATGCACCCGAGCCCACACGCGTGGCCGAGCCGCTGCGGGAGCTGCAGGCCGCCATCGTCAGCTACGCCCGCGGAGTGATCGGCACCATGGACGAGCGCGACGAGGCCTCGGTCGAGGCGGCCAAGAAGCAGCTCGAGCCGATCCTCCGCATGCGGCGGGCGCCGGCCTCCGGTGAGGCCAGCCGCGCCGACGACGAGAACGACGAGCCCGTCGAGCAACCGCTGCCCGAGCTGCCCGTGGCCGACGTGCCCGAAGCGGCGGTGGCGTAGCCGCAGCGCTATCCTAGGTTGGTGAGATGATTGAGGGGCCGAGGGGCCCAGCCGGAATGGTCCGGCTGGGCCCCTCACTTTCTTGGTTGGAGCGGGCGCGATGGGCTCGAGGGCGCGGGCAGCCTGGAGGTTGCCCGCTGCGCTCGGGGGCATCGGTGCGGGCAACCTCTGGGCTGCCCAGATCGCTGGGGTATATCGGTCGAGGCAGCCTGGAGGTTGCTCGGTGTGATGGGTCCCATCGGTTCGAGCAACCTCCAGGCTGCCCGCTGCGCTGGGGTGCATCGGTTCGCGCAACCTCGAGGGTGCCCGCACCGATGCGCCTCAGCGGTTCCACCACCCTCGAGGCTGCCCGCACCGATGCGCCTCAGCGGTTCCACCACCCTCGAGGCTGCGCGTTGCCCTCGGTCTCGGTTCGTGCGGTAGCTGCGCATGCATCGAGCGCTGCACCACGGTCGCCGCGCTTTGCGATCCCAAAACCCGAGTCGGCAGCGATGAGCCATGCAGGTCCGGGCTTCCCTTCCGTGCGAGCATCGCGGTCCCTCCGATGACGAGCCAGAGCTTCGAGTTCCTGCGCACCAAGCGGGCCGCACTCGCCGACCTCGCCGGGTTGGCGGAGTGCTACGCCCATCCCGATCCCGGCGGCTCGCTGACCAAGCAGCGGCCTCACCACGCGCGCTCGACTCCTCTCATTCGCACGGAGGTGGCGATGTGCCATCGCACCATTCGAAGGTGAACGTGCAGCCGTCGGGGGCGGTGGCTCGGGCGCACACGTTGCCGCGGTGGTACTCGCCTTCGATCCACGTCATCGCTTCGACGTGAAAGGAGCGGATGGCGAGAGCATCACAGGAGTCGCCAGGCTCGACGATGACCTCGGAGACTCGATTGCCGTTGGCGTACACGAACACCTCGGCAGGAGGAACCGGTTGAATGCTCAAGCTCCGTCCGTCCTCGGCCAATGTCCAGCGGAACTCCTGGCGCTCTTGGTGCTCCGAGCAGACGTAGAGGTCGTAGAAGAAGCTCCCCGTCGGTGAGATCTCGACACTGCTCCACCAGTAGGGGTTGTCCGAGAACGACATTCCGACCTCCTCGACCGAGCTACTGAAGACGCCGAGTGCCCACTGTGGTAGCGGCCCTCCCATCGTCTCCGTGGCGCCATTCTCCGAGCCGCTTTCCTCCGTCGTGGAGGTCCCAGCATCCGATGAGCGCGAGCAATCCGAGGCATGCCGGGGCGAGGTCGGCTCCGCGATTCGATGCCGCGCTGCATTCACAGCCGCCGCCGTCATCGATCACACCACCGCCACCCGTGGCGTCGCCTTCGGTGACTCCAGCCCCGGTGACGTCGTTGCCGACGTCCGTCGCGCCCGTCACGTCGGCACCCTCCGCAGCATCACACACCGCAGCGCCGAGGTTGCACGACACTTGCGTCGCGAATGCGTCGATGAATTGGCGGAAGGAGTTCGCATCGACGCGCAAGGCATAGAGAAACGCCGGCATGAAGGCATCGCTCGCCGACAGCCCCGGCGGAAGGTTCATCGGCGTGCACACATAGGGCGGCGTCGCAGCGCAGATCTCGCCCGCCGCGAGCCCTACGTCCTCGGGATGCTCGACCACGAACTGTTCGAAGAGCGCATGCAGTACCTCGTCCTCGAGCTTCGGGCTGGCCTCGAACAGCCGCGCCCCGAAGGCCGCGAGCCCCCACGTACGCCCGTCCCCGTGGCAGTACGACGCAAAGCCGCACTCCGCACCATCACACGGCCAGTCACACCCGGGCCCCGTCCATCCGGGCGAGCACGTCGGAAGCACCTCACCACTGCAAGCCCTCGCGTTCGCTCCTGCCGCCGTCGCAGTCCGCTCGGACCGCTCGGCCCCTTCGATGCAAGCCTGCGCCACCGCCCGCCCGCTGCCCTCACGCACGGTCGCCAGCTCCCCCGGTCCGCAGGCGGTGGCCGCTCCCACCGCCGCGAGCGTGCATGCCCGATGAATCGGTGATCCCCCCATCCACCGGACGGCCCAACCATCCGCTCGCCGGGGGCAAATTGCTCTTTCATGCCACCGTCTTGGAACGACGCGATGCTCGTGCGAGGACCTTCATCAGCTCCACCGTCGCCTTTCGTTCCAGCGCGTCACCAAACGCCGTTCGTCTACCGATTCGCCAGAGTGTCCGAGCCTCTGTGACCGCGAATGAACCCTCATGAAATCCACTGAAATCGCCGAGGCGCCGATTCGAGTTGATCCGCCTCGGGCTCGCTGCCACTCTCGCCGCGGCGAGGAACCCTCATGACCGTGACCAGCTCATCGTATTCGTATGCCAACCTCGTCACGAGCAGCGCGGCGTCCTTGCAAGGAAGCGCCCTGCTCGAGGCCAGTGTCGATCAGATCCTGGGGGTTACCGCAGAGGCCGCAGCCTTGCTGCGCGACGAGATGCACATCCAGAGCATCTACGACCTCGCAACCTCCCCGGAATTCGGCCGGGCCCTGCACCTCATCGATCCCCACGGGACGCTCGAGGCCGAGTACACCCAGCGCGGATTCGTGCCCTCCGACCTCCTGTCGTCGGTAGACCCGCGGGACCGGGACCACGCGATCGATGCGGGAGAGCAGCCGCTGTCGCGGCTCAGATTCCGCAGCAAGGACACCGCCGCCAAGCTCGGCCAGACGCTCCACGCCGAGTCGATCCGCGACGTCGCGCTGTGGTCGCCGTTCCACACCGCGCGGGCCATCCTCAAGAAGACCTACGGCGGTGGCGACGGCGATCTACCGCAGATCGCCCGGCCCGACCCACAGATGCCGGCTGAGCTGGTCCCGGTCACCGGCACGTACCCGACGCAGCGGGCCTACTTCACCTCGCTGCACATGATCGATAGCGATCTGACCGACGACGAGATCCTGGCCGCCGCCACGCCCGCGGCTCCGGCCCCGGCAGCGGCCCCGGCCCCGGCCCCGGCGGGAGCCACCCCCGCCCCGGCGGCCGCCGAGGAACCCGGCAATGGGATCCCCACGGTCGTCATGACGTCACTGTCCGATGAGGGGCAGTTGGATGTGATGCAGACCGCGCTGCAGATCGGCGGGTTCACCAAGCCCGCGGTAGGGGTGCTCGTGACCAGCGAGCAGTCCTGGTACAGCCAGGGCGTCACGCTGGGGCAGCTACTGCACAGCCTGCCGCTGGCCCCCGGCGAGAGCACGCGGGTGGCGGTCTCGAGCTTTCGCAAGCTCGACGCGGGGCGGCGCGACGAGGCCGTCGACCAAGAAGAGGACTCCACCGCCGACACCTCGGCCAGCCACCTGCTCACCGAGATCACCGATGCCGTCGCCCGGGAGACGCAGCAGGGCTACTCCAAGGTGACCAGCTCGAGCGATGCGACGCAGAAGGGGGGATCGGCCGGGGGCTTCAGCATCATGCCGGCGATCGCCTTGTTCATGCCGGGCTCCTCGGGATCGAGTTCCACCAACCACAGCCTGGCGACCTCGTACAACCAAAGTAGTGGCAATCGCAATCTCTCGGGGCGGGTCAACCAGAACGTCTCCACCGCCACCCATCAGCAGTCGAGCTCGGTGCGCTCGCGCAACGCGGCCGTGGTCAAGGAGACCCTCGAGCGTGACGAGGAGAGCCTCTCCACGCGGGTCGTCACCAACTACAACCACATGCACGCGCTCTCCATCCAGTACTGGGAGGTCGTGCAGAACTACCGCGTGGTCACCCGGGCGACCAACTTCGAGCGCTGCGTGTTCGTACCCCTCAAGCCGTTCGACTTCAGGGACTACCGGGTCATCAAGAAGTACCGCAAGATCCTGGAGCGGGTCGCGCTGACCGAGGCGGTGGCCAAGAAGCTGAAGGCGGCCAAGGCGACCGAGGCAGACTGGCTGGATCACCCGCATGTCTCCACGTCGACGGTGTACGAGCAGCGGACCGGGCGCAGCCTGTTCACGCTCACACTATCGGACGCCAAGCTGACCAAGATCTCCTTCAGCGGGCATGCGATGGCCGAGATCGTCGTCCGCCAACAGGGCATCGGCGACAATTGGTGGAACTGCGGGGGCATGGGCACCGGCGAGAAGACCTACGACATCTCGGCTTCGTCCATTACCGACGTCAAGGTGCGGGCTTGCAGCTATAACACTTATACTACCATCACTCTCGAGTTCAGGAGTGGTGAGCAGGTCGTTCGATTCACGTATGGGCTCACCCCGGGTCAGTGGACCAGTGTCGGTCAGTACAACGACTGGTGGGTCTTCTACGTCCGGCACGGGATGGTGGGCGGAGAGGGCGAGACGATCCGCCACCTCAACGAGAATTCCCTCTACTACAGCCGAGCCATCTGGAACAGCCTCGACGAGACCGACTGGATGAGGGCGCTACGCAGCATCCAGTTCCGGGGCGAGCCCGTCGGCGCCACGCTGATCCCGACCCCGATCATGATGGTGGCCAACTACGTCGCGTTTCGCTGGAGCTTCAACGACAACGCCAAGCGGCTCGACTTCTTGCTGGAGTCCAAGCTCCTGCGCCGGGACTTCCGGCGCTGGATGGCGCGCAAGGGGCATGCCCAGATCACCGACGCCGTCAAGCAGGCCTACCTGCAAGAGCACGTCGACATCCAGGGTGACGAAGGACGCAAGGAGATGACGCTGCCGATCCCCACCGGGGGCGTGTTCACCGAGGCGGTGCTCGGGCGCTCCAACTGCGCCGAGAAGCTGGATCTGACCCGGTTCTGGAACTGGAAGGACTCGCCGATCCCGCTGGTCCCACCGGAGATCAATCCGGTGAAGGCCGGGCAGCGCGGCTCGAAGGAGCTGTTCGCAGACCTCAAGGCCAGCGGGCTCGCACCCCAGGCGATCCACCTGCACACCCAGGCGCCCACCGCCGGCAAGGCCGCGGCCCAGGGCGGGGGCACCGAGGCCATGCTCGCTGCCCTGGCCGCATCCACCATGTTCCGCGACATGAGCAACGGCGCTGGCACGGCGGCACTGGCCGGGCAGGCGCTGCAATCGGCCCAGGAGGGAGCCACCGAGTCCGGCAAGCAGCTCGGCCAGCGCATGGCCATGTTCGCGAACATGGTCAAGTCCGTCGTGGGCTCGGTGGCCGGGAGCGTTGGGACCCAGAACCTCACCAATGCGGGCGCGGCGATGAACGTGGCTGCGGAGGCCGACCAAGCACCGGCCGCAGCGGCCGCGACCCCCGGCACGGACGCCGGCACCGGCACCGACGTGGGCACTGGCACCGACACCACGGACGACGCCAAGCAGGAGGTGCTCCGGCGCATCCTCGGGCAGTGGAAGTCGACCGCGTCGGCCAGCGCGGCCAGCAAGGCAGCGCCCAAGACCCAGGACGCCGCAACCGGTACGGAGGAAACCTGAGGCACGACTCGGTCGCTCGAGCCCGGCTCCCAGCCCTTCAGCGAGGATCACCATGACAAGCTCCAATCTCGTTCGATTCGTCAAGAGCGCATCCGCTTCACTTCGGGGGCGCGATCTACTGCAGGCCGGCGTCGATCAGCTGCTCGGGGTCCGCCCGGAGGTCGCCGCGATCCTGCGCGACGAGCTCCACGCCCAGAGCATCTTCGACCTGGCCACGTCGCGGGTCTTCAACCAGGCGCTGGACATCTCCGATCCCGACGGCTCGATCACCGCGGAGTACCGCGAGCACGGCTTCGTGCCGGCGGATGCCTTGCGGCCCGATCCACGCGAGCCCGGCAGCACCCTCGGCCTGGCCGATCGGGGGCTCGAGCAGCTGAGCTTCTCCACCGACACGGCCGCGCCCGCGCTCAAGCAAGCCCTCGACATCGAGACGATCCGGGAGCTGGCCGTGTGGCCCCCGTTCCAGACCGCCAAGGGGCTGTTCAACGAGACCTTCGGCCTGGGCGACAGCGGCGCTGCACACCGCGAGCTCGTCGATCCCGAGCAGCCCTCCGACCTCATGGTGCGAATGGGCGACGCGCCGGACGAGAAGGCGTTCTACCACGCGACCTTCTTGCTCGACACCGACCTGAGCGACGGTGACAGCACGGGACCGACCACCGTCCCGACGGCTCCCCCGCCTGCGGCCGGAGCCACTCCCCCGCCTGCGGCCGGCGGACCTCCCGGATCGAACACGCTCGTCGATCTCGGTCAGGCGGGCCAGCTCGACCTGTTCTCCACCTCCTTGCTGGACGACGGCTTCACGTGCGCGGCCGAGGGGGTCCGCGTGACCACGGAGCAGACATGGTTCAACCAGGGCATCACCCTGGGGCTGCTGCTCCACAGCGTGGCGCTGGCCCCGGGCGAGGTGACCCGGCTGGCGTTCACCGACTGGTCGCGCCGGGGCAAGGGGACCCGGGAGGATGCCGACACCCAGACCGAAGTCCTGAGCTCCGACGACTCCTTGCAGCGCAGCGTGGCGGAGGTCACCAACGCCGTCGCCGACGAGACCCAGTACGGCTCGACTCGCACGGAGACCGAGAGCCACGCCAGCCAGTCGAGCAGCTCGGGCAGCTTCTTCGCGCGGCTGCTCGGCTTCGGCAGCTCGACCTCCCGGTCCCATCGCGACAGCGTCACCACCAACGTGTCGCGGACCGACAGCATGCGGCACCTGTCCACGAGCATGAACCGCAACATCAACACCTCCACCCACCAGCACGCCAACGCCCAGCGGCGCAGCCGAACGGCGGTGATCGAGGAGACCCACCAGCTCGAGGACGAGACGATCTCGACGCGGGTGGTGGCCAACTACAACCACATGCACGCGCTCACGGTGCAGTACTACGAGGTCGTCCAGAACTACCGGGTGGAGAGCCGGGCCCGGCAGTACACGCGCTGCATCTTCGTCCCCCTGAAGATCTTCGACTTCAGCGATCCGCACGTCATCCTCAAGTACCGGCGGGTGCTCGAGGCGGTGGCGCTCGACGAGAACATCAAGAAGGCGCTGTCGGAGGCCGACGAGTCGTCGTGGCGGGCCGGGCACACCGTCACGCTCGTCGACGCGCAGGGCAATCGGCTGCACGAGGTCGCGTTCACCGATCCGCTGCTCGCCAAGATCGACTTCGATCTGGGCGGCTCCGGCATCATCGACGGGATCCAGCTGATGCTCCGCGACGGAACCCACTGGAACAGCGGATCCTGGAGCTGGTACTGGTGGTGGTACGCCGATGAGCTGGCCGGGGACGGCCAGGGCAGCAAGACCGGCACGGTGTTCGAGAACACCAAGCTACCGCTCAGCCAGATCTCGAGGGTGCTCTACGACCCCGACTACAGCCACGTGGGTGACCAGCTCAAGCTCACCTATCACTTCGTAAAGGACACCCAAACCGACAAGTACGAGCAGACCATCGCGCTCACCGGCGACTGGTATGGCTACGAGGCACTGAGGGTCGAGGTGTCCAAGAAGGACTCCACCGAGGCCATTCAGCACATGAAGGACAATGCCCTCTACTATAGCCAGGCCATCTGGTACTGCATGGACGAGGCCGACTGGATGAAGGCGCTGCTGACTGCGACGTACAAGGGCAAGCCCGTGGCCCCCACCCTCGAGCCCAAGCCGATCGCGTTCCTCGGCAACTACGTGGCGTTCCCCTGGCACTTCGAGGACGAGCGCAAGAAGCTCGACTGGCTGCTCGCGACCAAGCTCCTCGACCGCGACTTTTGGGCCTGGATGAGCAAGCGGGGCTATCGAGACGCGACCGACGAGGTCAAGGAGGAGTATCTCGACGACCACGACGAGCCCCAGGGCGATGAGGGGCTCGGCATCACCTCGGTCCCGATGACCACGGGGGGGGTGTTCGCCGAGGCAACGCCGGGCCGCTTCAACAGCGCAGAGAAGCTCGACATCACCCGGTTCTGGAACTGGCAGGACTCGCCGATCCAGATCATGCCGCCGGAGATCGAGAAGCTCACCGCGGGCTCGCGCGGTGCGGCGGACTGGCTCACCAACATCAAGGCCTCCGGGCTCGAGCCGGACGCGATTCACATGTATCTGCCGGATCTGCAGGGCGAGATCGAGTCGGCGGCGACCTCCGCCGACAACTCGATGGGCTCGCTGATGCGCACGTTGACCATGGCCAACATGTTCCGCGACATGAGCAATGCGGCCGCCACCATGAGCCTGGCGGGACAGAGCGTGAAGACGGCGGCCCAGGGGGCCACGGATGCGGGTCGACAGGAGACCGAGAACACTCAGGTCGCCGCGGACCTCGCCACCGAGGTGGGACAGGTGGCCGCCAAGGCGGCCATGATGGTCGCTGCCCCAGAGCTGGGCGTGGGCGGGATGGCTGGTGGACTGGCCGGTGGCGGTGGGGCCAGCAGCGCGGGCGCCCTGCTCAATGCGGCGGGGAAGCTCGACGCGAGCAAGCCGACCGAGGGGGGTGCGGCCGCGGCCGCCTCCGGCGGGACGGAATCGGCCACGCCGGCCTCCTCCAACCAGCTGTCCACGCTCAAGACGCTGGTGGGCAAGTTCTTGTAGCGGATCTCCCAGCTCCATCACCCCGACGGCCTCCGGTGAGGCCAGCCGCGCCGACGACGAGCCCATCGAGCAACCGCTGCCCGAGCTGCCCGTGGCCGACGTGCCCGAGGCGGCGGTGGCGTAGTCGAAGCGCTATCCTGGGTCCAGCCGGAATGGTCCGGCTGGGCCCCTCACTTCTTTGGTTGGAGCGGGCGCGATGGGCTCGAGGGCGCGGCAGCCTGGAGGTTGCCCGCTGCGCTCGGGGGCATCGCTGCCCTCGGTCTCGGCTCGTGCGGTAGCTGCGCATGCACCGAGCGCTGCACCACGGTCGCCGCGCCTTGCGATCCCAGGACCCGAGCCGGCAGCGATCAGCCATGCAGGTCCGGGCTTCCCTTCCGTGCGAGCATCGCGGTCCCTCCGATGAAGAGCCAGAGCTTCGAGTTCCTGCGCACCAAGCGGGCCGCACTCGCCGACCTCGCCGGGTTGGCGGAGCGCTACGCCCATCCCGATCCCGGTGGCTCGCTCACCAAGCAGCGGCTCTTCGTCGAGCACGTGGTGGCGATGATCTACGACGCCTACGCGCTGCGCCCGGTGCCCAACCACCTCAATGCCCGCATGACGTCGGCACCGTTCGAGGCCTCGGTGCCGCAGGTGGTCCGCGACAAGCTCCAGCTCATCAAGCAGGCGGGCAACGATGCCGCGCACCTCGATGCCAGGCGCCCGCTTACCACCACGCGCGCGCTCGAGTGCCTGGCGGAGCTGTTCGACGTGGCCCGCTGGCTCCACCTGACGCTCGATGGCGGCGACCCGAACGACGCAGCCGCTGCGTTCGCACCACCCGCGCCCACGCCCGATGCCGGCGCCACCATGGAGGCGGTGCTCGAGCACCTGCGGCTGGCCGAGGCCAGGCAGGAGGCGAACCTGGCCGCGCTGCGCAACGAGCTGCTCGAGCGCCTGGCCACCGCGCCGGCGGGTGGCAGCGCCGCCACCAGGCAGGTGCAGCAGCAGAAGCTCGAGCTGGGCCAGCGGTCGGCCTCGATCCTCCACTTCGACGAGAAGACCACCCGCCGACGCCTGATCGATGAAGAGCTGCGCGCCGCCGGCTGGGACGTGGGTGCACACGGCAAGAGCACGCAGCAGGTCGGTCAGGAGGTGCCGGTCACCACCATGCGAACCGACAGCGGCGAGGGCTTCGTCGACTACGTGCTGTGGGGCGACGACGGCAAGCCGCTGGCGCTGGTCGAGGCCAAGCGCGTGTCCAAGGACGCCGAGGTCGCCTCCGCGCAGGCCAGGCTCTACGCGCAGTGCCTGGAGCAGGAGCACGGGCAGCGCCCGGTGATCTTCTACACCAACGGCGTGGACGTGATGCTGTGGGACGACGCCCAGGGCCAGCCCAAGCGCAAGGTCTACGGGTTCCATGCCAAGGACAGCCTCGAGTACCTCGTGCACCAGCGGACGTTCCGCAAGCCGCTGTCGCAGGTCGAGCCCAAGCTGGCGATCGCCGATCGCATGTACCAGCTCGAGGCGGTGCAGCAGGTGTGCGACCGCTTCGGCGACAACCATCGCAAGGCCTTGATCGTGCAGGCCACCGGCACCGGCAAGACCCGCGTGGCGATCTCGCTGTGCGACGTGCTGATGCGCGCCGGCTGGGTCAAGCGCATCCTGTTCCTGTGTGACCGCAGGGAGCTGCGCAAGCAGGCCGATGGCGTGTTCAAGGAGTTCATGCCCGGCGAGCCGCGGGTGGTGGTGAGCCGCGACACCGCCCACGACCGCAACAAGCGCATCTACCTGGCCACCTACCCCGCGATGATGCAGTGCTACGAGGACTTCGACGTGGGGTTCTTCGACCTCGTGATCGCCGACGAGTCGCACCGCAGCCTCTATGATCACTACCGGGTGCTGTTCCTGTACTTCGACGCGCTGCAGGTGGGGCTCACCGCCACGCCGGTGGAGCTGACCGACCACGACACGTACGAGATGTTCGGCTGCGAGCCAGGCAAGCCCACCGCCAGGTTCGACTACGACGACGCGATCGGGCGGCAGCCGCCCTACCTCGTGCACTTCCGCGTGCGCAAGTGCACGAGCCTGTTTCGCCGAGAGGGCCTGCGGTGGTCGGCGCTGAGCGAGGAGCAGCGGCAGCAGCTCGAGCGGCAGCAGGCCGACGCCGAGGACCTCGACCTCGACGCCAAGGACCTCGACGCCAGGGTGTTCAACGCCGACACCACGCGGGGCCTCTGGCGCACGCTGATGGACGAGGGGATCCGCGAGGCCACGGGCAGCCACGTGGGCAAGACGATCGTGTTCGCGCGCAGCCACGAGCACGCCGTGCACCTGGCCAAGGTGTTCGAGCAGACCTACCCGCAGTACGGCAGCGCGTTTTGCCAGGTGATCGACACCAAGGTCTCGCACGCCGAGCACCTCATCGACGACTTCAAGGACCCGACCCACGCGCTGACGATCGCGATCTCGGTGGACATGCTCGACACCGGCATCGACGTGCCGCAGGTGGTCAACCTGGTGTTCGCCAAGCCGGTGCGCTCGAAGGTGAAGTTTTGGCAGATGATCGGCCGCGGCACGCGGCTGTGCCCGGATCTCTTCGGGCCCGGGCGGGACAAGCAGGAATTCCTCATCTTCGACCACGGCGACAACTTCTTCTACTTCGACGAGAAGTACCGCGAGCCCAAGCGCGGGGCTCCGCCCAAGTCGCTGCTCCAGCGCCTGTTCGAGGCGCGCATCGAGCTGGCCGCGGTCGCCGTCGAGCGCATGGACGACCCGGCGCTCGAGCTGGCGACCGGGCTCTTGGTGGCCGACGTGCGCGCGGTGATCGACACCAAGAGCCTCGTCGTGCGAGACCGGCGGCGAGAGCTCGAAGCGCTCGCCGACCCGGAGCGGGTGGGCCGCTTCGCGGCGCCGACCCAGGCCGACCTGCGCTCGATCGCCGGGCCCTTGCAGGGCCAGCGCGACATTCGCCGGCACGAGGATGCCCATGGCTTCGACCTGCAGATGACGCGCTTGCAGGTCGAGGTGCTCCGGGGCGGTCCCGATGCTCCCAGCGTGCACGACCTGCGGGGGCGCGTGCAGGATGCGGTGGAGCGGCTGCCCAAGAACCTCGAGGAGGTGCGGGCTCGGGCCGCGGCGATCGGTCGAGTGCGCAGCAGGGACTTCTGGGCCGGGGTGGAGGTGCGCGCGCTCGAGGAGGTCCGGCTGGAGCTGCGCGGGGTCATGAGGTACCAGCAGACCGGGTCGATGGATCGGGTCGCGCCGCTCTATCTCGACGTGACCGATACCGGCTTTACCAGCGAGGCGTACGTTCCCCGACTCGACGGGCTGCACCGGGTCGAGTACAAGCGGCGCGTGCAGGAGCTGTTGCGCGAGCAGTACGCCGACGATGCGGTCGTGGTACGCCTGCGCGCGGGGCAGCGCGTGGAGGACGACGAGCTGCAGGCGCTCGCGCAGCGGCTGCGCGAGGCCGACGAGCATGCCGACGTGGAGCGGCTGCGGTCGCCCGTGGGGCACCGGCACGGGGAGGACGAGTCCCCGCGCGAGCGCTCGCGGCTGGAGGTGTTTCGGGGGCTGTGTGGCCTCGATGTCGCCGCGGTGGAGCGGGCATTCGCCGGGTTCGTGGAGCGGCATCCGCGGCTCGACGCGCGGCAGCTTCGGCTCTTGCAGCTCTTGCAGAACCACATCGCCCACAACGGGGGGATCGAGGTCGCGCGCGTGTACGAGCCGCCGTTCACCACGGTGCATCCCGAGAGCATCGAGGGGGTGTTCGCCGACCCCGACGACGTGGACGAGCTCTTCGCCATCATCGACCAGTACGAGCTGCGCGCCGACGACGACGGTGACGGCGGCGCCGACGAGGCATCCCAGACATGAGCACCCTGACCACTCAGCAAAAGAGCCAGATCGACAAGCTGTGGACCGAGTTCTGGACCGGCGGGATCACCAACCCGCTCACCGTCATCGAGCAGATCTCGTTCTTGATGTTCGCCCGCCTGCTCGACGTGATGGAGACCACCGAGGAGCGCAGGGCGGCCCGGACCCGCAAGCGGTTTCAGGGGAGGTTCACGGGCAAGGACGACCCACGGCGGTGGGGGAGCTTTCGCCAGCTCGCCGGCGAGGAGATGCTGGTGGTGGTGCGGGACCAGGTGTTTCCGCACTTTCGCAAGCTCGGTGGCAGCGGCACGACCTTCGGCGAGTCCATGAAGGACGCGCAGCTGATGATCCAGAAGCCGAGCCTGCTGGTGGAGGCGGTCAATCAGATCCAGGCGCTGCCGATCACCGAGGGGGATGCCAAGGGGGATCTCTACGAGTACCTGCTGAGCAAGCTGACCACCGCCGGGATCAATGGACAGTTTCGGACCCCGCGGCACGTGATCCGGTTCATGGTGGAGGTGCTGGACCCGCAGCCAAGCGAGGTGATCGGGGATCCAGCGTGCGGCACGGCCGGGTTCCTGGTGGGGGTGATGCAGTACCTGTTGGAGAAGCACACCTCGGACGCAGGCAAGCTCGCGGGGGAGGACGGCGGGGTGCTGTACAGCGGGGACCTGCTCGAGGAGCACCGCGAGCACATCCAGAGCCGGATGTTCCACGGGTTCGATTTCGACGCCACGATGCTGCGGATTGCGTCGATGAACCTGATGCTGCACGGCGTGGGCAACCCGGCGATCCACTATCAGGACACGCTGTCGAATTCGTTTCCCGACCGGTTCGGCCGGCAGGCGGAGGATGGGTTCGACGTGATCCTGGCCAACCCGCCGTTCAAGGGGAGCCTCGACGAGGGCGACGTGCATCCGTCGCTGACGCGGGTGGTGAAGACCAAGAAGACCGAGCTGTTGTTCGTGGCGCTGGTGCTGCGGATGTTGAAGGTGGGGGGGAGGAGCGCGACGATCGTGCCCGATGGGGTGCTGTTCGGGAGCAGCAAGGCGCACAGGACGTTGAGGCAGAAGCTGGTGGAGGAGAATCAGCTGGAGGCGGTGATCTCGCTGCCCTCGGGCGTGTTCAAGCCGTACGCGGGGGTGTCGACGGCGATCTTGGTGTTCACGAAGGGGGGGAGCACCAAGCAGGTGTTCTTCTATGACGTGCAGGCCGATGGGTTCTCGCTGGACGACAAGCGGGATCCCGTGAAGGAGGATGACCTGCCGGATGCCCTGAAGCGGTGGAGGCAGCGGGGGAAGGGGAAGAACGGGGATCGGACGAAGAAGCACTTCGTGGTGCCGGTGGGGGAGATCGAGGGGAACGGGTGGGATCTGTCGATCAATCGGTACAAGGAGGTGGTGCACGAGGAGATCACCTATGACCCGCCGAAGGTGATCATCGGGAGGTTGAAGGCGTTGGAGGAGGAGATTGCGAAGGAGCTGCGGGAACTGGAGGGGATGCTGTGAGCAAGAACGCTTGGTCTTCGCGGCCATTGCGAGAGTGCGGTGAGATCTGCTCGGGCGGGACACCAAACAAGTCAAGACCAGATTTCTGGAGTGGCAATCTCCCTTGGTTCAGCTCGAAGGAAATCCGGTCATTCACGCTCAGTGATACTGAGCTACACGTACACCCCACCGCTACCAAGGGCGGGACCACCCTCGTACCAGAGGGAACAATCCTGTTCGTCGTACGAGGGATGAGCCTCGCGCGGGAGTTCCGCGTTGGCGTTACCACGAGACCGTCCACATTCAACCAGGACGTCAAGGCATTGATCCCTGCGCCAAACGTCGACGGGCGCTATCTTGCCCGCTACCTACGGTGGATGGAGCCGAAGATACTCGCAAGCACCGAGTCATCGACCCATGGAACGAAACGACTCCCATCGGGTGTTTTCGAGTCCTTGTCCATTCCCCTCCCCCCTCTCCCCGAGCAGCGCCGCATCGCCGACATCCTCGACAAGGCCGACGCCATCCGGCGCAAGCGCAAGGAGGCCATCGCCCTCACCGAGGAGCTCCTGCGCTCGACCTTCCTGGAGATGTTCGGCGACCCGGTGACGAACCCGAAGGGGTGGCCGGTCAAGCCGCTTGGGGAACTCGTGGACATCATTGGAGGTGGCACCCCGAGCAGAAGTCGCCCCGACTACTTCCAAGGCGAGATCCCCTGGGCCACTGCCAAAGACTTCAAGGGCGACATGATGGCAGACACCGAGGAACACGTGTCGAAGCAAGCCATCAACGATTCCACCACCCAACTAGTGACGATCGGCACGATCCTCGTGGTCGTGAAGAGCAAGATCCTGATGAGGCGTCTCCCTGTGTCCATCGCACAGATCCCTCTGTGCTTCAACCAAGACGTAAAAGGACTGATTCCTCGCAACCCAGGCGAGAGCGCATTCATCGCAGCACACATGCGCATCGCACAGCATAAGTTGCTTGGTCTAGCCAGAGGAGCGAACACAGAGGGTCTCACCGTCAACCATCTAAAGTCTCATACTGTGATGCGGCCACCAGCAGCTCTAATCGAAGCGTTTGCCAAACTTGATTCTCAGATCCGCAAGACCCTTCTGACAATGATCTCCACGGTCACATACTCCAAGCAACTCTTCGCCTCGCTCACGCAGCGCACCCTGGTGGGCTGACGCCAGACCTTTCGCAGCCTCACCGGGCCATCAAGGAAATCTAATACGACTTGGTCACTCATGAGCGACAGCCGGACGATCTTGTGATCCAAGATCCATGTGGCAGCCAAGATCTACACCGGCAAGAGTGCATCGTGGAATCATCGAGAGCGTGACGACGGGCATGGGCCGTCAGCAGCGCCGCGAGGCACTGAGCATCTACCTGCGGCCCTTGCTGACTCGGCCCACGCTTCTCTTTCAATTCCGTCCGTCTCCCTTTTCCCGGCCCCACCTCCCCCCCCGGCTGGACCCTCCCGACCCACCCACCCCGCCCCCTCCCCCCCGACTGGTACTTTCTCACCCATTGCCGTCCTCGCTCCTCCGGCTTACAACTCCCTCGTAGCCGCCGAGGCGTCGGCTCCCGCACCTCCGCGGCCGATGCCTCCCCTCTCATCGTACCCACCTGCGCCCGTACCCCGCGCAGCCGTAGAGGAGCACCCCCATGCTGACCGCTCTGCATCTCGAGAACTTCAAGGGCTTCTCCGATCGCCAATCCATCGACCTGGCCCCCCTCACGCTCCTGTTCGGGCCCAATAGCGCGGGCAAGAGCACCATCCTCCAGGCCATCCTCTACCTCCACGAGCTGGTCGTCCACGGCACGGCCAATGTCGATCGCACCGACCATGGCGGCTCCACCCTCGAGCTCGGCGGCTTCGATCGACTCGTCCATCGGCACGAGACCCACCGGTCCATCGTGCTCCGCGCCGAGTTCACCACCCCGCGTTCGCTCGAGCGATTCGGGCGCAATCTCGACCGCTTCCCGTTCCCCAACCTCGACGACGACCTCGGCGCGGCCTGGCTCGAGCTCACCATCCGCAAGCGCACCACCGCGGCATTCCACGGGCCCCTGATCGACCGCGCCGTGATCGGAGTGGTCGGCTCCCCCGTGCCCCTGGTGTGGCTCGAGACCGGCGCGACCCTCCGCGCCCACGAGCCGCTCCGCGCCCGCATCAACCTCGGACACCCCATCCTCGCCCACGCAGGACCGGAGGTCGCCGAAGCCTGGAGCGCATTGGCCCTGCCCGAGCCCGACCTCGTGCCCACCGAACCCTCGAGCCTGGACTCTGATGATCCCACCGAGGGCCACGCGCCCCTCACCAACCGCGGCCTGGGCTTCGACGACCGCCACCCCCTCCCCGTGTTCGCCCTGGCCAACAATCGCCCCTGCGCGCTCCCTGCCCTCGACGAGCCGCTTCGCGTGCTCGTGCCCCAAGGAGGCGACCCTCCCACCACGGCCATCGCCGACGAGATCCGTACCTTCCTCGAGATGGTCGTGCTCGGCACCGCCCATCAGCTCGTCACGGCGCTGCAATCCACGCACTACATTGGTCCACTTCGTACCATCCCCGTACGTGGCTTCCTCCACGAGCGTCCGGGCCGCACCACCGGCTGGGCGGATGGTCTCGCCGCTTGGGATCTCCTGCTCGCGAGGGGCTCCGAAGACCTGGTGCGACGCACCAACGCATGGCTCCGTCGCCTCGGCACGGGCTGTCAGGTCGTCGTCCAGGAGCTGCTCGACCCCAATGCCGATGCCACGGGGTCCCGCAACAACGTCGATGGCGCCGTGCGTCGCCTCCTGCTCGAGACCGAGGCCGGGTCGCGGGTGCTTCCCTCGGAGGTGGGTTCGGGCGTCTCGCAGGTCCTTCCCATCGTGGTCGCGGCCCTCCACGCCCGAGCCGGGCTCATCGAGCAGCCCGAGCTCCACGTGCACCCCGCCATCCAGGTCGGGCTGGGCGACCTCTTCATCGAGGCGGCCCTGCGCGACGGCGGGCAAGGGCCCATGATGATCGAGACCCACAGCGAGCACCTCATCCTCCGCGTGCTCCGCCGCATCCGTCAAACCACCGACGGTGAGCTGCCCGATGGCAGTCCCGGGTTCTCCCCCGATCAGCTCAGCGTGAGCTGCGTCGAGCAGGGGCCGTTTGGTACCCGGATCTACCGCCGCCATGCCACCGCCGATGGCGACTGGTCCGAGCGCTGGCCCAGCGGCTTCTTTCCCGAGCGCCGGGAGGAAGTGCTGTGATCCACCTCTATGCAGTCGACCCCCGGTTGGTGGCCGGCTGGGCGCAGGGGGGCGAGCACCGCCTGATCCATGGATCCTTCGGCCTCGGCACCCCACGCGCTCTGCTCGAGATCCGCGCGTTCCCCAAGTGGAAGCGCGAGGTCCACCGCGACATGCAGGCGCGTGGCCTCACCGAGCTCCAGCAAAAGCGGGCCGACGAGCTGATCGCGCTGTTCGCCGAGCAGCGCTACTTCCGTCCGGATGCCCTCACCTACGACGGCACCCGCCCCTGGCTCGAGAACGCCGTGCAGGAGCACATGCGCCAACCCTACCGGGGCATCCTGGCCACCGCGAATCCTCGCCGCCATCCGGCCGTGCTCGACAGCCGCGAGATCGATCCCTTCGACCCCCGCTGGCGCTGTGAGTCTCGGATCAGCATACCGCGCACCGCCGAGGCAATTGCCGATGCGCTCGGGTCCATGGTGTCCAGTTGTCCGTCCCTGCACCTCGTCGATCCTCACTTCGGACCCGAGAACCGACGGCACCGGGATGTGCTGGTCGCGTTGTGCCAGCGCCTGCACCACGGCGCCGTGGTCTACGTGCACTGCGGAGTCGCCAAAGAGAACCCGGTGACGCCTTCGCTCTCCTTCTTCGAGGAGCACGCCTCCAAGATGGCCAGGCTCCTCCCCTCGACCGTGACCGTGCGATTCGTGCGTCTGAAGGCGAAACCGGGCGGCGACCGGCTGCACAACCGCTACGCGATGACCCCGCTCGGTGGGATCATGCTCGGCATCGGGCTCGACACCGGCAAGGAGGGCGAGACCGACGACCTGGTCGCGCTCTCCCGCGACCAGTACCTGCGGCGCTGGAAGCAATATGCGGACAACGACGGCACCTTCGAAATCGTCGACACGCCCGCAGCAATCCGTGGGCGACGGCGCCCTTGAGCCACTGTCTCGACGAGCCCACCTTCCCTCGTCCCCGACCATCCGCGTGCCTCATGCTCACCGCTCTCCACCTCGAAGGGTTCAAGTCCATTGGCCAGCGCCAGCGCATCGAGCTCGCCCCGCTCACGCTGCTGGTGGGTTGCGACGGCGTGGGCAAGGGCATCGTCTTCGACGCTCTCGTCTACCTGCTCGAGCTGCTCGAGCACGGCCGCGCCGATGTCGATCGCACCATGGTCGCGGGAGAGCGCGTCGAGCTCGGGGGCTTCTCGCGCCTGGTCCATGGGCGCGATCCAACCCGGGCCATCGTGCTCCGGGCCGAGTTCACGACACCCGGCGGCCTGGACCGCCTTGGGAGCGCCACCGACGACTTTCCCTTCCCCGACCTGGAGGACGAGCTCGACTCGGCCTGGGTCGAGCTCACCGTGCGCATGCGAGGCACCTCGACCTCCAGTGAGCCGATCGTCGACCGCGTGGCCATCGGCGTGGCATCGACCGCCGAGCCCGTGGTGTGGCTCGAAGCGGGACCCTCGCTCCAAGACGGCGAGCCCCTCCATGTCCATGTCGACCTCCAGCACCCGCTGCTCGCCGAGGCAAGCCCGCGCGTCGCGAGGGCCTGGCGCTCGCTCGCGATTGCCGGCCCCGAGCATCCAGGCCAGCTCGTGTTCGCGTCGTCGCGTTCCCGCCGCAGCGCATTGCCCCCTCTACGCGAGCCCCTGCGAGTGATTCCACCCGCTCCATGCACGAGCGCCCCGAGCATGCTCGCCGCACTCCAGGCCTTCCTCGAGATGGTGGTGCAGGGTATCCCGAACCAGCTCGTGGACGCCCTTCGCCCGATGCTCTACGTGAGCTCGTTTCGCACCATCCCCCCACAAGAGTTCCTCTACGAGCACGAGGGACGGTCCTCGAGCTGGGCTCATGGTCTCGCGGCATGGGATCACCTGCTCGCCGATCGCTCCCTCGTCGCACCGACCAACCAGTGGCTCTCCCGGCTCGGCACCGGTTGTCGCGTGATCACCCAGTCGCTGGTCGACCCCACCGCCCGCTCGCTGGTCGGCCCCCTGCCCGCCACCCAGCGCTTGCGGCTCCACGGCCCGATGGGCGCGCCGATGCTTCCCGCCGAGGCCGGCGCGGGCATCTCGCAGCTCCTTCCCGTGATCGTTGCGTCGCTGGCGAACGAGGGTGGGCTCTCGCTGTTCGAGCAGCCCGAGAACCACGTCCACCCCGCGATCCAGGTGGGGCTCGGCGATCTCTTCATCGAGGCGGCGTCCCGCGGGGGAGGGCGCCGCACGCTGCTGGTCGAGACCCATAGCGAGCATCTCATCCTTCGCGTGCTCCGACGCATCCGCCAAACGACCGAAGGCGAGTCCACCGACGCTCTCCCATCCTTCTCGCCCGAACGGCTCAGCGTGCTCCAGGTCACCCACGACCCCTCCGGGGTCGCGTTCCGACGCCTACGGGTGAGCGGCGGCGGCGACTTCCTCGACCGCTGGCCGGGAGGATTCTTCGACGAGCGCGCCTCGGAAGCCTGGTAGCGACCGGGCCTCACGAGAGCACGTGCACCACCCGCAGCCGCGACACCCCCATGCGCAGCTGCTCGGCATCGAGCCGGCGCTCGACGAGATCCCCCACGTCGGCCACCCCGGCATCGGTGAACTGTCGCCGCGCGCGGTAGATCCACAGGTTCAGCAGGTTGCGATCGATCTGCAGGCGACGCTCGAGATCCTGGCGGTAGACCCAGCCATGCTCGGCGGAGGGCAGGCCGGGCTGCCGCTGATCGTCGATCCGCGCGCGGGCCAGGGTGAGCAGGAAGAAGTCGTGCGCCCGCGGGCGCAAGCCGATGCTGCGCCCTTGATGGTGGACCCGCATCTTGACGTGCTCTTGATCGCGGCTGACCTGGAACTCCAGCTCCACGTTGGAGACGGCCATCGGCTCCTCGCCGCCATCCGCGGTGCGCTGCACGGCGCCGGGCAGGTGGACGAGCCAGCGGGTCCCTCCGGCCATGACCGGCTCCTGGTCGCTCAGCGACCGTTGAGCATCCGTGGTCTCGAGCCGCCAGCGACCGTCGCGCTGCTCGATGACGGTGAGCTCGGGCTCGTCCTCGGAAGGCAGGCTCAGCAGGCCATCGATGGCATGCGCGAGGCGACCGTCGTCGGCGATGGCCACCAGGCCGGGGGGCGCGCCATCGACCAGCACGAAGTGCTCGTCTCCGGTCCCGAACACGACGAGCGAGCCCTGGGCGAGCGGGGCACGCTGGTCGGGCGAGAGCCGCTGCCCATCGAGGTGGGTCCCGTTGCGGCTGCCGAGGTCGTGGACGATCCAGCGCTCACCGTCCCAGGCGAGCTCGGCGTGGACCCCCGAGACCTGCTGGCTCGAGAGTCTCAGCTGGCACGAATGGGAGCGGCCGACCAACATGCGCGAGGCCAGCGGGTACCGTACCCCGGTCGATGCGTGCTCGAGCACCCCCATTGGCGTGGGTGATGGTAGCAACAAACACGGCCCCGGCGCGCTACCATGCGCGCGTGAGGAGCGACGCGGAGCTGCTCGAGGGGTGGCGGGGGGGCGACAAGCAAGCGGGATCCGAGCTGTTCGAGCGCTACTTCGAGCCCGTGAGCCGCTTCTTCGTCAACAAGCTGTCCGAGGATCCCGACGACCTCGTACAAGAGACGTTCATGGCATGCCTGCGCGGGCGCGACCGCCTGCGCGACCCGAGCCGTTTTCGCTCGTACCTGTTCGGCATCGCGTGCAACGTGCTACGCGCCCACCTGCGCCGGCCCACCGACGCTCCGCTGCACGACGACGACCGCTGCGCCCTCGATCTCTCGCCGGGGCCCAGCACCGCCCTGCACGCCCGAGAGGGCGAGCGGCTGCTGCTCGATGCGCTGCGCAGGATCCCGCTCGAGCTGCAGATCCTGCTCGAGCTGCACTACTGGGAGTCGATGACGACCGACGAGATCGCCGACGCGCTGGGGCTGCCTCGGGGCACGGTCCGCGGGCGCCTGCAGCGGGGGCGCGCACGCCTGATGGACGCACTGGAGGAGCTGCCCATGCCCAAGGCGCTGCACGCCACGCTGACCCGTGAGCTCGATGCGTGGGCCACCGGCCTGCGCGCGGTGGTGGTGCACCGCGAGGGCTGAAGCGGCCGCCCTCGCCACCCCCGACGCGTGGCGCGATCGGCTCGGTGCCACCCGGCGTATGCTCCCCCCGGGATGAGCAGCCCCGCCGTGGACCCCGGCTCACCGCCGGTACGGAGCGTGACGGCTCCCACGCTCTCCGACTCGGACCTCGAGGGCACGGGTGGGCAGGCCAAGCTCGTCAACCAGCGCAACCTCGGCCGCTACCAGGACCTGCGCGAGCTGGGACGGGGCGGGATGGGCATCGTGCTGCAGGCGTACGACTCGGTGCTCGACCGACGGGTGGCCCTCAAGCTGCTCGGCCGTGACCTCGACGAGCAACGCGCCAAGCGTCAGCTGCGAGAGGCCCAGGCGCTGGCCCGGCTGTCCCATCCCCATGTGATCACCGTGTACGAGGTCGGCCGGATCGAGGGACAGAGCTTCATCGCGATGGAGCTGGTCGAGGGGCAGACGCTGCGACAGTGGCATCAATTCCCGCGCCCCTGGCCGGAGGTGCTCGACGCCTACCTGCAAGCGGGGCGGGGCCTGGTGGCCGTGCACGCGCAAGGGCTGGTCCATCGCGACTTCAAGCCGTCCAACTGCCTCATCGATGCCACGGGGCGCGTGCGGGTGGCCGACTTCGGGCTGGCCAGCGACGTGGAGCTGCTGCGCCGCAGCGATGATGAGGAGGATGATGATGGCGCCGAGGATTCCGAGCGCGCGCCCTCCCCGACGCCGAGCCCCTTCGACGAGCGGCTGACTCGGCCCGGAGCGCTGGTGGGCACGCTGGCCTACATGTCCCCGGAGCAGCGCAAGGGAGCACCGTGGGACGCCCGCGGCGATCAATACAGCTACTGCGCGTCGGTCTGGGAGGCGCTGATGGGCGAGCGGGAGCGGCCGACCTCACCCGAGCCTTCCGCGAGCACGGCGAGCACGCGTCGCGTCCCGCGAGCGCTGCGGCGCGCGCTGCTGCGGGGGATGGCGGACGACCCGGCCGAGCGCTGGCCGTCGATGGTGGAGCTGCTGCGCGCGCTCGAGCGCTGCCGCAGTGCGGGTCGGCGAAGGCGGTGGGCGCTGGCCTTGCTGGGCACCAACGCGGCGGTGGCCGCCATGCTGTGGGTCTTCGCCCCGCAGGCCGAGCCACCGTGCCGCCGCGCGCGAGAGCACCTGCGTGGCGTGTGGGACGTCGAGCGGGCCCATGCCGTCGACGCGGCGATCCTGGCCACCGACCTCCCCTACGCCGAGGATGCCCGGCTCGCCGTGCGCACGCGCCTCGATGCGTACGCCGAGGGCTGGGTGGACATGCACACCCAGACCTGCGAAGCGGCTCGGGTCCACGGTGAGCTCAGCGCCACCGGGCTCGACCAGCGCATGGCCTGCCTGGAGACTCGACGCTCGGCGCTGGACCACGCGGTGGAGCAGCTGCTGGAGACCGACCCCGAGGTGGTCGAGCAAGCGGTACGGGTGGTCGCGGGGCTGCCGTCGCTTCCCCGCTGTGCCGACGCGCTGGCGCTCCAGGCCGAGCCCATGCCGCCGGCGACGGTCGCGGCGGCGGTCGCCGACCTGCGCGAGGATCTCGCGCGCGCGCGCACGAAGCTGCAAGCGGGCAAGTACGACGAGGGTCTTCGTCGCGCCGAGGCGGCCTTCGAGCGCGCGCAGCGGGTGGGCTTCGAGCCGGTGATCGCCGAAGCCCGAATGCTCCGCGGCGAGCTCCATCAGGCGCTGGGGCACTACCCGGAGGCGGCCGCAGACCTCCGCGCGGCCCATGCCCTGGCGCTGCGCCACGATCACGCCGAGGTGGCGGCCGAGGCCGGCACGGGCCTGGTGTTCGTGGTGGGCGTGCCCCTGGCCCAGCCCGAGGGGGCGGCGCTGCTGGGCGACTCGGTGCTGGCGCTGGCGCAGCGCGTGGACGCCGAGGGCTCGCGGGAGGCCGAGGCCCTGCTGGGCGTGGCCCAGGTGCTGGCCAAGCAGGGTCAGGACGCAGAGGCCGAGACCCACTTCACCCGCGCCCTGACGGTGCTGCGAGCCGCGGCCGTCGTCGACCCGCTCGACACCGTGGGGGCGCTGGACGGGCTGCGAGGCGTGCTGCGCCGGCAAGGGCGGCACGAAGAAGCGGAGCGCCTGGCTCGCGAGGCGGTCTCGCTGGTCGAGCAGGAGCTCGGCGCGGAGCACCCGGCCATGGTCCACCGCCTGGCCAACCTCGCCACCGTGCTGGTGGACGAGGGGCACCACGCCGCGGCCGAGCAGGAGCTGCTGCGCGCGCGCAAGGTGGGGGAGCGCTCGCTTCGGCCCGATCACCCCGCCCTCGCCCATGTGCACAGCAACCTCGGCGCCGTGCTGCTCTACCGCGGTCGCAACGACGAGGCCCGGGTCGAGCTCGAGCGGGCGCTGGCGCTCTGGCAGCAGGCGCTGTCACCCCAGCACGATCTGGTGGCCGACGTGCTCGTCAACCTCGGGGTGGTGGCGCGGGGCCAAGGGCGGCCCGAGGATGCCGAGCACCACTACCGAGAGGCGCTCCAGCAGTACGCCGAGATCTACGACGAGGATCACCCCAGGGTGGCGATGGTCGAGCTCAACCTGGGCAAGACCCTGCAGGTCCTCGAGCGCACCGACGAGGCCGCCGAGCACCTCGAGCGAGCGCGTGCCGCCTTCGAGCGCTACGGGGGGCCCGATCATCCCGACGTGGGCAAGGCCCTGGCCGCCCAGGGGTTGCTCGAGCATCAGCAAGGTCACCTCGAGCGGGCGCGGCAGCTCCAGCAGCGCGCGCTCGAGGTCTTCGAGCGAGCGTACTCCTCGCAGACCTCGCACCCGCGCATCGCCCGAGCGGCGTGGGCGCTGGGGCGTACCGAGCTGGAGCTGGGCCGGGTCGACTTGGCCGAGGACCACCTCGAGCGGGCGCTGCAGATGCAGGAGGGCGCCGATGCGCGCCCGGTGGACCGGGCCGAGACCGAGCTGGCCCTGGCCGAGCTGCGCTGGCGGACCGCGCCCGAGCAAGCCCGGGCGCTGGCCCACGCGGCGCTGGCCCGGCTCGAGCCCGAGCACGGCGAGGCCGCGGAGCGCCTGCGGGCCGAGCTCGAGCGCTGGCTTCGCGCCCATCGCTGAGCCTTCTTCACGAAAAGATCACGAGGGGGCGATCCAAGACCGGCCGCCCCGCACTCCTTGGCAAAGGACGAGCACGCGTGGCGTGAGCGGGGGATCGACCCCGGCCGAGCGAGAGATCGAGCCCCACGGATGGCGGCTCGATCGACCGCCTCGGTGGCTCACGGTCGCACGCCCTCGGCCTGTCGCCAGGAGCCAAGATGCATCGCCTCGATCGATCCTCCATCCCCTCCTTCCGTTCCGCCCGCGCCCTGGGAGCGTGCGTGGCCTCGTGGCTGGCGCTGGCCGGCTGCGTGCCCGACTCGAGCGACCGCGACGAAGCGCTCGCGCTGCGGGAGGGCTCGCTGGCGGTCGGCCCGATGTCGATCTCGCTGGGCGCCGCCACCACGTGCGTCACCCTCGAGACCGGTCAGGTCGAGTGCTGGGGGCGTGGCGACCAAGGACGGCTCGGCCAGGGACGGTCGCTGGCGTCGAGTGAGCCCGATCCCCTGGAGCTCGAGCCGATCGCGCTTGGTCGCAAGGCGAGCATGGTGGCGACCAACGGGACCCAGAGCTTCGCGCTGCTCGACGACGGCACGGTGCGGGCCTTCGGACTCAATGCAGCGCGCGAGCTGGGCCTTCCCCATGCCGCGACGATCGGCGACGACGAGACCCCCGCGGGAACCAGCCTGCCCACCCTCGTTGCGCTGGATGGCCCGGCCGTCGAGGTGGCGGCGGGCGAGGGCTTCGGCTGCGCGCGGCTCGTCGACGGACGCGTGCAGTGCTGGGGCCGCGGTGACGAAGGCCAGCTCGGTCGCGGGGAGCTGGCGGGGGTCCAGGCCCCGGCCGACGTGATGCTGGGCGGTACCGCGGTGGGGCTGGCCGTGGGGGCGGCCCACGCCTGCGCGCTCCTGTCCCAGGGCACGGTGCGGTGCTGGGGACGAGACGACGCCGGGCAGCTCGGCCTCGCCGGGGCGGGCGGGAGCATCGACGTTCCCGCGATCACCGGAGACATCGCGCTCGGGGGCACGGCCGTGCAAGTGGTCGCGGGCGCCGACCACTCGTGCGCCCGGCTCGACGACGGAGCGCTGCGCTGCTGGGGCGAGGGAGCGGAGGGGCAGCTCGGGCATGCCGGCCTCGAGCCGATCGGCGACGACGAGACCCCGGCCGAGGCGGGTGACGTGGCGCTCGGTGGCGTCGCCGTCGCGGTGACGGCGGGCCGAGCCCACACCTGTGCGCTGCTCGACGACGGCAGCCTGCGCTGCTGGGGCCAGGGGAGCGAGGGCCAGCTCGGCGTGCCCGGGAGCCCGACGATCGGCGACGACGAGACTCCGGCCGACATCGACCCGGTCGACATGGGTGGGCTCACCGTCACCGCGATCGCATCGGGTGCACTGGCCGATCACACCTGCGCGCGGCTCGACGACGGCAGCCTGCGCTGCTGGGGTGCCAACGATCACGGGCAGGTGGGCCTGGGCTTCGCCTCGCCGCAGGATCCGGTCGAGGGACCGCCTGGGGATCTGCCCGATGTGATCATCGTGGAGGATCCCGACGCCTGAGGTCCTGGCCAGGTCGGGGTGCTGCGCGACCCGAACCGACGGGTGTACCATCGTGGCCGGTGCCCTGCTCCTCGCGCTCGTCTCGTGTCGCCCTCGCCCTCGCCTGCGTGCTCGTCTCGACGCCCCTGGGCTGCGCGACGGCGCAGGCGCCCGGGCCTCAGCGGGCGTCGTTCCCCAGCGGCGAGCGTACGACCGACAACGGCCCGCTGGCCCTCGAGCTGTCGCGCGCGCTCTACGACCTGCGCCAGGTCTCGCTGAGCGTGACCCTCCAAAACCGCGGCGCGGTCCCGCTGACCGTCGATCGCGAGGGCATCCTGCTCGCCTACGGCGAGCTCGAGTACCCGGTCGCTTCCACCGACGAACCTGCCGTTCCCGAGCGAACGACGCTCGAGCCCGGGGCCTCGATCGAGCTCGAGCTGTCGTTCGTGACCGAGCAGCCCCTGCTCGAGGCCGCCACCCTGCACGTGGCCTCGATCCATCGCGAGGCCAACGACTGGCTGGCCCCGCTGCGCCTGACCGTGCCTCCGTCGTCCGCGTTCGTCGACTACGCCTCGCCGCCCGAAGCGGACGAGCCCTGAGCCCACCAAGGAAGCTCGCAGGCGCTCACTCGGGCAGCGCCCCCTGCCCCTCGCGCAGCACCTCGATCTGGTCGTCGACCAGCTTGAGCACCGTCGACGGCTCGGGCCACAGCGGCCCGCCGTCCACCACCACCTGCACGTCGCGGGCGTAGCGGGTCTCGTAGATCTCGGGCTCCTCGAGTTCGAAGGCCTCGTCGGCCGAGGTCACCGAGCCCGTCAGCAGCGGCTCTCCCAGCAGCTCGACCAGCATGCGGCACACCGGGTGAGCGGGCACCCGCATGCCCACCTCGTGCCAGCGGTTCTTCATCTGCCGCGGCACGTCGTTGGTGGCCTGCAGCACCATGGTGTAGGGCCCCGGCAACAGCCGCCGCACCACGCGAAACACCCGGTTGCCCATGTGGCCATAGCGACCCAGCTCGGCGATCTCGTTGACCAGCATCGTGAGCGGCTTGGGGTGCTTGTCGTGGTAGCCCTTGAGCTTGCGCAGCTTGGCGATGCCCTTGAGGCTCGACAGCGCACAACCAAACGCATACCCGGTGTCGGTGGGGTAGATGATCACGCCGTCGCGCTGCAGCGCATCGATGGCCGGCCGGAGCGACCGGGGCGCGGGGCGTTCGATCTCGACTCGGACGAGCATCGGGACGGCCGCGGGTCATGCCACAACCTCGGTCCTCCGCCCAACGCCGTTTGGGCGAGGATTCGCACATCACCCCGGTCGCCCGGTCCGCCCGACGCGTGAGCGGGCCGCCGTGACGCGGCCTACGCGCTGCATTTGCACGAGCGCTCGCAGATGATGCGAAGGCCAACCGCCGCGACGCACCTCATGCTCCAGGCATGTCGAGCGATTCCACTTCCGAGCGCCTGCTGACTCCCGCGGTTCGAAGCGGGATCATGGGCGCGCTGCTGGTCGGCACCGCGACCGCCCTCATCGCCTTCTCCTTCATCGGCCCCGTGAGCCACTACGCCTTCGACCTGTTCGACACGCTCCTCGTCGGCGTGATCGGCTCGGTGTTCGGCCTGATCGCAGGCGCCGTCGCCGGAGCCGACGAGGAGCACCAGCCGCCGGCCCCTGCGACCGCGACCGCGACCCTGCAGCTGCTCGAGGTCGAGCGCGCCAAGCCCTCGATGACCCCCGCCCCCGCCCGCCGGGCCGCGTGAGCGACCAGGCCAGGGAGGCCGGCGCGACCGCCAGCCGTGGCTCGGGCCCGAGACTAGTCCCGTCGGCTCACCGCGGGCACCCCGGACGGATCGCGATCGCGGTACTCGTTGAGGCGATACTGGATCTTGCGCGTCGAGATCCCCAGGATCTCCGCCGCGCGGCGGGTGCTGCCCCCCACGTGCTCGAGCGTCTTGAGGATGGCGTAGCGCTCGAGCTCCGCCATCGTCGCCCCGGGGATCTTCGGCGCCTCGTCGCTGGCCCGCTGCGGCTGCATCAGCTCGCGCGAGAGATCCTTGGGCTCGACCTCCCGGCCCTGGCACAGCACCACCGCGCGCTCGATCGCCGCCTCGAGCTGGCGCACGTTGCCGGGCCAGTCGAAGCCCAAAAGCACTCCCAGCGCCCGATCGGAGAACCCCCGGATGTACTTGTGGTTCTTGGCCGCATGGCGCTTGAGGAAGTGGCTGGCCAGCAGCGGAATGTCCTCGCGGCGCTCCCGCAGCGTGGGCACGCGCAGGGTGATCACGTTGAGGCGGTAGTAGAGATCCTCACGGAGGCGACCGGCATGCACCTCGCGGTGGAGATCGACCCCGCTGGCGGCGATGACTCGCACGTCGAGCGCCCGCGCCGACGCCTGCTGCTCCTGCAGATGACCGAGCAAGCGCGCCTGGGCCGGCAGCGGAATCTCGGCCACGTCATCGAGGAAGAGCGTGCCCCCCGACGCCTCGGCCAGGCGCCCGCGTCGCTCCTTGCCGTCCCCGAACAGCTCGGCCTCGAGCAGATCGTCGGTGATGGCCGCGCAGGGCACCGCCACGAACGGGCCCTCTCGCCGGGCGCCAAAGTGGTGCACGGCTCGCGCCACCAGCTCCTTGCCCGTGCCGCTCTCACCGAGCACCAGCACCGAGGCGTCGCTGCTGGCGACCTGCCTGACCAGGCTCATCAGCTCGCGCGCGGGCTTGGAGCTGCCGACCCAGCCGACCTCGTTGGCGTCGCCGCCCCCGAGCACGTCGCGGAGCCGCGCGTTCTCCTGCGCCAGGGCCCGACGCTCGAGCAAGCGCTCGAGGATGAGCATCAGCTCGGGAAAGTGCACCGGCTTGGTGAGGTAGTCGTCGGCCCCGGCCTGCATGGCCGCCACCGCGTTCTCCACCGAGCCGAACGCGGTCATCACCACCACCCCCACGTTGGGCACGCGCTCGCGGATCTTCTCCATCAGCTCGATGCCGCTCATCCCCGGCATCTGCACGTCGGTGACCACCACATCGGGTGTCCAGTCCTCGAGCTGGCCCAGCGCCTTGAAGCCGTCGCCTGCCGTGTGCACCACGTAGCCTTCGTCGCGGAGCAGCTCCGAGAGCGCAGCCCGGGCGGCAGCCTCGTCGTCCACCACGAGGATCTTGGTATCGCTGTTGTCTGTGTTGGCCATTGCGGTGCCCATCGAAAGACGTCTCAGCGCACCACGAGCACGCTGCACGGCGCGCGGTTGACCACCTTGGCGGCCGTCGTGCCCAGCACGCGGTCGATCCCTCCGTAGCCATGGCTGCCGATCACCACCAGATCGGCATCGAGTTCCTCGGCCGCGCTCACCAGGACGTCGGCCGGCTGACCCACGCGGGTGATCGACGAGCCACGCATCGACTCGGGAATCCGCGCGGCCGAGACCGCGAGTTCCTTGTCGCCGTGCTCGACCAGGAACTGGGCGAAGTCCTCGCCCTGCAAGGTCCACACGGCGGTGGGGATGCTGACCGGCACCATCATGGCGCGCACCAGATGGATCGTGGCCCCGCGGTCCCTGGCTAGCGCGATTGCCGCATCCAACACCTTGGGCTCGCGAGGAGAGCCATCCGCTCCAACGAGGATCTTCATGTCCTATGGCTAGCCGCCCTGGAGCCTCAGCGCTAGAGATGCGCGCGCGCATTTCTTGCGTCGCCGCCCGCCAAGGCGCAGCGAGTGCGGACGCGAGACGCCTTGCTCCAGCCCACAATGAGCGTAGCCGTCCGACCGCTCTCGCGGTTGGTGAGGTGCCGCGAGGCAAGATCATGCCCAACGACTTCGACGAGCTCCGCACCCGGGCCGAGTGGTACGAGCAGCTCCTGACCAGCACCCGAGACGCGGTGGTCTGCATCGACGGCGGCAGCCGGATCGTGCTGTTCAACGCCGCCGCCGAGCAGATGTTCGGGTATGCCGCGTCGGAGGTTCGGGGGCAGGACGTCGAGATCCTGATGGCCGAGCCCCACGCCAGCGAGCACGGTGCCTACGTGGCTCGCTACGAGCGGACTCGCGAGCCCCGTGCCATCGGTCGCATCCGCTCGGTGGCGGCGCGGCGCAAGAACGGCGAGGTCTTTCCCATCGAGCTGTCGGTGACCGAGGTCGAGGCCGGTGACACCATTCGCTACGGTGCCTTCATCCGTGACATCTCGGACAAGGTCTCGCTGCAGGAGCGCTTGCTCGAGCGAGAGCGCCTCGCCGCCATCGGCACCACCGCGGCCAGCTTTGCCCACGAGCTCGGCAATCCACTCAACAGCATGTACATGCACGCCCAGCTGCTCGAGCGGCGCCTCGCTCGAGCCGACCACCACGTCGACCCTCGGGTGGCCTCGAGCGTGGCGGCGCTGCTCGGCGAGACCCGCCGCCTGAGCCACCTGCTCGACGAGTTTCGGGCCCTGGCGCGCCGCCATCGCCTGTCGGTCGCCCCGACCGATCTCGTCGGGCTCATCCACGAGGTGCTGGGCACCGAGACCCCCTCGCTCAACGCTCGGGGCATCAACGTGGTGCGCGGGCTGCCCGAGCGGCTGCGCACCAGCTTCATCGACGCCGAGAAGGTTCGCCAGGTCTTGTTGAACCTCATCAAGAACGCGGCCGATGCCATGCCCGATGGCGGCACGGTGAGCATCCACGTGACCGAGTCCGACAGTCGCGTGCACGTCGAGGTGCATGACACGGGATGCGGGGTCCCCGGCGACATCGATCCATTCGAGGCGTTCGTCACCACCAAGCCCGAAGGCACCGGGCTCGGGCTCCCGGTGGCGCTGCAGATCGTGCAGGCCCACGGCGGCTCGCTGCGACACGAGCCAGCCCAGGGCGGCGGGACGGTCTTCATCCTCGAGCTGCCGCGGAGGGATCGATTCGTGCGGGGGGAGGCCCAGTAGCCACGAACGGCTACTGCGGAGCCGCCGACTCGAGCAGCTGGACCACGAAGCTGTGACAGGGTCGACGCATCGCCCGCGCCCTCGGTCTCGCTCGAGAGCTCGGTGTCGGCCGATGGCTCGGAGTGATCGCCCATCGCCCGCGCCAGCCCGAAGTCGGTGACCTGCACCCGACCGGAGTCGGAGACCAGCACGTTGGCCGGCTTGAAGTCGCGGTGGACGATGCCTGCCTCGTGCGCCGTGGCCACTCCGCGACCCGCGGCGACGAACACCTCGAGGACCTCCGGCCATGGGCGTGGAACCCCCTCACGGAGCCACGCGTCCAGGGTTCGGCCGCGGACGAGCTCCATCGCCACGAACACGCGGCCGTGGACCAGTCCCACGTCGAACACGGGGACCACGTTGGGGTGGGAGAGCTTGGCCATCGCCTGCGCCTCGCGCAGCAGGCGGGCATCGGCAATGTCGTCGTGGCCGGCACGCAGCAGCTTGATGGCGACCTTGCGATCGAGCTTGGGATCGTAGGCCGCCACCACCACGCCCATCCCGCCCTCGCCGAGGCGCTCGAGCACGAGGTAGCGGCCGAGGCGCTCGGGGAGCTCGGGGGGCCCGGGGAGCTCGGCCGACTCCGCATCGGCGTCGAGCGTCGGATCGTCGATCCCGATCGGGAGGTCCGCTTGCCGAAGCCGTGTCGCCTCGCTGGGTTCTCGCATGGGGCGGCGGGGATCGTAGCAGGATTCTCGTCTGCGGCCCCGTGCGCACTGGAGCGGGTCGCCGCGCTGGGGACGTTGGTCTCGACCTGCGGCGATGGCTTCGTCCACGACGGCGTCGAGACCCGCGACGACGGCAGCGACGAGGCATGGAGGTGGCATCGCCTTGGAAGACGCAAAGCCGAAGCGCCGCACCGGCTCTGGAGCATCACCCCCTTCGGGGCGGGCAAGGCGCGTGCACGGACGCGAGGTGTGCCGTTCGACTCACTCCACGAGTATGCTCTGGCCAGTGATGGGGCTCCTCCATGGTCATCGGTTCCTCGACGCATCTTCGCCATTGGTCGCACCTGCACATGAGCGGCGGCGCCTTGGCGCTCGCCGCGATCGTCCTCTTTGCGATGCGCCAGCTCGGGCTGTACCAGCCCGGCTATCCCGACGCGATCGCAGTGGCGGCGGTGCTCGGCGGGATGGCGCTCGGCGGGCGTCGCCGAGCCGCGCAGCACTCGTCCGACGAGGACAGCCCGCAGCTGTTCGACCTCATCCTCTGTACGCTCGCGTTCGCGGCGCTCGCACTCGGCCTGAGCTGGTGGGATGGCTTGCCGTTCGCGAGCGGCCTGGCGCTCATGCTGCTGGTGGTCGGAGCAATCGTCGGGACGGTGGCGTCGTACGTCGACCGCCGACTGTGGTGGACCTCGCTCGGCTTCGTGGTTGCCGCGGTGGTGACGATGGCGCTGCCCAAGTACCGCGGGGCCTGGGTCGCGCTCGCCGGGCTGGCCCTGGTGTCGCGCGACCAGACCTCCGTGCAGCGCGCGATGGCGCAGCGCCAGCTGCTGGCACGCGCCTCGAAGGTGCTGAACGAGTCGCTCGACTTCGAAACCACTCTGGCCATGGTGGCCAGGCTCCCCGTGCCACGACACGCCGACTGGTGCGTGGTGGACGTGCTCGAGGACGGCGAGCTTCGCCGGCTGGGGACGGCACACTTCGATGAGACCACGGCCCGAGTCGTGGAGGAGCTCGCGCCCGACACCCCGTCCAATTCTCAGGTGGGCGACGGCGTGCTCGAGATCCTGCGCACCGGCAAGTCGGTGCTCGTACCCAAGCGCAGGCGAAGCGTGACCACCGTGTCCCGGCAGGTGCGGCTGCGCTCGCTCCACGGGCCGGACGCTTGCTCGTACGTGGGCGTGCCGCTCATGCAAGGCGACACTGCCTTTGGCGTGCTCTCGTTGGTCATGGCCGAGTCCGGGCGGAGCTACGGCCCAGCCGACCTCGAGCTCGCGATCGCGTTGGCCTCGCGGGCCGTCGTTGCGCTGGAGAACGCCCGCCTGTTTCGCGAGGCCGAGCGCGCTCGCGCCGAGGCCGAGGCCGCCAGTCGCACCAAGGACGACTTCTTGGCCATGCTCGGCCACGAGCTGCGCAACCCGCTGGCCCCGATCATGACCTCGCTCGAGGTGATGAAGGGACAGCCCATCGACTCCGCCACCGAACGCGCGCGCCAGGTCATCGAGCGTCAGGCGCGGGCAATGATGCGACTGGTCGACGACCTGCTCGACGTCTCGCGCCTCGCCTACTCGCGCATCGAGCTCTGCCCGGAGTCGATCGAGCTCGCGGAGCTGGTCGGCAACGCGCTCGAGGTCGCGAGCCCCTCGATCGAGAAGCGCCGACACCGGGTGGAGGTCGACGTTGCTCCCGGCCTCGTCGTCGAGGTCGACGAGGCACGCATGGTGCAGGTGATCGTCAATCTCCTGAACAACGCGGCCAAGTACACCGAGCCCGGTGGCCTGATCTCGATCCGTGGAGCGGCCGAGGGGCATGAGGTCGTACTGCGGGTACGCGATGACGGTATGGGGATCGCCGCCGAGATGCTCCCGCGGATCTTCGAGGTCTTCGTGCAGCAGCCGCAGGGGCTCGAGCGCGCCCAGGGAGGCCTGGGCCTGGGCCTCAGCATCGTCAAGAGCCTCGTGGAGCTGCACGGCGGCCGGATCTCCGCGCATAGCGACGGACTGGGCACGGGCAGCGAGCTGGTCGTGCGCCTGCCCGTGCCATGAGCACTGTGGCGGCTGACGGCCTCGAGCCGTAGATCTGCGGCGGCGACCAGGCCCGGGTGGGAGGCTCGGATCTGAGCGCGCGCCTGTTGCCCACCCGCTCTTGCGGTCGATTCTGGTGTCGGCTGCTTGTCGCCGGTCAAGGGCTCTCTCTTGCGGCCTGGGTTGGTAGCAAGCGGATGGCGCTGTACTGGTTGCGGACTGCTCGGTTCCGCAATCTGGAGACGAGTTCGTTGTCGATCTTGGTCGCTGCCAGGATTTCCCGTAGGTCTTCGTCTTGAAATCCGACCTCCTGCAGAAATGACTCACTGGAAGTAAAATCGGCAAGCGTCATCGCCGCCTGAGGGTCGTCTCCCAGGTCGAGGAACCCAGTGGACTCAACGCAGTGGGCAACTCGGAGAATCTCGAACGCTCCATCAACGGGGATGGCATTCTCGTCGGTGATGTCTGCCGCGCAACCCAAAGCCGAGGAGATCAGAAGACACTCGTCTTGCGCAAACGTCGTCTCAACCGACTCAAAATCGTCCGCGTGTGGTGTCTGACGCAGCAATCCGTCGAGCGCAGTTTGGGCAACCTCGCGGTCGAGATGCTGACGTAGAGCAGATTCCCATGCCAAGTCGAGATGATTTCTCACTTCTTTCGTGTCTCCCCACCGCTCCGCCCGTGAGAATGCCGTGTAGAGCGGGAAGAACCTCTCCGCGCAGCAGGCGTAGAACAGAGACGCCTGCGCTAAAGAGAGGGCCCGGAGACGGCGATCCATTTCTGCAACATGTTCGTCCAAAGACATGGGGCCCTACTTATTGTCAACCTCAACACCTGCGCGTTGTAGCCGTCCTGCGCAATTGTGTTCGCCTGGCCCACATGGTGATCGCCGAGATGTTCCAACACGTCTCAGATCGGGAACCTCTCGGAGGAGATCCTCTTCGGCATGCGAGCCTCGACGTGAAGGCACACGGCGCACTCCTAGGCGGTCTGCGGCTGCTCGCTGTCCGGCGTCGAAGCCATTGCTTGATGCGGCGTGGAGCCCCCCACTCGCATCTTCGCCGACAGCGATCGTCCGCCGACTCCGCGCCTGAACAGAGCCGGCTTCCCGAATCTCGTCCGCCATTCCTTGGAGTCTCCCCCTCGCAGCCTTCCGCACGTCGCCCGCTGCGTCTGCGACGTCCGCCACTGCATCGACTGCATCGCCGAGTCGCTTGCCTGCCTTGCCGCCGGGAATGAGGCTGAGCAGTCCCTCGGCCCCGGAGGACATGAGCACGTCGAACGTGTCCTCGCCATTGTCGAGCCGTTGGACGGCATCGTACACCGACTTCAGCGTCGATACGACCGGGATGAAGTCCGTCCCGATGTCCACCGCGGTGCGGGCCCAGTCGTCGATCGGTGCGTCCCAGATGTAGACCGGGCCGCGCTTGGTCACGCCGCCGGAGCACGCGGCGATCTCGGCACACATGTCCGGGGTCACCCGGATCGTGAACTCCGGCGTACCGCCGGGTTGACCGGCGTCGCTGCCGTGACGGGTGTGGCCAGCCGTGTGTGGGTTGTGGCTCGGGCCGCCCTGGCCGATGCCGTTGTACGCGTCGAACATCGCCACGGCGCGGTTCCACGAGTCGAGTGCGGAGCTCGGGGAGTTGGGATCGGGGACGACAATGGGGCGGTAGCAGTGGGTCTCGCTGTCGCACAGTCGCGGCAGCGCTCGCACGTCGTCGTCCGAGGCGCCGAAGCTCCCGGCGTAGCCCGTGGGATCGGTGGCCACGAGCGGCCGGTTGTGTACGTAGCTCCAGCGGTTGTAGGCCTGACCGTCGAGGGGTGAGACCACCAGCGGGTCGGGCGAGAAGAACCTCCCGAGCCACGGGTGGTACATGCGACCGCCCATGTCCAAGAGCCCCGCGTCGAGCCGCGCAGGGTGGCCGGTGAAGCCGACGCCGAGGTCATCGAGCACGTCCTCGTCGAGCGGCTGCGTCCAGTCCTCCGCGTCGCGGGCCTGGCCCCATGGGTCGAACGAGGCGCGGCGTACCACCTTGCCGATGTCGTTGGTGACCACGTGGGTCGAGCCGAGGTGATCGTCGTGGAGGAATTCGATCGCATCCCTCCACACCGAGAAATCCCCAGCCTCCTCGATGGTCCGCACGATCTGCGCCACGGTGCGCCCGGCCGCGGGCACGCGGTACGTCAACCGCAAGTCGCCCGCGACGTCGCGGCGCTCGTAGAGACCCTGCACCACGACCGTCAGGTCGTCCTCGAGCGCCGAATGGCGCGAGAACCGATTGCCCTGCGCGTCGTAGCGAAAGTCCAGCGTCTCCGCGCCATCGACGATCTGCCGCACCTTGTCGAAGGGGGTGTACGTGAGCGTGCGGCCGCCGTGGTCGATGACGTTGCCGCGGGCGTCGTAGCCCATCAGCACGGGCACGCCGATGCCGTAGGCGAAGAGCCGCCCGTCCTCGTAGACGTAGCCGCCCACGTCGGACTTGTGGGTGATGTTGCCGACGTCATCGTATGAGACGTCGACGACGCTGCTCCCGAGTGCGCCGGTGACCGAGGCCTGCGTGAGCCGCCGCAGGTCGTCGTGCTCGAACACCTCCTGCTGCCCGCTCACGACGTCGAAGCGCTGCTCGAGCTCGCCCCACGGGTGCCAGTCGTAGCCCAGGCTCTGGACCAGGTGGCCGGGGCTCGAAGTCTGCACGGTGGTGGGCAGGCCCGTGAGCGGCTCGTAGGTCCGGGTGGTTTCGAGACCATTGCCGAAGCGCTCGAGCGTGAGGCGACCGGCCTCGTCGGCCTGAAGCGCCGACCACAACACCGTGGTGTCGCCAAGCTTGGCTCGGCGAAGGTAGCCGGCGCCATCGTAGTGGTAGTCGACGCGCAGGCCAGGGTCTCCGTCCACCGACGGGTAGTGCAGCGACTGCAGCCGGTCGCCGAGCCCGTAGTCGAAGTGCAGCTCCAGCGCTCCGGGCACCGTGAGTACGAGGTCGGACACCGCGACCGAGTGAAGACGCCCCGAGGCGTCGTAGCCGTAGGTGGTCAGGATGTCGTCGGGGCCCTCGCTCGTGTGCAGCCGGCCGGGCCGGATGACGTCGTAGGTGTGCGTGGTGTCGCCGTCGGCGTCGTGACGCGCGAGCACGCGGCCGAGGGCGTCGTACTCGAACCCGATGACCTCACCTGCTCCATCGCTTTGCTCGAGCAACTCTCCAAAGCCGTTGTAGAGGCGGGTTCGGGTGCCGAACGAAGGATCGGTCTCGGTGACGATCCGGCCCGCCACGTCGTGCTCGTACGTGCTGATCCAGGGCGTGTGCGGGTCGGTGCAGTCCCGACGGACCTCGCCGAGCACACCGAAGGCGCCGTACTCGAAGCAGGTGCTCGTCCCATGGGCATCGATGCTCACCGCCACCCGCGAGGCGGCGTCCGTCTGTAGCAGCGACGTCGCGCCGCTCTCGTCCGTGTGGGCGGTCTGCAATCCCTTCGCCAGCAGTCCGTAGGCGAAGTACTCGTGGTCGCCGTCGGGGTGCTCGACGTCGGTCACGCGATCGAGGCCGTCGTACTCGGTGGTGGTGTAGCCGCTCGGCTGCTCCGAGGCCCAGGTGGGGAGGCTCCGGCGATGCACGCGGCCGCGCCCGTCGTAGAGCGTGCTCACGTAGACCTCGCCGCCATGGCCCACCATGTTGTCGGGCACCTCGTCGAGCGCCTGCATGCCCCACCACGCCTCTTGCATCACGTGCCCGGTGGCGCCGTAGTCGGTGGTGAGTTCCTGGCCATCGGGCGCGGTCGTCCGCACGCGCAGCGCCGACTCGACCTGGAGCGTGTCATCGTGGACCGGGCCACCGAGCGCGTACTCGACCGTGGTCACGTTCCCATCGGACAGCCCCATCGGCGACGCGCGTCGCTCGTGCCGAGTGGGTCGCAGGAAGCCGTCGTAGCGATGCACCCAGGTCACCCCGTCGGCGGCGACCTCGGCGATCGGTACCCCCGTGCTGGGCTCGTGGATCACCCAGCTCTCGTGCCCCGCCGCATTGATCATCGACTCGGGATGCACGCCCTCGGCGTCCCACTTGGTGGTTGTTGTGCGGACGTCGCCCTGGAGGTTGGTCAGGGTGGTCGTGATCACGTTGCCGCGGCCGTCGTACCCATACGTGGTGTCGAGCCGCGCCACCGGATCGTTGGGGGCAAAGGTCGAGCTGGTGACGGCGCCGGTAACCGGATCGTAGGTCGCGGTGTGAGCACGCTCGACGCACTGACCACTCACGCAGCTCTGCTCGCTCCACGCCTCGGCATGGCCCACGATCCACGCGGCCTGATCGTCGAGCATCGCATCGACCTCGTAGATCCGCTGCTCGGCGTCGTTGGTGGTCGTGGAGGAGACGATGGTGCCCAGACCATCGCGTTCCTGCTCGATCGTGAGCCACTGGAAGCGCTCGCTGGGCCTGAACTCGCAGTCGATCGTGCAGCTCACGTCCCGCACGAACACGTCCACGTCTTGGCGTGCCGGGTAGGTGAACAGCGTATCTCCGCCCAGGCGAGGCTCGACCACGGTCTCGAGGTGCTGCTGTGTGCGCGTGAGCCAGTACTGCACCACGCCAGCGTCATCGACGACTCGGCGCTGCTCGATCTGTTCCACCGGGCGACCGGCCGTGGGATAGTCGGCGTGCTGATCGTCTCGATCGTAGGCGTAGCGGATCCACGTGTGGCGATCGAGCTGCCCTTCGCGCCAGCGCTCGACCTCGGCGAAGCCCAGCAGGCCGTGGCCCCACGCGTCGACCACGGCATCGTGGTAGGCGTAGCGATCGACCTCGAGGTCGGCCTGCGGGTTGGCCTGCGTCGCATGCCGAGTGACCACGGCCATCGCCCCCTTGGCGCCCGTCCTCGGGTAGGTGTGCGGGCCCGCGATCCCGTGCGCGCCCGTCGTGGAGATGGTCTCGTAGTCGATCTCCACGATCGCTCCGAGCCCGTTGGTGATCTTCGTGACGCGGTTGTGCGGCTTGCTGTAGTTGGTGGCGAAGGTGTTGATGAGGTACGGCCAGTCGGTGGGGTTGTCCTCGACGTAGCCGAGGAAGGTGATCTGCGCACGCTCGTGGACTGAAGGGGCGAGCGTCATCACCTGGAGATGCGTGGCCGCCTCGGTCCGCTCGCGCCAAGTGATCTCGTCGGTGTACGCGGGCCAACCCGAAGGGATCCCTCCCACGGGATGATCGGTGTACGTGCCGTCGCCGTTGGAGACCACGGCCGTCCAGCCACCACCCCAGCCCGACGACGGCAGGAGGAGGTCGACGATCCCGTCGAGGTCGAAGTCGTAGAGTTGCGCGGCCTGGAAGCCGAGCCATAGGTTGGCGTGCGGGTTGCCCTGGAACGTGTGCATGGGCGGGCCCGGCTCGAAGCCGTCGCCCGTATTGATGTAGGGCCGGATCACCGTGGGGTGGTTGGCCTCGACGTCGGTGCCGCAGACGATGCCCTCGCCCCAGTGCCCGCCGTCGTCCAGACCCAGGGGCAGCGCGGGGTTGCCGGGATGGTCGCCCGACGCCAACTCGTAGCGCACGACGTCGACCAGGCCATCGCCGTTGACGTCGGCGAGCTTGTCGAGCCCCAGCCCCGCACTGGCGACCGGCCGGCCGAAGACCGCACGCGAAAGACCGTTGCGGCAGCGGCGGTCGTGCCAACGCTGGTACTGATCGCGAGGCAGGCCGGTGGGCTCCAGCGTCCCCGGGGGACCACCGGGTTCGAACGCGAGCGCGAGGTAGTCGGCGCGCTGATCCTCGGGCAGCGGCAGGTACCCGTCGTGATACGCCTGCGGGCTCGCGAAGTCGGCCGGGACCGGCATGGCGGCACCCGTCGCGTAGGCGGGGACTACCAGCAGATCCTGACGACCACCCCGAAGGCTGGTCACGAGCAGCTCGTCGTGCACCGAGCAGCCCACACCGCTGTCGTACGCGGTGAAGTGGTAGTGGCCCGAGGGACCCGCAGGATCGGGGCCGCGCTTGGCGAGCACCCAGCGCCCGCTCTTGTAGCCCTCGCCTTGGCACAGCCACAGATCGGTCAGGCCATCGCCGTCGTGATCGAGCGGAATCACGGAGTAGATCGGTGCACCCGAGAGCCCCGCGTCCTCCTCGACGAACGACACGGGCTCGCTGAAACCGGGTGGGGCGGACTCGCCTTCGGGCGTGGCGGCGACGGCCACGACCACTTTCTTCGCGAAGCGATACCCCCATGCATCCACCCATGGCCCGCCCATGAGGTCGCGTCGGGGGATCAGCAGATCATCACGCAGATCGCCGTTGGCCTCGATCACCATGATCGAGAACCCCGGCTGGAGCCGGTCGAGGTGCATCGCAGCGGCGGCATCGACGAGGGTTTGCTCCTCCTCGACGGTGAGTTCCTCGTCGTCTGGCACCGCGGCCAGGGCCGCGTCCACCTCGGCCTCGATGAGCGCCTCCACGTACGCATCGCCCTCGGGCAGCACCGTGGGCCACGACACGACGACCGGCGTATCGAGTAGGTCGAACTGCGAGGTGCCGTCCCAGGCTCTCCAGCCCGCGTCGGTGAAGTAGAGCAGGTCGTGGTCGGAGTCGCCGTCGAAGTCGCCGACCAACCGCGTGGGCGAGCTGGCGAACGGCACCGGATCGTCGACGAGCTCGGCGTCGGGCCCGAGGAAGACGCCGTACGGGACGAAGCTCATCGCGAGCGAACCCGGGGCCCCGCCCGGAGCGCTCCACTCGAACGTGGTCTGGGGCAGGCATGCGCCCGCGGCATCGCACTTCTTGACCCATTCGATTCGGCTGCGGCCGGAGAGCGGGTCGAGGTCGTAGCTCAGCACGTAGCTGGCGATCACCTGCGCGTAGGGCCCCTCGACGGTGATCGTCTCGAGCCGCTCGGTGCGACCCTGCACCACGCCCGCCACGTAGCCCCACGAGACATCGGTGCGAGCGACGTAGCCGAAGCGGACGTGTCGTCGGCTCGCCTCAGAGCCCGTGCCCGCGTAGGCGATCTCATAGAGCTGCAACGCATACGGATCGGAACCCCCGGCGGGCTTGGGAGCGTGATACCGATACTCGATGCCGTTGCCGAAGCGATCCTCGGCGCGGCGCGGCGCCCAGATCCACGGCACGGGGTCGCCGTCGATCTCGTGGAACAGCATGGCCTCGGGCTGGCCCAGAGTGAGGACCCGGCCGTCCTTGGTGAAGACCTCGAAGTAGCTGTCGCGAGCGTTGGTGTCGGCGTGCCCGACGATCTTCGCGAACGGATCCCGACGCGTGCGGTACTCCGCACCGTCGAGGCCATGCACCCCCGCGACCAGCACCAGGCGCTCGTCGCCCCAACAAAGCGGATCGGCCTGCTCGAATTCGAAGGGCCCATTCGTGCCGTCGAGCGCGAGCGTGCGATTGCAGCGGCGGATCGGCGGGGCGATCCCCCCTAGAGAGAACCCGACGCCCAGTGGACCGTCTTGCGTGGTGCTTCGGTACTCTAGCGACAGCTCCGGCGTCATCGCCCCAACACCCGGCGCAACGTCGAGCGGGATCGAGTAGACAGCCTGGCCGGTCGGCGTGACCCCGGAGCGCCCGGGCAGCGTGCCAACCTCCGCAGAAGGATCGAACGCGACGGCCTGCCCGCGGAGCTGTGCGACCTCGTCCGCGAGCGTGACCGGGGGTAGCGGTGGCGGTGCCAAGCCTCCGCGTGGCGCGACCTCGGCCGAAGAGGAGCCACCGCCGCACGCCTGAGCCAACAGCAGCGCGATCGCAGCGATCGTGAACGTGAAGCCAAGAGAACGAATGGGCATGGATCCCTCCAAACGAGCGCACCGAAGACCAGCCGCCGCATCACGACGAAGCCTTCGCTGGATGACGAATCTGGCGGGCCGGCTCGGGAACACCAGCGCCCTCGAGTGATGACCATCGGCGAGCTACGCCACGCTCATGAGCGGGTCAAATGAGAATCGGGCAGGACGACGATTTCCAGGGCGCGAGCACGATCTACGAATCCATCGCACTCCAACGAGTCATGCATTTGCCAGCCAGCAGCCTCAGAGGCCGGCGACCCCATCGACGGGCTCGCCGGCTTCGATTCATCTACGCTGAACCCATCCGTTGGGTCCCCCACGCATCTCGCGAGCCCAGGCACCCATCCGATGGGGTCACCCATGCCCCCCCGCAAGCGCCCCTCCACGAACGCGCACATCACGCCAAATGGGACATCAATGTCCCATTTGGGCGTGCCCCGGATTCGCGCACCACCAGATCCGTCCGACAACGGCCGTTCTCGGCGTTCCTCGAACAATCGTTGATCGATCCTCCCTCGACCCCGACAGCCGCTCACGAACCCCACGGGGAACGAAGGAGCAAGAAGACGATGCAACGAGCACTGAAGCTGGCGATGACGATGGCGATGACGATGACGATGACGATGGCGGCCTGTGACGACGGCCCCGCCGAGCTCGAGGACCTGCAGACCGAGCTCGACCAGGACGGACTGGAGCACGAGGTCCACTCCGAGCTCCGGGCCCCCGCCGCAACCCAGGCCGTGGTGACCGCCCCGCAGGTCACGGTCGTGGCGTGGAGCGACGGCGATGACATCCGAGCGACGGCCTCCTGTACCGACTATTCGCTCTACGCCGCCGACACCACGCGCTGCTACTGCGACGGCTTGGCCGAGCTGGGCCACACCGGCTACGGCGAAGGCGGCGCGGACATCAAGTGCAAGATGTGTACGGACGGCGGGGGCTGGCCGTGTACCCTGACGCCCAACAACGGCAGCCGCGAGGTCGAGCTGACCTTCGCCGACGCCGATGGCACCACCTCCTACAGCTACGTCGACGAGGCCAACCAGGTCGCCCCGGTCGATCCTCCAAGCGGCTCGGAGTGGGTGCTCAGCTGCGACGAACCACCCGCGAGCTGCCACTACACGTGCGATCCCGGCGGGGAGCCGTGCACCTGCGGCGAGGACTTCCTCGAGTTCGCGGTGGTCCGGCCATACTGGCAAGGCGGCGTCCGGCACATCACGGCCGAGGGCGGGTTCCACATCTCGCTCGGGGCGGGGGCTTGCTGACGAGGCGCGAGGCGAACCACTGGCAGCCTGCACGAGCCGGGGTCGGCCAGTCCTCGACCGACTCCACCCATTTTCGCCGTGGACTTGGGACCCCGGCTCACCCCGGATTCGGCACCACCGCCACCGGCACCTCGCACGCCGCCGCCAGATCCGTCGCCACGCTCGAGCTGAACAGCCGCATCCCCAGCCCCAGCCCTCGCGATCCACACACGACCAGCGGCGCCCGCTCGTTCCGAGCGACCTCCGCCAGCCGATCCACCACCGACCCCTCGCTCACATGCCGCGGCACGCCGTCCAGGCCGTGCGCATGCATCCACGCGATCAGGTTGCGCTCGTGATCCCCTCGCAGCTGGCGGAAGAACTCCCCCGCCAGCCCCGACGGAACCATCTCGGCCGCGAGGTAGTCGTCGCCGGGCACCACGTGCGCCACCGCGAGCGGCCGCCCGAGATCCACCGCGAGCTCCTTGGCGAACTCCGCCGCCCCGGCCGCATTCTCATCGGTCCCGGCCGCCAGCAGCACGGGTCCATCCCCCACCTGCTCGGGCTTCAGATCGGGCGGCACCACCACCACCGGCGCCGGTAGGGCTCGCAGCAGCCGCCGGGCCACCCGCCCCAGCCGTACGACCCTCCGCTCGCCGCGACGCGCCTGACGGCCGATGATGAGCCCGCGTACCCCCGGTTGGCCGGCCAGCTGCTCGAGCGCGTCCTCGGCCGAGCGCCCGCAGATCACCCGCCGCTCGGCCAGCGCCCCTTCGGCCCCCGCGTCTGCCACCACGCGCTCGGCCGCACGGGCGGCCCGCGTCTCGACCTCCTCGAGGTGATGGTAGCGAAGCAGCTGGCGCAGCTCGGCCTCCTCGAGCACGTGCACGCCCACGAAGCGAGCGCGCTCCGACGGCATCACCCCGCGAAGCCACCGCGCATAGCCGAGCGCCCCCTGGCCCCGGTCGCTCAGGTCCATTCCAACCACCCAAGTCATCGCCTCGCCTCCTCGCCGTCGTGCTTCGCAGCCACCATGCTGTTCTACTCGCCATCGCGCGACCGCGAGCTCGAACCGATTGCGGGGCTCGGGTCGCCATTGCGCAGATCTTGCTCTTGCGTGCCGTCCCAAGACCGCTCGCCGCGGATCAGGAGCGCCTCGGCCAGCGCCGGCAAGAACCCGAGACCCAGCGCCACCCCCCAGTGCCATGCGTCGGGCACCCCGAGCTGGAACACGCCGCGCAGCACGGGCACCCCGACCAGCAAGCCCTGGAGCGCCGCGGACACCAGCACCAGCCCCACCAGCCGGGGATACATGCGAACCCCCGGACGCCCCGCCCGTCGCACCGCGGGCGCGCGCAGCAGGATCGCGAACACCAGCGTGGTGAAGGCCACCGTCCGGGCGACCGCCACGTCGTACTGCTGCAGCGCCCACCAGAACGCCGCCAGCGTGGCCGCCGACTGGAGCACCGCCGCCACGCCGATGCGCCGCCACTGCCGACGGCCCAGCAGCGGCTCGCTCGGCGGGCGGGGCGGCCGATGCAGGAGATCGCCGGTCGCGGGATCGGTGGCCAGGGCCAGCCCGGGCAGCGGCTCGGTCACGAGGTTGATCCACAGCAGGTGCAAGGGAAGCAGCGGCAGCGGCATGCCAGCGATCACCGCCCCCAGCATCACGAGGATCTCGGCCGCGTTGCCGCCCAGCAGGTAGATCACCGCGCGACGGATGTTGTCGTAGATCCTCCGGCCCTCGGAGATCGCATCGACCATGCCCGAGAGGTCGTCGTGGGTGAGCACCATCTCGGAGACCTCGCGGGTGAGCTCGGTGGCGGCGCCTCCCATGGCCACGCCGATGTCGGCCTCGCGGATCGAGGGCGCATCGTTGACGCCGTCGCCGGTCATGGCCACCACCTCGCCGCGGGCCCGCAGCTCGTGGACGATGCGGGTCTTGTCCTCGGCGGTGGCGCGAGCATGGACCACGGCCGCGGGATCGACCCCGTCGCGCAGCAGGCCCATCTCGCGAGCGATGGCCTCGGCCGTGACCGCGTGGTCGCCCGTGATCATCACCACCCGAATGCCAGCCCGCCGCGCCGCCTCGACCGCGGCCATCGCCTCGGGTCGCGGCGCATCGGCGAGCCCGAGCAACCCGAGCAGCTCGAGGTCGCGCTCCTCTTCGCCCTGGCCGGTCGCGACCGCCAGCACCCGCAGCCCGCGACCGGCCAGCTCGAGCTGGGCCTCGTGCGCCCCTGCGGCCGGCTCCCCGCACAGCGGGAGCACCACCTCGGGCGCCCCCTTGAGGTAGAGCACCCCGTCGGCTCGCAGGATCGACATGCGACGCCGAGCGGTCTCGAACGGACGCACGCGCACCCGCGGAGCCTGCTGCTCGAGCTCGGCGCGGTGGATGCCCACCTCGGCGGCGGCCCGCAAGATCGCGACCTCGGTGGGATCGCCCACGCCCTCGCCGTCGTGCAGCTCGGCATCGCTGCACGCCACGGCGGCCTGCAGCAAGGCGCTCCGGGCCTCGTCCGAGCTCGCGTCGGCCTCGCTCGCGCGCTCGCTCCGTCCCCTGGCCCACGTCTCGCGCAGGGTCATCACACCGGTGGTGAGGGTCCCGGTCTTGTCGGTGCAGATCACGGTGGCGCACCCCAGCGTCTCGACCGAGGCGAGGCGCCGCACCAGCACGCCGCGCTCCGACATGCGATGCACGCCGCCGGCCAGCGCCACGGTGACCACCGCCGGCAATCCCTCGGGAACCGCGGCCACGGCCAGGCTCACCGCGCCCATCAGCACCTCGAGGCCGCCCATGCCGCGCCAGAGGCCCACCAGCGCCACCACGCCCACCAGCGCCACGCAGGCGTACACGAGCGTGCGCCCCAGCTGCGCCAGCCGTCGCTGCAGGGGCGAGCCGTCGTCCTCGGCCTCGGCGAGCATGCCCGCGATGCGGCCCATCTGCGTCGCGCGTCCGGTGGCCACGACCTCGGCGTAGCCGGTGCCGGTGGCCACCGAGGTCCCCATGAACACGTGGTCGAAGCGCTCGGCCAGCGGCGCGTCGTCGGGAACCGGCGCGGGGTCCTTCTCGACCGGCACGCTCTCCCCGGTGAGGTTGGCCTCCACCGTCGACAGCTCGTGGGCTTGCAGCAGCCGGGCATCGGCCGCCACCACGTCGCCGGCCTCGAGATCGAGCACGTCGCCCACCACGACCTCGGCCGCGGGCACGGTGACGCGATGGCCACCCCGCAGCACCCGCGCCCGCCGGGCAGTGAGCGAGCGCAAGGCGATCACGGCCCGCTCGGCGCGGTGCTCCTGCACCGCCCCCACCACCACGTTGATCGACACGATCACCCCGATGGCGACCGCATCGATCACGTGCCCCATCACGCCCGAGAGCACGCAGCTGGCCCCCAGCACCGCCATCAGCGGATTGGCGAGCTGGGCGCCGATCACCTTGGCCCAGCCGGTGGGGGGCTTGCTCGGCAGCGCGTTGGGGCCGTCTCGCTCGAGACGGGCCCTGGCCTCGGCGATGCTCAGGCCAGTGGGAACCGGCGGCGAGTCGGCGGGCACGCGCTATCGACCACCGCCGACGAGGAGGTCCACGCAAAGGCGCAAGGCGTCGGTGGTGGTCACGATGCCCACGACCCGATCGTCTTCCACCACCACGGCCGTGCCGTACTTGTGCTCGGCCATCTCGCGCAGCACCGCGGGCAGCGATGCGCCCGGTGGAACGGCGTAGGGCTCGGAGGTCATCGCCTCGCCCACGGAGACCTCGTTGGGATCGATGCCCGGCAGGCTCTCGACCATGGCCAGGTCGCGGTCGCTCACGATGCCGACCAGCCGACCGCCGCGGAGCACCGGGAGGTGCCGGATGCCGTGCTTGTGCATGCGGTAGGCGGCCTCGGACATCGGCTGCTCGTCGCCGATCGAGTGGGTCGCATCGCTCATGATCTCGGAGATGGTTCGGTCGTGGAGGGTCATGGAATCGAGTCCTCGGGAGTGGGGTCGGGCGGCACCACGGCCACCGGCACCGGTGCATGGGAAGACAGCGAGGTGGCGTGGCTCGCCCGAAGCTGGCGCGCCACCCAGGACAGGCGCCGGGCCCCGCACACCACCAGCGGAGCACCGCGGCGAGCGATCGCCAGCAGCTCGTCGATGGCGGCACCGGCCGGCAGCTCGAGCTCCACCTCCACCCCGTCCCAGCCCTGCTCGTCGATGTAGCGGCGAGCCTGCTCGCGGGCGGTGTGGTAGCGGGTGCTGCGGGCGCCTTCTTGGGCCTCGCGGGGCAGGAACGTCAGGCCCACGTCGGAGGGCGGCAGCACGTGCACGACCAGCAGCGGTCGGCCCCACTCGCGGGCGCGCTCGCCGGCAAAGCGCGCCGCGGCGGCCGACGAGGGGCCGAGATCGGTGGCCAATACGATCGGCCCGACGAGCCGCGCGGACTCGAGGTCGGGCGGCACCACCACCACCGGTCCCGCCGCGTGGCGCAAGAGGTGCCGCGCCACACGACCCAGGCGCGGCGGAAAGCCCTCGCGCAGCGGGCCCTGGCGACCGACGATGAGCCCGGTGGCGCCGCGATCGGTGAGCTGCGCATCGAGGACCTCGTCGGCGGCACCGCCCGGCACCGCGTCGACCTCCTGGAAGCAGCCCTCCACCCCCGCCTGCCGCAGGGCCACGCGAGTGGCCTCGCGGGTCAGCGACATCAGGTGCCCCCGCGAGTGCAGGCCGAGCTTGACGGCGTAGTGCTGATCGAGCTGCTCGACCACGTGCACCGCCTGCAGCTCCACCGAGGGGCCGCCATGTTCGTGCAGCCAGGCCGCGTATCGCAGCGCCCCGGCGCTCGTTGCTCGGAGATCCATGCCGACGAGCCAGCGCGTCACGAGGGGAAGCATGATTCGAATGCGAGCGGGACGCGACGCAGATTCTGCGTCTACGCGCAACTGGCGCGAGATCGTCGAGAATCCAAGCCCTCCCCCCGTGCGCATGCGCGAGGTCTGCGAGAGCCTGGACTTCTACGATGAGGAGACGGACGTGATGGAGGTCGGTCATCGAAGCCGTCACGTTATGCTCGACCCGTCGTGACCGACTCGCTCGACGCCGACCGCCGCTTCGTACTCCGGGCGCTGGCCTGCCTGCTGCCGACGATGGCGTGCGCCCGTACGTCCCTCCCCCCGCTCGAGCTGTGGCCGATCCCCACCGCCCCCGTTCCCACGGCCGTCTTCGTGCTCGGACGGCAGTACCTCGCCGCGCACCCCGAAGAGAACGACCTTGGCACGCTCCGAGCGGCGCTGGGCCTCGACGTCCCCGAGCCCGACCCGGGTACGATCGACGACTTCGACGGTGCCATCCGCCACGATCTCCAGACCCGCGACGTCGTCGAGCTCGAAGGCTGGCAGCTCTCCCGCACCGAGTGCCGCCTCTACGCGCTCGCGACCCTCACCCTCACCACCCCTGCCCGAGTCCACTCGCCCGATGCACGTCGACGCCCGTGAGCACGACCAGGCCTCGATCCGGACCGACGTATGCATCATCGGTGCGGGCGCGGCCGGAATCACCCTCGCCGTCGCCCTGATGAACTCGGGCCGGCGCACGCTGCTGGTCGAGAGCGGCGGCTTCGAGCGCACCACCGAGCACGATCTCCTCAACGCGGCCGAGACTCCGACGATCGGCGGCGGCTATCTCTCCGGCTCGCGCGTCCGGATCTTCGGCGGCACCACCTCGCACTGGACCGGCTTCTGCCTGCCGCTCTCCGCCGCGACCTTCGCCGAGCGCCCCTGGGTCCCCGACAGCGGCTGGCCGATCGACGGCACCGAGCTGCACCCGTTCTACGAGCGTGCCTGCATCCAGATCGGCATCGACCCGTGGGACCCCGACGCCTGCGATCCGATCCCCTCCCCCGAGCTGCCGCGCCTGTCGCTGGCCAGCCCGAGCGACGAGTTCGAGACCCGCGTCTACCAGATCCGCCGCCGCACCCACTTCGGCGACCAGTTCCGCGACATGCTGACCGAGGCCGACGACGTGACGCTGCTGACCCACGCCACGTGCACCGAGCTTCGAGCCAGCGAGCGCGCGGTCGACCACGCGCTGCTCCGCACGCTGACCGGCAAGCGCATCGAGGTGCAGGCCAACGCCTTCGTGCTGGCCACCGGCGGCATCGAGAACGCCCGCCTGCTGCTCGCGTCGACCCAGGGCCGCCCCAAGGGCCTCGGCAACGATCGCGATCTCGTCGGTCGCTACTACATGGATCACCCCGAGCTCCTGGTCGGCGAGGCGCTGCTATGGCCGGGCTGGGACCTCGACCTCTACGCAGGCCACCGCCTCGAGGACCGGCTCGTGCAGATGGGCGCCATGTTCACGACCACCGCACACCAGCGAGCGCGCGGGCTCCTCCAGGCCGGCATCCAGCTCGGACGCGCCGGCTCGCGCTGGGGCAACCCCCAGACCCACGCCACCGATCACGCCGTGGCAGCCGCGGCCTTCTGGCTCGACTGCGCCCGCGGTGGCGCTCGCGAGGGGGCCTGCGTGCCCTCGGCGCAGAAGACCTCGCTGTTCGTCCGCAGCGAGCAAGCCCCCGCCCCGGACAACCGCGTGACGCTCGCAGAGGAACGCGACGCCTTCGACACCCCGCTGCCCCGGCTGCAGTGGCGGATGAACGAGCTCGACTGCGTCTCGCTCCAGCACACGGTCCAGGCGTTCGGCGACGCACTCCTCCGCGAGGGCCTGGGCCGCCTGCGCTCGTTCCTCACCCACACCGATCTCCGCCACGTGGACACCATCTACGGGCCCTCGCTGACCGACGAGCAGCGCGAGCGCATCAACCTCGAGCAACGTCCCACGATCCTCGTGTGGGGCCACCACATGGGCACCACCCGCATGTCCGACGACCCTGCGCGCGGCGTGGTGGATCGACACTGCCAGGTGCACGGCGTGGACAACCTCCACGTGGCGGGCTCCTCGGTGTTCCCCACGGGAGGCGCGGCCAATCCAACGCTCACGATAGTCGCGCTGGCCCTGCGTCTGGCCGATCGCCTCCGCACTGCGCGTTCATGAACCGACCACGGGCCACCGGGCCTGCGTGCGCCTTCCGCCATCCCCGGCTACTCTTGCCCCGGATGCCCCCGACCCAACGTGGTCCTCTCCCCGACCTGCTGCCCGCGGGCACGCGGCTGGCCAAGCACTACGTGATCCACGAGCGGCTTGGGGGTGGCGGCATGGCATCGGTGTACCGGGGCGAGCACACCACCATCGGGCGACCGGTCGCGATCAAGGTGCTCTCCCGCTCCCTGTGCCTCAAGCCCGCGGTGGTGGTGCGCTTCCTCCAGGAGGCACGCGCCTCGTCGAAGGTGCGCCACGAGAACGTGGTCGAGGTGACCGACTTCGGCGAGACCGAAGACGGTCGACCGTTCATGGTGATGGAGTACCTCGAGGGCGAGAACCTCGCGGTCACCCTGCGCCGCGAGGGGCCGCTGCCGTGGGACCGCACCCGACCGATGCTGCTGCAGCTGCTCGCGGCCCTGCAGGCGGCGCACGAGCACGGCGTGATCCACCGCGACATGAAGCCCGAGAACGTGTTTCGGATCTCGCGCATGGGCAGCGACGACTTCCTCAAGGTGTTCGACTTCGGCATCGCCAAGGTGCTGCTGGGCGACGACGGCAATCCGGCCAAGCCGCTGACCATCGAGGGGCAGATCCTCGGCACGCCCGCCTACATGGCCCCGGAGCAGTGCCTGGGCGACGCGGTGGACGCCCGCACCGATCTCTACGCGGTGGGCGTCATCGCGTTCCAGATGCTCACGGGGCGCCCGCCGTTCGAGGGCGACGAGACCTCGGTGCTGCTCTACAACCAGGTGTATACGCGCGTGCCCGACATGCGCGAGGTGGCCCCCAGCATCCCGGTAAACCGCGGGGTGGAGGCGCTGGTGCGCAAGGCCCTGGCCAAGGATCGCGACGACCGCTTCGAGACCGCACAGGAATTCGCCGAGGCGCTCCTCGCCGACGACAACAGCTCGTCGGGGCTGCTGCCCATGCTGCGCGGCTTGTTCCGGCGCCGCCGCTGACGGGCTACCAGCTCACCCGCTCGTTGATCGGGTGATCCTCTTCGCTCGCCGGGAAGTTCCACTGCTCGACGATCCGAAGCGCACAGGTCCCCACCGGCTGCCCCTTGGGCTCGACCTTGGGGGTATTGGCCCGGCCGCCGTTGCGATCCACGAAGGTGTCGATCTTCACCGGGCCCTCTCCCAGCTTCTTGCAGCGGGAGCGAATCCTGTCCTTCATCGACGTGAGCGATTGCTCGAAGGTCAGCGTCTTCTTGGGCGCGACCTTCTTGACCACCGTGGGCTCGGGATCCGGATCGTCGGGCTCTTCGGGCTTGGGCTGCTCGGGCTCCTCGGGATCGAGCTGCACGTCTTGAGCCTTCTGCGTGCGGGTGACCTTGGCCAGATCGCCTTCGGGATCCTCGAGACCCCGCGCAATGAGCAACGCCAGACCGATCCCGAGCAGGATCACCCCCACGCCGATGCCCACCAGCAGCAGCGTCCGCCGCTTGGGCTCCTCGTCCTGGTCGTACTCCACCGCGCCCAGCGACTCGGGCGAAGGAGGCAGCGCCGAGGTCAAGGGCGGCGCATTGGCGCCGGGCATCGGGCGATCGCCCAACGGTGGAATGCCGGGCCCCACTCCTCGAAGCGGCATCCCGGCGCCCACGCCAGCCCCCGCAGAGCCGGCCATCCCCACGCGGGGCGGAATGCCGGGGCCCACACCGCGACGGATGCCATCGCCCGAGCCCAGATCGGAGTCATCGGGCGGCGGCATCCCAGGTCCGGCGCTCAGGGGCGGCAAGCCAGGACCCGAACCCAGCGGCGGCATGCCCCCGCCCACCGGCGGATAGCCCGGCCCCGCCGGCGGCATTCCGGGCCCGGCCCCCAGCGGCGGCAACCCATTCGACGACGGCAGGCTCGCGCTCGACCCCGCCGGTGGAATCCCGGGACCCGCACTCAGCGGGGGCAGCCCACCACCGGCGGGTGGATAACCCGGGCCGGCGCCAGCCGGCGGATACCCCGGCCCTGCACCAACCGGCGGATACCCCGGCCCTGCACCAACCGGCGGATACCCCGGCCCTGCACCAACCGGCGGATACCCCGGCCCGGCGCCAGCCGGCGGATACCCCGGCGGCATCCCGGCCCCTCCCGCGGGTGGATAGCCCGGTCCTGCACCCGCGGGTGGCATGCCCGGCCCCATGCCCAGAGGAGGCATGCCCGGCCCGGCCTCGGGCGGAGGAGAATAGGGCGAATGGGAGTCGGGCCCCATTCCCGTAAAGGGCGAGCTCATGCTTCCTGGTGCGATCGTGGGTGAGGGCACCGCCATGCCCGGAGCGATCGTCGGTGGCGGCGCCGGTCCGTCATTGGACACGGCCGCGCCCAGGCCCATGCGCAGCCCAGGTCGCGAGGCGAGGAACGACGAGGTGGCGCTGCTTCCAGCATAGGCAGGCGCCGCAGGGGCGGCTCCTCCGATGGAGCCGCCATAGGGATCATAGGGTGCGGGCTCGGACTCTCCGATCGTTCCGCTGATCCCACCGCCACCATCGCCGATCGAGCCGGCCACGATCACCGACGGCTGCTTGGGCGGGGGCGCGGCGGGGCCCGACGAGTTGCCCGAGCTCATGCGCGCGAATCGAGGGTTGCTCGCAGACGGGCTGGGCGCGGGACCGGTGCCTTGCGCGTGGGCAGGAATCGCCGCAATCGCCTGCTCGAGCTGGGCGGCGCTGCCAAAGCGCTGGTCGGGGGTCTTGCCCAGACAGCGCATCACCAGCTGCTCGACCGCCTCGGGGATCGAGGGGTCCACGTCCCTCAGCGGTGGCACGGGCTTTTGTGCGTGCTGGGAGATGATCTGAAACGGATTGCCGCTCGCGAACGGCACCTGCCCCAGCAAGAAGTGGTAGAGCACCACGCCGAAGGCGTAGATGTCGGACTGTGGCGTGACCTGCCCGCCAAAGCCCTGCTCGGGCGACATGTAGAGGGGATCGCCGAACATCCCCGCCGTGGTGGAATCGGGGGAGGCCTGCTGCGCCGCCACGCCCACCTGTGCCATCCCGAAGTCGGCCACCTTCACGAACGGGTCGCGCTTGCCCCGAGGATCGAGCACCACGAAGCAGTTGGCCGGTCGCAGCGACCCGTGGACCATGCCGTTGGCATGGGCGGCCGACAGCCCGGCGGCGATCTGAGCCGCCACGGCCCGTGCCTGCGCCCATGGCCAGCGCCCGTCGCGGTCGAGGATCTTCTGCAGCGTGTCGGCCACGACCAGCTCGACCGAGGCGTAGACCGACTGCGTCGGCGTGTAGCCGAACTCCTCGATCGTCACCACGTTGTCGTGGCGGATCTGAGCCGCGGCGCGAGCCTGCTGCAGGAATCGGTCGAGCACGTTCGGCTTGGCCGCAAGCGGGGCCCGCAGCACCTTGATCGCAAAGTGGCGACCGCTGCCCGTGTGCCGCGCCTCGTACACGCAGGTCAGCTCGCCCTCGCCCAGGCGCTGCATGACCTGATAGCGCCCATCGAGCATCTGCCCCACCAGGTTGGGCTCGGGCAGCGCCACCGCCTCGGGCATCGCCGGCGCAGGTGCCGATGCCCCGCCCCCGCCGGGCAGCTGGGACGAAATCGGTTGCGGGTTGAGTGACGCGCGTTCCTCGGTCATCGCAAGGTCCCGAAGCGGCCGCGCACCGAGACTCCGGCCAGGCCGCGTCCGGTCCACGGCGATACCGTGTCGAGGTCGATCCGACCGAGCTGGGCTCGCCCTTGCTTGCGCTTCCAGGTGGCCAGCCGCACGGCCCCCGGAATGGTGAACGCGACCCCGCCCCCCATGAGGATGCCGCCGGTGATCTCGAGGGCCGGCGTGCCGTCGTCGGCGTTGGGCTGTACCAGCCCCACCACCAACAGCGCAGTCCCGGTCACGAACAGCGAGGCGCCCACCGTCACCAGCGCCACCCCGGCTCGATCCACCCCGATGATGGCCGGGGCCGCGGGACAATTCTTGGGCGGGGGCGTGGGCCCAACCACCGGCTCCTCCGGGGTCGGCTCGCCCTCCTTGGGCATCTCGGCTCGCACCTCGGCGAGCTTGTCGTCGGCCCAGGCGCGATCGACCACCCCGCAGCCCTCGAGCTTGCCGCGGTTCAGTTCCTCGAGATAGCGCAGCAGGAACGTCTCGGCGTCCTCGAGCAGCTGCACGTCGCGATCGATGCGCCAGCCCTTGAGGTACGAGGTCACCGCTCGATCGGCCGCGAACCTGCCCGTGTTTCCGACGCGATCGATGAGATCCATCGCGTCGAACGCCGAGACGAAGGTCCGCGCCGCTTGCTGGTCCTCACCCGCTTCCACCTGCGCGTCGGCCTGCTTGAGCAGGGACCGGTGCGCATCGGACTGTGCGGCTGGACACGCCATCGCCGCATGCATCCCTGGAGCCGTGGTGAGAGGAGAGGACCACGCCGTGAGCGTTCCGAGCACCCCCGCGATCATCGCCGCTTGCACGGAGTCGACTCTATCGAACGGCTCCCCACGCGAGCAACACACCCCGGCAACGAGCCCCTCTTGCCGCCCGAGGGGCCAGCTGCGGGCCACGGCCCGCCCACGCAGTCCCCCCCTCCGGGGATCGCAGGGGCCGACGTGACCGCACCGGCCCGTCCGGGCTACAAACGGTCGCGATCGTGCCCACCTTCCTCGAGCGCTCGGCCGCGCTTCCGCACCTGGGCCTGGGCATCAGCACCGAGTACGGCGCACGGCGGAGCCCGGGCGCCCTCGATCCCCGGGCCCTGCGCCGCGAGCATCCCGGCCTCGGCGGCTTCCTCGAGGTGGGGGTCGAGATCGAGCGGGGCCTCGACGCCGACGCCCGGGCCTGGGTGGCCGACGGCGGACCCACGACCTACCACTTCCTCGACGTCAACCTCGACGAGCCCGAGGACCTCGACCCCGGGTGGCTCGCCGCCGTACGCGGCACCGTCGACGAGCTGCGGCCCGCGTGGCTGTGTGGCGACGCGGGCCTTTGGCACTTTGGCACGCGCGACCGCGGGCAGATGCTGCTCTTGCCCCCCGTGCTGGTCCCCGAGTCGGTCGCGCCGATGGCCGCCGGCCTCGTCGCCCTGCGGCAGGCCACCGGCCACGAGGTGCTGCCCGAGAATCCACCCGGAGCGTTCTTCGTGGGCCCGATGCACGTGCTCGAGCTGTTCGCCGCCGTGGCCGAGGCCGCGGACACCGGGCTCCTGCTCGACTGTGCCCACCTCGCCATGTTCCAGCGCTCGCGCGGGCTGGCCTTCGATGCCGGGTTCGATGCGCTTCCGTGGGAGCGGGTCATCGAGCTCCACGTTGCGGGGGGCAGCGAGCGTGCGATCGAGGGACTGCCGGTCGTCGACGACGACCACGGGATCGAGGTGCTCCCCGACACCTGGGCGATCTTCGAGGGCGCGCTGGCCCGCGCCGGGAACCTGCGCGCGGTGGTGGTGGAGTGCGAGCGCAACCCGCTGCCCGACGTGCTGCCCTTGTTTCGTCGCGTGGCATCGGCGTGGGGGGTCGACGCTCGATGAGCGCGGATCGGAGTGCCGAGCGGAGCGAGGCCCGGAGCGAGGATCGGAACGCCGAGCGGAGTGAGGCCCGGCTCGAGCCTCGCCGGGTTCAGCACGCGCTGGTGTGCATGCTGTTCGATCCCGCGTATGCGGCGATGGTGCGGGGGTCTGCGAAGCTGCCCGAGCTGTCTGTCAGGGAGCGGGCCCTCTTGCGCGAGGTCGATCCCCGGGCGCTGCGCAGCGATCCGCACCGGCTCGCGCGAGCGGTTCATGCGTTGATCGACGAGTATCCGGTGAGCGCGGCCGTGCTCGGGGTGGCGAAGGTCGAGACGTTCTTCGCGTCGGAGGCGTTTCGTGCGGGGATCCGCGAGCGCAAGGCGATGGCACTGACGTTCGGGCAGTGGCTCGGCGACCGGGCGCGAGGCGTCGGGTGCCTGGAGCACGCCATGGCCCTGCTTCGCCGGCCCCTGCCTGCACCGAAGGGGGAGCTCGACTGCCCGCCGCGGTTCCGCGGGCTCCTCGTACCCGCAGGGACGTTGGCCTTCACCTCGAGCGTGCGCGCGCGGCTGGGCCACGACCCCGTCGAGCTCCTCGCGCAGCGCCGCGAGCCATGGGGCGAGCGAGCGCCACGCAAGGGCACCGAGCCCTTGTTGGTCGAGCGTCGCGAGGATGGATCGATCGATCTGGGCACGGCCTCCGAGCCGCTGGTTCGACTGATGCGATTCGCCGAAGGCGGCCGCCGGCGCGCCGAGGTCGAGGCCGAAGCGATACGACGAGGGGCCGAGCCCGCGGAGGCCGGTGAGCTGATCGACGAGCTGATCGCGGATGGTCTGCTCTGCGCTCCGCCCACGGGATCGTCTTGAAGCCTGGAGTATCATGCCCGGGCGTGCCCCTTCGCTTCGCGGTCGTCCTGGGTGTGGTCTTCGCTGGAAGCTGTGGACCGATGCCTTCGTCGACACCAACACCGACGTCGGGCGAGGCGAGCCCGGCTGCTTCGCCCTCGCCTCCGGGTGACCGAGCGACCACCTCCCCCGACGCCGCGAGACCTCGGCGGGCTCCCGATCTCGGCTGGGATTCCGCGGTCGGCTGGGAGCGCCGCATCGAGTTTCCTCCCGGTGTGACGAGCGTGCAGCGTCGCGAGTGGGTCGACTACGTCGCTCTGCAGTACCTGCCCTGGGACGACCCCGCGCTGGTGCAGCAGATGCTCGGCTCGCACCCCGAGCTCGGCTGGGTGGCGCTCGTGCTGCCCCACGAGCGCATCTGCGAGGCGTCGCTGCGCAATGCCCTGGCCCGCGCGGCGCCCTCGCAGCTGCTGCTTCGCCTCGAGGGCGACCCCACCGACGCCGAGTGGGATTGCCTCGGGCGACTCGCCCCGCCCAACCTCTACCTCACGCTGTGCCCCGACGACTCGAACTCGATGTGGCGCTGCGATGCCGACGCCCAGCTCGACGCGCTCGCCTCCCGCCCCGCCCTGCTTCCGCGCATCCGCGGCCTCGCCGTGGGCCCGAGCGAGCCGCGCCACTGGGCCACGCTCGCCACCTTCCCGCGCCTGTCCATGCTCACCGTGCGCGGACCCATCGTGCGCAGCCCGCTGCCCCCCGAGGTGCAGCACGCCCTGTGTGCCCTACCCGACCTCGCCTACGTGGACCTGCTCGACGCCAGCCAGCCCGGCAGCAACCCGCGACTGCCCGTGGACTGTGCGCTGGGCCTCGAGACCTACGAGGCCTGGCGCCTGCTCGATGGTGATCCCGAGTGGGGCCCGGCCCCCACGCCCGTGACCGACGCGGTGCCCTGCACACTGCGACGCGCGATGCTGTGGTCGGCCGACGACGCGACACGCCAGGTGCTGTCGCGCTGCGAAGGCCTGGAGCTACAGCTCATCGACCCCTCGGACTGAACGAGCCGCGCGCGGCCACCGGGGTGTCAGTCGTCGGACGACCACGGGCACCGGGATCGATCGCCCAACGGTCTGCTCTGTGTGCCGCCCCTTGGATCGTCCTGAAACACGGTGGCCAACCGTGGTTCGAAGACGTCCCGTTCGGGCCACGGTGGCCAACCGGTCGGACAAAGGGTGGTCCAACGGTTGGCCACGTTCACGGCAACGGTCTCGCAACTTCGCGGGATCATGAGACCCACCCTCCGGAACAGAACCTGCACTCGGTCGCGCGCATGCAGGCGAAGCTGGCTCACCAGGCAATCATCAGGCTGATCGATGATCACCCCGAACTCGTGCCCGAGTTGGTCCGCCGCTTGCTCGGGCTGGACCTCTCTGTATCGCTCGAGACCATGTCCGCGCCCGAGACGATCCGTGACATCCAGTACCCCGAACATGCGGTCGACTCGGCCGTCGTGCTACGCAAGAACGCCAGTGGCGACAATGAAGAAGCCTTCGTCAACGAGATCCAGACCAACAAGGACGAGGACAAGAAATGGTCCTGGCCGGTCCACATTGCGGGGCTACGGGCTCGCCTACGATGCCCGGTGACGCTCGTGGTGATCACGGACGACGACGCGGTGGCCCGATGGGCGGCCAAGCCCATCGACTTGGGCCGTGGTCAAATGGTGCTGCGGCCGCTGGTCATCGGGCCGGCCCGAATCCCTCGCATGCTCGAGCTCGCCGATGCACGGCGGCACCCGGCCCTTGCAGCCCTGTCCGTCATCGTGCACGGTCAATCACCTGAGTCAGAAGATCTCGGTCGAGTCGCGATTCGTGCGGCAATCGACCGACTCGACGCGGGTGACGGTCGCGGTACCCTATTGTTGGATCTCATCACGGCGTTCCTCGACGCCAATACCCTCGAGGATCTGAAGGAGGAGCTGGGAATGGAAGTCACGAGGTTCAGCGATCTCGCACAGCGGAACTACTCGATGGGAGTCGAACGAGGTCTCGAGCAGGGTCTCGAGCAAGGTCTCGAGCAAGGTCTCGAACGAGGTCGGCGACAGGCGCTGTTGCTCGTGCTGGGAGCGCGCGGCTTGGTGCTCTCTTCGGAGCAATGCGAGCGGATCGAGAGGTGCTCCGACACCGGGCAGCTCGAGGACTGGCTTCGACGTGCTGCGACGACCGATGACTGCGACGACCTGTTCGGCGAATGACCCACACGCTCGCCACGGGACTCTCACCCGAGCTTCCGCTCGAGCGCACGGCGCAGGCGCTCGAGCATGGACCGATGCTCGCCCTCGCTGGGCAGCCCCTCGAGCGCCTCGACGGCACCACGCACGACCGCGCTGCGCCACCGGTGGAGCTCCGGCTCGGGCACCCCATGGCGCTGGGCCAGCACTCCCGGCGATCCACCGCGGAGCAGCTCCAGCACCACCTGCAACCTCTCCTCGATCTCGCTCGACGTCCCCGCCGCCCCGACCAGGGCCTCTTGCTGCTCCGGCGAGGCCCTTCGCTGCATGCGAGCCAGTCGCTCTCGAACCGCCGTCACCGCGTCCACGACCCACGAGGGCGGCACGGCCGGCTCACGGGTCCAGACCAGCAACCGGAGGAACCGGCGCCGGGAATCCTCGAACGCCCGCCGGCCGTGCAGCATGCGATGGTTGTCGACCACCAGCACGTCACCGGCCTCCGCACGCAGCTCGATCCTCGGCGCGCGCTCGATCCACCACGCGAGCCTGCGCCCGACCTCGTCGTCCACGGCCATCGGCGAGTGCGTGAACACCACGCTGCCGCCACGCAGGGCGACCGTGGGGCCGACCACGTCGCCGAACACGAACGGGATCCGACGCACCCGGGTCGTCAGCGCGTGCCAGAGTGCGGGCTCTTGCTCGGCCATGCGCTGCAGCAACGTCCAGGTATCGAGCAGCAGCGTCTGCCCCCCCGTGGCCGCCGGACGTGCGCACAGCATCACCTGCACCCGCGGCGGCACCCCGCGATGGCTCTGGCTGTCGGAGTGCAGCGGCGTGGGTCCCTGCGTGGAGGCAAACGACCGCCCATGGGCAACCGGGACGATGGGGTGCGCCTCCACCAGCACCACCCCCCGCCCCCACAGCCGACGCGCCACGCCCCAGGGGTCGCGCTCGGCCTCGGCCCACAGCCCCGGTGCGGTCACCAGTGCATGGCCGCGCTCGTCGATGGCCCGACGCAGCCGGGCCGGACCGTCCTCGTCGTCCCACGACCACCGCACGTCGTCGCTCACAGTCCACCGATCCCTTCGAGCACCGAGACCTCCACGGGAGCCCGCAGTCGCCGACGAGGCACCGGCGTCACGCGCAGCAACGGCCGCCCCACTGGCACCTCGAGCGCCCGATGCTGCATGAACAGCTGGAACACCGCCGGCGTCGCGAAGAACTGATCGGCGTGCACCACCCCCCGCATCACGTCGTAACCCTCGTCGTGCACGCCGTCGATCAACGCCGACCACCCCGGCGGCAGCATCGTGAGCGCCCACGGCTTGAGGAAGAAGTGCGGCTCGCCGGGCGGATGCGAGGTGAAGAGCTTGGTGAGGTAGAGCAGCGCCCCCGGATGCTCCGCCACGGCCCCTGCTCCCAGCGCGGCCGCGAACGCGGGCTCGATGCCCGCGGTGAGGGCCCGCAGCCGGGCGCGATCGTAGCCCAGGGCCACCGTGTGCCCGTCCCAGCGCACGGTGAAGTCGATCGGGTTGTCGAAGCGCATCCGCGACAGCGCACCCCGCCCGAAAGGCACGCATGCGGCAGGCCCGGTGGGCAGCAGGCACGGGTCGAGCACCTCGATGTCACCCGGGCACGGTCCCACTTCCACCACCTCGCCCTCGCGACCGCCCTCACCTCCACCCTCACCCTCGGCCGCGTCGCCCTCCGTCGACGGGCACGTGCCGTCGATCGTCTTGCGATACCTCCGAGTGATCTCCCCGCGCTTCTTGGCCTCGAAGTAGTCCTGCGCATAGAACCGCAGGTGCCCGCGCGCGGCCTCGGGCCGCTGCGCCAGCGAGCGCCGCACCAGCGAGAGCCCCGGCTCCACCACCACCAGGCATGCGACCTCGCCGTGCAGCTCCAGCGTGCGCACATCCGCAGCGGGGCGCAGCTCGAGCCACAGGGGCACCCAGCCGTCGTCCACGGGCACCACGCGCTCGCGAACCTCGAAGCCGCGGTTCCTCCGGTTGGTGGCCGAGGTGATCAGGATCCACGCGCCAGCGCGCGGCCGCACGCACAGCCCCGTCCACAGCCGCAGCTCGCCACGCGCGCTGGTCAGCACCCCGCGATCGAGCTGCGACCACCCGTCGTGCGGCAGCAGGCCCCGCGCCCGCAGCATCGGCAACGCTGCCCGACGCGCCCGCTCCACCGCCGCCCAGGTCTCGTCCTCGCGCACGCGCCAGCGGCCCAGGCTCCGATCGACGCGAAGCGGCCGGGTGAGCACCACCTGGTGGCCGAGCTCGTTGCCCTCGAGCAACGGCACGCAGCCCTGCGTGGCGCGCAGCGAGACCGAGCCGTCGAGGGTGGGCGAGCGCCGGCTCAGTCGCGCCAGGCCCCCGAAGGCATCGAGCACCTCGTAGCCCGGGGCATCACCCGCAGCCACCACCGCCACCGCAGCCACCGCCGCCGCCGCAGCCTCCACCCCCGCCACAGCCGCCACCGCCGCCGCAGCTGCTCGCGCCGCAGCTGCTGCCCGACGAGCTCGTGGACACAGGCGGCGGCACGTAGCTCGCCGCGGCATAGGCCGCCGCCACCGCAGCAAAGGCCGGCGCCATGGTCAGCGCGGTCATGCCCGAGACGGCGGTGGCAAGGGTGATGTCGGCCGGCTGATGCCGCCGACCCGAGCCCACGTCGGCCACCAGCGAGGTCGTGGTGTCATCGAGCCACTCGATGTAGCTCTTGGCCAGGTACGAGCCAGGAACGCGCTTGGCCATCACCACCGCGGCGATGCCCACCCCGATCATCGCGATGAGCAAGTAGGCGGGGAACGGCGCGTCGGGGCTCTGGGCCGAGCGCACCATGATGCGGATCACCGCCACCGACTCCGCCAGCAACCCCACCGCGAGCATCACCAGGACCAAGCGCGCGTTGGCGGCATCGCTGCGCACCATGCCCGCCGCCTGGGCGCGGTGACGCAGCTCGACCTCCATGCCCGACGCCGTCGCCTTGGCCGCATCGTACACGGTGCTGGCCGGGATCTCCTTGCTCATCGTCCTCAGCCGACCGTAGAAGTCCGCGACCACGCGATCGCTCGGCGGCTGGCTCTGCTCGACGAACTCGAACGTCTGCCCCTGGCACGAGAGCCATCCTTCCGCCGCCGCGTGGGCCATGAGCGTCTGCACCACCGCCTGGCTTCCCCCTCGCAGCCAGGCCACCGTCCACAGCTGCTCGCCCCGCGGCACCAGCCCCTCCACCAGCGCCGGCGGCAGCTGAGCCTGCGCCGCCACGCGATAGCCCCCCATCGCCGCAGGCGGAGCGCCGTACTTGGGCCGCGCCGCCTCGTCCATCGCACGCGCGACCGCGTCTCGCAGCACGCGACCGAGCAAGAGGATCACGAACGAGATCAACAGGAACACCACCACGAAGCCGAAGCCAGGCGCCATGTCGAACGGGAAGAAATCGAACAGCCGGACCATGATGAATGCCTCCTTGCCCGCGATGACCCGTCCTCAGACCTCGAGCACATCGACATCGGCGATCGCCGCGTCGAGCAAGCCGGTGAGCACATCGTAGGCCGCCTGTGGCGCCTCCTCGAAGCGCAGCAGGGCACCGGCGTCGGCCTCGTATAGCGAGCACGCCTCGCGCATCACCGGCTCGATGCCGTCGTCGACCTCGCGCCCTCGCAGGCGCAAGAGCGCATGCAGCGGGCTGCGGAGCTGCTTGATCTTGCGAGCCACCGCCCCGGGAAGCTGCCGGGGCAGCATCGGCGCCTCCGACAGCAGCAGCCGCAGCCGGATCCGGGCCTCGCGCAGCTCCTGCTCGACCCGCAGCCGCCGGTGGGCATCGGAGATCTCGAGCGCCGCGAACGGATCCTCGCCGTGCAGCAGCACGTGCCGGCTGCGAACGTCGTCGTACAGCAGCGGAAACACGTCGGCCGCCTTCTGCAGCTCGTCGCCCCGCAGGATCATCGACTCGATGCGCGCCGAGGTCCGCGCCAGCAGCAACGCATTGCCGATCGCCTCGAGCTTGGCGCGGCCGTCGTCGCGCACCACCACCAGCAGGTCCACGTCGCTGCGCCCGTCCACGTAGCCCCCACGCACGGCGCTTCCGTAGACCACCAGCGCCTGCAGATCCTCGCCGAGCGCCTGCACCAGCGAGTCCCGCAGGGCCTCGAGCTTGGCCGCGACCACGGAGGGGAGCTTGCCCATCACCGAAGGGAGTTGCTTGGATTCCATCGTCGTGTCGCCGCATGGTACCGCGTCCGCTGCGGATGCGAACACGGCCCGGGGCCGGCTCACGGCCCGCCCCGCTCGAACAGGCGCACCGCGGCGGCCGATCCAGGACCCTTGACCACCCAGCAGGCACGACGCTCGTCCACGCGCGCCCGTCCCACGAACGGCCCCCGGCGCGGCCGCACCACACCGTTGCGATCGGGACCCACGAACCGCGCCCGCAAGATCAGCTGGTCCACGCGCCCCGCCGCAGACAGCACCGGATCGACCGCAGCCGCGGCCGCGATCCGCAGTGCATCGGCGATGGCCGCCCGCTGCGGAGCCCGTGGCTCGCGCTCGACCGCCGCCATCGCCAGCGAGCGCGCCGGCTCGCCTTTCGCCGCAGTGCGGGGGAGCAGCGGCAGCGAGTCGTCCACGCGCTTGCGCGCCAGCACGGCCCGGGTGCGCCGCAGCGGCTCGGCGCCAAAGCGCCCCACCATCTCCGGCGACGGCTCGTCGAGCGCGGTCAGGGCCTGCGCCAGCGCGTGCTGCTCGTCGGCGAGCCGCTCCCATGCGGGGGCTCGTCCACCGCGCGCCACCTCCGGGCTCGGCGACCACGGAGCCCGATCCCAGGTCTCGCGCTCGTCGGTGGCCACGACCTCGCGGATCCGCTCGAGCTCCCCGCGCAGCGCCTCGAACGGCCCGAACCCCGCGTCGCGCTCGAGCAGCACCGGCACCGGCCCCCGCCAGCGGGTCAGCGCGCCCAGGAGCCCCAGCACCGGCTCACCCACGGGCGCCGCGTGAGTATCGAGATAGAACCCGTGGTCCCACTCTCCCCCTGCCAGGTGCACCATCGCCACCCGCTCGAGCGGCATCCGCCGCAGCACCTCGTGGGGATCGAGTCCCTCGTTGATCGCGTTGGCCCAGAGGTTGCCGAGATCGAGCAGCAGCGCGCAGTCGGTCGCGGCCACCACCTCCTGGTAGAACGAGGCCTCGTCCATCTCGTCGTCGGGCCACCCGAACGTGGCCGCCACGTTCTCCAGCAGCAGCGGTACGTCGGGGAGGAACCGCCGGGCCCGTGCCACGTTGCGAGCCACCACCGCCACCGCCTCGCGCGTGCGGGGCAGCGGGGTCAGGTGACCGATCTCGCGCGAGCGCCCGCGGGTGAACGCCACGTGCTCCGAGATCACCGGCGGCCGCAGCTCGCGGGCCAACGCGCCGAGCTGCCGCGCACGCTCGTCATCGAGCCCCTCGGCGCTGCCCAGCGACAGCTTGACCCCGTGCAGCGCCACCGGCCACAGCCGCGACAGCGCCACCGCCTCGCGCCGCAGCTTCGCCTGCACGTAGCACGACTCGGCCACCACCTCCACGAAGTCGACGACCTCGGGGCTCGCGAGCAGGTCGGCCGCCAGCTCGCGCCGCCAGCCCAACCCCACCCCCAAGCGCTCCTCCGACACGGCCCCGCAGTATATCTCAGCCGCTCGCGCTCGCGTTCTCGCTCGCACTCGCACTCGTGTGGTGCGGCCGCTTGCGCGCGCGCCAGCGCGCCCATGCGATCCCGAGCAGCACCCACCCCTCCAGGGCCAGGATGATCGCATACGGATCGTAGGGCGTGCGCAGCCGGATCGTCCCGAAGAAGATCGCCGCCACCGTGATCGACGTCATCAGCTGCCACGCGCAGAACGTGAGCCCCGGTCGCCGACGGATCCACCACAGCCCCGCGCCCAGCCCCAGGAGCGACGGAAACCACACCACCACCTGGAACAGGTACTTGAACCCCTCGGCCGGCGGCTGCAGCCAGCGCCCGTTCTTGCTCTGCTCGGGCCACTGATGGCCCACGAACCACAGCAGGCTCGCATTGACCACGCTGTAGCGCAGCTGCTCGAGCACGCCCGTCCGCCGGTAGCACTCCGCCCGCAGCTCGCGATGCGGCTCCGCATCCCCGATGTAGCCCACCATGCGGATCGTCTCCCCGCCCATCGCGGGCCGCAGCGCCAGCGGGTGCGACGGCGGCACGCTGGCCGCCAGCACCCGAAACGCAGGCAGGCTCACGCGCCGGCCGTTGCGGGTGTTGCGATCGCGCTCGCTGCGACGCATCGCGTGCTCGGTGGGAAACGCCTGCGTCACGATGTTGTGGCAGCGTCCCGCGGTGAGGTTCATGTTGGCGTTCTCGGCCACGCCCGCCCACCGACCCGTGTGATAGTGGAATCGCCACGTGCTGTAGCCCAGCATCAGCAGCAACGGCAGCGCCACCAGGACCAGCTGGCGCCAGCCCACCCGCGGCAGCCGCTTGCGATTCACCGCCCACGTCACCAGCACCAGCACGAAGAACATCGCCGACTGCGGCCGCACCGCGAACGCCACCGCCGAGGCCAGCCCGGCCAGCAGCGGTCGACGGCCCTCCTGCAGCACCACCACCAGGCCCAGCGTCGACCACAGCTGAAAGCACAGGAACGGCGCCTCCGACAGGAAGTAGCCGCCGTTGGACAGGCTCGGCCACCACAGCAACAGCGCCACGCCCACCACCTTGGGCATCCACGCCCACGTGCTCACCCGACACGACAAGAGGTATCCGGCCGGCACCGCCGCCGCCCCCATCAGGCCCCACGTCACCGCGCCGGCGACCAGCGCATCGGGCCCGAACAGCCGCAAGGGGATCGCCAGCAGGTAGTGCGTGCCCCAGGCCTGCCACGCCAGCGTGCGCTCGGGGTGCCACCCGTGCACCGCCAGGTCCTGCGCCCGCTCCACGTACTTCTTCATGTCGCTGAACACGTAGTCGCCGGGCGGATGCACCCACAGCACCCAGATCAAGCGGGTGAGCAGCGCCAGCACCACGAGCACCAGCAAGAACCGTCGATCGGGGGCGATGATCGGCGATGCGATCGCCGGGGCCGAGCGCGGCCGAGCGCCGTCGGGGTCGCTCATTGGCGCGAGGGTATCAACCCCACGGCCCCCGCCAAGAACGCGGATGCCGGCGACGCCCGGCCGCCGCTCGCCACCGCCGCTCGACTGTGGTTAAAGAACCACGATGTCCGCGCAGCTCCCCAGCCAGCCCGCCTCCGTGTTCGGCCGCCGCCGCACCGCCCTCGCGGCGGCCCTCGGCGACACCCCTGCCCTGCTGTTCTCCGGGAGCCAGCGCGCGCGCAACTACCCGGCCAACGTGTTTCCCTTTCGCGCCGACAGCCACTTCCTCTACCTGGCCGGCGCCGCCATTCCAGAAGCCGCGCTGCTGATCCACGGCGGCCGGACCGAGCTGTTCGTCCCCCCCAAGGACGACGACGATCCCCTGTGGCACGGCCCCACCCCCGGCCCCGAGCACGTGACCCGGGCCACGGGCGTCGACGCCGTGCGCTCGCGGCAGGAGCTGCCCGCGGCCATCGCTGCCGCGGGCGGTGGCGCGAGCATGGCCACCCTCCCCTCGGCCGATCCCATCACCCGCTTCGATCAGTGCCGCCTGCTCGGTCGTGCCTGGCCCGGCGACCGCACCCCCGGCGTGGACGGTCTCGATCCGGTCGACCTCGGCCTGGCCGACGCCATGATCGCGCTGCGCCTTCGACACGACGAGGGCGCGCTCGAGCTCATCCGCCGCGCCGTGCACGGCACCACCGCCGCTCACCTCGCCGGCATGGCCGCCAGCCGACCCGGTCGCTTCGAGCACGAGGTGCGCGCGGCCATGGAGCGCGAGCTGCTGGCCCGCGACATGACCACCGCCTACGGCAGCATCGTGACCGTGCACGGCGAGATCCTCCACGCCACCACCTACGGCAACGAGCTGCGCGAGCACGACCTGCTGCTCGCCGATCTCGGCGGCGAGCTCGAGGGCTGGGCCAACGACGTGACCCGCACCTGGCCCGTGAGCGGCAAGTTCTCCCCCACCCAGCGCGCCCTCTACGACATCGTGCTGCAGTCCCAGCTCGACGCCATCGCGATGGTGCGCCCCGGCGTCCGCTACCGCGACGTCCACCTCGCCGCCGCCCTCACCCTCGCCCGCGGCCTGGTCGACGAGGGCCTGCTGCGCGGCGATCCACACGCCCTCGTCGAGCGCGGCGCCCATGCGCTCTTCTTCCCCCATGGCGTCGGCCACCTGCTCGGCCTCGACGTCCACGACATGGAGGATCTGGGCGACCGGGCCGGCTACGCCCCCGGCCGCGCCCGCAGCGAGCAGTTCGGCCTGGGCTACCTGCGGCTCGACCGCGATCTGGCCCCGGGCATGGTGGTGACCATCGAGCCGGGGATCTACCTCGTCCCGGCCATCCTGCAGCGGCAGGCCCTGGTCGGGCCCTTCGTGGCCGACGGAACCTTCGATCCAGCCCGCCTCGAGCGCTTCTCCGACGTTCGGGGCATCCGCATCGAGGACGATGTGCTCTGCACGACCACCAACCCCGAGGTCCTCACCGCGGCCATCCCCAAGGAGCCCCAGGCGGTGGAGATCGCGGTGGTGGGATGAGCGCACCTACCCAAGAAAATGGGATTGGCCTGGGATTGGCCCGGGATTGGGATAGGATTGGCCCAGGACCCCGCCCCCGGCCCTCCTGGCCGTGACCGGAGCTTCGTCATGCGTCTGCCCGACCTGCTCGCTTCGACCCCCGTGTTGCTCGTGCTGCCGTCCGCGATGATGGCCCTCACCGTGGGATGCACCAGCGACCTGCCCGCACCCTACAACTACGAGGTCCTCGAGCCGCCGCCCCCCGACAACGAGCTCGCGGTCGACTGCGCCAACCTCCCCATCACCGCCGAGGGGGCCCAGTACGCGCAGACCCCCACCATCACCGGCCAGCTCGAGGACGTCACCTACCGCTACGGCTCCACCGAGCTCCCCGCCGGGCTCGCCATCGACGAGAGCACCGGCGAGATCTCGGGCGTGGTGGGCGTCGAGCCGGGCGCCTACACCTTCGACGTCACCATCGAGGACGTCGACGATCCCGCCGGCTACAACGCCACCGGCACCTGCACCTTGCAGGTACGGCCCCGCCTCACCGCCCCCCTGGAGCTCAGCCCGCCGTTCTGCCTGCGCACCGGCGAGAGCCTGCTCGACCTGGTGGTCGACGGCACGGGCGACGGCACCCCCATCACCTGCGATCACCGAGGCGGCAGCGGCAACGGGCGCAAGCCCGACGGCATCGAGGTCGATCCCGAGGCCTGCACGCTCACCGGCTCCATCACCAACCGCACCCCCACCGCCGACGACCCCAACCCAGCGACCCACGAGGACCGGCACGGCACCTTCGTGTTCACCATGCGCGGCATGCAGTCCGGCGTCGAGGTCTTCGTGCCCTACTGCGTGACCAACGAGGTCTCCCAGGACTACGACATCCTGGGCACCCACAGCGGCATCGCCGACGCCACGCTCGATCCCATCAGCGTGCTCTACGACCCCGCCGCCGACTACTCCGTGGGCGTCGACGGCGACCCCCGCTACGAGATCACCTCGCCCGGGGTCTGCGGCGCCGTCTGCAACTTCAACTACAAGTTCTCCCGAACCTACGCCGCGGGCGAGCCCGACGTCGGCCTCGACACCTTCTCGCTGTCGCCCGACGGCCTGGTGCGCGACGCCATGATGCAGCCGATCGGCTTCTTCCACGAGCTGCGCCTCGCGGGCGGGCCTCAGACCGAGCAGTTCCGCGACCGCCCGTGGGTCCTGAGCGTCAACGTGGGCTACTGCTTCTCCGACGACGAAGCCGACTGCACCGACGTCACCGCCGACGGCAACGTCGAGTTCGAGCTCGGCGTCATCATGGTGCCCGACCGCGGCTAGTCGGCCCTCGCCCCCGGCTCCTCTTTCCGACCGACCACCGCGTGGCCACCACTCCTCCACCGTCGGGACCGTCGGCCGCAAAGTCGCAGCGTGAGCATCGCTTTGCTCGCGCCGTCGATCGCGAGGTCGCGCCCATGTGGCACGACCGCTTCGCCCGCATGATCTACCGCCGGCTGCCCCGGGGCGCCGACGCCTTCGCGCTCGACGTGCACTGCGGCCCGGGCCGCACCACCTTCGAACTGCTCGAGCGCCTCGGCAGCGGCGCCCGCGTGCTGGCCCTCGAGCCCGACGGCGCCCTGCGCAATCTCGCCAAGGCCCGCATGCGACCCGAGTGGAAGGGCCGCGTGTATCTCAAGGACGGCGCCCTGGCCGACGTCACCGGCATGGGCACGGGCACCTACGATCTCGTGACCGCCAACCTCGTGCTCGGCGACGTGCAGGGCTTCGAGGAATCGCTGCGCGAGCTGGTGCGGGTCACCAAGCCCGGCGGCCAGGTGCTGGCCACCCTGCCCCTGGCCGGCACCTGGGCCGAGGTCGAGGATCTCTTCCGCCTCGTGCTGCTCGACGCCTCGCTCCGCGACGCCGACCGGCGCCTGCGCCACCTGTCCCGCCTGCGCCCCACCGGCCCCGAGCTCGCACGAGCCGTCACCAACCTGGGGGTGGCACCCGCGAACTTCGTCATCGAGCAAGAGCGTGCCTCGCTGCTGTTCGCCAGCGGCCGCGAGTTCCTGTTCTCTCCGGTCATCGAGCACGGCCCGCTGCGCCTGTGGAAGGCGATCCTCGGGGCGCACGAGAAGCCGCAAGAGCTGTTTTGGAAGCTCAAGGAGGCGATCGATGCCTACCACGCCGACGGGGTGTTCTCGGTGACCGTGGTGCTGGGCCTCTTGCACATCCAGGTGCCGCCGACCGGGTCGACCACCACTCGCGTCCCCGCGATCGCACGCGAGCACTGGAAGCGCTACCCGCACCTCGAGGCATTGTTCGGACAGTCCGAGCGCGGCGAGGCCGACATCGACATCGACATCGACATCGACGACGACGACGACGACGACGATGACGACGACGACGCCGCCATGGACGCCGATGCCCCGGCTGCCCCCGCGCCCTCGGCCTCGTCGTCGGCGGTGATGAGCGCCGAGGACGAAGCGATCTTCGCCCTGCTCGAGCAACCCCCGAGCACCGCCGACGAAGAGGCCTCGCTCGATGCCTTGCTCGATCAGGTGCTCGAGTACGCCGGGCCACGCAACGAAGCCACCGTGCTCGACGATCTCGAGCTCGAGGAAGTCGTGCCCGAGGAGGACATCCGCCGCCCGGGAGAGACGCTCAAGCGGATCAAGTCGCTGCTTCCGCCCCCGCCCTCGATCCCGCCGCCACCACCGCCTCGGGGGCGACGGGGTGGCAAGCGATGACCACCGCCCGTCGGCTCCACCGCGCGATCACAGCGACGATCCCCCTGGGGATCGGCATGGCGCTGCTGCTCGCCTGCGGCGAGCCGAGCCACGACGCCGTGCCATCCTCGTCTGCCCCCAGGACCGAGTCCAAGCCGACCCAGTCCAAGCCGACCCAGTCCAAGCCGACCGAGACCGTCGACCCTCGCGACGATGGTCCTCCGCTGCGCAAGGACGGCACCGTCTTTGCCGAAGCGGAGCTGATGGGCACGCGCGTGTCCATCAACGTCTGGGCGGGTCCCCCCGACCAGGCCGATCCCGTCGCCGCCGGCAACGCCATCCGCGAGGCCTTCGGCGAGATGGCGCGGCTCGAGCAGATCATGAGCGAGTGGCAGCCCGACAGCGAGCTGTCGCGCCTGAGCGACGCCGCGGGCAACGACCCGCGCAAGCTCAGCCCCGAGCTGATGCGGGTGCTGCTACACAGCCGCCGGATCGCCGAGGACACCAACGGTGCGTTCGATCCCACCTTCCACGGCGTGGGCCAGCTCTGGCACTTCCAGCCGGGGGCGCAGCCGCCCTCCCCCGAGGCCATCGCCGCCAAGCTCCCGCTCGTGGGCTGGCAGCAGCTCGAGCTCGACGAGAAGAGCGGCACGGGGCGGCTGGCCAAGCCCGGCATGCGTCTGGGTCTCGGCGCGATCGGCAAGGGCTTCGCGGCCGACGAGGCCTCGGCCCTGCTCACCACGATGGGCTTTCCAAACCACGTGGTGGAGGTCGGCGGAGACACCTACGCCGCCGGCGCCAAGGAGGGCAAGCCCTGGATGGTCGGCATCCAGCGCCCCGATGCACCCGGAGTGGTGGGCATCCTTCCCAGCCGCGATCGCGCCGTGGTGACGTCGGGCGACTATCAGCGCTACCTCGAGTTCGAAGGCAAGCGCTACGCGCACATCCTCGACCCGCGCACGGGCTGGCCGGTACCGGCCGATCGCAGCCCCAAGAGCGTGACCCTGGTGGCGAGCACGGCCACCGACGCCGACGCCTACTGCACGGCCGTGGCGGTGATGGGCGTCGAGGATGGCCTCGCCTACGTGGAAGCCCACGAAGGTCTCGAGGTCGTGATCGTCACCCAGGACGACGAGCTGCGCGTGTCGAGCGGGCTGCGAGACGAGCTGGTGCTACCGCCCCGCGATCCGCAGCCACCCGCGGCCCCCGTACCCGACCCCGCCTCGACCCAGTGACCTCGATCCCTCGCGGCTCGCTGGCCTCACTGCGAGCCTACGCGCCACACCGGCTTGCCGACGATGTCGAGCCCATCATCGGCGACGATCTCCCCCGTCACGACCCCGGGCGCCGCGGGGCGGGCCGCCGCCCGATGCATCGAGGCGCTCTCCCGTGCACGCGGCGAGACCGAACCGGTACGATCGATCGGGATGCCATCGCTGCCCACCCGACGCCGCGGGACGGGAGCGCCCGGCTCGGGCTGCATCATGCGCTTGGCGATCGGATCGGTCCCCGACGCCCACGGTGCGCGCCGCGAGGGCGTGGGCTTGGTGACCGCGATCTCCGAGGAATTCCGCGATGACGGTACGTCGCGCTCGGCGAGCGCGGCGGGATGACGACGCGTGACCAGCCGCTCCATCGGCTCGTCGGCGATTCGAAGGTTGCGCTCTGCCATGGGCAGGAGCCGCGTGGCCAGCTCGTGGGGCGCGGGGATCTCGTCGGTGACCGGCACGATCGGCACGTCTTCGCAGATTCCATCGCGGCCGTCACCCTCGTCGCGCGTATGGTCGGCCCAAACGGGCACGGACACGGTGCGACGGCGACGATGAGCCAAGCCCTCCTGATCTCCGTCGGGTGCCCCAGACGCTGGTGCAGTGGCCTCCCAGGGAGATCGATTGCTCGGTCGACGATGGCGGGGACTCGGTCCGTCGGCATCGGCCGATGGGTGGCTGTCGTCCCACGGCCGCCGCCCCGGACGCGGGCCGCTCTGGCGCCGTGGTCGGGCCTCGGCCCTCGCCGCGACCTCGGCCCTCGCCGCGACCTCGACGCTCTCCGCGACCTCGGCCCTCGCGACGGCCTCTGCGTAGAGCCCCTCGAGCTCCGAGACCGCCCCGCGAAATCCAGACCACGACTCGAGCATGCGCAGGGCCTCGGCCGCACCGGCGATGCGATGCACGCGGTCGGGCTGCAAGAGCCCCCGCAGCACCTCGACGACCTCGGCCGGGACGTCCTTGCGCCGCAGGTTGGGCACGCGATTGCGGTAGATCTCGAGGAAGAACGCGTCCTCGTCGGCGCAGTGCCAGCGAAAGCGCCGACCGTCGAGCAGTTCGAACAAGATGGCACCCGCCGCGAAGAGATCGGCCCGCTGATCGGGATCGCCTTCGACCTGCTCGCGCGGAACATAGGCGAGCTTGCCCAGCGCACCGCCGAGGCATGGCTCGGCATCGGCCCGCTGCGCGATGCCGAAGTCCATCAGCTTGACCTCGCCTCGCGCGCTGATCATCACGTTCTGTGGCGTGACGTCGCGATGCACGATTGCGTGCGACTTGCCCTCGATGGTGTGCCCGTGGATGTGACACAACGCCCGGAGCACCCCGGCCACCACGGACACGGCGGTGACCACCGCCCACGGACGACCGAGCCGGCCAGCCAGCTCGGCCAGGGTCATGCCCTCGACCCGCTCCATCGCCAGGTAGGCGCGCCCCTCGTGCACGCCCACGTCGAATGCAGAGACCACGTTGTCGTGTCCCGACAGCGACAGCGACAGCCGAGCCTCGCGCTCGAACATCTCGCGATAGCTCGGGTCATCGGCGTGGCACGGATGGACGACCTTCACCGCGCAGGCCTTGGCGTCCGAGTCACGCTCCGCCGCCCAGACCTGCGCCATGCCGCCCTCGCCCATCAGGCGCAGCAATCGATACTCTCCAAACGGGCGGGTCATGGCGAAGGGGGCGGGCCACGCGAGCCAATCTCGTGCTGGCAAGTCCTGGTTTAGGCCGCCTGGGCGCATCGTGCATCGGCTCGTGCGAATTCGCCAACATTCGCGCACGTCGAGCAACGCCTACGCATCGCCCGAGCCCCCCGACCCGCGGCTGCGGAGATCGCGGTATCGTCAGACCTGCGATCTTTCGGCAGAAGTCCTACATGCCCACGACGCGTACATCGGGGACCCACACGCCCCCCACCAACTCACGAATGCGTCGGTCTTCCTCCGACCGCCGCGTGCCGGCCGGCAGCACCATCACGCGCGGCGGCTGGAGCTCGTCTCGCTGCCGCAGGTAGTCGTAGGCCGGCGAGTGCCGACGCAGGCTCGAGTCGATGCGCTTGGACAAGAAGCCCGTCAGCTCGGGGGCCACGTAGCCCTGCACCTCGACCCGCACCAGCAACGCGCGTGGCTTGTGTCGCTCCACGCGCTGCGAGCCCGTTCGGGCCATCCAGCCCAGCTCGGTGTCCTTGAACGCATCGGGTAGGCGCATGTTGGCGGCCGTCTGCATCGCGGTCACCCCCCGCGGCACGCTGCGAGGATCGGGGCCGATCTCGGCTGCGACCACCGCGGGGTCCTCTCGCAGGAACGCCTGGCGAATGCTCGCCGTGAGCCAGGCGCCAGCCACCGTGCACCCCTCGAGCGCCACGTCCGGCGGCGCGGGAGCCAGCCGGACCACGCGCGGGCGCGGGAACGGAGCCGCGTCGGTGGGCGGATCGAAGCCCACCACGCGGACGTGCTCGTCGGTCCGCAGCCGGAGGAAGCCGAGCGGCGAGGACACCACCAGCTCGTAGCGTTGACCCATCACCGCATGCTCGGGCAGCACCGTCTCGCTGGCATAGACCCGGCGCGCGTCCTCCTCGGGATTGCCATAGGGCAGCAGCTCGATGATCTGGCTGCCAACGGCGAGGGTGAGGGCATGGAGCGGAGGGCGAAGCGTGGGCAGGCCCAGGCGACCGCTGCGGTGGATCCAACCCGCCGCCGCCACACGAACGCGGCTGCGCACCTCCTGGCCCATGTCGTGCTCGGCCAGCACCATCCGCAGCGAACGCAGCCTCCGCTCGAGCGCGCCGCGGTGCGCCGCCTCCAGCCAGCGCAGCGTGAGCACGCTGGGCACCAGCATCAGCTCGGGATCGAAGTCCCCCAGCCGCTCGAGCGCCGCCGCCGGGTCGTCCACGTGATCGAGCGGCAGCACCTCGGCGTCGAGCGCTCGCACGTCGTCCCGCGCGATGCGGTCGACCATGGGGTCGACGTTGTGCCCACGCAGCAGGGCCACCCGGCGCACGGCTCCACGCCGCAAGAACGCCTGCCACGTGGAGATCACCGCGTCGCGCTCGAGCCCACCCCCGGAGAGCTCGCGCGCCTGGGCATCCCCCGAGTCCACCAGCCCGAACCCGAGGTGCTGCTCGACCTCGCGCTCGTGCCGCTCGCGATCGAGGATCGGCAGCGAGGCCCGTAGGTCGTCGAGACTGCGCAGACGAGCCAGCCCCAGCTCGCGCCCCAGGCGAGTGAGGCCGAGGTGCTCGATCATCTGCGCCAGGCAGTGCTGCCGAGCCGAGGCCTCCGACGACATCAGCGACTCAGCCGCACGAGGTGCCCTTGCCCAGGCAGTCGCCGAAGTTGCAGCTGCAGCGCACGCCGCCCCCGTCGGGCAGCCGCGTCTCCCAGCCCTTGGTGTAGCACTCACCGAAGTTGCACGACGTCCGCGCCGTGCCGCCGTCGGGCAGCCGCGTCTCCCAGCCCTTGGTCGCACACTCGCCGAAGTTGCACGACGTGCGCGCGGTCTCTCCGTCGGGAAAGCGCGTCTCCCAGCCCTTGGTCATGCACTCACCGAAGTTGCACGACGTCCGCGCCGTGCCGCCGTCGGGAAAGCGCGCCTCCCAGCCCTTGGTCAGGCACTCGCCGAAATTGCAGGTCACGCGGATCGTGCCCTCGTCGGTGCGGATCTCCCAGCCCTTGTGCATGCAATCGCCGAAGCTGCAGTCGCCCGCCGCGAACACGGCGGCCACGGTGTACTGGGCCTGCTTGGCGGCCAGGGCCGCCGCCGCCGCGGCTTCCTCCTCGGCGCGGCGACGCTCCTCTTCCTGCCGGATGCGCTCCTCCTCCTGTCGGATGCGCTCCTCCTCGGCTCGTCGATCCATCTCGGTGCGGTGAGCCACGAGATCCTTCTTCACGCCCTTCCACTCGAGGCGCTTGGAGTCGCCTCCGGCCGCGGCCAGGCACGCCTCCACGAAGTCGGGCACCTGCGACGGATCGACCTGCGCTCGCAGCTCGGGGCACGCCTCCAGCACCGCCGCATTCACGGCGGGGCTGTGCGGCAGCAGCAGCATCTCGAGGAACGTGCTCAGCTGCTGGTCGGCTCGCAGCGACGCGACGTAGCAGGCCACCGCCTCGTCGTACTGCCCGATCCACGTGTGCACGTGCCCCCGCGCCAGCTCGAGCGAGGCCGTCGCGTCGGGCTCGGCCGCAATCGCATCTCCGAGGTGGGAGATGGTCGAGCTGGCCAAGCCTTCCCCGTTGACGCGCCCGCGCTGCACCGCCCCCGAGTCGAACGCCTTGCCCGTGAGCTCGGTCAGCGCCAGCGCTCGGGCCGACGTGACGCCCTCGGTGTCGATCTCCTTCCACAGCGCCTGGATCTCGGCCTGGAGCGCCTCGTCTTGCCTGGCGAGCTCGGCCTCCCGCTGGGCCGAGGCGTCCTGGCTCCCGCTCCCCCCCGAGCTACCCTGCTGCGGCTGGGCCTGATTGCCCCCGAACAACGAGCCGAACAGAGCACAGCCGCTGGTGAGCAGCACGAGCACGAGCCCCGAGCGCAGCGTGACCCCCGAGCGTAGCGCGACGACGGGTCCACGAGCGGGTCCAACCGACCGATGCATGGCCCGTAGTAGGCGCTCGCCACCCAGGTGGTGTCAACGTCGAAGCTCGCGGCGCAGCCGGCCGATCACCGCCAGGGCTTGATCGCGCCGCGCCTCGAGCTCGGGATCGCGTTCGTCGGCCGGCAGGCGGTCCACGGCCCGGCCAAAGCGCTCGAGGTGCGCGAGCGCTTCGCCCTTGCCTCCCTGCTCGAGCAGCGCACGGGCCAGCCCGTAGTGTGCCTCGAAGCAGTCCGGATCGCGACGCAGCAGCTCGCGGTACTCCTCGATCGCACGATCGGCCTGCCCCTGGCACAGCGCGAGCGCGGCGACGTTGAGCCGCGCGGGTCCCTGCTCGGGATCGTTGCGCAGCGCCTCCTCGAAGCACTCCTGGGCGTCTTCGAGCAGGCCCGCCTCGGCCAGCAGCCCTCCCAGGTTGGTCCACGCCGCCGCGAATCGCGGATCGAGCTCCAGCGCCGCTTCATAGGCCGCCCGTGCACGCGTGAGCCCCTCGGTGTCGGCCGGAGCGCCGCCCCACTCGTCCTCGAGCTCCTGACCGTACAGAAACCATTCATAGGCGGTGCGGGGCCCATCCTCCTCGGCAGCATCCCCGTCGACCCACGGAAGCGCGAGCACCTGCGCGGCCTCGTCGCGCAGGGCCGAGACCTCGAAGTCGAGCACGAGCTGACCCGAGCTCGCCTCGAAGCGGTGGGCCACGTCGTCCACCACCACGCGATCGTGCTCGCAGCGGATCCGCAGGTCGTGCAGCGGTGCCGCCACCTTGGGCAGCGTGGTCCGCAGCGCCTCCAGCTGCCGTCGCACGCGACGCAGCGGCAAGCCGCCGTCGAGCAGGCCCTTGGCCACCTTCACCGCGATGAGATCGCGAAAGCTGTAGAGCCTCCGCTCGCCGCGACGAACCGACGGCACCAAGAAGCCCGTCTGCGACCAGTAGCGCAGGCGATGCTCGGGCACCTCGAACAGGCGCGAGACCTCTCGCACCGAGTAGGCACCGTCGTCCTCGGTCACCGACCGAAGGGGAGGGGGAACCTTGGCCGCCACGTCCATCGGATCCTACTCCCGTCTCCCGGTCAGCGTGGCCATGGCGTCCACGTCGACGAGCACCGCCGTTTCCTCGACGCGCACGCTGGTCTCGAGCGAGACGACCAGGGTGTGCGGCTCGCACCCGGACAGCCGCGCCAGCTCGCGCGCGGCCAGCGAGTGTAGCTCGTGCCGCACCTGGAGATCCTCTTCCATCAGCTCCGCCACCCGACGTGCGGTCGCCTCGTCGGCCGGCTCGCGGAAGCGGGCCGAGCAGCAGGCCAGGTCGATCGTGATCATGACGGTGGCGAACACTCGACGGTCGCTGGCCCCTCGCCCGCCCAGCTCCTCGCCGCCTTCGACCACGAGCTCGGCGTGATCGAACAGCACCTGGACCGCCCCCGGCGAGAGCGTCTCGCGGATCTCTCGGCGAATGAGCTGGACCTCGCGAACCCTTGCCCACGGCGGCGCCATGAGGCCCCCGAGTCCGTTCGAATGCTGGAGAACAGCGTTATGCGTCATTTGCGCTTCTCTCGAGCCCGGTGGTCTCGATGGTGTAGTCACTCGACCTACATTATCGAGCGACCCCCGGCACGGCTCCAAGTTTTCCATCCTCGCGGGCCTCGGCCGCTGCCGCCGGCCCTGGAGTCGGATGCCTCGGGCGCCCCGAGGTCTCGCTATCCTTCCGTTCGATGACCGACCCGCACGACGTCCTGTTCATCATGGACCCGCCGGAGACCTTCAATCCCCGAGCCGACAGCACGTTCGTGATGATCACCGAGGCGCTGCGCCGGGGTCGTCGCCCATTCGGCACCAACCTCTCGGGCCTCGGGATGCATGGGCAGGAGGCACTCGCTCGCGTGGCCCCGGTGGCGTTGGTCGATGGAGATCCGCCGCGCCTGGTCTACGCCGAGCCGCCGCGCCCGCGAGCGCTCGCGGAGTTCGCTGCCGTGCTCATGCGCAAGGATCCTCCGGTCGACCAGGCCTACGTCACCGCCACGTGGATCCTCGACCACGCCGGCACGCTCGTACTCAACGCCCCACAGGGCCTGCGCACGCTCAACGAGAAGCTCTCCATCCTTCGCTTCGGCGAGCTGGTGCCCAAGACCTTCATCTCGCGCGATACGAGCGAGCTGCGAGAGATCCTCGAGCGGCTCGGCGGGCGCATGATCGTCAAGCCCGTCTATGGCTTCGGCGGCCGCGAGATCCTGCTGGCGCGGTCCGACGATCCCAACCTGGGCAGCCTGCTCGAGCTGGCCACCGCCGAGGGCACGCGCTGGACGGTCGCGCAGGAGTACCTGCCCGCCGCCGCCGAGGGCGACAAGCGGATCCTCCTGGTCGAGGGCGAGCCCATCGGAGCCGTGCTCCGCGTGCCCGCCAGGGGCGAGCTTCGCAACAATTTCCATGCAGGCGGGCGCCCCGAGGCGAGTCCGCTGACCGACCGAGATCGCGCGATTTGCTCCGCCGTCGGCCCGATGTTGCGTGAAGCGGGCCAATTCTTCGTGGGCATCGACGTGATCGGGGGACACCTAACCGAAATCAACGTGACGAGCCCGACGGGGATGCAGGAGATCAACCGCCTGCAGGGACTCTCGGGCGGCGACACCATGCAGGCGAGGTTCTGGGATGCCCTCGAGGCCCGGCTGCTTGCCGGCGCGGCATAGGAGTCGATGGATGGCGATGGATGGCGATGCTGCCCGGCGCGAGCCTTGGCGCAGGCCCCCGGTTCGTGACAAGCTGGCCCGCGTCCCCTCCCCGTCGCCCGGAGACTCGATGTCGGACAAGCCATCCACCCTTCGCGAGCTGATCTCCAACGAGCTGCCGCGCCTCTACGCGTTCGCATTCCACATGTCCGGCTCGCGCCCGGAAGCGCGGGCCCACCTCGACCAGCTCGTGCGCGACGCCAAGGCGCAGGGTGAGGCCGTGTTGGCCACCTCCAACCCCGCCGACACCCTGCTGGGCCTCATGGCTCGCACCATGGAGGAGAACCTCGGGCGCAAGTCCGACTTCTCCTTCGATGGCCTCGACAACATGCTGCGCAGCGACATCACGCGGCCCATCGATCTGAGCGGAGGCGCGCTGCAGAACTCACCCCAGCGCGTGCACCTGATGCTGTGGGAGCTCAAGCGCACCTGCCTCACGGCCACCCTGTGCTGCCTGCCGCCCGGGGTTCGGGTGTCCTTCGTGCTGACCGATCTGCTGGGCTACTCGCCCGCCGACGCCTCGGAGCTATTGGGCATCAAGGAGAGCGCCTATCGAGTGCGCCTGACCCGGGCCCGCAAGCGCATCGAGGACTATCTCACCCCGCGCTGCGCCCACGTCGACCCGCAAAACCCCTGCACCTGCACCGGTCGCCTGGTCATTGCCATCGACGCCGAGTTCATCAAGCCGCCCGCGCACACGCTCGACATCCCGCACGATCCCCACGACGCCGACGGGCCGCGCCGAGACATGGGCAGCCTCTACCGCAGCCTTCCCGAGGCCAAGCTCACCCCCGACGAGCAGGGCGAGGTACTGGGGCAGGTGTAGCCTCAGCGCGGCGGGGGCACCACCGCGACCGGACAGGGTGAGGTCGCGGCCAGCTCGCTGCCCACGCTGGTCAGGAGCAAGCGCTCCATCGACGACAGGCGTCGCGAGCCCGTGATGATCATCGCGGCCTTGGTCTCGCGCGCCACCGCGAGCACCTGCTCCGTCACGTGCCCCTGGCGTACCTGCTGCTGGGCGCCCGTGATGCCGAGCTCACCGACCCAGCTCGCCAGCTCGCGCTCGCCATCGGCCTGTCGCTCGCCGGCGATCTTCTGTCGAGTGGCCGCAGGAATGTAGTGCGCCCCGTAGTCCTCGGGCACCGGCACGGCGTGAACCAACACGAACGTACGACCCAGACGCATCGCCAGCTCCGCCCCATAGCGAGCCGCCGGCACCGCAGCGTCGCCGAGGTTGGTGGCGCACACGATCGGTGCCTCGTCGAGCACCGCTTCGGGCTCCCAGTCGGGGGGGACCACCACCACCGGCCCGTCGAGGCGCCGCAGCAGCCGGCGCGCCACCTTGCCCAGCCGCAGCAGGTGATGGCCCTCGCGCGGCGCTTGCCGCCCCACCACGAGCCCCTCGGCGTGATGATAGACGCGGGCGGCCTCGAGGCTCTGCTCGGCGTGCAGCCCCTGCACCACGTGGAGCTCCTTCACCACGTCGGTCGCGAGCGCATTCTCGACCACCATCTCGGCCTGCTCGCGCGCTCCCGTGACGAGCTCCTCGAGGTGGTGGTAGCGCAGCGCGGCTCGCAGGTGCTCCTCTTCGAGTACGTGCACCCCCACGAACGTGGGCTGGCCCTCCCTGTTGGCCCCGGCCAGCCACCGCGCGAAGCGGAGGGCACCTTGCCCGGTGGGACGGAGGTCCAGGCCGACGATCCAGCGGTTGGCGAGCGTGCTCATCTGGGATCATCGTCGGTGGCTGGCCCCGACCTGTCAACGCTGGTCCATCGGCCCTGGGCGCTCACACCAACGGCGTGACCAGGCTCCCCAGATCGACGCCCTGGAGCTCGATCCGCACCACCTGCCCGGGCTCGAGCGCCGAGACCCCCTCGGGGGTGCCCGTGTACACGAGGTCACCGGGCTCGAGGGTCATCACCCGGCTGACGTAGCTCAGCACGAACGCGAGGTCGAAGATCATCAGCCCCAGGGCCGAGTCCTGGCGGGGCTCGTCGTCGAGGAAGCCGCGAATGCGGGCGTCGTCGGGCAGCGGGGTGGAGAGCGGCCACAGCCGCACGAACGGCCCGCAGGGGGCGAAGCCGTCGAAGCCCTTGCCCCGGGTCCACAGCTTGTCGCCCCGCTGCAGATCGCGGTTGGACACGTCGTTGCCGAGCGTGTAGCCGGCCACGTACTGCAGCGCCTCGTCGCGCGCCACCTGGCACGCCTGCCGACCGATCACCGCCACCAGCTCGGATTCCATGTCGATGCGCTGGTAGCCCCGCGGCAGCGACAGCGGCTGGCCCGAGCCCAGCAGCGCCGTGCTCGGCTTGAAGAACAGGATCGGCTCCTCGGGCACATCGTTGCCCATTTCCTCGGCGTGAGCGCGATAGTTGCGGCCCACGCAGATGATCTTGCCCGGGCGCACGGGAGGCGCGAGCGTGTACTGCTCGAGCGGACCCCGCAGACCTCCGGCGATGGCGGGGGCCGTGAGCGCCAGGGTCTGCGCGTTGGCCCGGGAATCTCCTCCCTTCCACGGGATCGCGGCGGCAAAGGGATCCTCGATCTCCTCCACCTCGGTGCGAGGACCGGGAGCCGCTCCGTCGGTCCAAAGCCGCACCACGCGTTCCCTCGGCTCTCCGGGCACCCTCACGCGCCCCACCCATCCAGTGCGATCGGCCATGGTCCAAAACCTCGCCCGACCCGGCCTCGTTGGCAAGGGGACCTCGCGCACGGCCCCGTGGGCTCGCTCTCGCGTCATCCTCCGCGCGCATGCGGTGGCTTCGGCCCACGGCCCTCGGTGCACTCCTGGGCCCGATCATCGCGGGCGCATGCTCCCGGCTTCAGTCGATCACGACCCCATCGAGCACGCGTCCATCGGCCACGATCTGGATCGAGTCGAGCAGCGATTGCGAGTACTTCCTGGGGAACGAGAACGCCTTGCGCTGGCACGCGATGGTCAAGAGCGCCACCGCCACCCAGGGCGCGCCGGGCTCGAGGTTGATGCTGCCGACGGTCGGCTCGCCCTTGGTCGAGATCTGGGCCCTCTCCGAGGGCGTGACCAGTGAGAGCGAGACGTCGACGACGTGGGCGTCGCCGTTGGCGAGCGAGAAGGCGTGCCAGACGATGTGCACGCCGGCCGGCTCGAAGGGATCGTCCTTCACGTCGCACACCGCCAGCGTGGCCTCGTGCTCCTCGAGGGTCTCGGGGACCGTCACGCCCTCGGGCAGCTTCGAACGCAGGTCGAACTGGCCCAGCGGGCCCGCAGGGGTCGTGTCGGTCTGCGTGCACGCGGCGAGCGAGACGAAGCACGAGAGGATCGGCACCGATGCGCGCATGCGTCTGCCACGATAGCAGGGCGGCCGTTCGACATGCCAGCGGCTGCACGCTGCGGGTTCGAACGACCGAATTCAATGCGTCAGGAAGTCGGGATTCTCGGCAAGCAGCTCGACACGAGGAATGCAAAAGGCGACCCGTCGCATCCGCTCGACATCGTCGGCGGGATCGCTGGCCAGCCGGCAGGTCGCCGCCTCGGACTTCCGCCACAGGTCATCATGTTGCTCGCGACTCCGCAGCCCGGTTGGCGCGTCGGCGAAGCTCACGCTCTGGGCGTGCCCCCGATCGAAGAATTCGTTGTCGTGACCACCCGGCCAAGCGGACAACGCCACGTAGGGGCTCCGGCGACTGACCGGCATCGATCCCAGCGGGGCAAAGCCCATCACCTGCGACCTGAGGCCCGCCTTCGTGCGCCATTCGAGCCCCACCAAGCACGCGTCGTGCTCTCGCGGGTGATGGCGCCACGAAACGGCCTTGGCGGACCACCGCTTTCCTTGACGCAAGAGCCTCACCAAACGCGCCGTCCCCGTCGCGCTTCGTATGCGCGGGAACAAGGCCACGGGAACACTGCCGTACTCCGCCGCTTGGTCGAAGAATCCGTCGAGTTCCTCGGCGAGGTCGTCGGCTGCGTCATCGAGCAAGTTGTAGAAACGAAGCCGCCCCTCACCATGGGCAAGGCGAGCCGCAAACCAACACCCCGCGAGGCCCGCCGCCAACCACCTTCGGAACTGCTCGACGGCAGGATGCCCCTGATCCATGTGCAGTAGGGAAATTCGAGAAGGAAGAGGACCCGGTCAGTCCAGCTCGAAGTCGATGGGCTCTCGCGGGACCGCGAGCACCGCATAGGGACTACCGTCGGCTTTCGTGATGACCACCTGACCCTCCCGATCCGCGCATCGGAAGGCGGTGGATGCGTCGCGCATGAATTCCTCACGCGTGATCTCGCGAAATCTCTGGTCGCTGCCTCGACGCTCGTCCATGGTCCGATCGCCTCCGCTTCCAAGCGTAGCCCGTTGGCAACGCTGGGAAAAGCCCCCGTGTAGGGGCGCTTCCGGCACCCTAGGAACCGAGAGCGACCGCTCTGGTCCCGCGGGGCCCGTACGCTCAAGGCGACAAGATCAACACCTTCACCTGGCTCGGCACCAACCGCATGCCCGAGCAGTTGGTGGAGTTCTGCAGCGAAGCGCTGGTCATCCGCGTCGCGGGCATTCCCCCCACGAGCGTGGTGAAGGCGCCCGTGAGGTGCCGCGAGGGACCCATGACCATGCCCGACGCCACGCCCGTGGCCACGCCGGCGTTGTCGCCGTTGGTCAGGGGAATCGTGGTCGACATGTTGTGGGCCGGCGCGCACATGAACAAGACGTTGTAGGCCGCGGGCACGCCCATCGGCCCCGCCGTGATGTTCGGGTAGGGAATCGGTACCGGGCCGGCCGGCGTGGGCGTGAGGCACACGTCGGGGAAGCCCATGTCCATGCCCATCATCTGCGTGTTCGCAAACATCGGATCGTCTCCTTCAGCCCAGGTGGATCTGTCCGCCGTCGGCCTTGATCAGCTCGGCGCCGTTGATGAGGGTCTGCTTGCCCGAGAGCTGCGCGACCTCGGTGGCACGGTGCTCGATGTGGCCGGCCTGCAGGTGATCGAGCTGCTCGACCACCTTGCGGCTGGTCTTGCTGTGCGAGCGCACGTGCTCGGCCAGGAGCTCGACCATCGTGCCCACCACCGTGGCCTGCCCCGCGTGGGCGAACAGCTCGCGCAGGACCATCGAGCACTCGTCGACCAGCGCACGCCCCTGCCGGGCACGCAGCAGCAGCTCGTCGGCGTGTAGATCGACCCGCTGGCGCCCGTGCAGCTCGAGCGCGTCGCCGGTCACCGAGAGCTTGCCGTCGGCGCACAGCTCGGCGTCGCCGTCCACCCGCAGGCGGGCCGGGCCGGCCCCCTCGGCGCGACGCAGCACCGCGGTCACGAAGCACTCCTCGCCTTCTTCCACGAACCACACGCGGTCGCCCACCATCGGCTCGAGCAAGCAGCTCGCCGCTCGCTCGGCGATCCGCGGCTCGTCGCCGTCGAGCACCAGGCCACGCTCGTCGCGGCCGGTCACCGTGGCCTGGCCCGAGCGCGGCGGTCGCGGCGAGTCAGGCGTGGGCTCGGAAGAGGGAGGGACGAGCTGCAGCTCGCGGGCGTTCACGGTCATGGGGTCCTCACAGCTTGGGTCGCCAGCGCTGCGCGGCGGCGAGCTCGGGGTCGGTACCGAGGGTCACGGAACGGTTGGGGATCACGGCGTCGCGGTCGTCGACCGCGTGGAGGTTGGCGCGAAACATCTTCGCACCGGTGAAGTCGCAGGCGTGGATGTCGGCCTCGGAGAAGTCGGCATAGGTCAGATCGGCGCCCGAGAACACCGCCTCGCCACACTTGGCCCGGTGCAGGATGCACTGGACCATGTCCGCGGCCACGCAGCGGGCCTGCTCGAGCACCGCGTCCACGAACAGCGCCTGCCGCAGCTTGGTCTTGCGCAGGTCGGCCTTGCTCAGGTTGGCGCCCACGAACAGGGCATTGGGTGCGGTGGCCTCGGCCAGCACGGCCTCACCGAGGTTGGCGCCCGTCAAGCCCGCCCCGGTGAGATCGGCCCCGCGCAGGTCGCAGCCGCTGAGATCGGCCTCCGTCAATTGCGACTGCACCAGGCACATGCCCGCGAGGTGCATGCCCGCGAGGTTGGCCTTGATGAGGGTCACGCGCTCGAAGCTCGCCCCCTCCACCAGCACCTCGCGCAGATCGACGCCCAGGAGCGTGACCGAGTCGAGCGGGGTGTTGCGCACGTCGGCGCCCTCGAGCGTGCACTCGAGGAAGGCGCAGCGCACGAGCTTGGCCGCCACCATGCGCGCGCCTCCCAGCGCGCACTTGCTGAACACCGTGGTCCGCAGATCGGCCGCCCGCAGGTCGAGGCCTCCCGCCTGGGCCTCGTAGATCTTGGTCCCCGTCAGCCGTGCTCGCTGCAGATCGGCGCGCTCGAGGCTGCACTTCATCAGCGTGGCCTGGTGGAGGTTGGCCTCGACCAGGCTGGCGCCGTCGAGCTTGCACCCAACGAAGGCGGCCTCGCGCAGATCGGCTCCGTCGAGGTTGGTGCCGGTGAAATCCACCTCGTGGAACACCGCGCCGCCACCCGCGAGGCCGCGAAAGTCACGACCCGAGAGGTCGAGCTGGCGGAGCTCGCGACCGGCGTGGATCCGACGGCCGAGCTCCTCGCCGCTCTGCGGCGGCGACCACTGGGTGGGATCGTCCATGCGCAGGGTCATGTCTCGGCCTTCTGCGCGACGTGGCGCGGGTGGATGCGAACCTTGACCAGCGTGGCCATGTCGAGCTTGACCTCGGCATCGCCCCGGACTCGCGCCATGTCGGCGCCGTAGAGATTGGCCCCCCGCAGATCCGCTCCCTGGATCGTGGCCCGGGCAAGGCTCGCGTGCATGAGGTTGGCCGACATCAGCTCGGCGTTGCGCAGGTCGGACACCTCGAAGCGAGTCCGGCGCGCCACCGCCTGGTAGAGCTTGGCTCCGGCCAGGTTGCACTCGCACAGATCGGCATCGTCGAGCGTGGCCTTGCGCAGATCGGCCCCCACCAGCGAGGTCCCGCGCAGGTTCGCCCCGGTCAGATCGGCCTCACCGAGCATGGCGCCGTCGAGCTGGCACTCCTCCACGAACCGCGCATTGCCGAGCTTGGCCCCGAACAGGCTCACCTCTCGCAGATCGCAGGCCAGGAACGTGCACGACTGGAGCTCGGCACCACCGAAGCTCGAGCCGCGCAGGTCGGCCTTGGAGAACGTGGTCCGCGGCAGCTTCGCCCCGCGAAAGTCGACCCGCTCGAGCACGGCCTCGAGCAGCGCGAGCTGCTCGCCCACGAGCCCGGCCGCGTCGACCTCGCAAAGCCGCACCTTGTAGAGCATCGCGCCGGTCAGGGTCGCGCGGCGCAGCTTGGCCCCCTGCAGCTCGGCCTCGGCCAGGATCGCGTCCCGCAGATCGGCATCGTCGAGCACCGTGCCCTCGAGCTGCGCCTTGCCCAGGTTGGCCTCGCGCAGGCACGCCCCGTCGAAGCGCGCATCGGCCAGGCACGCGTGGGCGAGCACGGCCTCGTCGAGCCGAGCCCCGCGCAGATCGGCCCCCCGCAGATCGGCACTCTCGAACAAGGCCCGGCGCAGATCGGCCCCCCGCAGGTCCATGCCCTGCAGGGTGGCTCCGGTGAAGTTCAAGGTGCCGAAGTCCTCGCCCGCCGCCACCGCCTGCAGCACGCGCTCGCGCGTGGACTCGTGCAGCGACGCGGGCATCGGCGGCGCCGCGGTCTGGTAGTGGGCGGTCTTGCGGTAGGCCGCCATCATGTCGCGCTCGGCCGCGAGCCACTGCTCGAACATCGCCTCGTCGCGCACGATCTCCTCGAGCTCGTCGGCGATGTGCCCCTGCATCCGGCACTCCACCGCGATGCGCTCGAGGTCGGCGAGCTGCCCGGCCGCGGTCCAGGTGGGCGGACCGATCTTGTCGGCCTTCATCTCCTTCTCGAGCGTCTCGCTGGTGAAGCCCTCGATGCCGGCCTCGTCCACCTCGACCGCGATGTCGGCCATCGCCTGGTCCCGCCGTGCCTCGATCTTCGCCTGCTCCTTGGCCGCGTCCTCCTTGATCTTCGCGATGATGTCGGGCAGCTCGTCCAGCTTGGGCTGCTTGGGCGGCGGCTGCGGCATCGTGGGCCCGTGCACGTCGGGATCGAGCCCGTGGCTGGCGACGATCTCCCGCGCCTTCTCGGTCTCGGCCACCATGCGGCGATGGAGGTTCTGCTGGGTCAGCCCCTCGAGCGCCGCCAGCTCCTGGTCCTCGTCGGGCGGCTCGTCGGGCAGCGGATCGAGATCCTCGGGCAGCAGCTCGTGCTCGCGCAGCGCGGCGATGAGGCCATACTCGGGGTCGAGGCGATCGACCACCGCACGCACGTAGTGCTCGACCGGCTTGGGCCGCTCGCCGTGCTCGGCCGCCGCCACCAGCTGCACCACGTCGGCGCCGTCTTCCTCGGCCACGCGCGTCGAGCCCGTCCACACCAGCACCGCACGCTCGAGATCGGGAAGGAACCACAGGGTCCGCAGCTTCAGCTCCACCTCCTCGAGCCGGGTGGGAACACGCCTCGCTGCCGCCTTGTGGGCACCGAAGCTCGGCCGCTCCTGCCCCATCGCATGCGAGCGGCTCAGGAACACCCGGGCCCGCACACGAGGCAGCGTACCGGTGATGTGGGGCAAAGTCGGGTGCAGGTTGTCGAACCGATAGGCCTCGCCGCCCTCCCAGGGCTCCTCGCGCTGCTGGTCGCGCGAGGCCAGGTTGTGGATGCCCCAGTCGATGTCGCGCGCGAACCCGGGGAACTCGTTCTCGAGCCAGCGCTGATCATGGGTGCCGGCCATCGAGCGGCGCTGCGGCCAGCTGATGTCGACCGCCCCGAAGCCCACCGGCTCGGGCCGCCGGCGCGGGTGATCGCAGAGCTCCCGAGGCGACTCCACGTTGGGCAAGGGGCGCATCTTGACGCCGTTGACCTCGACCTCGACCGCGCCCTTGCCCAGCGGATTCTTGGCGAAGTCCGGGCCGCCGTAGGCCTTCTCCCACGACAGCGGCATCTCGGTGAACGGCAGCGGATTGCTGGGGTTGCTGCCGATCCAGTAGCGATCGCCATGGACCAGCGCATCCTTCTTGATGGTCTGGATGGTGCCCACCTCGGCCCGCACCGGCACCTTGGGCTGGGGCACGCCGCGGGGGGCGTACACGATGCCGTTGATCAGGAACTCGCTGCGCAGCTTGGGGATCGCCATGTCGAGCGCCCCCTCGGCCCCCAGCCGCGGCGCCACCACCTTCCACATCTCCACCTCGGAGAGCAGGGTGGTGCCCGGCAGCCCGAGCGGCACGAAGGCCAGCACCGAGACCCCCAGGTGGAACTTGCGCTCGTGCTCGAAGCAGCGACTGAGCACCCCGAGCTTGCCTGGCTTGATGACCTTCACGTGGCCTCACGAAGGGATCAGGGATCAGGGAGTAGGTGCCGGCGCGGCCTCGACCTTCGCGTCCGCCTTGGTGTCCGCCTTCGCGTCCGCCCCCTCTTCCCACAGCCCCGCGATGGCGATGTCGTACGGGTCGGCGGCGTCGTAGCGAACGTCGAGCTTGGCCCCGCGCTCGTACTCCTGCAGCTCCCGGGCATCGAGCACCAGGGTGATCTTGGCGTCGTAGGGCTCGCCGGTCTGGGGCGTCACCTTCAGCGTGAATTCGACCTCGGGGTTGCGGTTGTAGCGATTGCCCGTGTCGACCACCTCGAGGATCTCGGCGACCGCCGGCTCACCGCTGCGCAGCAGCTGGTTCTGGTGCTGCGTGGCGCACATCTGGCTGCCGAACACGAGGCTCGCCACGGTGAGGATCACCCCGAGCACCACGAACGGCACGAAGCGCGCCGGGTTGCTGGCGTTGGACGGCGTGGAGCCTTCGGCCTTGGCGTCGGCGTTGGAGTCGGAGGATTCGGAAGCGTCCGTCATGCTCGGCCTTCGCTCAAAGGATCGACAACAGGCCGAAGGTATGCAAGCCGACGTAGCCCTGCTGCAGCGCCTGACCCACGGTCTTGATCTCGGCGGGGATGTTGCTGGCCTCGGCCGTGGTGAAGGTGAGCGCCATCCCGGTGTGCTCCATCTTGATGTTGGTGTGGGCCATGGCCATCCCCACCAGGTCGAGCTTGATGGCGGCGATGCCGATCTGCCAGCTGAACGCATCGCCCTGCCCGCCGCCGAACTTCCAGAAGTCCTGGTCCACGGTCTTGGTGCCGCCCGGCGCGAGCACGGTGAAGCCTCCGGGGGCGATCATCTTCATGCCCGCGGCCGCGGTCATGGTGATGCCCCCGACCGCGGTGACCTCGTAGGTGGCAGGCGTGGTCACCGAGACCCCGCCGGTGATCGTCTGGCTCAGCGAGCCGGTGATCGAGTCGGTCTGGCTGCCCGAGATCGTGTGGGACACGCTGCCGCCGATGGTCTCGGTCTGGTTGGACGAGATGTCGCGCGTCTCGTTGGCCGAGAACGTCTCGGTCACGTCGCCGGTCACCGTGCGCGTCTCCGTGCCGTCGACCGTCTCCTCGAAGTTGCCCTTGACGTGCACGGTGCGGTTGCCCCCCACCGTCATCTGCTGATCCACGTCGACGATCTCGGTTTGGTTGTTGTGCACCGTGTTGGTCTGATCGTGGTCGACCTCGGTGTCGTGATCGTTGAGGACCTTCTCGTTGAAGTCCTTTTGCGCGTGCAGGAAGATCTCCTCGGCCCCGGCCGCGTCCTCGAAGCGCAGCTCGTTGAAGCCGCCCCCTCCCGGGGTGCTGTTGGACTTGATGGTGCTCTTGGTCTTCTCGTCGGGCAGCGGGTAGGGCGTGGAGTGAGAGCCGTTGTAGAGGCACCCCGTGACCACCGGACGGTCGGGATCACCGTCGATGAAGGTCACCGCCACCTCCATGCCGATGCGCGGCAGGAACACGAAGCCCCAGCCGTTGCCCGACCACGGCTGCACCACCCGGATGAAGCACGAGCTGTTCTCGTCGCTCGCCCCGCCCCGATCCCAGTGGAACTGCACCTTGATGCGGCCGTGCTCGTCCGTGTAGATCTCCTCCCCCGCCGGCCCGACCACGGTGGCCGTCTGCATGCCGCTGATCCGCGGCCGCGGGCGATGGCGAGCCGGCCGCCACGAGGTGGCGATGGGGAGCACCTCGAAGCGGTTGACGTAGTGCTCGCCGGGAACGTCGCCCTGGCCCAGGCTCCCGGCTCGGTGCTCCACGGACACCACCAGGTACTGGCCGTCGAGATCCTCCTGGGGATGGTCGACCAGCTCGACCTTGGTGGCCGGCGTGAGCAGGGTGGCGGTGCTCGTCCCGCGGCAGCGCACCGCGTCGCGCTGGTGGAGCTGGCGGCGCAGCAGGGTCTGGCGCTCCACGGCCGCGAAGTCGAGCCCCTCGCTGCGATAGCCGTAGAGGGTGGTCGGCTCCTCGTGCTCGTAGATCTCGCGCTCGGGCGCGAGCGCCCCGCCGTTGGGCGAGGTCAGCCCGGCGACCTCGGCGTTCTCGGCCTTCTGCAGCGAGCCGGGCGCGAGCCAGTCGAACACCATGGTGCGGGCGACGGTGGGCTGCAGCTTGGAGCCCCGGGAGAAGTCGTAGATGTTCTCGTGCATGGCCGGGCTGCCGTCGCGCGTGACCATCGGCAGCACGCCTTCGTTGTTGCCGAAGCTCTGCAGCGGGGAGTAGGCCGCATCGCTGTCGAACAGCTCGAGGATCTCCGCCTCTCCCTCGTGCTCGAAGTAGTAGCCGATGCCGTTCTCCTCCATCAGCCGCTCCACGAACGCCAGATCGGTCTCACGGTACTGCACCGTGTACTCCTGCGGCGGGTACTCACCCGACAAGAAGCTCTGATCGGCGGTGCGCTCGTAGGGCGAGAGCCCCTCGTCGAGCACCTCCTGGAGGATCTGCGGCACCGTCATGTCCTGGAAGATGCGGCTGGTCTTGCGCTGCCCCAGGGCCAGCAGGGCGGGGACCACCACGATGGTGGTGATCATGTCGTCGTGGTCGATCGACCCGTCCTCGACGGAGTAGACGATCCCGCACAGGTCGCGGCACTGCGCCCCGCGCTCCACGGTGATGGTCACCGAGGTCCCCAGCAGCACGGCCGGCTCGGCCGTGAGGTCGTGCGTGACCAGCTGCAGACGAATCATGTAGGGTTCGTTGAAGCGCTCGGAGAACACCATCCCCGAGACCAACCACTCGGCGGTGTCGACCGAGGGCCAGAGATTGATGCGCACCGGTTGCATCTCGCCGTCGCTCATGAGGACCTCACCACGCGCGGAGATGGCTGCTGCCATCGCACTACGTCCATTTTCCGCCCTGGGTCGGATAGCGTCGATTCGGACCCACTGTCAACCGCCGTGAGCGGGCGTACGCGCTCATGAGGGGGCTCCTGAGCGCTCGCAAGGGGGGACTCATGGAAGGACTCGTAGGGAGCGTGCGAGCCCGCGCCGGGGCGTTCTCGCGCCCTGGCGTGCGCGTTGCTGGCCTCGAGGGTCCCGTGCGCTACATGATGAACCGTACCCGCTCGTGGGCGCGCATCGGCGTCGACCCCGTCCACTTCACCGTCTCGTCCCAGCCCCACGCCGCTCGAGCCCCGCACCACCCCGATGGAGAGGACCCTCGCCATGTTGTTCCGCCAGCTCTACGACGCCGAAACCTCCACCTACACCTACTTGCTCGCGGACGAGGACACGCGCGAGGCCGTGCTCATCGACCCGGTCAAGGAGCAGGTCGATCGCGATCTCCAGCTCGTGGCCGAGCTCGGGCTCGAGCTCGTCCACACGCTCGAGACCCACGTCCACGCCGATCACATCACCGGGGCCTCGGAGATCCGCCAGCGCCTGGGCACGCGCTCGGTGGTCGCGGCCGAGGGCGGGGCCGGCTGCGGCGACGTGCACGTCGTCGATGGCGATCGGGTGTCGTTCGGCCGACACGCCCTCCTCGTGCGCACCACCCCGGGCCACACCAGCGGCTGCCTGAGCTTCGTGCTCGACGACGAGTCGATGGTGTTCACCGGCGATGCCTTGCTCATCCGCGGCTGCGGGCGCACCGACTTCCAGCAGGGCGACTCGCACGCGCTCTACCGCTCCGTGCACGACAAGCTGTTCTCGCTGCCCGACCGCACGCTCGTCTACCCCGGCCACGACTACCGGGGGTGCACCGCCAGCTCGGTGGGCGAGGAACGCACGCACAACCCTCGCCTGGGCGGCGGCAAGACCGAGGAGGAGTTCGTGGAGATCATGAGCAACCTGCGGCTCGCCCAGCCCAAGAAGATCGACGTGGCGGTCCCCGCCAACCTCAACTGTGGCGTGCGCGCGCTCGCCACCGCCGAGGCGTCGCCCGGCGGATCGCCGTTCGTTCCCGGCGAGGTGGTCGAGGTCGAGCCCGCGTGGGTGGCCGCCAACGCGCAGAGCGTGTTCCTGGTCGACGTGCGCGAGCGCGACGAATTCCACGGCGAGCTCGGCCGAGTCGCGGGCGCCGTGCTGGCCCCGCTGGCCGCGGTGCCCGAGACCGCCAAGAGCTGGGAGCCCGGTCAGCCCGTCGTCACCATCTGCCGCTCGGGCGGCCGCAGCCTCCACGCCGCCCACGCCCTGCGCGAGCTGGGCTTTCGCGAGGTCGCCAGCATGCGCGGCGGCATGCTGGCCTGGAACGAAGCCAACCTCCCCAAGGTCACCGGCTAATTCGGCGGCATGAAGTTGTCGCAGGCCACGTCGATGACCGAGACGGCTTGGGTGAACACGGGGCTGTAGTCCAGCTCGCATACCCCGCCCACCAGGCCGTTGGCGCCGAACATGTTGGTGAAGTCGACGATGTTGACCCCGTCGTAGACGGTCGATCCGGGCGGGCATGGGCCGCCCACCGCGTTGACCAGCGAGACCACCACCACGTTCTCGGGGATGCCCCCCTTGGCGGCGACCACCGCGTCGTACCAGTCCCCCGGGGTGCCCGCCGACGTCATGCCCTCCGGGTCGCCCACCCCGTCGTACTCATCGGTGATGATCACGAGCACGAGCAGCGCATCCTCGCGAATGAAGCCTTCGTTGCACCCGCCGGCCATGGCCAGGGGCAACGACGGATCGACCGCGTCCAGCATGGCCTGCATGGTGAGCTCGTAGCCGTTGCCGCTGGTGCCCACCTGCGCCGCACAGGCAAAGCTGACCGCGAGATCATCGATCTCCGTCATGTAGTTGTTGCCCGCGTCGTAGGGCCCACACACCATGTTGCTCGACTGGCCGCCGCCGGTCTTGGTCACCAGGCCACCCAACACGCTGCAGCCCGGCACCGCGTTGTTGTAGGAGTAGGCGTCGGTCGTGACCACGCCGAGGTTGTACTCCTCGACCGTGTCGAGCGTGCCCTGGATCGCCGCGATGAACCCGGGGAAGCTGTTGACCAGGTTGACCTGCTCCTCGTACATCGAGCCCGAGTTGTCGATCACGAACAAGAAGTCGACCTTGCCGCACGGCCCTTCGGACATCGGCGCCTCGGGAATGATCCCGAGGTCGAAGTAGACCGTGGGCCCGGTGTCGACCTCGCCCTCGCTGCTGCCGGCCGTGGTTGCATCGGCCATCGTCGTCATCGCGGTGGTCATCGGCATGCCCGAGGTCGAGGGATCCTCGCCCGTGGTCGTGGGCATGGCCGTCGTCAGCATCGGGCCGTTGGTGCTGGCCTCCGACGAAGTGTCGTCCTCACCCGCTTGGGTGCCACATGCGACCACGGTGCAAACCAGCGCCCCCAAAAGCATGCTCCTTCGCGTGCTCATCCCCCTGCTCCTGTCCAGGCCACGGGCGATCCTATCACCCTGCTACCCTCCCGGGCCATGAGCCGCAAAGGCCTCGCCCTTCCCTCGCTCTGCTGCCTCCTCGGCGTCTCGCCGCTCCCCTCCGGCTGTGCCAAGGGTCCCGGTCCGACCACCGCCCCCGACCCGAACCAGGGCGCGAGCCCGAGCGAGCACGCGCACGGCGGCCACGCGCACCACGGCCACGCGCACGGCGGCCACGCGCACCACGGCCATCACGCAGGCGGCCCCAATGCAGCGCACGATGGACACGGACATGCACACGACCATCGCTTCGAAGACGCCGAGGAGTGGGCCAAGCACTTCGACGATCCCTCGCGCGACCAGTGGCAGCGACCGCAAGCCGTGCTCGACTTCATCGCTCCCGCCCCGGACGCCGTGGTGGCCGACCTCGGCGCGGGCACGGGCTACTTCGCGGTGCACTTCGCTCGACGCGTACCCCGAGGCAAGGTGCTCGCCAACGACATCGAGCCCGACATGGTGCGATACATGGGCGAACGTGCGACCAAGGAAGGCCTTGGCAATCTCGTACCCGTTCAGGGCAAACCCGACGACCCTGCGCTGCCGGAGGCGGTCGACATCGCGTTCATGTGCGACGTGGCCCACCACATCGCGGATCGCCCCGCCTTCTTCCGCAAGGTGGCGAGCCAGCTGCTCGAGGGAGGCCGCGTGGTGATCGTGGACTTCGAGAAGGACGCCCCCGACGACGTGCCGGGACCTCCCCCCGCGATGCGCATCGATGCGGATGCACTGGCCACCGAGCTCCGCCAGGCTGGCCTCGCGGTGACCCGCTTGGATCACGACACGCTGCCGTACCAGTACATCCTCGAGCTGAAGATCGCCGATCGCTAGGTCTCCGCTACGGCCGTTACGGCCTCATCGGGGACACCCCTCGAATTTGAGCGGAAACCCTACCTTGACGGGGTTGGGAGCCCCGGATAGCTTGATGATTGGGTCGCTCGCGACACGTAATCGGGCGCACCGTGGCGACGATCCATTGGCAGTCCAACCCGGTGGCATTGGCGGCCCTCGGCCACGTCGCGCACGAGCCGAGCCTTCGCTTCCCTGACCCTTAGGAGACCCCATGGAGCGCATCTGGCTGCACGACACCCTCGAGGCCCACCCCGCCCCGGCGCTGGCCGGGAGCCTGTGGTTCAACACCGAGCGGGCACCCTCGCTCGACGAGCTCCGCGGCAAGGTCGTGGTCCTGGTGGCCTTCCAGATGGTCTGCCCCGGCTGCGTGCTCCATGCCCTGCCCCAGGCCGCGCGCATCCGGGCCTCGTTCGAGTCCGAGCACGTCGAGGTCCTCGGGCTCCACGTCGCGTTCGATCACGACGATCCCGTCAAGCCGCGAGTGCTCGACCAGTTCCTCACCGAGTACGGGGTGGAGATCCCGGTGGGGTTCGACGACCCCGACTTCGACGGCCAGCTCCGCCTCACCGATGCCTACGGCTTTGCGGGCACGCCGTCGCTGGTGCTCATCGATCGCGAGGGCCTGGTGCGGGCGCACGTGTTCGGGCGCCCCTCCGATCTGCTCGTCGGCGCCGCCATCGGCAGCCTGCTGGTCGAGGAGCGCATGCGCTCCGTGGCGCGCACGCGCCCTCGGCTGCTGCGCTCGGTGTCGAACGCCGGGCTCGAGCTGCCCGAAGGCTGGGCTCCACGCTGAAGGCCGGGCGCGGGCGGGCTAGCGCACCGCAATCGGCTTGGGTCCCAACGGCGCCTCGCACAGCTCGCCCACGCAGGTGGCGTGCTGCACCCCGCGCTCGTGCAGCGCGCTCATGAGCGCCTCGCTGCGCTCGGACGCCACGGCGATGAGCAGGCCCCCCGAGGTCTGGGCATCGCACAGCAGCAGCTCGTCGGCTTCCTGCAGGCCCTCGCCCCACGCGACCGACTCGGCCAGGAAGCGTCGGTTGGCGTGAGTGCCCCCCGGGGCGATCCCCTGACCCACGTAGGTCAGTGCCGCCTCGAGCACCGGAACCCGCGCCCGCTCGATCACCGCCCCGCAGCCGGAGGCCCGCACGATGTTGCGTAGGTGCCCCAGCAGGCCGAAGCCCGTGATGTCGGTCGCCGCATGGACTCCGGCCTCTCCCACCCCGACCGCGATCATCGCCTCGGCCGCGGCTCGGTTGAGGGTGGCCATCACCGCGATCGCATCCCCGATCGCCCCGAGCGAGTCCTCGTCGTTCTTGGCCGCGGTGGTCACGATTCCGGTGCCGATGGGCTTGGTGAGGATCAAGCGGTCGCCGGGCCGACCACCCGCGTTGCTCACCACGCGCTGCGGGTGCACCAGGCCCGTCACCGCCAGCCCGTAGATCGGCTCCTCGCTCTTGATGGTGTGACCACCCACGAGATCGATGCCCGCCTCCCGGGCCTTCTCGGCGCCGCCGCGGAGGATCTCGCCCAGGATCTCGACCTCGAGCTCGGCCGGAAAGCCCACCAGGTTCAGCGCCGTCAGCGGCCGACCGCCCATGGCATACACGTCGCTGAGCGCGTTGGCGGCCGCGACCGCCCCGAAGTCGTAGGGGTCGTCGACGATCGGGGTGAAGAAGTCGGTGGTCAGCACCAGCGCCCGCTCGTCGTCGAGCCGATACACCGCGGCATCGTCGGCGGTGGCGCTGCCCACCAGCACCTGCGGATCGGTGACGGGGGGGAGGCGCTGCAGCAGCGGAAACAGGTAGCCGGGAGGCTGCTTGGCGGCGCAGCCGGCCCGCTTGGCGGTCTTCGTCAGTCGAATGGCCATGGACGTGCGCGGGAGTATACGAGCCAACGCCAGCGACCGCGACGCGGGCCTGCACCGGTCCCCCTGGCCCTCTACGATCACGAGTCATGATTCGGGGCCGCCATCACTTCGAACCAATCGAGTCCTCGAGCGCTCGACGCTCGTTCAAGCACCGCTACGAGACCTGCGTGCGCGAGCGCTCGAAGGGCAGGATCGAGACCACCGTCGAGGAAGCCTACCTCGAGCGCGCCCGCGTGACCGGGCTGTTCGACGCTCGCGGCGAGCTGGTCGGAGGGTTCGTCATCAATGCCACGTCGCCGCTGCTGCTGCTCGGACCGCTGCCCCCGGCCGTGCGCGAGGACTGGCTGGCGCGGCACCCCGAGCCCACGCAGTGCGAGCTCGTGGCGATCTGGAAGGCACCCGCGATCAGCCAGGCCGTCTCCGCCATGGTGCTGTGGCCGCGAATCGTGCACGATTGCGTGCGGATGGGCCGCAGCCACATCCTCGGGCTCGGCTACGACAATCGCATGAACGAGATCTACGGCATCGCCAGGCCGGTACGGATCTACGCCGGACCGCGGGCCGACAAGCCGCAGCTCCAGCAGCACGTGAGCGTCTATGCCTTCACCCCGCTGTCGATCACGCTGACCTACTGCACCAACGTGGTGACCGAGCTGCTCTTCGAACCAGCCCGGCGCATGGCCAGGAAGCTGCGCGCGCAGGTGACGAGGTAGCCGATGCGCTGGCAGATGTTCTGCGTGGGCTCCCGCGGCGACGTCCAGCCGTTCGTGGCCCTGGGGCGTGCTCTGGTCGACCAGGGCCATACCGTCCGGATCGCCGCGTTCGAACCCCATCGCGCGCTCGTGCAGGCCCATGGGCTCGAGCTCACCACGCTCGGCCCGCTGCCGGATGAATTCGCCGGCCCACGTCGCTCGCCGCCATTCATCGGCCTTGGCGGTCGAGCGCTGTTCTGGGGCCTGGTCCGGCGCGTGCTCGCACGCTACCTCCCGCGCTTCGCCGAGGTCGCCGACGGAGCAGACGCGCTGATGTACTCGGGCCTCGCGTTCGTGGTCCATCACCTGGCCGAGCGGCTCGACGTTCCCACCGTCTCCGTCGCGCTCGTGCCCCACGTGCCCACGCGTGCGTTCGTCGATCCCTTCTTCGCCGGTCATCCGCTCGCCCGCGTGCCGGCGTTTCGCCGCCTGACCGGCCAGGCCGAGCGTGCATTGATGCTGGGGCTGTGTGCCGGACCCGTGGCACGCTGGCGCAGCTCGCTGGGCCTGCCCCCGGTCCCGCGCGGCGGCTGGCTCGCCCACCGCGAGCGCATGGTCACCCACGAGCTGCTGGCCTACAGCGAGCTGCTCCTTCCACGCCCCGCGGACTGGCCGAAGAAGGTCGTCGTCACCGGCTTCTGGCACCAGGACGCACGGCACCGGAACGACGCGCACCCCGACGTCGAGCAATTCCTCGGTCGTGGCCCCGCGCCGATCCTCGTCGGCTTCGGCAGCATGAGCCCCGGCACCACGGCGGCCCGCTTCCGGGCCGTGCTGGGCGCGGCGGCGGATCTCGGTGAGCGCGTGCTCGTCATCGCACCGCAGGGGCCCGTGGACATCGAGGGCATCGCCAGGCGGGCCGGTCTTGGCTCGCGGAGCTTCTTGCGGGTCGACGAGCTCTCGCACGCGTGGGTGCTGCCCCGGGTCGCGCTCGCAATCCACCACGGTGGCATCGGCACGCTGGGCGCAGTGGTGCGCGCCGGCACACCATCGGTGGTGATGCCCCATGACTACGATCAGTTCTTCTGGGGCGAGCGCGTCGAGCGGCTCGGGATCGGGGTGGCGCGGGCGCGTGGCCGGCCGGCAACGCGCGCGTGGGTGCGACGCGCGATCCGAGACGCTCGATGCGAGCCGGTCGCGGCGCGGGTCACCAGCCTGGCCCGAGCCCTGGCCGCCGAGGACGGCGTGGCCACTGCGGTGCGCGTGCTCGGATGAGGATGGGTGCCCGAACTCAGAACCGCAGACCCGCCACGAACCCGGGCCACACGCGCACGCGGAATCGGTCGGTCAGGCTGGTGTAGTCCAGCATGGACGCCTGGTAGAACCCCGGCCGGGGCAGCACATCCACCGTGTCGAGCTCGACCAGCGCATCGAGGGTGGGGCCGCCGAACAGCGCGAGGCGTTCGAACGCCTGCCATCCAAAGGTCAGGCGCAGCTTGCCCAGGGCGGCCGGGGAACGCACGCCGTCGAAGCCGCGGAAGGAGGCCAGGACGACGAGGTCGAGGTCGAAGAACAGCTTCTTGGGCAGCCAGAAGCGACCACCGAAGCCCAGGCCCGCCGCCCAGCCCCCGTTGGTCCGCGAGGGCTCCACCTCGACGGCCAGCATCGAGTAGGTACGCCGGGCCGGAAACCGCAGCCCCACCTGGATGTCGGCGGTGTCACCGGAGGAGATCTCGGGGTGCACCCCACCCTCCCGCGTGATCGACAGCAGCCCCACCGCCGCATCGGCCGAGCGCGAGAAGTTGAAGAAGCCGACCTGCGCCCCGCGGACCTCGCGGCCCACGTTGACGATGCCGAGCTGGGCTCCCCGCACGAAGCCCGCCGTGTTCACCACGCCCAGCTGCGCCCCGGGCACGACCTCCTTGGCATGGTTGACCATCGCTGCCTGCACGCCACGGATCTGCGTGGCGTGGTCGAACACACCCGCGAGCTGGAGCCCCTCGGCCTCGCCGGCCACGTTGCCGACCAGTGACAGCTGCGCGCCTTCGAGGTGCTCGTCGACCACGCTCACCCCGAACGAGCCCGAGACCCCATCGACGCGAGCGGCCCGGCCCCATACCCCGGACACGCCGATGCGGTTGCGGATCTTCTTGCCGCTGCGATCCTGGCCGTTGATCGACAGCGAGGGCCAAAGCCCGATGTCGAACGGGATCTCCTGATACTCGTCGTCCGCCCCGGTCGGGGCGGCACCGGGCTCGTCGCCGCGTCGCACGGTCGACTCGGGCTGGACCCGGGCCAGCGCCGCGGGCTCGAGCACGGCACGACCCCCGTCGGCCACGGTCAGCTCGGCGCGCCACAGCGCCGTGCCATCGTCGACGGTGATCTGATAGCGACCCGGCTCGAGCGCGAGGATCACGGGCGCGCCGCCCACGGGCTTGTAGAGCTCGGCCGCGAGCTGCCCCGGCCCTCGCGAGGACACGCTGCGCACCGAGATCCGCCCCCCCACGTCCTGGGCCAGCTCGAGCCGGGCCGAGGTCTCGCGCAGATCGGTCATGACCAGGTCACCCGAGCCCGCGAGCTGGATGTCGTAGGCCGCGTGCTGGGCCCCGCCGCGGGTGGCCTCGGTGCGCGCGAGGGTCTCCTCGAACGCGAACTGGTAGGCCTCCGACAGCGTGATCAGACGATCGCCGTCCACGTCGGCCGCCCCGCGCAGGCCGGTGGTGAAGTAGTGGGTGAAGAACGAGCCCCCCACGCGATCGCTCTCCTGTGCCGCCTCGTCGACCGAGCTCGAGGTGAGGAAGGCGTGCCCCTTGACCTCGGCGGCGGGGCTGACCAGGAACGGCGCGCGCTTGGTGCCGCCCTTTTGGCGGGTGAACGCACCCGAGGCGCACGAGTCGAGCACGGCGATGCGCACGTCGGCCGGCACCGCCTGCACGCGCTCGCGCAGCTCGCGGTAGCGCAGGCGCTCGCCCGCCAGCAGCAGGCCTTCTTCGTCGGAGTGGCCCGAGTAGTAGAACACCAGCTGCACGTGCTGCCCGCCGCGACGGGCGGCCCGGATCCGCTGCGACACCTGCTCGATGGCCTCGAACAGCTGCGCGGGGCTGGGATCCACCAGGCTCACCATGTCGCTGGCCGCCACCCCGCCAAAGCGCTCGAGCACCGAGCCGACGGCCGCGGCATCGCTGGCAGCATAGCGCAGCACCACGCGATCGCTGCCGCCATCGTTGGCCCCCACCACCACCGCGAAGCGACGCACGGTGAGCACGGGGCCCGGCATGGCGGCCGCGGCTCGGCCCGCGGCCATCGCCACGCCGCCACGAGCCCCGGCGAGCACCAGGGCCAACAGCAGCAGGCAGACGACGGAGCCGAGGCGGTTCATGGGGTCCCGTTCATGGTTCCTTGTGCAAGAGGATCGAGCTCTGCCGCCAGCGCTCGGGCAGCGGCAGCGGGGAGTCTCGCGCAGCCGTGCCCCTCTTTGCGAGGCTGGCCGCCGCATTCATCACCGTGATGGCCGCGAGCGGCTCGTCACCGGAGGTCACGAACACGAAGCGCTCGTACGATCGGGCATCGTCGAGCTCGTAGGCGTGATCGAGCGCATGCTGGCCGCGCGACACCAGGATCGAAGGAACATCGGCCCGAGTCGGGTGATGCAGCGTGACCAGGCCCGCACCATCGAGGGAGACCACCACGCCGTTGCGGTTGCCCGCCGCCACGTAGCTTATCTGGATCAGATCGCCGGCCCGCGCCATCGCTCCGTCGGAGAGCTGCTCCACTGCACCGCCGCGCTGCCGATGGAGCAACAGGTGGGGGGCCAGACCCTTGATGCGGACCGGCTCGTCGCTGGACCCGGGCTCGGGGTCCGTCGCGGACCCGGGATCGACCTCGCCGCTCGCTTCGGGAGCCCGCTCGGTCGGCGTGCACCCTCCGCCCACGCCCACCCCCACGCCCAGCGTCAGCGCAATTCGCGCAACCAACGCAATCAACGCAACCCCGCGCGGAGGCCCGATCCGGGGCCGACGGCGGAGCGCGAGGCGAAACCGAAGCATCGTCACCGGGTCCAACACCGCCGCGAGCCCCGGGTGTCACCCGGTTGAGAATTCGGCGGGCAGGGGTGACGCTCCCTCGCACCGCCGGTGTTTCGCTCACCGGGACGCTGGAGCTGCTCTCCTTGGCCGTCGACGTCGAAGCGATGTACCGCCGCTATGGACCCATGGTCCTGCGACGCTGCCGGCAGATTCTGGGGGATCCGCAGCAGGCGAGTGACGCCATGCAGGACGTATTCGTGCAGATCGTGCGACGCAAGGAGCAGCTCGACGACCGGGCCAGCTCGAGCCTGCTCTATCGCACCGCCACCAACATCTGCCTCAACCGGCTGCGCTCGCAGCGACGCAAGCCGTCCGAGCCCGCCAGCGAGACCATCGCCCGTCTCGCCGCCGCAGGCGAGGAGGTCGATCGCGGCGAGGCCCGGGCCGTGCTGCGGCGGCTGTTCGGCGGCGAGCCCGAGTCGACCGCCACCATCGCCATGCTGCACCTCCACGATGGGCTCACCCTCGAGGAGACCGCGGCCGAGGTGGGCATGAGCGTGAGCGGGGTTCGCAAGCGCCTTCGCAAGCTCAAGGCCACGCTCGGCGACCTGGCCCACGCGACCGCCGACGGCATGGGCACGACCTCGGAGGCTCGGCCATGAGCACCAACGCCAGCCACGAGGGCGAGCCGCGGGTGCCCGATCTGATGCTCGAGAAGCTCGCGCTGGGCGAGCTGCCCGAGGCCCGCGCGAGCGCGCTGCGGCAGCGGCTCGAGGCGGAGGGCGACGAGCGGCTCGCGGCGATCGAGCGCTCGAACGCGGAGATCCTGCGCGAGCACCCACCCGACGAGGTCGCGGCCGCGGTGCACCGCCGGCTGGCCCGGCTCGACCATGACCGAGACGCGGAGCAGCGTGGCCGGCCGCGAGCGGGGTGGATGATGTGGGCACCGGTCGCGGCTGCGGCCGGCGTGCTGCTGGTCTGGACGCTCGGTCGCGACGGCGACGGAGGCGGCGGAGTCGACGAGGGTGGCGCGATCGAGGGCGAGCCCACGCTGATCGCGAAGGCCGATCCCGAGCACCCCGCGGCCGATGGAGGCACGGCGCCCGAGCAGATCTTCCTCAAGGGCGATCCGGTGCTGTCGATCGATCGCGTGCACGAGGGCCGCCCCGAGCGCATGAGCGAGGGCGCCAGGGTGGCGCAGGGCGAGCTGTTGCAGGTCACCTACAACGCCAAGGGCGCCCAGCAAGGGGTGATCGTGTCGATCGACGGCGCGGGCGTGGCCACCCTGCACTTCCCGGCCAGCGAGGGCGACGATCCCCGGCTCGCGCACGGCGGGCCGATCCCGCTGTCGGAGAGCTACGAGCTCGACGATGCGCCTGGCTTCGAGCGCTTCTTCTTCGTCACGGTGGATGGCGGCGAGGTGCGGCTGTCGGTGGCGCGTGTGATGGAGGCCGCACGAGCGCTCGCGACGAGCGAGCAGGCTCGCGATGGCGAGCTGGAGCTGCCGCAGGATTGGCGCCAGCAGTCGATCCGACTCGACAAGGATGAATAGGGGGCGATCCGAGCCGAGCCTGCCCGTGGAGAGACGAGCACCTATCTGGCCCGTCGCAGCAACCACTCGGCCGGCCCATGGGTGAAGCGGCGCAACCACGCTCCACTGATCGCCACCTGTACCACGACGATCGCCACCGCGATCACGACCGCTCCAGTCAAGCCGACGCGGCCCCACGCCCCCAGCCCCCAGCCGTAGAAGATCACGCTCAGGGCCACCGAGTGGGTGATGTAGTGGGTGAGCGTCAGCCGGCCGGCGCGAGCGAGCGCGCGCGCGATCACCCCGCGTCGGACGAGCCATGGCCACAGCACCGCGGCATAGGCGATGCTCCCGAGCGGAATCGCGATCGCATACACGGCGTCGCGCATCACCCCCAGCGCGGACACCGGCCGCACGGGGACGTCGCCGAGGAACGCGAGCGCCACGTTGGCCACCAGTGCGGACACCACGAGCGCTCCGATGGTACGCGGCGTCGGGCGCGGGCGCTCGCGGACGGCGAGCATGCCGAGCACGAACAGGCCGAGGATCCGGACCAGGCGACTCGAGTACAACGCCAGGATCCAGCGCTCGCGCACGAACTGTGCGTTCGCATGCAGCAGATCCACGTAGGTACCGCTCGAGAACACCGGCAGGAGCTCGGCCGGGCCGTGGCCCAGTTCCTCGCCCGAAGGATCACCCCAGACGACTCGCGCGAGCAGCAGCATGGCGCTGATGACCACGGGCGCCATGAGACACGCGGTCGCGGCGATGACGAGCCTTCGAGCCGACCAGCGATGCCACCACAGCAGCGGCACGGCGGCGACGGCATAGAGCGCGATGATGTCGCCGAACCACAGCAGCCACGCGTGCGCGGCTCCGATCGCCAGCAGCATGAGCAACCGACGCGCCGCGAGCGGCACGACCGGAGCGCCCCGGGCTCGAGCGCCATCGATCATCAAGGCAAAGCCGGTGCCGAACATCAGCGAGAACAGGCCGTAGAACTTGCCCTCGACGAGCACGTGCAGGGCGAGCGCCAGCGCCTCATCGACCGCGGGTGCCGACAGCACGGCACGCTCCGCGGGAGTCGCCACCGCATACCCCGAGAACCACGTCACGTTGACGAGGATGATCCCGCACAGCGCAAACCCCCGCAGGGCATCGAGCGCCTCGACTCGCGGCCTCACGACACCCCCGCGGGGACGACGGGGACCGTCGCATCGGGGGCACGCGCCGTGGCCCGCCACCATACCAGGTACACGAGCGAGCCAGCGGCCGGCAGAGCCACCAGGACGCCGAGCACCGCCGCCACGCCCACCCCGTCCCAGATCGCCCCCAGCGCGATGGGGCACACGATCGCCGAGCCGCTGCGCACGGCATCCTGCAGCGCGAGCATGCGACCCTCGTGATGGGCGGCGACGCGACGCGACACGTAGGTGGGGACGACGATCGACGCGACGATCTCCCCGAGCGTCCACACCACGGTGCACGACAAGAGCGCCCCGATCGACGCGCCCACGGCGAGGATGGCGAGCCCCCCCGCCCACAGCGCCCCGGCGATCGCCATCATGGCGGCCTCGTTGCGACCACGGAGCGCACGCTCGATGGGGAACGACAAGCCGAGGATGCACGCGGCGTTGATCGAGTACACGACCCCGACGAACACCAGCGCCTCGTCGAACGTGGTCGCGACGAGGATGGGCACCGCGTACTCCAGCCCCATCAACGGCGCCACGAGCAGCACGCTGACCCCGCAGAAGGCGACGATCCTCGGGTGCCTCGTCCACACGCGCAGGGTCGAGGCTCGATCGCGATCGGACCGCGCCGCAGGCGGGTGTACGGACGAGATGCCGACCGCGATCAGCCCAGCGCACACCAGTGACGTCGCGATGTCGCCCACGAACACGGCGTGGAACGACGATGCGGCGAGCAGCCCCCCGAGCAGCGGACCCAGCCCCATGCCGATGTTGATGCACACGTAGTGCACCGTGTAGGCCAGCCCGCGCTCCGCCTCGTTGGTCGCATCGGCGATGAGCGCATTGGCGGCCGGCATCCACATCCCCGCCCCGGCCAGCGCGACGGCCAGCGCCACCGCGTACGCTCCGCCCCAGGGCAGCGCCACCGCGAGCGTACCGACGCCGATCACGTTGACCAGCAGCGCGGCCAGCAGCGCGGCCTTGCGGCCCACCCGATCGGCGAGCTGTCCCCCGGCGAGGTTGCCGAGGAGCAAGCCCACGCCCCCGGCCGCGAGGATGCGCCCCGTCGCCGCCAGGCTCAGTCCTCGCTCCACCGACAAGTAGATCGTCAGGTAGGGGACGACGAAGGTCCCCAGGCGCGTCGCAATCGTCCCCGCGTACAGGAACGCGAGCGGCCGCGGAAGCCGGCGCACGCCTTCAAGCACGGCGCCCATCCAGCCAGATCTCGGCGAGCTGCCGATTGTTGAGGGCATTGGTGTCGGGGGCTCGTCCCGTCGCCGCCGCGCGACCGAGCGCCTCGCCCTCGTCGATGTAGGCGTCGACCGCGGCCCGCGACGAGTCCTGCTTGAGATCGCGGACGAGGTGGCCCATGAAGACCTCTCCGAGCAGCGACAGCGCAAGGCCATTCGGCCCCTCGACGACGAGCCCCTCCTGCTGGAGCGCCGCGAGCGTCGCTTCCTGCCGAGGCGAGATCACGCTCGAGGCCCGCAGCGCACTCAGGTGGGCCCGCGACAGCCCTTCCCAGCGCAGCGGGAACGTCCACAAGGCCATGTCGCGCTGGTGGATCGTGGAGCACTTGGACACGCAATACGGGGGCTCGCCGCGCTCGACGGCCGCGCACCACGCCTCGATGTCGACCAGGTTCTCGACGCGCACGCCCGGCATCGTGGCGATCGCCTGCGGCCCCACGCCGAGCAAGAACGTCTCGTACCCCGCCGCGCCGATGCACTCGTCGCCGGCCAGACGCGCGAGCGTGGGACCGTCGACGCGCCGCGGATCGACGTACGTGTTGGTCCCGTGGCGGACCCAGCCGGCTCGTCGAAACGCACCGTAGGTCTCCAGGCGCATCAGCGCCTGATCGAGGGCGCATGGCGCGGTCGGGATCGTCCCCGCGCCGATGGCCGCGAGCAGCGATGGAGCCGCTCCCGGAGTCAGCAGGTACGAGCTGATGGCATGGATCCGTCGTTCCGCCATGAGCTCGTCGAGATCGGCGGCCACGCCCTGGCGGGTCTGGCCGGGCAGCCCCGTGATCAGATCGGCATTGACGACCGGGATCCGCCCGTCGATCCACTCCAGGACCCGCTCGAGGTGCTGCAGCGATCGGGGCTGTCGCATGTGGCCGCGCACCTCGGGGTCCAGGGATTGCAGGCCGAAGGACACCTTGGTGACGCCGAACGCCGCGAGCGTGTCGATGAAGTCGCGATGCACGGTGCTCAGGGTCAGCTCGACCGACAGCTCGGTCTCGTCGCCAAAGCCGGGGAGCTCGTGCACGGCCTGCAGCACCGATGCCATCGCGGGGCCCAGCAGATCCGGGCTGCCGCCACCGATGTTCACCGATCGAATCGATCGACCCTGCATCGCCGTGCGCGCCCACATGCGCCGCAGCTGACGGACCAGCAGCCGCGCGTAGCGCTCGGCCTGGCGCCAGTCGAGGCTGTTGCCGCCGGAGAACGCACAGAATCGGCAGCGCTGCGCGCAGAACGGTACGTGCAGGTAGAGCCGCAACGAGGACTCCGGCAGCACCGGTGCGCTCTCGATTGCGTGAAGGACTCGCGGCATCGACATCGTCGGATCATCGGGCTGCATCCAGTAGTCGATGGTGTTGCGGGCGAGCCCGTCGTAGCGGGTCCCCAGGAGTCCAGATGCATGGATCACGATCCACCCATGTCGCGGGCGGGCGTCGACCTTGCGGCGCTCCCGATCAGATCTTCACGTGGCTCAGCACGCGCGGCTCGTCGAGCGGCGTGACTTCGTAGAGCACGTAGCTTCCCAGGGTGCGTCGGAAGATCCGGTAGTCGGTGTCGTCGGGCAGCTCGGGCTGCGGATCGGCCCACGGCGGCTCGATGCAGACGAGCACGTCGGGACCCGCGGGCAGCAGCTGCACGACCATCAGCCGCTGCGCGGGAAGCTCGTGCGCCTGGCAGCTCACCCCCGTGAGGCCGCCACACTCCCACACGAGCTGCATCCCGAGGTTCGCCACCAGCGTGGGCGTGCCTTCGGCTGCACTGCAGCTCGGCGATGGCGGCTGCTCCAGCGCGCAGTCCATGTCGCCGGGGGGCGATGGGTACCGTGCGGCGCGCAGGAAGTCGTGGAGCTGCTTGCCGGCGACCTGGCTCGGTGTCGCCACCGCGAGCGCCGAGTCGTGCGTGCCCTGCGTCGCTGGGCCGCCGCCACGCGGCCACGAGAACACGAGCACGAGGGCGGCCGCGACCGCGAACGCCACCAGCACGAGGGCACGTGAGCGGTCTTCGCCAGGGGGTTCCCGGCTGGTCGCGCGACTCGAGAGCGGCAACGGATCGACGCCCTGGGCTGCATCACGCGGCTCGGCCTCGCCCATGGAGGCCGCGATTGCGGCGATCCGATCGTTGAGCCCGTCCAGGGACGGCGGGGCGAACTGCCGACGCAACGAGTCGTCGATCGCTTCGTGCTCGCGGTCGATCATCGACTTCCCCCTCCTTGGGTCGCCCACTGCGGCTCACCCAGCAGCTTCTGCATCTTGGCACGCGCACGCGAGACATGGCTCATCGCCGTGCCCACGGGGATGTCCAGCAGCTCGGAGATCTCGGCATAGTCGAGCTCGACCACGGTCTTGAGCAGCAGGCACGTCCGCGCGGTCTCCCCGAGCGCCTCGAGGGCCAAGCGCACGTTGGCGTCGAACATGGCCGCAGGGGGCTGGTCGTCTCGGGCGGGCTCGCTGGAGGCCTCCTTCCGCAGCGCGCGGCTCCGCCGCTCGCGCTTGCGGCGGTGATTGAGCGCCACGTACCGCACGAACTGGCCGATCCACGCGACGAAGTTCGACTCCGGTCGAAAGGTGTGGAGCTTGCTCAGTGCCGTCAACGCGGCCTCCTGCAGCACGTCCTCGGCCTGGGCGCGCTCGCCCAGCACCCCGGCCGCAATGCACCACAGCACCCGCGAGGACTCTCGGAAGCGTTCAGCGAATTGCGCCGGGGTCAGCACCGCGGCGTGGCTCGAGTCTCGCGTGGGCATGCCCGCTGGGCCCGGTCGACCTTCCCATGTCGCGGGCCCGCCAAAGCCTTGCACGAGAAATTCGCACGGCAGGACGATTGCCAGGGGGATGCGCGGCCGCCCGGGCGCGGCGGGAATCGCGCAGGCCACCGGCCTCGAGCGCGCTAGCCGGCCTCGACCAAGGTCTCGACCAGTGCCATCACGATCTCCACCACGATGAGCCACACGATCGCCCACTCGAGGAAGCGAGAGCGGCGGCCCTCCCAGATCCCCACGATCGCCGACAGGCCGTGCTCGAGGCTCCCGATGCGATGCATCAGCGCCTCGTGGCGCTCGGCCAGCTCGAGGTGGGTCACCAGCAGGTCGTAGAGGTGGTCGACCACCGGGTCCTCCCACGCGCGCTCGGGGCGGTCGAGGTGCACGAACCAGCGCGCGAGCTCGAGCCGCGAGACGGTCAGGCCGGCGATGCGCTGGATCATGGGACGCACGCCGAAGGGCGTGCGCCCATGCCCGGCGAGCGCCCGCGCGAGGCCGAGGCCCTGCTCGAGCAGCGGCTCGGCCCCCCGCTCGTAGCGCTCGAGGCCCGCCGAGCGCGCCAACGCCAGCGCCACCGCGTCGACCACCTCGTCGTCGAGCCGCGGGATCACGATCCGCTCCCACTCGACCCGCCCGCGCTCGGCCCGAGCATCGATGGCCAGGCGATAGTGATCGACCGTCTCCGGGAGCACGGTGCACCTCGTGCAGTGCTCCACGAACGCACGAAGCTCGGGGTCGAGCGCGTCGGTCCCCAGCACCACCACCGCCCCCAACGCGAACACGTACACCCGCTGCTCGCCACGCGCGTACACGAAGCGCTGCGGCGAGCGCAGCCGCGGCTCGGGCTCCCCTCGATGATCGCGCGTGCGCAGCTCCACGCGTCCATCGACGGCCAGGGTCATGAGGGAGAGCTCGGCGGGAACGGAGCGATCGGGATCCACGATCCCCTAGCTTGGCTCGTTCGCGGTGACGTGCCGCGCGCAGCGTTGGCGTCTTGGACGTCCGCACGGCGGGACGACATGGGAGCGCTCCGAGCGCTCGAGCCCCGTCAGCCGGCGAACGTGATCTCGAAGCTCCGCACCTGCGCACAGGGAACGTCGTCGAGCAGGTTGCAGTCCTCGCCCACGCAGCTCACCTCGACGCGTTCCTCGCCCGAGGCCCTCGTCTCCGAGTCGAACGTGCCCTCGATGCGAAGGTCCCACACCAGGGTGGCCGCAAAGCCCGCGATGTCGAAGGTGGTGAGCTCGTAGTCGGGGCACACGAAGTCGTACCCGTCGATCTCGCACACGATGTCGGGCGTGTTGCCGCGCTCGATCTGGAACGAATCGCCGGAGTCGTAATCGATGAAGAACATCGACAGCGTGGCCTCGACCGTGGTCTGCGCAGAGCAGGTGTTCGACGTCGACTCCGAGGAGGCCGTCCACGTGCCGTCACGCGGGGTCACGAGCGCGGCCTCGTCTCGGCTGCAGGCCATCGTCGAGGCCAGGGCCAGGCAAGACCCGACTCCGATTGCAATGACGACGAGACGACGGCTGGACATGGGAACGAATCGCGGCTGCATCGACATCGGCCCTACCCGAACCTTCGAGTTCGACGCCGACGCACTGCGGCGATCCCCAAGAGCAGCGACCACGCCCACCCGGACGTGCCCCCGTGGCTGCGGCAGCCGCAGCCGCCACCATCGTCGTTCTGGCCGGGCGACGCGAACGTGTCGCTGCCGCCGCCACCCGTGCTCCCGGTGCCCCCCGGAAGGCCGTCCTCGTCCCCGACGCCGCTGCTGGTGCCACCATCCGGGTCGAGCCCGGTCTCCCCGGCGGTGTCGTCCACGCTGCCCCCGTCGAGCCGGGTCACCCGCAGCGCATCGGCCACGATCATCACCTCGAGGTCGACCGACTCTCCGGTGTCGTCGTCGATCCGCACGGAGTGATCGGTGCCGGCCTCGAACATCAGGTCCCCCAGCGACACCCAGCCGGCCTCGGCGCTCTGGTCGACCATCTCCACCGTCTGCCCCCCGGCGTGGTCGATCCGATAGGCCGCGTTCTGCGTCTCGCCATAGGGCTGCTGGATGTGGACCTCGACCGAGTAGAGCCCAGACTCCTCGAAGTACAGCCGCCAGATCGCATAGTTGGACGGAGCATCGAAGTCGGTGGCATGCGTCCACCGCAGCGACCCGCCCTGCCCGGCCGCCTCTTCGCGCCAGTACTCGAGCGGGCCATGGAGCTCCATGCACGCGTCGCCGTCGTCGATGGTGCCACCATCGGGGCCGATCACCCCGCACGGCGGGCAGTCGGCTGGGCACTCGTAGGGATCCTCGCCGAACGTGCACGATCCATCGCCGCAGACTCCGCTGCCGACCGACAGGCCCATGAGGTCGTCGAGGTTGCCGTTGAAGGTGTCGCCGTCCACCGCCCCCGCGATCCCTGCGATCGACTCACAGGCGCAGTACTGGTGGAAGGTCCACGTGTCCCAGTAGTCGGGGATCAGCGGGCAGCCGGGGTTGTAGTTGGCGATCCACAGCGGGTGATCGATGAACTCGTCGGTCCCGACGTTGTCGTTCCAGTAGTAGTAGCCGGTATAGATGATGGGGGGAACGCCGGTGGCTGCCTCCACGTGGTCGAGCCATGCCCGGATCGCATCGGCGTAGGGACCGGGGGCGACGGTGTCGGAGCTCTCGACGTCGATCATCGGCGGCATGTCGCCGGGCTGCAGCGGACCCATGTGGTCGAGCAGGAACTGGGCCTGCGCGATGGGATCCTCCTGGGGCTCGAAGTACTGATAGACGCCGGTGTGGATCCCCGCCGCGCGTGCTCCGGCGAGGTTGGCATCGAACTGCGGGTCGAAGAACTGGGTGCTGTGCGAGACGCGGACCCACGCAAACGTGATCCCGTCGGCCGCCACTGCGTTCCAGTCGATGTTGCCCTGGTAGTAGGAGACGTCGATGCCCTGCAGGGTCTCGGGGCCCGCACACACCTGGCCGGCGGTGGGATCGGGGGGCGAGACCAACCCGCGGAGCCCGTCGCCCATCACGTTGCCGTGGGGCCGATCGGCCAGCGGTGCCGCCTCGGTGGGGCTCGATCCCGCCACCGAGAGCACGAGCCCCGCGCCCACGATCGATGCCCCCCGCGTTCCCTCCTGCAACCCTCGCCCCCAAAGCGCCATGGCCGTCCTCCGCGGCGCAATCTTGCCACGACGAGCACGGCCCTGGCGGGCGAAGCCCCGGTCTCCAGCGTGGGCGTGACTACGGAATGTGCACGGCGTCGCAGGGAAAGACCGCGTCGACCTGATGCTCGCCGCCGTCTTGCAGCGTCGCGCAGGCGTCACCGAGCAGCTCCAGCGTGTTGGCGTCGGGCAGGTGGTAGTCGACGTCGCACTGGAGCTCCATGCCGTCGAGGAACACGGAGCCCTCGCATGCCTTCGAGAGGTCGACCTCGCCGTCGATGAGCAGCTCGCAGCTCACGAAGGTGCCGATGATCTCCTCGAACGCATCGACGAGCTGCTGGGCATCGAGGGCCTGGTAGTAGGGAGCGGGCATGGGATCGTCGGGGTCCTTGCCCACGCCCACGTTGGCCATCTGCTGGAGGTGGTCGGCCCCCACGTCGTCGCCCACGCTGATGATGTAGGTGGTGATGCCCAGCTCGAAGGCCTGGGCGGCCGCATCGAGCGAGACCTGCTGACCCTCTTGGGGATTGGGCTGCTCGCAGGTGTCGGGCTCGCCGTCGGTGGCGAGCACGATGCCCTTGGGACCGTCGGCCTGGAACGCGGCGAGCTGCTGCGCCACCGCGGCCAGCGACTCACCGGTGGGAGTCTCGTCGACCGGATCGGCCGGGGCGAACTCGGCATCGATGGGCCCGTGGTTGTCGAGCGCCGGCTCGACCGTGGTGAGCAGCGGACACTCGCCGCCGTCGAAGCCGTCCTCGCTGGTGTAGAGGGTGAGACCGAAGCGCACCGACGATTGCAGCGTGGAGACCACGCCATCGGCCGGATCCATCAAGGTCTCGTAGATGGCTTCCCACCGCGGCTGACCGGAGAAGTCGTCGGTCATGCTGCCGGATTGGTCCACCAACAACACGAGGGTGGGGATGATGGGTTCGACCTGGACCTGCACGTCGGCGCACCCTCCCGAGGTGAATTCGGGGGGCATCTCGGTGGGCGAGCTGTTGCCACCGGCGATGTCGAGCTTGACGTCGCCAGTGGTGAGGCCAAAGGGGTCGGTATCGAAGCCCTCGGTGCTCTGGGGAGGATCGCGGTCGGAATCACCACACCCGACCGTCACCAGCCCGAGCGCGAAAAGCCACGCGCTGCAGTTCTTCACGAGCAAAGAGACTACTCTCAGTGCGCTCCGTCGCAAGGGCCGTTGCTGCGCTCTTGTCGTAAGCCGGATCGGGTCTTCGACACGAGCGGCACGTGAACGTCACGATTCGATCACCCGGTCAACGCCGTGGAAACTCGGCGTCGAGCTTCGCCCGGCAGCCGGGTCCCGGGTGGCCGGTGCTGGATCCTCGGCACGATCGTGATCGACGTCAGGTGGGCGCCTGCGCACCTTCGTCGTCGTCGATCGGCCACAGCTCCACGCGCAGGCGCGAGGCCGAGGGATCGGCGGTGCGAAACACGAAGCGATAGCGACCGGGCTCGCCGACCCATACCGAGCCCTGGTTGGCCGACGAGCTCAGCGAGCCCTCGGTGGGACAGAAGCAGGGCTCGATCTCGACGGAGGCATCACCATCGGCGGCGAGCTCCACCGCGTAGGCTCCGGCGCGCGGGAGGTCGACGATGACCGCCGTCTCGCGCCCGTACCGCGACCCGAAGGTGTTGACCACATCGGGATCGCTGCAGGCGAGCTCGGCGTCGAAGCGCCACTTCCGCCCATCCCACGGAGCCGATGGGCCGCTGCACAGCGCCGGGTTGCCGTGCAGCGCGGGGGTGGCGACCTGGAAGCGACGATCGACCGCGCCGATGTCGGCATGCAGCACCCGCTGGGCACACTCGTCGACGGTGCTCAGCGGATCGCCACGATCGATGCAATCGACGAGGTCCACCAGCGCCGGCGTGCCGTGCTCCTGCCGCACGAAGTCCACGAACTGCGCCGCGAGCGGGTAGTGCTCGTAGAGCACCTCTTCGCGGGCCAACACGGTGGCCAGCGGGGGATGCGGCCAGTCGGTCCCCGGCGTGGGGCACCAGCTGTCGCCCAGGGTGCCCGCGACGCCCTCGCTGAGGAAGCGATCGGTCATGCCCAGATCGGAGCCCGAGACCACGTGGTGCACCAGCTCGTGCCAGATCGCCCGCGGCGCGTAGCTGGGCACGAACGAGGCATCGACCCAGCCGCCGATGTAGCAAGCCATGACGTCGTCGCACCAGCGGGCGGTGTCCTCGACGATGTAGACCTCCATGCGATCGGTCGGGTCACGAGCAATGCCCAGCTCGGACTCCACGAAGTCCACGTGTCGGTCCCAGGCCCGCAACGTGCCCGCGCACAGCTCCACGTCGGCCTGTACCCCGACCGAGACTCGTCGACCTTCGGCCTCGAGCTCGGGTAGGAGCGGCTGGCAGGCGAGCAACCCCGGAAGACACGCGGCGAGCCCCCTGGCTCGCAGTGACAAGACGAACTACCTCTTGGATCAAGCTAGCAGCGACCCCGAGGTGAGCCAGGCGACTCTTGCATCCGATGTGAATTCTCGGACGCGATCGGCGAGGGCCAACGTCCGGCGTAGGACCCGCCCCCGGCGTCCGGCCCGATCAGGTCGGGCCGGGCCGGGCGCAGGCCTACTGGCACAGCGGAAGGTACGAGAGGTTGGAAACGCTCTCGCCGTAGGCCCCGAGGTTCACCGGCGGCGCCATCACGTCGTCGAGGTCGACCTCGTAGAGGTTGGGGCCGGTGGAGAGGTAGGCCAGGCGGGTGAGCGGATTCCACTCGAGTCCGACCGGGGACCACGCTGCACCGAAGAACGGGTCCAGATCGCGCAGCAGGGTCGCCTCGCCGGTGCTGGTATCGATCGCGTAGATCGAGTGGTCGATGCCGTTGGCCACGAGCAGCCGCCCCAAGGAGCAATCGAAGGCCGTGCCGCAGGAGTTGATGTTCAGCGTTGCCCCGCCTGCCGTCACGATCGGGATCATGCCGGTGATCTGGCCGGTGGCCGGGTCGAAGGTGAGCAGCTGGTCGGCGTGGTCGATGCCGTACAGGCTGCCGTCGGCTCCGAACTCGAGCCCGCACACGACGCTGCCCGCCATGGCGTAGGGGATGCCCACGGGGGCCAGCTCGCCGGTCCCCATCATGCAGGTCGCCGCGTAGTCGACCGTGTAGAGCTGCACCGTGTTGAGGTCGTTGACGAAGATCTCGCCGAGCGCGTTGACGGAGCCGGTCACGATGTTGACCGGAGGCACGCCCCCCATCGGGGTCTCCAGCGTGACGAACGGGCCGAGCATTCCCATGGGGCCGACCGTCTCGATGGTCTTGGGGGTCATGGCCCCACCCTGGAACGGGGTGAACGCCATCAGGTCCATGGTGTCGGGGTTGAGGTCGGGGTTGGTGTCGTAGCAATCGGCACCGCCCACCGGTCCTCCGCCCCCGCCTCCTCCACCGCCGGGGTTGGCGTCGCCCCACCCGTCGTCGTCGGCGTCGGCCATGCACTGGCCCGGCGGCATCTCGAGCTCGGCCGCGCCCGGGTACACGTTGGCGTCGTCATCGAGGCAATCGGTCCCCACGTCGACTCCCGGCGGCGGCGCGTCGTCGCCCCAGTCGTCGTCGTCCTCGTCCTGCATGCACGCCGTCGGGTCGTCGTTGGGCGCCGCCCCCGGGAACGTGGTGGCGTCGTCGTCGAGGCAATCGGTCCCGGGGTCCACGCCCGGCGGCGGGGCGTCGTCTCCCCAGTCGTCGTCGTCCTCGTCCTGCATGCACGCGTTGGGATCGTCGTTGGGTGCGGCCCCCGGGAACGTGGCGTCGTTGGTGTCGTCGCAGTCGTCGTCGTTGTCGACGGTGCCCGGCGGCTGCTCGTCGGCCATCTGGCACATGTCGGGGTCGCCGAAGCCATCGCCGTCGGCGTCGACGCACCACAGCGAGGGGCCGGAGGTCTCGGTCTGGCCCATGGTGGCCGTGTCGTCGAGCGTGCCCATGGTGTCGGTCCCCTGGGTGGTGGTTCCCGACTGCGAGCTGGTCATGCCCATGGTGACCGTGCCCATGGTCGCGGTGCTCATGGTGTCGGAGACCGATCCGTCGGTGGTGCCCGAGTCGGTCTCGCCCTCGGAGTTGGCGGAGGGGCACTGGCTCTCGTCGACCTGGCCGAGCCCGTCGTCGATGCAAGGGTCGGCACAGGCGACGGGGACACCAAGGCAGAGCAGGCCGGCCAGGGAGCAACGTAGGTCACGCATACCGAGCCAGGATACAGCGGCACTCGGATGGGCAGACACCACGTTCTGGGGGCCGCCGAGCGGACGAAAACCGGAATCCGCGCATCGCATGGGCGGGTCGCGGGCGCGGAAGTGGGCCCCCGCGGTCGGCCATGTCCGCATCCGGGACGTAATTCACCCCATGAACCGGGGGTGATGTGGGTGACTTGCAAGAAGGTACGAACGTCGCGCACCATGCCGGCGGACCCCCATGAGCACGATGAGGAAGGGTATCGTCACCACCTGCTCGGTCTTGCTGCTCGGCGCGATGTCGAGCCAGGCCCGAGCCGCCGAGCCAACCGCCGAGGGCGGCACGGAGGGCAAGGCCTCCGGCGGCGTTTCACTGGGCACCAAGGACGGAGCCAAGGCCGACGGCGACGCGAGCGGCAAGAGCGACGCAAAGGGCAAGAAGGCCAAGAAGCCCAAGGACGACAAGGCCAAGGGCGAGAAGGATCGCGGCGACGTCAAGTGGATCAAGCGCTGGGCTCCCGAGCGCAACATGGCCGAGCTCGGGCTCTACGGCGGCGTGCTGTTCCCGGCGCGGCGGCTCGAGCTGTTCGAGCCCGACCAGACGCTGCCCGACCAGGGCTTCAAGGAATTCAAGCGCGTGGCGCCCTCGATCGGCCTGCGCCTCGGCTACTACCCGCTGCGCGTGTTCGGGGTGGAGGGCGAGGCCGGGGTGATGCCCACGCGCACCAACGCCGACGACATGCGGGCCACGCTGTGGGGCATGCGGCTCCAATTCGTGGGTCAGGTTCCGCTGTGGAGCGTGACCCCGTTCGTGCTGGTGGGCGGCGGCATGCTCAACGTGGCCAGCGACCGTGCGGCGGTGGGCAGCGACGTGGATGCATCGATCCACTTCGGCGGCGGCGTGAAGGTCTTCATCAACCGCTACACCATGCTGCGGCTCGACGTGCGCGACCACGTCACCGCCGGCCAGGGCGTGGACGACGGCGTGATCCACAGCCCCGAGGTGCTGCTGGGCTTCTCGCTGACGCTGGGCCGCAAGAAGCTGGCGCCCAAGCCCGGCGACCGCGACGGCGACGGCATCCTCGATCCCGACGACCAGTGCATCGACGTCCCGGGCGTGCCCGAGTACCAGGGCTGCCCCATTCCCGACACCGACGGCGACGGCATCCTCGATCCCGACGACAAGTGCGTCGACGTGCCCGGTGTGCCCGAGTACGACGGCTGCCCGATCCCCGATACCGACGGCGACGGCATCCTCGATCCCGACGACGAGTGCGTCGACGTGCCCGGCGTGCCCGAGTACAAGGGTTGCCCGATCCCCGACACCGACGGCGACGGCATCCTCGATCCCAGCGACAAGTGCATCGAGGAGCCGGAGACCAAGAACGGCTACCAGGACAAGGACGGCTGCCCCGACGAGGTGCCCCAGGATCTCGGCAAGTTCACCGGCGTCATCGAGGGCATCTACTTCGACGTCGACAAGGACAGCATCAAGAAGAAGTCCGCGCCCAAGCTGCAGCGGGCGCTCGACGTGTTCAAGAAGTACCCGGACGTGAAGGTGGAGATCTCGGGTCACACCGACAGCACCGGCAACCGCGAGCACAACCTCGAGCTGTCGCAGCGCCGCGCCGATGCGGTCAAGCAGTGGCTGGTCGACCGCGGGGTGGAGGAGTCGCGCATCACCACGCGCGGGTCCGGACCCGACGAGCCGGTGGACACCAACGACACCAAGGCGGGGCGCGCGAAGAACCGGCGGATCGAGTTCAAGCTGAAGTAGCAGCGCGCGGGCACGGTGCGGGAGCTCCACGGGAGCCCTGGCGCATGAAGCCAACCAAAGCAGAAAGGGCCGACGGAAGACCGCCGGCCCTTTCTGCTTTGTTGGCGTTCGTCGCTGGTTCGTGGTCGGCGGCCGGCGCTACGGCATGCAGATCGGCAAGTTCTGCAGGTTGGAGACCGGGCTGGGGAACATCCCGATGAGCTCGGGATCGACGGTGTCGTCGGTGATATCGACGCGCCACAGCTCGTTGCCGGTGGACAGCAGCACGGAGTGGGTGGTCGGCTCGTACTCGAGACCGGTGGGGCTCCACGGGCCCGGAACCGTCATCGACAGATCGCGGAGCACCTCGGCCTCACCGTTCGTGGGATCGACGGAGTAGATGGTTTGATCCAGGCCATTGGCGAGCAGCAGGCGTTCCTGCGAACAATCGCGCGCCGTACCGCACGAGACCACGTCGAGCAGCGCGCCATCCACCGTGAGCGGCATGGTGTCGATGACCTGGCCGGTCGCGGGGTCGAACGTGCGCAAGTCGTCGCCGGTGTGACCGAAGCCGTAGAGGGTGCCGTCGCGGCCGAACTCGAGCCCGCACACGATGTCGCCCATGGGACCGTAGGGCATCATGCCTACGGGGGTGATCACCCCCATGCCCATTCCGCAAGCGTCGGCATAGTCCACCGTCTGCAGGCGCACGGCGTTGAGATCGTTGGCGTAGATCTCCATCTGCTCGTTGAAGGTGGAGGTCACGACGTTCGTGTTGGGGATCCCGCCGCCCGGCGTCTGCAGCAGGACGAAGTCATCGAAGCTGGCGTCCATGACGTTGACGAAGTTGATGGTCTTGGGCGAGAAGGCCCCGCCGTTGTACGGCAGGAACACCGTCAGCTGCAGCGTGTCCGGATTGAGCTGCGGGTTGGAGTCATAGCAGTCGCTACCGCTCTGCGGCCCGCCGCCGCCCCCTCCACCGCCACCGGGCGGGTTGGCATCGCCCCACCCGTCGTCGTCGGCGTCCACCGTGCACAGCTCGGGCTCGTTCTCCGCCGCCCCCGGATGCGCATCGGGATTCTCGTCGTCGCAGTCGGTCCCCGGGTCCACCCCGGGCGGAGGATCGTCGTCGCCCCAGTCGTCGTCGTCCTCGTCCTTCATGCAGGCATCGGGATCGTCGTTGGGCGCCGCCCCCGGGAACGTGTTGGGGTTGGTGTCGTCGCAGTCGTCGTCGTTGGGCACGGTGCCGGGCGGCATGTCGTCGGACTGCGTGCACATGTCGGGATCGCCGTAGCCATCCCCATCGGCGTCCACGCACCACAGGTTGCCGCCGCTCTCGGACTCGGTCGCGGTGCTCGACTGCGAGCCCGACATGCTCTCGGTCGAGTCGAGCGAGTCGGACATCGTGTTCGTGTTCGAGTTCGAGTTCGACTCCGTCGCGCTCGAGTCGGTCGCGCTCTCGGTCTCGGTCGCGGTCGCGAGCGAGGGACAGGTGCCCTGGTTGACTTGGCCGAGCCCGTCGTCGATGCACGGGTCGGCGCATGCGGTGGGTAGGCCAAGAACGATCGCAGCAACGAAGGAGCGACTTAGGTTCGACATGTCGGGGGGATTCTAGCCCGATGGGACGAGCTTGCGAGCGGCCGTGAGCAAGCGCTTGCCAGCCGTGCCCTTGCCGCCCGTGGGCTGCTCGAGCAGCCGCCGTGCCAGCTCGATGCGCGCCTTGGGGTGGTCGGTGCACAGCTTGAGGTAGGCATTGGCCCGGACGGCCACCCCCTCGTCGTCGAGGTCGAGGGTGGCGTCCCCCAATGGGTCGCTTCCCGCAGGGGCCATCGGTTGGCCGGCGAGGCGCGCCAACAGGCGCGGCACCAGGAATTCCAGGGGCATGTGGGCCAGCGGAGCCGCGAGGGCAGATCGCTTGGCGAACGCGGGATCGGCATCGACCATGTCGAGGATGGGACCGAGCGCGAGCACCCCAAAGCCCAGCCAGGCCTCGGCCACCACGCTGGGGGTGAAGCCGTCGCGGTAGAGCTGCATCATCACGGGGAGGGCCCGGCTGTCGCCGAGATAGCCCAGTGCGCGACAAGCGGCACGCGCCATGCTCTCGCCTTGCTTGTTGCGGCGGGCCGCTCCCCCCTTGAGACCACCCACCGCGAGCACCAGTTCCTCGAGCACCCGCACGTCGCCGAGCTGTCCCAGGGCGATCGCTGCGTGCTCGCGCACACCATGACTGCGATCGGTACGGAAGATGACGCGAAGATCGGGGATGGCCTGCTGGGCGCCGAGGTTGGCGAGCGCCTCGCAGCCCAGCTCGCGGGCGTGCGCATCCTTGTCGGAGCGCGCCTGTGAGAGCAGCGGCGGCAGCTTGTTGGCCAGGTGATCGCGACGGGACTCCGCCAGGGGGCTCGGGCGCGGGCGGGCGCGCTGCAGCTCGAGCAGCGCGTCGTCGGCCATGTGCACCACCCGCTGACCATACTGGCGCCCCGCCTGCCGCCGGCGCCCCGAGAACGCCTTGAGCAGCAGCTCGGCCTCCGGCGATGCGCCACGAGCGAGCAACGCGAACGCGGTTCGCAGCGCAACCGTGCCCATGGGCAGCGCGAGGATCATCTCGGCCACCCTCAGCGCCCGCGCGGGATCCTGGGCGAGCGCATCCACCACGTAGGGCATGGCCCCGCCGTCGGCGAGCACCACGAGGTCCTCTTCCATGCGCGTCACGTCGAGCGCGCGGTAGTGCCGGTGGTAGTGGACCGCCGCCTCGTACTGCGTCATCTCCCCGCGCATGCGGGCCGTCATCACCTCGCCCGGGCTGGGCTCTCCCTGTGGGGTGGGGATGTGAATGCTGCCGTGGGTGGGCACGGGGACCAGACCCTCGCGCTCGATGGCGGCCGCGGAGGTGAGCTTGACCAGCGCGACCCCCAGCACCTGGAACAGCTTGACGAACCCACTGACGCGCTTGGCGGGGTCGGGCTCGGCCACGATCGCGGTGAGCAGCTCGGCGGGCTTGACGAGCTTGAGCTGGCGCAGGCGCTCCCCCAAGGGCTCGGCCGCGCGCGCGTCGAGGCCGACCAGGCCCGCCACCAGCAGATCGCCGAGTTCCTCGCGCAGCTCGCCCAGGCTCACCGCGGCGTAGGAGAGGCCGGCATCGCGCGCCACCTGGGTCCACCGCTTGGGCTTGGGCAGCCGGGATTGCGGGACGCTCGCGGCGTCCGAGGCCTTGCGGGGGGCCCCTACTGGACGCAGCGCGAGGCCTGCGTGATCGCGAACGATCAAGGTGGTGGGCCACAGGGTGGGGATCGCATGGTGGAGATCGAGCTCTCCGAGCATCGCCCGCAGCTGCCGCCCCTCGAGCGCATCGCCCATGCGCTCCTCGATGCCGGCGGAGTGTCGCAGGTGCAAGGTGGCGAAGGCCTCGTCGAAGATCCGCAGGCGCCCGCCCTGCGCCACCAGCCCGTGAGCGTGGACGAACACCGGCATGCGGTCGGGCGCGAACAGGTCGCTGCGGTGCTCCTGGAAGCGGCTCACCGCGGTGGCGATCGGCAGCGCGTGCGCGAGCATGCGCTCGACGTCGGCCGAGGTCAGCTCGCGTCGGCCCTGGTCGCCTTCCATGTAGAGCCGCCACGGCGCGAACCCGGGGAAGATCCCGCCGTGCGCGCCCTCGAGCACCTTGCCCGCGTAGCTCGCCTTGGGGACCGTGGTCTTGGCGATGTGCGGCGGGAGGATCTGGCGCTCGGTGTAGTGCTCGCCCGATTCCAGCTCGAGGAAGCGGCTCTCGCACACGCGATAGTCGTCGGCGGTGGTCTGCTTGGCGTAGGCGTACTCGCAAAGGCGCAGGCCCTGGACCGGCTTGCGATCCTTCTTCAGCCAGGTCCGGCCGATCAGCTCCTCCACGTAGCGATCCTCGAGCGTCTTGCCGTCGCAGTGGGCGGTGACCTTGGCCGCGGTGAGCAGCATGTCCGAGAGCAACGTGGCGTGGCGCACGGGATCGATGCCCTGGCCCGCGCCTTCCTGGAGGTGCTGGGCCAGCAGCAGGGTCTGCCCCGACAGCCGCCGCAGCCGAAGCTGACGCAGGTTGGCCGCGAGGTCCTCGAGCTGGGCCACGCGCTCGCCGGCCAGGTTGCCCACTCCGGTCACGGCGAGCTCGCGCACCAGCGTGTCGACCCGCTCGGCGCCGGTCTTCATCAGCTCGTTGCCGTCGACCCTGGGCGCCGCGGCGGCGCGCGAGCGCTTGCGAGGACCGCCCTCTCCGTCGCCCTTGCCCTTGGCCCCGCGGGCCTCGTCCTCGGCGGCCGTCTCGGTGACCACGAACGCCTCGGGGGTCTTGGCCCACGCCAGCGCGAGCGCGGCCGAGTGCTTGCAGAACGGCCGATTCCAGGCGGCCCGACAGCTGCACTTGGCCTTGATCTGGTCGCGCTCCCCGAACGCGATCGACGTGCGATAGGGCGAGCTGCCCGAGCCCTTGGCCTCGGCGTAGAGCTTGTCCTCGGTGCGCGCGAGGTGCATGAGCCCGCGCTGATCGAGGATCGTCTGCCCCTTGGAGAGCTCCCCCCGGTCGATCATCGACCGCAGATCCGACATCGACAGATTGCGAACGGCCACGTCGATCCTCCCTTGCTCGCTTGCGTCGTCGACCTAGCGCCTCGAGGGCTCGGAACGGTCGAGGAACGCCCGTAGGTCCCCGCCCTTGAGCACCTGCTCCATCACCGCCACCAGCTTCTTGGGGGTGCAGCCAAAGCACGGGATCCCCAGCGCGGTGAGCCTCTTGGCCATGTCGTGGTCGTAGCTGGGGTGCCCGCGATCGGACAGCGCCAAGAGCACCACCACCTTCACCCGGCTCTCGACCAGCTGGCGCATGCGTGCCACCAGCTCCTTGGCGTTGCCGCCCTCGTAGAGATCGGTGATGAGGATGAGCAGGGTCTTGTCGGGGCGCTCGATGAAGTTGCCCTGCGCGTAGGCGACCGCGCGATTGATGTCGGTGCCGCCGCCGAGCTGGGCCGAGAACAGCACCTCGACCGGATCGTCGAGCGCGGGGGTCATGTCGACCACCTGGGTGTCGAACAAGAGCAGCCGCGTGCGCAGCACGTCGAGCGAGGCGAAGATCGCCGCCATCACCGAGCTATAGACCACGCTCTCGCCCATCGAGCCGCTCTGGTCGACGAGCAGCGCCACGTCCCACTCGTGGCGGCGGCGCTGGTTGGCCCAGAAGTAGAAGCGCTCGGGCAGCAGGCGCTTGCGCTCGCGGTCCCAGCCCTTGAGGTTGCGGGTGATGGTGCGCTTCCAGTCGAGGTTGCGCATGATCGGCAAGGGGCTCTGGGTACCGCGGCGCAGCGCCCCGAACACCGCCGTGCGGATCTCCGACTCGAGCTTGCGCCGCAGCTCCTCGACCACCTCGCGGACGATCTGCCGGGCGATGTCCTTGGCCTTGCTGGGCACCATGCCCCGCGCGCTGACCAGGGTGGCCACCAGCTCCACGTTGCGATCGAGCAGCGCGAGGGTCTCGGGCTCGAACAGCAGCGCCTTCATGTCCTTGCGCTCGATCGCGTCCTTCTGGACCAGCGCCACCACCTCCTGGCTGAAGAACTCGCGCAGGTTGGCGAGCCAGGTGGGGATGTGGGGGCGCGAGGGCCCGCTGCCGCCGCGGCGGTCGTCGCCGTAGACGACGCCCATGGCCCGATCGAAGTCCGACAGGCGCTCGGCCCCCACGCCGATCGCATCGCCCGCCGCTCCGGCCAGGCCCGCCAGCGAGCAGCCGGAGGCGACCTGCTCGGCCTGCTCGCCCAGCGCCAGCCGCCAGCGCAAGAGCGACAGGCGATCCTCGGGGCTCAGGTCCTTGGGGTCGAAGTCCATCGGCCTTCCCAGTCCTCCATCCGCCCCCGCGTTAGAGCAGATCGTCCAGATCGTCGAGCGCCAGGTCGAGATCGTCGCTGACCTCGGCCAGGACGGCCTCGTCGGTGGTGGTGATCACGGTCGCGGCCGCGGCGGCTCGGTCACCGAGCCCGCGGGCGTTGATCAAGTTCTCGAGGAAGGTCCGGCGCTCGGTCGGTCCGAGCGCGCCGAACACCCGGCGAAGCAGCGGCAGGATGTTGCGGAAGGTCTCGGGCTCCACCTCACACACCCAGGCATCGAGGGTCTCCACGATCGCGCGGTTCTTGACCAGCACCATCGCGTTGATCTGCAAGAAGCCCTCGAGGTAGGCCGCGCCCGCCTGCGGGTGCAGCGTGTCGGACAGACGCTGGCCGACGTAGATGGCCACGTCGTCCTCGGACACGTGACGCGCGAGGTAGAGCAGCGCGGTGGCAACCCCGGCGGCACGCGGGTGGATCGAGTAGTCCTCGACGAGCTCGGCGGCCGCACGAAGCCACACGTCCCGATCGACCCCCGGCTGGGACAGCGCCACGTCGTGCAGCGTCTGCAGGGCGCGCGGGATCTCGGCAACGGCGTCGTCGTCGCCCGTGCAGGCCGGACGCAGCCGCAGCACCGCGCGATCGAAGGTCTTGCGGCACAGCGCATCGAGGGTCGCCTTGCTGCCGCCTCCCATGAGGACGTCGCGCGACGAGCCGTAGGAGACCAGACCGGACAGCGACATGCAGGCGCGCGCCAGCGAGGGCAGGTCGTCGTCGGTGGCGGCGAGCCGGTCGCACGCCCGCATGGCATCGGCGGCGGGGCGCGGGCACACGGTGACCACCGCTTCCAGCAGCACGCTCGCCGCGTCGGCCGTGCCGGTGGCCTCCTCGAGGCGCTGGCCCAGGACCTGATCGGTGACCTGCTGCAGCGTGCTGCCCAGGGCGATCCGCTCCACCAGCGCGATGTCGGTGCTCGGGGTCCACTGGGCCATCCACGACTCGCGCATGCGACCGAGCGCATCCACGCCGCCGGCCTCGTCGACCTCGCCGCGGCGCACGGCCCGATCCTTGTAGGTGCCCTGATAGCTCGCATAGGGCACTCCGGCCACGCGCAGCCGATGCAAGAACACCGAGGTCTCCACCGCCCTGGGCTCGCGCAGCAGCAGCGCGACCTCGGTGGGCTCGTCGTCGCGGGGCAAGGCACGCTCGTCGACCTCGCGCCAGAATTCCTCTTGCAGCGAGTTCTTGCCGATCCGCTCGGCCACCCGCCCCACGCGATGCCCCAGCATCCCGCGCCACAGGAACGCATCGACCGGCCCGGCATCGCCGTGGCACAGCGTGGCGATGCAGGCCTCGCGCACCTCGTCGAGCCCGGGCTCGGGCTTGTCGCGCAGATCGGCCAGCGCTCGCGCCAGGCGATAGGCCTCGATGGTGTCGGCCATCGAGGCCGCGAACCCACGACTGCGCAGCTCGGCGCCGAAGCCCAGCAGCGCCCGCAGCGTGGCCTGGCGAAAGTCGCAGCCGGCCTCGTGCGCGAGCTGGTAGTACTGCGGCGCGCGATTGCCCGCGCCGTAGCCGAGCTGCGCGGCCAGCCGCGGGAAGCTGTAGGGGATCACGGTGGTCGCGGCCGGCCTCGCCTCGGGCAGCGTGGACAAGAGCGCCGGGTCCACGTCGCCCGCCACGAACGCCGCCGCGTGGGCCGCTCCGACCACGGCCACGATGCGCTCGGGGTCCACTCCATCCACCCCTTCGCCCCCTGCCACGATCGCCTCGATCCGGGCGGCCATGAAGGCATCGCGCGCGCGATGCCACCTGACCGGGTGGGCCTCGCGAACGAGCGCGGCGTGGGCCAGCAGCGCCTCGCGAAACTGCTGCGGCTCGTAGGCGGGCGCTTCGAAGCAGGCCTCCCACAGCTCCTCGAACCCGCGCAGGCCCCGGGCCTCGGCCGCGGCCTGGTGCGGATCGAAGCGCGGCTCGGCCCTCGCCTCGTGCTCGCCACGCTCCTCCCCTTCGTCCTCGTAGGGTTCGCCCTCGTGCTCCTCGCTCGCACGATCGTGGGCCAGCGACACGCCCACCGGAACGTCGATGAACCGTGCCGTGACCTCGTGCTCGGCCGCCCAGCGCAGCGCCTGCCACTCGGGCGAGTAGGCGGCAAACGGCCACAGCGCCGAGCGCGGCTCGCCCTCGGTGGCATAGCCGAGGATTGCGATCGGCGGCTCGGTCTTGGCGTCGACCAGCACGTCGACCAGCGGGTCGGCGTCGCAGGGACCTTCCACCAGCACCACCTTCGGTCGGACTCGCTCGAGGAACGCCCGCAGCATCGCGGTGCTCCGCGGCGAGTGGTGGCGCACCGGGAACAGGTGCACGCGCGCCAGGGACGATCCGCTCATGCGCCTCTCAGCTGGCCTTGAGGATCCGGCGCGCCTCGGCGTGGAACGTCTTCCACAGCCCGTCGCGCCCCTTGGCCACCGTCTCGTTGTACTCGCGCAGCGACTTGAGGTCCTCGGCGCTCTCCTTGGCCACCGCCCCCACCAGCGAGCGTGCGAGCTCCTTGGGTCCCACCGCGCCGTCACCGAAGTGCTGGGCCAGGATGGCGCTGTTGAACAGCACGCTGATCGCCTCGGCCGTGGACATCACGGAGCTGGGCGGGTTGACCTTGGTCTTGCGATCCTTGGTGACCCCCGCGCGGAGTTCCTGGAACATGGTGACCAGCATGGCCACCAGCTCGGCCGGCGGCGTGGGCTCGACCTGATAGTCCGAGCGCAGCTCGGCCTCGCGCTTGGTGACGATCTCGATCTCCTGCCGCAGGTCGCTGACCACCGGGATCGTCACGAAGTTGAAGCGGCGCTTGAGCGCGGCGCTCATCTCGTTGACCCCGCGATCGCGGGTGTTGGCGGTGGCGATGAGGTTGAAGCCCCGCTGGGCCGCCGCGATGCGGGCGAGCTCGGGCACCGCCACCTGCTTCTCGGACAGCAGGGAGATCAGCGCGTCCTGGATCTCCGCCGGGGTACGGGTGATCTCTTCGAAGCGCGCGAACTTGCCGGCCTCCATCGCCCGCAGGATCGGCGAGGGCACCAGCGCCTTCTCGGTGGGCCCCTCGGCCAGCAGCAGCGCGTAGTTCCAGCTGTACTTGATGTGGTCTTCGGAGGTGCCCGCGGTGCCTTGCACGATCAGCGACGAGTCGCCGGAGATGGCCGCACACAGGTGCTCGGAGAGCCAGCTCTTGGCGGTGCCCGGCTCGCCCACCAGCATCAGCGCGCGGTCGGACACCAGCGTTGCGATTGCCACCTCGACCAGCGATGCATCACCGATGAACTTGGGGGTGATGGCCACCCCGTCGACCGGCTTGCCGGCCCCCAGGATGTACGTCGCCACGGCCCTGGGCGACAGCCGCCAGCCCGGGGGGCGGGACCCTTCGTCCTTGCGGGCCAGGGCGGCCAGCTCGGCTTCGTACTTCTGCTCGGCGGGGAGGCGAATGACGGCGGACATGGAACGGGTACCGAAGGGACGAGACCGCGGGCTCGGGGTTGCACGAGGGGCCGTGAATGGACCCGCGCCGCGCGAGCGTACACCCACGAGCCCGTGGTTGACACCACCGGACGGCTTGGGCCCAAATGGCCGGGCGTTCGCATCACCACGAACGAGGGAGGCTCCCATGTCGATCGTCGTCCATCACCACCCGTTCACCCGTGCCGCCGCGACCGTTTGGATGCTCGAGGAGGTCGGAGTCGAGTACGAGCTGCGCTTCGTGAACGTCATGGCCGGGGAGCAGAAGGCTCCCGAGATCCTCGCCATCAACCCGATGGGCAAGCTGCCCATCCTCGTGGATGGCCTCGTGGACGGTGACGTGGTCGTGACCGAGTCGGCCGCGATCGGCCTCTACCTGGCCGACCGCTACGCCCCGGGGCGGCTCGCGCCTGCGCTCGACGACCCCGCCCGCGGCACCTACCTGCGCTGGTCGCTGTTCGCCCCCTCGGTCATCGAGCCGGGCGCCGCCGCCAAGGGGGCCGGGTGGGAGTACAAGGAGGGCACCGTCGGCTGGGGCTCGCACGAGGCGATGCTCACCGCGATGGAGAGCGCCGTGGCCGATCGCAGCTTCATCCTCGGCGACTCGTTCTCGATGGCCGACGTGATCTTCGGCGGCACGCTGCGCTTCATGCTCGCGTTCAAGATGATCGAGTCGCGACCGGTGTTCGCCGCCTATGTGGAGCGACTGAACGCGCGCCCGGCCCTTCGGCGAGCCGAAGAGCGCAACGCGGAGATCGCCAAGGCGCACGGGCTGAACCAGGGGTGACGGGCGGCTGGCACCCCCGCGGCCGAGCATCGTCGGAGGCCCGCTTCCCATCCGGGGCTCCGATGACACCCCAGCTCGCGGTACGGTACGCCGAGTGACCAGGCTCCCTCTCACGTCCCTCCTGCTCCCCGTGGTGCTGCTCGCATGCGGCGACTCGGCGCCCAGCGATCCCACGCCGAGCGACACCGAGGGAGCCCTGACCACCGACTCGTCCACCACGCTCGACGAGTGCGAGACGGAGTGCAGCGACGATACCGGGGAGCCTCCGGCTCCCACGGTCGACGTCAGCGGCGATGCCTTTGCCTTCACCCTCCCCGGCGAGCCCTACGGCCTCATCGACGGCGCAACGATCTCCATCCTCGAGAACCCCGCGCAAACGGTGACGACCGACCCATTGGGACACTTCGAGCTCGGGTCGCTGCCCCCCGGCGGCACCGCCACCTTCGTGCTGGAGCGCAACGGCTTCCCCACCGCCCACACCAAGACCTTCACGCTCCCGCAGGAGGGTGTGCTCGATCAAGTGACGTTCCAGGTGCCCGACGACGCGCTGTTCGATCTGCTCGCGGGCCTGCTCATGCTCGAGGTCGATCCCACCGCCTGCCAGATGGTCAGCACCGTCACTCGCGTGGGCAAGTCGATCTACGACGAAGGTGCGCACGGAGAGGCCGGCGCCACGGTCACGGTGGATCCGCCGCTGCCGTCCGAGCACGGGCCGATCTACTTCAATGCATCGGTCATCCCCGACCCCATGCTCACCGAGACCTCGGAGGACGGCGGCGTGCTGCTCACCAACGTTCCGCCCGGCACCTACGTGCTCTCCGCTCACAAGGACGGCGTGACGTTCGAATCGGTCACCATGCAGTGCGAGTCCGGCGTGCTGGTCAACGCCTCGCCGCCCTACGGGCTGCAGGCCCTGTGAGCCGCGCATCCGGGTCCGTGCACCATGCCCACCATCTCCACGATCGACCACGCCGTCGTCCTCGGCGGCAGCATGACGGGAATGCTCGCCGCCGCTGCCCTGGCCCGCCACGCGCGGCGGGTGACCGTGATCGACCGCGACGAGCTCGACGACGCGCCACACCACCGCAAGGGCACGCCGCAGGACCACCAGGCCCACATCCTGCTCGACCGCGGGCGACTCGCCATCGAGCACCTGATGCCCGGCCTCTTCGACGAGCTGCTCGAGCACGGATCACGTCGCATCGACTTCGGCCAGGAGCTGTGGTGGTACCACTATGGGCGCTGGAAGATCCGCTGCGACACGCCCTACCGCCTCTACGTGCAGACCCGCCCCTTGCTCGAGCACCACGTGCGACGCCGGCTGCGGGCCTCGAGCAACGTGGAGCTCCGCTCGCAGACCGAGGTGCTCGAGCCCGTGATCGTCGATGGCCACGTGCGAGGGGTACGCCTGCGCTCCCGCCAGCCCAGCGCTCCGCTCGAGCTGCCTTGCGATGTGATCCTCGACGCAACCGGTCGCGGATCTCGGTCGCCCCAGTGGCTCGAGCCGCTGGGCTTCGGCTCGCCGCGCGAGGAGCGGATCCCGCTGGGCCTGGCCTACGCGAGCCGACTCTACCGGCGACCGCCCAGCGCCCCTTCGGAGTGGTCCGCCTACATCGTCTATGCGACGCGCCCGGCCCAGCGCCGCCACGGCCTGCTGTTCGCGGTCGAGGACGATGGCTGGCTGCTCGCGCTCTCCGGCTACGGGGGCGACCATCCGCCCGATGATCCCGAGGGCTTCGAGGCATGGGCCGGCTCGCTCGATCGCCCCGATCTCCGCGACTTCATCCGTGAGGCCGAGCCGCTGACCAAGCCCCGGCTCCACGCGTTTCCCTTCATGCGCTGGCGTCACTACGAGGAGCTACGACTGCCAATGGGCTACGGCGTCGTGGGTGACGCCATGTGCAGCTTCGATCCCGTCTTCGGGCAAGGCATGACGGCCGGTGCGATGGAGGCCGAGCAGCTCGAGCGCATGCTCGCGTCGGGCCGAGGGTTCGACTCCACGAGCTTTGCCCGAGCGTGCGCCCGCATCGCCAAGAACCCCTGGACGCTCGCGCTCGGAGAGGCCGCGCGCTACGCAACCGCCGAGACCAGCATCCCCGCCCTGCCACTGCTGCACCGCTTCCTCGATCGAGTATTCGCATGCAGCACCAGCGATCCCGTGGTGTACCGCGCGTTCCTCGACGTGCTCCAGCTCCACGCGGGCCCCGAGTCGTTGTTTCGGCCGCACCTGCTGTGGCGCCTTGCGCGGGGCAAGCCGGCCGAGGTCGGTGCTGCAGCGCCCATGCGCCACCCGGGCTGAGAGGACGTGTGTGGCCGCGGAGAGGCCGATTTTCCGTCTCGGCCGAAATGTCCGAAGATGAAGCATGCAACGGCTCTGCGCGTTGGGAGTGCTCGTCTGGTCCGCAGCCGCCACGGTGCATGCGGCGCCACCCGACGATGGCGCGGCGCTGCCGGGCTTGGTCGACGAGCCGACCGAGTCGGGTGACCCGGCCGAGCCCGAGACCCCAACCACCGAACACGAAGCGCCGACCACCGAGCCCGAGGCGCCAGCCACCGAGACCACCGAGCCCGAAGCGCCGACCACCGAGACCACCGAACCCGAAGCGCCGACCACCGAGACCATCGAGCCCGAAGCACCGGGAGCAGACCCACAGGAGCCCGCAGCGGATCCAACGGATGCGCTCGCCGACCCATCGGCCGAGCCCGCCAAGCCGCCCGCACCATCCACCGCCCCGTCGCCACCGGCCGCCACCACCAGCCCTCCTCCCCGGCCGCCTCCATCCCCGCCTCCTGCCGCGAGCAAGACCTCGACCGACTCCAACCCCTCTCGCACCGACCCCAAGGACGACGCCGAGCGCAGTGACGACGACACCAAGCGCGACGCCAAGGCCGAGGACGAAGAAGACAAGGAGCCGATCAAGCACAAGGGCTTCATCCTCGACTTCCGCGTGGGCGTGGTCGGCTGCACGCGCCTGTTGTGCCAGCGACACGGCGCCAAGCCGGGGCTTCGCCTCGACGGCCTGATGGGCCGCAACTTCTTCGGCTTCCTCGATCTCGGGCTCGCGGGCGCATGGGGACGCATGCGCGCCAATGTGGCTCCGGGCACCGATGGTCTGGCGCTCTACGGGCTCACGCAGGAAGGCCTGCCCCCCGAGGCGGCCGCGCTGATGTTCGACGAGTTCACCGTCGACGACGCCCACCTCGAGACGATCCAGGCCGGTCTCGATGCGCGCGTGCACATCATCCCGCGCGGACGCTTCGATCCCTACGTGGGCATCGGCGCCCAGTACAACCTGTTCCGGGGGATCTACGACACGCCGGCCGGCGAGACCCGCATGGGCTTCCACGGCCTGGCGTTCCCCCTGCAAGCGGGCTTCGTGGTGTTCGCCACCAAGCGCCTCGCGTTCGGGGCCCAGTTCGACTACCTCGTGACGTGGTACGGCGGAGTCACCGTTCGCGGGGCACCGGGCGATCTCGGAGCCCCCATTCCCCTCATCGAGGATGCAGCGGCCGAGGCCGGCGTGAACCTCCCCGGCGACCTGCCGCAGCTATGGTCGGCGGGCGCGGTGGTGCACGTGCGCCTGGGCAAGTGAGCCCACGATCCGCGACCGCATCACCCCTCGGGCTGCGTGGTCGGGCCTCCGGTGGGCTCGCAGCCCCACTGCCAGTCGTCGAGGAACACGTAGCTGTCGAGGATCGAATCGCTCAGGTCGAAGATCGCGAACACTACCGTGATCATCTCGCCACCGGTCACCCCGGCGGTGGTGGTGAGCCAGCCGGTGGCGGCGTGCTGCTTCATGCAGGTGCCGTTCAGCTCGGGCGCGTTGCCGGTGTACTCGAGGAAGCCGGCGTTGAGCGAGATCGGGTTGCCCGCCGCGTCGAACGAGATGTTGCCCGTCCACTTCTCGGACTCGAGCCAGCCCACGTACATGTCGTTGAACTGCGAGCCATAGTAGTAGGGATACTCGGTCGACGAGAACGCGAAGTCGTAGCTGACCGAGACCACGTCGGGCGGCACCTGCACGGTGAAGCGCATCTCCACGTAGTCGTTGGCCGACACGCCCTGCGAGAACTGGTCGTGGATCGTGTTGGAGCAGTCGCCGCTCCCGATGAGCGCCGGGTTGGCGATGCAATCACCCGCCACGTCGTTGGTCTCGAGCGGCGCCGGCAGGCTACCGCCGGGGTCGAAGGCACCGAGGTCGTCGTTGCAGTGGGTGGGGAACTGGTTGCTGTCACCCGCCGGGGTCTGGAGGTTCAGATCCGCGACCAGACCGCTGCCGATGACCGCGTAGACCGAGCCCTCGCGCGGGTCGAACGCATTGGTGGCACCGAAGCTCGAGCGAATGCCACGCGCGGTCGCGGGCCCGGAGGTGGAGGCGTTGACCTGGAGCTCGCCGGGGCAGTTCAGGCCCATCGCCCGGAAGAGATCGTTGGTGCCCGCATCGCAGGGCACGTGCTCGGGGATGGTGCACTCGCAGTTGCCGAGCTCCTCGCAGCTCGGTGGGGGCCCACCGCCGTCGGGCGTGCCCCCGAGGTCGAACTTGGGGCCGTCGGCCGAGTCCGCCGAGTCACCCGAGTCCGCCGAGTCGCCCGTGCCACCACCGGTACCATCGCCGGTGTCGGTCATGCCGTCGCCTTCGTCGGTGGTGCCCGCGCTTGCGGTCGCGGTCACGTTGATCCCGGTGAGACTCGTGCCGTCGGACTCTCGGCCGCCCGGATCACAGGCCACTGCGAGCAACGCCAATCCACTCACCCAAGCCGTCCTCGTCGTCATCGACATCGCTCGCCCCTTCCACCATGGGTGAACCCTCGTCCACGGCATCATGTACCGAGGAGTAAGGCCTCGCCGCATTTCCACCTACCTCAGCCTAGCCGGTTCGAAGGCGGTTGGCGAGCGTGGAGTTGCAGGGTTTCGACATCCCTCGAGTCGCGAAATTCCGGCGAGGAACCGCAACGATGGGCGAATTGGGCAAGTTGCCCAGCCGCTGGGCGAGCGGCACGAATGCGATTGGGCAACCAGCACATCAGCGGCCGTGACGGCGGTGGGCGAGCGTTGCTGGAGCGCGCATTCACTGGCCCGATGCATCGCCGCCATGTCCGGGTCCTCGGTTGGACCCACGGTTGGCGTAGCGAAGCAGGTCCTCGGGCCGCAGCGCTTCGAGGGTCATGGTCGCCTCCTCTTCGGCCTCGTCCCCGGCCACGACACGAGGCGCAGCGGGCTGGAGCAGCGGAGGCGGCTCCGGCTCGGCGGAGGCGTTGGCGACCGGCGGCGGCTCCTGGCCGGGCGGCGAGTATGGGGCCGCACGCGAGTACGAAGCCGGGGGCGGCCTCGTGGCTGCGTCCTCGTCGACGGCCCCGGGAGGGGGTCGCGTCGACGACCCGCTCGAGAGTGCACGCGCGATGTCGGCCGCCGACAGCGGCGTGAGCCGGGCCATGGTGGGGGCCTCGTCGCCCATGCCCCCCCTTCTCGGTGAGGGAGGCTCGGGCTCACTCTCCGAGGCCGGTGGAGCCATCGGGGGCGGTGACCAGGCCGCGGGCACGGGTTCGGACGGCGGCGACCACGAAGAGACCGGCGTGGGCTCTCGCGGAATCGGTTCCGGTACGACGTGAGGAGGTGGCGACCATGCCTGCGGCTGCACGGGCTGCGGCTGCGACGACGACTGCTGCGCCATCGCCCGCGCGATGTCCTCGGCCGTCAGCGGCTTCATGTGCAGCAGCGTGGCCGGCTCGTCCTCTTCGCGCTCGCGCAGGTCCACGCTCGTCGTCGAGTCGACATCGCCCTCGTCGTCGTCGTAGATCAGCTCGGAGATCGAAGGGCGCACCGCATGCGGAATCGCGGGCGTCATCGCCGGCTCGACCGGCGCGGGCGCGAAGCGATGCTCCTCGGGCACGTGCAAGGCCACCGTCGCCAGGCCAGGGTCCGGCGCCTCGAATGCATGCTCCTCCTCCTCGCGCTCGGGTCGCGTGGGTGCATCGGACCAGGGGTTGGGCTCGCCCGGCGAAGAGAACTCGCCCAGTGCCTCGATGAGATCGCTGGCGTCGAGCGACATGGTGGCGTTGATGTCGGCGGCGGGCTTCTTGGGCACGGGAGGAAGCGGCTGCTTGGACCGGCCAGGCGGCGGCCGGCGTCCACCCGGGGGCGGAGGTGGAGACCGACCCGCCGGCGGCGTGGTGGCGGGCGATACCCCGAGGCCCGCGGCCTGCTGCATGTCGTCGATCATGAGATCGTCGAGATTCAGCATGGTCATGCCCTCGGCCTCGGTGAGCTTCACGCCGCCGCCCGGAGCACGAGTGCTGGCCCCCTCGTCCACCAGTAGATCGGCGATGTTCAGCACCACCGTGCCCTCGGGCGCTGCCTCCTGCGGCATGCTGACCGCCTTGGGCTCGGGGCGCGGCACCTCGATGCGCTTGATCGAGCGCAGGAACCCGATGTCGGTGGGTCGCCAGTACCTGGCGTGGTTCAAGATGGCATCGGCCTTGTCGGCCTGGCCGGTGGCACCGAGCTCGTCCACCAGGCGCTCGAGCACCGACAGCGCCTTGTCGGTACGCCCGATGAGCGCGAAGGCCTGAGCCAGGATCTCGTAGCCGATGATGTCGCCCGGGCTCACCTTGGTGAGCCGGCCGAGGCAACGGACCGCCTCGTGGGGCTTGCGAAGCTCGAGGTAGACCCGCGGCAGGTCGCGAAGGGTGTCGATGTCCCGCGGCTCGAGGCCCAGGACCTGCTCGGCCACCTGCACGTACTCCTCGTAGCGCTTGGCCTGCAGCAGCAGGTTGCCCGCGTCGGTCAGCGCCTCCACGGCCTCGCGCATCATGTGACGCGCCTGATAGATGCGCGCGAGCTGGCGGCGCACGTCGGGGTTGTGCGGATCGAGCTCGGCCCCCAATCGCAGGATCTGCAGCCCGTCGGTCTGCCGTCCCGCCTTGAGGTGGGCCTCGGCCGCCCTTGCACACAGGGTCCGCGCCTGTCGCCCGATGCGACGCACCATCGGGCCCACCGACATGTACACGAACGCGTGAGGTGCGATCGCGATGAGACGCTCGCAGATCGCCATGCACTCCTGGTGGCGGCCGCGGGCCGCATAGGCCTGGGCGACCATCAGGTACTGCTCGCCCGCCTGATCGACCTGCCCCAGATAGGCCAGGCACTCGGCGAACTGCATGCGCAGCGCAAACTTGCCGGGGTCTTGCTCGAGCGCGGCCGCATAGAGCTGAGCCGCCATGTCGGCGCGACCCGCTGCTTGCCACTGCGCGGCCTGGGCCGCGAGCTGATCGGCCTGCGTCACCTGCGCGAGCATACCATTCGAACGCAGGGCGGCGGCGCCCCTCGGCGCTCGTCGCTAATCGCCGAAACAGACCGGGATCTTGCCTCCGGCGCCCTCGCGGTCGACATCGCGGCAATCGTAGCCGCCGCGGCAGTCCTCGTCGTAGTCGCAGCCCATCAGGCACACCCCGCCCGACTTGTCGACGCACCACGAGTCACCGGGGCAGTCACGATCGTCCCGACACTCGACGGTACAAGTACCGCCCGGGTAGTCCTTGCCCTCGACGCAGCGCTCTTCGCAGTCGAAGTCGTCCCGGCACGAACCTCCGACCAGCGCGCTGTCGGGACCCACCCCGCCGTGACACGCAACCCCGACACAGACCAAGACCAGTACGATGCCGATGTTCCGCAGCATGGGCTCATACTACCGCGAAGGGCCGCGCCCGCGGTCGGATCTTCGGCCCGACCCGGGCTCCGGGGGCGCAGACAGACGCCCGCGCCGTAGGTATCCTTCCGCAGTTTTCGCCGTGCCCGTCTCGCTCGCTCGCCTCACCTACGTGCTCGTGCTGCCGGTGTGGTGGCTGCTCGGAAGCGCGGCATGGGCCGCCGAGCCGATCCGTCTTTGGCACGCCTACCGTGGCGCCGAGGAAGAGGCCCTCACCGAGGTGCTCGCCGGGTTCGAGGACGCTCCGGTCGAGACCCTCGCCATCCCCTACGACGCGTTCGGAAGCAAGCTCGCGGCCGCGATCCCGCTGGGCGAGGGACCGCACCTCTACATCGACTCGCACGAGCGCCTGGGCGACTACCGTCGCCGCAAGATCGTCGCACCCGCCGGGGATGCGCTCGAGCTGGGGGTGTTCGATCCCGTGGCCGTGCAGGCGGTGGCGCTCGACGGCGAGGCGTGGGGTGTACCGCTGTCGCGCAAGTCGGTGGCGCTCTACGTCAACACCGCGCTCGTCGACGAGGTGCCCGCGACCCTCGAGGGCATCGCCGCGCTGCAGCCCTCGCTGCCGCCCGGGGTCTACGCCTACGCCTACGAGGTGAAGAAGGCCTACTCGCACGCCCCGCTGCTGCACGCGTTCGGCGGGCGCATGCTGGCCGACGACGACTCGTTCGGGTTCGTGGGGTCCGAGGCAGAAGCCTCGCTGCGCTTTGCGGTGGGCCTGGTGGAGCAGGGCGCGGTGCCGGCCAATGCCGACGGCGGCCTGGTCACCAACCTGTTCAAGTCGGGCAAGGCAGCCTTCGCCGCGAGCGGGCCGTGGCTCGCCGCCGATCTGGCCGCCGATCTGGCCAGCGATGGGGCCAGCGATGTGCCCTACCGGGTGCAGTCGCTCCCGGTGCTCGACGCCACGGGTCAGCCGCTGCGCCCGTTCCTCACCGTCGAGGCCGTGATGCTCTCGCCCCACGGAGCGCAGCGCCCCGAGGTCCGCGCGCTCGCGCGTCACCTCGCCAGCGCCACCGCGGCCGAGGTCCGCCAGCGAAGGGCTCGCACCGTCACCGCCCGCACCGACGTGCCCGCGCCCGCCGACGACCCCTTGCTCGCTGCGTTCGCCGAGCAGGCCAAGGTGGCGATCCCCATGCCCAGCTCTCCCGCCATGCGTGCCACCTGGGAGCCCGCCGACCGGGCCATCGGCAAGGTGCTGCGCGGCCAGGCCGAGCCCGCCGACGCACTGGAGGAAGCCCAGCACCGCTTCGACGACGTCCGTCGCCCCCCGCCCCCGCCCGCCTCGCCGTGGCCGATCGTCGTGCTGCTGTCCGCGCTGTCGCTGTGGGGCGCGTTCGTGCTGGTCCAGCGTGCGCGCCAGCCCGAGCTGCGCGAGCGCCTGCGCAGGTCGCTGCCCGCCTATCGCTACGTGGCCCACGCCGTGCTCGCGGTGGGCATGCTGGTGATCCTGCCGCTGGTCGTCGGCGCCGCCACCTCGCTGTTCGCCGGCCCGGCCGGCGAGGTGCAGTACGTGGGGCTGGCCAACTTCATCGAGATCCTCACCGCGCGCGGAGGCCCGCTGCTGGCCACGGGCTCGTTCTACACGGTGCTCTTGGTCACGCTGCTGTGGACGCTGGTCAACGTGGCCTTCCACCTCGGCATCGGCCTGGCCCTGGGCCTCTTGCTCTCGCGACCGCTGTTGCGCCTGCGAGCCGTGTACCGCGTGCTGCTCATCATTCCCTGGGCCGTGCCCAGCTACGTGACCGCGCTGGCCTGGAAGGGCATGTTCGACCAGCAGTACGGCGCGATCACGGGGATCATCTTGGCGCTCAACGACGCCCTGGGGCTGTCGATGGAGCCGATCGCCTGGTTCTCCTCGTTCAGCACCGCGTTCACGGCCAACGCCGCCACCAACATCTGGCTGGGCTTCCCCTTCATGATGGTGGTGACCATCGGGGCGCTCACGGCCGTGCCCAAGGACGTGCTCGAGGCGGCCGAGGTCGACGGCGCCACCCGCTGGCAGCGGCTCACCAAGGTCGTGCTGCCGATGATCAAGCCCACCATGATGCCCTCGATCACGCTGGGCGCGATCTGGACCTTCAACATGTTCAACGTGGTGTTCCTGGTGTCGGGGGGCGACCCCGACGGCAGCACCGACATCCTGGTCTCCGAGGCCTACCGCTGGGCCTTCACCCGCGAGGCCCAGTACGGCTACGCCGCCGCCTATGCGGTGCTCATCTTCCTCATGCTGATGATCACCACCCGCCTGCTCGAGCGCTCGCGCGGGCGCTGGGATCGAGGCGGGCGCGGCGGGGGGAGCGACGACTGACATGAATCGCGCCCCGAGCCTGCTGGAGCGAGCCGCCGTGCACCTCGTGCTGGTGCTCGCCGTCGCGTTCGCGCTCTACCCCGTGCTGTGGGTGGTGGCCACCGCGTTCTCCGGCACCGTCACCCCCGAGCCGCGCGCGCTGCCGATCCCGCAAGAGCCCACGCTCGAGCACCTGCGCGAGGTGGTGGGCAGCAGTCGCGAGCTGGCCGACGGCTCCACCGTATGGCTGTTCGGACGCCAGTTGCTGAACTCCCTCACGGTCTCCATCGCCACCGCGCTCACGGGCGTGCTCATCGCGATCCCCACCGCCTATGCGCTGGCGCGGTTCTCGTTCCTGGGCAAGACGGCCGGGGTGCGAGCGCTGCTCGCAACGCAGATGTTCCCCGCGGTGGCCAGCGCCATCCCGCTCTACCTCATCCTCGATGCGCTCGAGCTGCTCAACTCGCGCACGGGCCTGGTGCTCTGCTATGCGAGCACCTCGGTGCCGTTCGCGATCTTCCAGCTGCGGGCCGCGTTCGAGGCGATCCCCATCGACCTCGAGGAAGCGGCAATGGTCGACGGGGCCACGCGCTTCCAGGCCTTCCGCATGGTGGTGCTGCCGGTGGCTCGGCCCGCGATCGCGGTGACCGCCCTGTTCGCGTTCATGAGCGCGTACAACGAGTTCATCCTGGCCGCCACCCTGCTCGACGACGAGACCATGTTCACGCTGCCGGTGATGCTCCAGCGGTTCATCGGCGAGTACGACGCGCAGTGGGACGTGTTCGCTGCCGGGGCGCTGGTGGTGTCGCTGCCCGTGATGGCGCTGTTCTACTTGGTGCAGCGGCACCTGGTGGCCGGGCTGGCCTCGGGCGGGGTCAAGGGGTAGCCAGCTCCTTGGCGGCATCGGCGACCGACGAGCCGATGACCTCGAGCCCGCGCTCGAGCTCGGCGTTGGAGATGACCAGCGGAGACAGCACGCGGATGATGTTGCCGAATGCCCCGGCGGTGATGACCAGCACCCCCTGCGCCCGGCAGCGCGCCACGGCGGCAGCCGTCACCTCGGTGGCGGGCCGCGCGGGGTCGCGATCGTGACACAGCTCGATCGCCATCATGGCCCCGAGACCACGCACGTCACCGACCACGTCGTGCTCCTGCCGCAGGCGCTCGAAGCGAGCCCGCACCATCGAGCCGATCTCCGCGGCACGAGCATTGAGGTCCTCGCGCTCCATCACCCGCAGCGTGGCCAGGGCGGCCGCACAGGCCACCGGATTGCCGCCGTAGGTCCCGCCGATCGTGCCGGGCCGGGCCGCGTCCATGACCTCGGCGCGACCGAGCACGGCGCCGATCGGCAGCCCACCTCCCATCGACTTGGCCCACGTCGACAGGTCGGGCACGACCCCCGCGTGCTCGAACGCGGCCCAGCGCCCGGTGCGACAAAAGCCGGTCTGGACCTCGTCGAGCACCAGCAGGATCCCGTGGCGAGTGCAGATCTCTGCCAGCCCGCGGAGGTAGTCGGGGGGCGCCACCACGAAGCCGCCCTCGCCCTGCACCGGCTCGATGATCACCGCGGCCACGTGCTCGGCCGGTACCGGACCGAGCACGAAGCGCTCCTCGAAGCGACGCAGGTGCTCGGCAACCAGCGCGTCCTCGGATCGACCCTCGCGAAAGGCGCTGGGAAACGGCACCCGATAGATCTCGGGAGCAAAGGGCCCGCAGCCGCGCTTGTAGGCGCTCTTGGCGGTGAGGCTCATGCCGAGCAGGGTGCGACCATGGAACGCCCCCTCGAAGCAGACGATCGCGGAGCGCCCCGTGGCCTGGCGGGCGATCTTCACCGCGTTCTCGACCGCCTCGGCCCCGCTGTTGACCAGCATCGCCTTGGTGGGCCCGCCATGAGGAAGCAGCCGCACCAGCGCCTCGCACAGCTCCACGTAGGGCTCGTAGGTCGCCACGTGGATGCACGCATGGAGCAGCCGCTGCGCCTGCGCCGAGATCGCAGCGACGACCTCGGGATGGCAGTGCCCCACGTTCATCACCCCGATGCCGCCGGCGAAGTCGATGAGCTCGCGTCCATCGGCATCGACGATGCGCGCCCCCTGGGCCGAGACGGCGGTGGTGTCTCCGGCAAACATGCCGACCCCGTCCGACACCACCGCGCGGCGTCGACGAATCAGGGCGTGGGACATGGCGTTGGAAGCTTCGTCGTTCATGCGTTCGGCTCTGTGATCCCAATCGAAACATACTTGACGTCGAGATACTCGTGCATCACGTGGTGGCCGCCCTCGCGGCCGAAACCGGACGTCTTGACCCCGCCAAACGGTGCCTGTGCGGTGGAGGGAGCCCCATCGTTGGCCCCCACGATCCCGTACTCGAGCCGCTCGGCCACCCGCCAAAGGCGCGACGCGTCGCGGGTGTAGAAGTACGAGGCGAGCCCGAACGGCGAGGCGTTGGCCAGCTCGATGGCCTGGGCTTCGCTCGAGAAGCGGCGCACCGGCGCCACCGGTCCGAAGGTCTCCTCGACGCTGAGCTTCATCGAGGCGTCGACGCCTTCGAGCAGCGTGGGGCGGCAGAACCGTGCCGTCAGCCCGGGCCCCGGGCGCACGATCTCCCCGCCCGTGCGAACGATGGCCCCGCGAGCGCGGGCGTCCTCGATGTGATCGCGGACCTTGGCCACCGCGTCGTCGTCGATGAGGGGACCGATCGACACGGCGTCGTCGAGTCCCGAGCCCAGCACCATGGTCTGGAGCTGCTTGGCGAGCTTGCCCACGAACTCGTCGTAGACGCCGTCCTGCACGAAGAAACGATTGGGGCAGATGCAGGTCTGGCCCGCGTTGCGAAACTTGCTCTTGATGGCGCCGGTCACCGCGGCGTCCACGTCGGCATCGTCGAACACCAGGAACGGCGCGTGACCGCCCAGCTCGAGCGACAGTCGCACCACGTTGGGAGCGGCCGCGACCATGAGCTTGCGACCGACCTCGGTCGAGCCCGTGAACGAGACCTTGCGAACCCTGGCGTCGGCGAAGATCGCCTCGCCGATCGCGGCCGCATCACCGGTGACGATGTTGATCACGCCGCGCGGGATTCCGGCATCGATCGAGAGCTCGCCGAGCGCGAGCGCCGACAGCGGGGTCTGCTCGGCCGGCTTGACGACGATCGTGCAGCCGGCCGCGAGCGCCGGGCCGAGCTTGCGGGTGATCATGGCGGCCGGGAAGTTCCACGGCGTGATCGCGGCCACCACCCCGACCGGCTGCCGCAGCACCACGATGCGCTGACCGGGCCGTGATGCCGGAATGACCTCGCCAAGGACGCGCTTGCCCTCCTCGGCCGCGTGCTCGATGAACGAGGCTGCGTAGTCGATCTCGCCGCGAGCCTCGGCGAGCGGCTTGCCCTGCTCGCGCGTCATCAGCCGGGCCAGACGCTCGCGCTGCTCGACCATCAGCTCGGCGAGCCGTCGGAGCGGCCGCGCACGGTCGGCGGCCGTCAGGGCTCGCCAGCCCGGCAAGGCGGCGGCGGCGGCATCGATGGCCGCCCGTGCATGCTCGGCGCCCCCACGGGGAACCTCTGCAACGACATCGTCGGTGGCGGGATCGGTCACGGGGAACGTGGCGCCCGTGGGCGCCCCCACCCACTCTCCAGCGATGAGATTGAGGGTCTGCATGGGCTCCATCCTGCACCATCGCGGCGGGGTCGACGACTGCACCGGAGAAACTTCGGGAACAATGCGGGCGATGCACGACCCCGCGCCGCTCTCCGAGGCGTTCGAAGCCCGTGTAGGTCCCAGTCGGCTCGAGCGCCGCTACGTCGTCGTCGATCCGGGCTTTGCCGCGAAGCTGCGGACCGAGCACCACCGCACGTTCGAGCACGCAACGGTGGAGACCCCGACGGGCCGCGAGGAGCTGACTGCCAACGTGCCCAACGCTCGAGCAGCTCGACCTCGAGGCCATCGACGCGATCGAGACCGGGCCCAGGGCCGAGGTCGCCTCGGCGATGATCGAAGCCGAGCGACCCGCGACCGCGCTGATGCTCACGGTGCTGCCAGTGCTGCCGCCCGACCTGCGCCCGCTGGTCGTGCACGGGGCGGGCTTTGCAACGTCCGACCTCAATGATCTCTACCGAAGGGTCATCAACCGCAACGACCGCCTGGCGCGGCTGCTCGAGCTCCAGGCTCCGAAGATCATCATCGACGACGAGCAGGCCAAGCTGCAAGGAGCGATCGACGAGCTGATGGTCGAGGGTCATCGGGGCAACCACACCGACGGTGGGCGTCGGTCGTCGTCGTTCGAGATCGTCGACCAGATCTTCGGGCAACGGATCTTCGAGAAGGCCGTCGACTACAGCGGCGTGGCCCACCTGGTCGTCGACCCCACGCTCGCGCCCGACGAGTGCCGCGTACCACGCTCGATGCTGATCGAGCTGTTCAAGCCGCACGCGTTTGGGATCCTCGAGGAGCACGGCTACGTCACGACCATCAAGTCGGCCAAGAGAATGATCACCGAGCGGCGGCCCGAGGGGCTCGCGGCGATCGAGGAGGCCAGCGAGGGCTACCCGGTGCTGCTGATGGCCGAGCGCGCGGTGGTGACCCGCCGGGTGCGGAGCTGGGACCAGCCGGCGATCGCGGTCGACGAGTCGACGGCCAGGCGCCTGGCGAGCACGGTCGTGACCCTGCACGTGCCGCTGATGCACGAGGCCGCGCTCCAGGCCACGCGGTCGTTGGTCGAAGCCGATGCGCTCGGGTCGCCCGAGGCCGCCACTGGCCAGGGATGGCTGTGTCGGGCTCGTACACACGGCACGCTCGTGATGGAGGTGGCCCAAGCCGCGCTTCGGGGCACGCGCGACGAGCTGTCCGATCCCGTCGTTGCGTTGTCGCTCGGACGCCCGCCCGCGGCCATCGACGTGTGGGAACTCGAGGGCTGGGCCGAGCAAGAACGCGCACGGCGGGCCGCGATCTGGGAGCGTCTGCGCCCCGAGCCCGAGCAGGGGGGCGCCAGCGCTCGCAATCCGGCGCTCGACCGCGGGGTCGACGAGCTCGAGCTCTCGGTCCGCACCAGCAACGGGCTGGCCAACGCCGGCATCGCGACCATCGGGCAGCTGTGCCAGCGGACCGAAGTCGATCTGCTCGAGACCAAGCACTTCGGCCGACGCTCGCTCCTGGAGATCAAGGAGATCCTGGCCGACCTCGGGCTCTCGCTGGGCATGCGCGACGCCTGACGACGTTTCACCGCCCGGGCCCAGCCCGGCCCCTACCCGACCCCACCCGGCCGCGCACGAGGCATGCCGCGTGGTAGAGTCCACGCTGCCATGATCCCGTGCCCGAGCTGTGAGCGCTTCATCGAACGTTCGTCTCGTGCGTGCCCGTTTTGCGGCACCACCATTCGGCTCGCAACGGCCCCCGTGAGCGGAGTTGCCAGCGTGCTGCTCGGGCTCACGCTCGCCGCGTGCGGCAAGGAGCCCAACGACGAGGGCACGAGCACGGTGGCCGACACCAGCACCGTCACCACCGACGATCCATCGGCCACCAGCACCAGCACCACCGATACCAGCCTGACCTCGCTCGACAGCGCCGAGGAAGCCGAGGTGGCGGCCTATGCTGGACCGGGATCGTTCGACTCGACCGACACGTTTCCCCCCGACGAGACCACGGCGGGAACCGACACCGAGGGCACCGACTCGGGCACCGGCACCGGCTCGGATACCGGCACCGGCACCGGAACGGGCACCGGTACCGGTACCGGCAGCAGCGGTGGCTGAGCCCGCCGCGGTCACCCGACGCCGTCGACCGGCTCGATGCTCGCGCCGCTGCGCTCGCACAGCTCGCGATGCCAGTGACTGGCCGCGCGGCCGCGCTCGGCCAGTGGGTTGGCGCCCCAGAGCAGGCACAAGACCCTCCGGGTGGCCTCGTTGGTCTTGGTACGCATGGCATCCTTGACCGCATTGGCGCAGGGGCCGTTGGCGTCGTGCAGGCACAGCAGGCCTCGCAGGCGGATCTCCTGCCCCGTCGAGTTGAACACGTAGGCGGCATCCTCGTCGGCCACCCGCACCCGAAGCGGGGGCACGAGCCGATCGAGATCCACCACGCTGATCGGCAAGCCACTGTGGAGCGAGACCACGTTGCCGAGGTCGACTGCGAGGTTGATCACCGCAAGGCCGCCCTCGGCCGCGGCGCCCCGCAAGTACTCCGACGCGGGCTTGCCCCGCCCCGAGGGCTTGTAGCCGGCCTGACGCAGCATGTTGCGCACCTCCTTCTGCACCGTGTCATCGGGGGGTGCCAAGGGGGTCTCGGCCGTGGGGGAGCGCAGGGTCTCGAGCCACGTTGGCGAGGGCAGCTCGGGCACCGGATCCGTCCAGTGAGCCACGAAGGCCTCGAGAGCGAGCAGCGGGTGTTCGTCGACCGCGAGGGTGACCATGCCCGAAGAGCATCGCACGAAGCCGGTCCCCTACCAACGTGCGGAGATGACGTGCTCGTAGAAGTCATCGTCTGTCTACTCGAGAGCGAACAGGCGCCGAAACCAGGCGACGGAGGGGCTGCACGTGGTGACGTTGGAACGAGCGTCTTGTGGTTCACGGCCTCGTGGAGGTGTTTGCCCGGTTCTTCCTGCCAGGCCGGCCAGGAATCTTCGGGCACGACAAGGGGCCTATACCCAGGAACACGACGCCGCGCCCGGGTGCTTCGAGGCGACGAACCGCGACCTGCGGCAGATGGTGGCCGGCGGGCAGTTCCGGGAGGATCTCTACTTCCGGCTGACCGAGGAGAGCATCCGGCTCGCGCGCCACGTGGGGTTCGGCTCGCCCGGTCCATCCCTCATGGTGACCTCCGTGCCTGCTCAAGACGCGCTGCTCTTCCTCCAAGGCGCCGAGCGTGGTTGGGTGGCGGTCGTGGCCGGAACTACGGCGAGTGGACCCGATCACTCGAGGAAATGGCCAGCGTACGTGCTGGCAGGTCGCGTTGGCCAGCGCCCGCCGCGCCCGAGCAAATGTGGAATCCGGTCCCCGACCATGAGGCTCAGGCTCGAGCGACGCATGATGCTCGCGCGCGTATGCGTTGGCGTAGGTGTAGTTGCTCTCACCCAGCACCGCGACGAACTGCGCGTTGCGAACCCTGGGGCACTTCACCACGGATAGCTGATCGTTATCCGAGTCCTCGCGTCGACGTAGCCGTAGATCGCAGGAGCGTCACTCTCGCTCACGTGGATGCATCCTGCCGTCGGCCCACCATTGCCACTGATGGTTGGACGACCAGGCCAAGCGTGAATGTAGACCCCACGCTGCCCCCATATCAAGATGGCGTACGGCATCCTGGCGGGGGTTCGAGTCCCATCATTCTGCTCGACCACGTACTCGCCGCTCAACTTGAGCCTGTACTTGTCGCTGGTCGTCACGGTCAGGTCCGTTGGATACTGCAGCCCCGGGCGCCCCAGGCAGGGATAGACGGCCTCTCCGCAGCGCAGCGTTCCCTCGCCATTGGCCAGGAACTGAATAGAGATCCTCTTCGCACTTGAAATTCCCACCATTGCTCGAGCATAGGTTCCTTCACCAAGCATGACTAGATCTCTTTAACCAAATGGCACTCTCATGCCACCGAGATGATCCGAGGCTCGGCATCGGCCCGTTCAGGGCATCTGGTGCGCACCTAGGTCTGAAAGAAGCGCTCGAAAAGCACAATAGGCGGGATTTCACCTGAAGGGCCGGTTGTTGAGGGGTTTTGCGTAGGAAAACGCGACCCCACCCAACCCATTCAGGTGAAGATGAGATGGTATCCCGAGAGTTCCAAGTAAAGCTACGGCAAGAGAAACGAATGATCGAGCGGCGGCTCGCGCGAGCGAAGGGCGGCATGAAGCCGCTCTCGGACGGGCCCGAGCTCTCGACGCGGAGCGTGTGCTTCGAGTTCTCGGAGCGCACGCGGGCCATCGACGCGGGCGGGCTGGGAGCCATCCTCGAGGTGGTCGCCGACATCGGCCTGGCCAAGCGCATCGACGAGGGGCTCCCGTTGCTCAAGCGCTACCGGCCGTACCACGAGTCCGATCACGTGCTCAACATCGCGTACAACGTGATGTGCAACGGGCGAACGCTCGACGACATCGAGTTGCGTCGCAACGACCGGGTGTTCCTCGATGCGGTGGGGGCCCGAATGATTCCGGACCCAACGACGGAGGGGGACTTCTGCCGTCGGTTCAGCGCAGACGACGTGTAGAAGCTGATGCACATCATCAACGACGTGCGGGTCGATGTCTGGAAGCAGCGCCGAGCTGACCGACCAAGTCGCGTGCATCGATGCCGACGGCGTCGGCGCACGCAGGGCACGGACGCGCTCGTCGGTCAGTGCCTCGACGCCAGCATCGAGAGGGAGCCCGCACTCCTCGGCCTGCGCCACGTAGCGGCCCACCGGCTTGGGATCGATACCGAGTTGGGCGGTGACCCGCTTCTTGGGGATCCCGGCAAGCCACTACCGGAGCACTTCCTTGATCTCGATCATCGTGACCTCCGGTACACCATGGGACCTCTGTCGTCCGGTTGAGGCCGGGACGTGGGGGCGCACGCTGTGGTCACGCGAGGGTTGCCCGAGGGAGAATGGTACTGAGAAACTCAGGGCCGAGAGGGAATGCTCGTGAGAAATAGGGGAATGGTCCTGGGAAACTCGGGCGCCGAGAGAGAATGGGTCTGGGAACGTTGACCGGTTGGGGAAGATCGGGGGAGCCGACATTCTGGGTCATCTACCCGGGAACAGGGCGAATCGTTGCGCTTGAAATGACCTCGAACGAATGCTCGAGGTATGCATCCACTGGCTGGCTTCCACGAACTGAGGTGATATCAAATCTTCGTGACGCCACACGCGCCCGAACTATGACCCTCCCGGTCGTCTCGAGTATCTTCTCTAGCAAGGCTTCACCTGCAATCATCCAGCGATGCTTCGAACCTGGGGCCACCGCCTTCATTGGAGGCACTATATAATGTCCACGATGCGAGCCATAGACATCCTCAAAATACCCATAGCTCACGGTAATATCGTTGGTCTCCGGATCCATCCGGTACGACGGATGTGCTTCCTGAGGGATCCAGACCGTAGCATCGCTATTGTTCTCGAATGAACACTCGAATCCCGGCGCCCCCCCCCTTCCAATCAAATAGACACATTTCAGAGAGACATCGAGAGTGCTTCGACCTTGTTCTTCCTTTTGTTCCATATGCACTGACTCATCGGCTCTTCGACAAGCGACCAATGATAAAACGAAGCAAAGCAGGACTGCCCGGCGAAGGAGGGGCCTCGCGATTGCGCCTTGTCTCTTCATTGCTCGGGTTTCATTCCAATCTCAGACCGGATGGGATTGGTCAGCGAGCGCACGTTCGCTTCCGCTGGGCCGCCTCCAGCAGTCTGCGCCGGATCTCCCGCATTGAGAAGTGCTGCGTGACCGGCTTCGTGCAGTAATAGGCCACTCGGGGTTTCAGTCACCGTCGTTCCGTCGGTTGCCGTGTAGTCTATCAGATTTGTTGGATCCATGTACACCTCATTGTCCCCGCTAATGCTTTCCGTAGGACGAAGTGTGAGGCCGCCACCGGTATTGGCCAGTGAGACAACGGTACCATCGTTTCTGGTCGCAGAATCGGCGATAATGAAGTGCGTGGGCACCGCATTCGTTTCGAGATCGTTGATGAAGCTCGCACCAAGGGGTCCACCCTTTCGAATTTGATCCAGGAGAGCGGCAAGTAGATCCTGCTCCAGGGCTGTACCATCCAGGAGGATACCTGCGCCAAGACTCGCGGTTCCTACCCCACTCGTGCTGCCGCCTATTACTATCGCTGGGTGACCAGTAACGATGACGCCACCATGAATCGTACGGTCGCCAACGCGTGCGGCAGGTAATCCATCGAAGAGCACACTGCTTGATCCCTGCGCGATCACATCCATTGGGCCTATGCATGATGCTCTGTCTGATACTCTTGCTGCTGGCTTGGTTCCAAATATGACCGTCGGTGAGCCACTAGTGATCAGACCTCCAACGTGAAGCATGATGCCTGTGAGCCCCGGACAAACGTGTATATCATCGATGCGTGCGGCTGCTGGCATGAAACAGCGACCTCCGATCTCCCAGAGGGAAGACAAGCGAGTCCAGAATTACTTGTTTCGTATGGCGCATGGCGCGACGATATGTCGCTCGATATCAGGGCCAAGCATTACGTCAAGCGACTGTGTCTCGTTGCAAATCAGCAATCCGGCGCGGTCCGTGACACCTCTCGTCTTCGACTTACTGAGAGATATTGCATCGCTGAGGCTTGCTCGGCAACAAGAAACAACGAGGCTTCCAAATCCGATGGTTGCCCAATGGTGTCACGTTGTGCATGGGTCTTGTCTTGGCACTGCCTGGTCGGCCTCCGGCCAGAGAAACGGTCGAACGGGCAATGGCACGCCGGTTAGACGACGGACCCGGCGTAGGCGAACCGTGAGCATCAGATCCGCATGACGGGAGCGGAATTCCTGGTTGGTGAACCCAGTTGCCCCACGCTCGATCGACCTAAGATCGAGAAACTTGAGGCTCGACTTGGGCAGCACGTGTCGCAGCAACACGGCCACTGCGTCGTCGCGAGCAAACACACGCCGAACGAAGCCGTCCTGGATGTTCCGCGGAGGCTGGCGACCGTTCATGGCCGACTTGCCCTGCGATTTGGATACCGGCAGGTGGGTCGAGGGATCTCAATCACTTGGCGCGTCGATGATCCGAGAGTGGCCCACCCGTTGGCCGGGCTTCGTCCGACCCGTTGGCCATAGTGGCCCGAACATGACGAATTCGAGGGTTCGGCGATGGTTCCTCACGAATCTCCCTACGGAGCAACCGCATCATGACTCATCGTCTACCGGAAGCCCGGCATCGTCTCGAGCGGCGACGTCTTGCAACCATGCGATCCATCGGCGCGCGGGTTCGTCGTCCACGGTGAGTCCGTCGTCGGTGACGAAGTACGACAAGCAGTCCCACGACGATGCGTCTGGACATCCGAGCGCGGTCCAGCGCTCGACGAAGGTGCGAAGGTCGGGTGCGAGAACCCGTCCGTGTCCGAGCTCGCGGTCGCCCTCGTGGTGGAGGAAGACCACCCGTCCATCGTGCAGCGCGAGATAGTTGCCATCGGCGCCCGCGAACGGAATCGCCTCCAGCCACTGGGTATCCGAGTCGCCGTGTGCCCAACCGCGAGCCTCCTCCGTCAGCTGGTGCACGGAGTCGAGCTGCCAGAGCCCTTCGGCGTAGCCGCCGCGACTCAGATGCGCGAACTCCTGCGGAGGACTGCGAAAGACCGAGATCTCCCACCCGAACCGACCCAGTCGGCGTGCTTGAAGGCTCTGAGCAGCTCCTCTGGCAGACGCTCCCCGAGCGCTCGTTCGATCTTCGCCACGGTCTCGGCCGTCGCCGGTTCGCCCAACGAGAAGCGGGGCGCGGCCTTCAGCCCCGAGCGCTGGCGATCCGTCAATTCGGCCCAGCGGTGGGTGAGACGTTCCCACTCCTGCACGGACCACAAGGGGCTCGAATAGTCGAGCCGTCGCTCCGCCTCTGCAACGGCCGTCGGGTCGAGCGCCTCCTCCGGAGGTGACGCCGGCGCATCCGTGTCCCTCGGAACGGGCACCGCGAGCCCATGCTTCTCGACGAAGCGGACCACCTCGGCGATGCCGCCCTCATCGAGCCCGGCCAACCATTGCGCGACGACCGTGCACGCCTCTCGATACAGCGCCTCGTGCCGCGTGAACCCAGCCGGAGCCGACCATCCAAACAGCGTGCCCGAGCGGCCCTTGAGCACGACGCAAGCACGAACGAGCTGCTCCAACGCCCCGAGGTCCTGGTCCTGCCGGGGAGCGCACGCCTGTATTTGCGCGTGAACCCAGGCCTCGATCTTGGTGAGGTCGGTCATCGACGACGAGCATCCAGGCAAGTCCGTCTCGACAAGCGCGTCCCGCTCGAGCACGACCTCAGTCCTCCGGGTCGTCCTCCTCGGCCCGCTCCTCCTGCTGCTCGGCCGCCTCGGCCTCCTCGGCAGCCCGCTTGGCGGCCTCCTCGCGCTCGGAGCGGGCATCCCAGCGGCGCTTCTTGTTGCGCAGCGAGTTCCAGCGCCGCACGTTGTTGGCCGGTGGCAGGCCGTAGCGCGCCCGCACCACGTTGGGCGGCTGCGCCTCCACCTCCTCGGTGCAGTCCACCGTCAGGAGCACCTCGTCCTTGCCGGTCCTCTCGAGCAGATCCCACGGGTCGTAGGGCCCCTTCTCGGCGACCTGCTCGGGGCTGGGGATGTTGTAGGTGATCTTCGACAGCTCGACCGAGTCGAGGATCTCGCCGCCGTGCTCGAGCGTCCACTGGCGGCAGAACCAGCGCGCGTGCCACTTCTGATACCAGTTGCCATGACCACCCTCGCCGCCCGCGATGCGGCGGTTGATCTTGCGCTGCCGCGTGTACCAGATCCACGGGTTGGGCCGCTGCGACGGGTGATAGACGTCGGTGTTCATGTCGATCACCTCGCCATCGACACGCTTGACCTCGACCCGCAAGAACATGTTGGAGCGCGGCGGGTTGGGAGCGAACATCTTCCAGCCCTGGGTGGTGTGGGTCATCTCCAGCCACTTGCGGAAGGGCTCGTGGGTGGCGGTGCGCCAGTCGAAGCAGTCCTTGTCGGGCAACAGCCAGCAGGCCACCCCGACCACGTGGTAGAGGGTGAGGCAGCCGACGAGGTAGCGACCGAGCGGCCCGTAGGCCCAGGGCATGCGCAAGGCGCCCTCGCCCGAGCGGTCGTCGCTCGGGTCACCCGAGGCTTCGTCCGTTCCCTCCCGTGCCGTCTCGTGGCGGCGAATGGGCCCAAAGCGCGGCACCACGGCAAGCTGCTCGCCGTGCGTGGCCCTGGCCTCGCGCCACATGGCTCCACCCAGGAACGCCGCGATGCCCACCAGGGTCCAGCCGTAGGCGAGCACGTCGTAGGCCTGCAGCGGCACGCCCACGGCCGCCACCGCGGTCGCGATCACGATGGCCGAGGTGGGCAGCCGCGCGGCGTCGCGATGGTGATGGGGCAGCGTGGGATCCTCGGCCGGCACGGGCACGGCGGCGTCCTGCCACTGCGGCGGAAGCCAACGCAGGCGCCGCGCGAGGCGACGCTGGATCACCAGCAGCAGCATGGCGATCTCGGCCCCGTTCAAGAAGCAGATGAAGCCGGACAGCGCCCCGGGCTGGAACCACCCGATGTTCATCAGCAGCATCAGGTGCAGGTGGAAGATGACGCCGAGCGTCACCCATACGCGGCGACCCAAGAACCAACGGCAGAACCAGTCGAGATCGAGGACGTGGGTGCGGCCGCGGATCGTGGGCCGCCACGGCCGATAGCGCAGCTTCCACCAGCCCACGCCGAACAGGGTGAGCAGCAGGATCCAGCCCGCGGCATACACCCACTGCACGCGCTCGAGCGTCCACCAGCTCCCCCGCGGCTGCACGAAGTGCACCGGGTAGGCGACCCAGACCACCGCCAGGGCCGACAGGCCCAGCCCCACCCAGCCCAGGTTGGCGACGGCGCGGGCCCGCCGTGACAGGCGCGGCAGGTCCTCGTGCAGCACCCAGCGCACGATGAGCCCAAAGACCGCCACCGGGAACAAGCTCTCCCACGCGTGCACCACGTGGGTGTTGACGCGGAACAGGTTGGTGCCGAGCACCGAAGACAGCCACTGCGGAGGGATGCGGTAGAAGTGATCGAGGTTGAACGCGTAGTAGAACGCGTCGCCGTTCCACCACACGCGCCCGTTCTTGACCACGCCGGTGTAGCAGTAGAGCGCCGCGCACTGGAGGATCACGAGCAGCCGCGGCCACGCGGGGATCAAGCGGTAGATCGCCTCGAGACCGGAAGGATGCTCGTCGCTGGGGGCCACCCCGGCCCCATTGCCCGGCCCGCCGGGCTCCGACAGCCGCCCCTGCTTGCGCAGCCTTCGGCAACGCAGCCAGTTGTCCACGCTGTACGCATGCCCGCACCGCGACACGCACACGTAGAAGAAGAAGCAGCGGTAGACGTTCTCGGTGCCCTCCCAGTAGACGGTGTTGCGCAGGGTGATGCTGTGGAACAGAAACCACGCGATCCACTTGGTGTAGCGGGTCTTCCACCCCACGATGAGCATGGCCATCGCCAGCTCGAACGCCCAAAGGTGCACCCAGAAGAACGTGGGCGTGCTGTCGAAGAACAAGAGCGAGTACTTGGGGCCCTTGGCCCACTGCCAAAAACCATCCCAGCCGAAGAAGCCGTAGGGGTCGTCGCCCAGGCCGTTGCCGAAGCCCTCGAACTGCTCGCCCGCGTAGACCTGCCGCGCCACGTCGGTGACGAACAGACCCTCGTCGGTGAACAGGTACGGAAACAGCTCCCACAGGCCGTTGACGTTGCACACGGCGCACAGGGCGAAGACGATGCGGAACGCTCCCATGGAGCGGGGGTCGTCCATGCGCAGCCAAAGGCGACGCCACCCCTCGCGATAGCTGACGAAGATGATCGCGGTGAAGACCGCGCACGCGAACATCAGCCAGCCCACGGAGGGGGCCAGGGCCAGCGCCTCCTCGTTGGGGACCCTGTCGGCCATTCCGAGCACCGGGAGGGCGAGCACCGGGGTGCAGGCGAGCATGCGGGCACTATCCCCCCGGCGGTCGCATGGGCGCAAACGGGGTCCTGGCTCACGCTGCGGCAGGTTTTGGGGGCGGTGTCGATTCGGCCGGCGGCCGGGTGATCGATCGAGGGTCGGCGGGCACAAACGAGGACGAGCAGGCCCTGCTCGAACCCTTCGCTTGACTTCGACCTCGACCCAGGAAGCTCCAATGCGCCGTTTCAGCCCGATCCTCGCCCCGCTGTCGTCCCGCCTCACCGCCGTGGCCGCGGCCTGCGTGGTCACCGTTTGCGCGAGCACCGCACTCGCGGCCGAGCCGGCCGCCCCCGCGCCCGCCCCGGCCACGACGACCACCGAGGTCACCGCGCCCACGCCGTCGGTGGTGGTGGTCAACACGACCGTGCCCGCGGCCGCGCCGGCCCCGGTGGCCGCCCCCGCCCCGGCGCCCGCGCCCAACCCGACCTGGATCGTCCCGGTGGAGCCCGCCCCCGCGCCCTCCATCAACATCCCCAGCCACATCTCGGTCGACGTCCACCCGCATCCGGTGGCCCCGCCGAGCCCGGCCGAGCAAGCGCGCGCCCGCAAGATGAGCGAGCTGTCGCGCGCCAGGGGCCTGATGATCGGAGGCTTGTCCACCCTGATCACCAGCTACGGCTTCACCGCCCTGGTCGGCACGATCGCGATCGACACCGCCGGCAGCCGTCGCATGCGGTCCTACGGCTCGTGGATGACGGTGCCGGTCGCGGGACCCTTCGCCGCCGCGTTCAACACCCGCACCGCGACCGGGGCCCTGCTGACCACGACGCTCGGGATCACCCAGGCCGCGGGCTTGACCATGGCGCTGGTGGGGATGAACCGACACCGCCGGCTCAAGCGCGAACTGTCGCTGGCAGCCCTGCCCACGCATGGTGGTGGTCACGTGGCGATGACGATGCGGTTCTGATCGGCCGCCCCCGCCGACCGTGAGGCCGAGCCGCCCTCGGACTTGCTACCCTTCCGCCGTCGCCCGGAAGCGGTGAGCCCGATGTCGACTCATGCACAGCCCAACCCCGTCGAGGGAGCAACGTTCTGGCGCGACGCGCTCGCGTGGCGGGGCGCGATCACCCCGCGGCTCCTGCCACGCATCGCGCTGTTCGGGGTCTACGCGCTGCTCATCGCGTATGTGCACGGCGCGGCGGAGTGGCAGGGCGTGGACCCGATCCACCTCGGCTATACGGGCGGGCTGCTCGCCGTGCTGCTCGTGTTTCGGACCAACGCCACCTACGACCGCTGGTGGGAGGCGCGCAAGCTGTGGGGAGGCATCGTCAACCAGTCGCGCAACCTCGCGGTCAAGGGCCTGGAGCACGGCCCCCAAGACCCGCGCTGGGCGGAGGCCTTCGTGCGGACGGCCGCGGCCTTCTGCCACGCCTCGCGCATGAGCCTGCGGGGCGAGCGAGCCATCGAGGCACTCGAGCGGGTGCTCGCCGACCGGGAGCTGGCCGAGCGCATCGTGGGAGCCCGCCACATGCCCACCGCCGTCGCGCGTCGGCTGACCCGCCTGCTTCGCCAGGCCCGCGCCGATGCCAGCATCGACGGCTTCACGCTGCTGGCCGTGGACCGCGAGCTCGCCATGCTCATCGATCACATCGGCGGTTGCGAGCGGATCCTACGCACGCCCACGCCACGGGTGCACTCGATCAAGCTGCGCCGCTTCATCCTGCTGTACCTCCTGGGGTTGCCGCTGGCCCTGGCGAGCTCCTCGCCGTGGGTCTCGCCCGTCGCGACCATGCTCGTGGCATATCCTCTGCTGGCCATCGACCAGATCGGGCACGAGCTCGAGAACCCCTTCAGCCAGCGGCGTGCAAGCCACCTCCCGCTCGATGCGATCTGCGAGACCATCGAAATCGACCTGCTCGCGTTGTTGGCGGACCGAGCCGAGTGCTAGGGTTCGGCTCACATGACCACCAGTGTTCCTCCCTCGGACGCGCTACAACGGCTGCAGCAGGGCAACGCTCGCTTCACCAGCGACACCCGCAGCATCGAGACACTCGTGAGCCAGCTGCGACGGGCCGAGCAGGCACAGGGTCAGCGACCATTCGCGGTCGTGCTGACCTGCTCGGACTCCCGCGTGCCCGTCGAGATGATCTTCGACCAGGGCATCGGCGATCTGTTCGTGATCCGCGTGGCGGGCAACGTCATCGCGCCATCGCTGGTGGGCAGCGTGGAGTTCGCCGCCGCAACCTTCGGGACTCGCCTGGTGGTGGTGATGGGCCACACCTCGTGCGGTGCCGTCAAGGCCACGCTCGAGTTCATCCGCAGCGGGGGCGGCATCCCCAGCGACAACATCCGCGACATCGTCGAGCGCATCGTTCCCAGCGCCAAGTCGGTGGTGGAGGCAGCGGGCGACCGAGATCCAGCCGAGGTGCTCGCGCACGCGGTCCGTGCCAACGTGCGCGGGTCGGTCGCTCACCTGCGCAATGGCAGCCGCCTGCTCGAGCAGCTGGTGTCGTCGGGGCAGGTTGCGGTCGTGGGCGCCGAGTACGATCTGGCCTCGGGCCAGGTCGACTTCTTCGACGTCCCGAACCCGCTGCCGTGACCCACACCGCCGAGCTTCGGCGGGCCCTCACGGCATGAACGTCGCGCCGTCGGGCATGCCGGCGTCGAACCACTGCTGCAGCAGTGTTCGATCGTCGGTGGGGATCGCAGGGCAGCTCCCGGGCGGCATGCTCATCACGGTGAAGATCTCCGACTCCATCACCGCGCCGAGGGTGGAGCCCCCCAGGGGGCTCGACAGATCGCCATGGTCGAGCAGCAGCGTCCCCGCCGGGGCAAGCAGCGCGGGGAACTTGGTGTTGAGCGTGCGGTCGGCCAGCGTGTGACAGCCGCAGCGCTCCTCGAGCACCACGCCCACCGACAGCGGGATCTGGCCGGCGCCACTGCCCTTGTCGAGCGGGTCGACCACCACGCCCTCGGTCACCTCCTCCACGCTGCATGCGGGGCTGGTGGGACCGCCGCCCGTGTTGGTGGTGGGTCCGGGATCGGTGGTGGAATCGCCGGTGGTGCCCGTCGAGGTCCCGTCGCCCGAGCCGGTTCCCGTGCCCGCGGTGCCCTCGCCATCCGCAGTCGAGCTGCCATCGTCGGGACCCGAGGGGCCAAAGCCGGCGATCCACGCCAGGATCGTGTTGACGGCCTCGACGTCCTCGGCCTCGATCCCATCGCGGGGCATGCGTTCCTCGAAGCGCTCGGTCCCGGCCGGAAGCTGATCATCGGGGAGCAGCTTGACCGCCATGTAGCTGCGATCGAGCTGTCCCACCGTGACCAGCGGCAGCGGGCTCTGGGTCGAGGCGCCGCCTACGACGTGCGGGCTGTCGGCCGCATCGAGCGAGAGCCCGGCGGCGCGCGTGACCGCATCGTGGCAGCCCTCGACCGTGCAGCTGTTCTCGAATGCACGCTGCACGGCTTCGGGGATCTCGGCGGGCGGCGCGGGATCGTCGGCGCATCCGACCAACCCCACCAGAGGCCCGACCAACCCGGCCAAGCGCCCCAACGAGCGCCCACGACTCACGACCAAGCCCATCATGCGCACGGTCGCCCTCAGCGGTGACGAGCCAGCAGGCTCGCGGGATCGAGACCGTCCACGTACTCGCGGATCGCCACATAGGCCACCGGTGCCAGCACGCTCTGGTAGACCGACAGCGAGAGGCCGAGCACGAGCCCCGTCACCGTCATCACGATGGGGGGCATGAAGCCGGTGATGAACAGCAGCGCCTGCGCCAGCAGCAGCGGCAAGATCAGCGCCATCAGCATCGGAAAGCTGTTGGGCCAGCCCAGCGTCCAGGCCCGGCGTAGCGCCTCGCCGGGCCCCAGCCGCTCCACCACCACCACCGGGACCACCAGGCTGAACGAGGTGATGACGCGAAACGCCACGACCGAGAGCGCCACGATCCCGATGACGCGCAGGATCAGCGCCACGAAGTCCCACGGTATCGGAGCGGTGACCATGACCACGACGGCGATCAGGGCCCCGACCAGCGCGAAGGTCACGATCGTCACCACCAGCGCCCCCAGGCTGGCCACCAGCAGGCTGGACAGCCGGGCCGAGCCGCGGCGGAAGAACTCGAGGAACAGCCCGCGCCGGGTGGTGTGGACCTCGATCGCCGAGCCGACCAGCGGGGCCTGCAGCAGCAGCCCACACACCCAGGCCAGCACCGAGAGCGCGGTGAGACGAGCGGGGTGCGTGGGACCCTCGATTCCGGCCGAGCCGAACACGTCGAGCAACACCATCGGGAACAACAGCACCGTGGAGACCACGAGGCCGAGGAGCATCACGCCCAGCACCTCGCGCGGGCGGGCGCCGATCAGGTCGACGGCCCGCGCGATCACGTAGACGGTGTCGATCGACTGACCGGGATGCGGAGCGAACCGATCGTCGTCGCCGCTCGGCGGCAGGTCGGCCATCGGGGGCACGCTCGGCGCCCGTCGGACGTCCTTGGGACGAGCGCGCCTGCTCGTGTCCTCGGGGCGCGAGCGCGAGCCAGCGTCCTTGGCGCGCGAGCCCGCACGGGCATCGGCGCCGACCGGTCGGCGACGCGGGCGGTTCGAATCCTTGGCCGAGGCCGGGGCTTTGCGGCGCTCCATCGCGGTAATGATGACGCCAAAGCCAACCAATGGGGAAGCCCTCCGGGCGGCTCGGCCCGAAGGGGCGGCTCAGCCCGAAGGTGGGCGCTCGAGGGGCAAGCGCGCCTCGAGGTGCACGTGATCATCGTGGTCCTTGGGGTCGTTGGCCGGAGACAGCGGGTCGCGGAACGCCGCCGAGGCCGCGAACACGTCGACCATGGCCTTCAGCCTCGGCTCGCGAGCGAAGTCCCGCTTCACCACTGCGATCGTGCCGTCGTCGAACTCCACCTCGAACACGTCGACGGCCAGGCCGATCGCATGGCGGCTGAGCATCGAGGTGGTCCGACCGCGCTTGCGAACGTTGCGGTAGTCGTGCATCGCCCGAAAGCGCAGCGACCGGACCCCCTGCTCGCGCAAGGCGGGCTCGACCTGATGGAACGCCAGCGCGAGCGCACAGTCCATCGGGTAGCGGCCCGGGCCGCGCAGCGGGTGCAGCCGCAGCGCCCCCACCTCGAGCCGGGGCAGCACGATCGGGGTGGAGATCTTGAGCACCTCCTCGGGCACGGCCTCGTAGGCGACCCCGAACTGCTCAAGGGTCGCCTTGCAGTGCTCGCTGGCGGCCCGCATCGTCTCCGAGGGCGGCCAGGTCCACCCGCGCGGCATGTTGGGCAGCCGCGGAGGATCGCCGCCGCTGCCCACGAGCAAGGTCGGCAGCAGCACGAGGACCAGACGCAGCGGCGGCGGGACCAGGCGCATCGGAGGCAAGGGTAGCATCTCGATCACCGCTCGCGGGCAGCGCCCCACGAGCCCGAGGGCCTGCGGTGACGACGAAGAGCCACCCCGGTGATGATAGGCTGCCGCGCCGATGACCAGCCGGGGCAGCCACGCGGTTCGTGGGCAAGCGTGGAAGCGGGGGACCGCACGGCGGTGGGTGCTGGCGCTCGTCCTCGTTGGCTGCGAGCGGGACCCCCGAGCTCAGCGTGTGCAGGCGCTCGAGACCGCCGAGCGAGCGCAGGCCCCCGTGCGGGTGGCCTCGTTCAACGCCTCGCTCACGCGTGCGCACGCCGGCGGGCTGCGGCGCGAGCTCGCGGGTGGAGCGAGCGTGCAGGCGCGGCAAGCGGCCGCGATCGTGCAGCGCGTGCGTCCCGACGTGCTCCTGCTGCTGGAGGTGGATCGAGATCCCGAGGCGCTGGCGATCCTCGAGCGCGACTATCTCGCGGTGCCCCAGCCCGACGGTGGCGACGGGCTGACGTTCGCCCACCGCTTCGTGCCGGCCACCAACACCGGGCTGGCTTCCGGGCTCGACCTCGACCACGACGGACGTACCGACGGGCCCGGCGACGCGCTGGGCTACGGCGCCTTCCCGGGGCAGTACGGGATGGTGGTGTTGTCGCGGCATCCGATCGACATCGATGGAATCCGCTGCTTCGGCGATCTGCGCTGGCGCGATGTGGATGGTGCGCGCTTGCCCGATGATCCCGTCACGCCAGCGCCTGCCGACTGGTACTCCGAGCCGGCGCTCGACGTGCTGCCGCTGTCGTCGAAGAACCACTGCATCGTGCCAATCTCGATCGAGGGGCAGCCAGGGCCGCTGCACCTGCTCCTCTCGCATCCCGTGCCGCCCGTGTTCGACGGACCCGAGGACCGCAACGGGCTACGCAACCACGACGAGATCCGGCTGTGGGCTCAGCTCCTCGACGGGGCGCCGGGGCTTCCCGTGCTGCTGCCTTCGCGGGCGCGGTTCGTGCTGGCGGGGGATCTCAACGCCGATCCCCACGACGGAGACACCACCGGAGATCCAGTGGGACGCTGGCTGCTGGGCCATCCGCGGATCGCAGCCGAGCCGGTGCCCGCGTCGACGGGGAGCATCGAGGCGTCGCGACGCGACGGCGGAGCCAACGCGTCGCACTCGGGGCCCGCGTCGCACGACACGGCGGACTTCCCCGATGTCGATGGTGGGCCGGGCAACCTGCGGGTGGACTACGTGCTGCCGTCGAAGTCGCTCGAGGTGCTCGGCGCGGGCGTGTTCTGGCCCGCCGCGGGGGAGCCGGGCGTGGAGCTGGTGGCGTGCTCGGATCACCGGCTGGTGTGGATCGACGTGCGGTAGGCCGGCGGCTACCACCAACCCGAGAGGCCCAGCGTGCCCACGAGCGTCAGGCGCAAGAACTGCGACGCATCGGCCGCGGCGGGAAGCGGCGGGGAGCGGCGCTGAACGAGCCAGCCGCGCTGGAGGCCGACGTCGGCGTCGATCGACAGGCGCGGCAGCACGAACGCGTGTAGCCCGAAGCGTCCGCCCAGGGCCGGGACCACCTCGAGCGTCCAGTTTGGATGGGATTCCAGGCCGAGGATCGTTCGCCGCCGCGTTCCGTAGATCCCCACTCCGCCCTCGACGAGCCCGAAGGGCTGCACCCGCGCATCCGGCAGCGGCCGCACCTCCACGTAGGGCATCAGCGAGCCCCCACCGTAGACCAAGCGGTTCTCCTGCGGCTCGAGTCCCAGCACCGATTCCGTGGCATTGCGACGCAGCTCGCCAGCGATGCGCGTACCCACCAGGATGTAGGGACCCAGGGCGCGACCGAACCCGATCGAGGTGGTCCCGGGGAACGAGAACGACCAGGTGCGCGTGTTGAAGCCCTCCGCGGAGCGCGAGAACAGCTCGACCGGAGTGATCTCGGCGTGCAGACGCCAGCGGAGCCGATCGGGGGACGGTGGATCGGGCGCTGCAGGCGAGGGAACACCGGCCAGGACCAAGGTGAGAGCGGCGGTGGAGATTGGGAGCATGGTTGGTTGCCGTGCAAGGTGCGTGCCGCGGACGACGGCCAGAGATCGCCCCTCGGTGACGGTGATGACCGACGGAATGTCACGGGAGAGCTTCGGGCGCAGGACCGATTGGCAACTCGTCGACCCTGGCTGCCTACCGCTATCGCAACGATCCGATCACGAAAACGAAGAGCCAGGCCGCCAGGGCTTCCACGACCAGCAAAGCCGGGATGATGGACCAATAGCGGCGACGCCAGTGGCGGAATTCATTCACCGCGACGATGCGTAGACGACGGAGACGATCGACGAGCGCTGCATCATTGCGTGCCCCGACGTAGATCCAGGGCAGCATGAGATCGACGTCATGAGCACGATATCCATCCGCAACGACACCGACCCGGTCGACTTGGCGCGGATCTGGAATCACCTCGATCGCCTCACCCACCGGGATGATCCACTCGTGAAGCCGGGCGACGTTCCACGCCTTCTTGCCCCGCTTCGCCACGAACTCCAGGCAGATGAAGAGCCACGAGTCGGGCGCCGCCGCGGGAACTTCATCGAGACGAAACGTCGAACGTTGCTCACTCGCCAGAACCATACGGAAGCCTCCCGTGGTAAACGTAACGGTCTGCTTGCCATCTAGCTGAAAAGGAATCGACTCCGATGCTTCGCACGTCGTGTGGATGAGGGCACTGTCGGGTTCGCCCCCATGCCCGAGTTCCACGAGAAATCCCAAACAAGGGCGCCCCGATAGCGGGGCGCGAAGGGCCTGGGCCGACTCGGCCGGCGTCCCTGCACCGCGGAGGGTCTTGCTCTTGGCACCTGCCGAGAGCCCCATCATCTCGAGGATGGAATCGATGTCACGACTTGCCACCGTCGCCGAGTTGCTTCTGCTGCGACACATCTCGAGGGCAATGAGCCCCCTAGCAAGCGCTGCCAACGCAATGATGGTATCCGCCAGCAACACGAGCGCGGCAAAGACCTCGAAGGCTTGATCGTCGCTCATGTCAGCCTCTCAGAAGGATCGAGATGATCTCATCATCATACCCCAGTCCACGAAGGGCTGGCTCATAACGAATGGTCAGTGGTAGGAAGTCCGTCAGTTCCACTAGATCATCGAGGGTGTCGAGCGTAGGCCCGAGATCGGCGAGCGACGCGCGTGACTCTGGACTGCGAAAGTACTCGAGGGTCACATTGACCACGTCAATGGGTTTCATGGGCTTCAAGACCCGCCACAGTCCAACACCGAGCCCTGCAAGCACGAGAATGGATCCTACCGTCATCAACAATGATGGGGCGAAGGCCAAGGCGCCCATCTGGGTGCACCCGTACCAACCGATGAGGGAACTGCTAGAACCGAGGAAACTCAGCGCCCCTTCGGCGATGCCTAGCGCGTCGCCGTCCTTGCCGGCATCCACCAACGCCATCAAGCTCGACGCCACTCCGAACGCCCCGGTGAGCGCAGCAAGACCTCCCGAATGCTTGAGCATGACGCTCCATCTCGAGCCCTCGAGCGCTCGGGCTACGGGCGGCCAATCGATCAGTGCAACTCCGGCCGTTCCGCCGGTCGCGACCAACGCTAGCGTAGACGAAACGGGCACTTCTTCGTCCCCAGCCCTGGCGGCCAAAGCAAGACCAAGCACGCTCACGGCCATCAGTGCCATCGTGCTCCGGGCGACCCGTCCACTGAAGGGCCCGCGGGTCATGTCGAAGCCACACTTCTTCGCGTGTTGTGTGAGGGTGAGCTTGCCTTCACCGAAGGCAACCTCTGCAATCCCGCCACGGAACCAAGCGAGACTATGGGCATTGTACGTCGTGAAATAGCGCATGAACGACTGCACAGCACGATTCATCACCACGACGCTACTGGCGTATTCCTTCGCCCCGCGTCGAAACAGGTAGATCTGGTACTGCATCAGCACCGCCACCCCCACCGACCGTGGTCCCGCCAGGTTGCTGACCGAGCCGATCACCCCGGTCCCGATCCCCATCGCCAGCTTGTAGACGCTCTCGCGGTCCTCGAGCAGGCTGCGCCAGCCACCCTCGATCGCCTCGCGCAGCACGTCGTTGCGGAGCTTCGCGAGCGGTAGCTCCACCCCATCATCGGGCAGCCCGGCCAGCGCCTCGTAGAGCGGCAGTGCATGGCGCTCGGCGAATTCCTCCGCCAGCGGCGTCATGCTCAGCAGGTCTGCCGCCGCCGTCAGGTAGTAGTAGAGCGAGTCCAGCAGCGGGTGCGGCACCACATCGTGGTTGCACACCACCGTGCCGACCCCCGCCACGAACGCAGGATCGGCCAGTCTCTTGATGATCCTCCGCGCCTCCGCATCCCGCCGCTTCGCCGCCCCGGGCGCGAGGTCGACGGGCTCGCGCACGAGCTTGTCCATGAACACCGGAATCGCGCTTCGCTGCATGAACTCCTGCAGATCGGCCAGCGGACTCTCCCCCGGCTCGGGGTTGCCTTCCTGGTCGAGCAACAGGTCGCAGTACTGCGACAGCGACACCAACATCGCCACCTCGTGCAGCCCCTGCTGTCCCGCCTCGGCCAGCTCGCACAGCGCCTTGCGCAGCGCGATCACGTGGTCGGCCAGCTCGCCGAGCGCATCCTCGAAGTCCTGCACGTCCTCCTCGATCGCCTCCCACCGGCGGCCGCGCTCGAGCACATCGGTCATCCCGGCCGACAGCGGCACGGCAATGGTCCCCGACTCGGGCAAGAGCCAGTCGTAGTACGAGGGCTCGCGCTCGCGCAGCTTGCCGCTGGGGAGCTGCTCGAACGCCCGGCTGCCAAACGCGAGGTCCCGCAATATCTCCTGCTTGTCGCGCCGGCCGAGCCGAGGCCGATGCTCGGGCGCCAGCGCCCCGTAGCCCACCCCATCGACGATCCCATACTCGAGGAACAGCGCCTCGAAAGCCTCCGAATTCGCCGCCTGCAGCTCGCGGTGATCGGACAGCAACGCCTCCACCAGGCGCTGCGGCTGAACCACGAGCTCCGCACCGAGCTCCCGCACCGACACCCGGCGCCCGGAATATCGGCGCTCGAGTACGATGCGCACGTAGACCTGCCCGCGAAGGCGAAACCCCGCCTCCATCCCGGCGATGAGCTCGGCCGTCGGTCGCGTCACGATCGCTGCCCTCCCTCCTCGCGCAGGCTCCGCTCCTGCGCGCACCAGCCCACGATCTGCACGTGCTCGTCCGCCCGCCGCTCGCGCGAGGTGACGATCACGTCGTCGTCGGTCCGAAACGAGACGAACGATCCATCGTTGGCCATCGCCAGCCCCGCACGCGTGACGTTGCGCAGCACGAACCGATCGATGCGCTCCCCCGGCGGCCGCGAGTACACCCAGCCTCCCGAGTACTCGATCGCGAACAGCGGCGGATGGAACCACGGGCCCGCATCGGCCTCGTTCCCCTCGCCTTGGTCCTCCGCTCGCCCCTCGACCTCGGTGAGCCACTCGTGCCAGTCGAAGGGATCCCAGCCGTCCGGACGCGTCCAGATCCCCACGCACACCCCTTGGCGCACGTCGCCTTCGACCGGCGTACCAACCGGCGCCCCCCGCATGGGCATGGGCTCGGGACCATGGTGGTGATGCACGCGACCGCCGTAGTCCCGCACGTCGCGAAACACGTGAAACCGCACCACCGTGCCGTGCGGCAGCGACGTCACCGCGCTCAGGCTGATCCTCCCCTCTCGCAGGGCCACCCACTCGAAGTCGAAGAACACGGGCGCGTCCGAGCGCTCCCGCAGGTCGAAGGTCTCGCGATGGAACCGACAGCGGCGCACGCCTCGATCATCGACGAGACACGCATCGGCGTCCCCCACCCGACACGGCAGCTCGACCATGCGCGCCGCTTCCTTGGGCCACAGTGCAATCCCCCCTCGATCGGACGCCCCGTCCCCGGACGCCGACGGATTGAACCCACCGCAGCCGTGCATGCCGGGCCCCACGAGCTGCTCCGGCCCGAGCTGGGGACTGAGCGCCAGCAAGTAGGCACGCCGCAGCGCCTTGCGGGTGGCCGCATCGATCACCCCGGTCTCCGGCAGCGGCTCGTCCAGCCCATCGGGATGATGGATCCCCCGCGAGTACTCGGCCTGGAACCACCGCGCGGCCCGCTGCGTGAACGGCCCGTCGATGCCGTCGATCGCGGCCGGATTGCACCCGAGCAGGCGAAGCATCGCTTGGTCGTGGTGCAGCGACCATCCATCGGCATCGGCAACCCGCTCGAACGTCTCGAGATCATCGAGCAGCACCGCCCGGAGCACTTCCGCCCTGCGATCCGAGAGCGCCTTGTCCTTGGCCGGATCACCGGCGACGTCGGCGTGGGCCAGCGCCGATGCACGCAGACCCGGCTGGCCCCGAACCGCCTCGGAGACCGCATCGATCGCCGCCACCACGGCCGGCGTGGGAAACACCTGGCCGGAGACGAAGCAGCCGGGCCCCAGGGTCACGACCGGAATCGGTGGCGGCAGCCGAGCGACCACCCGCTGCGCACGACCGACGCGCACGCTCAGCTCGGGAGTCGTTCCCACGCGCACCACGAGATCCTCGGGGCCCGCTGCGCACGGCGGCGTGGACGGGCGACGCTGCTGCTCCTCGGTGAGGCGAAGCGGCGCGAGGAAGCGAATCCTACAGGGCCCCGAGCCCACCAGCCCATCGCGAGCCCAGCGCGAGCGCTCGTCGAGCCGACCATCGACGAGCTCACCGCTGGGCAGCTCTGCGACCAGCCGTGCCCCCCCGAACGTCCCTCCCGTCTCGTGCAGGACCTCGAGCGCGACCGAGGTCGTCGTCTCCACCGGCCCGCTCGGCTCCAGTGGCTGCAACGGCTCGACGGAAGGCTCGCTCATGAGCCGCGCGGGCTCCTCCGTGGTCACGAGCACGGCCCCGGACTCGACCAGGGCGCGGGCGAGGTCGTCATCGGACACGAGCTCGTCCCCACCCAGCCTCCGCTGGAGCTCGTCGCGCTCGCGCTCGTCGAGCGCGCTCACCAGCGCCAGGGCCCGCCGCAGGTCGAGGTCCACGACACTGCGTCGCGGGACCAACACCACCTCGTCCAGACCCAGACGAAAGCGAACCCCGCTCATGGTCGGCTCCCGTCCTCGCTCAGCAGAGCCCCGCCGCCGCCCGATCGAGGTGCTCGTCGAGCACCCCGAACAGCTCCCGGTTGCCATCTTGCGACACCCGGGCCAGCGCAGCCTCGCACTGCGGCACCGCGGCCAGGAACTCGTGCACCGCGTCGGCGTTCAGCACCGTCGCGAACCGGCCAAAGCCCTCGTGCTCGAGGTAGCGCCCGTTGAGGATCTGCTCGAAGTGCCCGTGGATCGGCACCGAGAGCGTGGGCTTGTGCAGGTACACGCACTCGCTCATCAAGGTGAACCCGCCGCCCGTGATCACGGCGCGGGCCGCAGCCAGGTCGTCGATGAACACCGACTCGGAGAACGGCCGGTAGCGCAGCTCGCCCTCGCGCTGCTCCTCGGTGATGCTGCGTCGCATCCCGTAGATCCGGCACTCGAGACCCGTGTCACGCAGCGCCTGCACCAGGGCCTCGTTGCCCTCGGCCGTTTGATACACCAGCAGGTGCTCTCCCCTGGTGGGCTCGGTCTGGAGGATCTCCGGACGCAGGATCGGTGGAACGAGCGTGGTCTTCTCCTTGCGCAGCTGCGGCCGAAAGAACGTGGCGATGAAGTAGTGCTCGGCTCGCGGCAGCTTGCCCTTGATGAACGCACGCGTCACCTCGAACTCGCTGCGGTAGGGCCCGACGACCGGCTCGGGAATCTCGCAGCGGTTGATGATCTGCATGTTGTCGATCGAGAACACCGGCAGCCGATGGAGCTTGCCGAACAGATACGTCCACGACTCGAAGTCGCTCACCACCGCCTGCGGCTCGAAGCGCTCGATGAGATCGAAGTAGGCCTTGATCTGGCCCGGCAGCGCCTCGGCCCCGTCGCGTACGTTCTGCCACAGGGTCTTGCCGCGCCGCACTCGGTTCTCCTCGGTCACGATGTGCAGCCCGTGGATCCGCTGCACCGCGCGCTCACCGAAGTGCCGCTGCAAGAAGTCCACCGCGCGCTGCGAGGCCACGATGTGGATCTCGTGCCCCTCGGCCAGGAGGTGATCGAGCACCACCCGCGAGCGGATTGCGTGCCCCATGCCCTCGCCCACGACTCCATAGAGGATGCGCATCGACCCGGAGCATACCGCGACGAGCCGCGCACCGAGCCGGCCGTGCATCAATGGTCGTGCATCAATGGTCGGACGCGGGCCCGTGCTCATCGCCCGCGGGCGACGCAGCGAGCCCCAGGTCCCCGAGGATTGCGTAGGCCGCGGGCAGCACCACCAGCACCAGCACCGTGGAGGCCGTGATCCCGAACACGATGCTGCTCGCCACCGGGATCAGCATCTGGGCCTGACGGCTGGTCTCGAACATCAGCGGCACCAGCCCGGCGATCGTGGTGGCCGACGTCAGCAACACGGCCCGGAATCGATCGCGGCTTGCTCGAACCGCTGCCTGGGCCGGACTGGCCCCGTCGGCTCGGGCGTTCTTGATGAAGACCATCAGCAGGATCGAGTCGTTGACCACCACGCCCGCCAGGGACACGAACCCCAGCACCGACTGCGAGCTGAGCGGCATCGAGAGCGCCAGGCTGCCGAGCACCACGCCCACGAACGCGAACGGGATCGCCAGCATCACCACCACCGGCTCGAGGTAGCTGCGGAACTGCAGGCTCAAGAGCGCGAAGATGGCAAAGCAGCCGAGCGCGAGACCATGGCCCATCGAGCCCAGGGTCTGGGCCGAGTCCTCCATCTCACCCCCGAGCTCGATCCTCACGTCGGGGAACTCGGCCTCGAGCTCCGGGACCGCCTCCTCGCGAAAGCGCGTCATCAGCTGCACCAGGTTGGCCTGCTCGCGATCGATGGAGCCCGTCACCGTCACCGTGCGCGCACCATCGCGGCGCCGAATGCCGGCATAGCCATGGGTGGTCTCCACGTGGGCAATGGACCCCAGCGGGACCGTCACCCCCTCGCCGACCGGAATCGGAAACCGCTCGAGATCGCGAAGCGAGTCGCGCGCCCGGGCCTCGAGCTCCACGAACACCTCGAACTGCTCGCCCTCGTGGTAGAGCGTCTCCACCGCGATCCCGTTGAGCGCGCTGCGGATGTAGGCCGCCAACGTGGCGCCGGTCTGCCCGGTCGCTCCGGCCCCCGGACGCAGGCGAATGCGAACCTGCAGCAGCCCGGGCTCGAGGTCGTCGCCGAGATCGGAGACGGCCGGCTCCCGCGCGAGCCATTGCTTGGTGCGCTCGGCGACCTCCTCGAGCCGATCGAGATCGTCGCCGAGCATGCGCACCTCGATCGGGTTGCCCCCCGGCCCCCCGCGGCCCCCCGAGCCGAACTTGGCCGACACCGCATCGGGAATCGTGCCCAGCTCCTTGCGCCAGCGCTCGGTGAACTCGGCCAGGGTGGTGTTGCGATGCTCGACCGCGAGCAGATCCACGCTCACCGTCGCCACGTTCGGCCCGGTGCCGTCCGCGTCGGGGTTGTAGTTGAAGCGGACCGAGGTGTTGCGGACCAGCCGTGCCCCATCGGGCTGCTCTGGATCGAGTGCCGCACCGGCGCGCTCGGCCGCCTCCACCACGCGCTCGACCTCGAGCTTGGTCCGATCGAGCGACGTTCCCACCGGCATCGCCAGGCGGAACTCGACGAGGTTGCCCTCGGCATCCGGGAACGCCTGGTAGCGCAGCTGGCCGCCCTGCACCGCGCCGATGCAGCCCAGGAACGCGGCAATGGTGAACGCCACCACCCCGTACCGATGGCGCACCGCAAAGTCGACCACCCGGCCCAGCCCGCGCTCGCGCAGGCGCTCGAACGCGGAATCGAAGCGCTGCCGCACCCGCCCGGGTCGGCGATCGGCCCGCAGGGAGTGACCGAGGTGGTTGGGCAGGATGAAGAACGCCTCCAGCAGGCTCACCGCGAGCACGGCGATCAGCACGGCGGGGATCACCTGCAGCGTGCGACCGATGCGACCGTCGATCGCCGACAGCGGCACGAACACGCAGATCGTGGTGACGAACGACGAGAGCACGCCGCCGGCGACCTCGCTCACCCCGGAGATCGCGGCCTGCAGCGGGCGAGCGCCGCGGGACAGGTGCGAGGCCACGTTCTCGGCCAGCACGATGGCGTCGTCCATCAGCAGGCCCAGCGCGACCAGCAGGCCCATCATGGTCATCATGTTGAGCGTCTGTCCGGTCTGCTGCATCAGCCACAGCGCGCTCAAGAACGACACCGGCAGGCCGGCCGCCACCCAGAACGCCAGCCGAAGCTCGAAGAAGATCCACAGGGTGACGAACACCAGCAGCAGGCCCTGCAGGCCGTTGAGCAGCAGCAGGGTCAGCCGGTCCTCGATCACGGCGGTGGAATCGTTGGTGATGGTCAGCTCGACCCCGTCGGGCTTGAGCCGCTCCTGCTCGTCGAGGAACTCCTGCACCGCCGCGCGCACGTCGAGGCTGTCCTCGGTGCTGGCCTTGCCGACCACCAGCATTCCCGCGCGCTGGCCGTTGAAGTAGGTCTGTTCCTCCTCGACCGCGAACGCATCCTCGACGTCGGCCACGTCACCCAGCCGGATCTCTCCGCCGTCGGCGGCCGTGGCGACCACGAGCGACTCGAGCGCCTCGGGCGTGGTGCGGCGATCGGAGTAGCGCACCAGCAGGTTCCCCGCGCGGGTCTCGAGGCTGCCCAGCGGCGAGTCGAGGCTCTGGGCCGCGAGGGCGGCGGCCACCGTCTGCACGTCGAGCCCGTAGCTGGCCAGCTCGGAGGCATCGAGACGAATGCGGAGCTGGTGGGTCGAGAACCCGGCGATCGTGACCTGGCTGACGTCGTCGAAGGTGAGCAGGCGTCGCTTGAGCCGCTCGAGGTAGAGCAGCAGATCCTGGCCCGACATCGGCCCCGTGACCGCGATCGTCAGCACCGAGCGCGTGCGCGAGCGCAGGGTGACGGAGGGCTCCTCCATCGCGTCGGGGAAGTCCTTGATCGACTCGACGGCCGAGCGCACGTCGGCCAGCAGCGCCGCGATGTCGAAGCCGTCCTCGACCTCGACCGAGACCGAAGCCCCGCCCTCGCGCGACGACGACGAGACCGACGCGATCCCCTCCATGCCGCCGAGCACGTCCTCGATGCGCGCGACGACGTCCTGATCCATGACCTCGGCGTCGGCCCCGGGCAGCGACGCACTGACCGAGAGCGAGTTCGCCTCGAACTCGGGGTAGGTCTCGCGCTGGAGCTCCGGCAGGCCGAGGGCCCCGAGCAGCAGGAGCACCAGCATCAAGAGGTTGGCGGCCGTGGGATGCCGCGTGAACCAGGCGATCACGAGGCCGGCCTCTCGCCACCGACCAGACCCGTGAGGCGGCGGGCTTCGAAGTCATCGACGGTGGGATCGAGCAGCATGCCATCCACCGCGGGGTTGAGCGGCGTGGTGACCACCCGATCGCCCGGGGCTATGCCGCTCTCGACGCACGCGTAGTCTTCTTGAGCCCACGACAGCTCGACGGCGCGACGCTCGAGCCGCTCGTCGGCATTGGCCACGTAGACGGTGGCGCCGTGCAGGGCCTCGGTGGGGAGGGCCAGACAGCCGTCCTGAGGACGGCCGTGGAACTCCACGTCCACGTGCATGCCCGGCGACAGCCTGACCTGCTGCTCGCCGTCGCGCAGCCGCGTCTCGTCGACGGCCACCACCACGCCGAGCGTGCGGCTGGTCGCGTCGATCCCCGCAAAGTGGCTGAAGCGGCCGGGCCAGCTCGCGCGCAGGGTCGGCGTCTCCAACGACACCGTCACGTCGAGCGCCTCCGCGATGCGGGCGAGCCGTCCCCCTCCACGGGGGGCCGCAGCCGTGGCCCCCGCGTCGGTCGGGGGCTCGGGCGGGGCCCCTTCGCCGGAGGGCTCGGGTGCGGCCTCCGAAGCCGACGGATCGGCCGGCGTGGGCGATGGATCCCGCGGTGGAAGCAGCGGATCGATCGCGCCCACGGGCAGCTTGGCGGTGACCTCCACCGCCTGCACCCCATCGCCCACCACCAAGATCGCTCCCGACGAGACCGCCTGCCCGACCGTCGCGCTCACCTCTCGCACCCGCATGGTGAACGGCGCGACGACCTCGGTACGCGACAGCTGGAGATCGGCACCCACCACCCCGGCCTCGAGCTGCTCGAGCTGGGCCTGGAGCACGCGTCGGCTGGCCGGCAGCTCCGCGAGCGTGTTCTGGACCGAGACCACGGTCTTCTCCGCGGCCAGCACCTCGCGCCGCGCCGTCTCGACGTCGGAGAGCGGCACCGTCCCGGCCTCGTAGAGGCCCTGGGTGCGCTCGAGCTCCTCGCGTGCCATCGCGAGCATCTTCTTCTCGACCTCGAGGCTGGCCTTGGCGCTCTGCTCTCGCGCCTGCAGCTCGGAGAGCTGGGCCCGCGCCGCCTTGACGTTGGACTTGGACTTGCTCTTCTCGAGCTCGAGATCCTCGGGATCGATCTTGAACAGCACCGTGCCCTCGCGAACGATGCGTCCCACCACGACTCGCTCGTCGACCTCGACCACGCGCCCCCCGACCTGGGCGACCCCCTGCCAGCTCCGCTGGGCCGCGACCACGCCGTAGCCGGTCAGGCGCGGGACGGCCGAGTGCGCCTTCACCTCGAGCACCCGCACGGGCTGACCGCCCTCGCGTCTGCGTCGGCCCCGTGACTCGTCGGCATCACGGACGAGCCAGGAGTAGAGACCCACGCCGAGCCCCACGAGGCCGACGAACGTGGCAATGCGCTTGACGACGACGACGGCGCTCAAGGGAGTCGGAGCATACTCCTACCCCGCGACGACACGGGGTCCCGCCCCGTAAACGACGCGTAAAGGCGCCCGCCCCCGCCTAGCACTCCCACAGGTACACGTGGGACGCCTTGTCGAAGTACTCCGAGCCGGCGCAGAACGACCCATCCCACAGGTCGAAGTGACCCGTGGCATCCGACCACCCCTGGACATCGAACATGATGATGCCGCGGCGCCCGTCGACCGCCCCGCGGTTGGTGCCGGACACGTCGGGGGCCTTGTACTTGTGCTCGAGGAACGGCTTGAACTCCGAGACCCGGAAGGCGTAGCGCATGCCATCGCCGCCGCGCGCGGTGGTCAGACCGGGGTAGGTGCCGGGGATCGGGTCGCCCGCCTTGTTGAAGCAGTAGGACACCCGGATCACGCAGGTGTTGGTGACCCATCCCATGTTCACGTTGCCGCCGATCTTCGCCTTGACCGCGGCAGCGGAGCCGGCTGGAAAGTGGGCCCACATCAACGAGAAGCTGGGAATCGGCATCACCCGCACGGTACCACGCGAGGTGTTGGCCGACACCCACGAACGTGCGACCGCGGGTGGTGACCCGCGCGGCCCTCAGACCTCGGGATGGATGAGGCGCAGCGAGTATCCGGCCACCTCCACCGACTCGTCCCGTCCCCACTGCCGCCGCATCGCCTTGGCGACGGGACCACCACCCACGGTCACTCGCCCGCCGTCGTGCAGCGCGTGCACCTCGGGAAGATCGGGCGGTCCCGCCCACTCGAGCACCGCCTCCTCCTCCTCGAGCTCGTCGCCGCGCAGGACCACCTCGCAGTGCGCTCCCGTGCCAATGCGGTGGCTGCCCGGCAGCAGCAGCTGATCCTCGTGCCCGCCCCACGGATGGGTGACCCGCAGCGTGGCGCCGAGCACCGCCCCCAGATCGTAGTGCAGCACCTGCCCCAGCGCGTTGCCCAGCGCCCGCGCATCGGGGTAGCGATCGCCCGGATCCTTGGCCAGGCCGCGGGCGATGAGCGCGTGCACCGACTCGGGCAGCGCCGCGCCCACGGGATAGTGCGACAGCGGCACCACCGACGCGCGCACGTGGGCGGCGATCCACTCCACCGGCTCGTCGCGCAGGGCCTCGCGAACGTCGCTGAACGGTCGATCGGCGAAGTACACCGTGTGCCCCGTCAGCAGCTCGTAGAGGATCGTGGTGAGGCTGTAGACGTCGCTGGCCGGAGTCAGTCGTGCCCCGTGTACCTGCTCGGGCTGCATGTAGCGTGGCGTGCCCACCAGGATGCCGGACATCGTCACGCCCCGACCCAGCGTGCTCGCCGAGTCCCACGCCCGCGCCAGGCCGAAGTCGATCACCTTGACGTTCTGATCGGCCTCGACCCACAGGTTCTCGGGCTTGAGATCGCGATGCACGATGCCGCGGGCGTGGGCCTCGGCCAGGCCGAGGCACGCCTGGTGCACCACCCACAGCGCCTGCCCCGGTGGCATCGGGTCGTCGAAGTCGTGCCACTGGTCGAGCTGCGCTCCATCGAGCTCGTCCATCAGGATGAACACGTGCCCGTCGTCGTCGGTGCCCGCGTCGTGCACCCTCACCACGTGCGAGTTGGTGAGGCTGCGCAGCACCGAGATCTCCCGCAGCGAGCGCTGGGCGGTCGCGTGGTCGCGCACCGGCTCGAGCGACACCTTGAGGGCGGCCGGCTGCGGCAGGTCGTTCGCTCGCACGCGATACACCCATGCGAAGCCGCCCTGGCCCAACACGTCCAGGATCTCGTAGGTGCCATAGCGATCGCCGGGGCGCAGGCGAAGCGACATCACGGCAAGCATCGCGCCAAACTCAGCAGCACGCCAAACTCCGCAGCGCGCAACGCAAGAGGGCAGTGCGCGGGACGCTCGAAAGCGGCCCTGGAGCACGGGTGCCGGGCGTCACGACGCGGCCGTCCATGCGCCGTTTGCGGCCGCTATGCCCGCCATGATAGCCTCCGAGGTTCAACGGCATCGCGATCGTCCATCCGATCGTGCAACCCCCGGGTGGAGCGGTCGACGACGGCGCTCACCCTATTGCCGACCTGCTCTGGCCGCGGATGCGGTCGGCACGAACTGCGAGAAGCCGCGCATGAGCAGCACCGACGAGCAATCCGCCCCCCGACCCGGCGACCGCCTGTACCAGCACAGCAAGCGCAAGCAGTGGGGATTTGCCGTGCTCGCCTGGGAGCGAGACGGCAAGCGTGCCTATCAGTTCGAGGACGGCGAGCTCCGGGTGTTCGCCGAGGGCTTCTACAAGTTCCTCCAGGAGGCCAGCTGTCCCCCCGAGCAAGAGGCGAAGCTGCTGGCCAAGCTCGGCCGACGCAGCGGCACCAAGGGCGGCGATGCCAAGGCCGAGGAGCGCCAGCTGACGTTTCGCGAGCAGCTCGAGGTGTTCCTCGTGGAGTATCCGGCGGCGTTCGGCGACGCCACGTGGAAGGACGAGCACCGCGGCGAGGGGGCGCCGCGCCGGCTCAAGCGTCACCGCGACGCGGCGGCCACGGAGGCGCAGGAGCTGTTGTCGGCGGAGGCCCTCGACGAGCTCATCGCGGCCGGCGACCACGGCGAGGTGGTGCGGCGCATGACCGAGATCGTGCACGGCACCGATCTGGTCACCCGCGCTCAGGCCGAGCCCGTTGCATCGGCGGCGCCGAGCCCCGAGCTGTCGGCGGGCCTGCGTGACGTCCTCCATGGATCGGGAGACTACGAGCCGAGGTTCGACGAGTACTGCCGGCTCCTGCTCGAGGCCGGGCGCAAGCAGCTCTCGTGGCCGATCGCGACCGTGATCCCGGCGCTCGTGCGGCCGCACGCCCACGTTGCCGTGCGCCCCACGGTGCTCGCCAAGCAATCGCAGTGGGCGTCGCCGAGGCTGCGCTACTCGTCCAAGCCCGAAGGCAAGGTCTACGCTCGCATCCTCACGATGGCGATCACGGTTCGCGATGCGCTCATCGGCGCCGGTCGTGCGCCCAAGGACCTGCTCGACGTGTACGACTTCATGGTGGTCACGCTGCGCCCGGCGGCGAACCGCTTGCTCGACGAGGTTCGCATCCGCCTCGATGCCGAGGCCGAGGCCGAGGACGCATCGACCGATGGCACCGCCGACGAGGCCGAGGCCGGCGCACCACCCGACGAGCCCTTGCACTGACGATTCCGCCCGGCCGTCGTGCACGCGCGGTCGCGCGCCGGTCGGTTCCGCTCCGCACTTTCGGTTTCGCGCCCCTCCGCGCGGAAGCGACCCGGGGACCACCCGGAATCGTGCGTACGGCCGGCCTCCCCGTCGTTCTGTGCTTGATCGGCACTGCTTGTTTGTTCAGCATGATCCACCCGGTGGCGGTGATGGGTCAGGCGAGCAATGGCAACGGGAACGGCCGCGGTGGTCGCTTCGAGGCAACGCCTCCGCTGGCCCGCGCCCGGCGGATGCTCGCCGAGGTGGCCTTCGACGTCGCGACGACGGCCGAGGGGAGGGCCGCAGGGCTCTCGGTCGAGGTGTGGCCGAGCGAAGGCGTGTGGCTTCGCGTGCGGTCGGGTCACGAGCTGCGGTTGTTCGCGGTGGATCGGGAGGACGGCGCCTGGCTGATGTGGCGGCGCGTCGATCCCCAGCAAAGTGGAGAGCGCACCACCGAGGGTGACCTCGGCCCCTCGCGCGGCATGAGCGAGGAGGAGCTGCGGACGTTCGTGACCCGGTGGCTCGCTTGGCGTACGCGCGGCGCCTGACCGTGACCCCCGGCTCATTCGCAGAGCAGGGCCGCCGTCACGCCGGCCAGTGCCGCAGTGAGCACGAGGTGCGGCACCACCGACTCACGCTCGTAGCCATAGCGCCACAACCACCCGAACGTCACGCCGGCCACGGTCCCCGATCCCAGGCCCGCGAGCCACGGTCGTGGCACCAGCGTCGCGGAGCCCACCAACAGCACGGTGACGCCGACGCCGAGCGCCATGCCCAGGCCGGCCGCCAGCGATCCCTCGAGCTGCATCACGGGATCCCCTTCGTCATGGGGATCGATCACCACGCCGGCCCACCGACACACCGCGCGGGTGATCGGCCACAGCACGAAGCCCGCGGCCGGCATGCCGAGGAACAGACCCGCCACGGTCCCCAGCGCCGCGACCACGCCCAGGACGATCGCGCTCAAGATCGGACCCCACCCATGGCTCGGACAGTCAAACGCGGCGCTCGGCGCCGGGCAAGGTCCCCATGACGTCGAAGGCTCACGAAGCGGGCGCGGCCGTGCACGTCCACTCGCCGGCGAACACGTACGCGCGGGCGCACGCGACCTTCACGGGACCGCCCGAGGTCTTCCACGTGTAGCTGCGACCCAGGAAATCGGTGCGGAGCTCCTGCGGGCGATCGGCGTCCACCGTGCACCCTTCGCGTCCCTGGCACGCCACCGGCTTGGACATGTCCTCGGTCCTCGGCTCGGCCTGGGAGTTCTGCCAGCCCTGGTAGGTGACCCACAGCGACACCGCGAGGAGCACCCAGCCGACCCACTTCTTCATGGCGCGGCCATCGTCGCACGGGGCCGGGGCACGGTCCATGCCGCGCGCCGTCGTTCGGGTGCCCCTCGCTTGACCGCGCTCCGGGGCCCGCCGTAGGTTGGCCGACGACCGTGGCTGCCCCCTACGCCGATCCCGTCCTGCGCCCCATCGACACGTTCGCGGGGACGCGCCAGCACCCGACCCCTGGCGATCGCCTCGTCGCCATCCGCCGCCAGGCGCGCGTGTTTCGCGAGCAGCTGCTCGATCGCCCCGTGGCTCGGCTGGCGCGCTCCTTCGACCTGATGCAGGTGCCCTACCCCACCCGCTACGCGCTGCGGGACGCGTGCTCGGTGCCGACCCCGTACGTCCACATCCTCAATCGCCTGTTCGTGATCCAGTTCGACACGCCGCAGGGGATCAAGACCCTGCTCGCGGAGCCGCTCGATCGCGAGGGCAACGCGAGGACGGTGGCGCGCAGGGGTGGCTGTCGCAGCAGGTGTGGCCCGATCGCAACGACGTCGCGGGGTGTCTCGCCCAGCTCGGCCTCGGCCCCGAAGACGTCGACTACATCACCTACGACCACCTTCACACCCAGGACCTGCGACGCTGGCTCGGCACCGACGCTCAGGAGGCGTTCTTCCCCCACGCCAAGCTCCTGGTGATGCGCCAGGAGTGGATGTCGGCCCAGGGGCTGCTGCCCTTGCAAGCCGAGTGGTACTGCCCGCATGGGACCGACGGCATCCCGGAGCAGCGGGTGATCCTGCTCGACGGCGACGTGATGCTGGGCGACAGCGTTGCCCTGATCCACACGCCCGGACACACCGAAGGCAACCTCTCCATCGTGGTGCACACGCCCGAGGGCCTGTTCGTCACCAGCGAGAATGGCGTGAGCGCCGACTCGTACTCGCCCGACAAGAGCGACATCCCCGGGCTGCGCCGCTACGCCGCCGTCACCGGCGCCGAGGTGGTGCTGAACGGCAACACGCTCGAGGGCTCGGTCGACCAGTATCTGTCGATGGTGCAGGAGAAGGAGATCGCCGGGTGCTCCGAGCGCGACGCGGACTTCTTCAATGTGGCGCCGAGCTCGGAGCTGACGCCGCACGTGCTCTCACCGGGCATCAAGCCGACGTTCTACGTGGGCGAGCTGCGGTTCGGCACGCCCGTGCGGCGGCCAGCGGGCCCCGGCGAGGCCACACCGACCGAGGCCGTGGGCTGACGGTTGCGGCCGGCCGACCGGGTATAGTCGGCGCCGATGACCCGGCACGTACGTCTGCGCGAGTTGCTCATCGGGGTCGAAGGTCTGGCGCTGCTGCGGCGGCTCTACGACGGCACCGACGACGAGGCCGAGCAGAGGATCGGCGAGGTGCGGCGGATCCTCGACGACGAGGCGTTCGCGAGGGGCGAGGCGACGGGGGAGGCCGACGCACGCGCCGGCTACGAGCGCTGGTCGTCGAGCTACGACGAGCCCGGCAACCCGCTCATCGCGATCGAGCAGCCGGTGGTGTGGCGCCTGCTCGAGTCCATCGAGCCCGGGTATGCGCTCGACCTCGCCTGCGGCACGGGGCGTCACGCGGGGCGGCTGGTCGAGCTCGGGCACCGGGTGGTGGGCGTCGACCTCACCCCGCAGATGCTGCGCAAGGCCCAGCTCAACGTGCCCCAGGCGAGCTTTCTCGAGGGTGACCTGCGGGCCATCCCGCTGCCGGGCGGCGAGCTCGACCTCGTGGTCTGTGGCCTCGCCCTCGCGCACGTCGCCGATCTGCACGGTGCCATGGCGGAGCTGGCCCGCGTGGTGCGGCCGGGTGGGATCGCGATCCTCTCGGTGCTGCATCCATTCCTCGCCCACCTTGGTTGGCATGCGCCGTTCGAGGACGAGCACGGTCGGCGACGGTTCGTACGGGAGCACGCCCACGACCATGCCGCCTACCTCGACGCGTTTCGCCGGGCGGGCCTGCGGGTACGCGACTGCGTGGAGCCACGGCTCGGCGTCGAGCAGCTCCGCGCGAAGCGACGGGCATTTCGCCACGCCCCGGAGGCGACGATCGCCGCATACGACGGCCTGCCGGGTGCGCTGGTGTGGAGCGTGGAGCGTGGCGGCTGAGGACTCGCGCGGGCCGCGAAGAAGAGCGCGTCCCGAGGGCCGCTCGTGCACGGGGACGCTCGGCGTCGGCCGCAGCGGTGGACCGTCGCCGTGGCCAGCCGCCGCCGGGCCAGGCCATGGCGACGGTCCAAACCCGCCGTGGGCGCGCGGCAAACCTTGCCGTCACCGTTGGGCACCGGTAGTGCTACGGTTCGCGCGCTCATGACCGATCCCTCGAGCCCCTCGTTCAAGCGCATCCTCGTGCCCGTGGACTTCGTCGACGCCGGCGACGAAGAGCTCGACGAGGGCTCGCAGGCCGTCGTCGTCAACGACCACCGCATCGTGTTCACCGCGCCCACGCTGCGCGCCGTGACCCTGGCCACCGCGATCGGGCGGACTCATGGCAGCACGGTGCGGCTGGTGCACAGCACCCCGCCGCTGCAGACCAGCACCGTGTACTCGGGCCCGGTCGCGCTGCCCAGCCAGCTCATCCAGGAGATCCACGACCGCGCCAAGGCGACCTCCACCGAGGCCCTCGAGAAGCTCGTGCCCGGCTTCGCCGAGGGGATCACCCTCGAGTATGCGGTGCGGCCCGGGCAGCCCCTGGCCGTGGTGCTCGAGGAGGCCGAGCGGTTTGGGCCGGATCTCATCGTGATGGCCGCGAGCGGACGCAGCCGCGTGGCGCGGTTCTTCGTGGGGAGCACGGCGGATCGGGTGATCCGGCAGGCGCCGTGCCCGGTGATGGTGGTGCCAGCGGACGTGCGGTAGCGGACAGGCGGCCGCGGGATCGCGGCGCTCGTTCAGCGCACCCAGACCCGGTAGCGTCCGAGGTCCTGGCCGCGGTGGAGCATGGCGACTTGGGCCGAGCGGAGGCCAACGGCGAGATCGATGTCGGCGTCGGACATGCCCTCGAGCAAGCCCTGGCCGGTGGCGGCCGCGGTGCTCTCCGTGGTCTTCTCCGGGGTCGCGACGACCTGCTCGGCCCCCGCCACGAGGAACGCCAGCGCGAGACTCATGCCGCTACCGCTGCCTCCAGGGACTCCGGTCTCACAGCCGAGCAAGGCCACGTGCCGCGGAGCAGACGGGAGCATGAGGATGTCCGGGATCTCGAGCTTGGAGGGAGGCTTGAGCAGCAAGTGCGCGGGCCAGTCTCGGGTGCCCCCTGCGTAGGGCGGGAGGGCTCGGGCGCGGGCCTCTCGCTCCTCGTGCTCGCCGTGGCCGGCGAAGTAGAAGAAGGACGCGCGGGCGAGCGCCCGCAGGACATGGGAGCGGTCGGCCTGGTCAGGGGTCGGTACTTCCGGGATCCAGGTCCTGGTTCTGGTCCACTCGATGGCCTTTCGCACTTCCTTGGAGGCCATCGGCAGGGTCTCGGTGGGATCCGCGAGCAGGAGCGCGATGGGCTTGGCCGGGGGAGACGTCGCGGTGGACGGCCGCGGGAGCTCGGCACCATAGGCCACGGGGGCATGCTCGACGAGTGTGGCGCCGTTCCATGACAGCAGGTGCACGTCGATGCCCTGCGCGCGGCCCGAGGCAAGCACCCGGATGCGCTTGGCGGTGGCGATGCGCTCACCGACGGGATCGAGCAGCTCGGAGCCGAGCACCGGATCGTCGAGCGTATGGGTGGGGCCACCGTCGAGCTGGTGCACGAGCGTGCCTGCCTCGTCCTGCACGAACACGAACCATCGGCGGCGGCCAGGGTAGAGGCCCAAGAGCAGCTCGCCGTCACGAACTGGTATCAAGTCCTTGCATGAGGGGTTCCACGTGGGCCGCTCGCGGAGGATGTCGTTGGCGAGCTTGGCGAGCACTTGCTCTTGCGCTGCGACCTGCAGCCGCAGCGCATCGCGCTCCTTTCGGGGTAGCAGGCGCTCCTTCGCCCTGGTCTCGTCGAGCTGGCGCCGCGCGGACTGGTAGCGCTCGATCGCCTGATCGAGCGCGTCGCGTTGATCCGCGGTCATGGCAGTACGCGCCACGCCCTGGATGCGACGCGCCTGGGCCTCTCGTGCGGCGCACAGCGCCTGATCGGGCCGCCCCTGCTCCGCGAGGAGCCCGACCAAGCGCTCGGTACTCTCCCCGTGAAGCGCGGCTGCCGTCTCACGGCCCATGCCCACTGCGGCCAGTTCGGCGATCCTATGCGACTCGCGCTCGGCGTCGCGGTAGGCTGCGATGGCCTCGTCGAAGCGGTGCTCCTGCGCAAACAGGTCGCCGCGCCAAAGCGCCAGTCGCCAGCGCCCCTCGGGGAGCTCGGCGTCGAGTACCTCGCGCTCGAGCAGGGCCAGGGATGGCTCGAGCTCCGTGGGCGAACGCCCCGCGGCCTGCAAGGCGCGCAGCTCGACGTCGCGCAGTCGCAGCCGCTGGTCGGCGGTGGGTGCCGCCTCGATGTCGATGGTGGCCAGAAACGCGAGAGCCCGGGACGCCTCGCCGCGATCGAGCGCCTCGTCGGCCAGGCTCAGCACCACGGCCGGAACCGCGGAGGGTTCGGGGCACTCGCCTGCTGGTCCCACCGCCGCGAGCGCTTGCTCCAGCAGGAAGCGGGCTCGCGTCGAGGGCGTCCCTTGCCACCGCGCCAGGCGCAGGTGGATATAGCCGAGCGTGCTCGTGATCCTGGCCCGTTCGAGGCAAGGGAACAGCTCGGGCTCGGTACGAACGAGGCGCAGCACCTGATCGGCCCAGTCACCCGCCGCATCCCAGTAACCCAGCTCGGCCACCGTGGCGGCATAGACCGGGACCGCATCGCGAATGAGCTCGGGATCGTGCATGCGCACGCCGAAGACCACGCCATCGGCGAGCGACGTGGCCGCATCGAAAAAGCGCCCCTGCCGCCAGTACGTGAGGCCGCGGTAGGTGGCGAGATCGGCTTGGCCCTTGGGATAACGCTTGGCGAGAGGCTCGATCTCGGCGAGCAGCCTCAACGCCTCGATGTGCCTGCCCTCCCAGCTCGCCGTGAAGGCACGGCCGAGCGCGGCGTCGACGGTGGAGTTGGTCGGAGTGCCCGGCAGGGGAGTCATGCCCTTCGACCACGTGCGCAGAGGCAGCGACCACGTGGCATGGGGCTCGGTGAATTCGGCCACCAGTTCGCTCGCACCGGGTGGCAGCAGGACGTCCAATCCGAAGCCCGCAGTGCCATCCACGAGGCGGTGCTCGGCGGGCCACGGCTTGCCGTCGACTCGCAAGGTGACCGCCGAGGCATCGGACTGGGCGAGCCACAGGCGGAGCGGTGTGGTGGGCACGAAGAGGCAGCGGGGACGCGGCTCGAGCCAGACCTCGGTGCAGCCGCCGTAGGCGACGAGGTCTGTCGGCCCTGCCGGTACCGCTGGCACTGCGGTACCAGTGGGCTCGGCGTCGCGATGGCACGCGATCACGAGCGCCACCGTGATGATCGTGCGGGCTCGCAGCCCATGCGTCGCTCCCCGCACCGCCATGGTTTAGTCCGATGTGGACCGATGCGCCACGATGCGTCGGTCTACCCGGTCTACGACGGGTGAGCCGCGGCGCAGGGTGCTCGGCGCGTCGCGAACGAAATCGGTGGAGAAGCTGCGATGAATCCACGTTCCGGGGGCTGGGCGAGGTCGACGGACTTCTGCGGTTAGCGGGAAGATGCAACGCTCTGGGGGAACCACTCTTCGAGCCGCACGGCGATCTCCAAGCCAACCGCCGAATGCGACCGCGGTCGCGCGATGGAAGCGACCGCGGCGTGCGACTTGCGGCGTCCGTACGCGCAGCGGGCGGCCGGCCTCTCGTATCCACGCGCATGACCGAGGAGATGACCCGTGAAACACTTCCGCCGCCACTTGTCCACTGCCCTGGCCGGGCTCTGCACGTTGAGCATCGGCCCCAGCCTGGCGTCCGCGAACGGCCAGAACGGGGTGTGCGAGGCTCAATACGTCCCTATCGTGCTGGTCGCCCCGCCAGACGCCGCGGGTTACGTCCTTCCCACCTGCTCCAAGTGCAGGCACATGATGCTCGAGACACAGACCACCGTCACCGGGGGAACCCAGGGCGTGCTGGAGCTGACCTACCACGACGACGACGATGGCGAGTTCGTGGGCACGATCGAGCTGACCGTGGTGCTCGTCGACGACACCGAGCACGCCCTCGTCATCGAGAACGTATGGCTCACCGAGGGAGAAGACGCCGCGTGGGTGCTCGATGCGCCCAATGCGTGGAGCTGGGACCAAGCCGAGATGGTGCGGCTGGCGTTCGTGACCACCGCCTGACCCGGCTGACCAGGAGCGATCGACCGAGGGCCCGGTCCGGTGAACGCCGGAGCGGGCCCTCGGTCGAAGGGGCCGTGGGAGCACCGAGCTCGAGCCCTACTCATCGCCCTCCCCGGCGGCGTTCGGCAGCGAGTAGCCGTCGCGCGCGAGGTAGGCCACGGTTCGAGCGCCCGACTCGCCCGCTTCCTGCACGAAGAAGCCGCTCGAAAGGCCGAACGCTGCCAGCAAGCGCCCGCTGTTGGCCATCTCGCCTGCCGGCAGCTCCACCCGAGCAACGCACACCGTGGTCTTGCAACTCGTGGAGATCACCTTCGTACCGGGCGGCGCGTGGGCACCGATCCCATCGACGATCGCACGCTCCATGGCCGGGGCCCAGTTCGAGTCCACGGCCTCCTGGTCCGCCGCGGCGGTGATCGCCGCAATCCGACGCTCGGCGAGCTCGCGATTGCGAGCATTGCTCGCCTCGGGGTCCTCGAAGTCGACCTCGTCATCAGCGCCGTCGTCCTCGAGCCACCCGTCCTCCTCCACCTCGAGGCTCGCGGCATGCGCGATGTCCGGCTTCCTCTCGTACCACTCGTCGACCCCGAGGGCCCTGTGATCCTCGAGCCACTTGGCTGAGCGTTGGATCGGCGCTCGCCGACGCGGTACCACCTTCGGCAGCCCCTTGTTCGCCCCACGCTCCTTCGATGCTCCAGGCTCTCGCGTAGCCACGGAGCTCTGCTCCGAGGAGTCGTGCAAGACCACTCCAACCCATGCGCCGAGGCTTCCCAGCACTACCAGCGAGATCGAAATCATTCGTTTCATCGTCGTATCCTCCTTCTGAATCACGAAGCTTGGCATTTTCGTCGTGGCGGCCCATCGACCCCGAGTCGACGGATCCACGAGCGCGAAGTTCCTTCCAATCAATGATCGACTCTGCGGGGGGACGAGCGTGCAGTCCGCTCGCCCCCCGCAGAAGCTCGCGGATCGAGCCGATCCGCGAGCGCAAAGCCGCACATCAGTCCTCGCGCCAGCGATACTGCAAGATGCGGTCATTCTGATGCAGATCGCACTGGAGCACGTAGTGCCCCTTGTCGAACTCCAGGAAGTCCGTGAGAACGAACTGGAGGGTGGCGAGCCCCAGACTGATCGCCTCCGCCTGCGCGGACTCGATCTGGGTGCCGTCGGGCGAGATGGAGTGGATGGTGCACCGCAGAGCATCCCCGGGACTCCCGGTACCCCCGACCTGATTGTCCACACTGACGATCAAGCGGTCGAGATCGTCCGTCGTGTCGTCGCGAAGCACCGGACACATGTACACCTGGGCATCGGCGTCGCTCTGAAGGAACCTGGGATTGGTTCGATTCGTGAGGAAGGCTTCGTCTCCCTCATCACACGCCGTGCCGGGCATGACCTTGTTGTCGGCCGCCGCGGTCTGGATCGCGACATCGCTGACTGCGATGCCACCCAGGGCCATCACAGAAGTTGCCGCAAGTGCAGCGATGACCCGAGCATGACTATTGTTTTGCTTTCTGTTCCACATGACTACACCTGTCTTCGTCCTTTCCTTCGTATCCGTTTGGTCCTCATCTCAAGCCAGTCCCTATCGGTCCCGCCTCTATCGTGTTCGTGCTGGCGAACGCGGTTCGACGGGCGGAAGTGAATGTCCATCGCGTGCGAGGTAGGCCATCGTTCGAGCACCCGTGCTCGACGTGGGCGAGTGGCGCACGAAGTACCCGCGCGACATGCCAAACACCGTCAGCCAGTTCACATATCCCATGCCATCGTCACCCGGCGGGTGCTCCACGTCGGCGATGCAGAGCGTGGTCTTGCAGACTGCGGAGATCAATCTCGCGCCGTGCGGCCCGCGGGCGACCAGTCCCTCGGAGAGCTGGCGCTCCATGGCCGGTGCCCAGCCCGAGTCCACTGCCTCGCGATTCACTGCGTCGGTGATCGTCGCAATCCGGCGCTCCATGACTTCTCGGCCATGGGCAACGAGTTCCTCATGGTCGAGCTCATCCTCGTGCTCGGCAGGGCCGTCGGCCGGACCACTGCCTTGCTCGGTCATCGCCCGTGAGCGATCCGCCTCCTGGGCGAACCCGCCGAGAACCCGACGGGCCTCCGACTCCGCGTCACTACGATCATGCATGAAGAGCTGCGTCGACGAGTCACTCATGAGCCCACCGATCAACACGCCAGCGAGGCTCGCGAGCGCAAAGAGCGAAACATTTCTTGTTCGTTTCATATTCGACTCCTCACCGCTACCACAATCCGATCATGTGTCGTAATCATCGAACTACAACTGCGAACCGATCTCGACGATCGGGAGATCCGCGCCCTCGGGCGCGACGCCTACGGGGTCCCGGGCGCCCACGATCACCGAACCCAACGCCATGACCGCGATGATCTCGAAGCCGCTGGTGATGGCAGGAACCGCTTCGAGGAGGGTCTTCACGTGCATGCCATCCCGGTCGTTGGTTGCTCACACCTGCACATGAGGGCGGCGGGCACTACGCCCTGACGAGCGCGTCGAACTGTTTTCCACTCGCATGAACGCGGCGTCCGCCACCCAAGCAGCATGACCAGACGAAGAATACGAAGTGGTAGCGCGTGGTGATGTTGCTAGAGCGTCGAGTGAAGGTGGCGTTCCAGCGAACATGGATGGTGTACTGACTCCGCGCTGGCTCGCGGTCACAGTGATGGTCCTTGGATGGCTCGATCCTGCCTCGGGGTGGGCGTCGTCGGGGAAGGACACGCCGGATGCCACCAAGCGACGGGAAGCAGAGGCGCTGACAGCGGACTACGAGCGACTCGAAGGGGAGGGAAAGTACGACGAGGCGGTCGTGCTGGCCGAGCGAGCATGCTCGACTCTGGAAGAGGAGCACGGGAAGGCATCGTCTGAGCTCGCGAGCTGTCTCGCCGCGCTGGGCGTTCTTCACGATCTGCAAGGAGCGTATACAAGAGCTGAGTCGCACCTCGAACGAGCGTTGGCCATGGGGGAGAAGGAGCTAGGTCCACATCATCCCCTCGTCGCCACGGTCCTCAGTGATCTGGCAGTGCACTACTACACCCTCGGTGCCTACGGAAGGGCTGAGCCGCTGTTGGAGCGAGCGCTGGCCATCCATGAAGAGGCACTCGGCCCGTACGATCCCCTCGTTGCCATCGATCTCGACAACCTCGCAGCACTGTATCGTGCCCAAGGATCATACGAGGATGCGGAAGCGCTTCACTTGCGAGCGCTCGCCATTCAGAAGAAAGCGCTCCACCCCCAACACCCCGAGCTCGCCATGACCCTCGACAACCTGGCAACGCTCTACCGTGACAAGGGAATGTACGAAGAGGCCGAGACGCTCCACTTGCGAGCGCTCGCCATTCAGGAGAAGGCATTGGGCCCTCAACACCCCACCGTTGCCACGAGCCTCCGCAACTTGGCCTTGGTATACGAAGAGCGAGGAGCATACGAAGAGGCGGAGGCGCTCCACTTACGAGCACTCGCCATCTTCGCCGACACGCTGCGCCCCGATCATCCCAATGTCGCCACGAGCCTCAACAACCTGGCGATGCTGTACCACGACCAAGGCCAGCACGACCTTGCATTGAAGCCACACCAACGAACCCTCGACATCGAAGAGATCAACCTCGTGCGCAACCTGACCGTGGCCGACGAGACGCGGAGGCTGGCCTACGCCGCCAAGCTGTCCAGCTCGCTTCACTACACCTTGTCCCTCCACCTCCAAGTCGTTCCCCGGCACGACGGGATTGCCGAGCTCGCCCTCACGACCCTGCTACGGCGCAAGAATCGCGTCCAGGACCTCGTCAGCCAGTCCAACGCCGCGCTTCGCCGCTCCCTTCCCGAGGAGGACCAGCACCTCCTCGACGAGATCGCGGACGTCGGCTCTCGAATCGCCGTGGTGTCCGGCCACGGACCCAGCAACATCACGACCGAGGCGCATGCGCAGCGACTCGACGAAATCCGACGACAGCGCGACCAACTGTGGAACGAACTCGCCGAGCACAGCTCCCTCGTCGAGGCACCCGATCATCCTGTCACCATCGAGGACGTCCAACGGGCACTTTCTGCTGGCCGCGTCCTCATCGAGATCGCGCAGTACGTTCCCTACCACGACGACTCTGGTGCTCGCGTGCGAAGGAGTGAGACCAAGCTTCCTCCCCGCTACGCCGCCTACCTCGTCTTCCCCGACCGCTTCGACTGGGTCGACCTCGGCCCCGCCGCACCCGTCGACGAGCACGTCAGGGCCTTTCGCCACGCCCTGCAGACCAAGCAAGCCAACCCGACCGCTCTCTACGACACGGTCATGCGTCCCATCGTCGACAAGCTAGGATCCACTCGACACCTGATCATCGCCCCCGCAGGCAACCTGAGCCTGATTCCCTTCGGCGCGCTCCACGACGGCGAGCGCTACCTCGTCGAGCAGTACGACCTGCGCTACGTCACCACCGGTCGCGACCTCCTCGACCCTCCCGCCTCGCCACCCGTCACCACCACCCCGGTGACCATCGTCGCCAACCCGACCGGCGCCGACCTTCCCGATGCCGAGCTCGAGGCCGATTTCCTCAGGAGCTTCTTCCCCAGGACCCGCGTCCTGCTGAAGGACCAAGCCACCGAGACCAACGTCCGCACCATCGAGCGTCCGCTCATCCTCCACATGGCCACTCACGGCTTCTTTGGCGTCGCCCGCAACGAGCGCGACAACCCGATGTTCCGCTCGGGCCTCTACCTCGCCGACATCGAGCAGGTCGACGTCGACCGCGAACGCGACGACGGCCAGCTCACCGCCTACGAGGTCAGCGGAATGGACCTGCGAGGCACCCAGCTCGTGGTGCTCTCGGCCTGCGAGACCGGCATGGGCGATGTGATCGAGAGCGAGGGCAAGCCCGTGACGAGCGAAGGCCTCTTCGGCCTACGCCGCGCCTTCGCCGTCGCTGGAGCGAGGACCACGGTCACGAGCCTGTGGGGAATCTCGGGCGCAACCACCCAAAAGCTCATGGCGGCCTACTACCGCAAGCTGGCCGAGGGCTTGGGCCGCGGCGAAGCCATGCAGGCGATCCAGCTGGAGTTGTTGCACACCGAAGAGCACCGCCACCCCAGGGACTGGGCAGCATTCATCGCCTCGGGCGATGACACCCCGCTGACGTTCCCGCCCGGCCAGGAACCACGACTATCCGCGCCGGAGCCACCCGAGCTCGAGACCAGCGGTGGGTGTGCCAGCAAGCCCTTGCGCCGCAACGCACCCGTGGGGTCGATGCCCGTCGGACTGCTGGGGCTCGCCGGCGTCGGAAGGCGGCGACGAAGACCCACCCGCACGAACCCTGCATCGAGCTGACGCACCACCCACACCTCGATCCCCGGCTGCCAAACCCTCACAAGCTCGCAAACGCCGATTCGCGGTGTATCCCCTGGAGGTACCCGCCATGTCCGCTCACCGCCTCACCCGCGCGCTCTGGCTCGTGGCCACCCTCACCCTCGCGTGCCGTCACGCCCGGCCCACCGCCCCCGCCGCCCCCTCCAGCGCCATGCCCACCACCACCCCCGAGGTCATCGAATGGCTGCTCGGCGGGCAGGTGCGCGGCCCCAAGACCCGCCACCGCGGGGACGTGGGCATCGCCACCTACGACCTCTCCCAGGCCAGCGCCCAACCCACGCTCACCTTCCACCCGGAGACCTGCGCGTCGGACCTCGTCCAGATCATCTCGACCCCCACGCGCTCGGGCACGCGCTTCGCCATCGACAAGGCGGGCCACCTCCTGCGCCATACGAGCTCCGGTTGGTCCACCGTGCCTTCCACAAAACCCTTGCCCTCCATCGGCAAGCTGGTCGCGTTCTCGACCGCCACCACAACCCCGACGCACCTCGAGCTGCTCGTGAGCCTGCAGAGCCACGATCGCAAGCTCTTCCTGCTCATCCTCCACGACTACCGCGTCACCGGGATCCAGCCGGTCGATCTCCACGGTTTTCGCGATCGTCGTAGCACCCTGCAGCGCTGGGACAGCGGTCGCTGCGTCGAGGGCGTTCGCAACTGCCTCCACCTCGTATCCGCCGACGGTCGCAACATCCTCGTACGCGAGCCGAGGCTGTTCGACCATCACGAAGAGCTACCGGTGACGCTGGGCAAGGGCGTCCGCGACGTGCGCTACGCCGATGCGGCCGGCATCAAGCTCGACGTACTCACACCTGACGCCTGCACCCCCACCGCAACCTCCGAGCCCGAGGCATCAGCGCAGCCCAAGGTCGCTCCGTAGCCGCTCGGCATCCCCCGCCCGCTTGGGTCGCGCGAGGATCCGTAGCGAGCACGCTTCGCCCTTCACCTCCGCGCAGATCTCCGCCTCGAGATCGCTCGCCGTGCCCTCCAGCATCGCCGGCTCTCCGTCCCTCACCTTCGCGTGCTCGTCGAGCACCCGCAGCGCATCGGCAGGCTCGCGAGTGAGCCACCACCGCATGTACGCGATCGACACCCGCTGCTCCGGCCGCTCGAAGACCTGCGACTCCAGCGCCTCGCGCAGGGCGTCGTTCGCCGGTTGTCGCGGCACCTCGAGCCCGGGTTCGCACCGCCACGCGTACTCGGACCAGGCGACCAGGGCGATCACATTCGTGCGCAGGGCCCCGTACGCCAGCGCGTAGGCCTGCGCCGCTTCGCAGGGCCGTCCATCGTCGACGAGCGCATCGCCTCTCACTGAATACTCCCTCGACCACATCGCGGGCTCGCACCGGCTCGGGGGCGGCAGCCGCTCGGCGTGTTCCTCCCAGCGCGCGGCGCCGCCCTTCCACCGATCGATCCACGAAATCGTCCCGATCGCCGCCACCCGCACACAGGGGTCGTCGCCGCTCGCCTCGAATGCCTCGGCGAGCAGCGCCTCGGCCTCGTCCACCCGCGCAACCGGGTCGCTGCCCTTCAGCAGGCAGGCCGCACGATCGAGCAGCACGGCCAGACGGATTTCGAGCCGATGCTCCGCGGACGACAACTTGCGCAGCAACGGCTCCGCGTCGTCACAGGTCCGTGAATTCGCCCACACGAGCATCGCGAGCTCGTGATACGCCGCCACCCCGCGATCCTCGCCCCGCTCGCGATCCTCGGTCAGCATGCGATCGAGCACGCGCGCGAGCTCCTCGCGGCGGTTCAGATCCTCGGGCGAACGATGCCCCTGCTGCACCCGCAGCCACTCTGCCAGCGTGCCCCAGCGCGCCCCCACGTCCTTCCACTCGAAAGCCGGAATCTCGGCCTCGGCTGCCCCCGTCGCACCCGATGGCGTGTTCGCCCCCACGACTGCCTCGAGCACCGGACCCACGAGCGCCATCGCCTTGGGATCCTTCGGCAGCGGCAGCCCATCGAGCCGGGCCAGCAGCGCGTTGCCTCGATGGTGCTTCGTCGACCGCATCTCGAGCGCCTCCGCATCTCCATCCCCCACCAACACCACTACCCGTACCTGGGCCTTCTCGGCCAGCGCCATCAAGGCATCCGCCCCCATTGACGGCACTCTGCAACAGTGCACGGGCAGCATCCCCTCGGTCCTCGGTCGATCCCCATCGAGCACATTGCACAGCGCGCCATATCCTTTCATCACGGCGTCATTCGCATTCTCGGGCACCGTGACCAAGATCCCCCCACGCGCCGCCTGGATCTCCTCCACCCCGAAGGGGTCTTCGATCTCCTTCGCTACGATCGTCAGCCCCCGTGGCTCCTCGAATTTCGGCTCCTTCGTGACCCTGGCATTCTCACCCAGCCACGGCAAGGGCCCCAGCCCCAACAACCCGGAAACCACCACCACGCCCATCGCACCGATTACTCGCCGCCACGGCGCCGCTCTCGGCTGCTCAACCGTCTTGAACGGGGCCGTCGTCTTCACCTCCATGGAGACCTTCACAGCCCCATTCTCGGCCGTGAGCATAGACGACAGCGCATACGGCGACAGTCGCTCCCGTAACTTTCGCAGTTCCTCGAGCATCGGCACCGCCGACTTCGGCCGCTGCGTGGGCTCGTACGCCAGCGCCTCCATCACCAGCGCGTCGAGCATCTCCAGCGCCTCCCGCTGTGCCTCCGGCACGTCCTTGCAGTACATCAGCACTGGATTGGCGTTGGGCTTGCTCTCCCACGCGGCCTTGATCTTCGCAAACCCCTTCATGTCGAGGTGCCCACGCGGCAGCCTTCCCGTGAGCATCTCATAGAGCACGACCCCCACTGCGTACACGTCGGTCCGCACGCTGGTCGGCGCTTCGTCGAACAGCATCTCGGGCGCCATGTAGTGCGGCGTGCCCCCGATGTCCTCGCCCTCGGTGGCGGTGGTCTGCGCGAGCCCGAAGTCGAGCAAGCGTGCCTTATCGTCGTCCTCGCCGATCACCACGTTCTCGGGCTTGATGTCCCCGTGCACCACCCCACGCTTGTGCGCCTCGACCAGTCCCTCGACCATCTCCGCGCCGATCGCCACCGCCCGCCACATCGGCAGGCGCTCCCGGCTCAGCCAGTGCCGCAGCGACTTGCCCCTGACCATGTCCATCACGAAGTACGGAGACCCATCGGGCAGCTCGCCGTAGTCCAACGCCCGCACCAAGTGCTCGCTCGTCATCGGAGCCATGATCTGCGCCTCCTCCAGGAAGCGCTGCTTGGCGTCCTTGTATTCACCCCTCAGGATCTTGATCGCAGCCGGATGATCGAGCTTGAGGTGCCACGCCTCGTAGACCTCCCCGAACGTCCCCTTTCCCAGTCGCTCCCGCAGCTCCCACTTGCCGTCTATGATCATCCCAGGCCCGACCTCGTGCAGTTCGCCCCGCCGGTTGGCACCGAGCAGTTCCGCCAAGCCGGGCAGCGGAGGACCATCCTCCCACGTCAGGGACTTCGCATCTCCGGCGTCGGATTTCGCCTCGCCGTCACCCTCGGATCCGGGCCCCTGCTCTGCATCGCCTCGGTTGACCATCGACGTCCACCGCACACCGACTCCGCAACCCTACGAGCGCGACACCACCCGCACACGCGCGCGCACCACGTCGAAGTCCGTCGAGTCCGCCTCTTCGGTCACGAGCTCCTCCCACGTGTCCGGCAGCGCTCGTACCCACCCCACGGCGAGGACCAGCTCCCACTCCCCCACGGTGAGCCCCAATGCCTGCACCGTCGTATCGATCTCTACCACGCCGTGTTCGTGGATCGTGGCCTCGAGCTCCACTCGCCGCGCCGACCCCGACTGATCCCACACGAACGCCACCACACCGAGCGGTCCATCCACTTCTTCCTCGGGCACGAGACGAATCCCGATCTTGCCGTCGACCGGGTACATGGGCACCTCGGGCCGAGGCTCCGCCCCTCGCACCGTATCGGCCGCCTTTTCGAGTTCTATCGTGTATGCCCCCGAGAACACCCGCGGGTGCCCCTCCGGCCGCGCCGGCAGGAGCCACACCGTCAGCGCGACCGAAGCCGCCGCCCCCAGCAGTCCCACCATCCAACGCCGGATCCGCGGTGATCGCATCGGTAGCACCACCGCCCGATCTTCGGCGTGGTCCTCGCCCTCCGCCGCGCGCCGGCTCAGCAGCGCCGCGAGCTGCGCCCGACGTAGCTCCTCCGACGGCGGAACGAACACCATCTTCGCACGATCGAGCACCGACTGCTCATCTTCGGACAGCTCCTGCCGTGCCCCGAGCAGTCGGGCCGCCGCCTCGTTGGCCTGCAGTTCGCCAAGCGCCACTCGGTGCCACAGCTCCGCCGTCGGCTCCGCCATGACCACGTGGGCGCCGAGCACCTGGATGACTTGATCCTTGCTCATGCTCCACCTCCATGCTCAACCAGGGTCGCCACCAAGACCAAGGCCAGGGCCACCAGGTCTGGATGCTCCGTCCGCGGGGGCTTCCCCAGCAGCCTCTCGGCCAGCGTCTGGAGCTTCCTCTGCAGCCGCTCCTTGCGCTTGTAGGTGGCGTTCTCCTTCAACCCCAACCGTGCTCCCACGTCCTTGAGCATCTCACCGCGAACGAAGTATTCCTCGAACAGCTCCCGATCGGTTTCATCGAGCTCGCCGTGCACTGCCTGGGCGAGGCGGTCGAGGAGGTCGGCGTGCATGATCCTCATGACGACGCCCCAGTCGTCGTCCTCCTCGAGCGCCTCCACCAGTTCCACCTCCTGGTGGCCCAGGTGCCGCTTGGCGATCCTCCACCCCAAGCGCCCGCTGACGAGCGCCACGTAGCGCCATAGCGGCAGCCTGCGCTCGGCGTCGTGGTAGCGTAGGCGCTTGCAGCCCCGCCGGGTGAGCTCGCACCAGACTTCCTGCACGATGTCGTCGAACAGCGGGACCAAACGCGGCCAGCGGTAGACGCGGAGGCCCACCGCCCACCGCACCGTGGGATCGTAGCGCCGGTAGAACAGCGCGAACGCGGTTTCCTCTCCGTCGAGCGCGCGCGCGACGACGCTCGGTGGGAGATCGGGTGGCTCGAGGTTACTCATCGAACACCTCCATGGTGCCGCCCAAAGCGCTCGATGGGGCTCTCGCGAGTGTCGCGGGACATACGTCCACCATGAAGCACCCGCCCCCCTCCAGCTTGACGACCGAAACACGTCCGTTGTGATGATGTCGAGCAACGATGTTCTCCCTGTTCGCTCGGGGCCGGCCTGGCCGGGTCACCGACTCTTCACCCTCCCTTGAGCCCCCGGAGCCGTTTGCACCTGACCGCCCGAGGCGCCGGGCCGACCGCACCGCCGGAAATCTTGTTCACGGTGCGGAAGACTCATCGTGCTGATGGAACCACTACTAGAGAATCCAGCACATGGCACACGATGACGACATGAGCCTCCTCCGCCAGTGGCGCGCAGGCGATCGCCAAGCCGGCGACGTCCTGATCCGAAGACACTACGCCTACGCCCTCGGCTTGGCCCGACGTAGGCTCGCGAACGGTGATGACGCCGTCGAGGCCACGCAACACGCGATGGCCATTCTGGTACAGAAGCAGGAGGTGATCGAGGAGGACTTCCGCCAGTATCTCGGCAGAGTCGTCTACTTCAGCGTCCTGACCCAGACCAAGCGCCGCCGGCACAAGCCACTGCGAAACGAGGAGGCTGCCGCGGCACCAGCGCGAGGAGCGTCGACGGCACTTGCGCAGAAGGAAGAGGAGAAGCTGATGATCAAGGCCCTGCGCTCGCTGCCGATCGACGATCAGCTCGTGTTCTACTACGAGTTCGTCGGCGAGCGGACCCGCACCGAGATCGCCGAGTTGCTCGGGTTGCCGCCCAAGGGGATCTATAGGCGGGTCCACGCGGCCAAGAAGCGCCTGGAGGCGCGGCTCCGGACGTTTCGCGACTCACCGGTGCGACAGAACACGCTCGGGGGGCTGGAGACCTGGTTGCGATCGATGCACCAGAAGGCGCAGGTGGACGGCGGCGGCTGATGCTCGAGTCGCTTCCGCAGCTCGCCCTCCCCCAAGACACAACCCCGCGCTCATGACCATCGAAGCCCGAGCGCGGGAAGAGGGCATGGCGCGAGGCATCTCGCAGAGCATCGTGGCCCTGTGCGACGTGCTCACTTCGCGCCGGCCGCAGCCGAGTAGTTCACCATCCACTGCACGCCAAAGCGATCCGTGACACTCCCGTAGTAGTCCCCCCAGAACTGATCGGCGAGCGGCATGGTCACCGTGCCCCCCTCGGCAAGCGCGTTGAAGAACCGATCCGCCTCGTCCCTGTTCGCGGGGTGGATGGAGATCGAGTAGTTGTTGCCAACGGTGAACGGCGGGCCCATGCCCTCCATGGTGTCGCTGGCCATGATCATCTGCCCGTTGGGGAGCTCGAGCCCCACGTGCATGACCCGGTTCTTCTGCTCCTCCGTCAGCTCGAAGCCCTCGGCCGGCATCGACCCGAAGCGATGGATCTCGGTGAGACGACCGCCGAGCGCACGCTCGTAGAAGCGCATGGCCTCCTCGGTGTTGCCGGCGAAGTTGAGGTAGGGATGGATCTTCATCAGCTCGATCTCCTCGGAAGGGGCGGGCGACGTTAGCCGGCGAAGACGGTCCCGACAATGGCCAGCCCTCCAGTCCCCAACGGCCTGGTCCACCGTGCGGCGAGCGTCGTTCTCGCGGGCGACGGCCAGCGCCCCTCGGCGTTGAAACGCCCCCTGCGCCCGTGCTAGACGACGATCATGCCCGAGCAGGCCCCGCGTCGCGCTCGGCTCCTCGCTGCCCTCGCGCTCGGAGCATGCACGCCCGATCCAGGCGAATCACCACCGACGAGCGCGAGCGCCACCACCTCCGCCACCACGGCACCAACCAGCTCGCCTTCTTCGCTGGACACCACCGCGCCGAGCTCGACCACCACCAGCTCGACCACCGACCCCACCACCGCCGACTCGAGCACCGGCCCCTTCGAGCCCCCGCCCCCCTGCCCGTTCGATCGCACCGAGCTCGACCTCCCCGACGACGCCCCCGAGCCGCAGGTCCGCGTCCTCTACGTGCTCCCCTCCGACGGCGCCGACGAGCAGCTCGACACCAACGACACGATCTGCAACTCGGTGCTCGCCTGGTCGCAGTGGCTCTCCTCGCAGACGGAGGGCCGCACGCTCCGCCTCGACACCTCCGCCGGTACCCTCGACATCGGCTTCGTGCGCCTCGACCTCCCCAACGCGGTCATGCACGGCACCTCCGAGGCGTTCGACGTGGACACGGGCTTCGCCTACGTCCGCGATCGCATCGAGCGCGAGCTCGTGCAGATGGGCCTGTTGGTCCCCCACAAGCTCTATGCGGTCTACTACGGCGGCACCAGCCAGTACGCCTGCGGCGGCGGAGCCTACCCGCCGGTCCTCATCGGACAGGTGGGCGCGCTCTACCTCGGGGGCGAGATCCCGGGCTCGAGCCCCTGCGGCGAGGCGCCGTGGGGCCAGGCCGATCTCGTCCCGCGCTACCTCGAGTACGCGATGCTGCACGAGCTGGTGCACTCGCTCGGCATGGTGGACCTGCTGGCGCCCCACGAGCACTCCTCGGGCCACGCATTCGACGACGGCGAGCCCAATCCCGAGCGCGACCTCATGTATGCGCCGCGCCCGGGGATGAAGGATCCTCCATGGGGCGTGTACGCGCCGGGCGGGCTCGTGCTGGATCTCGGCCGCGACGACTACTTCGAGCTGCCCGACCGCTCGCTCGTCGACCTGTCCCGCAGCGCCTTCCTCGAGCCGCTCCCGGCCGATCCAGAACTCCCGCCCGGCTGGTAGGAACGGGCACCGTTGACCACCTGTCCCCCAACGACCCGTCCACATGGGGAGTGGTCCAATTCGCCCAGTTGCGTCTCCATGCCCATCCCCCATCTTGCCGCGCATGGGCATCACCATCTCCGTCGTCGTCGACCCCTCGTGCATCTCCCGGACCGCGTGGTCCCAGGTATACGAAGAGACCCTCACCTTGCTGGGCCAGTGGCCCGACCCGCCGCTTCGGCCTGCCTACCGCGAGGTCGCGGGCGTCGAGCTGGTCGCCTACTCCCGCGCGGTCGCCGAGCCCGACGCCTGGCACGTCTGCGGTGATGCCAACAGCCGCCTGTTCGCCGAGTCCATCGAGCTGCCGCGCGAGCTGGGGGTCGACCAACCACGCGAGCCCCCGGGCGAGCTGTTGCTGCGCGTGCTCGAGAGCTGGAGACCCCCGGGCGACGGCGAAGCGCTGGAGTGGCTGCTCCACCGCAAGACCCAGGGCAAGCCATTCCACCTGCTCGTGCTCGCCGTCGCCATGCTCATCGAGCACCGGCTTCCCCATGCGGCCTTCGCCATGGGCGACTTCAGTCGACAGGAGGCCCGACAGGCACAAACCCACCTCCGCACGATCCTCGGCGAGGAGATCTCGCTGCCGCTGGCCGCCCGGCCCAAGGCCCTCGCAGACCGCCTGCAGCCCCATTTCGCAGGCGAGGCCCTCGGCGATGCCGTCGATGAGCTCGTGTGCCGGGGACCGCTGGCCGGTCTGCTCATCAGCCTGTTCGATGGCTCGCTCGGCTCGTACGAGCGCCAGGAGATCGAGCGAGCGGTCGCTTGCACCGACGTGTCCTCCCTCGACGAGCTCACCCGCAACGGCTTCGAATTCCTGATCGGCCAGGCCAAGGCCGTGTTCGGCGAGTGGAGCAGCGACGACCCCGGAGATCCGATCGCCTACCCCGACGACCTGCTCGCGCTCGATGCCCATGAGCTGCTCCAGGTGATCGCCATGGGCACCAAGAAGACCCACCTGCGGCTCACCGAGATGGCCTGGGACGACCTCGAGCACGCGTGCGCCAACGAGGCCCTGGACGAGCTGCGCCTGCTCGCCTTGCTCGCCACGCACCCCACCTCGGAGCTCGTGGCCCACCAGCTGCGACGGGCGGTGTTCGAGAGCCCGGCCATCCGGCGATTCTGCACGCGGGCCTGGGACACCATCGAGATCGCAGTACCACGCAACTATCAGTTCCAGGCGCGCTTGTTCGACGAAGCGTGCGCCTCGACTTGATCCCGAACGACCAGGTCCCGGACGACCAGATCCCGAACGACCAGAGCAGGACGATGCGCGAGATCAGTCCTCGCCAATTTCATTCGACTCGTTGCTTGACACGCCAGGGGCGGTGCCGTAGACCCAAGCAACGAGGTACGGTCCAATGTTCGCCCTCTCCACCAGCATCCGTCGAGCCACCACCTCCGCCGCCGCCATCGCGGGCGCCGCGGCAGGTGCCGGTTGCTTCGGAGCCGACCCGTCGGGATGGACGTGGTCGGGATGGGCGTGGTCGGGATGGCCGGGTACCTCGCCCAGTGGCGCCGCCGCGGTGGGCTAGCGAGTTCCACGTACTCGAGCGTGGTCCGCACGTGAACCTCGTTTGGTTCGCATGTGGCACCACGAGCGCGTAGAAGCCTCGCCGCCCCACACATCGACGCACCACTGGGCCGAACGACGGACGCGACGATCCGTCGACGAAGCCACCGAGCATGGGGCCCACGCGCGGGCGTAGCTCAGCTGGCCAGAGCGCCACGTTGCCAACGTGAAGGTCGAGGGTTCGAACCCCTTCGCCCGCTCCGACCGCCGGCCCAGGGTGCTCTTCGTCGACGGACGACCAACTTCAGGCAGGCGTGGCTCAACGGCAGAGTACCTGGTTTCCACCCAGGGGATGCGAGTTCGATTCTCGCCGTCTGCTCCGATCATCGATACGGCATGGGGCATGGGGCTGCCGGGGGTGGCCATCTGGTTTGCACCCAGAACGACAGCTCGGTTCGAGTCCGAGATGCTCCACCATGTTCGATTGCACGAGGTCCTGCTAGTCCGCGTCTTGGTCGTCCTCGGACGGCGCGGACCCCTCTGCCAAGATCTCCTGGCACATCGCCACGCACTCGTCGCAGATGCAGGCCACGGGTCCAGCGATCAGCTTCCTGACCTCGGCGGACGACTTGCCGCAAAAGGAGCACCGCATCTCGTTCGTTTCGGACGTCACCCGAGCATCATCTCACAGCGGCTGCCTCGCGTGACGAACCGGCGCGACTGGGACTACGACCGGGACTGGGACTGGGACTACGACCCCGGCAACAACGAGATCGAGCCCGCGTCCACGCTCTCGCCCTCGCCCACGAGCACCTCGCTCCCCCAGCGCTCGACCCACAGCACGTCGCGACCGGTGGCTCGATACACATAGGTGGCCGCGCGCGACTGCGAAGGCCGCTCGTGCTTGCCCACCGCGGCGGCGCTCGCCTGGCCGCGCCGCTCGAGCGTGTACAGCCCCCGCTCGCGCCGGATGTTCCGCGGTGGCTCGCCAGACAGGCCATGGTCGTGCACGGGGGCCACGAGCAACCAGCGGTCCTGGTCCTCGGCACCCACCAGCCAGCGCCGACGATCGCCATCGCTCAGGTTGGCCACGATGGTGGTGGTCCCGCCCTCGCGCAGGCTGATCACGCCATCGGTGATGAAGTCGCTGCCGAGCTCGGGGTGCCCCCCGTCGAGCACGACCACGTCGCCCACCCGAAGGGTCGACAGGCTCAGGTCCACGGGCGCGCCTTCCTCGACCGCAGCCTCGGCGCCCGAGCCCGAGCCGCGACCAGCTGCGCGCCCGGCCTCCCAGCGATGATCCTTGATCCGCTTGGCCACGAGCGCCCGCACCTTCCGGGTACCAGCGTCGTCGACCGGCGCACCCGAGGCGGCGGCGATGGCCAGCGGCACGTGCTCGCCTTCCTCGAGCGCCCGTCGACCCTCCCCCCAGTCGCGGAGGCGACGGGCTGCGAGCACGCCAACCCAAAAGGCCCCGGCAATGGTCATGGCGGCAAGGAGCGAGGCGACCGTCAGCATCGAAATCCCATCGGCTGTCCACCTCGTGTAGCACGCGGCCACGGTGGGATCCCGCGCTTTCGTGAGCTGGGTCGCAGAGAGCCAGGGGTCGAGACCGTGCCTCCGAGGAAACCCACGAAGGCACCCCGGCGCCAGGGTCGGGCTTGGCTTGACGCTGCCGGGGACGCGCGGATAAAAGCCATGGGCACCCGCAGGGTGCCGGCAAGGCCCCGTGGCACCGCCGGGCGATGCTCCCGAGGGGGTCCGCCCAAGACGACGGCCAAGGCCACGCGTCGGGCCGTCTCGGCGGCTCAGCGCCCGTGCGAATGGGCGGTGCGCCCTCCCCCGTGACTGCGAGCCGACATGGAGAGCACGCCCTGGGACCCCGAAGGAGCCGCTGCCCTGCTCGATGCAGAGGGCAAGCTCGCAGGTGGAGCCACGCTGGGCGGCCTCGACGCCAAGGCCTACTACAAGCAGCTGGTGGCGGCCCGCAGCCTCGACCTCCGGCTGTCGCGGGCCGGCGTGCCCATGTGGGCATCGGCGGCCGGCGAGGAGGCGCCGCTGGTGGCCACGGCCCGCGTGGCCGACGACGAGGAGTGGATCTTCGGGGGCGGTCGCGACGTGGCGATTGCGCTGACGCGCGGCATGCCGCTGCCCGAGCTGGTGCAGCGGGTGATGGGCCGCGAGGGCAATGCGCAGCCGGGGCGCGTGTCGAGCTCTGCGCGCCGACTGGCCGCGGGCACCGACGCACTGGGCATGCACCTGTCGCTCGCCGCGGGCCACGCTCACGCCGAGAAGCTGGCGGGGGCTGGACGCGCCACGTTCGCGCTGTGCGGCGAGGGCACCAGCACCTCGGGGGCATTCACCGAGACGCTGGCCCTGATGGCCGCCTGTGACCTACCGCTGGTACTGGTGGTGCGCAGCCAGCTATGGCCCAACGGAGCGCCGGCCGAGGCCGGCGTGCTGGGGGACAGCGTGGCCGACCGGGTGCGAGCCTGCGGGCTGTGGACCCGGCGCGTGGACGGAGCAGAACCGGTGGCGGTGCACAATACGATCGCCTCGGCGGCCGAGCGCGCTCGCAGCGGGCGTGGTCCGGGGGTGGTCGACGTGGTGGTGACGCAGCTGGTCCACGACCCACCCGCCCACCGCGACCCGGTCGAGCGCCTGCGGCGGTTCCTCGATGGGCGCGGCGAGTGGTCGTCGACCTTCCAGGACGTGTGCGAGGCGGAGCTCCGCACGCAGCTCGACCATGCGTTCGAGGTGCTCGACGAGCACGACGCGCTGGCGAGCCAGCGCCCGGGAGGCCGACCATGACGATCCTGGGACACCTGGCGGAAGTGGTCGCCGGGCTGCTGCGCGACGACGAACGCCGCGTGCTCCTGGGCGAGGACGTGGCCGACGGCGGCATGCTGGGCCTCTCGCGCGACGCGGTGAAGAACCCGGCGCTCCGGCCCCGCGTGCTGTCCACGCCGCTCCTGCCCATCACCTCGTTCGCCCACGCGGCCGGGCTCGCCGGGGCGGGACGCCACCCGCTGGTGCTGCTACCCGGGGTCGGGGCCGCGCTCGAGGGGCTGACGGGCCTGCGCGAGGCCGCCGCCTGGTCGTGGAGGAACCGTGATTCCGTCGGAACCCCGATCGCCGTGCCGCTGTGCGTGGTGGCACCCTGCGGGCCGGGCTTTGGCCTGGGTGGCGATGCGAGCGAGGCCGCGGCCACGATGCTGGCATCCATCGCCGGGCTCACCGTGCTGTGCGCAGGGCGGGCCGAAGAGGCGGGCGCGTGGCTGCGTGCGGCCGCCGAGCATGCCGTGACCCACGGGCCCACGGTGTTGCTGCTGCCACGTCGGGTGCTGCTGGGTGCGGTGTCGGGCCCGCCCGCACAGAGCCTTGGGCGCGACCCCACGTCGCCTCACCGCGTACGCGAGGGCGAGACGGTGACGGTGCTGAGCTGGGGCGCCGCCCTGTCGATCGCCACGGCTGCCGTCGAGGCCACCGGCGTGGATGCGACCGTGATCGACGTGGGCTGCCTGTCGCCGCTGCCCCGGGCCGCGCTCGAGGCCGAGGCCAAGGCCACCGGCCGCATCGTGATCGTGCACGCGGGTCCGCGCACGGGCGGGATCGGAGCCGAGCTGGCCGCCTCCTTCGCCGACGCGGCCATCCTCCACCTCGACGCTCCGGTCGTGCGCGTGGCCGGGGCCGATTCCCCGCTGCGACCCGCCGACGAGGGCGACGCCGTTCCCTCGGTGGAGCGCGTGGCCAAGGCGATCGAGCGCATCGCGAGCTACTGATCGCCGCCACCAGGGGCCACCCGGCAGGGAGCACCCGGCGCCCGACCCGAACCTCCCGCCCCCTTCCGCCAAACCACCGTACCGTACCGCAAGAAGGTCGTCCCACCATGCCAGAGCTCAAGCTCCCCGCCATCGGTGAAGGGGTCGTCGAAGTCGAGATCGTCCGCTGGCTCAAGAAGCCCGGCGATCGCGTGGCCGCCAACGAGGGCATCGTCGAGGTGATGACCGACAAGGCGACGATGGAGATCCCGTCGCCGGTGGACGCGGTGATCGAGCGCATCCTGATCGAGGAGGGCGCCGTGGCCGAGGTGGGCCAGGTGATCGCGATCTTCGGCGAGGCCCCGGCCGACCCCGCGCCGACTCCGGCCGCCGCCACCTTGCCGCCCGCGACGACCGCTCCGCCTCCCGCGGCCGCCGCTCCCGTCCCGATGGCTCCCGCCGCACCCGGCACCGCCCCGCGCGACGCGACCACGGGCAAGGTGCTGGCCACCCCGGCCGCACGCGCGCTCGCCCGCGAGCACGGCATCGACCTCGACATGGTGCCCGGCCGCGATGGTCGCATCACCAAGTCGGAGGTGATGGGGTTGTTCAGCGGCGGCGACCCCTTGGAGGCGTCGCCTGCGGCGCCGAGTCAAACGCCGACGATGGTGATCGCGCCTGCGAGCATCGTGGCCGCGCCCGCTGCCCCGGCCACGGCCGCTGCACCTGTCCCGGCACCGGCCCCGGCCCCGGCCCTGCGACGCTCGCTCGGCGAGACCCCGCCCGACGAGCTGATCCCGTTCCGCGGCATGCGGCGACGGATCGCCGAGGGCATGTCCAAGTCGTTCTTCACCGCGGTGCACTACACCTACGTCGAGCAGGTCGACGTGAGCGCGCTGGTCAAGGTCCGCGAGCAGGCCCGCAAGGCGGCCGAGCAAGAGGGCGTCAAGCTCAGCTACCTGCCGTTCATCGTCAAGGCGGTGATCCTGGGGCTCAAGAAGTACCCCATCGTCAACGCGGTGCTCGACGAGGAGGGCGGCAACATCATCGTCAAGAAGCGCTACGGCATCGGCATCGCCACCGCGACCGATCAGGGGTTGATGGTGCCGGTGGTGCACGATGCCGATCGCCTCAGCTTGCTCGACATCGGTCGCGAGATCGCCCGGGTCAGCGAGGCGGCGCGTAGCTTCAAGGCCTCCCGCGAGGAGCTGACCGGCTCGACCTTCACCATCACGAGCCTGGGCACCATCGGCGGCGTGCTCGCCACCCCGATCCTCAACTACCCCGAGGTCGGCATCCTGGGCGTGCACGCGATCCGCAAGACCCCGGTGGTCGACGACAACGACCAGATCGTCGTGGGCCACCTGATGAACCTCTCCGTCTCCCTCGACCACCGCGTGGTCGACGGCTTCGAGGGCGCCAGCTTCCTGCAGGAGGTCAAGCGCTACCTCGAAGACCCCACCCTCTTGCTCCTGGCAGGGATTTAGGACCTCGTCATGGCCACCATCAAGAAGACCGCTCTCGTCATTGGCGCCGGTACCGGCGGCTACCCCTGTGCCATTCGCCTCGGCCAGCTGGGCGTCGATGCCATGCTCGTGGAGAAGGGCGAGCCCGGCGGCGTGTGCCTGAACGTGGGGTGCATCCCGTCCAAGGCGCTGATCTCGGCCACCAAGCTCGCCCACAAGGCGTCGCACGCCGAGACGATGGGCCTGCGCTTCGGACCGCCGCAGGTCGACATGGTCAAGATGCAGGAGTGGAAGTCCGGCATCGTGCGCAAGCTGACCTCGGGGGTCAAGGGGCTGGTCAAGGGCAACGGCACCGAGTACCGCCAGGCCACGGCCACCTTCCTCGGCCCCAAGCAGGTGCAGCTGACCTACGCCGACGGCAGCCCCTCCGACGTGGTCGAGGCCGAGCACATCGTGATCGCCACCGGCTCGGTCCCCATCGAGATCCCCGGCTTCGCCTACGACGGCAAGCGCATCCTCGACAGCACGGGCGCGCTCGCCCTCGACCACGTGCCCGAGTCGATGATCGTGATCGGCGGCGGCTACATCGGCCTCGAGCTGGGTCAGACGTTCCAGCGCGTGGGCACCAAGCTCACGGTGGTGGAGGGCCTCGATCGCCTGCTGCCCGCGATGGACAAGGACCTCGCGCAGGTGGTCACCAAGCAGATCAAGGACGACGGCGGCGAGATCGTCACCGGCGCCCGCGCCAAGGGCTGGACCGAGCGCGACGGCATGGCGGTGGTCCAGGTCGAGGTGGGCGGAGAGCTCCGCGAGCTGTCGGCCGAGGTGGTGCTGGTCGCGGTGGGCCGCCGCCCCGTCACCCAGGGGCTCGGGCTCGAGAAGACCGGCGTGAAGCTCGACAAGGGCTTCATCGTGGTCGACCAGCGCCTGCAGACCAACGTGCCGGGAATCTACGCCACCGGCGACGTGGTGGGGCAGCCCATGCTCGCCCACAAGGCCACGCACGAGGCCGAGGTGGTGGCCGAGGTGATCGCGGGCCGCAAGTCCGTCAACGATGCCCGGGTGATCCCGGCCGTGGTGTTCACCGAGCCGGAGATCGCCACCGCGGGCCTGTCCAAGGACGAGGCCGAGGCCAAGGGTCACAAGGTCGGCGTGGGCAAGTTCCCGTTCTCGGTGCTCGGTCGAGCCATGGCGATCGACGAGACCAAGGGCTTCGTCAAGATCGTCATCGACGCGGATGACGAGCGGGTGCTCGGAGTGAGCATCGTGGGGCCCGAGGCCAGCGACCTGATCTCGGAGGCCTCGCTGGCCATCGAGATGGGCGCCTACGCGCCCGACATCGGGCTCACGATCCACCCGCACCCGACCCTCGGCGAGGCGATGATGGAAGCGGCCAAGCACGCGGTCGGCGAGGCGATCCACATCCAGAATCCGCGCAAGCGCTGAGCCGCGGCTACCTGGTGCGGCGGCTGCCGAGCACTCGCTCGAACAGATCCTCGATGTCCGCGCTGCGGCTCGGGTCGTCGAGGTGTGCGCGCAGCACCTCGTAGAGCTCCTCGCGATCGATGGGCTTGTCCATCACCGCGCTCGCGCCCACCAGGCTGCCCCGGCTCTCGCCGCCCACGATGCTGCACACGACCACCGGGATGTCCCGCAGCTCGGGATCCTCGTGCATCGCGGCCAGCACGGACCAGCCGTCCATGCGCGGCATCATGAGATCGAGAGTGATGAGATCCGGACGAAGCTTGCGAGCCAGCTCGATCCCGCGCTCGCCCGAGTCGGCCGCGACGATCTGGCAGCCATAGTCCTGAAGGAAGCTCTCGAGCACGGCACGAGCATCGGCGTCGTCGTCGATGACGAGGACCGTCGCGGGCTCCCGAGGACTCGGGCCAGGCCTGGAGTCACCCACGCTGGGCCCCGGCTCCTCGGGACCGAAGTCCATCTCCCCCGCGCTCGAGGAGCTCGGCGGCTCGTAGACCAGCGGGAGCTCGTGGTCGACGAAGGAGATCGCGAACGACGAGCCTCGCCCCTCCTCGCTGGCCAGCTCGAGCCGAAGACCCATCATCTCGCACAGCGAGCGCGAGATCGCCAGGCCCAGGCCGGTGCCGCCGAAGCGGCGCCGCGTGCTCTCGTCGGCCTGGCGAAACGACTCGAAGATCACCGCGTGCTTGTCGGCCGGGATCCCCAGGCCATCGTCGATCACGTCCAGGCGCAGCGGCCGTCCCTCGGCATCGGCGTGGATCCTCACCTCCACCGTGCCGCCCGCGGTGAACTTGATGGCGTTGCCCACGAGGTTGATGAGGACCTGCTCGAGGCGATCGCGATCGCCTCGCAGCGCCCGAAGGCCCTGGGGCACGGTCACGCGCAAGCGGGTCCGGGCGGGCTGCGCCTGCCCCTGGAGCTGGTCCACGACGTCCTGGGCGAGCTTGCCGAGGTCCGCCTCCTCGGCTCGCACATCGATCCGGCCCGCCTCGATCTTCGACAGATCGAGCACGTCGTTGATGAGCCGCAAGAGGTGATGGCCGTTGGTGTTGATGCGCCGGAGGTAGTCGAGCTCGCGAGCGCCGAGCGCTCCGTGCTTGTTCTTGAGCAGGATGTTGGTGAACCCGATCACGGAGTTCAGCGGCGTGCGCAGCTCGTGGCTCATGTTGGCCAGGAAGTCGCTCTTGGCCTGGTTGGCGTCCTCGGCCGCCTGACGGGCCTCGCGGAGGGTCTGCTCGAGCTCCTTCTTGAAGGTGATGTCGCGCGCCACCCCCATCAGCATTCGGGTCTCGGGGTCGGGCGTGGAGGACCACAAGAGCCAGCGGTAGGATCCGTCCTTGCAGCGGTAGCGGTTCTCGAAGGTCACCGTCTCGTAGGTGCCGGTGTAGAGCCTCGACGCCTCGGCGAGGGTGCGCTCGACGTCATCGGGGTGGAGGAAGTCGAGGAACGGTTGGGTGGTGAGTTCCTCGACCGACCAGCCGAGCACCTTGGTCCACGCGGGGTTGAGGCGGGTGAAGTTGCCTTCGTAGTTGGACACCGCGAGCATGTCGAGCGACAGCTCCCAGAACCGCCGCTGGATCTTGGTCACCTCGCGGAGCTTGGCCTCCGTCCGCTCGGCCTCGGCGGCACGGCGACGCAGCTCGAGCAAGCTGACCGCCTGCCGGGCCAGGGCCTCGAGCAGCTCGAGCTGCTCGGGACTCATGGTTCGCGGCTCACGATCGATGGCGCACAGGGTGCCCAGCACGTGGCCCTCGGGGCTCTGCAGTGGCGCTCCGGCATAGAACCGAATGTGCGGCGGCCCGGTCACCAGGGGGTTGTCACGAAAGCGCTGGTCCTCGAGGGCGTTCTCGATCACCAGCGAGCGGCGCTGGGCCACCGCATGCGCGCAGAAGGAGACCGCGCGCGAGGTCTGCTGGGGCTCGAGCCCCACGCGCGCCTTGAACCACTGTCGCTGCGCATCGACCAACGAGACCAATGCGATCGGCATGTGCAGCAGGTGCGAGACGACCTTGACCAGGTCGTCGTAGGCCTGCTCGGGCTCGGTGTCGAGGACGTGGTAGGCAGCCAGCGCCTCGAGCCGTTGCGCCTCGTCGTCGGGGATCTCCGGTTCCTTCATTCTCGATGACCTCATCCTTGGCGCTGCACCGCGGCCCGTACGGCCGCGATGAGCCGATCGAGGGCCTGCGCACGCTGGTCGTCGTCGCACTGCTCGAGGTCTTGCCCGCGCTCGGACAGCTCGGGAAGCCCGAAGCTCGCCCCCGTGCCCGCGAACTGGTGGCCGAGGCTGCGCGCCTCCTCGGACGCCTGCGGGTCCGCAGCGTCGAGGCGAGCCCGCAGGGTGACCATCACGTCGAGACGCTCGGACAGACCCGCGAGGTAGCGGGCATGCAGGCGAGCACGAGCCTCGGGGCCGAGGCTCATGGACTCGCTCCGAGCAGGCGCTCGATGGTCTGCAGCAGCTCGTCCTCGTCGATGATCGGCTTGCTGACGTAGGCATCGAAGCCCAGGGCGAGGAACCGCTCGCGATCGCCACGCATGGCGTGGGCGGTGAGCACCACCACCGGGAGCGCGCGCAGGTCGTCATGCGCCCGGAGCCGCGTGAGCACCTCGGTGCCGTCCATGCCGGGCAGCGAGATGTCGAGCAGGACGAGATCCGGCCGCTGCGTCATCATCCCCTCGAGCGCCGAGGGTCCGTCAGCATACTCGTACAGCTCGTAGGCGTCGTCGAGCAAGGCGGAGATGAGCGCTCGATTGTCGTCGTTGTCCTCGACGAGCGCGATTCGCTTCACCCCGCGAGCATATCAGGATGGCGCGGGCTCGTGGCCAAAACTCGACCCGACCACGAGCCGCGCATGGCAAGGAACGGCGCTATCCCGCCACACAGGCGTCGAAGACCTCCTTGCACAGCCAAAGATCCTCGGCCCCATCGATGCACTGGGTACACAGGGCATGCTGCTCGAGGCAGGCATCGACGACCGCCGGGTCCTGCGGGACGCAAGCGCTGTCGTCCAGGTCGCCGACGCATGCATCGAATCCCGCCGCGCAGGCCTGCACCGCGCCTTCGTCGTCGGCCACGGCAGCGCACGCCTCGTAGACGTCGAGGCATGCGCTCACCCCCGGGTCGGGACAGACCGGCTCACACGTGTGATCGCAGTCCTCTGCTTCGAGACAGTGGTCGAACAAGGTCTCGCACGCCTCCACGTCGCTGAGGGTCGTGGCCTGCGCGACGCAGGCGGCGTGGATCTCGAAGCACGCGGCATCGGGTGCTCCTCCGGAATCGCCCGCGCCGGCGGAATCGCCCGCGCCGGCGGAATCGCCCGCATCGCCACCGTCACCGTCGTCGCCCCCGTCGTCGCCCCCGTCACCGGGTCCGTCTCCGCCATCCGAGCCCGCCCCGGGCTGCGGCTCGTCGTCCCCGTGGTCGCAGGTGTCGAGGCAGACCTCCTTGGCCGCCTCGCAGGCCTCGATCTCCTCGGGCCCGTCGGCGTCGTCGAGGCAGTCGAAGAAGTCGTCGAGGCAGGCCTCCTCGTCGTGGTCGCCGTGCCACTCGGTGTAGACGCAGCCCGAGCCCAGCCCCAGGGTGAGCCCCAGGCCGACGCCCAGGCCAGGCCAGGAGCCCGAGAGCCGCCGATGAGGAAGGAACGAGAGCAAGTCGAGGATACGAAGAGTACGTGCCATGACCCGTGCAACACCGCGCCACCCCGCAGGTGTCACCGCCTCCCGAGCCGGGTACCCTGTGGCCATGACGATGCGGAGCTATGCGTGGATCTTGGCGGGATTGTCGACGATTGGAGCCATGACGGGGGCGAGCCCAGCGTGGGCCGCGGTGGTGAACGTGGGCCCCGGCGACGACGTGGAGGGGGCGATCAACGCGGCCCAGCCCGGCGACGAGATCGTGCTGGCCGGCGGCATGTACACCTTGACCGAGCGCTTCAGCTTCGACATCGCGGGCACCGAGGGGCAGCCGATCATCATCCGGGCCGCCGACGGCGAGCAGCCCCACCTGCACCGCCCCGACGCGGCGCAGAACATCGTCGACATCGACGGCGCGACGTGGGTGGAGATCCGGGGGATCGAATTCTCGGGCGGCTCGGCCGGCATCCGCATCAGCGCCGCGGACCACCTCACGATCGAGGACTGCGAGATCCACGACACCGCTGACGTGGCCCTGCGCGCCAACGACGGCGGCGTGACCTACGAGTCGCTGCACATCGTGCACAACCACATCCACGACACCGACGACACGGGCGAGGGCATGTACCTGGGCTGCAACAACGACGGCTGCCGCCTGGCCAACAGCGTGATCGAGCGCAACTGGGTGCACCACACCAACGGGCCCATGGTCGTGCAGGGCGACGGGATCGAGATCAAGGAGGGCAGCTACGGCAACGTCATCCGCGACAACGTGATCCACGACACCAAGTACCCGTGCATCCTCACCTACAGCACGGCGGGCAACGGGCCGCCCAACGTGATCGAGCGCAACGTGCTGTGGAACTGTGGCGACCACGGGATCCAGTCGGCCGCGGACGCGACGATCCGCAACAACATCATCCTGTCGGCCAACGTGGACGGGATCGCGATGCAGATGCACCAGTCGGGGTCGCCCGACAACCTCGAGGTCGTGCACAACACGATCGTCAAGTCGACCAACGATGCGATCTCGCTGCGCAACGCCGTGGGCGACGTGCTCATCGCCAACAATGCCGTCTATGCGCAGTCGGGCAGCGCGATCTTCTTCGGGGCGGGCGACACCTCGGGCGTGATCCTGGCCGGCAACGTGGGCATCGGCGGGGTCTCGGGGGGCCCGGGCGGGGGCTACGTGGATGGCGATCCCACGCTCGATCTGGTCGACGGGCACTTCGGGGGGGCGCCTCCGATCGACGTGTTCCCGGCGCCGGGCGGGGCCTTGATCGGCGCGGGCGACCCGGCCTACGTGACCGCCGACGACTTCAACACCACGCCGCGCGGCGGTGTGGCCGATGTGGGCGCCTACCTGTTCGACCCGGAGGGCAACCCCGGCTGGCCGCTCGCGCCCGAGTTCAAGGACTTTCCCGACGGTGGTGGCAGCGACACCGATGGTGGCACCGGGGACACCGGCAGCGACGGGACGGGCGGGGTCGATGAGACGGGCGGCAACGGCAGCCTCGGGGACACCGGCACGGGTGGTGCGGGCAGCGAGGCGGGGGACGGAACCGGCGGAGCCACGGAGGGCACGGGCGGTACGGGTGGCTCGGCCGGCGGGGGCGATGGCGAGGGTGGTGGGTGTGGCTGCCGCTCCACGGACCGCGCACCGCTCGGCGGCGCCATGCTGATGATGCTGCTGGGATTCCTCGCACGTCGTCGACGCTGAGCCACGCGGCCACCGCGAGGTCGGGTGACCTTCACCGTCATCCCGACCCGTCGTCGGGCGAGAGCCGCAGCGACAGCGAGATCGCATCCTTGCCCCCGTGCTCGGCCGGCGGGGGCGGCAGCGTGGTGGAGAGGATCGACTCCTGCATGCACTCGACCAGCTCGGGATGCACCAGCTCGTTGCCCTGCCCGATCGCCACCGACTCGACGACGCCGCCGATCTCCTCGTCGCCGAGGATCTCGAAGTCGAGCACCAGCATGCCCGCGAGCGAGGGCTCGGTCTGCCGTGCGAGCTCGTAGCACTCGTCGGCCAGCGGCATCAGCTCCTCGTTCATCACCTTCATGAGGTAGCCGTGGTTGCCGGTACGATCGGTGAGGTTGCCGGGCGTGGGGGCCTCGTCGTCGGGGCCCGGGCTCCCGCCCCGCCCGCCTCCGGCCGACGCAGCCGACCCGGCGGACGCATCCTCACCCTCCGAGGAGCCCCCCTCGCGCTCGGCCGCTGCGCGCTCGCGAGCATGCATCGCCTCGAGGATGCGATGACGCATTGCGTCACGCTCGGCCCGCGCCTCCGAACGACTCCGCGTGGCCACGCTCGGCGGTCCTTCCTCCGCAGACACGCCCTCCCTCGCCGCGCCCGGTGGTGACACTCCCCGGGACTGCGGCTCTCCCTCCGCCCCCTTCGGCGGGGCCCCACGATCGAGCAGGAACATCGCCCCGGCCAGGAGCGCCACCACCACCAGCACCACCACGGCCACGATCGCCCTGCGCATGGCCATGGAGTACCACGCACGAGCCCCCGCTCTGACGGGCGCCGAGCGACCCCCCAGCCAGGCAAGCCTAGACCTCGATGAGCGGCAAGCTCACCACGCCCTCGGTCTCCATGGCCAGCCCCGACCACGACAGGCCCACGCCGAAGCCCATCATCACCCACTTGGTGCGGGGCTGCATGAGCCCCTGGGAGCAGGCCACCATCGTCAGCGGGATCGAGGCGCTCGAGGTGTTGCCGTACTCGGCGATCGACATCGGCACCCTGTCCTTGGGCAGCTTCATGCGCTTGGCCAAGAAGTCGAGCATGAACCGGTTGGCCTGGTGCAGCACGAACGAGTCCACGTCGTCCACCGCCCAGCCGGCCCCTTCGAGCAACTCGCGCAAGAGCGGCGGCACCTTCTTCATGGTGAAGGTGAGGATCTCGGGCCCGCGCAGCACCAGATCGATCGGCCGCCGCTCCTCGTCGTACTCGTTCATGCGGCGCTCGAACAGCGCGGGGGCCCAGGGCTCGCGCGCGGCCCCTCCCGGCACGATGATGTGCTTGATCCCGCTGCCGTCGGCCGCAAAGCTCCTGGCCCGCACGTCGTCGCCCTCGGCCGACAGCGCGGTGGCCGTGCCCGCGTCGCCAAAGAGGATCGCGTTGGCGAGGTCCGGGCGCTGGTCGCACTCGCGCAGCCGCGGCCGAATGGTGCCCGAGGTCATGTCGCCGCACAGCAAGAGCCCCCGCTTCACCAGGCCCGAGGCGATGAAGCTCTCCACGATCATCATGCCGTGGGTGAAGCCCGAGCACCCCAGGTTCACGTCGAACACCAGGCAGCGCTCCGACAGCCCCAGCTCGCGATGCGCCACGTGGGCGCTGGCCGGCATGACGTAGTCGGGCGACGAGGTCACGAGCACCACCGCGTCGACCGACTCGCGCTCCCAGCCGAGCTGGTCGAGCAAGGGACCCGCCGCCGCGATGCACAGATCGGTGGTGGTCACCCCCGGCTCCGCCTCGCGCTTCTCCTTCACGCCCGTGTTGCCGATGATGCGATCGACGTCGAACTGCTTGAAGTTGTCGTAGGCGGCGGAGGTCTCCACCTTGTTCTTCGGCACGCACGCCGAGATCCCAGCGAGTCTCATCGATCCGGCTCCTGGCGCGAGGTCGCTACTTCAGGCCGGCGAGATCGAGCACGTCCTGCACCGTCTTGCAGTCCGGGATCTTGTTGGGATCGATCACGATGCCCGCGTCTTCGAGCACCGCGATGAGCTGCAGCACCGAGGTGGAATCCCAGGCCTCGAACTTCGACAGCTCGACCTTCGGGCCAAGCTCCTCGGGCGATACCATGATCGCCTCGGCCATTTCCTTGACGAACTCTTCCTTGGTCACGAGATGATGCTTACCGCGGGGCCACGACGGACACAAGCACGGATGGCGAGCTCGCCTACTCCTGGGGCTCGACCGGCGGCTTGGGGCGGAACAGGCTGTCCGGGATCCGCACGTTGGGGCGCGGGCGCGTGCAATTGACCACCGTGCGGGGAGGCACGTCGCGGTCGACCATGACCCCGGCATTGATCACGGAGTCCTCCCCCACCTCCACCCCGCACGCGATCACCGATCCTGCCCCGATCGAGCAGCCCCGTCGCAGGATCGTGGGCTTGTTCCTCACCGGGTAGAGCCGCGCCAGCGGCTTGTTGGGGTAGTCGTGGCCCATGTTCATGTGGGACAGCAAGATCACCCGCATCGCGATCGAGACGCTGTCCTCGATGATGATCTGGTCGGTGAGGTCGAAGAAGACCTCCCGGCCGATGTACGCGTGCGAGCCCACCGTGAGGTTGTCGAACCCGTTGGGGCACTCGTGCAGCGTGATGTTGGGTCCGATCGGCCAGCAGTCGGGGTGGATCTTGGCGCCGTAGCGCGCCAGCAGCTCCTTGGTGAGCCGCGGATCCCAGGTCTGGCGGATGAACGCCGCCACGCCCAGGTAGCCGTTGCGCTCGAAGATGACGTCGGGGTCCGGCCACTGGGTCTGATCCCACAGGCGGGATCGCGCGTAGTTGATGAGCTTGCGAGCGCTGTCCTTCACCACGGGATCCGAGTCTACCCATTCATCGCGCCGGACGGGACCCTCCTCGGGGAACTCAGATCGCCAGCCGCAAGGGCGTGGTCCGCCCGAGGAACATCACGAGCGCGCGCACCCCCTTGACCCGCCGACCCACCGCGCGCAGCTCGTCGGTCATGCGGATCATCAAGCGGTGGCCCGCCATGGGCCCCTTGGCCGTGAAGTCCTCGTGGACGGCCACGAACAGCACCACGAACGCGTCCTCCTCGCGGGTGTAGATCACCGTCCCCACCGGAACGACACCCGCCGGAGTCTGGTGCACGGCGAACAGCGCCTGGGGAACGAAGGACTCGAGCTCGACCCGCAGGTGCCCGCCGACCTCGGTCACGCGCGGAGGACCGTAGCGCTGGGCAATGAGCGCGACGGCCCGGGACAGGCGCGCCTGGTTGCGGTTGAAGAACAACAGGCGCTCGAGCTCGTCCTTGTGCTCGGCGCCGAGGGTGGAGGTGAGCACGATTTCCGACACGATCGCCTTCGTCCCTTCCGTTCGGCCGTGGATCGACGCGGTCAGTCGATCTCGATCGGGTTGCGACCTTCCATCGAGATCCGCAGCGGCTCGATGCCCCAGATCTCGCGAGCGTACTCCCCGATGGTTCGGTCGCTCGAGAACCGCCCCATGTGAGCCAGGTTGCTGACCACCTTCTGGGTCCAGGCATCCTCGTCCTGGTAGGCCGCGTCGACCCGCTCGTGGCATTCCCAGTAGCTCTCGAAGTCCGCGCACACGAGGTAGGGGTCGTCGTTCCACAGCGAGTGGATCACCGTTTCGAAGCGCGCCTTGTCGTCGGGGCTGAAGAAGCCCGAGGACACCATCTCGAGCGCTCCGCGCAGCCGGTCGCTTCGCTCGATGTAGTGCGCGGGGTAGTAGCCCTGCCGCTTGACCTCGGCCACCTGCGGCGCATCGAGGCCGAACAAGAAGAAGTTGTCCTCGCCCACCGCATCGCGGATCTCGATGTTGGCGCCGTCGAGGGTGCCCACGGTGAGCGCCCCGTTCATGGCGAACTTCATGTTGCCGGTGCCCGAGGCCTCCTTGCCGGCCATCGAGATCTGCTCGCTCACGTCGGTGCCGGGGATGATGGTCTGCGCCATCGAGACCCCGTAGTTGGGCAGGAACACCACGCGCAGCCGCCCTCGCATGGCCGGGTCGGCGTTGATCGTGTCGGCCACGTCGTTGATGAGCTTGATGTGCAGCTTGGCCATCGCGTAGCCCGGCGCCGCCTTGCCCCCGAAGATGAAGGTCCGGGGCACCCGCGACTGGCTCGGGTCGGCCTTGAGCGACTGGTAGAGCGCCACGATGTGCAGACAGTTGAGCAGCTGCCGCTTGTACTCGTGCAGACGCTTGACGTGCACGTCGAACAACGAGTCGGCATCGACCTCCACCCCGGTGCGATCGAGCACCAGCCGGGAGAGGTCCTGCTTGTTCTGGCGCTTGATCTTCTGCACCACGTGCAGGAAGTCGGGGTCGTCGCGGAGCGAGGCGAGCGCCTCGAGCTGATCGAGGTCCGTGATCCAGCCGGGCCCCAGGCGCCGCGTGATCACCTCGGTGAGCCGGGGGTTCGCCTGCATGATCCAGCGCCGCGGCGTCACCCCATTGGTCTTGTTGTTGAACTTCTCCGGCCACATCTCGGCGAAGTCGGGCAAGAGCTGCTTGCGCACCAGCTCGCTGTGGAGCTGGGCCACGCCGTTGACGCTGTGCGAGCCCACCACCGCGAGGTGGGCCATGCGGAGCTTCTTGTGGTCGTCTCCACCGGCCACGATCGACATGCGCTCGAGCCGACCGTCGTCGCCGGGCGAGTGGATCTGCACCTGTCGCAGGAAGCGGCGGTTGATCTCGTAGATGATGCCCAGGTGCCGCGGCAGCAGCCGCTCGAACATCGACACCGGCCAGGTCTCGAGCGCCTCGGGCAGCAGCGTGTGGTTGGTGTAGGCCACCGTCTTGTGGGTGATCGCCCACGCCCGGTCCCAGCTCAGCCCCTCCACGTCGAGGAGCACGCGCATCAGCTCCGCCACCGTGATCGCGGGGTGGGTGTCGTTGAGCTGGATGGCGACCTTGTCGGGGAACGCATCGAAGGTGTCGTGGGCCTTGCGATAGCGCCGCATGATGTCCTGGATCGAGCAGCACACGAAGAAGTACTGCTGCTTGAGCCGCAGCTCGCGCCCCTCGAGCGAGTCGTCGTTGGGGTAGAGCACCTTGGAGATCGTCTCGCTGATCGACTTGTCCTCGACGGCGCGGCGGTAGTCACCGTCGTTGAACACCGAGAAGTTGAACTCCTTGGTGGCGCGCGCCGCCCACAGCCGCAGGGTGTTGACGGTGTTGTTGCCGTAGCCGGCCACGGGGGTGTCGTAGGGCACGCCCAGCACCCTCTCGGTGTCGACCCACTTGACCCGCAGCACGCCGTCCTCGTCCATCCGCTCCTCCACGCGGCCGTACATGGGCACGGTGACCGTGTACTCGTGGCGGGGCATCTCCCACGGGGTCCCCTGCGAGAGCCACGCGTCGCCGCGCTCGACCTGATAGCCGTCGCTCACCTCCTGCATGAAGATCCCGTACTCGTAGCGGATGCCGTAGCCATAGCCGGGCAGCCCCATGGTGGCCATGGAGTCGAGGAAGCACGCCGCGAGGCGGCCGAGGCCGCCGTTGCCCAGGCCCGGATCGTGCTCCTGCTCGAGCACGGCGTTCAGGTCGACCCCGTAGCTCTGCAGCAGCCGCTGGGCCATGTCGAACAGGTCGAGGCTGAGGAGGTTGTGGCCGAGGAAGCGCCCCATGAGGAACTCGGCCGAGAGGTAGTAGACCCGCTTGACGTCGTTGTCGGTGTACTGGCGCTGGGTACGGATCCAGCGCTGCACCAGGCGATCGCGCACGGCGTGGGCGACCGCCTGGTACACGTCGAGCATGGTGGCGGAGCCAGGGGCCTTCATGCAGGTGTAGAGCAGGTGGTCGAGCACGGCCCGCCGCACCGTGTCCGGGTGCATGCCGGTGCGATCGTCCTCGACGACGATCTTCGTGCGCGCGTGGCCCTCACTGGCCTGGGTGGAGGACTGCTCGGTACTCGGGTTGGAATCGGCGTCGTTCATCGTGGTCTTCGTGGTGGTCTAGGGTTCGTCCTCGAGGACCAGCTCGGCCCCGGGCTCCCCGGTCTGATAGTCGAACCCGTGCTGCTCGATCCACGTGAGCAGCTGGGCGCGGGTGACATCGGTACCGATGCCCTCCCCGTTCTTCAGCTGGTGCAGCATGCGACGGCGCTCCTGCACGTCGAGCGGACTGTCCATGCGCAGGAACACGGCCTCGAGCGCGGCGATGCTGGTGGTCACGGGCTCGGCGGCAGCCGGCGCGCGCGCCCAGCCCAGGATGAGCTCGGTGAGCACGGACCGGCGCTGCTCGTTGCGATTGCGGCCCGGTGGGGTGCCGCGAAGGCGCTCGTGGTACGTGGTCATCGCCACGTTGACCGCCTGAGGGCTGCGCCCGCGAAGCACCGCGATCCGCTCGAGCTCCGACTCGAGCTCACCCACGCTCATCCGCATGAGCGCCACCTCGACCGGATCGGGCTCGCTGGCCGCGGGGGCACTCGACGCGGGTCTGCTCGCAGCCGCGACGGGAGCAGGGTCACCACTTCGCCAGCGATCCACCGCCAGGGTCATCCCGGCCAGGGCCACCCCGACCACGAGCGCCGCCGCCAGCCGCCGCACCACCCGGCCCCTGCGGCGCCGCGGGGGCAAGCTGAACGCCTGCGCTGCGCTCTCGGCGGTGGCCGCGGACATGACGGCGCTCCACAGCTCGTCGCCGAAGCGCTCCGCGGTCTGTGGACGAGCGTGTGGCTGCTTGGCCAGCGCCCGCATGAGACAGGCCTCGAGCGCCGGAGGGATCCCATAGTCGGGCGCGAGGGCGCTGGGAGCCGGTGGTGGCACCTCGCGATGCAAGCGCGCGTACTCCTCGGGGTTTGCCGCCAAGAACGGCGGTTGCCCCACCACCATCTCGTAGATCACCACCGCGAGCGAGTAGATGTCGCTGCGTCCGTCGACGGCCTCGCCGGCCAGCTGCTCGGGTGACATGTAGCACGGGGTCCCCGGGGGCATGCGTCCGGTCGCAACCTCGCGATCGTCGATGGTGGCCACGCCGAAGTCGAGCATCTTCACCAGGCCCGGCCCCTGGTGCCGCTCTTGCAGCATGATGTTCGATGGCTTGACGTCGCGGTGCACGACCCCGTGCCGATGCGCCTCCGCGAGGGCCTCGCAGCACTGCGTCGCGATGTTCACCGCACGCGAGGCCTCCAAGCGCCCCTGGCTCTGCAGGGTCTGGGCGATGGTGGAGCCACGGATGTGCTCCATGGCCAGGAACAGGGTGCCGTCGGGGAGCTTGCCGTAGTTGTAGATCGCGACGATGTGGGGATTTTGCAGGCGCGCGGCGGCCTTGGCTTCGGTTTCGAAGCGGGTCGCGATCATGGGATCCTTCGAGAGCCATGGATGGATCACCTTGATGACCGCGGTACGACCCACCGTGGGCTGATCGGCCAGGTACACGCCCCCCATGCCCCCTTCGCCCAGCTTGGCCGTGACCACGAACTGATCGATGATCGAGCGCCCGATCATCGCGTCCTGAGCCGGGGGAGCCGTGGAGTAGCCCGGACCCGGCAAGGTGGCATGCTCGCGGCCGCTGAGGGTCACACCGCAGCCCGAGCACTGCCGGGAGCCCGAGGAGACGAAGGCTCCACAGTGGGCGCAATTCGGCACCGGCCCCATCTTACTCGCATCCCCCGGGCCGGTCGAAAGCTCCACCGGCCCACGAGAACGCAGTCGCGCGAACCAATTGAAAACGGCCCCCCTTGGGGGGCCACCTCGCTGCACCGTTTGCCCGCAGCGGCTGCGGGGGGCCGAAACGAGCCTAGCGAGCCTCGACGCGGGTGCCGAAGGCGATGCGGGTCTCGAGCTCGAGCACGGCCTCGATGTTGGCGGTGAGGTCGGCGCTCTCGACCGACTCGAAGTCGATGCCGTCGAAGAGGCGGTCGTAGGTCTTGGACAGGGTGAGGTCGATGGGGAACGCCTCGTCCGCGGTGACGCGAAGCGGGCCGCCGTTCATGACCGTGCCGAGGTCGAGGTCGACCGAGATGGTGTCGTGGCCGGTGAGCTCGAAGTCGATGGCGATGTCGCCCTTGCGCGCCACGCCCTCGAAGTAGAAGGTCGCGTTGCGAACCTTGGCCGCGTCCTCGCCCATCGCGTAGCGGGCGGTGGTCTCGGCGTCGCCCACGTAGGGGCCGTACTCGATGCTCATGCCGCAGAACGAGCCGGCCTCGACCTCGACCGAAGCGAAGGAGAGCAGGTCGAGATCCTCCTCGTTGATGTCCTCGGGCAGCGGACCCCAGAAGGGATCGAAGGCGTAGCTCTCGCCGCCGCACTCGTGAAGGACCGCGCCGGCGGTGGTGACGTAGGCCGCCCGCAGACTGACCGTCCAGCCCTCATCGGTGTCGAAGGTGGTCGCCTCGCCGAGGAGCAGCTCGGGGAACACCCCATCCCGCGGCGTGGCGTGATGGGTGACCATCAGTTGCACCAGCGTGGTGCCGCCGTTGGCCTCGTTCTGGAACGCCTCGATGAGGTCGCAGCCCGAACCGAAGGCGGTGGTGAAGGTCAGAGCGGCAGCGGCAAGGGTTCGGGCGGTGAAGGACATGGGCGACCTCGCTTCGACATTTGCCATTAAGCCGGATTACGTTTTTTCGATCAAGTAAAAAGCGAATCCCGACTGAAGAAATTCGTGGGGCCCGTTGCGCGAAAGTACGCAAGAAAATCGGCAAACGCGCTCAATTGGGCTCTTCCTGGCCGGTGTGGGGATCTCTTCGATCCGGCGTGGGCCACATCGAACTCACAAAACTAAACCAAGATCGTGGGAGATCGAATGGGGTAAGAAAACCCCAGTTGGTCTCACATCTTTCCGCGCACCGTTGACCAACGCCCGACAAGTCCGGTAGGGGACCGAATCGTGGCTGTTTTCCGTTGGTCCACGGTGCTCCTCCCAGGGTTGCTGCTGTCCTGTCACTCGCACCCAGTGGGACCGACCACCACCCCACATTCCTCCATACCACCCCTCACTGCCATGAACGGTGGAGATCTCTCCCACGTCGAGCCAGGATCCGATCCCCACTCCTACGCGCGCCCAGATGAGGTCGTGGTCCGGCACATGGGCCTTCAGTGGACGGTGTCGTTCGAGGACCGACGTCTGGTGGGACATGCCACCCTGTGGGTGGAGCGCAGGGACCCCTCCGCTCCGCTGTGGCTCGACACCCGGGATCTGGACATCGAGGCGGTGCAGACCGCTCCCCGACCGGCGAACCTCGAGGAGTCCTCGCCCGCGCTCGCGCGCATCGAAGGCGCTGCATGGACGGAGGCCGCATGGGCACGAGGGGAGCGCGACCCGATCCTCGGACAGCCGCTGCGGATCGAGCTGCCGCCCCAGGCCGAGCTGGTGCGCATCGCATACCGCACGTCGCCGCAGGCCTCGGGTCTACAGTGGCTCGAGCCGCGGCAGACGGCCGATGGCACCGACCCCTTCCTCTATAGTCAGTCGCAAGCGATCCACGCGCGCTCGTGGATCCCGTGCCAGGACTCGCCCGGCGTGCGGGTGACCTACGACGCCACGGTGTTGTTGCCCGTCACCGCGCAGGCCGAGGATCGCGTGGCCCTGATGTCGGCACGACGCGTGGAGTCCCCGCAGCTCGGGCCCGGCGAGCATCGCTTCGAGATGCCGCAGCCGATCCCCGCCTATCTGGTGGCGTTGGCGGTGGGCCGCGTGGAGCAGCAATCGCTGGGCGAGCGCAGCGGCGTGTGGGCCGAGCCCTCGGTGCTCCCGCGGGCGGCTCGCGAATTCGCCGACGTCGAGCGGATGATGGAGGTGGCCGAGTCGCTGTTCGGCCCCTATCGCTGGGAGCGCTACGACGTGCTGGTGCTGCCGCCGGCGTTTCCGTTCGGCGGCATGGAGAACCCGCGGCTGACGTTCGCCACGCCCACCATCCTGGCCGGCGATCGCTCGCTGGTGTCGCTGGTGGCCCACGAGCTGGCGCACTCGTGGTCGGGCAACCTGGTGACCAACGCCACGTGGGAGGACACCTGGCTCAACGAGGGCTTCACCGTATACATCGAGCGGCGCATCGTGGAGGCGCTGTACGGACGCGGGCGCTCGGAGATGGAGGCGCTGCTCGGACGCCAGGATCTGCAGGACGAGATCGAAGGGCTCGACGAGCCCGGTGACTCGCGGCTGCACGTGGCGCTGCGCGGGCGCGATCCCGACGAGGCGCTGTCGGACGTAGCCTACGAGAAGGGCGCGCTGTTCCTGCGCGAGCTCGAGGAGAGCTACGGGCGCGAGGCCTTCGATCCGTTCGTGCGCAAGTGGTTCGACTCGCACGCGTTCACGAGCGTGAGCAGCCAGGAGCTCGAGGCGTTCCTCGACCGCGAGTTGGTGAAGGTGGCCGTCCCCCTCCCATCACGGCAGGTGGCGCGACCCCAGGTGTGGATCCACGAGCCCGGGGTGCCCGAGGGGGCGCCGCAGCCCCGCTCGGACGCGTTCGAGCGCGTCGATGCGGTGATCGACGCGCTCGCGAGCGGCAAGACCTCGGTGCGCTCGCTGCCCACCCGGGACTGGACGCCGCACCAGTGGCTGCACTTCTTGCGGGGGCTGCCCGCGGAGCTGCCGGCTCGGACCCTGACCGAGCTCGATGCCACGTTCGCGCTGACGGCCTCCACCAACTACGAGATCCTGGCGCAGTGGCTCGAGCTCTCGATCCTGCGGGGTCACGCGGCGGTGGACGAGCGGCTCGAGCAATTCCTGACGACGGTCGGCCGCCGCAAGTTCCTGGTGCCGCTCTACGAGGCGCTGCTGGCCGCGGGGCGCCGAGGCGACGCGCTGCGGATCTACGAGCGGTCACGGGCTGGGTATCATCCGATCACTCAGCACAGCCTGGACACGCTGCTGCGAGGTTGAGCTCATGCCGATCGATCTCATTGCGCTGACCATGGCCGCCGCGACCGCGACCGCGACCGCCCCGACCGCGACCGCCTCGACCGAGCCTGCGCCCGCCGAGGGCTTTGGGGGATTCTCCGATCCCAGCCCCGCCGCCGAGCCCGTGCCCGCGCCCGATCCTCGCGAGGCGACGCGCGAGGGCCAGGTGCCACGCACGCCCACGTGGGTCGCGGGCGCGTTCGTCGACGTGGCGTATCTGTTCAACTCCAACTTCCCCGGCAACCACATCTACGCGGGCGCGGTGACCCACCCGCGAACCGGGGAGATCACGCTGCCCGTGGTGGCGGCATACGTGCGTCACGAAGCCAGCGAGCAGGAGCCATGGCGCTTCGAGCTGGCCCTGCACGCGGGCGCGGCCGTCGACGCGCTCTATGCCGGGGAGCCGACCCCCGGCCGGCCCGCGAGCGCCTACGCGGGGCCCGAGGTATGGAAGCACATCGCGCTCGCCAACGGCGGGTATCGCTTCGCCAGCGGCACCGAGCTCGACGCGGGCCTGATGTCCGCCCCCATCGGGGTGGGCGCCTTTTGGTCCAAGGACAACTGGACGTTCAGTCCGGCCTGGTCCTCCAACGCGGTGCCCTACTACCTGATGGGCGCACGGCTGGCCCAGCCGCTCGCGGCCGGGTTCTCGGTGGAGGCGTGGGTGGTCAACGGCTGGCAGACGATCGGCGACGTCAACCGCTCGCCGTCGGGCTTGGTGGGGCTCTACTGGTCGCGGGGTGACGTGTCTGCCGTCGGGCAGGTGTTCTTTGGGCCCGAGCAGGAGGAGCTGGCGCCCGACACCTGGATGGTGCACGGAGACACCCAGGTGATCTGGGACGGCCGCCCGGTGGGCGTGGCCGCGGTGTTCGACGTGGGTCGCGAGGGCTTTGGGGACCTCGCGGCGGACTCGCTGTGGATGGGCGGCGGCGTGTGGGTGCGCGGGTTTGCCTGGGAGGGACGCCAGGCCTCGCTGGTGCTGGTGGGGCACCCCGAGGTCTGGTGGGATCGCGACGGTCGGAGCTTCGGCGTGCCGCAGCTGCTGGCATCGGCCACGGCGGGGCCGTCGCTCTACTTCCGCGACCTGCTACAGCTTCGTCTCGAGTACCGCTACGACCGCTCGTTGGCCTCGGATGGGTTCTTCTTTCGCGGCGACGCGCTGGCCCTGGCCAACGAACAGCACAACCTGATGCTGAACCTGCTGGCCAAGTTCGAGCGACCATTCTAGGTCGCCGTGGCGCCGGGAATGCGGAGTCTGCGCATGCCCGATCTGCCGTAATCTCGTGGGAACGATGGAGGCCGGAAACCTTCGTCCCCCTCGCGGGTGACAGTCCCAGCGGAACCCGCCCGCACGAGGGCTCCCTTCGCGCCGCTGCCGTGTCGTCGTGTCCGCGCTCGCGCTCACTCTCATGCTCGCTGCACGACCCACCATCGCGGTGGAGGTCCATCCCGATCCGTTCGTGGAGACCGATCCGCACGCCCGCATGACCGCCCTGCGCGGCTGGCTGGTCCGCCGGCTGCTCGAGGAGGGCTATGACGTCGCGGCCGATCCAGCGCAGGCCCACGGCGTGGTTCGGGTGCGCGCTGCGGGCGAGGGGTTCGTGGTCGAGGCCCAGGCCCAGGGCCGACCCGATGCGCGGCGCAGCTATGCGATCGAGACCGGCCCCGATGCCGTGCAGCGCCTCGAGGTGCTGCACCACGCGGTGCTCGGGGTCGAGCAAACGTACGAAGCCAACGACGTCCTCCCCGGCTCGCGGCTGGGCCTGGCGGTACGAGTGGGTGCCGGCGCGCAAGGTGATGCGCTGCTCGAAGCAGTGGCCGTGGTCACCGAAGCGGCGGGCGTGACCCTCACCGCCCATCCGATCCCGGGCGACACCCTGGCCTGCGTGGATCCACGAGGCCACCTGGCCGAGGTGAGCGTGGGCCCGGCCGAGGCCGACTGCGGGCCGCCCGTGCTGGTGCTCGAGCTCGGCGACGGCTCGCCCGAGGCCTCGCGTCGCGCCGCGCGTGCGCTGTTGGAAGCCATGCGACCTCCGCCGGCCGATGGAACCGAGCTCGATGTGAACGACCTCGGCGGCCCTCCCCCCGGCGAGCCGGCGCCTCCGCCCCTGCTCGCCACCGCCGAGGACCCGGGCGACCCCGTGGCCATGCACGGCCCTCCGCGCGCCGAGCTGCGCCTGATGGCCAGCGCCGGGGTGGCCAGCCGTGGCCGGCAGCTCGATCCGCTGGTGCAGGCGGGCTGGCGCATGGGCAAGCTCCGCGGCATCGGAGGGAGGCTCTCGGTCTCGATGATCCCCTCGCGCGGGACGGGCATCCAGGTGCTCGACTCCCGCCTCGTGGTCGGACCCGACTGGCAGGTTCCCATCGGACGACGCGGCTCGTTCGAGGTGGCCGCGCTCGTGGGCTCCGATCTCCACACGTACCAGACCGATCGGCGCACCGCAGGCGACGTGGCGCTGGCGGCCGAGCTGCCGCTGTCCTGCGGAGTGGCCGTGCGTCGCGGTCGCACGCGGGTGCAGCTGGGCGTGATCCCGGGGGTCTCCTCGCAGGCATGGACCCACGAGGGCGGGCCCTATCGCACGCGCACGATCCGGTGGAGCCGCCCGCTGTGGAGGATCGGCATCGGCGTGGGCATCACCCACGGATGGAGGATCGAGTGAACCGCGACAGCGGAGTCATCGCGCTCGAGGACCTCGGCGAGCTCCCGGCCTCCGCCGAGGCGCTGCGCGTCGACGAGCTCTACCGCCGCTACCAGGGCCTGGTGTATCGCCTGGCGCTGCGCTACGGCCGAGGCGACTCGGCGTGGGCCGAGGACGTCACGCAGGAGGTGTTCCTGCGGCTGTTCGACGTGGTCGAGCGGCTCGAGGAGGGCGACGGCCTCGAGGGTTGGTTCTATCGCGTGACCAGCAACCGCTGCCTCAATCGCCTGCGTCGCGAGCGGCTGCGGGCCTCCGCCCCCGTGCGCTGGCTGCTGGGCGAGAAGGCGCGGCCCCCCATCGATCCCGAGCGCCTCACGGCCGCGCGCGAGGGTCTGGGCCAGGCGTGGGCCGTGCTCGACGAGCTGCCCCCCAAGGAGCGCCTGGCGTTCTGCATGGTCCACGTCGACGGCAAGACGCTGGTGGAGATCGGCGAGATCCTCGGCCACACCAAGGGCTACGTGTGCAAGCTGGTCAAGCGCGCGGAGGCCCGCATCCGCGAGGCCGGCTGGGAGGTCGACCATGTCTGAGCGACCACGGCTCGCCCCGAGCCTCCGCGAGCTCGACGAGGTGCTGGCCGAGCGCGGCATGCCCCGCCACGCCCGCGATCGCGTCGGCGCTCGCCTGCGTCGCGAGGCGCTTCGACGCGAGGCCACCTCGGGATTCCGCTTTCGTTGGCTCCCCGCCCTCACCTTCGCAGCGGGAGCGGCCCTGGTGCTGATGGTGGTGGGCGTGCGACTGCGTCAACCCCCGCCGATCTCCTCGCAGACGGCGAGCTCGACGCCCACCGTGTTCGGCGGATCGTTCTCGGTGCAGGGCGAGAGCTGCCGCCACGTCGACCGGGGCCCGGAGGTCGAGCTCCGCGGCACGTGCCTGCTGTCGGCGCCTCACCTCGCGGTGCACACCTGGGATCGCGTGCGACTCCGACACGATCGAGCCGACCACGAGAGCCCCGGCGACGTGCGCCTGGTCGAGGGCACCGCGATGTTCGACGTGACCCGGGTGGTGGAGGGAGCGCCCCCGACCCGCATTCCCGTCTCCCACGGCGTCATCGAGGTGCTCGGCACCCGCTTCACCATCGAGCAGGGTCCGCTCGGAGGACACGTCGATCTGTTCGAGGGAAGGATCCGCTTCATCGACCTCGAGGGTGTCGTCACCGAGATCGCTCCGGGTCAGCGCCATGCATGGGGAGACGCGGTGGCCATGCTCTCGCCCGCGCCAAACGAGGACGCCGAGAGCCTCGCGCCAGGCGGGTCGCGGACACCCGCGGTCGCTGCGACCGCGACCGCGACCGTGGTCACGACCGAACGAGACGCCGCGAGCGAGGCGGACCACGCTGGCGAGCCCGACCGCGACGTCCACCCGCCGCGACGACGCTCCGCCCGCGCCGAGCCTCGCGCAGCCGAAGACGATGACGACGCAGTCGCCACGGCCGACGACGCCACCGCGCTCATCGACGAGGTCGGCCGCCTCCGTGCCCAGGGCCGCTATGGCGACGCGGCCGAGGTGCTGCGCCGAGCCGAGCGTACCCGACACTGGGATGCACGCACCGCCCAGGTGCTGAGCTACGAGCTCGGCGAGATCATCGAGCGCCACCTCGGCGATCGCCAGGCCGCCTGCGAGCACTGGGCGCGACACGCCGAGCGCTGGCCGCAGGGCCGCTATGCACGGGCCGTGAAGGCGGCCCAAGAGCGTCTGGCGTGCCCAAACCAGCAGAACGACCAGTAGAAACGACCCGCACGAGCCCCCATCGACCGACTGCCCTGCCTGCCACGCGGGCGCTCGCCGTGCTAACCACTCGAGCATGGACGATCGCGTTCGCGTGGAGCTCTCCGGAGGGGTGGCCGAGGTCTGCATGGTCCGGGCCGAGAAGCACAACGGCCTCGATCGGCGCATGTTCGAGGCATTGATCGACGCGGGCCGCAGGCTCGCCGACGATCGCTCGCTACGCGCGGTGGTGCTGCACGGCGAGGGGCCCTCGTTCTGTGCGGGCCTCGACTTCGCGTCGTTCATGCGCGAGGGCAGCGACTTCGAGTCGATGCTCCGGCGCGAGGAGGGCTCGCCCGCCAACTTCGCCCAGCAAGCCGCCTGGGTGTGGCACGAGCTGCCCGTGCCCGTGGTGGCCGCGCTGCACGGTCACGTGTACGGCGGAGGCCTGCAGCTGGCCCTGGCCGCCGATCTTCGCTACGTGACCCCCGACGCCAGCCTCTCGGTCCGGGAGATCCAGTGGGGCCTGATTCCCGACATGACCGGAACCCAGACCTTGCGGCACCTGGTGCGGCTCGACGTGGCCAAGGAGCTCACCTTCACCGGGCGCAAGGTCTCGGGCCACGAAGCGGTGGCCCTGGGCCTGGCCACCCGGGTCGAGGCCGACCCGCTCGCGGCGGCACGATACACCGCCCGCGAGATCGCCACCCGCTCGCCCGACGCGATCCGTGCCGCCAAGCGCCTGCTCGAGGTCACCCGCGTCACGACCACCGAGGAGGGCCTGAGCCTCGAGGAGGCGGTCCAGCGCACGGTGCTGGGCAAGCCCAACCAGCTCGAGGCGGTCATGGCAGGGATGCAGAAGCGCGCGCCGCTCTTCCGCGATCCCGAGTGATGAAGCCACTGTTGCCACGGTTGCCACGAGGTGGGCGTGCCATCAGCTCGCGGTCGGGTCGACCACGCGCCCCATGAACATCACCATGCCCGACCGGGTGTCGCGCACGAAGAACATGAACGGGTGATCGACCACGAACGCGTGGGGCAAGCCACCCGGCGCGGCGGCTCCCTCGGCCATCACCACCGCGGTGGCGGCCGCCGCCTCGGTGCCGTTCTCGTCCACCGCGATGAAGCCCTTGTGGTAGACCTCGGAGATCATCGAGCCGGGCTCGGAGCGGGTGATGCCGGAGAAGTCGGCCCGGGGCGTGAACGCCTCGGTGATGCCCAGCTTGCCGAGCGCATCCTTCAGGGCCAGCGACTCGGACGGGCGCAGCTCGAGCTTGGGCAGCGACACCTGCACGAGCCGCCCACCATCGCCCTGGCCGAGCGCCGCGTGCCAGGCCTGCAATCGCGCGGCATCGAGCCTGCCTTCGACCGCGGCCAGTCCGTCGGTGGCGGTGGGCAGCACCACCGTCATCGCGAAGCGCCCGTCCGCGTAGGGCAGCTCGACCAGCTCCACGCCGTCGGCGGGTACCGAGGCGTGACGCAGGTGCTCGGTGAGGACCATCGTGGGCGCCCGGACCTGGCCGCTCGGGGTCGAGAACGGCGCGGGCGCGGTGGCGTGCGCCTCGAACGGGTGCAGCCACTGCGCCTTGAAGTAGAGCGCATTGGTCAGCACCAGGCGCGTGGTCTCGTCGACCGAGCCCGCGGGCAACAGCTCCTGGATCCGATCGTGGGTTCGCTCCTCGACCCAGTCGTTGATCCGCGCACGGGCGGCCGGTGCTCCCCCCTTGAAGTCGACCGCCTCGAGCGGCGCTCCGAAGACCCGACGGGTGAGCTCGACGAACGCGGGCTCGAACGAGAACGAGGCCTCGCCGAACAGGCGGTTGGCGACGCGGAGCTCGGTGCTCTCGTGCGCGGCACTCCAGCCCTGCTGCATCGTCGCCAACGCGCGCTGGACCTCGCTGGCGGGGCGGTCGTAGTGCAGCGCCTGCTCGAGCTCGGTCGACGTGGTGCCCTGAGCGCCGGCCTGGGTCATGGCCAGGGCCACGGCCACGCTCGCGGGCGAGAGGATCTGGTTGCCGGCCCCGGCCGCGGCCTCGCGGTAGAGCTCGAGCCCGAACGCGTTGAAGCCGGTGGCGACCTCGGCCACCAGCGCTTCGGAGGCCGGCGTCATCACCAGCGGCGACGGCTCGGCTGGGGTCGTGGTCGGCACGGGCACCGTGGGCTCGCCCTTGGCCGGAGCGATGGGGGTGGACCCCGCGGGGGACTCGGAAGGGCTCGAGCCGCCGGTACAGGCGGCCAGCAGCAGCGGTAGCAGGCGAAGCGAGGACGGCGACATGGTGGTCGCCGGAAACGGGCCGACGAACCCCCACGATCTGTCATCGTTTTGCCATCGCCCGTCTCGCCTCGTCACCGGGCACGGCGACGTCGGCCGAGCCGGCGCAGGCCCAGCAGGCCCAGCAGCATCAGGCCCGCGCCCATGCCACCGCTGCCGCCAGGGGCCGACCGGCACTCGCAGCCGCCGTTCTCGAGCGGCCCGAAGCCGGTGCCGTATCCGGGCGGCAGCGCACCCGCGCCGGGGTCACCGCCATCGGCACTCGCATCGCCCGCATCCCCCGAGCCACCCTCGAGCCCGCCGTCCGAGCCACCGCCACCGTCCGAGCCACCGCCATCCGAGCCACCCGCACTGGTGGTCGTGCCGGAGGGCGGAGGCTCGCCGTTGGTCACGTAGATGGTCACCACCGGGCTCACCGTGACGTTGCCCGCCGCGTCCCTCGCCTCGATGTAGAACTCGTAGGTGTTCTCGGGGATGTTGGAGACCGGCCACGGACCGAACGGATCGCTCGCATCCATGCCCTGTGCCGCACCATCCACGAAGAGCGTGACATCGGTGACCTGCACGTCGTCGTTGACGCTGACCGTGATGTCGAAGTCGGAGCCCGGCGGGAACACGTCGCCGTCGTTGGGATAGATGATCGCGGCCGTCGGCGACTGGGTGTCGGGCACCGACGCGCCGAAGATGCTCATGATGATCTCGTAGGAGTTCTGCGTGTTGCCCCCGCACTGGCAGGCGCGCTGGCTGAACTCCCCGCACGGAGCATCCACGTCCTGGAACGTCTTGGCCCCGCACCCCGACAGGTACGTCATCGGGTCCTGGCACAGGTACTCGTGATCGAGGCCCCAGGCGTGCGCCGCTTCCTGGCCGATGACCTCCGCGATGAGCTGCGGGTTGTTGCCCAGGGTGTCGGCAAACGTGAAGGTGATCGGGTTGTTGATCACCCCGCAGGTGAACGGCGCCACGCCGCCCGCCCCCGCGAAGCCGGCCATCGCTCCGTCGCCGCACACCACCGCCTCGTCGTGGGAGACGTTGCCCGGATCGACGTCGGTGACCGTGATGTTGAAGGGCGCGAAGATGTTGCGCGTGCGAGTGACGACGTCGTTCCACGCCGTGTCGCCGTAGGGGAAGGGCGGGAAGTTGATCGTGCCGCCCACGATCTGCGACTGGTTGGCGATCGAGCCCCCGTTGCCCGGTGAGATCGTCAGCCCACCCGCGCAGCGCTGCAGGAACAGGATGTGCGGCGCCCCGCCTTCCTGGGGATCCACGTCGTCGACCAGGCCATCGGCCTGGTCGACCCAGACGTAGGTCCCGCGTGGATGATCGGTCACCTCGGGCTCTTCCGCGCGGGCGGTCGAGGTCGTCGTCACCCCCAGCGCAAAGGCCGCGATCCACCAGGTCCTGCTCGACGTCATGCGTTCCATGCTCTCCAACATCGCCCCGCGACATCCTCCAACGGTTCGGCCAGTCAGGGCCAGCGATTTCTCGCATCATGCCGAGGAATGCAGCGCCTTGGGGGTCTTGGACCACTCCATGGCGCGTCACGAGCGTGGGCTGACGAACACGAAGGGCTCGATGCTCGCTCGCGCATGCGAGTGATCTCTCACTCGAACCGAGATCCCCGAGCTCGAGCACGGCTCGCTCGCGCTCGCGCGCGCTGGTGTGGGGCTCTTCCCGTCGGGCTCCAGCCGTCGGGCTCGACCCGGCGGGCTAGCGATAGTCGGTCAAGTGCTTGCGCGAGCCCGGAGCATCCTGCTCCTCCTGCTCCGACTGACACGTGATGCACAGGTGCACCCATGGCTGCAGCTCCATGCGTCGCGGGGGGATCGGCTCGTCGCACGACTCGCACAGGCCGAACTCGTCGGGTTCCTCGTCGAGCCGCTCGAGCGCCTCGGCGATCTGCTGCAGCCGTCGGGTCCGCAGCCGATTGCGGTTGGAGGCGATCACCTGATTCATCTCGGTGAGCGGCGCGGCATCCTCGTCGATCTTCTCGGTGGGCTCGAGACCCTCGCGCAAGGGCTCGATCTCCACGGCCCCTTCGCGCCGCAGCTCCTCCCGCAGCTCGAGGAGCCGCTTGCGGTACCGCTCGTTCGTGCGCGCGTCCATCGGTCACGAGGATATCAGCGAATCGGGCCCCACGAAGCGCTCGGGCACGCGCCAGCACGGTCGGGCGCGGCGCCAGCCGCCGAAGTCCTCCTCGAGCGCCGCGGCCACTGCGACCGTCAGGTGATCGTGCCCGCGACGCCCGATCACCTGCACCGCCAGCGGCAGCCCCTCGCGCGAGAACCCGGTGGGCACCACCGTCGACGGCAGCTCGAGCACGTTGAACAGCCCCGTGCACACGAAGTCGAACGGCGTGAGCATCGGTCGGTAGTGCCGCGGCGCGGGCCGGGAGTACGGCGGGTGCAGCAGCACCCCGCGCGGACCCAGCACCTCCTCGAGCTCGGCCCGCAGCGCGTGCCCCTCGGCCACCGCCGCATCCACCCGGCTGGGGACGCGGGCCATCAGCTCCTCGAGCCCTGCGATCACCAGCGCAGGCAAGGTGTGATGCGATCGCCCCAACGCCAGTCGCACCAGCTCGCGCGCGGGTGAGATCGGCGCGCCATCACCCAGCACGTCGGCGTAGTGGGGCCCTCCCCCGGTCGCCATCATCGCAGCCCAGATCGGGAACGCCTTCTTCATGCGCGGAGCGTCGAGCAGCTCCACGCGGGCGCCACGGGCTCGCAGCGCCGCCGCGGCGTCGTGCACGGCTCGACGGTTCTCCTCGCTGACTCGTACCAAGCCGCTGCTCTGCACCGGATACACGGTCACGTCGCGAAGCTCGACCTCGGCCGGATCGCCGAGCGACCACGGCTCCACCACCACATCGTGCCCATCGGGTCCCGCGAGCGCGCGAAGGATCGGCATCACGTCCTCCACCTTGCGCGTCAGCGGACCGCACACCAGATAGCCCGAGAGGTTGCCGTCGCCAGCCGGCGGCCAGAAGCCCGTGTTGGGCACCAGTCGCCCCGTGGGCTTGTGCCCCACCGTGCCGCAGAACGCCGCGGGGATCCGGATCGAGCCGCCCACGTCGGCACCCAGGCCGAACGCCACCCCCGCCGTCGCCACGATCGCCCCCTCGCCGCCGCTGCTGCCCCCCGACGTGTGCTCGAGCGACCAGGGGTTGACCGTGCGCCCGTACACGTCGTTGTAGGTCTCGAGCCACAGCCCACCCTCGGGAACGTTGGTGATGCCCACGAGGATGGCCCCCGCCTCGCGCAGCCGTCGAACGGTGGTCGCATCGCGATCGGCCCGAACGTGGCGACGCGACCACACCCCGGCCGTCAGCGGCATGCCCTCCGCCATGATGTACTCCTTGGTCGTGTACGGCAGGCCGAGCAGGGACGGCAGCGCCTGCGGCTCCGCGGCGGCCATCACCCGTTGCTCGGCCACACGAGCCTCGGCCCGGGCAGCCTCGTAGCGGGTGGCGATCACCGCGTTGAGGGCCGGGTTGACCGCTTCGATCTGCGCGATGTGGGCCTCGAGCAGCTCCACGGGCGAGACTTCACGACGACGGATCATCCCCGCCAGGGCCATCGCCGATCGGTCGAGCAGATCGTCCATGCCGGGATCCTACATGGACCCGAGCGCAGGCGCCCGCACCGCCCCGGCGTGGCCGCAGGCGGCCACGACCTCACCCAACGAGGCATGCGTCACAAAGATCACCCGCCCGAGTTGATTCTCGGCGGTGACCGGCCGACGATGGCTCGGATGAACGGTCCCGCTCACCTGCGCATCGCCGCGACCCTCGGCGTGGCGCTCGCGTCCGCGGTGGGGCTGGGGTGGCCGGCCGAGGCGAAGAGCGCCGAGCCACGGGACGGTCGCCCCTGGGGCCGAGGGGTGTCGCGCCCGACCTTTGGCCTGTCCCCCTGGGGGCTGTTCAACGAAGACGTGGCCAGCCTGAGCTTCGGCCTGGGCTTCAACTACTTCATCGTCAACGGGCTGTCGGTGGGCGTGAGCGTGTCCGACACCATCTTCATCTACCGCGAGGCGTTCAAGGCCCGCTACCCCGGCATCGAGACCCAGTGGCCGACCAACATGGTCGAGATCACACCCACGCTGCAGTACGTGTTCTTCCGCAACCGGCGGTTCTCCCCCTTCGTCTACGGCGGCGTGGGGCCGGCCATCTTCAACCACGGGGCCGGGACCTACGGGCAGTGGGTGGCCGGACCCGGCGCCTACTTCAACGTGGTGGGTCCATTGTTCGTGAGCGTGGGCGTGGGCTTCTCGGGGCTGTTCCCCACCGATCGCTGCAGCGACGCGCTCACCTATCAGCCGGCGGATCCGATGGTGAACCCGGTGCGGCTCGATCTGTGCTCGTTCCGCTGGGGCCCGCAGGTCGGCTTCACCGTGGCCTTCGGCGGTGGAGGGCGCGCACGCGACCGCCGAGCGCACGAGCGGCGCGAGCCAGCGCCGGCCGAGCCCGCGAGCAATCCGCTCGACGAGGTGGTTGGGCCCGAGCCCACCGATGCGCCACCCGTCGAGGCCACGCCCGAGTCCACCGAGCCGCCGCCGATCGAAGCCGCGCCAACCGGAGAGACCTCGCCGCCGAGCGACGCCCCGCCCGCCGACGTCCCGCCGAGCTCCGGTGAGGCAATCGGCCCCGCGCTGCCGCCCCAGGATGCCCCACCGCCGAGCAGCGAGACCACGCCTTCGGTCGGGCCTTCGGTCGGGCCGTCGGTCGGCGATGCACCACCATCGGATGTGGCCGATCCGGTCGAAGACCCGAGCTGAAGATCCACGCGATCCGCGGAGGTCTTCCACGCGGTCGCAACCCGACCATCGGAAGCGAGCACGCGACCTTGGGAAGGTCACGGCGAGGGTGGCCACGACCCACGCCACTACCGAACGGCCGTACGCGCCAACGGCCGATCTGCCGCTTCCTTCGCCCGAATGCCGACCCGTCGTATGCTGGCAACGATCGTTGCCCCCCACCGACCCACGTGGTCCGCGACCGTCAACGACATCTTCGTCGCGTAGTCAACTTGAAAAACGAATCGTTCGACCCAAGCTACGTCGAAGAGGCGCCGCGCGGGCCAACGTCCTCCCGATGGAGAGAGGAGGACGTGACGACGCGGCCCATCGCCATCGCGCGAGCAAAGGAATCATCGAGGGTCATGAGCGCTGCCATCTCAGTGCAGGGTCGTCGCATCCGTTCGCCTTGGATCTCCGGGGTGCTTCCCGCCGTCGGGCTGCTGGCCCTGCTGATGCCGGCCTGCGATCACGCCAGCGCACCGCCCACGACGACCGAGTCCGAGCCCGCGCCCGCGCTGCTCGACGTCACCCAAGACGAGCGAGTCGATGCCGAGCGTGTCTCCGCCATGCGCCTGGTCGTGAGCGACGCATCGGCCCCCGCCGTCGCCACCTCCCGCCTCGACCCTCCCGCCACCGTCGCGCCCTCCCAGCCCGCGCTGGACATCGACGTCGAGTTCGAGCCCGAGCTGGAGCCGGAAGACGAGCCCCTGCCGTCCGACCGCGAGCCGCTCGAGCTGCGCACCGCCAAGCAGCACCTCACCGTTCGCATCGCGCCCGACCACCGCGCGCCCATCCGGGCTCGCATCGCCAGCGGAGAAGCGTTCGAGGTGTTCGAGCGGGTGCAAGGTCGCGGCTGCAGCGTCGGTGGCTGGGCCGACGTGGGCAACGGCGGCTTCGTGTGCCTGTCTCGGACCCGCCCGGCCACCCAGGCCCCCCGCATGATGCCGGTCGCTCGTCAGGGCGTGCTGCCGTTCTACTTCGCGCGCAACCGCCTGGATCAGCCGGCGCGGCGCTGGAAGTCGATGCGCAGCTACCTGCGCGGCGACCAGCCCACCATGGTCTACGAGCTGGGGCGCGACTATGCGTTCACCAGCCGCCGCCGCGAGGGCGGGCAGATCGTGCTGACCGACAAGCGCGGGCGGATCATGCTCGAGCGCGACCTCGACCGCATGCGTCCCAGCCGCTTCGAGGGCCGCGACCTGGTGGCCGAGCCCGTACCCGAGGGCGAGCAGCTGGCCTGGACCGTCGACTGGCCAAGGACGGCGATCCACGCTGCTGCCGACCCCGAGGCCAAGAGCATCGCCACCCTCGACTACCACCTCGAGATCTTCGTGCGCCCCGAGCCGCTTCGAACCGCGTCGGGCACCTGGTTCGAGCTCACCGGGGGCGGGTTCGTCCGCGCCCGCGACATCCGCCGCCTGCAACCCGTGGAGCCGCTCGCCGACGACGAGGTCACCGCCGACGAGCTGTGGATCGACGTCGACCTCGACCAGCAGGTGCTCACCGTGGTCCGCGGCCAGACGCCGATCTTCACCACCCTGATCTCCAGCGGCCTCAAGGGCCCCACTCCCCGCGGGGTGTTCCGCATCAACAAGAAGGAGGCGTTCGGCAGCATGACCAGCTCGCCTGGCGCCTCCGAGGCCTACGCGGTCGAGGCCGTCCCCTACGTGCAGTACTTCCACGAGGGCATCGCCCTGCACTCGGCCTACTGGCACGACCGCTTCGGCTTCAAGATCAGCCACGGCTGCGTCAACCTCAGCCCCCGCGACGCCGCCCACGTCTACTCGCTCACCGGACCCCACGCCAGCAAGGGCTGGATGGAGGTGTTCGAGGACGAGGGCGACCTCGGCACCCGCGTGCGCGTCCACGAGGGGCGCGAGGTGGTCGCCGACCGGCGCGGCCCGGTGGTCTACGTGGAGGGCTGATCGGCTGCGCGACCGCCGGATGCCCGCGCGACCTCACGCGGGCATCCGCACTCACGCGATGGTTGTGATCCGCGCAGGGCCTGCGTCATGGTTCGCGCCATGCGAAGGCTTCCCCGTCTCCTCGTCGTGCTCGCCGCTCTCGGGACCGCCGCGTGCCCCCGCCCCGACACCGCGCCGGCGCAAGCCCCGGTGACCACGCCGACCACGACCCCGGAGGACGAGTCCAATCCCGTCACCCAGGCGTCCCGCGGGGAGTTCCAGGTGCAGGTCGATCAGTTCGCCGACCTGCGGGTGCTCCGCTACCGCATCCCCGGCTTCGAGGACCTGCCCCTCGAGAAGAAGAAGCTCGCCTACTACCTCTACGAGGCCGCGCTCAGCGGTCGAGACATCATCTGGGACCAGAACTACCGCCACAACCTGCTGGTGCGGCACACCCTCGAGGGGATCGTCCGCACCTACGGGGGTGAGCGCAGCGGGGCCGACTGGGACGCGTTCCTCGTCTACGCCAAGCGCGTGTGGTTCTCGAACGGGATCCACCACCACTACTCGATGAAGAAGATCCTCCCGGAGTTCCCCCGGGAGTACCTCGGCACGCTCGTGCGCGGCTCCGACGCGGACGAGCTGCCCCTGACCACGGGACAGACGGTCGATCAGCTGGTGACGGGCCTCGAGCCGATCCTCTTCGACCCCAAGCTCGACGCCAAGCGCGTGGATCTCGATCCCAGCAAGGACCTCGTCGCCGCCTCGGCCACCAACTACTACGGCCCGGGCGTGACCCAGAAGCAGGTCGAGGGCTTCTACGCCAAGCGCACCGACAAGAAGGACCCCCACCCGATCTCCCACGGCCTGAACTCGCAGCTCGCCAAGGACCCCAAGACCGGCAAGCTGGTCGAGCGCGTGTGGAAGGTCGATGGCATGTACGGCCCGGCCATCGCCGAGATCGTGACCTGGCTGCGCCGCGCGATCGAGGTGGCCGAGGGCCCGGAGCAGCGGGCTGCGCTCGAGAAGCTCGTGGCCTTCTACGAGACCGGCGACCTGCGCACGTTCGACGAGTACTCGATCGCCTGGGTGGCCGACACCGACTCCACCGTCGACGTGGTCAACGGCTTCATCGAGGTCTACGGCGACCCCCTGGGCTACCGCGGCGCGTTCGAGTCGGTGGTGTCGATCCGCGACATGGAGGCCAGCAAGCGCATCGACGCCATCAGCAAGCAGGCGCAGTGGTTCGAGGACCAGAGCACGATCCCCCAGCCCTACAAGAAGAAGGACGTCAAGGGCATCTCGGCCAAGGTGATCACGGTGGTGGTGGAGTCCGGCGATGCCTCGCCCAGCACCCCAATCGGGATCAACCTGCCCAACGCCAACTGGATCCGGGCCGAGCACGGCAGCAAGTCGGTCAACCTGGGCAACATCGTGGCCGCCTACGACGAGTCGAGCAAGCAGACCGGCGTGCTCGAGGAGTTCGCGGGCTCGCCCGAGGAGATCGGCCGCGCCCGCGCGCACGGCGAGCTCGCCGACGCCCTGCACACCGACATGCACGAGGTCATCGGCCATGCCTCGGGCGCGATCAAGCCCGGCGTGGGCACCCCCAAGGAGACGCTCAAGAACTACGCCTCCACCCTCGAGGAGGGCCGCGCCGATCTGGTGGCGCTCTACTACCTGCTCGACCCCAAGCTCATCGAGATCGGCGTGATGCCGAGCCTCGAGGTGGGGATGGCCGCCTACGACGACTACATCCGCAGCGGCCTGATGGTCCAGCTCGCCCGCCTCGAGCTCGGCGAGGATCTCGAGGAGGCCCACATGCGCAACCGGCAGATGGTGGCCAAGTGGGTCTACGAGAAGGGCAAGGCCGACAAGGTGATCGAGCAGGTCGACCGCGACGGCAAGACCTACTTCGTGGTGCGCGACTACGCCAAGCTGCGCGAGCTGTTCGGCCAGCTGCTGCGCGAGGTCCAGCGCATCAAGTCCGAGGGCGACTACGCGGCGGGCAAGGCCCTGGTGGAGGGCTACGGGGTGAAGGTCGACCGCGCCCTGCACGAGCAGGTGCTGCGGCGCTACGAGGCGCTGAAGATCGCGCCCTACGCCGGCTTCATCAATCCGAGGCTGGTGCCGGTGATGGAGGGCGAGGAGCTCGTGGACGTGCGGGTCGAGTATCCCGACAACTTCGTGATGCAGATGCTGGAGTACGGCGAAGTCTACCGGCGGCTGCCGGTCGTGAACTGAGATCGGGCGCGTAGATCGGCGCGCGATCGATTCCTGAACCGGAGGCGGCGCGCTGGCGCCGCTCCCGCTCGCGAATCGGGCTATCATCATCCGCAATGAAGGCCCAGCCGATGATCGTCTACGGGGACCTGAGCTGCCCGTTCTGCTATGCGCTCGAAGATCGGCTGTTCATGCGCAACCTCGTTCGGCACGTCGAGTGGCGGCTGGTGGAGCATGCCCCGGATCTGCCGCTCGAGCCGGAGCGGGCCACGAAGGCGCAGCTCGACGAGCTGGCACAGGAGCTCGAGACCATTGCCCGGCGAGCTCCCGACGTGGTGATCGGCCGCCCGGAGTTTCGACCCAACAGCGCGCTGGCGATCAAGGCGGTGGCCGAGGCGACCACGATCGATCCGCGCGGGGCCCGAACGCTGCGCTTGCTGCTGTTTCGCGCGCTGTGGCGCGAGGGCAAGAACATCGCCGATCCCAGCGTGGTGGCCGAGCAGGTCGAGCACGCCGGGCTTCCCCCGCTGCGTGGCACCACCGAGGCCACCGCCACCGCGGCCCGCTGGACCCACGAGTGGCGACAGGCGAGGTTCGAGCGGATCCCGGTGATGATCTCCGCCACCGGGACCAAGATGCTGGGGCTGCTGCCGCCGCGCCGCCTCGATCTGTTCCTGGGCTCGGGGCTGTTCAGCTCGAGCTCCGATGACGCGTGCGACGTGGCCGACGTGCGGCAACGCCACTGAGCAAGCCGCCCTCGAGGCGGCGGCGCGGCTTCACCCCTGTCGTCGCAGGACATCCCGGATGCTGGGCCATGATGCGAACGAGGGACCCGTATCGCTCCCAGACACCCCGCGACGGCAATGGTGAAGCCGCGCCGCCGCCAGCGACCCACGAACGCGACGCGCGACCGCTGCGCCAGGGCAGCGGGCACGTCGAGCGAAGGGGTCGGGACGACGACGTCCGCAGGACCGCAGGTCGGAACGCTCGCGCCGGACCAAGGTCCGGTCGGCGTCCGCGGACCTCGTGAGTGGCTGGATTCGTCGAATTCAGCCGCTCACGGGGTCAGGTCGCCCCGGCGGGTGCACGGGAGCCCAGGATTGCCCCTGGAGGCTCGCCAGCGTGCCAATCATGATTGGGCCTGATTTGGGCCCGATTGGTGTGAACGCTACGGGTGCACGCGCGGGTCGACCATCAACATGCGGTGCGAGCGAAGTACTGCCCGCCGAGCTTGTCTTGCATGATGTCGAGGGTCATGGCGCGTGCTTCTCCCTTGAAGCGTACCAAGGAGGGATAGACGGCCCAGTCGCGATCGTCAAGCGACGATTTTCGATTTTTTTCGAGGCTCGGCGCGCTCGTGCGCGAGCTCAACGGGGCCGAGCGCTTCCGAGACATCGGGTGGCAACCATCACGGCGAAGGCTGGACCGCAGTCGGGCGGTGACACTCGCGGACCGTGACGGTGTTCCAACGGCTGCCGCGCGCTTGCGGCCCCCAATGACCATGCGACGCACCAAGCTTCTCCGCACGAGCACCAAGCACCTTCGACTGAGCACCTGGACCCTGTGCGTCCTCTCGTCCCTGGCCGCCCAGGCCTGTCGCGAGGACCAGCCCGCCACCGACGATGGTGCCGACTCGGGGACCACCGAAGCCAGTGCGACTGGCGGAGTCGACTCCACGGGCACCGAGACCGACGCGGTGCTCGACGAGACCGGCACCGAGGCCACGCCGACCTTCTGGGACGACGTGGCGCCGATCCTCTACGAGCGCTGCGTGGGCTGCCACCGCGAGGGTGGCATCGGCCCCATGCGGCTCGACGACTACGAGAGCGCCAGCGCGTGGGCCCCGGTCTCGGTGAACGCGATGCAGGACCGCACCATGCCCCCGTGGCTGGTGACCGACGACGGCAGCTGCGGCGAGTTCCAGCACTCCAAGTGGATGCCCCCGGACGAGATCGATCGGATCGCCGCCTGGCTCGCCGCGGGCACCCCCGAGGGGCAGCCGCGCGACGATCTCTCGCTCCCCGAGCCCGAGCAGCTGACGGGCGTCACCGAGATCGGCACTCCCAACTTCGTCCCGGAGATCCAGGGTGGCGATCTGGCCGAGTTCGACGAGTACCGCTGCTTCCTGGTCGACCCCATGCTCGAGGGTGATCGCTTCCTCACCGGCTACGACGTGCTGCCCGGCAACGAGGCGATCGTGCACCACGTGCTGGTGATGCCCGTCGATCCCGACCTGCCCGTGGGCGGCGGCATGACCAACGCCGACGTGATGCAGGCGCTCGACGACGAGTCGCCCACCCGCGACGGCTGGCCGTGCTTCGGCGAGGCCGGCGACGGCGTGGAGGTCAGCGGGATCCCGGTGGTGTGGGCGCCCGGTCAGGGCATCGTGAGGTTCCCCGAGGGCACCGGCTTGCGCGTGCGGCAGGGCGAGCAGCTGGTGATCCAGATGCACTACAACCTGGCCAACCCCACCACCATCGGCATGTCCGACCAGAGCACGGTCGCGCTGCGCCTCGAGGAGGAGGTCGAGCGCGAGGGCTTCATGATCCTGCCCGATCCCTTCCTCGGATCGATCTTCGAGGGCGACCCGATCGAGCTGCCGCCCGGCGAGCCCTCGGTGGAGTTCACGTGGGAGATGCCGGTGGGGGAGATGCTCGGATGGTTTGGGCTGCCCGGGGTCGACCTCTACGGCGTGTTCCCCCACATGCACGAGTACGGTCGCTCCATCGACATGCACATCGACGGCCCTTCCGGCTCGGAGTGCGCGGCCGAGGTACGCAACTGGGACTTCCACTGGCAGCTGCAGTACTTCTTCCAGCAACCGCGTGCGCTGCAGCCCGACGAGGTGCTGCGGGTGACCTGCGACTTCGACACCGTCGGCGCCGACGAGCCCGTGCTGCCCGGCTGGGGCACCCACAACGAGATGTGCCTGATGGGGTTGTACCTGGTGCCGTAGGCTGCGGTATCGTCGTAGACGGTGCCAGGTCCCGACGACGCGATCGTGCTCGAGCACGTCTGCAAGGCGTTTGGCGCGCACAAGGTCCTCGACGACGTCAGCCTCACCGTCAAGAAGGGCACCATCACCGTCTTGCTCGGCCCCTCGGGCACGGGCAAGTCGGTGCTCCTGCGCATCCTCGTGGGCCTGCTGCGCCCCGACTCGGGGCGGGTGTTCGTGGGCGAGCACGACATCGCGGCGCTCGACGAGCGGCGCAGCCGCGATCGCAAGCGCCTGTTCGAGGTGCGGCGCAGGTTCGGCATGCTGTTCCAGGACGGCGCGCTGTTCGACGACATGAACGTCGGCGACAACGTGGCGTTCCCCATGCGCATGCACACCAAGATGCGCGAGGAGGAGATCCGCGCCAAGGTGGCCGACAAGCTGGCGCGGGTGGGCCTGCCCCGAGTGGAGCACAAGTTCCCTTCGGAGCTCAGCGGGGGCATGCGCAAGCGGGTGGCGTTCGCCCGGGCCATCGCGCTCGAGCCCGAGATCGTGCTGTGCGACGAGCCGAGCTCGGGCCTCGACCCGGTGATGTCGGCCACGCTCGACGAGCTCATCATGGAGATGCACCGCACCCTGGGCATCTCCTTCATCGTCATCTCCCACGACACGGCGGAGGCGCGGACCATCGCCGACATCATCGGGATGCTGGCGGGGGGCAAGCTCGTGGCCTACGGTCCCAAGGCGGAGCTCGAGCGCAACGCTCATCCCGCCTTGCGTCAATTCTTCGACCGGGCCACCGAAGGTCCGATCCAGGTCGTCTGACGATGAATCGAACCCACATCGGGCTGGGGATCTTCGTGCTGGGCACGCTCGCTCTGCTCATCTGGCTGGCGCAGAGCATCGGGGCCCTGGGGGGTGCAAGCGGCGTGCGCTACGAGGTGCGGCTCGAGCACGCGGCGGGGCTGGTGGCCAACAACGCGGTCAAGATCGCCGGGGTCGAGGTCGGGCGCATCGAGAAGATCGGCGTCGACCACGACATCGCGGTGCTCTCGCTGCGGGTCGACCCCGACGTGGTGCTGCACACCGATGCCGTCGCGATCGTGCGCGCCAAGAGCCTGCTGGGCGAGAAGTACCTGCAGCTGGCCCCGGGGGAGCGCGAGAGCCCCGTGCTCGAGGCGGACGGGGTGATCTCGAACGTGGAGACCCACTTCGAGGTCGACCAGGTGCTCAATGCCCTGCAGCCGCTGCTCGGCGGCGAGGACTCGATCGCGGGGGTGCTGGGGCCGCTGGCCGAGCGCCTGGGCGACATGATGGACAGCATCGACGGCAAGGACGGCAAGCCGCCGATCATCACGCGGGCGGAGATCGACCAGATCATCGACGACGTGAAGACCACCTCGGCCACGGTGCGGCGGATCGCCACCGAGAACGAGGAGGACATTCGGGCGATCGTGAAGAACACCCGCGAGCTCACCGACGATCCGCGAGTGGACCGGCTGCTGGCGCGGGCCGACGACATGAGCGCCACCCTCGACGAGCGCCTGCCGCAGCTGCTCGACCGCACCGAGTCGGCGCTGGCCAAGCTCGAGGAGGTCGCCAAGATCGTCGATGACGATCGGGCCAAGAAAATCGGCAGGATCATCGACGATGCGACCGTGGCGATGGCCAGCCTCAAGACGCTGTCGAAGGATCTCGAGGGGCTGAGCAAGTCGGTGGAGCCGCTGGTGGCCGACCTGGCCAAGCTGGCGCGGCGGGCGATGGCGCTCGACGGGGCGACGATTCGGCAGTTCTTGCAGAAGGAAGGCATGAAGGTCTACTTCGGCAGCAAGCGCGAGGCCGACAAGGTGCTCGGAGGGGTCGAGTAGGCCGCGGGGGCCTCCCGCAACGACTCGCAGGGATGCCCGTAGTGGTGGAGAACGGCACGGTCGACGGGCCTCGTCGCCCCCTGGGCAAGGACCTGCTGCGCAACGGCCTCGTCGTCCTCGTGGTGGGACTGGCGTGCGAGGCGGCCAGCAATCGCAGCGACGGCCAGCCGTCGGCGCGGGTCGAGTCGATCCCCCCGCCCTCGCCAACGGTCGAGGCCACGATCATCGCGACCGGCGTCGACCTGCCCACGGGCATCACCGTCGACGACGCCTACGTGTACTTCGGCGATGGGCCCAAGCTGATGCGGGCCGCCAAGCAGGGCGGCAGCCCGGAGGTGTTGGTCGAGGTCGAGGCGCTCGGGATTCCATCGATCGTCGTCGATGGCGAGCTGCTCTACTTCGGCGCGCTGGGGGGTGGGCTGTTTCGCATGCGCAAGGACGGGGGTTCGGCAGAGCGGATCGGTCGCAGCGGCAACCCGCGCTCGCTCGCGGTCGACGATGCTCGTGTGTACTGGTTCGACGGTGGGGTCCACTCGCTGGCCAAGGACGCCGCCGGGGACGCGAGCGCTCCGGAAGGCTTCGTGGCGGGAGACGACGCCGAGCTGGTCATCGACCAGACCCACGTCTATGCCCACGGTGGCGAGAGGATCTGGCGGCAGCCCAAGCAGGGTGGCGACGTCGAGCCCATTGCGCGCACCGGGCACTTCGGCGCCGAGCTGGCGCTGAGCGACTCGCACCTCTACTGGGGGGACGACATCGCAAGAGCGGTGCTGCGCTGGCCCAAGACCGGAGGTCCGCTCGAGCTGGTCACCGAGCGCTGGGGGCTCGGGTCGAGTCTGATCCTCGACGGGCCGTGGCTCTACGTCGTGGAGATCGACACGACGGTGTATCGCGTCGACACGCGAGATGGCAGAGCGGCCATGCTGGCGCCGCAGGTCACCAGCACGGGTGGGCTCGCCAATGGGATCGGGCTCGCGATCGACGGGGAGCAGCTCTACGTGGCCGTGCTCGCGTCGGCCTTTCGGGCGCCCGGCGGGGGCATTCCCCACGTCGACCTCACCAGGCCCGATGCGCCGATGCCCGAGGTGGAGCACCGCGGGGTGGTGGGGCGACTGCCCAAGGAGATCGAGGGCATGCGGTACGAGGGGCGCGCGGAGTACCTGCGGCGGGCCACGGTGTACTTCACGTCGGGGGATCCGCTTCCGCAGGATTCCAACAATGCGATCCGCTGGATCGTGGGTTCGCCAGAGCTGGAAGGGCCCGTGCGCAGCGGGGCGATGGTGGTGAAGGTGGTGGTCGATCCCCAGGTGGAGCTCTCGACCAAGCGAGCCGCGCGGGTCGTGGAACTGCTGCGGGGCGAGGTTGGGCAGGCGGCGAGGATCGAGGTGATCGAGCAGGCTGGGATCGGAGATGACGTGCGGGTGGGGGTGGATTCCGGAGAATTCGCGCAGCTGTGGGCGGCGGGAGGGTGATCGCGGCGCTGGAATTCGCGTCCCGAGGTGCGCCTGGGCGCCTCCTGGCGGGAAGTGAGGCCAACGTCGCACCGGGCGGGGTTGCAGCGCACCGCTGGTGTTTGTCAGCCTACCCCCACCGCACGAAGAGCTCAGCCGTTGCCCCGACGCCGTACACTCGAGATCTCCTCCAACCACGTCTATTGGTCGGTGGTGCTGGCCCTGGCCGCCTGCACGTACTTCTTCGTGACCAACGTGCAGCAGCGCCGCGGGCAGCTCCAGCAGGATCACAGCGTCCAGATCGACAGCGGCACCCGGGTCGAGCTGGTGCGGGTGATCGATGCCGACGAGATCTCGATCCGGGCCGACGGAAGCGGGACGTTCGTGGTGCGCCTGCTCGGCGTCAAGGGCTTCTCGACCACCATCAACGAGCCCGGAGTGGCAGGCCTGGGTCAGGCGGCCGTGGCCACCATCGAGCGCACGATCGCCGACAAGGAGCTGCGCGTCGTGTTCGACGAGCTGGCGTTCGATCGCTCGGGGCGGCTGCTCACCTACATCGAGGCCGACGGGCAAGACCTCGGGCAGCTGCTGGTGCAGCGCGGCCACCTGGTCACGTACACCCGCTATCCATTCTCGCGCGAGGGCGCCTACCTCGGAGCCGAGGCCGAGGCCCGCACCAAGAAGGCGGGGCTGTGGGGCAACTACAAGGCGGTGGCCCGCGTGCAGGGCTGGCAGGACACGTGGAAGACCGCCCGTGACGCGGAGGCGGAAGAGCCATGATCCGCCTGCTGATGACGCTGGTCCGCCGCCTGGTGGTCACCAAGCGCAACCAGTTCCTCAAGGTCGCGCTGCTCACCGTGCTGCTGGTGGCGTTCTCGACCTCGGGCTTCATGTACTTCGAGCTCGCCGAGAAGCCCGACCTCGGCTGGGGCGACGCGCTGTGGTGGTCGATCGTGACCATGACCACGGTGGGCTACGGTGACTTCTTCCCCACCACCATCGGAGGCCGCTACGTCATCGGCTTCCCGACCATGATGTTCGGGATCAGCATCCTGGGCTACCTGCTGTCGACCCTGGCCACCTTCCTCATCGAGGAACGCTCCAAGGAGCTCAAGGGCATGAGCGAGACCGTGCTTAGCGATCACATCCTCATCATCCACTACCCGAGCGCGGCTCGCGTGGACGCGGTGCTGACCGAGCTGCGACACGATCCGAAGACCAAGGACTCGGCGGTGGTGGTGATCGACGCGTTCCTCGAGGAGCTGCCCGAGCGCTTCTCGGAGCTCGGCGTGCGCTTCGTGCGAGGCGATGTGTCGAAGGAGAGCACGCTCGAGCGCGCCAGCTTTCGCGAGGCCCGCTTCGCGATCATCCTGTCGCAGGATCCCAACGACCCGGGGAGCGACAACTCGAACTTGGCGGCCGCGCTGACGCTCGAGCACCTGCACCCGTCGATCTTCACCGTGGCCGAGTGCATCGATCCCGAGCGCATCGAGCTGCTCTACAAGGCGGGCTGTGATGCGGTGGTGTGCCTGACCGCCCTGGCCACCAACCTGGTGGTCCACGAGCTGCTCGACCCCGGGCTGCAGAAGGTCATCGGTGAGGCCACCAATGTGCTGTCGGGCCAGAACATCTACTTCGTCGACGTGACGCTGTCCAAGGAGGCCACCTACGGCGACGCCCGCAACGTGCTCGAGGAGCGCCGCTGCGCCCCGCTGGGCGTGGAGCACAAGGGCGGCAAGGTGGTGCTCAACCCCGACGCTGACACCCCCCTGGGCGACGGGGATCGGATCGTGTGCATCGCCCCCAACCGGCCGCAAGCGCTGCGGTTGTGAGCCCGGCTCACTCACATCGTGGGGCTCACAGGGCTCAGAGCTCACCGCCCAGCGCCAGCTCGAGCTGGGCCCGTGTGACCCAATAGTCACGCAGTGCCTCCACTGCATCTTCTTGCACCGCGAGGGCCTCGGCCCGCAACTGCAGCAGCTCATAGGTCCCGATGAGCATCGCGTTGTACTGCTGGAGCGCGAGATCGCCGATTTGGGCCTGCCGCGGCAGCGCCTGCTCGTGCATGTAGCTCACCGATCGCCGCGCCATGGCCAGCGCCGCCCGATGCTCGCGCACCTCCGAGCGCACCACGATGGCCCGGTGCTGCAGCAGGTGCTGCGCCCGCCGCAGCTCGGCCCGCAGGCGAGCGAGATCGGCGTGGCCGGGGTCGAAGATCGGCAGCTCGACGGCCAGCGACGGCCCCAGCACCCACTCGTGGCCCTCGTCGTCGCCGACCTCGTTGCGGGACTCCACCCCGGCCTCGAGCTGTGGGATCACCCCGCGCCGCCGCAGCTGCACCGCCCGCTCCATCGCTTCCACCTCGAAGCGAGCCGCCGAGAGATCGAGCCGCTCGCTCACCGCTCGGGCCTCGAGCGCGGACGGCTCGGGCTCGGCGGGCGGCAGCTCGACGGGCGCATCGGCCACGGTCCACGCGACGTCGCTGCCCCACAGGCCCAACAGCCGCGACAGCGCCTCGCGAGCAGCCACGAGCTCGACCTCGGCCTCCGCCAGCTCGAGCCGCGCCTCGTCGAGCGCCGCGCCGTGGAACGCTCGATCGAGCGGCGGCAGGTTGCCGGCCTCGAGCTGCTTGGCCGCGAGCTCGTCGGCAACCTCGGCCGCCTGTACCCGAGTGCGATGGAGCTGCACGGTCGCCGCGGCAGCCCAGACCTCGGCGTGGGCCACCTTCACGTCACGCACGAGCACCAGTGCCTCGTGGGCCACGGTGACGATCGCATGCTGCAGGCGCGCCTTGGCGACGCGGCGCTTGGCGGGGATGAGGAACACGCTCAGCAGGCTCTGCGACAGCGACAGCCCGCCGCCCAGGCCGTTGCCGCGGGTGGAGAACACCAGGTCGCCCGCGATCACCGGGTTCTCGAGCAAGCCCGCCTCGACCAGCTCGGCCTGGGCCACGCCCAGCTCCTCGAGCGTGGCCTGCAGCTCGCGGTTGTTGAGCATCGCCACCTGCACGGCACGCTCGGCGGAGAGCGGCTCGGCGAGCAACGCCCGGACGCGCTGTCGCACGCGCGTGCGGCTCTGTTCGTCCTGCTCGGGGCTGATCGCGTCCTCCACACCCGCACGCTGGGCCAGCAGCTCGCTCGCCTCGCCACGGGGACCGGCGGGGCTGGTGGTGGCACACGCCGTCAGCAGCCCCAGCGCCAGCGCCATCGACGAGCGCGCGATCGCCTTGGTCTTGGTGGTGCTCACGATCGACCTCCTTGCCCCCGACCCACGGAGGCACTGGACTCGTTGGCGGGCTCGGCCTCGGCCGGCTCCGTCTTGGCGGGCTCGGGCTCGGCCTCGGCCTTGCCGTGCCCGTGGTGGTGGTGGTGACCTCCGCCGTCGAGCTTCACGCCCTCGAAGGCGGACGCGAACGGATCGGCCGGAGACTTGGCCTTCACGACCCCCGCCTCGGGATTGGTCGCGTCGTGCTCGGGGGCCTCGGGAGGCAACCCGGGGTTGCGACAGCCGCTCAGCGCGAGCAATCCAACGATGATCGAGATCTTCGCCGTCATCTTCGTCCTCATGTCGGTCACACCACGATCCCGTCCCGACGCAGCTCGTCCGTGGTGGCGGTGTCGGCCACCGTGCCCGGCGGGTTGACGTACCAGCCCGGATCGCTGCCGTCGGCGGGCAGCTCGTCGCGGACCTTCACGATCGTGAACATGCCGCCCATGGTGATGTAGTCGAACGGCCCGCGAGCCCCGACCATGGGGATGCTGTTGTCGGGAATGGCCATGCCCATCTGCGCCATGTCGCCCATGCCGTCCTTGCCCATGGCCATGTAGCCGGGCACCACGTGGCGGGCCTTCTTCTCGGTCTGGCCCATGTCCACCCCGATCATGTTGGGGATCTCGTGTCCCATCTGATTCATCACGTGGTGCGTCATGTGGCAGTGCATGGCCCAGTCGCCCGGGGCATCGGCCACGAACTCCACCGTTCGCGTGCTCCCGGTGGGGACCAGCACGGTGGTCTCGGGCCACTGCGCCGAGCGAGGCAGCCGGCCGCCGTCGGTGGCCACCACCTTGAAGTAGTAGCCGTGCAGGTGGATCGGGTGATGATCCATGGCGCTGAGGTTGCCCAGCCGAATGCGCACGCGATCACCGGTCTTGCACACCAGGGGCACGGTGCCCGGAAACGCCTTGGCGTTCATGGTGAGCAGGTTGAAGTCGGTCATCTCGTTGGGATCGGGCTTGCTCGCGCCCGGCACCACCTTCCACTCGCCGAGCATGATCACGAAGTCGCGATCGACCTGCTCGTCGGCGGGCTCCTTGCGGGGGTGGACCACGATCATCCCCATCAGGCCCATCGCCATCTGGGTCATCTCGTCGTGGTGCGAGTGGTACATGAAGGTGCCCGACTGGCGGAAGGTCCACTCGTAACGGAACGTCTCGCCCGGGGCGATCGCCCGCTGGTTGAGCCCGCCCACGCCGTCCATGCCGTTGGGCAAGAAGATGCCGTGCCAGTGCACGGTGGTGGGAGCCGAGAGCCGGTTGGTCACGTACACGCGCACGCGGTCGCCCTCGACGGCCTCGATCGTCGGCCCGTGCACGCGACCGTTGTAGCCCCAGCACCGCGCCTTCATGTCCGGAGCGAACTCGTGCTCCACCTCCTCGGCGACGAGGTGGTAGACCTTCACGCCATCGACGACCTTCCAGGGCGCCGTGGCGCCACCGGGAGTCATGGTGGGTCGGTAGTCGCGATCGGGCTCGGCGGGCGGAGAGGCAGCCCGATCGGGGCCACCGCTGTAGCTGCGATCCCAGCCGCGTCCCGAGGGGGCGGCCGTGGCCTCGCGGCTTTGGAGCATCGCGGCGCCGGCCAGGCCGGCCCCGGCGAGCAAGGCGCTGCGTCGGGTGAGGGATGAGCTGCTCATGCGTCGGTCCTTCAGGTCGAGGGGCGGGTGATACCCCAAGGCGAGTGGATTCGGGAGCGCTGCGCAAATTGCGCAGCGGCGCCGAACGGGGCGGGAAGGTAGCTTGACCCCGCGCTCGATGGCCGACGCACCAGGAGACCGCCGATTACACCCCCATAGCCGCTGCCCGTAATGAGCCCGACGTCTGCGAGTCAGCCCGCCCACAGCAGGTCACTCATGCCAGGCATCCCCGAGACCACCATCGAACCCACCACCGAACCCACCACCGAGACCACCACCGAGTTGGCCATCGAGGGCATGACGTGTGCGTCGTGCGTCTCGAGGACCGAGAAGGCGCTCGCGGCGGTCCCCGGGGTGCGCGAGGCCAACGTCAACCTCGCCACCGCGCGAGCGCGCGTGCATCACGATGCCGAGGCCACGCTCGAGCAGCTCGCCGCCGCGGTCGAGCGCGTCGGGTATGCGGCGCACCGTGTGCAACCGACCGCGGCGGCCGAGGACGCGGAGCAAGCCCGCCACGCCAGGGAGCTCGCTGGCTTGCGCCGCTCGCTGCTGTTGTCGGCCGCCCTCACCCTGCCGCTGTTCGTGCTCGAGATGGGCAGCCACCTGCTTCCTCCGCTGCACCACGCGATCGCCCGGGTGCTCGATCGCAGCAGCCTCTTCTACCTCTACTTCGCGCTCGCCACCGTGGTGCAGCTTGGCCCGGGGCTCCGCTTCCATCGCAAGGGCTTCGCGTCGCTGCTGCGCCTGGCCCCCGACATGAACGCGCTGGTGGCCGTGGGCACCTGGGCGGCCTACGGCTACTCGCTCATCGCCACGTTCGCGCCGGGGCTGCTGCCTCCCGACGCGGTGCACGTGTACTACGAGGCCTCGGCCACCATCATCACCCTCGTGCTGCTCGGGCGCTGGCTCGAGGCGCGCGCCAAGGGCCGCACGTCCGAGGCCATCCGCCGCCTGATGGGCCTTCAGCCCAAGACGGCGCGGGTCCGCCGAGACGGTGCAATCGTCGAGATCCCTCACGACGAGGTCGAGCCGGGCGACCTGGTGATCGTACGCCCCGGCGAGCGCCTCCCCGTCGACGGCGAGGTGGTGGAGGGCTCGTCGTACGTGGACGAGTCGATGATCACCGGTGAGCCCGTCCCCGTGCACAAGGAGCCCGGCGCCAGGGTGGTCGGCGGCACCATCAACCAGACCGGTGGGTTCACGCTGCGCGCGACCGAGGTGGGGGCGCGCACCGTACTGGCCCGCATCATCGAGCTGGTCCAGGCCGCCCAGGGCAGCAAGCTGCCGATCCAGGGCCTGGTGGACCGGGTGACCGCGTGGTTCGTGCCGGTGGTGATGCTCCTGTCCGCGCTCACGTTCGGCGCATGGTGGGTGTGGGGTCCGCAGCCGCGTCTGACGTTCGCGCTGGTCGAGGCGGTCGCGGTGCTCATCATCGCCTGCCCCTGCGCCATGGGTCTGGCCACGCCCACCTCGATCATGACGGGCACCGGGCGCGCCGCCGAGCTGGGCCTGCTGTTCCGCCGAGGCGACGCACTGCAGACCCTCCATGGCGTGGGTCTGGTGGCGTTCGACAAGACCGGCACCCTCACCCAGGGGCGCCCCGAGCTGACCGACCTGCAGGTGGTGACCGACCTGGCCGAGGATCGCGTGCTGGCGATCGCGGCGGCGGTCGAGGCCGACACGGAGCACCCGCTGGGGCGGGCCGTCGTGCGGGCCGCGACGGTGCGAGGCTTGCCCATCCCGCGCGCGACCGAGCTGCGCGCCACCCCGGGCCATGGGGTCGAGGCGATGGTCGACGGCCAGCGCGTGGCGATCGGCGCGGAGCGCTTCATGAAGCGGCTGGGCATCGATGCCACGGCGCTCGGGCCCAGCGCCCGCGCGTGGGCCGAGGCCGCCAAGACGCCCTTGATGCTGGCGATCGATGGCCAAGCGGTCGCCGTGCTGGCGGTGGCCGACCCGATCGAGGAGTCCGCAGCCCCGGTGGTGAAGGCCCTGCACGAGGCGGGGATCCGCGTGGCCATGGTGACGGGCGACACCCGCTCCACCGCCCTGGCGGTGGCCGACCGCCTCGGCATCGACGAGGTGATCGCGGAGGTGCTGCCCGAGGGCAAGACGGACGCAGTCCGACGCCTGCGCACCGGGGGGCGCACGGTGGCCTTCGTGGGCGACGGGATCAACGATGCCCCTGCCCTGGCCGAGGCCGACGTGGGCATCGCGGTGGGCACGGGCACCGACATCGCGATCGAGAGCGCCGACGTGGTCGCGATGTCGGGCGACCTGCGGGCCGTACCCAACGCGATCGCCCTGTCCCGGGCCACCCTGCGCAACATCCGACAGAACCTGTTTTGGGCGTTCGCCTACAACGCGAGCCTGATCCCCATCGCGGCCGGGGTGCTGTGGCCGGCATGGGGGGTGCTACTGTCCCCCCAGCTGGCCGCGGGAGCGATGGCCATGTCGAGCCTGTTCGTCGTGGGCAACGCGCTGCGGCTGCGACGATTCGAGCCGCCCATGCCCACGAAGGCCACGCAGGCCCCGTCCTCCGCCCCGAGCGAGCCCGCTCCACCCGAGGAACCCGAGGTACCGATCATGAGCACCGAAGAGACCACTTTGGAGGTTCGAGGCATGACCTGCAACAACTGCGTCAAGCACGTCTCGCGGGCGCTGCAGGGGCTGTCCGGAGTGTCGCAGGTGCAGGTGGATCTCGCGTCGGGCCAGGCCCGCGTGCAGCACGAAGCGGGTGCGGTCTCCGTGACACAGATGGTCGCCGCGGTGCAGGACGCCGGGTACGAAGCATCGGGCGGCTAGGGACTCCCGCCGCGGCCCGTACCGCCACCGCGGCCGCGTGATAGCCTCCAACGATGTCCCGACGACTTCGTCGCCGCCCCCTCGTCCCCGCCGTGCTGGTCCTCCTCGGGATGGCGAGCGGGAGCGGAGGCTGTTCGCCGTGTGATCCCTACATCATCGTCGAGGACGACTCCCCCGACGATGGTGCGGATGACGCCCATCCCGTCTGGGACGTCGCCGTGCTCGAGGTCCACGAGCCCTCGTCCCCCTCGATCCATCCCCTGGGAGAGCCCGTCCACCTGCTGGCGCAGGTGTGGGGCCCCGACGGCACGGCGCTCCCGGTGGACGACGTCGGATGGGTCACCAGCGAGGGCGACCCCCTGCTCGACCGGCTCGAGGGGGACGTCGAGCTCCCGGCGGGGCTCCATGAACTCAGCGCGGTGGTGCGGCTGCCCAACGGCGACCGGCTCCAGACCACCGTCGGTGGGGTGCGGGTGCAGGCGTGGTGGACCGGCGTCTACAAGGGCGACGTGACGATCATAGTCGAAGCCCAGCTTCCGACTGGAGGCCCGCTCGCGCTGCGCTGCGAGGGTCCCCTGGACTTCACGGTCGGCCTGGACGGCCGCGACGCCCCCGTGGAGGACGGCGGCTGCACGATCTCGGTGCTCGGCCAGAACTTCGAGGCGAGCTATGCGATCGAGATCGTCGTCTACCCCGCAGGCCTGGTGCGGGGCACGGTGTTGTTGGCCCTGGACACGCCGTTCGGCGCATTCGATCTGCCGCTCGAGTACGCCGGGGCCTTCTACGACGACCGCTTCTCCGCGGGCCTCTCGGGCCAGGTCGATCTGCCGTTCGTCGGAGCGGCCGATCTGTCGGGGAGTCTGCACGCCATGCTCGTCGATCGGTACGTCGATCCCGACGAGGGCTGAGGCGACGACCGTCTTCGGTTCGCGTGCTCCACGCTCGCCGGCGGTGCGATTGCCGTTCCTCAAATCGTCGAGTCCTGCTATTGCATTCCAATGCTGCACTCGCGTGCCTTGTTCTGCTCCTTGATCGGATCTGGTCTCCTCGTCACCGGCTGCCCCGACGACACGCCGCTCGACCCCACGACCACGACGTCCGGTGGAGACTCGACCACCGGCTCGATCACCACCTTCACCACCACCACCGGGGAGCCCGATACCACCAGCCTCTCCGGCTCGGACAGCAGCGGGAGCTCGGCAGGCGTGGACTCGAGCGGGAGTGAGAGCTCCGCCGGCCCCGTCCAGGAGTGCGGCAACGACCTGCTCGAGGGCGACGAGGTCTGTGATGGCACCGATCTCGGCGACGAGGACTGCGTGTCGCAGGGCTTCGACCGGGGCGTGCTGACCTGCACGGCCGACTGCGGCGGATTCGACACCGACGAGTGCACCTTCTACCAGTGCAACAACGGCACCCAAGAGGGCAAGGAGCAGTGCGACGGCAACGACTTCGGCAAGTCGACCTGCCAGTCGGAGGGCTTCGACAGCGGCTCGCTCCACTGCTCCAACAACTGCATGCTCGACACCGACGACTGCGGGACCTGCGGCAACGTGATCGTCGACGGTGACGAGGTCTGCGACGACATCGTGCTGTTCGGCCAGACCTGCATCAGCCAGGGCTTCGACAGCGGCACCCTCGCCTGCACGCCCAACTGTCTCACCTACGACACCTCCGGCTGCGGCACGTGTGGCAACGGCATCATCGACGGCGACGAGGAGTGCGACACCGGAGATCTGGCCGGCAACACCTGCCTCACCTACGGCTTCGACAGCGGCACGCTGGGCTGCAACGACATGGCGTGTGCGTTCGACACCGCGGGCTGTGGCACGTGCGGCAACAACATCGTCGACGGCGACGAGACCTGCGACGACGGCCTCACCGGGCAGCAGTGCCTGTCCGACTGCACGTTCTGTCCGGGCGGCGGGGTGCTGTTCGAGGACGACTTCTCCGACAACTCCGCCGGCTGGACGCTGGGCACGGAGTGGGCGATCGGGCCGACCGCGGCCTCGGCGGGCCACAGCTACGGCAACCCCGATCCCGCCAACGACCACAGCCCCACCGCGGACAACGGGGTGGCGGGCGTGGTGCTCGGAGGCAACGCCGCCACGGCTGCGACCCATCCCTTCTATTACCTGACCAGCCCGGTCATCAACACGGCCGGCTTCACGTTCGTGGAGCTCGACTTCTGGCGCTGGCTCAACAGCGACTACACGCGCTACATGCAGAACCGGGTCGAGGTGTGGAACGGGGTCGGCTGGCAGGTCGTGTGGCAAACGGGCGGCTCGCCGGGCATCCAGGACGCGGCGTGGACCAACGTCACGTACGACCTCTCCGCCTACGCCAACGCGAACATGCAGGTCCGCATCGGCTTCAACATCGGCAGCACCGGCGTCTACACCGTCTCGCAGTGGAACGTCGACGACCTCCGCATCATCGGCGTCACCTGCCCTCCATAGCGGGCTTACACGCAGGGTGGGATCCCCCGCAGGTGGGGTCGTGTACCCAAGCGCGGCGTCGCCTGGCCGCGGTCACTCCTCGGCTCCGCTCGCATGCAGCTCGATGGCACACGAGCTGCACGCGAGCGCCGCGATGCCAGGCATGCTGAAGATGAACGTGGGTGCCGTGTGTACGCGGGAGGTGGTGATCGCGGCTGGCGACGACACCGTGCTCGAGATCGCAGGACTGATGCGGACCCACCACGTGGGCGACGTGGTGATCGTCGAGCGCTCCAGCGGCGCGAGCCTGCCGACCGGGATCCTCACCGACCGCGACCTCGTGCTCGAAGCGATGGCGCAGGCGTCCGACCGCCTGCCCGACCTCGTCGCCGCCGACCTCGTCACGCGCCCCCTGGTCACCGTGCGCGAGTGCGACACGATCGACGACGCCCTGGAGGTGATGCGCGTGCAGGGCGTGCGACGAGTCCCGGTCGTCGACGAGGCCGGATTGCTCGTGGGACTGCTCGCGCTCGATGATCTCCTCGAGCTGTTCGCCAGTCAGCTCGCCTCGGTGGCCGCGCTCGTCATACGACAGCAGCGGATGGAGCGAGAACGACGCAAGTGACGGAGCGGAAGGTGCACGGATTGCGTGCACCTGCGCGCGGTCGCGGCCTTGCGGAGCGGGCCACCGTGCCCACACGCTCATGGGTGATGCCCTCGCACAACGAATGGTCGGTTCTCGGGGATCCCCTGTCATGTTCACACCCACGGATGCAGCGCACGACGAATCGAGCGAGCGACCGTGGTGGACCTCGGCCAATGGTGCGATCATCTTCGGTGTTCCAGGATGGATGACGCTAGCGCAGCGCAGCCTTCGCGCGGCGAGGGGCTCGAGTGGCTACCCGCGTGGTACGTGCGGCTGATCGATCGTGTCGTCCGCCCGGACCAGCTCGAGCACGACGAGGCCGAGCTGCTGCGCACACGCACGTTCGCCGCCGCCCTGCTGTTGATGGCGTGCACCACGAGCTCGTCGGCCATCCTGCTCGCGCTCGAAGACCTCACGGGCCTCCTCACGTTCTGCTTCACGGCGGCGGTGATCCTGATGCTCGCGATGCTCCGCCGCGGCGTGTCGTCGTTCCTCGTCGCCCACATGCTGGGGACTTCGTTCGCGGTGTTCATGGTCGCCGGCATCGTCTACGAGGGCACCTTGGTGGGCCCGAGCACCGTGGCCCTGATCCTGATCCCGGTGCTGCTCACCCTGGCCCTGGGAGCACGCAGCGGGTGGATCTGGTGCGGGGTGATCTCTTCGTGCGCGCTGGGGCTGATCCCGTGGTCCCAGGGCTCTCCCAAGGCCATCCACGCGTTCACGCTCACCATCATCGTCACCGCAGTGCTCCTCACCGCGGCCACGCATGCGTTCGACGCGATCCGAACCCGAGCGCTGGCGCGTGCCAACGAGGCGCTCGCGCGGGCCGAGGAGGCGCGCATGCAAGCCGAGGCCGCGGCCGAGGCCAAGGCCAGGTTCCTGGCCAACATGAGCCACGAGATCCGCACCCCGATGAACGGGGTGCTGGGGATGCTGGGACTGCTGCTCGACACCAGGCTCGAGGATGCCCAGCGCGACTACGCCGAGATCGCCCACACCTCGGGGGTGGCCCTGCTCGACCTGCTCAACGACATCCTGGACTTCTCCAAGATCGAGGCCGGCCAGATGGGCCTGGAGCAAGTGCCGTTCGATCTACGCACGATGGTGGAAGACGTGCTGGATCAGCAGGCGGTGGCCGCCGATGCCAAGGACGTGGCGCTGATCTCCCGGTACCTGCCCGACACGCCGTCGGCCGTGAAGGGCGACCATGGGCGGATCCGTCAGATCCTGCTCAACCTCGTGAGCAACGCCGTGAAGTTCACCGACAGCGGCCACGTGCTGGTCTCGGTGGAGCACGAGCAACGGGAGGGCCGCAGCTCGTTCCGCATCGAGGTGCAGGACACCGGCATCGGAATCCCCGAGGACCGGCAGACCTCGATCTTCGAGCACTTCCAGCAGGTCGACACCTCGACCACGCGCAGCCACGGCGGAACCGGGCTGGGCCTGGCCATCGTCAAGGAGCTGGTGACCTTGATGGAGGGCGAGCTCGGCGTGGAGAGCCGGCCGCAGCATGGCTCGACGTTCTGGCTCTCGATCCCGCTGCCCCTCGACGAAGCAGCGCCCGCCCGGGCCCCGGTCCCCGGCGATCTGACGGGGGTGCGGCTGCTGGTGGTGGACGACCACGCGATCAACCGCCGGATCCTGACCGAGCAGCTGGCGCGATGGGGTCTGTCGGCCACCGCCTGCGCCTCGGGCCCCGAGGCCCTCGATTGCATGCGCGAAGCGAGCCTCGAGGGTCGGCCCTACCAGCTCGCGATCCTCGACTACCACATGCCCGCGATGGACGGCCTGGAGCTGGCGCGGCGCATCAAGACCGACCAGGCCCTGCGCCAGACGGTGCTGGTGATGCTCAGCTCGGTGACCCACCGCGTGGGGACCAAGGTCGTCGACGAGGCCGAGTGTGCGGCCTACCTGGTCAAGCCCGTGCACCAGTCGGACCTCATGGACACGCTGGCCAGCGCGTGGGCGCGCCGGGATGCGCCCAACCGCGGCGCGACCCAGGCCGTGCCGACGAGCTACTCCCGATTCCATGCCCAGGTACGCCCGCAGGGGTCGAGCCGGGCCCGGGTGCTGGTGGTGGAGGACAACCAGGTCAACCAGAAGGTCGCGCAGCGCATGCTCGAGCAGCTCGGATGCCGGGTCGACGTTGCGTGCAACGGCAAGGAGGCGCTCGACATGGTCGAGACGTCTCGCCACTACGATCTGGTGCTGATGGACGTGCAGATGCCGGTGATGGACGGGCTGGAGGCCACGGCCCGGCTGCGGCAGCGCGAGGGCAACGGGGACACGCGGCTGCCGATCGTGGCCATGACCGCGCACGCGATGGAGACCGACCGCGCGCGCTGCCTCGAGGCGGGGATGGACGACTACGTCAGCAAGCCCGTGCGTCGACGCGAGCTGCTGCGGGTGCTGCGACAGCTACCGAGCTGGGACCCCGCGGGCGAGCCCGAGGACCGAGAGCCCCTTCGCATGGTGCCGGCCTCGTAGGCCGCGCACGTCCTGCCGCCCTCGCGAACCTGCTAGGGTGCTCGACGTGCGTCCCCTCTCGATGCTCCTTCCCGTGTGCGGCGTGCTCGTGGGCTGCCCCTCCGACCCCGACCCGCGGCCAATGGCCACCGATGGCCCGGGGTCCACCTCGACCACCGAGGGTCCGATGGTCGATGGCACCTCCACCACGAGCGACGGCGCAACCGACACGACCACCACCGAGGCCGCCGACGAGACCACCGGGGATCCCCCTCCGCCACCCGAGCCGGGCCTTTGGGGCGAGTACTTCGACCGCTACCACGACCTCGTGCTCTCGCGGAACGAGCCCGGCCTCGACCACGTATGGGGGCTCGAGGCTCCCCACCCCGACCTCGGGCTCGATCGCTTCTCGGCCCGCTTCAGCGGCACGCTCACCGCCCCGAGCACGGGCACCTACACCATCGCCACCGAGTCCGACGACGGCGTGCGCGTGTGGATCGACGGAGCGCTGGTGATCGACGACTGGAACGCGCACTACGTGACCCGCACCGAGGGCATGGTCGAGCTGGTCGCGGGCGTCGAGGTGCCGATCCTCGTGGAGTACTTCGAGATCGACATCGAGGCCTCGCTGCGCCTGCTGTGGTCGAGCGAGGGCTTGCCCGAGGAGGTGATCGGCCCCGAGCACCTCATGGCCCCGCCCATCGACTCCGGCCTGCCCGGCCCCAAGCCGCCCTACCTCAACCCCGTGGTGCCGTTCGACTGCCCCGACCCGGGCGTGATCGCGGTCGACGGCCCCGACGGCCCGGTCTACTCCATGGTCTGCACGGGGGGTACGTTCCCCATCCGACAGTCTCGCGATCTGGTGCTGTGGCAGGACTCGGGAGCCGCGGTGCTGCCCGCGGGCAAGCCCACCTGGGCGGCCAACGGCTTTCGCAACTGGGCCCCCGAGCTGCACCGCGTGGACGGGCGCTTCGTGGCGTACTTCACCACGGTGAATGCGAGCAACGTGCTGTGCATCGGGGCCGCCACCGCCGACGACGTGCTCGGGCCATGGGTCGAGAGCCCGGGGCCGCTGGTCCAGCACCCCCAGGGGGTGATCGACGCCACCTACGTGGAGGACGAGGCCGGCACGCCGTTCCTCGTCTACAAGATCGACGGCAACTCGGTCGGTCAGCCCACGCCGCTCCTGGCGCGACAGCTCGTGCCCGATGGTCTGTCGTTCGCGCCCGGCAGCGCGGAGGTCCAGCTGTTGGTCAACGCCCCCGGGACCTGGGAAGGGGGCGTCATCGAGGCGCAGTGGTTCCTGCACCACGATGGCTGGTGGTACCTGTTCTACAGCGGCAACGTCTACGACCACCGCTATCGCACCGGAGTCGCACGCTCGGCCGCGCTGCTCGGCCCCTACGAGAAGCACGGCGCGCCGATCCTCGGCAACAACGAGCGCTGGGTGGGACCGGGCCACGGCACCGTGCTCGAGCTCGGCGGCGCGCACTACTTCTTCTTCCACGCATGGACCAACGCCGGCAACGGCACCCACCTGCAGGGGGCCGGACGCAACGGTCTGGTCGATCGCATCGAGTGGGTCGACGGCTGGCCCCAGATCCACGACGGCAGCCCCAGCCGCACCTGGCAGCCCTGGCCCGGGCCGTGAGTGCTCGCGCCGAGGGCGGATCGCTTATCATCGGAGCATGCCGACCTCGCATGCTCCGTCGATCGCCATGCCGCCCGTGCTCGCGCTGCTGCTCGCCAGCGCGTGCACCCCGGCCGAGAGCAACGACGACGACGTGCAGCCTCCCACCACGCTGGGGCCGCTCGACACCGGCGACGGCTCGACCACCAGCGGGGGCACGGGCCCCGGGACCACCAACGCCTCCTCCTCGAGCACCACCGCCACGGGCACCACGATGGCGGTCGACGGCACGGTCGACGATGGGCCCTACTTCGACGTGGGCATGGGCAACACCACCGGCGAGCCCTGCACTCCGGTGTCCCCGACCGAGCAGACCTGCGACGGGATCGACGACGACTGCAACGGCTTCATCGACGACATCGACGAGGGGGGCGACGGGATCTGCGACTGCCTCGCGATCGCGCTCGTGGGCACGCCGGGCTCGCTGGCGGCCTCTCAGTTCGAGCAGTGGCTCATCGATCGGGGGACCAGCGCAGTGCGGATCAACCCCCCGATCGTCGATGCCAGCATGCTCGACGACTACGACGTGGTGATCCTCGACCAGCTCACGCGCGAGTACACGCCGGCCGAGGCCGCGGCCTTCGACACCTGGGTGAACGCGGGTGGCGGCCTGATGGCGATGACCGGCCACACCGCGAGCCCCGTCAGCGCCCAGCAGTGGCCCAACGGGATCCTCGGCCCGATGGGCCTCGCGTACCAGGGCGCGCTGCTCAGCGGCCCGGTCACCGACTTCCTGCCGCATCCCACCACGATGGGCCTCACCTCCGTCACGTTCCTCGGCGGGTTCGAGGTGGTGGCCACGATCCCGGGCCAGAGCGACGTGGTGGCTCGCCTGCCGGGCATGGTGCCCGCCGCCCAGGCGCAGGAGCGCGGCGCGGGCAAGGTGTTCGTGTGGGGCGACGAGTGGATCGAGTACGACTCGGAGTGGTCGGCGCTGCCGGAGATCACCCAGCTGTGGACCAACATCTTCGACTGGCTGACCCCGGCCGACGTGTGTGCGCTGCCCGAGGGGTGAGGGCTCGACGAGCTCGTGGCGCCCGCGGCGGCCGCACTGCGGCCTCGTGCTCGCACCCGGCACCATGAGGCGCCAGCCGACCCGGTGCCACGAGCGTCGCGACGCGAGAGCCCACGAACGCGACGACGGAACCGAATGGACGGCCCCGCAGCCGACGCCGCGCTCGTGGAGAACCGCGCCGTCCCATCCTTGGCGAAGGAGGGAATCGGAAATCATGGACATCCAGGAATTCATCGGACGTTCGATCGGGGTCACCGCCGTCGCCCCCTTCACCTTGCTCGGCAGCTTGATCCGCGGGAATCGGCTCTTCCATCCCGACGGGATGATCTACGCGGCCCATGTGAAGGCGATCGCACAGGACGGCATCCTCGGGCAGCTCGCACAGCGGCTCGCCGGGACCGCGCTGGTGCGCCTGTCCGGAGCGTTCTGGTCGTGGCCGCGGGGCCAGCATGCGCCCGACATCCTGGGCGCGGCGGTCCGGTTCCGTGCACAGGACGACGTCACGCCGAAGATGCTGCCCGGCGATCAGGACCTGACGTTCGTCACCGCCCCGTCGCTGCCGGAATTGCTCGTCGCCCCGTTCCGCACCAACGTCGAGGACTTCCTGGGCGATCGCTACTACGCGATCCTGCCGTACACCCTCAAGGGGATCGGCAAGGTGTACCTGCGGCTGGTGCCGGCGCAAGCCTCCCCCATCGGGACCAACCGCCGCCAGCGGCTGGAGCTCGCGGTGGACCAGGGCAACGCGGTGCTGCGGCTGGAGCTGCGGCCGGACGGCACGGAGCAGTGGGTCCCGATCGTCGCCGTCGACCTCCGCGAGCGCTTGCACATCGACGACGAGCTCCGCTTCGACCCCGGCTCGTCCGCCATGGGGCTGAGGCCTCGCGGTACGTTGCAGTGGATGCGCGCCCCCGCTTACGCGGCGAGCGAGATCGGGCGGCGGCTGCGACGCTGAGCCGCCGGACCCGACGCACCGCCCCGCACCGCCCCGCACCGCCCCGCACCGCCCCGATCAGCGGGCCTGCAGCTCCACGCACGAGGCATCGACCGCGAACTCTCGACTGCCGCGCTCGACCCTCGCCCTGGCCACCGGCTCCTCCGCATCGTCGAGGATCCAGAGCTCGTCGCCCGGCATCATCGGCATGCTGGACTGCGAGCCGCCGTTCATGGTGATGAAGGTGCTGATCCCCGGCTGCGGCTCGTGGCCGAGGTAGAGCCGTACGACGCGGTGGCACTCGTTGCGGATGGTGACGGTGATCGTCTCCTTGTCGGGCCCAAAGTCGTCCGCTTCGGCGGCAGCGTCGTCGCTCGCGTCACCGGTCGCATGACCGGTGGCGTGAACGATGGGCTGCACCTCGCCCCGAGGGCCCACCTCCAGCGTGGGCGTCGGCTCGGGCGGCTCCGGCATCTCCGCCGTGCCCTGCGCCCTGAGGCACCCGCCGAGCAAGCCCAGTGCAAGCACACCTGTTCGAACCATGCGCATGAATCACTCCCATCACGAGCTACCACCGCCGGCCTGGGTGTCGACTTGCCGCTGCCGAAGTTCCAGCACCTCGCCGCGGCGAAGGATCCGCAGCACGATCGGCTCACCGGGCTCGAGGCGGGAGAGCCGCTCGCGGATCCGGGCCATCGACCCACGCTCCACCTCGATGCCCTGCACCGCCAAGATGACGTCCCCGCCCACCAGCAATTCCCGCTGGCCAATGGTGGCCCGCAGATCGCCGCCGCGCAGGCCCAGGCGCTCCACCGGCGATCCCCGAGCCACCCGCTGGACCAGCAGCCCCTGAGCCTGCGGCAGGTTGAAGATCTCGGCCATGCGCCCTTCGAGCACGACCGACGCCACGCCGCTCCAGAACGGATCGCGCTCGAGCAGCAGCTCGCGAGCCGCGTTGGCGGTGACGGCAAAGCCCAGGCCCTCGAACCCGCCCGACTGCGAGAGCACGTGAGAGACGATGCCGATCACCTCCCCCCGCATGTCGAACATGGGCCCGCCCGAGTTGCCGGGGTTGATCACGGCATCGGTCTGGAACAGCTCGGCGGTCGAGAGCCCGCTCACCGCCTCCGGCGCCCGTCGAGCGCCGAGGTGTCCCACGGTGAGGGTATGGCTGATCCCCAGCGGGGCCCCCACCACGAACACCTCGTCCCCCACCGCGACCTGGTCCGAGTCGGCCAGCCGTGCCGGACGAGCCTCGGCGGGAACCCGCGCCAGGCGCAGCAGCGCCACGTCGGCCATCGGATCGGAGCTGATGACCGTGGCCGTGACCGGCTCGCCTCCGGAGAAGTAGACCTCGATGACATCGGCGGTGTGCACCAGGTGGGCGGCCGTCATGACCCTTCCGTCCGCGGAGATCAGCACCCCGGAGCCCACGGCGGACGAGCCGGCCAGTCGTCCACTCCGCGGCTCGCGGCCGCGATCGGAGACCACGACGAGGGCGACCGAGTCGATGACCCGGGGATAGACCTCCGAGACGCTCCGCGCGGCCCTGGGTTCGGGCCCAGAGGCGAGCGCGGGCGGATGCGCCGCCCTGGCCAGGGGGCATGCACAGCCGAGCAGCAAGCATGCCGCCGTACCCAGGGTGCTCCAGCGCGAAGCGAGCGGGCTCATGCGAGTCGAGCTGACACACCCGTCGTGAAGCGCCAGCGAAATGGGCAGCGCGCCGGCCCTACTCTCGCGGTCGCGTCACCACCAGGACCACGATCCCCAGCACCACCAGCGCCGCCCCGCCGAGCTCCACCGCGTCCACCCGCTCGCCGAACAAGAGCACGCTCCACACCATCGCGAACGCGATCTGCACGTAGCCCACCGTGGTCCCGCGCCCCGCGGGCAAGAGGTGCAGGCCCCGCGTGAGGAACACCTGGGCGATCTGCGTGCTCACGCCCACCCCGAGCAGCACCAGCCACTCGAGCGGCCGGGGCCACACCCACACGCGCAGCGCCAGCGGCAGGAACACCGGGGCGGCCACGATCGGGAACCACAGCACCACCACCAGCGGATCGTCGGTGGCCCGCAGCCTTCGCACCGTGACGTAGGCCCCGGCCGAGAAGCACGCCCCCGCGAGCGCAATGCCCACCGCGACCGAGTCGAGCACCTGCGCGCCACCAAACAACATCTGCGGCCGCGCCACCACCACCACGCCGGACAGGCTCACCGCGAGCGCTGCCGCCAGGCCCCAGCCCACCCGCTCTTGCAGCACCACCGCGGCCAAGAGCGCGGTGAGGATGGGATTGACGTAGTGGATGGTGGTGACCTCGGAGAGCGGCAGCACGGTCACCGCGTGGAAGAAGCAATAGAGGCCGCACGAGCCCAGCACGCCGCGCAGCAGCAGCAGCCCCCGCGCGTTGCCCCGCAGGGGCAGGCCGGCCCGCCGCACCACCCAGATGCTGAGCACCAGGCCCAGCACCGAGCGCGCGAGGATGATCTCCTCGGCTGGCAGCCGCGAGCCCGCCAGCTTGACGCACACCGTCATCAAGCTGAAGAAGAACGCGGCCCCGAGCAGATAGGCGTAGCCCAAGGAGCGAAGGGTAACAGCGAAGTCCAGGCGTACGCCTCCGGCGACGGATTGCCGGGCGCCTGGCTCACCGCCGCCCTCCCACGGGCGTATCATCGATGAGGGTGACCACGGGCCTCGGCGACGATGACGACGACGCCACCCACGACATCGGGGGGCGCGAGGATGCATCGACGGCTCCGGCCGAGCCGGTGCAGTCGCCACCACACACCAACGTCAAGCGCTACGTGGTGCTCGAGCAGGTCGGGGCGGGCGGCATGGGAGTCGTTCACCGCGCCTATGATCCCCGGCTGCGCCGCGAGGTCGCGGTCAAGATGATCCGGCTCGACCGTCACGAGAGCCGGCCCGAGGCCCGACCCGAGGCCCGACCCGGCGACCAACAAGAGGGCCAGCATCGCGCCGCGACGCGCATCCTTCGGGAGGCCCGCACGATGGCCCAGCTCAGCCACCCCAACGTGCTGCCGGTGTACGACGTCGAGCAGGTGGGCGAGCTGGTCTACATCGCGATGGAGTACGTCGATGGCGAACACCTCGGTCGCTGGCTCGAGCGCCACGCTCACACGTGGCAAGCGGTGGTCGAGGTATTTCGCCAGGCCGGCGAGGGCCTGCAGGCCGCCCACCGGGCGGGGATCGTGCACCGCGACTTCAAGCCCGCCAACGTGATGATGGGCAACAAGGGGCGCGTGCTCGTGACCGACTTCGGGCTCGCCCGGGCCTGCGATCGAGACGACGATCTGCCGGGCTCGGCTCGGCCCATCGACACCAGCGTGGAGCTCACCGAGGACGGCGAGCTCGTGGGAACACCGGCCTACATGCCTCCCGAGCAGCTGCGCGGCGAGCCGGTGGACGCCCGGGCCGATCAATATGCGTTCTGCCTGGCGCTCTACGAGGGCCTGTTCGGCCGCCGTCCGTTCCTGGCGCGCGAGCCCCGAGCGCTGCTCCACGCCAAGGAGCTGGGGACGATCGAGGCCGCCCCCGACGCCAACGTACCGAGCTGGCTGTTTCGCGTGGTCGAGCGCGGCATGAACCCCGATCCGGCCCAGCGCTTCCCCTCCATGGCCGAGCTGCTGCAGGCCCTCGGCCACGACCCGGGTCAGGCGCGAAGACGCTGGGCGTGGGCGGGCGTGGGCGCGGTCGTGGGTGCCTCTGCCATCGGGCTGCGCCTGGTCACGGCCCCCGCTCCCGACCCTCGCTGCCCACGCGCGCAGGCGCTGATCGACGAGCTATGGGGCAAGCAAGCGCACGACCGCCTGCGCAGCGCGATGCTGGCCACGTCGGTGAGCTACGCGGCCGATGCGGCCGAGCGAGTCACGACCGTGCTCGACGACGAGGCACGCGCCTGGGCCGAGGGCTACGTCGACGCTTGCGAGGCCACCAACGTTCGCGGCGAGCAATCGACCGAGGCCCTCGATCTACGCATGGCCTGCCTGCGCCGCCACCGGGCCGAGCTCGAGACCACCATCGAGGTGCTCTCGCTCGACGTGAGCGTGGCGACGGTGCGCGCCGCGGCCTCGATGGTGGACGACCTGTCCGATCCCAGGACGTGTGCCGACGTGGAACAGCTGCGCGCCCGCGAGCGCCCCGTCGACCCCACCCGGGCCGCGGAGCTCGAGCGCCTGCGCGAAGAGCTGGCCCGCGCCACCACGCTGTCCCGCGCCGGTCGGATCGACGACGCGTTGGAATCGATCGGTCGAGTCGAGCGCTCGGCCGCCGGGGTGGACGCGGTGGCCGTGCACGGTGAAGCCCTGCTGCTGCGGGGCTCGATCGCGATTCAGGAGCGCAACCTCGCCGACGCCGAGCGCTGGCTTGGTGCGGCACAGGCCGATGGAGTGGAGGCCCGCGATGCTCCCCTGGTCGTCCGCGCCTGCACCAACCTGGTCCTCGTGGTGGGAGCCGAGCTGGCCCGCACCACCGAGGCCGAGCTATGGGCGGCCCAGGGCAGGGCCTGGCTGCGAGGGCGAAACGACGACGATCGCCTGGCCACGTCCCTGCTGCTGGCCGAGGGCAACGCGTACCGCAACGCAGGTCACCTCGAGCGAGCCCGCGCCACGCTCACCGAGGCCATCTCTCGCATGGAGACCCACCCGCACACGGGCGACCTCGCCGATGCGCACCGCACCCTGGGCCTGGCCCTCATGATGCTGGGCGAGCCCGACGAGGCCGAGCTGCACTTCACCAAGGAGCTGACCATCCTCGAGGCGCGGCTGGGACCCAATCATCCCGATGTGGGTTCGGCCCACCGTGGCCTGGGCGCAGCCTTCCATGCGTCGGGTCGGCTCGCCCGCGCACTGCCCCACTACGAGGATGCGCTGCGGATCTACGAGCGTGCGATGGGCCCCGATCACCCGCGCGTGGCCTCGGCCCTGAGCAACCTGGGGGCGCTGCGCGACGACCTGGGCGAACCCGACGAGGCACGCGAGCACTTCGAGCGAGCGCTTCGGATCCTCGAGTCGACGGGCGGCACCAACGACGAGCTCGTCGGGTTGCTGGGCAACCTGGCGCAGGCCCTGCGCCACGGCGGCAATCCGATGGCTGCCGCCGCCGCTCTCCGTCGCGCCGCCGACCTGGTCGAGCGGACCCACGGCCGCGAGCACCCCGACCACGTCGACGTGCTCACTCGCCTGGGCGAGACCCTGCTCGAGGCCGACGACACCTCGAGGGCTCGCGAGGTGCTCGAGCAAGCCGACGCCCTTCGGCGCGCATTGCCTCCCGAAGCCGCGCTGCTCTCGGCCGACGCCGCCCGGGCGCATGCTCGCCTGCTCCACCGCGAGGGTGACCACGCACGGGCCCTGTCCTTGCTGTCGGAGGCAATCGAGCTCTATCGCTCGGGCGGTGCCGCGCTCGATCCTCGCCGCGGCGAGACGCTGCTCGACCTCGGCGAGGTCTTGCTCGCGAAGGGCGAGCCCGCCGCGGCCCGCGAGCCCCTGGAGGCCGCGCTGCCCCTGCTGATCACCCCGCAGGTCTCCCCCGAGGCCCTGGCCCGCGCCCGCTTCGCGCTCGCCCGTGCGCTGGTGGCCAACGAGCCCGCAGGCCCCGACGCCCACGCACGAGCCACCGAGCTGGCCCAGAGCGCCCGCCTGGGCTTGCCCGACGACGATCCACGACGCCGCGAGATCGGCACGTGGCTCGACGCGCTCGCCCGGCGGCCGTGACCTGCGGCTCGACTCACGGGATCAGCTCGAGCCGCCGGGCCCGTGCCCGGATCTCCTCGTCGGCGCCGTGCACCATGGCGAAGATCGCCGCGCGGATCCACATCCCGTTGCGAACCTGCCGCCACACCACGAAGCCCGGGTGCTCCTCCCACTGGTCGGGCAGCTCGTTGACCCGCGGCAGGGGGTGCATCACCACGCAATCGGGGCGAATGAGCTCGCGGTACTGCGTCTTGAGGATGTAGGGGTCGCTGCTGCCCAGCTCGGTCGGCGCCCCGCCCGTGTCCCACTCCTGCTGCAGCCGCGTCACGTAGATCGCGTCGATCTGGCGCCCGTGCTCGCGCAGCATGGACTCGATCGTCTCGTGGATCCGCACCTCGATGCCGTGCTTCTCGATGTACTGCACCAGATCGCGCTCGGGCACGAACTCGCGAGGCGACACGAAGTACACCCGCGGCTGATCGAACTTGGTCATCAAGTAGGCCAGCGAGCGCGCGGCACGGTTGCGCGAGATGTCTCCGATGATGAGCACCGTCTTGCCGTCGATGCCTCCGCGCTCGGCAAACGAGTAGCGCAGGGTATAGACGTCGAGCAGCGACTGCGTCACGTGCTGGCTGCGCCCGCTGCCCGCCGAGATCACCGGGATCGGCCGATGGCTGCGCAGCAGGGCCCACGCCGCCCGGGTGGCGAACTCGTCCTCGTGGTGGCGCACCACGATCGCGTCGAAGAAGCTCGACAGCGTCCGAACCGCGTCCTCGACCGACTCGCCCTTGGCGAACGACGACGTGCTGAGGTCGGTGACCGTGCGGCTGTTGGCGCCGAGCTTGTCGGCGGCGGCCAGGAACGACTGCGCGGTACGGGTGCTGGGCTGCGAGAACAGGTGCATGATCCGCTGGCCCGACAGCACGCCCCGCAAAAAGCCTCGCCCCTCGCGATGGCGATCGAGCCGGCGGATCGCGGTTGCGGTGTCACACAGCGACTCGATGTCGGACCGCCCGAACTGCTGGCTCAGCAGCACGTGGAACGGTCGCCCCCTCGAACGCAGCACCTGCTTGCGGGCCGCCGAGTCGCGCAGGCTCGACTTGAACTCTTCGTAGCTCATCCCCTTGGTCATCGGAGCACCTCAGCTGGTCGACCTGCGCCGCCCGGGCACGCGAGCAAGTGCACGTCCGGCGGAATGTACATGATTCGGAACCGCGCGCTCGGGGTCGGCTCGTGCATTCGCTGCGCGTGCCGTCACGTGCTCGTGCCGTCGCGGGTCGCGCCCGGTGGCCACAGTCGCCGCCACCGGCTACGGCCGTAGCCACTGCCACGTCGACCAAACCCCGAAGACCACGTCGTCGATCGCTTGGCACGACGCTTGTAGACCAGTCACCACGGCGGCCCCGAGCTCCCCATCGGGGTCTTCCTTCCAAACGCGCTTCGAGCTGTCCGCCGCGCCCTCCCTCCAACCCAAACTCCGCATCCGGGGCGCGGCGGACAGCTTGATTTTCCACACGAGATCGATCGCCAGGCCCTGGTGGCGGCGGCTCGACGGCCCGCAGCCCGCTGATGCCGCGTGGCCCATGGCGGGGGCAAGCGGTCCCTGGCGCCGCTCCAGCGCGTTTTGGGTGAGTTGCTTGGCGGATCGCGCCCCGATGTGGCTTGATGGATCGGCCGCGATGACCGATTCCAGCTCGAGCTCAGCGCCGAGTCCCAGCAGCGCCCTGGGTGCCGTGGTCGATCTCGGCTTTCGCACCGCCTACAAGGTGGCGCACCGCATGCTGCGTGCGTACTGGGGCGTAAGGAATCCCAGTACCCACGGGGCGCTCGTCGCGGTGTGGCACGACGGCAAGCTGCTGCTGGTCAAGAACTCGTATCGCCGTCACTACACGCTGCCCGGCGGCTACGTGCGCCCCACCGAGGCCGCGGTGGTCGCCGCCCAGCGCGAGCTGATCGAAGAGGTGCGGCTGCGGGTGCCGCTCGATCGCCTTCGCGTGGCCTACGACCGCACGCACCCGTTCGAGAACCGGCAGGACCGCGTGACCATCGTGGAGGTCGAGGTCGACCAGCCACCGCGCTTCAACGTGGACAACCGCGAGGTGGTGTGGGCCGGGTTCGAAACACCCGAGCAGATCCGACGGCGTCCGATCGTGCCGCACCTCGAAGAGTACCTGCGCGAGCGCGAAGCCGAGCGCGAGAGCTGAGCGAGCTCGCGAACGCGAGTCCTCGCCACGCACCCTCGTCGTGACGCGAGCAGGGTCGAAGACGAGCCCTCGTGATCGCGGCCCGAACAAGGCCGTATGAACGCGGTCCTCGGGGTGGACCCCGAGTGGTCCCGACCTCTAGAGTGGTTGCCTACTCCAATCCAAAGGGGCAAGGCACGGCTTTGGTGCCTTCCCCTCACTCGTTGCTCGGTCGAGAACTGCCACGGACGGCATTCGATCGGGCACGGCCCACCAGCATCGCCCATCGATGATGGCGTGCATCGCATAGGAACCACGGCATGAGACGTACCATCAGGATCCCAACCACCCTTTCGTTGACGGTGCCCTTCGGGGCGATCGCCTTGCTCGCAGCGAGCGACGCACGGGCGGCCACGCCCACGTTCTACGCCGACCTGGTCTCGTTCCAGGCGGCCGCGACGGCGTCCGTCACGGACGACTACAGCAACCCCGGGTATGTCTTCAGCCAGAGCGATGTCGTGATGAGCGGGGTGCTCGGCGAGACCGACTACACGACCACCGGCCACATCAACAACAACCTCGTCTTCAACGGCCCCGCCGATCCTCGCTACTGCGCCGGCTGCAACGGCTCGTTCCTGCTGTCGTTCCAGACCACCAGCGTCGGCGACGCCACCGGGGTCGGCGGCGTGCTGGTGTTCATCGAGAGCCACAGCATGGCGACCCCGTACTTCGCCTTCATCACCTACGGTGACGGCACCACGGACAACATCGCGCTGCCCATCCAGGGCAACTACTGGGGCGTCAGTGCGCCGGAGCGGATCGAGTCGATCCACTTCGGGCTGAGCAACGGAGGCACCACGACCGGCGGGTCGTTCTCGATCGACGATCTCATGATCGCCACCATCGGCAACGATTGCTGTGCCGCGAGCCCCGATGGCACCCCGGGCTGCAATGATCCCGCGTGTGAGGCAGCGGTATGCGCCATCGATCCCTTCTGCTGCAACACCGCGTGGGATGGGATCTGCGCCGGCGAGAGCGTGACGGAGTGTGGGGCGCTGTGCAACACGTGTGGCGACGGCGTGGCGGCCGGCTCCGAGCAGTGTGACGACGGGGGTGAGTCCGCCGTCTGCGACGCCGACTGCACCTTTGCCATGTGCGGCGACTCGTTGGTCAATGCGACGGCCGGCGAGGCCTGCGACGACGGAGGCGAGACCGCGACCTGCGATGCCGACTGCACGTTCCCCTCGTGCGGCGACGGGGTGACCAACATGGCCGCCGGCGAGCAGTGCGACGACGCCGGTGCATCCGCGACCTGCGACGCCGACTGCACCCTGGCGCAGTGCGGCGACGGGGTGCTCAATGCGGCCGCCGGCGAGCAGTGCGACGACGCCGGAGCGTCTGCCACCTGTGATGTCGACTGTACGTTCCCCTCGTGCGGCGACGGGGTCCTCAACGCGCTTGCCGGCGAGCAGTGCGACGACGGAGGCGAGTCCGCCACCTGTGACGTCGACTGCACCCCGGCGACCTGCGGCGACGGCGTGGCCAATGCGACCGCGGGTGAGAACTGCGACGATGGGGGCCGCTCGGCCACCTGCAACATCGACTGCACCGCGGTCAGCTGCGGCGACGGGGTGCTCAACGTGACCGCCGGCGAGCAGTGCGACGACGCCGGCGAGTCGGCCACCTGCGACGCCGACTGCACCAACGCGATGTGCGGCGACGGAGTGGCCAACGTGACCGCCGGTGAGGAGTGCGACGACGCCGGCGAGTCGGCCACCTGCGACGACGATTGCACCGCGGCCATGTGTGGCGACGGGGTGACCAACGCCACCGCCGGCGAGGGCTGCGACGACATGGGCGAGTCGGCCACCTGCAACGCCGACTGCACGACGGCGGGCTGTGGCGATGGGGTGATCAACGCCGCCGCTGGCGAGGACTGCGACGACATGGGCGAGTCGGCCGCCTGCGACGACGACTGCACCGCGGCCGAGTGCGGCGACGGGCTGCTCAATGAGACGGCCGGCGAGGAGTGCGACGACGGCAACACCGACGATGGCGATGGCTGTGCAGCGGACTGCATCGTCGAGTCGGGCACGGACAGCACCGGAGGCGACAGCACCGGAGGCGACAGCACCGGAGGCGACAGCACCGGCGGGGCCGATACCTCCGGCGGGGGGACGGGGATCGACACCTCCGTGGACGTCACCGGCCCCGTGATCACGACGGCCAACGACTCCTCGGGCGGGACCGAGGGCGATACCGACACCGACTCGGGCGGCTCGGCGGTCGATCCGGAGGGCTGCAGCTGCACGACCGATTCCGAGGGCTCGGGCCGCGGTGCCGTGTGGTCGGTGCTCGCTCTGTTCGGCCTGGGCGCGCTGCGCCGTCGCCGTCGCCGAGCCTGATGATCACGAGGGAAGCGCCCAAGAAAGTGAAAGCCCGGGCTCCGCGAGGAGCCCGGGCTTTCAGAGGTTTACGGACCAGGAGCCGTCCCGGGCACCGATTCCGGGACGATTCAGAGCACCCACCAGTCTCGACGAGGTCGAGAATCACCAAGCACAAGAGTCAAGCCAAGGATCAAGGATCTACGAATTTTCGAGCAAGGCGATCCAGCCGCGGGAGGTCATCGATGTTCGCCGACCAACGGGGGAGCAAGCCGGCGGGACGAGGGTACGGATGCGAGGAACGGTTCAGCGGGTGGACGAGCCGAGCTAGCGTTTCAAGCCAAGACAGTCAGTCAGTCAGTCAAGTCGATCGTTCAAGCCAAGACAGTCGTATCAAGCCAAGGACGCGGCGCCGAGACGGTCGAAGGAAGTAAGTGACAGTCGAGACGTCGCCAAGCGTAGTGCCGTAAGCCAAGAGGGGATTTGGGAACGCTAGGGTCGAAGGGTGTCCGTTGCCGGACGTTTCCCTAGGTTGCAGCCGTCGTGCCACGATGTCCCAGCCCGAAATCGTTGGAGAAATTTCGTCACTCGGGCGTATGGGTCGCAATCGCGCCCTGGAGCATGACGCGAAAGTCCGGATCACCCCCCGCACCGACGTCACCCCCTGACATCGATGTCGCGAGGCCGGCCGAGCCGCCTACAGCACGAACGGGAGCACCGCCTTGCGACGGCGCGGGTAGTCCGGGAACGTGCGCTGGTACCAGCGGTGGTGCGAGACGGCGCGCGGCACGAGGTTGGCGGCCGTGAACGCGGCAAAGGCGAGGCCGGCGGGCGACCAGGTGAGGATGGACCAGCCCACCCACTGCAGCAGCTCGCCGAAGTAGTTGGGACACGAAATCTCCTCGTAGAGGCCCCCGGTGGGGATCGAGTAGCCGCTCTCGCCCGGCTTGCGAAGCGAGCGGAGCTTCGCGTCGGCCCACCGGTTGATGACGAAGCCCGTGCAGAACAGCATCGTGCCGTACAGGAAGCGAAAGCTCAGCAGCCACGCCAGCCCGTAGCCGGGACCGAGCTCGGTCAGCCAGCGCGCGTTGAGGTAGGCGTTGAGGCCGTTGAAGCACAGCGCCATCAGCATCACCAGCACGGGCATGCGGCGATCCGGGCGGCTGCGCATCGTCAGGGGGTACACGAACGTGCGGTGGACGTAGTGCGCCTGCCACAGCGCGAGCATGAGCAAGGGCACCGGCTCGAGCGCGCGCGAGCCCTGCAGGTAGACCCACGCGAACAACAGCGGCGCGGGAGCTTCCATCAGCACCCAGCCCAGCCGCTCGGAAATACCCGGGCCCCACCCACCACGCGCGTGGCGACCGTAGGGTGCGCTCACCAGGCCGAGCACGGCAAACACCACGCCCGCAACGGCGAACATGGTCATCAGGAGGGCGTGGTAGATCTCGGGCTCGGACATCGAGGGATCCTTGGTGCGAGCGGAGGGCGTCAGTCCACCGCCGAGCCGCACACGTAGCAGAAGTTCGCGCCCGTGGGGTGGTCCATGGCCCCGCAGGCGTGGCACATCGCACGATCTTCATCGTCCTCGGGGACCGCCTCGCTCGCCCCGGGCGGAGGCACCGGGTGGTGGCTGACGATCTCGGCCGAGACGATTCCGGTCGGCACCGCGAGGATCCCGTAGCCCAGCACCATCAGGCACGCGGCGAGGAACTGCCCGAGGTCGGTCTTGGGCGCGATGTCGCCGTAGCCCACCGTGGTCATGGTGACGATGGCCCAGTACATCCCGCGCGGGATGCTGGTGAAGCCCGCCTCGATGCCCTCGATGAGGTACATGGCCGCACCCACGACGAGCGCGATGATCACCACCGCGCCCACGAACACGGAGATCTTGGGCAGGCTGATGCGAATGGCCGCCAGCAGGCTGTGGGCCTCGCCCATCATGCGCACGACCTTGAGCACCCGGAACACCCGCAGCAGCCGCAGCGCCCGGATCACCAGCAACGTGTGCATCCCGGGGAGGAACAGGCTCAGGTAGGTGGGCAACAGCGCCAGCAGGTCGATGATCCCGAAGAACGACACGACGTAGCGCAGCCGCCGACGCGCCGAGTAGATGCGCAGCCCGTACTCCACGCTGAACAGCGCGGTGTAGAACCACTCGAGCACCCGCAGGGTGGTTCCGTGGCGCACGGCCACCGACTCCACGCTCTCGAGCGCCACCGTGACGACGCTGGCGACGATCAGCCACAGGAGTGCAACGTCGAACAGCTTTCCGCCAGGGGTCTCGGCCTCGAAGATGACGATGTAGATCCGATCGCGAAGCGCTCCGGCATCGAGACCGGGCGTTGCGGGCGGTGGAGACGCGGACGGAGACGCCATGGCCGGCGGCGCAGGATAACAAAGGCCCCGCTCGTCCACCCCACGGGCCAGCGGGCGTGCATCCAGCTGCACGCCCCGCGCCGTCGGGCGACGCACCCGCTGCGCTCGCCAGGATCGCCAAGAACGGCCAGGCGAGGAGCCTGGTGACACAACCATGACGGAGGGCGACCGAGCGGTGACCCTCCCGAACGCCGTTGCGAGCCATGCTGGCTGCCATGCGACTGCTGGAGATTCCACCCGCTCCTCCCGTCCGCGGAAGCGGTCGACACGCGCGGACCTGGCGAGACTACGACTGGGCGGGCTGCACCCCGTTCCTGCTGGTCCACGTGTTCGGAATCGCAGGTGCCGTGGCCGGCCTGGTGATGGGGGCGCCCGCCTCGGCGTGGATCTGTGCGCTGGTGCTCTACGTGGTTCGCATGTTCGGCGTGACCGGCGGCTACCACCGCTACTTCTCGCACCGCACGTTCAAGACCGGCCGGGTGATGCAGTTCCTGCTGGCGTTCCTGGCGATGAGCAGCGCGCAGCGGGGGGTGCTGTGGTGGGCGGCGCACCACCGCGACCACCACAAGTACTCCGACGGCGAGCGTGACGTGCACTCGCCGGTGCGCTGGGGTTTTTGGCACTCGCACGTGGGCTGGGTCTACGACCGCAACGACGAGGTCGACTGGAGCCGGGTCAAGGACCTCGCGCGCTACCCCGAGCTGGTGGTGCTGGAGAAGCTGTGGCTGCTGCCGCCCATGGTGATGGCGGCGGCGTGCTTCTTCACCCTGGGCTGGTGGGGGCTGCTCATCGGGTTCCTGTTCAGCACCGTGGTCTTGTGGCACGGCACGTTCACCATCAACTCGCTGGCCCATGTGTGGGGCAAGCGTCGCTACGCCACCACCGACGACAGCCGCAACAACTGGCTGCTCGCGCTCATCACCCTGGGCGAGGGCTGGCACAACAACCATCACCACCACATGTCGTCGTGTCGGCAGGGGTTCTTCTGGTGGGAGGTGGACCTGGCCTACTACGCGCTGCGAGCCCTCGCCGCGGTCGGGCTGGTCTGGGAGATCCGGGAGCCGTCGCCACGCGTGTACGAGCAAGGCCCCGCCAAGCAGCCCGACGCCGACCTCCTGCCGTCGCAGCAGCGCGCGGCGTAGTCCCTGGACCCGCAGCTATCCCCGTCGTGGTCGCCGGGCGTGCGCCTCCACGGCGTCGTCGATCGCGACGGTGAGGGGTCCATCGAGCACCTCGTGCAGGCGGGCGCGGCCCGAGTCGCCGTGCAAGCACCACGTGGCCACCAGCACCTCGAAGGCGGTGGCGGCTCGGTACTCCTGCGTCCGTCGCCGGCCTCCACGAGCCGCCGCGGGCGGTGCCGCGTTGCGGCCGCGTCGAACGATCTCGAGTTCCTCTGGGTGCAACGCCGGCAGGACCTGCTCGAGCAGTCGAGCCTGCGCCTCGGCCCTCACCACCCCCGTCTTCATCGCGTCGAGCCGATCGGTGGGATAGTCACCCCGCGAAGCGAGCCGATAGCGGACCTCTCGCTCGAATTCCACGTCGCCAAGCCATGCCAGGGTTCGGATCGAGCGTGCTCGCAGGTCCGTCATTCGTGGCGATGCTACCCTGCGCACGAGGCGCGAGCGTGTAGGGTGTCCCCCGCTGCCCGATCGTGCCCCCCGTGCCGTATCCTGCCAAGACCGCTGGGTCGAGCAGCGGCACGCGGCCGAGGCGGAGACGACACGGCGGCGCAGCGTCGGCGCGGACATGGGGACACGGTGAAGGGCGGCTACGACGAAAAGACGACGATCCAGCGGACCAAGGCGCGTCCGGAAGGACCCCGCAAGGGGCCCGCATTCCTCACCGTGCTCACGGGCGAGCTGGTGGGCACCGTGTTCGAGGTGCCGATGGGCATGAGCCTGATCGGACGCCACGACAACGCACAGGTTCGGCTGCCCGACGACGGGGTGTCGCGTCGGCACGCCAAGATCGTTCGTGAACCCGACGGCAGCGCCAAGCTGGTCGATCTCGACTCCACCAACGGCACGTACATCAACGGACGACGGATCCACGCCGAGGGCCTCCGCGAGGGCGACCGGATCCGCGTTGGTCAGTCGGCCACGCTCGACTTCCGCTACGACTATCGCGATTCCAAGGCGCGGGACGACATGGCGCTTCGACCCGCGGACACCAAGCCCATCCCCATGGATGCCTCACCGCTGGGCCCGAGCGCTGGCCACGACGACATCTCGAGCACGCTCGACGACCTGGGCAAGGTGTACTCCAAGCACGGCGACCACGACGCCGCGATCTCGACCTTTCGGCGCAACCTTCAGGTCCGCGAGCTCAAGTTCGGCAAGGACCACCCCGCGGTGGCGTCGATCCTCGACTCGCTGGGAGAGGCCCTGCAGGAGGCCGACGATCACAAGGAGGCACTCGGCCATCACCGACGGGCCCTGGCGATCTACGAGGCCCAGGCCCGACAGCCGCGGGAGATGGGGCACGTGCTCTCGCACCTCGGGCAGTGTCTGCTGGCGCTGGGCGAGACCGACGATGCGCTGGAGATCCTGGAGCGGGCGCACGCCAAGCTTCGCTCTCACGGAGCAACCTCGGCCGAGCTGGCGCGCGTGCGCTTCGTGATGGCCAAGACCCTGCACGAGCTCGGTCGCGACGAGGAGCGCACGCTCGACCTGGCCCGGCTGGCTCGCGATGCCTTCGCAGCCGGCGGGCCGTCCACGCGCGAGCTCTACACGGAGGTTCGCGCGTGGCTCAGGAAGCTCGGCGAGGTGTGAGCCGCACGGCCGCCGAACGCCACGGTCAGCGCCCCCGGAAGCTCGGGGAGCGCTTGCCCAGGATCGCCTCGACGGCCTCGCGGTGATCGTCGGTGTTCTGCACCATGCCCTGGAAGCTGGCCGCGAGCTCGAGCGCGGTGTCCATGTCGAGGTCCCAGCTGCGATACGCGGCGCGCTTGGTCAGGCGCACGGCGAGCGGGGCGTTGGCGGCGACGAGACGGGCGCGAGCCTTGGCCTCGTCGATGAGCGCTGGGGGCTCGACCACGGCGTGCACCAGGCCGATGGTGAGAGCCTCGTCGGCGTCGACGAGGCGACCGGTGAGCACCAGCTCGAGCGCGCGGGCAAAGCCGATGGTGCGGGCGAGGAAGTAGGCCCCGCCATCGCCGGGGACCAGGCCGACCTTGACGAAGGTCGAGCCGAGCTTGACTCCCCGCGCGGCCACCCGCAGATCACACATGCAGGCGAGGTCGAGGCCGGCTCCGATCGCCGCGCCGTTGATGGCCGCGATCACCGGCTTGTCGCAGGCGGCCAGCCGTCGGGGCACGCGCTGGATGCCCTCGACGTACTGACGGCGCAGCGCCACGGGGCCGCCCTCGAACATCCCGCTCTGGTCGCGCATGCGCTTGAGATCACCACCGGCGTGGAACGAGGACCCCGCCCCGGTGAGCACGATGCAGCGCACCTCGTCGTCGGCCTCGGCCGCGTCGAACGCCCGCACGAGGCTCTCGACCATGGCCTCGCTGTAGGCATTGCGGGCATCGGGGCGATCGAGGGTCACGACGGTGTCGTTGTTCGCGACCATGGCCCAGGCATGTTCACCATCATGGCCCAGGGACCCCGAGACACCTGGATCATGTAGCACGC
>NZ_JAOVZF010000156.1 GCF_026337845.1 Paraliomyxa miuraensis | reverse complement strand
CTGTGCTTGCCCATGACCTCGGCGCTACACCAGACCGATCCGGCTGTGGGCTCCGGCCCGGGAGGCACCCGGTAACGGGTTTACCGAGGCCCTGCGCGAGTCGACTGCGGGGGACCTGGATCGGTGGGCGACCGCGCTGCGTGAGAAGCTGGGCGAGCGCTCGGCAAGTGAAGGGGGAAGGCCGGGGAAGGCCTAGTCCTTGCGAACCCGAATAGAGTCTGGAGCTGCGCGCCATGCCTTCGTCTCGGGGTCCTGCTCGATGACCTGCGGAATTGCAAGCTTCCCCTGGGCGTACTGCTTCCCTCGGGTTGTGAGGCGCCTGGCTCCACTCTTCGGTTCATCCTCGACCAAATCCCACGGGGGCAGGCTCAGCTTTCGGTGATTCCCGTAGGCGCCGTTCCCGACCTTCTCCGCGATGTCCTTCACCTTGATCGAGCGCGGTCGACCAGCGTTCCAAAGATAGTCGACCAGCGTGTTGAAGTAGGACGAGAACGTGTAGCAAAGTGCCTTGTAGGCCGGGTTCTTCACGAGCGGTACCGGCGGTAGATCGGGGCCCAGGTAACACCTGGAGAGCGGATGGCCGGTCCGTCCTAGTGCTTCCTGAACTGGTCCCGAGAGATCGTTCAAGGTGAGGAAGGGGCGGCGCTTACCTTCGGGATCTGACCGTCCTGCTCGGGCAGCATCATGCAGCGCCGTAGTAAAGGCGCCGCCCTGGCCCGTGTCGATCGATGGTGTAGCCTCGTAACTTGAGCAGAGGAACGCGTACGCAGCTCCCGCATTCTGGTGGAGGCTGTCTTGCATCGCTGCGGTGATCATCGCGCCGGAGAAGCACGCATCGACGATGAACACCGGATGTACGTCTACGGCTGCGAGCGTGCGCACGATGTCGCGAAAGCCGACCACGCTCAGCGGCAATATCGCGTCGTCCAACGATTTCTTTGAGTCGACGGTGCAGAAGCCAAATTCGGTTTCCCCGACAACACAGCCGTGCCCTGAGAAGTAGAAGACGAGGACATCTCCGCGTGCCGACCGGGTTGCCGCATACTCCAGGACCGCAGTGCGAAGCTCCCCAGCGGTGGGATTGGTGAGGATGGTCGTTGAGCCACCGTAGAGAGCAAGGTCGTCGCTCGTTTCGAACATGGCCCTTACCACGGCCGCGTCTCGTGCTGCACCTGGTAGAGGTTGGAGATGCTCATATTTCTCAACCGCCGCTGCGATCACTGATACTCGTCCGCTTGCCGCCGGTAGAGAGACTGGGTCGTTTGCGGCCTCTCCACGCAGACGTGGAGTCGATATTGGCGCTGTGTCGGTGGGGCGCTCCCCGACGACCTCCACGCGAGGAGACGCAAACGCAAGGCGCCGCTTCATCACCTGGACTGCCTCCTTCTGGACGTCGACCAGGATTGCTCTCCGTCCACAGCGAGATGCCGCCTCGCCCAACGTCCCGCTACCAGCGAAGAAGTCGAGCACTAAGTCGCCCGGTCGAGAGTGGACTTTTACGATGCGCTCGACGATACCAAGCGGTTTTTGGGTTGGGTATCCGGTCTTCTCCCGGCCACTCGTGGGGACGATTGTGTGCCACCAAGTGTCCGTCGGAGTTTTGCCGCGCTTCGCCTTCTCGGGTCCAACCAGACCGGGGGCCATGTACGGGATCCGATCCATCGCATCGAAGTCGAAGGTGTAGTCCTCCGGGTCCTTCGCGAACCAGAGGATCACGTCGTGCTTCGATGACCAGCGCTTCCTGGAGCGACCCCCGAAGTCATATGCCCAAACGATTTCGTTGACGAAGCTCGCGCGACCAAAGATCTGGTCGAGCCAGATCTTGGCGTAGTGGCTCTCGCGCGGGTCCAGGTGAACGAACAGACTCCCATCGGGCGCGAGCACCCGGTAGGCTTCTTCGAGCCGCGGCACCAGGAAAGCGCCGAAGTCGTCGAACGCATCAGCAAAGGACTGCCGTGCGACCACTTGCCGTTCGTATCGCGCGCCCCCGAAGCCGACCGATGCACTGGGCTCGCTCGTCCGACGAGCATGTACAGTCCGCCGCGTTTGGCGCTTGCCCGTGTTGAAGGGCGGGTCGATGTAGATCAGGTTCACCGAGCCTGGGTCGAGCTGGCGCAGAAACACGAGGTTGTCTCCGTGAACGATCAACGGCCGGAGATCGCCGGCGGAAGGTGCACGGGTTGGAGTTGTCGGAACGTCCATGAGGAGTACTCCCGCCCGTCCAATGAGATCCCAGCTCAGTGGCGGTGTCAACGGTCGGCGAAAAGCGGCTCAAGTCCCCTCTCGGCTCAAGACCGGGCCGCGACGTAGACGTGCTTCCGACGCTTGGCTCGGAGCGAGTGCACCCAGGTCCACGACGCCTCGTCGCGCAGCCCCGGCCGGATTTCGGGATCGGTCTGCTCGATGTCGAATGACACCAGCGGTGAATTCCCGCTCCCGAACGTAACCAGCGCGTCCACGGCAGCGTGGGCGGCTACGCGGGCATCAGCGTCCCGATACCCCTCGTCGATCTTGAGATCGAGGACGAAGATCGGATCCCCGCTGGCCAACAACTCGAACTCGACTTCGAACCAGTCATGGAAGCCCTCGTCGTAGTAGGGGCCGTCGAGCACCGCGCTGGCGAACGCCCCCTGCCTGCTCCCCTCGCTCGCGGATCGCCGCCGCGTTCGGGAGTTGTAACTCGTCCTCGGTCCGTGTCATGCTCCGACCATGCCTCGATTCGTCGCAAGTTTCACCATAGAGCTTCCGGCGGCCGTGAAGGCGGACGGCGCAGAGCACTTTGAGCTATCGTTTTCAAATCTGCGGGGGAACCCGGAGACCGCCAAGCATGTGTATCTTAGACTAACTCCCAAAGCAAAAAGAATTAATCAGGCACACTTTCATGTCAGCTATGAAGCTGAGAGCCTCTCCGTGGTTCATGCAGGACCCGGACAGAATTCGCCAGTCATCCTCGTGAACGAGGAGCGTTTCACTATCTGTCCACCGGACGAGTGTCGCGTCGCGCTAATGAATGTAATGTATTTGATAAGCGGTGCGACACTTCAGGCATGGGTTTTCTGGTCGCTGGAAGATCTTCGGGAGCGCACTCGGGATTGGTATGGCATCTTCCCGATCAGGGCCGAACCATAGCTCCTGCGTATACAAACCAAATACCATATTACGGGATGCTAACCCATCTCGGCGAGGACCGCCCCTTGCTCACATCAGACTGGGAGATGATTGCGGCATCGTTCGAGCGCGGACACTCCGCGGTTGAGTTGTGGAGGCTGATTCTTGCCGATGCTCATCGGGAGAGAGCGTTGGATATTCGTAATGTTACTATCAAATGTGCGACTGCTCTGGATGTCGGTGTTCAACCCATGGTGCATTCATTCGATCCCGGAAGGAAGATGGATATGACAGTATTTAAGAGTGGACTTGGCCGAATGCCAAGTCTGGAGGTTGCCGATTCGGCTCTTTACAAATCGGTTGCCCGACTGTGGTACAGCCGCCACGGGATTGTTCATCGCGGACAATCGATGCTCTATGAGAGGAATCCACAGGGCGGCCATCCACCGTTGCGTCCGCTGAACGGTGACGATGTAACCGAATTTCTCAAGGCAGTGCCGCGGGCGATCGCCTTTGTGAAAGCCAACGCGCCCTAGCCTCGACTTTGGCGGTTTTCGAGCCCGGTGGTCGGCTGGACGACCGGGCAGTGTCGTTCATGGATGAAGGGCCTCTCAAGAGGATCAGAGTGGGGTTGCAACAGCCAACCACGATGACCCTCGAGAAAGGACCCGCGTCACCATGCTACCTCAATCCTTCGCCGAGTCCCTGCTGATCTTCGAGTCGTGCTTCACGGCACCCAGCTTTCGGCGATTCTTGACGATCGTCATGGGGTGGATCAGGTGCACGGGCAAGCACACGATCACAGGGGTGATGCGCGCCGCGGGCGTCGTCGGAATCCGAGAGCACAGCGGATACCACCGGTTCTTCAGCCGAGGGGCATGGGAGCCGGACTCCGTAGGGCTGGCGCTGATGAAGCTGGTGCTGGGGCTGTTGTCGAAGACGGCGAGGGTCACCCTGGCCGTCGACGATACGCTCGGCCGACACACCGGCAAGCACATCTCGTCGGCAGGGATGCATCACGATCCCCTGCTGTCGTGTGCCGGTCGATCGTTCTGGCACTTCGGCCACAAGTGGGTGGTCCTTGCGGTGGTCGTCGAGTTTCCCCGATGGGACAAGTCCTTCTCGCTCCCGGTCCTGGTACGCCTGTACCGAACCGAGAAGGTCAACAAGCAGCTCGGCAAGTCGCACCGCAAGATCACAGAGCTCGCTACGGAGCTGCTCGAGCTCGTCTCGGAGAAGTTCCCAAAACGGCAGTTCCTCGTCGTGGCTGACGCCTCCTACATCAACTGCTCCGTGGTGCGACCGCTACCCCACAACATCCAGCTCTTGGGACGCGGCCGAATGGATGCTGCTCTGTACGCGCCGGCACCGACGTATCGCGGTCGGGGCCGCCCAAGGGTAAAGGGCAAGCGGCTGCCGTCGCCCAAGGACCGTCGAGGCAAGTGGACATCCCTTGACCTACTCGTCTATGGGCGCCCGGCGACCATAGAGATCAAGGTCTTCAAGGCCGTCTGGTACAAGGTCAGCCATGGACGGGAGCTGCTGTTCGTGGTCGTCCGTGGCTGGCCAGGTCACGTCAAGCAAGACGTCCTGGTGAGCACCGACCTCGAGAAGAGTGCCCAGCAGGTCGTCGAGTTGTACTGCCTACGTTGGTCCCTGGAGGAGACCTTCGGCTGGGTCAAGAGCCGCGTTGGGTTCGAGGACCCGCAAACCGGACCGAGGCAGCGGTGATGCGTACCGCGCCCATGGCGCTGTGGATCTACTCGTTGGTCATCACCTGGTACGCAGGCTGGTCCAAGGGGCGAAGATCTCTTCCGATGCGGCTCGCGCCTTGGTACCGCGGCAAGAAGAACCCCAGCTTCTCGGACATGCTGGCCACGCTACGCCGCGAGTCGTGGACCCTGTGGATTTCTGATCAGGCGGCACGGAGGCACATCGATCAAAAACAACTGGAGCCCTTGATGGACGCGGTGGGGTATGCGTGAGGGCCTACACGACCGCCAAAGTCGAGTCTAGCGGGACAGTTCCTCGCCGAAGCCAACCGGAAGGCGGGCACCTCCTTGGTGTTCACCGCCGATGCGCTTGCCACCCTGCGCGAGTACGGCTGGCCCGGCAACGTTCGCGAGCTGCGGAGCGTCGTTGGCCGGCTGCCCGCGCTTTGCGACGGGGTCGAGGTCGAGCCGCATCACCTCGCGTTGAGCGACTACCGCCCGCGGAGCACCCAGCTCGACGAGCTCGTAAGGACCGGGACGCTCAAGGAGGTCCACGCGATGTTCGATCGGTGGTTCCTGGCGCGCGTGCTCAAGGAGTGCGGGGGCAACGTGAGCGAGGCAGCTCGGCGGCTCAAGGTCAACCGCAAGATGCTGGTGAACCGGTTGCAGGAGTTGGGGCTGGTGCCGGGGGAGTAGTCCTGCCGAGCACGAGAGCCGCGGCCATCCGCGTCGATCTCCTAGCGGCTCGATCTGCCGGGTTGCGAGCGGCTCCATATCGAACGGATTTGCCGTGCGCTCGATCGGAGTTTCGAGGAGCACACTACCCCTTGCCCCGAGTCCCGCTCCCGCCGCGGTTGCCCGCCGAGCCTTGATGTGCGGTACGCTGTCTTGCTGTCCCTCGCCCCATGCCTGGATCTCTTCCAGGACTGGAAGATTGACATCCCAATCCCAGGACCGATCGGGCAGATTGCGAAGGGATCGCTCCACGCTCCTCCCGACCGTCATGTGTAGCACGGTCAGACAAGAGCGGTTCTTTCTCGGCACACCGAGCGCGTCCAAGTATCCATGCGCAACCGCAATCTCGGCAGCCTGGGCTTCGCAGTTCCGCGTGAAGCTCAGCGCAAGAAGAACGTCGCGAGGAGCCGTGGACATCCGGTTCTCGTGATACCAGGACATGAGGAACGAATCGTAAGGGATTTCCTTCCGGAGCTTGGCTCTCTCCACGGCTGTCCCACTTTCAATAGTCTCGGACATCTTGGCCAGCGACTGCTGATCATGGCCCATCGCACGAGCTAGGCATGCGAAGACGGTCAGATCGTGCTCACCCGCCGCCCTGGGCCGGCTAAGCAAGTTCTGGTGCTGCAAGGTGGTGCTCCGGAGAGTCAAACCCAGGGCGGCCGATGAGCTCGTGGTGCTTGGCTGATTGTGGTTCCGGTGAAAACTTGCACACTTCCGTCCCTGCTGGACATAGTACCCGGCCTCCACGTTATACCTATCACGCTCATCGGACGCACATGTCGCGCCTGCTACATATGCAATGAGCACACTTGCCGCAGCCAGGCCGGGCCATCGAACGAGATCTTCGGCGTCCATGAGTGATTTCTCCTTCAAGCGGCGTAAACTCTACGCTGCGGCCACCATTCCCAAGGTGCGTGTCTTCATCAATTAGAATCACACATCTACGTGCTACCTAGAAGCAGGTACAGGATCGCGAGAAGCACCATCGCTACTGTGGTCCTCCAAAGATAGCCCCATCCGTTGAGTTCGATGGGGTCCCCAAAGATTCCATAAAGAGCATCTCGTGGCACGTTGCCTGAACTGAGAGGCCCTTCTTCGGAAATATCGACAGGGATGTCGCCCTCGGGTGCGCCTCGCGGCACACTGATGTCGATGTTAGAACCCATCAGGTTGGTGGCTTGCATCGGTTCGAGTCGAACGATCGGCGACTCGTCCCCCTTTTCGCTCGTGCCACAGCGCTCTCTAGTCCGCTGGATCTCGGCAATGATTGCCTCGATGCGTAGACTTACATCTCTCGCCGTCCAGGCGTTGGGATCCACGATGAACTCCCGAAACAGGTCGCAGATGTGAGGAGACTCCTCGTTCCCCGCTTGAACCAACTTGTGGACATACTGCTCGTGCCTAGCAGCGTAGTAGGACCGTGCATTCTTGTGCGCGCGGCGCCACAGGCGACTGCGGCGGACGCGAGCGGCATGGTCATTTCGACCAAGCTTGCGGTTGATGGTCTGGCGTTCCTCCGTGATCAAGAGCGGATGCTGGCCCGTTGCCGACTCAAAAAGCAGGATCATCGCTGCGTATATGTCCGCGGTCGGGCTACAGTAGGCGAGGTCGTCGAAGCGTCCCTCGATCATGTAGTCCGGATGCCCCAGCCAGTGACTCGTCTCGAGTTGAATGTCCTCATATGCGAGGAGCTTGCCGCGAGCGTTTTGAGCGATGGTGGCGATGCCGAAGTCAATGATGTAAATGCAGCTATTGCGCTCTAAGATATTCGAATACGAGAGGTCACGGTGAACAACCCCACACTCATCATGGCAAATCTCCAGCGCACGGAATACTTGCGAGAACAACTTGAGAATCCCCAGTGTGTCCAACCCCTCGACCGCGCGGTGCAGCGGCCGTGCATCCTCGAGTAACTGGGATACCACGGCGGGACCCTGGTGGCGCCGTCCCACGTACTCACCGACGATAAGACAATCCGCCTCGCACTGAGCAACCAGCGCGCCGATGCTCCCCTCATTCCTCAGAAACTCCACTTCCTTCCAGCCAACTGACTTGGGGCGCTTGATCGCGACGAGATGACCAGTCTGTGTATCGACGCCCTCGAAGACGGTCCCCTGTCCACCCTCACCGATCTTGTCGCGAATCACGAATCGGCCGCGTCGACCAAGAGTCTCCAAAGGCTCGCCGGCAGCCGTCGTGGTTGCCTCCGCGACAGGCTGCTCTGGGACGCCGCTAGGTGCGGGAACAACGCAAGGAAACGTACCAACGCTTGTCATGACAGTCCGTCCAATCCTTCGCAATTGACGAATCGGTTTTGACCACGGAACCGAACTCCACGATCCTGGCTTGGCGGGAGTGCAGTCGATGTCGTTTGTTGCTGTGACTGGCGCCTCATGAAGGTCACCAGGGCAATGATCACGAGAGTGAGCATGCACGACCTTCATGTTCGGGGATAGTCGGCAGCACGCCGCATTTATGGATGCGACGGCTATCCTCTCGCGACGCCCCCATCGGGATCTCGCGCTTCGTGGCCAGACGCTGTGCGGTGGTGCCTGTGATCCGAGCACGAGGGGGATCGAAACGCGGTCCCCCAACAGGGGGGCCACCAAAGAACCGCCCGGTGGCTGGGCAGGGAGAAGCGGTCATTGCACGGGGGGAAGAGCAAGATGCCTGCCGCCGTGTGGGTGGCCGCTGATTTCAAGGGGTTGAGAGTACGGTGGAGGGTCCGATGGTCGGGGGGCCTACCACGCCCATGGTCACCCGACCTACCAGGCCAAGAGCGAGTGCCGAGCCCTGCGACCCAATCGGGCCTGGCGATCCTCCAAGGCTTGAAACTCGGCGGTCGCGGTCCGAGACCGAATGCTGCAAAGATGTTCAGTCCTGGCGAGCCCTCGTTTCAATGATGGCTGGCCGCACCTTCGCCGCGCGTGCAACCTCCGTCCCCGTGCGAGGCGGAATGAATGACCCACGGCGTGGTATGATGAGCCCTTGTGGTGTCGGCAACTCGCGAGATGGATGGCCCGCCTGGGTCTCACGGCCAAGACTATGCGGTCGAACTCGATCACGTAGGACGGTATCGGTTCCTTGAGTGCGTCGCGACCGGGGGCATGGGGGTGGTGTTTCGCGCGTACGACCCCAAACTTGAGCGCGACGTCGCGGTGAAACTACTCAAGGGTGATGCAAGCGCGTTCGGGAGAGCGCGTCTGTTGCAGGAAGCGCGCCTCATGGCGAAACTCGATCACCCCAACATCGTCGCCGTCCATGATGTGGGTGAACACGAAGATCGAATCTTCATTGCGATGGACCTCGTCGTTGGGCAGACGCTTCGCACATGGTTCGCGGAGGAACACACATGGGAGGAGATCCTGAGCACGATGATCGAGGCGGGTCAGGGCCTCGCCGCTGCTCATGCCCTCGGTATAGTGCATCGCGACTTCAAGCCGGAGAATGTGCTCGTGGACCAGCATGGCCGGGTGCGGGTAACCGACTTCGGCGTGGCGCTTGCCCACGAGGTGCCCACGGAAGCCATCGGTCCGACCGCACCTGCGCTCGTCCTCGACCAGGGCTCTTCCACGGCGCCAACGCGATACGGCACACCGGAGTACATGGCACCCGAGCAGTTTTGCGGCATGACGGTAGGTCCGGTCGCGGACCAGTTCTCGTTCTGCATGACGCTTTGGGAAGGACTATTTGGAGAGCGCCCTTTTTCTGCCACGAACCTTGCGGCGGGTGCCCTCGAACTACGAGTTGGTGTATCGCGACTTCCACGAGGAAGCCGACTACCAAAGCGTGTACAGCATGCCCTTCGTCGTGGGCTCCGACTCGCGCCGGACGAGCGATGGCCTTCGATGGATGCATTGCTCGGCGAACTCATCAGCGCCCGCGCCACGTCACGACGGTCACTACTCGCGGCCGGGGCCTTGCTCACAGCGGCAACGGGCGGCCTCGTAGCGACCCTCGCCCAACTCGACCCAGGCTGTGAGAGCACCACAAGCGCGCTCGCCACCGTGTGGAACCCCGACCGCGACGTGGTGCTCCACCAGTCGTTCTCTCGTACGGGCGTCCTTTTTGCTGAAGATGCTGCCGAGCGCGCGAGCGGGAGGATCGATGACTATGCGAGACGGTGGGGCGAGCTACGACTTGAGAATTGCGATGGTCATCAACGAGGGGATCGGTCCGATGAGTTGTTCGACCTCTCTGTGGCCTGCCTAGACGATCGACTCTCCGCGCTCGAAACGCGGCTTGCCGTGTTCGATGACGCCGACGCAATTACAGTAGAAAACTCCATGGACGTAGTCCTCGGGCTCCCCCGCCTAGACGAATGCCTTGAGGCCAAGGTGCTCCGAAGCGGCCCCGAGCCACCACCAGAGTCCCTGGCCGCGACAGTCCGATCCCTTCGCGATACGCTCCAGCAAGCAATCTCGCTGCGCGAGTCCGGTCACTACGAACGAGCCATCGAACTTGCCCAGCAAGTCGTGGGAGACGACGCTTCGCTGGCCTATTTCCCCCTACGAGCCGAGGGGTTGCTCGAACTCGGTCGCTCGCAATCCCGGAGCACGTTCCCCAGCGAGGCGCGAAGGTCCCTCGAAATGTCCCATGATGCAGCAACGCAGGCCAAGCACGACTCGCTGGCGGCAGAGGCTTCCGTGGGCCTCGTCTACGTCCTCGCCACGCAATTGCATAGGCTCGATGACGCGGAAACATGGGTGGGCCGCGCCGAGGCATGGATCGAGCGAACTGACGCGCCCCTGCATCTGCGCGCCTCATTCCTCACTCATCGAGCTCTGCTCGCGCTCGAGCGGGGGGAGTTCGACGCGGCATGCGCGCTCTTTCGGCAAGCGATTGACACACAGCTCACGGCTCAGGACATTCACCCTCTTTCTCTCTCAAGCAAGTACAACAACCTCGGCTTGGCCCTGGAGCGCGCAGGCCACAGCGAAGAGGCAATCGCGGCACATACCAAGGCACTCGAGTTGCGTCAGGAGATACTCGGCGAGCACCATCCCGACATCGCCACGTCCCACATGCAGCTTGGAAACGTCTTCAATCAGCAACACGACTATACCCGGGCACGGCAGGAACTCGAACTCGCCCTCGCGAGCTTCCAGAGCACGGTAGGAGAAGCTCACCACGCCACTGCTGCCGCGCACACGAATCTCGGCCTGGTGCTGCAACGACAAGGAGAGCTGCCACTAGCCCTCGCGCAACACTACGCAGCCCGCGAGAGCTATGCTGCTGCAGGTGGCGACCGAAGGGTCGAACTGGGGCAGGTTGCCCTCAATGTCGCGACGGCGCTTGGCGACCAAGGAAAGCACGCGGAGGCCCTTGAGGAGAATCTATTGGCGCTTCGGCTGTTTCAGGACGCCCTGCCCCCGGAGCACCCATTCATCGGGCACACATTTCACAACATCGGTCGCGAACAGTTGGCTCTCGGCGATATTGAGGCATCACTCGAGGCCGAACAGGAGGCGCAGCGGATCTGGGAGACGAGGAATGGCCCTCAGTTTCCCAATCTCGTCTACTCCCTGTCGGGAATCGGTGAGGCTCTTCATCGACTCGGGCGCTTGGACGAAGCTCTGGTGCCACTTGAGCGTGCCATCGTGGTGGGGGAGCAATCTGACGGCGATCCCGCGGGTCTAATGTGGGCCCGTCTCGTGCTGGCCCGAGTGTTGGACGAACGGGGAGGCTCGGAGGAACGAGTGCACGCCTTGGCCAAGTCAGCTCTCGACTGGCTCGATGCTTCTGGGGCCAACGATCCCGAGGCGCGGCCCGAGCTCGAACGCTTGCTTGACCCGCTCCGATGAAGCCCCTACGATCGTCGCCGATGGCCTCCAATACGATGATCCCCACGACGAGGACGGCAGATGGGCCGATGTTTCGGCGCCGCCTCGGGCGTAGCCTGTTGCAGGTAACAGAGGGCTCGGACAAGGGTAAGGAGGCCAGGATCACCGGAACCTGCATCGGTGGCGGAAGAAGTTCGGTCAACGAGCTTCAATTGAGCGATGACTCAGTGAGCGGCACGCACTTCCAACTCCTTCTAACGGAGGAGGGGGTACTGTTGCGGGATCTCGGTAGCACGAACGGCACGTGGATTCGGCGAACACGGATTCGCGAGGCATGGATTGAAGTAGGCACCATATTCCATGCTGGGCGATGCGGTATTCGGCTCGTATCGGCCGATGAGGTCGATGTTCCGCTTTCCTCGAGCGATCACTTCGATGCGATGCATGGCGGAAGCGAGATCATGCGGGAGACATTCGCGGCGCTCGAACGAGTGGCAGGATCCCCAATTGACGTGCTGCTAATCGGTGAGACTGGTACAGGCAAGGAGTTGGCATCAAGGGGGATTCACGCGCGATCGTCTCGCCGTGAGGGCCCGTTTGTGGTGCTCGACTGCGGCTCCTTACCACGCGAACTGGCCGAAGCAGCCATACTCGGCTATCGCAAGGGGGCGTTTACCGGCGCATTCGAGGACACGAAGGGTGCATTCGAGGAGGCCAACGGTGGTACCTTGTTTTTGGATGAGATCGGCGATCTGCCTCTTGCCCTGCAGCCCAAGTTGCTGCGCGTGCTCGATCGCCGTGAAGTCCATCGGATCGGAGAATCTAAGCCGCGAATGGTCGACGTACGCGTAATCGCGGCAACCCACCGAAACGTCAGGCAAATGGTGGGAGAGGGGAAGTTTCGAGAGGATCTCTATTTCCGAATTTCGGGCGTTGTCCTCGAACTGCCGCCGCTCCGAAGACGAGGGGACGATGTCATCGCGTTGGCGCGAAGTTTCGTCGAACAGTATGCGGCAGAGAAGGGCGACTCGATTACGTTGAGCGACGGTGCCATCGACGCCCTGCGTGCACATGACTGGCCCGGAAATGTGCGAGAGTTGGACAAAACGATCCGGCGCGCCGTTCACTTCACACCGCAATCCGCGATTCGGGCTGAGGATCTGTCGTTGGGAAGTCGCTCGGCACGCGGTGAGGACGAACTCGATGCGTTGTTGAGTCTGACGCTCGACGATGCCAAGCAGGCGTTCGAGACCATTTACCTGCGGCGGTTGTTCGACGAGTGCGGCGGCAACGTCAGCGAAACAGCCCGACGCGCCAAGCGCAGTCGGCCCTGGCTGCGCGAGCTACTCAAGAGCTACGGTATCCACGGCACGGAGTAGCCGTCGCCCGTTGTGAGGATGTTCTCCCATGCCGTCGAGCAGTGTCTGCGGGTCGAGGCATGCGGGGGAGAACGCGGAGCACGGGGTCCGCGGCACACTGCACCACGCACCACAAGCATTTCCGCGGCCTCGTCACGGTCGCCGGTTCGGCCTTGGGAGCTTCATGGCGGGCGGTACGCCAACCTACCACCGACTGGCCGCGGCTCCCGTCTGGTCGATTCCAGGTGCTGCGCGGCCACGGTGGCGGCGTCTGCCGCCCGTCCCAAGTCCCAAGTGAGTGTCGTGGCTCGTTGCTCGGTCGTAAGATCCGCCGCCATCACGGCCGCCAGCCGCGTCGACGGCTGACGCAGCGTGACGCCGTCGGCCGTTCCCGTACCCATCGAGCTGCGCGAGGGGGTTCACTCACTCGCCCGTCGTCGAGCGCGAGCGCTCCACTCCCCGGACGACTTCGTGCGATCGCGATCGTCGATCGATGTCGAGCGTGGGCATCACCCCGACACCGGATCTCGGTGAAGGGGTGATTTTGGGGCGCTCTATCGCGCCTCCCGAAAGCCCATGCCGAGAGCGGAGCCCATTGCGCCCGACGGAATCCTCGTGTTGACTGACGGGGTGTGTTCGAGGGGTCCTCCGAGAGGAGCGCCTCATAGCTCTCGAGTGTTTAGGAACCGACGACCGTACATCGACACCCATCACCGCTCGAATGCGACAGCTCCAGAGGTCCCTCTCGCGCGATGTCGCGGAAGGGTTCGACGTGCTCGGGCTACGCCAGCACGTGGGCCAGCGCGGCTGCGTCACCGAGCATCGATGGGAGGGCGAAGGCTACGGCCACGCTCGTACTGATGACGACGGCTCGATCGTCCTGAGCGGCGGCACCTCGCTCCCGATGCGGAGCGCGATGCGATCGACGGGCTGACCCGCCCGGAATACTGGAGACATGTTGGAGACGGCACCGGGACCGTCAAAAAACTCAAATGATTCAGGTGGCTTAGAGCGAAAAATTCGACTACTGCGACGGCGAGGAGCCCGAGCAGACCTGCCCGTGAAGCCCGCGCCCACGCCGTCCCTAGCAATCGTCGTCGTTGGCCACGGTGGTCCAGCTCTCGGGCGGCGTCGGGGGCTCGATGATCCCCGAGCCGACGCAGTTGACGCTGCTGATGCACAGCGAGGGGTTGTGGGTGACGGCGAAGAATCCACCGAGCACGAGCAACCGACCGAGGCCATCCATGCTGCGAAGCACCGGGTTGGCCCGAATCGACAGGTTGCCGCCGCGGAATTCCTCCTGACCGTCGACGTCGATGAACGTGTCGCCCGTGATGCCAACCAGGCTGTGGAATCCGGTGATGGCCTTGAGGGAGTCGTTGTCGTGGATCAAGAGCGTGTTGGTCATCGTCATGATGGTGGGCATGCCGTCGAAGACCGTCAGCGCGTCGTTGTCCTGGAAGATGAAGCTCGTACCGATCTCTCGCAGGCTCCACAGGCCGTCGACGTTGGTGAGCGCGTCGTTGTCGAAGATCGTCACGTCGCCCGTGACCACCGCGACGCAGCCCATGAAGTCGAGGTTGGTCAGCGCGGTACGGTGGATGCGAAGCGAGCCCTCGATCCGGCGCACGCCCTCGAGGATGGAGGTATCGTCGTCACCCTCGATGATGACGCTGATCGGCGCCACCTTGTCGGCACGGCTACAGTCGAACCGCGAGGGAGGAACGGGCCGTGGGTCGTGGCACGACACGGGAGCGGGCTCGTCGGCCGTGGTGGACTCGTCGAGAGCGCCGGAGCTCGAGTCCGAGCTCGAGCCCACCCCGGAGCTCGACCCGGCGGCCGTCGACCCGCCTTCATCACTACCGCTGCCACCCTCGAGGTCGGGTTGGGGGCTCGCGCATCCGAGCCCGACCGCCAGGGACATGACCAACCCACTACCCCCGAGCCACCGCGTGTCGACCATGTCGGAATTGTTCGCTTTTCCATTAATCGAAGTCAACCGAAGATCAATGTTGAAAAGTTAGCTTCGATCGATTTATGATGAGATGGTGCGCCGCCCCTCGATGCCCAAGCCAGCCTCCTGCCTCCCCCTGGCGCTCGCGGCGTTGGTCGCCTGCGGGCACGAGGATTCGACCTTCGCGCCGCAGGGAGAGAGCAGCAGCGGCGAGGAGCCGAGCAGCAGCTCGAGCGTGGCGGGTACCACGATGGCACCAGAGGAGCCCGAGCCCGAGCCCGGTAGTGACAGTAGCGGGGGCGAGACCACGAGCAATTTCCTCTCCAATCCCGACGCAGGCGGGGACTCCTACCAGTGCGACCCGTACACGCAGAACTGCCCGCCGGGGCAGAAGTGCATGTACTGGGCGAACGACGGCGGCAGCTCGTGGAACGCCACCCGCTGCACCGACATCGCCCCCGATGCCGGCGACGTGGGCGAGCCCTGCACGGTGGAGGGCAGCGGCACCAGCGGCATCGACACCTGCGTGGTCGGAGCGATGTGCTGGAACGTCGACCCCGATACCAACGAGGGCACCTGCGCCGAGATGTGCACGGGCAGCGAAACCGAGCCGTTCTGCTCGGATCCCGGGATGATCTGCTCCGGCCGGGGTCCCTACCTGTGCTTGCCCACCTGCTGCCCCATCGAGCAGGACTGTCCCGAGGGACAGGCGTGCTATCCGGTCCAGGACACGTTCTTCTGTGCCCCGGACGCGAGCGGCGACGCGGGAGCCTTCGGCGATTCCTGCGAGTTCATCAACGTCTGCAACGCCGGCCTGATGTGTCTGGGCTCGTCCTCGCTGCCTCCGGGCTATCCGTGCGAGGCCGCGGCCGGCTGCTGCACGGCCATGTGCGAGCTCGGCCACGACGAGTGCAACCTGCTGGATCCGGCCCTGGAGTGCGTCGCCTGGTACGAGCCGGGACGCGCTCCCCCGGGGTACGAGTTCGTTGGCGTGTGCGTCCTGCCGGAGTGAGCGGATGCTGGCCATGCGCGCGTGCACGCCATCGCCGATCGCCCTCGGCCTCGCCCTGCTGGGGAGCGTCGTCGGCTGCTCCGAGGCCTCGTCCTCGGGCGAGGATGGAGAGCTCGTCGGCTCCTCGTCGTCGAGCGACGACGGCTCGAACGACGGCACGCTCGAAGAGGGCTCGTCGGGTGAGCCCGAGGGCCCCCCCGATGCCTGCGCCGACGCGTGTCTCGAGCGCACGACCCCGGAGGGCACCGCCACCTGTCACTCGTGCCGCTGCAAGGTCGCGCTCGACGACTGGCTGCCCACGGCTCTCGAGCTCCAGTGCAGCCACGCGGAGCCCATCGTCACCTACCACGCGGAGCTGTCGGAGACCGACTACGTGCTCGAGCCCACCGCCCCCGGAGCGATGTACTGCGCCAATCCTTCGCTGCTGACCGGCTCGTGCCGGCAGGGCAGCAAGCTCGGCCAGCTCGCCCACGGCGACGTGTCGATGTACTGGATCTGCCGCGACCCCTACATCGACTACGACGGCACGGTGCTCTACCACGACATGGCCGTGATCGGTCACAACCGCCGGACCGGTGCGACCTGCTTCTGGGACGACATCAACGACGTGATCCACGAGGACGATGCGCCTCCGCTGGATCTGTTGGAAGCGTCGGAAGAGGAGCGAGCTCGATCGACCGAGTGGTTTCCGTACAACGACGGCAGCCGCTGCATCAAGTGCCACGACCACGACCCCTTCCTCTACACGCCCCACCTGCAGTCCACGACCTGGGAGAGCGTGGCCGCGTCCAAGGGTCCCTACCACCTGGTGGGGCTCGACGGCTCGGCCCGATCCACCCAGGTGAAGGAGCTGGTCTCGCCGCAGGCCAGCGCCTGCACGAGCTGTCATCGGATCGGGAGCAACCAAACCTGCAGCGTCTTCGCCCCCGATGCCCTCGCGGCGCACAAGGGCAGCCTGTACGAGTCGCAGGTGCACGCCGCAGCCGAGCCGGGCAGCCCGCACTGGCCGCTCGCATACTGGATGCCCGGCCCCATGCATGCCTTCGGCGACTTCGGAGAGTGGGAGTCGACCTACGGCAGCGCGCGGGAGCACATTTTGAAGTGCTGCGAGGCACCCGGGGTCGACGGTGATGGCTGCCAGTGGCGGCCGGTGCCCGTGGAGTGACGCGAGCGCACGAGACCCGCCTCTTCAGGCCAGCGGATCCCAGGTTCGACCGTGGCGCAGCAGCGAGCGCGCGAGCGCGGGATGGGTCGCGGCCCAGCGGTCGTCGAACAGCCACCACTGCTGATGGCCGAAGAAGTCGCTCACGTGCTGTGTGATCGCGGCAAAGTGCTCGGCGCAGGTGATCTTGGTGAGCGTGGCATCTCCCGAGTTGGGCGAGAGCGAAGCCGCCATGTCGGCGAAGCCGGTGACCGCGTCGGCGTGGGAGCCGATGCCGAGCTCCATGGTGCTGCTGTTGCCCAGCGACTGGATCGGATGGTCGCGCAGGCGCTCGAGGGCGGGGGCGAGGGTGGTCTCGCCCTCGCGCACCAGTCCTCGCAAGAGCCGCGGCTCCAGCGGCCACGGGCCCACGTAGCCCCACGAGGTGGGCGGCATCGGCCGGGGGGTGATCGTGCGCAGGTACTCGCAGAGCCCGGGGAGCCGCACGCCGCGGATCACCAGGCTCTCTCCGGGCAGGCTGTCGGAGTCATAGAACGTGCCCAGCACCATGTAGGTGGCGCCCGCGCCGTTGCCCGCGGGCGACAGCTCGGTGAGCGAGAAGCCGGGATCGAAGCCCGAGTCGCGGGAGGGATCGGCGTCGGTGGGCAGCGGCCAGTCCTCGTGCAGCAAGAAGGCGAGGCGATCGGCGTGCTCGGCCACCGCGTGGGCATCGAAGAAGAAGTAGGCCAGGCCGACCTCGTCGTCGTCGGTCAGCACGCGGATGCAGTGCTCGTCGTGGAGGATCTCCCCTTCGACGTAGAGGTGCTCGTCGAGGTGGGCGAGCAGGGCCGCCATGGACTCGGGCGCGGGCACGCCGAGCTCGCGAGCCCGCTCGAATGCGCTGGCCAGGCCGTAGACGTGGCCCCGCAGCGACTGCGTGATCCACTGGTGGGGATCGGGCGCGTCCCAGCCCTCGCGAAACCACGCGAGGATGTCGGCGTGGGGCAGGTGGACCACCCGCTTGGACAGCGGGCCGTCGTAGTGGCTGCGATAGACGAACGTCAGGCCGTGGGGCACGGCTCTACGCTAGCACGGGCCGGTGCGACGAAACTCGTCGTCCGTGGGCCCGCGAACGAGCCCGCGGGCGATTTCAGTTGCACACGCCCTGCGCGGCGGCGAGCTGCGCATCGCAGTAGCCGGGCATGCCGATCGAGGGCAGATCCACGCACTGCAGGGTGCTGATGCAGGCGGCGAAGTCCTCGAACGCGGCCCCGCATGCGGCTCCGAAGGACATGTAGAGGTAGGCCGCATACTCCTCGCAGTAGGCGGTGTACGTTGCGGCGGCGGTCGGATCGCCGCCGGCATAGCACGCGGCGAGCACGTAGCCGTAGGCCTCGCAGGCCGAGCCCGGCGGTGGGGGTCCGGTCATCGAGTCGTCGCCCGCGCTGGTGGTGGCCGAGGCGCTCACGCTGGCGTTGCCGTCGTCCGATCCGGCGCTGGCGCTCGCACTCGCACTCGCACTCGCACTGACGGTGACCGAGTCGCCGGCCGAGACCGTGACGGTGGCGCTCGCACTGGCGGTTGCGCCGCTGGTGCCATCGACCGCACCCGAGCCCTCGCCGGTGGTGCCCTCGGCGTCGTCACCGGTGTCCATGCTGCTCGTGCCGTTGCCCCCATAGGGAGTACTGGTGAACGAGGTGCCATTGTCGGGCACGCCCACGGAGCAGCCCAACGCGAGCGGCGCGAGCCCGAGCAGGAACAAGAGGTCGTGATGGCGAGCGTCGAGGTCGTTCATGGGGCCGAGGTGGCTCGTTTCCCATGATGGTACACCCAGCCGGGCTCGGGAGCCCGAGTGATCCGCTCCGGCTCTACCCGACCCGTGGCTCGAGCCAGCGCTTGAGGACTCGATCCAGGGACTCGAGGGTGATGGGCTTGGCGACGAAGTCATCCATGCCGACGGCGATGCAGCGCTCGCGGTCCTCGACCCGCGACGAAGCGGTGACCGCGATGATCGGCCGCCACTGTGCGTCGCGGTAGCGTCGTCGGATCTCCCGGGTGGCCTCGTAGCCGTCCATCTGTGGCATCTGACAGTCCATGAGGATGAGGTCGTAAGAACGCACTCCCAGCGCGTCGAGCGCTTCGAGCCCATTGGTGACCATGTCCGCGCTGCAGCCGAGTCGCTCGATCTGCGCCATTGCGACCCGTCGATTGATGGCGTTGTCGTCCGCGATGAGGAGATGAGGTCGACCAGAGCGCGTCGCCGGCCCGTGATGCACGGGCTCCTCACGCGTCGGTCGACCGAGCACCTTCAGCACCCGGGAAGGCCGTGGGGGCTTGTACAGGAGCTCGGCAATCGCCTCGAGCGACTGGTCCAGGGCTCGCGACGCCTCGTTCATGCGGCTCAAGACGACGACCCGGGGCCTCGCTGCCCCGAGGGATCGGGCGGTGTCGAGCGCGGTGCAGAGCGCGAGGGCACCGGGCTCGAGCAGCGGCTGGTCGGCGATGACCGCGTCGAAGGGCCTCCCCTCGGCGGCTCGGTCGACGATCAACGACAGGGCCTCGCGCGCCAGGGATGCACGCTCACAGCGAGCGCCATCGGCCTCGAGATGCGCGACGAGCGTGCCCGCGGTGACGTCGTTGGCGTCGACGAGCAGGATCCGTCGACCGCACGAGGCCCCGGAATCGACCGCGCGCTCGCGGGCGACGGTTGGCAGCGGGACGCTGAACCAGAAGCTCGAGCCCTCGCCCTCGATGCTGTCGTAGCCGATGCGCCCTCCCATGAGCTCGACGAGGTGCTTGGCGATGCTCAGCCCCAGCCCGGTGCCGCCGAACTTGCGGGTCATCGACGAGTCGACCTGCGTGAATGGTTGGAACAGGTCATCCCGGGCCCACCCGGGGATGCCGATGCCGGTGTCGTGGACCCAGAACGTCACCTGGGTGCGGCCGTCCGGCATCGCCTCGGTCTCGAGTCGGATGTGGACATGGCCGCGGCTCGTGAATTTCACGGCGTTCGCCGCGAGGTTCGTCAGGATCTGCCGCAAGCGGCTCGGGTCGCCGCACAGGCGAGGCTGATGGGGCGCGAGCTGGCACAGCAGCTCGACGTCCTTGGCGTGCGCGTGCGAGATCAAGACGTCGCACACGTCCCACAGGATCTCGGCCGGGTCGAGCTCGACCGCCTCGAGCTCGACGTGACCCGACTCGATCTTGGAGAAATCGAGGACGTCATTGACGAGATCCATCAGCGACTTCGCGCTCGTGTTGATGGACTCGGCGATGCCGCGCTGCTCGGGTCGTAGCGGCATGCTGAGCATCACGCTGGTCATGCCGATGACTCCGTTGAGCGGGGTGCGAAGCTCGTGGCTCATGTTGGCCAGGAAGCAGGACTTGTGCTCGTTGGCCGCGATCGCTTCGTCGCGGGCCCGCGCCAGCTCTCCATCCATGCGAGCCCGATGGATCGCATAGCGGATCGCGCGCTCGAGGAGATCGGCGCTCAGGGTGCCCTTGACCAGGAAGTCCACCGCTCCCCGGCCCATGGCCTGCAGATCCAGCTCGCGACGATACTGGCCGGTCAACAGGATGAACGGGGTCGGGATCCCGTACTCGGAGGCAACGCCCAGCACGTCCAGCCCCGTGTGCAGACCGAGGTGGTGGTCGACCAGGGCCACGTCGTACGTGCGAGACAGCAGGCGCTCGACGGCATCGTCGAAGGCGGTCACCCAGTCGAGCTCGTAGTCCGCTCCCTCGGCGGTGGCCAGCAGCTCACGGATGATGATCCAGTCGTCTTCGTCGTCTTCGATGAGGAGGATCCGGATCGAGGAGGGGTGGTCCATGGCGTGCTCACCTCGGCAAGCGAACGATCTCGAACCAGTACGAGCTGAGGGTGGCCACGACCGACGCGAGGGCCTCGAATGTCACCGGCTTGCGAATGAACGAGTTGACCCCCAGGTCGTAGGTGCCATGCACGTCCTCGTCGGCATCGGAGGTCGTGAGGACCACCACCGGGATCTTGCGAAGCGCCGGGTTCTCCTTGATCTCCCGCAGCGCCTCGCGACCATCCTTGCGCGGCATGTTGAGGTCGAGCAGGATGAGCGAGGGCTTGGGGTGGAGCGTGCGGTCCGCGTAGGATCCGCGGCCCAGGAGATAGTCCATCAGATCCTCGCCATCGACCACGAAGCGCAGGTCGTTGGCCAGGTGGGCGTCGTCGAACGCATCTCGGGTCAGATCGCGATCGTCCGCGTCGTCGTCCGCCATCAGTATGGTGATTCCCTCTCGCATCAGCGTGCCTCCTTCAAGCGAACGGTGAAGGCGGACCCTTCACCCGGTTTGCTCTCGACCGACAAGGACCCTCCGTGGCGCACGGCGATCTCGTGACAGACCGCGAGCCCGATGCCGGTGCCCGGGTACTCGGCGCGGGTGTGGAGCCGCTGGAAGGGCTTGAAGATCCGGTCGGCGTACCTCGGGTCGAAGCCGATCCCGTTGTCGCGAACGGTGATGGCGAGGTAGCCGCGGTCGAGCGCGGCGCTCACCGAGATTTCCGGAACCACCCCTTCTCGCCGGAACTTGAGCGCATTGGACAGGAGGTTCTGGAACAGCTGCCGCAGGCGGGTTTGATCGCCCAGGACGCGCCCGGGAACGGGATCCACGCTCACCGTGGCCTGCGCCTCGGTGATCGAGATCTCCAGGTCGTCGACCACGCTGGTGAGGATCGTGCTCGGATCGACGGCGTCCAGGGAGGACGGACTGGAGTGCACGCGCGAGTACATCAACAGATCCGAGATCAACGTGGACATGCGCCCGGCCGCGTTGACCATGCGGTCGAGGTAGTCGGCGTACTTGGGTTCCAGCCGAGCTCGCTGGCTCGCCTGGATGCGATCGCCGAACGCCCGGATCTTTCGAAGCGGCTCCTGCAGGTCGTGGGAGGCGATGTAGGCGAACTGCGCCAGCGAAGCATTGCTGCGCTCGAGCGCCCGGTTGGCGTGCTCGAGCGCGATGGCCTTGGCATCGAGCCTGGCCTGCAGCTCGTATTGCGCGGTGATGTTGGAGTAGGCGATGCAGACGTAGCGCTCGAAGACGGGAAAGGCCGAGGCCTGGTACACGCCCCGCTGGATCGTTTCGTCGCCGTAGACGAGCGTGCCGAGGTCGATGGTCTTCCTGGCGTGCCAGACCTCGTCGAGCACCCGCTGGGGCTGACCGGTCTCGATGTACGAAGGATATGCCTCCCTCATCGTCTGGCCGATGAGCCGCTTGATGTCCGTTCCAGCCGCGACACCGGCGTGCTCGTTGGCCAGCACGAGGCGCAGCCGACCGGGGTCGGTATCGCTCTCGACGCGGTAGACGATCAAGCCGAGGGGGGTCTTGTCGACCAGGCTGCGGAGCATCGCGAGCTGCTCCTCCGCTCCCACGCCAAGGGCGGCCTCATCATTGGGGGCTTCCATGAGTGCCCAACGTTCTTGACCACTTCATCCGAACTGCAATCGGTCCGATCGTCTTTTTCGAACCGGTGGGACGGATGAGCCATCGAGCGCGGAATCGACCCGCTACCGTCGAGCTGTTTCATCCCAATGGAACATGGTTTGTCCGACCTCGGCCCGATTCGGGCCACGTGTCCACGTTGACGATGTCCATCGAGGATGTCGCTACACGAGGTTGAGCAAATCGAGCAACATCGGCCCTCCCCACGCTGTCACGATCCCCATGGCAAGCGAGGCTCCGGCGATCACGGGGATCGCGAGCCCGAGGCCGCTGACGGTGAGCACGGTGGCGGTCAGGCCCGCGCCGACCACTCCCCAGAGGAGTCGCCAGCCGATTCCGGTCTCCGATCCTTCCTTGCGCTTGCCCATCGACGGCGATGGTACACCGGGGACGATGGCCCAGCCGCACGGGAAGGGATTGCGATGCGCAGCGTGGGAACCTCGAGCGGCAAGGGGTGTCCTCGGGGGCCGCATGAGCCGCGGGCGTCACGCGAGGGCTTGGCTCGGGGCCTTGGCGATGGGCCTGGGTCTTGGATGCCGAGCACCGGTACCGGCCCAGCCACCGCTTGCCGAAGCGGAGCGGCTGGCGGTCTTCGACCCGGCCGCACAGGCCGATGGGCGCCCGGTGGAGCTGGGTCCGCTGCCCGAGCTGGAGCTTCGAGACTACGGACCGGAGGGGGTTGGAGAGGGGGATCAGGGGGGCTCGACGCATGGCGAGAAGATCCGCGTGCGCTTCAATCAACCCGTGGTGGACATGAGCCAGGCCCCGGAGCCGGGTGCGGATGTGCTCGGCTTGTGGAGGCTCTCCCCGGAGGGCGAGCCCGCCGCGAAGGTGCCGGGGCATGCGCGTTGGACAGCTCCCGATGTGCTCGAGTGGCAGCCCGAGGCAAGTGGGGATGAAGACGCGCTCGTGGACGTCCTGCCCGCGGCCACGGCGTTCGAGGCCCGCTTCGCCGGAGGGCTGACCAATCGCGAGGGCTCGCGGGTGGATGGGGTGGCGTGGCGCTTCGAGACCGCGCGGCCCACCGTGCGCTGGCTCGAGGACTGGGGCGCGGTGAAGACCGACCAGACGCTCTACGTGATGAGCGATCAGCCCATGCGCGCCGAGGCGCTGGCCGAGCACCTGCGGCTGATGGCACCACCGCGCGAGGGTGCCTCACCGCGCCCGGTGCCGCTGCGGGTGGCGGTGATCGAGGAGGACCAGATGCCTCCCTACTGGCGCGACGAGCTCTACGGTGCGGACCTGGAGCAACGGGTGGTCTTCGCGATCACTCCGCGCGATCGCTGGCCGGTCGGGGCCAGGGCGCGGCTCGAGATCGATGCGGGCCTGACCGGCGAAGCGGGACCGCTGCCCCTGGCCGAGCCCTATGTGGCGAGGCTGCACATCCTCGACCGGCTGCGGGTGCGGGGCTTGCAGTGCGAGCAGCAGCGCGGCCGGTCCTGCGAGCCGGGGTGGATCAGGCTGGAGCTCTCCAACGAGCTGACCAACGAGGAACTCGAGCGCATCGAGGTGTACCCACGTCCGGCCGACCTCGAAGCATGGCAGAGCCATTTCTATCCTGATGAGGAGGACGACGACGACGACGACGAGAACGACGATGGAGACGAGGACGAGGACGAGGACGACCACGACGACGACCACGACGACGACCAGCGCGTCGGCCTGATCCTCAGCGGTAATTTCGAGCCCGGTCGCCGTTATCGCATCACCTTGCCGGCCTCGATCACCGACGAGTACGGCCAGACCCTGGGCCGGCGCTACCAAACGACGGTGAGCATCCGCGAGCCCGAACCCGAGGTGCCCGAAGAAGGCTCGGCGTCGCTGCGGCTCTCCAGCTACCAGGGCACGTTCCTGCGCCCCCAAGACGCCCGCCTGGGCGTCCTCGCGAGCCGAGTCGACGAGGCACGGATCCGCGTGGCGGTGCTCGAGCCCGAGGCGCTCCGGGCCCTGCTGCGGGCCAAGGACCTCGACGAAGAGCCCTGGCCGACCGCGGCCACGACCACGGTGGTGCTGCGTCGGATGGCGACGCGCGGGGCCGATGCACATGCGCAAGAGGTGATCTCGCTGGCCGATTTCGGTGGGGCGGGGCAGGCGTTCCTGGTGGAGGTCGCAGCCAACGTCCTGACCCCGACCGGGCGAGACGAGCCAGTGCCGGAGCCGGCACGTGGGCTGTTTCAGATCTCCGATCTCGGGGCGTTGGTCGATCTGGGCCCGGCCCGTGGCACGGCGTGGGTGACCCGGGCCACCGATGGCAAGCCCTGGGCCGGAGTGGAGGGCGAGCTCCACACCACCCGCAGCGTCGTGCCACTGCGGCCCTCGAGCGCCGACGGCCTCATCGCCTTGCCGGGCGCGGACGAGCTGGGCAACGACGTATTGCTGGCGCTCCACGACCCGACCGGCGGGGATGCCTTGGTGCTGCCGCTGCGGGACTACGCATGGTCGTCCTCGAAAGGGGCCATGCACTGGTCGTGGCCGCAGCGCTACATTCGCGCGACGCGTCCTCCGTTGGCCAGGGGCGACGAAGTGCTGCCCAGGGGCCTGCGGCCGGGCGAGAAGGCGCTGGTGGAGCTCGAGGTGGGGCGGGGGATCTACCTGCCGGGCGATGCGGTGCACGTGGCGGGCTGGGCCGGCGTGGCGACGCCGCATCGGGAGATCAGCACCCGGCGGCTGAAGGCGGGGACGCCGGTGGAGATCGAGCTACGCCGCCGCCACGACGTGATGATCACCCACCGCACCACGGTGAACCGCCACGGGCGCTTTGCAGCTTCGCTCACGCTGCCCGAGGGGGCACCCCTGGACTACTACGAGGTACGAGCGCACGTGCTCGAGAGCTGGGGCAGCACCTCGTTGATGGTGGCCGACGCACGGATCCCCACGTTCGAGATCGAGAGCTCCGCCTCGCCCCACTCGGTGATCCGTGGCGAGACGGTGGTGCTGCGCGTTCGGGCGAAGGCCCTCAGCGGCGAGCCGGCGCCGCTGGAAGAGCTGCAATGGCACCTTGGCTGCTGGGCGAGCGACTTCCGACCGCGGGGCTACGACTGGCCGTGGTCGTTTGGGCGGCTCGAGTCGTACCCGTCCCATTCGGACGGGGGCACCCTCACCCCGAAGCGGCCGCAGGCCGAGCTCGAGGTACGGCTGCAAACCGAGCTCATCGAGACCAAGCGCATGCACTCGTGCCAGGCGAGCGTCGCGGGCCACGACGTGTCGTTCCAGGAGGTGGGGGCGGTGTCGAATTCGTTCGAGGTGCACCCGACCCGGACCTACGTGGGCCTGCGACCGCCCCGGGACGCCGAGGTGGGCGAGCGCGTCGAGCTCGAGGTCGTCGCGGTGGACACCAAGGGGCGGCGGGTGGCGCTGCGCGAGGTGGAGGTGACGATCGTGCGCGAGCCGGAGATGGATCGGCGCACGATGCTCGAGCCGCCACCGCCGATCGAGGTGGCGCGGTGTCGCGTGGAGGTGGCGGCGACCGGCGAGCACCCGCGCTGCGCCGTGGCCGAGCCCGTCGCGGGCAACCATCGGGCGAGGGCGACGGCGGTGGTGGACGGGGTGCCGGTGGAGGCCGAGGCGAAGTTCACGGTGGAGGAGGCCCCGCCCCCCGAGCCGGCCGAGAGCGAGGAAACCGACGCGGGTGACCACGAGGCGAGCGCGGGTGCGTCCGGTCCCGAGCCTCCCGCCGAGCCCGAGCGTCGCTTCGAGATCCTCGCGCCCGAGGAGGCCCACGCCGGCAAGGCGATTGCGCTGGAGATCACCGCGCCGTGGGACGAGGGCACGGGTCTGCTCTCGGTGACGCACACCGGCCTGCGGGAGTCGATCCCCTTCGAGCTCCGCGATGGGCGGGCGACCGTGTCGATCACTCCCCACGCGGGGAGGGGCAAGCGGCTGGAGCTGGCGGCCTCGGTGGCGCGGCCGGACTCGGACGGCGAGCTGCCGCAGGTGCGGAAGACCGAGGCCTGGGTGAAGGTGCTCGAGCCGCGCGCGCTCGAGGTCGAGATCGACGCGCCCGCCCAGGCCCGCCCTCGCCAGGAGGTGCCGCTGCGGCTGTCGGTGCGCGATGGTGACGGCAAGCCGGTGGACGCCAGGCTCGCGGTGTGGGTGGTCGACGATGGCCTCCATCAGCTCCGCGCGCCGCGGCCGGCCCAGCTCGCGGTCACGTTCGATCCCGACCGCCCGGGCGATCGGCAGCGCACGCTCGGCCACGACGATCTGCTGCGACCGTTCGTGCCCTGGGCCTTTGGCGGTCGCGGTCATCGCTCGCCTCGCGTGCGCCAGGCCAAGGCCCAGGTCAAGGGGGCGCTCGACGTGGAGGTGCGCCAGCACTTCGAAGCGGTGCCGCTGTTCGTGGGCGACGTGGGCACGGGGCCCGATGGCGAGGTGGAGCTGACCTTGCCGCTGCCCGATGATCTGACGCGCTTTCGGGTGACGGCGGTGGCCTCGGCCGAGCTTCCGCGGCAGGTGGGCACGGCTTCGGGGCCCGCCCGCTTCGGGCGAGGCACGGCGGAGATCGAGGTGAGCATGGCGCTGGTGGTCCGGGCCGCGCTGCCGCGGGTGCTTCGGCCGGGGGACACGGCCGAGGTCGCGGCGCTGGTGACCACGCCGCCGAAGAAGGCGGGCACGGTGACCGTGGAGGCGAGCCTGCGAGAGGCCGACGGCGTGCTGGCGGCCACCAGACCCCTGCGACGCCGGGTCAGGGTCGAGCCCGGTCGCCCCACGCGGGTGCCCTTCGACGTGCGCGCGCTCGGCCCGGGGCGGCCGGCGGTGCGCTTCGTGGCCCGCTTCGTGCCCGACGATGGAGGCCCGGCGCTGGGCCTGCGCGAGGGGGTCGAGCGCACGCTCGAGGTGGAGGTGGAGCGCACCGAGGTCGAGCGCGCGGCGATCTACGGTCGGCTCGATCGCGACGGCCCGTCTGCGATTCCGGTGCTGATCCCCAGGGGGGTCCGACCGGATCATGGGGAGCTTCGGCTGTCGCTCGGGAGCACGGCGCTGGGCGATCTCGACGAGGCGGCGCGCTACCTGGTGGAGTACCCGCACGGCTGCGTGGAGCAGACGGCCAGCCGCCTGCTGCCCCTGCTGGCGCTGCAGGGGCTGGCCCATCGACTGCCCGAGGCGCTCGACCAACCCGACGCCTTCGTGGCCGAGCAGCTCTCACGGCTGGTGGCGATGCAGCGCGGCGACGGCAGCTTCGGCTACTGGTCGGCGAGCGACGACGAGGCCGAGCAAGCGGGGGCCTACGTGACCTGGGTGCTGCAGATGGCGGCCGAGGCCGGGCAACCGGTACCGTCGACTGCGCTCGAGCAAGCGTATGGGGCGTTGCTCGCTCGTCTCGATCGGCCGCTGCCCGATCGCGCGTGGGCACGTGCCGATGCTCGCGCTCTACGAGCGCTGGCGGTCCATGCCCTGGTGCGCGGTGGTCGTGGCGACGAGGCGGTGGTGGCAACGGCGCTCGACGACCTGGTCGAGCATCGCAACGGGCTGCCCGTGTTCGCCCAGGCGCTCGTGCTGATGGCGCTGCACGGTCGCGACCCGGCCGATCCCCGGATCGAGGTGATGCAGCGACGGCTCTCCTCGCTCATCGAGAGCTTGCCCGGCCACGCGCAGGTGGTCGACCCTGGTCGTCGCTACTGGTGGCTGTTCGACTCGCGCACGCGCAGTCAGGCCATGATCCTGCTGGCGTTCCTGCAGGTGACTCCCGACGATCCGCTGGTGGACGACCTCGCGCGCGGGCTCACGCTGATGCGGCACGCGGGGCGCTGGCGCAACACCCAGGAGAACGCGTACTCGCTGCTGGCGATGGCCGGCTACGCGAAGGTGCGCGAGGCCGAGGTGCCCGATCACCGGGTGGAGGCATGGATCGGTCCCCGGCGGGTGCTCGCGACGGAGCAGCGCGGACGCAGCGAGCAGACCCACGAGGTCTCGCTGCCCATGGCGTCCGTGCTGGGGCCGGTGGGATCCGATCGCACGACCCACGTGGTGCTCGATCGCGAGGGCGAGGGCGCGCTCTTCTACCGCCTGGGCATGGAGTGGGTGGGCAGTGAGCCTGCGCCTGCGCGCAGTCAGGGGATCGAGCTGCAACGCACGCTCGAGGGCCCGCAGGGCCCGTTGTCCGAGCGCGAGGGGGTCGAGCTCGAGGCGGGCCAGCGCTATGCGATCGAGGTGGTGGTGGAGACCGACGCGCCGCAGCACTACCTCGCGATCGAGGTGCCGCTGCCGGCCGGGCTCGAAGCCATCGACACGCGGCTGGGCCAAGGGACCGAGGTCCGAGCGTTCGGCGTGCTGGGCCGCGGGTACTGGATGAGCCACGAAGAGCTGCGCCGCGATCGCGTGGTGCTCTACGCCGACGAGCTGCAGCCGGGGCGGTACGTGCACCAGATCCATGTGCTGGCGACCACGCCTGGGTCTTATGTGCTGCCGGCTGCGGTGGCAGAGGGGATGTATACCCCCGAGGTGCGCGCGAGGACCACGGCGGGTCGGGTGCGGGTGGTGGAGCGGTAGCCGAGGGATCGGGCGCAGCCATCACCGGGATCCGAATTTCGCCGTCACCGACGTTGACGCTCGATCGTCGCGGAGTAGGTTTCCGACTGAGCCGCCCCCAACGCGGCCTCTACTTCGAAAGGAGGCGCGCAAGGCGATTGCAAGAATGCGTACCCGAGGATGCTAACGTGACTCTACGAATGCGGTTCGTTGCCGGGTTCTGCTCTTCGACCCTTTGCATCACGGCCAGCGGGTGCAGCGATCCGGCGGGCCGGGAGTTGCCTCCCGTCTCCTGGGAGGGAGAGCACCTGCGCCTGGCCACCAATGTCGAAACCCCGCTATGCGGCGGGACGGCGCCCTACATGGATCACCTGCTCGGCGCGCTGGGCGAGCAACTCGGCGCAGCGCCCCCGGGAAGGCCCATCTACTACCTGCTCGAGGGCGACGTCGACGAGTACGATACCCCCTGCGGTGCCGGGGACTATAGCTGCGGCCATGGCACGGCAGCCTATTCGCCGATCGCCCCCTTCGATCACGAGATCGTCCACGTCGCCCGCTCCGCCATCGGCTTCTCGTATCCCCTGATCGAGGAAGGAGCCGCCGAATACTGGGGCGATGATGCGGACATCCGCGGACGGCTGCAGGGCGACGTGCTCGAGCTCGCGGCGCAGGGCAACGCGTTCGAGTTCCCCTTCTATCCAAAGGCGGGCCACTTCGTGGCGTACCTCCTCGATGTCTACGGTGAGGAATCCTTCCTGGAGCTGTCGCGTCGCACCAACTACCAATCGAGCCTCGCGGCGTTCGACGACGCTCTGGTCGCGGTCTACGGCGAAGACCTCGAGGCACTCGCGGAGGACTACGAGGCCAACTATCCCAAGTGTTCTCAACGCCAGTATCGAGCGGCCTTCGGGGAGTGCACCTTCACCCCGGCTCGATCGCTCTGCGAATCGGACGAGCCGCTGGTCGTGCGACGGCGCTTCTCGTGCGGTGACGAGGACGTGCTGGGTCCTCGCTTCGGGCGGCAGTGGACGACGATCCCCATCGACCTTCCGTCCGCGGGTCTCGTCTTCTTGTTCCAGGCGGACCTCGTGGAAGGCGTGGAGCTGACGATACGACGGTGCGGTGGAGGGTGCCCCCCGTCCGCAGTGGGTCCGCTCGAGCCCTCCGAGACCACGAGGATCGCACCACTCGACGAGGGGCGCTACGTGATCGAGATCGAGTGGCCAGAGGGACAGGAGATCGAGGTCGATTTGGAGATCTACAGCTCGTGCGCGTGACCCCTGGCCCATGGCTGGCTCGGGCAGCCGACCCGCGGAGTCCATCCACTCTCGGGATTCGAAATTCATGGTTCCCCGGTGGTGACGTCCGATCGCCGCAGAGTAGGTAGAGCTCGTAGAGCCGCCCACGAACAAGAGGGGCGGCGGCCTGTTTCGAATCATCGCATCACCCGTCACCCGTGGAAAACCGTCCCCTTGGTCGCTGATCTGGCCGGAGGGCTCGTTGACGTCGGCGCTCATCTTGCGAGCGCGTGTCCGCGAGCGACGAGGCTAAATGGGAAGGAATGCTGTCTCGTCGAGAGAGACGGCCCACTGGCACTAGCGGGTGCTTCCTGGAGGACCAACCGTGATCGTCAATCTGCAACTCGCAGCGGAGAATTACCGACCCATTCTACTCATCGTTCTGGCCGCAGCCGTCGCAAGCGGCTGTGGAGCGCCGAGTTCTCCGGATATTCCACCCGTCGGGAGCGCCGGCACCGACGGTGACACCGGCGGGGATGATGAGCCGGGCCCGGGGCAGTGCATCATCGAGGCGAACGACGGTGGACTCGTTGGAGAGAGCTATCAGTGCAAGGGGCAATTCCACGCCTACTTCGGAGCCGACGGCGCCGAGGAGAGTTCCTACGCGGTCTCGTTCGGCTACCCAGACTCGGGCGACTCCTACGAGAAGCCCTTCGTGGCCGCGTGCTGCGGCCCGCTGGTCGAGGCGCCCAACTGCCCGGACGGTGACGTCAACCAGCATCTGTGGGCGTGCTACGTGGATGCAGTGCAACAGATGTGCGTGGGATTGGGGACCAAGGTCGAGGAAGTTCGCAACGAAGTCCCCCCGGCACATGCCCTCATCAAGCCCTCGCTCGCCCAGCTACGCGACTGGCTCAACCTCTCGACCTCGATCCTCGAGTGCACGGACACCTTCATTCTTCACACAGGATTGATTTCCTTCGACTGCACCGAGGATCCATCGTCGTTGATCGAAGACGTGACCTGGTCGCTCAGCGAGACCAAGCACGGCCTCATCCACAACCCGTACGTGAGAATCGGCCATGTGGAGGTCGTCGATGTCGACAAACCCGAAGTGGGAGAGTCCTGCGTCAACCTGCACGACAACGATACCCACATCCCGCTCGAAATCGGGCCACAGGAGCCGGGTTGGACCAAGCTCATTCTTGCCGACGGGACGGTGAACCTGACGGGACCCGAGCTCGACGGCATCGCCGTCACGGGCAGCGCCGGGCTGGCCTCCATGGCTACGGGCTGCCAGGGCAAGGGGTGCTCGTCCCTGTCGGCCAACCTCCAGACCGAACCGGGCCAGTGGCGGCTCGAGGGCCTTCAACTCCACTCCGTTGGCGCTGCCTCGGTGGCGAGCGGGAGCGCGTCGGTCGGGGTCGAGGAGTACACCATCTCGCTGTTCAGCCCGGTTGACGGGATCGCGGAGGGCAGCACGTACGAGATCCCGCCGGGGGCGGCGCTGTTCTCGTTGTCGGGTCACACCGCGTTCGGCAACTACTCGTTGGCCACCACGAACACCACGACGATCGTCCTTCAAGCATCCGAGAGCGGCTGGGTGATGCCGCCGTTCGGGATCGGCTACGTCGACCAGGATGGCAACGACTGGACCTTGACCATCGACGCTGCTGCGTGGGCGTCCCCTCCGCCTCAATCGGGGGACCAGTAGATCGCTGGAGCGTGTGCATGACCTCGCGTGGCCTACTTCGGAAAGAGGCGCGCGAGGCGATTCCAAGAACGCGTGCCCGAGGTGCTAACGTGTCTCCAAGAATGCGGTTCGTTGCCGGGTTCTGCTCTTCGACCCTTTGCATCACGGCCAGCGGGTGCAGCGATCCGGCGGCGCGGGAGCTACCTCCCGTCTCCTGGGAGGGAGAGCACCTGCGCCTGGCCACCGATGTCGAGACCCCGCTATGCGGCGGAACGGCGCCCTATATGGATCACTTGCTCGGCGCCCTGTCCGAGCAGCTCGGCGCAGCGCCGCCGGGCTGGCCCATCTACTACCTGCTCGAGGGCGACGTCGACGAGTACGACACCCCCTGTAGATCCGGCGCCTATGGTTGCGCCGATGGCACGGCAGCCTATTCGCCGGTCGCCCCTCTCGATCACGAGATCGTCCACGTCGCCCGCTCCGCCATCGGCTTCTCGTATCCCCTGATCGAGGAAGGAGCCGCGGAATACTGGGGCGATGATGCGGACATCCGCGGACCGCTGCAGGGCGACCTGCTCGAGCTCGCGGCGCAGGGCAACGCGTTCGAGTTCCCCTTCTATCCAAAGGCCGGTCACTTCGTCGCGTACCTCGTCGATGTCTACGGCGAGGAATCCTTCCTGGAGCTGTCGCGTCGCACCAATTACCAATCGAGCCTCGCGGCGTTCGACGACGCTCTGGTCGCGGTCTACGGCGAAGACCTCGAGGCACTCGCGGAGGACTACGAGGCCAACTATCCCAAGTGTTCTCAACGCCAGTATCGAGCAGCCTTCGGGGAGTGCACCTTCACCCCGGCTCGATCGCTCTGCGAATCGGACGAGCCGCTGGTCGTGCGGCGGCGCTTCTCGTGCGGTGACGAGGACGTGGTGGGTCCTCGCTTCGGGCGGCAGTGGACGACGATCCCCATCGAGGCTCTCTCGGGTTTCACCTTCGTGTTCAAGGCGACCCCTGCCGAGGGAGCAGGGATGATGGTGCGGCGGTGCGGCGGTGGGTGCCCGGTGCCGTGGGTAGGGCCCGTCGAGTCTTCGGAGGTCGTGAGGCTCCCGCTCTTCGGCGAGGGGCACTACGTGATCGAGATCGAGTGGCCCGAAGGGCAGGATCTCGACGTCGACCTGGAGATCTACAGCTCGTGCGAATGACCCCACCCGTCCATGACCGGGGTCACCGCTCCCATGACCGTTTCCGGCCGCCCATGACCGGGGGTCGCCGCTTCCATGACCGCTTCCGGCCGCCCATGACCAGGGGTCGCCCCTCCCATGACCACTCCCTGCCGCCCATGACCAGGGGTCGCCCCTCCCATGACCAGGGGTCGCCCCTCCCATGACCGCCCCCAGCCGCCCATGACCGGATGGAAGGCGCGCCCCGGGTCATGGACTGCTTTGGACCCCCGAGCCTCTGCGCCCCTTCCGCCAAATCGGCAAACGTTTGCCGATTTGGCGGAAACGGCGCACCACGACTGACGCGCGCAGGGCCCCTCCCCATCCCCGCCCCACCCCTCGAACATCAACCGCCGTAGCTGACCACCGCGACGCTCTCGGCGTTGTGCGTGCCGTTGTCCGCTTCCTGCTCCTGCAGGCGAACCACCACGCCGCTGGTCGAGACGCCATTCTGGCGAGTGACCACCGACGACCCGCCGTTGACCGTCTGCGTCTGGCTCAGGACCACCGGCGGGGCGGCGGGGCTCGCGGGGAAGGAGACCGCCTGCGCGCCATGGTCGATCATCTGGGTCGTGGCCTGGAGCAGGGTGCCGTCGGGCAGGATGTGGGCGCCAGCCTCCACGATCAGATAGACCGCCGTCTCCGTCGCGTGGGTGCCGTCGAGGTAGTCCCACTCTTCGAGCTGGTACGAGAACGACTCGGAGGTCACGTCGTCCAGGCGGATGTGGGAGGCGTGGCTGCCGTTGACGCTGTTGGTCATCATGATGACGACCGGGTCGCCGTAGCTGCCGAGGTAGCCGTCGAGCGTGAACCACTCCCCCGCGTCGTCCTGGGTGAGGCTCAGCGTGCCGACCTCGCCGACCGTGTAGCCATCCTCGTCGATGATGACTCCAGGCTCCAGGGCCAGGTAGCCGACGAGCTCATGGGCGTGCCCGACCTCGCTGTCGCGGGACTGCTCCTCTTGGATGAAGACGTCGAAGCCCGAGGTGTCGATGGCGCCGAGCCTCGTGTCGGAGGGGTCGATCCCATCGAGGGTCTGCATCGCGGCGAACACCGCCGGCGTGCCGGCGAAGGTCTCGTCGAAACTCACGGGCACGACGCTCTCGTCGACGTCGGCGACCAGGCCATCGAGGATCAGAGGCGGCTGTGCGCGATAGTGGATGAGAGCGGCGATCTGAGGCCAGTTGGCCTGGGTGCACTCGCCGGCCTGGACGATGTCGAGCAGGTAGTCGTCGTCGTCCATGGCATCGAACGCGTAGGTGTCACAGGTCAGGTACATCTCCGTCCAGTGACTCCAGTCGCAGCTGTCGAGCGACACGAACTGCGACACGCAATCGAGAGACTCGCTCACGGTCTGCGGCGCCGAGTCACGGTACTCGATGATCCCCGCATACGACGGCCAGTTGGCCTCGGTGCACTCGCCGGCCTGCACGATGTCGAGCAGGTAGTCGTCGTCGTCCATGGCATCGAAGGCGTAGGTGTCACAGGTCAGGTGCATCTCCGTCCAGTGCCCCCAGTCGCAGCTGTCGAGCGAAGCGAACTGCGACACGCAATCGGCTGACTCGCTCACGGTCTGCGGCGCCGAGTCGCGGTACTCGATGATCCCCGCATACGACGGCCAGTTGGCGGCGGTGCAGTCACCGGCCTGGACGATGTCGAGCAGGTAGTCGTCGTCGTCCATGGCGTCGAAGGCGTAGGTGTCACAGGTGAGATAGATCTCGGTCCAGTGACCCCAGTCGCAGGTGCCGGACATGGCGTAGCCCTCGACGCAGCTCAGCGCGTCGGCCAGCGTCTCCACCGGGTCACTGGTCGTGCCGCTACGCTCGGTGACGCGCTGATCCTCCGCCTCCGTGTCACAGGCGGTCGCCGACGCCGCGAGCGTGATGCCGGCGAGGCACTGGATGATGCGAAGGCTGAGCGTGGAGCTGGCGCGAGCGGTCATGGGTCGTGATCCTTGGGTCTGGGTTCGTGCGAGGGGCAGCCTCCCCGCTCGCAAGGGAGTAACGTTGGTCGCCGTTTTTGTTCACCGACCAGACCGAGGGACGCGCGGCGTCATCCACCACGTCGTCCGCACTCACTCCGCTCGCTCGGCCAGCCACTGCTCCACGCGCTTCACCTCGGCATCCATCCCGCGCTCCCGATGCGTCGCGAGCGCTTGCTCGGCCAGCGCCCGTGCGCGTGCGGAATCCTGCCCGGCTGCGTCGAGCGCCCGGGCCAGGACGAAGCGCGCCTGGGCCGTGGATGCGGGATCGATCCCCGCGGCCTCCATCACTCGCAGCCCCCGCTCGGACGCCGCCACCGCATCGGCGGCACGGTCTTGCGACAGTGCGATGAGCGCCAGGCCCTGCAGCGGGGTGCCCAGCAGGAGATGCTCGGAACCCAGTGCCTTCTCGAAGATCCGCAGCGCCTGCTCGAGCTGGGCACGGGCCTCATCCAGCCGCCCCTGCTTGCGCGTGGTGTCGGCCACATTGATGAGGGCGATCGCCACGTCGGGATGCTCGGGGCCCAACGCCTCTTGCAGGATCGGCACCACCTGCTCACGGATCGCGTGCGCCCGCTCCGTCTCTCCCTGATCGGCGTAGCAATTGGCGAGATTGGCGAGTCCGCGGGCGACCTCGGGGTGGTTTGGGCCCATCGTGGCCCGGAGGATCGACAGCTCCTGCTCGTACAGGGCGATGGCCCGCTCGGTGTCGCCGGTCTTGCGGTGGATGAGCGCGAGATTGGAGAGCGGCGCGGCCACGTCGATGTGATCGACACCCTTGGCCTGCTCCGCGATCCGGATCGCACGCTCGAGGACCTCGATGGCCTCGGCGTCGTTGCCCTGAGTCAGGAGGATGTTGCCGAGGTTGTTGAGGCTTCCTCCCACTTGCGGATGCTCGGGGCCCAGCGCCTGCTCCTCGATCCGGATCGCACGCTCGAGCAATGCCCGGGCCCGCGAGAGCTCGCCCATGCCCTTGTGCACGATGGCGAGGTGACCGAGGAAGACCGCAACCTTGACGTGGGTGGGGCCCAGCTCCTTCTCCGCGATGGCGATCGCCTCCTCCACGGTGGCCTTGGCCTCGGCGAGCTTGCCCTCGTCGTGAAGGACCGTCGCCAGGCGATCGAGCTGTTGTGCGCGCCACAGGCCCGCAACGTCGGGTAGGTGCGACACCCAGAGATCCTCGTGGCGTGACCAACGAACGGCGTCGGCAAGGCGCTGCTGTGCCCGCGCCATCTCCACCAGGTTGCCCGCGGCGGTCGCCGCCTCCTCCGTTGCCGAGGCATGGGCCGCTTCGAAGAACGCGTCCTCGTAACGTTGCCCCGCTTCGGCGTACTTGCCCTGCCGCTCGAGCAGCCCGGCCTCGTAGAGGTGGGCCTCGGCGACCAGCGGGGGCCAAGCCAGCGCCTCGGCACGAACCACCGCCTCGCGATTGATCTCGATCGCCCGTTCGTGCTCCAAGGCGGCCCACTGCGACGAGGCGCGCAACAGCTCGGCTCGTATGCTTCGAACCGTCTCGCGGCTCTCCTCGGGTGGCAGCGCCAGTCGTGAGACATCCACCCGATCCCGACAGGGCTCCACGCGCCGCAGGTTCGATGCCGACCACACCGCGTCGTCGACCGTCTCGGGCCGCCCCGCGCCGAGCTCGGTGATGAACGCCTCGAGCTCCGCGCGGCGTTCTTCGAGGCACCACTGCGCGCGCTCGAGGGCATCGGCATCCCAGGTACCTTCGACCTCTGCGCCCAGGCAGACCTCGGTGCGCGCCGCCGCCCAGGCCCCGGCCTGCGCCTCGAGCCACGGAGTCAGCTTGTCGGCCGTGATCTCCGCTCGGGCCATGCCCGTGCTCGTCAGCGCCTCGCGAACGGACCGGGCGACGTCGGCGTTCCACACCTCGTCGACCTCCCGTCCCGCGCGGTCGCAGGCCTCGATGCGTGCGACCTCCTCGTGGTGTCGCCATCCCACGATCGCGGCCGCGGTGGCGGCGACCACCCCCAGCGCCCACCCCAGGGCTCGCCGTCGCACCCCGGCTCGCCCATGGGCGAGCGCATCGACCAGGGCCTCCATCGAAGGCCATCGACGCGCCGGCTCGACCGACATGCCTCGCTCCACGATCGCCCGCAGCCATCGCGGCACCCGGGCAGCTTCGGGGGGCTCGGCGATCCTGCCGTCCAGGATCCTCACCGTCAGCTCCGCCAGCGTGTCGCCGACGAACGGCCGCTGACCGTGGAGCGCCTCCCAAAGGCTCACGCACAGCGCGAATTGATCCCCGGCCGCACTCCCCGGCTGCCCTCCCAGCAGCTCCGGCGCCATGTAGGCCGGCGTTCCCAGCAGCATCCCGTGCTGCGTCAGTGCGGCGTCGGTCGTCGCCGTGAGTTCGTCGTCCTCGCTGCTCGCCTCGTCCTCCTGCCCCACGTCCTTGGCCAGCCCGAAGTCCACCACCCGCACCCGACCGTCGTCGCCCATGATGCAGTTGCCGGGCTTGAAGTCCCGATGCACCAGTCCCGCCGCATGCGCCGCGGCCAGCCCGGCACCCGCCTGCGCGTACACGTCGATGATCTCCGACCACGCCGGTCTCGGCTCGCGACGGATCCACTCCGCCAGCGTCTGCCCCCGCACCAGCTCCATCGCGATGAACGTCTGCCCGTGGTCCTCCCCCACCTCGAACACCTGCACCACGTGGGGATCCGACAGGCGAGCCAGCGCCGTCGCCTCCCGCTGCATGCGATGCCGCGCCGCCACGGGCATCTCCGCGTGCAGCACCTTGATCGCCACCGGACGATCGAGCGAGGGATCGAGCGCCTCGAAGACCGTGCCCATGGCCCCGGCGCCCAGCCGACCCGACAGGCGGTAGCGACCGATCGTGGGCCACGTGGGCTCGATGCTCGACCGGCGAGCCGAGGTCGCCATCCCGAGCTCGGTGGGCTCGTCGCTGGTCGCAAACGCGCTCGCGTACGAGTCCTCCGGCTCCGGCTCCGGCTCGGGTGAAGAGCCCACGCCCATGGTGCTCGTCTCCGGCGACGAACCCCGAGAGGGCTGGGTTCGATCTTCACCACGGGTGGTCACGGCCGCACCGAGGGTAGCCCCTCGGACATTCCGCTTGCCAGCCATGCAAGACGAGCTACTGCGCATGGGCCTCGAGCCACGGCTCGATCGTCGCCAGCACGCACCTTCCGGTGTCGCCCCGCTCGCGGCACGTGTCCCGGGCCTGCTCGGCCAGCGCGCGTGCACGGACCCGGTCGCGACCGGTTGCCCACTGTGCTCGGGCCAGCTCGAAGCGTGCCATGGCGAGGTCGGTCGCATCGCCGCCATGGGCTTCCAGCGCGGTGATCGCCGCCTGGGCCGCGCCGATGGCCTCGTCCGGTCGGCCCTGGTCCGTGGCCACGGCGGCGATGTCGATCCGAATGTCCGCCGCGTTCGGGTGGTCGGGCCCCAACGCGCGCTCCACGATGGGGAGCGCACGCTCCAATGCCTTGTGGGCCTGGTCGAGTCGCTCGGTGTTTCGGTAGACCACCGCGAGGCCGGACAGACACAGCGCCACGTGGGGGTGCTCGGGGCCGAGCGCGCGCTCGAAGACCTCGCGTGCTCGCTCGAGCAACCCCTCGGCCGTCGCGTGGTCTCCCTCCGCGATCGCGCTGCTGGCGAGGTTGATGAGGGTGCCCCCAACGCTGGGATGGTCGGGCCCCAGCGCAGCCTCTTGGATCGCCAGCGCACGCTCGCCCGACTCTCGGGCTCCGACCGCATCACCGAGCTCGAGCCGAATCATGGAGAGGTTGACCAATACGATGGCGACGTCGGGGTGCATGGGCCCCAGCGCGGCCTCACGGATGCGAAGGGCTCGCTCGAGCATCTCCACGGCCTTGGCGTGGGAACCCATGGTGCCTTCGATCAGCGCCATCTTGGTCAAGACGGCGGCCACTCGGGGGTGGTCGGGATCCAGCTGACTCTCGTAGAACGCCAGCACGCGCTCGTACGACGGCATCGCCAGCTCGGGCTTGCCCAGCATCTGGCGGAACGCCGCAAGGTTCTCGAGATGCCTGGCCACGTTGGTGTGGTTGGGGCCGAACACCCGCTCGTCGATTTCGACGGCTCGCTGGGTCAGCACCTCGGCCTCGGCGAACTCCCCCAGCTCGGCATGGGTGGCGCCGAGGTTGCCGAGCACGACTGCGACTTCGGGATGCTCGGGGCCCCGCGACGCCTCGAGCAAGGCGAGGACCCGCTGCCGTAGGGCCTTGGACTGCTCGTAGTCCCCCAGTGCGTGGTACGTGTTGGCCAGGTTGGCGAGGCTCGCGGGCAGCCAGGGATGATCGGTACCCAGCACGCGTTCCTTGATCGCGAACGACTGTTGGATCAGATCCCTGGCCTCCGCGACGTGGCCGTCGCACTCGAGGATCGTCCCGCGGCGGTTGAGCAGCGATGCACGCCACAGCTCCGCTTCATCGGGGAGACGGGCGATCATCAGCTCCTCCTGGCGCGACCACGACATGCCCACCGCGGGATGCGCCAGGGTGCAACCCTCGAGGAAGGAGAGTAGCGACGCTGCCTTCGCCGCCTGGACGACCGCATCCGCCTTGGCGGCTTCGAAGAATGCGTCCTCGTAGGCTTGCCCGGCCTCCGCATACTGGTCCTGCTCATCGAGCACCACGCCGACTCGCAGCCTGGCCGCGGCGGTCAGTGGCGGCCAGGCCAACGCCTCCGCCCGAGCAAGGGCCTCGCGCGCCACCGACAGCGAGCGATCGTAGTCGTGTGTGGCGTAGAGCGCCTTCGAGCGCGCCAGCTCGGCTCGCACCGCATCCACCGCCTCGCGGGCGTCGTGCGGCGGGGTGGGCAGGTGCGCGAGCACGAGCGGATCGACGCATGGATCCACCCGGTCCAACCGGGAGGCAGCCTCCACCGCTTCATCGATCGTCTCGGCTCGGGCGCTGCCGAGTTCGGTCACCAGTGCCTCGAACTCCTCGCGGTGTTCGTCCAGGCACCACCGCGCACGCTCGAGGATCGAGGGATCCCACGCGTCCCGGACCTCGGCTTGGAGGCAAGCCTCGGTGCGCGCACTCCCCCATGCGTCAGCGTGGGCATCGAGCCATGGGATCACCTTGTCCGCCGTGATCGAGGCCCTGGCCACGCCCGTGCTCATCATCGCCTCTCGCATCCCGGCCGCGGCCTCGTCGTTCCAGATCGCCTCGAGCTCGCGTCCGGCCTCCTCGCAGGCTCGGGTCCTCGCGTGCTCGTCGATGCGGCGCCACCCCGCCCCCGCGGCGATGGCCACGGCCACCACTCCCGCCGCCCAGGCGCCCCGTCGCCAGCGCGCGCGGGCCCTCCCACGCCGCAGCGCGTCGACCAGGGCCTGCACCGAGGGCCAGCGGTGATCGGGGTCGACGTCCATTCCACGCTGCACGATCGCCCGCAGCCATCGCGGCACCCGGGCGCCCGCCGGAGGATCGGTGAGCCGGCCCTCCAGGATCCTCACCGTCAGCTCGGCCAGCGTGTCGCCGACGAACGGCCGCTGGCCGTGGAGCGCCTCCCACAGGCTCACGCACAGCGCGAATTGGTCGCCGGCCGCGCTCCCCGGCTGCCCTCCGAGCAGCTCCGGCGCCATATAGGCCGGCGTACCCAGCAGCATCCCGTGCTGCGTCAGCACGGTGTCGCTCGTCGTCGCCAGCTCGTCCTCGCTGCTCGCCTCGTCCTCGTGGCCGACGTCCTTGGCGAGCCCGAAGTCGACCACGCGCACGCGACCATCGTCACCCATGATGCAGTTGCCGGGCTTGAAGTCGCGGTGGATCAGCCCGGCCGCATGGGCGGCGGCCAGCCCGGCGCCCGCCTGCGCGTAGACGTCGACGATCTCGAACCACGCCGGTCTCGGCTCGCGACGGACCCACTCGGCCAGCGTCTGGCCGCGCACCAGCTCCATCGCGATGAACGTCTGGCCATGGTCCTCGCCGACCTCGAACACCTGCACCACGTGGGGATCCGACAAGCGAGCCAGCGCCGTCGCCTCCCGCTGCATGCGATGGCGCGCCGCCGCGGGCATCTCCGCGTGCAGCACCTTGATCGCCACTGGACGATCGAGCGAGGGATCGAGCGCCTCGAAGACCGTACCCATGGCCCCGGCACCGAGGCGGCCCGAGAGGCGGTAGCGACCGACCGTGGGCCACGTGGGCTCGATGCTCGAGCGGCGAGGCGAGGCCCCCATCCCGAGCTCGGTGGGCTCGTCGCTGGTCGCGGACGCGCTCGCCTGCGAGTGCTCGGGCTCGGGTGAAGAGCCCGCGCCCATGGTGCTCGTCTCCGACGACGAACCCCGAGAGGATTGGGTTCGATCTTCACCACGGGTGGTCACGGTCGCCCCGAGAGTAGCCCCTCGGACATTCCGCTTGCCAGGCACGCGCCCGCGTGCACCGGGCTGGCCGCCGAATTCTTGGTGGGCTGCGGCCGGTGCTCATACATTCGCCATCGAGCGAGACGATCCCCGATGACCACGTTCTGGAATCCGAGGCTCCGGCTGGTCGTGCAGGGCTACTTTGGCGTGGACCGGCTCGGGCTCGACGGTTGTGGGGCGACGCAGGTCGAGCGGAGGATCATCGCCCGCGCTCCTCGGCCGGAGCTGATGCCGGCCAAGATGCTCGGGATGAGCGCGCAGGCGAAGGGCATGCTCGGTCCTTCCCCTCGGCCAGGGCTCCCGCCGGGGATGGGGGCGCCGCGGGTGGCAATGCTCGCAGGGGTTGCGCGATGGGCCGAAGGCGGGATCAAGGCCTCGCGGCTGGCCGAGGGGCGAGTGCGGTTGCCAGGGCCGGGGAGGGCGCTCGACGATGATCTCGCGGAGCAGATGGGGAGGTTCCTCGGCGCTGACTTCTCGAGGGTCAGGATCTACGAGGACGCGGTGGCCAGTGCGCTGGGTGCTGCCGCCTTTACGATGGGAGACGCCATCTGCTTCGCGCCAGGGGCATACGCTCCGCGGACCTCGGCCGGCATCGAGTTGATCGCACACGAATTGACACATGTGGTGCAGCAACGAGAGGACCGGGTGAGCAATCCCTTCGGGAGTGGCGTGGCCGTGGTGCAAGATCCACGGCTGGAGAGCGAGGCGGAGCGGCTGGCTCGGAGCGTCCAGTCGATCCCGTCGTGGGAGCCGCGGAGGTGGGCCTCGATGCAGCTGATGAAGCGCCCCGGCTTCACCACGGACGCGAAGAAGTCGGCCTATCACTACCACAACGCATCCAACCGAGGGTTTCAGGTCGATCCCAACCGGCCTCGCCTGCGCTCGTTCAACGCCGCGATGCCGCACCGAATGTCGTGGGCGGACATTCGACGAAACATCGAGGCGTTCTGGAACGATGAAGACTCCGTCGATGACTTCAAGCGGTGGACCAAACGGTTCGTGAAGGCCGGCAGGGACCGGATCGCCGAGATCCGAGGGATGCGGGATCGGTATCGAAAGCAGGGAAGGAAGCGAGACGCCTGGGAGGCCGATGAAGCACTGAGGCGCGCCGAGGCTTCCCAGGAGGCCTTCGAGGATGCCAGGGACGACTTCGCCAGGCATCCGTATGCTCAGAAATGCAAGCGGGAGTTCGCGCGGCAAGCGAACAGCTTTCACGCGAACGTGCCCGATCTGGGCCCCCATGACGGCGTGAACAATCCGGTTCGCGAGCGAACCCACCTGCACTTTCGACGGAGGAAGAACAGCAATCGTAGGTCACCGAGCCCAATGTCGCGGAGGATGCTGCGGATGTCGCCAGAGCGAATCAGCGAAATCGCAACGACGGACGACGGCGACATCATCGACGTGCACGGTGAGGTGGTGGATCTCGAGGACCTGTCGCGGAAGAGGAAGCGCCAGGTCGAGAACATAGGGTTCCACACGATCAAGACGTTCGATCCCGACGCCCAGTTCGGAAAGAAGACGAAGAAGAAGCGCAGGGTGAGCTAGAGCGCATGGGCCTCGAGCCACGGCTCGATCTTCGCCAGCGTGCACATCCCGGTGTCATCGTCCTCGCGGCACGCATCTCGAGCCTGCACGGCCAGTGCCCGCCGTGCCGGGCTCGAGGCTCCGTGTTCGTCAGAACTCGTACTCCAGCTCGTAGGCCATGCAGGCCGCGTCCACCGCGGTCGCGCGCACGAAGACCTGCGCCGAATCGCCGTTGCCGAAGCCACAGTCGACCGAGCCCACCTCGACCCCGTTGGTGCCACAGCACCCCGAGCGGCCGTCCGGGGAGTCGCTGGGGTTGGATGGAGGGGAGCACTGCACCATCGTGTTGCCCTCGTCGCACTCGAAGTACATGCACAGCACGACGTCGGCATCGGCCGTGACCTGGGCGCTCGGGCCTCCGAAGCAGGCGATGCCCGCACTGCCATGAAACGTGTACCAGTCGGCATCGACCCCATCGAGCACCCCGCTGGTCGTCTCCGGCGGATCGCCGCAGCCGAGGTCGGCGAGCTCCACCGCGCTGGCCTCGTCGCCATTGGGCTCGCCCTCGGGCTGCGCGCAAGGGGGACCGGACACGCAGATCCCGTCCTCACACGAGAGCCCGTCCTCGCACGCGGCTCCGACGTCGCACAGGCAATTCTCGGTCCCCACGGGGCAGTCGTCGGTGGTGCTCGCGCTCGGAGGCTCCGCCGTTTCGTCCGCATCCGAGGTGTTGGCGGTCGTCAGCCCGGTGGTCGGCCCGGCGGTCGTGAACGTGGTGCTCCCGCTCGTCGTGCTCTCGGTCTCCGCATCGGTGTCGGTCTCCGTATCCGTGTCGGTCTCCTCGATCGCCTTGACCCCCTCGGGACCACACGCCAGACCGAGCAGCAGGCAAGAGCAAGACCACCATTGGAGCGAACGCGATGAGACCATGGCGCCATCGTACCGCCTTCCCGATGCCCCGTCAGGATCGTGTGGGCTCGTCCACCACGCCGATCTCCACCCGTGCTCCGTCGCCGTGCAGCGGCAGCGACAAGCACACCCGCGACGCCGGACGACCCATGCCCAGCCAGCCAGGGGCGGGACCCTGACACCACGAGGCCCCCAGCGCACGCAGCCGCAGCCGCCGGCCCGCGGCCACCACCTCCGCCACCTCACCGTCCACCGTCAGCGGCAGGCTCGCAGGCACGAAGTACCGCACCGTGGCCGGCCCGCCGCCGGGCTCGAGCGCATCGGCCACCACGAACGTGCCGCGCTGCGGCTCGTACTCGATCACGCGCCGATGCGCCGCGCTCCCGTCGTGCCCCCACACCCGACCCTCCAGGCGGTGCTCGGCCTGCGCCAGGGTCTCCGTGCGCCCGCGGGCCCCGATGCGATGGCTCGCCCACAGCTCGTGCTGATCGGCACCTCCCACGCTCACCGTGTTGTGGGCCGCAGTCGATCGCGCGTAGGCACGCTCGGGCCCCACCTCGTACGTCCCCACCCCCGCATCGACCAGCACGCGCGTGTCTCCCACGCTCAGCTCGATCGACAGCGCATCCGCGTGCACATGACCGGGCTGGTGCGGCAGGCCCACGCCGCCGCGGTTCCACAGCAGCGACAGCGGCCCGAAGCAGCGGCGCCCGAATCCGCTGACCGGTGCATCCGCGTGCGACGACCCCAGCGTCCCGCCCAGCCGCGCCACCAGCCCCGCCGGCGTCACCGGAGCATCGCGCTGGCTGTCGCCCCACAGCGCCACGTCACCATCGGGATGGGTGAACGCCGGCAGCACCGCGACCATGGCATCGAGCGCCGGCTCGAGCGCATCAGCCAAGAGCGGCTGGGTCACCCGCGCATACGAAAGCAGCACCGCCAGCTGCTCCGCCAGCAGCACGTGATAGGTGGGCGTGCGCTCGCCATGCACCCCGTCGCCCGCGAGCTGCTCGCGAACGACCGCCAACGAGCGCGGCCCGAAGCGCTCGAGCAGCCGCTGCGGCAGCGGACCTCGCAGCGCAGCGCCAGCGCAGGTCAGCGCCACCAGGTTGGTCCACAAGTGGTTCCCATCGATGTGCGTCTCCACGTGGGCGGCCAAGTGCTCGAGCTGCGCCGCCAGCGAGCCCAGCATCCGCTCGCGCGCGTGCGCCTGCAGCCCCGCGCCGTGCTGGTGCAGCCAGCCCAGCCAGTGGAGCACTCGCATCGACGTCGGATACGGCTCCCACCCCACACCTTCACGGTGCTCCCCGATCCAGCTGTCGATGATCGATGCCGCCAGCCCCGGGCTCATCGAGCGTTCGTTCAGCCAGCCGTGGTAGTGCAGCGTGTACGACCACAGCGCGCTCTGCCCCGGCTCCCAGCCCATGCGCCGCGGGTCGTACGCAGGCCGGCCGACCAGCGCCACCCTCCCCTCGGCGTCCGGCCGCCCCTCCGGCGAGGGCGCCCAGGGGCTCGGGCAGGCCGACAACGCCGTGATCCCCTCCGCGATGGTCCGGCGAGGCGTGCGTGCCGGCCCCCGCACCCGATGCACCAGCTGCGCCGCGAGCTGCTGCGGCCGGAGGTGACGCGCCGTGCGGAGGGAGAGGCCGAGCCGGTGGAGCGAGGGCATGAGCGACGCTCGCTCCTACCGGAATTGGCCCCACCCGAGCAAGCCCCCCAGTCCCGGTTGGCAGCGAGCGCCGCTCACTCTTCCATCAGGGGATGATCGTGCGTCGTCCAGCGAGCCCGAGTCTCCATGTGCACCGCGCCCCCGCGCTCGATCGTCACCGTTCGATCCAGGCCATCGCCATGGTCATCGATCGAGGTCAAGCGCACGGTGACCGCATCGTCCTCGATGCGCACCTCCGGGGCCAGCGCGGTCACGTCCGGCTCTCGGGTGCACTCCCCGACCAGGCTGGGATCGATCACCAGCGTCCCCACCTCGGTCATCACCACCACCAACTCCATCCATGCCGCCTCCGTGAGCGAGCGCGGCTCGAGGTGGTGGTTGCGAACCAGGCGCTCGAGATCGCCGAGCGTCCCGTCGGGACAGTAGGCCTCGTGCGCGTCCGCAAAGCAGTGCAGGTGCCGCCACGCCATCATGCACGCCCCGGGCGTGCTCGAGGCCACCACCAGGCGCAGCCCCGGCACGTCCACGTGGTCGCGCAGCACCATCACCGCCGTGGCGCTCAGCGTCAGCCGCGGCGGCTCGATCGTCTCCACCCGGCTCGAGATCCGGTCGAACAGATCGCCACCCGCCAGCCGTGGACCCAGCGCACCGAACATCACCGCGGGGCATGGCTCGCTCACCGGCGTCGGCCACAGCGCATGGGTGCGAAGCTCGCGAAGCCCGATCCGCGCCAGGTGGGTCTCGGGCGATGGCGGCCACGTGGAGTAGTCGCGCTCCACGTCGTCCCACGGAGACGCCTCGTCATCCACCTCGTCGGGCTTGCCGCGCTCGCCCGGCTCGACCGCGATCATCGGGTCGACCTCGTCGTAGAGACCCTCGATCTCGAGCGGCTCGGGCACCTCCACGCAGCCCCCGCTCCCGAGGACCAACGCTCCCATGAGCAGCGCGAGGCCGAGCGTGGGCCGTGCCGTTTGGTTGCCTCCCGTCCTCGTCATCGCGTCCCTCCACGGTGGTCGATCTGCATCAGCTCCTTGCGCTCCACATCGAGGCGACCCTCCTCGAGCGTGGCGTACACGGTGAGCAGCAGGCTCAGATCGTCCACGTCGATCCACTCCACGAACGTCACGTGCTGCCCGCCCGCGATGCGCCCCCGGCCCAGCGGCGGGACCTTGGCTCGAACCTCGGGCGGCAGGTCCGGCACGCAGCCATCGAGCTCGGCCTCGCTGGCGAACACCGCGGCCGCGTCGTCGAAGGTGCCGAGCAGCCGCGCCCATGTCGAGGCATCGCGTGGCAGGTCTGCTCTCGAAGACCGATCCACCATGAGCTCCGCCGGAACGCACTCGTTGGCGCCCCAGCCGTCGTCCTCGGTCCGCGGCGTGCTGCGCAGCCAGCATGGCTGCAGCTCGTTGGGCACGTGCTCTACCTTCACCTGCCAAAGCTCGTAGCCGGGAACGGAGACCGGAGCGCTCACGCGACGGATCCCGGTCGGACGCCCGTACTCGGCCCGCGGGTGCCAGCTCGCGCGCACTGCCGCGAGCCGCTCGCGGCGATCCCACCGCTCGAGCGGCTCCAGCACGAGCTCCCCGCAGACCGGCCTGGGCCCCGCGTAGGACCGGGCCTTCGGGCGAACCGGCGGGGCATGGGGAGACCGCGACGGCGAGCCGAACCGCGCCGGCTTGGACTCCTCGACCGCCACCTCGCGATCCTCGGCTTGGGTGGGCGCACAACCGGGCACGAGCGCGAAGCCGGCCATCGGCAAGACCAGGGCAAGGGCCAGGCGGGTCCGCATCCGGGGGCACGGGACAGCGCCTCCGGACGAAGGTTCCCCTGCCCGTGGATCCCGCCGTGGTTGGCGCATGCCCTGCCGCGCTCGGGGTGCCTTCGCGTCGAGGTCCTCGTGCTACCGTCGCCCGACGCGATGCTCGGGTCCAACGCAACCCCAGCCGCCATCGGGCGGACCTGCATCGGCCTGTGGCTGCTCGCCCTCGTCGGCTGCTCCGATCCGCCCGAGGATCCCGAAGTGGCCCACGCCATCATCGGCCCCTCCGGCGGCCTGCTCACCTCGACCGACGGCGTGCTCACCCTCGCCATCCCTCCCGGTGCGCTCGAGGAGGACGTCGAGCTGTTCATCCGGCGCAGCGGCGAGCCACCCGGAGTGTACGGGCAGGCCTACGTCGTGCGCCCCAACCCCGTGCTGCTCTACGACGCCAGCATCACCATTCGCCAGGAGCTCCCCGACGACCCCACGGGGCTTGCGGTGGGAGCGATCGACATCGACGACTACGAGGCCGATCGCGGGCGATGGGAACCACTCCCCGTGCTGCGGATCGACCCCGAGGCCAAGCTCGTCAGCGGTCTCGACGACGGGATCTCCGTCTTCTACGCCCTGCTCGACGACGCCGAGCCCAGCGCCGCGACCACGACCACCACCACCAGCGGCGGTACCAGCTCCACCACCACCACCACCACCACCACTACTGGTGACGACCCCACGACCGCCGGCGACCAGACCACCGGCAACACCGACCCCACCACCGGGGCCGCCGACGAGAGCACGAGCACCGGCGACACCACGGGTGCGTCCGCGGTCGGCTACGCCGACGACGTCGAGCCGATCCTCGAGGCCAGCTGCAGCTGCCACATCGACGGAGTCGAGGCCGGCCTCAGCCTGCTCGACGGCCATGCCAACCTCGTGGACGTGCCCTCGACCCAGGTCCCCGCACTCGATCGGATCGAGCCCGGCTCGCCGGAGGACAGCTACCTCTGGCACAAGCTCCACGACACCCACGCCAGCGTGGGTGGGACCGGCAACCCCATGCCCGCCCCTGTGGGCGGACTTGCGGCCGGTTCACTCGCGATCATCGAGGCGTGGATCCTCGACGGCGCCGTACCCTAGGGGCCAACGCTAGGGACTGGCGGCAGGCGCGATTTCGGCCCGGGGCCACACTGCTTCGATGGCCAGCACCGATCCCCCAATTGCCAGCAGCACCGCGACCCAAACCAGCGATCGCCGCTGCTTCCAGCTCAGCGCCCGATACGACGCGGTGGTCCATGCCACCAACCGCACACGCTCGCTGCTGGGATCGTAGATGAACTTTCGGACCACGCTTCCGCGCCGTGTACCACAGTGTCGGGCGACAGGGCCAGGGTACGGTGCACTCGCCCTTGGAGCCCTGCACATCCGGTGAGATCGCTCGCACTCGCACATCGCCGCACGTCTCGCCGTCACACGCAGCCCTCAACGAAACGGCCAGTCGGCTTCGGGACTACCCTGGCGCTTCCGGGTACGCGATAGTCATGGTGACGATGAGCGGCAACGACTGGAGCGACAGCCTGTTCAAGGACGAGAAGGGCGACTCGCTGGGCGACGGTACGTGGGGCAAGCCCGAGGAGCCCAAGCTCGCGCCCGTCGCTTGGGACAAGCTCCCCGAAGCACCCGATCCCAAGAAGAAGGTTCGCGCTCGGCTGGCCACGCCCGCGCCCGGCAGTCAGAAGGAATCGGGCTTGCTCGACATCAAGCAGCTCGCCCCTTCGCTGGCGGCCGGCATTCGCGACGGAGGCTCCGAGCCCGCGCACAAGCGGCAGCCCACCCCGGCCCCCGTCGATCCTCCGCGAGGCGCTCGTCTGGCCACCGCCGCCAAGGGCAGCGCCGGCTCGGGCCTCATCGACGTCCAAGAGCTCGCACGCATGCAGGAGAAGCCCAAGGCCGCCGACTCGGTGGCCGAGGCCGCAATCGAGGCAATGAACAGCTCCGCCTCCATGAGCCGCGACGCACTCGGCGTCAGCGGCACCCACAACACCGTGACCCCGCCCCCCGACGTCGACCTCGACGACGAAGTTCCAGCGGGCGGGCAGAGCAAGCTGTTCCTCGTGATCGGGCTCCTCGCCGTCGCGTTCGTGGGCATGGCGATCTACGTGCTCACCAGCATGTGAGGCTCCCGATCCATGCACGACCTCCCGTGCATGTCGTGGGTGGCTCGTTCACCTCAGTGAGCGCAGCACCCCCGCCGCCGCCTTGCGGCCGCTGAGGAACGCCCCCTCCACGCGACCGCCCCCCAGCCAGTCCCCCGCCAACGCCACCCCCGCCTCGTCGTCGCCCAGCGAGCGCGGACGCGCGTGCGGGTCGACCCCCGCCTGGCGCCAGCGATGCGCCATCGTCTGTGACACCGCGCGCGGGCTCGGCCCGCCGCGCTCGTGCCAGGCCTCGAGCATCGCCTCGGTCACATCGAGGTGGTGATCGTCCCAGTGCGCCCGCGTCCACGTCGCCGTCGCGTGCAGCACCCACGCCTCGTACGAAGGCCGCCCCGCCTTGCTCGACTGACGCATCGCCCACGAGAGCGGTGAGCCCTCCACGAACGCAGCGTCGTAGCCCGTGGGGAACACACCGGGCATGTACAGCATCAGCGTCCAGCACGGCTCCATCACCACCGCCTCGGCCGCCGAGCGCAGCCCGGCCAAGCCGGGGTGCTCGCGCATCAGCTCCGCCGCTTGCCCCGCCGGAATCGCGAGCACCACCCGATCGAAGCCATCGTAGAGCCCGTGCTCGTGCTCGAGCGACCATCGAGAACCCTCGCGGCGCATCCCCGTCACGCGCACGCTGGTGTCGACCGTCAGTCCCTCGGCCAGCGCCCGCGGCAGCGCGCTCATCGTCGGCGTCGCGATCCAGCGCTCCTCCCCGTCCGAGAGCGGCCGTACCCCGTCGGGCCCCGCCACCGCCAGCCGACCCGTCCAGCGGACCAGCGTGCCCCCCTCGATCAGCGGCGCGAGCATCCGGCGAAACCACCGATCGCGAATCGTCAGGTACTGCGCGCCGTGGTCGAACGACAGCCCGTCCTCGGTGCCATGCGTACAGACGCGCCCGCCCTCCTCGTGCCCCTTGTCGAGCACCCGCACCTCGATCCCATGCCCCTGCAGCACGCGAGCACACGACAGGCCAGCGATGCCGCCACCGACGACGGCAACCCGAGGACGAGCGGACGAGGACACCACGCCAGCACCCTACGACGTTCCGCTCCCATGGCCACGCCACACGATGTTGCCACGCAGCACCATGTGAGTGAACGACCTGTCATATTCGGCCACAATTGCCTTGAATTCGTGGTTTCAGGCCCGTATTGGTTTTGCTGCAATGCAGCACTGGAAGACGTCTGCCACCTTCGCGATGGTCCTGGGACTCGGCTGTGCACCGGTCGACGAAGCCGACTTCGAGGTCGCGCTTCGAAGCGGCTGGAACGTAGGGGCCCGTGGCGGCCTGAGCGGTGCCCTCTACACCCCGGTGGCCAACGGAACGATCGGCGACGGCCGCTCGCTCTTGGTGGTGCTGCACGGCTGCTCCCAGAGCTACGGCAATCTCCAGACCTACGGCAACTGGGTCGACACCGCCGAGGAGCACGGCATGGTGATCTCCTTGCCGGGCGTCGCCGGGGGCGGCGTCTACTTCGGGTGCTGGGACTACTACGGCGGCACGCACTCCCGCAACGGCGGTGACGCAGCCGACATCCTCGGCCACGTGAATGCGCTGCTGGCCGATCCCTCGCTGGGGATCGATCCCGATCAGGTGTACATCGCCGGCCTGTCATCCGGCGGTGGCATGGCGATGGTGATGGCCTGCCTCGCCCCCGACGTGTTCGCGGGCGTGGGCATTGCCGCAGGGCCCACGGTGGGAACGACCGCGTTCCAGATCAGCTCCGTGTCCACCAACGCCGGAACGGCCCAGGCCACGTGCGAGTCGCTGGCCGGGACGCACGCCGGAGACTTCGATACCCAGCTCGCGGCCGTGATCAGCGGCACGAACGACTACACCGTCGCGCAGGGCTACGCCACGCTCAACGCCCAGGTGTTCGCCAACATCTACGCCGACGCGGCGGGCGGCGGCGCACTGGGAACGGCGAGCCTGGCCGTGGAGAGCCTTCCTGGCTACCAGCCGGCCGGGACCGGCTCGGTACGAACCGATGAGCACGGGACGCGCGTGGCCTCGATCTCCGCCACCGGGATGGGCCACGCGTGGCCGGCCGGCTCGGGCTCGGGCTACGAGATCTCCTTCGTCGCGCGGCAAGGGGTCGACTTCGCCGCGGTGCTCGCCGACCTGTTCACCAGTGGCAACCGCCGGGTGGAGCACGACGCAGGCATGGGCGGTAGTGGTGACACCGATGGTGGTGACACCGGCGGTGGGGGCACGACCGGTGACGACGATGGAGGCACCACCAGCGGTGACGATGGAGGCACCACCGCCGGTGATGATGCAGGCGACGACGCGGGCACCACCGCCGGTGGTGATGATGCAGGCGACGACGCGGGCACCACCGCCGGTGATGATGCAGGCGACGACGCGGGCACCACCGCCGGTGGCGAGGAGCCGTGCGAGCCATGGGTGAACGCGGTGACGGCCACCATCAGCGGGCACTTCTCGCGCTTCGGCGTCCACCCGGGCGGCTACGGAGCGGCCGACATCACCTACGTCGCGCTGTTCTCGATCTACGGCATGAACACCGCGTTCACGCTCTACCAGGGCACGAACGGCGCCTGGTACCACGACCCGGCGAACCTGCCCGGGGCCGGCTGCCCGTAGCTCGCCCCGAGAGCGCTGGCCATCCCATCAGCGCCCTCAGCCGCGCCCGGTGGCCTTGGGACGCTCGACCTTCTCGAGGCGAGGCTTGGCCCCGTCCCACCCCCGCAGCGCGAACAGGTGCCGCGTCCCCGGATAGACCGTCACCTCGAGCAGACCATCGTCGGTCAGCACGAAGCGCTCGGCCGCCTTGGGCACCGAGAGCTTCTGCATGATCTTGCCGTCGCCACGGCGCACCACGTAGATGTAGTCGCGCTCGTTCGTGAACCCGTAGCCGGTCACGATGTAGTCGCCGTGCACCAGGAATTCACCGTTCGACACCAGCGACCGCGTTCGCCACCGCACCGTGCTCGTCGCCGGATCGTAGGCCACCAGCGCCGAGCACTTGCCACCTGCCCCGCTCGAGTAGCTCTGGCAGGCCTCGTTGAAGTAGAGCGTTCCGTCGGCCCAGCGAATGTCCTGCACCTCGAGATAGGTGGAGGCCGACAACAGCTCGTGCAGGCTCACCCGCCAGCGCTCGTTGCCCTCCACATCGTACGCGCGCACGAAGTAGTGGCAGTTCTCGTCCCCGCCCAGCCCACAGCTGCTCGCACCGTAGGGATCGCGATAGAACGCCATGAACTCGTCGCCCACGCGATCGAGCAGGAACAGCTCGGCGGTCTCTTCCATCAAGGGCACGAAGCCAGGCACCTGCGGACCCACCCATACGCGCGGGCTTCCCTTGGACAGCGCCCCCTCCACGTGGCTGCGCAAGCGACCTCCGAAGACGTCGCCGCGCGTGCGTGGCGGTGCTTCGACCGTCAGATCGCCGGCTCGACGAACCGGAGGAGCAATATAGGGATTCGGCTCGCGGGGCTCGGCCACCGCGGGCTCCGCCACCACGAGCTCACTCGACTCGACCACCGAGGGTGACGCCACCGGTGATGCAGCCTGCTCGTCGGCCTCGCCCTCCATCGCCATGGGCGACGTCAGTGACAGCGGGGCATCCGGCCGGCCCGCGCACGCAACCAGAGCCAGAAGGCCGGAAGAGATCCCCAATGCGGCGCAGGTTCGCACCATCGAACGCAGCCTAGCAGCCACGCATCGACCGGCTCCCAGCGACCCGCGCCTTTCTGGAAACCAGCCCAATTTCAAGCACTTCACCATCAGTAAGCGTCATTACTGACATCCAGTTTACACAATGATCTCGGGCTCTTTACGTTCACGAGAGCAAATGGGAGTGGCCCCCTCGAAAACCCACGCTAGCCTGGAATTCGTGCCAATAACGGCCATTGGAAGCGTTTGGAGCCTCTTCCGACCCCTCGCGGGGCTACCGGGACCAAGCGGTGCTGGATTGAAGCTTTGCTCTTGGGCTTCGTCGAAGCCCGCCAACCAGCCCGGCCGGGAGAGGACCTAGACCTTGCCTGGCCCCAACCCACGGGGATTAGACCATGTACCTACGAAGGAACCGAGTCCGCTGCGGTGACACCCGCCGAACCTACCTCTCCATTGCCCACAACGTGTGGTGGTCTGGAGAAGGTACTCGAAAGGCCCAGAGCCGGCCGATCGTCGTCGCCAGCTTCGGCGTCGAGGACAACGTCGACATCGATCTCGCCCGTGAGCTGGTGGCCGCGGTCGAGCGCTGCGCACCCAAGTTCTCTTCGCGGCGTGGGGAAGGCAAGGCGGTCACGATGCGGATCGCCCAGGAGATCCGCAAGATCGAGCCCTTCCTCAAGGTCCTGGCCAGCCGCAAGCTCGGCCTCTCCCAGCACCTCCCCCCCCATCCCGAGCGCAGCGAGATCCTCGATACGTTGATCCGCAACCAGCTCGCCGAGCCCACGGGCGCGCGTGAAGAGGAGATCCTCTCGAGCATCCGCGCCCGCCTCGCTTCGTAGCGTGGCCCCATCGAGGCCCGAGCCCCAACCATGAACGGGCCGGGCCTCGATGCCGTCGTTCGACCGTCGATCACTACCCCGCAAGGCCGGCTCGTCCTGGTCGTGGCACGCTCTCCAACGAGGTGTCACGACCAGGGACGCTCCCTGCAAGTGCGTGGTGAAGATCCCTTCGCAGCGGCATCCCAGCGCCGCAGCCCGAGCATCGGCAGGCCTGCTCGAGGACGCTAGCCGAGCAGCTCGAGCACCAACGACTCGGGCAGCGCGAGCTCGGGCTTGCGCGACACGAACACGTGCGGAGCCTTGCCCGTGGTCACCAGCGTTCCGTATCCCAGCCGAGGTGCGAGCACCTCGAGCACCTGGAGCTCGCGGCCGCCGATCGTGCGAGTCTCGGCCCGCTCCTCGAGCATGGGGCGGGCGAGCGGAGCGCTATCCACGAAGACCTCGCTGAGGAAGTCCACCCGAATCGCGATGTCACAGCGCTTGCCCTGCAGCCCGTCGGTTCGATCGCGAGGCAGCCCCGCTGGCAGATCTCCCACGATCTTGGAGAGGATGAACGGCTCCAAGAGATCGGGCTCGGACAGCTCCGCCCTGGGGCACGCGACGATGCCCAGCTCGTCCACCACATAGGGAACGTGGGCCTCCACCTCGGCGGCGCGGCGCTGCTGCTCGACTTCCTCGGCGGCGCGCTCCTGCTCGCGGCGCTTGAGATCCTCGGACACGGACAGCTTGGGCTTGGCCGGAGCCGCGCCCTGCCCCCCCGCGCCCTTGTCGGCGGCGGCCGCGGGCGCAGCCTCCTCGGGATCGCCGCCCGCGGGAGATTGGCCCGCGAGCGTCATCAGCATGGTCTGGTCGTCCACGTTCGGCTCGAGCAACGGAATCTCGATGCTCGGACCACCCGCAAAGCCGCTGGCCAGCTCGTCCACGTCGAGCCGTAGCTGCTCGCACAGCTTCTCGACCGGCCAGTGCTCGGCCCCGGGCGCCTGGCGATCGATGCTGCCCTCGTCCGCCGCGAGCACCTGGCCTCGCTGCGCGACGAGGAAGGCCTCTCGGCGCTCCTGCGGCGGAGCGCTCTGCACGTAGTACATGAAGCACTGGCGCGGGAGCACCTGGCTCATGGCCACGGCGATGTCTGCGTTCTCGCGCCAGAACGCGACGGGGTCGTCTCCGACGACCTTGCCCTCGATGTGCCCGAGCACCAGCTGTGTCCGTGGGTGGCGCGTGAGGACCAGCCTCGCGTCGGTGATGTCTCGTGCCTTGCTCACCAGCAACTCGGCCGCGACGGCCGCGAGGTGGCTGACACGGAAGGGGTCGAGCGGGATCAAGATCCCGCCGTGCTTGGTGGGGAGCGTGGAAGGGGAGAGGTCGGTCATGGCGTCAGCTCGCGTCGATCACGGCCACCGAGACTTGCCACAGGCCCGTGGCCTCGTCGGTGACGAAGCGGGCCACCACCAGCAGCGCGCTGCCCTCCACGGGACACGTGAAGAGTCGATCGGCCGTGGGCGGCGGCGGCTGGTCGGCGGTGGGACGAGGGGTTGCGTCGGTCCACGGGCGGGTGCACCAGTGCTCGGTCTTGCGAACGGCCTCTTCGGCCAGCGCGGAGCCGTCCGCGAGGGAGAGCTCCGTGGCCACGAGACCTATCACACCCTCGCCGCCCAGTTCGAGGGTGAACGCATGGCCGTCGATCTGGACCGGGGGATTGGGGATGCACACCAGGACTGGTCCGTCGGCGGTGTCCCGGGGTACGGGCTGCACCTGACACCAGCGCTCCGCGAGGCGCGCCATGGTCTCGTCGTCGGTGCCGACGGCCGTCTCGGACAGTGCGGTGTCGAGGATCTCTTCGAGGCGCTCCCAGCCAACCCGTATGGGCTGGGCTTCGGTGTCGCCACCCTGCGCGTCGTCGGGCCCCCCGCGGTCGCTCGGCCCCTCCGCGGGGGCCTTGCTCGCGTTGCCCCAGGCCTTGCGCACGCGCTCGTCCGTCCGCTTGGCGCAGGACAGACCCACGCCCAAGGCCACTGCGATCGCTCCCCATCGCCGGCTAGACCGCATGGCTCCGCTCGATGCCACCCACGAACACGTGCCGCACCACCGCGGCCGTCCCCGCGCACATCGAGGCGTCGAGCACGTGTCGCGGGGCCACGCCGCGAAAGAACGGCAGGTCCAGGCCCACGGTGAGGGCATCGAAGGGGCGGCCCACGGCGAGCCGGCCCGAGCGATCGGCCCGACCCAGCGAGGATGCGCCGCCCTCGGTGGCCATGCGCAGCAGCACGGGGCCCACGGAGCCGAGGCCGTCGCACAGCCGCAGGCGAGCCTGGCCGCGCAGCCGCTCGTGCATCTCGAGCAGGCGCGCCTCCTGGATCAGGTCGATCACCGCGTTGCTGTCGCTGCCGAGCGACAGCTCGATCCCGGCCTCGCGCAGCTCCACCGCGGGCACGATGCCATCGCCGAGATCGGCCTCGGTGGTCGGGCAGGCGCAGACGTGTTGGTGGGCGAGCAGGCGATGATCGGCCGCGTCGGTGTGTACGGCATGCACGGCCGTGAACGCGCGCGAGCGCTGGCAGTAGCCGGCGTCGGCGAACACCTGAGCGGGGCTGTGTCCGTGCTCGGCGTGGCACTCGTGGTTCTCGCGCGGCTGCTCGCCGAGGTGGGTGTGCAGCGGCAGCCCGTGGGACAGACCATAGCCCGCAACCGCCTCGAGGGCGGGCCGCGGCACGGCGCGGATGCTGTGGGGCGCCAGGCCGAGCTCCACCCCGCGCGTGCGCAGGTCGTCGACGCGACGCAGATAGGCGTCGACGTCGGCGTCGCAGAAGCGGCGCTGCTCGGGGAGCGGCTCGCGGCCATGCCCCGCGCGCAGGTAGAGCACCTCGAGCATCACCACGCGAATGCCCGTGTCGGCGGCCGCTCGTAGCACCTGCCAGGACAGCTCGTTGGGATCGTCGTAGGGCCGCCCTCCGGGCTGGTGGTGGAGGTAGTGGAACTCGCCCACGCAGGTGATTCCGGCGGCGAGCATCTCGGCGTAGGCCTGTCGCGTGATCTCGTAGAGGCCCTCGGGGGTGAGGCCCTCGGCGCAGCGATACATGGCCTCGCGCCAGCTCCAGAACGAGGAGGGATCGCTGGCCCCACGGCGGTGGGTGGCACCGCGGATGGCTCGCTGGAACGCATGGCTGTGGGCGTCGACCAAGCCGGGCAGGAGCGCGACCGGGCCCAGATCGCGGGTGACGGTGGTCGCGGTCGCGGCGGGCTCGGGTGGCGATGGCGGGCTGCCCTGGAGGTCGTCGCCCGCGTGGCCGGTGGCAAGGATGGTTCCGCTCGCATCGACGAGCAGCCACGGCGCATCGACCCACGCGCCATCGATCACGCCGTGCGCGGCTCGGTAGACGGTCGACGGAGCGGACGAGGTCATGGCTTGGGCTCGGGCGCGGCCTTCTTGGCTGGCTTGGCCTTGCCCGGGGCCGGCTCGGCCTTGGCCTTGCTTGGCTTGGCGGCCTTGCCCGGGGCCGGCTCGGCCTCCTTGGCGGGCATGGCCGATGCGCCGCCGACGAAGTAGATCCGCCGGGTGTCGAAGTCGATCGTCCAGCGACGGCGACCCATCACGCCCAGGCCGACCATGCCGTCGAGGCGAAAGCCATCGACGGTGGAGGTCTGCTCGAAGAACCCGTAGGCGGCCTCGAGACCCGTCAGGCGGGTGTCACCGAGCGCGAACGATGCGATGTCGACCATGGGCGCCACGCCATCGCGGACGACCGGGGCGCCCACGCCACCGTGGCGATAGGCGAGCGTGGTCGCGGTGAAGTCGGCCCCGCGCATGCCGGTGTTGACCAGGTAGATGCCCTCGGCGTCGTTGAGCTCCGCCATGACGTAGAGGTAGTGCGTCTCGTGCTGCCAAAACGGCACGCCCTCGCCGACGCGACGCGCCTGCTGCTCGGGCTTGCAGCGGCTGCCCACCAGCTCGATCACCTTGCCCGGGACGTCGACGGTGACCTGGAAGTCGGCCAGCAGGCTCAAGCCGAGCACCGCCTTGACGTCGGTCAGCGCGTCGCCGGCCATGTCGGCCATGGCCCGGTCGTCGAACACGTCGACGGGGACGTTGGCGAAGCCGATGTCCCCCACGGTCATGGTCTCGGCTTGGCCGTAGCCGACGGTCGGGGTGCCGGGCGGGGTCTGGCCCAGCGGGCGCACCGAGATCCCGCGCGCGGTCGCGAACTTGGCCGAGAGGATGAGATCGGATGCGCCGCTGTCGACGATGGCCGAGACGGGCTCGCCCTCGACCTCGATCTCGACCACGGCGAGCGGCTCGGTGGCGACCATGGGCACGGTGGTCACGCAGCTGCCCTTGGGCGAGGTGGTCTGCACGGGCTTGCCCACGAAGCTGCGAAAGCGCCCGGCGAGCACGGGGTCGCCCGCCGCATCGAGGGCCTTGGCGAGCTTGGGATAGTCGCGGCGGCGATAGTGGATCCACGCCTCCTCGCGGGCCGCGAGGCTGGGCTTGAGACCGGCCGACTCGGCCTTGCGCAGCACCGTGAGCGCCTCCTTGAGCTCTCCGCGGAGCACGTGCGTACGCGCGAGCAGGACCATGGCCTCGGGCTCGCTGGCGTCGAGGGCGAGGGTGGCCCTGGTCGCCTCCATCACGGTGTCGAAGTGGGCGGCCTGCCACGCGGCGCGGGCGAGGGCGATCTGGGCGGCGGCGTCGTCGGGCTCGGCCTTGGCCGCGGCAACGGCCCCCCGCAGGATCGACAGGCGTTGATCGGGCAGCGGCTCGGGCGGAGGCAGCTCGGGCAGCGCGAACAGGGTGGGCTCGACCTTGCCGTGATCGACCCGCTGGGTGACGAATTCGACGATCTGCTGCATGTCGCCGAGCTCGTTGATCACGCGGATCAGGTGGGGGACCTGGATCCCGTCGAGCTCGCGGTAGTCGTCGTAGACGATGGTCTGGCGCTGCACCTCGTCGCCCTCGCCCTCCTCGACGACCTCCTCGCGCAGCAGGCCCGTGGCGCGATCGAACCACATGGTCTTGGGGCTGGCCGCGCTGCCGGGCATCTCCCAGTGCACGCCGTCGAGCACGGCGACCTGGCCCTCGCTGTCCTCCTTGCGCGGGCGGGCGAGGGTCACCTCGATGCCGCGGGACTCGAGGTCGAAGTACCAGTGGAGCACGGCGTCTTCTTGCGACAGCTCGAGCTCGTCGTCGTTCTCGAGCCGCACGACGTCCCCGGCGAGCTGCCAGCCGACCTTGCCGTCGAAGCCCTTCTCCTCGACCTGCTCGCCGAGCACGGTGCGGCGATAGAGTTTGCCGTCGGCGGTGGTGCGCAGCAGGAACGACCCCACCTGATCCTCGGACAGGCAGGACTCATCGCCGGGCGAGCAACCCTCCTGGGCGCGAATGATCATCCGGGCCTCGATGGTCCGTGCCGGGATCGCCCGCAGCGCCTTCTCTCCGCCGGTGCCCTCGATGTAGCGGTCGAGCACCTCGGCCGCAGTGCTGGGCGCGGCGGCCGTGCCGTCGGGCTCATCCACGAGCTCGGGGGGAACCTTGAGGCATCCCGCCGGCAGACCGAGCCCGGCCAGGGCCATCCACGAGAACACGAGGCTTCGCACGCGGGGCAGGCTTGCCCGGGCCCACCGGGTCGTCAAGGGGCGGTGCCGTGTGGTGCGAGCCCGGGTGGGCCTGCTAGCCTCGGGCGGCGTTGCCGTGGGTCCGCTCATCGCCGCTGGGGCTCGGGCTGGGACTGGCGCTTGGCGCCGCGAGCCCGGCCGCCGCCACCTCCCCGGTCGAGCTGCGTCCGGTTCGAGCGGAGCTGACGGCGGTCGCGGGGCTGTCGGTCGAGCTCACCCCGAATTGTCGCGCCCAGGTGCTGGCCGAGCTCACCGAGGGCCGCCGGCTCGGCGAGGGCTGCCGTGCGGATCGGGAGCTCGTCGGGCGAGCGCTGGTCCGTCGCCAGGACGCGTTCGGCTTCGTGGAGCGCCGCGAGGTGGATCTCGCACGGCTGCGTCTGGTGCTCGGCGTGGCCCGGCGCTGCCGGCAGTGGCCGCTGCGCGACCCCGATCGCGACGTGCTGCGCCGCACCGACGTGGACGAGGCCGGCTGCCGATTGCGCCGGCACCAAGGGGAGCTGTCGTTGGTGCTCATCGATCGCGCCGGTCGCCGGCACGAGCCGCTCCCTCCAGTGCGAGCCGACCGCGACGGGCGGGTCTCCGTGCGCTTCGGGGCGGTCGACCGGGCCCTGCGAGCGCTGGGCAAGGGATCCCTCGACGGATACGCCCGCCTCGAGCTGGGCGACGGCGGCTGGGCCGGCCACGTGGACCTCGACGAGCTGCTGCGGCTCCGCGCCGACTGGCACCTGACGTGGTTGCAGCGTGGTCGTGGTGCGCCGGGGCTGTTCGTGGTGCAGCACCCGCGACACCCTCGGGCCGACACCGCGCGCACCTTGGCGGCCGATGCCGCGCTGGCGCGACAGGAGCGAGATGCCGAGCGAGTGGAGGAGGGCGAGCTGCCTCCCCAGGTGTTCCTCGATCGCTACCCTCGCTCTCCCTACCGACGACGCGTGGAGGCGTGGATGCGGGCACGAGCTCGACGGCAGGACGAGCCTCAGCGCCCCGAGCGCCCGGCCTCCGCTGCGCCGGGCGGAGGCCGACGAGGAGGCACCACCGGGGGCATGGGCCCATAGGCCGACATATCGGGATACTCCGACGGCAGCTCCTCGAAGAAGCCCACGTAGTCGACGCGCGCCTGGCCGCGGTAGATGACCAGGTGCATCGCGATCATGGTCGCCTGTCCCTCGGCAAAGACGGTCCACATGGGCTCGGCTCCGGTCGCGTGGAGCATCTGGATCCCGGGCGGCACGGGATAGCTGCGCCAGTTCGCGTCATGGGGCAATCGCATGGCGGCGCGACGAAACGCCTGGAAGAACGCCTCGCCGTCATCGCCGGCGAAGATGGGGCGCGAGCCGACTCGACGACGATCGGGCCAGCCCCACCGTGCGTCGGGCGTGAGGATGAAGCCCAGGCCGTCGAGTCGATCGTGGGCCGCAGCGATGAGCAAGGCGGCCGTGAGGCGCTTGGATTGGAACGGCAGCCGCCAGGTTCGCGACTCGTCCTCCCAGGTCACGGGCACTCGCACTTGGTCGCCAACCACTCGCGTGCCGACCACGTCGGGATCGCGATCGATGTACGCCTGCAACAGGTTGCGACTGACGTCGCCTTCGGCCGGAACCACCGGCTCGGGTACGCGCTCGACCGGCTCGGTGTCCGGCAGCTCGGGCGGGAGGTTGGGATCGCACCCGAGCGGGATCGTCGCGAGCGCGAACGCAAGCGCAAGCCTGGGGGGCCACCGGAAATTGTCCAGCATCGCCCAAGACTTAGACTCGTGGGCGAAGATCGGCAAGCACGCCGCGGACCGGCCGGTTTGCCCGTGGCGAGCGTTCTGGCAGGATGCAGGGGCATGACGGGCGGGTCCGACGACGCCCGGCCTCCTGCGGACGAGCCCAACGCGGTCGATGCGGCCTGGGATGCGCTCGTCGAGGAGACCGGGAAGGACGAGGAGGATTCCGGTCGGGCGGCTTCCACGGGCGAGCCCCCTGCTGGCGAGCCTCCTGCGGGCGAGCCGAGCACGAGCAGCACGCCGCCCTCGCTGACTGCGGCCACGAGTGCAACCCTTCACGCGCGAGCCGATGACGAGATGGCGCGCCTGATGGAAGGCGACGAACCCAAGCCTGCATCCACCACGACTCGTCCACGCCCATCGAGCCAGGACGTACCCGCCCGTGCCTCTCGCCCCCTCGAGCCCGGCCCTTCGACCCCTTCACCCGCGGCTCGCGGTCTACCGTGGGCATGGATCGGCGCGGGCGCGCTCGCCCTGGGAGCGGTGACCCATCTCGTGACGCAGGAGGGCTCGAGCAACGACGGGCGCCCCGAGACGCAGGCACCGGTGACGGCCCCCGAGCCCACGCGCTCCGCTCCATCCCACGTCCCCGATCTGGGCTCGGCCATCGAGACGCAGCCGAGCGAGGGCGACGACGCCGGCCCTCACGACGCCAACCGAGACGAGTCGCCCAACCCCAACGCCGAGGCCCGCACGGGCGATCCTCGGGAGCCGCCATCGGGGACCCCTCCGGAGATCGCCGCCGTCTTCCGCCGCCTCCCCGTCAGCCCCTCCGATCGTCCGCCCGTGGGCGGGATCGGAGCCAGCGGGATCCACATCGATCACATCGCCATGGGCTCGGAGACCACGGGAGCCACGTGCTCGGGCAAGCCCGACGACTTCTCGGTGAGCGCACGCGAGCGAGCCGGCGTCTGCGTTCGCGTGGTCCACCCACGCGAGAAGGAAGAGCTGCAGGTCCTGTGGGAGAAGCACGGCGGCTCCACGCGACGCAGCAAGATGGTGGTCCTTCCCATGCACGCCTACCGCACGCGCGGCTACCTGGTCCTGCGCTCCGAGTACATCGGCGACTGGACCGTGCGCATCCTGTCCTCCGACGGCGTGGAGCTCGCTCACCACGAGTTCACCGTCGTTCCCTAGCTCGAAGCTCAGCTCGAAGACCAGATCGATGCCCTTGGCTCCACGAACGAATACCCAGAGCCCTTCGGGGGTCCTAGCGCCGATGTCGACCCGAGGATCGCGGAGCTCCCGCCTGTTCTCCCTCGCCGTGGCCCTGCTGGCCCTCACGAGCGCGCCCACGGCCCACGCCGAGCCCCCCGATGCCGCCACCGAAGAGGGCGCCAACGAGCCCGCCGAGCCCCCGCCCACCTGGCGCTTTCGTCACGACGACAAGCCGGTGAAGGTGGTGGTGCTCGCGGGCTCGATCGGTGCGTGGCCGCGCCAGCCCTACGCCGAGCAGCTCGAGAACCTGTGCGCCAACGTCGAGGTGCGCAACATCTCCAAGACGGGTCTGGGCGCGTGGGCCCTCAAGGAGCGCTTCGAACAGCAGGTGATCGACAACGGCCACCTGCGCTGGAACGTCGAGGGGCAAGAGCACTGGCTGGTGTTCGGCGGCGGGCTCAACAGCGTGGGCAACCCCCGCTCGACCAACCACCACATGCGTCGCCTGTTCGAGCTGGCCCATCGTCGGGGCATGAAGGTGGTGGGCCTGACGCTGACGCCGTGGGGGTCGGACCAGGACAAGCGCTGGCGCGACGTCAACGGCCTCAAGAGCCTGCGCACGACCCGAGCGGTGGTCGACTTCATCATGGGGCGCCTCGATCCCGAGCAGGCCCTGGGCGCGCTGGCCAGCAAGCGGCGCGTGGCCGCCGATGCCCCGTGGGACCCCAGCGAGCTGCCCGACGTATCGATCGATCTCCACGACTCGCCGCTTCGCGACCGCGAGGCACCGCTGCGCGACCTCGACGAGGTGCGGCAGATGCTGGCCAAGAGCAAGGAGTGGCAGCGCGCCCACTCCGACCTCGACGAGCTGCAGCGCCAGACCAAGCTCGAGGCCGATGCGCGCGAGGTGGCGGAGATTCCCCGCTGGTACATGCGCAAGGAGCTCCACAGCTTCGATCACATCCACCCCAACGCGGATGGGCATCGCCTGATGGCGGAGACCATGTGCCCCTCGCTCCCCGAGAGCTGGGGCTGCGCGTGCCCGAGCCAGGACGACGACGCCGCGGACCCGGCCTCCACGGACGTCGGCGCACCGTAGCCCCGCCTTTGGTTCTGGCACCGGAGCGAGCTACCGTGAGCTCCATGCGGCGCCCGTTGCTCGGCCCTTCGCTCGGCTCCCTGGTCGTTTCGTCGATCGGCGTGCTCGCGCTCGCCTCCTGCGTGCGCTCGTCGGCCGATGCCTCCGTTCCACCGCCGATCGTGGCTGCGATCCCACCGCTCGCGGCCGCCTCGAGCATTGGGGCCGAGCCGTCGAGCACGAGGCCCTGTGCCACCGCGACCTGCGAGGCCCCCACCGTGCTGCTTCGCGACGCGCGGCTCATCGATGGCACGGGGGCCGCTCCCCGCGAGCACGTCGACGTGCTGGTGGAGCGGGGAAGGATCGCCCAGATCGGCCCCGGTCTTCCACCGCCCCAAGGAGCGCAGGTCATCGAGCTGCACGGACGCACGCTGCTCCCCGGTCTCATCGACGCCCACGTCCACCTGAGCGCGTCACCGCCGGCGAGCTACGCCCAGGGGGTGGTCGACGACCTCGGCCGCACGCTCGCCGATCATGCGCTCCTGGGCGCCAGCAATGCCCGGGCCACGCTGCTGGCCGGCTTCACCACCGTGCGCAACGTGGGGGGCTCGCTGGCCGACCGCGCGCTGCGAGACGCGATCGCCAACGGCCTGGTGCCCGGGCCGCGCATGCTGGTCGCCAACCACGCCATCGGCATCACCGGCGGCCACTGCGACGACACCAACGCGATGCATCCCGACGTGATGCCGCAGGCCCAGGACTACCGCCACGGCGTGGCCGATGGGCCCGAGGAGGTGCGCAAGGCGGTGCGGTACCAGATCAAGCACGGTGCCGACGTGATCAAGGTGTGCGCCACGGGGGGCGTGATGTCGCAGGGCGACGCGGTCGGGGCTGCGCAGCTCGACCCGCAGGAGCTGCGCGCCGCCGTGGATGCGGCCAACCGAGCCGAGCGCAAGGTGGCCGCCCATGCCCACGGCAACCAGGGGATCCGCGAGGCGGTGGAGGCCGGGGTCCACAGCATCGAGCACGGCAGCATCCTCGACGAGCCGAGCGTGCGCATGATGGTCGAGCGCGGCACGTTCCTGGTGCCCACGGTCTACGTGGCCAAGGCCGTCGAGCGGCAGGCGGACGCGGGCAAGCTCTCGGAGGACTCCGCCCGCAAGGCGCGGGAGATCGCCCCCAAGATGCGCCGCAGCTTTCGGCTGGCCTACGAGGGCGGGGTGAAGATCGCCCTGGGCAGCGACGCAGGGGTCTTCGCCCACGGCGACAACGGCAAGGAGCTGACCACCATGGTGGAGCTGGGCATGACGCCGATGGACGCGATCGTGGCCGGGACCTCGCGCGCCGCGGAGCTGCTGGGCCTTCGCGACGTGGGCCGGGTGGAGGAGGGCCTGCATGCCGACCTGGTGGTGGTGGAGGGCGATCCGCTCGCGAACATCGAGGTGCTCGAGCGCCCTGCGATGGTGATGAAGGGCGGGGTGATCTACCTGGAACCCGCGTGGGACTAGCGCTTGGCGGCTCCGCCTGCCCAGGGCTCGCCCACGATCACCGGCTCGGGCTGCAGCTCGATGCCAAAGCGCTCGCGCACCCTCGCGGTGATCTCGTCGGCGAATGCCAGCAGCTCCCCAGTTCGGCCGCCGCCGTGGTGCACCAGCGCCAGCGCGTGCCGACTGGAGATCCCGACCGCACCGCGGCGATCGCCCTTGCGAAAGCCCGCGGCCTCGATGAGCCATGCCGCGGGGAGCTTCACTCTTCCGTCCTCGGTGGGATGGCGCGGCACCGCATCGGCGCGATCGACCACGCCCTCGCGCACCACCTGCTCGACCAGCGCCTCGACCTGCGAAGGCGCCACCACGGGGTTGGTGAAGAACGAGCCCGCGCTTCGAGAATTGGGATCGTCCGCATCGAGCACCATCGACTTGCTGCGTCGCAGCGCGAGCACGTGCTCTCGCACGCGTGCGAGCGATGGCCGGCCGCCTTGCTCGAGCGAGCGCCGAAGCTCGGCGTAGCGCAGGGTGGCGTCGCCGCCGGGACGTAGCTGGAGCTCGACCGCGAGCACCACCGCCGCTTCGGGGTCGCGCTTGAAGGCGCTGTCGCGGTAGCCGAACGCGCACGACGACGGGGTCAGCACCCGACGTTGGCCGGCTCGCCGGTCCCACACGTGCACGGCGGTGATCACCTCGGAGATCTCCTGGCCGTAGGCCCCCACGTTCTGAATCGGGGTTGCGCCGGCCAAGCCCGGGATCCCGGAGAGGCACTCGACACCCGCCAGACCTTCTTGGATTGTTTGGGCCACGACCTCGTCCCAGGGCTCGCCCGCCGCGACCATCACCCTACCCGTGGGCCGATCGATGACTAGCCCACGTAGCCCAATTTGAATCACCACACCTTCCCAGCCACCATCGCGCACCACGAGGTTGGAACCTCCACCGAGTATCAACACGGGAAGCGCATCGCTCGCGGCCCAACGAAGCGCCTCGATCAACTCGTGCTCGTCGCTGACGCCGATCAGGTGTCGCGCGCAGCCCCCAAGCCGTAGGGTCGTGAGAGGCGCAAGGGGTGCCTGGTGCTGCACATCGAGCACCGGCGCAGGCTAGCAGTTTCGCGATCTTCGGTGGATCGTGTCGGATCGACACGGTGGAACGAGGCGAATCGACTCATGCGCACACGAGATTCCGACGGGCCGTTCATTGGGCTTGCATGAGGAGTGTCCCAGATCGGAACCCTCACGTCGGCGGGTTTCCCGGGCCGACCGACTCGAGGAGATCGTCACCCGATGGCGATCGAGATCGGTAACGACGTTCGATTCGCGACCCAGGCGGCGGACCTTGTGTGGTACGGTGTCAGTGTGGTGAATGGCGAACCGGCAGAAGAGGGAAACCGGGGCGAAAAGCCCGGGGCAGCCAACCATAACTCGTTGAAGGAGGCCATCGTTCAGGCCGCCATCGAGCTCGGTACTGAGCTCGGAGAGGAAGGCCTTACGATGCGCGGGATCGCAGCCCGTCTGGGCGTCAGCGCCACCGCGTTGTACCAGCACTTCGAGGGGAAGGCTTCGATCCTCCGGGCCATTCGCTTCCATGGCCTCGCGCTGATGAACCGGTCCGTCGCGCCGGCGTTCGACCACACCGATCCGCTCGATCAGATCCGCGAGTCGGCGCTGGCCTACATCAACTTCGCACGCTCCAATCCTTGGCTCTACTCGCTGCTGTTCGGCGGCGACCTCGTCGACTACGACTCGCTCACCGACGAGGAGCGCGAGGTCCTGCTGTACCCGCAGGTGAAGGTGCAGAGCGCGTTCCAGGTCGGCAAGGAGCAGGGCAAGCTCCGCGTCGACATCGACGTGGCAACGTCTCCGTTCCTGCTGTGGGCCTCCAATCACGGCCTGGCAATGCTGCTCATCACCGGTCGCGTCAGCGAGCAGCACCCCAACTTCCCCGTGCCGAGCGTCGAGGAGTTCATCCGCAGCTTCGTGCAGAGCGAGATGCGGGGGCTGACCCCCTGCGAGAGCTGAGGGGCTGAGCGGCTGGTCGTTTCGCGGTAGAACGCCCACGCCGTGGCCGAAGCCTTCGACAACCCGCTCGAGCGCTACCAGATCATGGACCCGCTGGGTCGTGGAGGTAGCGGGCACACGTTCCGTGCGGTCGATCGAGCCACGTCGCAGCAGGTCGCCATCAAGGTGCTGTCGCTGCGCGACGTGGGCGGCGACTGGAAGCGCTTCGATCTGTTCGAGCGCGAGGTGGCGGTGCTTCGAACCCTCGATCACCCGGGGATCCCCCGCTTCCTCGACAGCTACTCGAGCGAGGGCACGGGCGACTTCTTTTTGGTGATGGAGCTTTGCGACGGCCGGTCGCTGCGGCAGCACCTCGCAGAGGGCAAGCGGCTGTCGGCGGCCAGGCTTCGCGCTCTATTGGACCAGGGGCTGACGATCCTCGAGTACCTGCACGGGCTTTCGCCGCCGGTGATCCATCGCGACATCAAGCCGGCCAACCTCGTGCTCGACGTCGAGGGTCGGCTGCGCCTGGTGGACTTCGGTGGGGTCAAGCGAGCGGCGCACCAGGACGGCGGGACCACGGTGATCGGCACGTTCGGCTACATGGCACCCGAGCAGCTCCACGGCGAGGCCGGTCCGGCGACCGACCTCTACGCGCTCGGGGCCACCATCGTGGCCCTGCACGCGGGGACCGAGGCCGACCAGCTGCCGCACGACGGCCTGCGCATCGACCTCGCGGCGCTGTCGCTGCCGCCGCCGCTCGAGCCGGTGCTGCGGCACATGCTCGAGCCCGATCCCAGGGAGCGCGTGCGCAGCGTGGCCGAGGTACGACGGCTGCTGGACGCACCAGCGCGCGAGCGAAGGCCGACCCCGGTGTCGCCGACGCGGATGGTGGAGCCGCCAGTGGCCGAGCCGCCCACGACCGCGCTGGCGGTCACCTCGGGGCTGCGATCGCTGGCCCGCGTGCCCGCGCCGCTGTCGGTGTTGGTGTGGCTGTTGTCGGCGATCGGCGCGGGCGGCCTGACCGTGTTCCAGGTGGTCTTGCTCCCGCTCATCGTCGCGATCGCCCGGCAGTTCAGCCGCAACGAGCCGGCGACGGAGCGGGCCCGGCTCGAGGGCAACCTCGCGCAGCTCGAGGCAACGGTGGGCGAGGCGCGTCGCTCGCTGTCGTACGTGGCGAAGGAGACGCATCCCATTCGGGACGAGCGCTAGGCCGGCTCCGCCGGACTGTCTTTGGCGGCCCCTTCGGGAGCGTCGCCTATCTTCCGAGCCCGACCGCTCGCTTGACGTCGACGAGCACCTTGGACGCGATCTCTCGTGCCCGCTCCGCGCCGCGGTCGAGCACGCCGTCGAGGTAGGTCGGATCGTCCATGATCTCCTTCCAGCGCTGCTGAAGCGGCTCGAGCTCGGCGAGCACTACGTCGGCCACGGCCATCTTGAGGTGGCCGTAGCCCTGTCCGTCGAAGGTCGCCTCGATCTCCTCGCGGGGCTTGCCCGTGATGGCCCGATAGATGGTCAGCAGGTTCAGCACGCCGGGGCTGGCGTCTTCGAACCGCGCCACGTTGCCCGAGTCGGTCACGGCGCGACCGAACGCCTTGCGGATCGCCTTGGGCGAGTCGAGCAGGCCGATGGCGTGGCCCTTGACCTTCTCGCCCACGCTCTTGCTCATCTTGGCGGTGGGATCGTCGAGGCCCATCACCCGCGCGCCGACCTCCCGGATCATCACGTCGGGCACGGTGAGCGTCTCGCCGAACAGCTGGTTGAAGCGCTGGGCCACGTCGCGCGCGAGCTCGATGTGCTGCTTCTGGTCCTGACCCACGGGCACCTGGTCGGCCTGGTAGAGCACGATGTCGGCCGCCTGCAGCACCGGATAGGTGAGCAGGCCGGTGCCAACGCTCTCGCGCTGGTCGGACTTGGTCTTGAACTGGGTCATGCGATGGAGCCACCCCAGCGGAGTCACGCAGCCCAGCACCCAGGCCAGCTCGGCGTGCTCGTGGACCTCGCTCTGCACGAAGATGGTGGAGCGCTCAGGATCGATGCCGGACGCGAGATAGAGCGCGCAGACCTCACGGGTCTTCCGACGCAGCTCGTCGGGTCGCACGACCTCGGGGATCGTCAGCGCATGCAGGTCGACCACGCAGAACAAGCACTCGTAGCCGTCTTGCTGCTCGCGCCACACCGACAGCGCCCCAAGGTAGTTGCCCAGGTGGATCCGACCCGTGGGCTGCACGCCCGACAGGATGCGCGGCTTTTCCTTGCTGGTGGCGCTGGCCATGCACGAGGGCGCCTATCACCGGGTCTCGGCCAGCGTCAAGAGCACCGCCGGGGCGGCGGGCCACCGCACGCCGACGCCCGAGCGCCGACGCCAGAGCCACCGTCAATCGTCGCGAGAGGCGCTGCCGGGCTCGGCTTCGATCTCCGAGACGAGCAGGCGTCGCATGCTGACGTCGAGGTCTCCCTGGACCACCCGCATGATGCTGAGGAACTCGCCGCTGCCCACCCGCAACCGGCTCATCAACGCGGCCCGGGTCTCGCGCAAGAGCGACTTGCGTGCCTTCTCGATCCAACGAAAGGCGGTGGTGCGATGCACCCGATAGATCGCACCCACCTGATCGATGTTGAGGCCGTGGATCACCTGGTGGCGCAGCAGGTTGCGCTCGCGTGGGGTGAGGCTGCCGAACGCCGACTGCAGCGCGTCCTTGAACTCGCTCTTGTACACCCGCTGGATGTAGTCGAGCTCGGGATCCTCGTTGGGCGCGGGCATGGCCCCGAGCATCTCCGTCTCCACCGAGATCTCCTTGCCCGCGTTCTTGCTGCGCACGATGTCCACGATCATGCGCAGCGCGGTCACCCGCACCCAGCTGCGAAGATCGCCGCGTCCGGCGTAGTCGGCGATCTTGGGCGGCCGCTCGCCGCGGGGCACGAACAGCTTGTCGCGCAGCAGCTGGCGGAACTCGTCCTTGCCGAGGTTGACGTTGCCCGAGCGCGCGATCGCGAGGTCGATGTCGCGGCCGTACTCGGCATCGAACAGGGCCAGCGCGCGATCCCGCCCGGCCGGGCTGGCGCAGGCGCAGGCGAGGTAGAGATCGCCCGCGCGCAGCGAGGCCAGCGAGCCGGGGTCGGTCTTGGTCCCGGCCACCCGCGCCACGTGAGCCACGAGCTCCTCGGAGGACACCCCGAGCGGGCCGCGGGCCTCCACGGCAGCATGGGCCATCGCCTCGAGCGCCTCGTCGAGCTCGGCATGCGTGGCATGGGCCTCCCGCACCGACTCGTCGAGGGCGGTGACGAACGCCTGGCGCAGGGAGGCCGTCATCGGGGGTACGGTACCAGCCCGCGCCGCCCGCGGACGAGCCCGGGGTTGGACTCACATTGGGCCGTCATCCGGCCCCTGGGCTCGCGAGTGCGTGCTCGTCGCCATCTCGGCGCTCGTGCGCCCGACGGTGGTGGAGCGGGGCTCATTGCTCGGCCTCGTCGGTGTGTCCGAGCCTTGCCCGCAACGAGGCCACGGCCTCACGGTAGCGAACGACGCGAGGATGCTCGTCGCCGAGGTGGCGACGGGCCAGCTCGAGCGCCCGGCTGCGATGCTCCAGGGCGGCGTCGAGCTGACCCAGGGCTTCCTCGACATTCGAGAGGTTGTTCAGCGGACCGGCGACATCGAGGCCGTCCTCGCCATAGACCTTGCTCAGGATCGCGAGCGCCTGCTCGCCATGGGCCTTGGACTCGTCCATCCGACCCAGGTGCTGGAGGGTCGCGGCCATGTTCATGTGCGAGACCCCGATCTCGGGGTGACCGGGATCGAGGTTGGCCTCGCGGATCTCGAGCGCCTGCTGCTGCAGCCGGCCTGCCTCTTCGTAGTCGCCGCGCTCCGACAGCGAGGTGGCCAGGTTGTCGACCACGGTGGCCGTGAGCGGGTGCTGCGTGCCGTACTCGTGCGTCACGTGCCTGCGCGCGCGTCGGAAGGCATCGACCGCCTCGTCCCGCCGGCCGCGGGCGGCCATCAGCTGGCCCAGGGTCGACATGGCGGCACCCAGGCTGTGGTGCTCCTTGCCCATCGCGGCCTCGCGGATCTCCACCGACCGCTCCAGCGAGTGCTCGGCCTGGTCGAGCCGACCGTGGTTGAGCCTCGCCACCGCCAGGGCATGATGGAGCTGGGCCTCGAGCTCGGGGAGGGGACCCAGGGCCTCGAGGGAGGCCAGGCCATGCGCAGCCCAGCGCTCGGGTTCTTCCGCGGGCCGCCCTGGATCGCTGGTGATCCACACCAGACCCTCGGCCGCCTGCGCGATCGCCTGTGCATGGCCTGCCGCCAGCGCGGCCGACAGGGCATGGTGATAGGTGGCCTCGGCCTCGGGATACCGCCCTCCCCGCTCGAAGGTGGTGGCCAAGAGCACCAGCGCCTCGGCCTCGAGCGGCCGATAGCCGAGCGCGACCGCACCGTCGGCCACCTCGCGACAGAGCGCTTCGACCTGGTCGAGCTTCATCGCCTCGCGCAGCACGCCGGCCTCGGCCAGCTTGCGCTCGAGCTGGGCCACCTCCGCGCGCTCCCTGGGCGAGTCGGGGGGCGCGGGCATGGCCTGGGTGAGCGCATCGAGATCCTCGCAGGGTTCGAGCCGCGCAAGACCCCGGGCCGCGTCCACCGCCCCTTCCACCACCGCGGCATCGGCATGGGCGAGCACGTCGACCACCGTCCGCAGCCCATCGAGGCGGCGCTCGAGGCAGTGCATGCGCAGGGCGAGCACGGCCTGCGGCTGCTCGCCGCGCACCTGATCCTGGCATGCGGCCGCCTGCATGCCGGTCCATCGCGCGGCGTAGTCGTCGAGCCGGCGGCTGGTGGCGGCCAGCGCATCCTCGGCGTAGGCCCGCCCGGTGGCTCGAAAGGCGCTGGTCACCGCCTCGCGGCGCGCATCGTCCCAGACCCCCTCGAGCTGGGCCTCGACGTGATCGCAGTAGCTGCTCTCGCCGCCCCGAACCTGCGAGACCACGATCCCACCGACCAGCAGCAGCCCCGCCGGGAGCATCACCGCGGCGCTGCGTCGCCACCGACGCGACGGGTCGTGGTGCAGCGCGTGCAGCAGCTCGTCCATGGTCTCGAAGCGCTGCTCGGGCTCGGTGGCCAGCCCGCGAAACAGCGCCCGACGCACGCGTCGCGGCACGGCCACGTTGCGGGGCGCCGGGGCGTACGAGCCCGAGCTGACGTTGCTGGCCAGCTCGGCGAAGCTCTTGCCGCGAAACGGTCGCTTGCCGTAGAGGCCCTCGTAGAGCGCCACGCAGAAGCTGAACTGATCGGTCCGCGGCCCCGGGCGCCCGCCCGCGAGCTGCTCCGGGGCCATGTAGGCCGGCGTGCCCACCACCGCCCCGGTCTGGGTGAGCGACGCGGTGAGCACCTGCATGCTGGGGATCTCGCCCACCGCCGAGAACGCATCGGTCTTGCCCGCCGCGGGCCGGGCCAGGCCGAAGTCGGTCACCAGCACGCGACCGTCGCGCCCCAGGAGCACGTTGTCGGGCTTGAAGTCGCGGTGCACCAGCCCCACCGCATGGGCTGCCGCCAGCCCGCGCCCGGCGGCCAGGAACACGTCGAGCACCGCTCGCCAGCTTCGCGCGGAGCCGGTGTGGGCCTTGAGCCAGTCGCCCAGCGTCTGGCCCTCGATGAACTCCATGGCCAGGAACACCTGGCCCTCGAACGTGCCCACGTCGTGCACCGTGATCACGTTGGGATGGGAGAGCTTGGCCATCGCCTGGGCCTCTCGCATCAGGCGCTCGCCCTGCTTGTCGCCGTGGCTGCTGCGACGGCGCAGGACCTTGAGCGCCACCTTGCGATCGAGCTCGGGGTCGAAGGCCGCGTACACCACCCCCATGCCCCCGGCCCCCACGCGATCGAGGACCACGTAGCGACCGAGCTTGGCGCCCTGCGGCAGCATGGCCCCGGGCTCGTCGAGGATCTCGCCCGCGGCGTGGGTGATGGCCGACGGGCTGAAGGCGCCATCGGTGTCCAGCATCCCCACGTCGTCGGCGATCAGATCGGACCTCGACGAGCGATCCGGGCCCGAGTCGGGCTCGGGCAGATCGGGCCCCTCGTCGGTGAACAGCCGCGCCATCTCGGCCACGACCAGCGAGCACGTCTCGCACTCGTCGAGGTGGGCCTCGAGCGCTGCCCGCTCGGGCTTGGGGAGCTCACCGCGCACGAAGTCGACGATGACGTTCTCTTCGGGGCACTCCATCATCGGGCCGAGCCAGCGGGCCTCGCACGGGATCGTCGCACGGGACGGGAATGGCAGCGAGGGGCCGAGCCAGCGGCAAGGCCCCCTCGCTCGTCAGTCGAACTTGCCGAACGCGCCGAGATCCTCGAAGGCCTGCACCAGGCGCGCCGCCATGCCCTTCTCGCCCAGGTGGACCCACGCGCGCGGGTCGATGACCTTCTTGTTGGGCTTGTCGTCGCCCTCGGGGTTGCCGATCTGCGACTGCAGGTAGGCGCTCTTGTCGTCCATGTACTTCTTGATCGGGTGACAGAACGCCCACTGCGTGTCGGTATCGATGTTCATCTTCACCACGCCGTAGGAGACCGCCTCGCGGATCTCCTCGGGCGACGAGCCCGAGCCGCCGTGGAACACGAAGTGCACGGGCTTTTGGTCGGACCCACCCCCGAGCCCACCCCCGAGCCCACCCCCGAGTTTGGCAGCGATCGCCTCCTGCGAGCGCGCGAGGATCTCGGGCCGCAGCTTGACGTTGCCCGGCTTGTACACGCCATGGGTGTTGCCGAACGAGGCGGCCACCGTGAACTTGCCCACCGGCTGCAGGGTCTCGTAGGCCTGCAGCACCTCGGACGGCTGGGTGTAGAGCTTGGCGTTGTCGACGTCGGTGTTGTCGACCCCGTCCTCCTCGCCGCCGGTCACCCCCAGCTCGATCTCGAGGGTCATGCCGATCTTGGTCATGCGCGCGAGCGTGGCGCGACAGATCTCGAGGTTCTCGTCGAGCGGCTCCTCGCTCAGATCGAGCATGTGCGAGCTGAACAGCGGCTCGCCGTGCTGCTGGTGGAATGCCTCGCCGGCCGCGATCATGCCTTCGACCCAGGGCAAGAGCTTCTTGGCCGCGTGATCGGTGTGCAGCACCACCGCCACGCCGTAGGCCTCGGCCATCGAGCGCACGTAGTGGGCTGCCGCCACCGCACCGGCGATCTCGGCCCGGTTGCCTTCGTTGGGCAGCCACTTGCCGCCGAAGAAGTGCGCCCCTCCATTGGACAGCTGGATGATGACCGGAGCCCTCGCCTCCCGAGCCGCCCACATCGCCGCGTTGGCGCTGTGCGACCCGATGACGTTGACGGCCGGCAGCGCACACTCGCGATCCTGACAGTAGTCGAACAGATCGGTGAGCGCGGTGCCCGTGACGATGCCCGGCTTGAGCTTGAAAGCGGCCATGCGGGTACGTCTACCAAGCCCCAGGGTCCGCGGGCGCCCGGCCCACGACACGGGCGTGTGAGGAAGCGCGGCCGGCTGGGGCCGACGCGTGGGCGGCTCGTCGTCCGGGACGCGGTGGCGGAACGGAAAGTGCCGATGTCACGGAGGACCGGGGAGGCGGCACGGCCTCACAGCTCGTGGCCCACGTAGACCTTCACCTCTGGGTGCTGCTCCACGAACGCGCGCAGGCGCTGCAGCACCTCGGCATTGAGCGCGTGGTCACCACTGGTGAACTTGCCCGGCTCCACCCCGTGCTCCCAGCCCCAGCGCGTGTGCGAGGAGTCGCCCACGAACAACGCGGGGCCCTCGGCCGCGTTGACCAGCCACGCCATGCTGCCCTTGGTGTGACCCTCGCAGAGGATCCCCCAGATCGAGCCGTCGCCCAGCAGATCGATCACCGCGGGGAACGGGTCGAGCGCGATCATGGTCGCGGGGTCGAGCTCCCGCACCGGATCGCGCCCGTCGAACAATCGCCGGTGGGTCGGTCGCAGCAGACCATTGAGCTTGCGGCGATCGGACAGCTCGCCAGGACCCACGTAGATCGGAACCTCCGGTGCGAGGTCGGGCAGGCCCAGGATGTGATCGACGTGCGAGTGGGTCAGCAGCACCCCGCGGACCTCCAGCTCCTCGCGGGCCACGATCGCGGCCAGCGGCTCGAGCGGCTCCATGGACTTGGTGAACGAGCGCAGCAGGCCTCGCACCGCGCCGTCACGGTCGCCCTGGGCCAGCGCGGTGTCGACCCCGGTATCGACGATGAAGTCGCCCGCGTCGGGATGCCGGATCACCCCCACGTGCAGCACGATGGGGATCGTCTCGTTCTTCAGGCCCGCTTCCTTGGCCACCGGGTGCCGCAGGTTCACCAGACCCTTGCGCTTGGCCTCCCAGCGTGCGGAGACCACGGTCCGGACCTCGAGGTCGACGGGCGCATCGAGCACCTCGTCCCAGCTCTTGGGGGTCGAAGCCGCGGCGGGAGGCGCGTGGGGCTCGGTGGGGTGCGAGGTGACGCGGCACGCGGGGAGGACTACGAGCCCGATCGCGGCGAGGCCGATCGCAGCAATGCAGGGGTCGAGGCGGCGAGCGGCGCGGGGGCGGGCAGCGGCAGCGGGCACGGGCGGCGACGGTAGCACGGGTTCTTCACGAGGAGACCCTGGCGTGGCGCTCGGACGAGCCCTCGTCGAGGCGCTCGCCGGTCACGATGGCCTTGGCCATCTTCAGCAAGTACCGCAGGCCCTTGGTGCCCGAGGTGTCCCAGTACGCCCCCTCGATCGGGACGAAGCGGATGGCCACCAGCTCGGGATCGTCGAGCCCGTCGGGGAACCACGCCTTGGCCGCAGGCGACCATAGCTCGATGAGTCGCTCGCGCTCGCGAATCACCGAGGCCATCCCGCTCAGGCTCGCGTAACGACCCTCGCCCTGCAGGGTGATCGCCGCTCGGATGTCCTCCGTGAGGTCTTCGGCCTGGGTCGACTCGCGGGAGGTCAGAAACCACATCTCACCATCGTCGCACAGCTCGGCGATGCGCATGGGTCGGGCCCGAATCATGTCGTCCTCGCTCGTGGTCACGAGCATGGCGGTGCCGAACCGGCCCACGATCTCGCTCAGTTTCTGTTGCTCGTCTCGTTCGGCGGTCATCTTGGGGGGCTACCACCTCGCCGGAGCCACGCAACCGGCCAGCGCGGCCACGATGCTCAGCGCCGCCACGCGCCTGCGCGATGTGCTCTGATCCCCCGCCGTCGCAGGCCCGTGAGCACCCGGCTCACCCCGACTCGGCCGCCGCGTAGAGCCCCGCCAGATCGTGCCACCGCTCGTGGTCGGCATCGACGGCCCGCGCGGGCTTCTTGCGCACGAACAGCCGCCGCATCATCGTCGCGCCCCGGCGGTTGGGCCACGCGGTCACCTTCTGGTCGAGCTCGCGCCGCAGGCCACTGGCCGAGCGCACGGTGCCCCAGCGGCACTCGCCCAGATCGGCCCAGCCATCGTCGCGCACACCCACCACGTCGATCTGCACCTTCTTGTCCCAGTACTCGCCGATGTCGAACCCGGCCGAGATCCCCTCGGCTCGGTAGAGGACCGGCAAGGCCTCGCGGCACAGGCGTTCGAAGCACAGCCCCTCGTAGGCCGGCAGCTCGGGGGCGATGCGCTCGCGAAACGCACGGCGCGGCCCCACCTGCTGGATGAAGCTCTGGTTGGGAAACACGAACCGAAACCAAAAGCGCAGCAGGGGATCCTCGAGCACGTAGCGCACCGTTCGCTTGGGCACGGCCGCTCCCGTCAGCGGGTGACGACGGGCGAGGTAGCCCAGCTCGTCGAGCTGCGCGATGTAGTAGTGCAGGCTTCGCTCGGGCAACCCGGTGTGCGCCGCGATCTCGGCCGCGGTGCGGCTTCCTGCCGCCAGCGCGCGCAGCACCGCGTAGTACCCGTCGATCTCGCGCAGCTCTTCGCGCAGCAGGAACTCGGGCTCGCGCGAGAGCGCCGAGAATTCGTCGAGGATCTGATCCTCGATGTTGTGCTCCACCGAGCGCGACGGATCGAAGCGCCGCAGATAGGCCGGGATGCCGCCGCACACGAAGTAGGCCCGGGCACGCTCCGAGAGCGACCAGCCGGGGTGGAAGCCCGCGGCCTCGTGGTAGGCGAACGGCCGCAGCTTGATCTGGCTCGTGCGCCGCCCGAACAGCGGGCTCTTGCGGCCGAGCACCTCGCGCTCCATGAAGCCCACGAACGAGCCGCACAGCACGAGCACGAGGTTGCCCGCGTCGCGCCAGTGCAGATCCCACAGCTCCTGCAGCACGCTGGGCAGCTCGGGGCTCGCTCCCGCCATCCACTGGAACTCGTCGAGGATGAGGATCAGCTTGCCCGGTCCGCGCCAGCGCGAGACGATGGCCGACAGCGCCTCCTTCCACGAGGTGGTGTGCAGCATGGCCAGCAGCGGCTCGTCGAGCACGCGCGCGGCCTCCTGCAAGAGCTCGCGCAGCTGCAGGGGCGCCGCCGCGGTCTTGCCCATGAAGTAGAGGCCACCCGGGTGATCGCTGAGCGAGTGCAGCAGCAGCTCGGTCTTGCCCACCCGACGGCGACCGTAGACGACCACGAATTCCGAGATCTGCGAGCGGTAGGCCTGCTGCAGGTGACGCAGCTCGGCGGCACGACCCACGAAATCGTCGTCGTCGAACACTGACAAGTCGTAACTTGCCTAGTCGTGACTTGTCAAGTCATGACTCGGCAAGTCGTGACCCGACAAACCACGCGGAAGTCGCGCCACCTCGGCTCGTGCTTCCCTTCCGCCATGCGCACGCTGGATCAGCTCGCCCACACCCTGGCCCAGCTCGATGGCCGCGGCTACCCCAGCTACAAGCAGGTGAGCGGCCCCTGGGGCGACGCCGACCTGATGCTCGCCCTCGACCACGTGCAGGGCGATCCCTTCGCCACCCCCTCGCGGCTGCGCGTTCGGCTGTCTCCGGCGATCCACGAGCTGCCGCGCGAGCTGTACGCCACCGCGACCCGTCGCATGGCCCTGTGCGACTTCCTGCTGCGGCGCTTTGCGGGCGCGGTGTCGGGGGCCACCGATCGCCATGGCAGCGGCAAGTCGGGCGAGATCTGGGTCGATGCCGGTGACGCCGAGATCCTGCTGCGCTCGGGCTGCGCGTTCGTGGGCGACGACCTCGAGCTGCGCTTGCGCGTGGGCCTGCCCGCGCAGGGCCGCCGCATCCTGGGTCGTCGGGCCGCCCGCCTGCTCACCGACGAGCTGCCCGCCGCCGCCCGGCGCGTCGCCTGGTCGCACGTCGACCAGGCCGCCGCCCAGCGCTTCGTCGAACTGGCCGAGGACCACGCGTACGTGCAGTCGCTGCTGCCCGAGCGCGGCCTGGTGGCGTTCGTCCGCGACGGCGCGCTCCTCCCCCGCGCCTCGGGGGTGTCCTCTCGACCGCTGCGCAACGCGGTGCCCTTCGAAAGCCCACCCTCGTTGCGCGTGACCCTGCCCACCCTGCACCACGGCGACGTCACCGGCATGGGCCTACCCGTGGGCGTCACCCTGATCACCGGCGGCGGCTTCCACGGCAAGACCACGCTGCTCGAGGCGATCTGTCACGGCATCGACCCGCACGTGCCGGGCGACGGCCGCGAGTGGGTGGTGACCTCGCCCGACGCCGTGGAGCTCCGCTCCGAGGACGGCCGCAGCGTGGTCGGCGTGGACCTGCGCCCGTTCATTGCAGACCTCCCCGGCGATCATGGTACCGAGCGCTTCTCCACTCCCGACGCCTCGGGCTCCACCAGCCTGGCGGCCTCGATCATGGAGGCGCTCGAGCTGGGCGCCACCGCGCTGTTGCTCGACGAGGACGGCTGCGCCACCAACCTGCTGATCCGCGACGCTCGCATGCAGGCACTGGTGGCTCGCGAGACGATCACCCCGCTCATCGATCGCGTGCGCCAGCTCCACGGGCAGGCGGGCGTGTCCACCGTGCTGGTGGTGGGCGGCAGCGGCGACTACCTCGAGGTGGCCGACACCGTGATCCTGATGCAGGACTACCGCCCGCTCGAGGTGACGGCACGGGCCAGGGAGGTGGCCGCCGCTCACCCCACCGGTCGGGCCGTGCTGCCACCCCGCGGGGAGATCGTGCCCACGCCTCGACATCCTCGGCTGCGCTCGTTCGACCCGCGCCGCGGTCAGCGAACCAAGGTACGGGCCCGGGGCCTGCGCGAGCTGCAGCTCGGCGAGCAGACCATCGATCTGGGCGCGCTCGAGCAGCTCTGCGACGACAGCCAGGCGCGGGGCATCGGCGCGCTGCTGTCCTGGCTGCACGCGCACGGTCGCGCGGGGGCCTCGCTGCGCGCGCTGGTCGACCAGGCCCTGGAGGCCGCGCAGGAGCACGGCCTCTACGCCATCGATCCCCTGCCCGAGCTGGCCGGGGTGCGCCGCCACGAGCTGGCGGCGGCCATCAATCGCCTGCGGAGCCTCGAGCTGGAGTAGCCAGCCCTGTCCACCCGCTCCGCCTGCTCACCCACACCGCCTGTCCACCCGCCCCCCTGCTCACTCGCCTCGCCTGGGCGCTTGTGCCGCCTGAACACTTTTGCAGAAAATTGGACTGGCCCCCCGGTACTGATCGAATGTGGGGTCACCATGATGCGAACCCCTGATTTCGCCGCCCTGGAGCTCTTGCGTGCGCTCTTCGATCTGGCCGAGGCGGACATCCGGCCCTCCGTAGACTTGCTGGAGCGTCTGCTGGATCTCGATGTCTCCCAGTCGCATGCGCTCGTTACGCAGCTCCGACGCGCCAAGCTGGTGCAGCAGGACCGGCTGGGCCTGACCATGGCCGGGTTGGCCGTGGCGGCCTCGATGCCCGAGACCGAGCCTCGGCCCATGCGGTCGCCCCTTCCGGCCCTGTGCGCCGCCTGAGCCACCGCGCTCACCGTCACGGCAGGCAGGCCTCGAAGCGCTGATACTGCTGCGACGCCCCCTGGGGCACGCCGGCGTTCAGGAAGATCACCGACGAGAGCGGCCCCCCGAAGTCGCCGCACGCATCGTCGGAGCCTTCGGCGATCGGGGTCCACGTGACCTCGTCCTGCGAGAACTCGAAGCGAACCTCGCCATCGGTGAGCACGCGGAGCTGCAAGGTGACCGGCAGGGTGGTCAGGTCCTCGCTCGCGATCGACGTCCCCGCTTGCATCGGAACGTTCCAGACGAAGGCGCCCACCGTCTCGGCGGTCGTGAAGATCTGCAGCTCGCACGTGCCGTTGCCAAGGGCGAGCCCCGCGTTGGCCTTGGGCTCACCGATCTCGTCGAGCCGGACCCTCGCCCATCCCCCGGCCACCACGCCGAGCTCGGTGGTCACGTAGGTCGCAGCCTGATTCATGCCGTTGGGGAGCGTGAGCAGCAGCTGGCCTCCGTCCACCGTCACGCTGCCTCCGGCCGTCGTCGTCTCGACCCACCTGCGGTCGAGCGCCGTGCCGTCGAACTCGTCCACGATCACCTGGCTGCAGCCGTCGGTGGAGCCTCCGCTGGAATCGGCCGACTCGGCCGACTCCGTCGGTGCGGTCGAACCTTCGTCGACCATCACCGTGGCCGATGCATCGGTCGCGCTGCTCGAGCTCGGGCCGCTCTCGCCAACGGTGGTCGAGCCCTCCGTACCACCGTGCTCGACGCAAGCGTTGGCCACTCCGGCTGGCGCTGCGTCGCCAAAGCGCTGACCCGAGGGGCAGTCCTCGTCGGGAAAGCTGCAGTAGCCGTTGCCCTGACACACGCCGGTCGCTGCGCCCGACTGACACTCGTCGTCGCTGGCGCACGCAAAGGCGGCGCCGCAGCTCGCGGTCACCGAGCCGAGCGCCCCCAAGGTGAACCCGAACACGATCCAGCCCTGACGCATGCAGCTCCATCATCGCCCACCTCACGGCCCGATGGGTACCGCGCACGCTACGCGACGCATGGACGCGGGCGGGGGCGACGTGCGACAGTGAAGCCCATAATGGGGGTGATCATGAGTAATGCACGCGTGCGGTGGGTTGGGTTGGGAGCCGCGCTGCTCGTGGCGGCCTGCGGCGGTGGCAGCGAAGGCGAGGAGACCGGCGTACCCCCCTGGACGACCACGGGGCTCACCTCTCAGCTCACCCAGTCGACCACCAACGTCACCGAGGGCGACGACATGGCCGACGAGACGGCGGGCAAGCTCGACGTGGGTGGAACGGACCTCGGGGGCAACGGCGGTGACTGCCCCGGCGGGGGCGGGATGATGGGCGGCGACGTGGAGTTCAGCTACATCTGGATCGCCAACTCGCCCCAGGGCACGGTCTCGAAGATCGACACCATGTCCGGCATCGAGGTGGCGCGCTACGCCACCGGCCCCGCCACCCAGGCCGAGCCCTCGCGCACCTCGGTCAACCTCTACGGCGACGTGGCGGTGAGCAACCGCGGCTCGCAGGGCGGCGGCGGCGGAGGTGTGACCAAGATCGCGGCGCGCCTCGAAGACTGCACCGACCTCAACGGCAACGGCACGATCGAGACCTCGAGCGGTCCCACCGACGTGCTGCCGTGGGGCACCGACGAGTGCGTGAAGTGGAACCTGCCGATCCCCTCCGATTCCTATGAGCACGGCGCCCGCCCGACCGCATGGGAGGGCTCGATCTCGCAGAACGGCTGCGCCTCGCCCAACCCGCGGCTGTGGGTGGGCTGGTACGACCATCCGACCCAGGGCGTGTTCCACCGCATCGACGGTGCCAGCGGCACCATCCAGGACACGGTCAACGTGCCCTGGAACGGGCTCAACTACGGGCCCTACGGCGGCGCGGTCAACAAGGAGGGCGACCTGTGGGTCATCGGCTGGCAGCTCGGCCCGCTCATCCGCATCGATGGCAGCACGCTCGCGGTGCAGAGCGTCCCCATGCCGTCACCACCGGCCGATCAGCAGTGGTCGTATGGCATGTCGCTCGACCAGTACGGCAACCCCTGGGTGGCCAGCGCGGGGGCGGCCGCCATGTACGACGTGGCCGCGGGACAGTGGCAGTTCATCAGCACGGGCAACCTGTCCATGCGCGGGGTCATGGTCGACGTGGAGGATCGGGCGTGGTTCGCGGTCGACTACTCGGGCTCGGGCGGCTGTGGCCTGGGCCTGGTCGACGTGGCCACCAAGACGCTGATGGCCCCCGCCATCACCCTGCCCGGCTGCTTCACCCCGGTGGGCGTGAGCATCGACGTGGAGGGCTACGTGTGGGTGGTGGACCAGGCCGCCAACCAGGCGTTCAAGGTCGATCCCGACACCTATCAGGTACAGCTGGCCGTCTCGGGGTTGGTCGCGCCCTACACCTACTCGGACATGACCGGCGCAGGGCTGAACCTGGTGGTCAACCCACCCGCGGGTTGACGCCGATCCCGTGCCCGGGCGAACCCGGGTGGCCAACCGTTGGCCGCCCTTTGGCCAACCGGTTGGCCACTGCGTGCTCGACGCGCGCGCAACGTCGCGAGATCACGAGGTCGAGCGATCGGCACGACTCTCGCTGATCGATCGCGGCATGAACGGCCGAACCGGTGACGATCATCAGCTCTCGCTTCCCATCGAGCCACGAACGGCGGACGTGTTCGCCCATGCATGGCCCGCGATGCCCGAACCCGTCCGCGACGTGCTCGTGTTCCTGCGCTGTCCCCAATGCCAGCAGCGCAAGACCGTGCTGGTGCCGCGGGCGAGCCGACGCCAGCTCCGGCTCGAGCGCATGCTGCCCGCACTGCCGCTGCGGCACTGGGTGTTCTCGCTCGGCGAGTCGGCGCAGCCCCGGCTGGCGGCCGAGCCTCGCGTGCGCACGCGGGTGGCCCGGGCCTGCGTGGCCGCAACGTTCGACTGCCTGCGACGCGTGGCCGCTCGGCACGGTGTACCCGGGCCCCTGCGCTGCGGAGCCGTGAGCGCGATCCATCGCGTGGGGGCGACGCTCGAGGCCAACGTGCACGTGCACGCGCTGGTGCTCGATGGCGTGCACGCCTGGACTCCGAACGGTGCGCTCGCCTTCCACCCGCTGCCCGCTCCACGCGCTCGGGATCTGCAACGTACGCTGGCCGAACTGCGCGGCACCCTCGATGGCCTCCTTGCCCGCATCACCCCTCGCCCCACGATCATGCGCACGTCCACCCCGAGGGCGCATCGCGTGGCACGGTCCGCTTCGAACCGTCCCCTCGTGCGTCCGGTGCTCGATCCCGCTACCGATGTGCTGATCCAGCGCCATGGCGAGCTCGACGTACGAGCCGGGCCCACGGTGGCCGCGGACGATCGAGCCCTGCGAGACCGGCTGTGTCGCTACGTGGCGCGAGCCCCCTTCGATCCCTCCGCGGTCGAGCCCGGCCCGCGCGGACGCCTGCACTATCGAATGCACCATCCGTTCGCCGATGGTTCGACCCACGTGGAGCTCTCGCCCGAGGTCCTGGCCGAGCGACTGGCCGCGCTGGCCGAGGGCGAGCTGCGGCCACCGATCGCCTTCCACGGCGTGCTGGCAGCCGCCGCGGCCGCCAAGGCCGCGGGCACGGGGCCGAGCCGACAGCTCGCGCTGCTCGAGCTGCCGCCTCGCGGCGGGCGCTCGCGCTCGCGCCCGCCGTCGCTACGGTGCCCCCGCTGTCGGAGTCCGATGGAGGTCGTGGGCGTCGAGCCCGCGTTGGCCCTTCGGGTGGCCTGAAACAGGACGACCGCAGCTCTTCCCAGCAACGGTAGAGGCCCGCACGGCTCTTGGGATTCCTCACGGAGCCGTGATCCTCCGAAGTTTTGCCATGGTCGTGGCCTGTACGACCATCATCCCTGCCCGAGGTCGAGCCCAGGACCTTCGTCGCCCCCCAGACGGCATGCGTCAACGCGTACGGCAGGTCCTCGTGATCGCCCTTCCGATCATCGGAGGGATGACATCACAGAACATCCTCAACCTGGTCGATACGGCGATGGTGGGGAGCCTGGGTGACGAGGCGCTCGCGGCCGTGGGGACGGGAAGCTTCGCCAACTTCCTGGCGATGGCCTTCATCACCGGCCTGTCGGCTGGGGTGCAGACGATCGCCTCGCGGCGCATGGGCGAGGGCCGCGACGCGGAGACGGCGGTCTCGCTCAACGGCGCGCTGCTCATCGCGCTGCTCATCGGCCTGCCGCTGTCGATCGTGCTGCTGCAGCTGGTGCCCTACGTGTTCCCCGTGCTCAACCCCGACCCCGCGGTGGTGGAGCAGGGCGTGCCCTATCTGCAAGCGCGCGTGCTGGCCATGGTCGCGGTCGGCATGAACTTCTCGTTCCGCGGCTACTGGAACGGGGTCAATCTCTCGCAGCTCTACCTGCGCACGCTGCTGGTGATGCATGCGGCCAACATCCTGCTGAACTGGGTGTTGATCTTCGGCCACCTGGGCGCGCCGGCCATGGGGGCCGTGGGTGCGGGCGTGGCCTCGGCCATCGCCACCTACGTGGGCACCGGGTACTACTTCCTCCTCGGCCTTCGGCACGCCCGCAAGGGCGGATTCCTGCGCAAGCTGCCCGACGCGGACGGCATGCGCACCATCGGGCGCCTGGCCCTGCCCAACGCGTTCCAGCAGCTGTTCTTTGCCGCGGGCTTCAACGTGCTGTTTTGGATCATCGCGCACACCGACGTGGCCGACCAGGCGCATGCCACCGCCGAGGTGGCCGCGGCCAACGTGGTGCTCAACGTGACCCTCGTGTCCGTGCTCCCCGGCCTGGGCCTGGGCCTGGCCGCCGCCTCGCTGGTGGGCCAGGCCCTCGGCCGCAGCGATCCCGAGGACGCCAAGGCGTGGGGCTGGGACGTGGTCAGGATCGGCGCCGCGGTGATGACGGTGCTGGGCCTGCCCATGCTGCTCTTCCCCGATCTGATCCTGGGGGTGTTCCTGCACGAGGCCGACACCCTCGAGCTCGCCCGGGGCCCGCTGCGGCTGGTCGGCGCCACCATCGGTGTGGATGCGGTGGGCATGGTGTTGATGAACGCGCTCATCGGCGCCGGGGCCAGCCGTGCCTCGATGGTGGTGTCGATTGCCACCCAGTGGCTCCTGTTCCTCCCGGTGGCCTACCTGCTGGGGCCCGGGCTGGGACTGGGCCTCATGGCGATCTGGACCGCGCAGGTGAGCTACCGTGGGCTCACGGCGTTGATCTTCGCGCACCTGTGGAAGCAGGGGCGCTGGATGAGCATCAAGGTGTAGCCCGCGATATCCTCCCGCCATGTCTCGCGTTCGCGGCTCGGTGGTGGTCGGGGCTTGGGTGCTCGGGGCTTGGGTGATGCCCGGAGCTTGCGTCATGATGGCCGCGTGCGGCCCCACCGTGGAGCTCGACACCGACTCGGGCACGGAAGGGACCACCCAGGGCTCGGCCGATGCGTCCGCCTCCGCCGACGAGACCACGACCCCGCCCTCGGGGCCGTGCGGGGAGAACGACACCGAGCTGATCGGTGGTGGCCCGCCTGGGCCTTCGGGCTATCCTCCGCCGTGCAATCCCCAGCAGGAGCCGGGCATCAACGGCTACCGCTGCTGCTCCGATGATCCCGCGGCGGTCGGCGGGGCGCTGCCCGCCTACCAGGGCAAGGGGATCGATGGCGACGTGCCCTACTTCTCCGAGATCAACAACGACCTCTCGCAATTCGGCCAGTGCGTGCGCGTGGGCGATCTGCAGGGCCAGGGCCTGCTCGCGGGTGGGGTCGAGGGCTGTCCCATCCCGTGCAACCCCACCTGGTCGGCCGACGAGGTCCAGACCGTCTGCGGCGCCTCGCGGGTGTGCTGTCAGACGGTGGAGCTGCAGGCCGACGACTGCGTGCAGGACTCGACGACCGGGCTGTTCCGCCCCGTCACGGGCGACGACATCGGCGTGCTGACCCAGTGGCGCCCCGTCGATCACGACACCCATCAGGATCCCAACGGCAGCGCCTGCCTCGCCCTGGCCGGAGGCGACGTCAGCGGCAGCGCGTTCCAGGACTGCGTGCGCCAGCTGACCGTGGCCAACCAGCGCGGCTATTGCATGGCGCTCGGCCCCGGTCAGCTCTGTCCGCTGGAGAGCCCCGGCTACGTCGACGCCTGCGAGGCGCTCAACGGCGGCTGAGCAAAGGCATCCCCGCGCCGCCGATTCCGCGCGGGCCGTGCGCCCTGCTTGCCGACCCCTCACGACTGCGACACGCTTGGCTCCCCCATGCTTCGCCGAGGCCAGCGCTTGGGCAAGTACCGCATCCGCGGTCGCCTCGCGCAGGGCGGCTTTGCGGACGTCTACCGCGCTCACGACACGGTGGAGGGGGTCGACGTGGCGCTCAAGGTCCCGCTGCCCAGCAGCCTCACGCCCACGATGATGGATGCGTTTCGCCGCGAGGCACGGATGGCCGCGCAGCTCGATCACCCGTGCATCCTGCGGCTCAAGAACGCCGACAACACCGATGGTCACTTCATCATCTCGTATCCGCTCGGCAGCGGGTCGCTCGACGATCGGCTCGCGCGGCGGCTGGCGGTGCCGCTGGCGCTCTCGTTTGGCGAGCAGCTGCTGTCGGCGCTGGCCTACGCGCACGAGCAGCACGTGATCCACTGCGACGTGAAGCCCGAGAACCTGATCCTGTTCGGCGAGGATCGCCTGCGGCTGGCCGACTTCGGGCTGGCCAAGGTGGCCGCGAGCACCATTGCCGCCTCGGCCTCGGGCACGATCGGCTTCATGGCCCCCGAGCAGGCCCTGGGCCGCCCCTCGGCGCGCTCCGACGTATTCTCGGCCGGCCTGGTCATCTATCGCATGCTCACCGGCGTGCTCCCCGAGTGGCCCTACGACTGGCCGCCCCCTGGCCACGACAAGCTCATGCGCATCGCCCCCGAGCTGTCCGAGGTGCTGCAGCGCGCGATCCAGGTCGACGCGCGCCGCCGCTATCGCGATGCCGGCCAGCTGCTCACCGCCTACCGCAAGGCAGAGCGCAAGGTGCTGCGGCGTCGCAAGGCCAAGTCCGAGGCCGCCGCCGAGCGCAACCGGAGCCTCCGCGACTGGCGATCGGTCCGGCTGCGACAGCTTCGCGGCATGCTCGACGGGCGGCTGGCGCTCACGCACACCTGCGGCGCCTGCCAGCAGCCAGTCGACGAGCGCATGCACGTGTGTCCCTGGTGCGGGGCCGATCCGCTCGGCCTCCAGGGCGAGACCACCTTCCCGGCCCAGTGCCCCCGCTGCGAGCGAGGCATCAAGCTCGACTGGAGCTACTGCGCGTGGTGCTACGGCCCCAAGGTCGGCCCGCAGTCCAGCCGACGCTTCACCGATCGACGCTACGCGGCCGCCTGCGGCTCGTGCGGGGGCAAGCTGATTCCGTTCTCGCGCTACTGCCCCTGGTGCCACGTGCGCGTGCGCGTGCGCTGGCCGCTGGTCAAGACGGCCCGCCGCTGCACCAAGTGCGAGCAGCCGGTGCTGCCGGGGTTCTGGGCGCACTGCCCCTGGTGCGGCGACGGGCTGCGCGAGCGAGGCCGCCAGCGATGAACGACCCGAGAGCCGAGCGCATCACCGGCGTGCTCGCCCCGAGCGTGGTGCAGATGGAGGGGGCCTTTGGCACGGTGGTGGCCCACGCCGAGCCGGCGCCCGATCGCGGCCCCAGCGACGCGTGCCAGGATGCCGTGGCCGTGATCCCCACCCCGCAGGCCCTGGTGCTCGCGGTGGCCGACGGCGTGGGCGGTACGCGGGGCGGAGCCGAGGCCTCGCAGCTCGCGATCGATGCGCTCCACGATGCCCTCGCCTCGATCACCAGCGACGACGAGAACGCGGTGCGCGGTGCGATCCTCGATGCGTTCGAGCGCGCCGATGCGGCCGCCCAGGCCACGCCCGCCGTGGGCAGCACCACCCTGCTCGTCGTGGAGATCCAGGGCGGCGTGCTGCGAACGTACAACACCGGCGACTCCGAGGCGGTGATCGTGGGCGGGCGAGGCAAGCTCAAGCTTCGCACCGTTGCCCACTCGCCGGTCGGCTACCAGGTGGCCGCGGGGGTGCTCGACCCCGCCGAGGCCCTTCACCACGACATGCGGCACTACATCACCAACGTGGTGGGCGACGGCAAGATGCGCATCGACGTGGGCCCCAGCTACACGATGGCCGATCACGACACCCTGCTGATGGCGAGCGACGGGCTGTTCGACAACGTGTCGCTCGAGGAGATCTCCATCATCTTGCAGCGTGGTCCGTTGACCGAGGCCACCCAGGTGCTGGTCGAGCTGGCGCGCCGACGCATGCAGTACCCCGAGCCCGGCGAGCCCAGCAAGCCGGACGATCTGTCACTGGTGCTCTACCGCCTGCCCCATCGCCAGTAGTCCTTCGCGGCCGCGATCGTGCTGGAGCGCGCAACAGCGTGTTGCAGGGCTCGGGCCCGCCCGCGCGCGGCTCGGGTGATAGGTTCACGTGCACCGTCATGCCCAACGTCGCCATCATCTACTACTCGTCCACGGGAACCAACGAAGCCACCGCCAGGGCCGTCGCCGAAGGGGCCGCAGCCGCCGGAGCCGAGGTGCGCGTGCGTCTGGTCGCCGAGACGGCCCCCGCGGCCGCGATCGATTCCAACCCCAAGTGGCGCGAGTTCGTCGACCGCACCGCCAAGGAGCCGCGCGCCACCGCCGACGATCTCTCGTGGGCCCACGCGATCGTGTTCGGCTGCCCGACCCGCTTCGGCAACGTGCCCTCCCAGCTCAAGCAGTTCGTCGACACGCTCGGTGGTCTGTGGTTCCAGGGCAAGCTGGCCAACAAGGTCTATGCCGGCTTCACCTCGGCCATGAACGCCCACGGCGGGCAGGAGAGCACCCTGCTGGCGCTCTACAACAGCATCTACCACTTCGGCGGCTACATCGTGACGCCCGGCTATACCGATCCCTCCGTGTTCGGTGCAGGCGGCAACCCCTACGGCGTGTCGGTGACCACCGGGCAGGCCGGCAACGGCCCCACCGAGGCCGACGTCGGCCATGCGAAGTACCTCGGCAAGCGCGTGACCGAGGTGGCGGCCAAGCTCGTGGGCTAGCGCCTGGACTGACGCCTGGGCTTGGGCTTGGGCGAGCTCGAACCCGAGCCCTGGGCCGGCGTGCGTCCGGCGATGAAGCGGCGCACGTGGTCCTCGACCACCAGGACGGGGGGACTCAGCGCCTCGTTGGTGCCGCGCACCAGCTCGAGCACCATCAGCGGCGCGAGCAGGCTCGCCACCGCCAGCAGCGGCGGCTCGGGCTCGAGCACCCCCTCTTGCTGGTAGCGGGCCAGCACGACGGCGACCGAGGCGATCACCCGCTGGGGGATCTCCACCACCTCGCGCAGCTCGGGCCAGCGCGGCAGCTCGGCCAGCAGCACCGGGATCAGCCGACCGCGGCGCTCGACGAGGCCCCGATAGAGCTCCACCACGCGACGCAGATCGGCGTGCACGTCACCCGAGTAGCGAGCCCCGCCTGCATCTTCGAACGCCGCGAGCTCGCGCACCATGGCCTCGCGCAGCAGGTTGGCCTTGGTGCCGAACTTGCGAAACAGCGTGACCTCGTTGACCTCGGCAACCGTCGCGATCTGGCGCGTGGTCGCGCCCGCGAACCCATGCTCGGCCACCGTGGCCACGGCGGCGTCGAGGATTCGGTCGTCGGAGATGAGCTTCGGCATCGGCGGGACGGTTCGGGGATCGCGGGAAGGAGCCCTGCGTCGACGGTGCCGGGAGCGTAGAGCCCCGCGGCGTTTGAAAGCAAGCGGGCGCTTTCAAACGCCACGGGGCCACGGCACTGCGCGTGTTCTCGTCGAGCCCCGCCAGCGACGACCGTGCCGACCGCCCATCGTGGATGCGGCGGGATGATCAGTGATGTACCGCGTGGGCTCCCCCCAGAACCTGACGAAGCATCTCCGCGCCAAACGTTTCACACCCGAGAAATCGTCGTAACGATGACCATGCTACTCGACATGTCCCACCATGATGTAGATCATGCCCGTCGACGTGCTCGGGGGAGCACGCCGGGGGATGACGACGTGACACGACGAATTACGCACTCACGACTACGACGCACTGGACTCTGCGCCGCCGGGCTCGGCACCGCGCTGTGCCTGGGCGCAGGGCCGGTGGTGGCCAACAACGGCAACGGCCACACCAAGTACAAGGGATCCGAGAGCCTGAACCTGATCTCGGTGGGGATCGATCTCGACCGCTGCGGCGACTTCCCGAACTTCGAGGCCGTCTTCGAAGGCCAGGGCATCGACACCGCCGGGGGTCTGTTCTCGGTGGTCTCTTCGGGCTGTCAGAACATCGAGACCGGCGAGGTGTTCGATTTGGTCGCGGTCGACACCTACGCCAACGGCGACTCGGTCACCATCGAGGCCTCGAGCTTCTTCTTGGAGTTCGATCCGCAGACCTGTGCCTCGGCCACCGTCGATCCCGTGCACTACACGATCGCAGGCGGTACCGGCTCGTTCGCCGGCGTCATGGGGCACGGCAAGTTCGAATTCGCCTCCAACGATTCCGCCTGCAATGGCGAGATCGCGCCGGCCTTCGTGTGGTTCCACGGCAAGTACAAGTGACTCCACGGGGAACCGTACGGCCCCGCTAAGGGCATCCACTACACGAGCCCATGGCTGCGCTCGCGGCCGCTCTCGGACCGCGGGCGCGGCTGCGGGCTCGTGCAGCGGCTCGTGCTCGATCCGCGTTCCACTCTCCGGGTTGCGATAGGATCCCAAGGAAAGCGGGGCACGATGACCACCGATCTCTGGATGTTGCTGGCCAGTGCGGCCCTGACGTGGGTCCTCATCATGCTCGTGGCCTTTGGCCAGCTGTTCGACAACGGGCTGGCGTGGGGGCTTGGCAATCACGAGGAGATCCCGCCGATGGGTGGGTGGCTGGCTCGTGCCAAGCGGGCCAGCAACAACATGAACGAGAACCTGGCGCTGTTCGCCATCGTGGTGATCGTCGTGCACCTCGCGGGCAAGGCCAACGAGACCACTGCGTTGTGGTCGCAGATCTACGTGCTCGCCCGCGTTGGACACGCGCTCGTCTACATCGCAGGCCTCACGGTGATCCGCACGGTGGTGTTCCTGGTGTCGATCCTCGCGGTGTTCATGATCACCTCGGCGCTGTTCTGATCGGCGAATGCCTCACGCACCCGCTGGGCTGGAGGCACGGGTGGAGCCGGCGCGCCGCTCGCATGGTCTCGTAGTGCGAAATTTCCAGGGTTCTCCGACCACGCAAGCCATTTGACGTCGCCCTCGAATCAGCTTGGCTGTAGGCGACGAACGATGGCGACGTCCTCGTTCTCGCTCCTCAACCGGCGTCGGCGAAACCATGTTGGTGGACGGTATCCCTCCGAGGTCTCCCATGAAGCAGCCCATGCGAACGAAGGCGAGCACCGCTCTCCTGCTCGCTGTGGTGGCATCGTCCTGCGAGATCGTCGACGATGACCAGCCGACCACGAGCGGCACAGCCGGCGACACCGACGGAAGCGACGCCCAGGCCTGCATCGATGGGTTCGCGGAGCTACTGAACCAAGGCTGTCCCCATGGTTCGTATCCTCAAGTCCACTATGACGGCGGCTCGAGCACCGTGGTGCAGCTCGACGATCCTGTTGTGGCGGCGAGTCTCGCACTGGGACTGCTCGTCGACTTCGGGGCCGGAACCGGCGCGGATTGGGTCGGCTACCATGTCTCCCAGAACGGCAACTGCACGCTGGGCTGCTTCGTTGCGGGCTGTGCGCTCGGGCAGTACGGCTGCTACGCCACCAACGCCGATGGCGAGCTGTGCTCTTATTGGTGCAACGATGTCCACGACCCCGAAGCGTGCGCGGAGCTGGCCGCCGTGTGTCTTGGGGATGGCTTGGATGACACCGGAACGGGCGCAGTGAACGAGGATGACGATGGATCGGAGGATGACGATGGATCGGAGGATGCGGAGCAGAGCCCGGCTCAGTACGACTGCGCCAGCTGGCATCCCGAGACCGTCCAGTCCTTGGGCAACGACCGCTACCTCGTGCCCCGGTCCCTGCTCGAGGCGCTCGTCCGCGACCACGCGGCTCCCCTGATCGAGTGCGACCGGGTTCGCCTGCGGCAAGGGTCGGAGGGGTACTGGCACATTTCGAGGATGGACGCCCCCGACGGGATGCTGGGTAGGCTGGGCTTGCAGGTGGGCGACGAGCTTCGCTCGCTCGACGGCGTCAGCCTCGGCTCGCTCGACGGCGTGCTGGTGGTCATGCACGACCTCATGCGCGACGATCGATCATACGTGCTGGGCGTGCACCGACGGCACGCGGATGTCGGCATTCGTTTCCGCGTCGTCTCCAGCGCGCCGAGTGGAGAGTAGCGTGCGCACGGCATCGCTCGCCTTGGCCTGGATGCTGGGTTGTGTACCCGACCACGACCACGACTCCGCGGCCGACGGTGGACGGATCCCACCCAGCGCCGCCGACCAAGCCGTCTGCGATGATCCCTCGTGGGCTCAGCTGGAGTGCCCTGCGGGCTATACCCCGCAGAAATTCACCGCAGACCTCGAGATCCTCGAGCTCGAGGACGTGGCCCATCCCGTATGCTCGGGTCGCGGGATGTTCGTCCACGCGGCCGAGCTCGAGGATGTAGATCATGCCGGCTTCCACGTCACGAAGAACTCGGTGTGTGCGTTCGGCTGCTTCGGGACGTGCGGCACCGGCTTGAGCGTCTGCGTGACAGAGCACGCCGACGGGTCTCCCTGCTCCCGCGTCTGCTCGATCCTCGACGAAGATGACTGCTTCGACGCGGCCCAGCGCTGCGATCCCGATCGAGCGTGCGAGCGCTGATCGTCCGGAGCGCGCGGGCGGCAGAACGTTCCGATACCGCAGGGACGATCGTAGCTCTCGCGGGTCAGCCCGCCCCGGCCAGCAGTCCCACGCGGCGGCGTACGACCATCGCGGCTTCGGACATCCACACGCGCATGAGGTCGGCCACCACCGGTGAGCGCGCGAGCAGGTCGGCGCCGCGCTCGGAGCCCAGCTTCTCGGTGCGCCGCACCACCTCGACCACGCCCACGAGGTCGTCGGCCACCAGCGCGGCCAGCCGCCCGGCGGTCTGATGCAGCCAGTGCACCAGCACGTTGGGATCGGGCACCAGCATCGTGGCGCAGGTCTGTGCGGTGGCGGTGAGCATGGGCTTCTTGCGACGCGGTACGCCGCGCGCCACCAGCCGCGCCCGGTCGTCGAGCAGCTCGGCCGGGGCCACCTTGCCGCCGTAGCCGGGCACCACGCTGCGGATCGACGCGATCACGGTGAGCGCCAGATCCTGCGGCGGCAGGAAGTGCACGGGATAGGTTCCGCGCGCGATGTGGGCCAGCGCTTGTGCCACCAGGAAGGTCTGCTGCGACTCGGTGAGCTCCGACAGCCAGATCGGCAGCAGCAGCGAGGGCTTGGGCGTGTTCTCGATGCCCACGCCCTGACCCGCGTGCCGATGCACGTAGACGTCGAGCTCCTCGAGCGCGAACGCAGCGCTGAGCCGATCGACGAGCATCCGCAGGGGGTGATCGGTCCGCGGCGGAATGCGGTCGCGGCTGGCCACCCCCCATGCGCCGAGATCGGGAGGCCGCAGCTTGCCCAGCCCATCGCATACGGCCGCGAGCAGGTTGGCGATCGCGGTCTGAGGATCGCCGCCGAGCTGCAGCTCCACCCAGGACGCGGGCACCAGCGCGGCCGGACGGATCGCCCGCGACGCGGGCCGCCATCCCGACAGGGGCTCGAGCTCGTCGGGGCGCGCCTCGCCCAGCGCGGCCAGACCGGCCAGGGCCAGGCCTTGCTCGCGCACCCGACCCAGATCGCCGAAGCAGCGCGACAACAAGCGCCAGGTCTCGCCTCGCGCGGAGTCCTCGACGGTGAGGACCTGCAGCTGGGGAATCGCGTCGGCGGGCCGATGCACGTGGACCAGGCGCTGGGCCAGACGCAGGCGCAATCCGGGATCGCCCTCGCTCTCCCTCAGACCTCGCACCAGCGTCGCCAGCGAGGCATTGTCGTCACCGAGGCGCTCGTGTTGGAGCTGGGCGATCTCCTCGAACAGCGCGATGCGAGCCCGGCCTCGCTGCGCTCGCTCGGCGAGATAGGCCTTGAGCGCCTCCACGTAGCGATCCCAGTGCTCGGGAGTGCTGGCGCGATCGGTCATCTCCTTGGCCGCCGGGCTGCGCGGACCCTGCACGGCCACCGCCTCGGACAGCGTGTCCATGGCCTCGTCGATCTTGCCCAGGCCCAGCTGCGCCTCGGCCACCCAGCGCAGCGCCTCCACCCGCTGCGCGGTCTCGGTGCTCAGCTCGAGCAGCCGCGCCGCCACGTCGGCCGCCGCCGCATGGTGCCCCTGATCGAGCTGCAGGCGAGCCACCCGGCGCAAGAGCACCACGTCGTCGGGGCGCGCCTCGAGGGCCGCCGCATAGTGCGAGAACGCCTCGTCGGCCCTTCCGGCCCGCTCCTGGGCCTCGGCCAGCAGCGAGTGCGCGGCGTGGGCGATCTCGCCGTCGGGCTGCGTCCCAAGGCAGCGCTCGAGCAGCGCGGCGGCCTCCTCGGCTCGACGGTCGGCCACGTAGAGCCGTCCCAGCGCCAGCATCGCGGCCGCGTGGTCGGGCTGCTCGCGAAGCAGCCGCTGCAACGACGACTGCGCCGCGCCCGGGTTGTCGAGCTCGCGCGCCTGCAGCTCGGCGAGCTCGAGCCACAGCGCCGCGATGCGCTCGGGCTCGGTCGCCGCCTCGGCGGTGCGGATGAGCCGCTCCACCAGCGATCGATGGCGCCCCAGATCGCGCATGGTGCCGATCAGCCACTGCGCCGCCTCGGCGTGATCGGGGGCGCGGGCCAGCGCGCGATCGAAGTCGCCCACCGCCCCGTCGCGGTCGCCCAGGCGCTCGGCCTTGAGCTGGCCCGCGCGAACCCAGGCATCGGCCGCGGCCACCGGATCGGTCGCGATCTCGGCCGAGCGCTCGGCTGCGTCGGCCAGGGCCTCGTCGTCGCGCAGCAGATCGGCCACGCGCGTCAGCCCGCGCAGCGCTCCGCGGGCTCGAGGATCGAGGCGCAGCGCCTCGCGGTAGACCTGCAGCGCCTCCGGGTTGCCGCCCACCTCCATCGCCTCGGCCCGACGGGTGAGGTAGGCCGCGCGCAGCTCGGCCTGCGGGGCCAGCCGCGCCAGCCGAGCATCCACCCCGGCCAGGGCCTTGGGCTTGCCGCTGCGCATGGCCAGCCGCTCCAGGGCCTCGAGCGCGCGCAGATCGTCGCTGCGCATGCCGAGGATCGAGGTGTAGACCTCGATGAGATCCTCGCCCGCGCTGGGTCGGTAGCGCTCGCACAGTCGCGCGCGCTCGTGCAGCGCGGCCACCTGGGCCCCCGGGTCCTGGAACTCGCTCACCTGGCGCTCGTAGAGCTCGATGAGCGCGTCGTGCTGGCCAAGCTGCTGCAGCAGCGGCTCGAGGCCCAGGAGCGCGTGCAGGTTGCTCGGGTCGCGCTCGAGCACGCCCCTCCAGCAGGCCACGGCCCCGCGAAGATCCCCGAGCCGCTCGCCGCGAACCTCGGCGGCAAACGAGAGATCGGCGATCGCCTGCAGCGGATCGCGCTGCTGGGACGCATCGTGCTCGAGCTCGTCGGCCAGCGTCGCCCAGTCGGCCATGCGCGCCCGAACCCGCCGCAGGGCCTCGGTCGCCGGTCGGTCGTCGGGGCGCAGCTCGTGGGCCAGCGCATAGGCGGCCGCCGCCCGCTCGAGATCCTCGAGCTTGTTCTCGCACAGCTCGCCCGCCTGCATGGCCAGGCGCGCCTCGTCGTTGGGATCGCTGGCCAGCTCGCGCTGCTGCTCTCGTAGCTGCACCAGGTCGTCCCAGCGCTGCTGCCGATCGAGGATGCGGGCCAGCCCCAGTGCGGCCACCGGAGCCCGGGCATCGACCTCCAGCGCCCGACGATAGCAATCGGCCGCCGCCGAGGGATTGGACAGCTCGCGCTCGTAGACGTCGCCCATGCGCTGGAGCACCGCCACCGCACTGGGGCCGCCGGCATCCAGCTCGAGCTGGCGCTCGTAGACGCGCACCACGTCGCCCCAGCGCTGCTCGGCCGTGTACAGCCGCGCCAGCGCAGCCAGGGTGCCGCGGTGGTGAGGATCGATCGCCTGGGCCTTGGCGTAGCGCTCGATCGCATCCGCCCGACGCCCCAGGCGGAGCTCGAGCACCTCCCCCGCGCGGCACCACAGCACCACCCGCTGGTCGGCGGCCTCGGAGATCTCGATCTCCTGCTCGATCGCCCGCAGCAGCGCGTCCCAGCGCTCGGCGGCCTCGGCCACGCGCTGCATCGCCTGCACCGCCCCCAGGTGCCGCGGCCGCAGCCGAAGCACGCGCAGGTAGGTGCGCTCGGCGGCCTCGGGATCCTCGAGGGGCCCGGCGTGGAGCGCCCCGATCTCCATCAAGCAGGCGACGCGGCGCTCCTCGTCCATGCGATCGATGAAGCGCTCGTAGAGCAGCACGCGCTTGCGGTGCGCCAGGGCGTGCGTGTAGAGGCGCTCGAGCGCCCGCATGGTGCCCAGCGGCTCGGGGTCGAGGTCGAGCGCGCGCTCGTAGTGGGGAATGGCGGCCGCCTGACGACCCATCCGCTCGAGCACCTCGGCCGCACGTGCGTGGGCCAGGGCGCGCTGCGGCGTCTCGGTGGCGGCCTCGGCCGCCGCCTCGTACATCGCCACCAGCTCGTCCCAGTGCTCGCGCGCCACGTAGAGCGAGCCCAGCAGGTCGAGCACGGTGGGGTCGGCCGGAGCGATCGTCCGCGCCGCATCGAGCGCCGCGATCGCCGACACGTCGTCTTCGAGGCGCTCGTGGCACAGCTGCCCGAGCTGCATCAGCAGGCCCAGGCGCTCGCGATCGTCGGGCACCAGCTCGACCAGCTCGGTGAGCGTGGTGGCCAGCGCCGCCTCTTCACCCCGACACGCGTGCAGCTCGGCCAGCGCCTGGAGCGTGACCGCCCGCGGCACCGATTGCGCCGACGCTTCGAGCGACGCCACCGCATCGGCCAGGTTGCCCAGGCGCTCGGCCTGTACCCGCCCCACGCGGTAGAGCGCCGCGGCTCGAGTCGTGGGATCGGAGGTGCGCTCGGCTTCGCGGCGCAGCGTCCTGACCAGATCGAGCCAGCGCTGCTGCTGCTCGTGCAGGCGTCGCAAGACCGGCAGCACGCTGGACGCCGCCCGCAGGTCGACCGACAGCGCCGACTCGTACAGCTCGACCGCCGCATCGGGGTCGTCGATGTGGATCTCGTGCAGTCGCGCCCGCTCGACCATCACCGCCGCCCGCAGCGGCGGATCGCCTTGCACGGCGTCGGCCATCGCCGCCAGATCGTTCGACAGCGCGCCCCAGTCGCGAAGCCCCCGGTCGGTGTGCTCGAGCGCCTTGATGATCCCCGGCTCGGCCTCGATGAGCCGCGCCGCCGCCTGGTAGGCCTCGCGGGCCTGGGCCACGTCGCCGAGCTGATCCTCGAGCACCCGCGCCTTGCTCAGCCACAGCGCCGCCTTGCGGGTGCGATCGGGGCACTGATCGAGCTCCCGATCGAACAGCTCGATCGCACGGCCATGGTCGCCCTTGCGCACCCGCACCCGGCGGCCGGCGACCACGATGGGCAGGTGCTGGGGCAGCACCGCCAGCGCCCGGTCGAGGTGCATGGAGGCCCGATCGAGATCCCCGAGCGCCGTCTCGTACAGGCGAGCGATCTCGTAGTGGAGCCGGCCGATCCGATCCGCGTCTCGCTCGCCCTCGAGCTCGCCCTCGTACTCCGCGATCGCCCGCATGGCGTCCTCGGCGTAGGCATCGAGCACCGCGGTCGGCGTGCGCAGCGGCGCGACCACGGCGATCGTGGCTCCATCGTCGTAGGGCATCGCTGCGCGATCGCCCTTGACCACCATCTCGCCCGCGGTCGCCCGGGGTCGATCGTCGCTCTCGGGCGGCGTCGACGGCTGGCGACGCCGCGGCGGCAGCCCCTTGATCCGACGCACCGGCGAGCCCTCCGGCGGGTAGTCGTCGTCGCTCGGCTTGGCCACGCGCGGCAACGGAGTCGTGCTCCGCGGTCGGCCTCCATCGGGGCCGCTCTTGGGCGGCGGCGGCCCGGGGCGAGGCCCCGACGCTTCCCTCGGGCGGGCGACCGAACCGTCGAGGGGCGGAGGAGTCACGGCGCGTGGACGAGGCGCCGACTCGGGCCTGGGCTTGGCGATCGGCCTGGGACCCGTGGCCTCCCGGCCCACGGGAGGAGGCGGCGGCGTGCCGCTCGACCGCGTGACCGGAGGCGGTGCCTTGACCCCAGCGCTGGTCGACTTCCTGGCCCGGATCTGATCGAGCAACGGGACCGGCGGTGGCGGGGTACCGTGGATCGTCGGCTGACCCCGTCGTTCACGACCGGCCTCGGTGGCCGGAGCGGGCGGCGGAGTCGGACGCCGCACCGGTGGCGGCTTGGGCGGGGAGGAATCGTCGTTCGACACGCGGTCGTGGGATCATACGGCCACGGACGACCCTCCGGACATCCCCGCAAGCCCCTCGAGGCGGGCTTTTTGGGGGCTCCGATGGCCACGTCCGTAAGCCCCTACCACGTGAGGATCAGCTGGATCACGCCCAGTGTCGTCAGGCTGGCCATGATCACGGCGGGCAGGGTTTGCTGCTCGAGCGTGGTGGCGCCTCTCAGCGACCGCTCCGAGACCCGTCGCACCGACAGCGTCGCCCGTTGCCGCGCCCCCTCCATCCCCAACGTTCGCTCACGCTCGACCCACCCCATGCCAGGCACCATGCATGGGCGGATCGGCCCTTCCAAATTTTCGACGGAAAACGAGCGGCCGAGGCGACGAGCAGGAGCGACGCTCGGCCTCACGACCGCGGGAGCTGCTGCCCCGCGCGTCAGCCCCAGGCCAACGCGAGCTGGATGGCGGCCAGGGTACCGAGCGCGGCCAGGATGACGCCGGGCAGCGCCACCGACTCCATGGTCCGGGCGCCGCTGAGCGCCGACGAGGGCAGACGCGAGAGCGGACCCGTACGGATGCGCGCCCCTCGACCCACTGCCAACGTCGCCTTGCTCGACATCATCTCCCCTCTCCCCACACTTGGTTTGAAGGGGACCCCGCGACTACGCAAGGTCCAGGGATGAAAAAAATTTGCGCGCGGGCACCTGGCTGTCGATCGCGTGCCGACGGGAACGGGGTCGACATCCGATGATGCCCCGATCGCGGCGAAATGCCCCGATTCCTAGGGCGTACGAAGGCGCAGCTGCACGAGCGGACCCGCGTCGTCGAGCGTTGCTTCGCTCCAGGCCGCCCAGCTCTGATCGGGCCGCTTGCCCAGCGCCTCGACGAGATCGAGCACGTCGCACGGTCGATAGAGCGGACGGCCCGACTCCACGCGCGGCGAGAACCGAGCCGGCAGTCCCAGGCCGATGTGCACCCCCAGCGCGTCGCCCCAGCTCGCGAGCTCGGCCAGCAGCTCGCGCGACAGCACCGGGATCCGTCGATGCACCTCGTCGAGCGGCAGCGGCGCGGCCGCGTCCCGAAAGGCCCGAGCGAGCGTGATCGCACGAGACCGCACGGCCTCCGCCTCGGGCAACGCGAGCTCGCCGATCACCGCCACCGCCGCGGCGCCAGCCTCGATCGCACGCCGACCCAGCTCGAGATCGAGCCCACCGATTGCGATCAGCGGCCGAGCCGCCACGCGACATCCATCGAGCAACCCCTGCCAACCGACCACCGGCTCGGGGTCGACCTTGGAGCGAGTGGGGGCAACGGGCCCCAGCGCCAGGTAGTCGGGGCCTCGCCGACCAGCCGCCCGAAGCTGCCCCAGGTCGTGCGTCGACAGCCCCACCTTCAGGGTCGGATGCCCGCGCTCGGCGGCTCGCGCCCGCACGCCCGCGACGTCGTCGGCTCCCTCGTCGCGCTGACCCAGGTGCACTCCGTCGGCCCGTCCCTCGATCGCCGCTTCGAGATCGTCGTCGACGATCGACGTCGTCCCCGCCGCCCGGCACAGCGGCACCAGCTGCTCGAGCCATCGCACGCGCTGCTCGGTGGTCGCGTGCTTGGCCCGCAGCTGGACCACCGAGGCACCGTCGCGCCCTCCCTCGAGCCGATCGCCCAGCACGGCCCGCGTCGCGTCCTCCACCGACAGGCCGTGGCGGTGTGGCACGTCGACGATCGCGTAGAGCCCCTGCACGCCCGGGGATGATGGTCTGCTGCCAGCGTTCTGTCAGCACCCGTGGCCAGGACCCCCGCCGTCGGCTTCCTGCGCCGAGCGCCGCTGCTACCCTGCCGCCACCATGCCCGCCACCCCCAAGGTCCCCGCCGCCATCGACCTGGGCGATGACTGGACCCCCGGTCAGTTCGAGCTGCCCAGGATCTCCGACGACCGTCCCTTCGAGCTGAGCGCGCCCTTTCCCCCCGCCGGGGGTCAGCCCGCCGCCATCGAGGGGCTGGTGCAGGGGTTGCTGGCCGGCGATCCGGCGCAGTGCCTGCTGGGCATCACCGGCAGCGGCAAGACCTATACGGTGGCCAACGTGATCGCGAAGGTGCAGCGGCCCACCATCATCCTCGCGCACAACAAGACCCTGGCCGCGCAGCTCTACAGCGAGTTCAAGGCGCTGTTCCCCCAAAACGCGGTCGAGTACTTCGTCTCCTACTACGACTACTACCAGCCCGAGGCCTACATCCCCTCGACCGACACCTTCATCGACAAGGACTCGGTGATCAACGAGCAGATCGACCGCATGCGGCACGCCGCCACGTTCTCGCTGCTGTCGCGACGCGACGTGATCATCGTGTCGAGCGTGTCGTGCATCTACGGCATCGGCGCGGCCGAGGCCTACCTGGGCATGACCGCGCAGGTCTCGGTGGGCGACGAGATCGACCGCGACGACCTGCTGCGCCGGCTGGTCCAGATGCAGTACGAGCGCAACGACGTCGACTTCCACCGCGGCACCTTCCGCGTGCGCGGCGACGTGGTCGAGGTGTTCCCCGCCTACGCCGACGACATGGCGATCCGCATCGAGTTCTTCGGCGACGAGGTCGAGGCGATCCGCGAGATCGACCCCCTGCGCGGCCAGCCGCGCGAGACGATCCGCCGCACCACCATCTTCCCCGCCAGCCACTACGTGACCCCCAAGAGCCAGCTGCGCCGCGCGCTCGAGGGCATCAAGATCGAGCTGGCCGAGCGCCTGCAGGCGCTGAACCAGGGCATGCGGCTGGTCGAGGCCCAGCGGCTCGAGCAGCGGACCATGTACGACCTCGAGATGCTCGAGGAGATGGGCCACTGCTCGGGCATCGAGAACTACTCGCGCCACCTCACCGGCCGCAGCGTGGGCCAGGCGCCCCCCACCCTGCTCGACTACTTTCCCTCGGACTACCTGATGGTCGTCGACGAGTCGCACCAGACGGTCCCCCAGGTCGGCGCGATGTACCGCGGCGATCGGGCGCGCAAGGAGACCCTGGTGGAGCACGGCTTTCGCCTGCCCTCGGCGCTCGACAACCGGCCGCTCAAGTTCGAGGAGTGGGAGCAGCGGGTGCGCCAGGTGATCTTCATGAGCGCGACCCCGGCCGACTACGAGCTGCAGCGCACGCAGGGGGTGGTGGTCGAGCAGATCATCCGCCCCACCGGCCTGCTCGACCCCACCATCGAGGTGCGCCCCATCACCGGTCAGGTCGACGACCTGCTCGACGAGATCAAGGCCCGCGCCGACCGGGACGAGCGCGTGCTGGTCACCACCCTCACCAAGCGCATGGCCGAGGATCTCACCGAGTACTACGCCGATCTGGGGATCCGCGTGCGCTACCTTCACTCCGACATCGACACGCTCGAGCGGGTGGAGCTGATCCAGGGCCTGCGGCGCGGCGAGTTCGACGTGCTGGTGGGCATCAACCTCTTGCGCGAGGGCCTCGACATCCCCGAGGTGAGCCTGGTGGCGATCCTCGACGCCGACAAGGAGGGGTTCTTGCGCTCGACCACCAGCCTCATCCAGACGATCGGCCGCGCCGCTCGCAACGAGAAGGGGTTGGTGGTGATGTACGCCGATCGCGTCACCGCCAGCATGCAGGCCGCCGTCGAAGAGACCGACCGCCGCCGCGCCGTGCAGGCCGCCTACAACCAGGAGCACGGCATCGTGCCCAAGAGCACGCGGCGGGCCCTGTCCACCCTGCACAACGAGAAGAAGGCTCCCGGCGAGGCCAAGCCCGGGCGCAAGAAGGCCGCGCCGCAGATGCTGCCGGTGGGGGTGGGCGAGCTCACCGACGCCGACCTGCTGCCGCTGGAGATCGGACCGCGGATCCAGGAGCTGAAGAAGGAGATGCAGGCGCTGGCCAAGGGGCTCGAGTACGAGCAGGCCGCGCGGGTGCGGGACCGGATCCGGGTGCTCGAGGCGCGGCAGCTCGAGTTCGTGGCGGAGGGGTGAGCGCGACAGGACGCATCGGGCTGCGAGCCTCTTGTTCGCGGCGTCGAGCGCGAGAGCGGCGAAATGCTGCCATCACCGCTCCTCCACGCAGCCGCGCGCGATGGTTTGCAGGAGCAACAGAGACGACTAAGATCGCTCCTCGTGGAGCACGAGTATGACCGCGAGCTCGCTTCGGCCCCGTCGCCATCCAGCGCCGAGAAGCTGCTCCAGGCGCTCGAGCTGATGGATGTCGGCTTGCGGCTCAAGCGCGCGGCGTTGACACGCCAACACCCGCATGCCTCGGCCGCAGAGCTCGAGCAGCTCTTTCGAGAATGGCTGCTCGGCGATGACTGAGCCGGTCGTCATCGAAGCGCTCGCTGCCGCAGCTCGAGCTCTGCGGCAGCGCCAGGAGCGGTTTGCGTTGATCGGCGGACTGGCCGTCTCTGTTCACGGAGAGGTCCGCTTCACACGGGATGTCGACTTGGCCGTGGCCGTGATGGATGACGAAGCGGCCGAGCGCCTCGTCTACGGCTTGCGTGCGGACGGGTTCGAGCCCTTCGCGAGCGTGGAGCACGGCGAGCGGGAACGCCTCTCGACGGTACGCTTGCTCTCACCCCAGGGCGTCAAGATCGACTTGATCTTCGCAAGCAGCGGGATCGAGACAGAGGCGGTGGAGCGGGCGACGGTCATCGACGTCCCTGGTACCGGACCCTTGCCCGTCGCGTGCGTCGAGGAGCTGGTGGCGATGAAGACCCTCTCGATGACCAACCGACGGCTTCAGGATCGGATCGATGCCCAGCGTCTGCTGGAACATACGAACGGCCTGGACCTCGACCGCGTTCGTGCGAACCTGGGCCTGATTCGACAGCGAGGTTACGACCGCGGTGAGGATCTCGAAGCCAAGCTCGCGTCGTTGCTCGCGGAGATTCGTCTGGGCTGACTCCCTCGTGTTGCTTCCTCGACGCGGGTGCTCGAGGCGGTGAGGCTATGACTCGCGCGGGTCGGAGCCGACTTCGCCTCCGAGCCGTCGCGCGAGCGTCTTGCGGTCGACGCCCAGGATCCGCGCGGCCACCGACTTGTTGCCTCCCGTGACCGCGAGCACGTGGCGTACGTAGCGACGCTCGAGCTCGGCAAGCGTCACCAGGTCGCCCTCGCCGATGATCGTGGGCACCGATGCCACGTGATCGCGCACCCGGGGCGGCAGGTCCTCCACGGTGAGCGTGGTGTAGCGCGTGAGGACCACGGCGCGCTCCATGCAGTTCTCCAGCTCGCGCACGTTGCCCGGCCAGGGATACGCCAGCAGCCTCGCGCCGGCCTGGGGCGTGATGCCGGTGACCGGACGCCCGTGCTTGGCCGCCGCCTGGTCGACGAAGGTCTGCGCGAGGAGCAGCACGTCGGTGTCGCGGCACCGCAGGGGCGGGATCTCCAGCGTGACCACCGAGAGCCGAAACAGCAGATCCTCCCGAAAGCGCCCGGCACCGACCTCCTGCTCGAGGTCCCGGTTCGTGGCGGCAATGATGCGCGCATCGAACGGCACCTCCTCGTCGCTGCCGACCGGGCGTACCGTTCGCTCCTGCAGGGCGCGCAGCAGCTTGGCCTGCAGGTGCCCCGGCAGCTCGCCGACCTCGTCGAGGACCAGGGTCCCTCCGTGCGCCCGCTGCAGCAGCCCGCGCCGGTTCGCCTTGGCGTCGGTGAACGCCCCGCGCACGTGACCGAACAGCTCGCTCTCGAGCAAGGGCTCGGGAATCGCCGCACAGTTGACGGCCTGCCACGGACCGTCGCGACGCGAGCTGCGATCGTGAATGGCCCGCGCCAGCAGCTCCTTGCCCGTACCGGTCTCGCCCGTGATCAACACGGTGACGTCGGAGCCCGCCACGCGGTCGACCAGGTCGAACAGCGAGCGCATGGCCGGGCTGCGGCCCACCATCCGCTCGAACGATGGGCGCGGCGCAGCCTCTCGCAGGCGAGCCAGCTCGAGGCGCATCGCCCGGCTCGTCACCGCCCGTCTCACCGCATGGGCCAGCAGCTCCACGTCGACCGGCTTGGGGATGAGGTCGTGGGCGCCCGCGCGGAGCACCTCGATCGCGGTCTCGAAGCTGCCGAACCCGGTGACCACCAGCACCGGGACGTCGGGTCGGGTGGCGGCGACCGCCCGGCACAGGTCCACGCCGCTTCGGCCCGGCATCCGCAGGTCGGTGACCACCGCCTCGAGGCTCGGATCGTGGAGCCGCCCCTGGGCCTCGGACGCGTCCGGGCACCGCACCACGTCGAACCCTCGCCGGCGGAGGCCACCGCCCAGCACGCGGCTGAGGGCCGGGTCGTCGTCCACCAGCAGGATTCGGGTCGGATTCGGACGGGGAGCCCCTCCCGCGCCTGGCACGCCGAGTGCATCATCGCGTCGCAGCTCGTCATGCGCCTCGTCTTGCGTCTCGTCCTGGCGTCGCTCAGCGCCACCGTCACGGTCCTGGCGATCTACGCCTACATCAGCATCAGCGCTCATCGGCAATCACTGGTCGCAGACATGCAGGTCGACCATCGCGCGGTGGTCGGGGTGCTGGTGGAGGCGATCGGGACCGTCGCCGAGCGGCACGGGCTCGAGCAGGCCCAGCACCTGGTCGAAGACATCAATCGCCGCAAGGACAACATCCTCATCGAGTGGCACTTGGAGGGCGGCCATGCCTCGCAGGCAGAGCAAACCACCCACCTCATTATCGACGAGGGCGAGCCCGGAGGCGAGCCCCGGCTCGAGACTCGTGCGCAAGTCTCGCTCGACGGCGGGGTCGCAGGAACCCTGGTGATCGTGGAATCCCTCGCGGCCGGAGAGCAGGTGCTGCAGGGAAGGGTCGTGCGGATCGGCGTGACCGCCCTCATCATGCTCGTCTCGGGCACGCTCGTGGGCGCGGCGGCCGGGGTGGTCCTCGTCGGCCGGCGGATCAACGCGATGGTGGACCACGCCCGCAGCGTGGCCGAGGGCGATCTCGATCGCCGGATCGAGCGCGTCGGAGGCGACGACGAGCTGGGCCGGCTGGGCCGCGAGATGAATGCGATGACCGACAAGCTCGCGGAGGCCCGCCGTCAGCTCCGGGCCGAGACCGCGGGTCGGTTGCGGGCCCAGGAGCAGCTGCGGCATGGCGAGCGCCTGATGACGGTGGGCAAGCTCGCCGCCGGCCTGGCCCACGAGCTGGGCACCCCGCTCAACGTGGTCACCGAGAGCGCCAAGATGATCGCTCGCAGAGAGACCACCGAGCCGGAGACCGTGGAGTACGCGCAGATCGTGGTGGAGCAGGGCGAGCGGATGACCCGCATCCTCGGGCAGCTGATGGAGTTTGCCCGCCGGCGAGCCCCGAAGCGAGAGGACGCCGAGCTGCAGGTCCTCGTCGAGTCGACGGCGGCGCTGCTGCGCCCCCTGGCCGACAAGCGGGCCGTGTCGATCACCGTCGAGGGATCGGGCCCCTTCACCGCCCACGTGGACGCGGGGCAGATCCAGCAGGTGCTCACCAACCTCATCGTCAACGCGATCCAGGCCTCACCCCGCGGCGGCCGGGTCGACGTGACGGTCGACCACGCCATGCTCCGGCACCCCGAGCGCCCCGACGAGCCCAAGTCCCGGTGGTTGTGCATCGACGTTCGCGACGAGGGCGAGGGCATCTCGAGCGAGAACCTGCCGCACGTGTTCGAGCCGTTCTTCACCACCAAGGACGTGGGGTCGGGCACCGGCCTGGGGCTCTCGGTCGCGTATGGCCTGGTCGAGGAGCACGGGGGGTGGATCGAGGCAGAGAGCCCGCCTGGTCGGGGCGCGACGTTCCGGCTCGCGGTGCCCATCGCGAATGCGAGCGCTCGCGCACCAAGCGCTTGACCTGCGGCATTCGTCCCCACCTGGCCCGATGCTCCCATGCCCATCGGGCTCAGCACGCCGAGTCCCTGTCGTACGGGGCGCTGGCCCGACACGTGCATCGAGCGTTGCCCGTGCAAGCCCAAGCCTCCGGATCCTGTGTGCTCGTTGCCGAGGACGATCCCAACCTTCGCCGCCTGATCTCGTGGCACCTTCGAAGAGAGGGTCACGAGGTCATCGAGGCTCGCGACGGCAACGATGCACTCCAGCTGCTCGCTCGCCACGCGCTGCGGGGGACCCACCTGACGGCCATCGTCATGGACGTCCGCATGCCGGGTCACACCGGCCTGTCGATCCTCCGCAACCTCCGCGACGCGGCCTCCACCACGCCCGTGGTGCTCATCACCGCCTTCGGTGACGACAAGACCCACCAGCGAGCCGCCGAGCTCGGCGCCCGGGCGGTCCTCGACAAGCCCTTTGCCATGGAGACGCTGTGCCGCGTCTTGAGCGACACCGTGCCGACCACGCGGGCCCAGGACTAGCTGCGGATGCGCCAGCCGGTCTTGAAGATCCACCACACGATCGCCAGGCACAGCGCGAAGAAGCCGAGGATCGCGAGGGCCGAGCCCATCAGGCTCACGTCGGCCACGCCGAAGAACGCCCAGCGAAACCCCGAGATCAGGTAGACCACCGGGTTGAACAAGGTCACCGTCTGCCACGCAGGCGGCAGCATCTTGATCGAGTAGAACGAGCCTCCGAGGAACACCAGCGGCGTGATCACCAGCATCGGGACCAGCTGCAGCTGCTCGAAGCTCTTGGCCCAGATCCCCAGGATGAACCCGAGCAGCGCGAACGACAGGCACGTCAGCAGCAGGAACGCGATCATCCACACCGGGTGCTCGACGTGCAGGTCCACGAAGAACGTCGCGGTCACCAGGATGATCGTCCCGATCACGAGCGACTTGGTCGCGGCCGCGCCCACGTAGCCGATGACGATCTCGATGAACGACAGCGGGGCCGAGAGCAGCTCGTAGATCGTGCCGATGAACTTGGGGAAGTAGATCCCGAACGAGGCATTCGAAACGCTCTGCATCAGCACCGTGAGCATGACCAGCCCCGGCACGATGAAGGCGCCGTAGCTCACCCCATCGACCGTGTCGATGCGGCTGCCGATCGCCGAGCCGAACACCACGAAGTAGAGCGACGTGGAGATCACCGGCGAGATGATCGACTGCAGGATCGTGCGGAAGAACCGCGCCATCTCGAACACGTAGATCGCCTTGATCGCGGGCAGGTTCATGTCACGTCCTCCTTGACGAGATCGACGAAGATGTCCTCGAGCGAGCTCTGGTGGGTGCGCACGTCGGCCACCGCGATCCCGGCCTCGTGGAGGTCGCGCAGCAGCACGCCGATGCCGCTGGTCTCGGCGTTGGCCTCGTAGGTGTACACGAGCGTGCGGCCGTCGTCGGAGCGCTGGAGCTGGTAGCGCGACAGGCTGGCCGGCAGCTCGCGCAGCGGGGTCGGCAGCTCGATCTTCAGCTCCTTGCGGGCGAGGCGGTGCATCAGCTCCGCCTTGCGCTCCACCAGCAGCAGCTCGCCCCTGGAGATCACGCCCACGCGGTCGGCCATGGCCTCGGCCTCCTCGATGTAGTGGGTGGTCAAGATGATCGTCACCCCCTCCTGCTTGAGCCCGTGGACCATCTGCCACATGTCCTTGCGCAGCTCCACGTCGACGCCGGCGGTCGGCTCGTCGAGGAACAGCACGCGGGGCTCGTGGCTGAGCGCCTTGGCGATCAGCACGCGGCGCTTCATGCCGCCCGAGAGCGCCTTGACCTGGGTGTCGCGCTTGTCCCACAGCGAGAGCTGCCGCAGGACCTTCTCCACGTGCGCGTCGTCGCGGCGCTTGCCGAACAGGCCTCGCGAGAAGCGAACCGTCCACATCACCTTTTCGAACGGCTCGAGCGAGATCTCCTGCGGCACCAGCCCGATGAGCGAGCGGGCCGCCCGGAATTCGGTGGTGACGTCGTGCCCGCCCACCGTGATGCGCCCCGAGGTCGGCGTGGTGATCCCGCAGACCGCCGAGATCAGCGTGGTCTTGCCCGCCCCGTTGGGCCCGAGCAGCGCGAGGATCTCCCCCTCCTCGATGTCGAGCGACACCCCCTTGAGCGCCTCGAACCCACCGGCGTAGGTCTTCCTCAGGTCGGTGATGGAAACGATGGCCGCCATGGAGCGCGGGCGATGATGCACCGGCGGGCCGAGCGGAGGAAGGGTGTGCGATGCCGGCGGCGCTCGTGGCACGCGAGCCTCATGGCACCGGCTCGTCGAAGTGCACGCACCAGTTGTGCAGCGCGTACCCGTGGCGGCTCTGAGTCGCGTCGGAGTCGCGCAGGGTCCCGCGGGCGCCGGTCATGGGCCCGGCGGGTTGACCGGGGATTCCATTCATCGCATAGGTCAGCCGCCGACTGCCGCCCACCGGCGCCGCGCTCAGGGTGATGCGCACGGTGTCCTCGCCCATCAGGGTCACGGCCGTGATGGTCGGCGGGGCACCGCTGTCGTCGGTGTAGCCAAAGCCGTGGTTGCCCGGGTCGCTCACCGTCACGTCGTCGAGCACCAGCGGCGGCGCGGGGACCCAAAGCCGCAGCGTGAGCTCGGCCCCGTCGCGGGTGAGCTCGCGCGGCGACACCGGGTGCCACGGCTCGCCGTCCACCAGGATCCGCTCGAGCACCTTGGCGTGCATCTCCCCCAGCCAGCGCTCGCCCTCGCCGCTCAGGTGCACGCCGTCGGGCACGTACGACTGCACGTACTTGGGCCCCATCAGCACGATGCGCTCGGGCTCGTCACGCGAGGCCCGGAGCTGCAGCAGCGGGATCACCGAAGCCGACGCCCCGTAGGCGGTGAAGCTCGACATCTGATCGGTCACCAGCGGCACCGGCAGCGTCTGCCCGGTCATGGCCTGCACGTCGGCCTCGTAGTCGCTCTGCCACTGCAAGAGATCCTCGTCGTAGGTGATGTTGCCTCCGAGGTGATCGCTCTCGCCGTGGATCACCACCACCGCTCGAATCGCATGCACGTCGCCTTGCGCCTGGGCCAGCGCCAGCCCGGCCGCCACCTGGGCCATGCCGTTGGCGTAGGGCGCGGTGCCCTTTTGCAGCGCCGCGTAGGGCTGGCCGCTCACCCCGTGGGCCGACAGCAGCGAGCGATGCTCGCGACCCGCCGCGATCGCCCGCTCGCTCATCAGGTTGGCCAGGCCCGACGCCAGCGTCTCGCCGTGGATCCCCCCGTCGGAGGTCTCGACCAACGGGACGAGCGAGTCCAGGCCCACCCCACCCGCCCGCACTCCGGTGACGAACGAGACGTTGTCGAACGGCTGCTCGATGCTCACCACCTCGGACAGCGCCCCCTGCGACAGCGACTGACCGGTGATGAGCACGTGGTGCAGCGACGCGGCCACGCACTGGCCGCCCACGCACGGCTGGCCCGCGGGGCACGGCGCATCGCAGCCGCCGCAGTGCTGCTCGTCGTTGTCGACGTTGCGGCAGCTTCCCGCGCAGTCGACCTCCGGCGGCTCACAGCTCGCCACGCAGGTGCCCGCCTGGCACACCGCCTCGGGGGCGCAGGGTTGGTCGCAGCCGCCACAGTGCGCCGGGTCGTGCTGCGAGTCCACGCACGCCCCCGCGCAGGTGAGCAGACCCGGGCCGCAGGCCACGTCGCACGCACCAGCGATGCACGCCAGGCCGTCGCTGCACGCCTGATCGCAGCCGCCGCAGTGCGCCGGGTCGTGCTGCGGATCCACGCACGCTCCCGCGCACGACAGCAGCGGCTCCGCGCAGGCACCGTTGGTCTCGTCGGCCTCCTCGGTGCTCGACACGGCGGTGGTGCCCGCGGTGCCTCCATCATCGACGGACGAGGGCGGGTCCCCGCACCCGAGCACGGCGGTGCACGACCACGCGAGGAGCCAGAGCGAACACGGAGGAAGGCGCGACATCACCTCCAATGGTCCAACCTCGAGCGCGCGGGCGAAAGCCCCCGCGCGCTCACCCCCGCCGACGGTCCAGCCGCACGCGCAGCGCCTCGTCGTCGAGCCGCTCGGCGATCGCCTTGGCCCGCTGTCGCGCCGCCTCGGCGGCCTGCCCCTCGAGGGTGGCAGCCAGCAGCGAGAGCGCCATCGCGCGCAGCCGCAGCGAGCCACCATCGCCCGCGGCCTCCACCGCCCGCACCGCACACGCGTGGGCCCCTTCGCGGTCCCCGAGCCGCAGCAGGCTCCAGCCCAGGCCGTTGTCCCGTCGCACCCGACCGAACGGCGGGCCATCCCGAGGCAGCTCCTCGTAGCGCGCCCGCGCAGCCGCATGATCGCGCCGCACCACGTTGTCGTGCCACCCGTGGTGATCCACGCACCGCGCCCGGTAGCACGCGCGATCGTCCGCGCTCATCTCCAGGCGACCGAGCAGACGCTCGGCCTCCTCCACCCGCGCCTGCGCCTGCCGTGGCTCCTCGCGGCTGATCGCGAACGACGACGCCAGCAACCACTCGAGCCGCGCGAGCCCCTCGGCTGCGCGCTCGGCCCGGCGCAGGTGCTCGCGCGCCAGCTCCTGCTCTCGCCCGCGCAGCGCCACCCCGGCCAGCCCCAGCTGCACCCACGCTCGCGAGGGCGACTCCGACACCGGCGGGCGATCCCACGGCCGCAGCAGCTCCAGGCACAGCGAGCGCGGCAGATCGGAGAACCGCGTGTGATACTGGCCCATCCACCGCACCCGCGAGTCCACGTCGTCGGGCACCCCGAACGCCCGCAGCACCCGCGCGCCCCAGGTGCCGCCGTCGCGCCCCTGCCGTGCCCGCAGCCGCCGAAGGGCCCGCTCGATCGTCCCCACCGACTCCGCATGCCCCCGCTGAGCCGCCAGCGCATCGGCCACCGCGGCCAGCGTGCCGTGCCGCTGCGCCAGCCAGGCCACGTACGACCCCCAGTCGAACCCCTCGGAGGCCCCAGCCGAGTCGCCTTCGGCACGGCGTCCGGGATCGTGTCCGGGCTGCTCGTCCGGCGACGTCGTATCACGGGGGCGAGAGGACATGAGAGATGAACCGACCCTACCTCGTCGTCGACCTCGAGGCGACGTGTGATCGACCCGAGAGCTTCCCCCGTGACGAGAGCGAGATCATCGAGATCGGCGCCGTCCTGGTGGATCCCACCTCGCTCGCCCCCCTCGACGAGTTCCAGACCTTCGTGCGCCCGGTGCAGCACCCCGAGCTCACGCCGTTTTGCACCGAGCTGACCTCGATCACCCAGGAGCAGGTGCGGCACGCCCCCATGCTCCGCATCGCCATCGAGCGGCTGCGCCGGTTCCTGCCGCAGCCGGTCACCCTGGCCTCGTGGGGCGCCTACGATCGCAACCAGTTCCGTCGCGAGTCGCAGCGCAAGCGCATCGGGCTGCCGTGGGACCAGCAGCACCTCAACATCAAGGAGTCGTTCGCCAAGCTCGTGGGTCAGCGCATGGGCGTGGGCCAGGCGCTGCACCGCGTGGGCCTGCGCTTCTCGGGCACGCCCCACCGCGGCATCGACGATGCACGCAACATCGTGCGGCTCTTGCCCTTTGCGCTGGGTCGCACGCCGATCCCCTCGTGACCCCACCTTCCCGTGGATCCTCGCTGGAGATCATGGGTCGTCGTCCACCCCGCTGGTAGAACGGGCATGCGGATCTCGTGCAGCGCAGCAACATCAACGGCCAAGCCAGTAGAGCGGCCGCCGCTTGTGATGCTTGACCGCCAGCACGCGGACTCTCCCACCCTCCACTGAATAGATCAGCGCAAAGGGGAACTTGCGAAACAGCGCCCTTCGCACCCCTGGAAGGATCTCCGCCCACTGCATCGGCGCATCCGCAACCAGCCCCTTGACGCGCTTGAATTCATCGACGAAGCGCCGCGCCGTCACCAGTGAGCGAGCAGCGTACCACTCCGTTGCCTCTCGGAGCTCCAGTCGAGCCTCGGAAACCAGGACGACGCGCATCGCTCAACCGACGGCGCGCCGCGGTCCGCTGGCTCGGTCCAAGATCTCCTCCAGCTCGCGTTCCACGTCCTCGGCGGGAATGAGTTGTGCCTCGCCCGACTCCACGGCGGCCATCCGACGCCGAATCTCGACGAGCCAAGCCGCTTCGATCTCCTCCTCGGACGAGCCATCCCCCAAGCTGTCCTCGAGGATGACGGCGAGCACGGCACGCTCGTCGTCGGACAGCTTCATCGCCTCGTCGAGCAGACGTTCGACTTCCGGGCTCATGGCCCTACCGTAGCCCGAAATTCGTGGTCGGGGCGAGCCCGAAGACCGCAAGCCGGGAGTGGCGCCGACGCGCCTTGCTCGCGCCCATCCCCTCCCGATCGCTCTTGGTTCATTGGTCGTCACCCCGCTGGCAGAACGGGATCACCCCAGCGCCTGCTGAAGATCGGCCACCAGATCGGCCGGGTCCTCGAGCCCCACCGACATGCGGACGAGCCCGTCGCCGATGCCGAGCCCGCGCCGGACCTCGGGGTCGAGACCCGCATGGGAGGTGACGGCGGGACGGGTCACGAGCGTCTCGGGCCCTCCCAGGCTGGGCGCGTCCACCGGCAGCCGCAGCCGTGACACGAAGCGCCGGACCACCTCGACCTCGTGCCCTGGCTCGGCGCGCAAATCGAAGCTCAGCATCGCCCCAAAGCCCCCGTGCAGGAGCGCCTTGGCCCGCTCGTGTCCGGGGTGCGAGGGCAGGCCCGGGTAGTGCACGCGCTGCACGGCCGGGTGCTCGTGCAGCGCCGTCGCCACCGCCAGCGCCGAGGCGCACTGCCGACGCACGCGCACGCCCAGCGTCTTGAGCCCACGGTGCAGCAGGAAGCACGCATGGGGATCGAGGCTCCCGCCGAGCAGGTTCAGGGTGTGGCGGATCTCTTCCACCCGCGCCGCGCCGCCGATGATCGCCCCGGCCACCAGATCCGAGTGACCGTTGAGGTACTTGGTGGCGCTGTGCAGCACCAGGTCGAAGCCCAGCGCGATCGGCCGCAGCAGCACCGGCGTCGCGAAGGTGGCGTCGATGAGCGACACCAGCCCGTGTGCGCGAGCGAAGCGAGCCACCGCCGGCAGGTCGGCCACCTCGAGCAACGGGTTGGTCAGCGCCTCCACGTAGATCGCCCGCGTGGTCGGTCGCAGCGCCGCCTCCCATGCCTCCGGCTCGGCCGCATCGATGAAGTCGTGCGCCACCCCCCAGCGCGCGAGCATCCCGGTGAACAGATCGTGGGTGCCGCCATAGAGCGTGCGCTGGGCCAGCACGTGATCGCCCGGTCCGAGCGTGGCCAACAGCGCCGCGCTCACGGCCGCCATCCCGCTGGCGGTGACCAGCGCCGCCTCGCCGCCCTCGATGGTCGCGAGCTTGCGGTGCAGGGCGTCGTGGTTGGGCGAGTTGCTGAGGCGAAGGTAGCGAACGTCGTCGTAGCCGCCTTCCGCGTGGTGCTCGAAGGTCGACGACTGGAACACCGGCATGGTCACCGCCCCACCGAAGCGGGGCCTGGGCTCGCCGGCGTGGACCAATTGGGTGTCCTGGTGATCGTCGTGGTCGGACATGGTCGAATTGGCCCCGGTTGTACCGCGGGTTCGAGACGCCGCTCCCAGCCGCGGCTTGGGCTCGCATCCGCCCCGGCTTCAGCCAGATCCGCCCGGATCCACGGCCGATCTCGAGCCTCGAGGTCACGGTGTGGCGCAAAGCACGCGAATTCTCCGCTACGCTTGCGCCTGCGCTCTCAGCGCATCCCTTGTCGGGCCGATTCCGCGCCGCTGCTCATTGAATTGGCCGATCAAAATCCTTGCCGTCGCCCGAGCCCACGGCTACCTTCGAAGCAGTCGTTGAAAACGACTTTCAAAGCCGCGGTCAACGCATCATGATCGTCTGTCTGTGCAAAGGGGTCTCGAGCCGCGTCATCCTCGACGAGGTGCGGCGGGGCAACTGTACCGTCAAGGGCATCGCTCAGGCGTGCCAGGCGGGGCGCAGCTGCGGAACTTGCGTCTCGCAGATCCGCGAGATGATCCAGACCGCCGGTGGCGGCAGCCGTGCCCACGACGATGGCGTCGGCTCGACCGGCTCGCGCTGACTTGAAAGTGCTTTTCAACTATCCCCACGCGAGCGTCCACCGAGGCCTCGCATGGTGGTGACCTCGATTTCCGTTTTCGTCGTCGGGTCGGCCGGCCGAGTGCTCGGGCGTCACGCTGTGGAGCTCGTGCTAGCTTCCCGCCGCCATGAAGGGCTCCGCCAAGGTCATCGAGTTGCTCAACGAGGTCCTCACCGCCGAGCTCACGGCGATCAACCAGTACTTCATCCACGCCAAGATGTGCTCCAACTGGGGCTTTTCGCGGCTGGGCAAGAAGATCTACGCCGAGTCGATCGACGAGATGAAGCACGCCGACACCTTGATCGACCGGATCTTGTTCCTCGAGGGCGTGCCCAACGTGCAGCGCTACGGCAAGGTCAACGTGGGCGAGACGGTCAAGGAGCAGTTCGAGCTCGACCTCCAGCTCGAGTACGCGGCGATCGAGCGCCTGCGCAGCGGCATCGCGACCTGCCGCGAAGAGAAGGACGAGGTCTCTCGCGACCTGCTCGAGCACATCCTGCAGAGCGAGGAAGAGCACACCGACTGGCTCGAGACCCAGCTCGAGCTGATGAAGCTGGTCGGGGAGTCGAGCTACCTCGCCGAGCAGATCCGCGAGTGATCTCGCGACCGGCTTCCGGCACGAGAGCTTCCAGCTCGTCCCATCGAGGGCGTGTGAGGCCACGCGCGACGATCGAGCGTCAGGCGATCCCGATGGCGCGCAGCAAGAGCCACCCCGCGAGCACGGCGAGCACCACCCCCACCACCGCCGCGATCTTGCGGTGGTCCAGCGGAGCGCGACCGGTGACGGCGCCGGTCTGGCCGTTGATCACGAACCGCCACGGCCGATCGCGAAAGCGAAAGCTCCCGATGTAGATCGGCACCATCAAGAGCCGCGCCTCGCGAACGCGCACGAGGACGCTGGTGTTGCAGCGCCGCAGCTCGTGCGACCGCATGATCCGCCGCCGGTGCTCCTGCTCGAGCTGGCCTCGCGCAACCTCGGCCGCGCCGCGCTCGGACAGCGCGGGCACCTCGTGCGGCAGCGCCTCGTCGAAGCGGGCCGCCGTGCCCTCGCGAAACGGCTGCAGCGCCCGCAGCTCGGCCTCCGCAAGGCCCATCGACGCCGGCACCAGGGTCGACAGCTCCGCGTGCTCGAGCCCCGAGCGCGGCACGTGGCCGCTGCGGGTCCGCGCCGAGACCAGCCCGGCCCAGTGCGTCTCGAGCCCCGCGTCGAAGCGCCACACCGGCAGCAGCAGCGGGTGCAGCTCGATCGCCAGGTGCCGCAGCGGCGCGGCGTTCCACCACGACGAGCGGGCCCAGCGGCGAAAGCGATCGTCGGCCACTGCGCGTGCGATCTCGAATGGCAGCATCGCATCGGGGGTGAGCACTGCTTCGTCGCGATCGTCGGCGTGCACGGCCACGCTGCCGCAGAACAGGCACCGCGCCGCCTGGCGACCGGCATCGAAGGCCACGCTGCCACCACAGGCATCGCACTGGATCACCGTGGTCACGACGACCACCTCCAGGCCAGGAGCACCGCCACCAACACCACCACGATCACGGCCACGGTGACCTTGACCGGAGACACCGGGGCGCGGCCGTGGCAGCGACCGGTCTGGCCGTTGACGACGAGGCGATGGACCTTGCCGCCGTAGCGCAGCGCGGCCACCCACACCGGCAGCAGCACCAGCTCGGCCTCTCCCAGCTCCACCTGGCACGACACCCGCGTGTCGCGGTGGGTGTCGCCGGGCAGGTGCTCTCGACCGATGCGCTGGATCTCCGCGGCGCGGATCTGGGTGGCCGCATCGTGATCGGTCTGGGTGCGCGTGCGCGAGGGCAGCTCGGCGGGCCACCCGGCCATGAGCCGCGGATCGAACGGCCTCGCGCGCCCCAGGTCGAACGGGCACAGCCCCGCCACTTCCGTCGCCGACAGCCCCACCGAGGCCGACACCAGGTGATCGCGGAGCTGGGTCACCGCCGTGCCCCGCAGCGGGAACCACTCGGTGTGGCGCTCGACCTCTCGCTCGGTCTTGCCCTTTCGAACGACCTTCTTGGTCTCGTACCAGTAGAGCCCCACCCGGGTCTCGTAGCGGCTGCGGCAGGTGGCGTCGTAGGCATGGAACGGCACCAGCACGCCCTCCACCAGGCGCATGTCGAGGCCGTGCCGGCCGTCTCGCGCGCTGCGACGCAGGCGCTCGGGTGCCCACCAGCGCGTGGCCAGGTGCTGGCGCAGGCGCTCCTGGGCCGCCGCGGCCGACAGGCGGAACGGCGCCACGCGGTCCACCACCAGCTCGCCGCGCTCGGCTTCGACCAGGGCCGAGGCACAGTAGCTGCACGCATGGCTGATGCGCTCGGGCGGCTGCGTCACCACGGCCCCGCACGAGGGACACGAGCGCATCGACCAGGCGTCTACGGACTCGGCAGCGGCGGCGGACATCGGACGGGCTCGATCCTAGCAGCCCCTCGGGCCGCGCCCGCCCATGGTCGGCTCGCCTACGAAAAAAGCTCCAAGACGCCCCGTAATGCTCGGCCGCGTCGTGCCGTTGTTCCGGGTGAAGGAGGCCGACGAGGCTCCACGAGGCCCGTCCCAAGGGCCCGAGCATCGAAGTCCCCCCGTCTTTCGCTCTGTTCCGTCCGATTCCAACGAAGACCACCGACGCGGTGCTCGAGCGTACGTCCCTTCCGCTCGAGTGCCGCGTCTTCCTTTTGGTTTCACGCCCCCGTGGCTACGGCTGGGCTCCCAGCCGCACGCCCGCCGCCACCAGCGAGGCGTGACCGGCCACGCGCCGCCCAAAGGCCAGCAGCTCGCCGAACGGCACGTGCATCACGCCACGCGCGTCGGCCAGGAATTCCGCCGTGGTGTCCTCGACCACCCCGCGGCGCGAGAGCGATGCATGGATCACGCTGCCGCCCGCCGCGATCCCCACGTGACACATGCCGCGCAGGCTCTCGCGGGCGCTCCACACGAACACGAGATCGCCCGGTCCCGTCCCCTTCCCCGGCCGCGGCGCCACCAGGAGCTGATCGCTCGAGTGCCGCGGCACCAGCACGCCGAGCTGGTCGAAGAGCAAGCGCTGCACCAGCGCCGAGCAATCCACGGCCTGCTTCGTGACGCCGCCCAGACGGTAGGGCACGCCGAGCCACGAGCGCGCCTCCCTCACCAGCCCCTCGGGATCGTCGCCGTGCGGCGCGGGCAAGCGCGGGGCCGGCACCTCGACCCCGCCCCCGCCCTCGAGCCATCCCACGGTGCCATCCCGACCGCGAGCCACCGTCCAGCCCGCATGGGCCCCCAGGCGCTGCAACGGCCCGTCCTCGGGCCGCAGCTCGGTGGCCACGCGTCGATCCGCCGCGCGCTCGGGGCACGCGGCCCAGAGCACCACGGGATCGAGCTCCACCAGGGGCAGCGCATGCCACGTGCCACCGTCCATCACCCGCAGCGCCTCGGGCTCGATCGCCCACCCCGGCGCGGCCGCGGCCGCGACCTCCACCACCCGCCCAACCAGGCGCTCGACCGCCACCTCGCCGCGCAGCACCAGCCGCCGCGCGTCCGCGTCGACCCCCACCGACACGTCCACGTGCGTCCAGCCATGGCGCGCCCGCAGCTCGTCCCGCAACGCCGCGAGCGCCGACATCACTCGCGAGCCCGGCTCGCTCACGCGTCGAGGCCCCCGGTCAGGCGACGCACCACGTCGTGATCGGAGAACGGCAGGATCTGCCCCTCCACCTCCTGACCGCTCTCGTGGCCCTTGCCCGCCACCACCACCACGTCACCCGACCCCGCCCGCTCGAGCGCACGCTCGATCGCCTCGCGGCGGTCCAGGCACACCTCGATCCGCGCGCGACCGCCGGCCACCAAGCCCTCCATCAGCATCTCGGCGATGATCTGCGGATCCTCTCCGCGCGGATTGTCGTTGGTCACCACGGCCACGTCGGCCCGCGACCCCACCGCCTCGCCCATGGGCAAGCGCTTGCCCGGCGTGCTCTCGCCTCCGGCCCCGAACACCACGATCACCTGGCCATCATCGACCAACTGCCGCGCCGTGTCGCACGTGCGTGCCAGTGCATCCGGGCTGTGCGCATAGTCGATCACCACCAGCGGATCGCGAGCGACCACCTCGAAGCGGCCCATGACCGGAGTGCAGCGCGCCAGGCCCTCGACCACGTGCATGGGGTCGAGGCCCGCGGCCAGCCCCGCGCACGCGGCCGCCAGGGCGTTCTCGGCGAAGACCTCACCCACCAGGCGCACGCGCAGCTCCCCGCCGAGCGCCTCGGCCCAGGGCGAAGGGCGGAGCTGCACGTGCGTGCCCGTGCCGTCGACGAACACCGAGGCCGCCGCCAGATCGGCGCGGTGGAGCAGCGGTCCTCGCGTGGGCGAGCCAAAGTAGCGACGCTCCACGTCCGCGGGGATCACCCGATCGAGCAGCAGGCTGTGACGATCGGCGGCGTTGAGCACCGCCGTGCGCCCGGGGCCCAGGTGCGTGAACAGCTGGGCCTTGGACGCCAGGTAGTGCTCCCACGAACCATGGGTCTGCAGGTGGTCGGCCGAGAGATTGGTGAACACGCCCAGGTCGAAGCGCCAGCGCTTGGCGTAGCCCTCGGCCAGGCTCTTGCTCGTGCACTCCACCGCGGCCCAGCGCCCCCCCGCGTCGCGCAGCCGAATGAGCGCGTCCACGAAGCCCTGGGCGCTGCGCGACAGCGGCAGGGCCACGCCATCGAGGAAGTATCCCACCGTGCTCACCGCCAGCCCGTGCTCGCCGCTGGCCGCGATCACGCTGGCCAACAGGTGCACCGTGGAGGTCTTGCCGTTGGTGCCCGTCACCCCGAAGGTGAAGAAGTCGCTCGCCCAGGCCACGGGCGGACGGGTGGGTCGGGGAATCTGCACGCGACCGAAGGGTAGCAGCACCCGCTGCGGCACCACTGCCGCGGGCGCCGTGCTCGACGCCGCGCGGCCCGTACCGAGGACCCCGGGCGGTGTGGCCGGCCCCACGACCCGATCAGGGCCGCAGCTTGGCCACGCCGAGCCTGGCCGCATGATCGAGCATGCGCAGCGCCACGTCGCGGCTGGCGTTGGGATGCCGGCGATCGGCCGGCAGCGGGATCTGGCCCGACGCGACCATGGCCGCCAGCTCCTCCTGCCCGGTGCCGACCTTGGAGAGCACCTCCGACACGGAGATCGACATCATGGGGATCGGCGCCGGCGGGCGCGGATCGTCGAGGTAGGCGGGGTCGATCGCGCTCGAGACGTCGTTGGTGGCCGTGACGCGATCGTTGAGCGGCGGCAGGCCGAAGCGGCGCGAGGCGGTGGCGATGACCGAGACGTGCTCCATCGGGCTGCTGTCGATGCAGCCGCGCCGCACGTGCGGACCGATGACCAGCGAGGGCACGCGGAATCCGAGCTGCTGGAACTCGGGATCCTCGTCCACGGTGGTCGGTGGGCTCACGTGGTCGTAGAAGCCACCGTGCTCGTCGTAGGTGATGATGAGCAGGCAGCGCTCCCACTGCGGGCTCTGGGCCAGCGCCTGGTAGATGCTGCCCAGGAAGATCTGCCCCAGCGTGATGTCGTGCGAGGGGTGATCGTCGTTGCCGCCTGCGCCACCGGGAAGGATGCCGAAGTTGGGATCGACGATGCTGAACGCGGGCAGCGTGCCGGCCGCGGCCGCCGTGAAGAACTCGTCGAGCGACTCGGTGTAGCCGAGCGCCGGGTTGGCAAAGCCACCCCAGGCCCACGCGAGGTCGGAGTAGTAGTTGGCGTGGCTCAGGCCCGCGGTGGCCAGCTGGTCCCAGATCGTGGGGAACCCCAGCGCAGGCGCGTTGTTCATCGTGCCGCCGGAGGTCGCCGCGTGCAGATAGAACCGGTTGGGCCACGTGGGGCCCATGACCGAGGAGTACCAGTGGTCGCACAGCACGTACTCGTCGGCGAGGGCGTAGATCACCGGGAGCTGGGCGCGGACGTGGTAGCCCATGACCTCGTCGTAGAAGGAGGGGTGCTCGAGCTCGTGCTCGATCACGAAGCCGTCGTTCGCTCCGAGGTTCCACTGCAGGTGGCACGAGTCCCAGCCGTGCGGAGGATCGGCCGGCTGCAAGTTGGCCATCTCGAACACGGGGACCGGCGTACCGTCGATGCGCGGGTTGGTCTCTCGCCCCGTGAGCCCGTCGACCGTGGAGCCCTCGAGGAAGGTGGCCGAGCCGAAGTAGTGGTCGAGCGAGCGGTTCTCCATCATCACCACGACGATGGTGTCGATGTTGGCGAGCAGCTCCTCAGGGGTCAGGCCGCCGTTGTCGGAGCAGTCCGCGGGGGGCTCGCCCGTGGTGTCGCTGCTGCTGCTGCCGTCGGCACCGGTGCTGCTGTCACCGCTTCCGCCGGGTCCGGTCGAGTCGACCATGCCCGAGGAGCTCGACGTGGTCGTGTCGCCCTCGCTCGTCGACCCGCTGCTTCCACCGCTGCCATCACCCGAGGTGTCGTCGCCACAACCCACGGCCACGGCCCCGAGCACCGCCCCCATGCCCTGCAGGGTGCGTCGTCGGGTCAAGCCAGCTCGATCGTCATCGTCGTTGGGAACCACGGCCTCGGAGGATAGCCCTCCTCGACCACCCAGCCGCCCGCAAACGACGACCCCTGGATCGCCACGAACGAAGCGTGCTCACGCAGCACGGCACTCGGTGCGTCGGCGTCACGCCGACGAAAACGATGTCACATCGCTCGGTCCACGCGTCGACCTCGATGTCACAGTGGCGCCCCGCCGGGTCGATTTCGACGTCCCGGCCGCGTCCGGCGCCACCGAGGCCCGCGGCCTCGAATCGCGCCACGACGGTCTAGAAGGTGAAGTGCTGCGAGATGATCTCGTCGGGGTCGTGCTGCGGCTTGGCCGCCACCGGCTCGGGCCGCGGATCCACGCGCTCGGGGACGGGCACGTTGGCCTCGTCGAGCCGATTCGCGATGATGTCCTCCAGATAGCCACTGACACTCAGGCCCTGCGCCTCGCAGAAGTTCTTGAGTCGCTGGTACGTGATGCCCTTGACCGAGATGCTCCTGCGCGTTTGTCGCTTCGCCATCGTCCGATCTCCCAGGTCGTTGCTCAAATACCCGTAGACCACTGCACTCGCGCACGCAAGGGTCATTCCACAACATCTTGTGTCGCGTATAGCGCGCAGACACTACATCCTGTGGATGAATGGTTGGAATCACCGTGAATCGTTGACGAAGTCGGCCGATGGTCCCCTGTTTCGTGGATTGTCTTTCAACATATTTTCAACTTGGTATATCCAACATTTTTTTGCCAAACCGAGCAGATCTCCGAGATCTCTTCGAGGAGATCTCCGCACTGGTCGATTTTTTGCAGTCCCGACACGTGAGGTAGAGCGCGACCTGCGGCATTGGTCGCAAGCGTGCGCGCCAGGTTCGCGGTGTGCGATTTCGCGCCGAGGGTCCCTCGAGGCGACCTGCTCTGCAAAGCTGCCGAGCATCGCATGTCGATCACGGAACCTCGGGGCCAGGCCGGTGATCCGTTGGCCACGCCGGGACCCCAAACCAGACGAAGCCTACGAAGCCCGCGCGAGGCTCGTGGAGCCATCCATTGGCTCGTGCCCGCCTCGGTGATCGTCACCGCCGTTTCGCGTATGGTGAGGGACGCCCGTCGGCCAGTCTCGGCCGTACTCTCACATCGCCCCGGGTCCGATGGAAGCCGAGCCCGAAACCAAGGTCCTCGCACGCGAGTCGACCACCAAGGACGAACCGGCCTCGGTGCGCGACCCGCTTGGGGTGGGCAAGACGGTCGGTCGCTACGACCTGGTCCATCGCCTCGGTCACGGAGGGATGGCGGTCGTGTATCTCGGGCGCGCCACGGGTCGCGCGGGCTTCGAGAAGCTGGTGGCGGTGAAGGTCATTCACCCACACCTCGCGGCCGAGCCCGAGTTCGTCGAGATGTTCCGCGACGAGGCCCGCATTGCGGCTCGCCTGCACCACCCGCACGTGGTGGACATCCACGACCTCGGCGAGGACCAGGGCGTGCTCTTCATGGTGATGGAGTACGTCGAGGGCGAGACCCTCGCGTCGCTCATCCGCACGCTTCGCAAGCAAGGCGAGCACCTGCCGCTGTCGGCGGTGCTGCAGATCGTGGCCGATGCCTGCGAGGGCCTGGCCGCGGCCCACGACCTGACCCACGCCGACGGTCGACCGATGCACCTGGTGCACCGCGACGTGTCGCCCCACAACCTGCTGGTCAGCATGGACGGCCGCGTGAAGGTGGTGGACTTCGGGATCGCCAAGGCCACCGGACGCCGCAGCAGCACCCGCACCGGGCAGCTGCGCGGCAAGCTGGCGTACATGTCCCCCGAGCAAGCGGGCGGGACGACGATCGATCACCGCACCGATCTGTTCGCGCTCGGAGCCGTGCTGTGGGAGCTGCTGACCAACGAGCGTCTGTTCATGGCCGACACCGAGTCGGAGACGCTGGCTCGCGTGAACGCGTGCGAGGTGCCCGAGATCCAGGAGCGTCGCCCCGACGTGCCGCGGGGCGTGGCGGCGCTGCTGACCCGGGCGCTGGCCCGCGATCCCGAGGAGCGCTTTCCCACCGCGCAGGAGATGCTGCGCGAGCTTCGGGCGCAGCTGCGTCAGCTCGACGACGTCGATCCACGCGCCGAGCTGGCCGCGGTGATGGACCGCTCGTTCGCCAAGCGCATGGGCTACATCCGGGCCGCGGTGCGCCGCGCGGGCGAGTCGGGCGTGACGCGAGAGCGTGCGGCCAATGATCCGATCTCTCCCGAGGACGCCACGCGAGCCACCGATCGCCCCCTGGAGATCTCGACCCTCTCCGGCCTGGCCCGACGCTCGTCGGGCTCGATGCCGGCGGTCGCGGACCTGGGCGTGGGTCCGGGGACCAACACGCACACGCTGACCGCGAGCCTGGCCACGGCCCCGGCGCGCCACTGGAGCCTGTGGCTGCTGCTGCCGCTGCTGGGCGCGGTGGCGGGGGCCGCCATCGTCAGTCGCGGCTTGAACGAGCCCAGAGACGAGATGCCACGCCTGCCCGATGCCTCGCCCACGGCATCGACCCTCGAAGGTCCCGTGGTCGACCCCGAGATGGTGGCCGCGGCCACGATCAAGTGGCGCTTCGACACCGAGCCCAACGGGGCGACGATCATCCTCGACGGCAAGCCGCATCCCGAGCCGTCGCCGGTCACCATCGAGATCCCCCGAGGGGACGAGCCGATCGAGGTGGTGATCTCCAAGACGGGATACCACGATCGCACCGCGCACCCGGTCCCGCTGGCGCCCGGCAACTTCAACTATCGGCTCGAGCCGCTGGCGGTGACCGAGCCCGAGCCGACGACCGAGCCCACCCGAGATCCACCGTCGACCTGGTTGACCGCACCGACGCGCAAGACCTCCAAGAAGGGCAAGGACGCGGAGGGCAAGGCCGACGAAGACGACGGGGACGACAAGACCAACGGAAACGACGGGGACGGCAAGACCGGCGCAGATCATCCCCAGCTACCGCCCAAGCCGAACTTCTCGGCGCTGCGCAACGAGCCCGGGAAACCCACGCCCACGCCTCCGGCGCCCTGAGGTGGCCACGGGGACGGACCGAGATGGGCGTACCCGAGGCTCGAGGCTCATCGTAGACTGGCGGCGGTGACGAGCGCGGCCCGGCGATCGATGCGACGGCTTACGGCAGCGGTGCTGTGCCTGACCGTGGGCCCGGCCGTGGGCCGACCGCAGACGGCAGCGGCAGCTCCGGGCGCGGCGGTCGAGCCAGCCGAGCCGGCCGAGGGTCGCGAGCCGTCGACGGAGGCCGAGCCGTCGGGGATCGAGCCACCTTCGCCGACCGAGGCCACGGCGAGCTCCCCCGAGCGCTCGCCGACGGACCCGAGCCCGGAGGAGATCGCACGACGACTGTTCGAGGTGCGGCTCGAGAAGGCGGAGGTGCACTGGCAAGAGGGCGACCGCCTGTACAACAACGGTGAGTATGCCGAGGCCGCGGTGCAGTTCGAGCGCTCGTACTCGGCGGTGCCGGCTGCATCGGCGCTCTACAGCGCGGCGCTGTCGTACGGGCGCGGAGGCAAGCCGGTCGAGGCGGTGCGAGCCCTGCGGCGCTACCTCGCGCTCCCCAACTGCACCCGGGAACAGCTCGAGCGCGGCGACCTCTACTGCACGGCCCAGCGCACCGAGGCCGAGCAGGCGCTGAGCGAGCAGGCGCGTCGCGTGGGTCACCTGAAGCTCGAGCTCGGCGAGGGGGTGGAGTTGCGCGAGGTGAGGGTGGCCGGACGCACGGTGCCGCTGGACGACTTCCCGGTGCTGCTGCTGCCCGGCACGGTCGACGTGGAGGTGTTCGGCATGGGACCCGACGAGCGCCGCAGCCGACCGGCCTACATCACGGCGGGCGAGACCTACGAGCTCTACGTGGCGCCGTTCGATCCCCTGGTGGTGCCGAAGGTGGGCGCCCCGGAGGGCACCAACCGCGAGTTCGATCAGCTGCGCTGGGAGCAGCGACAGCGACAGCTGCGCACGACCTTCTGGGTGGGGGCGGGCCTGACCGCGGCGGCCGGGGTCGCGCTGGCGGCGACGGGCGGTCTCGCGCTCTACCACCAGCGTCGCTACGACACGGAGCTGTGCGAGGAAGAGTGCTTCCTCAAGGACGAACTGGGCAACCCCATGCTCGACGAGAACGGTGACTTCCAGTACCTCGATCGGCCATACCCCGCCGATCACGAGGCGGCAGTCGGGCGCCATCGGCCGCTGGCGAATGCGATGCTGGGGGTGACGATCGGCCTGGGGGTGGCAACGGCGCTCGTGGGCGCGTTTGCGTTTCGCAAGAACGTGCAGCCGACGGGCTCCTCACGTGCCCGCGCGCACGTGAGGCTGGGGGGTTCCGGGCTGGTCGTGCGGTGGTAGCTTCTGCTGCATGCAGGATCGCCGCTGGCCGACCTACCCGGCACGGAACATCACCCTCGACGCCGCGGTGCCCCCCGATGACGGAGGCAAGGGCTCGATCTACGTGCGGGACACCGATGGCAAGGTGTACCTCGACGCAATGTGTGGGATCGGCTGCTTGCCGCTCGGCCACGGCCACCCCGGCCTGGCCGATGCGATCCGCGAGCAGATGATGCGGCTGACCGCCGCCGCGGGCACGCTCTACACCGAGCCCCAGCAGGCGCTGGTGAACGAGATCGTCGAGCGCACGCCGATCGCCAACGGGCGCGTGTTCCTGGGCAACACCGGCACCGAGGTCAACGAGGCGGCGATCAAGGTCGCGCTGCGAGCCACCGGGCGCGACGTGATCATCGCGTTCGGACGGGCGTTCCACGGACGCACGCTGGGCTCCATTGCGCTGACCGCCAACCCGGCCTATCGCCAGCCCTACGTCAGCTGCATCGACGAGCCCGACGATCGCTTCGCGCGCATGAACGTGGTGCGGGCGGTCGACGGCGAGCTGGGCTCGGTGGAGGCGCTGCTGCAGCGCTTCGAGGGTCGCGTGGCCGCCGTGTTCGTGGAGCCGGTGCAGGGCGAGGCGGGCATCTACCCCTGCACCCGCGAATTCCTGGTGGGTCTGCGGGAGCTGTGCAGCCGCCATGGCGCGCTCCTGGGCGCCGACGAGATCCAGTGCGGGTCGGGGCGAAGCGGACGCTTTGCCGCATGGTCGCGTCTGGTGGGCGACGACCCGGAGCTGGCCCCCGACCTGCTGTGGTACGCCAAGGCGCTGGGCGGAGGCTTCCCCGTGGCGGTCTGCGTGGCCCGGGGCGATCTGGCCGAGCACATGGTCAAGGGCAGCCACGGCTCGACGTTCGGCGGCAACCCGGTGGCGTGCGCGGCGGCACTGGCCACGTTGCGCATCTTCGAGGACGAGGGCTCGATGGCATCGGCGGGCGCTCAGCTGGAGACGCTGCAGGCGATCGCGGCGAAGGAGCCCCACCCGCGCGTGGTGGAGGTTCGCGGGCTCGGCTCGATGATCGGCATCGAGATCAACGGCTCGGGCAGCACCCCGGCGGCCGGGCTCGACGCGATCCTGCAAGAGGAGGGGATGCTCGTGACCGTGTGCGCCGGCAAGACGGTGCGGTGGCTGCTGCCCTATCGCGCGGGCGAAGCGATCTTGCGCGACGCGTGGTCACGGCTGCGGCGCGGTCTCGATCGCCACGGGTGATGCCGGCCGCTCCCAAACAGCAGTGGCGCGTGATCGAGGTCCCGGCGGACCAACGGCAGGCCTACCAGGACCTGCTGCGGCTCGCCGACGACTCGGACCGCGAGATTGCGAGCTATCGCGAGCTCGGTGCGCTGTTCGGCCTGGTGGATGCCGACGGCGAACCGAAGGGGGAAGCACTGGTGCTGCCCACCGAGGAGCGGCACACGATGGAGCTGCGCAGCTTGGCCATCGAAGACGCGTTCCAAGGTCGGGGGCTCGGCCGAAGGCTGGTGCAAGACGTGCTCGAGCGACTGCGCGCGGCCGGCATGCGGCGCGTGGTGGTGGGGACCGCGAGCTCCAGTCTCGATGCGCTCGCGTTCTACCTGCGACTGGGATTTCGCCCGTGGCGGATCGAGCGCGACCGCTTCACCGAGGCGCGTGGGTACCCGCCCGGCCTGTGCGAGGACGGAATCGAGGTGCGCGACATGATCTGGCTGGATTGCACGCTGGAGTGAGCGTGGGCGGCCCGCTGGCGCACGCGTCGGCGGGGCTGCTAGCTTTCGGGCATGCGAAACGCGTACGCCATGGCGATCGCGAGCGTGGTGCTCGGTTGCAAGCTCCAGGCCTCGACCCAGCCTCCCGAGGACGCGGGCGCAGCCGAGGACGGAGCGCAGGCCGATTCCGTCGCGGAGAGCAAGCCCATCGATGACGGTGCCACGGCCAGCGCCGATGGTGGAGACGTCGAGAGCGACGGCGGAGCACCCGGCGACGGTGGAGCGGTGGCGGTGGCCGACGGCGGTGCGGCGAGCGACGGCGGTGCGGCGAGCGATGGTGGGGAGGAGGCGAGCGACGGCGGCCCGTCGAGCGACACGGGCCCATCGAGCGACACAGGCACGACCGACTCGGGCTCCACGCAGCTCGCGAGCAAGCCGGTGGTGGCCACGCTCGAGCTGCCCAGGCCGCTGCATGCGGGCACCGATGCCAAGTGCGGCAAGGATCCCGGGGTGGGCGAGCGGCTCAAGGCGTTCTCGCTGCCGGGGCTCGAAGAGGGCAAGTCGGTCACCCAGGGCACGTTCCGCGGGCGCGTGCTGGTGGTCAACTTCTGGGGCACGTGGTGCAAGCCCTGTCTCAAGGAGCTGCCCGAGTTCGATCAGATCTATCGGCGCTATCGCAAGCACGGCATGACGCTGCTGGCCATCGCCACCGACGAGGACGCAGCCGCGGTCAAGGACGTGGTGGACAAGCGCAAGCTGGGGGCCAAGATCGCGATCGCGGGCGAGGACTACGCGGGGCAGTACGGCAGCGCCAAGTTCCCGTTCACGTTCGTGGTGGACTACAAGGGCGTCATCCAGGCGTCGTATCGCGGCTACAAGCCCGAGTGCATGGGTCAGCTCGAGGCCGACATCCGCCAGCAGCTACAGGTGCGAGCCGACGCCAAGGCCAAGCACGCCAAGGGCGGGTGAGGGGCATGCTTGCTCGCTGGGCCCTCGCCTTCGCCCTGCCGCTGGGAGGCTGCGCGGCGCCGGGGCGAACCGACTCGACCACCGCCCCCGTCACGCCCGAGGCGCCCGCGAAGACCTACGACGGCACCTGGTCGCGGATCGCCGACGAGCCTCGCGTGGGCCGCTACGTGTCCTCGTCGTGGGGCTTCTCCACCGTCTCGTACTGGATCGAGGGCGACGACGGCGTGGTGCTGGTGGACACCCAGTTCCTGCCGTCGGCGGCGGAAGAGTTCCTGGAGATCGCCGAGCGCGAGACGGGCAAGCCGGTGGTGACGGCGATCGTGCTGCACGCCAACCCCGACAAGTTCAACGGCACGGCCACCTTGCAGGCACGCGGGATCGAGGTGCTGACCTCGGCGCAGGTGCTGGCGTTGATCCCCGAGGTGCACGAAAAGCGCGTGGCCGCGTTCGGCGAGCGCTATGCACCGGACTACCCGACCGCGCTGCCCCAGCCCGACGGCTTCGGCGATGCCGACGTGACGCTCGAGCGCGCGGGCCTGCGCCTGGGCCTGCACGTACTGGGGCCCGGCTGCAGCGGGGCCCACGTGGCGCTGAGCTGGGAGGGGCACCTGTTCGCGGGTGACCTCGTGGCCAACGGAACGCACAGCTGGCTCGAGCTGGGGCTCTCGGGTGAATGGTTGCAGCGGGTGGAGGAGCTGGCGGCGCTTGGGCCCACGCACGTGCATCCCGGCCGCGGTGACTCGGCGGGCCCCGAGCTGCTGGTGGCCCAGCGCGAGTACCTGCAGCGGGTGCGCACGCTGGTGGCGGCCGAGCATGCCGAGGTCACGGCCGGCGGAGCCACCCCGAGCAAGGACGAGGTCGATGCCGCGCTGACCCGGCTGCGCGCAGCGCTGGAGCGCGAGTATCCCGAGCACCGCTTCGCGGTGTTCCTGCGCATCGGCCTGCCCGCAGAGTGGCGCCGCGTGGCGGGCGAAGGCCAACGATCGACCACCAGGTGCAGCAAGAACGCGTCGGGACAACCCTGCTGACCCGCCACGAGCAGCGAGCCATCGGGGAGGGCCAGCCCCAGGTGAGATGACGAGCCGAACCGGGTCGTCGACCTCAACCGCCGCATCCGGCAAGCTCCACTTCGGCCGACCAGGGGTTGGGATCGAGCAGGAACGCCCCGGTCTCGGTGGGATCGGCGACGCGAAACACGAGCTCGGTGGTGCGCTCGTTGCCGTAAGGGGCACACGCCTCGGTGTCGCCCTGCATCGCGAAACAAGCCGGGGCCCCGGCGGGCACGGTGAAGCCGGGGTACTGACCCTCGCACCCGGGAATCTCGATCGGCTCCTGCCCCGGGGGCTCGAAGGTCACCGTGACCTCGGCCGCCTCGCAGGGGCGCAGGCAGAAGGGGTCGGTGTACCCCAGGTCCCGCAGGGGCTCGGAGTAGTCGGGACTGCACGCGGAGCTCAGCATGGAGGTGAGGCCGCGCAGGCGCACGGGCGGCAGCGCGGTGATGGTGCCGTCGCTGCAGCCGGGGTCGATGCCGTGCTCGAGCAGCCACGCGGGATCGCCCACGGCCGAGTAGGTCGGCTCGTCGGGATCACCGACGGGAACGCCCGCGATCACGCGGAGCTCGAGATCGGCCGAGGAAAAGTACCGGGTCACGTCGCCGTAGGAGATCAGCACCGGCTCGCCGTCATCGGGCACCGGGGCCCCGTCGAGGCCGATGTCGGCGGGCCAGCACTCGTCGAAGCCGGCGGGATCGCCCTCGCAGGACACGCCGGCGTTCCAGCACACCGCGCTGGTGGGCTCGTCGGCCGTGGGGTCGGACCACAGCGCCCGCGAGCCCGCGGGGTCGAACGCGGCGACGCCTTCGTCGCTCACCGAACAGTCGACGCCGTCGGTGACGACCACGGCCTGTGTCAGCCAATGGCGATGCCAGTCCTCGCGCCCTTGCGCGCCTGCGAGCGCGCGAAGCGGCGCCGCATGCTCGCAGCCGGCGATGCCCTGCGGCACCAGGCATGCGAGCGCCTCGAGGCGATCGATCCCCTCGGGCAGCGCGTGCACGTCGAGCCACGGCCGCTCGGGGTCCAGCCCGAGCTCCGCGGTGGTGTACGAGCAAGCGTCGGTGCACAGCCAGCGCGCATCGGTGCCATCGGGGGCGACGAAGCGGTCGAGCCGATCGAGGCAGCTGGTGCCCACCAAGGCGCCGTTGGAGAGCTCGGCGGGGGCATCGCACAGCTCGTCGTTGGTGGTGTTGGTCACCGCCACCCGCAGGTCGCTGGGCGCGTCGAGCAGCGCCCCGAGCGAGGCCACCAGCCGCGCCTGCAGCTCGGCCGTCGTCGGGCCGTCATCGACCACCAGGAGCACGTCGATCACGGGGGGCGTTGCGAACACGCGCAGCGGTGGCGGTGGATCGTCGCGACCGGGAGCATCGAGACACACACCCTCTTCGGTCGCGGCGTCCACCAGGCACGCCTGCCCCTCGGCGCAGTCCGCCGAGGTGAAGCAGGGATCGGAGGCCGTTCGGCCGCCGCATGCCACGAGCACCAGCACCCCACTCCATCCCAACCACCGTGCGGCCTTCATCCCTCGACCTCCAGGCTCATGACGAACGAGTCGCGGCAGCCCTGGCGACCGACCACGAGCAGCGTGCCATCGGGGCGAGCGACGGCACCGGTGGCCCACGATCCGAGGATGGGGAGCTGATCGACGTCCGAGGACGGGCACTCGCCGCGCGCCGTGGTGGCCGGCTCGGAATCGGAGTCCTCGAACGCCTGGCGCACCGTGCCTTCGTGCTCGCCCTCGGCCGACCAGCGCTGCAGCATCATGCGAGCGCGATCGGTGGTCCGCGACTCGTAGGGCACGAACAGGGACTCCGCTCCCACGACCCACGCCGCGTCGCCGTCGGCGACGGGTAGTCCCCAGGATGCCTCCCACGTGGGCTGCTCGACCTCGAGGTAGAGGTCGCCCGAGGGCGGCACGACCTGTCGATCCCATCGCCGTCGACCATCGAGGTCGAAGGACGTCAGGTACTCGGGGGCACCATACGAGTACCCCGTCTCGACCGAGGAGAGCAGCAGCCCGTGGGCGGTCGCGACGAACCAACCCGGAAACCGCGGCCCTTCGAGGTCCAGGGGCACTTCCTCGGTGGCACCGTCGCGGGCATCGACGCGCCAGGCCACCGCCTTGGACTCCGGCGGATCCACGAAGGCGAGCACGGGGCCCATGAAGACGGTGTCGCCGACGGCCGCGAGCCTCCCCACGTCGTCGAGGAGGGATCCTTGCCAGCGCGGGCGGCCATCGAGATCGAAGGCTCGCAAGCGACGGCCCTGGTCCTCGTACACCGACACGACGATGGCATCGCCCGCAACGGCAACGTCGATCGGACACTCGCCCTCGGCCCAGGGCAGCGACCACCGCTCCTGCCCGTCGCGATCGAGGGCTCGCAGCTCGCAGTGCTCGGGCGAGCTCCAGTACTGGTCGTCGCGCAGCCCGGCGAGCGCCACGTAGGCCCGCCCGTCCTCGTCGATCGCCGCCGCATGGGCACGGCCATGGAACCCGATCCAGTCGTGGAGGAGCGTGCCGTCGGCCCCGATGCGAGCGATGAAGGGGCGCGAGGTGTACTGACCGTAGGGGGCGAAGCTCGCGCGCTCGTCGCTGGTGGTGTGGCCCACCACGACGGTCTCGCCGTCGGGGGACACCGCCTGATCGGAGACCATGCGGTACGACAGCCACTGCACCCACTGGGCATCGGCCGACAGCGAAGGGCCGCAGGCGGCCACACCCAGGACCAGCACCAACCCGAGACGCGCGTGCACGACCGCGAGTGGTTGCAAGCCGCGATCCATCGCGCGCGCGCCCATCGGATCGCGGGGATGGGCGATCGCACGGAGCCGAGTGTCAACTCGATTGGCTCCCGGGCCCGTGGCAGTCGGCCAACCGCAGAGGCAGCCGTCGTGCGGGCCGAGACCATGGTGCAGGCGCTATCGCCCGCGGTGGCCCTTGCCGCGCTTGGCCTTGGGCGCCGCGGGAGGAGCGGGAGCTTCGGGCGGACGGGGAGCCTCGGGGGCTCGGGGCGCATGGCCTGGTGCTTCGGCGTGCGGGATCTCCAGCGCCTCGAGCTGACGCTGGGCCTCTCGCAGCTCCTCACGCGCTCGCTCGAGCTCGCGCTCGATCTCCGCCTGCTGCTCCGGGCTCAGGAAGCGGCGCGCCTCGGGGGGTAGCTGCAGCTCGAGGTCGGGCATGGGCGGCACCACCATCGCGGTGGGTCCGGCTTCGGCGGTCAGCGTGGCCTTCAACGTCTTGCGCTTCTTCTTGCGCACCACCACCACGTCGACGGCGTCGCCCTTGGAGCGGTCGGACAGCGCGTCGCGAACATCGGAGACCGCGGCGATCGACTGGCCATCGACCTCCACGAGCACGTCGCCCACCTGCACCTTGGCCGCCTCGGCCGCACTGCCCGGCTCGATGCGCTGGACGAGCAAGCCGGCATCCTGGGGCGCGCCAAAGAACGAGCGCAGCTCCGGGGTCATGGTCGAGACCTGAGTGCCCAGGCGCGCCCTGGAGCCCCCGTGACGCATGGTCCACATCGCTCCCCCGTGTTGGTGGTGGCGAGACGGTGGCGTGGGCGCGGCGGGAGCCACCACGGCGCTGGGGGGCGACGGTGGAGAGGGCGGAGCCGGCGGCGCGGGGGCGGGGGCACTCATGGAGAGCAACAGACCGAGGACGAGGTTGGGAACGGGCATGACGAAGCCTTTCGGGGAATCGAGGGAGGGGAGGAGCGCGCTACCCGGGCCAGGTGACCCACACCACGGGCGACTCCTCCGGGGCCGGGGGCGACGGCGGAGATGGAACGGCAGGCGCGGCGGGGGCCGGCATCACGCGGCGCGATGGGTTCACCCGCGGAGCCGCCCGAGGACGAGGCACGGGGGCCAGCGCAGGCGCGGTCGGGGCGGCCGGAGCCCGGTGTACGTGGGCGGGTGGAGCCGGAGGAGCCGGAGCGGCCGGCGGAGACCCGTGTCGATTCCACACCGTGGGCAGCTCGGCCTCGTGACGGCGCTCTTGCTCCCGCCGTGCGCGCTCGATCTGACGCTGGATCCGCTCGACCTCTCGGTGAGCCCGCTCGACCTCGCGCTGGACGTCGCGCTCGCGCTGCTCCTGGACGTGGCGTAGCGCCCTGGCCTTGGCCTCCGTCTTCTCGTGATGGTGCCGCGCTCGCTCGGCGTCGCGCAGCGCTCGATCACGAGCCCGCGCATGGTCGGAGGGCACCACCACGTGGAGCTGGGGCGCCACCTCGCCGTCGTGGTGGCGAATGACCACGTCGATGCCGGACTCCTCGAGCTCACGCTCGATCTGCTCGAGCATCGGGGTGAGATCCTCGATCTCTTCGAGCATCTCGAGCGCCTCGAGTTCCTCGACCCCAAGCGGCACGCGCCCGTGCACGGCCACGCCATTGGGGCCCACCACGCGGATCTCCACGTGCTCGGGCATGGACTCGGAGTGCGCGCCGCCGCGGTGACCCCGATGCGAGCGATGCGGCTGTTCGCGTCCGTCGGCCTGACGAGCCCGCCGGAGGATCGCCTCGACCTCGCGACGCGAGGGGGCTGTCTCGCCGCGCTGCTTGGCGTCACGGAATGCCCGGCGCAGCTCCTTGCGGGCCTGACGTCGGGCGTCGTCGCGCTCGCGCTCCTGCCGTCGCGCGGCCCGACGGGCCTTCCGCGGCGAGGGCTCCTCGTCGGCGAGCGCCTCCTCGTCGTCGAGCGTCTCCACGTGCAGCGTGCCGCCGTGCTCGCGCACCACCACCGCCCCACCGGCGGGGGCCACCACCTCGTGCCGGCGGCCGTCCTCGTCGATGATCACCAGGGGCGCCGGCTCGCCGCTGCGCTTGGGCTTGGCCGCGTTGGCATCGACCCCCGGGGCCATCGCCACCACCGCGAGCAGGGGCAGGCCCAGCGCGGCCGACAGCCACCACGGACGCGTGCGTGCGGGGCCCGGCTGCAGCAGGCGCTGCACCCGACGGCCCAGGATCGAGCGCGGCCCCGCCATGGTGGCCGCCACCGGTCCCGGACGCGCCACCCAGGTGGCGATCTCGGTGAGGCAGCTCGCCAGCGCCAGCGGCTGCTGGGTGTGGCGCGCCGCCCAGTCGTCGCACAGGTACTCGGCCGCCTGGGCGATGCGGCGCGAGGCGAGACGATTGAGCGGCTGGAAGAAGAAGACCCGCTCGACGAGGAGGGCAACCAAGCGCCAAGCCGGGTCATGACGGAGAACGTGGGCCAGCTCGTGGGCGAGCAGGCTCTCTTGGTGGGCCACGGTCAGACCGTGCGCCGCCTTGGGCGGCACCACGATCTCGGGCCGCAGCACGCCCACGGCCATGGGCACGTCGACGCGCGACGCCACCATCAAGGGCACGCGCTGCGAGAGCCCCGCACGCCGACGCAAGCCATCGAGCAGCAAGGGCAGCGAGCCCTCGGACAGCGCGCGACGATCGGCCAGCCGCTGACGCAGCGCACCGAAGGCCACCAGCACCGAGGCCAGGCCGAGCAGCGAGCCCGCACCGAGCAAGCCCAGGCCCCACGCGCCCGCGGTGGCCCACCCCGAAGGTGCCGTTTCGAGTGCGGAGGTGCCCGCCCTCGCGGCGCCCGGCGTGACCGTACCCATCGCCAGCACCGGGGCATCGGCGAGCGACGTGACGACCGCCGCGCTCGGCAGCGACTCGACCGCCGGACGGGTGCTCGGGCTCGAGGGCGCAGCCGCAGCGGGCACGATCACCGTGGACGTGCGGGCATCGGGGCCCTCGATCACCTCGGAGGCATCGCTCACGGGCCCCATCCGGAACCAGTCGGGCGGCGGCCACGAGGGCGCGTCGGTGATCACCACCGACGGCTCCGTGGTCATCGGGCTCGGGGCGGTGCTCGAGCTCGCGCTCGCGAGCTGCGGCGACAGCTCCAGGCGTCCGGCCGCCGGTGCGATGCCCAGCCCCGTCTGCACCGTGGCCGTGAGCACTCCGCCCACGAGCGCGGTCTTCCACACCGCCGACATTCGCTCGGGGCGATCGGCCCAGCGCCGCTCGAGCAACCATGCGCCCAGCACCAGGATCGTGCTGTGCAGCAAGTAGGTCACGATCCACGCGATCATCGAGGCTTGCATCACCGCTCTCCTCCGCTTCGGTCGGCGTCGTCTTGGGCGCGCTCGATCTGCTGCCGCAGCGCGGCGAGCTCGTCGTCGTCGACCTCGTGCGACTGCAGCAGATGGCTCACCAGGGCCACCGCGCTGCCGTCGAACAGGCGCTCCTTGAGGTCGGCCACCATCGAGCGCGTGACCGCGTCTTCGCTCAGCGTGGCGCGGTAGATGAAGCGCCTGCCCTCGGTGTGGTGTGCCACCACCCCCTTGGCCTCCATCTTCTTGAGCATGGTGGCGATGGTGGTCGGCGCGAGGCCGTGCGAGGGCTCGAGCGAGCGGTGGACCTCTGCCACGGTGCTCTCACCGTCGGCCCACAGCACCCGCATGATGGCGAGCTGGAGCTTGCCCAAGTGTGCGGTCGTCATGACTACCCGGGTAATACTACCGTGGTAGTACATAGGCAAGGACGAAGATCGAACTTCCTGGCGGGTTCGCCTCCGACCGTGGTGGTCCGGGGTTGGTTTCGAGGTCGTGAGACGACGGGACTTGCCAAGGGCGCGATCGCAGACCTACCGTCCGCCGGATGTCGGTCACCCTCGGCCTGCTGCTGACCCAGCACAACGCGCGCGCGCGCCGGGATCCCGACCCTCGGGTGGGGCTCGTGCTGCTCGAGCGCACCTTGCTCGATCCCCCGCGAGCCGCCGCGGCCAAGCGATGGGGCGACCAAATTCGCCGAGCCTTTCCGGCCGCGGAGTTGATCCCCTACGCCTGGCACTTGTTGAGCCACGGCCCCGACGAGCGCATGGCCGAGCGAACCACGCGAACCATCGCCGGACCCGCGCACTCGTTTGGTGGGCTGCAGGACAACCCGCAGACCCGGCAGGCCTGGGAGGTCACCCAGCTCTGCATGGAGGCGATGGGCTCGACCTCGGTGGCCGTCCGCACGCCGCCCAGCCTCACTCCCGGCGCACTGGGACGCGCGCGCTTCCGCGCCTTCGTGGAAGCGCGCCGGGCCGAGGGCACGCGAGTGATCTGGGAGTCCGAAGGGCTATGGGAAGCGCCCGTAGCCGCTGCCTTCGCGTCCGAGCTCGAAGTCCCGCTGCTGCTCCCCGCCTTCGCCGGCGGCCGTGCCCTACGAAACGAAGATCTCGGCGGCCTGGCCGTTCCGGGAGCATGGCTCCGCGTCGACGGATCAGGCCCAAGGCAGGGGATCCACGGCGGAATCATTGACGATCTGCTCGATCACGCCGACACCGCCGACCAAACCGTACTCGTGTTCGCAGGCCCCCGAGCCCACAACAACCTCGCCCTGGTCGCCGAAGCCCTCCTCTAACCGCCCGGTCGCCGAAACGCCCCGCCGACTGGCGCCGCCCCAGCCCCCCCACTCGCCCCGGTCGCCGAAATGGCGCCGCCCCAGCCCCCGATCCACCCACTCGCCCCGGTCGCCGAAATGGCGTCGGCCCGCGGCGCCGCCCCCGAAACGCCACCACCCCCACGCAACGCCCCCGCCCCTTCCGAAGCCCCCTCTTCACCGAGCCACCCGCGCCGCCGCCCCCGAAGGGGCCGACGCCACTTAAAATGGCTACGCCGCCGAGACCCGAAGGTCGCGACGGCGCAGCACTCGCATTCCGCGAAGCTCGCGCTAGGCGCTACTTCTTGGTCTTGCGCTTGGCGGCCTTCTTCTTGGTGCCCGCCTTGGCGGCCTTCTTGGGGGCCTTCTTGGCGGCGGCCTTCTTGCCGGCCTTCTTGGCAGCCTTCTTCTTGGCAGCCTTCTTCGGTGCCTTCTTGGCGGCCTTCTTCTTGGCAGCCTTCTTCGGCGCCTTCTTGGCAGCGGCCTTCTTGGCAGCCTTCTTCGGCGCCTTCTTGGCAGCGGCCTTCTTCTTGGTGGCCTTCTTCTTGGCAGCGGTCTTCTTCTTGGCGGCCTTGCGACGCGGCTTCGCGGCCTGCGCGGGCGCCTCTTGGGCGGTATCAGCGTCGAGCATCGTGAGTGGACCCTCCTTCAAGGGCAACGGTAGTCGGGACCTTACGGTCGCGATCAGCGCGTGTCAATAACAATTATGCATCATTGGCACGCAATTAGGTGAAGGTGAATGATCCTTAGGGGAAGGTGAGTGATCGTGATGCCCCGTTAAGCATAGTTATCCATGACTGATATCCCACCTTATCACACATGAACAAAGCCGAATGAATTCAATGGGTTGATCCTCTCCGCGCGGCTCTGGTGCGGGTCCGAACGCGGTTCGTGCGCGGTAATTCCCGCGACCTCGGAAGGGGTCGATGCGCGCTGGGCGGAAGGTGACGGCTGTGCGATAAAACCGAGCGCCGGTCGGGCCGCCTGGTGGTTGCGCGTTGGGCGCAGGCCCGACCGCCACACCGAGAGGACGACGGATGCTCGACATCGACTGGACGACGGAGGAACCGGCGGTGACGGCCGGCCAGCTCCTGGTGGTGCCGCTACGCAGCGGACACGATCCCGAGGCGATCACCCAGCGCTTCGGCGCGGCAGTGCGCGACGCGGTGGCGCGGGTCCCCTTCGCGGGCAAGCCCGGCGAGAGCTTCGCGTTCACGCGCGAGCGCGACGGCGTGATCCAGCACGTGACGTTGATGGGCGCCGACGCGCTCACCGAGCCCGCCTCGCTGCGCCAGCTCGCCCACGATGCCGCGCGCGAGGCCCAGCGCGTGGGTGCATCGCAGCTGGTGCTCGATCTCCACGGGGCCGACGGCCTGCCCGCCGAGGGCGACGACGCGCTGCGCGTCGGCAACCTCGTGGCGCAAGGGGTGCAGCTCGGCACGTACGTCTACGACCGGTTCTTGAGCGAGAGCAACCGCCGTCCTTCGAGCCTGCGCTCGGTGACCGCGTGGGGCCGCTCGGCGGCGCCCACCGAGGGTTCGAATCGCGGCCGCATCGTCGCCGACGCCATCGCGCGCGCGCGCGACCTCGGCAATGGCCCGCCCGCCCTCGTCACCCCGAGCTACCTCGCGCAGGTGGCCGCCGACATGGTCGCCGCGCTCGCGGCCGAGGGCCACGACGTGAAGCTGACCGTGCTCGACGCCGACGAGTGCAAGGCGCGAGGCATGGGCTGCTTCCTCGGGGTGGGCCAGGGCAGCGACGAGCCGCCCAAGTTCATCCACCTCGCCTACTCGCCCAAGGGCGAGTCGAAGGCCCGTGTGGCGCTCATCGGAAAGGGCGTGACGTTCGACTCGGGTGGCTACTCGCTCAAGCCCACCGACGGCATGCTCGACATGAAGCTCGACATGTGCGGTGCGGCGGCCGTGATCGGGTCGTTCGAGGGCGCGGTGCGGCTCGGCGTGCCCTACGAGCTCCACGCGCTCGTGGCCGCGGCCGAGAACCTCGTCAGCGGCAAGGCCTACAAGCTCGGCGACGTGCTCACGGCCAGCAACGGCAAGACGGTCGAGATCAACAACACCGACGCCGAGGGGCGCCTGACCATGGCCGACGCCATGGTCTACGCCTCCAAGCTGGAGCCCGCGCTGATGATCGACTTCGCCACCCTCACCGGTGCATGCATCATCGCGCTCGGGCCTCGCATCGCCGGGGTGATGACCAACGACCAGGCCCTCCACGACGACTGGATGGCCGCGGCTGCTCGCAGCGGCGAGGACATGTGGCGGCTGCCGCTGCCCAGCAACCTCAAGGAGCAGCTCAAGAGCAAGGTCGCCGACATGCGCAACACCGGCGAGCGCTGGGGCGGCGCGCTCACGGCAGGCCTGTTCCTCAGCGAGTTCACCGAGGGCATCCGCTGGATGCACATCGACATCGCAGGCCCCGCCATGGCCAGCAAGGCCTACGGCGTGACCACCCCCGGTGCCAGCGGCGTCCCGGTGGCCACGATCCTCGAGCTGCTCAGCGGTCCAATCCAGCTCGAGCAATCGTAGCGCCCGATCAATTCGGGTAGACGATCTCGACCACGACCCCGTTCTCGATCGAGACCTGCGTCTCGCTCGAGGTGCCGTCGCAGTCGAGGTTGCTCCGCACGTAGCGGCCGCGCTTGGGCCCGCTCGAGCAGCGGATGAACGTGTGGAGCTGCAGCGGGCGACCGTTGGCATCGCGGTCCTGCGTGTCGGCCGGAGGCCCCCACGCCATGAACACGGCGAACTCGTGGAAGCCGACCTCCACCTCGCCATGGCTGGCGGCCTCGCGCTCGGCCTTGGGCAGCGACTCCCACTGACTCCAAAGACCCTTGTCCTCCAGGAACGCCTGACGCTCCGAAGACTTCACGTGCAGGAATTCCTGCTGGTCGGCTCCGGTGGACAGGTTCTCGTAGAAGCGACGATCGAGCTCCGGGAGGCGATCGGGATCATGCGCGCAGCTGGTGGCGATCACGCTCGCGACCATCATGGTGGCCGCAAGCCCTGGGCGGCGCGGCCAGAGCCGCGAGCTGACTGGGGCCGAAGTCATCGGTCGACAATGATACGGCCCGAGCCCCGTACGGCAAGGTTTGCAGGTGCCTGGCCTGCGACCAGACGCGTGATGAGCGGGCGGGTCCCGCTCCTGCGCGTTCGTTCGCCATTGGGCCCGATCGCGCTAGACTTGACCCTCTCGACTCCCGGCAGCCCGTCCTCCGCCCGACCCGAGCCCGGTGACCCAAGCCCGGTGACCCAGTCCCTGTGACCCAAGCCCGGTGACCCAGTCCCGGTGACTCAAGACCAGTCCCGAAGGAACCACCAGGGCCGATTCGTGCCGACGCTTGGCGCTCCCAACCCCCAACGAACCCGAGCGCGCCCCTGCCGACATCCCCGAGATCCTCGGCTCTCTCGCCAAGAACGCCAAGAGAACGCCGTTCCCTGCCCCATCTTGACCGGTCGTGACACCATTGCTAAGCATACGCCCCCTACGTTGCCACAGGTGTGCCCTGTCCCCCCAGGTCTTGCTCGCCGTGCGAGCCCAGTGACGAGCGACGCTCAGGAGTTGGAGCCATGGCTCAGACGTTCAGCGTAGGCGACAAGGTGGTGTACCCAGGCCATGGGGTGGCCGAGATCACCGGCCTCGAAGCGCGCGAGATCTCCGGCGCCAAGCTCGAGTTCTACGTGCTCAGCGTGCTCGAGAACAACATGAAGGTGATGGTGCCCAAGCACAACGCCAAGTCCGTGGGCCTGCGCAAGCTGGTCGACGAGGCCGAGGTGGAGCGGGTCTACAGCGTGCTCGCGCACCGCGGCGGCAAGATCAGCACCGCCACCTGGAACCGCCGCTATCGCGAGTACATGGAGAAGATCAAGACCGGCTCGTTGGTCGAGATCGCCTCGGTGCTGCGCGACCTGTGCATCCTTCGCTCCGACAAGGAGCTGAGCTTCGGCGAGCGCAAGATGCTGGACACGGCGCGCTCGCTGCTGGTGCAGGAGCTGGCCCTGGCCAAGGGCCAGGAAGAGACCGTGGTCGCCAGCGAGCTCGACGCGATGTTCGCCTGAGCCGATTCCCCGAGCCGATTCCCCGAGCGGCCCCATGACCTGCCCCATGTCCCTGGTCTTCGGGCGGCGAGCATCGACTGCGCTCGGGCTGGCGCTGCTCGTGGCGAGCGGCGCGTGCAAGAAGGACGAGGCCGCCACCGGCACCGCCTCGACCGAGGCCGACAGCCCCGAGACCACGCAGCGCCGCGAGTGCGAGCGCTTCGCCACCGACATGGCCCAGACGGGCGCGCTCGCGGGGCAGATCCTCGTGACCGCGCTCGACGACGATCCGGAATCGGCCCGTGAGGGTCGGCAGGAGATGGCCAGCGAGGCTCGCAAGCTGCGGCAGCAGCTGCTCGACAAGTGCATGAAGTGGCCGCAGGAGGTGATGGAGTGCCTGCCTCCGCTGGGCGTGCTCAAGGACGGCTGCGAGGAGCGGCTGCTGGCTGCGCTCGACGGCGCCACGCCTCCGCCCCAGGACGTCCCCCCCGGGCCCAGCCCCGCGTGGAGCTTCACGCTGGAGAGCGACCCCCGGGCGCTCGCGGTGGCCGACGACGGCACCGTGGTCGCCGTGGCGGGCGTCGAGAGCAACACGCTCGTCGCCCTGCGCGACGGCAAGGTCGCATGGCGCAAGGAGGGCGACTTCGTGGGCTGGCTGCTGCCGCTGCCCGGCGAGCCGGCCACGTGGATCACGGCCGAGGAGAACCGCGTGCTCGCGATCGATCCCACCACCGGGGCCGAGCGCTGGACGGCGTCGCTGCCCGTCGAGCTCGACGGCGAGGGCGACGAAGCCGAGCCGAGCCTTCCCCCGGTGAGGGTCGCCGCGGTGCAGGACGGCATGCTGCTCGTGGGAGACGACGAGGCGCGCTTCTTCGTGCTCGACCCGGCGTCGTGCGGCGCTGCCGGGCCGGGCGTGCCCAAGCCAGGGACGTGCGTCACTGCGGCGGGGGGGCTGCCCGACGAGGTGCTCGAGAGCGACGCCCGCCTGCTCGTGGGCGCGGGTCGGCGGCTGCTCTGGGAGGATGGCACGCTGCGGGCCTTCGACGCCGAGCAACCGAAGGGGTCGCCACCGGACCGCGCATGGAGCCCGACCCTGACCCTCCGCCCCCACGACATGCTCTCGCACGTCGGGCTGCATGGTGATCGCCTGGTGCTCGTGATCGACGACGACGTGGTCGAGCTCGACGCCGCGCAGTGCCGCAGCAGCACCGATGTCGCGCCCTCGGGCTGGCCCCAGCCCGGGGCACTGCGCGTCGAGGACGAGTGCGAGGGCTGCTCTCAGCCCCCCACCGGCTGTCGACGCTGGCGCGCCTACGTGGAGGACGTGACCGGCGAGTCCCCGGCCGTGCTCGACGATGGCGTGGTGGTGGTCAACGCCGACGGCTACACGCTCGCGCTCGACGAGGGCGACACGCGCTGGAAGGCGTCCACCGGCGGTGGCGGTCCGCTGGCCACCGATGGCCGGCGAGTCTTCGGCTTCAGCACCGCCCTGCGCGAGGACGACCCTCCCGGCGTGTTCGAGCTCGACGCGAGCAACGGCCACCTGCGCTGGCGCACGCCGCTGCCGCTGCGGGTCGGCGACATCTACTCCAGCGACGACATCCGCCTGGTGCAGCGCGGCTCGTGGCTCGTGGTCTGCTACGAGCAGACCATCATGGCGCTGCAGCCGAGCTCCTAGCCGAGCGGGGCTCCGCTCGCGGAGCCCCGTGTGCATCCCCGCGGGGAATGCTCGCTAGAACGCGCAGTGGATGTGGTCCTGGTGGTGCGAGTCGTTGTGGGGCCCGAGCGCCTCGACGGCTCCCATCGCGCGGCAGGCGTCGACCATCGCGCGGGTGGTGCTGGTGCTGCCACGGATCACGGCGCCGTTGACCACGCCGATGTCCACCGCCCGGCCGCGGTAGTGGTACGAGTTGGTCGAGTGACGCGCGCCCGAGATCGCGGTCACCACGTAGCTGAAGCCGTACTCGTCGTGGAGCGAGATCATCGCGTCGATGAGCTGGGCGTCGAGCATCACGGTGCCGCACGGCAGCCGGGAATCGCGGCCACCACCGGGGAAGTTGCAGCTGCGGTTGGACTCCTGGCCGCCGGCGGCATCGGTGATGTTGGCGAGCGGGTCGGCCCCGTCGTTGCGACCGAAGTCGGTGGACAGCAGCTGGATCTTGCCCTCGTTGTGCAGCTGGAGCAGGCGACCGGCGTTGCTGCAGCTGTCGACGTCGGCCACCAGCGAGTTCCAGGTCTGCATGCCCACGATGCCATCGACGGTCAGGCAGTGCTCCTCCTGGAACGCGCGGATGGCCTGCTCGGTCACGTCGTTCACGTTGCCGTCGATCTCGACCGCACGCCCGTAGCGATTCTTGAGCAGGTCCTGCACGCCACGCACGGCCCAGCGATCCTGGTCGCCGGGGCGCACCGTGAGCACCATCGCCTCCCAGGTGAAGTTGCCGATGAGGCCGTCGTCGTCGAGGCCCTTGCTGGCCTGGAACGCGACCGTGGCCAGCTCCGTCATGGTGTCGAAGTCTCCGTTGACCTCGAGCTCCTGGCCGTGCTCCTGCAGCAGGTACTGCGCCGCGAACACGTCCTGCCCCTGGTCGCCGAAGCGGGTCAGCGGCCACGCGTAGCGCGGGGCCGAGACGCCGTCGGCCTTGCCCAGCGGCTGCGTCCCGTCGTAGGCGCCCTCGAATTCCTCGAGTTCCTCCCCGTCGCGCCCGTCCTCGGCGTCGCAGCCAAACGTGGCGGTCAGGGCCAGGCAAAGGGAGACGGTCAGGCTTCGAAGGGAGATGTCGGTGCGCATGGTGTGGTCGCTAGCCTCACCATGTAATGACACCTGCTCCTCGCGGGTTTCCGGGAAAAGGAGCCAGTTTCTCCCCGGAAAATTCCTTGCCGGCTGTTGGCTCGGCGATCACGCTCACACATGTTTCCAGAACATCGTTCTGGCGCCCGAGCTAGGCCAGGCCGATGGCGCGCAAGCGCTCCATCAGGAACGAGCCGGCGGTGACCTCGGGAATCGCGCCCTGCTCCCGGGCGGGTCGGAGGACGGCGTCGGGATGCGGGTGGCAGAACAGCGGCATCGAGTAGCGCGAGCGCTGGGTGTCCAGCGAGGGGTTGACCACGCGATGCGTGGTGGCGGGCAGCCGGCCGTCGGTGAGCAGCTGCATCATGTCGCCAGTATCGCAGACCATCGCGCCCGGGGGCGGGACGACCTCGAGCCACTCTCCGTCGCGCGTCATCAGCTGCAGACCCGGCTCGGTGGATGCGGGCAAGATCGTGAGGAGGTTGATGTCCTCGTGCTCGGCCGCTCGCACCGCACCCTCGGGGACGTCGTCGGGCAGCGGTGGGTAGTGGATGATGCGGAGCACCGAGTTGCCGTCGCGGGTGAGGTCTTCGAAGAATCCCGTTGGGCGACCGAGGTGGATCTCGATCGCCTCGAGCAAGCCCATCGCGAACCGGTCCATCGCATCGAAGAGCGCCTGCGCGGTCTCGGAGAAGCCGGGCAGCTCCTCGACGTAGCGATTGCGAGGAATGGCGCCGCTCTGGGTCCGCGGGTGATCGACCGGCAGCAGCCGGCCCACGTGCCACAGCTCCTTGAGGTCGGCGACCGAACGATCCTTGGCATGCTCCACGCCGAACGACGTATAGCCGCGCTGACGACCGTCCTGCGGGGTCTCGTAGCGGCGCTTGAGCGCCTCGGGCAGCGCGAACAACCGCTCGGCCAGCGCATAGGCGCGCGCGAGCAGGGCCTCGTCGATCCCGTGATCGCGGACGAACACGAAGCCGAGCTGCTCGAGCGCCCGACCCAACGCCGTCACGAAGCGCTCGCGAGCCTCGCCGCCCGCGACGAAGTCGTGGAAGCTCACCGTCGGAATGCTCGCGCGCTCCATCCTGCGGACGGAGGGTAGCGCCGGCCCGTCGCGCCGGGGAAGCGGCACGAATGCGAGGGAACGCGCGACGAATTTGCGTGTCACGGGAGCGTGACGGCGCAGGGGGCTCTCCCTGACATCGATCGAGACTAGAGCGCCTCGAGCACCATGCGGATCTCGGCCAGGTCCTCGTCCTCGGGGTTGAGCGCCTCGGCCTGGGCCAGGGCATCCATCGCGCGCTCGATGCCGGCGACCGAGCCCTCCTTGAGCTCCTTCAGCGCCTCGGCGTAGGCGAACACGGCCGCCCCCTTGTGCAGCAGCGGATCGGTCTGGCCGAGCAGCTCGCCAAAGGTCACGCGGGTGCGGAGCTCGTGCGAGGCGAAGGTGGTGCCGTCCTGGTAGCGCACCGCGATCTCGAACGAGGTGTCGTCCCCGACCAGGTGGGGCGCGCAGGTCCGGATGTCCTGGTGGAACACCATGGTGTCGTTGGGCGCGAGGTGCTGGGGCTCGACCTCGGTGGGATCGGTGCTGATCTCCTCGCCCGAGAACCGCACGACCTCGAAGCCCGGCGGCATGTCGAGCTTCACCGAGACGTTGCGCACCGCGACGTCGAGGGTGCTGATGAACTGCTCGCCGAACACCTTCTGGGCCTCGTCCACGTCGTTGATGAACACCGAGGCGCCCTTGCCCGCATCGGTGACGGTGTCCATCAGGTCGTCGTTGTAGGTGCCGGCCACGCCGACGCCCACGCCCACCATGTAGATCCCGTCGCCGTCGTTGCCCGCCGCGTTCTGCCCGATGAGCTCGATGTCGGTGACGCCCGCGTTGGCCCCCCCGTCGCTCACCAGCACGATGCGGTTGATGCGGCTCTTGTCATACCACTGCTCCGCGAGCGTATAGCCGGCGGTCAGGCCTCCGTTGAGATCGGTGCCGCCGCCCGCCGAGAGCGTGTCGATGGCCGCGAGCAGCACCGGGTCGTTGGGACCGTCGACCACGCGACCGGCGAGGACCTCCTGGTTGGAGGTGTCCCACGTGACCATCGAGATCACGTCGCCCTCCTTCAGGCTGCTGGCGATCGCGCGGCAGGTGGCGATCTCCATGTCCATCGCGTGGCCCGACATCGAGCCCGAGGTGTCGAGCACCAGGGTGATGTTGAGCGGCGCGCGGGTCTGCTGGATCACCCGCTCGCTGCTGACCGCGATCTGCAGGGTGTATGCGCCGCGCTCCTGCCCCGCGATCAGCGAGGGGAAGATCCGTACCTCTCCGGGATCGGCCGCCGGGTAGTCGAACGCGTAGTAGTTCATGAACTCCCACGGCCGGATGGCGACGGCGGAGAGGGAGCTGAAGCCCTCGAGCACCGTCTCGCGCGCCTGCACCGGAGACGACATCGAGTTGGAGTCGTCGGGCGAGAGGTAGAGGGTCACGTCGTCGGCGGTGTTGCACGCCATGGGCTCGTCGGGCGCGACTTCTTGGTCGTCGGGGATCGGGGCCGGCGGCTGGTCGGGACCGGGCTCGTCGCCGCCGTCCTCGGCCGCCCCGTCGCCCTCGCCTTCGTCCTCGGGGAAGTACCCGTCGCCGGTGTAGCCCGCGTCGAGCGATTCGCCGGCAAGGCACGCACCGGTGCTCACGGCCAGGGCCAACAGCGTCGGGATCGAGCGAAACGACTTCGTCATGAGCAAGCCAGGTGCCTCCGCGGGGGGAAGTGCCCCCACGCGGGCGAACGATCACGATGGAGCGAAGAAAGGCGTTCGCGTGGTCTCTACGGCCCGATCTCCTGGATCCGCACCACGTTGGGCCCGCGCCGCCAGGTGCTGGGGTCGTCGGGCGTGGGCGCGGGCGCGTGCTGCGGGCCGCCGTCGCCCAGGTCGACCACGGTGGCCGTGAGCGCACACGTGTCGGACCCCGACAGCGAGCCCCACAACACCTTGCCGTAGCCCACCCCGGCGGGATCGGAGAGGTACGGCCCCGCCCCCACCGCCAGGTGCAGCGCATCGCTGGTCACGTCGACCGAGTAGGGCTCGATGAAGCCGCCGTGTCCATCCGTCCACGCGTTCTCGAAGCCCGCCAGGGGCTCGGGGCACAGCTGGAGCAGGTCGTTCTTGTTGCGCGCCACGAACACCCCGCGCACGGCGCTGGCGTCCTGTCGCGAGGAGCCGGCCGCGAGCAGCCAGGTGGGATCGGCGGCCGGAAGCTTGGCGATCTCCCCCAGGTGCCAGTCGCCGTTGGCCCCCAGGTCCAGCGGACCACCGCCCAGCACCGCGCAGCCGGCCGGGTTCATGTGCCACAAGCGAGCCGTGGCCTGGGGATCGGTCCCCGTGGGCCCCTCGAGCACCGCAAAGCCCCCCGTGCCATCGGGTGCCAGGTACCGCACGCGCTTGCCGGGCAGCGCCCCGGGGATCGGGCACAGCACGCCCTCCTCGAGCTGGGCCGCCCCGTCCTGTACCGAGAGATCATCGAGGTTGGACGCATCGACCACCGCCACCGCCTCGTTGCCGTCGCAGGCCACGCCCAGCGCCGTGTTGCTCAGCGGCACCAGCTGCCCCAAACCCTGGCAGATCCCGCCGTCGAGCGCGTCGAGCTCGGCCTGGCCGAACGGGCCATTGATGTTGGCGGGATCGACCACCAGGATCCGGCCCGTCTGCGTCCAGGTGTCCTCGCCCGCGAACAGATCGTTGTTGAACACGCCCACCAGCAGGCGCCCCGACTGGTGCGCCAGCATGAAGATCGGCTCCACCTGCTCGAAGTTGCGCCCGATCACGGGGTTGGTGAACTGCCCGCCCATGAAGTAGTCCTCGACCGCGATCACGTCCTCGGTGACGGTGGTGTCGAAGAAGAACAGCGGGAACGAGATCAGGCTGCCCTGGGTGCGCGAGGGGTAGTGGCCCGCGAGCACGTGCAGGTGGGTGCCCGTTCGTACCAGCCCGAACGGCTCGTCGAGCAGCTCGCCATCGATGTCGCCGTTCACGTTGGGCTTGAGATCCATCGAGATCGCGCCGCGGTAGGCCGAGTCGGGATGCTCGGGCACGAACACCTCGATGCGATCGTCGAGGGTCTGGGCCGCCAGCACCATCACGCAGCCGCCCGGCGGGCAGCCGAGCAGCGCGCCGCCGGGGCCCTGGTTGCTGCTGCCGGTGGTGTCCCCGGTGCCCATGTCGTCCGCGGGCTCGTCGGGCGTGCAGGCGGCGAGCGGCACGAGGAGCCACGGCAGGAAGGCGAGCAAGCGAAGCTTCATCGGAGCAACGCTAGCAGCCCCGGGGGCCGGGCTCCATCGCGGACGACCCGAGGACTCGACGCGTGGATTCGATGGCCCTGGCCACGCGGCTCGTCGCTCCCTCGGGCCCGCCGCGGAGGGGCGAGCGGGGCTCGCCGCGGCTGACCACGGACTCAAGCGGCCGCCAGCGCCACCACCGTCATGTAGAACCGTACCGCGTTCGCGAGGTCCTCGACGGCGATCTGCTCGTCGGTGCCGTGGATGCGCGTGCGGTCGGCCGCACGCAGGCGGATCGGCAGGAAGCGATAGGCCTGCCGCGCCACCTCGGCGTAGTGCCGCGAGTCGGTGGCGCCGCCGACCAGGAACGGCACCGTGACCGCCTCCGGGTAGACGTGGGCGACCGCCCGCTTCACCAGCAAGAAGCCCTCGTCGTCGGTGCTGGACACCGCCGATGGGTTCCAGCACTCGTCGATGCAGCGCACCTCGATCCCGGGGTCGTCGATCACCTCGCGCACGTAGTCGAGCACGCCGTCGATGGTCTGTCCGGGCAGGATGCGAGCGTTGAGCGTGAGCTCGGCATTGGCCGCGAGCACGTTGGGCGCAATCCCGGCGTCGATCATGGTGGGTGCGATGGTGGTGCGAATGGCCGCGTTGCTCGGGGGCTCCGCGGCCATCACCTGCTCGATCACCGGCGACAGGATCCACAGGTTGGACAGCGCCGTGCGCATGGGGAAGCTCATGTGGGGCGCCATGCCCTCGAGCATCATGCGGGTGCCTCCGTCGATCCTCGCCGGCATGGGCTCGTCCTGAAGGCGCGTGATCGCGGTGGCGAGCCGGCCGATCGCCCCGGTGGGCGGAGGCATGGAGGCGTGGCCCCCCTCGTCGTGCACCGTGAGCACGACCTGGGCGTAGCCCTTCTCGGCCACCCCCACCAGCGCCACCTCGCGCTCGAGGCCGGGGATCGCGTCGCGGACCAGCGAGCCGCCCTCGTCGAGCACGAACGCGAAGCGCTCGCCTCGGTCGCGAAGCGTGGCGGCGATCGCCACCGCCCCTCCGAGGCCGCCGCGCTCCTCGTCGTGGCCGAAGCCGAGCACGATGGTGCGCCGCGGCATGAAGCCCTGCGCCAGCAAGAGCTCGATCGCTTGCAGGATCCCCACCACGCCGAGCTTGTCGTCGAGCGCACCGCGGCCCCAGATCACGCCGTCTTCGATCGCCCCCGAGAACGGCGGGTGGGTCCAGTCGCCCTCGGTGCCGGGCTCCACCGGAACCACGTCGAGGTGACCGGTGAGCAGGATGGGCTCGGCGGAGGGATCGGTGCCCGGCCAGTGGTAGAGCAGCGAGAGCTCGCCGACCGTCTCGCGCGCAAGCGTGCGGTGCACGAGGGGAAAGTCGGCCTCGAGCTGCTGGTGCAGGGCCTTCATGGCGGCCACGTGCGCGGCGTACTGCGGCGCGTCATCGCTCGACGAAGGGGTCACCGACTCGATCCGCACCGCTCGGGCCAGGCGCTCGGCCGCGGCCATCGGGTCGACCTCGGGCAGGGATGGGGCGGGCCCGGCATCGAAGGACTCGGGGCCGTTGAGCAGGCCGCGGAGCACCATCACGCCCACGAGCCCGCCAAGGCCCAGGCCGACCCAGCGACGCCAGCGCCACCTGCGCGGTCGAGGAGCGTCGTTCACCGGCGGGAGCGTACCGCGAACGCGGAGGGCTGAATTTTCCTAGATCGCCGTGCCATGCGGTCCGTAGCAGCAGCCCGTGCGAAGCCAGGACATCCAGATCCCCGAGCCCTGCCATGCCGACTGGGATGCCATGCGCCCCGAGGATCGCGGAAAGTTCTGCTTGCAGTGCCAGACCAAGGTCCACGACCTCTCGGCCATGACCAGGGACGAGGCGCGTGCCTTCTTGCGGGGAAACGTCGGCAACGACGTGTGCGTGAGCTTCGAGCACCACGAGGACGGCGCGTTGGTGTTTCGCCAGCCCGCTCCGCGGCCCGCCCCCATCGTGCCACTGTCGCGATTGCGTCGGCCGCGGGTGGTGGCGGCCGGGATGGCCGTGGGGATGGCGGCGGCGCTGGCTGCTTGCGCGCCGCACGGGGAGCCCCAGGTTCGCAGCCATGCCGCCGAGGCTACCGTGTTCCAGGAGTCCAGCGTGGTGATTCCGGTGGGCGAGGCCGCCCCGGCCGAGCCGCTGGCCGAGGTCGAGACGGTGGAGGACGAGCCGTGCGATCCGCAGGTCGAGACGCCGGAGACCGAGCCCGAGCGTCCGCGGGTGCGAGGCCGGATGATCTCGCCCAGGCGCACCGCCGGCAAACCGGTCGTCCGCAAGGCTGGCGGCCTGGGGGGCTACGTCGATCCGTCGTCGTTGTGAGGCGATCGACCGCGGGTCGCGGGCCGCGTCGACGGCCCGCCTCCGCTCACTCGGGCCAGCACCCGCTCCACCGTCCCCCACGCCCCGCCGATCGACGCCTCGCTCCGCTCCGCGGCCAGTGCCTTGCGCACCGCCTCGTCGAAGCGCATCCGGTCCGGGTGCTCCACGAGTCGCCAAAAGCGATCGTCACTGGCAATCAGATCACTGGTTAGTCCGATCACCACCTCGCGCGCCACCGCCCAGTCGGCACGGGTGACGAAGCGGATCCACAGCGACGACAGCCGTGGCGTGAGCAGGGGGACCTCGAGCATGAGTGGGCGATGCAACCCCATCTCCCGGGCGGTCAGCTCCAGGATCTCTCGCCCCGACAGTATCCGAGGCCCGGGCAGATCGAACCATGCGCTGCCCTCCAGGGGCAGGTCGACCGCACGCACGAGCGCGGTCGCGACGTCGTCGATGGCCACCGGCTGAGTACGAGACTCGAGCCAGCGGGGCAGCACCATCACCGGCAGCCGCGCCGCCAGGTCGCGCACGATGAGCCAGCTCAGGCTGCCGTGGCCCACGATCATGCTGGCGCGCAGCTCCAGCGCTGGCACCGGGCCGGATCGCAGCCGCTCCCCCACGTCGAGACGGCTTGCCAGGTGCGGCGAGGCGCGACCGGCCGGGGCCACGCCGCCGAGGTAGACGATCTTCGAGAGCCCCGCCTCCGCGGCCAGCCGGGCGAAGCGCTCGGCGGCCGCCCGCTCGCGACGGCGAAACCCCGGCCCCTCGCTCATGCCATGCACGAGGTAGAGCGCAGCGGCGCAGCCGTCGAAGGCCGCTCGCAGCGAGGCCTCGTCATCGACGTCGGCCTCGACCCAGTCGAGCTCGGGCCACCTGCGGCGCGCCCGGTTGGCGCTGCGACTCATGCCGCGGACGCGCCAGCCGGCGGCCTCGAGCCCGGGCCGCACGGCGCGTCCGACGAAGCCGGTTGCACCCGTCAGGAGGATCGGTCCTGGTCGCATGACGAGGGCCGATGCAATCCGTGGTCCACGACATGATCGACGCGAGCCGGCCCGCGACCGAGCGCCTGCGCCCGCATGGACCGTTCCGCACGCGCCGAGGCCGGCAAGCCTTCCAACCGGGAGCGTGCGCTCCCCGACCGCGCGGCCCGGCCCGCCAGGATGGTCCATACTGGCGGGGTGACCGTGACCGAGCAGGCACTACGGCTTGCCCCGAGCGAGCGACTCGACCTCATCGGAGCGCTCTGGGATTCGCTGGTGGATGAAGGGGCCTGCCCGAGCCCGCCGGAACGGGCGGCTACCTGCCCTTGCCCGTGTTCTTCTTGCGGCGTGCAGACCGGATGTCCGGCGTTCCGTCGAGGTTGATCTGCTGTGCTCGCGGCGGAGGAGGATACTTCACCTCGACGTCGCTCACGTGTTCCCCAAGCGCGAGCACTCCCTTGTCCCACGAGTACAGAACCCGGACCTCGGGCACGACGTCCGCCGTCGCGACCATGACGATGTCGTTCGACCGCTGCGGTTCGGATCGATGATTGCCGCAGGCATCGCACTGCAAAGCCTTCTGGAACGCGAAGCACTTTGGGCAGACCTTGCCCGACTTCCGAGCTGCGGCGTAGATCTCCGCAGCACGGGCCGCCACGCGAGAGTCAACGGGAAGGATCTTGATGTGGCCCCGCCACTTGGCCAGAACGTCGCGCTGCGGACCGTCCATGCCCCGCAGAACCTCGAACCAATTGATCGCGCTCATGGTCATCGCGTCAGCGTGCTCCACGAGGTCGTGACTCGTGCGCGCGCTTTCCCAGTGACGACTGTGTTCGTCGATGCGACCGGTCTCGACTCCGAGCGAGTGGATCAGCACTACGGCATCGATCATGAAGTCCATGATCTAGTCCTCCGCACCGGGATGGAGGTCCGACAGCATTCGGTCGAAGTCCTCCGCGGCGAACAACGCGGCATGCTGCTTCACGTCGTCCAGAAGCTCCCGTCCCGACCATGGATCGAAGGTCGTATCCACGCCGATGATCTCGGCCTTGTCGAGCCGCAGCTCACCGGTCTTGCCCTCGATCCACTCCCCCCGCACGCGCAGAGGAACGACATCCCCCGTCTTGGCCGCGTCCCAGATGTGTTCCACGAGATTCGGGACGATATCGACCTCCAGCGGTCGGCCTTCGAGGCAAATCCTTGCTTGGACTCGCCCGCCTTCGGAGATTCGACCAACGCGGAGGATTGGCGAGTAGGTGACCGTCTCGCCGCTGAGGTTCCCAGAACTCGACGGGACCGTGGACTGCCCCGCCGCTCGCATCGTCCGTACGAAGACATCGTCGATGGCACGAAGCTCCTTGTCTCCGCGCCAGAATTTCGCATGGTAGGGGGTCAATACATCCGCGTGGCGAGCGAGCGTACGAGCAGCGGCCGCCAAGCGCTCATCCTTCTGCACGGCATCGGTTGCGTTGTCGACGAGGTCCGCGGCCAAACGAACCGCGCGCTCACCTCCACCTTGCCACCCTCGAAGCTCCGCGCTCGCGACATGGTTCCCGACGACCATCGTCACGTCGCCTTCGCGGAGGTCGGGCTCGATCTGAGAAAGCGTGTCGTGAAACAGAGCAGCGACCTGCCCGACCCGCTCGGGCGTCGCAGCAACGTCGAGCGTCAGACGCAGCACTTGCTTGGGTTGGGTAGCGCTCTTGGGCGGACGCGCGGGCACGGCCGCAGTGTAGCCGGCCCCGGCCACCGTTTCGAAAAAGAGCCGTTCCGCGCGCTCCCACCCCTACCTCCCCCTTCTGAAGGCCGGCGCCGGGATCGCTCCCGGGTTCAGCGTGCGAATGCGTGTCGTCCAGTTCACTCCTGAGAGATCGCCCGCGGATCGGAGATCCTGTGCTCGAACACCGCTGGGCGCCACGACTGCCGGAGGCGCTCGGCATCACATCGCTCGTTTGAAGCAATATGCGACGCCGCTGTCTGGGACGCAGGGCGACCGCGAGATGCCGCTGCCACCGCCCGCCAGGATGGTCCATACTGGCGGGGTGAGCGTGACCGAGCAGGCACTACGACTTGCCCCGAGCGAGCGACTCGACCTCATCGGGGCGCTCTGGGATTCGCTGGTGGATGAAGGGGCGGACCTTCCAATCTCCGATGAGCAGCGCACCGAGCTCCGGCGACGGCTGCTCGACCACCGAGCCAATCCCGACGCGGTGATGAGCTGGGACGAAGCCAAGCGGAGGCTCACCCGCCGGTGAGCCCGGCGTTGATCGTGGAGAGTCCGGGAGCCTACGCCGTGGTAGAGAACACGATCCCGACGCGCCGTGGTGAGGACGTTTCCCTATTCGGTCTTCTACATCGTCGAAGATGCCCGCGTGGTGGTGCTCGCCGTGTTCCACCAAGTCGACCGACGGGCCTGCGCGCCCGTCGAGCACGTCATGGCGGTGGGGTCGCCCGACCTTCGCGAGCTTGGACAGGTCCACGATCGTGAGCCCTCGAAGCTCCATCGCTTCGCGAAGTCGGTTCGCGAGCCTCGCTCGAATCTCGTCGGCGTCCACCGGGGGCCTTGGGGCCGCGGCCGGTGCCTCACAGCGCATCCGGGCACTCGGCTGCGACCTTGTACCAGGCCGCCTTGATCGCCTTCACGCTCACCTTGCGCGCCTTCGCGGCCCGCTTGAAAGCCGCGCGCTCGGCACGGTCGCTCACGTCGTCCTGGGGAAGTTCTCGGTCGAGCGCTCGGGCATGCTCGATGTCGGTCATGGTGCAGCCCGCCGAGCCCTCGGGCGCAACGCGGGCCTTGCCGAGCGCGGCGGCGCGGATCCGGTCGTCAATGTTCGGCATACCAGGGCACGCCATGGTGGCCGCCCCGTTGGCGGTGAGCACCTGGCCGTCACTCGAGACGAACCACTCGAAGTGCCCCCCGAACGTCACGAAATGCCCAGCGCCGAGCAGGAGCACGCGCTCGGTCGGCAGGCTGACGACGGTCGGGAAGTTCGTGGCCTTGCAAGTCTCAAGCTTCACGTCGCACCGGGACACGACGACGGGGAGTGCGGTCTCGCAGCTCCGCTCCTCTTTGGAGGTGTCGATCCGCGGCTCACCGGGCGGCGGCTCGTTGGGTTTCGGCCCCGCTGGCGCCCGATCGGACCCAACGATCGGCCGCGGCTGGCCTCGGTCGTGGCTCTCGATCAGCATCCACGCCACGAGGCCCACAAGCCCACCGACGCAGCCCACGACGATCACCCGCTCCATGGTGAGGGCCATGGCTCGAAAGTTTCACCTAGGGCGGTGTGCACATCAAGCCCCTTCGGCGTTGATTCGGTTCGCCGCAACCTCGGCGGTGCTGCTCACCACGCGATCGGCCATCCACTTCTCGAGGTCGGCCACACGGTAGCGCACCGCGCAGCACCACCGTAGGCGGCTACCCTCTACCCGATTAGCCGTCGGGTGGCGTTCCAATCGGCCAGCTCCGCGGCCGTGGGCGACGCGCTCGCTGTCGTCGTGCTGGCCCACGCGGGCTTGGAGAGGGGTTGGGCGACCTGTCCGAGCGCCCAGCTCCACGGGCCGTGGAGGCCCCCAGAAGCGACGACGCTCTGCAGGTTGAAGCCTGGCTGCCGTCGACAGTACCCGAGCCAGCCTAGAAGTTCGTAGACGGGGCTCGTCTTTTGCGCATCGAATTTTGCAGTACCGGCGGCGAGCTCCACCCACCGCTCGATCACTGCGCGCGGATCGACCCCCACGACCAGCCCGTGGTAGTGCTCGTGCTCCGTGTCGCTCGCGGTGTGCGGCACGAGCCACAGCCCACCGCTCCAACGCTCGACGGCCTCTGCTACGCGAGGCACGAGATCCGGATTGCTGCTGCCGACGATGGTTGTGAGATTGAGGGTGTCCAATTCCAACCCCCATCGATTCAGGCACGTACCGAACGCTCGCACGGCCGCCTCGCGTTGCGTCGCCCGAGGGATGACGGCTTCGCTTCGCTGGCCGTCATCAAGTAGGGAAGGCCCGCGAGCTCTCGTGCGTTCCGATGACTTCCCGCGCGCGGCGGGCGTTGCCTTGCTGTGCGTCGTTTTCGAGGACTTGCGCGAGCGCTTCCCCGTTGTCATCACTTCCCGGGTGGTCGAGTGCTCCGGCCGAGTAATCAGGATCTCCGGATTGGTTGTCATCACTTCCGACCGCAGCCGCCACCATCGAGTCGGCACCGTGCTCCCGGATTCGCGAGGAGATTCGACGCTGTAGAGGTCACGCCCATACCGCGCGATCGTCTGGCGCGACGCCCCCGTACGCCGCCGAATCTCATCGAGTGCTTCTCGAGCGAGCACAGGCCCTCTCGCGAGCACATCGAGGATCGCGCGGCGCACTGGCTCGCGCTGTGTGATGGGGCGTCCCATGAGAACTCGTCGCGGTCGCTCGCTCCCGCACCGGAGCACACGGTGCGGCGGCTCGCGGGTGATACCGGCTCGCCAAGGAGGTCGGCCCAACCGCGGCAATGGCTGTCCACACGGCCACGCTGGGGGAGCACTCAGAGGCTCACCGCGCAGTCGCTCACCGCCCATATCGGGCACGGTATCACTCACGAATCGACAATCGCGGCACGGTGGCCGCTCCAGTGGCTCACCCCTCCGTGGTCGACTGCCGCACGCGGCTGGCGATCCAGGCATCGAGATCCCCCTTGCGGTAGAGCACGCGACTCGAGCGTCCGTCGCCCAGCTTGGCGAAGGGAGGCCCGCCACCGCGCGTCCGCATGGTCTCGAGCGTGCGGTGCGAAAGGTACAGGTACTTTGCGGCTTGTTTGGGTGTGAGCACGTCGGAGGATGGCTCGGGGCGATGGGTTGCGGGCTCTGTTGCCATGTTGAAAATCGCTAGCAGGGTCGAGATCGATGTCGAGCGATTTTTCGCTGCTCCACGCTCTTGCAGCTTCAACGCCCTGATCCGCACCGTTGACCGACGAAAACGTCATGCACCTCCATGACCAGCGGTCGCGACCACGGCATGCGGAGCACCGGAATCCGTCGAGCCTCGATCGTAGCGGGGAACCAGTCGAGCACGGATTGCGCAACCATGGTTGGATCCCACAGCGTGTTCGTGGGGTCCAGGAACGGATCCCTTGCCACGGCCGGCCCTTCATGCCCCGCGCCCGGCCGCGCGCTGCGCATGCCCTCGCGACCACCCGACCCACCGCGATCGGCCGGATCGGATCTCGCCCCTGAGCCCGCCGCTCGCTCGCCTGAACTCCAGGTGAACTCCCGGCCCCTACCCCGAAAACAGAAAACCCCGTCGAACGGGGTCTGTGATGTGCGCCCGGAAGGATTCGAACCTCCGACCCTCGGTTCCGAAGACCGATGCTCTATCCAGCTGAGCTACGGACGCGCACCCGCTGCATACCAACTTCGCCCGACCCCGACAAGCGGGGCCCACCGGCCTCCGCCCCCCTTCCGAGGACGGTTCCCGCCCGCTCGCCCAACCCGCCCTACCGGTCGCGCCCGCGATAGTCCCTATCCCTATCCCGGTCCCGCTCCCGCTCCCGGTCCCCCCGCGGTCGCTTGCCGAACATCTCGCGCACCGCGTTGGTGACGTCGAGATCCAGCTCCGGTCGTGGGGCGTGATACCAGAGCACCTTGGCCTCGGCGCCCAGCGAGTCGAGCACCTCGGCGGTGGCCTCGACGCGCGAGCGCGGGACCCAGGGGTCGTCGAGGGCACCGCCGAGGATCACGGGCACGCCCCGCAGCGCACCTTCGTGGTGGAACGCCGAGCGCAGCGGGCCCAGCAGCGCGCCCGCCAGCGCGATGACCCCGGCGTAGCGACCCCCACGACGCGCAACGTAGTCGAGCACGATGCACGCCCCTTGCAGCTCGCCACACAGCACCACCTGATGGCGACCGAAGCCGAGCGCACCGAGCCGCTCGAACACGGCGTCGAGCTGGTCGTGCGCAGAGGTGATCGCCTGCTCGTTGTCGCGGATCGGTGCGTCGAAGCGGTGGGGAAACCAGCTGCGATCCTCGGCCTGCACGGCGACGAAGGCCGGCTCCTCGAGGGTCTCGAACAGGCGCGCCCCGGTCATCAGCATGCGCTCGGCCGTGTTGCCCTCGCCGTGCACGAGCACCACCACCCGGCGCGCTCGCTCGAGGCTGCGACCGCCCAGCGCGGCCTCGAGCGAGCCGTGCGGCGGGCGATAGGGCGACAGCGCCGGCCAGCGCCGCGCATCGACGGAAGGCCGACGACCAAGCCGAGTGTCGTGCAAGAGCGACTCGAGCTGGGCGGCAGTGGGCCGACGCGGGTTGTCGAAGCGAGCCGCCGCGACCTTGAGCGCGGTCTCGCGCACGCGCTCGGCGGTCAGGCCCAGGCGATCGAGACGCGTGGGTGCGTCGACGATGAGGGCGAGATCGAACAACGAGGCCGAGGGATCGCGCGAGCCGAGCGCCCGCCCCAGCGCCTGCGTGGCCCGGCGAGCGATCGAGGCGTTGAACGCCACCACGTGGGGCAGCAGCACGGTGTGCGTGTCGGGATACGGTAGACCCAGATCGCCGGCCACCGACCGCGCGAGCTGGTGGTGCAGCGCCGTGCTGGCCGAGCCGTGCACGGTGCCCGCCTGGTAGGCGCCCCGCATCACGTTGGCCCGCACCTCGAGGTTGTCGGGCTCGTCGCACGCGCGAGGCAGGTTGACGGCCAGGCGGGTGATGGCCGAGGCCGCCATCGCCTGCAGACGAGCGCTGGTGGTGCTGGCATAGAGCGCGTCGACGGCATGGGCCAGCGCGGTGAACAGACTGCACGCGGTGATGCTTCGCGGCAGCGCCAGCGTCAGCGACGGATCGTAGACCACCACGGTGGGGCGCACCCGATCCTCGCGGCCAAAGATGGTTTGGTTGCCCTCGCGGATGCCGAAGGTGTCGGTCATCTCGAAGCCCGAGTAGGTGGTGGGGATGGCCACGAACGGACGACTGCGCGAGAGCTGGGTGGCCTTGCCCAGCGAGATCGCCGAGCCCCCGCCGATGGTGACCAAACCATCGGCGCCCAGGCCGTCGAGACGAGAGCAGGTCTCGTCGACGATCTCCCGCGGTGTGTGGCTGCACGCGATCGGCAGCACGCCCACGCCACGATCGGCCAGCAATTCCTGGGCGCGCTCGGCGAGCTCGTAACGGCCCGGCGTACAGATCACGGCGACACGACGCAACCCCAAGCGCCGCACGTGCTCGAGCATGGCGTCGGACCACGCGCGACCGAAGCTGATCTGGCTCCCGTTGCGCGTCTCGTCGAAGGTGGGAATCGTCGGCATGGGCCGGGGGCTGCCCGGTTCATCATCACTCGGAGGCACGCCTTGGGTCCAGGGACGGAAGGCGCGATCCTCGGCACTCATGCGATCCCCGGCTCGCCCGACATCGAGCCCTTCGATGGAACGTCGCTTGGAGGTGCCCGCCTCTCTCACCTGACCACCTGAGCGGCTAGGGTTGGACTGGGACTGGACTGGGATTGGACTGGGACTGGGGCTGGGGATTGGGGGCAGGGACCCTCGCTCGTGCACGCTGCGCGAGTGCGGGCTATGCTGGGCCCGATATGGCGAAGGCTCTCACCTCTCTGCTACGGCACCGCGGTTTGGTCGCGGGCGCGGGTCTGCTGGCGTCGTTCACCGTTCTCGCGCTCGATCATGGTTCGGCCGACGAGGGCCTCGCGGCCGAGGACATCACCCCGCAGGCGGTGATGACCATGGCATCCGGGCTGGGGGTCGATCCGATGAGCCACACCTGGCTGGTCGACTTCGTCGAGCCGGCCGACGGCGAAGGCGGCTCCGAAGAGGAGATCGCGGCCATGGTGGCCGAGCTCCAGACCCGGCTCGGGCCCGATGCGATCGCCCCGGCCGGCTTCTACAGCGAGGGCGAGCACCTGTTCCGCCTGCAAGGCACGCTGCGATCCGCCACCGAGCTGCTCGATCACCCGCTGGTCGAGGGCGTCGAGCCCGAGATGTTCTACGGCCTGCCCGAGCAGGCGATGTCGGCCCTCGACGGTCCCAGCGTACGACCTGGCTCGAGCGACGACGACACCGACGCAAAGAAGGGCACGCGCTTCGAGCCCAACGACCCCATGTTCGGCCTGCAGTGGCACATGGAGCAGATCCACGCCCCCGAGGCATGGACGCTGGGCAACGGCGACGGCGCGGTGGTGGCGGTGATCGACACCGGCGTGGCCTGGAAGGACGCCAAGGGAGCGCGCCGCCTCCCCGACCTCGCGGGCACTGCGTTCGTCGAGGGCGAGAGCTTCATCAACGGCCTGCCCGAGGGACTCGACGACCACGCGCACGGCAGCCACGTGGCGGGCACCATCGCGCAGACCACCAACAACGGCGAGGGCGTGACCGGAGTGGCGTTCGGCTCCACGATCATGCCGCTCAAGGTGCTCTCCAAGGACGGCCGGGGCAGCGTGGGCGGCATCGCCAACGCGATCCGCTACGCGGCCGACCACGGGGCCCACGTGATCAACATGAGCCTGGGCGGGCCCCTGCCCTCGCGCGTGCTGGCCAAGGCCATCGAGTACGCGCACGGCAAGGGCGTGACCACGGTGTGCGCGGCGGGCAACGAGCGTCGCAGCAAGGTGGGCTATCCCGCGGCCAACAAGTACGCAGTGGCCGTGTCCGCGGTCGACGAGGCCCGCGATCTGACCTGGTACAGCAACTGGGGCAAGGACATCGACGTGGCCGCGCCCGGTGGCGACACGCGGGCCGACAAGAACGGCGACGGCCATCCCGACGGCGTGCTGCAGAACACGATCAAGATCCAGGATCCCTCGGCCAACGACTACTTGTGGTTCCAGGGCACCTCGATGGCGTCGCCCCACGCGGCCGGCGTGGCGGCGCTGATCGTCGGCGCCGGGGTGACCAACCCCGACGAGGTCGAGCGCATCATGAAGGAGACCGCCACCAATCCCACGGGCAAGGCGTGGGACGAGAAGTACGGGGCGGGCATCGTGGATGCGAACGCGGCCCTGCAGAAGGCCAAGGGCCACTACTCGGGGGAGCGGGCGGGCCTGCTGGGCCTGCTCGGCCTGATGGGTCTGTCGGGCCTGGGCCTGGCGGGGGTGATGGGCCGGCGACGTCGATTGCTGGCCACGGCGGGTCTGGGCGCGGGTGCGCTGGTCGGCAGCGGAGCGCTGGGTGGCTCGCTGGCCTACGGCCTGGCTGGCGCCTTCGGCGGGCTGGGCTCGCCGCTGTGGCTCTCGGCCGCGGTGCCGCTGGGTCTGGCGGCGCTGCTGTTCGGGCGCAAGTCGCTGCGCGGGGCCCTGACCGGGGTGAGCCTGGGCTACGCGGCGCTCCTGGCCCATGGCGCGGTCGTGCTGCCCACGCTGCTCACCGGCCTTCCGGGAGGTCCCACGGTCGACCGGCTGTGGCTGGTCGGCAACGCGGCGCTCGCCCTGTGGCTGGCGCGAGCCATCAGCCGCAAGTAGGGCCGCGGCCGCTCGTTGGCCCGCGCAACGCGGGCTAGCCCGCGCGACGCCGGGAGATCCAGCGCCCAAACCCGATGATCAGGTAGAGGCAGGTGAACCCGAGCAGCGCGGAGCCTCCCGGCAGCCCCAGCGCGAGCATGAGCAGGCCGCAGGCGATGAGCGTGTAGAACACGGTCTTGGTGACCCGGTTGCGAAAGCGCTTGTAGCTCGGAAGCGGCAGCCGGCTGACCATGAGCAGCGAGCACAGGACCAAGGCCGAGGCCATGATCCGGGGCTCGCGTACCGCCTCGATGCCGAGCTCGTAGTTGGACATGACCATGGTGGTCACGAACATCGCCGCCACCGGGATCGGCATGCCCTCGAACTCGTCGATGGGACCACCAGGGGACGAGCCCTGCTTGGTGTTGAAGCGGGCCAGCCGCACCGCGCCCGCGGCCACGAACGCGAACGCCACCAGCAGCCAGGGGTCGAAGCCGCCCGGCAGGGTGGGCGAGAGGCTCCAGCGGTACACCAGCCACGCGGGCGCCAGCCCGAAGCTGACGATGTCGGCCAGGCTGTCGAGCTCGGCTCCAAAATTGCTGCGCGCGCCCACCACCCGCGCCACCCGGCCGTCGATCATGTCGCACAGCGAGGCCCCGATCAGCGCCAGGCATGCGGCATAGGGCTGGTCGGCGGCCAGCGCGATCGACAGCAGGCCGAAGAAGATCCCCGTCAGCGTGACCGACGAGGGGACGGCGATGCGCCACGGCGGGGGCTCGGAGGAAACGGTGGCGGTCATGGAGAGCTCGTCGCTAAGCCCAGAGCCCCGGCGGCCAGGTACGCAACGAGTTGCGCAGCACCACCAGGTTGTCGTCGAGGGGTGCGCCGGTATCTAGCACGAGGTGCTCCTGCGCGGGTAGCTCGTCGATGGGCTCGAAGCTCGCCACGAAGTCGTCGAAGATCTCCAGGCGCCCGTCGCTGACCGACGCCCGTTTGGCTCGCTCTCGCAGGCGCTCCCGGCAGATCTCGGGAGATGCGCGACACTCGACCAGGCGGAACGGAACGCCGTGCTCACGCGCCAGCGCCCGGGCCCGCTCCCGCTGGGCCCGGCTGCGAAACGACGCCTCCACGATCACCGGGCGCCCCGAGGCGAGCACGACCCCCGCTCGGCGCAGGACCTCGGCGTAGACCTGGTCGGTGAACGACAGATCGTAGGCCCCCTGCCATGCGCCGTCGTGCACGGGCTGGGTGGCGCGCACGCCCAGCAGCTGCTTGCGGGTGCGGTCGGCGTCGACGACCGGCGCCGACATCTCGAAGCCGAGCAGCTCGGCCACCGTGCTCTTGCCGCTGGCGATGATCCCCGCGACGGCGACGACCGCGGGCTCGAGCAGCGAGCGGCGCTCGGTCGACAGTGACAGCAGGAAGTAGTGGCGGGCCGAGGCCTCGGCCCGCACGCGGCGATCGTGATCCACCGAGGGATCGTCGGCCACGAACGCGGCGATCTTGCCGCGCACGTAGGCCCGATAGCCCTCGTAGAAGTCGAGCACCGCGTAGAGATCGTGGTCGCCCGCGTGCTGGGCGTAGCGAGCCACGAGGTGCTCGGAGAGCTCCACGTGGCCGTGCTCGCTCAGGTCCATGGCCAGGAACGCCAGGTCGGCCGCGACGTCGGCGTAGCGGAAGCGATCGTTGAACTCGATGCAATCGATGATCGTCACCTCGGCCTCGCCCGGCCCGTCGTCGCGGATGTAGACGTGCTCGAGGCGCAGGTCGCCGTGGCCGTCGCGCACGCACTCGGCCTCGATGCGCGCGAGCAAGAGCGCGCGCTGCTGCTCGAGGAAGCCGACCTGGGCCTGCTCGATCTCCTCGGCCTGGGCGGGCGTCACGAAGCGCGCGATCGAGGCGCGGGTCTGGTCGAAGTTCTCGCGCACGTTGACCGCGATGGCCTCGGGGCGACCGAACGCGGCGGTGGTCTCGTCGCAGCGCGCCGCTGCGTGGAACTCGACCATGCGCCGCGCAACGAGGTCGATGTGCTCGCGGCGCAGCCGCCCCTCGCGAAGGCGCACGTCGGCGCGATCGCGATCGGGCAGCCGACGCATGTGCACCACCCAGTCGACGAGCTCGCCCGGCCCTTCCCCGCCGTGATCGGGGCTCCCTGGTGCGAGATGGCCGCTGGCGTGGCGCAGCAGCGGGAGTACGCCGAGGTACACGTCGGGCGCGAGCCGGCGGTTGAGCGCGACCTCGGCCTCGCACGCGGCCTTGCGCTGGTCGAGCGTGCCGAAGTCCAGGAAGCCCAGGCTCACCGGTCTCTTGATCTTCCAGACCTCGCGCGACCCCAGCAGCACCCAGGAGATGTGGGTCTGCACGAGGGTGATGGAGGGCTCGAGCCTCTGGAACTCTCGCAGGAGGGTGGTGCGGTCGAGGGCGGGGGCCACGGGCGACATGATGACCCGTGCCCCCACTGGTGGGGCGCGCAAGCTCGGCGCGGGCTTGCTCACGATTGCCTCGGACCGCCGGCCGGGCGGATGATGGACGGCATGGAACCTCGACGGTGGGCGGGCTTGGGAGTGCTGGTGCTGGGCTGCGGGACCCCACAGGTGGACGACGACGGAACCACGGTGCCGACCACGACCCTCGGTCCGGGTACCCAGACCGGCACGCAGACCGGCACGACCACCGGCGAGACCGACGGCACCGTCACCGCGTCCGGCAGCGCGACCTCCGGGATGGACACCACGGCCGACTCGGACACCGGCCCGGGGATCCTGTTCGACCTGAGCAATGACAGCGACCTGAACGTGCCGCCGATCGACATGTGCACGGTGACCGACGACATGAACGCGGTCGGCGACTGTCGCGTGCAGGCCCCGCCCGACAGCTTCGAGCCGGTCGAGCAGTGGAGCTTCACGCCGCCCGGCGAGCCGCAGGGCTACGTGACCCCGCTGGTCGTCAACCTCACCGACGACGACGGCAACGGGGTGATCGACATGTGCGACGTGCCCGACGTGGTGCTGGTGGCGGGCGCCAGCACGGGTCCGCCAGGGGCATCGGGGCACATCTACGTGCTCGACGGGGCCACGGGCAGCCTTCACTTCCAGATCCCCGACGCGGTCAACGGCAACTTCACGCCCGCGCTCGGTGACATCGACGGCGACGGGATCTCGGAGATCGTCACGCTCACCCAGGCCAATGCGTTCGTGGCGTTCGAGCACGACGGCACCAAGAAGTGGGAGACGCCCACCACGTGGGGCTCGGGCGACTTCGGGCAGCCGCTCTCCTACTCGTCGGCGGCGGCGCTGGCCGACCTCGACAACGACGGCACCGTGGAGATCGTGGCCGCCAACAAGATCATCGATCACGACGGCAACAACCTGATCACGCTGGCCGAGCTGTCCGGGAACTGGTCGGCCACCGTGCCGGCCGATCTCGACGGCGACGGCGACCTCGAGGTGGTGCTGGGCCACGCGGCGTTCCATCACGATGGCAGCATGCTGTGGAACACGGGGCTGAACCGCGGCTATCCGCAGGTGGCCAATCTCGACGGCGACGCCCAGCCCGAGGTGCTGCTGACCAACGATCAGGGGCTGAACCTCATCGAGCACACCGGCGCGGTGACCTACTCGGGCCTGCGGCCCACCGGCGACCCCGTGTCGTTCACCGGGTGGCTGCGCCCGGCCACGGTCCACGACTTCGACGGCGACGGCATCGCCGAGTTCGCGGTGAGCTCGGCCAACAACTACACGGTCTACGAGGCCAACGCTTCGATCGTGTGGAGCTCGCCCGTGCAGGACTTCTCGGGCATCGCGGCCGGCACCGCGTTCGACTTCCTCGGCGACGGCATCGCCGAGGCGATGTACACCGACGAGGTCAACCTCTACGTGTTCGACGGCATGGGCGGGGTGCTGTTCCAGGTCCCGCGCGGCAGCGGCACGCTCAGCGAGTATCCGATCGTGGTCGACGTGGACAACGACGGCTCGGCGGAGGTCTTGTTCGTGAGCAACTCCGGGGCAGCGCCCACGCTGCAGGTGATCGCCGACATCCAGGACCGATGGATCCAGGCGCGGCGGATCTGGAACCAGCACGCCTACCACGTGACCAACGTGCGCGAGGACGGAACCATCCCGCAGAACGAGCCGCCGCACTGGCTGGCGCTGAACACCTTTCGCACGAACGCGCAGATCGAGGGCGGAGGGCTGTGCATGCCCACGCCGCCGGGGTGATCGATCAGTCGTCGTCCTTGAGGCCCGGCGGTATGGCGATCGTCGGGTTCTCGTCGATCCGCGGCCGGCGGGACCGGACCTCGCGCTCCTTGGCCGCCGCTCGCAGCCGCGGGTCGACCAGCTCGCCCAGCCGGTCGCGCGCATAGCCGGTGATCTGCGAGTCCTCGAGCGCGAGCTGGATGACCGTGTCCTCGCCCAGGCTCACCAGGGCGTGCTCGTCGACGAAGGCATCGATGATGCGGCAGTTGCGAACGTAGGTGCCGTTCTTCGAGTCGAGGTCGTGGACGATGATCCCCTGGGCGCCGGGCAGGATCTCGAGCTCGACGTGCCGTCGCGAGATGTGCTGGTCGTCGATGGTCACGTCGACCGCGGTGTCGCGACCGATCACGACCCGTGACTCGCTGAGGCGAACCTCGGTGCCCTGGGCGGGTCCTGCGAGCACCGTGAGGACGTAGGGCCGAAGCGGGGACTCGAGCCGGGGCTTGACACCCGCTGTCTCGTCCAACGTATCCTTTGGTTTTCTCATGGTGCGCGCCGGGTCGGATGCTAGCACGTACCGAACCAGGGCACGTCCGAAAGGGGCTGCGGCCACGCCGGGGCCACCCTCCCCATGGGTGACGCTCACATGGCGCAGGCCATGGCCTCGTCCTCGCAGCCGACCGTGGTGGGATCGAGCTGGCCATTGAGGCGACACGCCACGCATGCCGGCTGACCAAAGCCTCCGGGTGGGCACGAGCCATCGAGGATGCACGCGAAGATGATGCAGGTCTCGAGCGCAACGAAGTCGCCGTTCTCCCCCGGCGGCAACCCGTCGTCGCAGGCATTGATGCAGCCCGGAGAGGGGCCGCCGCAGGCGATCACGCAATCGACCGCATCGAGGCACGTGGGGTCGCCCCCGGTGGTGCCGCCATCGGTGGTTCCGCCGTCGGTGCTGCCACCGTCGGTGGTCCCGCTGTCGGTATCCGTGGAGGAGGTGCCGGGTCCGGTGGTCGAGGGATCGGTTGGGTCGGGTCCGGTGGTCGGGTCGGGTCCGGTGGTCGGGTCGGGTCCGGTGGTCGGGTCGGGTCCGGTGGTGCTCGTGCCTGGCGCCGTGGTGCTGGTACCCGGGAAGCCCGTGTCGTCGGGTCCGGTGTCGAACCAACCGGTATCGAACACGCCGCTATCGGCGGTGGTGATCGGCCCGGTCGTCTCCGGCCGCCCCGTGTCGTCGGGTCGGCTCGTGGTCCCGTCGGTCGGATCACCCGTGGTGCCCTGGGAGCTCACCTCCGTATCGGCGATGGCGAACACCAGGTCGGTACGGCCGCATGCCCCCGACGCAAGAGAGGTTGCGAGCATCACCGTCACTGCCACCGTCCATGCGGCCGGGCTCGCCGGGCGGCACGATGGGCGGCGAGCCAAGCGAAGGACCATGGGGCCATGGTCGCATGGCGTTCCACGGCTCGACAACCGCGGTTTCCGTCCCCCCTTCGAACCACGACGTTTGCAATCGATCGCCCCTAGGGTCTCGCGTTCCGTCCCAAAGGCGTTATCCTCGGGCCCTTCTCGCGAAAGGATCTCCGGTTGGCGCGCTCGATCATCGTGTCTCATCAGGGCAAGCCCTCGACCTTCGGGTACTCGAGGGTGTCCCGCAAACAGCTCTATGGTGCGCGCAAGCGCATGCCGCTCGACGCCAAGGGCGAGCCCTGCCAACGCGCCGAGCTCTCGGACGATGGCTCCATGCTCATCATCAGCGGCATGACCGGCCAGGGCTACTTCGACGAGGGTGGTCGCTGGGTCACCAACGAGGAGCTGGTCGGTCTCGACGCGAGCGGCAAGGCCGTGCCCGAGCTGCCGTCCACCCTCGATGCTCCGCAGGCGCTGCAGGAGGTGGAGCCCGAGGCGCTGTTCGATTCCACCGCCTCGGCCGTGTATGCGCTCGACGCCGAGTCGCTCGACGCCGCGCTGCGCAAGGATCTGGATGCGGGCAAGCTGTTCCGCTTCGACTTCAACGCGCGCGCGGGCTACCAGATGGACAGCGCGGTCTTGCTGGCCAACGAGCACGGCACGTTCGCGATCGTGGGCAGCAAGCTGCAGGTGCCGTGGTCGGAGCTCGAGAAGCCCGAGGTCGACATCGACGACGACGACGGCAGCGACGACGACGATCTCGACTTCGAGATGTTCTAGGAAGGCAGGACGACCACCATGCGCAACATCAAGATCGCAAACGCGGCCGGTCGCGACGCCGACATCAAGTACATCGGGCCTCCCTCCGAGCCTCCCCCCAAGCTGGGCCTTCCGGGGCACGAGATCCGCTTCAAGCGCTATCTGCTGTGCACCCCCGAAGGCCTGCACCCCACCATGCAGGCGGCCCACGGCGATGACTACGCCCAGGCCCTCATCGACGGCGACCCCGAGGTCGACGTGGAGAAGGTGGGCCGCGAGGTCAACGCCTCGGCGCGGGTGTTCCTGACCGCCGACGGCCACGTGATGCATGCGGTGCCCACCGTGGTCGAGGTCATCTCCGATCCCGACGGCAACGAGCGCGAGCGTCGCGAGCCCAAGGACGTGCACGCCAACATCCTGGGCGACCTGCCGGTGGTGTGGACGGGCAAGACCATGGCCAAGCGCGATGCGGTGCGCCGCTTCGTGTTCACCCGCACGCTGGCCCTGCGCCACACCAACGGCCTGTCGTTCGACTTCCTGCACGGCATGGCCAAGGAGCTGGCCGAGTCGGGCGAGGTGGTGCTGGTGGGCGCGGGCAAGGGCGGCAAGCAGCCGCTCATCCTGCAAGACAACGGGACTCCCTACCGTGGATTCCTCGAGGGCCGCGTCGACGGCGAGCGCTTCGCCCTGCTGCTGCACCTGTCCAACATGGAGCTCAAGCGGCCCGCCGCTTCCACCACCTCGCCCACGCCCAAGAAGGGATCCTGATCATGTCCAAGTACACGCTGCAAGGAGCCCGTACCGTCGGCCAGGGTCATCACGCGCCTCCGGGCTCGGTGACCGACCCCGAGCTCGCCCTCGCCATCAGCCGCTACAAGCGCGGCGTGGCCAGCCGCTACGACGCCATCCTCCCCGACGAGCTCGACGGTGGGATGGTCAAGGACAGCGGCTACTACGTCTCGCCCAAGATCGACGGCGAGCAGTGGTGCCTGGTGATCGACGGCGACGACGTGTTCTTCGCCAACCCCAACGGTCGCGTGCTGGCCGGGGACATCCCCGTGCTCGCCGAGGCGCGCAAGCTGGCCAAGCGCGCCGTGGGCACCACCGTGGTGGCGGGCGAGCTCTACGCCACCCGCGAGAGCGGGCGCTCGCGCCACGGCGATCTGGCCGCGGCCCTGGGTTCCGACGGCAGCAACGCCGGGGTCGACCGCGTGGAGTTCTCCGCGTTCGACATCGTGTGGGGCGGCGACAGCACCGCCCGCATGCCGCTGGGTCCCTACGAGGACCGGCTCGCGCTCTTGCAGCGCCTGCTCGACGGGACCGAGCGCCTGCACCCGGTCCAGACCAAGGAAGTCGGCGACATCGCGCAGATCGACGCGCTCTACAAGGACTGGGCCGCCGACGGCAAGGCCGAGGGTCTGGTCGTACGGCCCAAGAACATCCCCAAGGTCTACAAGGTCAAGCCCAGCATCACCATCGATGCGGCGGTGATCGGCTACACCCTCAGCTCGGTCGACCAGGGCCGCTGCGGGTCGCTCTTGATGGCGCTCATCCGCGAGGACGGTCAGTTCCAGGTGATCGGCCACTGCGGCAACCTGGGCTCCGAGGACGTGCGTCGCGAGTGGCTCGAGCGGGTCAAGCCGCTCGAGTGCCAGAGCAACTACAGCGAGGCCAACTCGCGCGGCGCCATGTTCCAGCTGGTGCGTCCCGAGCTGGTGATCGAGGTGCGGATCTCCGACGTGCAGGCCGAGAACACCTCGGGCGACATCGTGCCGCGCATGGTGCTCGCGCACGAGGAAGGCCGCTGGGTCGCGCGACAGCGCATGCCGGGGGTCAGCGTGCTGCATCCCCGGCTCGAGCGGCTGCGCGAGGACAAGCGCCCCGTCGCGGGCGACGTGCCCATGCGGCAGGTGCTCGACCGCGTGCTGCTGCCCGACGCCGACAAGGCCGCCACCGCCGCCGACCTGCCCAAGAGCGAGATCCTGCGGCGCGAGGTCTACACCAAGGTCAGCAAGGGCCAGACGGCCGTGCGCAAGCTGGTCCTGTGGAAGACCAACAAGCAGGAGATCGACCCGGCCTATCCGGCCTTCGTGGTGCACTTCACCGACTACAGCGCGGGGCGCAAGGATCCTCTCAAGCGCACGGTGAGGCTCGCGCCCACGCTCGAGCTGGCGACGAAGATCGCGGACGAGATGATCGAGAAGGAGATCAAGAAGGGCTGGGTGAGTGTCTAGGTCCGTCTAGGCCCCCCGCAACCGCCTCGGGCTCGCCAGCACCCAGCTTGCCCCCCTGAAGGGGGCATTGGTGAGGCCCAGCGGGGCGCCTTTGCTCTGCGCACCCCGCAACCGCCTCGGGCTCGCCTGCACCCAGCTTGCCCCCCTGAAGGGGGCATTGGTGAGGCCCAGCGGGGCGCTTTTGTTCTGCGCCCCCCGCAACCGCCTCGGGCTCGCCTGCACCCAGCTTGCCCCCCTGAAGGGGGGCATTGGTGAGGCCCAGCGGGGCGCTTTGCTCTGCTCACTCGGCCGCTGCTTCGGCGTCCTGCTTGCGTAGCAGCACCACCCGGCGGTCGAACGGGATGTCGATGCCCTCGCGGTCGAACGCCTCCTTGATGCGCTGACGCAGCTCTCGCTCCACGCCGCCCTGCTGGCCGGCCCCGACCTTCACGACCATCCGCACCCCCACGCTCGAGGCGTCGAAGCTCAAGATGCCCTGCACGGAGGGCTCCTCGAGCGCGAGCTCGCCGTTGTCGGCGTGCCAGGCCTTGCCCACCTCGGCCATGATCTCCATGCCGCGCTTGACGTCCTGCTCGTAGGCCAGGCCCACCGTGACGATGGCCCGCATCCACGTGCGACTGGTGTTGCCCACCGTCTTGATCTGCCCGTTGGGCACGTACCAGAGCTTGCCGTCGAACGCCCGGATCGTGGTCATGCGCAGGCCCACGGACTCGACCGTGCCCGAGTAGCTGCCCAGGTCGACGGTGTCGCCGGTCTCGAGCGCGTTCTCCATGATGATGAAGAACCCGCTGATCACGTCGCGCACCAGCTCTTGCGAGCCGAACGCGACGGCCAGGCCGACCACGCCGGCCCCGGCGATCACGGCGGTGAGGTCGAACCCGAGCTGCTCGAGGCTCAGCACGATGCCCACCGCCATCAGGGCGATGGTGGCCACCGTCTCGAGCACCGGCTGGACGGTCTTGGCCTCGGACGAGGTGCGCATGTGGGTGAACACCCGGCGCAGCGCCATGCGGGCCACGCGGGAGAGGATCCACGCCAGCAGCAGGATGACGAAGGCGATGAGCAGGCGCCAGGCCATCTCACCGGCGTTCTGTTTGGCGTAGTCGAGGAAGTCCTTTGCGATGTCCATCGATCGACCCTCGGGCCTCGGCCCGGGGTCGCATCATGACGCAGGATCATCGAGGCTCGAAGAAAGGTGCACGCCGGACGAGGTGATCACCCGAGTGTGCTATCCCGTCTGTCGCAGCGACACGTCGACCCGCGAGGGCTGCATCAGCGTGATCTCCTGCGCCGCCGAGGCGATGCCCACGCGCCCCTCGCTTCGCTCGATGCGGACCGCGATCGCCTCGAACATCGCGTCCTTGGTGGTGCGCCGCCGGTCGTAGGCCACCACGTAGCGCAGCCGAAACGTCATCCAGTTCTCGTCGAACTTCATCGAGACCATCGGCGTGAGCTGGGCGTGCTCGATCACGTAGTCCTTGGTCATCTGCTTCCACTGCGCCTCGATCTCCTGCACGTACTCGCCGACCTGCTCATGCGCGACCTCCAGCAGGATCGCGCGGGCCAGCGCGCGGTCGCTGCCGTGGCGCACGGGCACGGTCAGCTCGTCCCACAGGAACGGGAAGTCACCCGAGTAGTTGTAGACCGGCTCCTTGAACACGAACGAGTTGGCGATCCGCACCACGCGGCCGTTGTAGAGGTCGCCGTCGACCCACTCGCCGAGCTCGAACACGGTGGTGCGCAGCACGCCGATGTCGATCACGTCGCCCTTGATCCCGCCGAGCAGCACGCGGTCGCCCACCTTGTAGAAGCCGGCGAAGGTGATGGCGATCCAGCCGGCGGCCGAGGCGATGACCTCCTGCAGGGCAAAGGCGATCCCGGCCCCGGCCACCCCGAAGGCGACGGTGAAGCCGCCGAGCTCCTCGTTGAACACGGTGGTCAGCACCACCAGCGCCGCGAGGTAGCTGGCGAACGCGACCACCTTGCGGGTGCGGTAGCGCGTGGTCTTGTCCTGCAGGCCGCGGATGAGCGCGCTGCGGATCAGCCGGCGCAGCACGAACACGAGCACCAGGCCCACGGTCGCGAGCAGCAGCTTGCGGGCCAGGGGGCTCTCGAGCATGGCGATCGGGTCCATGAGCGGTGATCCTCCGTCGATCCGGCTGGGCCGGGCTCAGTCGCTCCCCGTCGCCTGCATCGCCGACACCGGCCGCAGCTTCTCCCACGTGCGGTGCAGCACCGCGGGCGGGGCGATGTGCTCGGTGGCGAACGCCTCGAGCACGCGCATGTTCACGTCGGTCTCGAACGCCTTCTCGTAGCGCGTGTCGAGCACGTAGGCCTTGAGCCGCAGGCGGATCGCCACGTGGCTCTCGAGGATCACCTGGTTGGTCAGCACGACCACGGGCTTCTCGAGGAACACGAAGCGGCTGGAGACGGCGGCCTCGGTGACGAGCTCGCGCGCGAGCTGGACGTCCTGGTCGGGGCCGATGTGGAAGTCCATCACCACCATCATGTCGAGCGCGCCGTAGTTGCCGTTGGAGGTGATCTCGTTGAGGAACTTGTTGTTGGGGATCGTCACCGTGTTGTCGTCGAGGGTCTGCAGTCGCACCGAGCGCAGGCCGATGGCGGTGATGTCGCCGTACTGACCCCCGAAGGTCACGCGATCGCCCACCTGGAACGGACGATCCACCATGATCATGATCCCGGCGATGAACGAGGCCACCACGTCCTTGATGGCAAATCCCACCGAGACCGCAACCGTGCCGCCGATGAGCGCAATCGCGGCGTCGGTGAGGCGAAAGCTGAGGGCCACCACCGCCAGGCCGGAGATGATGTAGACGAGGAACTGCAGGATGGTGGCGATCTTCTGCAGCAGCAGGCGGCGGCTGGTGAACCGCCGGCTGAGGCCCGCCACGGTGTCGTGCAGGAAGCGCATGGCGATCGTGACCGCCGCGATCAGCACCAGCGACGAGAGCACCCCGCTCCAGCGCACGAGGCCGGCGATCTGGCTGAGGCTGTCGAGATCGGTGTCTTCGGCGAGGGCGGCGCTCGGGACAGCCAGGACGACCAGGCCCGCGAGCACGGGAACCAGTCCGGCCAGCCCCAGTCCGGCCAGCCCGATGGAAGACGACGGGATGAGTGAGCAGGAGCGCTTCATGTCGACAACAGGTGCTGCCGCTGCAGCACGGTGGTGATGGTTCGGTACCAGGGCCAGGTGACGCGAAAGCCCTCGTCGTAGGGCTCGAGATAGCCGCGGGTCACGCAAAAGCGCAGCGCGTCGCTCACGTCGGTGCGGGGCAGCAGGGTGGCATTGGCCAGCTCGCTCTCGCGGGCCAGATCGAGCTGGATCACCGCACGCAGCACGAACAACAGCGGCAGCGACAGCGCCTCGATCTCCTTGGCGGGCGGCTCGCGGAACAGGCGAACGATCACATCGCCGCTCGGCCCCACCAGCAACGACTCGCGGAACGCATGCAAGACCACCGCCGGGTTGCCGCGCGCGAAGTCCCACAGCAGGCGGTAGTAGCTGCTCTCGGTGCGCTGGCCCTCGGCCGGCCCGCCGATGTGCTCGGTCTGCCGTGGCACCACCAGGCCGTCGAAGCTGGGGGTGATGCCCGCGATCGCCATGCGGGCGCGCAGCATCTGACCCAGCTGCTCCTCGGTCCAGCGCGGCAGCTCCACCACCTGCTCGAAGAACACCCGATCTCCACGAGCTCGCTGGAGGTAGTGCCAGGCCGCCGAGCCCATGGTGATGACCCAGGAGACCTCACCGCCCACCTCGCGGGCGAACGCGGTGAGGCGATCGAGCTCGCGCAGGCCGCGAATGGCCGGCTGGATCAGCCGCTGGGCGTCGTCGATGGCGATCACCAGCGGCCCCTGCTCGCGCAGCGCACGGACCAGCGCCTGGCCCTCGAGGGCCTCTCCGTCGGCCGCGCCGTCGGATCGCCCTTGGCCGGCGATCGCGGCGATGCGCTCCATCAGGCCGGCCAGGCCGACCTCGGGGCAGGAGATCACCTTGATGCGATCCTCGCCCACGCGTTGCTGCAGCCTGCGCAAGAACGTGGTCTTGCCCATGCCGCGCTCGCCCACCACGGCCGAGAGGGTGGAGCGTGGCGTCGCCACCTGCCCCACCACGCGCTCGAGGTCGTCGTGCGCCACATCGGCCAACGGCTCGGGGTCGGGGCGCTCCGGATCGAAGGCCGCGTAGCAGGTCGGGTCCACCTGCTCGTAGGTGGCCTCGACCGCGGCCGAGGCCGCCGCCAGCTTGGCCACCTCGCGGCGGAACAAATAGGCGAGCACCCGACGCGTGGTCTCCAGCCCGCCCAGGTGACGCATGAACCAGCGACTGATGCCATCGATGAGCAGGAAGCCTGCCGCCGCCATCGCCGCCACGAACTGGACCAGGCCCGTTTGCTGCGAGCGAGCCCACTTGACGAACGATCCCTGCGTGGGTCGCTGGGCCAGCCGCTCGGCGATGGTGGGGCGCCAGCGGTACACGAGATAGAGCACCACCGGTACGCTCAGCAGCCAGCAGGTGGACCAGACCCAGTCGTAGATCGCTCCGCGGCCCACCATCGCCGAGGTCAACGAGAGCAGCAGTCCCACCGCGATCACGTTGATCCCCACCACGCGCAGCGAGTGGATCCGCAGGGCCGAGGAGTCGGAGGAGTCGTCCTGGCGAGCCAGGGTGTCGCGGGCGGCCACCGCGTCGAGCAGCAGGATCACGGCCAGGCCGATGAGGATCCAGCGCACGATGATCCACAGCAGCATCAGCTCGGGCACGTCCTCCACCCCGCCCGCGAGCTCGATGAGCAGCCACAGCACCAGCAGCATCTCCAGCGGTCGCCGGATCCGCTCCGCGTACCACAGCGTCGAGAGCGCCAGCACCGACGAGCGGGGCAAGGGGCGGCGGCGGAGCAGGTGCTGGCGAATGCGTCGCTCGAGTCCGGGGGCGTGGCGGCGCCACCACGAGAGGCCCAAGAGCACCACCAGCAATTCGAGCACGCCCACGGCCACGCGGAACGGGGAGGCGCGCAGGCTCTCGACCAGGAGGTCGCCGTAGCGCGGGATCTTGAGCACGTGGAAGCCCAGCTCCACCGAGATCTGGTCGAGCTCGCGGCGCACCTGGTCCAGGCCGCGCTCGCCAAAGCCGGTCACCTCGTCGTGCAGCTCCGGGCTGGCCAGCTCGAGCAGCTGCAGGCGGGTACGGTTGAGCAGCACCACGTCGTCGCGCAGACCCTGGGCCAGCTCCCACTCCACCGCCTGCTCGAGGCGGGTCAGCTCGTCCTCCTTGGCCCGCAGCTGCTCGCGCAGCTCGGTGATCTCGCCGCGGTCGATGTCGGGTGCGAGATCGCGGTCGAGGCCCTCGCCGACGGTCGGGATGTCCGAGCCCACCTGGCGAATGCGGCGCAGCTCCTCGCGCAGGCGCTCGCGGGTCTTGGCCAGCTCGGTGCGGATGCCCTCGTACATCCCGTCGGCCTCGGCCTCGCGCTCGGCCCCGAACAGCGGGCCCTGGGCCAGGTCGGTCACGCGGCTGCGCCACTCGAGGGCCCGCTCGTGATTGTCGATGCGCTCGGTCTTGCGACGGTTGAGGTCGGCCTCGGTGCGGGCCTGGGCTTCCTTGATGCCCAGAAGGCGCGCGCGCTCCTCGGCCAGGATCCGCTTGGCCTTGGTGCTCGCCTGCTTGGCCGCCTGCAGCGCGCGCTCGCGCTCGACCGCGGCGGCATCGGCCTCGGCCTCGGCCGTGTGGATCTGGGCGGCCGCCTCCTCGTCGAGCTTGGTTCGTTCGGCCTCGGCTTCCGCCGCAGCCGCCGCCTCGGCCTGAGCGACCGTCGCCGCCTTGGCCTGGGCCTGCTCGGCCTCGCGACGGCGGCGATCATGGGTCTCGAACAGGGCGGCCCGATCGGCCTCCGGCAGGGCGAGGAAGCGGCGGCGCAGGGCATCGAGTCGCGCTTCGGCCTGGGCCAGCGCCTCGGACGGCGGGAGCTCCGGCCCGGGGTCGGCGGACTCGGTTGGGGTGGGCCCGGTGGGCGTGATCTTGGTTGGGGCGGGCCCGACGGGCGTGGGCTTGGTCGAGTCGGGCTCGGTGCGCTCCACGGGCGTGGGCACCCCGGCCTCGGACCACGCATGGCGCCGCGCGCTCGACAGCGCGGCCTCGTCGGGATCGGCCAGGTCGACCGTGAGGAGATCGTGGGGGCTCAGGTTCAGGTCGAGGGTGCCGGAGAGGAAGGCTTCGAGCCGATCGGCGCGGCGAGTCACCGCGGCCAGGCGAGCTTCGCGGCGCGACGCGGCCTCACGGTCGGCGACGATGTCTTGCTGCCGCCGCCGATGGGTGGCGAGCACGGCCGCCCGCTCCTCGACGTTCAGCGAGAGGAAGGCCTCGAGGGCCTCGGCGAGCTCGGTGGCAGGGTCGGGCGGAGAGGTCGGCTCCGTCTTCGTCCTGGACCTGGTCGGGCGTCGTCGCTTGGGCTCGGGCGGGGCATCGAGCTGCGCCAGCAGGTTTCGTAGGCGCTCGCCGCTCGGCCCCACGAAGGCCGGATTGGCGAGGTCCACCACGAACAACGATGCGGGGTCGACCTCGACGTCGAGGGTGCCTTCGATCAGCGCGCGGATCTTGGCGGCGCGCGCTCGCAGCGGGGCACCAGGCTCGGGCGGAGGCTCCACGACGGGGGTGGGCTCGGTGGCCGGCTTGGTGATCGAATCGATGGCCGGCTTGGTGCCTGGCTCGGTGGGGCCAGGCCCCGGCCGCGTATCATGCGCAGGCCCGTCGTGGACCTTCGGCTTGGGTTCGCCCTTGCCCTCGCCCGTAGGGGTGTCCGGAGGAGCCGCCACGGCCCGGGCCGACAGGCCCATCAGCATCCCGAGGAACGCGAGCAGAACCAGGAGGGACGAGGGGAGACGTGTCACGGTCGGAGGATCTAAGGTGCGAGCTTATCCCACACGAGAGCGCGCTCGAAGAAACCAGCGCGCTGGCGAAGCCGACCCCATGGTCTCGACGAACACCGCGCCGACACCCCGATGTGCGGCCCGAGTGAGAGTCGTGAGCATGACCGAGGACGGCGGTGATGCACCCCATTGCCCCGACAACGGCGGCCAACGTCACGTCAGGAGCTTCGGCGGCCCGTGCAACCGCGGCGAGCGGTGTAACATCTTCTGCGTGGGGTACTTCTGTGTTTGAGCCCGCGACTCGCCGCGCCCGCTCCACCGCCGCGTGGTTGCTGGGCCTCTCGATCGTCACCATGACCGGCATGACCGGCTGCAAGTTCGAGCCCAAGGGCGTGGAGCTCGAGCCCTCCAACGGCGTGTTCCTCGATGCGCCGGTCGATCTGGTCGAATTCGACAACGATCGCGGCGAGTCGCTGCTCGGCGTGCTCGTCGGTCCCGAGTCGTTGCCCCCGCCCGAGCCGATGCCCGCGGTGGTCATCCTGCACGGCTCCGGCGGGCTGTTCTCCACCCCCGATCGCGACGACGAGCTGCTCGAGGTCTCGCCGCAGTATGCCGACTGGGCGGCCATGCTCAGCCCGCGCGGCCACGTGGTGATGCTGCCCAGCAGCTTCTACTCGCGCGGCTACTTCGAGTGGGACGACCACCCGCGCGACGTCGACGAGCTCGAGCGGATGATCATGCGCACCTACGACGCCTACGGCGCGCTGCGCTTCCTGTGCGAGCAGCCGTTCGTCGATTGCGAGCGCGTGGCCTTGCTCGGCTTCTCCAACGGCGGCTCGGTGACCCTGATGACCATGCACGAGGGGCTCGACGGGGTCTCCGGCATGTCGCAGCTCACCCCGGCCGAGCAGCGGGAGCGCTTCGTCCGGGCCGTGTCCTACTACCCCGGCTGCGAGCTGCAGGGGCTCGCGGACGACTATTTCCCCGCCGTGCTCACCACCATCGAGCATGCCAGCAAGGACTCGCTGGTCGAGGACTGCCCCGGGCTCTTCCACCAGGTGGACTCCACTGCGCAGGCCCGTGCGGTCGACAACCCGCTGACCCTCACCATCCACGAGGGCGCCGACCACGGCTTCGACGGCGATCCCGACAACGACGCCGAGGTCCGCGCGCGCGACGAGGCACGCGCGAGCACCCTCGATGCCTTCGAGCAAGCGCTCATGCGCTGACCTCGGGGATCGACGTGGCCGATCACCGGTAGGATCTAGTCCGTCTTGGTCGCATGCATGCCCGCCACCCCGGTGCGCCAGTCGGCACCGTCGGCGCGGGCGGCTTCGAAGGTGCGGCGGATGAGCGGCGCGTAGCGAACCACGTCCGAGCCCACCCGGCGCACGCGCTCGATCACCTTTTCGTTGACCAGCACGGTGCCGTCGAAGTCCTCGGGGCGCGCGGCGGCGTGGAACGGCAGCGTGAACCCGTGGCACCAGTTGAAGCTGTTCTTGACGGCGGTGATCGACATGTCGCCCCCGCCTCCGCCCGTGACCGCGAGCACCCCGGCGAACTTGCCGGCGAGCTCGAGGTAGAGGAAGTCGAACCAGTTCTTGAGCGCCCCGCTCATGTTGCCGTGGTACTCGGGCGTGAGGATGATGAAGCCGTCGGCCTCGGCGGCAGCCTCGCGCACCTGCATCACCTCGGGCAGCCGGCGCTGGCGCGGGTCGGTCAGCGACATCACCGGCAGCGGCGAGTCCTGAAGATCCCACATGCGGATGTCTCCCCCGGTCTGCTCCGCCGCCTCGCGGGCAATGTCGGCAAGCGAGTCGAGCCTGCTCTTGTGCGCGGTCGATCCCTTGACGATGAGGACCTTGGTGGACATCCGGCTCGCATCATAGCGCAGGCACGTGTGGCCTCCGGCGTGGCTGGGAGTCGCTCGCGTGCAGGCCGGGCTCAGCTCGGGCCTTGCTCGTGCGAGCGCACGCTCAGCCCGGGCAGCGGCGAGTCCTCGTCGAGCAGCAGCCCGGCCACGTGAAGGCCAATGGCGGGCGCGAACTTGAAGCCATGGCCCGAGAATGCGCCCGCCACGATCACCCGCGGATCGCCGGGCAGTCGGTCGATCACGAAGCTCATGCTCGGCGAATTGGTGTAGAGGCACGCGTGGGTGGTGGTGAACGGCCCCACGCCGATCGGCAGATGCTCGGCCAGCACCCGGGCGAGCGGGTCGAGATCGGCGGGGTGCGCCTCGCGGTCGACCGCGTCCGGATCCACCGGCGTCTGCAGCCAGGGCTGCTGCTTCGAGGTGTGCACGGCGAGCTTGAGCCCCGTGACGCCCTCGCTTCCGTGGGGGAAGCCGTAGAAGAATCCGTCGGGCAGGAACGCGCCCCACACCGGGATGGTCGACAGCGCCGCCACGTGCTCGGGTGCCGGGGTGGTCCAGGCCAGGATCCGGCGCTGCCGCACCAGACGACCGGGCAGGAGGGCGGGGCAGAGCGAGGGCAGCCACGCCCCCGCGGCCACCACCAACCGATCGGCGGTGAGGCGCGAGCCGTCGGCCAGGCGCACCGCCAGCGTCGGCCCGTGCTCGAGGCCCGCCACTGCGACCCCATGGTGGATCCGCGCCCCCGCGTCGCGAGCCTCGCGGGCCAAAGCGTCGAGGCAGGGGCCCACCCGCAGGTAGCCGCCCGAGGGGTCGAAGCAGGCGAGCCAGTCGTCGGGCATGGTGAACGGCCAGCGAGCGCGAGCCTGTGCGCCAACGAGCCGCTCGTACGGAAGCTCGCACGCGCGGCAGGTCTCGAGCGCGGCGAGCAGCTCGTGGTCATCGGGGGGACCGAACAGCAAGAGCCCCACACGAGCCAGCAGCTCCCGACCCGCGCGCTGCCCCAGCGCCAGCCACTCGCGGTCGGCCTGCTGGATCAGAGGCACGTACGACGAGCCCTCGTGGTAGGCCTGCCGGGTCACGCGGGTGTGGCCGCTGTGGCTGCCGCGATCGTGCACGTGGCCGAAGCGCTCGAGCACCGTCACCGCCGCGCCGCGCCGCGCCAGCGCCCAGGCGCTGGCCAGGCCCATCGTGCCACCGCCCACGACGATGATGCTCGGGGCCCTGCCCACGACCGATGGTCTCTCACGTTCGGCCGGACCCGGCCAACCCTCGGCTCCGCGGCCCTGCTTGGCCCCGCGCGGCGCTCGGCCGCTCCGTCCCTCGTTCCCCGACGGCGTCGCGCCCATGCCGCAGGCCGATTCTTGGGACGCTGCTCGGTGGCTGCGGCCTACGGGCTTGCTAGGCCGTCCCCATGCACGGCACCACCCGTCCTGCCCCCACCCTGGCCAACGCGTTTCGGTTCACCTACCGCGACCAGGAGCTGTCGTTCAGCGAGACGAGCTTTGGCGGGCAGCCGCTGCTGAGCCTAGGGCAGCGGCAGTTCATCGGGGACGAGATCACCATCGAGACCACTCGCCTCGGCACCATCGTCACCGTGGCGCTCGAGGTGGTGGCCGACGGCGACTCCACCATCCTGTCGCTGGTGCTGCCGCCCATCCGCCTGCTGGGCTGGGCCCAGGCTCACGTCAAGGCGCTGGCGATCCGGTCGGTCGTGCGCGGGACCATCGCGGGCCCACCCCTGGGCCCGGGCCTGCGGTACGACGCCCAGGAGATCGAGGGCACCGCCGCGTTCATCGTCACGTGACCACATTGCGTGGAGCGCAGGCGCGGGTCCATGCTCGGCCGGTCCCGCGATGCTCCAGATCACCTTCCTTGGGCACCAGGGCTTCATGGTCGAGACCGACTCGACCCGGGTGCTGATCGATCCGCTGCTCGGCGACGGCTTTGGCCACAGGGGCCTTTGCGGGGTGCTCCATCCTCCGCGCCGCATCGACATCGAGGCGTTCCCGCCGGTCGATGCGGTGGTGATCACCCATGAGCACGATGATCACTTCGACGTGCCCAGCCTCGCGTGCCTGGACCGGGCGATCCCCATTCACCTGAGCGCGCGCTCGTCCGACGCCGCGCATGCGCTGCTGCGCGAGCTGGGCTCTGGCGGAGAGCCGCTGCAGCCCGAGGCCGAGCTGGCGATCGGCGACCTTCACTTCCACACGTTCGTCGCCGATCACAGAGACGGGCGCAACGGCGACGAGTGGGACGTGGTTCCGTTCCTGGTTCGCGACGCGGCGGGCCACGGGAGCCTGCTGTCCTCGGTCGACGTGCGGCCCAGCCCCGCCATGCTGGCCCGGCTGCCCCGGCTGGCGGCACGCGCGGGGATCTGGGCCCACGCCAACAACGTCACCAGCGACGCCTTCCAGCGCGCGACCCCGCTGCTGCCCGCGGACCCCGACGCGGATGACGCGAGCGTGCAGACCGAGCAGGACGCGATGCTCGGCGTGGTGGCACGACGCCATGACGCGCTGGAGCGTGCCTGGGGCACACCCGTGGCCGGGCTGGTGGTCGGGGGCGGCTGGAGCTTCGGGGGCGAGCGGGCGTGGCTCGATCACCACGCGTTTCCCCTGTCGTGCGAGCGGATCGCCGCCGACCTCGCGGACCGATGCCCCCGCGGGCGCTTCTTCGCCCCCGCGCCCGGTCAGGCGTTCGTGATGCGCGAGGGCCGGCTCGTGGCCGAGCGACCGCGCGGCGACTTCATCGCGGCGCTGCCCCGCGCGCAGTGGCCCGCCCGCGAGTTTCGTGGCGACCATGCCCGGCTGTCCGACTACGCGCCCGCCTGTGGACGCCGCACGCTCTGCGCGACCGCGCTCGAGCGCCTGCAGCACGAGCTGCGCGACCTCGCTCGCCACCTCCACGGCTCGGCCGTGTTCCGCAGCCTGTGCTCGCTGCCGACCGGTCCCGTGGAGGGGCGACTGCCCGCGCTGGCCCTGTCGCTGCGCAACGGGAGCGAGCCCGTGGTCCTGCGCTACCACCCCGGCGGCTGTGGCTTCGTCGTGCACCACGCCGCCGATCCCATCGAGGCCTTCATGTCGGGGCTGGAGCTCTGGGCCAGCGATCTGCTCGCGCTGATCGATGGGGAGCTGAGCCCCTCGGCGCTGTGCTACGTGGGACGCATGCGGACGTGGAACCACGATCCGCAGCGGCTGTGGGTCTCGCCGAATCTGCTGTGGACCCTTGCCCATCCGCTGCGCCGACCCGAGGCCGCCGCGGTGCTCTACCGCCGGCTGCTCGCCGACGTACCGCCCGGGGCTCCGCGGATCCGGGCGCGATCGCCCCGCGAAGGTCTTGGTTCGTCCGAGCAATCGTGACCAAGCCCTGGACCGGCGCGCGCAGGTGACCGATGCTGGTCCGCCGAACCGCCGCCGCTCGATCACTCCGGCAGCTCGAGCACCGGCGGTTCCGCGGCCATGGCCCCGGCCAGCTTCGAGCGATCGCGGTACTTCACCACGGCCGGGACCGCCACCGCGGCCAGCACGCCCAGCGTGGCCACCGACATCAACACGCCGGCGTTGTTCTTGCCCGCGCGGGCCTCGTAGGCAAAGGCGTGATCGGAGCCCTTGAAGCGCTCGGCCAGCGCCCCGTAGGTGGCCGCGGGATCGGCCCCGCCCTGCACCGCCGCCACCGCCTCCAGGGCGGCCTTGCCCTCCTCGGTCCGGGGATCGCCGAACGTCGAGACCGCCAGGTGGAACACCAGGCCGTCCTTGGGCGGCCCCATCCACATCGACAGCCCGCTCATCGAGGAGATCATGCCGAAGGCCGAGCGCATCATCTGATGGGCGTCGATCCCCGCAGGCAAGTCGCCGGCGGGAATCTGCTCGGCGATCTGGTCGATCGACGAGGCCACCACCGGACTCTGCAGGCCATCGAGCGGCACGTGCATGGCCATCGACACCTGGCCGTCCACCAGGCCCTGGGCCAGCGGCTTGGGCAGCGCTCGCACCCCGTCGGGCATCATGCCGCTGCCCGTGTAATTGGCCACCGTCTTGGCGACCTCCTCGCCGCCGCCGAACACCACCGCCACGTAGCCGCCCGCCGCCACCAGCCAGGCCTCGGGCGTCAGCCCCAGCGTGCTGAATTCCTTGGCGCGCTCCGCCGTCGGCGTGACCGTGGCGTGCAGCACCTGCGTGGTCTTGCCGCCGAGGTCCAGGCTCTGCGTCTGGATGTCGAGCTTGGTGCCGTCGGGCAGCTCCTTGGGCAGCGCAGCGGCCTGCATCCCGGCCAGCGCCACCAGCCCGCCGGCGGGCGCCGGGTCGGTCACCCCCACCAGCACCACCAGCGCCCCCGACTCGGGCAGCGTACCCATCATCACCTCGCCGGTGAGCGTGCCCAGAACGTTGCGCACGGGGAACGGCGCGCTCTTGGCCTGCTCGGCGATCATCGAGGGGTCGAGCTTGAGCCACCAAAAGCCGCTGCCGGGCGCGGCCAGGCCCAGCGCCGGGCTCGAGCCCTTGCCCAGCGCGCGCGCCAGCTCCTCGGGCGCACTGGCCACCCCCACCGTGAAGTGCAAGAGCCCCGGCGTGGTGGCCACCGCAAAGGTCACCTGCTCCTTGGGGTCGTCGTCCTTGGCCACGTGGGCGAGCACGTTGGCGTGGTCGATGTCCTCCACGCCCAGCCGCGTCGCCAGCGAGCCCCGCAGCCCGGACGCTCCCTTGCCGGGCGCGTACTTGCCCAGCACCACCGCATCCTTGGCGCACACCGCATAGCCCGCGACACCGTCGACCGCCTTGCACTCGTCGGGCATGTCGTCGCCCGAGGCACCGAGGGCTCGCAGCAAGGTGGGCAGCGCGTCGGGGGTGCTGGTGCCGTAGATCACCACGCCCTCGCCCTCGAGGTCGGCCACCACCACGCCCTTGCTCGCATCGAAGCTCGGGCCGCGCAGGCTCGTCGTCAGCGAGCGGTAGCCCTCGAGCGCCAGGGCCACGTCCTTGCTCGCATCCCCGCCGATCCCGCTGGCAAACGTCCGCAGGGTGGTGTCGAGCGGGTTCATCGCCGCGTCGGCCATGGCCAGCAGCCCTCCCATGTCCCGCACCACCATGAACGCACGCGATCCCGCCGGCACCAGATCGAGCAGCGGGTCGAGCTCCGCTGCATACTCGACCTCGACCTCCGCCATCTCGGCGACCGCAGCCGCCAGCGAACCCTTGTCGGCCGGAGCGGTGGTCGTCGTGACTCCGGTCGGCGTCGGGGTGGTCTCGGCCGTCTTGGTCTCACCCCCGGGCGTGGCCTCGGCCGAGCCGTCGGCCTTGGCCTCGCCAGCCGCAGGCGCCTTGCCCTCCGACGGCTCGTTGCAGCCCGCGGCGAGCAGGGCAGTGGACAGCGAAAGGATCAGCAGGGGGCGCAGCGATCGGGCGAGCATGTCGAGCGAACCCTACGCGGGTCGTGCCGGGTCGAGCAACCGCCAAGAGCTGCGGCTAGCGGAACATGTTGCGGATCCACCGTCCCGCCCAGCGCACGAAGGCCACCCCGAGGTCGACCTCGGCCAACAGCACCTGGTTCGTCATGCCCGACATCGGGTCGACCGGCGTGCTGAGCAGCGAGCCGGTGGTGGTGGGCTGGGGGGTGGTCGCGCGCTGGCGCTCGCGCTCGAGCGCCTCCGTCTCGCGCCTTCGCGCCAACAGCAGCCCCCCGCTGCGCACGAACCCGAGCACGTCCTCGAGCTCCCCTGCATCGAAGAACGTGCCGTGGTTGCGACACTCGTCGACGATCACCCCCGAGATCCGCGCGAAGTTGCGGCGGTTCATCGTGTGACCGCACCCCGGGCACGCGCGATAGGTCACCTTGCCCTGCATCGTCAGCTCGCGGCGATGCACCCCCACCGAGCGCCCATCGCCCACGCCCTGATCGACCGCCGACTGCACCATCACGTCGAAGGTCTCGCGATCCACCCACACTCCGCCGCAGCGCCGACACCCGTGCACCGCATGCCCCTCGAGCCGCTGCGGCGTGGGCATCAGCCTCCAGGTGACCATCATCGAGCGGTTGCCCTCGGCCTGGCACCCCGGGCACTCGTGCTCGGCCGTCGCCGCCTGCTGCTGCGCCAGCGGATCACCGCACTGCGGACAGAACGACGCCCCCGCGCTCACCAGCGCCGAGCAGGCCGAGCACCGCACCGAGTGCCGCGGATCCGGCGTGCCCATGGGTAGCAGCGGTCCCTCGCAGAACTCGCACACGCGGGATCGAGCGTTCCCGCAGGGCCCGCCGCACGACGGGCAGTGGAAGATACGTGGTGCGGCCCCAGCCATCCCTGCTCAGAGTAGCAGCCCCGCGCGCGCCGGGTGCAGTCCACGCACCACGGTTTCCGACGAGGGCCCGCAGGGCGTGCGGACCCGTCCCAGACCGTCCTCGAGTCGCTTGGTTGACCCCGCCGCGTCGTTCTGAAAGTCTGGACCCATGCTTGGCTCGAGGTTCAGTCGGCTCGTGCACGCAGCGCTGGCCGGTGGCACGTTGGCGCTGTCGGGCTGCGTCGACCGGGCCTACGACTTTGGAGACGGGGGCGCGGACGACTCGGATCCGACCGAGGGCGAGACCGACACCGACACCGGACCCGACACCACCAACGGGACCGTCGATCCCACCACCACGCCCACCACCGAGCCACCGCCGCCGCCCGACGTGCCCGGGCCACCGCAGCTCATCGCGGTCGGCTTCGCCGACAACCTCACGCTCGCGCTCACCTTCTCCGAGGCGCTCGCGCCTCCCACCGCGGTCGACCCCCGGCAGTTCCGCCTCAGCGCCGCGATCGCGCCCCAGGGGGAGCAGTACTACTACACCTACGGGACCTACTACTCCGAGGTGGGCCGCTGGAACGGAGCCGACTATCACTGTGACGAGTACTGCTACGAGTATTGCTACGAGGACTATTGCAACGAGCGCTGCTGGGAGTACTGCTACACCCCGCCCGGTCCGCCCGTGCACGTCGCGGCCATCACCCAGCTCCCCGATCGTCCCGACATCTTGCTGCTGACCCTCGACAACGGGGTCGGTCCCGGCGTGTGTGCTCACTTGAAGCAGTACCCCGAGCAGTGGGTCCACGACCTGTTCGTGCACTACACGACGCAGGGCGCCGCTCCGGTCACCGACATCGTGGGCGAGCCCCTGGCCCAGATCGCCGAGCACTGGGTGCTGCAGCCCGAGCAGGAGTACTCCTACCTCGAGGGTACGCTGCCGTTCATGCAGCCGGTGCTGCCGATCCCGTGCGTCTTCTAGCGCTAGCGGTGTAGTGGCGCGATGATCATCGTCACCGGGACCAAGCGCTCGGGCACGTCGATGTGGATGCAGATCCTCGCGGCGGCCGGGCTGCCCGTGTTCGGCGAGGCGTTTCCTCGCAACTGGGGGCAGACGCTGCGCCAGGCCAACCTCGAGGGCTTCTACGAGTCGATCCTTCGCAGCGGGATCTACTGGCGCACCAACCCGCACCCCCAAAGCGGCGCCTACTTCTTTCCCGAGCAGGTCGCCACCCATGCGGTCAAGGTGTTCATCCCCGGGCTCGTGCGCACCGATCGAGCCTACATCGGTCGCGTGATCGCCAGCCTTCGCCCCTGGCGCGAGTACGTTCGCTCGCTGCGGCGGCTTTGGGCCATGGAGGACGAGGCCCTCGCCGCCACGCACCCCGATCGCAAGCCGCCGCCGCGGCTGTCGCCTGCGCTCGAGTGGTGGAACGAGAACTACATGCTGCTGCGCGACGTGGCGATCCGTCGCTACCCCGTGCACCTGCAGACCTACGACGGCCTGCTCGAGGATCCCCAGGGCGTGCTGCGGCGGACCTTCGAGTGGCTCGGCCTGCCCGAGCCTGCCACGGCCCTCGCTGCGGCCCTCGATGCCGTCAAGCCCGAGCACCGCACCCAGCGGGTCGATCCTTCCATGGCGAGGGCGAGCGAGCCCACGCACGAGCCCGGCCACGATCGCGAGGAGGCCGAGCTCGATCCCGAGGTGGTCGCGGTGTTCGATCGCCTCTACCACACCATCCACGCGAGCGAGCCCGTGGGGGCCGAGCTGCTCACCGCCCTCAATGCCGCCCACACCGTGCTCGCCCCCCGCATCGCCGAGCAGCAGCGTGCGATCTCGAGGGCGCGGCAGCGCCAGCGGGCGCGGCGGCGCGAGGACGAGCACGACGCCGAGGCCGCCGCGCTCGACCCACTCGACCCACTCGACCCACTCGACCCACTCGACCCACAAGAGGAGCTGCCGTCGTGGTAGCCCGGCTCGGCCCCGGCTCGCCGGCTCCGCGCAACCCCGACGAGGTCGAGCTGCTGCTGCGCATGGTGCCGAAGCTGGCCTACTTTCCCGAGCTGCACGCGCTGCTGCCCGCGCCCCTGCCTCCTGGCCCCCTGAGCCCTCGGGCGGTGGCCGAGGGCGCCGAGCCGCAGTGGCTCTTGCGTGTCGTGGACGCGCTTTGGGCCCTCGAGCAACGCGCCAGCGACCACGACGACGGCGGCCTGCGATTCCTGGCCGTCACCCTACGCCACTTCCTGCAGGAGCAGCGCATCGATCCCGCCGAGCATCCGCTGGTCGTCGCGCTGTTCGTGCGCACCGCGGCGCGGCGCGGCGAGCTACCCGACCATCCGGCCCACGTCGCGCGCGTGCTCGACGGCTGGTAGGGCGCGCATGCGCCCGAGGCCCGGGGGGGTGACCATGGGTCGACGCGATGGTAGCTTGGTCGGCCAATGCCCAAGAGCCCATGGTGGGGGCGCAAGGTCGCCCACTTGCCCGACCACGGTGTGCTGCTGGTTTCCACCGACCTGCAGGGCAACTACGTCGACTACGTCGCGCTCAAGCAGATCCATGCGCGCGAGGCCGAGGCCGGGCACGACCCGATATTGCTGCTGTGCGGCGATCTCGTGCACGGCCCCGGGCCGATCTACGCGAACCCGGCGAACTGGCCCGACTACCTCGGCACGTTCTACCGCGACCAGGGCGTGGAGTTGCTGCTCGACTACGAGCAATGGATCGAGCACGCCGATACTCTGGCGCTGCTCGGCAACCACGAGCACGCCCACATCGGAGGGCCGATCGTCAGCAAGTTCCACGCCGACGAGGCCGGGGTGCTCGACCGTGCCCTCGGCGAGCATGCGCCGCGGATCCACGATCTGTTTCGTAGCTTCCCGCTGCTGGCCGTGGCGCCGTGCGGAGCCGTGTTCACCCACGGTGCCCCCCGGGCCACCGAGCCCACCCTCGAAGACTTCGAACGGCTCGACTACGGCGGCTACGACGAGATGGGTGTCAACGAGATGTACGAGCAGGGCACGCTGGGCTTGCTGCTCTGGTCCCGCTACGCCGAGCCCGAGCACGCCCGGGCGCTGCTCCAGGTCGCGCACGGCGAGCCGCGTGGGTTCGTGGTCTTTGGGCACGACGTGGTGCGCGATGGCTACGAGAAGGTCGGAGCCGAGCAGATCTGCGTGTCCACCTCGTTCGGGTGCGACGATCGCAACAAGACCTACCTGCGGCTGGACCTGAGCCGCGAGTATCGCTCGGTCCACGACCTTCGCGAGGGCCAGGAGATCCTGCCGCTCTATCCGGGCCGGTGAAGGCCCGAATGTCGTTTTCGCGCCCCGAATGCACGGCCGGCCAAGGCGACATGGTCGCGATGACCCACGGCGTGCGTCGGAGTATGATCGGGCGCCATGGCCTCCGAAGATCGCAGCTCCAACCTCCTGTTCTTGCTCTCCCTCTCTCCGCTGATGGCGGGCTGTCCCGCGGGTGACGACACCGCCTCGAGCGAGACCAGCGGCACTCCGACCACCACCGGCCCCGTCACGACCACCGAGGACGACAGCACCGGGATGCCCACCACCACCGCCTCGAGCATGGAGGGCACGGGCACCGGCAGCACGACGATGGCGACGACCGATCCCGACACCACGGAGGGATCGGAAGAGACCACCGAGGGCCTCGTGTGCGAGGGCGAGCTGCCGCCGCTCATGGGGGAGGTCGACCCGCTGTGCGTGGCCTTCAACGAGCAGTACAACGAGTGCTACTACGACGGCACGTTGCCGCAGGAGTGCGTCGATCTCTATGCGGCCTACTGCCAGTACTACCTCGAGTACGCCATCATGGAGTACGGCGAGGCCTGTGGCACGGCGTACCTCGACTTCTACACCTGCCTCACCGCGCTCACGTGCGAGGAGCTCGAGTCGATGGAGGATCCCTGCGCCAAGCAGATCACCGCCCTCGACGCAGCGTGCGCGCCGAGGTAGCGGGTTGCGAGCCCACGCGACCACGGCATCACGCAGGTGCGATATGCTCGCCGCGTGATGCGTGCAGGCAACAAGACGGGGTTCGTGTTGATGGTCGTGCTCGGAGGGTGCGGGCCCTCGGTGGGGGACGACGCGGGCAGCGGCAGTGGGGGCAGCGGCGAAGCGGGCAGCGAAGGCAGCGGCCCGGGCAGCGGCGAGGCCACCGGCGCGGGGACGGTGAGCAGCGCCGAGTCGGGGACGACGGCCGTGGATGGGAGCGACACCGGGATGCCGATCGACTGCGCCGCGCTCGGGGGTGACGAGTGCGGCGAGCACCCGGAGTGCGAGACCGTGAGCGGGGCCGAGACGATGGCCACGGATGTGGATGGCGTGTACTCGTGCTCGGACCTGGTGGTGCCGTTCGGGTGTGCACCGGCCAGGTGCGAGAGGGTGGAGGCGCTCGTGTGCAAGGTGGACGAGCCCGAGGTGGTGCGGTGGGTGATTGGCGATTGCGTGCCGGGGGGGTGGGAGGTTTGTGACGTGGTGTGCGAGTGAGAGGAGCGGCGGTTCCACCGCGCGATCGACCGGTGGTGGAGCGCGGGGCATTCATGGGCACGGTAGGTCGGGCTCGATGGCGACGTAGGGCTCGCCGTCGATGTTGGCCGTAATACCCGAGAAATTGTTGAGACTCATGCTGTAGACGATGGCGGCCCAGTGCAGGTCTGGATGACAACATTCGAAGCCACAATCGAATGGGCTGTGGTCGAAGCCCTCGATATACACCCGCTTTCCAGGGTGCTCACATTCGAGGATCTCGGGATCGTAGCCGTAGTCGACGTTGGGATCGAGCACCGCAAGCGTGCGTTCCAGATCATCGTACGCGCGATCGGTCAAGAAGCCACATTTCCCTTGGAGGCGATCCTCGCGTTCGTAGTCGAAGATCACCTCGACTCGGCGGTCGAGGCGGTAGAGCCTTTCGTATGAATCCTCGTATACGAGCTCGCCGGGAGGGTGTTCTTCGTCGTCCACGTGGGGGCCACAGGCCGATGCGAAGGTGGCGAGGGTCGAAACGATGATGGCCTTCCTCATGAGCCATGCTCCGTCATGATCGTATCTGCGCGCCGTGAGCGATGTTAGCATCTCAGAATCCCCAGTGCATCCCCACGGGAGCAGCGTTGGGCGGCGTGGGCGCAGGAACGCCGCAGTCGAAGTCTCGGCTGCCCGGCAGGCAACGCCATACGTGCAGCATGTCGCCGACCGCGTCGAACCAGGCGATGTCGTGACAGCCGTCGGCATCGAAATCACCCACGTAGGGGCTGTAATCTGCGTCGAGCACGAACGCCTTTGCTTCGTGGCCGCCCATGGCGTCGAAGTACCATACGAAGCTCGGACCCGTGGACCAGGCCGAAGGTCCATGCGACGTCAGGCCCCAACTCCGCTGCCAGAAGATGTCGTCGATGCCGTCGCCGTCGAAGTCACCCACGAACGGGCGATAGCTGTAGCCGACGCTCTTGGAGACCACCGCGAAGGAGAGTTGCGTCGCGGTGCTCTGCGAGAGCCACAGCACGTCGACGGTGTCCTGTAGACCGGCGGGGAGGTTGGAGACTCCTTGCCACATGATGTCGGCACGACCATCGCCGTTGAAGTCGCCGATCGCCGGTATCTGCTCACCGCGGACGAGCCCGAGCTCGCTCTGGCCCACCTGGGTGGCTTGCTCGACCGCGAGGACACCATCGCCGAGGCGCCACGTGGTCACCCGGCGCTCGTGCGGCTCGAGCCACACGATGTCATCGGGGAAGCCCTCGCCGCGGTAGGGAGCCGCCAGGGGGTACGCGAAAGCGGACTGCTGGGCCACGTTCGCCACAATCGAGATCTTGCCGTCCGAGGCCACCAGCGCGGAGTCTTGCCCGTCTCCGGGCTGGTACAGGTAGACGATGTCTCGATCGAGGTCGCTGGTGTCGAAGCGGCCGATCACGGGCACCGCGAACGAATCCTGCGGGTGCTCGAAGGTCGTGGTGGTGAGCCCGGAGTTGAAGACCGCGAGATCGGTGACGTCGGGGCCGGGTCCGTGGAAGAAGAGGTCGAACGAGGTCACTCCGCTGGTGAGCTGCAACGGGATGACGACCTCGCTCTCGTTCGGATACCAGCCCCCGGGAGGTGGTGGCACGGGCCAGGAATGGGCAAATGCCTCCTCCACGAACGCAATCCCGCCGGGTCCTGCCAGAGGCCGCCAGAGGATTCCCTCGGTGGAGCCTTCGATGTGCCAGAGGATCTCGGCACCCTCGCCGAGGACACCGGCGTACCGGTATCCGAGCGAGGGTGACCGGGTCTCGAAGCGCGCACGAGGGGTGTGCTGAAGGAAGAATGCCGAGAGTCGGTCGCGAGGAGTGAGATGGTCGGCGTCGTCGGATAGCACGCCATCGCACACCTGAGACGGAGTCGTCATTATGGAGTTGGCATCGACGGGAGTCAGAGGCCGCGCGTCGGGGATCTCGCAGGGTTGATCGGGGACGTTGCCCTCTTCATGAACGAAGCCCATGATGTGCCCAAGCTCGTGTCGGAGGACCAGGAGCAGAGTGGCGTCGCCGAAGCTCGCGATGATTTGGGACTTGACTTGCAGGAGGCGGGGCAGCACCCCGCCAGGCAACGGTTCCAACTCAGGGTCGTCCCAGTCCTGCGGGGCTGCGTTCGTCACACCTTGCCAAGCGGAGTCAAACGCGAACATCCCAAAGTATGCCTTCGTCCCCGTTGCACAATTCGCTCGCGCGATGACGGTTCCATCACCCGCGGGGACCGCATCAAAGAGTTCATCCGGTGTGTCGTCAGCGATGATGTGCACGAAGTTTGCACCCGTGACCCGCTCCCACTCCGCCATCGTCGAGTGGAGCGCTCGAATCGTCTTGTGATAGTTCTCCGTCAGCACTGCATCCTCGCCAGGGACCGAGTTGATGCAGTACGACAACTCGAGCTTCCTCGACTCCCCCCAGCGCTCGTGGATGTGAGGCCCCTGGGTCGTGGCGCCGACCGGGCGGTCATCTCCGGTGAGCGTCGCCGGCGCTGGCGATGAACCCCGCGGCGGTGGCTCGTCCTCCGCAAGCATGGGCTCGCCCCGCAGCACCACGACGCGTTCGACCTCGCCCGGCTGCGACGCCCACGCCAGGTCATCAGGCGAGCCTTCGGGCACCAGTCCGCCGGCCCGTTCGCCACACGCCGGGCCGTGGGGCCCAGGGTCTTCGTCGGGCATGTCCTCGTCGCCACCCGTGCCCGAGCCCGCCGGGTCATCATCGCCGGGGCAGCCCGGGCAGGCGGACGCCATCCCCACGACCCACGAGAGGCCCCATGCCCCGAATGCCGTCCGGAGCCGTTGGCCCGCTTTCGCGTCGATCTTGCTGCATGGGGGACGATCGATCACCGCGCCAGCCTACGGAGCGATTCGGGCCCCGCAACACCGCAGACCGGCAAACCATCCCCGGGTGAGATGAGCGGTTCGAGACGTACCGAGTCCAGCCGGCTCGCTCGGGTCGTGCTCATCCGAGTCTCTCGTAGCGACCGAGGGAGAACTTCCGCATGGTTTCCTCGGTCGGTAGCGGTGGCCTCGGCTCGACTTGGACGAGACCTCGCAATCCGGCACGATCTACCCTCGGATGCCCCGATATGCACGCGGCCTGTACGAAGTCCTCGTCACCGACGACGCGGCCAATGCGCTCGAGCGGCTCGATGAACGCCTCGAGGCCGAGCTTCGAGGTCTACGGTCGGCCGAAGCGGCCGACCGAGTCGCGCTGCACCTCTCGCGCGTCGTGGAGCGTGCAGTGGCGTCGCTCGGTGACAAGGAGCGGGTCGCCCGGGGCATCCAGCTCGCGCGCACGCTGATCGACACCATCGACCGGGCAATCGCACCTCGTCAGTACGTACCCGATCGGCCGCGCCAGCCCGGTCGTGTCCTGCATGCCATCCGAGGGCATCTTCCCGATGGGCGGCTGGAGTCGATCGAGCAGCCGCTGCTTCCGCTGCTCGACACCACGATGCTGACCAATGCGCCCGGTGAGCCCGGGGTGGGTCATCAGATCCGCGCGGAGATCCAGTCGGCGGACCACATCGACCTCGTCATGGCCTTCATCCGTCGTAGCGGCATCAAGACCATGCTGGACCCTCTGCGGGCGCACTGTGCCGCTGGCCGGCCGCTGCGCGTGCTCACGACCACGTACACCGGCTCGACCGAAGCACGGGCCCTCGACGAGCTGCGAGACCTCGGGGCAGAGGTGCGGGTCTCCTATGACGACAGCAGCACCCGGCTCCACGCCAAGGCATGGCTCTTCCATCGCGAGTCCGGTTTCTCCACCGCCTACGTCGGATCCTCCAACCTGACTCACTCGGCCCAGGTCAGCGGCCTCGAGTGGAACGTGCGCATCTCCGGAGTGCGCAATCCCCATGTCATCGAGAGGATCGTCGCCGCGTTCGATGGCTACTGGAACGACGGTGACTTCGTCCCCTACGACTCCGCGCAGTTCTCGGCCCTCGTCCGAGCCAGCCGCACCGATGCGATCGAGCTGAGCCCGTTCGAGCTGCAACCCAAGCCGTTCCAGGAGCGCATGCTCGAGCAGATCGCACTGTCTCGCCAGCGCGGGCACCATCGCAACCTGCTCGTCTCGGCCACGGGAACCGGCAAGACGGTGATGGCCGTGCTCGACTATGCGCGGCTACGCCAGACGCTCCCACGGTCCCGGTTGCTGTTCGTGGCCCATCGCACGGACATCCTCGAGCAAAGCCGTCGCATGTTTCGGCACGGGCTGCGCGATCCCACGTTCGGCGAGCGCTGGGGAGACGGCGAGCGGCCCGAGCGCTTCGAGCACGTGTTTGCCTCGATTCAGAGCCTGCAGTCGACGGGCCTCGAGCACCTCGATCCCGGGCAATTCGACATCGTCATCATCGACGAGTTCCATCACGCGGCGGCTCCGTCGTACGTGGCGCTGCTCGAGCACTTGCAGCCACAGGAGCTGCTGGGGCTGACCGCCACCCCCGAGCGCAGCGACGGCCTGCCCGTGCTCGACTGGTTCGACGGACGCATCAGCGCCGAGCTGAGGCTCTGGGACGCGATCGAGCAGCACCATCTCGCACCCTTCGTCTACTACGGCATCCACGACGATCTCGACCTGCGGGCGCTCCCCTGGCGGCGCGGTCGCTACGACGTGGAGGGGCTCTCGAACCTCCTGACCGGCAACGACGTGTGGGCTCGCTTCGTGATCAAGGCGGTCCACGAGCGCGTCGACGACGTCTCTCGCATGCACGCACTGGGCTTTTGCGTGAGCGTGGAGCATGCCCGGTTCATGGCCCGTGTGTTCACCGACGCAGGGATCCGGGCCCAGGCCATCTGGTCCGACACTCCGACCGACGAGCGCCGCCGCGCGCTCGACCGCTTGGCCGCCGGTGAGCTGGCCGTGGTCTTCTCGGTCGATCTGTTCAACGAGGGCATGGACGTTCCCGCAGTGGACACGTTGTTGATGCTGCGCCCCACCGAGAGCCCCACCTTGTTCATCCAGCAGCTCGGTCGCGGGCTTCGGCGCAGCCCGGGGAAGACGGTGTGCACGGTGCTCGACTTCGTGGGCCATCACCGCGCCGAGTTTCGCTTCGATCGACGCCTCCAGGCCCTCCTCGGAGGAACTCGTCGCGAGCTCGAGCGCCAGGTTCGCGACGGCTTCCCCTTCCTCCCCGCGGGCTGTCACATGGAGCTCGACCGCGTGGCCACCCAGATCGTGCTCGAGAGCATTCGCAACGCGGTGCCCTCGAAGTGGACGATCAAGGTGGCCGAGCTCCGTGCTCTGGAGCGCGACGGCATGCACTGCTCCCTGATACGATACCTGCAGGAGACCGGCCTCGGACTCGAAGACGTCTACCCCGACGCCAAGAAGGGCTGGTCCAGCCTCCGAGCCGACGCCGGCCTGCGCGTGCTCGGGTCGGGTCCGCACGAGCGGGCCCTTCGGTCCGCGTGCGGGCGGTTGCTCCACATCGACGACATGGTGCGGATCGAGAGCTATCGACGGCTGTTGTCCGGACGATCCGCGCCCGTTCCCGAGCGCCTCGACCCTCGCGATCGACGGCTCCTTCGCATGCTCGTCGGCTCCATCGTCGACCAAGTGGTGACCACGGACACCACGCTCGCCGCCGGCAGCAGGCTGCTGTGGAAGCATCCGCAGGTGCGTGCCGAGCTGCTCGAGCTGCTCGACGTACTCGCCGGCCGGGTCGACCACGTGACCGTGCCGCTCTCCGATCGACCCGAGGTCCCGCTCCAGGTCCACGCCCGCTATACCCGCATCGAGATCCTCGCGGCCTTCGGAATTCGCGACGGAGCCAAGGTTCCCGCCTGGCAGACCGGCGTCTACTGGGCCGAGGCCGCCAATGCCGACCTGCTAGCGTTCACGCTCGACAAGACCAAGGGCCAATTCTCCCCGACCACGCGCTATCGCGACTATGCGATCAGCCGCGAGCTGATCCACTGGGAGAGCCAGTCGGTGACCCGAGCCGACGGCAAGACCGGCCTGCGCTACCAGCAGCACGCACGGCGCGGTAGCGACATCATGTTGTTCGCTCGCCTACGCACCGATCAGCGAGCATTCCACTTCCTCGGCCCGGCCACCTACGTGCGGCACGAGGCCGAACAACCGATGGCCATCACCTGGCGCCTGCGCCATGCGTTGCCCGGCGATCTGTTCGCCTCCTTCGCGGCCGTGCTGGCGTAGCCTCACCCTCTCCATGACCGGCAGCGCGGGCCTCACCGGGCCCGGTTAGAACCAGCCCATCAGGCCCAGCCCGGCCCCGCGTCGGTCGATCCCCGCCGACGCCGACACCCGCGAGCGACGGCGAACCGACGAGGCCAGCAGCGCGGCCCCCAGCGTCACCACGATCATCGACACGTCGGTGGCCACGATGCGCACGAGGGTGGCACGGGTCAGGCACTCCACGTCCTCGCAGCCACGTGCGGTGCTGGCGAGGCCAAGCGACGTGGCCAGCACCCCGGCGCCTCCGATGGCCGTGAGCGTCGCCCCCACGCCCAGGCGCGCCCGACGGGCTCGCTCGCGGCCCCGCGCATCGATCCCCAGGCGGCTCACTCCTCCCGCGGTCAACCCCGCTCCGCTACCCCACAGGAGCACCGCACCGAGCTGCGCCCACCGAATCGAGGGGCTGGGCCGGCTGCAGTCGAAGTCGAGCGCGCTCCCGAAGCATCGCTGCTCCACGATGCGCAGCTCGATCCGCTGCACGACCACCCCCGCCACGACCACCGTCGCCGCGCCACCCCACAGCCCCGCTGCGATCATCCAGTCGCGACGGCTCGGCCCCGGAGCGTCCGGAAGCTCGACGAACGGATCGTGCAGCTCGGGGTCGGTCGGGCCCGTCGCCTCGCGCGGCGGCGAGGCTGGCCCGACCACCGGTGCCTCGGGCGTGGGGTCCTCCGGCTCGGGTGCTGGGCTCGGGTGCGGCACGGGCATCCCCGCCGGCTCGGGTGCCGGCACGGGCATCCCCGCCGGCCGCTGCACGACGGGAGCCGAGGGCGGCGCACCCGAGTCGGCCGAGGGTGGCGCACCGGGAGCGCCCTCGGGCCGCTGCACCGGCACCGGGCTCGCTTCCGTGGGAGCTGGCGTCGTGGGGCGCTGGACCACCGGTCGCTGCACCTCGATCGTCTCGGGGGTCGCGCTCGAGACCGCAGCGCAGAGCCAGAAGAGAGCGGGGCCGATCGTCACGGACAGCATCTCACGGTCCTCGGCCGCCGAGGTTCCGAACCCCGAGCATGCCCGTCAGTCCTCGGCCAGCCTGGCCGTCAGCCCGAAGTCGGCCAGGATCGCATACAGCGAGGGCACCACCACCAGCACCAGCACCGTCGAGGCCAGGATCCCGAACACGATGCTGATCGCCATCGGGATCAGCACCTGCGCCTGGAGGCTACGCTCGGCGAGCAGCGGCAGGAGCCCCGCCACCGTGGTCGCCGAGGTCAGCAAGATCGCCCGAAAGCGCAGGCGGCTGGCCTGCCTCGCCGCCTCGCTCACGTCCTGCCCCGAGCGGATCCCGGCCTTGACGAACTCCACCAGCAGGATCGAGTCGTTGACCACGATCCCCGCCAGCGAGACGAACCCGAGCAGACTGGGCATGGTGAGCACGGTGCCCATCAGCAGGTGACCGAAGATCACCCCGATGAGCGCCAGCGGAATCGCCACCATCACGATGAGCGGCTCGGCGTAGCTGCGAAACTGGAAGCTCAGCAGCACGAACACCCCGAACAGGCCCAGGGCCATGCCGCTCATCATCGATTGCATGGTGGTCGCCGACTCGGCCGACTCGCCCATCACCGCGATCGTGACATCGGGGAACTCCTCCCGCAGCGCGGGCAGCAGCTCCGCACCGAACACGGTGATCAGCTCGCCCACGTTGGCCACGCGCGTGTCCACGTCGCCGGTCACCGTCACCGTGCGCAGGCCATCCACGTGGGTGACCTTCGACCAGCCCCGCCCGTGTTCGAAGCTCGCGATCGACCCCAGCGGAATCCGCTCGCTGCCCGCCTCCACCAGGAAGTACTCGAGGTCGCCGAGATCGCTGCTGTCGGGCCGTGACAGCGCCACGTCGACCGCGGTCGACTGCCCGTCCACCTGCACCTCGCGCGCCGTCTGCCCCTGGAACGCGGCCCGGAGCTGACGCACCAGCGCCGAGGTGTCGACCATGGCCGTGGTCGCCCCGGGCCGCAGCCGGATTCGAACCTCCGGCTTGCCCGGGCGCAGATCGTCGCCCAGCTCGCTCACTCCCGCGTACTCGCCGAAGAACGCCTCGATCCGCCGCGCCGCCTCTTGCAAGCGCGACAGGTCGTCGCCCTGCACCCTGATCTCGATCGGCCGCCCCGCCGGACCCAGCCCGGGCTCGGCGTACGTCACCGAGATCGTGTCCGAGAGGATCCCCGCCTCGTGCGACCACGTGGCGAAGAATTCGTCGATCGGTGCGTCGCGGATCTCCGCGCTGAGCAGGTCCACCGAGATCGTCGCCACGTGCGGGCCCGACTCGGCCGCGTCCGCGTTGGTGTCGTAGAGCGTGCTCACGTGCTGGATCAGCCGCTGCCCCTCGGGCTGGCGGGAATCGAGCCCCGCCCCCGTGCGCTCGAGCGCCGCGGTCATCCCCGCCACCACCTCCTCGGTGCGCTGGAGCGACGTGCCGGCCGGCAGCAGGATCCTCGCCTGCGCCGTGTCGCCCTCGATGTCCGGAAAGCCCTGGAACTTGAGCACGCCGCCGCCGAGCATTCCGATCGCCACCAGGAACGCCGTGACCACCAGCCCCAGCGTGACGTAGCGCCAGCGCATGGCCAGGTCGATGGTGCGGCCCAGCCCCTGCTCGCGCACGCGGTCGAACGCCGCGTCGAACGCCCGCCGAAAGCGCCCCGGCGGATCCTGCTCGTGACCATGCAGCGAGTGCGCGAGGTGATTGGGCAGGATCAAGAATGCCTCGACGAGGCTCACCGCCAGCACCACGATGAGCACCACCGGCAGCACCAGCAGCACCCGGCCGATGCTGCCCTCGAGGAACGCCATCGGCAAGAACACGCAGATCGTGGTCGCGAACGACGACAGCACCCCGGGCACCACCTCGCGCACGCCCTCGACCGAGGCCGCCAGCGCCGACTCGCCGCGCTGCAGGTGCGCGGCCACGTTCTCGGCCAGCACGATCCCGTCGTCCATCAGCAGGCCCAGCGCCAACAGCAGCCCCAGCATGGTGATCATGTTCAGCGAGTAGCCGACCAGCCCCATCACGAAGAACGCGCCCAGGAACGACACCGGCAGCCCCGCGGCCACCCATAGTGCCAGTCGCCAGTTGAGGAACAGCCACAGCGTCACGAACACCAGCACCAGCCCCTGGTAGCCGTTGACCACCAACAGCTCCAGGCGGTCCTCCACGATCGACGTGGCGTCCTGCGTGAGCGCCATCGTCACCCCCGGCGGCTTGGTGTGCTCCTTGGCTGCGATGAACCCCTCGAGCTCCGCCAGGATCCGCAGGCTGTCCTCCACCGACGTCTTGGAGATCTTCAGCAGCCCCGCGCGCTTGCCATCGAACAGGATCTTCTGCTCGTCCCGCGCAAAGCCCAGCTCGATGCTCGCCACGTCGCCGAGGCGCACCTCGCCGCCGCGGGGATCTCCCATCAGCACCAGGTCCTCGTACTCCGACGGCGTGCGGCGCTGGTCCGCGATGCGCAGCAGCACCTCGCCGTCCTCGTCGAGGATCGAGCCCACCGGGGCGTCCACGCTCTGGCGGCCGATCGCCCCCACCACGTCCTCCACCGTCAGGTCGTACTGACGGATCGCCACGTCATCGAGGCGCACCTGGATCTCGCGCTCGGAGAACCCCGTCACCTCCACCAGCGAGACCTCGGGTAGCCGCGACAGCTCGCGCTCGAGCACGCGGCAGTAGGCCTCGAGGTCCGCATCCGGCATGGGCCCGGTGACCGCGATCGAGACCACCGGCTGCGTGTCGCCCTGCCGCGTGATCACCGGCTCCTCCGCATCGTCGGGGAACTCGTCGATCGCCCCCACCGCCGCCTCCACGTCGGCCTGGAATGTCACGATGTCGCGATCGGCCTGCATCTCCACCGTCACCACGGCCAGGCCTTCCTGGGCCGTGCTCACCACCTCTTCCACGCCCACCACGCCATCGACCGAGTCCTCGATCGGCTGCACCACCGACTCCTCCACCTCGGTGGCCGAGGCGCCGGGATAGATCACCCGAATGGTCACCGTGGTGCTGGCGAAGTCGGGGAACGTCTCCCGTCGCATGCCCGGCAGCGCCGTGACGCCGAGCACGATGATCATGAGCATCAGCAGGTTGGCTGCCGTGCGATGGCGTGCGAGGTACTCGATCACGGCTGCTCCCCCGCGCCCGCCCCTTCGTTGCCGTCGACTGCCGCGGGCGGGGTGGCCCCGGCTTCGTCGGGCGGCGGTGGGGTCGACGGGGTCTCGCTCGGAGCCGACGGGACCTCGCTCGGAGCCGACGGGACCTCGCTCGGAGCCGACGGGGCCTCGCTCGGAGCGGCTGCCGCCTCGCTCGGAGCGGCTGCCGCCGCCAGCTTGGTCCCGGCCTCCTCGTCGGTCACGGGGTCGAGCAGCATGCCCTCGATGGCCGGCACGAGATCGGTGAGCACCACCTGCTCGCCCGCCGAGAGCCCCTTGGCGATGCAAGCATACTCGGGCTGTCGCAGCTCGAGTTCCACCGTTCGCCGGGCGAGCCGCGAGTCCTGGTCGACCACGTAGAGCACGTCGCCGTGCAGCGCCGAGCGTGGCACCGCCAGGCAGGCCTCGCGGGCTCGCCCCTGCAGCTCCACCTCCATGTACATCCCGGGCACCACCGGTGGCTTGCGCTCGGTTCGGCCCGCCCGGTAGGGATCGGCGATCGTCACCACCACGCCCACCGTGCGCGTCTGCGGGTCGACCGACGTGAAGCGATCGAACGACGCCGACCACTGTGCATGCAGGTCCGACGACTCCAGCCTCACCGTGGCCGAGAGCCCCACCAGCTCCGGCAGGCGGCTGAGGCTACGGGTCGACAGCGGCGTCTGCGTGGGCGAGAACGGCACCAGCGGTCGCAGCTCGCCGATCGTGAACTGGGCGGGGATCTCTGCCATGTCGATCCCATCGGCCACCGCCAAAACCTGCCCGCCGCCCACCACCTCTTGAAGCGACGTACGCACATCTCGGATCCGCACGTCATAGGGCGCCACGATCTCGGTGCGGGCCACGTCGCGGGCCGCCCCCTCGAGCCCTGCTTCCTGCTGCTTGATCTGCGCCTCGAGCACCTTGCGGCTCGCGGGTAGCTGTCTCAAGGTGTTGCGCTGGGCCTGCACTGCCTTGCGCTGCGCCAGCACGTTGCGCTCCTCGGCATCGACCTCGGCCGCCGACACTGCTCCCGAGGCGCGGAGCGTTCGCAGGCGCTCGAGCGAGGCCTCGGCCAGCTCGAGCGAGCGCTCCTCGATCTTCAGCGACTCGCGCGTATTGGCCTCTTGCACCCGCAGCTCGGCGATCTGCGCCTGCACGCCCTCGAGGTTGGCGGCCTGACGCGCCTCGCTCAGCTCGTAGTCTCCCGGATCGATCTTGATGAGCGTCGTGCCGGCCTCGACGAAGTTGCCCTCTTCCAGCTGCGGCGCCAGCTCGACCACGCGCCCCGAGACCTCGGCCACCATCTGCCACTCCTCGCGCGCCTGCACCACGCCGTAGCCCGTGGCTCGCGGCACCACCTGCATCGGCTCTGCCGTCAGCGCTCGCACGCGCCGGCCCGTCTCCGTGCGATCGACCTTCTGCGGCTCCGCCCGCGAGGCTCGCAGCGCCACCAGCACGATCACCCCCACTGCGGCCACCGGCACGAACGCCAGCCGCCGACGCCACGACTTGCCCGGGTCGTCCATGCGCCGCACGCTACCACGCACCTTCGCGCGCCGGACCTCGCTTCGGGTCGATGCTCGTCGGTCGGTGTCGATCGATGCCGATCGAGGTTTCGCGCTCGGATCGGCCGAGGTCACTCGTGGAACGCACGGATCGTCACCGAGATCCGGCGCCCCTGGGTCTTCTTGGAGGCCGGCACCTCGTGGGTGAACGCCCGGTTGGTGTCCCACGGGATCACGATCACCGAGCCATCCGTCGCCGGCACGTCCACGAACCCCTGGGCTCGCCACGGTCGCATTCGGAACATGCGCACGTCACCGAACGACAGCGTGACGATCGGCGAGCCCTCCACGCGGTTGATCTCGCTGTCGCGATGCTTGCCGATGTAGTGATCCGCCGTGCCGTCGTACCAGTTGAGCAGCAGACCATTGAGCGTGGGGTCGAAGTGCTCCCGGGCCCAGCGAAGCCAGGGGTGCATGGCGGGGGTGAGGGGGAGCGCGCGGTTGGTGTTGCCCGTGTAGCGGTAGTCCGCGCCGTAGGCTTGCTGCCAGCGCGGGGTCTTCACCGGGCGGCCGTGCATCTTGATCTCGTGGAACGCGGCCGGGTGGATCGACCACAGGGCATCGAACGCGGGGCGATCGGGGACGAGCGATGCTGGCAGCTCGCCGACGAGGACGGCGTGCGTGTCGTCGAGGGCGATGCGTCGCAGGTCGGGCATGGGGCGGGGAGGGTAGCGCGAGCGGGCGGGCGAGAGCGCGCGGACTTCCGAGGGGTCGGCTCGACGCCGACGACCGTGCCCGTGCACCCGTCGATCGTCACGGACACGACGACCTTCTCGCTCCACCGTCGGCGACGTCGGTGTTGGCGTTCGAGGGGCGCACCGTGGCGAGCACGTCCTCGGGGCTTGCTGGCGTTGGCCGAGTGGCTTGCTGCTGCAGCTCGGTGAGCGCGTCCTGGGTCAGACTCGTTCGCTTGCGTGCGCGCGCCGACGAGGGATCGAAGACCAGCGCGGCGACGTAGTGGTCTCGCGCGAACGGTCGACCGCGAGGTGTCGATACGACGCGGACGGCCCGAGCCCCTCGGTGCCATCGAGCCCCCGGGCCAGCCCGAGGTCGAGCACCCGCACTCGTCCGTCTTCGTCGATCACGCAATTGCTCGGCTTGAAGTCGCGATGCACGAGCCCCGCGGAGTGCACGGCCGCCAGCCCCAGGCCGGCCTGCCCGTAGACCACCACGCACTCGCGCCAGCTTCGCACGCGCTCGTATTGCCATCGCAACAGGCTCTGGCCCCGCACGAGCTCCATTGCGATGAAGGTGCGCCCCTCGATCTGCCCCACCTCGTACACGCCGACGACATTGGGATACGACACCTTGGCCAGCGCCTGGGCTTCGCGGAGCAGTCGCTGCGAGTGGTGCACATCGACCTCGCGGTGCAGGAGCTTGATTGCCACGCGGCGGTGGAGCTGCTCGTCGTAGGCTGCGAGCACCGTCCCCATGCCGCCCGACCCCAGCTCGTCGAGCATGAGGTAGCGACCGCTCCGCAGGCGGGCCTGGCCGACGGCACGACGACCGACGGCACGGCGGCCGACGGCGGTGCGCTCGAGGAATGCCGCGGCAGGAGCCGCGCCGGGGAGGGGCGCCGCACGAGCGACCAGGGAGCGGCCGCGAGGCCGTCCTCATCCACGCCGTTGCGGAGCCGCATGACATCGGGCGCAGAGCCGGCGCAACGAGCCATGGAGGCCGGTCTGCGGTCCCTCATCACCGCAATGAAGCCCTCCATGCCCGCGCGCATGTCGTCGTCTGGAGCGGGTTCCGTGGAGACTTCCATGATGCCGGGGGCCTTCGCGTCGGGTCGTCTCCAATGGATAGTGGGCGCGCTGTAACCAATTGGACGACATGGGCAATAATTTTGGAAGAACGGTGTTTAGGTGGGGTGGATCGGGGGAGTGGCTGAGAAAGGGCGGTTGAGGGTAGGCCGGGTGGGAGGTGAGCGTTGCGTGGGGTGGGTGATGGGCGTGGGGAAGGGTCGGGAGTGTAAGGCGATGAGATCAAAAGGTTTTGTGCGATGGACGGCGGGATCGAAAAGGTACTTGACAGCCCCGAGGGTGGGAGGCATCTTCCCTGCCCTCGATGACGCTGTTTCGGCAGCGTTGGGGCGGTAGTTAAGTTGGTTATAACGCCGGCCTGTCACGCCGGAGGTCGCGGGTTCGAGCCCCGTCCGCCCCGCCAACCGTGCTCCCCGAAGGTCTGAGAGAAGGACCGACGGGGGGAGCGGAGGGCTCCCTTGGGGAGCCTGGCGGTCGCAGCGGGTACCGCTCCCACGACAACCGGTAGAGCAGGTCGGTGGTGAACCGGCGGCGACATCGCTCTTGCCAGACGAAAGGCAAGAGCCGTGTACCAGGCACCTACCATTCCCTCGGCGATCACCCCTCGCCGACATCCGACTACCCGCTCGAAGGGCACCGACTGGATCCAATTTCGAGAAATCGATCACGACCCTGACGATTCTCTGCAACGACCTGCGCTCGTGGCCGAGAAGGTCAATGTGCAGTTCGACAAGATTCCCTCCTTTGCCGACTTCGCACTTGCTTGGCTCGGTGAACGAGAGGCAGAGCATCGCTGTGGCGAGCTGGCAATCGCCACGTTCCGTTCGTACCGACGCACCGTGCTGGGGCTCTTGATCCCCATGCTCGGAGACTTCAGCCTCGATTCGGTCGGGCTCGACGAGCTTCGCGATCTACGGGTGGCCACCGAGCGCATCCCGGCTCGCGGCAACCAGGCGTTGGATCTAGCGCGACGCATCCTCAGCGAAGGCGAGCGATTGGGCCTTCGCAAGTCGCAAGGCATCCTGACCCGCCGCATCAGGCGCCACCCAGAAATGGCGAGCGCCCGGCCTGCCGACCCGGCGATGGTCTACATCATCTTCGAGACCTGCGACGAGATCATCCACGGCGAGCTCCAGATCTGTCACCCGAACATGGCGGCGATCTTCCAGCTCGTGGCGCTCACGGGGGCACGGCCGGCGGAGATCCGCAACCTGCGATGGAAGGAGGTCTACCTCGAGGAGGGCGACTACGGCACGTTGCGACTCCGCCGCCACAAGACCATGCGGATCATTGGTGAGAAGCGAATCGTGCTTGGGCCGACGGCGCGCGCGGTGATCGATCGGCAGCGACCTCACCGTCCCCAGGACGCGATCTGGGTGTTCCCGTCGCACGTCAACCGCGGATACCCGTACAACGACATCACCCGGGCGTGGCGGCGCGTGGCGTTGCATGCATCGCTCGATGACCTGTGCTTGCGAGACCTGCGAACCGGGCTCGCCACCAACGCCTATGACAGTGGGGTGCCGCTCGAGCAGATCCAGGAGATGCTTGGCCACAAGTCGATCGCGACCACACGCCGGTATACGCGGATCTCGGCCGCGCGTGTGGGCAAGGCCTACGAGGTGGTCGAGCGCGTCGTGTTCTCGAAGCGGCACCGGCCCAAGGAGGAGCCGAAGCTCGAGCCCTGGCGGTGCGGACCCAGGGAAGAGCGGCAGCCCGAGTCCGGGCAGAGTGACCGCGGGAAGGAGGAGCGCCGTGAATGATGCGACGCTTCGAATCCATCGGAGCCGTGAGGCGGGGCCTGCGTTGCTCTCCACGGTTCTGCTCGATCGCCGGGCGGGGGTGATCTCGCATCGCGAGCTCGGCGTGGTCGAGATCGTGGACCACCTGACCGCGTGGGTGTTCGAGGACGGCACGGTGCTCGCCGCGGTGAATCGGCGCTCCGCCGTGCACGACGATCGAGTGCTGAAGGAGTACGTCGTCGCTCCGGCGCAGCAGGTCGGACTGACTGCGATGGAGCGGCTCGACGTGCTGCACGTGGCGGGGCTGCGGGGCGTGCCCGCGCCCGAGATCGGTCACGTCCGATGGGAGGTGGCGTAGCCATGGTCGGCCAAGGGATTGCGCCGCTGCAGGCGGCCACGTGGGTGGTTCGCTCGTGCAGCAAGGAGAAGGTGACCTGCCCGCACTGCGAGGAGGAGCTCGAGCTGGGGTCGGCGCTGCGGGAGGACAGCCCGTCGATGGTGTGCCCGTGCTGCGAGCACGAGAGCTTGCTGGTGCGGATGACGACGGTGCTACACCGTGCGGTGCGGCAGCCCGAGGAGGTGCTGGAGTTGCTCGGGCTCGAGACTACGCCGACGCCGGCGGTGATGACACCGGAGGAAGTGTTCTCGCTTCCGGCGTCGAGGGGCTCGGTGCTGCTGCTCGCGATGATGTGGAATCGCGCCGAACAGACGGGGTCGACCCTGGTCGAGATATCGATCTCCAAGCTTGCCCGACGACTACGGGCCCAGCGAGGCGTCATACGGGGATGGCTCAAGGAGCTGGCGAAGCACGGGGCGGTGCGGGAGCTGTCGGAGTCGGATGAGCCGTCGCGGGTGTGGGAGCTGCTGCCGATCGCCGGCGCGGGGGAGGAGGTGGGTCGTGGTTGATCTGCTGACCTTCTTTCGAGGAACGCTGGGGCACCGGGTGCCCCGGGAGGCCGAGGGGTGGCTGCGTGGGTACGTGGAACCCGACGAGGCGATCGAGCGGGCGCATGCGGTGCATCTGATGTGGCTGTCGTCGCTGTGCGAGGAGCAGACGTCGCAGGAGATCGTGGCGGTGTGCTTCGGGCGGATCGAGGCGCGACAGATGTACGCGGAGGCGCAGCGGGAGCCGCAGGACTCGGCGGCCGCGGCTGCGCTGGCGCTGGCAGCACGGCGGCTGCGGGAGGCCCTGCAGGGCACCCGGTGGTGGGCGGCGCTGGTGGAGCGCTGGGAGGCTCGGCAGACGCGAGGGCTGGGGGTGGCCCGGTACTCGCTGGCCAGGGTCGACGTGGAACCCGTGCGAGGGACGCGGGTGGGGCGGTTCGCGGTGCGGGAGCTTCGGTGGGACGAGGCGCGGCCGGTGATGCTGCCGGCGCTGCGGTACCGCGAGGAGACGCCGCGGTGTCGAAGGCACGAGGCGGGGCCGGAGCGGCTGTATGCGGTCGACCTGGTGGAGGACGGGCGGTCGCTGGGGTCGTTCGCGAGTGCGGCGGTGGCGTTCGAGGTGGCCGCTCGGTTCGACCGACGGGGGCTGATCGAGCCGCCGGTTCCGAGGGCGCTGCAGCGGGTGCTCGACGAGTACCGAGGGCGACCGCCTCGGGTGCACGCACGGTCGTGGCCGGCCGAGCCGCACTGGTCGTTCGCGGAGTGCCGGCGGCGTATGCTGGGGTGGGGTGACGGCGATCGTCGTGATCGGGACGACGGTCGCGGTCACCCCGTTCGTGTCGAGCAGCTCGGCGAGCGGGTACACGGTGGCGACGCCGGGCGCGTCGAGGCCGACTGTCGGCGCGGAGAGGAGGTGGGTCATGCTCGGTAGCGGCTGGCACCGGCTCCCGTGTGGGGCAGCGGTTCGCGTGGACGAGGTCGGCCAGCCGTTGCAGGTGTGCGACCTGGGCACGGCCACGCTGGAATTCGACTACGGGGTGTTCGCGGGCGACCAGGACTTCCTCGACGCGCTCGCCGACGATCTGCGCGACCTGGGCTTCGAGGTGGTCCTCGATGACTGGGAGTCGGCATCGGACGCGCTGCGGTCGTCGCTGGTGCTGGCCCTGGGTGACGACGAGCTCGAGGAACGAGCCGCGTCGGCGGCCGACGTGCTGCGGGTGGAGCCGACCAACGCGAGCACTCCGCCCACGCGGGTGGTGCCGGGGTTGCCCGGGCGGGCCGACGTGGAGGTCGACCGCTACGGGGCGTTCGTGGTGGAGCGCGGCGCCGACGGTCGCCGGCGCGAGCTGCCGCTGCGGGAGCACGGTGGTGTGCTCGAGGTGGAGCTCGACGGCGTGACGTGGTGCGTCGACGAGCTGGTGCGCCGGGCCTGGGACGACACGCTCGTCGAGCTCGCGCGCGTGGACGAGGGGAGGTCGCTGCCATGAGCGATGCTTCCCAGCAGGGCCTGCTGTTCGGGTGCGACGGCAAGGTGGTTTACCTGCCCGGGCCTGGTCCCGGGCGGGAGGCCGAGCCGCCCGTGGCACGCGAGCGGCCGACCAGCGTGGTGGCGGGTCGGAGGATCCGCATGCCAGCCAAGACCTACCGCGCCCAGGTGCACGATTCGCTGCGGGCGGGGCCCAAGACCGACGAGGAGATCTGCAGGGCGACCGGGCTGCGGGGTAGCACGGTGCGGCCGCGTCGGCTCGAGCTTCTGCGCGAGGGTCTCATCGAGGACAGCGGGACGGTGCGACCGACCCAGAGCGGACGCGAGGCCATCGTGTGGCGGTGCAGGGAGACCGCCGAGGAGACCGGGTGCCGGTCGAGCTGATCCACACGGACGCCTTCGACCCCCAGCTCGGACTCGTTGCCCACGGCCCCGTCGACCACGTGGTGGCCGACCCGGCGTACGGCGACAAGGTGCACACGCGTCACCGGACCACCCTCGAGGGCGCGGGCGGGGTGCGTGCCGAGCAGGACCTGGGGTTCGAAGCGCTTACGCCCGACGTGCGACGACGGGCGGCCGAGGCGTTCGCCGCGGTCGTGCGGCGGTGGGTCGTGGTGTTCAGCGATCTCGAAGGCGCGGGGGCGTGGTGCGACGACCTGGCGGCGGCGGGGCTCGAGCCGGTCCGGGTGGGCGTGTGGGTCAAGACCAACGCGACGCCGCAGCTGGTGGGCGACCGGCCGGCGTCGCCGGGCGAGGCGCTGGTGGTGGCGCACGCGAGGAACGGGCGGCGGCCAAGGGCCAAGCGATGGAACGGCGGCGGGCGGCCGTTGCTCTACCGCGGGCCGACCGAGCGCGTACGTGGGGGTCGAGGGCATCCGACCGCCAAGCCGCTGTGGTTGATGGAGGCGGTGGTCCGGGAGCTCACCGATCCCGGTGAGCTGGTGGCCGATCCGTTCGCGGGATCGGGGACGACGTTGGTGGCTGCGAAGGGCCTGGGCAGGGACGCACGCGGCTGGGAACGCGTGGAGCAGTGGGCTCGGGTGGGTTGGCGGCGGCTTGCGAGGACGTGGCCGCAGCTCGACCTGCTCGAGCGGCCGGCCGTGCGCGCGAAGCAACTGAAGCTGGAGGGCTCGTGAAGCAACACCAGGTGAAGCTGGGGCAGCAGTATCAGGACCTCGATCCGCGACGGGTCGAGCGGATCGGCACGGTGGTTTGCGTGCGGCGGTACAGCGTGCGGCTGCGGTGGAACATCTCCGGGCACACGACGATGGTGGCGCGGCGGCAGCTGTCGGCGTGCGGGAGTCGGGGGTACGTGCTGATCGAGGACGTGAAGGAGCCGCCGGTGGCGTTGCTGCCGGTGGCGAAGCCGACGACGGCGGGGGACCGGCGGGCCGGGTTCGATGCGCAGGGGTGGCGGTTGTGGAAATGCTTGGGGTGCGGGGCCAAGGGGCGGCTGCGTCGGCCGTGGCGGGTGCTCGTGTGGACGCGAGGGGCGTGGGCCGAGCGGAGCACGGTGGTGTGCTCGGACGAGTGCCATCGGCGAGTGACGGGAGGGCACGATGCTCGGTGAGCCGAGGTGTCGCGCGGGTACGCGTCCATCGGTGGGCGGACGCGTGAGGGTGAAGTGGTTGTTCCAAGGAAGCGATCGAGATCGCAGCGAGCGAGGGAACGATGGCTGAGATGCCGAGGGAGCTGTATGCGTTGCCGGTGTCGTTCGGGGCGCGCTCGCTGCTGGGGCTCTTGTGGAGCTTCGGAGGGAGCGATCGGTTCGTGTGGCCGTCGCGGCGGAAGCTGGCGGAGACGTTGGGGGTGGATCCGCGGAGCTTGCGAAGGATGCTGCGGAGCCTCGTGGAGGTAGGGGCGATCGAGGAGGGCAAGGCGCGGCGTGGGGCGTACGTGCGAGAGGGGTGGTGGTTGGTGGAGGCGCCGGCCGGGCTTGGTGGTGGGGGTGATCGAGGGGGCGGTGGAGCGGAGGACGAGCGCGGTGGTGCGGACGACGGGCGGGGCGAGGAAGAGAGAGTGCTCGAGGCGATCGAGGCGATGCCCGAGCAGGTCGAGATCGAGGCGACCGCGGACGACGTCGAAGGGGACGAGCGCGACGTCGTTGGGGTCGGCAACCTCGGCGAGGGTGAGGTCGTGGAGCGCGGGGACGTGAGGAAGGAGGAGGACCGTGCGGTCCGAGGCGGACGCGAGGGCCCGGGGGGCGTGGGTGTTCAGCGGACCGATGAGTCCGGGGAGGGGGACCCTGGAGTCCGGGGGGGAGGACCGTACGGTCCGGGGGGGAGGACCGTACGGTCCCCCCGAAGAAACCAAGAACCACCAGGAACCAACCAGGAACTCTGTGTGCGGGTTCGCGCCAGTCGGGGCGAGCGCGGGGCGTCGGACCCGGAGGGGGAGGACGCGCTCGACGTGGAGGACGAACTACGGGCACTGGCGCGGTGGCGGAGGGACGGGGGCGATCCCGACGGGCTGGGACCGTGGCCGGAGGCGGTGGCGCCGGATGGGACGGTGCTGCCGCGGTTGGCGTTGCGGCGAAAGGATCTGCGGGCGCGGCTCGGCGAGGGGCGATCGGCGGTGGAGATCCACCGGGCGGTGCACGGGTTCGCCGAGCTGGTGCGGGCGGGGGTGCTGGGGGTGGAGAACTGGCGGGCGCCGTACTGCTTCGCGGGGTTCTTCGATGGGCTGGTGGTGGAGGTGCGGCGGTTGGAGACGAAGCGGGAGGCCGAGCGGCGGCGAGAGCTGGATCGACAAGCAGAAGCTCAGGAGCATCGCATCAGCGAACAGCAGGCGGAAAACCTCGATCTCACCACAGAGCGAATGGCAGTCGCCTATGCAGAATCGGAGACATTGCAGTCCATGGTCGCAGTCGTCCGGGCGGAGGCAACCCCGAGCCACTCGACTAGACGGCCCAGCCTAGACCAAGCCGAAAACGAGCTGCTGAATGTTCGCATCCGAGTGCATGCTGTGGCGGACATGCTCGACCGAGAGGTCGACGAAGTACTTCACGCCTTGGGTCGGGCCTCTATGCGAGAAGTAGTACGAGCGGATGCAGACCAGCTTGATCGAGTCTTCGTGGCCCTACGCGATGGGGCCTGTCAGCACCACGCCAAGGTGTGCACGTATGGTCTGGAAGACTGACATCCAGAAGACGCGGTGTGAATGCGCGTTTTCTGGCCCTTCGTGGCGGAAGACTCGATCGCAGGCCGAGACCGAATACCTGAGTCGTTTTTCATCTGGACATTGCGCAATGGTCTGCTACCTGACCACAAAGCCCCTCTCTACAACCCATCCTAGAGATCACACGACCTGAGAAGCGCACCGATTTGAACTCAACAAGGCGAAGAACAAATTCTCCTTGCGTCTCACTTTCGCTCTGCTACATGGCTGGGAGGACCCCCCCCCCCCACAGGACCCAAGGGGCTACCACGCCGAAGTTTCACCTAAGAAGAGGCCCAGTAGGGGTGCTCTCAGGTTTGCTCAACGAAAACTAAAACCGACGGAAGAGGAAGTCATTATGTCAAACCAATCGACAAGCTGGCGACATCACTATATCACACAGTTCTACCTGCAGCAGTGGGCACTTGATGGCGGTAGACTGTGGGAGACGAAAAAGATCGCCCACAACCAAAAGATCGTCTCATATCCCAAGTTTCCAAAAGAGACAGGATTTGCATCTTACCTCAACACACTGGAGCCTGATCTTGTGACCATTTCGGACCCGAATGCCCTTGAGAAGCGCCTTGCAGTTGAAGACGACAGAGCTTGCCACGCTCTGAACGCCTTGCTGGAAGCCGACAGATCTGGCGTGCCGATAGAGATCAAGCGGGCATGGGCGTGGTTCATGTACCTTCAACGTGAGCGACACCCCGAAAAAATGGCGCGCCGAATCGAACTGGGCGAACAGATTCGCGAGGAAATCCTGACCAGTACACCCTGGCTGCCACCGGACAGTACCGTACGCGATTTATTCTCACCTGAAATGGTGCGCAATCTTGCGCGCAGTTGGATGGTTAGCTCGGCTCGGGAGCAGGACTGGGAGAGCCTAGCCGAATGGACCTGGTACATTGTGGGAGGACGACGGGACTTCATCACCACAGATTCTCCGGTGCTTCTCAATGCGGCTCATGGTGAGGCAGAAGAGGCATCAGTCTACATGGTATCCATGGCCTTATCACCAAAGCGATTGCTTATATGTGTTCCGGCATCATGGGCAGCCGAAATCGACGACGAATGGCTCGGCGTTGTAACCACCATGCACAACGGACTACTGATTTCGTTGGGGCCAAGCTATATCTACTCATCTGTGGCGCTAGGCGGGATGTCAGAAATCAATCTTCTTGCGATGGCGGCCCACTGTTTGAAGCCCTATTGCGAGCCTGGATGAGCATTCGGGTCGGCAGAATGCCGTACTGGGACAAGCGGGTCCAAAATTGGCATTCGCTCTCGATGAGAGGGTCTGGCGGCCACGCTCATACGGGACGCGCCGCGAGGCTCACCTTCGCGGCGGTCACGGCCGCCTGCCAGCCGCAGGCTGAAGTCCTGCCCGGTCGAGGCGAGTCGCCAGCCGGAAGCGATGTGCTTCTTGAACTCCTTCGGCTGGTCCCGTCCTAGCACCGAGGGTCCTTCAGCACACCCAGGCGAACGAGGCACCGAGTTGGTGGCGGTCAAGCACGCGGTCAGGCCGTCGAAGTGGAAGCCTTTGAGCGCCTCGGGGGCGTGTGGGCCATGGGGCGACGTAATAGGTGAATCGTGAAAGGCGCCCAGCGCCGGCTACGACCTCGTGCCCGAGGTCGTAGCCGGACCCGGACACGTCGAGAAGCCGAACAACTCGTGGATCGAGGGGAGGCCGACGCCAGCCGGTGGTGGTATGCTTCTCAAACCAAGGGATCGCTGTTCATGCCCTCCAAGGAAGAGACGGACGCGATGTTCGCGGCCCTCGTGTCGAACGGCATTGAGTTCATCGAGAGTTCCATTGCCGAGCTTGGGGCGCGGCCCAGTTTTTCTGTTGCTCACTTCGCCACGGGCGTCGAGCTCTTGCTCAAGGCGCGTTTGTTCGGTGAGCACTGGACGCTCGTCGCCCATGACCCGCATTCGTGCGCTTGGACCGGAATTAAGGACGGGTTGGTGACGACGGTTGCCGCTTCCAGCCTGTGCGCTGCGGTGACCTCGGTGACGGGGACTTCTCTGCGAGTCGAGCAGGACGTATTCAGCAAAGTGTTCGCTCACAGAAACCGCGTGCTGCACTTCGTTCCAGCCGATGACATTGCGACCACCGCGGCCGAGCAGTGCCGAGCCTGGTACCTCCTTCACAACCTGCTTCGGCGGCGGTGGTCGTCGGTGTTCGTCTCCTTCGCTGACAAACTGGACGAGATCGACAACAGGCTCCTCGCGCACCGGCCATACCTCCAGGCGCGGTATGATGCCACCGAACTCCAACGGCGAGGGCTTGATCACGCTGGCCGGCTGTTCGAGTGCCCCGCGTGTCGGTACCGTGCGGCGGTGCTTACGCCTGCAGCTGAACCCGTCTCCGATTTCGAGTGCCTCGTCTGCAAGACACGCGGCCACGTCGCGCTCGTTTCATGCGGCCGTCATCTCTCGCTGGATGAGATTCCCGCGGAGTGTGAATGCGGTGCGGAGCATGATCGGGACGAACTTCTTGAGCGCCTCGACCCGACTCCCGTCCTCGGTCCCAAGGAGTCGCTGACCTATTACCCCGACCGGTCCTACTGTGGCGAGTGTCTCGACCCCGAGGTCAGCATTGTGCGTCAACGGAGCGTGTACGTGTGCGTGGCGTGCGGCCAGACCTTCAAGCCCGACGACCAAAGCGAGTGCCAAAATTGCGCGGAAACGTGGTTCGGCTATGACACGGAGTCCAGCGCGTACACGGGCTGCGAGTGGTGCAATGGTCCCGAACATCGCGACTGAGCTGCAAGATCGCCACAACCAGCGCTATACGGTCATGGATGCGGGCAGGAGGGCTAAACGGAGCCCTGCTTCAACGCGAGGGTTCTACTCGAGCCAGGCCGCCGGAAGATGACGACGATCTCGTTGGGCTAGCGCGCCACCGATGTCTAAAGTCCAAGCAGTTGACCCCCCAGCGCCCCCACGGGATCGCAAACTCAGGCGTGAGTCCCGCGCGAGTGGGCCAAGGAGGTGGAGTCCGTCATCGATCCCCAAGCTCGCTCCCTCGGACAAATTCGCCATTATTGGCCCCTTGCGATGGGCGACGGACGGATAGTTGCCATAAGGACCCCGACCCCAATGGGATGACCGTTCAGGCACCGCACTGCGCCACGATGGCTGCGTTGCTCGTCAGTTACGTAGCCCCGTTACGCGCCCTCCTCGCGCCTGCCCTCGTGGCGCAGCCCGGCACCTGAATGGCCATTCCATTGGGGTCGAGGTCCAAAGGCCGGAGTCATTCTGGCCAACGCAGCTCAATCTGATCCAGATCTGACCTACACCATGCATTCTCGGGAAAGGGAGCCCCCTTCGGCCACCATTGGGCCTTTACAAGACAGCAATACCACCGTATTTTGCCAGCCTTTCGCGTGGGGCGACAGAATAGCTTGTCATCCACCCACTCCCCGTCGTCGTTGCGACGTTGGACGGAAACATAGCCCTCGATTCTTCGCCCCTCAAGATAGACGCCGTCGGGTCGGCGCTCAATTCTGTTGGATTTGGTCATTTTGGTCTCTATACGAGGCAGAAACGGGTGCCATTCCGCTGGGCCTCGGGCGTAATCGCCCGTCCGTTCTGGTGTCCCTTGTCTTCCGAAGTGCAACCAGTCGTATAAGTGGTACAGGTAGCAAATTTCGGGTGGACCCTCGGCGTTCCTTCCTCACGCTGACCCTCCCGCGGAGAGCGACTTACTCCGCCGGGGTGTCCTCGACCTCGACGTGGTAGCCGAGGTAGGCGAACTCCGGTGGCACCACCGGGGGCGCCCTCTCCCCCACGAGCTCGGCCACGGCTCGCTCGAGCGGAAGCGGCTCCCACGGTGACTGCGGGGGCCACGGCTTGCCCGCTCGTACGGGCGCGAAGTACTTGGCGTCCACCACGGCGAGCTGCTGGAGAAGGCTCCGCCCGTTGGCCACACGGACCTTGGCCAGGTTCCACGTACATCCCGGGAAGCTTGCCTCGAGCAGCCCCTGGACCAGCCTCACCCGCGACGTGGTCCTCACTCGGTTGCGGATCCACGACTCCGCCCACGCGATCCACGAGACGATGCTGTCGACGGTGATCCGCGTGCAGTCGTCCCACACGTTCAGCCCGTGGCGCCGGGCCATCAGTGGCGACGAGCCGTTCGACGAACCCACCTCGAAGCCAACGTCGCCGTTTCCCTTGACGTACAGCGGCCCGGGACCGGGCCCGGCCTCGGGCGGGGTCACTCCCTCCAGCCCGGCCTCCGCCCCGGGCGGATCCGGCTGCGGCTTGGGTGGCATCGGGAGGAACGGCTCGACCGGCAGCACGCCGAGTGCGTCCACGTAGGCATTGGCAGCCACACGGGAATCGTCGTCGCTCTCCTCGATCCCTGCCCCGAGCTTGACCGCGTCCTTCTCGGCCTCGGTCGCCGGGTGCTCGGCGGTGGCATGGACCCGCCACCGGATACCGGTCGATAGCCCAGTCAGGTCGATGGTGTACGGCCCTCGCGTGTACTCGTCGTAGGGCTTGGGGAGCCAAGGCTCGGTGGGCTTGGGCCCGGCGGGCTTTGGTTCCGTGGGCTTCGGAGTGCCTCCGCCCCCGGGCGCGGGTGTCTCTCCACCTCCTGGCGCGGGCGCATCACTGCCCCCGCTCGAGCTCCCGCCGCCGTTGCTCGAGCCACCGTTCGCGGCGGTGCTCGCCGAGCCCCCAGCCGCGAACGCGACCGTCCCGATTCCCGCAGCCCCCATCAACCACAACCACTTGCTCATCACGTACCTCGTTCTTCCTTCAAAGCACCACGTCGCCCCCGCCGGGCACTGCTCCGAACCCTCGCGCCAGATCGTTCGGCGCCACCGGCCGCCCCTTCGGCCACGCGGGTACCCGCCCTCGCAGCGCCCGGGGCAGGCACTCGTAGACCAGCTGCGAGCACACCAGCCCGCCCACCGGCCCCTCCTTCGGGACGATCAACCCCAGCGCATCGTAGGGCTGCCCCACTCGCCCGCGGACGCACCCATACAGCTCCCGCCCTTCGCACAGCGGTAGCCACACCCGCAGGCGGCCGCGGTCGCCGTACTCGGCCTCGAGCACCCGCGCCACCCCGAGCCCGGGCCGGCAATCGATCAGCAGCGGCCGCCCCTGGTCGTCGGCCTCGCACCCATCGATCGCCACGTGCGAGAACCCGTGCCCGCCCGTCGCCTTGTCGAGCAGCGTCGACTCCACCCCGTCGGGCTCGAACAGCACGATCGACACCCCGCATGCCGGGCGGATCGTCCCGACCGCGGTGCCCTGTCCCGATCCGCGCGCCAGCGTGAGCACGGCCAGGGTGAGGCCCACGCCGACGACGGTGCCCGTCAGCAACGTCATGCGCCCTCCTCGGCCTCGCCGCCCTCTACGACGAGCTCGGCGGTCCCGGGAGGCAGCGCATCCCGGAGGATCACTCCCGACGCTGTTGCGATTCCCAGACGCGTCGCTGGGCGTTCTCGACCTGCACGAGCAGCACCGAGCGCTCGATCTTCATCGCTGCCTTGGCCCGTTGAAAGCGGACGGCCGTCACGTACTCGAGCACCGTTACGAGAACCAAGACACCGATGCACGCCAGGCCCAGCAAGTAGCCCAGCAGGAGGCCGATCGAGTCCAGCGTCTCGAAGCGAACGCAGGCAATGAAGAAGATGCCGGCGGTCGTGAAGGCCACTACCTCGGCGACCGCGCGACGGAGCGACGGAACCGGCTCGTGGTCCTTCTCGAAGGCCATGAAGGGCTTCTTGCGCACTGCCCACTCTCGGTCGACCCGGTCGAGGTCGTTCTGGAGCTGACGCACGCGTACGTTGCGCGTCTGCCATTCCCGATCGAGCTGCGCCCAGTGCGTCTGCCACTCCCGATCGAGCTCGTTCAGTCGATCGTTCAAGTGCCGCTCGTTGGTGCTCTCGAGCATCGGGCAGACGATACCGACGAGACCCAAGCGTCATGCCCACGATCGTCCTGGCCGGCGTCACCCGTCGTCCTCCTCGCCCAGGTCGTCGAGCTCGACCTCGATCTCGTCGTCGTCGTCGAGCTCACCCGCCTCGCCCCCTGCCACGCCCGCGCCCGCCAGCTCGTCGGCCGACACCGCGACCACGACCACCTCGGGCTCCTTGCCGAACACCCGCCGAAGCAACAGCCCCGCCGCCGCCGCGCCCAGCGTGAACACGACGCCCTTCACGAACACCGCGGCGAGACCCTCGCCGTCGTCTTGGGTGCTCACCGTCGCCCGCTCCTTGGCCCGCGACGCGATCGCGTGCCCGGCCCGAACCCGAGCGCCCGTTGCAGGCCCAGCCGCACCAGCCAGCTCGCGGCCGCGGCGGCACCGTTGGGCTCGTCCATGCTCACGGCCAGGTCAAGGCCGGCGATCGCCTCCTTGGCCAGGGCCATCGCCTCGGTCCAGCCCATCTTCTCCGGTCCGAAGGTCGTGGTGCTCGGCGGTGGCCAGGAGCATTCGGGGAACAGCAGCGTCAGCGCCTCGACGATCGCCGGCTCGGGGTTGGTCCGCAGCTCGTCGAGCTTCAGCGCCCACTTGGCGAACTTCAGCTTGTTGTCTATCCCCCACGCCTCGACCGCATCGGGGTCGACCCACTCGAAGTGATCGCAGCCCTCGTAGCGGATCCCATGCCGCACGCCGCTGTCCTGCAGGCCCTTGCCCTTGTTGGGGTCGTCCTCTTCGGTGGCCGCGCTGGCGGTGCCCACCGCGACCACACCCACGCCCAGCAGCACCGCCGCGGCGATTCCCCACTTCACGCTCGCTTTCATGTCGTCCTCCGTTCGTTCATGCCGCTTGCAGGCGGTCCAGCACCTCGGCCCCCGTCACCGGAAGCGGCGGCGGCCGTCCATCGAGCCACGACGCGGGCAGGCCCACCTCGGCCGCGTCCTTGGCGAGTTCCACCCGGGCCTTGGCTAGCACCGCCAAATCACCGCCTTTGGCCGGCCGGCCCCACATGGTTCGCAGGTTGAGCCACGTGGGCACCTTCGCGAAGCCGTCCCAGCGCATCAACCCGCGGGCGAAGCCGACTGCCATGGCCAAGGCCACCCGCGGCTCGAGCACCGACGACGGTGGCAGGCAGTAGAGCTCCTCGCCGAGCTGGGCCAGGCCGTTGGCGGGGAGCATCCCGAACCATCCGCCCGACCCGAAGGTGTAGGCGTCCTCGGGGTGGCCGCATCCTTCATAGCGCTCGCGGTTGCGGTCGAACGCCTTCGCCGCAGCCGCGGCCTCGCTCACCGAGTCGTTGACGGCCTGCGGATTGCCCTTGCTCTCGCGCCATGCCACCAGCGCGAAGAAGTCTCCCCACGCCGCGGGCAGGCCGGCCTCGGCCGCCAGCCCCCGCACGGCCGCGACCCGGTACGCGCCCTCGCCCGTCGCCACGCCCGAGCTCGCACCCGCCGTGCCCGACATCGACACGAACGCGACGATCCCCGCCACGACCGCCGCGCCCCACACCGCCGGGCTCTTGCTCCGCCGACTCATGCGACCGCCCCCCACCAGTGCGCCGGGATCGGCTTGCCCTTGTTGACGGCGAAGCTCTCGCCGCCCCACTGCAGCCCATGCTTGCGGATCGCCCACGCGCCGATCTCCCGCCACACATCGGGCCCGGGGTCGTTCTCGCGGTTGGGCCCGCCCTGCCGATGCGCGTAGATGTGCGTGAGCCACCCTTGCCGCCGCAGCGCATCCACCAATGCTCGCCCGCCCTCGATCTGCGGCTGCTCGAGCTGGTCCATCCCGAACTTCTCCCCGCCCCAGAACGCGTCGGGGTTGGTGCTCCCGGCCCGGCTGGGCAGGTTGCCCGCGAATTCCACCGACACGCTCTCGGAGTTGAGCCCACCCGCCGCCGGCAGCCGGGTGGTGTGGTCGTGCAGCCAGTAGATGCCGCCATCGGGGAGCACCACGTAGTGCGCGGTCACGCCGTCGTAGCGCTTGGGGTCGTTGCCCCGCGAGAACCCCATCTGGTGCAGCACCAGCGCGCGCACGTCCGACGCCTTGCGCGTGGTCGTGTGCGATGCCGCATCGTCGGTCAGTCGCGCATGCTTGCGGCGGTCGACGATCTTGCCGCCGTTGGGCAGACGCGAGCTCGAACGCTGCGACAGCGTCAGCAACAACGCGCCGAGCCCGGCCACGGAGATCCAAAGCGGAATCATGACGCTCACACTCCCGGTTCGAAGGCGATCTCGTCCGACCACCACTCGTGCAGATAGAGGTCGAGCCACAGCATGAAGTCCTCGAGCCAGTCCTTGAGCCCATCGCCCCAGTCCTCGGGGTTGACGTCCATGCAGGTCGGCGCGCCGTCGAGCGACATCGTGGAGGCCTGCCGCAGCAGCTCGGCCGTCATCCGTCGCGTGGCGGGCAGCGGCTTGGGCAGCCCGCGCTCGGTCCAGTGCGTCTCGACCCACGCATCGAAGATCGGCACCGAGGGCAGCTCGCGACCGTTCATGTACCAGTCGATGAAGCCCGCCACGGTGTTCTCGTAGTGGACCTTCAAGACCGCCTCGAGCTCCTTGCCGACCTCGTAGTCCTCGTACTCGCTCGGCTCGATCGCGTAGACGTCGAAGGCATCCTTGCGCGGCCGGAACAGGGCGCCCTCGACCACGCCGTCGCACTCGGGGGCGATCCACAGGCCGTTGCCGCTGAAGTCGAAGTCGCCCCACAGCTCCGCGCCACCGGAGCCTCCACCGAACACCTTGCCCTTGCCGCCGGGCCCGGGGTTCCACGGATCGGTCGAGCCGCCGCCACCCGAGCCACCACCGCCACCCGAGCCGCCGCCACCACCACCGGGCCCACCGCCACCGGGCAGGAGCCCGCCGCCGCCTTCGGCCGCGGAGGCCAGCCCGCCGAGGGCCAAGAGGGCCCCCACTCCGGCCACGATGGCCAATCCCTTGCTGCCCTTGCGCTTCCTCATCGTCGTCCCTTTCGTCGCTTGTGTCGTCGCCACAGGAGCACGCCGCCCACGGCCAGCGCTCCGGTCATCAGCACCCCGCCCAGGCCACCGCCGGCCTGGTCGTCGTCATCGCCCGGGCCGTCGCCCGAGTCGGGCTCGCGCTCCGGATGGCTCTCGGGAAGCGGCGGGCGTTGGTAGTAGGCCGCCGCCGCGTCGAGCATCTCGAGCACGCACGTGCCGTCCTCGGCGACGGCGATCGCCTCGCGGATCGACGGCTCCCAGGACAACCCGTCGAAGTCGAACGGGTTGAGCGGGTGCTTCACCTCGTCGAGCTTCTGCGCGAAGTCCTGCAACAGGAACAGGAGCTGGTCGCGCTCGGGGTACGGCCCGGGAACGGGCGGCTCGTCCATCGTGGCCAGATCGTTCTCGATGGCCAGCAGCCAGTTCCAGCGTGTGAACACCTCGCGGGCGACGGCGTGCGCCACGTCGTACCACTCGTCGTAGTCGAAGATCGTCGGCGGCCACGTCCACGGATCGGCGGGCGTCTTGCCGTCCTCGGTGACCAGCAAGTGTGCATACGAGCTTCCGCAGGTCATCGGGCTTCCTTCCCGCGTGCGCGTCGCCGCCACCAGAAGACCCCGCCCACCGCCAGCGCCCCGGTCACCACCACGGCACCCCAGCCCCGACCAGCCGCTACGGGCGAGCGCTTGGGGCGACTCTCGGGCAACGGCGGTCGCTTGTAGTAGGCCGTGGCAGCGTCGAGCTGCTCGAGCACGCACGTGCCGTCGCGCGCCACCTCGATCGCCTTCTTGATCCCCGGCTCCCAGCTCAGCTCGAGGACCGAGCTCGGATCGAGCAGCACGTGCGGCAGCGCCTCGAGCTCGGTCGCGAACGCCTTCAGTAGCGTCAGGAGTTGGCCGCGCTCGGGGTAGGGTCCGTCGACCTGCGGGTCGTCGAGCTTGGCGAGCTTGTCCTCGATGGACAGCAGCCAATTCCAGCGCTTGAAGACCTCGCGGCCCACGAGGTGCGCCACGTCGTACCACTCGTCGTAGTCGGTGGGGCCCGCGTACCAGTCCCACGGGTCGTCGGGCGTCTTGCCGTCCTCGGTGACCAGCAGATGCGCGTAGGTGCTTCCGCAGGTCATCACTCCACCTCCAGCTCGCCGTCCGAGCCCGGGCAGCCGAAGTCACCCACCAGCGCGCCGCTCAGGTCGTCGATGCCCAGCCACATCACCCACGGCGGCGGGTTCTCCATCGAGGAGCCGTCGTCCCACTCCATCCCGGTGGTGGTGAGCACCTGGCCGGCCGACTCCCACAGCACCTCGCGGTCGATGGGCGGCATCCACAGCAGCTCGTAGTCGCGGTAGCTGCCGTCGGCGGGGTTGCCCGCCATGGTGATGTTGCGGAAGGGGGCGAAGCGATCCTCGATCCGCTCGGCGGTGGGGCCGTGCACGGGCCGCAGCAGGATCGAGCGCCCGTTCTTGCTCGCGTGCGAGACGGTGACCGGGTTGGCCCCGTACATCGCATCGTTCCAGCCGCTGCATTGGATGAGATCGATGATGCGCAGCCGCAGCTTGTCCTGCTTGGCGATCGCCAGCGCCCACGCGCTCGCGTCCTCGTGATCGAGGCCGCCCACCTCGCTCGCGGCGAGGTAAGCCTCGGAGAGCAGGTAGCGGTAGGCGATCGAGTAGGTGGAGTTGGTGCCGCCGAAGCGGTCGTTCTCGACGACCGGATAGAAGGTGCCGCCGCGGGGGTAGGGGTCGAGCAGCTCGGACCACGGTGGGTCGAACTCGTCATCCGGCTCCGGAAGCACGGGATCGTCGTCCTCGGGCGTGTCGATCGGCGGCATGGGGCCGTCGGTGGTGCCGGGCTGGGTGGGCTTGGGGGTGGGCGTGGTGCCGCCGCCTCCCTTGCCGCCACCGATGTGCTTGCCTGGCTGCCAGGGCTCCGGGTCGGGGTCGTCGTCGTCCGGCGGAGGCGGTGGAGGGAGATCGCCGAAGGGGTCGTCCGGCGGAGGCGGTGGAGGGAGATCGCCGAAGGGGTCGTCACCCGTGCTCGAGCCGCCGCCGGTGTCCGAGCCTCCGTCGTCGGAGCCACCGCTGCCACCGGAGCCCGAACCGCTGCCCGAGCCCGAGCCGCCGCTCGATCCACCGGAGCCCGAGCCGCTACCCGAGCCACCGCTACCTCCGTTGCCAGACCCGCCCGAGCTGAGCGCCCCCACGGCCAGCAACCCGCCGCCCAAGCTCATCAGGCCGATCAGGCCCCATCGTCGTCGCTTGTTCATACGCGCCTCATCCGTTCGGTTGGGTCGATCAGCCGGTGGCCGGCCAGGTGGTACGCGTGCCACTGTCGCCACCGGTCCAGCGCTCCCTGGGGCAGCAGCACCACGCGGTGCTCGTCGCGGGCACGCGTGGGCGCGACGCCACGGAGCTGGTCGAGCGCACGGGCGTGGCCCACCGAGATCGCGGCGATCGGCCCGCACGATGCCCACATGCGTGCGAACACCAGCGGGGCGTCCTGGAACACCGCCTCGATCGCCGGCGCATCGGGATGCCACCGCACCCCGGCCATGGCTGCGCTGGGCGGAGGATCGCGATACGCCGCCCACTGCCGCAGGTACCAGCGGCAGTTGTGCTCGGCCAGCACGTCGAGCATCCCCTCGAGCACGCCTTGGCTCGGGAGCTCGGCCAGCCGTAGTGACACCTGGTACACGTGCGCGCTCCTTCACGAGGTGATGGTCCAAACGAGGGTGAACAGCCGCGCCGCCGCATCGGGCTCGATGCGCAGGTGGGTCGCCGACGGCACGTCGATCTCCATGCGCGGCCGGTCGGGCGACCACGCCACCAGCCCCAGCGGCACCGCCATCACGGGCGGGTCGCCGCGCAGCCACCGGAACACGGGCGCGGCCACCAGCGGCGATGCATAGGCCGTGAGCCGCCGTGCTCCCGCGGGCACGCGCTGCACGTGCGCTCGGCCAGCGGGGACGTGGAAGGACTCGGTGAGCAGCACCGACGCGACCCCGCGCGAGGCCTCGAGCCGCATCATCCGCACCAGCACCTGGCTCTGGAACAGCAGGCCCTGCTGCGGCGCGACGGGTCGGCCGGTGTCGAGGAGCACGCTGCCCTCGGGGGCGAGCAGCGCCACGTGCAGGGCCTCGGTGTAGAGCTCGAGCGACTGGCCCAGGTCGAGCTCGTAGGCCGTGCCTCGGGCCGAGTCGGTGGTGGTGATCCGCAGCCGCATCACCGACCGTCGGGCGAGGCTCAGCCCGCCCACGCCCGGTGGACCGATCGGCACGGCTGCCCACCGCAGGGCCTCCTGCACCGTGCTGCCCACCATCCACAGGTGCTCGCCTCCGCGGCACTCGGTGGTCCACGTGCTCACGGTCTCGGTGATCGGGCGCAGGCCCGCCGCCGTCCCGTCGTCCGACACCACCCCGAACACGGCCGCCCCGGGCGCGGTGCGACGCGAGACGTACGCGGCACCCAGCCGGGGGTCGTCGTGCTCGGGGTTGGTCGGGGTCATGGTGCTGGTCCTCGGAACGGCGGTGATCGGCGTGGGCGCGCAGGGGCCCACGGAGGCCTCGCTCGGCTCTCCGCGCGGTCGGATCTCGGCCCGCGGAAGCCTTCGCTCGGCTCTCGGCTCGGCCGCACGTCGGCTACGCGCGGCCTCGGGTTGCTACGGTCGAGCCCGGGTCAGCCCACGGGCACCGACGACGGATGCGGATCGGGCAGCGGCAGCCGCCCCGGGTGATGCCCGCACTTCCACCCCTGCGGCAGTGCCTCGATCTCGTACCCCCATAGCTCCGCGCGGGCGTTGAGGAACATGCCGGCCACGTAGGGGTTCCAGCCCACCAGCACCAGGTTGTCGGCCTGGGCCGCGCGCGAGAACGGGCCCCAGGCGATCTCGAAGGCCGGCACCTCGCCGGCCGTCTTGCCGTCGTAGGCCACCGACTCCACGCCCACCACCGTGCTCGGGCCGGGGTTGGGGTCGTGGTAGTTCTCCTGCGGGTGGTTCTTGACCATCACCGCGGTCAGCAGCCACACGCGCACCTGGTCCGGGTCGTCGCTCGCCCGCCCCGACAGCCGCACCGCGACCGGCAGGAAGTAGTTGCTCTGCGTCGGTTCCACTCGGAACTCGATGCGGTCCTGCCCGTCGACCCGCAGCACGCCGCCCGAGGTCACCTTGAGCGGGCACCCGTGCTTGCTGGCCACTTCGTGGTAGCAGTCGTTGATCGACGTGGGCCGGCAGATCGGCACCTGCGGCTGGCAGGTCGCCATGGGCTGGCACGCGTTGGGGGAGCTCGGCGTCGACGAGCAGCCTCCGTTGCAGCCGCCCACCGCGAACCGCTCGATCTCCTCGGGCGAGGGGGCGCGGATGGGCGGGGGTACGGTGACGGCCGCCTTCGCCCGTTTGGCCCGATGGGCTCGGGCGGCGAGCACCGCCTGGTCGGCGGCATGTTGGGCATCGAGCTGTCGCTTGGTTCGGATCTTGAGTCGTTGCATGGGTGTGCTCCTTCGAGTCGCTGCCCACGTTCGAGGGCAAAGCCCCCACGGCCTGAGCGCCACCGGGTCTTGGTGTTGGTCGAGCGCGTGCCCACGTTCGGGAGCGGAAGCTCCCACGGCCTGAGCGCCACCGCGTGCTCGTGCGTACGGGACGGCCTTTGCGTCCCCCGGCCTCGAGCGCGCCGGAAGTCAGGGCCTCACGCGAACGACACGCCGCCGATCTTGCGGCCCGCCGAGCGCAGCAGCGGCACCAGGCCCGCATTGGCCACGCCCTCGGCCGCCTGCACGACCATCTCGTCCTCGGAGAGGAACGCCAGCGCCGACGCGCCGAACGCCAGGATGTGATCGAGGCTCGCGGGCGTGCCCATCAGGGACTCGAAGCCCGGCTTCTTCTGGTAGAGCAGGCCCGTCAGCAGCGCGACCGCCGCAGTCGTGCCCATGCGGACGACGCGATGTTCGACCAGCTTGGCCTCGTGGACCTGGACCATGGCCTTGGTGTCCCGCTTCTTGAGCTGATCCTTGAGCTCGGTCTTGGACAGAACGTCGTACTTGTCGGAATTGATGGTTGCCAGCTTCGTCGTCATGGGTCTGCTGCCTCGGATTGGGGAGCGCGGGCCGGATGGGCCGCGGGTACGGAGGCAGTGAGCCATGGCGGGCTGGCGGGGGCGAGTTGGGGCGGGCTGGCGAGGGCGCGGGGAGGGCGCGCGGGAGGGGAATTCGGGGCGCAGAACCGTTTGGAAGCGCTTTGGAAGCGTTCGCGAAGGGGGGCGGAAGGGCGGCGGATAGGATGTTGGAGACGAACGCTAGGGAGACACCGACTCGCGAAAAATTAGGCTGCTGTCGGCTCATGGCGCTCTCGACTCGGCGGGCAGTGGACAAGAGCCACCACAACTTGCACCGCCCTGCCAACCGCGACTCCGATGTAAGCTCGTGTGTGCCGCCCTTTTCATTGCCAAGAAGGCATGCCGGAAGCCTGTAGATTCCCCGCCGACAAGCGTTGTAATGTTGCCAAGCACGCGGGAATTGAATCCCGCCAGACAACATTCAGCCCTCGCGCCAATGTCCGATCTCAAAATCTTCGTATCCTCGACATGCTACGATCTTGCGCCTGTCAGAGAACAGCTGCGCTCGTTCATTCGCGGGCTCGGACATATCGCGATAATGAGCGAATACTCCGATGTCCTGTTTGACCCCAGAGCCCACACGCACACCTCCTGCATACAGGAGATCCCAAACTGCGACATCGTCGTTGTGATCATTGGATCTCGTTTTGGAGGAACAGCAGTGCCAGAAGCACTTGGCTCCCTGGACATTTCCAGCCTTGAGACATCTGGCATGGACAAATGGCTGTCCTCAATCAAGGAAAAGGTCTCCGTCAGCCAACTGGAGACAGCGGGCGCAATCATTCACAACATTCCCCTGTACATATTCATCGACACGGCAGTATGGCACGACCACCGCGTTTACGAGAAGAACAAGAGCAACCCAGACGTTATTTCGAAGATTCACTTTCCATCGATCGAGAAATCAGACACGGCAAAGTACATCTTTGAGTTCATCAACTTTCTACGAAAGCGAGACCACGGCAACGCGATACAGACATTTTCTCGAATCGAAGATATCCAAGAACACCTCCGACGCCAATGGTCCGCCTACTTTCAGCGCCTGCTCGGCGAGCAACGACGAGGCGTGCTTCGTGCCAATGAGACCCACAACATCAACGAGCAACTCGAAGCTATTAAGGCGGCCTTGCTCGCATCGATTTCGTCGGACGGCTTGCGTGCGACAGCAAAAGGCTCGATTCGATTCAGGTCGCTTGTAGACCTTGCGACATCGCTTGGAGGCGCTGGCGTACTCAAGCAGGACACCGCTCTGCCTTGGGAAGATTTCTTCGATCACATAAAAATCGACGGCATCTTTGAGGAGGCGGACAAAAAACGCGCCTCTCTGATCTTTGTGTTTAAAGACAAGAGTTACGTTGTTGGAAGATTTCTCCACCGACGGCTATTATCCTCACTTCGCCAGGACTGGACGGACTTCTTCCACCTCACCGCGGCATCCAGATCCGCGATAGTAGACGCCGTGCTTGACGCTGCTGAGGCCAGAGGCATCTACCTGAAAAGGGACAACTCGGACGCTTTGCCTTTGTACGAATTGCAGCAGCTTGACATCTATGGGAACCGCATTGAAAACGAATATGCCGTGCGCATACCAGAGCCGTCGGATGATGACATCCCGTTTTAGCGCTGGAAAGAACGCCAGGTGCCACATATAGCACTACTGAGCGCGTGAGTCCCCTTCCGAGGCCCGGAGGCTTCGGCGCAGCGGCCTCGGTTTTTCTAGAAGCGGCTCCTTTCGATCGCGGCGCGAGGGGTTGACGGGAAAGCACCGCCCGTCGGAGGGCACCATTGCCGACCGACGGGCTGTGCTCACGCGGCGCCGAGGCTGCGCGCGAGGATGTGGAGCTCGGGTCGCCACGCCAGGAATCGGAACACGAGGCGACGACCGGTTCGGACGATCTGCGCAGGGATGAGCATGAAGCCCTGCGACTTCGCGAAAGCACACGGCGACCGCTGATCAAGCCCGGCGTCGTGAGCAGGCCGACTTCTCGGGGCTATCGCTTGTTTAAGGTCTAGGAGCCCGCATCAGGCATTCCTGGGTATGCACCCTTTGTTCGCTAGAACGCTAGAACGGGATGTCGTCGTCAGGCACTTCTGGCTCGTGGACCAACTCGGAAGACGCTGACTCAATCGGTTCGTAGTCGTCAACTCCGCCATCGCCTCGGCCACGACCACCGTAGCCGCCACGTCCACCGTAGCCACCACGACCACCGTAGCCACCACGACCACCGTAGCCACCACGTCCACCTGTGTTCCTCGCCTCTCGTTGGCACTCCTGACATCCGTTCGTCATCGCATCTGCGTCCATCTCGGCCACAGTCAGAAAAGCATCGCATTTCGAACATAATGGAATCTTGAATATCAACGCGCCGCAGTGGCTACAGTGTGCTTCTTTGGAGCTAGCATCAGACGCGATCTCCATTGGCAGCAAAACACCGCAGCTCGGACAGGCTCGAATGAGCTTCATTCCACATCCACTACAGAACTTAGCCGTGGTCTTCTCCAAAATCCTAGGTCCGTAGTAGAAGCGACCATGTCCCTCATCACCCCACCGCGCCGCCCTACACTTTGGGTTGGCACACAGCGCTATCCCTTCGCCGAACTCTTTGTCAGACCCAACCACGCTGTCCAAAGCATCCCAGAAACCTTCGGCACTTAGGTACCGATCTTCTCGGTCATCCGCCGCTGCGCGGCGGATGACCTCTCGAAGCGCCTCGGACACCCGTGAGAGTTCTGTATCGATCGTGTCAAGTCGAAGGCGGACCCGAGCACCAAGCATCTCCGCAAGGACGACGCCGGCCGAGTAGATATCCGCACGATGATCGACCGACGAAGCGTCGCGAACCTGTTCCGGTGCCGCATAGTCATGAGTGCCGACGCCCTGTCCGGTATTTGTCATCCTTGACAGACCAGGCTCGTGGTGGAGACAGACACCGATTGAGAGATCAAGGAGGTAGATTCCGCGATGGGAGACCATAATGTTGGCGGGTTTCACATCGCGATGGACCATGTCTCCCGCATGGATGGTCGCAAGCGCGGAGAGAACATCTCGCATGATGCGGCGGATCTCACCAAGCTCGATCCCTTCTCGGCTCTTGAGACGCTGCTCCAACGTACGACCAGTGACGAATTGCATCACGATGTACGGGATGCCCTGTCCATCACATTCAACCGTTCCCTGAGTGAGTACGTATGGAACTGAGGGGTGTTCCATCTTGGCAAGCAACTGTGCTTCACGCTCGAAGCGTCTCCTGGTCGCTTCTCCCCGTGCAAATGGATTGTAGAACTTGACAGCTACCTGGCGTTCCAATTTGGGTTGCCAAGCTTCGTATACGCGTCCGAAGGCACCACGACCGATCTCGTCGCCAAGCTCGAAACCTTGCCTGCGAAGCATATCTGCGTACTCTTTCGGAGGCCCTGGCATGGGCCTAGTCTACAATGCAAGCCGTCCCACCGCATCAACCCGCGGGCGAAGCCCCTCCCCCGCTTTCGTGTTCACTAACCCACGTTGGACGAGGTGCCCCGCGCGAGCACCTCATGACCTTCCGCCAGGTACGAACCGACGATCCCACCTCCCCCCACAACGACTCTCGAACCCGCCTGCTCGAGAAGGTCCTCGCGCGTCATCCCGCGGAGGGGATCGACGTGCTCGAGCTGCGGCGGCAGATGGGCAAGGCCGGCTACGTCCCCACCGAGCACCGCTGGGAGGACGATGGCCATGGCGACGATCTCACCGATGACGACGGCGCCCTCCTCTTGATCGGCGGCATGCCGCCGGCCGATCTCGCGGCCGAGATCCTCGACACTGCGCGGCAGCACGTCGACGAGACCAACGAGCGCAAGAACTACCACGTGGTGGGCCTGCGCCGCATCGAGGGCGAGGACAGCGACGAGGAGCAGGAGGAGCTGTTCCGCTTCCTGCTCCAACACAGGGGCAACCTCGGCTGGCGGGGGGAGGGTGCTCCGACGACGTTCCTGTTCCCTGGTCCCTCGAGATCCGACAACCCGGGCGGTACCCTGGACCAGCTGTGGCCACCACCGTCGTCGAGCCCCCCGCCTACGTTCTCGATCAGATCTACCAGGACCGTCGCGACGGCCCGAACCAGTTCATGCGCTGGCTGCGGATCAAGGCCACCGGAGGCATGCGGGAGGTCTACCGCACCAAGCGCACCAGGCGAGGCTCCTACGCGCCGGATCTTGCTGCGCTCGTCTTGGTGAGTCGCTCGATCTCCGGCGCGCGGTACAACCCCTGGGAGGACATCGTCGATCTGAGCCGCGGGCGCATCTATTACTGGGGCGACGCGAAGGCGGATCACCGGCGAGCCCGGGACGACTTCAGCGGCAACCGACTCCTCTCGCAGATCTGGTCGTCTATCGGTGCCGAGCGGTGGGCCGAGATCCCGCCGATCCTCCACTTCTCGAAGGAACAGCGCGGGACCGTTCGCTTCACCGGCGTCTGCGCCTTGGCCGAGCTGCGGGACGCCTGGTTCGAGGACCGCGGCAAGCGGGTTCGCAACTACCGGGCCGAGCTCGAGGTCCTCCCGATCGAGCGGGTCCCCCTGGCGTGGATCGAAGGCCGTCGACGCGGGCAGGAGGTACAGGCATCGCTGCCCTGGCGGCTCTACGCCACCAGTGGGGTTCGCGATCGCTTACGGCTCCATGCGAAGCGAGTCCGCGACCGCGACGAGCAGCTGCCGCCGGACGGCACCGCAGACCGCCGGGTGCTCCACGATCTCCATCAGCTCCCGCCCTCGACCTTCGAGCGTCTCGTGGTCCGGGCCTTCCGCGAGTCCGAGGTTAGGTACAGCATCGAAGGGACTCGGCTCCACAAGGACGGTGGCTTCGACTTCCACGGGTCGCTCGAGCTCCCGCCACTTTGGCCGACTCCGTGCCGCTCCAGGGCGAGGTCAAACGGCATGCCCCCGGCCGGAATTCGGTGGGCCCGCGGGACGTCGCGCGACTAGCGTGTTCGTGACGACCTCGTACTCTACACGCCAGTTGCCAATAGGGGGCTTCGAGCACCGGTACCCGGTGGAGTTGGTGTCGAGGGACCGGTTGCTGGCGAGGCGGCAAGTGGGAACCGGGGCATCGAACATGGTTGGAAAGGATGTCCACTGAACGGACTGCGTGGCGCGCGCGCAAATGAAGGTCCCGTGCTAAGTGCGTGGCGTGAGAAGATCTGATATCTTTTTGAAAGATCATGTCGACCAAGGGGAGCAAAAAGAGCGAAACTCAAGAACTAACTCGCGCCCTCGTTGAGTCGCTTCTTCATGGGCTAATAGCCGATGGCACCATTGTCCCGGCGGACAAGACCAAGGAAGATCTTATTAGAGAAGTTCTGTCATTTTGGCTGAAGTGGAGGAAGAGCGGTGGCGACCTAGATGTGAAAATTGATCATAGATGTACACTGCTTGCGGATGCGCGCAGAAAGCGGACTGAAGGATATCAGGATCTGTCGATTCTTCTGTACGCCACATGGTTTGAGCATTCGATAAATGCCCTTCTTCTGCACCGATCAGATAGTGTTGGAATGACAGAAAAGGAGGCGATCTCAATGATTCGCGAGACGAGCATGTCTGCAAAGCTTGGCTGGCTTCTAAAGCTACTATGCCTTCCTCTTGTGGCGACTCATCATGCGAAACTGATGCTCAAGGTGGCCGATCTTCGGAATGCATTTGTGCACTACAAGTGGCGCCCGTCGCCAGACCTGACGCCATCTAAAAAGGAAACTGCCCGGGCCTTGGCGAATGTCGAGAAGACAGTGGCCTACATGAGACGGTATGAGCGTAGGGTGATGTATTCCGGCAAAAAGCCGAAGCTACCCCTATCCGCGTTCAGTCATGACAAGGGACGAGAATGATGCGGCCGCTGAGTTACTACTGGGGCGACGCGAAGGCGGATCACCGGCGGGCCCGGGACGACTTCAGCGGCAACCGGCTCCTCTCGCAGTCGTCCATCGGTGCCGAGCGGTGGGCCGAGATCCCGCCGATCCTCCACTTCTCGAAGGAACAGCCCGGGACCGTTCGCTTCACCGGCGTTTGCGTCTTGGCCGAGCTGCGCCAGCTTCGGCGGCAACCGAGCCCACCGCCCACCTAACTCCCCGAATTCGTCACCTGCGCAGCCATTTGCCCCCGCCCCCGCTTTCGTGTTCACTAACCCAACGTTGGACGAGGTGCCCCGCACGAGCACCTCATGACCTTCCGCCACGTACGAACCGACGACCCCACCTCCCCCCACAACGACTCTCGAACCCGCCTGCTCGAGAAGGTTCTCGCGCGCCATGCCGCGGAGGGCTTCGACGTGATCGAGCTGCGACGGCAGATGGGCAAGGCCGGCTACGTCCCCACCGAGCACCGCTGGGAGGACGATGGCCATGGCGACGATCTGACCGATGACGATGGCGGCCTGCTCCTGATCGGCGGCATGCCGCCGGCCGATCTCGCGGCCGAGATCATCGACACGGCGCGCCAGCACACCGAAGAGACCAACGACCGCAAGAACTACCGCGTGGTGGGCCTGCGCCGCATCGAGGGCGAGGACGGCGACGAGGAGCAGGAGGAGCTGTTCCGCTTCCTGCTCCCCGCCACGATGTTCGGGGCGGTGGGGGCCGACCCGGCCACGGCCTCGGAGAGCCGCGAGCACCACGACGCGCTGATGGCTGCCAACTTGCAGCTCCAGCGCCAGAACGATGCGCTGTTCCGCGTGCTGATGGACGTGGTGCGGCAGTACCCGACGATCCTGGGCAAGTCGGCGGAGCTGCTCGAGCAGCTCGGCGACCAGCTCGGTGGGGGGCGGCAGCAGGACCTCCAGCAGGTGCTGTCGATCCTCGAGCACGAGTCCACCCGCGAGCAGCGGTGGATGGAGCACGACCTCTCCAAGCAACGCTCGAGCCAGCGGGCGGAGATGTTCGGCAAGTCGATCGACATCGCCGGGCCCGACCTGATGGTGCTGGTGCGGAAGGTGATCGAAGCGATCATGCAGCAGGCCGCCGCGGCGCAGGGGCAGGGTGCGGCGCAGCCGGGACAGGCCACGTCGCCGTCCGAGCCCGCCGCGAAGGAGCCGCCGCGGAGCAAGGCGAAGGCCAAGGGCACCACCACCGCCACCCCGCCGCCGTCCGAGCCCGCCGCGCCCAAGCCCTCGTCGTCGCGCTACGCCCAGCGGCTCGAGCAGGCACTGGCCAAGGTGCCCGCCGAGGGCATCACCAAGGCCCGCGCGATGCTCTCCGAGGACGACTGGTCGCTCATCGAGGCGGCTCGCGAGGCGGCCGACGACGAGGAGTTCTCGGCCATCTTCACCAAGCTCGGCGAGTCGTGGACGGCCAAGGGTGAGGCCGCCACGCAGGCGCTGATGGCCCAGCTCGTCGACGTGCTCGGCATCCAGCCGGCCCTCGCGCTCGGCCAGCTCATCAAGGAAGTCCGCGGCCGCTGACGGCCCGGGCTCGCCCCGCAGATCTCCCGCTCCAACCCCGACCCGCTCACGGGTCGCTCGACCCATTGCACACGAAGAGAAGACGACATGCCCGAAGAAACCAACCCGACCAAACCCATCTACGTCTGCCAGGGCTTCCCGGTGGTCGGCCCCGAGCAAGAGGCCGCCCAGGCGACCTGGCTCGAGACCCAGGCCCAAGAAGGCTACCGCCTGGTGGACCGCAAGGTCTTCGAGAGCGGCGGCGCGAGCAAGCGCGTGCACCTGGTGATGGAGCTCGTCGAGCCCTCGCCGGACGCCGAGGAAGGGGGTGAGTGATGGAGACCCTCGACCAAGGGCTCGCGACCGCGCTGGTGCTGCTGGGCATCGCGGCGATGCTGTTCGGAGTGGCTGCGCTGTGGCGGTCGGTCTCCGACGCCAAGGCGCACCAGCAGGCACTGGCGCTCGACCGGGAGTCGCACGAGATGGCCCTCGGGGACCGGGTGGCCCAGGAACGGAGTCAGCGGGAGCTGTTGCTGGCGCTCATCCCCGCCGGCACCGCGCTGCTGGGGCACTGGCTGGGCGCCCGCAGCACCCCGCCCCCGCCCGCCCCCTACTCGGCGCCGTGCATGGGCTGCATCCCCAAGCCGCCGCGCCCGGAGCCGCCGCCGCTCGACGAGGACGACGACGGCACCATCGAGCTCGACCTGCGCTCGCTGCTCGACGCGGCCATGGAGCTCGGCATCGACCGCTGGCTCGCCAACCTGACGCGGGGCACCAAGGCCAACCAGGCCGAGGCGCCCGAGGACGACGACGACCCCGAGCCCACGCCCAGCGTGGTCCCCGGCATGAGCTGAGCCATGCCCACCGAGACCCGGCCGATGCATCGGCGCGATGCCAAGCACCCGCGGTACTGCCCGTTCGGCGCGTTCGTGCTCGTGCTCATCCTGCACTTGGCCGACCTGCCAAGGCCGGCCGACGACGAGGAGCCCGCCCATGGCCAAGCCTGAGGCTCGCTCCCGTCGCGGCCGGTCGCGTGCCAAGGGTGCGCGGCCGGGTCTCGACCTCCTCGACTTCTTCACGACCAGGCGGACGGTCCCAACTCCGGGCCCTTCTCCAACCCTCGTCCAACGTGCATGTCAGGGGCGGGGGCCGTCCGACCTGGTCGACCCTTCGATGGCCGCGCAGCTCGAGCAGCTCGAGGCGGTGGGCCGCGAGCTCACGCGTCGCGGGCCGCTCGATGTGTTCCGCCGCGTGCGAGCGCGGACCAACGAGCGCCTGGCCAAGCTGCTCGGCCGCAAGGGGGACGACCACGAATCGACCTGAGCCCCACGCCACGGCCGGGCCGCGCTCGGCCGCGGCGTGGATCTTCGCGAGGTGATCGATGCCCGAGACCACCACGACCGACTCCACGAGCGAGCCCTCGACCTCCGCGGCCGCCGACGCCAGGCCGGCCGAAGTGGTGGTGCGGTACCGCTACGCCGACGGGATCCTGCTCGAGGGCGAGACCTATCCGCACCGCAACGAGGTGAAGAAGGCATACCCGCGCTGGCGGTGGTTTCGGTCGCTGCGCAAGTGGGGCGTGCCGCGGACGCGCGACCGGGCGCTGTCGAGCTACCAGGTGGAGGAGTACGCCCGGGGGCTCACCAAGGCCGGCGTGCCCAACGTGCGGGTCGACTACCAGGAGCCGCGGCCAGAGGACGTGCGTGACTTCGGCGAGGTGCTCGAGGAGCGCAGCGAGCGAGCCCTCGACCGTGCCGAGCGGCTCGAAGAGCGAGCGGACCGGCTCGCAGCTCAGGCGGCCGCTGAGTACCAGAAGGGGCGGGCGGTGCTCGACAGGATCCCGATGGGGCAGCCGATCCTCGTGGGGCATCACAGCGAGGGACGGCACCGCAGGGATCTCTCCCGCGCCGATGCTTCGATGCGGCGGTCGGTCGAGGCCAGCGACGGCGCAAAGGATGCCCGCCGCCGAGCCCAGTCCGCCGAGCACAGCGTGGCCAAGCACGAAAAGCCCGGGTTCGCGCTACGTCGGGTGCTCGAGCTGGCCAAGGAAGCGCGCGAGCTCGAGGTGAAGATCACCGGCAAGACCCCGAGCGGCTGGCGCGGCCTCACCCCCGATAGGCCGGCCACGGGCGAGTGGTTGGCGCGGCTGCAGACGGCCGCCGAGGAGAATCGGCAGAAGCACGCGCACTACCGGCGGGTGCTCGACGAGGCGGGCTACATGCCCACGAGCCAGCTCGTGCTGCGCAAGGGCGACCGCGTGCTCACCAACAAGGGCGGGGCCACGGTGCAGAAGCCGCTGTCGCAGCTCGTCGAGCTCCGCTTCGACCGCGCCGTCGGGATGGACGGTCCGCGGCTGAAGTACGTGCAGCGGGTCGCCTACGACCGCGTGTGGGCACCCAAGGCGACGGTCGAGGCACGCAAGGTGTCACCGAGCACGCCGGCCCCGGGCAGGATCTCGACGGCCCCGGCGAGCCGGGACGCTCGAGCACCCTCGGCGACTGCAACCACCCCCTCGCCGGAGACGAGCGCGGCAGCACCAGCGGGCGCGGAGGCTCGAGTCCCGTCATCCCTGGCCGCGCCCCCTCCCTCGCCCACCACGACCGCAGCTCCGTCCTCGCCCACCACGACCGCCGAGCAGATGCTCGCCAAGCACGCCGACCCCGACCGCTACACCGGCCAGCAGCTCACCGACGCGCTGGTCGAGGCCGAACGGATCGGCGTGGGCCCCCAGCTCGTACGGCACTTCCGATCGAAGCTGCGCGACGAGGACGTGCTGCTCGCCCACGGGCAAGCGCGGGGGATCCTCGCGTTCGAGCGCGACGCGTGGCCCCCGACACCGTTGCGCGGCGAGACCTACGGCAAGGACGACTTCCGCGGGGTTCTGCTGAGCCTGGAGCACCACCCCGTGATCGCCGAGCTGCTCGCCGAGGCGCGCACGTGGCCCGAGCGCATGAAGGCCATCACGGGCGGCCGCCACATTCGATGGTTCCCGAAGGTCGTCCGCGATGCCACCAGCGTCGTGCACGACACACGAGCCCACTACGCCTTCGAGATCGCTCGTGGCGAGACGCCCACGCCCGCGCTCGCTCGTGCCGCCCGCGATGCCGGCGTCGCGCGTGCCAAGCGGCAGCTCCAGGAGCTTCGCGAGGCGCAGGATCCCTCGCTCTACGATCCGAAGTCCGACCCCAAGGCCGTCTATCCGCGGCTGTGCAAGCTCGACTCCACGACCGCGAGGATGGTCCTGGAGGACGTCTTCGGCGTCGAGTTCCACTGGGAGGACAAGGACGAGGAGGCAGACGAGCTTTGCGACGGCGAGATCACGCTCGAGACCCTGGCCGAGGGCGCCGCGAAGCGGGCGGAGGAAGAGCGGGAGAGGAAGGAGCGCGAGCGAGCCCTTCGCGAGGCCGATGCACGCGAGTTGCTGAATGTGCACCGCGAGGCAGCCTCGCGCGGCGAGGTCACCAAGGGGCGCTTCAACGCGGCCTACTGGCGGCTCCATCCCGGGCTCGCGAAGCCTGCCCGCAGCCGACGGGCGCTCACCGTGACCAACGAGGGGGCGAAGGTCGAGGCGATGGTTCGCGGTCCGAAGGACTGGGGGTTCAGCGTATCGCTACGGCTTGGAACCGACGAGCAGGCCGCCATCGAGGCGCTGATGCGTCGGGTCGAGCAGGAGGCCGGCGAGGAGGGCACGGCCGAGGCCACCGCACCGGCCAAGCCCACCACGAAGGGAAAGCGCGGCGCCAAGGTCGACGTGGAGGCGCTCGCCAAGAAGCACGGCATCGGTACCGCCGCGCTCAACGGCTACGAGGTGCACCCCGCCCTGCTAGCCGCCGAGCGCCTGGGCGTCGGGCAGGAGATGGCCCAGCTCATCTCCAAGCGAAACCTGCGGCACCCGGAGCAGCTCAAGACCGACCTCGGTCAAGCGCGTGGAGTGGTCGCGCTGGAGAACGACGCATGGCCGCCCCCACCGCTGCGTGGGTCGGTGTACGGCAAGCACGACTTCGAGGGGATCATCCGCAGTCTCGAGCAGCACCCGAAGGTGGTCGAGCTCCATCGCGAGGCCAGCACGTGGGCCGACCGCATGAAGGAGATCTCGGCCGATCGCGATCGCCACTGGTTCCCCAAGCTCGTCGAGAACGCCCGTCTGGTCATCTGGCACAACCTCGAGATCCCTCTTTGGAGGATCGGCCGCGGCGAAGAGACACCCACACCGGAGCTCGCCGGGAAGATCCGCGATCGCATCCTGGGCAACGCCAAGGAACGGCTCGAGAATCTCCGCGACGCGCTCGACCCTGCGCTCTACGACCCGAAATCCGATCCCGAGGTCGTCTACCCGCGGCTTTGCAAGATCGACTTCGATTCCGCTCGGCAGGTCATGATGGATGTCTTCGGGCTGCGCTTCGGGGAGCGATATGAGGCCCTCGAGCTGTGTCGTGGCGAGACCTCGATCGACGAGGTGAAGCGCAGGGCCAGGGCGCGGGACGAGGAGAGCGAGCGACGGGCCGCCGCGCGAGGGGTCGTGCGCGAGGCCGACGGTCGCGATCTGCTGGCGGTGTACCGCACGGCACAGGAGCTCGGCGAGGTCGGCCGCAAGCGCTTCAACCTGGCCTACTGGCGGCAGCACCCCGAGCTGCGCCCGTGGGAGCGTGAGAGTCGATCGCTGAAGATCAGGGACCGTCACGGCAAGGTCGAGGTCACCGTACGCGGCCCGAAGGAGTCCACGTTCTACACCGCTTCGGAGACGGGGACGGCCGAGCCCGAGGCGATCGCCGCCGCGATGCGGGACATCGAGCAGGAGATCGGCAAGCAGATCGTGGCGGAGGACGCGGCCGAGCCCACCCCGCCTCGAATGCTCGAGCCCAAGGTCGCCCAACCCGAGGACACGACGGTCGCCGACGCGGCCGAGGAGGAACCCATGGCGGACGAGAAGGACACGCCGCGGGGCGACGCAGCCCCGGGCAGCTTGTGGACGGTCGAAGAGGAGGGCTTCGCCCTGACGGCCCCGCCCGGTGAGGGCAAGCGCGTACAGGTTCCCACGGATCATCAGCCGGCGTTGTTCGACGTGGGCAAGCCCGACCCCGCGGTGCTCGAGCGGATGCGTGCCGAGGAGCTGGCCGAGCGTCGCGCGAAGCGGCCGCCTGCGGACACGTCCGATCCGGTGCTCACCAAGGTGGTGAGCGAGCCGTCGAACGCCAGCGAAGGCCGAGCTGCATCACCGACACCACCACCGGTCGCCAGCGAGGACAGCGAGGACCAGGCACCGGCCGCGACGATGATGCGCATCCGGCCTTGGGTGGGTGAGATCCAAACGGTCGCTAACCGCATGGGCGACGAAGGCCGGCACGGTGACGACTTCGTGCTCATCTCCGCGGTGTGGAAGGCCGTACGAGACCAGCCGGTGCTGGCGGGTGCGTCCATCGATGCCTTCAAGGCGCGGCTGGCCCGGGCCAACCGTGACGGGCTGCTGCGACTGCACGGGGCCGATCCCAAACGAGCGATGGATCCCGAGCTCGCGCGCGAGTCGGAGATCCGCGACGGCAACGCCACCTTTCACGTGATCGAGGCATCGCCGCCCATACGGCCGCCGGCCCCCGCCGGCCGACGGCACCCGTTCGAACCGCTGCGTTCCACCGATCGGATCCCCCGAGGCTTCATCGAGCGTCAGGTTCGCGCCGTCCTGACCAACCGGATCGCCGACGATGGCCCCAACGGGGTCTCCGAGTTCTCCACCAAGCACGAGCCCCGCCACGTTCGCGCGATCAAGGCGATGGCCAAGCGCGGCGAGGTCGAGATCCTCACGGCACCACGAGGGTACGTGCGGATCATGGCCGGCCCGAAGTGGGGAGTGACGGACGAGCCGAAGCCCAAATCCAAGTCCAAGCCGAACCCCGCGAAGGCCAAGAGCTCGAGCAAGTCCTCGACGCCGGCGCAGGAGACCGATCGGAGCCCCACCAAACCGGGCGCGACCACGAAGCGACCGTACAGCCGCCCGGATCCATCCCATGTGGTCCGCGACGGCCGCGTCCTCTGCACCACGCACGACTTCGAGCCCCTCGATGCTCACCGGGAGAAGTGCAACGCCTGCGGCTACACCCGCAAGCGCCACTACCCAGACGGCGAGCCCGACCCGGAGCCCGAGTACCGCCGTCCTCGCCCGTCGCACGAGGTTCGGGGCGGACGCATCTACTGCACCACGCACGACTACCAGACCGTCGACGAGCACCGGGAGAGCTGCGTCGTTTGTGGTGCCTCGCGCAGCCGCCAGCATCCCGACGACGCACCAAAGCCAGAGAGCACCACGCCCACTCAGGAGATCCGCAACGGCCAGATCGTGAAGTTCGAGCATCACGAGTCCGGCATGATCAAGCGGTTCGGCATCGTCGTGCGCCACGCACCCGGGCAGCGCACCGCGGAGGTCATGGCTCCCGGGTTCGCGCCGTTCGGCCATGAGGTGGCACCCACCCGGAAGTACCACCTCCATCTGCTGACGAATCGCGTACGCGCACCACGTGCGACCGACATCGGCGCCAAGGGCCTGCGGTTGATGAAGCGCACGGCGATGCACTGGCTAGATCTTCGTCACTCGGGCCGTGACGCCCGGGACGAGTACGACAGCCTTCGCGCCGTGGGGCTCATGCATCGACGCCAGGACGTCGATCTGGGCGGCGAGGACGGCTCCCTCCCGGGTGCCCCCCTGGTGGTGGAACCGACCGAGCTCGGTCGGAAGGTGCTGGAGAGCCTCGACCCACGAGAGGTCAACCTCATCACACGCCTCTACGTGACCCCGCATCGCGAAGACATGGGGCGGGTGTTCCCCGTGGGCGATGACCTGGACGGGCCCGACGAGAACGTCTCGTTCCATGTGCTCGAGGACACCTTCATGCCGACCGACGAGAGCCGCGGCTACTCCATCGGCATGGTCGTGGCCTACGACGGTTACGGAAACTGGCGCGTGCTCGAGGGCTTCACCATGGGCCGGCTGCACGACGACCCCGAGTGGGACGACGAGCACGCCTACGACGACGAATGGACCGCACGGGCAGGGTTGAAGGAGCGGCATCGCGAGCACGTACAGCGCATCGCCCGGGAGAAGCACATCGCAGAAGAGGAGCGCATCTGGGGACCCGAGGGGCGGAGTTGGGGGTTTCCGCCCCTGGGGCATGAGGGCGCGGACGAGACTCAGCTGGACCGGAGGGGCGGTACCTTGCCGGAAGCGTCTCGCAGGGCGGCGACCGAGCGGCACGGAAAATCGACGACCAAGGGCCGGAGCGTCACCGAGGCAGCCGGGTTGACGACCAACGCTCCCGCAGCGAACGACCGGCCGGCGTCGGCGAAGCCTGCGGTCACCATCGCGCCGATCAAGCTGTCGCCTGACCTGGCCCGGCGTGTGAGGGCCGAGCAAGCCAAGCTCCACACGTTGCCGACGCACCAGGATCCGAGCTACCGGCCGGTGGTGGTCGTGGCGTGGAAGGGGCGTCGTCGACCGGACGTGTTCTCGCGCTATCACACCGAGCCGCTCGGGGCCCTGGTCACCATCGACGGCCACTATGACCGTGCGCAGATCGTGGCCGAGCTCGAGCCACGGCCCCCCAACGGCGGCACGAGCCCTTCGAGCGACGGTGGCCCGGGCTCGCCGGGCACCGAGGCGTCGCGATCATCGACAAACGGAGGGTCGAGTTCGGATGACACCAAGGCATCGAGCCCTCCGCCGCTCGACTCGTTCGAGGAGGATCTCATGCGGTCGCTGCTCGACCAGGGCGACGACGGGATCGAGCCCGACAACATCGACGAGGCGCGTGCGTTGGAGGGCATGGAGGGTCGTGGGCTGGTGGAGAGAACTGACGAGGACCGCTACCGCGCGACCCCGCTGGCGCGGCTCGAGTACGTCGACGTGGCGACGGGTGTCCCGGCCGACCCCAGCGAGCCGGGCACGCTCTCGACCGGACGGATCGTCGCGGACATCGACGGGGAGACGGTCGAGGTCGACGAGGAGGATCTCATCGGGCATGGCACCGATCCCGATCCACGCAAGCGGCGGTATCGCTTCGACGTGGAAAGCCCCGCCGACTACCCGGGTCAGGCCCAGGCCAAGAAGGCCGCGCGCGCGGCCGAGAAGACCGAGGGCACCAAGAAGGGCAAGGGCAAGAAGGGCAAGGCCACGCTGGCAGCCGGACTGCGCGCCACGTTCGACTCGCCGGCCAAGGCGGCGAAGATCTTCTACGACCACAACGAGGACTACTTCGACAACGTGGTCGACCCGTGGGACGGCCTGCGCGACTGGATGGATGGCATCGAGGTACGCGTGGGTCGAGGGCACCGCAAGCTCTCCAAGACGCCGGCCGGGCAGCGGATCCTGAAGGAGAAGCACGCCTCTCGGGCGATCCGTGGCGCGCTGGCCTACCTCATGGGCCAGGCCAAGGGGCGGCGCTGGGAGACCGTGCCGTGGGCCCAGGTGGAGCGGCTCGGCGAGGCGCTCGAGCGGTACTTCGAGGCGCCGAGATCGGGGGCTTCGCAGGCGGGGCTCTACTGGCGGCCGTTCACCGGGAACGTGCGCGCGGAGGACCTCGATGCCATGACGCCCGAGCAACGCGTGTCGATCCGCGAGCAGGAGAGCGTCAAGGAGATCGGCGAGCAGCTCGAGGAGCTGAAGGAAGCCTACGAGCGCGCGAAGGGCTGCCTACCGGATGATCTACGGCGGGTGATCGAGCGACGGACCGCTGAATGGTCGCGATGGGTTGAGGACCCCTCGAAGATCCCCGACTACGCCTGCGAGCCGGATCCAGAAACGGCGGGCTACCTATGCAACTACCCCGCCGTGGCCGGCGAGCTCCGCCAGCTCCGCAAGTCGTGCGAGGACGCGTACGACCCCAACTGGGCGGCCAAGGAGAGTAGGGAGGGCGCGCCCGGGTTCCCGGACACGAGTCACGGCGAGGACGAGGAGCCAACACCTCGGACGGCGTCGGCGAAGGCTTGCTGCTCGCGCGAGACCCCCAAGGAGAATGTCTGCAGCGCGCCCGTGTGCCAGATCGCCGCGGGGCTGATGGAAGAGGCGGGAGAGGGGACGGCTGCGGACACGGCGACCAGCGAGGCCGCCAAGGAACCCACGACCAGGGCGGCGCCCAAGCCTGCAAAGCCGTCGGATGACGGCGCCGAGCCCTCGGCCAAGGCCGGCAAGCCCTCGGCCAAGGCCGGCAAGCCCTCGGCCAAGCCCACCAAGAAGACCTCGACGGCCAAGAAGGGAGCGCGCTCGGTCGCCGGAAAGCAAGCCGCGTCGAAGCCTTCCACCGCCACCAAGCCCAAGCCCTCGCGCAAGCTCACCGCGGCCGAACGCAAGAAGGCCCTCGCCGAGCACAAGAAGACCGCCGAGCAGCGCCGCAAGCAAACCGCCGCCGAGCGACGAGCCCAGCGCTTCCAGTGCTCCGCCGCGGTCGCCGTGAAGCAGGCGGAGGCGATCGACACCACCTCCTACCGCCGCCGGGTCGAGGACGCCGCCGCCGCGGTCAGGAAGGCCGAGGAGCACGTCAAGCACCACGAGCGCGACCTCAAGACCGCCCTGCGCGAGGCGGACGCCGTCATGCGCAACCGCAAGGCCATCCCGATGGACCGCGAGGTCGCCCGCCGCAAGGTCCGCGAAGCTCGATGCCAGCTCAACGTGGCCCAGGGCACCCTGCGCCAGCGCAAGCGTGACCACCAGCGCGCCCAGACCGAGCTCGAGCGCGCGCTCGGTCGCGTCAAGCGGCGCGAGGCCGTGGCCGCCAAGCGGCTAGAGGAAACCAAGAAGGCCAAGGCCGAGGCCGAGGCGCTGGCACGGGATCGGAAGTGAGCCGATGCGACTCGATGGCGACGACGAGATCTGGACCGGGGTCGACGACTACTGGGTCTCGCGCGTGATCTCCCCAGCGCTGCTCGACGCGGCCCGGGGCGATCGCTCGCTGTGGGCCGACATGGGCCAGAAGATCTCGGGCTTCGACAGCAATGCCCTCGTGGGTGCCCGGGCGTGGGCAGCCGCGCAGCGATCCGCGATGCTCTTTCAGGGTACAGGCTCGCTCGGCCTGCCCGCGGACACCCTCACCTCGGTGGTCGATGCCCTCGGCCCGCTCGTCCTGCAGCCGCCCGACGATCTCGACGAGCTGTTCGATCGCCTCACCCGGACTGCGGTGGGCATCGTGGTGGACGCCCTCGCAGCGATCCCCGTGGTCGGTGCCATCGCCCGCGCGATCGGCCAGATGGGGCTGATGCTCTGGGACCTCTCCAAGCGACCGCAGGAGCAAGCGCGGGACTACCTACCGCCACCGCAGGTCTACGACCGCAAGGACGAGGAGTACGTGATGAACACGCAGCTCCTCCCCGCCCTCTCCACCCGCGACTGGACCGGGCTCTTCCTGCCAAGAGTCGGCAACGACCTCCAGCTCATGGAGATCGACAATGGATGGCTCATGCGATCGCGGGATGGTGGCCGCGGTCTCGGCTTCATCCCGGGTACACAGCAGATCAACAGCATCACCCAGGCCTTCTGGCACAAGAAGTCGAGCCGTCCCGGAGGCTCGTTGGCAACGCACCAGGACGTGGGTGACTTCTACCCCGGCCCAGCACAGCTCATGACGGCGCTCGACCAGCACGTCCAGCGGCCAGGCCCGGCCATGTGGTCGGTGGTCCCTTCCGAGGTCCGTAGCATCTGGCGCGACCATGTCGACGCGGTGAAGGGCTTCGCCTACGAGGCGTACTTCGGCCGAGGCATCAAGGGCACGGGGCTCGACCGGCTCAACGAAGAGCATCGGCGGCTCATCGTGCAGCAGCTCGTCGCCCCGCTGCACGTGGTGGAGCTCGATGGCGAGCTCCGTCGAGGGATCCTCGCTGCGAACTCCTGGACGCCGAAGAATCCGCCAGACGACATCATCGAGGCGTTCGTCGACCCGTGGTGCGACCGGCTCGAGCGGCGGCAGGAGCAGTACCTCGAGACCATCGCGGTTGCCTACGCCGATCCCAAGAGCGCCGCCTTCGTCAGCAATGCCAAGCTGCGAGAAAAGCTCCAGCAGATGCGCGCGCTGCTGCTCGAGCATCCTGCAAGGCATCAGGTCGACCAACGAGACGTGATCGACCCCGAGTACCGCGCCGCATTGTTCGATGCCACCGTCGGCGACCAACTCGCGGCACCCACCGAACCGTCCAAGTCCGCGGAGAAGCCTCCCTCCCTCGGAGGTACGGACGCGGAACCCGAACCGCCCGCTCCGCCCCAGGGCGGCGCTCCCTTCCACGTGGTGGTCGCCGAGACGACGCCCACCGGAGAGGGTGGGGGCGGCCTGGCCGTGGGGCTCGGCGTGTTGGGCCTGTTGTGGGGGCTGCATTCGGTCAGCCGTCGTCGCCGAGGCAAACGTTGAGCCTTCCCCAGAAGTAGGCGACGTCTTCGGGATTCTTCATCGCGAGATCGAGTCCCGTTGGGACTGTGTCGTCGACCAAGTCGATGCACTCCGATTCACACGCCGAGTGCAGCTCGTCTTGCGTGAGCGCCTGGTCGTCGCCGCGAACGTACTGGGCATCGCGACAGCCCACGTAGCACCGCAGCCAGTCCCCGCAGCCGGAGGATGCGGGAGGTGGCTCGTCGTCGCATGCACCGAGACCAAGGAGGAGACCGAGGGCGAGTCCGAGGAGCGGGCGCATCGTGGTGGAGAGTACAAGACCAGTCCTGGAACGGTGAGCCCAAGAGGACCCTGGTAGCATAGAACCCAGGGTCGGCGCTCTTGGGGGTATGAAAGAGCCCACTGGTGAGCCCCGTCTCAGGGTGGTAACTGAATCGGGACGAGCATGCGCGTCGAGCTCGGCCGATGTTGGCCGTTCTCGCTGCGTGGCGTAGCAGTGCGTGCCGAGATGGAGGTGTTGATGATGGTGATCTCACGAAACGACGATGGGTCCGGCGTAGCCATGAGCACGGCCCCTTCAGCTGAGGGGCATGGTGGCGGAAATCCACCGGGAGCACGACCTCGACGTCGAGCCGCGAAGCGGGACGTCGCCCTGGAGCCTGGATTGGACCAAGCATCGGTACGATCCCTCGCTGCATGGAACGAGGTCGGTCGATGGCTGTTCACGCACGATGCCATGCCCAGTCGGCGGCAGATCTGGGAAGCCGTGGATCGTCTCCTCATGACCGCGGCGAAGGAGCGCTGCGGCGGCAACATCACCTTGATGGCGCGCGAGCAGCAGACGAGCCGCCGTTCGATTCGTGAACGCCTCAAGCGGCACGGGTTGTACGACGGGCCTTCCTCGTCCGCCAACGACGGTGACGAGTCCAAAGGGGACGACGAAGCCAATGCGGGCTTGGACGAGAGAACGAGCGTGGACCGCATCCACGACGAGCACCGAGTCCAGCACGAGGAGGCACAGGCCGATGCCCGGTGAGCCCGAGCTGGAGGTGGAGGCGATCCTGCGGGCCGTCGGGATCATCCATGCGCCCGCGGTCGTCTACGGCCGAGTGGGCCAGCCGATGGTCGTCGAGGATGGCGTGATCCGGTTGGAGATCGTCCGGGGCGAGAGCGGCTGGCGATGGTGTCGCAACGGCCAGGGCCGCGGGAGGCTCGAGGGGCTCGATCACTTGACGCGAATCCTGGTAGCGGAGGCCGAGCGCTACGCGGAGGCAAGCCCCGTCCTGCGGGGGATCGCCGCTCAGTGCGTTGCGGAGCGGTACGCGGACTGGCTCGACGAGGCCGATGACATGGTCGTGCCGCGCCCCTGGGGCGTGTGTGCGCCCGGCCGCCCGGGTGAAGGCATGCGGCGACAGTGGGTGCTGTTCGATGCCGACGACGACGTGACGGTCGGCCGCATCGGCTCCGAGGCAGCGCGGCTGCATCCGGATGCCTACGTGTGCATTGGGCAGGATCTCCCCGTGCTGGTCGACGATGGCATGGTCTCGATGCTGTTCCTCGAGCAGCAGGACGGCTGGCAGTATTCCATCGACGGGGTCGACTGCGGGATGGTCCAGGACTACCTCGACCTGCAGGTCATCCTCGTCGACCGAGCCATGGCCTACGCAGCTGCGAACGACGAGGAGCGGAAATGGGCAGCCAGGCGCGTGGCGGAGCTGGCCAGCCTCCCGTTCGAGCAGCGGCGGTCGAGAGCACGGGAACGCGCGATGGATCGTAGGATGCGGGCGAGCGAGATCGTGGAAGACACGCGGCGGGTTCCCGTTCCGGCCGGGCTGCGGGAGGGTGCGCGACCATGAGGGCACCGCTCATGAACCGGAAGCGGACGTTGAAGCCCCGCGTGACCCGTCGCCCGAGGTGGCCCGTCCACTGGCCCGTGCCCACGTGGGAACACGTGCCCTACGGGCGGAAGATCGAGAGCGCCAAGGATCTGGACTTCCTCCGACCCTTGCTCGGCCCGCTCGACTTCGAGGTCGCGATCACGGTGGGGGTCGACGCCTGCCTACGCCTGCGCTCGGTCCACACTGTGGGGATCGGCACGCAGACGAGCGTCGACTTCTCGGCCTCGGCGGCATTCCGACCGTTGGTGATGGCGGGGATCGGGGCGGCGATCCTCGTGCACAACCACCCGGGCGGGAGGAGCACGCCGAGCCAGGCGGATGTGATGCAGACTGCCTCGATGGTCAATGCAGCGGGCATGGTCGGGATCGAGGTGCTGGACCACGTGATCGTCACGCGGCGGGAGGTCGTGTCGATGGTCGAGCTGGGGGTGCTACTCGGGGGAGGCGAGGGTCGGAGGGATGGGATGCGGTAGCGATTGGCGTCCTCGCCGACTTCGCACGACACGTGGGGACGCGATACGCTCCCGGTTCCCATGACGCGCCACCGCAAGTGGAAGCGTGCCTCCGGCTCCCGCCGCCGCTCCAAGCTCGACGTCGACGATCTCTTCGCCGACGCGATCGACCACCACCGCGGCGGTCGCCTCGATGCTGCCTCCTCGGCCTACGACGAGGTCCTACGCCAGGCTCCCGAGCACGCCGCCGCTTGGTCCATGAAGGGCGTCCTCGCCCTCCAACAGTCCCGCCCCGCCGACGCCGTCCCCCTGCTGAAGCGGGCCATCGAGCTCGACGCCACCCAGCCCGGCTTCCACCTCAACCTCGGCAACGCCCTTCGTGGGGTCGACCGCCTCGATGACGCGATCGACTCCTACCGCCATGCCATTGCCCTCGACCCGGACATGGCGCCCGCACACAACAACCTCGGCAACGCCCTCCGCGATCGCGGTGACCTGCCCGAGGCCGCCGACGCCTACCGCGGCGCCCTCGAGATCGAGCCCAGCTTCTTTCCCGCCGCGGCCAACCTCGCCCAGGTGCTCGCCAAGCGCGATCTTCCCCGTGACGAGGTCCTCGCCGCTCTCGACCGCGCGCTCGCCCTCGCCGAGGCCTCCGGCCTGCGCACCCCCGACGTGGCCAACCTCCACAACGCCCGCGGCAACGCGCTGCAGGCCGACGGTCGCATCGACGACACGATCGCCTGCTACCGCCAGGCCGTTGCCCTCGACTCCACCTTCTCCGAGGCCCACCTCAACCTCGGCCGCGCCCTCGCCCGCAACCTCCAGATCGAGGACGCGATCGACCCCCTCCGCCACGCGCTTGAGCTGCGCCCCGACGACCTGCCGATCTACAAGCAGCTCGCCCTCGCCCTCCGTCGCCTGCAACGCTTCGACGAGGCCACCGCGGTCTACCAGGCCTGGCACGAGCGCGACCCCTCCGACCCGATCGCCGCCCACATGGCCAACGTGCGCGGAGACGAGGCCCCGCCCGAGCGCGCCACCGACGAGTACGTCCAGCGCGAGTTCGACGACTTCGCCGAGCAGTTCGACGACGTGCTGGTCAACAAGCTCCAGTACCAAGGCCCCAAGCTCATCGCCGACGCGATCGAGCGCTCTGCCCTGGCCGACCGCCGCGACCTCGACGTCCTCGACGCCGGCTGCGGCACCGGCCTGTGCGCCCCCTTCCTGCGCCCGCGCGCCCGCAGGCTCGTCGGCATCGACCTCTCCCGCGGCATGCTCGCCCGCGCCCGCCAGCGCGGCGTCTACGACGAGCTGATCGAGGCCGAGCTCACCGCCGCCGTCGAGGCCAAGACCGCCGCCTTCGACCTCATCGCCGCCGCCGACGTCTTCATCTACTTCGGCGAGCTCGACAGGCTCGTCCGAGGCTTCCGCGGAGCCCTACGGCCCGGCGGCGCCCTTGTCTTCACCGCCGAGACCAGCGACGACGAGGAGCGTGGCTGGGCGCTCAACGACGGCGGGCGCTACGCTCACCACCCGGCCTACCTGCGCCGCGTGCTCGAGATCGCCGGCTTCGAGGTCCGCGAGATGGTCGAGGACCGGATCCGCTTCGAGCTGGGCACCCCGGCCTTGGGCTGGGTGCTGACGGCATTCGTACCCGAGCTGAGATCATGACTCAAGTATTGAGTCATGCTATCGATCACCATACAAAGATCAATCTAGCGACCCTCCTCGCTTTCCTCCTTTCTGATGGCATCCGCCTGCGCTTTCCCCGTGGCAGTGAGTGAATACGCTACTGCGGAGGACCTTCCCTTGTGGCCAGTATGTCTCTCGGCAAGGCCTTGCGCATGAAGCGACACACTGTTTGGGTACACCTCGTTGTTTACCTGACCATAGGTTAGGCCGGCTGCTGTTGCTATCTCGCGGATGGTCATCGGCTCCGTCGACATCGCCACGAGGATTGCTCGCTGCATCATTGTCTTTGCGTCTTGTCTCCGTTCTGCCTTCTCTCGAAGCCGACGATCGCGCTCCTCTTGCCACCTTTGCTCGTCCTCATGAAGGGCCTGTTGCCATATTTGAAGATCAAATATTTCGCGAGCCCGCTTGTCCCGCTCCAAGATCTCCATACTGGAGTCACTCGGAGCATACCAGAGCCGTAGTCTCCGAGAGTAGTGAAGGCCGGCCTGTCGCGCGATCTCCTTGTGTTCCTTCTCGATCGCGAAGAAGCGGTTTCGAGTCGAGAAATCCGAGAAAACCTCTTCGAAGATTCTCTCCCTGATCTCCGAGAGCCACCCTCGCCTTTCATGTCCCTCGCTCGGCCCCTGTTCCCGGAAAGCGATCTGAGCCAGGTGCGTTGCCATTCGCGTTGCGACCTGACTGCGAAGGTCTCGCGCTCTATCAAGGAGGATTTTCATCCGCTCGTTGATCGCTTGAACCTCGGGGTCCGACCGCGACAACAAGGAGATATCCGCGCGATCCGGCTCTCTCCCGAGGTGCCTGACACAGTGATCAAATCTCGTCTCGATAAGCCCACCGAGCTCCTCAAAATCTTCTGGGAGGATTTCGTGCTTGCCATCAAAAACCAGATGGCATCCCCGACACAAGCCGGCTGCGAGCCTATGGTCATGCGCAGCTTCTAGGTCAACATCATTGATCAGCTCGATCACCGGAATGAAGTGCGCCGCCTGCAACTCCTGCGACGAGCCGCACCCAATGCACGCACGATCCCGTTTCTTGATCAGCTTCCTCAAACGAGCCTGTTGGCGCTGGCGCTCGCGTGCATACGTCCCCCTGGGTTTCGCCGCGTCACTTGCTTCACCCATGGTGGTCTCCTGTCGATGGCATCATAGCCAATAGGAGTTGCCTTCCTAACGCGGCCACCACGCGGCCAGCCGCACGCGATCCTCCTGTGCCTGCGCCCCAAGCCGCTCGAAGGACTTCTTCGCCCGCCCCGCGAGCTCGGACGCCTCGCGTCGCCCTCCGGGTTCGCTCCATAGGGCCCGGGCCAGCATCTCCTCGGCCCGCGCAAGCACCAGCTCGCTCGCCTTGCCCTCCGCGACCGCAACCGCTCGGCGGCCCAGTTCCACCGCCTCGCCCGCCTCCCCCCGAGCCAAGGCGGCATTCGCGAGCCCGATCAGCGGCACCACCACCATCGGATGCTCCGCCCCGAGCTCCTGCTCCCGGATCGCCAGCGAATCCGAGTACAGCTCGTGCGCCCGCTCGTGCCGCCCCTTGGCCGCATGCGCCTCGGCCAAGTTGGCCAGCACGATCGCCACCATCAGGTGTCGCGGCCCGAGCTCCTGCTCCCAGATCTCCCGCGCCTCCTCGTAGTGCCGCAGCGCATCGTCCCAGCGGTGCGCTGCTACCAGCGCGGCCCCGAGGTTGTTGTGCAGCTTGGCCATGAGCGACCGGTCCGACGACACCGACGCCTTGGCCAGCTCGAGCGCCCGCTGGCAGTGCTCCACCGCCGGCTCCACCCGCCCAAGCTGCCCCAGGATCCCGCACATGTTTCCGTGCGGCTTCATCAGCTGGAAGCCGTCCTCGCCGTACGCCGCCTCGTAGATCTCCAGCGCCCGCTTGGTGTGCTCGAGCGCCTCGTCGAGCCGGCCCGCCTGCTCCATCTCGGAAGCCAGCGCATCGTGGGTCACGGCCACGTTGGGATGCTGCCCACCGAGCATCGCCTCACCGATGGCTCGCCCAGCCTCGATGATCGCGATCGCCTCCTCCCGTCGCCCCTGGGCTCCCACCGCCGCGCCGAGACCAATGCGGTAGCGGGTGGTGTACGGGTGGGTGTCGCCCAGTGCATCGCTACCAAGCTTGGACGCGCGCCGGAACGCCTGCTCCGAGCCCGGATAGTCGTGCCGCTGGAACCGGATCTCGCCCTCCCGCGCATACAGCCGTGCGAGGAAAGCCTCGCCGATCGGCTCTGGTCGATGTAGCCCACGAGCGCGTTCCAAGGTGGCGAGCGCCGCTTCGATCTCACCCCGGTCCTCCTGTACGCTGGCCAGCTCGTCGAGCACCGGATAGAGCGCGACGTGGCCCGTCCCGAAGGCTTCCTCGGCGAGCTCGACCGCCTGCCGTGCGTGCTCGAGCGCCTGGTCGAGATCGCCTTGGAGCCGAAATCCCTCCGCCACGCTCGTGTGGAACCGCCCCATCGACGGATGCGCCGCCCCGAGGTTCAGCTCGGCGATCTCCATCGCCTCGCGCAGCAGCGGCAGCGCTCGGTCCGGTCCGCCCTTCACCGCCCGCAGCTCGCCCAGCGCCTGCAGGGCGCTCGCGTAGGCCAGGTGCTCGGCCCCCACGCTGCGACGCAGCAGATCGACCGCCCGTTCGTAGCTCTCCTCCGCCTCGACGAAGCGACCCTCCGAGCGGAGCAGCGCGCCGAGATCCACGTGCAGCCGAGCCTTGCGCTCGTCCACCACGTGCTCGCCCTCGAAGAGCCCGACCTTGGCCCACCAGCGTCCCTCGCCGAAGCGCATCAGCAGGATCCCGTCGACCTGGATCAGCGATCGGGCGGACTCGAACGCCACCTCGGGCAGGTCGGCCCGCTTCGCCAGCAGGTACGCCTGCTCGAGATTCTCGCGCGCCGGCTCGCCCTGCCGCTCGTGGACGTGGACCTTGCCCCGCTGCACGAGCGCCCGGGCCAGGACCGCATCCGAGCCGAGCCGGTTCGCGTCCTCCACCGCCTCGCTGGCCAGCTCGAGAGCCTCGGCGTAGCGGCCCGCGCCCTCCAGCGCCACCGAGCGCGCGACCCGGGCCAGGATCGCCTCGGCCTGGGTCGCGGCCTCACCGTCCTTGGGTAGCTCGCCGCGATGCCGCACGTGCTCGAGGTCGGCGCACGCGGCGATGGGCTCGAGCGCCGCGATCGCCTCGTCGCTGTGCACGAGCATCTCCGCGTCCGGCTCGGCGTAGACCTCGGTCAGCGCCGCGAGGGACCGCCGCCGCGCATCGAGGCAGGCCATCCGCAGATCCATCAGCTCGGTCGACTGCTCCCCGCGCACCCGGGCCGCCTCGCAGGCATCGCGATGGCCGGCGATCCATGCCTCGGCGTACCCATCGAGCTCGCGCTCGAACCTCCCCCACGCCTCCGGGGCGAAGCCCGCCTCGGTGCGCAGGAACGCCTGCTCGAGCTCGGCCTTCGTCGCGTCATCCCACGCCCCGACCAAGTGGCTCGCGGCGCCCGTGCAGAGCTGCGAGTCATCCTGGGCCAGCACGAGCGTTGCGGCCCCGACCGTACCCGTCAGGCCCATCGCGCCCAGCCAAAGCCACCGCTTGCTCGCCAGCGGCGGTACGGCCTCCCCCCGCATCCGCGCCTGGGCCCGTTGCAACACCCCGAGCAGCGCATCCATGCTCCGGTGCCGCCCCTTGGGCGCGAACGCCAGCCCCTTCCGCAGTGCCTTCTCGATCTCGTCCGGGCACTCCACCTCGAACGACCGCGTTACCTGCCCCTTGCGGATCGACTCGAGCAGCGCCGGGATCGTCTTCCCCGTGAACGGCCGCCCGCCGAAGATCATCTCCCACGCCGTCACACAGAACCCGAACTGGTCGCACGCCGCATTGGCCGCGAGCGACAAGAGCTGCTCCGGCGCCATGTAGGCCGGCGTTCCCACCAGTGCCCCGGGCCGGGTCAGCGGCGCATCGGAGACGAGGTCCAACAGGTTGCCCTCCGGTGGTGGGCTCGGCTCCTCGTCGCGCACCACCTCGAGATGCCGTCGGCCCTTGCCTCCGCGCGGCTCGTCGACCCGCACCACCCCGAAGTCCACCACCCGCACGCGTCCGTCCGCGCCGATGAGCACGTTGCTCGGCTTGAAGTCGCGGTGCACCAGCCCGGCCCGATGCGCCGCGGCCAGGCCCTCGCCCGCCTGTACCAGCAGCTCGAGCACCTCACCCAGGCGCTCGGCCGAGCCTGGAGGAGGATGCCGCTGCAACCACTCCCGCAGCGTGACGCCCTCGACGAACTCCATCGCCACGAACAGCCGCCCGTCGTGCGTGCCCACGTCGTGCACCGCCACCACGTTCGGATGCGACAGCCGAGCCAGCGCCTGCGCCTCGCGAACCAGCCGCGGATCGTCCTTGGCGTCGCGCTCCTCGTGCAGCACCTTCAGCGCGATCTTGCGGTCGAGGTTGGGATCGTAGGCCGCATGCACCTGGCCCATCCCGCCCGCCCCGATCCGCTCGAGCACGTGGAAGCGGCCGACCTGCCCACCCGGGCGGATCCCGGAGTCGTGCGTCCTGGATCCAGAATCGAGGCTCCCCGTCCTCGGCGCGCCGGTCAACGTGGGATCACCAGATGGCTCGTCGTCGTACGGCACCTTCGGGCAAGCAGCCTAGGGTAGCGAGGATCGAGCGCATCCACGAAGGGGCAGCGCGGTCGCGAGCGGACGGTGACGGGGGATTTGGGACCGGCGGTGAAGGCGATGCGCAGCGAACGCGGTACGTGCGTGTCGCAGCCTTCACCGACGGCGGTTCGAACTCGGCTCCATACACCGCTGTCCTGGGGCGCCGCGTCCGAAGCGAGCAGCATCGACGCGGCCAGGGCGGGGCGGCGTTCCTGGGGCGACCAGGGCGGCGTTCCTGGGGCGACCAGGGCGGCGTCCCTGGGGCGACCAGGGCGGCGTCCCTGGGGCACAAAAGACCACCTTCCCGAAAGCCTCAGTCCTAGAAAGGAAGTTAGCGCTGAATCTCGTTTCAGGGCCTCACCGGTTACGTGCGGACGGCGGAAGGAGAAGTTGGCTGTTCGACTCGACACGCTAGGTATTCGTGACACAGATATCGAGAGGAGGTCATATGCAGAAGACACCCAAACCGGCGGCGCCGAGGACTGCCGAGGAAATGATCGAGCAACATGCGACGCTTGCCCAAGTGCGATACTGTCGTTCCTACGACCATCATGTCTATTTCATTGCCGACGACGGAGCGGAAGGCTGGATTGCGTTGGGCGGCAACGCCTTCGCCATCGCGGCTGCGGCAAACGCCACCGCCCACCTCGGCGTCAAAGTCATGTTCGTCTATTCGGGCTACACCCCAGGCCGTGAACCCGGAGGTGGAACGTTCCAGTCCGTTTTGATTGCGATCCCATGGCTGACTGCGCCGGACGATCGTGAGATCGGCCGGCCGTGACCGTGGAGATTGGCGCGCGTGAACGCCGAATCGGCGTTCGTGAACGCCGGGATCACCGCTTCGTGAACACCTGGCCGACCCGGCAATGGCGACGACGAGGGTCAGTGGCTCGACCGCATCCACGCGGAGGCGAGATGGCGAAGCGACTGACGATGAAGAAGATCCGCGAGATCCTGAGACAGAAGTGGGTGCTCGGCAGCAGCCATCGCGACGAGGCGCGCAGCCTCGGCGTGAGCGTCGGTGCCGTGAGCTCGGCGGTCGCCCGGGCCACGCACGCCGGGCTGACGTGGAGTGACGTCGAAGCCCTCGGCGAGGTCGAGCTCGAGCACCGGCTCTTCGGCGCGAGGTCGAGCCCGGCGCGTCGCGTCCGCTGCCGAATTTCCAGTACGTGCACGCGGAACGTCGCCAGCCCGGTATGACGCTTGAGCTGCTCCACCTCGAGTGCCTGCAGGAGCATCCCGGCGGGTACCGCTACACGCGTTTCTGCGACCTGTACCGCGAGTGGCTCGGCGACGCGGGCTGACGATGCGCCAGGTCTACATCGCCGGCGAGCACACCTTCGTCGACTACTCGGGCAAGAAGCCATGCATCGTCGACCGGGACACGGGCGAGGTGATCGAGGCCGCCTCGAACTACACCTACGTCGAGGCGACGCGCACCCAGCAGAGCCCGGAGTGGATCCGCAGCCACACCAACGCCGTGGAGTACTTCGGCAGTGTGACGCGAGCGTTCACGCCCGACCAGCTCAAGAGCGGCGTGACCAAGGCGTGCCGATACGAGCCGACGATCTAGCGCACGTACCAGGACTGGGCCGAGTACTACGGCACGGCCATCGTGCCCGCGAGGCCGGGCAAGCCCAAGGGACAAGGCGAAGGTCGAGAACGGCGTGCTCATTGCTCAGCGCTGGATCCTGGCCTGTCTGCGCAACAGACCTTCTACTCGATTGCGGAGTTCAACGAGCGGATCGCCGAGTTGCTCAAGCGACTCAACACGCGCACAATGAGGCACTACGGTGCGAGCCGCCGCGAGCTCTTCGAGCGGCTGGACAAGCCGGCGATGCGACCGCTTCCTCGCGAGCGCTACGAGTACGCCGAGTGGGCCGAGACCGGCGTTGGACCCAACTACCACGTCCACGTTGGGCACCACCACTGCTCGGTACCGCACTCGCTGTACCGCGAACGCCTCGACGTCCGCACCACGGCGACGACGGTCGAGGTCTTCTTCAAGGGGCGCCGGATCACGTCGCACGTCCGCAGCTCCGTGCGCAACGGCTACACGAGGAAGCCATGTGCCTGCCGGACGCCGACCCATCGAGTTGGCCACGGACAGGGCATCGGCGAGTGAGGCTGAACGCGAGTCGCATCGCCCTTTCTATCGGCCACCGAGCCCGAGCGTTGCAGGGAAAGTGCGAGGAAAATTCTCTGCCTGAATCCGGGCCGACCGCGATCGCCACGGCAGAGAGAGCCCCACTTGAGGCGTCGGCTCCCCAGGTCGCGTCCATGCGGAGCCCGGTGTCGCACTCCACACGACCCGTGCCCTACTCCCACGGTAGCCCCATCTCGGCCGCATACGCGGCCGCGGTCGCCTGCTCCTCCGGATCGAAGTAGGGCGTCAGGGCTCGCGAGGGACATCGCCGACCGTCCGCGCCCACGATAGCGGGCGCGTGATGGATGTGCGAGGCCAGTCTCCACGAGGCGTCCAACAAGACCATGCGGGCTTCGTGGACCATGCAGCGGTCGCCGATCTCCCGACCGATGCGATACCAGGACATCGGTGCTTCTACGTGCTCCCAGAAGAGGGGGCACCACCGGCCGTTCGCACCCGCGCGCACCCAGTACGGGACCCGGTCCGCTGGTGTCCACGAGTCGCACGCCCCGAGCCGTATCCCGGCCCCGACTTCCGCCTCCGTGTAGTCCGGCGGAAGGCACAGCACCAGCTGAAAGGTCGCTCGAGCATGCTCCTCATCCCTGTACCACAGGAGGCGGCCGTTCCAACCGAACGCGATCGTCTTCAGGAGCTGCTGGTGGAACCCTTGGGCTGCCTTCGCATGCGCCGCTCTACAGAGCCACCGTTTCGCGCGCTCGTGCCGTCGATACCACCGGAGCGCATCTTCAACCGCTCCGACCTCCTCGGCCTCGGTGACCGCGGTTGCCAGCCTCCCCTGGACGATCGCGTAGAGGTCCGCCAAGGCATTGGGGGCCTCCGTGATCGGCCCGGTGCGTTCCACCGACCGGCTCGTGTCCGGCATGCCCTCGAGTCTCAGTTGGGTCGTCGCCACTCGCACTGCCTCCACACGGGGATCCGATAGTCCTGCCACCGCTTGGCGTACTGCCGAAGCACCGGCACGAGCTCGCCGTGCCCCTCCGCTTCCAGCCGCTGCTCCTCACTGGCCAGCGCATCGCCGCCGCCAAGCGCGGGAGTCCGTGCCGCGGTCGGGCTCGGCCCGCCCATGACCTCGCCTGCCCAGCGACCGCGCTCGGTGTCGTCGACGAGCTCGAGCCACAGGCAGGGCTCGGCGTGGAGCATCGCCTTGATCGCCCGGCTCATCTCGCAACCATCGACCCACGCGCCATCCCTCCAGGCGACCATCAACACCAGGACGCCCTCGTAGACGAATATCGGCCGCAGGTGTTGGACTGCCGTCATGAGATCGGTACAGACCATGGGCTCCACTGCGCATTCGATCGGCATCTCCGCGACCTGGGCCAGCGTCCAGACCTCCCACTCCATGGGCTCATCGGTCTTCACGGTCTCTGCGTCGTCAGTGAGCACGATCGGTCTCATGGGCGCATCCAAATCGGTCGCCGCATGCCTTCGAGTAGGCATCCACGGGAGTGCTTCGAGCGAGCCCATCTCGGCTCGCCTTCCATCGCGGTCGACTCATGGCTCTCGTACCACCCTGCGGCCACGCCGACCATTGGGTTAAATGCAACCCCCCTTGGCCCCCTTTGGCCGCCCACCCTGGGCTCTCACAGCCCATGGGCGCACCCGTTCGATCACTCCGGCAGGATCAGTGGCGTCGCCGGATCCGCGAGCGGGCCTTCACCAAGTAGCGCGAGCTCGTAGGCCAGCACCGCCGCTGCTACTGCGTGGGCCCGGTAGAGCTGCTCCTGCAGCGGGCTGGTTGGTAGCTCTTCGAGCTGGCCCGCGTCCACCAACCTCACGACGGCCTCGGCCGCGCTCGCGAGACTGCACAACGCATCGCCGAGATCTCGGGAGACCGCCTCGTGCGCGTCGCCCCACTCCTTCTGTTGGTAGATCGACGCCTGCTCCAGCACCCCCACGGCCGTGCCGCGCTTCGGCCGAGTCGGCGCGGCGCGCTCGGGATCGCCCAGCGCCTCCCAGCGCTCGGTCACCCGCACCACCTCGGTGGCGTGGAGCAGCGCGAGGCAGGCGCCGTCGAGCCGTACCACGATCTTCCGCACCCACTGGTCCGAGATCTCCTCGGGCCACCACGTGCAGTCCTTCACCGTCGCCCCCAGCAGCGCGATTGCCTTGGCGATCGCAGGGGCCAGCTCGACCCGCACCAAGGTCTCGAGCCCAGCCCGGTCCCGACGCAGCAGCGCCGCCGATGCCGCGGCCTTCCACTCCGCCGGGGTCAAGCGCTGGGCGCCATCGAGGTCGGGCCGCTGGCCCATCGCGTGGGCGATCGCGAGGGAGTCGACGAGCGGGAGCGGAGTCGGGCTGATGGCGGGTCGCACGTGCCTGCTGGGCGCCTCCGACCGGGATCGTTGCATGGAGGCACCGGATCGTGCGGGCGAATTCCGCGGCGATCCACTATGAGCGGCCGTAGGCGGTCTACGCTGCACAGGCGACCATCGCGCACGACGCGAGTCGCCACGACCAGATCCTCGAGACGTGGCAGCGAATGCCGACGTCCCTGCTCAACCCAACCGAGGACGATCGCCGAGGCCAACCTCGGATTGCCGACGGTCGGACACCACGGCCGGTGATCCCGATCGGCCCGCCCAACGTGGTCGCCGTCGGAAGACCTCGAGCATCCGACGCCCCAGGCGATCCACCGCGACTCGTCGCCGAAGCTCGATGGCGAGCTCGTGCTCGCAGCGACCCAGATGACGACCAAACACCCGCGCCACCTCGACGATGCTGTCGCGCTTGGGCAGCGCCCCATGGTCCAGCCACGCGTCGATCGCATTTCGGCTACGACGAAGCAACCGAGCCAACTCGTCGCGAGAGAGCCGCTTCGAACCGGCCGCTTGCCACCGACGAAGCAGCGCTCGAACCCCTCCGCTTCGTCTTGGGGACGCGTCGTCATCTCCGACGACGGAGAGGCAATCGGCGACGCTTGCCATGACGAAGCCTCGGACGATCAGCACCGGGATCGCCCACGGCCCCCCCGAGGATTCGAGCAGGTTGGACATCGATGAGGCCGTGCCTCGGAACCCATCCCAGGCAACCGTCATGCACGTGAGTAGCTCCTCGGAGCCCACCAACGTCACGTCGCCGAAGCTCGCGCGGGCGCTCCGTGCAATCTCGCTGATGATGCGCTCCTGGCTCGTCGGACGCACGGGCTCGCCTCGAAACCAACGCTGCGCGGTCGACCCCCGGAGTGTCTCGCTCTCCGGCCGCAGATCGCAGGTCTCGACGAGGACTCCCAGCAAGCACCCGCTGGAGGGGAGGTGGCCGCGGGCCCATCCATCGACGACGGTCGACCCGTGCGATCCGATGGGCTTCGTGGCCATCCTCTCCCCCTGCGTCATGAGAATCGGCGGCGCACCGACGTACGCCACCAGTCCCGTATTCCTCTACTTGCCCTTCTTCCCCTCGCCACCGCGGTTGGGGTTCAGCTGGGCCCCGCGGTTGCCATGCGCCTTGTCGTGCTGCGGGTTGTTGGGGTTCTTGACGTCGGAGCGCTGATCGTTGGAGCTGGGGGTTCCTTGTTTGGCCATGGCCACATCCTTCTTTCGGGAGTGGTGCCCACGGACATCGAGGGCACCAGGGTGGTCGGCCAAAGATGGTGCGGATCTCCTGCCCCCGCAGCCCAAGTCGAGCGGTCAATCGAAGGAATCTCGTAGTGGTTCGCGATGGTCCGTTCGGGCCGCCAGCCGGAACCTCGATCCCTCGAACGAGCTCACCGCCCTTGGAACGCCTTTCAGAGGCGGTTTGCGCCATTCCAGCCGGGAATTCGATCGCGCCACACGCGCGGAATATTGACATTCGCCCCCGACGTCGTGCACGCTGAGCACCGGCGCAAGCGAAGGCGGAAGCTCACCCAATACTCACTCTCACCCACATCCCAGCCGGCGGGCTGGGACACCTCCTAGCGCAAGGGCGGTGTTAAAGTTGGCTATAACGCCGGCCTGTGATCCCAAACCGCCGAATTCCCGCTCGTACGCCAGAATTGGCCCGCGACCACGTCAGCCATGAAGATCGCCAACCCCACTCACCCGCTGCGACCAAGCCTCCCGAGCCACCAGGCCCCGAACGCAAAAAGCCCCGAGATCCTTGAAGATCTCGGGGACTTTGCGGGGCGGACGGGGCTCGAACCCGCGACCTCCGGCGTGACAGGCCGGCGTTATAACCAAACTTAATACCGCCTTGGCCCTAGGCGGTCTCGATCCCGGAGTCGCGAACGCCCCAGCGCGGGGAGCATCGCCTACCGCCTACCGACTCAGCAAGACCGCAATACGCTCGCGCTCGGTTCGGGCAAGCGCATCGTAGTGGCCCGCACGCTCGCCGTGCCCGAGCCGAGTCGCCAGTGCGCACAGCTTCTCCAGGAGCACCAGCGAGGTACCAACGCCGTGGCTCAGGAGCTGCTCGGCCCATGCGAAGGCCTGCGCAGCCCCTTGCGGGTCCGCGTGGGCGGCCAGGCCGAGATCCACCGCGACCTCGACCGCCATGCGTCCGAGCCCGACCTGCTCGAAACCCTCCACTTGCAGGAGCGCCTCGCGTAGCGGTGTGAGCCGCTCGAGCCCCGCGTGTACCCAGCCGGCGGCGGCGTAGATCTTCACCGCGCGCTCGAGCGCGCTGGCGCGGTCCCAGACGAGCTCGGGGAGCTGCTCGTCGAGCTTCGCTTGGGCCTTCGCGGCGTCTTCGGTGTTCCCGAGCTCGCTCCACCAATAGCGCGCTTGCTCGAGCACCTGCCGCTCGGTCGCGCTGCCCGGCTCGGCGCGACCGAGCTCCTCGGACTGCCACGCGTGCAGGATCTCCGCGCCCGCCTCGAGATCTCCGAGGTCGATGCAGATCCCCAGCCTGGCCAGCGCGGGCTCGTCCTCCCAGCGCGCGGGAAAGTCCCGATGTTGCCGCTTCCACCACGCGTCGACCTCGTCCTGGGTGCAGCGTGGCTCGTTGCCGTTCCCCGCCAGCTCGATGAACGCGTCGCGCTCGGGTCGGTCCGACGCCAGCACCATCGCCCACGTTCGAGCGACCCCACAAGCGAACAGCGTCTCCACGTCGAAGCCACACGCGGTGTCGAAGTTGGCGCGCTTGGCCTCCAACAGCAGCCACGAGAGCGAGACGTCATCGAGCGTCGCCGCCAGGAACGCGGCCAACCGGAGGCTGTCGGCATTGCCCTGGAACGGGCTCTGCTGTGCGTACCGCACCTCCTGATCCAACAGGTGCACGACCAGCTCCCGATCCTCGGGCCGCCGATCGTATTGCAGCCCCAGCAAGACGGCATACCGAGCCCGGGCATGAGCATCCCGCCACGTCGCCCCCTCGCCCTCGAACGCACACGCCACCTCGTCCCAGGCCGCCGGCCCGGTGCGCAGGCGCTGGAGCACCAGCGGGATCTCGGCGAGCTTCATGGCGGGCTCGCGCGAGGATACCAGGTCGAGATGCAGCCGGCGGCCGCGCTCGCGCTCATGCGATCACGGCGAACGGGTGCGCCGGGATCGGCCTCGCCGACGAGACGGGCCGGGCGTGGATCAATACGAGGGCGGATCCTTGCCGGACCGCTCGCGGTAGGCCGTGGCCGCCTCGTACTGCACGTCGATCCCCACGCCTTCCAGCTCGTCCGGCGCGAGCGTCGGATCGGCGAGGCAGCGCTCGTAGAACGCGCGCCCCTGCGCGACCACCCACCCGCAGACGTCTTCGAGGTCGTGGTCGTAATCGTAGGAGTCGCTGTCCTCGATGGCCTCACTGACGTCGCCGGCCAGATCCTGGAAGGTCCAGACGAAGCGGATCAGCGTCGGCTCGTCGAGCGTCCGCAGCTCGGCCGCGAAGGCATCCCAGTCGCGTCGCGCGAGCTCGACCCAGGCCCAGAAGCGGTCGAGCTCCGCACCGGTTTCGAAGACGGTGAGATCATGCATCGGAGTCGCGCAACCAAGATCCTAAGCCAGTTGGCGAGGCTGCGCAGAGAACTCGGAAGAGGCTTCGGACCGGTCGCGCAATCTGCGCAGACGCGCCCATACGATCGAATCGCCCCCGATCGACACTCATACGAGAGCATGGCTTGCTCATCGATCCCTCGTTCCTCGATCGCTCGGTCGTTGGTGCCGTGGTTGCTCGCGCTCGGCTGCGGACCCGCCGTGGAGCTCGAGACCGACACCACCACCCTGGATGACGACTCCACCACCACCGTCGCCGACGATTCCACCACCACGACCCCCACCCCCACGACGGCCGACGAGACCTCGACCGGCGTGGACGACGATCCCACGATCGACCCCATGCCCGACATGGGCGATCCGCTGCCGTCACTGTGCCCGGCGGGCTCGGGCGATCTCGTGCTCGAGTGGGGCGTGACCGATGCCGCGGAGCGGGCCGACGCCGTCGCGGTGGGGGTGGGCCGAGTGGCGTGGATGGCGGGCGAGTTCGGCGACTCGCACCTGCGGGTGCTGGACCTCGACGGCAACCCGCTTTGGGACGACCCCGTACCGATGTTCGGCGGCGAGGGAGATCTGTCGCTGGAGGACCTGGCGATCGACCCGTCGGGCGGTGTGATCCTGGCAGGGGCGATGACCGGCGACTCGGGATGGTTCGCGGGGTTGTTCCGCTGGTACGACGCCGACGGCAACGTGCTGGCCGAGGACGTGCACGAGAACGCGAGCCACACGATCTGGCAGGGCGTGGCGCTGCTGCCCGACGGCGATGCGGTGGTGGCCGGCGAGAGCGAGGAGGTCATGCTCGTGCGCCGCTACACCCCGGACGCGATGGAGGCATGGACGCAGATGGCCGGGCAGAACGGGTCGCTGTGGGGCTCGCACGTGGCGGTGGCGCCCGCGGGCACGATCTTCGTGTCGGCGCACACCAACACGATTCCGGGTCCGGTGGTGCGGGCGTACGACGGCGACGGCATGCTGCAATGGAGCTACGAGGACGAGGTCGGCGGGTGGATCGACACCTCGTTCAGCGTGGCCTCCGACAGCCAGGGCCGGGCGGTCTTGCCCGTGACCTCCGAAATGGAAGATCACCGGGTGCATCGCTTCGATGCGGCCGGCTCGATCGAGCTGACGATCCCGCTCGACTTCGGCGCCAACGCGGTGGCCGTCGACGCCGACGACTCGATCGTGGTGGCGGGGGCGATCAACGGGCAGAGCACGGTGGTGGTGGAGCGCTATGCGGCCGACGGCACGCACCTGGCCCGCTACGAGCGCGAGGGGCGGTTCGCCACGGGAGTGGCGGTGGACGAGGACTGCCACGCGTACGTGGTCGGCTACACCAACTTCGTGGGCGCATGGCTCGACCGGCTGCGGTGAGCGCTCGGTCGTGCGTCAGGAGGTCCTGCGAGTCTCAAGAGAACTCGTAGAGCAGCTCGAACCATCGCTGCGTCCTCGCATCCATCGGCGCGCCACCATGGGCAGAATGGAACGAGGCGACCTCGTGAGCTCCGAGCGTGATCTCGGGCTCGGTCCTCAGCGCCAGGGCAATGTCGTATCGAGGATCCCCGCAATCCCCACCGGACCAGTCGATCAACGACAGCACACCGCCTTCGTCGATCAGCACGTTGTCGAGGGACGGATCCCCGTGAATCAACACCTCGGGGACCGGGGCGGGACGTGACTCTTCCAGCCAACGAAGCAGCCCCTCGTCGCCATCGCACCAGTCGAGGTTCGCGCGAGCCTGCTCCAGCTTGCGGCTGATCCAGTCCTTCGGCTGCCCGAGCGCTTCGGGAATCCTCGCCGAGTGCAAGGCTCGCAGGAACAACCCGAGCCGCTGCAAGAGCGGCCCTCGCTCCCCGTCCGGCGCTTCGAGCATTGCGCTCCACAGCGAGCGGCCCGGAAGACAGGACATGACGAGCCAGGCTTCGGGCCCCGACGAGCCGCTCTGCTCGGTATGGTCGATGACGTTCGGTACCGGCAACCCGAGATGCGCAATCGCGAGGAGTACCTCGTGCTCCCGGCGTAGCCAGGTCAGGTAGATCGGGTTCGTGCACCGCTTCAGGACGACGGTGCCGGAGGTACCGACCGCAAGCGCGACCTCCGAGGTCATCCCCTGGGCCGGCCAGACGAGTTCGGCCCCGACAGGGAGATGTCTCTGCAGCGCCGACGGAATCTCGTCGATGTCGAATCCGGTCATCGGCTCCACCTTGCCAGAACCAACGGCAAGTGGCCCGGATCGCGTCGAGCCCTCGCCCGCCGCCATGCCCGCCCCGGCGTCGTCCCCGGTCGAGCGTGCGCCGACGCGATCTCGTGTCACCTAGTCCGAGGAGCACCGTGTCGATCCCCGAAGTCACCGAAGAACTCGAGGGCGCCAGCAACGACGCCCGTGAGCGCTACCGCGAGCTCCTCGAGGAGCTGCGCACGATCATCCCCGGCGTGCAGGTGCTGTTCGCGTTCCTGCTGACCGCACCGTTCGCCACGCGCTTCGATGCGCTCGATGCCCTGGGCGTGCGGGTGTTCGCGGTCGCGCTGGCCTCCGCCGGCCTCGCCACCGTCGTGCTCCTGACGCCCGCGGCCTACCATCGCCTCGCGCCCCGTAGCGATCGTCACCAGCGTATCGTGCTCGGTGTCCGCGTGACGATCGCCGGCATGGCCTTGCTGGCCGTGTGCATCGCGTCGTCCATCTTCGTGGTGGGCCGGCTGCTCTCCATGACCGCCGGGGAAGCACCACCCGTGCTCTCTCCCACGACGCTCGGGCTCGTGATCGCCTCCCTCGTGGCCGGGACCGCCGTCGCGCTCTGGTTCGTGCTGCCGCTCGTGCGCCGCAATCGCCGATCGCACGCGCGCCAAGAAGAGGAACGCGAAGCAGCAGAAGAAGAATAGGACGAGCGCGATCGGGAGTGGATGCGAATCAGTGCCCGCCCCAGGCTCCGCCCATGTCCTCGGCGTGGCCGTCCTGCCCGACCAGCTCCATCGGCCGGCTGGTCTGGCGCGCGGACTGCACGGCATCTCGCAGCCGCTCGAACAGCTGGCGGTGGTTCGGCAGCCCGTGGAGCAACAGCTCGGGATCCGACTTGTCCGTGCCCACCAGCAGCACCCGCCCGTTGCCGGTGAGCCGATCGAAGAGGGTCTGCGAGTACCGCACGTCGAGCACGCGCCACAGCTCCAGGCTGTCGACGTGCTTGCTGATGATCCCCTTCTCGGTCTCTACGCGCCGCAGCGTGACCTTGTAGCGCGTGGTCACGTGGCGCAAGAACACCAGCAGCATGCCGGGCAGGCCCACCAGACCCAGCACCCACAGCGGCATGGTGGCGAAGAAGTCGATCTTGCCCAGCAGCACGGCGAGGGTGATGCCGACGATGGTCACCAGGATCCACTTGCTGTACCCGGCGATCGACACGCTGTGCTTGGCCTGGCCCTCGTAGATCACGTCGTCGTGGGGACCCGCGTTCGAGCCGGCAGGGGGACGAGCGTGCGCGGGGTTGGGGGACTGCGGTTGCATGGGGCCTCCTGCGGGATGGGGGTGGGCGGGGGACGCGACCAGGGCGGCGGGTCCAGGGGCAGGGTACCCCGGCCCGGGGCCTGCTGGCTGCCCCATGCCTGGATGGGCGTGAGGCGCTGCGTATGATGGCTCGGCGTAGGGCGGGGCAACGGGCGGCACCGCCACGGGCGCATGCCCAGGCGCTGGCGCGTAGCCGGGCGCTGGCGCGTGCCCGGGCGCTGGTGCGTAGCCGTGCGCTGGTGCGTGCCCGGGCGCTGGCGCATAGCCGGGCGCTGGCGCGTGTCCGTGCGCTGGTGCGTGTCCGGGCGCTGGCGCGTGTCCGGGCGCTGGCGCGTGTCCGGGCGCGGCGGGGCCGGTCCCCTCCGGAAACGCACCGGAATCCTCGGGAACGAGATGCGACCAGCCGGCCGCGGGGCGCGAGGGGGGAGGCCCGTGGCTCATGCGGGCAGTTTCTCAAACCGATGGATGCAGGCACAAGCGAGCGCACGGAGGCGGTATGATGGACCTCCGATGCACCTGGCCCACGCAACGCTGCGCGGTGTGGCCCCGTTTGGCGAGCTGCAGGCCGACTTTTGCGACGAGCACGGCAAGCCACGCGCGATCACGATCGTCCACGGCGGCGCGGGCGTGGGCAAGACCACGCTGCTGCAGGCGCTGGCCTGTACGCGACCGGGACATGCAACGGTCGCGTCGGGTTTGCCCCCGACCGATGAGGGTCCCCCGCAGGTGCGCTGTGCTTGGCACCTGGGCGAGGACGAACCGGCACGGCCCCATCCGCTGCTGGTGAGCACGCCGGGCGGCAGCAGCTCGCTGCTGCCACCGTCGTCCGAGGACGACGGGGCGCTGCAGCGCCGCGAGCAGGCGCTGTTCGACCGCCGCGCACGCGAGCAGGGGGGCTTCGTGTTCCTGCTGTTTCCCGCCAACCGCTGGTTCTCGCGGCAGGCGGTGTCGCTGCACGCTCCTTCGCGAAGCATGCTGCGCTACGACGTGCGCGCGACGACGTCGTTCGATCAGGCCAGCAGCGCCGATCTCACCCGCGAGACCAAGCAAGCGCTGGCCTACGCGGCGATCTCGTCGGCGCTGTCGGGGCGACGCGAGCACGGCCCCACCGAGCGCCGCCGCGTCGACCCACGCCTGCTGGGCGCCGCCATGCGCGAGACGGTCGACGGCATCGTGCGCCTGACGGGCATGCGCTACGAAGGGCTCGATCCCCTGAGCTTCGAGCCCCGCTTCGTCTCCGTGGGGGGCCGCGCGCTGGACTTCGATGCGCTCCCCACCCGTACCCGGCACCTGGTGGCCTACGTGGCCATCACCATCAAGACGCTCTGGGCGGCCTACCCCACGGCGGATCCGCGCACGGCGGAGGGCGTGGTGGCGATCGATGACGTCGACCTCCACCAAGACGCCCACGTGATGGCCGAGCTGGTCCCCACCCTGCGATCCTCGCTGCTGGGCGTGCAGTGGATCCTCACCACCGCATCGCCGACGTTGGCCGCCAGCGTGGCGCCGGGCCAGATCCTCGCGCTGCGCCGCCTGGGCGAGGACGAGCCGGTGAGCCTGTTCGTCGACGCCCACGCCCGTACGCACTGACGGGACGAGAACCCGTCAGATCCACTCGCCGGGGAGCACCACGAACGGCCCGTCGTCGGGATGCCCCTCGGCGTCGGCCTCCTCGACCTCCTCCGGCGCGGGGGTGGCTCGAGCGGCGGCGATCTGTGCGCGCTGGCGCCTGATCTCCGGCTCGAGTTCTTGGTGGATCCGATTGAGGCGGGCGATGAGCGCGGAGTCGAGGCCATCGCCGCGATGCACGGCCTCGTAGAAGGCATCGAAGACCTCGGCGACGTGAGGGGCGACCGCGTCGGACTCGGGGGCTCGCTGGGTGCGGGCCTGGGGTTGCACGGCGGCCACGGCGGCCTCCACGTCGGCGTCGACGTCGAGCCAGGCCAGCGTCCTGGTGATCACGCCGCGGGGATCCTCGAGCACGCCATCGTAGGACTGCACGTGGCAGGCGTAGCCGCGCACGCTCAGGTCGCGCAGGAAGGTGATGTGATCGTCCCACCACTCGAGCGCGGGGGGCATGCGGAGCCGCGCGGCCCGAGCCCGCCTCCGATCGCTTCGCATGTTCCGCTCGTCGAGCACATGGAGCCGATGCAGCGAGGCCTCGTACTCCCGCCACGGCCGCACGGTCACGATCACGCGATCGAGGTAGGCGGCGTCGGTGCGGACGAGCCCGGGCAGGAACACCTTGACCGCATGGCCGCGCGCGTCGCTGGCCCGCACGTACTCGCCGGTGATGGGGTGGGGGTTGGTCCGGTAGTACACGCCGTGCCGCAGGAGCGACTCGTGAAAGCCATGGGGGTTGGCCTGCCGCAGGCTCTGCTCCCAGTTGCCGGGGAATGCCTCGCCGATGACGGGCAGGCCCGCCGCAACGAGGATCTGCATCCACATCGAGGTGCCGGCACGGCGGGTCCCGGAGACGACGATCACGGGGACGAACGATAGAACATCGACGACGGGGCCGCGCGGCACGAAATCCCACCAGAGCGACCCCGATGTGGCAGGACCTGATAGGGTTGGTCCCGCATGGCGCCGCCCCTCCCGCTCGCCAACGTGGCCGGCCCCCTCGCGCTGAGCTTCACGGCCGGCCGTGCGGCGATGGTGAGCGAGCCGGCCCCGGAGGCGTCCATGTCGGTGCCGGCCCCCCCTCGTCTGCCCCCGGTTCCCGGCGAGATGGACGAGACGACCGAGACGACCTCGGACGCCCCGTCCGAGACCTCGCCCGAGTCGCCCTCCGAGAGCGAGCCGCCGCAGCCCGAGCCCGTGTCCACGCCGGCACCCGGCCCCATGGCTCCGTTCGAGGCGGCCTATGACGACGAGGATCCGCTGGAAGGCGCAGGGCGCCGCGACGAGCCGGCCTCGGGTTCCGATGCGGCCGCCGTGCTGCTGCGGCCCAACACCAAGCGCTTCTCGTTCAGCCTGTTCGTGGGCGGGTCCAGGGCGCTGCGCAGCAGCTACACGTACTTCAACCAGTCGGACTTCAAGGCCGAGGCGGCCATCGGCGGGTTCGATCGGAGCTTCACCTTCGGCGGGTTCGGGGTCGTTCAGGTGACGTCCGGCTTTCCGTTCAACACCCTCACGCTGGCCCCACGACTGACCGTCAATCGCCAGCTCGTCCCCAAGTACGCGTTCTACTTCACCACCAACGTGACCGTGGGCTATCGCGCCACGACGTACACCGGCTATGGCTTCTTGCAGGGCCTGGCCAGCATCGGCTACCACTCGGCGCTGATCGGCGTGGGCGCGGGGATCTCGGCCGTCCTCGGCGAGCGCCTGCTGCTGAGCTTCCGCCCGCTCGAGCTCGAGCTTGCGGTTCCTGCCCCCTCGACCGTGCAGATCAACTGGAGCGCCATGGGTGGCCTCGGAGTGCTGTGGGGCCGCGACTGAGTCGCCCTTGCCTGGTATCGTGACCGCAGATGGCGCCTCCGCTTCCACTCGCCAACGTGGCCGGGACCCTGGCGCTGAGCTTCACCGCCGGCCGGGCCGCGCCCGCGAGTGAGCCTCCGATCCAGCGGCCCACGGTGCCCGCACCTCCCAGTCAGCCGACGACCCAGCCTCCGGGCGAGCCCGAGGCCGGCGAGCCGACCACGCCCGAGCCTCCGAGCGACGCCGCCACGCCCGAGCCTCCGAGCGACACCGCCACAGCCGAGCCTCCGAGCGACGACGCCACGCCCGAGTTCACGGAGACGACCCCTCCTCCGGGCCCGACCGTGAGCGCGCCCATCGGGCGGGCTGCGCTCGAGGATCCGTTCGAGCCGACGTCGTACGATCCACCGGTCGCCTCGCCGCGGCTGCTGCGGCCCAATGGGCGGCAGTTCATGTTCAACCTGTTCGTGGGGGGCTCTCGGGCGCTGCGCGGGTACTCGTACTACGGCGGCTCCGAGTTCAAGGCCGAGGCCGAGGTCGGTGGCTTCGACCAGCGCTTTCGGGTCGGCGGGTTCGGGGTGCTCCAGGTCAACTCGAGCTTTCCGTTCAACACCTTCACGTTCGCCCCGCGCCTGAGCCTGAACCGCCAGATCATCCCCAACTTCGCGTTCTACTTCACGACCAACCTGACGCTCGGCTATCGTCTGTGGGCGTCGGTCTTCGAGTATTCGGGGCCCTCGTACGACGCCGGCGGCTACGGCTACTACGACTACGATCAAGGCAACGATACCAGCCGCTACTTCTATCACAGCGCCGTGCTGGGCGTGAGCTGGGGAGCATCGGCCATCATCGCCGAGCGCCTGCTGCTCAGCTTCCGACCGCTCGACCTCGAGCTCGTGATCCCGGCGCCCATGTTCATCCAGACCAACTGGAGCGTGATGGGCGGCGTGGGCATCCTGTGGGGCAGCAGCTCGAGCGAGAAGAGACGCACGTCCAGGCGAAGCTCGCGTAGACGCAGGGGATAGGCCGGGCTGCTCGGAACACTGGCCCCGGCAGACGCGGCGCCAGCAGCTCCGCTGGGAGGCCCCGTCTACATGCTTCTATCGCAACCGGTCCTGCCAGTAACCTGGCCGACGGCTCGTATGCGCCACCGCGATGACGGCGCGCTCGCCCGCGACGATCGCGGTGATTACCTGGTACTGGAATCGACCGAGCGGGAACCGCCGAATGTCGTGACCGGGCTCCACGTTCGGCAGGAACACCCGCGGTCCGCTGTGAGGGAATCGAGCTGCGCGGGCAACCTTTGCCTCGACCTCGTCGAGGAACAGCTCACCATACCCCTCGCGTTCGCTCTCGTACCACTCCACTGCTTGCCATAGCTCTTCTGCGGCCTGGGCCTCGAAGGGAAGCTCCATTAGCGGGCTCGCAGGATTTCACGAGCGCGAGCGGAGACGTCGGCGCCGGGGATCAACCGCGACTCGCCCCGCTCGACCGCCGCGATCCGCCGCCCGAGCTCCTCGCTCCACTCCGGCGAGAGACCAGGATCTCGACCCTCGAGACTGTCGTTGAGCGCGTCGACCAGCGCCGCCCGCTCCTCCTCGGGGAGGGCAAGGGCGCTCTCGAAGACTTGCTTGGCGGCCGCGGTCACGCACCGAGCATAGGGGAACCGGGGCCGGGCTGCCACCACCTCTCGGTGGCGATCGCGAGAGGGCGGGCGCGACTCACCAGTAGTCGCGCTCGATCGCCTCGCAGTAGGCCATCAAGTTGGGGCGGGCCGCCACCGCTTGCTGAAGCGGACCGTTCCACGGTGGGCACCGGGCCGCCACCAAGAAGGCGTAGGCGATGGCGTCCACACTCGAGCGCCGGTCGAGCACGGCGGTGCCGTCGCCCACCAGCTCGGCGAGCGCGGCGAGGTCCCGGCGGGTCCGCTCGAGGATCGCCTCGGAGGTCAGGCGCCCGAAGCCCTGCCCATGGAGGGCCCGCCGCATTGGGCCACGCAGCACGGCCGGCACGAGCGTGGACATGGGCCACGGCAAGGCGCCGAAGTAGGCGACCCGAGTCTGAGCCCAGTGCGCATCGATGATCCATCGGTCCCAGGCGATCACCCAGTAGAAGTGGTCCTCCAACATTCGGGTGACCGCCGTCTGCAGCGCTTGGCTCCGCGCATCGAGGCCTTCGTCGAGGGTCACGCCATGCTCGGCGGTCAGCGCTTCGATGATGGCCCCGCTGTCGGCGAGCAGGCTGCCGTCGGAGCGCTCGATGTATGGCACCTTGCCGGTGGCGGACCGCGGCGGCCGGTTCAAGACCCGCGCCTGGTAGGGGATCTTCGCCATGCGCAGCCAGGTCTCGAGCTTGATGCAGAACGGGCTCGTGCTCGGAGCGCCCCAGCAGGGCACCGTCTGCCACAAGATCATCTTCGGCTGGGAGTCACTCATGGGGCGTTTCTAGCCCAGACCTCGGCAAGTGTGAGCATTCGTCGGCAACCCCTCGATTTCGTCCCGCTCGGGCCATGGTGGCCAACCGGTGAGACGAAGCCCGGCCAACGGGCGGACCACCCTCGAAGAACTCGCCTTGCAAGCCATTGGGATCGTTGAGGGTGGTCTCCGGAACAGGACTTGCTCATACGGTGGGCATGTTCCACCGAGTCCACATCCTCAATCTCCTTCGTCTGACCCTGATCGCCACGCTCGCGGGCATCGGCACGTTCGATGGCACGGCATCTGCAGCCACGCCGTCGATCCAAGCCTTCGTGCTCGCGCCGGCGATCGAGGGTCGGGTCAACCTCAACACCGCCACCTCGGAGCAGCTGCAGCTGCTACCCGGGGTGGGTCCGGCAACGGCCGGCAAGATCATCGCCTATCGAGAGCGACACCCCTTCAAGGCGGTGATCCACGTGATGCGGATCGAGGGCATCGGCCGCAAGCGCTTCGAGGCCATGCGGCCGTACCTCGCGATCGACGGTGAGACCACGCTGCACGTGGTCGCGCCCGGGGCGTAGCCCGCACACACCACGACGAGAGCTCCCTTGCTCCATCCCCGGCGGGGCGCGGGCCGGGTCCGCCCTCGCCGGGGATCGGAGATCGCCCGGGATGGGCCCGTGACGCCCCGAATCGTCGCAGTCGCGGGCGTGGCCTCGATTCGGGCGCGGGGCTGCTACCGTACCGCCGCCATGCCTCGTACCCGTGCTCGCCTGGCCCTCGCGCTCGGACCCTGGGTGCTCGCCCTTGCGCTCGCTCCTGCGCTCAGTGGTTGCGGCCACGTGCCCGCTCCCTACGCTCGCGGTCAAGGCCCCAAGCCTCGAGAGCTGCTGCAGCACACGGGGGCGCAGCTCCACGCGCTGCAGGTGTCCAAGGCCAAGGTCATCGCCAATCGCACCCTGCGGGGCAACCTCGCCTTCATCGCCGAGGCCCCCTCGCGCTTTCGCGGCACGGTGGAGGTCGCCGGCAACGAGCTGGTCACGCTCGCCATCCACGAGCAGGGCTACGCCTTGCGCTACAAGATGGACGCCTTCCCCACCGGCTTCTACTCGGGGCCGCCCTCGGGCTGCGCGGTCGAGGCCCTCTTGGGCGTGACGTTCGACACCACGGGCCTGGTCGATCTGGTACTCGGCGGTGCCCCCGTGATCGCCGGTCCCCACGAGGTGCTCGAGCAACAGTGGGACAAGCGCAAGGGCTTCGAGCGGCTGGTGCTCGCCAACGATCGCTTCATTCAGGAGCTGCGCTTCGGATGGATCGCGGGCGGCTGGCGCGTGGTGGGCGGGCAGCTGTGGGAGCGCAACGGCCAGGAGCGTGGCCGTCGGCTGTGGACGGTGGAGCACCTCGATCTCGAGACGCTCGACGGAGCCTATCTGCCCACCAAGACCAAGGTGAGCGCACCTGGCAAGCGGCGCGACGACGTCGTGGTGATCAACTACAAGGAGCGCGATCCCGATCCCGCGTTCGCCAAGCGTGGTGGCGGCGATGATGGAGGCGACGGGGGTGATGGAGGTGACTCGGGGGATCCGTGGGAAGACGACGGAGGGGCCTGGGAGGACGACGGGGGCTGGGAGGACGAGGGCGGCTGGGAGGACGAGGGTGCGCCCGAAGAGGGTGCGCCCGAAGAGGGTGAGGCCGCTCCGGCCGAGGCCCAGCCTCCGGCCGAGGCCCAGCCTCCGGCCGAGGCCCAGCCCGCGGACGGTTCGCCCTCGACCGACGAGGGCGCTGCGCCTCCCCAACCCGCGCCTCCCCAGGAGACACCCGCGAAGCCCGAGCCGTCCAAGCCCAAGGCTCCTCTGATCCCCCCGGAGTTCGTGCTCGAGCCGTCGGGCTTGGTCGAGCGCGGCGATCTGTGCCGCTAGGTGTCTTGGCCCAACCGGTTCACGCTTCAAGGCTACGACTTGTTCGGATTCCTCCAGATCGGCTAGACTACGCGCTCCTCAACTGGATTGGGTCAATTCGAAGGGGTAGCGTGTCACTGGTCCCACAGAGGATTCTCCGAATTGCGGAGCTGAGCTTTGGGCCTGAAGTGACGGTCCCGAATTCATCCAACGCGACGTACGTACGCGACGCCAATGGCGGGACGTGGATTCGCAGGGACGCCGCTCTCATGGGAGACAATGGTGTTCAGGCCGAGGCTATCTGGTGGCTACTGGCAGACCGCCTGGGTGTTCCCGTCCCACGTGCCGCTTTCCATTGCGATCCCGACAACGACGGATGGCTCAGTCAGAGGATCGAGGAAGTCGTTCACTGGAGCCCTTCACGAGCTTCATTCGTCGTGAATTTGGATCAACTGGGCGGGATCATTGCGATCGATGCTGTGACGGGCAATCCAGACCGACACCGACGCAATCTCCTCTTGGAGATCATTGGCGAGTCACAAATGCATGCGTGGGCAATCGATGCCGCCAACGCAGCGGCTGGTCGAGCTTCGGAGCTCGAACAACTCGGGCTAGACGCTCCAGAGCCGCATCGCGATACTCGAGGCATTCCCGTCGATCTCGTGACGCCTGGAGCGCTCGCAATGGCGCAGAGACTGACCCGCGCATCCACCGCGACTCTTTCCGAGGTCGTCGGAGAGGCCTGTAACCTGAGCCGTGCAGACGCGTCAGAGCGAGATCGACTCTTGCGTGCTCTGCGCGCAAGATGCGCAGTGGCCTCACAGATCACGACGGGATACTTAACAAAGCTCGGGAGCCTGACGCCGTGAAGGTTGCCTACCGGACCGTGTTCTTTCATCCTGATCCGTCACTGGACTGGAAGGTTCCCGTAGCTGTGCTCGTCCGCGGTGGCGATGCGGTACAGATTGGCGTGGCCCAGCATCTCCCCGACCCGGGGTGCCTGGGAGGCTCCAAGCGCATGGCGCTCCTGAGGGTGGGCCTGAGCGAGTTGGGGGCAAATCGAGCGCCGATGTTCGACCGACTCCCGGACTCACTGGGCCCCCACTTCAGCGCGGGCGAGCCACACCTGCTCGGCATGAGCATCGAAAACCCCCTCAAATGGGCCGTCGACAATACACTACCGCTGCGAAGTACCGAGACCAGGACCACGGGATCTCATGGTGAACAGCGCTCGACGCTTGGATATCGATTCTTCGAGCAGCGACGAGTCACCAAATACGTGAGGAAACAGTTCTCTCCTCGCAAGGCACTTCCCGACGACAGCCGCTTCCAGCGGCTGCATTCCGTCTCCCACTACGTCAGGGGAGCGAGCCGGCTACTCCTGCTGGAGCCCTTGGTCCCCGAGCGGAAGGAAACGGAGAGAGAACTCGACAAGATCGTCAATCTCTTCTGGTCCTACAGAGGCTCTCTCATGCCGCTGCTCGAAGAAAAAGGGATCGGCGCCGAGTTGGTCGTCTACATGCTCCAAGGCGGGGATGAGGCCGCTCGAACCGTACTTCACGCCGGTGCAAGCGAGGCGGCCCACCGGGTCGTGGATATTGCCCTTCCTGGTGAAGCAGCGAGCTTCGCCGAGGAAATCGAGGTCGTCGGCCACAGTGGTCGGGACCAAGGGGAGCTAATCTTGGCGTAGCGAGACTCGCGCGGGCTCCGGTCTTGGCCGAGAGTACGATCACGCAGATCTCTCATCACCCGACCGGCATGCAGATGCGGACCGTCCCCAGGTCCTGCGGATCATCGAGGTTCGGCGCCCGGTAGACGCCCCCCGAGCCGGTCTCGCGGCACTCGTAGCCCTCGCGGCAGTCGCGATCGTTGCTGCACTTGCGGCGGCACGAGGTTCGCGCCGTGACCTCGTCGGCGCACAGACCCTCGGGCAGGCACACCTCGTTGGGGTCGCAATCGTTGCGCGGAGGGCAGGTCCACACCGAAGGCTCCGTGCTCGGCACGCAGCCGCGCGCCTCACAGATCGCCTCGCCCTCCTCGTCGGGATCGCACGCGACCGCGAGGTCCTCCCGGGCGGGATCGCACGCGATCGAGAGGAAGTCGCTGCCGTACACCTTGATGCATGCCGCTTCCTTCGGACACGAGCCCAGGCCGCAGCCGTCGATGGTGCACTCGCCCTTGCCCCCGGGCGTGACCACGCCCCGTGGGTCGACGCGATGCGAGAGATCGCAGATGCGCTCCCCTTGCAGGCTGCAGTCGGTGCTCCGCAGGCACTCGTCGCCGATCTTTGCCTTGCACGCCAAGCCGACCAGCGCAAGCAGCGCGAGCAGTGAGGGTTTGACCGGGGGGGGCCTCATGGGCGCGCGGAGCATACACCCGCGAGCGCGAGCGCAGCACGTGGGCCGTGATGGGACGCGGCACGGGGGCCGTGATGGGACGCCTCTCGCGGTCGTGACGGGCGCCGATTCATGGCACGCTGCTCGACAGTGGCCAGCCCGCTCGACGAGGTTCTCGAGACCTTCCAGGCGTTGCTCGATGCGCGGGGCGAGGCGCCGGTTCCAGCCGAGGCCGGGCGCGGCAACTTTCGCTGCGAGCGCTGTGAGGACTGCAGTTACTGCCGGTTCTGCTCGGACTGCACGGCCTGCGAGGACTGCACCTACTGCGAGGGCTGCGAGGGCTGCTCGGGGTGCACCCACTGCAAGCACTGCAATCGCTGCAAGCAGACCACCCATAGCTCCTGGTCGAGCGAGTGCGTCGAGTCCTCGTACCTCACCCTGTGCCTCGACTGCGAGACCTGTGTGCAGTGCTTCGCCTGCGTGGGCCTGCAGAACGAGGAGTTCTGCGTGCTCAACGAGAAGCTGCCTCGCAAGGCCTACTTCAGTCGCGTCGCCGCCCTGCGTGCCGCGCTCGAAGAGCGCGTGGCCGCGGGCTGGCGACCACCATGGGCACCCGCGCTCTCCGACGACGAACCCGACGACGAGCACGACGAGCCCGACGAGCCCGAGCACGACGAGCCCGAGCCACCGAACGACGAGTTCGAACGACGAGCCGCACCCGCCGAACCGGACCTCGAGCCCGAGCCCGAGCCCGAGCCCGAGCCGGTTCGACGGCGTGCCAACACGCCCCGACCCGTACCCGAGGCTCGCCCACCATCCCGCTCCGAGTCGTCCTGGTCGTCCGAGCGCACGCCGGCCACCCCGGAGCCCGAGCCCTCGTGGCCGGGGTCGCTCGAGCAGCACACGCGGGACCTCGAGCGAGGACCCGAGCCCAGCCCGCGCGTCGGCCGATCCAGTCGAACCGAGGTCACGGTGGACATCCAGACCGCCCAGACTCGCCAAGGCTCGCGCGAAGACCCACGATGGGCGTTGCACGACGCTCGCCGCGATCGCAGCCCTGCGCCGTCGGAGGACGAGCCCAGGGCGATCCCCGAGCCGCCCCCGTTCGGCTCGGGGCCGCACCTGGCCGCCGAGCCCGTCGAGCGCGAAGCTGGAGCCGCCGAGCGAGAGCGGCCCGCCGAGTCGCCTCGCGACCGCTATGGCTGGTCGGCCCAGGTCGAGGGCACGCCGGCTCGCCTGGGCTGGTCGGCTCGAGCCGAGGGTGGCCCCGAGCGCCAGCGGTGGTCCGACGACGACGAGCACCTGAGCTGGCCGGTCCCCGAGCCTCGCACCGGGCGCTGGAGCTCCGAAGGCAGCTCGGGCCGCTGGCAGGCGCTGGACCACGAAGACTTGGCCGATCGAACTCGACGCACGGCCTGGGACTCTCGCGACCGTCGCTCCTCATGGGATGCTCGCGACCGTCGCTCGGTGCCTCGAGACGAAGGCGACGAGCGACCCCGCCGTCCGACCCCCTGGATCTCCCAGGGCGACGAGCAGCGGCCCCGACGCTCCACCTGGGACTCCCAGGATGGCCGTTCCGGCGCATACGAGCACACCGACGACGTACGACGGCGCCAGGAGACGGCCGCCGCCCCTCGTGCCAGGGGCGTCGATCTGGATGGCCTCCCCGACCCACGGCAGCTCGAAGCCTGGTCTCCCTACGAAGAGGCCCATCGGACCCGGCTGGGTCCCGACGATCAAACCGAGCCCGATGCTCCCGTGGCACGACGCAGCCCCGCACGCCCGGAGATCAGCGGAGCCGCCCTCGCCTCGGGAGAGGACGAAGAGGTCATGGCCATGCGTCGCTCCGAGACCCGCGCCACGCGTCGAGCCAACGAGTCCGAGAACGAGGTGCGGGCCGAGCTCCCCGCGCGCTCGCTGAGCGCGGCGCGTAGGCCCGAGCGTCCCGCTGCACCGCAGCCACCCGAGCGCAGCGCGGGGTTGCTGCGTGGCCGCGCGCCCGCTCGACCCACCGCCCCCACCCCCCCGGCGCGCCAAGCCGATGCGCCCTCGCTGCGTCGCGCTCGCAGGCCCACGCGCTCGCGCGACGAGACTCCCACCTCCGAGTACGAAGCCTTCAAGGGCCGCAACTTCGACCCCGAACGGAGCTGAGCCGACACGGGCCGCGGGACCTCGTTGGGCGCCGCCAGCCCATTGTGCCTCGCTGGCCGAGCCCGTCGTGCTCGTGGTAGAGCGCCCGGCCATGTCGACCGATTCGGGCGCCCCTTCGCACCTGGCCATCGTGGGTTGCGGCACCATGGGCGAAGCCATCCTGGCCGGGCTGCTGCGCGCGGGAAGGGTGAAGGCCGAGCACGTGGTGGTCACCGCGCGTCGCTCGGAGGATGCGCGACGGCTGGAGCAGCGCCATGGCGTCACCGCCCTCACCGACAACGGCGCCGCATGTGCCCAGGCATCGGCGGTCCTGGTTGCCCTCAAGCCCCAGCGCATGGGCGACGTGCTCGACGACGACCGCATGCGTCGAGCCCTGGCTGGCAAGCTGCTCATCAGCATCGCGGCCGGCATCCGCGTGCCCACCCTCCAGCGCTGGCTCCCCGACACCGCCATCATCCGGGCCATGCCCAACACCCCGTGCCTGATCCGCGAGGGCATGACCGTGCTCGCCGCGGGCGATGGGGTGACCGACGAGCAGCGAGCCTTCGCCCGCGGCGTGTTCGAGGCGGTCGGCCGCTGCATCGAGCTCGAGGACAAGCACATGGACGCGGTCACCAGCTTGAACGGCAGCGGCCCCGCCTTCGCCTACGTGATGCTCGAGGCCCTCGCCGACGGCGGCGTGATGATGGGATTGCCACGAGCGGTCGCGCTGGAGATCGCCGCGCAGGTACTGCAGGGCTCGGCCCGCATGGTGCTCGACACGGGCTTCCATCCCGCAGCGCTCAAGGACCAGGTCACCACGCCCGCCGGCAGCACGATCGCTGGATTGCTCATCATGGAAGACGGACGCATTCGTTCGGTGCTCGCTCGCACGATCCAGGAAGCCACGCGCGTGGCGGCGGGGCTCGGCCAGTCCAGTCACACCGGCCCAACCGGAAACCAGATCGGCAGCCCGAGCGGAAGTCGGTCATAGCCCGACTCGAGAGCCCGCGCGCACATACTGGCCGACCGGTCGTTTCGGCGCCTCGTCCGCTGATCCGTCCGGTCGCACCCGACGAGCATCACGGTCGCGAGGAACTTCGGTGTCGATCGATCGCACGATCGACGCCTTCACGAGTGCGGCGTCGACATCGCCGACGTTGGCGAATGCCTTCGTAGCCCGCGGTCAGGATGCGAGTACGGCCGCGTGTCCCGTTGCGAAACGATCGCATCCGTCACGAGGCTGGCCGGCCGCTTCATGGAAGCGTCCCCTTCATGTGCAAGCCGGTCGGCTTCCTTGCTACGGTGAGGATCACATCGGTGGTGGTGATGGATCGTCCTCGTGGGGCCTACTCGCGCTGGTTGCTCGTGGCCAGCTTGCTCTTCTCGTTCTCGTGTCGAGACGACGCTCGCCAGGCGTCGCTGCCCGGCGCGGTGCTGCTGGTGTATCCCGACGACGCCGACCCTCTGGGCGAGCGCCTGGCTCAGTCCACCGCTCGTTACCTCGAGACGATCACCAATCGCCCCATCGTGTCGGCGCCCGTGGCCGACGACGACTTCGACTCGCTGCCCGAGCTCGAGGCGCTCGCGTCCCGTCACCGGGCGGGCCTGGTCGTCGTGCTCGAGGCCGAGCGGCTCGCCAGCGATCGGATCGACGACGCACGCATGGCCGCGCTCGGCGAGCAGGGCTTCGTGCTCGAGACCCACGACATGGGCCGCTGGAACGGCCCGCTGGGCGACGAGCCGGGAGCCACCGTGGTGCTCACCGCGGGTGCCACCCGGCTGTCTCGCCAGTACGCCGTCTACGAGCTGCTGCGCCGACTGGGCGTGCGCTTCTTCCATCCCGAGCAGGAGCACGTGCCCGTGCACGACCCCGCCGACCTGCGCGACCTCGTGCGCCGCCCCACCGCGCTGCACCGCGCGGGCCAGCGCGGCGACTACGAGCCCGACTTTCGCTGGCGCTCGTGGTCGTTCCACGGCGCGCACCCGCTCGAGCACCTCGAGGCATTCTCGGATCCCGAGCACCCCATCGACGAGGCGGTCCACGTCAACGACTGGATCGTCAAGGGCTTCGGCAATCGCTTCCGCGGGGCCGGTCGAGGCGTCGCATCCGAGGAGGCGCTCGCCCAGCGGGCCGCCGAGCTCGAGGAGCTCCGCGTGCTGCTCGGCTTTCCCACCGGCACCGGCCTGTCGCTGCACAACCTGCAGCAGGGGGCCAGCGCCGAGATCGACCCCTCGTCGTCCATCCCGGTGCAGCAGCAGATCGAGACCCTCGTGGCCCAAAAGCTCGCCGACAAGCCCGACGCGCGCTGGTTCGGGATCCACTTCGGCCCCACCGAATTCACCACCACCCCCGACGAAGAGACGGTGCAGTGGATCGACTGGGCCGGCCAGGCCGCGCTGCGCCTGCGTCCCGACCTCGAGATCGAGATCAACGATCACATCACGGGCAGCCAGCCAAGCCCCCACTTCGACGACCTCGGCTGTCCCCCTGGCACCAACGACGACGGGCGCATCGACTACTACGACCTGGCCTTCCACTCCGACCCTCGCCTGGGGGTCTCGGTGCACACGGTGATGTTCTACCCGCTCGAGGGCCCCGCGCGCGTGTATGCGCAAGAGAGCTTCGCCCACAAGCGGTGCCTGATGCAGGAGGCCTCGGCCCGGGGGCGGCCGCTGACGTGGTTCCCCGAGGGCGCATGGTGGCTCTCGTTCGACAACTCGATCCCCGTGTACCTGCCGCTCTACATGTGGACCCGCGCGCGTGACATCGAGCTGTTGCGACCGCTGCTGCGCTCGCGCGGCGGTGGCACCCTCGATGGCCATCGCATGTTCGACACCGGCCACGAGTGGGGCTACTGGCAACAAGACTACATGGTGGGCCTGATGGCCTGGAACGCCGACATCACCCTGCCGCAGGTGCTCGGCGAGATCTTCGACCCCCTGTGCGAGCCCGCCGCGTGGCGCGACGGCTGTGCCGCCAAGGACGAGGCGCTCGCGGTCATGCAGGAGGTCATCGAGCACCAGCGCGCGATGTTCTTGCAGCAAGAGGACTTTCGAGGCCGCCCCGGAGGTCTCTACGCCTACTTCGCTGGCGAAGACGACGCCGACGTGCTCGCCGCCGACAGCGGCCTCGAGTTTCGCCCCGTGCGCGTGGCGTTCACCGAGCTGCTCGGCTGGGACGCCGACGCCATCGCCCACTTCCGGGCCACCGATCTACGGGCGCTGCAGCAAGCGGCCACCGCATACGACGGCTGGCGAAGCCGACTCGACGCGCTGGTCGACGAGATACCGGGCAGCGGCCAGCCGTGGCTCGACGAGGTGCGCGACGGCATCGAGATCGACGGCCTGCGCGCGGCCCATACCGCGCTGCTCTACGACGCCGTGTTGGACTACCGTGAGGCGGTGCTCGCCGAGCTCGAGGTTCCGGCCGAGGCCTCCCACGCCTCGTGGCTCGAGGCGCTCGGCGTGCTGGCCCAGGCCTCGACCGTGCTCCAGCGCCGCGAGGCCAGCTACCGCTACCCGGCCGCACAGACCCACGGCGGTGGCCTGACCCCCGACACCGCCGTCGACAATGGCACCACCTATCCCTATCGCGTGCACACCAAGACCCACGCGATGACCTACTGGCTGGGGCGGCAATCGGAGGTCACCGACATCCTGGTGAGCAGCGCCGACGAGGCCTCGGGACTTCGCCTGCTCGAGGCCATCGACGCCGTCGGCAAGCCGCTCGCGGTGCAGTGGCCCTCGCTGCCCGAGCTCGGCGGCAGCCTCGACGTGGGCGGCCAGACGCTGCTGCCGCCGGCGACCGCGCTCGACCTGGGCGGAACCGCTGGCTACTGGTCCGTGAGTGGACAGCTCGTCAGCGGCGGCTCGCCGATCGCGGTCACGGGTGGCATCGTGCGCAGCAACATTCGGGCCAGCACTCCGGCCAAGGGCATGACCCTGATCCAGCCCACCGACCCCGCCGCCGCGGGCGTGCTCGCGGGTGTGCTGCCCTCGCTGCGCTGGGCCTGGGTGCCGCAGCCCCAGGCCCTCGCCTTCGCTCCCGACCGCGACGGCGACGGCTCGGTGGGCTTCGACGACGTCGTCTACGCGCCCGTGGTCGAAGGCGATGCTTCGGCATTCCGCACCGCGTTGGTGAGCTTCGATCTACCGGTGGGCGCCACCTCCGGCGGGCAGGAGCTCCACATCACCATCGCGCAGGCCGAGCTGTCCGGCTCGGTCGGCGCCGAGGGCATCGCGAACCCGGTCGTGCTCGACGGCCAGCTCTCGGTGGACGACATCGTGACCGCCGCCATCGAGCTCGCCGGCTTCGACGAAGCGGGTACCCTGGCGCTGCTGGGTGGCGTGTGGGGGTTCGATCCGGCGAACCCACCGCAGTGGGTACCGATCGAGGCGGAGCTGACGGTGGAGTGAGCCACCGAGGCTACTGGCATCGAGATCGGGCGACTCGGACCTCGCGGCCGTCGAAGGCCACGGCGAAGGCATGGATCGGCTCTGCTCCCGCCGCCCGTAGCTCGGCGGCGTAGTCTCGTGCCTCGAGCTGCCCAAGACCATCGGCCAGCGCCTGGTCGAGCGACCTCCCCCTGCGGGCCACCTTCAGCTCCAGCACCACGCCGGGCCCGCCCGACCGCTGCGGAATCACCAGCACGTCGGGCCGACCAGCGCCCGACTCGCGATTCGATCGCACGCGATGACCCGGCTCGAGCGTGGCGAGCAGCCCGACCACGAGCCCGTGATACATGACCTCGGCGTTCACCGCCTTGCGATCGTAGTACGACAGCAGCGACGCCACGAAGAACCGAAGCTGCTCCTCGACGCCCTCGGCATCGCCTTCGAGCAGCGCGGCGGTCAGGCTCGTCACGCTGCCCCCTTGCGCACCCAGGCTGTCCTCGATCCAGCGGCGAAACGTCGATGCATAGAGCAGCCGGACCTCACGGTTGGGAATCGCCACGCGATGCAGGCCCACTCGGCCCGCCGCCACCGGCTCGGACCTCGCCCGGAGGTACCCCGAGAACGTCAGCAGGCTCCACAATGCATGAGGATCGGAGGCGAGCTGCCCGAGCACCACGTGCTCGTCGAGCTCGACCTCGATCTCACCGCCCTCGAGCAGCGTCTCGAGCTGCCCCGCCACCGTCGGTGCCCGCTGACGCAGGACCTGCTCGATGAGCTCGTTGCTGCTGGTCGAGAGCCAGTAGGGCTGCGGCCCTCGCTCGGGCGCCGCGAGGAACTGCAGCACGCTCCACGGGTTGTAGACCACTCGCTCGCCGAACAGATAGCCGTCGTACCACTCGCGAATCTCCTCGGCGCGGGCCGTCTGTCGCGCCATGGTGAGCAGGCGCGCGACTTCCACGTCGGTGAACCCGAACGCAGAGGAGAACCGGCGCTCGAGCAGCGACATCACCGACAGGTTGTTGAGCCCGGAGAAGATGCTCTCCTTGGCCACCCGCAGGACTCCCGTGAGCACGCCGCGCTCGAGGTGGGGGTTGTCCTCGAGCCCGGCGGTGAGGAACGCCCGAAAGAACCCCAACACCTCGCGCGCGTAGCCATGGGCATGGCCGGCATGGATCGGCTCGTCGTACTCGTCCACCAGCACCATCGCCCGCTCGCCGTGCACTGCGTGCAGCAGCTTGGTCAGGTCCCCGAGCGCCCGCTCGTACGAGACGCGATCCGCCGTCCCGTCGAGGATGGCCTCGTAGTCGCTGCGAGCCCAGCGTGACACCGCCTCGTGGTCGAGCACGCCGCGATGCTCGTCGAACAGCTCCCGGATCTTGCGCTGGATCGCGGCCCAGGCATCGTCCCATCGCGTCGCCTTCACCTCGCGAAAGCTCAGGAACACCACCGGATAGCGCCCAAAGTGCGCACGGTACCGCGGCCCCGCCTCGAACACCTCGAGCCCCTCGAACAACGCCGAGCGGTCCTCCTCGCTCTTCTCGAAGAAGTACCGCAGCATCGAGAGGTTGAGCGTCTTGCCGAAGCGACGCGGCCGAGGAAACAGCACCACCTCGAGCCCGGGCCGGTCGATGAGGTCGAGCAACAGCCGCGTCTTGTCGACGTAGGTCAGTCCCTTCTCGCGGAGCTTCTTGAAGTCGGAGACCCCGATCGGAGGAACGAAGGCCATGGTGCGAGCCATCGTGCGCCGCGGCCCTCGACTCGTCAAACCGCATGCATGCCCGCGCTGGGCCGCATCGGCTCACTCGGTGCTTCGAATCTCCACCTGCGCCACCCCGAGCCGAAGCTGCTGCGACCCGGCGCGTCGCTCGATCACCCGCGTGGCATCCACCACTCCCGCCTGCACCAGCTGGCGCCGGGCCCGGTAGACCCACAGGTTCAGGAGCTGGTTGTCGATGCCGAGCTTCTGGCACAGCTCGTCCCGATGTCGCCATCCCTGCTCGGCCGGCCCGAGCCCCTGCTCCACGTCGGCCATGCGGTCTCGGGCCAGGCGCAGCAGCAAGAACGCGTGCGCGCGCGAGATCAGCTCCACCTCGGTCGCGCCATGACGCATCACGCACGACACGTGCTCCTCGTCGCGGCTCACCGTCAGCTCGAGCGTGATCGTCCGCAGCGTGAGCACCTCGTCGATCAGGGCGCGCGTGCCCGAGACCACCTTGGGCAGGTGCACCAGCCACACCGCACCGCCCGCGATCACGGCGTCGAAGTCGTCGATCGGGCGCGCCACCTCGGCCCCCTCGGCCACCCAGCGCCCGTCGGCCCCGAGCATGATGGTGACCTCCGGATCATCCTCGTTGGGCAGGCTCAGCAGGCTCGTCTCGGCCACCGCCACCCGACCGTCGGCCGCCTTGGCCACCAACCGCGGCGCCGAGGCATCCACCAGCACGAAGCCGCGCTCGCGGTTGCCGAAGGCCAGCACGGTCCCGACCTCGAGCTTGGCTCGCTCGCCCGCCGTCAGGCGCCGCCCGGCCACGTAGGTCCCGTTGCTGCTGTCGAGATCGTGCAGCGCCCAGCCATCGCCGTCCCAGGCCAGCTCGGCGTGGACCCCGGAGACCAGCGGCTCGTCGACCAACAACTGACACGGTGGGGAGCGCCCGATCAGGCAGCGCGCCTCCACCTCGTGCTCGCGCCCCGACGCCTGGTGCCGCAGTCGTGCCACCACGCGAGCCTACCACGACCACCCCGCACCAGGGCCGCCTGCAAGCCCCGTCAGGAGGGCGGGGCTCAGGCCGGAGGCCTGGTCTTGTTCCCGGGGATGATGTCCTGCAAGCCGTTGACGTACTGGCTGCCGTCACCCTCCGCCACCGCCGGGAACGTGATGGTGAAGGTCGTTCCCTCGTCCAACGTGCTGTCGCAGCGGATCGTCCCGCCCAGGAGGTTCACCACGATGTTGTGGGAGATCGCCAGGCCCAGGCCCGTGCCTCCGGTGGCCCTTCCGGTGGTGAAGAACGCCTCGAAGATGCGGGGCAGGATCTCGGGCGGGATGCCCTTGCCATCGTCGACGTACTGCATCACGAAGCCGTTGCCGTCGGCGCTGCGATCGAGATGGATCGCGACCTTGCCCCCCTTGCCCGGGTCGAACGCATAGCGCATCGAGTTCTGCAGCAGGTTCACCAGCACCCGCCCCAGGTGGCCGGGAAAGCCGTCCCAGCGCAGATCCTCGTCGGGCGGCGCGTGGACCTCGAGCGAGATGCGAGCGCGCCGCAGCTCGGAGCGCAGCACCATCACGCAATCGGTGACCACGTCGGCGAGCTGGACCTTGGCGCGCTCGTTGGAGAACTGCGACGAGGAGAACTGCTTGAAGCTGTCGATGAGCCGACGGGCCCGCTCGAGGCTGCGCGTGAGGATGTCGAGCGCATCCCGCAGATCCTCGGCCAGCTCGTTGCGCTCCTTGTCGTCGCGCAGCGCCCCTTGCAGCATACGCCGCGCGGTCTCGTCGACCACCGAGCCCGCCGTGCTCGCGACGCCCAGCGGCGTGCTCACGTCGTGCGTGATGCCGGTGACCATGGCCGCAATGCCCTCGAGGCGCTCGCGGATCGTCATTTGATTGATGGTCTCGGCCCGTGCGCCCTCCAGCGCGACCAGGCCGTCGGCGTGGCGCAGCATGGCGCGGAGCATCGAGCGCAGCGAGGCCGGATCGTGACCGGGGCACGGATCGAGATCGAGCTCGTCGAGCGTGCTCGCATCGAGATCGGTCGCGGCGTCGTTGCACACCAGGATGCGCATCGAGGCCGGAGCCGTGGACCGCAAGCGCTCGCACAGCGGTCGAGGGGAGCCCTCGACGGTCCCCACGATCGTGACGTGGTAGCGCATCTCGGCCAACTGCGCGACCGCCTGGTCGTCGGTCACCCGGGTGATCCGAAGCGGACGCCCACACAGCTCGGCGCCGGGAACCAGCCCGCTCGCCTCCAGCCCCGCCATCGCGTCAGCGGGATCACCCACCACCAAGACGTCCCAGTGCCTCGGCTCGCTCGGGGTCGGGACCTCGACCATCTCCACCTCGGGTAGGGCTCCGTTCATCACTCACCGTGCGGGCTGGTGGGAGTCGAGGTCGATGAGGCCGAGCTCGATGCGAAGATTGCGGGGACGCACGGGTGGATTGGCCTCGTCGACCGGCTCCACCCGCTCGACCTCCACCATGGTGGCCTTGAGCCGGGTTTGGTTGCTGTATGGGCAGCGCTCGTGGTGGCTGGTCACCGTGTTCACGGTCAGACCCCGCTCCATCTGAGCCTCGGTCTTGTGGAAGCTGGTGTACATGGTCTCGCCCTTGACCCGATCGCTGACCACCACCGGCAGCACGATGGAGTCGTTGGTGGCACGACCCGTGATGCGAGCCTCGTCGCCCGTCTTCAGGCCCAGGCGCTCGGCGAGCGCCGGTGACACGAACAGCGGGTTGGTCTTGGGCATCCCCACGATCGGGGTGGCCTTGCCCGAGTTGAACGTGGTGGAGGCGAACCGCACCAGCTCCTTGTCATCCGACAGCGTGGACCGCCCCGAGTTGAGGATCAGCCCCTGCGGCGGCTGGAGGTCGCGCTCGGTGGGCACGAAGAAGCGGTAGCACCCCGGCTGGCCGTAGATGTCGCCGAACGGCGTCGCCCGGGGATCGTCGTAGTCGAGCTTGTAGCGCGAGACCCCCACGCCGCCGTAGATCACCGAGCCCTCGAGGAGATCGGACCACTGCACGGGTCGGCCGTCGGGGTGCGTGGGCAGGCAGTAGAGCGGCCCGCGGCCGCCCCGAGCCCCGCTCAGGTAGTCGATCACGCGCTGCCACAGCTGCGGGCGGCTCACCTCTCCGTTGACTCGCTGCAGGCCCTCGTCGTCGGGTCGCCCCTCCCCGGGAGGGCAGAAGCGCCGCACGAGGTAGCCCGAGTCGAGGTGACGGGCGAGGTCGGGGTGCTCGGCCCGCACCGACTCGTCGTGCTCGAGCCGGCGAACGATCTCCGCCATCAGGTCGTAGACGATGGTGGCGTCCGAGCGCGTGTGCAGCGGCGCGAGCTTCTGCGGCACGCTCAAGCTCAGCTTCCACTCGCCGTTCTGGTAGACCTTGGTGGTGGCCGGGTGGGGCGGTGAGGGGATCACCAGCTCGGCGTGCTCGAGCGTGAACGGATCGGGGATCGGATCCACCACCACCAGCGTGGACTCGGGATCGGTCAGCTTCTCCAGCCACTTGGGCCGGTTCATCATGTTGGCCTCGAACTGCGTGCCGAAGCAGATGAACAGCTCGGGCTGCTCTCCGTCACCCTCGGAGTAGTCGAGCGCTGGGCGGTGCACGTCGTCGACCACCGCCGCGTAGGCATCGAGCGGCAGGCCCATGCGAGCGGCCGCCTCGTCGTGGTGATCGACGGGCACGCGCCCCATGAAGTACTTGCCGGACAGGCCCTGGATCTCGCTCTCGGCGTTGATCTGCCCCGGGATGCGCAGGGTGCCCCCTGCGGGCGAGCCGTCCGAGCGCAGCCCGTACTTGCCCACCATCGCCATCGCGTTGCCCCACAGGCAGTGGGCCACCACCCCCGTGGTCTGCGACAGCCCCACCGAGGGGATGTTGATGGGCACGGTACCGGGGCTCGCCATGCGGGCCGCGATGGCGCGAATGCCCGCGATCAGCCGCTCCTCGTACGCGGGCTCGGCTGCGATGCGCTTGGCCACCTCCTCGGGGGAGAAGCGTGGCTCGAGCGCCAGGGCCCGGTAGCGGTCGAACGACTTGCCGTCGGAGAAGCGCTCCAGGAAGCGCGGCTCGATCGCGTCGGCATGGTTGACGAGGATCTCGTGGCCGACCGCGAGCGCGAGGTGTGGATCGGTGCCCGGCTTGATGAGCAGCACCCGCTCGGGCCCGAGCTTCTTGGCGACCATCTTGGCCGACTCGGTGACCATCACCTCGATGAGGTAGACGTCGAGCTGGTCGCGCTTGAGCACCTGCAAGAACGCCGGCGGGTGGGTGATGAAGCCGTTCCAGCCGTTGAACAGGAACAGGCGATCGGGGCCCTCGATCGCCTTCTCGATGGTGAGGAACGGCCCTTCTTGCCCCGTGAGGATCTCGTTGTGCGAGGCGCCCGCGTTGAGGCAGTGCTCGGCGTTGCCGGTGAGGTTGCGGACCCCGAGCAGCCGAAAGACCTCCTGGATCGCGAAGATCGCGATGTAGTCGAGCTGCCCCGTGCAGTAGAGCAGGATCTTGCCGCGAGGCGCACGATGCTCGAGCACCAGGTCGGCCAGTCGCTCGATCGATTGCTGATACGTGACGCTGCGGCGGTCGATCCCGTCCTTGACGCTGGGTGCGACGTGGATCGGGAACGCGGGCCGCTGCCGCACCGTGGAGTGCTTGAGCTTGACGCACCCCTTGGTGGGCAGGGTATCGACGATCTGGCTGTTGGTGACCGAGAGCGAGCGACGATACGGCTTGAAGATCTGCGAGAACAGCATGCCGTCGGGTCCGGTCTTGCGCTCGACCTCGCGGACCATCACCGGGGTGCGCTTGCCCTCGAACTCGAGCTCGCCCGACAGCACCCCGCCCACGGGCGTCAGCGCCTCGGCCGTTCGCACGTGCAGTCGACCATCCTCGCCGACCATCGCGGGGTGGGGCTCCACCGGGCTGGCCATCCACAGCAGACCCTCGCCCACCGGCAGCGACAGTGCCTCGTCGCTGTTGCGTCGGGTCTCGTTGATCACCACCTGCCCGCTATCGCCCACCCCGCAGAAGCAACACGAGAACTGCCCGTTGGCCGGATGCCCGTCGGCGTGATCGGGCATCACGTAGGCCGGCATCGTCGCCAGGTCCTCCAGGACTCCCGCGTGCGGGATGGTGGGCAGCGTCGTGGAGTCGCTCATGACGGCCTAGATCGCGATGTCGTCGAACAGGTTGCCGTCTCGCTTGGCGAGCATGGCCTGAGCCACGGCTCCGTAGAGGGCGTTGGCCGCGTGCGCTGCCATGATCGGCAAGACTCGTGCGACGAGGTCGTCGGGAGCGACATCGGCCATGAAGATCCAACCATAGCCGAGCTCCCGATGGAGTCGAATCGGGAGCAAGAGCCCTCCTTCCACCGCTCCGATGGTCTCTTGCGACATGGCATCCGGGTCGAGGTAGAGCCGCTGCGCCACCTCGATCGCCTCGGCCTCGGAGGTCTTGCTGTCCGGATGCGTGGACTGGTGGATGATGATGCGCTGTGCGTTGCCGTCGGCGTCGAAGGTCTCGAGCGAGAGCACGGCCTGGTGCGTGGGGCAGATCGTCACGACGGTGTCGAGGATGCGCCCCAGCGAGACCTCCACGTCGTCGTAGGTCCGCAGCGAGATCGCGCAGTCGTTGATCGCATGGAGGAACTGGCGGTGGCGCTCGAGCTCGACCAGCTGCTCCCAGGCGCGGATCGCCGTTCGCACCGCAGAGTAGAGCCGCGAGCTGGTCAGCTCGGCCTTGGGCAGGTAGCCATCGATGTCGTACTCGTCGATGGTCTGCTTCTCGGGCGCTTGACCGGGCTGCCCCGTGCGCAGCAGGACCCGCACGATCCGGTTGTCGAGCTCCTCGCGGATCGCCTTGCACGTGTCGAGACCGGCGTGCTCGGTCTCCATCACGACGTCGAGCAGAATGACCGCCACGTCGGGATTGGCACGCATCTGCTCGATCGCCTCGGCACCAGAGGTCGCCATGAGGAACTCCACCCGGGTGTCCTTCCAGCGCAGCCCCTTGAGGCTGAGCTTGGTCACCAGCAGGACGTCCTTCTCGTCGTCGACGACGAGAACCTTGCAGGTGGATGGTGCGCTCAATGGTACTGATGCCATCCCTATGTTCCCCATGAGGTCTGGACTGCATCCGGCGTCCGGCCCGACCAGCCGGGCCCTATGACCCCGCGCATGATACCGCGTTCCAGCATCGCCTGGCCACGATTGGACCCGTTCGAGGCCGTCGACGTAAGGGCAATCTCGACCCTGCGCAACGGCCGCCGAAGTCCCGTTTTGGGACGCACGAGGCGGGGAACGGCCGAGCGGTTTCGACGGCTCCGGCCGCGTACGATGTAAGGAGATCCTTTCTCGGCCCGATCACGGGGCTCCGGTGGCCCCCGCCGCCCCGTCGTGTATAGTCCGCCCCACGCGTGGCCGACTGGGGTAGGCAATGAAGGGCCTCGTGTTCTCCGAGTTCATCGACATGGTCGAGGAACGCTTCGGGCCCGACCTGACGGAGCACATCATCGCCGTTTCCGAGCTGCCCTCCGGCGGGGTCTACAGCTCGCTGGGCACCTACGACTTCGAGGAGCTCGCCCGCCTGATCAAGAACCTGAGCGAGGCCACGGGCAAGGAGCCGGCGGTCTTGATCAAGGCGTTCGGCGTGCACCTATTCGGGCGCCTGGTGCACCTCTACCCCCAGTTCCTGGAGGACGAGACCTCCGCCATGGACTTCGTGCCCAAGGTGGAGAACTACATCCACCACGAGGTGCGCAAGCTCTACCCCGACGCGGCCCTGCCTTCCTTCTCCATCGAGCGACAGGGGCCGAACCGTCTCACGTTCGTCTACCAATCGGCCCGGCCGCTGGGAGATCTCGCCGAGGGCATGCTGCTGGGGTGTGCGGAGTACTTCGGCGAGTCGATCGAGCTGAACCGGGAGGACCTGCCCGCCACCCAGGGGCACCGGGTGCGCTTCGACCTGGTCCGGGCCGAGGCGCTCGCGGAGGAGTCCAAGCCCATCCCCAAGGGCGACGGCGTGCCCGTTGCGCGGCGCAAGGCCAAGAGCGCGGGCCGTACCGTCACGCTGCGCGAGTCGAGCGCGCCGCTCATCCGCATCGGGCAGACCGCCCGTCGCACCGCCGAGCTGGCCGCCGCGCTGCCGCCTGCGGCCTCGACCGTGACCCCTCGCGTGCCCGGCCCCACGCGGGCCTCGCCGGCCGCGGCCGCCGTTCCCTCGGGTGCGGGCGACACCAGCGCGATCGACCGCACCCTCGACTACCTGCGCGGCTTGCTGCTCGACCGCGCCGCGACCGAGTACAACCCCAAGCGGGACTTCGGCGAGCTGGTGCGAGCGACCGCCGACGTGGGCCAGACGCTGGGGATGCTGCGCAGCATGCTGCTGAACCCCACCGCGGCCGCTCCCGCGGCGGCGGTGCCCGCCGCGGCCCAGGAGGAGATCGATCAGCTCAAGGCTCGCCTGCGTCGCGCCCAGGAGGCGCGCAAGGCCTCGGAGACGATCGCCGAGCAGAAGACCTACGAGCTCTACCAGGCCAAGTCGGAGATCGAGAACACCGTGGGCTACCTGCGGGCGATCCTCGAGAACATGGACGACGGCCTGCTCGTCGTCGCCCTCGACTTCGAGATCAAGCTGGTCAACCGTCGGGCGCAGCAGCTGTTCGGGCTCGACGGCATCGAGCTGCTCGGCACCGCGCTCGACCAGGTGTTCAGCGAGCGCGTGGTCGCGCTGGTGGAGCGCTGCGCCAAGCACCCCGGCCCGGTCACCCAGCGCATGGACCTGTCCTCCCCCAGCGGTCAGCAGCTCTCCGTGGTGGCCAGCTCCATCCTCGCCGCCGAGTCGGGCAAGCACATCGGCACCGTGATGATCGTGCGGGACATCAGCGCCGAGGTCGAGGCGCAGAAGCACCGCTCCATCACCGACATGGTCGTGGGCATGGCTCACGAGCTCAACACCCCGCTGGGCATCATCAAGACCGCGGTGGGCATCATCTCCGAGGCCGCGCACTCCGAGGCCCTCACCGGCATCGACGACGACGAGGTCAAGGAGGAGCTCGAGAGCGTGATCGGAGCCACCGAGCTCATCGACGGTCACACCACGCGCATGGGTCGGCTCATCGACGCGTTCAAGAAGCTCTCGGCCTCGCAGATGACCGAGGCCATCGTCGAGGTCGACCTGTTCGAGCTGCTGCAGGAGATCGCCGAGGTGATGGTGTCGGCCGACGAGCGGCTGCACCTGGCCGTCGACGCCGATCTCGATCCCATCGACCGCCAGTGGGTGGGCCAGCCCGATCACCTCACCCAGGTGATCACGGCACTGCTTGCCAACGTGATCGAGCACGCCTACCCCGCCAAGGCCGAGACGTTCCCGGTCAAGCTCTCGCTCGCACGCGACGACGAGCACCAGACGTTCCGGATCTCGATCCGCGACTACGGCCAGGGCATGGCCCACGATCAGCTCGTGCGCATCTTCGATCCGTTCTTCACCTCCAAGCGCGGCGGCGGCGGGGCCAGCCCCGGCCTCGGGCTGTCGATCGTGCACAACCTGGTGACCACCGGGCTGCGCGGGTCGATCGAGGTCGAGAGCGAGGTGGGCCAGGGCACCGCGTTCCTGGTGATCCTGCCGCTGCGGCTGGGGTGAGTCGGGTTGGGTCCGGACGGCCGCTGTGCCCGTCACTGCTCGACGCCGCCGCGTCGAGCGATGGACCGCGCCAATTGCTCGAAGTCTCGGTGTGCGTCGTGAACGGCCCGTGCGTGTGAACCCATGGCGCCGTCGGCCGGCCTCAGGCGAAAGATGGGCTTGCGAGCATCCTGGGCCATGGGCAACAGGCTTCGATAGTGCTTGAGCACCCCGAGGCACTCCGGATCGGTCTCTACGGAGGCTGGCGCCGGATCTTCGAGATCGAGGACCGCTCTGCGGTAGACCTCGGGGATCTTCTTCATCCAACGGTGATGGGCCTGCGTCGGCCGGCTCTGGGCACTGATTGCGTACAACATCGTGACGTAGCCCAGCGCAGCGAGCTCACCCTTCGGAAGCTCGTGCTCGAGCTCCGGAGGACGAGTCGCGAGCAAGCGTTGCCAACCCTGACGCCACCGTCGAAGGGTGGGACCGAGATGCTCTAGACCCACGATCGAGAACAGATCTGCCGCAACCGGAAGGACGATGTGATCCGCCCCGAGCAACGCGGCACGATTGATCGCTCCCAGGCTCGGACCAACGTCGACGAGCACGACATCTGCAGCACGGTCGTTGGCGGCGCGTACCAGCACCCGGGCGAGCGACGACACGACCAGGTAGCCACGAGGATCCCCCTGGTGGCACTTGCCCCAGCCATCGGCGAGCACGTCCTCGAACGCAGACAGACCGACGTCACCTGGGAGCAGCGCGAGCTGGTCGTTCAAGCTCACGAGCGTGGCCGGTCGAATGTCCCCCAGCGGCTCGACGGCGCCATGGATGGTCGTGACGCCCTCGTCCTCCCACAGCTCGGCGAGCCGCTCCTCTTCGAGGAACATTGCCGTGAGGCTGGCCTGGGGATCGAGGTCCGCTGCCACCACTCGATACCCCAGGTCGGCGAACATCCACGCCAGGTGATAGACGAGAGAGGTCTTCCCGACCCCTCCCTTGTTGTTGAAGAACGCAATCGTCTTCACGACGCCCTCGTGAGCTTGGCCAGGACGAAGGTGTCCTGGAACTCGAACTCGGCCGGGGGATTGCCGTTCTCGGCGAGGATCCGCTGCGCACGCATCACGCCGTGCCCGTAGGTATTGACGAAGCCGAAGGCCTTCATCGCTCCGGCAATGATCGGGTTGCGGTAGGCGTTCTGCCTCGGGAAGTTCTGGCGCGTCGCTGCGCCGTACAAGCCCCCAGGGTTCTGGATCTCGATGTGATCGTCGAACCAGTAGAACCGGACGGGAGCCACCGCTTCGTAGTCGCGATGCATCACCGCGTTCATCACGAGCTCGCGCACGGCGAATGGCGGATAGTCCCACACCATCTTCTCTTGTGCGGCGCTGACGGGCCTGGGATGCCCCGTCGTGTGCAATTTGATGAGGCCGTCGAGCTCTCGAAGCACCGTGAGGAGATCCCCATCGACGAGCTTCTCGTCGCGGGCATCGTCGGCCAGCGAGCAACCATCGAAGCGAACGAATTGGACGTACGCACCGGGCAACCAGCGACGAATCTCCTTTCCGAGGATCAGCATCCCTCCGTAGGTGGGAGCCTGGCTGCCCAGATCGTAGAGGCTGAGCGACGCCATCTGTAGCTCGGTGGTACGATGGTTCTCCTCCACCACATCGGGTGCAACCGAGAACGACCGATACTGGAAGAACGACTCCATCACGAGATCGGCCGTGGTCGCACCCCGGCAAGGCCGCAGGTCGAAGGTCTTGAATGCGGAGGCCCGCCGCTCCACCAGGATTCGCTCCTCCTGCTCGCTGGCTATGCCGCGGCGTGGCCCCACGCGAATGTGGATGCGGCCGTCGTAGCGAACGGGAGGGATGTCGGAGGGCCGCACCTCGACCACGGCCACCTCTCCGCCCTCGAGGACGAAGCGCTCTACGCTCATCGCGGGCAGCGGCTGAATGCGACCATTGTCGCGATGAGCACCGAGGTTCTGGAGCAGCTGATCGGTGACCTTCAGGCCAGAAGGACGGCCATCGTCGTCGACGCCCACCAGCAAGTAGCCCGGCTTGCCATGCCCGGGGAAGTCGTTCGCGAACGCACAGATGGCGCGGCAGTGCTTGTCCGACTTGTTGGTCGAGGTCGTCCGCTCGACGCGGTCGCTCTCGAGATCCGCCATGAGGCGGCGCAGCTCGTCCTCGGTGAGCATGGCCCCGACAAGGATAGTCACCATCGCGAGTCCGAGCCAGGTTGGCTCCGGGGCGGCGCCGTCGACGATCGAGGCTCGCTCGTCAGCTCGGCGGGTCGCCGAACTCGGCGCGGTCTCGGATCAGCCCCTCCTGCACCGTCGACGCCACCAGCACCCCGTCGCGGGTGAACAGCTGCCCGCGCACCAGCCCGCGTGCGCCGCTGGCCGAGGGGCTCTGCACCGCGTAGAGCAGCCAGTCGTCCATGCGAAACGGGCGGTGGAACCACATCGCGTGGTCCAGGCTCGCGACCTGCATGCTGGGCATGAGCCACGAGACCGCGTGCGGCAGCATGGCCGTGGACAGGAAGTTGAAGTCGGAGGCGTAGGCCAGCAGGTAGCGGTGGAGCGCGGGCTCGTCGGGCAAGGGGTCGACGGCACGAAACCACACCGCACGGTGCGGGGCGCGGGCCTTGGGCGCCAGCGGGTTGACGGGGTCGACCGGCCGGCTCTCGATGGGCCGCTCGGCGGTGGCCCTCTGGAACAGCTTGGGAGGGATGTGATCACGGAGCTTGCCCAGCAGCTCGACCTCCGAGATCAGCTCGTCGGGACCCGGCACCTGGGGCATCGAGGCCGCGTGGTCGTAGCCGCCTTCGACCTGCTGGAACGACGCCGCCATGCTGAAGATCGGCTTGCCGTTCTGGATCGCCACCACCCGACGGGTGGTGAAGCTCTTGCCATCGCGAATGCAGTCCACGTCGTACACGACCGGCTTGCTCGCGTCGCCCTGGCGCAGGAAGTAGCCGTGCAGCGAGTGCACCGGGCGATCCTCGGGCACCGTCTGGACCGCGGCCGAGAGCGACTGCCCCAGCACCTGACCCCCGAAGATCGCCCCCCAGCCCAGGTCCTGGCTCTGGCCGCGAAAGAGGTTGTGCTCGATGCGCTCGAGACGAAGTAGCGTGAGCAGCTCGGCAAGGACGTTCCGCATGCGTGCGGCGGGGACATACCACGAGGGGCTGACGAGAGCACTGAATCCGCGCTCGCGCCTTGGCCCGCAACCCAGCGTCCGCCGAAGTGTGGGCGGCCTGCGGCGCCGCCAGGCGACGCTCCCGAAGGCCGCCCACACGGAAGAAGCTTCACCCGCACTGCATCCAGGATGCCCCGCTCTTGTCCATCATCGGGTTGCAGCTCAGGCCCAGCGGACACTCGCAGGTCTGCGTGCACAGGATCTGGCACTGCAGCTGGAACACGAAGCCCTCGAACGGCTGGCACTCGTAGCCGTCGGGGCAGTCGAGATCGCTCATGCAATCCACGCCGATGAAGGAGGGATCGTCGGACAGCGGCATGCAGGCCTCGCCAGTGGTGCCGGTGCTGGCCTCGCCGGTGGTACCGGTGCCGGTGTCCGTGCCCGTGGCCGGGCCGCCCGTGCCGGTCCCGGAGCCCATCTCGGGACCCGTGGACGACTCGCCCGTGGGATCGGGCGGAGGGCCGTCGCTGCCGCCGGAGCCGCCCGTATCGCTCACGGGTCCGCTCTCGTCGTTGCCGGTGGTCGGCGCCGTGTCGCCACCGGTGCTGGCAGCGGTCGTGGAGTTCTGAGGGGTCTGTACGCTCAGGCCGTCGTCGGAGCACGCAGCCAACCCGACGAGACAGCAGAGCCCAAGGAAGCCAATCGTCATGCGCATGATGGAGCTCGATCGAGAGTCGGCGGCGCCGAGCGCCACCGAGCAAGGGGTCGAGGAAACCGCTTCAGGATACACGAGCGCCCCGCGCGCGGCGGCTGGAGACACCCGTCAACCCTTGCCGCGCGGCAGCGCGTCGGTAATCCGCTGCACGAAGGTCTCGAGCACCGCCACCCGGGCGTAGCGCTTGTCGTCGCCCGGCACCAGGGTCCAGGGCGCGTGGGAGGTGCTGGTGCGCGCGACCATGTCGTCGATCGCCGCCTCGTAGGCGGACCGCTTGTCGCGGTTGCGCCAGTCCTCGGGGGTGAGCTTGTGCTGCTTGCGTGGATCGGCGGCGCGCTCCTCGAAGCGACGTAGCTGCTCTTGCGGACTGACGTGCAGCCAGAACTTCATCAGCACCACCCCGTGCTCGGTGAGCTGCTCCTCGAAGTCGTTGATCTCCTGGTAGGCGCGGCGCCACTCGTCGGGCCGGGCAAAGCCCTCGACCCGCTCCACCAGCACGCGGCCGTACCACGAGCGATCGTAGATCGTCATGTAGCCGGCCCGCGGCACGTGCCGCCAGAACCGCCACAGGTAGTGGTGCGCGCGCTCCTCGTCGGTGGGCGCCGCGATCGAGATCGTGCGAAACAGCCGTGCGTCGACGGCCCGGGCCACCCGCCGGATCGCGCCGCCCTTGCCCGCGGCGTCCCAGCCCTCGAACACCGCGACCGTGTTGATCCCCTGCTTGCGGGCCTGCCACGCCAGGTTGGTGAGCTTGGCCTGCGCGGGCTCTTGCCGCCCCTCGTACTCCTCCACGGTCAGCGCGAGGCTCAGGTCCACGCGATCGAGCACGGTCACCCGCCCGCTGCCCTCCTCGACGACGGGGGCCGGAGCCAGCGCGGGCTCGGGGGTCGGCTCGGGTGCGGGCGCACCGTGGCCCAGCCGGGTGCGCATGGCGTGCAGCATGGCCCGTCCCACCGCGAGATCGCGGAACCGACGGTTGGCCGCCTCCACCACCGTCCATGCGCAGTGCCCGGTGTCGGTCATGCGGATCGCTCGCTCGGAGACCTCCACGAAGCGGTCGTACTTCTTGGCGAACTTCTTGAGCAGCGGCGCCGTCATGCGCCCCTCGTCCACGTCGCGCTCGAGTCGCTTCTTCTGCTCCTTCTTGCTCAGGTGGAACCACAGCTTGACGATGAGCGTGCCGTCGTCGGTGAGCAGGCGCTCGAGCTCCTCGATCCTCCGCAGCTCTCGCTCGTACTCCGCCTCGGTGGCGCGCTCGAACACGCGGTCGATGATCGGCTGCGTGTACCAGGAGCCGAACATGATGCCCACCATCCCCCGCGGCGGCATCCGCTGCCAGAATCGCCACAGCCGCGGGCGCATCACCTCCTCGTCGGTGTGATCCCAAAATGCGTGCGTCCGCAGGCCACGGGGGTCGAGCCACTCGTGCAGCCGGTTGACCACCTCGCCCTTGCCCGAGCCCTCGACGCCCGCCACGAGCACGATGACCGGGATGCGCGCCGCCTGGATCTCGCGCTGCGCCTGCAGCAGCTCGGCCTGCAGGGCCGGCGCCTGGACCTCGAACTCTTCCTTGGACACCTTGCGACCAAGCTCGGCGACTTCGAACACGGAGACCTCCTTCGCGCGGGGCTGCACGGCGCGACATCATACGCTCGTGGCCGCGCGAGCGCCTGCGCGCGCTCGCGGGACGGAATCGCTCCGATCGCCCGAATTCGCCCATTTCGAGCGATTTCAGGCCGAATTTCTCGCTCTCGAGTGAATGAAATCGGTGGAACCAGATGACTCCCCTGGCGAGAGTCGCCGGACCCATGAGCAAGATCAGCAAGCGTCCTCGCACGATCATCGTGGCCGTCACCGAGATCGGAATCTTGCTGGCCGTTGGAGCCATTGCCGTGGCCCTCGTCGGGAACGACGGGGAGGGACGGGCCGAGGAATCGGCCGCGCACCCGGGCTCCTCGGCCAAGCCGTGACCCGAGCGAGACGGATGACCCAGGGCGGTACCCCACCCCAAGACCGGCATCGAGCCGTCGGTGGGGTACCGCCTCCCGCTTTCGTCCTCGCTCGGTCTTCGCGGCCCCTTGGCCGGTACGCTACGGCTCGAGCACCAGCTTGCCGTGCGACTTCTCGCCGCGCAGCAGCTCGCGCAGCGTCTGCGGCAGCGCGTCGAAGCCCTTGCGCACGTCCTCGGTGGTCATGAGCCGTCCCTGCCGCGCCCACGTGAGCAGGTCGGCGGTGGCCTGGTCGTAGCGATCGAGGAAGTCGATGACGATGAAGCCCTGCACCCGCAGCCGACGCATGAGGATCATGCCGAAGTTGTAGGGGCCGGGCACGGGCCTGCCGGCCTCGTTGTAGTCCGCGATGAGGCCGCACAGCGACACGCGGCCATTGAGGTTCATGCGCAGCAGGATCTCGTCGAAGATCGGCCCGCCCACGTTCTCGAAGCACACGTCGATGCCGTTGGGGCAGTGCTCGTCGAGGCCCTTGCCGACGTCGGCGTTCTTGTAGTCGATGCAGGCGTCGAAGCCGAGGGTCTCGGTCACGTAGGCGCACTTGTCGGGGCCGCCCGCGATGCCCACCACGCGGCAGCCCTTGATCTTGCCGATCTGCCCCACGAGCCCGCCCACCGAGCCCGCCGCCGCGTCGACCACCAGCGTCTCACCCTCGCGGGGCTGGGCCACGTCGAGCAGGCCAAAGTAGGCGGTGGGCCCCGCCGTCAGGCCGAGCAGCGACAGCACCTTGGCGTCCGACAGCGGCAGCCCGGCCGGCAGCGGCTGCACCATGGCGACGGCCGGATCGAACGTGGGGTGGGTGGCCCACCCCAGCATGCCGATCACGCGATCGCCCACCGCGAACCCCGGGTTGGCCGACTGCTCCACCACGCCCACGCCCAGGCTGCGCACCACCGCCCCGAGCTCGATGGGCGGCATGTACTGCGGGATGTCGCTCATCCAGATGCGCACGGTGGGATCGATGGACAGACAAGTGGTGCGCACCTGGATCTGTCCCTCGGCCGGGGCGGCGATGGGCTGCTCGTGCCGCCGCAGGTCGGAGTCGGCAAGCTCGCCGTCGGGGCGAGACTCGAGGGTGAAGAAGCGGTTGGTGGTCATGCCACCTCGACCTAGCATGGCCGGCAAGCGGATGCATTACGGACTTCCAGCACCTGGCACCACGTGGAGCTCGGCCTCGATGGGTGCGGTGGCGGGGGGGTCGTTGGCGTCGAAGCCCCAGATCCCGGCCAGCAGGCGGTGAGTACCGGGCTCGTCGAAGCCGGCGAGCACGATCGCCGCGTGGACGAGGTCGGGGATCGAGATCCTCCCCTCGATGGCCAGCGGGTCGACGAGGCGATCCCCTTGCAGGCGGCCGCGCAGCACCACCTCGGTGAGCGTGATCGAGATCCGCGTGCCGCCCGATCCCAGCGCCACCGGGAGGGTGAGGGTCACGGGCTCGGTGACGAAGGCCTCGGCGTCGCGGCTGGCGATCGGAGCCTTCACCAGGCGGTCGAACGACACCGAGCCGTCGGCATCGGGATCGGGCGCGAGCACCAGCGCCGCGGGCTCGTCCACCCAGGCCCAGCGGATCGAGGGCACCAGGGTGCCGAGCACCTTGCGAGCGCTTCGGTCGTCGGGCGAGCGCAGCGTCAAGCCACCCTTGGGCGTGGTGGCCTGGATCGCGCTGCGCACCACCGCACCGACCACGGAGACCGGCTTGCCCTCGAGGGTGAGGGTGCCGCGGACCTCGAACAATCCCGCGGTCGTCCCGAGCGCGACCGAGGTCGTCGAGGGGTCGGCGGCATGCGGGCCAATGGTCACCGCATCACCCTCGCCGCTCGGCTGTGGCCACTGCACCGAGAGCGCCGAGCCGGGTGCGTCGATCGCCTCGCTCAGCCGAAGGCCGGGCTCGTCGGCGCCCTCGAGGATCGCCTTGACCTCGTCGTGCCGGTTGTTCCAGTAGGTCAGCAGGTGGGTCTTGGTGTGGACGCGATAGGGATAGGTCGTGCCGTTGGCCACCGCGGTGTCGGGCGTCAGGCCCCCGCCGTGGGTCTGCTCGGGAGGGTAGCGGTAGCTGGCCTCGCGGCGGCGGATCACCGTCTGGGCGCGGGCACGGTCGTCTCGCGCGGCCCGCCACGGACCGGTCGTCGCGGCGGCGGCATCGGTGCCCGCGAGCTTGGTCTCGCGAAGCGAGAGGACCGCGTCATAGAGGTGCGCGGCCTGGGACGCGCGCAGGCCGTCGATCTCCACGCCATCGATCACCTCGTCGAGCCACGGCCGGCCCGGCTCGGGGACCTGCGGGCCGATGGCCGAGAGGCGCTGCCGCCAGCCGTCGTAGGCGGTCGCGGCCTGCTGTAGCGCCAGCAGGTCGGTGCGGCGAAAGTGGTCGATCGCGGCCTGGTCCCAGCGCATCACCTCGGAGAACGCCACCCGTACCGGGCGAAACTCCATGCCGCTCTCGGCCGCGATGCGGTCGCCGTGGTCCTCGCCCGCGAAGTACGCGTAGATGCCACCGGGGCGGCCCTGGAAGTCCTCGCGCCGAAGCAGCAGCTCGCGCTGGTGCTCCATCACCTCTTGCAGCACCGCGATCGCCTCGCTGCGTGCGGCACAGCCCTCGCGCCACGCCGCCGGCTCGCACAGCGGATCGAAGATCTCCCCGAGCACCTGCGGCAGGGTGACGTCGACGTTCCAGGTCATCAGGGCGACCGCGTAGTCCTGCTGCCAGTAGCCCCACTCGTGGCCGCTGTCGAACATGCGGTGGGTGTCGAGCGTGCCGCCGCCGCGCGAGCGCAAGAGCGGTCGCAGCAGCTCGAGGTCGCGCGCGCGCGTCCACATGTAGAGCGGGAGGTACACGGGGATCGGGTTGTCGAACGACAGCCACCACGAGCCCTCGGGGAACCACGTGAGCGGTCGTCCCTGGGCCGAGGCCTTCTGCATCAGGCACAGCTTGTGCGCGAAGCTCTGCTGGGCGTAGACGCGGGCCGGCCCCTCGAGCGGGTAGAACATGACCGTGTGCACCCCGGCCCGCAGGCGCGGATCGGTGTGGAACACCAGGTCGTAGTAGTCGATGCGCCCGTCGTCGTTGGTGCCGTTGGGGCAGCCCAGATCGTCGAAGTGCGGCGAGGGCTGGCGCCCGGTGATGTGCACGTTGACCGAGACGTCGAGCTCGGGGCGCAGCCGGAGCGCGGCCTGGCCCGCCCAATTGATCCACTGCACCGTCTCTTCGTCGGGGGTGGTGGTGAACTCGGTGGCGCCGAAGTGGATCCCGAACCAGTGGGCATCGGGCGACTCCTCGAGCTTCTTGGCCACCAGGGTCTCGAGCTGCTGGCGCACCGGGATGCCGCTGTGCTCGTCGATGTCGGCGCTGTGGCCCTGCTGCAGGTTGTGCAGCGAGATTCCGACGCCGTGCGGAAAGCCCAGCAGCTGCCGCAGCTCGTGGAGCTCGGCGCTGCGCTCCGGCTCGGCGCCGCGGCCCGCATCGCGGAAGCGGTCGCCGAAGTTCTTGACGATCCAGTCGTTGACGTGGACCGCCTCGTCGATGGGGTGATCGGAGTGCGCGAAGGCCTCGAGGTGCTCGAGCGGGTGCGAGGCGTGGAACGAGAACGAGCGCGAGGCGAAGTCGGGCGTGTAGTCGCCGCCCTCGCGGTGCAGTGCCGTGGGGCGGCGCGCGAGGTCTCGCAGGTCGGCCGGAGCGTGCACGGGCACGTACTCCTGCTCGGGGTGGAAGAAGCGCGTGCCCAGGCGGCGCAGCAGCTCGTAGGCCGCGTACTGCCGGGGCAGGCGACCGGGGCCGGCCGTCAGCACGAAGGTGGCGCCGGGCTCGTCTCCGAGGGCGTTGCGCCAGTCGCCCGCGTCGACCGTCTCGAGCACGAAGCCGTGCTCGCCGAGCGCCGCCATGCGGTCGGCGTCGACGCGGTCGGCGGCGAGGCGGTCGGCCTCGAGCACCACCACCAGGCCGGCGTGGTGCTCGGCCGCGATCGTCTGCAGCTCCTCGAGGGTGTCGATCTCGTCCCCGACCCGCAGCGAGGTCACCGGCTGGCCGGAGATCGTGCCGAGGTAGGTCGCCGTGGAGTCCGCGAGGCGCTCGGTGAGCGGATCGGCCTGCGCGGGCACGACCAGCAGCACGCCCGGGCCGTCGGGGGCCGGCCGCGCGGTGAAGGCCCACAGCCCCGCGCCGACGAGAGCGGCGACACCGGCCAGCAGCCACCCCCGAACACCACGACCAACGAGTCCACTGGGACCTTCGGCGGTGGAGCGGTCGTGGAGACGATCGGTCACAGCTTCTCGGACGCGATGCCGACCTTGCCGATGCCGGCCTCGTGCGCGGCTGCCATCACGCGGATCACCTGGCCGTACTTGGCCTTGTCCTCGCCCTTGATCGCGATGCGACCGTCCTTTTGGGCCTTCTCGTTGTTCTGGAGCTGCTCGACCATCTTGTCGTAGTCGGCTGCGAGCGGCTCCTGGCCCAGCTTGGCGTTGCCCTTCTCGTCGATGGTGACCAGCAGCGTGGCGTTGGGGTCGCTCGGCTGCTGCACCACCGCGTTCTTGGGCACGCTGATCGGGATCTGCTCGTTGGGCGGCTTGGGCGAGGCCACCATGAAGATGATGAGCAAGGAGAGCAGCACGTCGACCATCGGGGTCACGTTGATCTCGACGAGGGTCTCGTCCCCGCTCTCCTTGATCTGGGTGGCCATGGGCTAGGACGAAGCGTACGCCAACTCGAAGCGCGGTGTTTGCGCGACCGCGGGCCGGGGCATGCGGCTCTCCGGGATTCTCTCGAGGACGGCGTGGCCCGGGTGGAGCGCCGGTCCGGTTTGCCGACCAGGTCACCCGGCCGGGCTCGCCTTCATGGTCGCCGAACGAAGGCCGCCGCCACGCACACCTGCTCGATCATCCGCCCCTCGTTGCGTATCGACAGCGTCGGTGCTTCGCCGTGGCTCCTTCGGTCGAGCACGAACTCGTGCTCGTCGTTGGCCACGACTTGATTGATCCAGCGCGAGCCGAACTTCAGGCCCTTGCCGCTGCCCTCGTGCACGTGCCGCTGCAGTACGCCGAGCACCACGGTCTGGTCGTCGGGGAAGGCGGGGAACTGCAGCACGGTGGTGCCCTCGGACGGGATCGAGATCCGCAGGCAGCGGTAGAGGAACGGCTCGCGGTAGAGGAACGCGGTGCTGGGAGCGTGCGCGGCCTCGGAGCAGCCCTCGAGCACGTTCTTGCCCATCAGGCCGCTGCACACGCGCGCGGGCTGGGCGTCCACCTCGATGGCCCCGTCGTCGGCGAGGTCGCGCACCAGCTCTGGCGCTCGCTCGTCGTCGGGGTCGTCGTCGAGCTCATTGGTGGCGAATTCGACCCAGGTCCGCTCGAGCTTGTCGTGCTGGCGACGGGCGATGACCGCCACCGCCAGGATCACCCCCACGCCGAACGCCACCCAGGCGATGCGGCGGGCCCGGAGGCTCGACCCGTGCAGCGCCAGGGGAGGACCACGCCACAGCAGGCCCACCACGCACATCAGCAGCATGGCGGCGGAGATCCACAGGGCGCGGCGTTCGAATGGGGTCACCACGTAGTGCACGTCCACCACGCCCGGGCCGGGGAGATCGACGCCCAGGCAGTCGAGGCCACCGTCGCGACGCAGCAGGCGGGGCTCGAGCACCTCGCCGTCGAGGGTGAGCTCCCAGCGCAAGTGCGGGGCTCGTCCGAAGGCGAGCGTGGTGCCGGGAATGATGTCGTCGACCCGCAGCTGCAAGTGCTCGGGCTCGTCGAGCAGCACCTGCATCGTGCCAAAGCCCTCCAGCTCGGCCACGCGCGGGCCCTCGTAGTGCGGGGCCACGAAGCGCTCGAGGGTGAAGGGACCATACTGGCCGACCTCCTCCAGCGCGGAGGCCAGCGAGCGCTCCTTGTCGGGGACGGGGCGATCGTGGATGACGTGGGTGACGCCCAGCGCGGCGTAGGCGGTGGCCTTGCGGCGCACGCGGTGCTTGAAGTTGACGGTGGGGACGTGCGAGTCGAGCACCAGGCGCCCGCCGGCGTCGGAGATGGAGAACAGCGGGTAGGTGCCTCCTCCCATGCCCGAGCGCATGAGCGCGACCACGAGCGGGCGCTCGGGCGGCAGCGCGGCGGCCTCGGACCGCAGCGCCGCGAGCAGCTCGGCTTCGGAGGTGGCGAGCTCGTCGGCGTCGAGGGTGTCGAGCGCACCGAGCGGGCGCGCGGCGAGGCGGCCGGCGTCGGGGACGAGGGTGGCCACGAGCGGGGCGAGCAGCAGGCCGGCGGCGCCGCGGCGGACCCATGCCGACGCACCCAGCTCCAGGCCCGGCTCGAGGCCCGGCGCCAGGCCCGGCTCCAGCGGGCGAGGCTCGCCGCCGCGATGGGCTCGCACCCACTGGACCAGCCGCCCCACGCCCACGCCGGCCAGGGCGAACCACAGCGGCTTGAGCGGGATCGAGTAGCGGGGGAATTGCAGGTTCTTGAACCCCGAGAGCACGAGGTCGAGGCGCAGCACCGTGATCGCGTCCTCCGAGGCGAGCACGAGCTGGCCGATCACCAGGCCGACCACCGCCCAGGCGAGCGCACCCCCGCGGCGCAGGGCCACCGCGCCGCCGAGCAGGGCCAGCGTACCGGCGATGGACCAGGGGCCCGCGAACAGCTGGCCCTGGACGAGCGACCGGCCGAGCTCGGCCAGTGGCTCCCACGACACCGGATCGCGAGCCATCTCGTCGGCGCTGCCGAAGAACGTGGCCACCCAGCCCATGCCGAGCAGCGCACCGCCGAGGTGGACCACCGTGAACGTGCGCCAGGGGCCGGGCCAGCGGTGGGGGGCCACGAGGATGATCACGGCCCAGGCGAGCACCGAGGCGGTGATCGTGAGCAGGCCGAAGGGGTGTGCCCACAGGCTGCCGCCGAGCGCGAGCACGGCGAGGGCGAGACGGCGCGGGCGAGGGTCGCCGAAGGCACGGAAGGTCAGGCCGATCGAGGCGGCCCACAGGGTGGCGCACAGGAGCTGGGGCCACACGCCGTGGTAGACGAGGTAGTTCCAGCCGCCCTGGCGGCTGCCGCCCGGGTCGAGCAGCCACAGCGCGGCGGCGGCCAGGCCGGCCCAGCCGGCGGCGTCGGCCGGGGAGGTGCGTGGGGCGGCGGACGAGGTCTGCGGGGCGTCGGTGCCCTCGGTGGCCGACCTCGAGCTCGCGCCCGTGCGGAGCTCACGGGTGACCAGCGACGCCAGCCACCACGCAACCGCGGCCGACAGCATCCATAGCGCGGCGAAACCCCACGCGTAGCTGGTGCGCAGCGAGATCAGCCCGAAGCTCAGCACGTGTGCGGCCGCCATCCACAGGTAGCCGAGCACGGGGTAGCTCTCGCCGAACGGGTAGCCGTTGTTGAGCGACGGGCTCCAGCCCCACAGGCGTCCGCTGGGGATCAGCTCCTCGATGAGCAGGCGGACCTGGTAGTAGTGGATCCCGTGGTCGCGCGAGGCCGGGGGCTCGCCGCGGAGCAGCGGGCCGAGCATGAGCACCACGAGCGCCAGGAACAGCGCGAGCGGAAGGCGAGCGCGACGACGCTGCCACCAGGGGTGGTCGGCGGCGAGGCGCAGCAGCACGGGGGCGGTGGTCAGCAGGGTGGCGGTGCCGAGCCAGCGCAGCAGGCCGGTGGTTGCGACGGCCACGGCCAGGCCCGCGAGGGCGGCCACGGCGACCCCGGCCACGGTGCGTTGGCTGGTGTGCCCGGGCGACAACGGGGACCGAGGGTAGCTCGGAGACGGTGAAGGGCGCCACCGAGTGGACCCGACGGCAGTGGGAGCCTACGATCGACGCAGTGCCCACGACTGGCGACGACGCGGCGGATGCAGGTGATGGCGACGAGGAGATCGCGCCACCGCCGGCGCTGATCGTTCGACCGCGTGAGCCCGACCGGGCCGTGTCGCGCACGATCGGTGCCCCGTCGCGCGCACACGTCGGGCCGGGCTGTACGGTCAGCTTCGGGCTCACCCCGCAGGGACGCAGCGCGGTGCAGGTGTCACTCTCGCGTCGGTCGGACGCGAGCCCGCGCGACAACGTGCTGTCGCGGCCGCATCCGCGGATCGACGCACTGACCACCCGCATCGTGGATTCCACGCGAGGGCGCGACGACGTGCTGTCGCGGCCGCATCCGCGGCTCGATGCCCTGCCCACCCGCGTGGCAACGGTGACCTCGTTCGAGGTGGAGACCGATCCTGGCTCGGGCCACGGCTAGGGAACCTCGAGGGCGTCGACATCGACCTGATCCCTCACGTCCCTCTCCAGCACGTTCTGGTTCCTCCCACCATCACCATACTGGAACATGTTGGCATGCCCGGCCTGGGTGAGGCGCTGCTGGTACCCTCGCATTCGCGGCTTGCACTGCGAGCATGGATCCTTGGTGCCGGCGATGTAGAACACGGAGTCCCTGGTCAATTGTGGAGCGATCCACCTCAGCAGGTTTTGCTCGGCGTGCGAACGGCCCGAGACGAGCGTCGCATTTGGAAACGAGGCATGGGCGCGTGTATCGAGATATCCCTTTGCCGTACCCAAGGCTCCCCGTGGATACCTCGTCCGGTCGTTTTGGGCCTTGGCGAGGCCAGAGGCGATTGCATCGACCGCGTTTCGTTCTCCCGACGTGTTGTTCGCAGAAGCCGCCAGTAGGAGCGGTCCCTCGGCCCCCAGCCTGTACCACATGGCCTGGACCTCCTGGATCGTGGTGTCTTCTGCCTTCGCAAACGCTCGAAAGGCCTCGCCGATCGCTTGTAGCTCGGTCAAGGGATTCTCTCCCTCGTAGGCGTTGGGGGCTTCCGCGGCTTGTAGCGCCTTGCCGCGGCGTTCGTGCGGCGCCGGGATGGGACGCAGCCTCGCCGGCAGCAGCTCGGGCCGCGGGGCTCGAGCCGCGATCACGCCGAGTTTCGGCTGCACCGGCTGGCCTCGCATCTTCGCGGGCAGCAAGTCGGGCCGCGGGGCTCGCGATGCCCATGGAAGGGGGCGCTTCGGCTGGGCGGCCACGGCTCTCTCACCCGTGCTTCGAGACCGTTCGGTGCGAAGGATCCCCCGCAGCATGGCACCGATCTTCGTGGTCTTCTTCATCGTCATCGTTGGAGCACCGGGTCTCGGTCACCTCGTGCTAGTACGTCGAGGGATCGTAGTCATCGTCCCACTCCCAGGTGTACACATTGCTCAGCGCCTGATCGATCTCCTGCCGAGTCGCGCCTGACACCGTGTAGAACACCTGCCGCTCGCCCAGGGCCTCGGCGTGGCCGAAGCAGGCGATCGGGATGCCCGCGCCGAATTTGCTCGCGATGATCCCGGGCAAGGCATGCGCGCAGCCGCGATACTGACTCTTCACGCACGGCAGCAGCTTGCAGTCGGTGACGATGGCGGCGTTGCGGTTCGGGCGAGCCTCGAGGTTCTTCTGGTCCCAGAACGTCTGATCGGGGTGGTTCTCGGACCGCGACTCGAGCCCCGCGGCGTCTTCCTCGCTGCCGATCGCCAGCACCTTGCAAGTGCTCCCCTCCCACCAGATCCAGTGCGCGATGAAGGCCATCCGGCGGTCGTAGTCGTACACGGCGCGGTAGAGCGCGGACACCGGGGCGCGGACCTTGGTGTCATCGTCCTCGGACTCCTCGGCCTTGGCCTGCCCGACACCGCCTCGGAGCTTCGCGGGCAGCAGGTCGGGCCGCGGCGGGCTCGAGCCCGCTGGCCTTGCTGCGGGCTTGGCCTGCCCGACTCCGCCACGCACCATCTTGGCGGGCAACAGCTCGGGCCGCGGCGCTGCCGACCCGGTCGGCTTGGACACGGGCTTGGCCTGTGCCGCCTTGGCCTGCGCCGCCTCGCCGCGCATCGCCGCCGGGAGCAACTCGGGGCGCGGGGCACCCGACGGCGCGGGCCTGGAGCGCTTGGGCTGGACCATCGCCGTGCGGGGAACGTGGTCACCGACGGTGGAGGGACGGGTTGGTTTCGTGGTCTTCATACCAGATGCATCGTCGATGGCCGGATGTTCCGGTCGATCTTGAGATCGGACCCACGGTCGACCAACTTATCGGCAAACACGGCGATTTTCGAATCGACTCGTGTTCCACCCGGGCATGGTCGACCTCGACGCACCGGGCTACCAGGTGAGGACCACTTTCACGGGAAGGTGGTCGGTGATCTCGTAGGCATCGTCGTAGCCGACGTCGTTCGGCTTGGGGATCACGCTGGCCACGATCTTGGCCTTCTCTCCATCGTCGAAATCCGGCGAACCATTGACGAGACGGAGCTTGTTGCGGAACACGAGGTCGAGGCCCTCGTTGTGGTTCACGGGACCGGAACCGGTGTAGGTCGTCGACTGATAGGTACGAACGAGATCGACCGGCGTCATCACATCTCCGGCGGTGGTCATGTTGTAGTCGCCCACGTAGAGGTCGACGTCATTGTAGAGCACCGGGACGTAGTTCTTCCACAGCAGCGGGGCGAGCGCGGTCGACGGTCCCGGAGCGTGCCAGGCCGAGACCTTGAACGTCTGCTTTCGGCTGACCTTGGGGGCCACGGTGACGTCGACGATCGCGGGAATGCGGGCTTCGGCCCATCCGATGGAGAGATTGGACATGATGGTCTGGTTCATGCTCGAGCGCACCCCCTTGTCGGCGGCGAGCTTCAGCTTGTTCATGTAGCCGTCGTCGGGCGTCACCGTGATCGTGGTCGAGCCACGCGTCTTGCGATAGATCGTGAGCACGTTCTCGTTGGTCAGCACGGGTGTCACGATCCCTCCCCATTCGACCTTGGTCGTTTTCTTCATCAGCGCGATCAGCTTCTTGATGCACGCGCCCTCCTTGTTGTTCTTCTGCTTGTTCTCGTAGAAGAACACCACGTCGGCACCGTTGATCTGGCTGGCGATGTAGTCGCCGTAGTCGTCGACCTTGTCGGGCCGTATGTGACGGACGTTCCAGGAAATCACGGTCAACGAGCCATCGGAGAGCAGGGACGGCAGAATCACCCTCGCGCTCCGCCACCCGTGGGGACGAGCGACTCGGGCTGGCTCGTGTTCGTGCTGCCGAGCCAACCACAGCTCGTCGGCGACCCGGCGCGCCAGTCGATCCGCCGCGGCCTCGAGCCGCGGATCTTGCACGATCGCGATCCCCATCCCGAGCGGATTGCCCACCCGTCCCTCCCGCTGCTGCACCACATGCGCCAGCTCGTGCCCGAGCAGCTCCAAGCCCTCTCGCGTGGTCGGGTCGTAGAGCCCTGGCGCGAAGTGCAGCTCCTCACCCATCGTGAACGCCAGCGCACCCATCGACGGCGCCGCTGGCCCTTGGTGGACTCTCACCCCGGAGAAGTCGGCCCCAAACGAGGCCTCCATGGACCGACGGAGCTGCGGCTCGAGCGGCCGGCCCGCGCCGCTCGCCTTCACTCGCCCCGCCGAGATCATCGTGGTCGTGGCGTGACGTGATCGCGTCTGTGCGACGCCACGTACTCCCACCCATGGTCGGCCCATGCCTGGGCACAGCTCCGGTCGCGGTGACGCATTCCACGGTCCACCGGACCCTTGCTCGGGCTTGGCCTGCCCTGCCCCGTCTCGCGCCTTCGCCGGCAGCAGCTCGGGTCGCAGCCACGGAACACTCGGTCGAGGCGGGCCCTTCGAACTCGCCGCCACGGTCGTTCGTCCGCCTCGCCCGAGGCGCTCGGTACGAAAGTACCCCTGCAACACCAAGCCGGACTTCGCACGCGTCGTCTTCATCGTCCTCGATGCGATCCAGGGCAGATCGGATCGGAGCAAGCTCGCTATGACCCGCTCTCGAAGGGTCCCCGAACCGCCGGACGACGCAGCCGATGACTCGCCAGCGCCGGCTGGCCGACGCGACCACCCGACCACAGCTGGTCGGCGACCTGCTGCCCCATTCGATCGGCCTCGGCCTCCAGCGCCGGGTCCTGCACGATCGCCACGCCCTGCCCATACGGATTGGCCACTCGGCCATCGCGCTGTTGCACCACATGCGTCAGCTCGTGCCCGAGCAACTCCACCCCCTCGCGCGTGGTCGGGTCGTAGAGTCCGGGTGCGAAGTGCAGCTCTTCGCCGAGCGTGAATGCCAGAGCACCCATCGAGGATGCCGTTGGGCCCTCGAACACCCGCACCCCCGAGAAGTCGGCGCCGAAGAAGCTCTCCATGCTCTGGCGGATTGCCGGCTCGAGCGGCCGGCCCTCGCCGATCACCCGCAACTGACTGGTGGGGATCGGGGTGGTGGTGACACCCGGGTTCGACCGAGCCTGTGCGGCTCCTCGAGGTCCGGCGATCCGTGCGGGGCCCATACCCGGCAGCAGCTCGGGTCGCGGCGCTCCGCTCCATGGTGAGCTCGAACTTCGCCCGGGCTTGGGCTGACCGACCCCGGCTCGCATCTTCGCAGGCAACAGCTCGGGCCGCGGCGCGCTCGGCCGGCGCGCATCGGACTTGGACTGCGCGGCGGTACCTCGCATCGTCGTGGGCAATGGATCGGGTCGCGTCCAGGCGCTCGACCGAGAGACAATGGCCGTCTTGCCGGCTCCGCGAAAGCGCTCGATGCGGAAATACCCCTGCAGCACCAAGCCGGTCTTCGAGATCTTGGATTCCATCGGGTACTCGAGTCGATCTTGGGATGAGGCCACGTAGCTCATCAAGTTATCGACGAACCATGGATTTTTGGAGTCGACTCGTGTTCCAACCCCGTCGGTTCGGCATCACAGCTTGTCCGAGGGAATGCTATGGACCGAAGCGCCCTTGCTCGTCCAGTACTCGGTGAACAGGTTCAGGGTGGGAACGCACCACTGCGTGCACATCTTCTTCTCGGTATACCACTGCAGCGTGATCGAGGTTGGCGTACCACCGAGGGAGATGAGGTGCTGATGGAGGCGCCAGAGGCAGATCTGCTCGGTATGGCAGGTGCCGCCTCCACACTTGGGCTGGGAGATCGTCTCGAACACCCACGGACCTGGTGTCCCGGTGCACTGCTGATAGAGATTGGCCGCCACACCAAAGAACGTGAACGCGGTGTCGCTCATCACGACCGTCGCCGCGAGGGCTCCGACGTGCTGGAGCAGGTGCGGATTGGAATCCACTGCAGTGAGGGCTCGTGCCTTCCCGCGATTCCAACTCCCCGACCCATTCATTTCGTCGTAGAGCTGCCATGCACCCTCGATCGAGCCGAGGTTCGAGAAGATCACGAGACCTCCGTGGCTGCCGCTCTCGACCTCGAACACCGCCCACGGGGCAAGGAGATCGTAGGCTTGCCCCCACGTCTCGGCGTCGGAGAAGTGCGTGGGCTCGCGGCTGGACGTCCGCTGCGACGACTCGTGCGACCTCACATTCGACATCCTGGTGTCCCGGCGCTCTTCGACGGTCCCCATCTTCCAGTCGTGCCCCTTCCTGCCCGTACACTTCTTCGAGCCGGTCTTGCTGGGCTTTTGGTACTCACTATTGGTCGTCTCGGTTGCGCTACAGATCGTGCATGACCAGCTCACCAGCTCCGCACGCTGGACGATGCGCGACAGCGGTCCCGGCCGGGATCGTGACTGCTCCTGCACCACCCCGAGCGGACCGCGTGCCGAAGTCGGCGGACTTGCCCTCCCGATGTGCCCTGGACCCCGACCGGGCATCAAATCTGGTCGCGGCGCTCCCTTCCACGCACCATCGGGCGCACGCTCGGCCCGGGGTTGTGCCGTCGTGCTCCGCATTGCCGGCGGCAACAGCTCGGGCCGCGGAGCCCCCGTCCGTGGTGCATCAGGAGCACGGTCGACCTTGGCCTGCGCCGGATTGCCTCGCATCCCAACGGGCAACAGCTCGGGCCGCGGTGCTCGCGAAATCGATCGTCCCTCGACGTTGCGCTGCACCACGGCGGTACCCTCGACGCGCCGAAGCCTCGCGATGCCCTTCGAACTCGGTTTCTTCATGTCGACCGTTCCAACCGGTGATCCAATGCGTCGCGATCCTATCCTCCCATCCCCTCTCGACCCCATTTTCCGGCACGCACCAACCAGCCCTTCCACCCCGATCTTCACCGCCGCTTGAGTCGCCCGACCTCCGCTTCGAACGCCGGCATCCCCTCGCGCCCCACCCCCGTGCGACGAAACCCGTGGCTCTCGTACCACTCGACCAGCCGTCCGCTCCCGTCGTCCTGCGCATCGAGCTCGAGCGTCCGCCGCCCCACCCGTGCGCTGGCATCCGCCGCCGCGCGCAGCAGCTCGTCACCCCCGCCACGCCCGCGGTGCTCGTCGTCCACCCGGAGGTTGTAGAGCCGCGCCCGCCCCTGCTCGAGCACCACGTCGGCGGCCCCCACCGCGCGCCCACCCTCGAACAGCTCGATGTGCTGTCGGTCCGGTCCCGCTCGGTTGATCTTGACCTGGAACATCCCCTTGCCCGGCGGCACGCGCTTGGCCTGCACCGCCCCGGACCGAGTGGCGAGCGCGGCGATCCGATCGGCCTGGGCCTCGAGCCCGGGGTCATGGGCCAGCATGACTCCGCTGCCCACGGGTGCATCCACCAGGCCTGCGCGCTGCTGCACCACGTAGGCGAGCTGCTTGGCCAGTAGCGCCTGCCCTTCCGGCGTGCCCGGCCGATACTGCTGCTGACCGAAGTACACGTCGTTGCCCGTGGTGAACGCTCGCGCGCCGATCGAGTCGGCTTGCGGTCCCTGGTGCACGCGCACCGCCGAGAGGTCGGCGCCCAGGAGCGCTTCCATCTTGCGACGCACGTTGCCGGGCAACGGCTGACCGGCGCCGCTGCGCAGCGCGCCGGGCGAGAGCGCCACGGGTGACATCTGCACGCTCGCGCCGCTCGATCGACCACCACCGGGCACCGCTTTGCGCGACGCGACCGAGCGCTGAACCGCAGGACCCTTGCGCCGGGGCAGCAGCTCCGGCCGCGGCGCTCGAGCCCACGGATCGTCGCTGCCCTTGGCCTGCGCCGCCCCGGGGCCACCCGCGCGGCGACCACCCGCGGGTAGCAGCTCCGGTCGCGGCGCATGTGCCCACGGACCTGCGTTGCCCTTGGCCTGCACTGCGCCGCGATCACCCGCCTGCGCGCGGCCACCCGCGGGCAGCAGCTCCGGCCGCGGCGCCTTCGCCCACATCCCCGACGCAGCTTCGGTCGCAGCCGCAGGCCGGCTCGGCTGCGCCGTGCGAGCGGCGGCCGGCTCCTCGCGGAAGCTGGCCTGGATCACCAACCCCCGAACGTTGGTGTGTCCTCTGCCCGCCGATCCACCCTTCATCGCGACCCTCCATCACGATACGCCGCGGCACCCACTGGCGTCCACCGCCAACGAGCTACTTCGACTTCGCCTTCGGGTCGAGCAGCCGATCCCGCCCCGCGATCAGCTCGATCCTCTCGGGCGCATCGTAGAGCCGCTTCCAGCTCGTACCGGTCGCTCCGATGAACAGCCCATACACCGCCACCGTGCCCTCGGGCTTGTCGATCGCGACCACGCGCGAGTGCCCCGGATACACCACGAAGCTCGCCAGCACCGACTCGTCGGGCTCGATCACGAGCGCGGCGATGTCCTGGTACTGATCCTCCACGAAGTCCTTGAAGGCGACCAGCCGCACCACCGCCCGCAGCGGACGCCCGGCGTTGCCGTCGTCGTCGGCCTGCACGTGGATCACGAGCTTGGGTGCCTCGGGCTCGACCGGCGCGGTCCCGTCGTCACCATCGTCGGCCGGCGGCGTGGTGGTGCTGGTATCGGCCTTCGACTTGCGCTTGCACCCCGCCCCCGGGCCGAGCGCGAGGGCCAAGAGCGCCGCGATCGCCAGCGCACGCGTCACCGACAGTCCCTCACCGCAAACGGAGCCCAGGGATCGCTCACCACCACGAATCGTACCAGCCTTCGCGCCCGACCCAGCGCGTCCACGGGCACGCTGAAGGTCACCGGGAGGTTGGTGGTTGCTCGCGAGGCCCAGCGCCCGCAGCTCTTGCCCCGCGCGATCGCGGCCTCGGTGACGAGGGGCTCCTTGGGGTCCCGCTTCTTGTAGCACTCCTTGCCCTTGCAGCTGCGCCCCTCGTCGAGCAAGCGGTAGAAGCTGAACGCCGAGCCGACCTCCTCGATGGTGTGCTGACTCGCGTCCTCGGTGCCGGGCGCGGTGAGCTCGAGCGAGAGGATCGCCTCACCCTGATCCCACCACCGCAGCGGCAAGGTCTGGGCCTCGGGCCGCTGGTTGAACGCATAGACCGCCGAGCCCCCCGCGCTGAGGTAGGCCATCGAGGCGACCCGCCCCTCGTACTCCTTGGTGGGCAAGGCGGCGGGCTCGATCCGCACCAGCAGCGGCACGGGCTTGCCATCGCCATCCCACAGCGCGGCCGACAGATCCTCGAGATCGCGCACCATCTCGAGCATCCCCATGGGCGCCGGGATGCCGTCGAGCATGACGCGGTGCTCCTTCTTGCGCTGCATCGCCGGACCCACCAGCCGATCGAGCACGGCCCAGAACTCCCCGGGCTCCTTGCCCTGCTCGCGCACGAGCGCCTCGATGTCGGACACGCGCGCGTCCTGCATGGCCGCACCGTCGAACGGATACGTGGCCAAGAGCGGCTGTACCACCGGCCGCACCTCGTCGACCCACGCCTCCTCGATCTCGTCCTCCACGTCGCGTGCCCCGTAGCGGTAGACCTGCTCGATCGGTGCATCGAAGGGATCGTGCCAGCCATAGTCGAGCTGCGCGCCCTCGAGCCACTCGGTCACCACCGCCCGTCGGTCGACCTCCTTGCCCTGCGCCGTGTGCAGCACCAGCTTGCCCAGCCCCGACAGCCGCTCCTCGAGGCGGTCGCCCTCGGCGGGCGGCGCTCCGCTGCCCTCCATCAGCGGCAGCAGCTCGGCGATGATCGCCGTGTAGGGCTCGAGCCCGGGGATCGCCCCGTCCTTCTCGGCCAGCAGCGCCGTGAGCGGCCCGAACACCTCCAGCGCTCGCTTCAGCGGCTCGTGGTACTGGTCGTCGGGCAGCGTCAGCGCGGCGTTGTGGGTGACCGTGGTGAGGAAGTCGGTGAACCACGACGACGGCTGCGTGAGCGCCTTGAGGGCAAAGGGCAGCGCGACCCTCGACCCCGGGTTGAACTCGAACCCGAGGTAGTAGGTGACGAGCGCGTCTCGATAGGCCCGGGCGTAGGCGGTCACCGTGTCCTTGATCGCACGCTGCACCCGAGCGCGATCGGCCGCCTCGAGCTCGAGCGTGGGCAGGGTGTCGCTCGCATGGGCCAGCACGGGCTCCACGTGGTCTTCGAACGCGGACTTGGTGTAGTGGCCGGGGATCGTGGTGGTGGCCCCACCCCCGTAGCCGCGCACGGCACCCTCGTCGAGCAGGCGCTCGCTCTCGTCGAAGAACGCACGACCGTCGTTCAGGCGCTCGCGAGGAATGCCCTCCAGCACCTGCTCGATCACGTCGTGGGCCCGAGAGCGCGCCATCAAGGCCACGGCGGTCCCTCGTTCCTGCTCGCAGGTACGATCGACGACGCTCGAGACCTCCTGGTGAGCCGCTCGCCAGCGCTCGATGGCATCGAGCCGGGCGAGCAGCTGGCCCAGCCCTCCACCCTGCGGCATCGGGGGCATCGGCTCGGTGAGCTCGTCGACCGCCTCGGACACCTCGACCAGATCCTCGTAGGCCTCGGCCACGACCTCCGCGTCGAGCGTGCCGAGGATGGGCTCGAGGGGCAGGGCCAGCAGCGGATCGGCCTCGAGCAGCAGCCGCGTCCGCTCGAGCGCCTCGTACTCGGCCTGGCTGCGCAGCTCGGGCTGCTCGCGCAGCGCATCGATCGCCTCGACCGAGAGCGTGCCCTCGGTGCGACCGAACGCGGCACACAGGCGCTCCTGGTGCTCGATCCACTCGCGGCCGGTTCGCCGGTCGATGTGCTCGGGCAGCTCCACCCCGGCGGGATCGAGCTCGTCGCTGGACTGCACGTAGTAGGTCACCATGGACTCGCTGAGCCCGAGCTCCTTGGCCCACCACCGAGCGTTGTCCTGGATGTGCAGGCCGAGCTGACCGCCACGGGTGCCATGGATGAGCGACGCCACGTACAGCAGGGTCACTCGATCGGCACCGTCCTCTCCCCAGCTCTCGTCCTCGAGCCATGGCAGCAGGTACTCGGTGCGAACGGTGTGCTCGAAGTGATCGGCGATCGTCCGCTTGCGATCGATCTGGGCCCACCGCAGCCACAGCACCTCGGACTCGACCATCCGCGCGATCGCCCGGGTCGCGTCCTCGGCCGCGAGGCGCTCCTCGGGGTTCGCACGGCGACTGTCGTCCTGCTTGCGATCGTGGGCGTCGACCGCCGCCTCGGCCTCGCCCACGCGTTGCAGGTGCCATAGCGACACCCCGGCCACGACCGACATGGTCGCCGCGCCCAACGCCGTGGCCCCCAGCAGCGTGCGCCGGTTGTAGCGCGCGATGCTGGCGACCACCAGGCCAGCGTCGGCCTCGAACGGATCACCCACGTGGCTGTGGGGCACGATCGAGCCCAGGTAGAGCTCGCTGGGCGGGATCCGGGTGTCATGCCACGCCTCGCCCCGCAGGCTCGTCAGCAGCGGAGGCAGCGTGCGCACCAGGCCGCCGAGGATGTCGTAGAAGCCCACCAGCCTGGCGAATTCGTCCCCCGTGCGGCTGGTGAGCGCATGCGCCAGATGGGCGTCGTACGCCGCCACCAGGGCCTGCGCATCGACGTACTCGGAGCCCAGGAGCTCGAGCTCGATGCCCTTCTCGTGGGTGCCCACCACCGCGGCGAACTCCTCGTAGCCCGAGAAGGAATCGAGGTGGGTCAGGCACACGCGCACGTCGACCGCCTTGGCCACCCGGCGGGGAAACAGGCCGATCTTGCCGCGCACGAGCTGGGCCAGCGTGCGCAGATCCTCGGGCGGCGTGGTGGCCAGCGTACGAGCATCGAGCACGAGCACCACCGTCATGCTGGGGCCCGCGTTCCGCCACAGCTGACGCAGGGCTCGCTTGGTGGTCGAGCTCACGTCGCGCAGCAGCGGCGCCGACAGCTCGTGCACCACCACCTCGCTGCCGAGGTAGAGCTGCACCAGCGGGTTTTGGTAGGCCGCCGGATTGTACTGATTGACCTGGCCGCGCCAGTCGACGCGCGAGCGGATGAGGTGGCTCTTGCCCACCCCGGCCTCGCCCATCACCACGAACGTGGGATAGTGCTCGGCTCGTCGTGGGATCTTGGCATAGAAGGGCACCCACACCGATCGCAGGCGCGCACCCACCGATGGACCCGACGTTCGCGGCTCGTCCTCGCGTCGCTTGCGTTGCCAGCGGACGATCAGCACCACCGTCACCACCAGCACCACCAGCACCACCAACGCGACGATGAGCGTGATGACGTCGATGCCGAACACGGTGCCGTCGAGCCACGAGGCGTCGCCATCGGGCGCGCTCGCCTCGGCGGACTTCGAGCTCGCCCCCTCCGGGCCGCCCGCGGGCGCGGGCGCCTCGGCGCCGGTCGTGGCGACCTCGGCCTCGGCTCCCGCTTCGGAGGGCCCGCCCGAGGAGTCCGAGGACGTCATCGCGCCGCCCCTCCCAGCGCGCGCGCGGGCCAGCCCGCGCTGCGCATCAGCGCCTCGACCACGTCCTCGAGGGCATCGAGCGCGGGACCGAGCGGCACCTCGGCCTCGGGGTGGAACGACGCGACGACCATGGTCGCGAGCGGATCGGACACACCGAGCCGGGCGTCGCTGCCCTCGGGGAACATCCGGTCGAGCTCCTGCACGAGCCTGGCCAGCGCGACATCGTCGGCGTTGGCCTGGCAGGTGCGCTCGTCGTCGGGGCTCGGGCTCATGACGGGATCAGTAGTTGGACAGCAGGGTCAGCGAGGCGGTGAGCACCACCACCACCCCCAGCGAGATCGCATAGGCCACCCACGCCGGGATGGGCCTTCCGCTCCTGGTCGAGACCTCGGCCGTGTCTCCGACCTCGGATGCGACGAGCGGCTGCTCGATCTTGTTGCGCAGCAGCAGCTTGCGCTCCTCGATGCTCTCCAGATCGTTGGCGTACCGTCCTACGAATCCGTTCTCGAGGCAAAAATAGTAGACTTCGAATACGAACGAGGGCGTGGCGGGGCTGGCCACCAGATCGGCCAGGAAGCGGTAGAAGTCCTCGCCTCCCGTGTGCCGACCCGTGTAGTCGGTCTGCAGCCGCGACCAGCTCATCTCGAGGTAGTCGGGAAGCCGCTCCATGATGCGCTCGTCGAGGTAGAGCACCAGCGCCTTGATCGCCTCGTCGCGGCCCGGCTCGGACACGAGCTCGGTCTCGAGCTTGATCACCCGTGCCCTCACGTCGCTGCGCAGCAGCTCGAGGGTGTGGAGCTCCTCGTCGGTCACGGCGCGGAGGGACGCGTCTTGCGTACGCGAGCCGTTGATGGGCGTGCAGGAGCCGTCGGCCGCCTGGGTCACGTTGGTCGCCGAGCGCCCGGGGTTCTGCCACTGAGTCTCCAGCGCCAGCGTGGACGACGGCCGCAAGGGCGCCTGCTCGGGATAGTCGCCCACCGCCGACGCCACCAGTCGATCGATGTCGTTGCGCGCGCTCAGGATCGAGCGCCAGGCCTCTCGTCGTGTCATGAGCTCGATCCCTGCTTGCGCGCGGCTCGGCGATGCCACTGCACCCGAACCGGATTGCTGCCCCACGAGTCGAGCAGCTCGCTCATCCGCCGCAGGTAGAACTCCTGGAGCGCGTGCCGATCCTCGTCCGCCTCGGCGAGCAGCACCTCGTAGACGTAGGCCACCCCGCCGCCCTCGTGGCGATCGGCCGGCTCCTCCCGCGTCCTCACGTCGAGCACGTCGGCGGCCACCACGCCATGGTGGCTGCGCTCGTCGGCGCCCAGGATCGTCATCAGCTTGATGATGTCCTGGCGGCTCAGGACGCGCTTGGATCGACGCGCCATCACCTGGAGCATCGCCGCGGCGTCGTCCTCGAGCGGGCTGCCCTCGTGGGGGCGCAGATCACCCTGCACCTTCAGCTCCACGCCCTCCACGTGGCGAGTCTGGAGCGATGCCGCGAGCTTGCCCACCGCCACGCCGTCGAACCAGGGCTGGTACCAGCGCGCGAGCACGGACACCACGCGGGGCTGGACGAAGGCATCGGGCAGGCGCAGCCGCAGCGTGGGCTCGCCGCCGTCGCCCTCGAGCTCGACCTCGTAGCTGTCGCGACCGCTGGCGATGTACGACGGCAAGATCGCCTCCGAGCCGCTCTCGAGCAGCTGCGAGACCTCGGCCACCGAGTGGAACGACGCCCGCAGCTCGGGTGACCACGAGCGAACGGGAAACGACATGCGCGTCCCGTCGGCCTTGATGGGCTCGGCGGGCTGGGAGAACAGGTTCTCGATCGGGACCACGAACAGCCGAAACATGGCCTCGTTGATCACCTGGTCCTCGGGCCAGTGCTCGTCGAGATCGAGGCACAGCCACGCCTGTCGCCAGCTCCGGTCCGGCTCGGCCAGCTCGATGTCGAGGAAGTGCTCGCTGATGGGGTGGTGGAAGAGCTCGCGGATCCGGGCCACGGCCCCCTGGGACCCGAGCACGACCGGCGGGCTCTCGCGGGCGGGCCGAGGTGCGGCGGGGTCGACGATGGCGCCGCTGCCCAGCCGAAATCGGCACGGCGCGCCCGCCTCGTTGGCGGTGGGCGCTCGATCGTACACTACCGAGATCGCTTGCAGGTGCCGCCCGAGCCGCGAGCGCAGCCGCAGCGACGCCGGGTAGTCGCCCGCGTGATCGAGGAACAGCGACAGCGGCAGCGGCTCGGGTACCTGGCGCGTGACGCCGAGCGACTGCACGCGCAGCAGGATGCGGAAGCCGCGACGGCCTCGAAGCTGTCGCTCGGCCCAGTCGAGCTGCAGCGGTCGAATGGTCAGATCGCGGGTGGTGGTGAACAGGCCGACGTGCTCGTCCTGCGTCTGCACCCGCACCGGAGTGCCGCGCGGCAGCCACACCGGGTCGGTGAGCCGCGAGCTGGGCATGGCGCGCATCATGCCGCGAGTGGGCTGCGGCACCATGAGGTCGTCGAGGTGGCCGTGCACCAGGCGATGCACCGCGCCGCGCATGGCCTCGGTCGCCGCGTGGCGGGAGCGCGCGGTGAACAGCGCCAGCGCTTCCATCAGCCGCCGCACGTCGGGATCCTCGCGCTCCACGTGCCGCGGTCCGCGGTGCCGGTCGAGCAGCAGCTCGTCGAGCGCCTGCAGCTCGGTCAGGAATCCTTGGTAGAGCTCGGGGTCCATGGGTCGATCGGGGGAGTGGCAGGAGCGGGCTACCCCGCGGTGATGAGCGATCCCTTGATGGTGGTCATGCTGCCGCCCAGCGTGGCCATGCCCGAGGACTCGGCGTTCAGCGTGGCGTCGGCGCTCACCTTCACCGTCGCCCCCGAGAGCTGGGCCTGGCTGGTGCCGCTGAGGGTGAGCGACTGGCTGCCCGCGACCTTGGCCGTCATGCCCTCCATGCTCGCCGCGCTCTGGGCCGTGAGCTCGACGTTGGACCCCGAGACCTTCACGTCGCTGGTCGCGCTCTGCACCAGGTTGGCCGAGGACTTGATGGTGGTGTCCTTGGTCGACTCGTAGGTGGCCGTGGCGTCGGCCTTGCACGAGATCGTATTGCGGGCGTTGATCACGAGGTCCTTGGTGTCGAGGGTGATCTTGTCTTGCTCGATCTTGATGTAGCTGGTCTCCGACGAGCCCACGAATTTCAGCTCCATCTGCTGCTTGCCATCCATGGTCACCGTCTGGGTGACGGTGCCGTCGTCGTTGACCACCTTGAGGGTCACCCCGCCGGTCTTGCTCTTCTCGAGCGTGCACACGAGCGTGCCGCTCTTGGGGTTGCCGTCCTGCAGCTCCTGGACCTGCACGAGCACCGTGCCCTCGCTCATGCGCACGAGCGAGGTGTCGTCGTCGTGGGTGCGCAGGATCGCGAGCACCGGGTTCTTGCCGTCGTACACGTGGCTGAGCGACGTGTTGCTGGTGGGCGAGATCCCCAGCAGGATGTGCTCGCCCTGCACGTCCATCGACAGCGCCGCCCCGTCGCGCCAGACCAGCAGGCGCTCGATGCGGCTGCTCTCGAGCTCCATGGCCAGCAGCACCCGCTCCTCGCGGTAGGACGGCACGTAGACGTTGCCCGAGCCCTGCGCGGGCTCGAACGGGGCGGTGACCTTCTGATCCTCGTAGAGCGGAACGGCAACCGTGTACTCGTCGAGCGAGGTCGTCGCGTTGCGCTTGGTCTGGTAGGTCTTCTCGCCCTCCTCGCCCTTCTCGCTGACGACCTTGCCCTCCACGTAGGCCGGGTACCAGGGGATGCGGTAGCGCGGCAGCACCACCCGGGGGTCGTCGCTCTGCTCGAGCCGCGCCTGCATCGACACCGTATAGCCGGTGTCCGTGCTCTGGTGGTCGTGGTCGAGGGGCACGGCGCGCCCGGTGGCGCATAGCTGCAGCTCGCGAACGCGCCAGGTGGGCGTGACCAGCGAGCTGCCCGTGCTCCAGCGGTTGGCCGCGGCCAGCGTCAGCCGGGTGCCCGGGACCACGTCGGCGGTGGGAAAGCGACCAAAGTGCAGCTCCGCCTCGTACTTGGGCAATCGCAGGCGCGAGCGCTGCAGCGTGACCTCGTCGTCCACGTCCTGGGAGATCGGGCTGCGCATGGGCCGGTCGTGCCGTACCCCGGTCACCGACTGATCCTGGGTGACCGTCTCGCTGCGCGGCCCATCGGCATACGAGTCGGCCACCACCACCTCGTGGCGCGGGACGGGCGGCACCACGAGCTGGGCCGTGTGCACGTCGTCGCCGAACAACGCCTGCGGCTGGCTCGAGGTGTCCTTGACCGCCGTGAGCGCGTACTGCTGCTGCCCGTAGTCGTAGCGCAGCACCCCGCCCCCTTCGTCCACGATCCACGTCACGAAGTCGTAGAAGCTGGCCTCGCGCTCGGGCGGCAGGTGCACGAACCACTGCGGCTTGCTCTTGGTGAGCGCGCTCCAGTCGTAGGTGAAGGTGATGTGCTCGCCGGTGTGCTCGTCGATGATCGCCTGCGGGGTCTTGTTCGTGTAGAGCTTGCACGGGAAGTGCTGGGTCCACAGCACGCGGGCCGGGTCGGCCAGCTCGAGGCGATAGCGCCGCACCAGGATCGGCTGATCCTTCGAGCGCCGCAGCAGCAGCTCCTCGACCGACTTGTGAGTGACGAGCCCCTTGACCGCGATCGGCTGGAGCGACTGCGAGGTCTCGGGCTGGTGGTACACGGCCGCGACCGAGACCTCGGCCGTGATCAGATCGGCGGTGAGGAACGACGCGAGCAGCTCGTCGGTGAAGCCACCGCCGCTGCTCTTGTCGTCTTGCACGCGCAGCTCCACCGTGCCGAGGAACCCGTGGCCGTCGAGCCGGAGCTCCACGTGCGGCACCTGCCCGCCCACGAACGCATGCGCGACCCCGTTGATGGTGAGCTTCACGCTCACCGCCAGGCGATCCTCGAACGTCGTGGGCTCGGCCCGCTTCACCCGCCCTCCGGCCACACGTCCACGTGGCGGGTCGAGGTGTCGATGTCGATCGCGAACGCCCGCGGCGCGCCGTCCACGAGGCCCCGCAGCGAGAATCGCACCATGCGGTAGCCATGGCGGCCCGCCAGCGCCACCTCGGGCTCCGAGAGCCGTGGCTCGAAGCGCAGCACCAGCGCCCTCAGCTCGCGCTCGAGCACGATCACCGCCTCGTGGGTGTTGGGCGCGGCTTCGTAGTCACCCAGCCCGAGGTCGGGCAGCACGCTGCCGCAGCCCTTGCGGGTGTTGAGCACGTGCTCGAGGTTCTGGGCCACCAGCTGTGGCACGGTCCGACTCGACGTCCGGGTCAGCCGGGAGAGGAACGATCGGCCCAGCGGTTCCACGGGTCATCGACTCCAGACCAGGGCGGCCTGCACCCCCTCGAGGCCGGGTCGCGCCTGGAAGCACAGTGCCTTCTCGCGCAGCGCGTGCTCCCACTCTTGCCGAGCGTCCTTGGTCTCGTGCGTGTCGTGCGTCTTGAGCTCGTAGAACGCCACGCCGTGGTCGTAGCCGAAGTCGTACGACAGGGTCTCCGACTCCGAGCGGAGCGGTCGGACCCCGGTCAGCGAGCGCTTGACGACCTCGGCGATGCGGCGAGGGCTGGCGAGCTTGACCCCCTCGAGGCTGATCGTGCCCGGCTTGACGACCAAGTAGATCCGATGCGCGCGGGCCAGCTCGTCGGGGAAGACCTTGGCCGTCATGAACAGGTGGTCGCGACGCTCGAAGTCCAGCCGCGGCGCCAGCATGCGGCTGCGGTGGACGTACTTGCCGATGCTCTCGCGCAGGCCACGGAAGCTCGGATCGAGCTGATCGTGATCGTAGGTGGTCGACCGCGACCCCGGCGTCGAGCCCTCGAGCAGCGACAGCTCGATGTAGAGGTTCCGCAGGGCCGAGAACAGCTGGTACGGATGCAGCGCCAGCCCTCGCGGCCCGCCGGGGATCCCATGGTCGGCCAGGAGCGCACGCATGCGGTGCACCGAGGCCTGGGCCAGCGGCAGCACCGAACCCTGGCCGCCGCCTCGAAAGGCCTCGTTGCGTCGCTCGTCGAGCTCCTCGGCGAGCCACACCAGCACCTTCTGGGTCTCGTCGAGCTCGTCGAGGAGGAACGGCGACACCCCCCACCCGACGCGGAGCAGGGGCGGACAGTAGCGTCCCATCTGCCAGCCAATGTCGGTTCGCTCGAGCTCCGCCAGCTTGACCGACTCTCGACCGTCGTCCTTCGTGTCCTCGAGCGAGAGCTCGGCTTCGTACCGCTCCCGCGGTACCTTGGGGCCGTCGCCATCGAAGGCGGGGCGGCCCCGATCCTCCACGGTCTGCTTGCAGACCTGAAAGAACAGCGAGACCTTGCTCGCGCCCTTGGCCGCCTCCTCGAGGTTGAGGTTGTTGACCGTTGCGTTGCCGGGCACGTCGATCATCAGGCCCGTCTTGAACACGTGGGTGAGCCGGTCGATGAAGCACGACCCGGCGGTCAGCCGCAGGTCGAGCTGCGCGACGCCGTACGAGGGCAGGCCGGACGCGATCTCGATCCTCCGGTGGAGCCGGGCCCCCATCGTCGCCTGCAACGCCGCGAACTGCTCGGGGAGCAGGACCTGCCCCATGCTCCACCGCGGAAACGCCAGCTCGTCGCTCATGGCGGTGCTCTCCAGCCCGCAGGGTGCCGAGCCCGGCCTACTTGGTGACCGTGAGGCCCCAGGACTTGACGACCTTGTCGGAGAACGACACGGCCACGGTCACGGTCTGGGCCGATGGCTGCGGCTTGATGCCGATCTGGAATGCGTAGTTCTCGGGCGACTGCACCTCGGGCGAGGCGTCGTCGGCCGCCGAGAGGTTGAGATCGCGACCGTTCTTCTCGAGGATGCCCTTGAGCGTGGCATCGTCGGTGGGCAGCAGGCACTTGAAGTACTTCTTCTCGATGGGATCGTACTCGTAGACCGAGAACGTGTACTCGCAGTCGACCTTGGTCAGATCCTTGTAGGTCAGCAGCTGCACCTGCTGCTTGTTGTAGACCGAGATCTGCCCCGTGAAGTAGTGGGCATCGGTCACCCCGAGCTCCCACATCGACCCGCTGAGCACCGCAACGACGGCGAGGTCGGTCTCGGGTGCCATGGGGTCCTTGCACGTCTGATCGGCCTTGAGCGTCACGTCGCCGATCTTGAGCGCAGTGATGAAGCCAACCGGGGTCTGGACGTCCTTCTTGTAGTTGTAGCCCTGGTAGATGTCGAGCGATTTGGAGAACGTGGCCATGGTGGTGTTCCTCTAGCGGTGAAGGGTTCGTCGACGAAGCGGGCGACGACTAGGCCGCACCCCCCAGTGCGGCCTCGAGGCGCAGCTCCACGTCCATGCCCTGGAACTGCACGTGCGGCAGCACCGACACGACGCACTTGTACCAGCCGAACGGGCCTGGCTTGGGCTCGACCGACACCGACATCGCCTTGAAGGGGTAGAAGAGCAGGGTGAGATCGTCGGGGTTGACCGCGGTGGTCACGAAGCCGATGAGCCACGACTCGAGCATCGCCTGGATGTAGGGCGCATCGGCGGACGAGCCGATGTAGTCCCGCACCATGCGCTTGACGTAGTGCGCGATGCGGGTGACCGAGAGCGTGTAGGCCAGGTTGCACACCAGGTCGGCGTTCTTGGTGTCGAGGTCGCCCTCGAACTCGAGCGCCTTCTTGACCGAGCGCGCGCTGAAGAACGTGGCGTCGGCCGTGCCCTTGCAGTGCACCAGCGGGATGAACCCGGAGTTGGCGAATTGCAGCTCGCGGTAGTCGGCGATCGCGATCTCGGTGGGCGGCTGCAGCTCCTCCTGGCCGTGGTGCACCATCATGTGCACGGGCAAGCCCTCGACCCGACCGCCGCCCTTGGGGCCCGCGATGTGCTGGCACCAGCCCGAGGCCTCGAACGAGCGGATCATGTTGCGCGCGAACAGGACCGCGGCGTTGCCCCACAAGAAGTCGCCGGAATCGCGGATCTCCTCGGTGAAGGCCACCGTCTGGCGCCTGGCGGTGCGGGCCTGGTAGGGCTCGCGCAGCATGTAGCGCGGCAGGGTCAGGCCGATGTACGCGGCCTCGTCGCTGTGGCGGAAGCGATCCCAGCGGCCGAACTGCGGCAGGGCCAGGTGCGCCTCGAGGTCGTCCTTGCGCTCGAGCTCCTCCCAGCTGCTCACCTCGAAGAACTCGGGCGAGGCTGCCGCGACGAACGGGCAGTGTGCGGCGGCGGAGATCCGCGACATGGTCTCGAGCCAGTCGATGTCTTCGTTGGAGCTGTCGAACTCGTAGAGCCCGATCATCGTGCCGATCGGCTTGCCACCGTAGCGATCGTACTCCTCCACGTAGATCCGGCGGAACAGCGCGGCATTGAGGATGTAGGCCGAGTGGTCCTGGAGATTGGCGCCGAGCTCTTCCTTGGTGACGTCGATGAAGTCGATGATCACCTCGGTCGAGGTCACCGTGCTCGCCAGCTGCTCGAGCGAGCGCCAGCTGGCCTCGAGCTCGCGGAACGTGTTGCTGCGCAGGATCTCGTGGATCCGGCCCTGCGTGCGCTCGTCGATCCTCTTCACCAGATCGTCGAGCGCCAGCATCATCTCGCGGATCGAGTCGACGCGCAGCGTCTCCTTGAGGTTGCCGTTCGAGTCCCGCTCGTACTCCTCGGTGTCCCCCTTCGTCGCCACGTCGAACAGATCCACGTTGGCCAGGAACACGGACAGCGCGTTCACGAAGCGGTCGGCCGAGGGGACGGTGGGGTCTCGATCGATGAAGCCCAGGTTGCCCGCGTCGGCGTCGGCAACTCGGACGAGGCTGTTGTTCCCCCACGTGGTGGGGTCCATCCCCGAGAGGGTGATGAGCTGATCCAGTAGATTCTTGGGCGCGTCTTCCATGGGTGGTCCCTCGATTCTTCGTCCGGGGTGGGCGTGGCCTCAGGCAGTGGCCTTCCTGGGCGGTTCGACCATGAGCAGCGGGAACATGCCCACCAGCTCGTTCTTGAGCCGCGCCACGGTGGTCAGCTGGCTCAGGCGCGCCTTGGCGTCGTACTCGGCCTGCGCGGCCGCGAGCGCGGCCTTCGCCTCGTCGAGCTCGTCTTGCGCCTCGTCGAACGCGGTCTCGGCGTTGTCGAGCTCGCCCTGGGCCTTGTCGAGCGCCGTTTGTTCCTCGTTGAGCTTGGTGCTCGCCTCGTCGACCTTCGCCTGGGCGTCGGCGCGCTCCGTCTCGGCCTCCGCCTTCGCGGTGTCGTCCGTTGCCTCGTCGACCTTCTTCTGTGCCGCCTCGAGCAGCCGCTGCTGCTCCTCGTGTGCCTTGCTGGCCTCGTCGCGCTTCACGAGCGCCGCGTCGCGGTCCGCGGTCGCCTTGGAGAGCTCTGCGTCCTTGGTCTGGAGTGCGGCCTTCTGGTCGGCGAGCGCCTTCTTGGGCCCGTCCTCGAGCTCCTGGCGCCTGGCGGCGACGTCCTCGTTGCGCTTGGCCTGCTCGTGCTTGGCCTCTGCCTCTCGGAGCTTGTCCTGCATCCGCTCGAGCTCTCGCTGCGCCTTGACCTTGCCCGCGTCGTCGGTGGCGGCGGCGAGCGCCTTCTGCCCCTCTTCGAGGACCTTGGTCGCCTCGTCCAGCTCGGCCTTCGCGGTTGCCACGTCGACGTGCGCGTTCTTCTTGGCCCGGGCGAGCTCGGAGCCGGTCTTGTCGAGCATGTCCCGGAGCATCACGGAGAGCTGCGGGTTGCTGGAGACGTAGCTGCGCAGCTCCAGCGCCAGCCGGCGCAGCAGCAGCAGGCGTCGGATCTCGGGCACGCGCTCGGCAACGTTGTCGGGATGGAAGTCGGAGACGCAGCGCAGGGGGATCGTCAGGGCCACGGGCACCTGCGACTCGAGCGGGCTCTTGAGATCGAGCGCGAGGTCTTCCTCCGAGTCGGAGAGCGTGCTCTCGGCGATCTTGAACACGAGCTTCGTGTCGATCGATCCGGTGATCCCCGCCTCGAAGTCGCTCTCGCTCGGCGGCTCGACGATGCCCTGGACGGTGAGCATGACCTCCTCACCGCCGCGCGGCAGCTTGATCTTGCGGTTCTCGAGCCTGAACTCGTACTCGCCCTCGAGCGTGACCTGCCCCTCGAAGTTGCCCAGGCCGTTGTCCTTGAGCTTGCCCGTCACCATGGCGGTGCCGGTGAGCTTGACCACGCCGGTCCTGTCGCTGCTCTCGGGCTTCTTCTTGAACACCCCCGTGACGGTGCCGTGGAGGTGACCCGAGAGCTTGACCGCGAGGTCCTTGGGCTCGATGGGCGAGGCGACCTTCATCTCCTGCATGAAGCTGTCGACCTTCATACCCGGCATCAGCGAGTGCATTGGTCGATCGCTCAGCAGGCTCCGGTTCTCGTTGGTCAGCTTGCCGAGCACCAAGAACCGCATGGGCAGCTTGGCCTTCTTCGGCACACCGTCGATCCGGGTACGGTAGGTGATGTTGAGTCGTGATCTGGGAACTGGCTTGCTCATGTCACTTTCCAGCCGTGCCGCGGGTCGGCGTCAATCCCAACACCCAATGCACGGCGGTAGTCTCGACCAGGAATTCCTCCACCTCCAAAAAAGCGACGCCGTTCGAAGATCATCACATGCTGTCACACGTGTTCATTGTAATAATCATGTTGTCACACGTATTCGTTGTAATAATCAACTCACGCTGTCACATGTGTTCGTTACAATGAACCCGTGCACCGCGGTGCGAAGTCGGCACCGCTGGAACAGGAATCGCTTCGAAAATCCACCATGCGACCGCGATTCGCGATGCATCAGCGTGACACGCTGAAATCGCGTGAAATCTGCATCGATGGAACGGAATTCCATTCGAATAATGCGAGCGGAATCGCTCGGACCAGCGCACCTCAGTCGTGGGTGAGCGACTCGGGCGCGATCTCGTGCTTGCGCCAGATCCTACCCACCGTCGCATGGCTGAGCCCCAGCCGCTGGCCCAGCGAGCGCGTGGTCCAGCGCTCCGCGTCGGGGGGCGAGGCCTCGAGGGTGAGGCGCACCACCTCGGCCACGCGGTCGTCGTCGATGATGCGCGGGCCACCGCAGCGAGGCGCATCTTGCAGCCCAGCGAGCCCCTGCGTGGCGAATCTGCGCCTCCACTTGCCCACGGTAACGTTCGTTACACCCTCGGTCCGCGCCACCTCGAGGTTGCTTCGCCCCTCGAGACAGCCCAGCACGATGCGAGCGCGCTGCGCGAGCGCCGGTTCACTCTCTCGGCTCGCCCATGAGAGCAGTCGATGCTTTTCGTCGGCCGTTGCGGTGATCTTCGCAGTAGGCCGACCTCGCTTTCCTTGCGATGTCGACATGAGATCCAAGGGACCAGATTCGTCGGGAGGATGCACCCCCCTTCGCGATGGTTTTCGCACGTGCGATCCACGCTGGTGAACGCCGTTCGCTCACGCTTCGATGCGGTCGACCTCGATCGACATGGCGAATTATCAAATGAACTCTCGTTCCAGCCACGTTCACATTCGGTCGAGAATTTTGTGGGTACGACCAACGACTGACAGCATTTCGCGACCACCGGCCTCGAGCGCCGATCGTGGGATCGAGCGAATCGAGCTCGAAGGAGACCGAGCCCTTGCGCCGAGAGTCCATTGCCGCCGCCGTCGCCCTCGCGCCGGACTCCGATCGTCCGACGGTGGATCGAGCGTGGCTCGAGGAGAGCTGGCGCGAGCCCGACGCGCTGGTCACTGCGCTTCAGCAGTGGCTGGGTGGACCCACTTCGCCAGTGTTCAAGAGCGTGCCGGGGCAAGCCTACGACCCCTACCACGACTGGGTGATACGGCACCTGCACATGGGGCGAACGGCCCTTCGCTGGTACGATCGAAATCACGAGCGCGACGGCGGCTGGTCGACGCTCTCGTATGACGAGCTCGATCGCCGCTGCGCCGCGCGGGCCACGTGGTGGGCCGCGCAGGGGGTGGTCCCCGGGGCCGTGGTGGCGGTGGTGCTGCCGTTCGGCGTGGAAGCGATCGTCTCGCTGCTCGCCGGCCTGCGGCTGGGCGCGGTGGTGTCGCTGGTCGAGACGCTCGGACCGGCTCACGTGGCCCGGCGCCTCGAGGCGCTCGCCCCCGCCCACGTGGCGAGCCAGCCCTTCCATGCACCGTGGCTGGGCGCGCTGGCCGAGCTGCTGTTGCCCGCCGACGGGCTCGTGACCTCGCTCGACGGCTCGTCGCACACGTATGCCGCCGACGAGCCGTGCGCGCTGCTGTTCTCACCGCTGCGTCCGCTCGAGGAGCAGCCGATTCCACTGCCGGCCTCGCGCGCCTACCTGGGAGCGATCCGCGACGGCACGATCACGCTGGCGCTGCGCGCGGGTGATGCCCTGGCCGCACCCGGGCTCCACCGCGAGCAGCACCAGCCCGCGCTGCTGTTCGCAGCCCTGAGCGCGGGCGCCACGTTCGTGCACGTGCCGGCCGAAGACGTGCAGCGCGATCCCAGGCTGCTCGAGGCGATCCCGCTGCGCAGCGTGGGCCTCGACACCCTCTCGTGCGAGGCGTGGCTGGAGCAGGGCACCAGCAAGCCCCACTGGCAGCACGTGTTCCACGACCCCGAGGAGCCCACCGACTGGGAGGCCTGGCGTGATCTGGTGGAACGGCTGGAGCCGCACGTCGCCATGTCCAACGTGGTGTTCGAGGCGGCGTCGGGCGGGGCGTTGCTGTCGTCGCTGCGACGCTGGGGCCGCGATCACCTGCTGACGCTGATGAACGTGGTGCCGGCGCCGGGTCAGCCGTGGATGTTGCTCGACTACACCGACACCGGCCAGCCCTCGGTGGGTGATGCGGGGCTGTTCGCGCCCCTGGCGGGCGAGCCCGGCAAGGAGGCACCCGTGCAGCCGCAGTACATCGCGCTCGCGCGGCGACGCGGCGGCGAGTACCTCTATGGCGGGACGATCGAGCCCCGACGCAGCGGGCGCGTGTACCCGACCCAGGAGGTCCTCGCGACACTGGAGGACTGCCCGTTCCTGCGGGGGGCGAGCGTCGCGGTCGTACCGGCGGGCGGACCCACCCTCGCGCAGCGCTTCGTGCTGCTGGGCTTTTGCGGGCACGAACCCGACGCTCGCTTCGAGGCGCTCGCCGAGCCACGTACGCTCGAGCTGCGGCGCATGCTGACCATGCGCCTGGGCGAGCCGAGCCTGCCCGATTGCATCGAGCTGTTTCCGCTGCTGCCCCGGCTGCGCGAGGGCGCGGTGGACCACGCCTGGTGTCGGGCCCAGTACACCAGCGGAGCGCTGTTCGCCAAGGCGCGAACGCCCGTGTTCCGCCACACCACCGAGCTGCGGCAGCTCGCCCCCACGGAGTGATCGCATGGCCCTGGCACTGAGCACTGGCGCCACCATGATGTGCAGCTTCGGGGTCGCTCCCGCGAGCCTCGTGGTGCTGCCCACCAAGACCATCATCAGCGGCACGCCCACCGCCAACAACACCGCCAACGCACCCGTCGTCAACGTGCCCACGTTCGGTGCGTGCTCGTCGCTGGCCAACCCCACCGTGGCCTCGGCCACGTCGGCGGCGCTGGGCGTGCTCACCCCCATGCCGTGCGTCCCCAACACGGTGGCGCCGTGGCTTCCCGGGCCGGTCAAGACGATCAACGGGGGCACCCCCGCGGTCGACCAGACCTGCACGCTGATGTGCAGCTGGGGCGGGGTGATCACGGTGGTCAGCCCCGGGCAATTCAAGGTCGTGGTGTCATGAGCACCCGGCTCGAGCTTCCTCCCAACCTGCTCGACACCCGCCGGCCGATGGGGCCGCCGGTGGACGGGCAGACGCGCAGCACGATCCACCAGCTCGCCCAGCTCGCCGATCGCGGCGAGTGCATCGAGGCGGCGGCGCAGGCGGTGGATCTGCTGCGCGGCGACGTCTACGACGTGCGGCTGGCGTGCGTGTACCTGATGGGCCTGTTCGCGGAGCGTGGGGTCGCGTACCTGCCCCGGCTGCTGCGCACCGTCGGGCAGCTGGTGGCCAACGACGTCACGGCTCCGCCGCTTCTGCGCAGCACGCCACGGGTCATCGACACCTCGTTGCAGTGGCTGTTCCAGGGCGTGATGACGCACATCCAATTCCACCAGCGCCAGCGCGACCAGGCCTGGCTCGAGTGGCTGCGCGAGGGTCCGCCCACGCTGCCAGCCGAGCTCGGGGACGGGGTCGAGGAGCTCGCGCGCACGATCGGTGAGGTGGTCGACCAGCCGAGCTGCGCGGGACCGCTGGCGCGAATCGGTCGCTGGGCCCGGGGCGATCTGATGCGAGCACGATCGCGAGCCGCCGAGAAGGACGCCGCAGCCCGAGCGCTGGCCGAGGCTGCTCCTCCACCCGCCAGGGAGCCCGAGCCCGAACCCGAACCCGAACCCGATGAACCCGAGCCCTTCGGTGATGCGGTCGAGTTCGACGAGCTCGATGAGCCCGAGCCCTGGCCCGCTCGCCACGGGCGCGGTGTGGCCGGCCTACCCGAGCCCTGGCCCGCTCGCCACGAGCTCGATGCTCCCGAGTCCGCCGCGCTGAGCTCGTTGCGCCGCAAGCTCCACGGCTTCGAGCGCTTGGTGGAGCGGGGTCGCTTCGCGAGGGCTGCGATCGTCGCTCAGGACGTGCAGCGCATCATCGAGCGCTTCGATCCGGTGGAGTTCTTGCCCGCGCTGTTCGCCGGCTACTTCCGCGTGCTGAGCGAGCGCCGCGACGATCTGCGACCCCACCTCGACCGCGCCGACGACACGCCGTGGCAGGCGCTCTCGCGCTTCTACCAGGCCGATCTCGAGGGCTTCCTCGACGACTAGCCCGCGCCATGGATCTCCCCGCCACCTTCGCGCCTCGCAAGCTTCGAACCCTCTCCGAGGTCGAGGAGCGGATCGTGGCCCGTGCTCGAGAGTTCGAGCTGTCGGCGCTGCTCGATCTGCTGGCATCCATCGGCTACGACGCCTCCGAGATCGAGCTTCGTGGGCACCTGAGCGCCTCGCCTCGGCCCACCATGGTCGAGCAGGTCGAGCTCTTCGGGCCTCCGCCGCGCGACCGGCCAGGGCATGCCCACCGAGCGAAGGGTCCCGTCGATCCAAGGGTGGTCATCACCGTCAACCTGGGCCTTCTGAGCTGTCGCTCGCCGCTGCCGTCGTACCTGCTGCGGCTGTGCCAGGAGCTGCCGACCCGTGACCCCGTGATCGAGCTGCTGCAGCTGCTCGATCGCTCGCTGCTGCATGCACGCTTGACCTCCGATCGGCCCGACCGCACGCGACCCGGCTGGGCCGACGTGCGTCGCGACTTCCTGAGGATCCACGAGCTCGACTCTCCTCACGGCCTGCACTGGCTGTTTCGCCACGTGTTCCCCGAGCTCGGGGTCCACGTGCGCCGCATCACCGACGACTACCGGGTCCCCTTCGATCCCGCCCGGCTGAACCACTCCAAGCTGGGGCGCTGTGCGTTCGGCAATACCTCGCGCATCGCCGTCCACGATCTCGAGGTGACGCTGGTGAGCGCCGAGTCGAAGCTCGGGCGCGACCCCTGGCCGCACATCGCCGATCGTCGGATCCGACGCTTCGTGCTCCCGCTGCTCGACGACGTGTGCATGAACCTCACCGTCGTGTTCCTGGTGCTCGATCGCACCTCTCACGCACGGCTCGCTCCCCCGGCGACCTACGTGGGCTACGACCCCATGTGGGACGGGCGCGGAGCAGCGCCCCTGCCGCCCGCGCGCATCGTGCTGTACCGCGGCGCACTACCGCACACCGAGCCCACCACCGACGAGCTCGAGCAAGCGCTCCGCCTCGACCTGGCGATCGGAGCGAGGAAGGCCCAGCGGATCGAGTCGGTGCTCGGGACCGTGATGAGAGCGGAGCTCACGTTCGAGCCCGACGCGGGACACACCTTCGACTACGACGTGGAGGTGCGCTGGGGCGCCCGTGCCTGGTACGTCGACGAGCCGTTCGAGATCACGGTGACCTACCACGGGATGCCCAAGGCCGACGCCGACCGTCTGCATCATCCCAACCTGTGGCAGTGGCTGCGCGAACAAGCGCGCTCCTACCTCGCGGACTTGGTCGCCATCGAGACCACTCTGAACGAGCACGACGAGCGTGTCGGGGTCGAGCTGATCGAGCGCTTGATCTCGCACGGAGACGCGGAGAGGCTGTATGCGCTGTCGTTGTCCAAGCTCACGCCGCAGGAGCGATGGACCGACGACGCCTGGTCCACGTTCCTGGCGTGGACCAGGGGCGAAGCCGAGACCAAGCCTCCCATTGGTTCGATCGCCACATCGATGTGAGCTCGCGCGCGGGCTGGCCAAGTCCTGGAAATGGCGGGTGTTTGCACTTGATCGGGCCTGCGCCCTGGCGTAGTGCACCTTCATGCTGCCCCATCGCCGTCGTCGCGGCTCACCCGCCCTCCTGCCCGCGGCGATCGCTTCGCTGCTCGTCCCCTCGCTCGCTCCCGCCGTGGCCACCGCCGCCCCGCTTCGCGACCCGCTCGACGTACAGGGGCTCGAGCTCTCCGACGGACGCATCATGGACCCGCCCGCGACGCCGGTATGGGGTCGCGCGTCGGGCCTCGACCCGCGGCTGACGGTGCCCGGCCTGGTGCGCATGCGCGACGAGGTCGGGCCGATCTGGGTGGCGTGGAGCCCCGAGCGCGGCGCCGCCAGCGGGATCATCACCACGGGGATCGAGGCCCCGGGCGCGGTGGCGTCGCCGGCCCGCGCCGAGGCGCTGGCGCTGCTCTGGCTCTCGCGGCACCTGTCGGTGCTCGCCCCGGGCAGCACGATCGCCGACTTCACCGTGGTCACCAACCACCTCGGCTCGGGCATCCGCACCGTGGGCCTGTTGCAGCTCCACCACGGCGTGCCCGTGCTCGGCGGGCAGCTCAGCGTGCGGTTCAAGGGCGATCGCCTGGTCTATGTGTCGTCGCAGGCTCTCCCCGACGTGAGCGCCTCGCTGCCCACCGGCCCCGGGCTCGATCCCTCGCTTGCGATCGACCTGGCGCGAGGCTTCATCGCGCGAGACTATTCTTCGCCTTCGCCTTCGTCGTCTTCGGCCCTCACCGCCACGGGCCCGCAAGGGCCGTTCGTGCTGCCGATCTGGACCGGCACCCACTGGACCTACCACGCGGTGGTGCGCGTGGTGGTGCGCTCGGTCGAGCCGCTGGGGGAGTGGGACGTGTATCTCGACGCGCACACGGGCGACCCGGTGGCCCGCGAGCAGCGAATGCACTCGGCGGTGACCGTGCGCTTCGACGTGCCGCAGCGCCACCCCGGCGTCCCCCGCATCGACGTCGATGCGCCGCTGCTCGACGTGATCCAAAACGGCATGGGCGCCACCACCAACGCGGCCGGGCAGGTGACCCTGACCGCCAACCCCACCACCCTGCAGACCTCGGTGGAGGGCCCGCTGGTGTCGATCGACGACCATGCGCAGGGCGAGGCCTCCGCCAACTTCCCCGTCAGCGATGGTGACACGGTCACCTGGAGCATGGCCGGCAACGAGTACGTCGACGCGGAACTCAGCGGGTTCATCCACGGCAGCCTGGTCAAGGAGTACGTGCGGGCGCTCGACCCCACGCTTTCCTGGCTCGATCAGAACCTCGACGTCAACGTCAACCTCAACGGCTCGTGCAACGCTTCGTCCAACGGCGACGCGATCTTCTTCCTGCGCGCCAACGGGAGCTGCCAGAACACGGCGCGCCTGGCCGACGTGGTCTACCACGAGGTGGGCCACTCGGTGCACCACCAGTCGGTGCTCGAGGGCGTGGGCGCGTTCGAGTCGGCCCTCAGCGAGGGCGTCAGCGACTACCTCGCGGCCACCATCGTCGACGACTCGGGCATGGGCCGCGGGTTCTTCCACTCCAACGATCCGCTGCGCGAGCTGAACCCGGTGGGCACCGAGTGGCACTGGCCCGAGGACACCGGCGAGGCGCACCACGAGGGGCAGATCATCGGCGGCACCCTGTGGGACCTGCGGACCGCCCTGCAGGCCAAGCTGGGGGGGCCGGCCGGCGTCCAGCACACCGACATGATCTACTACGAGGCCACGCGCCGCGCGGTCGACATCCCCTCGATGTATCCCGAGGCGCTGGTCTACGACGACGACGACGGCAACCTCGCCAACGGCACGCCCAACGGCTGCGAGATCAACGAGGCGTTCGAGCTGCACGGCCTGCTCGATCCCACGGCGCTCGGCGACGGGGCCGTCGATCTGGTGCCGGTGCCGGAGGGGCGGCAGGCGGTGCTGTCGCTGGCGCTGCCCGTGTTCCCCGGCTGCCCGGTGGAGCTGAGCTCGGCCGAGCTGCGCTGGCGATTGCGCGGGGACCCCGGCAGCCTCGTCACCGAGGCGATGACGCAGCAGGGCGGCTCGTGGGTGGCCACCATTCCCACCCAGGACACGGGCGTGGTGGTCCAGTACCAGGTGGTGCTGACCTACTCCAACGGCCAGGAGGCGATCTTCCCCAACAACCCGGCCGATGAGTGGTACCAGACGTTCTTTGGCGCGGTGGTGCCGATCTACTGCCTCGACGACATGGCCGATCTGGGCCAGTGGAGCTCGGGCGGGCCCGGCAACGTGTGGAGCGTGGGGCCGCTGCAGCCCAGCGATGTGGGGGTCGATCCCAGCGAGCCCTACGACGCCGACGACGTGCTGATCGAGCAGGAGGACGAGTACCCCAACAACGGCAACTCGTGGGTGACCGGGCCGATGATCGACATCAGCGGGCGGGAGGACGTGCGCCTGCACTACCGGCGCTGGCTGACGGTGGAGGACGGCTACTACGACCAGGCCAGCCTCGCGGTCAACGGTCAGACGCAGTGGAGCAACATGGACACTCCGCAGGCCACCACGCACCACATCGATCGGGAGTGGCGCTTCCACGACGTTCCGCTGAACGACTTCCTCGACGATGGAGAGGTGGAGCTGACGTTCCGGCTGCAGAGCGACCAGGGGCTGGAGTTCGGCGGATGGACGATCGATGCCCTGTGCGTGGTGGAGGTGGTCGAGGCCGTGTGTGGCGACGGTCAGGTCACCGGTGACGAGGAGTGCGACGACGGCAACCTCGAGGATGGCGACGGCTGCGATGCCACGTGCGTGCTCGAGCCCGAGCCCGGAACGACCGGTGGCGAGAGCTCGACCGGCGGCGAGCCCCCGGACGACGACACCAGCGACGGCGGCGTGGTCGACGAGACCGGCGGCGGCGTGACCGGAGGGCTCGGCACCACCACCGATGTCGACGAGGGCAGCACGGGCGACGAGCCCGAGCCGGGTTCGACCGATCCCGGCGGCTGCGGCTGCACCACCGGCAACGAGCCCGGGGCACCGCTGCACGCGGCGGGGCTGGTGCTGCTGGTCGCCGGATGGCGACGACGGCGGCGGGCGTAGCTCGCCGGATGGCGACGGCGGCGGCGGCGGGCGTAGCTCGCGGCCGCCTACCGGCGCCCTCGCTTGAGGCGCTGGACCCCCCGCGCCAGCTTGGCGAACGAGCGGTCGCGTCGGCGCTGCTCGTGGCGTTGGACGCCGGTGAGCTGCAGCTCGTGGCGCAGCGACACGAACGCGGCCAGCCGCGCGGGATCGAGGGTGCCCGCGTCGACCGCCTCGAGCACGGCACAGCCCGGCTCGTGCTCGTGGGCACAGTTGGCGAAGCGACAGTGCGCCGCGAGGGCCTCCACGTCGGCAAAGGTCTCTTCGAGCGCGTCCTCGTCGGCCCAGGGCGCGAGCTCCCGCAGACCCGGGGTGTCGATCACCACGCCGCCCTGGGGCAGCACGAACAGCTCGCGGTGCGAGGTGGTGTGCTGCCCCAGGCCATCGCTCTGCCGCACGGCACCGGTGAGCATGAGGTCCTGCCCCATGAGGTGATTGAGCAGGGTGGACTTGCCCACGCCCGACGAGCCCACCAACACCGCCGTGCGCCCCGGCGCGAGGTGGGCCCGCGGGGCGTTCGGGCCGATCCCCGCGAGCACGTCGATCGCATGCACGTCCACCCCCGGGGCCACGGCGCGGGCCCGGGCGAGCAGCGGCGCCGGATCGTCGCACGGCCCGGCCTTGGTCAACAGGATCACCGGACGCGCACCTCCGTCGTGCACGACGGTGAGGTAGCGCTCCAGGCGACGCTCGCTGAAGTCGGCGTCGAGCGACGACACCACGAACACCACGTCGACGTTGGCGGCCAGGAGTTGTCGGCGCACGCGGCGGCCAGCCGCACGTCGGGCCAGCACGGTCTGGCGCGGCAGCACGTGCTCGACCCGCGCCGAGTCGGCCGCCGCCAGGCTGACCCAGTCGCCCACCACGGCCACGCCCTCGCCCCTCCGAAGGCGCGAGGGGAAGTCCACGAAGCGCTCGCCGAAGGCGGTCGAGGCGAGGGCCCGCTTGCCCTCGATGCGAACGAGGCGAGCGGGGATGGAGGAAGGAGAAGCCACGGCCTCGAAGGCCGCGGCAAGCGAGGGGGTCCACCCCAGGATTTCGAGCTGCATGACGAGTGCGGATTCGGCTGAGAGCAACGAACACGAGCCAACGCGGTCCGCCGTGCGACGCGCCAGTCGAGAAGGACGGTCGTTTCACCACGCGCTCACCGGCACCCCAACCAGGGTTGGACGGGGCCAAGGCGACGCGCGGACTCTCAGGCGACCGTAGTCATGCCGGGCCAGCATGAGCCCAGAACCGACCCGGCGCAAGCGCGATGAGCCGCCCCCCTTCGGCCGGGATCGCGGCCGACGACCGACCGCTGCCGCTTGGAGGCTGCGGCTGCTACCGTGAGCACCGATGCGCCTGCGGGTGGGCACCAGCGGCTACGCCTACGACGAGTGGGACGGCGGGTTCTACCCCGCGGGTCTGTCCAACGACGAGCGCCTCTCGTTCTACGCCGAGCGCTTCGGCACGGTGGAGATCAACAACACCTTCTACCGCATGCCCAAGCGGGCGGTGCTGCGGCGCTGGGCCGAGGCGGTGCCCGACGGCTTCGACTTCGTGATCAAGGCCTCGCGACGCATCACCCACGAGGCTCGCCTCAAGAACGCCGACGAGGGGGTGGCGATCTTGCTGCGGCAGCTCGAGGCGCTGGGGGACAAGCGCGGGCCGATCCTGTTCCAGACTCCGCCGTTCCTGCCCAGGGACGTGGAGCGGCTGCGGACGTTCGTGGGGCTGCTGCCCGCGGGAGTGCGGGCGGCGTTCGAGCTGCGGCACCGCGGATGGGACGATCCTCTGGTGCACGAGGTGCTCGCGGACGCCGGGCATGCATGGTGCGTGGCCGAGCTCGAAGGCGACGCGGCCAAGCACGGTGAGGACGCGGGCCCCCCGGCGAGCGATGCAGACCCGTCGAGTCCCGCGACGGACCCCGAGCGCATGCCTCCGCTCGTACGCACGGCCCCTTGGGGCTACGTGCGCCTGCACGATTCCACCTACGACGACCAACGTCTGCGCCGGTGGGCGGAGCGCATCCGCGACACCTGGGACGAGGCGTGGGTGTTCTTCTCGCACGAGCAGACCGCCCCCACCCTGGTGCAGCGGATGATCGCGATCGCCCGCACCCTCCCGGGCATCGAGCTGCCAGGAGCGTGGTCGTCATGACCTCGCAGCTCAAGATCCACGTGTTCCGCAAGGACGACCAGTGGGAGACCCTCGACACCTACTGGAGCAGCCCGCTGTCGTTCTGGTCGCAGAAGAGCCTGCGCATCGAGCCACCGGTGCCGCTGCGGGTGACCGTGCTGGGCGCGGTGATCACCGAGTCGGAGCAGGGGTGGATCAACTACGGGGGCGTCAGCGCGATGTTCGTGCAGGTGGTGCAGGCGCGTGGGATCGCCGGCCAGCGGGTGCGGGCGGAGATCCACGACGAAGCCGTCAGTGAGGAAGACCTGGGATAGCCGCGCTCGTAGGCGTCACTTGGAACCCGGCCCGGAGCCCCGCGGCCGGCTCAGCAGCGGGATCATCGGCGCCGTCTCCCCAAACGCCAACAGCGCCAGATCATCGGCGAGTCGCTCGGGATACTCCTCGAGGTTCCCCGGGTGCAGCACCGCCGCCCACGTCCCGGACGGGGGCAGCCGCTGGCGCAGCGCCGTCGCGAGCTCCTGGGGCGTGGCATGCGTGGACCACAGCCACCCCGCGGCCGCCGGGCGCACCACCCTGTCGTAGATCCGCACCTCCGACGGGGCCACCCAGGCGTTCCAGCCCCACAGCACGAGCACCGCGCCGATGACGAGCAGCTCCACCAGCGGCGATCGGGTCAGCACGATCATGCTCACCAGCACCACGAGCAGCAGCAGCGGACGCAGCTGCTCCCATCGCACCCAGCGGTCGTGCTGCACCGAGTGGGCCAGGGTCTGGGCCGCTCGCTCGACGGTGGGCCGATTGGCCGGCTCCACCACCACGGCGATCTTGCCGTAGTGCTTGGACCAGCGCTCGGCCATGCTCACGTAGCACGCGAGGATTCCGGGCGCGGCCGCGCTGGCCACCACGAGCACCCGCAGAAAGCCCGCAGGGTCGTCGGCCGCCCGTCGCCCCAGCCGCAGCCCCAGCTCGGCCTCGGCGGGCGCCCGCAGGCTGGATCCGAGCGCCACGAAGCGCTCGAGCTCCGGCCACGACGCGACCGCGAGGCGCCACGCGGGCAGCTCGTCGGTGAGCAAGCGGCGATGCAGGAGCGCACCGTCGCGGTGCTCGGTGTCGTAGGTCGACACCAGGTCGCCGTAGCGCTGCCGGAGTGCCTCGAATTGCCCGGGTGCGTCCCAGATCACCGCGCAGCACACCTCGAGCAGCAGGGTTCCGAACGCAGTGTGCGATGCGAGCAGCTCGGCCTCCGAGGAGAGCAACAGCGCCGCGGCATCGCTCGATCGTCCGCCCGTGAGGGCGCCATGCACCTCGCACTCGAGGGCCACGAGCCGCTCGGCGGTGTCGGCCACCCGCTCGGTCCGCTTGCGCCGATCCCCGAGCTCGAGCGCGAGCTCGGCCGCGTCGGCCTGCGGCAGATCGTCATCTTCGTCGGCCTCGTCTGGCTCGAAGCGCTCGTCCCGACCCTCGCGGAGCTCCTCTTCGAGCGCGGCGATCAACGCATCGACGTCCTCGTCGTCCTCGTCCTCGAACCCGTCCTCCTCGTCCGCGTCTCGTCCCTCGCCGGCTTCGGCCGCCGCAGCCGCGGCCTCGGCGGCCTTGCGAACGACCTCGCTGGCCTGTCGCCACGCATCGAACCACCGCTCGTGCTCGCGCAGCCGGTCATAGGCCTCGCGGATCCGCCGAAACTCCGCGGGATGGCGGTCGGGCTTGTACACCTTGACCCGCCGCAGGTAGGCGCGACGGATCTGCTCGGCGCTCGCCCCCGGTCGCACGTCGAGCAGCACGTAGGGATCGTCGGTCTGCGGCAGCTCGATGGGTGGCTTGCGGCTCATCTCGACGCCAAGTCCTCGACGTGGTCCCGCTCAGTGCTTGAAGCGCTCCACCAGCGCCAGCAGCTCGCCGCGGCAGCGCTCGATCACCTCGGGCTCCTGCTCCTCGAGCGCGAGTCGAAACGCGCGCATGGCCGTGCCCAGCAGCTCGCGCGCGGGGCCCCGCAGCTCGGTGTAGAGGCTCTCGGCCCGCGCCAGCGCGGTGGTGTTGGGCAGCGCCTCGCGCGGGTGGAACTTGAGCGTGCGCAGGACCTGTCGCGCCTGCTCCACCTGGTCGGCGCTCATGCGGCCCGGTGCACGCTCGATCACGAGGGTGGAGGTCTCCCCCGTGCTGACGATCGTCATGTCGACCTCGAGGATCCCGTTGAGATCGTAGGTGAAGCGCACGTCGATCGCCTCTTCGCCCGAGGTGCCCGAGGGAATGCCCTGCAGGGTGTACTCGCCGAGCTTGATGTTGTCGCGGCACAGCGAGTGCTCGCCCTGGAACACCTCCACGCGGATCTTGGTCTGGCCGTCCGCGGCGGTCACGAAGCGCTCGACCCGGCTGGCCGGCAGCACGGTGCCACGCTCGAGGATCGGCGAGAACACGTCGTCGAGCCGACGCCGCCCGTGGCTCTCGACGGTGGACACCCCCAGCGAGAACGGGGCCACGTCGGTGGCGACCACGTCGTCGAGCTGCTCGTCGCCCGCCTTGAGGGCCACCTGCACCGCGGCCCCCTGGGCCACCGCCTCGTCGGGGGAGATCGTGCGCAGCGCGGGCCGCCCGAACAGGGCCTGCGCCAGGTCGGCCACCGCAGGCATCCGCGTGGCCCCACCCACCAGCACCACCTCGTCCACGTCGTCCGGCGACACGCCCGCATCGCGCAGGGCGCGGCGAATCGGCGGGTGCATGCGCTGCAGGATCGGCTCCCACAGCGCCTGCGCCTCCGGCCGCGACAGCGACAGCAGCAGCGGCTCGCCGCCCTCGAGCCGGGGTCCGGGGCGCGGAACCTCCACCTCCACCCGCTCGTCCGACGACAGCCGGCACTTGGCCCGCTCGCAGGCCTCCCACAGCCGGGCCCTGGCGTGGATCATCGAGCGCGGGTCGAAGCCCCACTGGGCCTTGGCGCGCTCGGACAGCGCGTCGACCATCAGCGCCACGAAGTCCTCGCCACCCAGGCTCGCGTCGCCGGCCGAGGCCTGGATCTCGATGACGCCCTCGATGATCTCGAGCACGCTCACGTCGAAGGTGCCGCCGCCGAGGTCGAGCACGGCGATGCGGCTCTCCCGACCGGGATGATGGTCGCGTTGGTGCAGGCCGTAGGCGAGCGCGGCCGCGGTGGGCTCGTTGATGAGCCGCTCCACGTGCAGCCCGGCGATCTCGCAGGCGTCGCGGGTGGCTCGCCGCTGCAGCTCGCCAAAGTAGGCCGGCACCGTGACCACCGCCTCGTCGATGGGCCGGCCCAGCGCCGCCTCGGCGTCGCGCACCAGCTGGCGCAGCACCAGGGCCGACAGCTCCTCCGGACGAAACCGGTGCCCCCCGTGGCCGACCTCGCGGTCGGTTCCCATGTCGCGCTTGAAATTGCGGAACGTGCGCTCGGGGTGGGTCAGGGCCCGGGCCCGGGCCGCCGCCCCCACCAGGATCGTGCCATCGTCGTCGATGCTGACCGCGCTGGGGGTCTGCCGCTCGCCCAGCGCGTTGGGCACGATCTCCGCCCGGCCGTCGCGCATCACCCCCACCAGGGAGTAGGTGGTGCCCAAATCGATGCCAATGCGCATGCCCACGGCGCCGCGAAGCGTAGCACCACCCCTTCGGCCAAGCCCCTCGGCCTTCCCCGGCCTTCCCCCGGTCGCCAGACCCTCGGCCCGCGATCGCCGCCCGGAGGACGAACGGAAGGGACCTGGCGCACCTGCTCCCCCTTCGCGCGAGCCGCCGTCCTCCGGGGGCTTGCCAAGGGGCACGGGGGTGGTCTAGGGATCGCCCCTCTTCCCAACCTCCTTGCTCCCACCCGAAACGTGGGGGCCCAACCGTCCGAAAGGAGAGCCCATGGCCCAAGCAGCCACCAAGGGCGTCGTGCGCTCGGTGTCGTCCAAGCAAGGCACCCAGCGTGAGTACGAGTCCGTCACCATCCTTCGACCCGCCACGAGCAAGCCCGAGATCGCGGCGCTCATCGAGCGCATGCAGGGCATGTTCGGTGACTTCGGGGGTCGTCTCATCAAGATCGACAGCTGGGGTACCCGCATCCTGGCGTTCCCCGTCAAGCACGAGCGCAAGGGCATCTACCTGTACTGGCGCTACCTCGGCGGCTCGGACATCGTGGCCGAGTTCGAGCGCCTGATGGGGCTGTCGGACAAGGTCATTCGCTTCTACACGGTCAAGATCGACGACGACGTCGATCCCGAGGCCCGTCCCAGCGAGGTGACCGAGGAGCTGCTCGAGGCCGCGTCCGATCCCGGACCCGATCCCGAGGAGCTGGCCCGCAAGGCCGCCGAGGAGGCCGCTCGTCGGGCCGCCGAGGAGGCCGCCACCGCACGCGACCGCGGTGACGATGACGACGACTACTACGGCGACGACGACGACGACGACGAGGAGAACGACTGATGAGCGACGACATGCGTGACCGTGACCGTGACCGCGGTGACCGCGGTGACCGCGGCGAGCGTGGTGGACGCGAGGGTGGCAGCAGCCGCCGCAAGCGCTTCGCCATGGTCGCCGACAAGAATCTGGTGCTGGACTACAAGAATCCCCAGCTCCTCAAGAACTTCCTCTCCGACCGCGGCAAGATCGTGCCCGCGCGGATCTCCGGGCTCTCGGCGCGTCAGCAACGGCAGCTCACCAAGGCGATCAAGCGCGCGCGCATGCTGGCCTTGCTGCCCTACACCTCGTAGCCCGAAGGAGGCCGCGTCATGATCAGCGTCATCCTCAAGCAAGACGTCGAGAGCCTCGGCCGCGCCGGCGAGATCGTCCGGGTCAAGCCCGGCTACGGCCGCAACTACCTCATTCCCCGCGGCATGGCACTGCTCGCCACCCGCGGCAACGTGGCGCAGCACGAGCACCATCGTCGCGCCATCGAGGCCGAGCAGGCTCGCATGCGGGCCGAGCAGCAAAAGACCGCCGACCTGCTCAAGAACACCTCGGTCTCCATCGCTCGCAAGGCCGGCAAGGACAACAAGCTGTTCGGGTCGGTCTCCTCGCGCGACATCGTCGAGGCCCTGGCCATGCAGAACATCGAGGTCGACCGCCGCCTGGTGCAGCTGCCCGATCCGATCCGCGAGACCGGGACCTTCGAGGTCGTGGTTCGCTTCAGCGTGGACGTGCAGGTACCGCTCAAGGTCAACGTCGTAGGCATTTGACCGCCGTGCCCTCGGGGCACGCTCGAAGAACGATGGAGGGCCGGTCGGAAACGACCGGCCCTTTCTCGTGGGCCCTTTCGCGTTGACAGCGCGCGGCCTCGCGGCGACAGTGGGAGCATGGCTTCTTCCAAGGTGCGACCGACTCCACCTCCTCGCGGCCCTGCCCTGGCGCGGCCGGCCGTGGGAGCGTTGCTGCTGACGCTGTCCGGAGCTGCATGTGGCGACGACAAGGGCACGGGCGACACCGCCAACGACAGCCAGCCGCCCATGGCCGACGAGGGGCCCATGCCCAACCCGACCACCGACGACACGACACCGCCGATGGCCAACCCCACCACGGGGACCAGCACCACCACGGCGGGGGACGACTCGAGCACGGGGCCGATTCCGCCGATGCCCCCGCCCATGCCCAATCCCACCGAGACGGACGGCACGACCGGCGACGGGACCACGGGCACGGGTAGCGGCGGGACCACCGAGATCCCGCCCATGCCCCCGCCGACCAGCGGTGTGCTGCCTGGCGACGAGCCCGAGTGAGGCCGATCCGCGGTGCATCGCTCTCTCGTTCGTTCGCGTCGGGGACCGGCTCGCTCGAGGGCCACGCGCGAGCCCGTGGTGGTGGCCGACGAATGGCAGCGCTGGGTGGTCGAGAACCTCCTGCGTGGGGTCGAGCCGCACGAGCTGGTCACGGGGTTGGTCGAGGGCGGGGCGCCCAGGGGGTTGGCCGAGCGCACCGTGTTCGAGATCGTGCGCTCGCCTGGTTTCGTCACCGCCCGCGACCGCGATCACTGGGCAAAGCGCCTGGCCCAGGTGGCTCGGCTGCTCTCCACCGTCGGCAAGCCCAGCCCGCTCGAGCGGAGGCCCGCGCCCGATGCCTTCGAGCTCTTTGGACGTTACTGGGCCACCTCGACCCCGGCCGTGTTCACCGACATCGTCTCGCGCTGGCGCACCCAGTGGACCCCGCAGAGCCTGCGTGAGCGCTTTGGTGGGGCGAAGATCGAGGCCTGCGTGGGACGAGAGGGTGATCCTCGACCCGACGTCAATTGGCGAGCGCACCGACGGCAGCTGACCCTGGCCGAGTACGTCGATCGCATGCTCGCGGTCGACCAGGGCAACGACCTCTACCTCATCGCCAACAACCGCAACACCGCGCGCGGCGAGCTGCGTGCGCTGTGGGACGACGTGGTGCTGCCTTCGGGGTGGTTCGATGCGCAGCGGTTGCCCCATGGCTCGGCGCTGTGGCTCGGCCCGGCGGGCACGGTCACGCCGCTGCACCACGACACCTCGAACATCCTGTTTTGCCAGGTCCACGGTCGCAAGCGCGTGGTGCTGGCGCCCCCATGGACCGAGGCCCTGCTGCGCAAGGCCGAGGGCGTCTACAGCCGCATGGACGTGCAGCAGGTGCTCGACGACGACGACATCGTCTCGTTCGACCTGACGCTACGGCCCGGCGAGTCACTCTTCATCCCCGCCGGCTGGTGGCACGACGTGCGCGCCCTCGATGCCTCGGTGAGCCTGGCGATCAATGCGTTCGTGCGACCCAACTCGTTCGGGTGGTACACGCCTGGGGGAGTACGGTAGGCACACCGCGTCACCCCGGTTCGAGCACGAACGGGTACTTCACCGCCACCACCCCACCGCCCGTGGGCTTGGGGAACTTCCAGCGCTTGACGGCCTTGGCGATGCAGTAGTCGACGGTCGAGTCCGTCAGCGTGGAGCTGGCCACGGTGGCGCTGGAGACCGAGCCGCTGGGGCTGATGATGAACGAGACCTCGACCTTGCCCGCGAGCGCGGGATCCTTGGTGAGCCCCATGGTGTAGCAGTACCGCACCTCGTTGATGTGCGCCCGCACGATCCGGCGGATGATGTCCTTGTCGAGCGAGCCCGTCACGTCGGCCTTGGCCTGGCGCACCCGCGGCACCTTCTTGCCCCGGCCGCCAAAGCCCGCGCCACCGCCCAGGCCGTAGCCACCGCTGCCCGGACCACCGCTGCCGAAGAGGCCGAAGACCGCCGTGCTGGAGGCCTCGCGCTCGCCCACCTCGCCGGGCTCGAAGCACAGCCCGAGCGTGGGCCCCTTGGACCCCACGATCGACACGTCGAAGCACGTGCGCCCCCCTTCCTCGCGGGGCTGCTCGGCAAAGGTGTGATCGGCAACGACCTGCCCCGCCGGGCTGCCGTCGGTCCAGTGAATCGCAGTCCCCGCCTTGACCTCGTAGCGCGGATTGCTGCCGCCACCGCGACCCGTGCCCACTAGGCCCAGGCCGCCCACGCCATACGCCTCACCGACCTCGGTGCCGATGAGCCCTCCCCAGACGTCCTCGTCGTCGCCGCCCACCGCGAACGCGCCACCGTATGGCGACGCGAGGAAGTGACCGCTCTCCGGCTCCACCGTCCCGAGGATGCCGGCCGGCCGTCCCCCGGCCAGCGCCGTTGCCTCCATCCGTTCCCGGGATGCGATCGCGACCAGCTCGAGGCACGGATTGCGCACGGTGACCAGCGCTCCCCCACCCTCGCGCATCGAGCTCCCGAACAGCGAGAGCTTTCTGCCCTGGTGGAACAGCTCGGACTCGACCAGGGGCGCACCCGCGAAGGTGAGCGCGTCATCCTCCATCGGCTCGAGCTTGCTGATGGATCCCTCCGACGACAGCGCCGCGCCGGGCTCGTAGAAGCGGCCGAGCCGATCCTGGGGCACCGACAGCTTCAATGGCGTCCCGCGTACCAGCAGCGCATCACCCCCCTCGGGCACGGGCACGCCTCGGCTGAGCTGGGCCTTGGTGCCATCCTCGTGCTCGTAGGTGTAGCTCTCGGTCAACACGGGCAAGAGATCGTCGCGACCGATGAACAGCCGCAGACGAAAGTCGCCGAGGTCGTCCAGAGTGCCCGCGCAGTGGTGCTCGGCGGGCTGGGCCGCCAGCGTCTCGATCGCGAGCCGGCCATCCTGCTCGCCCACCACGTTGATCGTCATGCCCGCAGCAGCCCTGGAGCCCTCGCCGAGCGGCGGTAGCTCGAAGCCCACCTCACCCGTGCTCGAGATGAACAGCAGCGAGCCCACCTTGGCCACCGCATGGCCCGAGGGCGGTGGCTCGGGGGGCTCGCTCGGCACGGGCGTCGGGTCGACGGTCGGGGTCGCGCCACCGGGAGTGGCGGCGTCGGCACCGGCTCCCTCGGCCGCCTCCGCGGCGGGTGCCTCGTCCGGCGCGGCGTCGTCCTTGCACGCACCCAGCGTGGCCAGCATCCCGGTCAGCACCACCGTCGCCTTGCGCCCATTCATCGGCAGCGACTCTACACCATTCGATTTCGTCATCGACGCTAGCGCGCCGCCCGGACCGTGACCACTGCCGCCTTGCGGGCCTTGGGGTCGCGATCGCGCCGCACCGTGATCCGGCCCTCCGGCAACCCGAAGCGCTCGACCGCGCCCACCGCCACGCGCTGGCCCGCCTCGGGCGATCGCGGCACCCACACCTCGATCGTCGAGCGCGAGAACACCCCGGCCAGCGTGCCCACGTGCGCCACCAGGGCGGCCTCGGCCGCCGCATCGAGCTTGCGACCCGCCACGGCATGGACGAGGAGCACGGGCGCCTCACCCTCGGACGTGGCCCGGCGGGACGCCGCCGCTGGAGCCTGGGCATCCCGTGCCAGGTCGGCGATCACCGTGGCCGTCAGCGGCACCCGCTCGGGCGAGGGCGTGGTCAGCAGCCCGACCTCGCGCCACAGATCCCAGGTGCGATGGAAGAGCGCGTCGAGGTTCACCGCTCCGCGCCCCGACAGACCGGCCGCCGTGGCCGCGCCGTGGAGGTCGGTGAACTCGAGCCACCCCAGCGCATCGATGAGATCCACCGCCTCGGGCGCGCCCTTCTGCGCCGCCAGCACGCGCGCCGCCGCGGCCGGGTCGGCATCGAGGCTGCGAGCGCCCTCCATCCACGTGCGCGCCCACCTCACCAGCACGTCGCGCCTGCGATCCACCACGCCGGCCGCCGCCACCGCGACCACCGGCACCAGGTGCGTGGCGTCGGCGGTCGACACCACCAGCTGCCGCGCATCGATCTCCCCCGATCGACGCCGCTGCACCGCCTGCAATCCTCGGCGCTGGCTGGACCCCGGCTCGAGCAGCTCGACCCGCCCGGGCGCGACCCCGGCCTCGTCGAGCACGTAGAGCCCCAAGAGCGTCTCCGAGGATCCCGGGCGACCGACCAGTCGCATCGGACCCGAGGGCGGCTCGCGCAGCAGCGCGGCGTCACCCACCAGCGCATCGCGCCCTCGCGACCACGCCACCACGAAGAACACCTGCGGCGAGAGGGCGCGCAGGCGCTCGTACGACGCCACGAAGGCCGGCAAGGGCATCAAGGCCACGTCGGCCCCCTGCTCGTCCTCGCCCCCACGCGACAGCCGGGTCTGGATCTCGGCCGCATCGACCACCGCCGCAAACGACACATCGAGGCCCGCCTTGCGATAGGCACCCTCCTCGGCGGAGCTCGTGCCACCGTTGGCCAGCACCCCGGGAGCCAGCACCTCCCAGCCCAGCGCGACGACCCTGAGCGGCTCGGGAGGCTTGCTCGGATCGACCGCGGCAGCCTCGGCCTCGCTCGCCTCGCCCTTGGTCTCGCCAGCCTCACCCTTGGCCTCGCCATCGGTCTTGGCCGCCTCGCCCTTGGTCTCCGACGAGGAGGCACCCGCCGCCTCGCCCGGCAACGCGTCCACGGCCGGCTCGAGCAGCTCGGGGCGCTCACGCAGCATGGTCATGCCGGCCACCGCCCCCAGCATGCCCACCAACGAACCGAACACGATCACGCGTCGCATCACCACCTCGAGGTGCCGAACCCGCGCGCGGCAGGGTACTCGGACTTGATCATGGGCTTGAGCACGTCGATCGGGATCGCGAGGTTGAGGCTCTCGCCCCGCAGCTTGGCCACCGTCACCCCGATCACGTCGCCGCGAGTGTTGAAGACCGGCCCGCCCGAGTTGCCCGGCGACACCGGAGCCGACATCTGGATGTACTTCTTGCCCTCGTACACGCGTCGCGAGGACACCATGCCGTCGGTCATCGTGTGCTCGAGCCCGATGGGGTTGCCGATCACGATCACCGCCTCGCCCACCTCGACCTCGTCGCTCACCCCGAGCGCCACCGGGGGCGGCAGCGTGGCGATCTTGATGCGCAGCAGCGCGAGATCGTCGTCGGGGTTGTTCTCGAGCAGCTCGACCTCGTCCGCCACGCTGCCGTCGAACAGCTTGACCTCGATCTTCCTGGCGTCCTCCACCACGTGGTGGTTGGTGGCGATGGTGCCCTTGTCATCGATGACGAACCCGGTGCCCATCCCGGCGCCCAGCGACATCTCGGTCTTGATCGTGACCACCGACGGGGCCCACGCCTTGAACAGCTCCGCCGGGGCCAGCTCCTTGCGCGGCTGCTCCTTGGGCGGCGCGGGCGTGAACTCGGCCCCCTCGGCGGGGGCGGCATCGACCGCCTCGACCTCGACGGGGGGCTCGGTGGCCGCCGGCGTGGCGGCCTCCTCTTCGCTCGCGGCCGGAGACGCAGCGGTGGGCGTCTGAACACCCGCAACCCACCGCGTGCCCCAGGCCACATGGTTCCACCCCTGTGCGTCGAAGCGCGAGGCCTGCTCGGAGAGCGGCCCCTGCAGCATCGAGGTGCCCAGGGCCACCGCCGCGGTGGCTCCTCCCATCCATGTGACGGCCGCCACATCGGTGACCAGCCCTGGTCGCGACGAGCCATCGTCGGGCAGCAGGCGATCGGCCATCAGCAGGGGCAAGCCTCCCGTGACCACCACCGCCACGCCCAGCTGCACCCATACGTTGTCGGTGAGCAGCCCCACCAGGCTCATCGACACCACCACCGAGATCACCGCACCGACCGCGAGGGCCACGAGCTTGACCAGCCCCGTGATCCACCCCCGGCCACGGCCTGCTGGCGCGGTGGAGTCCTTGCGGCCGTCGCCCTTCGAGCTCATCGATACCTCCCGGGGCCCGTGCAACCCCGCGCCTTCGGGAGTATTTCGCACGGATCAGCGTGCGGTCCAGGCCTCGATCGCCCGCCGGGCAGGCAGCTCTTGCAGCCGTGCCACCACCCGATGCCGCTCGCTCTGGGCACTCGGTACCTCGATCACCTTGACCACCTCGAACGGGGTTCCGGGGGGGAACAACACCACCGAGGCGCCATCGGCCGGGCCATCGAGCCAGCGGCCGGCGCTCCCGCGGACCCGTGGGCAGAGCTCCAGCACATCGGGCTCGTCGGGGTCGTGGGCACGATGCCCGCGATCCACGACCGTGCTCAGCAGCCCCGGATCCCTCCACACGCGTCCGCCTTCGCTCGCGGCCGTCCACCGAAGGTCGGCCAGCACCGCGTTCGGCAAGGTGCACCAGAGCCGAAGTCGCGCCTCGTCGTCACCCAGCACCCGCCGCAGTCGAGGCAGCGCCCGCAGGGCCATGAACGCGTGCACCAGCTGCTCGCCGAGCAATCGCGGCAGCCGAGGATCATCGAGCCGCTCGAGACCTGCGACCGCCTCGCGCAGACGAGACATCCGTCGGGCCAGCGCGTGGCAGCCCATGCGATCGGGATCGGCCATCACGCGCTGCACCGCATGACGCAGACCCTCCGTCACGCGCAGCCAGGTCTCGGGCCGGGACGGATCCGCACGCAACAGCGCATTCATGGGGCGAGAGAACGGCGAGCTGTGCAGCCAGAGGCTCATCGTGTCGGCGGGGGCTCCTCGTTGGTCGAGCTCGGCACGGAGCCCCGCCGGGCTCAGCAGGTAGCCCCCTTCGTCGGCGATCGCCCGGCCATGTGCGTGCAGCGTCGCGTCGTCGACCTCGAGCGGGGGCAGGGGCGCGCGCTCGGTCAGCCGCCGTAGCGCCCGCAGCGGCAGCGCGAGATCGATGGCCTCGCCGAACAAGCGCAGATGCGGTCGCCCTCCCAGCACCGTGCCCGGCGTCCCCTGGGTGGTGAGCGTTCGGACGATCTCGGTCAGCAGGACCTCGGCGAGCTGCTCGGCGGGCGGCGAGGCCATCGAAGCGCCCGCAGAGGGCTCGGTGGAGACGATCAGCTTGCCGTTCATCGACCCTCCTGGGTGGCACGTCCCTCCCGTGCCCCACGACCGAACGAGGCACGGATCAGCGCACATCGCCGATCCGATCGTGGCTGGCGTCCGAGCCTCGGGGCTCATCGATTCACTGCGCTGGGTCGTCTCGTCGCGACGACGCCGGCGCCGTTTCGGGATCGAACCTCTCGATCCCGAGCGCATCCATCGAACGTGCCAGTGCAAGGTATCCGCGGGCTTGGTGGCACGCAAGCGAAAGATCGAAGGCCTGCTGACGCCGGATGACCGTAGACCCCGACGCCAGCACCACGTCATCGCCCAGGGCTCGCGATTGCGCCCCCCGATGCGCGATGCCATGCTACGCGACCACCATGGAGCAGCCCCACGTCGACCCGGGTCTGGACCTCGAGGACGAGATCGTACGGCTCAAGAAGGAGCGCAACGCCGTCATCTTGGCCCACTACTATCAGGAGTCGGAGATCCAGGAGCTGGCCGACTTCCTGGGCGACTCGCTGGCGCTGGCCCAGGCCGCGCGCGACACCGAGGCCCAGACCATCGTGTTCTGCGGCGTGCACTTCATGGCCGAGACGGCCAAGATCCTCAATCCCGACCGCACCGTGCTGCTGCCCGACCTCGACGCCGGCTGCTCGCTGGCCAGCGGCTGCCCCGCCGACCGCTTCCGTGCCTGGCGGGCGCGCCACCCCGGCGCAGTGGCGGTGAGCTACATCAATTGCTCGGCCGAGGTGAAGGCGCATAGTGACATCATCTGCACTTCCTCCAATGCCGAGGCGGTGATCCGCTCGATCCCCGAGGACCAGCAGATCCTGTTCGCCCCCGACGCCAACCTCGGCCGCTGGCTCATCAAGCAGACCGGTCGCGACATGCTGCTGTGGCAGGGCAGCTGCATCGTGCACGAGACCTTCAGCCAGCGAAAGCTGGTCGAGCTCAAGTCGCGACACCCCAGGGCCCAGATCATCGCGCACCCCGAGTGCGAGGAGCCCGTGCTCGCCATGGCCGACGTGATCGGCTCCACCACTCGGCTGTTGCGGCACGCGGTGGAGAGCGACCACGACGAGTTCATCGTGGCCACCGAGCCCGGCATCATCACGCAGATGCACAAGGCGGCTCCGCACAAGACGTACATCCCCGCGCCGCCGCAGAGCAACTGCGCCTGCAACGAGTGCCCGTTCATGCGGCTCAACACGCTCGAGAAGCTCTACGTGTGCCTGCGCGACGGCACCCCCGAGCTGACGATGCCGGTCGAGCTGCGCGAGGCGGCCCGCCGCCCCATCGATCGCATGCTCGCGCTGAGCTGACGCGAAGCCAGCTCAGTCGTCGTCGGCGCTCGGGTGGTGGACCTTGCGGAAGGTCTCGATGTACCGCGCGTAGAACTGGTCGAACTCCGGCCGCGACTTGAATTGCAGGTCGTTGAACCACACGCGGCTGATGGCGAGCTTGCGGCAGATGTAGACCACGACGAAGCCGAGGCCCAGCGATGCGAGCGGCACCAGCGGGTGCCCGAGCCAGAGCGTCGCGCCCAGGCCCAGCACCATCAGCGGGTTGGTGATGTGGTTGATGCGATTGGAGTTGGTGTTGATGAGCGGCAGCGCCGGGCCGAAGAACGCCACGAGCAGCAGCAAGACCGTGATCGACAGCGGGATCCAGTCGGCGCGGAACATCTGCACGATCGCCACGATCGCCGTGACCAGCATCAGCACGAAGTTCAGCACCTGCGTGCTCGAGATCGAGAACCCGCGATGGGAGCGGTGGATCGACCGGATCACCTCTTCCATTCCCTCGACCGCATAGGGCCCGCGCTGCCGATACTTGCCGATGGTGTTGGGGAAGAAGAAGTGGATGCCCACGTCCTCGAGGCTGCGACACTGCGAGAACTTCGACTCGATGCCCATCAGACGAGCGACGATCTCGTTGTACTGACCATAGAACACCAGGTTGTCGGCTCCCGAGCGCACCTTGCTCGGGTACTGCGTGCCATTGTAGGCCGCGATGCGCTCGTCGAGGTTCCTGGTGATCTCCTTGCGGAACGCGGCGTCGGTGATCATCTTGTGCGTGAAGATGCACTGCATCTCGGACACGTTGTTGACCCCGCCGGTCATCGCCCTCGCGTAGCCGATGAAGTAGGTGTTGGGGAGGTCCCGGGGCATGAGCCCCATGAAGCAATCGCGATAGTAGTACTCGTAGCGGCACGAAGGCTGGCCCGGGCGCTCGATCGTGATGGGCGGCAGATTCGGCGCCTCCTGGTCGGACTCGATGATGTCGTCGAACTGCACCACCTGGTCCCTCCAGCGGAGCACTCGATTCTCGCGATCGATGAAGACCTCCTGCCGTGGCCACAGCTCGACGATCTTGCGATCGATGAGATAGGCGATGTCGTTGAGCAAGTAGCCGCTGCGGATCGACTCCTCGAGGGTGTCCTCGAACGACTCCTTGTAGGTGTCGATCGGCCAGTACTTGGTGATGCGAAGTCCATTGGGGAGGTTCGGGTTGAACGGACTGCCCCGCCCCATGTTCAGGGCCGGTGTAAGGTCGAGGTCGCGTATCGCGAACGGGTAGCGCATGTAGAGGTTGCTGCCCAGGAACGGCTTGCTCGTGCGGGGGTTGCTCGAGGCCATGATCTGGCCCTGGGGCAGGACCATCTTGTAGAGATAGCCCGAGATGTTGCCCACGTTGTGCATCTCGACGTCGTCGAGCGCGAACGCCACCCCGTGGTGGTTGATGAGCTTGTCGAGGCAGAAGAACCCGTTGCTCACCAGGATGATGCGATTGTCGCCCCCCAGGAGCTTGGACACGAACATGTTCGCCGAGTCGCCCATGGTGGTGATCACCACCGTGCGCCCCCTGGCGTGCTCGAAGTCGTAGTTCAGGATCGAGTGGTGGATCTTGCGCCGAAAGGCGGTCCCGATGACGATGTTGTTGGCCTCGTAGATCGCACCGCTCCTGGTGTGTACCACCGAGCCGGCTTCTCGGTTCTCGACCTCGGTGACCCAGTCTTCGACCACCTTTTGCCGATGGTCGGCCTTGTAGCGCTTGATGAACTCGTGGAACTCACGTGCCGTGGGAAACCGCGACTCCGTATTCTTGGTGCGGGCCAGCTCGAACGAGTAGACCGAGGACATGTAGCTGCTGACCAGGTCGAAGTCGAGCCGCCCCGCGGCCTCCAGCTGCTCCCAGATGTTGGGACCAGAGGAGATCACCGTATAGTCCGAGCCGGTTCTCTCCAGCTCTCGGATCAACGGAATCGTCGTCAGTCCAAACCCAATGATCAACGTATCGGTCTTCCTGCTGCTCTCGTTCGTCATGACCCTCGTCCTCGTATCTTCGCTGCCTCCGCGGCCTTCCTTGGCGGCGGGTTCGAATCGGTCTTCCGCTGCGCTCGCGGCCCTCGGCGCGCCCGGCAAGGGAGCACCACTGGCTCATGTGACTGGCTCGACCTCGCGTGCACGGTCCGATGTGGACCGCAATGGGACGAGGTGAAGAGCACCCTGGCCAACCCGTTCGAGGATACATCATGTCATCGCGTTCGAGGGGCTCGTGAATCATCATCGTGGTCCGAGTCTTCGAACGACTCTCGACGTCACCAAGGAGACGATTCCCATCATGGGCCGGCGTCGGGATGGATCCCCCGACGACGGCACGGTAAGCCACGACCCACCAACCGAGTCATCGTCTTCCGCTGCGAACGGAGCCGCACGGTCGATCACCACGTTCGGTCGACGAGACTGCCGATCCTGATTCGAGCCTCGCCGCAGGCGTGCCCTGGAGTGCTTGGTCGACTCCCCGACGAACGACTTGGATGGGCACGTCGGAGCGACGTTGCTTGACAAAGCAGGACCCGTCTCCAATGCTCGGCCCGAGCCGGTGAGAGGGCGTGAGCAGCCCCACTCCCATCCGCCCCATGCTCGTCATGACCCCTTCTTCCGCCGACGATCCGGCCGACCCGATCGATCCCCCCGCTCGAGCGCTCGAGCCAGCGGAGCGGTATGCCGCGGTGCGAGCAGCCACCCGCGCGCTCGCCGAGCCGCTGGAGCTCGAGGACTACGGCCTGCAGTCGATGCCCGACGCCAGCCCGGTCAAGTGGCATCTGGCCCACACCACGTGGTTCTTCGAGACCTTCGTGCTCGAACGCTGGAGGCCGGGGCACGAGCCCTTCCATCCGCGCTTCGGCTACCTGTTCAACTCGTACTACGAGTCGGTCGGTCGCATGCACCCGCGCCCCCAGCGAGGGCTGCTGACCCGTCCCACCGTGGCCGAGGTCTGGCGGTATCGCGAGCACGTGGACGCCGCGATGCAGGCGCTGCTGGATTCGGGCACGCTGCCGCCCGAGGCGCTCGAGGTGATCGAGGTGGGCTTGCAGCACGAGCAGCAGCACCAGGAGCTCGTCCTCACCGATCTCAAGCACGGGTTTTGGTGCAACCCGCTGTGGCCGGCGTACCGCGAGCCGGTCGATCGGTTCGCGCCGAGCAGTTCATCGGCGACCGCGCTCGCGTGGCTCGAGCATCCCGGTGGACTGCGATCGGTGGGGTTCGACGGTGCGGGCTTCGCCTTCGACAACGAGCGACCCCGGCACCGAGTGTACCTCGAGCCGTTCGCCCTGGCCTCGCGTCTGGTCACCTGCGGCGAGTTCCTCGAGTTCATGGCCGATGATGGCTATCGACGGCCCGAGCTGTGGCTGTCGGCCGGCTTCGACGTGGTACGGCACGAGGGGTGGCGAGCCCCGCTCTACTGGCTCGACGCGAGCGAGCCCAACGACTACGGCGGCGACGGTCGCGATGGCTGGCGGCTGTTCACGCTCGCGGGGGCACGAGCCCTCGACCCGAACGAGCCGGTCTGCCACCTGAGCTACTACGAGGCCGACGCCTTTGCGCGGTGGCGCGACTGCCGGCTGCCCACCGAAGCCGAGTGGGAGCAGGCGTGCGCCGACCGGCCGATCTCCGGCAACTTCGTCGAGACGGGCGCGCTGCACCCGTTGCCGCTGAGCCACGGGCGGCACGCACGAGCCACCGAGGAGCCAGGGCCGCACCAGGCGTTCGGTGACGCATGGGAGTGGACGGCCAGCGGCTACGCGCCCTATCCGGGCTTTCGCCCGCTCGCCGGCTCGCTCGGCGAGTACAACGGCAAGTTCATGTGCAACCAGCTGGTGCTGCGCGGAGGGTCGTGTGCCACGCCGGCATCCCACGTGCGCACGACCTACCGGAACTTCTTTCCGCCGCAGGCACGGTGGCAGTTCTCGGGCCTTCGCCTCGCCCGGGATCTCAGCTCTTGATGCGCTTCATCTTGGGATCGTAGAGCGGAGCGATCGAGACGCGGGCCGGCACCATGCGTCCGGCCACGTTCACCTCCCAGCGACCGCCGTCGACGTGGGCGCGATCGATCGGCGTGTCTGCCTCGATCATCGCCAGCCCGACCGCGCCGCCGAGCGTGTGCCCGTAGGAGGCGGCACGCACGTAGCCCGCCGGCTTGCCGTCGCGATGCACGATCTCCGCGTGGAACATCATCGGCTCGGGCTCGAGCAGCAGCACCTGCAGCAGGCGCTTGCGCAGCGGGCCGCGGGCCTTGCTGGCCGCCACCGCATCGCGACCGATGAACCCGCCCGGCTTGTCGAGCGCCACCGCGAAGCCCAGGCCCGCCTCGAGCGGCGAGTCGGTGTTGTCGATGTCGTGGCCATAGTCGCGGTAGCCCTTCTCCATGCGCAGGCTGGCCAGCGCCTTGAGGCCGGCGTGGCGCAGCCCGAGCGCCTCGCCCGCCGCGACCACGCGCTCGTACACGTGCACCGCCTGCTCGGTGGGGATGTAGAGCTCGTAGCCGAGCTCGCCGAGGTAGGTGATGCGCACGCACAGAAGCCGCGCGAACCCGATGTCGAGCTCCCGCGCGGCCCGGAACGGGAACGCCTCGTTGGACATGTCGACGGTGGTCAGCGCCTGGAGCAGCTCGCGCGAGCGTGGGCCTTGCACGTTGAGCTGTGCGTAGCCCGAGGTCACGTCGGTGGTGAAGCAGTGCGCGTCGTCGGGGGTGTGGCGCCGCAGCCACGCGAGCGCGTGGCGATGCGCCGTGTCCGACGCAACCACCCAGAAGCGCTCGTCGTCGAGCTTGGTCACGGTCAGATCGGCCTCGAGGGTGCCGCCCTCGTTGAGCCACTGGGTGTAGGTGATGAGCCCGGGCTCCGTGTCGACGCGGTTGGCCGAGATCCGCTCGAGCACCCGCCCTGCATCGCGACCCTGCACGAGGAACTTGGCCATGAACGACATGTCCATCGCGATCACGGCCTCGCGCGCGGCTCGGTGCTCGGCTTCCCACCATGGAAACCAACGCTGGCGTCCCCAGCCGAGCGGGCCCGGATCGGGCGCCTGACCCTCGGGCGCGTACCAGTCGGCGCCTTCCCAGCCGCTCACGTCGCGAAAGTAGGCGCCGCGGGCCGCGAGGCGGTCGTGGAACGCCGAGCGCTTGGCGCCGCGCGCCGTCTGCATCGAGCGCGTGGGGTAGTGGCACTGGTAGACCATGCCCAGCGATTCCACCGTACGCGTGCGGCGGTACTCGGGGTTGCGCTGGTAGGCATGTAGGCGGTCGATGTTCATGTAGGTCACGTCGACCTCGGGGCGACCGGTGATGATCCAGTGCGCGAGCACCTTGCCCAGGCCCCCGCCGGTGATGATGCCGATGGAGTTCAGGCCTGCGCACACGAAGTAGTTCTTCAGCTCGGGGGCCTCGCCCACGATCGGCGCCAGATCGGGGGTGAAGCTCTCGGGGCCGCAGAAGAACTTCTTGACGCCGGTGTCGATCGACCGCGGTACGCGGCTCATGGCCTTCTCGACGTAGGGCATCATGCGATCCCAGTCGGGGGCCAGCTCGCCGAACGAGAAGTCCGCGGGCACGCCCCCCACCTTCCACGGGGCGCACACCGGCTCGAACAGGCCGATCATCAGGCCGCCCACCTCCTCGCGATAGTACCCGTGGCACCCCGGGTCCTCGATGACGGGCATGTCGGAGGTGAGCCCCTCCATGGCGTCGGTGATGAGGTAGTAGTGCTCGGCCGACTGCAGCGGGATGCTCACCCCGCACAGCTCCCCGAGCTGCCGCGCCCACATGCCGGCGCAGTTGACCACGTACTCGGCCTCGATGGTGCCGTGCGAGGTGGTGACGCCCGTGACCACGCCACGGCGGGTGGTGACCCCGGTGACGCTGACGCCCTCGATGATGGTGGCCCCTTGCAGGCGTGCGCCCTTGGCCAGCGACATGGTCACGTCGACCGGATTGGCGCGACCGTCCTCCTTGACGTAGAAGCCCGCGCGGACGTCGTCGACGCGCGCGAGCGGGAACAGCTCGGCGACCTCCCTGGGGGAGATCTCGTGCACGTCGACGCCGCAGTGGCGGTTGAAGGCCGTGGTGCGGCGGAACTCCTCGAGGCGGTCGTCGTCGGAGGCCAGCTCGATGAAGCCGACCGGCTTGAAGCCGGTGGACACGCCGGTCTCGGCTTCGAGGCGCGTGTAGAGATCGCGGGTGTAGCGGCGCATCCAGGTCGAGGTCTCCGACGTGGAGCCGTACGTCACCACCAGGCCGGCCGCATGCCAGGTGGTACCCGACGTGAGGCGGTCGCGCTCGAGCACCACCACGTCGGTCCAGCCCATGTGGGCGAGGTGATAGGCGACCGAGCAGCCGATGATGCCGCCGCCGATGATGACCACGCGCGCGCGCTGGGGGAGAGCAGGGGTCGTCATGGAGGCGGGAGGATACAGGCAGGCCGGTGGGCCCGCGAGATCCTCCTCGGCCGGGCGGAAGGGTTGGTCTTACGCGATGATGCTGTCCCAGTGATCTCAGTCGCGGATGTGCCTGCGCCAGACGTGCTCGAGGGTCGGCCGTGCCCGCACGGCGGTGATCAGCGCGTCGATCTTGGGCAGGTGCTCCTGCCGCCAGGCGCGATCGAGCCACACGGCGAGCTTGGTGATGAACAGGTCGGTGGCACAAAAGCCGCTCGCGAGGCAGTGGGGCGTGCCGGCGATGTTGGCCTCGAGCACGCGCCAGCGCTCGCGCCAGATCGTCTCGGCGCGCTCGCGCATGGCCTGCGCGGCGTTCTCCCCCGGGGCGAAGCGCTCGGGATGGTCGATGATCTCGACCATGGGGTAGAGCTCCGCGGCGATGAACACCATCCACCGCAGCGCCTGCGCGCGCTCCTTGCCGCCCGGCGGGGGCAGCAGGCCGGCGTCGCGGTGGCGCTCGTCGAGGGTGAGCACGATCGCGACCGACTCGGTGATGATCTCACCGTCTTCGAGCTCCAGCGCCGGCAGCTTCCGCTGGGGGTTGATGGCGGCGTATGCAGCTCCGCGGTGCTCGTCGTTGCGCGCGTCGAGATCGCGGGCCTCGTAGTCGACGCCGAGCTCGGCGCAGGCGGCCTCGACGATGCCCGAGCCCGACCCGGGCGCGCCGTGGATGACGTACTTCATGGGGGCGAATACTACCCTCGTGCGGCCAGCCGCTTCACCAGATCGTGCAGCCCGGCGTGGTCGGGCGTCTCCACGTAGAACACGGGCTCGATCTTGTACTTCCGGCGCAGCCGCTGCCGCACCAGGGTGGGATCGTGCTTGCGGGGATCGAGGGCCACGAACGCGAAGTGCAGCGCCCCCTGCAGGCGCAGCCGGGCCATGGTGCCGCGGAACACCCCCATCATGTCCATGTCGGTGAACGAGAAGCCGATGAAGAGAAACGGATGGGCCGTGAACAGCACCGAGAGCAGCATCTCTCCGCTGGCGCTCTCGTGGTAGCGCCGCTGGTAGTCGCTCTCGGACAGCACGATGCTCGACGGGTCGTTGTAGACCCCGTGTAGGTGCACGTAGCGGCGCGGCTGGCCGCGACGGCGAGCGGCGCGGAGGAACGCCTCGATGTCGGCGTTGTTCTGCCAGTCGACGGTGGTGGGCAGCTCGCCCGGGAACGCGCTGGCATGCGCCCGCTCGAGCAGGTTGTCGTAGTTGGTCGTGAGCACGTGGGTGAACGGCAAGCGCACGAGGTCGTGGTGGAGCTCGCGACAGGTGCCGCGCTCGGGGCCGAATTGCTCGCGCACGAAGCGGCCGAACTCTCCCTCGCCCATGAGCTGCCGGTACCGCTCGGCGCGCATCAGCAGGTCGTCCTCGCGCGAGACGTAGGCCATGGCCCGCGAGTCCTGATCGAGCAGCGAGCTCTGCATGCGCTCGATCAGCGTGCGCCAGTCGGGATAGCCGCCGGGGATCGAGGTGCCGGCGCCGATGAACGCCATCATGCCCTCGCGCAGCTCTTCGGCCAGGCGTTCGATCGCGGCCTCGTTGTCGCGGCCGACCACGCTTCCGGGCGTGAGGTACTCGCCGTCACGGATCGCCCGCGCATCGAGGTACTGCCGGATGAAGCGGATCGCCGCGGCCACGGCCTGGGGCGCGGGCTGATCGAGGGCATCGAGCTCGTGGCGGGGGATGCCGAGGTAGCGATCGCGATCGAAGCTGCCGCGCAGCTCCTCGAAGATCGTCGCCGCGCTGCCTCCGGGGCGGGGCAGCGGCAGGACGGGCTTGCCCACGTTGCGGGCGTGTCGATCGACGAGCGGGGTCCCGTTCGCTCCGGCGATCACCACGATCACGTCGGCCGCATCGACCGCATGGAGGTACTCGGCCGCGTCTTGCTCCACCTCGCAGAGCTGGGCGCCCGGGACCGACACCGGCAGCCCCCGGGTACGGTACTGCCGGAAGCGAGCGGAGGGTTCGACGCTGCGAGCGCGCAGCGCCTCCACGAACGCGGTCCCCACCGCGTGATCGACCCCAGGCCAGCCGTTGGTGACCAGCGACAGCCCGGCCTCCGCGAGAGCCCGGCCGAGCACGGACGCCGTCTGTGCGAGCTCGGGAGGAAGGGGGTCCTTGCCCGCACCCGCGACCAGGACCCATGAGGTGCTCGCCATGAGTCGGATCATTGCATGGGCGGGGCGCGAAATTCAGCCCATGCCGTGGGGCCTCAGCAGCCCAGCCGGCTCGTTCGCGCTCACGATGCGCGGGTCTGGCCGCCAAGCAGCGTGAGGACCTCGCCCGTGATGTAGCCGGAGTCGGCCTCGCTCGCGAAGAACACGTAGGCAGGGGCGATCTCCTCGGGCTGGGCGGGGCGCTCGTAGGGCACGCTCTGCCCGAAGGTCTCGTACCCGTGCTCGCCGCCATGGGGGCGCTCGGCGGGGTTCAGTGGCGTCCACACCGGACCCGGTGCCACGCAGTTGACCCGGATCCCCCGCGAGACGAGCTGCTGCGCCAGCGACTTGGTGAACGCGTGGATTGCCCCCTTGGTGCTGGAGTAGTCGAGCAGGCCCCCGGCGCCCTCGAGGCCGGTGATCGAGCCGGTGTTGATGATGACGCCCCCCCTGGGCAGGTGGTCGAGCGCTGCCTTCGCGACCACGAAGTAGGCATCGATGTTGGTCTCGAACGTGTGCCGCCACTGCGACAGCTCGAGCTCCTCGATCGAGCCCAGGTGCCGCTGGTATGCGGCGTTGTTGACCACCACGTCGAGCCCGCCGAGCAGCTCCGCCGCATGATCGACCGCGGCGACCGCCGCGTCCGAGTCACCGAGGTCGACCTCGATGGCAAAGGCCCGGCGGCCCTCGCCTTCGATGGCCTCCACCACCACCTGGGCATCTTCGGCTTCCTCGGGGAGGTGGGTGATCACCACGTCGGCGCCCTCGCGGGCGAACAGCCACGCCACGGCGCGGCCGATCCCCGAGTCTCCGCCCGTCACCAGGCAGCGGCGGCCCTCGAGCTTTCCGGCCGCGTGGTAGTGGGGCGCCCGCCACTGGGGCTTCGGATCCATCTGCGACTCGCGGCCCGGAGGCTCGAGCGGCTGGGGCGGAAACGGGGGCTCGGGTCGCTGCGTCCGTTGTTGCTTCATGCTCCGGTTCTCCGCGCCGTGGCTCGCCCGGCAAGCGCCCGCGCGCGGCCCCGGCTCACATGGGCGAGGACCGGCCGCGCCGTCGGTGCCGGGGATACCGCTCGCCCTGCGGGGATTGCCGACGCCGGGTGCAACGCGGCCCGCGAGATGTCACGCTCGAAGCATGAGGCACCCAGTCGTTTCGCTCGCGTGCGTGCTCGTGTCGATGCACGCGACGGCATGCGGCCCCGAGCTCGACGACCCGAGCCTCGAGAACCGCACGTTCCTGGCCCAGCGCGTGACCGAGGGAGGAGTCGAGCGGATGGTGGTGGAGGGCACCGAGCTACGGCTGCTGTTTCGCGAGGATCCTCGGGTGAGCGCCTCCGCCGGCTGCAACTCGATGGAGGCCGAGTATGCGATCGACGACGGGATCTTCGAGCTGAGCAGCGACGGCACCTCCCTCGTCTTCTGCGACGCCGAGATCGACGCCCAGGAGGCCTGGTACTTCGGATTCCTCGAGTCGAGTCCCGCGATCACCGTGAGCGGCGACGAGCTGGTGCTCGAGGGCGACGGCACGCGCATCGAGTATCTCGACCAGGAGGTCGCCAACCCCGACGTGGAGCTGACCGGCAACGTGTGGATCGTCGACACGATCATCCAGGGCGACACGGCCTCGCACGCCGAGTGGCCCGACCCTGCCGTGCTCGCGTTCGCCGACGACGGAATGGTGGCGGTCGACACCGGCTGCAACATGGGCATCGGTGCGTATCGGCTCTCTGGTACGGAGATGACGTTCTCCGACGTGGCGGTGACCGAGCGCGGCTGCGACGGCCTGACCGGCGAGCTCGATGCGGCGGTGCTCGCGGTGGTGCATGGACCGCAGCCGGTGACGTGGGAGATCACGGCGGATCGGCTGTCGCTTCGGGGGGCCAACGGGGGGCTGGACCTCGTGGCGAGCGGCGGCTGAGCGGCACGTCCCGTAGGCGCTGCGCCGCACACACCTCGTGGTCGAGCGGATTACGCTCGATATCCCTCGATCGCCGCGTGGATCTCCGCGTCGCTCAGGATGTGATCCGTGTTCTTGGCCAGCCCGAAGATGTGCTCCACCAGCCCCTTCTCCGGCGCGATCCCCCGCTGCTCCAGCCAGAACACCACGTTGCTCTCCCCCGACATGAACCCGACCTCGATGGCCTGGTGCTTGCCAAACCACCCCGCGGGCACGCCCGAGTACACGCGATCGGCCAGCTCGTCGTCGCCCTTGTGGATCGCCTTGATCACCGCCGCCGCGTGCACGCCCGTTGCGGTACGGAACGCGTCCTCACCCACCAGCGGGTACTGCGGCGGAATCGTCACCCCCACCGCATCGGCCACCAGCTGACACCACGGGACCAGGTTGCGCAGGTCGTGATCGGCATCGAGCTCGCCGAGCAGCTTGAGGTTCATCAGCGTCTGGTCGAGCGCCGCGTTGCCCACCCGCTCGCCGATGCCCAGCGCAGTACCGTGGATGCGATCGGCACCCGCCCGGATCGCCCGTAGGTTGTTGGGCACGCCCAGCCCCCGGTCGTTGTGCCCGTGCCAGTCGATCCCGACGTGGGTCGCGCCGATCGACTCGAGCAGCATGCGCGTGAACGAGATCAGATCCGAGACGCCATCGGGCACGGCATGGCCCACGGTGTCACACAGGCAAAGCCGCTGCACCCCGTGGTCGACCGCCACCCGAAACAGGCGATCGAGGATCCGGGGCGGGGTCCGAGTGGTGTCCTCGGTGACGAACGTCATCGGCAGCCCACGCTCGCGGCAGAGGTCGGCGGCCATCACGGTGCGCTCCACCAACAGGTCGACGTCCCAATTCTCCGCGTACAAGCGGATCGGGCTGCTGCCCAGGAACGCATACACCGTGATGCTCTTGCCGGTCGCGTCCGCGATGTCGGCCACCGCGTTGATGTCGGCCGGGTGCGTCCGCGCGGCGCAGGCATACTCGATGCCCAGCTTCTCCTGCTCGGCGAACTCGATGAGCGCGGTGACGTCGGCCACCGCGCGCGGTCCCGCACCGGGCAGGCCCAGGTCGACCGCATCGATGCCCAGGCTGGCCGTCAGCCGCAGGATCGCCTGCTTCTGCTCGATGTCCGGATCGCGCACCGAGGGCGACTGGATCCCGTCGCGCAGGGTCTCGTCGAAGAAGCTGAGCTTGCGGTCGCGCAGCGGGCTCAGGGGGCCGCGACGGTTGCGGGCGTTCCAGTCGTAGATGAGCTCGTCGGGCTTGGCCTCCATGGCGCTCCTCTTGCGGCGTCATGGTAGCGCGAACGCAGTGCCGCGAGCGAGCGACGACCTCAGCGCAGGCGCCGAACCCCCACCATGGGCATCTCCACCCAAGGGGCTCCCCCGAGCTTGCGCAGGAGGGAGAAGACCGGGTCGTTGCCCTCGACGCAGTGGAAGAACACCCGATCGCCGCGGAGCGCGGCGTGCCGAAGCAAGCGGAATCCGATGCGGCTGGCGTACCCGGCCCGGGCGAACTCGGGAAGCGTGCAGACGGTGCTCACCTCCTGGTGGCCCGGTACCCGCATGCGCTCGCCTCCCATGGCGACCAGCCGGCCCTGGTGGCGCACGCCGAAGTAGATGCCCAGGGTGGCGGTGCGCTCGCGAAAGAAGAAGGGGTAGACCTCCTCGGCCAGCGCGAGCATGTCGGGCCGATCGTCCTCGCCCAGCTCCAGCACCAATGGATCGGGGTCGGTCGCGGCGAGGGCGGCCAGGTCGAGGTGGGACCGGAACTGGTGGACCACGTGGCGGCTGCACAGCTCCCAGTCGTCGTCGAAGCGAGGGGCGGGCCCCACGAAGAACACCCGCTCTCCCACGTCGCACAGCGGCACCACGTCGGGGAGCGGCACCAACGAGTGCTCGACGGCCACGAAGGGCGCGATGTCGTCGGGGAAGCGCCGGGCCGAGCCGTGCACGCGGGCCACGGCGCGGTGCGAGGTGGCGAGGGTGGTGAACACGGGGTTGTCCAGCCCGTGCCCTCGCTCGAGGTCTGGGCCGTGAGCCCGTTCGCGATCGTCGACGGGCTCATGCAGCAGCATCGCTCACCAGCTCCAGCGACTTGCGGTGGGTGGGGCGAACCCGGCGGCGCCCGGCGACGTCGATCGTGCCGAGCCGGGGCTGCACGAGCAAGCGGTGGTCGGTGACCTTGTGCTGGAATATGACGTGCTCGTCGTCGATCCACGCGCACTCGGCCCGGGTTCGCGCGAAGCTCTCGTGGTCGGGCTCGGTGATGGCGATCATCCACCGCACCCGGCTCTGCTCGAGGGCGTCGATCACCACCCGAAGCTGCTCGGCCTTGAGCCGGTGCATGCGGTCGTAGGAGATCTTCACGATCGATTCGGTGCGGTGCAGCGTCTCGAGCCAACCGGCGGCGTACTGGTTGTCGTGGAGCAGGAAGCGAGCGTGGGTCTCCACCCACACGGTGTAGGTCCAGCGTCGCGAGACCTCCACCAGCGCCGACAGCAAGGGGTGACGCGAGGGCTCGCCACCGCGCAGGGAGAGTCCGTTGACGGGCTCGCCCAGGCCTTGCAGCGCGTCCTCGAGCGTCTGCGGCGAGAGGAACAGCTCGGGGTTCTGGGCGAGGACCACGGCTGGATCCTCGCGGGTGCGCAGCGTGGGGGAGTAGCAGCCCGGACACGCTCGATCGCAGACGGTCGTGACCTCCACGATGAGGTCCGGGGTGAAGGTACCGGTGGCTCCACTGAACATGAATGGCACTCCCGGTGGGGAGTCCCGATCGAAGCCGATTTCGTTCAGCCTGAAAGCAAAAAAAGCGACCGAGTCGTGATGGTTCGTGCGGCATCGCGCCACCGCGCGATGCCGCACGCTCGGATCTACACGCTCTCGAGCACCAACGCGATGCCCTGGCCGCCACCGATGCAGGCCGAGCCCACGCCGTACTTGGCCTTGCGGCGGCGCAGCTCGTGCACGAGGTGCGCGGTGATGCGAGCGCCGGAGGCGGCCAGCGGGTGGCCGAGGGCGATGGCGCCACCGTCGACGTTGGTCTTGTCGCGATCGAGCCCCAGCTCCTTTTCGCAGGCCAGGTACTGCGGCGCGAATGCCTCGTTGATCTCCACCAGATCCATGTCTTGCAGCGACAGCCCCGCGCGCTCGAGCGCGCCGCGAATGGCGGGCACCGGGCCGATGCCCATGATCTTGGGCTCGACGCCGGCCACGTGCCACTGCACCAGCCGCGCCAGCGGAATCAGGCCGTGCTTCTTCACCGCCTCGCCGCTGGCGATGACGAGCGCCGCCCCGCCGTCGCAGATGCCCGAGGCGTTGCCGGCGGTGACGCGGCCGTCCTTCTTGAACACGGGGGGCAGCTTGGCCATCTTGTCGAGCGAGGCATCGGGACGCGGGTGCTCGTCGGTGTCGAACGTCTCGGGTCCCTTGCGACCCTTGATCTCCACGGGCGCGAGCTCCTCCTTGAAGCGGCCCCCCTCGTGCGCGGCCGCCCATGCCTTCTGGCTGCGCAGGCCGTACTCGTCGCTGGCCTCGCGAGAGATCTCGAACTGCTCGGCCAGGTTCTCGGCCGTGTTGGCCATGGCACAGCCCGCATGGGGATCGTAGAGCGAGGACCACAGCGTGTCCTCGAGCTCGGGGCTCTTGCCGAGCTTGGTGCCGAAGCGGATGTCGCGGGCGGCATGCGGTGCCTGGCTCATGTTCTCGGTGCCGCCCACCAGCGCGATCTCGGCGTCGTGCAGCAGGATCTCCTGCGCGCCGCTGACCACGGCCTGGAAGCCCGAGCCGCACAGGCGATTGACGGTGAGCGCCGGCACCGGGACCGGTACGCCCGCCTTCAGCCCCACGTGACGCGCCATGTAGAGCGCGTCGGCCGAGGTCTGGGCCACGTTGCCGAACACCACGTGGTCGATGATCGAGGGATCCACCTTGCCGGCCTCGAGGGCCGCCTTGGCTGCGACGACCCCGAGGTCGATCGCGCTGAGCTTGGTGAGCTTGCCGCCGAAGGTGCCAAATGGCGTGCGCTTGGCGGCAACGATGAAGATGTCTCGCGGGAGAGCTTTGGCGGGCATCGAAATTCCTCCAACCTGGGCGTCGACCTGCGAGCATCGAAAGGGCTCGCGGCGCGCAGCGAAACTGTAGTGCAGCCGATGCCTCGATGCCGTCGTGGCCCCGGACCTTTGCGACCGAAGTCGTGGATTTTCCTCACGGTTTGAGCAAGGGTCGCGTTTTGGGGTTGAATGCCAGGTGCGTGCTCGAAGGCAGAACCCCCAGCGTACGGCCAGTCGCGTGGCCGCGTCGCATGGTGACGCGACGATGGGGCGTGGCGACGATGATCGCAGCGAGCGTGCTGATGCTGGCGCCCGAGGCGGCTGCATCGACACACGGTGAGCCTGCGGCTTCGCAGCCCGAGCCTGCGGCTTCGCAGCCCGAGCCTGCGGCTTCGCAGCCCGAGCCTGTGGTCGAGGTCGCCACGCCGACCCCGGGCGCCGACGATGGTCGTGCGTCGCGATATCTCCAGCGACCCGTTCGCTTCGGAGCACACTTCGTCGATCACGGCGTGCTGCAGGTCGCGGCCGCGGGTGGCTACCCGCATCGCTATCGGCTCGAGCTGTCGCTGGGCGTGCTCGATCACCTCACGCTCGGCGCCACCACGCACTGGCTGCCCGGGCAGAAGGCGCCGAAGTTCTCGCCCGTGATCGCGGTGGCGTTCTTTCGCAATCGACTGTTCGAGGTGGGAGCTCGACACTTCTGGTCGCTCTACCCTCCGCCGGTCGACGACCTGGATCCGGTGACCTCGTCGTACCAGCGCAGCGCCCAGTGGATCCTGGGCACCGCGAGCTTCGGCCAGTCGTGGCTGACGGGTGGGTTCGACGTCGGGGTGGTCCGCGCTCGCGTCAACGACCCTGGCCAGGATCCCGAGCCCGACACGACCAACCCGTCGGTGATCCGCTGGATGTTCGGCGGTGGTCTGCATCTGCGAGCCGGCACGCGCCGCTGGGGGTTCACTGCACAGATGCTCCTGCCGCAGCTGCTGGCCGAGGTGCGCTTCGACGTGCGCTTCGGGCTGTTCGAGAAGCGCCCGCGGGGCGGGTGGAGGCCCCGCGGGAAGGCCGAGGACTGGGACCGCGCGCCGCCCTGGTGACCGGGGCGTTGCAATCGACGGCCACGCTCGTGCCGTGCCGCAGATGTGGGCGACGCCACGCTCGATCGACCCGCGGCACGCGGAAAACGGTGACCGTACCTCGGGGGCTCGTAGACGGGGCGCGTAGGATTGGTACGATGAGGCCGTGCGGGTCTCGGGGATCGCGTGGGCGTGCGCGCTCGCGCTGAGCAGTGGGTGTGCGATCGGCGACGGGCAGCCGGGCGCCACGGAGCAGGGCGACCCCAAGGGCGACACGGTCGTTGGCTCGGGTACGGCCGACTCGGCCTCCACCGATCCCAGCGCGACGACCAGCGCCACCGCGTCCACCGCGTCGACCGATCCCGACGACAGCAGCGGTCCGCCGCCCCAGGACTGCGGCGACGGCAACCAGGACTCGGGCGAGCAGTGCGACGACGGCAACCAGATCAACGCCGACGGCTGCAACGTGGACTGCCGCACGTCGGGCACGCTGCTGTGGGACGACGCGTTCGGCAGCGGGTACGGCTTCATCGACGATGGCATGGCCGTGGCGGCGGCGAGCGACGGCACCGTGTACGTGGCGGGCTACGTCAGCGACGCGGGAGAAGCCAGGGACGCGTGGGTGCGGCGCTACGCGGCCGATGGCGAGGCGCTGTGGACCAAGGCCTACGCGGGCGCGGGCGGGAACAACGACGAGATCCGGGGGCTGTTGCTCGACGACGCGGGCAACCTCTACGCGGCGGGCTACGAGAGCACGATGACCACCGGGCTCGATGCCTGGCTGCGCAACTACAACCTGCAGGGCACCGAGGTCTGGACCCAGACCTACAACGGGCCCGCGAACGCCACCGACGTGTTCCAGTCGGCGAGCTTCGATGCCGCGGGCAACCTGGTGGTCGGTGGCTACCACGGCGTGACGGGCGAGGCGGCCGACGTGCTGCTGCGCAAGTACTCTCCCGACGGCGGCGTGCTGTGGACGCGGACGTATACGGGAGCCCATGCGGGCAACGACATCATCCAGGACGTGGCGACCTCGCCCGCCGGGCACGTCTACGTCGCGGGCTACGAGACCGGGCCCGCGACGGAGGGGCGCAACGCGTGGCTGGCCAAGTACGACACCGACGGCAACGTGCTGTGGACGCGCTCGTACAACGGGGCCGAGAGCCTCGACGACTACTTCGTCGGGGTGGCGGTCATCGGCGACGACGACGTGGTGGTGTGCGGCTACGAGTCGGCGGTCGACTATCCCTGGCATGCCTTCGTGCGCCGCTACGACAGCCTGGGGATGACCACGTGGACCGACCAGTACCTGGGCGCAGGGGGTGAGGGCGCGCACTGCTTCGGGATCGCGGCCGACTCCGACGACAACCTGGTGGTCGTGGGCGGGGAGATCGTGGCCGGCATTCGCGGGGTGCTGGTGCGCAAGTACGCCGCCAACGGCGACGTGTGGTGGAGCCAGGTCATCCCCGGCGGCAGCGTCGGCCCCGACTACGGCCGCCGCGTGGCGATCGGCCCCGACGACGCGATCGTCGTGTCCGGAGCGGTCGACACGGGCGTGGACGTACGCGACATCTGGGTCGGCGTGCTGACGCCCTGATCGACACCGAGCGGCACGGGCATGCAGTAGAGGTCAGGTCCCTCGTAGTCGTCGCTCGAGCTCGCGGCAAAGCTTGTCGAAGGACGGACTTCCGCCGCGACACTGTGAAAGGTCCATCGCCGCCGTGAGACGAGGCTGATCGATCGGGGGGCTATAGGGGCTTCCAATGAAGCGCCGCTCGATCCACCCCTTCTTGAGGCGGCGCTTCTCGGGCTCCAGCGGTGGCTGATCGTCGATGCTCAGGTACTCGGATAGTGACTGCGCGGCAGCGACGAACCATGTCTCGTACTCCGGATTGGCCAGTACGCAGGTGGTATCCACGTCGTCTCGTCGCATCTGTTCGAGTAGCCTCGGGGCCAACTCGCACGGCGGATCGTCGTCCGCATCCAGCAACACGAGCACGAGCCCATGGTCGAAGCTCGCGCGATGCTGCTGCAACTTGAGCGCCGCCAGCCCCACCGCGCGCTCGAGCTCACGTGGTTTGGCGACCAGCTTGGAACGAGGCTGGCGAATCGGCGGCAGCACCACGGGCCACGGGCCTTGGAGTAGCTCGTGCACGGTGCGCGTGAGCAAGGTACGAATGGCCTGCAGCTCGCCGTGGCCCTCCACGATCGGGGCGATTCCAAGTGTACTCACGGATTGGCCTCTGCATCGGTCAATCCCGCAAACAGCTCCACTTGGCGCTGTCGTTCGACGTCGGCATCATCGGCCCGAAGCTGATCCATTCGCAGCAGCTCGCCTGGACTATATAGGTGTTGTTGCACCGCCTCGCGGCTCGCCGCATCGATGCCCGCGAGCTCGGTCTTGCCCTCTCGGGATTGCACCACCACGATCGTATCTCGATCGAGATCGAGGTCGTCGAGTAGCTCGGGGCTGTGGGTCGTGACCGCAATTTGAGTGCTGTGCGACGCTTCCCGAAGTGCCGCCACCAGGGCACCCGCCGCCGCCGGGTGCAGCGCCGTCTCGGGTTCCTCGATGCCGACGAATCGCACGCGATCTCGCTTGTCCGAGAGTTGTGCCACCGCCACCAGGATCCCCAGAGCACGCAACGTTCCATCGGACATGTTCATCGCGTAGAAGCGCCACGGATGCTCGGAGCCTTCCACCCGAGTACGAAATTCGATCGTTTCCTGGGGACCGATCGAGATCCGCTGGAAGCCTTCGACGCCTGGTACGATCCGCTCGAGGTAGCGCCTCACGCGGTCCATGTCCTCCGGAGCATCACGGCTCAGTCGGTCGATCACGCTGCTCACGTTCGATCCATCTCGGTGGAGGAGTTCTCCTGCGTCGGGACTCTGTGGACGTTTCATCGCCTCCGGATTGAGGTTGTAGAACCCCATGGAGGCCAGTGCGTCGTAGATGGGGCGAAATAGCGGCAATCCGGAGACCGTGACGAGGTAGAGACGATCAGACGAGGCTTGTGGCATGGAGCCACTCGTGGACTGCGTCACTTGCCCCTCTTCGACGCGGTAGTGGGCATCTCCCTCCGCCCAGCGCACCTGGAGATCCTCGCGCTTGACCACGAAGCCACCACCGCTCCGACTCGCGATCTCGAAGGCATAGGCCGCCCGAACACCACCCCGTACCTCGAGATCGAGGCCAATCGAGAAGTTGCGAGGGTGTCCAGTGCTGTGACGTCGAACCGCTGCCAGTCCTCCACGTTCCCGCAAGGCATGATCGAGGGTCGTGCTGAGCCCATCGGAGACGAAACGCATTGCGTCCAGGAAGTTGCTCTTTCCAGAACCATTCCGCCCCACGAGCGCGACCAACCGGCCCAAGGCGACGTTGCACGTCGCGATGCTCTTGTAGTTCTTGAGCCGTACGCGCCTCAGGAAGGCAGGTGACGGCGGGATGCGTTCCCGGGTCATTGGTGCGCAGTATAGCCGTTGTGCCGTCGCCCGTCCGCCGGGCCGCAGGGAACCACTACGTGCATCCTCCGGCCACCAGTGCTATCCCCCGCCCGCAATGGAGATCCTGCAAGAGCTCAACGACTTCGCACGCACCAATGCCGCGGCGCTGCTCTGGCGCCTGGTGGCCGCGCTCGCGACCCTGCTGGTGACCTGGCTGGCACTCCGGCTGGCGCGTCCCACCCTGCGCAAGGCGTTCTCTCGCAACACTTCGGCCCGCGCGCGCACGCTGCAGCCGCTGGTCCAGGCGCTGGTGTCGGTCACCCTCTTGGGCGCAGGCATCGTGCTGGCGCTCGAGCAGCTGGGCTTCGACCTCACGGCCGTGATCGCCGGCGCCGGGGTGGTGGGCCTGGCCATCGGCTTCGGCGCTCAGACGCTGGTCAAGGACGTGATCTCGGGGTTCTTCCTGATCTTCGACGAGGTGCTCGAGTCGGGCGACTGGGTGGAGATCGATCAGGTCGCGGGCACGGTGGAGGAGGTGGGCCTGCGGGTGACCAAGATCCGGGCCTTCGACGGTCGGCTGTGGTACGTGCCCAACGGGCAGATCCAGATGGTGGCCAACACCAACCGCGAGTGGATGCGCGCGGTGGTCGAGGTGAGCCTGGCCTACGAGCAAGACGTGCCGCGCGGCATGGAGGTGCTGGCCGAGGTCGGGCAGCAGTGGGCCAGCGAGAACGGCGACACGGTGATCGAGCCGCCCGAGACGCAAGGGGTGCTGCGGCTCGATGCCTCGTCGATCGTGGTGAGGCTGGTGATCAAGGTCAAGCCGGGCACGCAGTGGGCCACCGAGCGAGAGCTTCGCCTGCGCACCAAGGCGGCGTTCGATCGCGAGGGCATCGAGATCCCGTTCGGGCGGCAGGTGCTCTACCTGCGGCGCGAGGAGGCCGACAGCACCACCGCCGCATGAGGCCAAGGCGATAGGCCGAGGCGGTGGCGCGAGTAGCGCAGCGCCGCTCGAGCACCCTGCGGGGATCGGGCACCGTTTCGGGCGCCAATGGCTCTCACGGTAGACTTTCCACCATGGGCAAGGGCGTTGTACGAGCCAGACGCATGCGTCAGGAGGACCTCCCCGGGGTCGTCCGCTGCGAGCATGCGTGCTACCGCGACTATCCCCCCGAGACGCTGCTCGACCAGCGCAACTTCGAGCTCGAGCTCGCGGCGTTCCCCGAGGGGCAATTCGTGCTGGAGAAGGACGGCGAGATCATCGGCTACGCCATGTCGCTGATCGTGCAGCTCGACGGTCTGCCGCACGAGTACACCTATCGCGAGCTCACCGGCTCGAGCACGTTCAGCACCCACGATCCCCAGGGCGACACGCTCTACGGGGCCGACATCGCGGTGCACCCCGACCACCGCGGGCAGGGGCTGGCCGCCAAGCTCTACGAGCTGCGCAAGAAGCTGCTGCGCCGCTTCAACCTGCGCCGCATGCTGGCGTTCGGGCGGATCCCGGGCTACGCCGAGCACGCCGGGCGGCTGACCGCGCGCCAGTACGTGGACAAGGTGATCGCGAGCGAGCTGCGCGACTCGGCCCTCAATGCGCACCTGCGGGCGGGCTACCGGGTCGAGTCGGTGCGGCTGGACTTCATGCTCGACCACACCAGCCACAACTACTCGACCCAGCTGATCTACGACAATCCCTACTTCGACGCGGCCAAGCGCCGAATCGCGGCCGCCCCGATCGCCCGGCCGGTCCGCAAGGTCCGCGTCGCGGCCGCGCAGTGGCTGATGCGCCCGGGCCTGACCCGCGCCCAGTTCGACGCCACGCTGTCGTTCTTCGGGCAGAGCGCCGACGTCTATCACTGTCACTTCCTGGTGCTGCCCGAGCTGTTCACGGTGCAGACCTTCACCTCGTGGGGCCGCAGGCTCGAGTCGCGGGCGGCGATGGAGCGCCTGGCCGGCGAGTACGACCGCTACCGCGAGCAGATGATCGAGCTGGCCCGCAAGCACCAGCTCTACCTGGTGGGCGGCTCGCATCCCGTGCGCGAGGGCAAGGAGCTCTACAACCGCTGCCACCTGTTCTCGCCCACCGGTGGCGTGTACGTGCAGGACAAGCTGCACCTGACCCCGGTGGAGCGCGAGCTGTGGGGCTTTGGCAGCGGCACGACCCTGCGGGTGTTCGACACCGTCATGGGCCGCATCTCGGCGCTGGTGTGCTACGACATCGAGTTCCCCGAGCTGTCGCGCATGCTGACGCTGGCCGGCACGACGATCATCTTCGTGCCGTTCTCCACCGACGAAAAGCAGGCCTACTGGCGGGTGCGGCACTGCGCCCAGGCGCGGGCGGTGGAGAACTCGATCTACGTGGTGCTGGCCGGCAACGCGGGCAACCTGCCGATGAGCAGCTACCTGCTGAACTACGCCCGCAGCGCGATCCTGACCCCGTGCGACTTCGGCTTTCCGCAGGCCGGGGTCGCGGCCGAGGCCGACCCCAACGTGGAGACGGTGGTCACGGCCGACCTCGACCTCAGCGCGCTCGACCAGCACCGCGACGCGGGCAGCGTGCGCCTGCTCCACGACCGGCGCGCCGACCTCTACGAGGTGCGCGCCAAGATCCCGATCGAGCGAGTGACCGTGGAATGAGCCGACTCCGCACGTCCCTGGCGGTACCCATGCGCCCACAACCCGACGACCGCAGCTGCGGGCCCACGTGCCTGCAGGCGGTCTACGCCTACTACGGCGACCACGTCGACGTGCACCAGCTCATCGAGGAGATCCCCCAGCTCGAGACCGGGGGCACCCTGGCGGTGCAGCTGGGCTGCCACGCGCTGGCGCGCGGGCATGCGGCGACGATCTACACCTTCAACCTGCAGCTGTTCGACCCCACGTGGTTTCGCGACCCGCGGCCCGACATGGTCGAGCGCCTGATGGCGCAGGCCAAGCACAAGGTCCACGACGGCAAGCTGGTGCACGCGACCAGCCAGTACCTGCGCTACCTCGCGCTGGGAGGCCGCATCGAGTACGAGGTGCTGAACGGCTCGCTCATCCACCGGTTCCTGTCCGCGGGTCGGCCGGTGCTGACCGGCCTGTCGTCCACCTTCCTCTACGGGGCCTCGCGCGAGTTCGGCGACCAGGACACGCCCGACGACGTGCAGGGCCTGCCGGCGGGGCACTTCGTGGTGCTGTGCGGAGACGACCGCCAAGCCCGCACGGTGGTGGTGGCCGATCCATGGCCCTCCAAGGACGGACCGCGACATCTGCTTGCATTCGATCGCCTGGCCTGCTCCATTTTGCTCGGGGTGCTGACCTACGACGCGAACCTCCTGGTGGTCCACCCACCCGACTAGTCCTCGCGCGCCGGGCCGGATGGAAACGATGCGCACGCTGATCGTCGTCAACGACGTTGCCCACGGCCCCGTGCTCGAGGGCACCGAGCTGGTGGCCGCGCGCGACTACCTCAGCGACCCGAGCTGGGCCGAGCAGCGCCGCTGCCGGGTGCTCAACCTGTGCCGCTCCTATCGCTACCAGAAGGTGGGCTACTACGTGTCGCTCCTGGCCCACGCCCGCGGGCACCGGCCGATCCCCACCCTGGCCACCATCCAGGCCGCCAAGTCGTCGACGATCGTGCGCTTCGTGTCCGACGAGCTGTACGACGAGATCCAGCGCAGCTTCGCCAAGGAGCCGTCGGGCTCGGTGACGCTGGAGATCTTCTTCGGCCGCGAGACCACGGGGCTGCACGCGCCCCTGGGGGCCGCGCTGTTCGGGCGCCTGGCGCTGCCGCTGATGCGGGCCACCTTTGGTCGCAACGACCGCACGGGCGAGTGGTCGCTGTCGTCGTGCGCCCCGCTGGCCACCGAGCAGCTCGCGCTCGACCGGCGGGCGCTGCTGGTCGACGCCATGCGCACGTTCCTGCGGCGGCGGCACACGCCGCACCGACCCGACCACGGGCGCTACGACCTGGCGATCCTGCACGACCCACGCGAGGCCGAGCCGCCCAGCAACGACAAGGCCCTGCGGCTGTTCCAGAAGGCCGCCGAGGCCGAGGGCTTTGCGGTGGAGATGATCGCGGGCGAGGACTACGCCCGCATCGGCGAGTTCGATGCGCTGTTCATCCGCGAGACCACCGCGGTCAACCACCGCACGTTCCGCTTCGCCCAGCGGGCAGCGGCGGCCGGGCTGGTGGTGATCGACGACCCCGAGTCGATCCTGCGCTGCACCAACAAGGTGTACCTGGCCGAGGTGCTGGGGCGGCACGGGATCCCGGCCCCCAAGACCCTCATCGCGCACCGCGGCAACCTGGCCCAGGTGGCCGAGGCGCTGGGGTTTCCGTGCGTGCTCAAGCAGCCCGACAGCAGCTTCTCGCAGGGCGTGGTCAAGGCGGCCGACGCCGAGGCCTTCAAGGTGGAGACGGCCAAGCTGCTCAAGCGCTCGGACCTGGTGGTGGCGCAGGCGTTCATGCCCACCGCGTTCGACTGGCGCGTCGGCGTGCTGGCGCGCAAGCCGATCTATGCGTGCAAGTACTTCATGGCGCGGCGCCACTGGCAAATCGTGCGGCGCGATGGAGGCCAGCTGGTCGAGGGCAACTCGGTGTGCGTACCGCTCGAGGACGTGCCCCCGTCGGTGCTCGACGTGGCGGTGCGCGCGGCCAACCTCATGGGTGATGGGCTCTATGGGGTCGACCTCAAGGAAGTCGACGGCAAGGCCCACGTGATCGAGGTCAACGACAACCCCAGCATCGATGCCGGCTGCGAGGACGAGCGGCTGGGCGAGTCGCTCTACCGGACGATCATGGCGGACTTCCGCCGACGGCTCGACGAGCGCCGCGGGCTGCGCTCGCCCGGCGGATGAGCTCGCCCCCGAGCCCGAGGTCCCGAGCGCGAGGGGATGACGAGGAGCACGACGGAATGGCGCGGCGTACGGCGGTGGCGTTGGTGTTGACGTGCGAGCACGGCGGGGCGCGGGTGCCTGCGCGCTGGAAGGCGCCGCTGGCCGGGCAGGAGGCGCTGCTGGCGAGCCACCGGGGCTACGATGCGGGCGCGCTGGCCACCGCGCGGGTGCTGTCGCGAGAGCTCGACGCGCCGCTGTGCGCGGCCACGGTCACGCGGCTGCTGGTCGATCTGAACCGCTCGGCCCACAATCCAGCGCGCTTCTCTCGGTTCACGCGAGACCTGCCCGCGCCGCAGCGAGCCCGGCTGCACACGGAGCTGTGGGCGCCGCATCGCGCCGCGGTGGAGGCGATGGTGGCCCAGGCCCAAACCCAGGCCCAAACCCAGGCCCAAACCCAGGCTGGCCCGCGGGCCGTGCTGCACGTGGCGGTGCACTCGTTCACCCCGGTGCTCGACGACGACGTGCGCGACTACGACGTGGGCCTGCTCTACGACCCGGGGCGGGCGTGGGAGCGTGGGCTGGCCACGGCCTGGACGCGAGCGCTCGCCCGCTGCGAGGGCGTCGACGGGGTGCGGCGCAATGCGCCCTACCGGGGGGTCTCCGACGGGCTGACGCGAGGGCTGCGCGGGCTGCATGCCGATCGGGCCTATGCGGGCATCGAGCTCGAGCTCAACCAGCGTCGGCTGGCCGCGAGGGGCGACCGGTTCGAGCCCGCGCTGGTCCGCGCGGTCGTGGGCACGCTGCGGGCGTTGCTGGACCCCGGCCCGGCCGGCTGAGCGGGGTCGGGCGACGCGCGGCGGCGGGGTGTGTCAGGCTCGGTTCCACCACCGTGAGCCACGCGCACGACCACCACGGGCATGGGCACGGGCATGGGCACGGCCACCATGGTCACCACCACCACGGTGACCCCTCGTCGCGGGGCTTCGCGCTGGCGGTGGTGCTCAACGTGGGGTTCGTGGCGGTCGAGCTGACCTATGGCCTGCTGAGCTCGTCGATGGCGCTGGTGGCCGATGCCGCTCACAACCTCGGCGACGTGGCGGGGATCGGGCTGGCCTGGGCCGCCACCGTGGTCGCGCGCAGCCGCCCCACCCCACGCCGCACCTATGGCCTGCGCAAGGCCACCGTGCTGGCCGCGCTGGCCAACGCGATGCTCCTGCTGCTGACCGTGGGCGCCGTGGCCGTGGAGGCGGTGCAGCGGCTATGGGAGCCGCAGGCGGTGCCGGGGCTCACCCTGGTGGTGGTGGCCGCCGTCGGGGTGGTGATCAACGGCGTGTCGGCGCTGGCCTTCATGCCCCGTCACGAGCACGACCACGACGTCAACCGCCGCGGGGCCTTCCTGCACCTGGCGGCCGACGCCGCCGTCTCGCTCGCGGTGGTGGTGGCCGGCGCGGCGATGATGATGGTGAGCGACTGGTGGTGGCTCGATCCGGTCACGGGCTTGTTGGTCTCGGCGGTGGTGCTGATGACCACGTGGTCGCTGCTGCGCGAGGCGCTGGGCCAGGCGCTCGATGCCGTGCCCGGCCACGTGGATGCCGAGGCGGTGCGGCGCTTCCTCGAAGGGCAAGCGGGGGTGGAGGACGTGCACGACCTGCACATATGGCCCTTGGGCAGCACCGAGGTGGCGCTCACGGTGCACCTGGTGATCCCCGAAGGCCGCCAGGACCCGGGGCTGTTGGCCGCGCTCTCGGGTGGGCTGCGCGAGGGCTTCGGGATCGGTCACTGCACGATCCAGGTGGAGACGCCCGAGACCCGGGACGACTGCGCGCGAGCGCTGCAGGGGTGCGGGTAGCGGCCGTTCGGGACCGCCGCGGGCCCTCACGCCTTCGAGCAGGTCACCACGGCGCCGCGCAGCTCGTAGCTCATCAGCAGCCCGGACCACCCGATGTCGGGCTCGCGCTCGAGCCGGATGCCCGGCACCCTCAGCAGCGCATCGAGGAACATGCGCGTCTCGTGCAGCGCGACCTGTCGGCCGGGGCAGTGGTGCGAGCCGGTGCCGAAGCTGAGGAACGCACCGTTGGTCTTCATCTTCGTCGCCCGGTCGGGATCGAGCGCATGCGGGCAGGGGCCCACCGCCTCCTCGTCGAGATGCACGGCCCGTAGATCGAGCGCCAGCAGCTGCGACTCCGCCCCGCGGCTGGGATCGGTCCGCCGGTGGAGCAGCGCTGCGATCGGCTCGAGCCGCAGGATCTCGAGGAGGATGGCGACCTGCCGCTTCTCGTCGCCCGCGAGGAAGTCCTCCCGCAGCTCCGGGCGCTCGAGCAGATACCAGGCCGCCATCACGATGAACTCGCGGGTCGTGACCATTCCGGCGCCGGCGTAGGTCATGCACTCGATGAGGATCATCTTGCGCGAGGCCTTCTTCTCGAGCAGGTGAGAGAGCACGTCGTCCTGCGGCGCTCGCTGGCGCGCTCGAATGGCCGGAGTGACGTCGTTGCGGTAGAAGCTCAGCACCGCCATCGATCTGGCGGCCGGCCAGATCACCGAGCTGCTGGGCAAGGCGATGCCCGTGTTCGTCGCCAAGGACACCCGCGGGGCCTGTGTGGCGCTGTTCGACTACGTCTCGCAGCGAAGGGCGCTATGGCGTGCGCTGCTGACCGGAGGCGCCGCGCCGATCCTGCGTGCGCAGTTCATCGAGCAGGCGCGAAGGCTCGCGACGGGCTTTCCGAGCCGCTCGGGCGACTTCTGCCCCGTGGACCTGCGAGTGACGCACGCGACGTCGGCCACGATCGAGATCCTCGCGTGGTGGCTGGGACACGAGCCGGAGCTGGCGATCGATCGGATCGCCGAGATCCTCGACCGGCTGGTGATCACGCCCTCCGTGACCGAGGACTGAGCCGCAGCAGCCGAGCACGCTCGCACGCACGAACGAACGAAAAAGGGGAGGAGCCACCACGGCTCCTCCCCCCGGCGTCGACCTCCGCCGACACCACCCCTCGTATCGAGCTCACTCGAGCCTCGCTACATGCCGTGAGAGCCGGCGGCGTCGGCAAAGGGTGCAGACCGAGCACTCTGGCTAGGGAACGAACAGCTGGCCCTCGAGCGCACAGTCGGCCAGCGCGCCGTAGACCTCGATGATGCGCTGCTCCGACGGCTTTGGGCCGACGGCCTTGGTGATCCGCGAGGCCAGCGTGCCGCGACCGAGGATGGTGACCAGCGCGCCGCGCAGGCCCTCGGCCGGCAGGCGATCGAGCAGCAGCGACTCGGCCAGGTGCGTCCACAGCTCCTCGACCGTGGCCTGGTGGCCGTCGTAGCCCAGCGCCCGCAGGAGCGGCTCCGACTCGACCACGGCGTGCTCGGCCCGGGTGATGGTCTGGTCGAGCACACCGGCCAGCATGGTGGTGCTCAGGCGATCGAGCTCGGTCAGCGGCACCCAGCGCTGCTCGGCCAGGGCCCGCACGGTCTCGGCCACCAGGCGCGCGATGGCCAGGTCGGCGCGCGGCGTCTCCTGCACGTCGAGCAGGCGGATCTCGATGGCCCCGCGATCGAAGCGGGCGATGGCGCCGCGCGAGTTGAGCCACTCGTGCTGGAGCAGGCCCTCGGGATCGAGCGGGGCGATCTCGCGATACATGGGCTTGAGGATGTGCTCCTCGTAGTCGTGCGCCGAGGTCACCGCCTCGGGCACGACCTTGCCGATGATCGAGCCGAGCTTGCGCTGGTTGTTGCGATACACCTGCAATCGCGTGTCGAGCACGCCGGTGACCTTGCCCTCGACGATCGGCGAGCTCGCCGCCAGACCGGGCAGCAGGGTCAGCACGGGGCGAATGGCCGAGTGCAGGCGATGGAGCTCCTGATCACCGTGGAACGGCAGGTTGAGGTGACAGCTCTGCAGGTTCGACCAGCCGTGTCCCGAGCAGCCGAAGATGCGATCGTAGGCCGCGTAGACCGGCTTGCCCTCGTGCGACCACAGGATGGTCTCGCGAGCCGGGTCCATCAGGGGATGCATCGCCGTGGGCAGCACGCGGGCGCCGAACGTTGCGGCCAGCTCGTCCACGCGGCGCAGGTCCTTGGTGAAGTCGGCCGCCTTGTCGGCATCGAGGCGAGTGGTGGGGCCGGAGGTCTTGAGCTCGATGACGTGGGCCGCCAGCTCGTTGCTCCAGCCGATGGGACCGCGCTCGAGCTCCGTCACGGGCTCGCCGGCCTCGGCCGCGAGCACGCGATCGCAGACGGGGGCGACGGCCAGCGTCTGGCGGTCGACCAGCATGTACTCGAGCTCGATGCCGTAGGCAGCGAACAGATGGAGATGGGAGGCCATGATCTTGATCCGTGGAGTCCGACTGGTGGACCCGGTGGGTGGAGGAAGGGTACGTCGCGCGGTCGAGCGCGTCAGGCGGCCGGGTTCAGCTGCCCTCGCATCGCCACCCGTGCGCGGTGCAGGCGAGTCTTGACCGCGGGCACGGTCAGGCCGGTGGCGGCCGCGACCTCGTTGGCGCTGTAGCCCTCGAGGTCGCGCATCACCAGGATCTTGCGATCGATCGCCGACAGGTGTGCCAGGGCGTGGTCGAGGCGCGCCCCCAGCTCGCGGTACGCCACGCGATCGTCGAGCGTGCCCCCCTCCTCGGGCTCGGCCAGCGCGATCAGATCGCACGCGGCATCGTCGGCCACCGGACGCAGCTTGCGGGTCCGACGACAGCGACAGGTTCGAACGATCGTATAGGCCCAGGTGAGGAAGGCCGCCTGCCCGCGGTAGCTGGGCAGCGCGCGGATGAGCGCGATGAAGACGTCTTGCCGAAGATCCTCGAACGAATCGTCGGCCGGGCACATGCGACGACACAGCCGCTCGATCGAGCGCCAGTGCTGGCGCAGCAACGAGTCGAGGGCTTGGGGGTCACCGGCCTGCGCCGCCATGAGGAGATCGCAAGCTGGTGGAGGTGCGCGCAGAGGGAGCAGCGATTCCGATGCGGAGGGGTGCACGAGCTTCCTCATGAGCAACCACCGTGCCGGACCGTCGCAGTTGGCAATCCATTGAAATCATTGGGGGTCGAGCGCGAGCAATCCGAGTCCGGTACCGTAGGCTCCTGTTTGTTATCGGAGTTGGAGCATCCGATTTCGAACAAGCAGACCTTGGAGATCCGATTCTTGTCGGAACGCCAATCAGCGGCCGGTCAAACGTAGCTCCAGGAAGCCGTCGCGTCGGGCGGCAAAGCAGCGAACGGGGAGATCGGCGGCGACCTCGAGGACCGCGTGCTCCACCCCGCCACGGGCGAACGCCCACAGCGCCACCGGCCGACCGGGGTGGTCGCGCTGGGCCTGCTCCCAGCACGACAGCAGGACGTCCATGTGCAGGCGCCCGCGTCGAGCATCGATCAGCACCACGACCGTCCTCTTGCTGCGCCGCCATAGCGCCATGGAGACCACCAGCCCCAGGGGGCTCGATGCGATCGCGGCCCAGCCGATCACGCGCATGGCAAGCGAAGGCCATGGGCCCAGGTGCATGGCCAGGGCCCCCACGCCCAAGAGCAAGACGAGGGCCGACCCGAGGGCGAGATCCCGGGAGCGTCCCGGAGGATCGAGATGACCCACGACGGTGGCGCGGCCTCGCTGCAGCTCGAGGGGTTGCCGGGGTCGTGCGGGCGTTCGCAGCGCCAGCGCGTCACGAGCGTACCCCTCCACGCGCGCCACGAAGCGCGCTCGCTCCTGTCGCTCGCGCTCGGGCAGTGTGGCCGTACCTAGTTCGAGCCACCCGGACCCGAGAGAGATGCAGCACTACCGAAATTGCAGCACTCGAGTGCACCGATCTCGCAAATGACGGCTCCAACGACGAGGCCCACAGGAGGGCCCTGGACCGTGAAGCGTACCGCCATTCTCCTCCTTTGTTGTGTCAGCGTGATCGCCTGCAAGAAGGCCGAAGAGCCCACCACCGCCCCCTCCACCGGCGACGCAACCGACGCGAGCGGCTCGGGGAACGAGCAAGCCGCCGAGCAAGCCGACGTCGGGGTGGACGACGAGATCGCCAAGCTGTGCGATCTTCCCACCGCCCGCTTCGCGTTCGACTCGAGCAAGCTTTCGAAGGACGCCAAGAACGTGCTCGACCAGCTGGCCAGCTGCTTCACCACGGGGCCGGCCAAGGACCAGTCGATGCGCCTGGTCGGTCACGCCGACCCCCGCGGCGACGACGACTACAACATGGGGCTGGGCCAGCGCCGGGCCGGCAGCGTGTCGACCTACCTGGCCAAGCGCGGGCTGCCCGACGGGCGCATGGAGACCTCGTCTCGTGGCGAGCTCGATGCGGTTGGGACCAGCGAGTCCAGCTGGGCCAAGGATCGCCGCGTCGACATCGAGCTGGCCCGCTAGCCTCCTTCGAGGGGGCATCCGCCCCTTCGTGTTCGTTCGTTCCCCTCCCCTCGCTCACTCGTCATGAATCCCACGTCGTCCTTCTTCGAGGCGTCCGGCCCGGCCTTGATGGTCCTGTGGCTCCTGCTGGGAGCCACGGTGGCCGTGTGGACCATCGCCTTCGTCAAGATCCGCCAGCTGGCCCGGGTGGGCCGGGCGCAGCGGGCCTTCGAGAAGGCGCTCGATGGCGTGCACACGGTGGGCGAGGCCGAGGCCCTGTGCTCGCACCACCGTGGTGCGCCCGGGGCCCATGTGCTCGTTCGCATGGTTCGCAAGCAAGGCTCGCCTGCGCTGCTCGAGGCGGTGGCGGAGAGCGGGGTGACGGCGGAGCGCGAGGCGCTGTCCTCCTTCATGCCCACGCTGTCCACCATCGCCGCGGCCGCCCCGTTCGTGGGGCTCTTGGGGACCGTGTGGGGCATCCTCGATGCGTTCCTGCGCATTGGTCAGCAGCGGGCCACCGATCTCACCGTGGTGGCGCCCGCCATCGGCGAGGCGCTGGTGGCCACCGCCATGGGGCTGTTCGCGGCGATCCCGGCCGTGGTGGCCTACAACTACATCGGCCGGCGGATCGGCGACGAGCTCGACCGTCTGCGTGCCACCGCCCGGGTGTGGGCCCAGACCCTGGCCTCGCGCCCCGAGTGATCACGAGGAGGATCGAGGACCACCATGCAAGGCTCGTTCGATCGCGGCTCGGAGGGCTTTCGCGAGATCAACGTGACCCCGCTGGTCGACGTGATGCTCGTGCTGCTCATCGTGTTCATGGTGACCGCACCACTGATGCACGGCGGCCTGACGGTCGAGCTGCCGCAGACCGAGGGCACCAAGGCCGAGCCCGCGCCCAAGGCGGCGGTGGTCACCATCACCCGTGACGCGCGGGTGTGGCTGGGCGACGAGGAGGTCACGGCCGCGGTGGGCGAGGCGCTGGCCGCCGACCCCGAGGCCCATGGCCCGGGCGGGCTGCGGGTGCGCGCCGACAAGGACGTGACCTACGAGCGGGTGGCCCAGGTGCTCGCCGCCGCACGAGCGGTGGGGATCGTTCAGATCGACCTGGTGGTGGAGCCCGCGGATCGTGGCCCCGGCTGACGGCGGTGGAGGGCGGGCGATGATCTCCGTGCGTTGGCTCGACGTGGCTCCCCGGCGACGTCTGGCGATTCCCTCGCAAGACCTCGCCGTGGGGATCACCGGGGGCCTGGTCTTGTGCCTGGTGGCGCTGGTGCTGGCCACGAGCGTCGGATCCGGGCCGCCCCAGCCCGAGCCGCCGCTCCGCGTCTCGATTGGAGTGATGGAGCGGACCCCCTCCGGTGGCGCCGGCGGTGGGGTCGCCGATGGGCCCTCCACCCCGGGGACCGAGGCCACGCAGACCCTCGAGCAAGGGCCGCCGATCGAGGCGCCGACCTTCGTCGACCCCACGGCCTCACCCGCCCCGGAGCAGCCGAGCCCGAGCCCCCTGCCGCGGCGTCGTACCCATCGACGCGTGGCGGGACCGGTGCCCATGCTGCCCGGCCTCGGCGACCTCGAGGGGCCCGCCGAGCCCCCGGGCGGTGGAGGTGCCGGGAGCGGAGGCGGCGGCCCGGGCGACGGCAGCGGCGATGGCAACGGCAGCGGCTCCGGTGGAGGCACGGGCGACGGAGCGCTGGCGGCGTACCGCTCGCAGCTCGCCGCGTGGCTCTCGAGCCGCTTCCACGTGACGGGCTCGGGCCTGAGCCCCTCGGCCCTGCGAGCGCTGCGGGTCCGCGCGGTGCTCGAGCTCTCCGAGGACCGCGTGGTCGTCGACTTCAGCCTCGAGCCCACCGGCACCGCCGCGATCGACGACGCGGCCCGAGCCGCGCTCGAGTCGGTGCGGGGCCAGCCGGCACCCGAGCCCCCGGCCGGATATGGCGCGGTGCAGTCGCGGATTCGCGTGACCTTTCGGTGCCGCCCCAATACCTGTAGCTAGCGACGGGGGATCGACGATGATCGGAACCGAGCGCAAGAGATCCACGCAACGAGGCACCATGACGCGGTGGCTCGCCACCCTCGGGTTGGGCTGGGCACTGACGCCGACCCCGCTGCAGGCCGCGCCCGCCCCCGATGGCGGCGACGTGCTGGGCGAGATCGAGGTGGACGCCACCGAGGGCGAGACGCCCGTGATCCACCTGCCGCCCCTGCTGGTCCGGCCGATGGCGGGGGCCCGCCCCGAGGTCATCGCCCTGCACGCGGTGGTGGCTCGCGATCTCGAGCTGTCCGGGCTCTACGAGCTGGACGCGGGGCACTCTCCCCCGCGAGCCGACGACACCCGTCCTCGCGTGTTCCTCGACGTGATCGACGACGGCGAGCACCCGCCCTCGCTGCTCGCTAGCATCGAGCGCTTCGCGGACGATGAGTGGACCCAGCGGGAAGTGGTGATCCCGGCCCCGACCTTGCGCGACCGACCGTCGTTCCATCGCCTGACCGACCGCGTGCTGGGCGAGCTGACCGGCCGCGACGGCGCCTTCGCCGGACGCCTGGCCGTAGTGCGCCGCACCGACGCAGACCCCCGCCTGTTCCACGCCGACCCCGATGGCAAGGGCGCTCGGGTGGTCACCCCACCCGAGCAGCTCGTGGTGGCGACCGCCTTCGATGCCAAGGGGCGCCTGCACTACTCCGCATCCACGCGCGGCGGTACGGTGCGGCTCTATCGCGAGGACGACCTGCTCACGCCGATCCCCGTGGAGCCGCGGGGCTCGATCTACGGGATGGGCTTTGGTACCGACGGCCGCATGGCCCTGTCGATCGGCCGCGGCACGGGCATCACGGTGTGGATCGGCAAGGAGCCCGCCACCCTCACCCAGTTCCGCGAGGGCTCGCTCGACCTGCATCCCGTGCTCGGACCCAAGGGTCGCGTGGCGTTCGCGGGCGAGGATCACGGCAACATGCGGATCTTCGTGGGGCGCCGGGCGATCTCCCCCTATCGCGGGGGCACCTCGTCGCCCACGTGGTGCGATCATCCCGACGGAGCGCGCCTGGTCTGGGTGGAGCGCTCCGGCAAGTCGTCGTGGGTGTGGAGCGCCCGACCCGGGGTGAGTGCGCCGCAGAAGATCCTGGGCCTACGCGGCAAGATCTCCGCCACCACCTGCAGCCCCGATGGCCGGATCGTCCTGTTCTCCTATGACGGGCGTGGCCTCGAGGGTCCGGGGGTCTACCTGGGCAACGTGGACGTGCTCCGGCCGCGCCGCATCATGCCGCAGCCGGCTCGCGCCCTCGCCTGGGGCGTACCCGTCGAGGGGCCGAAGCCTTCGGGCGGCTCGCCGACCGCCCGGCCCTCGGACTGACGGCGGCTCGCCGGCGGCCCGGGCCCGGGCGTCAGTGATGGTGATGACCCGGCATGTGCACGTGCCCGTGCGCCAGCTCTTCCTCGGTCGCGTCGCGCACTTCCACCACCTCGACGTCGAAGCACAGCGTGATGCCGGCCAGCGGGTGATCGGGTGAGAGGAACACCACCTCCTCGTGCACCTCGGAGATCCAGAACTGGGCCTCGTTGCCGTCGTCGTCCTCGATGAGCAGCGGCATGCCCTCCTGGGGCTCGGCGCCCTCGAACGCGCTGCGAGGCACCGGCTGGGGCTGCATGCCGCTGAGCTCGCCATAGGCCTCGGCCGGCGGCACGACCGCCGTGAGCTTGTCGCCCACGCCCTTGCCCTCCAGCCGACGCTCGAGCCCCGGGACGATGTTTTCGAAGCCGTGAAGGTAGGCGAGGGGCTCTCCACCGGCGGAGCTGTCGAGCTCTTCTCCGTCACCGCTGGTGAGCGTGTAGTGGATCGAGACGACCTTGTTGACGGCGATGATGGTCATGCTTCGCGACGGTGTAGCACGACCGCGCGGGGTCTGCTGGAGCCCTGCTAGCGCGTGGAATGGGGATAGTTGCAGCCCGCGCCCTCGCAGCGCTCGTTGTGGCGCTCCACCCCCCGCCGAAGGTCCTTCGCCTCGAAGTCGTCGTGCAGGACATGGACGTCCTGGTCGTCCCAGTCGCGGCCGAGGTACCAGCGGGCGGCCACTCCGGTGAGGTCGAAGTCGAAGGCCGGCTGGGCGAGCAGGGCATTGCGCCGCATCTGGTAGGTGCTCGTGGTCTGCTCGGCCGCCGAGGCCACGAAGATCGTCTGCCGGCCGCGCTCGGTGTGGAACGAATAGCCCTGCGGGAACACGTGCGCGAACGTGGTGCGATCGTGCTTGTACATGGGGGTGGCGTTGTGGAGGTTGGCCACCACCACGCCCTGCGGCGACAGGTGATCGAGCAGCGTCTGGTAGTACTCGGCGGTCTTGAGGTGCAGCGGCACGAACACGCCGCGAAACGCATCGAGCATGATGATGTCGAACGCGGGCTCCCGGGGCGCCTGCTCGACCCACAGCCGTCCGTCGGCCGCGTGGGTGCGGTAGCGGGGGCTGTCGGGCACGTCGAAGTACTTGCGAGCCAGCCGGATCACCTCGGGGTCGATGTCGACCGCGTCGATCTCCAGCTCGGGGATCCGCTCGAACAGGTAGTTGCTGATCTGCCCCCCGCCGAACCCGATCATCAGCAGGCGCCTGGGCTGGGGCTGCAGCAAGAAGCCCGCCATCATCGTGCGGGTGTAGTCGAGGTCGAGGCTGCGCGGGTGGCTGCGATCGAGCCGAGACTCGATGTAGTAGGTGCCATCGACGACGAAGTACATCGTGACCACGTCGCCGTGCTCGGCGATCACGATGTGGTTGTAGGGCGACTTGGCCTCCTCGAGCACCGTCTCGCGCGGGGCCAGGGCGGTCGCGATGCGGGGCACACCGAGCCACCACGGAACCACGAGGCCCGCGGTGGTGGCCGCGCCTTGGAGCCATTCGCGACGCGTGAGAGCCCCACGTGCGAGGCCACGTCCAGCGAGGGCTTGCCCAGCGGGGGCTCGTCGGGCGGGGTGCATCGGCGGGCAAGGGTAGCAGGGGCATCGGCGGCTTCGCCCAAAATTGGCGCCCGTGCTTCCGCCCGTGCTCAAGTCGAGCTCGTGCAACGCGCCGCCGCCTGCCTCGGGATCGTCGCCCTGGCCGCGGCCATGGGGGCCATGGTCGTGGGGGAGCTCGTCGTGCGGCCTGGTCTGGAAGCCCAGGCCGGGCTGGTCGACCTCAACCTGCTGACCCGCATCATCGCGCCCGTGCAGCTGCGCTGCACCGAGATCGCGCTGGTGGGAGCCGTGGTGCTGCTGGGCGTGGCGCCCTACTGGCTGCGCTCGCGGCTGGCCACCACGCTGGCGTTGCTCACCGTGGCCAGCACCGGTGCCCTTCGCATGGCCGTGCTGCCCTCGCTCTACGAAGCCTGGTCGCGGGTGGACCGCGTGGCGCTGGCTCCCTACGAACCCCTGATGCGAGCCGAGGGCCTGGCCGAAGATGCCTACTGGCTGGGCCTGGGCAGCATCACCATGCTGGTGTTGATGGGCGTGCTCGCCGGCCTGCACTGGATCGTGCCCGTACCGCAGCGACGGATGCCCCACGACACCCCCACCCTCTCGGACGACGCGCACACGACCGACGAGACCCCGGTGGCCACGACTCACGCGGCGTGATCGACCCTCGCGGGGCTCGATCACGGGCTCGTGGCGTGTGACGAGCGGCTCACGCGGCCGCCGAGGGCCCGCCGCTTGCCCCCGCGTGCGGCGCTCGCTATCTCTCCCGGCCACATGGCCAAGCGCATCGTGGTCCAGAAGTACGGCGGCTCCTCGGTCGCCGACGTCGAGAAGATCCGTCACGTCGCCCGCCGCGTGGTCGCGACCCACGAGCAGGGGCTCTCGGTCGTGGTCGTCGTGTCCGCCATGGGCAAGACCACCGACGAGCTGCTCGCCAAGGCCAAGCAGATCTCGCCCTCGCCCTCGCGCCGCGAGCTCGACATGCTCTTGTCGTGCGGCGAGCGGGCCTCGATGGCGCTGCTCTCGATGGCGATCCACGAGCTGGGGCACCAGGCGATCTCGCTGACCGGCTCGCAGTCCGGGATCATCACCAACAGCCGGCACTCGGGTGCGCGCATCATCGACGTGCGGCCGTTTCGGGTGCAGGACGAGCTCGAGGACGGCAAGATCGTGATCGTCGCCGGCTTCCAGGGCGTGTCGTACAAGCGCGAGGTCACCACCCTCGGCCGCGGCGGCTCCGACACCACCGCGGTGGCCCTGGCCGGGGCGCTGCAGGCCGAGTACTGCGAGATCTGCTCCGACGTCGACGGCGTCTACACGGCCGACCCGCGGGTGGTGGATGCCGCCACGCTCTTGAAGGCGATCTCGCACGAGGAGCTGCTCGAGCTGACCTCGCACGGCGCCAAGGTGCTGCACGCCGAGTCGGTCGAGTTCGCTCGCCGCACCGGCATCGCCCTGTGGGCCCGCGCCACCTCCGGCGAGGGCGAAGGCACGCGCATCGACAAGCCGCAGAACGTCGACCACGAGCACCCGATCACCGGGGTGACCGGCATGCGCAACCTGGTGCGGCTGCGTGCGCGGGTGACCCAGTCGATGGATCACATGCTGGCGGTGGCCGCCGACGCCTCGCTGCCCGTGCTGCACCTCGACGCCGACCACGAGATCGCCGACCTGTGGTTCTCGCCCACCGACGTGCCCGACTGGTCCAACGTGCGCCAGAAGCTGATCGGCCAGGTGGAGATCGAGGAGGACTGCGGGGCCGTCTCGTTGGTGGGCGACTTCGTGGGCCGCAACGCCGCCAAGCTCGCCCGCGCGCGCTCGGTGGCGGCCGGAGCCGGCATCCGCCTCAAGGCCATGGCCACCTCACCGCTGCGGGCCACCCTGTTCTGCGCCCAGGACGACGTGGACGAGCTGACCCGCGCGCTGCACCGAGCGTTCCGCGAGGGATGAAGGGGCTCACTCGAGCGGTGCCAAGGTCACTCGCCCGGGCAATTCCAGCAAGCGAGCAAACGAACGCAAGTGCCGCGGAGTCTGGGCCGTGGCCCTTGCCCGCTCGCACAGCGCGAAGAAGTAGGGCTCGGTTGCCGCAGGACCGGGGTTGTGCTTGGTGTAGCTCTGCTTGCGTTCCCTGAATGCTGCCTTGAGATAGCTCAGGCAGAGCGCCGCGCGTGTCCGATGAGTTGGCCTCGGGAGGATGCCTTCGGGATCGTGCTCCCTGACGTCATAGTGCTCCAGGAAGGAACGCAGCTCCTCGTCCTCCGGGTTGCGCCGCACGAACTTGCGGTTGCCCAGCAACCATGCCTCGATGCAACAGTTGGCCACGATCACGGTGAACGCCACGGAGCAACCAGCATCCCTCATCACGTCCTCGATCTCGGCGAGGCGCTCGTCATGGCTGCATTCCTCGGCATCGACGCTGACCAACAGATGCGTGAACCGCATCCCGTCGAGGTTCATGTCTGCGATCGCGTTCCTGATGCGATCCAGATAGGAAGGGTAGCCTTCTCCCGCGAGCAGGAAGAAGTGGTTGCCGATGGCGTCCTCGATCCGTGGAGCTTCCTGGATGCCCGGAAACAGCAACGGAAGCCACGCTCGGTAGAGTCTCGGCTCGGTTCGACGCCCCTCCACGACGACGTAGAGGCTCACTGAATCCCTTCCCTGTACTCCGCTGCATTCAGGAGCCGAATGAACGCGTCCTGCTTCGACCTCGTGTCCAGTTCGGGTATCTCGGATGCGGGCACGATGCGTACATTCGACCCCTTGCGAGTGACGACTCGCCAGAGATTCATGGGAACGTTGTTGATCACGTAAGGATGGTGACTCGTGATGATGAGCCGGAGATCTCGCGATGGAGAGAGAAGCCGCTCGGTGACCGCATCGAGGCAGTTCACCCCCATGCTGTTCTCGTACTCGTCGACCAAGAGCACCGTGCCTCGAGGAGAGAGCTCGAGCTCGAACAAATGGCGCAGCGTACGGCGCATCCCAGACGACATGTTCTCCCACGATATTGCGCTTCCAACCCCGTTCTCCTCGATCGCGATGCCAAGGAACTCATAGCTCGTCGACTGCTCGTCTTCCGTCGAGCGCAAGCCGAGCTCCGAGGTGGGGCCAATCTTGATCTCTCGCACCTGGGGGAAGATCTCTCGGTAGGCATCGAGTACTGCAGCGAATTCGGAGCCAAATCTGCGCTGGAGCAGATATGCCTTTTGTCCGATGGGAATCGTGGCCTCTCGCAATGCCTCGACCGAATCGGTCGATTCTTCGAGTTGCCGTACTCGATTCGGATCGAAGGGAATGTACGACCACTGAGCGGGGCTGCTCCGATGGACTTTCCTCAGGGCTTGGAAGAGCGGAGCCATGGTCTCTTCGTCCTGCAACAAGGACACCACGCTCTCCGAATCCTTCATCCGTATGGGCCGATCCGAACCAGCCAATCGAATCTCGCCCTTCGTCCGATGGACCAAGGACCGTCCCTCCGCATCTTGAATGAGCTCCTCCACGAACGTGGGTGGTGAGCGTCGCTCGCCGTGGAACTCGACACCGCTTCCGGAGGCATCGTCGACGTCGACATGAACCCGAGTCGTCACCGCCTGGATCGGTGGAGCACCTCCGGTAGTCGCTCTCCAGGTCAATGTTCCCGCATCGGTGGCGATCTCGATCGCCCATCGACAGTCGTAGAGGCCGGAGTTCCGCCCGCGAGCGGCTGCACACACGGCGGCGATACTGTTCAGAGTGAGCGTCTTGCCTGCTCCAGAGATCCCCACGAGAAGGGTGAGCTCCGAGAACTCCACAGGCTCCAGATGCCACGGAGAGCGGCTGTCGTCCTGGAATTCGAATCGAAGGATGCTCATCGGGCTTGCTCGCTACTCTAGCACGAAGCACTCCGGCCAACGGCCCCCGCGCTCACTCGAGCGGTGCCGTCTCGTGCACCTCGGGTGAGAACTCGAGCGCTCCGTCCTTGATCGTGCCCACCGCCTCGTAGGTGGCCAGCTCGCCGTCGCAGTCGAGGTCGCCCACCGCTCGCACGGTCACCGTCTGCCCGTCGACCGCGATCTCGTAGGAGTAGCGGTGCGGCTCGGACAGCTGGAACATCGCCGCCTTCCAGCCCTCGTGCGACCAGTCGCCCATGTCGGGCCGGCAGGTGCCACCGGGTTGCTTGCAGCAGCTACCGGCCGGCGGAGTCATCGGCGCGGCGAGCAGCCGGCCCGTGGTCGCGGTCATGGTGGCGGGATCGAAGAGCTCCTCCTCGAAGGCCATCTTCACCCCACGGGTGATCACCCCCACGTTGACCTTGGCCTCCGCCGCCATCGACTTGGCCTGGTACGCGGAGAATGCATCGAGCGAGCCGCCGGCCTTCGCCTCGGTCTTGGCCTCATCGCCGGCCTCGACCTCGCCGCCCTCCTTGGCCTCGCCACCGCAGGCAACGAGGATCGACACGAGCACGAACGTCCAGGGCGCGGCACGCATGGCCGAGGTCTATCACGTCGCACCGTCCACCGGCAGGCGTCGCGGGAACGCGGGCGGCAAGGCGATCGGATCGGATCGTCCGAGCATCTCCTGCTCGAGGTGCCGCCCGAGCCGGCGAAGGTCGGGCGGCGGGCCGTCATGACACACCGGACCCATGCGACGCTGCAGCAACTCGAGCGCCTCGCGATGCGGCTCGCCGGGCGGCAGCGGGCGCCCGTGCTCGGCCGCCAGCGAGCGGCACGCCTGGTAGAGCGCGAGCGCGGGCGACGGCGCCCACGCCAGGCTCGCGAGGTAGCCCGAGAGCTCCGAGCGCGCCCCGATGCCCATCCCGTCCGAGCACGAGGCACACGGCAGCGGCTCGTCGAAGCCTTCCGCGAGCGCGTCGTCGGCGAGGTGACGCGCCTCGTGGATCGCCACGTGCTCGGCCGTCAGCGCCACCAGCTCCTCGAGCGCCGCTCGCAGCGCGGGGTCGGGTCGTAGCGAGGCGGTGGCCCGCGCGAGCGCGCCGACCTCGTCGGTGGTGATGCCGGGGCACGCACGATCCTGGTGACGGCTGGCGATCTCGGTCAGGCGAGCGAGCCGCTCGGACGAGAAGCCGCTCCACGGCACCTCGTTGATGCGCAGACCGCTGTCACACTCGCGACGACGCGCCTCGATGGCGCGCACGGTGCTGGCGATCGACCACCGCGCCGCAGCCGAGCCCTGCAGTCGCCGCAGCGCCGCCGCCGAGAGCCGCGCCCGCGCCTCGGCGCGAATCGGCTCGGCGAAGCTCGCTCGAGTGACGGAGCGCAGCTCGAGCCAGGGATCGAGCAAGGGCCAGACGTCGTCGAGCGCGAATTCGACGAGACGGTCGACCACCACCACCGCATCCTCGCGACCGGCCGCACCGAGGTAGGCCTCGCGCAGGTTGGTGCCGTCGATGCGCGAGACGATCCGTACGCGATGCTCCGCCGAGCCCACTCCGACCGCTGCATCGGCATGTACGTGGTAGATCGTGGCCGCCAGCGACGGCCCAAAGCCCTGCGCACGCACGCTGGCCTGCACCATGAACGGCGCGTGGTCGTGATCGAGATAGTCGTTCCACGCCCAGAACAGGTAGAGCGCGCGCCGAGGATCGTCGCGCAGGCGCGCTGGCGAGGACAGCTCGCGCAGCTCCTGCAAGAGCGCCGCGAGGTTGGCATCGGGCTCCACCGCCGCCTGGAGGGCCTGCCAGGCTTCGATCTCGGCCTCGGCTCCATCGCCGCGAGCACGATGGCCTTGCGCCACCAACCAGCGCGGTAGCAGCTGCGCGTGCACCTGCGGGAGATCGACGCGGTCGAGCGCCACCGGGTGCTCGGGCTCGTAGATCCGCTGTCCACGCCAGTCGAGCTCGCTCCGCCACCAGCCGCGCACCATGGGCGTCCGCCCGAGCGACACCACCAGCAGCGTCAACAGCACACCGCCCGCCAGCACCCACAGCGCCCGCCTACGCCAGACCCACACGAGCTCGATCTCGCCCTCGTCATCGACCCCCTGCCCCGCGCTCGGCTCGTCCTCCTCCACGGCAGACCACGGCCACCGCCCGCACGGCACGCCGGGGATCACTGAAACCAGCCGCGGGCGCCTGGTTTCAGTCGACTACTCAGTGTGCTCGCTTGGGCTCCGTGACTGCCCGGCCGGTGGCGCCCCGTCCCCCTTGGCCGAACGAAGCTCCTCGTACCGCTGAATGAGGGCGCGCAGTTTTCGACCGGTCATGGGCCGTCGGAGGATGCCTGCGAGACTCCGCCGCAAGGCCGTCGCATCGTAGCAACCTTCCACTTGTGTTCCACTGTCGACGGTTACGGGGTACCCGCTCTCGGAAAGGTTCAACGAGCACAACTTCCGCCTGTCGTCATCACTCCGACTCGCACGCTCGATCGTTGCGAGCAGATCATACAGTCCTACGTAGCGATCTTCTGGATCCGCAGGGTTTTGCAGAAAACCGATGACCGTCTCAGTGTACGACACCATCGATCGATGGACCCCTGGTCTCTCTAGAATGACGCTGACGATCTCGTTGGTGCCCTTCCTGACTGTGCGATTCAGGTTCGACAATTCCGCGTCGATTTCTCTGATTGCGTGCTCGAGCTCATCGGCTTGCTGAAACCCCTCAGCAAGTGAATGCTCGAGATCGAGATCGTGGTCGAGATCGGCTTGCGCTTCAGCTGTCATGGTGGAGTCTCCTTGAATAGATGTCGAGTCGGACGGGGATGTGATCGCCTGCATCGTGGACGTTTGGAGCAGGACCTGCCCAGTGATAGCAAAGATCTCGATCCTGCAAGAACTCAGCAGATATTATGATCTGATCGAAGGTGCGCCATCGCGTGGTCTCGCCATTGCGATGAAAGTACGTTCCGCAACGTCGTGTGTGCCGGTCTTCGTGCCCGAGGTGGCGCCAAAATGGATTGAACAACAGATTGCAACTATCGCGAACGAGGTGGATGTCACGACTCGTATTCATGCCCTCCAGCGCCTTGTCGAAGGGCTCGTCATTGAAGTCACCCATCACGACAATGGGTCGCTTCTCCTTCTCCATCGACGTGGCCAACTCCTGCCCGCATCTTTGCCTCCCCAAGGCCCCGTCTCTCAAGCGGCTCCTCCAGTGCGCCACGTAGATCGCCACTTCGACCCCCGTCGACCGATGTAGCAGGGGCCGCTTCCAGCCGGCCTTGTACGAATGGTTCCCGTACCGAGCAACGATCCTGCGAGCGTGCCCGCATGCCTTCCAGGCGGCGGAGTCGAAGGCAAGCGCGAGGTCCCAGTGAAGGCCGTTGACTGGTCCCGTGCATGGATGCAGATCGAAGCCTGCGGGCAAGAATCGCCGCAGGGACTGTAGGCTGGCGTCGTTCACCTCGCACAGGCCTAGCACCTTGGCGCCATCGTGCACGAGTTGGCGGATCGTGCGGCCCGCCGTCTCGCAAGCCCCTGGCTCTGGACGGGTTTCGCGCCTAACCGTCGGCGCAAGGCCGCAGTTCCAGAAGACGATCGTCTCGATGGGGTTCTGGACCATGGTTCCCGCCGATAGTCAGTCCACCCGCGCCGCCACGAAGACCTCGATCTCCGAGTCGCCACCCGCGGGCATCACCGCGCGCAGGCGGTAGGTCTGCCCCCCGTCATCGGCGAAGTAGACCACCGTCTCCCCCGGGCCGAGCGCGAGCTTCTCGTGGGTCTCGTCGCGCACGCCGTCGATCTGCAGGCTCGAGATCTTCTGGGTGAGGTCCGGATCGGAGAACAGCCCCGGGGTGCCATAGGGATACTCGACCCCGGGCACGAGGTCCTCGGCCGCGGTGAAGTAGAGATATGCCACCCCGTCCTCCGCGCGGCGGTAGACCACGTCGACCGCGTCGTTCTCCTCGCGATAGTTGCCCAGCAGCAGATCCGACAAGAGCCCCGCCTGCTCCTGCAGGAACGGACGCACCGCCTCCGTCGCCTCCTCGCCCGACAGACCCACCGGAACGTCGCGCACGGTGAACGCCACGCTGGCGTCGCCCTCGTCGAAGTCGTTCCACGGCGTGTGGTGCAGCGCCACCTGGGCCACCTCGAGCACCATCTCCCACAGGTACTGATCACCGGGGGGATCGCCCAGACCGTTCTCGATCTCGTAGTGCACCCATCCGGGCGGCGCGCCCTCCTGGCCGATGTGCACCTGGGCCAGGCCGTTGACGTAGATCGCCCAGTAGACCCGCTGATCGTAGTCGAGCTTGGCCGCCGTGGTCACCGTGCGCTCGAGCAGCCACGGATCGATGGTCCACACCGACGCATCGTCGAGCGGCGACTCTGGGAGGTTGCTCTGGCACGCGGGATCACCCACGCACGAGGCCACGAACTCGGGATGCTCGAGCAGCTGCACCCGCAGGTCCACCGCGAGGTCCTCGGCCAGGCCCTCGAGGCGGAAGCGATCCGGATCGTTGAAGTCGAACTCGAGCTCGTCGTCGTAGCTGGGCCCCACGCGGTCGTCGACCACCGTGGCGTAGCCCTTGCCCCCGCTGCCGTCCACGCCGTCCACGATGCGGAGGTTCGAGCCGGCGCTCACGATCATCTTGAACCCCGGGCCGAACACCTCGCCCGAGACCTCGCCCGCGATGATGCCCGGGTGATCGTCCGTCGGGCCGTAGCGCTCGGCCAGCGGCGCCATGTCGGCCAACGCATCGGCCAGCGTCACCTCGAGCTTCCCGTCGGCCCCCACCTCGGGGTGCGTGGTCACCAGGTTCTGCATCAACGCGCTGAGCAGCGCCTCCTGCGAGACCATGGGCTGGGTGTTCTCGAGACCCAGTGCATCCGCCAGCACCTGACCAAAGGGATCGATCTCGCCCACGCTGGCCAGCGCGTCGACCAAGTCGGCCAGGTGCTCCGAGGTGGTGCCCGTGACGTCGACGTTGGCGGGCGTCATCGTGAGCAGCCGGACCAGCGCATACTCGGCGCTGAGCTGCCACGGGATCACCCCGCCGTAGCCGAAGCTCTGGCCGAGCTCGGTGAGCGAGCAATTGTGGTTGGGGTCGGGCGAGTCGAGCTGCCAGTCGGTGCCGCACGCGTTGCGCAGCGCATCGAGGGTGTTGGCCAGCAGCGGCGAGGGATCGAGGCTGAGCAGCGTGATCTGGCTGGCCTGCTCGCCGAACAGGTCGGCCACCTCCTCGCGGCTCATCTGCAGCTGCAGCGGTGGAGGCTGCTGCTCGTTGAGCCGCAGCGGATAGCTCTGCTCCGGCCCGAACTCGGCGTCCGACGGATCGCCGGTGGTGGTGGTCTCCTCCCCGGTCGTCGCGCCGGTCGTCAGGCCCGGATCGTCCTTGCCACAGCCAGGGAGCAGCGCGACCAACGAGGCCAATGCAACCAACGAGCGCTTCACGATGCTTGCCAAGGTACCAGCGGGGCGAAGAGCCGACCACGCGAACCTGCGGGGGCTCGATCACCTCGGTCGCGATCGACCGATCTCGCGGAGAACGCGCAGACCGGCACCTGCGCCCACCTCGGCCCAGAGCAGCGCGTTCGTGGCGGCGGGACGCCCATCCGGACGCTCGTCCGAGATTCGCTCCATGAGATTTCAGTCGCCGGTCCCAGCCGGTCCAGGTTGCCGCCACCGTGGGGGCAGGCCAGGATCGGAGTCGATGGCCGACGGCACGAGCCCCGGAGGTGGCAACCCAGTGGTGTTCCCCGTGCGCAAGATGGGGTTTGCGTTCTCCGAGGTGCCGCGCGAGTGGTTCTTCGACAGCGTCTTCACCAGCCAGACCGCCAACGCGCTCTCGCTCCTGTTTCCGGCCGGCGAGCGCTTCTTCGTGCGCAGCGTCAAGCACTACCTGCCGCGGATCACCAACCCCACCCTGCGCGCGCGCGTGCGAGCGTTCTTCGGCCAGGAGGGCAGCCATGGCCACGAGCACGAGCGCACCTTCGAGATGCTCGAGGCCCAGGGGTTTCGCATCCGCGAGTGGCTCGACTGGTACGAGCGACTTGCGTTCGGGCGGCTCGAGCCGGTCATGCCGCCCGTGATGCGGCTGTCGATCACCGTCGCGCTCGAGCACTTCACCGCCGCGCTGGCCGAGGTCGCGCTCACGCGGGACTACTTCGAGCACGCGCACCCGCAGATGCGACGGCTCTTGCTGTGGCACTCGGCCGAGGAGCTCGAGCACAAGTCGGTCGCCTTCGACGTGCTGGAGGAGGTCGACGGGCGCTACTGGGTGCGCATGGTCGGTCTCGCGATCGCCTTCGTGGTCCTCATGGGGTTTTGGCAGTCGAGCGCCAAGATGCTCCTGCGACAGGTGCCCGGCTTCACCAAGGAGCAGCTCCAGCGCGAGCGCAAGGCCGCCAAGGATCGGGGGCAGGATCGCACCGCGCTCTTGCGGGCGATCGTTCCGTACCTGCGGCCGGGGTTCCATCCCGATCGGAACGACACCGACGCACTGGCGCGGGGGTATCTGGAGAGCATCGGACGGCTCGAAGGGTAGCGCGGGGCCCCGTGCGGGCCTCCACGAGAACGATGGCGCGGTGTCACGACACCCGGCGCGATCGTGGCCGGCGCTGGTCCACCGGGCACAGCACCCCGCCGCGACCCCCGAGCACGAACCCCTGCAGCGCCGCGCCGCACACCCGACACGGCTGTCCCGCGCGCCCGTAGACCCATAGCGCCTGCTGGTTGCTGCCGGCGTTGCCATCGGCGTCACGATAGTCGCGAAGGGTGGTGCCGCCGTTGCGCAGACCCTGCTCGAGCACCTGCCGAACCGCCACCGCCAGGCGATCCCACGCCGAGGCCGCCAGTCGCTGCGCCGGCAGCAGCGGATGCAGTCGCGCCAGGAACAGCGCCTCGAGGGCGTAGATGTTGCCCACGCCCGCGACCACGCGCTGGTCGAGCAGCACGTCGCGTAGCGCTCGACGGCTGTGGCCCGCGACCCGGTAGAGGCACGCGCCATCGAAGCCGGGGCCCAGCGGCTCGGGACCCAGGTCGCACAGCGGCGGCTCGGCCAGCAGTGCCTCCCACGGTCGCGCCCGCACGCCTCCGAAGCGGCGCGCATCCACGAATCGCAGCACGCGATCGTCGTGCAGCCGCAGCTCCACATGGGTGTGCAGGGCTCTCGGCGCGCCGGTCCGGGCGACCTCGAGCCGGCCAGTCATGCCCAGGTGCACCAGCATGCCCAGCGGCTCGTTCGACTTCGAAGCAAGCCGCCACAGCAGGTGCTTGCCCCGTCGCTCCCAGCGCTGCGGGGTGGCCCCACGCAGCAGCGACAGGTGCTCGTCTTGCCAGTGCTCACCCGTGCGCAGCGCATGCTCGCTGCGCCAGATCGACCTCACGGCACTGCGCAGCCGGGCACGCGTCAGGCTGCGGCGCACCGACTCGACCTCGGGCAGCTCAGGCACCTTCGATCCCCTCGTCGGGCGCATCACCACTCGCGTCGTCGCCGTCGAGCTCGCCCGCTTCGCTGCTCGCGTCCTCCCCCGCATCACCGCCGTCGGCCTCGCGTGCGCGCTGGATCGCCGCGAACTCCTCCGGCCCCAGCCGCTCGGGCCGCAACCTCGGATCCACCCCCGCCGCCTCGCACCACGAGAGCACCCGCTCGCGCGGCGCGAGGGCCGAGAGCGCATTGAGCAGCGTCTTGCGTCGCCGCTGGAACGCCACCCGCACGAGCCCCAAGAACCCCGCCTCGCTGGTCACCTCGCCGCGCGGCGTGGCCCGGGGATCGAGTCGAATCACGGCCGAGTCGACCTTGGGCGGAGGCAGAAACGCTCCCGGTGGCACCCGCACGATGCCGATGATGTCGCGCACCCGCGAGAGCGCGGCCGTGATGCCACCGTAGGTCTTGCTGCCCGGCTCGGCGCACAGCCGATCGGCCACCTCCTTTTGGATCATCACCACCCACGGCCCGGTGACCGCGTGCGCTTGCAGCAGGCGAAACAGCAGCGGCCCCGTCAGATGATACGGAAGGTTGCCCACGATCGTGGGCGGCCGCCCTCCCGGCGTGGCAACCCCCACCGCGGAGTAGTCGAAGCGCACCGCGTCCGCCTCGTGCAAGCAAAAGCGCGGGTGCTCGCCCAGCTCGGCGCGCAGCACCTGACACAGATCGCGGTCGCGCTCGATCGCCCACACCTCGGCCCCGGTCTGCAACAGGTAGCCGGTCAGGGTACCGAGCCCGGCGCCGATCTCCACCACCCGATCCTCCGGCCCGAGCCGCGCCGCCTCGACGATCGCCGCATGCACCGAGGGCTCGCGCAGGAAGTGCTGCCCCCATTGCTTGCGCGCCGACAACCCGTGGCGACGCAGAACCTGGCCCGGCGGCTCGATCACGACGCCAGCACCCGTGGATCATCGAGGGCCAAGCTCGTGTGCACATGCACCCCCTGGACCAGCCCGGCCTCCAGCCGTGCCGCCGCCGCCGCCCCGATCATGGCCGCGTTGTCCCCACAATAGCGCAGCGGCACCGCCTCGAACGAAAAGCCGTGCTCCCTCGCCGCGCGCTCCGCCGCCGCTCGCAGGCCCCGGTTGGCCGCCACGCCGCCCACGATGTGGAGCCGGTCGCGCCCCGTCTGGCGCAGCGCGGCCTGGGCCTTGAGCATCAGCACGTCGATCACCGCGGCCTGGAACGATGCACAGAGATCGGCCAGCGCTTGCCGCGAGCCGGGCTGACCATGGCGATCCACGTACACGCGCACCGCCGTCTTCAGCCCGGAGAACGACAGCTCCAGGGTGCTGCGATCGGCCATCGCCCGCGGAAACGCAATCGCCGTGGGATCGCCCTCGGCCGCGAGCCCGTCGATCACCGGCCCTCCGGGATAGCCCAGCCCCAGCAGCTTGGCGACCTTGTCATAGGCCTCGCCCGCCGCATCGTCGCGGGTGGCTCCCAGGATGCGGTACTGCCCCAGCCCCGCCACGTCGCACAGCTCGGTATGACCACCCGAGACCAGCAGCGCCACGTGGGCCCGAAGCGGGCGAGCCGGGCGCTCGTCGTCGCCGAGGAAGGCCGACAGCAAGTGCCCCTCCATGTGGTGCACCCCGATGAGCGGCACGCCCAACGCGGTCGCGAGTCCGCTGGCCATCTGCACGCCCACCAGCAGCGCACCCACCAGGCCGGGCCCCTCGGTCACCGCGATCGCATCGAGCTCGGCCAGCGAGCAGCCGGACCGCTGCACCGCCTCGTCGACAACGGGAACCACGCCGCCCAGGTGATGACGGCTGGCGAGCTCGGGCACCACTCCGCCAAAGCGCGCATGGATCTCGATCTGCGAGCGCACCACCGACGCGAGCACGTGGCTGCCCTCGACCACGGCCGCGGCCGTTTCGTCGCACGAGCTCTCGATGGCGAGGATCCGAGGGGCCACGCGGTTAGCCGCCTGCAGCCTTGCTCTCGAGCTTGCGGAGCGTGTGCTTGATGACCGGGCCGAGCTTGGACGACGGCTCGAGCTCGAGGAATTGCTGGTAGGCAGCGACCGCATCCTCGATCTTGTCGAGCTGCTGGTTGACGACCCCGAGCGCGAGGTAGCCGTCGGCATAGCGCGGGTCGGCATCGACCGAGGCCTTGGCTGCGGCGAGCGCCTCGTCGAGCTTGTCCTCCTCGATGAGGAGGTTCGATCGCAACACCAGCGCACGAGGGTTGCCAGGCTGGGCGGCCAACACCGCATCGACCTCGACGTGGGCATCGCGACGGCGACCTCGCTCGAGCAGGCGCTTGGCGTTCGCGAGGCGCTGGTCGATCGTGGCAGGGTCGGCGGCGTCGGGCACCAGGCCCTCGTCGTCTCCTTCGGCGGCCGACTTGAGGTGCTCCTCGAGGCGCGGGCTCAGCGGGGGCTCGGGTCGCGGAGGCTTGGTCTCGCCCTTGGCCTTGGGCTCGGTCGTCTTGGGCGAGGAGGTCTTGGTGGGCAGGCCCTCGCGGGACGATGGATCGCCGGGCGGGCTGGAGTCGCCGTTGCGCATCACGCCGTAGGCGATCGCCATCACCGCCACCAGCACGATCACCGCAGCGACCATGCCGTAGGGGCGCGGCGAGCCGGTGGGCCGACGCGGCACCTCGTCGCTCGGCCTGGCGTCCTCTCGCCACAGACCCGACTCCTGCACGGGCTCGCGTACCCTGACGCCGATCGGCTCGAAGTCGTCCTCGGCTTCGGGCGGCGTCGGTCGATCCGGAATCTCGGCCGTGATGTCCGACCCGGGCAGCGTATCGGCCTGGGATGGCGGCCGCGTATCACTGAGCCCGAGCAATCCCGCCGGCACCTCGATCTCGAGGGTGGGCCGCTGATCCTCGGACGTGGGATCGACCAAGCCCAGCGCCTCGGGCGAGCTGCCGGCTTCACCGTAGGCCGCCAGCTCCTCGAGCGAGAGATCACCGGCGTAGCGCGGCTCCTCGGGCTCGGGGATCGGGCGACGGCTGGTGTCGAACGCTCCCTTGGCCGCCGCGCGCAGCACTCCCACGGGAGGACTGACCTGGCCCGAGGTGGGCGCAATGAGGCGGGTGGTCCCGGTGCTTCCCGAGCCCCAGTCGTCGGGATCGATGAGCGGCTGCTCGACCACCGTGTCGGCCGGATCGAGCGCCGAGCCGATGAGGGGCTGGGTGACCTCGGAGTGGATCGACTCCTCCGGGACCGCGTCCGACGTCGGCTCGGACGCGGGCTCGGGCATTCGCGGCGCCTCGTCGATCGCCTCCGGGCCCGACGCGTCGCGCAGGCTCGACGTGTCACGCAGGCTGCCCATGTCCCGCAGGCTCGAGAGTGCATCGCGCAGGTTGCCGGTATCGCGTACGCCGCTCGGCTCGCGCGCCCCCGACCAGGGTGGCGAGCTGCTCTTGGGCGCCGGCTCCGATCGCTCGATCCCCGCCCTGGCCCTTCCCGGCGGCAAGAACCGCGGGGCAGCCGACGTGGGGCCCGAGTCCCGGCCCGATGACGCCGTCAGCGGCAGGTCGAGAGGCCGTACCGCGCCCGCCTCGGCATCATGGGGCTGCACCGCGCCCGCCTCGGGATCCTCGGGATCCTCCATGGAGGACTCCTCCGCACCCGCACCGGCATCCGCGGCCACTGGGGCGCCCGTCTCCTCGTCGCGCGGAGCAATCGCGCCCGACTCGAGCCCGCTGGGTGCATGCTCCTTGGGCTGCACCGCGCCCTCTTCCTCGTCGTGCGGCGCGATCTCCCCCTCTTCGGTGGAGACGATCACCGCGGGCCGCACGTGCTCGGGCTCGGCCGTCGGGTGGGCCGTCACCGGAGCCGAGGTCCGGGTCTGCGCCACGTCGCTCGTCTCGTGCGGCGCACCTTCCTCGCGAGTGGGCTCGAGCCCCGGATCGCGCTTGCTCGCCCCGGGCATCGGGAAGCGACCGCGTGGCGGAGCATCGAGATCCTGGGTCGCGGTCGCGGTCACCCGATGGCGTAGCGTGACCGGTCGCTCCGCCGTCGACGCGGCCGTCTCGTCGAGCGGAACGAGCCGCGAGCCAAATGCGGGACGGGGGGCCGTGTCCTCCGGGATGCCCGGCTCGAGGACCACGTCGTCGTGGTCTTCCTCGTCGGCGCGCAGCTGAGGGAACGGCGCGGGGAAGTTGGGCGGAGGAGGAAGGCTCAGGGAGTGGTCGGGAGTGGTCGGGATCGGACCCGTGGGATCGCGCCGGATCGGACGCGACGGAGAGTTCCACTCCTCCAGCCCCAGCGCGACGCCGGCCGCCGCTGGCGTGGGCTCGATCGGCTCGTCCTCGGCGGGACCTTCGTACGGAGTCAGCAGCCCTTCGAAGAAGAAGGTGGAGATCGTGGTGAGGGCCTCGGTGTCGTCCTGGCCGCTCTCGTCGACCACCTCGATGATGGTGCGGCGTCCGTCGAAGTGATGGAGGATCGCGAGCTGCTCGTCGGTGAGATCGGCCTTGCGATCGGCGAGCTGCTCGGCATCGGGCGCGAGCAACGAGTCGAGCGGGGGCAGCTGCTCCATCAGCCGGCCCCACTCGTCCACGCGGCGCATGCCCTCCATGAGGATCGCCTGCGTGCCCTCCTGAATCACCTGATGGCGGTTGACGGGCTTGAACTCGACGTCGAAGTGGCCATCGCTCTGCCCGAGCAGGCGGTAGACCGCCGCCACGCCCTGCAAGCGACCCATCTCGGCGTCGATGATCGCGCCGTCGCGAAACCACACCGTGGCCTCGCCGAAGTCCGTCGACAACGAGATCGTGCCCGTCTTGCGGCTGATCTCGATGGTCTGGACGAGGTCGACCACCGCCATGTCGGCGAGCTGACCGCTGAACTTGGTGCGAGCCGCGTCCTTCTTCTCGAGGCGCTCGTGCTGCTTGCGTTGCAGCAGCATCGTCACCCGGGTGGTGATCTCCCGGATGTAGATCGGCTTGGTCAGGTAGTCCTCGACCCCCAGCTCGAGGCCGCGAACCTTGTCCTCGATCGACTTCTCACTGGTGAGGAAGATGAACGGGATCTGCTTCCACCGCTGGTTGCCCTTGACCTCCATGCAGAAGTCGAAGCCATCGCGGCTGGGCAAGCGCGTGTCGGAGATGATGAGATCGGGCTCGGCGTGCTGCAGGAAGTCGAGCGCCTCCTCGGCCGACTCGGCGGGAGTGATGGAGAAGCCCGCCTTGCGCAAGCTGACCTCCAGCACCCGCCGGTTTCTGGCATCGCCATCGACGATGAGGAGGTTCTGACGCGGCATGGCCTCACTCCCCAGGCGCTATCGGCTCGACCCGTGCCGTGGGGGCCACGTTGGTCACCTTGGACCTTCTTCCTCGAGATCCGGCCGCCGCCAAGACGCCTGAGTGTTGCTCGCCTCGCGTGCGCGCGCCACGGAGAAACTGCGCGACCATAGCAATCGGCGGATGCGCGTCGCAAGTCGGCGGCGCTGTTTCGGGAGGCCTGCGCGATTCGCGGGTGAGCCCCTATGGGGGGAGCCCGTACGCCGCCCGGGCGGGAAGGATCATGTTTGGTTCGAAGCCACGTACGATGGCCACCGCATGACGAACGCCGACCTGCCCGACGAACTGCGTCCGGCCGATGAAGCTCGCGAGCTCGGGGCTGGACCGCACGACCTTCGGGCGCGTGCGCGGATCTTGGCGGCACCGGTGACCGTGGTGCTGATGGGGCTGTGCGTCGCCTCGTTCCTCGCGACCCTGGGCGCGTGCGTCACGAGGATCGAGGCTCCCTCGGCCATGCTCACCGGCAGTTGGATTCGGCTCGAGGGATGCGGCGACACGCTGGCTGGTCTGGGTGCGCTGCGGCTGTCCGATCTATGGCTCGACGGCGCCTGGTGGCGCGTGATCACCGCTGGTTTGCTCCATGGCTCTTGGCTCCATCTCGTACTGAACACTTGGAGCCTGTGGGTCGTGGGCGAGTGGGTCGAGTCCACGTGGGGCCACGCTCGAGCGGCCGTGGTCTTTGCGATCTCGAGCGTCGCCGGGTGCCTGGCCTCGGCGGCGTGGGTCGAGGCACCAATGGTCGTGGGCGCCTCGGCCGGGATCATGGGCATGGCCGGAGCCCTGTTCATCGGCCGGGTGCTGGGGCGCGGCACGGTGGGCGCACGACTGAGCCCGCTGTCGGCACGGGTGTTGGGGATCTGGCTGGCCGTGCTGGTGGGCCTCGGCTTCTTCGTGGAGATGATTGCCCAGGCCGGGCACCTGGGAGGCCTGGTCGCGGGAGGTCTACTCGGGCTCGCGTGGTCGGTTCGTGGACCGGTGGTGGCCCTCGGGGCTCGCATGGGTCTGGGGATCCTCTTCGCGGGGCTGGTGCTGGCCGCCCGTCAGCCTCAGGGGCGGGCTCGATACGACGAGTACCTCGGCTATGCCTACCTCGAGCGCGGGCGGGACGAGGAGGCGATCGTGGCGTTCGAGCGGGCGCTCGAGCAGCGGCCGAGCGATGCCGCCTTGGCCAATGCGGTGGCGTACGGCTGGGCGAAGGAAGGCCGGGAGCTCGACCGGGCGGAGCGGCTGGTCCGGGGTGCGCTGGAGATCGAGCCGGAGAATGCCGACTATGTCGATACGCTCGGGTGGATCCTCTGCCGGCGCGGGGAGACGGAGGCCGGGCTGGTGGAGATACGGCGGGCGTCCGCGCTGTCGGAGGGGAAGGTTGCGGAGATCGAGGAGCACCTCGAGACCTGTGCCACCGCGGCGGAGCGGTGACGTTTCACGTGGAACGGTGAAGCCGGGGCGCGGGGGTGGGCTGACGAGGGATCGGGGTTGGGCCGCGGGCGGGCTGACGAGTGATCGGGGTTGAGTGGCGCGGGGCTGACGAGTGACCGGGGTTTGGGGGCACGGGGAGAGCTGAGAACGACGCGACAGCGGTCGGCAATGCGACGCGACAGCGCACGATGAGGCAGCCCGGGGCGATGGGAGACGGCTCGGCTGGGGGCGACCTGGGTGCGGCGGCGCGACAGCGGTCGGCAGAAGGGCAACGAGAGAGCGCACGATGAGCGGGTTGGGGCGACACGAGACGGCCCGGCAAAGACGCGAGACCAGGCGATGAGAGCGGCCCGGGAGCCACGAAACGGCCCCGCCGGAGGGCGAAGCAAGAGCGGCCTGGGTGAACGCGAGAGCGGTCGGGGACAAGTGGTTCGGCCCCGCAGTCTCCAAAAGCTCAGTCGAGAAATCCGGTCGGCTGGCCAAAGCGTCGGTCGGGGGCTTCTGATGTTTCACGTGAAACATGCAGCACGGCACTTGAGGAGGACCGGCAGAACGGGGAGCGACCAGCCCGCCCAGGCTCGAGGCGTCGGGTACCTTGCAGGCCACCTGGGACAGATCACCGCCCATCCAGGGGATCAAGTGCCTCTGTACCCGGTGCCCGAACGAGAGGGTCATCCAGGAAAGGGCTTCAGCACCTGCCATCACCGGACCGAGCACCCATCCAGGCGAAAGCAAGTGCCCCTGCACCTGCAAGCACTCGGACCGAGCAGCCGAAGCCCGGACTCGCGTAGAGGCAGGCCACTCCCGTGGTCCGACTTCGGGGACGGCAAGGCGCTGTGACATTGGGAGGCCAGCGAAGAGCTGGTGCGAACGGAGTGGGGCCGTTTCACGTGGGGCGAGAGTTCCACGTGGAACATCAGCGGGAGATCCCATGAACCGCGGGTACTGCGCGAATGCGCGAATCCGCGCCCATCACCACCCTGTGACTCCCGCTCGACTCGACCCCGATCTCCCACGAGATGCGCCTTCAACGCAGAAATCCCAGCACACTCCAGCGCGAACCTCGCACCACGTTACTCGGCTCTCTCCCTGCCACCCTCTCGACGCCCAAATCCACGTGACAGAGGACGACACCACGTGGGAATTCGGCCTCCTCGCTCCTCTCCAGCCACTCCCCGGGCGAAAAGACCGCCCGACTACTGAGAATCAAGAACGAGCTTTCCCTCCGTGCTTCCAGCCTTCTCACGACCTCTTCGTTCCACGTGGAAACACCCCACCGACCCCGGATCACCCACCGATCACGCCCACCCATCGCCGCCAATCCGAGGTCCAGGAATGCGGCTCGCCGCTCGCGTGGCTCGATCAAGATCACCGCCCACGGTCGTACCGCGGCCACCACCAATCCGGGCAGACCACCGCCGCTGCCCACGTCGACCCAGCAACATCCCTCGTCCACGGCGCCCGCCCGCTCGGCACATGCCACGCACTGCAGGCCCTCCTGCACGTGCTCCCACAGAGCTTCCGCGTCGGTCGTGCCCACCAGGTTCATCGCCCGACCGTACTGCTGCCACAGCCCGATCAGGCGCTCGAGCCGTTCCCACGCGGCCTCGTCGACCGCCAGGCCTTCCGAGTCCGCCCACGCCTGCAGCTCTGCCTTCGTCACGCCCCCATCTTGCCACGCCGCGCCATGGTCTATGCTCCCCCGCCATGGACGCCACCCAGCGCGCGCGCCAACGCCTGGCCGAGCTCGACGCCGCGGGCCTGCTGCGCCGCTGTCCCTCCGTCGACCATCGCCGGGGCGTCCGCTACGAGCTCGACGGTCGCCCCGTGGTGGGCCTGTGCAGCAACGACTACTTGGGTCTCGCGGGTGATCCTCGGCTCGCCGTCGATCCTTCGTCCTCGGCGGGCGCTGGAGCCTCGCGCCTGATCTGCGGCGACCTGCCCGAGCATCGCGACCTCGAGCGGCGCCTGGCCGCGCTCGCCCGCACCGAGGATGCCGTGCTGTTTCCCAGCGGCTTCCAGCTCAACGTGGGCGTGCTGCCGACCTTGCTCGAGCCCCACGATCGAGTGGACAGCGATGCGCTCAACCACGCCAGCCTGATCGATGGCATGCGCCTGTCGCCTGCACGCGTCACCATCCTCGAGCACGCTCGATCCCCCGTCACTCACCCCCACCCCGTCCCCCAGCCCCACGCCCGCCCCGCGGATGCTCGCGCGATCCATTGGTGGATCACCGAGTCCATCTTCTCCATGGATGGCGACCGACTCGAGCTCGATGCCGCCCGTCGACACCTCGACCGCGGCGCGGCGATGTACGTCGACGAAGCGCATGCGCTCGGGCTGTTCGACGGCGGCCAGGGCTGGCTCGGTCACCATGGCATCCAGCCGACCGTGCTCGTGGGCACCTTGAGCAAGGCGTTGGGCTGTGCGGGTGCCTTCCTCGGCGCGTCCGGTCCCCTGTGCGCGCTGGTCCGCAACCGCGCGCGCAGCTTCGTGTTCAGCACCGGTACGAGCCCCGCGCTCGCGACCCGCATCGGGCAAGCGCTGGCGATCGTCACCGGCCCCGAGGGCGACGGCCTCCGCGAGCGCCTGTGGTCCAACACGCGAAGGCTCGCCGAGGCCCTCGGGCTCCCCGACGCCGATGATCCACCCTCGCCGATCCTTCCCGTGCTGATCGGCGACAACGCCCGCGCCGTCGGTCTCGCCCACGCGCTGCTGGAGCTCGGCTGGCACGTGCAGGCGATTCGTCCGCCCACCGTTCCGGCCGGCACCGCTCGTCTGCGCATCACCGTGAGCGCCGCCCACGAGCCCGAGCAGCTGCTCGCGTTCGCCGATGCGCTGCTCGAGCTGCTCGCACGCGAAGGCGTGCCGCTTCGCATCGAGCGTGGGGCGGCTCGCTCCTCGGCCTCGCCCGCCTTGCCAACGCTCGCTCGTCGCCCCGCCTGATGTCTCGCTCCACCCCGAGGCCGGCCGAACCCACGCGGATCTTCGTCGTCGGCACCGACACCGCCGTGGGCAAGACGGCCGTGACCTCGGCGCTGCTCTGCACCGCGCGCGCACGCGGCCTGCTCGCGATCCCGTTCAAGCCCGCTCAGAGCGGCCCGGACCGACCGTCGGACATCGAGCGCTTGCTCGCCGCCGCGGGCCTCTCCCCGACCGAGCTGCCGAGCGCATGCCCGCTGCGCTTCGACCCGCCGCTCGCGCCCGGTCTGGCCGAGGATCCCACGCCGTTCCTCTCACCCGCCTCGGCTCGCTCCCGCGCTCCCCACCCCGGCGCCCCGCTGGTCGGCATCGCTCGAGCGCTCGAGCGCTGGGAGCAGCGCCACCGCCCCTCGCTCGTCTTCGTCGAGGGCGCCGGCGGTCTCCACGTGCCAATGCCCGGCGGCACGTGGCAACCCGAGTGGATCGTCGGGCTCGCTCCCTGGACCCTCGTGGTCGGCCGCACCGGCCTCGGCACCATCAACCACTGCCTGGCGACCATCGAGGGGCTGCGCGCGATCGGTCGACCCCCGCTGGGCTTCGTGCTCTCGCAGACCGAGCGCGAGCCCGATCCCTCGGTCGCCCGCAACGCCGACGTGATCGCATGCGCCAGCGACCTGCCATGCCTGGGCACGCTTGCGCACGGCCCCGAGCCCGCGCTCGTCCCCGAGATCCTCGATGCGCTCCTGCAGCGTCTCGGCCGCGCGCACTCGTCGTCAACCGGACCATGACGCACCGGATCGCGGCGCCATCGATCACTTGCCGATGCAGAAGCGCGCGAAGATCGAGGCCAGCACTTCCTCACCCACCGGGCCCATCGCGCTGCGGCCGGTGATCTCTCCCAGCCGCGCTTGCGCCACGCCGAGCCCGAACGCCGCGAGCTCGAGCTGCTCGTCGTCGATGAGATGCTCACAGGCCTCGTCGATGGCCGCGAGCGCCTCGCGAGCTCGATCGCGATGCCGCGACAGCCCGATCCAGGCCTCGTCCGCGCCCGCGGAGAACCACGCGCGCAACGCCTCGTGCACGGCCTCGAGCCCTCGGGGCTCCTCGCCCGGTCGCAGCGCCACGCCGAGCCACTCCTCACGCCGCAGGCCTCGGTCGCGCTTGGTCTCCACCCGAATCACGGTCGCTCCCCTCGCCTGCGCGAGCCCGCCAGCATCGGCCGCCTCGGCATCGGCCGCCTCGACCCACAGCACGACGTCGGCCCCTTCGATCTGCGAGCGCGACAGCTCCACCCCCGCCTGCTCCACCGCCTCGGCACCGTCGCGCAGGCCCGCGGTGTCGACGAGCACACAACCATGGCGGTCGAGCTCGAGCTCGGCCTCCACGTAGTCGCGCGTGGTCCCGGGCTGGTCGGCCACCAGCGCACGCGCACGGCCGAGCAGCGCGTTGAACAACGAGCTCTTGCCCGCGTTGGGCGGCCCGGCCAGCACGACTCGCGCCTTCGCCCTCGCGCGCCGCCCGGCTTCGAACCGCGAGAGCCAGCGCGCCACCGCGGCTCGTCGCTCGCCCGCCTCTTCGCGCCACCGCGACACGTCGCCCGGATCCACGTCCTCGGGGAAGTCGAGGTTGGCCTCGATCTCCGCGCGCAGCTCCACCAGCGCTCGCCGCTGAGCCTCGACCTCGCGCCCCAGCTCGCCTGCGGCCAGCCGCCGCGCCTGATGCAGCGCCTCCTCGGTCTTGGCCCCGATCACCGCGGCCACGCCCTCGGCCTCGTCCAGGGTCATTCGGCCCAGCTCGAACGCCCGTCGCGAGAGCTCGCCCGGACCCGCCGCACGACCCCCCAGTGCAAGCAGCGCGCGCACCACCGCAGCCACGTTGCGCTCGCCCGCATGCACGTGCAGCTCGACCACATCCTCTCCGGTGAACGAGCGAGGTCCGGGCATGAACACGACCAAGCCGTCCTCGACCTCGCCTTCGCCCAGCGCAATGGCGCGACGCACCAGCCGACGCGGCGGCGGCAGTGGGCCGGCCACCGCCTCGAGCATGGCCCGGGCTCGACTGCCGCTCGCGCGCACGATCGCCACGCCACCGTCGGGCCGGCCCGTGGCCACCGCCACCAACGTATCCCGCTCCATTGCCCCGGTGCTCACGCGGCCGACCGTGGATGCTCCAACGCGATCCCGAACCAGCTCAGTGGCGACGACGCGCCACGATCGTCCCGGCGATCTCCACGATGAGCTCGAGGTCGTCGAGATCCACCCGATGCAGCAGCGTGTTGAGACGCGCGCGCAGGTTGGCCTCGGGGCTGGCTTGGTTGAGGCTGGGCATGTCGGGCAGCAACGCGGACACCGACAGCCCCATGCCCTCGGCGATGCGAAGCAGCGTGCGGAGGCCCGGGCTGCTGTAGTGACCGTTCTCGAGTCGAGAGACCATGTCGGTCGCGATGCCGGCGGCCTGGGCGAGCACCTGCTGCGTCATCCCGCGCTCCTCTCGAAGGTTGCGCAGCCGATGACCGAGCTCGCTCATGTACGCCTTCTCGTGGTGGACGCGGCTCGACTGCGCCTCACTGCGCATGGCCAGTCGAAGATCCTCGCCCTCGCCGTCGCGCTCCCCCATGCCCATGCGATCAAGGTGCCACATCCCGGGCCGGCCGGCGACTCCTCCGTGCGTTCGTCACCGACCCGGCAGCCGAACTGGCCGCTGCACCAGTGGGTGGCCTAACTCTCGCTCCCCACGGCCAGGTCGCGAAGCTCGTGTCGCAGCCCGTAGAGCTTGCGCTCGAGCTCCAGCAGCCGATGCTGCGCCAGCGCACGGCGCTGCGCGGCGTCGGAGGCGTCGTCGGGTCCCAGGCGCTCACGGGCCTGCTCGAGCACCGCCACCAGCTGGCGCCCGAGGGCCACGTTGGCCAGCACCAGGTGCTCCTCGACCGCCGCCACGTGCTGCTCGATCACCCTTCGGATGCTCTCGCGCAGAGCCTCGCTCGCCCGCTCGAGCGCCCCGGGCAGCTCGGCCTTGGCCCGTGCCCTGGCCTCGCGCAGCGACTTCTCGCGCAGCACCACCGTGGCCAGCGGCCCCGCCACCGTCATCGTGAGGCCGGCGACCAGGCTGCCGAAGTACATCACCGCCGTGCCCACCAGGCCGATCGCCACCAGGCCCGCCTCGAGCACCACCGACGGCGGATCGATGTAGATCGGCGGCCCGCGAAAGCCCAGCCGCATGGTGGCCTGGAACAGCCGCCGTCGGGCCTGCTCGCCGTGGGTTCGGATCGCCTGTCGCGTGAGCTCGTCGAGCTCGACGCGCAGGTGCTCGGACTCCTCGCGCCCGAACGCCAGGAAGGCATCGTGAAGCGAGCCCGGCAGGTGATTCGAGAGGATCCGCAGGTTCGCGGCGTCGATGCACGCCAGCGTGCTGGCCCGGAGGTCGTCGCGAAAGCGGTCGATCCGCTCTTCGCTCTCCTGCTGGAGCTTGGCCTGGCCGGCCGCGAGCTGCTCGCGCAGCACCACCAGGTCGGACTCGTGGTCGACCACCTCGCGCTCGATGGCCCGGATCTCGCGGCGCAAGGCCAGCTCCTCGAGCGTCAGCGCCCGCGCTGCAATCGCGGCGTTGTGCGCCAGCAACGTGGAGTGCCGCGCCAGGCTGGCCCGGGCGCGTGCGGGCAAGAGGTCGGCATGTCCATCGGCGATCTCGATGATCCGTCGCCGAAGACGACGCACCTCCTCGATGCCGAAGGAATCGTCGTTGGGTCGTCGCAGGGCCCCGCGGGCATCGGTCTGGAAGATCTCGATCGCGGCCTCGCCCGCCTCACCCGCCAGCACCTTCACCTCGCGGCGCAGGTACTCGACCAGGAGCGGCCGATCGCGCTCGTCCACGAGGTCGATGCGGTTGATCGCGAGCAAGAGCCGCGCCCCCGAGCCCGACAGCCCCCCCACCGCCGCCACCGCGTCGCGCAGGAACGCCAGCTCGGTGCGGTTGAGCAGCTGGGTCGCATCGAGCACCAGCACCAGCACATCGGCCCGCGGCAGCTCACCGCGGCTGATCGCCCCGCGCACCCGCTCCATGTCGTTCATGCCCGGCGTGTCGATGAGCTCGAGCGATGGCGGCAGTGCCCCCGCGCCCACCACCAGCTCCACCGCCGCGCCGGCCTCGGCCTTCTCGCGCCCGGTGGCCAGCGCACTGAAGCGCTCGGGGTCCAGCGGCTCGCGCGTGGCCTCGCCCGACGAGCCCTCGCGACACAAGAACGTGCCGGGATCGCGGCCCACCCGCACCGTGGCCACGGCCCCGGTGGTGGGCGTGACTCCGGTGGGCAGCGCGTCGTCGCCGAGGATCGCGTTGATGAGCGTGCTCTTGCCCTGCTTGATCTCCCCCAGCACCACCGCTCGCACGCGGTGGTCGTCGAGCCGACGCCGGGTGTCGGCCTCGATCGTGCGCGCGAGGTCGGGCAACCCCAGCTCGGTGGCGATGTCGGCCAGCGTCTTGGCGTGACCCAGCAGCACGTTGCGAGCGTCGCTCGGCGTGGGCGCCTGGGTAGTCGCGGTGGATGTGGTGGTGCTCATAGCAATCCCAGCCTCCGGGTCAGTCGCTGATCGCAGCGAGCGAGCGACCAGGCAGCCCGCAGCGCTTGCTCGAGCCGAGACGCCCGCTCGGGATCGATGGAGGGAGCGGCCTTGGCCTCCTGGCCATTCTCGGGCTTGGCCTCGGCCTTGGCCTCGGCCTTTGGCTCAGGCTCGGACTTGGCCGCTCGCTTGGCGCCTCTGTCGTCCTCGTCCTTCGCCTTCTCTCCGTCCCTGGCCCCCTCGGCATCCTTGGCCTCCTGGTCGGGATCGGTGCGCTCGTCGTCGCGAGCTCGGCGCTCGTAGCCTTCGATGCGCAAGGCCAGGCGACCGCCGAGGCGGATGGCCCCGTCGACCGCGGCCGCCACCTTGCGGCTGACCGAGTCCAGCTCTTCCTCGCGGCCCGGTGGAGCGATGGCCCAGCCGTAGCCGTCGGCGTCGGAGAGCACGCGCCTTCGCGCCATCAGGGTCGAGCGATCGAAGTCCTCGAGCGCCTGCCGGCGCAGCTCGAGCCGGGGGAGACGAGGCATCCACGCCGCGTACTCGGCGTCGTGCCGCTCGATCGCCCGCAGCGCGACCGAGAGCTCGCGCACCGCCACCAAGCCCGCGCGATCGGCCGAGAACACGGTCACCTTGGCCCACGGGCGCAGGAGCCCGCGAATCATGCCCATGCCCCGCCCGTGGTGCGCCATGAGATGGGCCGAGAAGATCGGTCCGTGCTCGCACTGCAGGTGAGCCAAGCCCGCTGCCAACGCGAAGGTTCGCTCTTCGGATGGCAGCGCCATGATCCGATCGAGGTCGAGCACCAGCCAGTGGATTCCTCCCTTGGTCGTACCCAGCGGAGTGACCATCGGCCACTGCGCGGCTACCTCGGATCGCAGCAAGCGCAGCGTGGGCAAGGGCGCTCGCAACATGTGGATGAGATAGGCGAGCTCCTCGAGCAGCGCCGTCGGCGGCGCCACTCGCAGCGGACGAAGACACTGCCCGTCGAGGTCCTCGACCAAGCGGCTCCAGCGGCGATCGACCGCGCGCATCAGCGGGTCGCCCACCGTGGAGCCCGACAACCACTGTGACCGGCGCAGGTCCACGCCATAGGCGTAGGCCGTCCTCGCCAGGCGCTGCTCGTACGCAGCCAGCTCGCGACGCTGGAGGAATTGGGGGAGATCCGCGGCGATGTGGACCACGACGCGTAGCATAGCCCGCGCCTGGCCTTCGCCTGCCTACCCATCTGGTCAGCCCTCGTCGATTGCGGCGCTGGGTGCACGCGCGGTACCTCTTGGCGGCCGTGAGCACCCCCGCAACCCCCCGAGCCGACCTCCTGGACGTGGAGGTCCCCAAGTCGGTGTGGTCCCGCAGTGGCCGCCCCCTGCAGGGCCGACTGACCCGCGTGATGTTCGGCTCGACCCTCGTCCTCATCGGGCTGGCCATGCCGTGGCCGGTCGTCGCCTATCCCTTGATCCTCGCGGGCGTGCTCGGGTTCGTGCTCATTCCCGTGCTCAGCGACCTGCTGATCGAGCGGCGCACACCGTCGATCCGCGCCGCCACCAAGGGCACGGCCCAGGGCTTGCTCGAAGCGCTCGACCAGTCGGTGGTGGTGACCGCGTTCGCACCCGATGCCTGGGTTACGCTGCAACGCGGGCGGCTGCACCTGGCGCTGGGCGACGGGCGAGCGGCCGCGCAGGCGTTCGCCGACACCGCTCGCATCGTTCGCGATCCCGACCTGCCTGCACTGCGCAGCGCCCAGGCGCGCGCGCTGATGCTGGCGGGCGACCGAGCCGCCGCGCGCGAGCACCTGCAGGCCCTCGAGAAAGCCGACGCGCTGTCGTCTCGTGATCGCCTCGACCTCGGCGTGGTGATGCTGGGTGAGGCCGCGCGGGCCGACCAGGCACGCGAGCACCTGCAGGCGGCCTACGAGGGACTCGGCCAACACCCGCAGGCCGCGGCTGCGCTCGCGGTGGCGCTGGCCCGCGCGGGCGAGGAAGAGCGCGCGCTCGAGCTCTTGCAAGCGGCCGAGACCGAGGCGGGCGACGGCGACGGCGACGAGCTGCTGCAAGATCTGCTCAAGCGCGCTCAGAAGGTGCTGCGACCGGTGAAGAAGAAGCGCCGCAAGAGCTGAGCGCGGCGGTCGGAATCGGCGCTGCGGAAGTCGCCAGGGGTCGCGTTCTTCAGCCCTGATCGTAGGCGACGTAGGCCAGCTCGCCGTCGACCTCGTACACGAGCGTCCAGGCGTTGACGTTGCTGTCGGGCGACAACCATGCGCGCAGGCTATCACCGGGCCCCGGCTGGAGCTCGGCGCGATGCTCCTCGATGAACGCCGCCACCGACTCGGCCGGCAAGCGCTGCGGATGCTCCTCGTCGAGCAGCAACCAGGCGATCTCCTCGCGCACGTCCTGGTCCTCGTGGGCGAGCAGCACACCGGGCTCGAGCATGCCGAGCCGCGTCACGATCACCTCGACCTCCGCACGTGTACACGGCATCGCAACGTGCAGCCGATCGATCACCCCGATGCCTCCGCTATAGAACGACAGGTCGTATCGCAGATCCTTCGCCTCCGGCACCGCGGCCAACCCCAGCAGCTGCCCCACCAGCGCGCGCCCGCGTCGTCGCGCCTCGGGCTCCGCGTCGTCGTGGCGAAACCGACGCTCGCGACCGTCGTAGGGGTGGAGATCATCGGCGCTGCTCATCGACCACACCGCCCGCCAGGCCACTCTACCGCAGCTCTCGAGCGCGTGGTAAGGCAGCTCTACCATTGCGGAGACAAGCTGGGCTGGGATTCCGAGCTGCCCACCAGCCGATGTGAAATTCACGGGGCGTGAGGACATGACACGCTGGGCGCGACTCCAGGAACGGTGGGACGATCCACGAGTCGTCCGGCAGCACAATGACGTTGGCTGTGGAGCAGCATGTGCAGTCATGTTGCTCGCCGACCGAGGCATTGCAGCCGATCTCTTGGTCGTGGCAGCGGGGCTGAGCTTGCCGTGCACACCACGAGAGCTCCTCATCAGAGTCGAGCAGTTCTGCCCGCCCGCGATTTGCTGGAATGGTGGCCACCTCAACCTCGATCCACCGCTCACTCCCCAGCATGTCGAAGCGCTTGCCCCGATCGGATCCTGGACTGCGCTCTTGGCGACGGGGCCATACAACGGCCACTGGGTCGTCATCGACAGCGCTCGTGGCGACGGCGTCGCCGTTCGCGATCCAAGGGGGTCGAGCTATCGTATGATGTGGAACGACTTCTCGGAGCTCATGTCCTTCATGGGCGTGGTCGTCCAGACACGAGGGCCATCATGAAGATCCTACTCCAAGCCATTCGGTCTGCCGACCAACGCACCCCGGAGCAGCTCGAGACCGGTGAGGTCGTCGAGCAAGAGGTCGTCGTGGAGGTGGACGGTACGTTGCGTACCTTTCGGGTGTTCTTGCGGGCCAACGTCTTGCCGAGCTTCGACGCGAGCATGATCTACGGCGACCCTCTGCTAGAAGAGCTACTACGCTTCGAGCCTCGTGCTTTGAGCACGCTCTACCGAATCGTCGGAAGATACCGCACTGGGTCTCCGATCTCGTTGCCGGTCACACTGATCGACCCGGATGAATCCGCAGCTCTCGAGCATGTCGAGGCACCGACGGCATGACGCCGTGGTGCCTCCGTGGTGCTCTTTTCCCCTAGACCGTGCCCGACTCCACGACCACGTTCCAGAACAGGCACTCCTGCGGCACGGACTCGCCGTAGAGCGCGCTCTTGAGCGAGCAATCGCGACCGCGCAGCGCATCCATCGACTCGACCAGCGTGCCGTAGCCGATCGCGTTCTCGGCCGAGATGTTGACCACGGGGTCTTCGGGGAACAGCGCCTTGAGCTCGGATGCGCGCTGCTCGAGCGCCGCGAAGTCGTGCTTGCCGTCGCCCCCCAGCGGGATGTCGACCGTGCGCTCCGACTCGGGCTTCGACCCATAGCGCACCGTGAAGCCGTCTTGACGCACCTGCACGCGGAACCGCAGCCGCTCCTGGGGCTGATCGGTGGGCGATGGATCCTGCAGCTGGCTGAACTTGGGCGGCTCCACCCTCACCGAGGTGAAGGGCGCGATCTCCATCGCCAGCAGCAAGGCGGGGATCAGCAGGAACATGGTGCTGAGCACCGGGATCATGTTGGCCTCGACCTCGCCGTCTTCGTTCTTCTTCTTGGCTCGCTTGAACATTCGGATGCACCTCCGTCGAGAGGCCCCGACAACAGCCTCCGAAGCGAAGTTCCTCGCGTTTGGCGCCACGAAGCCGAAACATTCCGAAGCGTTGGCGTTACCACCCCTCTCGAGAGCGTCCCGGGGCAACCTGGCTGCACCGCCTGCCCGCAACCGGCTGCGGGGCGCCAAAGCTGTGTCTCTCGACCGCCCACCAACAATGCCCCCCTCCGGGGGGCAACCTGGCTGCACCGCCTGCCCGCAACCGGCTGCGGGGGGCCAAATCAAATATCCAGATTGCGAGCGTTGAGCGCGTTGTCGGTGATGAACTTGCGCCGCGGCTCCACGTCGTCGCCCATGAGCACCGGGAAGATGCGCGAGGCCTCCACGCTGTCGCCCACGCGCACCTGCAAGAGCACCCGGCGCGCGGGATCCATCGTGGTCTCCCATAGCTGCTCGGGGTTCATCTCGCCCAGACCCTTGTAGCGCTGGATGTTGAGCCCGGCGCGACCCACCTCGCCCATGTGCTCGACCAGCTCGACCAGGCGGTGGATCTTGGCCAGCTCCTGGCCGCCCTTGCGCAGCTCGAACGGCAGCGGACCGAGCTCGGAGACCTCGTTGCGAATGCGCAGCAGCTCTTCGATCTCCGGCGACTCGAGCAGCTCGACGTCGATGACCTCGCGCTGGGTCAGCCCGTCGACGGTGACCGCCATTCGGATCGACAGCACGGCATCGTCGTCGTCGCCCTCGGCCTCCACGTGCGCCTCGACCTTGCCCTGGGGCACCATCGCCTGCACCGCGGCCACCAGGCCCTCGGCGCGCCGATGCAGGGCCGCACGATCGTCGAACGACCCGAGCACGGCAGGCAGGCCCTCGGCCCGCACCGCATCGAGCAGCCCCATCAGCACCTCTTGGCGATGATCGCGAGCCATCGCGTGCAGCACGTCGCGGAAGCGCAGCCCCTGCCCGGCGACCTTGGCCAGCACCTCGCGGCTCACCTCGTGCCCGCCCACCACCAGCGACAGGTTGTCGATGGCGTTGTCGATCACGTAGCGATCGAGGCCCTGGTCGTTCTTGAGGTACACGTCCTTCTTGCCGGCCCTGACCTTGTAGAGCGGCGGCTGGGCGATGTAGAGGTAGCCGCGCTCGATGATGTCGGGGAAGTGACGGTAGAAGAACGTCAGCAGCAGCGTGCGGATGTGCGAGCCGTCCACGTCGGCATCGGTCATGATCACGATGCGGTGGTAGCGGAGCTTGTTGACGTCGTAGGTGTCGCCCACCCCGGTGCCGAGCGCCGTGATCAGCGTGACGATCTCCTGGCTCGAGAGCATCTTGTCGAGCCGGGCCTTCTCCACGTTGAGGATCTTGCCGCGCAGCGGAAGGATGGCCTGGGTGCCGCGGTCGCGGCCCTGCTTGGCCGAGCCGCCGGCGCTGTCACCCTCCACGATGAACAGCTCGGCGTTCTCGGGGTTGCGCTCCTGGCAATCGGCCAGTTTGCCCGGCAGTGACAGCCCGTCGAGCACGCCCTTGCGGGTGATGGTCTCGCGAGCCTTGCGGGCGGCAGCGCGGGCCCGCGCCGAGAGGATCGCCTTCTCGATCGCCGCCTTGGCGCTCTTGGGGTTCTCCTCGAAGAAGCGCCCGAGCGCGTCGGTGACCACGCCCGAGACCAGCGCCGTGACCTCGCCCGAGACCAGCTTGTCCTTGATCTGCGAGCTGAACTTGGGATCGGGGTGCTGGATGGAGATGACCGCGACCAACCCCTCGCGCACGTCCTCACCGGCGAGCGTGCCCTTGTGCTGCTTGAGCAGGTTGTTCTCCTGCGCGTAGGCGTTGACCACCTTGGTCAAGGCCGTGCGCAGCCCCGTGAGGTGGGTGCCGCCGTCCTTGTTGGCGATGTTGTTGGTGAAGCACAGGACGTTCTCCTGGTAGGAGTCGGTCCACTGCAGGGCCACCTGGACCCCCAGCACGTGCTCGCGGCCCTCGAACTCGAACGGCGCGCTCTCGTTGAAGTACACGAGGTCGCCCACCGTCGTCTTGCCCTGGGCCAACAGTTGCACGAAGCTGGCCACGCCGCCCGCCCCGTCGAACACCTTCTCGCGCCCGTCTCGAAGGTCGCGCAGGGTGATGGTGACGCCAGGATTGAGGTAGGACAGCTCGCGGAAGCGCTGGGCGAGGATCTCGAAGTCGATCTCGAGGTTGCTGTAGATGAGCGGATCGGGGTGGAACGTGATGCGAGTGCCCCGCTTCTGGGTGGCGCCGCCCACCTCCACGTCGCCCATGGCCTCGCCGCGGGCGAAGCGGCAGCGGTGCACCCGACCCCCGCGCCAGATCTCGAGCTTGAGCCAGTCCGAGAGCGCGTTGACCACCGACACGCCCACGCCGTGCAGACCGCCCGATACCTTGTAGCTCTGGTTGTCGAACTTCCCGCCCGCGTGGAGCACCGTCATGATCACGATGGCCGCATCGACCATCTTGCCCTGATGCTCCATGGGGCCGGTGGGGATGCCACGGCCGTCGTCCTCGACGGACACCGAGTTGTCGAGGTGGATGGTCACCTCGATGCGATCGCAGTGACCGGCGAGGGACTCGTCGATCGAGTTGTCGACGACCTCGAACACCATCTTGTGCAACCCCGAGCCGTCGCTCGTGTCGCCGATGTACATGCCCGGACGCTTGCGTACGGCCTCGAGACCCTCGAGCACCGAGATGGAATCGACGCCGTATTCGCCGCTCGCGTTGGGGTCGCGGGGCTCGTCGCTGGCTGGCAGATCGTTGGGGACCATGAAGCGGATCGCAGATGGTGGTCGCGGGCGGATGCGCTGCCACGAGTCACTGCAAGGACCCTCGAGAGCGCGGCGGGACCATAGCACGGCCCCGATCCCGGGACCAGCCGTCGCTCTAGCAATAAACCCAAGGATTTCGGTGTGTTCGGGTCCCCTCCGACAACCGCTTCGGCGCACTGCCCAGGGGCGCCCGGGACCGCTTGGCCAGTGGCCAGGGTGCTCAGGCGATTGCCGGGTCGGGCGTGATCGTACCCTGGTCCACGCGATACCGCCGTGTCTCGACCTGGGCTGGCAGGTCGATGTAGCGCGGCGAGGTGGTGGTGAGGATGCACTGGCCGGCATGCTCGCCGAGGGTGCGGAACAACAGCGCCGTGCGACGGGGATCGAGCTCGCTGGAGACGTCGTCGAGCAGCAGCAGCGGCGGCGTACCGTCGGCACTGCGCTCGCGGGCCGTCTGGACCTCGGCCAGCTTGAACGCCAGCACCAGCGCGCGCGACTGCCCCTGCGAGGCGAAGTCACCGGCGGGCTGGTCATCGAGCAGCACCACCAGGTCGTCGCGGTGGGGACCGACGCTGGTGCCGCCGCGTCGCTCGTCGAGCGCCCGCCTCTCCAGCAGCGCCTGCAGCAGGGTGGGCTCGCGCTCGGCGGCGCTCACCGGCCCCAGCTTGCACTCGTAGCGTAGCGACGCCACCGGCCCTGCCCCGCCGCGGTCGGCCTGCTCGCCGGCCTCGCCGTGGATCGACGCGAACGCCCCGGAGAATCGCGCCTGGAGCTCGTGCAGCAGCTCCAGCCGACGCGTCCACAGCCGGGCCCCCGTCTGGGCGAGGCCGGTCTCATAGGTCCCCAGCAGGCGCTCGCGCTCCGCCGCGGGCAGGCCCTCCTCGCGCAGGATCCGGTTGCGCGAGCGCAGCAGCTTCTCGTACGTCTGCACGTCGGCGATGTGCCCGCGCTCGCGCCCGAACAGCACGCGATCCATGAACTGCCGACGCCCGGTGGGTCCACCCCGCAGCACTCCCAGATCCTCGGGCGTGAACAACACCGCGCGTACGCGTCCGTAGAACTGCGCGCCCGAGCGCACCGTCTTGCCGTCGGCCGTCGCCACTCGCCGCGTGGTGCTCCCGCGCCGCTCGAGCCTCACCTCGAGCGTACTGCTCACCCCGAGCCCAGCATCGAAGCCGCGCACGACCACCCGCGACGCCTCGGTCCCGCTGCGCACGACCACCCCGAGGTCACTGGTTCGAAACGACCGCAGCGTGCTCACCAGGTAGAGCGCCTCGAGCACATTGGTCTTGCCCGCCCCGTTGTGCCCATGCAGCACGGTGAAGCCGGGCCCCAGCGAGAGCTCCGCCTCCGCGAGGTTCCGGTAGTCGTGGACGGAGAGGGCTTGGATGTTCACGAACCCTCGGATCCGGGATCGTAGGGCGGAACAGCGTCGAGGGCGCTGAGGAACTGGGAGGCAAAGTCGTTGAAGGGACTGAAGGCGATGTCGGGGTTCTCGCCAGCGCATAGGTCGGCGCCCACGACCGGAGGACCCACGCCATCCAAGACGGTACCTTTGAGGATGCCAATGAGATCACCCGTAGCCGTGTTGAACAACGGGGCCCCCGAGGATCCATCCTGCAGCCCACCGCAGGTGAGCCCATCCAGCCGAATGTAACCATTGTAGTCGGTCGGGGACTCTCCTCCCGAGATCATCTTGGTATCGCAGCACGGGTGGTGGATGGCGTGGACATACAGCGGAAGCAGCTCTGCCGTGAGGTCCCAACCTGCAAAGTATGGATTACCATGGGCAACGAGATCAGCCGTCGCCACGTCGAGCTGGAGCAGGGCCATGTCGAAGCTCTCATCGAGAGCCAACACGATCGCTCCCTGAACGACATAGGGCTCGACCACGTTCTGCCCATCACAATCCGCGTCGAGCCCGAAGAAGAACTCCGCGTGACTGCCGAAGTGGCTGGCCTCGGCATCGGTGATGAACTCGTTGTGATCGAAGTCGATCAGATGGGTCGCGGTCAGCAGGTACGGCGCTCCATCGATGCCAAAACCATTGTTGATGAGCACCCCGGACCCCGCTGCCGTCCCTTCGATCGACGGAGCGCGGATCTTTGCCACCGCACGCCGCTCGGGCAGATCGTCACGGCAGCTCACCCGTATATTGCACGCTTCTGCCGACCCGGGACCGTAGGGGACCGTGCATGTGGCATGCAGCGACGAAGGCTCGAGGACTCCGGCCAAGCCGCCAAGGACGACCCCCGCGAGCCATCGGCGGCTACCACTCCACGAAGTCGATGTCGTAGATGTAGCCATCGTCATCGAGCTTGGTGGTGACTACGACCCGAGACATCTCGATCATGGGAGTCTCGGTGGGCCGCAACAGGCGGGCACTGACCCTCACTTCCACGTCCCCCTCCGTGAGCACGTTGAGAGCATGACCGAGCTGGAGATCGAGCTGGGTCACCCCGCCACCAATGGGGTCGAAGGTGCGCTGCGGCTGTGCGATGCGGATCGCAAAGGCGTCATCACGGCCCACCATTCGTGCAGTAGCCTCGTACTCGACCTCGACCCGCTCGCGGAGCAGGTTCTTGGCATTGAAGAAGATCGAGCTACGGGCTTGACGCTTGATCACGCGCTCGGGATACCAGTCGATGCGGATCGCATCCCCTGTCACCTCGGGGCATTCGTCTCCCATGACCGCGCCCGACTCGTCGAGTCCCTCCCCCGGATCGCAGATGCTGCTCGGCACCACCGCAGGCGGGTCCACCGTCTCTTGCGGCGGCCCCTCGCTCCCCCCCGTCCCCGAGCCCTCCTGCACGGGGCACGCCACCAGCACGACGATCGCCGCCGATAGCACACCTGCCCTCGTCACCCCGCTGGCCATTCGCCTCATCGTACCTCCGAACTAGCTCAGCGCATCAAGCGCCAGTTCGGGGCAAGCGCCGACCCGGCTGCAGGGAGCTGCACTCGAAGGGCCCGACACTGCTCCCCTTGGGGGCACCTGGTTGGGGCACCTGGTTGCCCGCCAGCTCCAAGCCGGTTGCGGGGGCCATGACTAGATCCGCATCGGCATGACCACCGCGAGGAACTCGGCCTCGTCGCCGGGCTTGATCACGCAGGGGTCGAGCTCGTTCTGGAACTGCAGCCGCACGTCCTCCGAGTCGATCACCTCGAGCGCCGCCATCAGGTAGCGCGCGTTGAAGCCGGCCTCGAGCCCGTCACCCTCGAGGTCGACCGAGATTTCCTGATGCGCCACGCCGAGATCGGGGTTGTCGGCGGTCAGCTCGAGCGTGCCCTCGGACAGCCGCACGCGAACGGTGGCCGTCTTCTCGGGCGCCATCACCTCGGCCCGGCGCAGGGCGCCGAGCAGCTCGTCGCGCGCGACCCTGACCTCGCGCTTGTGGTTGGCCGGAATCACCTGCTTGTAGGGCGGGAAGGTGACGTTGTTGAGCCGCACCGAGAGGGTCAGCTCGCCCGCCCGCAAGAACAGGCACTGGTCGCCGATGCCGAGCTGCACCTCGCCCGGCACGCGATCGAGCACGCGCCGGATCTCTCGCATGCCCTTGAGCGGGATGATGATGCCCTTGTCGAGCCGAAGGCCGTCGAGCGGCCGTGCGTACTTGGTGAGCCGGTGCCCATCGGTGGAGACCATGGTGGCGGTGGTGCCGTCGCTCTCGAGCAGCACGCCGTTCAGATTGACCCGCGCCTCGTCGGTGGAGACCGAGAACTCGGTCTTCTGGATCAGGTCGGTCAGCACGTGCCCGGTGATGGTGGCGAACGACACCGGCTTTTGGCCCTTGGCGCCGCGCTCGGGGTCGGGCAGCGCGGGGAAGTCGTTCTCGGGCATGCCCATGAGCTTGAACTGGCTCTTGCCCGCGACGATCTCGGCCCAGTGGTTGTCGAGCCCACGAAAGCGGAGGTCACCTCCGGGGAGGGTCTTGATGACGCCGTGCAGGTGCTTGACGCCCACCGTCAGGCTGCCTGGCTTGCGAACATCGGCGGGGATCTGCTCGGTCAGCGAGATCATCATGTCGGTGGTCGAGCACACCACGTGCCCATCGGCGCTCGCGCGCAGCAGCACATTGGCCAGCACGGGCATGGTGGCGCGCTTGTCGGCCACGGTCTGCGCCAGCGAAAGCGCGGACAAGAATCGAGCCTGGTCGATCTCGAATTCCATGAGTGAGGGCTCCTTGGGTCAGGGCAAGCGGAGGGAGAGTGACGCGAGCGAGCGAGCAAGCCAAGACCCGACCTGCAGGAGGCTCGAGCCGTGGTGCGAGCGGGGCTGGTGCAGGCGCGGGTAGAGACTTAACCCTTGAATGAATTTAATAGAATTCGTCGTCTGGATCTGGGCTGTGGAGCTGTGGCCAAGGACTGGGCTTCGCACCGTAGTCGCTCGATATCATTGGTGAAGGTTCCTGTCACGGGGTGGGGATGGCCCGGGGGTGGGTGCTGTGGATGGCCGGGGATGGCTCGGCGGGTCGCGGGCTCCACAGAATGCTCCCCGGGTTGATCGCAGCCCTGTCCACTGCCCATCCACAGCGATCGCCGGCCACGCCGCCACCGACCCTCGGTCCGCACGGGAGCCCGAGAGCCGAAGACAGGGGCGGCCCGCGAGGGACCGCCAAGCGAAGCCCTGGAAGGGCCGTTGACGAGGGCCGCGTCGATGTCGGCGGCCTGCAGCGCCGTGAGGCGACGGCCCCGCAGGGCCGCCGGTGCTCGAGAAGCCCCCTACGGACGCGCGATGAGCTGGGCGCGGAGCTGGTGGATCGTGGCACGCAGCTCGGGATCGTCTTCCTGGATCGAGGACATGCGCCGGCAGGCGTTGATGACGGTGCTGTGATCCTTGCCGCCGAAGCGCAGGCCGATCTCGGGAAAGCTGGCGCCGGTGAGCTCGCGGCTGAGGTACATGGCGATCATGCGAGGCCGGGCGATGCCCTTGTGGCGGCGCTGACCCTTGAGGTCGGCGATGCGCACCGAGAAGTACTGGGCGACCGCCTTCTGCACCGCCTCGACCGTGATGGGGGCGTTGCGGCGCTCGGCCTCGGCGGTCTCCCCGAGCACCTCGCGTACGAACGCCTCGGTGATGGGCTTGCCCTTGAGCGAGGCGAACGTGGCCACGCGCACCAGGGCGCCCTCGAGCTCGCGCACGTTGGAGCGCACCAGGGTGGCCAGGTGCACGCACACGTCGTCGGGGATGGCGATGCGATCCTGCTCGGCCTTCTGGCGCAGGATGGCCACGCGGGTCTCGAGGTCGGGTGCCTTGACGTCGGCCACCAGGCCCCAGTTGAGCCGCGAGGTGAGCCGCTCCTCCATGCCCTGCATGTCGCTGGGCGTGCGGTCGGCAGTGACCATGATCTGCTTGCCCGCCTCGTAGAGCGCGTTGAAGACGTGGAAGAACTCGTCCATCGTGCGGTCGCGCCCCGCGATGAACTGGATGTCATCGATGAGCAGGACGTCGCAGTCCTCGCGATAGCGCTGGCGGAACTCGTCGAACTGGTTGTAGCGCACGGCCGAGATGAACTCGTTCATGAAGCGCTCGGCCGACAGGTACACCACGCGCAGCTGGGGGTGGTTTTCGTGGATGGCGTGGCCGACCGCGTGCAGCAGGTGGGTCTTGCCCAACCCCACCCCTCCATAGAGGAGCAGCGGGTTGAAGCGCTGGCCGGGTTCCTCCGCCACGGCGGCGGCGGCCGAGGCCGCGAGCTCGTTGCTGGCGCCGGTGATGAAGGTGTCGAAGCGATAGCGGTCGGCCAAGCCCGCGGGGGCGGGGGCCGGGCTGGGGCTCGCGGGCGGAGGGGCCTGCGCAGGAGCGGCCTGGACGGGAGCGGCCTCGGTCCCCGCGTCGACCACGACCTCGATCTCGATCGTCGGGAGCTCCTCCACTCGGGTGCGCATCTCGTCGAGCACGGCGGCGAGGTAGTGGTTCTCGAACCACTCCTTCATGAACTGGCTCGGGGCTCGCAGGCGCACTCGCGCTTCATCCGCAGCCACCAGCTCGAGCGGGCGCAGCCAAAGGTCGTAGGTCTCGCGCCCCAGTCGAGGCTGCAATCCACGCAGCGCTTCGGTCCAGATGTCCGTCATAGCCCTCGCGTCCACAGGGAAGCCAATCTGTGGAGAAGTGTGGAAATGGTTGGAATCACTTGTGTCTTCCTGTGGACAAAAGGCTTCCATCCACAGGTTGGGGGTCACTTGGACCAACCTGTGGGCCAAAATTTCGAGGAAGGCCCGCGACCCCCGTCCCCGGCCGCGGCGCGACCTGGAGATTGGCTTCGGCTGACGGGCAGCCTAGGGGGATCCACGAGTACTGGCGCGGCCGCAGCGCGAACGACGAAGCGCGGCGACCAAGGGGCAAGGCTTCTAACCGGGTCACAACCGTGTCGCAAGCCCGGCGTTCGCGCAGGATCTCAACCGGTTGAGATCGTTGAATTCTACGATCGGTCAGGCCGGTCGCGAGCGAATTCGAGATCCTCGGCCCATAGGCCGGAACTGTCGATCCATTCGAGATCCCACGACAATTTCGGGTCGAAATCGGTCGCGTTTCGTACTGCCCCCGTGGCGAGCGGCCTTGCGGAGACGCGCACTCGCAAGTCGGCTTGTCGAGCCACTTTGCGAGCGCGACCTCGGATCGAGTCTCGGTTCGATCGACTGCGTGCCAAACCGGCGGCCGGCGCGGCAGCCGGGGGGTGAGATCGACCTCCCCTCGTCTCCCTTCGCCGTTCATGGAACCGCCTTCTGCGGGGCGGCCGGGGTTTGACAGGCTAGGAGGCCGCTGCTATCGATCCGCCCTCGTTTTCGCCCGGGCCGGGGGACTCGCCTTCGTCGATCCCTGTCACTGGCTCGGGTTTTCGGCACCTCGGGCGAAGCGCTCGAACCGGCCGCCCAGGAACGCCCAGGAGCTCACCCGTGAAACGCACCTATCAGCCCCACAACACCCGCCGCAAGCGTACCCATGGCTTTCGTGCGCGCATGGCCACTCGGCACGGCCGCAAGGTGCTGGCCGCTCGACGCAAGCGTGGTCGCAAGCGGCTGACGGTGGGTATCGGGCACAAGTAATGGTCTTGCAGGTGGGCGCCAGGGAGGGCCTTCCCCGGCGCCTTCGGCTCCGCCACCGGCGGGACTTCCTTCGAGTCCAGCGCAGCGGCACCAAGATCCACACGCGATTCTTCCTGGTGTTCGTTGCTCCGGTCAGCCCGCCCTCCGAGGGAACCGATGATTTGCCGCAGACCCGGTTGGGAGTCACCGTTACGCGCAAGGTAGCCAAGGCGGTGAGGCGCAATCGGATCAAACGATTGGTGCGTGAGGCGTTTCGACGCGAGCGTCATGCATTGCCCGCTGGCTTCGACATGGTCTGGGTGGCCAAGCGCGACGCCGATGGAGTCGAGCTCGAGGACCTCCTCCACGACATGCGAGCGATGCCCGGACGGATTCGGGCCGTCGTCACCAAGACCGTCACCAAGACCGCGAGGACGTTGCGATGAGCCTCGTGGTGCGAGTCCTGACGTGGACGTTGCTCGGCATGATCCGCGTCTATCAATGGTTGGTGTCGCCCATGCTCGTGTGGGCGCTGGGGCCGGCGTGCCGCTTCCATCCGAGCTGCTCGTGCTACGCCGGTGATGCCTTGCGCCTGCACGGGCCGCTTTGGGGGAGCTGGTTGGCGCTGCGGCGAGTGCTGCGTTGCCACCCCTTCCATCCCGGTGGTTTCGATCCCGTTCCGCCTTCAGTGGAGGGCTCGGCCGCCACGAGCGCTGCGCCCGAGGAGAGCGCACGACCATGAGCTTCCAGACGCGAATCTTCCTGGCGGTGGCGCTGTGCGCCATGATCTTCATCGTCTTCGAGGGGCTCAATCCGCCGCCGCCGACCGAGGAGGTCGCCGATGGCAAGGCGGCCGTGGAGACCAAGGCCGAGGCCGAGGAAGCGGGCACCGAGGCGGGTCGCACCGGTGGCGGGGCCGAGCGCCAGCCCGAGGCGGAGGAGTCCGAGCCGACTCCCGAGATCCCGGTCGTCGAGCACTCGCTGCACAACGATCTGCTCGCGCTGCAGATCACCAATCGCTCGCCGGGCCGCGGCGGGTTGGTGTCGGCGGTGCAGATGCTGTCGACGCAATTCCAGGGGCACGCCACCGCGACCGACAGCCTGGCCCTCGCGGGCAAGCGCACGCTCGAGGTCGCGATCACCGATGATCAGGGTGATCCCTTGGTCCCGCGAGGTGCCGCCTACGAGGTCACCGAGGTCACCGAGGATCGCATCACGCTGGTCCATCGCACCGCCAAGCTCGAGGTGACGCAGCGTCTCGAGCTGCTCGGTGGCTACGAGGGGCGCCTCGAGGTCGAGGTGAGCAACAAGGGCGGCCAGCCGCTGCCGCACCGCGTCCACGTGCGCACGCGCATCGGGCAGAGCGAGTCGCGCTACGACATTCGGCGGGGCGTGTGCCGCACGCCCGAGGACGTCGAGGACGAGGACCAGAGCGACCTCGAGGATGGCCCGATCAAGCACGGCCCCGGCGTGGTCTGGGGCGGGGTCGACGGCAAGTACTTCACCAGCCTGGTCGTGCCCAAGCAGCCGGTCCAGGACTGCGAGCTCGCGCTGTCGGACGATGGCGCGGGCCTCGAGACCCGACTGGGCACGGTGTCCGAGGAGGTCGCCCCGGGCCGTGCGAGCACGCACGTGTTCGGGCTCTACGTGGGGCCCAAGGAGCTCGAGCGTCTCAAGGCGTTCTCGGCCGTCGACAGCGGCGTGCAGCTCGAGCAGGCCATCGACTGGGGCTTCTTCGGCGGGGTCTCGGAGTGGCTGGGCAAGATGCTGCTGGCGCTGCTGCGCTGGTTCCACGACCTCGTGCAGAACTGGGGCCTGTCGATCGTGCTGCTCACCGTGCTCATCAAGCTGGTGACCCTTCCGCTGACGCTCAAGCAGATGAGCTCGATGAAGCGGATGAAGGAGATCCAGCCCGAGATGAACAAGATCAAGGAGAAGTACGGGGACGACCGCGTCAAGCAGGGCCAGGAGATGCAGGCGCTGTTCGCTCGGTCGGGAGTCAACCCGCTGGCGGGCTGCTTCCCGATGCTGGTCCAGCTCCCGATCTGGTTTGCGCTCTACTCGATGCTCGGGGCTGCGGTCGAGCTGGTCCACGAGCCCTTCTTGTGGCTGCCGGACCTGACCGAGCAGGATCCCTTCTACATCCTGCCCCTTGCGCTGGGAGCGCTGATGATCGTCCAGAACCGGATGATGCCCAGCACCATGGATGCCGCCCAGGCCAAGCTCATGCGCTGGGTCATGCCCATCATGTTCACGGTGTTCATGTTGTTTTTGCCTTCGGGGCTGGGGGTCTATATCTTCGCGAATATCGTGCTGTCCTTGGTCCAGACGGCCATCCAGGTCGGCACCAACAAGAACGCCGAGGCCCCCGCCACCTGAGCCGGCACGGCGCCCAGCGATACGAGACGAGATGCCAGGAGCCACACGCATGACGGACGAGCGCGAGCCCAACGGCGGCGACGGTGCGAAGAAGGCAGCGGGAGCCGACGTGCCCGCCGAGGAGCGCTACGGTCCCGCGGTTCCCGTGGTCCGTACCTTCCTCGAGACGGTGCTGGGCCTCTTGGACGTGGAGGTCGAGGTCGACATCGACATCGAGGACGACGGGCTGCACTGCGATCTCAACACCTCACCCGATGATGGTGGCCTGCTCATCGGTCGGCACGGAGCGACCCTCGATGCGCTGCAGTACCTGACGCTGCGGGTGCTGCAGGCGGAAGGGTTTCCGCGGATGCGGATCACGCTCGACGTGGCGGGCTACCGCACGCGGCGAGAGAAGACCCTGCGGCAGCTGGCGCAGAGCGTGGCGAGCAAGGTGCTCGAGAGCCGCCGGGCGTATCACTTCGAGCCCATGAGCGCGATGGAACGGCGAGTGGTTCACATGGCGATCATGGAGATCGAGGGGCTGACCACCGAGTCCGAGGGCGAGGGCCGCAAGCGCCACGTAGTGGTGTTCCCCGAGCGGCGCAGCAAGAGCGCCCAGGCGTAGACCTAGGCTCGCCCACTGTGGGCAAGCAAGGCGCTTGTTTGCCTACCGCTGGATGCGGGGCCGCGCAGAGTAGAGCGCCGCGAAACGCCTCCCCAAAGCCCCCCTTGGGGGGCAAGCAAGGCGCCTGCTTGCCTACCGCTGGATTTGCGGGGCCGCGCAGAGTAGAGCGCCGCGAAACGCCTCCCCAAAGCCCCCCTTGGGGGGCAAGCAAGGCGCCTGCTTGCCTACCGCTGGATGCGGGGGGGCTAAACTAAAACCTGCCGACCAACGAGAGCCCGCCGCCGTGGCGGGTGGCGGTGGGGACGAAGGCGGTCTTCTTGTCGTCCTCGGGGGACCACTTCTTCCAGCGCTTGTAGCGGACGTTGTAGCCGGCGCCCACGCCCAGGAGCATCACGCCGGTGAGGAGGGTGGCGGCGCCCAGCGGGATGAGGAAGTTGTCCTGGTTCTGTAGGCCGCACTGAAGGGGGCCGTCGTAGTCGCACTTGCGGGTCATGAGGCTGAACGCGATGGTCATGCCCAGGCCGGCGGCGCCCACGACACCGCCGGCGATCATCAGACCCTTGCCAGTGGCGGGCTTGTTGGCGATGCGCGGCTCGGGAGGACGATCGTCGTAGACCGAGGCGGCAGCGGCCTCGGCCTCGGCCTTGGCACGGGCCTCCTCGGCGGCCTTCGCTTCCTCGGCGGCCTTGGCCTCGGCCTGGGACCGGGCGTCGGCGATTGCAGCCTCGACCTCGGTGATCGCGGCCTCGACCTCGGTGATCGCAGCCTCGCGCTCGGCGAGCACCGCCTCGGTTCCCGCGATCATGGCCTCGCTCTCGGCGATCTCGGCCTCGGCGGCGGCCTTGGCCTTCTTGCCCTTGACGGTCTCGAGCGCGACCTTCTGCTCGTCGAGCGCGGCCTTGGAGGCGTCGAGCTCGGCCTTGGTCTCGTCGTAGGCGGTCTTGGCCTGCGCGAGGGCCGTTTGGGCCTCGCTCACGTCGACCTCGGCCTCGGCCAGCGCGGTCTCGGGATCGTCGGCCTCGGCGGCACCCGCGAGCTTGGCCTTGGCCTCGTCGAGCTGGGCCTTGGCTTCGGTCACGCCGGTCTCCATGGCAACGTAGCGGGCCTCCTCGGCCGAGAGCTCGGGTGGCTCGGCCTCCGGCGCCGGCTCGGCGGCGGTGGGCTCGGCCTCGGCGGTGGGGGCCTCGGCGGATCCTTCGTTGGCGTCGGCGGGGGCCGCCATGGCCGCGTGCATGGGAGCAAGCGCCAGCGCGGCGGCGACGAGCGAGGAGACGAAGGACACGGTCGGAGTGCTGGTGCGCATTGGGCCAGGCCTCGGAGCGGAGGGTGAGCAGGGCGGAGTATCGTATGCGCGCGGAGGCTTCACAAGCCCGGCGGGACCGTTGGTTGGGGCGCGATGGGATGGATGGCAGGTGGATGGGGTCCGAGGGACGGTTCGGCGCTCGGGGACCGGGGAGTGGCGGGGCGGACCCCGAGCGGGCTGCTAGACTGGCCCCGAAATCGAGGTCTTGCCGATGCCCATGCTCGCCGACATCGACGATCCGCCGCGGTCCCGGAGCCGAGAGCTCGTGGTGGGGATCCTGGTCGCGCTGCCCCTCGCCGCACTGCTGCTGGGGCTGGTGCTGCCCGCTCTGGTCGACGCCCTGCTCGGTGGGGCCAAGGACTTCGACGATCGCCTGCGCCAAGAGGACGCGTACATGCAAGCGGTCTGTACGCAGGCGATGAGCCTGCCGCGCGACGAGGCGCTGTGCGAGTGCACCCTGGCGGTCGAGTTCCCCGCGCTGGACTGCCAGGCCCCGTTCCTGGCCTGGTCGGTCGCCCGGCAATCGGAACACTGTGCCGTGCCCGAGAACGAGAAGGCCTCGCTCAGCTTCTGCACGTGCGTGCAGACGGTGGCCGAGCGCATGGGCCAAGCCGAGGACGAAGACGCCAGCTTCAAGGCCGCACAGGCCTATCGCAACTGTCAGGAGCTGCCCGACGCGGTCTACCTGCCGGCCATCGAGGCGCTGTAGCGCATCCTCCATACCCGCTGGCCGCGGGCGAGGGTGGTGTCCTCGCGCCGTGAACGGGCCGGAAACGGGTTGCCCCGCCAAAACCGCCACGGGCCGAGCTGGTTGCGCAAGCCCAGGGCGGGGCCCTGATCCTCGATCTCGGCCATCGCCGCCAGCGCCAGCTCGAACACGTCGCTGGCGAAGTGCAGCTCGCCGCCGGGGACGAGCCGCGTGCACGCCACCTCGAGCATCCAGGGATCGACCACCCGGCGCTTGCGGTGCTTGGCCTTGAACCAGGGATCGGGGAACAGCAGGTGGAAGGCCTGCACCGAGTGCGGCGGCAGCACCCGGTCGAGGTCCACGTTGAGGTTCACGTAGGCGAACGCGAGGTTGGCCAGGCCCTCCGCCCGGGCACGCGCTGCGTTCGCGGCCACCAGTTTTTCGCGGATCTCCAGGCCCACCACCATCGTGGTGGGGTGGGCCCGAGCCAGCTGGAACGAGAACTGGCCGTCCGCGCAGCCCAGCTCCACCTCCACGCGCGGCCGTGGGCCCAGCTCGGGCGCGATGCGCACGGGGCGGGCCCGGGGCACCACGTAGCGGGAGGCCAGCGGGTTGACGTGCTGTCGGACTCGGCGAGGCACGAGGCGCGGGAGCGTACGCCGGCGCACGCGGTCATGAAACCCCGTGTTGGCCGGACCCCAGGGCACCAACGGTGGTCCATGTGGGTCACAATCCTCCGTTCGGCCCGCAACTGGCTGGAAAGGGGGTGGCGCAGATGGATACCCTTGGGCCGTGTCCGAGAACGAAACGTCGAGTCCCGAGCAACGCGTCAACCAAGCCGAGGCGCAGCGCGAGGTCTTGCTCGAGGCGATGGAGATCTTCACCCACGATCTCAGCAATCCCCTGCAGAGCCTGATCGTGCTCACCGAGCTGGCGCTCGACGACACGCCCGAAGGGACCGAGGAGCACGATCGTTGTCGCCAGAGCCTCGAGGCGGCCGAGCGCATGCGAACGCTGGTGCAGGGTCTGGCCGGACTCACGCGGAGCATCGATGGCCCGCGCAACACCAAGACGGTGGTCGATCGCTTCGTGTCGGTGCTGTCACGCCGATGGGAGCGCCACCAGGTGCGGATCTCGGTCGACATGGGGCCGATCGAGCGCACGCCCACGCCGGCCAACCTCGAGACGGTGCTGCTCAACCTCGGACTGGCCACGGTGGCGGCCGCCACCGATCGCAATCACCCCCGCTACGAGCTGAGCGTGCGCGGGATCCTGCGCGAGGGCCAGGGGGCGATGCCGTGCACCATCGAGCTGACGCTGGTCGGACACAACGCCGGCGGCACCGCGGCCCCGGTCGAGCTGTCGCGCCCGCACATGGAACGCATGGGCCGCTTGCTCGACGGCGTCGACAACATGCGCCTGTACGAAGAGGCCGAGGCCGTCTACCTGGAGTTCGCCCCGGAGACGAGGCGCTAGCATGAACGGCTCCCTCGGCTCCCTCGCACGCGGGGGGTCGCGGCGGGCGTTTCCCGGCCAACTCCACCCGACCGGGGTGGTCCTGCTGGTGGAGGACGACCAGCTGGTGGCCAATGCGCTGCGCCTGCTGCTGGTGCGCGCCGAATATGAGGTCCACGTGGCTGCCGACGTGCAGGAGGCCCTGCCGGCCTTCGATGCGCAGCCGGTGGACGTGGTGGTCACCGATCTGCTGATGCCCGGGGCCACCGGGCTGGATCTGCTGCGTGAGATCGAGCAGCGCGATCCACAGATGCCGGTGATCATCGTGACGGCCGATCACAGCGTGCAGGCCGCCGCCGCCGCGGTGCGCGAGCACGCGTTCGATTACCTCACCAAGCCCGTCAAGCGCGAGCGCCTGCTCGACACGGTGGAGCGCGCGGTCAAGGCCCGGCGCCAGACGCAGATCCAGCAGCACGAGCAGGAGCGGCTGCGGGAGGAGCACCGCCAGCTCTCCATCCGCCACCAGCGGACCGCGATGCTGCTGTCGGTGCTCTACAACCGCGCGGCCGAGGGGATCATCGTGGTCGACCCCGAGGGGCGCGTGGTCGACGTGAGCGAGAGCTTCGTCAACCTGGTCGACAAGCCGCTCTACTCGCTGCTCGACACCGACCTGCGCGAGTGGTTCGAGCCCAGCCCCACCGGCGGCGACGTGCAGGACCTCGTGATCCAGATGGTGTCCGACAGCGACGCCGAGACCCACTGGCGCGGCGAGGTGACGGTGCGGGCGGGCGACCGGCAGATCCCCGCGCGCATGAGCCTGTCACTGTGCGAGAGCCCCGAGGACGAGGACCACGGCCCCACCCGCTACGTGATCGGCCTGGTGTACTTCGAGCGCTCGCACGAGGAAGTCAGCCAGCGCCTGCAGCGGGCCGACCGCCTCGCCACCGTGGGCCTGCTCGCCGGCTCGGCCGCGCACGAGATCAAGAACGAGCTGGGACCCCTGCTGGGCTACCTGACCATGATGGAGACCAGCGGGGCCGATCCGGTCGAGACCGGGATGATCGGCATCATGCGCGACAGCGTGCGGCGGATCCACGAGCACGTGGAGGAGATCCTCGAGCCCCTGCGTCCGCGCGTGCGCACGCGCGGCGCGGTGGTGCTGCGCGAGTCGGTGGAGGACATCCTCAAGCTCTTGCGCCGCGCCGGTCGCCTGCGTCGCATGAAGGTCGAGGTCGAGCAGCTCGGCGACGACGACATCGTGGTGCACGCCGACAAGGACGAGGTGCACCAGATCTCGCTCAACCTGATCTCCAACGCGATCGATGCGCTGGGCGACGGCGGGGGTGGCGATCGCGGCAACGTGCGGATCTCGATGCGGCGGGCCGGGGACTACGGCGTGCTGCGGGTGGAGGACGACGGCGAAGGGATCGCCGAGGAGCTGCGCAGCCGCGTGTTCGAGCCGTTCTTCACCACCAAGGGGTCGGCGGGGACGGGGCTGGGGCTGGCGGTGGTGCACGACATCGTGCGAAGCCTGCGAGGGCGGGTGGTGCTCGATTGCCCGGAGGAGGGAGGGACGATCGTGACGGTGGCGCTGCCGCGGTACCGGGGGTGAGCGGCGGGCCTGGATCTCGTGCACGACGGAGGATCTCGAGCGCTCAGATCGCCCCGACCTCGTCGAGGAATGCCAGGTGATCGGCCACCATGCGTCGCGCATGGGCCGTTCGGAAGGCCACGGATACGTGGTCGTAGCCCTCGCCGTACTCGCCCAGCCGGGCGCCGGGGATCGCAGCACACAGCTCCCGGGCCATGCCGATCTCCAGCGTCTGGTCGGCGATCGCGTGCTGCACGAGCACGGGCTTGCTCGCCAGCGCCTCGTGCCCCTCGCGGAGCCACGCCTGCGCCGCTGGCAGCTCGCGTACACAATAGTCGAACCAGTCGTGCATGGTGCGGATCGGGGTCGGGGCGAGCAGGGGGAACAGCATCCGGCGCATCACTCGGTCCTTGAGGCGTCCCCATGCCGACAGCGCGTCCCAGTCGGCCCCGAACAGGGCGCGGCGATAGACGGCGGACCACAGGGCATCGAAGGCGGGTCGATCCAGCGGGCGGTCCCATAGCGACGACAGCTCGCGAAATGCCACCAGCCGCTGCTCGATGCGGGCCGCCGTGGCGGCGATGCCGGAGAAGTCGCCGTGGTACCAGCCGTAGCCGGCCGCGCTGAGGATGCGCGCGGGGGCCCGGGCCGCCAGCCCCTGGAGCACGATGGTGCCCTGGCTGATGCCATGGAGATGCACCGCGGGCAGCTCGAGGGCGTCGAGCAGCGCGACGAGCTCGTCGGCGAGCCGCTCGATGCTCACGGGACCGTCGCGCCGCGACGAGCCGCCGGTGTCCGCATAGTCGTAGCGGATCAGCATGAAGCGCCGCGTCCAGCCCCCCTTGGCCACCAGCCGGTCCCACTGGTGGAGGTTGAAGATCGACCCGTTGAGCAGCACCAACGGGGGCAGCGACGCTCCCGGGTTCTCGATGCGGCAGCGGATCCGCAGGCCGCCGGGCAGGCCGACGAGCTGCTCTCGCATTCGTGCGCCCATCCGTGTGCCCATCAGTGCGACTGGAACCATCCGACGATTGCGGCGGGCGCCTCGTCGAGCCAGGCGTGCTCCACCCCTTCGCCGACCACCGTGGCGGTCTCCACCCCCAGAGCGTCCAGCGCGTCACGATAGGGCTCCATGGTGGACATCGGGACGATCGGGTCGGCGGTGCCGTGCAAGAACATCGTGGGCAGGTGCCCCGCGTCGAGGTCGTCCGGCACGCTGCACACCGGGCCCGCGCAGGTTGCCCACGAGGCGGACTGGATCGCGAGGGCGTTGAAGCGCTCGCGGTAGGCCTCGTCCATGCGGCTGGTCATGTAGCCTCCGCTGGAGATCCCCGTGGCGTAGAGCCGACTGGGATCGAGGGGACCGAATCCACCCGCGTCGATCTCCTCGAAGATGTCGAGCATGAACTGGTTGTCCTCGGCCGTCTCCCAGGCGATGGACATGGGCGGCACGTTGGTCTCCCAGGCCGTGAAGCCGCCCAGGTGGGCCTCGGGGGTGATCACCGCGAAGCCCGAGTCCAGCAGGGTCTTGGTCAGCATGCCCTGGTTCCAGTAGCCGAGGGTCTCGACGTCGAGCACCACCCAGAACAGCTCTGCCGTGAAGATCGAGCCCTGGAACACGATGGCCGCCGGCCAGCCGCCCTCGGGAGGCTCGCCCAGCGGCACCTGCCAGTGGACCTCGCGCGGCACCAGGCCCGTGAAGCCGGTGTAGAGCGTGGTGGACTGGTGCGTGCAGGTGAGGGTCAGGTCCGTTACCTCGCAGCGGGAGGCCGTCTCGCCTCCGGAGTCGTCCGAGTCGCTCGTGTCGTCGTCCGAGTCGTCCGTGGCGTCACTCGAGTCGCCCGTGTCGCCACTCGAGTCACCCGACGCTCCGTTCGCGGACGAGCCGTCGTCGTCGACGTCGCCGGTGTCCTCGTCGTTGGTGGCGGCCATGCCCGTGTCCGAGAGCTCGATGTTCGTGTCGATGCAGCCGGCCAGGGCCGGGAGCAGGGCCAGGGTCGGAGTGAGGACCAGGCGTGGAATGGATGCGTGTCTCATGCGGGAGCCTCCGTCACGTCGAGGTATCGAACGAGCACCCGGCCGAGCTCCTCGACGAGCGCCGAGGGGTTCTGCAGCTCGAGGGAGCGAACGAGGGTGTGGTGGTTGAGCGCGCCGAGCACGACCTTGGCGCCGAACACGATGGCCGACTCGGGGTCGGGATGACCGATCTGGTCGAGGCGGGGCTGGACCAACGCCGCCAGCGCGACCCCGAGGTGATCGTTGAGCGCATGGACCCGCTCGCGAAACGAGGGCTCCGCGGAGCTGCGGATGATGAGCGCCCGAAGCAGCCCTTCCTTGGCGGCGTAGACCTCCACGAGCAGAGCCACGAACCCGCGCAAGACCCGATGCAGCGGCGCACCTTCGAAGCGCGCCGGATCGAGCCGCTCCGTGATCAGCGCATGACCATGCTCGAGGAAGCGATCGTGGACGATGCACAGCAATCGATCTCGATCGCCGATCAGCCGGTAGAAGGTGCCCACCGAGGATCCGGCCATTCGCGCGATCTCCGCGACCCCGGTGGACTCGAACCGATGCGCGGCAAGCAGGGCTTCGCCGGTCTCGACCAGCCGCTCCAGCGCCCGCCGGCTCCGCTCTTGCTTTGGAATTTCAATGGGTTGCAAGTCCATTGGAGGCCACCGAAAACAGAATCGGAATTCTTGTTCCGTTTATACGGGCGGCCGTTTCGTTCGTCAAGCGGCACGAGGAGCCCGGGCGTACCGCGCGCGAGCGCCCGAGGCGATCCGCTACGCTCTGGCCGTGCTCGAGGACATGTGGCTCGGCACGGCGCAGGATCCCGTCACGGCGGCTGCGCGCGAGCACGTGTTCGAGTGGCTAGATCCGCACGTTCCCGAACAGGTGATCCCCCACCTGCACCCGCACGTCACCCCCGAAGTCGAGCTGGCGCAGCAGGTACTGATCCCGAACCCCGCGACCGGTGCGCGTGCCCACCCCGGGCAGGCGCGAGAGCACCTCGAAGCGCACGGGGGTCATCATCTTCTGGATCCGGCGAATGACGGCGTCGCGGTCCTCCACGGCGCGGATGTGCCGGCCCACGGTGCGATCGAGCGACTGGAGCAGGTCGAGCTGCAAGATGTCGCCGGACATCGGCACGCGATCACCACCGCCGCGCGGTGAGATCAACACGGCCCGCCACACCCCGGGGCCGCCCTCGTCGAGCTCGAGCTCGAAGCGATGCTCGAGCACCGTGTACCCGGGGCAGTAGAGGTTCAAGCCGTCGATGCCCTTGGTGTAGTACATGAGCGAGCGCCCGAGCTCGCGCAGCGCGGTGTACAGGGCAAAGTCGTTCTTGATGTTCTCGCCCTCGTCGTCGAGCGCCGAGGGCAGGGCGAGCGCGGAGCGGAGCTGGACCCGGCCGGCGTCGACCTGGCCGGCGAGGCGAAAGCGCAGATAGCCGAGCAGGGCGTTGACCACCCGCTGGCAGCGCGCGACCAGACCGGCGTCCTCGCCCTCGTCCTTGCCGAGCAACACCAGGCCGAACTCGTCGCCACCGTAGTGCAGCGGCAGCACCTCGAGCTTGCGTCGGCGGCGCTTCTTGGACAGCTCGGTGGCCGCATATTGCTCGGCGTCGATCTTGCTCTTCTCCTGCTCGACCAGCTGCAGGGCCGCGTGGCGGTTGTCGAGCAGCTCGGGCTGATGCGCCGCGATGGCCAGCCCCTCCATCATCGACTCGAGCACGCGGTCGCCCACGCGGTGGCCGTAGATGTCGTTCAGCTCGCGAAAGCCGACCAGGTTCAAGAATGCGACCGCCTGGACCCGCTGGCCGCCGGTGAGGTAGCTGTCGACGTGCTGGTGGCGCTGCTCGATGTAGGTGAGGCGGGTCTTGCGGTCGCGGTAGTCCTTGTCCTGGCGGTGGTCGGGCAACAGGTCGGGGAAGCGGCCCAGGCGGCTGGTGATCGCACGCCCGAGCAGCACGTTGGCCGGGTAGAAGAACGTACGCCGCGACGCGAACATCACCAGCACGCCCTCGACCTCCTCGCGACGCATCAGCGGGAAGAAGCCGCAGCTGCCGTGCTCCTTGATGCGCTGCAAGAAGTGCCGCAGATCCTTGCGCGCGAGCCATGCATCGGGCGAGAGCCCGCCGTCGCCGTCGCCGACGGACTCCATCACGCGCTCCTGCAAGCGGCCGAGCAGGGACGCCACCGTGGCTCCGTCGCTGCGCCCCGAGGGAAATGCCAGCGGCAGGTGCTCCCGGCTCATGACCTCGTAGGCGAACGACAGCAGCGAGGGCTCGCTGCCGTCGAGCGGGACGCTGGTGAGCACGTTGCCGCTCGCCGGGTCCCCGGCCGCGAGCGCGGCCTGCCGGTAGTCGGCCGTCGCATCCACCTGGACCAGCCGGTTCTCTTCCTTGATGAAGAGCGCACAGGCGTTGGCTTCGATTCCTCCGCCCACCCACGTGCCCTCCACCAGGCCGCCGGCCCAGGCAACGGAGCGAAACCAGGTCGCGACCTTCGCGAAGAACTCGGAGACCTCCGTCGCTCCACCGAGGTCCGAGAGCTCGCCGGTGATGCTCGGCTGTATCGCCCCGAGCACCTCCATGTCGTAGAGGAGCCTGCGGTAGGCATCGACCTCCGTGCCGAGATCGCGCACCAGATCCCGGACCTGCTCGCGCAGCTCCGGTGGCATCTCGGTCGTCCCGAGCCCCGAGCCCTCGGGGTCGAAGAGCGTGATCACGCCCACCCGCCGGGCGTCGTCCCCGTGGATCAGGTCGGCTTCCCACAGCGGCGCCCGGGGGCGCGGTGGGTCATGCTCCCTGGTCACCGCGTCCCAGCGCGGGTGCTCGCCGTCGTCGGAGCGATGCAGCAGCGTCAGCTCGGTCGAGGGCGCATCGCGGAGCTGCTCCGTGCTCGACGCGTACATGACCCTTCGCATCTCCTCCTCCTCCCCCACCGAGCACACCAGCTCGTGGAGCTCGTTGCTCGAGAACGGGCAGAACCACACGCGGTAAGCCGGGGCCGCCATGGTGTCGCGGAGCCACTGACCCAGGCGATGGATCTCGTCCAGCCGCTTGCTGCGGAGCTCGTCCAAGACCTCGATGCTTCCCTGGTGGAGTAGATGCAGATCCATTGCTCCCATAGAGATTGCCCTGGGGACGGACCGCACCGCAATTGGCCGCCCCAATGGGCCTGGAGCGAGACGAGGGGTCGACTGACGAGACCGTCAGGAGCGAGGTGCGAGCCCGTCGATCAGCAGCTCGAGCGCTCGCCTGGCGTGACGGCGTCGCGAGGCTGGCGAGGCATCCTGCATCACGACGGCCGCGATCATGGACAGCACGTGGATCACGTCCGTGATGGTGAGATCGCCGCGGACCGCTCCGGCTGCTTGGGCGGCGCGCAGCGGAGCGGTGAGGAGCCGCTTGACCCGGCGCACCAGCCCGCGCAGGTCGGGCACGCTCGTCCCGGTCATGATCGAGGGGATCAGCGCCCGGGCCTCGACTTCCTGCTCGACGATGGTGGACAGCAGCGTCATGAACGCATCGGGCTGGTCGCTCCGACCCTTCACGAGCGCCTCGAGAGCGGCGAGGTTGTCCTCGAAGATCGCCGCCACGAGCGCGGAGCGATCGGGGAAATTGCGGTAGAGCGTGGCCCGCCCCACACCCGCCCGGCGAGCGATTGCGTCGAGCGGGGCATCGATGCCGCTCGACGCAAAGACCTCCCGGGCGGCGGCGATCACTCGCGCGCGATTCTCCTCGGCGTCGCGACGCGCCATCAGGGCCCGACGTGGGTGATCTGACCGTCGAGGACGTCGCCGATCCACTCGGGGACCGAGGTGCCGTCGGCGAAGGTGATGTTGTACCCGACCCGAAGCACGGTGTGCCCGAGCCCCAGCACGTAGAAGGTCGAGATCTCCGGCTCGTTGTCGGCCCGGATCGCGGACAGATCGTCGGCGTAGGTCAGGGCGGGCACGGGCAGCGGCGTGCCCTCGCAGTTGTCGTGCTGCCCGTTGCCCCAGCCAAAGCCCATGTACGTGCTGATGATCGCATCGGAGGTGTTCGAGAACAGGCCGAAGCGGACGTTGGGATGGTTGGCGATCACGTGCTCGAGGTAGTCGGTCGCGAAGTCGGTGGGGTTGCAGGCGGGGCACTCGGCGAGGACGGTGCCGTCGAGGTTCCACGTGTCCCGAAACAGGGTCTGCAGGCAGGGCGCGATCACGTCGTCGCTCAGCGGGGGCCCCGAGTCGTCGATCACGGTCAGCTCCACCCCGTCGCCGTAGGCGTTGGCGACCTGGGTGGTGTTGAGGGCGGCGCCGAAGCCACCCGCGCTGATGCCGGTCAGGAGCACGCGGTCGGCCGGGAAGCTCGGCACCCACTGCTCGAGGTAGCGGGTGATGTTGGAGTAGCCGCGGAACTGGCGGAGCTGCCCGCCGAGCTCCTGCTCGGCGTCGCCGGCGTGGATGTCCCCCGTGCAGTAGGGCACGTAGATCATCGTCCAGTCCTTGACCGGATTGGCGTCGTTGCTGCGGCTGAAGATCCCGTCGCTGGGTGGCACGAACGGAATGCTGAACGCGGTGAAGTCACACGAGTCGTTGAAGCACGCACCGCCGCCCTCGAGGTAGATCATCACGTCGGTCGATGCGGGGTTGTGGCTGACCCCGAAGCCCGCTGGCGAGCCGTCCAGGCACTGGGTGCCCGGGATCTCGAAGTACGTCCACTCCATCGGAGGTGGGTCGAGGATCTCGACGGCGGTGCAGTCGCTCCGGCACCCGTCGAAGTCGTCGGCGTTGGCGTCGTCGCACTCCTCGCCGGGATCGACGTTGCCGTCGCCGCAGAACGGCGCGGCCGGGCCGGTGCTGGTCTCATCGGCGACCGTGGTCGCCCCCGACGTGGCTCCCCCGCTGGCATCATCGGGCTCGGCGGTGATGCCAGAGACCGAGACCCCGGTGCTGCCATCCGTCTCCGTGCCGCTGCCACCGTCGCCTCCACCCACGGGAGGAGGCCCGGAGCTGCAACCGGCGAGCACGACGAACACCCCCATCATCCATGGTCCAACGCGCATGGCGGCACCCTACCCGGATGCGGACACCCACGTCCACTTCGAAACCGGCCCGTGACGAAGCGGTCGTCGTGCTCACTCCTCGAACAGTCGGGCCATCGGCTCCTTGCGGTTGCCCTTGCCGTCGCACACGGCCAGCTCGCCGCCGTAGATCGCGGCTCCGCCGAAGCGGCCGGCCTTGTCGACGGCGTAGAACTTCACGTTGAAGTCGGGCTTGCCGTCGGGTCGCTGCAGCCGCTTGATGCGGGTGGCGTCGGTGATGCGCTGGCACGCCATCAGGCACGCGTCGGTGGGGTGCTTGCCCTGGCGCAGGCCCTCCACCACCGTCGCGCTGCCCGCGGTGATGATGTTGGCCTCGCCGCGTCCCGTGGAGCCGGCGGCCCCCACCGCGTTGTCGACGAACAGGCCGGCGCCGATGAGCGGGCTGTCGCCCACGCGGCCGGGGATCTTGAAGGCCAGGCCCGAGGTGGTGGTGACCCCCGCGAGGTTGCCCTTGGCATCGACCGCGTCGCAGTTGATTGTGCCGGTGATCCCGAACATCGACTTGGCGTCGGGGGGCAGCTCCTTGGGGTCGGTGGGCAGCCAGTCGTCGGAATCGGACAGCGTGGACTTCCAGTACAGCCAGATCTTGCGGGCCTCGTCGGTGAGCAGCTCTTGCTCGGAGAAGCCGTGCGCCCGGGCAAAGCGCAGCGCGCCCTCGCCGACGAGCAGGCAGTGATCGGTGTATCGCATCACCCGCAAGGCGACCTGCGAGGGGTTCTTGATCCGCTGAAGGGCGGCCACGGCCCCCGACAGCCCCGTGGCGCCGTCCATCACCGAGGCGTCGAGCTCGACCACGCCCTCCTCGTTGGGCAGGCCACCCAGGCCCACGCTGTGGTCGGTGGGATCGTCCTCCACCAGGCTCACGCCGGCCACCACCGCGTCGGCCACGGGAGTGCCCGCGAGCAGCTCTTCCATGGCCTTGGCGGTGCAGTGCGGGTAGCCGTTGGCCGAGGCCACGACCACGGGGTGGGGCGGACGATCGATCACGGCCGGCGCCTTCGCGCGACCGGACCGGGTGGCGAGGCAGCCGGTGCCGAGCACCGCCGAGGTGCGCACCAAGAAGCTGCGGCGCTTGAGCCTTCGACGCATGCCGCGAGGCTACCCCCGAACGGGCCCGGCATGATACGAGGGGATCGACCGACGATGCCGATCTCCAAGCTCCTTCGACCCTGGCCCCTGGTGCTCGCGTGCGGGCTCGTGTGTGCGTGCGGACCCAAGCTGAAGCCCGGATCGCCGCCGACCGAGTCCTCGCCGCAGTGGCACAACTGGAGCGGCGATCTGGTCTACCAGCCGTTCCCCGACGCAGATGCCTACTACTTCTCGCCGACGAGCCGCACCGAGCTCCAGGCGATCCTGAAGCGGCGGCCGCCCGGGATGAAGGTACGGGTCTCGGGCCAGCGTCACTCGCAGCCGCCGCTGGTGCTCGCCGACAACCGCGGTGCGACCCCCGAGGCGGCCCCCGGAGTCGGCACCTGGGTGATCGATCTGTCCTGCTATACCGACCTGGGGCCCGAGGGCAAGGACTGGTACCTGCTCGATGCCGCCAACGGCAAGATCACCGTCAACGCCGGCATGCGCGAGGATCAGCTCGACGCGATCCTCACCGAGAACGATCTGATGCTGCAGACCGTCACCGCCGGGGGCTTCTTCAGCGCGGGAGGCATGACGGCGGTCGACGTGCACGGGGCCACCGTGTCGTCGCCGATCTTCGCCGAGACGGCGTCCTCGTACACGATCATGGATGCCGAGGGCAACCTGACCATCGTCGACGAGGGGGAGGAGCCCTACGAGGGCTGGTCGCCGCTGCAGTTCGCTCGGGTCTCGCTGGGGGCGCTGGGCATCGTCACCGCGGTCACCTTCGACGTGCTGCCGCGACCCTACGCGACCACGGTGGAATCCGGACGAGAGAAGCTGCGGCTCACCACCGAGCAGGAGTTCGTCGATGCCTATCGGCAGCTGCTGGCCGCACACGATCGCATCGAGACGTTCTACAACCCCTACACCAGCGAGTTCCTGGTGCTGTGGTGGAACGTGGTGCAGTCGCCCAAGCGACGCAAGCGCAACAAGGCGCGGGGGGTCCCCGACGCATGCCTGCTCGCGGCCAACGATGCCTTCGGGGCGCCGTACGAGGGCAAGGTGGTCGAGAAGGACGCCGAGGAGCTCGAGCACCACGTGCAGTTCCACGGTACCGACGAGCAGGCCAAGCTGCTCATCGACGGGGCGCTCGACGTGGTGCACAAGCAGGTGAGCGCGGCCAACCGGCGCCACTCGGACCTGTGGCTGGCCAAGGCGACCCAGGGCATCTTCATGTCGTACTTCCTCGAGCTGCCGGGGGCCGACGACGCAGGGCTGCGCCGGGCCTGGCAGGGCTTGCAGGCGGTGGCCAACGCCGACCGCAGCCAATTCCGGCTCACGGGGCCGCTCGAGTTCCGCTTCATCCGCGGGGGCGACAGCGTGATGGCGGGGACCTACTCCAAGACCCCCAATGCGCTGTTCATCAATTACGACCTGATTGCGTTCGCGCAGACGACGAAGTCACCCGACTACCCGCAGCCGCTGATCGAGTTCTTCGCGGGCATCGAGCGGCAGTGGGTCGCGCTGGGGGCCATGCCGCACAACGGCAAGATGTACGGGTTCCACGATCCCGCGGATCCCGAGGGTGGGGCCACCCAGCCGTTCGACTATGGCTACCTCAATGCGCTGACCGAGCGCCGGCGCGAGCGGGTGGATGCGTTCGAACGCTACCGGCGGACGCGCGACCCGGAGGGGGTGTTCTGCAACGAGTATCTCGAGGGCCTGGGGCTGTGCCGGGAGGCGGACGCGGCCGCAGGCGGCGAGGAGGAGACCGGCGAGGAGACCCCGACCCAGGACGAGGCGACGCCCGGCGACGGTGAGGGCGAAGGTGAAGGTGAAGGCGAGGGTGAGGGCGAGGGCGAGGGCGAGGCCGACGGCGAGGCAGCCGACGCAGAGGGGGAGGACGTCGACGTCGAGGTCGAGGACGACGAGGACGCCGAAGACTGAGAGGCTCGCGATCTCCGGCTCGATTGCGTTGGCCCCGGCTGCGGCGCGTTGCGTCGAGGGCCTCGTGTCTCACCGTCGCCGGCAGTGCTCCACGCCGCAGTGGTGGCACTTGCCCTCGCGCTCATCCTCGGCCCGCTTGCGCAGCTTCGATCCGTCGAACTCGTAGCGACGCGTGCGGGTGTGATGGTTGGGCACGCCGAAGTCGCCGTCGAAGGCCGCCCACTCGGCCGAGGTGTGGATCGCTCGCAGTCCCTTCACGAACGGTGCGACGTTGGTCTCGTCGTCCACGGGTCCGACGATCGTCCCCACCCGGTGCCCGCAGGATCCACGCATCACATAGACGTCGTGGGGCACGTTCCATGGGCAGGGCTCCTTGCTCTCGCGTGGCACGTAGACCTCGGGCACGCCGTCGCCGTCGAGGTCGGGACCGGGCGCCGTGTCCACCGACCAGCGCGACTCGGCGTAGCGCGCCTCGCCCTCTTGATCGATGCCCGACGCCGACACGATCACCGTGTCCTTGCGCGAGGGGGGCACGACGCACCGTCCGGGCAAGCGCGCGAGGGGTCGATGCCCGGCGGGGAGCAGCTGCAGGGTGACGTTGATGGTCTCGCTGCCGGGGTAGGTGATGCCCGCGGACAGGACCACGAGTCGGTCGCCGAGCCGAAGGCGGCAGCCCTCGCCGGGCCGTAGCTCGCACGGCTCCGAGGCGGTGTAGCCGGCCTGGACCAGGCCCTGCTGAAGGCGTGTGCCGACCTCCTGCAGCCTCGCGGTGGGGGCCGACCAGCGCACGCGTACGTCGCCGGCCTGCGAGACCTGCACCTCGGCGTAGCTCAGGTCGGCGTCGGAGACCCAGGGCAGCTCCGCCGGCCAGCCCTCGGCCGGGTTGGTGTAGGGGGGTGGTGCCTCGACCAATTCCTCGAGGAGCTCCGACGAAGGCTCGGGCTCGGGCTCCGGTTCGATCGCGGGGCTCGGTCGAGCCACGGGAGCCGCCGCGGGCTCGGGCCCGGGATCGGGCGTGGTGGTCGGCTCCGCCCGACAGGCGAGCAGCACGCCCGCCACGAGCAGCCATCGACGCATCATGGTTCGCCTCGCCCTCTGCTTCACCGGGCCATCGTATCCTCGCGGCGGCCCATTGGTGTTACGTTGGCGCATGCTTCGAACGCCTGCGTTGCCCGCCACCGCCGCTGCCCTTGCCCTTGCGATGATTGCGAGCTGCACCGGCGGCTCGGGCAGCACGAGCGACGGCAGCAGCGGCCCGGACGGCACCACCGGGTCCGCCACCACCACCGGCTCGAGCGGTCCATCGCAGGTGGACACGAGCACCGGATCCGACCCCGATGGCACCGCGTCCAGCGAGGACACGGGACCGGAGCCTCAGCAAGCATCGTCGGTCAGTCAGTACGGCATCACGTGGACGTTCGACGGCACGTATCCGGTCGGGCAGTACGTGACCGGCGACTGGTGGGTGGTGGGCCCGGTGACGATCGAGTCGGTGTCGCCCGACCCCACCGACGGTCGCAACGGCTCGATGCTCGACCCGGTGGGGAGCCAGGACTACGACGACCGCGCGGGCAACCACGAAGCAGGCCTGCGCGTCTCGTTCCCGCTGACCGTCGAGGGCACGCACTCGCTGGTGTCGAGCATCAGCCACCCCGAGGAGCCCGAGTGCACCAATGGCTCGAGCGATGCCTGGCTGACCTACGACGGCGATTGTCAGCGCGGCCCGATCCACACCCAGGCGATCCTCACCATCGTCGACCAGGCACCGCCGGCCGACGCCTTCCGGCCGCCCTATGCGGGCCCCGACAAGCCCTCGCATCGAGCATCGGACGTGTGCTGGGACGCGCTGCCCAAGCTGGCGGGCCCCGCCGAGCTCCCCGATGCCGAGGCCTTGCTGCGCCACGTGGAGCGCCCGTGGGTGGATCACCTCGGCAGCTGGGTGATGCAGCACGGCTGCGCGACCCACAACATGTACTGCTACGGTCGGGAGATCGGCAACATCGTCGCCCAGCTCGCGACCTACGTGCTGCTCGACACGCCGCAGCAGCAGACGCTGGCGATCCGCCTGATCCAGCTCGGCATCGACAACCATGGCGTGCTCCAGGCCGGCGGCGGCTGGCCAGGCGATGGTGGGCACTTCAACGGCCGCAAGCTCCCCATCGTGCTCGCGGGCTCGCTGCTCGGCGACGCCGCGATGGCCAGCCCGGGGCTCGACGTCGGCAACGAGGATCGCATGACCTACTACGGCAGCGATGGCATAGCCCGGTGGGGTCGCGATTGCGACAGCTGCTACTTTGCCAGCGGCTGCGACTACGCGGGCGCCTGCATGAACGGCGCCAAGGACTGCCGCGACCCCGCGGGTCTGGAGGATGGCTGTGCCGACTATCGCAACTGCTGCACGTCGGTGACCTGGGTCGGAGAGGCGCTGGCCGTGCATGCGATGGGCCAGCGACAGGCCTGGGGACACGATGCCTTCTTCGACTACGTCGATCGCTGGGTGGCGGGTGACGTGGATGGTGGAGGCGGAGCCAGCAGCGACTTCGTGCTCGAGATGTGGTCGATGTACCGCGATGCGGCGCCCACGGTGGGCGGCTGTCGGTAGCTCGAGCGCATTCGCGACGCCGACATTCGACTCGACGACGTGCTTCGGCAGCTCGGCCTCGAGGCGACGGCGCCCGGCGAGTTCGCGCCCTCGCCAGGCGAGGGCGCGAACGGTCGGTCTACGGGCTGGGCAGAGGGCCTGGGCTGGTGAACACGAAGTCGTTCGCGCCTCCTACGAAGATGTTGTGGCAGCCAAAGCACGTCGTGTCGTCGTCCGCGACGCCGTCGGCACCTCCTGGCGCCAAGCCTCCTGCGCCGTTGGCCCACAGTGCATAGCCCCACTCGCCGGTCATGGCGAACGTCGCGGCGTCGCGCTCCATCACGGCGATGGCCGCCAATGACTGGGGCGCGATCATGTCTGGCCAATCCTCGAGGCCGGCGGCCGAAGCGGCGAACACGACATCGGCGAGGACCGTGCCCTCGGGCCACGGGTTGGTGTCGCCGGCCCGGGCGGCGTCCACGGCGGTTTGGTTGCCGAGCACCACCCGCATCTGCGTATTCGCGAGCCGGTGGTGGACGCTGATGAACCTCCACTCGAGCAAGCCTTCGTCCAGGGTCATGCCGTTGACGTGGGCCTCGGCCGCGCCGATGTCCATCGCGGTCGGCAGGGGCAGCGGCATGGTGAACACGAAGTCCTGGTCGGGGACGCGGGAGTTGTGGCACCCGTAGCACGTCGACTCGTCCACGTCGTCCGCGGGGTTGGCGATCACGTCGGGCTCGGCCGGCATCAGATCGTCCCCCCTGAAGATGGCGTAGCCCCACCCACCGGTCGCTGCGAAGCGGTCGGAGTCCTTCTCCATCACCGCGATCGCGCCGAAGGTGTCCGGCGCGACCATGTCGGCCGAGAACCCATTGCCGCCGTCGGTCCAGACGACATCGACCAAGATGCTTCCCTCGGGCCACGGGGAGGTATCGCCCGAGCGCGCCGCCTCGACCGCGGTATCGTTGCCCACGACCAGGCGGATGGTGCTGGCGTCTCCCCCGTCGGTCCGATCGGTCATCCCGATGATCGCCCAGTCCTCCCAGCCCACCGGTAGATCGGCCAGCTCGATCATCTCTCCTCCGCTGCTCGAGTCCGCCTCGGTGGTCGTCGTATCGACGCTCGTCGTGCCGACGCTCGTCGTGCCGAGCGTATCCTCTGCGCTCGTGGAGGAACCCGTCGAGGAGCCCGTCGTCGAGTCCGTCGTGCTCGACCCGGTGTCGGCATCACCTTCGCCAGCATCCGGACAGCCGGACAACGCCAGCACGACCGTGGATCCCAGGACCAGGGGGCGGAGCACCGGGCGACGAGTGCCAGAACGGAGATTCAAGTCTGATGTAGTCATTGTGTCGTGATTCCTCGGCCAAGGAGGCCGATATCCAAGTGTCTTGGCGTGCTGCTCCTCAGCACCGCGCGGGCCATCATGCACGATCTCTCGGCCGTCGGGGCTCGTTTCCCGCGAGCACGAACGACGACAACGGCTCGGCTGTCGCACCGAGCGATCGTCGAGGGCTCGAATGCGAGCACCGGCGACGCTGATCGAGCGCGAAGTTGCGATGGATCGAGCCCACCCGACCGTTCGTGCGCCGCGCGAGGGCGGAATCACGCCCCGCCGCCCGACGGCGACTCCAGCGCAGCTCGGCGGCCTTGGTCTTCGTCCACCCCGGAATTCGCATGTACGCTCGCCCCATGCTCGGCCGAGGCTCGAGGCTCACCATCGCCGTCGCCGTCGCCGTCGCTTCGTTTCCATCGCTCGTACGCGCGGCCGAGACGGTGATCCCGATCGCCGGCGACGTGCCCGACGACGGTCTCGATCACTTCCGGGTGCCGTTCGAAGTCCCCGAGGGCACGGTGGAGATCGAGGTCCGCCACGACGACCTCTCGATGTCCAACATCCTCGACTGGGGGCTCGAGGATCCGAGCGGCCGACGCGGCTGGGGCGGAGGCAATTCCGAGCCCGCGATCGTGGGCCTCGACGCGGCGTCGCGCAGCTACTCGCCCGGGCCGATCCCCGCGGGCACGTGGAACGTGATCGTGGGCAAGGCGCAGATCCTCGACCCGCCCGGGCAGTTCGAGCTCGAGATCGTGCTGCGTGATGCCGCATCGGCCACGCTCGCGCCGCAGCCCGAGCGCCAGCCGTACGTGCCCAGCCCCGCGCTGGTGGACGAGCCGGGCTGGTACGCGGGCGACGTGCACGTGCACTCGCTCGAGAGCGGCGATGCACGGCCGCCGCTCGACGAGATCGGCGACTTCGCCACGTCGGTGGGGCTTCACTGGGTGGTCATCAGCGATCACAACGTCCACACCGCGCTCGACTTCCTCGGCGACGTGCAGCCGCGGCACCCCGGGCTGCTGTTCGTACCGGGGGTGGAATTCACCACCTACGCCGGGCACGCCAACGGCATCGGCGCGACCAGCTTCGTGAGCCACGAGCTCGGCCAGCCCGGCGTCACGATCGAGGGGGCGGTGCAGGCGTATCACGATCAAGGTGCGCTGTTCGTGCTGAACCACCCGACCCTCGAGCTCGGGGCGCTGTGCATCGGGTGCGCATGGGATCTCGCGCTCGACCCCGCGATGATCGACGCCGTCGAGATTGCCACCGGTGGTCTCGAGCCGTTCGCGGGCCAGTACACCGAGTCCGCGATCGAGCAGTGGGACGAGCTGTGCGCCCAGGGGTTGCACGTGGTGCCGCTCGGCGGCAGCGACGATCACCGGGCCGGGGTCGATCTCTCGCCGTTCCAGAGTCCGATCGGTAGCGCTGCCACCGTGGTGCTGGCCGACCGGCTCGACGCGGCGGGGATCGTCGAGGGCATCCGTCGCGGGCGCACGGTGGTCAAGCTCCAGGGGCCCGATGATCCGATGGTGGAGCTCGCTGCTCTGCAGGAGATCGACGGCGACACGATCCGCGCCGACGAGGTCACGCTCACCGCGGTGATCACCGGTGCCGCAGGGCAGCAGGTGCGACTGGTCGAGAACGGCGCCAGCGCGGGCACCCAGGCGATCGACGAGGATCCGGCGATGGTGCAGTGGAACGTGACCGCGCCCGCGCAGGGGCAGGACCGCTACCGCGTGGAGATCCTCGTCGACGGCGAGCGCCGCGTGGTCACGAGCCACCTGTGGGTGGAGGCCGGGCCGGCCTCGTCCGATACCGGCGACATGGACACGGGCCTCGATGAAAGCGGAGGCACCACGAGCGGTGGCGGGGCCGACAGCAGCGGTAGTGGCACGAGCAGCACGGGCTCGGCCGGAGCGAGCGAGGGCGCCGATGACGGGTGCGGGTGCACGACGACCGACTCTGGCGGTCGTGCGTGGGCGTGGATGCTGCTCATGGTGCTCGGGGCTCGTAGGCGACACCGTCCGGGGCCCCTGCTACGATCGAGCCCTTGAGCGACTCTCCACGCGACGCCAACGGATCGCCGGGGCGACGGTCCTTCTTGCTGGGATCGCTGGTGGGCGTGGGCGCCACGGCCGGGCTCACGCAGGTGGCCCGGGCGCTGAGCACCGCCGCCGACGAGGCCAACGAGGCTGCGGGCGCCGTGAGCGACCCGGCGCCCGCGAGTACCCCGACCTCCGCGAGTCCTCCACCCCCGCTCGCGCCCGGAGAAATCCCCCCGCTGCCCACCGATCTCGGCCCCATGCCGCCCGACGGTCGTCGCCTCAGCTACGCCCAGCAGGGCGAGGACCTGGTGCTGCAGGCGGTGCTCGAGCACGTGGGGATCCCCAAGCCGCGCTACCTCGACATCGGGGCGTTCCACCCGAGCATCTCCAGCAACACGTTCCTGTTCTACGCAAAGGGCAGCCGCGGGGTGCTGGTGGAGCCCAATCCGTTCATGGCCGAGCTCCTGCGCCGCGCTCGCCCCGAGGACACCGTGCTCGAGGTCGGGGTGAGCGTGGACGGCAGCGACAGCGCCGACTACTACGTGATCCGCGAGCGCCCCCAGCTGAACACGTTCTCGCGCGAGCAGGCCGACCGCTACGTGGCCGAGTCGGGGCCCCAGACGATCGAGGCGGTGGTGAAGGTGCCGCTGCGCTCGATCGACTCGATCCTCGAGGAGCACTTCGGCCGCACCCCGCCCGACCTCGTCAGCATCGACGTCGAGGGGCTCGATCTGGCGATGTTGCAGACCCTGAGCTTCGACCGCTTTCGGCCGGCCGTGCTGTGCGTGGAGACGCTGGTCTACGGCACCAACGAGCAGCGCGAGCCCACGCTGGAGCTCTTGCGCGGGCATGGGTACGAGGTGCGGGCGGGGACGTTCGTGAACACGATCTTCGTGGACGAGCAGCGGCTGCGGGGCTGAGGTACGTCGCGCAGCCGGCCCGCCGGGGTCACAGCGAGATGCCGGCCGGTGGCACATTCGACAGGCGGATGACGGGGTCGGTGGTCAGGGTCTGGGTGCCACGGGTCGCCATGATCACGAAGCTCTCGGGGGTGGTCATCGGCGGCACGGGGGCTCCCCCGCCCGGAGAGGCGAGCTGGAGGGGGTAGGTGCTGCTGCTCTGGCCCACCGCCCACTGCTGGCCCGTCGCTCCCGCTCCCGCACCGTAGGTCCATCCGGTCAGGTTCCAGGTGTTCCCCGAGTTGTCCCGGACCGTATTGGGGATCTCCAGGATCATGGTCCCACCGCCCTGGTAGATGCCGAGCAGGACGGTGCCCTTGTCGAAGGTGGCCGAGTAGCTGCCCGTGCCTCCCGTCATCTGTCCCGTCGTGGAGTTCAGGCCATTGATCCCGGTCGAGATCACGAGCACGGAGTTGGTCCTGTGGTTGCCGTTGGCATCGGTATAGGTGAACGACTGAATGCTCGGATTCAGCGATAGCGTGGTGTTCACGCCGGCGTTGAACATCAGAGACTGTCCGCTGCGGGCATGGAAGGTGAACCCATGGTTGGTAGGGTTCTTCTGCTCCGGCTTCCATACCCAGAACGTGGCCTGAAACGCCTGACCCACGGTGGTCTGGGTCATCGTGGTCTGCACCCCGACATAGTTGTTCTCCGACGTGTTCGAACCGATGGCCGTGGCCGTGACGGTGGGCGGATAGTGGAGGAACTCGTTGAAGCTCACGACGTACGTGCCACTGGAGCCGGAGACGGTGAAGTTGTTGGAGAACGCCTTGGTGGTGTCGACGGTGCCGTTGGAGTTGATGGTTCCGTAGAACATGGTCTCGCTCGTTTCGCTCGATGGGTTGTTGGGTGGTGGTTCGAATGGATGTGGTGCGCCAAGTGGGTCTATCGATCGAAGGTCGCAAGCCACGTGCGGATCTCGTCGGCCCGCTCGCTCTGGCCGTGCTCGACATAGAGCTCGGCCGCACGCTCGGCTCGCGCGTGCACGCCCTCGCGAGGCTCACCGGTGGCGCGCTCGGCCCGGGCGAGCGCCCACAGCAAGTCGGCCTGCTCGAGCGGGTGCCCACCGTGGCGCTCGAGCAGCGCGAGCGCGGCCTCGAGCCGGGGAACCGCCTCGGCCGCGCGCTCGGTACCCAGCTCGGCCAGGCCCAGGCCCTTGAGCACGAGCATCGCCGTCAGCGGCTCCTGGTCGGCACGGGCCTGCACGGCGGGCAGCAGCGCCTCGTAGGCCCTCCGCGCCCGCTCGTGCTCGTCCAGACCCAGCAGGGCCTCGGCCATGTTGCTGCGCGTGAGCAGGGCCTCGGAATCATCGGGGCCGCGCGCGGCCACGATGTGCTCGAGGGCTTGCTGCCAGGTGTCGTGGGCGTCCTGAAGCTCGCCGCGACGAAATTGGACCAGGCCGAGCAGCTGTAGCGCTTCGACCTGGAGCGGATCGTCGGGATCACGGGCGACGGCGAGGATCTCCTGTCCCCGCCTGGCATGTGCGAGCGCGTCGTCGAGGGCGCCCGTCAGCTGGTCGAGCTGGGCCAGGGCCAGCTCCGAGCGACCGACCAGCAGGGTTCGTGCACCGTAGAGCTCGATCCACCTCGTGCGCGCGCGCTCGAGTCGTTGGCGTGCCGCGTCGACGTGGCCGAGGTCGGTCAGCAACAGCCCCTGGTTGTAGTCGTGCCGCGCGAGGTAGGGGTGTCCTGGGCCAAGGGCGTCTCGCCACAGTTGCTCGGCCTGGTCGTAGGCCTCGAGCGCATCGTTGGTGCGACCGGCACGACGCAGGGTGTTGCCCAGCGCCTCGAGCAGCTGGGCTCGCTGGAGCTCCGAGCTCGACTCGGTCTCGGCGGCCTCGAGGCCCTGGCGCAGGATCCTCTCGGAGGCGGTCGCCTCGCCCGCCCGGAGCTCGGCGACGCCGCGGCGAGCCGCCAGCTCCAGGCGCCGTCGTGGCTCGCCGGGGTTGCGCTGGCGGGCGATCTCGGCGCGGCGGGCCCACAGCCGCGCGCGATCGTGGCGTCCGCGGCTGTCGTCCTCCGACAGCAGCTCGAGCCAGATCTCGAACGACAGCTCGCGATGCTCGTGCAGCTCGGCCAGGTCGAGCGCCTGCCACAGCATGTCGAGGGCGGCGTCCTTGTCCTCCTGGTGCGGGCTGGCCAGGCGCACGCGGGCCGACTCGACCAAGGCCTCGGCGTGGACGGGACCGTAGCCGGTGGCCTCGGCCCGGGTCCGCGCCTCGTCGGCGAAGGCCCGAGCCTCGTCGTCGCGCCCCGCCCGTCGCGTCACCCGGGCCGTCGCCAGGGCCTCGCGCGTGGCCCGGACGACCTCGGGATCCTCGGGCGCCTGGGGTCCGAGCGCATCGAGATCCTGACAGCGCACCGGCTGGGGAAGGCCCTCCACCATGTCGAGCCCGTGCTCGACCACTCCCGCATCGGCGTCGGGCAGCGCATGCAGCAGCGCTCGCAGATCCGCGGTGTTGCGCTCGATGCAGGCCGTTCGTCGCGCGAGCACGTCGACGGGATGCGTCTGACGCACGCGCGTGTCCTCGCAGGCATCGCGCTGCTCGGCCCTCCACGCGTCGACCCGACCGTCGAGCGCCGCGATCACGCGCTCGGCTGCGTCCGCGCCATACGAGGGCTCCGCGGCGGCGAAGCTCGTGCGCACCCGGGCCCGGGCGTGGTCGTCCCATTGCGCGGCCAGCTCGGCGTCGGCCTGGGCGCACGGTTGCTCCGGGCTCGACAGCATCGAGCCCACCGTCGCACCGCCGAGCAAGAGCCCGCCCGCGACCACCGCGATCCTCCGTCCGCGCCCTCGCGGCCGCGACAGCTCGCGCAGCAGCGCGTTCATGTCGGCGAAGCGATCGTCGGGCGCCACCGACAACCCCCGCCGCACCACGGCTCGCAGCCAGCGTGGCACCAGCGAGCGCGTGGTGGGCTCCTCGAGTCTCCCCTGGGTCACTGCCATCAGGTAGGCAGCGAAGGAGCGGCCGTTGAACGGCCGCTCGCCGTAGAGCGCCTCGTAGAGCGTCACGCAGAAGCCGTACTGATCGCTGCGAGCATCGAGCGGCGTGGCGGTGAGCTGCTCCGGGGACATGTAAGCGAGCGTGCCCACCACCCGCCCCGGCTCGGTCAGCTGCACGATGCCGCGGCGCGAGCCCGAGCCCGAGCCCGGACGCGAGCCCGAGCCCGCAACGGACTCGGCCCGCATGGAGACCGCAGTGGGATCGTCCACCGACACCGCCGAGCTCGACGCGCTCTCGTCCACACCGGGCCGGGCCAGCCCGAAGTCCAGCACGCGCACGCGGCCGTCGTTGCCCACCAGCACGTTGTCGGGCTTGAAGTCGCGATGCATCAGCCCCTGGGCATGCGCGGCGGCCAGGCCCCGGCCGGCCTCGATCATCACCGGCACCACCTCCGACCACGGTCGCACCTTGGTGCCCTCGGGAGCCTGCTCCATCCACTCGCGCAGCGTGATGCCGTCGACGAGCTCCATGACCAGGTACACCTGACCCTCGTGGATCCCCGCCTCGTGGATCTGCACCACGTTGGGGTGGGACAGGCGCGCCAGCACCTGGGCCTCGCGAAGCAGCCGCTCGCGCGCGTGGTCGTTGGCCGCGTGCTCGCGCAGCAGCAGCTTGATGGCCACCCGCCGATCGAGCCGATCGTCGTAGGCCACGAACACCTCGCCCATGCCGCCGCGGCCCAGCCGGCGCAGCAGCTCGAAGCGCCCCACCCTCGAGGGCTCCGCCCCCACGTCGGGAAACAGCGCCTGGTGGATGCTCTGCTTGGCCACTTGCCATCCCACGCCATCGTCGACCGTCGGTGCAGTCCCCAGCGCGGCGCCGTCGGGCTCCGACTCGCTCCCGTCCTCCCCTGCCACGGATCGAGCATCTGGCTCCCGACTCGAGCGCGCAAGCCACGGGGCGAGGCGGGGCTCCCCACGCCCGTCCAGGGCCGTCCTGGCGACACCCAGGGCGTCGCTGTTGGTGGGGTCGAGCCCGTCCATTCGACGGGTAGTGACGCCGGGCGCCGATCGGATTGCGCCACCGTCGATGATTTCGAAGCCGTCCAGGCCGGCCGCCGCGGAAGCGCGGGCGGCAGGGCGGCCGATCCGCGGTTGCGCCGATCATCCCCGGTCCGTCATGCTCGACCCATGGACCCACGGTGGTGGATCGCAGCAAGCGTGGCATGGTGCGCGACCGGATGCGGCAACGAGCCCGACACGCGCGACGACACCGCCTCGGGCGGCTCGCTGCCGCTGACGACGCTCTCCGCCTCGAGCGACGCCAGCGACGACGCGCCCGCCGACACCGGCGACAAGCTCGACGTGGGCGGGGCCGACGGCACCGGCATGGCCGAGGACGGCGGCAACGAAGCGGGCTGCCAGAAGGTCGACTTCCTGTTCGTGATCGACAGCTCGGCCTCGATGGAGGACGAGCAGGACAACCTGCTGGGCAGCTTCCCCGGGTTCATCGATGCGATCGAGCAGACCCTGATGATCGACGACTTCCACGTGATGGTGGTCGACGCCGGGCTCATCGCCGGGGCGGGCTGCGACGGGATCCTCGGGGCGGGGCGCGTCACCTCGGGGATCGGCCAGGACTGCATGCTGGTCGGGGGCCTGCGCTATGCCACCGCCGACCAGCCCGACCTCGTGGCCACCTTCACCTGCATCGGCTCGCGAGGCTTCGGCGGCCCCGGCGACGAGCAGACCATGAGCTCCACCCTGGCCGCGGTGGGGCCCCTGTCCGCCCCCGGGCAGTGCAACGATGGCTTCCTGCGCGACGACGCGATCCTCGTGGTCACCATCATCACCGACGAGGAGGACAGCCCCGGCGACACCACCCCGGCGCCCCCGCTCGACGGAACCTGCGTGCCGGCCGACGCCGATCCCAACTCGAACGGCGACCCCGCCGGCTGGAAGGCGAGCCTGGTCTCGGCCAAGGGCGGCAACGAGGATGCGATCGTGGTGCTGTCGCTCATCGGCGACTGCGACGCGGGCGGGACCTGCCCCGGCATCGCGCTCGAGCCCACGGGCGGCTACTCGGGGGCCGAGCCCGCGCCGCGCCTGCGGGAGTTCACCCAGTCGTTCGGCTACGGCTCGGTGGGGCCGGTGTGTGCGCCCGACTATGCGCCGTTCTTCACCGAGGCGGTCAGCGTGATCGCGAGCGCCTGCGACGGCTTCGTGCCGCAGGGCTGAAGGCAGCGTGCTCGCTCGAGGCGCGCGACCGCCTCATTGCGCCATCACCGGTCCGGCACACCCGAGTCGAACGCGATGTGCCACCCGTCCGCCCGCTTTCGCCAGATCGTCACGAAGGTCCCCGTGCTCACGACCTCGTTGCCCGCTTGGGCGACCACGCGGTAGCGCCCGGTGGTGAAGCCGAGATCACCGGCCGGGGCGAGCCCGCTGGCGGTCGGGCTCCACTGCAGATCGTGGCCACCGGCCCGCATCGCGTCGATGCCCGCCCCGCTGGTCTCGGCGTCGCGGCGGTCCGAGCCCCGCGACCACGCAAAGCCCTCGGCGTCGAAGCGCTCGACCCAGGCCGCTCCGCCTCGCGCCGCGCTGTCGGCCGCGAACGCGACGTCGAGGTCCTCGAGGGTCGGTGCCGACATCGGCTCGCGACCGCGCAGCTCGAAGCGGCGTGGGCCTGCGGCGCCGTCGAGGGCGATCGCGAGCCGGTCGCCTTCGCGGCGATAGACGATCGCCGTGGGATCGTCGTGCTCCGGGTTGGTCAGCCGCAGCTCGTCGGGCTCGACCGCGACCTCGAAGTCGACGATCGCCTCGCCACCGGGGATCGCAGTGAACACGGCGTGGCCATCGGGGTGGTGGAGGAGCATCACCTCGAACCACGCGGTGGTCTTGCCGTCCTTGGCCGAGGTGAAGCCGATGCCCACGAGGTGCTCGCCCACCGCGGTCCAGCGCTCGACCGCGCGGCCGTCCTCGCTCGCCCACGCGCCCACGAGGATCGAGACGGCATCGGGCAACGGATGCTCGGATGATTCCACCGAGGGGGACTCCTTCGCTGCGGTGGCAGGCTCGTTCGACGCTGGAGGGGCCGCGCTCGGATCGCCGTGGCCAGGAGCCGGGTGGGCGCAGGCGAACGCCACCAGCGGTGCGACGACCAGGGCTTGGACCACGTGACGCATGCGTCGATGGTGGGCTCGGCCGCCGTGGCCGTGCAAGTGCAGGCCGACGGTTGCCGACGTGCCGCGCTCGGCGGGCCCGCACGAGGTGGACATCGGTCAGCAGCCGTTGGCCTCACATGCGCACGTCGATCCCGATGGATTGAGCTGTGGGTCCGCGTCTTGGCCCACCGTGCAGGTCACCACGCTGTCGTCGGCTCCGCAGTTGAACTCGAGCTGATCGCAGGCCTGGTTGTGCGACTGGCACGTCAGCGAGCATGGACCGCCGCCGCAGTCGACCACCGTTTGCTGGCACGCCTGCTCTCCGCTGCACAGCACCTGGCACTCGTGCGCGACCGGGCACTCGATGGTGGCCTGCTTGCAAGCCTGGCTGCCCTCGCAGGTGACGGTGCAGGGCCGATCGGGGGCGCAGGTGATCGTGGTCTCGTTGCCGTCACAGACGTTGTCTCCGATGCAATCGACGAGGCACTCCCCACCGGCACAGAGATCGCAGGCTGGGTCGCAGCCCCCGGGGCCCGGCAGGATCTGGCCGCAGGCCGGCCCGCCCGAGCTCGTGCCCGTCTGCTCGGGACCGGTGCTCGTCGAGGAATCGTCGGTCTCGCCCATGCCCTGCGTCGTCTCGGCCGTCGTCGGTTCCGGCCCCGTCGACGGGGTCGAGGTGCCTCCCATCGAGGCACCGCTCGTGCCGTCGACGGTGCCTCCGGTGGCGGAGCCGTCGCTCGTGGAGCCCGTCGAGGGGCTGGTCGAGGACGAGCTGTCCCCCGGGACCGCATTGGAGGTCGTGCCCAGCGAGCTGCCGTCGAGCTGGCACGCGCCCAGAGCCAGGAAGCAGATCACGAGGTGGCGCATCGGTACCATTCTACTCTACCGGAAGCCCGATTCTCGTTGGCTCATGCCGCCGCCGTGCTCCGTCGCCTGGCGTAGCGCACGAACAACCAACCCGCGAGCAGGAAGAACGGCGCCCAGAACCCGAGGTAGCCCCAAAAGAACGGAGAGTAGGCCCCTGGTCGATCACCGACGTAGGGCCCGATCGCCTGCGGGGGCCCCTCGAGCGCGATGGCCAGCGCCGGCCCGAACCCTTGACCCGCCGCCCACCAGCTGAATGCCGCGAGCAGCAGCATGTGGAACCGGTGCTCCACCACGTTGGCCGCGGCCTCGGCCGCCGCACGTCGTCGCCACCGAACGCTCAGGATCACGCCCGCCATGAACGTCCAGATCATCCACAGCGCACCGGTCCAGGAGTTGTAGCGCGCATGGATCAGCGCCGTGAGCCCCAGGCCCAGGCCGATCAGCCCCCACGGCACCCACCGATCGACCGCCGTGCTCGGGCTCGTGCGTCGCCGCGAGAACACCCGGCGTCGGGTGCCCTGTCGAAGCATGAACAGCACGCACAGCGCCGCGTAGATGAACCCGATGCGGGCGGGATACGTGCTCGGCGACGCCAGCCCCTCGTACTGGGCGTGGTTGTCCGCCACGTGGGTGCTCAGGCGGATCGCGTTCAGGGCGATGCCCGTCAGCGCGGCCACGGCCATGGTCCACACGAACACCCGCCCGGCCCTCACGTGGATCCTTCGGCCCTTCTTGGCCAGCATCGCCGCGATTCCGGAGATCGTGCCCGCGCCTCCGGTGAGCGCATGGACCCACACGAGCACGAGGAACAGTAGATTGGCCAGCTCGCTGCCGTAGACGATTGCCTTGAGGTGCAGCGGCGTGGCGTCCATGTCAGCCGCCCTCGTCGTCGTCGAGATCCTGTCGATACGGCGCGAGCAGCCCGCGAAACTCCGCCGTCCACTCCGTGGGCCGCTGGGACAGAGGATCCACCCGCACGATCACCCGCTCGCCTCGCGCATGGTCCACGTCCTCGTCGAGCGGCATCACCCGCAGCCCGAAGGTCAGCGACGTCCGCCCCAGCCGCTCGACCCAAACCCGCACTCGCACCTCCCCCGTGCCCCTGACCGGCCGCAGGTACTCGATGTGGTTGCTGCGCACCAGGTGGTACTGATCGGGATTCTCGTTGAAGTCCAGCGCCCCGCCCCACCCCATGTGCCGCCAGAACGACCCGATCGCGTGCTCGAACAGCAGCAGGTAGCGCGCGTTGTGGAGGATCTGGAACGCGTCGAGATCGTCGAAGTAGACGCCGTGGGTGCGCTCGTGGAATCGCAAGGCGGAAGGGATCCTACGCCAAGGCGTCAGCTCGCCGCCACCTCGGCCCACTCGGCCTGCAGCCCCAGCTGGTTCACCTTCGACTCGAGCTCCGCCCGATCGACGCGATCGCCCTGCGATCGCAGCATGCCCCGGATGTCCTGGAGGTGCTTGGCGCTGCGTCCCTCGCGATAGTACTCGAGCTTGCGCACGATCACGTACTCCGGCGGAGCCACGGTGATCATGGCGTCACCAAATGGCACGCGGCGCCGTTTGGCGAGGGCCCAGCGGTGGAGCGGATCCTGGCCCGCTACGTAGACATCGGCCTTGAAGCCGGTCTCATGGTGGATGATGTTGAAGTGCCCACGCTGCGGACGCCGAGCCTCCACACGGATCACGTCGGTCGGCGCACAGTAGAACTCTTCATCGGGGAAGGCCCGAACCAGCGCCTCGATGCTCGAGTCGTCGAGCAGCATGACGAGGTCGATGTCGTGGGTGAGCCGTGGCTCGCCATACAGCATCGCCGCCACGCTGCCGGTGACGACGGTCTCGATTCCCGCCGCATCCAGCCGCGACGTGAACAGCGTGAACAGGTCATTCATGGTGGAACAAGAACGCTTCCCGGACCGCCGCCTTCACCTGGTCCTCGGTCCACTCGGGGTGCTCGTACCGGAACCACGCCGCCTTGAGCTCGCGTGCGGACCAGTAGAGCCGCATCGCAGCCCGCAGCTTCTGCTCGGGCGTCATGCGCCGGAAGATCTCGGTCTGCACGTCGCAGGGCTCGTCGGCCATGAGTGGAGCCATGGTAGCGCAATGCTCACGGAGGTGCTCACGGCACGGTGCCCGCGACGCGGGCCCTCCGTCCAGCTTCCGCCCCGGGCCCAAGGCGCCGCCGTCGCCCGGGGTCTCGCCCGACCCGCCCCTCGTTCAGAGCGACATCAGGCGGCTGATGTTCGCCTGCAAGAGCGCCGAGACCTCGGGCATCGGTGCGGCCCTCAGCCGGTCGAGCTCGATCACGAAGTCGGTGCGCTTGTCCTTGCTGAACACGCCGGTCTTGTCGACCTCGAGCCAGATCTTGAGGTTGGTGCCGAGGTACTGGATGAGCACGTTGATGGCGTCGATCCCCACGCGCTTGGCGAGCTGGGCGGGCGGGTGGAACTTGCCCTTGAACTCCTGACCCAGCGGCTTGCTCTCGAGGTCGACCACGCGGAAGTCGAGCGCACCCAGGGCGTCGCGGATGCGCTCGACGTCCTTGTTGCGCATGGTGATCGGCACCTCGACCTCGATGTCGTAGGCCCACGCGATGTCCACGTAGCCGCGGATCTCCCAGTGCACGTCCTTGCCGCTGATCGAGGTGGCCGAGGGCACGCGCAGCGAGAACGGCATGGGCACCACGTCGCCCTTGCGGCACTTCCACGGGCCCTGCTTGACGATCATGCGATCCCACGCGTGGCCCTTCTTGGCGCTCTTGCGGTGCACCTCGACGAGCTCCACCGTGATCGACGAGACCGTCTCGCTGTCCATCGCGGTGAACTCGAGGAAGCCCTCGAGCGTGCTGTCGTTGGTGAAGGTGTCGGCCGGCAGCGCCACCAGCAAGACGCCGTTGTTGTTGGAGCCCTGCCGCCGGTAGGTGAGCTCGGCGGGCGTCGGACCCTGCGTTCCGCCCACCGACAGCCCCGTGGCCCCGGGCTGGGGCGGCGTGCTGTACTGCGACGCGGCCTGCTGCTTGCGGGCCTCCATCAGCGCCAGCAGCTCGGCCGGCAGCGCACCCATGACCGTGGCGCCGACCTGGGGTCCGCCCTGCCACTCGACTGATAGAGGCACGTGCCCGACGAACACCTGCTGCCCCGGCAGCAGCTCGACCGCGTCGGCGCCCACCGGCGAGCCGTTGATCCACGTGCCGTTGGACGAGCCCATGTCGCGGATGAACGCGCGGCCCTGCTGCAAGAACACCTCGGCGTGTCGCCGCGACACGCTGGCGTCGGGCGTGACGAGGTTGACCGATTGCTCGTCGCGTCCGATGAGCAAGCGGGGGTTGTTCTCGGCGAGCTGGACGGCGGAGTGGCCGATCTTGAGCTGAATCGTTCCCTGCACGGCAAAGGCCTCCAAGGTGGGGGACCCGGACCTTAGCACGCCCGGCCGGCCGCCCCGCGAGTGGCCGAAACGAACGTAATGTGCGGACCCGCAGGGGGCATGCGGCACGCGCCCCGAGGGCTGTTATCGTAGGCCAATGCGCCGCTCGACGCTTGCCTTGCTCACGACGCTCTCGGTGCCATGCCTGCTGCCGGGTTGCGGCGACGACCTGCCCGACTTTCCGCTCACGGGCGCGGACGGCTCGACCAGTGCCAGCGGCGGCCCCGATGGTTCGGGCACGAGCGCGACTCTGCCCGGCACCTCCACGGCCGTGCCCACCACCGAGGCGCCGACCACCAGCCCGGAATCGACCGGCCCGGGCTTCGACTGCGGCAACGGGGTGGTCGACGAGGGCGAGCAGTGCGACGACGGCAACCTCGACAACCAAGACGGCTGCTACACCAGCTGCGTGGTGCCCTACGAGGTGCTGTGGACGGCCACCCACAATGGAGGCGAGGACGACGTGGCCACCGAGGCGCTGTTCGACGCCGAGGGCAATCTCTACGTGCTGGGCAGCACCCAGGTGGAGGGCCAGGGCTACGACGTGTGGCTGCGCCAGTACACGCCCGACGGTCGCGAGGGGTGGACGTGGACCCACGACGGAGCGCTGCACGGCGACGACTTCGGCTCCGACCTCGCCTGGCACGAGAGCGGCGATCTATTGATCTCGGGCAGCGAGGTCACCGAGAACGACGACGACGTGCTGGTGATCCGCCTGCGTCCCGAGGACCAGAGCGTGGTGTGGATGCGCTACCACGACGGCGTGGGCCTGGGCCCCGGGCCCAACGACGACGTCGACTTTGCCAACGACGTGCGAGCCGATGCCGATGGCAACGTGCTGGTGGCCGGAGCCGAGCGTGTGGACGGCAGCGACTCCAACGCCTGGCTGCGCAAGTACGACGCCGATGGCACCGACCTGTGGACCGTGTCCTACGACGGACCGGCCGGGTCCAGCACGGCCACGTCGGTGGTGGTGGCCGACGACGGCACGATCTACCTGATGGGCAACCACGAGGTCGGACCGAGCACGACCGAGGGCTGGGTGCGCAAGCTCGACGCCGATGGCGGCGAGCAAGGGATGCAAGCGCTGCCCGGATCGATCGTCAACCACGGCACGCTCGACTCGCAGGGCAACCTGGTGCTGGTGGGCATCGACGTCGAGACCCCGGGCAACGAGAACGTGTGGGCCGCAAAGTACGACCCCGACTTCACCCCCATCGGCAGCCACCAATTCGAGGGTTCCTCGGGGGCGACCGACGTCGGCCTCAACGTGGCCCTCGATGGCGGTGATGGGGTCTACCTCGTCGGCTACTTCACGGTCGTCGGTCAGTCCGCCGACATCTGGGCGACCCGCACCAACGCGGGCCTGAGCCTCCAGTGGTGGACCGATGGTTACGGCAACGAAGAGGCCAAGCTCGACGACGTCGCTCGCGGGGTGGCGGTGAGCAACGACGGGACCCGCGTCGCGGTGATCGGCTCCGAGTCCGTGATCTTCGAGGATCGCAACACCTGGGTGCGGATGATTCAGAACAACCCGGTGCCGCTTCAGTAGGCCGAACGGGGGCGGTGGACCCCATGGTTTGCTCGCGATCGCAGCCCACGGCCCCCAGGCGCGAAGACCCTCGAGAACACGGTTCTGAGGCCGTCTACGCACGGGGTTCGATTGCGCGCGCTGACACCTGGCCGACACTGTCGAATGCGTAATCCTCCTCGCCAACAAAGCCGCCCGATCATCGTTTCTTCTGCGAATTTGCTTGAGACAAGGCCCCGAGATCCTGGACTCTCAACCCCGGGTGACCATGGGGATGCTTCAACGGCATGCAGTGGTCGGGGTAATGGGGCTGGCGCTCACCACGAGCGCGGGTTGTTACTCCGGCGTAGGGGAATTCGGGAAGGACGACGCGGGCCTCGACGGAGGTGACGACGCGGGGGAGGACGCGGGCGAGGACGCGGGGGAGGATGTCGGTGACGACGGCCTCGGCCCCGTCGACGAGCTGCCCGCCGACAGCACCCGCTTCGCTCGGCTCACGCACCAGCAGTGGGAGAACACGGTCCAGGATCTATTGATGCTGGACGAGCCCACCGGGTTGTCGTCGGAGCTGCGCGCCGATCCATTCGTGGGTGGCTTCGTGTTCGACAACAACGCCTCCTCGCTCGAGGTCGATCAGGCGCTGTGGTCGGGCTACCAGCGGGCCGCGGTCGAGCTGGCCGAGATGGTCGCCAACGACCCGACCATCATCGCCAACATCGCGCCCGACACCGGCGCCGACGAGGACACGCGGGCCCACGACTTCGTGACCAACTTCGGCGCGCGGGCGTTCCGTCGCCCGCTGACCGACATCGAGGTGGCCGACTACACCGCGCTGTTCGACCGCGGTCCCGAGCTCTACGAGGACACCGCGGGCTTCGAGGCCGGGGTGCGGCTGGTGCTCGAGGGCATGCTGCAGTCGCCCCACTTCATCTACCGGGTGGAGAGCAGCGACGAGATCGTCGAGGGCGTGATCCCGCTGGGCTCGTGGGAGATCGCCGCGCGGCTGTCCTACTTCTTGTGGAACAGCATGCCCGACGACGATCTGTTCGCGGCCGCGGCGAGCGACGAGCTGCGCGATCCCGAGGCGGTGCGGGCCCAGGCCCTGCGCATGCTCGAGAGCCCGCGAGCCGAGCGCGTGGTGGAGCACTTCCACCACCAGCTCTTGCAGGTCGACAAGTTCGCCAGCGCCGACCCCTCGCCGGCCTTCTACCCCGAGGCGCCCGAGGATCTCGGCATGCTCGCCATCGAGGAGCACCAGCAGTTCCTGCGGCACACCGTGTTCGATCGAGACGGCTCGTGGCGCGACCTGCTGACCTCGACCGAGACCTTCGTCAACGACGAGCTGGCCGCGGTCTACGGGCTCGAGGGCACGTTCGGCCCCGACTTCGGCCTCGTCGAGCTGCCGGCCAGCGAGCGCCGCGGTCTGTTCACCCAGATCGGGTTCCTGGCCGCCAACTCCACCTCGGTCAACCCCGACCCGATCCACCGCGGGGTGTTCATGGCCAAGCACGTCAGCTGCATTCCCATCGCGGCCCCGCCCGACGACATCCCGGCGCTTCCGGTGCCCGATCCCACCCAGACCAACCGCGAGGCCATCGTGGCGCTCACCGAGGTCGAGGGCAGCGAGTGCGTGGCCTGCCACAGCCAGCTCATCAACCCCTACGGGTTCCCGTTCGAGAGCTACGACTCGACCGGGGCGTTCCGCACCATGGACAACGGCAAGACCGTCGACGCGGCGGCCACCGTGGCCTTGAGCACCGGGCCCACCACGGTGAACAACGCGCTCGACCTCATCGACGCGATGGCCGAAGACCCGGGGGTGCACCACTGCTACGCCGAGCACTGGCTCGAGTTCGCGATGGCGCGCCCGTACGAGGAGATCGACGAGCCGCTCACCGAGCGCCTGGCCACCGAGTCCCTCGAGGACCTCGGGGTCAAGGAGCTACTGGTCGAGCTCGCGGTGTCCCGCCCGTTCCTCACCCGTTCCGCGCAGGAGATGCAGTGATGAAGACGCAGCGTCGAACCTTCCTCAAGGGCCTTGGGGGCTTTTCCCTCGCCCTGCCCGTGCTCGAGGGCCTGCGCACCGGTGGTACTGCCCGCGCGGGCGAGATCGTCATCGATCCCTACGCGATCTTCCTCCGCCAGGCCAACGGCTGTGCCTCGGCGCAGAACACCGAGGTGGGGGCCGAGCCCGAGCGCTTCTGGCCCAGTGCCCAGGGCGAGCTGACCCCCGCGACCATGGCGGGCCGTGCGATCGACGAGCTGACCGACCACTACACCAAGATCCTCGCGGTGGGCGTGGACGGCATCAACTTCGACTACGGCGACGGCCACGCCCGTGGCGCCCTCCAGGGGCTGACGGCGCGGGGTCCGGTGGTTGCGGGTGCCGGTGGCGACTCCGAGGCCAACGGCGAGTCGATCGACCACCGCATCGGTCGCGAGCTCAACCCCGACGGGCGCGACTCGCTGTTCCTCTATGCCGGCCGCAACAACGGCTGGCTGGGCGGCGCGTGCATCTCGTACCGCGGCCCCGGCAACCGCCGTGCTCCGCTGCACAACCCGCTGACCGCCTACCAGACCATGATGGGGATCGATGGCGGGGTCATCAGCGAGCTGCTCATCGAGCGGCGCAAGAGCGTCAACGACCTCGTGCGCGAGCAGATGGATGCGCTGCTGACCAACCCGGCCCTGTCGAACAACGACGTGCAGCGGCTCGAGCTGCACCGCTCGTCGATCCGCGACCTCGAGGACACGCTGGCCTGCAACCTCACCGCCGAGCAAGAGGCCGCGCTCGAGGGTGAGTCGGCCGGCTACGACAGCGACAACGGTGACCTGGTGCTCGCGGCGGTGCGGGCCCACATGGACGTGGCGGTGCTGGCCGTGGCCTGCGGCTACACCCGCTCGGTGGCGATCCAGGTGGGCAACGGCAACGATGCGTCCACGCGCTACACCAACACCGACAACGGCGAGCTGATGGAGAACTACCACTTCATCTCGCACCGCCGGCTGTCGCACGACAGCTCCGGGGCGGTGATCCCCGGCTCCGACCTGCTGCACCACCAGATCGACCGGCACTTCGCCAGGACCTTCAAGTACCTGCTCGATCGGTTGGCCGAGTACCAGCTGCCCGTGGGCAACTTGCTCGATGCCGGCGTCTCGGTGTGGATCAACGACCAGGCGCAAGGTCCCAGCCACAGCAGCATGAACCTTCCCTACATCATGGCGGGCTCGGCCGGCGGGTACTTCCGCCAGGGCGCCTACGTGCGCGCCCAGGCGACCGGTACGCACTGCCGGCTGCTGAACATGATCGGCACCGCCGTGGGTCTGCGCAGCGCCAGCGGGGGGGATCTGGACGACTTCGGGGATCCGAGCTCGCCCAAGGAGCCGATCCCCGAGCTGCTCGGGTAGGGACGACGCCACGTCGCCTCGCGCAAGGGCCCGGCTCGCACGACCGTGCGACCGGGCCCTTCGAGCAAGCCGGCTGGTCTCGGTACGTCTCGAACCGCTCATCTCACTCGGGGATGGTTGCCGGTCTGCGGAGTTGCGGGGCTTGAATCGCTCCGTAGGCTGGCGCGGTGATCGATCGTCCTCCGTGCAGCAAGATCGACGCGAAAGCGGGCCAACGGCTCCGGACGGCACTCGGGGCATGGGGCCTCTCGTGGGTCGTGGGTATGGCGTCCGCCTGCCCGGGCTGCCCCGGCGATGATGACCCGGCGGGCTCGGGCACGGGTGGCGACGAGGACATGCCCGACGACGACCCTGGGCCCCACGGCCCGGCGTGTGGCGAACGGGCCGGCGGGCTGGTGCCCGAAGGCTCGCCCGATGACCTGGCGTGGGCGTCGCAGCCGGGCGAGGTCGAGCGCGTCGTGGTGCTGCGAGGCGAGCCCATGCTTGCGGAGGACGAGCCACCGCCGCAGAGTTCATCGCGAGCGCCGGCGACGCTCACCGGAGATGACCGCCCGGTCGGCGCCACGACCCAGGGGCCTCACATCCACGAGCGCTGGGGGGAATCGAGGAAGCTCGAGCTGTCGTACTGCATCAACTTCATGCCCGGCGAAGATGCGGAACGCGAAGCCAACTACCACAAGACGATCCGAGCGCTCCACTCGACGATGGCGGAGTGGGAGCGGGTGACGGGGGCGAACTTCGTGCACATCGTTGCAGACGACACGCCTCATCAGGGCCCGCACTTCACATGGCTCGGAAATGATTCGTCCAGCGTGGAGGCTGATTGTGCACCGGGAACGAAGGCATACTTTGGCATGTTCGCGTACCTTTCCAGTTGGCAGGGTGCGACGAATGTGGCTCCGCAAGCTTGGAATGACCCCGAGCTGGAACCGCAGGGCGGAGGGGTTCTGCCGCGTGTGTTGCAGATCAACTCCGACATCATCGCGAGCTACGGTGACGCCACTCTGCTCCTGGTCCTACGACACGAGATCGGGCACATCATGGGCTTCGTTCATGAAGAGGGCAACGTCCCCGATCAACCCTGCGAGATCCCCGACGCACGGCCGCTGACCCCCGTCGATACCAACTCCGTCATGACGACTCCGTCTCAGGTGTGCGACGGCGTGCTCTCCGACGACGCCGACCATCTCACGCCTCGCGACCGACTCTCGGCATTCTTCCTTCAGCACACCCCTCGCGCTCGCTTCGAAACCCGGTCGCCCTCGCTTGGCTACCGCTACGCCGGCGTCTTCGGCGAGGGTGCCGAGATCCTCTGGCACACCGAAGGCTCCACCGAGGGGATCCTCTGGCGACCTCAGGCAGGACCCGCCGGAATCTCGTTCGTGGAGGAGGCCTTTCCCCATTCCTGGCCCGTGCCACCACCTCCCGGGGGCTGGTATCCGAACGAGAGCGAGGTGGTCATCCCGTTGCAGCTCACCAGCGGAGTGACCTCGTTCGACCTCTTCTTCCACGGACCCGGCCCGACGTCACCGATCTCGCGGTCTTCAACTCCGGGCTCACCACCACGACCGTCGAGCACCCGCAGGATTCGTTCGCGGTGCCCGTGATCGGCCGCTTCGACACCAGCGACCTCGATCGAGACATCGTCTACCTGTACCAGCCCGGAGACGGGCAGGACGCCGCGCTGGTGGCCTCGGACGGCAAGATCTCGACGGCGACCGATGTGGCCCAGCAATCTGCCTTCGCATACCCCCTGGCAGCTCCCTACCGCGGCGAGGGCTTCCCCGATGACATCGTGTGGCTCGAGCCGCACGAGCGCCGGGTGACCACGTGGCGCCTCGGCGATGGTGTCCTCGCGCTCGAGCAAGCCACCCAGGTAGGACAGGGAGAGCTCGGGCTCGTCCGTGGGGAGCAGATTCCGGCCATCGGCGACTTCAACGGGGATGGCCGAGCCGACATCATGTGGCAGGGAGTCTCCAACCTCCCCGCCGGCCTACAGGACACCGTCGACGTGCTGTGGCTCTCGCAGAGCACCGCGACGGAGCTGTCCTTCGCGGTGGTCTCCAAGAGTATCGGCTACAGCTATCGCCCGTTCGTGGGCGACTTCGACGCCGACGGTATCGACGACATCTTCTGGCAGCGGAGCTGGGGCCTGACCTCTCGTGGGCCTTCGGCATGGTCCACGGGTCCGAGCTACGTGTGGTACTTCGACGACACGGGCGGCCACGAGGCAAAGGCGTTCGTCCTCGATGCAGACTACAGCCCCTACGTGGGCGACTTCGACGCCGATGGCTGCCATGACATCGCCTGGTTCGACGCCGTCGGAGACATGCTGCACGTGTGGCGTTGCCTGCCGAACAGCCGAGACTTCGACTGCGGCGTTCTCGTACCAACGCCGCCCAGCGCTGCACCCGTGGGGATGCACTGGGGGTTTTGAGATGCTACAAGGGATCATCCACGAGGCCGGGACCCACCACCGAACGACGGCGGCCGCCATGCGCAAACCACTCATCACGTTGGCCATCATGATGGTCGTGATCGCATGTGGCCCCGAGGTAGGTGACGAGAACGACATCCCCGGCAAGCTCGAGTACGAGCAGATCTATAATCGAGTGTATCGCCAAGACCACCGAATCGACGTTGTCAAGGAGCTTCCGGGCGAGAACGACGAGCGCCGAGAATGCGGCTTCTTGACCGATCGGGCGTACGACGATCTAGCAGGAACGATCGAAGCGCTCGATCCCAGAGCAGACTATGGCGATCACCCCGTGGACTGCGAAACCCACGGAGCCCTAATCCACATCGAGGGCTTCGAGCGCAGCCCGTTCGACTGTAGCTACGAATGCTGTCACCCGGATCTGCGCCGGGCCGCGATCGTCTACAGCGTGATCCTCAACAATTTCGATGGTCTCGCCCCCCCCTACGACGGCGAGCCCTACATCGCCATCGAGCCCGATCAGCCGTGCCCATAGGCAGGGATCGAGATCCGTTGTCATCCAGGTCTGGAATGCATCGACGGCTGATGCCAGCCTTCGCACTAGATCGGAGTCAGCAACATGAGGAAGGAAATCGCACTCGGAATCGCACGACCCCTTGGAGTCACATTCGTCACGGGAGGGGGCGATGGGCGTCCGCGATGCTGCTATATGGCGTTGATCGGTCCCGCATGTACATCCAGAAACTGATCGCGCGGCGGCGCCCGCTCCGGGAGCAGGGATCTTCCGCCCCCGTTCGGCGATCCCTCCTGCCAGCCACTGTCAGGATCACCCGAACCACTGGCACGATTCCGATCGCGCCGTCTCACGTGATGTCACGATCCCGCGCGCGTGAATTTTGATCTGATTTCGGGCGTTTGCGATCGTTGACCTGAACGACTGCGCAGTTCATACTGTCAAGGTCGCTGGCGCATTCGCGAGCCCTCGTGGGCTCGAACGTTCGTCGTGGTTTCCGCCGCACGAGCCCATGTACCCGCGCCGAGGAGGCCGCCGAGCCCTCCGCCCTCGCTTGCCCTTGGTCGCTCGGCGGCCGGCCCAGGATCGGGTCGCGCCTCATGCCTTGGATGGTCGTTCCCATGACCGAGCAAATCGTTCGTCTGCATCCGCGCATCTCCGCCAACAAGCTCGGCGAGTACCTGGTGTCGCCGCCGCTGCGCCGGCAGACCATCATCGAGCGCCAGAAGTATCCGTGCTCGTACATCGGCGCCTACTACGAGCCGGCGCGGGCGGCGATCGTCGACTTCATCGTGGGCGAGATCGATCGCGCCCAGCTCTTGCGCCGAACCGAGCAGATCGTGACCGGGCCGCACGAGTCGAGCTACGCCATGCACCAGGCGCACGGCTGCGCCGAGGCGGTGCTGCGCTTCCTCGACCTCGAGCCGCGCCTGGACCTGCACGGGATGACGCCGGTGCTGGTCGACCGGCACGACAAGCTCGACGTGGAGGGCGTGGACGTGAGCGTGTACCCCGACGTGGTGCTGCAGGGGCATGACGACAAGGGGCGGCCCACGGTCGGCGCGATCAAGCTGCACTTTCCCAAGAGCCATCCGCAGACCGAGGCGTCGGCCGAGTACGTGGCCACGCTCTTGCGCATGCACGCACACCTGGCCATGGGCGAGCGCGGCAAGGTCCGTGAGGACGTGTGCATCGTGATCGACGTGTTCGCAGGCCAGGTCCGCTGCGCGCCTCGTGGCTACCGCCGTCGCTGGCGCGACATCGGAGCCGCATGCGAGGAAATCCGCCGGGTCTGGCCGACCGTGTAGCCGAGCCCGCGCTCGGCCGACCCCCCATCGACGAAATTTCCCACCCGAGGGCCCGCATGCAGGGCCGTGGGGACGGTGCTCTCGCCGAGGTCTCGCTCCGTCGAGCCGTGGTTTCAAGAGAGGCGTGCCTGGGGCGAACGCCTCGGCGAGAGCACCGTGAATCTCGCACATCGTGGTCGTGCACCAGGGTTCGAGCCGACGTGCCGGGAGCTGGCTCGAAACGTCTCGATGCGCGGATCAGACCGGCCCCGCGGGGCCCCACCCGAGCCCACCTCCCTCCCCAGTATCGTACCGGTGCGAGGGGCCTGGGGCCTGCCGACGGCGCTCGAGGACCTCGATCACCTCCCCATCCGGCCAGGGCGGCTCGACGCCGTCGCTCGCGGCGGTTGCCCGCGCTCGCCAGCGGTGTTCTGATAGGACCTCGCTCATGAGCATCCCCGAGAGCCCGCTGCTCAAAGGCCTGCTGGAGGCCGGCCAGGAACAGGCAGCCAAGGGAGAGTGGTCCCCGGGGCAGGTCTTGCTCGGGAAGTACCGGCTGCTCGAGCCGATCGGCTCGGGCGGCATGGGCGTGGTCTTCGCAGCGCAGCGGCTGTCGCTCGGCGACGTGGTCGCGATCAAGAGCATCCGGTCCGAGCGCACCAACGAACGCGACCGGCCACGGTTCATGCGCGAGGCCCGGGCGCTGGCTCGCATCCGTCACCCCAACGTGGTGCAGGTGTTCGACTTCGGCGAGTCCGAGGACGGGCGCCCGTTCATGGTGATGGAGCTGCTGGACGGCCCCACCCTGTCGCAGGTGCTGGCCGAGGGTCGGCTGCCGCTGGCGCGGGCGCTCGAGCTGTTCGTCGACATCTGTCGGGCGATCGAGGCCGGCCACCGCCGCGGCGTGGTGCATCGCGACCTCAAGCCCGGCAACGTGATGTTCGATCACGCCGACGACGGCGCGGAGACGGTCAAGGTCCTCGACTTCGGGCTGGCTCGCTTCACCGAGGATGCCATCGAGCAGTCGCGGGCGGGTCTGTTGGTGGGAACGTGCGCCTACATGAGCCCCGAGCAGATCGAGCGCGGGGCGGGCGGGCCGGCGGCCGACGTGTTTGCGCTGGGCGTGATGCTCTACGAGCTGGTGGTGGGCGAGCGGCCGTTCGATGCGGGCAACCCGGTCACCACGATCATGCGGATCTGCGACGGCGAATACCCGGCGCCGCGCAGCAAGGTCCCCAATCTGCCCGATGGCGTCGTCGAGGCGATCACCGCGGCGCTCCAGAAGAGCGCCGACGCCCGGCCCGGCTCGCCGCTCGAGCTGGCCTCGCTGGCGGTGCAGCGCCCGCTGACGTTCGGCCCCACCACGGTCGCGTCGCGGATCCACTCCGATACGCGCCTGCGCTCCCTGGCCGGCGACTCGCTGTCGGGAGACGCTCGTTCGGTGGCCGACGAGGACGTGGGTCGCAAGCGAGGCGACGCGACCGAGGTCATGGCTCACCCGTTCGATGACGACGGGATCCCCATGCCGCGCACGCACGCGGGCTCGGACCTGGTGCAGAGCGCGGCCAGGACGGGCTCGGGTCCGATGGCAGCGGCGAGCTCCACCCTCGACTCGGGCTCGGACTCGGTCTCGGGCCCGATCTCGGTGGGGCCGAGCGCGGATTCCTCGGGAGGCTCGACCACGGGTCATGGTGCGGCCCGATCCCATCCGGCGATCGCCACCGCACCGTTCGTGGGCCGCCGCCTGGAGCTCGAGTCGCTGCTCGATCTGCTCGCGGCCAGCGGCCAGGGCGAGAACCCCATTGCGGTCGTGCTGGGCGAGCCGGGCATGGGTCGCACGCGCTTGCTTCGGCGGTTCTCCACGGTGGCGCGCGAGCAGGGGGCCGTCGTGCTCGAGGGTAGGTTCTGGGGCTACGAGGCCGATCGCGCCGCCCCGGGCGAGACCTATGCACGCATGCTGGGGGCCGCCGGTCAGGGCGTCTTGCCGGGTGAGCCCCGCTCCGAGGTCTCGCCAGGGTTCGACAGCCGCGAGGGCTCGGCCCGGCTCGCGGCGGCGTTCGAGAGCCTCGCCAAGGACTGCCCGCTGGTGCTGGTGCTCGACGACCTCCACTTCGCCGCCCGCAGCGACCTCGAGTTCCTCACCTACCTGGTGCGGGGCCGACAGCGAGCGGTGCCGGTCGTCGTGGTCGCCTCGGCGCGGACGCTGGCGGCCCGCAGCGACGCGCAGACCGAGCTGTCGCGATGGCTGCTGCAGCTGGCCTCGCTCAAGGCCCGCACCACCTTCACGCTGACCCCGTTCGATCCCGACGAGCTGCGGGCCTGGCTCGACGGGGTGTTCGGTCGCCTGCGGATCCACCCGCGAGACCTTCGGCGACTGCACCGGGCCAGCGCGGGCAACCCCTACTTCCTGTCCGAGATGGTCCGCCACCTCGTGGCCAGCGAGCAGATCACCCGCGTCGACGAGCCCGGCGGGAGCACCGGAGCTTCCGCCAGAGGAACGGCGGGTGGGGCGGCCAGCGGCAAGGCCAGCGGGATGGCCGGTGGGATCGATGGCTGGGTGTGCCAGCCCCTGCGGCGCAACGTGCTGCCCGAGGGCGTGCGCTCGGTCGTGGCCGACCAGCTGTCCACGCTCGACGAGGGGCTGCGCGCGGTGCTCGAGACGGCGGCGGTGCTCGGCGAGCAGTTTCGCTTCGACGTGCTGCAGCAGGTGCTCGAGCGCGCCAAGACCCCATTGCCGCGCGAGCTCGACGACCTGGTCGACGATGCGGTGAGCCGCGATCTCCTGGCCGAGCACCGGCTCGAGGGTGACGCCGACCTCCGGTTTCGCAACGCGACGATCCGCAAGGTGCTCTACGAGCTGTTGGGAGCCCGCCGACGCCGGCGCATGCACCAGCACGTGGTCGAGGCCCTGGTGGACAGCAATGCGCCACAGACGATCTCGCGGCGCCTGGCGTGGCACTACCGCGAGATCGGCGACTGGCCCAACACCCTGCGCTGGGGTCTGCATGCGGCGCGGGAGCGCCTGGTTCGCTACGACCACGACGCGGCCGAGGCCGTGCTCGATCACGCCGCCACCGCCCTCGAGGCGATGGGACGCGGCGCCGAGCAGCCGTCGCCGCGCGATCGCATCGAGCTCGAGGCCCTGCGAGGCACCCTCGACGTGCGCCTGGGTCGGTTTGGCGAGGGCCTGACCCGGCTGCGCGCCACGTGGGCCTTGCTCGAGGGCTTGCGAGGCTCGTCGGAGTCGGACGCAGACGGGGACGCAGAGGTCGCCGCAGACGCAGATGCAGACGCAGAGGACCCGTCGCTGACCGAGCTTCGCTTCGAGGTGGCGCTGGAGCTGGCTCGCTGCAACCTCGGTCTGGGCGAGCTCGATCGCGCGGTCAGGCGCGGCCACGAGGCGCTGGAGCTGGTCGGCACGCTCGTGGGAGACGAGCTGCGGCGCGAGGCGGACTGGAACGCTCGCATTCACCTCGGGAACGCGCTGGGCCGGCTGGGCGCGTGGGAGCGCGCCAGCGAGATCCTGCGCCCGGTGGTGCAGGCCTCGCCCGTCCCGCGCCATCGGGTGCTGCACGTGCTGGCCCTGCGCGAGCTGGCCTGGGTCGAGGCTCGCCGTGGCAAGGTCGGCGATGCCACCCGTCATGCCTCGCAGGCGGCCGATGAGGCGAGGGCCTGCAACGATCCGGTGGCCGAGTATCACGCGGCTTCGGTCATGGCCGTGGTCCAGGCGGCCACGGGCGACTGGCCGCGCGCCGTGGCCAACTACCAGGAGGCGCTGCGAGGCGCACGAGCCCTGTCGCTGCGTCGGCGCGAGATGATCGAGCTGGCCAACCTCGCCCTGGCTCAGGTCGAGGTCGGCGAGCTCGATGATGCGCTGCGCAACATCCTGGCCGTGATCGGCCTGAACCGCGAGCTCGGCGACGCGGCCTCGGCCGCCGATGCCCGCGTGGGCCTGGGCAAGGTGCTCGCGGCGCGAGGCGAGCTCGAGGAGGCGATTGCCCAGCTTCGGCGTGGGCACAAGGAGTGCGAGGCGGTGGGCCGGCACGAGTACGCTGCCATTGCCTTGTTCGAGCTCGGCCGCTGCGAGCTGGCGCGCTCGCACTGGTCCTCGGCCCGCGAGCTGCTGCTGATGGCGCGCGATCGCCTGGCCGAGCTCGGCTCGCTGTTCCACTGGGAGGTCGAGCTGGCCCTGGCCCAGGCCGCACGGGGGTCCGGTGACGACGAGGCCCTGCTCGCGCACATCAACGTGGCCACCGAGCTGCTCGAGGAGCAGGCGACGGGGGCCAAGCTCGAGCGCGGGCTGGCTGCGATCCGCGAGCTGCTCGAGGGGTGAGTGGTGCGCCAAGGATGGAACTAGACACTAGACAGTTTTTGTTTCGGTCTTGGGAAACGTCGCACCCTCGATCAGCACGAACCTCCGGCGCAAACGCTCTTTTGCTGCGTTGGTGACGCTTCTCATATCGCTATCACGTGGGACATTGAGCCCACGCAACCCCATATGAGCCTGTGCTCCCGAGAGGGTCAAACACTCTTCTCTCAGTATCCGCTCTGGCACGATATCAATCGTAATGTGAAGTTCATCGGCAACTGACTGAATTGCCTCATGTGTTACCATCCAAGCACAACACTCTCGGTCCTGTCGGGCAACGCATGCTCGTACAGAATACGCTTCCTCCGGAAGCGCTTCTTCCAGGTTCCACACGGACAAGGAGGGCCGGTAGTCTGGGTCAGCTTGCCACCGTTGCTTTGCTTCTTCTCGTTCGGGCGAGCTGAGGCATAGTGCATCAAGAGGAAGCGTATTTTGCCCCAAACACTTTATTGAGGCGAAGCGAAGTACCCTCATGATTCCTCAAACTTTGCCTTGACAAAGGTGAGAATGGCCAGGGGAGGAGAGGGCCAGTTTGCGGACGATTTAAGTTCGCTGTAGTCTCGCTCAAAAAGGTAATCTTCTGCGTTTTCGTTGGCCCATGCATAGAGGGACGCGTCGTCGAAAATCTCCACGACGATAGTGCGATGTGGGTTTGTCCAAGAGAGGATGACGGCGTCCTCGTCTCCAACAGAGATCTCGGGCATCGGGACCGTTGGAAGATGCTCTCGGAGCGTCGCCCAAAGATCGTTCGCAATATGCACTTGTAACCCGTTGAGGAGCTTGAGCGAGGTGGAATCAAGCTGTGCCGTGATGTCTCTCGGTTTGTCCGTGCGGAGTCTTTCGCGTCTCTCCAAGTGCCGCTCGATGGCCTCGGATGTGCGTATCGCCCTCTCGATTTCATCCTGTGGGCTACAGGCCCACCCTGGTGTTTTCTCATGCCCTCGCCCGTCGTGGTCGCGGACGGAGACCACGTTGCTTGGCCATTTTTTTACTTCTTTCGGCTGCATAGGAGGCTCCCAATGCCGGACCACGTAACGTTGCTGGCCTCAAGAAGAAGATTGTCGGCGACTCGAAGGTTGATGTTTGCCTTGACCGAAACAACCATTGTTTCATCTGGGAGTATGAAAGCGCTGATTGTCTTAAAGGGACCATCATTCTTGTCTGAGCGCCAATGATGGCCAAAATGACGAATCTGTTGGTTGCCGACCACGAGGGGCTCTTGCTGCATAGCTACACCTCCGAGGCTGGGGGACCAAACGTCGCCGTTTAGCTCAAGAGTGACTTCGCTCCTAACATCAAGCAGGTGTTCAAGCTTGATGCCTTCACGCAGCTTGAGAAGAAAGCCGTCAAGTCCACCTGTTTCGGGCCCTGCGATTGGGATGCCTTCCGGAGGTTCGCTTTTTGGAGGCTCATCCGCGGTGAGAACCCAATGAAGCCTATCCTCATGAGAGTGCTTGTGTATATCTGCGAGTAGTCGAAGGTGTAGCGCGCTTGATTCAGTTGGTAGAATGAACGAATAGATCCACCATGAAAGCCCTCGGAATTTTTCTTCATCAGCCTTGGGATTCCAGCGAAGCGGCAACTTCAGAGTCTCTGCAAGTGATTCCGCATCGGAATCATCTGGGCACGGCGTGTACCATGACAGAGTCATCTCTGTGATGGTCACTCCTGGACGATTTGGAAATCCGCTCATACTCTTGGTTGCTGGTCGCTGGATCGTAGCAGGGTAACGCATCGTTGCCACCCCTGAGACAAACGTCTAGTAACAGGCGTGCGCAGTGCACGCAAAACCAGGAGCCTGGTGGCACAGAGGTCGACGAAGCACTGCCATGCAGGCAGGGCCGCGGGCATTGCGCGCTACGGAAAACAACGGGTGATTTGGCCCGGGTCTCGCAGTTTCGCGCCGTGTTGGAGTCCCTGGCTAGCAAGAAACCGGATGTCGGAGGCTCGGTCAAGCGGCCGGGCGGAGCTCGACCTCGTAACCCAGGCCCTTGAGGCGCTGG
>NZ_JAOVZF010000071.1 GCF_026337845.1 Paraliomyxa miuraensis | reverse complement strand
GTGCCCATCACGAAGAACGCATCGGGAGCCTGCGTCGAGACCTCCGACGGAATGTGATAGGCCAGCGCCGGACGAGCCCACGTCTCGCCGTTGTAGAGGTCGTACTCGGCCTTGAGCCCCGCGTCCTCGGTGGTCCACACCACCTCGAACGGACCCTGCGGCGACACCGGGCTCATGTGCGACAGGTCGAGCACCACGTGCTCGGTACCGCCGGCACCCATGCCGAAGATCGCCAGCTGCCGCCAGTGATGCTGCCCGGGGTCGGGGTCGGTGTCGTCGAACACCCAGCCGCGGTTGATGGTGGAGGACAGACCATAGAGGTGGTCCTCGATCGTGTCGGGCTGGCCGTAGCTCTCGGGACCGATCGCCGCCTTCTCGGCCAGCGACTGCAGCAGGAACCGCGGGATGAAGCCCCACAGTTCGTTGCCGCTGTCGAGCTGGAACGCGTGCAGCACTCCGAGGTCGTCGCCCACCACCACTGCTTCTTGTGCCTCGTAGTGCGGCGACGGCAGCAGGATCCGCGCGTCCTCGTCCCACGCGGC
>NZ_JAOVZF010000043.1 GCF_026337845.1 Paraliomyxa miuraensis | reverse complement strand
GACCTTGAGAACGAGATCCTTGCCCACCTCGATCACATTGCTGCCACGATTGTGGTCGGTGTCGAACGTCAGACCCTCGTCGGCAAGCGGAGGAAGGCGGTCGCCGAGGTAGTGACGCAGTAGACCCGGCGAGCGGCGGAGCAGCTCGACCAGGATCTCGTGCAGCGACGACAGCACGAAGGGCTGATCTGCGGATCCCGTGCCAGTAGGTCGGGTGAAGGATTTCGCGGGGATGCACGACCGATGCGGGTGGAGAGTGGCCCACGGGTTGGCCAGGTGGTTCGCCGGTGGGCCACTTCGAGGGGCTCGGGTGGGGTGGATGC
>NZ_JAOVZF010000153.1 GCF_026337845.1 Paraliomyxa miuraensis | reverse complement strand
GGCCACGACCACTTCCTTCGCGAAGCGATACCCCCATGCGTCGACCCATGGCCCGCCCGTGAGGTCGCGTCGAGGGATCAGCAGGTCATCGCGTAGATCGCCGTTGGCCTCGATCACCATGATCGAGAACCCCGGCTGGAGCCGGTCGAAATGCGTTGCAGCGGCGGCATCGACGATGGCCTGCTCCTCCTCGGCGGTGAGTTCCTCGTCGTCTGGCACCGCGGCCAGGGCTGCGTCCACCTCGGCCTCGATGAGCGCCTCCACGTACACATCGCCCTCGGGCAGCACCGTGGGCCACGACACGACGACCGGCGTATCGAGCAGGTCGAGCTGCGAGGTACCGTCCCAGGCCCTCCAGCCCGCGTCGGTGAAGTAGAGCAGGTCGTGGTCGGAGTCGCCGTCGAAGTCGCCGACCAGGCGCGTGGGCGAGCTGGCGAACGGCACCGGATCATCGACGAGCTCGGCGTCGGGACCGAGGAAGACGCCGTACGGCACGAAGCCCATCGAGAGCGAACCCGGGGCCCCGCCCGGAGCGCTCCACTCGAACGTGGTCTGGGGCAGGCATGCACCCGCGGCATCGCACTTCTTGACCCATTCGATCCGGCTGCGGCCGGAGAGCGGGTCGAGGTCGTAGCTCAGCACGTAGGTCGCGATCACCTGCGCGTAGGGACCCTCGACGGTGATCGTCTCGAGCCGCTCGGTGCGACCCTGTACCACGCCCGCCACGTAGCCCCACGAGACATCGGTGCGAGCGACGTAGCCGAAGCGAACGTGTCGTCGGCTCGCCTCCGAGCCAGTGCCTCCATAGGCGATCTCGTCGAGCCGCAACGTATACGCATCGGAGCCCCCGGCCGGCTTGGGAGCGTGATACCGGTACTCGATGCCGTTACCGAAGCGATCCTCGGCGCGGCGCAATGCCCATACCCACGGCACGGGATCGCCGTCGATCTCGTGGAACAGCATGGCACCGGGCTGGCCCAGGGTCAGGATCCGGCCGTCCTTGGTGAAGACCTCGAAGTAGCCGTCGCGAGCGTCGATGTCGGCGTGCCCGACGATCTTCGCGAACGGATCCCGGCGCGTGCGGTACTCCGCACCATCGAGGCCATGCACCCCCGCGACCAGCACCAGGCGCTCGTCGCCCCAACAAAGCGGATCGGCCAGCTCGAATTCGAAGGGGCCATTCGTACCGTCGAGCGCGAGCGTGCGGTTGCAACGGCGGATCGGCGGGGCGATCCCCCCTAGGGAGAACCCGACGCCGAGCGGGCCATCCTGCGTGGTGCTTCGATACTCCAACGACAACTCCGGCGTCATCGACCCCACGCCCGGTGCGACGTCGAGAGGAATCGAGTAGACGGCCTGGCCGGTCGGCGTGACCCCGGACCGCCCGGGTAGCGTGCCAACCTCTGTAGAAGGATCGAACGCGATGGCCTGCCCGCGAAGCTGTGCGACCTCGTCCGCCAGCGTTACCGGCGGTGGCGGTGGCGGTGCCACGCCTCCGCGTGGCGCGACCTCGACCGCGGAGGAGCCACCGCCGCACGCCGAAGCGAACAGCAGCGCGAGCGTGGCGATCGTGAGCGTGGACCCAAGAGAACGAATGGGCATGGACACCTCCAACGAGCGCACCGAAGACCACCCGTCGTACCACGACGAAGCCCTCGCTGGCCGACGAAATCTGGCGGGCCGGCTGACGAATCACCAGCCCTCAAGTGACCATGGGCGGGCTACGGCACGTTCATGAGCTGGTCAAATGAGACCAGACACGAACGGTCACTTTTTCGGTGCACACTCGCGCTCCGTGAACTCGGGCACTTGCCCGTTTCGACCGCCACCCCGTGTGGCCATCCTTGGCAAGCCGGCTGACCATCCTCTGCGCCGTTACGCGAGGGTTCGAGTCGTCGCCAGCGCTGCGCAGCAATCACGAGACTTGGCGCCATCGACCCAGCTCGCCTCGCTACGCGAGCAGGATCGAGCATGGCCCAGGACGCACGAAGGGCCGAGCGCATGCGCCCGGCCCTTCGTTGCCGCCATGATCTGCGTCGGCCTCGTCGCTCACTCCTCTGGCACCGCCGGCACCGGAGCGTCGGGGGCCGGGGCACCCTCGGGCAGGGCATAGTCATCGTCATGTGTGGCCTCGCCGTCGGACGGGCGGCGGCCGTTGCTGCTGGCACGACGGGCAGCCTCGCGGAACACGTCGATGGGCTCGAGCGCGCGCTGGGCTAGTGCGAGGTGATCTGCGTGCGTGCGGGAGTACGCCAGCACCTGCAGCGCATAGTCGACGATCGCCTGGGTCAGCTCGCGCAGCCGCTCGAGCATCGAGACCACGGGCGGCTCCGCCTTGGGGGCCGAGGTGATCCCGAGCACCACGCCATAGTCGGCATGCGCCGCGGACAGTTCCTCCATGAAGCGCTCGCCCACCAGGCGATCGAGGTCGTCGCGAAGATCCTCCTCGTCGATGATCTGGAGCAGTCGCTCGCTGTGCGCGTGCTCCTCGACGAACTTGAGCTGCGTGAACGACAGGCCGCCGGGGAACAGGCGAAGGGCGAGCGCCGTGCTGCGGAGGCGATCGGAATCGTCGGCGGCGAAGACCTCGTGATCCACGAGCCGGCGCTGCACCACCGACCGAGGGCTTCCCGCAGCGGCCCGGGGGGCGGAGCAAGGGCGCGGGGACCGACGTGGCCCTACCGCGGGGCTTCGGGATACCGCTGCCCGAGCTCCCGCAGCAGCTGCTCCCGCGCCGCCTCGAGCATCGGGGCCCGCACGGCCTCCACCAGCTGCTCTTGCACCTCGGGATCGTGGAACGGCCGCCGCGACGCCGGGATCACCTGCTGGACCCGTCCGACCAACAAGGTCTGGGCCACCACCACCGGTGCCGACAGCCAGTCCCCGGCATCGAGCGCCTCGTCGAACAGGATCGGATGGAACCCCGGGTGCTCGGCGTCGTCGCGGATCTGGAGCGGCGTGGCGAAGCGCTCGCCTAGGAGGTCGAGGGTGGTCTCGCCCCCACGCAGCTGCTCCAGGGCGGCGTCGGCCTCGGCGTAGCTCGTGAATGCCACGCCTTCCATGTTGCGCTGCTCCTCGTACCACAGCGCATCGGGATGCTCGTCGTACCACGCTCGCAACGCGGCCTCGTCGGCCGCGACCGTCTCGCGCGGGACTCGGCGCTCGAGCTCGGCGGCGAGGTAGAGCGACGCCTCCTCTTCGTAGAGCGCCCACGCCACGCGGGGGTCGTCGGCCAGGCCCTCGTCCCGGGCCTCCTGGGCCATCAGCTCGGCCGCCACCAAGGCCTCGAGCAACGCCGCCCTGCCCTCGGCCCCGCCAAAGCGCACCTGGGCGTAGGCGCCGAGCTGGGTCTGCACCCCCGACAGGTCCTCGGGGCCCAGCACCACGTCGCCCACCACCGCCAGCTTGCCCGCGGGTACGCCCTCGTCGGTCACGCTGCAGGCCAACCCCGCCATGGCCTCCATCACGATGGAGACGAGCGCCGCCCCGCGCCACGCGGTCCGCCCGCTCGAGCGTGCTCGGGATCGCACGGGATGCGATGGTAGCGAAGGGAGCCCAGACCCACCACGACCTCGCAGAGGCGGCCTCGAAGCGCCCCGGGCCGCGCCTCCCCGAACGACCGGTTCCTCGGCTGGCGCATCGGGGCTAGCCTGCCCCCCAATGGCCGCCGCACCTGCCGACGAGACCATCGACGAGCTCCCGCCGATTGCGCGCCTGCGCCGGACGTTCCGCTACGTGATCCCCTACCGCGGGCGGCTGGTCATCGCGCTGGTGTGTCTGGCGGTGGGCAGCACGCTGGGTCTGGTCTACCCCTCGTTCTTCGGCGACGTCATCGACGCCGCGTTCACCGACAAGGACGTCACCCAGCTCAACGACAGCACGCTCTTGCTGGTCGCCATCTTCGCGGTCCAGGCCGTGTTCGTGTTCTTCCGCCACTACTTCATGACCTGGATCGGCCTGCGCGTGGTGGTGGATCTCCAGGTCGAGGTCTACCAGCACCTGGTGCGGCTGTCGCAAGCCTACTTCCACGAGAAGCGCACCGGCGAGCTCTTGTCGCGCATGGCCAGCGACGTCAACCAGCTGCAGAACACGGTCTCGCAGGATCTGAGCATGGCGCTGCGCAATGCCGTCACGCTGATCGGCGGCATCGTGATCCTGCTGGTGACCAACCCCTACCTCACCGCGGTGATGCTGGCGGTCGTGCCTCCCCTGATGCTGCTGACCATGTGGCTCGGCCGCAAGATCCGTGGCCTGGCGCGCAAGGCCCAGGATCGCCTGGCCGAGGCCAACGGCGGCTTGCAGGAAGGCCTCGCCGGCATCGAGACCGTGCAGGCGTTCACCCGCGAGGAGCACGAGACCCAGCGCTATCGCAGCGCGATCCTCGACGCGTTCGTCATGTTCGTGCAGCGCACGATCGCACGCGCGTGGTTCATGAGCGCATCGAGCTTCCTGGCCTTCTCCACCCTGGCCGGCATCTTCTGGCAGGGCGGGCGCATGGTGGCCGCCGGCGAGATCTCGGCCGGCGACCTCACCGAGTTCATGCTCTACACCATGCTGGTGGCCGGATCGGTGGCCGCCATGTCCGAGGTGTGGAGCAGCTTCCAGCAGGCGCTGGGGGCCAGCGCCCGGATCTTCGAGATCCTCGACACCCCCGCCGACATCGCCGATGCCGAGGATGCCGTCGGGCTGTCCTCGGTGGAGGGCGACATCCGCTTCGAGCACGTCTCGTTCTCCTACGCCGATCGCGACGCCACCGTCATTCGCGACGTCTCCTTGCGGGTGGCGCCTGGCCAGGTCTGCGCGCTGGTGGGCGCGAGCGGCTCGGGCAAGACCACGCTGGGGCGCTTGCTGCTGCGCTTCTACGATCCGCAGGAGGGACGGGTGACCCTCGATGGGCACGACCTGCGCGCGATCCGTCTCGAGAGCCTGCGCGGGCACATGGCCTTGGTCTCGCAAGAGCCGGTGCTGTTCTCGGGCAGCATCCGCGACAACATTCGCTACGGACGGCTGCAGGCCAGCGACGCCGAGGTCGAGGCCGCGGCCCGAGCCGCCAACGCACACGACTTCATCATGGGCTTCCCGCAGGGCTACGACACCCGCGTGGGCGAGCGCGGGGTCCAGCTCTCGGGCGGCCAGCGGCAGCGGGTCTCCATCGCCCGTGCCATCCTCCGCGATCCGCCCGTGCTGCTGCTCGACGAGGCCACGTCGGCGCTCGACGCCGAGAGCGAGCACCTGGTGCAGGAGGCCCTCGAGACGCTCCAGCGCGACCGCACCACCCTGGTCATCGCGCACCGCCTGAGCACGATCCGCCACGCCCACCTCATCGTGGTGCTCGAGGACGGCTGCATCGTCGAGCAGGGCACCCACGAAGAACTGCTGGCGGACAACGGCGCCTACGCACGACTGGTGGCCCGACAAGCGACGGCCGAGCAGGCACCCGCGGCTCAGTAGGCAGGCGTCGCTCGCCGCCCAAGTCCATCTCCGAGCGCTCCCGCCGCCCCCGGCGCGCAACCCGAACCTACGCTCCTCAGGGGATCCCCTGCAAACCGATCGGCTCGCAATTTCAAGCATTTGACAGCGTCGTCGCCGTCGATCATATCCTCTTCCCGAAGGCCCTCGAGCCGCTTCCCCCTTGCGCCTTGGTCGGTGGAAGGTCCACCCGAGACCGCCCCCGATCGCGCTCGCTACCTCGAGCTTACGTACCGCCGTGACCAACGACGAAGGGGCCATCTCCGGCCGGATTGCGGACCGCTCCATCGCGGACCTCTTCCAGTGGCTGCACGAGTCGCGCGGCACGGGGATCGCCCGCTTTCGGACCGCTCTGGGCACCGCCACCGTGTGGTTTCGCGACGGCGAACTCATCGATGCCGACATGGGTCGGTTCCACCTCGATGCCGCCGTACTCCGGCTCATGCGGATCCAGGACGGCGAGTACGAGGTCGAGTTCACGGCGATCCAGCGGCGCCACGCGATCAAGGCCAGCACCCCCGTGCTCCTGGCCGAGGCCCGCCAACGGGCCCCCCGCATCGGGCCGACCAAGTCCCCGACGGGCGCGGCTGCGGCGGTTCCCGTGCCCCGGCCCAAGGCCGACAGCAACGCACGAACCCTCCACGACGCCAAGGCCGTCCCCCGTCGACCTCCCTCCAACGACGCAGCATCGACGACTCCCACCCCCAGCTCCACCGCGCGGGGCCCCTCCGCCCGCCGCCGCCTCGGCTGGAGCCCCACGGGCGGAGGCTCGGCACAAGGCCCGGAACCGGCACCGAGCCCGCCGCCAACTCGGCCGGCCCAAACCCCCTCCGGCCGCTTCGTGCCTACCCCCGCCCCCGCTCCACCCGAGCGCGGGCAGCCGCGCGACGACGCCCCCAAGAAAGGGCGTACCGGATTCCTGTTCGGGGTCAGCACCCCCTCGTCGTCGGGCTCGGATGCCGAACCCACGCCCGCGTCCGCGGCCCCTGCGACCAGCGCGCCCACGTCACCTCGCACGCCTCGCTTCGGTGACGTTGCCGTGACCGACCCGGCCTCGCCCGCGGACGCGCGCCCCCCGAGCGAGCCCCGACGCCGTCGCCCCCGTCCCGCTGCGCGCCGGACGGTTCCGTTCGAGCCCGAGCGCTCCGACCGAACGCTGCTGCGCCCCGGCCCGGTACCACCACCGCCGGGCCAACCGGTGGTGCTGCCTCCCACCTCCTCCGATCCCATCGCCATCGACTCGCCGCCCGACGAGCCGCCCGAAGAGGAGGCCACGATCCGCCGCTCGCTCGCCGGGTCCGAGCCCGGACGGGGCTCCACGGCCGTGCTTCCTCCCCAGGCCGCCCCCGACCTGGTCGACGAGGTGTACTCCCATCCGATCTCGGTGCCCACCGCGCCCAACTTCGGCCCGGGGGGCACGTGGATGCTGACCGGTGCCTCGGGTCCGAGCGAGCCGCCACCGAGCGATCCGACCACCGAGGACACGGTGTCCTTGAACGCGGCGGACGTGGTGCAGGCCCGCGGGGGCCCCTCGCTGTCGGGACACGTCAAGGCCGGCGGCACCGCGCACGTGGGTCGCTACGAGGTGCTCCTGCGGCTGGCGCGGGGCGGCATGGGGACCGTGTACCTGTGCCGCGTGACCGGCGAGGGAGGCTTTCGCCGGCTGTTCGCGCTCAAGGTCGTCCGCGATCACCTCAACGCCAATCGAACCTACGTTCGGATGCTCCTCGAAGAGGCGCGCATCGCCTCCCGGCTCAGCCACCCCAACATCGTCAGCATCATCGACATCGACACCTTCGCGGGCCAGCACTACCTGGTGATGGAGTACGTGGAGGGCTGCACGTTGTCCGAGCTGCTCAAGGCCCACCCCAGGGAGCGGCCGCCCGAGCTCATCGTGCCCGTCGTCATCGATGCGCTCACGGGCCTCCACGCCGCTCACATGCTGCTCGGCGACGACGGCTCGCCAAAGCCGGTCGTGCACTGCGACTTCTCCCCGCAGAACATGCTCGTGGGGATCAACGGAACCTGCCGCATCACCGACTTCGGCATCGCCAAGGCCGCCGATGCGCTCCCCGAGGGGCCCGGTCGCGGCAAGCCCGGCTACCTCTCGCCCGAGCAGGTCCGTGGACTTCCGGTCGATCCCCGCTCCGACGTGTTTGCCGCCGGCGTGGTGCTGTGGAACGCCCTCACCGGCGAGACCCTGTTCGACGGCGAGACCCCCGAGCAGATCCTCCACCAGGTCGTCTCCCGCAGCGTGCCCAAGCCCAGCACGGTGGGCCTGCGACCGCCGGCATGCTTCGATCGGATCTGTCTGCGTGCACTCGAGCGCGACCCCGGCCAGCGCTACCAGAGCGCCGAGCAGATGCTGATGGAGCTGCGCAAGGTCGCCATCGCACAGGATCTGCTCGCGCCGTCGAGCGAGGTGGGCCGCTGGGTGCAGGAGACCTTTGGGGCCCAGCTCGAGCTGCGTCGCCAAGCCGCAGGCCTGGGTCCGGGCCCCGCGGTCGCGCTCGCGCTGCGCGAGGCGGGCCCGCTCGGTGCGATCGCGGCTCGACCACCTCCGGGCGATCGCACCGACGACACCGAGTCCATCGACGGTGCCAACGCCTCGATGACCATGATGCTGCGCTCCGAGCCCGCCCCCGCCGCCGACCCCCACCCCGGGGCCGACGAGGGCTTTGGACCGCGGACCCGGGTGGTGGTGATCATCGCGGCGCTGACCTTCATCGCGACCGCCGTCATCACGCTGTTCGTCCGACCCGATCTGCTGCAGGGTGGGATCATCGACGAGCGGGGCCTCTACGTCGATCCCAACGAGCCTCCGCCCGAGATTCCCTACCCGCTGAGCACCTCGGGCGGGCTCGAGCCGGTGGTCGACGACCAGACGACCGGAGCACCCGCCTCGGCCGACACGATGGCCCCTGCGACGACGGGCACCGAGCTCGAGGAGGAGACCGATACCGACGGCGAGGGTCCCACCGCGCCCCCGCCCGCTGGTGATGCCACCCGCGATGCTCCCAAGGGCAAGCCGGGCAAGGCCAAGTCGACCGACGAAGAGCCCACCCCCGCACCCAAGGCGGGCAAGGGCAAGGGCAAGCGCAAGGACGCCGGGGTCCCCACCGCGCCCCCACCCGATCTCGACGAGCTGTTCCGCCAGCCCGGCTGATCCTCCCCACGCAAGCGGGGCGACCCTCGATGCGAGGATCGCCCCGGGCGACCGGATGGACCCGCTCAGTCCACGTTGAAGATCAGGGTGAAGATCGCTCCGTCGGCCGAGCCGGCGGTGCCCGAGCCCGCGACGGCTCCCCCCACCTCGACCTCGAAGACCTCGGCCAGCGCCGGCGCGAGGATCACGAAGATCCCCAGATCCGAGGTGTCGACGTCGCCAAACGAGCCATCGTCGTTGAGGTAGCGGATGAAGGCGCCCGAGCCAGCATTGGTGGACCGCACGACCGCACCGCCGATGGGTGCTCCCGCGGCATCGCGGACCAGGCCCACCACTCCCCCCTGCTCGCCGAGCGGCAGGTTCTCGCCGGGGATCATCGCGTCCATGGCCAGCGCATCGGACCAGTCGCCCAGGTCGGACTCGGGCACCATCCAGATGTCGTGGATGCTGTTGGCGACGTTGTAGTCCGAGCCGCCGTCCACCGGAGCCGCGAGCCCGGTGGCCGTGAGGTAGTAGCCCCCCAGCGACGTCAGGCCGACGATCCCGACCACCGCCGAGATGGGACCGGACGACGTCACGTCGATCTCGCCGCTGGCGTTGGTGGTCCCCTCCACGATGGCCGTGGCACCCGTGGGATTGGTGGCGGCCTGGAGCGCCGCCGCCACCACCACGCTGGCCCCACCGACGGGCTCGCGGGTCGTGAAGTCGAACACGGTGCCCGTCACTCGCGTGGCGCAGTCGGGCGGGGTGGCGGCACAGACCGCGTCGCCGTTGACCGGCACGTCGGTGAAGATGGTGCACACGCCCGACATGCACTCGGAGTTGGCCGCACAGCCCTCGCCCTCGGCCGCGCCCGCGTCGCTGGTGCCCAGGCAGGCCATGGGCCCGCCGGTGGTCTCCGGCTCGCCGGTGCTGTCCACGGTGCCCGCGGTCGACTCACTCGAGCTCGAGCTCGAGCCGGTGGTCGTGGTGCCGGACGTGCTGCTGCCGTCCGAGGTGCTGTCGTTGGAGCCCGTCTCGGCCGGGCCGTCGTCCCCCGGGCAGCCGGCCAGCGGCAGGAGCAATCCAAGTCCCATCATCCAAAGCTTGTCGATCTTCATCTAGGTGACTTCCTGTGGCTCGTAGGGCGTGCCCGACCTGCCCCCTCCGCCGTGGGTCACACCCCAAGGGCGTCCCGGTCCAGCACGCAGCCGCAAGCATGCGGGGGCCCGAACGCGCTGCCCAGGGGCGGGAGCGTGAACCAGGTCACGCACGTACATGCGAGCGCTGGTGACCACGACGCACCAGCGGTCCGATGCGTCCCAGGTCCCCCAACCGAATCCTCGGCTCGATCCCCAATGGGGAAACGACCGTTTCGGGTGCTTCCGCCGGCGGGCTAGCCGTCGACCTCGGCGTAACCCTTGGGCTTGGTGAAGGTGAACTCCGAGTCGGCCAGCCCGTTGTTGCGCGCCACCCCGGACAGATCGAACTCGTTGATGCTCTTGTCGGCGTTGCGCACCACGAAGGCGTCGACGCGCCCGGTGGCATCGTCGACCACCAGCAGCAGCGACACGTAGTGGGGGTTCTTCTTCTTGGGCCCAAGCTCGATCACCGAGTGTCCGGGCTTGCCGTAGACCTTGGCGAGGCGCTCGCTGGCCATGCGCACGCGGAAGTCCTCGACCAGCTGCCGTCCGCCGAACAAGAACTTCTCGGCCCCGGCGAAGTCGGCCGTGTCCACGCTGCGGCTGACCACCTGGCGAAGATCGTGCTCGACCACCTGCAGCTTCTTGCGGGTGACGTAGAAGTCGGGCGCGGTCTTGGCCGAGTAGTCCCACACCATCTTGCCCGGCTTCTTGACCCGCAGCTTGCCCTTGCTGACGGTCTTGTTGCCGTACACGGGCTGCGTATAGGTCTGGGTGAACGAGGCGGTGAGATCCGACGTGGCATCGTAGTAGGCCTGCACCTGGGCCAAGATCTTGCTGCCGGGTGCATCGTCGGCCGGGTCGTCCGAGCCCGGGTCGATCGCATCCGGATCCAGGACCACCGGCTCGGCCACGACGGCTGGTTCGAGGGGAGTGGGCTCGGGTACGTCGGTGATGAGATCACCGGCTGCACACATCAGGCCGTAGGACAGGACACAGGCGATTGGGGTCGGCATGGGACGGCTTGCAGCATAGTCCACGCACCAGCCGGTGCCGAGGGTTCCCGATCCGCGCTCGGCGCCGTCTCGCAGACGGTGTCGCTCCCAATTGTCCCTGGAATCCTCGGCACTTGGTTCGAAGACCCAGAGTGGTCCAACCCAACCGGGCCCCTGGGGACAAGAGAGTCCATCCCACGGAAATGGGCGTGGCCGACCTCGGTTGACCTGGCCCTAGCCATCACCCCCACGAGATCCCCCATGCTGATGCTCCACCTGGCCACCGTCGCCCTCGTCGCCACCGCTCTGTTCGAGGTGGCCCGCACCATCGTCGAGGACTGACGCGTCCCCCAACGAAGAGAGCCGCCCGGGCATCCCGTGGCGGCTCTCTTCGTTGGGGTCACCGCGAGGCTCAGGCGGCCGACACGTAGACCTCGCGCGGGGCGGTGCCCCGAGCCGGTCCGATGACCCCTTGTTCCTCCATCGCCTCCACGATCTTGGCGGCGCGGTTGTAGCCCACGTTGAGGCGGCGCTGCAGCATGCTGGTGCTGACCTTGCCCGACTCGGCCACGATCTCCACCGCGCGATCGTAGAGCGGATCGAAGCTCTCGGGCCGCTCCTCACCCCCCACGTCGTCCTGCTTGCGCACGATGTCCATGTTGTAGACCGGGCGCGCCTGCTTCTTGACGAACTTGACCACCTCGAGGATCTCGTCCTCCGACACGTAGCAGCCATGCACGCGCTGGGGCTGCGTGCCGCGGTCCATGTGCAGCATGTCGCCCATGCCCAGGAGCTGCTTGGCCCCCTTGCCGTCGAGGATGGTCCGCGAGTCGGCGTCGGAGGTCACCTGGAACGCGATGCGCGAGGGGAAGTTGTTCTTGATGGTCCCCGTGATCACGTCGACGCTGGGGCGCTGGGTCGCCACGATGAGGTGGATCCCGGCCGCGCGGGCCTTGGCCGCGATGCGAGCCACGCTCTGCTCGACCTCCTTGCTCGCCACCATCATCAGGTCGGCGAACTCGTCGATGATGACCACGATGTAGGGCAGCTTGGAGGGTCGATCGGGGAGGTCGGACCCGCCGATCACCGGGCGCGGCCCGTGCTCGTCGAACCCGATCCCGGGCAGCCGGGTGCCGTCGGCTCCGTCCTCGCCGTACTCGTCCCCACCATGCTCGGCCTGGGCCTCGGCCCGGTCGCGGGCGAGCTCCTCGGCCGCGACCTGGGCCATGCGGATCTCGTGCTCCCAGTGCGCCTGCAGCTCGGGCAGCTTGCGGTTGTAGCCGGCGATGTCGCGCACCTGGGCCTCGGACAGCAGCGCGTAGCGGCGCTCCATCTCGTTGACCGCCCAGCGCAGCGCCAGCGCGGACTTCTCGGGGTCGGTCACCACCGGGAGCAGCAGGTGCGGGATGCCCTCGTAGATCGACAGCTCCAGCATCTTGGGGTCGATCATGATCATGCGGACGTCCTCGGGGCTCGACGTGTAGAGCAGCGAGCAGATCATCGCGTTGACGCCCACCGACTTGCCCGAGCCCGTCGCGCCCGCGACCAGCAGATGCGGCGCCTTGGCCAGATCGCAGGTGCTCACGTTGCCCGTGATGTCCTTGCCCAGGGCCATCGGCAGGCGCTTGCCCTTGCCAAAGCCCTCGTCCTCGAGGATCTCCTTGATGTAGACGGTCTCGCGGGTCTTGTTGGGGACCTCGAAGCCCACCGTGGCCTTGCCCGGGATCGGCGCCAGGATGCGGATGCGAATGGCCTCGAGGGCCATCGCCAGGTCGTTCTCGAGGCTCTCGATCTTACTGAGCTTGGTCCCGGCCTCGGGCTTGAACTCGTAGCGGGTGATCACCGGGCCCGGGTGGATCTTGGTGACCTTGCCCTTGATGCGGAACTCGGCCAGCGTCGAGACCAGGCGCTGGGCCTGCTCGAGCACGAAGCCGCGATCGACCTCGGTACGCTCGGTGGTCGCCGCCTCGAACAGGTGCACGGGCGGCAGCTGGTAGGGCCCCGCGCTCAGCTTGACCACGCCGGGGATCCCCTGGCGCGGCCGGGGCTCCTCGGCCGGAGCGGAGACCGAGCGAGCCACCCGCAGCTGCTCGGGGCGCGGAGGCGCCTTCTTGGCGGGCTTGTCCGACTCGGCCGCGGGCTCCGACGTCGCGTCCTCGCCTTCGACCTTGTCGCCAGCCTCGTCGCCGGCGGGCTCGTCCTGCTTGATCACGATCTCGGGCAGTTCCTCGGCATCCTCGGCCTCCGCATCCGTCGCGGGTGCCTTGGCCGGCTCCGCCTCGGTCTCCTCCCCGGACTCGCTGCGCTTGCGGTTGCCCGAGCCCGCGCGTCGGCGATTGCCCTTGGCTCGGGGGGCCTGCGCCTCGGAGCTCTGCGCCTCGGCCACGGACTCCTCCTCGACCTCGGCCTCGGCCTCGTCCTCGGGCTTGGACTTGGCCTTGGTGCGACCGCGCGAGCGACGAGGGCGGGCGGGCTCGACCTCGGCCTCCTCCGCCTCGTCCTCGCCCTCGTCCTCGCCCTCGTCCGCGAGTTCCTCGCCGTCCTCGAACTCGTCCTCCTCGATCTCGTCGTCGAGTTCCTCCGCAAACGAGGCCTCGTCCTCGGCCATCGCGGTGACCTCGTCCTCGTGCTCGACCGCCTCGCGCTGCGCACGGATGAGATCGCGGGCCCCATCGATCAGGTAGCGCACGGTGCTTCGCACCCCACGCCACACCAGCTTGGCCAGGCCGATGAGATGGGCCGACGACAGCGGCGTGGAGGCCAGCAGCCCCGCGCACATCACGGCCAGCGCCACGAGATAGGTCCCCGCGTGGTGGAACAGGCCCAGGCTCACCTCGCCCACCAGCTCGCCGGTCAGGCCTCCGGCCGTGTAGCCATGCACGCGGTAGCCGGGGAACATCACGTGCAGCAGCACGCAGCCCGCCGTGGTGGCCACCGCAAAGCCCAAGCCCTCGCCCAGCCCAATCTCCATGCCGCGGCCGAGCAGCGACTGCACGCCCATCGCCAGCACGCCCAGCGCAATGAGGTAGCTGGCCATGCCGAAGCTGGCATAGAGCGCACCTGCAGCCAGGTGACCCACCGGCCCCATCAGGGTCCCGTCCCCTCCTTGATAGGAGAGCAGGCCGCCCAGCATCAGCGCACCCACCGCCAAGAGCGCAATCCCCAGGAGCTCCCCAAAGGGGCGCAGCAAGCCGTCTCCCCCTCGTCCTCCCCCCCGTTGTGGTTGCGCGGGCTTTGCGCTGGACCCCCGAGTCGTCGTCTTCTTCTTGGAGGATGCCATCGTTCGCCGTTCAGCGCGGGGTGCAAACCCCGCATATCGCACCCCATCTTACATACCGGGTGGGGCAGATCAAATCCTTGGCATTGGGTGCTACCTTGCGCCCAATGCGACGCGCACTTCTCGCCATTTCGATCGCCGTGCTGATGTTGCCCGTGGGCTGCAAGCGCAAGGAGCTCGAAGCCCAGCTCGCCGAGGTCCAGGACAAGCTCGCCAAGACCGAGGCAGCGCTCGACCAGGAGAAGAAGACCAGCCAACAGCTTCGCGACGAGAACCAGACCTACCAAGCCCGGATCGCCGAGCTCGAGGGCGAGCTCGTGGCGCTCAACAAGCAGATCGAGGATCTCGCGGCCAAGGCGGGCACCACCGCCAAGGAGCTCGCCGAGCTGCGGGCCGAGAAGGCCAAGCGCGAGAAGGAGCTGCAGGTCTACAAGGACCTGTTCGGCAAGCTCAAGGCCATGGTCGACGCGGGCACCATCCAGGTGGGCTTCCGCAAGGGCCGCATGGTCGTGCAGCTCTCCAACGCGATCCTCTTCGACTCGGGCAAGTCGTCGCTGCGCGCCGAGGGCAACGAGGCCATCGCCAGCCTCGCCCCCGCGCTGGTCTCGGTCGATCGCGAGTTCCTCGTGGCCGGCCACACCGACAACGTGCCCATCAAGACCGCCCGCTACCCCAGCAACTGGGAGCTCTCCACCGCGCGTGCGGTCAGCGTGGTCAAGGCCCTCATCGAGGCCGGCTATCCCGCGGCCAAGGTGGGCGCGGCCGGCTACGGCGAGAACGACCCCGTCGGTGACAACACCACCGACGAGGGCAAGGAGCAGAACCGTCGCATCGAGATCATCCTCATGCCGAACCTGGGCGAGATCCCCGGCATGAAGGAGATGCTCCAGGGCAAGCGCTGAGCCGCGTTCGAGGCGGTCTCCATCCGAGGCCGGCGGCGCGTGCCGCATGCGTGGGCCGTCCCCGCCCGGGGACGGCCACGGTACATTTGCCCGGCGCATGAGCCAGCCCGAGCCGATCGTCGTCCCCGACCGCCTCAACATGGCGACCTGGTTCCTCGACGCCCGCGTCGACGAGGGGCGTGCCGAGCAGGTTGCCGTGCACTACCACCCGGGTCCCGACGACGCCGCACGCGAGGTCACCTACGGCCAGCTGTGCGACCGCAGTCATCGGGTCACCAACCTCCTGCGATCGCTGGGGCTGAGGATCGAAGAGCGGGTGCTGCTGCTGCTGCTCGACACGCCGCAATTCGTCGAGGCCTACTTCGGCGTGCTGCGGGCCGGCGGCGTGGCCGTGCCCGCCAACACCTGGCTGCAACCGCAGGACTACGCCTACTACCTCGAGTATGCGCGGCCGCGGGTGGTGATCGTGGACGCCGAGGTCTGGCCCGCCCTCGAGCCCGTGATCGCCGATGCCCCGCACACCGATCACGTGATCGTGGTGGCGCGCGGCGACGCCAAGATGCCCACCGGTGCCGTCGCGCTGGTCGACTACGAGACCGAGGTGGCCAAGCAGCCCGCGCTGGCCCCCACCGAGCCCACCTATCGCGACGACTTCGCCACGTGGCTCAGCAGCAGCGGCTCCACCGGCAAGCCCAAGTGCGTGATGCACATGCACCACGACTTCGTGTGGAACACCATCGCCTATGCGCAGCGCACCCTGGGGCTGACGGAGCGCGACGTGACGCTGTCGGCGCCCAAGCTGTTCTTCGGCTATGCGCTGGCCAGCAACATGCTGTTTCCGTTCAGCGTGGGGGGGCGCTGCGTGCTGACCCCGCAGCGGCTGCAGGCGGAGGAGTACTTCGAGCTCATCGAGCGCTACCGGGGCACGCAGCTGGTCACCGTGCCCACGAGCATCGCCAAGATGATGGAGGTCGACACCAGCGGGCGCGACCTGTCGTCGCTGCACTCGCTGGTGAGCGCCGGCGAGGCCCTGCCCCCGCGGCTCCATCGCAGCTGGAAGGACCGCTTCGGGGTCGAGATCTACGACGGCATCGGCTCGGCCGAGATGTTCCACGTGTACATCACCAACCGGCCCGGCGACGTCAAGGAGGGGAGCCTCGGGCGGATCGTCGAGGGCTATCGCCACCGGCTCGTCGACGACGACGGCAAGGAGGTCGGCGAGGGGCAGATCGGCACGCTGGTGATCGAGGGGCCCTCGGCCGGCGCCGGCTACTGGCGCATGCGCGACAAGAGCCGCGAGACCTTCTGGGGCGACGCGGTCAAGGGCGGCGACAAGTTCCACGTGGATGCCGATGGCTACTTTTGGTACTGCGGCCGCGGCGACGACATGCTCAAGTGCTCGGGGGTGTACGTGTCGCCGGTCGAGGTCGAAAACTGCCTGCTGGGGCATCCGGCGGTGCACGAGGCCGGCGTGGTCGGGTATCGCGACGAGGCCGGGCTCGAGAAGGCGATGGCGTTCGTCGAGCTGGCCCGCGAGCACCAGCGCAGGCCCGGGCTCGAGCAGGAGATCGTGGCGTACGCCAGGGATCACATCGCGGCCTTCAAGGCGCCGCGACGGGTGGTGATCGTCGACGCGCTGCCGCGGACGGAGACCGGGAAGATCCGGCGGGCGGCGCTGCGGGAGCTGGCGAAGGCCGACGCGGGTGCAGGCAAGAGCAAGAGCGAGGGAGAGACCGAGGCATGAGCGAGGGCACCTCGACGAGCGAGGCTCGGGAGCCCGGGCGCGCGGCGGATCTGCGCGCGCTGGCGTATCCCGAGGTCGAGGCGCTGCTGTCGGAGCCGCGGCCGAGCGTGGCCATCATCCCCACCGGCAGCACCGAGGCCCATGGACCGCACCTGCCGCTGTGCACCGACACGCTCATCAGCGAGGAGGTCGCGGGGCGGGCCACGCGGGAGCTGGCGGGGCTCGGGTGGAACGCGGTGCGCTTCCCTCCCCTGCACTACGGGGTCACCGACTGGGCCGCGAGCTTTCGCGGCACCACCACGATCTCGCGCGAGGTGATCCATGGCCTCGTGCTGCAGGCGTGTCTACAGGCGCATGCGATGGGGTTTTCGCGGGTGGCGATCACCAACGCACACCTCGAGCCCGGGCACATCGAGACGCTGCGGGCGGTGACGCGAGCGTTCGAGCAGCACACGGGGCAGCCCTTGCTGTTCGCCGACAAGACCCGGCGCAGGAACGCGCAGCGGCTGACCGCGGAGTTTGCCAGCGGCTCGTGCCACGCGGGGCAGTACGAGACCAGCCTGGTGCTGGCGATTGCACCCGAGCTGGTGAAGATGGACGTGGCGCGGGCGCTGCCCGAGTACGTGGTGCCGCTGCACGAGAAGATCGCGGCCGGAGCCAGGGACTTCGTGGAGTGCGGGGTGGAGCGGGCCTACTGCGGCAATCCGGCCGGAGCCACCGCGGAGGAAGGGGAAGCGTCGCTGCGGGTGTTGACGGCGATGGTGGTCGAGGCGGTCGAGGGCAGCGTGGGCTGAGCGACCATCGCGGCACCGAGCCCGGCCGAGACCTCGCTCGAATCGTTCGAGATCGCCAGCATTCGAAGCCCACGGTGCTACGCTGCTCGCCGTGGGGCTGCCGCTGGACGATCGCGTGGGACTCGACCCGACGCAACGCCGCTCGCTGCAAGACGTGCTGGCCAGCCAACACATCCTGCAAGATGTCGTCCGTTGGCGCATGGTGAGCGACGTCGTCGTGCAAGACGAGTACACCCACGACGTGGTCGTACCCTGGAACGACGGGATGGTCCTCGTCTACGACACCACGTGACTGGGCGGGCTCACGGCGGTCGCCGTTTGGGATCATGCTCCGAACGCCGATGAGCTGCTCGAGGCGCGCCTCGAACGTGGATGGCGACCCACGCCCACCGCCACCAGGGACGGCAACGTGGTGCTCGGCCATGCGGCATGTCGGGTGCCCGTAGGTGCCGATTCGGTGATGACGAAGCAGTGATACGCTGGTCAACGATCAACGGATGTGAAGGGACGGGATGGGACGATGATGAATGCTCGATGGAGACTCGGCCTCACGGCAGCGTTGCTGACCGCCTGCGGAGGCGAAGGCAGCCGCGCCGACGGCGACCAGAGCGGCTCGGGGATCACGGTGCTCGCCACTGACTCCGCCACCATGGGCGTGGGCACCGCCGACGAGACGGGCCCCAAGCTCGACGTGCCCGCGGCGATGGACCTGCTGGGTGAGGAGGAGTGCGCGGCCGTCGACGCTCAGGCCGAGCTGGTCCCGCTGCCCGCCGACATCATCTTCGTGGTCGACAACTCGGGCTCGATGGACTACGAGGCCCAGCAGATCCAGCAGGAGATGAACGGGTTCTCCAGCCAGATCATCGGCAGCGGCATCGACGTGCACGTGGTGCTGGTGTCGAGCTACCCCAACCAGGGCAACGGGATCTGCATCCCGGCCCCGCTGGGCAACGGCGGCTGTCCCGGTAGCGACACCAACCCGCCGATCTTCACCCACGTCGATCGCCAGGTCGGCAGCCACGACGCCTGGGAGGCGCTGCTCGAGACCCACCCGCAGTGGGCCCCGGCCTTCCGCGAGGAGTCGTCCAAGCACGTCGTGGTGGTGACCGACGACACCTCGAACATGGACTGGCAGGACTTCGACGCCCAGTTCCGTGCGCTCGATCCGAGCTACGAGGGCTACATCCATCACTCGGTGGTCTGCCACAGCGACTGCCCCGACGCGGCCGGGATCGGCACCAACTACATCCAGCTGTCGATGATGACCGGCGGCGTCGCCTCCGACCTGTGCGACCAGGACTTCCAGACGGTGTTCGACGCGCTGTCCACCGAGGTGATCGGCGGCACCGAGCTGGCCTGCGAGTTCCCGATCCCGCCGCCCCCCGATGACATGGAGTTCAACCCCGACCAGGTCAACGTCGAGTTCGACGACGGCATGGGCAACGTGCTCCAGATCGGCCGCGTCGACTCCGCCGCCGACTGCCCCAACGTGGTCGACGGCTGGCACTACGACGATCCCGTATCGCCCACGCTCATCGTGGTGTGTCCGCAGACCTGCACCAAGCTGCAGTCCTCGGAGAACGGCACCGTCAACATCGCGTTCGGCTGCGCGTCGATGCCGGCGGGTTGAGCCGAGCGGGCGCTCGTCCGACCGGCTCGCGAGACCACTTGATCCTGCAAGCATGCCGTTGGTTGCTAGGCTGCCGATGGACTCATGGATGCTCGATCGACGATCACCCTCGTCGTCGTCACGTGTGCGACGGCGTCGATGGCATGTGGCGGTGGCGGCGGCCAAGGAGACGACGACTCGCAAGGTCCCGGGATCACCAACCTCGACACGGGCGCGAGCACGGCGACGGGTGCGAGCACCGGCACCGGCACCGGCGTGGTCACCGGCGGCGGCTCGAGCACCAGCACCACCGATGACGGCCTCGACGGGACCACGGACGGCCTGCGGTTCGACCTGCCCACCGTGGTGGACCTGAGCCCCGGCGACGACGAGTGCGCCGCCGTGACCGTCGAGGGCGAGCTGGTCCCGGCGCCCGCAGACGTCGTGTTCGTGGTCGACAACTCGGGCTCGATGGGCTTCGAAGCCATGCAGATCCAGGCCGAGATGAACGGGTTCTCCGGCCAGATCATCGCCAGCGGCATCGACGTGCACGTGGTGCTGATCTCGAGCTATCCCGGCGTCGGCAACGGCATCTGCATCCCCCCTCCCCTCGGCGGCGGAGGGTGCCCGCTCAACGACGACGCTCCGCCGGTCTTCACCCACGTGGATCGTCAGGTCAACAGCCACGATGCCTGGCAGGCGCTGCTGCAGACCCACGGGCAGTGGGGTCCCGCGTGGCGCGAGGACTCGTCCAAGCACATCGTGGTCGTGACCGACGACACCTCGAGCATGGACTGGACGGACTTCGACGACGACTTCACCGACCTCGACCCGAGCTACGCGGACTACATCCACCACTCGGTGGTCTGCCACTCCAATTGCCCCGATGCCGCCGGGATCGGGACCGACTACATCCAGCTGTCGATGGTGACCGGCGGGGTCGCCTCCGATCTGTGCGCGCAGGACTTCCAGACCGTGTTCGACGTGCTGTCCACCGAGGTGATCGGTGGGGCCCAGCTCGCCTGCGAGTTCGAGATCCCACCGCCGCCGGGAGATCTCGAATTCGACCCCGACGAGGTCAACGTGGAATTCGACGATGGTCTGGGCAACGTGCTCCCGATCGGCAAGGTCGATTCCGCCGCCGACTGCCCCAACGTGACCGACGGCTGGTACTACGACGATCCCACCACGCCGCAGCACATCGTGGTGTGCCCGCAGACCTGCGACAAGCTCCAGGACGCGGAGGACGGCACGGTGAACATCGCGTTCGGATGCGCCTCGGTGCCCGCCGGCTGACGGCACGCCTCGGGTGGCCGCTCTCGATCTCGCACTCGATCAGGGACACGGCGCCGGCTCGACCGCACCCACGCTGGCCAGCACCGCGGCCGGCTGGCGCTGGGTGCGGTGGTCGGCCCGGATCCACGAGTCGGGCAGCGGGAGGTCGGCCACCCGCACCTCGTCGAGCATCCCGTCGAGCGTACCCAGCTCGCCGTGCCCGAGCTGGAGCGGATGACCGTCGTCGGGCAGGGTCGCACCCGGAGGATCGTCGTTGACGTCGATCAGCTCGCCGTCGACGTAGAGCCGGGTCGTGGCCGCATCGGCATCGCGCACCAGGGCCAGGTGCAATAGCTGCCCCACGTCCTGAGAGAACCCGCCGACCCCCGTGATCGTGGCATCGATCTCGTACTGACAGTAGAGGTTGCCGCCGTCGATCCGCCAGCACCGGGGGTAGAAGTAGTCGCCGTTCAGGCGCTGGAAGAAATCGCCATCGTCGGCATCGGCGCCGTCGTAGCGCACCCAGAAGCTCATCGAGTACGACTCGAGCTGGCCCACGAACTGCGCGTCGATGGTCACGGCATCGTCATCGCCATCGAACGAGATGCCCTGGCCGATCACTGCGGGCACGCTCTGCTCGGGCTGCATCTGGCCCGAGGTCACCCCCGGCTCGTCGACCCTTGCGCTGTTGCGCAGCTCGTCGCCGTCGATCCCGCTGAGCCCATCGCCGAGGTGCCACACGCCCACCCAGGTTCCGGTCCAGACCTCCGACGGATCGCCAGCCACATCGGCCCCGCCCACGCGCAGCTCGAGGCGCAGGGGCTCGCCGAGCACATACGTGGGCAGCCGCACCCACAGGGCCAGAGAAGTCTCGTCGAGCCGCTCGAGCTCGCTGGCAAGGACGATCCCGTCGGGCCCCAACACCACCGGATCGGCGTCGGCCACTGCGAGCGGCCCCGCGATGGCCGCGTCGTCGATCGCCACCAGCAGCGGATAGCCCTCGAGCACCTCGGACGCGCTGAGGAACGCCGTGTCGATCTCCAGCACCACCCGCTCGCCGCACGTGGGCATGGGGCCCGTGGACTCGAGCACCCCGGAGGCGCCCTCGGTGTCCGTGGTGCTGGTGGTCTCGCCAGGGCCGGTCGTGCTCGACGTCCCCTCGACGGGCACGCAGCGGCCGGGCGCCACCGTGGCGTTGGGCGAGCGCACCCAGCCGCTGTCGCAGGCATCGCTGGGGTAGGCGCAGGCACCATCGGCCAGGCAGATCCCCGGTGCCCCGCCGCGATCGCAGTGGGCATCGTCGGAGCAGCTGAAGGGCGAGAGCGTCGGGCAGCCCACACAAGCCCCCGACGCGAGCCCGACGACGACGAGGACCCAGCGGCTCACGGCGGAGGGACGATACCACGGCCGGGGACCGACGATGCACGTCAGCCCAGCAGCGAGCCCACCACCCCGCTCACCTCGCCCATCTCGTGATCGACCCCCACCGCTCGCAGGGCGGTGTTGATCACCTGGGTGGGGTGACCGCCGGGGTTGGGCACGTGCACGCCCCCGTTGGGGTTGAGCCCGCCCGCGTGCCCGGCGATGAGCGCCGACATGTTCTCGCTGCTGTGCACGCTGAGCGCGTCGCCCGACTCGGGGTCGTAGCCCCAGCCACCCTCGAACACCAGCACCAGCGCCGAGTTGTCCAGCACCGAGGAGCCATCGAGGTCGGGGATGTCGCGCAGCCGCTGCACCAGGCGCCCGTAGTGCGCCACGTGCCAGGCCACGCCGTCGCTCATGGCATCGAGCCCCACCTGACCGCCGCCGACCCCGAAGTGCCCCAGCTCGTGCATGTCGCTGGGCTGCCCGAACAGCGGGTTGGCATTGAGGAAGCACTGCGCCATCGTGTACATCATCGAGGCCACGCGGGTGAGATCGCAGGTGAAGGCCATCGCGACGAGATCGGTGAGGATCTCGGCCCGCAGCTGCTCGTTGGAGTAGGCCCCTCCGCCCGCATAGCCATCGGTGTCGCCGTTCTCCACCGCCCCCCCGATCGCCGGGTCGTCGCCCGGGTGGGGCAGCAGCTCGCACGCCCCCTCGAGCGGCGGCGCCTCTTGATCCAGGCGCTGCTCGAGGCTGCGCAGCTCGTCGAAGTGTCGCTGCAGCCGCTGTCGATCGGCGGCGCCGAGCTTGGGGATCAGGGTCTGGGCGTCCTCGAGCACCAGATCCACCGCGCTGCGACGGCGTCGCAGCACCGCCAGGGCCTCGGCCGCCTGCGCCGGATCGGGCGGCACGAAGCCCGTGAACAGCGACTCGTAGGCCAGTCGCGGGCTCACGATCGGATCCACGGGCACGATCGTCCCGCCCTCGTCGCGATAGGAGATCCGACCGCGGTCGCCCCCGTCACCGTTGCTGCCGCGGTAGTAGGCCGCCTGCACCCGGTAGGCCAGCAAGCGATGCACCGTGTCCTGCCCCAGCACGTCGGCGGCGATCTGATCGGAGGTGGCCCCCTGCGCACGCTCGTTGCCGTCGTCGGCCCCGCGCACGCCGCTGATGAGCGGTGCCACCGACTTGGCGTGCCAGTTGCGTACGCGCCCCCCCGCCGGCACGCTCCCCGCATCGCCCCAGGGGATCTCCATGCCGGTGACCACCGACACCGAGTCGCGAATGCCGAGGTCGAGCAGCGGCTGGAGCGCCCGCTTGACGTCGTAGCCGGCCCCGGTGGCATCGGGCACGAGCTGGTCGTAGTCGAACCCGGGAAAGCCGATCGACGAGCCGGCAAAGCCGAGGAAGTAGCGCTGCGGGGCCCCGGTGGCCGCCTTGGCCTGCATGCTCTCGAGCAAGGGCAGCGCCAGCGTGAACCCGGCGGCGCCCCGCAGGAACGAGCGACGGAACGTGCGATTGCGAAGCACCATGACTACTGTCCCTCCTCTTCTTCGCGCCGCAGCGCAAACGCCTCGTCGGACACGAAGCGCACCAGCAGCTCGGTCAGATCGAAGTCGGCCTGCAGGCCCATCTCGTCCACGATCGAGCCCACGAATGCATCGTCGAGGGCCTGGAGCTCGCTGCGGCCCATCGCAAAGCGGTAGAGCTGCCGGGTCACGCAGCGATTGAGCGTGCCCGAGTCGAGCAACACGTCCGACAGCTCGGCCGGGCCGCTGAACGGGACCCCGTCGAGCGAGCCCTCGCCCGAGATCACGCAGGTGGGGTCGTCGTTCTCCACCGTGCGGAACACCCCGCGGTGGTCGTACTGCTCGAGGCCCAGGCCGATCGGATCCATGAGCCCGTGGCAGCCGGCGCAGTTCCCCTGGGCGTGCTCGGTGCGATAGAACTCCTCCTTGCACGTGCCCTCGGGCGGCTCGGTGTCGTCCACGTTGACGTTGGGGGGCGGCGGCGGGATGTCCTGGCACATCATCCGCGTGCGCACCAGGATGCCGCGCTTGGTCGGGCTGCTGTCGTCGACCTTGGCCATCGCCGACAGGAACGCGCCGTGCGAGAGCAGCCCCTGGCGCCCCGACTCGCCGTAGGACACCCAGGCCGAGGCCCCTGCGGGCGCGGGCAGGCCGTAGTGCTCGGCCAGCGTCGCGTCCACGAAGGTCTCCTCGGCGCGCAGCAGCTCCTGCCAGGGCAGGCCGTCCTCGAACACCACGCGATCGATGAGGGCCTGGGTCTCGGCCTGCATCGCGCTCGCCAGCGCGGGTGCGTGCGGCAGCTGCTCGTAGCCCAGCCACAGCGCGTGGAAGCGGCCCACGCGGGCCCGCGCCCGGGGATCGTCGAGCATCGACTCGGCGGCAGCGATGATGTCCTCGGTGGTGTGCAGCTGCCCCGCGTCGGCCAGGTCGAGCAGTGCATCCGAGGGGGTGCTGCCCCACAAGAAGTAGGACAGGCGAGCGGCGAGCTCGTGGTCGCCGAGGCGGAACACCCCGGGAGCATCGGGCACCGGGGTGCCCAGCTCGACCCGGTACAGGAACTCGGGGTGCTGCAACAACGCGCGCAGAGCCACCTCGACCGCCGCATGGAAGTCGCCCGCGTGCTCTGCCTCGACCACCAGGCCGGCGTAGCGCTCGATCTCCGTGGCCGTCAGGGGACGTCGCAGGGCACGACGGCCAAAGCGGGTGACGAACTCGCGAAAGCACGCCGCGTCGGCGGTGGACTCTGGCGTGCAGCCGACCGCGGCCTCGCGCAGCGCCTCGTCGGCCACCACCAGCGTGGCCACGTCGGCCGCGAGCAGCTCGGCGCCCTCGATGAGGGCCTGCGAGGCGACCTGGGTGGTGTAGTCGTTGTCGAACGGCTGGCGCCAGTCCTCGGGGAGCAGGAGCGCCGCGTCCACCTCGACCCCGAGCAGATCGTGCACGGTGGCCGCGTACTCGACCGCGGTCAGCCGGCGCAGGCCCGACACGCCCACGCGATCGAGCACCGCCTGGTCGACCGGCTCCCCCCCGTCGGCATCGGTGTCCGACTCGGCCGCCGTGTCCCCCGTGCCTCCGTCGCCCCCGGCCCAGCCATCGCGGCCCGTGTAGCAGCCCGTGGCCAGCACGAGCGCCACGCTCGCCGCCGCCCACGGCCCTCCCCTGCCCTTGCATCGCCTCATCACGCCCACTGGTTGCGCGAGGAAGGCAAACGTCCCACATGGATCGAAGAATTATTGGCGTGGGGTACGGTACTCGTTGCGCAGAGCCTGCATGGTATGGTGGCGGCCCGTGGACGCTCCGGACGATGCATGGCTGCTGCAGCGGTGGCGCGCGGGCGACCGCGGCGCGGGGCAGGCCCTGATGCGGCGCCACTATGCGGGCGTGCTGCGGTACTTCGAGCTCAACGCGAGCTGGGCGGCCGAGGACCTGGTCCAGGCCACCTTCATGGCCTGTGTGGAGCGAGCTGGCGACGTGCGCGACGCCGCGGCGTTTCGCGGCTACCTCATGGGGATCGCACGGCGTCAGCTGGCCCTCCACCTGCGCGAGCTGTCGCGCAAGGGCTACGGGGAATTCGACGAGGAGCAGGCTCCCCAGCGCACCCAGCTCTCGACGTTGATCGCGCGCAGCCGTGATCAGACGCTCGTGCTGCGAGCGCTGGCCTCTCTACCACGGCGTCCCCAGCTGCTCCTGGTCCTGTTCTACTGGGACCGCATGACCACACCCCAGCTCGCCTCGGCCCTGGCGATCCCCGAGAGCACCGTGCGCACCCAGCTGGCGCGCGCTCGCGATCGCCTGCGCCGGCGCATGGAGGAGCTCGCCGGCACGGGCATGGTGCGGCTCGACGATCACGAGCAGTGGCTGCCGCAGCTGCTCGTGTCGGTGACGTCGAGCGCGGGCGAGCTCCCCACGTTCGGGCGCTAGGACGAGGGTGCGTCGTGGAGCTCGCGGAGATCGCATCGGCCCCCACGAGCCTGGCTCCGGGCGCCACGATCGGGCGCTATCAGATCATCCGCCGCCTGCAAAAGGGCGGCATGGCCGAGCTCTACCTCGCGCGACAGCTCGCGGCTGCGCCCGGGGCGGAGCCAGCAGCGGGCTTGGCATCGAGCCCGCCCCGCTACGAGAAGATCGTGGCGCTCAAGCGGGTGCTGCCCCACCTGGCCGAGGACGCGGCGTTCGTGCGCATGTTCCTCAACGAGGCCCGCCTGGCCGCGGGCCTCGACCACGGCAACATCGCCCACGTGCTCGACTTCGGCTCGCAAGGGCCCGAGCACTACCTGGTGCTCGAGTACGTGCACGGGTGCTCGGTGCTCGAGCTGCTCAAGGAGGCGGGCAAGCACGGCGGGCTGTCGCTGCCGTGCGCGCTGACCATCGTGCACGAGGTCGCGGCGGCGCTGCACTACGCCCACGACAAGGCCGGGCCCGACGGGCGCCCGCTCGGGCTCGTCCACCGCGACGTCTCGCCCAGCAACGTACTGGTCAGCTACGACGGCGAGGTCAAGCTCGTCGACTTCGGGATCGCCAAGGCCACCGCGCACACGCGGGTCACGCAATCGGGCACGATCAAGGGCAAGCTGGCCTACATGGCCCCCGAGCAGGTCCGCGGCGAGACGCTCGATCGGCGGGCCGACGTGTTCTCGCTGGCCGTGGTCATGTACGAGCTGTGCACGGGGCGGCGCTGCTTCGTGGCGCCCGGGGAATTCGCCCTCATCAACCGCGTGGCCGCCGGCAAGTACGAGCGGCCCTCGGCGATCCGACCGGGGTTTCCCGAGCCGCTCGAGCGGATCATCGCGCGGGGGCTCGCGGTCGCGATCGAGGAACGGTTCGAGTCGGCGCGAGCGCTGCAGCTGGCGATCGAGGAATTTGCCGAGGACCACGGCCTGCGGCTGTCCAAGCTCGCGCTGGCCGATGCGATGGTGGGGCTGTTCGGACACGTGGCCTACCCGACGACCCAGGCGCTGCCCGCTCCCGTGCCGCCCCCCACGAGCGAGCCCACGCCGCTGCCGCTCGAGCCGGTCACGCGCTCGAGAAGGAGCCGGGCCACCGGCTGGCTCGCCGCCGGGGCGCTGGGACTCGGGCTCGGGCTCGGGCTCGGGGGGCCGCGGCTGTGGTCGGCCGTCGACGAGGAAGCATCGGAGCCCGACGAGCCCACCACGGTCGACGATCCGCCCGGGCCGGGCCCCACCCGCACCCCGCCCGCGCCGAGCGATCCGGTGCCGATCGCGGCCCCGGCCTCCCCCGACGCAGAGGACCCGACGGCCGCGGACGATGATGCGCTGGTGCTCACCGACGACGACGCACCCACCGGAGCACGGCGCCGCTCGGGTCGACGCAAGGCACGCAAGACCAAGGCAGCCGCGTCCGAGACGAGCACGAAGACGGCAACCGAGTACCTGCCCCCCTCGCGCCGCTCGGACGGCGGCTGATGCCCGCAGGGATCCGGATTGTTAGAGCAGCGGGGTCTCGACGTAGGTCGTGATGGTGTGCAGCGGCGCGCCGCCGGGCGAGATGCCCTTCATGCAATCGATCGCGGTCGGCGACACGGGCCTCACGAAGTCGCAGCGGCTGGACAACGGCGGGACCATGCAGCCGCCATACGTGGTGAAGCCGCAGTACCCCCCCAGGAGGTTCGAGCACGTCCGGCCGTCGAGCTGCGCGAGCACCGAGCCGATCAACGTCCCCTGGCACATGTAGGCCTCGTCGTCGGAGAGGAACAAGTTGCCGAAGAAGTTGGCCTCGTAGTGGGGATGGCCCGGGTCCGGGGTCGTACCGAGGGCAGGGTGCTCACCCCGCAGGTGTAGCGAGACGGTCTGACCGCTGACGTTGGTGCGCGCGAGCACACACGCCGAGACCCACTCCTGGCAGCTCTGGTCGCACGGCTCGTCGTACCACTCGGGGGCCAGGCCCAGTGCCCCGTGGAAGTCCACGGGCTCACCATCGACGGTCTTGGTCACGGTCTGATCGCTCGACAGCGCACACTCCACCACGTACCGGGCAGTGGCCAGCCGACCGGAATCGGAGAGATGGGCACCGTCGAGCCCATCCACCGTGTGGAGACCATGCGCGGGATCGATTCCACCGACATCCGGGTCGTCGAGACCATTGTTGATGAATCCACCCGGCGGATTGGGTGGGGTCTGGATCACATCGCCATCATCGCCTCGAAATTGCCACTCGTCGTCCCAGACGGTGTCATCGGGTACGGCACAGGCCAGTGTCCCCAGGACCCATGGAATCACTGCGGCGATTCGTACGCTGCGATCCATTGATTTTCGGCATTCACGCACCCTCATTCGTCCATGTCCTTCGGCCCGTTCTGGGCGTGCACGATGTACCATGAATCATGTGTCGTTCAATCCGCATGCTCCTGTAACCATATATCGGTGACGGCACGCAGCTCGGATTCGTCGGGCCCCAACGATTCGGCCACTTGGCTGGCCATGGCTCGAGCCTCGGCTCGGCGCCCGAGCTCCCAGAGCGCGTTGGCCATCGTCATCCGAACCTCGCGTTCCCAGGCAGGCGCCACGGAAGCGACCTCGAGCCTCTCCAGCACGACCGCACACACGTCGACGGCCGCCTCGAAGCGCCCGAGTCCCTGCTCCACCGAGCAGCTTCCGATCAGCGCATGGGTCATGAAGATGCTCGACGGGCCCACCGTGGCCTCGAAGATCGAGCGCGCGCGCTCGATCGACTCGCCGGCGGCTCGATGGCGCCGGGCATGGATGAGCGCCGTGGCCAGGTTGTTGTGGGCGATCCCCACATCGAGGTGCTCTGCTCCCAGCGCGCGGACCTTGAGCTCGAGCGCCTCCGTGAGATGAGCGATCGCGGAGTCCTCGTCCCCCTGCCTGGAGGCCAGCACCCCGCGATCGTTGAGCAGCCACGCCCGCAGCAACGGATCGCCGACCCGCTCCACCGCGGAGGCCGCTCCCAGCAGGTAGTGCCTCGCCTCCTCCAGCTCACCTTGCATGGCGGCCGCGTAGACCAGCGACAGCCAGGCCCGCGCCTCCACGCGGCTCTGGCCCAGGCGGCTGGCCTCGTCGATCACCGCCTCGAGCCGGCCCCTGGTCTCGGGCATCATCCACCCCTCGGCATTGATCCGTCCGAGGCACTCGAGCGCCTCGGCGTGAAGATGCGGCGCTCCCAGGGCGGTGGCGGCCTTGACCGCGCCAGAGGCCAGCGCCTGCGCCTCCACGTAGCGCCCGATCTCCCGCAGGTCGTTGGCGCGATCGATGTCGCGGCGCAGCTCGTCATGGCGTGGCTCCGACGCGAGCTCCTCCACCGGCGGGTGCCGCTCCCCGAGGGCCTCGGCACAGGCCGTCAACCGGGGCAGCTTGAACGGCAGCACCGAGCCCTGGACCAGCGCAGCGGCGTCCTCGGCCCCGACCAGCACGTCGATCGCGACCACCGCGTGATTGCGGCTGCGCTCCAGGCAACGAGCCCGCCGCTCGAACGTGGCCTCGGACTGCTCGTGGGTCACGAAGGTCGCGGTACACGACTCGTGCGCCATCGTTCCCCATGCCCGGGCATGGTCGTCGAGGATCGCAGTGACTCGCGGCTCCAGCACGTTGGCATCGGGTGGGTCGTGACGAGCGAACGCCTCCGCCACACGCTGCCGCGCGTCCTCGTCCCACGCACCCAGGAGCGTCGCGTCGATCTCGGCACAGGGGCTGGGCGGCGAGCTCCGCAGCGACAGCCCTCCGCCCAGCGCGAGCCCGATCCCCAGCATGGCCGCGGCCGGCCATCCACGCCGACGCCTCGTACCCGCCTCGAGCGCGCCGATGAGCGCGTCCATGCTCGGCCAGCGCTCGGCGGGTCGCAGCGACAGCCCTCGCTCCAGGACCTGGCGGATCCGTCGTGGCACCGGGGCGCCCGCCACGGGCATCCGCCGACCCTCGAGCATCGCCCGCATCAGAGACCCGGGACCATCGGCCTCGTAGGGGAGCACGCCATGGAGCGCCTCATGAAGCGCGGCGCACAGCGAGTACTGGTCGGTCCGCGCATCTGCGGGCTGGCCCTGCAGCTGCTCGAGCGACATGTAAGCGAGCGTTCCGAGCACCACCCCCTCCCGCGTGAGGCGGGCCTTGAGCGAGCTGGACGCGGCGGCGTGATCCTCGACCGGCTCGTCGAGGGTGGCCTCGGCGCGGCCGCGCGTTCCCACCTCGCGTGCCAGGCCGAAGTCGAGCACACGCACCCGCCCGTCGTCTCCCAGGATGCAATTGTCGGGCTTGAAGTCGCGGTGGATCAGGCCCTTGGCATGAGCCGCCGCCAGTCCGCGCGCGGCCTGCAGGTAGTGCGCGACGACCTCACGCCATGGACGAGGGGAGCGCTGCCACTTGGTCAGCGTGCATCCACGAACGAGCTCCATCGCGATGAACATCCGCTGGCCAACCATGCCCACGTCGTAGATCTGCACGACGTTGGGGTGGGACAACCGGGCCAGCGCCTGGGCCTCTCGCAAGAGTCTCGCATGATGGCGTCGCGCCATCTCGGGGTGCAATAGCTTGAGCGCCACATTGCGATCGAGCTGCTCGTCGTGGGCCTCGACGACAATCCCCATGCCACCGTGGCCCAGCGGCCCCAGCACCAGGAACCGGCCGACGTGTTGACCACGAATGGACCTCACCTCGGCGCTCGCCGCACCATCGCGTCCAGAGGCGTGGCCGTCCTCCGTGACGAAGAGGTCGCTCGATGCAACCATCCTTCACTCCCGGTAACATGGGCCTTTGGGGCTCTTCAAGGATCTCGAGCACGTCGGTCGTCGCGCTGGGTCGAAGACCGTGGCACATTGCCCCGCCGCGTCCAGCCCCTTGCCAGGCCGGGTATGGTCGGGCTAGAGGTATGTCCTCGGATGTCGACCGCGTTCGCTCTCGTGCTCGCAGCGCTCGCCTCGTCGAGCGCCTCGAGCACCCTGGCGGGCCTCCGGCACGCCGAACCCGAGGCCATCGCGGCCGAGGATCCGGCCACGCTCGCGGGCCGCCTGTTTCGCGAGGGCGAGTATGCGAAGGCCGCCGCGGAGTTCGAACGCGCCTACGCGCGCACGGGCGACCCCGCGTTCCTGTTCGGGCGGGCGCAGTCCCTGCGGCGAGCGGGCAACTGCAAGGCGGCGATCGAGGTGTTCGAGGCATTCATCGCGGCCGGTCCGCCCGAGCCCGATGTCCGAGCCGCTCGGGACGTGATCGACGCGTGCCGCTCGATCCTCGGAGAGGACGAGCCGACGACCGCGGTCGAGCCCACCCGCGACGCGCTCGAGCCCACCCGCTCGCCGAGCGACGATCCCACTGCCCCCTCGCCACGACGCGACGTGCTCGGAGGGGTGCTCGTGGGGCTCGGCGCGGGGCTCGTGGTGGGCGGCTCGGTGCCCTCCGTGCTCTCGTTCACCCGTGCGCGCACATCGGTCGAGGCGGAGTCGGAGCAGGCCTACGAGCAGCGTCGCCGCTCGGTCCGCACCCTCTGGGCGACCGGAGCGAGCGTGATGGTCGCGGGGGGCGCCCTCGTGGTGGCTGGCGTGGTTCGCTATGCGATCGTGGCGCGAAGGTCGGGCGACCACGCCGCGCGAGCATCGCTCGTCGGCGACCCGCTCACGTGGCGGTTCTAGTCTGTAGGGAGGCCGTTCCGCCGGCCTCCCCCCGTCCCGGCGAAGCCGTGACGGGGGCCCCCTCCTCTCAGGCCCTTCGGGCCCGTCCTGCGTCCTGCGTCCTGCGTCGCGGTCGGTGAGGGCTAGCAGGAGATCGTCACGAGGTGGTCGTGCGCCTCGGCCACCGTGGAGAACACCGCCACCGTCTCTCCGCGGTACAGCCTCGCGAGCTGCTGCGTCGTGAGCGTCACCAGATGGGAGTGGGAGGCCTCGCCGCGGATGTCGTAGGTGACGTCGTCACTGGCACCCAGATCGGCCAGGGGGATCACCAGTTGGTGTCCATGGTTGCTCGCGATGCTCACGTCGGGATCGTCCTCGCACTCCCCTCCCCCTTCGGCCGCGCACCCCAGGTTCAGAGGCAAGGAGCCCACGCCGAGCAAGCTGGCGCTGATCCTGAGGAAGCGCCCACGGGTCAGCATTCGTTTCGAGCCCATCACGGCCCAGCCTAGGATCCACCGGGGCGCTCACCACCCCGACTCGTCGACGCGTGGTAGAACCATGCGATGTCGTCGGCGAGGGGAACGCGTGGGATGACGTTGGGGTGGCCATGCACGACCGCTTGCATGATCCTCCTCGGAGGCGCTTGCCCGGCGCATGCGAGGGCGCTCGACGGTGAACCGCCCGTTTCGGCGAGCGAGCCGCCCAACGCCACGAACGAGCCGAGCCAGACCGCAGCGGCGAGCGACGAAGCGAGCGACGCGACCGCGGCGCCCGACGACGGGCCGGAGGCGTCCGCTCCTGGCGACGACGCGGCGCCGAGCGAGCCGAGCGAGCCGAGCGAGGAGGCGCCACCATCCGCCGGCGCCGAGACCTTCGTCGCCGTGCCCGCCCCGCCGCTGCAGCGCTCGCCGACCTCCTCGCCGCCCGTCTCGCGACCCGTCCACCCGCTGCACGTGCGCTGGGGAATCACGGCCCCCGTGATCGCGACCACCGGCCTCGGCTTCGCCATCATGGAGCGCCTGGGGGAGAGCCGCGCGGCGCCGACGGTGTGCTCACCGCCTCGAGAGGGCACGTGCCCCGACCTCGGGATCCTCGAGCCCATCGATGGTGTCGCGCTGGGGCACTACAACGGTACCGCCGCCACGCTCTCGGACGTGACGATGGCGCTCGCCCTCGTCGGCCCGTTGGTGGTGAGTCTGACCGAGTCGATCCGGTGGGCTCGGCGGGAGCGCGAGCAGGGCGTCGACCGACCGCGTAGGCGCGGGGCGGCCCGCTTCGGCATCGACACCGCGATCTGGGCCGAGTCGATCGGGGTCGCGATGCTCACCACCGACATCCTCAAGGACGCGGTCGGCCGCCCGCGACCGCTTGCGCACCTGCCCGAGGACACGTTGTTGGCCGAGGGCGTCGAGCCCGACGGCGACTTCGGCCGCTCGTTTCCCTCGGGACACGCCACCATCACGTTCGCCTCGGCGGTGGCCGGGGCCATGCTTCTGACGCTCGCGCAGTGCGAGCCGCAGCCGCACGCGCGTCGCTGCGCGCCGCGAACCCGCCGTCAGAAGGTGGGCCTGGGCCTCGCGTGGGGGCTCGGCCTCGCCGCCGCCTCGGCCACGGCCACCCTACGCGTGGTCGCCGGCAAGCACTACCCCACCGACGTGCTGATGGGCGCGGTGCTGGGGGCCAGCAGCGGGATCGCGGTGCCGCTGCTGCACGATCGGCGCTGGCGCTGAGCGAGGACGCATGGGCATGATCACCGCCATCAACCACGTGACCCTCGCGGTGGCCGACCTCGACCGCTCGCTGCGGTTCTACGTGGACGTGCTCGGCTGCCATGCGATGGCGCGCTGGGTACGAGGGGCCTACCTCGAGGCGGGAACGCTGTGGCTGTGCCTGAGCCTCGACGTGCGGGCCGAGGCCTCCCCGGCCACCGGCGGCACCCACCTCGCGTTCTCGGTGGACGCCGATCGCTTCGAGACGCTGCGCGACCGGATCCTGACCGCCGGCGCGAGACAGTGGCAAGACGACCGCAGCGAGGGACCGTCGCTCTACTTCGAGGATCCCGACGGCCACCGCCTCGAGATCCACGTGGGGGATCTGCGATCGCGACTCGCCGCGTGCCGGCAGGCGCCCTACGAGGGCATGGAATTCCTCGACCGGGCGTGAGCCCTACCACGACCGTCGCGTGCTGCAAGGCATCGCATCAGCGCGCATCTCGACATGACCACGGGAGCATGGCGGCTGCCGCGGATGCTATGGTGCGGCCCGATGTCCCTTCGCGCTGGCCCGAGCCTCGCGTCGGTGGCCATGCTCCTCGCATCGTGCCATCGGGCGCCATCCATGCCCCCGAGCCTTCCTCCGAGCGCCGAGCCCACCGACGCATCCGCATCGAAGCCCGAGCCCTCGTCTTCACCGCTGGGGACCCCGCTCCCTCGAGGAGCCATGGGCGAGGTACTCGGCACCGAGCACCCCGTACGGGTCGGCGCAGTGGGGTCCGATGGCAGCTGGGCCGTGATCTGTCAGGCGCGCGAGGACACCGACGGCGACGGTGAGATCGCCGTACGCCAGCACATCGTCTCGATCGAGGGCGACCAGATCACACCCTACCTCGTCCTGGGCTCCGGGCCTGGGCACGCCATGCCCGAGCGGATGGCCTCGACCCGAGATGGCCGCTGGCTCGCCTTCAGCGACTCGAGCGGGGTCGGTCTGGTGGACACCGCGGTGCCCTCCATGCGCCGGTTGCCGCCGCTGTCGACCGAGGGACCGACCGTGCTGAGGTTCTCGGCCGACGGCACCCACCTCGTGGGGCGCTTCACCGGAGTGGACGACGAGCACCTGGAGGTGCATCGCCTGTCCGATGGCGAGCACTGGTCGGTGGACCTGGGGCCTGGCGTGCTCGTCGGCATGCGCATGGACCCGGCGGGTCGCGCCGTGTGGCTGGAGATTGCACGCGAGGACACCAACGGCGACGGTCGGATCAACGGCCCTCGCTTCGCCATCGACACGCTGTCCTCGATGCAGTGGGCGTGTGGCCTCTCGGGGGGCCTGGGCGTGATGGGCAAGGGCGATCCCCACGATGCGGTGCAGGTGCATCGGGTCGATCTCCAGCCCGGGGCGACGCTCGTGAGCGAGCCCGGCGGGCTGCTGGCGCTCACCGGAGGCATCCTGGCCCGCGAGCCCGACGGCGCGCTCGTGCTGCGATCGCCCTCGGGCGTACGGACGGTGACCGACGCGACCTGCGACGGCGTGGTCGCCTGGAGTGACGAGCAAGGGCGCTCGGCGATCGTCGCCTGTCGCTCGCACGCCACGCTGCTCGAGGTCCATGGCGATGGCTCGTCCGAGCCGCTGGGATCGGGCGAGGTCTCGCGCGATGCGGAGAGCCTCGGAGGCTGGCCGGCCCTGCTCTCCGTGGGCCCCGGCGAGCTCCTGAGCCCCACGACCCACGAGCGCGTGACCCTGCCGACCTTCGACTTCGTCATGCACGCGCGGCCCGAGGCCGTGGTGGTTCGCCGTGGCGGCGACCTGGTGCACCATCGGTTTCGCGGTGACTCGCGCGGCCGCGGGCTGGGGCCCTTCGAGCGCTGGAGATGGATCAGGCACGCCGCAGGCGAGTGGATCGTACTGGCCAACGGCGTGGAGGCACGCGTGCTCTCGATGACCACTGGAGCCGAGCGAGGTCGGGTGGATGGCGAGGTGTACGGCGTGACGACCGACGGTCGTGTGCTGCTGGGACCGGCCCGGGCGCCACGCGACGACTCGGATCCGATGAGCACGTGGCCACGTGGGCCGCTGCGATGGGTGGCTCCGCTCGATCCCGCCATGGGCGGGTGAGCTCGCCGCGGACCGAGCGTAGAGTCCGTCGCCAGTCCCCAACCGAGTGCCATGACCGAGCTGGAGTACCACCGTTGTGACGCGATCGACCCGACGGTCGTCCATGCGGCCTTCTCCCGGGGGTTCTCCGACTACGTCGTGCAGTTCTCGCTGGGGGTGGACGCCTTCGAGCAGCGCTTCTTTGGCATCGAATGCAACCAGCGGGCGTGCTCCTTCGTGGCGCTGGTCGACGGCGAGCCGGCGGGGCTGATCCTGGGTGGAGTACGGACGCTCGAGGGCGTACGAACGATGCGCATGGGGGCGATGGCGATCGTCCCCGAGCACCGCGGGCGTCTGGGCCTGAGCCGTGGGCTGTTCGAGCGCCATCGGCAATCCGCCCGCGAGGCCGGATGCGCGCAACTGTGGCTCGAGGTGATCGTGGGCAACGACCGGGCCATTGCGTTCTACCGCAAGCAGGGCTACGAGCCGGTGGGGCGGCTCGGCTACTACCACCACGACGAGCCCGGTACGATCGTACCGGGCTCGATGGAGGGGCCGCGCATCGAGCCGTGCTCGCTGGCGGACGCGCGCGGGTGCGCCACGGCTGCGGTGCACGTCAACTGGCAAAACCAGGCGTTCTGCATCGAGCAGGTCACGGGGCAGCGAAGCTTCGCCGTGGTCGAAGGTGGTGGGATCGCCGGAGCGATCGGGCTGGATCCGAGCGGAAGGATCGACTTCTTGTACGTCCGCGAGCCGCAGCGTCGTCGCGGGCTGGGTACGGCGTTGCTGGCGACCGCCATACGCGAGCTGCAGCCGGCGGGGCTCTCGGTAGGGACGCCGAGCGAGCCTTCGCTCGATGCATTCCTGCTCGCTCGCGGGTTCCGGCGGCGGTCGCTCGAGCAGCACGAGATGCGGCGAACCGCAGGGGTTCGAACCACCGGATCTCCGTAGCCACCGTAGCCGGGCTGGGCCCGAGCCCGACGAAGCCGGCGCCCGGCGAGGCGCCGCGTTCGTCGATCCACCAACTGCACATCATACCCACTTCGATCCGCACGATGAACCATGTTCGCCGTACGATACGTGATCGCGCGCAGTGCGGTTCATGGCCGAGTGCCATGCTCGTTTGGTCCCATGAGCCCGGCGAACGAGTCCTGATCACACGAGTCCTGAGACACGAGTCCTGATCACACGAGCGAGCGTGTGATCACGAGCGCCGGCAAGAGGACACGAGAGAGACCGCCATGATCCACAGCAGTTCGAACATGCCCCTTTCCGCCGGCATCTACACCGTCCGTCAGGAGAGCACGGGGCGCTTCATGGATGCGCACGAGAATTCGGCCAACGACTACTCCGTGGTCACCCGCCCCGCACAGAACAATGACACTCAACGGTGGCGCTTCACGCCGATCGGAGCGATCCATACCATCCGACAGGTCAGCTCCGGCCGCTACCTCGATGCGCACGAGAATTCGGCCAACGACTACTCCGTGGTCACTCGCCCGGATCAAGACAACGACACCCAGCGGTGGGTGGCACTCCCCGTCGTGGGCAGCCTGTCGACCTACACGCTCCAGCAGCTGAGCTCGCGGCGGTTCATGGACGCCCACGAGAATTCGGCCAACGACTACTCCGTGGTCACCCGCCTGGATCAAGACAACGAGACCCAGCGGTGGGTGGCCTCGCTCGTGAGCGGCAACACCTACACGCTCCAGCAGCAGAGCACCGAGCGGTTCATGGACGCCCACGAGAATTCGGCCAACGACTACTCCGTGGTCACTCGCCCGAGGCAGGACAACGACACCCAGCGATGGCACTTCGCGCTGATCGGCGGCCTCTACGTGATCCAGCAGGTCAGCTCCGATCGCTTCGTCGATGCCCATGAATCGGGCTCCGACTACTCGGTCGTCACCCGGACCGGTCAGTACGACGACACCCAGCGATGGGTCGTCTTGCACGTGGCCAGCAACGCCTATACGGTGCAGCAGCTCAGCACGGGGCGCTTCATGGATGCCCACGAGAATTCGGCCAACGACTACTCCGTGGTCACCCGCCCGCCCCAAGGCAACGCGACGCAGCGCTGGCTCATCGGCTGACCCGCCCGCTCCGCTTCGAGGGTAGACTCGGCCCATGAGCGTGATCTCGGCCCGCATCGTCCGCAGGGTCGTCGAAGTCAGCCGCGGGCCTTCCTCGCCCTCGGTGCTGCTCCAGCGCGCCGGGCTCGTGGCCGATCCGGCTTCGATGGACGACCTCGAGCTCGTGTCGGCGGAGATCTACTACGACCTGCTCGAGCGCTGCGGTGCCGACGACACGGCGCTGCCGCTTCGCTACGGTCGAGCCATCCGTCCGGAGGACTTCGGGGCATTCGGTCTCGCGCTCAAGACGGCCAGCGACGTGCGGGACGTACTGGAGCGCCTGGCTCGCTACATCCTCGTCGTCAGCGACACCCTCGAGTACGGGCTGGTCGGTGACGGCCCGGATCCCCTGTTCGTGCTCAGCGGACGGCCCTCGGACCAGCGACGCGGGATGCAGCTCGCCAACGAGTGCGCCCTGGCGGCGATCGTGTCGTTGCTCGGGCAGGTGGCCGAGCGCCCCGTGAAGCTGGTGGCGGTGTCCTTTCGCCACCCGGGTCCCGGGGAGGGTGACGTCCACGAGGCCTACTTTGGCGCCCCGGTGCGATTTGGGGCCCCGGTCGACGGGCTCCACTTCGATGCACGAGCCCTCGCCACCCCCACCCGCCTCGGCGACGAGGGCCTCTCGGCCTACCTGCTCGCCCAGCTCGACGAGCTCCACGCCCAGCGGACGGAGAGCGCGATCTTGCAGCAGGTTCGCCACGCGATCACGGACACGCTGTGCTCCGGCCCGCCCAAGCGAGGCGACGTCGCACGGCGCCTGGGCATGAGCGCGCGGACCCTCCACCGCCGCTTGGCCGAGCAGGGCTGCTCGTTCCAGGGAGTCGCCAACCAGGTCCGGCGCGAGGTGGCGGAGTCGCTCCTGTCCCGCGGTGCGCTCGGCCTCGCAGAGGTCGCCTACCTGACGGGATTTGCGGATCAGAGCGCCTTTGCGCGGGCCTTCAAGGCGTGGACCGGGCAGACGCCCAAGGGTTTTCGACGGGCCGCGGGCTGAGGTTGGCCCGATGGGCCAAGACCTTGTCCGCAACGGTCAAGAAGCGCCGCCATGGAGTCCATAGACTGGAAGCCATCCAAAGGGAGGCTCCATGCCCGACGACCCAGCCCAGCTCGCCCGCCTGACAGCATCCATCGTCCGTTCACCGCACCTCGCCCTGCCGCTCGCGCTGCTCGCCTGCTCGAGCGCCCCCGTCGACGACCTTCGCGAGCCGGACGGCGACGTCGACCCGACCACGACCTTCGTCCGGCGGGGGAGCTACGCCGCGGGCTACCAGGTCGTGCGGCACCAGGACCTGGAGATCAAGGCCTGGTACCCCGCACGAGGCGATGCCACCGCGTCCATCACCTACGACGTGGTGCTCAAGTTCCCCGGCTTTCCGGCGGATCCGGTCGCCATCACGGGGACCGCCCTCGCGGGGGCCCCGGTCGCGGAGGACGGCCCCCATCCCCTCGTGGTGCTGTCCCACGGGTTCGGCCTCAACCCCGAGTGGTATCACCCCTTGGCCGAGCACCTGGCGTCCCATGGCTTCGTGGTGTTGGCGCCCGAGCACCGCGAAGCGGACTGGTTCACCGACGTGCTGGCCGCGACGATCGACCGGCCCCTCGACGTGAGCGCGACCCTCGACTTCGCCGAAGAGCCCGCCCAGAGCGACTGGATCGAGACCGACCGTGTCGCGGTGATCGGCCACTCCTACGGGGGCTACACCGCGCTCGCAACCGCCGGCGCGCGCCTCGACCCCGCGAGCCTGGCGACCCGCTGCGAGGACGTGACCGACCCGATGAAGGCTGCCTACTTCTGCGACGCCTTCGTCGGCAACGAGGGGGTCCTGGCCGCGAGCATGGGTCTTCCCCAGATCCCCGCTGGGCTGTGGCCCTCGATGGGGGATCCCCGCGTGGACACGGTCGTGACCATGGCGGGGGATGCCTATCTCTTCGGGGAGGAGGGGCTCGCCGCGGTGGACCTTCCGGTGATGGCGATCGGCGGCACCGCGGACACCGGTACGCCCTGGGAGTGGGGTGCGCAGCTGGCCTACGACCACGTCTCGAGCTCCCAGCGCGCCCTGGTCGGTCTCGAGGGAGCCGAGCACATGATCGCGACGGCGAGCTGCGACGACATGCCATTCACCGACTCGATGCCCGAGGAGTACCGGTTCTACATGTGCGAGGACCCTGCGTGGGACAAGGCCGACGGGTTGGACGTGATCCTCCACATGACCACCGCCTGGCTCGAGCACACGCTCGCCGGGGACGAGGCCGCGCTGAGGGCCCTGGACCCCGCGCTGTACACCACGGACGAGATGCTGAGCGTGTATTTCGAACGCTAGAGCGGCGCGGGTCGAAGTGGGGAGACGGGTTCGTGGACGTGGGGGTCCTGCTCGATCCTCTGCGTGACCGCGATACCGCTGCTTGCCCGAGAGCTCCACCGTTCTCTCGACGAGGCCTATGCTTGGGCGTGTCCGTCCACCCGCCTCCGTCCTCCCGCCTGTTGATCGTGCTCCTCGGCCTCGCGCTGCCCGCCACGATCGCCTGTCGTGGGGATGGGGAGGCCGAGACTGATTCGGCGACCGCGAGCAGCGAAACGGCCGAGACCGAAGGCACGGGCGAGGACGCGCCCGAGCCGGGGATCGTCGAGGTTCACACCGACGCCCAGGGGATCGCCCACCTCGTCGCGGCCTCGGACCGCAGCGTGTTTTGGGCCTCGGGGTACGTCCAGGCCGAGACCCGGCTGGTCCAGATGCTGCTCTTGCGTCGCCGGGCCCTGGGTCGCCAGGCCGAGGTCCTCGGCGTCGACAAGCTCGACGAGGATCAGCTCTCGCGTCTGTTCGACTTCGCCGGGCTCGGGAGCCGCGACATGGCTCGGCTTCACGAGGAGCACCCCGAGGATCACTTGCTCATCGAGGCCTGGGTCGCCGGCGTCAACGCCTACATCGCGGCGGTCGACGCGGGCGAGGTCGAGGCACCGGCCGGCCTCGACGCGCTCGGGATCGAGCCGGAGCAGTGGACGGTGGACGACGTCGGAGCGATCGCCAAGCTCCTGATGTTCGGCAACTCGAACAGCCTCGAGTACGAGCTTCTGACGACGATCCTCGCCCGCCTCGATCCGACGCTGCTCGTCGATCTCACGCTGCCGTTGCCGGCCTACCCGGTGTTCACGCTCCCGCCCGAAGACGTGCCCGCGGGGGACCGAGCGGGGCCGAGCCCCCGGGCCAGGCGCGCTCCCGGGACAGATCTACCGCCCGCACCCGCGCTCGATGATGGGGACGCGGCGAGGATCGGGGCGGGTCTGCGCCGGCTGCACGCGACTCTCGACGAGTTCTCCGTGGATGGATCCAACGCCTGGGTCGTCGCCGGAGCGCACACGGCATCCGGTCGCCCGATGCTGGCCAACGATCCCCACCAGCCGCTGTCGAGCCCTGCGCTGGTCTACGGCCTGCACCTCGACAGCCGCCGCGGCGAGGGCAGCTTCAACGTCGCCGGCTTCGCGTTCGCGGGGACCCCGGGTGTCCAGCTCGGGCACAACGAGGCCGTGGCCTGGGGCGCGACGACGGGCACGGCCGACGTCATGGACATGTGGTCCGTGTCGGCCGATCCCATGGCCCAGACCGTCGACGTCGGCGGGCAGAGCGTCGAGTACGTGCCGCGCGAGGAGACGATCGTCGTGCGCGGCCAAGACGACGTGATCCTCGTCGTCGACGAGGTCCCGGGCCGCGGGATCCTCCTCGGCGACGCGCTGCTCGAGGGCCTCGGGATCAACGAGGCCTTCGTCGCGGGCGCGGGACGCCGCCTGCTGCTCGGCTGGACCGGCTTTCAGCACGGCAACGAGCTGCACGCGTTCTTTGCGATGGCCCGGGCCGACAGCGCCGACGACTTCCAGGCCGCGGCCGAGCAAATGGAGGTCGGGACCTTCAACTGGATGTTCGCCGACGCCCAGAGCATCGGCTATCGCTCGCGGGTCCGGGTCCCCGATCGCGGCGATCCGGCGTCGATCGCCTTGCCCTTCCTGATGCTCGACGGCGACGATCCCTCGACGCTGTGGACCGGCGCGTACCTCGACGACGCGCTGCTCCCCGGCAGCCGCGACCCGAGCCAGGGCTACCTGCTCAGCGCCAACAACGAGCCCTACGGGTTCACCGTCGACGGGGATCTGAGCAACGATCCCTTCTACTTCGGGACCTACTTCCTCCCGGGCTTTCGCGCCAAGCGGGGCGTCGACGAGCTCGAGCGCCTGATCGACGCGGACCCCGTCACGCTCTCGGACATGCAGGCCCTGCAGACCGACACCTACGCGACCGAGGCCGATCTGATCGTGCCCCTCGTTGCGACGGCCTGGGCCGCGGTCGGCAGCGATCCAGATCTCGACGCCTACCTCGGCCGCGACGACCTCGGCGCGCTCGCGTCGGAGCTCGAGGCTTGGGATCGGCGCATGGACGCCGACTCGGGCCCGGCCCTCGCGTTCTACGTGTTCGCCCACGAGCTCGCCCGCGCGAGCATCGGCGACGAGATGGCCCTGGTCTTCGACGCGGTCGTCGAGGCCGCGCCAGCCTTCGCCCTCAAGTTCAGCGCGCTCGCGGTCACCGGGGCCTACCCGGGCAGCGACGCGCTGGTCGAGGGCTCCGTGGACGCGCGCGTGCTCGAGGCCCTCGATGCGACCGCGGCGTGGATGAGCGCCAACACTGGCGCCGCGACGACCGATGGCCTGCGCTGGGACGAGTTTCACGTCACTCGCTTCGCCAGCCCCGTCGCGGCCCTGACCTGGGGCGAGGTCGGGAGCCCGGGCTCGGTCGGAACGCTCAACCAAAACACGGCGACCTACCTCGACGGAAGCGAGGCCGCCGTGCGCTTCATCAGCGAGGACGGGCCGATGTTCCGCGGGGTCGTCGCGTTCGACGACGAGGGGACGCCGCGCCTGCACTACAGCTTCGCGCCGGGCAACGGCGGCGATCCGGACGCCGCACACTGGGGCGATCTCGTCGACGCCTGGATCACGGGCCGCTACTTCGAGATGCCGTTCTCGCCGCAGGAGGTCGAGGCTGCGAGCGTCGAGGTGCGAACGATCGAGGTCCCCGAGGGCTATCGCTGACCGCCCGCGCCGAGCGACCCCGGGTGAGTGATTCACCAGCCCGCGACCCGCTACGATTTCGAGGCGACCGAGCAGGAGCTCGTCGACGCCGACATCGACGTCTGGTTGGCCGGGCACCGCGTGCGCTGAGGGGTGTCTTTGGTAGTGGAGAGCAGAGAAATGCTCAGTGGTGAAGTTTACAGGGGGCCGGTTCGGCGTCGAGTGGTGGTCACCAGACCGCACAACTGGCGTTTCTCACGAATCCCCCCGCGCAATAATCGATATTGTATGTTACCGCGACACTGCCGCCCAGGTAGGCAGACACATTTGCGCATTGCTCGCTGAAGTCGCTCAAGAATCCACAAACGGTCCCGTGTCCGCCGTTGCGATGGATCGACCAATAGGACACGCCTCCGCTGATACCCACCAGATGATTGTGCATGCTGAAGTAGGTCGCGGATGGATCGTCGCGTGTGGTCAACTCGGTGGGGGCGCCCTCATCGATCGGCGCATACCACTCGCCCTCGTCGTCTTGCTCGAGCAGGCTCATGTCGAACAGTTCCTCCGGTGCGTCCCGCTCGACATCGCCATCGCAGCCGAACGACGCAAGGGAGACCAACAGAGAAATCTTGATGAACCGCGGATGTCTCATGGCTCGTTCCTCCGGGCAGACGCCCACTATCGATATAGGTGAAGCCGGCCGAAAATCGGACACAAGGCCCAAGAATTTCCGAAGCGCCTTCTCCATCGGTGCACCTGACTCCGCCGCCTCAGGCCGTGCTCGTCGCCCTTGGGCCGCACCATGGCCCATGGCCACGCGCCCCGCGACCAACGCTCCATACAGCGCGGCGAGAGCAGGGTCTTCCACGGCCAGCGAGTCGGGCTCGGGATCGCCGTCGACCCATGCGTAAGATCCGCGCCTACCGGGGGGACGGCCCGACCCTGCCGCCCGGCTGCCCAGTCGGGCAACGCTCGCCCCCCTCGGCAACCATCCATCCCCCGGTGTGCCCGATATGTGCCCGTGCCCAACCCTTCGAAACCGAAAAGCCCCTGTTCGGGGCTTTAGGGCGGAGCGGGAGACGGGGCTCGAACCCGCGACATTCAGCTTGGGAAGCTGACACTCTACCAGCTGAGTTACTCCCGCAGCGGGCCGAAACACCTATCACGCCCGCTTCGGCCGGTGCAAGCCGAAAATCACGGGTCGTGGCAACCTCCTGGCGGATGCCCCGGCTGCCCGTCGACAAGCCAGCCCTGCGGCGTGCCCTTCGGGCGCGCCGGGCCGCGTTGCGGCCCGAGTTGGTCGCGGCGGCCTCCGGCTCCCTGACGGCGGTCGTGCTCGCCCACCCGGCCTGGCAATCGGCCCGCTCGGTGGCCGCGTTCGTGGGCGTGGACCGCGAGCCCGACACCGGACCGCTCTTGCAGGCCGCCCTCGACCAGGGCCGACGGCTGTGGCTGCCACGGGTGCTCGACGGTCGCGGCGGCCGGTCGCTCATGGTCGAGGTCTCCACCCTCGCCCACCTCGCTCCGGCTCCGTTCGGCCTGCTCGAACCACCGCCGCCCTCCGACGGCGCCAACGAGCTCGCCCTCCCCTCCATCCCTCCAGACGCCCCGATCGACCTCGTGCTCGTGCCGGGCCTCGCGTTCGCCTCGACCGGCGCCCGCATCGGCTTTGGTGCCGGCCACTACGACCGCCTGCTCGCTCCCTCGGCCCACGCCTCGCGACCGGTCCGCATCGGGCTCTGCTTCGCCGCGTTCCTCGACCCCCCGGAGGGTCCGATTCCCATGGCCGCACACGACGTGCCCATGCACTGGATCGCCACCGAAGCGGGCGCCATCCCGTGCCCCGCGAGCACGAGCACGAGCCCTCACTCGTAGACTGCACTCTTCGCGAGGACTTCGCGAGGACTTCGCGAGGACTTCGCGAGGATCGCCGTCACGCCACGAACGGTTTCGCCACACGCCGGCTCGGCCGGCCCGATTCGTTCGGGGGCTCGTGCTCTGCGTCATCCTCGTGCTCGGCCTCGGGGTCGGGGTCGGCTGTGCCCGAAGCCTGTGTCTCACGAGACATCCCAGCCCCACACGAGCCGAGCAGCTCTCCCTCGAGCAGGGCCTCGAGCACCTCGACCGCCAACAGCCGCATCGCCACCGCGGTTCCCAGGCGCAACGCGACCCGCGGCATGCTCCACCCGAGCACGTAGCCCACGGCGACCACCCCGCTCAGGGTGCTCACGGGATGGGTCTGCACCCGTCGTCGAAGGTATCCCGCGATCAACAACAGCAAGGTCCTCGCATCGACCTCGACCTCGTCGTCGTCGCCCTCGCACTCGTCGTCGTCCATCATCACGATGCGTTCCCCATCACAGCCTCAGAAGACTCGCCCTCACCACCCGCCCGGCGACGAACCCGGTCGCCAGCGCAATGCCCAGCGCGGCGAATGGATTGGCCACGACCCATCGGCGAGCCTCGAGCATCGCGGCCCACCCTCGCTCCTCCAGCCTCCTCCACCCTCGCGGCTCGTGCTCACATCCGGGCGAAGTCTCGGGCCCCTGATCCGATCCGACCTGCGACTCGCCGATCGTCACGTCCATGGGCCTAGCTCCCCGCAATCGCATGCACGAGGTCCGACTTGGACATGTTGGGCTGCGTCTCCACGTTCAGCGACCGCGCGCGCTCGTACAGCTCGTCTCGCGACAGCCGCTCCAGATCGCTGACCGCCGGGGTCTCGCCCCTCGTGGTGGACTCCTCGCCCACCTCCGTCGCCGCCTGCTCGACCTCGAAGGCCCGCCGGCGAAGCCGCTGCCGTAGGCGCTGGCGCAGCTGCGGCGCAAACATGAGAGTCACGCCCGCCCCGACCAGGAATCCGGCCCCAAAGACCCCCAGGGCCGGCCATAGGAAGTCCCGCGGGGTCATCCGGGCCCGAAGGCCCAATCTTGCCAACATCTCGTCGCTCGTCATCGTTCGTCCTCCTGTCTCCACCCTAGCCAGGGCACCAAGGGGGGCAACCACCGAGGGGGCAATTCCACCCACTTGCTCGCGCGTCCGACCACCGCCGTGGGTCGTCGTGGCGGGGCCTTTGGAACACCAGCATGCGCAGTCTCAGCTCGCCGGATCATCGCGAGTCCGCCGCCAGCTCAGGCCACTGCGAGCGAGGAGACGCTGCTGTGTTCCATCACGTCTCGCAGCCCTCGCAGTGCCTTGTTCTGTAGCTGCCGGATCCGCTCGCGCGACAGGGCGTAGTCCTCGCCGAGCGATCGAAGGGTGCGACGCTGGAGTCCCTCGAGCCCGAAGCGGTGCACCACGATCTCGAACGCCATCGGGTCGAGCTCGCCCACCACCTTGGCCGCCAGGCGAGCATCGATGCGGTCGCCAATTCGATCGGCCCATCCGTCGATATCCTCGTCGGGCAACACCTCGGAGATCGCCTGACCCCCCTCGCCCTTGGCCGGGTCGTCGAGCCCGATGGCCCGTAGCTCCATGGCCTTGACCGCCGCGTGCACCTTGTCGAGCGGAGCGTTGATCCGCTCCGCCACCTCGGCCATCGTGGGGTTTCGACCGAGCTCGCCCCGAATGGCGGTCCGCGCTCGGCGAGCCTTGGTGAACAGCGTGTGGAGGTGGGCCGGAATCCGCACCGTGCGGCCATGCTTGACCAGCGCCCGAGTCACGGCGTGACGGATCCACCACGCCGCGTAGGTGGAGAACCGAAACCCGCGCTCGGGATCGAAGCGATCGATCGCCTTGAGCAGCCCGATGTTGCCCTCCTGCACCCGATCGGCCAGCGGCATGTGGTGACGCCCGTACCGCTTGGCGACGGTGACCACCAACCGAAGGTTGGCGCACATGAATCGGTTGCGAGCGCTCAAGTACTCACGTCGCGCCCTACGAAGCCGCCGCACGGGCTCGCTCACGTCTCCGACTTCGGACACGGGTGCTCCGGGGGGCACGGACTCGAGCCGAGCAAGCACGCTGCCGTCGGGATCGACGTCGAGCATGCACTCACACAGCTCCTGCGACCGTATCCTCCGCTCGGCCCACGCCACGATGGGCTGCGCGGCCTCCTTGTCGAGCACCTCCCGGGCCACCACCAAGAACCCCTTCACGAGCTCGGGCTCCTCGAGCACCGTCTGCCAGCATGCCCTTCGCAGCTCCCTCAGCCTGCGTGCCTGTCGACGCTCCTCCTCCGCGTCGAGCAGCTCGAACGAGCCTGCGTCATCCAAATACGTCGAGAGGTTGTCGGGTCGATGTTGCTGGGGCGGCACCTTCATGAACGAATGCCGTCGAGCAAGCCGCGCGCCGATCGATGTTCGGTCGTGATTCCAAACGCTTGGCTCTTGCTGGAGGGAAGAGACCCAAGCGCGTGCTGCCCGGGGGCGCACACCGTGGCGCGATCGCACGATTTGGAGCCGTGGCTCGAGGGACGGTCGTCGGAATTCCCACCGTCCGCTACGAATGTTGGTCTACCCCGACCATGCACACTCGCAAGGATGGCGAGACGCGAACGACCACCCACGAGCCGAGCACCATGACGATGCTCGGTCGACATGACCCAGGAATCCACCTCGTCGGTGCTCGCTCGATCACGCCTTCGATCCCATCCGAGGAATGCCCGAGCCCGACCGTCCATGCGGCCTCGAAGGACCGACGGCGGTGAGCGCTCCAGTGGCGCCCCGTAGTGACATGCTGGACTGCGAGGCGCCCGCCGCAACCATGCGGCCCGACTTTTTCGATCGGACGACTCGCCGAATCAGGCGAGCTCGGTGATAACGAAACGAATAGTTCCACTACCCACCACTTCCGGCTCGGCCCTTCGATCGGGACCATGGATCCCCCGTCACAGAACCCCTGAACACCGATCGAGCACATCGATCGATCGACGGCGAAATCGTCGCCTTCGGATGACGCGACGTCGACCGTGATCTAAGATGGTAGATCAGCGATGTCGGGTAAATTGCTAATCGTCGACGACGATCAGCCGACGTGCGAGTTCTTGGCGGCCAAGCTCGCGACCGAGGGTCACGGCGTCACCTGGGAGACCACCCCGGCCGATGCCATCGAGCACCTCCAACACGATGATTTCGACGCGTTGCTGACCGATCTGGCCATGCCGGGTACCAGTGGGCTGGATCTGTGCGCGCGCGCGCTTCAGATCGAGCCGGAGCTTCCCGTCATCGTGGTCACGGGTCGTGCGGACCTCGAGGCCGCAGTCTCGGCCATGCGCGTGGGGGCCTATGACTTCATCACCAAGCCGGTCGACACCAAGCTGCTCACGCACACCATCGAGCGCGCGGTGGAGCACCGCAAGCTCAGCCGCGAGGTCAGGCGCCTGCGTCAGGAGCTCGCACGCACCCAGGGCACGGGCAAGCTGGTGGGGCGCAGTCGGGCCATTCGAGCGGTCTACGACCTCATCAGCCGCGTCGCGGTGACCGAGGCTCCGGTCCTCATCCTCGGAGAGAGCGGGACCGGCAAGGAGCTGGTGGCGCGGGCCATCCACGAGGCGAGCTCCCGCGCATCCGGGCCGTTCATCGCCCTCAACTGCGCAGCCGTTCCCCCTTCGCTCATCGAGAGCGAGCTGTTCGGTCACGTCCGCGGCGCCTTCACCGACGCACGCAGGGCCCGTGATGGGCTGTTCGCACAGGCCAACGGTGGAACTCTGTTCCTCGACGAGGTCGCCGACCTCCCGCTCGAGCTGCAGCCCAAGCTGCTGCGCGCACTCCAGGAACAAGAGGTGCGACCGGTCGGAGGCTCCGAGGAGGTGGCGTTCGATGCTCGCATCATCACGGCGACCAATGCCGACCTCGAGGCACGCGTGGAAGCCGAGCGGTTCCGGGGCGACCTGATGTATCGCATCGACGTGGTGCGCATCGAGCTGCCTCCGCTGCGGGACCGCGGGCGAGACGTGCTGCTGTTGGCGCAGCACTTCCTGGAGAAGTACGGAGCCGAGCGCGGAGCGCCCCGGATCCTCGACGAGGATGCGGCGGCCAAGCTGCTGGCCTACGACTGGCCCGGCAACGTGCGGGAGCTGGAGAACTGCATCCAGCGCGCGCTGGCGCTGGCACGCCACGAGCGGATCGTGGTCGACGATCTCCCGGCCAAGGTCCGGGAGTATCGCAGCGATCGAGTGATGCTGACCTTCGAGGACACCGACGAGCTGGTCACGCTCGACGAGCTCGAAGCCCGCTACATCCGCAAGGTGCTGGAGATGGTGGGGGGCAACAAGTCCAAGGCTGCACGGCTGCTGGGGGTGGACCGCCGCAGCCTCTACCGGCGGCTCGAGAAGTTCGGCTGCACGTGACCTGCATGTGATCTTGACGCGCTCGCACGGTGGGCTAGCCCGGCTCCATGCTCCTTCGTCGGCGCATCCTGCTCGTCACCGACCAACGCCGGCACACGCTGGAGCGAGTGCTGGAAGCCCTGGCCGAGGCGGAGGCCGAGGTCGAGGAGCTCGAGGCGGTGGGTCGCGAACCACGAGGGCGACACTGGCAAGTGGCGGTGCGCTCGTCGGCGCTGCCCGACGAGGTGCTGTCGATCCTGCGCCGGGTGGAAGGAGTACGAGAGGCACGACCCTACGAGGGGGTGCGCCAGCGCGACCTCGACGAGGATGACGGGGCCTTCCCCGACGCGCCGTCCTCGACGACCCCGACCTCGCTCGAGCCCATGCGTCTGCCGGGCGTGGCCCACCTGGTGCGAGCGATCGCAGCCCGACCCAGCCTGGCCCGGGACCTCACCGAGCTCGGGCGCACGGTCGCGATCGTGGGCAACGGCAGCGCGGTGCTGGACCTGGGCGCGCTGGGGCCTCGCGCCAGCATCCCGGTGCTCGAGGGCAAGGCCGCGCTGCTCGGGGAGCTGACGCCGCTGCGGGCGGTTCCCCTGGCCGTGGATGCGACCAGGCCCGATCGGCTCGTGGCGACCATCGAGGCGATCGCCCCCGGCTTCGGCGCCGTCTTGCTCGAGCACGTGGCCGCCCCCGACTGCTTCGAGGTCGAGTCGCGCCTCGATGCCCGGCTCCGCATTCCCGTGCTGCACGACGACCGCGCGGGCACCGGCGTGGTGGTGCTGGCGGCGCTGCTCTCCGCGTCGCGACGGGTGGGGCGCCCCCTGGCCCGCTCGCGGGTGGGCATCGTGGGCATGGGCGCCGAGGGCACGGGGATCGCCCAGCTGCTCCTCGCCCATGGCGTCGGCACGCTGTGGGGGACCGATGTCGACCCGGAGGCACTCGAGCGGCTTCGCGAGCTCGGCGGCCATCCCGAGTCGTTCGCGGGAGTCCTCGCCACCTGTGACGTGCTCGTGGCCGCCAACGGCAAGACCGCCACCATTCCGCTGGCCGCGATCCGCCCCGGCCACGTGATCCTGTCGCTCGGCGCCACCACCCGGGCGATCGAGGTCGAGGCCGCCATGGATGCGGGCGCGGCGGTCGCCGCCGATGGCACCACCCTCGACACGGCGCTCGCATACCCGGGGATCCTCCGCGGCGCCCTCGAGGCGCAGGCATCGTCGATCACCATGCCGATGCTGCTGGCGGCCGCGCACACGCTGGCGTGTCGGGCTCCGGAGGGCGCACTGCTGCCCGATCCCCTCGAGCGTCGGACCCACGCCGAGGTCGCCGCCGCCGTCCGCAACGCCAGCTGAGGCTCCATCGTGTCGGCTCGAACCGTGCCTGGACGTCACATCGAGCGCTCGTGCCCAGGGGCACCGCTCGTACGGCCCGGCGGCCGCGTATGTACGCGCTGGCACGGACCTTGCCTTTGTTTCGTCATCGAAGGGAGCGCCACCAATGCTCGAGTCTTTGCTGCTGTCCTGGATCGTACTGTCCCTCATCATCGCCATCACGGCGGCGGTGATCCCCGGCGTGAACGTACGGGGATTTTGGGGGGTGGTGCTGGTTGCCGCCTTGTTCGGCGTGCTCAACGTCGTGATCGGCTGGTCCCTGTTCGTGTTGATCGGGATCGGCACCCTCGGCCTGGGCTTCCTGTTGGCCTTCGTCACGCGCATCGTCGTCAATGCGATCCTGCTCAAGCTCGTGGATGCCCTGACGACGCAGCTGACCATCACGGACTTCCGCTACGCACTGCTGGCCGCCGTGGTGATGAGCGGCTTGGGTACGCTGATGGAGTGGATGGTGGGGGTGCGCTTCGTGGCATGAGCTGCTCCACACCAACCATGAACCCAGGCCGAGCCGGACGCGCTCGCCTCGACCCGAGGCGAGCGCGTCACCACGTGAGCCGAGGCGCCCGCTCCACGCGAGCACGGCGCCACCAAGCCCATGCGATGCCTCCCTCGAGCCGGCTTGCATGGCGACTCGAACCGCCAAGGGTGTGAGCATGCCTCTTTGGGACGGCCTCGACCTGGTCCTCGCCCTGTGGGCTCCGCTGGTAGTGGTGGGGTCGATCGTGGGAGCGTGGGCGCTGCTGACTCCGCATCCAACCAGCAGCAAGTCGCTCGACGGCCCCGCGCGGCGCCAGCTCGAGCCCAACTCCACCACGACCCTGCAGGCGATGCTCGACCTGGCCGAAGAACACACCCGCGCTTGGCTGAGCACCAAGCCCTGCGGATCGATCGATCGGGCCCGTCGAGAGAGCAGCCGCGATGCCCTGCAGATCGCGACGCTGGTGGCGATCTCGCTGGTGCGCGACTGGACGGCCCGCCTCGATCGCGAGCGGCTCGGACCGCACGCCGCGTCGGTGATCGACGAGATTCGCTCGCACACCGGTGAGGCCCTGGTGCTGCTGGCGTCGCTGTGCGCCCCGGACCAGTTCGATGACCACCACCCCCAGTGCCTGCAGCGGCAGCTCGCCCTGCTCGCCGCCGATCTACGCCGGTTCCAGGACGCGGTGCGCCCGGCAGGGCTGGATCCCTACCGCTAGGAGGATCGATGCCCAGCGATCGGCGCCGAGCGGGCTCACGCGACCGGCGGCATGGGCACGCCGACGATCGATGCATGCGCGGCGATCCGGGCGCGCCGCTCGTCGGCGGCAATGCGCTCGTTCCGAACGAGGTGGGCGGCCAGCACGCTCAGGTAGCACGCACACAGGATGCTGGTCCCGGCGGCAAAGGCGACGAAGTCGGGCATGACCAGGCCGGTGCCCGAGACCGCCGCGCGTAGCCACAGACCGAGCGCAGGCGAGCCCAGTGCGAGCCCCACCGTGGCCACGATGAGACCCAGGCGCGTGGCCACGACCAGCTCCGAGGGGACCCGCCACGCGATGATGCCGCTGAGCACGAGCCCCACCCCACAGCCAGCCACCCAGCCCTCGACCCACGAGGGCACGTCGGCGAAGAGCACGGCGAATGAGACGAGCACGGTGAGCGACGCGCCCACCGCCGGACCGGTCACGGCCACGAGCCCGGGTGCACGCTCGAAAGCCTGCGGAGTCGAACGAAGAGTTGCCATGTCGGATGCTCTCTGCAGCTCTCGTACCAGCGGCGATCCGGACCGCGGCCTCGGGCCGCCCCCGACGCCCGCCGCACCATGACGAGGGTTCCACGCGGATCGCGATGGACATCGCCCCGACACGCCGTAGGCCGGATCCAAGGAGACGAACGCGTTGACGAGTCGATCCCCCGCCGTGTCCCCGATTCCTCCGCACCGGACCGATCCCACATCCACGCAGGCGGTCGAGCTCGCCGAGCAGCCCACGCTTCCGCTCCCCCGCGGGCTCCGGCGCCCCCGCCCGCCCAAGCCGATCATCGAGGTGTGGGGCGCGACCAGCCGGGGACGCGTGCGCAAGGAGAACGAGGATCAGTACCTCGTGGCGGCGCTCGATCGGGGACTGGGCGTGCGACGCACCAGCCTGGGCCCGGCCACCACGACCGACAGCCCCCAGGGCCTCCTGCTCGCGGTGGCGGACGGCGTGGGCGGACGGGCGGGCGGGGCCATCGCCAGCGCGACGGCAGTGGACGCCATCGCCCGTGACGTGCTCACGGCCATGCCATGGGTCCTCGACGAGGATGCCACCGACGACGATCGCCTCGAGCTCCGCCTCGACGCATGGATCTCCGACGCGTTTCGGCGAACCCAGCGAACGATGCGAAGGGTGGCCGAGGACCAGGGGATCGACCCCCGGATGGCCACCACCTTCACCATGGCCTACGTGGCGTGGCCCGGGCTGATCGTGGCCCACGTGGGAGACTCGCGCTGCTACCTATGGCGCGACGAGGAGCTGCAGCGCCTGACATCCGATCACACCATGGCCCAGCACCTGGTGGCGGAAGGCCACCTCCGACCCGAAGAGGCCGCCCCGTTCGATCACATGCTCGTCAACACGCTGGGAGGGAGCTCGGACGATCTTTGGGTGGAGCTGCACCGCCTGACGCTCGAGCCCGGCGACCAGCTCCTGCTGTGCAGCGATGGCCTGACCGGTCACTTGCGCGACCACGAGCTGCGGGATCACCTCGGTCGCGACTGCGCGATCGAGACCGCAGTGGAGGACTTGGTGGCCCACGCCAACGCACGCGGGGGCCGCGACAACATCACGGTGGTGCTCGCACGCTTCTGACCGCCGCAACGAACGCGCGCGGCTGGAGCGATCGGGTCATTGTGCCGATGCATGCTCCACGGGGTCCGCCATCAGCGGTACCCGCAGGCACATCACGGTGCCGCCGGGACCGGTTCGATCCACGACCACGTTGCCCTGCATCGCCTTGGCGAGATGATCGACCAGCCAAAGACCGATGCCCAGCCGTGGTCCCGACCCCTGGGGCGGTCCGAACACGGTGGCGTCTGCATGCGGGAGCCCGGGACCATCGTCGGCCACCCGCACCCGCAACCATGGGCCGTCGACGTCGGCGATCACCTCGACCAGCGTGGCGGCATGACGCAGCGCGTTGTCGACCAGTTCGAACACCGATCGCTCGGCCGGCTCGCGATGGCCACGGCCCTGCCCCACGTCGTCGGCGATCACGAGCGTGAGCCGCTTGCGCTCCCGCTCGCGCCGGCCCTGGGTGCGGTCCTCGACCGCGCGCTGCAGCACCTCGGGCCACGAGAGGGCCATGACCGCTTCGCTCGCCACGCGCTCGGACCGAGCCACCCAGTCCAGACGCGTGGCCACCTCGAGCAACTGGCGCAACGAGCGACGCCCCAGGGTGGCGAACGAGTCGAGGGTGGGATCGGTCACGATCGCATCCGAGCGACCCAGCTCGCTCAGGACTCCGTCGACCACCCCCACCGGGGTTCGCAAGGCGTGCGCCAACCGACGAGCCATGATCGCCGTCAGCGAGGGTGCGTTCGAGTCGCCCACGTCCGGAAGCTAGCCACCAATCCGGTCCCGAGCAAACGAAGCGGTCCACCCGACCGCCGTCGGGCACGAGCGCGCTGACCGCAGCACGCGCGCAACGTCGATGATGGACCGGTTGGCCTACCGAGCGCTCGAGCGCTCGATGTCACGGCCACGCGACGGGTCGACCAAGCGGGCGGGCACGGAGGCTTCGAGCGACTCGTCCCGCGCGCTGGCCATCGCCTCCTCGAGCTCCTCCCGGGCGATGCGTGCATGCTCCGCCTCGTCGAGCACCTCGGCGAGCATGCCGGCGAGCTCGTCGTGGGGCAGCCCCGAGGCCAGGGCCTGCTCGTGCACCAGTCGCACGAGCTGACCGATGCTGGCCAGCTCTCGCTCCATGCGACGGATCCGGCGTCGACACATCTCGCGCGCGCGCGTGCGCAGGTGCAGGATCTGGAAGCAGCGCTTGCGCTCCGCCTCGTCGATGGCATCGACGGCCTCGGCCTGCCGCAGGGCGGCGGGCAAGCCGGGCTCGTCGTCCATGGTCACGGCAAAGGCGGCAGCGACGCTGCGCACCTCGATGGCTCGGTCGACATAGGACAAGAGCAGTGCATCGAGGCGTGCGACCAGGGTGGAGACGCAGGGTCCCGGCCGCAGCCCTTCGTGCTCGCGAACGTTCTCGACCAGCGTCGCGAGGCACTCGAGTTCCTCTCGGTGGTCGCGACGCAGCTTGGTCATCAGATACGCCTTGAGGTGCACGGCCTCGTGGTCGAGCCGCGCCCGGCGCTGGCGCTCGCACCAGCGCCGGGTCACCGACAGGCGTGCCACCGTGCCCGCAGCCACGGCAACCACCGAGGCCACCCCGAGCGCCACCAGGAGTCCCGCGACCGCCACCATCCCCGCCACCGCGGTGGCTCCCAGAGCCACGGGCATCAGCACGCCTCGCACCGCACCGATGGGCTCGGGCACCCCCACCCCTCGAAGGGCCACCTCGCGCTCGAGGGCCAGCAGGGACCAACGGGGCGCGCGGGCTCGCACCGGGGTCTCGGCCCCGGCGCTTCGCTCCGCCACCAGCGAGAGGGCCGGGCTCGGCGGCTCGGGGGGCGCCAAGGTATCCCGGTAGAGGACGGAGAGCTCGGGCAGCATGGGCCGCATACAAGCAGGGAGCGTGCCAGCGGGTCCCGTGTCGGGGACGAGCGGTATGGCAACCGCTTCCCACCCGGCCACCGTGTCGAAGGCGCACGGGTGAGCGATCGCGCCGCACGTCGACATCGACCCACCGGATGGGCTCTCATGCCGGCTCTCGTATCGACTCTCGTGTGGGCCCTCGTGCCGGCTTCCGTGTCGTCGGCTCCGGTAGCGATCGGGGACGGGTGATGGCGGAGCATCGGGCATGGACAGCGGCTCGTTCGGCCTACTGCGTCCCGGCGCGTTCGCAAGCCCATCGCGCCATCGTCGAGTGCCCGGCGCATCGTTCGCCGGGTTGCGACGGACTGCCCTCGCTATTCCTCGACCCCGATTCCCGCGCGTGCCCACCAGCGAGCCAGCCACCGGGGCGCCCACCAGTTGTGCTTGCCCAGCACCGCCATGCTCGCGGGTACGAGCAAGCCGCGTACGATCGTCGCATCCACCAGCACCGCGACCCCCAGCCCGACGCCGAGTTCCTTGATGAACACCATCTCGCCCGCGACGAAGCCGATCACCACCGCCACCAGCACCGCGGCCGCCCCCGTGATGAGCCGCCCCGTGCGGCCGAGACCGCGCGCCACACTCTTCGTGTCATCACCCGAGGCGAGGTACTCCTCTCGAATTCGACTGAGCAGGAACATCTCGTAGTCCATCGACAGCCCGAAGACCACGGCGAAGGTGACCGCGAGCACCGAGGGCTCGAGCGCCCCCGGGGACTCGTAGCGCAGCAACGACTCGAGCCGGCCGTCCTGGAACACCCAGACCAACGCGCCGTACGAGGCGGCCACCGACAGTCCATTGAGCACCAACGCCTTGAGCGGCAGCACCAGCGAGCCAAACGCCAGGAGCAGCACCACGAACGTGACCGCGGCGACGGTGGCGAGCGCCGCGGGGGCCGCGTCGGTGATCTCGCGATGGATCTCGTCATCGAGCGCCGCGTCGCCCCCGACGAGGACCCGACCACCCGGCGACGGCAGAGCCCGGATCTGGTCGACCAGGACCTCGCCCGAGGCGTCGTCCTCGAGCACCACCCGCAGGTAGGTCCGATCGCCTCCGGGCTCGGCGATCGCGTCGACCCTCGACACTCCGGGTAGCGCTTGGATCGCGGCCGCCAGCCCCAGGGGCTCCCGACCGAGCGCGTCCGGCTGTATGTCTGGCTCTGCCACGAGATCGATGGTCGACAGCTCACCGGTCGCGAACAGCTCGGGGTCGGTCACGAGGTCGGCCACCTGCCGGACCTCGGTGCGCGCAGGGAACAGGCTCGCATCACCGGGTTCGAGCCGCAGCCGACGCACCGGCGAGGCCACCACCAGCAGCGCCCCCACCACCACCAGCCCGACCGTCCACGGGCGGCGCATCACCCAGCACGCGATGGCGTACCAGCGCCCCTGGCGATCGTCATCGGCCGGCGGCACCGCGCCCAGGCGTCCGGCCTCGATCCGGGGCCCCAGCAGGGCCAGCAGCCCCGGCAAGAACACCAGCGTCACCAGCAGGGTGACCACGGTGATGCTCGTGCCCCCGATCGCGATGCTCTCGAGCAGCGGGATCCGAAACCACAAGAGCCCCAGCAGGCTGGCCGCCACCGCGACGCCCGAGAACAGCACGGTGCGCCCCGAGGTCGCGGTGGTGCGGCGCAAGCTCTCGTCCACGTCGCCGCCGGTGCTCCGTAGCTCCTCGCGAAAGCGCAGCACCACGAACAGGGAGTAGTCGACCGCCAAGCCCACGCCGAGGAACGTGACCACGTTCATCGCGAGCAGCGAGACATCGACCACGGTGGTGAGACCCCGCAGCACGAGCATGGCGACCTCGATGGACACCCCGGCGATCACCACCGGGATGAGCGCCGCCACCACCGAGCGAAACAGCCACAGGAGCAGGCCGAACACCAGCGGCAGCGCCACCAGCTCGGCCCGCACCAGGTCGTCGCGCGACAGCGTCTGAGCGGTGGCGTGAGCCGCAAGGCGTCCCCCGACCTGGGCGTGCAGCACGGTGTCGCGGGCCGCGTCCACGACCTCGGGGAAGTGCGCGAGCTTGGCGTGGTCGTCGTCCCCGCGGACCGTGATCACGACCAGCGCGATCCGATCGTCCTTGCTGCTCAGCGGGGTCCCGGGCCGCAGCGGGGCCCGCACGTCGACCACCGCGGCCGATGCCTCCAAGCGCGACGCCACGCCGTGCAGCTCGGCCATGAACGCGGGCTCATCGACGAGCCATCCGGGGTGCCGGTAGGCGACCACCACGTCGGTCGCGCCCACGCCGAACGCCTGCTCGAGCACGGCGGCCGTTCGCTCGGCCTCGCCGTCGCGCACCGTGAATCCACCGCTGGCGAGCCGGTCGACGATCCCACGCCCGAGCCCCACGCTCACCGCGAACACGACGACGAGCGCTCCCAAGAGCGCCCATCGGTGTCGTCCCGACCATCCCCCCAGCCGCCGCAGCCACGACGACCGGGGCGACCGACCTCCTGCTCCCGACGGCGGCACACGACTCTTCTTCGCCGCCGCGACGCATGGTCAAGGTCGCCACGGTCTTCGCCGCGTTCGCCCGGCGCGAGTCAACGCTCGTCCGCGTCGTCCGCGAAGGGGATGACCAGACGCGTGCAGTGGCTAGGCCGGCAGCGATGGGCAATCACCCCCATGAGCACGACCCGGCCGACGAGCCCGACGCCACCGACGAGACCGACGCCACCGACGAGGCCACCGAGCCCGACGCCACCGACGAGACCACGCGCCGGTCCGAGCCGTCCGAGCTCGACCTGGCGATCGCCCGCGCCGAGAGCGAAGGCATGGTGACCGAGGACGCGAAGGTCCACGCCGAGCACCTGGGCGAGCGTCCTCGACGCTCGCCTCCTCCTCGATGATTCGGGCCGGCCGGCCCCGCTCAGCCCGCGTCGACCGTACGAATCGACACGCCGGCCTCCCGGAACATCTGCGTGCTGGTCTCGAAGTCCTCGGCCCACCGCTCGGGGATCTCGAGCCCTCCGGGGTAGTGCACGGTATCGACGCCGGCCTGAATGAGCGAGCGTGCGCAGCGAGTGCAGGGCGGCCAGGTCACGTAGGCGCTGCACCCCTTGAGCGACACGCCGATCCGCGCCGCGTGCATGATCGCGTTCTCTTCGGCGTGGCAGATGAGCGGGTACTTCCGGTCGCGATCCGAGAGCCGCTCGAGGCTGTCGTCGATGCCGCGTGGGAACCCATTGAAGCCGGTGCTCCGGATCTCGCGATCGGGGCCCACCACCACGCAGCCGACCTGCGTGGACGGATCCTTGCTCCACCTCGCGATGTGTCGGGCCAGCTCGATGAAGCGTCGGTCCCACTTGTCGCTCATGGCCGGAGCATCGCCCACGCCGACGATCGGGTCCATGCCCGGGTCGGGCCCGCCGGGGCTTCACCTGGCTCGCAGCCCTCGCCTCGTGTCACCATGCCCGCACGATGGGCCCAAGCCCCCCTCCCTGGCTCGGCGCGCTGCGCAAGGCCACGACGACCCAGGAGCGGATCGACCTCGTCGGGGCAGCGCCTCCGGCGTGGCACGAGACGCTGGGCTCGCTGCTCGACGGTCCCGAGCCCGACCAGGCCCTCGTGCGCGCGGAGGGCCTGCCAGCCCCCCTGTGGCAGACCCCTTGGCCCGCTCGGTTCTCGCGGCTGCTGCACGAGGGCAGCTACGCCGCGCGTCTGGCCGCGCTCGACCCCACCGCTCTGCTGGCGCTCGACCCCACGGTCACCGACCCGCCTCCCCTCGACGCCTTGCGGGCCGCCGGGGCCACGTGCTCGATCGACGAGGCGCTGGGGCGCGTGCGCAACCGCGAGTACCTGCGGCTGTGCGCGCGCGAGGTGGAGGGTGCCGAGCTCGAGGAGGTTGGCCACGCGCTGTCGTCGCTGTGCTCGGCGTGCCTGCAGGTGCTGCTCGAGCAGTTCGATCTGCACGAGCAGGTCGTGGTGTTCGGCATGGGCAAGCTCGGCGGCAACGAGCTCAATTTCCTCAGCGACATCGACCTGGTGTTCGTGCACGACGACGCGGTGAGCGACAGGGAGACGGCCGAGCGCGGCCAGGTGGCCCGGCTGCACGAGCGGCTGCGACGGCTGGTCCGCCACCTCGAGGGGCAGGGCAAGTGGCGTCCGCTGTTTCGCGTGGATCTGCGTCTGCGCCCGTTTGGCAGCCGGGGCCCGCTGTCCACCTCGGTCTGCGCCACCGAGGCGTACTACGAGCGGCACGGCCGGCCATGGGAGCGCCAGGTGTGGCTGCGCGCGCGGCCGCTGGCCGGCCGGATGGACCTGGGCGCGCTGCTGCTGCGGCGGCTCACCCCGTTCGTGTACCGCCGCTCGGTGGGGCCCGAGATCTTCGGAGAGATCGCCGACATGATGCGAAGGGCCCGGCGCGAGGCCACCCGGGTGGGGAGCGAGGACGGCAGCGTCGATCTCAAGCTCGACGTGGGGGGGATCCGCGAGATCGAGTTCACGGTGCAGGCGCTGCAGCTGCTCCATGGCGGGCGCAATCCCGGTGTTCGAGAGCCCAGCACCCTGCCCGCGCTCGATCGGCTGCTGGCGGCGGGCCTGGTCAGCGATCGCGAGCACCGCGAGCTCCAGCAGGCCTATCGATGGTTGCGACGCGTGGAGCACCGCCTGCAGCTCGGTGAAGGCCAGCAGACCCATCGCGTGCCCGGCCCGGGCCCCGTGCTCGATCGCCTGGTGCAGCGCCTTCACTGGCCGATCCGCGAGCCCGGGGTCGCGCTCGCCACCTTCACGGCCGCCATGCAGACCCATCGCCGGCGTGCCCAGGCCATCGCGCAGACCATCGCCGGGGACGAGCCCCATGACGACCCCCATGCCCACGACATCGCCGTGCTCCTGGACGAGGGCGCTCCCCGGGCCAGCCGCTGTGCCGCACTGGAGCGCCTGGGCGTCCACGAGCCCGCCGAGACCGAAGCCTTGCTCGAGCACCTCTACACCCGGGCCGACGGTCCGTTCACCGCACGGGGCCCGGCCCGTCAGGGAGCCGAGAACCTGCTGCGGGCATGCCTCGACAGCGCCGATCCGGAGGCTGCGATCCACCGCCTCTCGGAGCTGTGCGCCTCGCGACCGGCCCACTATGCGATCTGGCGAGCCTTCGCCGATCCCGGCCCGATCGGCCGCCGCACGGGGCTCGAGCTGCTGCGGCTGTGCGGCGAGCTGCTCGGGGCCAGCGAGACCCTGTCCCGCGGGCTCATTGGATTTCCCTCGGGGCGCCTCACGGGACCCGCAGGCCCCATCGACACGGCGCAGGCCGGTCGCTCTCGCCCGAGCACTCCGCCCGATCCCACCTCGAGCCTGCTGCTGCGCGCGGGGCAAGCCGCCCTCCCCGACCCCGCCGACCTGGCCGCGGACCTCGAGCACCAGGAGCCCGACCCGCGAGGCCTCGACGCGACCCTGCTCCGGTTCAAGCACGAGCAGCTGGTGCGGGTGGGTTTGCACGATCTGGGCCGACGCCCGGACCCGCTCGCGGTCGGCCGAGCCATCTCCGATGTGGCCGACCTGGTGCTGCGCAGGCTCCTGCTGGACTGCGCCCTCGAGGCGGGCCCGGGCCCCCGCCATTCGCTCGCCGTGCTGGCCCTGGGCAAGCATGGCATGCAGGCCATGGACTACGGCTCGGACCTCGACCTCATGTTCGTATTCGAGCCGAGGCAAGACGCCGCCGCGTCCCGTGACCAGGTCGGGCCCGTCGCCACCAAGCTCGCCCAGCGCCTGATGGCCCGCCTGGACAGCCGTGCCCTGGGACTGCGGCTCTACGAGGTCGACATGCGGTTGCGCCCCTCGGGTCGGCAGGGCCTGCTGGTGACCTCGCGAACCGGCTTTGCCCGCTACCACGCCCGCCAGGTCGCCGTGTGGGAGCGTCTCGCCCTGCTCCGGCTCCGCCCGGTGGCCGAGGTGGAGATCGGAGGGCCGGTCGAGGCTCACCACGCCCACCCGTCCTCGGCCCAACCCGGCCCGCTGGGCGCGGCAGTCCGGCAGGTGGTCGCCCGCACGCTGGGCTTCGAAGCCGACGCCACCGAGATCGACGACACCGTCGGGGCTCGCGAGCGCTCCGCCTCCAGGCCCACCCCCGAGGAGGTCCAGCAAGAGACCCGTCGCCTCAAGGGACGCATCGAGGACGAGCTGGCGCGCGAGAGCCGCAAGAAGGGGTGGTACAACGCCAAGACCGGCGAAGGCGGGTGTCTGGAGCTGGAGCTCCTGGTCGCCGCCTTGCAGCTCATCCATGGCCCCGCCCACCCGGGCGCCCGCGCCACGGGCATCGTGGAGGCCCTGACGGGCCTGCGGGAGGCGGGTGCGGTGCTCCCCGACGAGGCCTCCGCCCTCTGCGCGGACTACCGCTTCCATCGACTGCTGCTCAACCGACTGCGCATGAGCCCAGGTCGGCGTGGCGACGACCCGGATCGCTTCTCCGAAAACTCTCCCCGCCTCGACACCCTTGCGCGTAGGATGGGGCTTCCCAGCCGCGTGGCGCTGCTTCGGCGCTTCCATCTCGCCCGTGCCCGCGTCCGCGCCGCTTTCGACCGCCACCTGACGGGCCCCCCATTGGGGTAGAGTGCCCCCCGCGAAGCTATCCATGGCGACCGCTCCGGTATCGAACGAGCCCTCCGTCGGTTTCCCTCCCAAGGGCTCCCTCAAGAAGGTGCCCTTCCCACGCCTCATCCGCGAGGTCGCTCGCCGCAAGCTCGACGGCAGCCTGTACCTCTTGTCGGGGCAGACCAAGAAGGTCGTGTTCTTCTCCAAGGGTCAGCCGGTGTTCGTGCGCTCCAACGTGTTGTCGGAGTGCCTGGGGCAGATCCTCGCGCAGGAGGGGCTCATCACCCAGGAACAGTGCGACCAGACCCTCGAGGCGATTCGCCGCACGGGCAAGAAGCAGGGCGAGCTGCTGGTCGAGATGGGGATCCTCAGCGAGGGCAACCTTCGCTACGGCCTCGAGGCCCAGCTGCGCGCCAAGCTGTTCGAGATCTTCTCGTGGGACGACGGGCGCTACCAGTTCAAGAACGAGGCGCCCGACCAGCAATTCGGGATCACGTTCAAGGCCAGCGCCGAGGGGGTGATCGTCGAGGCCATTCAGGATCAGTACACCGAGGATCGTGCCAGCGACGTGCTCGAGCCCGTGTCGTCCAAGTTCCCGGTCGCTGCGCCGAGCGGGGCCTACGACGAGCTGCCGCTGCTGCCCGAGGAGCGCTTCTTCCTCACGTGCCTCGACGGGAGCCGCTCGATCGCCGAGCTCATGGACGATCCGGGCAAGCCCCCCGTCCCCACCCCGAAGGCCCTGCTGTGCGGGCTGCTGGCGGCGGGGGTCATCAAGCTCGTCGACGTCGCCCAGGCCCGCCGCACATGGCCGCCCGCGCCCTCCATGGCCCCCACCGGGGGCACCGATGCGGAGCTGCGTCCCAGCTTCGAGGCCCAGGCCCTCATCACCGAGTACGAGGACACGCCGCTGCCGGGCGAGATGCCGCGGTCGCCCGATCTGCTCGGTGATCACGAGGACGGGTTCGAGGGGGTGGGCGAGGACTCCGCCGTCGTCCGGCTCAGCGGGGTCATGCGAGCCCCCGAGCTTCCCGAGGAGCTGGTCGCGGCCGAGCCCGCCAGCATCGAGGAGACCTTCGACGACGACCAGCTCGAGCTGGCCGAGGAGGGCGATCTCGAATTCGATCTCGAGCCCGAGCCCAACGAGGCCCCCAACGAGCCCGAGTCCGAACCCGAGTCCGAGCCACGGAGCACGCCCACCCTCCCGCCGATGCTCGCGGCGCCCGCCACCCCGGCCCTCGCCACGACCTTCGACGAGCCCGAGCCCGCCGCCCTCGACGACGACGCTGCCCTCGACGACATGTTCCTGGGCGAGAGCGAGGAGCCGCCCGGCCTCGACTTCGACAACGAGCCGCCCACCTCGGTGGATGGTCCCGTTGCCGCGGCCGCGGGCGTTCCCGCGGTGGTCGAACCCACCAGCACCCTCCCCACGCCCGAGCCCGAGCCCGTGGTGCCACCGATGGTGGCCGCGCCTCAGGCGGTCCCCCGCACCGACTCGCCGAGCCCTCCGGCACCCGTCGAGCCGACCCCGCTGCCCGTGTCCCCCACTCCGAGCCCGGTGAGCCCCGTGGCCCCGGTGACCCCCGTGGCCCCGCCCGTGGTCACCTCGGCCCCAGCGGCCGCCGCTGCGGTGCAGCCCGAGGAGGACCTCCTCGATCTCGCTCCCGACGACGACCTACTGATGCTCGACGAGAGCGTCGAGGCGGCCGCCGCCGATCTGATCGGCTCGGTGCCCGCCAAGCCGCCTGCGCCCGTCTCCCCGGTCGCCGATCTCGATCCCGGCAGCCTCGATCCCGGCGGCCTCGATCCCAGCGATCTCGATCCCGGCGACCTCGATCCCGGCGACCTCGATCCCGGCGACTTCGATCCGGACGGCTTCGAGTCCGAGGCGATCGACGACGAGCTCGAGCTCGAGGAAGTCGACGACCTCGAGCTCGACGAGCTCGACGACGAGCTCGACGCAGCCGAGCCCGAGCCCGAGCCCGAGCCCGTGGCCGCGCCGGTCCAACCGGCGGCGGTCGCCGCCCCGTCCGACGATCTCCTCGACCTCGACGATCTCGACGACATCGACCTCGGTGGCGACGACCCCGTGGCCCCGGCCGCCGTGGCGGCCCCCATGGTGGTGGAGGACGAGCCCTCGGACATCGTAGGGGACGACGAGGACATGATGGGCGCCCTGCGCTTTGGCGACGGCCAGGCCGCGATCGCCGAGGGACGCTGGGACGATGCCATCGGTGCCCTCGAGGAGGCCTACGAGTCCGGCTTCGACGTCGCGGAGCTGCACGCGATGCTGGCCTACGCTCGCTTCCAGGCCTCGGGCGGCGACGAGCAGACGGCTCAGCACGCGTTCGAGCTGCTCGACTACGCCCAGCAGATGGACCCCAGCCTCGACCTGGTCCACGCCTACCGCGGCGCCATCCTCCGCGACCAGGGGGACATTCCCCAGGCGCGCGAGGCCCTCGATCGCGCGCTCGAGCTCAATCCGTACTGCGAGCTGGCGATGGAGATCTTGGACGCCATCGGGGGCTAGCGCCCGGCGTGGCCGGCCGGAAGGCCCTACTGTGCCGCCTCGGCCGGCGCCGCCGCCTCGGCTGGCGCCGGCGCGGCCACATCGTCCAGGCTCGGCGTGAGGCCCATCTCCGTCAGCAGATGATTCGCCCCATCCACCGCATCCATGATCCACAGGATGTAGCGGATGTCGACGTGGATCGACCGCGTCACCTCCGGCATGAACAGCCAGTCGCTGGCAATCGACTCGTAGTTGCCGTCGAACGCCAGGCCGATGAGCTCCCCGCGGGCGTTGAGCGTGGCCGAGCCCGAGTTGCCCCCCGTGATGTCGAGATCGGCGAGGAAGTTCACCGGCAGCTCCCCGAGCGCCTCGTCGGCGTAGGGCCCCCATAGCTTGGTCTGTGCCGCGGCGAGCAGGTTGGCCGGGGCCGCGAACGGCTCCTCACCCGTGGCCTTGGCCACCATCTGCGACAACGTGGTGAACGGCTCGTACATCGGTGCATCGGCCGAGGGCTTGTAGCCGCGCACGGTGCCGTAGCTGATCCGCAGCGTGCTGTTGGCGTCGGGCGCCAGCGGCGTGGGGCTGTGCTCGCGCAGCGCCGCCACGTACAGCGGGCGCAGCTTGGTCATCGCCCCCGCATGCTCGCGCTCGCGACGCTCGAGGTCGTCCACCACCAGCTCGATGGTGGTCGCCGCCACCAGCAGCGGATCCTTGCTCTTGTCGATCTTCTTGCGCGGCGCCGTCACCAGATCCTCGACCGTCGCCGGATCGCCCAGCTTGGTCTTGGAGAACAGCTTGCCGAGCGCCTTGTCGACCGCCGCCTCGTCCAGCGGCGCCGACACGGCCCCGCCCAGCAGCGCCTCGAGCATCACGTCGGGACGCGTCCCCTCGGGCAGCGCCGCCGCGCGCGTCAGCGCCAGCTTGAGCACCGCCTTGTCGAGCTCCGCGTCGTTGCCATCGACCCGCCCCGCGATGCTCTTGCCGCGCTCGGCCAGCTCGGCGTCGCTGTAGCCCGGCAGGCGCTCGGCCTCCGCCAGCTCGCGCTGGGCCGCGATCTTGCGGATGGCCACGGCGGCCCCCAGCAGCGAGCTCCCGCGCAGGATCTCCTCGACCGCCGCATCGTAGTCGCGACGCTCGGCCGCCTTGGCCTGCAGGGCCGCCATGTCGGCCAGCACCGTGCCGTACTTGGCCTGGCGCGCCGGGTCGGCGTCGATCCACGCCTGCAGCTCCGCCTCGAGCTTGGCCTTGTCCTCGGCCAGCCCGCCCTTGCTCAGGCCATCGAGCATGCCCTGGAAGTTGATGTGGTAGTTGGCCATCCCGCGCAGGCGGCTGGCCGCCTTGATCGCCAGCTGCGGGTCTTGCTTGCCCAGCTCCTCGTAGAGCGCGATGTACTGCTCGTAGCGAGCGATCCGCGTGGGGTAGTACCAGCTCACCGCCTCCTGCACCTCGCCCGCCGTCTTGAGCCGATAGGTGCTGCCCGGGTACCCGGCCACCATCGCGAAGTCACCGGCCTTCAGCGGCTCGCTCGCGATCTTCAGGTGGTGGGGCGGCTGGTACGGCACGTTTTGCTCGGAGTAGGGCGCCGGCTTGCCGTCGGGGCCCACGTAGGCGCGCAGGAACGAGTAGTCCCCCGTGTGCCTGGGCCAGCGCCAGTTGTCGATGTCGCCCCCGAACACCCCGATGCCCTTGTGCGGGGCGTAGACCAGGCGCACGTCCTCGATCTCGAGCTGCTCGATCTGGATGTACTGCGCCCCGTCGAAGTAGCTGGCCACCACGCAGCGCGTGTCGGGCTTGCTGGCCTCGCAGGTGTCTTGCAGGTTGCGCGCGCGCTTCTCGAGCTCGGCCGCACGGGCGTAGTCCTCGGCGATCGCATCGAGCCCCTCCACCATCGTGCTGGTGACGTCGGTGAACGCGGTCGACACGTAGATCCGCTGCCCCGGGCCCGCCGACAGCTCCTCGGCACGCGTCTTGGCCAAGAAGCCCTGCTCGAGCAGGTTCTTCTCGGGGGTGGAGTTGTGCTGCAGCGCTCGCGTCACGCAGTGGTGGTTGGTGATCACCAGCCCCTCGCCGGACACGAACGACGCCGAGCAACCCCCCAGGCTCACCACCGCGGCCAGCGGAAACGCGGTGGGATCGGTCAGCGCCGCCGGATCGAACGCCACCCCGAGCTTCTTCAGGGTCTCGGCGTGATCGCCCATCTGGCTGGGCATCCACATCCCGCCCGGGTTGTCGAACACGAACGGCTCCTCCTTCGGAGGCTGCGGCGGGGGCTCCTTCTTGCACCCCACGGCCAGCAAGCCGAGCGCAAGCACACCCGTCCACGTGTTCAGCATCCACTTGGCGCGAAGACCCATCATGGCCGCCATGGGTAGCAGATCTTCCGTTCCCGGCGCACCTGCGCGCGCGGGAGGATCCCAACGCAGATCCCCCGAAACCTCGATTCCAGCCGCCCCATCCCCTTGGGACCCCGCGTCGGTGTTAGGCTTGATCGCACGTGGCGAACGGACGCCGCTCCTTGCTCGTCGCCAACCCCACCGCCCGCAGCGGCAAGGCCAAGCGCTACATCGAGCGGGCCATGGAGGCGCTGGAGGAGAGCCGGCTGCAGCCGGAGTTCTTCCCCACCCTGCCCGAGGGCAAGACCGTGGGCGCGCTGGCCGACCGCCTCGAGCGCGAGGACGTGGCCCGGGTGATCTACATGGGGGGCGACGGCACCTTCGCCGAGGCGGCCAAGGGCATCATCTTGGCCCGCGAGCGCACCGGCGTCGACATCCCGCTGGGCATGCTCCCCATGGGCACCGCCAACGACCAGGGCCGCTCGTTCGGGATCGTGGCCGGGGTCAAGGCGCTGCCGCGCAACGTGGCCGTGATCGCGGCCGGGGTCGAGCAGTGGCTCGACGTGGGGAGGATCGAGGCCCTCGACGAGGGCGGCACCCCGGTGGCCACCGATCTGTGGTTCGACAGCTGCGGCGTGGGGCTCTCGGCGCGGATCCTGTGGAAGCGCAACCGCGACCGCGAGTTCGTCGAGCGCATGCCGCTGGTGCGACGGGTCTACCGCGACAAGCTGGTCTACACCAGCGCCGCCCTCCGCAGCCTGCTGTCGGGGGTGGTCACCCAGACCAACTTCTCGGTCGAGCTGACCATCGACGGAGAGACCAGCGAGCTGACCGGGGTCACCGATCTGCTGGTGCAGGGCACGATCCTCTACGCGGGCGACTGGATCTTCGACGACTCTGCCAAGGCCGACGACGGCAAGTTCGAGGTGGTCGTCATGCGCGGACACGCCGACTGGGCGGCCGCGGCGATCGGCGGGCACAAGCGCAACCCGGTCACCGGGGATGATCTCGAGGTGCTCGGGATGGCGCGACGCGAGGTGCCCAAGGCCAAGCACATCGAGGTGCGGATCTTTCGACCCGCGGGGCTGGATGTGGTGCCCGCGCAGATCGACGGGGAGGAGTGGGTCTCGACCAATCACTATCGGATCGAGAACCTGTTCCATCACCTGCGGATCATCGTGCCCGAGGACCCGCACTGGGTGTGAGGGCCGCGAGGCTCGCCCTACCGATCGCCGTCGCTCTCGACCACCTCGAAGGGCTTGCTCCCCGGGGGCCGCTTGGGTCGCGGGAATTGACCGCCATGGACCAGGCGCACGTCGGTGACGCCCGCCTCGCGCAGGCAGGCCAGCATGTCGACCCGGAACCCGTAGCGATCGTAGGTGACGTCGACGTCGACCGGAGCGGGCTCGAGCTTGCGCAGGCTCGCACAGACATCGGCGCACGGCGACGGCGGGTCGGGGTGCACGCTGCAGCGCTTGCCGTCGATCACCACCACCCGCTCGCGGGCCTTCGACCGCGGCTTCGGGCTCGCGACCGCCGGCTCCGAGCCCGAAGCGCTCGCGCCCGAGTCGGACCCGCCCTCGCCGACGAACCACCCGAGCCCCACGGCGATCACCAGCGCCAGCACGACCGCGCTCGCGAGCGCCACGATCCCCCGGCGACCCGACGAGGCGACCACGCCCCGCACGTTGGCGCACGGCCGACGGCGATGCAACGTCGACGGGACGCATCGGGCCACCCGCCGGCAAGCGCCTTGAAGCCCCTCATCGGGTGTGCCAAGACTAGCGAGCCATGCCGTCCCCGAGCCCCCGGGCCCGTCTTCGGGCAACGCTGGCCGCGGGCGCGCCCCTCGGCCTCGCCCTGGGCCTGGGTTTGGGGGCGACGCCGGGCTGCGAGGCGCTCACCTCCGCCCTCGAAGAAAAGGCCCAGGAAGTCGCCGAGGAGATGGGCCCCCCCGACCCGCCCCCCGTCCCCCCCGAGCCCGCGCTCACCGAGGACGAGCAGCTGTCGGCCAAGCTCGCGCTCTACATCGAGTGCCGGGACCGCGCCAGCCGACGGATCCGCGAGAGCTGGGCGCACTACGACGAGCGCGTGGGCGAAGACGGCACCCCGCGCAAGAAGGGGCTGCGACCCTACCTCCACAAGATCGACACCGAGCTGCGCCCCTGCGAGGAGGCGGTCGCCAAGGGCCCCACCACCGCCCCCCCCCTGCCCGAGATCGAGGCCGCCATGGCCCGCTACCTCCAGCACGCCAAGGCCTTCGGCGCGCTCGCCATCGAGCTCGACGCCTACTACAACGACGAGGGCTACACCCAGGACCGCTGGGCCAAGGGCAAGGAGCTCGCCCCCACCCTGCGGGACACGTGGCAGGCCTGGGACGCCGCCGACACCGAGCTGCACGACCGGGTCGACGCCCGCAAGGACGTGGTCGATCGCGCCATGCTCACCCTCATCGAGGAGCGCCAGGGCAAGGACATCGAGTGGCACACGCGCAGCCTGGTGCTGGCCACCAAGGGGTTCGTGCGCTGCGCGACCGTACCCGACGCCAAGGGGGCGACCGGTGGCCCCGCGGACGAGGGCTGCGCCGACGCATGGACGACCTTGCAGCAGGCCGAGGCCGACTTCCGCCGTGAATTCGAGGACGACCCCACCCGCGCCGAGTCGGTGTTCTGGATGAGCGCGTTCGAGGGCTCGGTGACCGACTTCATGACCGCGGCCACCGCGGTCGCCACCGCCCTGCAACAGGGCCCTCGCAAGGGCAAGCCCACCGCCGAGGCTCGGGCCGCGCTCGTCGACGAACACGAGGGCCTGGTCTCCGACTTCAACAACCTGCGCTTCGAACGATGAGCGACGCGGGTACCGACCCCGCGGGTGCGCCTGCATCCGCCGCATCCGCCGATTCGGAGCCCCGGCCCGCCCCTCGCGAGCCCGGCCCACGTCGCGACACCGCCCACGCCCACGAGGGCTGGGCACGCGTGCTCGCAGCCCTCGCGGCGCTGCTGCTGGGTGCCCTCACCCTGCCCGGACCCAACGACTTCCCGCTCGACGACGCCTGGATCCACCTGTCCTACGCCAAGAGCCTGCGCCTCCACGAAGGCATGAGCTACAACCCGGGCGACTGGGAGCTGGGCTTCTCCAGCCCGCTGTGGGCGCTGCTCCTCTCGGTGTGGCCGATCGACGGCGCCACCGTGCGCGCCGTCCAGCTGCTCGGCCTGCTGCTCCACGCCGTCACGGCCGGCCTCGCCGCGCACCTGGGCCTGCAGCTCGCCTCGCGTCGTGCCACCGTCGACCGCCCGCTGCCCGTGCTGTCGCTGACGCTGCTGTGCGGCGCCCTCGCGGCCGCCACCCCCACCCTCGTCCAGGCCGTCGGCAGCGGCATGGAGGTCTCGCTCACCGCGGCGCTGGTACTCGCGGTGTCGTGGGCCGTGCTGCTCGGGCACCCGAGGGCCGCGTTGCTGGCCGGGGCGCTCGCGGTGTGGGCCCGCCCCGAGGCGCTGGGCCTGGTGGTGGCGCTCGCGTGCGTGCTCGTCCCCTGGCGCTGGCGCCAGGGCGAGCGCGGCCCCGCGCTGCGAGCCCCGCTCATGGCCACCGTGGGTGCCGGGCTCGCGCTGCTGGCGTGGATGGCCTACTGCCGCGGCGTGGCCGGCCAGTGGTGGCCCAACGCCCAGTACGTCAAGGGACCCGGCGGCGGGCTCGACGGCCTTGCCTACCTCTCCGAGCGCGTCCTGCCCTGGCAGCCGTGGCTGGTCTCGCTCACCGGGATCGTGCTGCTGGTCCTCGCCCTTCGCCACGACCTACGCCAGCGCCGGCCGGAGCTGCTCGCCCTGCTGCTGGCCGGCCTTGCCACCTGGATCGCGATCGCGGTCAGCCGCCCGCTCGATCCCGCCGTGCTGTTCTATCAAAGCCGCTACTTCGCCCCGTTCGCCGTCGTGTTCACCGTGCTCCTGCCGTTCGGGCTGGTGGGGGCACGGCGCCTGGTCGCCCTCCTGCTCGTGCTCCCCGTCGCCGTCGTGTCCGGATTGCAGGTCGAGGCGCTCCACGAGCAGGCCCAGGCGCTGCGAGCCGACACCCACCAGCTGCACACCGCGGTGGCCCACCACATCGAGCAGCAGCTCCCCCGCGACGCCCGGGTCGCGGTCGAGGGCGCGGGCGCTCCCCGCTTCTGGGCCCCGCGCTCGATGGCGATCCTCGACCTCGTGGGTCTGAACGATCACCAGATGGCGCGCCACCATGGCGACACCCGGGCCAAGCTCTGTCACCTCGTGCGGCAGCGACCCACCCACGTCGCGATCCCGGCCGACTGGATCCCGCAGCTCGCCCCCGTCTTCCGCCTGCGACCGCTCGCGCGCTTCGACGATCCCCTCTACACCCAGGTCGATCCCCCGCGCCCCCTCACCGTCGTGCTCATGAGCGTCGAGCAAATCCACCCCGCCTGGGTCGAGGGCTGCGCCCAGCCGCCGCCCTGAATCCGGGGCAAGAATCCGGGACAAGAATCCGGGGCAAGAATCCGGGGCAAGACCATCGTAGAGGCTGCCCCGGCTCGCCTGGTATCCTGCCGGCATGGCTTGGGCTCGCATCTCCTTCGTCGTCCTCCTGGTCGCATCGCTCCCCGCGTGCGTCTCCAACACCATCGAGCTCGAGACGACCGAGGACACCGAGGCCGCCAGCAGCGGCGGCACCGGCTCGGCCACCGACGGGCCGCCCACCACCGGGGGCACCGTCACCACCTCCACCATCACCGTGGGCCCCGCCGACAGCGGTGACTCGGCCGACTCGGCCGACGAGGTCGACGGTACCTGGGGACCTGTGCTCGACATCGGCGTCGACCCGGGCGAGACCCAGACGCTCCTGCTCGCCATCGACACCATCGTCAGTCCCGGGCTCCCGTTCCAGGGCATCGTGTGGCTCGAGCGAGACGGGGCGAGCACCGTCACCATCACGCTCCAGTGGCTCAGCCTCGACCCGGGCAGCACGACCGCCCCCCGCGAGCTGGTGGGCGACGTCTACGCGTACCCGGGCATCCCGGTCGCGCCCGACGGTGCCTTCACCTGGCCCACCGGCGTCATCCTGGTCCCGGGTGCGGCCAACCCCATCACCGGCTCCGACGTCGTGCTCTCGGCCGTGCTCGAGGCCGTGCCGGAGGGCAGCCCCTACTGCGGTCGTGTCAGCGGTGAGGTCACCGCGCCCATCCAGGTGCCGCTCGACGGCTCCACCCACGCGATGACCTCCGTGCCCAGCGAGCACGAGCTGCCGCTGGACTTCCCCGTGACGTGCCCGTGACCCCATGGCGCTCGAGACCACGCTGCTGCTAGGGTCGCGGCCGTGACCGAGTTCACCCTCCGCCACCCCCTCGACTGCACGCCCAAGCGCCACTGGGAGCTGTTCTTCGACCCCGAGTGGACCCGGACCCTCATCATCGAGGGACTGGGCTTCTTCACCTGCGACGTGCACCCCGTGCGGCAGGAGACCGGCAAGCGCCATCGCGACATGGAGGTGACCCCCAAGCTCGACGTCCCCGCCGCCGTCGCCAAGATCATCGGCCCCAAGCTCGGCTACACCGAGCGCGCGACCTTCGACGAGGCCACCGAGGCGTGGACCTACCGCCACATCCTCAACGTGCTGACCGAGAAGGTCCTCATGGGCGGCGTGGTCACCATCGAGCCGGTCGGGGACGATCGCTGCGTCCGCGTCGCCAAGATGTCGGTCGAGGTCAAGATCTTCGGCGTGGGCGGCTTGGTCGAGAAGGCGGCCGAGAAGAACATGCGCGACGGCTGGGACCGCAGCGCTCAATGGATCAACCGCTGGCTCGCCGACCATCCGGAGACGCCTTCGGAGTAGCGCACTCTACGCAGCCTTGCTGTTACGCACATCGCGCAGCGCTTTCATCGCATTTTCGCGCTGGCGCCCTTCAGAGCCCCTTCCAGACGTGCATGGGGCTGCACAACGGCTGCGCAGCCTCTTGCACACCTCTCGAGGATCCTCCATTCTGTGCCTACGGGACAGATGGCGATGAACGACGCAACGACTCTTCGGCAGAGGGCGCGCCCGTGGGAGCTCGTCCGGCAGACGATGGGTGGCCCCGGTGCGATGGCAGACAAGCTCCGCACCTTCTTCGAGGTGCTGTCGCAGTACGGACGCGAGGACAAGGTGCTCGCCCGGCTCGAGCGCTTGCGGGCCCTGGGCCACATCGACAGCGTCCCCAATCGCATCCAGCGGATCGTGGGCGCCATCGACATGGTGCGGTTCTTCATCATCCCGGCCGCGGCCGACTACTACCGCGAGAAGGGCCTGGACTTCCGCTTCCACCAGCTGCTGCGATTCCTCGACGACCCCGCGTCGCTCATCGATCCTACCGGGTTCAACGTCCCTCGCGACAACATCATCGGCCACGTGATGCAGGTGGTGCACGCCAATCCCGAGTACGACTTCCAGCTGCTCGACACCTTCGAGGACGGCATGGAGGAGATGGAGCGCCAGGTCCACGACCTGCTCGAGGGCCGTCACCCGCGGGCCGCATCGATCCTCGCGATCGTCGAGGAGCCCGACTATCACCTGCGGCTGCTCGAGCACATCGAGGCCTATCGCCGCGACCCCGGCTCGCATCGGCTGGTACGCCACAACGTCTCGCTGCGGTTCCCCGCGGAGGAGCGCACCTTCGGCACCGTGCCCGCCGCCATGCGCTACTTCTCCAAGATGCCGAGCACCGTGCCCGAAGCCATCGCCCACCTCGTGACCGTGCGTCGGTTCCCGCAGCACTTCGCCGAGCCCGAGCCGACCCCGGCGCACGCGGCCGCCTGACCTGCTGACCTGCTGCCGTGGGCTCGCTGCTCACGGCCGAGGGCCGGCCCCACCCCTCGCGGGGAACGGGTCGGCCCTCGTTCCATTCGCCCTCGTTCCCCTCGATTGCGTGCGGGCAGCTCAGTCCTTGATCTTGCCCTTGAACCAGATGTACGTCGGCGCGACCTGGCCGTTGCAGTTGGGATCGTTGAAGGCAAAGTCGAACTTGCCACCCCCCCTCGCCCCGTCGAACACCCCCGTGCCTCCATCGATGTCGAACTTCACGGGTTGGTCGTTGGACGAGACGCAGGTCTGCGGGTTGGGGACCAAGAAGAACGGGTCGGCCACGATGTTGATCGTGCCATTGGCATAGGTGTCCACTGCCATCAGATCGAAGATCTCGCCGGTCTCGATGTTCTGACACCCCGACGCGCTCACTGACACGATGCCCCCGCCCGTGTCCACCCCGGCCCCCTCGAACACGGCCTCGAGGTTGGGAAGCGGCCCGCAGCGATCCTCGTTGGGCCCAATGGACACCACATTCAGCGCGGTCGCGCCCTTGTACGGCTGCGCGGCCTGATCGGCCAGCACGCTCGTCGATGACAGCAACCCCGCCACGCAGGCGAGCAACAAACCCATTCGGATCGAACGGCGATGCACGAGATTCGAACGTTCCTGTTCACCAGCCATGACACCCACAACCTCCGCCACGGAAACTACTCATGGAGTATTGAGGGCTCACGCCAAGTGTCAAGGCAAATGATGCACCTCGATGACTTGGCCCCTTTGGGTAATTCGCGACTCGACCCCATGACGACCGAGGGCCGGCCCCGTGTGCTCGGAGTCGGCCCTCGTCCTAAGGGTTTTCCTTCCGCGAGTGTCGTCAGGCCCAGCGTCGACGTCGAGCCACCGCACCCAAGAGCACCAGCCACCCCAACGCGAGCGGCGTGGCGCCTTCACCCATGGTGCAGCCCTTGCCCGTGGCACCCGGTTCTCCCTCGACCGGCGGCGGTCCATCGTCACCACCGCCCTGTCGACCGCCGCCATCTCCCGATGGCGAGCCGCCGTCATCGTTTCCCCCACCGCCGGCCCAGTCATCGTCACCGCCGTCGCTGCCTCCCAGGCCTCCGCCGTCGCCACTCCCACCGTCGGTGACGTTCCCGCTGCCTCCGCCGCCCTTCTTCTTCTTGTTGCGGTAGTCGGCCCACTGGGGAGGCAGGGCCGGAAGCTCGAACCCGGCCGGACGCCCGCGGTGCCCCGCCAGCTTGGTCCAGCTCCCGGGGATCTGCCCGCCGCTCCCCGGCTTTTGGAACGCGATGAGGTAGAGCGCCCGGCGGTTGCGGACCTCGTCCACGTTGTCGCCCGTCTCGACCCGCAGGCCCCGCTCGCCCATGCCCGCGTAGTAGATCTCGGCCCAGAAGCCCTGGTCGTAGAAGTACTTCGCGATCGCCTTGGCGCGGCCGTTGGAGAGCTTTTGGTTGCTGCCCGCGTCGCCGACCGTGTCGGTGTAGCCCACGATGTAGAGCTGGGGCGTGAGGTTGGCTTGCACCGCCTCGTTGACGCGGTCGAGCGCGTCGAGCTCGTGGAACGCCACCGCCACCGCCTCGTCGAGCTTGGGCACCTCGCCGGGCTTGATGTCGGACTTGCCGCTGTCGAAGTTGACCTCGGTGTGCGGGATGTCGGCCGAGTACGGCACCCGCCGATCCTCCACGAAGCGCCCGTACTGATCCTCGCCGCGCACCTCCACCATGAACACGTTGGCGGGGCTGTTCCACTTGATCGTGAAGGTACTGCCAGCCGAGACCTCCTTGGTCACCGTGTCGTTGGCGATCACGTCGCCGTCGTCGTCGATGATCTTGTACTCGTAGCTGGTGAGCGCGAACGAGGTCTCGTACTTGGCCTGCTGGCGATCGACGATGTCCTCGCGGCTGCTCATGAACTTGAGCTTGCCGACCTTGCCCTTGGCCGCCTGCTTGATGATCTCGAACGTGAAGTTCCCCGACAGCGAGTCGCCGGTCAGCTCCATCTCGTAGCGGACCTGCTGGTTCTTCTGCGTCCAGGTGATCTGATAGTCCTTGCCGCCCTTCATCGAGCCGGGCGACTTCTTGATCGTCGTGCCGTCATCACCCCGGATGACGATCTGGACCCCATCGGCGGGCTCGTTGAAGGTGACGGTGAGGAACGCCTTCCCGTTGGCATCGGCCTGGGGCGAGTACTCGTAGCTCACGGGATCGGTGGCGAACGCCACCACGGCGGACAGGGTCAGGCCAGCGAGATTGGGCAGCAGCATGGTCGGATCGAGCCTCCGTGCGAGGGGGTCGGGCAGCGACGTTAGCGCATTCTTCGCCGAGGGAAAACGCCGCGCCGCCCGGGCCCGACCACCCGCCTGCGCCAAGGTTTCTCGGCCCACAAGAGAGCTTGGACACGCCGCGGCAGCGGTCCGAGGCTCGGATCGGGGCTGGGCTCGGGACTCGGCTCGGGGCCGGTTGCGAGCGGCCTACGGGACCGTCCAGGGGCCAAACGACGCCGCGATCGCCGAGAGATCGGCCGCGCCCGCCGCAGCCGACAAGAGCCGCACCGGGTGCTCGCGCAGCGAGAGCATGTCGGCCACGTAGCCGGGCTGACGCATGCCCACCAGCACGCTCGAGATCGGAGCCGACAAGAGGCTCAGCACCACCTTGCGCGCCAGCGGGAGCGTGCGCCAGGGCGCGGGCAGGTGCGGATCGAGCCGCTGCGCCAGCTCGGCGGCCAGGGCGCGGTGCCGACGGCCCAGGTGGTGCTCGACCGCCACGAACAGCTCGTGCATCGACGTGCCGTAGGCCTCCCACCAGCGCGCGAACTCCTCTCGCGGCTCGCCCTCGAGCGCAGCCAGCAGGGTCCCGCTCGTCTTGGCCAGGTGGGCCGCCACCACCTCGTGGCGCAAGGCCTGCCATTGCTCGATGCTGCCGATCTGGGGCAGCGCCCGGGCCAGCTCCCGTCCCCAGCGGAACAGGTCCACCGCGTCGTCGCCCTCGTCGTCCTGGGCGGCCGCTTCGGGACCCTCGCCCGACCGCGCCGCGGCGCCTTCCGCCATGGCGCCGGGCCCCGTGCGCAGCCGCTGGCCGAGTCCCGTGGCCCACTGCGCCTCGAGCTTGCGCACCCGGGCCAGCGCATCTTCGACCTCGGCCATCCGTGCCGCGGCCTCGCTCCGACTCTGGTCGGCCAGGCGCATCAGGCGATCACGGCCATCGAGCCGCCCCCAGGCGTTGAGCGGGCGATTGGTGAGCACCCCGAGATCCTCCGCCTCCGCCACCTGCAGGGGGCTGCGCTCGCCCCCTTGGGCCGGGTGCCGATGGGTCAGCGCGCCCAGCTCGAGCAAGTTCATCGGCATCTGGACCACGCCGAGGTGATGCCCCTCGCCGCCCACGGCACGGGCCGCCGTGACCACGTCGGTCAGCGAGGTATGGGTCGGGTGGCTGGCATCGAGCACGAACCCGTTGGACGAGACCCCGTACCAGCCGATCCGTCCGTCGGCCACCTCCTGCTCGAGATGAGCGAACGCGGCGCGCAGTCGAGCGCGGAGCTCCTCGCGAGCCACCACCGGATCCTCACCCCGTGCGTGCGCGTCCTCGAGGTAGTACTCGGGGTTGTGCAGCAGCAGCACGTCGAGCCGATGGAGCCCCAGGCGCCCGAGGCTCTCGTCGAGCTGCGCCCGCAGGAACTCGGGATGGATGCAGTGGCACAGGTCGTCGCGAAGCGAGACCACCTGCGGAAACGGCTGGGGCCGCGCCTTGGCCCGCGCCAGGTTCTGGCCCTGCAGGTAGCCGGCCTTGGACACCACCACCACGTGCTCGCGCCGCAGCTCGCCCTGCTGCACCAGGTTGGCCAGCACCATGCCCACCAGCGCCTCGCTGCGACCGTCGCCGTAGTTGGTGCTGGTGTCCACCAGGTTGATCCCGCCGCGCAGCGCATCGGCCAGGGCTCGACGGTGCAGGGGCGAGTCGTCGCGCACGCGGTAGCCACCAAAGCCCACCGGGCTCACCACGTAGCCGGTACGCCCCAGCGTGCGTGCCCCCGCGCCGAAGCTCTCTGCCCCGCGGCGGGTCCCCTCGGCCGTGGCCGCTCCCGAAAGTCGTGGCTCGCTCATTGCTCGACCCCTCCCGCGCTTCCAGCGTTCGTCTCGGTCTCGGTCGAAGGCGACCGATAGCTCGCCTCCACCACCGTGTGGATGCCCCCGCGGACCATGAAGTCTCCCTCCACCACCATCGAGCGGGGCTGCGTGGCCGTCACCAGGTCGTCGAGGATCTGGTTGGTCACCGCCTCGTGGAACGCTCCCTCGTCGCGAAACGACCACAGGTAGAGCTTGAGGCTCTTGAGCTCGACGCAGCGCTCGTCCGGCACGTAGCGGATCCGGATCGTCCCGAAGTCGGGCTGCCCCGTCTTCGGGCACAGGCACGTGAACTCGGGACAGGAGAAGCGGATCTCGTACCGCCGCCCCGGACGGGGGTTGGGGAAGGTCTCCAGGCTCTTGGAGGGCGCGGTGGACACCGCTGCGACTCTAGCGGATCCGCGCCCTCCGTGGGACCATCCCCACGCCGCGCCCGCGCGTCTCAGCGAGGAAGCAGCGGCTCGCCTTCTGGCCTCAGCAGGCTGCGCGGATGGACCGGCGCGCCGCGCTCCACGTCGTGGAGCAGCCCCAGCACCTCGGACCCCCGAAGCGACAGCGACTCCAGCTCCTCGAGCAGGAACCATCCCGCCTCCAGCGACTCCTCGTCGGGCGCGGACTTGGGCGGCGTGTCGTCGGCCGGGTGCGCATGGAAGATCACGCGCATCCGCGCGTGGCCATCCGCTCGCGGGGAGTGCTCGATCCTCAGGATGCCGTCGATGGCGATCGGGATGCCTGCCTCCTCGAGGGTCTCGCGCACGGCCGCCTGCTCGATGGTCTCCCCGGGCTCCACGCGCCCCGCGGGCAGGTACCAGCCCCCGCCGTGCTTGCGCTCGTGCACCAACAAGAAGCGCGGACCCAGCCGCACCACGACCACGGCAAACGTCCAGGTGGGGATCGGCTCGCGAGGCATCGGGGTCGATCCTACCGCTCCGCCGGGCGCCTGGCCGCCGCCACGCTGCGGCGGGTTCGCCAGGCCTCGCGATGCTCGTGAAGGGTGCCCAGCAGCGCCGCCAACCCCACGTGCCCCTCCGCGTCGGCGCGATGCAGCACCTGATAGCGCACGCGGGGCAAGCCCGGCACCACGCGGCCGACCAGGCCCGGGGGGAGCCGACAGCAGCCATTGACCACCGCAAATCCCAGGCCCAGGCCCACGAAGTGGATGGCCAGCTCCCAGCCGGTGGCCTCCACGGCCGGTCGCAGGCGTCCACCTTCACGGGCCAACGCCCGCGCCAACGCCTCGCGCTGCGGCCGGCCCTCCGGAGGCAGCACCAGCGGCAGCTCCGACAGCGCCGACACCGGGATCGTGCGACGTCGTGCCAGCGGGTGCTGTCGCGGCAGCACCAGCGCTTGAGGGATCTCGGCCAGCAGCGTCCCGCGAAGATCGTCGGGCACCGGATCGATCACCGCCACCCCCACGTGGGCCTCGCCGCGACGCAGCGAAGCCAGCGTCCCCTCGAGGTCGCGCGTCAGCAGGCGCAGGGGCGCGGGCCCGCGCGCGGTGAAGGCACGGACCGCATCGCCGAGCAAGTAGAGCAGCGCGCCCTCGCCCGCCGCGAGCACCAGCGGCTGACGGCTGTGCCCGGTGCGCAGCCGCTCCACGAACGCCGCCGAGCGCTCGCGGGTCTGTCGGGCGAACCGCAGCACCTCCTCCCCCTCCGCGGTCAGCCGCAGCCGTCGCCCCTCGCGACCGTAGAGAGGCACCCCCAGCGTCTCCGAGAGCCGACGGATCTGTGCGTGCAGGGCCGGCTGGCTCAGGTGCAGCGCCTTGGCGGCGTGGGTGAAGTTCAGGTGCTCGCCGAACACCGCAAACGCCTCGAGCCACTCGAGCTTGAGCACGACCCAGCCTAGCAGACCACGCCTCGAGTCATCCAAGAATGTGATAGCCGCATCGAAACCATGAATTCCGCATGATGGCCGGCTGGCTACCCTGGGCTCCAAGAACGACGAAGGAAGAGAGCAACCAAGCCATGGCACGCAAGCACGCACGTCCCCCGTGGGCAGGCCGGACCCCTCCGGCCCCGGCCCGTCCCACCGGCCATTCTTCTGGCCAAGGCCCCACCGCCCTGGGGATCGACATCGGGCGGGTGATCATCTCGCCCGGGGATTCGGGAGGCGACACCTCGTTCCTCGGGGGATCCGACGACGAGGCGATGAAGACCCCGCCCAGCCGCAACGCCTTCGAAACCATCGCCGCGCTGGTCGAGGCGCTGCGGGGCCGGGTGTGGCTCGTCTCCAAGTGCGGGCCCCGGGTCCAGGCCCGCACCCGCAAGTGGCTGGCGCACTGGCGCTTCTACGAGCGCACGGGGGTGCCGTTCGAGCAGGTGCGGTTTTGCCGAGAGCGCCGCGACAAGGCGCCGATCTGCCAGCAGCTCGGTCTATCGGCGTTCATCGACGATCGTCCCGACGTGCTCGCTCCCATGGCGGGCATCGTGCCCTGGCGCTACCTCTACGGCCCGCAGCGGCGGCCGATCCCAGCCGACGTGATCCCGGTCCGCGACTGGGACGAGGTGCGCGAGCGGCTGTTGTCGTCCGCCTCGGGGAGCGCCCTCACGGCAGCCGTCGAAGGTAGCGCGCGGGCACCTCATCCGTGAGCCACACCCCGTTGGGGCTCAGCCAGAACCGATGCCCCTCCGTCCACATCGCGTGGGCGGCCACCTCGAGCACCACCGGTCGACCCCGACGGCGTCCCACCGTGGCCGCCGTCCGGGGGTCGGCCGACAGGTGCACGTGGTGGCGTTGGCCCTTGACGAGGCCCTGGGCCCAGATCTCGGCCAGGAAGCGCTCCACCGTGCCGTGGTAGAGGCACGGTGGAGGCTCGCGCTCGGGGTGATCGAGCCGCACCGGAATCGAGTGTCCCTGGACGGCGCGGATCCTTCGTCCATCGGGGCTGAGGGCAAAGCGCTGCTTGTCCGAAGATGCCACCAGCTCCGCGAGCCCCATGCGATCGAGCGGCAGGCCGCGGGCATGGCACGCGGCGAGCACCTCGGCCACCTCGGCCCAGCCCGCCTCGTCCACCTGCACGCCCACCTCGTGGGGTGCATGCCGAAGCACCCAGCTCAGGAAGCGGCTGCGGGCCGTGGCGTCGTCGGGTCGGCTCACGGCTCGACCACCTGCCCGTCCGGCACCAGGAAGGACGACCGTGTCGTCATGACCCGAATGCTACCGCCACCGCCGACCGGGGCGAACCGGGTGATGGTCGCGTGGACAGGGCTCACGGGCTACGATGCCCCGACCGTCATGGCACCGTCCGGCGATCTCCCCGACGAGCTGCCCCCGGGCACCCGGCTCGGGGCGCGCTACGTCGTGCACAAGCTCGTCGGCAGCGGCGGCATGTCGCAGGTCTACCTCGCCGAGCACGAGAGCATCGCGCGCAAGGTGGCCATCAAGGTCCTGCACCGCGAGCCCTCGCGGCAGCCCAGGGTCGTCCTGCGATTCCAGCAAGAGGCGCGCGCCGCCTCGACGGTGCAGCACGAGAACGTCGTCGAGGTCACCGACTTCGGCCAGACCGACGACGGCCGCCCGTTCATGGTGATGGAGTACCTCGACGGCGAGGATCTCGGCGAGACCCTGATCCGCGAGGCGCCGCTCTCCTGGGTGCGCGCACGGCCGATGCTGCTGCAGATCCTCGCCGCGCTGCAGGCCGCCCACGATCAGGGGCTCGTGCACCGCGACATCAAGCCCGAGAACGTGTTTCGGATCTCGCGCATGGGCAGCGACGACTTCGTCAAGGTGATCGACTTCGGGATCGCCAAGGTGCTCGCCCGCGATCCCGTCCCCGGGCGCAGGTCCCTGACCCTCACCGGTCACGCGCTCGGGACTCCGGCCTACATGGCGCCCGAGCAGTGCGTGGGAGATCCGGTCGATGCCCGCACCGATCTCTACGCGGTGGGCGTCCTCGCGTACCAGATGCTGACCGGCCGCACGCCATTCGAGGGCAAGCGCTCGGACGTGATGCGGGCGCAGGTCTACGAGCCCGTGCCGCCGATGGCGAGCATCGATCCGGACATCGATCCCGAGATCGACGGCGTGGTGCTGCGGGCGCTCGAGAAGCTCCCGGGGGAGCGCTACGCGACGGCGTTCGAGTTCGCGGATGCGCTGTTCCAGGATCTGGATCTGGAGTCGAGCACGCTGCTGCCGGGGCTGCGTCGGTTGTTCATGCGGAGACGACGGCGGGGGTGAGGACCGTCTCCGCCCCGATGCGCGTTCGGCCCCGTAGGACACGCCTACGGGGCCGAATTCGGGGGCGAGCGATGGGAATTGAACCCACGACCTCTGGTACCACAAACCAGCGCTCTAACCGACTGAGCTACGCTCGCCGCGGGCTCCTGCAGTAGGAGGCGCGCTTTGTAGCACGCGGTCCGGGGCCCGCCAAGTCCCCGCGCCTGGCTCCCCCGTCACGAATCCCCGGGGGCCGCTCGGCGAGTGCGAGGCTCGACGCGCGCAACTCCCGCACTCTGAACTTGCGCAGCCGGGGCCACCAGCCCAGCCCTCTGCCGCCCCGGCACGATCGCCCGCGGGCGCTCCTCACTGGAGCACTCCATCCACGGGTCGCAGGACGTCCGGCACCTCGGTCTCCCCCAGCGTCTGTCGCAGGTTGATCTCGATCATCCGAGACAGCGTCGACAGCGGCAGGTCGTTGATGTCGGTCCCGAACGGCTCCTCGATCTCCTCGCCCACCGCATCGAGCCCGAAGAATGCATAGGCGATGATCGCCACCACCACCGGCGTGGCCGCGTTCACCGTCTCCACGATCCCGAACGGCAGCGCGAAGGTGTAGAGCGCCACGATCCGGTGGATGAGCACCGTGTACGAGCTGGGGATCGGCGTGCTCTTGATCCGCTCGCATGCCCCCTGGATGTCGGTCAGCGCGGTGAGGCTCTCCTCGAGCACCGGCAGGTGCATGGGGTGCACGTCACCCTGCTGCCATAGATCCCGAAACCTCCCGCCGAGCTCGCGCAGAATGGCCAGCGGCCGATTGAGCTGACCCCGCAGCGCCTGCCGCTCCTCGTCGGGCAGCAGCCCCTCGAGCTCCTCGAGCCGATCCTCGTCCCGCAGGTGCAGCCGAAGCGCATGCACGTAGGCGATGACCCGGTACACCAGCTCCCGGTGCACCGCGGCTTGCTCCGGCCCGATCCCCAGCGCCTCGCGCTGCGGACCCACCATCATCTGCACCTGTCGCGCCAGGCTTCGCGTGGTGTTGACCAGCCGCCCCCACAGCTTGCGGCCCTCCCAAAAGCGGTCGTAGCTGGTGTTGTTGCGAAAGCCCAGGAAGATGCCCAGCGCGACCGCGACCAGCGAGAACGGAATCGTGGTCAGGCCCCAGATCGGGTGCTCCACGTACTCGTGCACGATGGTCACCCCCGTGGCCACCACCGTGACCACGCACAGCCGCGGCCACACGCGGACCAACGCGGTCCCACGCAGGGTCCCGATCTGCTTCCACCAGTTGCCTCGCTCGAGCAGGAGCATCCGCCGCTCTCATACCATCGACCTCGTCCGAGCTCGAACCCGCTTGCCGCCGCGCTCGTCGTCGCTTGCCACCGTCGATCCGGTCGCGCATGATCCCGTTTCACCCGCGGCCCCGAGCGCATGACGATCATCCTGTTCGCACACGGCCTCGAGACCGGCCCCTGGGGTCGCAAGTCGCTCGCCTTGCGGGACGCGGGGCACGAGGTGAGCGCCCCCGATTGCCAGGGCCAAGACCTCGCGACCCGCATCGAGCGGCTGCGCCAGGCGATCCTCGAGGCCGAGGTGCCACCGCTGGTGGTGGGCTCGAGCTTCGGGGGCATCGCCGGTCTCGTCGCCGCGCTGATGGCCGCCGAGCAGGGCGTGGTGATCCCCGGCCTCGTGTTGTGTGCACCCGCGCTGATGATCCCACCGCCACCGAACACGGTGACCACGCTGCGCCGGCCGGCCCCGACCATCATCGTGCACGGCACCCACGACGACGTGATCCCGGTGGAGGTGAGCCGCCGCTTCTCCCGGGAGCACGCCGCCGAGCTGCGCGAGGTGGACGACGACCACCGCCTCGCCCAGGCGGGGATCCCCGCGATCCTCGAGGCGGTCCGGGAACTAACCCACGATGGGTAGCATCCGCTCCGCGTAGAGCTCGTCGAGCATGTCCTGCATCGTGGCCTCCACCCGCGTGTAGAGCCGGTCGATGCACGGCGTCTCTTCGGCCTCGATGGCGTGGCCGATCTGGACGGTGACCTTGGCCGGCAAGGGCAGGTAGGGCAGCGCGCAGGTGGGCCCCGCCAGCACGCCCCAGGGGGCGGCGAGCATGATGGGCAACGAGTGCAGCCGCGCCCAGCGATGCAGACGCAGCGCCTTGGCGATCCGACGACCCTGGCTGAGCACGATGAAGGTCTCGTGCGAGCCGGCGCTCACCAGCGGAACCACCGGCACGTCGTGCTCGAGCGAGAGCCGAGCAAAGCCCCTGCGACCCGCCAGCACGACCTTGCCGCGATCACGGTAGGGTCGCAGGGTCTCGATGTCGCCACCGGGGAACACGAGCAGCTTGTGCCCCGCGTCGAGCACCGCACGCGCCGTCTGTCGCCGCGCCGGCACGATGCCCACCGAGCGCAGCACGGCCGCCATGCGCGGGTGCTTGAACAGGATGTCGTGCGCGAGGATGTAGATCGGCTGGTCGTAGCCGAGCTGCCGGTAGTAGTGCACGAGGAACAAGCCATCGACCGGATTGAGACCGCCGTTGTGGTTGCCCACGAGCACCGCCGGACCCTCGGGGATCCGATCGAGCCCGCGCACGTCGAGCCGGTGGTAGCGCGCGAGCATCTCGAATCCGCGCACGGCAGACTCGAGCGTGGCCGGCTCCGGCCGGTCGATGTCCAGCGCGGGCTCGGCCCGAAGGCCATCGACCAACGCCCGCACGCCTCGACGCAACGGACGCTCACGTACCAAGTCGCGCATCGCCTCCGCCGCCCGCCGAAGGTCGGAACGCGAAGAGGGCGCAACGAATGGGGCGCTAGTGGAGGTGTGCAGTTCGATGCGCAGAGTGTGTCACATCCTGCGCACTTCCGTCAGCCCTGCGATGATCTCGAGGCGATTGGGCCCAGAGCGTTGTTCTGGTGAACTTCAGCACCCTTCGGGCAACGGGACCGGGCTGCTCCAGATACCCGCAATGGCCGAATCGGTCCCAGATCTCGACCCGCGCGCTGTGCGGTAGGTGGCGCTGGAAGAAGTCGAGGTGATCGGGGGGCAGGATCATCTCCTGACGACCCCACAGCATGAGCGTCGGCATGGAGAGGCCCGAGAGTTCCTCGGGTCGCAGCAGGTCGTCGGGGGTGAGGCCGTCGAGCAACCCTTGCAGGTCGGGGTTGGCGAAGCGACCGCGGATGGCATGGGCCAGCACGTGGCGAAGGCCGGGCGGCGAGCTGGCGAGCATGCGGTCGACGAAGCGAAGCGCGTCGGCATGGCGCGGGACCCGAAAGGTCGCGGTGAAGCGCCGCAGGGCCGCCGGATCCATGGGCGCCCCCCCGGGGCACACGAGCACGAGACCGCGAACCTTGTGCGGACGGGCCGCGGCGTAGCGAACGGCGCCAAAGCCTCCCATCGAGGTCCCGAGCACGATCGCGGGCTCGTCGAGGATGCGATCGAGCGCCTCGAACATACCGGTCATCATCGTGTCGGGACTCAGGCCCGCGGTCGGCAATTCGGAGAAGCCGTGGCCGGGACAGTCGGGCACGATGAGACGGCCCGCATGGGGCAACAAGCGCTGCAAGAGCCCGAGGTAGGAGATGGCGTTGGCGGAGAAGCCGTGCAAGAGCACGATGGGCGGCAGCTCGCCACGACCGACGCCATCGATCACGTGCATGCGGCCAACGCTGGTCGGCAGCCAGCGGCTGTCGAGGCCCTGGGCGTTGAGCACCCTTCGCATCATGCGTTCGGGAACCGTGAGCATCGCGTCTCCGTGCTTCGATCCAAGCAACCGAAGGCGATGTCGTCCACAAACTGGCGGAAAATGAAGGCGCCGGTTGTGGCCCGGATCACAGCTGCGCAGCCCGCTGCGCGCTGAACGGATCCGGCTGTCCGGGTCCGGCTGGCTCAGCGCTGACGCGCGTGCTGGTGGTAGTAGTCGACGATCGCCTCGACCAACCCGTCGACGACCAGGGCACGCTGGCCGGGATCGAGCAGGCGGGCCCCCTCCTCTGGATGATCGAGGAAGCCGGCCTCGAACAACACCGCAGGCATCCGGGCCCCGAGCAGCACGTCGAAGGCGGCTTGCTTGACCCCGCGATCCATGCGCTCGGGAAAGCGCTCGGCCTGCTCTTGCTGCACCCGACGCGCAAAGCCAGCCGCGCGCGCGCGGTGGCTCGAGAGCTCGAGCTCGCGAAGCATGGAGCGGGCGTGGGCGTGCCCCGGCTTGCCCGCGTCGCTCCCCGTCCGCGCCACCTGGGCGGCGTCGCGCTCGGCCAGGCCCACGTCGAGCACGTAGGTCTCGAACCCGGTCTGCGGACCGCTGCTCGAGGCGTTGGCGTGGAGGCTGAGCAGCAGGTCGGCGTGCACGGCATTGGCCCGCTGCACCCGCTCGGCGAGGGTGACCGTCTCGTCGCCCGAGCGCGTGAGCACCACCCGAACGTGCGGCATCCGGCGCTGCAGCGCGGCCTGGAGGTCCTGCGCCATCACCAGGGTGACGTCCTTCTCGCGCACGACCCCATCGAAGGCGGCACAGCCGGAGTTGCTGCCCCCGTGCCCCGGATCGAGAGCGATGACGAAGGGACGCTCGACCATGGGGACCGGACCCGCCGCCTCCACCGAGGGCGCCGTGGTCAGCAGGGCGAGCGCCAAGAGCGCGCTTCCAAGTCTCATATCCTACATGTAGGTCATCGCCGGCAAATCTGAAAATATCCGCGAAAACGGGGCGGATCGGGGGGGTCACGGGTCGACCAATGCTACATCGTCGGGGTCTCGTGCAGCGCGCTCACCCGACAGCACCGGTCCTGGCCGCGGTCGCGCTGCTGGCCGGAATCCTCCAGGTGATGGCCACGGTGCTGCTGGGGCTCGCTCCGCTCGAGGAGCTGCGAGAGGCGGCGACCGAGGGAGCCGAGCTCTATCTCGCCGGCACCCTGGCCACGGTGCTGGGCGTGACCGTGGTGTGGTTCTTGCGGCGGCGACCGCTATGGGCGGCGCTCTTGCTGCTCACCTGGCAGGGCGCGGTGTTCTGGCCGCTGCGCGCTCGCACGAGCCTGCTGGGCCTGGCGTTCCACGGGGAGTACGTGCTGCACCACTTCACGGGGGTGCTCGCGGCCTCGGTGTGCGTGGCGATCGGCGTGAGCTGGATGCGGCGCCGCGAGCTCGGCCCGCTGCGCATGCTGCCGGGAGGGCTGGCGGTGACGGGCACGCTCGGGCTCCTGAGCGCACACGTGCTCGAGCAGCCGAGCCTCGTGGCCTGGGGCGGCGGCAATGCGCCCGCCTGGCTCGAGCGCGGAGGCGCGGCGCTGCTGCTGCTGTCGTGGGGCGCGGCCCTGGCCACGCTCTGGAAGCACCTGGGACCGCCTCGGCTGCGTGCGGTGGCGCTGGCGCTGTGGCTGCCGTTCGTGGCCCGCGTGGCGCTGTCGTGGCCCGAGGGCCTGGCGGGCGCCTCGGTGGCCGATGGGGGCCGCCCGGTGCTCATGCTGTGCATGGTGGCCGCGGCGATGGCCACCTTCACGGGCTTTCGGCCCAAGGTGTCCCCCGGCGTGCGCACGCTGGTGCTGACGTTCTCGGGCCTGGCCACGGTGCTGCTCTACTACTTCTACCGGCGTGGCTTCGGCGAGCTCGAGGCGGGGCTGGGCGGCCTGGCCCAGTCGATGTTCGCGTTCTCCCTGCCCTACCCCAACTACGTGCCCGCGTGGCAGGTGTGGGGCGTGATGCTGGGGCTGTTCGCGATGTTCGCGGCCGCCTACGCCGGATTGGTGAGCCCGGGCAATCGGATCCGCGGCGTGGCGCTGGCGCTGTTGGTGGTGACGGGGCTCGGCCTGTCCACGCCACCGCTGGTGTTGATGACGGGGGCGGCGGCCCTCCTGTGGATCGACTCGATCAGCAGCTCGGGCCCCGCCGCGGAGACCCGGCTGCCCCCGCCCCGCGCGATGGAGGAGATCCTCGAGGGGACGGCTGAGCGGCTGAGCCTGCCGGGCATGGTGATGCTCGAGGGACGCGAGGGCGCACTGCTGGCGGTGCGGGGCGAGCTCGATGACACGGCGATCGATCTCCGGGCCCGTCCGAGCGCGAGCGCGGCCCCGAACCAGGACTGGACGCTGACGCTCACGGTGGGTCTGCTCGGACGCGAGCGACCGGTGCTCGTGCTGTTCCCGGAGCGAGGAGACGACGGCCCACGCCCGGCCCACCTGCTGGGCCGTACCCATCGCGCGCGCGGCCAGATCCGTCGGCTGGAGCTCCTCGACGACGCGCTGCTCGACACGCTGCTGGCGTTTCCACATGCGCGCGTCGAGTTCTGGGATGCCGGGGCGCGTGCGACCCTGCACGGCGACCTCTCGCAGCTCGACGACGAGCGCCTCGCCGCGCTGGTCCGCGCGCTCGCCCAAATCGAGTGGTAGGACGACTGGTAGATCGAGTGGTAGGTCGGGGGTGAACGAGCCTCAGCGCGAGGACGACGACGACGAGAAGTAGAGCCGCATCGCCTCGAACCACCCCGGCTTGCCCGCAAGCTGCTCGAGCTCGCCGTCGTCGAGGTAGACGCCGCCGCAGCTGAAGCACTTGTCGACCTTCACGTCGCGAAACGTGATCTCGTCCAGGGCCAAGCCGCACTTGGGGCAGCACATCCAGTGCAGGGCCCGTAGGCGCTCCCGCTCTTCGTCGCTCAGCTCGTCTTGGTCCCGCGCGCGCTCGGCTCGACGCCGAACGAGCTCGTCGCCGCCGTGCTGTTCCTCGTCGTCCACGGTTCCTTGTTCGCCCGGCGAGGGCGGCCCCGTCAACCGATTTTGGCGGCGGGGCCCGTTGGCGGGCTTCCGCCCGTCTTGGGAGGCCTCAGCCGTGCTCCTGCACGTAGGCGAGCGCCTTGGAATCGCCCGGGCGCTCCGCCAGCAGGCGGCGGTAGTACCCCACGGCCCCCGACGTATCGCCGAGCTTGTCGGACGCCCGAGCCGCCCCCGCGAGCGCGGCCGCATAGCGGGGAGACTTGCTCAGCGCCGCCTCGAACGACGTGAGCGCATCGCGGGCGTGCCCTTGCTTGGCGTGGGCCTGCCCCATGCACACCAACAGGTCCAGATCGTTGCTGCCCCGCGCCTTCGCCTTGCGCAGGGCATCGAGCGCCCCGCTGGCGTCACCCGACTCGACCAGCCGACACCCGCGATCGATCAGGGAATCGACGGACTCGGTCTTCGCCGGCTTGGGCTTGCCGTCATCCTTGGTGTCGTCCGCGGGCGCCTTGCCGTCACCCGCCTCGGCATCGGGCGGATCGGACTTGGTGTCCGCGGGGGCCTTGCCGTCGCCCTTGCCGTCCTTGGGCGCCTTGCCGTCGTCGACGGGGCCCGGCCCACCTCCGGCCCTGGCCTGCACCGCGAGCGCGGTGGGCTGCGCGGGCACGCGAGCGAGGACCGCCTTCGCCACCGCGAGCGCACGGGCGTCGTCCCCCGCGCGCAGATAGGCGAGCGCGAGCGCGAGCTCGGCCAGCGCGCTCTTGTCGGCCAGACCCTCCAGCCCCTCGATGACGCCCTCGGGCACGGCCGCCTCGGGATCCCGCCAAAGCGGTGAAGCCTCGACCAGCTGGCGAACCTCGCCGCTGCCGTCCTCGGGGAGCAAGGGAAGGATCTCGGCTGCAGCTCGCCCCTGGGCCAGGCGCAGCATGGCCCGCACCCTCCGCATGTGGGCACGGTCGACGACGTCACCGCCATCGAGGCTCACGAGGATCTGGCTGGCCCGCTCGACGTCGTCGACCGGCCCCTCGCTCGGGGGTGCGCCCGCGGCCAGGCCGATCTCGTGCTCCAGCGCCCGCGTGGCGAGCAGCTCGACCTGGGCGAGCTTCATCTCGGCCTCGCCCGCGGCCGAGGCCGTGCCCTCGTCGAGCCGCCCTTGCAGCGCCGCCTCGGCGCGACCCACCTCGACGGGATCGAGGTTGATCATCGCCACCCGAGCGTGCTCGAGCTCGGCGAGCGACGCGGGATCGAACGCGGGTGCGTCGGGCTCGGTGACGTCGCCGGCCAGCCCCAGGACCTTGGCGCGAATGCCGGGCACGCCGAAGACGACGGCGACGGCGGCCAGCGTGCCGAGGGCGGCGACGAGGGGCCAGGAGCTGCGGCGCCGGGGCTCGTCGTCGTCGAGGTCGACCTCGCGCCGACGTCGACGACGGCGCTCGAGGTCGTCGTCGATCGCGTCGAGATCGTCGCGCGACCGCGACGCCGCCGGCTCGGGCTCGATCGCCGCGACTCGACCCGTGGGCTCGCGCGTCGGCCCGGCCGGGCGCTCGACCGCCGCCGCGCTCGGTCGCACGGCGGCGCCGTGGCTGTCGGACGCCGACGCAGACGAAGCGGACGTCGCGGGGAGCTCGTCGTCGTCGAGCCCCGCCTCCGGGCCGTAGACCTCCTCGGCTCCGTAGCGCACGGTGGGCTTGGGCGAGCGGCGCCGGACCTCCTCGATGGGCTCGTCGTCGATGGCGTGCGGCACGGCGGGCGTGCTCGAGGCCGGCGGGCGCGGCCGCATGCGCACCGCCGACTCGTCGATGGGGGTGCGGGCGGACGGCTCGTCGTGCACCCCGAGCTCGGCCAGCGGAAACGGCTCGGGGCCCGAGGTCTCGCTGGTCATCGAGCCGAGCACCGCCACCGGTCGCGGCCCCGAGCGCTCGTGTCCACGCTCGACGGCGGCGCTGCGTGCCGTCACCGGAACCTCGAAGTCCTGCTGCGACTCGCGGACCACCAGGATGTCGGTGTCGACGCCCTGGACCACCGGCATGGTCTCGCCAAACCCGGGCGGCGGGCCGAGTTCCTCGAGCGCCGAGCCGATGCTCGGAGGCACGAGTTCCTCGAACACCTGCGGCAGATCCTCGTAGCCCGTGAAGGCCGACGAGAACTCGGGCATGTCACCCAGCCGCAACCAGTGCTTGCCCGTGCGGGAGACCTGATCGTCGGGATGGAGGCGCCCCTCGGCGATCCACGTGCGCAGCGTGGTCAGATCGGGGGCGGTGAACAGCAGGTCCTCGACGGTTCGGATCTGCCACGGGTGCTCGCCGGCCCCCGGCGGTGGATCCACCGGGAACACGTAGCTGCAGACGGAGCAGCGCACCGTGGCACCCTCTGGGCCGATCTGCTGATCGTCCAGGGAGAATTCGGTGTGGCAGTTCGCACAACGGACGATCAAAGGCGGACCTGCTGGCGGACGTTAGCATAGGCCGCACCACCGGTGCTGGGCTCCACCGGGGCCGCATCTACCCCATGGGGATCAAGCCCATGAGGATCAGGCCCATCAGACGGCCGACCACTCCGCCTCCGAGGGCGAGTACGACCACCGCGGCCAGGAGCATCCCGAACACCTTCATGGCAACGGGGACCCCGTGCACCGGCTCGAGACCTGCCTGCGCCTTGCAACGGGGGCACGACAGCTCCCCCTCACCCTCGCTCCCGGCCGAGAACTCCTGGTGACACTTGGCGCAGACGTAGTGCACGAGATGCTCCCTACCGAGCGGTCGGTAGCCTGTCAAGAATGCGCGTCCAACGCGGGCTTTTCACGCCCTTTACGCTTCCACGGCTGGGCATCGTGGACGTTCGAGGGCGAGATCGCAAAGGACCACCGAGCCCGGTGGCATCCTTGTGCAACGTGCGACTGCTGCTCATCGAGGACGATCCCCGACTGGCCGAGCACACGGCCGAGTACCTTCGGGACCACGACGCCGAAGTCGAAGTGGTTGGCGACGGCGCCCAGGGCCTGACCCGCGCGTGCACGGGAGAGCACGACCTCGTGCTGCTCGACGTGATGCTGCCCGGCCTCGACGGGCTGGAGGTCTGCCGCCAGCTTCGCCAGCGCTCGTCGATCCCGGTGATCATGCTTACCGCCCGCGGCGACGAGATCGATCGCGTGGTGGGCCTCGAGCTCGGTGCCGACGACTACCTGCCCAAGCCGTTCAGTCCGCGCGAGCTGCTGGCGAGGATCCGAGCCGTGCTTCGCCGCCAGCCGGCCGCGGCCTCGACTCCAGCCGACGACCAACGCCTCGAGATCGGTCCGCTGCGGATCGATCGGGAGCGTCGCACGGTCTTGGTCCAGGACCAGGACCAGGACCAGGACCAAGACCAGGCGGGGGCGGGGGCGGAGGCCGTGTCGGTGGAGCTGACCGCCTACCAGTTCGACCTCTTGTGGGTGCTCGCCCTGGCCGCGGGCAAGGTGATCGGCCGCGAGCAGCTCCACGCCCAGGTGAGGCAGCTACGCGGCGAGCCTGCGATCGACTTCGATCCCGCGGTCGATCGCTCGATCGACGTGCACATGAGCAAGGTCCGCGGCGCGCTGGGCTCGGTGAGCGAGTCGGCCAAGGCCCTCATCCGCACGGTTCGCGGCGTCGGCTACGTGCTCAGTGACGAGGACGGCGGTTCGTGAGCGAGGCGCCGTCCTCGACCCCTCCTCGTGCGCGCGAGGGCAGGCGCAGCGGGCTGTTCCGACGCATCTTCATCACGTTCCTGACCACGGCGCTCGCCTCGGCGGTGGTGGCCGCGGTGGCGGGCTACACGTTTGCGGCCCGCTTCTCCTCCGAGTGGGTGGGCGAGGTCGTCGATGCCATCGACTCGCGCTCCGCGTCGATGGTCGCGGCCCTGCACGACGAGGCGGCCCTCGCCGGGCTGGCCGCGGAGATCGGCGAGCAGCTCGATGCGGAGATCGGGATCTACGGCCGGCGCGGTCACAAGGTCGCGGGCGACGGCCCTCCCCGGCTGCCCCCGGGCGCCCGCCGTCGCCGTCAAGAGCTGCGGCAGGGTAACCCGGTGGTGTTTCGGCAGGAGCGCCTGCAGCTGCCGGGCGTGCTCTACGGGCTCGTCGATCCCCGCACGGGCAACATCGAGGCGGTGGTGGGCGCGCTGCCGCGCCCGGGGTTTCGCCTCGCGGTTCCGCTGCTGGCGCTCGGGCTGATGCTCCCGGTGCTGGGCATGGGCGCGTGGATGCTCAGCCGCTCGCTCACCCGCCGACTCGCTCGCATCGAGGCCAGCGCCGAGCGGATCGCCCGCGGTGAGCTGCGGCATCGCATCGAGCTGTCGACCCCTGTGCCTCGCGACGAGCTCGACCAGCTCGCCCGCGGCTTCAACGAGATGGCGGAGAAGGTCGAGGCGCTGATCCATGGTCAGCGCGTGCTGCTGGCCAACGTGTCCCACGAGCTGCGCACTCCGATCGCCCGCATGAAGGTGCTGGTGGAGATCATGCAGGAGCGCGTGGTGACCTTGCGCGAGCGCGGCGACGACTCGCGACCGGTGCAGCGCATCGACAAGGGGCTTTGCGATCTGTCGCTCGACATCGGCGAGGTGGAGACGCTCATCGGCGACCTGCTCACCAGCGGGCGGCTCGAGCTCCGCGGCGGCGGCGGAGCGATCCAGGCCAAGCCGTTCGCGTTGGTGCCGCTGCTCGTCCGCGTGGCCGCCAAGGTCGACGCCAAGGTCGACGCCCCGCTCGACCCCCCGCTCGACCCCCCGCTCGACCCCCCGCTCGACACGGGTAGCGAGTTCGAGGTCTGCGCCGACGAGCTGCTGCTCGAGCGACTGCTGTCCAACCTGCTGGCCAACGCCCGTCGTGCCTGCCCCGACGGCACGCTCACGGTGGAGGCGCGCGAGCGAGGGGACTGGCTCGTGCTCGCGGTCGAAGACGAGGGTCCCGGCGTGGACCCGGTGCATCGAGAGTCGATCTTCGAGCCGTTCACCCGGCTCGACGAGGCCCGCGATCGCGACCGCGGCGGCGTGGGCCTGGGGCTCTATCTCTGTCGCCAGATCTGCCTGGGCCACGGCGGCACGATCGAGGCACGCGAACGCACCGACGGAGCGCGGGGCGCCCGCTTCGAGGTCCGACTGCCGCTGCGCCAGCCGGCCCAGGCGCTCGCCTAGGATGGGCAGAGCCAAGCCCGGCCCCGCTGCGCTGGCCCGGGGCGACCCCGGCCCCCACGCACTCACGGCACGGCTATCCTCCCGCGCCATGGAAGCCTTCCAGCGGGACTTCGTGGACCTGCTCGTCGAGTACGAGGTGGTGCGCTTTGGCGAGTTCACCCTCAAGTCCGGGCGACGCTCGCCCTACTTCGTCAACGCCGGCCAGCTGCGTACGGGCGACGCCATCGCGCGCCTGGGCCGGGCCTACGCGGCGCAGCTGCTGCACCACCGAATCCCCTGCGACCTCGTGTTCGGGCCCTCGTACAAGGGCGTGCCGCTGGCGGTGGCGACCGCGGCCGCGCTCGCGGCCCGCGGCCACGATGCGGGGTACTGCTTCGATCGCAAGGAGATCAAGGACCACGGCGAGGGCGGCCGCTTCGTCGGCATGGTGCCCGCCGATGGCATGCGGGTGGTGATCGTCGACGACGTCATCACCTCCGGCCTGTCGATCCGCGAGGCGGTGGCGATGCTCGAAGAAGCGGGCCAGGTCGAGGTGAGCGCGGTGGTGGTGGCGGTCGATCGCCAGGAGCGCGGGCGCGGGGAGCTGTCGACCCTCGCCGAGCTGCGGCAGGAGCTGGGCGCCCCGGTGCTGCCGATGGTCACGGTGCGACAGCTGGTCGACGACCTGCACTCGCGCACGGTGGGGGGGCGCCAGGTGGTGGACGACCAGCACAAGGCGGCCATCGAGGCCTACCTCGCCGAGCACGGGGCGCGTGGCGCCTGAGCGGCCACGAGCGCACGAATCGCGGTATCCTGGGTCGGTGAGCCGAGCGGCACGACCCCAGGCCACTGCGCCCCGTCGCCGGGTGCGGTGGGGAGCGCTCGCCGTGCTGCTGGGGCTGGCATCGGGGTGCTACGAGGGCTTCGACCCGCTCGATCCCGCCGTGTTGACCGAGGTGATGCGCACCCGCGGCAACGCCGTGGGCGACGGCCACACCGGGATCTACCTGGGGACCGTGGAGACGCTCGAGTGTGGCTGTCCCCCCGTCGATCCGCGGGCCGGTCTCGAGTACGACGCCACGCTCTGCGGGGTGATCGAGTACGCCGAGGACTTCGGGCTCGAGGACGCGATTGCGATCGAGCTGGTGCAGGGCGATGGCTCGGTCCGCATTCGAGCGGTGGGCGCCGAGTCGCCCGACGACGTGACGGTGCTCCTGCCCACCCTCTACGGCCCGCTCTACACCGATGGCCGCGTGTTCGCGGGCGGGATCCTGGAGGTCGATGCGCTGCTCGTCCAGGGGGCGGCCCGGGCCCGCGTCGACGGCACGCTGGTGGGCGACCCGGAGGCCGGCCGGCTCGAGCTGGAGTATCGGCAGATCAACCAGGTCGAGCTGCTCGGCAATGCCCTCGACGGGGCCGTCGACGGCTTCGGTGTCGAGGACGAGGTGCTGCAGACCCTCGACTGCCGCGAGCGCATTCGCCTGTCGATGGCGTGGGTCGACGCTGGCGACCCGACCCGGTGACCGCTCAGCCGCCGCCGAGCGCGACCACGCGGGGAGACGAGATCACCCAGTCGGTCTTGGGGATCTCCACGCGGGTCTTGAACAGCACGTGCGAGCCGTTGGGGGTGATCCGGGGGTCGTGGTCCTTGAGCGCGTTGCGGGTGAGCAGGCGCAGCGCACCGCCGGTGGTGGCCACGGCCGCGATCTCGGAGTCGTCGGGCTCGGTGGGATCGAACTGGTCGCCCCGCAGCTCGAACGCCACGAACGAACCGTCGGCCGCGACCGACGGGGCGCGCACGGCCCCCTCGGTGGTGAGGGCGGTGGCCACGAAGCGATTGGGGTCGAGCCGCACGATGCTGGGCAGGCCGCGAGCGGCCCGATCCTCCGTCGGTGTGTCGAGCGGATCGAGTTCGTCGAGCGCGTCGAGCTCGTCTTGCTCATCGGGCTCCCCGGCGTCGACGTCCGGCGGCGTGGGCTCGGCCGCGTCCACCGGCGGGCTGGCGAACAGGCTCGACAGATCCTGCGGCAGATCGAGCCGGTAGAGGCGGCGGGGCGAGTATCCGGCCGTGACCACCACCACCGGTCGCTCGCCTCGCTTGCCCACCGCGACCTCGTGCAGTGCCTCGGCGTTCTCGAACACGTTGGCCGGCAGGTGCAGCACGGTCATCGGCGTCTGGGTATCGAAGAAGTAGAGCCCCGGTCCGTCGTTGCCCTGCCCCACCGCCACCAGGTGGTGATCGCTGAGCCACGCGACCTGCTGGAGCTCGACCCAGTCGAGCATGCCGAGCATGAGCTCGTCGGACTGGCCGGCCGTGACCACGCTGACCACGCCCTGCCGACCAACGGTGCCCACGCGGGCGATCTGTCCGTGGCCGGCGGGCACCGCCTCGCCCAGGCCCGGCCCGGGGGCGCTCACGGTGCCCTTGGAGGTGAAGGCGCAGCCCGAGGCCGCACCCGCTTGGGAGGCATCGAGCGTCCACAGCACCAGGCCATCGCTGAGGCTGTGGATCAGCAGCGCCGCGCCGTCGTCGGACATCCAGTAGCGGGGCGACTCGTGCACCGACATCGCGCCCTCGTGGATCGCCGAGCACGGGACGCGGGCCTCGGCGTCCACGCCCGGCGCTCCCGCCCACAGGCGCTCGGTGTCGTCGAGGTCGAGATCGGCCCGCACGGCATCGCGCGTGACCACCTTGAAGCCTCGGCTGACCGACAGCACCTGGCCGTTGGCCAGGACGAACGGCGAGCCGCTCTCGAGTGGCTGTCCCACCAGCCCCGCCTTGCGCTCGGCTCGCTCCTCCTCTTCGAGCTGCCGGCGGACCTGGTGGACGATCTTCTCGGCCATCTGCTCGGCCTCGGGGATCTGGGCCAGCCGCTCGAGGCCCTCGCCCAGGCGATCGCGCAGCTGGATTGCCCCGATCGACGGCGACTCCGCGTCGGGCAGGGTCTCGGCCAGCCGCTCCTGCAGGAACAGCGCCTGGAGGATCACCACCGAGGAGCCGCGCAGCACGTCGCTGGGCTTGGGGTTGACGGTCATGACGTGGGGGAACGCGAAGTCGCCGGCCGAGAGCACGGCAAAGCGCACGTGCTCGGGCAGCTCGGGCGTGCCCCCTTCGATGTCGAGCGCGGAGAAGTCGACGTCTCGTGGCTTCTCGAACACGACGTAGCCGTAGCCGAAGCGATCGGCGAGGGTCATGATCGCCTCGATGCCCGCGACCTCGAGGTTGGGAACCTCCTCCTTGGCCTTGAGCTCCCAGGCCTCGAACGTGCCCTCGGCCGCCTCGAAGCCCGCGTCGGTGAGCACGATGCTGTAGCCGCGGGTGCGGGCCACCACGAGCACCTTGGCGGGATCCTCGGGGTTGCCCGTGCCCTGCTTGCGCAGGAAGAAGAACCACCCCGCCGCGCCCAGGGCCGCCACGAGCAGGACGAGCAAGACGACGACCTTGCCCCGCCCGCTCCGCCGCAGCGCCTCGAGATCCGACCTCGAGCCGAACTCCGCATCCGTCATGTCGCCCACCATCGCATAGATCGCCGGCCTCGCCAGCCGCCCCGTGTCGGGGGCACGATCATGGAGCCGGACCCGCCAGACCGGCATCGGATCGCCGTTTTGGGCCGAGTCCGGGCACCGATGGGCGGGAGTGCCGCCGCGCCTACTCGACCGCCGCCCGTACCCCGTTGACCAGGATCCCGAGCCCATGCCCCACCGCCGGCAATCGCCCCCGATCGCGCTGCGCGATCCACCGGGGATGGTTCTCCGGGTAGAGATACGCCTCGGGGTGCGGCATCAGGCCGAACACGCGCCCGCTCGCATCGCAAAGCCCCGCCATGCCTGCCATGGACCCGTTGGGGTTGTCGGGCCAGGCCTCGGTGGCATTGCCGTCGGCGTCCACGTAGCGCACGGGCACCAGGTGCTCGCCTTCCACCCGCGCCCGCACGGCCTCGTCGGCGAGCACCAGCTTGCCCTCGCCATGGCGGCTGGGCACCGGCAGCGGCACTCCGGTGCTGCCCCGCGTGAACACGCAGGGGCTCCGCGAATCGATCGACAGCCGCACCCATGCGTCGCGATACCCGAGGCGATCGTTGTGCACCAGCGAAGCCTGCTGCGGCGCGAGCCCCTGCCCGGGCCGGCGATCGAGCGCGGGCAGCAGCCCCAGCTTCACGATCGTCTGGAACCCGTTGCAGATCCCGAGCACCAGGCCGCCGTCGTCGACGAAGCGAGCGAGCCGCTCGCCGAGGCCGAAGCGCATGCGATTGGCGAACACCCGCCCCGAGGCGATGTGATCGCCGAACGAGAACCCGCCCACGAACACCAGCATGTGCGCCCCGTCGAGCTGCGTCCCCCCGCCGTGCACGAGGTCGCCCACGTGCACGATCTCGGCGCGCGCCCCCGCCATGCGCAGGCCAGCCGCGGTCTCGGCCTCGCAGTTCAGGCCATAGCCCGACAGCACCAGCGCCCGCACGTCTCGGGCCCCCGGCACCGGACCGGGCACGAAGTCCCAGGGGCTGCCGTCACCGTCGGAGACCTGCATCGACTGCGCGTGCTCGCTCATGCGGGCCGACCGTAGCGCCACCGGCCCCGCCGCGCGAGCCGGGTCGACGGTCCAGCGCGTGCGGTTTGCCGCGGCCGCGGCCCCGCTCGCGCCGCCCGCCGTCACGAGCCATCGCAGGTCTGCACGTCGCCGAGCCCGGTGCGATCCATGCCCGAGACCGCAGTGATCGCCGCGGGGCACTCCACCTCCCCCCACGAGAGCGCGGGGTTGTCGGCGGCCTGGAACCAATCGACGAACCACTCGCAGCCGGCGTGCAGATCGCCGAACCCCGAGAGCACGTCGTCGCAGCGGCTCATCACGCAGGCCTTGATCGCATCGTGGCTCGCCCCGCCCATCTGCTGCTTGCAGGTGCTCAAGAACCCTCCGTAGGTGGCACCGAGCTGCTCGTTGCTCACGCCCCACTGGAAGCTGCACGCGTTGAAGGCCCCGACGCCACCCCCGGGCGTGAGGATGTCGAACTGGCCGCCCGCGACGTCGTAGCCGATGTTGACCGCCTGCACGATCATCGACTTGCCGGCCAGCGCGGCCGATCCGGGATCGGCACCCGCATTGTGGGACATGCCGTTGAAGTCGAGGCGATGGCAGCGCCCGCAGATGTCCCCCGCGCTGGGGATCGCGGCAAAGCCATACGAGATGTCGCTGGTCACCGCCCACGGCGCGAGGCTGTAGCAGGTGAAGGCGCTGTTGCCCGCGAGCTGGTTGCAGGCGCTGGCCACGTCGCCGCTTCCGTGCGTCTGGTCGCCCTGGTTGCAGCTATCGAGCACACCGACCGCGGCATCCACGTTGCCCGGCCAGCTGCAGTGGGGCTTGCAGCAATCCCAGTAGCGGGTGGCGTAGCCCGGGCACGTCACGTCGGGCGTGGGCGGCGGCTCGCCGGTGTCGAGGGTCTCCCCGTCGTCACTGGTCCCGGTCGAGCTCGGGCCACCGCTGCCGTCCGGCGAGGAGGTGGTCGGGTCGGGCATCGTCGTGGCGCCCGACGTGGTTCCCATGGTGGTCGACGTCGTGCCGGTGGTGGTCCCCGGGTTGGTGGAACCGCCCCCGGTCGCATCCCCGGTGGCGTCGGCCTCGGAGCCCGCAAGCGACTCGTCGGTGCCGACCGACGGTCCCCCCGCGTAGCAACCACCGGCCACGAGCATGCAGGTCAGCCCAAGGGACGGGTTGGATCCACTCGATCGGCGATGAGGACGTTCCACGGCACGATCAGCGTCGCCCCCCAGGCGCGGGCCGACAACGTGATCACTTCGTTCCGCGGACGGATGCCCGCGATCGCGTCCATCCGCCGCGTGTGACCGATCGACGCGATGCGGAAGCGATCGGGCCGGTCATGGCCCGCGGGCTCGGTCGCACCGCCGCCTCCCCGCGCGCACCGGGCTCACCCCGCTCACCCCGATTGGGGGAAGCACCCGTTCATCGGACCGGGCGCCCCGTCGATGGTGCTGCACTCGCACGGGAACGCCGTGGGCCGCTCGTCGCGATCGGCCAGCCGCGTGGCGGCGAAGTTCGAGCCCTCGAGCGGCACCTGGATCGGCGACTCCACGTCGCCCGTGACCCCGCCGCACCACGCATCCTCGCTGCGGATCGAGCCCTCGAGCGCGAGCGTGGCCACGATGTCCGAGCCGGTGATCGGATTGGCCGCGCCGGTGACCATCGTCTCCCCGAAGTCGAGGGCGAAGGCATAGGCCGTGACCTCGGTGTCGATGGTGATCGACTCGCCCACCTCCTCGCGCGGCTCGGTGGTGCTCATGGGATCGAGCGACAGCGGCTGGAACTCCACCGTGACCATGCCGTCCCCCGCCGCATCGAGCTCGGCGGTGACCTCGGCGAGGAACTGCAGCGGCAGCCCCGGGCTCACGATCGTATCGACCGCGACCAGGTAGACGCCGTCGATGACCAGGCCCGGCGGACCCTCGGTCTCCGTCTCGCCGCCCGAGCCGAAGTCGGGCAGGACGGGCGCCCCGAGATCCATCTTGCTCTCGGGCACCTCGCGGTCGTCCTCGGTCTGGTCGATGAAGCCGTTGTACTTGCCCTCGGCATCGGGGCTGGGGCAGCCGAGGATCGGGGCGGAGAGCCCCACCAGGGCGACCCACGATGCCAACGGCCCCAACGGCCGAGCCACCGTACGAGCAAGGGGTCCCCTACGGGGTTGCGAAGCGCTGGACATGGGCGGGGCTCCTCCGGTTGGCGAGGCGTCGGTTTTCTGCGAAGCTGACGACCCGTCGGCCGGCGAGGCAAGCATAGAGCCCCCCGCCGGTCTCCGACAAGCACCACCGTGCCGGGCTTTCCACCCCCCGCGGCACGGACGACACCCGATCGCACCAGCCGATCGCCACCCGATCACCGAGCGAGAGCCGAGAGCAGGAACGTTGCCGATGGGTCGCACGACGAGCAATGGGATCAAGCCGAACCTTGGGCTCGGTGGGGCCGTGGCGGTGGCCGTGACATGCGGGCTGTGGTCCGGGGCGGCCGAGGCCTCGGGGTTTGCCGTCGCCCGCTTCGGAGGCGAGCACGGCCACCCCACCACCGACAACGCGACCGCGATCTACTACAACCCAGCGGGCATCGCGCTGTCGAAGGGAACCCATGTGTTCGTCGACGGCACCGTGGCGCTGCGCTGGGCCAGCTACGACCGGCCCTCGACCGCGGTCAACAACCAGATGAGCCTCGATGCCGCGCCGGGAGCCAACGACGGCAAGGCCACCCTGTTCAATGGCGTCGCCGGGCCGTTCATCGGTGCCACCTCCGACTTCGGGACCGACTTCATGGTCGCCGGCGCGGCGGTCTACTTCCCCTTCGGGGGCTCGGCGGTGTGGGACAAGAACCCGGCCTACATCGACAGCGAGCGCTTCCCGGGCGCGCAGGACGGAACCCAGCGCTGGTACAGCATCGACGGCACGATCCGCTCGATGTACATCACCACCGCCGCTGCCTTCAACATCGAGAAGATCGGCCTCACCCTGGGGCTCAGCGGCAGCGTGATCCGCAGCGAGGTGGTGACGATCCGCGCCCGCAACACCGACGGCACCGACGATCTGCTGGACAACAACGGCAACCTCAAGGAAGGTCGCAGCTACATCGACGTCAAGGGCTGGCAGGGAGGGTTCGCGCTGGGAGCCACCTACAACCTGCTCAAGAAGGACAAGCTGTGGCTCGGGGCCTCCTACACCAGCCAGCCCAACGTGGTGGGGGGCATGACCCTGGAGGGCTCCCTCTACAACACGCTCGCCCTGGCCGAGCCGTCCGAGACTCCGGTCGAGCTCACCCAGACCCTGCCCGAGATCGTCCGCTTCGGTGCCCGCTATCGCCCGACCGACCGGGTCGAGCTGCGCCTGTTCGGTGACTTCACGCGCTGGTCGGTGTTCGACAAGCAGTGCGTGCTCGACACGAACGTCGAGGGTCGCAGCTGCGAGTTCGACGGGGTCGACACCGCGCTCGACGACCCCGAGGCCTTCGGCGGCGACGGTCCCGACGACCAGGTCGTGGGCGTCACCCAGCACCTGCCTCGCTACTGGAAGAACGCCGGGGGCGTGCGCGTGGGCGCCAGCTACTGGTTCCTGCCTCGGCTGGAAGGGTACCTGGGCCTGGGCTTCGACAGCACCGCCGTGCCGCTGCAGACCCTCGATCCCGCGCTCATGGACATGAACAAGGTCAGCGTGTCGGCCGGCGCTCGCTGGCAGATCATCGATCACCTCGGGCTCGCGTTCACCTCGACCGAGCTGTTCTTCATGACGGTGGACACCGAGGGCGAGAACGCGCTGAACAAGTTCCAGTCGCCCACGCGGCAGCCCGACGCCAACGGCGAGTACAAGCAGTTCTTCCAGCTGTTCAATCTCTACGCCGACGTCTCGTTCTAGCAGCTCGCACGCTTCGCGGGGCAGCTGCCTCCATCACTCGCAGTCGATGTAGCCCTGGCGGGGCCGCTGGGAGCTGCACCACTCCATCACGTCCACGGAGCGGATGAAGCCCCCGAATCCGCGGTCGAGGTAGCGACGAGCGGCCGCGGTGTGGGCGTGGGCCTCGTCTTGAGAGGCGAAGCGATCGACCAGCACGTAGAACACCGAGCTCTTGCGGTAGATGGTCGGGTCCTCGGCCCCTGCGCCGCGCGCCTTGGCGGCCTGACGCTTCGCTTCCTCGAGGTCGGATGTCGGGACGGGCAGCCGCAGGCGCCACTGCGAGGCGCGTCGCGGTGCCTCGACCTCCGGGGCCGCGGGCGACACCACCACGCCGGCCGCCACCGCGGGCATCTCACCCGCGCGAACCTTGAGCCCGAGGGTGTCGTTTTGGATCTGCTCGATCTTGCGATTGACGTCCTCCACCTCGAGCTGGGCGACCTGGACCACCGTCTCCTTGGTCTCGGGCTCCGCGGAGGCTTGCAGCGCGGCCGTGGTCTGATCGAGGGTCGCCGTCCTCTCCTTCTCGAGCTGAGCGATGCGCTCCTGGTTGGCCGAGATCTGCTGCTTGAGCGCCTTGATGCTCTCCTCCACGAGGTTCAGCTCGCTCGACGCCCAGGAGCGCAGGTCGTCGTCGTCGGGCACGGTGCTCAGGAACCGCAGCACCTGGGCTTGCCTGGCTTCCTCGGGCTCGGGACTGAGGGCGCGATCGAGGTAGGCCAGCGTTCGCTCGTGCTGCAGCTTGATCCGAGCGTTCTGCACCTCGCGCTCGGTCTGGTAGTACTCGTGGATCGCCGTGAGACTGGGTGGAAGCACGGCCGCCAGCGTACCGATGAGGCCGAGCAGCGCCGTGTTCTTCCACAGCGGCAAGGGCTTGCTCTCGTGCTGGGCCCGCTCGAGCGCGTCGATGCGAGCGAGCAGCACGTCGCGATCGGGGGGATCGGCCGTGGTCATGATCCCAGGGTCGCGGGTGAGCACGGTAGGGTCAAGCACGGCCCCGGATCAACCCGCCGACGGAGACGCGGGCGCGGGCTTGGCCGGCGCGGGCTTGGCCGGCGCGGGCGCGGGCTTGACCGACTCGGGCTTGGCCGACTCGGGCGCGGGCTTGGCCGGCTCGGACGCGGGCTTGGCTGGCTCGGGCGCGGGCTTGGCTGGCTCGGGCGCGGGCTTGGCTGGCTCGGGCGCGGGCTTGGCACGGTCCTTCTCGCCCGCGTTCCCGCTCGGCTCCCGGGGCAGCCCACCGTCCTCGTTGGCCGCGGGCTCGTCCTTCTTGGGCTCGGTCTTGGGCTCGACCCCACGCGCAGGGTCGGCCACCGTGGCGGCCGCGGACGACGTTGCCGCGGACGCGGCCGCGGCCGGATCGGCGTTCTTGACGTGCCGATCGAACCACTCGAACGACTCGGCGAGCACGTGCAGCACCGACTCGCGGGCCACGTAGCCGTGGGACTCGCCGGGCAGCAGCACCAGCCGCGCGGTGCCCCCCGTGCCTTGCATGGCGTGGAACAGCCGCTGGCTCTGCAGCGGGAAGGTGCCCGAATTGTCGTCGATCTCGCCGTGCACGAGCAGCAGCGGCTCGTCGATGCGGTTGGCCGAGAACAGCGGGGACACGGTCACGTAGGTCTGGGGGGCCTCCCACAGGGTTCGGCGCTCGCTCTGGAAGCCGAACGGGGTGAGCGTGCGGTTGTAGGCGCCCGAGCGCGCGATCGCGGCCTGGAACAGGTCGCTGTGCGCGAGCAGGTTGGCGGCCATGAACGCGCCATAGGAGTGCCCCATCACCCCCACCCGATCGCGATCGGCCACGCCGGCCTTCACCGCCGCATCGATCGCCGCCTCGGCCGACCACACGATTTGATCGACGAACGTGTCGTTCATGGTCTCGGGGTCGCCGACCACCGGCATCGCGGCGTCGTCGAGCACCGCGTAGCCCTGGGTCAGGAACATCAGCGGCGAGGTACCGCCCAGGCGGGTGAAGGTGCGCGGCGCGGCGCGAACCTGGCCCGCCGTGTCGCCGTCGTTGTACTCGAGGGGGTAGGCCCAGATCACCAGCGGCAGCCGCTGCCCCTCCTCGTAGTTGGGAGGCAGGTAGAGCGTACCGGACAGCGGCACGCCGTCGCGACGCGCATAGCTCAGGATCTGCTTGCGGATCCCGGTGAGCTGCGGGTGGGGATCGGGGAACGTGGTGAGCTGCCGCTGCGCTCCTCCCTCTTGCTGCACGTGGAAGTTGGGGGGCTCGGTGGCCGACTCGCGGCGCACCAGCCACGCCGAGTGGTCCGGTCCCACGAAGTCGCTGAACTGCACGTGCTCGTCGCCCTCGCTCTGGAACAGGCGCTGCTTGGTGCCAGTGGCCAGCTCGAGGCGATCGAGGAACGGCCGATCGCCGTCGGGGCTCGCCCCGTCGCCGGCCAGGAAGATGCTCCCGCCGTCCACGATGACCACGTGGGTGCCATCGGGCCGGGCCTCGGTCACGGGCACGCCCGGATCGGCATAGGCATCACGCGCGCTGCGATCGAACAGCACCCGCGGCTCGGTGGGCGCCCCGCCCTTGGCGTCGAGCTCGTGGATCCGCGTGGTCACCCAGCGACGGTCGCGGTCGTACTCCTCCACGAGCACCTGCCCCGCGCTGGAGGTCCAGTCGAGCGAGCTGAGCCGGTGCTGGACCCGCAGCCGCTCCTCGGGGGTGTCGGCGAACGGGGCGGCGTGGCTCATCACGCGATCGCGGTGCTCGACCTCCTTGCGAGGATCGCCCTCGTCGAGCGCCTCGGTCCACACCAGCGTGGCCGGAACGCCGGGCTGCCAGTGGACCTGTCGAGGACCGGTTCGCACGCCTTCGATGGGGATCTCGTCGGCCACCGGCAGGTCGGCCACCCGCCGCACCACCTTGGCCTTGGCGTCGAGCACCTCGATCACCCGCGCGAAGCGATAGTACGGCACGGTGTACGAGAACGGCCGCTGCAGCCGTTCCACCAGCACGTACTTCCCATCGGGCGAGGGGTCGGCCGCTTCGACCAGGCCCGGCTCCGAGAGCGGGCTCGCCTCGCCGTCCAGGCTCACGATCGCGAGCTGGCTGCCTGCGAAGTGCTCGAACATCCGCTCGTCGTCGGCGTTGGTCAGCAGATCCTGGTACGTCCGGTTCTGCGCGACCTTGCCCGAGGTGTCCTCCACCACCGGCCCGGTGGGCACGGTGGACCGCGCGGGCACCGGACCATCGCTTCGAGCCTGCCGGACCAGGAGCGCCTGCGAGCCCGGCATCCAGGTGAAGGGCGCATCGAGCACGTCGTTGACGTGGAACGAGCCCAGGCGCCGGGCCTGGGCCGTCTCGGCATCCACCACCCACAGCTCGAGCCCCTGACCGCCGTCGCGGGCGAAGGCCAGGTGCTTGCCGTCGGGCGACCAGTGCGGCCGCGTCAGGTGCGTCCCGGTCGGGAGCTCGACCTCCTTGGTCTTGCCGTCGACGATCGTCTGGATCGCAATCTTCGTGTACCAGCGCGTGTGCCTTCGCGCGTGGCGCTGGGCGTCGACGCGGATCCCCGCCAGGCGCTCGAACGGCCGCGTGACCACGTCGATGCCGGGCAGCGCCTCGTAGGTGAACTGGCCCAGGCGAGCGCCCCCGGGCGCCACGCTCACCACCGGGGTCGGCGGAGCGTCGACGATGTCGACCACGTCGGTCGGCGGCAGGCGGTAGGTCGATGCCGGGGCGTCGGCCTCGTCGCGCTCGGAGCCGTGATCGATCGCGGGCGCCGGCACCACGACCGGCGTGGCCGGCGAGGCATCGGGCGAAGGGTTGGGGGGAGGCGAGCTACAGGCCAGGGCCAAGAGGCCCGAAGCCAGGAGCAAGCGGCGGGCGTGACCTACGCAGATCCCCGACACGGTCGGGAGAGTCTAGCAGACGTGGGCGGGGGTCCTGGTGAACGATCGGGCCGAGTGGACGAGGGGCCGGGATGGGACCGGCCACGGACCGGCCGCGGAATCAGGGGCTGCAGCCCAACAGGCAAGGGCCACCACAGTCGATGCCGAGCTCACCGCCGTTCTGCACGCCGTCCTTGCACGTCGGGCAGGGTGTCGGACAGGGGCCACCACAGTCGATTCCCCACTCGAAGTCGTCATGTATGCCATTGCTGCAGCTCGGACCGCAGGTCAGCGGGCACGAGCCTCCGCAGTCGACCCCGACCTCGTCGCCATCCTGCACGCCATTGCTGCAGCTCGGACCGCAGGTCAGCGGGCACGAGCCTCCGCAGTCGACCCCGACCTCGTCGCCATCCTGCACGCCATTGCTGCAGCTCGGACCGCAGGTCAGCGGGCACGAGCCTCCGCAATCGACCCCGACCTCGTCGCCATCCTGCACGCCATTGCTGCAGCTCGGACCGCACGTCGCCGGGCACGAGCCGCCGCAGTCGACCCCGACCTCGTCGCCATCCTGCACGCCATTGCTGCAGCTCGGACCGCACGTCGCCGGGCACGAGCCTCCGCAGTCGACCCCATCCTCGTCGCCGTCCTGCACGCCATTGCTGCAGCTCGGACCGCAGGTCAGCGGGCACGAGCCGCCGCAGTCGACCCCGTCCTCGCCGCCATTGTGCACGCCATCGGTGCAGGTCGGCACGGTGAAGACCTCGATGATCGCATCGGACCAGTTCGTGGCGGAACGGATCGTGTTGGCGCTGCCATACTGACACGACGTACCGCTGGTGCACCGCTTCTGCTCGACGTGGATGAAGCGGGCCGAGACCGCGGGATGGTTCCCATCGTGGCTGCAGATCGGGTTGCCGAGGTCATCGCCGCCGTCGTCCTCGATGCCATTGAAATAGCGCGACAGCGTGTTGCGGCTGCCGTACTGATTGCAGGTGGAGACGCCGTCCCCTCGAAATGCCACGTTCCAGCCGGGGTGGTCGTCCTGTAGCGCGTCGGCGAGCTGCTGCGCCGCGTCGCCGATCAGCACCGGGCTACCGTCGCCGTTGCTCAGGAACACGTGGTCGCCGACGCAGGTGGTCACCGCCATGCCGTGGAACTGCAGCGCGTGGAACGCGGGATCGGCGTCGGAGAAGTCCACCACCCCACCCACCTCCTCGGCCCCGTAGTGCATCGCAACCGCCTTGCCCGCCGCGTAGAACGTATCGATGTTGTGGGCGGCATTGGCCTCGAGGTACGAGTATCGCGCCTGGCAGATGCTCTCCGCGTCGTTGGCCTCGGGGTGGGCACCTCCGATCAAGGCCGAGCGAGAGTGCGTGAGTTCGAACAGCTCGACGGCCTCGAACTCGGTGAAGATGTTCCCCCGGATGTGCGGGGCCTGCAGATCGATCTCGTTGTGGGCATCGGGAGCGTACAGGAACGTACCCCAGCCGAGATCGGAACTGTCGTCGCCATTGGCGTCGAGGAACTCGTGGAGCACGCAGAACTCGCGGCCGTTGGACTGCAGCGTCGAGACACGGTAGTGCTCGTCGAGCCCGATCGGCACCACGGCATCGCAGTCGAACACCCCGTCGTCCATGTCGGACATCATCTGCTCGACCACGAAGGCGAAGTCGAGCGAGTCGGCGATGCTGGGAAACACGTAGAGCTCGCTGCCACCGCCCGGCGCGGCCGCCCTCACGCAGCCGATGAAGTCCATCAGCGAGGGCTCCGTGTCGCAGGCGAGGTCCTGGGCGCTCGCCACGGGCAGCGCTGCCCCTCCTCCAGCCGCACCCACCGTGTTGGCGAGCTCCAAGAGTTCGATCGACGTTTCATCCAGTCCATCGACCCCGTCATCACTGCCACCGGCGATTGCGGTGCTCGGTGAGACTTCGATGGCGGAGGCGGAGACGAGGACCAGCGAGGCGACGAGAGACGACCTGGTGATGTCCATGCGTAGCTCCTCACGTCTTATGATTCCAAGTGACGGCGTCAAACTCCTGCGCGTCGAACGTGCAAGAACGCAGTCAGTGACCGACTCGAATGCATCCCGACCTCCCGTGACGATCGGATGACCAGGAGTCATCGGTCTTCCACGGCGCGGCTGGCCACGCATACGAGCATCACTGACACATGCCTCCGCGAGCGCCGTCGAGCAACACCCTACGGAGCAGCGCTCGACCGACGGTGTCACGAGCGCTCATTCGATGAGAGATGGCACTACGGGCGGAGCATGATATCCCGAATTCCACGGACGACTCTCGCATCGAGGCACGCGCTGGTGTCGCTGTTCCTTCCTCCTGCTCGGGCTGCCTTCGCCGCCAACGGCACGGCGGTCGCTCGACGAGGCGGGCACCACGACCGCGGCGCCCGGGCCGGTGGGCCCGGACGACCGATGCCCTCCCCCATTCGCTCGCACATGCCCCGGGTCGTCCCGCGAATTCCACTCCTACCGATCATCCCAAGCCGGCATGGACGATCTCGTACCGGCGAATGCCATCGACATGGGCATCGAGACCACGGAGTCGACGATGCCCGGTCCCAAGACGAGGTACAGGTACAGTAGATGCAACGAATGAAGCGAGTCTCGATCTTCGCGTTCGCGATCCTGGGGGGTGCAACGATTGGCGCAATCTCCAGCCACTCGTCGAGCGAACCCGCAATCACCACCCGCAGCCTTGCAGAGGCGGAGGACCACTGGAAGATCGTCACACTGACGAACGACATGGCGCGTCTTCGCGAGCAGCTCGAGCAGGGCGATCGATCGGCCCACCACGCCGCCGAGGACGAGACGAGAGACGACGAGCCGGAGCTCGCGGAGATCATCGCGCGCGAGCGCGAGACGGCCGAGCGCAGGGCTGCGGTGCTCACGGCTGCCGTGCACGGCGAGGTCGTGGACTCGGACTGGGCGCCGGCCGTGGAGCTGCAGATCGCCGACGGGCTCGCGGCCCTCGGGCCGCAGGGGGCCAGGCTGCTCTCCGTGAGCTGCAAGACCACGCTGTGCATGGCCGAGATCGAGCACCCGCCCGGCAGCGACGCCGAGCACGTGAGCTGGCTGCGGGTCTTTGGCCTGTCGCGCGGCTTCTTCGTGCACCACGAGCCCGCGCCGGGCAGCGGGGCTCGAACCGTGGCCTACCTCGCGCGTGACGGCTTCTCGCTGCCACGTGCCGATCCTGCGGCCGCCGCAGGGTGAAGACGACTGGCGCAACAGCAAGCAACAGCAGACGACATCGACAGGAATGGACATGAAGCACGAGAAACAACGCAAACGTCACGCTCGGATCCTTGCCGGCCTCACCGCCTGCTCGCTACTGGTCGTGGGTGGGATCGCAATCCATGACCTTGGCTCCCGAACCGCGATGGCGGCGGACAACAAGGTGATCTCGGGTCATGCATGCGAGCCCGAGGGTGACGATTGGTTCACCGACCGCAGCGATCCCAGATATCTCGAGAATACGGGCGGGGTACAGTCCTACATGTGTCCGGTCGTGCGGGACGACACGACCGGAGAGCTCGACTTCGTGCGGGTTCGGGTCGACAACAACACCGGCTCGGGCCCGACGCCGCTGTCGTGCATCGTCCACTCGGTGTCGGTCGGCGGAGGCTCGCAGGACATGGAAATGGAGTCCACGACCACCGCGGGGGTCCAGACCCTGGAGTTCGATCTGAACGGCTTCACCGAGTACGACAACGGGCACTATGTGATCGAGTGCGTGCTGGGTCCCTACGACCGCATCCTCAGCTACCGCACGGCAGAGGACTGATGCGATCGTCGAGCACGCGGGGCCGGCTCGGCCCGCGTGCTCGTCCCTGGCCCGCCGCCCCTGGAGGGGGCAGCACTGCGAGGTGGGCTGGGTCAGTCGGGCAGCCCGCTCCGAAAGCGCGTTCGCAGCTCGTCCACCCCGACGTCGAGCAGCGCGGCGCCTCCCCACCGCACGCGCAGCCGTGCCCCCCTCGGGGCGGTCGGAGCCGCGAGCCGCCCCAGGGTGACGAGCCCATGCGATCCGAGGTGCTCCCGAAGCGCGGGCAGGTCGTCGACCCGCGCGCTCAGCAGCAGCCGTCCCGTGCTCTCGGACCACAGCATCGCGAAGGGATCCAGGTTCGTGGTGGGCAGCTCCACCTCCACGTCGAGTTCCGCGGCCAGCAGTGCATGCGCCAGCGCGATGCCGAGGCCCCCGCGCCCGATCGGGGCCGCGCTCCGCACCAGCCCCGCATCCCTCGCGGCCACGAACGCTCGATACCTCTGCGCATACCGATCCGGATCGCTGCGCGGTGCGTCCCCGAGGCCCCGAAGGCCCAGGCACCGCGTCACCGCGCTGCCGCCGAGCTCCTCGCGCGTGTCGCCGAGCATCACGAGCACGTCCCCCGCGGCCCGCGGCTCCAGCGTCAGGGCCCGGCTGACGTCTTGCATCTGGCCCATCACGCTGACCAGGAGCGTGGGAGGGATCGAGATCTTGACCCCGTCGAGCACCGCGTCGTTCTTCATCGAGTCCTTGCCGCTGATGAGCGGCAGGCCGTAGGCCTCGCACGCTTGCGCCAGCCCCCGGCAGCACTCGACCAATTGGGCCAGCTTGTGCTCCCCATCGGGCGTCCGCTCGCTGACGATCGGATCGGGCCAGCAGAAGTTGTCGAGCGCCGCCATCCGGTCCCACCGCGCGCCCGCGCACAGCACCCGCCGCACGCCCTCGTCGACCGCGGCCTGGGCCATCGCGAACGCACCATGATCATCGGCATCGGCGTAGAACGGATGCACGCCCTCGCCGAGCACCACGCCCTCGGGTCGCCCGTGACGGATCCGCATCACGGTCGCGCTGGCCGGCACGTCGTGGCGCACGCCCACGAACGGCTTGATGACGCCGAGCCCCTTGACCTCGTGATCGTAGCCCCGCGCCCGCGCCTCTCCACACGCCAGCTCGGGGGTCTGCAGCAGCGCCAGCAGGTGCTCGCCCTGCCGCGCGGGCTCGCGCGCGGCCGCGATCGCGGCCTCGTCCACCGGGGGCCGAGCCGGCGGGTCGAGCCGCGCCCGCAGCAGCGCCCGCGGCCAGCCCTCGTGCAGGAACCGCAGCGAAAGATCCACCACCGCTTGCTCGCCGTGGGTCACCACGAAGCGGCCGCTGTCGGTCAGCTCGCCCAGCACCGTCGCCTCGACCTCGCGGCGCTCGGCCAGCGCCAGGAACGCGTCGAGTCGATCGGGCGGCACCACCACCGTCATCCGCTCCTGCGCCTCGCTGATGAGGATCTCCCACGGCGCCAGCCCGGGGTACTTGAGCGGCGCCAGGGCCAGATCGATCCGCGCGCCTCCGGTCGACTCGGCCATCTCGCCCACGCTGCTGGACAGCCCCCCGGCCCCGTTGTCCGTCATCGCGCTCATCAGGCCGCGGTCGCGGGCCTCGGTGAGCATGTCGAACATCATCTTCTGCGTGATCGGGTCGCCGATCTGGACCGCCTGGACCGGTGAGCGCTCGTCGAGCCGGACGCTCGAGAACGTGGCGCCGTGGATCCCGTCCTTGCCGATCCGCCCGCCCACCATCACCACGCGATCGCCCGGGCGCGGGTACTTCTCGTGGGTCGGCCGACCTGCCGACTCCACCGGCATCACCGCCACCGTGCCGCAGAACACCAGCGGCTTGCCCAGGTAGCGCGCGTCGAACAGCTCCCAGCCCCGCATGTAGGGGATCCCGCTTTGGTTGCCCCCGTCGATCACCCCGTGGTGCACCCCATCCCGGATCCGCCGCGGGTGCATCAGGCCCCGGGGCACCCGCCCGGCGTGGTGCGGATCGCCGAAGCAGTAGCCCCACACGTTGGCCAGCAGGTCGGCCCCCCGCCCCGTGCCGAACGAGTCGCGGTTGACCCCCACGATTCCGGTCATGGCCCCGCCGTAGGGGTCGAGCGCCGACGGCGAGTTGTGGGTCTCGACCTTGTAGACCAGGTGATCGACCTCGGTGCAGCGCACGACCCCGGCGTTGTCATGGAACACCGACACCAGGTACGGCGCGTCTTGGGCATCGATGCCCTCGTCGCGTCGCCGTGCCGCCACCGCCTCCGTGGCGCCCCTGATGTAGCGGCGAAACAGGCCCTCCTCGATCACCTCGGTGGCGCCCGTCGCGTAGGTGTGCTCGATGGGCGCGGCGAAGATCTTGTGCTTGCAGTGCTCGCTCCACGTCTGGGCCAGGCACTCGAGCTCGGCGTCGGTGGGGTCGCGCCCTCGCTCGCGAAAGTGCTGCTGGATCGCTCGCATCTCGGCAAGGGACAGCGCGAGCATCCCCTCGATCGAGCGTCGTGTGAGCGCATCGTCATCGTCGTCGCGCAGCGGAACCACCGCCACCGCCGTGGCTCCGTCGTCGCCCGGCCGCGGCACCTGCAGGTCGAGGGCTCGCGGCACCGCGAGGATCCGCGCGTGCTCGACGAGCGGGTTGTGCAGCACCGCATCCGCGGCCTCCTGCACCTGGGCCTCCGTCAGGCCCCACACGAGGTAGAGCGTGGAGGCATGGGCGCGCCCCGTCAGCGCGCGCCCCACACAGTCCTCGGCCGCCCGTCGTACGCTCGTGCCCACGCTGTCGGTGACCCCCGGGCGGAGGCCCACTTGCAAGACCACGGGCGGGGCGTCCGGCGTGGGCGCCTCGTCGGGCAGCATGCCCACCGCGCCGACCTCCGCCACCGGATCGACCAGGGCTGCCAGCACCCGCTGGGCCTCGTGGTCCGAGAGCCCCAGATCGAGGTGGATCACCCTCCGGGTCCGAATCCCGGCTGGACGAAGGCCCAGCCAGGCTTCCAGGCGTCGCCGCGTCTGCTCGGCCAGCGCATCGACCAAGCCAGGGCGGACCTCGATCTCCAGGCGGTGGATCGCCACGCGCGTCTTTGTCCCAGGCTCGTGCCCCTGTCAAGGGATGGGTCAAGGGATGGGTCAAGGGATGGGTCAAGGGATGGGTCAAGGGATGGGTCAAGGGATGGGTCAAGGGATGGGTCGAGGGCCAGGTCGAGAGATGGGTCGAGGGCCAGGTCGACGCTCGGCCGAGAGTGAGAGTCGGCCGAGGGCCAGCTCGACGCTCGAGTCGCGCAGCCGGCCGAGCGGCGTTGCTTGACAGCGGGTACGGGGCGGCGCACCATTTCGGCGACGGTGGGTGGTCCGATTTCGCGGCCTCCGCCCTCGGTTCTGCCGCCTTTGGCCTTTCGTCCCCCTTGGTGGATGCTCGGGGACTGGCGGACCGAGCCGGGTCGACGACCTCGATGCGCTCCGACCGGTCACGCGATGGATGACACGACACTCATGACGCAGGGCAACGATGCGGTCACCGAGCCGCCCAAGGTGGAGTCGGCCGACACCGCGTGGGCAGAGTCGCTGCGAGAGGTGATGTGCAAGGTGATCTCCACCTTGCCCGATCACGCGACGCTGGGCGAGCTGATCGATGCGGCCCGAGCCAACGCGGCCATGGCCCCGGTGCTCGGCATCTTCACGGTGCAGGAGCTCATCGACACCGCCCGCAAGCGCCCCAAGCCGCAGCCCAAGCCCAAGGACGACGAGATCCAGCTCGACGAGGAGGGCAACCCCATCATGGATCTCGATGCCACTCCCGCCGTGATCCGCCGCCGAGCCGACGTGCCCGACGGCGATCTCCGCGTGCTGCGGGTGCTGGCCGAGCGCGGTGCTCAGCGAGAGCTCGATCTCGCCAACAACACCGGCCTCACCGGCGAGCAGCTCCGCCTGCTCATCCGCCACCTCCGCGCCAAGGGCTTCGTCCACGTGGAGGGCAGCGGCACCAAGCGCCGCCTGAAGATCACCCGCCACGGCAGCGGGTTCCTGCGCCGCCAGAGCTAGGCTTCCCCTCGCAACCGCCACGGGCCAGCCACCACCCAGCGTGCCGGGCCCCCATGCAGCCGGCGAGCTGCGAGCATGCGGCGGGTTCAAGGGGCTCGCAAAGGGGTCGCCAACGCGGGGCGTGGATGCTCGGCCAGCCAGGCACCGACCTCTGCGCGCGCCGAGCTCGGCCCGTGCACCTCGAACCACGCATGGATCTCGCGCACCTGCGACCACGCCTCGGCCTCGTCCCCGGCCGCCCATCGAGCGCGCGCCCGGTGGAACCGGGCCTCCTCCACCAAACCAGGCTCGGCGTCGATGCGCTCGAGCAACACCACCGCGGCCTCGAGCTGGTCGCGCGCGGCCGCGAGCTCGCCCTCGGCGAGCAGTGCCCGACCCACCTGCCCCATCGCCACCCCCACGTGCGGGTGCTCGGGTCCCAGAGCGTCGCGCATGTCGGTGAGCGCCCGCTCGAGCGCCTGCCGGGCCTGCGACGGGCGGCCGAGGCGGAGCTCGGCCAGACCCACGCCGGCCCGCGCGGCGGCGGAGTTGGGGTGCTGCGGACCGAGTCCGGCGGAGAACACGTCGAGCGCGGCCTCGTAGCGTGCGCGAGCCTCTGGCGCACGGCCGAGGTCGAGCAGCAGGTTGCCGAGGTTGGTGTCGCAGTAGGCAACCCGTAGGTCACGCGGGCCCAGTCGCTGCACGAACGCCTCGCGGGCGGCGGCGTAGTGCTCCTGCGCGGCGGCATGCCACCCCAGCTCCGCCGTGACGATGCCCAGGTTCATGCGCGCCGCCGCCGTCTGTGGATGATCGTCGCCGAGCAGCGCCGCGAGCCGCTCGTGCGAACGGGCGTAGTGCTCGAGCGCCTCCTCGCTGCGCCCGAGCCCGAGCGCGGCGGTGCCGAGGTTGTTGAGGATGGTCGGCAGCTCGTGTCCCCCCGGATCGGCCTCCTGCTGCACCGCCAGCGCCTCGCGGTAGCGCTGGTACGCCTCCTCCTCGCGCCCGAGCAACCGCAGCACCGTGCCCTCGGCCACGCGGGCTCGCGCCAGAGGGTAGCGACGCTCGCCGTGGCGCAGCGCGGCGGCCTCGGCATGCCGTGCCCACTCGAGCGCCTCGTCGAAGCGAGCCATCGCTCCGAGCACCGTGGTGAGCTCGACCGCCGCGAGCGCGGCCACCTTGTCGTGCGCGTGGGCAGACGCGAGGTGAGCCGCCTCCTCGAGCACGGGTAGGGCCGGCTCGAGCTGTCCGGCGATCCGACGCACGTGCCCCTCCCACCACAGCGTCTCGGCCAGGAGCGGCGGGTGGCCCAGGGCGCGCGCATCCTCGACCCGCGCCACGACCTCGACGAGCGCCTCGTCGATCCGCCCCGCGGTCACGAGCGCAGAGATCTCGGCCAGCCCCGTGCGCAGGGCTTCCGCCCCGGCGTCGTCGACGAGCTCGCCCCGGGGACCGAGCTCGGCGCGCAGCAGCTCCACGTCGTGACAGCGCTCGAGCGCGGGCAGCTGGGCCACTGCGGTCGACGCCTGCCCCGCCACGTCGGCATCGGCCTGCGCGAGGATCCTCGTCAGCACCTCGAGGTGCTCGGCGGCTCGCCGCAGGCAGCTCGTGCGCAGGTCACCGTCGGAATCGCCGGGACTCGCGAGCATCTCCTCGCACAGTGCCCGCTGCTCGTCGCGCCAAGCGCTGGTGTAGGCATCGAGGCGCTCGAGCACGTGCGGCAGCGCGTGTCGTCCCGCTGCGTGCAGGCCGAGCCCTCGCTCGACGCCTGCACGTGACGACGAGCTCCACGCGGTGGCCATCGGATCGCGATCACCACATTGCGATGCTGCCGTGGGCACGCAGAACCATCCCAGCCCGCCCAGCCCGAAGAGGCCGGTGCCGATCGCGAGCGCCCGACGGCGGGCTCGCCGGGGACGCCGATCGAGCGCTCGCAGCAGGCTCGTCATGGAGGGCCACCGCTGCGACGGATCGGGCGCGAGCCCGCGCAGCACCACCGCGTACAGCCACCGAGGGACGCGGGCGCCGTGGTCGGGGGGCACCAGCGCGAGGCGATGCTTCTGGTCGGCGATCGCCTCGAGGTCGGCACCGCGGAACGGGAGCACCCCGTGGAGGCCGTGGTAGAGCGCGGCGCAGAAGCCATACTGATCGCTGCGCGCATCCACGGTGCCGCCGCGGTGCTGCTCGGGTGCCATGTAGGCCGGCGTGCCGAGCACCATGCCCTCGAGCGTCAGCGAGCGCCGCGGATCCTCGAGCTCGTGCGACGTGGTGCTGAGGCTCGACGACCCTCGTCCGGGGCCGCGCGCGAGGCCGAAGTCGAGCACGCGCACCCGACCGTCGCGCTCGACGAACACGTTGGCGGGCTTGAAGTCGCGATGCACCAGGCCGACCGCGTGCGCAGCCGCGAGCCCCTGCCCCGCGGCCACGAAGCGCTCGAGCACCTCGGGCCAGGGGCGCGGCTCGGCCCGCAGCCACTGCTCCAGCGTCTCTCCCTCGAGCCGCGGCATCACGATGAACACGCCGCGCGACGGTGCACCCGAGCCCTCGCCGTGCAGCTCGGGCGCCCCCTCGTAGGTGCCCACATCGAACACCTCGACCACGTGGGGGTGTGACAGCCGTGCCATGGCCTGACCCTCGCGCAGCAGCCGGGCCTGCTCATGGGCGGCGTCGTCGGCCATCGCATTGCGCACCAGCTTGATCGCGACCTCGCGGTCGAGCTCGGGATCGTACGCCGAGTGGACGACCCCGAGGCCCCCCTCGCCCAGGCGCTCGCGCAGGCGATAGCGTCCGACGCTCGGCTCGGCGACGGTGCGGCCGAACAGCCGCGACCGGATGCCCACGAGCGCGCGTAGCCCCTCGAGGTCCCGGGACGGCCGCGCCTGCCGGAGCACGACGTCGACGTCGTCCTCGGGCGCACTCATCGTGACCGGTGCTCCGCGAGTCCATGGGCGTCGCGCAGCGAGCGGGCCCAGCCCTCGAGATCGGACAGCGTGGACCGGAGCGTCGCCTCGGGAAGCTCGAGCTGCTCGAGCCGCTCGCGCAGCTTGTCGCGGGCTCGCGCGAGGCGACTCTTGACCGTGCCCGGAGCCACGTCGAGCACCGCCGCGACCTCGGACACCGACAGCTCCTCCCAGTAGTAGAGCTCCACCGCGATCTGGAAGTCCACCGGGATCTGGCGCAGCGCCAGGAGCAGCGCGCGCTGCTGCTGGTTGCGCACGAGCTTGACGTCGGCCCGACTGTCGCGGAGGTCCGCCACGGAGGTCTTCGTGGGCTCGAACAGGTGGGCCGAGCGATGGTGGCGACGCAGGTACAGCATCAGCTGGTTGCGGGCGATGCCGAAGAGGTAGGCACGAAAGCTCAGCTCGGGCCGCACGCGGCCGCGGGCCTCCATGCACGCCAGGAACGTACGCTGCGCGAGATCCTCGGCTGCGTCGTCGACCTTGTTGCGAAAGAAGCGGTACACCCCCCAGAAGTGGCGCTTGACCAGCGCATCACCGGCCTCGTCGTCACCGGCCTGCCACGCCTTCACGAGCTCGAAATCGCCATCCATGTCCACGCGGGCCCATGCTAGCAGTCCCAACCCGAGCTCGTGACGGGATCGGACGCGAGCTCGAGCGTTTTTCTCGAGGAACTCGGGAACCGCGGGCGCGCTCGGGCAAATCCACCACTGACTGCCTCGCTCGGGCGAAGACGACCGAGGGCGTAGGCACGAGGAGAACGACATGACACGGCACGTACGTTGGTTTGGAATCGCGCTCGGACTCACGCTGGCCTTCGGCGGTTGCGACGTGGAAGACGTCGACGGCGACTGGCGCGACGCGGAGATCATCGAGCTGGAGCAGGAGCTCGCGGCGACGCAGCAGGCGCTCGAGCAGGCAGAGCAAGCGCTGGTACAGGGATCGAACCCCATGGCCGACGACGCCGACGGGGATGCCGAGCCGGAGCCAGTGGAGGACGAAGACCTGGCGGGCGGCACCTACGCCTGCTGCGTCCCCGACAACGCCGAGCCGCCGCGGGGACAGTGCAAGAAGGGCAGCCGCTTCAACACCAAGGACAAGTGCGAGGGCACCGAGGGCGGCAAGTTCTTCTCGGCGGAGAACGGCCAGGATGGCTATCAGCGCTGCGCGGACGAGTGCGAGGGCAAGATCTGGGACGGCAATCCTCCGGCTGACGCGGTCGCACCCGCGCCGCTCGAGTAGCGACGGCCCCTCGCGGCCACGAGCCAGGGCGCGGGGCAAGAGCACGCGCCCTCGTGACATCGAGAGCGCAGCTGCCCCTCAGCCATCGATGGGTGTCCCGCCCACCATGGCCTTGATGCGGGCGGCCCACTGATCGAGGTTGGCGGTGGTGCTCTCGACCTGCGCCTGGCTGGTGGCGAGCGCGGCCAGCTGGTGCTCGAGCAGCTGCTTGGCGCCGCGGATCCGCGAGCGCACGGTGCCCTCGGGCAGCTCGAGCACCTCGGCGACCTCGCGCGCACGCATGTCCTCCCAGTAGTAGAGCTCGAGCACGATCTGGGACTCGATCGGGATGCGCTTGAGGGCTCGAAGCAGCAGCCGAACCTCCTGCTCGGCCGCGAGCTGGGACGAAGGCGTGGCGACGAGATCGACCACCGACTGGCTGCCGAAGTCGATGCGCTCGAGGTCCTTGCGAACCCGGCGATAGTGCTCGTAGAGCACGTTGCGGGCGATGCCCAGGAGGTAGGCGCGAAAGTTGGCGTCGGCGCGCACGCGCGCTCGGGCCTCGAGCACGCGCAGGAAGCTCTGCTGGATGAGATCGGCGGAAGCGTCCCCCACCTTGTTGAAGAAGAAGCGCTCGACGGTGGCGAAGTGGCGCTCGACCAGGCGACGGCCGGCTCGATCGTCGCCCCCGCGCCAGGCCTCGAGCAGCTCGTGATCCTCGGCCATGCGCCACGAGGATAGCGCGGCCCACGGCGCCGAACTCACGGGGGAGCGAGCTTGGTCCAGGCGTGGTAGTGCGCGGTCATCAAGGTCCAGGCGAAGGGCGGGCAGGTCGGCAGCGCGCAGTCGACCACGGCTCCGGGATCACGCGGGCTCGACAGGCACAGTGCACCATCGGGGCCGAAGACGGCCTCGGTGCTCTGCTGGGACGAGTCGAACGCGAGGCCGATGAGATCGTTGCGCACCTGGATCCTGGTACCGTCCTCGGTGTGGGCCTCGCCATCGCCGCAGTAGTCGGCCCTCACGGTGCGGACCCCCGTTTGATAGAGCGGCAGGTCGAGCGGCGGCGGCTCTCCGACGCCCGGCAGGGGCTCGTCGTCGTGAACCCACGGCGCGAACCCCCAGGTGATCGCCTTGCCGAGCGCACCCGAGCTGCACGCGACCAGCAGGGCCCCGGTGTCCTGGGTGATCGTGGCGTCGTCGACGTCGACGTACACGTCGCCCACCAGGTAGGCCCAGTGATCGCCGTCGATGTCGGGCTCGCAGATGGGCACGGTGCCCATCCCCTCGCCGTCCTTGGCCTTGTACGCGAGCTGATAGCCGGGAGCCTGCCCTCCCTCCGCCACCTCGGTGATGGTGATGTACTCGGTATGCCCTTGATCGAGCCACCAGCGGGACCCGACGAGCTCGGCACCCTTGTGAGTGCCGACCGCCGTCTCGAGGATCAGCGTGCCCTCCACCGCGGAGACGGAGGTCACCGTGTGGTACTGGCCTGCGATCTGGACCTGGATCTGGGTCGCCCGCACGTCCAGCCCCCGCAGGATGTGCAGGTAGCCCGGGGGCAAGATCCGCATCAGCGGGGTGTCGCCCAGCCACGCCGTGTTCAGGCCACCCCCGGGGGGCGGCCAGGGGCCCTCGGGCCCCGTGCGGAAGTCGATGGCCTGCGGGAGAGCGTCTGGTCCTTCGGGCACTTGCATCGCGTCGCAGGCGACGAGCGAGAGCATCGAGAGGATGAGGATGGAGCCCAGCCTGGGCATGATCGTGGTCGGCATTGTCATCACCGTCGAGGAAATTGTCGCCCGCGGCGGGTTCGATCACGGCGAAGACGACATTTCCAACACGGCGTCGAGCGCGCTGAACTCGGGCGCGAATGCGTCACCATGGGAGCGGAGGATCGTGCGCGCCCGATCGGCGAGCGCATCGGCCTCGCGGTGCTCGGCGGGCGTGGGCGCCCCCGCACGGAGCGCTCGGGCCAGGACGGATGCGGCGTGGGCATGGTCGGGGTGATCGGGCTCTCCCCAGGGCTGCAGCTGGGCCATCGCTGCCCGCGCATGCTCGACGGCGGGCTCGCGGTGGCCCTGCGCCAAGGCGGCCAGCGAGCGCTCGAGCAGGGCCAGGGCTCGCTCGCGTCGACGAGGCGTCCCCTCGAGCATCGCGAGCGTCTCGATCGCCGCGGCCTCGGCCTCTTCGGCTCGTTCGAGCCGACGCAGCGCCCGAGCCTCGTCGATCCGCGACCACGCGGCCACGCTCGAGTGCGGCGTGCCGTGCTGCTGCTCGAGCGCGCGGGCCCGCTGCAGCTGCGGGAGGGCCGGCTCGGGGTGGCCGTGGAGCAGCAGCGTGGTCCCCAGCAGGTAGCGCAGCCCCGCCGCGTGCACGGACCCGGTCGTCTCCCCCCGGGTCGCCAGGTGCTCGAGCACCGCTCGACCGCGCTCGGCCTCTCCCCGGCCCCACCATGCGCGCGCGAGGCCAGCCTGCTCGAGCATCTCGTACATCTCACCGCCTCCCCCCGACGACAGCTCGAGCGCGACCGCCTGCCGAAACCATGCCTCGGCCTGGGCGTAGCGGCGCTGCTCCAGCGCCAGCTCGCCCAGCAGCACCAGCGGGGTGTGGTGGAGGGGCGAGCGCGGGCCCACGGCCTCGCGCAGGGCCCCCCGCACCTCGAGCAGCGCGGACTCGGCCGCCCGGAAGTGGCCGGTGCGATGCAGCAGCTCGCCGCGCAGCCGGGCGAGCTCGACCGACGTGGGGTGATGCGGACCGAGCACCCGCTCGGCGATCGCCCTCGCTCGCTCGAGGTGCTCGAGCGCGCGTGCATCGTTCCCGAGCTGCTCCTCGGCGATCGCGAGGTTGCCCAGCGTCTGTGCGATCGCGGGATCGTCGGGGTCGAGCGCGCGCTCGGCCTCCAGCGCACGCTCGAGCACCCGGCGGGACTCCTCGTGCGCCTCGCGGCGCATGTGATGGACGCCGACGTTGTTGAGGTAGAGGCTCCGGTGCCGAAGATCGCCGTGCAGTCGCTCGAGCAGGGACGCTCCCAGGGTCACGTCGTCGGCGGCCCGCTCGGGCGTGCGCATGCGCTCGGATCGCACGAAGATCCGCCGCGCCAGGGCCTCCACGGCCACCTCCACGTGATCCGAGGCCAGCGCGTGACCGAGCGCCTCGGTCAGCAGGCGCTCGGACGAATCCGGTGCGGCGTGCTCCATGGCGAGGCTGCCCTCGCGCACCATGGCCTCGGCCAAGAGCGGCCGATGCCCGAGGCGCTCGGCGACCTCGACCACCGCGTGGGCCTGCTCGATGCCCTCGGCGTAGCGACCGAGCGCCTCGAGCTGCACGACCCGTGCGAGGCGTCGCCGCTCCGACCGGACCCGACGGGCGAGCTCGGGATCGGACGGTGGCGCCATCGCCCCCATCATGGCCGCGGGTCCGCGGCACGAGTCCGCCGAGGGCAGCCCGGCCGCGGCAAGCAGCGCGCGCTCGGCCGTGGCCCGATCGGAGCTCCCCAGCAGCTCGACCAGCGCCTCGAGCGACGTCCGGCGCAGCTCGAGGCACACGACGCGCCGATCGTAGAGCGCGTCGCCCAGGCTGCCCTCGCGGTGCTGCTCGCAGGCCTGGTCCCGCGCGTCGGCCCAGGCCTGGGCGTACCCCGTGAGTCGAGGCTCGAGCCGCGCCCACGTCTCCTCGGCCAGCGGCATGCCCGACGCTAGCACGCCCTCGCGCGTCCGGGCTCGGGCCGTCGGTCCCCACGCCTCGTCCATCTCTCGTGCCCCGTGATCGCAGGGTCTGCGCGCGGAACTCCAGGCGGAGGCCAGCGTGGCGCTCGCGGTCGAGACGACGACCACCAGCGCCCCGAGGGCCAGCGCGCGTCGGCGCCGGCTCGCGGGATCGCGGGTGATCGCGGCCAGGGCGTCTTCCATCGTCGGGTACCGTGCAGACGGCCGTCGCGAGAGCCCCACGAGCACGGCGCGATGCAGCCAGCGCGGCACGCTGGATCCGACCGGTGGTGAGCGTACGTTGCCCTCGGTGACGGCGAGCGACAGGCTGGCCATCGAGTCGGTGGGAAACGGCAGCTGGCGATGGAGCGCCTGGTAGAGCGACACGAAGAACGCGAACTGATCGCTGCGCTCGTCGGCCTCGGCTCCCTGGTGCTGCTCGGGCGCCATGTAGGCGGGCGTTCCCACCGTCGCCCCGGTCCGGGTCAAGGCCGCGATCGGCGGGGGCTGCAGCGAGGGCGGGGCGCTCGGCTCGGCGGTCGGCCCGAGCACTCGAGCGAGCCCGAAGTCGAGGACCTTGACCACCCCGTCGTCGCCGACGATCACGTTGTGGGGCTTGAAGTCACGGTGCACGATCCCGGCGCGATGGGCCGCCGCCAGGCCTCGACCCGCCGCGCTCAGGACGGCCACGACCTCTCGCCACGTCCGCCCGCCCGGCTCCGCCCCCTCCGCCCGCTCGAGCCAGCGGTCGAGGCTCTGCCCGCGCACGTGCTCCATCGCGATGAACACGTCGTCGTCGTGCGTGCCCACCTCGTGCACCGTGACGATGTTGGGGTGGGACAGCCGCGCCAGCGCCCGGGCCTCCTGCAGCAGCCGGCGACGACGCGTCGGGTCGGGACCGGCCGCCGCCGAGCGCAGCACCTTGACGGCGACCTTGCGGTCGAGGCGGTCGTCGTAGGCCGCGTACACGACCCCCATGCCCCCCTCGCCCAGGCGATCGAGCAGCACGAAGCGACCGATCCGCTGCGGCTCCACCTCGCGACCGAACATCCGTGCGAGCACGATGCCCTTCATCCGGGGGTCGCGAACATCGGCCGCAGCTCGAACCACGCTCGACGGCACGGGCGAGCCGGTGCAGTCCGCGTCGACGTCGGCGTCGATCGGCGTGAGCCCCGATGACGACGACGAGGACGGCAAGGCGGGCACGCGAGCGCCAGCCTTGCCGCGGGGTTCGGTGCCCGCGTCGATCCCTGGCTGCCTCGCCATCGCCGCCTCGCTCCGTGCCGCCATGGTAGACCGCCAGGGACGTCCGAGGTGACCTACCAGCACTGCAGCGAGCACGAGCTGGTGGAGCCGCCGTCACACTTGCAGCAGGCGAAGCACTGCCCCGTGCTCTCGCAGCTGGTGCACCAGAAGTTCCCCTGCACGTCGGGCGTCGCGGTCAGATCGCTCGCGGGCTCGAGCGATGCCGAGCCCTCCGCCTCGGCACAGCCCTCGAACGAGGCCTGCGCGGCACCATCCTGCTCGAGCACGAGATCGAGCTCCACGCCGCCCTCGCAGGAATCGGGGGTCGGGGTGGCCTGGGCCAGGGCGGAGAGGTCGCGCTCGACCTGCTGCGGATCGACGACCTCCCAGGCCGCCACGAGCTCGCCATCGAGCTCCATCACCACCCGTGCCTCGCGATCGGTGGGCGCACCGGGGTCGTGCTGATCGCAGCCGGACACGGTGAGGCCGAGCAGCGCGGTGGCCAGGGGAAGCAGGGAGAGCTTGGAGAGAAGGGTCGTCATGATGTCGATGTCCGTTCCTCCGCCGCGAGGCGGATGTGGGGTCACGATGGCGGACCGAGCCCGGCGACGACGCCGCGGGAGCCTCGGACCGTCTTCGAGGGGTAATTGTCGCGACCGCGGATCTCGATCACGACGAAGTGCAGCGATCTCGAACGAAGCCGCCACCGCGACCTCGGACCACGCAATCCCCGAGCCGGAACGGCTCGCCCGCGCTCGCCGAGCAGAGGGCATCCAGCGAGCCAGCGCGGGTTCGCGCCGCCGCCGGTGGTTCGGCGACGTCACATGAGGTAATTGCAGGGCTCCATGCACGTCCTGCTCGGCTGTCTGGTGGCCATGGCGATCGCTCCGTCGGGAGATCCGCGGGCGATCGATCCGGCCGCCAATCGGCCCCAGATCATCGCGCCCGGGGGTGGAGCCGCGACGGGCAAGTCTCCACCGATCCGCACGCCGAAGGCGGTGCCGGAGCCCGAGCCGAAGGTCGCCTCCGGCCAACGACCCACGGTCGAGCCGAAGACCGGGCCCGAGCAACGCCCCGAGGTCGAGCCCACGCCCGAGCCCGCGACGAAGGCTCGGTCGTCGCGGTGCTTGCCGCAGCGGGGCCGCTGCTGGCAGCTCAACGTCGGCGGCATCGTGGCGGCCAGCGTCGGCGCGGCGATGCTGGGAACCGGAATCGGCTTCACGCAGGCCCCGCAATTCCCCGTTGCCGACGAGCCGATCTACAACTACTCGCTGCGACCCCCGGGCGTCGTCCTGCTGGCCGTGGGCACCGCAACCGCGGTGACCGGCGTGCTGATGATCGTGGCCGGCCATGCGGTGCACGGAAGACCCAAGCCCGGCGAGGACACGGCCCGGCTGCGCCTCGTCCCCGGGGGTCTGCGATGGTGATCCACGGGCGCGCAGTCTCGTTGGCCGCGGCCGCCGTGGCGCTCGCCCTGGCCGGCACCACGTGCAAGGTCCTCAACGAGGAGCACTGCGCCAACCAGGACCTCCCGGGCAACGAGTTCTGCCTCGAGCTCAATCGCGCCACGCCCTACTGCTCGCCGTGCCGGCGCGAGTACTTTGGCTGCGTGGACTACGAGCCGTTTGCGTGCAAGCACTACGACCGCGAGATCGGCAACGAGGGCGGTGGCGAGTCCGGTGATGGCAGCACCGGACCCACCGGCACGGGCTCGGACGGCGAGTCGGGCGGCACGGGCTGAAGCGCTCGGGCCGGGGTGATGACGCATCGAGAATTCGTGCGGCATTCCCGCGTTCTCACGCTCGTCTGCGCGCGTTTTCGCGCAGATGAAGAGATCTCCCCGGCGAGGAAATCCGCGCGCCGACGGTCGAGTCGCCGGTTCGATTCAATGCGCGTTTTACACTTCGCCCGCACCGGGGCTCGGCGATCGCCGCTCCGATTCCCGTTCTACATCAACATCCTATCGAGATCATTGGGCAATCTGCATGGGCTGGGCGCCTTGCTCAGCGCGAAAACGCGCTGCTTCTTTTTGTGAACCTACATCCGGAAACCACGTGGGAGGAGGTGTCTGACACAGTGCAGGGAGCGAGAGCACCATGACCCACATCGTGAAGATCGCGCTGGCCGCCACCATCCTGATGACCACCGGCTGCTCCGAGGAGGAGGGCACCGTCATCGGGCCCCGCGGCGGCGTGGTCGTGTCGGAGGACGGGCGGTTCACCCTCGAGATCCCCGAGGGGGCGCTCGAGCAGGAGGTGGACATCACGATCGAGGAGGTCGACTGCGAGACGCCCGACGCGATCGACACCTGCTACGAGATCGGTCCGGTCGGCCTGCCGCTGCTGTTCCCCGGCACCATCATCTACGACGTCGACCCTGCGGCGCTCGAGGGTCTGACCCCCGAGGATCTCACCGTGCTCACCGAGCGCGAGGAGCACTGGCAGCCGCTGGCCGACCATCGCGTCGACATGATCGACGCCGAGGTCACGGCGTCGGCGGTGTACCTGTCGTCGTACGCCGTGGTCACCATCGACTAACCGCTCCCCTGCTCCGCTCTGCTCCTGCAACGACGAGGGCTCCGCAACCACCGCGGAGCCCTCGTTGCATTTCGAAGCGTTGCCTGCTTGCCTACCAACGGCTGCGGGGCGCCCTACCCCAACGCCCGCTGACACTCCAACAATGCCCCCTCGGGGGGCACCTCGTTGCCCGCTTGCCTACCAACGGCTGCGGGGCGCCCTACCCCCAACGCCCGCTGACACTCCAACAATGCCCCCCTCGGGGGGCACCTCGTTGCCTGCTTGCTTACCGACGGCTGCGGGGGGGCAAGGCTAGTGGAGTGCGGGCGAGGTCACCCGGGCGCCCGGTCCCACGCGGTCGACCATTCCCTGCCCCGCGACGCCGACGCCCGTGTAGGCCTCGTCGAGGATCTCGAGCAGCGCCCTGGCCCGCCCCTCGTCGGCCGCCAGCGCAAAGGTGGTGGGCCCGGCCCCGCTGATGCTGCACGCCAGCGCCCCCGCCTCCACGCACGCGGCCTTGGCCTCGAGGTACCCGGGGATGAGCCCGGCCCGCGCCGGCTCGACGATGTCGTCGACCACCGCCTCGCCGAGCAACGCGAGGTCACCCAGGTGCAGCGCATGCACCAGCAAACCCAGGCGCGCCGCCTGGGTCACCGTGTCGGGCAGGGTCACCTGCCGCGGCAGCACGGCGCGTGCATCGGCGGTGGCCACCGAGACGCCGGGCGTGTAGAGGGCCAGCCACAGCGACTCGGGCACGGGCAGCGAGACCAGCCGCAGGGGATCGAGCGCCGGGATCAGCACGATCCCCCCAACGATGCACGGTGCGACGTTGTCGGGGTGCGGGGTCCCGCAGGCAACCCCTTCGGCGTGGCGCGCGGCCTCGACCAGGGTGGTCTCGGGCAGCGAGAGCTCGAGCGCCGCGTTCACGGCCACGGCGGCCGCACAGGCGCTCGCACCACTACTGCCCAGGCCGCTGCCCAGCGGCAGCCCCTTGTGCAGCTGCAGCTCCACGCCGCGATCCGGCGCGTGCCGCCGCAGGAGCCACGCGGCCGCCACCGCGGCCGTGTTGCGCTCGACCTCGCGCGGCAGCTTGCCCCCATCGCCCTCGACCAGGCTCAGCACCACTCCGGGCTCGTCGCGTCGGCGCGCCCGCACGCGATCGCCCGCCCTGCACACGGCCAAGCCCAGGCAATCGAAGCCCGGTCCCAGGTTGGAGACGGTGGCCGGCGCAAACGCCTCGATCCATGGCCGAGGGGTGATCATCGAGCTAGGCAGCGGGGCCGTGGGGGCTGGCGTCGCGCCCTAGCGCTTGAGCGCGTCGTCGATCCACCCGGTCACGCTGCCACCGAACAGCCCCGGGATCATCTCGCGCCCGTTGATGAACACGGCCGGCGTCCCGCTGATCTCCAGCTTCTCGCCGTCGGCCTTGTCCTTCTCGACCACCGACTTGTACTTGCCGGACGCATACGCGGCCTTGAACTTCTCCATGTCGAGCCCGATCTCCTGCGCGAACGCGTAGAGCTTCTCGTCGGAGAGGTCGGTTTGGTTCTCGAACACGAGGTCGTGCATCTCCCAGAACTTGCCCTGCTCGTGCGCCGCCTCGGTGGCGATGGCGGCCGCCTTGGCGCGGTCGTGGCCCATCAGCGGGAAGTGCTTGTAGATCAGGCGGGCGCGGCCCCGGAACTGATCGACGGCCTTGCGCAGCACCGGCGCCTCGGCGCGACAGTGCGGGCACTCGAAGTCGGCGAACACCACCACCGTGACCGGAGCCCGCTCGGCCCCGTAGATCGGCCGCCCCTCGACGGGGATGTCGCGGGGCTGCAGCGCCTCGACCACCAGCGGCAGGTCGTGCTTGATGTCGCTGGGCGAGGCGCCCGAGGCCAGGGCATCGGCCACCAGCTGCGAGACCACCAGGGAGTCGCGGCAGCTCGGATCGTCTTGCAGCGAGCGCGCGAGGCTGTGCGGCTTGTCGCAGGCGCTGGGCTCGGTGTTGATGATCTGGAAGAACACCCCGCGCTGGGCATCCGAGAGCTTGCTGGTGTCGACGCCGGGCGCCTGGTCCAGCACGTCGTCCTTGGGAAGCTCGGCCCGCTTCTTCTCGTGGTCGGTCACCGCCTGCGGCTTCTTGCCGGGACCGCTTGGATCCTCGGTCCCCGGCGCACTGGCCTCGGGTGGATTGCAGGCCGGGCTGCAGGCTGCCAGCAAGAGGGCCACGGCACCGAAGACGAGCTGAGGGACGCGTCGCAAGGGGCCGGCAGGCTAGCGCAGGGCCCAGGGCCGTCGCAAGCCGGCCGCGCCGATGAGCAGCCGAGAACTGCGCCAGCACCGCCGACTCACGCGGGTACGAGGCCATGCCGAGGGGCCATGCCGAGGGGCCATGCCGCCGGGAAGTGGCCATGCGTGGTCCTCCGATGGCTCGTCCGGTTTGACACGGCCGCCCAGGGCACGCGATAAGCCGCCCGAACGCCACCATTTTCCAACCATCACTTGCACACTGGGGTTGGACCCAGGTGAGCAAGAAAGAGCTACGCAAGGAGGAGGCCGGTGAAGATCCTGGTCACCGTAAAGAGGATCCCCGATCCCGACGAGAGCTTGAAGTTCGCGGGCAACGCGATCGATACGTCTTCGTCCAAGTGGGTCGCCAACGCGTTCGACGAGTACGCGGTGGAGACGGCGCTGCGCATGGCCGAGCACATCGGCAACAAGGATCGCCTCGCCGAGGTGATCGTGTGCAGCGTCTGCCCCAAGGACAAGCGTCAGCATGTGACGCAGTTCCTGGCCATGGGCGCCGATCGTGGTGTGATCGTCGATGCCGACGAGACCGCGATGGACAGCCAGACGGTGGCCAAGCTCGTGGCCGAGGTGTTTCGCCGCGAGGGCTGCGACCTGCTGGTGAGCGGCAAGCTGTCGCAGGACAGCGAGGGCAACGAGGTGGCCCAGCGCGCGGCCGGCCTGCTCGACCTGCCGCAGGCCTCGTTCGCCGCCACTCTTCGCTGGGACCGAGGCGCCAACGCGCTCACCGTGGGCCGCGAGGTCGACGACGGGGTGGAGACCAAGACGATCCCGCTGCCCGCCGTGGTCTCGGTCGACCTCCGGATCGTCCTGCCCCATAGCGTCAAGAACGGCGCCACCGCCGACGACCACAAGTACTCCGATGGGGCCCGCCTCGCCTCGCTGCGCGGCATCACCATGGCCAAGCGCAAGAAGGTCGACGTGCACACGCCCGCGGCGCTCGGCGTCACCCCGTCCAGCCACGTCGCGGTGGCCGGCGTCACCGCCCCGGAAAAGCGCGCCGCCGGCCAGATCGTCGACAGCGCGCAGACGCTGGTCAACAAGCTGATCACGGAGGCCAAGGTCCTATGAGCAACGTACTCGTCATCGTCGAATCCGACGGCAGCGGACCCAAGGCCGCGGCGCTTCCGGGCATCACCGCCGGTCAGCAGCTGGCGGCCGCGACCGGCGGCCAGCTCCACCTGCTGGTGCTGGGCGCGTCCCCCGATGCCGCGGCGCAAGCCCTGGCCAGCGGGGGCTACGGAGCCTCGGCCGTGCACGCGATCGCAGGCGCCGAGCTCGAGCCGTTCACGGCCGAGGCCTGGACCGACGCCGTGGTGGCCGCAGTCCGCGAGCTGGGCGTCACCGCCTTTGGCGGCACGGCCAGCTCCACGCTGCGCGAGGTGGTCCCCCGTGCGGCAGCCGTCCTCGACGCGCCCATCGTCACCGAGATCACCGGCGTCACCGGGGCCGATGCCTTCACGCGGGAGATCTCGGCCGGCCGTGCCATCGCCACCCTGAAGGTGAGCCACGCGCCGTTCGGCTTCACCGCGCGCGCCAGCGACTTCGCCCCGGCCGAGCCCGGCAGCCCTGCGACCACGGTGAGCGCGCTCTCCGCGGGCTCGGTGAGCCGCCGCGGCGCCACCGTGGTGGGCGTGGAGAAGACCCAGAGCGCCCGCCCGGCGCTGACCGAGGCCGACGTGGTGGTCTCGGGCGGCCGAGGCATGCGCGAGGGTGCCAACTTCAAGGTGCTCGAGGAGCTCACCGATCTCCTCGGGGGCGCGCTGGGAGCCAGCCGGGCCGCGACCGATGCCGGCATGGTGCCAGCCGACCTGCAGGTGGGCCAGACCGGCAAGGTCGTGGCACCCAACCTCTACTTTGCGGTCGCGATCTCGGGCGCCATCCAGCACCTGGCCGGCATGAAGGGCAGCAAGACCATCGTGGCGATCAACAAGGATCCCGAGGCACCGATCTTCCAGGTCGCCGACTACGGCTTGGTGGCCAAGTGGGAAGACGCAGTGCCGCAGCTGGTCGAGCTGGTGCGCGCCCACAAGGGCGGCTGAGCGGCCATCGTCGCCGATGACCGGGCCGTCGGTACCCTCGGGTGCCGGCGGCCTTTCTTCGTTGCTACGCTCGACGCCGATGTCCACCGCCACGTCCGAGCCGCGATCGGACTTCTTCGTACGCGTGCTCGCCGTGGTGGGCGTCGCCGGACTCGTGCACCTCGTGATCGGGCACGCGACGCTGGGCCTGCTGCTCGCCAGCGAGACCGAGATCGCACACGGGCGCGAGGTGATCAGCCTGGCCGTGCTCGCCACCCTGCTGGCCCAGCTCGGCACCCTGGTCCTGCGGAGCCGAGACAGCGACCCGGGCAGCGTGGCCGTCGCCGTGCCCAATGCCCTGCGAGTGGCGGCCCCGGTGAGTGCGGTGCTGCTGGCGCTGCTGGTGCTCCCGCCCGAGCTGCTCGGCGAAGGCGGCGTGCGCACGATGGTGGCGTTGGTCCCCACGACCGCCGCGGTGTGGTCGGCGGCCCACCTGGTCGCGATCCCGATGGCGCAGGTGCTGCAAGCGCTGGCGATCCGCGACCCCGGCGGCCGTGCGCCTCGTACGGGCGCCCCGCCGCCCCTGCTCTCCCGGGAGATCCGCACGATCCTCACCGAAGCCGCGTGGGCCTGCGCGTTGGTCGTGCTGGCCTCGCTCGTCCATCACCTGGGCCGAGCGCCGAGCCTCGACCTGGCCATGATGCTTCCCACCGGGTGGTTGCTCGCCTTTCCCCTGCTGACCGCGATGGCCGGGGTGAGCCTGGGGCAGGTGCCGGGCCAGGATCTCTCGACGGTGGCCCGGCGTCTGGACGAGCCTCCGCCCGCGGCCGAGCCCAGCCCGGGCGCGGTCACCCCGATCGTGGTCACGCGTAGCGACGAGGTCGGCGAGCTGCTCGCCAACCTCGAGGCGCTGCGACGGCGGCTCGAGGAGGACCTCAACCGCTACGAGTCGGTGCTCGAGCAAGCCCAGTCCGCCGAGCGCACCAAGTCGGACTTCCTCAGCGCGGTCAGCCACGAGCTGCGTACGCCGCTCAACGTGATCGGTGGGTTCACCCAGCTGCTGCTCGAGGGACATCCGGCGCCGCTGACCGAGGCTCAGGCCGAGGACGTGCGCCTGATCCGGGGCGGCGGCAAGCAGCTGCTCGAGCTCATCAACGACATCCTCGACATCTCCATGATCGAGTCGGGCGAGCTGCGGCTCTCGTTCTCGCGGACCGACCTGGGCGCGCTGGTGCGGCAGACCGTGGACTTCCACCGACCGCAGCTCCGCGACGAGCCGGTGACCCTGCGCGCCGAGGTCGCCCCGGGCCTGCCCCCGGCGATCTGCGACCGGCGGCGGATCGGCCAGATCCTGAACAACCTGGTGAGCAACGCGATCAAGTTCACCGAGGAGGGCGAGATCGTGGTGCGGCTCGCGTTCGATCCCAAGGTCGACGCGGTGATCTTGAGCTGCATCGACACCGGGGTGGGCATCGAGGCCGCCGAGCTCGACGTGATCTTCGAGGAGTACCGCCAGGCGGGCACGCGAAACCGCCGCAAGAAGGGCACGGGCCTGGGCCTGGCCATCGCGCGCAGCATCGCCGAGCACCACGGCGGGCGCCTCGCGGCCGAGTCGGCGGTCGGCGTGGGCTCCACCTTCACCCTCACCCTGCCGCTCGATCCACCCGGACGGCCCGCCTCGATCGACGTGACCGAGGAGGCCGCCCGCGCCGTGGTGCGGCGCACCTTCCGGCCCGGCGAGCTGCGGGCAGCGGACCTCTTGCGATGAGCGGCCACGGATCCGAGCACGACTCCTGGGCTCCGCCCGAGCATGCGGGCGACGAGCCCGCGAGCCAGCGCCCGACCCAGCCACCTCCGATCACGGCCCCGGATTCGGAGCTGGAGCCGGAGCCGGAGCCGGGGCCGGAGCGCGCCGCCTCCACCTCGTCGGTCTGGACTGCCCCCCCGTTCGTCGACGAGACGCGCGCGAGCCAGCGACCGACCGAGCCGCCCCCCACCACCCTCCCCGAGGTGATTCGCAGCGCTCCGTCCGGGAGCCCCGTGGGTCCCGTGCTGCGCCTGTCGGTCGAGCTGCGCCTGCTGGGCATGGTGGCCACGCTGTGGGGGCTCGGCCTGCTGCACGCGGCGTCGTGGGCCCTGTGGGTGGGCCTGCCCCTTCACGATCTCGCGTCGCTTCCGTGGGGCCAGCTCTTGCTGCCGCAGGGGCTGGCGCTGGTGCTCACGCTCGGGCACGGGGTGAGCACCCTCCCTCGTCCGCGCTGGGCTCGACGCAACCCGAGCGCACGCGGGTCCGATCCATGGCCATGGCTGGTGGCCGGACCCGCTGCCTTGCTGCTCGCACCCGTGCTCTGGCACCGCGACCGATCGGAACGGGCCACCTCCACGACCTCGCCGGCCGAGGTCGAGGCGGCGTTCCAGGGCCTGCTGAGGGCCCCGCGATCGATTGCGCTGCGCGTGGCCAGCTGGGGTGCGCTCGCCTACGGCGTCGACGCCGTGGTGCTGGGCGCCCACACGGGCTGGCCACGCCACGTGGTGATCGCAATGGCGCTCTTGTGGATCGCGATCCTCGGACCGATGGCCGCCATGGTCCACGGGTGGGGTCGTGCGATGGTGCGGCCCGAGATCCTCAGCGCGCCTCGGGTCGACCCGGGCACGGGCACCCGTCGAAGCGACCTGCGTGGGCCCCTGGTGCTGATGGCCACTGCCGCCGCCGGGGGAGCAATCGCAGCGCCGCTGGCCGCCGGGTACCTGTGGCTGGCGGTGGCCAGCCCGGTCCACGCGCCCCCGCCCGCGCTCGTGGAGCTGCTGCTGCTGGTGGGCCTGCTCGCGCTGATGGGCTGCGTGACCGCGTTCGTGCGGCTGGCCATGGACCTACGGCGCGACGTGCTGCGTGCCGCGGCCCAGGTGGGGGCCGTGGTCCGCGAGGAACCCCCCGAGGCGCTCTGGCCAGGCACCCTGGCCACGGGCGAGGTCCACCAGCTGGTGGGCGCCGTGGATCGTCTGATCGAGCGGATCCGGCAGGCCACCATCGCCAAGTACGTGGCGATCGAGCGCGCCAAGGAGGGCGACCGCATCAAGAGCCAGTTCCTGGCCAACATGAGCCACGACCTGCGCTCGCCGCTCAACTCGATCCTGGGGTTCTCGGAGCTGCTGCTGCGCGGCATCGATGGCGAGCTGCTGCCCGAGCAGCGCGAGATGGTGCAGAGCATCCACGACAACGGTCGCGAGCTGCTGCTGCAGATCGACGACATCCTCGACACCGCCAAGCTCGAGGCCCACCGGCTCGACCTCAGCCCCGAGCCCACGCCGCCGGCCAACCTCATCAGCCGCGCGATCAAGCTCGCCCGCGAGCGTCAGCGCGGACGGCTCGAGTACGAGACCGAGGTCGCTCCTGGCCTGCGCCCCGCGTTCGTCGATCCGTTCCGCATGGTGCAGGCGCTCGGCAACATCCTGCTGTTCGCCGGCGAGCTGATGCACGAGGGCACGCTGCACATCCACGTGTACGAGACCCGGGCCTCCGACGGACCGCGGATCGTCGTGCAGGTGCGAACCCCCGTGCGTCCGGCCACGACCGAGCAGCTCGCACGCGCCCGACGGGGCTTCTATCGCATTCCGGGCCACCGCGGCCTGGGCCTGGGCCTGCCGATGGCGGCCGCGATCCTCGAGCTCTCCGGCGGGAGCCTGGTGCTCGAGGACCTCGGCAACAAGGGCATGGTGATCACCACGATGATTCCAGCGCCACAGAGCAAGGCCACGTACCTGCGCATGCGAGCGATCGAGGGCCCGACCCAGGGTTCCGCGGACCGATGAGACTGTCGGCACGCAGCGGGTGGCCATCGGAGCCGAGCCCGTGGGCCGAGGCGGTGGCCCGGGCCAAGGCCCACGCCAAGGCCCACGCAAGGGCCCGTGCCGAGGACGGCAACGACCTCGTGGATCTGACCCTCACCAATCCCACCGCGGTGGGGCTCGTGCACGACGCCGCGCTCTATCGTGCGCTCGGGACCGAGGCGGCGGCTCGCTACCACCCGCGGGCGCGCGGGTCGGCCGAGGCGAGGGCCGCGGTGGCGGGGTACTATGCGCGGCGCGGGATCGCGGTCGACCCGGAGCGGGTGCTGCTCTACGCCAGCACCAGCGAGGCCTACGCCCAGCTGCTGGCCATCGTGGCCGATCCGGGGGACGCCGTGCTCGTGCCGCGTCCGGGCTACCCGCTGCTGGACATGCTCGGCGACGTGGTCGGCGTGCGACGAGTGCCATACCCGCTGGCCTTCGATGGTGCGTGGTACCTCGATCGCACGGGCCTCGATGCGGCGCTGTCGGCCGAGCCACGGGCGCGGGCGATCGTGGTGGTGGCGCCGAGCAACCCCACGGGGCACGTACCCACCGCGGACGAGCAGGCCGCGCTGCGAGCACGCGCCGTGGCCCACGACCTGCCGCTGCTGATCGACGAGGTCTTCGCCGACTACCCGCTGCGCGGCGACGTGAGCACGCGATGCTTCGCAGCCCACCACGACGTGCCGTGCGTGGTGCTCAGCGGGCTGTCGAAGGTCGCGGCGCTGCCCCAGCTCAAGCTCTCGTGGGCGGTGCTGCACGGTCCCTCGGCCGAGGTGGACGAGCTGCGCGCGCGGGCCGAGCTGGCCGCCGATGCATTCCTGAGCGTGAGCACGCCGGTCCAGCTCGCACTGCCCCGCCTGCTCGAGGCAGCCGAGGAGCTCCAGCCGCGGATCCACGCGCGGCTCCGTGCCAACATCGCCCGCATCGCCACGCTCGTGCGCGACCAACCGGTGGACCTGCTGCCGGCCGACGCCGGCTGGACGGCGCTGCTGCGGCTCCCGAGCGTGGACGGGCTCGACGATCTGGGCTGGGCGCTGCGCCTGCTGGACGCCGGCGTCCTCGTGCAGCCGGGGTTCTTGTTCGATCTCGGTGCACCACCGAGGGTCGCGATGTCGCTGCTGACCCCGCCCGAAGTGCTCGACGAGGGCATGACGCGGCTGCTTCGCGGCGTGGCGGCGGCCATCGACCGCTGAGCGGTCAGCCCAGCCCTCAGCGCCAGCCGAGCTCGTCGCAGCGCACGACCGTGGACGGTCGCGGCGCCGGGCCGCCCGGGCCAGCCGGCGGCTGCACCACCGGACCCAGCCAGCTGCCCGCGATCGCGTGCAGCGGATCGGACACGCAGGCCGCCGACAACGGCTCGGGGCCGGGGGCTGCGAGGGAAGCAGAGAGGGCGGGGCAGGTCTCGATGATCCTCATGGCGGCCGCGAGTGCGAGCGGGTGCTACCACGCCCCACCGCCAAAGACGACCGAAGACGACCACCCGACGCCGGGCGTAGGCTCACAGACCACGAGATCCCTGGCGGGGCGCGGCGGCGCGCTACCCTCGGCCCCATGGACATCCTCCCCGAGGCGCTGGAGCGCTACATCGAGTCGCACAGCGCGCCCGCTCCCCCGCTCCTGCAAGAGCTACGCGCCGAGACCCTCGGCACCCTCGCCATGCCGCAGATGCAGGTCGGCCCGGTGGAGGGCGCCCTGCTGAAGCTGCTGGTCGGGCTCATGGGGGCCAAGCGGGTGCTCGAGGTCGGCACCTATAGCGGTTACTCGGCCCTGTCGCTGGCCTCGGGCCTTCCCGACGACGGGCGGCTGGTCACCTGCGACATCGACCCCGTGGCCACCGGGGTCGCCCGGCGGTACTTCGAGCGCAGCCCTCACGGCCACAAGATCGAGCTGCGGCTGGGTCCCGCCATCGACACCATCCGCGCGCTCGCGGCCGCGAGCGAGCGCTTCGACCTGGTGTTCCTCGACGCCGACAAGGAGAGCTACGTCGACTACTACGAGGCCGCACTGCCGATGGTACCGCCCGGGGGGTTGATCGTGGCCGACAACACGCTGTGGAGCGGTCGCGTGCTCGATCCCCAGCAGCCAAGCGACCACGCGATCGTGCGCTTCAACGCCCACGTGGCCGCCGACGACCGCGTCGAGCACGTGCTCCTCTCGGTCCGCGACGGCGTGATGCTGGCCCGCAAGCGTCCGGTCGCGAGCGACGATCCGGCCGCAGAGCGGACATGAAGCAGGAAGGTCTCCTTGCTTGTTAGACTGGCGGCCGTGACCAGCCCTGGCGCCCCCGCGCGTTCGTCCCCCGAAGCGATGCGTGCGGTGAAGACCGCAGTGGCCGAGGTGATCCGCGGCAAGGACGAGGTCATCGAGCTGGTGCTCATCGCCCTGTGTGCCGGCGGTCACGTGCTGCTCGAGGATCTCCCGGGCGTGGGCAAGAGCACGCTGGCGCGGGCCATGGCCGCAGCGGTCGGCGCCGAGCTGTCGCGCATCCAGTTCACCGCCGATCTGCTGCCCGCCGACATCATCGGCGTCAGCGTGTGGCGACCGCAAGCCGAGCACTTCGAGTTTCGCCCCGGCCCGGTGTTCGGCCACTTCGTGCTGGCCGACGAGGTCAACCGCGCTCCGCCGCGCACCCAGAGCGCACTCTTGGAGGCGATGGGCGAGGCTCAGGTGTCCGTGGAGGGCCAGCCGCGTCCGCTCCCCCAGCCATTCATGGTGATCGCCACGCAGAATCCCAGCGAGCACCATGGCACCTATCCGCTGCCCGAGTCCCAGCGCGATCGCTTCGCGCTGCGGGTCACGCTGGGCTACGCCAGCGCGGCCATCGAGGCCGAGCTGCTGCAGTCGGGTGCGGCCACCGGCCGCACCACGAGCGAGCCGGTCACCACGCTCGCCCATGTGCAGCGAGCCCAGGCTGCCGCCGCCGGGCTCTACCTCCACCCCGACCTCGCCGCCTACGCCCAGCGGGTGGTCCAGGCCACGCGAGAGCACGCCGAGCTCGACCAGGGAGTCAGCACCCGCGGAGCCCTGGCATGGGTCGCCACCGCCCGCGCACGGGCGTGGCTCGAGGGCCGCGAGCAGGTGAGCGTCGACGACCTCCAGACCCTGGCCGTGCCCACCCTGGCCCACCGCGTGGTGCTCCGCTCCGGTGAGCTCGCCGACGCAGTGGCGGCCGAGCACGTGCGCGACATCGTCGCGCGCATCCCCGTGCCACGGTGAGCAACCCGGCGCACGCGACTCGCGGCCGCTCCGGCCCGCCACGGCCGAGGCGACGTCACCGAAGGTGGCTACGACGCTGGCTGAGCGCACGCGGCCGGCGACTCGAGATCACCCGCTCCGGCTGGCTGTTCATCCTCCTGACCATCGCCGTGGGCTTCGCCGCCATCAACTCGGGTGCCAACCTGCTGCACGCGATCTTCGGGGCCCAGATGACGCTGATCCTCGGCAGCGGCGTGCTCAGCGAGGCCACCCTGCGCCGCGTGAAGGTGCGCCGAGTGCTGCGAGGACCACTCCACGCCAGCGAGCCCGGCTTGATCGACGTGGAGCTGACCAACTCCGACGCCCGTCGCGACGTGCTCGCGGTGAGCGTCGAGGACGACGACGACTACGAGGATCCGGGGCACTGCGAGCCCGTGTTCGCCGTACGCATCGGTCCCCGAGAGACCCTGCGGCTCACCGCTCGCGTGGTCATGCCCACTCGGGGCCGCCACGACCTGCCCCGCGCGGTGGTGGCCACGCGCTTCCCCTTCGGCCTGTTCGTCAAGCGTCGCGAGCTGCCGGTGGATGCCGAGGTGCTCGTGTACCCACGACGCGTGCTCGCCCGCATCGGCGATCGAACCACGCCCCACGACGGCCCCCCTCACGGCACCGGACGCCGCGCGCGCGACGGTGAATTCCTCGGCCTGCGTGCCTACCGAGACGGCGACGAGCTGCGGCGGCTGCACTGGCCGGCCACCGCACGCCTGGGCCAGCCGGTGGTGCGCGAGCACGAGGCGGGCACGGGGGCCCGCGTGCGCCTGACCCTGCGCCCGGGCACCGCGGGTGATCCCGCCTTCGAAGCGGAAGTCGAGCACGCGGCCGCCGAGGCCGGCCTGCGCCTGCGCGACGACGGGGTCCGGCTCGAGCTCGAGTATGGCGATCGCGTGGTCGTGCCCGCCGGCTCCGGCCCCGCGCAGCACCGCCGTGTGCTCGACTTCCTCGCGGAGGTGGGATGAGCGAGCCGCTGCCCATGACCCCGCTACGGCGCCTGCGCGATCGTCTGTCGCTGGCCCAGGCCGCGCTCGCCGTGGCCGCGGTGGCGCTGGCCGGCGGCGTGGGAACTCCCAGCCTCCTCGCCGTGAGCGGGCTGGTCGCGGTGGCGTGGTGGCGTCCGCTGCCCGCGATCCCCTCGGTGTCGGCCCAGCGAGCGTGGACGGCGTTGGTGCTCGCGGCCCTGCTGGCCACGTTCGCCCGCGTGGTCCTGCGCGCCGAGCTCATCGACGCCGGCGTCGACTTCCTGCTGTTGCTGGTGGCCCAGCGCATGTTCAACCGCCAGCGCGCGCGCGAGCACGCCCAGCTGCTGCTGCTGGGCTCGCTGCTGATGGTGGTGGGCGCGGTGATCAACACCGAGCTCAGCTATCCGGTGCTGCTCGGCGCCTACCTGGTGACCGCGATCATGGGGCTCTGCGCCAACAACCTCATGGCCGAGGGCGAGCGCCTGGGCGCCCGCGTGATGCCGGTCATCGACCGCGAGGGCCATGCGCGCCGGCGCTCGCTGTGGCGATCCGCGGGCGGCGTCGCGGTGGTGGCCGGGCTCGGGGCCCTGCTCACCTTCCTGCTGTTCCCCCGCTTCGGCGTGGGGGTCCTGCTCCGCGGGCGACTCGCCAGCGAGGTCCGCAGCGGGTTCTCCGAGGATCTCGAGCTCGGTGGCTTCGGCACCATCAAGTCCGACGCCACCGTGGTGATGCGCATCCGCCCCGACGAGCCACCGGGAAGCGATCGGACCACGTGGCACCTCCGAGGCAGCAGCTTCGATCACTACGAAGGCGGCCGCTGGCAGCACGGCCGCGAAGGCACTCCCGGGCCGCTCCAGATTGCCCAAGGCTACCGCTCGGTGACCGACCAAGGACGTCCACGCCTGGTGCGATCGCCGACCCGCGAGCTCTCGGCCCGCCCCATCCCCGGCTTTGCCGCGTCGACTCGGATCGCCCAGGCCACCATCGTGCTCGAGGACATCGGGGCCGAAGTGCTGCTGGTTCCCAGCGATCCGGTCGCCGTTCGCGTGCTCTCTCGTGGCTCGTTCGAGGCGCTCCCGATCCCGGTGGGAGCACGCAACCACGAGGTCCGGCTCATCCGCCCCCCGGGCCCCGTGCAGTACCGCGTGGTGTGGCGCCCGGACGAGCCCACGCGCGACGAGCTGGCCGCCGCGGGTCACCCCGTCGTGCCGAGCGCGCTGGGTGCCTACCTCCAGCGCAGTGCGTCACTCGACCCCGAGGTGGGGCGGCTCGCCCAGCGCCTGGCCGCCGACGCCACCACGCGCCTGCACGTCGTGGACGCGATCATGGGCCACCTGCGAGGCTACGAGTACACGCTCGAGCAGCGCGTCTCGGATCGAGTGCGGGATGGTGCCGACCCGATCGTGGGATTCCTGCTCGACACCAGGGCCGGCCACTGCGAGTACTTTGCGACCGCCATGGTGGTGCTGCTGCGCGAGGTCGGGGTCCCCGCACGGATCGTCAATGGCTACTACGGCGCGCATCACAACGCGGTCGGGGAGTTCTATGCCGTTCGTCAGGCCGATGCCCATTCCTGGGTCGAAGTCCACTTCGGTCCGCTGGGCTGGGTGACCTTCGATCCCACCCCACCCTCGGGCCGCTACGCCGGTGACGACGCCCCATGGTGGCCAGCCGCGACCGAGCTGATCGATGCCCTGCGCAACAGCTACCTCGAGCACGTGATCGACTACGATCTCGGCAAGCAGCTCGCCGCGCTCGAGCGCCTGGGCCTTCGCCGCGGCGATCGACCCCTGGACGGCATGAGCCGGGGATGGTGGCTCGCCGCGCTCGGGCTCGGCCTCGGGCTCTGGCTCTGGCGTCGGGCCGCCGCACGACGACGAGCTCGAGTCCGGCCCGAGACCCGATGGATGCTCGCCGTACTCGCACGCGTGCAGCAGCTGGGGGTGCCGTGCGAGCCCCATCAGTCGCCCCAACGAATCGCCGAGCGCGTGCGCGGAGCTGGCATCATGGGCGCCGATGAACTGCAGCGCTTCGTCCAACGATATGAAGTGGTGCGCTTTGGTCCAGCGCCAACGAACCAGGCACGGCACGATCTGCGACGACTGGCCCGGGCAACCCTGCGATCGTTGCAGCACCCTCGGGCCGGCCACGACGGAACGTCGTCATCGGGATCGATGTGAATGACGTTCCGATCGATCAACCCGCGGACAGTGCCGAGCCAATCCTTCATGATTCCCCCTACAGGAATCGACTTACAAGGTTCCAAAAGTCCATGATTTCATGGTCGTCGATGACCGACCACCACCCTCGGTCGAACCCGCTACGAAGCACGCTGTAATCGCGCTGTCAGATCGTCTACCGTGGGTTCCACGATGTCGGAAACCACGGCGATGTCCATTCTCGTGGGGCGAATGAAGGTCGATGACTTCGCTCGCCTGATCGGCATGGGAGTGGAGGAGCTGGTCGAAGCGATCGTGAGTCGTTCTCCAGGACGGAGTACGCCCACCCCTGCGCCCGCGCCCTCTCGCATGCCAACCAAGGCCCGCGCCGCCAAGGCGGCGCCTGCTCCGCCAAGACGGGCGGCGCTGGGAGGGGCCCCGCCCCCTCCCGCCGCCGATCCACCCGTGCTCGCGGACATGCTCGATCGAGCTACGTACAAGCAAATCCACAATGCAGTCGATCGCTGGTACCTCGGGCACGTGCTCGAGGAGGTCGGCGGAAACGTCAGTCAGGCCGCACGGCGGCTTCGAGTGAGTCGCAAGCGCGTACGCGTGTTGTGGGCTCGTCTTCGTGAAGGTCGCATGAACCCGACCGCGGCGGAGAAGGCCCTCATGCGCAAGCCCGCTCCCAAGAACGCTCCTCCTCCGCCCGATCTCGCTCCGCTGCTGCCGCGCGGGACCTACCGCCAGCTCCACGATGCCGTGGATGGTTGGTTGTTGCGGCACACCCTCGGGCAAGTCGATGGCAACGTCAGCCAGGCCGCCCGCCAGCTCGACGTCAGCCGCAAGCACCTGCGCGACCACCTCGCGCGCGTGGGGCTGTCGGACATGACCCGCACCCGCGGCGGGTGATCGTCGGTCGCCCGCCAAAGGCCACGTGTGCCGGCGGCGGGCGCCGATCCCCACGATCCCTCGAACTCGCGGGGCTCAGCCGCGTAGATCCTCGCCCTCGGCCACCCGGTTCTCGAACCCGGGGTCCAAGGCCACGCGCACCAGGCCGGCCGCGAGCTCCACGTTGGTCATCGACTGGTAGCGATCGCGGAGCGTACGGCCGCCCAGCATGCCCGCCAGCCCCAGCAGGCCGTCGGCCACCACCGCCCCCACCCGCTCGCCGAGCCTCGACTCGTCGCGCTCGGATCCGGTGATGAACGAAGGACGTGCGATCGTGTAGGGCAGCTCGCCCTCGCGCAGCGCCTGCTCGACGCGCACGCGCACGCGCATGTAGGGGTTGCGCGTGCCCTCCGAGAGACCGGCCGCCGACAGGTAGACGAAGCGCGGCCCGCTTCCGCATGCCCGCGCGGCCGACAGCAGCATCATCGTCAGCCCGTGGTCGATCGCCTCGTAGCCCTCGACCGCGCCCTTGCCCTCGCGACGGGCTCGGGCGCGCGTGGTCCCCAGCAGCGCCAGCACCACGGTGGGCCGTAGCGTCCGCAGGGTCCGGGTCAGCGCAGCCTCGTCCCACGGGGTCGCGTCGGCCTCGGCCCCTCGCGACTGCCAACGCTCGGTCCACTCCGCACGTCGAGGAGAATCGGGTCGCACGTGGGCCACCGTCCTCACCCCACGCTCCACCAACGCATCCACCACGGCGCGCCCGGTGTAGCCCGTGGCTCCGGCGACGAAGGCAACGGCGGGTGCAGTCATGACCCGCGGCAGCGTAGCACCGCCGGGCTCCGCCCGGCTGCTGGCTGGCTACGGCCCACAGTACTGCCGCACCGAGTACCCGGCGTAGGCGACGTCCTCGTCGTGGTAGCGGCCGGTGTCGAGTTCGAACCACTGGTAGCCACCGTCGCGATCGCGTAGCCCGAGACCGGCCTGGAACCGCACGCGCTGGACCACCACCAGCGGGACCTCGCCCTGGACCAGGGCCCCCACGAGCTGAGCCTCGCCCCCACCCCACCCCAGATCCTCGGGTGGCAAGAGCCACGCCGGCCCCTCGTCGCCCATCATCACCAGGCCGCTGCTCACCACCTCGTGCTCGTCACACGCCTCCTCGGCGGGCCAGTGATCGATGGCGAAGAGCTGACGCAGGGGCGTGCCCGGCACGGCCATGATCCGAGCCCACCGCGCGGGCGCGGGCGTACCCGCATCGTCCTGGTGCGTCCCCAGCCCGAGCTCGACGAACGCATCGCGCAAGGGGTGCTCCCAGGCCGACGGCTCGACGCGATCATCGAGCTCGACCTCGGCCGGAACCCAGCGCAGCTCGTGCGGCGGCAGCTCGGCGACCACCGCCAGCGGACCGAAGTCGGCCGCACACGGCACGAGATGGAAGCCCACCTCGTAGGCCTCCGGCCCCTCGGCATAGTACCCCACGTAGCCGTCCTTCAGGGTGGCCGGGCATGCCCCCGCCGGCGTCACCAACCACACCGACGGCGGGCGCACCACCCCGATCCCCGCCAGCGCCTCGTCGTCCACGTCGCGAACCTCGTCGACCTCGAGCTCCGAGAACGCCGGCAGCGAGTCGAGCACCGCGAGCACCAGCCGTGGACCCGGCGTACCGAGCATCGTGGGGAATACCCCCGTGTCATAGCCCACGTGGGCGAGCTGCTCGCGCGCGATCACCCGCGGAGCCTTCGGCGATGAAGCCGGGGCCGCCGCCTTCTTCGGCACCGGCAGCGAGGGCGACGGCACCGCGGCAGCGTGCTTGCATCCGGCGAGGAGGAGCAACAGGGCAATGGCTCGTGGCATCGGCACGCAAGAGAGTACCCGCCATGGTCGATGCCCACGACCGGGTACCATCGCTGCCATGCCGACGCGTCCGTTGCTGCTGGCCTGCCTGCTCCCGCTCGCGTGCAACGCTCCGGCTCCGGAGCCGTCGACCAACCAGGCCAGCGCGACCCCGCCGCACCGGCCATCGCCCGCGGAGCCCATCGCCATCCCACCGGCGGACCCGCCACCCGCTCCGAGCGCTCCCGCACCGTCGATCGTCCCCTCGACCCCGCCCCCGCCCGCCGCCGCCCGAGCCCTCGCCGCCATCTCCGCCGAGCGCCTGCGCGACGACGTCGACGCCCTCGCCGCGTTCGGCACACGACACACGCTGTCGGCCGACGCGACCGATCGCGGGATCGCGGCCGCCCGCCGCCATCTCGTGCGCCAATTCGAGGACGCCTCCACCACCGATCGCCCCGGCCCCCCGCTGACCGTGGCGGAGGAGCCCTTCTCGCTGCAGCCCGATGGACGCCGCGTCGATCGACCCGCCACCCTCGTCAACGTGATCGCAACCCTCCCCGGCACCATGCCCGAGGCGATGGGACGACGCATCTACGTGATCGGCCACTACGACTCGCGCGCCAGCGACGTGATGGATCCCGAAGCGGCCGCCCCCGGAGCCAACGACGACGCCTCGGGGGTCGCCGTCACCCTCGAGCTCGCCCGCGTGCTCGCTCCCCATCCCCTCGATGCAACCGTCGTGTTCATGGCCACCGCCGGCGAGGAGCAAGGCCTGCTCGGCGCCCGCCTGCATGCCGCGGCGGCGCACGAGACGGGCGCCGTGATCACCGGCGTGCTGAGCAACGACATCGTGGGCGACCCCACCGGCCCCGATGGCGAGCGCCACGCCGATCGGATCCGCGTGTTCTCGTCGGGCGCCCCCGCCTCGTGGACCGCCGAGCAGCTCGCCCAGGGTCGCGCCACGGGGGCGCTCGACGACGGGCCCGCGCGCCAGCTCGCCCGCTACGTGGCCACCATCGCCGCCTGGGAGCACACCGCGGTCCAGCCCACGCTGGTGTTCCGACCCGATCGATTCCTTCGCGGCGGCGATCACCTCGCGTTCGACGAGCTGGGCTACCCCGCGATCCGCTTCACCGAGGTCGCAGAGAACTACGATCGCCAGCACCAGGATCCCCGCGTGGAGGGCGACCGCTCCCTTGGCGATCTCCCCGAGCACGTGGACGAGCACTACCTGGCCGAGGTGGCTCGGTTGAACGGTGCCGTGCTTGTGCACCTGGCCAACGCCCCGTCCGCTCCGACCGAGCCCGCCGTGGTCGCCGACGCGCTGAGCCGCGACACCACCGTGCGCTGGGCGCCCGCCCCCGAGCCCGACGTGGCCGGCTACGAGGTGATCTGGCGCGCCACCACGGCCCCCAGCTGGGAGCATGCCCGCGACGTCGGCACCGCCACCGAGATCACCCTGCCGCTCCACAAGGACGACTGGATCTTCGGCGTGCGCACCTACGATCGCGACGGCCATCGCAGCCCGGTGGCGGCCTGCGGCATCACGAAGGCCTGAGCGGCCGCCGCCCGCCGATCAGCTCGCGTGCGTGACGATCGCCTTGGTGAAGCCTTCGGGCTGGGCCCGAGTCAGCGCGAACGCCTCGTCGATGTCCTCGAGTTCGAACGCGTGGGTCACCAGGTCGAAGGGCACGAGCCGTCCCTCCGCGACCGCGGCCACCGCCAGTCTCATGTGCTCGACTCGACGCTCGTCGTCACCGCCCAGCGCGCCCACCACCTCGACCCCCCGCTCGTTCCACCGCGAGACCCCGAGCTGCCAGGGAAAGTCGTTGTGCTCCCCGGCCACCACCAAGCGCCCCCCGTGGCCGGTGATCGCCGCCGCCAGCCGCAGCGGCTCGCGTGCACCCGCGCACTCGATCACCCGGTCGCACAGGCGTCCTCGGGTCAACGCGCTCACCTCCCGCATCATCCGACCGTGGTCCTTCATCGAGATCAGCGCGTTGGCCCCCATCCACTCCGCCATCGCCATCGACGACGTGCGTCCCGCGAGCGCGAGCACCTGCGCCCCCGCGGCCCGACACAGCGACACCAACACGGCCCCCACAAACCCCACCCCCACGATCGCCACCTGCTGCCCGGGCTCGATCCCCGCGCGGGACAGCACCGAGAACGCGCGTCCCAGCGACTCTCCCGGAAACGGGTGTTCGTCGAGTGACGGCGGCAGCACCACCACCCGATCCACCGCCACGTCATCGTGGGTGGCATACGCCCGCGTTCCCAGCAATGCGACGCGGTCCCCCTCGTCCACCTCGTCCACCTCTTCGCCGATCGCCTCGACCACCCCCCAGGCCTCGAGCCCCGGGCTCCCGGGCGGCAGCGGGTAGCGAAACCACGGCCGCCCCTCCCATAGCGGCAGCTCCGACCCGCGCACGCCACAGCCCTGGATGCGCACGCGGACCGACCGGGGATGGAGATCCGGCAGCTCGACGCCTTGAATCACGAACGACTCGGGCTCGACCAGCATCGCCGCCCTGGCGTACGAAGTGGCACGGAGCCGCATCGTCCGATCGAGCACGGGCAGCGGGGCCAGCGGGGCCAACGGGACCATGGAAGCCGTCGATGTCTGCATGAGCGTGGGCACCTTCCAACCAGAGTGCGGCGGCCAGGCTCACCACCGACACAAGAGGCACCCTAGGACTCCTCGCAGCCGGGGCAATCGAGCCAGCCCCTCGAATTTTCGTCATGCCACGCGGCAGCGCTTCGATGACCATCCTGACACGGGTACCGCCCGCACGATCGAGCGCGAGCGCTCACCGCCGATCGAGCCGAGCACGGCTCGCGTCACTTCACCCGCGCCAGGGCCTTGCGCACGGCCTCGTTGTCGCGCAGCCCCAGCGAGGTCTCGAAGGCGGTCCTGGCTCCCCTCGCATCGCCGCGTTTCTCCGCCACGAGCCCCAGGTTGTAGTGCACCGCCGCGCGAAACGCTGCGCCGTCGTCGAGCGGCAGCGCGGCCTCGAGATCCGCCTGGGCTCCGGCCAGATCGCCCATGAGCAGCTTGGCGTAGCCACGCTCGGACCACACGCGAGCCAACGAGGCATCGAGCGCGATCGCGGCGTCGTAGGCGGCAATCGCTGCGGCGTAGTCCTTGGCGCGGGTCAGGCGACGACCCTCCTCGAGCTTGGCCTTGGCCCCGGCCTCGTCACCAGCAGCGGTCACGGCGGTCACGGCGGCGATCGGCCGTTCCGAGCTCGAGCCCGACGGCCACGGGCCCTCGGGCGCCTGCTCGAACGCCTCGAGCGCGGCCTGCCGCGCGGCCCCGAAGAGCGACAGCCTCGCCCACCCCACGGTGGGGACGTCGCGCAGCGTCACCAGGGCGTGCACGACCCCTTCGGGCAGCACGTGCAGCGACAGCGGCGCGGCGCCCGGTACCAGCCCCGAAGCCCCGTCCCCGTGCGCGGCGTAGTCGGACGAGCATGCATAGTAGGTCTCGGCCTCGAAGTGCCACGTCAGCCGCGGCTCGCCGGCCGCCACGCCCATGTGCAGCGACGTCAGGCCCATGCGCTCGGACAGCACCTCCTGAAGTGAAGGGCCGTCGTCTCCCTCGCACTCGTCGAGCAGCTGGTGGATCTCCTTGGCCGCCGTGGTGCGCACCTCCGCTGGCAGCGCCTCGGCGACCGCCGCGAACGGTGCCTCCACCTCCTTGCCGGTCGACAGATCGAACAGCACGAAGCTCGACTCGTACGATCCGTGCGCACCGCAGTAGTAGCCGCTGTCCCCCCACTCGAACGCCAGCCGCGGCCCCACGCCCCCCTGCACCTCGAGCGACAGCCCGATGTCACCGCCGACCACGCGCTCGGTGCTCGGTGCTCGAACCACGAGCTCCGTCCCGTTCCCGAGCTCGATGGCGTGCAGTCCCGGGGTCGTCAGCCGCGCCGAGGGCTTGCAGCCGCTCTCGACGCCCTCCCGTTCGAAGCACTCGCAGTCCACCACGTCGACCTCGGCGTCCTTGCGCTCCACCACCCAAAGGCGCGTGCCATCGGAGAGCACCAGCGCCTTCCGCTCGGCCACGGGCGTGCTCCGGTCGGGGCCCACGGAGATCCACTGCGTGATCCACTGCCCCCCGCGATCGAACCACAAGAGCCAGTCCTCTCCCGCGGGCTCGTCGGCGGGCCCTGGAACGGGCACCTTGGCATTCGAGTCGACCGTGGGAGCGGGAGCCTTGGCATCCACCGTCCGAGGCGTCGACGGGCTCGGCGAGGGGGCCGCAGGGGGGCTCGCATCACCGCAGGCCGCAGCGAGCGCGAACGACAGGGTGGCGATGATCCGGACGTGCGTGCATGACACCGCCGGACTGTAGCCCAGCTCGGAGTCGATCGGCGCACTCGGTCCTGGGCTCGGCGCCCCGGCTCGCCCGCCTCACCCCGGCGGGTGAAAGCAGCCGATCGTCGTCTCGATGCGGAAGTTCGACTCCGACGTGTGGCGCTCCGCAAAGAAGAAATCGAGATCGTAGGTGCCGCCCGGAACGATCCCCAGGGTACCGGCCATCGCATCGAGATCGATGCTGCCCTGGATCGGCCCGTGCACCCCGCCCAGATCGATGCCCAGGCGCCCGTTGATGAACGTGAACAGATCGTCGTCGCCGCGGAACGTGAACACCTCGCCCCCCTGATAGGTGAACTGCGTGTGCATCTCCAGGGTGAAGTGGTAGTTGTGCGGGTTGCCCTCGTTGCCCAGGCCCTGGCCGTCGATGGGGAAGAACGCCGCGTCGTCGTACGTGTAGGTTTCGTCCCCGTTGTCGGTGAGCGAGATCTGGATCGGGATGTTGACGTTGACCCCGGCCACGTCGCGATACCACTGATCGAAGTTGGCCTGCCCGGTGGTCGTGCCCGCGGTGCCTCCCGCGTAGACCGGCTTGCCGTCGCCTCCGAGCATGTCCTGCACGATCCCGGGATCCACTGCGATCACGGACTCGAAGTCGGGGTGGCCCTGCGAGAAGTCCCGCACCGTCGCCACCAGATCGGTCTCGCACTCGCCCGGCGGCGGCAGCGTGCCCGTGTCCTCCGTACCGAGGTCGAACTTCACGCCACCTTCGGCCGTGTCATCGGCGCTGGCCGTGGGACCCGAGCCGATCGAGGCATCGCCCTCGACCCCCATCCCCGTGCCCTCCGTGCCGCCGGTGCCCACCGTCCCCGACACGCCCGTCGTCACCCCGGTCAGGCCCGTGAGCCCCGATGCGCTGCCGCTGTCGCGCCCATCCTCGGGCTCACCGCACGCCACCAGTCCCAGGACGAGCAAACACGCACGCATCCGCATGGGCCGAAGGATACGTCGCAAGACCAAAGCAACGGCAGCGGGGATCTACTCCTTTCCCCCGGGGTTCCACGGGTACACGCTGCGCCCACATCCTTCGCGTCAGGGCTCGTCCAACGCCTGCACGATGGCCATCACCGCCCGCTCCACCACGACCCAGGGCCCCGGCGACGACGCGTCATCGAGCGCCTCGAGCACGGCCCGGATGGTCGCCCGAGACACCAAGCACGGCGGTCGCCTTCGTAGCAGCAGCTCGGTCACCGCCCCGAGGGGATCCGGCGCGGGCAGCTCGAGCGCGCTCGCCACCGACCTCGTCCGGGCCAGCCGCCGCGCGTGCTCGAGCGCCCGCGCGCGCAGGCGCCCGCCATCGATCGCTCGCCACGGCACGCTCGCCTCCTGCCACCCGACCCCTCCCGCGTCCCGTCCTCGGCGCCCCTCGCCCACCGGGCAGGGCGCCGGCGCGGCATCCCGTGCGTCCATCGCCTCGGCATCCTCGGTCTGCAGCCCGGCCACGTAGTCCTCGTAGCTGTCGTTGGCCACGACCGTCAGCACGTCCACCTCGGGCTCGAGCACCCGGCGCCCCTGCTGATCCACGCACAGGCGCACGCCACGGCCGATCTCCTGGCGCTTCTTCACCAGCCCCCGCGACGGCGCCAGCGTACAGATCTGGAACACGTTGGGGTTGTCCCAGCCCTCTCGCAGCGCCGAGTGCGAGATCACGAACCCCACCGGCTCGTCCAGCGAGAGCAGCCGCTCCTTGTCGCGCATGATGAGCGCGTAGGCTTCCTCGTCGGCCGCGCTTCGGCCCGTGCGCGAGTCGACCGCCCGCACCCGCCCTGCCGAGCGCTTGACCGCAAAGTAGGCTGCGCTCACCTCGGCCGCCGTACGCCCGCGCGCCCACGCATGCTCGGACGCGAGCTCGTCGAAGCACCGCGAGAACACCTCGCGCACCACGCCGTCCTCGGCCGCCCAGTCGTCGACCCGCTCCACGAACAACAGCGACAGCACCTTGATCCCCCGCGGCCACAGCTCGGCCTGGCGTCGCAGGTGCAGGGCGACCGTGGCCCGCACCTGCGCCGTGATCCTCGCCGTGCGATCGCTCAGGCCCGCCGCGGGTGCGGCCACCTCCACGCGCTTGACCAGCCCCTGCTCGTACGCACGCCGTGGCGTCAAGCGATGCACCAGCGCGTGAGGGCACCGATGCGTGGCGCTGTAGCGCAGCACCATCAGCGGCGCGAGATCGGCCAGCGCCGCTCGGCTCCGCGGACTCTCCATGCGCTGTGGCTCATCGAGCACCACCACCGCACGCGCGGCCTGCAGCAGCGTCAGCGGAGCCCGGCCCCCAAACCCATCATGCGGTCGCCGCAGCCGGTTGCTGGCCTTGTTGAACGCGTCGAGCGTGAGCACCATCAGCTCCACCTCCGACGAGCACACGAACCGCCGCAAGCGAGACAGCCGCCCCCCGTCGTAGGCAAAGCCGCGCAGGCGGACGCCGGGCATCAGCGCGGCAAAGTGCGCCTCGGTGGCGCGCAGCGTCTGCAGCACGCCCTCGCGCACCGCCACCGAGGGCACCACCACCACCGCCTTGCGCATGCCATGCCGCGCCGCCAGCTCGAGCAGCGTCCGCAAGTACACATAGGTCTTGCCCGTCCCCGTCTCCATCTCCACCGACACCTGCGGCACGCCTTGCTCGTCGAGCACCCGAGACGACGGCGCGAGCCCGGCCGCACCCTGGATCTCGTGCACGCGCTCGAGCAGGTGCTCGGGGGTCAGCACGAGGCGGTTGGCCACCACCCCGTGCTCCTGCCCGGCCGCCAGCGCCTCGGCCAGCGACACGTACGGCTGCGCGGCGAACAACCCCAGCACCGCGTCGATCGCCGCGCGCTGGTGGGGTAGATCGGGCTCGAAGCGCAACTTCACAGCAGCGACAAGGGATGGCGGCGGGCGAGGTTGTAGGCCAGCTCGTCGTCGAGCGCGTCGGCCCGGCACGCCACGGCCGTGCCGGATCGCAGGGCCCACCCCTCCGCATCGACCGACGTGAGCACGGGCTCGAAGCTCACCACCAGCCGTCGCTCGTCGTGGTGGATGGCCCAGGTCCGCGGACCCAGTCCTTCGATGGCCGCATGCAGCGGCAGACCGGATCGCAGCGCGACCGCCCATGGGTCGGGCCCCGGATCGAACCCCGGATCGAGCCCCGACTCGAGCATGGACGCATCGACCCGCGAAGCCTCGATCCGAAAGCACCGCACGCCCCGATCCACCGAGCGCGCCGCGGCGATCCGCAACCGGGTCACATCGGCGATCGTCGCTGCGCCCAGCGCACGCGCCGGAGCCTGCTCGGGCAACACCTCGGGTAGCTGCACCAGCAGATAGCGCCGTTGTCCGCCGTCCTCGTCATCGAGCGCCATCACCGCCTCGGCCGTGGTCCCCGAGCCGGCAAAGAAGTCCAGCACCAGCGCCCCGGGGCCCGCACCGAGCCGCACGCACCGCTGCACCAGTGCAACCGGCTTGGGGTGATCGAACGCCGCCACACCCAGGTGCTCCCGCAACGTCCGGGTCCCCTCCTCCGAGCGCATCATCGACTCGTCCCATACCGAGCGCGGCTTGGTGGTGGTGGCCCGGTGCTTCTCGTACACATTGAACACACCATCGCGGCGACGCCGGGCCACCACCTCGCTGGCCTCGGGATCCCCGGGCACGATCGCCGCACGGAGCTTGGGCTGGCCCCAGCGCCACACCCCCGCCGCGCCCTCACGATTGCGGGGCTCCACCCGCTGCCCCCCCGCGATGGGCCCCAACGCCACCGGGCACAGCCCCTCGGGGTCGGCCGCCTCCGCATCCGCCCAGATCGGATAGAAGAGGTTCGGCCGGTTGTCGGGCGAGAACCGCGGGTTGCGATTGCGAAGCTCGCGTAGCTCGTAGGGCCCCCGCCGATCCACGCGTCGCGCTGCGCTCCGTTCGCGCGCCAGCGGCCGCACCACCGCATCGGGCGACTTGCCGTAGCACAGCACGTACTCGTGGGTGGTCGCGATCCGCAAGTAGTCTCGGCCGCCCCGGTTGCTCACCACCACCACCTGCGCCACGAAGCACTCGGGCCCGAAGATCTCGTCGAGCAGCACGCGCAGGTGGTGGACCTCGTGGTCGTCGATGCTGACGAACAACACCCCGTCGTCGTGCATCAGTTCGTGGGCCACCCGCAGCCGCGGCTCCATCATGGCCAGCCAGTGGGAGTGATAGCGACCGTGGGTCTCGGGATTGGCCCGAAGGCGCATGCCCTCGTCGTCGACCTGACCCGAGCGCCGCAGATACGCCTGCACGTCCTCGACCGTGCGATCGCGGTACACGAAGTCGTGCCCCGTGTTGTAGGGAGGATCGATGTAGATGCACTGCACCGTGCCCGCGTACGCCGGCCGCAGCAGCTTGAGCACCTCGAGGTTGTCGCCCTCCACCAGCACGTCGCGTGCGTCGGCGAAGCCGATGGACGCCGGCTCGTCGCACCGCAGGCGAGCCGCTGACCGTTCGTGGGCCCGCCGCACCGCCTCGGCCTTGCCCGCGTAGTGCAGGCCAAAGCGCTCGGGCTCCATCCCTCCTAGCCCCCCCCCTCCGACCGCGTCTCCGGCGCCCCTTCCGACGAGACCGGCACGAGCGTGGCCCGGCGTCCGTCGTCGGCCAGCACCACCGTGCGGCGCTGCCCCGCCCACGCCGCGGCCTCGGGCGGTAGCTCGACCCGCAGGTAGTCGTCGGTCAGCGCCTCGTAGTGACCGTCGCGTCGCGGGCTGCGATGCACGACCACGTCGGCGCCCCTCCCCGCTGCGTTGCGATGTCGAGCCGCCACCGCGGCCCGCGAGTACGCCCGCAGCCTCGCGCCCCGGCGAGCGCGCTCGGCCGCGGGCGCCGCGTCATCCATCGTGAAGGCCGGAGTCCCGCGGCGCGGCGAGAACTGGAACACGTGCAGGTAGGACAGCGGCAGCGAGCGCAACAGCGCCTCCCCGCGCTCGAACGCGGCCTCGTCCTCCCCCGGATGCCCCACGATCACGTCCGAGCCGATCGCGATGCCCGGCACCAGCCTCACGGCCCGCTCCACCAGCTCGGCGAAGGTGCCTGCCGTGTGGCCTCTCCGCATGCGGCGGAGCACTCCGTCGTCGGCCGCCTGCACCGGCAGGTGCAGATGCGGGCAGATCGATCGCGGGTGCTCGGCCAGGAGCCCCAGCAGCTCGTCTTCGACCTCGTGAGGATCGATCGAGGACAGCCGCAGCCGTGCCGAGCCCAGGTGGGGCAGCAGCGCCGCCACGAGCTCGGCCAGCCTCACGCGCGGCCGAAGGTCGCGACCATAGGCCCCCAGATGGATGCCCGTGAGCACGAGTTCGGGCACTCCCGCCGCCACCAACCGTCGGGCCTGCTCCACCACCTCGACCACGGGCAAGCTACGCGACCCACCCCGCACCGCGGGGACGATGCAGAACGCGCAACGATGGTCACAGCCATCCTGGACCTTGAGCTGCACACGCGCGCGACGGGTCGAGAGCGCGGGACGCAGCGCCGTGAACGGCATGCGCCGGGTGAGCGCGGAGACGGAGACCAGCGCGGGACCCGTGCGCCGCTCCGCGAGCGGAGGCAGCCGTGCGAGCAGCTCGGCCAGCCGCGCCTTGTCGGCGTTGCCGAGTACCGCATCCACGCCCGGCAGCGCGGCCGCAGCCTCGGGATCGGCGTTGGCCAGGCAACCGGTCAACACCACCACCACGTCGGGGTTGTCCCGCCGAGCTCGGCGGACGGCCTGGCGCGCATCCGCATCGGCCTGGTGGGTGATCGTACAGCTGTTGAGCACGTAGACGTCGGCCCCTCCCACGTCGTCGACCCATGCGTGGCCGGCCCGCCCCAGCGCCTCGGCCATGGCATCGGACTCGAAGCGATTGAGTCGGCATCCGTGGGTGTCGATCGCCACCCGCACGAGCGTAGGTGTAGCAGAACGGAGCCTCGGGATCTGCATCGGCGCGGGCGGCCCGCGTGGGCACGCCGAGCCGCTTCGCGCAGACGGCGACCTCGCCTCCGCTTGCCCCCTGGCAAGCCCACGGTTGCTGCTGCTACTGTGGCGCCGCGCAAGCGCGAGGAGGATCCCTTGAAGCTCGAAGGCGTGCTCACGGCTCTGGTCACCCCGATGCGGGGGGACGGGATCGACACCGAGGCGCTCGAACGCCTGGTGGACGAGCAGATCCAGGCCGGGATCGACGGCCTCGTCCCCTGTGGTACGACCGGTGAGTCCCCCACGCTCTCCCATGCCGAGCACCTGACGGTGGTGGAAATCGTCGTGCGAGCGACTCGCGGTCGCGTCCCGGTCCTGGCCGGCGCAGGCTCCAACAGCACCAAAGAGGCCTGCGAGCTCGCGACCGCCTGCAAGGAGCTGGGAGCCGACGCCACGCTCCAGATCACCCCCTACTACAACAAGCCCACGCAGAGCGGCTTGGTCGCGCACTTCACCGCCATCGCCGAGGCCTCGGGGCTCCCCATGGTGCTCTACAACGTGCCCGGACGAACCGGCTGCGACCTGAAGCCGGCCACCCTCGCCGAGCTCGCCCGGCACCCGCTGGTCGTTGGGGTCAAGGAAGCCACCGGCGACATGATCCGAGCGGCACGAATCCGCGAGCTGTGCGGCGAGGGGCTCTCCTTGCTCAGCGGCGACGACTTCACGCTGCTGCCGTTCCTCTCGCTGGGTGGCCACGGCGTGATCTCGGTCGGCAGCAACGTGGCTCCCGGCTTGTTCGTGGCGCTGTGTCGGGCAGCCCGCGAGGGTCGCTGGGACGAGGCTCGCGCGCTGCACTATCGCCAGCTGCCGCTCTCTCGTGCGCTGTTCTCCGTGACCAGCCCCGAGCCCATCAAGGCCGCCATGGCCATGCTGGGCAAGATCGAACCCACCATCCGCCTGCCGCTGCAGGTGCTTCCCGACGATCACCCCACGCGTGCGGAGCTCCGCCGCGTGCTCGACACCCTGGAGCTTCGACCGTGATCGACCGCCTCACCTCCGTCGTCATCGTGGGCGCCCGCGGGCGCATGGGCCAGACGCTGCTGCGCACCGTCATGGAGAGCGACACCATGACACTCGTGGGAGCGGTCGATCGCACGGGCGGGCCGGGCCTGGGCCAGGACGCCGGACGCCTGTGCGGCATGCCCGAGGTCGGCGTGACCGTGTCCGACCTCATGGAACCGCCGCGCGGTGCCGTGGTGGTCGACTTCTCGCTACCGCGTGCCACCGAGCGCAACATCCAGCGCTGCCTCGAGCTCGGCGCTCCCCTGGTGCTCGGCACCACTGGGCTGTCGAGCGAGGCCCGTACCCTGCTCGAGGAGGCCTCCAAGGAGCTGCCGATCGTCTACGCGGCCAATTTCAGCGTGGGCATCAGCGTGATGATCCGCCTGTCCGAGCTGGCCGCCAAGTCACTGGGCCCCGACTGGGAAGCCGAGCTGTTCGAGCTGCACCACCGTCACAAGCGCGACGCCCCCTCGGGCACCGCGCTGCGGATCGGCAAGGCGGTGGCTGCCGCCAACGGGCGTCGTTTCGACGACGTGGCCGTGATGTCGCGAGAAAAGGCCGATCACGCCCGCACCAGCGGCGAGATCGGCCTGATGTCGTTGCGTGGTGGTGACTCGGTCGGTGAGCACTCCTTGATGTTCTTCGGCGACGGCGAGCGCATCGAACTCACCCACCGCGCCATGGACCGCAGCATCTTCGCCCGCGGCGCCCTGCGGGCCGCCCGCTGGGTGGCCGGCCGAGCCCCCGGCCTCTACGACATGGTCGATGTGCTCGACCTGGGGCGGCTCTGAGTCCCCAATGACGAGCGGGCGAGCCCTTGGTGAGACTCGCCCGCTCGATCATCGCACTCGTATCAGCCGGACGTGAATCGGTCCTTCCCTGGGCGCTCGCGCTTGGCGGTCAGTCCCTTGCCGGCCGCCTTGTCCTTGGCCCCGCGCTTCGCGTGCGCCTTGCCCTTGGCCCCGCGCTTCGCCTTTGCGTGCGCCTTGCCCTTGGCCCCGCGCTCCCCCATTGCGTGCGCCTTGCCCTTGGCTCCGCGCTCCCCCTTCGCGTGCGCCTTGCCCTTGCCGCGAGCCTTGCCCTTGCCCGCGTGCTTGGCCTTCATCGCCTCGAGCTGCTCACGCTGCTCCGGGGTCAGCACCGCGGAGATCTCGGTGCGGGTCTCCTGACGTGCCTGCTTCATCGTCGCCTTCAGGGCATCGAGCTGAGCCTGCAGAGCGGCGATCTTCTTGGCATCGGGCGAAGCCGCGGCCCGCTCGGCCTTCAGCGCCGTGCGCAGCCGCTTGGCCTCGGCACGCTCGTCGGCCATCTCCTGCCGATGGTCCGCACGGATTGCATCGATGCGAGCCCGCTGCTCGTCGGTGCACGCGAGCTGCTCACACATGTTCGCGCCCCGATCTCCATGGTGTCGGCCCGCGCCTGGCCCCGCGGCAGCGGCATCGGGCGAGACGAAGGCGGTCATCAGAGAGAGGATCTGGGAGAGAAGGATGTTGGTCATGGTTGTGCTCCTCACCCGGTTCGACGCATCGCAGGGCCGAGACATCGTTGACGCGACGCAAAGCCCCCTTCTCTCCCCGTAAACCCCACGTCAATCGAGTCGATCACCGAGGCACCATGCCCCACCGCGCCTTCTCGCCTCGGCCTCACCCCGCGCACGACGATCGATCGTCGAAGGGTCAGTCGAGCACCCGCAGGGCCTGCCCCAGGCGCTCGAGCGCGCCATCGAGTTCTGCCAGACCCACCGCGCCCACGCTCAACCGGAACCATCCTTCGTCGCCCACCACACCAAACGCCTGGAACGGCACCACGGCCACCCGCGCCGCATCCAGCAGATAGCGACGGACGTCCTCGTTCGTCGACAACACGGTGCCCGAGGGCGTACGGCGTCCGAAGGGATGCACCCGTACCGTGAGATAGATGGCCCCCATCGGCGGGATGGCCTCCACCAACAGCCCCTCCTTCGCGAGCGTCGAGAACCCCTGGTATAGCCGCTCGAGCCGAGCGCCCAGCCCCTGCATCAGCTCGGCGACGTAGGCGTCCATGGCGGCATCGTCGTCGAGCAAGGCCGAGGTGGCGTGCTGCTCGGGACGCGGTGCCCAGGCACCCACGTGCCCGAGGATGACACCCATGCGCTCGATGACATCGGCCGGACCCACCGTCCAGCCCACGCGCAGGCCGGTGGCCGCGAACGCCTTGCTGATGCCATCGACGAAGATCGTGTAGTCGGCCATCTCGGGTACGAGGCCCGGTGGAGTCACGTGCTCGACCCCCGGCACCCGCAGCATCCAGTAGACCTGGTCGTACATGAGATAGAGCGGTCGCTGGCCCGACTTGCGACGCGCGTGGTTCTCGGCCACGATCTCTTCGCAGATGCCTCGCAGCGCGTCGGCCTCGATCGCGGTTCCGGTGGGATTGAGCGGCGAGTTGATGCACAAGAGGCGCGCCCCCGGCAGCACCCGCGCCAGGTCCTCCCGCGTCGGCAAGAAGCGCGTATCGGGCCCGCACGAGACCGGCACCCCGTCGGCTCCCAACATGTCCGTATAGTGGTTGTTGTTCCAGCTCGGTACCGGGTACACCACACGATCCCCTCGATCGACCACGGCGCGATAGGTGCCGTAGATCAAGGGGCGTGCCCCGCTGGCGATGAGGACCGAGCCGACCGGATAGGTGAGGCCCAAGCGCCGCTCGAACAGGCGAGCGACCGCGGCTCGTAGCTCGGGGATGCCCGATGATGGCGGATAATTGGTGTGCCCCTGTGCGAGCGCGCTCGCGATGCCGTCGCGTAGCGCAGCCGGGATCCCGAACTGAGCGGGCGAGAAGTCCCCCACGGTGAGGTTGCAGATCTCTTCGCCCCTGGACAGACGCTCGCGGATGTCGGCCGCAATGGCGAGGATCTCGGAGCCCACCAGGCCCGCCGCCATGGTGGATACCCGAGCTCCGCGAGGACGAGCAGGAGAACGTTCCGAGCGAATGGGAGGCACGGTAGGCGGCATGAACCAGCCGACTATGCCATGCTCGCGCCATCCATGAGTAGCGCTCGCAACCCCAGCATGACGGCCCGCCTGCAGGGCTTCGGCACCACCATCTTCGCCGAGATGACCGCCCTCGCGCAGCGCCACCAGGCGGTGAACCTGGGCCAGGGGTTCCCCGATTTCGAGGGGCCGCCGAGCATCCGTGACGCCGCAATCGAAGCCATACGCGCGGGAAGGAACCAGTATTCGCGCAGCTCGGGCATTCCCGAACTCACCACGGCCATCGCCGCCCACCAACAGCGCCGCTATGGGCTCGAGTACGACCCCGACACCGAGATCACCGTCTGCCACGGCGCCACCGAGACCATCGCCAGCACGCTCCAGGCCCTGCTCGACGTGGGCGACGAGGTCGTGATGTTCGAGCCGGTCTATGACTCCTACCTGGCCACGGTGGCCATGGCAGGCGCGGTACCACGCGTGGTCACGCTGCGCTCGCCGGCGTTCGACTACGACCCGGCCGCCCTCGAGGCGGCCATCACCCCCAAGACACGCGTGCTGCTGCTCAACAGCCCCCACAACCCCACCGGAAAGGTGTTCTCGCGCGTCGAGCTCGAGCACGTGGCCACGCTGTGCCGCGAGCACGACCTCATCGCGGTCACCGACGAGGTCTACGAGCACTTGGTCTACGAGGGGGAGCACGTGCCGCTCGCCACCCTTCCGGGCATGCGCGAGCGCACGGTGACGATCTCCTCGGCCGGCAAGACGTTCTCGTTCACGGGATGGAAGGTCGGCTGGGCGTGTGCGCCGGCAGAGCTGACATCGGCCGTTCGCACCGCGCACCAGTTCGTCACGTTCTGTAGCGGCGCTCCGTTCCAGCTCGCGGTGGCCCAGGCGCTGGCGCTCCCCGACTCGTACTTCGACGAGCTGCGCGCCGACTACCGGGTCCGGCGCGACCGTCTATGCGCCGGCTTGGCCGAGGTGGGGTTCACGGTGCTGCGACCGGCCGGCACGTACTTCATCTGCGTGGACATCCGACCGCTGGGCTTTTCCAACGACATGGACCTGTGCCGGCGCCTACCCGAGGCGGTGGGAGTGGCGGCCATCCCCAACTCGGCGTTCTACGTCAACAAGGAGGCGGGTCGGCATCTGGTGCGCTTTGCCTTCTGCAAGACCGACGCTGTGCTCGACGAGGGCATCGCCCGTCTGCGCGCCAACATCGGGGCGCTCGGGGGCGCCCAACGCTGAGCTTGGTCATGGGCGTGCCCCACGGCCCACGCCCACGGACGACTCCCGGCCCCACCATGCCACGGCCAGCGCCACCACGAACGGCATCACGCGCTCCCACGGTCCGCCGGCGAGGCCCTCGATCGAGTAGGCGGCGACGCTGAGCGCGAACCCCAGGGCGATCGATCCGAGGCGAGCACCGGGGCGCACCGGACCTGCGACGACGATGACGAGCAGCAGCGGGCCGAAGGCGGCCCCCATGGCCGTCCATGCGAACAGCACGCGGGAGAAGATCGCCTGGCTCCCCCACAGGGCGAGGGCGACCGCCACCGCCGACAGCCCCAGCACGACCGCGCGCGTGCGCCGAAGCGGAGCCGGTGCGACCGCATCGTCGCGACGAAGATCGTGCGCCACGGAGGACGCGGCAACGAGCAGCTGACTGTCGGCGGTCGACATCACGGCCGACAGCACCGCGGCGATCATCACCCCGCCGAGCACCGGATGCAGCAGCGTTCGCGTGGTCTCGATGAAGGCCACCTCGGGGTCGGACAGCAGCGGCAGGAGCACGCGGGCGCACCAGCCCACCACGAGCATGCCCGTGTACATGACCACCGCCCACGCGATCGCAATTCTCCTCGCGCTCACCATCGACCCCTCGTCGCGCACCGCCATGAAGCGATTGACCACGTGCGGCTGGCCCGGATAGCCCAGGCCGATGCCGAGCAGCCCCAGCACGAAGGCCACGCCAGCCGCGGGTGGCAGTCCGCGCCACGGGCTGCCGTAGCCCGGCACGTCGACCCTCGCCAGCGCGTCGAGGAGCGCTGCGGGGCCGCCCACGGCCAGGAGCGCGGCCAACGGCACCACCAGGGCCGCCGCTGCCATCACCAGCCCCTGCAGGGTGTCGGTGATGCTCACGGCCCAGAAGCCTCCCAGCAGGGTGTAGAGCACGATGATGCCGGCGCCGAGCAGCACGGCCGACGGCGTGGACATGTCGAAGGTCTGGTGGAAGGTCTTGCCCGCGCCCTGGAACTGGGCCGCGACGTAGGCGAGCAGCGACAGCAGCACGATCGCGGTGCACAGCCATCGGATCGTGGACGAGCGGGGGCGACCGGGCGGCCCGGCGAGCACGTCGGTCACGGTGAGCGAGGCTTCGCCCGCGCTGTGGCGGCGCAAACGCGGGGCCAGCACGAACCAATTGAGGAGGAAGCCCCCCACGCACGCGGGGAACAGCCACAGGGCACCGAGCCCCCATGCGTACGCGGCCCCGCTCACGCCCAGCAGGGTCCAGGCGGACGACGACGAGGCCGAAGCGGAGATCGCCGCCACCCAGGGGCCCAGCCGTCGCCCGCCGAGGAAGAAGTCGCCCACGTCGTGGGTGCGGCGATTGGCGAGCAGGCCGATGACGACGAGCGCGATCTTGTAGACGACGAGGGTGATCGCGATGGCGAGCGTCTCGGACACGGCCGAGGGTAGCAGGCCGACGGGTGTGGCATGATCGGGCGATGCTCCCCATGCTCGCACCGCTGATGGCGATGGCCGGGCTGGCGGTTCCCGTGCTGCCGGAGGGCATCGTGGGCGGCGATCCGGTCGAGCCGGGGAGCCATCCGGCCGTGGTCGCGGTGCTGGCGAGCGGAGACTCGTGCACGGGAACGCTGCTCGGACCCGACATGGTGATCACCGCGGCCCACTGCCTGTGGGATCCGACGCTGCGTCCCGAGCTGCTCTACGTGGCGGTCGGCGATGCCGTGGGTGAACGGTTCCTTCCCGTGATCGACTACGGGTTCCACCCCGAAGCCTGTGACCCCTTCGTCGAGGAAGGATGCGGACCGTATGACGTGCACGACTACGGATGGATCCGTCTGGGCGAGCCGGCCCCGGTGGATGCCGCGGCTCTGCCCGTGGTGATCACCGACGAGGACCTCCACCACCGCATGGTCCGCCCGGGCGCCGAGGTCGAGTTGGTTGGGTTCGGTGAGGACGACGACGGCGTGATCGGCATCAAGCGCCGCGTGTTCACCTCGCTGGTCGCACTGTCGGCCAGTGGCGAGGATCTGCGCGCCGGAGGCAACGGGCGGGACTCGTGCCTCGGCGACTCGGGAGGGCCCGCGCTCGTGCCACTCGAGGACGACCGCATGGCGCTCGTTGGCGTGCTGTCGCGCGGCAAGGAGTGTGGGGAAGGAGGCCTGTACGGGGCCCCCCTGCCCGCGCTGTGCTGGATCCGCGACGACAGCGGTGTCGACGTGGTGCCGCCGGGCTGCGAGAGCTGCGACTGCGTGGACCTGACGCCGCACGACGAAGAGGGCTGCGGCTGCACGGCGCCCGCCGGCCGGCCCTTCGACGGCCTGGGGTGGCTGGTGCTGGTGGGCCTGCGGCGGCGGCGTGGGCACGTCCCGGGCTCGTGACACTCGGTGGTCTGGTCGCTTCGGAATGGCGGCAGACCGGCTCGAGGACTCCGGCTCACTCGTCGCGTCTGCGTCGCGAGCCGGGCAGCAGTGCTCGCAGCGCTCCGCCTCGCCGCTGCGGCAGCTTCCACAAGGCGCCCGCGAGTTGCTTGGCCAGGGCCCATGGCGTGGTGCTCTCGGCCTGCACCGCGACCCGCTGACCGTCCACGCTCTCCATGGCTCCGCGGGCCACGGTTCGACGGCCATCGGAACGAATCTCGACCACCAGGCGGGCGACGACCGGGAGTTCCTCGGGCTCGACGAGCGCGTCGGATGAGCCCCGCTCGGGGAGGTCGAGCGAGGACGGCGTCGGCGGGGCCACTGGCGATCGCCCGTCCGTCATGATGGAGATCCTATCGTGCCCTCCGAATCGCGATGTCGGCGGGGATGGGATGGGGATCCGGTGGGTCCAACGTGCCCCGACTCACGGACTTGGCGCTCCTTACATCTATCAGCGGCATACACGCAATGCTAGAGTCCTGCGTTGCCGATGGCTGATCCGCGCAATGAGCGCGAGGCCATGAGGGGCGACTTCGGCCCACGACAAGCCACGAAGGACAGCGACGAAGCATGAAACCATTCACACCCCTCCGAGGGCTGGGCCCAGTGGCCTTGCTCGCCTTGGCGGTGGGTCTCCCGGCCTGTCAGGGCGCCGGGGCCTTCGCCCAGGTGAGCGAGAAGCTGAACCAGATCTCGGACAACCAAGCGCAGATCCTGGCCCGGCTCGACAAGCTCGAGACCAAGCTGGAAGAGGCCGCCAAGGCCGCCCCGGCGGCTGCCCCCCGCGGCAAGCAGCCGCCGCAGGGCCAGCGGCCCGGCCAGCCCGACCCCGCCGCCACGTACAAGGTCGCGGTGGCGCCCACCGACCAGAGCAAGGGACCGGCGGACGCCAAGGTCACCGTGGTCGAGTGGTCGGACTTCCAATGACCGTACTGTTCGAGGGTCGGTCCGACTCTCAAGCAACTCCAGCAAGACTACGGCGATGACGTCCGCATCGTCTTCAAGCACAACCCGCTCGGCTTCCACCCCAACGCGATGCCGGCCGCGAAGGCCTCCGAGGCGGCGGGCCGTCAGGGCAAGTTCTGGGAGATGCACGACAAGCTCTTCGAGAACCAAAAGGCCCTCAGCGAGGAGAACTACGTCGCGTGGGCCGGCGAGCTCGGTCTGAACGTGGAGCAGTTCAAGAAGGACATGGCCGATCCGGCGCTCGAGAAGATGATCACGGCGCAGCAGCAGCAGGGGATGACCCTGGGCGCCCGCGGCACCCCGGCCTTCTTCATCAACGGGCGCTTCCTGTCCGGCGCCCAGCCCGTCGAGAACTTCAAGAAGCTCATCGACGAGGAGAAGGCCAAGGCCGACAAGCTCATCGCCGCCGGCACGCCCAAGGCTCAGGTCTACGCAAAGACCATCGCCAACGGCAAGGACAAGCCGTAGCCGGCCACCCCAGGCCCCCTTCGGGGCATGGCGAGGAGCGCGACGCACCTTCGGGAGCGTCGCGCTCTTTCGCATTCGAAGGCTCGTGCCGTTCTTGGGCGACGGGACCGATGACCGACGAGACGACATCGATGATCGCGATTCATCACCCGCCATCCCATCGACCCATTGAATGCGACATGGCGGGGCATTCGTGGGTATTCGGCCGCAGGAGGCCTCCCTATCATCCTCCGCCACCACGGAGTCGCCTGCGCCGTCGTTCGAGGCGCGACGCGACATCGCCTTCATTCGCACAAGGAACGCGATCCATGAATCATGCACCCCAATCCCTCCGGTTCGGGCTCTCGGCGCTGCTCGTCGCCTCGCTGGCCCTCCCGGCCTGCCAAGGCGCGGGCGCCTTCGCCCAGGTCTCCGAGAAGCTCAACCAGATCGCCGATGGCCAGACGCAGATCCTGGCGCGGCTCGACAAGCTCGAGAGCAAGGTCGAGGAAGCGGCCAAGGCCGCGCCCGCCGCCGCCCCCGGCAAGCCGGGCCGAGCCGGCCAGCCGCAGCAGCGCCCGGGACAGCCCGATCCGGCGTCGACCTACAAGGTCCCAGTCGGTGATGCGTACGTCAAGGGCAGTGCCGAGGCGCTGGTGACCATCGTGGAGTGGTCGGACTTCCAGTGTCCGTACTGCAGCCGGGTCACGCCCACGATGACGCAGCTCCTCAAGGACTACGGCGACGAGGTTCGCGTGGCCTTCAAGCACAACCCGCTGGGCTTCCATCCCAACGCGATGCCGGCCGCCAAGGCGGCCGAGGCAGCGGGCAAGCAGGGCAAGTTCTGGGAGATGCACGACAAGCTCTTCGAGAACCAAAAGGCCCTCACCGACGAGAACTACGTGGCGTGGGCGGGCGAGCTGGGCCTGAACGTCGAGCAGTTCAAGAAGGACATGGCCGACCCGGCGCTCGAGAAGAAGATCACCGCGCAGCAGCAGGAGGGCGCGACCCTGGGAGCGCGCGGCACCCCGGCGTTCTTCGTCAACGGTCGCTTCATCTCCGGCGCGCAGCCGGTCGAGAACTTCAAGAAGCTCATCGACGAGGAGAAGGTCAAGGCGCAGAAGCTGCTGACCGGGGGGACCCCGAAGGCGCAGGTCTACGACAAGGTGATCGCGAACGGGAAGACCAAGGTCTAACCGCCCCACCGGCTCCTCCCGAGACCAAGCCGGCTCGCGAACGACGGCGCCTCGACGAGCGCTACCGGCTGCTCCCGCGACCAACACCAGCAGGCCGTGCTCCCCGGAGCACGGCCTTGCTCATTTTCCCCGCCCCCGCAGCACCTCGACCTGCTCGGCCGTCGCGGCGCAGCGAAACCCGAAGTGGTGGAACGGCTCGTTCGCCGGAAAGTGCGGCCGCCGAAACACCCCGGTCGCCCGCGACGCATCCCAGTACCACGAACCCCCGCGCACGACTCTCATGTAGTGCCGCGGACAGCTCTCCGCCCCGCCGCAGGGTCCCTTGGGGTCGGTGCCCTCGCACTCCGCTCCGCAGTCGGCGTAGCTCTTGGAGTACCAGTCGAGCACCCACTCCCACGAGTTGCCCATCATGTCGTAGAGGCCGTAGCGCCCGACCGGTCGCGAGCCCACGTCCCACGGACGCCCGGTCTCGGGCTTGCTCTTGGCCTTGGGCAGCCCGCAGCTGCGCCCCCGCGCGTCCTTGATGATCGCGTGCTCGCAGGTGACCGGCTCGTTGCCCCAGGGATAGAGCTCGCCATCGGGGCCGCGCGCGGCCTTCTCCCACTGCGCCTCGGTGGGCAGGTCCTTGCCGTGGACCTGGCAGTACTTGCGGGAATCGAACCAGCTCACCCCCTGGATGGGCATCTTGGGGTGGTCGAAGTCGAGGTACTGGGGCCCCGCGCGATCGCAGGGAGCGCTCGGCCGATCGCGTCCGTCCGCAGCGACCCCTTCGCCCTTCTCGCAGGCCTCGTATTGCTCGACCGTCACCTCGTGGACGTCGAGGTAGAAGGTCTGCAGCCACACGGTGGCCTGGGGTCGGGCGTTGGCCGGCTCGTCGTCGTTGGTGCCGCGCACGAACGGACCCCCGGGGATGCAGACCATGCCGGGTGGCGGCTCGGCGCACGGCAGGATCGGAGTGCCATCGGGAAGCTTCGGAGCCTCCGGCTCCGGGTCGGGCTCTGGCGTCGGCGCAGCCGGCTCGACCGCATCACCCGATGCCCGGCCGTCCATCGCGGCGGGGGTCGGGTCGCCCACCGGATCCACGGCCGGCGCGACGGCGGGGACGGGGTTCGCCTGCGGCACCGGAGTCGACACCGTCTCGGCATTGCGGCACCCCAAGGTTGCCGTCGTCCACCCAAGCCACCATGCCCACCGCGCTCGCGTCACGGGCCAGGGATACACCGAACGACGCCCCGGGCCCAATTCGCCTCCTGCGCGCTTGCGCCCTTCGACCATGGAGCGACCGACCCGTCGGCCCCATCGGTCCCCAGCTCCCGGCAGGGACCATCGAGGGATCGCCAGTTTCGTTCGAGCGCGCCGATCCCTCCCTGGACGGAGCCATGCGGCCGTCCGCGGGCCGCGTTCGGTGGTTTGGGGTTTTATGGCCGCCGCGGTTATGCTTCCCCCGCCTGCCCGCCGCGTCACCTCGCGACCGGCCGCAGCGTCCCTTCCATGGCGAATCGCGGGCCGACAACCCCCAAGTCCAGGGGACTCTCCAAGGGCGAACGGAGCCGAGAGGACTCGAGCGGAGACGTCGAGCTCTCGAGCCTCTCGGGTTCGAGCATGGAGATGTCGATCAGCAACGAGATCGGCCAGCTGCTGCGCGACCGCTACAAGATCACCGACATCATCGGTGAGGGCGGCATGGGCGTGGTCTACGAGGCCTGGGACACCCAGGTCGAGCGCAAGGTCGCGATCAAGCTCGTCCGCTCCGACACCACCGCGGACCGCAAGTTCATCACCCGCTTTCGGCGCGAGCTCGAGATCACCAGCCAGCTCCGGCACCCGTCGACCATCCGCGTGTTCGAGCACGGGGAGCTCGAGGATGGCCGCCCCTACATGGTGATGGAGCTGCTGACCGGCGAGAGCCTGGCCGACCGCCTCGAGCGCGGCCACGTGCCCGAGATGGAGGCGCTGCAGATCGCCCGTCAGGTGGCCGAGAGCCTCAGCGAGGCGCACGAGCACGGCGTTTTCCACCGCGACCTCAAGCCCGACAACATCTTCATCGAGACGGTGGGGGTGAGCAAGGTCGTCAAGGTCCTCGACTTCGGCATCGCGGGCGGGGTGGATGCCACGCGCCTGACGCAGGCGGGCGAGGTGTTCGGCACCCCGCAGTACATGTCGCCCGAGCAGTGCAACGGACTGCCGCTCGATCACCGCACCGACATCTACTCGCTGGCGATCATCCTGTTCGAGATGATCGAGGGTCGTCCGCCGTTCGCGGCGGAGACTCCGATGGCGACGATGCTCAAGCACGTGCGGGCCAAGGTCCCCGCGATGCGGCATGCGGGCAAGGAGACCTCCCGCGTGGTGTCGATGGGCCTGCGCAAGGATCGCGGCAAGCGGATCCAGACCGCGGGACGCTTCGCCGAGCTCATCGGCGAGTGCATCGGCCACCTGCGAGCGGCCCGAGAAGGACGCGAGGGCTCGGGGTCGGTACCCAACCTCACGGGCACCGGAGCGGTGCGAACGGCGGCCCTGACCACCTCGTCGATGGCCTCCACCGGCCTGCCCGTGTCCGTGCCGCCCGCGATGGGACCGGGCCCGGGCGAGCAGACGGGAAAGATCGTCGCGGTGGTGCTCGGAGTGGCCGCGCTGGTCCTGGTGGGGGTGATGGTGTTCGGCGGGCTGGGTTCGTCGTCCACCGAGACCGGCGACGGCACCGACCCGTCCAGCAATGAGGCCAGCGCCAGCGGGGCGAGCGACGGCGAGGCCGGCAACAGCAGCGCCCCGACCTACGACAGCTTCCCGTTCAACCGGGCGCTGGTCAGCACCAACGTCACCGGTGCCAAGGTGTTCGTGGACGGCGAGGAGCAAGGCGAGACGCCCTGCGAGATCAAGGTGCCCGTCGACGGCAAGACGCACGAGATCCGCCTGGAGAAGGACGGGCACACGAGCGTCACGCACAACTGGCGGCCCAAGAGCGTGGGTGAGCCCCTGCCGCCGTTGCCAGACATGAAGGCGCTGTAGATCGCCCCCCACGTCCGTCACGGGCAAGCGGTGCATCCAGCTTGCCCCCCATGGGGCGTTGGGGAGGCCGACCGGAATGCTCTGCTCGTCCCCGCAGCCGGCTGAGAGCTTGCCGTGCTGGGAGGGTGCTGCCATTCTCTGCGGTCGAGCCATGGCGGAAAACGACGACGACTTTGCGACCCTGTTCGAGCAGTCCATGGCCACGGGGGCCGCGGCGGCACCGCGAGCCCGGAATGCGCAGCTGAAGGCCGGCCAGGTGGTCGAGGGCACCGTGGTCGCGATCGGCGACGATACGGTGTTCGTGGACGTGGGGACCAAGGCCGAGGCCCGTCTCGACCGCAGCGCGGTGACCGACGACCGGGGCGAGCTGAAGGTGCGCGTGGGCGATCGCCTCAAGGCCACCGTGGCCGACCCCGGGGGGCGTCAGGCTCCGCGGCTGGTGCTGGCCTACGGTGCCGGTGGGCTCGACGTGGAGGCGCTCGAGCTGGCCGCGCAGTCGGGCACGCCGGTGGAGGGCGAGATCCGCAAGGCGGTCAAGGCCGGGCTCGAGGTCGACGTGGGCGGGGTGCGAGCGTTCTGCCCGGCCAGCCAGGTCGAGCTGTCGTACGTGGCCGACCTCGAGGCGTTCGTGGGTCAGCGACACTTCTTTCGCGTGCTCGAGGTGCGCGACGGCGGGCGCTCGGTGGTGGTCTCGCGCAAGGCGCTGCTGCTGGCCGAGCGCGATCAGAAGGCGTCCGAGCTGGCCGAGCGCCTCGAGGTGGGGGCCGAGCTCGATGGGATCGTGCAGTCGATCCAACCCTACGGGGCGTTCGTGGACCTCGGCGGCCTGCAGGGCCTGGTCCACGTCAGCGAGATGGCCCACGGCCGTGTGAGCAGCCCGTCCGACATGGTGTCGGTGGGCGAGTCGGTGCGGGTCAAGATCACGGCCATCGACGCGGCCGCATCGGGCAAGGTCCAGGACATGCGGATCTCGCTGTCGATGAAGGCCCTGGTGCAGCCCACCGAGGGCACGAGCCCAGCCTCCGGCGGCGACGAGGTCGTCACCGCCACGGTGGTGAAGGTGGAGGGGTTCGGGATCCTGGTCGACACCCCGGCCGGCCAGGGCCTGGTGCCCAACGGCGAGCTGGCGCTGCCGCCCGGCAGCGATCCGAGGCGGGCGTTCTCCCCCGGCGATGCGCTCGACGTGGTGCTCTTGCGACGCGACGGAGGCACGGGCCGCCTGCGGTTCTCGGCCAAGGCGGTCGAGGAGGTGGAGGCACGCCGCAACTTCCGCCAGTTCCGCGAGGACCAGGGCAAGTCGGGCAAGGGGCTCGGGAGCCTCGGCGATCTGGCCGGCATGCTGGCGGGGATCGACCTGCCCGACGCGCCGCAGCCGGCCAAGGCCCCGCCGCCCGGCTCGGGTGGCGCGGCCAAGGGCCCTGTCCCGAGTGGTGCGGCCAAGGCCCCCGCCCCGAGTGGCGCGGCCAAGGCCCCCGCCCCGAGCGAGAGGGCTCCGGGCAAGGGCCGCCGCCGCCGCGTGTAGCCGCGTTCGCAGCGGATGCGGAGGGCCTACTTGGCCTCGGGCAGCGCCTTGAGCAGCGCAATGAGGTCGCGCAGCCGCATGCGGACGCGATCCTTGCCGCACAGCGCCATCGTGTCGAACAACGGCGGCGCCGCGGTGCGCCCCGAGATCCCGATCCGCAGCAGCGTGAACAGGTCGCGCGGCTTCCAGTCGTTGCGCTCGCAGAACGAGCGGCTGAAGTTCTCGAGCGCCTCCGGGGTGAACGCGCGCGCCTCGGGGTCACGCTCGATGAGCTCGATGTACTCGTGCAGCAGCTTGGCCGACTGCTTGAAGGTGCGTCCCTTGACGTGGAGCTTGTCGACCACCGGCGTGTAGTCGAGCGAGGCGCCAAAGAAGAACGAGACGTAGGGGATGAAGTCGTCGAGCCGAATGAGGCGCTCGTGAGCGAGCGCCAGCATGGTGCGCAGGCGATCGGGTCGCAGCACCTGGGTCATGACGTGCTCGTAGAGCGCCTCGGGCGACAGTGCCCGGATGTCGTCGGCGTTGAACGCCTCGAGCTTGCGGGGGTCGAACACGGGGCCGCCGGGGCTGACCTTGGACCACTCGAAGGCATCGACCATCTCCTGCAGGCTGAAGCGCTCGCGGTCGTCCCCCATCGAGAACCCCAGCGTGGCCAGGAAATTGAGCAGGGTCGAGGGCAGAAAGCCCAGCTCGCGATAGTGGATGATCGAGACCGGATTCTTGCGCTTGCTGAGCTTGCTCTTGTCGTAGTTGCGCAGCAGGCCCAGGTGATACCACTGCGGCTCCTCCCACCCGAACGCGTCGTAGAGCAGCACGTGCTTGGGAGTGGACGACATCCACTCCTCGCCGCGGATCACGTGGGTGATGCCCATGAGGTGATCGTCGACGACGTTGGCGAGGTGGTAGGTGGGAAAGCCGTCGGACTTGAGCAGCACCTGATCGTCGATCTCGGAGTGGGAGAACTCCACGTCGCCGTGCAGGCGATCGGCGACCACGGTGCGCCCGCCCTTGGGGACTCGCAGCCGCACCACGTGGGGCTGCCCCGCCTCGGCACGTTGCTGGGCCTCGCCGGGATCGAGGTCGCGACAGTGGCCGTCGTAGCCGAGGAACGAGGCCTTGGCCGCCATCTGGGCCCGGCGCAGCTCGTCGAGCCGCTCGCGCGTGCAGAAGCAGCGATAGGCCCGGCCCGAGTCGAGCAGCGTCGTCAGGTGCTCGCGGTAGATCGGCAGGCGCTCGCTCTGGCGGTAGGGGCCGTGCTCGCCCCCCACGTCGGGCCCCTCGTCCCACGACAGGCCCAGCCAGCGCAGCGCCTCGAGGATGGCCTGCTCGCTGCCCGGGGTGTAGCGCTCCTGGTCGGTGTCCTCGATGCGCAGCACGAACTTCCCCCCGTGGCGGCGCGCGAACGCGTAGTTGAACAGCGCGACGTAGGCCGTCCCGACATGGGGATCGCCGGTGGGGCTGGGCGCGATACGGACCCGAGGAGGCATGCGGCCGGGCGTGGGCATGCTCGGTGCCTACCACAAGGGCGGCCCGACCGTTACACTGATGCACGGTGAGCCAAAAGCAAACGGAGAGCGACGTCTACGAGGCCGTTTGGCTGGTGATCTCCCGCCGTGTGGCCGAGCGTGCAGCGGCGGCAGTCGAGCTGGTCGACGATCTCATCCATGCCAGCGGTCAGCTGCGCCGTCGCGACCAGGAGCTGATGGCGGGTGACCGCGTGCTCAACGGGGACCGCGAGCTCCTGCCTCGCCTGGCGCGAGCGACCAGCCTCGGCATCAACCTCTACCTCGGCAACCGCCGCGTCGCCTCGTCGTCGGTGCTCGATGCGGGCGACGCGATGGAGGTCGGAGGCTTTGCGGATGCCACGGTGGTGGACACCGTGCTCCGGCGCCGCGAGGTGTACCGCGGCACCGTGGATCTGGCTGGCCGAAGCTTCATGCTCGCGAGCCGCCCGCTCTACGCCTCGGACAAGAGCGACGAGTACGGGCCCATCGGCATGGTCGAGGCGTTCCAGGACGTCGGTGCCTTCCGCGAGATGCTGGTGGCCAGCATGCGCGATCGCACGGGCACCGACACGCGCAGCCAGCTCGAGCTGCAGGCCGATCGCATGGAATCGGTCATGCACTTCATCGACGACGTCGCGCGGCGCCTGCAGCTGCTCGCTCTGAACGGCAACATCATCGCGGCGCAGGCCGGAGATCACGGCCGTGCCTTCCGCGTCGTGTGTCGCGAGCTCTCGAGCCTTGCCGAGCAATCCAAGGAGGCCGTGGCCGAGGTCCGCAAGCTCACCCAGGCCATGGGGCTCGACGGCAGCGGTGACTCGTACGCCCCATTCGAAGACGACGCGACGCTCGACGCCAGCGAGGACCACTACGACGGCGATGCCGTCGATGAGTCGGCCAACGCAACCTGAGCCCCGCGGTGGTCCTCGTTCGTCCGGGAGCACCGACGCGGCCAGACTCCCCGTGCGGCCCGGGCCCGAGTTCGGTCCGCGCTGATCCCGGGAGCGGCGCGCCCGCGGAATGCGTTCGGCCTCGCCTTGGCATGCGCAGCGAACGGAGGATCCGTCGATGGGAGGACCAGCCTGCGGCGGAGGACCGATCCGATGGGTCCAGGTTGGGCCGCCGGCCGGGGTGGTACCCGCGCACTTGACAAAGGTTGCGTATGCCCTTCGGTGTGGCGCCCCAGATGGGCATGGGACGTTCGAGCGATCGCCCAGCCCCGCCGCGTCGTTCCGAGACGATCCGAATGGATGCGAGACCGCGAGCCCCGGGACTCGACCACGAGCGACGCCCGCTCGGCCTGCATCGACCTGTGACGTCCGAGGACGTGACGAGGGTGGTGATCTCCAGCCGCCACCCTGCGACCTCGTCGGCCGATCCCCACGTCGCCGACCATCCAGAAACCATCGTTTAATCGTTTGTTTTCAATGAGTTATGCAGCACGCCAAGGCCCTCCCACGCGCCGCAGTGGCAGGCCCCCGGTCCGACTGCGTCTGGTTTTCGGCGCCAATGGCTCTTGTGGGTACGATAGACGCGTGATAGTGCGAGCTTGAACCGGAGACTTAGGCGGATGGATCAGATCTTCGAGAGCCACTTCGGGGGCAACCAAAGCTCCAGCAACGGCGGCGAGGTCGAGGGCTACTGCCCCAAGTGCCGGGCCGATACCCAGCACATCATCCTCGAGAGCTACGGTGAGGAGATCCGCCGCGTGCAATGCGCAGTATGCGGTGATACTCACGCGTACAAGCCACCCCGTGGGGGTGACGACGACAACCCGGAGACGGTCGCGGCGGCCAAGCGCAAGGGGCTCAAGAAGCCCGACTGGCTCGACGGGATGAATCTGTTCGATCACGAGTCGGCGGTTCGGTACTCGCCCAAGGCCCGGCTCACCGAGAACCAGATCGTCGTGCACCCGACCTTCGGCGTGGGCTACGTGTCCGAGATCGTCGGGGAGCAGAAGGTGGAGGTGATGTTCCGCAACAACCTCCCGCGCGTGCTGGTGCACGGGCGTGGCGACAGCGACGCGGAGCTCGCCGGCGAGAAGGTCGACGTCGAGGAGGTCAAGCAGCTCCTGGGCCTCGAGATGGGCCCCTCGCCCGAGGAGATCGCGGCCGAGCGCGAGCGCAAGCTGGCCGAAGAGGAAGCCGAGCGGCAGCGCCAGCTCGAGGAGAAGCGCCTGGCCGCCGAGCGCGAGCGACAGGCCCAGGCCGAGCGCCGGGAGGCCGAGCGCCGTCGTCGCGAGGAGGAGCGCGAGCGCAAGCGCAAGGAGCGAGACGAGGAGCGCGAGCGCAAGCGCAAGGAGCGAGACGAGGAACGCAAGCGCAAGGCCGAGGAGCGCAAGCGCGAGGCCGAGCGCAAGCGCGAGGATCTGGCCCGCAAGCGGGAAGAGGAGCGCCTGCGCAAGGAAGCCGAGCGCGAGGCCAAGCGCAAGGAGAAGGAAGCCGAGCGCGAGGCCAAGCGCAAGGAGAAGGAAGCCGAGCGCCTGCGCGCCATCAAGGACAAGGAGAAGGAGAAGGTCCGACTCCAAAAGGAGCGCGAGAAGGAGAAGCTCCGCAAGATCAAGGAGCGCGAGCGCCTGGCCAAGGAGAAGGACAAGGAGCGCGAGCGCCTAGCCAAGGAGAAGGAGAAGGAGCGCGAGCGCCTCACCAAGGAGCGCGAGCGCCTGCGGGCCCTCAAGGACAAGGAGAAGGCCAAGAAGGACAAGGAGCGCGAGCGCCTGCGGGCCCTCAAGGACAAGGAGAAGGCCAAGAAGGACAAGGAGCGCGAGCGGCTCAAGGACAAGACCAAGAAGCCCGCGTCCAAGAAGGCCACCAAGAAGCCCGCTGCTTCCAAGAAGGCTGCGGCCAAGAAGCCCGCCGCCAAGAAGTCCGCCTCCAAGAAGACCGCGGCCAAGAAGCCCGCTGCGGCCAAGAAGACCGCGGCCAAGAAGCCCGCTGCGGCCAAGAAGCCCGCCGCCAAGAAGCCCGCCTCCAAGAAGGCCGCCGCTTCCAAGAAGGCCGCCGCTTCCAAGAAGCCCGCCGCTTCCAAGAAGCCCGCCGCCTCCAAGAAGCCCGCCGCCTCCAAGAAGAAGGCCACCGCCAAGAAGGCCGCCGCTGCCAAGAAGGCCGCCGTCAAGAAGCCCGCCGCCTCCAAGAAGAAATCGTCATCGACGCCTTCGAAAAAGGCCTCACGTCGGGCCCGAAAGCGCTAAGCTAGGCCTCGTACCAACGGTTTTCCGCCGCGCCCCTCCCCGGGTCTTCCGGTGAGGGGCGTTTTGTTTTGCTCGGCGTCTTGTTTGCTCTGCGTGGGCCAATGGCCCACGATGGCGAGCATGGCCCGGGCCCCAAAGACCACGCAAACGGCGCCTCCTCATCCGCTCGTTGCGCACCTCCAGGGCCGCATCGAGGGGCTGACCAGCGCGGTCCTGGTGTTTCCCCTGTTCCTCGTCTACCAGCTGGGGATCCTGAGCGGACGCGGACAAAACGGCGTCGACTTCGTCACCCAGGCGCTCATTCGCGTCAGCCACCGCGATCTGAGCCAGTACCTGGTCATCCTGGCGGGCCTGCTGGTCGCGTATGCCGCGGTGGTGGTGCTGCTGCGGCGCCGAGGCCAGCTCGCACCCCGGGCGTTCGTCCCGATGCTGGTCGAATCCACGTTCTACGCGCTGATCATGGGGTCGATCATCGTGTTCGTCATTCGGCAGTTCGCGGGGATCGTCCCGGGGCTGGTGGTGGGCGGCGCAGGCCCCCTCGACGTGGTGGTGATCTCCGCGGGCGCAGGCTTTCACGAGGAGCTGATCTTCCGGGTGATCCTGATGGGCGGCTTGGCCTGGCTGCTCACGGGCCTCACCGGAGCCCGCCGGGCCTGGCTGCTGGCGCTGGTGCTGTCGTCGCTGGCGTTCTCGCTGGCCCACCACATCGGCCCGGTGGGCGAGCCCTTCACGTTCGCGGCGTTCGTCTACCGCACCCTGGCCGGGGTGTTCTTCGCGCTCGTCTACCAGATCCGTGGCTTCGCCGTCGCGGCGTGGACCCACGCGCTCTACGATGTCTACGTGCTGAGCCTGACCGCGTAGCACGTTGGGCCGCGGTCGGATGCCGGACCCGGCCTCGCCGACTCAAGGACCGACCATGCAGACCACCCGGCGCCGAGGGTCGAGCAGGCGCCGAGCCAGGGCTCGCACGCGCCGGGCGTCGACCCGCTCGACCCGCTCGCGATAGCGCAGGTGCTGATGGCGACCGAGCCCGAACGCTTCGTTGAACGCGAGCAGCGAGGCGACCCGGCCGTGGCGCTCCATGCCGATCGCGTGCTGTCCCACCAGATAGGCCTTGGCTCGCCACAGCTCGTCATCGCCGATGGGCTCGTCTCGGATCCGAGTCAGCTCGGCCTCCAGCACCTGCCGTGCCCTCGGCATGCGATCGGGCCCGGCTGCGGCGTAGAACGAGATGTCACCGGCATCGACGCCCTCGGTCGAGCTGGCCGACACGTGATAGACGAGCCCCTCGACCTCGCGCAGGGCGACGAACAGGCGACCCGCCTGCCCTCCGAGCACCGCGAGCAGCACGTCGAGCGCGGGCGCGGCGGGATCGTCGAACGCAAGCCCCGGCATCGCGAGCACCAGGTGGGCCTGCTCGCGCTGCAGTGGCCGATGGAGATCCAACGGACCCTCGGGATACCGCGGGCCGCCACCGGGCCACGGAGGCAGCGCGGGCCCTTCGTCGGCACCCAGCAGCCCATCGAGCGTGCCCACCACGCCGTCCACGTCCACGTCGCCGGAGATCGCCAGCACGGCTCGCCCCAGCGGGTACCACTGCGCCCATGCCTTGCGTAGCCCCGCCGAGCGCAGGCGTGCGAGCGAGGAGGCGGTCCCGCTGCGTCGCAAGCGAAAGGGATGGCCGCCGTAGAGGCGCTCGAACGCCCCGCGAAAGGCGAGCTTGCCGGGGTCGTCCTGCTCGGCGTCGAGTTCCTGCAGCGCGACCCGACGCTCCTCGTCGAGCTCGTGCGCGGCAAAGGTCGGTGCCTGGGCGCACTGCACCATGCGCTGCAGCACCAGCGGCAGGCTGGTCGCCATGCACTCGAAGTGCAGGCCCGCACTGTTGCGACCCGAGAACCCGTCGAGCGCGGCGGCAGACCCCTCGATCTCCCGTGCGAGCGCGTCCCCCTCGATGGCCGCACAGCCACGCGTGAGCAGCTTGGCCATCATGGCCGTGGTGCCCGCCCGGCGCGGATCCTCGCGGCGCAGCCCGCCCGGCCACATGAGCCAGCCCGCGGCCATGGGCACGCGACGATCCACGGCAAGCAGCACGCGCAGTCCCGAGGACAGACGGGCAGCCATCACCCCGTGGCGATCGACCCGGACGACCGGCCCCGGCCTGGCCTTGCCTTGCCCCTTGACTCGCTTGGCCAGCGCGGCTCGCAGCGCCGACGTGGCGGCGGGCCGCCCCTTGGGCACCACCACGCTCACCGCCGCCGCGCCCGAGCGCAGCCAGCGGGCGCAGAAGCGACGGATCTCCGCCGTGGTGAGGCTGGCGAGCGCGCCGTGATAGCGGCGATCGAGCTCGAGCGAGCCACTGAGGCTGAGGTGCTGGCCCAGCGCATGGGCATGGCCGGCCGCGGTCTCGCGGCGGTAGACCAGATCGCTGGCCAAGACGGTGAGTGCGCGCTCGAGCTCGGGTGGCTGCAGCGGCATGCGAGCGAGCGCCTCGACCTCGTCGAGGATGGCGCTCACCGCCGACGCGACCGAGGCCGGCTCGGCGTGCGCCGTGATGACGAGCGAGCTGCCCTGGCGCGAGGGATAGAAGCTGGCCAGCACGTCCGAGACCAGCCGCGCGCCGCGGCGAACGTTGCGGGTGAGCCGAGAGGCCTCGCCATAGCCGAGGACGATCGAGGCGACCTCGAGCGCGCAGGCCTCGGACGCCGGCAGGGCCGGACCACGCCACCCCAGCTGGATCTGGGCCTCGTGCACATCGTCCTGCCGTATGCGTACGCGCGCGCGCGACAGGGGCTCGACCACCGCCAACGCCCCCTCGGACGTGGGCTTGCCTCGCGGCAGCGCCTCGAGCCACGGACGCGCGACCTCGACGACCGCGTCGGGATCGACGGGCCCCACCACGACCAAGCGGGCCCGCCGGGCCGCGTATACGCGGCGATGGAAGCGGCGCAATCGGGCGGCATCGTGGCGACGGACCTCGGCCGTGGTGCCCAGCACCGGGCGCGCGTAGGGATGGCGTCCGTAGAGCGCCTCGCCCAGCGCCTGCATGGCGCGCGAGGCCGGGTCGTCGTCGTACTGTCGGATCTCCTCGACCACCACGCCGGTCTCGAGCGCGAGGGAAGAGGCCTCGAGTGCGGGTCGCAGCACCGACCCCAGCAGCACGTCGATGGCTTCGCGCTCGTGGCCCGCGGGCACGGTGGCGTGCACGACCGTCTCGTCATGACTGGTGAAGGCGTTGATGTCTCCGCCGAGGCCCTCGAGCATCGCCGCGAGATCGGTGCCGTCGGCCGTGGGCTTGAACAGCATGTGCTCCAGCAGGTGGGCACAGCCGTGCTCCTCCCGCTCCTCGGCCGCCGTGCCCCCCAGGATCCACAGCTGCAGGGCCACCACCCCCCCGGGCGCCGAGCTCTCCGCCCGTGCGGGCGCACCGCGGCCGGCCGTCCCGGGCCGAGCCCGGCCCGAGCGCGCGACCCCACCCGAGGATCCCGCCGCAACGGGCAAACCGGTGGGCAGCACCACGACCTGCGCACCGCGACCGACGACGACGGTGCGCGGGGCCACGGCCCCCCCCATCGAGGCCAAGGGTAGGCCCGGAGGCGAGGCGGAAGGTCGGGCCGGAGGCGGGAGGTGCGACGTCATTCGAGGCTGCCGGGAGCATAGCGTTTCTTCGCCCGACCCCCGTGCACCCCTGGACGCCCGGCACGTCTCGCAGCCGGCGCAGGGGCTGTGATACGTTGCGACGGTCGCGCCACTTGCCGGCGCCCGGCCAATCCATGAACGAACGCGTGGACGCCTCGCTCGAGCCCGCTGCGGGCCTCCCTTGCTCCCTGCCCGGCCCCTACCCTGGCGAGCCCCCCGAGCTCGGGGACTATCGCCGCGCCCCTGGCGACGAGAAGACCTTCATACGCCTGCGTCGCACGTTCCGCGACGCCGAGAACTGGCGCGCCCTGGCGACCCTGCTGGTGGTGCACGCCGCCCATGCCCACCCCACGGCCGACGCGGCCAGCAAGGCCTCGGAGCTGTGCCTGCAGGCCTACGAGCTGTGGAGCGAGCGCGTCAAGGACCGCACGGCCGCTGCCCATGCGCTGGCGCGGGCGGTGATGCTCAAGCCCGACAACACCCGGGCGCTGCATCGGCTGCGCAAGATCTACGAGGCCATGCCCACCCGCAAGGAGCTGGTCATGCTGCTGCGCTGGCAGCTGCGGACCACGGCCGACCCGGCCCGCGCGGCCGAGCTGCACGTGGAGCTGGCCAAGCTGCTGCAGGAGCACTTCGTGGCGGTGGGCGAGGCGGTCCAGCACTTCGAGCAGGCGCTCGAGCTGCAGCCGGGCCACGTGGAGGCCACCAACACCCTCATCGACCTGTACCTGGGGGCGGGTGCGTTCGAGCGAGCGGGTCACGTGATCGAGTCCGAGCTGCACCACGGTCGGCAGCGCCTGCCGGCCGCCCGCGCGGCCGAGCTGCACCGCCGCATGGCGAAGATCGAGAGCGAGACCCGCGGCAACGTGCCCGCGGCGGCGCGCCACCTGCAAGCGGCCCTCGAGCTGCAGCCCGACGACATCGCGGCGCTGCGAGCGTTCGGCGTGCTCTACCTCGGCTCGGGCAAGGCCGGCGAGGGGGTGCGCAAGGCCGCCGACATCTTCTACAAGGCCGCCGAGCTCGCGCGTCGCCGCCAGCGACACGACGAGGCGATCAAGCTGCTGCGCCGCGCGCTGTCGCTGGCCCCCGACCACCAGCAGGCCGCGGCTGCGCTCGAGGGCACGCTGTCGGACGCCCAGGACTGGCTGGCCCTCGACGACCTCTACCGCGAGTGGCTGTACTACGATCAGGGCCCCGACGGGGTGCCGCTCTTGCTGCGGCGGGCCGACCTGCTCGAGACCCGGCTGCACCGGCGCGAGGAGGCGCGGCAGCTGTTCGAGGACGCGAGCCGCTACGAGCCGCCCGACGGCGAGTCGTGGCGGCGGCTCGAGCAGATCTACGAGGCCACGTCGGATGTGCACGCGCTGGCGTCGCTGCTCGAGGCCCGGGCCGAGCGCATGCCCGACCAGATCCCGACCGACGTGCTGCTCAAGACGGCCCGGATCTATCGCGATGATCTGGGCAACGACGAGCGGGCGGCGGTGTTCTACTACAAGGTGCTCGAGCGCGAGCCGTTCAATCCGGCCGCGTTCGAGGGCTACAAGGAGCACTGGCGTCGCAAGCACAACTGGACGCACCTGCGCGACCTCATCCTCTATCAGATCGAGCAGGCCACCGCCCACGCGGAGCACGGACCGCTCTCCGACACCGCGTTCGCGGAGGAATTCGTCGAGCTGGCCGACATCTGCGAGAAGCACCTGGGCGACGTCGACGGGGCGCTGGACGCCTGGCACCGCATGGCGGCGCACTACCCCCGCGACAGCCGACCGTCCAAGTCGATCGCACGGATCGAGAAGCGCGCGCGCATGTGGGACAACATGGTGCGCGTCCAGGAGGATGAGCTGGCGCGCACCGTCGATCCGCGCAAGCGGCTGGACATCCTCAAGCGGCTCACCCAGGTCTACCGCGACCGCGACGTCAACCGCTCGCGTGCGATCGAGCTGTACCGCGAGATCCTGGAGCTGTCGCCCGGGGACGTGCAGGCCTCGCGCGCCCTGACCTCGCTCTACGAGCGCGAGGGCGACTTCCACCAGGTCAGCGATCTGCTGCGCGACCAGTACGAGCGCTCGCGCAGCCCGGCCGAGCACATCGCGGTGCTCAAGCGGCTGGCGGAGCTGTGGCAGCACGAGCTCGAGGCGCCCACGGAGGCGATCTGGGCCTGCGAGGCGATCCTCGAGCGCAGCCCGGCCGACCGCGAGGCGCTGGTGCGCCTGCAGCAGATCCTCGAGGAGCAGCAGCGCTTCGGCGAGCTGCTCTCGGCGCTGCAGCGCGAGCTGGACCAGGCGGGCAACAAGGACGCCAAGGTCAAGGTGCTGCGCCGCATGGCCCGGATCGCCGAGCTGCAGCTCCACGACGAGGATCAGGCCGCGGCGATCTGGACGGAGCTGCTGGAGCTGCTCCCGGGCAACCTCGAGATCGTCGACAAGGTCATCAGCCTCTACGAGGGCTCGGCCCGCTACGAGGAGCTGGGCACGCTGCTGCTCAAGGTCGCGGGCTCGCCACAGACCCCCGAGATCCGCCAGGTCGACTACCTGCTGCGCCTGGCCCATCTCGCCGAGTCGTCGCTCGACGATCCCGAGCTGGCACGCAGCTGCTTCGAAAAGGTGCTCGGCAGCCGCCCCGATCACCGCGGGGCGCTCGAGGCCCTGGTCCGGATCTATCGCGCCGAGCAGCTGTGGGATCCGCTGTGCGAGGTGCTGGGGCGCCTGCAGACGCTGTCCGAGACCGAGGACGACGCGTTCCGCATCGCGTGGGAGCGCAGCGAGATCCTGGGCGAGCAGCTCGAGTCCCCCCGGCGCGCGATCGAGGTGCTCACCGAGCTGCACCGCACCGAGGCCGCCGCGGGCAACGGCGACGTCGCGCGGACCTTGCTGGATCTCTACGAGCGAGCGGGCCGGCATCGCGACGTGATCCGGCAGGCCGAGCTGGTGCTGCTGGCCACCCACGAGTCCAACGCCCGCCGTCGTCTGTTCGACACGATCGCGACCACCTGGCTCGAGCAAGAGCAGGACAAGGCGGCGGCCCTGGCCGTGTACGCGCGGCTGCTCGACGAGTTCTCCGACGACACCGACGGCCTGCGCACGATGGCCGGGCTCCAGGTCGAGCTCGGCGACCACGAGGGCTCGCTGGCGTCGCTGCAGCGCCGCCTCGACCTCTTGCCCGATCCGCTCGAGAAGACGGCCACGCTGGTCCAGATGAGCGAGATCGCCGAGAAGCAGATCGGCGATGGGGCGCGGGCGCTCGACCTGCTGCGCCGTGCGCTGGCGATCGACCACTACGCCGAGGAGGTGCTGGTGGAGGCACGGCGCGTGGCCAAGCAGTATGGCCTGTGGCGCGAGCTGCTGGGCCTGTTCGACGAGCGCTTCGTGCACATGAGCAACGAGGGCGACGTGCCCACCCAGCTCGACGTGTGCTTCGAGGCGTCGGAGGTGGCCGAGCACCGCTACGGTGACGCCGAGAAGGCGTTCGACTGGGCCCGCCGCGGCTTCTTCGTGGCGGTGGAGAACGACCGCGACGGCTCCCAGGGCGAGGCCCGGCTGCGCGAGCTGGCCGCGACCCATCGGCTGTGGAATCCGCTGTTGTCGGTGCTCGACGAGGAGCTCGGGCTGCAGGAGCGGCGCGGCGCGGCGGAGGCCGGCACCTTCGATCTCTCGGGCCGGCTGCAGCAGGCGGCCGACCTCGCGCTCGATCGCCTCGACGATGCTCCGCGCGCGGTGAGCTACCTTCAGCGCGCGTTCCGGCACAGCCCCCATGACGATGCGCTGTGCGCCCGCCTGGAGGACACCGCGCGCGCCCACCGGCTGTGGAGTGCGCTCATCGAGCTGCACGGCAACCTGCTCGAGCGCGCCCAGACCAACACCCAGCGCTTCGACGCCTGCGTTGCGATCGCGACGATCTACGAGGACGAGCAGGGCGACCCGGAGAAGGCGTTCGAGTGGCTGCGGCAGGCCTGGGCGGAGCTGCGCGACCGCGACACGCGGCTGGCTCAGCAGGCGATCGATCGGCTGCTGTCGCTGTGCGAGCGCCACTCGCTGTGGACGCACCTGGCCAACCACCACCTGCTGCGGGCCAACGAGGCGTTCGCCGCCAACGCGACCACGCAGGGGCTGACCAACCTGCGCGAGGCCGCGCAGGTGTTCGACCAGCGCCTCGAGGATCCGCTGGGAGCCCTGCGCGTGCTGGCCAGCGGCCTGCCCCACGACCCGGGCGGGGACGTGCTGATGCCCGACATCCGCACCCTGAGCGAGAAGATCGACGAGCGGCGGGCGGGGGACGTGCCCGCCGTGGGCGCGCTGCTCCACCTCGCGGTGCTGCAGCGGCTCGTCGCCGACAGCCGCAGCGACGACGAGACCTTGCAGCTGCTCGAGGAGCGTGCCGAGATCCGCGAGACTCGCCTCGGCGATCCCAGGGGCGCCATGGCGGAGTGGCTGCGCGTGTTCGGTCTGCACCCCGACGACGACCAGGCGCTGGTGGAGCTCGAGCGGCTGGCCGAGGATGGCGACGCGTGGGACACGTTCCTGGTGCTGCCCGCGTGGCGGCTCGAGCGAGCGCTGGGCGATCCTCCGGCCGAGGCCTCGCTGCTGCGGCGGCTGGCCCAGCTCTACGAGGGGCCGCTCGAGCGCCCCGAGTATGCGCTGCGGGCCCGACTCGAGGCTTGGCGCCGCGAGCCGGAGCTGCCCGAACCAACCGGGCCCGAGCAAAGCGATCCATTCGAGTCCGCGAGCCCCGAGCTCGACGACACCCACGCCGCGATCTGGCGCCTGGCCGAGCAGACGGGCGCCTACCACACGCCTCCCGTGCCGCGCGATCCGTTGATGCGTCCCGTCGTGGAGCTGCCCGAGCTGGCCGACCTGCGCGTGTGGACCAAGGCCGGGCTCGACCCGGAGATGCTGCTGTCGACCGTGCCGTCGCCGTTCGGGGCCAAGCTCGACGTGTCGAGCCCGCAGGCGATCCTGCGCACGATCACCGAGGAGGTCAGCCTCACGGGGATCCACGAGCCGCGGCCGGTCACGGTGTCGGTGGCCATGCTGACGCCGGAGCACGAGCCCGACGCAGAGGCCACCAGCACCATTCCGCGCAACCTGATGGGTGGCGCGGGCTCCCGCGGTGCACCGGCCGGACCTCCTGCGCCGCCCATGCCTCCCCGGACCCCTCCGCCCGGGGTGCCGATGCCCGTGTCGGGGTCGCACACGATGGAGCTCGACGAACTCGAGGAGATCGAGGAGCTCGACCTGGTCGAGGAGCTCGACCTGGTCGAGGTGGAGCCGATCCCCTACCAGGAACCGGACGGGAGCGAGGGCACGGTCACCGTGGCCGCGGGCGCGGCCGTCTCGCTGCCGCTGGTGGCCACGCCCTCCGATGACGGCCTCACCCGCACGCACGCGGCGGTGAAGGCCCCACCGCCACCGCCGCGCACCCCGGGCGTGGGTCTGCCGCCCATCCCTCGCCTGACCAGCAACATCCTGCCGCCGCGTCCGCGAGTGGCCAGCGCATGGGACGAGGTGGCGATCGCCTACGCCGATGCGCCGACCCGCGACAAGGCGGCCCAGGTGGAGGTGTCGCTGTGGCTCGCGCGCATGTGGGAAGAGGGCGCGCACAACCTCGAGCGCGCGTTCACGGCCCACGAGCAGGCGCTGCTCATCGTGCCCGAGCACCCCCGTGCCCTGCTCAGCCTGCACGCGCTGACCGAGCGCCACAATGTGCTCGACCGCGAGCTGGCGGCCTACCAGCGGCTGCTGGCCGAGGCCGCCATGCCCGAGCACCTGGTGGCCCAGAACATGCGAATCGCGGCGCTGCACGAGACCCGCGACGACCTGACGGCCGCCGAGGCCTCGTACCGCGCCGTGCTCTCGGTCAGCCCGCGCCACGTGCCCGCACTCGCGAGCCTGATGCGGATCTACACCAGCCAGGATCGGCCGGCCGACTATGCGGCGGCGCTCACCGATCTCATCGACGCCGAGCGCGAGAAGTGGCCGGAGGAGACCCTGGTCGAGCACAGCCTGGATCTGGTCCAGACGCTCCGCGAGCGCCTGTCCCAGACCGAGGAGGCGGTCGATCGACTGATCATGCTGGCGCGACAGTGCCCGAGCAGCCGAGCGGTGCACGAGGCCCTGGTCGACGGACTGGTGGCGCTGCAGCGCTGGCAGCCCGCCATCGAGGCCATGCGCACGGCCTGGACCACGCTGGGCGACGTGGGGCTGCACTACACGCACCTGGCCCTGACGGCGGACATCTACGAGCGCCAGCTGGGGCTGCCCGATCGCGCGCTCGATGCCCTGCGAGAGCTCACCGAGGCTCCCGAGGACGACCTGCCGACCGGGCTGCTCGACGAGGTGCTGGCCCACCAGCAAAGGCTCTACGCCACCTCGGCCCGCCACGACGAGCTGGTCGCCACGCTCGACCGGCGGCTGGGGCGTGTCGACGACGATCCCGATCTTCGCGTCGCGCTGCTGGTCGAGAAGGCGCGTGTGCTGCAAGAAGGGCTCGGCGATCAGGACGCCGCGATGCAGGCCATGGAGGATCTGCACCGCGAGGCCCCCGATCGCGACGACGTGGTGATCGCGCTGTCCCGCATGCTCCGCCGGGCGGGACGCTACGAGGAGGGCGTGGCGCTGCTGCGCGAGCGCTGGCGCGAGCTCCCGCCCACCTCCGAGCGCTCGCTCGTGCTCACCCGGGCGCTGGCCGACGTGCTGGCCAACGAGGGCAGCGACGCGCGCGGAGCCCAGCAGGTGGTCGAGGCCGCGGTGGCACACCACCCCGAGGATCCCGATCTACGCGACCGCCGGGTGGCCCTGGCCCGCACGCTTCACGAGCCGCAGTCCTTGTCGGAGGCCCTCGAGGCGCGAGGTACCATCGACGATCTGCTCGAGGCCGCTCGCATCCATCATGGCGGTGCGCACGGCGGTGGGCACGGCAGCGGGCACGAAGATGGCCACGACGGGCTCGGCGACCGCGAGCAGGCCATGAGCCTCTACTCGCAGGCGCTCGAGCGCGCCAAGCAGGACTTTGGGCAGGAGGGCCAGGCGCGTCGGCTGGCCGCCGCGCTCGAGGGCATGGTCGAGCTGCGGGTCGAAGGCGGCGACATCGAGGGCGCCATGCAGTTCATGGACGCCCAGCTCGCCGAGGTGCAAGGGCCCGCCATTCGAGCGCTGCTGCTGTCCGAGATGGGGCGCGTCACGTTCCAGAGCACGGGTGACATGGCGGCGGCGCGCGAGCGCTTCGACGCCGCGCTGCGCGAGGATCCCGAGCATGCCGGCGCCAAGCTGGGCCTGGCTCGCATCCTGGTGCAGGCCGACGAGCTGCGCGACGCCGAGATGCACCTGACCACGGCCGTGGAGGCGCTGGCGCTGGCCGGACGTGGGACCGAGCTGGTCGAGGCGCTGGTCATCCTGGCCGAGGTGCTCGAGCGCACCGATCGCTCGGGCGAGGCCTACCGTCGGCTCACCGCGGCGCTGCGCCACGATCCCGACAACCTCGAGATCCGCGCGGCGGTGGTCCGCAATCGCTTTGGCGCGCAGCGCTATCGCGACGCGATCATCGCCGTCGAGCAGATCGAGCAGCGCCTGGCCGAGCACCCGGCCGCCGACGAGCAGCGCCGCCTGGTCAGCGACACCTTCGTGCTGGCCGCCCACGCCGAAGAGGCCCAAAAGCACGCCGACGCGGCCTACGCCCGCTACCGGCGCGCCGCCGAGCTCGATCCGGACAACGCGTCCGCGCTCGAGCCCCTGGTGACGCTGTGCCAGGAACGCAGCGCATGGGCCGATGCCGCCGGCTACGCCCGAGCGCTGGCGCGAATGACCGAAGACCGCGAGCTTCGCACCCAGCGCTTCGTCGACGCGGCGCTGATGTTCTACGACGCCGCGGCCACCGTCGAGGATGCTCACGACCCCGACGCCCCGCGATCGCCCGAGGAGCTGCGGCAGTCGGCCCTGCAGGCGCTGCGCAGCGGGCTCGAGCTGGCCGAGGGGCAGGAGGAGCGCTGCATCATCGATCGGGGCGCGCTCGAGGCCGCGTTCCGCCACACCGCGCCGCGCGACTCGGTGACCGCCCTGCGCGTGCTCGAGCGGCTGCTCCGCCACGAGGGCATCGGCCCCGCCCGCGAGCACGACCTGCGCCTCGAGGGCGTGCGCCTGGCCCTCCACGCCGGAGAGCGGCTCGAGCTGGCCGAGCGCTACGCCGAGCAGGCCCGGGCGCTCGTTCCGGGATCGTCGGCTGCGGTCATGGCCCACGCCGAGGTCCTCGAGGCCACCGCTCGCGTGGAGGAGATCGAGCCGCTGGTGGAGAGCTTCTTCGCCGCGCGCGAAGGCTCGGGCGACGACCCCGACGAGCACCAGCACCAGATCACGCTGCTGCTGCGGCTGGCCGAGCTCCAGCGCAGCCACCCCGAGAAGGCGCTGGCTTCGCTCGAGCGTGCAGGCACCCTCTCGCCCGACGCGCTGGGTCCGGCCGAGCGCCGGCACCTCGCCGAGCTCTACACCGAGCTCGATCGCAAGGACGCCGCGGCGCTCGACAACCACCGCCAGCTGCTCGAGCACGAGCCGCTGTTCGTGCCCAGCCTGGCCGCGCTGGCCTCCCACCGCGCCGAGCACGGCGAGCTCGACCACGCCCACGCCCTCTACTCGCTCATCGCCCTGGCCGATCCCGATCACGATCGGGCGCGTGCGTTCCTCGAGGCCCACGAGCTCGACGTGCAGCCGCCCGAGAGCCCGATGGGCGACGAGTGGCTCGACGCCCTGTGCCCCCCGTCACCGCCCGACGCGGGGGTGGGCGAGGCGCTCCTGCAGCTGTGGGAGGGCGGGGCATCGCTGCTCAGCGAGCACCTGCCCAAGCTCGACATCGCCCCCGATGCACGCATGTCCCCGCTGGGAGAGAGCCTGGTCTGCCAGGTCTGGGCCGAGCTGCTCAAGCGCCTCGGTCAGAGCAAGGTGGGCGTGGTCGACACCATGGATCTGCCGCAGGGGCACGAGGCCGATCGGCCCGACGACGCCCGCGACGGCGGGTTCTTCCACGTGCGCTGGCAGAACCCGCCCGTCATCCTCGCCGACGGGCGAGCGTTCGAGAGCGACGACCCCGACGAGCTGCGCTTTGCCCTGGGCCGCGCAATGTACCACGCCCGACCCGACGCCGTGTTCGCCGTGGGGCTGCGACGCGCCGCGCTGGCGCAGCTGCTGGCCGCCACCTTCCAGGCGTTCCATCCCCGCCACATGCGACGGCGCCACCGCGGCTCGGAGGAGGACGAGGTCAGCCGCCTTGGCCAGGAGCTCGGCCGCAAGCTGCCGCAGAAGGTCTCGCGCCGGCTCGGTGCGGTGTTCAAGGCCTACGAGAACGAGCCCTTCGACTCCCGCAGCTGGCGGGCGTGGGTGCGTCGCTGCGGCAACCGGGTGGGCCTGGCCCTCGGCGGAGCGCTCGGGGCCGCGCTACGGGTGATGAACGACGGCGATCCCGAGCCTCGCGGCGAGCACCTGGGCCAGTGGGCCGCGCACGACGGTGACGTCCGTGACCTCCTGGCCTTTGCCGCCAGCGCGGCCTATGTGCAGGCCCGGCGCGACCTCGGGGTCACGGTGCGCCCGCTCGCCCCAATGCAGTAGCTGCAAGTAGCGCGAGCGAGGTGCACGCCAGCACGACGAAGCCCGCGGCGCCTCTCGAGCGAGGACGCGCCGCGGGCTCGGCTCGTCGACGGACGGTGGCTACTCGGGTGCGCCCGCCAGGATCCACTCCTCGATCGTATCGAGCTGCTCCGGGGTGAGCTCCGTGACCGGCATGCCGGGTCGGGCCTTGGGCATGGGCAGCCCGCTGCCACCCGCCGCGACCTGCGTGTTGTTGATCTTGTGCCAGATGTAGCTGGCGTCGGGATCGCCCGGCTCGATGTGGCTCATGCTCATCAGCTGCGGCGCCGCCACGCCCACGATCGCCGCGTGGGCATCGCCGGTCATGTCGAGGAACAGGCCCCACTCGCCATCGGCCTCGTGACAGGCGGTCACGCAGTGCTCGTCCCAGATCGGCTGGATGTCGGCGGCATGGCTCAGGCCCGAGCTGCCCCCCGAGGAGTCCTGCTCCGAGCTGGAGCTGCCCTCCTCCATGCCGGTGTCGGTCATGCCCATGGGCATGGTGGTGGCAGCGATGGTGTCACTGCTCTCGCCGGTGTCATCTCCCGCCGGGCAGGCTGACAGCCCCAGCAGGCTGGTGATCGAAGCAAGTGCGAGCATCGAGCGAAGGGAAGTCATGGGTCGTCCTTGGTGGCTCATGAGTCGCGTGTTCATCTACCGCATTTGCGCCGGTGACGAAACAAAGGATCACGCACCAACAGCGTGCAGCCCCCTACGCACCCACAAACACCCAAGTCGAAACCCCACCAACCACCGACAAACCGCCCGATCGAATGTCGGGGGCGAGCTGGCTGCACCGCCAGCTCCAAGCCGAATGCGGGCGACGATCAGAGTAGAGCCACGCTCGACCTCACCCACGCCCCCCTCTGGGGGGCGAGCTCGCTGCACCGCCAGCTCCAAGCCGAACGCGGGGGGCGATCAGAGTAGAGCCCCACGATCGACCTCACCAACGCCCCCCTCTGGGGGGCGAGCTCGCTGCACCGCCAGCTCCAAGCCGAATGCGGGGGGCTACGACTAGAACCGGCCGTGCAGCGCCACCCCGCCAAAGCGACGAGACGTCGTCGGCACCATCCGCAGCTCGTGGCGTAGCAGCGCCGACGCGGACGGATTGCCGGCCTTCTTGCGCTTGAGCACTCCGACCACGATGAGCGGCACGCCGATCGCCAGACCGGCCGCCCCCACGCCCAGGCCCACCCAACCGATGAGGTTGGCGCGCGAGCCCTCGGCATCGAGCTGGTCGACCCGCGCCTGATCGTTGGGCAGCGTGAGCCCCTCGACTTCCTTTTGCTTGCTGGAGCTGATGATGAGACCGGCCAGACCCATCGAGACCCCCGCCAGGCCGATCGCCGAGACCCCCGAGCCGATGGCGATGAGCGCCAGCCCGGGCTTCTTCTCGCGCTTCTTCCTGGTCTTGCCCCCGGCCGCAGTTCCGCCGCCCTCCGTCGACTCGGCCTCCTCCGCCTCGATCTCCTCGATGAGCGTCTCGGCCTGCTCGATGATGCCCTGCACCTCGGACACGAGCGACGACGCCATCGCGGGCTCGATGGGGCGATAGTCGCTCTCGGCCTCGCCCTCGTCGACGGCGTCGTAGAAGTAGAGGATGTCGAGCGTGATGTTGGCGGTCTCGATCGCCTCCTTGGCGACGTCGATGTCGCGGTCGGCTCTCGCCTGCTCGAGCCGATAGTTGGCGGCGTCCTTGTAGCTCAGCGGATCGCCCGTTGCCTCCGCGCCGGACTCGGTGGCGTCGGCCGCCGCCTCCCAGCGCTCGGCCTCGACGTCGTCGGCCACGCTGGCGCGAAGCTCGTCGCGCTTGGCCTCGCCCTGCTCGGGAGTGAGCCCACCCGCGGGCTTGCTCGACTTCTTCTTCTTCTTGGCCATCATGAACGCTCGATCGAGCGCCCCCGGCACCGCCGCGGCCATGCCGGCCCCGGCAGGCACCAAGAAGTCCCCGCTCGGCCCGCCTCCGTTGGGCCCCGCGATCGCCATCGTCGGCACCGCCAGGGACATCGACAACACCAGCGCCGTCACGGCCGTGCTTCGCCCGCTTCGCGAATCTCTCACCGGGCCAGGGTAGCACGGCTGCAAGGGGCGCCCCTAGCCACCGAACGCTCGCCATCGCTCCCTTTTCGTTGGCGCCAGCACCCCGCGTTGCGGTCGTGGGTCACGGCACGTCCCGCGCACGCGCCATGGCACCCGTAGGGCTGACAAATGTTGCTATGCTGGTGCCCTCCATGGCTTCGATTGCCCCGCTGATTGCCGCCTCGATGCTGGCGCTGGCCGAGCCCGGCTCGACCCCGGGCCCGAGCTCGATGCAGAACCCGGCCGAGCCCCTGCCGGCGGAGCCGATCATCGGCGGCGAGCAGACCGGCGAGTTCGAGTACGGCGCGATCGTTGCCATCCTCACCAGCCATTCCGGCCTGTGCACGGGCACGGTGGTGACCCCGCGCCTCATCCTCACCGCCGCCCACTGCATCGTGGGCCTGCCGCCGCTGGGCGGCGTGGACGTCCACTACGGCCACGATCTCTACGCCAACACGCCCGTCGATGCGGTGGCCTACGGTGCCCACCCCGACTTCGACCCCGAGGGCCGCGAGGACATCTACGACTACGCCTACGTGCTGCTCGGGACCGACTTCTCGCCCCCCGACGGCTTCCTGCCGCCGATCACCGAGCAAGACGAGTGGGACGAGGCGATTCGAGAGGGGGCCACGATCACGCTGGTGGGCTTTGGCGAGGATCCCGACGCGAACAACCCCGTCGCCAGCCTCGGGGTCAAGCGCAAGGTCGACACCACCATCACCCGGTTCTCGGAGCTGGGCCTCGAGTTCTTCGCGGGCGGCGATGGCCACGACTCGTGCCAGGGCGACTCGGGCGGCCCCGCGATCGTACGGCTCGCAGGCGGCGGCGCCCGCTTGGCCGGCATTACCTCGCGCGGCTCCGACCCCTGCGGCGACGGAGGCTTCTACGGCGCACCGTTCCCCGCGCTGGCATGGATCCGCGACGAGACCGGCATCGATCTGCTGCCCGCGGACTGCGAGGACGGCGAGTGCCTCGACATGTCGCCCCCGGCCGAGAAGGAAGGGCGCTGTGCGGTGGGAGCCTCCGAGCGCACGCCCCCGCCGTGGTCCCTGATGCTGCTGGCCCTGGGACTCGTCCGACGTCGGCGCGCACGCTGAAGCGTCGTCCCCCACCGAGCGCGCTCAGGGAGCGGCCCACAGCGGCTCGAGCACGTCGCGCAGCAGCACGAATTCGAGGGCCGCCACCGCGAGGAACGGCCCAAACGGCACCCGCTGGCCGGTGACGCCGGCATCGGCGTCCTCGGGTCCGAGCTCGGGATCGTCACCATGGACCTCGTGGAGCTCGGAGTTGGCCACGCGGCGCCCGAGCAGGAGCAGCGGAACCGAGACGAGCAAGCCCTGCACCGCCCCTGCACCGATGCACCACACCAGACCCGGCAGCCCCGTGAATGCCCCCACCATCAGCAGCAGCTTGGCGTCGCCGAGCCCCAGCGCCTCGATTCCCCGGACCCGCAGATAGAGGGCACGAATGCCGGCGAACGTGCCATAGCCCAGGCCCGCGGCCACCAGCGCCTCGACCCCCGGCACCCCGAGGCCCTCCGGCCACGCGAACGCCACCACGACGCCGATGACCGCCATCGGCAGCACGATCACGTCGGGGATGATCCAGTAGTCGAGATCGATGTACGTGATGACGAGCAGCGAGAGCCCGAACCCGAACCACATGAGCCAGGGGACCACCGCCACGCCACCGCCGGCCACCAGCGGCACGTGCACGACCTTCATGTAGAGCGCAAACGCGAGCACGCCGCTCAGCAGCTCGACCATGAGGTAGCGCAGCGAGAACGGCTCGCCGCACTTGCGGCAGCGCCCGCGCAGGATCAGGTAGGACAGCACCGGGATGTTGTCCCAGCCCGCGATCGGGGTCTCGCAGGCGGGGCAGCGCGAACGCGGCCGCAGCACCGACAGACCCTGGGGCACGCGATGGATGACCACGTTGGCGAAGCTCCCCCACAGGGTGCCCCACACGAACGCGAACAGCCCCGCCCACGGGGACAGCAGGACCTCGATCCAAAAGGGATCGACCGAGACCGGGGTGATCACGCCCGCAATCGGCCCGGCGGCGTCTCGTAGTACGAAGGGGGACGCCCATGCGGTGCTGGCCAGCACGAGGGGCCAGCATAGCGCCGAGCCCCCGGGTTGGCATGCCCGCGCGCCGACCTCTATGCTGCCGCGCGTGCGAGCCCCCGCGCACGGTTCCTCGCCTCCACGCTCGGCCGGACTCCCGGCTGGGCTCCCGGTGCCGTGGTTCCTCGCGCTGGCGCTGGGCGTGCTCGGCTGCGGCGGCGACGGGCCCTCCGAGGACCCCAACCCGAGCTCGGCCGGGCAAGCCGCCCCCGGCTCGCGATCGGTCGAGCTCGATGACGGCGCTGGCTGGGCCGAGCGGCTCTCGGAGCCGACCGTCCCCGACCTGCTGGCGGCCCTCGCCCAGCCCCACGCGGTGGTACGCGAGGCCATGGGGCCCCACCGCCTGCAGATCGTGACCGATGTCGCGCTCTCGGGGGACGCCGCCGCCGCCCGGCATCCGCTCGACACCCCCGTGGTCGAGGACCACGCGATCCACGACGAGCTCGAGCTGCGGTGGGCTCCCGTGCAGAGCGAGGGCTCCGAGCCCGAGCTTCGTCTGTCGCTGTCGCAATCCAACGACCACGATCGCGGGCGCGACGTGGTGGTGATCGGGCCGACCCTCTACGTCCGCCACGCCCACCGTCCGTGGTTCCACCACCTGCAAGAAGGGCCGAGCAGCGGGCTGCGCAGCGACGAGCTCGTCGAACAATGGCTCGACGACGCACAGCGGTCGGTGCACGACGCGATCCAGCTCGCGGCCCCTCGCCTGGCCCTGCGCGCCGACCCCGTGGAGGGGGCCGGACTCTCGGGAGGCTCCGCCGTGGAGATCGTCCTCGCGCCCGCCGACCAGGTCGACCCCTCGCTGGTGGCGGCCGGCCCCACCCAGGGCTGGCGCGCCGACGCCGAGATCGAGGCGGTCGAGGGCACCGTGCGCCTCGACGCGGGTAGCGGAGCGTGGCTGTCGGCCACCGTCGACGTGCGCTATCGGCTGCCGGCGGCCGATGGCCGCGTGATGTCGGGGCACCTGCACGTGCAGGCGCAGGCGGCTCCAGGCTCGGTGGATGTCGTACGAGCGCCCGAGGGCAGCCGCCCCCTCCCGTCACGCCTGCGCTACGACGACGAGCAGCAGCGCCTCCTCGATGGGCTTGCCGCCCCGTGAGACAACGAGCTACAAGGGTTCAGAAGCAGTGAGCGGTACGAGCGGTCCCCAGATGACGTCTTCCTCCTCCACGACCTGGAGCCCGAGAGACCTCCCCACCGAGCTGCGCACCGCCCTCGACGCCGCCCTCGACAAGAAGGCGCTGGCGCCCGCGGTGATGCGCGTGACCGAGCTCGCGGGATACACCGACTGGGTCATGATCCTCTCCGCTCGCTCCGAGCGGCAGGTGGCCGCGATCGCGGAGGCCATCGTCCGTGCACTCAAGGGCCACGGCGTGCGCCCCCGGGGCACCGATGGCTTCGAGGGGCACCAGTGGGACCTGCTCGACTACGACGACTTCATCGTCCACGTGTTCCATCACCCGGTGCGAACCCACTTCGACCTCGAGAGCATGTGGAGCGATGCGCCACGGGTCGAGCTGGGGCTGCCGCCCGAGGTCATGGACACCTCGAGCCTCCAGGACGTGTTCGCCCCCACCCCGAGCGCGCGGCCCGAGTACCACGGTGACGTCCGCTTCGGCGGCTTCGACGACGAGTTCGACGACGACGGCGACGAGTTCGACGACGACGACGGCGACGGCGACGGCGACGGCGAGGCGCTCGAGGGCGACGAGGACGAGTACGACGACGCGCTCGACGACGACGGTTCCGACGAGCCCGGCGACGACGCGGACGACGAGTGGGCCGACGAGCTGCCGGCCGACGAGGCCGAGGACGTCACGCCCGCCTGAGGCCAGCTCGTGCAGCTGCGGGTGCTCGCGATCGGCAAGCTTCGGGACTCTCGCCTCGAGGGTGTTTGTGACGAGTACGTCAAGCGATCGCGCTCGCTGCTGCCGATCGAGCGCGTGGCCTGTCGCAGCGCGGCGGATCAGGAGCGGCTGGCCGGGCAGGACGGCGCGCCCGTGATCGTGCTCGACGAGCGCGGCGAGCAGCTCGACACCGCGGCGCTGGCCGCCCTGCTCGGCAGCATGCGCAGCGCGGGGCGCCGCCGGGTCGACTTCCTCATCGGCGACGCGCATGGCTACGACGATGCCGCCCGCGCCCGCGCCGATCGGGTGCTGGCGCTGTCGCGCCTCACCCTGCCCCACCGGCTCGCCCAGCTCCTGCTGTGCGAGCAGCTCTACCGGGTGGGCACGGTGCTGGCGGGGCATCCGTATCACCACGCCTGACCGCCATTTTTCCTGCAACACCCGGGTCTCGTGGCCGATGTAGAGCACGTGCTGCTCTCCCTGCTGTTCCCTCCCGTGTGCCTCGGCTGCGGCGTGCTGCTGCGCCGCGGCGCCGACCCTCACCTGCCGCTGTGCCAGCGCTGCGCCCTCGAGCACGTCGGCCTGCCCTCGGCCGCTCGTGCCATCGCCGGGATCTCGGCCGTGCACGCCTACGCCGGGCCCCTGCTGCGAGCGCTCCAGCGCCTCAAGTTCCACCACCAGCCCGCATGGGCCGGACCGCTCGGCTCCGTGCTCGCCAGCAGCCCCGCCTTCGACCTCGGCTGGGACGCGCTGGTCCCCGTGCCCCTGCATCCCGCGCGTCTGCGCCAGCGGGGCTACAACCAGTCCGCCCTGCTGGCTCGATTTGGACGGGCCCAGCGTCCGTGCCCTCGCCCTCCGCTTCGCCCACACTGGCTGCAGCGCGCCCGAGACACCGCCCCGCAGCACCGCCTGCCCGCCGACCAGCGCCCAGGCAACGTCCACGAGGCGTTTCGTGCCCCGCACCCCGAGCGCGTGGCCGACCGTCGGATCCTGCTGGTCGACGACGTCACCACCACCGGAGCCACCCTCCACGCCGCCCGCCGTGCCCTCCTTGCCGCCGGAGCCGCCGAGGTCGGCGCGCTTGCCCTGCTTCGGACCCTCGCATAACGTCCCCGCCACCTTGGCCGCCGCGTCGAAGAAATCGGGCAAGCCCAAGACCACGGCGCCCCCCGGCTCGTCGCTGGCGCAGAACAAGCGCGCCGCGTTCGACTACGAGATCCTCGAGCGCTTCGAGGCCGGCATCGTCCTGCACGGCAGCGAGGTCAAGTCGATCCGCGACGGCAAGATGAGCCTGGCCGAGTCCTACGCCCAGTTCCAGGGCGACGAGCTGTTCCTGCTCGGGGCCCACGTGGCCGAGTTCCCCCAGGCGCACCAGCGCAACCATCCGCCGGTGCGCGCCCGCAAGCTGCTCATGCACCGCCGCCAGCTCGACCGCCTGCACGAGGAGGTGAAGCAGGCCGGCATGACCCTCGTGGTCCTGCAGGTCTACCTCAAGGACGGGCGGATCAAGGTCGAGCTCGGGCTCGGCCGCGGCAAGAAGGTCCATGACAAGCGCGCCTCCATCAAGGACCGCGAGCAGCAGCGAGAGGTCCGGCGAGCGCTGCGGGAGCACCGTTGAACGATCCGCGGACCGAGGCCGCCCAGGCCCTCGAGCAGCTGCTCCTTCGCGCGCGGCGAACCGCGCTGTCGGCCGCCGACTGCCAGCGCATGCTCGAGCACGTGGGCCTGGTGCCCGGCCGGCTGCGCCAGGTGGCGCACACGCTCTCGGCCCAGCGCGACTCGGCCTCCACCGCCGCGCTGCTGCAGCTGCCTCCGCACGTGCCCGGCGTGGTCGAGGGGACCCATGGTGCGCTGCTGGTCGGAGTCGCCCGCACCCGCCGAGACGGCGAGCCCTGCCCACACCTCCTGGCCATCGACTTTCGGCGCTCCCGGGCCAAGACCTTCCCCGCGCTCCTCGAGCGCGCGCATGCGGTGTTCGGCCTCGACTTCGAGCGCCTCGACGTGGGCGGCGAGCCCTGCTTTCGCGTGAGCCTGCGCGAGGGCCCGGGGACCTTCGCCGGCCGCGTCGCCGCTCGCTCGCAGGACGTCCAGTGGCTGCACCTCCGCCTCGGTCGCCTGCGCGGCACCCGGCTGTGGCTCAACGGCTGGTGCTTCCCCGTCGACGGAGCCTGGCGCGCCCCCATCCAGGTGCACCTGGTCCGCGCCTGGCTGTCGTGGGCGGCGAGTCAGACCCAGACCCAACACTAGCGCAGGCACTCGCAGGAGCCGAATGGACGATCTTCGCACCCGCATCGAGCGTGCGCTCCGGGCCGGAGTCCGCGGCGTGCTGCTGCAGACCCCGGAGGAGGATCGCGCGCTCGAGGTGCTCGAGCACGTGGCCGAGCGGCTGCACTGGCGCCTCCACACGTGGAGCGCCGCCTCCGGCATCGACCACGGCAAGCCGCGTGCGCTCGCCGATCTGCTGCACGAGCTGCAAGGCCACACCGACGACGCGCTGTGGGTGCTGCTCGACGCCGGAGCCGGCCTCGAGTCCCCGCCCTTGCGACGAGCCGTGCGCGAGCTGACCCAGCGCGAGCGTGGTCCCGCGGTGGTGATGGTGGAGCCCCCCGGGCCCTCCATCTCCACGCTGTCGTCGATCCCCGAGCTGGTGGTGGAGGCGCTGCCCCCTCCCGATCTCGAGGAGCTCGCCCAGCACATCGCCTGGGTCGCCGACCTCCTCGCCGAGCACGATCACCCCGACGCGCGCGAGCGACTGCATCCCCACGCGTCCGCGCTCGCCCGGGCGGCCCTGGGCCTGCCGCGACAGGCGGTCGACCGTCTGCTGGCCGAGACCGTGCTCGAGCACGGCCCCGATCCCGACGCCCTGCGCCGCACCATCGCCGCCCGCAAGCCGTCCACCCTCGATCGCAGCGGCATGCTCGAGGTCTGCGAGCCGGTGCCGCCGCAGGCCCTGGGCGGCCTGCCCCGGCTCAAGGCGTGGCTCCACCGCCGCGCCCTCGCCCTCGACCCCGCCGCGCGCCAAGCCGCCATCCCTGCCCCTCGCGGGGTGCTGCTGCTGGGCGTGCAGGGCTGCGGCAAGTCCCTCGCCGCCCGCGTCAGCGCCCACATCCTGGGCCTGCCCCTGCTCCGCCTCGAGCCCGGCCGCCTGTTCGGCGGTACGGTGGGCGAGAGCGAGGCCAACCTGCGCCGCACCCTCGCGCTCGTGGAGCGCCTGGCCCCCGCGGTCCTGTGGCTCGACGAGATCGACAAGGGCCTGGCCGGCACCGAGGGCGCCGCCAGCGACGCGGGAACCGCCGCGCGCGTGGTGGGGGGCCTGCTGACCTGGCTGCAGGAGCGGCAGCAGCCCGTGTTCGTGGCCGCCACCGCCAATCGCGTGGATGCGCTGCCGCCCGAGCTGCTGCGCCGCGGGAGGCTCGACGAGATCTTCTTCGTCGATCTCCCCAACGCCGAGCAGCGCCAGGAGATCCTGCGCGTGCACCTCGAGCACGAGCCACGCCGCATCCTCGGAGGTGCACCGCCCTGTGCCGATCCTTGGCCCGCCTTCGCGTCTGCGATCGCCGACGCCGACGGCTGGAGCGGCGCCGAGATCGAGGCCGCGCTGGTCGAGGCCCGACTCGATGCGTTCGCCGAGGGACGCCCGCTGGCGGCCGCGGATCTGCGCCGTGCGGTGGAAGCCACCGTTCCGCTCTCACGAACCCGCGCCGAGAGCATCGGCGCGCTTCGAGCCTGGGCCAGCGAGCGCGCGCGCCCGGCATGAATCGGCGCTTGGCAGGCGCGCCCGATGCCGTTAGTGTTCGTTCCACGGACCACGCGACCCCTCCGCGCCGCGCCGTGTGGTGGCCCTGGTTCGCATGGCTGGCCGCGTTCTATGCCGTTTGGCTCGGCCTGCAGCTCTCGCTCGGCACGTGGGAACAGACCAAGGCCCACTGGCCGATTGCGGTCGCGATGGCCTTGGGTTCCTACGTCGCCGGCTCCACACCAATGGGCGGAGGCACGATCGGCTTCCCGATGCTCGTGCTCCTGTTCGAGCTCCCACCAGGCCTGGGTCGAAACTTCGCGCTCGCGATCCAATCGATCGGCATGACGTCGGCCACGATCTTCATCCTCTGCTTGCGGATCCCCATCGAGGGTCGCGTGATCCTCTGGAGCCTCCCTCCCGCCGCGATGGGCCTGCTCGTCGGCACGTCCATCCTCGTCCCCATGCTCGACGACACCATCGTCAAATTGATCTTTGCCTGCCTGTGGATGAGCTTTGCCGTGCTCACTTGGTTGCGCAACCGCGAGTTGTGCGCGCTACGTGGCCGACCGGAGCTCCGGGGTGCAACGGCCCGAAAGGTGGGTCTGCTGGTGGGTCTGAGCGGTGGCATCACCACGGCCCTCACGGGAGTCGGCATCGACATGATTCTCTACTCGGTGCTCGTGCTCTCGTTCCGCTGCGAGCTCGTCACCGCCATTGCGAGCTCGGTGGTCCTGATGGCATCGACCTCGTTGATGGGCGTCGGGCTCCACCTCTCACTCGGCGACATCCAACCCGAGGTCTTCGCCAATTGGCTCGCCGCGTCGCCGGTGGTGATCCTGGGCGCTCCTTTGGGCGCCTACCTGGTCACGCTCATCTCGCGAGCGCGAACGATGTGGTTCGTCGCCTTCCTGTGTGCCTTCAGCTTCGTGTGGACTCTGGCCCGGGTCGAGCTTGGCCCGACGCAGATCGTGTTCGTGATCGCCAACCTGATCGTCGCCGGGCTCATCTTCTCTGCGATGGATCGCTCCGGCCGCGCCAGACATGATCGTGTCGTTCGCTGATCAAATGCCGTAGGAGCCACGAATTGGGGTGTAAAGCCCTCGCGCGCGATTGCATACTCCAGGGCATCGTGACGACCCTCAGCTTCGCAAGCTCCATCAAGGCCCTGCTCAAGGGCGCCCACGAGCTCCTGCTCATCGCCCCCGTCGCCTCGCTGTCGTCCAAGAAGACGCCGCGCCTGTTCGGTCGCCGCGTCGATGCGCTGTGCCGCGACCTCGCGTCCGATCTCGATCCCGGTGATCGCGGCGCGGTGTCGACCTCGCTCGGCGCCGAGGGCCTGCGCTGGGTCCACGTGGGCGCCCTTCCGGACCGACTCTCGCGCTACAACTGCCCCGCCCGGGCCGACTCGATCCGCAACGTGGTCGCCCAGGCCGGCCTGGGGCACAAGGGCAAGCTCGCGATCGTGCTGGTGCTCGACGACCCCGCGCATGCGCTCGCCGCCGCCAACGCGGTCAGCCGAGCCCTCCCCGCCTATACCGCCAAGAGCAACGCCTCGCGCCAGCGCGTGCAGGTGCTCGCCGTCGACGGCAGCGGTGCGGTGATCCCCATCGACAAGGCCACCCAGCACACGGTGCAGCTCGCCCGCGAGGCGGCCGAGATCGTCGACACGCCGCCGTCCGAGCTGCACCCGGCGGCCTTCGCCGCGCGGGCCCGCGCCTTGCTCGAAGCGCTGCCCGGGGTGAGCCTCGAGGAGCTCGCGGGCCAAGACCTGGTCACCCATGGCCTGAACGGGATCTTCAACGTGGGCAAGGCAGCGAGCTCGGCACCGCGCATGCTCGTCGCCACCTACGAAGGGATGGGTCACGGCAAGGACGCCGCCACCGAGCACGTGGCGCTGGTGGGCAAGGGCGTCACGTTCGACACCGGCGGACTCCACGTCAAGGCGCGGGGCTCCATGGAGGGCATGAAGGCCGACATGGGAGGCGCGGCCGCGGTGCTCGGCGCGTTCACGTCGTTGGTTCGCGGCGGCTGCCACCACCGCCTGAGCCTGCTGCTGTGCCTGGCCGAGAATGCGATCGACGCGGCCTCCTACAAGCCCGACGACATCCTGCACATGCACTCGGGCAAGACGGTCGAGATCAACAACACCGACGCCGAGGGCCGGCTACTGCTCGCCGACGGGGTCAGCTGGGCCGCCCGCGAACTCGAGGCGACGGTCGTGATCGATGCGGCCACCCTCACCGGAGCCCAGCTCGTCTCCACCGGGCTCGTGCATGCGGCGGTCGTCAGCAACGACGAGGCGCTCGAGCGCGCCGCCGTCGAGGCCGGCCGCCACAGCGGCGATCTGTGCCATCCCCTGCCCTTTGCGCCCGAGCTCTACCGCCACGAGTTCTCGAGCCCGGTCGCCGACATGCGCAACTCGGTGGCCAACCGCAACAACGCCCAGTGCAGCTGCGCCGCGCAGTTCGTCTACGAGCACCTCGCCGACGCCCCCAAGGCGCGCTCGCGTCGCTGGTGCCACATCGATCTCGCCGGGCCCGCGTTCCCCAAGGACCGCGGCACGGGCTTCGGGGTGGCCCTCATTGCCCAGCTCGTGCGCTCGCTATGACCGGCCAAGACCGCGCGGCCAAGACCGCGCTCAGCTCTTGCTCTCGAGCAGGCGCGCCACCAACCCGTGCGTACGCAGGGTCTCGTCGGTGTGCGCCGTACGCCGAGCCTGCCGATACGCCTCGTCGCGCAGCAGGATCTTGCGCACCACGTCGCGCGAGGCCTCGCTGAGCTCGACGAACTCGACCCCCATGCCCGAGGGCTCGCCATCGACCGCGTGTCGCACCACGCGGCCCTGGCCCTGGAACAGCACCGGATGGTCCGGCTCGGGAAAGGCCGTGAAGCACAGCTCGATGGCCGAGCCCACGTCGAGCGGCTCGTCGGTGTGCACGAAGCACCCGGTCTCGGACAGGTCGCTGATCGGGGTCGTCGCGCGAGGATCGAGCCCGCTTACGGCAGCACTCATGGGCACGCGCCTGCCCCTACGGCGATCGGAGGATTTCCCTGAGGTCGTCACGAAATGTACGCCCCCAAGATACATGCAAAACCCGGCCGCTGCCGAGGGGGCCGGGCGTGCGCGGGCTTGGCGGCCGTCCGGGCCTGCTAGAGTGCGCCCCATGCCCGACCGCGGCGAACGATTCCGGCGTTTGCGCACCCCCCGGACCGGTGATCTGTTCGAGCACTTCGGCGTTCCCGCCACGGTGGAGCCTGCCCCGGAGCCGGGAGCCATGGCTCCCGTGGTCTCCGCGGCCGCCTGCGACGGCTGCGGCTGGTACCGGGCCCTTCCCGTGCGTGGCCCCTGTCCCCTGTGCGGGGCGCCCGGCCGGGAAGCCAACCGACCCACCAGCTCGGACTCGCGCCGGGAGGCGGGGTGAGCCGCTACGTCCACGTCACCGCCACGGCCCTCGCCGATCTCGAGGAGATCGCGTCGGCGCTCGAGGGCCTGGGCCTGCCCTTCGAGCGCCGACACGGGCAAGTGATGCTGGAGGGCAGCCTCGAGTGCCCGGGGGAGCCCGTGGACCTGCGATTGCCCGCCGGCACGCTGGACACGGTCGAGGACTTCGGCTTCGTGCGGACGCCCGACGGCCTGCGCCTGGTGTGCGGCGAGCTCGACCAGCGCCTCCTGGCCGAGCGCTTCCTGCCTCCGCTCCGCGCCGCCGTCACCGAGGCGCGCGTACGAGACGCGGCATCCGAGGCCGGCCTCGCGATCGAGCACACCACCGTCGCCAACGGTCGTCGCCGGCTGGTGCTGCGCCGCCGCTAGTCCGCACCAGGGCTAGTTTCGAAAGCGCACGTGGAAGTGGTGCCGGTGGCTCGGCCAGTGCCGGATGATCCCATGCGCGCGCCCGCGCCCGTGCGGATACTGGAACAGCCGGTCGAGCTCGCGCTGGGACACGCCCTGGGCCTTGGCGTGCTCGTAGAGCCGCTGCTGGATCCGGTAGTCCACGAACACGTAGACCACCTGCCGGGTGTCGAGGAGCGCCTCGAGCAGCGCCCACGTGCGCGCCACGTCGAGGTTGTCCTCGGTCACCCCACGAAAGCGCGTGCCGCCGGCCTGGGCCCCGCGCAGCACATAGCCGAGATCGATGTCGCGACCGGTCTGATGCGACAGGTGCGGACGGAAGTGGCCGCCGCCCTTGCGGCTGATGTCGCCCACCACCACCTTGGGCGCCCCCGGATGCGAGCGCTGATACTTGGCCACCGCGCCCTCGAGCAGACCGATGGTCTTCGACGTGCCATAGGCCGCGCTCGGCCGCTTCACGTGGAGGTGCTCGCTGGACGACAGGGCCACCGAGACCCGTGGGCGCGAGGCTCCCCCTGCCTTCTTCTTCGAGCTCGCCGACTTGGCCGAAGGCTCGGGGGGTAGGAAGTCCGGAACCAGGCCGCCGTCGACCCACACCACCAGGCGCTGGCCCGCACGCACATGGTTGGGATTGGAGATCGCCCCGTCCTGCCCCTCGAGGAGCGCCTCCAGCGTCAGGCCATACGTCTGCGCGATGGCCCCCAGCGTCTCGCCTGGCTTCACCTCGTGCTCGATGCGCTGGACCAGGCGGGGAAAGATCTCGGGACACACGCGGATCTTGTCGCCGGGGCGAATGAGGTTGGGGTCGGAGAGCTGGGCATTGAGCGCGACCAGCTCGACCGTTCGTACCCCGTAGCGCCCAGCGATGATCCCCAGGTGCTCCCCGCTCTCCACCGTGTGCTCGTAGAGCGGCATCCGATGCCCGCAGTCCGCGTGGGTTGGAGCGCGTGTGGGACGATCCCCCGCGGTCACGGGCAGCGCGCTCGGGTCGGTTCCGCCATCGACCTCGTCCTCTTCATCGGCGTCGGCATCCCGCGCGGTCGTCACTGGCGGTCGGCGCGGGCTCACCGCTGCGGCCATCGCTGGCGAGGCCATCGAGCCCCATCCCAGCACGCCGCCCAGCAGGCAAGCCAACCACCCCTTGGATCCCCTCGCACCGGTCACCCATGCGAAGGGGCCAGAGGAGGCACTTCGACCACGAATTCGGGGTCCGCCCAGGCTCGTGTCGCACATGTCCTACCTTGTATGCAGATCCTGACCGCCTCTCCAAGAAAGAGGCAGGCGCAGCCTGCCGCCAAGGCCCTGCGGCGCCGACAGGCGACGCTCCCGGAGGGGCCGCCAAGAACAGCCCGCTCCAGCCCTCACTCGCCACCAACTCCCACCAAGACCACCGCGCTCCAGCCCTCCCTGGCCACCAACTCCCCACCAAGACCAGCGCGCTTCCAGCCCTCCTTGGCCACCAAACTCCACGAGATCGCCCATGAACAAGCCCCCGGACCCTGCCGTCCCATGCCGGCCGCGCGTTTGGCCCGACCATGCTTGCATCCCCCTGCATTGCGCCCGACGATGCGGAACGCCCTTCAGGAGCAGCAACGGCATGATCATGGACTTGCGTCTTCCCTTTGCCCGCGGCATCGCCGCTTTGGGCCTCCTTGCCCCCTTGGCCCTCGCCGCCTGTGGTGACGACCCCCAAAGCGGTGGCTTGACCATCAATTACACCTTCGCGCCGGGGGTGAGCTGCAACGAGGACCAGGAGAACGTGGTCGACGTTCGGGTCGAGCTCGGCGAGGAGGGCTCGGTCGCCGCCGAGACCGAGACCTGCGACAACGCGGGCGGGGAGCTCGTCCTCGCCGGGGTTCCCGCCGGCACCCACGACATGTTCGTGCTGGGCATCGACGACCAGGGCGATGCGGTGCTGGACAACCTCGGTGGCCTCACCGCCGACGATCGCGTGGAGATCATCGGTGGCAATGCCAAGACCGTGAGCGTGGAGCTGGGGTTGGCGCCGGCCCGACTCGAGGTTCGGTTCCAGGTCGAGATCGACGACTTCGGGGTGCAGTGCACCGCGGACAACGTGACCATCAAGGGCTTGCGGGTGCAGGCCTGGTCGATCTCCAGCGCCACCATGCTCATCTCCCACGACTTCGACCTGTGCGACTTCGCCGGCTACATCCCCGTGCCCGACCCGATGCGCCAGATCAACGGCCGGCAGTTCGACACGGTCCGGCTGCAGGCCCTCGATGCGTCCAACAACCCGGTGGGCGGCCTCGTGGAGATCGAGCTGGGAGCCTCGGTGGGCGCGGGCAAGCAGCTCCAGCTCGACGTGAGCTGCGACGATGTGTCCCAGGATTGCGAAGCGCAGGTGCTGGGTGGTGGCAGCGGGACCACCACCACCACCGACGACCCAACCGGCGATCTCACTGGCGGTGAGACCTCGGGCGGCGGCGACGCAACGGCGGGCGGAGACACCACCGCCGGTGGTGACACCACGGGCGGTTGAGCGTCTTCTCGACGCCCCGTACCAATACCTGGCCAAGAACGCCAACCCTGGCCAAGAACGCCAACCCTGGCCAACGCGCCAACCCTGGCCAATGAAGTCTTGACCCAATCGGAGGTCGCAGATGGTCCAGTTTGGGCCACCGCGACCTCGCCCTTTGGGCCCGATACGAGCCCCCGAGTCGGCCACCACGCAAGCTGGCGATCGGGGGTCTCGCATGTCGGTAGCCGTTGCTTCCGCGGCGGCGTTTCTCTATGCTGGACGCTGGCTTCGAGTGGCCATCGCAGGCGCTTCGAGGCTCGTGAACAACGCCGCGCTGATTCGCCCCACGTGCTCTCGCGCCCGTCCCCACGGCGCGAGCGCGGGATCTCGTACCTCCCATCTCCCTCGCCTTGGCACCCCCCATCCACTACACGCAGCAGCCATCGAAGCTCGCGGCCAGTTTGGGCACCGCCTGCATTCGCGTGCATGGTGGCGGCTTCGTGACCCGAGAGATGCTCGAGCAAACCGCCGACGATCTACGCCGAGAGCTCCGCGCCTCCCCCTCCTCCGGGTTGCTCGTCGATCTTCGCGAAGTGGCGGGCTACGAGACCTCGTGCCTGGCCCCGGCCCTGCAGTTCTTGCGGGAGGCCGCGGGATTGGGACTGCGGAGGATCGCCCTGGTGGCGTCCTCCTCGGTGCTTCGAACCGCGTCACGCGTGGCCTCGCAGGGCGTCTTGGTCGAGCTACGCACCTTCGATCACGAGCCCTCGGCCGCCCAGTGGCTGCTCGGTCCGGGCGTGGTCATGGCGCGAACCCATCACTCGTCGTCGTCCGCGTCGGCCGCCGCGCCGTAGCGCGTGCGCTCGCGCCCACGCCCAAGGCACTGACGTTTTCAGCCTCGCCGGGGCAGCGTGCGATGCAATCCGGCCCAAATGCTCCAACCAGGCGCGGGCCCTCCGACCCGCATGAGCGCCAGATCCACGCGGCCGCGGCCATCGACCACGAACGACAGCTCGGAGACGAGCTCGAGCTGGAGCTGCCGCGTCCCATCGGCCTCGCCCACCGACAGGCTCACATGCGCCGGGGCCCCCCGCGGCCGCGCCTGGAACGTCGACCCGAGGCTGCGCACCGCCTCGCGACGTCCCCGGTGAGCGGCGAAGCCACCCTCGAGGGTCACGAAGGGAAAGCGTGCGTGGTGAACCCAACCGCACCGCTCATCCTCGGTCGCGTAGAAGCACTGATGGGCTTCATCACACGCTCCCCAGTCGCGCACCCCCCAGCCGTGCTGCCGTAGCGAGGCCGCGCGCACGGGCAGCAGCCGATCGCCCAGCGCCACCGTGCCATGGAGCTCGCCGAGCTGGACGTAGCCGCGCGGGCGATCGCGTCGTGCCGCCCGCAGCAGGCGAGCATCCCACGTCGCCTCTCCCAGCCGTCGCGCGAGCAGCTCGGGATCGTCGTCCGTGCCCGGAACGTGCGGGGTGGAGGTGGCGACGAAGGTCAAGTCGATGCTGGCGCGACGTGAGCAGGAGCCTTCGGCTCCCACCACGCGCAGCGGAGGTCGCCGCGCCCCTTCGTTGACGCGCTCGAGCTGGCCCACGAAGCGAAGGGTCCAGCGCTGGAGCGGCGTCTCGCAATCGAGCTGCAGGCCTCCCGCACGCCAGCGGTCGTCGTCGGCCGCGCGCAGCACCAGCTGGCCCCCCCGCAGCGCCCATGCGCCATCGGGCCGCAGGATCACGACCCACACGCGCTGGGAGTCGCGCCCCGGCAGGTGCTCGAGACGCAACACCAACCCCAGCTCGGGCTGCGCGGCCACGAACGTGTAGTCCTCGGCGAAGTATCGCTGCGTCGCCAGGGGTCCGCCGTCGATGTGCGTCGCTTCGTCCTGCGGCGTGATCGGCGAGCGCGACGAAGACCGCCCGCGCTCGCTCCCCTCGGCCCTCCCTTCGGCCGCTCGCATGCGCTCGCGTCGCTTGGTGAGCACCCAGCGCGCCAGCGCCGACTTCACGCCCTGGCGCAGCACCTGCCCCAGCTCCTGCCCCAGCTCCTGCCCCAGCTCCGTGCTGGCCGGGGCACCCCCACGCGACTGTGCCCCCGCGTCCCCGACCGAGTTCGGTGGACTACGGCCCTCGTCTCCCGCACGACCGTCGTCGCCGGGCCCATCGCCAGCGACGCTCATCGCGGGTCCCCCTGCGATGCTACGCCCACGAGCGGCGTCCTTCACAGCCCCGCCACGCCTGCCATCGCCCAGCCCCCATCAGCCCTCACCATCAGCCCTCACCAGACGCCCGGCCCCTACGCGGCTGCGGCCGTGGACAGGCTTTCGTACCCCATGCTAACCACCGGCTGCGATGACCTCCGTGCGCCTCGTCCCCGTCCTCCTCGCGGCCCTCCTGCTCGTTCCAGCGTGCGATCGCGGCGAAAAGGAGCTCACCCCCGAGGAGGCGGCCGCCAAGCTGGCCTCCGATCTCGAGGAGGCGGCCGCTCGGGTCCGCAACAACAAGCTCGAGGACGCCGAGAAGATCTACACCCGCATCCTGGAGCAGCAGCCCGACAATGCCGACGCACAGGCCGGCATGGCCAAGGTGCGGTTCGAGCAGAAGAACTACGACGAGGCCGAGACGCTCTACGCGGCCGCGATCGCCAAGAAGGGCGACGACCCCGACATGCACTTCATGCTCGGCCACACGCGTCAGCTGGCCGGCAAGGCCAATGAGGCCGCCGAGGCGTTCGGCCGGGCGTTCGAGATGAACGGCGAGAACAGCGACTACGGGCTCTACTATGGCCGCGAGCTCAAGAAGATCGGCCAGCTCGAGAAGGCCGAGGAGGTGCTGCGCCAGGTGGCGGAGATCGACCCCAAGGCGCAGTTCGTCTTCACCGAGATCGGCGACGTGCTGCTCGAGATGAACAAGCCCGACGACGCGCTCAAGACGTACATGAAGGCGCAGACGACCTACCCCTCCAACAAGGAGGCGTTCGCTGGCGCCGCGCTGGCCTACGAGGCCAAGGGTGACAACGCCCGTGCGCTCGACCAGTGGTCCTCGTACATCCGCATGGATTGCTGCTCGAGCTACTCCAAGGACGTGGCGCAGAAGAAGATCGAGACCCTCAAGGTCGACGACGGCCAAGGTGGCGGAGACGGCGACGTGGTGATCGACGACGGCTGAGACGCCACGACGGCGGCAGCGCGTCCGAGCATCGAGGGTGACGCGCAGGCCGCTTGGCGCGGGTCGTTGCCGAGCCGCTCAGCGCTGGAGGGACGCGAGCATGTGCACGCGTGCCGCGAGCATGGCCACCGGGCCGCTGGCGAGCGCGCACAGCAACACGGCGGCCCCCGCCGGCCCCAGCGCATCGATGGGCTGGACGACCACCGGAAGGTGATCCACCGGATACACGTCGCCGCCCAGCGGGTAGCGGAAGGCGTCGATGACCAGGCAGTAGAGGCCCCCGAGCCCGAGCCCGAGTACCGCGCCCATCAGGCCCGCGAGCAAGCCCACGGCCTCGAACACCCAGAAGATCAGCGAGCGCGACCCTCCCACCGCCATCGTCACCGCGATGTCGTGGCGCTTGCGACGGACCAGCAGCAGCAGGCTGGCGATGAGCGAGGAGGCCGAGACCACCACCATCAAGCCCAGCACCAGCGCGAGCGTGGCGCGGATCTGGGCCAGCCCGATCAGCATGGGGGAGTTGGTCTCCTTCCAGGTGCTGATGCGGTAGAGGGGGGGAAGCTCGGCCGTCATGGTGGCCGCGACCTCCTCGGCGAGCTCGGGATCGGTGAGTTCGAATTCGATGCCGGTGACCCGCCCCTCGCGAAAGAACAGCGCCTGGGCGGCGCTGATGTGCATGAGCGCCAGGTTGCGATCGAGCTCGCTGGTGCCGGTGGAGAGGATGTCGAGCACCTCGAACGGCGCGTGACGGGCCGGGCCGGGGGGCTCGTCGCGCCCGGTGACCTCGGCCGGCACCACCACCCGCACCCGCGATCCGACCTCGGCCCGAAGGCGCGCCGCCAGCCCCTTGCCGAGCACGATGCCGGGCACGTGGCGGGTGTCGCCCGGGCGGAGGACCGCCACGGGATCGCCCGTGCCGAGGACCTCGCGAAAGCCATCGAGCTCGGCCGCACGGACCGGGTCCAGACCCTTGCCGATCACGATGGAGGGGCCCGCGGGCGGGGCGTCGTCCTCGTCGGCCGCGCTCGGCTCGCCGTCGTCGCCGTCCTCGTCGTCGGACGCGCCGGGCTCGTGGACCACCGCCACCATCGAGTAGGCGAACGGCGACGCTGCGATCACCGGCTCGCGAGCACGCCAGGCGTCGGCCACCGCCTCGTACTCGAAGAAGTCCAGCCCGTACTTGGTGAGCAGCACGTGGCCGTTGAGCCGGGCGAGCGCCCGGGTGATCTCGAGCTGGAAGCCCGCCGTGACCGAGAGCGCGGTCATCAGGCTCGAGCACGCCAGCGCCACGCCGACCACCGAGACGGCCATGGCCGGGCTCAGCAGGCGCAGGCAGATCCACACCAGCAGGCCCATGCTCGCGAGCCCCAGGCCCGCCACGAGCGCGAGGTGGTGGATCCCCAGCACCAGCGGCAGCGCACAGCCCACCGACACCACGGCCGAGACGATCCCGAGCTTGCGCACGCCCGGGCCCGGGACGTCGTCGCGCAGCATGAGGCGGGCGGCCATCATCCGCACGACCGCCAGGTTGGTCAGGGCCAGCGTGGTCATGCCCCTCACTCGTAGCGTAGACCCTCGACCGGCCGCAGCTTGGCTGCGCGCAGCGAAGGGGGGATCGTGGCCACGAAGGAGATCAGCATGGTCAGGGCCAGCACGGCGGCCACCTGCACCCCGGAGCGCTCCACCGGGAGCTGCTCGATGAAGTAGACCTCGGGGTCGAGCGTGTAGCCGTAGAGCTCCACCAGCCAGCACAGCACCAGACCGAACGCCACGCCGGCCACGCTCCCCACCGCACCGATGGTCATGCCGGCGAGCTGGAAGATCCGCGCCACGCCCGACTCGGTGGCCCCCATCGACGACATGATCGCGATCTCGGGGGTGCGCCGCACCACCATGGTCCACAGCGCCGCCAGCACGTTGAAGCCGGCCACCGTGCTCACCAGGCTCAGGATCACGGTGAGGATCGACTTCTGGGTGCTGATCGACTGGAACAGGTTGGCGTTGAGCTTCTGCCACTCGAGGATCGAGTACTCCTCGGCTCCGATCGTGCGGCGCAGCACCTGCTCGACGTCGGGGGCGTCGTACGGATCGGCCAGGCGTAGATCCACGCCCGACACGGTGTCCTTGCCCCGGTACTTGAAGTACTGCAGCTCCTTGATGTGCACGTAGACCAGGCGGCTGTCGTACTCCTGAAAGCCGGCCCGGAACACGCCTGCGATGCGATACTGGCGGAATTCGGGGGCCTCCGAGGTGTCGAAGGTGGCGCCCGGATCGACGAGCATCACCACGTCGCCCTGCGAGAGATCGAGCTCGCGTGCGAGGGTGACGCCCACGAACATCGTGGGCAGGTCCTGCGGATCGATGGGCTCGGTGGGCTCGCCGTCATCGAGCGGCCACTCGTCCTGGTCCACCGCCACCACGCGGCGACGCCCGTACTTCTTGTGATCGGGCTGGGCGCGATAGGCCTGCAGCGCCTGCTCGTACCAGCCGGGACCGCGAGGATCGGGGACCTCGGCCACGGCCGGCGGCAGCCGATCGTCCTCGCGATCCTGGATCGGCTGGAGCACCAGATCGCTCTCGAGCTCGGCGATCTCGACGGGGTCGCTGGGCTCGTTGCTGCCCGCGCGCAGGTGCGCCTCGAGATCGATGACCTCGGCGGCCGTCTGCGGCTCGATGCCCTTGACCAGCACGCTGGCGCGCCGGATGTCGCCCTCGCGCTTGCCCTCGGGATCGACGGGGGCGAGCGCCATCGCGTAGTAGACGAACGGGCTGGCCCCGGTCACGCCGGCCACGGTGCGCAGGTAGCCCTCGAAGCGCCGGTACTCGGAGATGCCGAACGAGCGCGTCACGTTGATGTGGGCGTAGACCCCGAGCACGCGGCGCTCGAACTCGTGCTGGAAGCCGGTCGCGACCGACTGCACCACGATGAGCGCGGCCACGCCGATCGCGATCCCGACCATGCTCAGGGTGGCGAACACGGCGAAGTACCGGGCGAGCACCACCACCATCACGGTGCCCGTGGCCAGGGCGACCACCACCGCCAGCGAGGCCGAGCGTGCGCCCATCCACAGCGCGATCACCCCGGCCACCGCCACCACGAGGGCGAGCAGGCCGATCCCCAGGGTCTTGGGAGGCGCGCTGGGGCGTCGGAGGATCCGCAGGCCGGCGGTCTTCTCGTAGCCCGAGAACCCGGTGATGACCCACCAGGCCACGAGCGCCACGAAGCTCGCCACCCCGATCAATCCCCAAAGGGCCACGCGGAAGTTGGCGCGCTCCGCAAGGTCGGCATCGGCGCTGGGCCAGGTGATGGGATCGACCCACAAGAGGCTCACCGCGCGCAGGGACAGCAGCGCCAGCACCAGCAGCACCACGTGTTCGCGGGGCTCGAAGCGGCGGGTCGGACCGGTCTTGGGGCGCTTGGGAGGGGCGGGCTTCACTGCCGTTCGAGATCCCGGGCACCGTAGCAACCGGGCTCCGCCGCCGGCAACGGCCACCCATCATGGCCCACCGATTCCCACCCTCCACCGGCCTCGCCGCCAAGTCGCCGCCGGCGCCGCCGAGGGCCGTCACGGCCGAGCATTCCTTGACATGCGACGTCGGCGCAAGATACGCTCCGCCGGCCGATCGAGCTCGGAGCCCCGCATGCATCGCCGGTTTGTGCACCTCCTGAACTCCCTGGCGCCCAAGGCCGAGGCCCCTGCGATGCCGGTCGCCGGCCCCCGCGTCGCCGGGGCTGCTTGCCTGGTCCTCGCGATGGCTGCGTCGATGGCGTTGCCCGCGAACGCGCATGCCGGCAAGTACGACCTCGATCTCACCCCGCTCGGATCGCTCGAGACGCAGGGTGGAGGCACCAGGATCGTGCAGGACAACGCGGCGTTCCGCAGCTTGTCCTCCGAGCTCGGCACGATCATGGCGCCCAAGGTCGTCGATCCCGCCGACTCGCTCGGTCTGTCCGGGTTCGCGATCTCGGCCGACGTGTCGATCAACACGCTGTCGAGCAACCAGAATTATTGGCAGGCCACCAGCGGGGCCGACACGGCGGCCCCCAGCATGCAGATCATGGGTCGCAAGGGCTTGTGGCCGGGCGTCGAGGTCGGCGGCGGCGCGACCCACCTGTTCGACAGCCGCATGTGGGCCCTGGGCGGCTACGGCAAGATCGCGTTCCACGAGGGCTTCCACCACCTGCCGATCCCGTCCATCGCGATCCGTGGCAGCTTCTCGCGGCTGCTCGGCGCCAAGGACTTCAACATGACGACGGCCGCTCCGGCGGTCACCGTCTCGCACCTGTTCGGGCTGGGCAAGACGTTCAGCCTGACGCCCTACGTGGGCTACGAGGCGCTCATCATCTTCTCGCGCTCGCAGGTGCTGAACGCCAACCCGTCGTGCGACGAGTTCCCCGACGCGTACAACGAGGATCCCGACGCCTGCGACTTCCCCGACGGCATGGGTGGCACCGTCAACAAGCCGCCCAGCGAGTTCGTCTTTGCCGATGGTGGTGCCATCGTGCGCCATCGCCCGCACTTCGGCGCGCGCATCATCTTCAGCGTGATCCGCATCGGCCTCGAGGCGATGTTCGTGCCCGGAGGCAAGTCCGAGGGCACGGTCGACGGAGAGACCGTCGTCGACGGCTCCGGCCTCCAGCAGCAGTACACGGTCTCCGTCGGTCTGGACTTCTAGTCCCGTAGCGTTCTCCCAAAGCTCGACCTCCCCATGATCATCTCCTGCCCCGAGTGCGCCGGGCCCTTCGAGGTCCGAGACGACCAAATCGCGGTCCTCGTGCAGGTGGCGTGCCCGCACTGTGCGTTCCGCATGATCCTCGACTTCGGGGCCGCCAACGATCCGGGCCTCGTGGAGGAGGGCATGCGGATGGCCAGTGGCTTCCGCTCGGCCGCCGACTATCACGCCAGCGTGCAGCAAGCGACCGGCCTGGCCGCGGCTCCCGAGCCGGAGCCGGAGCCCGAGCCGGCGGTGGCGGTGGCCGCCCGGATCCAGCCCGTCGTCGAGCGGGTGCCAGAACCGAGGCCGGAGCCGCGACCAGAACCACGGCCCGAGCCGAGGCCAGAGCCGAGGCCAGAGGCAGCACAGCCCGCGCCCACGCCCGTCCCCGGGGTGCCGCCCGTGCGCCCGCGACCCGAGCCCACGGCCACGGCGGCTCGACGTCCGCGATCGGTGGGGCCCACGCCGTCGACCGAGCCCGCTCGGCCCGCGGCCGAGTCCACCCCCTCCGAGGAGGCCAAGACCGAGATCCACATGGTGCCGCCCGGCCCACGGCGGACCCCGGTCGACATTCCTCCCGTGCGTCGTCCACCACCGACCGACGAGGACGAGGTCGAGGTCGAGGTCGCCGCCATGCCTCCGGCTTCCGAGCGGCGTCGGCCCGAGCCCCGGCCACCGGCCGACGAGGTCTCGATCGACGTCGACGAGGATCTCGACGAGGACCAGTCGACCCACCATCCCGAGATCGGCAGCGAGGACGACGACGACGCGCCGACCATGATCGTCACGCCGGACGCGGCCGTCCTGGCGCGGCCCGTCGAGCACGGGGCCGAGCGGCCCGAGTCCGAGCGCATCCCGCCTCACACCCCGCCGACCCGAGCCAAGCCGTCGCAGGGCGACGACGAGACGACCAACAAGCAACCCGCGCGTCGCCCCGCGGCCGAGGTCTCGGCCAAGCCGCCGCGCACCGAGTCCAAGCCCCCCGAGTCCAAGTCCAAGCCCCCCGAGTCCGAGCCCAAGAGCCCGCCGAAGCTCGATGCGCTCGACGATCTCGAGTCCGAAGCCGAGCAGGAGCGGATGTCGACCTTCGGGGTCGTGATGGTGGTGCTCTTGCTGGTGCTCGCCGGAGCGCTCGTGGGCACGAGCATCGCGCTCGAGAACACCGCCGATCCCCGCCCGTTGCTCGAGAAGCTCTACCGGCAGCACATCAAGGGCGAGGCGGCGCCTGCGGCTGATCCGGCTCAGGCGCCGCCGGCCGAGGCGACGCCGCCAGCCAAGCAGTAGCCCGCGTCCGCGACGATGCATGAACCGTCGCGGCGGTCATGCACCGCACGGGTTTCGTGCGAGACTGTGCGGTGCCATGGCGGACGAGGCTCTGGTGGCCGTCGCGACCGAGGTCGACATGCGGCAGGTCGCGAGCCGGCTGGCGTCGCTGCCCGAGCGCGGCATGCGAGTCGCCAAGCTCGCCGAGATCTTGAGTGCACGGAGCCCGGCCGAGGCCGCCTGGCTGCTCGACGCCCTGGCGACCGCCGGTCGAGCGGGGGGACCCCCGTTCGACGTGAGCCTGCTTGCGGCCGTGGATCTCTTCGGGGAGGAGCGCCTCCCCTACGAGACGCAGCGGGCAATCTTCGAGGCCGCAGAGACCCTGGGCCTGCGCGCATGCATGGATCTGCTCCTGACCCCCGAGGAGATCGCCGACGAGCAAGCCGCCGAGCCCCGCCCGCTGGTGCCTGGAACCCGACCCCTGACGCTGGGGGAGCGCAAGAGCCTGGCCCGCTCCTGGGATCGCAACGTGCTGCAGCGTCTGCTCGTCGATCCCCACGTGGACGTGGTGCGCCTGCTCCTGGGCAACTCCCACGTGACCGAGGACGACATCCTGCGGATCGCCACCGCCCGCCACGCCTCGGCCGCGGTCCTCGGCATGGTCCTCCGCTCGCGTCGCTTCGGCCACACCCCGCGGATCCGCAGGGCTCTGGTGCGCAATCCCAGGCTGCCGCTGGCAACCGCGCTGCGCCTGGTGGGGCTGCTCAATCGCCAGGAGCTCGAGGAGATCGACCGAGATCCCCACCTGCCACCGCGACTGGCGGTGGCGATCCGGCGGCGGCTGCGACCGGTGCTCTGAGGAACAGCCTGGCTTCGCCTGGCTGTTCTTGGCGGCCCGGGGGAGAGCGTCGCCTCCCGGCGCCGCGGGGCCTGCCGCCAGGCTTCGCCTGGCTGTTCCTGGCTCAGGCCTTCGCCTTGCTCGACCCCTCGGACTTCTTCGGAGTCACGTCGATCTCGTCACCATCGTGATCGATGGCCTTGGCGGCCGTTCCGGCGGCATCGGCCGCCTTGTCATCCTCGATCGCCTTCATCTCCTTCTTGAAGCCCCGCAGCATCTTGCCGACGCCTTCTCCGAGCTGCGGCAGCTTGGACGGCCCGAACAGGAGGAGGAGCACCACGATGATGATCGCGATCTCGAAGCCGCTGAGCATGCCGACGAGCATGGGTGGAAGGTAGTCCGCTTTCCTCGCCTTTGCTAGCGTGTGGCGCCGATGGTGGATGGCGACATGCGCAATCGGGGCGTGGGGGGCGGGGGCCCCCGGTACGCCCGTGGGACGAAGAACGGGGCCGTGGGCGGGCCCGGGCGCTCGCCAAGGGGGCTGGCGACGCCCATGTGGACGGCCGCGGTGGTGGTCGCGTGGCTCGCGGCGCTCGTCCCCCCTGCCCTCGCCAAGGGCCCCTCAGCGGCGGCGCAAGAGCGCGTGGGCCCCGTGTGGGCGTCCTCGGCCGGGCGGGCCCAGGTCCGCAGCGACCGTCCCGACGGCAACGCTCTGCACGTCGCGTGGGTGGCTCCGCCGCACGTCCCCGACTGGGAGCTCCACCAAGCGCTCGCCGCATTCGAACGCGCGAGCTTTCCCGAGGGCGGAGCTGCCCCCAGCTTGATCGAGGCACCGCCCGAGCCGTGGATGGCCGAGCTCGAGCGCCCGGCCCTCCCGGTGCGCTGGAACGATCGGCTGGTGGACTACCTCCGCTACTTTCGCGACCGCGACCCCGGCCGCGCGTTGATGCGCGGGTGGCTGCGACGAGCGGGTCGCTACGAGCGTCGGCTGCGAGCCATCCTGCGCGAGGTCGGGGTACCCGAGGATCTCGTGTTCGTGGCGCTGGCCGAGTCGGGCTTCGACCCGCGGGTGCGCTCGCGCGTGGGCGCAGCGGGGCTTTGGCAGTTCATGGAGGCCACGGGCAACGTCTATGGGCTCCACCAGGACTTCTGGGTCGACGATCGCTTCGACGTGGAGAAGTCGAGCTACGCCGCCGCGGCCTACCTCACCGATCTGCACGCGCGCTTCGGCTCGTGGGAGCTGGCGCTGGCGGCCTACAACGCCGGCTATGGGCTGGTGATGAAGGCCATCGAGCGGCACAACACCAACAGCTTCTGGGCGCTGGCCAAGATCGAGAGCGGCCTGCCCTACGCGACCGTCAACTACGTGCCCAAGATCGTCGCGGCAGCGCTGGTGGGACGCAACCGCGGGGCGCTGGGCTATGGGCCCAAGGACCTGACGCCCGATGCCGAGCTCGACTGGGTCGAGGTCAAGCTCGCGCGCTCCACATCACTGTCGGAGCTCGCACGCCTGCTCGACACCGATGCCAGCCGGCTCGCGGAGATCAACGCGGCGTTCATTCGCGGGCGCACGCCGCCCGAGCGCCCCACCACGGTTCGGATCCCCCGCGACAAGGCGCAGGCGTTCGCCGCGGTGCGTCCCGAGCTCGAGGCGCTGTGGCGCAGCGAGGGCACCGTCACCGTCAAGCACGGCGAGGCGCTCGCGGCCATCGCCAAGCGCCACGGGATCACCGAGAAGCAGTTGCGCACGCTCAACGGGATCCGCGACGCGGCCGAGGTCGTGGGGGGCGTGGTGCTGGTGGTTCCCGTCGATCCTCCCCCCACCAGCGGCCACGCGGCGGCCGGGGACCCCGAGCCGCTGCCCCTGGCGGCCGTGCCCGAGCTGGTGCCGGGGCCAGGGCAGCGCCTGGTGTTCCTGGAGACCAACCGCGCCAGCACGCCGCCGGATCTCGAGCGGGCGCTGGGCGTACGGTGGTCGGATCTCGTGCGGTGGAACGACCTCGATCCCCGCGCTCGGCTGCAGAGCGGGCTGTGGCTGCAGGTGCTGGTGCCCGAGGGCTTCGACGCCAGCGCGCGCAACGTGGAGATCTGGGAGCCCGCGCAGGTCGAGCACGTGGTGAGGGGATCGCGAGCGCACCTCGAGGCGGAGCTGCGGCGGCGCGGCAAGGTGAGGCGCGGCTATCGAGCGCGCAGCGGAGACACGCTGGCGAAGATCGGTACGCGCTTCGATCTCACGGTGGGCGACCTGTCGCGGATCAACCAAGTGCCGCGCGAGCGCGACCCGACCGTGGGAGACCTGCTGGTCGTGTACGTGGATCCCAAGCACACAAAGGGCACGGTGACGGCTCCGGCGCCGATCGGGTTCGAGGGGCATCCCAGCGAGGACGGCGTGGATCGGGCGCCGTCGACGGCCGAGAGCGCGCGGGTGCCCAGGGGCAAGCCGGGGCGCGGGGACGAGGGCCACACCACCAAGGCCGAAGCCAGGGGCCGCAAGGCTTCGACCGCAGAGACGGCCGGGGTTCCGGGCGCGAAGGATGGGGGCGAGGATCCGGGCGAGGATCCGAGGGACCAGGATCCGGGGGACGAACGAACGGCCGAGGAACGAGTCGGCGAGTAGGATCCCGTCGATGGTGGACCCACCCCAGCCCGCGCGGCTCCGGATCGAGCGGATCTCGGTCGACGGGGTGGGCCATCGCCACGACCACGAGATCGAGCTGCGGTACGAGGATCGCGTCACGATCCTCTGCGGGCCCAACGGGGTGGGCAAGACCGCGATCCTCTCGTGGATCGAGGGGCTGCTGCGGCTGGATCTTCGGCCGCTGCGATCGCTGCCGATCGAGCGACTCGTGCTGCGCTTTTGCGACGGGACCGCGCTCGACGTGACGCGCACCGAGCAGGACATGCCGTGGCTCGACTTCGAGGTCGATCCTTGGATCGACCTGTGCCTTCGGCACCCCGATGGCCGGGTCGAGCGTCACCGCATGCTCGGGTTCGAGGACGAGCAGGAGGATCTGCTGGCGGCCGACCCCAGCGTGACGCGGCGTGGGCCCGAGCGGTGGGAGCTCGACGGCGAGGTGCTCGGTACGCACGAGGCCTGGATGCGGCGGATCGGCGGCGCTCGCTGGCCGCTCGGAGAAGGGTGGATGACCGCGCTCGTGCGCAGGGTGGCGGTGCATCGCTTCGACGTCGTGCAGCGGCGACCGTGGGCGGAGGTGCTCGGCGACTCCAGCCTCGCCGCGGTGGCGAGCATCGAGCGGCGGATCGCGCTGTTTCACGCCGCGCTCGAGGGCGTGCTGCTGAACGGGCGGGCGTTCGTCGAGATGGAGCATGGGCTGCAGATCGAAGATCTCGACGAGGGGCCGCTCGGGCTGGATGCGCTGTCATCGGGCGAGCAACGCTGGATCTCGCTGTTTCATGCGCTGCTGTTCGACGTGGGTCCCGGCACGCTGGTGCTCGTGGACGAGCCGGAGCGATCGATGCACGTCACGTGGCAGCAGCGGCTCGTGGGGCAGCTGCTCGCGATCGCGAAGGCGGTGGACGTCGACGTGCTGCTGGCGACGCACTCGCCGTTCGTGATCGGGGAGCGTGAGGAGCTGGTGGTGGAGCTGCGAGCGGGACGAGCGACCGCGAAGCGGTGACGGAGCGGCGCGCCACTGCATGGCCCACCGGATGGTGATGGATCGATGCGACTCGGCGTTGGGTTCGCAAGGAATCTTTCGAATTATCGACCTTCGATGTGGACGGGTGGGGAGTGGAAGCTAGGCCGAGTCGTGGTGGCGAGCGACCACCTCGATGGAGGCGATGGCGGTGAGCGGTCGAGCGAGAGGACGGTATGGGGCAGCGTGTGTGCTCGGTGGATTGGCGTTCGCCTGGGCTGGGCCCGCGCACGCGGTGCCGCATCGGTTGTGCCTCTACTTCGACATCGGCGACCACTTCTGGGATGCGTCGCCTCGCGCCGCCGATGGAATGGAGTTCTGGGAGGAGTACGGGCGCAACCTGGGACCTACGGCCTATCCGGCGCAGCGGCGGCTCGCACGGATCCTCGATGAATCGACGGGCCAGGTCGTGTGGGGCTGGCGCCCGCTCGGAGGCTGGGCACCACTGCCGGGGGACTCGGATCCTGCGTGCAGCTGCGGGGTGCAGCCGCCGCCGCCCGATCCGGGCGATGCCGGGTGCGCCGACTTCGAGTTGGAGGACCCGAGCACGACGCTGACGGTCGAGTGGACGCGGTGGGCGATCTGGGATGACCCGCAGGATCCGACGGCGCCGGCCACCGGGAACCAGATCGTCGGGTACAACTGCGACGAGACCATGACGGTCTGCGACTTCGAGATTCCGAGCGTCGCCGGCGTCAACGCCGACCTCGCGGGGAAGACCACCGTGGTGATTCCCTTCCTTCCCACATTCGACATGACCCCGGTGGATCTACCGCTGTGGGCCATCACGTTCGCCGAGGATCGCTTTGCCGCCCTCGGGGAGCAGCCGCTCGAGGACACGCGGCTCTTCGTCGGCTACGACGCCGCCAACGTGCTCCCCGGGTACACGCAAGCCGACCGCACCTTTGGCAACCAGCCGAGCGTCGTGATCGCTGGCGAGTCGTGGCACAGCAAGTTCACGGCTGCCCACGAGTATGGCCACCAGCAGACGATGGCCGCCATCCACGCGGCCTTTGGCCCATCGGATCTCAACTACTGCTACCACCCGACCACGTATCCCTCCACCGACCCGACCTGCGACAGCCCCCAACACCTCATGTCCTCGAGCGAGTGGCAGGGCGCGGCCGCCATCGAAGGCATGGGGCACTGGTACTCGGTGGCGGCCTGGAACGACGTCGACGACGAGGAGTGCGGCGCTTGTGCGGTACGCACGCATTACGTGCAGGTCAATGACGCAACCAATGCGGTGGCCTCCGACGTCCCACGGAACTCGCCGGTCTGTCCGACAGCGATCGACGCCCCCTGCCCCGCGGGGGTGAACAACGAGCACGACTGGCTCAGCGCGCTGCGCATGTTCCGGCTCAGCGGCTCCAAACCAGGCTTCATGATGATGTTCACCATGCTCGCGACCTACTACGGAACCGGAACCTGGATCGCTGCGGATCCAAGCAACGCGTTTTGGCTCGGCTTCGACCAGGCCATGACGGGACACCTGGGCGCGACTCACCCCGACTGGCAGGCCGCGGCGCAGGCATGGAGGCTCGACCGATGACCATCAGGCGGAAGGTCGGTCACTCGGCGTGGCTCGCGATCCTCGGCGTCGCCCTCGCGGGTGCGGGATGCAGCCGCCACATCGTGCAGAGCAACGACGAGGGCGGAGACTCGAGTGGCTCGGGCCGTGAGCCCGGCGACGAAGTCTCCGCCAGCTACACGTCGACGAGCGTGGGTTCGGGCAAGGAGGACACCTCGGACATCGAGCCCCTGCGGTGCCACGATGGCGAGGTGCAGTGCGGCAACGAGTGCGCCGACCTTCGTTGGTCCGAAGACCACTGCGGATCGTGCGGGCACTCGTGCACCATGGTAGGTGCAGTGGGTGAATGCTGGGAGGGAATTTGTCCACCGACGGGCTACTGTGCGCTCGCCGAGGAGGGGCACATGACCTGCGCGAGTGTCTGTGAATCCCATGGCGAGACGTGCGTGGATTCGGAGCCCCAGATTCCATCCGCATGTGGAGGTGAATGGTATGGCCTCCGCTATGGGCTCACGGCGGACTTCGACTGCGATATTGGATTCCTTGCCTCGACCGCAGTCGCCGGGGGCTGCCACGACTCGATCCGCTGGGATCTCATTGGTGGTCCCAATGGAGGCACGCTACCTGAAGCAGTGGTGTGCTGCTGCACGCAGCCCTGACGAACCAACGAAGACCCTCTGGGCAGTCCGCCGACGGCCGCCCCTTTCGAGACCCGCACCGGCCGAGCCGGCGCATCGTGGAGCATCGCAATGTCGACGAATGGAACCGTACCAACGACGGTGCCACTCTTGGCGCTCGTCCTCACCGCCTGTCCACCGCACGGGGAGCACGACACCGGAGCCGGAACCACCGACCTCACGGCCACGAGCACCGCAACCGTCCTCGGCGGCGATCCATCCGGCCTCGACTCGACCGGGGCCCTCGTCGACCCCTGCGCCGACGACTATGACGGCAACCACGACCTCGCCTCCCCTCACCCGCTCGTCCTCGACACCACCGACACCGCTCAGGTCACCCTCGGCGACCAGCTCCTCTTCGGCTCGACCGCCGAGCAGGGCCAGGACCGCCTGGCCGTCTGTGCCGACCGTCCCGACTTCTTCTCGTTCGAGGCGGCCTGTGCCAGCTACCTCGTCGTCGATCTTCGAAGGATCGGTGACGGGGAGCTCGATCTCCACCTCCACCACGAAGGCATCGAGGTCGAACAAGTCCTCGGAACCTGGGGCGGCTTCTTCCTCAAGCCCGTGCTCCGGCCGATCGATCCCGGCTCGTACGTGCTCGAGGTCCGCCACCCGGGCAACGGTGCGCCGGAGTATGCCGTGCAGGTGCACGTGCTGCCGGGCTCACCGTGCCCGTGAGCCTCGTTGCTCGAGCACCGCCGGGCTGAAATCCCGCCGGGTGTCGTAGCGACCCACAACGGCGCTACTGGTCACCCGGAAGCAGGAGCGCAGCAGCGAGCAACCCGAGCCCCGCTCCCGCCAGTGCCCCTTCCCCTCGTTTCGACATCGCGACGCCCAACGCGGCTCCGAGGACAGCGCCCCCGATGCACCACGCATGGGGAGCATCACGCCGCAGATGCTCGCCGAAATCACAGTGGGGATGAACCTGATCGAGATGCACCTCCCAGCGATCGGGGTATTCGTGAACGTGGAGGCCGCGACATCGGGAGTCCGGAGGGAATCGGTAGTCGGCCGACTGACCCACTGGCCACCCTGCGCTCACGAGCGCGCCAGCTTCGAGCGGATGAGCCAAGGAACGTCTCGCAAAGGCGACTCTCTGTCCGGCGGGTAGTCCGGAGACGTGCTCGAATACCGATGCCCACTGTTGGATGGCGTACGTCATCGCGTCACCTCCAGGCCTTCGCGGAGGAGATCGATGCCGCTCGTCCCACTCCCGTGGCCACCCTCTGCGATCTGCTCGCGCGATTGGGATGACTCCCACGCTGGTCAGCTTGACGGCCCTGGGAACGAGACCTAGCGTGGCTCAGTGGATCGCCGAGGGAGGCCCCGTCGCGATTTCGCGAGCCGTGCTCACGACCGCGGTCTCCGCATGCAGCGTGACGACATCCGCGACGCGGTGACTCCCATCGAAGGCCCTTGCGACGCCCCGCTCGCGTTCTCCGGGGAAGGCTGGTTCGAGCTCTACCAGTGCTGCTGCGACGACCCCGAACGCTGATCGCCTCACACCGCGCAGTTTCCGCCAAATCGGCAAACGTTTGCCGATTTCTCGTTCTCGGTTTTGCGTCCGGTGACGCGCTGGTGCCGTCGGCCAGCGCATCTGCCTCGTGGCGCTTCATTCGAGGGGCTTCCCCATGTCATGGTGCGACATGCGCCACCCGTACACCGTCGTTCGTGCCCTACTCCTCATGGCGGCCTGCACGACGACGCCGGCCCAGCCCACTCGAGCGCCCGCACCGAGCACGGAACCCGAGGCCGACATGCCGCCCTCGGGCCTCGGCCAGCGCGACGACGCGGCGACCCTCGGGCCCTATGCCACCGATGGCCCGGTCATGCTCCTCGCCCACAAGTCGGCCGAGTACTCGGCGTCGGTCAACAGCTGGCTCATCGAGGGCCCGACCGAGATCGGCCTGGTCGACGCGCAGATGGTCATCCCCGAGGCCGAGGCCGTCGTCGAGCTGCTGAAGTCGCGCAACAAGGAGCTCGCCTGGGTCTGGATCACTCACGCACACCCGGACCACTACGCAGGCCTCGCGGTCATTGCCGAGGCGTTCCCCGAGGTCCGGCTCCTCGCCCGCCCCCAGACGGCCAACGATGCGCCGCAGCTGCGCGTGCGCTTCGACGAGCCGCTCCAGAAGTTCTTCCCGGGATTGATGGCCGCCCCCGTCGAGCTGACGCCCTACGAGGCACAGAGCCTGCACGTCGACGGCGTGGAGGTGCGGATCGAGTCCTTCGTGGGCGGCGAGCACGGGTTCTCGACCGCGCTGTCGATCCCCGTGCTGAAGGCGATGCTGATCGCCGATCTCGTCTACAACCGCGTCCATCCCTGGCTCAACGAGATGGACGTGGACACCCTGCTCGCACACGTCGAGACCCTCGCCCAACTCGAGGGGATCGAGACCTTCTACCCCGGCCACGGCGAGCCGTTCGGCAAGGACTACCTCCCGACCTATGTGCAGTACGTCGGCGACTTCCTCGCCGAGGCCGAGGTCGCAACCAGCCCGCAGGACCTCGTCGCTCGAGTCTGGCGACGCTACCGTGACTGGCGCACGATGGCCGGTCTGCGCTTCTCGGCCACGGCGCACATGGAGGCGCGCCGAAGGGCCGAGCAAGGAACGGCCGAGGTCGACGGCTGACGCGAGCACGTGAGGATCGGGTGGTCGGGCGGCGAGCGGAGCGGTCAGGTGCTCCCTCGTGGCGGCGACCCGTCACGGAGCGATGCGGTCCTGGACCAAGGTGACCCAACCTTGGCTGGTCACGGTCGACCGGCGTAGCCTCGACCTGATGCGGAAGCGGCGCCATTTCATCGTTCGTCGCCGGGACGAGCTGCAGATCGAGGCCGAGCTGCGCCCGAGCACCCGTGAGGATGGCCTGCGCTGGGCTCGAGACTGGGCGCCTCGTTGGCCAGCGGCGATGGCGTACGAAGATGCCCACTGGGACTGGGCGGAACTCATCGAGTTGGCGTTGGCGCTACCGCTGCGGTTTGCCTGCTACTCTCTGCTCGCAGACCGTCGGCTCCAGGGCCTACGGTTCTTGGAAGTGAGCGAGGACGAGGTGCATCTCTACGGAACGCACGCGCTGCGGGTGTCGACGGCGCCCTGGAATCGAGCGCCGGAGCTCGCTTACCGTGGGGTGGGCTCGCTGTTGGTCGCTGCAGGTCTTTGGCGGAGCCACGCCGATGGTCATGGGGGCCAGATGCACTGCTCGTCGCTGCCCGGTGCGGAGCGCTTCCACCGGCGCAACGGCATGGTGCGCTTCGATGGCGTGGATGAAGAGGGGCTCGCCCGCTATCGCTTCATGACTGGACGCAGCCAGATCTATCTCGAACGCCTGCGCCGCGATGGGTACTGGGAGGAGTCGGAGTCATGAGTTCATCGCATCCTTCGGTCTTCGTGGTGTTCGCCCAGGGATCGTCGGCGCTCGTGCAACGCGTTCGCGCCCTGGCGGATCGACTGCGGTCGGACGGCATCGACGTGATCCTCGACCGGGAGGTCGAAGACCCCCCACTCGAGTGGACGGAGCGGCAGCTCCAGGATTGCGACCGCGTGCTGGTCGTATGGACGACGGCCGATCGAGAAGCGCTCGAGCATGAGCACATTGCACCTCATCGACGGCAGTACGTGTGGCGGGGGGATGACCGCGAGCTGTTCTTGATCCTCTTCGAGGAGGAATCGGAGCCAGACGTCGTGGTGTCCGGCCTCGACGATGCGCTGTGGTTCCGGCTGCCCACGGACTACGATCGGCTCCGCGACTCGGTGTCCGTGGACGATGGTGCGATGGCGTCTCGAGCCCCAGCCAGCGAATCCTGGGGCGAGCGGATCAAGGCGGCACAGCATGCGGGCGGCCTCGAGGCCCGGGAGAGCCGGGGGCCGCTCTGGTCGCACGCGCCCAAACCCGATGTAGGTCTCGACGATCACCTCTGGGAGACCGGCTTCGCCGGTGCGCTCGACGTGCTCGCTCGTCGCATCCCCGTGATCACGCGCGGCTCCACGATCATCGCCAACGGGAGGGTACGCCACATGCATCGTCCGATCCCTCGGTGCCCCGACTGTGATGGCCCCCTGCAGCCGGCGCTCGTTCAGGTGCGCTTCGATCTCGCACCGGACGCCACGGCCGCGCAGCGCATCCCCGGGCACCGCTGTAGCTGCGGCTCACAGTGGCCCGATCCCTTCGCGATGCGATTGGCCCACGCGACCGCCTTCGGGCTGACGGGCGCGTGAATCGACTGGACCGTCGGGAGGCGCCCGTCTACGATGAGGGATGGGTCGTATGCGCCGACGAGAGGCTCCGGGCGTGGGGCTCGTGCTCTCGGTCGTCGTCGGTTGCAACGGTCCTACCCCCGACGGAGCCGAGGGCTCGGGTGATGACGCGAGCGGGATCCCACTGTGGCCCGAAGACTCGACCGGAAGCGACTCCGCGAACGACACCACTGGACCATCCGAGCCAGACTCCAGCTCCAGCACAGAAAGCTGCCCCGATGGTCCTCAATGCCCAGACTCCAATCTGGCGCGGTGCGAGCAGCTCGACGCACCGGTCTGCGGTGACGCGGCGATCGGTGCATGGGAGGAGTGCGATGGCGAGCCCGGATGCCGGGACTGCCAGGATGGGAGCGAGCCCGCGGAATGGATCGCGTTCGGAGACACGAGCATCCACTCGATCGTCCCGCTCCCCGATGGTGGCATGATGATCCTGGAGAGCTACCACGGTCCGTTGGCGCGCCATCACGCCGACGGTACCCGGATGTGGTCGGTGACGGTCGATGGAATCATTGGCGATCTGGCGGTGGACGTGGCTGGCAACACATACATCGTGGGGAGGAGCGACGTGAGCGAAGCCGCTGTGCCCTGGGTCGCTTCGTGGGACGACACGGGTGCATCACGCTGGTCGGTCCTGGGCACCTGGTTCGGGTTCTATGGGAGCGCAGCGATCGACGCCAACCGGCTCGTCACCGCCGGAAGGACCGAGCAGCAGAACACGCCGCAGACCCGCGGCCTGCTCGTGCAGTATGACCACGATGGCGGGCTGCAGTGGTCCCAGAAGCTCTCGTCGCTCCTGAGCATCGGTCCGATCGTGCTGGTAGGTGACGAGATCGCGGTGCTCGGCGTGGGTCTGGATTGGTACCGTCAACGGATCCTGCTGCGGTTGGACGGCCAAGGCGCGGTGCGGTGGTCGACCGACGTCTCGATCGTGAACGGGGCGGACGACGGCGCCAGGGGGTTCTTGGGCGACGGCGACGGTGGAACCTGGATCTACGGTCAGCGCGAGCAAGGACCCTGGGCGATCCACCACGACGAGAACGGCAACGTGCTCGAGGAGCTCGACTGCCTCGCCGCCACTGCGGGCTCGATCTGGCAAATGGTGGTCGAGCCCGACGGGAGCCTCGTCGCAGCGATCCTCCTGTCGGACGAGGCCCCGCCGATCGGTGAGATCACCCCGTGGCTCGTGTGGATCGACGAGGGGACCGTCACTGCAGGCGCGAGGCTGGGACCCGAGACGGCGCGGTTGCGCACCTTCGCGCTCGCCTGGTGGCCCGATGGTGGGCTCGCGGTTGGTGTGAAGGAGTACGATCCGGATGAGCTCCGCGTGCTGGTGATCGACCCATGACCACTTTCGCACCCAGGACGTCGCTCGCTGCCGCCACCATGGCCGCCCTCGTCTCGCGCCTCGTGCCGCTCGCAGGGTGCAACGACTACCCGACCGTCGACGGCTCGCAGGGCACGGGGACGACGACGCAGGGCTCGATGTCTGCGGCCGGCAATGCGTCTGCGATGGACGGGACCGCGGGGACGGATGCCCCGGTCGCCACGACCGGCAAGCCCCCTAGCGATGGCTCGACGTCGACATCCGGCTCCGTGGGCACGGCCAGCGACACGACCGACGACACGGGCCCGCCGTCCTACCCCGAGGAATGCTACGAGCCGGAGGCATTCATCGACGTCATGTCGGCCATCACCCCCGACGGGCCGCTCACGATCGGCGAGGCGTGGCTCGGGGTGGACGCCTGCACTCACCTTCCTTACGTCGTCCTCGTGCAATACCCGTCACCGGAGACGGGCCCCGCAGTCGAGGTCACCCTGATGCTACGACCCGAAGAAGAGCTCCCGCTCGAGGAGTACTTTGGGGTCCATCCGCTCGCCCTGAGCTTCTTCGGCTCCGAGCCGATCGGCACCTTCGACGTGCTCGAGCCGATGGACGGCTCGAACCTCGGAATGCCCGATGGGAACCGACACCTGCATGCTCGGATCGAAGCCCATGAGGCCGGCTGGGATCTGTCCCTCGAGGTCGACCTGCTCGATTGCGGCGCGGGGGAGTGCTTTTGCCCGTGCGAGTGACTCCCGGATCATCCTCGTCCGAGGCCGAGTGATGGTCGGAGCCTCCGGTCGTGCCCTCGGCTCCGGACGTATCGCCGGGCATCACTTCACCCGCGCCGCCCAGAGGCCCGAGCGGTTGCCATCGTGGACCGACCACACGACCACGTCGTCGCCGTAGGGCCACGGGTAGTCGATTCCCGTGCCTTCGAGCACCTGATGAGGCCCGAGCACGCTCATGAACACACGGCGATCCAACAAAGTCGACTCGCCGGTCTCGGGATCGTCGATCCACAGCTCGCCATGCCAATTGGCACCGATGTCGCGCACGGCCCCCAGGCGACCCTCCGAGAGGAATGCCGGCCAGTACGTGTGCTCGGCGAGGAGCTCGGGCTCGCCTCCCTGCACGGAAGTGCGCCAATAGTCGAAGTCCCACTCGTCGTGCTTGTCGATGAGCAGGAGGTCGCCATCGATGCTCGGGTACCAAATGGTCGTGTCGCCGATCAGCCACATGTCGCCGGACTCGGGCTCCATGCCGAACAACGCAATGCCTGGCGACGGGTCTCCCGTCCCCAGCACCAGCGGTCCGCTCGCATGACGATAGCTGACGAACAGCTCCGGCTCCACGGTGAGATCCTGCAACGATGGCAGCAGCACGACGCGTGTCGATTCATCCGGTTGCTCGATCAGCACCATGTCATCGTGGGACACATGGGAACGGGTGAAGTCCACGGTGCCAAGGTCCTCGATGACGTCCTCACCCGAGTCTCGATCGAGCAGACGGATGGTGCCCGGGTCCTCGGGCCGGGTGGTGCCCGGGGCTCCCTCCTGCCACAAGACCCAGCGACCGTTCGTGGATGCGTAGAAGGCTCGTACCGCGGTCCGCAAGACCGAATGCTCGCCCGTGCGGGGGTCGATCGAGAGCAGCTCGCCAGCCCGGGTCACGACGAGCACGGCCCGGTCGGAGGCGTGGAAGAACAGCGACGGAAACAATGGGTGCTCCGGATCCGTCTCCGGTACCGCGACTCCATCGAGCACGACTCGAGCGGGGATGGCGGGATCGCTGATGCTGGGTCGGAACACGAGCGTACCGTACGCTTCGCCAGGCTCGCGCTCGACCCCAACGATGCCCCCGGCATAGGGCCGCACGATGCACCCGACTGCCGACAGCAACGAGCGCGGAGATGCTCGTCCCTCGGCGTCGAGCACGAGCACGTCACCGGTGGCCGTGCGACAGCCCATCAAGACGGCATCGAAGGTCTCGAGGTCATAGACGACGTCGATGCCTTCGCCGATCGCGGCCGGGTCCTCCCCACACGGGCCCGTGGAGTAGATCGTGGTCGTCGAGATCGCCCCAGAGTCGTAGCTGGGATGGCTCGTGCCCGGTGCGTACGTCGCGTATCCGAGCACCCAGCGATCGCCGACCCGTTGAAACCCCGCGGTGTGTCTCGCCACGTAGTCGTCGGATCCCACCGACAGCAGCTGCACCGGCTCGTCGGAGCCGCAGAATTCCGCGAGCTCGGTCGGCGGCTCGACTGCATGCGGTCCACAACCGAGCCCGAGCACGAGCCCGCCACTCATCCAACGTCCGGCGCCACCCATACCGACCGAGTCTCAGCACGATCCTCCAAGGAACGCAATCTCCAAGGGACAGCCTTGGTGTGCCATTCGGAGGGCATCCGGCGTCGGTCATGGGGGCGAGAGCCCTCGGGCACCCGTGCGCTCCAAGATGTTCGATGTGGCCCGTTCGATCCGCTTTCGATGGCCGTCGGTCGCTGTTAGCGTGAGTCGTGAGCAACGATCGAGCACTGCTCATCGGGCCGAGGCTTCGACCCTGGATCGCGGCAAGTGCCCTCCTGCTCGGGTGCGGCCCGGGGGCACCGATCCCGACGACGCCGCTCGGCGAGCTGTGCGGCTCCGAGGATCGGGTGCGGCTGTTGACGGTGGGCCCGGACGACTACTTCGTCGGCACGTTGACCCTCCCGGCGTCCGAGGACCGCCTCCTGGTGGGTACATGACGTTGCCGCCCGGTGAGGGCTATCCGCCCCAGCGCTCGTCTCCCTCGACGACGGCGATCTACTCCATCGATCACTGCGGGGAGGAGCCCCGGCTGCTCGCGAACGACATCGACTTCATGTACACGTCCGAGGGCTACAGCGCTGCCCTCCTGGGTTGCAACGCCTCGTCCGGAGACGTCTTCGCGCTCGATCCTTCGGGGGAGCAAGCGCCCACACGGCTGCTGAAGGACGTCGGCGGGAAGATCTACCCGACCCTCGGTGGCATCCTCGGGGTGGAGCGCGGGTCCACGGAGGACTTCGGCACGCTGACGTTCCATCCGGACATCACCATGCCCAGTGCACCGTCCATTGCGCTACTCGACGAGGTGGTCGTTCCCTACACCGAACCCCGATACAACAACACGGTGTTCTTCTCGGTGGCCGCCGAGACGGCGTTCGCCGTGACACGCGACGGCGAGCTCGTGTCGATCGAGCTCCCCACGCGGCAGGCCACCGTCCTGCGCACTGGAGTGGCGGCGATGGACGTGTCCGTCGATGGCCGCTGGGTGCTTTGGCAAGAAGGCACGCCCGAGCCCCCGGCCCCCCAGGAGGCAGGACCCGTGCACTTGCTCGATCGGACCAGCGGCGAGGACGTCTACGACGACATCGGACGGGTCAACGTCTTGGACTCCAACATCCGGATCGACGTTGCGCTGATCGACCGTGCGGATGGGTCGTCGAGCCTGGTGGTGCTTCCCTCGCTCGAGCGGATCGATCTGGAGGGACCGGGGTGGTTCATCAGCCACCGCAGCCCACCCGATGGGCTGTTGTTGGGCCAGCGCCTGGACGAGCAGCGGAGGTTCTCGCTGTATCGCATGGATCTCGCATCCGGCGAGCCGAGCTTCCTCGCCGAGGTGGACGACATCAAAGTCAACGGCGAAGAGGTCATCGTCGCGATCGAGCACGATGAGTGGGACTACTCCTACTGGCGGGTCCTTGCGCGGGCGGGCGAGCCGGAGCTACTGGCCGAGCATGCATACTGGCCCGCGATGCTGTCGGAGGACCGCATCGCGACCGTCCGGGACATCGATGACTCTCACCACGGCGACCTGTGGATCGAGGACCCCGGCACCGGAGAGCACACCTTGCTCGATCGCGACGTATTTCGGTTCGTGCCGGGCCCCCACCCGGAGCTCGGACATCCTTGGCCGTATGACGACGACGTCGTCGCATGGTCGGTGCACGACGGCGATCGCTCGGGCTTGTGGGCGGCGCGAGTGCAGTAGCGGTGGGACGTTCGAGACCTTCCACCGGTCGTCACATTCGCACTCGGTGTATGATCGCCGGGATGGTGCGGAGGCCACCACAACGGACCGCGGGCGTCGGAGCGCTCTGCCTGTGCGCGTGCCTGCCCGGGTCTCCGCCGAGCAGCTTGCTCACCGAGGACTACGAGGTCATCGGCCTGAGCATGGAGGTGGTCGAGCCAGGGCCGCTGTCGACCGATCTGCTCCCGATCCCCGCCGACCGCGTTCGCAGCGAGGCCCTGCCGGGGGATCGCATACGCCTGACCGCCCTGGTCGCCAACGAGGACGGCGTGCTCGACCTCGAGCCGCTCGAGCCCCGCTGGCTGCTGACCAGCGTTCCCTACTTCGACGTCGCGGTGAGACCTCCGACGGGGCCCTGTGATCCCACGAAGCCGCTGCTCGGCGACACGAGCTGCGACGCAGGAAGCGGGGCCTCCATCGAGATCACGGTCCAGGACCTGGCCCCCGATCGCGTGTTCTACCGTCAGGAGACCAGCGTGTACTTCGTGGTCGGCGTGAGCATCTCCACCGAAGAGTGCATCGATCGGCTCACGACCGACGCCTCCCGGCTCTCGTGGGACTGCCTGGTGGGAAGGCGACGGATCAATCTCGGTCCCAGCCCGCGAATCGTGGAGATCATGCTCGAGCAAGGCATCCTGCTGGACGACACGGGCTATCTGCCCCTGGAGCTGCCCCCGGTGCCGTTCGATCTCGCTCCCAACTTCGCCCCCCGGATCTCCTGGATCACGCTCACTGCCCCCGGCGAGGCGCACCTGGTATGGCCGGGGGAACGGGCGCAGCTTCCCGCCGGAGCGGCGTTCCACCTCACCACGGCCCGCGAGGGCCGCGACTACCAAGACCATCTTGCCCTCCGTCCCAGTGGCTTCGCGGTCCGCTCCGAGTTCGTAGTGCACCGGTGGCATACCACCGCCGATGTCCTCGAGGACGCGGGCAAGCGCCTACGGGTACCCGACGAAGAGGGCTCGTCGTTCACCATGATCATCACCGCGACCGACGACCGCGAGAGCCAGACATGGTCGATCTTCGACTTCGACGTCGTGTCGCCATGATCGCGGTGGCGGTGGGGCTCGCGAGCCCATCGAGCGTACGTGCAGCCCCCCCGGTCTGCGAGGACGATCGAGCCGCGGCGTGTGTGGTGCTCCGCGTCACCGTACGGCGAGCCGGCGATCGAGTGCCGCTGCCGGACGTGCGCGTGACGGTCACCGCCCCCGACGAGCACCCGGCCTGGACCACGGTCGCGCAGACCGATGACCACGGTCATGTCGAGCTGCGGGTACCCACCGGCCGCGTGCGGGTGGTGGTGCTCGCGCCCGGCTTCGAGCGCTTCGACACCGTGCTCGATGCAGCTCCGGCCTCGCACGCGCTCGTCGTGCTCCAGCCGATGTCGTCCAACTCCTACCGCACCGTGGTCCCCACCCACCGCGACGTGCAGCCGGGGGTGTCGCCACGACGGCTCGACCGCGAGGAGATCGCCACCGTGCCGGGTGCGCAAGGCGATGCGCTGCGGGCCCTGCAATCGCTGCCGGGAGTGGCACGCACCCCCGGCGGCCTGGGCCTGTTGGTGCTGCGCGGGGCGAGCCCGAAGCAGTCGGTGGTGTTCGTGGGCGAGCACCGGGTACCGAGGGCCTTCCATGCGCTGGCGATCGCCAGCGTGGTCCCGTCCGATGCCCTCGACGAGGTGGAATTCGTGCCGGGTAACTTCTCCAGCCGCTACGGCAATGGCACCGGCGGCGCGGTGATGCTGCGCCCTCGCGTGGGCCGACGCGATGGCGTGCACGGCTACGGAGAGGTCGACCTCGCTGCCAGCGGTGGGATGATGGAGGGCCCGCTCGGTCCGGGCTCGTTCCTCGTGGCCGCCCAGCGCAGCTACGTCGACGCGTTCCTGCGGGTGGTGGAGAACGTCGATCCCAACGAGACCTTCGTGCTGCCAGCCGCCTGGGACTACCAGATGTTCATCGACGAGCCAGTGGGGCGAGGCGCCATCGTCACCACGCGCGTGCTGGGCTCGGAGGATCGGGTCACCAACCGCGTTCGCAACGGAGGCGTGATCGACGAGGGCCTCGAGCTGCGGGCCGGTTTCCACCGCGTGGACCTCGAGCTCCGACACCGCGGCGGACCGTGGCGGCTGCTGCTCACTCCCTCGTTTCGCTACGAACACCAATCGATCGGGGCTGGCGACGATCGCGCTCGACGTCGCGACTACGTGACCAGCGCGAGAGCCGAGCTCTCGGGTCGCCTCGGACCGCGGGCGACCCTCACCTTCGGCGCCGACGTCGAGCTCGATCCCTTCGACGCCGAGTTCGAGACCTTCAGCCCGGAGGGGATCATCGAGCAGCAGGTGCACGCGCTGCAGACCTCGACGGGCCTCTATGCCACGACCGATCTACGCCTTGGTCGGCTGAGCCTGATGCCCGGCGTGAGGCTCAACGCCTTCACCCTCGACCGCACGGCCAGGCTCAGCGTGGATCCTCGCTTGCTGGCCCGGCTCGAGGCTTCGGCGAAGTGGGTCTGGGCCAGTGGCATCGGCCTCTACTCGCAGCCCCAGCTCGACGTCGCCTCGAGCCGCACGTTCGCGTTCCTCACCGAGACCCTGGGCTTCGCCACCATCAACCGTTGGCGCTTCCCCTCCTCGGTGAACGACCTCCTCCCCGAGATCCTCCTGTCACCCGAGTCCTCCCAGGTCCGCCTGGCTCAGGCTCTGCAGATGAGCACCGCCCTCACCTACACTCCCACGAGCGCATGGGCGATCGAGGTGGGCGGCTACCTGCGTCTACGGGACGAGAGCCTCAGCCTCGCGCCCGACGCCAGCGGTGCGGTGATCCCCGGCTTTCCTCCCGCCACCCGCAACTACGGCTTCGAGTTGCTGCTGCGCCGCCACAACGTGGGACCCCTCTACGGCTGGGTCTCGTACACGCTGAGCTGGGCCCGCCGAATCGACGGCGAAGGACCTGCCGCGCGCCAGATCGTCATCGACCCCTTCGACCAGCGACACAACCTCGCCGTCGTGGCCAGCTATGCGCTACCACGGCACTGGCGCATCGGTGGACGCTTTCGCGTCGTCAGCGGCTCGCCCTACACCCCGATCGTCGGTGCGATCGACACGCCTGCCGAGCTTGGCGTCGGAACGACCGCGGGCACCATCTACGGACCGGAGAATTCGGCCCGCTTTCCGCTGTTCCACCAGCTCGACCTGCGCGTGGACAAGCGCTGGTACCGCTCCCGCGCCATCATCAATGCCTACCTCGACGTGCAGAACATCTACAATCGCCAGAACGTGGAGGCGTACCTCTACAGCCCCGACTACCGCCGCAAGGACGCGAGCCTGGGCCTGCCGATCTTCCCAAGCCTGGGCCTGAGGGTGGACTTTTGAGCACACGCCAACATCTGCGGCCGATCCCGCTGCTGCTGTGCCTGGCCTGCCCCGTGGCCGAGGAGCCCGAGCCCACCCCCGAGCCCCCGTCGCTCGACGAGCTCGGCCCGCTCACCGCCACGCTGCACCACGTGCTGCCCGAGCGCGAGGTGGATCCGGGGGCCGACGAGCTCACCTGCGTGAGCTGGACCCTCGACAACGAGGCGCCGCTCTACGTCCGCTCCATCCGCCAGGACAACGGCGGGGGCTTCCACCACGGCAACTGGTTCGTGGTGAGCGACGAGGTCTACCCGGGGCCCGACGGCTACTGGGACTGCGGCGAGCGGGACTTCGAAGAGATCTCGGCCGCGATGGCGGGAACGATCTTGTTCGCGCAGTCGACCCAGGCCCGCACCGAGCAGCAGCGCTTCGCCGAAGGGGCGGTGGTCAAGATCCCCCCCCGCTCTCGAGTGGTGGCCGACGTTCACCTGCTCAACACCAGCCCACGGCCGCTCACGACGCGGCTGTGGCTCGAGCTCGAGCTCGTGCACCCCGGCCTGGTCGACGCGGTGCTCTCGCCCGTGCTCTTGTCGTACCTCGATCTACACATCCCCGGGGACACACGCTCGCGGCATACGGGGAGGTGCCAGACCGCACCGGAGCCCGAGGATGGAGAGGGCCCTCGGCTCCCGCCGTGGCCTCCCATGGCGCTGCACTACGTGCTCCCCCACTTCCATGGCTTCGGCGACCACTTCGACCTGCGCGTGATCGGAGGGGAACACGACGGGGTCTCGGTGTACGGGGTGGAGGGCTTCGATGCCGAGGCGCTGGGCCATGCCCTGGATCCACCGCTTTCGATCGAGGACGCCGAGGGCCTCGCCTTCACCTGCGGCTACGACAACTGGCTCCCGCAGGAACTGCAGTGGGGCCTCGGCGAAGGGGAGATGTGCCTGGCGCTCGTCCTCGCCGATGCGGACTCGGTGGTGATAGGCGGCGTGCGCGAGGGCACCGAGCTGGTCGACGTACAGGATGGCGTGCGCATGCTCGAGGGGCCGTGCGAGTGGGTGCGGATCCCCAAGGGCCTCGCTCACACCATGCCTGCCTCCTACGAGCTCGAGCTGCCGCTGTACGTCCCGCCAAAGGCCGAGCCCTCCGAGGCCCCATCGCCGCCGAGCTGCGTCGATGTGGACCCCACCGCCGACCTCGTCGCACCCGCGACCCTCGCGTCGATCCGCGAGCATTTGTTCGAGCCCTCCTGTGTGTTCTCCTCGTGTCACGGCCAGAGTCGGGCGGGCAGTCTCGATCTACTGGCCGTCGATCTCCACACCGAGTTGATCGAGCATGCGATGCAGCGCGAGGTCTCGCGCCCCTTGGTGGCACCTGGCGATCCCGAGGGCAGCTACCTGCTCGAGGTGCTCTCCCGCTGCGAGCCCGAGGGCGGCGGGCCGATGCCCGCCAACGGCATCGCCCTGAGCGACGCCGAGGTCGTGGCGATCGTGCGGGAGTGGATCGAGATCGGTGCCCCGGAGAACGGCTGAGCCGTTCCCGCCTTCACCTACCCCGAGTTCACCAACACTCTCATCGCGAGCAACCTGCTGCCGCCCCCCCGTACCCGCGCGACGCCATCGACCCCGAGCGCTGATCGCCGCTCGCGCCACGCTGCCCCCTTTCACTGCGCAGCTTCCGCCAAATCGGCAACGATTGCCGATTTCTCGTCCTCGTTCCCGCCCCCGCCTCTCTCGCTGCCACCACGGCGCTCCCCGCCTATCATCCCCCCATGCCGATCTCGGTCGAAGAGGCCCAGCGTCTCGTCCTCGAGCACGCCGCTGCGCTGCCGGCCGAGGACGTCCCCGTCGCCGAGATCGACGGCCGCATCGCCGCGGCCCCTTTGCAGGCCCGCTGGGATCTCCCCCAGCGCGACGTGAGCATCATGGACGGCTACGCGGTGCGCAGCCTCGACGTCGCCACCCTGCGCGCCTGCAGCAGCGCGCTGGTGCTCACGGTCCGAGGCGAGAGCGCAGCCGGCCATCCCAGCGATGCACCGCTCGGCGAGGGCCATGCGGCCAGGATCTCCACCGGCGCCGTGCTGCCCGCGGGCTCCGACGCCGTGATCGCCCAGGAAGACACCCGACGCGAGGGCGATCGCCTGGTGATCGACGGCGACTCGCTCGGCACGCTCGAGCCCGGCACCTTCGTGCGCCCGGCGGGCAGCGAGCTGCGCGAGGGTGACGTGGTGGCACGCGTCGGGCGACGCTTCGGTCCCGGCGACATCGCCCTGCTCGCGGGCAGCGGGCACGCCACCGTGCCCGTCCACCGCCGTCCCACCGTCGCGATCCTCAGCACCGGCGACGAGCTGGTGCCCGTGGGCCAGCGCCCGGATCCCGGTCAGGTCGTCAGCTCCAATGGCCTCGTGCTCGCCGCGATGGTGCGCCGAGCCGGCGCAATTCCGATCGATCTGGGCCAGGTGGACGACGAGCCCGAGCGCCTCCGGGCCGCCCTGGCGCGGGGGCTCGAGCACGACGTGCTGGTGACGTCGGGCGGGATCTCGGTCGGCGATCACGATCTGGTCCACGCCGCGCTGATGGCCCTCGGTGCCCGCGTGGTGTTTCGCGGGGTCGCGCTGCGCCCGGGCAAGCCCACCACCTTCGCCGTGACCGACGGGGCGCGAGCCTTCGGCCTGCCCGGCAACCCGGCCAGCAGCCTCGTCGCGTTCGTCCTGTTCGTCCATCCGCTCCTGCGACGGCTCCTGGGCGTGCGTGGCGATCCCCGCTCCGCCACCATGCGCGTGCGTCTCCACGCGCCGGCCCGCGGCGCCGGCAACCGAGCCCACTACGTCCGCGCCCGTCTGATCGACACGCAGCCCCTCGACGGTGGGACCGAGGGTCCGCTGGCGCAGCCGCTCTCGGTGCAGCAGTCGGGCGATCCATGCTCGATCGCAGGCGCAGACCTGCTGCTCGCCCTGCCCCCGGGCGCGGGCACCCTGCCCGCGGGATCGCAGGTCGATGCGCTCGTCCTCGATCCATCCTCCGCCGAGCAACCCGAGCCATGACCACCGAGCACGAAGCGCTGGCGCTGGTGGTCGACGATCCCGCCGACGCCGGACAACGAGCCGACGTGATCCTGGGCCGTCACCTCCCTGGCATCTCGCGCCGGATCGCCCGCACGCTCGGCCTCGAGGGCAAGCTGCTGCTCGACGGACACCGCTGTCCGCCTTCCACCCGCGTGCCGCTGGGCGCCAAGCTCTCACTGCGGCTCACGGTTCCAGAGGCGACCGAGCCGGTGACCGTGCTCGCCCGTACCGAGCGCTTCGTCTACGTGGGCAAGCCGGCGGGGACCCACACCCACCGCTTGCGTCCGGATGGCCCCCCCACCCTCGCCGATGCCGTTGCGCTCGTGCACCCCGAGTGCGCCCATGCGAGCCCCGAGCCGCGCCAAGGCGGGGCGGTCCATCGTCTCGATCGCGACACCACCGGCGTGGTCGCGTTCGCCCGCAGCCTCGACGCATGGCGGGCGGCTCGACGCGCCTTCGGGGCCCGGCGCGTGCTCAAGGCCTATCGCGCGTGCGTGCTCTCCGGCCCCGACCCCTGGCCTCCCCCGCAGCTTCCTCTCACCGACGAGCCTCCCCCGATCGGACCGTGGCCGGCGCCGAGTTCGCCCGGCGTGTCCATCGCCGCCGCGCTCGGCCCCGCGGGACGCCATCGCGTGACGGTGCGCGAGGACGGACGGCCTGCGCTCACCTTGGCCTGGCGAATCCTTCATGACGATCCCGGGCGGCTCGAGCTGCTGCTGTCGCTGATCACCGGCCACCGCCACCAAGCACGCGCCCACCTGGCGTGGATCGGCCACCCCATCGTGGGCGATGCGGCCTATGGTGGCCCGTCGTCCCCGGCGATGCGCCTGCATGCCGCCGCGATCGATCTCCGCGCGGCCCACTCCGACGAGCCCGTCGTGCATGCGCCGCTGCCTGCGGGCTGGGGCGACGCGTGAGGCGGATGACACTCGAAACGACCGACGGGCGTGCGTCCTTTGGTGACCCTCTCACACCGCGCAACCGCGCATGCGCCCCTCCGACTGCCCCATTGGCGGCCCCGATGGCGGCCCCGATGGCGGCCCCGGAGCGGCCCTCGACCGCGACCGTCCGCGACCGCCACTGCGCTCACGGGCCGCTCGCGAGATCGCGAGCGCGCTGGTATCGTCGTGTTGGATGCGCATCCGCTACTTCGGCCACACGGACGTAGGCCTCGCCCGCGAGCACAACGAGGACTCGCACCTCGCCGATCCCGACCTGGGGGTCTTCGTGGTGGCCGACGGCGTCGGCGGTCGAGCCAAGGGCGAGGTCGCCAGCCAGGAGGCGGTCGAGCTGATCTGGGAGTGGCTCAAGCGCAACGAGGCCATCATCCGGGAGATCGCCGAGACCGACGCCAAGGATCGCACCGCCCAGCTGTGCCAGCTCGTGCGCGGCGCGGTGCAGAACGCCTGCTACATGGTGCACACCATGGGCCAGCTCGACCCCGAGCAGCGAGGCATGAGCACCACGGCCTCGGTCTTCCTGGTCTGCGGCAGCGTGGGCGTGGTGGGCCAGGTGGGCGACTCGCGGGTCTACCTCGTTCGCAACGGCGAGGTCGCCCAGCTCACCGAGGACCACACCCTCATCAACTACCAGCTCAAGCACGGGCTCATCACGCCCGAGCAGGCCCAGCGCTCGCACAGCCGCAACGTCATCACCCGCGCGGTCGGCCACAAGGACTACGTCGAGGTCGACACCCTGCCGATCCCGCTGTTCCCCGGCGACCGCATCGTGCTGTGCTCGGATGGCTTCCACTGCTACATCCAGAGCTACGAGGAAATGCGCTACTTCCTCGACATGGAGGTCGAGGACGCGGTGCTCGAGGCGATCCGCTTCGCCAACGCCAAGGGCGGCAAGGACAACATCACCGCGCTGATGGTCGAGCTCGAGGACGACGAGGAGTGAGGCGCAGCGGACCGTCTCGGGAAACCTGAGATCCCTGAGTCCGTCACGGGCCAGTGGGCTTGGACCGCCACGGCGTCGACCGCTGCGACCTGCGGTATGCTCCGCAGCGAGGCCCTCGATGACCAGCCGCTTCGCCCTGCCCCCACTCGCAGATGGCGTGACTCTGTGTGCGTTCGGGGTGGACAACCTGCGAGCGTTGCGCATGGAGCAGCCGGTAGAGTTGCGTCGCCTGACGCTGCTGGCGGGGCGCAACGGGATCGGCAAGAGCACGTTCGCGCGGGTGTTCCCTCTGCTGAGGCAGTCAGCCGCGAAGCGCAAGCGCGAGCCGCTGCTGTGGTGGGAGCGAGGGGAGGTCGACTTCGGCCGCTTCGACACGGCCGTTCGACAGGGCGCCGAGGACATGACGTTCACGTTCGGGTTCGCAGATGCCGATGGAACGCGGTGGACGGCACGCAGCGTGCTCGTCGGCGACAATGGATGGAGCCGTGTGCGACGGGTGGAAGTGGAGCACGGGGACCGATGGCTGTCGCTACGATTCGATGGCGGCGTCCTCGAGGCCGTTGAGGGCCGAGCCGCAGATGATTCGTTCCTGGCAGCAGAAGGGAGCGCCATCGAATGGTTGCTGCCCGGCTTGGATCTCATTCCCGGTGAGCTGTTTCCGATTCCCGACCCGGATCACGTGGAGGATGCCAAGGGGAGGATCATTCGAGAAGCCTACCCCGAGGAAGACGCCACAACGCAGGTGCTTCGGCTGATGCGCGCGCATCCGAGCTTGAACGACTGGCTTCCCTGGACGACCTCGGACGAGCTCGACCAGCTCTTCGAGGATCAGGAGCAATGGAAGCGACTGCTCGAGGATCCGGAGCTCGGTCACCGACTACGCCGTTCCAACTTCTGCCATTGGGCACTGCGGCGCCTCAGCGACGCGAGGTTCCTGGTCGAGGGGATCGGTAACCGTACCGCGTACATAGGACCGTTTCGCGAGGAGCCCGAGCGTGCCTATGCACCGCAGGGCATCGCGGTCGACCGGCTCGACCCTAGCGGGGCCAGCCTCGCGATGTTCCTGGTCGCATTGTCCGACGAGGAGCGCGCGGACCTGAACACGGAGCTTCGCGCCAAGCTCGGCTTCGAGGTGAACGTCGAGGCTGCCGGTGGGCGCTACTCCCTCTACATCGAGCTCAGTGACGGCCGCTACAATCTCGTGGACGTCGGCTACGGCTATTCGCAGGTCCTCCCCGTCGCCGTACAGCTGTGGGCATCACGGCGAACGCAGTCCACGAGCCGCTCCCCGACCTCGGACGCCGTCATCGTCATCGAGCAACCCGAGCTCCACCTGCACCCCCACCACCAGGTCCTGATGGCGCAGGCGCTCGGAGCCTTCGCGGCCGACGCCCAGGGTCCGATCCAGATCATCGAGACTCACAGCGATCACCTCATCGGCGAGATCGGCATGATGATCGCGCGAGGCCAACTCGCTCCCGAGCGAGCCGGTGTGCTCTGCTTCGAGCCCCATCCCGAGGGCGGTACACGAGTGTTCATGGCCAGCTTCAGCGAAGACGGCGCGCTCCGCGACTGGCCGGTCGGATTCCTCTCCCCCTGATTTCCGCTTCGATGCTGATCACCCTGCGAGAGCACGAGTACCTCCCGGTGCTCGAGGACTGGGTCGGCAACCCCGCATTCGGCTCGTTCGTGAGCACCCTCGGGGAGACGCTCTCCCGCGGCGATCATGCCGTGAGCACGACGCCTAGGCTGCTCGAGAAGTTCTCCCGGTGGAGCGGCCTCAGCGACGATCAGCGCACGGTACTGCAGACCACCGCGCGCTCGCTGGTCACCCCGCCCCTCGCCTTTCAAGACGTGACCGACAGCCTCTTGCTCCACGGCCCTGCGCACGATCCCTTGCTTCCGAGCGACCTGGTCCGATGGCATCGCCGGGACTGGACCTGGCTGCAGCAGCGCGGTCGCCTCGAGCGTACGGTGCTCGGCGCCGAGAACCTCGACGATGCCAAGTGGTTCGAATGGCTCGCGAGAGCATGGGCATCGAGGCTGCGCTCGCGCGTGCCAGCGACTGCCCACGAGCACCGATCGCCTACCGCGGCAGGTGAGCCGAGCCTCCGATGCCGAGGGCTCGGCGGCAACACGGCACAGCAGGAAGTCCCGCACGAAGCAGCCGACGGCGATCCCGTGCTCTGCATCCTCGACAGCGACCGCAACCACCCCAACGCGGAGCTCGGCGGCACGGCCAGGGGCCTCGCAAAGGCGCTGAAGGCCGCTCCGAGCGTCGAGCGCATGCTCCACGTCGAGCATCTACGAGCCCGCGACGTGGAGAACATCCTGCCGCTGGAGTTGGTCAGGACTGCCGGTCGAGGCAGCCCATGGCTCGAGCCCATGGAGAAGCGAGGGTTCTTCGCACGCCCAACCGTCGACGTCGAGCTGAGCTACATCGATCTCGGCAAGGACCAATGCGAACGGCGGCTCCTCGCGACCGAGGACAAGAAAACGAAGAACTATCGCACCAGAGCCCTGGCACGGATCCGACAGCTCGACCACAGTTGCACACCATCAGCGCAAACATGCGAGGGCGAACGGACGGTAGCGCCGGATTGCCTGGGCAAGGGAGCGGGACCCCTCCCCACGTCATGCATCATCGTGCACAGCGTCGGCAAGCCACTGCGCCGCATCCTCGAAGCGATCGATGCCGAGGATCGCGCCCCGCAGCCGGCTCGCTCCCACCCGAGCACCGCCGCCTGGCTCGCTGCCATGCTCCCGCCCGACGATCCCGCCGTGCTGACTCCGGCCCGCCTCGCCTGGTCCTGGGGCCTGTGCTCGCGCCCACGGATCCGCGGTGCGCAGTAGCGTGCACCGGAATCGACTTCCCCCTACCACGCGGCGTCATGCCCGTCACGCACAGACCTCGCCGAACCCGGTGACGTTGATGCACTGCATCGGCGCCGGGCAGGCCTGCCCCCCGGTGCACTGCAGCGCGCACGCGTTGTCGGCCATCCCGTTGACGGTCACCGGCACGCACACCGGCGTCACGACCCCGTTGGGCGACGGCGAGCAGTCCACCGCCGGGTTGGCGCAGCCGGTCTCCGAGCAGAAGCCCGCGATCAGCACGTCCATGTCGTCGACGATGGTGATGCACAGCGTGGGACTGAAGCCGCAGTCCTCGGGGATCTCGCAGGCCGAGTACATCCCCATCGCGGGCTGCATCCCGTTGCCGCCACCGTCGTCGGTGCTGCCCATGCTCACCCCGGTGGTCATCGGTCCCGTGGTGAGCGCCCCGGTGCTGTCGACCCCGTCGCTGCTGCCCGGACCGCCGCTGCTGGTGTCGCCCTCACCGCTGCCTCCGCTGCCGCTGCCGCTCCCGCTGCCCGAGTCGGTGCCGGGCGGCGTCGATGTCATCGTGGGCGTCCCGGTGGCAAAGGGATTGTCGTCGGGCGTCTCGACCACCGTGCACGCCAGCGGGAGCGCAACGATGATCAGGGCCGGCACGGCGGTGATGACTGCTCGCATGGGACCTCCGCGCCAAGCATACCGTGATCGCCAGGGCCGGGCTCAGATCTCCAGCACGCGCTCGGCGGGCGCCCCGGGTCGCCCTGCCGCTCTCGCGCACGATCGGCCGCTCTCAGCCGCCGCGCGCCGTGGAGGTGCGTTCCTACCGTCTGGTGCGCCGTCGACGAGCGCTGCGCCGCGGCCGAGCCGACCTGCCCCGCTCGGGTTGTGAACGAGTGCTCTCGCCCTAGATCGTGGATGTCGTAGGTGCGCCCCCTCGAACCGACCGTGGACATTGGCGGCCACGGGCGCGTGCGGTTTGCGAGCGCTCGTCGGTCGCGCGGCGGATCCGTGTGCGCACCCAAGGAGGGTGTCATGAGTACAGACGAGCTGATCATCGCCATCAACATGATCGAGGTGAGCAACTGCCCCGAGGCGTTCGAACGCATGAGGACCGCCGGGCCCAAGATGTGCAACCTGACCGCCAGCTACCCCGGCTTCCTCGGGTACCAGGCCCAGATCCAGTCCGGCGCGTTGCCGCTGGCGGGCCGCTACGGCGGTGCCGCGCTGCACATGATGCAGACGCTCAACCCACTGCCCATCTGGCAGTACACCGTCTGGGAGAACGAAGACGCGCACTCGGACTTCCACCGCAGTGCCTTCGCGCGCGCGTTCGAGATCTGTGCCCACTGCTTCCCCGTGCTGGTCGAGGGCCCGTGGGAGATGACCTATCGGGTGGTGGCCTCGAACCTGCCGGCGATCCGCAGCCCCGCCCAGATCGCCGCGTTTCCGAGCGAGACCGGGGTGCCGATGCCCTACGCACCTCCGCAGCGGTCGGTGGCCATCGCCGAGAACCTGGTCAAAGCAGGCCAGGAGGCGGCGTTCGAACGCAACGTAAAGGCCCTCATGGCGGAGATCGCCAAGGCTCCCGGATTCCTGGGCTACATGCTCATGCGCTACATGGACCTGAACCCCTGGGGGAGCTTGATGCTCGATCCCATCTCGACGCTCGAGCTCGGGCAGACCTTCGGCGCCAACCCGCCGTTTGCCCCCGAGCCGAGGTTCGAGCCGGAGCAGACCAGGATCGGGCCCGCGCCCTATCTCCTGCACACGGAGTGGGAGACGCCCGAGCTGGCCGCCGCCGGGCTCGATCGCGCAACGCTCGACCGACGGGCGCGGGAGCTCCTCATCCAGGGCCTCGAGCACGTCATGGCCGGCCCCTACGTCAAGCTCTTCACGCCGATGATGGAGCAGGCCGGCTGGCGCGAGACCCTGATCACCGACGAGCAGTGATCACCCACGAACCGCGATCACCGGTCGGCCGCGATCACCGACCCGAGCGCGTCGCCACGTCCGTGGCGGCGCGCTCGTCACGACGCGAGCGTCCTACTCCTCGTAGTTCGAAAGCGGCGGGCACGTGCACTGGAGGTGCCGATCGCCGTATGCATTGTCGACCCTCGCCACCGGCGGCCAGTACTTGTGGGCCACCACCCAGGGCGCCGGATAGGCCGCCTCGTGCCGCGAGTACGGATGCTCCCACGCGTCGGACGTGACCATGGCCGCGGTGTGGGGCGCGTTGACCAGCGGGTTGTCCTGCCGCGGCCACTGACCGGCCTCGATCTTGGCGATCTCACCCCGAATGCGGATGAGCGCCTCGCACATGCGATCGAGCTCCGCCTTGCTCTCGCTCTCGGTGGGCTCGATCATCAAGGTGCCCGCCACCGGGAACGACATGGTGGGCGAGTGGAAGCCATAGTCCATCAGGCGCTTGGCCACGTCCTGGGCCTCGATGCCGGCCGAGGCCTTGAACGGCCGCAGATCGACGATGAACTCGTGCGCCACCCGTCCCCGCGGCCCGGTGTAGAGCACCCGGTAGTGCTCACGCAGGCGCTGCGCCATGTAGTTGGCCGAGAGGATCGCCACCTGCGAGGCGCGTGCGAGCCCCTCCGAGCCCATCAGGCCGATGTACACGTACGAGATCGGCAGGATGCTCGCGCTGCCCCACGGCGCCGCGGCAATCGGGGCGATGGCCTGCTCGCCGCCCGTGGGCACCACCGGGTGTCCGGGCAAGAACGGCGCGAGATGAGCCGCCACCCCGATCGGACCCACCCCGGGCCCGCCACCGCCGTGGGGGATGCAGAACGTCTTGTGCAGGTTCAGGTGGCACACGTCGGCTCCGTAGTCACCCGGGCGGCACAGCCCCACCTGCGCATTCATGTTGGCGCCGTCGAGGTACACCTGTCCCCCGCGGTCGTGCACGATCTGGCAGATCTCGCGGATCGCCACCTCGAAGACCCCGTGCGTCGACGGGTACGTCACCATCAGCGCAGCGAGCCGCTCGGCGTGCTGGTCGGCCTTGGCCCGCAAGTCCTCCACGTCGATGTTGCCGAGATCGTCGCAGGCCACCACCACCACCTTCATGCCGGCCATCACCGCCGAGGCCGGGTTGGTGCCGTGGGCCGAGACGGGAATGAGGCACACGTCGCGATGCCCCTGCCCGCGCGCGCGGTGATGGGCGCGGATCACCGAGAGCCCCGCATACTCGCCCTGCGAGCCGGCGTTGGGCTGCAGCGACACCCGAGCAAAGCCCGTGATGTTGGACAGCCAACGCTCGAGCTCGTCGATCATGGCCCGGTAGCCCTCGGTCTGTGACGCGGGCGCGAACGGGTGCAGCTGCGCCACCTCGGGCCAGGTCACGGGGACCATCTCGGAGGTGCCGTTCAGCTTCATCGTGCACGAGCCCAGCGCGATCATCGAGGTGGTGAGCGACAGGTCCTTGGCCTGCAGCCGATGGATGTAGCGCAGTAGCTCGTGCTCGGCGTGGTAGAGCGAGAACACCTCGTGGGTCATGTACTCGCTGTCGCGCGCGTGCGGGGCCGGCAGCGGACCGTCGAGCTGCTGCGCGAGCGCAGCCAGGTCGACTCCTTCGTCGGGCGCCCCGAACACCCGCAAGAGACCCTGCAGGTCGTGCTCGGTCACCGTCTCGTCGAGCGCGATGGCCACGCGACGGTCGTCGAGCTCGCGCAGGTTGAAGCCAGCCGCCTCCGCGGCCGCGATCACGGCGCTCGCCGCCAGCGAGCCATGCGCCACCGTGATCGTGTCGAAGAACGGCGCATCCCCGACCTCGTGCCCCGCGTCGCGCAGCCGCCGGGCGAGCACCAGCGCGGCCACGTGCACCCGCCGTGCAATCCGCCGCAGCCCGTCGGGCCCGTGGTAGACGCCGTACATCGAGGCCATCACGGCCAAGAGCACCTGCGCGGTGCAGATGTTGCTGGTGGCCTTCTCGCGGCGGATGTGCTGCTCGCGGGTCTGCATGGCCATGCGCAGGGCCATGTGTCCTTGCGCGTCCTTGCTGACCCCGATCACCCGTCCGGGGATCTGCCGCGAGTGCTCCTGGCGCGTGACCATGAATGCCGCGTGCGGTCCCCCGAAGCCCATGGGCACCCCGAGGCGCTGGGCCGAGCCCACCACCACGTCGGCCCCGAGCTCGCCGGGCGGGCGCAGCAGGGTCAGCGCCAGCGGATCGGTGGCCACCACCGCCTGGGCTCCCGCCGCGTGGATGCGCTCGATGATCGGTGCGATGTCGACGATGCGCCCCTCGGTGTCGGGGTACTGCAAGAGCACCCCGAAGGTGGTGGCCAGCTCGACGCGGGCCGGATCGCCCACCTCGACCGTCAGCCCCAGGCCCTCCGCACGCCCTCGCACCACCGCAATCGTCTGCGGGTGGCAGTGATCGGCCACGAAGAACACGTCGCGCTTGGTCTTGCTCACCCGGTGGCACAGCGCCATCGCCTCGGCCGCCGCCGTGCCCTCGTCGAGCAGCGACGCGTTGCACAGCGGAAGGCCGGTGAGGTCGGCGATCATGGTCTGGAAATTGAGCAGCGCCTCGAGTCGCCCCTGCGAGATCTCGGGCTGGTACGGGGTGTAGGCCGTGTACCAGCCCGGGCTCTCGAGGATGTTGCGCCCGATGACGGTGGGGACCAGGCAGCCGTGGTAGCCCATGCCGATGAACGACCGCCGCACCTGGTTGCGGCTCATCGTCCGCCGCAGTGCCGCGAGCAGCTCCGCCTCGCCGCGCGCGGGCCCGATGTCGAGCGAGCCCTGCATGCGGATGTCGTCGGGGATCACGGCATCGGCCAGCGCGGGGAGGTCGGGCAAGCCGAGCACCTCGAGCATCTGCTCGATCTCGCGATCGGAGGGCCCGATGTGACGGGCGATGAAGGTGTCGGTGGGCGACAGCAGCGACGTGGCCATGGGTCGCCGACAATGATGCACACCCGCGGCCCCACATCGGACACCATGGCCCGTGCGGCTCCTCATCCGGTGCGCTCACACGACGCCTCGGCCCCGAGCCGTCGGGCAAGCGCCCGCTCAAGACTGGCGCCGCCGGAAGCGACGGCCGACCATGGGCACCCGCGACAGGAGGGTGCGGGCCTGGGCCCGCAGCAACCCCTCGCCGAAGTACTCGCGCAGCTCGGGGTCGTGGCTGCGGCGCTTGCCGGAGATCGCCGCCTCCATGTAGCCCGCCAGCATCGCCACCCTCCGCAGGTCGCGATCCTGTACGGCTGCCGTCACCACCTGCCCGGCGAGGACCAACGGGTGCATCCCCACCTCCCAGCCCTCGGCGCCGTCGCTCCGAAAGCCCTGCCAGGCGTCGCGCACCACCCCGGGCGTGGCCGCCTCGACCACGAGGTCGTCGTACACCAGGGTCGACCAGCCGCGGTTGCGCGCCCGCAGCCCCGTGGTCTCGGCCCAGCGCGGGGCCGGCTGCATGCCCACCTCCTCCACGCACGCCCGGCGCCACACCCGGAGATCGGCCCGCGGCATCCCGTCGACCACCTCGCGATGACGCTCGACGCGACCGTCGTCCGCGACCTCGGCCACCACGCACGACACGATCCCCACGTTGCGATCGCGCTCGGCTCGCTCGATGAGCTCGGTGATGAGCCCGGGCGGGCAGCGCAGATCGGCGTCGAGGTTGACCACGTAGCGGTGATCGATCCCCTCGGCCTCGGCGAGCTCGGCCGCATGACGAAAGCCGGCGGTGACCAGCTGGGCCGGCCGTCGCGGATCTCCTCGGGCGGTGCGCGGCAGCGTCACGCCGTGGATCCACGGATCCCTCGATTGCAGCCGGCGCAGCCGGTTGGCCGTGTCGTCGGTGCTTCCGTCATCGACGATGACCCACAGCTCCGGCCGACGATCCTGCGCACGCACGGTGGCCGCGAGCTCGTCGAGCAGGCCGGCCTCCTCGCGGACCGGCGTGACCAACACGTAGGACGACCGATACCCCACGCCGACCTTCCTCCTGGGCGCTACGGTACCGCGTCGTGCGTCCTGCGTCGCGTTCCCAACGTCCGGCGATGTGTCGAAGCATCGTTCCCGTCGGGCCTGCCCCTCGATCGCGGTGCCGCCGCTCGCGCCTGAGAGAGTCCTGCACGGGCTCGTCGATCGAACGTGAGCTAGCTCAGTCTCGACGATCGACGGAAGCGTACGAGTTTCGCCATTCGGCGCCTGAGAATTGCGACTCTTCGGGGCGCACGCCTCGCTTTCATCGCGTGCGCCCCGTTGCCCTCTCAGGAGATGCCCGTGCCCGCTCGTCCTGCTTCTGCCCCTGCCTGGTCGCTTCCGGTCGCCCTCCTTCCGATCACGCCCGCGCTCGTGGCCTCGCTGATGGTCCTGCCCCCGGGCTGCGCCCCCGAAGCGCTGGACGATGGCTTCGACGCGGCCCGCAACGGCTCGCTGGTCGACGGCGGCGCGATCGAGGGCCGCTACGAGAAGCGGATCGCCACGCTGCTCGACGGCGGCAGCCGCATCAGCCACCACGTCAAGACCGACGACGGCGTCTACGAGCTGCTGATCGACGAGGTGCCCGAGGACCTCGCCTACGACAGCTGGGTGCGGGTGCCGGGCGAGGCGCTCCCCGAGGCGCCCACCGGCGCGCGCTGGCAGGCCGACGAGCTGCAGCTGGTCGCTCCGCCGCCGCAGCCGATCATCGACGCCACGCCTCGCGACCCGCGGAGGATCGGCACCGTGCTGGTGTTCTGGGACCAGATGGGCCTGAACAACGGCAACGCCACCAACAGCATGTACACGGACAACGAGTCGACCAACGTGTACTACGGCGAGATCTCCTACGGCATCGAGACCATGTCGGGCAAGGTCTTCGGGCCCTACCAGATCGACATGCCCAACGGCTGCAACACCGATCTCATCGTGCAGCGAGCCGATGCCGCGATGATCGACAAGGGCCACGACCCCACGCAGTTCACCCAGATGATGTACCACTTCCCCGGTGGCCTGGGCTGCAGCTTCGCGGGCCTGGCCAGCGTCGGCTCGCCGGACTTTCCCGCGCGCAACAGCTGGTACGCCAACGCATTCGGCTGCAACGTCCGCAACCAGGAGCTCGGCCACAACTACGGCATGGGCCACTCCCACGCCTATAGCTGCCCGGCCGTGCCCATGGGCATGGACCACAACCTCTACGAGGACTGCTCGCACGTCGAGTACGGCCATCCCTACGATCCCATGGGCAACGGCTGCGGCCACATGAACGTGGTGCAGAAGACCTACATGGGCTGGCTGCAGGAGTGCAACGTGGTCACCGCCACGTCGGACGGGGTGTTCAACCTCATGGCCACCGAGCTGCCCTGCAACGGCACCCAGGCCCTGCGCTTCCCCGCCTACGACGGACGGCTCTACTACCTCGAGTACCGCAACGGCGACGGCCCGTTCGACAATTCCCAGCCGGGCGTGCTGGTCAACATCGCCTACGAGATCGGCGGCTTCGGTCCGCCCAACTACGTGCTCGACGAGCTCGGTCAGGACCAAAACGGCTACCTGCGCGAGGGCGACTCGTTCACCGATCCCGGCGGCAGCGGCACGTTCACCGTGCTCGCCTTGCACGACACCTACGCCGAGATCCAGATCACCCTGCCCGGCGGCGGCGATGGCCTGCCCCCCACCTGCCGCGATGGCGGCGAGCCGCTCCTCGACGGCTCCAACATCGGCTCGCTCGAGTGCGCCGCCATCCCCTACCCCGGCGACGACACGGCCCCCGTCGTCGACCTCACCTACCCGATGGACGGCCAGTGGTTCGAGCCGGGCTCCGACTTCACCATCACGGCCGAGGCCAGCGACGACCGCTTCGTGGCCGAGGTCACGCTCTACCTCGGTAGCGATCCCTACGACACGCGCATCGACCCCCCGTGGGAGTGGGACGCCACCAACATCCCCGCCGGGGACTACGTGTTCGGCGTGGTGGCCCTCGACGCGCGCAACAACCAGGGCGTGAGCCAGGCGGTCACCATCCACGTGGGTACCCCCTCCGCCGACTCCACCGGTGCCGACGAGACCGCGGGAAGCGACGACGCGATGGGCACCACCGGCCTTGCTCCGGGGGACACGGGCGACGAGGACGACGAGAGCTCGGGCACCACCCTGCCCCAGGGCGGCGAGCTCGACGATGGCTGCGGCTGCCGCCAGCGCGACGGAGGCCGCGGCGGCCTCGGCTTCGGCCTGATGGTCCTGGGGCTCGTGGCGCTGCGGCGCCGCCGACTCAGGGCGTAGGCGCCACTCGGTCATCGGCCGGCGGCTCGAGATCGTCGAGCCGTCGAGGAACCACCAATTGGATCCCTTCGATCCGATGCCCCGCGGGACCACCGAGGGTGATCCGCTGCTCGACCAGCGGCCGCGCCTGCCCAGGCGTGCGCACGACCAGCACGTACTCGCCCGACCGCAGCATCGCACTCACCACGAACACCCCCTGTGGATCGGTCGACGCGTGGGCAACCCGACCGCCGATCGGTCCATCGATTGCCTTGGGTGCTTCGTGCACCACCACCTCGACGCGGCCCGGTGAGCGCCCCACCGTTCCCGGCGATCCCTCGAGGGACACTCGACCGCGGATGCGGGTGGGGATGCTGCCGGTCCCGTCGTCGTAGGAGCAGCGCAGATCCATGGGCGACGGCGTGCCATCCCCATGGGGATCCACCGCGCCCTCGGGGCAGGTCTCCGGACGTCCGTAGGCGATCTGGGTGGCGAAGGGCGTGCGCCGCTGCGCACCGTCGCGCGGCCCACAACCCACCGAGCCGATCACCGCGCTCCCCAAGAGCGCCACCAGCGCCATCGTGACGGCAGCCGAACGATGATCCACGGGCCCGTGAGACATGACGCGCTCATCCTGCCATCGAGACCGCACGCCCGGCCAACCCCGAGCGACGGGGCCCTCCGGCCCGGTTGACCGCCAAACCGAAGGTGGTATCACTGTGCGCATGCAGGGGTATCAGCAGCAGCCCGCCTACCAGCCCCCCGTGGGCCGCACTCCACAGCTCCACACCGGGGTCAGCCAATTCATGAACGGCGTCTACGCCTGGATGACCGCCGGGGTCGCCGTGACGGCCGCCGTGGCCTACGGGATCTCGCAGTCGCCGCAGATGCTGATGACCTTCTTCGACTTCCGCAACGGCGGCATGACCGGGCTGGGATGGGTGGCCATGCTCGCGCCGATCGGCCTGCTGCTGATCTTCGGTCGCCGCATGATGAACATGAGCCGCGGCGCCGCCACGGCCATCTTCATGGTGCTGGCCGTCTGCTACGGCATCACCTTCTCGCTCATCCCGCTCGTCTTCGCGGTGGGCACCATCTTCAAGGCGTTCGTCGCCACCATGGGCATGTTCGGTGCGATGGCGGCGTTCGGATACCTCACCAAGAAGGACCTGACCGGCATCGGCCAGTTCCTGCTGATGGCCCTGTTCGGGATCATCATCGCATCGCTGGTCAACGTCTTCTTCGTCAAGAGCGCCGCCGCCCACATGGCCATCGACGTGGTGGTCGTGCTCGTGTTCGCCGGCCTGACCGCCTACGACACCCAGAAGCTCAAGCAGATCTACCTGGTGCACGGCGCGGTGGGCAACATCGCCATCCTCGGCGCGCTGAACCTCTACCTCGACTTCATCAACATCTTCATCCACCTGCTGAGCCTGTTCGGCAGTCGCGACTAGGGGCGCGCCCGAAGGGCCGCCACCATTGGCGAGACGAACGAGGCCCGAGCAAAGTGCTCGGGCCTTCGTCGTTTCGAACGTCTACGACTCGCGCGCTCGCCCCGAGAGCGCGCGGAAGCGTCGGCGGGCTCGATCCACCAGCTCGGCCGTCACCGCCGATGGCCGGGCCTCGCGGCGGTGGAACACGCCCGCCACCAGCGGCGCCGGCCCATCGCGAAGCGGCCTCACCTCCACCCCGGGCGGAAGGAACGAGAGCCGAAAGCGGCTGACCACCGCCGGGCCAAAGCCTCGCGCCACCATGTCGACCACCCGCGGCGTCGAGGCGACCTCGAACGCCGCGTTCAGCACCAGCGGCCCCGACCGGTACTGCGCAAACTCCCGCTCGAGACGATCGCGGGCCGGACCCACCCGCGTCACCACCATCGGCACCCCATCGAGGTCGGCCAGGCGCACGCGATCGGGCAGCGAGCCCGACCACTTGGCGGGCACGATCACCGCCCACGGCAGCGGCCCCAGGCTCTCGAAGTGCAGGCGCGGCGGCACGCCCTCCGGGTCGAGGGTGCCAAAGCCCAGATCGACCTCGCCGGCGTCCACCGCATCCAGCAGCCGGTCGTCGGGGTATTCGATCACGGAGAGCGCGAGGTCCGGCGCGCTGCCCCGCAGCTCCATCAGGATGTCGGCCAGCAGATCGAACGACCCCGCCAGCGTGCCGACCCGTAGCGAGCGACGCAGCTGCTGCAGGGCGTCGCGGGTGGCCACCGTCCACCGCGACCACGATCGCAGCTGCACCCGAGCCCGCCGCGCCAGCTCCTGCCCCGCCGGGGTCAGCACCCCCTGGCGCTGACCCCGAGCCCGCTGCAGCAGCTCGGGAGCATCGAAGGCGTTCTGAAGGGTCTCCAGCACGCGCATGTAGGTGGCTCGCGAACGCCCCGTCGCGCGGGCCGCCGCCTGGATCGAGCGCCGCTGCACCACCTCGAGGAACGCCTCGAGATCGCCCAGCGTCAGCGCCGCCAAATGCTCGTTCATCGAGTCATTCTATGCACAGAAAATCGCCATCTTGTGAACATCTTTGGACGCGGTACGCTGGTTGGCGATGAAGCTCAGCGGTCGTGTGTTGTGGCTGACCGAGGACCCCTCGCTCGTCTCCCGCCAGCTCGCGGGGGAGGATCTCGACCTCCAGCCCGACGACCCTCCCGAGCTCCACTACGGCGTCAACACCGACGCCATGATCAGCGGAGCCGCCTGCACCCTGGGCTACACCGGCGAGATCCTCGGTCCCTACTTCCTCGAGACCTTCAAGGAGGCGGTGACCAAGGACGGCATCAAGAACGGGGGCTACCAGGTGGTGGTGGGCGGCGATGCCTACGGCTCCGGCAGCAGCCGCGAGGTGGCCGTGGTGGCCCACCAGGGCGCGGGCATCGAGCTGGTGGTGGCCAAGAGCTTCCAGCGGATCTTCCAGGAGAACATGGTCTATAGCGGCCTGCCGTTCACCACCGACTTCGGGGTGCTGCAGCAGCTCCGAGATGGGCACGACGTCGACCTGGGCGCGCTCGCACGGACGCTGCCGCCGTTCTTTCGGGCGGTGGCCGAGCACGGGGGGCTCATGCGCTACGGCACCGCGCTCCTGGCCGGAGAGGTCGAGCCCACCTACGACACCGACGTGCCGGCGCGGCCGATGACCTGCATCGAGAAGATCTGCGCCGGCAAGGCCTGGACCGGCCCGGCCGAGCCCGCGGGCCTGGGCTCGGTGCGCCCGGGCGATCAGGTCCTGTGCGAGGTGGGCTTTCGCGGCGTGCACGAGTACACGGGCGCAATGGTGATGTCGCTCTACGCCGACGAGTGGGGCCAGGCCCCCGTGCAGCACCCCGAGCTGGTGGCCGCGTTCGAGGACCACTTCGTGCTCATCGATCACCAGACCGTGCCGCAGAAGGTCCGCCTGCAGCGGCTCGAGCCCGCCCGCAAGCTCCGCGACGAGATGGTGGAGGTCTGCGAGCGCAACGGCATCCGCCTGCACGGCCCCGGGCGTGCGCTGCCGGCCGGCGTGTGCCATCGCCTGGTGGTCGAGGACTACGCGCGCCCCGGCGACGTCATCGTGCTCACCGACAGCCACACCCCCACCGCGGGCGTGCTCAACGCGTTCGCGTTCGGGGTGGGCTCGCGCGCCATGGCCTTTGCCCTGCGCACCGGGCTCATCCCGGTCACCGTGCCCAAGACGGTGCGCGTGATCGTCGAGGGCGACGCCAAGGGCGTGCTCACCCCCAAGGATCTCATCCTCCACCTCATCGGCGATCCGTACTTCCGCGAGGAGCAGTGGCGAGAGTCGCCCACCGACACCTGCGCGATCCAGCTCGGCGGCTCCGGGCTCGAGCAGTGGAACGTGGACGAGCTGTCGGTGCTGACCAACATGACGGTCGAGGGCGGACTGATGACCGGCATCGTCGAGCCGTGCGAGTCGGTGCGTCGCTTCTTGATCGAGCGCCGCGGCGACGCGGCGGCCGAGCTGATCGCTCGGATGATCGAGCCCGATCCCGGCGCCGAGTATGCCCGGACGATCCACGTGGACCTGTCGAAGGTGCCAGTGACGGTGGCGACTCCCGGCGACTCTCGCAACCGCCGACCGCTGTCCGAGGTCGAGGGACAGCCGGTGCACAACGTGGTGATCGCCTCGTGCACGGGGGGGTCGCTGGCCGACCTCCGTGCCGCCGACGAGGTGCTCCGTGGACGCACGCTGCAGCAGGGCGTGCGCCTGACCGTCACCCCCTCGAGCGCCGCGGTGGCCCGCGACGCCGAGGACGAGGGGATCCTCGAGCGTTTCCGAGCGCTGGGTGCGGTGGTCACGGCGCCCGGGTGCGGCTCCTGCATCGGCAATGGCCCGGGGATCCCGCTGCCCGGAGAGACCACCGCGAGCACCACCAATCGCAACTTCGACCGTCGCATGGGCGCGCCGGGGCCCGTCTATCTGGTCTCGCCCGCGGTCGCGGCCGCAGCGGCCATCACGGGGACGCTCACCGACCCGCGCTCGCTGTAGCTCTGCACGAGGACCGCGTGCGACCACCCATCGCGTGCTAGGGTGTGACTCGTGGCTTGGGCGGCTCCACTCGCGCTCGCATGGCTCGTTGGGGCCAGCCCTGCGCCCAGCCCCAGCTCCACGGGCCCCAGCTCCACGGATGGTTCCCCGAGCGCAGGCGAGTCCGCCCCCACCTCGGTCGACGCACCCAGCCCTGGACCTTCGCCCGATGGGACGTCGAACGCCTCGGGCACGCATCCGTCCTCGGACGCCGCCAACCCCTGGGCCAACGTCCCGGTGCAATCGGTGGTGCCCGCTCCCTCGAGCCCCACCACCGCGCCCTCGTCCGAGCCCACCGCCGCTGCGCTCGAGCTGATGGACCCCTGGACTGGGACGAGCCGGGTCTACGTTCCGCGCCGCATCGACCCCGAGCTTCGCGATCCCTTCTCGGGGTCGCGCGCCGCGGCCACGCCTCCGCCTCCGGCTCATGCCCATCCGCGTGCCGCTGGCCCTCGCCTGGCGCATGCCGAGCTCCGCGATCCGTTTTCCGGTCAGGTTTCGGGTCAGGTCTCGAGCCCCGTCTCGAGTCGGGCGTCGAGCCCCCCGGGCGCTCCGCCGGCCCCGCCGCCTCGTCCTTCCGCAGACGCCGCAACGCCTCGCCATCCCGAGCTCCGCGACCCCTTTGCGTCCGAGCCCCGGGCCAGGCCGCGTGCATGCACGCAGGCCCCGTGCCCGCCCGCTCTGCCCACGCCCTAGCCGCCCCGCCGAGCCGCGCTCGCACGTGAGCCAGCCACCATCGACCGCGCCACGGAGGTGAGCGGGCCTCGTGGTCGGCGCGGGGACGGGCTGCTAGCGTGTGCGCGCCATGAAGCAGTGGAAGAGCTACCTCGCGGGCGCCTGGAACGAGGGCCAGGGTGATCCCATCATCCTCCACAACCCCGCCACGGAGGCCCCGGTTGCCGAGCTTCGGCGCGCCACCGACCTCGGGGCAGCCCTTCGCCATGCGCGGACGGTGGGCGGGCCGGCCCTGCGCGCCCTGTCGCCGTCCGATCGCGGCGCCTTGCTGTCGCGTCTGGCCAAGCTCGTGCACGACCATCGCGAGGAGCTCATCGAGATCGCGATCGACAACGGCGGCAACACCCGTGGCGACGCCAAGTTCGACATCGACGGCGGAACCGCGGTGCTGGCCGCCTACGGTCACCTCGCGGGCGAGCTGGGCCCCGGCCCGTGGATCCTCGAGGGCGAGGCCGAGCCCATCATGCGCGGCTCCAAGATCCGCGCCCAGCACGTGCTGGTTCCCCGCCTGGGGGTGGCGATCCACATCAATGCGTTCAACTTCCCCGCCTGGGGCATGCTGGGCAAGCTCGCGGTGGCGTGGCTGTGCGGCATGCCGGTGCTGTGCAAGCCCGCCACCAGCACCGCGGCGCTCGCCGCCCGCATCGCCGAGATCCTGATCGAGGAAGGCCAGCTCCCCGAGGGTGCGCTGTCGCTGCTGCTCGGACCCGTCGGTGATCTACTGGACCACGTGGATCCCCAGGACGTGATCGCCTTCACCGGCAGTGCCGACACCGGCGCCAAGATCCGCAACCATCCCGCGGTGGTGGCCGGCAGCGTGCGCGTCAACGTGGAGGCCGACAGCCTCAACGCCGTGGTGCTGGGCCCCGACGTCGAGCAAGGCACCGAGCTGTTCGATCTGGCCATCCGCGATCTGGTCACCGAGCTCACGCAGAAGGCGGGCCAGAAGTGCACCGCCACCCGTCGCGTGCTCGTGCCCCAGGATCGCCTCGAAGAGGTCCGCGAGGCGCTGCTGGAGCGCCTCCAGGAGCTCGCCAGCAAGACCGGCGACCCCGCCCTCAAGGAGGTGCGCATGGGCCCGCTGTCGACGGCCCAGCAGCTCCACGATGCGCGCACCGGGGTGGCCGCCCTGGCCAGGAGCGCCGAGCGGATCATGGGGGACCCCGAGCGCAGCGAGTTCGTGGGGGTCGACCGGGGCAAGGGTTGGTTCCTCGAGCCGATCTTGTTCCAGGCCACGGCCGAGGCCGCGCTCGATCCCGAGGCCGCGTTCCACCGCCTCGAGGTGTTCGGGCCGGTCGCCACGCTCTTGCCCTACGACGGCACGATCGCCGCCGCCGCCACGATCGTCGGTGCGGGTCGGGGCTCGCTGGTGAGCACCGTCTACTCCGACGATCGCGGCTTCGTGGCCGAGGCGGTGACCCGGCTCGCGCCGTTCCTCGGTCGCCTGGTGCTCGCCGACGAGAAGACGGCCCAGGGCTCGATGAGCCCCGGCTGCGTGTTCCCGGTGGTCAACCACGGCGGGCCGGGCCGGGCCGGGGGCGGCGGCGAGCTGGGGGGACGCGCGGGCATGCAGCTCTATCTGCAGCGCACCACCATCCAGGGCGGGGCCGGTCCGCTCGCGCGATTGCTCGGCACGACGTAGAGCGGCGTCGCCGGCCGCCGGCCCGCGATGCCGGCTCAGTCCCCCGTGGTGTCTCCACCGGTCGAGTCGGCGCCCGAGCCCTCGGGATCGCAGTCCTCGACCGGTGCGGCCTCGCCGGTCACGAACACCCCGCGTAGGTCCTCGGTGCGCGAAATGTAGAGCCGCTCTCCGCTGGGCTGATCGCGGAACGAGATCGAGCGGAACTGGTAGTACATGCCGGGCAGCAGTGGATCGCCGGCGTAGGGTACGTCGACGCTGTCGCTGCCGCTCACGCCCGGGAGCTCGGTCTCCCACACCAGGGTGCCGAGCGCGTCGAACACCCGCAGCTCGTAGCCGTCCTCGCTCGAGTCGTCGGCCCACGACAGCATCGGCATCGAGTCGACGGCCTCGGGGGCATCGGCTCCGGGCCCGAACACCGCGAGGGCCTCGGTCACCTTGAAGCCGTCCTGCAGCTCGAGATCCTCGCCCGGAGCCACCGCGATCTCGAGGATCGCCGTGCCTGCGATGCCCTCGTCGGGGTCGCGCACCAGGGAGTCGTTCTCGAACGCCACCAGCACCTTGTAGGACCCGCTGGGCACGCCCACGAAGGCAAACTGACCCGTCACGTCGGGCGCCTGCGGCGGGTCGGGCACGCGAAGTCCGACCGGGACCGGCCCACGCTCGAGCAGATCGTTGTAGACGCTCGTGGGGACCAGCACCACCGAGGTCTGGCTGCCGCCCGGGGCGTTGACGATGTTGAGGCTGCCGCTGACCGTGGCCAGGTCATCGTCGTTGGTGCTGATCACCGGCAGGTCCACGTCCTCGACGGCCGTGCCGCTGGTCATCACGCTCTGCGCCTCGACCTCCACCCCGCGCCGATAGCCGCGGATGGTGGACAGCCCGTCGGGCACGTTGAACAGGGTGTAGTGGCCGCCGGCATCCACGATGCCATAGGGCGCACGACCACCCGCGTCCTCGGCCACCACCAGCATGCCGGCCACGCCCTCGCCCGCCACGGATCCCGAGACCACCGAGCCCACCGCCTCGTTGGCGGGCAAGTGGATCAACGCCACGCGGGTCGCCGCGTTGTCGATCACGTCGCTCGTATGGGTCTCGCCGTCCGTGTCGGTGTCGGTCCCGCCCGTGGTCGCCGGCCCATCGGGATTGGGCACCGCGTCGGCGATGTCGATCGGCAGTGCGGGCCGAATGCCCTGGGGAAACGGCAGGTAGTCCTGCGCCGTCACGAACAGCGTCCACTTGGGCGTCTGTGCGAAGTCACCGTCGGGGGTCCGCCGCACGCTCACCGGCAGCACGTAGCCTCCGCACGAGTCGGTGGTGGCCACGTCGGTCACCGGCTCGCCCGACTCGTTGAGCGCAGCCACCAGCGCGCCCTCGATCGGCTCGCCGTCGGCGGCATCGGTGACCAGGCCGCGAATCTCCACCGCAAGGCCGCATACGAAATCGTCCGTTCCCCCATCGACCGGCTCGCACGCCAGCCCGGGTGCGCACGTTGCGGGTCCGTCGTCGCCATCGCCCTCCGTCGGATCGTTGGCCTCTCCGGGCTCCGCATTGGGATCGCAGGGATCGCCCTGGCCGAGTTCCTCGGGCTCTTCGGGCGGCGGTTCGTCGTCCTTGCAGCCGACCAGGCTGGCGCCGATCCATGCCCACAGGGCCCACGGGGCGACACGAAGCTCGCGTATCCTCACGCCCCATCAGACCGGGCCCGCGGGGCGCATTCCAAGTGCATCGCCGTGCGCGCTCGTGAGGCCATGCGCGACCGAGCACCGCCGACAAAGGGGGCCCAGGCTGGTAGCCTGCCGCCCAGCGTGGGCAAGCGAAAGCGACGCCGAGGCGGCTCCCGAAGCCGACACCGCGAGACCCAGGCCTCACCCTCGACCGGCTCGTCGGTTCCCGAGCCAGCCCCTGCTCCAGAGCCGGTGCCCATCGAGCCCGTGGCCGAAGCGGTCTCCCGAGACGGACCGCGGGTGGTGCCCTTCGCCTCGGCCAACCCGCTGCTCATGTCTCGGACCGAGCGTTCGTCCTCGCTGCCGCGATCGATGCGCGTGGCGCTGGTGGCCAGCGTGGGCGCGGCCTTGCTCTCGGCCTCGGTGGCGCTCTACGTGGTGATGCGCGATCCCGAGGTCGGCATCCGCGATGCGGCGGCCGCCATGCCCGACCCATCCTCGGCGTCGTACGATCCGAGCGAAGCGGCGGGGGTGAGCACCGAGCCCGAGCCCTCCGCGCCATCGATGCCGGAGGCGACGCCGCAGGCCGAGCTCGAGACCGAGCTCGAGTCCGTGGCCTGGCCCGACATGCAGCTGGGCGCACTGCCTCCGGTGGGCGCGGCGCCCGAGACCATGGGACAGAGCGCCGGCAGCCCGCGCGATGGGGCGCTCTTGCGGCCCATGCAGCTCCCTCCTGGCCGGGGCTACGTGATCCGCAACCCGCAGACGGCCTGGGGCACCCGCAACACCGTCGAGCGCCTGCGTGCGGCGATCGAGAAGGTTCGCCGGGCGCATCCCGAGCTCCACCAGCTGGTGATCGGCGACATCTCCACGCGACGCGGCGGACCGCTGGCCGGGCACCAGAGCCATCAGTCCGGACGCGACGTCGACATTGGCCTGTGGCTGCGACCGCAGCCCGAGTCCTCCGGGCCCAGCGACTTCGTCGAGGGCAACAGCAAGAACCTCGATCGCCGCGCCACCTACGATCTCATCGAGGCCCTCGCCGCCTCCGCCAACGAGCCGGATGGCGTCGAGCTCATCGTGCTCGACTACAACCTGCAGCGCGTGCTTCGTCGCTACGCCGAGCAGACGCGCGGCGTGCCCGAAGCCAAGCTCGAGGCGCTGTTCCAGTTTCCCCACGGGCCCAACTCGCGCCACGGTCTGGTGCGCCACATGCCTGCGCACAGGGACCACCTGCACGTGCGCTTTCGATGCCCGCAGGGCGATGCCTACTGCCGCGATCCGCTGATCGGCTTCGGCGGCATGGAGGCGGCCGAGGAGCCCTCGACGGCGCCCTCGGGGATCTGACGCGCAAGTAGGCCGCTCCGCCGGCCTCCGCTCCGGCCAAGCCGTGCGGGCGCGAACCTTCGGCTTCGGAGGGCACGTCGTGGGCTCAGGGAGGACAGCCGCACTCGAGCTGGCCGTCTTGCAGCTCACCCGCGATGCAGTTGGGGCCGTCGCACACCGTGCCCACGCACGTCAGCTCGTCGACGCCGAGGCAGAACGGGGTCAGGTCCTCGGGCTCGGGCGCACAGCAAGCACCACCCTCGCAGGGATCGGGGCACTGCCCCGCGAGGTCGGGCTCGTATCCGGCCGGACAGGTGCCGTCCGGCTCCTGGGGCTGGCACGGAGGCTGGGCTCCCCCTCCGCACGGGTGCACGCAGACCTGGCCTGGATCGCACATCGTCTCCGCACACACGACGGGACCGGTGGTGGTGTCATCGCCAGGCGCTCCGGTCGATCCGGTGCCGCTCATGGTTCCGCTCCCGACGGAGGTCGCTCCTCCGGTCGTCATCCCCCCATCGGTGCCCGAAGCCCCCGTCGTCGTCGGGCTCGCGGTCGACCCGGCGCCCTCGTCCATGCTTCCGTCGTCGCTCGGACATCCCGTGCTCGCGAGCACCACGACCACCATCATCCCTACCCAACCACGCACCATGTCCACAGCCTAACAGACTCTCCGCGACGACACCGTCGCGAAGGTGTGCACCCCACCCTCCCCTGCACGACACGAGGGCGAGGCGCCGCCCGAGCAGTGCGAGTGACGAGCACGCGTGCGCCGAAATTGGCGAAGGGCCGCACGAGGCGGCCCTTGCTCGCGCGTGAGCTCGTGCGACGTCAGCCGCCGTCGTCCAGCGCCTCGGCCTCGGCCGGCGGCGTGCCGCCCTCCGCGGAGGGGGCAGCGGCGGCGGGAACTTCGACCTGGGCCTTCTCGTCCGGCTGCTGGCCGGGCTGCTGGCCTGCCTTCTGGCCAGGCTGCTGGCCTTCCTCTTGGGCGGCCTTCCGATCCGCCTCGGCCTCGCGCTGCTCCCACTGTGCGCGCAACTCGTCCACGCGCTCGGCTCGCGCCTCGCTGGGCGGGATGCGGAAGCCTGCGCTCGCCAGGCGGCAGCGCTGCATCATCGCATCGGCGCCGATGCCGATGAGCACCGACAGCGCCGCGGCAGCGGCCAGCACCACCGGGGCTCCGCGCCCCTCCACATGGCCGAGGTCGCGCTCGAGCGGCGGCCGGAAGTACATGCTCACGATGAGCCGCAGGTAGTACACGGCGCCGATCACCGAGTTGACCACCGCGATCACGACCACGATCCGCAGCGCCTCGCTGCCGTGCTCGAAGGCCGAGCGGAACACGAACAGCTTGCCGAAGAAGCCGCCCATGGGAGGCATGCCCATCAGCGACAGCAAGCACACGGTCATGCCCAGCGCGATGCCGGGGTGCCGCTGCGCCAGGCCCGACCACTCGTGCGCGGCGCTGGCCTCCTTCTTGTCGCGGCCCAGCCAGCTCACGCAGGCGAACGCACCGAGCGTGGCCACCGCGTAGGCCAGCAGGTAGTACAGGATCGAGGCCACCGCGGTGTCCCCCGCGTTGGAGGCCCACGCGTGCTCGTCGGCCGTGGGCAGGTAGCCCTTGGCCGGACGATCGCCGTAGAAGCTGGCCGCCGCCACCACCCCCACCAGCAGGTAGCCCACGTGGGCCACCGACGAGTAGGCGAGCAGGCGCTTGACGTTGGTCTGCCGGACGGCGGCGAGGTTGCCCACGATCATGGTCGCGGCCGCCAGCCACAGCACCACCGAGGTCCAGCCATAGGGCGCCTGCACCAGGCTCCCCACGATGAAGGTGCCCACGAACAGCTTGAGCAGCGCCGCGAACGCGCCGATCTTGACCCCGGCCGCCATGAACGCGGTGGTGGGGCTGGGCGCGCCCTCGTAGGCATCCGGGGTCCACATGTGGAACGGGACCGCGCTGACCTTGAACAGCAGGGCTCCGAGGACGAGCAGCACCCCGGGGATGAGCAGGGCCGCGGGCGCGATGCCCAGGGCCACCTTGTCCTGCGCCATGTCGACCATGCCCGCGGGGAAGCCCTCGGGGGCCTCCACCACCGCCACGTAGTCCTGGGCCGCGCGCCACTTGGTGAACACGGTGCTCACCTCGTGCGAGAGCTGGTCGAGCCCGGTCACCCCGGTGGCCCCGTAGACGAGCGCGATGCCCATCAGCAGCAGGCCCGAGGAGAACGCACCCATCACGAAGTACTTGAGCGCCGCCTCGGGCGACTGCCGGGAGTTCCAGCGCGCCCCCACCATCACGTAGACGGCGATGCTCATGGTCTCGATGCCCAGGAACAGCGCGACCAGATCGCCCGCGTGGGCCAGGATCATCACCCCGAAGGTCGCGATGAGCACCAGCGACTCGTGCTCGCCATACTCGAACCGATGCGAGCGGTTGTAGTCGCCCGCGAACAGCACCACCGCCCCGGCCACCCCGAGGATCCCGAGATCGACGAGCAGCGCGAACTGGTCGACGTAGAGGAAGCCCGAGAACACCTCGATGCCGCCGTCGTACTCGTAGTGGCCGAACTGACCGACCGCAGCGAGCACCGCCAGGCCCAGGCCCAGCAGGGTGAGCGTCTGCTGGAACCGACGCAGGCCGGGCCGGGCGAACGCATCGGCGACCAGGACGATGAGCGACCAGATGCCCACGATCATCATGGGCGCCAGGTGCACCATGTCGACCAGGGCCTGGGCGGAGGCGGTGGTGGCCTGGCCCGCCGCGGCGGCCGGCTCGGGAAGAAGGGGCACGGGTCCGAGCGCGAACGTCATGGCTGCCCTCCTTGGGGCGCGGCGGCCCCCTCGGCGGCTGGGGGTGGTGGTGGCGGGGCTGCTGCCGCGGGTGGCGGCGTGGTGGGAGCCGACGCGTTGGCCGACAGCCGCTGGTCACCGTAGGTCGCAGCGATCACCGCGACCGGATCGGCACAGCGGTCGACCAGCGTCTCCATCATCACGGGACGCTCGCCCAGCGCGTGCCGGATGGAGGCGCAGCGCTTGAGGTTGAAGCTGGCCACCGCGGCCTGCGAGGTGGGGTCGATCCGCGAGAGGAACGGCTGCGGGTACACGCCCATCAGGATGATGAGCGCGATGACCGGCAGGAACACCAGCCGCTCGCGCAGGCCCAGATCGGCCAACCCCTCGTTCTTGGGGTTGGTGAGGGGCCCGAACATCAAGCGCTGGAACAGCAGCAGCAGGTACACGGCCCCCAGGATCACGCCCACCGCGGCCACCGTGACCAGCACCGGGGCGTTGATCAGGGTCAGGCCGCCCTCGGCGAAGGCCCCGACGACGATCAGGAACTCGCCCACGAAGCCCACCAGGCTGGGCAGACCGGCCGAGCCGAGCATCGCGATCATGAAGAACGCCGTGAACCAGGGCATCACCTTGGCCAGGCCTCCGAACTCCGAGATGAGCCGGGTGTGCCGGCGCTCGTAGAGGACGCCGATCGCCATGAACAGCGCGCCGGTGGTCAGGCCGTGGGCCAGGCTCTGGAAGGTGGCGCCCGTGAACCCCTGCGTGGAGACGGACGCGATGCCCAGCACGATGAAGCCCATGTGGCTCACCGAGGAGTAGGCCACCAGCCGCTTGGCGTCGGTCTGTACGTAGGCGACCAGCGCCCCGTAGATGATCCCGATGATCGCCAGGATCGCCAGGATCTGCGCCCCCTCGCCCGCCGCCAGCGGAAACAGCGGGAACGCGAACCGCAGCATGCCGTAGGTGCCGAGCTTGAGCAGCACGCCGGCCAGGATCACCGAGCCGGGCGTGGGCGCCTGGGTGTGCGCGTCGGGCAGCCAGGTGTGCACCGGGAACAGCGGCACCTTGATCGCGAAGCTGGCCACGAACGCCCAGAAGCACAGCGCCTGGGCCTGCGGGGTGAGCACCACCTGCTGCAGCGCCTGCAGATCGAAGGTCCACACCCCGCCCGAGGCCTGCCAGTGCGCGACCGCCAGGTAGATCATGGCGGCCAGCATCAGGGCCGAGCCCACCATCGTGTAGATGAAGAACTTGATCGCGGCGGCCACCCGCTGCTCGGAGCCCCACACCCCGATGATGAGGTACATGGGGATGAGCATCAGCTCCCAGAACACGAAGAACAGGATGAGATCGAGGGCCACCAGGGCGCCGATCATCCCGGTCTCGAGCACCAGCATCGAGGCCACGAACTCGGCCCCGCGCTTGTCGATCGAGTTCCACGCGCCCCAGATGCAAAGCGGCGTCAGCAGCGTGGTCAGCAGGATGATCCACAGCGAGAAGCCGTCGACGCCCACGTGGTAGTTGATGCCGAACTCGGCGATCCACGGCACGTTGGTCTCGAACTGCATCCCCGCCTGACCCACCGCGAAGCCGGAGATCAGCGGCAGCGACACGAGGAATTCGAGCACGGCGAAGGCGATGCCCACGCCATGGGCGAGCTTGGTCTCGGCCTTGGGGAGCGTGGCCACCACCAGGGCGCCCACGATCGGGAGCACGAGCAGTGCAGTGATGAGGTGGTTCACGGCTGACCTCCCGCCCCCCCATTGAGGGGACGACCGTCGGGGTTCTTGGCGGGCTCGAGCGCGGGCGCCCTGATGATCTCACCGCCAGGGGGACCGCGCCTGGCCGCGGCGTCCTGCTCGGCCTTGCCCGGGAGGTGGATCTTGAACAGGCCCCAGAACAGATCCATGTTGACCGACTGCGCGCCGAACGTGCGGCGCAGACCGATGTCGGGGGCCAGCTCGCGCTCGCCCGCCGCATTCTTGGGCAGGATGTCGCCGCGGCTGACCTGCGGGTTCAGGTAGATGACCCCGAGCAGGATCGCCACGCCGAAGGTGAGCGAGGCCAGGTAGCGGCGCACGTTGCCGTTGTGCCAGGCCTTGGTCAGGGTGCCGAGCACGCCGACCGCCCCCGCCGTTCCCTGCACGCCCACCCCGTCGATGAGCAGCATGTCGCCGACCTGATGGCAGAGCTGGCCGATCATCCGCACCGGCTTGACGAACAGCACGTCGTAGATCTCGTCGACCCAGTACTTGGCCGAGCTCGCGGCATGGAGGGCCGAGAAGCGCTTGGCCAGCATCGCCGCCTGCTCCGACGGGCCGTCGAGGTAGAGCCGCCGTGCAAACACCCACCCCGCGATCCCGATGCCGAGGCCGATGGCCATGCCGGTCAGCTCCATGCCCGAGCCCACGTGGCCCTCGTGCAGGAACTGCTCCCGCACCCCCACCGTGTACTCGCCCCCGTAGGTGCCGGACAGCGAGGTGATGGGCTCGAGCCACTGCTCGAGCACGTGGTCGATGTGGATCACGCCCCCGAACACGTGCGGCCAGCCCAGCAAGCCGCCGATGGCCGCGAAGCCGGCCAGGATCACCAGCGGCAGCGACATGATCCAGTGCTCGCGCACGTAGTGGTGCCAGGTGTGGTGGTCGCCCCGGAACTTGCCCTCGAAGGTGAGGTAGTAGAGCCGGAACATGTAGAACGAGGTACACAGCGCCGCCAGGGCGCCCAGCGAGTAGAGGATGTAGTTCAGCTCCATCCCCCCGGGCGTGAAGATGCCCCGGCTCTCGTTGGCGTAGGCGTGCAGCAGGATCTCGTCCTTCGAGAAGAACCCCGCGAACGGGAAGATGCCCGCGATCGCCAGGCAGCTGACGAAGAAGGTGCCCGCGGTGACCGGCATCTTCTCGCGCAGGCCGCCCATGGTGCGGATGTCCTGGTTGTGGTGGCAGGCCTCGATGACCGCGCCCGAGCCCAGGAACAGGCACGCCTTGAAGAACGCGTGCGTCACCAGGTGGAAGATGGCCGCGACCCACGCGCCCATGCCCGCTGCCAGGAACATGTAGCCCAGCTGCGAGACGGTCGAGTAGGCCAGCACCTTCTTGATGTCGTTCTGGGTGATGCCGATGGTGGCCGCGAACAGGGCAGTGGCGGCCCCGATGACCGCGATCACGGCCATGGTGACGGGCGCGAGCGCGAACAGGAAGTTCAGCCGGACGATGAGGTAGACGCCCGCCGTCACCATGGTGGCCGCGTGGATGAGGGCCGAGACCGGGGTCGGGCCGGCCATGGCGTCGGGCAGCCAGGTGAACAGCGGGATCTGGGCGCTCTTGCCGGTGCAGCCCACGAACAGCAGCATCGTGGCCACGGTGGCGATGGGCACCCCGAAGATCAGCTTCTGCACCAGCGGCGACTGCTCGCCCAGGGCACAGGCGCGCGCGATCGCGTCGACGTCGAGGCTGCCGACCACCGTGTAGATGAGCAGCATCCCCAGGATGAAGCCGAAGTCGCCGACGCGGTTCATGATGAACGCCTTGCGGCCGGCGGTGGCCTTGGCGTCGTCGGTGAACCAGAACCCGATGAGGAGGTAGGAGCACACGCCCACGCCCTCCCAGCCCACGAACGTGAGCACCAGCGACTTGCCCAGCACCAGGATGAGCATCGCGGCGCAGAACAGGTTCAGGTAGGCGAAGTACCGGCCGTAGTCCGGGTCCTTGGCCATGTAGCCCACGCTGAAGATGTGGATCAGCAGGCCCACCCCGGTGATGACCAGGCACATCACGGCCGACAGGTGATCGAGCACCAGGTCGAAGCCGATGTGCAGGTCGCCCGACACGATCCACGGGTAGACCGAGTCGACCAGGCGGTCGTAGTCCTGCCCCACCATCACCTCGAACACGGCCGAGATGGTGAAGAAGCACGAGAACGCGATGGCCCCGATGGCCACCAGGTGCACGACCTCGCGGCCGAGCCGGTCGCCCAGGCTCCGCAGCAGCTGCTTGCCCAGCAGCAGGTTGAACACCGCGCCCAGCAGCGGGAACAGCGGGATGAAGTGGAGATTGAACTCAGTCTCGTTCACGGCGCGAAGTCCTGACGGAATCCGAGATCGACGAGCGCGGCGCCTAGCCCCCCTTGGGGGGGCACCTCGAGGGTGGCTCGCTGAAGGTGGTTGCGGGGGGGCATGATTAGTCGCGCAGAAGGCTCAGATCGTCGATGTCCGAGCCGGTGCGGGAGCGGAAGATGCTGACCACGATGGCGAGGCCGACCGCGGCCTCGGCCGCAGCCACCGCGATGGTGAACATCGCCAGGACCTGCCCATCGAGGTTGCCGTGGAAGCGCGAGAACGCGACCAGCGCGATGTTGGCCCCGTTGAGCATCAGCTCGACGCTCATCAGCACGATGAGGACGTTGCGCCGCAGCATCACGCCGAGCAGGCCAATGACGAACAGCGTGCTGGCCAGGTAGAGGAAGTGGGTGATCGGGACCACGGGATGTCGCCCTTTCTCGACGTGCTCGCTCGACGGTTGGAAGGCCCAGGGGTGATGCTCTGGCTAGTTTCCGCCCTCGTGGCCGATGGCCGACGGCTCACCGAAGTCGGTCTGGGCGTAGGGGCCGGCGACCATGCCTTCGTGCTGGTCCTGGTCTTGGAGGTGCTCGTGCAGCCCGGCCGCGTGCATGTGCTCGAGCGTCATGCCGGCGGCGAGGGCCTCCTTCTCGCGCTCGCGACGGCTGCGCGCCACCACCACCGCGCCGATCACGGCGGCGAGCAACAGCAGCGAGACGGCCTCGAACGCGAACAGGTAGTCGGTGAACAGCAGCCGCCCCACCGCGTTGGCCGAGCCGAACTCGGCGTCGGGCGGGATGCGGGCGCCGGGGGTGATGAACTGCTTGCTCAGGGTCGCCAGCAGCACCCACACGATCATGCCGCCCGACAGCAGCAGCCCGAAGTAGTAGCCGAACCGGCCCACCCGCGACGGTCGTCGCGACTCGGCGGCGCCGGTCTCGTCGACGTCGAGCACCATGATGACGAACACGAACAGCACCATCATGGCGCCCGCGTAGACCAGCACCTGCAGCACGGCGAGGAAGCTGGCCGACATGAGCACGTAGTTGACGGCCACCGCGAAGAACGAGGCCACCAGCCACACGGCCGCGACCACCGGGTTCTTGCGCGTGATCGTGGCGATGCCCGAGGCGATCGCCATGAACGCGAACACGTAGAAGACGATCTCGCTGCCGCTCACGACGTCACCCCCCCCTGCTGCACGGCCTTGCTGGCCTGCACGGCCTTGCTGGCCTGCACGGCCTTGCCGGCCTGACCGGGATGCACGGCCTGGCTGGCGGCCGCCTCTGCCGCCGCCCGCTGCTCGGCCACGAACCGGCTGCTGCGGATCTTGGCCTCGAACTCGCCGCGGTACTTGGTGAGGAACGCCAGCGTGGGCCATGCGGCGGCATCACCGAGCGCGCAGATCGTGTTGCCGGCGATGCCGTCGGCGATCGACGCCATCAGGTCCACGTCGCCCGGGCGCCCCTGGCCCGCGTCGATGCGCTTGGCGACCTTGGTCAGCCACCCCGTGCCCTCGCGGCACGGCGTGCACTGCCCGCAGCTCTCGTCGGCAAAGAAGTGGAGGATGCGCCAGCACGCCGACACCATGTCGGTCTGGTCGTCCATCACCACCACGCCGCCCGAGCCGGCCATGGTGCGCAGGGTCCGGCCGCCGCCGAGGTCGAACTTGACCCCGGGCTGCACCTCGACCTCGGCGATGCGCTCGTCGGTCTGCAGCGCATCGAACTCGAACGGCACGTCGAGCTCGGCCTCGGTCAGCAGCGGCATCGACACGCCGCCGGGGATGACCCCCTTGACCTTGCGGCCGTTGCGGATGCCCCCGCAGACCTCCTCGATGAGCTCGCGCCCCGTGACCGACAGCGGCAGCTCGTACACGCCGGGTCGGTTGACGTGGCCGCACACGCTGACGATGCGCAGGCCGCCCGAGCGCCCCACCCCCAGGTCCGCGAACGCCTTGCCGCCGTGCTCGATGATCCAGGGCAGGTTGGCGATGGTCTCCACGTTGTTGACGATGGTGGGCTGGCCCCACAGGCCCTTGACCGCGGGGAACGGCGGCTTGAGCCGCGGCCACCCGCGTCCGCCCTCGAGGCTGGACAGGAGCGCCGTCTCCTCGCCGCAGATGTAGGCCCCGGCTCCGCGGTAGATCGTGATGTCCAGCGGCATGTCGGAGCCGAAGCACCGCGCCCCCAAGAAGCCCTTCGCGTAGGCCTCGTCGATGGCCGTTTGCAGCACCGGGTACTCGCGCAGCATCTCGCCGCGCATGTACACGTAGGCGCTCTTCACCCCCAGCGCCCGCGCGGCGATGATCATGCCCTCGATGAGCATGTGCGGGTTCCAGAACAGGATGTGGCGATCCTTGAAGGTGCCCGGCTCGCTCTCGTCGGCGTTGACGACGAGGTAGACGGTCTGGGCGCCCTTGGGGACGAAGCCCCACTTGATCCCGGTGGGGAAGCCCGCGCCGCCGCGACCGCGGAGGTTGGACTCCTTGACCTCGGTGGTGATGGCGGCCGGATCCATGCGCACGGCCTGCCGCGCCGCGGCGTAGCCCCCGTGCTCCACGTAGTAGTCGATGTCCTTGGCCTGCGGGACGTCGAAGTGGCGACTGATGATCTTGAGGTCGAACCAACCCATGCGATCCTCTTGAAGCTTCCGATGACGGCGATGGAGCTCCGGTCAGGACCCCAGGTCGACGGGCACGCGCCCTTCGGCCAGCGCGTCGAGGATCTTCTCGATGCGCTCGAGGTCGAGGTTCTCGAAGTAGAGCGGGATGTCGGGCTTGCCCCGCTCGGCGATCTGCGCCACGGGCCCGTAGCCGCAGGCGGCCAGGCACTCCACCTCCGACAGCGTCACGTTGCCGTCCTCGGTGGTGCCATGGTTTTCGACGGCGAGGCGCTGCTTGCAGCGATCGAACACCCCATAGGCGCCCGTGATCTGGCACGCGATGTTCGTACAGATCTGCAGGTGGAAGCGACCCACCGGCTTCTTGTTGAACATCGTGTAGAACGTCGCCGTGCCCTTGACGTGGGCCGCCGGCAACGAAAGACGCGCCGCGACCAGGTCGACGACCTCGTCATCGACCATGCCGAACTGCTGCTGCGCGAGATAGAGAACGGGGATGCACAGGGCTTTGGCAGCGTTCTGAGGGGGAAAACGCGGCCACAGCTCCTGAATGCGGGCCTCGATCTCAGGGGAGAGTTGCTTTGTCGTCACCTTGGTCTCAGCCGCCGCGAACCCTAGGATGGGCTCCCCCACCAAGTCAACCCGGGAGGAGGCCCCGAGCGCCAACCAGAAGGCCCCCACCCCGACCGCCAACCAGAAGGTCCCCACCCGACCGCCAACCAGGAGGGCCACGCCCGACCGCCGGAAGGGCCCCCCGCACCACCGCCAACCAGGAGGGCCACGCCCGACCGCCGGGGAGGGGGCCCCGTGACGGCTTTGCCGGCACGGGGGAGGGGCTGCGAAGCCCCTCCTTCAAGACGTAGTAAGAGACTAGTCCCCTGCCGGAAGCTCCTACGGAGCTTCCGGCAGGGGACTAGTCGAGCGACAGCGCCATGCACACGGCGTTGTCGAAGGCGACGCTGGCCTCGAAGTTGGCCGCCTCGCGAATGGTCGGGTCGATGTCCGCCGGGTCGACCGGCCGAAAGCCGAGCCGCGACCCGAAGAAGTCGGCCGCCACCGTCGTGGCCAGATACACCGTCCGGACCCCCAGCGTGCGGGCGAACCGGAGGATGGCATCGCCCACGACCCAGCCCAGGCCCTGGCCCCGGCGCTCGGGCGCCACCGCCAGCCCGAACAGGAACGCGTCGTCCCCTACCGTCTGCAGGCTCACGGCGGCCGAGATGCCCCCCTCGGGGCTCTTGACCACCAGCGTGTCGATCAGCTCCGACGCGATCACCGCGGGCAGGCCATAGCCCTCGAGGAGCGCGTCGACCAGCGGCTGGTCCTGCGACGTGCCCAAGGTCACGGGGTCGCCAAAGCCTCGCAGCAGGCGATCTCCGAGCCCATCGAACGAGCCCGAGGACAGCAGCAGCACCGTGTCGCCGGGACCGGCCTGCTCGAGCACCGCGGCCGCCAGGTCCTCGACCGTGGAGAACGCGTGCGCATCCACCCCCCGGGCCGCAATGGCGCGAGCGAGGGCCACCGGATCGAGGCGATCCGCCTCGGCGACCTTCTGCGGCCGGTAGAGCGGCGCCACGTAGACCCGGGTCGCCGCGTCGAAGCTGCTCACGTAGCCCTCGGAGAATTCGCGGCGGTGCGAGGAGGAGCTGCGGGGCTCGAAGCACACGTGCAGCGCCTCGTCGGGGTAGCGTCGCCGCAGCGCCCGCACGGTGAGCTGGACCGCGGTGGGGTGGTGCGCGAAGTCGGCGATCACCCGCACCCCCTGGGCCAGGCCCAGGAACTCCTGGCGCCGCTTGACCCCGCGAAAGCGCCGGATGGCCTCGCGCAGACGATCGGGGTCGACCCCCTCGCGCCGGGCCACGGCCGCGGCCGCCAGCACGTTGCCCACGTTGTAGCTGCCGGTCAGCTGGGTGGAGAACCGGCCCAGGCTCTGGCCCCGCTCCAGCAGCTCGAAGGCGGTCCGACGCGCGCCGGCGCGGCTGGTGATCCGGGCGCAGTACTCGACCTCGGCCAGGTGCTCCGGCGTGTCCTCCTCGCCCTCCGCCAGGACCCGGTAGCGCAGCACCGTGCAGCGGGCCCCGGCCGCGATGCCCATCGCCTCCGGGCTGTCGGCGTTGACCACCAGGTCCCCGTCCTCGGGGATGGTGTCCACGAACGCCGAGAACGCCGCCCGGACCTCGGGCAGGCCCGCAAAGATGTCGGCGTGGTCGAATTCGACGCTGCTGAGGATGGCCCGGCGCGGCCGGTAGTGGAGGAACTTGCTGCGCTTGTCGAAGAACGCGGTGTCGTACTCGTCGCCCTCGATCACGAAGGGGCGGCCGCCCCCGAGGTGGGCCCCCGACGACAGGTTCTGCGGGACGCCGCCGATCAAGTAAGAAGGATCGAGCCCCGCATGGTGGAGGATGAAGGCCAGCAGGCTGGAGGTGGTGGTCTTGCCGTGGGTCCCCGCCACCACCAGGGAGTCGCGCCCGGGCAGCAGCGCCTTGGCCAGCATGCTGGGGAAGCTCTCCAGAACGAGGCCCGCCGCCTTGGCGGCCACCACCTCGGGATGGTCGGCGCGGCAGACGTTGCCGACCACCACGTGATCGGGGCCCCACGCGAGGTTGTCGCCCTCGAAGCCCTCGAAGACCGGGATCCGTGCCGCCGCGAGCTGGTCGGACATCGGAGGGTAGATGCCGCTGTCGGAGCCTCGGACCTCGTGGCCGGCCTCCGCGAGCATCCGCGCCAGCGCCCCCATCCCGGTACCTGCGATCCCGATGAAATGGACCTTCAAGGCGCGCAAGGATGGACCTGCGATCGGTTGAGGGTCAACCCGGCTCGCCCGAGCGCACGACGTGCACTCCGGAGATCGACCCCTGATGGAATCGTGTTCGATACTACTGCTGGTGCTTCGTGCGATGATTCGCTCGCTGCCGCCGCCCCATCGAGTCGGGCTCGTCGGAACCGCGCGAATTCGCGAGCCTGGCCCCTCCCCGGACCCCCTGCCCTCGGGGCTGCTACGATCGAGGCGTTGTCCTGCGGTTTATCGCGCCAGGCCAAGGTGGTATGACCCCCCATGGTGGACGGAGAGTACGGAGGCAGCCGCGAACGCCGTAGCAAGCCGCGAACGCTCGTATCGGTGCCGCTCGTGCTGTACTACGGCCGCGAGCGCCGCATGATGATCCGGGGCCGTACCGTCGATCTGTCGTGTGCCGGTGCGCTGGTGCACGGCGCCGGTCCGATTCGCGTGGGTCAGTGGGTGGAGGTCGAGGTCTCGCGCGGCGACGATCGCAATCCGCTCACGCTCAAGGCCGAGGTCGTGCGGATCTCCACGCCCGACGAGCACCGCAAGCAGCACGGCGTGGCGCTGCGCTTCATCGACGTCAGCGAGCTCGACGAGGCGATCATCGAGTCGATCATCGCGGCGGCGCGGCGATACTAGCTCGGCGCCGTGGGCGTCACCCGGCGCACCCGTCGATGCACCATGCAGGGCCTCGAGCTGGCCGAACGGTTCTTTGCGCAGGTCGGTGCCCCCATGATCACCGCGCGGTTCCCCGCGCTCGATCGACGACTGGCCGTGGGGCTCGTCGGGCACGGCTCGGAGTGCTACGGCTTCGACGATGAAACCTCCCGGGACCACGACTGGGGCCCGAGCTTCTGCGTGTGGCTGACCAGGCGCGACCATCGGACGCATGGCCAGGCGCTACGGGAGGCGATCGATGCGCTGCCGCGCTCGTTCGCCGGGTTCGACCGCACCCACAGCGCCTGGGGATCGAACCGAGTGGGCGTGTTCGAGATCGGTGACTTCTATCGAAGCCTCATCGGGCTCGCCCGCCCACCCCGGACCCTCGGCCAGTGGCGAAGCATCCACGAGGAGTCGCTGGCCATGGCCACCAACGGCCGGGTCTTCGTCGATCGCCTCGGCAGCTTCACCCGCTTTCGCCAGGCGCTGCTGGCCTTCTATCCCGAGGACGTGCGGCGCAAGAAGATCGCCGCTCGCTGCATGGCCATGGCCCAGTCCGGTCAGTACAACTTCATGCGCTCGATTCACCGAGGAGAGCGCGTGGCGGCCCGCATGGCCGAGAGCTGCTTCATCGGGGAATCGGTGTCCATGGTGTTCCTGCTCAACCGGGTCTACAAGCCCTACTACAAGTGGATGCACCGCGCCCTGAGGAATCTGCCCATCGCGGGCCCGACCTCGTACCAATTGCTGCGCGACCTGGTGAGCGCCCGCGGGCACGAGGCCAAGCACGCGCTCATGGAGGCCGCGTGCCAGGTCGTCATCGCCGAGCTGCGCCGCCAGGGCCTGACCGACTCCAGCAGCGATTCCCTGATGGACCACGGCCCGGAGGTCCAGGCTGGAATCGAGGACCCGACGCTCCGAGCGGTCAACGTGTGGCTCGAGTAGGCACCCGTCAGCCGGTCGTGACCACGGCGACCCCGTGGCCAGAGAATCGCACCGTGCCGTCGAAGCGCTCGCTGACCACTCGGTCCCCCGTGCTCTCGTCCACCCGCAGCAGCACCTGGCCGTCGCCGAGGGTCTCGTCCCAGTCGGAGACCACCACGGTGCGTGGGCCCGGGCAGGTGTGCACGAACACCCCGCTTCGGCGGCCGTCGGCGCACGCGACCACGGCCTCCACGTCGAGAGCGCCCGGCGGGCCGCAGGGAAAGTGGACGAGGTCACCGTAGCGGACGTGCCCCGCGAACAGCTCCTTGCCCAGACAGGCGACCGAGGGCTCCCCCTCGCGCGAGAGCAGGGCGTAGGCATCGTCGCCCGTCGCCGTCCACCGCATCTCCACGTCGGCTCCGCCGCGCAGCAGGTGGATCAGGGCGGAGGCATAGTAGGCGGCACCGAACGCGCTTTGGTTCGAGCGCCGGGTGTAGCGGTGATCGTGGTGGGAGATGCCGTTGACCTCGCCACAGACGTTGAGGATGTCGCGCCCGACCAGGAGGCGGCTCACCCCCCGGGCCCGGGCCTCGTAGGTGGGCGTCTGGGCCATCAAGAGGCGCTCGTACGCGGGGCCGTGGGGCGCCTGCGGAGCCCCGTGCATCTCGACGCCGAGCGTCTCGCTCGGGACCGCCGGCCGCCAGTCGCCGTAGCGATGCCAGGAGACGAAGCCGACCATCGCGTCGTCGACCTCGCTCACGAGGCGGGCGATCCAGTCCATCCAGAACGGCTGGTGGGTACCGTCGACCGCCGGTCCGCCGATCCGCGCCTTGGCCCCGCGAAGGTGCGGGCCGATGAGCTCGAGGATGGCCGCGGCCACCTCCTCGTAGATCCGGCGGTACTGTTCGAAGGTGAGCCCGCCCCCGATGATGAAGTTGTTGGGCTCGTTCCACACGCACCAGTACCACTCGCTCACCGCCCTTGCGCCCCACTGCTCCATGCACCCCCACACGATCTCGGTGCAGCGCGTCACGAACGTCCGGATGTTGCGAGGGTCGTCGTGGGGCGGATGGAACTTGGCGAACGTGATCATCGGCACGGCGCCCACGTCGAGCACCCCCTGCACGTAGGCCGCGAACATCGGCCACTGCGTCACCGGGTCCGGGACCGGCTTGCCGTACACGAAGATCCGAATGACGCTCGTGCCCATCCGGCGCAGGTGCTTGCGGATCCGGTCGCGGTGCTCCCCGAGGCAGAACGACCACCAGGCCTCGATCTCGTTGAACCCGTAGCGAAGGCGCATGCGCTGGACCCCGCACGGGGTCCCGGGCCGGGCGCCGGCCGGGATGGCGTCGCGCGTCGTCATCGGTCGAGCCCTCAGCCTTCGATGATGTCGAGGAGCTCGCGCAGGCGCGCCCTCGGCGAGTGCAGCCGGGCGAACGAGCGTCGGACCTCATGGACGATCTGTGCGTAGTCGCCGGGTCGCGCGAGCACGTCGAGCACCTTCTCGGGCGCCCGCTGGTCCCCCAGGCACAGCGCCGTGGCCCGCTCGCCGTAGATCTCGCGGATGTAGTCCTCGCCGAGGAGGAACAGCGGGATGGTCCCGGCCGCCGCCGTCTCGAACGTCCGGCAGGTCACCATCTCGAGGTGCGCGAACAGTGGCCGGTAGATCACGGGATTGAACACGGCCCGGCTCATCGTCCCGATCACCTGCGAGAACGGCACGGGCGGCAGCGCCTCGACCCCCAGCTTCGCGAGGTACGACCGATCACAGTAGAAGTTGTCCTCGAACGCCGCCATCGTGTGCTTCGGGCTGGGCTTGGCCCACCCCTCGCCGACCAGCGCGATCCGTCCCAGGCGATCCCGCACCGGCTCGACCGCGCGCAGCACCCTGGACATGCCGTGCCAGCGGAACTTGGTGTGGCCCACGTACACCATGTCGAGTTCCTTGTGGGTGAAGTCGAGCGGCGTCTCCCAGGTGGGATCGTAGATGTGGAAGAAGAACGTCCCGACGTTCGCACGCCGCGGCCTCGGCGTGGGCTGGAGGATCTTGTCGGACAGGCTGTCGCAGAACTCGATCCACGCCCGGCTCGAGGCCTCGGCGTCGACGTACTCGGTGGTGCGCCCGAACCGCTCGTCGGCCCACTTGCTGCCCACCCACGACATCCGTCCGGCCGTCGAGGTGTGGTTGTAGTCGCCGTCGACCTCGATCGGAGCGTTGTAGGCTCCATCGCAGTCGATCACGACCCGGCGGCGGCGTGGGATCGATGCCACGAGCCGGACCCAGTCGAGCAGGTCGCCGTGCTTGAGGCACGTCGTCCACTCGAACACGAACACCACGGCGTCCGCGTCGTCGAGGACCTTGGAGTACAGCAGCTCGTGCCTGGGGTTCGGCGGTCCGTAGACGATCACCTCGTGACCGATGTCGAGCGCCGCTCGCTGATAGCCCTGGAGATCCAGCATGCTGCCCGCGTCGTCGTAGCCCCAATACACGAATACGATCTTCATGAGGGAATCTCTCCTGGGGCCGCGGAGCCTCGCAAGACCGAGACGAGCTCCTCGACCCTGTGCTCGTAGAGGTGGTGGGCGACGAGGTGGCGACGAACGTCCTCGACGACCTGCTGGTAGTGCGCGGGACGCCGCAGCGCATCGAGCACCTTCTCCGCGACGCGCCCCGGCAAGGTCAGCTCCCGGGCGGCCGGCCCATACACCGCCACGGCCAGGTCCGTGTCCAGCATCAGCAGCGGGATCGTGTCGGCGCAGAACTCCTCGAAGTAGCGCTGCGTCAGGTACCGGACGTGCTTGAGGAACGGCCGCTGGAGGAAGATGTTGACCCGGCCGGTGCTCATCGTGCGAATCACGTCCGTGTACGGCACCGCCGTCCTCGCGCGGATCCGCAGCCGGCGGAACGCGTCCGCATTCACGCGAAAGGCCGGCTCCAGGCAGGGGTGCGATGCGAAGCCCGAGGGGGGTGCATCCCACCACAGGCCCACGAACCCGATCTCCCCGAGCTGGTCCCGGATCTGCTCGAGGGCGGGCAGCACGTCGCGCTCGAGCTCCTGCCAGCGCCACCAGTTGTGTCCGACGTACAGCACGTCGTAGCGCTTGGGCGGAGCCGCCTCCGGGGTGATCAGCAGCGCCGGATCGTAGCCGTAGAAGGGCAGCGCGGTGACCCGCTCGTCGTCGGACGGGCGGAGCTGCGGCTTGAGGATGCGATCGGACAGCGCATCGTAGTGCCGCAGCCATCGCGCCCGCTCCGCATCGCTGCAGTAGTTGCGGTCGTAGCCGTCGACCTCCACCATCGGGTGGTACTTGGCGTCGGTGTCGAGCACGAACCGGCGCGAGCGCGGCACGCTGGCGAGCTGGGCCACCTCCGCGAGCCGCGTGACGCGATAGAGCTCCGACTCGAACGCGAACACGATCCGGTCGAACGCCCGAGCATCGGTCGAGAAGCGAACCCCCGGGAGGTCGGGGCGAGGCGTCCCGTAGAGTGCGATCGTGTGGCCGAGCGTGCTCCCGACGCGGATGTAGTTCACCAGCGCGTGCATGTTGCCTGCGTTGGGTCGGGGCTCCAGCACGAACAGGACGTTCACGAGCACCCCCGCGACCCGCCGCCGAGCATGGTCGAGAGCTCCTCGAAGCGCCGCGCGAACGAGTGATGGCTCGCGAGGTGGGCGCGAGTCCGAAGCACCGCCTCCCAGTGGGGCTCCGGCCGGCGCAGCGCGTCCATCAGGTGTGCGGCCAGATCGTCGCCCGGCACGAGCGCCAGGGCGGCCGGTCCGTAGATCGCCTCCACGAAGTCGCGGGGCAGCATGAGCACCGGGAGGGTGTCGGCGTAGAAGGTCTCGAACGTCCGGTTCGTCACGAAGCCGAGCTGCCGAAACAGCGGCCGGTGGAGCACCGGGGCAAAGCGGGCTTCGCCGAGCAAGCCGACCACCTCGTCGAACGGCATCGGGCGTCGCGTCTCCACGTCGAGCTGCGCGAGGAAGGCCGCGTCCACGTCGACGCCCGCGATCCCGTTGTCGATCGCCCAGTCCGGCCGCCGATCCCAGTGCCAGCCGATCACACAGGCCCGGCCGATCCGGTCGCGGACCGGGCCGTACTTCGACAAGAAGCGGCGGAGCTGGTCCCAGCGTTGCCAGTTGTTCCCCACGTACATCACGCCGTGGCGCTTGGCGTGCGGGCCGGCGTCGCGCCAGGCGTCGGCGGCCTCCTTGGCCGACTCGTGGGGCCGCGCGATCGCGGCGGGATCGAAGCCGTAAAAGAAGAACGTGCGAGCGTCCGGCCGCAGCGGGGTCAGGGTCGGCTGCACGATCACGTCCGAGACCGCGTCGAACGCCTCGATCCACTCCCAGCCCTGGTGCCCATCGAGCTTCTCGAGGTGGTTGAAGTCGTGGTCCACCCGGATGGCCTCGCCGTACCGAGCCCACAGGTCGGCGATCACCCGCCGCGACCGCGGGACCTCGTCGAGCAGCCAGGCCAGCTGCGGCATGTCCGGGAAGTCCTGCACGATCCCGATCGCGAAGAGCACGAGATCGAAGCCCGCCACCTCCGTGGTGAAGGGCAGCGACGGCAGCTTCGGATCCGGGTCGCCGAAGACCCAGACCTCGTGCCCGAGCGCGGCGGCGGCGGCGACGTAGCCATGGACGGTCGCCACGCAGCGTGCGTAGGGATCGAGACCAGTGACGAGCAAGAGCTTCATGGTTCGTCTCCAGGGGAGTGGGTGTGCTGGGCCCACTGGGCCGTCTGGGCGAGGCCGCGCTCGAACGAGGTCGCGGGCTCCCAGCCGAGCGCGGCCCGCAGCGCATCGATCCTCGCCGCGACCCGACGCTGCTCGCCGGGGCGCGCGGGCGCGTGCACGATGCCTGCGGCGGGCCTCACCCCCATCGCGGCGATCGTCGCGTGGGCCTGCTCGGCCAGGGCACGGATCGACAGCTCCCGACCGCTCCCGAGGTTGTAGACGCGGCCGTGGGTGCCCGGCTGCGGCAGCGCGCGCGCCCACGCGTCCACCACGTCGGCAACGTAGACGAAGTCGCGGGTCTGGAGGCCGTCGCCGAAGATGCGGATGGGCTCGCCTCGCAGGAGGTTGCCCAGGAAGATCCCGAGCACCCCTTGATAGGGATTGTCGAGCGCCTGCCGCGGTCCGTACACGCTGTACATCCGGAACGTCGTCACCGCCAGCGGCGTCGCGAGATCGGTGCGTGCAGCGGTCGCGTGGACGTAGCGCTCGCCCGCGTACTTGGTGATCCCGTAGTACGAGATCGGTGCACACGGTGCGTCCTCTGCCGGTCCGATGATCTCGGCCCCGGCGTAGACCGTCATCGAGCTCGCGTACATCAAGCGCCCTACCCCGTGCTCGAGGCACTGGCCGATGACGTTGAGCGTGCCGAGGGTGTTGGTCCGTAGATCGCGGACCGGATCCGTGAACGAGCGGATCAGCGAGACGTGGCCGGCGATGTGACAGACCGCGTCGATGGGGCCGAAGCGCCGGAACGCCGGCGCGAGCTGGGAGACGTCCGCGACATCCCCCCGGACGTAGCCGGCCCGGGCGGGGACGTTGTCGCGATGGCCGGTCGACTCGTCGTCGATCACGACCACCTCGTGCCCGTCCGCGAGCAGGCGCTCGGCGAGGTGGGAGCCGATGAACCCGGCACCTCCGGTGACGAGGACCCTCATCGCGCCCTCCCGCCGGTCGGGCCGTGCGCGACGAACAGATCCATGTTCGCCTGCACCCAGTCCCACAGCCGGCGCACTCCGAGCTCCGCGTCCACCGCCGGAGCCCACCCCAGATCGCGGGCGGCCTTGCGAATGTCGCTCACGTAGACCTTCTGATCGCCGGGTCGCCACGCGCCCCAGCCGACGGGGACCGCCGAGCCACGCAGCTCGGCGATCATCGGCCCCAGATCGCTCCAGACCGCGAGCGTGTTCGCTGGGCCTCCGCCGATGTTGTAGACCTGGCCAGCCGTGACGTCGATCTCGTCGACCGCCAGACGCAGGGCGCGAACGAGGTCATCGACGAACAGCACGTCACGGACCTGCTTGCCGTCGCCGAAGATGGTGATCGGACGGCCCTGGGCGGCCGCGATCAGGAAGTGCGCGAGCCAGCCCTGGTCCTCGTTGCCGAGCTGACGCGGGCCATAGATGCAGCTCATCCTGAACACGACGGTCGGCAGCCCGTAGATCCGCGCATGGTCGCGGACGTACTGGTCCGCCGCCCCCTTGCTGCAGCCATAGGGAGAGTGGAAGTCCAGCGGCTGGCTCTCGTCCACGCCGTGCGGCCGGTCTCGGTAGGCGTGGCGCGTCCGCGTCTCCTCCACGGGGATCCCCGTGCACTCGCCGTAGACCTTGTTGGTCGATGTGAACACGACGACCGGCTCGTGGCGAGACCGTCGCGCCGCCTCGAGCACGTTGATGGTCCCGAGCGCATTGACCTCGAAGTCCTCGCGCGGTCGGGTGACGGAGGTGGTCACCGCCACCTGGGCCGCGAGGTGATAGATCGCGGTCGCGTGGCTCGCCGCGGCGGCCACGGTGTTCGCATCGCGGACGTCGCCGTACACGAGGTCGAGCATCCCCGGCCGCGCCAGGCTCCTCAGCCAGTCGAGGTTCCGGTCCGTGCCCGGCCGAACCAGCGAGTCGAGGACGGTCACGGTGTGCCCATCACCGAGCAAGCTCGCCACGAGGTTGCAGCCCACGAACCCCGCTCCTCCGGTTACCAGTACATGACTCATGCGCTCGCCTCCTGTTGCGCCGCGCGCGACCCAGCCGCGCGCGGATGTTCCCCTCCGGGGTCGATCGATGGGATGGACTCGATGCTCACTCCGCGCGCCGTCGGTGCTCCTGCTCGAGCCGCGCGACGAAGTCCGCATGGGTCGCGGCGATGCCGTGCTCGATCGAGACTCTCGGCTCGAAGCCGATCATCGAGCGGGCCAGCGAGATGTCGGGCCGACGTCGCCGGGGGTCGTCCGGCGGCAGCGGGCGCCGGACGACCGGGAGGTTCTTGCCCACCACTCTTCGCAGGACGTCCGCGAGCTCCGCGATGGTGAGCTCGTGGGGATTGCCCAGGTTGATGATGCGGTGGGTGATCTCGTCCTTGGTGGCGAAGCGGACGAGCCCCTCGATGAGATCGTCGATGTAGCAGAACGAGCGCGTCTGCTGGCCATCGCCGTGCAGGGTCAGCGGCACGCCCTCGATCGCCTGGCGAACGAAGCTCGAGATCACTCGCCCGTCGTCGAGCGCCATCCGTGGGCCGTAGGTATTGAAGATCCGGACGATGCGGATCTCGGACCCCCGCGCCCGGTGGGCGTCCATCAAGATCGTCTCGGCCGCGCGCTTGCCCTCGTCGTAGCAGGCGCGCTCGCCCACCGGGTTGACGTTTCCCCAGTAGGACTCGCGCTGAGGATGCTCGAGCGGATCGCCGTAGACCTCGGACGTGCTCGCATGGATGATGCGCACCCGCCGTAGGCTGGCTTGCTCGGCCAGCCTCAGGGCTCCCAGCACGCTCGTGGTCAGCGTCGCGGCGGGATCCGACTGGTAGTGGACCGGCGAAGCCGGGCACGCGAGGTTGAAGATCATCTCGGCGTACACCGGCAGGGTGTCGCGCACGTCACCGATCTCCAGGTGGAAATGCGAGTCGCGCCCGGCCGCGGCGAGGTTGGCGATGTCACCGGTCATGAGGTTGTCGAGGCCCACGACCTCGAATCCCTCGGCGAGCAGCCGCTCGCTCAAGTGCGATCCAATGAACCCCGCCGCCCCGGTGACCAGCACCGTTCGTCGAGCCGCTCCCAAACCCATCTCGACACGAGCTAGCATGGGACGAGCCGACGGCCAGCCCACGATCGACGGCAACCGACGGCGCTCGACGGCGACCTACGCACCGCGAGCCGGCGTCGGCGGCGGTCCACGCCGCGCCCGAAGGCTCGTCGCGCTCAGCCTCGACCGGCGTGCGTCTGGCCCTCGAGCCACGCTCGCCGCCGCGCCCACGCCCACAGACACATCACCGCCGCGGGGGTCATCCCCGGAATGCGCGCGGCCTGGCCCGTGCTCGACGGACGCACCACGGCCAGGCGCTGCGCGGCCTCGGTGGACAGGCCCGGGAGCGATCCGTAGTCGAGATCGATCGGCAGCGGCAGGTCGGACGTCTCACCGCGGCTCCGCTCGACCTCGGTGCGCATGCGATCGACGTAGCCGGCGTAGAGGTGCTCGGTGCGGGCGCGCTCGAGGATCCACGGGGGCTCGCCAGGCGCGTCGGTGGTCGTGTCGGTGGTCGCGTCGCGCAGCCGCGCCACCTGGGCCCGGACCCGCTGCGCTCGCGCGAGCACCCGCTCGTGCTGCGGGCCCGTGATGAGGCCAGCCGCCCGCGCCGCGTCGCCAAGGCGCACGTCGGCGTTGTCCTCTCGCAGCAGGATCCGGTACTCGGCCCTCGAGGTGAACATGCGATAGGGCTCGTCGCAGCCCTGCGTGACCAGATCGTCGACGAGCACCCCGAGGTAGCCCTGCTCGCGGCTCACCAGCAGCGGCGCGCGCTCGAGCACGCACAGCGCCGCGTTGGCCCCGGCCAGCAGCCCCTGCGCGCCCGCCTCTTCGTAGCCCGAGGTGCCGTTGACCTGGCCGGCGAACCACAGGCCCTCGACGTCCTTGGCCGCCAAGCGATGATCGAGCGCGCGCGCATCGATCGCGTCGTACTCCACCGCGTAGCCGGGGCGCAGCAGCACCGCGTGCTCGAGCCCCGGGATCGTGGCGACCATCTGCGCCTGCACGGCCGCGGGCAGGCTGGTGGAGATCCCGTTGGGATACACGCTGTGCGTGTCGAGCCCCTCGGGCTCGAGGAACACCTGGTGGCGATCGCGGTGGGCGAAGCGCACCACCTTGTCCTCCACCGACGGACAGTAGCGCGGGCCTCTGCCCTCGATCTGGCCCGAGTACATCGGTGACTCGTGCAGGTGGTCCCGGATGAGCGCATGGGTCTTCTCGCAGGTCCACGTGAGGTGGCAGTGCACCTGGGGCAGCAGCGGCGGCGGCGGCTCCACGTCGTCGGGCGCACAGAAGCGCGGCACGGGATCCTCGGTCGGCTGCAGCTCCAGGCCATCGAATTCGATCGTGCGCGCGTCGAGGCGCGGCGGCGTGCCGGTCTTGAGCCGCCTTGGACCAAGGCCCAGCGCGCGCAGCTGCCGGGAGAGCCCCGTGGCGGGGGCCTCGCCCACGCGGCCGCCCGGGGTGCGCTGGCTCCCCGTGTGCAGCACGCCGCCGAGGAACGTCCCCGTCGTCACCACCACCGCATCGGCCACGACCTCGGCTCCGTCGTACAGACGCACGCCGGTCGCACGGGGTCGGCTGCCCTCGCGCACGAGCACCGCGTCGACCAGCCCCTGCACCACCTCGATCCCGGGGTGTCCGAGCAAGGCGGCGCGCGCGTGCTCGCCGTAGCGCCGCTTGTCGACCTGCACCCGGGTCGCCCGCACCGCCGGGCCCTTGCTGCGGTTGAGCACGCGCCCATGGATCGCGCACGCATCGGCGGCCCGGCCCATGAAGCCGCCGAGCGCATGGATCTCGGCCACCAGGTGCCCCTTGGCCACGCCGCCCACCGAGGGGTTGCAGGGGGTCTGCCCCACCGTGTCGATGCTCCCGGTCACCACCACCACGCGCGCGCCGACCCGCGCCGCAGCAAAGGCCGCCTCGAGCCCCGCGTGCCCGCCTCCGACCACGAGGACCGTGCGTGCCGTCATCGCCGGCTCTTGTACCATGCCGCCATGCACGAGACGGACGCGTCGCGGTCGACCCCCGTGGGCACGGCGGGTGGGGTGGGCATGGTCTCCATCGTCGGGGCGGGGCCCTGGGATCCCGAGCTGCTCACGCTCGCGGGACGGCGGCGGCTTCGCCAGGCCGACGTGGTCATCGCCGACTACCTGGCCAACCCCGCGCTGCTGGCCCACTGCCCCCCGCACGTGGTGATCCACCAGCGCACCGAGGGATCTCGTGGCTACCGATCCGGAGCGCCTCGCCTGGCGTCCGAGGGACCGCTGCGGCAATCCGAGATCAACCGCCTGATGATCGAGCACGCGCGCGCCGGTCGATCCGTGGTGCGGCTCAAGGGCGGCGACCCCTGCATGTTCGGACGCGGCGGCGAGGAGGCGCAGGCGCTGCGCGAGGCGGGCATCCCCTTCGAGCTGATCCCCGGCGTCAGCGCTCCGATCGCCGCCCCCGAGGCCGCGGGCATTCCGGTGACCCACCGCCACTTCACCCCCGCGGTCACCTTCGTCTCGGGCTGGGAGGCCTACGAGAAGGCGGGTCTGCAGGTCGCGTGGGAGCACCTGGCCAAGTCGGCGGGGACGCTCGTGCTGATGATGTCGATCCGCAACGCGAGGGCCAACGCCGAGCGCCTGATCGCAGCGGGCCGCGATCCGAGCACGCCCGCGGCGATCGTGCGGTGGGGCACCCGCGGGATCCAGCACACGGTGGTGGGCGAGCTGTCCACGATCGCCGATCGGGCCCGCGACGAGGGCATCCGTCCGCCCGCGGTGCTGGTGGTGGGCGAGGTGGTGCGGCTGCGCGAGCAGATCCAGTGGCTCGAGCAGCGCCCGCTGCATGGTCGCCGCGTGGTGGTCACCCGCGCGGCCGACCAAGCCGAGGCGCTGCTCACCGCGCTCGGCCAGCTCGGCGCGGACGCGGTGGCCCTGCCCTGCCTCGAGGTGGCACCGCCCGAGGATCCATCGGCGCTTCGCACGGCGGTGGCCTCGATCGGCGAGCACGACGGCGTGGTGCTCACCAGCCCCAATGGCGTCCGTGCGTTCTTCGGGGCGCTCGACGAGGTCGAACTCGACGCACGCGCGCTGGCGGGCAAGCACGTGGTCGCCGTGGGTGCCGGCACGGCGGCCGCATGTCGTCGGGCTGGCGTGCGGGCCGACCTCGTGCCCGCCAAGGCCCGCTCGGAGGGCCTGGTGGAGCTGCTGCGCGCGCACGACCTGCTGCACGCCCGCTGGCTGCACGTGCGCGCCGACGAGGGTCGCGACGTGCTCGCGTCGGCCGTGGCCGAGGCCGGAGGCACGCTGAGCCTCGCGGTCGGCTACCGCACCACTCGCCCCGCCGTGCCGCAGCGGCTGCTCGCCTCGCTGCGTGCGCCCGCCGACGGCGGCGAGGGCTTCCATGCGGTGACGCTCGCCAGCGGCAAGACGGCCCGCCACCTGCTGCTCACCCTCGGCGAGGCGCTCGGCGACGACGAGGCCCGCCGCCTGCTCGATGCCGCCAAGGTCGTGTGCCTGGGACCGGTGACCGCGGCAGAGGTGCAGGCGCTGGGCCTGCGGGTCGATGCGATCGCCGACGCACCGACCGACGAGGCCGTGATCACCGCGCTGAGGACCGTGCTCGACACCCAGCCCTGAGGGTGCAGGCCAGGCCGTGACCGCGAGCCCGCGGACGGCTACTCGTCGGGCTCGGGCTCGGCCTCGTCGTCGGGCTCGGCCTCGTCGTCGGGCTCGGGCGCCTTGGCCTCGGTCGCGCCGTCGTTGGCCCCATCCTTGGCTTGGGCCGCCTTCGTGGCCGCCGCTGCGGCCTCCGCGGCTGCCTCGGCCGTGACCTCGGCGCCTCGCTGCCGCACGATGAACGCGGCGAGGTCGGCGAGCTGCTCGTCGGAGAGCTTGTCGTCGCCGAACTTGGGCATCTGCGCCTCTTGCCCGAACAGCTCGGGCTTGCTCGAGTCGCGGATGACGCGAGCCACCCACGCCACCGAGCCGTGCCCGAGCAGGTTGGGTCCGCTGCCCTCGGACTTGCCGTCCACCTCGTGGCAGTTGTTGCAGTCGAGCTCGTCGTCCCACAGCGCCTTGCCCTGGGTGGCGAGGGTCGCATCGACGTCGGGCTCGCCCTGCAGCTGCCACAGGTACTCGACCAGCGCGTGGAGCTGCTCGTCGGAGATCGCGGTCTGCTCGTCGTTGCCCGCCACCTCGGGGTACGCATCCATGTCGCGGTGCTTGGTCCCCCCGAAGAAGCGCTTGGCATTGGGGTCGCGCACCAGCGCGAACAACCACTCGCGGTTGCCGTACTCGGTGAGCGCCGGCGCTTCTTCACCGCCAAAGCCGTCGAGTTCGTGGCAGTTTTGGCAGTGCTCCACGTAGAGGGCGCGCACCTTGTACTCGGGATCGTTTTGGAACACGGCCGGGCCGCCCTCGGGCAGCACGCCTTCGCTGGCGAACCCGCGCGCCCGCTCGGCCTCCTTGTGGGCCTGGGCCAGCGCCTTTTGGTACGACTCGTTGCCTGCGTCGCTGCTGATCGAGACCGCCGTCAGGGCCACCACCCCCGCGAGCAGCAGGCCCAGCCCGCCGAGCACGCCGATCCGCCCCACGCGACCGGCCATGGCATCGAGGAACGGGGCCGCCACCAGGAACGCCCCCATCGCGCCGGGGATGACCATGGTGGCCACGGGCTCGAGCGGCCCCTCGAAGAACATCCTCAGCTTGTAGAGAAACAGGAAGTACCACTCTGGTCGGGCCTGGAAGCCCGAGGTGGGATCGGCGGGCGCATAGAGCTCGGACCCGTGGGTCTGCACCGTCGTCGCCACCAGGGCACCGGCCACCAGCAGCATCGCCAGCATGTCCACCAGCAGCTGACCGGCCCCGAACGTCTGGACCTTGGCGCTTGCCTCGGCCTCGCGGGCCTCGGCGCGCCGCCCCAGCACCACGATGCCGACCACCAGCGCCACCGCCAAGAGCGGCAGCAGGAACGCGTGCGCCGCGTAGATGCGGGTCAGGGTGAGGTTGCCGGCCTCGGCTCCGCCCTGGACCACCGCACGCAGGGCTTCGCCGCCCGGCGTCTGCTCCACGATCCCCAGCTCGACCTGTGCGGCCCAGTAGCCCTGCTCGTCCCACGGCAGGATGTTGCCGGTCATCCCCAGGACCATCGTCACGAGCAGCAGCCCCAGGGTGGAGATCCACACCAGCTCGCGCGGCTTGCCGTACTCCCGGGTCACCGCCAGCTGGACGAGGTAGGCGATCGCGGTGAGGATCAGCGCCGAGGTGCCGTAGTGATGCAGCCCGCGGATGAACCACCCCGAGTCGAGCCGATCGTTGAGGTAGGCCGTGCTGGCCCATGCATCGGTGGCCGAGGGGCTGTAGTGGGCCGCCAGCAGCACGCCCAGCACCATCTGCTGGACCACCAGGTACACCAGCACCGCGGGCAATACGTTGCGCATCCGCGGACCGCCGGGGACGGGATGGTCGACGAACCGCCGCCAGATCCCGGGAAGCGCCGTGCGCTCTTCGAGCCAGTCGATCCACTGCATCAGACCGGCTCCTTGGTCTCGGTTCCCTGGCGAAAGCGCTGGTAGCGAATGGCGACCAGCTCTCCCTGGGTCTGCACCTCGAGCGCATCCATGCCGCGCGGCGAGGGGCCCGTCTCCACCGCGCCATCGAGCGAGAAGTACGAGTCGTGGCACGGGCACACGAACTTCCCCCCCTCGGCGTCGAAGTCGATCGCACACCCGAGGTGGGGGCACACGGTGGACATCGCGACGAGCTTGTCCTCGTGCTGCATCACCCAGGCCGAGCCGATCTTGACCTGCACGACTCGGTTCCACGCATCGACCTTGTCGGCGTAGAGATCCACCTTGATCGGCACGGTGCCCTCGAACTGCGCCAGCTTGCCCGCGGGGATGAACGCATCGGAGCCGCTGGTGGTGGGCGTGCGTAGCGGGTGGGTCAGCATCGACAGAGCCGGAGCCGCCGTGATCCCGGCCACGCATGCGCCAAGCACCCCTGCTCCTGCGAGCATGAACTTGCGTCGGGACTCGTCCTCGTCTCGTGGTTCGCCTTGCGCCATCGCTGGTCCGTCCTCGCCCGCGTCGGTGGAAGGCGCGGTCGGGCGAGCACCACGCCTGGTCGGTTGGGATTGGTTGGGATTGGTTGGGATCGGTTGGTTGGCCCGAGCCCGATCCGCCGGGGCGATTGTACGAGCCTCCGTCGTCGACTCGGAGACCAGGCCGCAATCGCGCCCTGACGCGCTCTGAGGCGGGAAAACGAGCATTTCCTCGCCGCCCGCCGTAGCTCGGCCCCGGGGGTGATCTACCCCGCGCCGTTGGCCCACCTCGGGCCACGAGTGCATGGACCACTACGAAAGCGGCATGCGCTGCCACGGCCATCGACGTCTGCGCGCCGCGTCCACCACGAGGCTCGCACGGGCCACGTGGCGCGACGGCGAGCCTCGGTCGACGCGACATGCTCACCAAGGCCAGCGGAACAACGCTCACGGTCGATGGGGCTGGCACCCCACCGAGACTCCGGTAGCCTGCCTCGGCGGAGGTGGACGCTCCCGATACGTCGTTCGAGACCGACGAGCGCGTTCTCGAACGTCGTCCACGGGCTGCAACGACTCCTTGCCAGATCCGGCTCGGGGGTACACTCTCGCCTCTCCTTCCTTAACTCGTTCACCCTCTGGCTTTTCCCTTGCTCGACGTATCGATCCAAGCCGTCTGCCGCTTCGTAGACGCACGTCCTCCCGCTCGTGACCGGCTGTTGCCGGCGCGTGGTTGGTGGCAGCGCGTTCACGGTGGCGGGTCGGCATGGCCTGTCTAAACCCTTGGCACGACGTGCCCTTGCTCGAAGAGATAGGACCAAGATGAGGACCAAGAACAAATGGATCACCGCGTTGGGGGCCACGGCCCTCGTTGCGGTGGCCGTACAACTGAAACCGCAAGAGGTCACCGCGGCAGATCACGCCGACGCGCCGATGACCCAGGCCGACGGCGCAGCCGACATTGCGGACTTCTACGCCTGGCATACCGACCGCGGCACCGTGGTCGCCATCATGACGTTTGCAGCCCTGCGCGCCCCCGGTGACGCACCGGTCTACGACGCGACCAAGCTGTACACGATCAACATCGACAACACCTTCGATCCGGGGGTCGGCAACCCTGCGTTCAACGACAACGAGCCGGACATCCAGATCCACGTCCGCTTCGGCCAGAACAACCTCGGGGAGTGGGGCGTGCAGGTCAACAACCTGCCCGGAGCCGATGACGAGACGTTCGACGGCGCCGTGCAGACGGTGCTGACCAACGGGGTGGCCTCGGCCATCGCCGGCGACTTCGACGACCCGTTCTTCTTCGACTTCGAGGGGTTCCTCGCCACCCGCGACAACCTGCTCGACGACTCCGACCCCATCGACGTCGCCTTCACGGCGGCGGACTTCTTCGCCGGCACCAACGCGATGGCCGTCGTCGTCGAGTTCGACGCTGCTGCCGCCTCCGACGGCAACAACTTCGTCCAGCTCTGGGCCACCACGGGGGTGACGCCATGAAGTCCTTCAAGCTCGCCCTTCCCACGCTCGCGGTCGCAGGGCTCGTACTCGCGGGTTGCCCCGCCGACGACGCCCCGCCCGGCTCGGATTCCTCCACCGGAGAGGATTCCACCACCACCGCGGGGCCGACCACCACGCCGCCGCCCACCACGACCGGCGAGGACACCACCGAAGGCACCACCGTCATGCCCACCACCACGGTGGGTGAGACGGAGGACACCGAGAGCAGCACCACGGGGCCCGAGGTGGGACCGTACGTGTTCGACGACACCGCGTTCGAGGACTACCTGCAGGTCGACCGCATGGGCTTCCCGGCGATCAACACCGGCCTGAACCTCCTCGGGGACAAGGACGCGTACAACATGGCGACGCCGGACGACGACGCCAACCTCGTGTTCCTGCCCAACATCCTCGACTCGTTCGAGACGCTGCACATCGGCGCGCCGATGATGCAGACCGCGGACAACACCGGTCTCGACGACGACCTCATCACGCTGGGCCTGGCCCCTTGTGACTGGGATCCGTCGGGCCCCGGAGACGACTGCGTGGAGCAGGGAGGGCCGTTCGCCATCCCCGACACCCTCAAGATCGCGCTGGACCAGCCGGCGGGCTTCCCCAACGGCCGCGAGCTCAATGCCCCGGTGATGGACCTCATCCTCGCCGTGCTCCTGCTCGACCTCAACGCGCACGCCATCACGACGTTCCTCGACCTCGATGGCGACATGGTGCCGGGCCCCTCGCTCAACCCGCTCGAGAACGACGTGCCGTTCGACACCGAGTTCCCGTACCTCGCACCGGCGCACCAGTAGTGCGATTGCTCGCCTGCGCATGCAGGCATCTCGCCCCGGGGGTCCACTCCCCCGGGGCGTCGTCACATCCAGGCCTCGTCAAAATGCCCACTCTCGAGAGCACCGTGCGTCCCGTTTCGATCCTGCTCCTGGTCACGCTCGCGGCATGCAGCGAGCCACCGGCTCCGGTGGCCGTCCCCTCGCCGTCGGCCGAGGTCGATGCCAAGGCGGCCGACACCAAGGCCGCGGATGCCAAGGCCGAGACCAAGGCCCAGCCCCAGCCCAAGCCCAAGCCCGTCGTGGTCGAGCCCACCTGGGAATCCCAGCTCGCTGCGCTCGATCGTCGCATCGAGGGCCACCGCAAGGTGGCCGAGCGCAACGGCCGGTCCTCGCTGGCCTTTGGTCGACTGGCCGAGCTCATGCTCGCCCGAGCGCGGCTGACCGGCGACTACGACGACTACGCCGACGCCGAGGAGGTGATCGAGAAGGGCTTTACGGTCGGTCCCAAGGACTTCGGTCCGTTCATGACCCGAGCGCGGCTGAACTACACCCTGCACCGGCTCGACCGCGTCGACGAAGACTTCACCCGCGCCACTCGGCTGCCCACCAGCGATGGCGACGAGCTGTTTCGCCGCGGGCTGTTCGCGGCCAACCTCGCGTTCCAGCGCGGGCAGTACGAGCAGGCCAAGCAGGGTCTGCAGCAGCTGGTGGAGGCGGAGCCCACCGCGCTGCCGGCCCTCGCGGGCCTGGCCCTCTACCACTGGAAGGCCGGCGAGTTCGACCAGGCCGAGCCGCTCTACCAAAGGGCGATCGAGAGCTACCGCGGCGACGAGGCCGAGCCCAAGGCGTGGCTGCACCTGCAGCTCGGCCTGATGGATCTCGATCGCGGCCGCCACGACGAGGCGCTCGCCCACTACCGCGAGGGAGAGGCGCTGATCCGCGGGTTCTGGCTCATCGACGAGCACATCGCCGAGATCCTCACCCTGCAGGGCGCGACCGACCCCGCCAAGACCGAGCAAGCCAAGGCGCTCTACCTCGACATCATCGAGCGCACCGGCAACCCCGAGTTCATGGACGCGATGGCCGGGATCCACCTGGCCGCGGGCGAGGAGGCCCAGGCCAAGGAGTGGATCGCCAAGGCCAACGCCAAGTTCGAAGCGCAGCTGCAGCGCTTCCCCGAGGCCGCCTACGGGCACGCGCTCGAGCACTTCCTCGAGTTCGGCGACGATCCGGCCAAGGCGCTCGACATGGCGCAGAAAAACCATGCGCTGCGACCCAACGCCGACGCCAAGCGGCTGCTGGCGGAGGCTCAGCTCGCGGCCGGGAAGGCGAGCGAGGCCAAGGCGATGGTCGAGCAGGCGCTCGCGACCCCGATGCGCAGCGCCGATCTGCACGCGACCGCGGCGGCCGTGTATGCCGCGAATGGAGACGAGGGCAAGGCGAAGGAGCACCGCGCGGCGGCGCGGGCGATCGATCCGACGATCGAGCTGCCCGAAGGCGAGTGACCCGGCGCGAGCGACGGCAACCGAGAGCGGCCCAGGGTCGCTCAGCCGCCGTCGCTTCCGCTCGTGCAGCAGAACGTGACCGGATCGCTGCCCGCCGCGTCCCCCGTGGGCACGACCTCGGCCGGAGTGCAGCTCCCGGCCGGAGTGCCGGGGTTGTGGATCAGCGAGCGCAGCGCAGCGCCGCCGAAGCCGTTGGTGCACACGTTCGGCAGCAGCGCTCCCGTCAGGATGCTGCAGTTGGTGCTCGTGGACACGACGACCGAGGTGTTCTGGCACGGAGTGGTGGGCTTGGCGCAGGTGCACGGCTCGCAGCCTCGCGTGTCGTCGATGCCCTGATGGAGCAGCGTGCGCTCGCCATACGGCCCCTCTGGACACGCCACGTCGCCGGCCTGCCACACACACCAGCGAGGTGCGAGTGGATCCGTGGGCGGTGGGGCACACAGCTCCCCCTCCGCGCAGCCCATGGCGGGAAACGATCCTCCGCAGGCGAGGTGGCGAGTGAGGAAGACCGCCGGATCGAGCACGACCTCGGGGAGCGCGAGGCAACCACCGCCCTGGACCGGCGGCACATCGGCGTAGTAGCTCCCCAAGCTCGACCATCCGCCTCCAGGCAGAGTGACGCAGGTCTGACCCAAGTTCTGCGTGGCCGTGACCGCGCCGCATGCCGCCCCGGCGGTGTACTCGACCGAGGCCATCGTGGGACACGTGCCCCCCGAGTAGGCACCGCAGTCGCAGCCGCAGCCCGCCGCCGGGGCCAGGACGGTGGAGAACGCCTCCACCAACGGCTCGTCGAACGGGGCCGGGCACGACGGGCGAGCGCCGTCGTCGAGTTCGTGCTCGAGCCAGGCGAACGGGCCCGAGAAGCCCTCGGGTGCCGCGGGGACGCACTCCATGCCCATGTCGGCGCAGGCGGGCGGCGGCGGCCCGCTGCTCGAGTCGTCCTGCGTGCCGGTGGACGTGCTCGTGGTCGGGCCGGAGCTCGGATCGGGATTGGGGCCGGTGGAGCTGCTCGAGGCCGCGGTGGTGCCCGTGCTCTGGGTGGGGTCGAGGTAGGGGTTGGGCTCGGTGCAGGCGGTCACGACGAGCGCCCAGGACAGCACGGCCAACGAAGTCCGAGAGACGCGGGGGGTCCGGCTCACGGAGTCGATCATCCCTCCATCGCGTCGGGCCGAGCAACCACCAGCCGTTCACCCTGGCCTCGATGTCATCCAACCCTCGGTCCCGATGTCCACCGCGGTGCGGGCCCAATGATCGCTCGGGGCGTCCCAGACGTAGATCAGCTCCCACTCGATCACGCCGCCCGAGCAGGCGGAGATCGCCGATTCAGCCCGCGTCGCCCCACGTCCCCGACGTCCACTGACCGCCGTCCGTTGCGCCGTCCCCCGTCCCGGTAGCCGCACCCCATGTCCCCGAGGTGGACGGACCAGCTCCGGTCCCCAGGTCGCCGCCCCACGTCCCCGTGCCGAAATCGTCGGGATCGTACTCGCAGGGGATCGCGCCCGTCGTCGTCTCCCCACCTCCCGTGGCTCCGCCCGTCGTCGACTCGTCACCCCCCGCGGTGCCGCCATCGCCCGTGCCGCCCGACGTTCCGGTGCCAGCGAGGAGGTCGACGCAGTGGCAGTAGGCCGAGTCGATCGTCGCTCCATTCGGGTGGCATACGACCGGCTGATTCTGTCGGCACTCGCCACTCGACGCTCCCTTGGCGATGCACAGCGCGTCGCAGTCGAACGACTCGGCGTATAGGTACCGCGAGCATACTCCGTTGCCACCGTCCATCTCCCACAGCGTGGTGCCGTTGAGGCACGAGTCCGCCAAGGACGCCCGATGGACCGCGCATGCACCATCGTTGAACTCCTGGATGCATCCGGCGACGAACGGGTCGGCGTTGATCTCGCTGTCCAAGACGCTGTCGGCCAGCGAGGGCATGGGTAACATCGGGATCAACATCGGCGCCGACAGAGGGTCGCCGCTCGGGCACGGGATGTGCTGGCCCCATCCCAGCGGTGGACCATTGACCTCGGCGTCGCCGCCCGCATCGTCCCCGACCGCCCGGTACCGCTGACGCTCGGGCTCCGAGTGAACGGAACACCCGGCACTGCCGATCGACATGATCCAAACGAGCACACAGGGGCGGAAGAGGGCGACCTTCATGGTGATGCTCGACGGTAGCAACCCGAGCCCCCGGTCGCTCACGAATTCTTCTGACGAACCGGAAAACTTGGTTGACTGTCCCGCGGCGTCTTAGCATGGGCACCAGACGGTCGACGACTGCGTAGCGGCCAGCCACCATGGACGACACGCGCAAGAAGGCTCAGGCGGCCGGGTTTTGGGTCGGGAAGGCGCCGCGGCCCGAGCTGATGCCACGCGCGGGGCGAGGGACGGCGGGACAGACCAAGGTGCCGGAGTTTTGGGCCGGGAAGGCGCCGCAGCCCGGGTTGATGCCAGACATTCGGGCCACCCGAGTCGAGGCGCGGCTCACCAGTCGCTCCACGATACAGCCCGCGGTCGCCACCGGTGGAGCCCCTCCTCCACCGCCGGGAGGCGGAGGCGGGGGCGGCAAAGGACCGCCAAAGTGGCCTGACTTCACGGACACCCACCGAAAGCAGCTGGGCAAGGGAACGTGGAGGGGCAAGCTCATCTACATCCATTACACCGATCTCGCGGGACTGCTCGCGATCTTCGGGGCTCGCAGGATCACCGACGCGAGGCGGGGAGAGACCCGAGCAGGGAGCAAGGGGGGCATCTATGTCAACCCGCCGAGCCAGATGTTCAACCCGAGCAACGTCGAGACCCTCCTGTTTCTCGGCAATGAGCGATATGTGGGCCGCGGCGACTATGTCGTCATCTTCACCGCCGACAACGAGCACAGTGGTTGGGTGCCCGTGACGAGCGAAAGCTGGGTCCTCGAGGGCACGCTCTCCGAGGATGTGGTGCTCACTGGTGCGAACGTCCTGTACATGGGCCCCAACCCGTTCCCGGACGTGTTCGAGCCCGACGATGGCAAGGGTGGCAAGCAGTGACCACTCCCGTGTTCGAAGTCCTCCTCCGCGTCGAACGTCCGCCGATTCACGCCCCGAGCACGGGCACATCCACCATCGGCACCCGAGACAGCTCCAACGAAGTCCAGCGCTCGTGTCTCCGAAACCTGCCTCGCTCGCCTCTCACTTGCACGCGACGGACTTGGTCACCGTGGTGGCCGCTCCTCGTGCGTCATGGGCAACGAGCCGCAGCTCGTGGTCCCGGGTCATCGGCAGCGCGGTGACGTCCGGGTGCACGAGCACGTCGTCGACGTACCAGCGCAGGTGATCGAGGTCGCCATCCGGGTCCGCCACGCTCGAGATCAACGGGAGCACCGTCGGGCACGGGACCGCGTCAGGTGTGGTGATCGCGGCGATGGGCGGCTCGCCGAGCACCGCGTGCGTGGCGAGCTCGAAGCGGATCGTCAGCGGAAGCACGTCGTCGCCGCAGGGGATCGGGACGCTGGCGTCGAGCTTGGCCGCGAACAGGCCGGCGTCGCCCGCCATGAGCGTGACGACCTCCTCGTTGACCCCGCGGACGGTGTACGGGACATCATCGACCATGACATCGGCCTGCAGCAGCAGCGCCCCCGCCGGGAATGCCTTGGTGTAGGAATTCGCGTCGGCGATGCCCATCGCGGGCTGTAGCAGATGGACGTCGAGGTCGCCGACGTCCAGCAACAGCGGCGTACCGTCCGGGCACGTGTCGGCGATCGTTGCCTGGTTCGTGCTCGTGAGGAACAGCGAGCCCAGGTAGAAAGGGCAGGTGGTGCCGGTCTCCCCGTCGGGGCACACGGAGTAGCCGAGCTGGCCGCTCAGGCCCATCGAGGTGATCGCGTTGGGCGTGATGAACTCGACCCGGCTCCCGTCTTCGTCTCCGCCGAGCGCGAGCAGGTGCTCCTCTCCACGGTGCAGGGGTTGGCGCGCTTCGGTGGTGCGCTTGGCCCTTGCCGCGCACACCGCCTCGTCGAAGACCTCGCAGCAGTCGCCCTCGAGATCGCACGCGAGCGCCTGGCCGGGGAAGATGCCGTGGCCGTCTGCCCGCGAGTCGGGGATGTGCTGGGTGGGTCCGATGGCCGAGATCGGGCGCAGGGTCGGGGTCGAGAAGACGCCAGGAGCATCGCAGTTCGCATGCACGTCGCGATCATCCGACCACTCGAGCTCACATGCCTCGATACAGGCTTGCGTGATGAGGTCGAGTTCCTGGGTGGTTGGGTGGTCCGGGTCGAGCACCCAGCCCTTCGGTGCGTGGACGACCCAGCCCTCGAAGGAGTCACCGGGAGGGCCGTGGACGGTGGGCACCGCGACGGGAGCGATGGAGGTCGAGCCGCAGCTCCCTTTGTCGGGTTCGACCAGGCACGACTTCTCGACGGGCGCGAGCCCGGCCGTCGCGGGGCAGTTCCACGCCGTGTCTTGGTAGCCGGGCGCAACGAGGCCCATGCTCGAGGGATCCCGGGTGAATTCGATCGTGTCGACGAGTACGTGCTGCGCCTGATCCGACGAGAACCGCAGCCGGATGGCACCGAGATCCTCGATGGCGATCGGCGCGAAGCGGGTCAACGGAATGCGGATCGTCTGCATGAAGTGGTGCGCACGACAGTTCATGTCGCCCTGGTAGATCGTCAGCTCGTCGTGCGGCTCGAGGATTGGCTCGGTGATCACGGTGCTCGCCTGCGCCACGCCGCTCTGGTCCACGAGATCGATCTCGAACGAGAGCGCCGCATGCTCGGACTTGCACTCCTCCGGGTCGAGGTTCTCGTAGATTCGGCCCGCTCGCAGGCTCAGGTGCGTGAAGCCGCCAATGCCCGCAAGCGGTGCGCCGTCGTCCTCGAGCGACCACTCGACCACCAGCTCGTCCGTGGGATTGCCGCCATAGTCGACGCGCAGCGCCGCGGTGTCGTGCGAGAAGTAGCTGCTGTCCGAGAGGTCATCGTAGAGCCCCGCGCCGGAGTTGGTGCACGCGTTGCCCCCCGAGCCGGACACGGTCACCGCTCCGCCCAGGGTCGAGGCTCCCAGGTTGGGGCCGCACCCGAAGATCGGGCGGTGGAGGTTGTCGATCATGAACCGGTCCGCGCCGGGCGGCGCGTGGCCTTGCGTATAGTCGATGAACGTCAGAGGCCGCTGCTGCACGAGGTCGTGGAAGTCGACGAGGTGGCCCTGCCAGTCGACGCCCGTCAGCGCGCAGTGGAAGCCATCCGCAGGGTTGCCGCCCTCGGGAGGTAGATCGGCGGATCGGAGGATCTCCTCCCGCGCGGTGGCGTCCCCGAAGAGCGTCCATGCCGCGAACCGCCCCACGAAGAACGGGCCGAGGACGTCCCCGATCGCCCGTCCATAGTGCGAGCCGGCTGTCCTGGTCACGCCACCCCAGTCGGTGTGGGTGACGCCGAACACATTGGCCAGCACCGCGTCGTTCTCCGCTGCGGCCGCGGGATCCCGGGGCTCGGTGAACGCATCGTCGGAGAGGCGGTTGTCGTACGCGGCAACCTGATCGCCGAGCGTGTCGTCGTCGATCGATCCGAGCAGCCCGAGGAACGGCGGGGAGCTCACGTCGGTGATGGGCCCGACGTCGGTGGGGTCTCCGACGCCAACCATGGTGCCGTCGCCATAGCGCTGCGCGATCGCAGCGTGGCTGCACAGCTCGTACTCACCGATCGTCGTCGACAGCGACGTCGCGTAGGATTCGAACGACGCGGGTAGCAGGTATGCCCCCGAGCCGCTGCGACTGTGGCCGACCACGAACGTGCTGTGAGCGAGCCGAGGCGGATCGTCGACCACGCCCGACCAGGGACTGGTCGCACTGGGATCCCTTGCCCAATGCATTGCACACGCCAATGCCTTCTCGCGCTTCTCGGAGCTCCAGTTCGAGTTCGGAGGAGGCTGAACGCTGAACACCACCATGCCCCGGCGAGCCAGGTCCTCGGCCAGAACGTCATAGAAATGCTGACCGGGAGACAGCGGCGGCATGGCCTCCGGAAACACGGAATTCAAGCCATTCCCGGGCCCCAGGAACGCACTGGGGAACCCGACGTCGCTCGGGGGCCACGTGTCGGGCGGGTTGTCGTGGGTGTTCTGCGGGTTGCACTCATCGGTCGGGGCGCCGACCAGCGGCGCGGGGTGATGGACGACGATCTCGAAGTCGTCGACATCGCTCCCTCCCACGAGCTTGGGACCTGCCCCTACTTGCCACAACACGCCCTCTGGTCCGCAATCCTCGTCCACGTCGACGTCATACTTCGCCCCCTCGAAATGGGCGTCGTAGACACCGTACATTCCAGCCATCTGGCACGGTGCCTCGACCTGTGGAAACCCGCCGGTCTCATCGACCCCTGCGGTATCGTCCAGCGGACTGGAATCCCCGAGGCTGCCCGTGGAACCGTTACCATCGGCCACGGAGGTCGAGTGGTTGCCCGGTGCATCGAGATCGCCACCACTGCATGCGGGCACCATTCCGAACGCAATTGCCAGGAAGGGCCGAACGCGAACCCCGTTGCTCGTGCTGCGTGTCATCGTTCCAGCCTCGCTCTCCGAGTACACCGCCACTTCCGCGCCATCACGACGCGTGCGCATACCCGCTTCACGTGGCGGTCTACGACCTACGGAGCGGAGAGCAAGGCGATCCCATCCCGAGGCTTCGCGTCGCTCTCGGTATCCTTCAGTAGTATGTCCGTCAGGCCATCTCCATTGAAGTCACCAATGCCGTATGTACCCGAATCGCACGAGTCGGCGACGACACGAATTCGTGCCGGATCTGGCTCGGGTTCGAGTGGCGCAATGACGCATGAACGATCCGTCCACATCAGTATGTCCGGCCGGCCGTCTCCGTCGAAGTCGGCAATGTCGATGAGGAAATAGCCCGTCTCCTCGGGGGCCTGGTACACCACGGGCTCGTCGAACGTGCCATCACCGTTCCCGCGAATGAACGATAGTCCCAGGTAGACATGGAAGATCAGATCGAGGTTCCCATCCTCGTCGAAGTCGACCCGATACATGCCGATGGCGTGCGTCCCTCCGGCCGGGAACGACCCCACGTATTCGACCGTCTGCAGGCTCGGCCGCGTCAGGAACACGTAGAAGCGCCACCACTGAGGGTCGTAGTCCGCAACGTACGGGTCGCAGACGTCTCCGAATTCTCGAACCACGAAGTCGTCGACGCCGTCGCCGTCGAAGTCGCCAAACAGCGACTCCCCGAAGCTCTGGCACCCGGAGAGTTCGATCGGCCCCTCGATTCCTTGCCAGGTCTCCCCCTCCCGCTCGAAGATCCACCCTCCGCGGACCTCCCCAGGCATCCACATCGTCGCCACGATCTTCTCGAGCTCGCCGTCTCCGTCGCCATCGATCGGCACGGGCAGCCCGCTGGCCAGCCAGTCGTCATCTCCGTACCACGTGTTCGCGAGGTGCGTGACCGGGGCGAGCGTGCCGCCGAGGTTCTCGTGGTACGAGACAATCCCCGGGCCGTATTGAAAGAGGACGTCCGGGTCGCCATCGCCATCGAGGTCCCGATCGGTGCTGGCCACCCCGAAGTTGCCGACCCCCGGCTCGGTCTGCCAGCGCTTCACGAAGCGCCCGTCCTCGTACACGATCGACATCATGTCGGGAAACGGTTCATCGATCGGATTGGCGAGCGCGAGCAGCTCGTCGCGACCATCCTGGTCGAGATCGGTCGTCAAGATCTTCGATGCCGACAGCACCCCGATGTCGAGGTCGGCCCACACCACGCGCTGCTTGGCGTAGCAGAGCTGCGCAGGATCGACGATCCCATCCCCGCACCCCTCGGGCAGCGGCTCACCCACGTCCGGTGGCACATCCTCGCTGTCACTCGCCGAGGTCGAGCTCGGCGCGGGTGGCAGCACCGAGGACCCGAGCGCGACCTCGTCATCGGAGCCGCAGGCGCTCGCGGCGAGCGTCAATGCCAACGCCGCGAGCGCCACCTCGCTGCGCGTCGGCTTCCTGCGGCTGCCCGTCGCCTCCATGGAGCCCATTGTTGGCCAGCACCGCGGGGTGGCACCCAGGCAATTCGGAAATTTCGCAGATGACGCGCAGCCGGCTGCTGCCGCCGCCAAGCGCACCGGAGTGGGGGTGTCCACCGTGCCCTCGTGCTCAACGCCTTGCGGCATCACGGCAAGGAAGACAAGCCTAGAAGCGCCGGGTGCGGCGGGACGAGTCGCTGCTGGCGTTCTCCTCGCGGTCACGGGCGTCCTGGCTCCTCCATCCGGGCCCGCTGCGGGCGCTCGACGTGCTACCCGAGGGCGAGCGCGTGGTCGTGGCCCTTCGCCTCGGCCCCACCCTCGTCGTGGATCGACGGACCGGATCCTCCGGTCCAGATGACACGGATGCTCCTGGGCGTTCCTCGAAACACCAACCAACGACGCCTACTCCTCTTGCCACGTGCACATGCTGAACCCCGAGTTGAGCCCGGCGCCCTCGTAGAAGTTGCCGAGGTCGAGACACGCGTGCTCGAACGCAGCGGGGCACGGGCGGCACACCATCTCCGGGTCGGGACAGTCGGTGTCGACCGTGCACGGGATGATGCAGACGTAGGGTGTATCGAAGTCTCCGGGGCAAAGCGCGGCGAAGTCTCCGAACGGGCAACGTCCGGGGAAACCTGCCGGCCCATACTCGAGGCACGCCGGGCCGCAGATGCAGGTCTCGTCGGTGGCAATGCACAGCGGATCGCGCTCGGTGCCGCCACAGCGCGAGAATTCCATGATGTCGATCTCGGGCTCGGGTTCCACGCCGACCTCGGAGGAATCGACGGTTCCAGCGGCGTCCGCCGTCGATCCCGAACTCGAGCCGGAGGTCACCGACTCGGTCTCCGTGTTCATCCCCTCCCCCGGCTCTCGTGGATTGCAGCCGGCGATCAGCCCAGGGAGCACCACCATCAACGACCATCTCATGCTCGGCCTCACAGTTCGTTGGACAACAGGTAGATCGCCCATGAAGACGTCGTGCGGACCGTGGCACCGGTCCCGCCGTTCCCGTCCGTCGCCGACCGTGGCCATCGAGCCGTGCGTGTGCGTGGGGCTCGACATTCCCGGTGTCCTTCCAGCGCGCACCGTGTGGTTGCACGACCCGTCCCGACGATCAACCTCCCCGCTCACTCGTGGTCCGAGGTACGACCACCGCGCATGGATCTTTCGGGTCACGACCCCCCGCCCCGACGTGCAGGCACCAACCCATTCCCCACCGCACCGCACCTTCGACGCCCGTTCCACCGGCCCATGACCGGGGTCGCCCTTCCCATGACCACCTCCACCCGCCCATGACCGGGGGTCGCCCTTCCCATGACCACCGCCACCCGCCCATGACCGGGGGTCGCCTCGCCCATGACCACCTCCACTCGCCCATGACCGGGGGTCGCCCTTCCCATGACCGGGGGTCGCCCTTCCCATGACCACCTTCACCCGCCCATGACCGGATGGACGGCCCGCCCCCTGGTCATGGGCCCGAGTGGTTCACATTGGAACTCATTCACCGGCGATTTTCTCCTCGCCGATCTCATCGATTGCCGAACACTACCCAACGACCAAGAGACACGAGCGTAGGCTCGCCAACAAACCACACCCAACCGACCCCGTAGGTCGAACGAGGACCGCCCCCAATGTCCGAGCTCGAGACCCTGCTTCCCATCCTTCATGCCCTCTCCTCCTCCAGCATCACCGAGCCCAATGCACCGATGGCAGTGGCGCTGCAGGAGGCCAACGACCTCCACACCGTCGTGCAGACCGCCGACACCTGGGAGCGCCTGCTGAAGGTCGGCGTGGATCCCAAGCTGCTCGATACGCTGCCGATCGCGGTGACGGCGGCCCGCCAGGCGCAGTCGCGGTGGGTGGTCGTTCGCGATCGCAGCAAGGAGCAGGCGCAGCGCGAGCGCGAGCAGGCGGCCATGGAGCTTCGCGCGGACGTCGTGGCCGCGTGCCGCTGGAACCTGCGCGACGATCCCAAGGCGCTGGCCGTGGTGGATGCGGTCATGCAAGGCGAAGGGATCGTCGATCTGATCCAGGATCTACAGGACCTCGCCGCGCTCGTGGCCGAGCACGAAGCGGGCTTCGACGCCGACGACACTTTCGATGCCTCGGCCCAGGCCGAGGCGGCTCGCAGCACCGCCGAGGAGCTCTCCGCGGGCCTGAGCGAGTCACGGACCCCCGGTGATCACGAGGCGGCCAAGGACCTACGCGACCGCGCCTACTCGCACCTGGCCACGCTGGTCGCCAACGTACGCGAGGCCGGCCGCTACGCATTCCGCAAGGACCCGCGCCGCGCGGCGGCGTTCGGCAGCGCCTACGTGCGCCGGATCAAGGCCCGCTCGCGTCGCCGCACGGCCGAGCGCACCGAGCCCGAGGTCGCGGCCGAGCCCGCGGCCTCGGCCGGGCTCTGATCACCACCGCCCGCGAGAGCTGCGGGCGAACCCACGAAGGGCGGGTCCGAGCGCGTACCGAGCGGACCCGCCTTTGCCATGGCTCGAGAGCCCCAAACGCCCTGCGCCTCTTGCGCCAAATCGGCAAACGTTTGCCGATTTCACCCCACCCCGTTCCGGACCCAACGATGGCAACCACCCTGGCCCGACGCACCGACGAGCTTCTCGAGTGGACGCGCAACCGCGACGTGCAGCGGCTTACCAAGGAGATCCTGGCACTCCAGCGCGAGGCCGGCGGTCAGGTCGTGGAGGCCATGGTGCAGATGGGCCAGAGGATGCGCCAGATCCAATCCACGCTCGGGCACGGGCAGTGGCTGTCGTGGATCCAGACCGCGGTGCCATTCTCCCCGCGCACGATCACCAACGCCATGCGCCTGTCGGAGTGGGCGCAGGCCGAGCCCCGCGAGCTCGCCCGTCTGCGTCACCTCGGCCCCGCCAAGCTCTACCTGCTGGCCCCGCTGGCCCCCGAGCGCCGCCGCCGGATCACCGGCCGCGTGCCGGTCGTGATCCCCGGCCACGAGAAGCCAAAGACGATCGAGGTGATGACGGTGATCGACCTGACCAAGGTCATCGGCAGCCTCGCCGCCCGCCCTTCCCCACCCAAGCCGATCGGCAAGCTCGTGCAGGGCCTGCGCCACCGCATCGCCGGCGTCGACGCAATCGCCGACGAACTCGTCCGCCGCAAGGACGAGGTCGACGAGGCGCAGGCGACCGAGCTCCTCGATGCGCTACAGACCGTGCTCGACGAGCTGCACGCGGCGTTCGACGCCTGAGCCGGTCCGAGCCCCTCCGAGCCCCTAGTCCCGCGACTGTACCGCTTGCTCCTCGGCCTCGTCGGCGTTGGCGCGGGCCGCCTCGATCGCGGCCAGCTCGGCGTCGATGAAGCTCCCGACCCCGGGGTACGATGCCCTGGCCTGCTCGAACAGCTTCATGGCCGTGGTCGAGTTGCCGGCCGCGGCCGCGCACAGGCCCAGCCCCGCCAGGGCCCGCCCTCGGATCTGCGCGTCGTCGGACTGCCGCAGCTTGTCGTAGCGCATCTTGGCCAGGCCACAGTTGCCGCTGCGACGATCGGCGTCGGCACGCTTCAGCTCGCTCGCCGGATCGGGCGCGTCCTTCTTCGCGTCGGTCTTGGCTTCCTGCTGCGACCCGCCGCTCCCGGCGTTGCCGTAGGGCACGCTCCCCGGCAGCCCACCGCCCTTGCCTCCGGCGGTGGCCGGAGCCTTGGTCGCGGGCTTGGGCATCGCGCCCCCCGAAGCGGCGCTCGTCGCCTTGCGCTTGGCCCTCTTCGGGCTCGCGGCCTCGTCGTCGGCCGCGGCCAGCTCGGACTCGGGCTCGGACTCGGGCTCGGGCTCGGCCGGCTGTTCCTCTTCCAAGGGCACGGCCGCAGCCGCGGGATCGGGCGCACGCTCGCCGACCTCGACCCCCTGCCCTCGCCTCGTGCCCTCGCCCCGTGCCTCGGCCTCGAGGCGATCGAGCTCGGACAACGCCAGCCGCCCATCGGCCAGCTCATCCGCCGTTCGGGCCTCGTCCTTGGCGGTCGCGCCGGGCTCGGCCCGCGCGACCGCGGAGTTCGCCGCTGCGGGCTCGTCGGCGCCCTTGGGCACGAGCACCAGCAGCAAGAGCGCGGCGCTCCCGGCAAAGGCGAGCGTGGGCACCCACACCGACAGCCGCCAGCGCGACCAGAACGAGCCCTTCTCGGTCGACGCGGGGCCCCCACCGACCGCGGCCACGCTCGCGGCCTGCCGGGCCTCCGCCATCACGCCATCGAGCAGCCCCGCGGGCACCTCCTGCAGCGGCAGCGCCTCGCGCGAAAGCTGCAGGAGCTCGCGATACTCCGTGAGCCGCTGGATCACCGGATCACCCGGGTCGCGCTCGAGCTCCTCGAGCATCGAGTCGAGCTCGAGATCCTCGAGCGCATCCTCGAGCCGGTCGAGCTCGGCCGGCGACAGGGCCGAGAGCTGGCTAGACATGAGCCTCCTCCTTGCCCCGCGACCCGGCCGCCGGAGTGCTCGCCTGGGCCCGGGCCGGTGCAGTGCTCGCCGGCGCGTCGCCGTGGAGATCGTGCAGGTGCTCGCGCAGCTTCTCGAGCGCGTAGCGCATGCGGCTCTTGACCGTGTTCTCGGGCACGCCCAGGGTCTCGCCGATCTCGCGGAACGAGAGGCCGCTGACCTGACGCAGCAGGAACACCTCGCGCTGCTCGTCGGGCAAGGCGTCGATGGCCGCGGTCATCCGCTTGCGCAGGGTCGGCGCCTCGGCGGCCTCGTCGGTGGGCACGTCGGGCGAGGGCAGCCTCGACAGCAGGTTGCCGCCCTCCTCGCCGTCACGCCCGGGTCGCTTGGCATCGAGCGACTTGTGATCGCGGAAGCGAGCGCGGCGGCTCTCGTCCACGCACAGGTTGCGAGCAATGGCATAGATCCAGGTGGTGAACTTGGCGGTGCGCTCGTAGCGGTCCTTGGCCCGCACGACCCGCAAGAACACCTCCTGCAGCAGCTCCTCGGCGCGCGAGCGGTCGCGCACGCTGCGAAGGATGAAGTTGTAGATGCCCCGCTGGTGCCGCGAGATCAGCTGCTCGAAGGCGCGGGCATCGCCCCCGCGAAACGCCAGCATCAGGTCGGCATCGGACGGGCCGGGCGCGTCGCCCGGAGTCTGGAGGGAGGAGGCCATGAGGCGGCGGCGGCCCCCAGTGTGCGATGCCCCGCACCCCGGGGGCAACCGCCCGCACCCGCGCCGCCACGTGGCCCACGACGGCGCTCGGACGCGACCGGCGGGTCGATGGAGCGGAGCGCGAGACGCTGATACGAGCGCTTCCATGGTCGGTCGGGGTCGGTCGAGCGAAGCTCCCCATCGAACGCAGGACCGAGAACCCCGGTCTGCCCTGGTGTGGAAAGGCACGTGGCATGCTCGGACCCCGTGGCCAGCCAAGCCGTGCGACGTGTCTTCGAACTCCGACCGCGTGGCGACGATCGCTCGCGGGTGGTCGCATCGCTGGAGCTGCAGTGCGGATGCCCGCTGACCGTGGAGGTCGCCGAGGATCGCGTGGTGGAGCGACCCGATGGCGAGCGCTTCGTGGTGGGCAAGTTCCCCTGCCCGGCCGGTCACCCCGTGCGCGCGCCCTCGAACGGATGATCCCACCACCGTGGCCCCATGGACCGCCGGCCCTCAGAACCAGGCCGACAGTCCGAGCGTGGCCGCGACGTTGACCACATGCCCGAGCTGGTCGTGGTCGGGTCGATCGCCGCTTCGAGTGGGCTCCACCTGGAGCGCTCGCCCGAACGGCGCAACGTAGTGGAGCGCCAGTCCGGCGTCCACCGAGACGCGATCGAGGAAGAACATGTAGACCCCTCCTTGACCTCCCACGATGGGGTAGATGGTGTCGACGCGGAGGCGGACCTCCTGACCCGCCAGCTCGGTGTGGGAGGTCACCGAGCTTCCGCCGAAGCCCAAGCGCAACCCCGCGTAGGGGCGAATGCGGCGCCATGGGCCGAACATGTAGTCGAAGTAGGGCACGAAGCGTCCGGTCACGGCGGCGTCGCTCCACGGGTCGCCCAGGAATCCGTCGACGGCGAATGCCACCCGGCCACCAACGATCGCGTGGCCATCGAGGATCACCGCACCCACGCCGATCGAGACGAGGGAACGATCGCGCGTGAAGGGGCTGGTCCCCGCGTCGGAGAGCGAGAGTCGACCGATCCCGAACCCGATCGTGTGGGTCGGGTAGCCGATGTCCGCGGCCCCGGGCTCCGATGCGAAGTACGTGTAGCCGAGCAGGTCGGTGTCGATGCTGACGCGGAGACGCGGCCTCACGGCTTCGTCGTCTCGTCGTTCGTCGGAGACCCCGAGTGAGACCTCCGCCATGGAATCGGGCGGGGATGAGGGCGGACTCGTGGCGTTGGCAAGCGTAGGTGGCGTCAGCACGAGGATCGGAGTCGCGAAGAAGAGGGGGAGCTGCATGCGAACGTCATAGCCAGCCCGAACCCCCTGTCACTTGGCGACGGACTCCCGCGCGCTCATGGCGAGCCGCCATCGGCGTCGGCCTCGGCCTGCTGCTCCTCGAGGAACTCGAGCACCTGCTGCTCCTCGGGGCCATGGCACGGCGGCTGCTCGTCATGGCTTGGTCACCCCCGATGAGTTCAAGGCGCGTGCCATCGCGCCAGACGGGCGCCAGGCCGAAGCGTCGCGAGCCCCCCGGTCGCGAGCCCCGGTCGATGGATCCACCACGGGCGCCGACGCACGCCGTGACACCCGGGCTCACCACACCTTCGGCTCGGCTTGCCGTGTTCCTGCCCCCACCACGAGCCCGTGATGGCGTGCTTCCTGCACGGGACCCGCACCCATGAATCGCACGAGTGCTCCCCACGACGGGAACGAACGAGGATTCGCGAGCCGACACGCTCGAGCGAGTCGACGGCAACGCGGACTGGTCCGCTCCGACACGCTCGGCTGGCTGGGCGTGGGCCTCGGGCTCGCCGAGGTCGTGGCCCCTTCCAAGCTGGCCCACCTGGTGGGCATGCGGGCCGACCAGACCACTCGACGAGCGCTGCGGCTCCACGGGCTCCGAGAGCTCGTCACCGGCGTGGGCGTGCTGGTGGCGGCGCGACGCGGCCGCTGGCTGTGGATGCGCGTGGGCGGCGATCTGCTCGACCTCGGGATCCTCGCCATCACGGCCACGTCGCGGCGACCCACGCGACGTCCACGAACGCTGCTCACGGCCCTGGCGGCGGTGACGGTGCTCGACGTGCTGGCGGCCAGCCGGGCCGCTCGTGGCGAGGAGCGCTCACACTCCACCGTGCGGGCGCTCCCCACCCAGCCACGCACGGTCAAGGCGGCCGTCACCATTGGACGGCCGATCGAAGAGGTCTACGCGTTCTGGCGCAAGCTCGACAACCTCTCCGCCGTGATGGTCCATGTCGAGTCGATCGTGGAACTCGACGAGCGTCGCTCGCACTGGACGGTGCGCGGCCCGGCCGGCACCACGCTCGAGTGGGACGCCGAGATCACCGAGGATCGGCCCAACGAGATGATCGCCTGGCGCTCGACGCCCGAGGCCGACGTCCGCAGCTGCGGCGTCGTTCACTTCGTGCCCGCCCCCGGCGGTCGGGGCACCGAGATCCACGCGCAGATCACCTACGATGCACCGGGCGGTCGCGTGGGCGCCATGCTGGCGACGCTGTTCGGACGTGAGCCAGGGCAGCAAGCGCGCGGCGATCTTCGACGCCTCAAGCAGGTGCTCGAGACCGGCGAGATCCTCCACTCCGACGCCAGCATCCACCCGCGACCCCATCCGGCCCGACCTCCCACGAAGCGCGACCTCGTCCGCTACGGCATCGCACCACGGGCGCTGGAGCCCCCCGAGCCACCAATCCCATCCGAGATCTCGTCCTTCGTGATCTTCGAGGAGATCGTCCAATGAAAGCGACATGCTGGTACGGCAAGCACGACGTTCGCGTCGAGAACGTGCCCGACCCCAAGATCCTCAACGCGCGCGACGCCATCGTGCGGGTGACGTCCACCGCGATCTGTGGCTCGGACCTGCACCTCTATAACGGACTGGTGCCGGGGATGGAGCGAGGCGACGTCCTCGGCCACGAATTCATGGGCGAGGTGGTGGAGGTGGGACCGAGCGTGCGCAACCTCGAGATCGGCGACCGCGTGGTCGTGCCCTTCCCGATCGCCTGCGGGATGTGTGGCGCTTGTCAGGCCGAGCGGTTCTCGCTGTGCGAGAACACCAACCCCAACGCGGAGCTGGCCGAGAAGCTGTGGGGCCACTCACCGGCCGGGATCTTCGGCTACTCACACCTGGTGGGAGGGTTTGCGGGAGGACAGGCCGAGCTCGTGCGCGTGCCGTTCGCCGACGTCGGTCCCATCAAGATCACCGGTGACCTGCGCGACGAGCAGGTGCTGTTCCTCTCGGACGTGCTGCCCACGGGCTACATGGCGGCGGAGATGTGCGGGATCCGACCCGGCCACGTCGTCGCGGTGTGGGGGGCGGGACCAGTGGGCCAGATGGCCATGGCGAGCGCGCGCATGCTCAGAGCCGAGCGGGTCATCGCGATCGATCGCTTCGGGGAGCGCCTGCGAATGGCCCGCAGGCATGCGGGCGCCACCGACACGATCGACTACGAGGAGCACGACGTGCTCGAGAGCCTCGCCGAGCTCACCGGAGGTCGCGGACCCGACGCGTGCATCGACGCGGTGGGCATGGAGGCGCACGGACACGGGCTGCTCCACGCCCACGACCGCGTCAAGCAGGCGCTGCGGCTCGAGACCGATCGGCCGACCGCGCTGCGTCAGGCGATCCAGGCCTGCGCCAACGGAGGCACCGTGGTGATCGCCGGCGTGTATGGCGGCGTCGTGGACAAGATGCCCTTCGGCTCGCTGATGAACCGCAGCCTCACGGTGCGGACCGGGCAGTGCCACGTACAGCACTACATGCGACCGCTGCTCGCGTGCATCGAGCGCGGCGAGATCGACCCCAGCTTCATCGTCACGCACCGCTTGAGCCTCGAGGACGCCGCGCGCGGCTACGAGCTGTTCCTGCACAAGCAGGACGGGTGCACGAAGGTCGTGCTCGAGGCATCCTGACCGAGGGCACGGAGCCGAGCGGCGGCGCGCGCCCACGGGCGGCGGGCCCGGTTGATCGCTTTGCCTACCGCGGGTCGTGGAAGGCAGGAGGGGCCCATGCGAGCTCGACCCCGATCGGATCGTGATCGGACACGTGCTCGCCGCGAAAGCGCGGGCGCGTCACCGTCCACGCGCGGCGTGGGACCACCCCGCGCCCCGCGAGCCAGTCCATGCGCATGGGCACGGCGCCGTTCCACGGCTCGACGCGCCGCTGCAACCACGAGAACAGCGGCCGGGGCAGCATCCGCTGCGCCTTGTCGAGGTACTCGGGATCGTTGAGGTCGAAGCGAATGGTGTCGGTGTCGCGATCGACGAAGCCCTCGGTGGTCAGGCCCGATTGCGCGAGCACGTCGAACACGGGCCGCTCGAGCTGCTGGTCGGGGATCATGTAGTGGGCGATCGTCCCGGCAAAGCCATAGCGCAGCATCTTGCGACCCAGGCTCATGCACAGGCGCGGCAGGCTCCCCAGGTCGTAGGTGTTGGTGTTGAAGTCGCCGCCGAGCAGCACGTGCCGGCCATCGAGCTCGCGCAGCGATTCCATCACCCTTCGCATCTGCCGGGCGCGGTGCGCCGGCGAGGAGAACGGATCGAGGTGCACCACGGCCACGGTGAGCACGCCACCGGGCGCGTCGAGCTCCACCAGCACCGCCCGCTTGGCGCCCAGGCGCCGCTCGAGCGCGTGGAGCTTGTCGCCGTACTCGGGCAGGCCCACGCCCAGCACCCGTCGCACGGGAAAGCGGGTGAGCAAGGCCGAGCCATGGAGCGCCAGGGTGTTGGGCACGCCGTGATCCTGCTCGGCGTGATCGCCGGGCGACAGCACGAGGTGGCTGTTGACGAACACGTGGCCCATGCCCAGGTGCTGGCCGAGCATGGCCGCCACGTCGCGATTGCCCGAGCGCCCCATGCCGTGATCGACCTCGGTCAGCAGCATGACGTCGAGATCCTGCAGACCGGGATGCTCCTGCAGCACCCCGCACAGCGCTTGCCAGCGCTTGCCTCGCTCCACGTTCCAGGCGGCGGCGCGCAGCCGACCGGGCCGGGCGGTGGCGGTGGCGGTGGCCTGCCGCAGATCCCACTGGAACCCGTGCAAGAGCGCCTGCACCTGGGCCCGGTGGAGTCGATAGCCCTCGTCGCGCTCGATCGCCGCCCGGCTCGGCAGGCTCGACCAGCGCCGAAGCTCCTCGCCCAGCGCGTGGTCGATGCGACGCACGAGCGCCTTGGGACGCACGGGAGCCTCGCGCGCGCACTCCTCGGCCCAGCGTCGCCGACGGGCCCGCGCCCGCTCGCGTCCGGTCAGCTCGACGATGCTGCCCATGGCGAGGGCTAGGCCTCCCCTGCTGGTTCGTGGGGGGACGCCTCCGCCGCGCGCATGGCCCTGGCCATGCGCACGGTGACCCGACGCCACAGCCAGCGCGGCGTGATGGCGTGCAGCCGCAGGAGGTTGCGGATCACGAAGCCGGGCACCACCATGGCCCGCCCCCGCTCGAAGCCCTCGAGGGCCTCGGTGGCGCATTGCTCGGCCGAGATCGCGGCAAAGCGTGGCGGTCGCAGGCCGGTGGTGTTCTCGGAGACCTCGTGGAACTCGGTGAGGACGGGGCCCGGGCAGACCTGGGTGACCACCACCCCGCGGTGACCCACCTCGGCGCGCAGGGCCTCGGAAAAACCGCTGACGTAGTGCTTGGTCCCCACGTACACCGCGACCCCCGGAAAGGCGCTGAGCCCGAAGCCGCTGCTGATGTTGAGCACGCCCCCGCGACCGCGCTCGACCATGCCCGGCACCACGCGGTGCGCGAGGTGGGTGAGGGCCACGACGTTCAGACCGAGCATGCGCTCGAGCTTGTCCCAGCGACCGCGCTCGAACAGGCTCTGGTCACCGAAGCCCGCGTTGTTGACCAGCACGTCGATGGGGCCGCCCTGCTCCACCGCGTCGAGCATGCGGGTGCGAGCCCCTGGATCGCCGAGATCGCATGCATGGACCTCGACCTTGAGTGCGACCGATCGTCCGGTGCGCTCGCGTCGCAGCACGCTCGCGAGCGCCTGCAGACGCTCCTCGCGGCGTGCGACCAGGACGAGCCGACGCGCCCTCGAGGCCAGCTGGCGCGCCAGCGCCTCACCGATTCCGGCCGACGCGCCCGTGACCAGCACGGTACCGTCCAGTGGGGGGTGCATTGGCCGATCCATGACTCCGTCGGCGATGCCGTGCAAGACCTCTGGCTCACGGGAGGGGACGGTCGGACCACCGAAATAGTGAGCGCTCCCACGCTTCGGGCACGACGACCCGGCTCGGGTCTCCCTCGGGGGCCCGTCCCCCCACGCCCGAGCGGTTGGCCTATGATGGACCCTCAGGGTGAGCGACCGAGACCTACCACGGCGCCTCGCCGATCGCTTCGTCGTGCAGGCCCTGCTGGGCGAGGGAGCGATGGGTCAGGTGTTCCGCGTCGTCGACGAGCGAGACGAGCGCACGCTGGCGCTCAAGCTGCTCAAGCCCGAGCGCACCGAGCCCGGACAGCTCCAGCGCTTCAAGCGTGAGTTCAGGGCGGCGGCCCGCCTCCATCATCCGCACTGCATCCGCAGCCACGAGTTCATCGAGCACGGCGGGCTCGCCATGCTCACGATGGAGCACGTCGAGGGGGGCCCGCTGGCGATCCACCGCTGGGAGCACGCCCGCGACGTGGTGCGGCTGGCCCTGCAGCTGTTGGCGGGGCTCGACCACCTCCACGCCAAGCGCCTGATCCATCGCGACCTCAAGCCCAGCAACATCTTGATCGAGCCCACGTCCACGGTGCCCCATCCCCGCCTGGCCGACTTCGGGATCGCCGACGTGATGGAGCTGTCGCACGAGGACACCGCGGTGGGCCTGGTCCAGGGCTCGCTGCGCTACCTCGCGCCCGAGACGCTCGAGAACGGGGTGGCCGATCCTCGCTCGGACCTCTACTCGCTGGGCCTCATCCTCTACTCGCTCCTGGCCGGGCAGCATCCCTATGGCGGCTCCCACCGGTCGCTGCGCGAGTGGCTGTCGATCCACCGGCGGGGGAGGATGCGACCGCTGACCCAGCTGCGGCACGACATCCCGGCGGCGCTGGCCGAGCTGATCCATGGCCTGTGCCAGCGACGTCCCGAGGAGCGCTTCGGCGACGCGGCCACCGCTCACGACGAATTCCTGCGGCTCTGGCAGGAGCTGCCGCAGGCCACCGAGCCTCCGTCCTATCCCGAGCTGCTGCGCCAGCCCTACCTGGCCGCCCCGGCCTTCGTGGGCCGCGAGGACGAGCAGCTCGCCCTCTGTGGCGCGTGGGAGCAGGGACGCGAGGGTCGAGGCCCTCGCGTGGTGGAGCTGGTGGGCGACGCGGGCCAGGGCAAGTCCCGACTGCTGCGCGAATTCCTGGTGGAGGTGCTCGACGGAGACGGCATGGTGTTTCCCAGCACCTGTCGACCCGAGGTCCACGCGCCCTACGAGCCGCTGAGCCAGCTGCTCGAGACGCTCGGCGAGCTCGAGCTCGACGGCAACACCACGCCGGTGCAGATGAACCCGGCGATGGTCGGGCGCCTGGCCGGCCCCGATGATCCAACGGCCGACATCGCGGTCGGCGGGGATTCCTCGGCGGCCAGCTCGGTGGTGGCCGAGCTGCGACCATCGCTCGACGAGCCCGAGGACGCCGTGTCGGCGCACCTGCAGGCGCATGCGCGCTGGGCCGCCCGCATGCGCCTTCTTTGCCGGCGTCGACCGGTGCTGGTGATCCTCGAGGACGCGCAGTGGGCCGACCCGCCGACGCTGCAGCTGCTGGGCACGATGGTGCGGACCCTGATGCTGGCCCGACAGCGCGACGAGCCGGTGCGCGTGATGCTGGTGGTGAGCCATCGCGGCTCGACGGAGGTGCCCGATCTCGACACGCTGCGGGAGACGGCGCAGTCCTACGCGGTGCTCACCTCGCTTCCGCTGTCGCCGCTGACGAGCGACAGCGCGGCCTCGATCCTGGCCTCGATGCTCCGGCTCGCCCCGCACGACGTGCCCCCGTCGTTCTCGGAGCCGCTGCTGGCCCAGGCCGAGGGCAACCCGCTCTACCTCGTGCAGATGCTCTACAGCCTGCTGGGCCGTCGCCAGCTGCGCCGAGCCCCCGACGGGCGCTGGGACCTGACGAGCGCGGAGCTGTCGGCGGCCCGGCTGCCCGGGAGCGTGACCAAGGCGATCGGCGAGCAAGCCGCTCGCCTGTCCACCGAGCCCAAGCAGATCATGGTGGCCGCCGCGGTGCTGGGCCGTCACTTCGATGCCGAGCCCCTGCCGTCGATGATCGGCCGGCACGAGCTGGTGGTGCTCGATGGCCTCGACGAGCTGATCCGCGAGGGCTTCGTCGAGGACTACGAGCGAGGCTATCGCTTCGTTCACGACCGGGTCCGAGACGCGATCCTCGAGGCCGCACCCGCCGCGGAGCTGCGGCACCTCCACGCGCGCGCGGCCGAGCACATGGTGGAGCGCGACGGAGAGCGACCCGCCGCGTGGCCGACCATCGCCTACCACTTCGAACACGCGCAGCGCTATGAGAGCGCGTTCGAGCACGTGCTGCGCGCGGCCCGGCACGCGTCGGAGGAGCACGCCTACGGCACGGCGCTCGAGCACTACGACGCCGCTCGACGCATCGCCACCCAGGGCAAGCTGCCGCTGGCCGACGAGCTGTGGGAGTGGGAGGGCGATGCCCTGTCGGCGCTCGGCCACTACGAGCATGCGGTGGAGGCCTACGCCGAGCGCCTGTCGAGCCTGGGCAATCCCACCGAGCGCGCGGGCCTGCTGTCCAAGGTGGGGCTGGTCGAGTACAAGCTCGGCAACTATCAACGGGCGATCGCGGTGCTCGAGGAGGTGCTCACCGAGCTCGGCCTTCGGCGGCCTCGCCTGCCCTTGCCCACCCGGGTGTGGTTGGTGCTGTCCGCCATCGCCAGCCTGCTGCCGCTCCCGCGCTGGCGCGGCTCGGCGTCGGCCGCCGAGATCGCGCTGCGATCGCGCACGCTGCTGTCCGAGTGCTCCTACATGAGCAACAATCCGGTGGATACCGCCTGGCACAGCATCGCGTCGGCGAACCTGGCCCGGCGTCTGCCGCCCAATCCCGAGTCGATCCGCGCGCTCGCCCTCGATGGACTCGGCATGCTCATGTACGGCCAGCGCCACCTGGGCATGCGACAGCTGCAGCGCGCCAGGGTCATGTGCGACGAGATCGGTGCTCCGGAGAGCGTGCGCTGCCGCGTGCACGTGACCCGCGGCCTCGCCCTGCTGCTGCAAGGCCAGACCGCGCCCGCGCTCGAGCAGCTCGAGGACGCATGGCGGCGCCATGGCGCCGGGGCCAGCGCCGAGGCGCGGGTGTACGTGCTCACCACCCTCACCCATGCCCTGCTGCTCTCGGGCAGCGACCGCCAGCGCTGTGAGCACTACGTACGGCGGATGCAGGCCCTGGCCGAGGAGCTCCGGGATCAGCGAACCCTGGGCTTTGCGTACTACTGTCGCGGCTACCTGATGACCAGCGACGGAGACTTCGAGACCGCCGTGGATGCGCTGCACCGGGCGCAGGACCTGGCCCACGAGATGGGGGACCAGCGCAACGGCCTGGCGGCCTCGGATCTGCTGGTCATCGCCCTCGCCCTCGTCGGCGAGCTCGACCAGGCGCTCGAGCTCGGCCGCGCCGCAGCCGAGCGTGCGCTGGCGACCCCTGGCGTGCGCAGCTTCATGAGCCACGACGCGGGCCTGGTGCTCGCCGCCGCCGAGGCGCACCGGTGCGAGCACCCCGTGCCCCCGTCGACCGACGCCCTGGTGCGCAGGGTCTTGCGAAGGCGGCGCAAGGAAGCGCTGGCGCTGCCCACCGCGGCCACGCTGTTCCTGGTGGCCGAGGCCGCATGGCGCAAGCAGCTCGGACGACCGTACGAGCTGGCCGCCCCCCTGGTGCTCGCCGAGCATCACGGCCTGCTCGGGGAGTGCCGACTGGGCCGAGCCATCGCGGCGCGGTTCGAGGCGAGCCTCGTCGAGGCCTCGGACGCGGAGAACTCCGCGCCGCGCCTGCTGTTGTGACTCGATACGGACCGGAGGACCGTCAGCCGCCCGCGGAGCCCGATGCGCTTCCCGAGGCCGACGCGCTCACGCTGGCCTGGACCTGCACCGAGACGTCGACGTTGGCCTTGAGGCTGGCGGCGGCATCGAAGGCGGCCTTGAACGGCACGCCCACGCAGGCGCTCAGCCGCGCGGCGATCTCGGGGGCGCCCTTGAACGCCTTGACGGTGGCCTGCACGCCCTCGACCACGGCCTTGACGTTGGCCGCGGCATGCAGCGCCTGGTCCTTCATGCCCACCGAGATCTCGAGCACGGCGGGCAGGTTGCGCTCGATGGCGGCGCGGTAGGTGGCCGCGAGCTGGGCGTCGGCGCTGCCCTCGACGATGAGCGCCACCTTGGCCGGCTCGCACTTCACCTCGGCCTGCACGTGGGCGTCGCACGCCGCGTTGCACTCGGCGCTCGCCTTGGGGGGCTGCATCTCTCCCTCGCACGAGGGCGCCTTCATCTCCGCCGAGCACTCGCCGGTGCACGTGCCGTTGCACTGACCGGCGGCCTTCATCTGGCACGAGCCGTCGCACTGGCCTCCGCAGCTGCCCTCGGCGAGGGCCGAGCACGAGCCCTCGCACTTGCCCGCGCACGAGGCCCCGTTGACCTTCTTGCCGTCGCACGTGCCGACGCACTGGCCCCCGCAGCTGCCCGAGAACTTGGCGCTGCACGAGCCCTGGCACGTGCCGTCGCACTTGGCCGCGGCCGCGAGGTCGCAGCGACCGCTGCACTGCGCCTCGCAGGTGCCCGAGAGCTTGCCCTTCTCGCACTCCACCTGCACCGAGCCGGGCTCGACCGAGGCGTCGCACTCGGCCACGCACTGCGCCATCGCATCCATCGAGGCCCGACAGCGCGGTGGCTCCATCGACAGCGCGATCTTGGCCGAGCCGCCGAGCTTGGCCTTGACCTCGGCCATCGCATCCATCGCGGCCTTGCAGGCGGTCGGCCCGTCCGCGAACTCACCGCCCTTGCCGAGGTCTCGGGCCAGGTTGCCGCACGCGGTCACGAGCTTGGCGTCCACGCTGGCCGCAAAGCCCTGCAGCTCGACCGCGGCCTGGGTCCCGGCCTTGACCGTCCCCGCCATCGCCGCGTCGATGCCGAACTCCTTGGCGAAGTCGATCTTCATGATCGCGGACACGCTGGAGACGTCGGGGCAGCTGGCCGCCGCCTGCACGATCGACCCGGGGTTGGTGGTGATGCCGGAGGTGTCGCACGACGCGATGGCCGCGGCCGGGCCGAAGACGGCGATTCCGAGCACGAGACGAGAGAGGAGCTTGGGGGACGTGGACATTGGCGGCAGACCGTACACCAATGCGCCGCCGGTGGCGCCCCCATGCCCGCGCCGGTTCCCGGGGAGGCCCGCGCGCGCGGACGAAACAGCGTCTCGCGGCCAGGTTGTGTCCCGTCAGGGTCCCGTCAGCGCCCCTCGAACCACTCGGTGGGCATGCTCTGCGTCACCAGCTCGGCCACGCTGAAGGTGTGGATCCCCGCCTCGCGGGACACCTCCTCGGCGAACGTCCACCGCGCCTCGCTGCGAGCCATCACGAACCCCCGCGGGTACTTCTGGGCCAGCCACATCGCCGTGCGCAGGTTGGTGCGGTCGACCCCGGAGCCCAGCAGGAACACGGGCTCCTTGCGTGCGAGGGAGACTTCTTCGGCCAGGGTCTTCCACAGGCTCGGGTCGCGCAGGTCGCCCGAGACGATGTCGCGGCGATACTCCCCGGTGAAGCCGACCTCCTCCTCGAACACCAGCGCACGTCGCTCGGCGTCGGAATCGATGATCACCACGTGGTCGAAGCTGCCGGCGGCGCCGCGCTGCAGCTCCTCGAGCACCGTCTCGCCGAAGCGGCCGAAGCCGGCCAGGATCACCAGGTCGCGCGGGGTCGTGCGGCGAAAGTGATCGAGCACGCTGGTCTGGACCAGGTGCGAGGCGGCGATCTGGTGGCCATTGAAGATCTGACAGCGCCGCGCGAGCCGGGTGCCCGCCATCGAGTGCAGGAACCGCAGGTCGGACACGTGCACCACCACGTCGGGGCCCATGTGCGGGGCCTCGGCCAGGATCTGGGTGGCGGCGTCGAGGTTGGTGAAGTCGTCGTCGGTCAGCAGCAGCACCCGTCGCGCGCGCTCGATGCCCAGCCGCCGCAAGATGCCCGGGCTGGCCACGTCGCCCATGATCACGCGCGCGCCGTAGAGATCGCGCAGCTCCGAGGTGCCGGGCGAGCCCGGCGGCACCACCACGACCACCGCGGCCCGGGCATCGGCCTTGCGCAGCCGCTGCAGGTAGAGCGTGGTCAGCTGCCCCGCCCCCGCCACCACCACGTGGTCGCGCAGCCGCGCGAGCCGACGCTCGGGCGACAGCACCCGCAAGAGCGCGTCGATCACCGCCGACGCCGCGATCGCAGGGGCCAGGAAGTAGGCGATCCACAGCATGCCCCGCCCCCACATGGGGCCGCCCGTCGGGGTCCCGAGGTCGGTCCCTCCGAACAGGAACAGCGACAGCGAGTAGTAGAGGATGGTCAGCAGGTCCGCGTCGGCGATCTCGCCGCGCTCGGTGACCTCCACGCCCGAGTAGAACCCGACCACGCCGAGCATGAACGCGAGCACGGGCAGCCCGAAGCGCCACGACAGCGAGCCGATCCGGAACCGCTTGGGGCGCTCGACCGGGACGACCGGCGCGACCACGGTGGCCGTACGCGGCGCGCGACGGGGCTCGAACACCGCCGACTGCTCGAAGCTCGCCGCCCCCCAAAAGCCCGACGCGCCGCCCTCCAACGAGACGCTCTGGTGGGCAAGGGGCGAGATGCCCGAGGCGCCGGGATCGTGGCGATGCGAAGACACGAGGTCCACCGAGGGTCGCACGTATCCACGGCTCCCGGCTACGGTGTTCGTCCCCGCGCGCGGGGGTGCGACCTCAGGGCGCGCGGTGCAGAATCACACCCACGTGCGGCGGCGCCATGTCCAGGCTCCCGCCCACGGCCCAGCGCGCGACTGCAGGGAAGCCAAAGACCCCGTGGAGCGCGAGCGGCGTGCCGCTGTCCTCCAGCTCCACCGTCATCGCGCCCGTGGCCACGACACCGGCGCCCCCCTGGGGACCGACCACCGTGGCCGTGCCGTCGGGAGCCATCCACACCCCGTTGAGTCCGGCCAGCGCGGGGACCTCCACGGCCGTCCACTGCGCGCCATCGAAGCGACTCAGCACGCCCGTGGTGCGCCCGCCCACGGCGAGGACCTCGTCGGGACCCGTCCCCCACACGGAGATGAGGTCGAACTCGGTGCCCGACGGCAGCTCGGTCCAGCCCTCGAGCTCGCCTCCGTAGTGCATGAGCAGGCCCTCGTCGCCCACGGCCCACACGTCGTCGGCGGCCGTCCCCCAGATCTTGTAGAGCGCGTGGCTCTCCATCGAGGGCTCGGGCAGCTCGACCAGGGTCCACGTGATGCCGTCGAAGTGACAGGCGACCGGGTCGCGGTGAAAGCCGTCCCCGCCCACGGCCCACACGTCGTCCGCGGCGGCGCCCCACACCCCCCAAAGCGGCAGGATCGTCCCGCAGCCGTGCTGCGTCCACTCGCCCTCGTCACCGTCGCGCACGAGGATGACGCCGAAGTCGCCGACGAGGACTCGCCGCGAGCCCACGCCGAACACCCAGTTGAGCGCGGGGATCCCCGCCGGCAGCGGCTGCGGGCTCCAGCGCGCGCCGTCGAAGCGGTAGAGCGCGCCCTCGCTCAGGCCACCGCCCGTGGGCTGCCCCGCGACCGCATACACCAGGCTCGGCTCGGGGCCCCACACGCTGAAGAACGCGCCCACCGCTTGATCCACGTCGAGGCTCGGCCCCCATGCCGGCGGGGGCTCGCCCGTGCCCGTGTCGGCCGCGGTGTCGACGGTGTCGGCCGTGCCCGCGGTCGCCTCGGCCGTGCCCGCGGTCGCCTCGGCCGTGCCAGCATCACCGGTCGCGACGCCCGTGGTGTCCTGCGCCGCCGGCCCGTCGTCGCCGACGCAGGCCGATCCGAGCCCGCCCACGAGCACGCCCGCCCACCCGATGCCGCGGGTCGCTCGCACGCGCGATCGTGGGCATGCCGTGCTCGTGATCCGCACCGCCGGTATCATACGCCCATGCGCCCCGTCCTTGCGTCTTGCGTGATCCTCCCGCTCGCGGTCACCGCTGCGTGCAGCGACGACGGCCCGTCCCATCCGAGCGCCGGGCAGGCCACGGCCTCGACCAGCGCCGGCTCCGAGGGCTCCGGGGCCGAGCCCACCACGGGCTCGGCCACCACCCATGCGAGCGCCACCACGAGCACGACCACCGCGAGCACCACCGGCGAGCCCCCGGCCGACTCCAGCACGGGGGGCTCGAGCGCGACGACCGGCAAGAGCACGAGCACCTCGAGCGACACCGGCGAGGGCACCACCGAGACCGGACCCAACGCCGCGTGCGCGGCCGGCTGCGCGGTGGAGTTCATGTGCGGCGACGAGTGGGCGATGGAGGAGGACTGCGTGGCGTGGTGCGAGGCCAACCTCGTCGAGGCCGACCGGTTCTCTCCATACTGCCGCGACGCCTGGGAGGGCGTATCCGCGTGCCTGGCCACCCTGACCTGCGAGGAGTTCGCCCAGTGGCAGAGCCCCGCGATGTTCCCGTACCCGTGCTCCGACGCCGACGTGGTGCTCGAGATCGAGTGCGAGGGGCAGTGATGCGACCTGCGAGGTCGCGCGTGGGCATCGCAAGACGGCCGCCGATCTCGTAGGATCTCGCCACAATGACGCCGATGAAGCCCGTCATCCCGACCACGACCGTGCTGGTGCTCGCCGCGTCGCTCGGCTGTGCGAGCGGGAGTGACCGAGAGAGCACGACCGCCGCCTCGGTGGGCGACGCCAGCTCGACCGCGACCAGCTCGGACCAGACCGATCCCACGGCGACCAGCAACATCATGCCGACCACGGTGGCCACGGGCGCGGTCGACTCGGGCGACACGGGCGGCTCCGACGTCGATCCCGACTCGACGGGCTCGACCACCGGACCCCCGCCCGCGAGCTGCGACGACGACCCGGCGGCCTGTACCGCGTGGATCCTGACCCCGGGGAGCGCCCAGTGGGTCGCCACGGCGCTCGACGCCGGCTCGACGCTCGCCCCCACCGGGCCCGTCCGCGCCGCCTTCGACGTGGAGTCCGAGCTCGAGGGCTTCGTGATCACCGACACCCGGGTCCACGTGGTCGACCTCGCGTCTCGACTGTGGGTGCGCAGCGACAACCGCAGCGACGTGCTCCCGGAGCTCGGCGACGACGAGATCAAGATCGCATACTCGGTGCCGGCCTACTGGGGCGAGATGTTCGGGGGACGGCCTGGACTGGAGTCGATCACCTTCTTGTCGGCCACCACCGTCTACGCCTACGTCTACGAGATCGACACCCAGTCGTTCACCTTCGACTTCTCGACCACCGACTTCGGCGCGGCCTGGAGCGCCCCCGCTGCGCCCACGCGACCCGCGATGCAAGCGGCCTGGCTCGACGTGACCAACGACGAGGGCTGGGCGCAGGGCGACATCATGCGCCTGTGTGGCGTGGCCGGAGCGGTCGTCCCCCACGTGGCCGTGCTCGGCGAGGGCGACGTGCACGTGTCCGATGCCGGATACTGCTTCGAGTTCTTCGACCCCGTGCCCTACGCATCGTTCGAGCCGTTCGGGCGCCCCGGCGCCCCGCCCGACGACCTGCCGGGCGCCGCGCTCTACAACGAGACGATGGGGCTGTGGCTCTTCCGCGGGCCGTAGTCCCTCGGCCAGGATCGGAGCGGCGGATTCCGAATCGGACGAGACCGATCTCCGTGAACCGGATGCCCCACATCCGCTCCCGAGCAGCCACCCCATGCACGCGTGCCGCTCGGATTGCCCAATGTGCTGCGCAGCTCATGGAATGAATTGCTTGAACCAGCGAGCGCCGATCTGCATCATCCGGCCCCGAAGTGGGGGGATCGAACATGATGAAGAACCAGGTGGCCCGATCGTGTCTCGTTGCATCTTGTCTTGCGATCTCGATGCTCGCGATCGGCTGTGCCGACAGTGAGGACGAGTACGACGACATCGAGTCGCGAACCGCCGAGATCGTGGACAATTTGCTGGCCGCAGGCTTCTCGGACGACGACATCGAGATCCGCGAGTCCGAGATCATCGAGGACCTCGAGCTGGTGGAGGGCGAGCCGCAGGTGTTCGTGGACGGCGACACGCACGTGACCCTGGAGGCCTCGCGAGAGCTGGCCGCGGGCGGCGAGGGCGATGGATTCCGCCTGTGGCGAACGCCCGGCACCGTCAACAACAACACGACGATCTGCCTGGCCAAGGCGACCTCGGCGGCGGCGGGCTTTGCCTCGTACGTGCTCACCGCGAACATGCAAGCAGGGGTGGATCAGGCCAAGGACAACTATGCCGCCCTGACCGCCGCGGGCTCGTTCGGTCTGACCTTCAAGACCGGCAATGCGTCGATCAGCGCCACGGGCTCGCTGTCGCACGCCATCCCCGGCTGTACCAGCACGATCTGGATCTACCAGGTGAGCGGCGGAGCCGGCGGCTCGGCGGGCTTCCCCTCGGGAGGCGCTCCGTACAACCAGGTGAAGCTCAACTCGGGCCTCACCGGCTTGACCCTCGATGCACACGAGCACGTGGCGACCCACGAGATCGGCCACGCGATCGGCCTGCGCCACTCCGACTGGAAGACGCGCTCGAGCTGCGGACAGAACACCAACGAGGGCCAGAGCGGCGCCGTGCTGATCCCGGGCACCGTGGACCAGACCACCAACTCGCTCATGGCGTCGTGCTTCGCGGCGAACACCAACGGCGAGTTCAAGGGACAGGACGCGCAGGCGCTCAACACGCTGTACTGATCGCGGATCGCGGATCGCAGCATCGGGTCGGCGCGTCGGCCGTGGGGGTCGGCGCGTCGGTCCTCAGGCCAGCGCGTCGGCGAGCACGCTCACGATCCGCTCGGCGGCATGGCCGTCCCCAAAGGGGTTCTTGGCCCGCGCCATCTGCCCGTACCACGCCTCGTCGCTCAGCAGGCGCGAGGCCTCGTCGAAGATCCGATCCGCGTTGGTGCCCACCAGCATCGCGCAGCCGGCTTCGCAGGCCTCGGGCCGCTCGGTGGTCTCGCGCAGCACCAGCACCGGCTTGCCGAGCGCGGGCGCTTCTTCCTGCACGCCCCCCGAGTCGCTGAGGATGAGGTGGGCCTGGCTCATCGCCAGCACGAACGCCTCGTAGCCCAGCGGCTCCTCGAGCGCGATCCGTGGGTGCCCCTGCAGCCGCTCGAACACGGTGGCGCGCACGCGCGGGGACAGGTGCACGGGAAAGCGCACCCGCACGTCCTCGAAGCGCTCGCACAGGCGCACCAGCGCGCGGCAGATCTCCGCCATCGGCTCGCCGTGGTTCTCGCGGCGGTGCGCGGTCACCAGGATCCGGCGCTCCGGTCCCGTGGCCGCGGCCCGCTCCCCGGCGCGCTCCAGCGTGATCCGCAGGGCATCGATCGCGGTGTTGCCCGTCACCCAGATCCGCGCGTCGGGCACTCCCTCGCGCCGAAGGTTGGCCTCGGCGCCCTCGGTGGGCGCAAAGTGGAAGTCGGTGACCTGGGCGGTCAGGCGGCGGTTGACCTCCTCCGGAAACGGCTGGAAGCGATCGTGCGTGCGCAGCCCGGCCTCGACGTGGGCCACGGGCACGCGGTGATGGAAGGCCGCGAGCGCGCCGCAGAACGTGGTGGTGGTGTCCCCTTGCACCACCACCGCCGTCGGCCGGAGCGCCGCGATCGTGCGGTCGAGCCCTTCGAGCGCCGCGGTGGTGACCTGCGTCAGGCTCTGGTCGTGGCGCATGATGTCGAGATCGACCGCGATCGGCAGCCCGAACGCCTCCACCATTTGATCCAGCATCTGGCGGTGCTGGCTGGTCCGCACCACGACCACGCGCATCCGACCGTCGCGCTGCGCCGCGAGGGCCACCGGCGCGAGCTTGATCGCCTCTGGCCGGGTGCCCATCACGATCATGAGCGTCTTGTCGGAGGTCATGGCAGCGACCGGGCAAGCCTATCGTACCGCCCCGCCGACCGGCGTACGGTGAGGCGCGCCATCCCCGCGACCAGACTTCGGGGGGTCGTCGAGGCTCGTCGGGGGAATAGCGCCCCCGGAGCCTGCCGTTGGGGCAGCCTCAGATCGGCCCCCTCCCTGCGCGCGTTGTCCCTGCCCGCGAACGAAACGCCCCCGGTGTGGTCCTCCCCCCTGACGGGGCCGCCGCCCCGGTCCACACTATCGCCCCAAGGCCGCTGCCCATGTCGTCCGACCTCGCCGCCACCGTCTCGCGCTGGACCCGCAGCACCAACCGCCGGGTGCTCTTCGAAGAGCTGCTGCGCGCCACCGGGTGGCTGGCCATCGCGAGCGTGACGGCGCTGGCCTTGCACCGCTTGCCCGACTTGGTCGCGCGGGCCCACGCCACCTGGCCGCAGTGGCTGCCCGGCGCCACCACGATGGCGGTGCTCGCCTACGGCCTCGGCGGTCTCGCGCTGGTCGCCATCGTGGTGCGTAGCGGTCTGCGGATCTCCCGGCGACGCATCGATGCCCTGGGCATGGCGCGGCGCATCGATGCGCAGCAGGGCACCAAGGATCTGGTGGCCACCGCACTGGCGGTGGAGGCGGGCACGGTGGCCGGCAGCGCCGACGTGCAGCAGGTCGTGCACGACCGGGCCCGTACCGCGATCACCACCGTGGATCGCCCCCTGCCCCGCTTCGCCGCCCCGGGTCGTGTGCTCGCCGCGGCGGGCGTGCTCGGGGCCGCCGCGCTGACGATCCCGTGGGTGGCCGACGAGCTGGCCGCGATCGCGATCGCGGAGGCCGAGGCCGCCGAGGCCGAGGTCGCCGCCGACGAGGAGCCGCCGGTCCCTCCGCTCGACGAGGAGACCAAGGCCCGCATCGACGAAGCGATCGCCGAGCTGCAGCGCCACGAGGAGAACCCGGCCTTGCGCCGCGATGCTCGTGAGCAGCTCGCGGCCGCCCGTGATCACCTGCAGCGAGCGCTCGACGATCCCAAGCAGGCGGCCGCCTCGCTGTCGCGGGCCGAGCAGGCGCTGCGACAGCTCGCCAAGGAGGCCAAGCGCCAGGGCCTGTTCGACCAGGAGCCGCTGTCGAACATGGGCGAAGAGCAGCTCACCGAGGCCATGAGCAAGGCCATGGAGGAAGGCCAGCACGACACGGCCGCGGCCATGGGCGAGGAGCTGGCCCGCCGCATGGAGAACGCCTCGGAGCCGGACCTTCGCCGCATGGCCGAGGCGTTTCGCAAGCGCTTCCCTCCCACCAGCAGCCCGCGGCCCGAGGAGCGTGGGCCACGGACGGGCGAGGACGAGTCCAAGTCCGGTGAGTCCAAGTCCGGCGAGTCCAAGTCTGGCGAGTCCAAGTCCGGCGAGTCCAAGTCCGGCGAGGGCGAGTCCAAGCGGGAGACGGCCGAGGAGCGACGCGAGCGCTGGCGCAAGGCCCTCGAGGACATGGCCCGCGACATGGAGCGCGGAGAGTCCGGTCTGTCCTCGTCGGAGATGCGCAAGCTCTCCGAAGAGCTGTCCAAGGAGGCCGATCGCGGCAACGGCAGCATGGGCCGCTCGCTCGACGAGACGCTCTCGGAGATCCACGGCGCGCGCCGGCGTCACCTCGAGGAGCTCGGCCGCGAACGCGAGGGCAAGGGTCCCGGCGAGGGCAAGGGCCCCGGCGAAGGCAAGGGCCCCGGCGAGGGCAAGGGCCCCGGCGAGGGCAAGGGTCCGGGCGAGGGCAAGGGCCCCGGCGAGGGCAAGGGCCCCGGCGAGGGCAAGGGCTCCGGCGAGGGCAAGGGCCCGGGCGAGGGCAAGGGCCCCGGCGAGGGCGAGGGCCCGGGTGGCGAGGGCGCGAGCGAGGGCGAAGGGCCCCCTGGAGGCCGTCCCGGCCCCGGCGGCGGGCTCGGCCGCACGCCCTACGGCATGGGCTTCTTGCCGCCCGGATCGATCTCGGGCGAGCGCGTCGACGTGCCCTCGGGTGGTCCTCCCAAGGGCGCGGTGCGGATCATCGAGCGCGCGGCCCAGGGCCCCGGCCGCGAGTCCGAGGAGTACGCCGACATCCACCACGAGTACTCGGCCGTGGCCGAGGCGGCCGTGCGCCGCGAAGAGATTCCCCTGACCCGCCGCGACTACATCCGCAGCTATTTTCAGGCCGTTCGGCCCCACTGACGTTCGGCCCCACTGACGTTCGGCCCCACTGACGTTCGGCCCCACTGACGTTCGGCCCCACTGACGTTCGGCCTCACCGAGGCACCGACCTCACCGAGGCTTCTCCCGCACGAGCCTCGATCCCTCCGCGCCGGTCCTCCGGTGCTCCGACCGCGCTACCCGGCCCCGCCATGCAGACCGTCATCCCCTCCCAGTCCCCCATGCAACCGCCCCCGGGTCAGCCCGCTCCCGTGGGCGTCATGCCGATCACCGAGCAGCGGCTCTACCAGGCCCAGGAGGCCCTCGGAGGGCTCAAGGCCGAGATCGAGCGCCGCCTCTACGGCCAGGAGGCGCTCGTGGTCCAGGCCATCATCGGGCTGCTCGCCCGCGGCAACGTGCTCATCGAGGGCCAGCCGGGCCTGGGCAAGACGCTCCTGGTGCGCGTGATGTCCGAGGCCCTCCACCTCGACTTCTCGCGCATCCAGTTCACCCCCGATCTCATGCCGGCCGACATCACCGGCTCGCAGAGCCTGGTCCACGACGAGCACGGCCGCGCCAGCCTCGAGTTTCGCCCGGGCCCCGTGTTCGCCAACATCGTGCTCGCCGACGAGATCAACCGCGCCACGCCCAAGACCCAGTCGGCCCTGCTCGAGGCCATGCAGGAGCAGTCGGTCACCGTGGGCGGAGGCCGGCGCCCCCTGCCCGCCCCGTTCATGGTCATCGCCACCCAAAACCCCATCGAGATGGAGGGCACCTATCCCCTGCCGGAGGCCCAGCTCGATCGCTTCCTGCTCAAGCTCGAGGTCGCGTTCCCCTCGTTCGAGACGCTGCGCGACATCGGCCTGCACACCACCGGCAAGGACGAGCTCGCCACCGCGCGGGTGATGGACAAGGCCACGCTCGTCTCGCTGCAGGAGCTGGTGCGCGAGATCGCGGTGGCGCCCCATGTGGCCGAGCACGCGGCGCGCCTGACCATGGCCACCCACCCCGACGCCCCCGACGCGCCCGAGCCGATCCGCAAGTACGTGCGCTACGGCGCCAGCCCCCGCGCCATGCAGGCGCTCATCCTGGCCGGCCGTGCCCATGCGCTGCTGTGTGGACGCGCCTGGATGAGCGAGGAGGACATCCACCAGGTCGCTCACCCCGTGCTGCGGCACCGCATGATCCAGAGCTTCGACGCCAAGCTCGACAACGTCACCAACAACGATCTGGTCGATCAGCTGCTGGCCACCGCCGCCAAGCACGTGCGCGCCTGACCTCCAGCGTCACGCGTCCTGCCTCACCGTCCCGCCCTCCCCTCGCTTCCTCCCTTCACCGTCATTGCTCGGGCATGCTCGTCGATCGCGGCAACCTCACGCGCTTCTCCAGCCTGCGCCTGGCCTCTCCGGGGGCCGCCACGGCGCTGCAGATGGGCGATCGTCGCTCGCCGTTCCGCGGCCGCGGGGTCGAGTTCGCCGACTACCGCCCCTACGATCCCGGCGACGACGTGCGCCTGGTCGACTGGAACGTGTACCTGCGCCTGGGCCTGGCCGTGGTGCGCCAGTTCAACGAGGAGCGCAGCCTCGCCATGAAGCTGTGCGTGGACACGAGCGAGTCCATGGCCTTCGGTGAACCTCGCAAGGCCGACCACGCCGCCCAGCTCGCGGCCGCCCTGGCCCTGGTCGCGCTCACCCACCGCGATCCGGTGGGTCTTTGCTTCTACGGGGGGGAGCGCCGGCTGTCCCAGACCAAGGCCTCCAACCTCGATGGCCTGGCCGAGATCCTCCACGTGCTCGAGCGCGTCGAGCCCGGCGGACGCGGCGATGCGCACGCCGACATCGTGCGCCAGCTGGGCCAGGGCCGCTCCGATCGCCTGGTGCTCATCACCGATCTCCTGCTCGAGGACGACGCCCGCGATGCCATGCTCCGGCTCATCGCGGTCAGCAGCCGCCATCCCGTGGTGCTGCACGTGCTGTCCGAGGACGAGCTGCGGCCCGACTTCTCCGACGTGGCCAAGATCGTCGACGCCGAGACCGGCGAGGAGTTCGTGATCCGCGACGACGCCGCGGCCCGCCGCGACTACCAGCGCGGGCTCGAGGCGTGGCTGTCGGGCATCGAGCAGCGCTGCCGCGGCCTGGGGATCCGCTACGTGCCCGCGTTCACGCGGACCCCGGTCCCCGAGCTCTTCAACGACCAGCTTCGGCGGGCTCGCGTGGTCGAGCACGCCTTCGGAGGCGCATGAGCCTGGCTCAGCCCTGGGCGCTCGCGCTGGCCCTGCTGGCCTTGCCGGTGGTGGTGGCCTACTTCCACCGCCGGCGGCGCACGCCCCTGCGGGTGCCCAGCGCCATGCTGCTGCGCGTGATCGCGGGGCAGGCCACCCCCAAGAGCCGCGCCATGGCCAAGCCGCGGCACCTGCTGTCGCTGCTGCTGGTGCTGCTGGCCCTCACGGGGCTCGTGGCGGCGATGGTCGACCTGCAGCGCGACGAGGAGCACCCCCGCAACTACATCGTGGTGCTCGACACCTCGGCCAGCATGGGGGCCACCTCGCCCGGCGACGAGCAGAGCCGGCTGCAGGACGCGATCGAGCGCCTGCGCAGCGCAATGGACCGGCTGGGCCAGCAGGATCGCGTCGCCCTCATCACCGCCGACGACAAGGCCGTGGTGCGCGTGGGCCTGACCGAGGACCACGCGCGCGTGCTCGAGGTGGCCCGCGACCAGCGGCCCCAGGGCACCAGCGAGGGCACCCCGGCCGCGCTGCGGATCGCCGATGCGCTGTGCCGCGCCAACGACTACGCCCAGGTCGTGCTGCTGTCCGACGGCGTGGGGGTGTCCGTCCCCCAGGGCCGCTGCGCCATCGAGCACGTGCCCGTGGGACGCATCGGGGCCAACGTGGGGATCAACGCGCTCTCGGTCCGCGAGGCCGACGCGCTGGGCCTGGCCGAGGTCTACCTCGCCGTCGGGGCCGATCGCGAGCAGCCCAGCGAGGTCGAGGTGGAGCTGTGGCTCGACGACCAGCTGATGGAGGTCGTGCCCTTCGATCTGCCGGCCGAGGGCGAGGTCAAGCGGCTCTTGCGGGTGCCCATGCCCCCCGGACGCCGCGTGACGGCGCAGCTCCGCGCGAGCGAGGACGACGAGGACCTGCTGGCCGCCGACGACATGGCCTGGGCGCCGCGTCGGATCGGCGGGCGCGTGCGGACCCTGCTGGTCACCAGCACGCGCCTGTCCTTCACCGCCGAGGCCCTGCGCCTGCATCCGCGGGTCGACCTCACGGTGATCGGGCCGACCGACCAGACCCCCACCGAGTCGTTCGACCTGATCGTGCTCGAGGCCGGGCGCCCCGCCCCCGCCTTGCCCCAGGCGTCCCACGTTGCCGTCTTCATCGGCCATGCGGAGTCGTCACCCTCGGCGCCGGGGGCCACTCGAGCGCCCGGCGCCGATCTGGGCTTCTCCGTGCGCGAGGCCGGGGTCGAGGACGCGGAGATCGTGCGCTGGAGCTTCGACGATCCCCTGTTTCGCTTCGTGAGCTTCGACGAGGTGCAGGTGCCCAAGGCCAACGTGCTCGAGGTGGGCGAGGGGCAGACCTCGATCATCGACAGCGATCGGGGCCCGCTGGCCGTGGTCGCCCACGAGGACGGCCGCGAGCTGCTCGCGTTCGGCTTCGTCCCTCACGAGTCCGACTTCGTGCTGCGCGTGGGCTTCGTCAACCTCGTGGCCAACCTGGTCGAGTGGGCCGCCCCCCCGCTCCCCCAGGCCGAGGGCGAGGAGGCCGAGTCGTTCGCCATGCCGGCGATCGAGTCGCGCGTGGATCCGCCGATCCAGATCCCGGGAACCACCCGCGGCGAGTGGAGCGGCCCCGTCCGCACCCACCTGGCCGTGTGGCGCCTGCTGGCGTGGCTGGCCGCGGCCGTGCTCGCGCTCGAGTGGCTCCTGCCCGGGCTCGCCCTCGGGATCGGGCGGCTGTGGCTGCGGCTCGCGCCCCAACGGGCGCGCCGCGGGCGACGGGCCCCTCGCAAGCGCCCGCTCGGACGATCCCGCTCGGACGATCCCGCGGATGGTCGCTCGAATGGTCGCGCGGATGGCCGAGCCGAAGGGAGCAAGAGCGAGTGATCGAGCTACTGCACCGCTGGTTCTACTCGCCGCAGTGGCTGTGGCTGATCCCCGCCCTGCTCCCCCTGCTGGCGTGGGACACCCTGCGCACCTGGGACGGCGCCGCGCACCTGGGTCGTCGCGTGGCCGGAGCGTTCGTCCGCTTCGTGATGCTCGCCGCGCTGGCGGCCGCGCTCGCCGATCCTCGCTGGCACCGCAACGAGCCGGTCGCGCACGTGATCATGGTGGTCGACCGCTCGGCCTCGATCCCCGATGACGCGCTGAGCTCCGCCATGGGCCGCATCGACGAGCTCCGCCGCGAGCTGCGGGAGGACGTCGTCGTGGGCCTGGTGCTGTTCGACGACGACCCCGAGATCGCGGTGTTCCCCGGCGACGCCTGGGAGGTTCCCTCGCCGCTGCGCGGCGAGTCGCCGGTGGAGGTCAGCGACATCGACGAGGCGCTCCAGCTCGCGCTGGGGCTGATCCCCGCCGACGAGGGCGGCGAGATCGTGCTGTTCTCCGACGGCCGTGCCACCGGGGGCTCCACCGCGGCCAGCTTTGGCCTGCGCGCCGCCACCGAGCGCGGGATTGCCGTCCATGCGATCCCCCTCGCGCCGCACCGCGCCGATCCGGCCGTGACCGCGGTGGCGCTGACCCAGCGCGAGGTCCGTCCGGGGGCCACGGTCGAGGGCACGGTGGAGCTCGACGGGGCGACCCAGGCCACCTCGGGCACGGTCGAGGTCGCGCTCGGCGACGAGGTCATCCTGCGCGCGCGCGTGCAGATGCCGGCCGAGCAGACGATCGAGGTGCCGTTCTCGCACCAGCTGCCCGCGCGGGCCGAGCCCGGCACCACCACCGTCACGGCCACCTTCACCCCCGACGACGGTGCGCAGGGCGACCCCGATCCCACCAACAACCAGGGCGTGGCCACGCTGGTGGTGGGCGAGCCCCCCAAGGTGCGGATGATCGCCGGCTCCGATGCCGACGCCGAGTCGCTCGCCAAGGCGCTCCGGGCCGAGCGCATGGACGTGGAGGTGGTGCCCATCGAGGCGCTCGAGCCCACGCATGCCGAGTTCTCGGCCGTGGATCTGGTGGTGCTGGCCAATGCGCCCGCGCTCGCGGCACCGGGCGGCAAGGCGATGGACAAGGCGTTCATCGAGAGCCTGGGCCGCTACGTCGACGCGGGCGGGGGCCTGGTGGTGCTCGGTGGGCCGCAGGCCTACGACATGGGGGGCTACCGCGACACCGATCTGGCGCGGGTGCTCCCCGTGCGGCTCGACCAGGTCGACCCCGAGATCGAGTCGGCCGCCACCATCGTGATCATCCTCGACAAGTCGGGGAGCATGAGCGCCTACGCGGGCCTCGCCAAGACCAAGATGGAGCTGGCCGACGAGGGGGCCGCCGCCTCCGTGAGGCTCTTGCGCCCGTTCGATCGGATCGCGGTGATGTCGGTCACCGAGGACGTGTTCTTCGACGTGCCGCTGCAGTCGGTGCACAGCCCCAAGGCCATCGAGAACAAGATCCTCGAGGTCCGGGCCGGCGGCGGCGGGATCTACGTCTACACCGCGCTCGAGGCCGCGCGCGAGGTCATGAAGAAGACCGACACCCCGCTGCGCCACGTGATCCTGTTCTCCGACGCCGCCGACTCCGAGGAGAAGATGAAGGGCGTGCCGTTCGGCGACTACGGCACCGGGCCGCGCGCCGAGGATCTGGCCAGGTCCATGCGCAGCGACGGCATCACCACCTCGGTGATCGGGATCGGCGAGGAGTTCGACTCGGACAAGAAATTCCTCGAGGACCTCGCCGCGGCCGGCGGCGGGCGCTTCTACCTCACCAACGACGCCGCCAAGCTGCGCGGACTGTTCGTGGAGGAGACCGAGCGGCTGGTCGACTCGTCGCTCCACGAGATCAAGTTCCGGCCCGAGGTGCGGCTGGCCCACCCCACGGTGGCCGGCATCGACTACCAGGGCGGGCCGCAGCTGCGCGGGTACCAGGAGATGGAGGCGCGCAGCACCGCCGAGGTCGTGCTCACCGGGCCCAACGGCGATCCCCTGCTGACCACGTGGCGCTACGGCCTGGGCCAGGTGGCCGCGTGGTCGAGCGACTCGGGGCCGCGCTGGTCGGAGGACTGGCTGGCCTGGGAGGGCTACGGCAAGCAGTGGACGCAGATCGCCCGCTGGGCCCTGCGCAGCCGAGCCGGTGACGAGACCGCGATCGAGGTCGACTTCGAGGGCGGGCGCGCCCAGGTCCGCGTGGCACGGCGCGGCAAGGACGGGCTCACCCTCGACGAGGGCGGGCTGCGAGCGCGCATCGACGACGGCACCGACACCACCGAGGTGGCCTTGCGCTCGGGCGAGCCCGGCATGTGGACCTCGCAGATCCGAACGCGCAGCGACCGGACCTATCGCGTGGAGGTGGTCGACGACAAGGGCACGGTGCTGGCGTCGGACACGTTTGCGCCCCCGCCCTCGCCCGAGCGACGCCACCGCACGATCGACGCCGCGTGGCTGGCCGGGCTCACCGAGCAGACCGGAGGGCAGCAGGAGCCGACCGCACTGCACCCCACGCCGAGCGCCAGCCTCACCACCAGCGTGCAGCGACTTTGGCCGTGGCTGTTGCTCCTGGCCCTGTGCCTGCTGCCACTGGACGCATTCCTGCGACGTCCGGGGCGGGTCGTGTGAGGCGAACCGGCCATCGACGATTCCCCATCGCCGGCCCGGGGCGGTATGCTCGGGTGCGGTGATGCACGAGCGCGACTCGAGCCTTCGATGGAGCTCCTCGTGGGTGCTCCTCGTCGCGGTGCTCTGCGGCTGTGCCAGCGGGGTCGAGGGACCCGAGACCACCACCTTCGGACCAGCGCCCCACAGCGGCCCCGGCAGCGCCGCCAATGACGAGAGCGTGGGCGACGACGAGCCCGCGGACGACGACGATCCACCGCCGCCCGATCCCGACACCGGCTCGGTCGACATCACCGGGCCGCCGTGGGACGAGACCACCACCGGCTTCGAGGAGACCACCGGCCCCAGCGACACCAGCGGCGACGACGGCCCGCCTCCGCCCATGGGCAACTGCATGGCCGCCGGAACCTGCCAGGCCGCCATGTCGATCGGGGCGGTCAGCGGCGACTCCGGCTCGCCGAGCGTGGGCGAGAGCGGCACCGATCCCACCTGGCTGCGCTTCCACGTCACCGAGGACGACGACTCGCTGGTCGGCGCGCCGCTCTCGTTCACCGCCACCCTGGTCAGCCCCGCCGGAGCCAACTTCGATCTCTACGTGTATCGCGGGGTCGAGGGCGGTGCGACCGGCTGCAACGGCTTCCTCATGCAGTCGACCAGCGCGGGCACCCAGGACGCGGTCTCCATGCAGTGGGGCGAGGGCCTGGTGCCCAACGGCCTCGACGACAGCGCATGGATCGCGGTGGAGATCCGCGCCAAGGACGACCTGTGCGCGCCGCCGCAGGAGTGGACGCTGACGGTCACCGGGAACTCGTAGGCGCTCACCCGTCGAGGTGCTCGACGGCCACGCTCGGTCGCTGCCCGTCTCGCACGGCCTCGACCAGCTCCGGCCAGGCCCGCAGCAGCCGGCCGTAGCGGGCCACGATCGTGCGCACGAGCTGCCGCGCCCGGGGCAGGGAGTGACGCTCGCGCAGCTCGAGGGGCACACAGAGCGCGTCGCTCTCCAGCGAGCGCCGCAGCAGCTGCAGGTGTCGGCGCACGTCGTCGGCCCACCACCGGGGCCGTCCGTCGTGGCGCCGCAGCAGCTGCTGCAGGTGATCGGCGTAGCGCTGCTTCTGCGTGCGCGTCTCGGCCTCGATCACATCGAACAGCGCCGCCACGGGCAGCTCGCCCAGCGACACCAGGTGCTGGCCCAGCGCCCGCATTCGTGCGGCCCGATCGCCCAAGACCTCGGACGCCGGGGCCCGCAGCAAGAGCCGCACCAGCAGCTCGCCCATGCGGGTCCAGGCCGCCGTCTTCCACACGCTCCCCTCGGCCCACGGCGTCGCCCCCGGGCGGTCGTGCAGCGCCGTCCAGGGGAGGTGCGCGCACATGGCATCGGGCAGGCAGCGGTGCACGACGATGCGGAACACGCCGTCCTCGTAGCGCATCACCGGGATCGTGGGCGGCAGCAATCGGCGGTTGTCCAGGCCGATCATGGTGCCCTGATACCAGCGCCCATCGGTCAGCGTCGGGCACGGGACGCAGCGCAGGAGCTCACGCGAGGCCAGGGCACGGCGATAGCCGTCCTCGGTGGCCACCAGGCGCTGCCGGCTCGCCCCGGTCTTGAGCAGGTGCCAGGTGGGCGCGTACATCCCCGCGTCGCCGCGCAGGCCGAGGAAGGTGATCGGCACGTGGGCCCGCCCCGCCGCGATGTGCTGGCGCAGCGCCGGATCGCGCAGCTCGGTGTCGTCGATCGCCTCGGGCTCGAACTGCGCGAGGATCTCGTCCACCCGGCGGCCCAGCTGGCGCTCGTGCAACCCCAGCAGATCGATCGCGACCGCGGGCTGGCTGGCGAGCACCTGCGCCCGATCGTCGAAGAACCAGTAGTCGTGGGGATCGTAGTTGTCGTAGCCGGGCCCATGACCGGTGAACAACGCGAGGCCCGGACGCTGGTGCGGCGCCGCAGCGATCGAGCACCGCACGTCGTCGTCGACCGAGAGCACCAGCTGGCCCAGCGTGTCGAGCAGCACGCGGTTGCGGGCCGCCCCGTAGGCCTGCCCCGTTCCCATGGGATCGCTGCCCGCGAACCGCACGAGCTCGGGATCGAGCCCGGCCCGCTCCACCCGGGCGGCCAGCGCCTCCCACTGCTCCGGGCCCAGGTAGCGCAGGCGGGCCGTGGTGCGCCGGCGAAGCGCCCGCAGCCCCTCGCGATACGCCCGGCGATCGTCGGGGTCCGCCGACGTGTCGACCAGCACCACCTCGACCCGTCGCCCGAACGCCTCGAACGCCTCGAGGTAGCCGTGCAAGGTCGAGATCGCGAGGCCGGGGCGCCCCCCGCTGGGGATCGCGAGCGTCGAGATCTTCGCCCCCATGCTCACGCGTCGGCCCGGGTCGCGTCGTCGGGAAGGATGTGCTTGGACGAGCGCCCGCTGCTGTCGGGACGCGTCGCACGCAGGGACACCGCGAGCTGCGTGGTCACCATGAGCAGCAGATCCAGCAGGCCCGGGGTGAAGTGGGCATAGCTGTCGCGGCTCTCGAGGTAGAGCAGCCCGAAGCGGCGGCCGTGGGCTCGCAGCGGCAGGCACAGGATCGAGCGCGGGCGATGCCGCTGCAGATAGGTGTCGTTGGCGAAGCGCGCGTTGTCGACGATGTCGTCGACCAGCAGCATCTCACCGGTCCAGAACGCGCGCTTGAGCGGCAGCATCGGTGCATCACCGCTGGCGTCGAGCGGCCACGGCGTGCAGTGCGAGCGATCCGAGTCGCCGGACGCGTAGCTCGCCTCGATGCGGATCATGCCGCCGCGCTCGATGGCCAGCATGCCTCGATCGGTCTTGGTGGCCTTGACCACGTGCTCGAGCAAGCGATGCGCGAGCCGGTCGACGTCGTCCTCGTCGGCGAGCATCCGCGACAGCGCGATCGCTCGCGCGAACAGATCGGCCCCGACCGGGGATCCCGCGGCCTCCTCGCGAGCCTCCGCGGGCCCTTGCTCGGCCCGGGGCCAGCCCGAGCCCTCGATGTGGCCGAGGTAGCGGGCCCGCACCGCGCCCGCCCGGCCGACCGCGCCCCATCGCAGGTAGGCGGCCTCGGCCAGGCCCGCGAACATGCCCGTCATCCCGTCGTACCCCAGCCCCTGGCAGCATGCCGCCGCGCGCTCGGCCGCGAGCGCCTCGGTCGAGGTGAAGCCGTCGGCCCGTGCCCTCACCACCGCGTGGTCGTACAGCCGCAGCGCCTCGTCGGGCCGACCCTCGAGCGCGGCGAGTTCGGCCCGCACCAGCAGCTCCTTGTGCACGTAGCCCTGCGGGCACAGCTCGGCGAGGCGCTGGATCGGCCGCAGCGCCTCCCGCAGCGCGTCCACCTGCTGGGGCCGCCCGGGCGGCTCGGACGAGTCGGCCTCCGCCCGTGCTCGCGCCGCGAGCAGCATGCAGCGATAGAACGACAGCTCGGTCGACAGGAACCACGCGCTGTTGGTCCGGCGGCGCTCGGCTCGCTCGAGGGCCTGGGTGGCGCCCTCGAGGTCCCCTTCGAGGGTGAGGAGCTGGAGCTTGATCACGTCGTACCACAGGCACGAAAACCCCAGGCTGGCGCCCTCGATCTCCTCGACGAACGCGGCCTCGTCGAAGCTCGCATCGGACAGCGAGGCCGGGCCCTCGGTCTCGCCCTGCAGGCACGCCACCACCCGCAGCGCCAGCTTGACCACGGCGGTCGACGAGGCCACGCGCGTCCGCCCCGTCACCTGCAGGTACTGGCGCGCCCGCTCGCGCACGTCGGGCAGCGGGACCCCGAGCCCGATGAGCGCGATCAGGGTGTGACTGCATGCATACGAGGCGAACACGTGGTCGCCCGACTCGAGGCCCACCACCAGCGCGCGCTCGAAGTGCCGCAGCGCCGCGCTCAGGGGCTCGAAGCAGTGCAGGATCGAGCCGAACACGAAGTGCAGGCGGCTGTCCTGGCTGGGATCGCCCAGGCGCTCGTTGAGCGCGAGGGCCAGCTGGCCGAACGCGTGCGCCGTGGGGTCGGGGCGTCGCGTGGCCAGGAAGAACGCGAACAGCACGTAGCCGTAGGCCGAGGCCTCCGAGCTCCCGCGCGAGAGCGACAGCTCCACCAGCGTGCAGATCAGCAGATCGGCCAGCTCGTTCTCGGTCAGGTGCGCCGGCGCGATGAGCTCGGTGAGCAGCCGCAGCAGTGCGCGACTGACCGGGTCGTCGCACGGCGGCTCGTCGACGAGCTCGGCGATCGAGCGCCCCTCGAGCGCCCGCAGGATCCGCTCCAGGGTGCGCTCGCACGCCTCGGCGCGCTCGCGCGGCGAGGCCGGCACCTCCAGCCCGTGACGCGCCAGCGCCCGCAGCCCGATCGCGATGCTCTGCTGCGGCGCGCCGCGGCTGAGGTCGAGCGTGACCCGCTGGATCTCGAGCTCGAGGGCCTCCACCGGCGCGACCACGCGGGATGCGAGCGCCCGGTAGCACGCATCCGCCGCGTCGAAGTCGCCCGCGAGATAGGCATGCTCGGCTTGCTCGAGGTGCAGCGCGAACGCCAGCGGGTGGTCGTCGTGCCAGCACGCCGCGTCGATCAGCGAGACCCCCGCGTCGAGGAAGCGGCGCGCGCCCTCGTAGTCGGTGGTGCTGCGAGCCCGGCGTCCGGCCTCGAGGCACTGGCGAGCGAGCGAGCGACGCTCGTGCTCGTCGTGGACGAGCGGGATCCCGCGGATCATGTGCACCACCGCGGACGACGACGCGGCCCCCGTGCCCTGGGCGGCCAGCCAGCGACCGATGCGAAGGTGCAGCCCGGGCAGCGCCGCGGGGTCGGCCCGCGAGAGCGCCGCATGGCGGATGCGGTCGTGCACGAAGCGATGGCGCCCGTCGGAACGACCGCCGAGCCCGGAGTGCGGCTCGACCAGCTCGAGCGCGACCGCGGGTCGCAGCCGCTCCTCGAGCGTCGCGAGCTCCACCTCCAGGACGGCCGTCAGCAGCGCGGGCTCGAGCTCCGGCCCCACGCACGCGGCCACGGCCAGCAGCGCTCGCGTGGCCTCGGGCAGCCGATCGAGCTGGCTGCCGATGAGCTCGGACACGTCCGCGTAGCGATCGTCGCCGAGCCCCTCGGAGCGCCATCGCCAGCACTGCGCCTGCCCGTCGTAGGCCAGGATCTCGGCGTCGTGCGCCTCCCGCAGCAGCTTGTGCACGAACAGCGGGTTGCCCTCGGTGCGGCGCAGGATCTCGCGGGCCAGGCCCTCGACCTCGCCGGGGCTCGTCCCCAGCGTGTCGGCCACCAGCGTGGCCACGTCCTCGAGGTGCAGCGGACCCACGGGCACCGTCTCCACCGCCGGTGCGCGCTGCAGCTCGTGCAGCGCGAGCCCCAGGCCGCTCGCCGGATCGACGGCGTCGTCGCGAACCGTGGCCACCACCATCAGGTGCTCCAGGTCCGGCTCCCCTGCAGCCGCGGCCAGCAGCTCCACCGAGGCCGGGTTGGCCCACTGCAGATCGTCGAGGAACAGCACCAGCGGTCGCTCGAGCCGAGCGAACACCCGCAGCGCCCGCAATAGCGCCGCGTGCAGGCGATTGCGTGACGCCGTGGGCCCCACCGGAGCGGGCGCGGGCTGGGGCCCCACCACCGCCCGCAGCTCCGGGACCAGCTCGACCAGCACGCGAAGACCCAGACCCAGCTCGGCCTCGAAGTCCTGGCGCAGCGCCATCACGACCTCGCGATCGTGGGTCACCACCCGCGCGGCGAGCTGTCGAAACACGCCCAGCAGCGCCGTCGCGCGTGCGTCGGGATCGTGCTGATCGAACTTGGCGTAGGCCACCCGCGCGCGCGAGCCGATCACATCGGCGACCACGGCCGACTTGCCCACGCCGGCCTCGCCCGTCAGCAGCACGCACGCGCGGCCGCCGGCCACCGCCTTGGCGAACGCCTCGAGTAGGGCCGTGCGCTCGGGGCCACGACCGTAGAGCCGCTCGGGGCGACGAAAGGTGCCCGCGGGAAGCTCGTGGCGACGGGCCTGGCTCAGCACGTCCTGCAGGGCCTCGGCGAGCTCCGCCGCGCGCTCGAAGCGATCTGCGGGGCGCTTGGCCAGCGCCCTGAGCACGATGCGCTCGAGCTCGGGGCTGATGTCGGCCTCGGGCGCGAGCTGTCGCGGTCGCGGCGGCTCCTCGTTGATGTGCCGCGACAGCACTCCCATGGGGCTCGACGACGTGAACGGCACCTGACCCGTGAGCAGCTCGAACAGGATCACGCCGGCCGAGTAGATGTCGGCCCGCGGATCGACCTGGCCTCCCACCGCCTGCTCGGGCGACATGTAGCTGGGCGTGCCGAGCACCGAGCCCGTGCGGGTGAGGTTGGTCTCCGGCGAGTCCTCGCCCGACACCTTGGCGATGCCGAAGTCGAGCAGCTTGATGGTCTCGCTGCCCGGCGTGCCGAGCCGCAGACAGTTGCTGGGCTTGAGGTCGCGATGGATCACCCCACGCTGGTGGGCCGCCTCGAGCGCTTGCAGGATCTGAATGGTGAGTGCGCAGGCGCGTTGGGGCGGCAGCGCACCTTCGCGCGCCACCGTCGCGGCGAGGCTCTCGCCGTCGAGGTACTCCATCACGTAGAACGACATCCCCGCCTTCGTCCGCCCCACGTCGAGGAACTCGACCACGTTGGGGTGTCGGATGCGGGCCGCCGCGCGGACCTCTCGATCGAAGCGCTCGGGCTCCGCATCGGAGCGACCGTTCAGCACCTTGACCGCGACCTTGGCTCCGGTGGACTGCGAGCGTGCGAGCAACACCTCGCCCATGCCGCCGGCCCCGATCTTCTCGAGGATCTCGTAGCCGCCGGGGAGCACGACTCCCGGCTGCAAGAGCATGCTCTGCACGCTCACCGAGCCGCGACCGGAAGGTCGATCACGCTCGTGCACCACCCGGGGAGGGTAACCGATCCGTTCGCCTCCGAGCGCCCATCGCACCGCGAAATTCCTGCGACGAGGGCTCGCCACCCCGCGGCGTTGGGGGTACGCTCCATCACGAGATCGGCGAGCCTGGCCGGTCGGCCCCGGCGGCCCGCGGTCTCCCTCGGTCTGAGGGGGTTGGACATGGGGCTACGCTCGCTTCCCTGGCGCGATCCGGGCTTCACATCCTTCTTCCTGGCCGCGAGCCTCGGACCCATGTGCTCGATGGCCCTGCGCTTCGTGCCCGGGCACCTCCAGGCGCAAGGGGCCTCCCCCGCGGTCATCGGCGACGTGATGGCGCTCTCCACTCTGGGTGGCGTGGTCGCCCTGCCCCTGGCGGGCATCCTGACCGCACGCCGCCCTCGCCTCGTGATGGTGGTGGGCGCACTGCTGCAAGGGGCCGGCCTCGGCCTCGCCAGCCGTGGCGATCCCTCCGCGGGTGCGCTCGCGAGCGCGGTGGCGTTGATGAGCACGGGCACCGCCGCCCTCGACGTGGCGGTGGTGAGCACGATCGTCTCCACCGTCGCCCAGGGGCGCCGCGCCGAGCTGCTCGCCTACTACTTCGCCTTCGTCAACCTCGCCCGCAACGTGCTCGGGTCCACCCTGGCCGAGCAGCTCGTGCTGCACCACGGCTTCTCGACCATGACCCGCTGGCTGGCGCTCGGCGCCCTGGCCCACGCCGGCCTGCGCCTGCTGCTGCCGGTCCCCCACCCCCCCGCCGCTCCCGCCCGCGCGTCGCTGCGCACGTTCGTGCTCACCCTCGCGCGTCCCCGGATCGCCCTGCTGCTGCTGGTGTTCGTGCTCCTGGGCACCAACTTCGCCGCGCAGGAGTCGTTCCTCGGCGCGCTGGCGGTCAGCCGCGAGCTGGGGGCGATCACGCCGTTCTTCGGCGCCTACTTCGTGGTGATCGCGCTCGGCCGCGCGCTCGTCGGCGATCGCATCGACCGCCTCGGTCGCGGGCTCATCGTGGCGATGAGCGGCCTGTTGCTCGCCGGACTGGGCGCGGGCCTGGCCGTGGTGAGCACCCCGGTGCAGCTGTGGGGCCTGGGGCTCGTGTCGGGCCTGGGGCACCTGCTGCTGTGGCCCGCGCTCTACGCCACGTTCTACGATCGCGTGGAGGATCGCGGGCTGGTCAGCGCACTGCTGGCCGGAGCACTGGCGGCCTCGGGCTTTCTCGCCGAGCTGGGGCTCGGCCGGCTGCCGAGCTACGCGGCGATCTACGCGGCCGCGAGTGCGTGCGCGCTCGCGGCCGGCCTGCTGGTCCTGCCCCTGCGCCGCTCCATGGAATCCACGCGACCAACCGAGCCGACATGAGCGCCCCCGATGGCTCGCATCCTGATCCACATGCTGCGCGAGCACGGGCACCTGCTGCCCACGATCCCGCTGGCCCATGCGCTGGTGCGAGCCGGGCACGAGGTCGCGTTCCTGCTGACCCCGTCGTGGGTGGAGTGGGCGCGCGCGCGTGGGCTCGGCGTCTGCGAGTACCTCGGCGACGTGTACCCCCGGGGCACGGAGACGGCATGGGAGCGGATGTCGGCCGACCAGCGACGCACCGACTTCGAGGCTCGAAACCAGCGACGCATCGAGTGGTTGCTCGCGGGCGGCCTGGTCCGGACCTACCGCGCGGCGCAGCCCGATCTGGTGCTCGGCGACGCATTCGACGTGTCGATCCCGCTGGCCGCGCGGCGGGCCGGCGTGGCGGTGGCTCAGCTGTCGACCTCGGTGTACCAGGGACGTGAGCCCGGCGTGCCGCCGCTGACCAGCGCGCTGCCGTGGGGCACGGGCGAGGCCGCACGGCGGGCGGCCGACGAGGCCTGGGCGCGGCTCGGCGCACGGCGGCGCGCACGGGCCGAGCACGACGAGTACCTCGCCTACGTGGAGCGCATGATCGATGCGCACGCCTTCCCTCGCGCGCTGATCACCTGGAACGGAGCCATCGCCCCCGACTTTCCCGCCTTGCCGATGCTCGTGCTCTGCCCGCGCGCATTCGAATTCCCGCGGACCCTGCCCAGCCGCTGCGAGTACGACGTGCCCAGCCTCGCCCCGCGCACCGAGGCGCTCGACGACGCCACGCTCGCATGGCTGGGAGATCACCCCCTGCTCTACGGTGCGTTCGGAACCCAGGTGCAGTGGCGACCGGGGTATCGCCGGCTCTACGACGAGGTGCTCGCGCTCGCCCAACGGCGCCCCGAGCTGCGCGTGCTGCTGGCCACGGGCGCGGCGTGGCAGCCGGAGTATGCCGCCAAGGCCCCCGCCAGCGTACGCGTGGTGGCCTCGGCACCGCAGCACGCCGTGCTCCGCCGCGCTCGCGCGATGCTGTCGGTGGGCGGCCTGGGGACCATCAAGGAGTGCGTGTGGTTTCGCGTGCCGATGGTGCTGCTGCCCAGCCGCGAGGGCTACGATCCGCCGGGGAACGCCGCGCGAGCCCGACACCACGGGATCGCGAGCGTGGTCGCGGTCGAGTCCGAGTCCGAGTCCGAGCTGGTCCTCGAGGAAGCGGTCGACGTCGCGCTCCGCGGTGAGCTCGACGCCGCCGTGGAGCGCATGCACACCGCGTTCGCCGCGGTCGAGAATGACACGGAGAGCGGCGTCGCGCGGGTCGAGCGATTGATCGATCGACCCGCGACGATCTGATCACCTCTCGTGCGCCGACGCGCCCGATCGCGCGACGATCACGGCTACGCTGCGGTCCGATGCTCCCCACGCTCGACGAGCTGCAGGCGCTGCCCCCGGAGCTGCTGCACGAGTTCATCGCGCTGACGCTCAACCCGGCCTCGCTCGCGGTGATCGTGCGGCTGGTGGAGCTGGGAATCATCGAGCAGGCCGTCGCCGACGGAGGCACGAGCCTCGCCGCCCTCGGCGACCGCGATCCCGAGCCGCAGACCGACCGACACGAGCGCGCCGCGGTGAGCCTGGAGATGGCGCTCGAGCTCGGCGCGGGGCTGGGCCTGCTCACGGTGCTCGACGGACGGGTCCACGCCACCGCGCTCTCGGCCACGTTCCTCGCCTCCGGCTCACGCCTGCGGCTGCTCGGGCACGTGGAGCACTACGCCAGCTACCTGCCCGCCGCGGCCGCAATCGGGCGCGCCCTGGTGAGCACCCGCCGCTCGCGACGATCCATGTGGTCGACCGGTCGCCCTCGCGAGGAGCACGACGGCTACTTTGCCGCGCGCCAAGCCTACAACGAGAGCCGTCGCGCGTACTTCTGGGACTCGTCCTACCTGCTGCTGCGCGCGCACCTGCGTCGCACGCTCTGCGGTCACCGTCGCGTCTGCGACGTGGGTGCGGGGCCGGCCGGGTTCGCCGCGCTGCTGGCCAAGTGCTTCCCCTCGCTGCACGTGTGCGCGGTCGAGGCCAACCTGGCCCACGACGACTATCGTCGCCGCACCGAGCAGGCGCTGCGCGCCGAGGGCGTCGAGGTCGAGCTGCTCGGCACCAACGCCCTGCTCGACCCGCTGCCCCCCGGGCTCGATCTGGTCACCTTCAACCGGCTGCTCAGCGGGGTGCCCCGCGACGGCGTGGACGCGTGGCTGCAGCGCGCATACGAGGGCCTGGTCGGCGGCGGGGTGCTGGCCGCGGTCGACTACGCGATGACCGGCGATCCCGCCCACGACCGCGCGGTGGCCCTGGTGGTCGCGCACTGGATGGGCAAGGACTGCCACGTGCTGGCCAAGAGCCCCCCCTCGGACCCGCACGACGACAAGCACCAGTGGGGCTGGTCACGGCCCTGGCACGCCCAGGAGCTGTGCGAGGCGCTGCGTCGCGCGGGATTCCAGCACGTGGGCTTCGCGCCCGCCGATGGTCCGTTCACGCTGATCCACGGCACCCGCCCGTGAGCCGCTTCCCTCAAGGACTCGGCAGCGACCAGCGCCGCCCGAGTTCCTCCACCCATGCGTCGAGTCCCAGCGAGCCGTCGACCTCGATCGGCGGGCGCGGACGAGCCGCGGGGACGCTCGGCACCGATGCCCGCACCCCGCCGGTCAGCAGCGACAGCGCCCGCGCCCCCGGAGCCACGTGGCCGCGCTCGATCGCCTCGAGCAAGCCCACCGCGGCCAGCAGCCCCGCCTTCTCGAGCACCTCGTCGCTCTCCGGCCGCCGCGTGAGCACCACCCCGGCGTCGGCGAGCCACTGCACCACGCGCTCGGCGTGACGCTCGTAGTCCCGGCCATCCACGCCCACCAGCGCGCCGCCGAAGCGCTCGAGGTGAGCGTGCAGCCGCGTGTAGTTGGCCCCGGGATCGGTGTTGTAGAGCCCGGGCTCGAGGTAGGCCGCAGGGCGTGGCCGCCGGTGGCGCTGGCCGATCTCCCGCGATCCCTCGCTCCATGCCCGCACCATCGGCGCGTTGGCCTGCTGCTGGATCCCCAGCAGCTTGGGCACGCGCTCGGCCGCCAACAGGCCCCCATCCACCAGCGCGGCGAAGCAATCGTAGATCCCCACCGGGCCGTAGCCGGCGCACATCGCCTGGGCGATCCACTCGACGGGGGCAGGCCCGCTCTGCACCGCCTCGAGCAGGAACATCGCGCGGGCGGCCGAGGCCGCCAGCCGCCACGGCAGCGCCGGCACGTGCAAGAGGCCGAAGCGCTCGGCGAAGCCCCGTGCCAGCGCCTTGATCTCGGGCTCGGGCAGGTCTGCGCTCGCCACGTGCACCCCGGGGAACGCAAGCGTGCTCGCGTCGAGCTTGTAGCCGGTGCTGCGGGGCTGGAAGCAGAACGTCTCGATCCCTCGCGCGTGGCAGTAGCGGGCCAGCGCGTGACCGAGGTTGCCCCCCGACGAGGTCACCACGCGACCAGTCCCCTGGCGCTCGACCATGGCCACGGTCAGGCACGCGTCGAGGGCCTTGTAGGTGCCGCTCGACATCAGGCTGGTCTCGTCGCTCACCGACAGCTCCACGTCGCAGTACGGCGGCAGCGGCAGCACCCGCGCGCCCTCGCCCCGGCTCACCGCCTGCAGCGACTCGAGCGACGGCGCGGGCCGAAGGCCGACCACCTCGAGCGCCTTCCAGTAGCGCAGCAGCAGGCTCTGGTCGGCCCCGTGGCGTTCGTCGATCAGGTCGCGCCACGACCTGGGCACCGTGAGGCTAGGATCGTCCACCCACGCACCTCCCCCTTCGAGCGCGCGCGCGGGCTAGGCCCGCGCCACCACCACCTTCATCGACTGGAACACCGCGTAGGGAGCTCGCGGGGGCTCCCGCACCTCCACCGACGAGAACCCGGCGCGCTGCAGCAGCGCCACGTGCCCGGCCGGCGTGCGATAGCGGGTGCTGCGAGACTTGGCCAGGAAGTACACCGAGCGTAGGTAGAGCGAGCGCGCCTCGGGGCACGGCCGGTCGGGCAGCATGCGCTCCACCACCACCAGCCGCCCCCCCGGCGGCAGGGCCTGCCGCACCCGGCGATAGAGCGGCTCGATGCGCTCGTCCCCCCAGTCCATCGCCGCCCGGCAGATCGTCACCACGTCGAGGCCCTCGGGCAGCGGGGTGGTGAACGCATCGCCGGCGATCGGAGTGATCCGCCCGGCCACCGCGGGCCGCTGCGCGAGCTGCTGCCGCCCCAGCTCCACGCACGCCGGCACGTCGAGGAACGCCCCCCGCAGCCCGGGGGTCGCCTCCACGATCGCCGCGCAGAACGTGCCGGTGCCGCCGCAGAGATCGAGCAGCGAGCGATGCTGGCCGAAGTCGTAGGTCTCGAGCACCACCTTGGCAATCGGGGCGATCGTCTGGTCCATGTAGCGCGAGTACTCGCGGGCCACCTCGGCCTCGACCTGCGCCACGTCGTCCTTGAAGTAGTCGCGCAGGCCAAAGCTCGACGAGGCCCCGTCGCTGCGCACCAGCTCGGCCATGTCGTCGAGCGCCCGGTAGACCTCGGCGTAGTAGTCGAGCAAGTAGGTCGTGGTACGAAACGGGCGATCGGGCGTGCGCACGAGGAACGGCGCGAGCTCGTCGGGCACCCGCAAGGCCTCGCCCTCGAGCTCCAGCAGCCCCAGCGCCACGCAGGCGTCGACGAGGATGGTGGTCGAGCGCTCGGGCCAGCCCAGCGCCGCTCGCAGCTCGGCCGGGGATCGAGGCGCGCGCGCCACCATCGTGAACAGATCGAGCTGGTAGGCGGTGATCAGCACCTTGGTCTGCAAGAACCCATCGAGCAGCTCGAGCAGCAACGGCTCGCCACGGGCGGACACGGTCATGGAGCCTCCTGTCGTTGGATCTCGCGCCAGATCCGATCGAAGTAGCGCAGGCCCAGCGCGCGGTGGTGATCGAGCGAGCACAGCAGCACGTGACGAGCGTGGCGCGTGACCACCAGCCGCTCGATCTGCTGCATGAACGCCTCGGCGTGGGCCGCGTCGCCGAGCATGTGGATGCGATGGAACTCGAGCAGCGGCTCGGGCATCCCCATGCGCTGCAAGAGCGCGTGGATGCTGCCGTGCGTGGCCGGGGTGCCGTGCTCCAGCGAGAACACCACCGCCAGCGCCCACGCCGGCTCGCGGCTGCGGGCACAGCGTACGCGGTTGTTGAGGTACGCCCACGCCTCGGGCCACGCAGGCCGGTGCTCGTGCTCGCAGGGAACGCCCATGTGCCGCAGCAGGCGCTGCAGCAGCTCGGGATGCGCCCGCCCGGGGCGGCCCTCGCCGAGCTCCTCGTGGAGGTTGGCCACCACGCGGCACGCCTCGGCCGGCGGCAGGCTCAGCGACAGCTCGGTGAGCTCGCGGTGGAACCCGCGCGAGCGAAACCAGTGGTGCTCGAGGTACACGAGCACGTCGCGATGCGACGGCCGCCCCTCGAACAGGTGGGCCGACATCGGGTGCCGCAGACCCGAGCGGCGCTCCTGCGCGGCGACGAGGCGCTCGCGCAGCGCCGCGCTCGTCGCCTCGGGCACGTCGAAGCTCGGATCATGGGCCCGCGCGCGGAGGATCCGCGCCTCCTCCACCTCGTAGGCCGGCTGACACAGGAAGCGGCGCACGGCATACGTGGCAGGATCGTGGCGCTCGTGCAGCTCGTAGAGCAGCCCGTGGTAGCCCGCATGGGCGACCGCATCGTCGGGCGTGGCGTGCTCGGCCAGCGCGGCCAGCTCTCGTGCCCCGCTCGCCACCGCGTCCACGGACGCCCCGGCCCGCAGCGCCGCGCCGATCGCCTCGGTCGCTCGATCGACCAGCGCGCGCGAGTGCCCGGGCTCGGTGGTCATGGGATCTCCGTGAGCCAGTCGAGGTGACGAGGGTCGTCACCGCACACGACGTCTCGGTAGGCTCGCACGAGCGCGCGCGTCATCGGCCCCGGCGCATCGAGCGTTCGCCCCTCGAATGCCCCCACGGGCGTGATGCCCAGCGAGCTGTTGGTCAGCAGGATCTCGTCGGCCTCGAGCAGATCGTCGCGACGCAGCGACACCTCGGACGACGGGTGCCCGTGCTCGCGAGCCAGCGTCAGCACGGTATCGCGCGTGATCCCCCGCAGGATCGGGGCCGACGGCGGCGGCGTGCGCAGGTGCCCGCGCTGCACCACCATCACGTTGGCGCCCGTCGCCTCGGCCACCGTGCCATCCGGACCCAGGAACAGCGCATCGTCACAGCCGGTGCGCTCGGCCTCGCCCCGCGCCAGGAACGAGCGCGCGTACTGACCAGCCAGCTTGACCCCGGGCAGCCAGCGCGCGTCGTGCCCGAAGCCCGCGACCCGCAGGCGCACGGGCTCGCGGGCGGCCGGGGGCGGATCCCACGACAACAGCGCCACATGGGCTCGGTTGTGCGCACCGATGCCGATCGCGTCGTCGCCATACCAGGCCAGCATGCGCAGGTAGCCCTCGTCGACGCCGCTGCGGGCGATGGTGGCCACGCACGCGGCACCCAGCGCGTCGCGGTCGTAGGGCAGCGCCATGAACATCGTGCGCGCCCCGGCCACGAAGCGCCCGATGTGCTCGAACAGTCGAAAGGCGACGATCCGGCCCGACGCGGCCCGACGAAACCGGCAGCCGTCGAACACGGCGGTGCCGTAGTGCAGCGAGTGGGTGAACAGCCCCACCGCCGCCTCGGCCGTGGGTACGAAGCGCCCGTCCACCCATAGCGACTCGTGGGCCCTCTCGACCACCCTCACCACGTCCCTTCGTCGCGGGGCTGGTCGTCCGATCGACGCAGCGACGGTCGATGTCGCACCGACCGCTCCAACCACCACGGGTCCATTCGTAGTAACGGGGCATCAGACCCGTGTCAAACCATCATCGCGATCGACGTCGAGCGCGATGCTCCACGACCCATGCCCACCGACTCATCGATCACTCGAAGGGCTCGACGACGCGCGCGCACGCGCGACCAGCCCGAGCACCAGCAGCGGCGCGAGCACCAGGCCTTGGCCCGGCACGGTCGACATCGCACCGCCCCTGACCTCCATCCGCTGGGCCCACGCCAGGTAGCGAAAGCCCAGCGCGTGCCAGCGCGTGCGGCTCACCGCTGCCATCCCATCGAGCACCAGCGTGCCCAGGTGCCCCGCGATCGCGTGGGCGGGCGCATGGGGGAGCGCGTCGAGCTTGCGGCAGTAGTCGGAGTGCAAGCCGCTGCGGCGCGCGCCCTCGCGAATGAGCGCGAGGTAGCGACGCGACGGCGGCCGCTCGGCGACCACCAGCTCGGGCCGCGCCTTGAAGGCGACCGCGCGGATTCGTTCGCCTGCGTAGGACCGCGCGTGCACCTGCACCGTCTCGTAGAAGAGACCGCCGCCCTCGCTGCGCTCGAGCGTCGCGAGCTGCTCGGGGGAGAAGCGCAGCAGCAGGCCATGGACCTCGTGACCGGGCGCGGGCACGATGCTCGCCATCGCCGGCTCGACGAGCGGCAGCCCGGGGAGTTCGAACGAGAGCCGCCAGTCGGACAGCACCGCGGGCACGACCGCCGAGGGCAGCAGGCCGCGACGGCGCTCACGAACCTCGGGGTGGAGGTTCGAGCCGTAGGCGAAATTCCACACCGCGTCCTCGGCCATCGCTCGCTCCCGGCGAGCCGGGAGCCCCGAGCATACGAGAACGTCGACCGCCGCGGATCCGGGCCGATGTCCGAGTTCGCGTTGATCGCATGTGACCCTACCCAGTACCATTCGAGCGCGTCTCGCAAGGCCCCTCTCGACGATGCGGTCGTGGCGAGATGCGACCAAGGAAGACCAAGATGGCGGCTCGCGCAATTCACCACGTATCGATCACGGTCAACGACTTCGAGCGCTCCCGAGCGTTCTACACCAAGCTGTTCGAGGCCCTGGGCGCCGGCCCGGCGTTCGAGGCCACCGGAGCCCCGCACAAGCACGAAGGCTGCCGCATGATGCTGTTCGCCGGCGCCGGCGTGATGTTCGGCGTGTGGGAGGCCGCACCCGAGCACCGCGGCAGTGCCTTCGATCGCTACCGCGTGGGCCTGCACCACGTCGCCTTCGCGCTCGAGTCGCGCGAGCAGATCGACGCTCTGCATCAGAGGCTCGTGGCCGATGGCGTGACCATCCTCGACGCGCCGGCCGAGTACCCGTATGCACCCGGGTACTACGCGATGTTCTTCAGCGACCCCGACGGCATCAAGCTCGAGGTCGTGCACCTGCCCGGCTAGATCCGGCCCAAGGAACCGAGCGATGGCGAGCGTGCCGGGGGTGAGTGACGACGAGCTCGTCCTCGGCACGCACACCTCGCTGTCCGGGCCGCTGGCGGCCTACGGCCAGGTCGCCGTGGCCGCCCAGGCGGTGTTCCACGAGGTCAACGCCCACGGCGGCGTGCATGGGCGCAGGATCCGACTCGAGCTGCGCGACGATCGCTACGAGCCCGAGCGTGCCCAGCAGGCCGTGCGCACGCTCGTGCACGAGGTGGGGGTGCTGGCGATCGTGCTGGGCAGCGGCACGCCCACCCACGCCACGGTGGCCGACGAGCTGCAGGCGCTGGGCGTCCCCGACCTGTGGGTCATCAGTGGATCGCGCCAAATCGGCGAGCCACGGCGCACCACCCTGTTCCCGGGCAACGTCTCCTACGCCCGCATGGCCGCATGCCTGGTGCAGCACCTGCGAGCATGGCCGGTCTCGAGGGTCGCCGTGCTGGTCCAGCGCTCGGCGGTGGGCGACGAGCTGCTCGAGGGGCTCCGCGCGGCCTACGGGGGGACCCCGGCGTGGCTCGAGCTGCGGCACGAGCTGTCGGGCTCGCTGCACGCCGATGTGGAGCGAGCCATGGCCGCGGGGACCCGGGCCTTGCTGTGCATGGCCACGCCGTCGCAGGTCGCCGACGCGATCACGCATGCCCATGGACTGCACGGTGGGCTGGGCCCTCGCCCACGCTGGTCCACCGTGTTCACCGACGGGCTCGTCGACGCCCTCGGACCCGACGCCGAGGGACTGGTCTCGTGCCACTGGCTGCGGCTGCCCGAGGGGCACGACGATCCAGCCATTCGCGAGCATGCGGCCCTGATCCAGCGACGCGCCCCCCAGGTGGCCGTCACCGGCACCAGCGTGGGAGGCCAGGTGCTGGCCGAGGCCACGGTGGAGGTGCTGCGCCGCGCCGGTCCCCACCCCACCCGCGAAGGGGTGATCGCGGCCGCGGAATCCATGGCCGGCTGGCGTAGCCCGCTGGCCCTGGTGCCCGCCGCCTGCACCCCCGACGAGCACGCGCTGTTCGCCGAGGCCTCGCTGCTCGAGGTTCGACGGGGGCGGTGGGTCTGCCCGACACCGCCCCCGCGCGAGCGCTGATCAGCGCCCGCGCTTCTTCTTCCACTTCTCCGCGTCGGCCATGCGTGCCTCGCTGTACGCCTGCGAGGCCTTCATGTGGCGCTCCCACGCCTCGTCGAGCGCCTTGGCGTCGGCCGGGTCGAGCCCGGGCCCCTCGCTCATCACCCCCGTCACCAGCGTCTCGATCACCGCGCCGAGGCTCGGCGCGCGCAGGAACTGGCCGCCCGAGAGCACGAACCCGCGATCGTCCTCCGTCAGCGCGCCGATCAGCATCCCCAGGCCATCGGTCATCGCCAGCGCCTGCTTCATCTGGGCCTCGTTGCGCTTGCGCTCGAGCCGGTCGACGTCGGCCTGGGCCTTGTCGAGCGCCTTGCGGGCCTTCTTGGTCGCGGCCGACATCGGCACCTTCTCCATCTCCTCGGGCGTCAGGCCCGGCGCGAGCACCACGGGGTCCATCGACCCCGAGCGCCCCACCATGAGGAACAGCATGCCCGTCGAGAGATCGAACGCCTGGGTGGCCGCGGTGCCGCCCAGATCGAGCGCCCCGCGAGCCCCCGGCGGGCGGATCTTGCTGGGCATCGAGCCCGGATCGCCCGCGGCGATGCGCTTGCCCAGCTCGGGATCGGTGCTCACCACGATGCGGCTGCCCACCGGCTGCACGTGCACCGGCCGCCAGTCGGGCGCATCGACCACGTAGCCCTCGCCCTGCTTGCGCATGCGCTTGCCCAGCGCGCTGCCCGAATTGGCCATCTTGGCCACCAGGTACTTGGCCTTGGCCTGATCGGTCACCTGCACGAACGCGCCCATCCCGAGCCTCTCCTTGGCCTCCACCCCCATCAGCTCCTCGAGCGAGCCGTCGACCGTCATGCAGAGCTCGGCGTGTCCCTCGAACACCGGCTCGAGGTCGGCCTTCAGGTCGATCCCCAGCTCGGCCTTGGCCTCGGCGAGCAGCTCCGCGTAGTCCTTGCCGTCGGACTCGGCCATCGCCTCGAGCAGCTCGAACGCCGCCTTCGGGTCCATGCGGCCCGACCCGCACCACAGCGGGGCCCCGTTCATGGCCGTGGGCAGCACGGGCGAGCCCTCGCGATTGATCATCAACCGCCGCAGGAACGCCTCGGGTCCGGCGACCACGCGCCCGTCGAACACCGGACCGCTGCGCTTGACGGTGGTGGAGAAGCCCACGCCCTCGATGCCCGAGACCAGCAGCTCTCCGAGCGCACGCTCGCCCTCCTGACGTCGCTCCCATCGCTCCTGCCACTGCTCCTGCTCCTGCACCTGGCGCTCGAGCGCGGCCACCTGCTCGGGCGTCCCCTCCTCCTTGGCCCGCGCCAGCTCCTCCTCCGCCCAGCTCGTGTCGGGCTTGGACGCGTGGATCCGGGCCTCCGCGTGGGCTCGAGCCACCATGCCGGCCAGATCGAAGTACACCGAGAGGTCGGCCGCCCGCATGCCGCCGGTGGCCTTGCGGTAGCCCACCTGTGCCGCGAGCGAGACGTTGGGATCCATCGTCACCAGGCGCTCGGCCAGGTCGACCTTCGGATCGCCATCGTCGAGCACCAGCGCCACCCACTGGTCGCGCAGCACCACCGCCCCGCCGCCCTCCCCCTTGGCCCGCAGCACCGACGCGCTGGGGCCATACGACTGCTCGACGATCTCCACCTGGGCCTTGCCCGCGACCCGTCGCACCAGCTCGACCACCTTGGTGCGATTGGCGATGGTCGCGAACAGCACCACGCGCCCGCTCGCCAGATCGGACACGGCCAAGCCGGCCGCGCCGTCGGGATCGAGCCCGGCCTCGCGCCACTGCCCGGGGTCGAGCAGATCGTAGCCCAGCGTGCTCGTGATGATCGATCGGATCGACGTGTACTGGGGCCCGAACGCCTTCACCAAGCGGTCGCGCTCGAACACCTCCGCCGCACGGGTGACGCTGCTGCCCACCACCAGCACCGAGGTGTCGCGCGGCATCATCTGCGAGGGATGCTCGATCGGGGCGAGCTCCGGCGCCGCCACCACCGCCGTGCCCCCTCCTCCCGCATCCGGCGCGGTCACCGGCTGGGTCTGCTTGCCGCACCCCGCCCCGGTGCCGGCCAGGGCCAGGGCGGCGCCCAGACCTACGGGCAGCCAGCCCGGCAGCCAGGCAGGCAGGACGACGCGACGACGGCGGACGAACGTGAGCATGCGGCGGTTATAGACGACCCTCGCCGTGACGTGGAATCCCCCGCGACGGGGGAGGCCGGCGGAACGGCCTCCCTCCTTGCTAGTATCGTGGGGCACCCAAAGGAGGAGCCCGCCGTGCCCATCGCCTATCTGTTCGATGCCGTCCGCACCCCGCGAGGCCGGGGCAAGGAGACCGGCAGCCTGTACACCGTTCGCCCCGTCGATCTGCTCGCGCAATCGCTCGCCGCGCTGCGCGATCGCAATGCGCTGCCCACCGCCGAGGTCGACGACGTGGTCGTCGGCTGCGTGACCCAGGCCGGCGATCAGGGCGCCTGCATCGCGCGCTTTGCCGCGCTCGCGGCCGGCTACGACATCGACGCCCCCGGCGTCACGCTCAACCGATTCTGCGGCTCGGGCCTGCAGGCCATCAACGACGCCGCTGCGATGGTCGCCTCGGGCTACTACGACCTCGTGGTCGCCGGCGGCGTCGAGAGCATGTCGCGCGTGAAGATGGGCAGCGACGGCGGCGCGATCTGGGACCCCCGCATCCAGTGGGAGGTGGGCTCGGTCCCGCAGGGCGTCAGCGCCGATCTGCTGGCCACGCTGCGCGGCATCACGCGCGACGACGTCGATCGCTTCGCCCTCGAGAGCCAGCGGCGAGCCGTCGACGCCATCGAGCACCACCGCTTCGATCGCAGCATCGTGCCCGTGGTCGACGAGAACGGCCTGACCATCCTCGCCCGCGACGAGTACCCGCGCCCCGACAGCACGCTCGAGGGCCTGGCCAAGCTCTCGCCCTCGTTCGAGATGATGGGCCGCCAGTTCGGGCTCGACGCCCTCACCCGCGGACGCTACCCGCAGGTCGAGCGCATCGAGCACATCCACCACGCCGGCAACTCCTCGGGCATCGTCGACGGTGCCGCGGCGCAGATCGTGGCCACCAGGGACAAGGGCCAGGCCCTGGGCCTGCGCCCCCGCGCCATGGTGCGCGCGGTGTCGGTGGTCGGCACCGACCCCATCCTCATGCTCGCCGGACCCATGCCCGCCACCCAGCGCGCGCTCAAGAAGGCCGGCATGGAGGTGGGCGACATCGATCTGTTCGAGGTCAACGAGGCGTTCGCCGCCGTGCCCCTGGCCTTCATGCAGGAGCTCGGCGTCCCGCACGACAAGGTCAACGTCAACGGCGGTGCGATCGCGCTGGGGCATCCGCTGGGGGCCACCGGGGCCATGCTCATGAGCACGCTCCTCGACGAGCTCGAGGCCCGCGATCTGAGCACGGGCCTCGTCACCCTCTGCATCGGCGGCGGCATGGGCATCGCCACCATCGTCGAGCGGGTCTAGCCCCGCCGCGCCCACTGGCCAGATCACTCCCACGAGGACCCCAATGAGCACCGACACCGCTGCCACCACCGACAACGGCCAGGCCCTCCTCGCGCTCGACCCGAGCACCGGGGTGGCCACCGTCACCCTCCAGATGACGGGCCGGGCCAACAAGATCAACGACGACTTCGGGCACACCTTGCTGCAAGCGATCGACTGGGTGCAGGCCCAGGAGGCCGTCAAGGGCCTCGTGCTCGCCTCCGGTCACAAGGACTTCTGCGTGGGCGCCGACATCGACCGGCTCTACCGCGAGCGCGACCCCGCCGATCTCATGCGGCGCCTGCGAGAGCTGCACGGCCTGTTCCGACGCATCGAGCAGCTCCCGTTCCCCGTCGTCGCGGCGCTGACCGGCTCGGCCCTCGGCGGCGGCTTCGAGCTCGCGCTCGCCTGTCACCACCGCATCGCGGTCGACGACCCCCGCATCCAGCTCGGCCTGCCCGAGGTGAGCCTGGGCGTCATTCCCGGCGCGGGCGGTACCCAGCGCCTGCCGCGGCTCATCGGGATCCAGCCCGCGCTCGAGCACATCGCCCAGGGCAAGATCCTCCGCGCCCCCCAGGCCAAGAAGGTCGGCTTCGTCGACGCGCTCGCGCCCGATCGTAGTGCGCTGCTCGCTGCCGCCCAGGCCTGGATCGCCGAGCACCCCAAGGCCAGGCAGCCCTGGGACGACAAGAAGTTCCGCTTCCCCGGCCCCCGGCCGGGTAGCGACGACGCCCGCAACCTGTTCATGGCCGGCTCCGCCATGCTCTACAAGAAGACCGCCGGCGCGTTCCCGGCCGCCGAGGCCGTGATGAGCGTGGTGCAGGAGGGCTGCGCCGTCACGTTCGACGCGGCGCTGGTGATCGAGATGCGGGCCTTTGCCAAGCTCGCCACCTCCGACCAGGCCAAGGACATGATCCGCACGCTCTGGTACCACCGCACCGCCGCCGAGAAGCACGAGGGCCTGCCCTCCGCCGCCGAGCACGGGCTGGCCAAGGTCGCGATCCTGGGCGCGGGCATGATGGGCGCGGGCCTGGGCTTCGTGTGCGCCAAGGCGGGCCTGCAGGTGGTGCTCAAGGACGTCAAGCAGGAGGCGCTCGACCGGGGCCTGGCCCACGTCGACCAGCAGGTGGCCGCGCAGCGGCATCTCTCGGCCGACGACAAGCATACGCTGCGCGGGCGGCTCACCGGCACCCTCGAGGCCGCCGAGCTCGAGGGCTGCGATCTCATCATCGAGGCCGTGTTCGAGAGCCTCGCGCTCAAGCACGCGGTCACCAGGGAGGCCGAGCCCATGCTCGCGGAGAGCGGCATCTGGGCCTCCAACACCTCGGCGATTCCCATCACCGATCTGGCCAAGGCCTCGGCGCACCCCGATCGCTTCATCGGCATGCACTTCTTCTCGCCCGTCGAGAAGATGCAGCTGCTCGAGATCATCACGCCCGAGGCCACCTCGGAGCAGACGCTGGCGCGCTCGCTGGCGTTCTGCCGCGCGATCAAGAAGCTCCCGATCGTGGTCGGCGACGGCTACGGCTTCTACACCACGCGGGTGTTCTCGGCCTACATCCTCGAGGGCGCTCAACTGGTCGCCGAGGGTCACGACCCGGCCACCATCGAGTGGGCCGCACGCGCGGCCGGCATGGTGGTTCCGCCGCTGCAGGTGTTCGACGAGGTCACGCTGACCCTCGCGGCCAAGGGCTTCGAGCAAGGGCGGGCCTACGGCAAGACCCTCGACATCCCCGGGGTCGCACTGGTGGAGCGCATGGTCGAGTTGGGTCGCCATGGCAAGGCCGCGGGCCAGGGCTTCTACGACTACGCCAAGGACGGCCGCCGGCTGTGGAAGGGGCTCTCCGAGCTGGTCACCGCCAGGCCCGAGGCGACGGGCGTCGACCTCGTCGGGCGGCGCCTGCTGGGCTTGCAGGCGCTCGAGGCCGCGCGCTGCGTGGCCGATGGCGTGATCAAGAAGCACCGCGACGCCGAGGTCGGTGCGATCTTCGGGATCGGGTTCGCGCCGAACACGGGCGGGCCGCTGTCGTACATCGATCGACGCGGGGTCTCGGCGTTCGTCGAGGAGATGGACGGCTTCGCCAAGGCGTACGGCGCGCGCTACGAGGCCCCGCCGCTGCTGCGCGACATGGCGCGCAAGGGCGAGCGGTTCTTCGAAGCGGTCTAGACCACGGTCGCCTCGGGCTCCGGCCCTGACCCACGACCCTCGCCGTCCCCTCGACGGCGAGGGTCGTGTCGATTTCCGCGTCAGATCCACGCCGGCCACCGCAGAGGGTCTGCTACCGGCCACGACGACTGCGGCCGGACACGGAGTCTTCCACCATGAGCAACGAAGCCGCCACCCTCGCCCTTCTCACCCTGGTCCTCGCGCCGCTGGCCTGCGATCCGGTCGACGACCTCGATCCGATCCAGCACGACCGCATCGGCCTCGAAGGCCAGCCCACCAAGGCCCTGCCCACCGCCTCCCTCACCTGCGATCCCGATCTGGAGGCGTCCGTGGGCGGGCTCTACTACCCGTCCACCTGGAACTGCGCCCAGGCCATCGCCGACGCCGAGTCCAACTTCGGCTCGTGGCACTACCGCAACGCCTGCAACCAGCAGGTCGGCAGCGACATCGCCGATCCCGTCGACGACGCGGTCGTGACCAGCTGCCAGGTCGACCCCTCGGGCCAGCTCCTCGTCACCGTGGATCTCTGCTGCACCGAGCCCACCCTCGCCTGCGACCCGGACCTCCAGGCGGCCGTGGGCGGGCTCTACTACCCCGGCTGGACCTGCAACGACGCCATCGCCAACGCCGAGTCCACCCTCGGCTCGTGGCACTACCGCAACGCCTGCAACCAGCAGGTCGGCAGCGACATCGACGATCCGGCCGCCGCCGCCGTGGTCACCGACTGCCACGTGGAAGCCGGCTCGGGTCAGACCGTCGTCACCGTGGACCTTTGCTGCGCCGAGCCCACCCTCGCCTGCGATCCCGACGATCAGGCCACCGTCGGCGGGCTCTACTACCCCGGCTGGACCTGCAACGACGCCATCGCCAACGCCGAGTCCAACCTCGGCTCGTGGCACTACCGCAACGCCTGCAACCAGCAGGTCGGCAGCAACATCGCCACCCCGGCCCAGCAGGCCGTCGTGACCGACTGCCACGTCGAGGCCGGCTCGGGCCAGACCGTCGTCACCGTGGATCTGTGCTGCGGCTAGCGTAGGCCGAGCGCGCCAAGCCCCCGCGCGTCTCCGACCGTGAATGCGCGCGAGGGCTCGGGCCCGCGACCGTGCCGAGCTCGTCGGCGCGATCGCGGGCCGAACCTCGTGTCGGCCCCGTGTCGGCCCCGTGTGCATCGATTGCTCGCCCTCGAACCCCCGTGCTACACGGTGGATTGGGACGAGATGGACCTGCTCGGCAAATCCGTGGTGCGGTGGTCACTCGTGCTCGCCCTGGGCTCACCGGGGTGTGACAAGAAGGAAGACCGTGCGGATGAGGCACCGGCCGAGGCCTCGACCAAGCCCGCCGACGCGCCTCCTCAGCCCCAGCCGATCGATCCCTCGACCGACCCGATCACGCCGCCACCTCCCGGGGACGAGGGCGCGACCGCTCCCCCGCCTCCCGATCCCGAGACCAAGGACCCCGCTTCGGACCCGCGTCCCGGCGAGCCCGATGCCGACGCCGAGCCCAAGGTCGGCGGCGCCGACGAGGGCCTGGGCGGCGATCCACCCCGGCCCATGCGACCGGACGACGAGGACGACGAGGTCGACTGGGGCGTCTCGTTCGCCCCCGATCAGGGCACGCTGATCCTCAGCTTCGAGGCCGACGCGGCCGTCCCGGGCACCCCCTCGTGGTGCATGGATCCCGAGCGGGTGCTCGATCGGATCGAGGCCGCCGTCAAGGATCACGAGCGCTGCTCGATCGAGAAGAAGTTCTCGCTGCAGCAGGGCGGCGGCTTCTCCTACGTGTGCCGCTCGCCCGTGCCCGACAAGCCCAGCTGCGCGCTGTCGTTCGCCGCGCGGCTCAAGATCAAGCGCCGCGGCAACTCGGAGGTCGACTACCGGATCTTCGGCACGGCCGACATCACCCGCGAGTGCAGCGGCTCGGAGGCCCCATTCGAGCCGCGGCGCGAGGACATCGTGGCCGCCTCGACCAAGGGCGCCACCGGGCGCCTCGAGGAGATCGTGGAGCAGTGCAGCAAGAGGGGCACGCTGTAGTGGTGCCGGGGGCAGCCTCGCGCGCGGCCCTCGTGGGGGCCCTCGCCGTGCTCGTGACCGGCGCCTGTGCCCCCACCTCGTTCGCCAGCTTCGTGGCCCAGGACCCCGAGTTCGGCCACGCGTGGGCCGGCAAGGCGCCCGTGTCCTCGCAGTCCGATCTGGGCAAGCGCGTGGCCTCCGAGCAGGAGATCCGCCACGGTCGCGTGCTCGAGGCGCGCGAGCCGGTGTGCTTCTTCCTCAAGGTCGACCGCGGGCGCAGCCTCGACCACAAGCGCATCAAGTACGGCAGCCTCGCCGACATCGAGGCCGAGCTCGAGGCGGTCGTCGCCACCGCCAACGTCAAGGGCAGCCGTGGCAGCACGGTGCAGGTGACCGTGCGCGACCTCGTCGAGCACACCATGGTCGGCATCCCCAACGCGGGCTGCTTGCAGGACGAGGACAGCACGAGCCTGCGGGTGATCACCGCCGAGCTCGTTGCGGGGCACGCTCGCCTGGAGCTGTCGACCCGGTCCGGCCTGACGCTCGCGGGTGACGTACCCGTGGCGCAGGGCGTGGCGATCGAGCCCAAGGCGGGATGGACCCGAACCGCCGACGGACTCGCCGAGGGCCGGGACCTGGTGATTGCCGTCATGGACGAGACCTTGCGGATCGACGCGACCACCGAGCGGATCTCGCTGGGGTTCACGCCCAAGCCAGGGCACTCGATCCCCCTGCCCAAGCAGCTCGATCGCTTCGCCTCGGTGATCATCGAGGGCTACGACGCCGAGGTCAGCCAGCTCGGGCTGCGCATCGCCACCACGGCCGGCACCAGCGTCACCGAGGAGGAGCATGCCGCCCGCTACCCCGCGGGCCCGGGAGGCATCTGCGGCCCCGGCACGTGGTCGCTGGCCGCGGGACAGCCCTGCACGGTGTGGCTGCAGCCCGGCAACCGCGGCTTTGCGATCAGCTGGGAGAAGGGACCGCAGGGCGAGATCCTCGCCAAGCTCAGCACCTACGCGACCAGCTGAGTCGAACCGCGTACGTTCACGCTCGATCGAGCTCGACCGACTCGAAGCAAGTGGAAAGACACGAGCCCGATTGTCGCGTGAAATCCACTGAAATCGCCTCGTCGCGTTTTTTACTATGCTCGGTCCGCGTCGCCCGCTAGGTTGGGGCGTCGAGCAACCGCCGCCGCCCCGCTCTGCCCAATCCGACGGATCTGCTGGTGCGTTTCGTCCTACTGGCAGAGTCGTCGCTCGGTTCGTGTGAACGACGACACGTGCTGCATGAGCACCTCGACCATCGGCCTCGACGGCACCGCATGCGAGCGCTGGGCGACCTCGTCGCTGGCCGAGCACAGCCACCGGCTGTGGCACGGCGGCCATGCGAGCGAGCGCCCGCCTCGTGATGCGCGATTGCTCGCCGCGTTCGCCACCGAGCTCGCGCGCGTGGATGGGCCCGGGCCGCGGGTCGACGCGGCGATCGAGTCGCTCGCGCGACATCGCGTGCTCGCGACGAAGGCCCACGTCTGCCCCGCCAACGGGCCCGTGTTCTTGGCCGCCGACCTCCTGCTGGTCGCCGCGCGGCCGCGCGACGCGGTCGTCGTCGTCGGCGCCTGGTCGGGGCTGCCATTCAACGGCAACGCGCGCCCGAGCTGTCTCGGGTTCGGGCTCGAGCCCGAGGCGCTGATCCGTCCGGCAACGCCGACCTGGACCCGCTTCCTCCGCTCGCGCCGCGATCGCGCTCGCGCGGGCGCAGACGAGCCCGGCCAGCACTGGCTGACGCTGGTTCCGAGCCGATACCAGCACGCGCTCGTCTACCGCCACCCGATCGCGCCGGAGCTCGCGCGGCTGCTCTCCGACCTTCGACCGGAGCTCGCGCGGCGACTCGCCGATCCCGATCGTTGCGACGACTACCCGAGCTGGGCGCTGCGAAGCTGCGTCGCGCTCGAGCGAGCGGCGCTGGCCGAGCCGGCGATCGTCTACGTCGACCTCAACCGCGTGCTCGCCCGCTACCTCGCCGAGGTCCTTCGCGACGCTCGGCACCCCCTGGGCGAGCTGCTGCGCGAGCCTGCCCGCGCCCGCCTCCTCGGCGACGCGGTCCATGAGCCATGGTTCTTCGATCGCGACGAGTCCGGCCACGCCCGGCCGCTGTGGCTCGTCGACGCCGAGCTGCGCGACCGCCGGGCCAGCGCGCGGCTCCCCGCAGCCGCGATCGCCGACGAGCTCGAGCGCGGCCGGCTGTGTCCGGGACTGTTCCCGACCTACTCGGCGCTGATCGTGTTCGGAGGGCTCCGCTGCCTCGGGGGCCAGCGTCAGCTCGAGTACCTCGAGCGTTTCGCTCGGTGCTGGCGGGCGCTCGGGTGGACGTTCGCCGACGAAGGCGCTCTGCTCCTGGCCGGCAGGCTCGTCGATGCCGACGGGCGGCCGATCCATGCCGTCGATCTCGCCCTGCGCGGGGAGACCGTGGCCGACTACGTCCACCCCGATCAGCCGGCCACCACACTGTGGCGCGCGACGCCCCAGGGAGATCTCGTTCGATGAACCCAAAGACCCCGCCAAACCCGGAATTTCCCGAACGAATCGCCACCGAGCGGCTCGATCTGCGCCGGCTGGCTCTGGCCGACGTGGACGCGCTGTTCGAAGCGTACGAGGACCCCGAGCATCTGCGTTTCTTGGGCTCTGCGGCCCACCGCTCCCCCGCGGACACCCTGCGCTACATCGAGGATTCGATCGCGCGCTGGGACGCGGGCGATCGCAAGGAGTATGCGATGGTGTGGCGCGAGACCGGCGAGATTTGCGGCTCGATCGGCGCATTCCTGGGCAACGGCCGGGCCTCCCTCGGCATCGTCGTGGCGCCCAGGTGGGGGCGCCACCGGATCGCCCACGAAGCCACTCGAGCGCTCGGCGCCGTGGCCTACGCCGTGCCGGGGATCTTCCGGGTCTGGGCCTTCTGCCACGCCTCGAACGAGGTGTCCCGGGCCGTCCTCCTGCGCTGCGGATTCATCGAAGAAGGCGTGATACGAGCGTGGGCTCGCTTCGCCAACCTCGGACCCGATGCCCAGGACTGCCGCTTCCTGTGGCTGCCCAAGCCCGAGGATCCAGGGAGGCACGGTTGATCCCTTCGAGCCCCTCGGGTCGCTCCCCCTCGTCCATCGAACCCGAGCCAGGCGGGGTCCAGCGCTGGCGCCTCACGAACTCGCTGTCGGGGCAGCCCGATCGCCGGGCTCGCCAGCTCGAGCTCGCGCGAACGCTCGGACTCGACATCGACACCGAGCTCCCGATCGTCCGGAAGACCACCCCGATGCGCTCGCCCGCGGGGGCTCGCGGCGCTCTGGTCATCTACGCGTTTCGTGACACCGAGCCGTCAGCCGACGCGCCGCTGCTGCTGTTCTCGCACGGCGGCCGCATCCAGGCGAGGCCGGCGCTGGCCAGCTTCAGCTTCTTCGTCCTGGTCGCGGCGCTGGCCAAAGCCGGGCTGCCGATCATTCCGGCGGCCGTCGATCACCGCGGGGCGAGCTGCCACGTCGCCAAGCTCGGCTACTGCCTCGCCGACCGGGTCGTCGACCTTCGGGTCGCGCACGCACGCCTGCTCGAGCACTTCGGCGGGCGCCCGCGTGCGCTCGCGTTGATGGGCATCAGCATGGGCGGGCACGTCAGCGCGATGGCGGCCGAGCGGCTCGGGGCCCGCACCTTGATCTTGTCATGCCCTGCGGCCTACTCCGAGCGGGCTCACTTTGCGCCGCTGGGGCCGAGCTTCACGGCAGCGCTGCGGCGGCCGGGCTCCTGGCGGCAGTCTCCTGCGTTCGCGGCCATCGAGCGCCACCTCCTCGGCGGCGGCTCGTTCGCGCTCCGATTCTCGCGCTTCGATCAGGTCATTCCCGAGGATCTGACACGCCGCTACGTCGCGCTTGCCCGGCAGGCGCCGCGGTCGAGTCGGGTGATCGACAGCGATCCCGATCACTGGTCGACGACCGCGGCTGGGACCGCTGCGCTCGTCGAGCACCTGCGGGAGTTCGTGGTCGAGAGTGCCCGCCGTCCTGCCGAGCGATCCGAGCCGATCCTCGGATCGCTCAGCGAAACCCGATGAAGCTGAGCTGCTGGCCGATGCCAGCGCCATCTCGCCGGTAGGAAAAGTAGAGGTCGGGCCGCGCGTGGGTGCATGCTCCCACGCGCTCGACTTGGGCGGCCGGCACCCCGGCGCCCTCGAGCTGGGCGCGGACGCACGCGACGAGGTCGACGTGGGGTTTGGCATGGCCGGCGCGGGCGACGAAGCGCTCGTCGAACTGCGCCGCAACCTCCTCTCCAACCTCGAATGCGTCGAGCTCGATGCACGGGCCGATCGCCGCGAGCAGGTGTCGAGGATCGGCCCCAGCCTCGCGCAGCACCTCGATGGCCCGCGTCGTGATGTTCGCAACGGTTCCCTTCCAGCCACTGTGGACCGCCGCGACCATCGTGCCCCGGCGATCGCACAACAAGATCGGCACGCAGTCGGCTGTCATGACCCCGACCACCCGGCGCGACCCCGGGTGATCTCGATGCCGCCACAGCGCATCGGCCTCGCTCTGCTCGCCGACTTCGTGTGCCGCCCGCACGGCGTTGCCGTGGACCTGCTTGACCCGCACAAGCTCCTTGGGCGCAAAGCCACCGGCCTCGGCGACACGGCGGAGGTTCTCGGCGACCGCCTCGGGATCGTCCCCGCGACTGCCGAGGTTGAGCGAGGCGTGGCGGCCCTGGCTGACCCCGCCCTCGCGGGTGGTGAAGCCATGGGTGATCGCGGACGGAAACAGCTCGGCGCGCTGGAGCATCGGCGGGCAGTCTAGCAGTCGAGCAGGCCATCACCCGCCACCTACGCGACCCGCTGAGAAGTGTGGATCTGGAAACGGTTCCTCGCCAACCAAGGGGGCTCGGTCCGCAAGATCCCACTGATCATCCCGGTGGTCCTGGCTCAGTGTGAGAATGGTTGGACCGCACCGTACCGCTTGTCGGAGATGCTGGACCTGCCCGAGGAACTGCAGGAAGGATTCATCAGCCCGGTGGAAGTCGCGCTGATCATCGATGACGTTCGTGATCCCATCGTCCAGGACCAGCAAGCCCGAGACGAGATCCTCACGCTGGTTCGGGTGACACGGCTGCTCCTCCTGGCCCACCACGAAGGGGACCGGTTCACCGAGGAACAGATGATCGCCATCGCGGACATGCTCACGACGGTGAAGCGCGAGCTGGGCGGGGAGATCATTTGTACGCTATGGTTCTACGTGGTCAGCGTGTTCGGGCCGGAGTCTCGGTTTCGACGCACGCTGCTGGACGTCATCGACGAGGAGCAGCGACGGATGCACGACGCGGCGAGGCAAAAGTGGCTGGCCGAGGGCGGCGAGCAATGGCTCGAAGAGCAAATGGAGCAGCGGAAGGCCGCGCTGCTGGCCGAAGGGCACAAGGCAGGGCGCGCCGCCGCGAAGGCCGAGATGCTCCTCGCACTGCTCGAGCAACGAGGCTTCAAGGTTCCTTCGAAGGTTCGCGAGCGCGTCCTGGCCACGAATGACGAGGTCCAGCTCCAGCGCTGGTTCCAGCGTGCGGTCGTGGCAAGCTCGGTGGACGAGGTCTTCCTGCCCGTGCCCTGAGGCGTGGAGTCCGGCTCCTCCGCGCGGAGCGGGCTACGTGGCCGTGCGGGTTGCCGCGTTGGCGACGAGCACCTGGCTCAGGTTCGCCACGAACTCGCGCAGCGCGTGGTCGCCGAGCTTCTTGATCACGAGCGTATAGCGCTGGGTCTTCGACTCGAGGTGCACCGCGCGAGAGTGGATGCAGCACCACTGCGTCTCGCGGCCCCAGCCGCACTCGGCCAGCGAGCTGAGCGCGATGGCCTGCACGCCCTTGACCCGGCGAAAGCCGCAGAACGCCTGCCGCGACTCGACCAGCACGATGCGGTGGTTGGTCACCACCACGAAGATCCGCACGTGCCCGCCGGTGAGGGCAACGAGCGTGGCCTGGAGCGCGGCGATGGCCTTGGCCGCCGGGTTGGCGCCCAAGAAGAACCCGTCGCCCTGGATCGTGTAGACGATCTGCTCGCCCGGCAGCAGGTCGAACTCGCCGAGCATGGCCTGCTGCTTGGGGTTGAGGTTGAGCTGGGGATTGGGCGCGCCACCGGGCACGGCATGAGCGGGGCCGGCGGTGCCGTAACCGGGCTGGGGCGAAGGATACTGTCCGGGATACTGGGGTTGCATGGGAACTAGGACGTGGTCGTGGAGGGTGGCAGGGTGGTGGTCACGGTCACGTCGCCCTCCACCCGAAGGAGCGTGCCGCGTTGGTGATCGACGATGAGAAGTGCATGCGACTTGGCCTCGTGCTGGGCGCGGAGCTGGGCGAGCAGCTCGCGTCGCCGCGCTCGCGGCATGCCCGTGCGCCGCAGGATCTCGGCCGCGACCACGCGCCAGCACGGGTCGCCGCAGTAGCCCTCGAGCGCCACCGGGCGGAACGTGCCGGCCGCGATCCGCCGGGTGGCGAGCTGCGTGGCTCGCCACTTGCGCGGGAACTCGCGCCACACGTGCACCACGAGCGGCAGGAGGGCGGCGGTGACCAGCACCACCCCGAGCCACGCCCAAAAGGCGTGCTCGAGCGCCACGGCTCCGAGCCCGAGCCCGGCGATCGCCGCCAGCCCAAGGAGCGCGTAACGCTGGTAGCTCAGCCACAGGAGCACGGGTGGCATGCATGCCACCTTTCGGCACGCGGGGAAAGGCCTACGCGCCGAAAGGCGCCATATCGCTACCATGGAAGGCGCGCGCGACCTCCGAGCAGGGCGCCTCGCTCATGCGCGCGCCCGAGGCGAAGACCTCGGCCACGTGCGCGCGGATCTCGAGGCCGACCTCGACCTCGACGAGCCCCGTACACCCCGCACCCGAGCAAGCACGACTCGCGAGTGACCAACCCTCCGGGTCGATCGGCCAGAAGTGTCATTCGTCGCCGCACGCAATCGACGAGCGTTGCGATTCCGAGGCCTCATTGTTAATGTGGTGCTCGAAGTGGTGTTGCGATGCGCGGGCTCCGGCCCCTGCGAGGTGCGAGATCGTGCTGCTCCAGCAGCAGGGTAGGTCTTCTGCGGTCGCGGTGCCGGAGCCGAGGGCCTTCGTGCAACAGCTTGCGTCCATTCCCACGACCGCTCAGCAACTCGAACTCTGGGAGCGCTTCACCCATGTGAAGGCTCGGCGGTTCATCTACGGCTTCCTCGCAACGGCCTCCTTCGCGGTGGTACCACTCGAGCTCGCCATGGGCGATCTCCCGCCGGCCGTGAACGCCGCCCTGGCCGGCCTCGTGCACGTCATGGGGTATCGCATGGCGGACTCGCGATACCGCAACCTGATGGGCTTGGTCGTGCTGCTGCTCATCAACGTCGCCGTGTTCGTGGCGGCCGCCCATCACGAGGCATCATTCGCGGTGTATCACAGCCTGATGCTGTGCCTGACGTTCGTGCTCATCGACCGCACGCACGTCGTCAAGCACTGGATCTCCGTCGGGTTCGCGATAGTGCTGCTGACCCTCGAATCGCTGCTGTGGCCCGCCTACGGAAGCTCCTGGATCAACACACTGACCATCGGCCTCGCGCACCTGGCCATGGGGATCGCCACCCTGGCGGTGATGATGTGGTTCACCCGCACCCGCCACGACATGGTGAGGATGGCGAACCGAGCCAACGTGGCCAAGAGCAACTTCCTCGCCAACATGAGCCATGAGATCCGCACGCCCATGAACGGAGTCATGGGCATGCTCGGCCTGCTGCGGGACACCCCCCTGGCGGAGATGCAGCGCGACTACCTGGACACGGCAGTGTCCTCGTCGGAGGCGCTCTTGAGCCTCGTCGACGACATCCTCGACCTGTCTCGCGTGGAGGCAGGGCAGCTGGAGCTCGAGTTGCTTCCGCTGGATCTGCGGGTGGTGCTCGAAGACGCACTCGACGGTCTGGCCCCGCTGGCCGCCACCAAGGGCGTCGAGCTGATGATGCGCTACCTGTCCGACACCCCGAGCCGAGTGGAGGGCGATGCCGCGCGATTGCGCCAAGTGATGGTCAACCTGGCCGGCAACGCGGTGAAGTTCACCGAGCGAGGGCACGTGCTGATCACGGTGGACTACGATCGGACCGTAGAGCCACCGTGCTTCGTCATCGCAGTGGAGGACACCGGCCCCGGGATCCCGAGAGACCAGCAGCCCCTGGTATTCGAGAAGTTCCATCAAGTCGATGCCTCGTCGACCCGCGCGCACATGGGGACGGGGCTCGGGCTTGCGATCACGGCCGAGCTCGTGGGGCGCATGGGCGGTGGGATCGAGCTCCTCAGCGAGGTGGGACGCGGCAGCGTGTTCACCGTGCGGCTGCCGCTGCCGCTGCAGCACGAGCAGGAGGGCGCACGACCGCTGCCCCGCGCCGAGCTCGGCAATCTCCGCGTGCTCGTGGTGGACGACCATCCGGTCAATCGCCGCATCCTGGACGAGCAGCTCTGCCGCTGGGGAATGCGGGTGAGCTGCGCGGCGGGAGCCCACGAAGGCCTGCAGATGCTGCAGCAAGCCGAGCACGACCGAGAGCCGTTCGACCTCGCCTTGCTCGACTACCAGATGCCGCACCTCGACGGCATCGGACTGGCCCGGCGTTCGATCGCCACGCTCGAGCGGCCGCCGAAGCTCGTGCTGCTGACCTCGCTGAGCAAGGAGCTGAATGCATTCGCCATCGCGAGCGCCGGCTTTCGCGGGTATTTGGTCAAGCCGCTGCACATGGCGGACCTATGGGACGTCTTGACCCTGGTGTGGGCACAACGAGACAGTGGAACGCACCGTCTCATCACCCGTCAGACCGCGCAGCACCAGCAGTCGCTCGAGGCCCAAGTGCCACGGCAGGGCCGGGTGTGCGTGCTGGTGGTGGAGGACAATCCGATCAATCTCCAGGTGGCGTCGCGGAACCTGGAGAAGCTGGGCTGCGACGTACGTGCTGCCAAGAACGGTGCAGAAGCGGTGGCCATGCTGCAGCAGCATGAAGTGGCCGTGGTGTTCATGGACATCCAAATGCCGGTGATGGACGGATTCGAGGCCACACGGGTGATTCGCAGCCAGGAGGTCGACACGGGAAGGCACATCCCGATCGTGGCGATGACCGCCCATGCGATGGCAGGCTACCGGGAGCAGTGTCTGCAAGCTGGGATGGATGGCTACATCACCAAGCCCCTGCGGTTGGCCGACATGGGCCGAGCGCTCAGCCGCTGGGTTCGCGACGTCGACGAGAGCGAGCCGAGCGAGCCTTCCGAGACCTCGGCTGCGTTCGAGCCCCAACCTGCCTCCGCCGCGCTCGCCGCCCCCTCGCCCGGGGAGCTCGACTCGCCGGTGCTCGACCAGGCGCAGCTCGACGAGGCGAGCGGCGGTGATCCGGACATGCAGCGAGAGTTGTTGGACATGCTGCTCGAGGGCGGGGGAACCAACGTAGACCACGCCACCGAGGCGCTGCGCGACGGGGACGAGGAGCGGGTGCGCCGCTCGCTTCACTCGCTCAAGGGCGCGGCGGCAACCGTGGGCGCGGCACGCCTGGCCCAGGCATGCCGACGGTCAGAAGGCCTTGGCATGGAGCAGCTCGCTGCAACCGTCGAGGAAGCACGCGCGCAGCTGGCCGCGCTACGCGAGCTCATCCGCAGCCGACCCGACTCCACACGCACCTGACGCTCGTCTCCACGCGGCTCAGTACCCCGCGATCTGCACGTACGGCGCGCTCGCGACGTCATGGTCCTCCGTCGAGAGCGCGTAGTTCTCCCAACCCGTCTCGCTCGTGGTCGTACCGACGCGATAGTAGAGCGCGGTCTCGGGCTGCAGCCGCCTCCAAGCCGCATCCGGCAGGGCGTAGCTGCTGCCGGTCAGCAGACCGCCGTCCTGCCAGGTTGCGTAGAACTTGTCCGCCGTACGCTCGGACTCCGGCACGTTGCCGTCGAGTAGCCGCGCCTCCGTCGCCACCTCGACGATGAAATACGGCGCGCCGACCGTATCGATCGTGAAGCTGGGTGGCGGGTCGGTGGAGGCGATGGACACGGGCCCCCGGATCGATGGACCACCGGGCGCAGCAGCGGCACCACTGATCTTGATGGAGGGCGCATTGGCATGTTGCTGGTCGGGCGTCGAGATCATGTAGTCGGCCCACCCTTGCGACATCGACGTGGAGCCCATGCGGTAGTAGAGCGCATCCGCCCACCTGAGCAGCTGCCACTTCTCGTCGGGGAGCGTGTACTCGATGCCCGTGAAATGCGAACTGTCCTGCCAGGACCCGTAGAAATTCTGGGAGGTGCGCCGATCCCTGGCGTTACCCGTGTCGAACAAAGTGGGGTCGCTGGTGATCTCGAAGACCCAGTAGCTGTTCGTGCCCGGGTTGACCCGGAACGACGGTGCCGGATCGCTGCGGGACAGGGCCACCGGCCCGGTCACCCACAGCGAGGATGCGACCGGCTCGTTCGACGCATTCGTGGTCACGGTGAACGGTCGCTGCTTCTCGAACACGGAATCGTCCCCGACCTTGACGTAGTTCGGAGTCTGCGAGACCGGCATCTGCGCGGCAATGGCCTTGTGGAAGGTCGGATGGTCGCCGTTGAAGCCCCCGTTGTGCCACGCATCCTTGAGCTTCTCCGTGAACAGGCCGTTGTCCGAGCCGTCGGCCGAGAGCTGATCGTCTTGACACCCGGAAATCAGGATCACGGACGCCTTCACCGTCTCCCTCACGCTGCGTCCGACCACGCGCTGCAGAGAATCGTAGAGTGACTTCGACTTCGCATACGCGTGCGCCGTGGCCTCGGCCGGCAGGAAGCGGAACCTGATCGTCGCTGGCGATGCACCGCCGACCGCTCGCGGGAGGCCGCGGAACTGGCCCTCGAAGCTCTTCGAGCGCATCAGCTCCCGCGTCTGCACCATGCGAGCGACCGTGCCGCTGTGGCAGCTGTCCGAGAGCACGAAGATGCGTACGCCTGCCTCGAACTGGGCCCAGAGCGAGTAGAGCTCGTCGTCGAGGAGCATGCGGTCGTAGAGGCACCAGGTCTCGTCCTGGCCGTCTGGTTCGTCCCCGTTCGTGTCGGGCACCTGGCTGCCATGGCCGGAGTACGTGATCAGCAGGATGTCGCCCGCGCGCAGACTGTGCGCCGCCCCGGAGATCGCCCGGATCACGGCCTCGGACGTGGCGCCCTCGTCGGTCATGAGCCACGTCTGGAAGCCCTGCGCGACCGCGAGGGCCTGCATGTCCCGCGCGTCGTTGATGCAGCCGTAGAGTTCGTTGCCCGGACCGTAGTGATCGACGTCGATATTGTTCAGCCCGATGTGGATTGAGATGCCCTGTGCCATGATCCCTCTCTCCTCGTGTTCGGCTCGAAATCAGCGAATCAGCGCCCACGTCAGGCTCACCACGTTGCCGCGCTCCACCAGCGGCCATGGAAGCCACGCCGTCGTGGCGGTCGTGCCGTCGGTCATCGTCTTGGTCACCGCGAACTCCAGCACGGGGCTCCCGAGATAGATCGTGAGCGGCAGTACGAAGTCGAGCGCAGCGACGGGCGTGCTCTCCAGTAACACCAGCTCCTGTACATGATCGGCGCCGCGCAGGCGCGCCTGCAGCGACATCGTGGCCAGTCCGTGATTCGCATGATTGACGAGATTCACGAATGCCACGTTGGTGTGGATGTCCTCGACGAAGCTGCGGATCTCCGTCAGCGTCGTCGCGTCTCCCGGCGCCATCGTGATCACCGGCGTCGCATGCACGACGCCCGCGGGAATGCTCACCTCGAGCGAAGCGGCCGCATCCAGCCGCTGCTCCACGCGTACCGTCTCGATGCGTGCATCCGCGGACTCGACGACGAGATCGCTCACGTTCACCGCCCTCTCGATGCGGTTGGTCAGCGTGGCACGCATGGACTGGAGCTCGACCTCGACTGGTCCACCGGGCGCCGGACCCACGACGCGGTTCAGGTCCAGCGCCAGCACGCACTCGAGGGCACTCCCATCGGGCAGCCGGTACCGTACGCTTCCCGTCACGCCGGAGGTCTGCAACATCGCCTGCAGTTGCGGCATCGCGTCGAGGCCCGTGCCGAGCGTCACCTGGAACGAATCGAACAACCTGACCACACGCACGTCGATGCCGAGACTCGACGGCAGCGACCATGCATATTCGAACACGGCGTCGATCTCGTTGATCAGGGTGACGATGGGCTCCCGTGCGAGCGACGCCAGCGATCGCATCAAGCCGCGGCGCTTGCTCGGTGAGATGTCTGGTATCAACGAGGCCAGCACGGCGCATCGGTTGTTCTCCGGCACGTCGGGGTCGAGCGTCGAATAGACCAGGATCGACGGCCGGTAGGCACGCTCCACGTCGTCGGCCCCAAAGCGCGCGATGCTCCACCGCACCGGTACGAGCAAGAATCGCCCGGGTTGCTGCAGCGATCGCCAGACGCTGAATTCCGGATCATCCAGTGCATCGATCCGCAGGTACTGACGATACTCGGTCTGGCCCAGCTGCAGCGCGTCGCGGCAGCCGATGGCAACCGAGCCTGCATCCGTGTCCTCCTGCACGTAGAGCGAACCGAGCGTGGCGCACGGCACCAGGGTGGTCTGCGAGGCGTCTCGACCCAGCCGCTGGATGCCGTAGCGCCAGCGCCCGACGAATTCCGGGAGTGCGATCGATTGGGTCAGCTCGGGCCGAATGGCGAACATGGGCGCGGCGATCCGTGTATCGATGGACTGCGCCCCGTCCCGCTCGCGTGTGAAGCGAAGCACCTCGTGGGGAGTGCGGTAGCTGAGCCCTCGGGCGTCGAGATAGGCCGAGCCGGGCGGCACGCCGCCGCGGGCCTGCACCATCGACACCGGCGTGAGCGCTTGCTTGAGCTCGAACGAGAGCTCGAGGTTGCTGTCGCTCAGCGGTACGTATGCCTCGTAGGTGTATGCGACGCTCAGTGTCGCCGGCCGGTTCTGGAACCCGGGCGTCGATAGTGCGCCATAGGCCAGCCGCACCCAGTCGTCGAGGAGGCTGACCTCCGCGACGATCGTGTCCCCCTCCGTGGTGACGGTGGCCGGGAATGCCTCGGTGAGCGTGGAGCCCGTCTGGTCGCGGAACGGCACCGCCAGAGCGACTGACAGGCTCCCGAGCTCCACCGGTCTCGCGCTCGGCTTGCCCGCGCCTTCCCAGGCCGAGCGGGTCTCGTCGCTCATCCGCGAGCGCAGGCGAAACCGGATCCGCGCTTCGAAGCCCGGTGCTCCGGACATCGTGTGTCCCACCGTGCGAAACGAGAACAGGAACGAGCTCGCGTCCGCACCGATGTCGGGGGCCGGCGCCTCGACCAGGAACACCGGCGCATACCACCACAGGCTCGCATCGATGCGATCGGTCCACAGGGGTGCTGCCGGGTCGTCCACGACGGGCAACGAGCGCTCGGCCAGCGGAGCATCCGTCTGCGTCGCAATCACCAGATCGTCCAGCGCCCAGTGATGGATCCAGGACGAGTCGATGCGGGTGGGCTGAACGGTGGCGTCCATCAGCAGGGTGTGCGCATCCACTGCCGTCATCGCGTTCGGCCTGGCCGCCGCGCTCAACGCCAGCACCGACGTTCCCACGCGAGCGAGCGAGGTCGCCCCCTGCGCGCGGACCGGACGAGCTCCACGGGCAGGCCGTTGAACGACGCGCATCGGCACCGGAGCCAGCACGCCCCCGGCGTCCGGCCCAACGAGGTGGATGAACGCGGACGAATCCTGCCCCTCGAGGCACCCGCGGAACAGCTCGTCGAGACCCGCCGCGATCTCGAGCACGGCCTGGCCGCTTCCACCGGGAGATGCGACCCCCACCGCGTGCTCGATGGCACACCGAAGGCGGAGACCCGTCGGCCCGCCGCGAATGGCCTCCAGCACCGAGAGCGCGGCCTCGCGTCCCAACATGACGGACACGGCCGCCGTCGCCCCCGGTCCGAAGGCCTCGACATGCTGCAGCTCCGCGCCCTCGTACCACAGCGAGAATCTCGCGGCCCGTACGAACAGCGGTCGCATGGATCCGTGCAGCCCCTCGGCGGTCGCGGCACCGGGCAGGGCGAGCGTCGCGGTGAAGGCGAGCATTCCCTGGGTGACCAGCGCGGTGATCGAGGGCTCGTCGATCGACGGCTGCCTCGACAGCACCAACGTGAGGCTCAGCTTCGGTCGCGCCATCGCGTCCCTGGCCAGTAGCGGGCGCGCGGGCACGGCAACGACGTGATCGGCATCCTCCCGCACCAGGAGCGGGACCGAGTCGGCCCCGCTCCCCAGCGGGCGTTGCGTCCAACCCTGTGGGGTCTGCATGCTCGCGCTCCGCTCGGCTCGCACTTCCTACTCGGACTTCCCGGAGCTGCCGCTCCCGGACTTGGGCTGCGGCCGCAACGGTGACCACGACGCTTCCTCGGTCGTGGGCGCCGACACGAGCTCGCGCGTCCTGGTCGCGGGCGTCGAGGTCGTCGTCGTGGCTGGGCCGCTTCCCGGCGGCTCGATGGACCAGCCATCCACACGCAGCGGCGGCGTGCCGATGCCTCGCGGGGGCGTCGCCGGCGGCGCCGTCCTGCCCGCGGGTGGACGACCGATGCTGGGCCTCGCCTCGGCCGCGGGCTGCGACGGCGTCATCGGGATGACGAGCTCGCGCGTCGTCACCCCCTGCTCTTCCGGCGTCGGCACCGAGACCATGAGCGGTCCGTTGCCGCTCGCTTCCTGCCACGGCCCGATCCACTCCTTGCCCTTGGTGAAGATGCCGCCCTTCACCAGCACGCGAACCTGGTACTTGAACTTCGGCAGATGGTCCGGGTCGCCCGTGAACACCATCCAGTACCGGGGCTCGTTCTGGTCCGCGAACCGCCAGCTGAATCTCACGGGGGCGCGGTCGCGACCTTCGAGCGTCTTGCCCTCGGCCTGGAACGTCACCTCGACGATCTGCTTGTCGTTCTCGAGATCGGTGTTGAGGAAGATCGGACCGCAATTGATCGCGCCCACGTTGTCGACGCGCACCTCGAGGTTGAGGTCGCTCAGCGGCACACCGTTGTCACCGGGATCGAGCTCCACCACGTTTTTCTCGACGGACACGCGGACGAACGGGTTCTCGGCCTCGCTCGGCGGCTCGCTGAAGTGCACGGTGCGCTTGACGAACGTCCTGTCGGGCTCCCAGCCTGCAGGAGGGTTGGTGACCTCGTCCTTCTTCTTGAACGCGGTCCCCATGCTCCAGCTCGCATCCGGCGGATCCGAGGGCTGGAACACGTGGCCGGTCCACTGTAGGGCGCCGTTCTTGTCCGGATAGCCGATCTGGGCCGACAGGAACGCCACGGGCTCGCCGACCCACTTCCTCGCGGGGTCCGGCCAGTTGACCACCGGCTTGACGACGCGGCTGACCTTGCGCTCCCAGTCGCCGAGATCCACCGTCATGAAGTACTTGCTCTCGGCCGCCGGATCGGCCTCGAGTTGGTCGTAGAGTCCCTCGAGCTGCCCCGAGATCGGCACGAGCTGCAGGTACCCGACCTGACGCTTCTCGTGATAGTAGAACGAGGCATCCACGCGATCGCGACGCAGCTTCACGGCACCACCCCCGCCCAGACCCAAGAAGCCGCTGCTCGCCTGCGCCGCCTCCTGCTTGAAGGGAGCTGGCTCGAAGATCATCTTCTGTGCCTGCTCCATGAACTTCTGGAACACGAGGTCCGATCGCTTCTCCATCGCCTCCGTCAGCTTGTCGGCGTTCGGAAGCGCCGAGTCGACCCGGATCTTGACGTCGATGACGTTGTTCACGCGCATCGAGTTGAACTCGGCCTTCAGATCGGCCGACCAGAACCATCCGCCCGCATGCACCGCGGCAGAGAAGTGATCCTGAATACGTGACCAATCGCCGGAGATCTCGACCTCGCAGTACGGACTCCACACCTTCACCTGCAGGAATTGCGACACGGTGATCGGCGAATTCGAGCCATGGAAGCTGCCGTAGATGATGGCGGCCGGATAGCTGCCGACGAGGCCGGAGAACGCGTTCTCGGCGAACGGAGTCACCGATCCGGGCCCCTTGCCCTCGAGGTTGCAGTACCACGCATCGAGGTTCGAGGTCCGCGCGGCCCGATGCGTCGGGAACGTGCGCGGCGAGACGACGAGCGGTGGCCGCTGTCCCACTCGGACGAGCGGTGCACGGCTCGGCGGGCCACCTGCCGGGGTGGGGGCACCGCCCGCCGCGGGTGTCGTCGTCGGCATCGAGCCGTCGGGAAGCGGTGCGATCGGCGTGATCGACACCGTGTTCGACACGATGGGCGCCGGCCGGAACATCGGCGTTGCACCGGATCGCCAGCCCCAGTAGTGATCGTCATTGCCGCGGAATCGTTCGATCAACTCGCTCTCGGCTTCCTTCAGAACGTCTGGTGGTGGCGCGGACGTGGTCGAGAGGCCGACGAGCGCGCCCGCGACTTCCTGCGTGCCAGTGACGCCCACGTTCGTGCTCTCGTTGCGAACGCCGACGAAGTGCAGGAACGAGAATTTGTAGTCGCCATTGTCCTTTTGCGCCAATCGCACCGTGTTCGGCAACCAGTGATACACCGGCGGCTTTCCCTCGCGTTGTAGCGCGTCGTTGTTGGCATCGGGCAGGAACAGCAACGGATACCCACGCTTCGTCACCAGTTGAAATCCCGCCGCAAAGATGGGGCCAATGGCATCCGTCATGAATCGTTCTCCTGTGATCCGGGCAGGCGCAGGCACGAGTCGAACCCGTTCGGCTCCACACCACCTCGCGCATCTCGACCGCTCCCATGTTCCTCTGGCTCGCAACCGAGGGCGCGTCAAACGACCCCATGCGGTCGATCACCTGGGCGCAACGAACGAACACGAGCCGCGAGTTCGAGAGGCCCAGCGGAATTCCGTTTCATCGAGATCACGGGCCGATCTCGTTGCGCTCGACGACGCCATCGGACGGACACGGGGCGACGTGTCCGCCGGGTGCGGCTCGCACTCATTGGGGTTGGAGGGCGGAAGGCCCGCCTCCGGCGAGCGTGCCGCGGCCTCACGGGGTGCTGGCACCGGAATCGAAGCCGCACGCCAGTCCGGACGGCTGACACGGTCAGCACCGTCCCGCATGTCTGGCACGTGAGGACCTACACACCAGACTCCGGGTCCTCCCCAATTGTCCACCCTCTGGTGAGGGCTATGCCGAGGCCATGCCTCCTCCCCCACACTCCCAAGTCTCCATGTTCAGCGTCCTTCTGGTCTGTGCCATCGCATGGGCCGCTGCCGGCAACGAAGCGGCTGCGGTCTCCTTGAATGCGACCTACCACGAGGACACGGACAGCTGCACCCCTCCCACCAAGGACTGCGTGATCATCAAGGTTCCCGACGAGTCCACCCCCACGGTGTCGGTTTCCTGTAGCTTCATCAAGGAGCACTCGGAGGCCGACCTCGCGCGCATGGGTGCCAAGCAGTGGGTCGTGAACGGACCCTGCGAGTAGACATGCGCGCGGCCGAGTTCCTCGTTGGATCCCTTGCTTGTCTTGGGTCCTTCCTGACGTCCTTCGAGCAACGTGCGCCGTTCGAGTTGCCCGTCCGTTCGCTCTCGCCACCGGTCGGAGACTCACCCGTATCACTGGAGTGGTCCGCGCCTCGCAGACCCGGCGACCTCCAACGGTGGCGAGAGTCGAGCCAGATCCAGAGCACCGAACCACGCGCTCGTACGCTCGAAGGCGACTGGTCCTGGCTCGACACCGCAGCGCTCCTGCAAGACCCATACTTCGTCGCGGAGCAACGGCGAGCATGCGATGCCACGCATGGCGCGGCGATCGAGGGTCGGTGCTGGTACACGTTCCACTACGTCCTTGCCCAGGTCGATGACGGTCACGGCAAGGTCGTCCACGTGAAGGCCGAGCTGCGCGGTCGCGACGATTTCCCGGCCGCAGACGCAGCCAACGACCCTCATTGCCACGACTACGTCGGCTGCCTGGCCCGCGCCAGACTCGGAGCGACGATCCCCCTGCCTGCTGCGCCGACCGGCACCGAAGTCGCCATTCACGAGCACATGCAGTCGGCCTGGGGAGTTCCTTCTCTGTATGACCCCAAGCAAATTCCAGCCCTCATCGAGCTCTGGGACCGCACGAAGAGACGCCTGGCCCGGCAGGATGCCGCCGGTGAGATCCAAGATCCCAAATCCGCCCTTCATCACCGATTCATCACCTCGCTCGTCCCCTACCTCCATGAACACCTCCAACGAGTCGAGCAAGGCCAGGAGCAAGGCCCGTAGCAGCCTCCTCTTCGCCGGCCTCGTGGGTCTTTGCGGTGGACTTGCGCTTGCCTGGGCCTTTCGTCCCGAGCAGCATCTTCCCGCGTCGAGCTTGACCCTGCTGACGGGCAACTGGTGTGCAAGGAGTCAGCGCCTCGTCCAGCAGATCGAGCAGGACCCACGGCTCGCCCGGCGAGTCTCGATCCTCGACATCACGGAGCCCGGGCCCCATGACTGTGGCGCCGCCGCCGATGCGGTTCTCGAGCAAGCGCCATGGCTCCACGTGGTGAGCCGTGGATGGATCTGCAAGCGGCTGGCTCGTCATGCGGCACTGCTCCACGAGGATCACTTCACGGGCCTTCCCGCCTGGCTCGAGGGTGGTCGCCCCATCGCGGCGGAGAACGAGCAGGCGGTGCTCGCCCGGTTCGACCTGACGCTGTGCCCGGGACCCGTCCTCCTCGATGGCGAGCAGACCTGTCCCATCCCGGAGGAGAGCAGCAACCCATCGATCGATGCCGCGGAGCACGGCCAAGACATCGGCTTCTAGCCTTGACCATCTGGCCGTTCTGGGCGATCTGCCCAAGCGCCGAGCGAATTGCACAATCTCGTTTCCCCGCGCTCATCGCTCGGAAGGATCGCGACGACGCGGTGTCCGACTGCACATGGGATCGATCTCGGGACGCGCGGGATGGGGGTGCTCGATCGTGCTGGCGGCTTGCACGGCCGCGGGCGGAAGCGAGGGCTCGGACGGTAGCTTCGGAACCGGGGAACCCACGCCCCCCGGCTCGGAGAGCACGGCCGACGGCGGCTCGTCGGAGGGCGGCTCGACCACGAGTCCGGGGTGCGCGTGCGAGCCCGGGGCGATCGGCGGGTGCGATGGCGACGACGTGCTCGTGTGCGCCGAGGACTGCAGCGACTGGCAGCCCCAGAGCTGCGCTCCGTTCGGCACCTGCGTGGACGGAGCCTGCATGGGCGTGGCCTGCCAGCCGGGCGAGACCGTGTGCAGCGACGACGGGGCCGTGCTCACCTGCGCCGACGATGGAGCGGGCTTTGGCCCCCCCAGCCCTTGCGGGCCCGCCGAGGGCTGCTTGGCCGGCGCCTGCCAGACGCTGTGCGAGCTGGCGACCGCGGCCCCGAGCTCCGTGGGATGCTCGTTCCTCGCGCTCAAGATGGACAACTACTACGCGGGCGTGGCCGATGCGCTGGTGGTGGGCAATCCCTCCGAGGCGCTGACGGCCACCGTGCAGCTCTACGAGAGCCCCGGTGGCATCGAGACGCCGGTGGGTGCCATGGTCATGCTCGCCCCGGGCGAGGTCGTGCAGCTCGAGCTCGACGGCGAGGAGTTCGATGCGGAGTCGGCCCTGCGCACGGGCGGCTCGTTCCGCGTCGAGTCCGACATCCCGGTGGTCGCCTACCAGCACTCGCCGATCGGCGGCCAGGCCACCAACGACGCCAGCATGCTCCTGCCCGAGCACGCGCTGGCGCAGGAGCACGTGATCGCCTCGTATCCCGGCTCGTACTATGCCGGGCACCTCTCCTACTTCGACGTGATCGCCACCGTCGACGGCACCACCGTGACCTGGGTGAGCCCGGTCGCCACGCTCGCGGGCGACGGCGTGGCCGCGGTGCCCGCGGGAGGGATGGGCATGGTGACGCTCGATCGCCACGACACGCTGCAGGTCGCGGCCGCGTTCGGGGTCGACGTCTCGGGCACGATCGTGGTGGCCGACCACCCGGTGTGGGTCATGGGAGCGTCGGCCTGCCCCAGCGTTCCGGTGGGCGCCAACACCTGCGATCACATCGAGGAGCAGATGCTCCCCATCACCTACTGGGGGCAGACCTACGTGGCCGCGCATGCGCCGACCCGCGGCTCGGAGGACTACCACTGGCGGATCTTCGCCGGCGAGGACGGCGTGCAGATCACCACCACCCCCGACCAGACCGGCGGTCCCGTGGTGGTCGACCGGGGGCAGTGGGTCGAGCTGATCACCACCGAGAGCTTCGTCATCGAGGCCGATGGACCCGTGCTGCCGGTGCAGTACCTCGAGTCGCAGAACCAGGGGGCGGGTACCGGCGATCCCGCGATGATCCAGCTCGTGCCGGCCGAGCAGTTCCTCGACCGCTATGCGTTCGCCACCGGCACCGACTATGACGTGCACTACGTGCAGGTGACGCGCCCGATCGGTGGCCCCGCGGTGCGAGTCGATGGCACGATGGTCGAGGGCTTCTCGGCCGTGGGCGCGGGGTACGAGGTCGCCGACTGGGAGATCGGCGAGGGCAGCCACGTGGCCGAGAGCGACGGACCCTTCGGGATCGTGAGCGTCGGCTACACCACCATCACGTCCTACGGGTATCCCGGCGGCATGCGCCTGATGGCGCTCAACCCGGAGGGGTAGGGTTCCATCGCGACCACAATCGTCGGGTAGCCGCGCCGGCTGGTCGAGCGCCTCGAGGCGCCGGGTGATCCATGAATCCGCGAAGCCGTGGTTGCGACGTGTCGCCACCGGCGAATCCTCGCCGGCATGCTCAACGATCGATTGCCTGCTGCCTGGTCTCTGTTTCCGCTCCTCGGCATTGTCTCGTGTGGCGATCCGACGCCCAGCGATCAGGAGTTCGAATCACTGTCCGGCAGTGCGACCGACGGCGGGGGCGAGGGCACGGGCAACCAGCCCGACGAGGGGGTCGACGAAACGGGAGCAGGGCCGACACCCGTCGACGACTACTGCCTCTTCGACCCGCAGGCCGATAGACATGGGTACCGTTACCAATGCGGCGGTCTCGTGTCGGTCGACGTCGTGGTCGAGCATGCGTTCGAGGGCTCCCCGGAGACGGCGTTCCTCGATTTCGATTTTGGCCCCATCGCGGACGGCGACAGCTACAGCGACCCGCTCGTGATGGCGTGCTGTCCGTTGTGGGATCCCAGCTCGCCCAACTGCGCCCAGCCGCACGAGCGCGCGTGCTGGATCGACGTCATCGAGCAGGGCTGCAGTTCGATGGTCGACGAGATCGAGATGTTCGCCCACGACACGTTCCCCGGCGTGCTCAACACCGCCAAGCGTAACGCGGTCCTGAAGGTCGCCGAATACGTCGCAGAGAACCAGGGCGCCTGCATCGCGGCCTTCCGCGACGACACCGATATCGCCTCGACGCTGCAGGAATGCGACGCAGATGACAACGGGAGCTTCGACTTTGGCGACATGCTCGAAACCGGCATGTGGACCTTCGATCCCCCAGGGGCGGTGCAGAACGTCGAGATCTCGGTGCACTCCGCATGGATATCGAAGATCTATCCGATCGGCGCCGACGAGCCTGCGCCGATGACCTGCTCGTCGGCGGACGAGAACGACGCGACGCGATTCGTCGAGGTCGACCCGCCTCCCGAGGCCGTGGTGTTGGGCCTTGCGTCCGGTGGCGCGTCGCTGGTCGGGCCCGCCGCGGATGGATTCTCCGCGCTCGACACGACGAGCACCCTCGCGATCACGAGCGGCGCGCTCGAGAACCTCGCGCTGCACTCGGGCGGCACGACGATCGTCGCGCATGGTATGACGATCCCCGTCGACGGTCTCCACTTGCAGCTTCGGGAGCGGGCGCCCGCCGTCGCGGAGGGGGCGACGTTGACGATCGCACCGGGCGCCGCCCGATTCGGCGCTGGTGTTTCGGCCCTAGGGGAGAGCCGCCACCGCTGGGTGACGAACGCGACGCCGATCGTCGTGACGCACGATGCAGATGGGTGGGCCTCTTCGGGGTTCGAGATCAAGGAAACGGTCGACGGCGAACCTTGGACAATTGCCATTGCTCCCGCGCGGTGGCATGGGGAGGGGTGATCATGACGCGTGCCCTCCTTTTGTGTGTCGTGTGCGCCGGGGCGTGTTCCCCCGGCGAGGAGCTCCCGCCGATCGTGTGGAGCGGAGACCATCTCGACTTCGCACCGGTCGCACACGACGTCGAGCTGTGCGCCGGCACGCTCCCCTACATGGATCGATACCTGGCTCTCGCCGGTGCTGCGATGGATCTCCCGATCGGCCGCACGACCTACGTGCTCTACCCGGAAGGGGGGTCGAATCCGTGCGATTTCGATGCCTATGCCTGCGAGGTCGAGGGCACGATCTACACGCGCCGCGCTCCGCATGAGCACGAGCTCATCCACGCCGTACGAGGCGAGACCCGGTTCCGCTTCTTCGAAGAGGGTGCTGCACAGGCCTTCGGCGGCGACGATGAGGTGAACCCCGATCGCCTCGTCGCTTTGGGAACCCTGCGCGACGGGATCGAGGCGAGCGCCGACGGGCCGCTCCCGGATCCGTGGTACCCACGCGCGGGGCACTTCTTCTCGTATCTCCACCGCTACCACGGGCCCGACGTCACCTCCGCGCTTCGTGAAGCCGCACCGATCGACGCGACCGCCGACGAGGCGATCGCTGCGCTCGAGGCCGCGACGGCGATGCGATTCGACGAGCTGGTCACCGACTACGAGAGCACCGAGCGGTTCTGCGATCGGGCGCGCCTCTATCGGTACCCGCTGTTCCCGTGCGACGCTCCCGAGGCACTGCGCCCACGATGCGACGGCGACGTGGCGATTCCCGTCGAGGTCTCGCTCGGTTGCGACGCCGCGACGGCGCTCGGTCCGCGCGACGGCAAGGTGTTCGGCTACGTCGCGATCGACATCCCTGCCGATGGCCGCTACCGGATCACGGCCGCTCCGAGCGAGGGCTATCGCGGCTCGGTGGAGTTCAAGCAATGTGCGCTGGGGTGCCAGTCGCACTTCGTCGGGGCCCCATACCATGAGCTCGACCATGATCTCCATCTGCGCGCCGGCCGGTACTCCCTCCGATTCACGCGCTTTGCCGATGCGACCGAGATCTCGCGAATGGCGGTGACGATTGCCGGCGACGATTGCCGGTGACGTCCCGTTGCCCGGAGGCTCACGCCTCGTCGACGACCTCACGGGCGCAAACCAGCCGGGCTCGCCTCGATCGGCGCGCAGTCACCCTACACTCGAGACCAAGCGCCACGAGCTGCGCGACACGCGGGTGCCACCTCCCCTCGGTTGCGGTGACAGATCGCTAGAGCGGCGGTGTTCGACGGGCGATGACCGACGTTGCCCCCGGAGCCGGGCTCGCGAGCGTCCGCACCGGGATCGCTCTGCTCGTCCCTGGATGCCCCGCGGGTCCGGTGCTCGTGTCGATGCTCGCCGGGCTCGTCGCGGGCTGCGAGCTGCTCGATCCATCCGCGCCGGACACCCTCGTGCCGGGCACCGTCGACGAGGACGACACCCTGCCGTTCATCGACCTGAACGGGAGCCGCTTCCACGTGCGTACGTTCGGAGACCCGGACGATCCAGTGATCGTGTTCCTGCACGGTGGCCCCGGCAGCTCGCTCTTCGGGTTGCTGCCGTACCACGAGGTCTACGACGGCCATGGCCTCGCCGAGGATCACTTCCTGGTGTTCTGGGACCAGCGCGGCGCAGGTTTGTCGCGGCGACACGATCCGAGCGACGTCACCTGGGACCTCTACCTCGAGGATCTGCACGCGCTCGTCGAGCACTACTCTCCGGAGGCGAAGGTCGACTTGGTCGCGTTCTCGTTTGGTGGGACCTACGCGGCGGCCTATGTCGATCGCTACCCCGAGGATGTCGACGGTCTGGTGCTGATCTCCCCCGCCCCGCTCAGCGGGGCGCTGTACGCCAAGGCCGACTTCATCGGGAGCGGCCTGTGGGAGGGCACCGCCGACGTGCTGTGGAGTCACCAGATCTTCGCGCAGGACGACCATGCTCGCATGGACTATTTGCTGGCGGCATCGATGCTGGACGCGCTCCATCCCGGGTTTCACATCGACCCGGCCCGGATCCCGGAGTATCGGCGCTTCGGCGCGGTCTGCCAGTCGGCGCTCTACGCCGAGCTGAGGCTGATCCCGCCGAACGATCCGCCCGTCTTCAACTTCACGGGGGGCCTGCGTCGCCTGCCGCGTCCCGTGCTCGGCTTCGCTGGCGCTGACGACGAGCTGTTTACCGAGGCGTTCGAGCGCGAGCAGCTCGGGTACTTCGCCGAGCACGAGCTCGTGGTCGTCCCCGGCTACGGACACGACGTTGCATTCGCCTACGCGGAGGTCCAGCCGCGCATCGTCGAGTATCTGGAGGGCTCGTGATCGGGTGGCGCAGGGCGGGGCCCGGACTGGCGCTGGTGGTGACGCTGTCGTCGGCCGGCGGAGCCGCGGCTGCGCCTGCAGGGCTGGAGCACGAGCGCATCGTTCATCGGGTCTCGGCGCTCGGTGGCCTCGATGCCGCGCCCGTCGTGGGTGTGGGCTACGACCTGCGGATCGTCGACGTGCGGCCCGGCCACGACCTCGACGTCTTCGTCGATCATCGGATCCCGCTCCCAGGCTTCGACCTCGCCGACTTCCGCACGGACCTCGGCGGCGAGGTGGATGTACTGCGGCGCGGCCTCCTGCGCTGGACGCTGCGTTCCTCGGTGGGGCTCGTGCGACAGCGACGGGCGGCCTACGTCGCCCACGCCGTACAGGTGGGCGGGGGCACGAGGCTCGGCGTGTACTGGAGGATCCCCGGCGTGCGACTCGACGTCGACTGGGACCCCAACGTCGCGACCCACCTGGCCCAGTCCGCGGCGACGCGACGCTTCAACCCCGAGGCGCAGGACGGGTGGTACTCGAGCCTCGGCATGGCCTACCGACTCGGGGCGGCCGTCGTCGCTTCGGTGAACCGCTTCGACATCGAGCTCCACGGAGGCTTCCGCTCGACGACACGCACGTCGCTCTTCGCCGCGCGCGGCTGGCTCGTCTCCTATATCCCATTCTACGTGGGGTTGCGAGCCTCCTGCAGATTCTGAGTGGAATTTCCCCGAAAAAAGGGGTCCGTCTGGATCCGCCACGACTCAACCCCGTTTGGGTCGTAATTCGTGGTCGCGGGTGACTGGGAGGGCAGATCACGGACATCTACGCAGACCGAGCAGGCCCAAGAACACGAGCACCATCGTCCACCCCCGGTCGGACGGTGCAGTGGAACACCCGCAGCCCGGTTCTTCGCCGTCGAAGTGCGTCGCGTCGACGTCGTAGACCGCCGTCCACGCGGAGCCACTGTAGTCGAAGTCCAGGAGCACCTGCTGGCGATCCGCGGGGACGGTGACCACTGGATCTTCGATGATGGCCGAGCCGTCACCGCCCCCCCAGTCACGGGAGAAGACGTAGATACCGGGCCTTACCACCTCGAGGGGAACACCGGGACACAGCGCACCACCTCGGGTGGACTTGCCGTCGATCTCGTCGATGTGAGCCTGTACCGCGTCCGTGGGGGTGATCGTCGAATCGAGCGCATAGAACTTCGCAAGGCTCTTGTCGTCTCCTTCAACCTTCAGGAGAACGCCCTCGCCGTCCTGGGACACCGTGCTGTCCATCTCCCGAATCTCACCGAGACCAACTGGATCCTCTGTGGCCGTGCCGTCCCGTGTGATCTCCCGAAACGTCAGCTCGAAGATCTCCGGTTGATACGTGATGCACGTTGTCGCACCGGCGTTGCCGGTCGCAAACACAGCAATCGCACCGCAGATCAACAACCCCAGCGGGGCGGGGACGCGCAGGAGACTCGACATCACGAACCCATTGAGTATATCCCCCCTCGAGCGAAAAGTCAGTCGGGCGACACCATCCCCCAAACAGATAGTACGCCAGACACGCCCTGCCGCAGGGCGCCCCCGCTCCCGACGCCCCGATGCTCGCGCTGCCGGAAGAGTATGCGCTCGTGCAAGCCGGACGCAGCCTAGTTGCGTCCCCCACCCTCGGCCGGCAGCCCGGGCAGCCACCGTCTCCCGGCCTCGATCACCATCGACGACGCCGCGAGCTCCGCTTCGTCGATCGGCTCGTACCCACCGCCGAGGTGCACCGAGAGGAACGTCTCGGCGATCGCGAAGAACGCCTGATTGTTCTCGGGGCGTTCGAACCCGTGCCCCTCGTCGGGGAACACGACATAGCCGACGGGGATCCCCTTGGCCTTCATCGCAGCGACGATCTGATCCGACTCGGACTTCCTCACGCGCTGCTCATTGGCCCCCTGACCAATGAGCAGCGGCTTGGTGATCCTCGCCGCGTGGGTGAGCGGTGAGACCTCGAGGAGCGCCTGCTTGCCCTCGGGCGTGCGCGGGTCACCGACCCGCTCGTAGAACATGCTCATCCCCGGCCGCCGGGCTCACCTGCACGGCAGTGTGCTCGGGATTGCCGAAGATCACCGCGCGCGGACTGAGGTCGCTCCCGGGCTCGGCGACAACATCTGCCGCAGGCTCGCCCGCACCCGCGGCCGGGCTCGCGCTCGCCTCGGGCACCTCGGCGGTCTTGGCGACGCAGCCGCCAGCGACGAACACCGCCAGGAGTCCCACACACGCCAGCGCTCGCATCACCGTCGACGACAACAGCTCGCGAGCGCCTCAGGTGGGAATGATGGCGAAACCCACTCGATCGATCGGGCTTGGCCAGTTGCGGCCAGCGAGCACGGGCAGGCGCTACGGCCGGCGTGAAATGTGTGAAGTGATCGAATCGACGGCTCGGTGTTGCACGGGTTCCCCGGGGTGTCAGCCCGGAAAGCGTGGGTAATGGTCGATCTGCGGTGATGGTCGCGTGCGTGCTGGCCGGTTGTGTGGCCGAGGAGCCAGCCGAGGAAGGGCGCGGCCGAGACCGAAACCGCTGGCGTGGAGACGGATCCCAACGGCTGCGACTGCCGAGCCCGAGCCTCGCGCGGCGGCTGGCTACCCCTCGTCACGTTGTTCCTACTCGGCGCGAGGCGCCGAAGGAGAGCTACATGACTCCTCGCTCGATCACCACGCTCATCCTGTCGCTCATCTGGCCCGCCAGCTGCCAGTGCGCCGATTCAGTCCCCGTCGAGCTGGGCTCGGACGCCTCCTCGAGCTCGACCGGCGAGTCATCCGCCTCGGGCAGCGGGAGTGGCGGGAGCAGCGGCGACCCCTTCGACGCCTCGCGCTGGATCGGTCGCTATCACGCGGAGAATCCCTACCTTGTCTTCGGCGAACGAGGTGATCCGCTCGGCACCCCCGTTCTCTTCAACTTCGAGATCCTGCCCAACGGGATGGCAACGAGCTTCTATGATAGTTGCTCGCTCGCCGCAGGCATCAGCTCCACTTACGAGTGGACCCCTGGGGAGGATGGATGGCTCGAGTTGCAACCTGGCGTCGGCCAGAGCTCGCTGCACTTCTTTGCCAACATGGGCGTCGAGCACCTTCGCGTGCAGCTCATCGAGCCATGTCGAGAGCTGAGGTTCGAGGTCGATGGAGAGCTCAGCACGTTCTTCACCTTCCTTCCCGGCGAGTCGTGCTGGGTCGACCGCTGCACCACACCCGGGATCATGCAGGTCGACTACTGCGACGGCGAAGAGCCGGAGGAGGCATGCCAGTGATGGAGAGCTGCATGACCCCTCGTTCACTCACCCCGCTCCTCCTGGCGCTCGTCTCACCCGTCGGTTGCCAGTGCGCCGACACGGACCTCGTCGAGCTGAGTTCCGACGTCTCCTCGGGTTCGCCTGACAGGCTGCATGACCCCGTGCTCGATCACCTCACTCCCGCCGCGGTACCACCACCGGCAAGGCCAGCGCGCTGCCGGACTCGAACGACTACGCCCTGCCGCACGGCGCCCCCGCTCCCGACGCTTCGATGCCCGCACTACCGGAAGAGTAGGCGCTCGTGCCGGCCAGGCCGGGCCAAGGCCAGGCCAAATTCACTCGCGTCCCCCACCCTCGGCCGGCAGCCCGGGCAGCCACCGTCTCCCGGCCTCGATCACCATCGACGACGCCGCGAGCTCCGCCTCGTCGATCGGCTGATACCCACCGCCGAGGTGCACCGAGAGGAACGCCTCGGCGATCGCGAAGAACGCCTGATTGTTCTCGGGGCGCTCGAACCCGTGCCCCTCGTCGGGGAACACGACGTAGCCGACGGGGATCCCATTGGCCTTCATCGCGGCGACGATCTGATCCGACTCGGACTTCCTCACGCGCGGATCGTTGGCCCCCTGACCAATGAGCAGCGGCTTGGTGATCCTCGCCGCGTGGGTGAGCGGTGAGACCTCGAGGAGCGCCTGCTTGCCCTCGGGCGTGCGCGGGTCACCGACCCGCTCGTAGAACATGCTCATCCCCGGTCGCCAGTACGGCGGGAGCTGCTCGAACAGCGTCACCAGGCTCGAGGGACCCACGATGTCGACCCCACACGCAAATGCATCGGGCGTGAGCGTGAGCCCCACCAGCGTCGCGTATCCGCCGTAGCTCATGCCCCCGATGCACACCCGATCCTTCTCGGCGATGCCGTGCTCGACCGCCCACGCCACGGCGTCGAGCAGATCATCGTGCATCTCCTTGCCCCATTGCCCGTTGCCCGCGTTCGTGAACGCCTTGCCGAAGCCGGTGGACCCGCGGTAGTTGACCGAGAGCACGGCGTAGCCGCGATTGGCGAGCAGCTGGTGGAGGTCGTAGAAGCGCCAGCGGTCGCGAACCCACGGGCCGCCGTGCACGAGCAGCACCATCGGCGTACGCCGCTCGGGCTTCCCGTCGCCGTCGGGATCCGCATGCTCGGGCAGGCTCAGGTAGCTCACCAGCGGCAGCCCGTCGCGGGCGTCGATCGTGACGGCATGCATCGGCACGAGCGCGTGCCGATCGAGCGCGGGCCGCTCCGCGAACAGGAACTCGCCCTCCTGCGTCCGCCGATCCCAGCGGTAGAACCGGTCCGAGCGCACGTCGCTCTCGAATCCGACGATCCAGGTCTGGTCGTCGAGCGTGCGCGAAGTGACGTAGGGGAAGCCGGAGTCGAGCCCTGCGAGCGCGTCGAAGTCCTCCGCGACGCGCGGATCGAGCACGACCCAGCGCGGCTCCTCGCGATCGACCACGATCGCCTGCACCGTCGCCTCCGTCGGGTGCACGAGCACCCTGGGGCCGAGCCCGAACCAGGGATGGAGCCAGGGCTCGAGGTCGGCTCGCTCGTCGGCGTGAACGAGGCGCTTGGTCTTGGTCTTCGCGTCCACGAGCACCAGTGCGGCGGTGTCGCGCCCTCGGCTGTCGAACATGTAGTAGGAGCGCCCGGTCGCGTCGAAGCCGAGCATGCCGGTGCTGCCCGTGTCCTCCGCAGGGATCTCGTCGTAGTGTCGCCAGCCGTTGCCGCGCTTCACCATCCACACGAGCGCGCCGGTCTCCGTCATCGTCTGGGCCAAGCGCACCTCGAGGTCGTGGTCGACGATCCAGCCCGTGAACTTCCGATCGTTGCGCGCCACCAGCCGCCGCTGCCCGGTCGCGAGGTCGATCGCATGGAGGTCGAACACCCCGGGATCGCGATCGTTGAGCCCAACCAGCATCGTGTCCGGCTTGCGGGACGAGAGCCACGGACCCTGGGCACGCACCCCGTCGATCGGAGTCAGATCGACGACCTCGCCGGTCTCCACCGCGACGCGGTACCAGTGGAAGTTCTCGTCGCCGTCCTCGTCCTGCTCGTAGACGAGGTGCTTGCCATCGAACGTCCACTCCATGAGGGTGATCGGCCGCGTCTTCGCGGCGGTGACGGGCCTGCCCTTGGCGAGATCGCCGGCCGGTGCCACCCACACGTTGAGCACGCCGTCGCGAGGCGCCAGCCACGAGATCCACTTGCCGTCCGGGCTCACCTGCACGGCAGTGCGCTCGGGATTGCCGAAGATCACCGCGCGCGGGATGAGCTCGCTTTGGGCCTCGGCGACCGCATCTTCAGCAGGCTCGCCCGCCCCCGCGACCGGGCTCGCGCTCGCCTCGGGTGGGGCGGCCGTCTTGGCGACGCAGCCGCTCGCGACGAACACCATCAGCAGTCCCACACACGCCAGTGCTCGCATCACCGTCGATGATAACAGCCCATCGGAGCCGCTTCGATCGGGCTCGACTCATTGCGGCCAGCGAGCACGGACAGGCGCTGCGGCCGGCGTGAATTGTGTGAAGTGATCGAAATCGACGCCTCCGTGTTGCACGGGTTCCCCGGGGTGTCAGCCCGGGTGACGTGGGTAATGGTCGATCTGCGGTGATGGTCGCGTGCGTGCTGGCCGGTTGCGTGGACGAGGAGCTGGCGGATGAACGTCGAGAGGGACGCTCGAGCACGGTCATCGAACGGCTGGATTCGGTGACTCCTCGGGTCGAGCGGGCGAACGAAGACTGCGATGGAACACCGCTGCCCGCCTGCGAGGGGCCGTTCACCGGAGCTGCGTGCGATCTACCGTGTTCGTTCGCGCCGCCTGGTCTCGATCCGCTCGACTGCGGGATCGATCGTACCTGCCACTCCGACGGCAGCACGTACGGCCTCGCCGCGCGCAACGCCGTCTTGTATCCCGCATCGGCCGATGATCCCGACGAGGCGATCCAGGCGAATTTCGAGGCGTGGATCGTCGAGCACCCCGCGGATCTCGGTCTCTCTGCGGGACTGACGGCGGATGATCTCGAGCTCCACCGCATGAGCGACTTTCGCTCGTCGGCCGGAGCGCTGACGATCGTTCGCTTCTCGCAGACGTACCGCGGGATCCCGGTGCTGGCGCCGGATGGGATCGTGACGCTGGTCTACGGGCCGGAGGGAGCCGTGTCGATCACGGGCGCGATCATCGATGGGCGCACGCCGTACGAGCACGCGGAGGCCCGGGTCCATGCCGCCAAGGCGATTCACTCGATGAAGGTCCACGCGGGCGCGCAGCTGAACGAGGCATCCGCACAAGGGCTGGAGGTCGTGCACGCCACGCCCGTGGCGATGCCCATGACGCAGGCGATCGGCTGGGCGGGCTTCGTGCGACGGCCCCAGGGGTCGATGCTGGCGCGGGTGATCGTGGACGCGGATCCGACGTTCCCGGGGGCGGTGCAGCCGCTCCTGAGCCTGCGGGAGCTGGCCGTGTCCGGGCTCCCGGACACGCAGGGGATCACGGTGCGCACGGTGGACGGCGGCGGCGATTTCGTGTCGCCGGAGTACACCGACCTGGACGTGCTGACGACCGGGACGGCGCTGTTGGGATCGGTGGAGGACGCGACGCTGGAGATCCAGCTCGCAACGGAGCGGGTGGTACTGCTGGCGCTCGGCGGGGAGTCGATGAAGGGCCAGAGTCTGGTCGCCCACGCCGCGCGTGTGCTCGAGGCCACCGGTACCTTCGCGGAGAACACCGAGCCGGAGCTCGCCGCTCAGTCGGCGTATCACCTGGTGCAGAGCTGGTACGACTTCATCGACGGCTTCATGACCGATCCGGTGACGGGGTCCAAACGCTGGCACTCGGCGAATCTGGTGTACTCGAACGGGATGTACCCGAGCGACACGCCGCCGGGGACGTACTCACCGCGGGTGCTCGTGTTCTCGAACACGAGCTCGGCCGACTGTTCGTTCTTGGGGGTGGCCTGCGCGGAGCCGTCCGACTACTTGGTCGGAGATGAGCCAGTCTTGACCTTCCCCGAGCTCGCCCATGTCCCCATGGGCGCTTCCAACCAGGAGACGACCGGCAGCATGATCCTCCCCGGCGAAGGGACCAGCCCGATCACCTCCGCCCACGAGTTCGGCCACATCGTCGACCTCTTCACGGGCGGTGGCATCACCGCAAAATTCACCCCCGACTGCGGCGACCTGTG
>NZ_JAOVZF010000067.1 GCF_026337845.1 Paraliomyxa miuraensis | reverse complement strand
GGACGACACCGCGGGCGCAAAGGTGAACGTCTCCGCTCGATTGCTCGCGCCGACCGTGCACGTGTCGCCCGCACCCTCGCACGCGGGGATCGGCGCCGAGAGGGCCATCGTGGCCGCAGTGCCCCACGGCCCGCCGCTGTCGGCCTCGTGCGCCGTCTCGCGGCCGAGGTCCCAGCGGAACAGACGACCGGCGGGGTCGGCCACGTAGACCTCCTGCGCCTCGGCCCACAGCCGCGACAGGCAGTGGGTGGCCACCGCGGTGTCGACCACGGTGCCATACGCCGGCTCGTAGACGTCGTCGGGGTCGACCGCGGGCAGCTCGGCGTGCTCGAGGATCTGCCCGCTGAGCGCATCCACCCGCAGCAGCGTGCGCCCCTGCTCCGAGCTTCCCCCCGAGGTCGGGTAGCCGGTGCCCATCACGAAGAACGCATCGGGAGCCTGCGTCGAGACCTCCGACGGAATGTGATAGGCCAGCGCCGGACGAGCCCACGTC
>NZ_JAOVZF010000045.1 GCF_026337845.1 Paraliomyxa miuraensis | reverse complement strand
GGCCACGCCGCGCAGGTGCTGGGGGACATCGAGGCCCGACTGGAGCAGGTGCGCGGCTGGTGGAAGGCCCATGCCGAGGGCAAGCCCGTCCCCGAGGCGCCCGACCGGGACTTCTTGGGTCGAGCGTTGGTGGGCGGCCTGGACATCGCTGAAGACGCCAACCGGGCCCTCGAACGGTGGCAGGGCTGCCTCGACCTGCTCGAGGAGACGGAGCGGACCAAGAGGGAACGGGGGGAGAGTCAGCACGAGCTGGCGTGCACGCGTTTCAACACGTACGGCCCGCTGCTGTCGTTGGGGCGGCTGGAGGAGGCCCAGCGCGTGCTGGAGGGCTGCCTGG
>NZ_JAOVZF010000021.1 GCF_026337845.1 Paraliomyxa miuraensis | reverse complement strand
CCTGCGGGTTGGCCTGCGTCGCATGCCGGGTGACCACGGCCATCGCCCCCTTGGCGCCCGTCCGCGGGTAGGTGTGCGGGCCCGCGATCCCATGAGCACCCGCCGTGGAGATGGTCTCGTAGTCGATCTCCACGGTCGCCCCGAGCCCGTTGGTGATCGTCGTGACGCGGTTGTGCGGCTTGCTGTAGTTGGTGGCGAAGGTGTTGATGAGGTACGGCCAGTCGG
>NZ_JAOVZF010000152.1 GCF_026337845.1 Paraliomyxa miuraensis | reverse complement strand
CTTCGGAAGGGGACTCACGCGCTCAGCAGCCCGGCGTCGTGAGCGGGCGGACTGCCTACCGCAAGCGCTTGTTTTAGGCCTAGAGAGTGGCTCGGCGGCCCCTATGTGGTCGTCTACAAGCACCGAGACGAAAGGTGGGCCATCGTAGCCTTGGACTGGTATGACAGGCCGACGCTCGGGATCCGGTGGTTTCATGGCTCCATGGGAAACCCGCACTCAAGCGGGCACCCAACGTGGTGCATAATCCCGGACGGATTGATTCGCAACCTCCTTTCGGGGCTTCCTTTGGCATTCAAGCTTCGCCACCTTCTCGACGAGTTCCTGCTGGGCAGGATGAAGGGCGACGACGTCAGGAAGGCGCATGCGGGCGACGCAGCGAAGCAAGGATAGGTCCGCAGATAGGTGAGCATGGCGCAGTTCCTCCGTTCGAAGCACCTCGATTGCCCGCGCGGCGACCCTCCCCCAGCCGAAGCAGCAAACGCGGCGCTCAGAAATCTCCCAATAGATGGGAAGCTCGGCCACATCATCCAGCGCTTCCGTGTGCATAGCGCCTGTGCCCTCGTGCAGACATGCCACCTCGTGGGCATTTCTGTCCGCGAGCAGACGAGGTCTGGCGCCTTCGCTGGGATCGCGAGGTTTCTCTACCGAGCCCTCAACCTGAGTCTTGACACCCATCGAGAGAGACGTGACGAGCCCCATTGCCGCAGGAACACTTCGTGACGCCCCCACAGAGAACGCCCAGACCTGGCCCCTCAAGCCCCGTTTCTCGACGCCCTCGCTTCTCCACCACCTCCCACATCCTCCCGAGCACCCCCGAGCACCCAAAACAACCCCTCCGCGCCCCTCCCACCCCCCTGGCCAGGAAAAAGCCCCCAATGTCGCGAACTTGGGAACCCGCGGTGCGAGATCTTGTAGATGGGCGCGGTGGGCACGACCAACCATAGACCGATGCACGCCTGCTCGCCGCATCCACCCCCTCCGATCATGCGATGATGGGCCGGATGACGACGCACGATGACGCGACGCGCGTGACCGTGGTCGATTCCGTCAGCGCCACCAGCCCTTCGGCATCTCACCGGAGCGCGGGGCTCCCCGAGATCACGGTCGGCACTCGCATCGGGCGCTACGTGATCCAGGAGCGGATCGGCGCGGGCGGCATGGGCGTGGTGTTTCGCGCCCACGACCCTCGGCTCGGTCGCGAGGTCGCGCTCAAGTGCCTGCGACCCGAATACGTGGCGCGCCACGGGGAAGGTCGCCTGCTCCGCGAGGCCCGGGCGCTCGCCCAGCTCTCGCATCCCAACGTGGTGGCGGTGTTCGGCGTGGAGCACGAGCACGGGGGCTTTGCGCTGGCCATGGAGCACGTGAGCGGGCAGACCCTGCGGCAGTGGTTCGAGACGCCGCGCCCGTGGCAAGAGTTCGTCGAGCACATGCTCGCCGCCGGCCGAGGGCTCGCGGCCGCCCACGCCGCCGGCCTCGTCCACCGCGACTTCAAGCCCAGCAACGTGCTCGTGGGCCACGACGGCCGGGTCCGCGTGATGGACTTCGGGCTGGTTCGCGCGACCCGTAGCGCCACCTCGATGCACCCGACCGACGGAGCCGATGGCCAGGCCGACGACCCGCACCCAGCCCAGCACTTGGCCCAGTTTCCAGCATCGCTCCCCGAGTCGACCGCCGATGATCACACCGCAGAGGGCGTGGTCATGGGCACGATCGCCTACATGGCGCCCGAGCAGCATCGCGGCGACGAGGCAGACCCTCGCAGCGATCAATTCGCGTTCTGCGTGTCGCTGTGGGAAGCGCTGTGCCGTCGGCGCCCGTTCTCCTCGGAGCTCCTGGCGAGCATGCGCGGCAAGCTCGCGGGTCCGCCCCCCTGGCCATCCGCGGTGAAGGTCCCGCCTGCGCTGGTGGCCATCGTCCAGCGAGGCCTGGCCCCGCACCCCGACGATCGCTGGCCATCGATGGAGATCCTGCTGCGCCAGCTCGAGCGCCTGCGGGAGCGTCGGCGCCTCGCCCTGCCGCTGCTCTCGTCCGTGGTCGCGCTCGGACTGCTCGGGTTGGCCATGAAGCCCTCGTCTTCGACCGGCTTCGATTGCAGCGGCGCCGAGGAGCGGCTCGCGGGGATCTGGGATTCCGCTCGCGCCACCGAGATCCGCGAGGCGCTGCAGAGCGCCGGGGCAGCCCATTTGGAGGAGACCTGGCCTCGGCTCGAGCCGCGCCTGCAGGCCCACGCCGACCGCTGGAGCGCATCCTACACCGAGGCCTGCGAGGCAACCCACGTGCGCCTCGAGGCCAGCGCCGACGATCTCGACCGCCGCATGGGCTGCCTCGAGCGCGCACGCGTGGAGCTCGAACACGCGATCGAGCTGCTCTCCGACCCGAGCGGCGTGCTCGCCAACGACGCCCTGCGGCTGGTCGACGGGCTCCCCCGCCCGGCCGAGTGCCTCGAGCCCTTCGCTCCGCAGCGCGACGAGCTCCCCATGCCCTCCGATCCCACCCTGGTGGCCGAGGTCCAGCAGCTGCGGATCGGACTCACCGAGGTCAAGGCGCGACAGCGGGCCAAGGCCTACGACGAGGCACTCACCATGCTCGCGCCCTTGCTCGAGCGGGCGCGTGCCACCGGCCATGGCCCGATCGAGGGCGCAGCGCTGTTTCGCCGCGGCTTGCTGCACGATCGTCGCGGCGACTACTCGGCCGCGTACGAGGATCTGTCGCGAGCCCACACGCTCGCGGTGGAGCACGACTACCCGATCCTGGCCCAGCAGGCAGCCAGCCAGCTCGCGTTCGTCCTGGCGCGACACATGACTCGACCCGAGGACGCCATGCGCTGGGCCCAGACCGGCGTGGCCGAGGCCCGGCGCATCGCTCCCGAGAGCACGGTGGAGGCCGATGCGCTCGGGACCCTGGCGGTGGTGCTGCATGCTCGGGGTCGCTACGGCGACGCGGTCCGTGAGCAGCGGCGAGCCCTCGAGCTGCTCCAGCGCGCCTGGAAGGCCGATCCGGAGCAGACTAGCGAGCTCGAGATCGCATCGGCCATGGATGCGCTCGGCAACATGGTCGACGACGAGGGACGATCCGAGGAGTCGGTGCAGCTGCACCGCGAGGCCCTCGCCATCCAGGAGCGCGAGCTCGGGCCGAACCACCTCGACGTGGCCACGTCGCTCAACAACCTCGCGTCGGCGCTGATCGAGCTCGATCGCAACGACGAGGCCCGCCCCCTGCTGCTGCGCTGCCTGGAGATCCGCGAGAAGTCCCTCGGATCCGAGCATCCGATGCTGGTGAGCGTGGTCAACAACCTGGGGATCCTGCTCGAGCAAGGCGACGATCCGCGAGCCGCCACGCCCTACCTCGAGCGCGCGCTGTCGCTGTCGCGCAACGCCTTCGGCGAGGATCACCCCCACGTGGGCAGCGCCCTGCTGAACCTCGGCCGGCTCCACCAGACCCTCGGTGAGCCCGAGGCGGCACGTCGCGACTACCAGCGCAGCCTCGACACCTGGGAGCGCAGCCTCGGCGACCGTCACCCCAAGATCGCGCTGGCCCACGCCTCGCTCGGCGACCTCGCGCTCGAGCAGGGTGCCCCCGAGGAGGCCGCCGAACGCCACGCGCGTGCGCTGGCGATCCGCACCGAGGTGCTGGGCGAGGAGCACCCGCTGGTTGCCAGCTCCCATGTGAGGCTGGGTCGGGCCCAGCTCGCCCTCGGCCGCACCGACGATGCGCTTGCCTCGGGTCGCTGGGCCATGGAAGCGCTCAGCCGTAGGTCACCCGGAGATCCCGAGCTCGAGGCCGACGCCAAGTCGCTGGTCGAGCGAGCCACCGAGGCGCTCGCGCATCCTGTACCATCCTCGATCACGAGGCCACCATGACCACTGCACAGAGGACCACGCAAGCCATCACCCGCCTCGAGAAGCGACGCGACAGCATCAAGAAGCGCCTCGCAGGAATCGCTCGCTTCGACGAGGTCCGCCACAAGGGCCTCAAGACCATCGTCGAGGCGGTCCAGCAGCGAACCGGCAGCGCGGCGACCGACGACCACCTGATCCAGAGGGTCAAGGAAGAGCTCGACGAGCGGATCAATCCACCGGGCCTCTGGGAGGCCATCACCGATTTCGGCATCGATGCGTTCGTCGACGTCGCGGTGTACTATGTCCGCAACCGCAAGAAGAACCTCGAGCAACGCCTCGCCCGCATCGAGGCCCGGCTCGAGCGAAGGCGCAGCAGCCTGCGCGAGCTGATGGGGGGCGGCTCCAGGAACGCCTCGATGCCCGTGTTCTCGTCGTTGGCGAGCATGGGCGAGGACGACGACGACGACGACGCGTAGGGCGGCCGCCATGGCCCCCTCCGTGCTACGATCCACCTCCCCTCGTGTCCTCCGCCCCGCCCCCGAACGAGCCCGATCTCAGCGGCACCGTGCTCGGTCGTCACCGCTTGCTCCGGCGTCTGGGCGCGGGCGGCATGGGCTCGGTCTACCTCGCGCAGCACGAGCTCATCGACCGCCAGGTCGCGATCAAGGTGCTGCACTCCGACCGCGCCGCCAACCCGGCCGCGCGCAAGCGCTTCCTTCGCGAAGCCCGAGCCGCCAGCAAGGTCGTGCACCCGGGCGTGGTCGAGATCCACGACGTGGCGATCGTCGGCGACCACGCGTTCTTCGTGATGGAGCTGCTGCTCGGCCATGATCTCGGTGAGCGGCTCGAACACGAGGGCCGCCTGCCGTGGCCCCGCGCCCAGCCGCTCCTGCTCCAGATCGCCCACGCGCTGCAGGCCGCGCACGCGGCCGGGGTGGTGCACCGCGACGTCAAGCCCTCCAACTGCGTGCTCGTGCCCGATCCCGAGGGCGGCGGCGAGCGAGTCAAGGTGGTCGACTTCGGGATCGCCAAGCTCTCCGCCGAGGAACGCACGGTGGCCGACGAGCTCACCGCGACCGGCGAGATCGTGGGCACCCTGGCCTACCTCGCGCCCGAGCAGGCCGAGGGGAGCTCCGAGGACCCGCGCTCCGATGTCTACGCCTTCGGCGTGCTGATGTTCCGCGTGCTCACGGGTCGGCTGCCGTTCACCGGCTCCACCACCCAGGTGCTGGCCCAGCACCTGACCAAGCCCCCGCCCGAGCCGCGCAGCATCGAGCCCTCGATCCCCTCGAGCGTCGAGCGACTCATCCTGCGCTGCCTCGAGAAGAAACCCGAGCGCCGCCCGCCGTCGATGCAGCAGCTCGCCGACGCGCTCGCAGCCGCGGCGCCCGAGCCGGCGGCGCCTCACGATCCCTCGGCGAGCCCCCGCCCGTCCGCCGGTGCGCCCTCCTTGCCCGCGTCGATCTCCACCGAGAGCCTCGTGGACCTCGACGAGCGCGTGGACCTGCCGCCCCTGCCTCCACCCGCAGACGATCACGAAACCAGCGCCGACGACGATCGAGAGCCCGCGCCGCCAGCCCGCGATCCCTCGCGGTTCCGCCCCCCGCCCGATCCCGAGTTCGAGCTCGAGGTCGAGCGTCCACCACCCCCCGAGCCCTCTGCGATCCCGAAGCGCCGTCGCTCGCTCGCGCTGCCGTTGCTCGCGCTCGCCGTGCTGGTCGCACTGGGCACGGTCGCCTGGATCTACCGCGAGCCGATCGGGCAGGCCGTGCCCGAGGTCCCCGCGCTCCCCGAGTTCCTCGAGGCGCAGCCGCCCGAGGATCCCGCCGCGCGCCCCGAGGACGCCGATCAGCCCGTGTTGCTGCTGGTCGACACGGTCCCCAAGGACGCCGAGATCTACGTCGACGACGTGCGCACCACCGAGCGGCCGATCCGAGTCCCGCGCTCCGCGGCCGATCTACGCATCCGCGTGCAGGCGCCCGGCTACGAGTCCCGCACCGTCGTGGTCACGCCTCAGCGCACGCGTCGCCTCGAGATCCAGCTCGACCGCACCAAGCGCTCGCGCTGACGCCCCCTCCATGACCACGATCCTGATCCTCGGTGGCTTCGGCTTCTACGGCACGCGTGTGGCCCAGGCCCTGCGCGAGCGCGGCCACGAGGTCACGCGCGCCAGCCGACGCCCCCGCCCGGGCGCAGTGGTGCTCGATCTCACCGATCCCACCACCTTCGCCGCCCTCGCCGACTTCGAGCTCGTGGTCAACTGCAGCGACAGCGTGGGCGCTCCGCCCGATGCCGCCATCGCCCACGTGCTCGCGCACGGAGGCACCTGGATGGAGATGGGCGCCGACCTCGTCGGCACCGAGCGACTGCTCGCGATGCCGGTCCCCCAGGACTCCAAGGGCGAGGTCTTCGTCGGGGTCGGGGTGTTTCCGGGGCTGAGCACGGCGCTGGCCCGTGCGGTGGCCGAGTCCGGCGAGCACGGCTGCCAGCGCCTCGAGCTCGGCATCCGCCTGTCGCCGCTGTCGGGCGCGGGCCGGGCCAACTGCGCGCTCATGGCCGAGAGCCTGTTCGTGCCGGCCCTGCGCTACGAACACGGCAAGCGCACGACCTCGCGCTCGGCCATGGGCCCCGCCGCCACCCTGACGTTCGACGGCCAGCCGGCGCCCGCCAACAACTTCGCGCTCCCCGACACGACGCTCATCGAGCGCTGCACGGGCGTGCCCACGGTCACCACCTACTTCGCCCTGGTGCCCGCGTGGCTGCGCTTCGACTTCGGCGCGCTGGCGTGGATGGCCTGGCTGCTGCGCTTCGCCAGGCGACCGCTCGTGTGGCTGCTGACCTGGCAGATGATCCTCCTGCGGGCCTGGCTGCTGCGCCGGGTGGAGACCCGAGTGCAGCTGGTGGCGGTGGCCGATCGCGGCACGCCCCACGAGCGCAGCCAGGGCCTGAGCTTCGACGATGGCCAGCAATCGACCGCGCTCGGCGTGGTCGCGGCGGTCCGGGCCTGGGAGCGCCTGCCGCCCCACGAGCGTCGACCCGGATTGTTCGGGCTCGCCGAGCGCTTCACCCTCGAGGAGCTACGCGCTGGCCTCGAGCCCCAGGGCTAGGCCGGGGCGAGCCGGGGGTATGCTGCTCGTCATGCGCCGCGTGCTCGGTACGATCGCCGTCGGGCTGACCTTCACGGGGTGCGCTCCACCGCCGCCTCACCTGGCCCCCGCGTCGACCGAGACCGACGCAGGCTCCTCGTCCACGTCCTCGTCCTCGACCGCGCCCACCGGGGGCACGTCGTCATCGACGAGCACCACGGCCGAGTCCACGACGACCTTCGGGTCCACCTCCACCGGGCCCGGCTCCACCGCCGCCGACACGAGCACCTCCGACGTCGGCACGTCCGACACCGACACCACCACCACCGAACCCGGCACCAGCACCACCAACCCCAGCAGCACCTCCGACGCGACCACCTCCGACTCCACCACCACCGGCGTCGGACTCCATCCGCTGCGCGTGTTCGTGACCAGCCAGACCCACAACGGTGCCTACGGAGGCACGGCGGGCGCCGACACGCTCTGCAACGACCTCGCCACCGCCGCTGGCCTCGGCGGGACCTTCACCGCGTGGCTCTCGACCGACACCGAGGATGCCGCGGCCCGCATCGACCCCACGGGTGCGCCCTACGTCCTGGTCGACGGCACCATCATCGCGACCGACCTCGCCGACCTGCTCGACGGCAGCCTCGACGCTCCGATCGACGTGGACGAGACCGGGACCATGGTGTTCGGCGACGTGTGGACCGGCACCCTCGCCGACGGCACCGCGGCCCCCGTCCACTGCATCGACTGGACGCAAGGCGCCTCGCCGCTGACCGGACGCTGCGGCTCGTCGGCCACCACGACCACCGCGTGGACCGACAACATCACCCCCACGTGCGGAGCCGGACTGCGGCTCTACTGCTTCGAGCAGGGCTGAACTCGGAGCTGGCCCACCGGCTCAGCCGCTCTCAGCCCGCTCAGCCGGTGCGCTGGATGATGTGATAGCCGAACTGCGTCTCCACCACCTCGCTGACCTGACCGACCTCCATCCCGAAGGCCGCGTCTTCGAACGGCTTGACCATCTGTCCGCGGCCGAACTGTCCGAGGTCGCCTCCCTTGGCCGACGAGGGGCAGTCGGAGTGCTGGCGCGCGAGGCCGGCGAAGTCTCCCCCTTGCTGGAGCTGGCCGTGGATCGCCTGGATCTGCTGCTGCGCCTCCTCCTTGGAGCGCGTGGCCGAGGACCGCGAGGACCCCTTGTACATGAGCAGGATGTGAGAGGCGCGAACGGAGCTGGACATGCCGCGCGATCATACCGCGATCGACCAGGCCCGTCGCGAGCGGAGACGTCGTGCTATGAGACGGCGGCATGCCGCCCTCGAGCCCCGTTCGTGCCACCGTGGCCTTGATCACCGAGGATCGCTACGAGCACCCGGCCCCGGGCCACTGGTACACGGACAACATCCTCGAGGAGGATCGCCTCGTGACCGAGGCCCTCGCGGCGCACGGGATCGCGACCGAGCGCGTGAGCTGGTCGCGCGCCTCGACCCCGTGGGAGCGCTTCGACGCCGCCGTGCTGCGGACCACCTGGGACTACTGCGATCGCTTCGCCGAGTTCTCGGCCTGGCTCGAGCGCGTGAGCACCCGGACCCGCCTGCTGAACCCTCCGGCGCTGGTGCGCTGGAACGTGGACAAGCACTACCTCGCCGATCTTCGGGCCCGCGGCGTGGCGATCGTGCCCACGGTGTTCGTCGAGCGAGGCGATCCCACCCCGCTGGCCGAGCAGCTGCGCACGCACGGGCTGGACGAAGCGGTGATCAAGCCCGCCATCTCGGGCGCCGCACGACACACCTACCGGGTACGCGCGGACACGGCCGTCGATCACCAGCCGCAATGGGCCGAGCGCCTGCGCGAGCAAGCCATGCTGCTGCAGCCGTTCCAGCGCGACGTGATCGAGCGCGGCGAGGTCACGCTGGCGGTGATCGACGGTCGGGTGACCCACGCGCTGTGCAAGGTCCCCAAGCCGGGGGACTTTCGCGTGCAGGACGATCACGGCGGCAGCGTGCACCCCCACGAGCCCTCCGCCCAGGAGGTGGCGCTCGCCGAGCGAGCCATCGCCGCCTGCGACCCGGCGCCCCTCTACGGCCGCGTGGACATGGTCCGCACCGCCGACGGCTCGCCCGCGGTGATGGAGCTCGAGCTGGTGGAACCAGAGCTATGGTTTCGCCGGGAGCCCCCCGCCGCGACCCGGCTGGCCGCTGCGATCGCCCGCCTGCTATGATGGCGCGCCAGCCATGAAGACGCCTCCCAAGACCGCCGATCAATGGTTCCAGCAGTACGGGCACTCGCACCGCAACCCGTTGAACAAGGCGATCCACTGGGTCTGCATCCCGTTCATCGTCATCAGCCTGCTCGGCATGCTGATGGCGATCCCCGTGCGGCTCGGCTCGCCGTGGCTCAACCCGGCATCGATCCTCCTCGCCCTGGCGCTCGTGTGGTACGCGACCGTCTCGGTCCGCCTGGCGCTCGGCATGCTGCTGCTCGGCTCGGCCATGCTCGCCGCGGCATTCGCCCTGCAAGCACTCCCCGTGCCGCTTTGGGCCTCATCGCTCGCGATCTTCGTGCTGGCATGGATCGGTCAGTTCATCGGCCACCAGATCGAGGGCAAGAAACCATCGTTCTTCGAGGACCTACAGTTCCTACTCGTCGGACCGCTGTGGCTGCTGGGCTTCGTCTATCGTCGGCTCGGAATCGCATACTGATCGCTCGTACGGCAGCAGAACACCGTCTTCCGATCACCTCGACCCGCGAGGTTGTCAGTCGTCAACCAGCCCTGGCTCGGGCCTGATGCACCGCGCCAGGGCTACAATGGCCCGGTTCCCCTTGCTAGGGTAGGCACGCGTCCATGCTCGACTGGCGACATTTCGGGGTGTTGCTCCTCTCGGCCCTCATCGGTGGTGGCAGCGGCTGCGGCACGATCGTCGAGCTGCCCGTCGGTGATGTCTCCACGGGCACCACCGCAGACGAAGACGGCATCACCACGAGCAGCGGCACCGAGCAGCCCGATGGCACGAGCAACCCGGGCACGTCGTCGCAGGACACGGGCGAAGTCGACATCGACATGCTCACGAGCTCGGGCCCCACCGAGGACTCGACCTCCACGGGCGAGATGCTCGTGTCGATCCCGATCTGTGGCGATCCCCTGCTCGAGATCCCCGAGGACGGCACCTGGGCCGCGGCCGCGATCGAGGTGCCAGCCCACGCCGGGGTGCTCGACCTCGACGTCGCCATCCGCATCCAGCACCCCGAGGTCTCCGAGCTCCGCGTGCGGATGCGCGCCCCCGATGGCACCGTGGTGAGCCTGCTCGACACCCCAACCTGCAGCGGCGCCGGACTCGAGGCGATCTTCGACGACGACGCAGGGCAATCGGCCGAAGAGGCGTGTACGGAGCCGGGGTTGGCCGCCATCTACGGCAACGTGGAGCCGCTCGACGCCCTCGCACCGCTGCTCGCCGCCCCGGTGGTGGGCACCTGGATCGTCGAGGTCACCGATGTCTCGCCGCAGCAGGCGGGCTCGATCGATCAGGCCTGTATCACGCTCACCGTGGAGGGCCCCTAGTGCTCGCCCTTCGCCACGGCCGCGACGACGCCGGGCTACAGCGTGATCGTGCGCTTGATCTGCTGCACCCCGCTGCCCCCGCGCGGGAACACGGCCCGGCGAAGCTCGCGAACCACACAGCCCTGGACCGCCGTGCCGCCGCGGGTGACCGCAGCGGTGGCCGCCAGCACCTTGCCGCTGGCGCGATCGACCTTCAAGGTGACCCGCGCGCGATCCCCTGGCTCCGCGCCGGTGAGCTTGCCGGCGCACGTGGACACGCGAGGCTGGATCCCACGCAGGGCGGCGTCGACCTGGGCCTTCGACAACCCTCGTGGCTGGCGTCGATCCCCGCTCGCTCCGCTGCCGCTGTCGATCTCGCCGCTCGACGAGCCCTCGCTCGTCCGTCCCGACGTGCTGCCCACGGCCTCGAGCACCGGCACGGTCCCGGTCGAGGCCGCCTCGGCCGGACCCTCGTCGACCGCCGGCACCACCACCTCGGAGGGAACCTCGGGCTCTCCCGACTGGGCGGTCATCCACCACGCCACCAGGGCACCCACCAAGAGCAGCCCCCCGAGCAGCCATGGCCACGCCCGACCGACACCCAACCCCGTGGCGATGGGCTCGGAGACCGACTCGTGCATCGGCACCGGCGTGAAGCCGCCGCTGGCCTCCACGGGAGCCACCTCGGTGCGACCGACCGCGGCCGCGCTCCAGTCGTCGGCGCTCGCCACCGCCGGCAGGGTGCCGCCTGCCGCCACGACCGGCTCGGAGGGCTGGCTCATGGTCACCGCGGGTGGATCGTCGCTGCCCACTTGCTGCAGCGCTCGAGCCATCGCCGCCATGGTGGGGAAGCGATCTTCACGGTCCTTGGCCAGCGCCCGCATCACCACCGCCTCGAGGCCCGGCGGCAGCTCCTCGGGCAGCAGCCGCCCCGACAGCGGCGGCGGCGGCTCGTTCATGTGCAGCAGCGCCACGTCGAGGAAGCCCTCGCCCTCGAAGGGCGGGATCCCGGCCAGCAGCTCGTAGAGCATCACGCCGAGCGCATAGATGTCGACGCGATGATCGACGCGCTTGCCTCGACACAGCTCGGGCGCCATGTAGACGGGCGTGCCCAGCGTGGCTCCGGTATTGGTCAAGCGCCCGCCCTGATCCACGGCAGGCCCGAGCAGCTTGGCCACCCCGAAGTCGAGGATCTTGATGAAGTCGCGGTCGTCCCCGCGGGTCACGCGAAAGCAGTTCTCGAGCTTGAGGTCGCGGTGCACCACCCCGGCCTCGTGCGTGGCCTGGAGCGCGCTGCAGATCTGCAGCCCGAGGTGCTGGACCCTCCACCACGGCAGCGGCCCCTCGCGCTCGAGCGTGGTCGCGAGCTCTTCGCCGTCGAGGTACTCCATCACGTAGTAGAGCCCCCCGCGCGGGCCCTGGGCCACGTCGCTCACCTTCACCACGTTCTCGTGCTCGATGCGCGCAATGCTCTGGGCCTCTCGCTCGAAGCGCTCGGTCGCCTTGGGAATGAAGCGATCGTCGACGAGCACCTTCACCGCCACCGGGTCTCCGGTCGTCTCGTCGTCGGCGAGGTACACGCGACCCATGCCGCCCTCGCCGAGCAAGCGGATCAAGCGATAGCGCTCCCCAAGCACCATACCGGGGCCGATGTCCGGCGCCTCGACGGCCTCGGCCTCCGTGGTCGTCATCGCCCCGCGATGGTAGCAGCCTGCGGTCCATTGCCGCGAGGAGGACCCCGCCCGTGAGCCCATTCGGATCGCTGCTGCTCTTCGCCCACGCGACCCTGGCCGCTGGAACCGCGTGGATCGGTCCCCCCCCGACCCACGACGCGCCCGTCGAGCTCGAGGGGGCCTCGGGCGAGGGCGTCGATCCGGGCGCCCCCGCCGACGGCTCCAAAGGGCCGAATCCCGAGGATCCAACGCCAGCCGAACCCGCACCGGACTTCGATCCTCTCATCCACCTCGACCGCGCCCAGGCTCTCGCGGCTGCCGGCGATCTCACCTCGGCCGAGGCCGAGGTCTCGGTGGCGATCTCGCTTGCGCCCCAAGAAGCCGCGGCCTACCTCGAGCGGGCTCAGATCCGGGTCGCGCTCGCCGAGCAGTCCGGCCGCGAGGACGCGGCCCAACGCCGGGTCCACGCCGAGCTCCTGCGACTGGCCGCGACCGACGTGAGCGCCTACCTCGAGCTCGCGGCGCTCGAGCCCGAGGGCCGGACCTGGTTCGAGGCGCGACGCGACGCCCTCCTCCGCGAAGCGGATGCCCTCGATCCCCCCGTGGTGGTCCAACGAGAGCCCGAGCCCACCGAGGATCAGACCCAGACGACGACGCCGGTGACCACCCCGAGCGGCCATGACGATCACGTCCGCCGTCCGGGCCGACGCAGCGTGGCCCTGCTGAGCATGGGTGCGCTCACCGGGGCAACCGGCGTGGCTCTGGCCACGGCCAGCCTCCAGATCGAGCAGCACTGCCCTCCCGGTGAGCCCTGCACCGCCAGCTGGCGCGCTCGTCCCTCGCTGCTGGCACCGGCGGTCGTGCTCGCGGGGGCGAGCTCCGCCGCGGTCGTGCTCGCGCTCGCCGAGGCCCCGAGCCTCGACCGCAGGCACGTGCGGGCCGGGGTGATCGGCACCACGATGGCCCTCGGCTCCGCGGCCGTGGTGTTCGGCACGCTCACCGGAGCGCTCGCCGCCTCGCGCTGGGGCTCGCTGTCCCCCTCCAACGACCATGCGCTCGGCACCGTCCAGACCCTGGGCAACACCTCCGTCGCCAGCTTCACCGCGGCGCTCCCCCTGCTGAGCGCGGGCGTGACCGCGTGGCTCCGCGGCCGCTGGTCCCAACGCACGGCCGACCGCGCCACCGCACGCCGCCAGTCCCCCTGACGGCTCACAGGCCCAGCGCGCGCCGTAGCCTACGCGCCGTCTGACGGGACACCGGGACTTCCTCGCCCGCATGGGTGACCGCCAGGTATCCCCCCGAGTCGGTCGGTCGCAAGATCGCGACCTCGTGCAGGTTGAGCAGCGCGCGACGATGCGCCCGCACGAAGCGATCGGCGGGCAGCCGCGCCCCCAGCTCCTGCAAGCTGGCGTCGGTCAGGTGCCGGCGACCATCGCGGGTGAACAGGGTGACCAACGTGCCATCGAACACCGCGTGGCTCAGCGTCATCGGGTCGAGCAGCACCACGCCCTCGCGGGTGGTCACGGGCAGCCGCGGCAGGGTGACGTCGCGCTCGCCCCCCACGTCGCTCCCGAGGCCACCCATCCCGACGGCGATCGCAGCCCCGGAGGACGCCGAGGCTCGCCGGGTCCGTACCACCGCGCGCGCACGCTCGATCGCCTTGCCCAGCCGACCCGCCTCGATGGGCTTGAGCACGTAGTCCACCGCGCCCAGCTCGAACGCCTGCACCGCGTGCTCGGGATGGGCGGTGGCGAAGATCACATAGGGCGCGGGCTGGGGCAGCAGCGCGTGCAGCTCGAGCCCCGTCAGCCCCGGCATCTGGATGTCGAGCACAAGCACGTCCACGGGCTGCTCGGCCACCGCACGCAGCACCGCATCGGCCTCGGCGTGGCACTCGAGCAGCTCCACCCCGGGCATGGCACCGAGCAAGCGAGCCAGACGCTTGCGTGCCACCAGCTCGTCGTCGGCTGCGATCACGCGCAGGGCCAAGGAGGTGTCGTCGAGGGTCTCGGTCATGATCATGGTCATCATCGCTGAGAACGAGCCGATGAGGCTCAGGTATTGGCACGCGGCCCCTCCACGTCGAGCGGCAGCTCGATGCATGCGACCGTTCGCTCGCCATGCGCGCGTACGTGGAGCGACGCCGCGGCCCCGTAGGCATGGGCCAGGCGCCGCCGAACCTGCCGCAGCCCCTCCCCGCCGACCCGCTCGCCATCGAAGCGCCCGGGGTTGTCCACCTCGATCCGTAGCCGCTCGGCTTCGGTTCGCACCCGCAGCGCGATCGGCCCGCGATGCCCCGCGTTCGGCCCGTGCTTGGCGGCGTTCTCCACCAGCGGCAGCAGGATCATCGGCGGCACGCGAACCTGGGGTGGATCATCGGCGCCCTCGATCTGCAGCGTGAAGCGCTCGGGGTCGCGGATCCGGTGGAGGTCGAGCAGCGTACGCGACAGCTCGAGCTCGCGACGCAGCGGCCAGCTCGGCTGTCGCGTCGCCTCCAGCACCGTGCGCAGCATGTCCGAGAGCCGCAGCGTGGCCTGCTCGGCCACCTCGCCATCCTCGCGACACCACTCGGCGATGGCATTGAGGGTATTGAACAGGAAGTGTGGATCGAGGTGGCTGCGCAGCGCCAGCAGCTGGGCGCGCTCGGCCTCGGCCGCCAGCCGGCGCACCCGCGCTCGCTCGAGGGCCAGGCTCGACTCGAGATCGATGTCGCGACCCAGGCCATAGCCGCCCACCCAGAACAGCGCCAGCGAGACCAACAGGCTCACGTCGGAGGTCATGAAGGTCGGGCCGATCCCCAGCCGCTGCGGCAGCGCCCACCCCACCAGCAGCACGGTGCCGGCGCCCGTGAGGCCATAGACCAAGAGGCGTCCGAACGGAGCGGCAAACGTGGGCGGGGCGTCGAGCGAGGGCGGAAACAGAGCCCGCCACGACACGGGCGCCACCAGCAGGAACACCAGGCACATCAGCGCGCCCAGGGGTGCGGCCGCCGGGTCGCGGGAGAATCGATCCTGGGCGACCACCAGCACCGCGCCCAGCAGCACGATCGGCACGAGCCGACGCGGATGGATCAACGCCCGCAGGGTGCTGCGCAGCAGCGAGCGATCCGGTGAGTCGTCCGGGGCATCCCCCGGACCAGCGAGGGAGTCGGCAGCGGCTTCGGTCGCGAGGGTCAAGGGCCAGTCACCTGCCCCATCATGCCCGCGACCGCGGACGGGTGGGACCGGGGTGGCTGCGAGCGGTCGCCGCACGCGCGCCAACGGTCGCGGACCCCCCGCCGACCGTCGCACACGTTGTTCGCCCCGCTCGCGTGCGGCATCCTGGGTCGGCGGGCGATGGGACCACACGAGCAGCAAGGGCCGTCGTCGGGCGACGACGCCGACCTCGAGGCCACCGCGCCCAGCGGCGTCGAGGACGTGTCGCCGGAGCCCGACCAGGAGGAGGTGCTGCAAAGTGGCACCAAGGCCGGCCGCTACATGGTGCTCGATCGCGTGGGCTCCGGCGGAATGGGCGTGGTCTACGCGGCCTTCGACGCGGAGCTCGATCGCAAGGTCGCGCTCAAGGTGCTGCACGCGCGGGCCAAGCCCGGGACCAACACCGACGGATACAAGCGGCTGATGCGAGAGGCCCAGGCCATGGGCAAGCTCTCGCACCCCAACGTCATCACCGTGTACGACGTGGGCACGTTCGAGGGCCGGGTGTTCATCGCCATGGAGTTCATCGACGGCCCGACCCTGCGGGGCTGGCTCGCGCAGAACCCCCGCGAGTGGACCGAGATCGTCGACGTGTTCGTGAAGGCGGGCCGAGGACTCGCGGCCGCGCACGCGGCCGGCCTGGTGCACCGCGACTTCAAGCCCGACAACGTGCTCATCGGTCGCGACGGACGCGTGTTGGTGATGGACTTCGGCCTGGCCCGCCAGGCGGCCGACAAGATCACCGACGCCCAGTCCCCGAGGGCACCCGACGACTCGACCCGGGACTCGACCCGGGACCCGGCCCGGGACTCGGCCCGAGCCGACGTCGTCCTCACCCGCACGGGCGCGGTGGTGGGCACGCCGGCCTACATGGCACCCGAGCAGCACGAGGGGTCCGCCGCCGATCCCCTCGTCGATCAATTCGGGTTCTGCGTCGCGCTCTACGAGGCGCTCTACGGCCAGCGCCCGTTCGCGGGCACCAGCGTCGCGACGCTGGCCATGAACGTGCTCGAGGGCAAGGTGCGCGCCCCTCCCAGGCACACCCGCGTGCCATCATGGCTGCACGCGGTCGTCATGCGCGGGCTCTCGGTCGATCCGCTCGACCGCTACCCCTCGATGGACGCGCTGCTCGCCGAGCTCCAGCGCGATCCTCCCCAGAACCGCCGACCGTGGCTCGGCGTGGCGGTGGCGGTGGCGATGCTCGTGGCCGTGGCGGGGGTGGGGTTGGCCACTCGCCCCCCGCCCTCCGATCCGTGCGAAGACGATGACGCGCACCTCGTCGAGGGCTGGGGCTCGGCCCAGCGCGAGAGGCTTCGGGAGGCGTTCTCGACCACCAGCCTGCCCTACGCAGACACCTCGGGTCAGACCACCGTACGCCTGCTCGATGCATGGACCGTGCGCTGGTCCCAGCACTGGCTCGACGTGTGTCACACGGAGCTGCCCGAGCCCTCGGCGGCTCCCGAGGCGCTGCCGGGCATTCGCTGCCTCGACGTGCAGCGTCGCGATCTCGACGCGCTCGTGGTACGCCTGCTCGAGGCCGACGCCGCGACGGTGACCTCGGCCGTGTCCGCCGCCTCCGCGCTCCCCGACCCTTCGCGCTGCAAGCATCCCGAGCTCGAGCTGTCGCTGTCGGACCGCAGCCCTCCCGAGTCTCTCGACGCGCGCCAGCGGCTCGAGACCTTGCGTAGCACGATGGCCCAGGCTCGGGCCCTGCTCCACACCGGCGCCGCCGCCGAGGCCGCCCGCATCGCCGAGCCCCTGCGCAAGTCGGTGGCCGCGCTCGCCGATCCGGGGCTCGAGGCCGAGGCCAGCCTCGTGCTCGCCCTCGCCCTCGACCGGCAGGACGAGCCCGGTCGCGCGGAGCGGAGTCTACGGCCGGTCGTCTTGCAGGCGGCCTCGGGCCGACGCCCCGCGCTCGAGGCCGAGGCCTGGGTCGAGATGACGAGGGTGGTCGGCGAGCGCCTCGAACAGTACGACGAGGGGCACCGGGCCGGCCTCGCCGCCGAGACCGCCATCGTGCGCGCTCACGAGCCGCCGGGGATGCGCGCGCGCCTGGCCACGTGGCGCGCCTCGATCGAGCTCGATCAGGGCCGCTTCGACGAGGCCCGCGAGCACCTCGAGCGTGCGCTCGAGCTGCTGCGCGAGCACGAGGACGATCCCGCATCCGCGCTGGCGCTGGCGCTGGCCTGGCAGAGCCTCGGCTCCGCGCTCCACGGTCTGGGCCGCTTCGACGAGGCTCAGCCCGCGTTCGAGAAGGCGCTGGCGCTGCACGAGCAGACGCTGGGCGCCCAGCACCCATGGGTGGGGGCCACCCTCGCCCGCATGGGAGGGACCATGCTCGGCGCCGGCCTGTCCCTGCAGGCCGAGGCGACCCTGCTGCGCGCGCGCTGGCTCCTCGATCCCACCCGCGCCACCGACGAGCCCCAGGGCGCGCCACCGCCGGACACCAGCCGTTGGCAGCGCAGGGAGCTCGCCGCGGTGCTCGATCGCCAGGGATTGCTCGCGCGCCAGCAGGAGGAGCTCGATCGCGCCGAGGCCCTGCACCGACATGCGCTGGCACTGCTCGAGGACACCGTCGGACAGGGCCATCGAGATCTCGGCTATCCGCTGGTCAACCTCGGGGTTGCGCTGGCGGAGCAAGAGCGGCCGCTCGATGCCATCGCCCACCTGCGGCGCGCCTACGAGATCTGGACCGACGAGCTCGATCCCGAGCACCCCGACGTGGGCATCGTCGCCCTCGACCTCGCCAACGTGCTGTGGACGCTCTCCGATCCGGCCAAGGCCCGCCAGCACTACGCCGAGGCGCTGGCGATCTGGGAGGAGGTCCTGCCCGAGGATCACCCCATGCTCGCCTATGCACTCACGGGCCTGGGCCGCTGCGACCTGGCCCTCGGCGCTCACGCGGCGGCCATCGAGTCGCTCGAGCGGGCCTACGAGCTGCGGGCACGCGAAGGCATCGACGACCTCGACGAAGCCGAGACCAGCCTCGTGCTGGCCCGTGCGCTGTGGGCCACCGGCGAGGATCCCAGCCGCGCCCGTGGGCTCGCCATGCGAGCACGCGAGCTCGTGGGTGCCGTCGAGCCATCCGACGAGGCAGGGTGGCTGCGGCTGCTCTCCGGGCAGGAGATCCCACGCCTGACCGACCAGCTCGGCCCTGCGAGCCTCGGTGCCACCAACCACGACACGCGCGGACGCTGACGAGCCGAGCGCCAGCTGGTCGAGCGCGCCATCGGCGTCGCGCCGCCCGTCGATCGCCACCTCGACGGTGCCTTGGTACGATGCGGCCGCGATGCACGAACGAGAGCTCGGCACCTTCGAGATGCTGTGGGACTGTTCCGCCTGCGGCACGCCCAAGCTGCTGGGCATCCAGCACCGCCACTGCCCCGCCTGCGGGTCCCCCCAGGATCCCTCGGCTCGCTACTACCCGAGCGACGAGGACAAGATCGCGGTGCAGAACCACGTGTATCAGGGCGCCGACCTGATCTGCCCGGCCTGCACCACGGCCAACGCCGGCACGGCCCAGTTCTGCGTGGGCTGTGGCTCGCCGCTGGGCTCCGACGCCAAGCAAGCAGCCGCTCGGACCGAGCAGCAGGCCGCGCACGGTCAGGGCTTCTCGGGCGAGTCCGTCAAGGACGCACGCGCCGAGGCCCGTGCGCGACGCGACGCCCAAGCCCAGCAAGCCCGAGCCAAGCCCGCCGCCCCTGGCATGTCCAGGGGCCTCAAGATCGGTCTCATCGTCGGCGGCGGGGTGCTCTTGCTCGGCATCATCGTGTTCGTGCTGTTCTTCTGGAAGCGCGAGGCCGCGGTCGAGGTCGAGGGCCACCGCTGGGCTCGCACCATCGACATCGAGGTCTTCGACGACGTTCGCGACTCGGAGTGGTGCGACCAGATGCCCCGCAAGGCCCGCAACGTGTCACGCCGCAAGGAGCAGCGCTCGACCAAGAAGGTCCAGGACGGCGAGGAGTGCGTCAAGAAGCGCAAGGACAACCGCGACGGCACCTTCAAGGAGGTCCAGGAGTGCAAGCCCAAGTACCGCGAAGAGCCCGTCTACGATCAGAAGTGCTACTTCGAGATCGAGAAGTGGGCCGTGCGGCGCACCGAGAAGGCCGAGGGGCAGAGCAAGGATCCCGAGCCCGCCTGGCCCGCCGTCACCCTGAGCAAGCCCGGCACCTGCAAGGGCTGCGAGCGCGAAGGCAAGCGCGTGGAGACCTACTGGCTCCGCCTGCTGCGCAAGGAAGAGGGGCAGGCCGACGAGTGCGAGGTCGAGCGCGCGCGATGGGATGGCGCCGAGGTGGGCTCGCGCTTCATGGTGAAGGTCGGCGTGGTGGGCGACGGGATCGATTGCGACTCGCTGCAACCGGCACCGTGACGCCCGGCCGAGGACGCGTGGCTAGAAGCGACCGTTGAGGCTGAGGCCGGTGTAGTCCCAGCCGAGCTGCGGAGCCAGCCGTAGCTGCGCGATGCCGGCGGCCTTGCGAAGATCGTCCTGGGACTTGCGGTGCTTCTTGTACGTCAGCCCGTACGACAGCATCCCCGCACCGCCCTGGATCGACGCCGCGGACAGCTGGGCCAGCACGAAGTGGGCCGTGAGCGGATACTTGCCGAACAGTCGCTCGATGTTCAGCTGCCGCCAGAACACCACGATGGTGGCGAGGCGACCCACCACGCCCGCGCCCAGCAAGCCCGCGCCCACCCCCACCAGCACCGGGGCATTGCGCTCCGGTGCTCCATCCCAGGCCGCCCGCACGCCGTCGTACTTGCCACGCACCGCTCCGGCCGCCGGCGCGAGCCCGTAGGTGGCCGAGTTGAGCCCGTACCCCAACAAGGTGAGCCCGAACATCGAGCCCGCGCTGCGCAGGCACTCGCCGAACGCATTGAAGGCACCGCCTCCGCCGATCACCGCCGTGCCCACCGCGTCCTGACAGCGATCGATCGCAGCCAGGCGCCCGAACACCGTGAGCCACGCCAGCCCTCCCGTCACGCCGGCACCGACCATCAACCCGATGCCCTTGCTCGGCTCCGGTCGCATGACGGGCATGAGTCCCACCGCCGGTGGCACCACACCCGGCTCGGCGGACTCGGCTGTGGGCTCGGCGGGCTCGGTGCTCGGCTCGGGTGCCGGCGCCAGCGCATCGGCGGGATCGCCCACGTCGTCGGTGGGCTCGGCCTCGGTGGTCTCGGCCTCCGTCGGTTCAGCCTCGTTCCAGCTCGGATCGGGCTGGGGTCCCGCCGACCCCGCCAGCGCCGAGCCGAAGGGATGGAACGCCAGCAAGCCGGCAACGACCAACGACGAGGCACCGAGCAGCATCGAAGCCAGAGCGTATCCGTGGCGACCCGAGCGGGTCAAACCAAGAGTACGCGTGGCGCGGGATCCTAGCCCCCCGAAGGCGGGCGAAATCGCGGCGGAGGTCGCCATTGTTCTGGTTGGCCGTCGGCCGCCGACGCAGGAGGCTCGGTCGACGTCCGGGGAGCCGGCCAGTAGCCAAGACTGGCGTCGTCGCTCGCTCCCGCGACACCTCGCCCCCCCACGGCCGGAGGCGTGAGCTTCGTGCTGCCGCCACGAGCCGGGCCCGACGCGGCCCCTCCCCCGCCGCCCTTGCCTCCGCCGCCCTTGGGCAGCGCCGCCGCCACGGGCACCCCTCGCCGCATCTGCTCGTCGACCCCCCGCAGCAGCTCGAGCAGCTCGGCCACGCGCTCGTCGACCTTGGTGGGGCTCACCAGCTGCTGGTTGGTCGTGCGCACGAGCGGCACCAGCGTGCGCTCGATGATCGCGATCTGCTGCGCGAGCAGCTCCTCGATTCCGGGCGGAGGATCCACGCGCACCTGGAGCTGCGGTCGCGCGAGGGTCCCGAGCGCTTGCTCGAGCCGCTGCAGGTAGCCACCGAGCACCTGCACCACCGCGTCGTCGGTACCGCTGCTGCGCGCGGCCGGCAGCGCCGGAGCAGGCACCGCCGCGGGCGCCTTCAGCCCCGCGCTGGCCTGTCGCAGCGTGGCCGTGAGCGTCTCGATCCGCTCGGCCACCGCATCGCTGCTGCCCAGCTCCGACAGCACCTGCTGGATCCCATCGAGCCGCTCCACGACCCCCGACAGGGCCTGTGCTTGCGCCTGCCCCTGCCCCATCGCCTGCCGGATCGCCTCGAGCCCGCTGCCGAGCCGCGCCAGGTGCTCGCCGCTGCCGACGGCCCCCTGGATCCCCTCGAGACGCTCCCCCAGCGTGGACAGCTGCGCCGTGATGCGAACCACCGGATCGTCCTCCGCGCCGCCGAGCACCCGCTGCTTCTTGAACTCCTTCTTGATCTCCTCCCAGCGCTTGCGCTGCTCGTCGCTCATCGCGCCGCGGAGCTCGCCGAGCTTCAAGAGGTTCTGCTCGGCGCCGGTGGTGAGCGTCTGCGACTCGCCGATGTAGTGGTCCTCGATGAGCGCCTCGAGCTCGCGCTGGTTCATCGCCGGCACCACCTTCTCGGCCAGCTTGTTCATGTTGCGGTAGCTGCCCTGCAGCTTGAACGGCGGCTCGTTGCGGTAGGCGTCGTCCATCGACGCCGAGGCGATGTACTGCAAGTTGACCTGCAAGAGCACCTCCTGCACGCGGAACAAGTGCTTGAGCACCGTCACGATCTCCTGCAGCTCCACCCCCGAGTAGCCATGACCGAGATCCGTGCTCGGGACCTCCTCGCCCTGGGCCATGCGCACGAGCTTGTAGATGTCCGCCTGATCGCGGGTGGCCAGCGGGGCGAGCACGGCGTTGGAGGTGATGGCGTTCTCGATGTAGCTGAGCGCGAACTGCTCCTCCTTGCCGCCGAGGATGTCCCCCAGGTTGTAGGTGTCGGCGCGGTTGGCCAGCATGTCCGGGATCGTGAACTTGTCGCCACTCTCCGTGTACGGGTTGCCCGCCATGACCACGCAGAACTTCTTGCCGCGCAGGTCGTAGGTGCGGGTTCGGCCCTTCCACACGCCCTCGATGCGTCGCTGGGCATCACACAGCGAGATGAACTTCTGCAGCAGCTCGGGGTGCGTGTGCTGGATGTCGTCGAGATAGAGCATCACGTTGTTGCCCATCTCGAAGGCGAGGTTGATCTTCTCCACCTCCTGCCGCGCCGTGGCATTGGGAGCCTCGGCGGGATCGAGCGAGTGCACCTCGTGCCCCAGCGAGGGGCCGTTGACCTTCATGAACACCAGCCCCAGGCGACTGGCCACGTACTCCATCAACGTGGTCTTGCCGTAGCCGGGTGGCGAGATCAGCAGCAGCAAGCCCATGAGATCGGTGCGCTTGCCCTCGCCGGCCGCGCCGAGCTGCTTGGCCAGGTTGTCGCCGATGAGGGGGAGGTAGACCTCGTTGATCAGCTTGTTGCGGACGAACGAGCTGAGCACCCGGGGCATGAACTCGTCGAGCCGCAGCCGCCTGCGCTCGCGCTCGAGCAGCTCCTGCCGCGCCTGGCGATAGGCGAGGTAGCCCGGAACCCGCTCGCGTGCGAAGCGGCCGAGCCGCTCGATGAACTCGTCGAGCCGCAGGGGGAGCTTCTGCTCCTGGATCCTCGCGTGCTGCCCGAGCAGGCCCTCCACCACGGCGGAGGTCAGCGCCGAATTGCTCTGCCGCGGGAGCTCGTGGCCGAGCGCCAGGACCACCGCCGCCTCGGTGATCGAGGGGCGAAGCTCCTGCAGCGCTGGATCGCTGGCGCTGGCCACCAGCCCCTCGAGCCACACCCGCGAGAGCGCCACCCGAGCGCCCACGTCGTCGTCGAGCGCACGAAGGTCCTCTTCGAACTCGTGGCGCATGGCCGCCACGTCGAGGTGCTCGATGAGCGTGTCGCGTAGCCGCTGAGCCTCGGCGCTGGTGGTGAATTGCGGACGCGTCGCGGCCAGCTCCTCGCACAGGTAGCGCGCCGAGGCCTCGGCCAGGCTCGGATCGAAGTCGAGGCGGAAGTCTCCGATGAACTCGGCGATCGCGTCCCGGAGCTCGTCGATCAAGCGGTCGCCGGACGAGCCGGCCCCGAACGCCTGCCGCAAGCGGTGCAGGCTCTGCGCGCGGCGATGCCAGCCGATCTTGCGCTCGTCCATCCGCACCGCCCAGAACAGGCACGCGAGGGCTCGCGTGCTGGGGCCGAAGCGCAGGAGCCCCGCCACCGTGTAGAGCGCCATGATCTTCTCGAGGATCAGCGCGCCATCGTGATCGTGGACCCCGCGCTCGTAGCCGTCTTGATAGCGCTCGGCGGCGTACTTGCGCACGAGCACGAACAGGCCGCCCTCGGCCCGCTCGGCATCGCGCAGCCGCTCGACGGTGAGCCCGGAGCGCCCTGCCTCGGCGTCGAACACGATGCTCGCCGCCAGGAATTCTCCCCGATAGACCTCCGGGGTCTCCGACGGCAGCTGCTGCGACCAGTACGGTCGCGTGACCGCGAATTGCTCGTCCGTGATGGGCTCGAGGAAGTCCGTCCCCGAGAGCGACAGCGCCATGCCATCGCCATGGGGAAGGATGCCGAGCTCCAGCGACTGGGTGTTGACCGAGAAGCGATGCCGCCCGAGCTTGATGAGCTTGGCCCCCTCCTCGAACAGATCCTGGCGGTCGCGCAGGCCTCGCAGCGCGTCCTGGCGAGCGGTCTTGATCTGCGCCTGGACCTCGTCGGCCTTGACGCTGTCGCCCAGCCCGAGGATCCGCTCCACGAGATCGCGGAGCTTGAGCACCATCGCATCCGACGCGAAGTAGGCGTTGAGCTCGTCGGCATCCTTGAAGGTTCGCGCCCGCCGATTGACGCCTTGCAGGATGCGCTCGGCCGCCTGCCACAGGTTCTGGACCCGCCGCTGGCGCTCGTCGAGCAGCTGCTGCTTCTTGTTGCCGAACGCCTCGTAGATCTCCTCGCGCTTGCTCGAGATCTGGCCGAGGAACTCGTCGAACTCCGAGAACTTGGCCTCGAGTTCCTCGAGCTGGACCATCAAGCGCGAGAGCTGCTCGTCGCACTTCTCGGGGGTGTCGGCCATGCCGATGGCCGACGTGACCGCCTGCCCCAGCAGGTTGAACTGCGCCGCGAACTCGGCCTTGCCCTCCGCGGACATCAGGCTCTTGCGGCGGTTGTCGATCGTCGCCCGGACCCGATTGAGGTGGGCAAACACCTCCGAGATCCCCTCGAGGATGCGGGTGCGCGCGGTGGGATCGTCGACCTGGAGGTTGGCGGAGACCTCGCTGAGCACCCCCAGCCCCTCGCTGACCTGCTCGAGGTCCTCCACCACCGGCTGGAGCTCGTGGGCCTTCTCGATCTCGCCGGCTCGCTGGAGCAGCTCCTCGAGCTTGCCGGTCAGCGGGATCAGTGCATCATCGCGCAGCAGGAAGTCGACGGTCGATCGCGACAGCGCGTCGAAGCTGCGCACGACCTCGTCCTCGAGCTCCTGGACCCTCGGCAGGTCCATGTAGCGCAGCTCTCGAAGGGTGATGAGGTGACCCCGCTGGGTACGCAGCGCGGTCAGGCCTCCCATGAACTCCTCGACCAGCGTCCACGAGTCGGGACGCAGGCCACGGATCAGCTTCTCCTGTGCCGCCGCGGCCTCGGCCAGCGCCTCGGTCGCCTTCTTCTTGATGGCAACGACCTTTTCGAACTCGTCGACCACCAGCTCCGCGGTGTCGCGGATCTCGGTGAGGACCGTGCGCAGGTCGCCGACATCGGCCTGGTCACCGATCCAGTAGTAGGCATCGATGATCCGCGTGCAGTTGGAGATGAGGTCCTCGTAGACCTGGCGCGAGGGCTTCTGATCGATGATGAAGCGGCGAACGCTCAGGCAGTCCGAGATCCCGCGAACGAGCTCCGCGTTGCCCACCTTGCCGAGGAAGCCGCCGACCTCGGGAGCCGCGGCCGCGTGCTCGTCGGAGACGAACGGGGTCTGCCACACCTGCATGGGATGGACCCGGGTGGGCTCGTCGGAGTCGTAGCGGAACACCACCATCTTGCCGTCGGGGAACAGGCTGTAGCCCGAGCACTGGATCGGGGTGCCGACCTCGCGACGGATGAGGTTGTAGGGAAACAGCGCGTACAGGCCATCACGCCGCTCGTGGAACACGTAGAGCACGTCCTCGCCGTTGGGCGAGCGCACGGCCCGATGGAACTCGTAGGCGGAGTAGTTGCCGTCGAAGACCTTGTACTGACCGTCCTGCAGGAAGTAGCCGCCGGGAAAGATGATCCCGTGGTCCTCCGGGAGGCTCCGGCAGGCCTGGCCGATCGCGTCGATGCGCACGACCTCCTCGGTTCGCGCGGAGAACACCAGATGACGCCACTGCTCCTCGCGATACGGGCGAATCCGCATGAGGATGAGCGGGCCCACCTCGCGGAACTGGAACACCGCGTCGTCGAGGGTCTGGTAGCCGTCGTCGACGGGCTCGGCGTAGATGCCCTTGCCGGTGGCGGTGTTGTTCTCGACCTTGACGGTCAGGTCGCCGCCCGTGGTCTCCACGAACACCTTGTTGCGAATCGAGACGTGGGGGTACTCGCCCTGGACTTGGTCCTCGCGGGTGAGCGTGATCCACTCGAAGTCGCGCTGGGGTGGGAACTCGTAGTCGCGCTCGCCGCGATTGTCGACGTACTCGACGCCACCGTCCGGCCGAAGGGTCCAGCGCGCGACCCTGACGTCGCTGACCTCGCCGCCGATCTGCCACGCCGCCAGCAGCTTGGTCTCGCTTCGCGAGAGCTGGATCAGCTTGGAGTCCTTGTAGAAGCGATAGAGCTCGTGGAAGTGGTCCACGAAGGTGGGGTGAGCGAGGAAGCCCTCGCCCCCCTCCGCCACCGGGATCGACGACAGGTCGACGGTGCCGTCGTCCTTGGGCTCGAAGCGGTGCAGGCTGAAGACGTCCTCGATCGCCGTCTCGGTCTTCAGCCCGAGGAACACGTTGTAGCCGAACAACAGGCGCCCCCCCACCTGCACGATGTCGCGAGGGGTACAGTTGTTCTCGGTTCGGACCCGCTCGTTGGCGACGACCGTGAGCTCGGTGCCGCCAAACACCTCTTGCCGGCGCTCGTTGAGCACCTCCGTGCGCTTGCCGAGCTCCTTGGCCTGCTCGACGAGGCGGGCGCGAATGACCTCGTAGCTTCCTCCCTCGATCTCCGCGGCGGAGCCCTGCTCCTCCGCCGCCCGACCTGCCTGAGTGTCGTTCGCGTCCGCCATCGTCGTCTCGGCCTCCTCGCGTGCCTCGCGTGCCCCGCGGGGCTACTCGAGCCCCAGTTCCTTCGCGCGTGCGAGCAGGGTCTGCACCTTGCCGCGCTGTCCCTCCCCGAGCTGTCCCATCACCTTGTGCAGGGCGGCCGAGACGCTCAGGTTCTTGATGCTCTCCGAGTCCACCGAGGAGAGCACCTCCTTGATGTCGTCGGTGAGGCTCCTGTCGCCCTCGAGGTAGCCCGACATCAGCTTGCGCGCCGTGTCGGAATTGTGGACCACCCCGTCGAGGGCCTGGCCGAGCGAGACCGCGCGGATGAACTGGTCGAAGAACTGACCGTCGCCGCCCACGATGTTGATCTTGGCCGTGCTCATGGCCGCACCGAGCACCTCGGCCTGGGCCTTGGCCACGTCGCGGCGCACCCCGAGGGCAGCCATCTCGACCTCCACCATCTTCTCGAGGCGCAGGCGGTACTCCTCGTGCTCCCGCGAGCGCTCGTCGAGCTTCTTCATGGCCTCGGCCTTCTGCTCGAGACCCTGCGCCTCGGCCAGCAGCTTCTCGCGGATCTCCACCGCCTTGGCCTGGCCCATCTTCTCGGTCGCGACCGCATCGGCCTCCTTGACCTTGGCCTTGGCCATGCCCTGCTGCTCCGAGCCCGTGGCCTCGGCGAGCATGAGCTCGCGCTTGGCCTCGGCCTCCGCCCGGCCGGTCTTGGCGATCGCCTCGGCCGTGGCCTCCTTGATCCGGACCTCGGCCAGGCCCTGCGACTCGCGCCCCTCCGCCTCGGCCTTCATCTGGCCCAGGGTCACGCGCGCCTTGGCATCGCCCTGCTTCTCGATCGCGATGGCCTCGGCCTCGCGCACCTTGACCTCGGCCAGCCCCGGCGCGGCCACCTCGGCCTGGACGCCCTCGGCGAGCCGGATCTTGGCACGTGCCTCCTTCTCCGAGGCCTCGAGCGAAGCCTCGGCCATGGTGAGCTTCTCCTTGGCCAGGTGCTTGGCCGCCTGCTCCTGCGCCTCGGCCTTCTTGATGTCCTTGACCAGCCGCTCCTGCGCCTCGGCCTCGGCGTCGATGACCTTGGCTTCCTTGGCGCGCTTGGCCGCCGCGACCACCCGCAGATCCTTGATGCGCTCCTCTTCCTCGGCCACGGTCTTGTCCACCGCGACGCGCGAGCGGATCACGTCGGCGATCTCCTTCTTCTCGACCTCGAGCGCCTTCTCCTTGGCGATGCGCTTGAGCTCGACCTCGCGCTCGCGACCGATGGCCTCGAGGTGCTGGTCCTTGAGCACGCGCTCTTGCTCCACCGCCACCACGCGCTCGCGGTTCTTCTGCGCCACCTCGATCTGACGGCGCTTGTTCTCCTCGTTGATCGCGACCTCTTCCTCGAGCTTGATGCGCGCGAGCTCGGCCTTCTTGCGCTCCTCGGCCTGGACCTTCATGGTCTCGGCCTGCTCGCGGGCCTGCACCGACGCGATCTCGCGGGCCTGCTTGGCCTCGGCGTCGGCCTGCTGGCGATCGAGCTCGAGGATGGCCTCCTTGGCCTCCACGTCCTTCTTGCGGATGGCCTTTTGCTCCTCGCGCTGGATCTCGTTGGTCTTGACCGCCTGGGCCGCGGTGATCTCGGTGATCTTGAGGATACCGCGGGCATCGAGCACGTTCTTGGGATCGAGGTTCAGCACCGGCGTCTGCTCGAGGTAGTCGATGGCGGCGTCATCGAGCACGTAGCCGTTGAGGTCCTCGCCGATCTGCTCGAGGATCTGCTCCTTGAAGTCGTGACGCCGGGTGTAGAGCTCCTCGAAGTCGAGCGCCTTGCCCACCGTCTTGAGCGCCTCGGAGAACTTGGCGTTGAACAGCTCCTCGAGCGTGTCCTGGTTGGATGCACGGGCGGTGCCGATGGCCTGCGCGACCTTCAGCACGTCTTCCTGGGTCTTGTTGACCCGTACGAAGAAGGTGACCTTGATGTCCGCGCGGATGTTGTCCTTGCAGATGAGGCCCTCCTTGCCCGTCCGTGCGATCTCGATGGTCTTGACCGAGATGTCCATGACCTCGGCGCGATGGATCACGGGGTAGACCATGGCGCCGCCGAAGTAGACCTCGACCTTGCTCATCTTGTTGACGATGAGCGCGCGGCCCTGATCCACCTTGCGGTAGAGCTTGGTGTAGAGGAAGACGCCGCCGAGCAGCACCAGCACGGCGAAGACGCCGACGACGCCAACCATGATCAGGTTGGAGGTGTCGAGCGGCTCCGCGAGCAGCGTACCCGTGGCCAGCAGGGACTGGTCAGACATTGGAACGACCTCGTTGCATGGGGTTGGGAAACGGGCTCGGACCGTCGTGGTCGAGCCAGGGGGAAGCGTTGGACGTGGGCATGGGGAGTGGATGAGCGCCAGCGTGGCTACGCCGAGACGTCCTCGTCGTCGTACGGCGCGACCTCGTAGACCTCGCGCTTGGGGTCGTAGGCCACGACCAGCGCGCTGGATCCGCGGCGCAGGCCGTTGGCCTCCATGTCGCATCGGACCTGGACGATGAGGCCCGCCCCACCGTCATCGGCCTTGGCCATGCCAAAGCGCTGGTCCACGCGACTGGTGTCGATGCGCACGATCTTGCCCACGAGGTCGCGGCGCGACACGGACTTCTCGACCTTGAGCGCGTGGGCCAGCGGCCGCACCAGCACCGACGTGATCGGGAAGGCCACGATGATCGAGGTGGCGAGCAGGGCGGTGCCAATGAGCCACTCGGGTCCCAGCTTCATGCCGAACATGAGATAGCGGGTCCCCAGCCAACACAGCACCCAGCTGACCAGGATCACCAGCGACAGCACGAGGGTCAGGGGAATCGAGCGCAGCTTGAGGGCATGGAAGATGCCGGCAAAGAGCCCGACGCCGGCCCCTTCGCTGGCGCCCTCGGCCAGGCCCTCGCTGGCGCCCTCGGCCATCCCTTCGGCGGCGCCCTCGGCCGCCCCCTCGGCGGCCCCCTCGATCGCGCCCTCGGCCACCCCCTCGGCGGCACCCTCGGCCATCCCCTCGACGGCGCCCTCGGACGCGCCATCGATGTCCACGTCCAGCACGTCGATGCCCAGGGCACCCACGATCACCATCGCCCAGTAGGCGAACACGACCAACAGCAGGCCGGTGAAGATGACGGTGGGGTAGCTCAGGCTGGCGGCAAGGAACTCTTCCATCGGGGCTTTCGACCGGGGGCGAGACGAAGGACCGGCGGGGGCGGCAACGGCCAAGAGCGGCCGATCGCCGGGCGGCCAAGCTTCGCAGAAGATCTGCCGAGCTGCCACCGTCGGGGACCTCGATTCGCTGGCCGACGTACCTCAGCGAGCCCGCTGGGTATTTCCAATCCTACGGCGCTTCACGCCCGGTGGGCTGCTCCGCCAGCCGCGTGTGGCCGAGGACGGTGTCCCAAGCCGTCGCAAACCGTCGCAAACCGTCGCAAACCGTCACAAACCTGGTTGCGCGCCGCGGCTCACGTTCCCGATGCGCGGTTCCGTGAGCCATGCCATGCTGCCACCATGCCGCGCGGTCGCGCTCGTCCCGAGATGCTGGTCTTCGCGGCCACCATGATTCTCGGGGCCTGCCTCGGAGCCGCGTGCTCGAACCCCTACCGACCGGAAGAGGCCGTCTCCTCGGGTTTTGCGAGCTCGTCGGGTGCAGTCGAGACCACGACCACGGTCGACGGCACCACGAGTACGGGCCCCGGGGGCACGACCACCACGTCCGACGCCACCGACGGCACGACCGGGACCCTCATCTTCGACGTGGCCGCGAACGATGTTCCCCCCGAGCAGGGGTGTCGCAAGGCCGACTTCCTGTTCGTCATCGACAATTCGGGGTCGATGCAGGAGCACCAACAACAGCTCCTCGCCAGCTTTCCCGGGTTCATCGATGCGATCTTGGGGTCGCTCGACGAGCTCGACAGCGTGCACGTGGGCGTCGTGACCAGCGACGCCTACGCGTTCAATGCCCCGGGATGCCAGCAGCTGGGCGCCCTCGTCACGCAGACCGGTGGCGCGAACTCGAGCCAGGCCGTGTGCACCCCGTTCGTGGGCGGCAAGCGCTTCTTCACCAACCAGGACAGCCTGGCCGCCGCGTTCAATTGCGTGGGCCGGGTGGGTACCGAGGGCTCGGGAAACGAGCTACCGCTGTCGGCCACGGTGCAGGCGCTGCAGACCGAGCTCGTGGGGGTCGGCGGCTGCAACGAGGGCTTCTTGCGCCCCGATGCGGTGCTCGTGGTCGTGATCGTCTCCGACGACCCGCCGTTTCCCGACACGCCCGACGATGCATGGCCCCTCATCGACACCATGCCCCTGCACGATGCCATCGTCGAGGCCAAGGGCGGCGTGGAGGAGTCCATCGTGATGATCGGCGTGGTGTCGTGGGACGACACCTCCTGCGTGTGCCCGTGGTGTTGCCCGGGCTACGGCTGCATGGCCATCAACGACAACGCCATCGAGCTGGTCGAGAGCTTCGGCGAGCGGGGGGTGCTGGCTAGCGTGTGCGCGGGCGACTACTCCCAGGTCTTGGCCGAGACCATCGACACCATCGACGCGACCTGTGCCGGCTTCACGCCGCCCGGATGATCGAGTCCGGCCGAGCGAGTCCGGCCGAGCGAGTCCGGCTCGGACCGCCCTACTGGCACTCGGCCCAGCGCTGGGCGAAGTAGGCCAAGTCGAGGTAGGTCGGATCGTCGAGCGCGTGAAGCTTGGGGCCTCCGCCGTGCTCGACCCCGCCGAGCGCTTCGTCGAGGGGCTTGAGCAGCAAGAGGCTCTGCATGGGCTCGTCCGCGTCGAGGTAGCCGGCTCGCTCGACCTCGTGCAGGGTTCGCAGCGAGCCGATGTTGCAATCCCCCGTACGAATGAAGGGAGGAGCGGCGTCGAAGACTTCGTCGTGCGAGTCGAAGTGGCAGGGGAAACAGCGTCCTCGCCACGAATAGACCTTCTCCCGCCACACCAGCTCGAGCGTGAGATCCGAGCAGTCGCCCGGGTCGTCGAGCGACATCGGCTCGTCGATCACCGGCGGAATCTCGCAATCGGTCGCGTCGGGCGGGCGTCCGCAGGGCTCGTCCACTGGTTCGCACAGCCGGCCCTCGCAGGCCGCCACCAGCTCGATCCACTCGAGCATGGCTTCGCGCTCGGCCGCGATGGTGTCCTCGGTGATGCCGCCCGATGGGGTCGCGCGGTCGATCCATGTGAGCACCACGCTGTGGGCCGGAGCGCTCAGGTCGACGATCCCCTGCTCCACCATGCACGCCATGGTTTCACAGGGGGTCGGCTGCAAGTACACCGCGAGGTCGATGCCGGCCAGATGGCACTGGTTGCAGGTGCTGGGGCGATCGTCCTCGAGCAGCGGAGCGATCCGTCGCTCGTAAAGTCCGAGCTGCTCGTCGGGGGTGCACACGGGCTCACCCGTGCTGCTCCCGTCGGAGTCCACCACCGGAGCTGGCAGGTCCGACGCGCAGGCGGACAAGACGATCATCCACGCAGCGGCTCGCATGCTCCACGCGTGAGGATAGGGCACTCCCCGGGGGGAGTCGAACGCTCAGACCCACGCCAGCGCGCGTTGCAGCCGATCCCCGCGCAGCCGACGACGAGGTCCGAGCACCAGCTCGACGATTCGCCCGTCCGCAGCCACTCGGCGCACTTCCGTCGTGAGGGTGCGCAGGCGATCGAAGGTCGCCGCATCGATCTGGAGCCGGCGCTCGTGCAGCGGACGAGTCCATCCCGGCGGCAGCGGACTGCGGGTCCCCGACGGCCGATCCTCGCGCGCGCTCACCACGCCACGCTCGAACACGAGCAGCCGCATGCCCGGCTCGTCCGGCAGCGCCAAGCGCAGCGCACGTGGCATGGGATACGACCGCTTGGCCTCACGAGGCGGTGGTGGTCGAGACAGCCATTGCTCGAGGGCCTCGGGTGTGCTCACCCCTTGCTCGGCGTGCAGCAAGCCCACCAGGTGACGCCATACGAAGGCGGTTGCCCGGACGTGCTCGGCACTTCGCTTGAGTTCGTCGACGCCATACCCGAAGTAGCCGGCCAACGCCCTCAGCCCGCGGCGTGGCAGCCCCGGGAGCAGACGACGCGCGATCTCGTGCGTGCACCATGGCGGCCTCAGCGGAAAGTCCTCGCCGGGGTCCGCATGTTCGTGGAGCCCCCGCAGGAACGGCAGCTCGAACCGTGAGAAGTGGATCACCACGGCATGCGAGACTCCTTCGGAGGTCGCCGCCGCTCGAAGCTCGCTCCAGGCTCGCGCGGGCTCGACCGCTCCCGCGAGGAGCCGTGGCTCGATGCCGGTCAACCGGATCACGGGACGTGGAATCGTGGCTCCCTCGGGCAGGGCGAGGAGCCGCGAGTGAACCTCGAGGTCACTCTCCGATGCGCTCGCCCGCGTGCGGGCCCACCCGAGCTCGAGCAGGTGCCCGTGGGCCGGGCTCGCCCCGGTGCTCTGCCCATCGACCACGAGCACATCGAGCATGGCGAGCGTAGTGGACATGGCGACGCGGCGAGGCCTGGCCCGTCGATGGTAGCCTCCCTCGGTGCCCTCCGAGCCCACCACGCCTGCCCTCGTCGCCGTGGACCATTGCCCCAGTTGTGGGACCAGTCGTGGGGCCAGCAGCAAGGCCACCCCGAGCAACCCCGTGTGGCCCGAGCGCGGAGGGATCGCGGTCGTTCGCTGCGCCGGTTGTGGCCTGGTGCATGCGACCGCGGGCTACGCTCCGCGCTTCCTCGACGCGCACTATACGGATCGGGCCGCACGGGCCTCGCTCGGCGCGAGCACGGGGATGGCACCGCGTCCGGGGAGCGAGCGCAAGCGACAAGCGCTCGCGCTCTACGATCGCCTGACCGGGGGCAAGCTGTGCGCCGCGCCCTCGGGAGCCGTGGCGCTCGACGTGGGCTGCGGTCAGGGCATGCTGCTCGACCTCTTGCGCGAGGCCGGCTGGCAGACCGTGGGCATCGAGCGCTCGGGGGCTGCCGCGGCCGCGATCGACGCGGGACACCGCGTCCATGCGATCGACGTCGAGGATCCCGACGAGCGCACGGCGCTGGACGAGCGGTTCGACGTGATCACCATGACGCACGTGCTCGAGCACCTGCGCAATCCAGTGGGGGCGCTGCGCTGGATCGCCTCCCACCTCCGCGAGGACGGGCTCGCGGTCGTGGAGGTCCCCAACTGGGAGGATCTCGCCAGGCCGCTCTGGGGGGCACGATACCGACCGCTCGAGCTCGGTGACCACCTGAGCTTCTTCGAGCGCCGAACGCTGACCGACCTCGCCGAGCGTGCCGACCTTCGCGTACGCACGCTGTGGAGCGCGGCCCAAGCGCGTACGCTGCTGTTTCCCTCGCTGCTGACCGGTCTCGACACCGTCGCGGAGGGACTGCGTGCGCTTCGAGGCGCTCGCCGAGCCAAGCCATCGAATGCTGGCGTTGGAGTGGCCTCCCAGCGTGTCACCCCGGGCGCCGGTCGCCTGCGCCATGCGGCCGTGACGGCGGCACTCTCGCGGCTCGACCGGCTCGATCCCCTGCTCGAGAGCCTCAGCGGTACCGGCTGGGCACGTGGCGCCAACCTCGTCGCCGTGCTGGAGCGACCGCGCTGAGGCCGTGCTCCGAACGCACGAGCGATGGCCGTTGCCAGCGCGCATGCGCGACTCCTTCCATCTCGCGCCCGGACTCGTGCGATCCTTGCCGCCCGCATGCCCGGCCCGAGAACCCCGCGACTGATGCTCGCGTTGATCCCCCTGCTTGCATGTCGTCACGACCTCGAGGCCTCGGACACTCCGCAGCATGGTCCGCTCGAGGGCGACGGCCCCGCGGGGTGGCACTACGTCGTGAGCCTCGAGTCTTCGCTCGAGCGAGCCAGTGTCCGGCTGTGCTTCGACGGAAGGCCACCCGCGAGGCTGGTCCCCACGCTCGAGGCCGCGGCCCCGCACACCCATGGCATGCGCCTCTCCACCGGGGATGCCCTTCCCCGCGAAGGTCTGGGCCATGGGCTCGGCTCCGCGAGCAACGACGCGTGCGTGGACTACGAGGTGGACTTCGTGGGCCTCGAGAACGACGTGGGCACCGGTCGAACCGTCGGTCGTACGGGGCAAAGCCTCATGGCACGCCCCACCACCTGGCTATGGCGACCCGACCCGTTGCCGGAGCGCTTCGACAGCACCGTGCGATTCACCCTCCCCGAGGGCATGGAAGCCTCGGTGCCATGGGTCACGGCCGACGGCCGACCCCGGGGCACCGCCGACACGACCTATGCGCTCGACCGTACCGCCTTCGAGTGGCTCGGCTACGGGGTCTTCGGGCAGTTCGCGGTCGATCGCTTCGAGCATGCGGGCGCATCCGTGGAGCTCGTCACGATCGACGTGCCCATCGCCTGTCCTCCCGAGGGTCTTCGTCGCTGGGTGGAGGATGGAGTCGAGACGGTCGCCATGCTGTTCGACGGCCGGTTCCCGCGCCCGCGCCTCCAGCTCATCGTGTTTCCGGTCGAAGGCGGTGGTGGGAGCACGGTGTACTTCGGCATGGCCAGCCGGGGCGGCGGCTCCAGCGTGCTGCTGTTCGTCGATGACGAGGCCGAGGCCGATGCGCTGCCCGGAGGCTGGACCACGGTTCACGAGATGCTCCACCACGGCATGCCGTTCATCCGGGAGGCCTGGATGGCCGAGGGTTGGGTGAGCTACTACACCGAGATCATGCGCACCCGAGCCGGGCACCGCGGCGAGCTCGAAGGCTGGCAGCAGCTGGTCGAGGCCTTTGGTCGCGGTCGGAGGGTGCAAGTGGACACGACGCTCGCCGAGACCAGCCGCCGGATGCACGAGACCCGCGCGTACCAGCGCGTGTACTGGGGAGGGGCCGCGGTGGCGTTCATGGCCGATGTGGAGCTCAGGCTCCGCACGCAGGGCACCGTGGGCCTCGACGACGCGATGCGGGAGCTTCGCCGCTGCTGTGGCGACGCGCCCCGGCAGTGGTCGGCCGGGGAGCTGCTCGAGCACCTCGATGCCTGGCATGGCCGTCCGCTGTTCACCGAGACGGCACAGGCCGTGCTCGAGCAGCGAGACTTCCCCGACGTCGAGACCACGATGGCCCGCCTGGGCGTCCACGTGGGACCGCAGGGCGAGGTGACGATCGACGACGACCACCCCGCCGCGGAGATCCGCCGGTCGATCATGGCCCCGGTGACCACGCGCCAGACGACCCGCCAGACGACCCGATAGCCAGCATCGTGGCTCGTGGTGCGCGTGATGCCCTATGCTTCCCCGCCATGCTCGACGCCCCCAGCCCGCCCCGCGACGTGGCGGTGACCTTCGCCGGCGGCGGCAACCGGGCCTTCTATCAGCTCGGCCTCCTCCATCACTGGGGTGAGCGACTGCTGCCGCGGCTGGGCGCGATCGCGGCCTGCAGCGCGGGTGCTTGTGTGGCGACCCTGTGGTTGGCTGGTCGTGAGACCCAGACCCGTGCGTTCTGGCGAGCGCGTCGGCAGGGCGTCGAGCGAAACTTCCAGTGGGCTCGTCTGCTTCGCGGCCAGCGGCCAACGCCCCACGGTCCCATCTATCGCGACACCTTGCTGTGTGCCTACGCCGAAGACGGACTCGCCCGCATCCAGGCCGCCCCGTTTCCGGTGCTGATCGTCACCGCGTCCCCGCCTCCCGGGATTCCGACCGGCGTCGGGGCCGTCCTGGGCTTTGCCGCCTACAACCTCGAGAAGCGCATGCGACCGGACTTCGTGCATCCGGTGCTGGGTCGCCGCCTGGGCTTCTCGGCGCACGTCGTCGACGCCCGGACCTGCACGAGCGCCGAGGAGCTCGCCGCGCTGGTCATCGCATCATCGTCCACGCCTCCGTTCACCCCCGTTGGGCGCTTCGGCGGACGCTCGCTGCTCGACGGAGGGCTGGTCGACAACGCCCCCGCATCGGCGGCCGAGCACGTGGATGGCATACGCCGCAGCCTCGTGCTGCTCACGCGCCCCTACCCTGCATCGTGCCTGGGCGAGCACGGCACTCGGCTCTACGTTGCGCCCACCCGCAAGGTACCCGTGGAGGTCTGGGACTATACCCGGCCGGAGCTGATCGACCAGACCATCGAGATGGGCGAGCGCGAGGCCACCATCCACGATCGCGCGCTGCGGCGGTTCCTGGTTCGCTGACGGGCCGCGGCGTCCGAGGAAGCACGGGCGCGCGGGCGGAGTCGTCTCGTCCCACGTGGGGGGAGCGACACGCCCCCCGAGGTCCCCAGGTCCCCAGGACCCCTGCGCCGAGAGCGGGGAGCGTGGTCACTAGCGATCGGGATCCGCGGCGGACTGACGCAAAGAGGCCGTGCCATCCCTGCCGCGCGGGGGGTCGGGCGTCGGGCCGAGGTGGAGATGCGCATCCTGGCCGGAGCCGCGTAGCTCGATGATCTGATCGGAGCGACTCTGCGTGAGGTACTGGGTGAGATCGACGCCGAGCTCGGCCAGGGTCCGAAACATGGCGAGACGGGCGTCTTGCCGCTTTTGCTCGAGCTCGAGCTCGAACGCGGCGTCTTCTTCCTTCTGCCCTCGCATGAGCTCTCGCTCGGCCCGCACCCGCTCCCGCTCGGCTTGCTGCTCGCGTCGGGCCAGATCGAGCTCCTGACTCTGGCTGGCCGTGCGATCCTGGCGCGCCTTGACCGAGCGGGCCAGGTTTCGCTCGAGCTTGAAGTCTTCGAGGTCTTGCGCTTGCTTCTCGGTCTCGCGCTGCAGGCTCAGGCGGGTCTTCGACTCCAGCGACTGCTCGTGCATCTGCTGCAAGGCCTGCGGGGCACCATAGCCGCGGTACACGATGTTGCCGATGCGGTAGCCGCACTGCTCGGCCCGACGGGTGAGCTGCTTGTAGGTGTCGATCAGGTTGAGCTTGTCGATATTGTCCCGAAACGAGTCGTAGTCATGCTTGCTGAGGAACTCGACCACATCGGAGGTCGCCGCGTTGACGAAGTCGCCGATGGGATCGTGGGTGGTGATGAGCATCCTCTCGATGTCATGGAGCTCGAAGAAGAGCATCAGACGGATGGTCAAGACCGCACCGTCGGCGGTGCGGACTTCGGGAATGTCGTGGTACATCTGGTCGGGCAAGAGCCACAGCTTCTGGAACACCAGGCCGTTGGGCATCTTGTGCAGGATGCCGTCGGGGCCGGGCTTGGAGCCGTGCCACGAGAAGGTGTGCACCCATTCGCCGGGCTCGGGCATGAAGTCTTCGGGACCCATGACGATGCGGCGCTCGACGGTGCCATCGGCCTTCTTGCCGTAGACCACGATGGCCTCGCGCTCGGCGATCTGGAACAGCTCTTCCTTGCTCACCGACGCGTGCTTGCGGCCATCGAGCCACAAGTCGGTTGGGCCGCGAACATGCTCCTGGCGGCCATCGCGGTAGCGCACGATGAGGAACTCGCCAGGATGGGCGATGTGGTGTTCCATGGCGCTGAACCGCTTGCCCCAGCGCCAGATCCTGCAAGGCCCTTCGGCCACGGTCATGGTGCCGTCGGAGTGCTCGACCAGCATCTTCTGACCCTCTTCGATGGTGTAACGGAACATACTGGCCCTGCCGTAGTAGCGGGTGGGTGAGGCGGTCGAGAGAGATTCATCGCCGGCGCGGCGAAGGGGTCGGCGCAGCGCTTGGGCCTGCCCCGACCGGTTGGCCTGAGCCCGAACCGGCGCCTCCCCGGCGAGGGCGGCGAGCTCGCTCAGGCTGAATACCGAGCTGTCGTGGGCCGCGACGTAGCTGTCTTCGTCCTCGGGGACGGACGCCGACCCCCTCACGGCCGGCGACGCTTCCTGGAGCGCGCCCTTTTGCTTGCTGTACTTGTAGCGATTCATGACCAATGGCGCGCTCTGGTCGAGGGTGATGCCACCTCGGATGTGGGCTCGGCCTCCTCGCGCTCGCGCACGACGGCCACGAGCATACACGAGAGGACGAGGACGAGGGCGCCCGCCTCCGGCGACCCACCAGGACGACGGTAATGAGGAGCTCGGGGGCACGAGCGCGCTGATCCGCGGCGCTCGCGGGTCGGTGCTCCTCGCCCCCGGCGCAAAGCGGCCCCCACGCACCAACGAGCGCATCGCTCGATCGATGCTCGATCGACGCGGCGTCCGCCACACACCGATGGCACGAGCGGGCCCGAGAGCGCGGTGTGGCGGAGAGTGGTGCTGGTGCTAGAGCGTCGAGTGGAGGAGACGTGCTCGTTCGAAAATTGATGATGTGCCGGTGCCGAAGATGGCGTCACGCCCAGTCCGGCTGCGCAGCTCCTCCTTCGAGGGCGGGCCGAGCGTGATGCCCGGGCTGCTCCTGTAGGGCTCGCCAAGCGTCGCCTGCGCTACGTGTCGCGAGCGCCCCTCGACCGTAGATGCCGAGGAATAAGGGGTTCTTGCAAAACAGCGCTCCACGTCAGGTCGCACCCCTGGGCTCCTCATCGTGATTGTGGAGAGACAGGCCACACGTGTACTTGGTCGAACCGACAAGGAAAGGCACATCCAATGAGCCACGTCAGCGACACCAGCACATCGCGCCTCATCATCACAATCTTTCATGGGTGCGATCAGCGTCGACAACCGGTTTCTCCCATGAGCCGACGAGATGCATGACATGCGATCCACCCCCCAGATTTCGACGCCCTGGTCGAGCCTCGTCGATGTCCTGCGAGCCCGAGCCAATGCCCAGCCCGATCGGCTCGCCTACACGTTTCTCGTGGATGGCGAAGGCGACGAGCTGCGCCTCACCCTCGGTGAGCTCGAAGCGCGCGCCCGGAGCGTGGCCGCTCTCCTCCAAGAACGAGGCTTGGCAGGCGAACGCGTGCTCCTGCTGTTTCCGCCCGGGCTCGACTTCATCGTCGCATTCCTCGGCTGCCTGCTCGCAAGCGTCACGGCCGTGCCGGCCTATCCTCCCGACCCGCGGCGTCTACCGCGAGAGCTGACTCGGCTGCGGGCCATCGCGGCCGACGCCCGACCTCGGGCCGCGCTCACGACCACCGCCCTGCTGCGAACGGCCCAGACAGTCGCGGCGAGCCAACCGGACCTGGTCAGCTTTCCATGGCTCGCCACCGACGACCTGCCCGCGGATCAGGCTCGGGCGTGGGAGGAGCCACGGCTGGGGCCCGACAGCAGCTCGCTCTTGCAGTACACGTCGGGATCGACCGCGAACCCGAAGGGCGTCATGTTGAGTCATGGCAACCTGCTCGCCAACCTCGCGCTGATCGAGTCCACCTTCGGCTGCACGGCCTGCAGCAGGATGGTGAGCTGGCTACCGCCCTATCACGACATGGGCTTGATCGGTGGGATCCTCGAGCCGCTCTACGCTGGATTCCCGGCGGTGCTCATGTCGCCCGCGTCATTCCTGCAGCGACCAGCCCGGTGGCTACAGGCGATCTCTCGCTTCCAGGTAACGACCAGCGGTGGACCCAACTTCGCGTTCGATCTCTGCGTGCGCAAGACGACACCGGAGGAGCGCGACCAGCTCGATCTATCGAGCTGGTCGGTGGCCTTCAACGGCGCAGAGCCGGTGCGCGCGGAGACGCTCGAGCGCTTCAGCACAGCGTTCTCCACCTGCGGGTTCCGACGCGAGGCGCTCCTTCCCTGCTACGGGTTGGCCGAGAGCACGCTCCTCGTCAGCGGCCCGCTCGACCGCAGCAACCGTCCGGTCGTGCGCACCGTGTCAGCCGACGCGCTGGCCGACGGGCGCATGCTACCGGCCGCGGGCCGAGAACCGCAGGCACGCCTCGTGGGCTGCGGTCGGCAGCTGCCGGGTCACACCATCGAGATCGTCGATCCGGAGACCGGCGAGCGTCGTCCGCCCGGACGGATCGGCGAGATCTGGGTGTCCGGTGCGAGCGTGGCCAGTGGCTACTTCAATCGACCCGAAGAGAGTGACGCGACGTTCGGCGCGCGCCTCCCAGGGGCTGGCGACGCCACATTCTTGCGCACCGGAGATCTCGGCATCATCGAGGAGGGCGAGATCTACGTGTGTGGTCGTCTGCGCGACCTGATCATCATCCGCGGTCGCAACCATCATCCGCATGACATCGAGCGTAGCTTCGAGGCCGCGCACCCGGCCCTACGACCAGGATGCTGCGCCGCCTTTGCCCTGGACGTGGAAGGACGAGAGTGCCTGGTCATCGTCGCCGAGGTCGACCAGCGGCGCGCCAGCGTCGGTGGTTCCACCGACTGGGATGCGGTCGTTGCGGCAGGGCGCGCAGCCGTCGCGGAGGCACACGGCCTGCAAACGCTGGCCGTGGCGCTGCTGCGACCGCGGACCATCCCCAAGACATCGAGCGGCAAGCTGCAGCGCCGCGCCTGTCGGCTCGGATTCGTGGCCGGCACGCTGGAAGAGGTCTTCCGCAGTGCGTTCCCCCCGGCTGCGACCACCCCCCACCTCCCGTCACCCGACGCCCATACGCTCTCACGCGCGGCACTGCTCGCCCTCCCCCGGCAGCTGCGCCAGGATCGGATCGTGGAGCATTTGACCGGCCACATCGCAGAGACGCTCGGCCTGGGCTCCGCCGAGCGCATCGACACACGCCGGCCGCTTCACGAGTACGGCCTCGATTCCCAGGGGGCAGTGGAGCTTTCGGCCTTGCTCGCGGAAGCCATCGAGGCGCCTGTCTCCGAAACGGCGGCCTTCGACTACCCACACATCGAGGCTCTCGCGGACCACATCGTCTCGCGGCTCGATCCTCCCGAGCCCCAGGCGCCCCCTCTCGTCTCCCTCCGTGGTGACACAGCGCCCGTCCATGAGCCGATCGCCATCATTGGCATTGGGTGTCGCTTCCCCGGCGGGGCCAACGAGCCCGAGCGCCTGTGGGACCTGCTCGTCAACGGTCGCGACGCCATCGTCGAGGTTCCTCCAGAGCGGTGGAACGCCGACGAATACTACGACCCAGAGCCCGGCGTAGCGGGCAAGATCGCGAACCGTTGCGGCGGCTTCGTCGACGACGCCCTTCGATTCGACGCCGCCTTCTTTGGCATCGGCCCGCGCGAGGCCATGAACATGGACCCACAGCAGAGGCTCCTGCTCGAGGTCGCCTGGGAAGCCCTCGAGCGCGCCGGCTACCCGGCACCTAGGCTCATGGGAAGCCCAACGGGGGTGTTCGTCGGCGCCAGCAGCTTCGATCACGGGCTATTGACCGCGCGCTCGACGGGTAGTGCCGGCTCGACGCCGTACACCGCAACCGGGAGCGCCTTGAGTGTCGCAGCGGGCCGGATCTCCTATGCATTGGGTCTGTGTGGGCCCAGCCTGATCGTCGACACGGCGTGCTCCTCATCCCTGGTTGCAACCTACATGGCTGCACAGAGCCTGTGGGCCAGGGATTGCGACCTGGCGCTCGCTGGCGGGGTCAACCTCATGCTCACGCCCGAGCCCAGCGTGTACCTCAGCCAGATTCGGGCGCTGTCACCCACTGGTCGCTGCCGTCCGTTTGCGGCCAGCGCCGATGGCTACGTGCGCAGCGAGGGTTGCGGCATGCTGGTGCTCAAGCGGCTCTCCGACGCCGAGCGCGATCACGACGACATCCTCGCCGTCCTGCTCGGAGGCGCCGTCAATCAGGACGGTCGCAGCAACGGGCTCACCGCTCCCAACGGGGAATCGCAGCGACAGATGCTCCGCCTGGCCACTGCCCGAGCCGCGGTCGAGCCGGCCACCATCGACTATGTCGAGGTGCACGGGAGCGGTACGCCCCTCGGGGATCCGATCGAGGCCGAGTCGCTGGCAGCGGTGCTCTGCGACGAGCGCTCCGAGCACCGTCCCTTGCTGCTCGGCGCCATCAAGTCCAACATCGGCCACACCGAGGCAGCCGCCGGCGTTGCGGGGCTGATCAAGACCGTGCTCGCCCTGCGGCACGGGGTCATCCCCCCGACCTTGCACCTCGATGCGCTCAACCCTCGGATCCGCTGGGCGGACGTGCCCCTGTGCGTGCCGACCGAGACGACGACCTGGGCGCGCGCCGATACGCCTCGTCGCGCGGGCGTGAGCGCCTTCGGCTTCAGTGGCACCAACGCACACCTCGTCCTGCAGGAGCGGCCGGCGAGCGGCCCGAGGGAGACGAACATCGAGCGCCCCTTGCACGTAGTGACCCTGTCGGCACGGAGCCAGGCGGCGCTCCGAGAGCAGGCTCGGCGGTACGCATCATTTCTCGAGGATCATTTCGAAGGCAGCCTTGCCGACCTCGCCCACACGACCATCTGCCGACGGACCCACTTCGACCAACGGCTCGCGCTCGTCACGGGCGACCGAGATCACCTCACGGGCGCGCTCCGTGCTCTCGCGGACGGCGACGGTAGACAGCGACGTCCAGTGGCAGGTGGCGCGAGCTCCCGCTCAGCGAGGAGGATCGGCTTCTTGTTCACCGGCCAGGGCTCCCAGTACCCAGGGATGGGGCGCGAGCTCTACGAGACCCAGCCAGTGTTCGCCGATGTCTTGAATCGATGCGACGCGCTGTTGCGGGGTCGGCTGGAGCATTCGCTGCTCGAGGTGATGTTCGCGGAGCCTTCCCGTGCAGTCTCGTTCCACGAGACCGCCTACACTCAGATGGCCCTGTTCGGGCTCCAAGCGGGGCTAGCAGCCCTCTGGCGCTCCTGGGGTGTGCAGCCCGAGGTGATGCTGGGGCACAGCTTCGGCGAGCTGGCAGCGGCCCATGAAGCGGGGGTGTTCAGCCTCGAGGACGCTCTGACCCTGATCTACGAGCGTGGTCGCCTGATGGAGTCGCTGCCGGACGGTGGCGCCATGGCGGCGGTGTGCGCCGAGCTCGAGAGGGTCGAGAGCGCCGTCGAGCCACACGCGGGCCTCGTGTCCATCGCGTGTCACAACGGCCCTAGGAACTACGTCATCTCGGGAGCGCGCGCCTCCGTCGAGGCCGTCTGCAGCCGCCTCCAGGCCGATGGGGCGACGACGTGTCGGCTCCTGGTGTCCCACGCCACGCACTCGCCACTGGTGACCCCCATGCTCGACGAGCTGGGCCGGGTGGCGCAGGCCATCACCCACCGGCCGCCCGAGCGCGCGCTGATTTCGTCGGTCTCGGGACGGCGGGCGGACCGAGAGATCGCGTCACCGGAGTACTGGCAGCGGCAGATCCGAGACGAGGTGTGCTTCTCGCGTGGCATGGTGGCGCTTGCAGAGACGGGCGTCGACGCGGTCATCGAGATTGGCCCGCACCCGCTCCTGCTCGGCCTCGTCACGGAGAACGTCGGCGCCCGGATCGGCCTGAGGCTACCGTCGATGCGGCAACGCAGCGGAGAGACGGAAGTGATGCTCGAGAGCCTCGCGTCGCTCTACGAGGCAGGCGTCGAGATCGACTGGGCTGCGTTCGACGCACCGTTCTCGCGCCGCTGCGTCCAGCTGCCCACGTACGTGTTCGAGCGCCGCGCGCTCGAGCCCCCGACGCGGAGCACCGCCGTGGTACTGGCCGACCCCGTCGACAAGGACCCCCGAACGGCCCACGCGCCCACGGGCTCGGCGCCACCCCCCCAACAGGAGCGGGTGGAGCCCGGGCAGGGCCCTGCGGCGGCGGACGTGACCACGAGACCCAAGCATGTGGATCGACGAGCGCGAATCGCCGCCGATCTCCGCGAGCGAATCGGCGGGCTCTTGTTGCTCGGAGCAGACGAGGTCGGCGACCAGGTTCCCTTTCTCGAGATGGGAGCGGACTCCCTCGTGCTCATCTCCGCCCTGCAGATGATCGAGCACCGATACGCGGTCAAGATACCGGTTCGTCGGCTGTTCGACGAGCTGCCCAACATCGAGGCGTTGTCGGCCTACCTCGACGAGAACGCGCCGCCGGGCGCAGTCTCGGCCCCGCGAGCCGCCGAGCCCGAGGGGCCCGGCCGATGCAACCGCCCCGGCATGGGATGTGGGGATGGCATCGACACGCCTGCCGCGTCGCAGCCGAAGAGCGGCAGCGGGTCGACGGTCGACGGAACAGTGGCGCGGATCGTCGAGCACCAGCTCCGGCTGATGTCCGAGCAGCTGAAGCTGCTCGGACACCATGCCGACGACGACGAGACCGCCCGGGCGCAGGTGGTGGTCGAGGCGAAGCAGCCCGTGATCCCAGACCCGTCGACGCTGAGGGCCGCCGGCCGTGGTCGAAGCACCGCGCCGAGTGCCGGGTCGACCCCACGGCAGCGGCAACACATCGAGGCGCTGATCGAGCGCTACACGCGGAAGACCGCGGGGTCGAAGCGTCACACCCAACGTCACCGACGCCACTTCGCCGACAATCGTGCAGTGGCCGGGTTTCGCTTCTCCACCAAGGAGATGCTCTATCCCATCGTCGCGACGCGTGCAGCGGGGTCTCGAATCTGGGACGTCGACGGCAACGAGTACATCGACCTCACGATGGGATTCGGCACGTACCTGTTCGGGCACGCGCCGCCCTTCGTGGTGGAAGCCCAGAAGCGGCAACTCGATGAGCTCGCGCAGGTCGGACCCCACACGCTCCTGGCTGGCGAGTGTGCCGAGCTGCTCGGAGAGCTGACGGGCAAGGAGCGGGTGTCGTTCACCAACTCTGGGACCGAAGCGGTGATGCAAGCACTGCGAATCGCGCGCACTGCGTCCGGGCGCGACAAGGTGGTCATGTTCGCCGACTCCTATCACGGGCACTTCGACGGCACTCTGGCGCTGCCCGCCCTCTCCGGCGAGCAGCGTGGCAGGCCGATGGCGCCCGGCATCACGCAGGGCATGATCGATGACGTCTGGGTCCTGGAGTACGGGAGCCCGGCGGCCCTCGAGATGATCGAGGCACGAGGCGACGAGCTCGCCGCCGTGCTGGTGGAGCCGGTTCAAGGCCGCCGTCCCGACCTTCAGCCCCGAAGGTTCTTGCACGACCTACGACGGCTCACGCACGACTGCGGCGCCAAGCTGATCTTCGACGAGATGATCACCGGCTTCCGCTCGCACCTGCGTGGTGCGCAAGGCGTGTTCGGCGTGGATGCCGATCTGGCCGTCTACGGCAAGGTGCTGGCCGGGGGTACCCCCATGGCGGCGGTGGCGGGCACGGCCGCGCTCATGGACCACATCGATGGGGGGTTCTGGGCGTACGGGGACGACAGCCATCCCACGGTCGAGACGACGTGGATCGCCGGCACCTTCCGGCATCATCCGCTGTGTCTCGCCGCGATGAAGGCGACCCTGACCGCTATTCGAGACCAGAGCCCACACCTCCAGCAGGAGCTGAATCAGCGCACCGAGCAGATGGCGGCGGAGCTCAACGGGTACTTCGAAGACGAATCCGTACCAATCCGCGTCGTCCACTTTGCGTCGCTGTTTCGATTCGAATTCGCATCGAACCTGGATCTGCTGTTCTTCCACCTGCTCGACAAGGGCATCTACATCTGGGAGGGGCGCAACTGCTTCGTGTCGACGGCACACACCGCCGCAGACCTCGAGACCTTCGTGCGAGCCGTGAAGGAGACCGTGGCCGAGCTTCGCGAGGGCGGCTTCCTGCCCCCGCCGCCCACGGGGGGGCACGGGGGTCCACGAGGGGGGCAGGGAGACAGCAGGCCGGAGCCAGCGACCGCCAGCCTGGGAGGCAACGCCGCGCGCACCGAAGCCTTGACGAGCAGCGTGCCGCTGACCGAGGCGCAGCGACAGCTCTGGGCGCTGGCCCAGCTCGGTGACGAGGTGTCGCGCGCCTACAACGTGCCGCTGGCGCTTCGCCTGCGTGGCCCCCTCGACGTCGAGGCGCTTCGGCAGGCGATCAACGACACCGTCAATCGGCACGAGGCGCTGCGGAGCACGGTCCTGGGCGACGGAGCCGCGCAGCGAGTCGCGCCGCCTGCGGCCGTCGACATACCGGTGGTCGATCTGACGACCGAGCCCGACGACGAGCGAGAGCGCCGGGTCACGGAGTGGCTCGAGCACCAGCGGTCTGCAACCATCGATCTGACTCGGGGGCCGCTGTTCAGGGTCGGGCTCATCGCCGTCGGCCGGGAAGAACACGTCCTGGGGTTGGTGGCGCACCACATCGCCATCGACGGTCTATCCCTGGCCGTGGTGGCGGAGGAGATCGCTGCGGCCTATGTCGCCCGTCGCAACCGCGAGCCCCCTCGCGAGGACGCCCCGCTGCAATTCCGGGAGCACGTCCGCTGGCTCGAGCGGGCGCACGAGGACCCAGTGATGCAGACGCACGAGCAGTACTGGCTCGAGCGGCTCGCCGGCCCGCTCCCGATTCTGGATCTACCGTCGGGTGGGTCTCGGCCGCCGGTGATGAGCCATCGCGGTGGCCACATCGATGTGACGATCGGTGCCGAGCTGACCACCAGGCTCGAGCGATTGGGTCGCAAGCACCACTGCACGCTGTTCATGACCCTGGTCGCGGCGTACACGCTCTGGCTTCATCGCCTGACCGGTCAAGACGACATCATCGTCGGCGTACCTCTGGCGGGTCGAGGACTCCCGGGCTCGGAGGGGCTCGTCGGCTACTGTGTGAATCTCGTGCCCCTGCGCAGTCGGCTGGCCGCCACGGAGACGTTCACCGACCATCTCACTGCGATCCGCAACGAGTTGCTCGACGCCTTCGAGCACGGCGACTACCCGTTCGCGCGCCTGATCAAGCGACTCAACCCACCCCGCGACGCCAGTCGGCCACTGGTCGTGCAGACGACCTTCAACATGGACCGGATCACCAGCGTCCCGGAGATGGGCGAGATCGATGTGACGCTGGAGCCGACCCCCACCAGCTACGAGAAGTACGATCTCAGCACCAATGTCATCGCGGTCGACGACGAGCTGCGAGTCGAGGTCGGTTTCAACGCCGATCTGTTCGATGCCGCCACCATACGGCGCTTCGTCGGGCACTTCGAGACACTGCTCGACGTCATCGTCGAGGAACCCGAGGTGCCCGCCTCTGGGTTGTCACTGCTGAGCGACGATGAAGCGCGCGAGCTACTGGCGATTTCGACGGGGAGGGAGTCACTGGCCCCCGACGTACGGTGCGCGCACGAGATGTTCGCCGAGCAGGCGCAACGCACCCCAGACGCCACCGCGGTGCTGTTCGAGGGTACCAGCCTCACCTACCGCGAGCTCGATCGCCGCTCGAGTCAGCTCTCGCACTACCTGCAGGAGCTCGGGGTTGGGCCGGAGGTGTTGGTGGGCCTCGGCGTCGATCGGTCGCTGGAGACGGCGGTCGGCATCCTGGGCATCCTCAAGGCAGGTGGTGTGTGCGTGCCGCTGGATCCGTCGTACCCAGACGAGCGCCTCGCGTTCATGATCGCCGACGCCCGGGTCCAGATCCTGCTCACGCAGCAAGCGCTCCTGGACCGAGTACCCACCTGCGACGCCACCAAGGTGTGCCTGGACGCGGACTGGGGCGAGATCGCAAAGCGGCCGGCCACGAGCCCCACGGTGACGCTCGAGCCAGACAACGCGGCGTACGTCATCTACACCTCGGGCTCCACGGGGACACCGAAGGCCGCCTGCAACCGACACATCTCGCTGTCCAACCTGATCCATGCGTCGCAGCACAGCTACCGCCTGCAGCCGCAGGACCGGGTCCTGCACAAGGCGCCGTCTGGCTTCGACGTCGCGATGTGGGAGCTTACCTGGCCGCTGGCCACCGGTGCCACGCTCGTGATCGCCCGCCCCGGAGGCCATCGCGATCCAGAGTATCTGCGGCAGGTGATCTGCGAGCACCAGGTCAGCGTGGTCCATTTCGTGCCTTCGATGCTGGAGCCATTCCTCGAGTTGCCCAGCGTGAGCGAGTGCCGGAGCCTGCGAGTGGTGCAGTCGGGAGGAGAAGAGCTCGGCGCTGCGCTTCGCGACCGGTTCCACGCGGCGCTCGACTGCGATCTGTACAATGCCTACGGCCCCGCGGAGACCGCCGTAGATGCCAGCACCCACTGCTGTGCCGACAACAGCGGAACATTCGTGCCAATTGGCCGCCCCATCGACGGAGCGTGCCTCCGAGTCGTGGACGAGTCGCTGACACTCCTACCGGTGGGCGTGGCTGGCGAGCTCTGTATCTCGGGGACCGTGCTGGGACGGGGATACCTCGGGAAGCCGGCGCTCACCGCAGAGCGCTTCATTCCCGATCCATTCAGCCTCGAGCCCGGTGCTCGCATGTACCGCACCGGTGACCGCGTTCGGTGGCTGGAGGATGGCAACCTGCAGTTCCTCGGTCGCCGCGATCACCAGGTGAAGGTGCGAGGGTTTCGCATCGAGCTGGGGGAGATCGAAGCGACAATCTCCAGGCTGCCGGGAGTGTCACGGTGCGTGGTCGTGGTGCACCAGCAGGCGGAGGGGCCCAAGCAGCTGGTGGCATACCTCGTTGCCAACGGCAGCTCCGTGAGCGGTGCCGAGCTTCGAGCGAAGCTTGGGAAGTCGCTGCCGGACTACATGGTCCCAAGTGCCTTCGTCGTGCTCGATGCGCTTCCCCTCAGTCCGAACGGGAAGGTTGATCGCAAGGCCCTGCCGGCACCCAGCGAGAGGCCGGTGACGGGCCCCCACCTGGCGCCACGCAACGAGACGGAGCTCGAGCTGGCCCAGATCTGGGCAGGCGTCCTCGGCCTGGATCTGGATCGAGTGGGCGTGCTCGACAACTTCTTCGAGCTGGGCGGCGACTCGATTCTGAGCATCCAGGTGGCCAGTCGCGCTCGCCAGGCGGGCTTGCCGCTGACGGCTCGCCATCTGCTCGAGCACCAGACGGTCGCGAGCCAGGCGGCCATCGCCGCCCGGCCTGGCCTCGCACCCGTGCAGCAGCAATGCGAAGCCGGCGAGGTCCCGCTCACGCCGATCCAGCGATGGTTCTTCGAGCAAGATCTCGCAAACCCCAACCACTGGAATCAGACGGTGTTGCTTGCGCCGCGTGAGCCGATCGCGCCGGACCGCTTGCGGCGGGCCCTGCAGGCGGTGTGTGACGCCCACGACGGCCTACGCCTGCGCTTCCATCACGACGCCGACGGATGGCGGCAAGAGTATGGAGCACCCGCAAAGACCGTACACCTGACCACGATCGAGCTGGGGGACCTGCCGGTCGAAGAACGGGACGAAGCACTCGAGAGGCACGCCAACGAGCTGCAAGCCAGCCTCTCTCTGGCCGACGGACCCCTCGTGCGGGCGAGCCTGGTGGACCTGGGCCGGCAGCGTGGTCAGCGTCTGCTGCTGGCCATCCACCACCTCGTCGTCGATGGTGCGTCCTGGAGAATCCTCCTCGACGAGCTCGAGGTCGCCCTGCGCCAGCTCGATCGTGGCTCGGCGGTTCGCGTCGGCCCGCGCACGTCGTCGTTCAAGCGCTGGGCCGAGCGAATTTGCGCCCACGTGGAGAGCGGCGCGCTCGATGGCGAGGCGACCTACTGGCGGCGGGTTGGCGCCAACCCCACGTGTGAGCTGCCCGTCGACCATGACCAAGGTCCCTGCACGGAAGCCACCACGGAGAGCGTGATGGTCACGCTGAGCGCCACCGAAACCGAGGCCCTGCTGCGCACCTCCGGCCGGGCGTACCGAACGCGCCCCGAAGAGCTGCTGCTCGCAGCGCTGGTGAAGACCCTGGCGTCATGGACCGGCCGCCAAGACGTGGTGATCGGCCTCGAGGGGCACGGCCGCGCGCCGCTGGCCGACGACCTCGACCTGTCGCGCACGCTCGGCTGGTTCACGACCATGGCCCCGGTCTGCTTGCGGGCTCGCTTGGGAGCAGGACCCGAGGAGCTGCTCAAGGCAACCAAGGAGGCGATCCGCCGCGTCCCGCAGCGCGGCATTGGCTATGGGCTACTTCGCTACCTCCACCCGGACGACGAGCTGCGCGCCGATCTAGCGCGCATCCAGCCGCAGGTCGTCTTCAACTACTTGGGTCAGCTCGACGCCCTGCTGGGAAGTAGCAGCCTATGGGCGCCAGCCGGCGAGTGCACGGGCCGCCCGCGCCACCCCGACGCCAGGCGTCCGCACCTGCTGAGCGTCGAGGCGATGGTGATCGATGGCGAGTTGCGGATCACGTGGGAAGCGAGCCGCAATCGACACCGCCGCAGCACCATCGAGCGCCTGGCGAGCCAGCATGGCCAGACGTTGCGGGAGCTGCTCCAGCACTGCCTGTCGCCGTCGGCCCGCGGCTACACACCGACGGACTTCCCGCTCGCCGGCCTCGATCAAGCAGCCATCGACCACCACCTGGGCGCGCGGCCCGAGATCGAGGCGTTGTATCCGCTGTCACCGATGCAGGCGGGCATGTTGTTCCACCGACTCTACGCCCCAGAGTCGACGATGTACATCAACCAGACCGCCATCGTGTTCCGCGCCGGGGTGAACGCCGACCTGCTCGAGGCTGCGCTTCGTGCCGTCGTCGCGCGTCACCCGGTGCTGCGAACGTCGCTGCTCTGGGATGGGCTGGAGAGGCCGCTGCAGTGCGTCCAGCGGAGGGTCTCGGTCTCCATGGAGCGTCATGTCCTGCGCGAGGGCTCGACCGAGGACGAGGCCGCGTGGCTCGACGCCTTCACACGCCAGGACCGCGAGCACGGGTTGGCGCTCGACGAGGCTCCGCTGATGCGGTTCAGCTGGATCGAGCTGCCCGCGGGCAGGGCATGTCTGGTGTGGTGCCTCCATCACCTGATGATGGATGGCTGGTCGTCCGGGCTCGTGATGGCGGATCTGAAGCAGGCCTATACAGCACTCGCGCGGGACCTGACACCGTCGTTTGCCGCTGCCATTCCCTACGAGCCATACATCGGCTGGCTCCTCGGGCAGGACCGCTCCGCGGCCGAGGAGTTCTGGAGGGCCCGGCTGGCGGGGTTCGAGCCGCCGGTCACGATTCCCTTCGCCCGGAGCAACGCCGCTCCACCCAGTGAGCCCAATGCCGCGACATCGCGTCGAACGGAGCTCTCGAAGGATACCACGGCGCGTCTGCAGGCCCTGGCGCGGCAATGTCGCGTGACCATCACGACCGTGATCCAGGCCGCGTGGGCGATCCTGTGGAGCCGATACCACGACACCACCGACGTGGTCTTCGGGATCACCACGGCGGGTCGCTCGGCAGAGATCGAAGGCATCGAGGACATGGTTGGGCTGTTCATCAACACGGTACCGTTGCGCCTCCGGGTCGACCCCCACGCGCGACTCGCCGACTGGCTCGTCGAGGTGCACGAACGGCAGTTGGAGACCACGCCGTTCGAGCACACGCCGCTGAGCGACATCCATCGCTGGTGTGAGCCGCTGGCCGGCAGGTCATTGTTCGACAGCGTGTTGGTGGTGGAGAATTACCCGATCGACGCCGCCCTGGGCGAAGACGCTGGCCCCCTGCCCGTCGAGCGCGTCGACGTCTACGAAGAGACCAACTACCCGCTGACCCTGACAGTCGTGCCGGGAGAGCGCCTGTCGCTGCGCCTCATCCATCCGTCGGGCATGTTCGAGGCCGAGGCGATGGACCGGATCCTCGGCCACCTGCGAGTCGCGCTCGAGGGCATGGCGGAGGACCCAGAGCGGACCCTGGGCGAACGACCACTGCTCACCTCTGCACAGCGGCACCAACTCTTGGTCGAGTGGAACGACACGGCAGCGGAACACCCGGCCCGAGGCTGTGCCCACGAGCTGCTCGAGGCCAGTGCGCAGCGTGCTCCCGACTCGCTGGCTGCGGCGTGCGGACGAGAGCGACTCACCTACGAGGAGCTCAACCACCGCGCGAATCGGATGGCGCGAGCCCTGGTCGCACGCGGGGTTGGCACAGAGCACGTGGTGGCCGTGCTCAGCGAGCGAGGGCTGGATCTGCTGACCACCCTCCTGGCGATCATGAAGGCGGGCGGAGCGTACCTACCGCTGGATCCGCGGCACCCGGCGTCGCGCCACTTGCAGGTGCTGTCGGAGAGCGGGGCAGGGCTGGTGCTCACCAGCGAGTCCCTGGCCGCGAGGCTGCAAGATCCGCTCGGTCGGCCGGAGATGACGGCGCAGCACGTCTGCATAGAGAGCCTGCTGGCCGAGCAGTGGGACGAAGGAAACCTCGGACCTCGTGTCGGCGGGCGCAACCTGGCGTACGTGATCTTCACCTCCGGCTCGACCGGTGTGCCCAAGGGGGCAATGGTGGAGCACGCGGGCATGGTCAATCACCTGTGGGCGAAGGTCCAGACCCTGGGGCTGAGCGAATCGGATGTAGTGGCACAGAACGCGTCGCAGTGCTTCGACATCTCGATCTGGCAGATGCTGGTCGCCTCGTTGGTCGGCGGCCGCGTCGAGATCCTCGTCGACGAGGTGGCGAGCGACCCCGCGAGGTTGCTCGCAGAAGCTGCGGCTCGGCGCGTCACCGTGCTGGAGGTGGTGCCTTCGCTGCTGCGCGCCATGCTGGCAGAGCCGAGCGACGAGTTACGGAGAGACGCATCGTCGTTGCGATGGTTGGTGCCCACCGGCGAGGCGCTTCCCATCGACCTGGTCCGCCGCTGGTTCGACCGCCATCCGCAGATCCCCTTGGTCAATGCCTACGGTCCGACGGAGTGCTCCGACGACGTGACGCAGCACCCCATGCTGACGCCGCCGCCTGGATCCACGCGGGTACCGATCGGTCGGCCACTGGCCAACACCCGCCTCTACGTCCTCGACGGCGCACTGGAGCCGCAGCCCGTCGGCTTGGCCGGCGAGCTGTACGTTGCAGGTGCAGGCGTAGGACGCGGCTACCTCGGGCGACCTGGGCTGACGGCCGCGAGCTTCGTTCCCGATCCGTTCGCCGACGAGCCCGGAGCGCGGATGTACCGCACAGGCGACCTGTGTCGCCACCTCGAGAGCGGCGTCTTGGAGTTCTTGGGCCGTGTCGATCACCAAGTGAAGATTCGGGGCTTTCGCATCGAGCTGGGTGAGATCGAAGCAGCACTCATGGCGATTCGACGAGTGTCGGCGTGCGTGGTGACGGCTCACCAGCGCGACGATGGCCCCGCGACGCTGGTCGCCTACCTGGTGCTCGAGCGTGACGCGGAGCTCGACGGCGCGGAGCTGCGCCAGGCACTGAGGGAGCGCCTGCCAGAGTACATGGTGCCGAGCACCTTCGTGGTGCTGGAGGCACTGCCGCTCGGCCCCAACGGGAAGATCGACCGCAAGGCACTACCGGCGCCCAGCGGGCACTCGACCGAGACGGCCGAGGCGCATGGTGCCCCGCAGACTCCCCATGAGGAGCTGATCTGCAGCATCATGGCGCAGGTTCTCGGCCTCGACCGGATCGGCGTTCACGACAGCTTCTTCGACCTCGGCGGCCACTCCTTGCTGGCCACCCGACTGGTGGCGAGGCTCCGTGCCGCGCTCGAGGTCGATCTCGCGCTGAGCGTCGTCTTCGAGGCCCCGAGCGCGGCCGAGCTGGTCCAGCGGCTCACCACCTCGCTGGCAGAAGGCTCTCTACCCCGGGCGACACCGATCACCCCGGTTTCCCGCGAGCAGGAGCTGCCGCTGTCTCACGCTCAACAGCGGCTGTGGTTCTTGGACCAGCTCGAGCCGAGCAGCCCGCTGTACAACCTCGCCGGGCTGCTGCGGCTGCACGGACCGCTGGACGCACGGGCCCTTCAGGAGGTGCTCTCGGAGCTCGTACGACGCCACGAGGTCCTCCGTACGACCTTCGAAGCGCCGGAGGGACGAGCCTTGCAGTGCATCCACGCGCCGCAGGCAGTGGCCATGGGCCGGGTGGACCTTCGACACCTCTCAGGAGTCGCGCTGGACGCCGAGCTCGAGCGGCGGGCGGCCGAGGAAGCGAGGAGGCCCTTCGACCTGGCGCGCGGCCCACTCTTGCGCACCGTCCTTGCGCAGTTGGCCGACGACGAGCACGCCCTGATGATCACGATGCACCACATCGTCTCGGACGGCTGGTCCCAGAGTGTCATGCTGCGAGACCTCGCGGTGCTCTACGAGGCAATCGCCAAGCACGAGCCGAGCCCGCTGCCCGAGCTCCCCGTGCAGTATGCCGACTTCGCGGTCTGGCAACGTGACTGGCTGGCCCAGGGCGAGCTCGAGGAGCAGCTGGCCTACTGGAAGGGAGAACTCGCCGATCTGCCCCGGCTCGAGCTCCCGACCGACAGGCTGCGTCCCGCTGCCCGGAGCCATCATGGCCGCTCGCTCGAGGTTCACCTCGAGCTCGGGCTCACCGAGGCTCTCGTGTCCCTCAGCCGTCGGCACGACTCGACCCTGTTCATGACGCTGCTCGCAGCTTGGCAGGTACTGCTTGGTCGTTACTCGGGCCAGACCGACGTGGCGGTGGGTACGCCCATCGCCAACCGCTCGCATCGTGAGCTGGAGGGGCTGATCGGGCTGTTCGTCAACACCCTGGTGCTGCGCGCCGACCTGTCGGGCACGCCCTCGTTCGTCGAGCTCTTGCGACAGGTTCGCGCGCGTGCGTTGCGGGCCTACGCCCACCAGGATGTGCCGTTCGAGCGCGTCGTCGATGAGCTCCGGGTGGAGCGGGACCTGGGTCGCAATGCGCTGTTCGACGTGATGTTCTCGCTCCAGGACGCCTCGACGAGCGGCGTCCGGATCGGCGGCCTGGAGACCGAGCTCTCGACCACGGAGATCAACCTCGCGAGGTTCGACCTGACGCTCGTGGTCTCGCCAACGCCGGACGGGCTGCGCGGGGTCGTGGAGTACAGCACCGAGCTCTTCGATGCATCGAGCATGGAGCGGCTGTGGAACAACTTTCGGACGCTACTGCAGGGGATCGTCAGCAACCCGGAACGCTGCGTCTGGGACCTTCCGCTGCTGAGCTCCGAGGAGCGACGTCGTGTACTGACGGAGTGGAATGACACGGCCGCGAAGGTGCCCGAGGGCGAGTGCGTGCACGAGCTCTTTGCCGAGCGAGCGCGGCGGACCCCCGAGGCCACGGCCGTCGTGCTTGGGGATGCGGCGGTAACCTATCGAGAGCTGGACCTCCGCTCCAACCAACTGGCCCATCGGCTGAGGTCGCTCGGCGTCGGCCCCGAGGTATTGGTGGGCCTCTGCGTCGAGCGGTCGATCGAGCTGGTGGTGGGGCTGCTGGGGGTGCTCAAGGCAGGTGGCGCCTACGTCCCCCTGGACCCGACCTATCCGGAAGATCGGCTTGCCGTGATGATCGAGAATGCGCAGATCCGAGTGATGCTCACCCAAGAGTCGCAGCTCGCCCGATGGCGCGGCCAGCGGTTCTCGACGGTGTGCCTCGATGCAGCGTCGGACCTGCTCGACGGGCAGCCCCAAGAGCCGGTGATCTCGCAGGCTCTGCCCGACAATGTCGCGTACGTCATCTACACCTCGGGCTCGACCGGGGCTCCAAAGGGAGTGCAGGCAACGCACCGGGGATTGTGCAACCTCGTCGAGGCGCAGCGCCTCCTGTTCGAGCTCGGACCAGGCGACCGCGTGCTCCAATTCGCGTCCTCGAGCTTCGACGCCTCGATTTGGGAGGTGGTCATGGCGCTGTGCAACGGGGCTCGGCTCCACCTGTGCGCCCGGGGTCCCTCGCCGTCGGGGCCCGAGCTCGCAGAGCTGCTGCGGGACGCCCAGATCACGCACGCCACGCTGCCGCCGTCGGTGCTGGCCGCCCTGGCCTACGACGAGGTCGCGAGCCCCCACACCCTCATCGTCGCTGGAGAGGCATGCTCGGGTGACCTCGCGGCGAGGTGGGCCAGAGAGCGCTCGTTCTTCAATGCTTATGGGCCCGCTGAGATCACGGTCTGCGCGACTGCGGCCAGGATCGTGGACGCGGGTCCCCGGCCGCCGATCGGGCCACCGATCGCCAATTCGCAGTGCTATGTGCTCGATCCCTCGCTTGCTCCGGTCCCGATTGGTGTCGCTGGCGAGCTCCATGTGGCGGGCGCCGGAGTGACGCGAGGTTATCTCGGGCAGCCGGGCCTCACAGGCGAGCGCTTCGTGCCGAACCCCTTCACCGACGAGCCTGGCGCTCGCATGTACCGCACAGGCGACCGATGCCGCTGGCTTGCAGATGGCAACCTGGAGTTCTTGGGCCGTTTGGACCACCAAGTGAAGGTCCGTGGTTTCCGCATCGAGCCGGGAGAGATCGAAGCCGCGCTCGGAGCCCTCGAGCAGGTCTCGCAGTGTGTCGTGGTGGCTCGCGAGACGGCGCCCGACCACCGGCAGCTCGTGGCCTACGTGGAGCTCGCAGCCGAGGCAACGGCGACCAGCGCGGAGCTGCGGCGGGCGCTCGAGAGATCCTTGCCGTACTACATGGTGCCCAGCCGCTTCGTCGTGCTCGAAGCGCTGCCCCTCAGTCCGAACGGGAAGATCGACCGCAAGGCCCTTCCCGCCCCCGACCGGCAGCCGGAGGTGGAGACGGACCATGTCGCACCACGAACTGACATCGAGCTCCGGCTGGCCAGCATCTGGGCCGAGGTGTTGGGTCTGGAGACGATCGGGCGGCACGACAACTTCTTCGATCTGGGCGGCGACTCCATCCTGAGCATTCGAGTCGTCAGCAAGGCCCGCGCCGCCGGCCTTGCGCTGACGGCACGAGAGCTGTTCGAGAATCAGACCATCGCCCGTCAGGCCGCCGTCCTCACCGGCCGGCGTCCCGAGGCCATGCCGCCGGGCTCCGAGGCAGGCGACGTGCCGCCGACTCCCGGCCAGATCTGGTGGTCCGAGCAGGGGCTGACGACACCTCGCGACTCGAGCCAAGCGGTGGTGTTGGCGCCGAGCCTGCGAATCGCACCGCAGCGCTTGCAGCGAGCTCTGCGGGCGCTGTGCGAGTACCACGATGCCCTGAGTCTGTGCTTGCGTCGGGATGGAGCAGGCTGGCGGTTCGCCGAAGGGCATGCCCAGGACGTCCCGCTGACCACCGTCGACGTCGGCGGGCTTCCTCCCGACGCTCAAGACCGCGCGCTCGCTCGCTGCGCCTCTTCCCTGCAGGCCGCTCCGTACCGAGCGGACGCGCCGTTGCTTCGAGCGACGCTCGTCGAGCTGGGTCCGGCCCGAGGCCAACGCCTCCTGCTCGCCATCCATGGGCTGGTGGTCGACGACGCCTCCTGGAGAGTCGTGCTCGAGGATCTCGGGCACGCTCTGCGGCAGCTCGAGCAGACCGGCACGATCGAGCTCCCGCCTCGCACGACGACGTTGAGGCGCTGGTCCGAGCGGCTGCGGGCCCACCTGTCCGAAGGCAGGTTCGACGCAGAGGTCGCGTACTGGCTCGAGGCCAGCGCCAACGCCCGTGCCACGCGGGCGCTCCCCGTCGACCATGGAACCAGGGGCAACGCTGCCATGCGCAAACTCGTGGCGCAGAGTCGGATGGACACCGAAGCCCTGCTGAACGCCGCCGGCGGGCCGGCAGGAGCGAAGCCAGGGGAGCTGGTGCTGGCGGCGCTCGCCAAGACCCTGGCCGAGTGGACCGGCGAGGACGCGACTTGGATCGAGCTCGAGACGCCGGGTCGCGAGCCGCTGGACGACGACATCGAGCTCTCACGCACGGTTGGGCGGCTGACAGCCCCCCACCCGGTTCGGCTGCCGGCTCGTGCCGAGCGCCCCGCGGCGCTCGTCCTCGCCACGATGGAGGCGCTACGCCAGGTTCCGCGGAATGGCATCGGCTACGCGCTGCTCCGCTACCTGCACCCCGACGCCAGGGTTCGCGAAGATCTGGCGGTCATCGCCCCGCAGGTGGCCTTCCGCTACTTGGATCCGCTCGTTGGGCCTGCCGACCGCAATGGCCCGTGGTCCGCGGTCGAGCCGTGTGACCAACTCGACCGGGACGCTCCGCGGACGCATGCGTTGGTGGTCTCGGCCCAAGTGGTCGGCGACGAGCTCGAGATCACCTGGAGCTACGATGGCAGCCGAGTCCAACAGAACACCGTGCGGGAGCTATCCGCACGGCTCGATGCCAGCTTGCGGGAGCTCCTCCAGGATCTCGCCGCGGACGGTCGTTCGGGCGTGCTGGGCGCGAGCCAGGCATCGGCCCACTCCGAGCCTCAGTCGTGGCTCGGGTCCCCCGTGGTGCACATGAAGCCCGGCTCTCGGGCTCCGCTCTTCTGTGTGCATCCGCTATGGGGCGTCGTCGACGGCCTCTGGAACCTCGCCCAGTGCCTCGATGGCCAGCGACCTTTCGTGGCGTTGCGGGCTCGCGGCCTCGAGCGCGGCGAGCAGCCGCTACGCAGCATCGAGAGCATGGCTCGGTACTACCTGGCGGCCGTGCGACGCGTTCGGAGCACGGGTCCGTACCTCCTTGGGGGCTGGTCGTTCGGCGGCGCGGTCGCCTACGAGATGGCTCGGCAGCTCCACGATGCTTGCGAGGAAGTGGCTGCCCTGGTGATGCTGGACTTCAGCTTCGCTGGCTGGCACGGCGCAGGTGCCGAGGACGGACGCGATCCATTCTACGCGTTGGCGGATCTGTTGCGCGACTTCGCAGAACTCGGCGACGCGGCCCCCGTCGACGTCGGCAGCACCATGACGCGACTACGGGGCCTCGGCATCCACGCCGCCACCCGGCAGGTCGCCGGTCGCCTCGGGGCGATGGGCCTCGGGCTCGACGAGGCGGCGGCGATCGGGATGGTCCAGCGAGCCCTCGCGATCTCCGAAGCCCACCGTGAAGCAGCCGAGGGCTACGAGGTAAGGCCGCTGCCCGTGCCAGTGACGCTCATCCGGCCGCACGACAGCATCACCGCTCACCCGGGTGCGGCAGGAGAGCTCGGTGCATCGGTTCCAAGCGTCGAGGTTCGTGCCGTCCCTGGCGGTCACGTCAGCATGATGCGCAAGCCACACGTGGCCGAGGTGGGACGCGTCCTCGATGACGTCCTCGAGCGAGCCGACCCAGCGCCACGCGACCGGCGTCGCAAGGATCGATAGCCATGCGTACCTTCGTGGCCATTCTCGCTGCCCAGGTCGTGTCGCTCATTGGCACGCAGCTCACCGGCTTCGGGCTAGGAGTGTGGGTCTTCCAGCGTACGGGCTCCGCGACTCTGTACGGGATCGTGTCGGCGGCCGTCATCCTGCCCAGGTACCTCGGCTCGCCCTTGGTCGGTGTGTGGGTCGACCGCTTCGACCGCCGCATGATCCTGATGGGCGTGCATGTCGGCGCCGGCTCGTGCTCTCTCGGCCTGGCGGCACTCCACGCACTCGGTCGTCTCGACGTCTGGGTCATCGTGGCCTCTACTGCTCTGGCATCGCTGTGCTACGCGGCCGAGCGCCCGGCGTTTGCTGCCATCACGACGGTGCTCGTTCCCGAAGCACGGCGAGGACGAGCCAACGGGATGTTCGAGCTCGGGGCGGGCATCTCGCTGATCGTGGGCCCCGCGCTGGCCGGTCTCCTCCTTGAGCGTTTCGGCCTCGGCCTCGTCTTGGCGGTGGACGTGGCGACGTTCGTGCTCGCGGTGATCGTCCTGGCCTGTGTATGCGTCCCGGCTGCAGCCGCGGCCGGAGCTCGCCGGCCCGTGGCCGGGACCATCGTCCAAGAGGCGCACACCGGACCCCCGAGAACGAGGAGAACAGCTCGATGACCAGCACCGACAACACTACGAGCACCTACGTGGTGGTCTGCAACCACGAGGAGCAATACTCCATCTGGCCCCTTCACAAGGAGGTTCCCAAGGGCTGGCGGACGGTGGGCAAGACGGGACCGAAGGCTGAGTGCCTGGCGTACATCGACGAGGTCTGGACGGACATGCGACCGCTGAGCCTGCGACAGCAGATGGCCGATAGGCAAGCCAACAGCGGCAACGAGAGCAGGAGACCGCGATGAGCATGCACGAATCGCTGCATGCGGTCGACGAAGGCCGCACGGTCGGGAAGGAGGACGCCCTCCGGCAGCTGAGCCGCGACACCCACGGCTTCACCCCCCTGCGGGAGCTGAGCATCACGAGCCGCAACCGTACGCGAGGGTATCGGTACCAGCCCTCCCCCATGCGGCTGCTCGAGAGGACGCTGGAGCGCCTGAGCCTGGATCCGACCGAGTATACCTTCATCGATCTCGGCTCCGGCAAGGGCCGGGCGGTGTTGCTCGCGGCCGAGCATGGGTTCCGCCGCAGCATCGGGGTCGAGTTCGCGGCCGAGCTCCATGGAATCGCCACTCGGAACCTGGCGCGGCTACGCGACCGTCACCCGGCCGCAGCGCAGAAGGTGGAGCTGCTCCACATGGACGCGACCGAGCTCGTGCCACCGCCGGAACCAACGGTCTTCTTCCTGTTCAACCCCTTCGATGACGTGGTGCTCCGCTCGGTCCTGTTCAACATCCGAGCCTCGCTCCAGGAGCATCCGCGACCACTGTACTATGTCTACCTCAACCCGGTGCACGCTCGCGTGTTCACCGAGGCCGGGGTGCCTGCGGAACGACTCCAGCTCGTCCGCATCGGCCTGCGCGACATGCCCGAACTCATCACGCCTGCCATCTCGGCCATGGGACCGGTCCGCCGAGTCAGGCACTGGCTCGACCGCCTGAGGCGCGCGGACCCCCGAGACGAGCCACCCGCCCCCGGATGACCACCACACAGGAGGAACACATTGTCACCGGATACCGAGAACACTCGATCGGTCGCCGTCGTCGGCGTTGGTAACATCGGCACCACCGTCTGCGCCGATCTGCTGCTCTGGGGCTTCGGCGTGGTGGCCGTCGACATCGACACCACTCGGCTCGAGCGCGCCCGCGTGGCCGTGGAGCGCGCGATTCGGTTCGCGCCAGCACTGCGCCCCCAGCTGCCGAGACCTCACCTCGACGAGGCCCTCGGCCGCCTCGAGATGACCACGAACCTCGACGCCGTCGGCGGCTGTGGTGTGATCGTCGAGAACGTCCCGGAGAAGTGGGAGGCAAAGGAGAGCGTCTACCGCCGCCTCGACCGTATCTCCACGGGAATCCTCGCCGCCAATACATCGTGCATCTCGATCACCAGGCTGGGCGCCTTACTGGCCGATCCGGGTCGCGTCGCCGGGCTGCACTTCATGAACCCCGCCTATCTCAGCGAAGCGGTCGAGGTCGTGCGTGGCCACCATACCACACCGGAGACGGTCGACCGCTGTACTGCCCTGGCGAGGGCCCTCGGCAAGGAAGCCGTGGTCGTGGAGGATCTCCCGGGATTTGCCTCCAATCGGGTCTCACACCTGTTCATGAACGAAGCGGCGTGGATCGTGCACGACGGCGTCGCCACCCCAGAAGCCGTCGATCGGCTGTTCTGCAAGGGCTTTGGGCACCGCATGGGGCCGCTGGCCACGGCGGACCTGATCGGTCTCGACACCGTCGTCGACACCCTCGACATGCTGGCGGAATCCTACGGAGATCCCAAGTTTCGCGTATGCCCACTGCTGCGCAAGATGGTCGACGCCGGCAGCCTGGGTCGCAAGTCGTGCCGAGGCTTCTTCGAATACCCCGCATCGTAGCACCAAAGGAGGAGATCATGTCACAGACCATCGAGCAGATCGTTTCCGAGTTCTTGCAGCGGCGCACCGCTGTCGCTCGGATCAGCCGCACCGAGCACCTCTTCGAAACGGGCATCGTGAATTCCTTGTTCTTGCTCGAGCTGCTCTCCTTCCTCGAGTTACGCTTCGACATCACGGTGTCCATGGACGATCTCGATCTCGAGGGGTTCTCGACCATCGAGCGGATCGCGAGCTTCGTCGACGAGAAGCGACGCGGGGCGACACGGGCAGCCGGCGAGCAGCCAACGCAAGGACGCTAGGCATGCACACCACGGCCAAGGAGCTCGAGCGTAGGTTCGTCGCCGCAGCGGCTGACTGGGACGCTGCCCAACGAATACCGGACGACGTCATTCGGTGGTGCGCAGAGCACGGGCTGCTCGGCGCCTGCCTGCCCAAGCGCTACGCCGGCACGGATTGCCACGGTGAGCAGCTGCAGGCGATGTTCGAGAGCCTCGGAGCAGTCGGCGGCTCTCTCGGCTCGGTGGTCAACGTGCAGCACATGGTGATCCGGGCGCTCATGTGTGGCGCCAGCGATGCGCAGAAGGACGCGCTCTTGCCGGCGCTGGCAGCGGGCGGAGAGCTCGCTTCCTTCTGCCTCACGGAACCCAGCGCCGGAAGCGATATCGAGGGGATCGAAGCCGCCTGCGACTCGACGCCGTCGGGTCTGCGGCTGCGCGGCACCAAGCGCTGGATCACCACCGGTGAGCGCGCCACCATCTTCCTCGTATTCGCGAGGATGAACGGAGCCGCGGTGGCCTTGTTGGTCCCGCGCAGCACCCCGGGCGTGCAGGTAACCCCCATCCGAGACGTGCTGGGCCTACGCTCAGCGCACCTGGCACAGCTCGACTTCGACTGCATGCTCCCCGAGTCCGCGATGGTGGGCAAGCCAGGATTTGCGCTGAGCTTCATCGCTGCCCAGGGCTTGCTCCATGGCCGGATGAACGTGGCATGGATGGCCTGCGGCATGCTGCGCGCCACCGTCGAGGGGCTCGCCCATTGGGCGAGCAGCCGCGAGCTGTTCGGCTCTCGACTCGTCGACAAGGGGCAGGTCCGAGCAGCGCTGACCCAAATGGGGGTGGACTTGGCGGCCGGCCGTGCCCTCGCGGCCCAGGCTTCGAAGGCGCTCGCTGCCAAGGATGCAACCATGAGCGATCGGGTCCTCGCGGCCAAGTACTTCTGTACACGCGCCGCGGCCCAGCACACCGCAACCGCGGTGCGCTTGTGCGGTGCGGTTGGCTGCCATGAGCCCAGTGGCCTGGCCCGGTACTATCGCGACGCCAAGGTCTTCGAGGTCGTCGAGGGCGCCAACGAGGTGCTCGAGATGCTGCTCGGCCCAGCATTCGCTCGGGAGCACACCAATGCTACGTGAGCTGCGCATTCGCCCCCCATGGGGTGCCCTCCATGGCGTGGCCAACCAGCAAGGCGTCGACTTCGACGAGCTGTGGATCACGCTCTGGGGCCTGGCCATTCACTTGCGCACCGGTGACACGGACCCCCGGCTCGAGCTTCGCCGCTCGGGCCGACCCGTCGAGGCCATCTCGGTGCACGTGGTCGACGATGCCACCATCTGGCAGCTGGTACGCGGCCTCTCCGTGGCCACCGCGGGCCCTCCCGCCGAGCTCCGGCTGGTGCTCGGTGAGGGCCCGTGCGCGGAGCCACCGGTGCCACCCGAGGTGGTGGCATCCAGCACATCCATCGACCGCGGCGATGTGGTCTACCGCTGGGACGACGAACGAACGGCTCGATCCGAGGGCCAGGCCCTGTGTCGCATCTTTGCTCGACTGTGCGCCTGGCTCACCGGGAACCCAGACGGCACCGTTGCGTCCATCGAACTCCTGGACCCCGAGGAGGCGAGACGGGCCGTGGTCAGCGGACCCTGCGTCGCCTTCGACGAGTCGACGACTCTTCACGCGAAGATGTTCGCCACCGCCGCGGCGCACCCCGATCGGATCGCCGTCCGAGCCGCCGACGGCGCCCTGACCTATGCCGAGCTGGCAGCCCGCACCCGAGCCGTTGCCCAGAGGCTCCGGGCCGCTGGGGTTGGTCGTGGCGACCGGGTCGGCATAGTCGCCCGACGCGGCCTGCCGCTGCCGATCGGCTTGTTCGGCATCATGACGGCTGGTGCGGCGTACGTGCCCCTCGACCCCACCTACCCGGCGGCGCGGCTGCGCGACATGATTCGTATTGCCCGCGTCTCCGCGGTCCTGAGCAGCGTGCCAGTACCGGGGCTCGAGACGCCAATCATCGACGTGGGTGAGCTGGAGGGCGGTGGGGCCCATGCGCTCGAGCCTCTCGACGAAGGTCGCTCCGAAGACCTGTGCTACATCATCTTCACGTCTGGCAGCACGGGGCTTCCCAAGGGAGTCATGGTATCGCACCGCTCGGTGATCAACCGGCTGAGCTGGATGCAGGCGCGCTATCCCCTCGGCGCCGAGGACGTCGTCCTGCAGAAGACGCCGGAGATCTTCGACGTCTCCGTCTGGGAGCTGTTTTGGTGGTCGCACGTCGGTGCATCCATGTACTCGATGCCGCCAGGGCACGAGCGATTCCCGCTGGCCATCGCCGAGGCCGTTGCCCGGTCCCGGGCGACGGTGATGCACTTCATCCCGTCGGTCCTCGACCCATTCTTGATCCACCTCGAGCGACAGGGGGGGCAGCAGCGCATTGCCAGCGTGCGACGTGTGTTCTGCAGCGGCGAAGCGCTGTCCAGCGCGACGGTCCGCAGGTTCTGGCGCGTCCTCGGGAGCAACGGGACCGGTCTCACGAATCTCTATGGCCCCACCGAGGCCACCGTGGACGTGACCTACTACGACTGCCCCCCGCATGGGCAGCCGCTGCCACGCATCCCCATCGGCCGACCGATCCACAACACTCGGCTCCACGTGCTGCGCCATGGTCACCCGGTACCCGTTGGAGCAGCAGGTACGCTGTTCGTTGCCGGCGCCTGCTTGGCCCGTGGCTATGCCAGCGCCCCGGAGCAGACGGCTGCGGTCTTCATCCAGGAGCCTGGCAGCGACGAGCTGATGTACGACACCGGCGACCTCGTCCGGTGGAACGACGACGGCCAGCTCGAGTTCCTTGGTCGCTGTGACGCACAGGTCAAGATCTCCGGGATGCGAGTCGAGCCAGAGGAGATCGAGCAGGTCGGGCGCGAGCATCCGGTCGTTGACGATTGCGCGATCGCGATCTCGGGCTGCGGCTCCAGTCTGGTTCGCCTCAGCGCCATCGTGGTCACGCAAGCGTCGATCACGGGTGCGGAGCTGCGGGCTCACTTTGCCTCCCGATTACCGCCTCACATGGTCCCGATGCAGTGCCTACGGGTCCACGCCCTGCCCCGAACGCCTTCGGGAAAGCTCGACCGTCGACGCCTCGCCGACCCCGTGTTCCTGAAGGATCACGCCACGCCGATGTGAACGATGGTGGCTTCGTCCTGCTCGAGGCCGCCGGATTCGGCATCAGCAGCCGCCGCTTCTCCGTCGCTCCGCCAGGCTCGCGAGCGCGTGGGATCGGTCCGAGGTCGATGGGTGGGGCGGATTGGCACGAGCAAGCCGACGAGCACACGACTGCTCGATCGCCTGCTCGCACCTGGCCATGGCGGGCAAGCCCATCCGGGCAATCCAAGAGATCGCGGGTCACACGAGGACACTGATATTTCCTACTTGCGCCCGAAGTCCGCCGGTATTTCCCCCCAGCGACGAGTCGGCCACTTGCGGATCTCGATCCCATGCAGTCGCCCCTGACGCAACCAGCGCTGAGCCCGAGTCAGCAGCTCCCACGCCGGCTCGGTCGACGCCGTGCGAGCCAAGGTGGTCTTGGCGGTCCCTCGAGCCACCCAGCCGATCGCGATCGTGGAGTCGGAGTAGAGCGGCCCCGGCCTTCGCCGAGCCTCGAGCCACGCAAGCCCGTGCACGATGGCGAGGAACTCCCCGATGTTGTTGGTCCCCGCCATGGGGCCCACTCGAAACAGCTCGTGGCCGGTGTCGATGTCGACCCCGCGATACTCCATGGGCCCAGGGTTGCCGCTGCAGGCGGCATCGACCGCAATCGATCCCGGCGGAGGACCCCCCTCGGCAAGGACCCGCGCAGGAGGAGCGGGCGAAGGCTCGTCATCGAGCGGCACCGGATCTCCACCCGCCTCGACCCAGGCCCGCTCGGCCTCGGCGGCGCTGCGATAGGAGCGATGCACCGCACCCGGGAACCCGTCGACCTGCGCCTTGCAGGCCTCCCAGTCGGGGTAGACCCCGGGCTCGCGCCCAACGAACACCACGTAGTAGCGCGCCCTCGGCACGGACGGGAAGGTACACGACCCTCGCCACGAACGTGGCGCCCGCTGGAACCGACCAAGCTAGGACGGCACCTCGCCGCATGCGCGAGGGGCGTCGACGGGCCGCGTGGTGTAGAGCGCACCCATCTCTCGGCCCACGTGCTTCTTGCCCTTGGCCATCTTCCAGTACCGCGAGGTCAGCCACACGTCCCCGGGACCCACCACGTCGAGCACCTCGGGCTTGGGCACCTTGTCGAGGTCGGGCGTGGCGGACAAGGACACCGCGTGCCAGGTCCCGTCGGCGGTCTGCATCGACAGGCTGTCGTCACCACGCCGCAGCCACGGGGTCCCGACGTCGAGGCCGTAGATCCCGTGGATCGGTGGGCCCTCGGGAAGCTCCATGGCCCGCTGCCAGCCCCCGGCGGTCCACCTCGAGACGACGTTGCCCTGGCGAATCCACGGCTCGCCATCCGGCCCTCGGTCCACCTCGTCGAGCTTGCCTCCGTCGGGCGACGGCACCGGCTGCAGCGCCCCGCTGCGCCACTGATGGATCCCCGAGTCGAGCGCGATGAACCCCTGGCCATCCTCCCCGAGCATGAGCGTGCCGCGGTGATCGTTGGGCCCCAGCTTCTGCACCGTGGGCTCGCGCTCACCCGGTGCCCAGGTGGCAAGCAACGCACCCCCGCAGCGGACCAAGGCCGTCAGTCCACCATCCCCGTGCGGGTGGACGTCGCGCACGTCGAAGTCCCACTGGTCACACTTGCCACGACGCCGTACCCGCTCGAGCGAAGGACCCTTGGGCTCTCCACGAACAACCGCGAACCGAGGCCAGACGTCGTGCTCGTCGTCGGTCACCAGCGCGAGGATGACGCCCTTGGACCACGGCCAGACCTCCTCGTAGTCGACCGAGGTCGGCAGCAGCGCGACCCGCTTCCAGCTGCCATCGGCCAGGCGATAGAGCGAACGGTAGTAGTACTCCCGCGCGGGAAAGTCCACCAACAGGTAGGGCTGTTCCGGCCAGCGTCCCCGCAGCCCTCGTATGGTCGAGTTCTCCAGGGTGCCGTAGCCGACGTCGAGCGTCTCGGTGAATCCAAACGACTCTGCCACGCCACCGCGCTCGTCCATGCGCTCGAGGTGGTTCATCCCTCCACCGTCGTAGTGCACGAAGGTCTGCCCGCCCAAGGTCGACACCCCGAGCACGCCGCAGCGACCGTAGAGGGCCAGCCGCAGCTCGGCCGGCTCGGCGTTGGGAGGGGGAGGCTCCGGCTCGACCGCGGGCGTCGGCTTGGGGCTCTCGGGGCTCGGGGTGCTCGAGGGCGCAGCGCCGTGCTCCACGACGGGAGGTCGCGACGCCGAGGGGTTCTCGACGTCGGCGGCCACCGTGGGCTCTCCGCCGGGACCACAGCCGCCGACGAGCACGAGCGCCACGAGGGGCGAGCGGAGAGAGGAAGGATGGATGCCCATGCGCGACGCCCCGACCTACCGCGTGCTCGTCGTACGACGCCGTCGGCGTGGCCGTCGCAGCGCGAGGAGCCCGAGGAGCGCCAGCGCCATCGAGCCGCCCCCGGAGCGCGCGCTCGCTCGACACGCACAGCCGCCTTCGTCTCCACCGCGCGCGCTGCCCCACTCGCCATCGAGGGCATCGTCGGCCTTGTCCTCGAGCGCATTGGGATCGAAGCCCAGCGCGGCGGGTGCGATCGCAATCGAGTCGAACGCCACCACGGTGTTGCGCTCGTCTCCCGCCGCATGAAAGGGCTCGCCCGTGGCATCGCCCAGCGACAGCGACGCGGGCAGCCCCGCGTAGAGGTTGAACCATCCTCGTGCCTCGTCGTCGCTCCCCCCGCTGCGGGTGAGCTTGATCCAGCCGCTCTCGGCGCTCTGATCCACGGGATCGAGCTCGAGATCGACGTAGCCGTTCGACAGCCGATACTTGGCATTGGTCGTCTCGGCGGCGTCGGGCACGTGGACCCAGATCTCGTAGGGCTCCGAGGTGACCACGTTCAGCTGCCAGGTCCCCACCTCGCGAGCATTGGCCTCGGCCGTGCTGTTGGAGTAGCGAAAGCCATCGCGCCCCCCCGGCAGGTCGTCGAACCAGTTCTCCCCGGTCGTCGTGAAGCACTCGCCGCTCTCCTCCACCTCGGTGCCCTCGCGCCCCACCGCGCAGCTCTCGGGCACGTAGTCGCCCACCCGGGTGATGCGAACCTGATCGAAGCCCACCAGCGTGGAGCCGGCGGCTTCGGGGGTCTCGTTGCTCAGGGCCACGTACGACTCGGTCTCCTCGCGCAGGAGGAAGCCCTCGCCCAGGACCACCCAGTCGGCCGAGTTGGCGATCTGATTGATCGGACCCACCGGCGTGCGCACGGTCCCGCTGCCGACCTCGTAGGTCACGCTCGACGAGCCCGCAGAGGCATCCCACCACGGCATCTGGACCTCCACGCGGTAGAGCCCGGTCTCCTCCACGCGGAACCGCCAGTAGCCGGTGGCGGTCGCGTCGCCGTTGGTGTTGGGAACGTACCGATAGCCGTAGGAATCGCTCGGCTCGTCGTACCGGTCCCACGTGGCAGACCCGGCCGCATCGATGAAGCACGCGCTGGAGTCGTCGATCATCAGCGAGTCGGAGGCGCCCACGATGCACGCCTGCGGCAGCTCGCAGTTGCGAGAGGTGACCCGCTCGGGGTAGCCGGGATCGCCGATGTCCACGAAGCTCGACGACACCGACTTGCAGTACCAGGGCTCGGACGAGCACATGGCGTTCTGCACGTGGAAGTGCAGGTGCGCGGCGGTGATCTGCCCGCTCAGGCCGATCTCCCCCACCTTCTGACCGCGCCGCACGAGCTGCCCCACCCGCAGGCCCGTGGAGCCCATGCGCAGGTGCATGATCTGGGCCTCGCTGCCATCGTCGAACGCGAGCACCACATGGTTGGTGGAGCGCCAGCAGCCGCCATCGATCCCGCACGAGACATCGAAGCCGTCCTCGACCGCCCGCACCACGCCATCGTACGGAGCGACCACGGACTCTCCCTCGCCGAGCCCGACGTCCCACGCCCACGCATCGAAGGAGTCGGAGGAGTGGCTGCTGCCCGTGTTGTGCCCCTGGGTGATCTGCCGCTCCACGTCGCATGGCCATGGCGCATGGATGGGAGGCGCGGCGAAGGCGAGGCCCGAACCGAGGGCACAGAGCGCGAAGGCAGCGGTGACGAGGGCGTGGCGGGCGTGGGTCATGCAGGCTCCGAGTCCATGGTGCCGCATGACGAGGCATGGTTCAGCCTCGAGTCACGATTTCATCGGCTCGACCGCTGCGCATCGTGCGGGTGAGTGGAGCCCGCGCGAGTTCGGCCGCCCCCATGCTCGGCCGGCGCTCGAGGAGTGAGGTCCGACACCCTTGGAACGCAGGCCGCACTCGAATGGCGGGCTCGCGCCACGACCCACGGGATCCCGGGGCAGGTGTAGAGTCCGCCCCGCATGCTCGATCATCGCCCGCCCGCCCGCCGACCCGACGGCAAGCTCGAGCTGGTCACGACGTACCTGGAGCTACGCACGCCACCCCGACATCCCCGGGTCTCGATCACGGGACGCACCCTGGCGCTGGTGCACGCCAAGCGCCCCCCGCTGCACTTCTACCGCTACCTCTACCACACCGTGGGTGCTCCCTACCTCTGGTGGCAGCGCCGCGCGCTGTCCGACGAGGCCCTCGCCTCGATCATCCACGACGAGCGCGTCCATGTGCTCGTGCTCCAGGTCGACGGCGTACCGGCGGGCTTCGCCGAGCTCGACCGCCGCAGCTCCGCCAATGTGAGGGGTGACGTGAGGGGCACGGTGCGGCTCTCGTGCTTCGGTCTCGTCCCTGAATTCGTGGGACAGGGTCTGGGACTCCCGTTCCTGAGCCGCGTGCTCGATCACGCCTGGCAGCAGGACGACGTCGAGCGGATCGTCGTCCACGCACACTCGACCGATCACCCCCGGGCCCTGCTGGTGTACCAGCGCGTCGGCTTCGCCCCGTACGACGTCGTCCGCGAAGAGTTCGACGATCCCCGCGACCGTGGCCTGTTCCCCGAGTTCGCCCCCATCGAACGAGCCCCCACGGTTCCCGACGACGCCTGACGGCCCGCGCCACCAACGACTCGTACGACGGAGCCGATCCATGGGAGCATCCACGGCGATGCGTGCCAAGACCTGGATCCTCGTGACGTCGATGTTGGCCCCGAGCGCCTGCAAGGACGAGCCCGTGCCCTCCGCGGACGGCTCGAGCACCGGCACCACGGCGGGCTCGGACACCTCGGACACCTCGGACACCGGGACCGCATCGCTCGACGACACCGGCACGTCCACCGGCGGCGAAGACATCGACCAGTTCCCCGGCCTGTCGGGCCCGGTCGAGATCCTCATCGACGAGCGAGGCATTCCCCACATCTACGGCCAGGCCGACCTCGACGTGATGTACGCGTCGGGCTACCAGATGGCCACCGACCGCCTGTTCCAGATGGACCTGGTGCGCCGCCGTGCGCTGGGCCGCCAGGCGGAGGTGCTCGGCCCCGACTTCGTGGGCCAGGACGAGATCTCGCGCATCTTCGACCTGCCGCGCTGGGGCGCCGCCAACGTCGATCGCCTGCGCGCCGAGGACCCCGACACCTACCAGCTCATCGTGGCCTGGCTCGCGGGTGTCAACGCACGCATCGAGCAGGTGCTCGCGGGCGAGGTCCCCCTGCCCTACGGCTTCGGCCCCGGCGAGGCCGACTACCTCCCCGAGCCGTGGACGCTGCAAGAGCACTCGGCCATCGCCAAGCTGATGATGCTGGGCAACTCCAACTCGCTCGAGCGCGAGCTCCTGGCCACGATCGTCCAGCGCAACCTGCCCGCGGCCTGGGCCAGCATCGAGCTGTCGCGTCCTGCGTTCTCCGTCCCCACCATGCCTCCCGACGAGCTGCCCGCCCCCGCGCCATGGCGGCCCGGGGTTCAGCACGCCGCCAAGCCGCCCATCCCGGCGTCCCCCACCGAGATCGTCTCGGCCCTCGATGCGCTGCACCGCGCGATGCAGCACATCCCGCGGGTGGGCAGCAACAACTGGGCGGTGAACGGCCAGCTCACCGCCACGGGGCGCCCGCTGATCGCCAACGACCCGCACCAGCCGCTGCAGAGCCCCTCGCTGATGTACGCCCAGCACCTGAGCAGCGTCGATGCGGGCGGCCAGATCGACGTGATCGGCTGGGCGTTCGCGGGCACCGCGGGCGTGCAGCTCGGCCACAACCAAGACCTGCACTGGGCCGCCACCACCAACTTCGCCGACGTGATGGACATCTGGGAGGTGGAGCTCTCCGGTGACCAGGTCGCGGTGGGCGACCAGATGGTGACGATGGAGATCCGCAGCGAGGTCATCGAGGTGGCCGGCGAGGACCCCCAAGTGCTCGAGGTCCGCGACGTTCCCGGCTTTGGCGTGCTCTTGCCCGACGACATCGTGCCGCTGCCCATCGCGGCCCCGGGCAACGCGCTATTGCTGAACTGGACGGGCTTTGCCGCCACCGCCGAGGAGCAGACGTTCGTGGCCATGGCCAAGGCCGCCACCCTCGACGAGTACGACGCCGCGGCCGACACGATGGAGGTGGGCGGGTTCAACTTCGTGGCGGCCACCGCCGACGGCATCACCTACCGCGTCAACGTGCACGTGCCCGATCGCGGCGATCCCAGCGCGCGCCCGATGCCCTTCCTGGTGGTCGACGGCAACGACCCCGAGAGCCTGTGGAGCGGGCAATTCCTCCCGCCCGAGCAGATGCCCCGCAGCCGCGCCGAGAGCCGAGGGTGGATCGCCACCGCCAACAACGATCCCTGGGGCTTCACCTTCGACGGCGACGTGAGCAACGACCCCTGGTACTACGGCTACTTCTTCGCCTCGGGCTTCCGTGCGCAGCGGATCGACGAGGAGCTGACGCGCCTGGCCAACCTCGGAGGCATCTCGCTCGAGGACATGCAGGCGCTGCAGACCGACACCCACAGCACCGCATCGGATCTGCTGCTGCCCATCCTCGAGCAGGCCTGGAGCAACCTCGGCGTCGACCCCGAGCTCGCGCCCTACGAGGGCCGCCCCGAGCTGCAGACGCTCTACTCGCTGCTCACCGACACCTGGGATCAGCGGATGGAGCGAGACAGCCCCGGGGCCCTGGTCTTCCACCTCTACCTGATGATGCTGACCGACGAGGTCGTCCGCGACGAGCTGTCGTTCCTCTACAACATCGTGCTCGAGGCGGAGTCGCCCTTCGTCGTCAAGATCCCGATCCTCGCGATGCTCGATCAGTATCCCGACTCGGCCGCGCTGCTCGGAGCCTCGCGGGACGTGGTGGCCCTGGAGACGCTCTCGCGGGTGGCGAGCCTGCTCGAGGCGTTCTACGGCGACGTCGATCCGTCCGGCTACACCTGGGGCGACATGCACGGCACCGACTTCACCAACCCGCTCGGCGGCGACCTCTACGGCGGCTGGTGGCCGAGCGACGGCGGCGAGGACACCGTCAACGTGTCGTCGAGCGCGTTCCTCGACGAGAACGGCAACGTGGCCGAGCGCTTCGACTCGCACGACGGAGGGATCTTCCGCGTGGTGACGACGTTCGCCGAGGACGGCACGCCGCAGGCCTACTGCAACTTCCCGCCGGGCAATTCGGCCGATCCGGGCAGCCCCCACTTCGACGACACGCGCGAGGCGTGGCTCGAGGATCAGTACACGTTCCTGCCGTTCGAGCGCGACGAGGTCGAGGCGGTCACCGAGCAGACGATCGTGCTCGAGCCGTAGACCTCGCGGGGTCCCGTCAGCCGGCCTTGGCCTCGGCCGGTGCGCCCCCCGGCGCATCCGTCTTCTCCGGCTTGACCTGGACCGAGCCGTGCTCGGCCATCAGCCGCTCCCACAGCGGCTCGGTCGTCTTGAGCCCGTCCCCATCGAGCCGCAGCGTCCGCTCGATCTGCGCCTTGCGGAAGATCGCGGGCGGGGCATCGGGCTGCTGCGGATCGATGTCCTTGATGAGGACCTGCTCGTCCACCGTCACCACGCCCTCCTCGAACTTGAAGGTGCGAGCGAGCTCGAAGCGCCGCACGATGCCGTCCTCGCGCTTGATCTCCTCGAACCGATTCATCGCGAAGGTGGCCGCGCCCAGACACGCGCCCGACTCCGCATCGAGCAAGGGGCGCTCGACGAAGCGATCGCCCTCGCGCGGCAGCAGGCGCACCACCTTGGCGCACTTGGCCGGGTCGTCGGGCGGGCACACCATGCTCTCCACCACCAGCACCGTGCCCTCCCCCATCGGCTCGATCCGCATGCGGATGCGGTTGGGGTTGGCCCGCAGCGCCCCCAGGGCCCGCACGGCGATGCCGTTCTTGCGGTACTCGGCCACCGCGATGGGCCCCAGCGCATCACCATCCTCGAAGTACTCGGTGCGGACCCAGACCAGCGCCTTGCCTTCCTCGATGCCGATCACCTCGAGGTCCTGCTCGCCATCGAGCGGTCGCGCAGGCAGGGCCGGAGCCGGAGTCTCGGGCAGCACGCACGCGGCCACCTGCTCGTCCTGGATCTCGAGCGGACGGTTGGTGCAGTCCTTCGCCGGGCGAGCGGGCTCACCGGTCTTGGCGTTGAAGCTCTTGAGGATGAGCGCGAACCACACCTCGGGCGGCACGTTGTTGCTCTGGGTCTCGAGCGCCTCACCGCCCTCGACCTCCGACGAGCACAGCGCCATCGGGCCATCGACGGTCTTCTTGCAGGCGGCCAGGGCACAAAGGGACAGCGCGAGCGAAGCGACGATCGGACGTCTCACCCCCTCAGTCTTACCCCAACCCCTCTATCCCCGCGAGCCCTCGCCGCCGACCTCCGCGTAGGCGCGCGCGAACTCGGGCCCGAACACGTGCTCGGTGATGTTGCGATCGGCCTCGGTCAGCTCCTGGTAGCGCTGCACGAACGCCTTCCACGCCACCGCGGCCCGACTGCCCCAGGCCGACGACACGCCGCGCTCGATGGCGGTGGGATCGAGCCGCGCCAGCAGGCTCCGCACGCCCTCCATCACGCCGTTGATGAGCGCGACCTGGTGGATCATCACGTCGGCGTACACGCCCACCAGCTCCTGCGTGCGATGGGGCCCGCCCTTTTGCCAGTCGAGCAGGTACTTGAGCACGTTGTCGGGCGTCCCCGCCGCATGCAGCGGCGTGAACTCCTTGATGGTGCGCACGCCCATCTCGCGCCCGAACTGCTCCTGTCCCTTTTGCAGCTCCACGAACGCCTTGGCGCTCGCCCGCAGCACGTCCTCCACGCATGCGAGGAAGCGCTCGGCTTCCTCGGCGCTGCGCGGCGGCTCCTCGTCGGGCCGCACCCCCTGGGCCAAGCGCTGGACCGCGGCCATGCCCTCGGCCCCGTCACCGCCGCCTCCACCCCCGGCTCCGGGCACGCGTGCCCCCAGGCGCCGGGCCAGCCCGCCGAAGTCGGACTCGTGGGCCACGGCCGGGAACTCGCGCGCGAGCACCGAGACCGCGAACTCGTGCAGCGACGGGTGCATGCTCGTGAGCGACGACTGCAGCTCCTGCTGCACGCGCGTCCACGCCTGCCGATAGGCATCGTAGGCGGGGCGCAGCCGGTGGATCGCCTGATGCACGTCGGACATCTGGACGTGCGCGGTGTTGCCTCCTGGCGCCGCCGGCATCTGCATCGACGGCTGGCGATCGATGGTCCCCGTCATCGCGTTGCCCGCGTGTCCGTAGACCGGTGGCGGCGGCTGGGGAACGTAGGGGTCGGCCACCGGTGCGGGCGGCGCATAGCCGGCCTGATGCATGCTCGACACCATCTCGCCGCGGCTGAAGCGAAGCTCGAGCTTGCCGATGGTGACCGACAGCATCTCACCAATGACCACAGGCTCACCCGCCTGGATCTTGCGACCGTTGAGCAAGGTGCCGTTGGTGGAGCCGAGATCGAAGAACTTGGCCTGGCCGTCATCGAAGCGCACGACCGCGTGCCAGCCCGAGACGAACGGGAACGGCAGCGGAAGGTCGTTCAGCGGATTGCGGCCGATCCGAACCGGGGATGTGGCAAAGGTGTGGTCCGAGGTCGTGCCTGCCTCGGAATCGAACACGGTGATCACCACGGGGCGCATGGAAGCAGTGCGACACTCGGCTCCCCGCCGAGATGCGATCGCCAGGGTAACACGGGGCGCGGGTACAAGCGCGAGGAAGGGAATTCCCGGGGGGTCCGATGCGAGTAGCGGGCTTCGCGCGAAGGCACCGCGAGGCCGGGGGACGCCGAGCCCCGTGCTATCCTGGCGACTCGGACGCGTGACCCGGACGGGCCCACCTGGGTGCTGCGACCGCAAGGCCTTCTTCGAATGGGAACGAGCGATCAAGGCCCCGGCAAGGGGCGACGCGAGCCCGACGCGCCCGTGTCGACGCGGGGTCCTCTTCGCGTGGTGGACGAGGCCAACGCCAGCGCCGAGCCCCCCGCGTTCGACGAGAACGGCGGCGACTACAACATCAAGATCCTCCAGCCGCTGTTCGGCTACATCCGCAGCAAGCTCGATGAGGACACGCTCGCGGACATCGTGCACGACTGCGGGCTCCCGCGCGAGGTGATCGAGCGGCAGACGGGGTGGATCAGCCACGAGCGCCTCGAGCACTTCTTCGCCGCTGCCCGCGAGATCGTCGGCAGCGACGAGGAGTTCATGCGGGCGTGCGTGTACGAGTTCAAGAAGCTGTACGGCCCGTTCTTGCTCATCATGCGCAGCATGTCGGTACGCGGGCTGGTCGAGCTCGCGACGCGCACGACTCCGATGATCTGCCGCGTGGGACGCTACGAGATCGCTCGGAGCACCCGCACCTCCACTCTGCTCCACTACTACACCGATCGTCACGAGAGCCGCCTGGTGTGTCTGTCGCGCCAAGCCGCCATCAGGAACACCCCCACCCTGTTCCTGGGGATGCCGCCGGCCAAGCTGGTCGAACACTCGTGCGTCGCCCATGGTGACGAGCGCTGCGAGTACGAGATGTCCTGGTACGAGCCGCTGCGCTTGCGGCTCGTGGGAGCGGGCGCGCTCATCGGGCTGCTGGTCGCGCTCGGCCTGCCAGAGGGCGTGGCAGAGCCGTTCCTGTCGTTGTCCAGCCTGTCGCTCCTCGGTGGGATGACCGGGGCGCTCCTGGAGATGCGCCGCCTGCTGCACGAGCAACGGCGATTCGCCGACGAGACGACCCTCGAGATGGAGAAGATCATCGTCTCGCACGCCCAGGCCACCGACGAGCTGGCCTCGCTCCAGCAGCGCGAGCGCGACTGGAACCGCCACGTCGAAGAGGGCGTGGCCGCGCGCACGCGCAAGCTCAACGCGGTCGTCGAGCGACTCCAGGCGGTGATCCGTCAGCGCTCGGGCAGCTTCCCCGTGGCGAGCAAGGCCTCCACGAACGACGATGGCAGCGAGGCCTCGGCTTCGAGCCTCGCGTCGCACGCCGGGCGATCTCCGTCCATGGAAACGGCGGTCGACCGGGTCTCTCGCCTCGTCGGCGAGCTCGTCAGCATCGCCGGCGACGACGCGACCAAGCGTGATCTCAAGCCGGAGTCGGTGAGCGTGGACGTCTTGGTCGATCAGATCCGACGGCAGCTCAAGGCCACGATGGTCGGCCGCAACGTCCGCATCACCGTGTTCCAGACCCGCGAGGCGCCGCCGTCGATCACCACGCTGCGCCCCATCCTCGAGCGCGTGATCGACAACCTCCTGTTCAACGCCAGCCGCCACACCGACCGAGGCAGCGTGGTGGTGGAAGCGAGTGGCACGCCCGGCAGCCTGCTGCTCAAGCTCTCCGACACCGGCTCGGGCATCTCCAAGGAGCGGCTCGAGCAGGTGTTCGACAACGAAGGCGGCGCCAGCGGGCGGCTGTCCAACGACCGCTCGGGTCTCGCCTACGCGGCACGCCTGCTCGACCACATCGGTGGCCGCCTCGAGATCATGAGCGAGCCCGGGGTCGGAACCACGCTGTGGGTCTACATTCCAGTCGAGCCTCCCGTCGAGTCCTCGGACTCGCCGTCGCAGGACGGTGACGCACCGAGCACCGACGAGCCCCATGCGGCCCAGTCGAGCGTGGTCGGTCGGGTCGTCAGGATTCGCTCGAAGCTCAGCCCGGCCGCCGAGCCCTAGCGACGGGCAGTGTCGATGAGCCAACAGCGTGCGAGCCAGCCCGTCAAGCGCATGGTCGACATCACCATGCGCTACCTCCGGGCCGAGGGTGCACGGGTGGTGTTCGGCGTCCCCGGGGGCCTGCTGCATCCGTTCTTCCAGGCGGTGGAGTCCGAGCCCGAGATCCAGCTCATCGTCACCAAGCACGAGGCCGGCGCAGCGTTCATGGCCGACGGCTACGCGCGCTCGACCAACAGCCTGGCCGTGTGCGCGGGGACCTCGGGGCCCGGTGCCACCAACCTGCTCACCGGGGTCGCGGCCGCGTTCTGCGACGGCGTCCCCATGCTCGTGATCACCGGGCAGGCCCCCTCGCACGCGCTGGGCAAGGGCGCGGCCCAGGAGATGGCGCCCGAGGACATCGACATCGTCGCGATGTTCAAGCCGATCACCAAGTACTCGGCGATGATCCCGGCGCCCGATCGCGTCTCCCATCACCTGCGTCGCGCACTGCGGCTGGCACTCACTGGCCAGCGAGGACCCGTGCACCTCAACGTGCCCGTGGACTTCTGGGACCAGCCCGCCCGCCCGGAGTGGTTCGAGCCCCAGAGCTATCGCCCCTCCACCGAGGCGTTCGACCGCGAGGCCGTCCGGCACGCCTCCTACTACCTGGTGCGCGCCGAGTATCCGGTCTTGCTGGTGGGCTCCGGCGTGGCCAGCTCCAACGCGCGGGTCGAGGTTCGACAGTTCGCGGAGCGCTTCGGGGCGCGCGTGGCCACCACCGCCAGGGCCAAGGGCGTGTTCCCAGAGAACCACCCGCTGTCGCTCGGGGTGATGGGTCTGGCCGGGCACGCGACCGCCCGCGACACCCTGCTCTCCGATCAGGTCGATGTCCTGATGACCATCGGCGCGTCCCTCAACGAGACCACGACGCTCAACTGGGATCCCCGCCTGATGCCCCGCGAGGCGCTGATCCAGCTCGACATCTCGGTCGACAAGATCGGCCGCAACTATCCCGTGACGGTCCCCCTCGTAGGGGATGCTCGTACGGTCGTCAGCGAGCTCTCGTTCCACGCCGAGCGCGAGCTCGAGGGCACCGACACGCCCTCGCGCTGGCACGAGGAGCCGCCGATCATCCACGATCATGGGTTCTACGAGCACCCGGAGCTGCGCATCTCGACGGCCGTGCCCATCACGCCGCAGCGCTGGCGGGTGGAGCTCAACGAGATCCTGCCCCGCAACGCCATCGTGTTCTCCGACATCGGCGGCCACATGCTGTTCAACGTGCACGACCTGGCGATCCGCAACCGCCAGAGCTTCATCCTCAACCTGGGGTTCGGCTCCATGGGACACGGCACCGCCGGCCCCATCGGGGCTGCACTCGCGGCTCCGCACCGCCCGGTGATCGCGATCATCGGCGACGCGTGCTTCACCATGACCGGTATGGAGTTGCTGACCGCCAGCGAATACGATGTCCCGGTGATCTGGATCGTGGAGAACAACCAGATGCACGGGATCACCTGGCACGGCAGCCAGCACGTGGGCAACGGCCAGCCCATGGACTCGGTCCGCTACCGGCGACCGCTCGAGATCGCCTCCATCGCACGCGCGATGGGCCTGTCTGCCTGGGTCATCGAGCGCCCAGGCGAGCTGCGACTGGCGTTCATGGAGGCCCTCGAGCGCCGACAACCTGCGCTCATCGAGGTCTTGGTCGACGGCTCCGTATGCCCTCCCCTGGGGGAGCGGGCCAAGACCATCGCCGGGTTTCGCGACCGGTGAGGCAGACGACCAGCGCATCATCGACACTCGAGGAGTCAGGAGAGCTGAACATGGCCAAACGCACCGGTCCCTTCGAGGAAGGAAGATGGCCACAGCGCCTGAGGGCGGTGGCGGTCTCCCCACCGCCACATCCTCGCCTTCACGGCTACGACATCGCGCGCGACCTCTCCCGCCACTACAGCCTCGCCGAGGTCATGGTGCTGGCCGTGACGGGAGAGCTCCCCGATGAGGCCAGCGGCCGAGCACTGGAGATCGCCCTGATCATCGCGAGCACCTGCCCGATCAACGAGGCACCCACCCACGGCGCCGCGCTCGCCCGAGTCATGGGTGCTCCGGTCGGCAACGCCCTCGCCACGGGCTTCCTCATCGGCTGCGAAGCCTCTCGTGCCACGGTCGAGGATCACCGCGAGCTGCTGCAGTGGCTTCGCGACGGCCGCGAGGGCCCGCCACCGCCCTGTGCACGTGCCAACGAGGACCACGAGGCCGATGTGGTCGAGGAGCTCCGCCGAGCCCTCGCCCCGCTCGGACCGAGCCTGGCCCCTCCCAAGGGCACGAGCCGCACCGCGGCGCTGCTCTCGGTCATGTGGGCATGTGGCCTGCGCTGCGAGGATGCGCTCATTGCTGCCCTGAGCTGGGCCAAGACGCTGTCGATTGCCGCCGAGAGCGTGGGCAACCCCCGCGGAGAGCTATCGAACCTTCCGAACCGAGTCCCCGACTTCCAGTACGAGGCGCCAGGGTCATGAGCTCAGCCACTCTACACCTGACAACCGAGCTGGGGCACGCCGGTTGGCACGATCACGAGGTTCGTGGAGTCGTCGTCTTCGAGCTCGATCCTCGCAGCACCACCCTGATCGATCTGGCGCTGCTGAGCCTCGGCATTCGCGCCGACCGCGACGAGGCTCACCTCGTGCTCACGATCTGCGCCCAGGCGGCACTCAATCCCGACCCGCGGATCCCTCCCATGAAGCTCGTGCGGCTCGGCGCGACGCATGGCGGCCTGCTCTCGGCCCTCGCGGCGGGCCTGGTGGGGATCGAGCGCTCCTTGGTCGGCATGTCGGCCGTGACCGACTCCGCGGGCTTCCTTCATGACTTCGTGGCGCGGGTGGGCTGGGACGCGAGCGACGACCGGATCCATGCGGCCCTCCAAGAGCTCAAGCGCTCCGGTGCGGTCATCTACGGCTTTGGGGTGCCAGGGCGCCCGGTCGACGAGCGTGCCCGCTGGATGTCCGAGCGACTCGACGAGGTCCTGGCGTCTCCTCGCCCGTGGTGGAGAATGTACGAGAGGATTCGGGGGTGCCTGCGCCTGCCCCCCAATCTCGGGGCCGTGTTCGCGGCTGCGCTGCTCGATCTCGGGTGTACGCCGGACCAGATCGGAGCGATCTCGTGTGTCGTCAACCTGTTTCCCCTGCTCGGCAACGCCCACGAGGGGGCTCGACAAGCGCCCCGACTGCTGCGCACGCTCCCCGCAGAGACGGTGTCCTACGAGGGCCCCGCTCCACGGCGAAGCCCTCGCGCAGCCCGGGCCAGCAAGGAGTCCTGACCCCAGCCCCGCGCCGTGGTCGAGTTCATGCGCGCCGTCGATGACGGACCAAGCAGGGCACGACTGGCCGGCGCAGGATCTCCTTGGCCTCGACGACGGGCGCTCCGACGAGCTCGAGCTCGAGGTGTTGCAGCGCGGTCCCGACGAAGGTTCGGACGGCCTGCTGGGCAAACGCCTTGCCGATGCAAGCATGCGCACCACCGCCAAAGACGATGAGCGCGTGGCGTGGCAGCGGCTTCCCGTCCAGGAAGCGACCGGGATCGTAGCGCTCGGGATGCTCGAACACCTCGGGTAGGCGCTGCGCAACCGGCGGGCACAAGGCGACGATCCATCCCTTGCGGATCCCGAACCCCCCGAGGGTCAGGTCCCGACGAGCCACCCGCGTGATGATTCCGGTCGGCGGATCGTATCGCCCCGACTCCTGGACCACGGCGGAGAGGTACGCGAGCCCGGCGAGCCGATCGATGGTGAGCGCGGGGCCTCCGACCTCCTCGCGCAGCCGTGCGAGCACGTTGGGGTGTCGAAGGACGTGGACGATGGTCCACGCCATCAAGGATCCGGTCGTGTGGTGAGAGCCGAACAGCACCGAGACCACGAGATCCACGGTCTGCTCCATGCTCCAATACTCTCCTCGCTCGTCCCGAAGCGTGGAGAGCCACTGCATGGTATCGGCCGGCGCATCGGCCATGCCGCGCCGCTCGTCGACCGCCTCACCGATGATCCGGTCGAGGTAGGCCCGCGCACGGTCGCGGCGACGGAACTTCGGGAGCGGGAGGTTGGGCGGCACGAAGAGATCGAAGCTCTTGATGAGCGCGGAGAAGGCCTCGCGAAAGCGAGCGTCGGTGCCTTGGGCGAACGCGTCCCCGAGGATGCAGCGAACCGCAATGGTCTGGCTCAGCCGTTCCGTGAAGCCGACCAGCTCGAGCTCCCCCTCCGCTGGCAGTCCCAGCGCGGCCCGCTCGGCTTCCTGGAGCATCACGCGGGCGTGCTGCTCCAGGTGCGACTTGGTCACCAGCGGGGTCAGTGCATCCAGCAATCGCCGGTGCTCCTTCTTGCCGTCGGGGAACGCAATGTCGCCCATGATGGGCTTGACGGGCTCGGCCGCGAGGTTGATCGAGAGCACCTCGCCAGGCTGGCGAAAGTACTCGGCGGCGTACTCTGGCCCGATGAAGCAAGCCATCGTCTTGGGACCCAACGAGAGCACGAACGCCGGACCGAGCGTCTCGTAGGCGCGCCCGATGACCCCCACCGGATCCCGCATGAACGCAAGACCACTACCAAGCAGGGGCAGCCCTCGCATACGAGGCGGCGGTGGTCTCATCGTGGCGATCATAGCCCACCGTGATCAAGCGCTACCCACGCAGCAGGACGCGGCTCGGGCCAGCCGCGTCCTGCTCTCTGCTCGGGTCGGCGAATGCAGCTAGACCGACTCGCTGGTGTCGACCGGCGCGGGCTCGGCCACCTCGGCCTCGGGCTCCGCCGCGGCCCCTCCGTCGGGCGCCCCTCCGTCGAAGTCGAAGTTCCAGTGTCCACCAAAGCCCAGCCCGATGGTGAGCTTGGGCGGCATCTCGCCGATGGCCATGCGCTCGAGGATCGCCTTGGCGAGCACCGGCATCAGCGAGCCACGCAGCGCGTGGTCGAGGGCGCGAGCACCGGTCTCCGACTCGGTGCAGCGCGAGACCATCTCCTGGATGAGCGAGTCGGCGAACAGCGTCTCCATCCCGTGCGCCTCCTCGAGCCGCCGGCCGAGGCTGCGCAGCTTGAGCTTGGCGATGTCGGTGAGGATCGACGGATCCATCGGCCGGTAGGGCACGATCGACATGCGAGCGAGGAGCGCGGGCTTGAAGTGCTTGGACAGCGTGGGCCGCACCGCATCGACGACCTCCTGCATGGAGGGCTTGGCCCCGTTCTCGTGCAGGCTCATGATCACGTCGGTGGCGAGGTTGCTGGTGAGGATGACGACGGTGTTGCGGAAGTTGATGATCTTCCCCTCGCCGTCGCTCAGCATGCCCTTGTCGAACACCTGGTAGAACAGGTTCATGACCTCGAGGTCGGCCTTCTCGCACTCGTCGAGCAGCACCACCGAGTACGGGCGCTGGCGCACCGCCTCGGTGAGCACGCCGCCCTCGCCGTAGCCCACGTAGCCCGGCGGGGAGCCGATGAGCCGGGAGACGGTGTGCTTCTCCTGGAACTCGCTCATGTTGATGGTGACCATCGATCGCTCTCCTCCGTAGAGCAGATCGGCCAGCGCCAGCGCGGTCTCGGTCTTGCCCACGCCGCTGGGGCCCACGAACAGCATCACGGCCACCGGGGTCTGGGGGGCGCGCACGCCGGCCTGCGACATGCGGATCGCCTCGGCCACCGCCTCGGTGGCGTGGTCTTGGCCCTTGATCCGCTCCTGCAGCAGGCTCTCGAGCCGGAGCATCACCTCGATCGAGCTGCTTCGCATCTTGCCCACGGGGATGCCGGTCCAGTCGGCCACCACCTGCGCCACCGCGTCGCGATCGACCTCGTAGTGCACCAGCGGCTCCTCGCCCTGCACCTCGCGGAGCTTGGCCCGCGCCGTACCCACGACCTCGAGCTGCTTGGTCTTGGCGTCGCCCTCCGACTCGCGCAGCTTGGTGGTGGCCTCGCGCAGCGCGGTGATCGCCTCGCGCTCGGCGGTGAGCCGGGCCTCGAGCGCCGTGATCTCCCCCTCGAGCTCGGTCACGCGCTCGCGGATCTCGGCCACGCGCTCGGCCGAGTCGGACTCGGCCGCGGCATCGTCGATGTCGCGGGTGCGGGCGGCGAGCTCGCGCTCGAGGCTGGCCTTCTCGGAGCGCAGCTTGACCAGCGCGGGCGGCGGAGCGTCCTGCTCGATGCGCACGCGAGCGGCGGCCGTGTCGAGCAGATCGACGGCCTTGTCGGGCAGCAGGCGCCCCGAGATGTAGCGATCGGAGAGCTCCACCGCGGCCTCCACCGCGTCGTCGCGGATCACGGCGTTGTGGGCGTTCTCGTAGGTGGGCCGGATGCCGCGCACCATCACCTTGGCGTCGTCGACCGTGGGCTCGCCCACCTGCACGGGCTGGAAGCGGCGCTCGAGCGCCGCGTCCTTTTCGAAGTACTTCTTGTACTCCGACCAGGTCGTGGCCGCGATCGTGCGGAACTCACCGCGGGCCAGGGCCGGCTTGAGCAGGTTCGGGATGTCGTTGTCTCCGCCGCCGCCGCCGCCCACCAGGGTATGGGCCTCGTCGATGAACACGATGATCGGCGTGGGCGAGCCCTTGACCTCGGCGATCACCCGCTTGAGCCGGTTCTCCATCTCGCCACGCACGCCCGCGCCCGCCTTGAGCAGGCCCATGTCGAGCGACAGCAGCTCCACCTGCGCGAGCTCGGCCGGCACCTCCTTGTTGGCGATCGCCCGGGCGAGGCCCTCGACCAGCGCGGTCTTGCCCACGCCCGGCTCGCCCACCACGATCGGGTTGTTCTTCCGACGCCGCCCGAGGATGTCGATCATCTGGCGGATCTCGCGATCGCGGCCGAAGATCGGGTCGATCTCGCCCTTCTTGGCCTTGTCGGTGAACGAGATCGTGAAGCGGTCGAGCGCCTCGCGACCGGGTGCGCTGCCGGCCTGCCGCGCCTGCCCCGGCTCGGACGGCGGGGCCATCTCCACCGTCTCCTTGCTCGCCGCGATCATGGCGTCGAACGACTTCTTGAACTCGTTGACGTCGATCTCCTCGAGGATGGGGAACTCCTCGGCCGAGTAGTACCCGGTGCGCTCGAGGAACTGCAGCAGCAGGTCGGCGCCGCGCATCTGCGTGGCGCCGCGCTCGAGCGAGGCGGCCACCCACGTGTCTTCGAACCAGGCGAACAGCTTCTCGGAGAACACGGGTCGCCCGGCATTGCCCGTGCGCAGGGCCTGCAGGCTCTTTTCGAGCGACGCAGCGAGCTTGAGGCGATCCTTGCGGAAGAAGTGCAGCACGTGCCCCACGTCGCCGTCCTCCAGCTCGCAGAGGCCCAGCAGCATGTGCTCGACGGTGATCTCGTAGTAGCGACCCCCGGCGGCCCGCTCGACGACGGACTCGAGGATCTTGGTACACGTGGGATTGAGGCGACGGACGAGAGAACGGGGATCGGCGCGCATGGGAGAGGGACCTCTTGGGGGGTTGGCAGAGTGACGTCAGGAGGATTGGAAAAGGGAGTGGATGCCGGCTATGGCCGCTCGCGGGCAGCGGAGGCGCTCGGTGCCAGGGTGCCGGAGCCGACCTCGCGCTGGGTGACCCGCAGCAGGTCCTTGGGCAGCGGCACCTTGAGATGGGTCTGGCCGCGCTGGGCGGCTCGCGAGCTGAGCCACGAGTCGAAGCCGACGCGACCACCCTCCTTCTTGCCCAGCAGGAACGGTGGTCGGTCGACGAGCACGAGATCGAGCTCGTACTCGATGGGCTCGGGCGACAGCATCCCGACCAGCTCGCAGATCGCCGGGAACATGTCGCCATCGGCCAGGAAGCGGCGGAAGTTCTCGCGCAGGGGTCCGATCACGATCGTGGCCTTGCCCGCGCGGTGGAAGCACTCCACGCCCAGCACCGCGTTGATGCCGACCTCGCTGTTGGCCAGGCCCAGCGAGATCCGCTGCTCGGGATCGAGCAGCGTCCAGTCGCCGGTGAACTGCACCACGTGCACGGTCGCGTCCTGCAGCGCCTCGGAGGTCACGTCTTGCACGGCGAGCGCCAGCGTGTGGGCCGAGCGCACCTTCGAGGACAGCAGCGGGGCCAGCCGCAGCAGCTGGCTCCGCGACAGGTGACGCATGCGCCACCCGTCGTAGGCGTCGAACCCGGCCATCGCCAGCATGCGTCGCGACCAGGCGTCGTTGGCCCCCTGGGTGTGCTCGCGGGCAAAGTCGAACTTGATGCCGATGCGATAGACCAGGCTCACCAGGCGGTGATGGAACAGGTCGAGGAAGTCGCGCTTGATGCGGGCGCCGTCGTCGTCCTGGCAGACCTCCTCGGCGATGTAGAGCGGCATCGGGGTCATCGCCCCCGAGACGCCCATGAACGCGGTCGTGACCTCGTAGCGGTAGCGCTCCTCGTCGAGCACCTGCTCGGCCGAGTGCGGCACCCTCACGCGCTCGATGCGACCGAGCTCGCCGGCGTTGAACACCAGGTCGTGCGCGTGCCGAAAGCGGATGGCCTCGCGTGCATAGGGACCCTCGCCGCCCACCCGCACCGCGCCGGGGGTGAGGCGCTCGAGCATGCTCACCGAGACGAAGAAGTTGTAGCGCTGGCCATGGGCGAGCAGCCGCTCCTCGGCGGTGGGCTTGTGCGGGCGCTTGCGCGAGTCCTGCATGCGACGCTCCCCGTCCGCCCTCGGCTCAGATGATCTGCTGCCGGCCGCTGCGGGCCGGCCAGCGCAGCACGGTCTTGGACGGGTGCAGCCGCACCCGCAGCTCGTTGAAGGAGTTCAGCGAGGCGTGGCTGGCGAACAGCTCGTCGAGCACGCAGCCGAACAGGAACGCCTCGCCGGCCGTGCCGAGCCGCGCCTCGTCGAGCTCGACGAGCGTCTGCACCCCACGCACCGGTGCGCCCTGCATCATGCGGGTGATGGGCGTGGAGTCGACGGTGCGGATGGCCTCGATCTTGAGCTCGTTGGCGCGCCCCACCACGGGACTGACGTCCTTTTGGAAGTTGTAGAGCGCGAGCAACGAGCGCAGGGTCTGGGCATCGGCCAGGCTCTGACGATTGATGGCCAGGTGCGACAGCAGCCGCCAGTGCAGCTCGGAGCCCAGCGGCGGCCGCACCGGCGTGGTCACGGCGTTGATGTTCTTGAACGGCGCGGGGCTCGAGGTCCCGCGCGGGGTGGCCGAGATCTCGCCCAGCTGCAGCTCGGCCGGCAGCGAGCGGTTGGTGCAGCGCACGTCGATCGACAGCGTCTCCTCGACCTCGGAGGGCGCCACGTCGCGCGGGGTGACGACCGACAGGTACATGTCGATGCCATCGTCGATGGGCGAGACGGTGGGGTGGAGCGTGTAGTAGGAGGGCTCTTGCGGGTTGCCCCGAGCGTCGCGAGCGTTGGCCTTGCCGCCGTGGGCGAAGCCGAAGAACGGCTGGTAGGTGCGGCGCTGGGTCTGCCCCTGGCGCACCCCGATCACCTCGGTGAGCTCGTAGATCTCCATGTGCTTGGGGTTGAGACCCGAGGCCCGCAAGAGGTGCTCGTAGACCAGCGGATCGAGCTTGACCGGATCGGCGGAGACCTCGAACAGGTTCAGCACCGGGGTGCAGTGCAGACGGAAGTTGTCGGGTGAGATGCGCCCCTCGAGCGCGGGCGGGCGTTCGAAGGAGAAGCGCAGCTCGAAGCGATCGTCGGTGAGCTCGCTGGCCTTGTGCAGATCGACGACGTCGAGGAACAGGAACTTGCCGGGCTGGGTGAAGTACTCCTGCAGGTAGCGGTAGCCCGGCTGCGAGAACGTGGGCCAGGGCAGCAGCGCCTCCTCGGGTGTCCAACCCACCGGGCGCACCACGTTGGCGCGACCGATGGCCGACGTGCGGCCGTCGCAGCGCAGCTCCACGTCGACGAGGTGACGACGCATCCACAGGTAGAGCGTGGCGCAGATCGACATGTCGCCGTGCAGCAGCAAGCGAATGCCCTCGCGGCGCGGGATCAAGGGGCGCCCCGCTTCCGTGGTCTCGAACATCAGCCGGATCACGGGACGCGACGCGGCCGTCTCGTCGAGCTGCACGTCGACGATCTGCAGCGGCAGCAGCTCCACGTCTTGCGTGGTCTGGAACTGGCACGCCGTGCCCTGCATGGGCGTGCTGGCCACCTTGGCGCCGCGACCGATCGGCTGGACGCCGCGCAGCGCCTTGATCGACGGGCTGTACTGGATGATCGAGGTCGCGGGGATCGAGCGCAGGAAGTGCGGCAGCAGCAGCTCCGTGATGCCCTGCACGATCGCCGGGACCGCATCGTCGACCTTCTCGCGGATGCGGGCGGTGAGGAAGGCAAAGCCCTCGAGCAAGCGCTCGACGTCGGGATCGTTGCCTCGCTCGGCCAGAAGGCCCGCGGTGGATGGATGCACGAGCGCAAACTCGCGGCCCATCTCGCGGAGATACGCCAACTCGCTCTCGTAGTACTTGGCGCCCACTGGGCGCCTACTCTACCTTGACTCGCCCGCCCTGGGACATCTCGGTTCGCACGCGGACCAAGCCCTTGCGCTTGTCGCCCACCATGCGCGCCGAGACCTCGAACGCCAGCGAGAGAGGGTCACCGCTGTCCACGAGCCTCACCCTCACATTGCGGAGGCGGGGCTCGAACTCGGCGACGGTGTTTCGGATGCTGCGCTGGATCACCTGGGCAGCGCTGGGAAACTGATGAACGAGGTCGACGAAGTCCACCACCCCGAACCCTTGAGCGGCCATCGAGTCGCCCAGGCGCGTGTTGAGCAGCGCCCGCAGGTTTCCGACGATGGAGTGGACTTCGTCGACCGGTCGAGAGGGATCGGCCGATGCCAAGCGGGAGAGCAATCCTCGCGCTGCCATCGTCCGATCCCCCCTTGCCTATCCTCTGGGTACCCCTTGGGTCCGATGGGCTAGGAGTTCTCGCGCCAGTTGTCGTGGTGGCTCGCGCCCGACGGCTCGTAGGTCCACGTGATGTTGTGGAACACGAACGAGACCTGCTCGGTCGGGGGCTCCTGCGCGCTGGCCGGGTCGATCACGTCGGGCGAGCCGCGAGTGATGCTCGCGACGCGACCCTCGGCGATCTCGACGGTGAAGAAGTGCTCCGTGGTGCCGTCCCCCGCGGGGTTGGGCCGGAAGAACTTGAACACGCCTTCGATGACCTCGTTGTTGCAGAGCGAGCGAGCGAGCAACGGCGAGGACTTGTCGATCCGCTTGCGAAACTGAATGGGCTCGTAGGTGCGACGGCCGGTGGCCAGCGCGGAGCCCTTCTCGCGAGCGGTGCGAACGGAGTCCACGAACGAGAGGCACTCGATCGAGTTCTCACGACCAAGGCTCGTCTGGGTCGACTCGCCTTGGATGTCCTCACCGTTGGACTTGAGGTAGAGGTGTACGGTTTCCGCCATGCTCGGACCCTAGCAGTGCGGGGTAGGAGCGGCAACCACTGTTTGGTGCCCGACGTGCTGATTCCTTTGCCCGCTCCGCGCTGCTACGGGGCCCCTTTGGGTCTGTTTTCGGTCGGCAGTCGCGTCCGCATCTGGTTTGCTTGCCAGTCTGCTTTCCGGATCGTGGACAATCGTCCCGATCGGAGTGACCGCACACCGGACGCGGGCGCGTTGGTTCGTGACCCGAGCGACCCCATGGCTGCCAGTTGGGGCTGCCTGTTGGGGCCGGCGGTTGGGGCCGGCGAGTGGGACCGGTCCCCATGGCCGACCTCGCAGTGTTTGGCCGCGTCGGTCTGCGACCCGGGTTGGGACACGCGAGCAAGGCCGCATTCGCGCATGCGCGCGCATCGACGCGGATGCATCCGAAACCTCGGGCACGCTCGGCCGGACCCGTGCGGAGGATCGGCCGAGCGCTCGCGCTTGCCCGTGAACGGGGCCGGGCAACATCAATGGGACCGCCCAAAAAACGGCTTGGAGCCACGGCCGGGGCGGGTCATTCTCGCATGCCCCGCCCATGCTTCGGATCACGGTCACCAAGGATGGAGGGCTGCCGCAGGTCAGCACCTTCGACAAGCGCGAAATCACCATCGGCCGCACCAAGGCCAACGACTTGGTGATCGGCGAGCCCGGTGTCTCGAGCGCGCACGCCCGGATCCTCTCTACGGGCGACGGCATCACGCTCATCGACCTCGAGTCGACCAATGGCACGTTCGTCAACGGCGAACGGATCCGCGGCCCTGCCCTCGTGCAGCCCGGAGACGAGGTCTACATCTGTGCGTATCGCCTCGACTTCGAGCTGGCCGGGTCGGGCGCGCAGCCCGTGTCCGATGGGCCTCCTCCGATGATCGGTCAGCCGAGCCCGCCCCAGGTGCCCGGCCCGATGTCCAGTCCAATGCCCAGTCCAATGCCCGGTCCAATGCCGGGCGCGATGGACGACGGGCCTCCTCCGATGTTGGGTGGTCCTCCGATGCTGGGGGGTCCCGAGTACCCAACGCCGGCCGAGCTCGGTCCTCCTCCGCTGCTCGGCGGCTCCAGCCGCCCAGAGCCCGCGTTCGACGGCCCGCCCATGCTCGACGGGCCTCCGCTCATGTCTCCCGCTCCAATGGGGGCTCAGGAGGATGCGCCGCCGCTGCTTCCTCCTCCCCTCGAGCAAGCACCACCGCCGAGCCCAACGCCGATTGCACCTCCGGTCGGGCTCGCCGAGCCCGAGACTCCGCCTCCGATGGCGCCTCCCCCCATGGCGCCTCCCCCCATGGGTGCGCCTCCCCCCATGGCGCCTCCTCCGATGACGGCGCCCCCGATGGCTCCTCCGCCGCCGATGATGACGGCGCCCCCTCCCAACGGGCGTCCATCGAGCGCGAGCACCCCCTCGGCTCCCACCCCCGTTTCGGAGCCTGCTCCCGCGCCACCGGCAGCGGCTCCCACCCCTCCCGAGGACGACGAATCGCGGCCTCCGTCGATGGTCTCCGGCCAGATCTCTGCGGTCGAGCCTCCACCACCCTCCGGGCCTCCGACCCCCAGCGAGCTCCCGCCGCCGCTCGGGGCACGTGCGGTGCCCGTGGCCATCGATCCCACGCCCACGCCCATGCCCGCTCCCCTGGCTCCGCTCCCGGCACGGACCGGGACCGAGCCCATCCTCCTGCCGGCACCGAGCGACGATCTGTCCGATCTCAGGGGCCCGGGGGCCGGAGCCGAGGCCTGCGCGCGCGTGTTCGCGATCGTTGCCTACCGCCTCGCTCCCGACGGCAGCCTTCCCGCCAAGGACGCCCAGACCCGCGCCAGGGCGCGTGGCGAGGCCCAACGATTGCTGGCGGAGGTCGCCGAGCGCGTGCCCGAGGTGCAGGCCCGCCCCTGGGCCAATCGCATCGCCAACGAGCTGTGCGGCCTGGGAGCCCTCAGCGCGCCCATGGCCGAGCCCGACGTCTGCGACGTGCACGTGCACGGACCCAACCTCGTGCTCGTGCGTCGGCGTTCGGAAGCCCTCGCGCCCATCGACGCCAAGTTCACCTGTCCTGCCGCCGTGGAGCTGGTGGTGCGGCGCCTCACGGGTCAGCCCTTCGGACCCGAGCACGCGATCGTCGAGGGTCGCACGCCCTCGGGGGCCGACGTTCGCGCGCTGCATGGCTCGCTGACGTCGCCGGGCCCGTTGGTGACCATTCACCGCAACACGGTCGACAAGGAGCCCCGTGGGCTCGAGTCGTTCGTGCGAGCCCGTGCGCTGCCCTCGGGCATGGCCACGCTCCTCTGCCACGCCGTACAAGCCGGCCTCAACGTGCTGGTGTGCGGAAGCCCGGGTACCGCCACGTTCTCGTGGCTGGCGGCGCTCACGGCCGAGGCTCCATCGTCGGATCGCGTGGTGGTGGTGCGACCCGGCCCCGAGCCGGACCCGCTGCCCAGCAGCGCAGTGGTCGTGCACGGTGGATCGCTGCCTCCGCGCGACGGCCTCGGTGGGTCGCAGCAGGCGATACGCGGCGCGCTGAGCCTGGCGCCCGATCGCCTGGTGGTGCACGAGGTCGCCGGGCCGGAGGCGAGCGAGGTGCTGATGGCGATGGGCCGCGATCTCTCGGGGACCATCGCATCGGTGCGTGCGAGCTCGGCCAGTGCCGGCCTGACCCGCTTGGCCGCGCTCGCGGGGCTGGGCGGCGACGCACCCGATGCGGCCGCACGCGCGCGCCACGTGGCGTCGTCGGTCGATCTCGTGCTCGCGGTCTCGCGCTTCGGCGACGGACACGTTCGGGTCACCGAGCTGGCGGAGGCGTCCGTATCCGGCGCAGGGGCCATCCAAGCGGTCTCCCTGGTCATGTACCAGCCCCATACCGGGGGCTGGAGGGCGAGCGGGTCCGCCTCGACGGTGCTCCAGACGCTGCAAGGCCGCGGGTTCCCGGTGGACGACAGCCTCCTCCACGAGTGACCCGTCCTCCGCCTTGCCAAGGCGCTCGCCGGTGTGTGAAATTTCGCGACCAGTGCGCGCCCCTTCTTCACCGATGCCCTCGCTCGACTCGAGACCTCGCCGCAGCCGCTCGCGCCGCTCGCGATGGATCACCGGCTCCGTGCTCGCGGGGCTGACCGCCGCCATGGCGCTCCTGCCCGCGTGCAAGAAGAAGGAGAAGGACACCTGCAATCCCGACGAGAAGGGGTTCACCAAGGTCCGCGTGGTGGTGCAGCCCACCGCCGACATCAACCCCGATCCCGAAGGCACGCCGCGTGCGACCAGCCTGCGCATCTATCAGATCAAGGGCGGTCGCAGCCTCGACGTGCCGCTCGACTTCCGTCAGGTGTGGCAAGACGCCACCGCGGTGTTCGGCGACGAGCTGCTCAAGGAAGAGGAGCTGACGATCTACCCGGAGAAGATCGACGTCTTCGAGATCGAGCCCGAGGAAGATGCCACGCACTTCGTGGCGGCCGCGATCTTCCGCGAGCCGCTGGGCAGCTCCTGGTACGCCGAGTGGGAGACTCCCCTCTACCACGGCGACTCGGTCTGCATGGCCGAGAAGAAGAAGCAGACCTACGAGGACCCGTGCTTCCTCATCTTCATGGAGGGCAGCCAGATCGACGGCGGCCACAAGCCGCCGCCCGGGATGGAGCTCGACAAGATCACCGTCCAGTGCCCGCCCGAGCCGCTCGAGGTCAAGCCCAAGCCCGAGGTCGACCCCAAGCAGAAGAAGAAGGAAGAGCGCAAGAAGAAGCGCAAGGAGAGGCGAGCCAAGCTCAAGGGCAAGGCCGAGGACACCCAGGCGACGGGAGAGGACGCGCAGGGCAAGGCCGACGCCGCCGAGGGAGCCGGCGACAAGGCCTCGAGCGCAGGCGACAAGGTCTCCAACCCCGAGGCCCCCAAGGGTCCGGACGTCCCGGGCAAGGACTAGGCGCCCCCTACCGTCCCGGCATGGCCCCCAACCCAGACCCAGCATGGCTCACTGACGTGATGCGAGCGTGACCGAGTAAGGAATCGACGAGCGATGGCGCGACGGCATCTCGATAGGGTGGTTTGGAGCGAGGGCATGTTGATGTGCCCCCAGCACCTGCAACAAAACGACCTCTTTCACGAGGCCACCCTGGCCGCGCGACTGGCCGCGCTGAGCCCCTACCACTTCGGGGTGGCGAGCCAGAAGATCGACGAGGGCGAGCTCAAGAGCGGGGTGCTCAAGCTCGTCGCGTTCACCGGGGTGCTCGCGGCCGGGCTCCCCGTCGACTACGGCGTGGGCGAGGTGGGCGGCCCGCCCAGCCGCCCCATCGAGGAGCACTTCTCGAGCACGGCCACCACGCTCGAGGTCTACCTCGCGGTGCCGATGGCGCGCGAGGGCATCCCCAACTACCAGGATGCGGTCGACGACGCCGCCGTGGCTCGCTACAAGACCGTCAACCGGCCCGTGCCCGATCTCACGATCGCCAAGACCGAGCAAATCATCGGGTTCGGGCGACCCAACCTGGTGATGCTGTTCGGCAACGAGCAACGCGAGGACTTCGAGACCCTCAAGATCGCCGAGATCGTCCGCGACCCCACCGGCTCGTTCTCGCTCTCGCGCAACTACATCCCGCCGTGCGTGTTCGTCTCGGGCAGCAAGGTGCTGGTGGCGTGGGCCACCGAGCTGCTGTCGGTGATGCTCACCAAGCAGCGCGCGCTCTCCGAGACGCGACGCCAGATCGACGCGTCCGCGGTCGAGTTCACCTCGCAGGACATCACCCGCTTCCTGCTGCTCAACGCGCTCAACACCCACATCCCGGTGATGCGCCACGTGGTCGAGAACCAGCTCGCGTCGCCGCTCGAGCTGTTCCTGACGCTCATCCAGCTCGCGGGCGAGCTGACCAGCTTCTCGAGCGAGATCGATCCCTCGAGCTTCCCCAAGTTCAACTACGGCGACCTGCGCTCCACGTTCGAGCCGCTGTTCGGTGCGATCAACCAAATGCTCGGAGCGACCGTGCGCGAGCGCTGCATCACCGTGCCGCTCGAGCCCCGCGCCGACGGCATGTGGATCGGCCAGCTCAAGGACGAGCGCCTCGTTCGCTGCCCGCGCTACGTGCTGGCGGTGGAGGCCCAGTCGCCGCAGCAGGAGACCGCCAACCGCCTGCCCAAGCTCAGCAAGATCGCCTCGTGGAAGACGATCAACACGATCGTGCAATCCGCGACGCCCGGCGCGCCGCTGACGGCCACGCACCGCCCGCCGCCCGAGATCCCGGTGCGGCCCAAGCAGGTCTACTTCATCGTGCGCACCGACGACCGCTTCTGGCAGCAGATCATCTCCGAGAAGACGGTCGCCGTGTACCTGCCTCCGCCCTTCGATCCCTCCAAGGCCAAGATTCAGCTGATGGGGATCCCCGATCGCAACACCGACGCCTGAGGTCGGCGGCACGCTTCGTGCCCCGGCCCTCGCCCTGAACCCCAAACCCCGGTCCGGCCGTTCCAAGCGGCCCCCCTCGAGCAAGCCCCATGGATCGCGTCAACGAAGTCACCGCCGAGTGCTTCAACGCCCTGATCCAGATCCGCAATCTGGCCGACGACGGGCACCTGGCTCCCGAGATGTTCCACCAGCGGCTCATCTCGTTCATCGATGGCGTGTTCATCAAGGGCCGGCAAGCCGGCATGCAGGAGCACGACGTCCAGGACATGGCCTACGCGCTGGTCGCCCTGGCCGACGAGCTGGCGCTGCGGCGCCCCGGAGGCATCCGCGACGTGTGGATGAGCAACCCGCTCCAGCTGCACTACTTCAACGAAAACGTCGCCGGTGAGGGCTTCTTCTACCGGCTCGAGCACATCATCCGCGACCCGTCGCGGATCGACGTGCTGCGCGTCTACTACCAGTGCCTGCTGTTCGGCTTCCTGGGCAAGTACGCCATCCGCGGCGGCGAGCTCGAGCTGGCCGCCGTGACCCGGCGGGCCCAGGACGCGCTGGCCGGCATCCTGCGCCCCGAGGCGCTGTCCAAGCGGCACCTGCGACCCAAGGAGCGCATCAACCGGCAGCGCCAGGGCTTCCTCACGATCTGGATCGGGCTGTTCGCCCTGCTGTTCGCGCTGGCGCTGCTCATCGTGCTGCGCGTGACCCTCAACTCCCAGACCGAGTCTCAGGCCGAGCGCATCGAGACCATGGTCGGCGGCTAGGACCAAGGAGCCAGACCGATGCTCAAGTACATCTTCTCGGTGCTCCTCATCGCGGCGGTCTGGACCACGGTCCTGCTGCTCAAGCTGCCGCTGTGGATCGCGGTCGTCTCCACCATCGTGATCCTTGCGGTGCTGCTGACGGTGGTGATCTACCGCGTCATCAAGGCCAAGCGCGCCGCCAAGGAGATCGAAAAGGCGCTGCAGGCCCAGGCCGATCAGCACGCCCGCGGCGCCCGCCCCGATCTGCAGCACGACATCGAGGCCATGAAGGGCGAGTTCATGCGGGCGGTCGCCGCCCTCAAGACCTCCAAGCTCGGCGGCAAGCGCCCGGCCGAGGCCCTCTACGCCCTGCCCTGGTACATGATCATCGGGCCTCCGGGCTCGGGCAAGTCGACGGCGCTGCGCAACTCGGGCCTGCGCTTCCCCTACCTCAGCAAGAGCGGCGGCGGGGTCCAGGGCGTGGGCGGTACCCGCAACTGTCAGTGGTGGATGACCAACGACGCGGTCATCCTCGACACCGCGGGCCGCTACACCACCGAGGAGAGCGACCACGACGAGTGGATGGCGTTCCTCGAGATGCTCAAGCGCAACCGCGCCAAGGCCCCCGTCAACGGGGTGCTGGCCGCGATCGCCATCACCGACCTGCTCGACGTGCACGCCGAGCAGATCGTGGCGCAGGCCCGCGAGATCCGGGCGCGCATCGACGAGGTGATGAACAAGCTCGAGATGGTCGTGCCGGTGTACGTGCTGTTCACCAAGTGCGACCTCATCCCGGGCTTCGTCGAGACGTTCGGCGACCTCGGCAACAACGAGCGCGGCCAGATCTGGGGCTTCACGTTCCCGATCTCCAAGAAGATCCGCGACCCCATGGGGGTGTTCGCCGAGCACTTCCAGGAGCTGGCCGGGGTCACCGAGCGCCGAGCCCTGCGCCGCATGAGCGAGGAACGCAGCCTCGAGATGCGCGACAAGATCTTCGCGTTCCCGCAGTACTTCGAGCCCATGCGCGACGCGCTGGCGATGTTCACGGGCGAGCTGTTCGCCGAGAACATCTACAACGAGTCGCCGATCATGCGCGGCTGCTACTTCACCAGCGGCACCCAGGAGGGCCGCCCCATCGACCGCATCATGAACTCGATGGCGGAGGCGTTCGGGGTGCAGCCGCGCATGCAGATGATGCACAACCCGCAGCACGTCGAGGCCAAGAGCTACTTCCTCGGCCAGCTGTTCACCAAGGTGCTGTTCCCCGACCGCTACGTGGCGGGACGCTCGGCCGCTCGCATCAAGCGAGCCCGGCTCGTCGGGCACGGCATCGGCGCGGGGCTGATGGCCACCGCCGGCGGCATGGTCGTGCTGCCCGTGATGTCGTTCCAGAACAACCGCGAGCTGCTCGAGGAGACCGACGACGCCGTCGCCAAGGTCAACGAGCACTACCAGGAGAAGGCGGAGACCGAGAGCGTCGACCCGATCCGCATCGAGCGCATCGAGCCGCTGCGCCGGGTCGAGCGCAAGCTGTTCGAGTACGAGGACGACGGCCCCCCGATCGGCAGCCGCTGGGGCATGTACCAGGGCGAGGAGATCTATCCGCCGGTCCGCGATCTCTACTTCACCGCGGTGCGCGAGGAGCTGCTCGTACCGATCCGCGACATGGAGATCCGCGAGCTCAAGCGCTTCAAGCTGCAGTACGGGCAGCTCTCGGAGCCCGCGCCCGACGACGAGCACGCGGCGATGAAGGATCGCCTGCGGATGTACCTGCTCATCACCGCACCGGTCGAGGGCGAGCGCCCCGAGTCCGAGCCGGGCCTGAACGAGGACGAGCAGGCGTGGCTGACCGAGCGCGTCGCCACCCTGTGGGAGAAGCCGCTCGAGATCGCGGGCGACGTGGCCAGCAAGGGCGAGATGCGCGAGGTGGCCCGCGCCTACGTGGCGATCCTGGCCACCGAGCCCGATCGCCTGTTCGAGCGCGACGACAAGCTGGTGGCGGACGTGCGCAAGATCCTGATGCGTACCAACCGGACGCAGGCGCTGCTGGCCCAGATCCTCGAGGACGTGGACACCCCCGACCTCGACCTCAAGCTGCTCACCGACACGCGCGAGGCGATGAGCAACGACAACCGCAAGGTGCAGGGCAAGTACACCCGCACCGCGTGGGAGGAGTACGTTCGCGATCGCCTCTATGCTCCGCTCGACGACATGCTGGGCGACGAGTGGGTGCTCGGCATCTCCGAGGAGGACATGAAGAAGGACCGCGACAAGCAGCTGGCCGAGCTGCGCTCGCTGTACTTCGAGCAGTACATCCAGGAGTGGATGCAGTTCATCAACGCGATCAACGTGCGACAGCCGGGCAACTACAACGACGCGCTCACGGTGCTCGAGGACCTCACCCGCGGCGAGCCGGCATCGTTCAAGCGGCTGTGCCAGAACCTGGCCGTGCACACCACGCTGCCGCCGCCCGAGGAGGAGGAGACCGAGGAGGCCACGTCTGGAGTGCTCGACGCGGTGGAGGGCGAGGCCACCAAGGCGCTGCAGAAGAAGGGCAAGGCGGGGCGCATCGCGGCCGAGCAGGCCCGGCGCCGCAAGATGGAGCGCGAGAAGAAGAAGAAGTCCCAGGCCTCGCTGCTCAAGGACGAGTACGACGTGCAGTACGCGTTCGAGGGCCTGGTGGGGTTCGGCTACGCCGAGCCGCCGCCCGCCCCCGAGGACGGCCCGCGCCCGCCGCCACCGAGCGTGCCGGTCGACGACTACATCGAGACGCTCAAGGAGCTGCGGGTCGCCGTCAAGGGCAAGGTGCAAAACGACACCGAGGAGGACGCCAAGGCGCTGGCCGGCGCGGTCAAGTCGGCGGGCAACACGGTCGACTCGCTCATCAACGACACCGACACCAAGGGCTGGAGCACCACCCTCGACAAGTGGCTGCGGCCGCCCGTGCGCGGGCTCGAGAGCGTGGGTCGAGGCCAGGCGGGCGCCGACCTCACCAAGGCCTGGTGCGACGAGGTGGTGCGGCCGTGGAGCAAGCTGGCCAAGCGCTACCCGTTCGACACCAAGGGCAAGGAAGTGGCCCTGGCCGACTTCGCGGGCTACTTCCAGCCCGAGACCGGCACGCTGTGGAAGTTCTACAACAACCTGCTGGTCGCCCGGATCCCCAGGCGCCACGAGGGCTACACGATCGAGACCAGGGGGGCCAAGGCCACCAACGCCATCAACCCCAAGGTGGCCGACTTCCTCGATCGCGCCCAGGCGGTGACCACGGTGATGTTCCCGCCCGGTACCGACGCGGTGACGTTCGAGTTCAGCGTGCAGGTGCAGGGCGCGGCAAAGAACGTGGGCACGGTCAGCCGCACCATCTTCACCGTCGACGGCCAGCAGATCGAGTACAAGAACGGCCCCTTCGAGTGGAAGCCCATGACCTGGCCGGGCGAGGATCCCAAGCAGGGACACATCAGCGCGCTGGGCTTCGGCACCAAGGGCGAGGTGGGGCCACACGAGGGCGAGTGGGGCCTGTTCCGGCTGCTCGAGGCCGGCACCGCCACGGGTGACGCCACCAAGGACACGTTCAAGTTCGAGTGGGACATCCGAGATCAGAGCGCGGGCATCATCACCGTGCTCATCAAGCCCAACCTCGACGACACCCCGATCTACGGCACGCGTGCGCGCGGGGTGGAATTCATGCAGGTGTTCCGGCACCCCGATCTCTCCCCGCCGCGACAGATCGTCATCGGCGGCCCCACCTGCGGCGGAGGCTGAATCCACCATGAACCCGCGCCTCGCGTTGTTCGGCAAGCTGCCCGCGATGGGTGACTTCGTGGCGTTCAACGCGGTCCACCCCGTGGCCCGTCAGCTCGACAAGTGGCTGCAGGCCGGTGTCGACGTGGTGGTCGGACGGGGCAAGCCGCTGCCCCCCGCCCCGGTGCGGTTCCTCTATCGCGACCCCGCGAGCACGGGGGCGTGCCTGGGCGTGTTCGTGCCCAGCCAGGACCGAGTCGGCCGTCTGTTTCCGCTGTCGACGTTCGTCTATCTCGACATGCCGGTCGCGGTGCACCGGTTCCCGTTCCTCCCAGCGGCATACGCGCCGTTCCTCGATGGCGCGGCGGCGATGCTGGGCCAGGCCGCCGGTACCGAGCCCAACGTGCTCCTGCAGCACCTGGCCACGCTCCCGCTGCCCGCGCCGCAGGAGCTCGAGGAGGCGCGCATGTGGGGCTCCGCCGCGCTCGACGCGACCCCGGGACAGGCGCTGCTCGAGGCGCTGTTCGGCCCCGTGGCAGGCGGGGTGCAGTACCACGGCCTCAACATGTTCCTCACCGCGTGCGGCATGGTGCAGGGCGGTGCGGTGGCCCAGGCCTCCACCGTGCTCGAGTGCAACGCCTCGGACGACGTTCAGCTGGTCTTCTGGCTGCGCCTCGCCCAGGAGCTCTTGCAGTGGCACCGCAGCCCTCCGTGCTTGTTCTGGAGCGGTGCCGACTCGAGGGATCCACGGCTGCTGCTGGCCCTGGGCTCACCCGAGCCCGCGGTGCTGCACTACTTGGCCGATCCACCGCTTCGAGCCGAGCGCCTGTGGCCCACGCTCACCGACAATGCTCGTAGCATCGAGCACGGTCGAGCCAGCCTTCCCCCCGCGGTCCTCAAGGCGCTCGAGCCTCCCGCCCCGACCGCCTCGCACCTGCTTGCGGCTCTGCTGACCCCGCCGCCTCCGCCCGAGGGCTAGCGGTCGGTGAGGTCGAGCGAGTACGAAGCACTCGCTCGCGGTTCCGCAACGGCGCGCCCCTCTACCCCGATGGAAGCGTCGAGCCCGATGCGTCACGTTGGTGCCTCGCGTCGGTTTGGTGGCCTCGATCGCGGGATCACCGTACGTACGCGAACGCGCAGCGGCGGGCTCACTCGAGCCTTGCCCCACGCTCGGTGTTTTCTGATAGCCTGCGGGCCTCCTACGCCCCACCCCATCGCGGGCGAGGAACCCCCGAACCCCCGCTCCCACGACGAGGATATCAGGATGGCAAAAGAAGGATCGGTAGCGCCCAAGGAGCGCGTCAACATCGTCTACAAGCCGGCCACCGATGGTGCCGAAGAGGTCGAGCTCCCGCTGAAGATCCTCGCCATCGGCGACTACACCGGTCGCACCGACGACCGCGCCGTCGAGGACCGCAAGCCCATCAACATCGACAAGGACAACTTCAACGAGGTGATGGAGAAGCACGAGCTCGGCGTCGATCTCAACGTCGCCGACAAGCTCTCGGGCGCCAACGACGGCTCCGAGCTCGCGGTGTCGCTCAAGTTCAAGAACCTCAAGGACTTCACCCCCGAGGGTGTTGCCAACCAGGTGCCCGAGCTCAAGAAGCTGCTCGAGCTCCGCGCCGCGCTGACGGCTCTCAAGGGCCCGCTGGGCAACCGCCCCGCGTTCCGCAAGCAGCTTCAGAACCTCCTGGACGACGATGCCTCGCGCAAGAAGCTCATGGACGAGCTGGGCATGGGCGAAGGCGGCGGCGGCGAGGGCGGCGGCTCGTAGGCCACAGGCATCGGCCCGGTAGGACGAACCACGAAACGGACAACCTCAAGCCTCTTCAACGGTTACGACGATGGCAGACGAGCAACAGCAAGCACAAGGCGCGACCACCACCACCCTGGGCGGGTCGCTGCTCGACGAGCTCCTTTCCGAGGCGAAGGTCACCCCCGAGCAGGAGACCTACGCAATCGCCCGGCAGGGCGTGGAGACCTTCATCACCGAGGTGCTCAGCTCCTCGGACAAGTACCGCAAGATCGACAAGGCGGCGGTCGACGTGATGATCGCCGAGATCGACGAGCGGCTCTCGGCGCAGATCAACGAGATCATGCACCACCAGGACTTCCAGAAGCTGGAGTCGGCGTGGCGCGGTCTCAAGTACCTCGTCGACAACGTGAACTTCCGCGAGAACGTTCGCATCGAGGTGCTGAACTGCTCCAAGCAGGACCTGCTCGACGACTTCGAGGACTCGCCCGAGATCCCCAAGTCGGGGCTGTACCGCACGGTGTACTCGGCCGAGTACGGCACGTTCGGCGGCAAGCCGTTCGGCCTGATGGTCGCCAACTACGACTTCGGCCCCGGCCCGCAGGACATCCAGCTGCTGCAGAATGCGGCTGCCGTGGCCGCCATGAGCCACTGCCCGTTCATCGCCAACTCCTCGCCCGAGTTCTTCGGTGAGGAGAAGTTCGAGGCGCTGCCCAAGCTCAAGGACCTGCAGTCCCTGTTCGAGGGCCCGCAGTATGCCCGCTGGCACGCCTTCCGCGAGAGCGAGGACGCGCGCTACGTGGGCCTCTGCATGCCGAGGTTCTTGCTGCGGCTGCCCTACGGCGAGAAGACCATCCCGGTCAAGTCGTTCAACTTCAACGAGGAGTGCATCGGCAATCACGACTCGTACCTGTGGGGGCATGCCTCCATGGCGTTTGCGACGCGGGTGGCCGACTCGTTCGCCAAGTACCGCTGGTGTCCCAACATCATCGGCCCGCAGGCGGGCGGTGCGGTCGAGGACCTGCCGCTGCACCAGTACCCGGCGATGGGCGAGATCCAGACCAAGATCCCGACCGAGATCCAGCTCACCGAGCGTCGCGAGTACGAGCTCTCCGAGCAGGGCTTCATCGGCCTGGTGTTCCGCAAGGACAGCAACAACGCGGCGTTCTTCTCGGCCAACTCCTGCCAAAAGCCGAAGATCTTCGCCGACACCCCCGAGGGCAAGGAGTCGGAGACCAACTACCGACTCGGCACTCAGCTCCCGTACATGTTCGTGATCACCCGCCTGTCGCACTACCTCAAGGTGATGCAGCGCGAGCAGATCGGTACGTGGAAGGAGCGCGCCGACCTCGAGCGCGAGCTCAACCTGTGGCTGCGCCAGTACATCGCCGACATGGAGAACCCGGCCCCGGCGGTGCGCTCGCGCAAGCCGCTTCGCGCCGCGAAGATCCTCGTGGAGGACGTGCCCGGACAGCCCGGGTGGTATCGCTCGACCATCCAGGTGCGCCCGCACTTCAAGTACATGGGCGCCTCGTTCACGCTGTCGCTGGTGGGCAAGCTCGACAAGAACTAGCCGTAGCCCCCCGCGGCCAGCGGTAGGCAAGCAGACAGCCAGGTGCCCCCCCACAGGGGGGCTCATCGAGGTCCTTCGGGGCCTCTTTGCTTTTGCGGCCAGCGGAAGCGGTAGGCAAGCAGACAGCCAGGTGCCCCCCCACAGGGGGGGCTCATCGAGGTCCTTCGGGGCCTCTTTGCTTTTGCGGCCAGCGGAAAGCGGTAGGCAAGCAGACCGCCAGGTGCCCCCCACAGGGGGCTCATCGAGGTCCTTTGGGGCCTTTTTTGTCTTGTGGCTTGCATTCAGTTGCGCTGGTCCCCACGTGCAACGTCGGGCGCATTCGTGGCTGTTGCGAGCGAGCGCTTTGGCTCGATGCATTCGTCGCTCTCCGTGATTCGCGGCAAGGCGACAACGGGAGCGTCGGTGATGCGCGCGGTTGCGAGCCGAGCCGAGCCGAGCCGAGCCGAGTGCGGCCGCGCTCGATGGTCGCGTCGATTTGACGGCTCGCGGGGCCTCCCCTATAAACGAACATGTGCCTTAGGATGCGTTACGCGACTCTGTCCCAAGCCATCGAGGATCTGCGCAACGCCCAGGAGGGGAATGGATTTCGGTTCTTGTCCGAGCGTTCCGTCCACTCCAAGGCGATCATCTCCACCGACACCACGTTTCGCGCGCTCGCCGACCGCACCGCCGACATCGCCGGCGCCCTGCTCGAGCTCGGTCTGCGCAAGGGCGACCGCGTGGCGCTCGTCATCATCGACAACGAGGAGTTCATCAGCGTCTTCATGGCGGCGCTGCGCGTCGGCGTGATTCCGGTGCCCATCCACCCGCCCCACTCGCTGACGCAGGTGACGCTCTACATGGATCGGGTCATGCACATCCTGGTCTCGTGCGATGCACGCGTGGTGGTGGCGTCCCAGCGGATCCACAAGCTGTTCGGCAGCCTGACCGTGTCGAACGGAGTTCAGCGCCGGGTGGTCCCGGTGTCGACGCTGTACGAGCATCGAGGGGGCTGCCCCTCGGTCGCGATCGAGCCGGACGACGTCGCGTTCCTGCAATTCACCAGCGGCTCGACGTCCCGTCCCAAGGGCGTGACGCTCACCCATCGCAATTTGATGGCGAACATCGAGCACTTCATGGCCAACGGGCTGCGCGTCACCGACGAGGACACGGGCGTGTCCTGGCTGCCGCTCTACCACGACATGGGCCTCATCGGCTTCATGCTGGGCCCCATGGTCTATCAGCGGCGGATCCACTACATCCCGCCGCTGGTGTTCCTCAAGCGACCGTCCCTGTGGCTGCGCCTCATCTCCCACGACCGCGCCGCGATCTCGTTCTCGCCGACGTTCGGCTTCGCCCTGTGCTGCAAGCGTGCACCGCTCTCCGAGCTGGAGGGCGTGGATCTGTCGAGCTGGCGCGCCTCGGGCAGCGGCGGTGAGCCGATTCGTGCCGAGGTCATGGAGAGGTTCGCGAAGATGTACGCGCCGCTCGGCTTTCGTGCCGGCGCCCACCTGCCGACCTACGGGCTGGCCGAGTCGTCGCTGGCGGTGACCTTCAGCCCGCTGGGCCAGGGCGTGCAGAGCACCCGCTTCGACGTGCACGAGCTGGTCGAGCACGGCCGAGCCGTGCCCGCCGAGGGCTCCACCGAAGACGAGCAGGGGACGATCGAGCTGACGAGCTGCGGCCGATGGTTTCACGACCACGATCTGGGCATCTTCGACATCGACGACCCCCGCAGCGAGGCGCGCCTCGAGGACGGCCGGCTCGGCGAGATCCGCATCAAGGGTCCGAGCGTGATGCGCGGGTACTGGGACGACGACGAGGCCACCGCGCGCGCCATGGCGGGGGACATGCTCAAGACCGGTGACATCGGCTTCCTGCACGACGGGAACCTCTACGTGTGCGGGCGCCTCAAGGAAGTCATCATCATCAACGGTCGCAACTACTTTCCCCAGGACATCGAGTGGGCCGTGTCGAACAACCCCGGCATCCGCCGCGGCAATGTCATCGCGTTCGGGGTCGATGGCCTGACGCCCGGCGCAGACGGCGAGGGGCAGGAGTCGGTGGTGATCCTGGCCGAGCGACGCCCCGACGCGGAGCAGACCGACGCCGTGCTGCAGCGGCAGCTGCACGAGCTGGTGCGCCGCGACGTCGGCGTGGAAGCGCGTGACGTCCTGATCCTCGAGCCCAACACGCTGCCCAAGACCTCGAGCGGGAAGCTCCAGCGCGTGGCCGCCAAGGACATGTACCTGCGCGGAGGCTTTCACCAGGGAGCGAAGCCGTCCGTCGTCGCCGACCGCCTCGAGCTGGTCAAGGTCCTGCTCTCCAGCCAACTCGGCTATCTTCGTGCGAGACTCTCGAGGTAGTGCCGTGACTCGAACCGAACCCAATCGGGAACGAGACGAACCATGACCGCGTTGCCGAGCATCCTGTTCACGACCATCTACGATCCCGCGCACATCCTCGATCGCTGGGCCGCCACCGATCAGATGGCCTATCGCCTGACCCGGGGCCAGGGCATCTTCACCATGGAAGAGCACGCCCACGCGTGGCCGCTGCACATCCTGGCCCAGAACGTCGACAGCCCCAGCCGCGTGCTCGAGTGGCCCACCCGCGAGGCCTTCATCCAGGAGCTCGGCCAGGGGTCATGGGACTACGTGTGCATCTCGTTCATGAATCGCGACATCAACAAGCTCCGGGACATGAGCGCGTTGATCCGCGAGCTGCAGCCCAACGCCCAGATCGTGATCGGTGGCTACGGCGTCATCTGCCTCCCCGACCACAAGAGCGTGGACCATGCGCCGGACTACGATCACATCTGCCGCGAGGAGGGCGTGGAGTACCTGCGGCGCCTGCTCGGCCAGCGCGAGCACGAGCCCGTCGTGTGCCGCATGCCCATGTCGGGCTCGTCGCTGCCCTGGATCAGCCAGCGGCGAAGGGGCTCCGTGGGCGCGATCCTGGCGTCGCTCGGCTGCACCAAGCGCTGTCCGTTCTGTGCGACCAGCTTCTACACCTCTGGTCGGCGCGACCAGCTCATGGACGAGGCGGCGATCTTCGCCGCCATGAAGAACTACTGGAAGACCAACCCGTTCACGACGTCGGTCAACATCTACGACGAGAACTATCTCGACTACAAGGATCGCGTGACCAACCTGGGCGCGATGATCCGCAACGACGACGAGCTGGGCCTCGAGCACCTGAATTTCTTCACGTTCGGCTCGATCAGCGCGGTGTGCAAGTACGACCCCGAGGAGCTGCTGCTGTGCGGGCTCGACACCGTGTGGGTCGGCGTGGAGTCGCTGTTCACCAATCTCAAGAAGGCCAAGAAGAAGAACGGCGCCCTCGAGGTCTGGGGCGAGGAGACGCCCAAGGGCCTGACCGACGCAACCGAGGTGTTTCGTACGCTGCACGATTCCGGCATCAAGACCATCGGCTCGTGGATCGCCGGCCTCGACGTCCAGAACACCGCCAACATCTCCCGCGACATCGCCTACTTCGTGTCGCTCGGCGCGACCTTCCAGCAGGTGTCGATCCTGACCATCGAGCCCGAGATGCCGTGGGCCAAGCGCTTCAACACCGTGGCCAAGGACGGCGGCCGCTACCCGTGGGAGAACTACCACCTGTACGGGCAGACGTTCGAGCCCAAGAACTTCGACTACCCGCAATTGCTCGACGTGGTCGAGAACGTCTACGCGTCACTGTACGAGACCCATGGCCCCTCGGTCATGCGAGTGCTGCGGACCAACGTCAACGGCTATCGGACCTGCAAGAACTCGAAGCACGAGCAGCTGCGTGGGCCCAAGGCGGCCTACTTCCAGCGACGGATTCGCGCCTACAGCCCGCTGCTCCGGAGCTGCGAGACCTTCGCCCCCACCGAGCGAGTGGCGAGCGGCATTCGTGAGCTCCGCCGCGAGATCACCGAGCTGTTCGGCCCGTTCTCGCGGGAGCACGAGGACTACGAGGCCATGCTGCTGCGCCGCGCCGAGGTCGAGCACGAGCACCTCGCGGGCCGCGAACGCGGCCCGCGTCCCGACGACCAGCGTTGCTATAGCTATGCAGCCGGCATCGAGAATCGCGGAGGGAAGAAGCCCTATCGGCTCGAGTCGCTGGTCGTGCGCCCGCGCGAGTCACCGAACCCGAGTCGAGCCGAGCCACGGCCGAGCTTGCCGGACTCGGGTGAGGCGTATAGGATCCCCGCGTCCCCCCGTGTTCATTGACACCATGTGAATGGGCCCCAGGCGGCACATCGGCAAGAGGAGCAGATTGCATGGACCAACGAGAAGTCGAGAAGAAGATCGCCGAGATCCTGATCGCCGTGGAGCCCAAGCTGGAGGGGCAAGAGATCGGACCGGAGTCGACGCTTTCGGGTCTTGGACTCGATTCACTGAAGCTGGTGGAGATCGGCGTTCGGGTGGAGGACGCGTTCGGAGAAGAGATCGTCTTCGACGACTGGCTGGAAGAGGAGCAGGAGAAGGCCGAGGCCGGGTTCAGCGTCGGCTCCCTCACCAAGCTGATCCTCGACACCCTGGGACGCTCCACCTGAGCGGCTCGCCGCCGAGGGCCGCATGACCGACAAATACAAAGTCTCCGTAGTCAGCAACTACATCTACGAGCCGGATCCGGACAAGCCCTATGCCAAGATGGGCAAGAAGAACCGCTGGATCAACGGCTTCGTCACGGGCCTCATCCGCAACAAGAGCGGGCTCAGCGAGTTCGAGCTCGACTTCATCCGGCTGCCCGAGGACCCCGCCGAGGTGGCGAGCATGGCCGCGCGCCTGCGGGAGCAGGGCTGCCAGCTCACCATCTGCCCCGGGACCGACGGCGCCATTCGCTGGAGTCGAGCCAACGAGGCGATCCCCACCCTGTACTTCGGCGCCCACCCGGACAACCACGGCCTCGAGCTCGTGCACCAGCGAAACTTCGCCGGGGTGCGGCTCAACCTGCCGCTCATCTGGGAGTGGGAGCGCTTCCGCCTGCTCACGCAGGTGCTGCCGATGGCGCGGCGCCTGTACGTCCCGCTGAACCTGAACTCCGAGTTCGCGTTCCCGGGCATCCGCACCGTCTACGGGCTGCACCGCGCGCGCAACGAGTCCATGTGGATCCCCGGCGGCTCGCCCTACCTGGGCTATCGCGGGGTCTACTTCATGTGCCAGCGCCTGGGCATCGACTACTTCGAGGGGCCCTACACCTCGCCCGAGGAGCTCGACGCGGGGCTCGCCACGATCGAGCGCGGGCCCGAGAGCATCGTCCTCGGCTTCAACGACACCCTGCTGATGCCGGGCGCGCCGGAGGTGCTGTTCCGGCACACGCGCGCCAGCGAGCTCCCGCTGGCGTGGGTCAACAACGCGGCCATCATCAGCGCCGAGGGCGTGATGGACTTCTCGTCGGACTTCCAGCGCATTGGACAGGTGCTGGCGGGCCTGGCCCTGATGATCCTGCGCGACGGCAAGTCGATGGACGAGGTGGGTTATCACCCGGACCCGGGGGTCCGCAGCCTGCTCAACACCGTCCGCCTGGAGGCGCTGGGCGTCTCGGTCGACGAGGCGATGCGAAAGGCGTTCGACGATGTCCAGTGAGCCGCCCTTCGACGTGCTGGGCTACTACTGCACCGACCTGCGGGTGCGCTTTGGCGAGACCGATCGCTTCGGCTACATGTGGCACGGCTGGGTGCTCGCCTACTTCGAGCGCGCGCGGGCCGACATCGCCCGATTCTGTCGGCTCACCCCCTCGGACCTGCTGGAGTTCGACCTCACGGTGCCCATGGTCGACGTCGACGTCCGCTACACGCACGTGGCCTACGACGACGAGGAGCTGATCGTCCAGGCCACGCTGCTGCGCCACCGGCTGCGGATGCCGTTCCTCGACTTCTACTATCGCATCGTGCAGAAGGACGGCGGCAAGGAGGTGGCCCGCGGTCGCACCCGGCAGGTCCTGCTCAAGCAGAACGGCCGGCTCATCACCCGCGTGCCCGCCGAGGTCTCGAGCCGGCTGGCCACGCTGTACTCCCACCTGGAAGCGCAGCCTCGCTGGCCCGACGACTACATCGAGGAGCTCCTCGAGCGACGGAGGTAGGCCATGTCCGGTCACGAGCTCTCCGAGGACGAGCGCGCGCAGCTCGTCGACCGTCTCTACGCGCTGCTCAACACCGCCAACGAGGACTGCGCCCGCGAGTGTCGCGCGTGGTTTCAGGCCAATTGGAGCGCCGACTACGACTATGACGACGAAGACCTGTACGGCTACCGGGTCAAGACCCACGTCATCGTCGAGAAGATGCTCAACTCCGGCCTGATGACGCTCGACGACCTGCGGGAGCGTCCCACTCGGTTCTTCAAGCTGTGCGAGCAGGCGTGCTGGGTCGACGGCAGCGTGGCGGCGACGCTGTTCGCCGGCTACCTGATCTTCGGCGGCAGCCTGGTGCACCTGGGCACCGAGCGCCACCGCAAGTGGTTCTCCGAGGTCGACTCGTACGAGATTCCGGCGTGCTTTTGCATGACCGAGGTCGGCCACGGCAGCAACCTGCGGCAGGTCGGCACCATCGCCACCTACGATCCGAGCACCGAGGAGTTCATCGTCAACACGCCGAGCTGGCACGATGCCAAGTGGGCCATCGCCCTGCTGGCCCACAACGCCAAGCTGGCCACCGTCATGGCGCAGCTCCACCTGCCCGACGGCAGCAACAAGGGCCCCCACTCGTTCCTCGTGCCCATCCGCGACGACGAGGGCAAGCCCCTGCCCGGCGTGCGCATCGCCGACTGTGACAACCTCATCGGCCTCAACGGCGTGGGCATCGGCGGCATGTTCCTCGACCACGTGCGCATCCCCCGGGAGAACCTGCTCAATCGCTTCTCCGACGTCACGCCGCAGGGCGAGCACGTCAGCGAGTACGGAGCGGCCAACGCCCTGTTCCAGGCCCAGGTCTCCCCGCTGATGATCGAGCGCCTGGTGCCGTTCTCGTCGTCGGGGTGCAAGATCTCCATGGTCATCGCGACGCGCTTCGCCCGGACTCGCCGACAGTTCGGCAAGCCGGGCGAGTCGGAGACCGCCGTCATCGACTACACCACCCACCAGCGTCGCCTGATGCGGGGGTTCGCCGACACGTACGCGCTGTCGTTCATGATGGAGCGTCTCCACACGGAGGCGGAGCGATTCCTGCCCGCCCCCATTCCCTACGCGATCCAGCCGGCCACCGCCGCGTACAAGGCCTACTCGTACGAGACCGCCATGCGCGTCATCGGCGATGCGCGCGAGTGCAGCAGCGTGCACTCGTTCCGACATCGCAACAAGATTGCCCGCTGCTACCTGGACATCCAGGGCTTCGCCCATGCGGCCGGCGACATCACCGTGCTGTATCAGTACGCGGCCCGCATCCTGGTGGGCAACTCCGCCCGCCGGGCGGCCGCCGATCCCTTCCTTGCGCCGACGGCCTCGCACGATGCCGACGGCGGAGTCCTCGAGGCCCAGCAACGATTGCTGGTCGGACGCTACCAGGAGCTGCTGGAGTTCGTGCGCACGGAGTTCCGGCGCCAGGCCGAGCAGCACGAGGACATCGAGGACGCCTGGAACGAGGTGCTGACCTTCGCGGTGGAGCTCGGACGCGCCTACGCCGAGCTGATCACCCACCGGCAGTTCCTGACGGTGGCCAGCACCGCCGAGCACGAGGGCGCCGCGGCGCTGCTGCGGCGCCTGTGCGAGCTGCACGGCTGGACGACCATCGCACGCAACCTGGGCTGGTATGCGGACCGCGAGCCGCCCGGTCTGGGGCTGCGCCTTCGCGGCCTGGAGGTCGAGCAGCGCATCCTGAGCATGTCCCGCGCGCTCATCGACGACGTCGACGTCTTGATCGACGCCTTCGGCATTCCGAGCACGATGCTCCCGGACGCGAGCCTGATGGCGGATCTGCCGGCCAAGTTCGCGCCCGAGGTCGCGCCCGGGCTGGCCCCCGAGCTGGTCCGGTAAGGGGCGCGGCTCCCGGCCTCAGGCGTTGGCGGCCCGGTCGCCGGGCTCCGCGTCCTGCTCGCGCCGCGCCTCCCTCTCCCTCTCCCTCACGCGGCGATAGGCCTGCTGCATCTCCTCGCGAGAGACGTCGAGCTTCTTGAGCAGCGGCGCCCAGATCTTGACGCGGAATCCCCAGGTGTCGAAGGCATCGTGAGCCCGTAGCGCACGCAGGCGCGCATCCAGATCATCGAACAGATCGAGGACCGGCATGCGAAAGTTCAGTCCCACGTAGGCCAGGTCGTCGAGCGCGGCCTGGCGGTCCTCCTCGAGCTCGACCGCCAGCACCTGGCGATAGAACTCCCCGTGAGCGGCCTCGTCGCGGGCGATGAGCGTGAGGATGGCCGCCAGCAGCTCGTCCTCGTGTCGCTTGCTGTCGGCGATCAAGCGCTTGTAGGCCAGCAGGGTGCTGGACTCCTGAATGGCGCCGTAGCAGGTCATGCGTCGCGCGGTGTGGAACGGCAGCTCCCAGGTCTTGGCCGCGATCGACTCCTCGAGATCGAAGAGCTGCGCGGTGGTGCGCTGGCCGGTATTCTCCAGGTAGAGCCGCAGGGCCAGGCCGTGCTTGCTCTCCTCGTAGCCCCAGTTGACCTGGAACCAGGTCTGCCCGAAGCACTCGCGCACGAGGTTGACGCCCTTGGACACGAAGTCGGGCAGGTAGAGCTCGACCGCGCAGAACGTCTCCACGTTCAGCGCCCGCTCCTCGTCGTTGCGGGACGGATCGTGCAGCTCCCAGGGGATGTCCTCGAACACGCTCCAGCGTCGCTTCCGCTCCGCTCGCTCGAAGAACTCCATGTACATGCGGTACAGGTTTTCGCGACTACGACGCGAGCGATTCATGGCCATGTGGTCATAGTGTACTGACTCGGCGAAGGACGGACGACGGGGTCACGGTCGACGCGCGGTTCGCGTTGGGCTCGGAGGCTGGCGATCACATGCGAGCCGCCGTCCCGGCGTGGTGGCTGCGCGGGCGCGACCGAGCACGTGCCGCGCCGGACGGCGCGCCTCCACGTTGACAGCGTGCCCGCCCTCCCCTACCGTGGCGCAAGAGGCTCTGGCCCGAGCCGTCCTTGCCTGGAGTGCCACGGTGGCATCGGCTCCCGAGCCTCATCACTACAGCACACTTCACGAGGCCCTACTGCAGGTCGGGAGCAACAATCCCGGCCGTGGTTTCGTCTTTCAGGACAATCGTGGGCAGGAGCGACGCCTGTCGTTCCCGGAGCTGAGCGACGAGTGCCTGCGGCGGGCCGCCGCCATGCAGGCGCTGGGGCTGCGGGCCGGGGACCGGGTCGCCCTCATCATCGCCTCCCCCGAGGAGTTCGTGCTGACCTTCCTGGCCTGCTTGCGGATGGGAGCGGTCCCCGTGCCGCTGTACCCGCCCATCCACCTCGGGAACCTCGAGGGCTACCTCGAGCAGACCGCCCGGATCATCGCGTCGGCCCAGGCGGCCCTGGTGATCATCGCCCCGGAGCTGGGCCGGATCGCATGGTCGTTCACCGCCAAGATCCCGTCGGTGCGCGCCATCGTCAAGTCGACGGATCTGGTCGGTGCCGGCGCGACGATCGACGAGCCGCGGGTCCGCCCGGACGACGTGGCGTTCCTCCAGTACACCTCGGGATCGACCGGCATCCCCAAGGGAGTACGAGTCACGCACGGCGCCCTGGTCGACAACATCCGCGCGTTCATGGGCGCGGGTCTGGCGATGGATCCCGAGGTCGACAGCGGCTGCGGCTGGGTCCCGCTCTATCACGACATGGGCCTCATCGGCTTCGTGCTCGGGCCGATGTACTGGGGCGTATCGGTCGTGTTCATCCCGACCGTCCGCTATCTCAAGCGGCCCAACTGCTGGTTCGACACCATCGCGGCGCATCGCTCCACCGTCAGCTTTGCGCCGGCGTTCGCCTACAGCATCGCCCTGCGCTCCGCGACCCCCGAGCACCTCGAGCGCTGGGACCTGTCGTGCGTCAAGGCGCTGGGCTGCGGCGCGGAGCCCATCCCCGCCGGGGCGATCACGCGCTTCGTGGAGACGTTCGGGAGCCACTGCGGACTGCGGGAGTCGGCCCTGCTGCCCGCCTACGGCCTGGCAGAAGCCACCGTCGCGACCACCATGAAGCCGCTGACCGAGCGCTTCCGCGAGCGCATGGTCAACCGCAAGGAGCTCCACGCCACGGGCCGCGCACACGAGGTGAGCGAGGACGGGCCGGACGTCGAGCGCCACGTGTCGTGCGGGCGGGTGCTGCCCGGGCAAGAGCTGCGGATCGTGGACGACGACGGCCACGATCTGCCCGACACCGCGCAGGGTCAGGTGCTGATCCATGGGGTATCGGTGTGCCCCCGCTACGAGGAAGAGCAGGTCGAGTTCCCGGTCGATTCGTCCGGCTGGCTGCACACCGGCGACCAGGGCTACCTCCATGAGGGACACCTCTACATCACCGGTCGAATCAAGGACATGATCATCATTCGCGGACGCAACATTCCGGCCGCGTCGATCGAGTGGGAAGTCAACAAGATCGAAGGAGTCCGCACCGGCAATGCCTGCGCCCTGGGCGTGATGACGGACGAAGGAGAGACCCTGGTCGTGTTGGCCGAGACACACCTCGAGGACACGACCGAGCTCGATGCGGAGATCCATCGAACGGTGCTGCACGTGTGCGGCACGCCGGTGGACGCGCTCGTGTTGCTGCCGCCCGGCACGCTGCCCAAGACGTCGTCGGGAAAGCTGCAGCGCGCCAAGGCCCGGAGGCAGTACGTCGAGGGCCGCCTGGGAAGGGAAGGCACCCGGACCTCGGGCGACCTCGTGGATCGTGTGCGCCTGGGAGCGCGCGTGATACATTCCGGGTGGCGACGACTCTTGAAGAGCGGCGGACGAGGTCCATGAGCTCGTCCTCGCAAGTGAGCTCGACGATGGACTCGACCTACCAACCGGGGGTGCCCCATGAGTGACGAAGAACTGCTGAAGTTGATCGGTGAGGCCTTGATCAGCGCCAAGCCGAAGCTCAAGAAATCGGTCGCGAACCTGACGATGGAGACGCGCCTGGACGAGTTCAACCTGGACTCGCTCGCGACCACGACCACGTCGGGCTACATCGAGGACCGGCTGGACATCATGCTGGACGAGACGGCGCTGCCCGAGGTCGAGACCCTGGGCCAATTCGTGGCCTTGATCCGATCGTCCATGAAGTCCTAGACCCCGGACACGGACACGGACCGACCGCGAGGCTCGCATGACGACGGAAGCGACCACGGAATTCGAGGAGACGAAGGTCACGATCGAAGCGAGCGACGGCTTGCCGCTGGCGGGGATCCTGCTGCTCCCCAGGTCGCCGAAGCTCGCGTGCCTGGTGTCGCCGGCGACGGGTCTGGCCAAGGAGCTCTACCTGGGGTTCGCACGCTTCGCCGCCGAGCGCGGCGTCGCCTGCCTGCTCTTCGACTTCCGCGGCACGGGAGGCTCGACCCCCAGCAACCTGCGCTCGTTCCAGATGGACTATGCCGACTGGGGGCGACTGGACATGGTCGCGGCCCTCGACTTGCTGCGCGAGAAGACGGGGTCGGACGTCCCCGTCGTCCACCTGGGCAACAGCGTGGGTGGACACATGGTGGGGTTCATGTCCAACCACGACGCGGTGACCCGGCACGTGTTGGTGAGCGTCGGCTTCGGCACCTGGTGGACCCATCGATTCCCCAAGCAGCAGCTGATGGATCTGTTCTTCTGGTGGATCTACGGCCCCTTCAAGCTCGCCATCAAGGGCTACATTCCGGCGGGGGGGATCTGGGGAGGCACCACGCTGCCCGCGGGCGCGTTCAAGACCTGGCGCCGATGGTCGCACAGGGGTGACTACTTTCGTCGGGAGCTCGAGCAGCGCTTGCAGCCCCACTGGTTCAACGAGCTCCGCTCTCCCATCCTGACACTGGTGTTCACCGACGATCCCTTGACCACGCCCGAGACGGCGCGACGCTTCCAGGAGTTCATGCCCAACGCTCCGAGCGAGGTCCGAGTGCTCTCGCCCTCGGACCTCGGCGTCAAGCAGCTCGAGCACCAGAACGTCTATCGCAGCCGCAATGCGGCTGCCTGGCCGACCATTCTGGAAGCCATCCTCGGCGACGCCTGAGCGCTCGCCTCGTTCTCGTCCCGGTCGTGCGAGCGAACGTGCGAGCGATCCCGCGGTCGTCCCCGTTCTTGTCCTGGTCGTGCGAGCGCGTTACGCTTGGTGCGGACGAGCTCGATGAACGTGGTCGGTGCATCCATCGCGCAGGTCGATGACGATGTGGCCAGGAGCCTCGGGATCCACATCCTGGACTACCCGATGCTGGTCAACGGAGAGCAGGTCGAGGCCCGGGTTGCCGACTGGCCCACGATCCATCACGAGCGGCGCGAGCTCATCAAGAACCGCGACAACCGCTGCACCACCTCGAGCCTGTCCGAGGCGATATTGCTCGAGACCTACGAGAGGCTCAAGCACGAGCCGTTCTTGTCGATGCACCAGGGCGAGCGGTTCAGCGCGGCCACCTGGGCCGTGCTGCGCAAGATCGAGCGGGAGCACCCGGAGTACCCCTGCACCCTGGTCGACGCCCAGCACACGCTCTCGGGCTACACGGTGTTGTTGCTGCAGGCAGCGCGGGCCCTCGCGGGCGGGGAGACCTGGGAATCGTACCGGGAGCGCTTCGAACGAGCGCGCGACAACACCACCAACATCGCCGCCGTCTACGACCTGTTCTACCTCAGCCGCACCGGTCGCGTGAGCTTTGCCAAGGCGCTGCTGGGCACCGCGTTGCGGACCATTCCCATGCTGATCTACCGCAACGGCATGGACGGCGTCCGTCCGCTGGCGCGGGCGCGGACCTACGCCCAGGCCAACCTGCGGATGGTTCAGAGCATCGAGAGCGACCTTCGGCGCGTCGGGGGGGATCGCGTCGACGTGGTGATCGCCTGGTTTGGCCCTCGAGACGACGAGCGCGAGCACCTATTGTCGCTCATCGAGGCGCGCGGCTGGAACGCACGGATCGATCAGTTCATCGGCAAGTACAGCGCAGCCGCCCACCTGGGGCCGGACTACTGGGAGATCGGCTACACCGTCCATGCCGACTGAGCACTTCGATCTGGCGAGCGTCCTCGACGCACTACGCGGGGGACTCGAGGCGCTCGAGACCAACTTCGGGGTCCTCGACGATCTGAACGTGTTTCCGGTGCCGGACGGCGACACCGGCAGCAACATGCTGCACACGGTCCGGGCGGGCGTGACCCCGGCGCTCGCTGCGGCGCCGGCATCGCTGACGGAGCTGGCCGCGGGACTCCGCGAGCGGTTCAAGCTCGCCGGGCGGGGCAACTCGGGGTTCCTGTTCGCCACCTTCCACGAGGGGTTCCTGGGGGCGCTCGAGGGCAGCGAGCGCTGGGACCGGGCCGCGCTCGGAGCCGCGTTCCAGAAGGGAAGCTACCTCGCGACGACGTCGCTCTTGCGGCCGCGGGACGGCACCATGCTGTCGGTGATGGCTGCGGTCGCGGAGGTCTTCACCCACGACGCCCCCACGGCGATCGATGCGCTGATGGAGCACCTGGCGAGGGTGAGCTTCGAGGCGGTGCGCCGCACCCCGGATCAGCTCTCGCTCTTGCGTCGGGCCGGCGTCGTGGATTCCGGCGGCCTGGGATTCACGGCGTGGATCGATGGCCTGAGCCGCGGACTGACCGGCCAGGGCGCGCTCGTGCTGACCCGCGAGCAGTGGTCGTTCCCGCCGCAGGACGTGCCCGTGGACCCCGAGGACGAGGCCAAGGGGCACCGCTACTGCACCGAGATCATCGTGGAGAATCCCCGACGAGAGTCGACCGAGCGGCTGCGCGCGTGGCTGGCCGACCACGGCAGCAGCATCGCGGTGCTGGAGGATGCCTCGCGGATCAAGGTCCACGTCCACCTCGACGAGCCGCAGCAGCTGCGGGTCCGGACCGCTTCGTTCGGCGCCGTCGTGCACGAGAAGATCGAGGACATGCACGCGCAGATCGTGACCCGGCGGGGCAGCGACACGCGCGAGGCCGCGGTGATGGCCCTGGTTCCCGGCGCGGGGCTGGGCGAGGCGTTCCTGGAGTTCGGGGCGGCGAAGGTGCTGGAGTACGGCGTCGAGCTGCCCTCTCCCGAGGAGCTCGAGGCGGCCATCGGTGAGATGAACGCCGACGCCGTGCTGCTGCTGCCCAACAACGGCAACATCGTGCCGAGCGCGATGCAGGTCGAGCAGCAGCACCCCGACCGCGTGTTCGTGCTGCCCACCCGGACCCCGATCGAGGGGCTGTGTGCCCTGTCGCTCTACACCCCGGGCCTGACGATCTCCGAGTGTCTCGAGACGATGCAGGGGTGGGAGGCCCTGAGCGAGGAACTCGGGCTGTGCCGGAGCTCGCGCGACACCCTGTTCGGTTCGGTCGACCTGTCGACCGGCACCTACTTCACGATTCGGAACGACACGATCCTGTCGTCGGGCACCGACCCCTTCGCGGTGCTGTGCGACGGGATCCGTGCCCTCGACCACGACGGTCGCAGCCTGCTGACCCTCTACCGGGGGCGGAACCTCGCCGAGCTCGACGCGGACGACATGGCGCAGTACGTGAGCGAGGAGTTCGATCGACTCGAGGTCCAGCACCGAGACGGCGGACAGAGGCGGTACCTGATGCTCGTCTCGCTCGAGTAGCGGCGCTGGGGTTCGTGCTCCAGCTCCTCGTGCTACCGGGCGTTCTCTACGTTGGGCTGAGCACCGGACTGGGCATCGGACTGGGCCTCGGCCTGGCCATCGGGCTCGAGCCGATGCTCCTTGCCCGCGAGCAGGCGTCGGATGTTCGACTGGTGGGCTCCCACGATGACGAGGGCCAGTGCGGCCAGCAGACCGACGACCACGAGCCGCTCGGGATAGAGCAGGTAGGTCGCGATGGGGGCCACGATCGCACCGATGATGGTCCCGACCGCAGGGATCTTGGTCACGCGCACCAGCACGAGCCACACCACGAGGATGATGGGGACGGCCAGGGGCGCGAGGGCCAGCACGACCCCCGTGCCGGTGGCGCCTCCCTTGCCTCCCTTGAACCGCACCCACACCGAGAACATGTGCCCCAGCACGGCGATGACGCCGAGCCCCACCCACACGACCTCCTGATCGGAGATCGCCGGCCCGAGGATGCCGGCCGGCAGCGCCCCCTTGGCGACGTCGAACAGCGCGACCGGTACCGCGTAGTGCGGGCCGAGGACGCGGTAGACGTTCGAGGCGCCCAGGTTGCCGCTGCCGTGCTCCCGCAGGTCGATGTTCTTGAACAGGCGACCGACCAGGTAGCTCGTGGGGATCGACCCCAGGAGGTACGCGGCGAGGACGGCGACAGCGAGCAGGGGAATGGAGGGCATCACGCCACCAGCCAGCAGGTCTCGAAGATCATGCGGCCATCGACCCGCTCCCGACCGCTCGGTCCCTCGATGAGCAGCTGCGCGTCGGTCACCAGGGTATGGTAGATCTGTCGCGTCGTCGCCGAGGGAAACGAGAGCATCGGAACCTGGCCATCGGGCTCGGCATGGATGCTGAGGGTGTACTTGCCCCGCTGGAAGCGCATGTCCCCGCCACAGTAGACCTTGGGATGGCGGGGCACGCGGGTGCTCCGCCGATTCTCGAGTTCGAAGCGCTTGCCGAGCAGGTTGAAGCCGCGAAACACGGGCTCGTCGGTGCCCCTCTGAACGTAGAGGAACATGCCGGGCGAGCCGAAGACGTTCCACTCGGGGTGCAGGAAGTGACACCAGAACCACCCGCGACTGAGGGCATGCGCCGGATCCATGAAGCGGCCCTGCTCGTGGTAGGCGGCGCCGCAGACGGAGACCTCCTCGCCGCGCAGCGTCAGCTGGCCGCTCGCCTCGCCGCGGGGCACGTACGTCACGTAGCTGAAGGGCTCCCGCCCTCCGCCTCCGCCCAGCAAGAAGGCCCGTGCCCAGCTCGGCAGCGTGCCCCGCGGAAACGCCGAGAACACGTCCGTCCGCGAGCGTAGGTCCACCCGGCCGCGGACCTCCTCCAGTTCGAAGAAGAAGCTGTAGCCGTCGTCGTTTCGAACGATGCGCACGGCGTCGGGGAGCTCGTAGGACAGCGGCGACTCGGTGCCACGGGCGTTCGCGGTGTCGATCGTGCGGGACACCGACAGCACGTCACCCTGCTCGGCACGCATGAGCGAGACCATCACGAACGCGTCGTCGAGGTCCGCTCCCTCCTGGTCGGGCCACCACTTCTTGGGCACGACCGCGATCATCAAGACGCTTCCGTCGTCCATCAGGACATCGACGTACCACCACTGCATCTTGCCCATCTCACCCACGAAATTGCGGGTCTCCAGCTTCCGCAGCGTGGCCGGGGACTGGATGCGGCGGTAGTCGATCAGCATGGCAGCGGTTGTACCGATCGCCGGCGGGCGGGTAAAGCGGATTCGCTCGTTCAGTAGGTCTGCATGCCGCCGATCAGGAAGAACGTGGTCACGCCAATGATGATGTGCGCGATCGTGACTCCGACGAGCGTCCCGTGACGCGAGAACAACCAGCCGAAGCCGATGCCCGGGACGGTCACGGCGAGCGCGTCCATGGGCTCGGCGAACAGGTGCATCGTGCCGAAGATCACCGAGGACAGGGCGATCGCGACCGCGGTGCGGTACCGGACGGTCAGCAAGCGCTCGAGCGTGGACTGCAGCACGCCGCGGGCCACGAACTCCTGCAGCGGGCACTCGATGACGTACACCAGCAAGTCCACCGACCATGTCAGCCAGTGCGACCCCCCATACAAGGTCCTGTGCTGCAAGGGCCCGAAGATGTCGAACATCGGCGTGTTGGCATAGGCGGGGTGGAACAGCATGAACGACCCCTTGAACAGCACGAGCAGCACGGCGAAGGAGAGGCCGAACGTGACGGACTCCCTCAGCGCCTTCCTCCAGTTCTCCGTGGTCACGCCGACGGTGGAGAGCGGCATCCGCGACACCCGCAGCTGGACCAGGAGCGCCGCCGTGATCGGGAGCAGGATGATCGTGGTGACGAGGAACTCGGCCGGCCACTCCTGCCGCAGCTCCTTGAGTGCGTTCATGGTGAAGGCGAACACGCACAGGATGGTGACGATGTTGATCAGCAACATGCTCGCCCGCGCGCGCAAGCGGAAGGCGATGCGCTCGCGACCCAGCGTGGCCGTGGTGAGCTCGCCCAGCGCCCGCATCCGGCTGACGATGCGGCGCGCCAGCTCGATCTCCACGCGATGGAACACGGGATTGGTCTCCGCGAGCCCCTCGAAGTCGAGGACGGTGATGCGGAGCACCGTCGATGGACACGCGGCCCGGACGGATGCAGAGCGGGGTGCCGCTTCGAACAGCCGCATCTCGCCGATGGGCTCTCCCGCTTCGATGGTGGCGATCTCGAACTCGCGCTCGGCCTCGTCGTTGTGCCGGTGGATCACCAGGCCGCCGTCGAGCAGGAAGTAGAACTCGTCGCCCATGTCGCCCTCGACCATCAGCAGCTCCCCCTCCTCGAGAGCGACGACCTGCGAGCGCTGGGCGAGCTGCGCGAGCGGGTCGTGGTCGAACGCCCGAAAGGCCGGGATCGATCGCAGCTCTTCGACCGTGGGCGCTTGGTCGCGTGCCTTCTGCCTCGACTCCATCGTGCGACGTCTCTGGGGTCTCGCGCCGAGGGCGCCACTCCCTTCGGTGGCCCGGATCCTCGCATACGTGGGTCAAGGGGGCGAGCACGGCCGGTTGCCCTTGGTGATGGGCATGGGCTATGCCCGGCGCATGGTCACTCCCGCGCGTCAGGCCCTGGTGCCGCTGTTGTGGGTCTTCCTGGCGGGGGGGCTGGGCGCCACGCTTCGCGTGGTGCTCGAGGGGCTCGTCGACGTGCGGTGGTCCGAGCGACTGCCCTACGCCGGCACGCTGCTCGTCAACGTAGTGGGGTGCTTCGCGATGGGGCTGGCGGCGGTGGCAATTCCGGCCGGCACCATGCGCACGGCGGTGGTGGGTGGCTTGCTCGGAGGATTCACGACCTACAGCGCGTTCGCGCTGCTGTCCTACGAGCTGCTGCGGGACGAGCGGGTCGGAGTGCTCGCAGTGCAGATCGGGCTGCACCTGGTGCTGGGGGTCGCATGCGTCGCGGGCGGGATGGCCCTGGGGCGAGTCGCGTTCGGGGCGGCGGGAGGCTAGCCCCCGAACCCCACCCGACCCCCCACCCGAGCCCCCACCCATCGTCGCTCGAACCCGCCCTCGGCGGATCCCCCTTTACACGACGCCACCGTGAGCCCTACCGTAGGGTCGCGGAAGGATTGACGATCACATGACGACGAGCTTGGGATTGAACGTGCGCTCCACCCCGCTGTGGCTGAGTGCCGCGATGATGTTGCTGGTGGGCTGCCCCGGAGGCGGAGACGGTCGAACGACCAACACCGACACCGGGATCGACTCCATCGGTCCCAATACGGGCGACGGATCCGGATCCGACACCGGCGGCGACGATCCCAACACCACGGCCGACGACGTGGCCACGACCAACATGACCGGGGTCGACAGCACTGCCACCAGCGACACCGGGCCTCCGCCCGGAGCCGAGCTGCTCTACGTGGCGGTGGCACCGGCCAACTCGGTCATCGAGCTCGACCTCGACTCGCCCTCCTCGCAGGACTTCATCGCCACCGCGGTCTACACCGACGGCTCGGAGATCGACGTCACGGCCGCGGCGACCTGGGATCTGACCAACGCTGCGGTGGGCAGCATGAGCGGGGCCACGCTGGACATCCCGGGCTTCCCCATGCCGTTCTTCGAGTCGACGATCATCACCGCCGACTACATGGACAAGCAGGGGCAGGCGCAGGTCACCATCGCCGCCTACCAGCAGAGCGGGGCCACGCCCGACTTCTTCTTCGTGCTGCCCTACAACGATCCCGCCGGGCCCCAGACCAAGGAGCTGACGTTCAGCACCTCGGTCAAGAGCATGGACGTGTTCTTCAACATGGACACCACGGGCTCGATGGACGGCGAGGTCTCCAACCTGCAGAACTCGCTGTCCGCGACCGTGGTCCCGTCGATCGTGGCGACGATCCCCAATACCCAGTTCGGGGTGGGTGCCTACGAGGACTTCCCGGTCGCGCCCTATGGCGAGTCCAACTGCACCTACGGCGCGCTGGGCGGGCCCGATCAGCCGTTCCAGCTGTTCCAGGAGATCACCGACAACATCCCGGCGGTGCAGGCGGCCGTCAACCAGCTCGGCATCGGCGGCAACGCGATCGGCTGCGGCAACGACGGTCCCGAGTCGGCCGTCGAGGCGATGTATCAGATCGCCACCGGCGACGGCGTCAACGCGCCGGCGCCGACCAACGTGCCCGCCAACGCCTCCGGGATCGGCGGCGTGGGCTTCCGCGACGGCACCATGCCCGTGGTGGTCAACATCACCGACGCGGTCAGCCACCACTCGGGGCCGTCGGGCTGTGCCGGGGTGACCTACGCCGGGGCCACGGCCACGAACGCCGCCACCGAGGCCGAGGCGATGACCGCTCTCAATGCGATCTGTGCCCGGGTCATCCAGGTCTCGACCACGTCGGCCACCAGCTGCTCGGGCCGCAGCGACGGCATCGCCTACAACAACGCCACCGGGGCCGTCGTGCCGCCCGAGGCGTGGGACGTGGCGGGGCATCCTCCCGGCTGCGCCGTCGGTCAGTGCTGCACGGGCATCAACGGGGCGAGCGTGGCCCCCGACGCCGCCGGCATGTGCCCGCTGACCTACCTCGCCAACGGCAACGGCACGGGGGTCGACAGCTCGATCGTGGCGGGCATCCAGATGGTCGCGCGCTACTCCCCGTTCGACGTGACGCGCGAGTGGGACGGCGTCGACACCGACCAGGACGGCGTGCCGCTGCCCGCGGGAACGACCACCGCCGACTTCATCAAGGCGGTCACCCCGCTCTCGCACGGCCCGGTGCCCGTGCCCGGTGTGGCCAACCCGGTGCTCACCCCGACCACGTTCGAGGGGGTGGTGCCCGACACCGACGTCACCTTCACCGTCGAGGCCTACAACGACTTCGTGCCGCAGGGCCCCGAGCCGCGGCTGTTCGTGGCCACCATTCGGGTGCTCGCGGACGATTGCGGCGCGCTCGACGAGCGCGACGTGTTCATCCTGCTGCCGCCGATGAACCTCGAGCCGCCGGGATAGACCGTCGGCGGGGGTGCCCGCCGAAGCGCGAGCGCCTCCTCGGTCGAGGGGGCGTTCGCGGCGGAGCCAGCCGATCGCCGACCCCCCGAGCGCTCTGCTACGCTGCCCTTCGTCCATGAGCACCCTCTCGCCGATCCCACCCAACGACACCCACCCGGCGATCCACGCCCTCCAGATCGAGGGCTACCGCAGGATGTCGCCGTCCCAGAAGCTCGAGTGTGTGTGGGGCATGATGCGGTCCGCGCGAGAGCTCGTCCTCCTCGAGGTACGTCGGCGTCACCCGAATGCCGATGCGCGCGAGCTGGCGCTGCGGGTCGCCTCCCGCTTCATCGAGCCGGAGTTGATGGCACGAGCATTTGGATGGGATCCCCGCGAGGTCGGGTACTGATGTTCGAGGATCCGAACCTCGTGGGCCTGCTCGCTCGCGCGAGACGGGAGCACCGCGGAGGTGCGTGAGTTCGGCGATCCGCCCGCTCACCGCTCCGCTCCCCTCCTCTCGCGCTCGCGCGCTCGAACCCCAGCAAGCGAGCCCAGGCAAGATGGTCCGCCTGCAAGACCTCGACCCCCTGCGCCGGCGCCCCGAGGGCCCTGCGCTCGGGCGGGTGCTCTCGGCCGCGCTGGAGGCCGTCGATCCCTCGCGGCTGATCGAGCAGACGGTGGACGCCACCACCCATGATGCCCTGCGCCTCGGCGAGCACGTGCTCCCGCTCGCCCCGGCCCACGGCGTGTGGATCGTGGCCGTGGGCAAGGCCGCACCGAGCATGGCGGCGGCGCTGTCTCGACGCATTCCGCCATCGCGCCTGCGCGGCGGCGTGGTGGTGGCCAAGCACGCGCTGGCCGAGCCGGAGCCCGGCCCAGCTCCGCTGCCGCTGGTGCTGGGCGCTCACCCGATCCCCGATGCGCGTAGCGAGGCCGCGGGACGGGCGGTGCTCGACGTGCTCGCGCGCGCCGGCCCGGGCGACGTGGTCGTCGTCGCGCTCTCGGGCGGCGCATCGTCGCTGATGGTGGCGCCCGCGCCCGGGCTCGCGCTCGACGAGCTCCGAACGGTCGGCGAGGCGCTGCTCTCGCGCGGCGTCCCCATCGAGGAGATCAACACGGTCCGCAAGGCGCTCGACGAGCTCAAGGGCGGCGGTCTGCTCGCGCATGCGTCCCATGCCCGCGTGGCAACGCTGCTCCTCTCCGACGTGGTCGATGCCCCGCTTCACGTGGTGGGCTCGGGGCCCACGCTGCCCGATCCCACGGGGCCCTCGCATGCCCGAGCCGTGCTCGCCCGCTACGCCATCGAAGTCCCGCCCACGGTCCGAGCATGCCTGGCTCGTGCCCCGGACCCGTCGCCCCACCCCATCGTCACCGGTCCAGTGATCGAGCTGGCGAGCAATGCCACGGCCACCCACGCCGCGATCGCGGCCGCCCGCGCCGAAGGCTGGCACGTGGAGCCGCTGCCCACCCTGCGCGGCGAGGCACGCGATCAGGGTCGTACGCTCGCCGCCCGCCTTCGCGCGCTCGATCCCCCGCTTCCCACGATCCTGATCGCGGGCGGCGAGACCACGGTCACCGTCCGCGGTCCCGGCCGTGGCGGGCGCAATCAAGAGCTCGCCCTGGCCGCGATGCTCGAGCTCGACGGACCCCTGGGCACGACCCTGGTGACCCTGGCCACCGATGGCGAGGATGGCCCCACCGATGCGGCGGGCGCCGTGGTCGACGGAGCGTCGGCCGCACGCGCTCGTTCGCTCGGGCTGGATCCCACCCGGCACCTGCACGCCAACGACGCCCACCCGGTGTTCGACGCCCTCGGCGATCTGCTACGAATCGGCCCCACGGGCACCAACGTCTGCGACCTGGTGCTCGCGCTCAACCGACCGGACCGCTCATGAACGACCCCCTCCCGCTGGTGTTGGTGACCCGTGCCCTGCCCGACGGGTGGCTTGGGGCCCTCGATGGGCGCTGCACCATGATCGTGGGAGACGCCGACACCCCGGGCCTGGACCCGCCCTTGCTCGACGCGCTGCCCCGGGCCGAGGGCATCCTGTGCCTGCTCACCGAGCGCATCGATGCCGATCTGCTCGACCGCGCGCCCCAGCTACGGGTGGTGAGCACGATGGCGGTGGGCGTGGACAACATCGACGTGGCCGCGTGCACGGCCCGGGGAATCCCGGTGGGGCACACGCCCGGCGTGCTCACCGAGGCGACCGCCGATCTCGCCATGGCGCTGCTGCTGGCGACGGCCCGCCGCCTGCCCCAGGCCGCGGCCGATGTCCGCGAGGGCCGATGGTCCACGTGGTCGCCCACCGGCTGGCTGGGCGCCGATCTATGCGGCGCGACGCTGGGCATCGTGGGGCTGGGCAAGATCGGCGCGGCGTTGGCTCGGCGCGCGCACGGGTTCGGCCTCGCGCTGTGCCACGCCAGCCCCTCCCCTCGCCCGGAGCTCGAGGCCGCCCTGGGGATCCGTCACGTGCCCCTGCCCGAGCTACTGGCATGCAGCGACTTCGTCTCGCTGCACGTGCCGCTCACCGAGCACACGCACCGGCTCATCGATGCACGCGCGCTGGCGCGGATGAAGCCGACCGCGCTGCTCGTCAACACCGCACGGGGGCCCATCGTCGATCCCGGTGCCTTGGCCGAGGCGCTGCATGCGGGCACGATCGCCGGCGCCGCCCTCGACGTCACGGACCCGGAGCCCCTACCCCCCACCCACCCGCTGCTGACGTGCCCCAACCTCATCGTGCTGCCGCACATCGGCTCGGCAACGTGGGGCACGCGCCGTCGGATGGCCGAGCTTGCCGCCAACAACCTGCTGGCCGGACTCGAAGGTCGCCGCTTGCTCCATCCCGTCGACCCCACGATGGCGATCCGTCCCCGACCGTGACGACGAGGCGAGGAGGCCACTACAATCGCACTGTGCAGGGACGGTCGCTCGGCGTGCTGCTGGGGCTGGTGGCAGGCACCACCGCTGGTTGCCTGGTCGAGCTCGAGCTCCGCCAAGCGTGCGGCGACGGCCACCATGACCCGCGCTTCGAGGAGTGCGACCCCGCCGACCCGTCCTCCTTCGATACCGCATGCGCAGAGGACGAGATCCCCACGTGCAACCCACGAACCTGCGAGCTCCACTGCGGGTTCTGTGGCGACGGTCGCCTCGACGAGGGTGAGGCTTGCGACGGCAATGCCGTGCTCACCTTGCCACCGTGCCAGGGCTGGACCTGCGTGGCCTGCCAGGTCGACTGCCCCACGTGCGGCAATGCGGAGCTCGACGCGGACGAGCAGTGCGACATCGTCCTGAACGAGCCCCAGACGACCCGCTGCGAGGACGTCGAGGTGTTCGACAAGCACTTCTTGCCCGGTGGGGTTCGCACCTGCGGCAGCGACTGCCAGTGGAACCTGTCGCAGTGCACCGTGTGCGGGGACGGAGAGGTCGATCGCGCGATCCCCGGCGTGGCCGCAGAAGAAGAGTGCGACGGCAACGCGGTCAACCGAGACAATCTCATCGAGCAGTGCAAGCTCCACTGCGCGGGGCTCGAGCAGGAAGGGCTGGCCTGCGCGTACTCGTGCTCGTCCGACTGCCTGATCTACGTCGAGGGCGGCACCTCCGATTGCTGTGTCTTGTCGGGCAACACGCGCTCGGAGACGTTTCCGTGCTGCTGCGAGCTGCCGCCCGGCGAGCGGCCGGTGCATTGCACGGGCAACATCGACGGGCTCACGCCGAACTCTTGCCCGGGGTAGTCCGCCTTCGGCACTACGGTCACCCGAACGGATCGTCGCCCCGAGGCATCGCCCCGCGCTCGACCGAGCCCACCGCCGCCAGCAGGGCCGCGGCACGCCGCTCGATCGCGGCCAGATCGCGAGCCGCGAGCGCGGCGGGCTCGAACAACCCCGTGGTCATCCCCACCGCAAAGGCCCCCGCGCGCAGCCAGGCCGCCGCATTGTCGAGGTCGACCCCGTTGGTGGGCACGACCCGCAAGAACGGCAGCGGAGCCAGGGCCGAGCGCAGATAGGCAGGCCCGCCCGCGGGGCCTGGGAACAGCTTGAGCAGGGGCGCGCCCGCTCGATGCGCGGCGACCATCTCGGTGGGCGTGTGCACGCCCGGCAGGATCGGCACGCCGAGCTCACCTGCGAGCGCGATGATCTCGGGATCCATGATCGGCGACACCAGGAAGCGAGCCCCGGCCGCCACCGCGTCGCGGGCCTGCTGCGGCCGCAGCACGGTGCCCGCGCCCACCACCAGTCGATCGAGGCCCCGCGAGGGAGGCAGACCCTCGCGGGTCGACAGCGCGGCCACGATCTCGAGCGCACCCGGCGTGGTGAGGGTGAGCTCGACGATGCGCATCCCGCCCGCGATCGCGGCGTCCATCGCGTCGGACGCGAGCTGCTGGTCGGTGGTGCGCAGGATCGCGGTGATGCGATGATCCCAGAGCGTGGCGAGGAATTCGTCGAGCGAGCCCATGGCGTCGCCATCCTAGCCCGGTGGGATCATGGGTGTAAGCCGAGCCTCAATCGTCCGTTGGGCGCCCGCCTTGGCGTCCCCGCGTCACCAGGGCACCATCGAGGGGATGGTGCCGGCCCTCGTGCTGCTCGTGTTGCCAATCCTGGGGCCGATCCCGGGACTGGGTGCTGGCCTCGCGCATGCGCAGCCGCCAGGTGACGAGGAGGGGACGCCAGGCGATGCCACGGAGGAGACCGCGACGACGCCTCCCACCGTCGACGAAACCGCGGCGCCCGTCGACGAGCCGAGCACCGAGACCACCGCCACCGTCACGACCCCGACCGCTCCTCTCACTCCCGGCGAGCCACCCCCGGGGCCCCCGCCCGAAGACGAGGACGACCGCCCTCCGCGAACGTACCCCCGCCTCGTGCTCGCGGGCGGTCCCGTGGTGGGCCCCCATGCATTCGGCAATGAGGAGTGCGACGCCGAAGAAGCGCGCTGCGAGACCAAGGGCTCGTTCCTCGGGCTGGGTGGTCAGCTCGAGCTCCGAGGTCGCCTGTGGCGTCTGCTCTACCTCCACGCCCGTGGCGTGATCGTGGGCAACGTGTCCCCCAACGATCGCGTCCATCGCGGCGTGGGCATGGTGGGCGTTGGCCTGGGCCTCTACGGCCGCCGAGCATTCGGCCGTGGCGAGTACCTCTACGTGGGCCCCTTTGGCGACAACCACTTCGAGCCACCGTTCTACGAGGGTGAGGTGGCCGTCGACGAGTGGGGCCACCACGCCGGCCTGCTGAGCGTGGGCTTTCGCCAGCCCCTGCCCGCGAGGCTGGCGGTCGAGCTATGGGGCGGCCTGATGATCGGCCCCCGCTCGGTGCGACGGGTCCCTCAGATCGAGCCCGACGAGCGCGTGCTGTCCACGTTCCTCATCGGGCTGAACCTGAGCTGGGACGCCTGGCCCTGATCGTTCGCGGCACGGGCTACGAAGCGAGGACGTCGTCGCGATCGTCGAGGGTGGGCTCGTTCGGTGGGGCTCGTTCGGTGGGGCCTTGGCGCCGCATTTGACCGCCGCGCCTGCAGGTGTTTCCCTGGGAGCGGTGGCGATGAGACCCGAGCGGAGGACCCTCGCGTGAAGGCTCGGATTCGAGGCTCCGAGCTGGTCCGGGCCCTGGTGCTGCTGGGGGTCGGGGTGATCCTTGGCCTGCTGATGGGCAAGCCCCACGATCTCTACCCCTTCACGGTCGTCGGCTGGGGGCTGTTCGTGGTGTTCGAACTCGCCTTGGTGGCGGGCGCGGTGCGCATCGTGCGGCTCGAGGCCATCGAGCCCGACGACCATCGCTTCGTGTTTCGAACGCGCGAGCTCTCCGTCTTCACGGAGCTGGGGATCGGTGTGTTCGGCGTCATCGGGCTGCTCCTGCTGACCTCCGGCTACATCGCCGCCTTCGGCACCGAGTTCGATCCACCCGGGCCCGCCTGGCATCCGCGTAGCCACGCAATGGACGTGATCCTGGGGACGGTGTGCGGACTCTTCATCGGGCTGCCGGCCGTCTTCTTTCGGCCCGCCTTCGTGCTCGATCTCGAAGAGGGCACCCTGCACCGCTACCCCTTCGGTCGGGCCCTGCCCGTGCGGAGCCAGGCGCTGCAGCCTTCGGTCCTGGTGGTCGCCGAGGGCTACTACGCCGGCAGCAACCCGCGCATTCGGATCGGCTTCATGATCCGTGGTCGCACCGCGGCCGGCAACTTCGAGCTCGAGCTGGTGCGGACCCAAGATCCAGCGGTGGTCGCCGAGCGCGAGCGCTACTGGCAAGATGCCATGCGACGCCTCGGCATCTCCGCGACCGCGGAGCCTCACGAGGGGTAGGGGATCGTTCGGGGTGGTCCTGCCCGAGTCGTCACGAACCGGAGATCGACCCCGCCACGATCCACGCTCGGCCTCCGATTGTCGCTCAGGCGGCCGCCTACGCCGTTGCTCGCGCAAGCGCGCCACAGTAGAAGCTCGGCCCCCCATGGACCTCCGGCACATGAACCCCAGCCAGCGCGCGGCGGTGGAGCACGTCGACGGGCCCCTGCTCGTGCTCGCGGGCGCGGGCTCGGGCAAGACCCGCGTGATCACTCATCGAGTGGCCTACTTGCTCGAGCTCGGCATCGTCCCCGCTCGCATCATGGCGCTGTCGTTCACCAACAAGGCGGCGGGCGAGATGCGCGAGCGCCTGGCCAAGATGGTGAGTCCCGGCATCGCCGCCGAGCTGTCGATGGGCACGTTCCACAGCCTGGGCGCGTGGATGATGCGCGAAGACCCGCTGACCTTCGGCCTGCCCGGCCCGCGCTTCTCCATCCTCGATCAGGGCGACGTCTACGGGGTGGTGCGAAGCCTGCTGCGGGAGCACGGGCACCACGCGGCGGGCAACGACCGTCGCTTCGACCTCGGCGCCATCGTGCAGCGCATCAGCCTGTGGAAGAACGACTTCGTCCGGGCCGAGCAGCTCGAGTCGCTCGTCGTCGACGAGTACGACGTGGTCGCGGCGGCGATCTACGAGCACTATGGCGAGCGCCTGCAGAGCCTGGGTGCGGTGGACTTCGACGACCTGGTGTGCCGCATCGCCCACGTGCTCCGCGGCGACGAGGCGGCGCGCGACCGCTGGCAGGGACGCTTCGACTACGTGATGGTCGACGAGTACCAGGACACCAACGGCGCTCAGATGGAGCTGCTGCGCCAGCTGGTGCGCCCGCCCCACAACCTCGCGGTGGTGGGTGACGACGACCAGGCGATCTACGGCTGGCGCGGCGCCAAGGTCGAGAACATCCTGCGCTTCGAAGAGCACTACCCCGGCAGCCGGGTGATCAAGCTGCAAGAGAACTACCGCTCGCGCGCGCCCATCCTCAAGGCGGCCAACGCGGTGGTGCGCAACAACCAGCTCCGTCACGAGAAGGAGCTGGTCATCACGCGCGGCGAGGGCTCTCCGGTGCAGCTGGTGGTGGCGGCCGACGGCGCCGCCGAGGCGGCGTGGGTGGGTCGCAAGATCCGCCGCATGGTGATGGACGAGGGCATCCCCACCACCGAGGTGGCGGTGCTCTACCGCTCGGCGCTGCAGGCCAAGGCGATCGAGGAGGAGCTGCAGCAGCACGGAGTGCCCTATCGCGTGCTGGGCGGCCAGTCGATGTACGACAAGAAGGAGGTCAAGGACGCGCAGGCCTACCTCAAGGTGCTCGTGATGCCGCGCGACGAGCTCGCCCTGCGGCGCGCGCTGGAGACCCCGCCGCGGGGGATCGGCGCCCGCAGCATGGAGCGCATGGCCGCGTGGGCGCGGGCGCACAAGGCCCCGCTCATCGAGGCGGTGCACCGCGCCAAGGACGTGCCCGATCTCCCCCATCGCGCGCTCGAGTCGCTCGAGTACTTCTCGCGGCTGGTCCACCGCCACCAGGCCCGCGTCCGCGAGGCCGGGGTGAGCACGGCCCTCGGTGAGCTGCTGGGAGCGATCGATCTGCAGGAGCACGTGCGCAAGGAGACCGGCTCGGATGCCGCCGCCGAGGCCCGCTGGGGCGGCGTCAGGTGGCTGCTCGGCAGCATCGACCGCTACGAGCAGCGCATGCGCGGCAAGGGCAAGCCACCGCGCTGGTCCGAGTACCTGGGCACGATGGCGCTCGACAACGGCAGCAGCGAGGACCCGAACAAGACCGAGGAGGCGCGCACCAGCATCAAGGGCCAGGTCACCCTGGCCACCCTGCACAGCGCCAAGGGCCTCGAGTGGGACCACGTGTTCATCATCGGCGTGGAGGAAGGCACCATGCCCCACCGCCGGGTGGCGGCGCCGCGGGCCAGCGATGCGATCGCCGGCGACCTCGAGGAGGAGCGGCGGCTGTTCTACGTGGGCGTGACCCGGGCGCGCGAGCAGCTGTGGCTCACGCGAGGTGCCGGGAGGATCGACCGCGGCAAGGAGATTCCCCGCGAGCCCAGCCGCTTCCTGCTCGAGCTGCCCGATGATGGCAGCGTGCAGGAGTACCAGATCGAGAAGGAAGAAGAGCTGAGCTCGCAGGCGATGGGCGACATCGCGGATGCGTTCCTGGCGATGATTCGGCCGCCGGAGTGAGCCCCGGGCACGAGCGGGCGTGGGCTAGAAGAAGTTCCCCGTGACCAGGATGTAGATCATCACCCCGCCGATCGCGATCGGGCACAGCACCTTGATCGCGAGCGCCCACACCCCGCCCAGGGGCAGCCCGTTCATCTCGTCGAGCGCCTTTTGGGCCCCCCAGCGCCAGCCCGCGAACAGGGCGATGAGCAGCGCGCCCAGCGACAGCGACACGTTGCCGAAGATGATGTTCATCAGGTCGAGGAAGCTCTGCTCGAACGCGAACTTGCCGAGCCCGTCCACCGCGCCCTGCGACAGCGCCGAGGGAATCGCCAGCAGCAGGCAGGCGCCCGTGACCGCCCAGACCGCGCGCTCGCGCTTCCAGCCGCGCTCGCCCACGAAGTAGGCCACCACCACCTCGAGCAGCGAGATCGTCGAGGTCAGCGCGGCCACGGCCAAGAGGGCATAGAACGCGGCGCCGAACGCCTGACCCAGCGGCATGCTGTGGAAGATCGCCGGCATCGCCACGAACACCAGGCCCGGCCCGGCGCTCGGCTTGGCCCCCACCGAGAACAGCGCGGGGAAGATGATGAGCCCCGCCAAGATCGCGATCCCGGTGTCGAACACCGCCACCGAGACCCCGGCCATGCCCAGGCCCTCCTTCTTCTCGAGGTACGAGCCGTAGGTGATCATGGCGCCCATCCCCAGGCTGAGGGAGAACAGCGCCTGTCCCAGCGCCGACATCACGGCCTCGCCGCTGAGCTTGCTGAAGTCGGGCGAGAACAGGAACCGCAGGCCCTCGCCGCCCCCGGGCAGGGTCAGGGCCCGAGCCGCCAGCACCACCAGGATCACGAAGAACACGGGCATCAGCACCTTCGAGGCGCGCTCGATGCCTCCGCTGACCCCACCGCGCACCACCACCGCCGTCAGCAGCAGGAACGCGGCGGCCATGCCCACCGTCTCCAGGGGGCTGCTGATGATCTCGCCGAAGATCCGGCCGCTCTCCTCGGGGCTCACCGTGCTCGCGAACGTCCCCGAGAGGGCTCGCCCGAGATACGAGAGCGTCCAGCCCGCGATCACGCTGTAGAACGAGAGGATGCCAAAGCCGGTGACCACCCCCAGGCCGCCGACCCAGGTCCAGCCCTTGCCCGTGCCCGGGTCGAGCTCACGGAACGCACCCACCGGGTTCTTGCCCGACGCGCGCCCGATCGACAGCTCGGCCAGCAGCACCGGCACCCCGATGAGCACCACGAAGCCGAGGTAGACCAGCACGAACGCCGCCCCCCCGTACTCGCCGGTCGTGTACGGAAAGCGCCAGATGTTGCCGAGTCCGATGGCCGAGCCCGCGGCGGCGAGGATGAAGCCGATGCGGGAGCCGAACTTGCCACTTGGGGGTGCCGAGGTAGCGCTCACGGGATCCTCCTGCCGGCCGCATCAATCGTCGTCGCGCCCCGTTGCCGGGGCAGGACCGAGCGTGCCGTCCGTGGACGGCACGGACGCTGAAGCGGTCTTCGCGCGCCGACTATAGAGAAGCCGCGTCATCGCGGCAAGCACGGCCCCCAGCACCACCAGCACGCACGACCACGGAAGCAGCCATCCGATGCGGGCGAACACGGTTGGCCGCGCGGCCGTGTTGCGGGGCAGTGCCACGTCGACCACGAGGCGCTCGGGCGGCACGGGGCTTTGCACCGTGGGCCCACGCGCCGGAAGGTGGGCCACCACGCGGCCCCCCGAGTCCACCACCGTGCTCACCCCTGCCGCCACGCTGCGCACCATGGGGATGCGATGCTCCACGCTGCGAAACTGGGCCAGCGCCAGGTGCTCCCAGGGCTCGGCCGTGGCCCCGAACCAGGTATCGATGGTCACGTTGACGAACACGTCGATCCCTCCGTCCTGGGTGGCCACGTCGCGGGCGAAGCCGGGGAAGATGTCCTCGTAGCAGATGAGCGGGCCGGCCACGAACGGCGCGGGCGCGGGCTCCTTGGGGCGCGCCGCAGGCTCGATCACGAAGCGGGCCGGGCCCTCGCCCGCCAGGTTGTGCGACATGCTCGGCACGTGCCGGATCGCCCACACGGGATCGACCAGCGGGACGTACTCGCCGAACGGCATCAGGATCACCTTGTCGAAGGTGCCGGTGACCGTGCCGTCGGCCGCCATCGCATAGACCGTGTTGCGCTCCCAGCGAACGTTGGGCTCGTAGCTGCCCGCGCCAAAGATGGTGGGCAGCCCGTGACCCCGCAGCACGCTGCGAAACGGATCGGGGAAGTCCTCCACGAACGGCCGCCGCGTGCGAAACGGGAACGCGCCGGCCTCGGGCCACACCAGCACCTGGGCGCCTTCGTCGGCCGCCCGCCGCGACATGCTCCGCAGCCGTCGCATGCGATCGCCGTTGTCGAGGGCCCCCAGCGCCGTGTTGGGCTGGATCACGCCAACGCGCACCGTCCGGGCCTCGTGCAGCTCGGCATCGATCGCCCGCAGGCGCCAGTGACCCAGCCCGGCGCTGACCAGGGGAATCGCCAGCGCCACCGCAACCCGGAGCAGCCGGGCCCGACGGGGACCCGCGAGGAGGATCGCGTCGGCGAGCAGCACCCCCACCAGCACCACCTGGGCTTCCACCAGCGGCACCCCGCCGAGCTCGGCGGCCTGGATCCAGAGCGGCTGCTCGGCGAACCCGATCATCGGCGTATAGGGAAACAGCGCCGGCCATGGGGTGGTGAGTCCGATCCACAGCACCACCGGCCACGCGATCGCCCACGCGCCTCGCGAGGGCCCGCGCGCCACCCCCCACGCCCACAGCCCGAACGGCACCGCGGTCCAGGCCGAGAACAGCAAGAGCCCCACGAGCGCGACCCAGCCCGGCAGGCCCCCGAAGCGCTCGAGCGTCTCGGCCATCCACGGAAAGCCCACCAGGCCCGTGCACAGCCCGCCGCACCAGCCCAGCCAGAACACGGGAGGGATCCGCCCTCGAATCCATCGCCGAGGGCCCCGCGATCGAAGGGGCGCGACCCGGGCCACCAACGTCAGCGGCACGAAGCCCAGCCACACCAGCCAGGTGATTCCTCTCGGCGGGGCACCCAGCGCCATCATCAGGCTCGCGGTGGTCGACAGCGCCGCCAGCGGCAGCACGCCGAGCGACTGGAGGCGCGCTCGCACGGGGCAAGCATGCGGCAGGTCGATCCCCACGCGCCAGCGGGGTCATCGAGGTGCCCGCACCGGACTCGGCGTCCGACGCCCATCCACTCAGAGCCCACGCACGTACTGCACGAGCGCCTCGAGCACCGCGGGCTTGGACCGCAGATCGGGATTGGGCGCCATCAGCGGGTGCCGCCCCACCGCCGGGCCCCCCTCGAGGATCACGGTCCGCAGGTGCTCGTCGCTCACGGTGGACTGCCATGCGCGATCGGAGAGCCGCCGGGGCTTGACCTCGAGGTGACGCGCCTGCGGCCCGTCGCCATGACCCCGCGGCCCATGGCACGTGGTGCAGCGCTCCTGCCAGATCCGCCGGGCCTCGGCCGCGATCGCGGGGTCCTGCGGAGAGGCCGGCTCCTCGCAGCCCGCCAACGCAGCGAGCAGCGCGAGCCCGCACCGGATCCTCACCCGAGCGATCACGAGGAACTCCCGCCGGATCGCCCATCCTCGAGCGCGTCGAGATCACGCGGCCAGTCCTTGCCCAGCAGCCGCGACATCGCCCGGTCGGCCAGCCTGCGTCCTCCGGTCTGACAGCCGGCGCAGTAGTTGGTCTCGCGATCGGCGTAGACGATCCGCTGCACCGGAGCCTGGCACACCGGACACGGCTGCCCGAAGCGGCCGTGCACCGCCATGTCCTCGCGAAACGCGGTGACCTTGGCGGGGAAGCCATCGCCCACCTCGTCTCGGATCCGGGCCGTGAACCCGGCCAGCACCTCCTGGGTGGCTCGCCACAGCCGCTCGATCGCCTCGGGCTCGAGGCGTCCGGTGAGCACCACCGGCGACAGCCGAGCCGCATGCAGGATCTCGTCGGAGTATGCGTTGCCGATCCCGGCCAGCCGCCGTGGATCGGTGAGCGCCCGCTTGAGGGTGTGGTTGCCCTGCGTCAGCGCCTCGGTGAACGCCTCGAGCGAGCAGCCCATCACCTCGAGGCCGCCGCGATCGTGCGCGCCGAGGCCCGCGCGGCCCTGCACGAGGTGCAGCGAGGCCCGCTTCTTGGTGCCCTGCTCGGTCATCACCAGCGTGCCTGCCTCGAGCACGAAGCGAGCCAGCAACGCCTTGCCTCCGGGACCCTTCTTGCTCGAGCCCGCCGGCAGCCACTGGAGCCGCCCCAGGCGCATCAGGTGCAGCACCAGCAGCAGCTCGTCCTCCAGCTCGATCACGATGCGCTTGGCCAGCCGCTCCACCCCGACCACCCGGCGTCCCTGCGCGTCCTGCCACGGCGGCAGCGCCGTCCGCAGCACGAACGGCGAGCGCAGCTCGAGCTTCTGCAGCACGTCGCCCACCACCAAGCGCCGCAGGCACTCCACGTAGATCGTGATGTCGGGCAGCTCGGGCACCGTGAAGACCGTGACGCCAGCAATGGATAACGCAAGGACCCCATCCCGTACTACCGTCTCGCGCATGCTCCCTCGACGACGATTCCTGGGCCTGGGCCTGGCCGCGGCCGGTGCATGCTCCCGTCGCACCGTGACCTCCGCGCCCGGGACGCCGGGCACCGCGGCCATCGAGCGAATCGTGCTCGGCCGCGTGCTGACCCTCGACCCCACGCTCCCGCAGGCCGAGGCCGTCGCCATCGCGGGCGACCGGATCGCCTACGTCGGCTCCGCCACCGACGCTCTCGCCCGCCGCAGCCCCACCACCGAGGTCATCGACAACGGCACCGGCCTGGTCACCCCGGGCCTGGTCGACGCCCATGCCCACCTGCTCGGCCTCGGCCGCAGCCTCGAGGAGATCGATCTACGCGGGGCCGCATCGATCGAGGAGGTCGTCGCCCGCGTGCGGGCGGGCGATCGCGGCCAGCCCTGGCTGCTCGGCCGCGGGTGGGACCAGAACCAATGGCCCGGCGCCGCGATGCCCACCCACCACCCGCTCTCCCGGGCGTTCGGCGAGCGCCCGGTGTGGCTGCGCCGCGTCGACGGCCACGCGGGCTGGGCCAACGAGGCCGCGCTGCGAGCCGCCCACATCGGGCCCGGCCGCGCCTCCCCCGAGGGCGGCGAGATCCTGCTCGACGCCGAGGGCAATCCCACCGGCGTGCTCATCGACGCCGCCATGGGGCTGATGCAGCCTCCGGACCCGAGCATCGACGACCTGCGCCGGCAGCTTCGCGCCGCCCAGGCGCACGTGCTGGCGCGCGGCCTCACCGGGGTGCACGACATGGGCGTGGGACCGATGGTCGACGCCCTCTATCGCGAGCACGACCACGCCGAGGATCCGACACAGCGCTTGCAGCTACGCGTGATGGGCTACGCCGACGCCGACTGGCTGCCCACCCTGGCGCACGAGCGCACCGCCGATCACCCCGCCCCCGAGCATCTCTATGCGCTGCTGGGGGTCAAGCTCTACGCCGACGGGGCGCTCGGCAGCCGCGGCGCCGCGCTCTTGCAGCCCTATGCCGATCGTCCCGATCACCGCGGGCTCATGCAGCACGGCCCCGAGGCGTTCCTCGCCCAGTGCGAGCGAGCCACCGCCGCGGGCTACCAGCTCGCCACCCACGCGATCGGCGACGCCGCCAACCGTGCCGTGCTCGATGCCTACGCCGCCGTGATCGAGCGCCACGCCTTGGTCGGTGCGCGGCTTCGGATCGAGCACGCCCAGATCGTCGACCTCGCCGACATCCCGCGCTTCGCCGCCCTCGGCGTGGTGGCCAGCATGCAGCCCACCCACGCCACCAGCGACATGCCGTGGGTGCCCGACCGCCTCGGACCGGATCGCCTGGCCGGCGCCTATGCGTGGCGGCGCTTCCTCGACGCCGGCGTTCCCCTGTGCTTCGGCAGCGACTTTCCCGTGGAGCTGCCCGACGTCACCCATGGCCTCCATGCCGCCATCACGCGGCAGGACCCCTCGGGCCATCCTCCCGAGGGGTGGCTGCCGCAGCAGCGCCTGAGCCTGCTGCAGGCCCTGGCCGCGTTCAGCTCGGGAGCCGCGTACGCGTGCTACTCCGAGGGCTTCGTCGGACGGATCGTCGCCGGACACGTTGCCGACCTCACCTGCTTCCGCGACGACCTGCGGCAGCTGTCGCCGCTCGAGCTGCGCGGGGCCCCCGTGGCGGCCACCCTCGTCGCGGGGCAAGCACGGTATCGAGCCTGACGGGGCGGGCACCGACATCCCGCCGCCGCCCCGCCCCGACCTGCGAATTGGAAGCAGACAGCGCCTCCCATCGGCGGCATCTTCTCGTGCCTGGCCATGGCCTCGGAGATCACCATGCTCGATCGAACCTCGCTCCACCTCTTCGCCCTCGCCCCGCTGCTGCTGTTGGCCTGCCCCGCCGACGAACCAACCCCGATCGAGACGGCGAGCGGTTCCAGCACGGGCGACACCAGCAACCAAACCCTGACGCTCAGCGATCCCTCGGTCACCGTCAGCGACACCACCCCGGACACCGGCACCGGCTCGAGCTCGGGCTCGTCCACCGCCGCCGTCGACTCCGGCTCGGGCTCGTCCACCGCCGACGACGGCTCCGACTCCGGCTCGGAGAGCAGCGGCGAGCCACCCCCGCCCATGCTCTGGGAGCGCGACTTCGGCTCGGGCGTGCTGCTCGACCCCGAGGACGACGACTACGGCCCCGGCGACTACGTCTATCCCATGGGCGTCGACTCCGGCTCGTCCGATCTGCGCACGTTCGAGCTCGACTACACCGCGGTCGACGGCATGCTGCACTTCACGCTCGGGCTGACCACCATCACCGAGAACACCCGCATCAGCATGCTGCTGCTCGACGACGACGCCTGGGCCAACGCCGGCAGCGACATCGTCTACACCGTGGGCGGCACCGAGGTGCGCACCCCCAACTGGAACGACAGCGGCGTCCAGCTGATCCTCATGGATCCCGCCAGCCCCCTGTTCGACTTCGGAGCCATCAACGACATCGATCCCTTCAGCGACAACCCCCGGCCCGACAACGCGATCTACCTGCGCGAGGCCAGCGGCGCCCCGTTCCTCGGCGAGGACGGCATGCCCTCCTATTCCACGATGAACCTGCGCCGGCTCGACGTGATGGTCGACACCATGGCCGACCCCAACACCATGAGCTTCGACGTCGATGCCACCTGGCTGGCGCCCTACCTCGACACGCAGAGCACCAACCTCTACGTGGCGGTGTGGACCTACACGCTCATCGATCTGCCGATGGACCAATGGTTCCAGATCGAGTTCGGGGCGGTGGAGATCACCGAGGCGCTCGGCGGGCTTCCCGTGGGCACCATGGACGACTGGCGCGACTGCGACGCCTACGACATGATGTTCTTCGACGGCGCGTTCTCGCAGGAGAGCTTCCTCGACGTGCCCGCGATGTTCATGGGCGATCCCGCCAACACGGTGGTGACGTTCGAGAACGTCGACGAGGGGGTGCTGCAGGTGCCGACCGGGGCGTAGCGCACCACCCCTGCCTCGCTCAGCGCGAGCCCGAGGGCCTGGGGCGAGCACGCGAGCGCGGTGCGACCCACTCGAGGACCCGGCATGAGAGCTCGTCGACCACGACGGCCGGGCTCACGTCGTCGGGAGGGTCGAGCACCAGCCGGGTCAGTGCCGCCTCGACGAGGGTCACGAGCAGGAACGAGACCTCCTCCACGCGATCCTGCCGCACGTGATCGCCAGCCATGCGGTAGGCCGTGCGCGCGAGCTCGAGGTAGCGCACCCTCGACTCGCGCTCGTGGGGCTCGCGGATCGTCTGGGGCACGTCCGCTGCGATCGCGCGAAGCAGCGGCTCGCGCGATCGCATTGCGGCGAACAACGCATCGATCCAGCTCGTGATCGCCGTGCGGACCGACACCCGTCCGAACGCCGGAAGCGGTCGGGCCGCGTCCTCCGAGAACCCGTGGGCGGTCCGCCGCACGACCTCGTACACCACGGCATCCTTGTCACCGAAGTACTCGTAGAGCGATCCGATGCTGACCCCTGCAACCTCCGCGATGTGGTTGGTGGTCAGCGCGCCGTAGCCGTCGGCGATCAGAAGCCGAGCACATGCCTCCACGATCGCGTCGAACGTCTGGCGCGACCTCGCCTGCCGCGGGAGCTTCTTGGGCTGGAAATCACTGGACATTTCTAGCAACTGACCGGCATGCCGCCCGGCCGCGGGGGGAATCCGAGTAAAACCGAGCGATTACTCGGATTATGATGGACCGCGATGTCGACGTCCACCATCCCCACCCGTTGGCATGCCGAGCGCCTGCGCAATCCTCCGGCGAGGCTTCGACGGATCGGGCGCGTGCTCGGCGTTCGGATCCACGAGACCGACGCCGACGTGCTCCGGCTCCGCGACGGTCTGCTGCGGGCCGACCCGGTTGCCGACGACTTCGTCGCCTGGGCGGCCGAGCAACCGCCGGGACACGGGCGACGGCTGTTCGAGCGAGCGGTCGAGGAGGGCCTGGCGGCCGTACCACGACCGCCGCCGTGTCTCGTTCGATGGTTCGAGCCGCTGGAGTCCAAGCCCGACTGGCTCGACCGCGACGCGCTCCGCCTCGCCTGCTGGACCGCCTGGCGCGTGGGCGCCTCGGGAGGCACGGTGCTGTCCGCGATGGCCCTGATGGGGGGCTACCGCAGCAGCGCCGCGTCCAAGCCGCTGGCGATGACGGGGGCGCTCGATCGCATGGTCGTCCGCCGCCTCGGCGAGACCTCTCGCTTCTACCTCGACGTGGTCGAATCGGAGACGTTCTCCCGCTTCTCCAAGGGCTTCAAGTCCACCTGCCGCGTACGCCTGATGCACGCCAAGGTTCGCCGTGGCCTCGCACGCCGATCCGACTGGAACGAGCGCGCGTGGGGTGTGCCCATCAATCAAACCGACATGGCCGCGACCCACCTCGAGTTCTCCGCGGTGTACCTGTCGGGCCTCATCGCCCTCGGATTCCGCTTCACCGCCGACGAGCGCGCCGCGATCATGCACCTGTGGCGCTACGTCGGGAACGTGCTGGGTGCAGACGACGAGCTGCTGGCGCACGACTATCCCACCGGCGTGCGACACATGTTCATCCATGGCTTGACCAATCCCCACGCCGACGACGACAGCCGCGCCCTGGCCCGGGCCCTGCATGGAGTACCCGCCCGCACCGCAAGCGGCGCGTTGGAGCGCGCCAGCGCCTACTGGACCACGCGCTACCGCACCGCCGTCTCCCGCTTCACGCTCGGCCACGAGGCGATCGACGACATCGGCCTTCCCCGCGAGCCTCTCACTCCGCTGCTGGCGCTGCTGAGCGCGGGGCGCTTCGGCCTGGAGACCATCCGCCGCCGCGTCCCCGCCCTCGACCGGCGCGCGCGCGTCCGCGGTCTCGAGGCGCAGCGCCGCGTGGTGGACGACCTCGTAGGGACGGACGAGGTGCACTACGTGCCGTACGACGAGCGCGGTCCCTCACGCGCGCGGGGGCTCGCCCAAACACGCGGGGTGACGTCCGGCATGGGAACATCGAGGTGATGCGACGAACCGTCACCGTGGTCCTCGGGCTCGCGACCGTCCTGCTGGCGAGCGCCTGCGCAGAGTCCTATCCCCAGTGCAAGGCGTTCGAGTTCGGCGATCTCGAGTCGGAGCCCCGCGTGACCGACGACGACGCGAGCTTCGAGGACTGCGGCCGGGTACGCGTGGAGGGACCCATGAATGCGCCGCTCGTGCCGAACGCGAGCGCGCTCGACTGCGCGCTCGAGCACCTCGCCGACGGGCGTGCGATGCGAATGGAGCTCGACTGGGGGCCGGACGCCGAGTACTCGGAGACGGCGGTGATCTGGTCCGACGACGGCAGGGTCGCCATGCGGTGGCGTCGGGTGACCAACGATCTGAGCCTCGAGCGCGAGGCGAGGGTCTACCAGCTCGATGCAGCCCAGTTGGAGGAGTGTCGGGCGCTCGAGGACGCGGGGGAGCGGTTCTCGTGCCTGTACGAGGCGTTCGACGCAGGGGAGCTCGTCGAGACCTGCCAGACCAAGACGTTTGCGAGCGAATAGAGCGTCGCGGTGGGCTGGAAGCCGAAGGCGTCGAGGGTCCGCGGATCCATCAGCGCATACACGGCCCGATGGGCTCGCGCACGAAGATGCCGAGCACGTAGAGTCGTCGTCGTTGGAGAAACCGAGTACCTCCGTCGATGATCGACGCCCGCGTGCAGGAGATGGCACCCGGCGGAGGAGGTGAAAAGGCCGTCTGCGCGGGCAGTCGCTGGATGAATTCGCGGAGATGGATTCGCAAACCGTACGGTCGTACGGGAATCCGAGTAGGTCCGAGTTCTCGTTCGGGTTACATTCGCTGCGAGGTGGGATGTCGATGTCCATTGCCAGCCGTGTCGTCTCGTTCGCGCCCTTGATGCTGCTTGCCTGCATGGCTTGCTCCGACGGGCCCACCGTTGGCGGAGGGGGGAGCGGAGGCTCGTCCGCCACCGGGGGCAGCGACGAAGCGGTCGACTCGACGGCCGCGGGCATGGACTCGACCGGCGCCGGCGACTCCGAGACCGGCGGCGACGCGCCACCGCAGAGCTGCATCGATCCCGCGGGTCCTTGGAGCCAGGGCTACTCGATCCCTCGCCAAGAGCCCCTACCCGGCGATCCGGTGATCGGGCTCGAGACGCTGCTCACCGAGGACTACGTGTCGTGCGGGATCCCGTGGGAGCTGTTTCCGATCGCACAGCCCCTGCTCGGCACGTTCGCCGACGGGCCCAGCCTCGGCTGGCGCGAGGGCAAGAACGCCCTGGTGCCGGTCGGGTGGAACGTGCTCGAGCTGCAGGACGGCTCGGAGCTCGTCGCGCCCAACTGCTTCAACTGTCACTCGGCCGAGTTCAATGGCGAGCTCGTCTTGGGGCTCGGTCGCCACGACGCCGACTTCACCAGCGATCTCTACTCGCTGATGCAGCTCGTTCCCCCGCTGCCGGCGTTCACCGACGCAGGCGAGGCGTTCAACAAGTTCATCCAGCGCTACGCCGTGGCCGGTCCGGCTTCGATCATGCTCACGACCGGGACCAACCCGGCCATCGAGTTCGCGTTCATCCTGCTCTCGCACCGCGACCCGTACACGCTCGAGTGGCTGGACGAGCCGATCCAGGAGCTGCCCGACGACATGATGATTCCCTCCGATCCTCCGCCGTGGTGGCACGCCAGGAAGAAGGCCTCGCAGTTCGCCAACGGCATGTCCCGCGGCGACCACCGTGGCACCATGATCCTGGCCTCGTCGCTGTGCACCGACACGGTGGCCGAGGCAGCGGTGATCCTCGACTACTTCGTCGACGTGGTGGCGTACCTCGAGTCGATCGAGCCGCCCCAGTACCCCTATCCCATCGACGCCGAGCTCGCGACGGCGGGGGCCGAGGTGTTCGAGTGCCACTGCGAGGGCTGCCATGGCAGCTACGACGCCAACGACGAGCACGAGTTCTACCCCAACATGCTGATCCCGCTCGATCTCATCGGTACCGATCCGGTGTTCGCCGCCTACGGGGCGGGGGAATTCAACTACCTCGAGGAGTGGTTCGAGTCGAGCTTCTTCGGGACCGTCACCGAGCTGGGGGTCACCGAGCCGTTCGTCGGCTACGTGGCGCCACCGCTCGACAGCGTGTGGGCCAGCGCGCCCTACTTCCACAACGCCTCGGTCCCCACGCTCGACCTCGTGCTCGACAGCAACGCGCGCCCGACGTACTGGAAGCGCGTCGACTTCGACAGCACCAACTACGACTGGGACGCGCTGGGCTGGCCGTACGAGGAGCTCGACCATGGCCAGGATCAGGCCGGACCGCTCGAGCCCCGCAACCTCATCTACGACACCACCAAGCCGGGGCACGGCAACGGTGGCCATGACTTCGGCGACGTGCTCACTCCCCAGGAGCGCGCGGCCGTGCTCGAGTACCTCAAGACGATCTAGGCACGGGGATGCCCTTGGACCGTCCGGTGCCGCGACTCACCGGGCGAGCCGGCGAGCGAGCGCGTCCTCGATCGCCCCTGCACTCGTGCCCGCAGCGCGGCAGGCCTCGTCCCATCGATCGGCGGTGGCTCCGAGCAGGTGGGTGGTGAAGGTGCTTGCTCCGAGCTCGGTGACCAGGGCATCCACGAGCAGTCCGGCGAGTGGGTAGCCGACTCCTTCCGCGATCGATCGGAACGCGCGCGGCTCGAGCAGCACCACGATGGGCGAGCGCCCGGTGCCGGCGATCTCCGGACGGAGCTCTTCGAGGGTGCGACCGGCATAGCCTCCGGCGACCCACACGGCGAGTCCCTCGGCCAGCATCGGCGTCGGGGCCGGGCCCCAGGCATCGGGCCCCAGGACGTGCGTGCCCTCGTGCGCGACGAGGGACTCGAGCCCCGGGCCGGCGAGGACGTGGAGCGTGTGCGACGACGGCACCGCATGACCATCGCCACCGTTGCCGGTGAGCGACTCCTTGCTGCGGCGATCGGGGTAGACGTACACGGTGACGGAAGCAGGAGCGGTGATGCCGAGCTTGGCGACGACGGTCTCGAGCCCTCGCATGCACGCGGCGACCAAGTCGGCCTCGTCGGCTGCGGCGGGCAGGCCGTCGGGGAACCGGAAGTGCACGTCGGCTGGAGTGGTCGCGTCCGCTCCCGTGAGCTCGCGATCGACGGTACGCCACGCGATGCGCCGTGCCTGCGCTCCGAACCGTACCGCGAGCGCGTCGCCGCGCCCCTCCCACCGTCCCTCGACACGGCGCCCGAACGCATCCGCCACGAGCACCTGCTCGGAGCCGAGCGGCAGCGCATTGATCTCCGCGATGCCGGGCGTGCCGGTGCCCGCGTAGAGCAGGAACTCGGGATGGCGGGTGGTGGCGGGCACCAGGGCGATGACCCGGTGCTGGTCGCCGGTGAACGCATGGTCGCCGATCACGAGCTCGCCGGGCGACAGCACGAACGGCAAGGGGAGGACCGCAAGCAGCGAATTGACGTGCGGGCCGCCGTACACGATCGGCCGAGCCGGCCACGCCGAGGGGCCGGCGGCGAGATCGATCGACGTATCGTCGACGACGGTGGCATCGGCGAGGAGCGTGCGCGCCAGATCGATCTGCGCCGCGATGGCGCGATCGGCCACGGCGTCGCCCGCGGTGCCGCGCACGAAGGTCGCCGGTCCCTCCGCGGTGAGAAACGCCTGGATCGACGCCGCCCGTGGAGGCGCCGCGACGTCGTCCCCGGCCGGTGGCACGGGGGACGATGGCGGCGATGCAGCAGGAGCCGGGTGCGTCGAGGTCTCGACCGGCGGGGCATCCCGCTCGCATGCCGCGAGCACGAGCGTGACGGCCACGGAGCTCGCCACCCCGAGCCGCGGTTTGCGTCCATGAACGCGACGCATCAGCGGCGCTCCTCTCGTCGAGGGATCATGCTCCTCATCGCTCGACCGGGTTGATCCCCGCCCCACCCCCGGCGAGCCGGGCCACGGCCTGCTCGCCGGGGATCTTCACGCTCGCCCACACGGTCAGCCCATCGGGTGGTGCGGGTGGAATCTCGAAGTAGTCCCCCACCGCCATCGACAGCGTGTGGCGCTCTCCCGGCCGCAGCACCACCGTGATCGCCCCCGTCGTCCTCGTCGGCTGGAACCACCGAACCCCGGCTCGCGGCGGCAGGAACGTCTGATCTCGTCCGTGCGGCAGCGAGAGGTAGAGCGAGACCAGCTCCGATGGATCGTCGTACGAGAAGCGCAGCACGTGATCGCTTCCGTTCTCCAGCTCGATGCTCATTCGCACCGGCCGCGGGTGGCCGTCGCTCCACGAGCCAGGGGCCCGCAGGCGCAGGCTCACCCCCTCGTCGCCGTACCATTGCTCGTGGTCGTAGCGCGCGCGAATCCGAGTCTCGACCGGGTACCGCGAGTCCTTCTGCACTTCGAGCAGGAGCGCGGCGATCTCCTCGCGACGAAATCCCGCGAGGTAGTCCAGCACGCGCGGGACCTCGGGCGCCGACGGGTCGCGCGCGATGGCGATGAGATCGCGCAGCAGGGGCTCGGAGGCCAGCCGAGGGGCGAAGGGCAGCTCGTCGACGACCCGATCCCGCCGTCGACCCGGCGGCTCCGCGAGGCGGTGGCGCAGGTACTCCGCGAGCCGGACCGGGTCGGCGTCGTTCAGCGCATCGATCGCCCGCGAGTAGGCGTTGGCGTCGACCTCGGATCGATCGAGGAAGCGCTCGAGCAGCGCGGCCGCGTCCTCGCCACCGAGTGCTCCCAGGCGGCGCAGGGCGGTGTCGATCGCGGACTGATCTTCCCAGTCCGCCGAGCCGACGTGTGCCTCGAGGATCTCCTCGAGCGCGGCGACATCGGCGGACTTGGCCGACAGGGCATCGAGCCGCGCCGCCTCGAGCTCCTTTGGGTCGATGTGACCGATGCCCGGGTTCGACGTCAGCTCCAGGTCTCCATGGATTGCGTAGCGAACCTGGGCCGGCTCGCCCTCGGTCGGAAACCACTGTCGCAGCCGCAGGAATTCGCCGGGCGCGAGCACGACGGGCTGGTAGCTCAGTCCGCACGAGCTGAACACGTGCCGCTGCGCACGATGCCACTGGCCATCGTCGGTGCGCGCCTCGAGCTTGACGTAGGGGTCGCCGTCCTCGGCCGGCAGCTCGATGGGATCGCCGGTGCGGTTGACGAGGTAGAGCGGGACTTCGTCGGCACCGGCGGCCTCATAGTCGGCCCACAGCGTGAGCATGCCCGGGGGAGCCTCGGCCCCGCCAGGGAGGTCCGAGAGCGGGCGGGCCTCCGAAGAGATCGCGTGCGTGCGCGTGGGCGCCTCGGTCGAGGATGGGGTGCAGCTCGCGATCATCGTGAGCATCACGGTCGCCAGCGTCGCCTTCTGTTGCCATCGCTGCCATCGCCCGCGCATCGCGGGACTACGATAGCAGGGCCGAGCCTGCGATGGGCCTGTGGGCGTCGGCAGCGTCGTCGAGCGCAACGGGCCGAGGCCGGGTGGAGGAATGGGCGGGGTCTGTCGGATCACGACCCGTGTGGTCGATGCTGGTCCGAGCATGCGCTTGCATCCGCGCTCTCGAGGGACTCCTGCTAGTCTTCGCCGTGCATGGGGGCAGTCGAGCTCATTCCGCCCGAGGACGAGCGCGAGTGGGTGCTCGACGCGCTGCGCGAGCTGGTGGCGTCGTGCGGCCATGAGCACCTGGTGTGCACGCCGGTGGTGCTCCCGAGCAGCAGGTGGTTTCCCGACGCGTGGAGCCCGGACGCTCGCGGTGTGCGTCGGCTGGCGCTGCGGATCCTGCGGTATGCGGAGCTGGCCGAGCACGACGTGGCGATCGAGATGTTCGACGATGGCCGCGCCGCCGCGGAGCGCATCGACCTCGGCGCGCGGGTCCACTCGCAGGCGCATGAAGGGGCAGCGGCGTGGTTTGCCGGGATCGACGACGACGACACCTGCTGGTTCGGGGCCAACGTGAGCCTGCTCGGTGATCCGGGCGGGGTCACGGCTGCACTCGCCCACGAGACCGCGCACGCGTTTCGCCACGTGCACGAGCTGGAGGTGGAGGATCGGGATCTCGAGGAGTGCCTCACCGATCTGTCGACGATCTACCTCGGGCTGGGCGTGCTCACGGCCAACGCGAGCCAGCGCCACCGTAGCTGGTCGCTGCAGGGGGACGGCGGTGCGCTCGGCGGGCACGCATGGTCGACCTCGCACCTGGGCTACCTCTCGCCGCAGGCGATGTGCTTCGGGCTCGCCGCCTTCGTCCGTGCACGCGACCACGGCCCGGCGGAGCGCCGCGCCGTCGTGGCGGCCCTGCACACCAATCAAGCGGGCTTCTTCAAGGCGGCCGAGCGATGGCTCGAGCGAGCGCTCGGCGGTCCCGAGGGAGTGCGCGAACGACTGGGGCTGCCGGATCCGCAGCACTGGCCCGCGCCGACGCGACTCGAGGAGCTGCTCGCGGCGCCGCTCGAGGATGGGGAGGGCGAGGGCGAGGGTGAGGGCGAGCTGTCGACCGTCAGCCGCGAGCGGGGTTGGAACGAGGGAGGCAAGGTTCATCGGGTGCCGTATCCTGCATCGCCGCTGCTCGGCATGATGATCGTGATGGCGGCGATCGTTGCTTCGATCCCGCTGTTCAGTGCAGCCCTCGAGTGGCTCGCGCTCGCCGTGCTGGTGGTGGGGCTGGTCCTCGCACGGGAGCTCCCGCGGAGATTTCCCCGTCACGAGTGCTCGACGTGCAACGGGCTCATACGGCGTGATGACGAGCGCTGCGCCCTCTGTGGCGGCACCGTCGCGGGTACGCTGGCGCGGGCCGAAGACCGACTCGAGCTGCCCGAGTCGTGAGGGGAGGCACGCGACGCAGACCCGCTTGGTCGCTGGCGTAGAACGAGCTCGAGAGCCAACGAAATTGTGCGCCGGTCGACGCGACGGCGATCAGGGGCAGGGTGTGTCGGGCTCGATGGCGATGTAGGGCTCGCCGTCGAACTCGAGCGGATCGAAGCCCTCGAAATGCATGCCGATCAGGAAGTAGACGAGCGCAGCACGGGCCAGCTCCGGACGGCAGCACTCGAAGTCACACGCGAAGGGACTGTGGACGAAGCCTTCGATGTGGATGGAGGCTCCGGGAGCACAACCTCCAGGACTGGGATCACGTCCGTAGTCTTCGCCGGGCTCGAGGGCCGAGAGCGTGTCCCCGAGCTCGGCATGGGCACGCTCGCTCAGGATTCCGCACTCGTGGCGCTCGCGGTCACCCTTCACGCCGATGATGTCGATGCGCCGGTCGAGCCGGTAGATTCGGGCAAAGGAATCGTCGTACTCGAGGACACCCGGTGGCTCGGAGTCATGGGGCGCCTCGGACTCACAGCCCATCGCAATCGATGCGAGGCTCGCTGCGGTGATGACCCTCCTCATGACCTCTGCTCCCTTGTAGCAGCGCTCGCCCACGCCGTCCGTGCTCGATGCAGCCATGGCTAGAAACCCCAGTGCATGCCGACTGGTGCGGCGTCCGGTGGTGTCTGCGCGGTTCCTGCGCAGTCGAAGTCGCGGGCGCCGGGCAGGCAGCGCCACACGTGCAGTTCGTCGCCCAGGGCGTCGAGCCACGCGATGTCGTGGCAACCATCGGCATCGAAATCGCCCACATAGGGGCTGTAGTCGCCTTCGAGGACGAACGCCTCGGTCTGGTGGCCGCCCGTGGCGTCGAAGTACCAGATGAAGCTCGGGTCGGTGGTGAAGGCCGACGGGCCATCGGCCGTCATGCCCCAGCTTCGATGCCAGAAGATGTCGTCGATGCCGTCGCCGTCGAAGTCACCCACGAACGGTCGATGGGACCTGCCGACCGACTTGGGCACGGTCGCGAAGACGAGCGCTTCCGCTGTGCTCCGCGAGAACCACAGCACGTCCTCGATCTCGGGGAACCCGGCGGCCTGGTTGGAGACGCCCTGCCACATGATGTCGGCCCGGTCGTCGCCGTTGAAGTCTCCGATGGCCGGAACATGCTCACCGGGTACGAGACCCAGGTCACCTCGAGCCGTCCTGGTCACCGCCACCGGATCGAGCAAGCCGCTGCCGAGGCGCCACGCGATCACCTTGCCACCCGCGTTGGGCTCGAGCCACACGATGTCGTCCGGGTGCTGAACGCCACGATAGGGCGCCGCCAAAGGGTACGCGAATGCGGTCTGCTGAGGGACTTCGGTGACGACTGAGACCTGGTCGTTCGAGATCACGAGCGCGGTGCTCTCCTCGGTGCCGGGTTGGTAGAGATAAACGACGTCGCGCCCGAGATCCGAGCCGTCGAAGCGACCGACCACGGGCACGGCGAAGGCGTCGTGTGACCACTCGATGGCGGTCGTGCTCCCCCCCGAGTTGAGCACCACGAAATCGTCGACGTCGGGGCCCGAGCCGTAGAACAACAGCCCAAAGCTGTTCGGCACGTCAATGCGCAGTGGGATGACGACCTCGCTCTGGTTCGGGTACCAGCTCTGGGGCGGGCTCTCGTTCGGCGACCAGTAGGGGAATGGTTGCTCGACGAATGAGATCGCGCCCGCCACCACCTGTGGGCGCCAGAGCACGCCCTGGGGTGCTCCTTCGGAGTGCCACAGGATCTCCGCTCCCCCGTTGGCGATTCCTCCGTAGCGGTAGCCCGCGTTCGGTGGCCTGGTTTCGAACCGAGAGCGCGGTGTGTGGTGCAAGTAGAATCCTGAGAGCCGATCATGGTGCGTGAGGATCTCGGCGTCGCCGGACATGCCCGTGCACCCAGGCGTCGTCATGATCGACCGGGAATCGGCGGGAGTCAGCGGGCGCGGATCGGCATCACTACAGCCTTCTCCCACCGAGCCGGGATGGTTGACCTCTTCGTGGACGAATCCCATCACATGGCCGAGCTCATGACGGAGAATGACGCGCAGCAATGACTCATTCACGTTCCACACGGGGCCGGAGCTGAGCATCAACGCTCGCTTGAGAACTCCTCCGCCAAGAGGCTCGAGCGCGGGGTCGTTCCATGCTTGCGGGACGGAGTTGGTCTCTCCCTGCTTCTGAGGAAGGAATGCCGTGAACACACCGAAGTACGACCGCGTACCCGTGGCGCACTCCGGACTCAAGATCGTGAAGCCGCCGGGTCCCGGGGTTGGGTGCGGTTGACTGGTGGGCGTGTCGTCGGCCACCACGTGTACGAAGTTCGCCCCCGTGACGCGCTCCCACTCCGCGGTGGTGTCGACGAGCGAGCGAATCATCCGATGATAGTTGTCCTCGTTCTCCGCGTCTTCGCCGGGAACCGCCGTGATGCAGTACGACAGCTCGAGCTTGCGCGACTCGCCCCAGCGCTCGTGGATGTGAGGGCCCTGAGTGGTTGCCCCGAACGGGCGGCTCGGTGCGGTCAAGGCGAATGGCTCGGCATGCGAGGCATGGCCGGAGGACGGGTCGTTTGGCGCTTGGGTGTCGCCGCGAAGCGTGACGACGCGCGTGATCTTCCCGGGCTGCGCACGGGCCTCGAGGTCGTCGGGAGACCACCCCGGGGGAGGAACGACCTGCACGGGGCAACTCGGTCCTCCCGGGCCGGGGACTTGGTCGTCGGGCATCTCGTCGCCACCCGTGCCGGATCCGGCAGGGCCGCTGTCGTCACCGCAAGCGGGCGTGATCGCGAGGAACGCCACGCCGAGCATGGTGTGTGCGAGGCGGCCGGTGCAAGTGGGTGATTGCGCGGCGAGTTCGGTGTTCGAACCCACGAGTGGTCATGGTTGCATGGCGATTTCGATGCAGGCAACACGGCACGAGTGGAACATGGTCTGCGGGGCTCGAACGTCGAACCGAGCACCGTGCACGATGGCCCAAGGGGGGCAAGATACCAGATCGAGGCTACTCGTCGCCCCACAGCAGGTTGGCGGTGCACCAGAGTCCCCAGGCGCCGCCGCAGGCGATGAAGCCGAAGCCCGCCACGGAGAGCACGAGATCGGGAGCCAACGGAAACGTGGCGCTGGTCCACCCGCCGGCAAGGCCGATGAGCAGGATGCCCGCGAGCACCAGGGCACCCACGATCACGAGAACGGAGCCCACGCCCACGCGGAGGAGCGCCGCCCTCACCTGCGGGAGCCGGGCCACCCTCACCAAGACATGGAGCACGCCAGCGATGGCAATGAACGCGAGCACGGCCAGCCCCAAGGAACCGGTATGGTCCATGGCCTCGACGAGCCCGTGGCCCAGGCCGCTCAGGATCTGGAGCATCGCCGTGGCCACGGGCCACAAGAGAAGGGACCGGCGTAGCCGCGAAGGCAGGGGACCCGGCGGGGGACTGGGCGGTCGTGGCATTGGTGTCGAGGCGGGTGTGTCGGGCCGTCGAACTCGAGCGGATCATAGCCGCCAAGTGCATGGCAACGAACCGGTAGACGAGGGTGGATCGGATCAGACAGCCGAAGTCGTCCGCCGTACACACCCCCACCCTTCCCTCCCTCCACCCCCGCTCCACATAGGGACGCCCGTCCCCTGCATCTTTCCGCTTGCGATCCCGCCGTCAGGCCCTTTACTGCCTCGGCGCCTCGAGTTCCTTCGAGCCGCACTCCACCCCCCACACGCGATGGGAGCCCGGGCATGCGTCATGCCCGGGCCCTCACCGAGGACCTCCGCATGCCCCCGACCTTCGAGCCCAGCGCCTACACGTCCGTTCCCACCCGCAATCCTGCCACCACCCTCAGCCTCTCTCGTACCCTCCTCGCCGCTGCTCCGCGGCGGCCGAGCACCACCGTCCGCAAGCGTCTGGTCAAGCTGCGGGCCCGCGCCACCGAGATGCAGGCCGCGTGGGTGGATCTCTCCCGCCCCGTCCCCACCGTGGACGATCTGCGTCCGTTCGACTTCGTGCTCGATCGTCGCTGGAGCGCGGTGCGGTCGCGGCTCGAGGGCTGCATGCAGCTCGGCGACGACGACCAGGCGCCGCGGGCCGAGCGGATGGTCGCCACCTTGTTTGCCACCGGGCTCGACTTCCTCAAGCTGCCCTACACCGAGCAGTGGGCCCAGAGTGAGCGGCGGCTCGCCCAGATCGAGACCGACGACCTCGCCGACGAGCTCGAGGCGCTCGTGGGCGAGTCCTACCTGCCGCTCTTGCGGCAGGCCCACGCCGCCTACGGCAAGGCGCTCGGCATCACCGAGGCTCGCGAGGCCGCCTCCGAACCCGCCCGCGTGCTCGAGCCCCTGCGTGCGCTCCAGGCCGCCATCGCCAGCTATGCGCGCGCCGTGGTGGGTGAGGTCGACGAGGACGACGAGGACGACGTGAAGGCCGTCATGCAGCAGCTCGATCCGATCCGCCGTGCCCGCCGGACCCGTGCTGCCGGTGAGCCCGAGCCCAGCGAGCCCTTCGACGTCCCGCTGCCCGAGGTGGGCGAAGCCGGCGACGCATCCGCGTAGTAGCCCGCAGCCCGCAGCGAGCAGGCCCATCGAGCAAGAAGGCCCGGCAGGTACGTCCTGCCGGGCCTCTTGCGTTGGGACGCTCGGCCTCGCGCCGGGGGATGTCCGGGGGCCTTCGGGTGAGCTCGGCGGAGCTCTCGTGGATGTCCCGGGACATCCCTGTACAGCTTCGCGGAGTTCTCGTGGATGTCCCGGGACATCCCTGTACAGCTTCGCGAAGCGCTGGTGGATGTCCGGGGACATCCCTGCACAGCTTCGCGGAGCGCTCGCGGATGTCCCGGGACATCCCTGTACAGCTTCGCGAAGCGCTGGTGGATGTCCGGGGACATCCCTGCACAGCTTCGCGGAGCGCTCGCGGATGTCCCGGGACATCCTGCACAGCTCCCCGAAGCTCTCGCGCATGTCCCGGGACATCCGCGAGCGTTCACCGGAGCTCCCGCGCATGTCCCGGGACCTCTCGCCGACCTCCGTCTTGCTCCCACCTCGCGGGTGCTGCGCATGCTCTCGGCACCGTGCCCCCGCGCGCGGAGAGAGCATGGCCAGTCACCGGCAGTCGTCCCCCGCGATCGTGATCGACATCGTCGAGAGCGCGGTCGCATCGACCTTGCGTGTGAATCGGAGGGAGTACCGGCCGGCGCGCAGCCAGATCTCGGCGTCGAGCTCACGGTATGACCGCGCGAAGGACTGAGACGCGCAACCCAGCGCACATTCCTTGAACTCCACCGAGCCGCGATGGCCGGCATAGCTCGGCACACCCTCGATCCGGTAGTAGCCCTCCGCGGGGATGTCGATCGCGACGTAGCCAAACACCTTGTCGTCACGCGGACCGATCGCCGTCGCGGCGTCGCATCCGAGCGAGATCTCGATGGGGATCGCCACCTCTCCGTCGCACCGCGGGCGCAGGGCCTCGGGAGCGTCACACGGGAACAGCGGATACCGATACCAGCGCGACAGATCGCAGAACCGCTCGGTGTCCTCGTAGTCGGCGACCAGCTCGTCGAACGACATCGCCGTCGCCGACTCGAGCACCGCGATCGCCTCGTCGGCGGACACGCCGACCGGTGCGTTCTGGAACAGCGCGGAGGTGACGTCGGGCCCGTGGTAGCGGTGCAGATAGGAGAAGAAGTGCCCCGCTCGGGGGTACCACGGATCCTTGAGCGACTCGTCGGCACACGACTCGATCCCCTGGCGCAGAGGTCCATCCGCGAAGTTGCGCCCGGCGTTCACCTCGTCGTCGTCCCCGAATGCCTGCGCGGCGCCCTCTTCGAAGAAACGGTACCCAGACCTGGTGCGTGCGGCGTGGATGAGCTCGTGCTCGTGTGGGGTGCGGCGCGTGTAGATCGTGCCCCCAAGTACACACGCGTAGGCATCGCACGGGTTCACCTCCCCTTCCGGGTCGAGCACGTAGACCGTGCGTCCGACCGAGAGGTCAAACGCATCGCCGGCAAGCCCCAGGTATCGATCCATGTAGGGGAGCGTGCCGGCGCACAGCTCGTCGCCGCCTACGACCGGTGCGAAGTCGAGATGCTCCCCGCTCCACACGATCGGCGGGAGTTCCTCGCCGGGAGCGCAGGCCCCGGCGCACGCAACACACGAGAGGAACGCGGCGGCACGCATCATCCTCACCCGTCCCCATGCCACCGCGCAGCAGCGATGACAACCATCCACGGTTCGCCATCGACCGTTTCCTCGATCGCGAACCCCGACGAGGCCCAGCCCTCTGCATCGTGCGCCACGACGATCGGCGTCGCGTTCGTCACCCAGCGGTGTCGGCTCTCGCCAAGGGCCGAGACGCCCGCACTGAACCGGGCGGCGCCGGGCGCGATCGTCAACGTCGACCCTTCCGCGACGCCGGATGCACGCTCCCAAAGACGCAAGTGGAGACCCTCGATGGGGATCTCCATGCCATACGCGACGATCGTCGTGGCGCCCGAGTGCAGCGCGAGGTTCTCGAGCGCGCCGCTCGTGATCGCGAGCGTGCTCGTCGTGTCGAGCGCGGCAGCCCCCTCCGCGGAGGGTCCGATGAGCGACGCGCCACCACCGGATGCGAGGCGCAACACCACGGTCTCGGGAGGCGGGTCGACCTCGACGAATCGCGTCGCATCGTTCTCGTCTGCCGACGAGCAGGTCAACGGCGCAGGCTCATCGTCTCCAATCGGATGGAGCGTCGACATCCATGCGGAGTACACAGTGAGTTCGACGTTCTGCACTAGCCCCGGGGGGTCGAAGCTCCAGACGCCGTTCTCCAGCATGTCGCCGAAGTCGACGGCCCCGTTGTTCTCTACGTCGCACAGTTGCAAGACCGTGGCGATATCGGTGTCGTCACGGAACGCTGTGACACAGTCGGTCTGGTGTTCGTCGACATACTCGGCGACCTTGAGGACCGCAGTCCGCTTGGCGGTGTTGAGCGCCCCGGGGAACGCATCGTGAGCATAAGCCTCGATCTTGTCGACCATCGAGCGGCACCCCTGCTCGATGACATCGATCCAGCACGCGCGCTCGTGCGGTTGGGCGCAGTGGGGCTCGTCGAGGTCATACCACGGACAGCACGCCATCACGAGCGGGTCGCTGTAGCTGTCGCCGTCTACCTTGGGACCAAAGACGAATTCGAGGAACGCCATCTCCGGAGAGCCCGCGAACGCATGCTCGACGACGACGTCGACCAACACGACACCACCGCATTGGTAGCGATACCCGTAGCGATCGTCCTTCGGGTCGAAGAGGCAGTAGCCATCGACAGGCGTCGGCCCCGTCCCCATCTCGTCGGGCGCGTTGCCCGTACCCGCGCCGCCATCGGTCGCGCTGGCCGAGTCCGAGGCGAAGTCCGGATCGTCGACCGGCGGGTCGCCGCAGGACAAGACCCCGAGGAGCGGCAGCAGTGACCGGGCCACCATTCGATCGCCGTGCACGTCGGCGAAGCTGCGCCGCCCGAGAACCCCTGCAACCAGAGCTTCGTAGAATCATGGATCGACTGGCTCTACCGCGCTCGACCGGCTGGCACGTGCCATCACCGGCAATCGCCCCCCACGATCGTGACGGACATCGTCGAGAGCTCGGTCGCATCGACCTTGCGAGTGAATCGGAGGGAGTACCGGCCAGCACGCAACCAGATCTCGGCGTCGAGATCACGGTATGACCTCCCGCTATAGTGCGACGCACACCCCAGCGCGCATTCCTTGAACTCCACCGAGCCGCGATGGCCGACCTCGCTCGGTGCCCCCTCGACCCGATAGTAGCCCTCAGCAGGGATATCGATCGCAACGTAGCCGAACACCTCGCCTTCACGCGGACCGATCGCCGTCGCAGCATCACACCCAAGCGAGATCTCGATGGGAATCGCCTCCTCTCCGTCGCATCGCGGGCGCAGGGCCTCGGGAGCGTCACACGGGAACAGCGGGTACCGATACCAGCGCGACAGCTCGCAGAACCGCTCGGCGCTCTCGTAGTCGGCGACCAGCTCGTCGAACGGCATCGCCGTCGCCGACTCGAGCGCCGCGATCGCCTCGTCGGCAGTCGCGTCCCTCGGTGCGCCCTCGTAGAGCGCCGAGGTGACGTCACGCCCGTGGTAGCGGTGCAGATAGGAGAAGAAGTGTCCCGCGCGGGGGTACCACGAATCCGCGAGCGACCCGTCGGCGCTTGCCTCGATCCCCTCGCGTAGAGGTCCATCCGCGAAGTTGCGCCCGGCGTTCAGCTCGTCGTCCTCCCCGAATGCCTGCGCGGCGCCCTCTTCGAAGAAACGGAACCGGGTCCCGGCACGTGCGGCGTGAATGAGTTCGTGCTCGTGTGGGGTGCGGCGCGTGTAGATCGTGCCCCCGATCGTGCAGGCGTAGGCATCGCACGGGTTCACCTCCCCTTCCGGGTCGAGCACATAGACCGTGCGTCCAACCGAGAGATCGAACGCATCGCCGGCAAGCCCCAGGTATCGATCCATGTAGGGGAGCGTGCCGGCGCACAGCTCGTCGCCGCCTACGACCGGTGCGAAGTCGAGATGCTCCCCGCTCCACACGATCGGCGGGAGCTCCTCGCCGGGAGCGCACGACAAGACTCCGACGAGAGGCAACGACCGGGCCACCATTCGATCGCCGTGCACGTCGGCGAAGCTGCGCCGCCCGTGAACTCCTGCAACCAGAACTTCGTAGAATCATGGATCGACTGGCTCCACCGCGCTCGACCGGCTGGCACGCACCATCACCGGCAGTCGTCCCCGCGATCGTGGTGCTCGTCGTGCTACCCTGCGCGCTCATCGACGATCCACGTACCACTATGCCACCGCTCACGACCCGCGCGCTGCCGTTGCTCGTGGCCGGCCTCGGTACGACGATGGTCCTCTGCGACGAGTCTGCGCTCGCGGTGGTGGTCGACATCGCGATGGGAGGCATGGTGCTGCTCGTGCTGGCGCTCGTGCTGGCCGAGCTCGCGCGCCGCCGAGGAGCTCGCACGGCCGCGGTCGTCACGGCCCTGGTCTCGATCACCGCGCTCGGCTTCGCCGTGGTGCAGCGTTGGGGGCGGATCTCCTGTGAGTCGGTGCAGGTGTCGAGCGGTTCGGTGACGTTGGCCGGTACGGTCTGCCGACCGCGCGGATCGAGCGATGCGGCGGGCGCGGTGCTCGTGCACGGCTCGGGCCCGGCCACGCGCGACGAGTTCTCGTCCCTGGCTCGGCTGCTCGCCCGACGAGGCATCGCGGCGGTGGCCTACGACAAGCGCGGGGCCGGCGAGTCGACGGGCGAGACCCATGGCGGGCCCTACCGCGACTACGCCCAGGACGCCGCGGCGATGCTGCGCCACCTCCAAGCCGTGCCCGGGGTCGACCCCACGCGCGTGGGGCTGGTGGGCATCAGCGAGGCCGAATGGGTCATGCCGCAGGTCCCCACCCTCGGCGTGCGCCCGGCGTTCATCGTGGTGATCGGAGCGAGCGGAGTGAGCCCGCTCGCCCAGGTGAACGACCAGATCCGCCTTCGGCTCGAGCGCAACGGCTTCGATCCCGCAGCGGTCGACGCCGCGGTGGCGTTCCACGACCGGTACCACGAGTACCTGCGCGGTGCCGTGACGGCGGAGACCATGACCGAGGAGCTCCGCGCGGCCCGTGCCGAGGGCTGGTACGCGGCGGCAGGCAAGCTGCCCGACGCCGTCCATCCACGAGAGGAGTACGCATGGTGGATCGGCGTGATGGACCTCGATCCCACCCCTCTGTGGCAACGGATCGATGTACCCGTGCTCGTTCTCAAGGGGGAGGCGGACGATCGCTCCGACGCCTCGCGGGCCGTGGCCGCGATCGAGCGGGCGCTGCACACGGGTGGCAACGAGCACGTGCGGACCGAGATCCTGCCCGGGGCCGACCACTCCCTACTCCGATGGCCCCTGGGAGAGCGCGTGCCTCCACCACGGTTCGCCGATGGCTACCCCGAGTCGATGGTCGCATGGATCCTCGAGGTTGCGACTCGCATCGGCTGACCGACCTCGAGATCTTCCAGCCAGCCTTCGGCATCGACATCGACGGCGTGCAGGTGCTCCCGGCCGGCGCCCTGCACGTACAGGGGGTTCGTCCCCGCACGAGCATGGACGAGACCCCTCACCCCGCCGGCGGGATGAAGTTCTCGCACGACCCCTCGATGATCCCCAGCGCCTCTTGCAGCGGCGTCGAGTAGTCCGATCCCGAGATGTCCGCCCAGTACGAGTTGGGCGCGACCAGATCGAGGAATGCATGGATCCGCGGCGCATCGGTCTCCCCGCCGCCCCCCTGGGGCCCGGAGATCGCCACCGCCACGAGGTTCTCGGGGTGCCCGCCCTTGAGCCCGACGAGCATGTCGTGGAACTGGGACACCGGCGCGATCATCCCGGGCCCACCGAACAGGGGCCAGTTGGTGGGCGACATCCACACGGACTGGTCGTCTTCGTCGGTGACCAGCACCAGCACCAGCAGGGCGTCGTCGCGAAGGAAGCCGAGATTGTAGTGCTCGACGTCGGTGACCCGGTCGATCAGCGCCATCCGCGTGGCCTCGAGCGGCGCTTCGGAGCCGTTGAAGTCCTGGGCCTGGACCAGCGACGCGATGCACGTGAACTGGTTCCCGACCGCGGCCGCCCCCTCGCTGCCCTCGATCCACCTGCCCGTGGGAACGTCGCTGCACGGCACGCGGCCTTGGTCGTGCTGCAAGCGCCCCAGATACCCGGGCCCGCACAGCGCTCCGAACAGGCACATCGTCTCGTCCGTGATGTTCGAGGAGACCACGCCGATGCGGTAGTCGATGCCCTGCTGGTCGACGAGCGTGTCGTCGATCGTCTGGGCCATCCCGGGGAACGCGGCGGTCAGCTTGTCCTGGTTGTCGGACATCGAGCCCGAGTCGTCGATCACGAACAGGATGTCGACCTTGTCGCAGCCCATCGTCACCCCGTTGGTCTCGGATCCGTCGGGGTTGGCGAGGTCGAACTTGAAGCCCGTGTCCTCGTCGACTCCTTCGCTGCTTCCCGCGCTCGAGCTCGAGCCCGAGCCCGTCCCGGGCGAGGTGGAGGTCGGACCCGCGGTCGTGTCCGCCGTGGCCGTGGTGCCCGTGGCACTGGTCATCGGCGAGTCGAACGGCGAGGTGTCCGAGTCCCCGGTGTTGCATCCGACGGCCAAGAACCCGGCGACCCCAACGACGACGAAACGAGACCAGCGCATGAGATCACGATAGGCCAGCCGCGTGTGCGTTGACAAGCACTCGCCCTCACACCTCCACGATCCCGAACATCTCCACGTCCACCCCGTCGCACGCATGCACGAACACCGGCTCCGCCGACCGCTCGCTCACCCCCGCCGCCCGGGTCAGCGTCTCTTCCATCCCCAGGTGCAGCTCCGCCTCCCTCGCCCGATACGCCGGATGATGCACCCGCCCCCGGTAGAGCCGCCCCCGTCGCTCCGAGTACAGCACGTACCGCTCGAGCAGCCAGAACTCCACGGTCCCCGGCGTGCTCGCCCCCAGCACCGCCCCGGGCGTCCAGCTCGCGACCATCCTCGCCCCATCGCTGCGCCGCACCGTCTCGTAGTCGATCCGCTCCCCCTCGTGCCGCATGCTCATCCGCGCGTGGTGATAGGGCAGCGACCACCCCAGCCGCGCCGCCATCACGGCCGACCACGACGAGGCCTCGAGCGAGAAGAACCACACCCCGGGCTCCTCCCCGTCGAGGTGCACGTACGTCCGCAGGTTGGTCTCGAGGAAGTCCTGCGCCAGCACCCGCGGCAGCCAGCGCGGTCGGATGTTCCGCATCGCGAACGGAACCATCCCCACCATCGCTCGCCCGTCCCAGGTGTCGATCGACAGCCGCGCGGGCACGAGCGGCCGCAGCAGCTCCTCCGGCACCTCCCAGTGCACGAACAACAGCTCGCGCCAGCTCTGCGTCCCCGCGTTGGGGCCCTCCGGTCGCCTCGTGGGAGCAATGCGATCCACTGCCCGCAGTCTACCGCGGACGCACGCCCCACCACCGTGCTCGGCGCGAGCTACGGACGCTCGCCACCGTCGAGCTGCCCGTCGGCACCGTCGGCACCGTCGACCTGGCCACCACCCTCGCCGCCCTCGCCCTCGACGGTCCCCTCGTAGGGGCCGGGCTCGGGCGCAGGCTCCTCGTTGTTGCCGTTGCCGTCGTCGCTGGGCTCCTCGGGGGGAATCTCCTGCGGCGGATCGTCCTGCGAGGGCTCCTCCTGCGACGGAGGCTCCTCCTGCGACGGGGGCTCTTGGTTGGTGGGATACTGCGGCGACTCGTCGCCCGCCGAGTCCTCCGAGGGCTCCTGCGCGCTCGGCAGGGCCGGTCGCCCCCCATCACCGGGATCGAACGGCTGCACGTCGAGCGGCTCGCCCGGCTGCCCGATCGAGGGCCCGTCGTCACCGCCCTCGTCGTCGCCGCCCGCTGGCGTGGTGGGCTTGACGGGCGTGGTGGGCTTCTTGGTCTTGGCGCGACGCTTGGCATCGCGCTCGGCCTGCTTCTGCCGCCGCTCGAGACGAAGCTCGCGGCTCGACTTGGTCTTGATGCCGATGAAGCGCGGCTTGGAGATCGGACCATCGAGCTTGAAGCCCAGGCCCTGCTCGGGCGGGTCGAGCTTGGTCTTCGCGTTGGCGGTCTGGATCATGAACCGCATCGGCTCGCTCTCGTTCTGGAGCTTCTCGCTCAGGTTGAACTTGAGCACCATCTCGAAGCGCGACTTGGCGAACGGATCCTTGAACGCGATCTGCCCCGAGATCTCGATCCACACGTCGTCGCTCTTGGTCTCGATCGGCCCGTCGGTGGTGGCGATCCCGTTCTCCACCGTCATGCGGCCCGCCAGCGTGCCCATGTCGATCTCGGGGATCACCACGCCGCTCTTGAGCGAGGCGGAGCCGGGCACGAACAGCCGCTCCTGACCATCACCCACCATGCACGCGGCGCAGGTCAGCTCGATCGAGCCCTCGGCCTCCGAGAACTTGCCCTCGGGCATGGTCAGATCGACCTTGATGGCCAGGATCCCTCGCAGCGGGGCGTTGAGCGCCTGCGCGGCCTTGGGTACGCCGTAGAGCGGCAGATCGGCGACCTCGAGCGCGAACGCGCTCTTCTCGGCGGACTGCTCGTAGTGTGCGGTGATCGTGCCCTCGTCGAGCTCGGCCTCCACGTCGATGTCGAGATCACCCATCGCGAGCGCGAGCAGGCCCACGTCGACCTCGATCTCGTCCACCACGAACTTGGTGGGGACCTGCCCCGGCCGCGAGGGCGTGAACGTCCACTGCACGTTCTCGAGCGTCACCCCTCCGAACGGCGAGATCGAGATGTCCTCGATGTCGATGATGTAGCCGCGCGCCTTGGCCTCGTGGCTGATGCGCCAGGCCAGCGCTCGCGTGGGCAGGCTGAGCCAGGCGAACAGCACGAAGAACGCCAGGCCCACGCTGCCCCACAGCATGACCTTGCGAAAGTTGCGACGCAGGCTCCGAAGCCCGCCGCCCCCCTTGCCGGGGATCTTGCCGCGGGTCATCGTGAAGTTGGGAAGCTTGACGGTGAGCTTCACGACCCGGCTCCTTCCTCGGTGCCTTCCGCCGCCGCCGGCTTCTCCTTCTCGCGGCGCTCCCACGTGGCGATGGTCACCTCCACGTTGAGCCGATCCTCGGCGCTGCTGGGCGAGCGAATGACGACGTGATCGGTGATGATGACGTGCCCCGGCTTGCTCTCGATCTTGGTGAGGAACTTGACCAGGTCCTCGAGGGTCACGCTGCTCAGGTTGAACTTGTAGCTGCGCTTGATGAGCCCCCCGCCCAGCTCCATGGCGGTCAGCTCCTCCTCGTTGCTCACCTTGACGGTCTCGCCCGCAACCGTCGACTCCTCGACCAGCGTGGAGAACAACAGCGTGTCGGACGAGATCTTGGCCTCGCGCTCCTCCTTCTCGGCCAGGCGCTCCTTGTAGACCGCGCCGCGCGTGTGGACCGCGTCGAGCGCTCGACGCGTGGAGGCGATGCCTTCCTCGATGTCGCGCAGCGCCTTGTCGCGCAGGTAGAGCAGCACCAGCGTACCCATCCCGAAGAACACCAGCACCAGCACCAGGATGTAGGTGCGCTCGCGCGGGGTCAGCCGGCTCATGAAGCCTCCGCCCATGGAGTCGCGTGCCATCAGCCGTTCTCCCCTCCGTCAGCCGCCTCGGAATCCGAGGTCTCCTCGGTCTCGGGCTGGGCGTAGTAGCAGCCGTTGTCCATCGTCATGTCGAAGCGCTTGCGTGGATCGCCCGTGGCCTTGCCGTTCTGGATGTTGGTGAGGCACGAGTTCTGCTTGAGCTTGTAGTTCAGCCGGTCCTGCGCCGCGGCCGAGTTGGCCTCGACCCGCAGCTCGATCTTGCGCTCGCGGATCTCCACCGTGCTCAGCGTCAGCTCGTCCGACATCACGATGCCTCGCGTCAGATCGACGACCTCGACCTTCTTCTTCTCGACGGGCGGAGGCTCGTCGCCGCCTTCGTCGCCCTCGTCGTCGTCCCCGGACTCGATGGGCTCGCCCGTCACGGGATCGACGAGCGGCAGCGGCTGCCCGGTCGCGGGGTCGATCCCCGCCCCGGGCGGGGGGGCCTGCCCCAGGTCGCTGGGCGTGGCCGCCTCGACCACCATCGCGAGCACCTCGAGCGCCCCCTTCTCGGGCACGAGGCTCGTGAGATCCTGCCCGTCCACCGCGGCGAGCGTGGCCTCGATCTTCGAGGGCCCCAGCACCTCGCCGAAGGTCTCGAGCGTGGCCGCGGCCAGCTCGTCCTCGTAGGCGGCCTGCTCGGCCTCGAGCGCCTTGACCTGCGCGATGGTGTCGAGCGCCCCGAACGCCATCACCGCCAGCCCGATCGCGATGAGCGACGACATGCGCTCCTGGACCCAGCTGCCCTCGGCCTCCGCGCTGCTCGCATCGTGGAGCTGCAAGAGCGGTCGTCGAGCCGCTCCGTAGGCGGCCCCCAGCGCGACGGCGTAGGTGCCGAAGTCCTTGCCCTCGGTGCCCTTGACCAGCAGCGCCTGTGGCTGCAAGCGATCGACCGGCAGCCCCGTCTGCTCGCGCAGGTACGGCACCAGGCCCTGCAGCGCCGCACCTCCGCCGGCGATCTGCAGCCGCACCACCTCGAGCTTGTACGTGGCCCGCAGCCACACCCGCGTCTGACCGATCTCTCGCAGCAGCGGCTCGAGCGCCCGGGCCACCACGCGGCCGGCATCGAGCTGCTCGTCGTTCATCTGCTCGAGCCCGTGATGGGGAAGGAACGCATCGCGGTGCTTGGCGGCCTCGGCCTCCGCCTCGCCCATCGAGTAGGCCTTGGCGATGGCCGCCGTGACGTGTCGACCGCCGCGCCGCGCCACCCGGATCGCACGCGGCCCCTTGGTCGACAGCGCCACCAGCTGCGTGCTGGTGTGGCCGAAGTCGACCAGCAGCGACACGGGCTCGAGCCCCCGCTCGGAGAGCTCCGGCGGAGTCGGCGTGGCCGGAGGCCGCGCCGCGATCTGGGCCATCGCCACCGCCCCCGAGGTCACGGTGCGAAGGTCGACGCTCGCCCGCTTGAAGATGTCGGAGATCGCCTCGACCTTGTCGCGCCGCGCCGCCGCCACCAGTGCCCTGCCGCCCCCCGCAGCGCCGGGCACGATCACGTGTCCGTGGAACAGCTCGTCCACCGCCACCGGAAACTGGCCCTCGGCCTCGAACGCGACCGCTTGCGCGATCCGGCGCTCGTCACTGAACGGAAAGCTCAGCACCCGGTAGCTGCACATCGATGGCGGCAGGCAGATGCCGACCGGCAGCGAGGCCAGCCGGCGCTGCTTGACCACCGAGAGCGCGGTGGCCAGCACCACCCCCAGGGGATCGACCTCGGGGTCGTCCTCCGGGGCGGGCCCCACCGGCTCGGAGAACGCGTCGGTGACCTGCACCCCGCGCAACCCGGCCGAGACCACCACCACCTTCACGTGGTGCGCTCCGAGATCGATGCCGACGAATTTCTGCGCCATCGCTCTTCCTCACTCTTCCCGAATGTAGAGCCACGCCCCCTGGCCCTGGGTGTTCTGACGCGCGTACTTCATGTCGTAGACCGCCGTGAGGTGCTTGCGGACCGCGCCCACCTCGGTGAACACCTCGATGCGGTAGATGCTCTCGGGCATGACCGTGGCCACGTCCTTGATGCCGCCCCACGTGTCGCCATTGCGCTCGCCGCCGTTGACCCGCACCTCCATGCCCTCGGGGATCCGCGGCAGGTTCTGGTTCTGATCGGCGTCGCCCCCCAGCGCCGCGAGCGGCGAGATGAACATGTCGGGCTGGGCCACGAGGTCCTTGAACGCCTCTTCGTCCTTGAACAGCGAGAACTCGCGGCTCTCCACCACGTAGTTGGCCAGCGGCAGGGTCTTGAGCAGGAAGTTCTCGCCCTCGGTCTTCCACTTGTCCTCGGCCGAGACCGAGTGCTGGAGCACGAGCGCGATCTGGTCGGCGCTGGCGAAGTTGAGGTTGACCTTGCAGCCGCCGTACACCGTCAGCTCGTGGCCGAACGCGGCCATCCAGTCGTCGTCGATGCCCTCGACCAGGTGCAGCTCCTCGACGGTGTCGAGCCGGGCGTTGCGCTCCTGGTAGGGATCGAACAGCTGCGTGTAGCGGTAGCTCTCGGGCCGCGAGCTGGCCGAGCGCAGCTTCACCAGGTCGAAGACGTTGATGTCGTCGTCGATGTAGTCGGCCATGTTCCGCACGATGTCGCTGCGCGTGTAGTACTGGCCGTCGGACTTCTGCTCCTCGAAGTACGGATCATAGAGGGTGGGCAGCATCAGGTTCTCGACGGTCTGGATCACCCGCCCGGCGGGGTTGTCCTTGGCCCCGTCAGTGGTCGGCTGCACCGCCAGGCAGTTGACGTTGATCTTGCCGCTCTCGGCCGCCACCCGGTACTCGAAGCTGCCCCCCGAGATCGCCAGCTCGGACAGCGCGCTGGTGTCGATGCCCACCATCGCCCCCAGGCCCTCGGCCCCGTCCTCGGTGCCGAACACCGACATCAGGTACGGCGCCACCTGGGTGATGTCCATGCTGCCCACCATGTCGCGGAACTGCTTTTGGTTGAACACCATGCGCTGGACCTCGAACAGCAGCAGCGACAGCTGCATCGCGCCGCGCTGGATCTGCCGCGCGGTCACCTCGTCGCGCACGTTGATCGCCGACTGCCAGTCGACCCGCGCCTGGTAGTTGAAGCTCGCGGTGAACGGCGCCACGATCGCCAGGCAGGCGATGACCAGCAGCACGGCGACCCCGTGCTGGCCGGCGTGGGCTCGGGTCCGGGGCCTGCGACGGCGTGGCGACCCGCCGCAGACGATGGGCTGGCTGGCGTCGCTCATTGTTGCCCCTTCGACAGGTCGATCGGCTCCTGCATCATCAGCGGGACCTGGGTTCCGAAGTACACCACGTCGTCGCCGTCCTGGACCCCGAGCTTGATCTTGACGCGCGTGGGCAGGCGGTTGGGCTGATAGTCGTTGGCGGTGGTGCGCCACTCGTCGACCCACTCGATCTTGGTGGGGTCCCAGTACTGCACGTCGAAGCTCACCACGTCCTCCACCAGCACGTACGCGGGGAAGAAGCGCTCCATGTCCTCGGGGCGATCGCCGGTGAGCCGCCGCGACTCGCGACGGTAGAGGTGCGTGCGGCTCTTGTCCTCCGGGTCAGAGCCCAGGAAGTACTGGATCACCGACTGATCGCTCTCGTTGGCGTCCTTGCGCATCCGCAGGTGGGCAAAGGCCGAGAACGTGACCGAGTCCGAGTCGAACTCGTCGCGGCCCTCGAACAGCGTGTAGTACTTGGAGAAGTTGATCGCGGCCTCGATCTGATTGAGCGACAGGTACGCCATCGACAGCTCCGTCTCCATGCGGAGCATGCCGTTGCGCACGATCGCGTAGCGATCCTGGATCTGCTCGCTGACCTCCATGGCGCGCAGCGTGCCCTTGAAGCTGCTCCACACCGAGATCATCAGCATCGCCAGCACCGCCAGCGACACCATCACCTCGATGAGGGTCAGGCCGCGACCGCCCACGCACCGTGCCTGGCTCGAGGGCCGACGTGCACGCCGCAGTGCCATGCGCATCACTTGAGGCCTCCTCGCCCACCCGGACCCTGCGGGATGCCCTGGTTGATCGTGGGCCGCGAGCCTCCTCCGGCGCCGCCACCCCCGGGTCGCCCGCTGCCGCCCGGTCGTCCGCCGCCTCCCGGCGTGGTGCCACCGTCGTCGTCGCCACCACCACCACCGCCGCCGTCGTCCTCGCCTTCCTCCACCTCACCGCCGCCGAGCGACGGCAGCTGCTGGAGCTTGAGCGGGTCGGTCCAGAACGTCGCAATGGTCAGGCACTCGTTCTCCTCGTCCTCGCACAGCCACTCCCTGGACAGGCGCTTGCGCTTGCCGCTGCCGTGCCATCGCACGGTGCACCAGGCCTTGCGGATCGACTGCTCGATGGCCTCCTTGATGATGGGCCACACCATGCCGAGCATGCCGAACGCCTGATCGCCCGCGTCTTGCAAGAAGTCGTCGCCGTCGGTCTCCGACGCGTCCTTGGCCTGCACCAGCTGCTCGTACTCGGGCAGCTCGATGAGGTCGACCACGCACACGTACTCGATCTCGGGCCAGCCCTCCTCGCTGAAGTCGCCGTCGAACGTCTGATCGTCTTGCCCCCAGCCGTCTTGCTGGAGCTCGTACTCGATCTCGACCAGCTGCCCCTCGGCCAGGAACGCCACCGAGGACAGCATCCGCGCCTGATCGGTCGCCCGCAGGCTCGCCATCTGCGAGCCGAGCAGCGACGTCAGCGAGATCGAGAGGATCGCGACCGCGATCAGCACCTCGAGCAACGTGAAGCCCGCCACCCTCTGCTTGCCTACCGCTGGCCGCGGGGGGCATGCCTCCGCCGTGGGCACACCATGCCCCCCCCCTGGGGGGCAGCTGGCTGGCTGCTTGCCTACCGCTGGTTGCGGGGGGGCCATTATTAGAAAGTCCTCCGCTCGAGGCGGTTGCCGAGCTCGCCCTCGTCGTCGAGCACGTCATCGGGCAGCACCAGGTCCTCGTGACCATCGACGATCGTCACGCGGCCCGTCAGCGGCTGCACCTTGATCGTGTAGCGGGCCTCGACCTCTTCGTCCTCGAGCTGGATGTGGGCCTCCTGCGTGCGCCCGCGCGGAAAGAAGAACAGGCTCGCCTCGCCCTGGGTGACGGCCTCGACGTCATCGGCCGTGCGCACGTAGGTGATCTTGACCCCCTCGGGCAGCTTGATCGGCTTGGCCAGATCGGACAGCGCGTTCTCGTCCTCGAAGCTCTCGAACAGCGGCGGCTTACGCCGCGGAACGGTCTTGCGCGAGGCCCGATAGGGATCGATCTCGTCTCCGCCGCCACCGTCGCCGCCCGAGCCGCCCCCGTAGACCTGGGCCTGGACCGAGCGGTTGTAGGACTCCTCGGCCCGCTGATCGCGATCGGCTTGATCGGCGGCCTTGGCCTCGTCGACCTCGAAGAGCTTGCCGTCGCGATCGGTGGCCGGCAGGTACATGCGGTCGTCACCCTGCTGCAGCGAGATCGTGTTCTCGTCGAGGTTGATGAGCAGCCGATAGTACTCGCCGGTCACGCGCGCCTTGTCGTAGCCGTAGCGCACCAGGTTGGCGACCTGCGTGGTCGTGCGCGAGACCTCGGCGTTGCGCCCCGCCCCGAACCCGATGGTCACCATGCCCACCATCAGCGCGAGCACGCCGATGACGATCATGATCTCGATGAGCGTCAGGCCCCGCTGGCGCCCATCATGATGGTGGGTGCCAGACAGCCCGCCAGGGGCGGCCGAGGCTGGAGAGCAGGTGGCCATGGTCTCGATGGACGCGACGGTCTGCGGTGGCGAGCGCTCAGCCCTCCTCGCCCTCGCCTTCCTCGCCGTAGTTGGTGATGTCGTCGGCCGTGCCGATCTCGCCGTCCTCGCCGGGCGAGATCACGTCGATGCTGCTCTTCTCGCCGGGACACTTGAACTCGAAGTCGTTGCCCCACGCGTCCTTGGCCACCTTCGAGATGAAGCCGGCGGCCTTGAGGTCCTGCATGGTCTTGGGGCACTTGCCGCGCTTGGCGGTGCGGTACTGCTCGATCGCCCCCTGGATGGTGATGGTCTCGGTCTTCGTGTTCTGCCGCTGGGCGTCCTGGTAGCGGTTGAAGGCCATGATGCCGACACCGCCCATGACGAGGCTGATGATGGCGACGACGACCATGATCTCGATGAGCGTCATGCCCAGCTGTCCGTGGGCTTGGGCACGGGCCACGAGGCCCAAGCGGTGGCGGCGGTGGCGGCGGTGAGCGAGGTTGGAAGTCTGCATGGGTGCTCCTTTTGGTCTTCCCTGAATCCGGGGTGAGTCTCGGTGGGGTGATTCGGTGGTCGTTGGTGTGGTGGACGGCGCTCGGGCTCCTAGCATGGCTCGCACGCTAGCTTCCGGCCATCTCCGTGAGCATCATGATCGGCTGCATGATGGACGCCACGACGAAGCCCACGCCGACCCCCATGAACACGATCATGAGGGGCTCGAGCAGGCCGGTGAGGCGCTGGATGGAAGTGTTGGTCTCGCGATCATACGTGCGGGCGACGTCGCCGAGCATCTGCTCGAGCTGCCCCGAGCGCTCGCCCACCGCGATCATGTGCGTGACCAGGGGCGGAAATTGACCGCTGCGCTTGAGCGCCGGCGCGATGTTCTCGCCCTCGCGGATGCTATCGCGCGCCTTGGCGATCACGTCCTCGAGCACCACGTTTCCGAGCAGGGTGCGGACGATGTCGAGCGCGTGCAGCAGCTGCACGCCCGAGGACAGCAGCGTCGAGAGCGTGAGCGAGAACCGCGAGATCGCGATCTTGCGCACCAGCTCGCCGACCACGGGCAGCCGCAGCACCATCGCGTCGCCGGCCCAGCGACCCGCCTCCGTGCGACGCCAGCGGGCGAACGCCCAGCCCAGGAACCAAATCAGCAGCAGGATCGCCCACCAGTAGCCCGAGATGGTGTCCGACATCCAGATGAGCAGCTTGGTGTTCCACGGCAGCTCGGCGCTCATGTCCTCGAACATGCCCGTGATCTTGGGAACGATGCCCACCATCAGCAGCGTGATGATCGCGGCGCCGAGGATCGCGAGCACCACCGGGTAGAGCATCGCCGAATTGATCTTGTTCTTGATCTCGAGCTGCTTCTCGAGGAACTCGCTGAGGCGAAACAGCACCGTCTCGAGCGCGCCCGAGGCCTCGCCCGCGCGGATCATGTTGACGTAGAGCTGCGGGAACACCTTGGGGTAGGCGGCCATCGAGTCGGCCAGCGACGAGCCCTGGTTGACCTTCTCGGAGATGTCGGTGAGCACCGTCTTGAAGCGCTGGCTCTCGACTTGATCGGTGAGCGCGGCGAGGGCCTCGGGCAGGGTCACCCCCGCCTGCAAGAGCGTTCCCAGCAGCTGGGTCATGCTGGCGACCATCTTGGGCGTCACGCGATCGAACAGCTTGGCCAGGTCGATCTCGCGGTCGGCCCCGCCGCTCGCGCTCGCGGCGGCTCCCGCAGCCGCGGTGGTCTCGTTGACCGCGGTGAGGTAGATGCCGTCGCGCCGCAGCGACGCCTTGAGCGCGGCGACGTTGTCGGCGGTGGCCACCCCCTTGACGTTCTTGCCCTTGGCCGACAGGCCCGTGTACGCGTACGCCGGCATCGACGTCAGGCCTCCTCCGCGGTCACGCGCATGACTTCTTCGATCGTGGTCAGCCCCTGCAGCACCTTGAGCGCGCCGTCATCCCGCAGCGTTCGCATGCCCTGCTCGACCGCGGCCTGCTTGATCTGCCCCGCGTCGGCGTTGCGGATCGCGAGGCGCCGCACCTCCTCGGTGATGGTGAGCAGCTCGTACACGCCGGTTCGGCCCGAGTAGCCGGTGCCGCTGCAGCGATCGCAGCCGTGCGGGTTGTGGCCCCACACCGTGCCGGTGGGCGGTGCCTTGCGCCCCTGCGGAACCACGACCGGCAGCGCGTTGCCCTCCTCGTCGCGCAGCGGCTGGTGCAGGCAGTCCTCCCCCGCGAAGAAGCGCTTGGCGTCGATGCCCAGGTCCTCGAGCTCGGCCGCCAGCGGCGTGTGCGGCTGGCAGCAGAACGGGCACACCCGGCGAAGCAGGCGCTGGGCCTGCAGCGCCACCAGCGACGAGGCCACCAGGAACGGCTGGACCCCCATGTCCACCAGGCGCGTGATGCCGGTGGCGGCGTCGTTGGTGTGGATGGTCGAGAGCACCAGGTGGCCGGTGAGCGAGGCCTGGATCGCGATCTCGGCCGTCTCGAGGTCACGGATCTCGCCGACCATGATGACGTCGGGGTCGTGACGCAGGAACGAGCGCAGCCCGCTGGCGAAGGTCAGGTCGATCTTGGGCTGCACCTGCACCTGCGAGATCCCGGCCAGCTGGTACTCCACCGGATCCTCGACGGTGAGGATGTTGAGGTTGGGCTGGTTGATCGTGGCCAGGCACGAGTAGAGCGTGGTCGTCTTGCCCGAGCCGGTGGGACCGGTGACCAGGAAGATCCCGTGCGGGCGATGGATCACCTCCTTGACGATGCGAAGGTGATCGGTCGCCATCCCGATCGCATCGAGCGACAGCGCCATGGCCGACTTGTCGAGCAAGCGGATGGTGATGCGCTCGCCGTGGGCGGTGGGCACGGTGGCGACGCGCATGTCGACCTCCTTGCCCGCGATCTTGCGGCGGATGCGGCCGTCCTGCGGCAGGCGCTTCTCGGCGATGTTGAGGCCCGCCATGATCTTCACGCGCGCCACGACGCTGGCCATGTGGGCCTTGGGCGCGCGCCTGACCTCGTGCAGCACGCCGTCTACCCGGTTGCGCACGATGATCTCGCGATCGCCCGGCTCGATGTGGATGTCGGAGGCCTTCTCCTTGCTGGCGTTGAAGATCAGGCTGTTGACGAAGCGGATGATCGGCGCGTCCTCGGCCGAGGCGTGCAGGATGTCCTCGTCCTCCTCGTCGAACGCCTCGTCCTTCTTCTCGAGATCGACGTCCTTGGTCCGCTTGGAGTAGATCGCGTTGATGAGCTCGCCCACCGCCGAGGGGGGCATGAGCGTCACCTCGACCACCGCGTCGTAGACCTGCTGCAGATCGTCGAGGTCGAGCAGCTTGGTGGGATCGGAGGCCAGCACCTGCAGCGCGCCGAGGTCCCCCGCCTCGGAACGGCTGAGACGACGCGGCAGCAGCATGTTGGCGCGGGCGTAGGCGATCGGGAGCTGCTCGACCAGCTCGTCCTCGATCTCGGCCGCCGGCAGCGACTCGAGCGCGGGCAGCCCGAACTGCTGGGCGAGCGCCTGGCACACCTGCCAGTCGCTGCAGTGCTTGAGCCGCACGAGCGTCTCCCCGACCCGCTCGTCCTCGAGGTGCTGCACCGAGAGCGCCTCGGCCAGCTGATCGGGCGAGACGAAGCCCCGCTCGATCAGCAGCTCGCCCAGCGGACGCGAGTCGGGGCGCAGCCCCTGCGGGGGCAGGCGCGGTGCGGCGGGCATCGCTGCGTCGAGGACGGCGGCCGGATGCGGGTTGGCTTGCATGGCGAGGCTCACTGCGGCCGCGGGCTGGGCGTGCGACCACCGGAGGACGGCCGGGTGCCGCGCGGGGGCTTGGGTGGCGTGGGCGTGGTGGTGGGCGACGAGGGCGAGGGCTCGTCCTCCTCCTCGTCCTCGTAGAGCTTCGGCGACAGACCCAGCTCACCGGTGATCTGCTGCTGCTGCAGCTCCTCCTCGGCCGCACGCGTCAGCGCTTCCTCGATCACCATGCGATCGGCTTCCTGGTTGACCGTGGCGAGCAGCCCGCTCTTCTTGCGGTAGTTGACGCTGGTGCTGAGGTCCTTGCGCTCGAACGCCGACTCGCGCTCGAGGAACTCGAGGCGCTCCTCCATGCGCTGCTTGTGGATCCGCCGCGCGTCCTCCGGGGTCTCGAGGATGTGCGGCACCAGCACCATCATCAGGTTGATCTTCTCCTTTTGCTTGCTCTTGCGCTTGAACAGCCAGCCGAGCAGCGGGATCTTGCCGAGCCCGGGGACCTCCGAGGTGCTCTCGCGCTCGACCTCCTGCACCAGCCCGCCGAGCACGATCGGCTGATCGTCACGACCGAGCACCTTGTCGAGCTTGAGCCGCCGCTTGGTGGTCGTCACGCCCAGCGTGGGGCTGGTGGCCTCGATGTCGTTGTTCTCCATCTCGATGTCGAGCGTCACCGTCTTCTCGTCGTTGACGTGGGGCGTGATCGTGACCTTGAGGCTGACGTCCTGCCGGTTGACCGACTGCACGGGAACGAGCCCGCCGCCCTGACCGCCGCCGGGGAACGCCAGCGCCCCCTGGGTGGGAACGTTGCGACCGACCTCGATGCTCGCCTCCTGGTTGTCGGCCGTATAGAGGTGCGGCTGCGCGACCAGGTTGACGTCGGTGTCGTCGGCGACCGCCTGGATGATCACACCGAACGCGGGGATGTCCTGGCCCAGGCCCAGGAACTGCCCCGAGCCCTGCACCTGCGGGCCCAGCACGCCCGCCGCGATCCCGTTCAGCAGCGAGGGATCGAGCAGCACCGAGTTCTTGCCCTCGGGCGACGAGGCCACGAACCCCAGGCCATCGCCCGAGGTGCCGGCGACGTCGCCCACGGGCACGTTGGCGCCGAAGTGAGCCGATGCGCCGCCCTGGATCTTGCGGCTGAGCGACAGCTCGAGCAGGTAGACCTCGATGTAGATCTGCTTGCGCTCGGCGTCGAGCACGTCGATGACCTCCTTGAGCGCCCGGAAGTCGCTCTGCGAGGCCAGGATCACCAGCGAGCGCGTGGACGGGTCGGGCGTGATCTTGACCTCGCCCGAGAACAGCTCGGCGGCGGCCGCCGCCGGCGCGGCGTTGGCCTGGTTGCCGCCTCGACCACCGCGGCCACCGCCACCACCACCGCCTCCGCCCTGGCCGAGCTGCGACAGCACGTTGGCCACCTCCTCGGGGTCGGCGTTCTTGAGCCTGACCACGTTGATGCGACCACCGCCGCCGGCGAGCGGCACGTCGAGCCGCTCGACCAAGCGCCGGATCACCTCGTAGTCGGCCTCGGGCGCGACCACGATGAGGGTGCCCGTGCGATCGTCGACGATCACCCGCGAGAACCCGGGCTCGCCCGCGTCCTTGGCCGTGGCCTTGCCCTTGGTGCCCTTGCCCGCCTCGCCCTCGCCGAAGATCTCGCGGATCATCTCGGCCGTCTCCTCGGGGTCGGCGTACTGGAGCTGGAAGAAGAAGATCTTCTCGAGCCGCGTGTCCGACTCGTCGACCTGTCGCACGATCTTGAGCAGCCGTCGCACGCTCGCGCCGGTGTCGGTGAAGATCACCAGGTCGCCCACCGCGTCCACGCTGCCCTGCTTGGACTTGAGCTTGTTGATCAGGTCGACCACGTCCTTGGGATCGCCCTTGGTGCGGTAGAGCTGGGTGACGTAGCGATCGTTGTTGGGCGCTCGCGACTCCGGACCGTAGACCGGCAGGGTGCGCCCCTTGACCTCGGACGTCTCGACGATCTTGAAGTACTTGCCCGAGGGCTCCACCGTCAGCCCCATCGTCTGCAGCGCGGCGTAGAACGCCGCGTAGGCCTCGTCGATCGACACGGGCTCGGGCGACAAGATGGTCACCTTGCCCGCGCGCGCCTTGAGGTCGAGGATGAACTTCTGACAGGAGATGCTCATCATCCAGTTGACGAGGTCCTGCAGCTCGGCCTCCTTGGGGAGGGTGATGCGGAACTTGGCGCCCCGCGGCTGCTTGCGGCAGGTGTTGTGCCCCACCCCGCCCTCGTCGCCGGACAGCTCGGCGCCTCCGCCCACCGAGCCCCCGCTCGAGCCCGAGCCCGCCCGGGGGGAGGGCACGGTGCCCGGTCGCATGGTGGATGGCGGCGTGGGCCTCCCTCGCGTGGTGGGCGGAGCGGCCAGGGCCGTGCTCGAGATCGACGGCGCGCCGGCGACGGTCAGTGCGAGCGCCACGGAGGCGCGACGCAGGAAGCTCGAGGCAGAAGTCATTGGATCTGGATGTCCTTGTTGATGGTCTTGCCCTTGCGCTCGATCGAGACCGAGAGGTTCGAAGCGCGGCGAAGCTTGGTGTAGAGCGCCATGGCCTTGTCCATGGACTTGAGCTCCTCGCCGTTGACCGCGGTGATCATGTCACCGTTCTTGAGGCCCAGGAGCTTGGGGAGCGAGCCGCGACGGATGCCGTAGAGCTTGTAGCCCACGACCTCGTCGTCCTTTTGCTTGGCCACGATGCGGGCCTGCTTGGCGAGCAGGGCCGGGTTGGCCATGAGCTTCTCGACGAAGGCGCGATCGACCGTGCAGGTGTTCTCGTTGGGGCAGTTGATCGCCTCTTCGGCGCCCTCGATGGCACGGTCGTTCTTGGGCGGCGCGTCCTTGCCCTCGTCGTCCTTGGCGGGGGTGGTGGCCCGCGGTGGGGGCGGCGCGTCGTCGCCGATCTCGATGTACTCGAGCGCGGCGTTGTTGCGCAGGTGGACCAGCCCCTGCTCGACGCCCACCACCTCCACGCCCTTGCGCACCAGGTCGCCGCGCCCGAACAGGCCCGCCACGCCCACCTCGGTGTCGAGGATCGTGGCCAGCGAGTCCTCGGGCTCGACCGCCTCCATGGTGGTGACCAGGCGCAGCGGCAGCTTGGACTTGGTCTCGCCGGGCGACAGCAGCGGGCCGGTGGGTCGACCGCTGTCATCGAGCCCGGCGTCGGCGACGGGAACCTCTTCGGCTGGCGGCGCGCAGGTGGGGCAGAACACGTTGTGCTTGCGGATCCGCTCGCCCACGCGCTCCTTGTCCTTGGACTTGCTCGTGGTGCTGCTGCCACCGAACGCGTCCTCGTCGAAGCGAAAGCCCCGGCTCTTGCTGGTCTTGGTCTTGGACTTGGTCGCGCCGTCCTCGTCGCCGTCGTCCTCGCCGTCGTCCTCGCCGTCCGAGTCGGCCTCGTCCTCGTCGTCAGCCTCGGCGTCGAACAGCATGCTCGCCCCGATCTGGGTGGTCACCGCACTCGCCGCCAACCCGCAGGCGACGGCGATGCCCAGGGTCTTGATGACCCAGAAGTACTTCTTGAAGAGCGCTTCCATGACGGTGACCGTGGGCGGGAGTTGGAGGCAGGGGCCAAGACCAGGATCGAGGACTAGTGGAGCACCCCGTCGCCGCCCTTGTCGGGCTGCGGCTCGTCGCCGCTGCGTGCGGGCGCCGAGCGGAACGACTCCTCGGAGATGAAGCCCGACTCGAGCTTGCGGTAGATGGTGCGGGTGGCGATGCCGAGCAGATCGGCCGCGAGGCGCTTGTCGCCGCGGGTGAACTTGAGGGTCTCGAGGATCATCCGGCGCTCGACCTCCTCGAGCGGAGTCCCCACCGAGAACGTCACCTGTCGCCCGTGGCCGGCCGAGGGGTCGCGCAGCTCGGGGGGCAGGTCGTCGGCGCCGACCTGCGGGCCGCGACACAGCACCACCGCCCGCTCGACCGCGTTCTCGAGCTCGCGCACGTTGCCCGGCCAGCCGTAGTTGCCCATCAGGTGCAGCGCCTCGTCGGTGAAGCCGTCGACTGCCTTGCCGTGCTTGGCCGCGTACATGCGAAGGAAGTGCTCGCCGAGCAGGGGGACGTCCTCCAGCCGGTCCCGCAGGGGCGGGATGCGGATGGGGATGACGTTGATACGATAGAAGAGATCCTCGCGGAAGTTGCCGGTCTTGACCTCCTCGGTGAGGTCACGATTGGTCGCGCAGACCAGGCGAAAGTCGACCTTGGTGGTGCGTCCGCCCACGGGCTCGATCTCACCCTCTTGCAGGGCGCGCAGGAGCTTGACCTGGACCGTCTGCGTGATCTCGGCGATCTCGTCGAGGAACAGGGTGCCCTTGTCGGCCTCGAGGAAGCGGCCCTCCCGCGAGCGCACCGCGCCGGTGAAGGCGCCCTTCTCGTGCCCGAACAGCTCGGACTCGAGGATCGACTCGGGCAGCGCCGCGCAATTGACGGGCACGAACGCCTGGCGATCGCGCGGGCTGTGACGGTGGATGTAGCGGGCGAGCAGCTCCTTGCCGGTGCCGCTCTCGCCGAGCAGCAGCACGGTGGCGGTGCTGTTGGCGGCCTGCCGAGCGATCTCGAGGGTGGCCCGCATCACCTGGCTGTTGCCCACGATCTCGCGGGTGGTCGCCGCCTCGAGCCGCGCTCGCAGGTCGCGGTTCTCGGCGAGCAGCGCCGCCTTGTCGAGCGCCTTGCGAACGGTGGCGACGACCGAGGCGCGCTTGAGCGGCTTGCTGATGAAGTCGTAGGCCCCGCGCTTCATCGCCTCGACCGCGGTCTCCACCGTGCCGTAGGCGGTCATCACGATCACCTCGACCTCGGGGGTGATGGCCTTGATGGCCTTGAGCAGATCGTCGCCGCCCATCCCGGGCATGCGCAGATCGGTGATGGCCACGTCCACCGGTCGCGTGCGCACGAGGTCGAGCGCCTCGCGACCGTTGCCGGCCGGGAGCACGGTCATGCCCTCCTTTTGGAGCACCTTGCCGAGCGCGTCGACGATGGAGGCTTCGTCGTCCACGACGAGGATGGTGGGCGCGGCAGACGACGGGGTCGCGGGGCTGATCATGGGTCGGGCTTCCGAAGGGTTCGGCCCGAGGTCAGCAAGAAGCGCGCCTTGGGCGGGAGCAGTGTGATCCTGGTAGGTTGTACCTCGGAACCGGGGCGCGAGGGCGCCCGAATGTCACCGTGTCGAGCGGGGCGTGACAAGGTGTCAACGCGGCTGGACGGGGTGGTGAGCGCCGTTGGCGACGGCCACCGCCCTCGTTGCCCGCAGGCCCCACCCGTTGCCCGGTCGCCGTGACCTTCGCTCACCCGAAGCGAGGCGCCAGCGGCCCTCGACTCGGCTCGATGCGCTCGCCCGAGATCACGCCGAGCTCGGCGAGGAACCGCCCGACCTCGCGGTGGTAGTCGGTGCGGAACACCTGCAGGATGTGCCCTCCGGCGAACTCGAACCGCCGCGGTCGTCCCCAGTGCTCCCACAGCACGTCGGTGTGCTCGGGGGTCACGAGGTTGTCACCGGCCGCGCCCACCACCAGGCGCCCGCGCCATGGCACCTTGGGCCGATACGTCAGCGGACAGTGCAGCGCCCACGCGGCGGCGAAGCGCTCGCGGGTCATGCCCATGTCGCTGACCTTGCGCAGCACCGGATCGCCCTGCCCCGCGTCCCAGAACAGATCCGACAGCGATGCGGGCGGCAGCACCGGAATCGCAAAGTCGAGCGAGTCCTCGAGCGACGCCAGCAAGGCCGTGGTGTAGCCCCCGAGGCTGCTGCCCATCATGCCCAGCGGACCCGAGCTGCGCGCCTTGATCCACCGCAGGGCCGCGCGCAGCTCGATGGTCTTTTGGACGAAGGCCTCGTTGGTCCGCATCAGGTTGGGCGACGGATGCAGCTCGCCGGAGAACCGCGCCGCGCTCGGCCGCCGCAGCCAGTGGAACGGCATCACGTAGTAGTAGACGTCGAGCCCCAGCTCGCGGAACAAGTAGTCGAGCCCCAGCTCCCACTGGTGGATCTGCTTGCGACCCACGCCCCATCCGTGGGTCACCAGGATCGACGCCGGGGCTGGCCGAGCATGCGTCCACGAGAACAGGTGCACCGTGTCGAGCCGATCGTAGCGGCGATACTCCGCTGCGTAGAGCCGGTGGATCGGCTCGTAGGGGGTATCGAACACCAGGTGCGAGTGCAGGCCTCCGCGTACCGGTCGACGCCAGCACGCGCGCACGTCGGGCAGGCGCGCGGGCGGGGCCAGCATGCGATCGGGCTCGGCCAGCACGGCCGGGTCCATGTAGACCCGCAGCATGGCGAACGCTCGCTCGAGCTCGGCCGGCGACATGTACGGAATCCCGCTGCGAAGGTAGAGCCCCCGCAGCACTCGGCGCAGCACGTCGTCGCTGCGCTGGCCGAGCCACGACGCGAGACGCCGACGTCGACGCCCGGTGGTGGCCAGACCACCGAGCATCTGTGGCAGCATTCGCATCGGCCCTGCGTCGTTGGCCACCACGTCGGTGACCTCGACGTCGGCGTCGAGGACGGGATCGAGAGCGGTCGAGCTCGAGTCGGACATGCGAAAGGCGGCGACGAGGGCGCTCCTTCGTAGAACGCCGATTCGACCGCGTCCTCGCACTATAGCCCATCGACCGGCCAGTTGCCCGGATCGCGGCACGACCCGCTGTGGACGACCCGTCACCGGTCCCCAACCGGTCCCCAACCGATCCCGGAAGTGCGACAGCCCGTGCTAGAAGCGGGCCGATGCCCGCCGCTCCAACCAGCTTCGGCCTCGGCTTCGGTACCCGCTTCGGCCCCCGTCTCGGGATGGGACTCGCCGCCGTCGCCCTGTGCCTGGCGTGCTCGACCGAGACCCCGACCTCGTCCGCGGCTGCGGGCGACCCGGGCTCGGTCGCCGCGGACCCCGGCGGTGGCTCCCGCACCATCGCCGTCGCGTGCCAAGCCGGCCACACCATCGACCCCTCGGTGCGCGCGGCGGTCGAGGGCCAGGCCCGGGTGCTCGTGCAAGCCCTGCACGACGGCAAGACGGACGCGCTATGGGACGAGCTGCACCCGCAGGCGCGTCGCGACGATCAGCGCCAGCCGTTCATGGACGCGCTGTCGTCGATGCGCGACCGGCTGCGGGGCACCTCCGGCGAGCCTCAGCTGGAATCGGTGCACGTGGTGGACCTGAGCGGCGGGGCCAACGATCTGGCCCGGGTCCAGTGCGGCGCCCCCGACGACCCGCGACGCTTCACGCTCATGGTCAACGCCGGCGGCGAAGACGTGGCAGTGGTGGTCTTGCGTGCACCCGAGGGTGCGCCGGGGAGCGAGTCCGAGCAGGCGATCACCGTGCAGCTGCGTCAGCGCGGCGAGCACTGGCACCTGCTGGGGATCCAGGTCAACCCGTCCACCTGGCAGGGCAAGGACGCGGTCGGCTGGGAGATGATGGGCGACGTGTACATGTCGCAGCAGAAGGTGGTGATGGGCTACCTGCTGCTCGGCCTGGCGCAGACCCTCAGCGATCGCGGGGCCTCGATCACCTCGGCCATGCACGCACGCATCGAGGACAAGCTCGCGGCGATCCAGCGCGACCGCCTGTTCGCGGCCGAGACGGGGATCTGGACGGTGGGCGACGCTCGGTTCCGCATCGAGGGGCTGTCGCTGGTCGCCACCCGCCGCGACATCTCGCCCGTCATCAAGTACGTCAGCCCCCAGGGACTGGTGGAGGAGCTGCTCGATCGCGACGCCGATGCGCTCGTCGAGGAGGTGCGCCGCCGCTTCCCCGAGCTGCAGCAACACTTCGATGCCGTGGTGTTCGAGGCCTACGCGCAGGTACCCAGCCAACCCGGCCAGAGCTATCAGGCGTATCGGATCGTGCGCTTCCTGGACCCGACCAAGGCGCGAGGCTGACCCGCTCGGGAGCGCGCGGGCGCGTGTGCGCACGCCGTTGCCGCGACCACGGCCCCCGACGGCGCGACCGGCCGCGGTACCCTTGGCCCTGCATGGGGGAGACGAGCAGAGCCCTGGGACCAATGCTCGCCGCGGTGCTCGTGGCCGGCTGCTTCGAGGAGGCGGTCACGCCGATCGACGACGAGTCGAGCGGTACCGCGGGCACGACGAGCGGGCCATCGGGCTCGATCACCGCGACCGGGCCCGAGCCGACCTCGACCATGGGCACGACCGACGATCCCACCGCCGGCCCCACGACCCAGAGCACGCTCGACGGTACGAGCACCGAGAGCACCGGCGATCCGCTGCCGATCGCGTGCGGCGATGGCCTGGCCGCTCCCGGCGAGCTGTGCTTCGAGGACACCACGGTGGTCATGGCCAACGACGCCACCTACTCGGCGCGGATCGGGGACGTCTCGGGCCCGAGCAGCGGCGACCTGGTGCACCTCATCCCCGATCAGGTGGTCGTGCGCGTGGGCGATGGGGCGGGCAACTTCGGGCCGGCGGTGTTCGATGCGTCGGTGGTGTCGCAGCGCATGGAGCTGGCCGACCTCGACGACGACGGCGAGCTCGACCTGTTGGTGGGCCGGACCGCCGGGGCGCTGGACCTGCTGCTGGGCAGCGGCGCGGGCTCGTTTGCAATGGCGAGCACGGTGACCGTGGGCGCCGAGCCCCGGGCCCTGGCGATCGGCGACGTCGATGGCGACGGCTCGCTCGACGCAGTGGTGGGTACGATCGATGCCAGCGTGCACGTGACGCTCGGCGATGGCATGGGGGGCCTGATGGCCCTGCCGCCGTTTGGCAGCCTGGGGCCGGTCACGAGCCTGGCCCTCGCCGATCTGGACGGAGACGGGGTGCTCGACCTGGCGCTCGCGGTGGACGGCGGCGCTCGGCAGGGCGTGGACCTGCGGCGCGGGCTGGGCAACGGGACCTTCGGTCCGCAAGAGCCCTCCATCGCGCGGCTGCCGGGGACGCGAGCGGTGGCCGCGGGCGACCTCGATGGCGACGGCTCGATCGACCTGGCCTACGTGAGCGCAGCCAGCGATGCGCTCGGGGTCTTGTGGGGCAACGAGCGCGGCAACCCGACGAGCGAGACGACGATCGGAACGGGCAGCACCCCCAGCACCCTCGTGGCGGCCGATTTCGACAACGACGGGCGGCCCGAGCTCGCGGTGGGTCACGCCGACGACACCACGCTGCGGGTGTTCGTGATCGAGCCGGAGCGGACGATCACCGAGGGCCTGTCGCTGACGCTGGCGGCCCCGATCACCGCGCTCGCGGCCGGAGACGTCAACGACGACGGCGTGCCCGATCTGGCAGCGACCTCGACCTCGGCCGAGATCGTCACGGTGGTGCTGTCGACTCCCTGAGAGGCTGACCATGGCAGCCCCCTTCGGGAGCGTCGCCTCGCGGCGCCTACCGGCAGGCTCCGCCTGCCTTGGGTTACTTGGCCCGCTTTCGCGGCGCGCGAAAGTCCTCCTTGCGCAGCCCGTGACGGCGCATCTTGTCGAACAGGGCACGCGAGGAGATCCCGGCGTGTCGCGCCACCTCGCCCACGCGCCCGTGAGTCTGCCGCAGCAGCACCGTGAGGTACTCGCGCTCGCCCTCGAGCAACAGCGCCGCGCGCACCTCCTTCCAGCTGCGCTCCGCCCAGGCCGAGGGGAGCTTGATGTCCGCGTCGGCCACCAGCGCACGCACCTCGGACGGGATGTCGAACGGGGCGTCGGGCACGGCCTCGAGCGCAGCGTAGGCGGGACCATGGCGTGCAATGGCCACGGGCAAGTCACCGATGTCGATCATCGAGCCTCGGCACAGCAGCACCGCGCGCTCGATCACGTTGACCAGCTCGCGGACGTTGCCCGGCCAGGGATAGCGCACCAGGGCCACGCGCGCGTCCTCGGTGAAGCCCTGCACGTCGCGGCCGAGCTGCTGACGCTGCACCGCGAGGTAGGCATCGGCCAGCGCGGGGATGTCCTCGGGTCGCTCCCGCAGCGGCGGGACGACCAGCTCGATCACGCTGAGGCGATAGTAGAGGTCTCCGCGAAAGCGCCCCGCCTCGACCTCGGCTCGCAGGTCGCGGTTGGTCGCGGCCACGATCCGCACGTCGACGAACACGGGCTCGTCGGCCCCCACCGGGCGGATCTGCTGATCCTGGATCGCACGCAGGAGCTTGGCCTGCAGGTGGAGCGGTACCTCGGCCACCTCGTCGAGCAGCAGCACTCCGCGATCGGCGAGTTCGAACTGCCCGCGGTGAGAGCGATGCGCCCCCGTGAACGCGCCCTTGACGTGACCGAACAGCTCGCTCTCGAACAGATCGGCCGGCAGCGCCGCACAGTTGACGGTGATGAACGGGCCCTTGGCCCGAGGGCCCGCCGCGTGGATGAGCGCGGCGATCCGCTCCTTGCCCGCCCCGGTCTCCCCGAGGATCAGCGCCGGGCTGTCGGCAAAGGCCACGCGTCGGGCCGTCTCCACCACCTCGTGCATCGCCGGACTCGTGGTCACGAGGTCCACGGGCTGACGACGCTCTCGCAGCGCGGCACGGTGACGCTCGAGCCGGCGCTCGCGACGGCGCTCGATCAGCGCGGCGAGGGCGGCATGCAGCGAGTTGGGATCGCTGCCGGGGTCGAGCACCGCGTCGGCCCCGGCGGCCACCAACACCGCCCGGCGCGCCGCATCGTGCCCCCCTTCGAGGAGCACGAGGGTGGGCCGATCGGGCAGCGCTCGTAGCGCGGCCATCAGCGCGGGACCGTCGGCCAGGGCCGCCCCGGCATCGAGGACCGCGAGGTCGAAGCTCTCCTGCAGCAGCGAGCGCTGCGCACTCGCATCCTCGGCGGTCACGAGGCAGTGAGGACCCGCGAGCAGGTCACGAACACGATCTCGAACGGACGCATCGCCAAGCGCCAAACGAACCCGAATCAGCATCGGTGCCGGTGCGGAGCTCCTCCCCCAGGGGTCGGCAAAGGGTAGCTCCGGCCCAGTCCGGCGATCCAGCATCGGAAGGAGCAAATCCGATTTAATCGGCGTCGGCGGTTCCATGATCACGATGCGGCCCATCAGTACGGCTCCACTTCCTCGAGGTCCTCGTCGTCCGGTATGCCAGCGTCGTCGTCCGACGCTCCCGGCGAGGCCGCGTCATCGGGCGTCTTCGTGGGCTCGGTCTGCGCACGACACCCGGCCAGCGCCAACAACAGCGCACAGCAGGTTCTGGTCGACATCGACGAATTGGAGCCGCCCGGCGGGCGGAACGATGCAGACCGACTCGCGTCCTACTCGCGCCCTACTCGCGTTTGGCCGGGCGAGCCATGAGGGCCTCGGCGAGCTGCTCGGCCGACAGCTCACCCGCCATCAGCCGGGCCAGCCCGCCCGACAGCGGCACCTCGACCCCGACCCGACGCCCGAATGCAGCCACCTGCTTGGCCAGCAGAGCGCCCTCGATGTAGGCCCCCGCGCGCTCGGCTGCGGCCCGAAGGCCCAGTCCTTCGGCCAGCGCCCGGCCGAACTCCACCTCGGGACGACCGTCGCCCGCGACCGCGGCGATCAGATCGCCGGCGCCGGCCAAGCCCGCGAAGGTTCGCGCCGAGCCTCCGCGCATCTCCCCCACGCGGGTGGCCTCGGCCAGCCCGCGGGTGGCGAGCACCGCGAGGGTGCCGGGGCCCATCCCCAGCCGCTGGGCGTAGCCCAGCGCCAGCGCAACCAACCCGACGAGCGCGGAGGCGATCTCCACGCCCATGAGGTCGTCGGTCCCGTACACCCGCAGGGTCGGGCCGCCGATCGCATCGCTGACGGACTCGACGACCTCCGGAAACGCGGAGCCGATGATCGCCCCTCCCGGCTGCCCCTCGACGAGGTTCCTCGCCACCAGGGGTCCCGCCAGCGCGCCCACCCGGCGACACGGCGTGCGCGAGGACAGCACCTCGCTCACGGTGTGCAGGTCGTCGCCCAGAAGACCGCGGCTGACATGGACCAGCAGGTGGGAGCCGTCGAGGCTGCGGCCCAGCTCGTCGGCCAGCTCGGCCACGTAGGGCGACGGCACCGCGAACAGCAGCAGCTCCGCCTCGGCCAGCTCGGGCAGCGCGCTGACGGTGTGGATCGAGCCATCGCCGGCCACCGCGGGCATGGGTCGGGGTTGGCGGCTCCACAGGAGCACCCGCTGCCCGACCCGCGCGGCGGCCTGCGCAAGGCTGCGACCGAAGCTCCCTCCTCCCACGACGGCGACCGGTGGGCTCATGCGTGGTGCTCCATCCCGGCGATCTCGCGCGCGGCGATCTGATCGGCCTCGTCGTCCCCTGCGATTTCGGGGGCGAGGGTCCGCAGCCGGTTCTGGTAGAACAGCAGCAGGTTGGGATCCTCGGCGATGAGCGAGCCGCTCTGCACGCGCGCCACCGGACGCGCCGCGTGATAGCCCGACCAGGTCGCGAGCACCCCGTCGAGGATGTTGGCGGGGGGCTGACGGCGCACGAAGTTGCTCACGTGCACGCGACCGGCCGCCTCGAGGGCCAGCAGGCGATCGCGGGTCTGGCCGATCTCGGTCACGAGCTCGTCGCACGGGATCGCGATCGCACCGCGGTAGCGCAGCCGCGCGAACAGATCGAGCCCGGGGGTCGCTCGCACCACGCGACGGAACACCACGTGGGCCACCAGCTGCGTGGGCATCACGACCGTCTCGCGCTGGTAGGCCTGCGCCAGCACCTTGCCCAGCGCGCGGGTGTAGGCCGCATCGCGGCGGGCGTCGACCGATGGGGTGCCCCGACGGCTGATGTAGGTCCCGGGATCGATGATGCGCCCATCGGGGGCCAGCGAGGAGCCCTGCTCGTCGACCGGGTTGCCGAACGGATCGAGCGGCTCGCCGAAGCGAATCACGCACACGCTCTCGAGCCCGCGGAATTTGTTGAAGAACGAGATCCAGCGCTCGATGCGAGAGAACTCGTCGTCCTCGATGATGTAGCGGGCCCGTCCTTCTTCCTTGAGATAGTCCTCGATCAGGGTCTCGGCCTCGAGGACCAGGGCGTAGTTGATGGTCGTCGGCACGAAGTACACCGGGCGATCGATCCCTCGTGCCCGGTTGCGGGCGAACGCCTCCACTCCGGTGCCGGCCAGGCCCAGCTTGAGGTGGTTCTCGATCGCGCCCGAGCGGCTGCGCGTTCCCCCGGGAAAGAACAGGGAGTGGTAGCCGCGCTCGATGACCACGCAGGAGTAGGCCTTGAGGATCTCCTTGTACAGCCCCGCCTTCACCCGCCGATCGACCCGGTAGGCGCCCAGGTTGTGCATGAAGAACGACACGATCGGGTTGGTGAACAGGTTCTTGCCCGCGCCGTAGACCACCGGCGACAGCCCCTCGCGCTGGAGCACCCAGCCCAGTGCAATCGAGTCGAGGTTGGACGAGTGGGTGGGCACCAGCACCGCCGTGCCGCGCTTGGAGATGTGGCGGATCTTGTCGATCGGTCCCTCGGTGGCCACGAGCCCGTCGAGCCGCCCGGCGCTGCCGACCACGTTGTGGAGGATGTTGGACGGGTTCATCGCCGCGGTCAGCACGCCGGGCACGAAGCGGCTGGCGAAGTGATAGACCCGCGGATCGAAGTTGCCGGCCACGTCCTTGGCCATGGCGTGGGCGATCTCCCGCAGGGTCTCGTGCTTGCCCTCCACCGACATGCGACCCACCCGCCGGAGGATCCCGCGCCAGTAGTCGAGCTTGTGCCGGGCTCCCTCGGACTTGTCGGCCTCGAGGCGGCGGATCTCGTGGTAGGCGGCGTCGTTGAGCGCGAGCTCGGCCGACTCCTCGGCGTCGTAGCGCTCGAGGATGCGGCGCACGACCTCGTCGACGATGTCCGCGCGCTCGCTGTTGAACCAGAAGATCTTGGGATCCTCGGGGCGAGGGACGTAGGTCCGCAGGCGCGGCAGTCGCAGCGGACGCGTAGGCAGGAGCTTCATCGGAGCGTCGGGGAGGATACCCCAAGTGGCGCCCGCGGCTCTGCCCGACGAGGGCCGATCCGAGGCCCCGCCCCATTTCGGGGGCCATCTCGGGAAGGGGTGGCACACCCGAGCGTCGGTGGTCTCACCCCGGCCATGGGAGTGATACGCTGCGGGCGTGATCGTCGTCGTCGGATGCGGCGTGGCCGGGCTGACCTGCGCCGTGCTGCTGGCCGAAGCGGGCCGTCCGGTGGAGATCTGGGCCGCTGCCCTGCCCCCTCGCACCACCTCGAACGTGGCCGCGGCGTTCTGGTACCCCTACGGGGCGTTCCCTCGCGATCGCGTGCTGGCCTGGGCCCGGGTGAGCTACGACCGCTTCACCGCCCTCGCGGGTCGGACCGACACCGGGGTGCGGATGCATCGATTGCTCGACCTCTATCACGAGCCGAAGGAGCAGCCGTGGTGGGCGGCCGCCGTGCCCGAACACCGACGACTGGCCCCGCACGAGCGCCCCGCGGGCTTTGCGGACGGGTTCGTGCTGCCGTCGCCGGTCGTCGATACGCGACGGTACCTTCCGTACCTCATGGCGCGCTTCGCCGAGGCGGGCGGTCGCATCGTGCAGCGACGCCTGCGGTCGCTCGACGAGGCGCTCGAGCGTGCCCCGGTGGTGATCAACTGCTCGGGGCTGGGCGCGCGAACGCTGGTGTCCGATCCGCAGGTGTACCCCATCCGCGGGCAGCTGGTGCACGTGGAGGCTCCGGGCATCACCGACATCCTGCTCGACGAGCACGGCCGCGAGGGGCTCGCCTACGTGGTGCCGCGCGGGGATCACTGCGTGATCGGAGGCACGGCGTCACCCCACGACGACGATCGGTCCACGCGACCGGCGGAGACCGAGGGGATCGTGGACCGCTGCGCACGACTGGATCCGAGGATCGCGAGCGCACCGCGACGCGCCGAGGTGGTGGGGCTGCGACCGGGGCGCGCCACCGTTCGCGTGGAGGCCGAGCCGCGCCGCGAGGGCCTGGTCGTGCACGACTACGGACACGGCGGGGCCGGGGTCACGCTGTCGTGGGGCTGCGCCGAAGAGGCGGTGCGGCTGTGCGGCGATGCGCTGCCCCCCGTGGCGGCGCGCACCGGGTGAGCATGAGGGTCGCGGTCGCGGGCGGCAGCGGGTTCCTCGGGCGCCACGTGGTGGACGCGCTGCGCGAGCGTGGGCACGAGGCGCGGGTGCTGGCGCGGCGGGTCGACGCCTCGATGGATCGGCAGGGCGTGGAGCATCGGATGCTCGATGCCGGCGCGGGGCCGTGGCCCGCGGAGGTGCTCAGAGGGTGCGAGGCGGTGGTGAACCTGGTGGGGATCAAGGCGCCGCGGGGGAGCAACGACTTTGGGCGCGCGCATGTCGGCGCGGTGGAGCACATGATCGAGGCGTGCCGGGCTGCGGGGATCGAGCGGGTCGTGCACGTGAGCGTGGCGCAGGCGGACGACGCCGTTGGGGGCTACGCGGAGACCAAGCGGCAGGGCGAGCGCTTGGTCGAGGACAGCGGGCTGCAGGCGACGGTGCTGCGACCGGGGTTGATCTACGGGCCCGGTGACGATGCGCTGCGCAACCTGGTGCGGATGGTTCGGCTCGCGCCGCTGGTGCCGGTACCGCGCGGGGCCACGGGGCCGCTGCCTGCGGTCGATGTGCGCGACGTGGCGACGGCGGTGGTGGAGGCGCTCGAGCGACCTCGGACGGTGGGGGCCACGATCGACGTGGTGGGGCCGGAGGTGCTGGAGCTGCGGGGGCTGGTGCGACGGGTGGCGAAAGCGCTCGAGCTGCCCACGCTCACGCCGTCGTTGCCCGATCCGCTGGCGCGGCTGGGGGCGGCGGTGATGGAGCGCATGCTGCCCGATCCGCTGCTGTCGCGCAGCCAGCTCGCGATGCTCACGCGGGGGCTGCCGGGGGATCCGAGCCAGGCCGAGGCCGCGCTGGGACTGCGGCCCCGGGCGCTGAGCGAGGAGCGGATCCGGGAGATTGCCGCCGGCGTGCCCGACCTACTGCCGAGCGTGCGGTTGGTGACGAGCCGCGAGCACCGGGCGTGGTTGCGGGAGCGAGCCGCGGCGATGCGGGGGTGGCCGGTGATGCTGCTGCTCGCACTGGCGGTGATGCTGGGGCTGCCCTACGTGCTGCCGTCGGTGTGGACGCGGATGGCGGTGATCGAGGTCGGGCTCTCGTTGATGCTCGTGCTGTCGATGCGACGCGCCTGGGCCCCCTTGCTGCGACCGAGCGCCGCGGCGATTGGCCTGGGGCTCGGCTTGGCAGCCGTCTTCTACGGCGGTGCAGCGGCGTTCATGGCAGGCCTGCGCCAGTGGGCGCCGGCCTTCGCCGCCCAGGTGCAGGAGGTCTACGCGTGGATCGACCTCGCCCCGCTGCCCGTCCGACTGAGCCTGCTCCCGCTCATCGTGCTCGGAGAGGACTTCGTGTGGCGTGGCGCGTTCACCATCCCGCTGGCGGTCCGCCTGGGCCCCGTGCTCGGGTGCTTGGCTGCGGGTACCGTGTTCGCGCTGGCCCATCTCTCCACCGGACCGCCGCTGTTGGCCCTGGCCGCGGTGATCATGGGCACGCTGTGGAGCATGCTGGCCGTACGCACGCGTAGCCTGGTCCCGGTGATGACCTGCCACCTGGCGTGGGATCTGATGGTGATGTTCGTGCGACCGCTGTGATATCTACGGTGGGTATCGTCATGCTCGAGTCGCTCCGCATCACCGGCTTTCGGGCCTTCTCCGACCTCGCGGTCGAGCGCCTCGGTCGCGTGACGCTGGTCGTCGGGAAGAACAACGTCGGCAAGACCACGTTGCTCGAGGCGGTACACCTGCATGCCTCGGGCCCCTACGCTCTGAGCGCGGCGCGTAGGATCCTCGAGCGTAGAGACGAGTATCTCGTCACCGAGCCCGACGACGCCGACAAGGTCGAGCTCGAGCGATTGTTCCACCGAACGAATGGGACGCGCAGCGACGTCGCCAGGATCTCCGACACTGCCGGAGCTCATGCGCTCGAGCTGTTCACGAACTGGGCGTGGTGGGAAGGTGAAGTCCCGCGTGAGCGTCGCCAAGGAGAGGCGCCCCCGGACGGCGTCAACGCCCAGCGCCAACTGATTGCCCGAAAGCACAATCGCTCGGGTCGCGGTTGGCAGGACGTTTGGGTCGAGCTCCAGGACCCCGGGGGTGCGTTCTACCGCCCCAAGCAAGATGGCTCGCTCAGCTCGTTGTTGCCCTCGAGCGGGTTGCGTGCCGAAGGAATCGACATCGCCGACCTATGGGACGACGTCGTCCTCACCGACCGCGAGCGAACCGTCGTCGAAGCGCTGAGCATCATCGAGCCCGATCTCGAGCGCATCGTGATGGTCAAGGCCGGCCGTTCGCATCGCACGGCCATGGCCAAGGTCAAGGGCCGCACGCCGCTCCCCTTGCGCAGCCTGGGAGACGGCATGAACCGTCTGCTCGAGGTGGCGCTCGGCCTGGTCACCGTCGGCGAAGGCGGCACGTTCCTCGTGGATGAGATCGATGCGGGGTTGCACTTCACCACCCTGGTCGACGTATGGCGACTGGTCTTCGAGACCGCCGCTCGTCTCGACGTCCAAGTCATTGCCACGACCCACGGCTGGGATTGCATCGAGGCGTTCCAGCAAGCCGCCCTGAATCACCCGAGCAACGGCGTGCTCGTTCGGCTACAGCGCGCAGGCGACGAGTTCGGCTCGGCGACGTTCGCCGACGAAGAGCTGGCCATCATCACGCGCGAGTCGATCGAGGTGCGATGATGAGCGAGCCCCACGACAGGATACTGCTGGTCGAGGGCCGCGACGACGCGGAGGTGGTGAAGCAGTTTTGCAATCACCACGGCATCGACAATCGCAGATTGTTCAGGATCGAGGTCAAGAACGGCATCGAGGCATTGCTCGACGATCTCCGCGTACGACCCCAGACGCACGTTCGAGTGCTTGGTGCCATCGTCGATGCCGATACCGATCCCGAGCTTCGATGGCGCCAGCTCGGCGACGTGATGCGGAGATCCGGCTACGAGCTGCCGCAACGACCCAGCCCTTCGGGTACCTACCTTCCCGCACCGAACGTCTTCCTACCCCGTATCGGTCTATGGATGATGCCCGACAACCGCGTCGAGGGCATGCTCGAGGACTTCCTCCTGCGATTGACTCACGACGGCGATCGCCTGGTGACTCGTGCGGGCAAGACCGTCGACGACATCCCCGCCGAGGATCGCCGCTTCAACCCAGTCCACCGCTCCAAGGCCACCATGTACACCTGGCTCGCCTGGCAAGCGGATCCCGGTACCCCGCTCGGCCAGGCCATCACCAAGCGCTACCTCGACCCCAGTCGCGACCCCGCCCCGGCCTTCCGCGACTGGCTGCTCGCGCTGTTCACCCCCGCCCCCACCCCCTGACCCCCGATGCTCGACGCCCTCGATCTCGTCAAGAGCTACGGCAGCACCCAGGCCGTGCGCGGCGTGTCGTTCTCCGTCGAGCGCGGCAGCGCGTTCGCCTTGCTCGGCCCCAATGGCGCGGGCAAGTCCACCACTCTGCACATGCTGGTCGGCGCTCTGCGCCCCGACGGCGGCACCGTGCGCATCGATGGCGATCGCGACCCCGCAGACCCGCAGACCCGCAGCCTCATCGGCATCTGCCCGCAGGACCTCGCGATCTACGAGGAGCTGACAGCCGCAGAGAACCTCGCGTTCTTCGCCGAGATCCAGGGCCTGCGCGGCCGCAAGCTCGCGCAGCGGGTCGACTGGGGGCTGCAGCTCGCCGGGCTCGAGGCGCGCCGCACCGATCGCGCCGAGGCGTTCTCGGGCGGCATGAAGCGACGCTTGAACCTGGCCTGCGCCGCGGTGCACGAGCCCAAGCTGCTGCTCTGCGACGAGCCCACGGTGGGCGTGGACCCGCAGTCGCGCAACCACATCTTCGAGAGCATCGAGGCCCTGCGCGCCGACGGCTGCACGCTGCTCTACACCACGCACTACATGGAAGAAGCCGAGCGCCTGTGCGACCGCGTGGCCATCATGGACCACGGTCGGGTCCTCGCGATCGACACGGTCGACGCCCTCATCGATGCGCACGGTGGCCAGGCGGTGGTGGAGGTCGAGCTGGCGCAGGCTCCCGCCTCGACCGATGACCTGCCCGGTACGCTCGAAGGCACGACCCTGCGGGTGGAGACCACCGAGCCGCTCACCGCCATCGAGACCCTCGGCGAGACCCTCCGCCGAGCCAACCTGTCGATCTGCCGGCTGCGGGTCGACCGACCCGACCTCGAGCGGGTGTTCCTGAGCCTCACCGGAAGGAGCTTGCGAGACTGATGCGCGTGGTCCTCATCATGGCCCTCAAGGACCTGCGCCTGCTCGTACGGGACCGCATGTCGCTGTTCTGGGTGCTGGCCTTCCCCTTGCTGCTCGCGCTGTTCTTCGGCTCGCTGTTCGGCGGCGACTCGGGCGAGCGCGCCGCGATGCCGGTGGTCGTCGTCGACGAGTCCGGAGGCGAGGGCGCCCGGTTGGTCGAGCGCCTGAGGTCCTCCGAGGGCCTCGAGATCGACACCGTCGACGCGCTCGACGACGCCCTCGAGCTGGTCCGCCGCGGCAAGCGGATCGCGTTCGTGCACATCCGCCCCGGCTTCACCGACGGCGGCTTCGCCATGTTCGGCCGCGACCCCAAGGCCTCCGCCACGCTCGCGCTGGGCGTCGATCCGGCGCGCACCGCCGAGCGGGGGCTCTTGCAGGGGCTGGTGACCCAGGCGCTGTTCTCCGGGATGACCGAGCAATTCGCCGATCCCTCCCGCATGCTCGCGCAGACCCAGCAAGTCCGGAAGGACCTGGACGACGCCACCGAGCTCGAGTCGAAGCAACGCGAGCGCCTGCTGACGTTGATGGACGCGCTCGACGGCCTCAACGCCGCCGACGGACCCCTCGCCGGCGATCGGACCTCGACCGACGCAGAGGCCAGCCGCAGCGGGTTCTCGCTCGAGGGCCTGCTCGAGGCGGTCGACGTGACTCGCGACGACTCGGGCCAGCCGCGCTCGGCCTTCGACATCACGTTCCCGTCCTCGATCGTGTGGGGACTGATGGGCTGCGCCACCGCGTTTGCCACCTCGATGGTTCACGAGCGCCGCGCCGGTACCCTGCTGCGCCTGCGCGTGGCCCCGATCGCGCGCGCGCACGTGCTCGCCAGCAAGGGCCTGGCCTGCATGCTCGCGGGCATGGGCACCAGCGCCTTGCTGCTGACCTTCGGCGTGCTGGCGCTGGGCGTACGGGTGGGCGACCCCCTGCTGCTGCTGCTGGCCCTCGTGTGCGCCTCGGCCTGCTTCACTGGCATCATGCTCGTGATGTCGGTGATCGGTCGGACCGAAGCAGCCGTGTCGGGCGGGTCGTGGGTGGTGATGATGCCGCTGGCCATGATCGGCGGGGGCATGATTCCTCTGATCGCGATGCCCCCGTGGCTGCTGGCGGCAAGCCACGCGAGCCCCTTTCGCTGGGCCATCCTCGCGATCGAGGGCGCGGTGTGGCGGGACTTGTCGCTGACGCAGATGCTCCCGTCGCTGTCGATCCTGCTCGCGCTCGCGGTGGTGCTGTTTGGAATCGGCGTGGCGGTGATGCGGCGACGCGATCCCTGAGATCCGCCCCGTAGCCCCCCTTGGCCACCCCTCGAGTGGTATGCTCGCGTCCGTGACGCCGGCGCAGCAGCTCGCGGCTCAGGCCGCTCAGTGGCAGGCAGCGGGTCGACCCGACATGGCGGCGCCGCTATTCGAAGCCTCGCTCCAGCAGGACCCCACCAACGTCATGGCCCGCTGGCAGCTGGCCGACTGCCTGTCGTTGATGCAGCAGCCCGACCAGGCCACCGTGCACTACCTGCAGGTCGCCCAGGCACATGCGCTGATGGGGCGGCAGCCGGAGTGCCTGGGCGTGTGCGAGCGCATCATCCAGATCGCTCCGCACGCGTTCGTCTACACCGCGGTGGGCCCCACCGTGCGCCGCATCGGCAGCAACGCCCGCACCGTGTGTGCCCGCGCGGCCGAGGCCCACCTTCGCGCGGGGCGGCAAACCGAAGGCCTGCAGATCCTCCGACTCGGCGCCGAGCTCGATGCCACCAGCCCCGAGGTTCGCCTGCAACTGGCGCGGATCTACAAGAGCCGCGGCATGGTGCGCGAGGCGGTGGAGGCCATGGCCGACGCCGGCGACCTGCTGATGCAGAGCCAGCGCTTCTCCGACTACGCGCGGGTGGCCGAGCTTCTGCTCACCCTCGACCCCGAGCACCTCGATACCCTGCGCGAGCTGCCACGCGCCTACATCGAGCTGCGCCGCCCCCACGATGCGGTGCGCATGCTGAGCCAGCTCACCCGGGTGAGCCCGGGCGACATCGTGGGCTACGAGGTCCTGGCCCAGGCGTTCGCCTTCATCGGCCACACCGAGAAGGCGCTGTCGGTGCTCGAGCGCCTGGTGGACGAGCTGGCCGTGCTCGGTCGCGGCAGCAAGGCCGACGCCGTGCTCGAGAACGCCCGAAGGTGGCGCCCCAACGACCTGGGCTTCATGCGCGCGCTCAAGCGCATGGAGGTCCCCAAGCCCGCCTCGGCCCGTTCTCCAGCGCCACCACCCCAGGACATGCCTCCCGAGGGCACGGTGGTGCTCGACATCTCCGACCTCGTCCCCGAGCAGAGCCTCAAGGGCCCGGCCCCGAGCCCGGCCCCGAACCCCAGCGGTGGGCGGGTCGAGGTCGAGGGCACGCTGAGCCTCGATCTCGACGAGCTGATGCGTCACGAGCGACAGAAGCTGGCCGCACGCGGCATCGAGGTTCCCGAGCCGCCGCCTCCCGTCGTGACGCCCCCGCCTCCGCCGCCCCAGACCCCGCTGCCCAGCCCCGACGACGTGGAGATCTCGATGTCGCTCGATGCGTCGGCGCTCATCGAGGCGCTCGCCAACGACGTGCCGCTGCACGAGCTGGCCCAGCTGGCCTATGACGACGACGGTGACGAGGCCGAGCCGGAGCCTCCACCCGCACCCGCACCCGCAGGCCAGAGCCCGTGGGAGGACGACGACGATCAGTCGACCATGCTCACCATGAAGGCGCTCACGGCCGAGGACGTCGCACGGAGCCTCGCTCGGTCCGGGGCAGCCTCGCCTCCGGCTCCCGTGCGCGGGTCGACGCCCTCGGCCCCTCCGCCGGGGCGCCCCTCGACGCCACCGCCTCCCCCTCGTGTGCGCACGTCGACCCCTCCGCCTCCCCCTCCCGCACGCGCGGCCCCTCCACCACCGCGCCCGGTCGTCCCCGCGCCCCACGACGAGGACGCGCCCACGATGGCCAACCTGCAAGCGTTGACCGCCGCCGATCTCGCCCGCGGCCTCGCCCAGGCCGCGACGGCCGAGGACGACGATGCGATGACGCTGGCGATGGAGGCGCTCACGCCCGAGGACATCGCTCGTGCGCTCCGCAAGCAGGGCAAGGACGGCGGACCGCACCGCTGATCAACGGCCCGGCACGCACGCGGGCTCGGAGTCACTGCGGTCGTCGCAGCGCCAGGTACCAAAGCGGCGCAATCGACCCCAGCAGCAAGGTCCCCACCAGCCACGGCCATGCTGCCCGCTGCCGCCGTCGGGCGTCGACCGCGATCCACGAGCTGACCAGCAGCAGCGCAATCGAGAGGTCGATCAGCATCTGCAGGGCCCACGGCTCTCGACTGGCCACCTCCAGAAAGCCGAAGTAGCCGTGCTCGGCCACCACCAGGCACGAGTATACCGTGAACGCGATGGCCACCAGCAGGAACAACGGTCGATATCGGTGCATGTCGGGCTCTCCTCGTGCCCATCATGCCCTGCATGGGTCATGACCGCCAGGAACGGCGCTAGTCGCTGCCCATCCCGCCGAACTGGCCATAGACCAGGTTGGAGTCGCCCTGCACCGAGCCGGGCGAGAACGGCTCGAGCCGCACCCGCGCGTAGATCTCGTCGCGATCGGCGAGCACGAAGTCCGAGTCCTCGTCGATCCGGTCGCGCGAGACCATGCGGACGATCGTGCGCTCGATGAACGTGGGATCGACCGGAGCCTTGACGTTGTTGTTGTAGATCGTGGTCAGGTCGTCGTCCGAGAGCGCATCGTCGCCCCGCAGGGACACACGCTCGCGGAACACGGTCCCCGCCAGTCTCTCGCTCGAGTTGAAGTTGATGCGGTAGCGGACGGTCACCTTGCGGCGCTGACCGCCCGTCCCCTTGTCGATGGACAGCTCGAGGTTGGTGATGGTCGGCATCGTCGTTCTCCTCTCGATTCCCCGCACAGCCTGGGCCACGGGGCCGGCATCTCAATGGGCGACGTACGCGCCCCCCCGGTCGGCGTACCCTCCGTCGCGATGCGCCTCCCCGCCCTGCTCTCGCTCGTGCTCCTGCTCGGCTGCCGCCCGCCTCCCACCGATCCCACCGAGCTCACCGACCATGCGCCGGCCTCCGAGTCCGCATCGCCCTCCGGGGTCGATGGCCCCGCCGATGCCCCGGCCGCCCCGCTGTCGCGCGAGCAGCTGCAGGCCATCGTCGAGGCTCCCGATCGCGAGGACGACGACCGACGGACCGACGTACGCCGCAAGCCGGTCGAGCTGCTCGAGTTCATCGGCATCGCCCCCGGCATGAAGGTCGCCGACCTCGGCGCGGGCTTTGGCTACACCACCGAGCTGCTCGCGCGCGCGGTGGGCCCCACCGGCGTCGTGTACGGGCAGAACCCCGCGTTCGTGCTCGAGCGCTTCGCGCAAGAGGGCTGGACCAAGCGGCTCGAAAAGCCCGTCATGGCCAACGTGATCCGACTCGATCGCGAATTCGTCGACCCGTTCCCCGAGGATCTGCAGGGCCTCGACGCCGTGATCAACGTGATGTTCTATCACGACTTCGAGTGGATGGAGGTCGACCGCGCCGCCCACGATGCAGCGGTGTTCCGCGCCCTGCGTCCCGGGGGACTCTACGTGATCGTCGATCACAGCGCCGCCGATGGAGCCGGAGCCTCGGGCAGCCAGACCCTGCACCGCATCGAGGAGTCGCTGGTGCGCAGCGAGCTGCAGGCCGCGGGCTTCCGGCTGGTGCGCGAGGCCGAGTTCCTGCGCAACCCCCAGGACACCCGCGACTGGAACGCCCTGCCCTGGCGCAGCGGCGAGGACCAGCTGTCCGATCGCTTCGTGCTGGCGTTCGAGCGGCCCTAGATCCAGACCACGACGAGCGTCGACCGCATCCGTCTGGTACAAGCCCTGTGGCGTGCAGTCGCCGATCGACGTGGGCATCGTGGGGGCCGGAACGGCCGGGACGGCGAGCGCCTTGCTCCTCGCCCGTGCCGGGCACCGCGTGACCCTCTACGAGCGCGTGCCCGAGCCGGGCCCCGTGGGCGCGGGCATCGTGCTGCAGCCCACCGGACAGGCCGTGCTCGAGCGGCTCGGCCTGCTGCAGCCCGTGCTCGAGCGTGGCGCTCGCATCGATCGCCTGCGCTGCGTGACCGCCCGCGGCCGCCCGGTGTTCGCGCTCGACTACCTGCCGGTGGGGGAGCCCGCGCGGGGCCCCGCTGGCGTGGAGTGCTTCGGCCTGGGCCTGCACCGCGGCGTGCTGCACCAGACCCTGCTGCAGACCGTGCGTGCGCAGCCGGGGATCGAGCTGCGGTGCGGGGTGGACATCGACGCGCCGCTGCTCGAGCGCGATCACGTCGCCCTGCGCACCGCCGCGGGCGAGCGCCTCGGTCCCCACGACGTGGTGGTGGTGGCCGACGGCGCTCGATCGCAGCTCCGCGCGGGTACGGGCCTGCGCTTCTCCGAGTCCCCCTACGAGTGGGGCGCGCTTTGGTACGTGGGCGACGATGCCGACGGCGTCTACGCGGGCGAGCTGTTCCAGGTCGTGCGCGGCACCAGCTTCATGATGGGCCTTCTGCCCACCGGTCGCGGCCCCCAGCTCGACTCGCCGCCCGACGTGAGCCTGTTCTGGAGCATCCGCACCGATCGCCTCGAGGCGTTTCGCACGGGTGACCTGCAGGCCTGGAAGGACGAGGTGCAGCGCCACGATCCCCGCGCGGCGTTCCTGCTCGAGCAGATCCGCAGCCACGAGCAGCTGCTGTTCGCCCACTACCGTCACATCAGCATGCCGCGCTGGCACGGCGAGCGCATCGTGTTCATCGGCGATGCCGCCCACGCCATGAGCCCGCAGCTCGGCCAGGGGTGCAACCTCGCGCTGGTCGACGCGACCGGGCTCGCCGATGCGATCGCAGCCGCCCCGTCGCCCACCGAGGCGCTCGCGCTCTACACCCGCCTGCGCCGCGATCACCTGCGCTACTACCTCTGGGCCACCCGCGCCGTCACGCCGTTCTTCCAGAGCGATCACGAGTGGCTGGGGTGGCTGCGCGATCGCTTCATGCCGCTCCTGACCATGATCCCGTGGATCCGTCGCCAGATGTGCCTGAGCATGGCCGGACACATGCGCGGGGTGTTGCGCTCGCCGCTGTCGCTCGCCGCGCTGGCGACGACTCCGGCGCTGCCACCCGCTCCCGACGCCTGAACGCTCAGCGCCGCGTGGTCACGTAGATGTCGTCGCCGGAGCCACCGCGAGTGCTGGCCATGTAGAGCGTGCGGCGGTCCAGCGACAGCCAGGGGTCGTTGTCCAGGAAATCGGGCGTATTGAGCTCGGCCAGCGCCACCGGGGGACCCCAGGGGTCGGCCGCGTCCTGCCGCGTGGAGACCCACAGATTCCACTCCGCCACGGTGTCCGCCCCGTCCACGAGCCGGGTGGACTCGAAGATGATCTCGCGCTCGTTCTGCGCCATCGAGACCGTGCAATCGGCGCTCGTGGAGGACAGCTCGGCCACCAGGCTGAACGTCCCGACCATGTTGGGCATGAACGACACGTCGGCCCGCCAGATGTCCGATTGCCCCATCCCGCCCGGCTGGTCCAACCAGCACAGGAACACTTGGTCCATGTTGGGGGAGATCGTGGCCCCGAAGTCGTCCATGGGCGTATTGGCCTGCATCAGCAGCAGCGGTGTGGGCCACGGATCGGCACGACTGAGCCGCCCGGCGGCGTAGATGTCCGTGCCCATCGCCCCGGGGCGATTGCTCGCGAGCGAGATGACGAGGCCATCGATGCTCACCTCGGGGGTGGTCTCGGTCGAGGGGGAATTGAGCGGATCCACCGGCACGGGTGCGTCCCACGGGTCGGCCACGCTGGCCCGCGTCGACACGAAGATGTCCTGGGAGCCGTTGCGGGTGGACGCGAAGTAGATCTCCAGCATGTCCCCGGTGAGCGTGGGATCGTCATCGTTCGACCCCGCGACGTTGAGCTCGACCACCGGCACCGGGGGCTCGAACGGCCCCAGCGGCTCGTCCATGGGCTCTCCGCTGCTGCTGCCATCGCTGCTGCCGTCCTGGGTCCCGCTGCTCGATCCACCGCTGGTGGTGCTCGAGCCCACCGTGCTCGGGCCGCTCGTACCGCTCACATCGCCGACCGCGGTGGTCCCATCCGCCACCACCGTCGTACCCGAGGTGCTCGTGACGGGCTCGCCCGTCGACGACCCTCCGCCGGGAAGGATCTGGCCCGGTGCCGCTCCGCAGCCGAGCACCAGCCCCACGAGCCCCATCGTCATCGTCGCGCGTCGCATCGCCTCCCGCATCATCGTCGATCGTGGGCCGGCCGTGCCACGCCAGGGCTCATTCGCGCGCAATCGCCCGTCACAGCGGCTCGAGCTCGGCGTGCACGGTGTTCGGCCCGGGGTGCAGCACCACGTGCTGGAGCTCCCGGTGGAAGCCCGGCGCGCGCAGCAGCATGTCGACCTCGCGGCTCCACGACTCCATCTCGATCGGCGGCAGTTCCTCGGCCAGGTACACCCGGGCGCCCGCCTCTCCGGGACACAGCGGGCACTCCACCGTGAGCCCCCTGGGGGGACACGGGAACATTACGTGCGCGGGCAACGGCTCGACCGTCAGGGCCAGCGGCGCACCGGTGGCCTCGCACTCCTGCCGCGAGATCCAGCGCTCGCCGCGATAGCGCAGCCCCAGCACGCGCAGCCGCAGCGCCTCCCCCCCGACCTCGACCTCGAGCTGCGAGACGAGCGGGCGCTTGTCACCATCGCCCACGACCAGCCGATGATGCGACATCACCGATACCGGCATCCCCACGACGTCGACCGTGCACCTCGCCGGCGGCGGTTCCTCCTCTTGCAGCAATGCCAACCACACCAGCAAGCCAAGCATGGGGCTACGATTCCACGGAGGTACGGCGGAGTCAATCGCGACGAGAACCATCCGCTCGACCCGGGCGGATCCCCGCTCCAACGCGACGTCATGGGATGCGACGTCGGTGTCATGGTGCTGGACGATCCATCAGCGATGGCAAGGACGTCCTGGTCGGCAACGCGGGTCTACGCCCGCGTGTCCACGCGGCCATCGATCGTGCCATCCAGACCCCGATCGGCCGGGCGTCCCGCCCGGACCACTGTCGGAGCGAGGCCCACCGGTTGCGACGCGCGTGCCTGCACCGCTCCAGGAAACCCCGTGATGCGGCCACGAAGCCACCTCACGGGCGCTCGTGCTTGCCGAGCGCGTCGCCGCGTGCTCCCCGAGCCTCGCCGCCGTGCCGCTCCGCGCGAAAGTCGATAGACTCCGCGTGAGAGAGGTCGTCGCCCGGTGCCCGAGTTCACCCTGAGAGCCGAGAACTTCCGCTCGATTCGGCGCCTCGACTGGTCTCCCGAGGGAACGTGCCTGCTCGCGGGCGCCAACGGAGCCGGAAAGTCCACCACGTTGGACGTGCTCCGGTTCCTCCGCGCACTGTTCGAGCGTGGGCACGAGGCAGCAGTCGTGGCCGTGGGCGGCGACCATCTCCGAAGCACCGACGTCGCCGAGGATCAACCGGTCACGTTCGAACTCCAGGTGGGCCGAATACGATGGGTCCTACGGTTCCCCACGACCACGCTGGGCCTCAAGGGTACCTACGGTGAAGAGCTCTACCACGAAGACCAGCTCGTACTTCGAGCCGCGATGTTCGACGACGGATGGTTCTTGGGTTCCGAGCGACACGTGCACGGCCATGAGCCCCGCTGCTGCGCCAAGATCCTGTGGGATCGCGGTGATGCCCCGTGGATGAGCCCTCTGGTGGGCTTGATCGCGGGCACGTATGTCTACGCTGCCCCCGCGCTGGAGAAGGTGAAGCGCAGCGAGGCCGTCACCGCGCATGCATCGGTGCTTCATGGCGCGGGAAGCAATCTGTGGTCGGTGCTCTCCAACTGGAAGGCATCGGCCATCCACTACGAGGGCCGCTTCGACTGGGTGATCTCCAAGGGGCGTGACGCATTTCCGGAGCTACTCGGGGCAATCGAGTTCGAACGCGGTCTTCCGTTCGTGTTCCCTCCGGGGGCCAGCGACCCCGCCGATGGACTGCCGCCGGCACGCATGGCAGACGGCTTGCTCACCGGCCTCCTGCACCTGACCGCCGTCGCCGGAGCCCATGACGGAGGGCTCGTGGCGATCGACGAGATGGAGAACCAGCTCCACCCCCACGCAATCCGTCGGCTGTTGGTGGCAATGCGGGAGCGAGCCGAGGAACACGACCTCACGATCATCCTCACCAGCCACTCGCCAGTGGTCATGAATGCATTTCGCAACGAGCCGGAGAACTTCTACGTGATCCAGGGCGGCGAGGCATCGCAACCCGTGAGCCTGGTCGAGCTCCACGACGAGGATTGGCTCGCTCAATTCTCGCTCGGCGACCTCTACGATCGCCTGGACTTTGGAGCTCCCAAGCTCGCGGTGGGCGACTGACATGCGCGTGGCCGTGATCCCCACGGGTCGCATGGAGTGGAACGCGCTACCGGAAGCGCTGAGTCGTCTGTTTCCCGACCACGAGTTCCACTCCGTGCCCTCCGTCGGGGAAGTCGCATCCAACCGAGACATCGGCTTTCCGATCCCGTCGTTCACGAGCAACGACGTGACTCGGTTCTTCGACAGGGAGAACCCCGCCGACGATCTGGTCCAGCGCGCCGCGGCCGAGGCCATCGGGGACCGCCGCCGCAACCGTGCCCCCGCGGATCTCGTCGTGGTGCTCGATGATCTCGAACTCGCCAATCGCCACCAACCCGACGCAGTGATCCAGGTGGCCCAGGAGGCGGTGCGACGTCACCTCGCGCGGCTCGAGTTCCGAACCCAGGAGCGGACCCGCAAGGCCCTGCGGGAGCGGGTCAGCCTCCACCTCGTGGTCCCGATGATCGAGAGCTGGTTGTTCGCCGATCCCCGTGGCCCCGCCAATGCGGGGTGTCCTCCCGATCGTACGCCTCGACTCCGCGACGTCGAACCCGAGGATTTCGAGACCCACGACGACGACTATGCAGCAGCCACCTTGCACGCGTGCACTTGCTGGCAATCCCTGCCTGCCGCACGCAAGGCGCAGCAAAGGCGCCGCAACAAGCTGCGACCGGCCTGGGCCGGCAACCTCGACCGCACCCGCCACCCCAAGGGCTACCTCCAGTGGCTGTGCATCGACTCCTCCTCCAAGTCCTGCACCACGTACGACGAGAGCCATGGCACGCAGGCGCTGACGGTCCTCGACTGGCAGCACCTGCTCACGTCGGTCAGGCTCCCGTATCTACGCTCGCTGGTTGCCGACATCGCAGACGCTCTCGGCCAGGAGCCAGTGGTCGGCCCGATCGAAGGTCACCAGGCGCCGCTCACGTGCCGCAAGCACGCGCCCACCGAGGTGCTGCTCCGCAACCTCTAGCCCAGAGCGCCACCCGACATCAGTGCGCCCCCTTCTTGGGCCGCAGCGCGGCTTCTCCCGCCATGTGCTGGTTCCACGTGCCCGGCGTGAACCCGTTGTCGACCTCTTCCATCGTGATGCACCCCGGCACCGGGCACACGATCTGGCACAGGTTGCACCCCACGCACTCGCTCTCGTCGACGATGGGGACCCGGCTGCCGCTCGGGCCACCTTGGGGGTTGGGATGGATGCACTGGTGCGCCCCGTCGTGGCACGCCACCACGCACAGCTGGCAGCCGATGCACGCCTGCGCGTCGATCTTGGCCACCGTCTCGTAGTTGAGGTCGAGGTCGCCCCACTCCGAGTAGCCGGACACGGCCTTGCCCACCATCTGGTCGATGGTGTCGAAGCCGTGCGAGCTCATGTACTCGGTGAGCCCCTCGATCATGTCCTCGACGATGCGATAGCCGCGAAGCATCACCTCGGTGCACACCTGCACGCTGCTCGAGCCGAGCAGGATGAACTCGACCGCATCACGCCAGTTGGCCACCCCGCCGATCCCGCTGATGGGGATCTCGAACTCGGAGCTGCGAGCGAGCTGCGCCACCATGTGCAGCGCGATCGGCTTGACCGCCGATCCACAGTAGCCCCCGTTGGTCGACTGCCCGCCGACCCTCGGCATCGGCACCATGCGATCGATGTCGACGCCGATGATGCTCTTGATGGTGTTGATGAGCGCCACCCCGTGGGCCCCGCCCCGCTGGGCCGCGAGCCCGTGAGGCACGATGTCGCCCACGTTGGGGGTGAGCTTCACCAGCACGGGCACGCTCGAGTACTCCACCGCCCACGAGGTGATCTCCTGGTTGACCTTGGGCTCTTGCCCCACCGCCGAGCCCATGCCGCGCTCGCACATGCCATGGGGGCAGCCGAAGTTGAGCTCGAGCCCGTCGGCGCCCGCGTCGATGGAGCGCTTGATGATGTCCTTCCACTCCTGCCGAGTCTCCACCATCAGCGAGACCACCACCGCGTGCTTGGGGTACTTCTTCTTGGTCTCGTAGATCTCGCGAAAGTTGACCTCGAGCGAGCGGTCGGTGATGAGCTCGATGTTGTTGAAGCCCACCGCCTTGGTCCCACGCACGTCGACCGCACCGAAGCGGCTCGAGACGTTCTGGATCGGAACCCCGAGGGTCTTCCACACCGCACCGCCCCAGCCGTGATCGAACGCCCGCTGGATCTGGGCGCCCGAGTTTGCGGGCGGCGCCGAGGCCAGCCAGAACGGGTTGGGGGAGCGGATGCCGGCACAATTGGTCGAGAGGTCGGGCATGGCGGGTCTCTTCGATGGCTCAGGTCACTCGAACGATGTACTCGTGGATGGCAAGCGCGGCCCGCTTGCCCTCGGCGGCGGCGTTGACCACCTCCTTGCCGCCGTTGGCACAGTCGCCGCCGGCGTAGACGCCGGGGCGGGCGGTGGCCTGGTGCTCGTCGACGACCACCCGGCCGCGCTCGAAGGTCACGCCCAGCCCAAGGAGCAACGCCTCGAGCTTGCTCTGACCGATCGCCAGCAGCACGAGCTCGGCGGGCACCTCGTGCTCGCTGCCCGCGATCGGCTGCTTGGCCTGATCGAGCCGAACGCAGCGGATGCTCTGCACCCGGCCCTGCCCCTCGAAGGCGACCGGCTGGGTCTGCCACCGCGCGCGCACCCCCTCGTCCTTGGCCGCGCTCCACTCGTGGGCATAGCCGCTCATCCCGGGCTCGGTGCCGCGGTAGAGCATGGTGACGTCGGCGACGCCCAGCCCCCGCAGCTCGCGGACGGCATCGATGGCCGTGTTGCCGCCGCCCACCACCACCGCGTGCTCCACCCCCGAGAGGTCGACGGTGCCGAGCTTGACGCGCTCGATCGCCTCCACCGCCCCGTGGATCCCGGACAGGTCGGCACCGGGCACGTCGAGCCGGGTATCGGGACCCAGGCCCACCCCGACGAACAGCGCATCGTGAGCTTGCAGGAGCTCGCCCCACGTCACGTCGCGCCCGACCTCGACCCCGGTGCGTACCTCGATGCCGCCGATCCCCAGCACCCACTCCACCTCGTCCTCGGAGCGGTCGGCCTTCATCTTGTAGGGCGCCACCCCGGTGGTGTTCAGGCCGCCCGTCACGTCGCGCTTGTCGTAGATCGTGCACGCATGCCCGTGGCGCCGCAGCTCGTGGGCCGCCGCCAGCGAGGCCGGCCCGGCCCCGACCAGGCCCACGCTCTTGCCGCTGTCGGGGGCCGCCTCGAAGAAGCGCCAGCCCTCGGCGAAGGCGTGGTCGGTGGAGTAGCGCTGGAGCTTGCCGATCTGGATCGGCGGCACCCCCATCTCGTTGTAGACGCACTTGCCCACGCACAGCACCTCCACCGGGCACACGCGGGCACAGCTCATGCCCAGGATGTTGCTGTCGAAGATCGTGCGCGCCGAGCCCTTGACGTTGCCCGTGGCGATCTTGCGGATGAACTGCGGAATCTCGATGCCGGTGGGGCACGCCTGGATGCACGGCGCGTCCGCGCAGAACAGGCAGCGGTTGGCCTCGACGAGGGCCTGCTGGGGCGTGTAGGCGGCCTTGAAGTCGGTGAAGACGTTCTCGGCGCGCTCCTTGGCGATCTTGGTCATCGGCACCTTCCGGCCTTCTTGGGATGAGCGGGGTCAGCAGGGGGAAGCGGAGCAGGCAAGCGATCGAACGGCCAGCGCACGGCCCCGCAGGGGCCGCGTCCGTCCGAGGGGTCTGCCAAGGGTATGCGGGGGCAGTCGACCGCCACAAGCGGCTTCTCGGTCGGCCACGACCCGCTGCGGTGAGAACGGCCGTTTCGACCATGATGGCGACCCACCCGCGGGCCGGAGGCCGTTGTACGGCCCCATCCACCGAGTTCTGGTATCCTCGCGCCCCCACCCCTGCCATCGAGGTCATGAGCCAATGAGTGAGATCGTTCGCTGCGGGCTGATTCAGTGCGCCAACCCGCTCAACGACGAGTCGCGGCCCGTCGAAGAGATCAAGGAGGCGATGTTCCAAAAGCACGTCCCGCTGATCGAGCAGGCAGCCGGCAAGGGCGTCCAGATCCTCTGCTTGCAGGAGATCTTCAACGGCCCCTACTTCTGTCCCAGCCAGGATCCACGCTGGTACGCCTCGGCCGAGGAGGTCCCCGGGCCGACCGTCGAGCGGCTGGCCGAGTACGCCAAGAAGCACTCGATGGTGATCGTGGTCCCCATCTACGAAAAGGCCATGCGCGGGGTCTACTACAATACCGCGGCCGTGCTCGACGCCGACGGCAGCTACCTCGGCAAGTACCGCAAGCAGCACATCCCGCAGGTGGCGGGCTTTTGGGAGAAGTTCTTCTTCAAGCCCGGCGACGGCGGCTACCCGGTGTTCAAGACCCGCTACGCCACCATCGGCGTGTACATCTGCTACGACCGCCACTTCCCCGAGGGCGCACGGTGCCTGGGGCTGAACGGCGCCGAGATCGTGTTCAACCCCTCGGCCACCGTGGCGGGGCTCTCGCAGTACCTGTGGAAGATCGAGCAGCCCGCCCACGCGGTGGCCAACGGCTACTACGTGGGGGCGATCAACCGCGTGGGCACCGAGGCACCGTGGAACATCGGCGAGTTCTACGGCACCAGCTACTTCGTCAACCCGCGCGGTCAGATCATCGCCGAGGCCAGCAAGGACCAGGACGAGGTGGTCGTGGCCGACCTCGATCTCTCGATGATCGACGAGGTCCGCAGCACCTGGCAGTTCTATCGCGACCGTCGACCCGACGCGTACGACGAGATCGTCGAGTAGGCCGCCGGCCGGCTGGTCTCCCTACAGCAGCTCGCCGACGAGCGCGAGCAGCCGCTGGCGACTGAATGGCTTGGGCATGAACCGCGCGCCGAGCTCGCGCGCGGCTGCCCTGCCCTCGTCGTGGTGCCCGGTGAGGATCACGATCGGAGTGTCGCGGTTGGGACCATCCCCGTCGCGAATGCGACGGATCATCGAGAGGCCGTCCATGTGTGGCATGCGGATGTCCGAGACGATGAGCGCGTAGGACTGCAATGACGCGTGCTCGAGGCCGCTGAGGCCATCGGCGGCCTCGTCGACGTCCACGTCGAACCCACGGACGAGGGCCCGGCGAATCACCCGGACGAGCACGGCCTCGTCCTCCACGATGAGGACCTTCAGGCTCATAGAGATGCCTCCGAGTCCGGCGACGGAGCCGCGACACGGGGCAGCACGAGCACGAAGCACGTCTCGGCACGATCCTCGTCGAGCCTCAGCTCGCCTCCGTTGTCGGCGGCCAGGCTGCGGGCGATGCTCAGCCCGATCCCGGTGCCGCTCCCCACCGGCTTGGTGGTGAAGAACGGCTCCATGATCCGCTCCCGCAGCTCGGGTGGAACGCCAGGCCCCGAGTCCAGCACCCGCAGCTCCACGCGCTCCTCGGCGGCGAGGACGTCGATCCCGATGCGGGGCGAGGGGCAGGACGCGACCGCATCCCGGGCGTTGTTGAGCAGGTTGAGCAGAATCTGCACGATCTGCACGGCGCGGCACCGCACCCACACCCCGCCGAGACGTCCGGTCACGTGCAGGTCGATGCCACGGCTTCGCAGGTGCATCCCGCACAGCTCGAGGGTCTCGGTCACGATCTCCTCGATCCCCACGACGGCGGGTTCCTCCTTGCGGCCGTCGCGGGCAAACGCCCGCAGGCCGGTGATGATCTTGGAGACGCGCATGACCGTGCGGCTCATCTCCTCGTTGATCCGCACCACCTCCGCCAGGCCGAGCTCGCCATCCTCGGCGATGTCGAGCAGCTCGTCGGCCAGCCCCTGCATGATGGCCAGCGGGGTGTTGATCTCGTGGGCGATGCCCGCGGCCATCTCTCCCAGAGACGCGAACTTGGCCGCCGCGGCGAGGTGCTGGCTCATCTCGAGGTTCCGACGCTCCGCTTCCCGCAGCTCGGTGATGTCGCGGATGACCCCCACCAGGACCGGACCGCGCTCGGGGTCGACGAACACCGACTTCTTGGTGGAGATCGTACGAGTGACCCCGCGAGCGTCGGTCAGGGTCTCCTCGTTGAGGTTCTCCTTGCCCGTGCGAAACACGGCGTCGTCCATCGTCCAGAACACGTCGGCCTCTTGCTTGGAGAAGAACTCGTAGTCGCTCTTGCCGATCAAGCGCTCGCGGGGATGCCCCATGAGCTCGCAGAACGCCCGATTGAACTCGACCCACCGATGATCCCGATCCTTGACGAAGATGGGATCGGCGACGCTGTCGATGATGCTCCGCAGGAAATGCGACGAATCGGCGTCCGAGAGAGCCATGGCCGCGGGCCGCCTCATGAACCCAGCCCACTTTAGAGTGTGATTTCCGCGCTTTGCAACGGTCCGCTTCTGGGTTATCCACGCTTCGAAGGCTGGTCCAGCGATCGACCGGCCAGCCCACTCGAAGGGAGAGCACCATGTCCGTCATGTCCACGTTGATCCGTGGCGGCACCGTCGTCACCGCCGAGGGAGAGTTCCGTGCCGACGTCCTGTGCGTGGGCGAGAGCATCACCGCAGTGGGGCCCGATCTGCAGGCGCCCACCGGTGCTCGCACCATCGACGCCGGCGGCGCCTACGTGATGCCCGGAGGGATCGACCCGCACACGCACATGGAGCTGCCGTTCATGGGCACGGTGGCCTCCGAGGACTTCTTCACCGGCACCTCGGCCGCCGCCGCCGGCGGCACCACCATGATCATCGACTTCGCGATCCCCGACCCGGGCGAGTCGCTCCTGGGGGCGTACCGCAAGTGGCGGGGCTGGGCCGAGAAGGCGGCCTGCGACTACTCGCTGCACGTGGCAGTGACCTGGTGGGCCGACTCGGTGCGCGAGGAGATGCGGACCCTGTGCCGCGATCACGGCGTCAACAGCTTCAAGCACTTCATGGCCTACAAGGGCGCCATCATGTGCGACGACGAGACGCTGGTGAACAGCTTCACCACCGCGCGCGAGCTGGGCGCCCTGTGCACGCTGCACGCCGAGAACGGCGAGCTGGTCTACGTGCTGCAAAAGGCGATCTTCGACAAGGGGCTGACCGGCCCCGAGGGGCACCCGCTGTCGCGTCCGCCCGAGGTCGAGGGCGAGGCGGCCAACCGGGCGATCCGCATCGCCGAGGTGCTCGGGGTGCCGGTCTACCTGGTCCACACCTCGTGCATCGATGCACTCGAGGCGGTCAGCCGCGCGAGGCTCGAGGGCCAGCGGGTGTTCGCCGAGGTGCTCGCGCAGCACCTGGTGATCGACGACTCGGTCTACCGCAATCCCGACTGGGACGCCGCGGCCGCCTACGTCATGAGCCCGCCGTTCCGGCCCAAGGAGCACCAGGCCGCGCTGTGGAAGGGCCTGCAGGCGGGCATGCTGCAGACCACCGCCACCGATCACTGCTGCTTCTGCGCCCCGCAAAAGCGCATGGGGCTCGGAGACTTCCGCAAGATCCCCAACGGCACCGGTGGCGTGGAGGACCGGCTCTCGGTGCTGTGGCACCACGGCGTACGCACCGGTCGGCTGACCCCGGCCGAGTTCGTGGCGGTGACCTCCACCAACACGGCCAAGATCTTCAACGTGTTCCCTCGCAAGGGCGCGATCATGCCGGGGGCCGACGCCGACCTCGTCGTGTGGGACCCGAACAAGACCCGCACGATCTCGGCCAAGACCCACCACCAGAACATCGACTTCAACATCTACGAGGGCATGGAGGTCACCGGCAACGCGGCCGTGACCCTCAGCCGCGGCATGGTGGTGTGGGACGGCGACCAGCTGTCGACCGAGCGTGGGCGCGGCAAGTACGTCGACCGCCCGTGCTGGGCGCCCTACTGGGACTCGCAGAAGACCCGCAATCGCCTGGCCGAGCCCACCCCCGTGGAGCGCGTGCTGCCCAAGGGCTGAGCGAGCCCGATCCCGAGCGAGCCGCGCCATGCCGTCCCTGCAGGTCGACGACCCCGATCCCGGGCTCTACAACGACGACATTCGCCCCACCACCGACGCCGAGCGCCACTGGTCGGTGCTCAACATGGCCTCGCTGTGGATCGGCATGGTGGTGTGCGTGCCCACCTATACGCTGGCCTCGTCGCTCATCAAGGAGGGCATGAGCTGGTGGCAGGCGGTGATGACCATCATGCTCGGCAACCTGGTGGTGCTGCTGCCGATGGTGCTCAACGGCCACGCCGGCACCAAGTACGGGGTGCCGTTTCCGGTGCTGGCGCGGGCGAGCTTCGGGATCAAGGGCGCGCACGTGCCCTCGCTCTTGCGCGCGCTGGTGGCCTGCGGGTGGTTCGGGATCCAGACCTGGTTCGGTGGCTTTGCGATCTACCAGCTGCTCAACGCGCTCCTCGGCGACGCGCTGGTGGGGCCCGACATCGCGGGGCTGGGGATCAACGGGGGCGAGCTCTCGTGCTTCCTGCTGTTCTGGGGCCTGCAGATCGCGATCATCTACCGCGGCGTCGAGTCGATCCGCCTGCTCGAGACCGCGGCCGCCCCGTTCCTCATTGCGATCGGGCTGGTGCTGCTGCTATGGGCGTGGTCCAAGGCGGGGAGCTTCGACGTGATGCTCGCCAACGAGGGCCAGTTCGGCCCCGGCGGCGCCAAGGAGGGGCAGTTCTTCTCGGTGTTCGTGCCGTCGCTCACCGCCATGGTCGGGTTTTGGGCCACGCTGTCGCTCAACATCCCGGACTTCACCCGCTACGCCCGTAGCCAGCGCGACCAGGTGCTGGGCCAGGCCCTGGGCCTGCCCACCACGATGACCCTGTTCGCATTCATCAGCGTGGCGGTGACCTCGGCCACCACCGTGATCTTCGCCGACCCGGCCACCGGCGCCCCCGGCGAGCCCATCTGGGATCCCACCGTGCTGGCCGGCAAGATCGGCGGTGGGTTCACGGTGGTGCTCTCGCTGTTTGCGCTGGCCATCGCCACCCTGAGCACCAACATTGCGGCCAACGTGGTCTCGCCGGCCAACGCCATGATCAACGCCGCCCCCCAGAAGGTGGGCTTTCGCCTCGGCGGCTACATCACCGCGGGGATCGGCCTGGCGATCTTCCCGTGGAAGCTCATCGAGTCCACCGACGGCTACATCTTCACGTGGCTGGTGGGCTACTCGGCGCTGCTCGGTCCCATCGGGGGCATCCTCATCATCGACTACTTCGTGCTGCGCAAGACCGAGCTCGACGTCAACGGGCTCTATCGCCAGCGCGGCGCCTACGGCTACTCGAACGGCTACAACTGGGCGGCCATCCTCGCGTTCCTGGCGGGCGTGCTGCCCAACGTGCCCGGCTTCCTGCATCAGGCGGGGGCGATCGCCGACGGGACGCTGGCGCCGATCTGGGATGACATCTACACCTACGCCTGGTTCGTCGGCTTCCTGGTGGCCGGCGGGCTCTACCTGGGCCTGATGCGGGTGATGCACCCGCAGTCGGGCCCCGCGGCTCCAACGACCACCCTCGAGCCAGAGACCGACGGGCCTACCGACGGACGAGACGCATCGTCATGATCCCCAAGTTCGAAGCACGCTCCTACGCGCTCACCCCCTTCATCGACGCGCGCAACTACATCGGCGGCCAGTGGGTCGACGCCAGCGGCGACGAGGTGCTGCCCATCATCAACCCGCGCCACGGCCAGCCCATGGCCAACGTCCGCATGTCGACCGCAGCCGACGTGGATGCAGCGGTGAAGGCGGCCACGGCCGCGGCCACCGACTGGAAGGAGTGGCCGCTGCGCGAGCGAGCCCACGTGATGTATCGCGCTCGCGAGTTCATGCTGCGCGACATCGACGAGCTGTCGTGGCTGGTGAGCCACGAGAACGGCAAGATCTTCTCCGAGGCCAAGGCCGAGATCGACAAGGGCATCGAGTGCGTCGAATTCGGCTGCTCGCTGCCCAACCTCGCCGCCGGCACCCAGCTCGAGGTCAGCCGGGGCGTGCGCTGCGAGGTGGTGCACGCACCGCTGGGGGTCGTGGCCGGCATCGTGCCGTTCAACTTCCCGTTCATGGTGCCGCTTTGGATGCTGCCGCAGGCGCTGGTGGGCGGGAATGCGTTCCTGCTCAAGCCCAGCGAGCAGGTGCCGCTGTCCTCGCTCGAGCTGGTGCGGATCTTCGAGGAGGCCGGGCTGCCCAAGGGCGTGCTGAGCCTGGTGCAGGGCGGGCGCGAGACGGTCGAGGCCCTGTGCGACCACCCGGGAATCGAGGCGGTGGCGTTCGTGGGCTCGACCCGCGTGGCCAAGCTGGTCTACGGGCGGGCGGCCGCCTCGGGCAAGCGCGCGCTGTGCCTGGGCGGGGCCAAGAACCACCTCATCGTCGTCCCCGACGCCGACCCCGAGCTCACCGCCGACAACGTGGTGGCCTCCTACACCGGCTGCGCCGGCCAGCGCTGCATGGCGGCGTCGGTGATGGTGGCGGTGGGCGACGTGCAGCACATCATCGACGCGATCGCCAAGCGCACCGCGGCGATGAAGCTCGGCGACGACATGGGGCCGATCACCACCTCTGCCTCCGTGGAGCGGATCACGGCCTACATCGATCAGGCCGAGCAGCTCGGTGCCAAGGTGCTGGTGGACGGGCGCCGAGCCAAGCCCTTGGGCGCCGAGGGCGGACACTGGGTGGGTCCCACCCTGCTCGATCACGTGACCGAGAAGATGCCGGCGGCGCACGACGAGATCTTCGGACCGGTGCTCTCGATCGTACGGGTCGACACGGTCGAGCAGGCGATCGCGCTCGAGAACCGCAGTCCCTACGGCAACGCCAGCTCGGTCTACACCACCTCGGGCGAGGTGGCGCGCCGGGTGATGAACGAGGTCGAGGCCGGCATGTGCGGGGTCAACATCGGCGTGCCCGTGCCGCGCGAGCCGTTCGGCTTCGGCGGGTGGAACGACTCGCTGTTCGGCCACGGCAACATCACCGGGTGGGACGGCTTCCTGTTCTGGACGCGACAGCGCAAGGTGACCAGCAAGTGGTCGCTGCAGAAGGACGCGACCTGGATGAGCTGAGCACTCATCCCCGCTGCTGCAGCACGTCACCGTACGCGCGCAGGTCGATCGCCGTGAACAGCACCATCCGCACCTCGTCGTGCGCCTCGGGATTCGCCGTGACGTGCTCCACGATCGCCCCGATCGCGATCGCGGCCGCCTCCATCAGCGGGTACTGGTAGGCTCCGGTGCTGATCGAGGGAAACGCCACCGTCCGCAGGCCCTCGCGCGCCGCCAGCTCGAGGCTGCGGAGATACGCGCTGCGCAGCAACGCCGGCTCGCCCCGCCCCCCGCCGTGCCAGACGGGACCCACGGCATGGATCACCCGGCCTGCGGGGAGTCGGCCCCCGGTGGTGATCACCGCCTGCCCCGTGGGACAGCCCCCTTGCCGCGCCCGGATGGCGATGCACTCCTCGAGGATCGCGGAGCCCCCGGCGTCGTGGATTGCGCCGTCGACCCCGCCGCCGCCGAGCAAGGAGTTGTTGGCGGCGTTGACGATCGCATCCACCTCCTGCTGGGTGATGTCGCCTTGAACCAAGGAGATCACGGTCCTGCCCACGAGCTGCCTCATGACTCCATGGTGCGCGGATCGGGCCGGCCACGCCAGCGCCGGGCCGACCACGAAGGAATTGCCGGAGGACCCCGACCGCGGGCGGCTACCATGCGGGCGCCGTGGCGTCCCGACTCCTGCTGGCCTCGAGCCTCGTCAGCGTGCTGCTCCTCGTGGCGCTGGGCGCCGCCTACCTGCTCACGGGCAGCACGCTGGCGCTGGCCCAGGCGGCCGACAGCACCTCGGACGCGCTGACCGGCCTGGGCCTGCTGTGGGCGCTGCACATCAGCCGCAAGCCTCCCGACGAGGAGCACCCCTACGGACACCACGGCGCACAGCCGATCGCGGCGCTGGTGGTCGCGATGCTGGTCGGGGCACTCGCGCTCGAGGTGATGCTGGAGGCGATCGATGCGCTCGCCTCCACCGCCACGCCGACGCTGGGATGGCCGGCCATGGTCGCGATCGCCAGCAAGGTGGGAATCAAGGCGGTGTTCGTGGCCCTGGCATCTCGTGGAACGCTGCTCCAACGCAACGCCACCCTGCGCGCGTTTCGGGTCGATGCAGCCAGTGACGTGGTGGTCGGGCTCGCCTCGCTGCTCGGCCTGCTCGGGGCGCAGTACGGTGGGCTGCCCTCGCTCGACGCCTGGCTGGCGATCCCGGTGGCGGTGTGGATCGGGATCTCGGGCCTGAACCTCGCCCGCGAGAACGTCGATCTCCTGATGGGCGTCGCCCCGCCCAGGGAGTGGCGCGAGGAGCTCGTTGCCGCCATCGCCCTCATGCCCGGGGTGCGCGGCGTGGCTGGGCTGCGGGCGCGCTCGTTCGGCGACGAGCACCAGGTGTGGGTGGAGATCCGCGTGGACCCCAACCTCACGGTGGGCCAGGCCCACGACCTCGGCGAGGCGGTGGAGCAGCAACTGCTACAGCGAGGGGGCATCAGCGATGCAGTCGTGCACGTGGATGCGGTGGTGGGCACCGCACTGCCGCAGGAACGCGAGACGTAGCCGGCCCTCCTCGCGGCCGTCCGCGCTATGCTGCGGGGCCAAGAAGACCACCACCGCCAAGAAGAAGATCGCCCGATGACCGACCACGCGCAGCAGCGTCTCCACGCCCACCACGGTGGCGAGCACTTCCACGACCTGATGGTCAGGAGCTTCGATGGACGCTTCGGTGACGAATTCTGGGCCTACTGGGCCGAGAACATCGCGCCGATCCTCGGCGAGGACCCCACGCTGCTCGACCTGGGCTGCGGCCCCGGGCTGATGCTCCGCGCCTGGCGCGAGCGCTACCCCACCGCGGTCCTGCATGGAGTCGAGCTCCAGCCCTACATGCTGACCACCGCCCGCGAGCTCGCCACCGAGACCAAGGCAACCCTCCACGAGACCGACCTGCACACGCTGTCGCTCCCCCTCCCCGATGCCTCGGTCGATGCGATCCTGTGCGCAGTGGTCATCCACGAGCTGCGCGAGCCGATCGGGATGCTGCGCGAGGCCAAGCGCCTGCTGCGATCGACCGGACGCCTGCTCGTCATGGACTGGGTCCGCGTCCCCCTGACGCAGTACCTCGAGGCCTGGAACGAAGATCCCTTCGACCCGACGGCGTCGCCCGAGCTCCGAGCCGATCGCCTCGACCACTTCATGGAGCACTGCAAGTACAGCCGCGATGACCTGTGGTGGCTGGTGGAGCGCTGCGGCCTGACCATCGAGACCGCCAAGGAGCGCGCCGATGGCCAGTTCCTGTGGCTCGTGGCCCGCGCCTGAGCCCGCCTCGGAGCCTAGAACACCCCGCTGCCCACCCCGAACGGCGGCCGCGCCAGCCCCTCTTGCACGAAGTGATGCACCCGGCTGCACGGCTCCTCCCCCAGCGCCATGCGCCGGGGATTCTCGCGACCGTGCTCCTCCCATAGATCGAAGGTCTCGTCCACGTCGTCGAGCCTCGGATCGTCGAGCGGGAGCTCGAGGTGCTCGCTCATCAGCCGCTTGCGCAGGTCCTGGGCCAGGCCCCGGTCGAGCACCACCGCGTTGATCTCGCCCTCGGTCTTGAACCCGCGATCGTTGATGTTCGCGCTGCCCACGGTGAGCCACACGTCGTCGACCACCATGACCTTGGCGTGCACGTCGACCTCCTGCCACACCAGCCGATCGTCGGCATCGCGCCCCCAGGCATGGATCACGGTCAGCTCGAAGTCGGGCCGCGCCTCGCGGATCAGCTTCAGCGTGTGGGCCGTCCAGTAGCCGCTCGGGTCCCACAGGCTCGCCTTGCCGCCGTTGACCGGTCGCACCACCACCGCCAGGCGCAAGCGCGGGTTCTTGCTCAGCACGTCGCGCAGCTCCTTGCCGATGCACGGGCTGCGGAAGTACTGGTTCTCGATGTAGATGTAGCGCCGCGCGTTGCGGATCGCCCGCACGTAGGCCCCGAGGATCCCGTCCTCGCCTCCGGGGGTCGTGCGCACGATCTGGGCCCAGTGCCCGCCTGCCACGGGCGGCAGCATCGGCAGCGGCCGAACCTCGGGGTAGTCGTCGTTGCCCAGCAAGCGACGGATCGAGTCCATCAAGCGCCCGAACATCGACGCGCGGCGTGCCTTCACCGACTGCCGCCAGCGGTCCGAGAAGTTCATCACCAGGTCGGCGACCGCAGGCCCCTCGATCCGCACGATCAGGTCGTGCCGCGGCGCGAACGGAGCCGTCCGCATGCGCGCCGCGATCGGCCGCCGCTCGTGGGACCCCGCCGTGTGCGGGCAACGACGCGCATCGTGGGGCACGTGCGCGCAGGTGTCCCAGTCGTTCTCCTTGAGGTTCATGCCGCCGCAGTAGCCGACCCGACCGTCGATGGTCATGGTCTTTTGGTGGTGCGAGCCGATGATGCTGGGGTGGTCCTGCTCGAGCACGTCGATGCTGTCGCGCCCACGCCAGTACCAGCGCCGCATCCAGCGGTCGATGATCGGCGTGTACACCAGGCCCCAGATCAGCAGGCGAACCTTGGCCCCCGCCTCGGCGCGGCGCTCGAGGATCTCGCCCAGGCGAAAGCGACCGCGCTCGCCGGGCTCGGCCACCGCCAGCTCCAGCGGTCGACGCAGCTCGATGTCGGGCCGGCACATCCAGGTGGCGATCTGGATCTCGTGCTCGGCGCGCTCGAGGTCGTCGGCCACGCGCCCCCACCCCGCCTCGCCGTCCACCAGCACCTCCACCGAATTGCCGCCCCGGGGCGGAGCGAGCTTCTCGCCGCGAGAGAACCAGTCGTAGACCACGATGCGATTGCACGGCCCGTCGCGCGTGGGCGAAAGCTGGACCTTGAAGGTCACCACCTCGTCGGCGTGCTCGGTGCTCATGCGCCGTGCTCCCGCTGCAGCCGCTTGGCCGTGGCGTCGTCGACCTCACCGGTCACCGACAGGCCATGGTCCCGCTGGAAGCGCTCGACCGCGGTGCGGGTGAAGCGTCCGAGCTCCCCGTCGACCTTGCCCACGAAGTAGTTCAGGTGATTGAGCCGCTCCTGAACGCCCTCCACCGTGTCGGCTGCGGGCAGCCCCTCCACGTGCAGCTCGAGGCAGCGCTCGGCCACGTAGAGCAGCAGGCGCTCGGTCCCCGCGGGCACCGACGCGTGCAGGCGCCCATCCGCGTCGAGCGTGCCCTCTCGGCGGGTCCCATCGGGCAAGGCGAGCGCATATCCACGCGACGACATCGGCGCGCCCGTGCTGTCGCGCAGCTCGAGATTGAGCCAGCGTTCCGAGGACATGCGACCGAGTATATAGGGAGGTCAACCGTCATCGGAACGCACCCGCAGGAATTCCACGGCGAAGCGCACGGGGCCGCGCGGCCGTACGCTGTGCGGCAGCTCGGGGGGAATGATCACGGGCTCACCGGGTCGAGCCACCACCTCGATCGCCAGCGGCGGATCGAAGCAAAGCGGCAGCTCGCCTCGCTCGACCACGAGCCTGCCCCACACCCCGCGCTTGGTCGTATGCGCGCGCCGTAGTCCCGCCGGGACCGTGTGCTCGTCGAACTCGGCCGTGCGCCGATACGGCTCCGCGTGCTCGGGCAGCTGACGCTGTCCGCAGCGCAGACACTCGATGCGGTGCCCCACTCGCTGCGCGCATGCCTCGTCGTCGAGCACCCACGGGTGGCTCGACAGCGGAGGTCGGTGACGCACGTGTCGCGGATGACCACAGTCGAGGCGCAGCACGACCGCGTCGGCCGCCTCGCGACGCACGGCCTCGATCACGCGAGCGATCGGCGGCGCGGGCTCGGGCACGGGCAGCAGCCTGCCCCGCCCCTGCGGCTCGCGCAACACCGCGCCCGACCATGCTAGGTTGGGGCTCGAGTCGGGCACCGCTGCGATGAAGCTCCACACCAAGATCCTCCTTGGCCTGCTCGTGGGCGCCGTCCTCGGGATCCTGGCCAACGCCACGCTGGGGGGCGACCACGCGCTGGTGGTCGCGCTCGATACCTGGCTCGCACGCCCGGTGGGGCAGGTGTTCCTGCGCCTTCTGTTCATGGTGGTGATGCCCCTGGTGTTCGCCTCCATCGCCCTGGGCGTCACGGGCATCGGCGACGTGCGCCGGGTGGGCCGGATCGGCGGCAAGACCCTCGCCTACTTCCTCGTCACCACCGCGCTCTCGACCACGCTGGGCCTGCTGCTCGTGTATCCCATCCGCCCCGGCTCGCGCATCACGCTGCAGGTGCGCACCGAGCTGATGGAGGTCTACGCCGGCGACGCCGCGGCCAAGCTCGCCCCGGCCAAGGGCGGCGACTTCGGGATCGACACCTTCGTCAACATCGTCACCCGCAACCCGATCGCCTCGGCGGTCGAGCTCGACATGCTCGGGGTGATCTTCTTCTCGCTGATGTTCGGCGCCGCGCTGACCATGATCGATCGCGAGCGCGCCAAGCCGATGATCGCGTGGCTCGAGGCGCTCAACGACGTGGTGATCAAGATCGTCGACCTCGCGATGAAGCTCGCCCCCTACGGCGTGGCCGGACTGATCTTCGGGGTGACCTCGCGCTTTGGCGCGGTGCTGCTGCAGCCGCTGTCGATCTACGTGGGCGTGGTGCTCGGCGCGCTGCTGCTGCACGTGCTGCTCACCATGTCGCTCATCATCCGCTTCGGGATCGGCATGAGCCCGGTGCGGTTCTTCTCGCTAGTGCGGGCCTCGCTGGTCACCGCGTTCTCCACCTCGTCGAGCTCGGCCACCCTGCCCACCAACATCACGGTGGCCACCGAGCGCCTGCGCGTGCCCTCGCGCGTGGCCGGCTTCGTGCTCCCGCTGGGCGCCACGATGTGCATGAACGGCACCTCGCTGTTCGAGGGCATCACCGTGATCTTCTTGTGCCAGGTGTTCGGCGTGGAGCTGACCATGGGCCAGATGGCGGTCGTGATGACCATGTCGGTGATCACCGCCGTGGGCGCGGCCGCCGTCCCCGGCGGCTCGCTGCCGCTGCTCGTGGGCATCCTGGCCATGTTCGGGGTGCCCGGCGAGGCGATCGCAATCGTGCTGGGCGTCGATCGGATCCTCGACATGGCGCGAACCACCGTGAACGTGATCGGCGACCTGACGGCCACGGCGTTCATCGCCCGCTCGGAGGGCGTGTGGACCCCCGAGGCGGTGGAGGCCGGCTGACGGCTGACGGTGGACCTCAGGACGGCAGCGCACACACGCCCACGTCGTTCCACGTGGGATCGGGCGCCATCCAGCTCACGCAGACGAGTGCCGGGTCGATGTCTTGGCACGGCGTGTCGCCCTCGGACAGGCTGCAGTATGCGGTGCAGCAGGTGAGCGCCGCCCCGCACCCGTCGGGCACCCGCGATGCCGGCACGCACACCAGTCCCTGGTCGCAGTCATTGGCCAGGCCACAGCCGCCGAACACGGGCACCGGCTCCTGCGGAGGCGGCGGTACGCAGATGAAGCCGCTCTGCCCCGAGGGGGTGGGCGTGTCCGGGATGCAGTGCCACGACGGCGGCGAGCAGTCCTGCAGCAGCGGATCGCACTTGTCCATGCAAAGCGGCACCGTCAACGAGTCGGGGATCAGCTCGAAGAACGACTTGCAGGTGCCGTCACCCCCGTTGCACTCGGGCGTGCCCGGGTCGCAGAACGGACGACACAGTCCCTCGAGCGAGTCGGGGTCGTCGACCAGGCACATCGTCCCCGACTCGCAGCTGTCGAGGCAGCTGCCGTCGTAGTCCAGCACCGTGCAGCGCTCGCCGTCGAGATCGGGGTTGTCCTGCATGGGACAGCACCGCGCCCGATCGGGAATGCGATCGGCGTCCTCCGACCACGGCATGCACTTCTCGTTGGGATCGGTGCAGTCGTTGTCCTCCAGGATGCAATCGTTGCCGGGCCCCGGGGGCACGGTCCCCGAGGAATCCACGGTGTCGTCGGCCACGGTGGTGCTCGTCGAGGTCTGCTCGATGAACGTCGTCGCACCGTCGTCGGTGGTGGTGGTCGTGGGCGTCGTGCCGGTCTCGTCGCTGCTGGGTTTCGTACCGCAGCCGAGCACCAGCACCGACAGCACGCAGGAGAGGGAGGCCAAGCGCTGCATGTGGCCCGAAGCTTAGCAGCTCGATGGTGCGCGTCGCTTCCCTGTCGCCCCGGCCCGTGCTGAGATCGAGGCGCCGAGGTCCACCGATGCAGATCCACCCCCTCTACCGCGATCCCCGGAGCCGGCGCCAGCTGCTGGCCCTGCTGGGATCGGCGTTCACGACCCTACCCGGCAAGATCGACGCTGCACGCGCCCTGGGTTGGGACTGGGACACGACCACCACCCCCTTCGTCGACCGCGGGGCCGTCGAGGACGACGACCCGATCGTCTCCCACGTGGGGGTGCTCGACGTGCCCCTCCGCCTCGCCGGTCGTGCCGTCCGGGCCGCAGGAATCCACGCCGTGTGCACCCTGCCCTCCCATCGCCGCCGCGGGTGCTACCGCCGGGCCATGGAGCAGGCCCTGGCCTTCGTGGAGCCACGGTGGGAGCTCGCTCAGCTCTACACCGACCAGCCATTCCTCTACGAGCCCTTCGGCTTTCGGGTGGTCGCCACGGGTCAGTGGGAAGCCGCGCGACCACCGGGCCCTCGCGGCGGTCTTGCGGCCCCCCTCGATCTCGAGGCCGATCTGCCGGCCCTCCACGCCGCGCTCGCCCGCCGCGCCCCGCTCTCGGACGTCTACGCCTCCGTCGACGAGGGGTGGCTCTTCGGCATCGATGCCGTGCTCGCCACCGGCGATCTCTCGCTGCTGCGCCGCGTGCCACAGCTCGACGCCTTCATCGCCGGACGCCTCGACGGCGATCGCTTCACCCTCCACGACGTGATCGCCACCACCCTGCCCTCGTTCGCCGAGCTGTGCACGCACCTCCCCGGCGAAGGACCGGTGCGCCTGTCCTTCACGCCCGACCGCTTCGCCGACGCACGGACCCAAGCCGTCGAGCCCACCCCCTACGGCTTCTACATGGTCCGTGGGCCGTTCCCGCTGCGCGCGGGGGAATTCGCCGTTCCTCCGCTCTGCCAGCACTGAGAGCCCGGCGCGCACGGCCCGGCGCCGCCTCTCACCCGCTCTCGAGCAGCGCCCTGACGGCCCGCTTCATCTGCAGCGCGTCGCCGAAGCGCTGCCGGGGGTCCTTGGCCGTCGCCTTCCTCACCAGCGCATCGACGGCCTGGGCGAGCCCGGCGGGCGTGCCCGGCTCGAGCAATCGGCTGGGCGGCGGCAGCTCCCGCTCGCACTGCAGGGCAAGCAGCACCTCGGGGTCGGCATCGAGATACTCCTCGAACGGGTGATGCCCGGTGAGCATCTCGTAGAGCGTCACGCCGAGCGCATAGAAGTCGGCGCGATGATCGAAGGGACCGTGGATCACCGTCTGCTCGGGCGCCATGTAGCGGGGGTCGCCGCTGATCTCCTGCGGCTGCTCGAACGGCTCGAGGCTGCGACACACTCCGAAGTCGATGAGCTTGACGATCACCAGGCGCCGATTGTAGGGGTCGCGCGTGATGAAGATGTTGTCGGGCTTGACGTCGCAGTGAACGATCTTGCGGGTGTGGACGTAGTCGAGGGCGTCGAGCACCTGCCCCACCATGTCCACCATCAGGGCAAAGGTGACGGGGCGACCGCGGTCGATGACCTCTCCCAGATCGCGTCCCCGCAGGTACTCCATGGTCAACCACTCGATGCCGAGCTCCTCGGAGTGCCCCACGTCGAGCACGCGCGCGAGGTTGGGGTGGGAGAAGTCCGCCGCGATCACGGCCTCGCGACGAAAGCGGCGACGGGCCGGCTCGGGAACGTCGAGCTTGAGCACCTTGAGCGCCACGTAGCGATCCATGCGCGGGTCGTAGGCTCGATACACGCGACCCATCCCCCCCTCGCCCAGGAGATCGACGATCTCGAAGCTCCTGCGGTGCACGAGCTGCGAGCCCGGAGCCAGGTCGGTCGGGTCGTCCTGCGCGTCGGTGTACTCGTGGAGCGATCGAGGGAGCCCCGGCAGCGTGGCCCGATGAACCGAGCGCGGAGGTCGCACTGCGCTCACGGGCCCGAGCATAGGACGAAACTCCGCCGTTGCTCGAACCTCCAAGGGCCGCTGCGATGGCGCGCGGTCACGCCAAGAGAGCCCCTGAGGCGCAAGAGTGGGCAGGTCTGCTACCCTGCCCCCGCCTTGTGTCCTCGTCCGGATCGACTGGCCCAAAGGCCCTGCGCATGACGTGGTGGCTCCCAACGACCGCACGGTGCGGGCTGGTGCTCGCCTTCGCGACCGCATGCCGCCCGGCCCCACCTCCGCCCGCCACCGACGACACCACCAGCGGCGGTCCCGGGTCGGCCACCGATCCCATGGGCACCACCTTCGCCGCGCCGGATGCGTGCCAGAGCAGCGAGGAGTGCGAGACCGAGGGCCTGTGCGTCGCCCCCTATGATCCCGGGGGCGATCCCCCGCTCGGCGGATGCATCGAGGCCTGCATCGAAGTCGACGACATCACCCGGTGGTGCTTCGACGACGCATCGTGCTGCGGAAACGCTCGCTGCCATGAGGTCGATGGCCTGTGCGAGCCGGGACCCAGCGCGTCCTCTTCGAGCTCGAGCACCGGAACGGACACCGGCAGCAGCTCGGGTACGGACGGCACGGGATCGACCACGGACGGGAGTGGCTCGAGCGGGAGTGGCTCGAGCGGGACGAGCAGCAGCACGGGCTGAGTGGCGGGCTACCCAGCTCGCGTACCCCACCGCCTACCCCACTCGATAGTTGTGCGCCAGCCGAACGTACTTCCCCGCCAACTTGCGATGGAAGTCCTCGTCGGCCGCGGTGAGCGTGCGGACGATCTTCCCCGGCGTTCCCAGCACCAAGCTGCGCGGCGGGATCTCGCGACCGGCCGGAATCAACGCACCCGCTCCGATCACACACCCTTCTCCGATCTTCACCCCATCGAGGATCGTGGCCTGGATCCCCACGAGCGTCCCGCCACCGATCGTGCAGCCGTGGATCACGGCGCGATGCCCCACCACGACCTCCTCGCCGACGATCGTGGGATCGTCGTCGCCGAGGTGCACCACCGTCCCGTCCTGCAGGTTGCTGTGCGCACCGATCTCGATGCGGTTGACGTCGCCCCGCAGCACACAGCCAAACCACACGCTGACCTTGGCACCCAGCCTCACGTCTCCCACGAGGGCCGCCCCCGGCGCCACCCAGGCGTCGTCCGCCACGTGCGGCACGCGATCGAGGTAGCGCCCGACGATGACGCCCGGCCAGCGCTCGCGCAGCGCCACGAGCCGAGCTTCGAGGGCCTCCAGCCCGTCCGGAGGCCCCGCCACCATCGGAACCGAGTCGACGACCGTCCGCGATGCCATGGCCGATCATAGCAAGGGCGCGCTCGTCCGCGACGACGTTCTCCGAGCTGCACACGCGCAGCTTCATGTGAGCCACAGCGATGGAGCCTGCGGCACGGCCGCTCACCCCCCGTCGGTCGACGGATTCCCCGCCACGCACTCGGTCTCCAGCGGGCCGCAGCGAAAGCGCACGTGGATGTGCTCGCCATGTCCGCTCTCGTGGCGCACCAGGCCGCTGTGCGCGGCGCGTCCACGGGGCCACTGGATCATCCGTCGTCGCGTGTCCTCGTCGGCTCCCAGTGAAGTCGCGGCCTTGTACAGCGGCTTTTGCAGCTCGTAGTCGAGAAACACGATCTCGATCTCCCCCGTGTCGGCCAGCGCCTCGAGCAGCCGCCACAGCGCCTCGTAGTCCACGCGCCAGGGCTTGATGGGAAACCACGGCGGGTTGTCGGCCGACAGCGGAAGCCGGATGTCGAGATCCCGGCCCGTCTGGTGCGAGCGATGCCCCGACAGCGGCCCCCCGTGCCGCCGACTCATCGACCCGAGCAGCAGCGCGCGCTCGTAGCCGCTGCTGGCATGGAACGCCTGCAGCGCCGCCACCAGGGTCACCACCGCATGCGTCGTTCCGTAGGACGACGGCCGCAGCTTGCGACGCCAGCCCTCCCCCGCGGGAATCTGCACCCCGTTCATCAGCCGCCCGTCCCATGGCGGCCCCACTCCCACCGCTCCCCGGCGGATGTTGGTCAGCACGTCCTCGTCGTCGAGCGCGGCCCGATCGCTGTGCACCCAGTGATGGACGGCCGGATCGATCCACAGGTCCAGCGTCTCGCCCACCGTCAGCCGACGAGGCGCGGTCCCGTTGGCCGCGCGCAGCTCCCTGGAGTCGATGCCGTGCGCGACGGCGATGCTCCACCAGGTGTCGCCCGGCTGCACCGTGTACTGCACCTCCTGACGCGGCGGCGGCACTCGCCGTGCCTGGAGCTTGACCCGCATGCCACCAGCCGCCTTGGCGTCGGGCCCCAGGCCGTTCCAGGTCCGCAGCGCCTCGGGAGTCACATCGTAGCGATGGGCAACCTGATCGAAGGTCTCGAACGGCGTGAGGCGATGGATCACCCAGGGACGGGTCCCCTCGACGATCTCGATCTCCACGTCATCGAGCTGCAGCGGTGGATTGGTGGGAACCTTGCCGGGCGACGGTGCATCGAGGGCCGGGGCGCGCTCGAGCTCGTCGTCGGGATCGACGGGCTCGGGCTCCTCGTCGTCGCCCACCGGAATCTCCGGCTCGGATCCATCGCCTTCGGTGGGCGCCTCGGGCTCGCCCCCGGTCGGGGCCCCGGCCTCACTCGGCCCCGCGGCGGTCGGTTCCTCTCCGGGTGCGGCGGGCTCCTCGGGGTCGGCCTGGAGCGTACGGGCGGTGACCGCCTGCAGCGCCTGGCTGGCCCGTGGGACCACGAACAGCGCCGTTGCCACGCCCCCACCGGCGGCCAGCGCAATCACCAACGCCACCACCACCGACGACATCCCGCGTCGGGCTCGTCGACGCGGGGTCCTCGAGCGCCGTGCCGTCACTTCGATGAGTGTAGTGCAGATCGGAGTTCAGAACGTACCCGCGACCTTGAAGAACGCGATCGAGGACCCCGTGGCGGCCTGGCCGAACTTGGTATCGGACGGCCCGAGCAAGAAGAAGCTCCCCAGCTCGAAGGTCACGCTCCCCCACGGCGGCACGAGGATGAGCTCGGGATAGAGCACGTACGAGCCGTTGTCGCCGCGACCCGTCGGCAGATCCACCACACCGAACATGCGGAAGATCAGGTGACGGCCAAAGAAGATGAGGTCGGTGCCGCCCACGATGTAGTTGCCGATGTGGTCGGCGCCGAACTCATCGATGAAGCCACGGAGGTACTGACCCTGCACGTAGACGTGCTCGCCGAAGCTGTAGTCGAGGCCCGCGGTGGCCTTGATGTACGGCGTGGTGCGGATGGTCGGGCCCTCCAGCTCCTGGACGGGATTGGCCATGCCATCGTCGGGCGTCACGTCGACCGCAACGGGGAACTCGATGCGAAAGTCTTGGGCCCGCGGCAAGAACAGCGCGCCCTCACCCCACAGCCCCATGTTGCCCAGGAACGGCAGCTGGGTGGAGAAGTCGGCCCCGATCACCTGCATGCGCGGGTAGATGAGGGTGACGTCGGAGGTGTAGCAGCACTCGGCGCCGTCACCCGGCTCGCGCGGCTTGGTGAGCTCCGAGGTCGCGAGCACCGGCAGCGGGATGTCGTGGCGGCCGTTGTAGTACGAGAACGACATGTCCACGCCGCCGAGCGAGGTGCCGAGCTTGATGGCGCTCTGCCCGTTGGTGAAGCGCGCCTTGGGCATCATCACGTGGGTCTGCACCACGGGGACCAGCGCCGGATCGATCTCGAGCAGTTGCTGCAGCTCGCCGAGCTTGTCGAGGTCGGACTGGTTGGCATAGGGGACGGGAGCCTGCGGGTCCTTGAGCGCGGCGGCAGCCGAGGGCGGGAGCAGGGCGGGATAGAAGATCGGCACGTACACGCCCTGGAACCACAGCTTGTCGGCCAGCGGGGCGTAGTCCACCACGATCATCTGGTTGGCGATCGGCTCGGTGAACAGCGGGCGATCCTCGAGATCGTCCGGGTTGATGTTGTTGGTGGGGTTGAACTTGTCGGCCGTGCCCCACACCAGGGTCTGGCGCCCGACCTTGATGTCGAGGTTGGGCAGCACGTCGTTGAGCGCGACGTAGGCCGCGTCGCTCTCGATGTGGAACGGCTCGAGCATCTGGCGGGTGGCCAGGTCGTCGAGTTCCTTGGCCTGCGCCACCCCGAAGAACACCGGCTCGACGTCGCCGACGATCTGCAGGTGCTGGTTGGGGGTGTAGGCGAAGTAGAATTCCAGCCGGTTCTCGTTGCGGCCGAACCCTCGCTCATCGACGCGTGCGGTGTCGTAGTAGGCGCTGCTGACGATGCGAACCTGGGTCTTGAGCTTGTCGCCGCGCACCAGCGGGCGGCGAGTGGCCGCAGCGGGCGGCGCGTTGGTGGGCCCGGCGTCGGTTCCACCCGCGTCGGCGGGCTCGCCCTTCTCGGAGACCACCATGACATCGGTGTGGTCCTCTTCGGTGCCGAAGATGTCGTCGATGCCGAGCTCGCCCGGCTCGCCCCCGGCGGGCTTGGGATCCTTCGGCGGCTCGCCGTCGGCAGGAGGACGCTCGGCGGGGGTGCCCTCGGACGATCCGCTGACGTCCGTCGGCGTGCCGTCCGTCGGCGTGCCCTCGGGTGATGATCCTTCGGGCGGCGTGCCCTCGGGCGCCGTGCCGTCCGGCGTGGTGTCACCCGGTGCCGCCGGTGGAGAAGACGTGGGTGCCGGCGCCAGCAGGAACGCGCCCGTTGGCGAGCCGACGACCGCACCAAACGCAAGAACCGGGGCCTCGGTCGGCGGTGCGACGCGGGGCCCCGGAACGGGGAGGGAAGCGAGCGAGAGCGAGAGCGAGAGCGACAGAGCCGTCACGACGGCAGGAGTCTAGCCTCGCAGCAGCATGCGGCGCGAGAACAGGTCGTCCTCGACCCCCTGATTGACCCTCACATTCGACAACTGGATGATGGTCGAGTTGCCCTCCTTGAGGTCGGTCATCGTGATCTTGGTGGGCATCAGCTCCCCCTCGATCTTGACCCAGTCCTCGCGCGTCTGGGTGCGCACGTGGTTGCCGGTCCCGTCGTAGTACCGGAGCTTCGTGACCCCTCCCTTGGTGCCGTCGATGACCACGTCGATGCGGGCGTAGCCGGAGGTCACGCCCTCCTTGGGGACCAGGGTCAGGGTCGTCTCCGAGCCTTCCTTGCCCGCGAGCGTGGCGTCGTAGTACGGCGCCATCCTCACCCGGGTCTGGTCCTCGTAGGTGAACGTGCTGCCCATGAACCCCTGGTTTTGCATGTGGGCGGCCACCCGTCGGACCTTCTTGAACTCGGGGGTGTACACGTAGAGGGTGTCGGCGCCCTCCATCAAGACCTTCATGCCTGCCACGTCGCCCGGGGCCGTGAACACGATGAACTGCTTGTCGAGCCCCTTCATCGTCATCTCGAACTCGAGGGTCTTCTTGAGCTCGGCGCCCTTGTAGATGGCCATGGTGGCCGAATACTGCTGATCCTCGAAGACGGACGCGCGTCGGTCGATCTCGGCGAGGATCTTGTTGGCATCGACTGCGGCCATCGCGGCGGGCGCATGCACGGAGGCGGCGGCCGGGGAAGCAGCAATGGCGCAGAGGGACAGGGCGACCAGGACCGAGCGGATCTTCATGGGTGGCTCCGAAGGGTAACAGTGCCAGGCGGGCAGTCAGTGTGCAGACACGTGCACACTCTCGAGGCAAAGGGCGGGAACCGCGGAGGTCCCCTCGAGGTCGGCGCGCTTTGACGACGAACGACGGTGCCTATTCGCCGAGTACACGTGCGAACCCTCGGGTCCAAATGATCAGGGTCGCCGACCGGTGCCGAGCAGTGATCTGGAGCACACCCATGGGTCGGATCTCAGCCACGGTGGAGCCGGGGGGTCAGCCAAACCGCCCCCGCCGCCGCCCCGAGCAGACCGATCGCCAGGCCCGCGCCGAACTGCTGGAGGGGCGGCATCTCGGAAGCGAGCAACACCAAGAAGGCCAGCGCGAGCTGGACTCCGGTCACCAGCACCACCCCACCGAGCGCCTCGGTCGCCTCGCGTCCCGACTGGGCGCGATCGGTGGCGTTGCGCGCTCGCACCCCGAGGTGAATGGCAAAGTCGACGCCGGCTCCCAGCGCGATGCAGGCGACCATGCTGGTTCCGATGCTGATCGGGTGACCCAAAAGCGAGATCGCTCCCGCGGTGAGCATCAACGTCCACACTGCAGGAAGGAGCGCGCGCAGGTGTCCGAACACCAGGAGCACCAAGGCCAGCGCCCCCAGGGACACCAGGGTGGAGTCGCGAAGGCTGGTGGTGACGCTGTCGGCGAAGGCTTGTCCGATCACCGGCTGCCCGGTGAGGCGGATCTTCCACTCGTGGCTCGAGAGCTCGGGAGCATCGACTCCGGCGGGGATCTTCCACTCGGCGTCACCGAGCTCGGAGAGCACCGCGAGCACCTGCCGGCAGCGCTGTCCCTCCGGCTCCCCCTCACCGCCGGCGTTGGTCTCGGGCTTGGGCTCGGCCCCCTCCTCGTCGGGCGGGGGCGGAGCGGGCAAGCCCAGCACGTCGCAGGTCGCCGTGAAGCGGTTGCGCTCGATCGCATCGTCGATCCACTGGCCGAGGAACTCGGCGAGGTAGCCGACGCCCTCGGCATCCTGTGCGACCAGGGTCGGTAGCCGCTGGCGCAGGTGGTCTTCGAGCGGCTTGCCGCGCAGATCGATCAGCGTGCCCGGATCGACCGCTTCGCGCTCGGCATCGGGAACCGGCTCGATGATCTCGTCGGTGCCCAGTGCTCGGTCACGAAGGCGCCGCAGCTCGTCGGCCATCGAGGTCGCCGAGGGCTTGGCCTCGAGGATCGCGTCGAAGCGCGCGACGTCGATGTCCTCGCCCACCACGCGAGCGAGGCGAGTCCGCACCGCATCGCGGACCACCGGGAGCAGCGCGGGGCTCTGGGCGTCGCCCTGGGCCAGAGCCGGCACGTCGTGCGCATCGACGATGGCCCGGACCTGCGTGGTGATCCGCTGCTGCTGCTCACCGCCTCCGGGCGCGAGCTTGACGTGGATGATGGCAGCGTCACCCTCGGGCACCATCAGCTGCTTCATGGCGGCTTGATCGGCCAGGTTGGTGATCACTCGACGCGTGCGGGGCTGGGTCTCGGGGATGTCCTTGCGGCCACCAAAGCCCTCGGACAGCAGCGCGACGGGATCGACGAGGCTGCGCACGTCGACCACGCCCTCCACCGCACGGAGCTCGTCGACCATGTCGCGGATCTCTCGCAGCACCACCGGCTGGGTGAGATCGGCCTCGATGGCGATCTGCAGGAACTGCGAGCCCCCGAAGTGCTCGTTGAAGAATGCATCGGCCTTTCGGGGCTCGCTGTCGGGAGCGAACATCTCGGTGGTGTCGGGCTCGCTCTGCAGCCGGGTGCCGAGCGCCGCCCCGCCGATGCCGAGCACCGCCACGAGCCACAGCGGCGGCAGCAGGCGCAGCGGCAGGTGGGGGTTGTCCCGGGTGGGGATCCACCGCGAGGGCAGCACGGCCAGCAGCGCCGGAAGGGCCACCAGCGCCAGCACGAGCAGGATCAGCACCCCCACGCCCGCCACCACGCCAAAGCGCTGCATCGGGGCCTGCGGCATGACCAGGAGCGCAAAGAAGGCGGTGGCCGTCGTCAGGCCGCTCAGCAGCACGGGCTTCCATAGCTCGCGCAGGGTGGCAGAGGCGCGGCCGCGGCTGTCGCCGGCCTGCCGCTGGAAGCCCGCGAGCATGTGCATGCCGAACGCACCGCCGAGCGCCACCATCATCACCGGCGTGGTGCTCGAGACGATGGTGAACGGCTCGCCGAAGCGCCCGTGGGCCCCCACGATCAGCGCGACGCCGAGCCCGGTGATGACGAGGTTGAGGCCCGCGGCGGTGATGCTACCGAGCAGCAGCGCCGAGGCCACCACGAGCACTCCGATCACGATCGGGGACAGCCGCTCGATGTCCTCGCGCGAGGCGGTGGACGCCGCCATCTCCATGAACGGCGCACCGCCGTAGTACGCCTCTCGATCCCAGTGCTCGCTCACCGTGGCGCGGATGGCCCCGAGCTGCTCGCCACGCAGCGCCGCGCGCTCGGCTCCGCTGGCCGGGGTGAGGTAGGCGAAGATCGCAGCCGCTTCGCCATCGGGGGCGATGAAGTTGCCGACCGCATCGGGGTTGGAGAGCACGCGGCGGCGAATCTCGTCGGGATCGCTGGTGCCGGGCGGGACGAGCGGGCGGACCACCAGGGTGTCGCCCTCGACCTTGGCCTCGGGAAACTCGGGATACGCGAGGACCAGGCGCACGCCGGGGAGCTCGGAGATGCGGGTGGCGAGGGTGCGAACCCGATCGGTGCGCTCGGGGGAGAGCAGCGGGTCCTCGCTGCGCAGGCCGATGAGCGCCACCTCGAGCATGCCGAAGCGATCGGCGACCTCGCGAAAGGCCACCACGTCGTCGTGCTCGGGCGGGAGGAACGCCAGCACGTCGTCGTCGTGGCGCAGCGCGGAGATGCCGGGCACCAGCCACGCGCACAGGGCCACGAGCAAGGCGAGCACCACCCAGCGGGCCCGCACGATCGAGGGCTCGGGCGCAGAGGAGTCGGCCTTGGGGCTCATGCGCGCCATGGTAGACGGCCGCCCGCACCGAGGCGAGCGGATCCGACCGCACGCGCCCTCGGACCAAGATCGAGATCACACCACGCGCTAGCCCCACACGGGGGTCAGCCACGACTTGCGGTGCTCCACCCGACCGTGGACCACGTCGTCGAAGTGCTGCTTGAGCTTGCTGGTCGTCGCCCCGATCTGGCCGTTGCCCACGGGGCGGCGATCGACGCTGGCCACGGGCGTGATCTGGGCACCGGTGCCGCACAGGAACATCTCGTCGGCCACGTAGAGCTCCGAGCGCCCGATGGTGCGCTCCTTGAACCGCAGGCCCAGATCCTCGGTGGCCATCGCGATGATGCTGCGCCGCGTGATGCCGTCGAGGTTGTCCTCGGTGCTCGGGGGGCTGATGAGCGTGTTGCCCCGCACGATGAACACGTGCTCGGCGCTGCCCTCGGAGACCTTGCCGTCGTCGGTGAGGAAGATGGCTTCGTCGAAGCCGTTGTCCTTGGCCTCGCGGCGAGCGAGCGCGCTGTTGAGGTAGGCACCGGTGGGCTTGGTCCGGGAGGGGATCGCGTTGTCACGGACGCGGCGCCACGACGACACGCACACGTCGATCATGTCCTTGTCGATGTAGCGCTTGAGCGGCATGCAGAACGCGATGAAGCTGCTGCTGGTCTCGTCGAGCACGGGCGCGAGGGCAATGGAGTTGTGGATGAGCAGCGGACGCAGGTAGACGTCGTGGTGGACCTCGTTGCGCCGCAGCAGCTCGACGAGGATCTGCTGCGTGTCGTCGACGCTGGGCATGCGCAAGTAGAGGATCTTGGCGGAGTGGGCGAGCCGATCGACGTGGGCCTGCAGGCGGAACACGTAGACCTCGTGGCCATCGTCGGCGAGGTAGCCGCGGACGCCGCCGAAGCACCCCATCCCGTAGTTGAGCGCCCGAGAGCGCACGTTGACGACGGCGTTCGCGTCGTCGACCCACTTGCCGTCCTGATACGTGACCATGCCTGCGCGGAGCATGCCAACCTTCGCAGCACCGTGCCACTTCGAACGCGCAGGAGAGGACGGCGCCACGACACCATTGGGGCGTGATCGCGGCTGCACGGGAAGTCTGCTCACACGGTGCGTTCGTGACTCCTCTCGCGTGGGGATGGCCCGTGCGGACGGTCCAATTCCACGCATGGGGAGGCGCCCTTCGCGGGGACGCACCTGCGCCCGGAGGCACCCCCGCAGGTCGGTATGCTCGCGAGCCGTGTCCGTGCTCGTGGCCCTGACCCTCGTGGCGTCGCTGTCGAGCATGCTCGTGCGTCGCCACGCCACGAGCGAATTGGATCTCGAAGCATTCGTGCTCACCTGCACGACCTGGCTCGCGCTGCTGGGCATGCTCGCAACGCTGCTGGCGATGTTCGGTCGCTTCGGTGCGGTGAGCATCGGTGCCGGTGCCATCGCGGGAACGCTCGTGGCTTGGCCGTGGAACATCGCACGACCGTCCCGTTTTCGGGCCCTCTTCCGCACCCGTCGCCACGCCCTCACGGCGGTGCCATGGGGTCGCACGGCGGCGGTCGTGGGGCTGTTGCTGCTCGGCCTCGCGCTTCGCTGGCCGCCAGCCGACCATGCGCTCGCGGGGCGAGACCAGGGCACGTACACGCTACGGGCCCAGCACACGCTGCGCACGGGACGACTGCACGCTACCGACGAGCTCCTGGCGGCCGCCGGGAGCGAAGCGGGCCTGCGCTCGGGACCGGCCGATCCGTCAGGGCTCTACCACCGCAACGGCGAGCCCTGGCTTCGAGATCGCTACGAGGCGTCGTACCGCCCCGGCTTCTACCTCGCCGACCTCGACACCGGCGACGTGCATCCGCAATTCTTCCACCTCCATCCCATGCTCATGGCCACCGCGGGGCTGGTGATCGGTCCCGCCGAGGTGGCCGCGGTCGGGCTCGTTCACGCGGCGCTGTGCCTGCTGGGGCTGTGGGCGGTGGGGCGACGACTGTGGCCGCGGGGGCCATGGGCTGGGCTGGCCACCGGACTGTGGGCGATCGCCCCGCTGGCGATCTGGGTGCAGCGCACGCCGCTGTCGGAGGGGCCTGCGGTCGTGATGATGGTGGGGGGATTGCTCGGGGTGCTGCGCGCGCGGGCGCACGAGCCCGCCGCGCTGTCGACCGCGGGCTTCTTGCTCGGCGCGTTGGCGTGGATCCGCGGCAACGGCTGGCTCGCGGCGCCCATCATCCTGGCCGCGTCGTGGCTGGTGCCCAGCCGCGAGCGCGTGGCTCGGCGGGCGTCGTGGGTCTACGCGGCGACCTTCGGGGCCGCGGTCCTCGTGCACGCACCAACGACGTTCCCGTACCTCCACGACGAGCTGCTGCGCCAGCTCCCGCTGCCCCAGGCGCTCACGCCGGGCGTGCTGATCGCGGTCACGATGGCCGGGCTGCTCGCATGGCTGGTGATCGATCGCCTGGGACCGCTACGGCGGATCGAGACCAGCGAGCGAGGGGCGCGGATGTGGGCATGGCTGTTCGGCGCGGGGCCGTGGGTGCTGGCGCTGGGGCTCGTGGTGAGCGTGGCGCTGCATCTCGGGTGGCGCGACGAGCCGCCCACCAAGCCCTGGAGCCGCCTCGATCCCGTGGTGCCGCTGCTGGGAGTGCCCGTGCTGATCACGGCGGGCCTGGGCCTGGGGTTCGTGCTGCGCCGCTGGCCACGACGGCCGGACGCCGCGACGGCGTGGCTCCTGGGCCTGGGCGGAATCGTCGTGGCCACGGTGGCCCTCTATGCGCAGCGCAACCTGCCGCAGCTGTCGCTCTACTACTATGGTCGCTACCTGGTGCCCGAGCTGCTGCCCGCGGTGCTGCTGCTCGCGGTGGAGGGCGGCAGGTGCCTGCACCAGGCGTTCGTGGGCCCGCACCCCTCGCGGCGACGGCGATGGCTGGTGGGCATCGCGACGCTGATGGGCGTCTTGGGGCTGTCGTGGTCGACGGCGGGGGTGCTCGTGGTGCACCCGGTCACGCGGCTGCCGGAGTTCGAAGGAGCGGGTCGCGTGGTCGACCATCTCGCGGCGCGGATCCCCGAAGGCGCGGTGGTGATCGCGGGAGGCGAGGGCTGGCACCACGGGCACACGTTCAATCAGGTCGGCGGCGCGCTGGCGTTTCGCCACGGGATCGCGGTGCTGCCATACCACACGCGGGAGGCCGCCTACGCGAGCCTTCACGAGCTGCTGGTGGCTCGCCCGCAGGCGACGGGGCAGGCGCCGCCGCCCGTGTTCCTGCTGCTCAACGAGGCCACCAAGGATCGCGCGCGACCGCTCCCACCGGGCGTGGAGCCCGGGCCCAAGCCGCGCCTGGCCGCGCTCGACGATCTGCTGCCGCCCCCGTTCGTCGCGCGGCGCATCGAGCTGGTGGAGATGTTCCTCGACCGGCTCTCGCCCGTCGACGATGGACCGCCCACCCGGGTCACGCGCGATGGACTGCGCATGGCGCTGGTGCAGGTGGAGGTCGATCCCGAGCGCTGGCCGGAGGTGGAGCGCTGGCTCATCGACGTACGGGACCGAGCGTGGCACCCCGAGGGCCCGCCCGGGCTCGCGCTCGACGGAGGCGCCCCCGACGGCGGCGCGCCGTGCATGGGACCCGAGCCCTTGGCGCTCGAGCTGCCCGAGACGGGAGGCGCCGGGCGAGGGCCGGTGTCGGTGGTGCTGGTGGCCACCCCGGGCACGGCGGCCGAGAACCATCGCTGGCGCGTGGAGATCGACGGGTTCGAGGTGGCGCTCGATCCTCCGCACATGACCCCGCGACACCGCGACACGCTGGGGCCGATCGGGCTGACGCACCGCCCGCGCTCGCTCGTGGTCCGCGGGCTCGAAGCGCCGGTCGCCGACGCCCGCTGCCCGCACGGTGGCCTGGCCGAGCTGCGCGTGCTGGGGCCCGAGCGCTCGATGCTCGCGAGCGCTCGGACCTCCGCCGTCACCTTTGCCCCGACCCGCGATCTGGGGCACCCGGTGGCCCCGGTCGCGTGGGTCTCGGGCCGCGGCCTGTCGCGCTACCGCCGGGGCATCTCGCCCGAGCTCGCGCTCGAGGGGCTCTCGCTGCGGCTCGAGCCGGGCGTGCCGCTGCGGTTTCCCGCGGCCGCGCTGCCCGACGAGGGTCGCTCGCCGCTCGACGTGGTCCTGACCCTCACCCGGACTGCGCTCGGACCGGAGGCTCGGCTGTGGGTCACGCTCGACGGGCAGACGCTGCCGCCCATCGATCCTCCCGACGAGCGCGTCGGCTCGTGGCAGTCGCCCCCGTCGACGTGGGCGCCGGGCACGAGCACGGCCGAGGTCACGGTCGAGCTGCGCGACGCAGGGCCAGGCGAGCACGTGCTGCTGCGCGACATCGGACTGTTCTCACACGCCCCGCCACGAGAGGGTCGGCTGTCGCTCCAGTAGGCCCCACACGAACACCAGACGACGGCGGTATCCTCCAGCCGTGTCCGACTCCGTACCCTCCCCTCGCCCCGCGCGTCCCCTGGCGTTGGTGACCGGGGCGGCGCGTGGCATTGGTCGGGCGATCGCATCGGCGCTCGCTCCCGACCACGACCTGGTGCTCACGGCGAGAGAGGCCGAGGCGCTGCTGCCGGTGATGGACGAGCTGCGCGCGCGCGGGGCGAGCCGGGTGGATGCGCTGGAGGCCGACCTGGCCGAGCCGAGCTCACGCGCGGCGCTGGTCGATCGCGTGCTCGCGCTCGCCCCTCCGATCGACGTGCTGGTGAGCAACGCGGGCGTCGCCGGCTCGGCTCCGCTGCACCGCACCGACGACGCGCAGTGGGCTCGCACGCTGGAGATCAACCTCACGGCTCCGTTCGTGCTCGCGCGCGCGCTGGCCCCGGGCATGGCGCGGCGCGGCTTCGGCCGCATCGTCCACGTGGCCTCCACCGCCGCGCTCAAGGGCTACCGCTACACCGCCGCCTACTCGGCCAGCAAGGGTGGGCTGGTGGCCCTGACGCGCGCGCTCGCGGCCGAGCTGGGCAGCAAGGGCGTCACCGTCAACGCCGTCTGCCCGGGCTTCACCGACACCGACATCGTGGCCGAGGCGGTCCGCAACATCATGGACAAGACCGGGCGCGACGAGGCCCAGGCCCGCGCGAGCCTCGAGAGCTTCTCACCGCTGGGCCGGCTCGTCGCTCCGGGCGAGGTGGCGGCGATGGTGGCCTACCTCGTCAGCGACGCGGCGGCCGCGATCAACGGCCAGGCGCTGGCCATCGACGGAGGAGAGACCACGCGATGAGCGACGACCCACGCAAGAGCCCGCGGGTGATCCAGCCCGACGGATGGCCGCGCCCTCGCGGCTACAGCAACGGCATGGCCGCGCGCGGCGAGGTGCTCGCGATCGCGGGGCAGATCGGCTGGGACGAGCGGGAGCAGCCCGTGTCCCGCGAGTTCCTCCCGCAGTGGGAGCAAGCGCTGCGCAACGTGGCCGCCGTGCTGCATGCGGCGGGCGGCCACCCCAGCGACCTCGTCTCGCTGACGATCTACGTGACCGACAAGCGCCAGTACCTCGCGGCTGGACCCGAGATCGGTCGCAGCTACCGCGAGATCCTGGGCAAGCACTTTCCCACCATGGCGCTGGTGCAGGTGGCCGACCTGCTCGAGGACTGGGCGCTGGTCGAGGTCCAGGGCCTGGCCGTGCTTGCGTCTTCGCCACCGCCCTCACCGCCTGCATCGGAAACGGATCCGACGAGCCCATGAGCGAGCACCCGCCCGATCTTCGTCCCCTCCCCCTGCCCACGCCCAGGAGCTTTCGCTACGAGGAACGCGATCGGGTGGGCATCATCACCCTCGATCGCCCCGATCGCTTCAATGCGCTGACCTTCGAGGTCTACCGCGAGCTGTGCGACTTCTTCGCGGTGATCGATCGCCGCAGCCTCGACCCCGAGGGCGCGCGCGCCCTGGTGCTGCGGGGCGAGGGCAAGGCGTTCTGCAGCGGCGGCGACGTGGAGGACATCATCGGCCACCTGTTCGACCGGGACATGGAGGGCCTGCTCCGCTTCACCCGCATGACCGGGGAGCTCATCCATGCCATGCGCGAGTGCAAGCTGCCGATCGTGGCCAGCGTCAAGCGGGTGGCCGCGGGGGCCGGCGCGGTGATGGCCCTCGCCAGCGATCTGCGGGTGATGGGGCGCAAGGCGTTCTTCGCGTTCCTGTTCCCGCAGGTGGGGCTCAGCGGGGCCGACATGGGCGCGGCGTGGCTGCTGCCGCGAGTGGTCGGGCTCGGTCATGCCACGGAGATCCTGATGACCGGTGAGCGCGTCTATGCCGAGCGCTGCGCCCAGATCGGGCTGTGCAGCGCCTTGGTCGACGACGAGGATCCCGCGGCGGTCGACGCCGCTGCGTTCGACCGCGCCAAGGCGCTGGCCGACGGACCGCACTTCGCCCTGCGCATGACCAAGACCATGCTGCAGCGCGAGCTCGACCTCGACCTGCGGTCGGCCATCGAGGCCGAGGCCCAGGCCCAGGCGATCTGCATGGAGCACCCCGACTTCCGCGAGGCCAACGCGGCCTGGCGAGACAAGCGGGCCCCCCGCTGGAAGTGAGCGACGACGATGCTACAGGCCCCTCGGATCCTCGATCGCCAGCTCGGCGTCATCGCCGGTGATCACGTGCAGTGGAAGGCGCTCGAGGAGCACCTCGAGGCGTTCGTGGCCGCACAGGCGAGCCAGCCGGTGGACGAGTCGGACGAGCACGGAGCCACGCGTGAGTACGTGCGACGCCTCGCCGGAGCCGACCTGCTGCGCTTGATGGTGCCCGCCGAGCACGGCGGCGCGTTCGCCCAGCCGCTGGCCACCCCGATCTGCCTGGTGCGCCAGTGGCTGTCGCGGCATGGTGGCGTGCTCGACACCGCGTTCGTGATGCAGGGGTTGGGCTCGTATCCGGTGACGCAGGCGGGCCTCCCCGGGCTGCGGGCCGAGCTGCTGCCTCGGGTGGCACGGGGCGAGATCCTGTGTGCGTTCGCCCTGACCGAGCCGGGCGCAGGCTCGGACGTCAGCGGCATGCAGACGCTGGCCGAGCCCGACGAGGACGGCGGCGTGCGGCTGCACGGCGAGAAGTGCTTCATCTCCAACGCCGGGGTGGCGGGCAGCTACGTGGTGTTCGCCCGCGAGGCGGTCCGCAGCGGTGGAGGTGACGACGGCGACGACGGCAAGCCGCGCTACGGGGCGTTCTGGGTGCCCGGCGACGCGCCTGGGCTCGAGGTGGAGCCGATCCGGGTGATCGCGCCGCATCCGATCGGGACCGTGCGCATGAACGGCGTGTACGTGTCGGCCGAGCATCGGCTCGGTGCGCCCGGTGACGGACTGAAGATCGCCCTCGGCACGCTCGAGCTGTTTCGGGTGACGGTGGGCGCGGCCGCGCTGGGGCTGGCCGATCGCGCGCTCGACGAGGCGGTGCGGCACCTGAAGCAGCGCGTGCAGTTCGGCAAGCCGCTGGCGCAGCAGCAGGGGCTTCGGTTTGCGCTGGCCGACGTGGTCACCGATCACGTGGCCGCACAGATGCTGGTCTACCGGGCGGCCGGCGCTCGCGACGAGGGCCGGGTCACCCCCGACATGCCCGCGATGGCCAAGCTCCACGCGACCGAGAGCGCTCAGCGCACGATCGATCGCGCGGTGCAGTGCCTGGGTGGGCTCGGGGTCACGGTGGGGCAGGCCACCGAGCGGCTCTATCGGGAGATCCGGGCGCTGCGGATCTACGAGGGGACCAGCGAGATCCAGAAGCTGGTGATCGCGCGAGCGTTGTTCGGGCGGTGACGGGCGAGGGCGGATGCGGGCGGTCGGGCGGGTATCGCGGTACCCGACCAAGCGGTCCGCACCGCACCGCCCAGGGATCGCGACACTGGACGGCAAGGTCCGCACCACCACCGCCGGGTATCGCGATACCCGACCGAGGGGTCCGCACCACCACCGCCGGGTATCGCGATACCCGACCGAAGGGTCCGCACCGCCCCTGCCGGGTATCGCGATACCTGACCGAGGGGTCCGCACCACCCTCGCGGGTATCGTGCCCGGCGCATCCGTCGGAGCGGTCGCCTTCGCCGAAGCCGAGCCCTCACCCCCGCGAGAGGAACGCCGCCAGCACCTGCGCCGCCGCCACGTCCGGCGAGGTCGCTCCGTTGCGCACCGCCTGTTCCAGCTCTGCCAGCCGCCGTCGCACCCCGTCGTCCCGCTCGAGCGCCTCTTGCAGCCCGTCGCGGATCGACTGCCACAGCCAGTGCACCCGCTGCTCTCCGCGCCGCCGCTCCCACTCCCCGCTGCCCCGAAGCACCGCGCGATGCTCCTGCACCGCCTGCCACAGCGCATCGAGCCCCTCCCCGGTCACCGCCGAGCAGATCCCGACCCGCGGCTTCCACCCCGGACTCCGCGGCGGCATCAGGGCCAGCGCGCCCTCGTACTCCGCCCGCGCCCTCCGGGCCGCCTGCATGTTGTCCCCGTCGGCCTTGGTCACCACCAAGAGATCGCACAGCTCGAGGATCCCCCGCTTGATCCCCTGCAGCTCGTCCCCTCCCCCGGCGAGCGTGAGCACCAAGAAGAAGTCGACCATGTTGGCGACCATCACCTCGCTCTGCCCCACCCCCACCGTCTCCACCAGCACCACGTCGTAGCCGGCCGCCTCCACCAGCACGATCGTCTCGCGAGTCCGCCGCGCCACCCCACCCAGCGCCCCGCCCGAGGGCGAGGGCCGGATGAACGCCCGCGGATCACGGGCGAGCTGCGTCATGCGGGTCTTGTCGCCCAGGATGCTGCCGCCGCTGCGCGCCGAGCTCGGATCCACCGCCAGCACCGCCACCCGCTGCCCGGCCGCGACGAGCCGCTGCCCCAGCGCCTCGATGAGCGTGCTCTTGCCGACCCCCGGCATCCCGGTGATCCCCACCCGCAACGCCTGGCCCGCGTACGGCAACAACCGGTGCACGAGCGCATCCGCGTCGATGCGATCGGCCTCGCGCCGGCTCTCCACCAGCGTGATCGCCCGCCCCAGCGCCGCCCGATCCCCCGCGCACAGCGCCTCCACCCCGTGGTCGAGGTCGAAGCGCCGCCGCCGACCCACCGAGGCGCGCGCGTCTGCTCTCCGCTCCGGATCCGGCGACACCCCCCTCACATCGCACGTTCGAGGCCACGCGCCAAGCCGCCGACCCCAACCGCCCGCACACCAGGCGGCCACGTCCATCCGGCCAGCCACGCACGGCCGGTCGCTCCCGCCGACCCCCGACCCCTCAGCGAGACGCCGCACGGCGGCGCTGCACGGCCCCCCGGATCGCATCGAGCAGCTCGGTGTCGCGGAACGGCTTGCGCACCACCCCATCGGCCCGACCGACCGCGCTCTGCTGCTGAAGCTCTTCCTTGCTCCGGCCGCTGACGAAGATCACCGGGACCGCGCCATCGAGGCGGCGAAGCTCGTCGAGCACGTCGCTGCCCTCCATGAGCGGCATGCCCATGTCGAGGAGCACCGCATCGAGGCGCGCATGGTGTGCGTCGAATTGCGCGATGCCCTCGAGCCCATCGCGTGCGGTGAGCACCTCGAAGCCGCGATAGCGCAGGGCCCGACCGGTGACCGTGCGCAGCAGGTCGTCGTCGTCGATCACCAGCACGCAGTACCCCTCGAAGTCGCGGTCGCGCGTGAGCGCATCGCGATCCACCGCGGCCCTCGGTTCGGCCTCGGAGCCGGCGTGGCCGAAGATCTGCTCGATGAGCTCGCACGCTCGCTCGGTGGCGATGCGGATCTCGTCGGCCACCTCGTGCACGACGTCGAGCTCGACCGCATCCCGGCGCAGGAACTCCGCGTCGACGAGCACCGTGGCGAGCACGTTCCGGAATTCATGCGAGACCCGACTCGCGACCATGCCGATGTACTCGAGACGGGCGCGGGGCCGACCGACCGGAGCTTCGGCCGGGGCCACGAGAGGCTCGAGAGGCTCGGCTGGCCCGGCCGGACCGCCCGCGAGGATCGCCACATGGATGAAGCGCTCGCCTGGTGACACCTGCATCACACGTGGACCCGCGTATCCCTCGAGCACCAACGTCGCCCCCAGCTCGGTCCCTTCGCCCTCCACGGCGGCACGCAGCGCGCCACCGAGGCGCTTGCGGTCGGCCCGATCGAACAGCTCCAACGCGGGCCGTCCCAGCAGGTGCCGCAGATCGGCTCGTGTGGGCCCCATGCCGACCTCGAACACATCGTCGATGTGCAGCCCAGCGTCGAGCACCAAGCACAGCTCCGACTGCCCCACTCCTCGCGCCCCCACCATCGACCCCCCGACGACGACAGTGTATCGGTTGCATTCGGGCCACATGCAAACGAATTCACCCACACTCGCCATCACGGTCGACGGCCTATTTGGACCACCAGCGCGCTGGCGTACGAAGACGTCGTTTTGGGCCCATTCAGCCTGCGCCCGGTCCTGCAAGCCAGGCCTGCGCCTCCGCCCGAACGGTCTCGCCGGCCCTGGCCCGTCTGGCGCGCCAACGACTCGGCCACCCGCACTCGATCCAGCGGATCACCGGCCTGTTGGCCGACGATGCGATGAGCCCGCTCGAGCATCGCCAGTGCCAGGGCTCGGTCTCCACGGTCGAGGTGAACCTGCGCGAGCAGCGTGAGCGTGCCTGCCACCAGCGGATGATCGGGCCCCAGCGCGGCCTCGCGAAGACGCAGTGCCTGCTCGAGCCGCGCGCCTGCAGCCGCGAGATCCCCACGCAGCCGCGCGAGCTCGCCGAGCTCGCCGATCACCACTTCCCGCTGCTCCGGCCGCCCTGGCCCTCCCACCCACGCTCTGGCGGGCCGTCGGCGGCCATTTGCGTCGGTCGCGAGCCAGCGCTACAAGCGGGCCGCGATGAAGATCCGCCCGATCAGCGGTTTTCCCGAGTGGCTCCCCGAGCAGCGCATCGTCGAGCAGGCCCTGCTCGACCAGGTGCGGCGCAACTTCGAGCTGTTCGGCTTCCGCCCCGTGCAGACCCGCGCCGTCGAGGAGCTCGACCGGCTCGCGCACAAGGGCTCCACCGACAAGGAGATCTACGCCATCCGGCGCCTGCACGCCGACCCGGACGAGACCGACGACAAGCTCGGCCTGCACTTCGATCTCACGGTCCCGTTCGCGCGCTACACCCTCGAGAATCGGGGCCAGTTGGTGTTCCCGTTCAAGCGCTACCAGATCCAGAAGGTCTGGCGGGGCGAGCGACCGCAAGAGGGTCGGTACCGCGAGTTCTACCAGGCCGACATCGACGTGATCGGCCAGGACTCGCTGCCGCTGTGCTTCGACGCCGAGATGCCGCTGCTCATCCACGCGGTCACCTCCTCGCTGCCGCTACCCCCGGTGCGCGTGCACGTGGGGCACCGCAAGGTGCTCGAGGGCTTCTACCGGGGCGTGGGGCTCCCCGACATCACGCCAGTACTGCGGATCGTGGACAAGCTCGCCAAGATCGGCCCCGACGAGGTCCGTGCGTCGCTGGTGAGCGAAGCCGGGCTCGGGCCCGACCAGGCCGAGCGCTGCCTCGCGCTGTCGCAGCTGCGCGGTGGCCTCGAGGTCATCGAGCAGGTGCGTGCCCTGGGCGTCGAGCACGAGCTGCTCGAGACCGGTCTGGGCGAGCTGCACGAGGTGCTGAGCGCCGCGGCCGAGCTACCCCCGGGCTCGGTCGTCGCCGACCTCGGGATCGCGCGCGGCTTCGACTACTACACCGGCACCGTCTACGAGGCGTTCCTACAGGGCCTCGAGTCGATCGGGGCCGTGTGTTCGGGCGGGCGCTACGACAACCTCGCCGACGCCGGCGATGCCGCGCGCTTCCCCGGCGTCGGAGTGTCGCTGGGCATCACCCGCTTGCTCGGGCCGCTGTTTCGCCGCGACGCGCTGGTGGCCACCCGTCGCACCCCCACCTGTGTGCTGGTGGCCCTCGACAAGGAGCAGACCCGCTCGCGCTCGCAAGGCGTCGCGGCCCGCCTGCGGGCCCGGGGGATCCCGACCGAGGTCTTCCACGCCGCCCACAAGTACGGCAAGCAGATCAAGTACGCCGACAAGCTCGGCATCCCGTTCGTGTGGTTTTGCGGTGACGACGAGGGCAACGGGCAGATCCGCGACATCCGCAGCGGCGAGCAGGTGGAGGCCCACGCGGACCAGTGGGAGCCCACGCCGGACGACCGCTGGCCACGAGTCGAGCGGCCCTCCTGATGCCGTCCTTGCCCCCGCGGCCGGCTCGAGCTCGCGACAGCACGCGCAGGTGAGCGTCGAGCGGAGCCGGTCAGGACTTGGCGACCAGGTCGGCGATGGCGTCCACCGCCCCCGCGAGCGGAACGAACGAGGTCTCGCCGCTGCGGCGCGCCTTGATCTCGATGTTGCCGTCCTTGAGGCCGCGCTTGCCCACGCGCACGCTCAGCGGGATCCCCAGCAGCTCGGCGTCCTTGAGCTTGACCCCCGGTCGCTCGTCGCGATCGTCGAGCATCACCGTCAACCCCCGCTCCCTCAGCTTGGCGTAGAGATCCTCGGCCACGGCCGTCGGCTCGTCTCCTCCCAGCGGCGTGACGATCACCGCGTAGGGAGCCACCTCGCTGGGCCACACCAGGCCATCGTCGTCGTGGAGCTGCTCGACCACCGCCGCCACCAGCCGCGACACCCCGATTCCGTAGCAGCCCATCACGATCGGCCGTGAGGTCCCCTCGGCGTCGAGGAACTCGGCCTTCATCGCATCGGTGTAGTGCGTGCCCAGCATGAAGATGTGGCCGGCCTCGATGCCCCGATAGAGCTCGAGCGCTCCACCGCAGCGCGGGCACGGATCACCCTTGGCCACCAGGCGAATGTCGGCCACCGTACCCTCGAAGTCACGACCGTGACGCACGTGCTGGAGGTGGTGGTCCTCCTCGTTGGCCCCGGTGATGCCGTCGGCCACCGCGGCCGCGGCCGCGTCGACCACCACCTTGTCCTTCCAGCCCACGGGGCCGAGGAAGCCCGCGTGCTCGGGCTCGGCCACCCAGTGCACCTCGTCCGCCCCGACGGCGCGCGCGAGCTTGATCTCGTTGACCTCGTGATCACCCCGCACCACCGCGAGCACCTGCTCGTCACCCGCGAGATAGACCACCGACTTGAGGAAGCGATCGGCGCCGACGCCCTCGACCCGGTCGCCGAAGAACGCCACCAGCTGCTCGATGGTCTTGGCCCCCGGGGTATGCACGCGCACGGGGGCGGGCAGCTCCCCGCTCGGTGTGCTCGCGGCTGCGGCCTCTGCGGCCGTCGCCACCTCCACGTTGGCCGCGTAGTCACACGCAGTGCAGGCCGCGATCGCATCCTCACCGCTTTGGGCCAGCACCTGGAACTCCGCGCTCCCGCTGCCCCCCATCGCCCCGCTGTCGGCCGCCACCAGGCGATACTGAAGCCCCAGCCGCCCGAACACGCGGTGGTAGGCGGCCTCCATCGCGTCGTAGCTCTTGCGGGCCGCCTCGGGTGACACGTCGAACGAGTAGGCGTCCTTCATCAGGAACTCGCGACAGCGCAACAGCCCCGCGCGGGGCCGCGGCTCGTCGCGGTACTTCATCTGGATCTGATAGAGATTGATCGGTAGCTGCCGGTAGCTCTTGATCTCCCGGCGCACCATGTCGGTGATGATCTCCTCGTGCGTGGGCGCGAGGTGGTACTCGCCGTGCTTGCGATCGTGCAGGCGGAACAGGGTCGGCCCGAACTTGTCCCAGCGCCCCGTCTCCTTGAAGTACTCGGAGGGGAGCACCGCCGGCATCAGGACCTCTTGAGCGCCGGCGCGATCCATCTCTTCGCGGATGATGGTGGCGATCCGCTGCAGCACCCGCACCCCGAGCGGCAGGAACTCGTAGAGCCCCGCCCCTACCATGCGGATGTAGCCCGCACGCAACAGCAGCGCGTGAGAGACGGTCGTCGCCTCCTTGGGGGTCTCGCGGAGGGTGGGAAGGAAGGCGGCCGAGTAGCGCATGAGCGGCGGGAACCTAGCAGACCCGCACGCCCTTGGGCATCCACTACCAAAGCGCCACGATCGCCACGAGCAACCCGCCGCAGAGCACCGTGGCGAGCGTCGACACGCCAAAGCCGATCCGAGCGGCGAGTCGAGCGGCACGCAGGCCTCGGGTGGGCCGACGCTCGACCATCCGACCCAACGTGCGCGACGCCCCCCGCATCGACAGCAGCCCCACCAGCGACAGCAAGAACGCCAGCAGCAGGGCCTGCATCGCTGCGGCCACTGCGCCCGCGCCGACAGCGCTCATCCCGCACGCCTCGGCGGTAGCGCTCCACCCCATCGCGCCGGCCCCTACCAATCCCGCTGCCAACCCTCGTGCGTGTCGCATGCGGAATGAGGAGACGAACGAGCGCGCGGTTCGGTTCCCGAGGGCCGAAGATCGAGCCGCAGGTCCTCCAAGCCGCCCCGATCGCCGCGGATGCCTCGGCCCGCGTCAGGGCCAGCGAGCCAGCATCCCGACCAGGACCTCACCGTAGCCTGCCTCGAGCGACTCCTCGCGAAGCTCGTACACGGGGGCCTCGCCGCTGCGAAAGTGAGTGGTCGCTCGCACCTTCGTCCAGGGCCCCACCCCGGCCCGCCCCACCCATGAGTAGCCCAACCCCACCTGCCCGTGGATCCCGTGCCGGGGCATGGGCTGACCGGCGGGCTCGAGATCTCGGTTCACGTAGTAACCCACCGCATCCATCGAGAGCCGATGAGCCGGGCGCGGATGAAAGGCCAGCCGCATGCTCAGCCGGACCTGGCGCTGGGTGTCCTGCTCGACCCACGCATAGCGGGCCTGGGCCTGCCAGCCGAGGCGCCAGCGCGTACCCAGCAGGTGGTCGAGGCCGTAGCCGAAGTGAACGATGGTGTCGTGCAAGCCGTTCGCCGACTCGGCGCCATCGGCCACCTCGCTCCAGCGGATTTCGTGCGTGGTGATCCCGACCGAGAGACGGTCGTCGAGCGCCACGTCGGGACGCGAGCCCGCCAGCGGTCGACCCGACAGCTCGGCTTGGTGCTCGTGCACGCGAAGGCGAGCCGTGTCGGCGTCGTACCACGCGACCGCATGCCGACCGCCCATCGCCAGCCATGGGGTCAACGCCAGCGCCCACGCACCCGCCGGCCGCACCGACCATACCGCGTGATCGGCCAGCCCAAACGAGGTCGGAAGGTAGGTCGCCGACGCGTCGATCCCCAGCCACAGCGTGCGACGATTCTCGGGATCGCGGTAGCGGATCGGACCCAGCTCGGGATAGGGCGCGAACACCTGCCACTGCCCCTCGTCGACGTCGCGACGCCGATCTCTTCGACGCCGGCTGCGATCACCCTCGAGTTCGTCCTCGTCGAGCGGGACGTCATCCGACTTGGCTTGGCCCGACGGGAGCGCCCCACGAGCGGGTGCTCCCGACTCGCCCGCTTCGCCTCCGCCTTCGCCTCCGCCTTCGCCTCCGACGACCGCGCTCGGGGCCGACGCTCCCGTCGCCGCACTGGCCGTCGACGCACTGGGCTCGCCCTCGCTCGGCTCGCCCTCGTCCGACTCGACTGCGTTCGGCTCGCCCTCGTCCGACTCGACCGCGTTCGGCTCGCCCTCGTCCGCTTCGGGCTCGCTCGGCTCCGACTCGGCCAAGCTCGCGTCGCCGTCCACGGCCTCGGCGTCGCTCGCCCCCTCGTCCTCCGGAGCGACGGCTCCCAGCGTCGCGGCGGCGATCAAGACCAGCGCGAGCATGGCCCTCCCCCGTCCTTCGCCGTGGTCGATGAAAGGTGCCCGGACACGCCCACCGAGTTATAGCAGACCCATCCGCAGCGCCACCGGACCAGGGCTCGCAATGGGATGGCTCACCCCGAAGGGGCCATGCTCTCGGTCGCCCGCGCCGCGATTGCCGTCAGCCACGCGGCCCCATCGCTGACCTGCGCGTCGTCGAGGGACTTCACCCACGCCACGTGATCGAGCTCGGCGCCGTCATCGAGCGGCAGCGGACATGCGGGCACCTCGGCGTCGAGCGCGAACGCAGGCACGTCCCCTCCCCGCTCGCGAACGAATGCCTCGAGCCGCTCGACCCGCTCGGCGATGCACGACTCCAAGGTGTCACGCGCGGCTTCGAGCACCGTCCGCCGGGGCGCGTGCGCGGCCCCGGTGGGCACCCGACGCAGCCGAACGTGCCGATACCATGCCCGCAACGCCACCAGCTGCCCGATGTACTCCACGTTGCGTCGCAGCCGAGGCTGCAGCTCGTCGAGCTTTCCGGCGGGAAACGGCCGATCGAGCTTGGGGGAAGCCTCGAGCACCAGCCGCTCCGGCCCCACCGTGCGACGCACGACCTGCCCCGCGGCCGTGACCGAGCCATAGCCCACGCGACCCGGGCCCACCAGCCCGCCCGCTCCCCCGAGGAAGATCCTTCGCTCGCGCAGGAACACCCCACGCGTCACGTCACCCACCAGGGTCGGCGTGGCCTTGTCGCCGCGCTCGCCCCACGGGGTGAAGTTGAAGTGGATGAAACCGCTCCCCACCTCGGAGTGATCGCGGCGCGAACTGCCCCCCGCCATCAGCACGTCGCAAAAATTGATCACCGAGCCCAGGGTCACGAACGAGAGCAAGATGGTGTGCTTGAGACCCACGCAGTGAGCGGTGGAGGCCTCCTCCTCGAGCAGCGTCCCCGGTCGGAGGTGCCCACCCCACCCCACCCGCGCCGCATCGAGGAGCACTGCGCCTTCCACGTAGCCAGCGTCGACCCGCGCTCTCGCCCCGAGGACCGCGTCCTGCAGCGTGGCCGGCCCTTCCACGCCAACCTCGGCCCCGGGGCCAAGGAAGGTCCGAGAGCCGCTCACCCGGCTCCCAGGGTGTAGGACTACACCGGAGCATACCCGCTCCAGCGAGACATCAGGGGCAACGTAGGTTTGGCGCGGGTCGACCACCTCCACCCCTCGCGCGACCAGGGCCGCGAGCCGCTCCTCCATTTGCCACGTGGCCATGGGTCGCCGTATACCACGACATGAGGCATCGAGCGTTTCGCTCGAGCCTCCCGAGAGGCACACGATCTCCCGGTCTTCCCAACGCTCTGGACGACGCGGCCTAGGCGTGAACGAGGAACAAACCGTCATTCACAAGCGCGTGCCGTTGGGCGGAGCTCCTCGTGAGCGCAACGCCTATCTCATCGTGCTCTCGGGCCGTGCCGTCGGGCAGATGTTCAAGCTCTCGCCGGGCGACCACATCCTCGGCCGCTCGGTCGACGCCAACATTCGCCTCGACGACGAGGGGGTGTCCCGCTCGCACGCGATGATGCGGCGCCGCTCCGACGGCACGGTGGAGCTGTCCGACCTCGACTCCACCAACGGCACCTACGTCAACGGCGCGCAGATCCGTCACTTCACGCTCAGCGACGGCGACCGCATCCAGATCGGCTCGGTCACCATCCTCAAGTTCAGCTACCAGGACTCGCTCGAAGAGCAGTTCCAGCAGCAGCTCTACGAGTCGGCCACTCGCGATCCGCTCACCCAGGCCTACAACAAGCGCGCCTTCAACGAGCAGCTCGACAAGGACTTCTCCCACGCGCAGCGCCACGACCTCCCGCTGTCGCTGGTGATGCTCGACGTCGACCACTTCAAGCGGATCAACGACACCCACGGCCACCCCGCGGGCGACCACGTGCTCCAGCGCCTCGCCGCCACCATCATGGCCTCGCTGCGAACCGAGGACGCGTTCTGTCGCGTGGGTGGCGAGGAGTTCGCGGTGATCATGCGCGACTGCACCGAGGGCGAGGCCACACAGCTCGCCGAGCGCCTGCGCCGGCTGGTGGCCAGCACCCAGTTCGTCTATGGCGGCCAGGTCCTCCCGGTGACGATCTCGCTGGGCGTGGCGAGCTTCGTGCAGGGTCGACACAGCCGTACCATCGATCTGGTGGAAGAGGCCGATCGCTGCCTCTACGAGGCCAAGCGACGCGGCCGCAACCGAGCCTGCCACCCCGCCGACCTCGGCAACCTCTGAGCACCCGGGCCCGAGCATCGGCCAGGGCATCGCGCACGCCGTCGCGATCCTGGTAGGCTAGCGTCCCCTCATGGCTCAGCTCAGCGACGAAGAACTGCGAGAAGCGGCCGCCGAGGCGGGGATCTCCCCGCACGAGCTCCGCCATGCCCTGGCCGAGCGCGACAGCAGCGGGCTCGCTCGACCGGAGCAGGCGGGCAGCCTCATGGGCCCCCCCGACCGTGGAGCCTCGGCCGCCCACGCCGAGGGACGCCTCGCCCACCCGCCCGCCCAGGCGCTGGCAGCCGTGCGAGCATCCATCGAGCGTCAGACCGGGCGAACCGGCCACCGCCAGGGCGAGCACGAGGCCGATGTGGTCGACGACGACCTCGGCCTCAACTACCGCGTACGAGCCCAGGACGACGGCGCCGGCGGAGCCCTCGTGCGCGTCGACGTCGATCCCACGTCGGGTCGCAGCGCTCGCAACCTCGCCCTCACCGGCGTCGTGGGCGTCACCCTCGCCATGGTGGGCCTGGCCGTGCTCGTCGGCTCCACCACCCTGCTACTGGGCGGCGTGGGCCTGGGCGTCCTCGGAGGCCTGCTCGTTGGTCGCAAGGCAGGCCGGCTGCAGCGCGGGCTCGTCAGCGCGCGCGCCATCGCCTCTCATGCGCTGATGGAGGCCGAGGACCAGAGCGACGGACCTCGCGGCGCCCTCCCTCCTGCGCGCTGACGAGGCCGACACTCCCCCAGCCTTCGGTGCGAGCTCGCGGAGCTGCCTCCACCCAGCCGAACCAAGCAACCAATGGACTGGGGCCCACCGAGTCGATCGATGGGCCCCGAAATCACCGAACACTCGAGCGTCCGCCGCTACGCGAGGCTGCGACGCCGACGCGAGGCCAACCCGAGCCCCAGGCCCAGCAACATCAGCAGCGAGCCTCCCAGGCCCGAGTGGGTCCGGCAGCCGCAGCCGCTGCCCTGGTTGTCGTCCGCCCCGCCGGTGGTCTCCGTATCGGCCCACGCGCCGCCGTTCCAGCCCATCGCATCATTGTAGGCGGCCAGCGCCGCGTCGATCGCCTCGGTGTTGTTGGCCAGCACCACTGGTGCACCCGCCGACATCACCTCCTGCACCTCCTCGGCCGACTCCATCGCCCAGGCGGGCTCGTTGTCGAAGTCGGGCCACGGGTCGCCCTGCGGCAGATAGACCTGGCGCCCGTCGGGCAGGATGTAGACCGAGTCACCGTTGCAGAGGATCCGCTGCACGCCGTTCTGAGCCGCCGCCACGTCACCGAGCTCGCGGTTCTCGTGGAACATCGGATCCTCGGTCATCTCGCCCGGCGAGATCGTGGTGTACATGCGCGTGAGGTAGGGGTTTTGGTCGAGCAGGTCGTTGGCGTGCTGCCCGGGGACGATCACCCGATCCTGCAGTGCCGCCGCGAACCGCACCCCGTCCCACGCGACGGCGTCGATTTGATCCTCGTAGCAGCTCAGGCAGCCGTAGAACTCGTCCGCCGAGAGCCCGGCCGGCACCGGCAGGAACTCGTCGAGGACGGGCTGCACCAGCGGGTGGGTGGCCGAGCATCCGTTGCCAAAGTCGAAGTCACAGAAGAACAAGCCCTGGGCCGTCAGCTCGTCGATGACCCCGATGGTCTCGATGGTCTCGAACACCTGGCTGTTCCACTGGTTGCTGTAGAGGTTGCCGCGCGGCACCACGTCGCTCGGGCCCGCGTACTCGGTCACGAACGCGCGCCCCGAGGCCCCCGGAGCATCCACGGCCTGCGTGATGATCTCCTTGTAGTTGCTGGCGATGCCGGCTGGCGTCCAGTCGATCTTGACGTGGTTGACCAGCACGTGCCGGTAGTTCTGCGGCACCGTGCGGTAGTCACCCAGGAAGAAGCTGCGCACGTCCATGTCCTCGACCGCGGCAATCCGGGTCAGGCGCAGCGGAATGCAGGGCTCGTTGCCCTGGAAGCGCAGGACGATCGGATGGATCTCGTCCACGTCGGCGCCCCCGGTGAGCTTGACCGCGCCGAACAGGTGGCCCTCGTCGAGGTAGGCCTGCAGGATCGGCTCGGCCTCCGGGTCTTGTTGGTAGCCGTTGTCGTCGAGCCACTGCACGACCTCGGCCGCCGTGCCCCCCGAGAGCACCGTGATCTCGTAGGCACCCACCGTCTGCTGCAAGACGATCGTCGGACCTCCGTCCTCGCCCCCATCCCCACCGGTGATGCCGCTATCCGCGGCACCGGTACCGGCGCCATTGTCCCCCGGGGGGAATGCCCCGCCCTCGTCCCCCACGTTGCAATCGTCCTGCATCGTCTGGGTGAAGTAGGTGGGGACCGATCCGGTCAGCAGGTTCTGGAACATCGGCTCGGAGCCGACCGAGAACTCGGGGACCGATTGCAGCGGAATCACCCAGCCAAAGCGCTCGGCTTCGCCTTCGTACTGGATCTGGATGTGAGCCTCGATGAACTGGCCATCGCGAACGAACAAGATGTTCTCGCCGGACTGGTCCACGGGCATCGGCAGCGGGCCGCCGTCACAGAAGGTGCCACCGCACGCCTCGGCGGTCTGCGGCATGGCCATCACTGCACCCAGGGCCGCACACGCGCCCAGCATCATCGTCAACGAGTTGAGTTTCATCCGATCGAGCTCCGGTAAGACTACACAGAAGAAATCCGTAACAACGGTAAGCGAGGAGCAGGCCGTGGGCCAAGCGCCAAGCCTGCAAGCCGCCCCGAAGGTAGCACCCGCGCCCTCATCCACGCACGGTTCACGGTTCGCGCGCGGTGAGAACGTCCCCAGACGCCCTCGTGACCGCCTCGCCTTCCGCCTGCGCATAACACGCGCAGCCATGAGCATGGAGGACCGGTATCCTGCGGTCGATGAGCGAGCGCGTCTTCGTTCCCGTGCGCGTGGCGGTGTTGACCGTCTCGGACACCCGCACCCGGGAGACCGACACCTCGGGCGGAACCGTGGTCGAGCGGCTGCAGGGCGCGGGCCACCACGTTGCAGCGCGCCAGATCGTGCCCGACGACCTGCCGGTGATTCGCGAGCAGCTGCGGGCCTTCATCACCGCCCCTGACATCGATGTCGTGATCACCACCGGCGGCACGGGAGTGACGGCACGCGACGTCACCCCCGAGGCCCTTGCACCGCTCGTCACCAAGCCGATCCCGGGGTTCGGAGAGCTCTTTCGCTGGCTCAGCTTCGCGGAGATCGGTACGTCGACGATCCAGAGCCGGGCCGAGGCCGCGCTCTGCGAAACGACCTACGTGTTCTTGCTGCCGGGCTCCACCGGCGCCGTTCGAATGGCCATGGACAAGATCCTGCTCTCGCAGCTCGACGTTCGCCATCGCCCCTGCAACTTCGTCGAGCTGCTGCCGCGAATCCGCGGCCAGTGAGCACGAGCCACCGCCCGTCGACTACTCGAGGCGCTGGCCGGTCACCAGGTCGTAGACCTGTCCCGGCAACGCGATGCGGAAGCCCAGCGCCTCGGCACGCGCGCGGTGCTCCTCGAGGTCGTCCTCGTGGTGCATGAGCACGATCTTGCGTCGGATGACCTCGGGCAGGGCCTCGAGCGCCTGGAACGAGCCATGGACCTGCCCTGGGTACTCGGTGAAGGTGCAATCGTGGAAGAACACGCTCGTGCGCGGCTCGAGCTCGGCGAGCAGATCGGGCATCACCGTCACGTCTCCGCTCCACCATGCGATCTTGGGGGCGACCATGGAGTCGCTCCCAGTCGCGTCGCCCGGCTCGTCCACCGCGATCTCGAGCGAGGTACTGGGCTTGCCCGGGACGTGCTCGGTGTCGCGAGCCACCATGCGAAGCCCGCCCACCGCGAAGTGCTCGGCTCGCGACCATGGCATGGCGGCCGGCGGCTCGACCTTCGAGGGCTCGATCACCTCGAAATAGGTCTCGAGACGACCCGAGGTGGGCGACTCGGGGTCGGGCACGTAGCGCAGCGCCGCGGCCATCGTCTGCCACACCTCCTCGCGCACGGCACGATGACACACGAGCTTGGGTCGCGGGCCGCCGTCGCGCACCGAGTCGATCCCGCGATCGGAGTGGAAGAAGCGCGAGAACGCAAAGTCCTCGAGCCCAAAGGTGTGATCACCATGCACGTGCGTGATGATCTGCCCCTCGATGTCGTGCCACGATACGCCCGCGGCGTGGAGCTGATCGGGAGCCTGGCGACCGCAGTCGATGAGCCACCGATGACCGTTGCGGAGCGTGATGCCCGAGCACGTCGTGCCGTACTTGCGAGAGAATGCACCGCCCGCGCCGAAGAAGCGCAGGGTCATGCTGGGGGAGGAGGCGCTCACCGTCGGGATCCGTGCGCGGGGGTCGGCCGAAGACGACGGCCCTCACGCCCTCGGAACGTAGCTCATCCGGTGCCACTTCTGCATCAAAACGGAGGATCCTGGCCGCAACCTCCGCTATGCGCAGATCTCGCGGATGGGCCACGGGCTGCTTCGCGAGAGAATGGGCCCAGCTGGCCGCCTGCGGGACCCCGCCGCGCTGGTCCGAGCACGAAGGCCCCCCTCTCCACGTGGCGGCTGGTCGGTGCCGTCGATGCGCTGGCATCAGGCAGCGCGGCGGCGCCACCACAGGACCAGGCTGCCGATGTTGGCTCCGGTGATGGCCAGCACCAGCAGCCACAACAGCCCCGCCCGAAGCTGGTCGCCCGGCGTCTCGCCGACCGCCACCACGAACCCCTCGGGGTCCACGGTGATGATGCGCTCGAGCCGAACCGACGCGAGCTGGGCCAGCGGCAGGCTCATCCGGTCGCTGGGTGCCCGCTCGATCAGGCGGCCACCCTCGACGTCATGACCGGGGCTGGCCGTGTTGTCCCCGTAGGGGAACACCACCGAGTCACCGTCGAGCGTCACGTCGCCGACGGCGGCGCCATAGTTGGCGGGCAGATCGAGCACGAACGCCCCGACCTTGGGGTCGGTGCTGTCCTCGACCCCGGTGAGCCCTGCGTTGAGGGCCGCCTGCGCCTTGGGGCGCTCGGCCTCGGGGATCCGCACCACGAAGCGAAAGAACGTCGCCGATGCCGGGAGCTGGACATACGGGTGGCCAAGGGCCGCCACCGCCCGCTCCGCCGCGGCTTCGTCCGCGAACGAGCTGCGGCCCAGCTGGACGCGTGCATCGGGCCCCTCGAACACCAGACGCAGCTGGTCGCTGGGACGCACGTCCACCGCACCACCCTCGAGCGTGGGCAAGCGACCCGAACCTACGGCCTCGACTGCCCCACGGGCCTCGAGATCGATCGAGCGGGTCACCCGCTCGGTCGCGTAGAACTCGGCCAGCCACTGGTACGCCCGATCCTCACCAAGACGACGCAGCCGGCCGACATAGCGCCCCTCGAAGTTGTTGTTGACCTCCTCGGACTTCGCTCGAGGCACGGCCGCAAACAGCCCTCCGTCGCCCTCGGTCACGCGCAGGTAGCCGATGAACTGCTCCTCCGTGGTCAGCCGAGTCGCGTGCTGGACGTCGGGCGTCCCCTCGATCGCGACGTACTGATTCTCGTAGGCTTCGAGCGTGCGGCCATCTTGTAGCAGGGTCGACGCATGGCCGAGCTCGACTGGCTCCCCGGAGCGAAGCCAGTAGCGAAAGTCGGCGAGCATGGTGACAAGGAGGTACACCCCGAACACGACCACCACCATGGAGATGAGCGGTGAGCGGCGAGGGCGGGCCTTGGCGGTCGTCGCGTCGTCGTCCTCACCGCTCGCGCTGCGCAGGCGAGCCACGACCCCGTCGACGCCCATCGCCTCGAGATCGCTGACGTCGAGCCCATCCTCTTCGGGGTCGCCGCCCTCGGCCTCCAGCGCCTCGAGGTCCACCTCACCCGGGCTCGTCCCCGGGGCCGGGGGCTCGTCGCCGCGTACGTCTTGGGGTTCGTTCCCCGTGTCGTCTCTGGTCTCGCTCACGGTTGCCTCGCTATGACTACCTACCACGGCGCCCACCGGGCGTTGTGCCACTTGCACGCCTCCATCGACCCCTCTTGCCGCAGAAGGTTCCCCGCCTTGCTCGGACCTCGAATCGCCGGGGCGCGGGCACGGCGCAGTGCCCCCGGTCCCCCGCATTCGCCCCCGGTGAACGAAACCAAGGGAGCGGCTCGGGGTACCGCTCGTTTGACAGGGACGCCGTGCCCCCCCACCATCGAAAACGATGGCCGAAGAGGGTCTGGTCGCCGCCCCTTCGAGGCAAGAAGCGGCGCCACGCGACCGGTTTCGCGTTCGTGTGGCGCTCTGCCCCGATGCCCTGTGGGATCGCGTGCTGGCCCACCCCAAGGTCCGTGTTGCTCACGAGCCGGCGCCAGATCCCGCTCCCCCCGAAGGCGCGCCCTTCTTGGCCGCACGGCAGTCGCCGACCGAGCTTCGCCTGCGGCACTGGGCGGGTCCCGCCGACGCTACATCGCCCGTGATCATCTTGGAGCTGCGACCGGACGGCCACGGGGGCACGCTCGTCGATGGTCGCTTCGAGACTCGACATCGGCAGCGCCTCCTCGTCGACTTTCCCCGCGTGCGTCACGGCGGGGCCGTTTGGATCGGTGCCGGAATCGTGGCCACCTTGCTCTCGCTGGCGCTGCTGACCCCCGTGCTCGTCGGTAGTCCCACACGATTCGTGGTGTCGGTGGTGGTGCTGTTGTTCTTCTTCACCATCCCGACCGCGCTGGTGTTCATCCCCGGGCTGCTCATCTGGAACGCGGAGGGACGAAAGCAGCTGACTCCTCCGCTATGGGAACTCGTGGGCGAGCTGATGACCCCGATCGCGCTGCCCGAGATCGACACGGACCGACCCTTCCGCGGGCATGCGCTCCCGGTCGCGCGGGAATGAGACCCGAGCCCGGCCCATCTCGGCCGAGCCGCTTTCTTCGTCCCCGCGGCCGATCGTGCGAGCGTGTCCTGCGCTGGTTCAATGCCCGGGATTCCCGGATTTTACGAAGCGTTGACCAATGCATGGGGCCAAACGCCCGTCTCACGACCCTCCGACGCCGATGGACGGCGCGGCAGACGACCCAAGGAGCACGACCATGCGTTTCGATCTCGAGCAGTTCCTCGCCCTCACGATGGCCCTCGGAACCGCAGGTGCGCTGGGCGTGGCGGTCTACAGCAGTCAGGACGCCACGGCCGCCTCGCCGCAGTCGGTGGCCGCGCCGCCCGATGGCGACGAGCCCTTCCCCGAGGCAGAGGACGAACCCGCCCCCCGATCGACCGAGAACGTGGCCTTGGCGCCTGCTCCCGAGCCCACCCCCGTACCGGCCCTCGACGCCGCACCCGAGGAGCTGGAAGCGGCCCCAGGACCGCAGGTCGAGACCATGATCTGGTGATCGACCCTCGCCGCACAGGCATCACACACCCGGACGCACGGCATCGTCCGCGCGTCCTTCATCGAAGTAGCGCAGTCCTAGGCCCGCCCTCGGCTCTCCCCATCGCGTACGGCCGACGCAATGAGGTGCGCCAGCCGCAGCGCCTCCGGGACGTTGCCCGTGTCGGTCAGCCTGAGCAAGGCCTGATGGGTGACGTCTGGATCCATGCCGCATACCTGGAACACGAACACACCGCGGCGGTGGATCGGCCCTGCTCTGCGCAATCGCTCGAGCCGCAGCTCCGGGCGCGACAGCGTTCGAATCGCCCGCTCCATGGCCACGAGATCGGGCAACCGTCGCATCACCGCCACGCAGGGCCGCTCGATCGCCTCGGAGAGTCGGGGCAGATCCACCACATTGAGCCCACCAAAGGCGATCCCGTCCAGGAGGACCAAGTGAACCTGCGGCAGGTACTTGCTCCCACGCAGCATCTCGATCACCCGCTCGGTCGCCTGCCACCCATCCTTGCGGGTGCGCCCCCACAGCAGGCCCTCGAAGCGCGTGCCTCGGCAGACCACTCCGGCCAGGTCCACGCGCGCGCCCCTACGTCGCACGAACGGTGCGTCGTCGAAGCCGATGACGCGAAGCTGACGGGGAGGCTTGGGCAATCGCACGACGCGGATCCTAGCGTCGCCGACGACGTCGGCTCGCCCCCAGCCCCAACGACGCCACGAGCAGGCCGAGCACACCACTCCCGGGGGCCCGGCGCCCGCTCCGGCACGCACATCCGCCGTCGTCATCGAGCCCGGGAAACGGCCCCGGCTCGGTCTCGCTGGGGCCCGCCGTGCTCCCCGTGCTCGTAGTTCCGTCGCTCATCGGCGGAAGCAGCCCCGTGCTGCCTCCGCTCTCGTCCAACCCTCCCGAGCTGGTCGAGGTCGAGGTCCCCGGAGTCCCGGTGCTCTCGCTCCCGGTGTCGTTGGATCCCGTCGAGCCTCCACTGCTGTCGCTGGTCGGTGCTTCCATCGTACAGGTGCGCGTGCAGCCGTCACCGTCGTCGGTATTGCCGTCGTCGCACTCCTCCATCCCGGTCCACACGAAGCCGTCACCACACGTCGCCATCAGGCAATTGCCGGGGCACTCGTCGGTGTCGTCCTCGTTGGCATCGTCGCACTCCTCCGTCCCGGCCCACACGAAGCCGTCACCACACGTCGCAGCAATGCACCCGGGCAAGCAAGCGTCGGTGGGCTCGGTGTTACCGTCGTCGCACTCCTCCACCCCGGCCCACACGAAGCCGTCACCGCAGCTCGCCGCCATGCAGTTGCTGGGGCACCCGTCGGTGTCATCACCGTTGCCGTCGTCGCAGAACTCCACACCGGCCCACAAGAACCCATCCCCACACATCGCGGCCACGCAGCCGACCAGGCACGCATCGAGGTTGCTCATGTTGCCGTCGTCGCACTCTTCGATCCCCGCGAGCACGAATGCATCTCCGCACTCGGCCACGGTGCACGTGGTCGGGCAAGCATCCGTGTCGTCACCGTTGCCGTCGTCGCACTCCTCGCCATCGTCGAGGATCCCGTTGCCGCAGCAGCTCACGGGAATCCGCACCATGGCCGCGAGCGGGCCTGCGCCGCTCATGTCGTCGATGTCGACCTCGAGGTAGATCGAGCCATCGTTGGTCAGCACGTCTCCGTGCGTGTTTCCGGACGCGTTGAGGTCGGTGACCAGGGCGTCCCCCACCCCGTCACCATCGAGATCGAGCTCGTCGATTCCGGTCGAGAGGATCGCCAGCGAGCTGCCGCCGAGATCGGTGGGATCGCACGCATAGAACAGGCTCTCGATGGCGCCATTGGCGTGGCTCCACGCGTGCGCGACCCGCCCCGACTCGGCCACGGAGAGGAAGCGAACCACCGCAGTGGTCGTGAGCGTCACGCCATCGAGCACATCGCCCTCGCGAATGACGATCACGCCGTTGCGCGCGATGAACTCGTCGGTCGCCACCACCCCGGTGGTGTCACCGCTGAACACGTAGCTCCCGGCGTTGTTGACCGCCACCAGATCGAAGTTGTCCCAGTTGTCACCGGTGCCGTTGGGCGTGTTCTCCTGGTGGAGCAGCGCGCCGTCGAGGAACACGTGGCCGTCGTTGATGGCGCTCCCGGTGTCCATCAGCAGCACCGCCACGTGGTGCGTCTCGTCATCCGAGATCTGGTACGACAGGTCGATCCCGGTGGGGCTGTCGATGACGAGCCCGCCCACCATGTCCCCCGTGGCGAGCACGACTTGAACGTCGGCTGGCGACGCGGTGGGGCTGCGATAGAGCACCCGCTCCTGGGTCGTGCCTCCGCCCGTGAGGTCGAGCCCGGCCACCCAGTAGGCCGTGCCAGTGGGCACCATGGTCGGGCGACTGTGGAAGGTGGTCACGACTCCCGCCGGATATACGGGCGCCTGGGTCCCTCCCATGGCGAGCAAGCCGTTGTGCGTCCATACCGCCTCCACGCCGTCGACGCTGGGTCCATAGATGAAGCCGCCCGTCGTCGTGGCTCCCATCGAGGCCTCCGTGCCCGTCAGCATCGACATCATCTCGTTGCTGCTCAGCCAGACCACCTGGTCGTCGATGAACACGTAGACATCACCGTCGGCGAGGGTGCCGGTGAACGCAGCCGTGCCGTCGGGGAGGGTGAACGGTGGCAACGTGGTGGCCAGCGGCACCGTCGCCCCGAGCGGGATGTCACCCGCCCGCGCCACCAGCTCGGCGGGGACCACGGCTGCATTCGCCAAGAGCGCCGGTCCCACGCCGAGCGACACGGCAAGCACGCAGAGACAGCGAGCAGCGGCGGCACGGAGCGAGGTACGGCGGCGATTGGCACGAAGGAACGTCGAGCGAGCGGCCATGGTCCGGCCAGGATATCCCTCGATTGGCGGTCGAAGCCGCACCCGAGACGAGGGTCGAGGTCGCGCTCGGCTCGAGGCGGCCACCACTCGCGCGCGGTCGCCCGACGGCTCGAGCACTCTCAAGTGCGCCTCGCTCGTCCGAGCCTCCCGCGGGCTCCTTCACCCTCGATCCATCCACAGGCAACCTCGGCCCCGCTCGCGGGTGGGCTCATCGCCGCTTCGACTGAAGGCAACGATGCGTTTGGACCATGAAAAAGTAGGTGCCTCCTCATTGCGGTTTGTTAGTATTAAGGCTGCACATATTCTCGTGACCGCCCCCACCTCTGGGCCGCTTCATCGCGTGCCCTGGATGCGCGATTTCGCGTAGTCCTGGCGTTTCCACCCCCAGAGCACACTCCCGAGACCCACCATGAAGCCTGCCCCCTTGCTTCGGCGCACTCGTGCGCCTCGCCGTCTTTGCGCGTTCTTCGCGTTCTTGTTCGCATGCTCTGCCCCCGAGGAGGACGCCGGATTTCGAGGCGGGCTGAGCACCACCTCCACCACCGGGTTCGGCTCGGAGGTCTCCGACGGTGGGATCGCCTTCATCGAGGAACCGTTCTTCGACGTGGGGGGAGGACCGGGGACCACCACGGGGGGCGGATCGGGCTCCGGGGGAGGGATCGAGGTGGAGCTGCCACCCGACGCCTGCGTGCCGCTCGAGCTACTCGACCCCCGACGCTCGCTCATCGAGACCAACGAAGCGGTGCTCGCCACGTTCTCGCTGCGGAACGTGTTCCATCGCCTCGCGATCAACAGCGGCATGAAGTCGGAGCCCTCGTCGACGCACGACTTGCTCATCGACACGGCCAACGACAGTGGGACGGCGCACCTGGCCAACATGGAGCACTGCGACGACGAGCTGACCGATGGGGTCCCGTCGCTCAACGGGTATCCGGTCCAGTGCCCCCGCGCCGAAGGCGGGCAGATCGGCAACCTCGACCAGTGGCAGCTCATCGCGTTGGTCAACCGCATCGACCTGGCGCCAGCCGACGGCTCGCACTGCGGCGAGCAGCGCATGATCTTCTCGAGCAACGCGCAAGATCGGATGTTCATCATCTTCGAAGCGCAGATCCCCAATCCCGATCCCGCCTGCGGTGTGGCGGCTTGCCGCCCGCTGGCGGAGTTCTGGGAGCAGCAGAGCGCCATCACCGACATCGAGGAGCGTACGACCCGGCTGCGCAAGGCGTTCCTGGCCAGCTGGCCGGAGCTGAGCGCGGCCGGCTTCCCCCCGTTCATGCGAGCGCAGCACATGACGTTCGGGACGGGACAGGTGCGTACCAACAACTTCGATCAGTTCCCGTGGGACCTCAAGGAGTTCAAGCTCGTCGAGGGCCCAGGCGGTCGCTTGAGCGTGCAGCGCGTCCCGGTGGCCTCCAACCTGTTCGGCCCCCTGCTCGACGACGGCTTCGCTCATCCCAACGGTCCCATGTGCCGACAGGCCTTCATCGATGCGCTGGACGGGCTCCTGGTCGATGACGTCAACCTGATGGCGCTCGACGTGCCCGAAGCGTGCCTGGCCGGGGAGAGCCTGGACGAATTCGACAACCTCTACGACTTCCAGATCGCGCTGGGCAGCCAGGGATTCCGCGACGCAATCCAGGCCGAGCTCGCCGCGCTCGGCAGCGACCTCACCATCGACGAGGTCGCTGCCCGGGCGGCGTTCGCGGGCTCGTGCATCGGCTGCCACCAGCAGCAGGTGGGCGCCGACCTGGGACACGGGGTGATCGCCCCGTTCTCGGGCGGCCTGGGCTTCGTGCACGTCGAGGAGTTCTTCACCGAGAGCTGCGGCCCAGGAGGTGGAACTTGCTTTGCGATCTCGCCCGCGCTTCAGGACGTGTTCCTGCCGTTCCGACACCAGGTGATGCTGGAGCTGTTGGCGGAGTGCCCGGATGCCTGCGCGTTGGCCCCGCTCGCGTTCGACCCCACCATTGCGACGGAAGCAGGAGGATTGCCATCGGCCACGCTCGGCCCTGCGGCCCTGCGCCAGATCGACCGCGCGGCTCGGGCCCGTCGTGGCGCGTACACCCTCGGGGGACGCCCGCTGGCGGCCGTGCACTGACGAGCGCCGGCCGCCCGCGGGTCGGGGAACGCATCCCGGCGCCGCACGGTGCCGACCGGCGGTAGCATCCGCAGCAGTGGACGGCCGCCGGACGAGCCCTCGAGGTGGCAGCGAGTCGAGCATCGAGACGCTCGACGATGCGGACGTGTCGATCCCGATCCCGGTCGCCACGTTCGAGCGTGGTGACGTGCTCGGCCACTACGTCGTGCTCGAGCGCCTCGGTGCGGGCGCGATGGGCATGGTCTACGCGGCCTACGACCCTCGTCTCGATCGCAAGGTGGCGCTCAAGCTGCTGCACGCGCACGGTGCGTTCGAGGAAGGTAGCCGCCGAGCCCAGCGCCTGATGAGGGAGGCGCAGGCGCTGGCGCAGCTGAGCCACCCCAACGTGGTCGCGGTCCACGACGTGGGCACGGCGCAGGGTCGGATGTTCCTTGCCATGGAGTACGTGCAGGGGGGGACCCTCACCGCCTGGCTCGATCAGCCTCGCTCCTGGCCGCAGGTGCTCGAGGTGTTCATGGCCGCGGGTCGAGGCCTGGCGGCGGCCCACACCAAGGGTCTGATCCACCGCGACTTCAAGCCCGAGAACGTGATGATCGGAGACGACGGCCGTGTCCGCGTGATGGACTTCGGACTCGCGCGTGTGGGCGACGACGCCAGCGGAGAGCTGGCGATCCCGCTGCGCTCGTCGTCGCAGGAGCTACGGGTGGCCACGCAGCTCACGCGCACGGGCGCCGTGCTGGGGACGCCGGCCTACATGGCGCCCGAGCAACACCTGGGGCAGCTGGTCGATACCCGCAGCGATCAGTTCTCCTACTGCGTGGCGCTCCACGAGGCGCTCTACGGCGTGCGTCCGTTCGCCGGCGAGACGCTGGCCATGCTCGGGATGGCGATCACGCGGGGGCTGGTGGTCGATCCTCCTCCGGGACGCGCGGTGCCGCAGTGGCTGCGCAAGGTAGTGCTGCGGGGTCTGTCCCGTTCCCCGAGCGATCGCTACCGCGACATGGACGAGCTGCTGCGCGCGCTGCAGCACGACCCCCGGCGACATCGACTCACGGCGCTCGTGGGTGCCGGCGTGCTCGTGGCCGGTGGAGGGCTGTGGCTCCTGCGCCCCACCCCGGAACCGGCCGCGGTGCCCTGCCGCAACGTGGAGCAGCACCTTGGGGGCACATGGGACGAGGAGCGCGCGGCAAGGGTGGATGCGGCCCTGCGAGCGACGGGGTCGCCGCTGGCCGAGGACACGGCGGAGCGCGTGGCGGCACGCCTGCGGCGCTACGCCGCCGACTGGGTGACGATGCGAACCGAGAGCTGCGAGGCCACGCGGATTCGGGGTGAGCAGAGCGAGGCCATGCTCGACCTACGCAACGCGTGCTTGGACGACCGACTCCACCGCATGCGCGACCTGGTGGAGGTGCTCGAGCGGGCCGATGCCGAGGTGGTGGAGCGAGCGGTGGGTGCGGTGGCCGAGCTGCCCTCGCTCGAGCCATGCGCCGACGTGGTCGCGCTGCGCAGCGGGCTCGCTCCACCCGACGATCCCGCGGTCGCATCCGAGGTCTCGCGATTGCGCGGCTCGATTGGACGCGCTCGGGCGCAGCTCGTGTCCGGCCGCTACGAGTCCGCCAGGGCGCTGGCGACCACGGTGCTCGACGAGGCCCAGGCTCTCGGCTATGCCCCCATGCTGGCCGAAGCACACGCACTGGTGGGCGAGGTGCTCGCCGAGACCAGTGAGCCCGAGGCCGCCGCCGAGGCGTTCACACACGCGTACTTCTCGGCGTTGCAGGTGCGCCACGACGAAGTCGCGGCCCAGGCCGCCGCATCGCTCACGTCGCTGGTGGGCTACGAGCTGGCCCGCCACGAGGAAGGCACCCGCTGGGGCGAGCACGCGCTGGCCATGGGGCTACGCGTGGGCAAGGACCGGCTGCCCGAGGCCGACGCTCGGCACCGGTTGGGGGTGCTGGCCGTCGCGCTCGGGGACACCGAGACGTCCAGGCTCCACCATGAGCGCTCGTTCGCGCTGCGCTCGACCCTGCTGCCTCCCGATCATCCCGACCTGGCCAGCTCGCTGAACGCGCTGGGTAGCGTACACCTGCGCCGCGGCGAGTACGACCAGGCATTGCAGCGCTACCGAGCGGCGCTCGAGCTACGTGAGCAGGTGTTCGGCCCTCACCACCCCGAGGTGGCGGGCTCGCTCAACAATGTCTCGCTGATCCTGCGCCGCCAGGGCGAGCTCGCGGATGCACGCCAGGCCTTGGAGCGTGCGATCTCGATCTACGACGCCGCGCTGGGACCGGACCACATTCCCACGGCGCAGTCGCTCGACAACCTCGGCCGAGTGCTCCGAAAGACCGGCGATCCCACGGCGGCCGAAGCTTCGCATCGTCGCGCGATCCGCATTCGCGAGCGAATGCTGGGTCCCGAGCATCCCGACGTGGGCGACTCGCTCCTCGGCCTCGGAGAGGCGCTGTCCGATCGAGGGCTCCACGCCGAGGCCGAGCCCTTGCTGATTCGAGCCTTGGGGCTCTACGAGCGGGGTTTTGGGCCCAATCATCCGGCCGTGGCCGATGCGTTGCTCGCCCTCGGCGCGGCCCGGCTCGCCCATGGCGACGCCGTGCATGCGGAGGCGGATCTCGAGCGAGCACGTGCGCTCCTGGCCGATCGTGGAGCCGCCACCGACGAGCTCGCCGAGGCCACGCGCCTGCTCGAGCGGGCGCGTGCGGCCATCGCGAGAGACTAGCAGCTCACCGGACAAGCTCCGCCGCAGTCGACCCCGTCTTCGTCGCCATTGGTCGACCCGTCGGTGCAGGTGGGCACGTCGAAGGTCTCGGAGATCGCGGCCGCCCACGCCTCGGCGCTGCGGATGGCATCGGGACCGCTGCGCTGGCAGGACGTGCCCTGGATGCACTTCTTCTGCTCGATGTGGATCAGCCGGGCCGAGACGTTGGGATGGAGGTAGGGGTCGAGGTCGGGGGCCACGCCCTCGTAGCCGCAGACCGGGTTGGAGATCTCGTTGGAGCCCTCGTCGGTAACTCCGTTGAAGTAGCGCGCGAGCGTGTTCGTGCTGCCGACCTGGCCGCAATCCGGCATTCCATCGCCCGGGTGTGCGATGCCCCATTGAGGGTTGTGGGCATGCAGCGCATCGACGAGCTGCAACGCCCCGTCGCCGAGCGCGAGCTCGCTGCGATCGCCGTTGCTGACGAGCACGTGCACGCTTCCGCAGTTCGCCAGCCCCATGGAGTGGAATTGGAGGACGTGGAATCCGGGAGCGGCCCCGGAGAAATCGACCACTCCCCCCGCCTCCTGCGCGCCATGGTAGGCCGCGATGGTCTTGCTCGCGACGTAGAAGGGATCGATGTTGTGGGCGACGTCGGCCTCGTAATAGGGATCGCCATCGGCGTCCGTCAGGTACCCCTGGCAGGGGCTCGACACCGTGTTGGCCTCCCGATGAGCACCCGCGATCAAGGCCGAGCGTGCGTGGGTCTGTTCGAACGTCTCGGCGGCCTGCCACGCGGTGTAGAGATCCGCGTGAGGGTGCGGAGCCTGGATGCACAGCTCGTTGTGGGCGTCGGGCGCGTACAGGAACGTGCCCCAGCCGAGATCCGCGTAGCCGTCGACATCGGCATCCCGAAACTCGTAGAGCACGCAGAACTCCCGATCGTTCGATTCGAACCGTACCACGCGGTAGTGCTCGTCGAGACTGGGGGGCACGCTGGCATCGCAGTCGAAGACCCCATCGTCCATGTCGGTCATCATCTGCTCCACCACGAAGGCGAAGTCCTGGGCGTCGGCGAAGCTGGGAGGCGTATAGAGCCCGGATGCGGCGGGAGGCATGGCCGCCCTCACGCACGTGACGAAGTCCGTGATCGTGGAGTCGAGCTCGCACTCGAGATCTTGGAGACTCGGGAAGATCGGAGGAACGCCGCCCGACGGACCGCTCCAGCACGAGAGCACGTCCATGGGGTCGGAGGGATCGTCGCACACGGCACCGCCATCGCCGGCCACCGAGATCACCGAGGTCGTGACCATCCAGGGAAGGAGGACGCCCAGGGAGATGAGGCAGACTTGTCTCGCCGTAGACATTCGCTCACCCACGGCCTACGACGAGGACCACGGGCTTCAAGGGGGCGCACAGCCGCTCCGTGGCCACACGTCAGCCGATCCCGCAGAAATTGGCCTCATGCGCCTGCGCCGGCCGTGGATGCTCGCTAGCGCCGCTGCGGAGCGTCTGGTACCAGCGATACCGTGACCGCGGCGCCGTCGCGCAGCACCACCACGTCGACCGCCTTGCCCGGCTCGAGCACCGCAAACGTGGCCATGTAGTCGTCGAGGTTGTGGATCTCGCGGTCGCCGATCTTCTGGATCACATCGCCCTTTTGGAGGCCAGCCTTGGCGGCCGCGCCTCCCTCTCGCACGCCGGTGAGCCGTACACCGTCGACCTTGGCGCCGTAGTCGGGGATGGTGCCCAGCGAGACCCGAAAGCCGCCGCGGCTCCCGGCCTTGCGAGCGACCTTGATGTAGTCGGGGCGGATCCCCCCGGTGCTGAGGGCATGGATCACCCGCAGTGCGATCCCGGCCACCGTGGCCGCGCCCGCGAAGTTGATCTTGTCCACGTCGTCGGTGGGCTTGTGGTAGTCGGAGTGCGTGCCGGTGAAGAAGTGCAGCACCGGCAAGCCGGCCTCGTAGAAGCTGGTCTGATCCGACGCCCCGTAGCCGTCGTCGGAGGCGCGGAGCTCCTGGGTGCCCCGCGACTTCTCGAGCAGGTCGGGCCACACCGACGAGGTTCCCACCCCGGCGACCACCAGACCCTGCTCGCCGCCGAGTCGCCCCACCATGTCGAAGTTGAGCATCGCGACCGCGCGTTGGCGTAGGGCGGGATCGAGGTGCTCGACGTAGTGCTTGGAGCCCAGAAGGCCCATCTCCTCGGCCCCGAACGCGACGAAGTGCATGGTGTAGGGCCGCTCGCCGACGGGCAGGGCTCCCAGCACGCGGGCCATCTCGAGGATCACCCCCACCCCCGAGGCGTTGTCGTCGGCACCGTTGTGCACGGCCCGTACGCCGGGTGCGAGCGAGGACGAGGTGCCGTTGCCCAGGTGATCCATGTGGGCCCCCACCACCAGCACCGGGCTCCCCTCGGGTCCCGGCAGCACTCCGGACACGTTGGCAGTGGTGAGCACGATGGGCTCGATCGGCGTGTGCAGCGAGGCCTTGCCCTTGCCCACGCGGCCGACCTTGGGTGGCCTCGTGCCACCGGGCATGCCCCCCAGCGCCTTGGCGAGCGCGTCGCTGCCCGCCTTGCCCACCCACGCCGCGGGCATGCCCAGGTCGTTGGCCTCACCGTGATTGGGATACGGGACCTCTTGCAGGGGCTCCCACAGGATGAAGCCGACGGCACCGTGGTCGCGCGCGGCGATGAGCTTGCTCTGCGGCCGCGTGACGGCCGGGGTGAGGTGGGGATCGTCGGACGGGCCGCCGCCGATGACCACGACGATCTTGCCGCGAACCACATCCTCGCGCCCCTCGTAGTCGCCGCTGCCCTTGCCCTCGGGCGCGATGCCGTGACCCATGAACACCAGCGGTGCGGTCACGGGCGCGGCGGTCGACCCGGTGAACGGCACCAGGCCATGGGGAACCGCGTTGCGGCCGATCTTCAGGCCGGGCTCGCCGGTGGGGCGCACGCCGTCGGTAACGTCGAAGGGCTGTCGATAGCCGTCGCCGAACGCGGGCCGAAGGCCCGCGAGCTTCATCTGCGCCTCCACGTAGTCCTGCACCCGCCGATCGGCGTCGGTGCCCGGCGGCCGCCCGAGCTGGGCATCGTCGGCCAGGAACTCCACGTGGGCGCGCACGCGCTGGGCGTCGGCATCGAGCACGACCGGTGCGGGCGCCGGTGGCATGGGCGCGGGCGCGACGACCGGCGCGGGCTCGGGCGTGACCGTTTCGGCCTTGGGCTGGCAGCCGAGGGCCAGCAGCAGCAGGGCGAGGGCAGAGGACGAGCGCATGGGGGGAGCCTACCCGCGGCGACGAGCGTCGTCACCCGGGGCGGCTCACACCATCCACACCAGGCAGCCCGTGATCCACAGGCCTCCCGCCAGCATCCAGATCGCCGTGTAGCCGATGATGTCGCGGGCTCTCACGCCCGTGATGGCGAGCAGCGGCAGCGCCCAGAACGGTTGCAGCATGTTGGTCCACTGGTCGCCGTAGGCCATGGCCATCATCACGTCGGAGACGGGCAAGCCGAGGCTCAGGGCCCCCTCGACCAGGATCGGCCCCTGCACGGCCCACTGACCGCCGCCCGAGGGGATCAAGAGATTGAGCAGACCGGCCGAGAGGAACGCCATCACGGCGAATGCCCCCCCGCCCACCGCCGAGAGCGAGCGCGACAGCGCGGCCGACAGCCCCGCGCCCGCCATCACCCCCATGATCCCGGCGTAGAGGGGAAATTGCAGGATGATGCCGGTGCAGCCGCGCACGCCGTCCTCGCAGGCGGCCAGGAACCGAGCGGGGCGCCCATGGAGCACCAGCGCCCCGCACCAGAGCGCCAGGTTGACGGTGTCGAAGTCCAGGCGCGACACGCCGTGCTCGGCGAGGGTGAGCCCCAGGGCCGCGGCCATGGGCAAGGCGAGCAGCCATACGATCGCCGAGCTCTGCTCGATGCGCTCGACCCACGTGCGCGGCGCGGAGGCGGAGGGCGGCTCGCGGACCTCCGCTGGCGCGGAGACTCGGGAGCTGCGATCGCAGGCCACGGCGTCGGGATCGTCTCCGGCGCGCGGGGTGAGCCAGTAGAACAACAGCGGTCCGAGCACGAGCAGCCCGCCGGTCACCACCATGTTCAGCGAGCCCAGCACCGATTCGGTCAGCGGGATGACCCCCGCACGAGCGGCCAGGTCGGGCCCGAGCACCTCCGTCATGCCCGCCGCGGTCGTGGCCTTGAGCGGGGCGCTGCCCGAGAATCCTCCGTGCCAGGTCATCATGCCGGCGTAGCCCGCCGCGCACAGCAATGGGTAGTGGACCGAGGTGCCCCGGCGAGCTGCCTCGCGGCCGGCCTCGCGGGCGAGCAGGGCGCCGCCCACCAGACACAGGCTCCAGTTGAGCAGCGACAGGACGATCGAGACCAGCGCGACCAGGGCCACCAACGCCCGCGGCGACGAGACCCGACGCGCCAGGCCCGAGAGGCCGGCCCGGATGGCGGGCGCTGCCGCCAGCGCCGTGCCCAGCACCAGCATCGCGCACATCTGCATGGTGAACGTCAGGAGCTTCCACAGCCCCGACCCGCGGCCCCAGTCGCGCAACAGATCGAGCGGAGCGCGTCCGCCGGCGAGGGCGGTGAGCATCACCGCGGCCGTCAACAGCACCGCGATGGCGAAGGGATCGGGCACCACGCGACCGAAGCCGCTGCGCACCGAGATCCCGAGCCTGGCCAGCATCGCGGCCAGGCTATCGCGCCCGCGTGATCCCGGCCATCCCGGTGATCCATGTCCGGCGGGCCATCGTGGCCGCGCTTCCCGGCCAGCCGCTCAGGAAGGCGTCGGCTCGGAGCTCACCCCGAACGCCTCGATGCGAGCGCGCAGATCGTCGGGCCAGGGGAGTGCTCGCGCGTAGGTGGGGCTTTGGCGGTCGAGATCCATCAACGCGCACACGGTCCGGCCGCGCAGGCGGATCGACTCCGCCTCCGCGTCGCATCCCACGAACACGCGGTAATTGAGATCGATCGACGTGCGCCCCAGACGAGCGACTCGCAGCTCGACCACCAAGCGCTCACCGAAGCGGCACGGCGCCTGGAAGTCGGCCTCGGTGTGCACCGACGGCAGGCCGAGCTTGCGCTCCATGATCAGCGCGTCGTAGGGCTGGCCGAGCGCATCACCGAACCAGCGCTCCATGGCCTCGTGGAACTTCTCGAAGAAGCGAGGGAAGTACACGATGCCGGCGGGATCACAGTCGCCCCAGGTCACGTCGACGGGGTAGCGGAAGACACCGGCACAGATGGATGGCTCGGGCACCGCGAAGGAGCATAGGTGACGACCCGCCGCCGCGCCGCAGGGTGCGCAGACGCTTCGAACCCGACTTGGGGGCCATGGCCGACAGTCACTCCGGGTGCCCCCGACGATCGAGGTCGGTCGGCCCCAAGTCCACGTCGAGCACGCATGGCCGTGCCGTCTCGCGCAACGATCAACGGCGTTCCAATGCGGAGAAACCATCGAAGTGATCGATCCATCGAGGTGCGTGCAGTGGCACCATGAACGTGAGAGTGCGAGCGATGACCACGCCATACGGGATAGGGGTCGACGAGCAGGTGGCCCTCGAGGACGGGGGGTCGGCCGTGCTGTCGGGGTCGGTCACCGTGACCGCGGCCGAGCCCGGGTTCGTGCGGGTCGAGATTGCACCCGGGAGCCCGGTGGTGACCCTGCGGGTCATCGATGCCATCGAGCTGTGCGATGGCGACCTCATCGCAGCAGGCAGCCAGTGGCTTCGCTTCCAGGCCGGGGCTTCGCCCGTCGATGCGCCGCGGCTGCACCTGCTCGACGAAGCGGGCGCGGTGATGCTCTCGTTCGGCCTGCACGGACCGTCGTTGTCGATCGGGCGCACGTCGGGGGACGTGGTGCTCGGACGCGACGGCCAGCTGTCCCGGCTGCACCTGCGAGTGCTGCGACGACCGGAGGGCGTGTTCTTGCAGGACCTCGACTCGTCCAACGGCACGTGGACGGTGGTTCGACCCGGGGAGCTGCTGCCCGCGGGCAGCGTGGTCGCGGTGGGGGAGCGGCTCTACCAGCTCGGCATGCCGGCGGCCCCGGTGATGGTCGAGGCGTCGGAGGACGACCTGACCTGGCCGATCGAGCTGGCGGCGGCGTAGCGGGGACGGTGAGACGGAGCTCGTGCGGGCGAGTGTATGCTCGCCGCCGACCGCTCCTTGGCACCGCCTGCGGGGTCGAGCGAGCGCCCCGACCGCTCCTTGGCCTCCGCCTGCGGGGTCGAGCGAGCGCCCCGACCGCTCCTTGGCCTCCGCCTGCGGGGTCGAGCGAGCACTCCGACCGCTCCTTGGTCACCGCCTGCGGGGTCGAGCGAGCACTCCGACCGCTCCTTGGCCACCGCCTGCGGGGTCGAGCGAGCACTCCGACCGCTCCTTGGCCACCGCCTGCGGGTCGAGCGAGCACTCCGACCGCTCCTTGGCCACCGCCTGCGGGGTCGATCGATCTCGAAGAAGGCCTTCACTTACCGCGAACGGTGCCGTCTGAGCGCACCAAGCCCTCGTGCACGACGTCCGAGCCGTCTTCGACGCAACGATGGCCGGTGGTGGCCGAGCTCAAGGGCATGCACCAGGGCCCAAGGCTCTCCGCCCCCGACCTCACCCGAGCGCCACGAGCCGAATTTCCTCCGTGGAGAGACCGTAGAGCGAGTACACGAGCGCGTTCATGTCCTGCTCTGCCGCCTCGATCTCCACGTCGAGCGCCTGGATCTCCCGATCGAGGCCAACGACCTTCGTGGCGATGGCTGGGTTCGAGGTGCTCCGAAGCAGGAGCAACGTGCGCAAGAGCTTCTTCCCGTCGAACTTCTCGGTGACATGGATGCTTCGCATGGCGTGTCGCCACTGGGCACCGACGAAGCCGGCCTCGTCGTCGGCGAGGAACACCCCCTCGATCGCAGCAACCCCGTTGACGAGCACGCGAAGCTCACCATCCCCGTGCTCCACGGCGAGCGTCGCCCCGGGCTGGAGCATCACATCCAGCCCGTCGAGGTGAGTCGCGAGCCGCTGCGCACGCTCGAGCTTCGCCCAGCGCGTTCGCTCTCGCCCCGTGAGGCTCGACGGCGCCTCCTTCATCAGCTGCTTCGCGGTCTTCACATCGGCCCAGATCCACGACTCGTCGCGCTCGTCGTCCTCGCACCGATCGCTTGCGAGACAGGCCTCCACCCTGGCCACCAGATCCAGTCGCTTGGTGTGCAGGTCCTCGAGAGCCCGAGCCCGCCGTGCCACGTCGTCACGCTCCTCACCGGTCGCGCGCGGTATCGGTAGGGGCGCGATGAACTGCTTGTTGGCCGCTCGATAGTCGTTCTGGAACGGCTTGGAGATCCGGCGCCAAACCCAATTGGCCACGGGAGCATTGAGGATCCCGAGCAGGAAGAGCGCATCCTCGATGCCGTCGGTCAGGATCCCATTGACATCGACGTTGTCGAGACAGCACCCCCCCTCGGCATCGAGCGCGGCGAATAGACGGAGGACCAGACGCGGCACCATCAGCTTGACGAGGTGCTGCTTGTTCAGGTTCTTGGGGTAGTTGTATCCCCACCATGCGTCGTCGACGTCCATCTTCCCGCGCTCGCGGGCACGAAGCGTCGCCTCGTGGCTCTTCAGATGGGCCCACGCCAGAGGGAACGACCGCGCCATCGTCTCCGCAGGCACGAGCGAGGCCCGCTCCTCGGCGTCGACTCGATAGGGGAACAGAATGTAGGTGTCCGTCCGAGGTCGCTGATAGCGATTGGCCTCGGCGCCGGAGATCAACGGGCGCATGATCTCGTCTTCGATCTGCACCTCGACGCGATCGTCGCGACCCGCCGCCCGGCTGAGGTAGCGCCCGGGGCCGCGCTTGACGAGGTGATAGATGTGGTCGGCGCTCGTCTGGACACCAACCGCGATCCGGCGGCAAGACTCCGCCAGGATCGGATGCTCCACCCGCAGCCGGTGCCAGAGACGAGCCTCGATCTGCGGCATCAGCTCCCACGCCGCACCGTCGTCGAGCGCCGAGTAGTCGACGAACGCCGCCGGAGCCCCCCAGTCCACCGCGGCCAACCCCTCGGGGCCTGCCGGCGCGAAGGCGCAGCGCAGCGATTGCACCTCGGAGCCGCGAAAGAGCTGGACCGCGGTGTACGTGACGGCCTCGTCGAAGACTTGATGGCTCTTGAAGTCGAGCCACCGATCCAGCGCCTTCGTACGCTTCACGAAGCGGCGCAGGCCCTCGCCATGCTCGTTGACCAGCCAGGCGCTGGGTGCGATGTAGCCGAGCTTGCCGGTCGCATTCAGCAGCTCGACCCCCCGCTCGATGAACGGCAGGTAGAGATCGAAGTTCCCCGTCTGGGTGCTCTCGTAGCGCGGCCGGCCATCGGCCTTCTTCGCCCTCAGCAGATACTCGGCCTGAACATCGAGGACCCTGCGGAAATTCTGCAGCTTGACGTAGGGGGGATTGCCGATGACGCAGTCGAATCCGGGGTTCTCTCGCGCGAACACCCCCGGGAACGCCGCCTCCCAGTCGAAGGGACTGAGGCGATCCATCGCGTCCGCCGGCATGCTGGCCGGATCCCGGCCGAGCTGCTCGCAGAAGTCGGTGCCGACCAGGGCGTTGCCACACCGGATGTTCTCGTCGAGGGCCGTCAGCGGTCGATCCGGCCCAGCGGTGTGCAACCACAACACCAGCCGCGTGATCTCGATGGACTCGGCATTGATGTCGACACCGTAGAGATTGTTCGAGAGCACGGCGCGCATGGCCTCATGGGCATCGAACCGACCGAGCACGCCCGTCACCCGCTCGAGCTCGGCCGCGACCCACCGGCGTTGCTCGTACAGGCACTGGAACGCCGCAATGAGGAATGCGCCCGAGCCACACGCGGGATCGACGACCTCGAGCGCGTCGAGCCGCCGCCCGTACGCATGCAGGGCCCGCTCGTAGTCCTCGACGACCGCCGCCTTCCGGCCATCCTGTCGATTCGCGGCAATCTGGGCGCGGGTGACCACACCAATGCGATCGAAGCCCAGCTCGTTGCGAATCTCGGCGAGGCGCGTCCCGATGGTCTGCTCGACGATGTACTTGGTCACCCACTCCGGGGTGTAGTAGACGCCATCCCGCTTTCGCCTGGTGATCTCGGACATCGACTCGCGACCGGCCGCATGCGCCTCCATCACCTCGAGATCGGTGATGCTCTGTTCGAAGATCCGCCCCATCGCCGCGAGGGTGAGCGTCCTGCCCGAGCTTCCGCCCGTGGTGCCAAAGTCGTACTTGGTCGAGAAGAACAAGAGCGTCTTGGGAGCTCCGACCCAGCGAGGCTCGGCGCCGCCCTGGCCTCGAGCGCAGAGCACGAAATTGGGCACCCGCAGGTCATCGAGCTCGGGCTCGACGGCAAACAGGCCACCGTTGAATTCGCGGATGTGGTCGTCGCCGAACGGACCGCCCTCACGCATGGCGGCAAAGAGCGCCCGAACCCGATCCCATGCCTGCGTACCCGTCTCGTCGTAGGTCTGGCCATCCGAGACCTCGATCAATCGATCACGCAGGACGTTCGGCGGGAAGTGGAGCTGTTGCCCCATGTCCTCGCAGTAGAGCACGAAGATGAAGCGATCGAGCAGGCGCTGGGTGAGGCCGACGAGCCGACGCAGACGCCCTTGCCGCTCGAAGCTCGGGTTGGCCTCGCGCAGCGCTGCGAACAAGTGCTCCCGATAGGCATGGTACTCCCGGTAGAACTCGGCCTCGAGGCGACGCTCGTGGGTGACCTGCTCGCGGAGGAGCTTCTCGAGCGGCGACTTGCCGCACTCGGCCAGCAGAACGTCGGCGTGGAAGATGCGCGCGAACACGAAGCGCTGGAACGCCGCCTCGTCGGAGTCGTCGATCAGGGCGACGGCGGGATCCCCCACGGGGGGCGTGATGACGAACCGCTGGTACTGGCTCCGGTTTCCGTAGACGTACAGGCGAAACTCGTTCATGTCCGACACGAAGGCCCATGTCGGGAGGACCCGCGACGACGGTCCTGCGCGAGCCTCTCTCAGCGTATCGAAGCACCGGTCGACGAGTGAGCGCCGATGGCGGCCGCCGTGCCCGAGGTCGAGTCCAGAGCGATCGGCCTCGACCTTGCCGACGACCTGGGGGATGCCTCCGCGCTCACCTCGCCCGAAGTGGCCGAGCGCAAAGGCGGCCTCGCCGATCACCCCATCGTGGCCGTCGTTCTCCACCCCGTACGGTTGCTGGAGCGTGTAGCCGCGCCCGGCATCACCCCGACCACCGAGCCGGTATCCCCATGTGGCCTGGAGGAAGTCGTCGACGAAGGCCCTGTGCGTGACGGTCACCTCTTGCAAGGCCCTGTTGGCCCAGCATCTGAGCCGTTCATGCAGGGCGACCGCCGCGTCGGAGCCCTTGAAGCCATCGAATTCCTCGCTCCAGAGCCATCGGAGACATGCGGTGCCGAGAAGCGGTCGATGAGCAGCTTCGGCTTGCTGGAGGTTGGACTTGCGCATCGTCCGGCTCGCTCGAGGGCCTCATATCACCGGGCTTGGACCTCATCCAGGCGTGCCAAGGCTTCGGCGGAGGACGCCTGCGCCCCCGGCATCTCGAGCGCTCACCGGTCGTGGCCCTGGTCCTGTCGATCGCGAAGTGATCGTCCTTCCGCCCTCGAGCACGTCCCGAGCCCCGGTGATACGATCGCCTCGCGGCCGTGGCGATGCGCCTCATCGAGTCCGACGCGTTCCCCTTCGAGTTCGTCTCCGCGATCGCCGAGCGCGAGAGCTGGCGCAAGGAGGTGCACCGCCCCGTCTACTATCTCCACAAGTGGTGGGCCAAGCGCCTGGGCAGCGTGTTCCGAAGCCTGTTGCTGGGCGCGGCCCTCGACGCCGACGAGGACTTGGGGGCTGCCTTCTATCGCCGGGCCTCGTTCGACGATCGGGCGGTGCTCGACCCCTTCATGGGCTCGGGCACCACCATCGGGGAGGCCCACAAGCTCGGCTTTCGTGCCTACGGCCGCGACATCAACCCGGTGGCGGTCGACGCGGCAAGGACGGCGCTCGGCCCCCTCGATGCGGAGGCGATCACGACCGCCTTTGCCCACCTCGATCGCACGGTGGGCGCGCAGATCCGCGAGCTGTATCGCACCACCGATCGCCGGGGCCGACCGGCGGAGGTGCTCTACCACTTCTGGGTCATGTGCGCGGCCTGCCCGCGGTGTCGCGCCCGGGTGGAGCTGCGCTCGTCCTACGTGTTCGCGAGCAACGCCAAGCCGCAGCAGCGGCCCGAGGTGCGGATCGTGTGTCCCGACTGCGGCGACGTGTTCGAGGGCAGGCATGGAGTGACCACCGTGACGTGCTCCCGTGGTCACCGTTTCGAAGCCACCGCGGGCCCCGTCCGCCGCAGCATGGCCACCTGCCGCCGCTGCGACGCGACCTTCAAGATCACCGACGCGATCGGCGGCAAGCGCCCCGACTATCACCACTACGCCAGGCTCGTCCTCACCGCCGACGGCCGCAAGGAGTACCTTCCACCGACGCCACGAGATGCGCTGGCCTACGCGCGATGCGGCGAGCGGCTCGACCCGCGCCGCCACGGGCTGCCCACCCTCGAGCTCGCCGACGGGCACAACACTCGCCAGGCCCTGGCCTACGGATTTCGCCGCTGGTCCGACTTCTTCAACGACCGCCAGCTGCTGGCGCTGTCGATGCTGCGCGAGGCCATCCTCGCCCTGCCCGAGCCCTCGACCCGCAACGCGCTGTTCACCCTGTTCTCGGGGACGCTCGAGTTCAACAACCTGTTTGCCTCCTACAAGGGCGAGGGCACGGGCGCGGTGCGCCACATGTTCGCGCACCACATCCTCAGGCCCGAGCGAGCGCCGATCGAGGCCAACCCATGGGGCACCGCCAAGAGCTCGGGCTCGTTCTCCAACCTGTTCCATCGCCGGCTGATGCGGGCGATCGCCCATCGTCGTGCCCCCACCGAGGTCGCGCTCCCAGGCTCGTTCGAGCGCCCGGTCTGCTCGCCACCGTTCACCGGCACCCTCGTGCCCTGGGCCCACCCGCTACCGCCGCGGTCGATCGCGCTGTCGGTGGGCGACTCGGCCCACACGGGACTGCCCGACGGCAGCGTGGATCTGGTGGTCACCGATCCCCCGTTCTTCGACAACGTCCACTACTCCGAGCTGGCCGACTTCTTTCGCGCCTGGCACGTACCGGGTACCCCACCCACCACGACGCGCGCCGAAGGGGAGGTCCAGGACGGCGACGCGGACCGCTTCGCCCACAAGCTCACCGCGGTGCTGACCGAGTGCCACCGCGTGCTCGCGGACGATGGCCTGCTGGTGTTCAGCTACCACCATTCCCGCGCCGAGGGATGGTCGGCGCTGGCACGGGCCATCCTGGGCGCAGGGTTCGTGGTGGTCAACGCCCACCCCGTCAAGGCCGAGATGTCGAGCGCAGCGCCCAAGTCGCGGGCCAAGGTCCCGATCTTGATCGACAGCATCATCGTGTGCCGCAAGGCCGGCTGCCCAAGACCCACGATCACGGTGGCGGCCGCACGAGCGTCTGCGCGGGCAAAGCTCGAGCGTCTGGCGGCCGCTGGATTCTTGCTGACGGCCAACGACGAGCTGGTGGTCGAGCAGGGGCAGCTGCTCACCACCCTTCGCCCGCCTGCGCCGACGGCGGTGCGAGCATCCGACTACGTGGTGCCGCCGGAGCTTCCGGTACCGGTGCCACTGCCCCCCGAGGAGCTTCCGGCGTCGGTGGAGCCGCCCGAGTCGGTCGAGCCAGCCGAGCCGCCGGTCGTACCGGTCGAGTCGACCGTACCGGTCGAGTCGACCGAGCCGGTCGAGTCGGCCACCCCAGTGCTCGACGGATCGGCGGTCGGGGGCAGCTCCACGCACAACCCCGACAAGCACGCGAGACCAGGATCGCAGCCACCGCCCTCGGTGCACTGGCAGGCCTCGGTGCCCGGCGAGCAGCCCGCGTCGACGCAGTGATCCGACGCGCAGATGAGGCCCGGATCGCACGAGCCCTCGGGGGTGCACGCACAGGTCTCCGTGCCCACGGGGCACGTGTCGGCCACGCACAGGTCGAGGTTGGTATTGCAGACGAACGGATCGTTGCACTTGCCGCCCGAGGTGCAGTTGCAGCCCTCGGTACCGACCGCGCAGCCGCCGGTCCCGTAGGTTCCCGCGTCGTCGTAGCCGCCCGTGATGATGCAGGCGGCGGAGCCCCACCCGGACAAGAGCAAGGAGAGCAGGAGGGTCGGTGCAGACGATCGAATGGCCATGGCTAGAGCCCCATGGTTCACCACGAACGCGCACCCGCCAAGGCCCACGTCCGATTTTATGGGCCCCGTGTGCCACAGCGCGCATGGATTCGAGGATGAGTACGGAGATCCCTCCACGCGCCGTGCACGGAGCGCGGCGCGCGAGAGGGCCGCCGAGAACGGCGTCATACCGCGCTGCTCCACAGAGCCGCGCTCATTCGCTCCCGCCTGGGCGCGCGGCCCGAGCGTCGTGGCGCCCCCGGCTGGTAGACTTTCGAGCCGAGGAGATCACGCGATGCACGGAGCCACCGCGATGCTGCTGGGCGCCGCCCTGGCCCTACTGACTTCGACCGCGGGCTGGGGCAGCGAGCCGGTACCCGATCACACCCCGCCGCCGCCGACCGCCGAGAACGAGGCGGAGATTCGCGCGTGCCAGGATCGCTGCAACGCCCAGGGCCTCGACGAGACCGACACCGCCACCTGCCGCCTCAACTGCCGCCAGTCCGTGCAGGGCCGCAACGAGAATCACATCATCCGATGGACCACGGAGAAGCCGGTGGGCGGCACGGTGCCCGGACAGGAGGCCGCGCCCACCGTGACCACGACCACCAAGGTCACCCCGGGTGGCACCACCGTACAGACCACCGCCACCACACCCAAGCCCGCCGTGGCGCCCCCCGCCCTGCCGCCCAAGGTCGAGGCGTCGCCGCGACAGAAGTACTACTTCGGGCTGTGCGACTGTCAGGACCGCTGCAACGGCAACCCCGACGAGTCGGCCCGCGCGCGCTGCAAGCTCCGGTGCCTGCGACTGCAGCCCGGACCACCGCCGCCTCGCGCAGCGGCTCCCCCATCCCAGGGATAGGCCCAGGGATCGGCCCAGGGATGAGCCCAGGGGCCGAGCTCACCGGGAGAGCTCGTAGGCCTCGAACACCTCTCGCAACCGCTCGAAGACCTGATCGCGAGACAGCCCAAGGTCTTCCAGCCGCGCGGCAGACCCGTCGGACGAGCGATGCCGACCGGCCTGCTCGGTCAGGGCGAGCTGCGCTTGCTCGGCCACCGCCGAGCGAGGCATGCCCAAGTGCTCGTAGACCCTCCCAACGGTCCCCATGGGATCGGCGACCAGATCGGAAAAGCGCAGGGTGATCCACTGCGACGATGGGATCCGTCGCTCCCAGCGAAGCAAGCGCTGGTAGGTCTCGATCACGAGCTCCGCATGCATCCGCCACATCGGGTGCTCGATCGGCATCTCGGGACGCTGACCGGGCGGAAGACCCAGGTAGTTGCTCACCCGGAACAATCGCACGGCCGACGGAATCACCTCGTAGGGCTGGCGCACGATGTGGATGAAGCGAGCGTCGGGGAACCGCTCCCACAGACTGCCGATCCGGCCGGCCGAGTGCACGTTCTTGGCGAGGTAGGTCCGTCCCGGGGCGCGATGGAGCAGCCGCTGCAGGGCGCGGTGGTAGGCCTCCATCACCGCGACCCGGGCCGCGGGTGGCTGATCGTCGAGCGCCGTGAGCTCGACCAGCTCTTCGCCGCGAGGGAAGAAGCGCAGCGACGAGGGACACATCAGGTGGCGGTCGAACAGCAGCGTGTCCTCCTCGAGCTCGCGGTGACGCACGCGATGGATCGGATCGGACTCGGCGAATCGCCCCTCCTCCCAGCGCGAGAAGCCCTCGGCGAGGCGACCACCGCGGTAGCGCTTGGCGAAGCCCCCGATGGCCTCGGCCGTGCGCAGCAGCGCGAGCGAGGGCAGCAGCGTCTCGTAGAGCCGCGGCGCGAACATCTGGGGATCGGCTGCGAGCAGCGAGTAGAGCAAGGTGGTCCCGCTCCGGGGCGGAGCGACCACGAACACGGGAGCCCGGACCTCGACGGCGCGAAACGATGGTGCGATCGCGTAGTCGAGCGCACGACCCACGTCGGAGATCGAGAGCCGAAGGACCAGATCACGGAGCAACCGCAGGCCCATGGAGGACAGCTCGCGCTCCTCGGGGGTACCGTGGCGGCGTACCTCGAGGTGCTGGCGAAGACCGCGGAGGAGGAGGGAGCGAGCGGGAGATCGGGACACGCGTCCCCACCGTAGCAAGCACCCGCCAGCCCTGCTATGCGCCCTTCTTCTGCTGCTCGTGCCGGTGCTCGGGATGCTCGTTGTACCAGGTCTCGATGGACTCCTGCGAGATCTCCACCACCAGCGGCTCGCAGTCCTCCGGCACCTTCACCTGACATCCCAGCCGGCTATAGGGCCGTACGTCGAAGCCCATGTCGAGGCGATCCTCCTCGTCGTCCTCCATCTCGGGCAGGTCGTCCAGACCCTGCCGGATGTAGCAGTGGCACGACGAGCACGCGCACACCCCTCCGCAGGCCGAGCCGAGCTTGGCCCCGTGGTCCTCGGCAATCTCGAGCAGGGTCTGGCCTGGCTTGGCCTCGACCACGGTGGTGGTGCCCTCGGGATCGATGAAGGTGATCTTGACCATGGCTGGGCTCTCGGGGAGTACGGACATTGGGCCGACGCTCAGGCTAGGGGCTCGGGCTCGTGACCAGCGCGGCGCTCGGCCAGCCGCTCCTCGTCGGCCAGCGCCGACTCGATCTCGGCCAGGCTCTTGCCCGACATGCCCGACTGAAGGGCGCGCTCCATGCGGCGACGGGCAAACGGCTCGCTGACCTTCTCGAGGCCCTCGCGCGCGGCATTGATCGCCTTGTGCACTTGCGGGCCCTGCGGACCCATGGCCTGCTCGGCGCGCGCCAGCGCCTCTTCGATGGCGGTGCGCTCCTGCGGCGGCAAGAGCTCGCCAAGGTGCCCCACCTCGTGCAGCGCGGTGCGAACGGCGAGCACCACGCGTCCCAGCTCGACCCGAGCTTCCGCCAGGTTGCGCGCGTCGTAGTCCTCCTCGGCGTGGTCGAGGCTCTCCATCACCAGCGCATCGACCTCGGCATCGCTGAGGCCATAGGTGGGCTTGACCTCCACCGTCTGCTTGATCCCGGTCATCAGCTCGCGCGCGCTCACGGTGAGCAGCGCGTCGGCATCGAGCTGGAACGAGACCTCGATGCGCGCCATGGAGGGCGGCAGCCGAGGCAGGCCCTTCAGCTCGAAGCGGGCCAGGCTGCGGCAGTCGGCGGCCAGCTCGCGCTCGCCCTGCACCACGTGGATCACCATGGCGGTCTGCTTCTCGGAGTAGTTGGTGAACACCTGGCGCGCGCCGATGGGGATGGTGGCATTGCGCGGGATGATCTTCTCGACGATGCCCCCCATGGTCTCGAGCCCGAGCGACAGCGGCACGACGTCGAGCAGGGTCACGCCCTCGCGCGCGCTGCCCGAGAGGATGTCGGCCTGGATCGCCGCGCCGTAGGCCACGACCTTGTCGGGGTCGATGTCGGAGAGCGGCGGCTGCTTGAAGGTGGCCTCGACCAGGCGCCGCACCAGCGGGACGCGGGTGGAGCCGCCCACGAGCACCACGCCGCGAAGCTCGCTCGGCCGCACTCCGGCGTCGCGCAGGGCCTGGCGGCAGGGGCCCACGGTGCGACGTGCGATGGGCTCGAGCAGCGCTTCGAGCTCGACCCGGCCGAGCCGATGACCGACAAGACCCGAGCGCGGCAGGTCCACCGTGACGGTCTCGGCCTCGGTGAGCGCCTCCTTGGCCGCGCGCGCGGCAACCAGGGCCTCCTCGCGCTGCCGTGCATCGTGCTGGCCGCTGGGCGGTGCCCCGGCGACCTCCAGCAGGTGCTGGGCCAGCGCACGATCGAAGTCGTCTCCCCCCAGCGCCGAGTCGCCGCCGGTCGCCAGCACCTGGAACACACCATCGCGAAGCCGCAGGATGCTGATGTCGAAGGTGCCGCCGCCGAGGTCGTAGATCGCGAACAGCCCCTGCCCGCCCCCATCGACGGACCGGTCCAGGCCGTAGGCGAGCGCCGCCGCCGTGGGCTCGGCCAGCAGCCGATACACCTCGAGGCCGGCGATCCGGGCCGCGTCCTTGGTGGCCTGCCGCTGCGCGTCGTCGAAGTACGCCGGCACGGTGATCACGGCACCCGCCACCGGCTCGTGCAGCTCCGCCTCGGCCCGCGCCGCGAGCACGCGCAGGATCTCGGCCGAGACCTCCATGGGCGTCACCCGTCGCGACGAGCCCGACCGCCCCGCCTCGAAGCCCGCGTCGACACCCACGTCGAACCGCAGCACCGACGACTCGGCCTCGACGTGCAGCCGGTAGGGATGCGCGAAGTCGATGTCGCTCGCCCCGCGCCCCATGAAGCGCTTGGCGCTGCTGATGACCCGCGCGGGCTCCTCCACTCGCCGGGCCGCCGCGCCATGACCGACCTCGACCGCGTCCTCGAGATACGAGACCACCGAGGGCAGCAGCGCCCTCCCCTGCTCGTCGAGCAGCTCGCGCGGTGCCGCCCCATGCGGAGCGATGGCCACCAGGCTGTGGGTCGTGCCCAGATCGATGCCGATCCCACGCCCCGGGTGTCGCGCTGGACCGCGCGGGCCTGCGTTGGGCTCCTCGATCTGGAACAGCGCGCCAGGGTCGTCCCAGGTGATGTCTTCGTTGGCCATGGTCGTCTCCCGGCGTCCGTCGCTAGCGCTCGACCTCGTCGTCGAGCTCGTCGAGCAGGCGCTGGAGATAGCGACGCTCGACCAGCGCCTCTGCGGCCCGACGCGAGTCGCCCTGCTGCAGAGCCGACACCGCGCGGTCGAGCGCATCGTCGAGCTCACCCTCGACGCCGTCGCGCAGCTCGTCGAGCGCCGAGGGACCCTCACGACGTGCGTCCTCCACCGCCTCGCGCCGCTCGATCATCTCCATCAAGAAGGCCTGGCCCATCGCGGGCGCGCCGCCCTCGGGCTCGCTGCTGTCGACGTCGATGCCGGCGAGCCGGCACAGGTACTCGGCCCTGCGCACGGGGTCGCGGAGCACCCGGTAGCCCTCGTTGAGGCTGGCGCTGCGCTCCATGGCCGAGCGCTGCTCGGCCGAGCTCGCGCCCACGAACCGATCGGGATGAGCCGCCTGCGCGCGCTCGAGGTAGGCCCGCTCCAGCGCGTCGCGATCGATCGCGTACTGGCGCGGCAGACCAAGCAAGCCGAAGTGATCCACCGCGCCCTCAGAAGGAAACGGACTCGCCACAGCCGCACGAGCCGTCGACGTTGGGGTTGGCGAAGCGAAAGCCATGCCCGCGAATGCCGGTCTCGAAGTCGATCTCGGTGCCACGCACCAGCACCAGGCTCTTGGGATCCAAGTAGACCCGCACCCCGTGTGCCGCCTCGACCACGGTGTCCTTGGCCCGCGGCGGGCCGTCCTCGAACTGGAACATGTAGGAGTAGCCGGTGCAGCCACCGCCGCGGATGCCGAAGCGGATCGCGGCCTGTGGGGTGCCGCGCTTGTCGAGCTGCGCCCGCATCACCTTGGCCGCACGCACGGTCACGCGCAGCGGCGAGGCGGGGGGCTCGGAGGCCGGCGCGCCGCTTCCGTCGGAGCCTGGGTCGTTCGTGATCTCGGCCAACATCGGGTCCCTTCACTCGGTGTGCGCTCGGCCGGCCGGATGCTAGGCCCCGCCGTGCTTCTTCTGGTAGTCGACGATGGCCGCCTTGATCGCGTCCTCGGCGAGCACCGAGCAGTGGATCTTGACCGGCGGCAGCGAGAGTTCCTCGGCGATCTGGCTGTTCTTGATCTCCATCGCGTCCTCGATCTTCATGCCCTTGACCCACTCGGTCACCAGGCTCGAGGAGGCAATGGCGGAGCCACAGCCGTAGGTCTTGAACTTGGCGTCGGTGATGACGCCACCCTCGACCTTGATCTGGAGCTTCATCACGTCGCCGCACGCGGGCGCGCCCACGACCCCGGTGCCGACGGACTCGTCGCCCTTGTCGAGGCTGCCCACGTTGCGCGGGTTCTCATAGTGATCGATGACCTTGTCGCTGTACGCCATCTGACTGTCTCTCCTAGTGCGCGGTCCACTGGATGGAATTGAGGTCGATGCCCTCCTGCACCATCTCCCACAGCGGGGACATGTCGCGCAGGCGGGTCACGTGCTTGCCGATGAGTTCCACCACGTAGTCGACCTCTTCCTGCGTGGTGAAGCGCCCGATGGTCATGCGCAGGCTCGAGTGCGCCAGCTCGTCGTCGAGCCCCATGGCCCGCAGCACGTAGCTCGGCTCGAGGCTGGCCGAGGTGCAGGCCGAGCCCGAGGACAGCGCCACGTCCTTGAGCGCCATCAAGAGCGACTCGCCCTCGATGTACGAGAAGCTCATGTTGAGGGTGCCGGGCAGCACGTGCTCCTCCGAGCCATTGAGCGTGACGTGCTGCACTTCCTCGCGCAAGCGGTCGCGCAGGCGGTTGCGGAGCGCGGCGATGCGCACCGACTCCTCGCCCATGCCCTGCCGCGCGATCTCGGCCGCAGCGCCGAAGCCGACGATGGCCGGCACGTTCAGCGTGCCCGAGCGGTTGCCACGCTCGTGGCCGCCACCGTGGATCTGCGGGGCCAGGCGCACCCGTGGCTTGCGACGACGCACGTAGAGCCCGCCCACGCCCTTGGGCCCGTAGATCTTGTGCGCCGACATCGACAAGAGATCGATGTTCATGGCCTGCACGTCGATGGGTACCTTGCCGAACGCCTGCACCGCATCGGTGTGGAACAACACCTTGCGGTCGTGGCACACCTTGCCGATCTCGGCGATGGGCTGGATGACCCCGGTCTCGTTGTTGGCGAACATCACCGACACGAGCACGGTCTCGTCGGTGATCGCGTCGGCGACCTGCTGGGCCGTGACCAGCCCCTGCGCATCCACGGGCAGGTAGGTGACCCGCTTGCCCTGACGCTCGAGGTGCTTGCAGGTGTCGAGCACCGCCTTGTGCTCGGTGACCACGGTGATGACGTGGTCGCCCTGCTCGTGCAGGTACTCGGCGATGCCCTTGATCGCGAGGTTGTTGGACTCGGTGGCCCCGCTGGTGAACGTGAGTTCCTTGGGCTCGGCCCCGATGGTCTGGGCGACCTGCTCGCGGGCACGCTCGACCGCCTCCTCGGCGGTCCAGCCGAAGGCGTGGGTGCGGCTGGCCGCATTGCCGTAGGCCTGGGTGAAGAACGGCACCATCTGGTCGACCACGCGCTGGTCGACGGGGCACGTGGCCGCGTAGTCGAGATAGATCGGAGTCTTGACGGTCATGGGGATTGCCTCGGATCACGACCCGACGGCGCAACCCCGAGTGGGGCGGCCGGCGATGCGGTGACGCTGGGAGGAGCAGTGACGGTGGAGGTCCGGGCGGTGGGCGCGGTGGTGAGGCGCACGCCCGCCACCAACGAAGGCGCACGGGTGTCGGAGTGCACCGGAGAGTCGCAGCTCGCACACCCCTCGAGATCGTGCTCGGAGGTGCACACGCGACACCCCTCGAGATAGGCCAGGCTCTCGGCGAGGTCGCGCTCGAGCTGCAGCAGGCGCTCGACCTGCTCGCGGGTCTTGAGCAGGCGGCTACGGAACATCTCGCGCAGGCTCTGCATGGCCTCGGGCGCCGTGCCCGACGACTCGACGGTGGCGATGAGACCCTGCACCTGGGTGAGGCTGAAGCCCATGTCCTGAAGCTTGGAGATCCAGTAGACGCGAGCGAGCTCGTCGGCCCCGTACAGCCGAAAGCCCCCTTCGGATCGCGCCGAGCCGAGCAGGCCCAGCTCTTCGTAGTGCCGCAGCGCGCGGACCGACTTGCCGGTCTTGCGAGCGAGCTCGCCGATCTTCATCTGGCCCGAGGCGCTCGAGCCGGAGGTGCGGCGGCTGGGGGTGGAGGCGCTCATGACGGAGACTGCGTGCTTTACGCAACCCTGACCCTAACGTTACGTCAGCTCAGGGATCAGCCCCGAGGATGGCGAGGACCCACGAGGGTGTCAATGGCCCCGTCGTGGCCCCGATAACAGCGATTCGCCATCCCGCGCCCTTGGCTGCCCTCGGAGGCCAACTCTCACGCATACGTGAGGGTTGGGGCGGAGTCGACCGGCGGAAACTCATGGCCCCATTGCGCCGGGGTCGCCTCGCCCAACGGGCGAGCTCGGGTTCGAGCCTCGGTTCGAAACGGCCGACGCGCCGCCGACCGTAGCCGAGCGACGCGTCGTGCCGTCGATGCGAGTCCGATGAGTCGGCCTGCTACTCGCCCTTGTGCTTGCCCTGCCCCAGCCGCTTGGGCACGCGGACCGTGGGCTTGGGATCTTCGGTGGGCTTGGGCGGCAACGGCCGCGTGGGCTCCACGATGGGGCTCTTGGGATCCTCCTGCGGATCCTCCGTGGGCTTGGGCTCGACCGGATCCGCCTTGGGCTCGACGGGCGTGGTCACCGGCCGCTTGGGAGCAGTGGTGGGCTTGAGCTCGGGCTCGGGATCCTCGGGCTTGACTCCCAGGTCCTCGGCCAGCGCCTTGTTGCTCGCCCCCATGGTCAGCGGGACCGCGACCGCGGCCACGGCCATCACCGCCCCCACGCCGCTGCCGACCATGTAGCCCGGACCCTCGGTGCCGGCGCGAGTCTTGTAGGCCCACGCCATCGGCGAGGCCGCGTACGCGGTGGCGAGGCTGGCGAAGGCCACCGCCGGGTCACCGCCGTCGGCCACCGTATGCGCCGCGTCGAGGGCCGCGCGGCCCTCGTCGGTGGCACGGTTGCCGATGGCCTGCACCGAGATGTGGATGACGGGCTCGGCGCCGGACTTGGCGATCCACATGGTCGCGCTGGAGAGCGGCGCGGCCAGCCCGGCCAGTGCCAATAGCTGGTCGGGCGGCGCCGTGGGAACGTCCTTGAGGGCCGAGCGCACCAGGCTGTGCATCTGGGCGCCGTGCAGGAAATCCATCGGCATGTGCATGATGAATCCCACCTCGCCCTTGCCCAGCCCCTCGGCCAGCTGCGGCGGCAGGCTGTCGAGGGTGGCGGCGCTCGGACCTCCGGCGCTCACGTCGAGCAGCTTGCCCACGTGATCCTTGTCGGGCCCCACCGCCAGCGTGAACACGTCATTGGCCGCAAACGCCCAGGCGTCGGCGTGCAGGCCGGTGTAGCCCTTGAGCACGTCGAGCTCGCTGAGCCCCGTCAGCCCCAGGTGCATGGCCTGCGCCGTCTTGCCGCCCCCCTCCACGGGGACCAGTTCGAACGTCACCGACGACCCGGGCAGCTCGGGGATCGACTTGGGCACCTGGGCCTTGCCCATGTCCACGCCCAAGGTCAGCGCGCCCTCGAGGGCTGCGGTGTCGGTGGTGCCGGCCTGGAAGATGAGGCCGCCCGGATCCACCGAGCCGGCCAGCACGAACTCGCCGGTCATCGACTTGGTGACCGACGCGGCCATGGGGTTGCTGCCCGCGGGGCCCATCGACTTGGTCATCAGCTCGGGGCTCACGCGCCCCCAGATGAAGCCCGCGCCGGGCTGCACCTGAGCCAGGGTCTTGGCCTCGCCCGGAGTCATGCCGGTGCGCAGTTCGGCCAGGTCGGGGTTCTTGGGGGTGGAGACGGCCATGTAGAGCTGGCCGGGGATCGTGCTGACGGCGAAGTAGACCTCGTCGGGCTCGCCCTTCTCGATGTGCGCGACCACGTTGGCGTCGTCGAGGTTCACGCCCGGCAGGGCGGCGGCGAGCGAGGCGCGGGTGGGCGCGGGATCGGTGGACGGCGCGTAGGCATCGACCTCGGCCTGCGAGTCGGAGCAGACGTTGAAGCCCGGCACCGCCTCGATCGCCTTGCACTTGAGGTCGCTCAGCTCTCTCTCGCCGGTGGCCTTGCCCACCGCGACCAGGGCATTGGGATCGGCCGCGTTGAAGATGATGTAGGCGTTGTTGGCCGGCGTCTGGACGATCGCCGCACCTTCCTTGAGCTGGATGCCCGAGCCCTCGAGCGCCGCCTTGATGACGTCGGTCTTGGCCTTGGCCTCGGCGAACGCCTCCTTCATGTCCTGCAGCTCGCGCTCGCCGGCAAACGGACCGGTCTCGAGCGTGCCCATCGGGCCATCGAGGAAGCGAGTGCCCTCCTCCACGTACTCGGCCACCACGGTGGCGTCACGAGCGATCATGAATTCGGCACCATCGGGCACCAGCGAGAGCATGAGATCGAGGCCGGTGTGCAGGGCCTCGACCGGGATCGGCTCGACGACCGCCTCGACCACCGGCTCGGTCGGGGCATCGCCACCGTCGGCCTTGGCCTCACCGCCGCCGTCGGCCTTGGCCTCACCACCACCGTCGGCCTTGGCCTCCTCGGGCTTGTTCTCGGCCTTCTCTCCTCCGGTCAGCTCCTCGAGCTTGTTGCAGCCGGGTGCCACCCCGAGGGCGAGCACGGCCGCAAGCGACACCAACGATCGTTTCGAGCGCATGGCCGCGGAGCATACAGGCTTTCCTCGGCCGTCAACAAAGGCGCGATCCGCCCCGTAGTGGCCCCAGGGCGCAGTCGCGCAGGGTCCCGCCGAGCCCGCCCAGAAACGTTGCTCCCCGGTCGCAGGGGCTCGTCCGAGATCAGCGTCACCCGGCTCGGGGGCCGCCCTACGAGCCCCCGGAACCGGCCGCGGCCGCCGAGGTCTGGCGATCCACTTCGGAACCGCTTCACTCCGGGGGCGAGGCCGCGCTAGCGTGCACGACGCGAGGAGGATCGCCGATGGGCTTTTCCGAGAAGATGCGCGAGAGCCTGGGGGCCGAGGGGGCCCGCGTGCACGTCAAGGCGCCCGAGGGCGCGGTCGAACGGGGCCAGACCGCGACCGCATCGATCACCATCGTGGGCGGTACCCGACCGGCGACCGTCGACACGCTCGTGGTGCGCATCGTCGAGGCCGATCGCCACTGGATCCGCGACGAGGACGGCGCGCGGGTGAGCGAGCAGGACGCCCAGGCCATGGGCGACCGCAAGGGCCTGACGGCCGGCTGGGATCGGCACCCCGTGGTCGAGCAGCGGGTCGAGCTGGCGCGTGCGATCGAGCCGGGCGCGGAGCACGAACTGACCGTCGACATCGAGGTCCCTCAGTGCCAGGCGACATCGCCGTACTGCAGCCATACGCTGAACGTGCGGGCCGACATCAAGGGGCAGATCGATCCGGCGGGCAACGCCCGGATCGCGATCCAGTAGCGTCGGGCGATCGTCTCGCATCGATCACGAGCCGAGCTGGTCGGTGACGTGAGCACGCCCCTTCGGCCCGGCGGGTGAGGGCAAATGCCACAGTCTGGCAAGACGTGTGTGTCATTGTTGATCAGCACGTCCCGCTCGAGGCGCGGCCGTGCGGCTGATCGGCGAGCACGGTGGTGACCAATCGCGGTTGGCCGTCGACTTCCGGCGGGGCCTGGTTCTTCTCGGGCAACTGGCATGCCCTGTGCAGTTCTCGTGAGGCCATGGCGGAGGACAAGCACAAGCCGACGAAGAACGAACGGGTCGCGCGGCCATCGGCGACGCCTACGCCAGACGATGGGGGCGAGCCGAAGCGCGAGCAGGCCGCACGGCCAGCGCCGACGATCTCGCTGGAGGAACGTCCGGGCAACAACCGGTCCGAAGCTCAGCTCGGCAGCGCGAGATCGGAAGACATGGGTCACGCCGGGCTCGATCAGATTCGGGAGATCCTGTTCGGCCCCATGTACCGCGAGCTCGAGCGCGGACTCCTTCGTCTCGACGCTCACCTGGCCGCACGAGCCCGCGATCTCGAGGAGGAGAGTCGTCGGCGCACGGAAGTGCTCGAGCTGCACCTCAAGAACGAGACCGCCGCCATATCGTCCCGCCTCGACCGGGAGCTTGGCGAGCTCGGTGACGCCGTGCGCAGGATCGGTCGGGAGCACCGCGAGGCGATCGCAGACGTGGAGCACAAGCTCGCCAGGCTCGAGGAGTCCGGCGCCAGGAACGACCGCGAGCTGCGGCACCAGCTCCTGGAGCACGCCAAGTCGTTCCTCGACGAGACCCAGCGCTTGCGCAAGGAGCTGTTTGCCATGCTGCAGCAGGAGCTCGGTCTCGTGGAAAGAGAGGTCGCGGAGGATCTACATGACACGAGGGAGACCCCCCGACACTGGCTCCGGCCGGCCCGCGCCGAGGAGGCGCTGGGGCGCAGAAGCCAGCAGGGATGACGCGACCAGCCTGGCCGAGCTGCGACGCATCGTCATGGGGCCCGAGCGGGTCCGGCTCGAGCAGCTCGAGGAGCGACCAGTCGCATCCCCGGACACGATCGGCGACATCCTGCCGGAGGCGTTCGCCCGGGCGAGCACGACCCGCCAGCGAGTGCTCGCACTCGCCGTCGAGCCGGTGATGGCCACCGCGGTGCGCACGGTCGTTCGCAAGGACGCGGACTTCCTGGGGGAGCTCCTCGCCCCGACCATCGGCGCCGCGGTCCGCAAGGCCGTGAGCGAGGCCATCAAGGCGATCCTCCAGAGGTTCAACGAGGCGCTCGAGCGCAGCCTGTCGGTCCGGAGCATACGGTGGAGGATCGAAGCACGTCGTACCGGCCGCCCGTTCGCCGAAGTGGTCCTGCTGCACACGCTCGTCTACCGCGTGGAGCAGGTGTTCCTCATCCATCCGACCACGGGCCTCGTCCTGGTGCACGTCGCCGACGAGAGCTGCGCAGTCCGGGACCCGGACCAGGTGGCCTCGATGCTCGAGGCCATCGACGCGTTCGTTCGCGAGGCGTTCCGGCCCCAACCGCCCGGCGTGCACCTCCACCACGTCGAGGTCGGAGACCTGACCGTGTGGGTGGATCGCGACGCATCTCTTGCCATGGCTGCCGTGGTTCGCGGCGTCCCGCCGCGGGCGCTGGGCGAGTGGCTGTACGAGGCTCGACAGCGGGTCCGCTTGGCCTATCAGCCGGAGCTCGAGCGGTTTCGCTCGGATGTGTCACCGTTCGCTCCGGCCCGGTCGCTGCTCGAGCCCATCCTCCGCTCGGCGCGCCGTCCCGCGCCTCGCAGGGCCCATCTGTGGCTCATGCTCCTCGTCGCGGCCATCGCCTCGCTCGTGGGCGCCCTGGTCGACCGCGCCATCGGGCAAGCACGGCTGCTCGACACATACGTGGACCTCTTGCAGGCGGAGCCGGGAATCATCGTCACGTCCGCGACGCGGGATGGAGGACACGTGCGACTCGAGGGGCTGGCCGATCCCCTGGCGTCCCACCCGAGCGACGTGCTCGAACGCCGCGGTCTGACGGCGCCCGAGCTGACCTTCGAGCCGTTCTCTTCGCTCGATCCGCGGATCGTCGAGCGGCGCGCCCAACAGCGGCTGCACCCGCCCGCGGGCGTGATGCTGACCCTTGGCGACGCAACGCTGCGCGCCGCCGGCGTGGCACCTCGCGCCTGGATCACGCAGGCGCGATCGTTGGCCCTCGCGGTCCCCGGCATCGAGCGCTTCGACGACCAGGCACTGCGAGCCGAAGAGGCGGACGTCGAGGTACGGGAAGACGTCGAGGAGGAGGCGAGGGTCGCGGCGCTCCGGGCCGCAGCGAGGGCATTGGAGACGACGACCCTGTACTTCATGCGGGGCTCGGCCGAGCTCACGCCCGATGCAGCGCTCGACCATGCACGTGCACGGTGGCACGCGCTGGTCACCGCGGCCGACGCAGCGGGTCTGCCGATCTGCGTCGCGATCGTGGGCCATACGGATCCGACCGGGTCACGACGAGCCAACCAAGCGCTCAGCAAGGCGCGAGCGGCTCATGTGGCCCGCGCGTTGGCCATGGACGATGCACGAGTGCAGATCGTCGGCGCCGGGGCGCTGCACGACGCGCGTCCCCTGCACCGGGCGCGCCGCGTCACCTTCTGGGTGGATGTCGGCGCCGGCTGCCCGAGCCCCGACGGGAGGCGCGATGATTGAGAAGCTCAAGGTCTGCATGATCGGCGCGACGGCCGTGGGCAAGACGAGCCTGGTGGCGCGGTTCGTCAGCAGCGTGTTCAGCGAGCGCTACGCCACCACCATCGGCGTCCGGATCCACACGCGGCGCGTCGCGCTCGGCGAGCGGCAGGTCGACTTGATCATCTGGGATCTGAGCGGCGAGGACGAGTTCCAGAGCGTGCAGCCGTCGTACCTCCGCGGCGCGTCCGGATATCTCGTGGTCATCGACGGAACGCGACGCGAGACCATGGATGCTGCGATCGCCCTGCAGGAACGAGTCCGCAAGACGATCGCCGATGCGCCGTTCGTCGCAGCGCTGAACAAGACCGACCTGGCCACCGCGTGGGACCTCGCCGACGAGGAGCTCGCCGCGCTCCACGGCAGGGGCTGGAGCCTGCTGCCGACGAGCGCAAAGACCGGCGAAGGCGTCGAGGAGGCCTTCGATCGGCTGACCACCAGGATGCTCGCACGACAGGCGGACTCATGGACATGAGCGCAGTGATGGCCGTGCTCGAGCGACTGGTGCTCGAGCGCCTCCCGGACGGGCGCTTCGTCCGGCGAGGGACCCTGCCCGCATGGTGTCGACGGCTCGGTCGGCCGGCGCTGCGAGCTCCGATTCCGGTCGTCATCGGCGAGCTGTTTCCCTGCCTGGATCCGTTCATGGAGGCCGCCGAGGTGGTCTGGCGTGGCGAGGCGGGCGCCCGGGTCTCGTCCGGGTTCTGGACCGACACGGACACGGACGGCGCCGAGCTCCACCTCGAGGCGCTCGCGGTCCGGGTCGACGGGGCCGAGGTGCTCGTGGTCGCGCACGACGAGCGCCTGTTCCGAGAGCAGCAGCGTCTGCTGCAGCGAGCACGCGAGCTGCGCCTTGCCCATGACGCACTGCTGCGCGAGATGGAGCACAAGGACGTGCTGCTGCACACGATCGTCCACGAGCTCGCAGCGCCGCTGCACACCATCCTGGGCATGCTCTCGCTGCTCGACGAAGCGCCTCGCCACGCGTCGGGTGTGCAGGCGATCGACAGCGCCCTCGCAGCGGCGAGGGAGCAGAAGCAGGTGATCGGCGAGGTCCTCGAGGCGTTCTCGGCCGAGCACGCGCCGCCCGCGGTCGCGCTCGCCGATGCCCCGGATCTGCGCCTCGTCCTCGACCGGGTCGTCCGAGAGCGACAAGCCGTCGCCGCCGAGCGGAACATCCGCCTCGAGCTCGCCCCGGGGGCGCCACTGCACCACGTGGTGGCCGAGCACGACCGGCTGGTCCGCGTGCTCTCGAACCTCGTGGACAACGCGCTGTGTCGGAGTCCGACCGGCGGCACGGTCCGGCTGACGGTGCGACGGGAGGGTGCGTGGGCCTACGTCGTGATCGACGACCAGGGGCCCCCGGTGCCGCTCGAGCGCCTGTCGCGACTGTTTGGGACGCTCGCACTGCGCCGGGACGCCGCCGTGGCCTACGGAGGGCTGGGTCTGTTCTTCTGCCGCATCGCGGTCGAGCGATGGGGTGGAGGCATTGGCTACGAGCCGAGCGAGCACGGCGGCGCCAGGTTCTGGGTGCGCTTGCAGGGCAAGGACGGAGATCACGATGACCGATCCTGACGAGGGCACGACGCGGGACGCGAAGCTGCGGCAGCAGACGGCCCGGGCGCGAGCGGTGGAGGAGCGCCTCGAGCGCTCGTTGTCGCTGCTGCGGGGCGTGGTCGAGACCACCACCGATGGCCTGATGGTCGTGGATCGGACGGGGAAGATCACGCTGGTCAACGAGCGCCTGCTGGCGCTGTGGGACCTCCATGTGCAGGAGGTGGAGGGGGCGGACGAACGGGAGATTCTCGACGCAATGATCGCGCACGTGGAGGATCCCGACGGCTTCCGCGCGGGCGTGCTCGGGCTCCAAGATCAGCCGCAGCGCGAGTCCATGGACGTCATCCGACTGCGGGACGGGCGGGCGTACGAGCGCCATACTCGCCCGCAGCGCATTGGTGACGCCGTCGTCGGCCGCATCTGGAGCTATCGGGACGTCTCGGAGCAGGAGCGTCTGCTGCGTCGTGCGGTGTTCCTGGCCGACGCGACGCAGCTGCTCGTGTCCGTGGACGTGGAACGAGCGCTCGACGCCGTCGCGAAGCTCATGGTGCCCGACTTCGCCGACCGTTGCATCATCGACCTGGTCGACGAGGGGACGCCACGGCGCTCGCTCGCGGTCTCACGCGCTTCCCGGAGCCCGAGCTCGTTCGCGGTGCACCCTTGCGTGCTCGAGGGTCAGCCGGTCCTGTACCAGGTCGGCTCCACTTCCCATCTCGGGGTTCCCATCGGCGTCGAGGATCACGTCATCGGTGCCGTCACGCTGGCCGCTCACCCCCATCGCAAGTACACGCAGATCGACCTCGAGCTCGCCGAGGAGCTCGGGAGTCGCATCGGCCTGTGCATCGACAATGCTCGACTCCATCAGCGTGCACGAGACGCGCTGCGCATTCGGGACGAGCTGCTGTCGATCGCCTCGCACGAGATCCGCGGGCCGATGACGTCCTTGCACCTCGCCGTACAGCTGCTCCGTGCCGGTCACATCCCGCCGCACGCACAGGCCTCGACCCTGGATCTCATCGAGCGCGAGGGCCAGCGCCTCTCGCGTCTCGTCGACGAGCTGCTCGATGTCGGCCGGATCCGCGCAGGCACCCTCCGGTTCGAGTTCGAGGACGTGGACCTCGGAGAGGTCGTGCACGACGTGACCAGCCGGCTCGGTCTGGAGCTCGCGAGGGCGGGCTCGGCCCTCGTGCTCGAGCTCGAGGACCGGGTGCGCGGCGTGTGGGACCGCCGCCGGCTCGACCAGATCGTCACGAACCTCCTGTCGAACGCCATCAAATTCGGTCTGGGCCGGCCCATCACCGTGTCGGTCTCGACTCGCGACGAGCTCGCGATCCTCGTCGTGAGCGACCAGGGAATGGGCATGACGGCCGAAGTACGGGCACGCATCTTCCGGCCGTTCGAGCGTGGGGTTCCCGTGCGTCACTATGGCGGGCTGGGCCTGGGACTGTACATCGTCAAGACCCTCGTCGATGGCTTCGGCGGACACATCAGCGTCGAGAGCACGCTCGGCACCGGGTCGAGATTCACGGTCGAGCTGCCGAGAGTGAGGACGGCGGATGCAGACGGCGCCATCGATCCTCGTCGTTGACGACGACCAGGACATCCGCCACGTCATGGCGGTGGCGCTCGGCGTCCTGGGGTATGCCGTCGAGGTCGCGGCCAATGGGCTCGTGGCGAGCCGCCTCCTCCTCGACGGCTACCGCCCCGCGCTCGTGCTGCTCGACCTGATGATGCCCGGCATGGATGGAGAGAGCCTCCTCGCCATCATGCGACAGAACCCCGACACGGCCGACATCCCCGTCGTCATCATGTCCGGCAACCGGGTGACTCCGGAGAAGGCGGCAGAGCTCCACGTCGAGGGGTACCTGCTCAAGCCCTTCGACTTCGACGAGCTCGCGCGAATCCTGGCGCGAGCCCTGGCGTGACCGGTGCCGGGCTGGGAGTTCGCACGGCCGCGCGTCCGAGCCCCGCCGGTCACCCCACCGGCGGGTAGGGCTCGCACATCGTGGTCTCCACCGCCTCGACCACCGCGTCGGCCAGCGAGACCTGCCCCACCAGCACCAGGTCGATGTCGTAGACGCCACCGCCCGTGGCCTGCGGGATCGGATCCATGCCCATGTAGGGGCTCGACCAGCCCATCGTGACGTCCTCGCACTCGCACATGCCGCCGATCTGGCCCGCAAACGAGAAGTCACGGATCTCCCGCTGCTGCAGCGCCATGGCCGTCTCGGCGTAGCCATGCTGGATCATCACCCCGTTGCCGGTGGTGGGCCCGTCCCAGAACGTGTCGTCGGTGGTGTGGATGACCAGACGCAGCGTGCTCTCGGCTGGACGCCACTGGAAGCCCGAGGCCGCCACGTAGATCGCATCGAGGCTGTTCTCGGGCCAGGTGCTGTTGAAGTTGCCGCCGCCCACCTGCTGGTTGCTGGCCGTGAACGCGCTCCACGAGTTGAAGTCCTGCTGCAGCACCGCCACGCTGTCATAGGGCGCCCCGGCGTTGAGCAGCGCGAAGTCGTCCACGAACACCACCAGGCCGTAGTGCGGCTCACCGGGCAGGTCCATGGCATCGAGCGCCTCGTCCACGAAGATGATCTCGGTGGCGAGCTGATCGAGGAACGGGCCCATCGTGGTCGACACGTCCATCACGAACACGATGTCGACGTCCTGATCACAGCCGGTCATGCCTTCGGTGATGTTGGGCGCGTCGCCCACCGGCATCACGTCGAGCTTGCCGCCGGTCTCGCTCGCCCCATCGGCCGGTGTGGTCGTGGCCGAATCGCTGGTGGACATGGGGAGATCGTCGGTGGTCACCCCAACCGCGGGCAGGGTGGTCTCGGTCTGCTCGTCGGGCCCGTTGCACGCCGCGGCGCCTGCGACGAAGGCAGCGCCCACCGCCAGGATGCGCATCCCCCGTTGTCGACTCGTCATGTCGTCCACCCTCCCGTGGAGATCCTACCGCCCTCGCTCCGCCTGCGGTAGCGTCGGCCCGGGATGAGCAAGAGCGCCAGCCCCACCTTGCGCCTCGGCATCGATCTCGGCACCACCCGCACGGTGGTGGTGGCCAGCGATCGCGGTCGCCATCCCGTGGCCAGCTTCGACGTGGGGGGCGCATTCCAGGACCACCTGCCGGGCGTGGCCGCGTTCGCCGACGGCCGCTGGTGGTTCGGCGAGCAGGCGCGCGCACGCATGGCCACGCCCTCTCCCGAGACCTTCGCCCATGCCTCGGTCAAGCGACTGGTGAGCCGGCTGCCGCCCGACGAACCGATCCCGGGGGCGCCCGATGGCACCACCGCGCTCGGGCTGCTCGAGCGCTACGTGGGCTGGGTTCGACACATGCTCACCTCCCGCAGCAACCTCCGGCTGCCCGCCGACGCCGTGCTGCCCGCAATGGTGGCGGTGCCCGCCAACGCCGGCACCCGCCAGCGCTACCTCACCCTCGAGGCGTTTCGTCGCGCGGGCTTCGACGTGCTCGGCCAGGTGGGCGAGCCCACTGCGGCCGCCATCGAGTTCGCGCACCGCGAGCCGGTGGTGCTCTCGCCTCGCAGCCCCAAGCGCTACGTGGTGGTCTACGATCTCGGGGGCGGGACCTTCGACACCGCCGCCGTCTCGCTGCAAGATCGCCGCTTCGAGCTGCTCACCTCCGAGGGCATCGGCCGCCTCGGCGGGGCCGACTTCGACGCCGTGATCCTCGATCTGGTGCGCGAGACCCTGGAGGGCGACGTGCCCGCGGCCCGACTCGACGCGCTGCCCACCGCGGCCGCGCTCGAGCTGTGCCGCGACGCCAAGGAAGGCCTGCGCCCCAGCAGCCGCCGCCTGGTCGTCGACATGAGCCCCCTGCTCCCACAGGCACCTCCCACCATGATCGCCACCGAGCGGATCTACGAGCGCTGCCGGCCCTTGATCGCCCGCACCGTGGCGCTGGTGGACGAGCTGTTCGCGCGCCTGCCCCAAAGCGGGATCGATCCCGAGGACCCGCGCCAGCTCGGGGCGCTCTACCTGGTGGGCGGCTCGGTGGCGTTCCCCCCGGTCGCCCGCGCGCTGCGGGAGCGCTACGGTCGCAAGATCAAGCTCTCGGCCCAGCCCCATGCCGCCACCGCCACGGGGCTGTCGGTGGCGGCCGATCCCGAGGCCGAGATCCGCGTGCGCGAGGCCACCACCCGACACTTCGGGGTGTGGCGCGAGGCCGAGGACGGGCGCGAGAAGATCTTCGATCCGATCCTCAGCAAGGACGCGCTGCCCGACGACGACGAGGGCTCGCCCCGAGGCGGCGAGGGCTGGGTGGTGCAGCGCCGCTATCGCCCCGCGCACACGGTCGGGCACCTGCGATTCCTCGAGTGCACGCGGCTGTCGGACCAGGGCCATCCCGACGGCGATCTCACCCCATGGCAAGAGCTGCGCTTCCCCTACGACCCCGCGCTGGCCGAGTTCCCGCTCGACGAGCTGTCGGTGGAGCGGCGAGCACCCGACGTGGAGATCGTGGAGACCTACCGCCGCTCGAAGGATGGCACCATCACGGTGGAGATCGACAACCCGGCGGCATCGCTCCGACGCCGCTACGTGCTGGGAGCGTTGCGCTGACAACGCATGAGCAGGGAACACCGAGTGAGCGAACGAGCATCAACGATCGAATCGAGGCTGCGGGTGATGACCGTGCGCCCCTACTGGTCGCGCATCCGCACTCGAATGGTCGCGATGATGGACAGGGCGGGGCTGTACGTGGACGAGGACCTCAAGGTGGAGAACGGCACCCCGGACGAGGACGCCATCCAGCAGATCCTCGACACCGATCCCGACGTGCTGCTGGTCCCGTTCAATGCGCACCGCGACGCCGAGGGCAAACCGCTCGACGGGCTGACGCTGTGCCGAAGGCTGTCGGAGACCACGGGTGCCCGCCCGTTGCCGGTGCTGATGCCGGTCTCGTCGATGGGGGCCGCCATCTTGCGCCTGATGAGCACCACGGGAGTCCACGCCGCCGCGTACGCCGACCTGCTCGCCGACCGCATCCTCGTGCTCGAGGAAGACACGCTCGACGACCCCGAGGTGCCAGCGCGGGTGGTCGCCCACGTGCGCCGCATCAGCCACATGGGGGGATGAGCCAGGGGTGAGCACCCCTCCGTTCCCTGGCTCCACGACGGGAGCGAGCGCCACGGAACGACGAGAAACGCGCCCCCGTTGCCGCTCAACGCCGCGGGTCGACGGCCGACCTTTCGCCACAGCCCTCGGCCGGCATAAGATCCCCCCATGGCTTCTGGACGCGCGTGGCTCGGCTCGCTCTGCTCGCTCGGCACCCTCTGCATGGTGGGAGGGGTGCTGCTCGTGCCCGGCACGGCGCAGGCCCGCCGAACGGTCTTCATCAACCTCGACCCCGAGGTGCTGGTCAACACCAACGGCCAGGACCCCACGACCAACTCGTACAACACCACGGGCTTCACCCCCGGTCCGATCAGCGGCTGGCCCACGATCACCGAGGACGACAAGACCGAGCTGCTCTACTGGTTCAAGGAAGCCTCGGTCCCGTTCGACATCGTCTACACGTTCGATCGCCCCCCGGCCGGCACGCAGTACGACATGGTGGTGACCGGCACCGCGGCCGACAACATGGCGCTGTTTCCCGGCCTGGGCTGCTCGGGCGCGATCGGTCTGGCCGACTGCAGCGACGGCAACCTGGAGAACGTGAGCTTCTTGTTCTACGGCTGCATGAACGCAGCCGACCAGGCCAACATGCACCGGGTGGCCTTCACCGCGTTTGCGGCGATGGGCTTTGGCTGGGGCCTCGAGAACCTCACCGGCACCGGCCAGATCATGGCCGGCTACTCGATGAACGCGCTGCAGTTCGGCAACACCTGCAGCAACATCTCGGGCGGGCAGATCTGCCCCGGACAGCACCCCGGCTGCTCCGATCCCCAGCAGAACTCCACCTCGGATCTCATGGCGCGGATCGGTCCACGGGTCGACGATGGCCCCCCCGTGGTCACCTTCCTCGCGCCCATGCACGGCGAGGTGGTCCAGCCCGCCATCACCGTGAACGCGGCGGTGGGCGACCTGTTCGGAGGGCTGGAGGTGCAGCTCGAGATCGTCGAGGTCCCCGGGATGGTGCTCGTCGACGAGCGTCCGCCCTACGAGTGGAACCTGGCCGGAATCCCCCAGGGCACCTGGACCCTGCGCGTCACGGCCATCGACGCGGACATGAACGTGACGGTGGAGGAGATCCAGGTCTGCGTGGACCTGCCCGAATGCGGCGTGGAGCCGCCCGATGGCAGCACCGGGGCCGACGACACGGCCGGCGCCACCGCAGGCGACGAGTTCACCACCGAGGTGTTCGAGCCCGAGACGAGCACCAGCACCGGGGCCGGGAGCAGCACGGGCCCGGATACCGTGCCCCCGCCCCTCGCCACCACCACCACGCCTTCGCAGAACGACACCTTCGGCAACGAGCCCGACGTCGGTTGCCAGTGCCGAGCGAATGACGGGAGCGGCGGGCCGTGGCCCGGCCTCCTGGGTCTGTTGATGCTCGGCGCCTTCACTCGACGCGAATGAAGGTCCACGGGCGCTCGAGCAGCCCGCGCTCGCCGAAGGCCCCGGTCAGCGCCGAGTCCTCGCGGTTGATGAGCAACCAGCCCTCGCCGCGCCCCCCGTGACCGTCCTGCCACGTGAAGGTCGCTCGGTTGCCCGCAATGGGCTCGCCGGCCGTGCCCACGGGCACCAGGTCCTGCTCGAGCAGCAGCACGTACTCCACCGCCACGTTCTCGCCCTCGTAGAGCCCGCGATAGCGTCCCTGCCCCAGGGAGGTGATGCTCAGCAAGCCCACCTCGCCCTCGACCTCGCCGATCCACTCGCCGCTGAAGTCGCTGGGGCGCTCGTAGGCCTCGGCCGGGGGGATCGACGAGGCCTGAGTGCCGTCGTCCCTGCAACCCAAGGCCAACAGCCCCCACAAGGCGAGGCCGCTCCATGGGATCGCGCGCCGCCCCGGACGACGACGCCGAGCCGCCCCGGACGCCGGGAGGGGCTCCGCGGCGCGGAGGGCTGCTGCTGAGCGAACGAGCGGCACGAGAGGCGGCATCTATACCCCAGGGGCCGAGCGCTCGCGCCGTGGACGCGGCACGATTACAATCCGCTTGCCAATGGCCGACGACGCGCGACTCGCTCACCCTCGGGTTGGCTCCCGGTGGGCTCCCCTGGTGGCTCTGGCCCTGGCCCTGGGGCCCGCGCTCGGGCATGCCGAGCCCCCCATTTCCGATGCCGCAGGCCCCGCTCCGAGCGAGGTCGCCTCGACGGCCGAGGACGAGCCGACCGCAGGCCCTTCGACCACCGAGCCCGAGCCCGAGCCCGAGCGGGCCAACGAGACGCCGCCGGCCGAGCCCACCGAGCCCGAGCCCCAGTCCGAGCCGAGCGCGGAGGACGAAGTGGTCGAGGACGACACCGAGGTCGAGGACGAGGCCACCCCCGGCGCGGCAGGCCCCACGGCGGAGCCCCTGCGGCCCATGCAGACCGCCGCGTGGTGGACGATGTTCGGAGCGTTCGCAACCGGCACCGCGGCCGGGGTGCTCTCGGGCCTGGCCGAGCGCCAGGAGGATCGCGCGGTGCGGCTGTCGACCCTGTACGATCTGGAGACCGGCGCGCAGCCCCTCTACGCCGACCGCAAGGACGAGTACGAGCAGTACCTGCAGCGGGGCGAGGCCTACGCCAGGGCTGCGATCGGAGTGGGCGTGATCGCGGGCGTGGCCACCGTAGCCGCGATCACGCTGTTCGCCATCGATGCGCGGCGGCAGCGTCCCGAGCGTCGCCGAACCGCGTTGCGCGTGCGTGGCGGAGGAGTGGAGGTGAGGTTTTGATCGGCCGCGCGCGACCTCCCCGGCTCGCCCTCGTGCTCGCGCTCGGCTGGGCGCTGGGCTCGACCGGCGCCTGCTTCGACGCCCCCATGCCGGCGGTCCAATTCAGCTGCGACCCCGACGAAGCTCCCGCGTGTCCCACCGGCTACACGTGCGAGGCCGACGGCTGCTGCCACCGCGATGGCTCCAACGTCGACGAGCACCGCGGGCAGTGCCAGCTCGGCGGCGCGATCTCGGGCTCGGGCACCGGCCCGACGCCCACCACCGAGGGCTCGACCGGCGAGAGCACGAGCGAGGCGACCGGCGAGAGCACGAGCGATTCCACCGGCGGGACCACGAGCGGGAGCACGACCGACAGCGGCTCGAGCAGCGATGGTGGGAGCTCGTCGGACAGCACGAGCACGGGCTGAGCTCCTCTCACCCCGCAGCACGCTCGATCGCGCATCCCTCGACCGTAGCGACCCACTTCGAGTCATCGATTGTAAGGACATCCCGCAGCAGCGCTCATCGGGATCGTGGCGCAGATCATCGATTTCGGTGTTTCGCTGACACCCGTGCGTGGGATCATCGTAGGGACGCTCGTGATGCATCCGAATGGGCGGAGCCACGACTAGTAGCTTGCGGACACGATCCGTCCGCGACCTCGTGTGTGAACCGGAGGAGCCACATGTTCGGCACCATGCAAGCCATCCCGATCGCGTTCTTGCTCGCAGCAGGTACGACCACGAACGGCAGCGAGCCAGCGCCCGCACCTGCACCTGCAAGCGAGCCCGCACCCGCACCCGCAACGGAGCAGACCATCGAGGACAACGGATGGGGGCCGAGCGAGCCTGCACCCGCACCTGCGACTGCGCCTGAGGCCACGGCCACGCCCACGACACCCGCCGTGGATCCCGCCGAGGAGGAGCGCCTGTGGCAGCTCAAGCAGCGCAATCGCTTCAGGGGGATGCTCATCTCCGGCTTCTCCCTCTTCGGTGGAGTCTATGGCGGCTCGGTGCTGGTCGGTGCGCTCTCGATCGACCTCGCCGAAGGCAGCGACGCGACACGGCAGCGAATGTACGGTCGGCGAATGATGATCCCGCTCGCGGGACCGTTCGCCGCGACGCCGGTGTCCGGCTCGGCCACGCTGGGGCTGCTGACGGTCACGGCCGGAGTGGGACAGGCCCTGGGCCTGGCGCTGGGGATCGCAGGGGCAGTGAAGATCAAGGAGTACCCCAACCCCAAGAAGAAGCAGTTCGCCCTTGGCGTCGCGCCCACGTGGGACGGAGCCGAGGTGGGCCTGTCGCTGCGCTTCTGATCCGACGCGGGCGAGAACTGCCAGTGATGTCGTCCGCGACGTCACGCCCGCGGTCATGGCGCGCAGCGCCGTCACCCGTTGACTCGCCTGCGTCCAACGACCCGCCAGCCACCACCACGCGCGCCCGTCAGCTCTCCCCGCCTTCGTGCCATCCTCTCCCTGGTCGAACGGGTTGAACCGTGTCCGGCGACACGCTAAAAGCCGGGCCGCAGCCGGGCGAGGGCAAATCGACGTGGGCCTCAAGGACCTCTTTTCCAGCTCCGGGCGCCACAAGTCGCGCCTGGACAAGCACATCAAGACGGTGATCAACCCCTACACGCAGTCGGCGGAGCGCTACCACGCGATGGAGCAGCTGCTCGCCGACGGCTCCGAGGAGGCGCTCATCGGCCTGTTTCGGCGCTTCACCGTCGTCTCCACCAAGAGCATCGAGGACGAGGAGGAAAAGGGCTGGGCCTACCGCCAGCTCTCCGGCCTCGGCGCCAAGGTGCTGCCCGCCGCCAAGGCGTTCTGCCTCGAGCACGACAACGTGGCCTGGGCCCTGCGCATCATCGAGGACGTGGCCGACGAGGTGCAGGAGTGGGAGATCCTCGACGCCCTGCTCGAGCGCCACCCCCCGGGCTACGAGCGCGACCCCAAGAAGAAGCTGCAGATCCTCACCCACCTCGCCGACATCGACGACCCCAAGGTCGCCGAGTACCTCGCGGGCTATCTCGGCGACTCCGACGAGGGCGTGCGCTACTTCGCGGTCGAGCAGCTCCTCGACATCGCCGACGAGGACCAGAGCAAGCAGGCGCTCGTCGACCGCCTGTGCCACCCCGACGAGGACTCGCTGCGGCTGCGCACCAAGGTCCTCGACGGCCTCGCCGAGCTGCACTGGGACGTGACCACCGACGCCGACCGCATTCGACCGCGGCTCGGCAACGAGCACGCACTACGCGACGGCAAGGTCGTCAAGCGCTGAAGCCACTGCCATGCCCAAGCGCACCGACATCAAGCGAATCCTCGTGCTGGGCTCGGGGCCCATCGTGATCGGCCAGGCCTGCGAGTTCGACTACTCGGGCACCCAGGCCACCAAGGCCCTCCAGCAGGAGGGCTACGAGGTCGTGCTGGTCAACAGCAACCCCGCGACCATCATGACCGACCCCGAGCTGGCGCACCGCACGTACATCGCGCCGCTCCGACCGCTCTACCTCGACCGCATCATCGCGCGCGAGAAGCCCGATGCGATCCTGCCCACGGTGGGCGGCCAGACCGCGCTCAACCTCGCGATCGCGGCGGCCCGCGAGGGCATCCTCGACAAGCACGGGGTCGAGATCATCGGCGCGCCCATCGACGTGATCGAGCGCGCCGAGGATCGCGAGCAGTTCAAGGCCGCGATGCTCGAGATCGGCCTGTCGGTGCCCAAGTCGGCCTACTGCCGCTCGCTGGCCGAGGCCCGGGCGGCGCTCGAGGACATCGGCTTCCCCGTGATCATCCGCCCGAGCTTCACGATGGGCGGCAGCGGAGCGGCGATCGCCTACAACCGCGCGGAATTCGACGCGCACATCGCCCTGGCCATGGACGAGGCCCTCGACGGCGAGGTGCTGCTCGAGCAGTCGGTGCTCGGCTGGAAGGAGTACGAGCTCGAGGTGATGCGGGACGGCAAGGACAACTTCGTCGTCATCTGCTCGATCGAGAACCTCGACCCCATGGGGGTGCACACCGGCGACAGCATCACCATCGCGCCCGCGCAGACGCTGACCGACAAGGAATACCAGCGCATGCGCGACCACGCGAAGATGGTCGTGTCCAAGATCGGGGTGACCACCGGCGGCTGCAACATCCAGTTCGCGGTGAACCCCGCGACCGGCGAGGAGATCGTGATCGAGATGAACCCGCGGGTCTCTCGCTCCTCGGCGCTGGCCTCCAAGGCCACGGGATTCCCCATCGCCAAGCTCGCGGCCAAGCTCGCGGTGGGCTACACGCTCGACGAGCTGCTGAACGACATCACCAAGGTCACCCCCGCGTCGTTCGAGCCCAGCATCGACTACGTGGTGACCAAGATCCCGCGCTTCGCGTTCGAGAAGTTCCGTGGGGCCGACGACACGCTCACCATCCAGATGAAGTCGGTGGGCGAGGCGATGGCGATCGGCCGCACGTTCCGCGAGTCGCTGGGCAAGGCGATCCGCAGCCTCGAGCAGGACACCTACGGGTTCGACTGGGAGCCGGACGAGGACGCCGGCGAGCAGGTCGAGCGGCTCCTTGGGCGTCCCCATCCCCGGCGCCTGTGGTACATCGGCGCCGCCCTGCGCCGGGGCATGAGCGTGGAGCAGATCCACGAGCGCACCAAGATCGACCCCTGGTTCCTCACCCAGATGAGGCTCATGGTCGAGTGCGAGCAGCGGATGGCCGAGGGCGCCAAGGGCACGCTGCCGGACACCAAGGCGCTGCGCTGGGCCAAGCGCAGCGGCATGTCCGACGCCCGCATCGCGCAGCTCCGCGGGGTGAGCGAGGAGGCGGTGCGCTCGCGTCGGCTCCAGGCGGGGGTGCGAGCGGTCTACAAGCGCATCGACACCTGTGCGGCCGAGTTCCCGGCCCACACGCCCTACCTCTACTCCACCTACGAGGACGAGGACGAGGCCGAGGTCTCCTCGCGCAAGAAGATCGTGATCCTGGGCGGCGGCCCCAATCGCATCGGTCAAGGCATCGAGTTCGACTACTGCTGCTGCCACGCCGCGTTCGCGCTGCGCGAGGCCGGCTACGAGACGATCATGGTCAACTGCAATCCCGAGACGGTCTCGACGGATTACGACACCAGCGATCGCCTCTACTTCGAGCCGCTCACCCGCGAGCACGTGCTCGACATCCTCGACTCCGAGTCCGAGTCGGGCACCGTGGTCGGCGTGCTCGTGCAATTCGGCGGCCAGACCCCGCTGCGGCTCGCCCAGGACATCGAGGCGGCGGGCTATCGCCTCCTGGGCACGCCGGCCGAGTCGATCGACCTGGCCGAGGATCGCGAGCGCTTCGGCAAGCTCCTGGCCCGGCTGCGGCTCCACTGCCCGCGCTGGGGGGTGGGGCGCTCGTCGGAGGAGGCGTTCTCGATCGCCCGCAACATCGGCTACCCGGTGCTGGTGCGGCCGAGCTACGTGCTGGGCGGGCGCGCCATGGAGATCGTGCACAACGACGCACAGCTCGATCGCTACATGCGGCAGGCGGTGCGGGCCTCGCCCGATCACCCGGTGCTCGTCGACGAGTTCCTGCCCAATGCCATCGAGCTCGACGTCGACGCGGTGGCCGACGGCAACGAGTGCGTGATCGCGGGGATCATGGAGCACATCGAGGAGGCCGGCGTGCACTCGGGTGACAGCTCGTGCTCGCTGCCGCCGGTCAACGTGCCGGCCCGCATGCTCGAGCAGATCCGCGAGACGACCCGGGCGCTGGCCCGCGAGCTGGGCGTGGTGGGGCTGATGAACGTGCAGTATGCCCTGCGCGGCAACCGGCTGTACGTGCTCGAGGTCAACCCTCGCGGCTCGCGAACGGTGCCGTTCGTGGCCAAGGCCACCGGGGTCCCGTACGCCAAGATCGCCGCGTGGGTGGGCGCCGGCCAGACCCTCGCCGAGCTGAACGTGCGCGAGCAGGTGCCCGAGCACGTATCGGTGAAGATCCCGGTGTTCCCGTTCCGCAAGTTCCCCGGCGTCGACACGATCCTGGGCCCCGAGATGCGCAGCACCGGCGAGGTGATGGGCATGGGGCACGACTTCGGGGTCGCGTTCTGGCGCGCCATGATGGCCGAGGGCAGCGGGCTCCCGCTGCACGGCACCGCGTGCTTCAGCGTGGGCGACGACGACAAGGACGCGGTGATCCCCGCCGCCCGGATCCTGCACGAGCGGGGCTTCCGCCTGCTGGCCACGCGCGGCACCGCGGCCGCATTCCGGGCCGCGGGCCTGCCGTGCGACGTGGTCAACAAGGTCGCCGAGGGCCGCCCGCACACCGTCGACGCCATGCTCAACGGGGAGATCAACCTCCTGGTCACCACCATGGGCACCGCGCCCGCCGAGGAGAGCTTCAGCATGCGCCGCACCGCCCTGGTCGCGCGCGTACCCTACTTCACCACCACGTCGGGGGCCCTGGCGGCCGCCCACGCCATCGCCGCGGCGCACGAGGGCTCGCCCCAGGCCAAGACCCTGTCCTTGCAGGAGTACCACCAGGCGCCGGCGTTCGACCCCGACAGTGCCCCCACCGACCGGGTGGGGTATCGTTAGCGTTCCGATGGCCGAAGAGAGCTACCCCATGACCCCAGCGGGGCGCGAGAAGCTGCGCTTGCGCCTCAAGCAGCTCAAGGACGTCGAGCGCCACGAGAACGTGCGGGACATCGAGGCCGCGCTGGAGCACGGCGATCTGCGCGAGAACGCCGAGTACCACGCCGCCAAGGAGCGCCAGGGGCAGATCGACGCGGAGATCCGCCTGGTCGAGCACACCCTGGGCCGGGCCCAGGTCATCGACCCCGCCGACATCGACAGCGAGACCATCGGCTTCGGGGCCACGGTCACCCTGCTCGACATGGAGACCGACAAGGAGCAGGTCTACGCGCTGGTGGGCGAGCACGAGACCGACGTCGACCGCGGTCGCATCTCGATCAAGACCCCGGTCGCCCGGGCGCTGCTCGGCAAGCGCGAGGGCGACGAGGTGACCATCAACCTGCCCAAGGGCGTGCGCGAGTACGAGGTGGTCTCGGTCGCCTACCAGGCACTCGACTGATGGCACGCCCCGCTCCCGACTCGTCGCACATGCCCTGGGGCGTGCTGCTCGCCCTCGCCGTGGGCCTTGCCCTCGGCGTGCACGCTTGCCGCGCTGGCGAGTCCGAGCGCTGCATCTGCCCCGAGGACTGCAAGGAAGGCCTGGTGTGCGTGGCATCGGGGCGGGTGCTGCAGGCCGGCGAGTGCACGCCGGCCGTGGGCGAGGATGCCAACCCCGGGGTGTGCGTGCCCGAGGAGGAGGCCGGCGACGGCGACGGCGGCGACGGGTATCCCGAGGTGTTCATGGATCTGGGATCGAAGCGGGACTTCGATCCAGCGCCGCCGCCGACTCCGGAGACGGAGTCGGGCACGACGGATGCGACCGGCGGCGGCACGACGGATGCGACCGGCGGCGGCACGACGGATGCGACCGGCGGCACGACCGACGCGACCAGCGGCACGACCGACGCGACCAGCACCAGCGACGGCGGGAGCGGAACCGGTACCAGCAGCTCGACCAGCGGGACCTAGTGCTTCCCAGGACGATGACCGCGGAGATCAACCGGCTCCTCGAGCAAGACACCATCCTCGAGACCGTGGTGCTCACCGAGAGCACGAGTGTGACCGAGGCAGCGGTTCGACCACGCCGAGCGTGGTGAACTCCCGCGCTATCCGTGCTCCTCGACCTGTTCGCAGCGCTGCAGCGCCGGGACACGAGGATCATGCTCGTGCTGACCGACCTCCCCACGCTGTTCCCCAGCTGGTCGAGGCTCGCATCTACGCCGAGCGCATGTTTCGGGTGAACTTCCTCGACCGGCTCGACGACGAGGCCAGCGAAGAGTGATTCGCCGTCAGGCCAGTCCGCGCCGAACCCCGGGCTGAGCGCATGCGCTCCGGTGCAAGCGCCGCCCGCTCCTCCCCTGTAAGCCCCCACCCGCCCTGCCGTTGCCTCCCCGCTCGCCACCCTCCCGCGCTGGCGCTAGCCTGCCCACCACCATGCGTCCTTGGCTCGTCTTCGCGTCCTCCCTGCTGCTCGTGCTCTCGCCAGCCTGCCAGCGCCTGCCGTCCGACGACGACACCAGCAGCGGGAACGATGGGCCCAGCAACGACGACACCACCGGCTTTGCCACCCTGCTCCCCGGTGACGGCGAGTCGGGCATGGCCGACGAGGACACGGGGATCATGGGAGCCTGCGATCCGGTCGAGCAGATTGGCTGCCCCGCCGGCGAGAAGTGCACCGCCATCGTCTCCGGCGGCCTGGTGACCTACGCGTGCGCGCCCGATTCCGGAGGCCTCGATCCCCAGGCCCCCTGCACCGCCTCGCCCAGCGACGGCGTCGATGGCTGCCCCGCGGGCATGGCGTGCCTGGAGGACGAGGGAGGCTCGGGCCTGTGCGTGGGGCTGTGCGAGGCCGATGCCGATTGCGAGCAGGGTCAGTGCAGCCCCGCGCGCGAGACCGACATCCCCTACTGCGCCAACGACTGCTCCCCGTTCGAATCCCCCTGCCCGTCGCCGCTGGCGTGTCGCCGCAACGGCGATCGGTTCTCGTGCCTGTTCCTCGGCAACGGCGACACCGGCGGCGCCGGCTCGCCCTGCGCGGTCACGGACGATGCGGGCTGTGCCCCGGGGCTGGTGTGCCTGCCCGGCGCGCTCGTCCCCGAGTGCACCAACGACAACTGCTGCGCCCCCGTGTGCGACCTGGCCGAGGCCGATCCCTGCCCGACCCCCTCGAGCTGCTCGCCGATCCTGGAAGGCCCGGCGCCGGGCTTCGAGGACATCGGGGCGTGCTTCGTGCCCGCCTGAGGCTCACGCCTCGCGCTGCCCCCAGGGCTCGTTGGCGCGCGCGAGCGCGACCATGCGATCGGCGATGTACTCCACGCCGTCCTGCGCACCGGGGAGGGATCGAACGTGCCGCTGACGAGCCTTGCGGTGACCCATCACCGCTCCGCCCACCATCGTCGCGAGCACGAACGCCGGGATCAGCCCCTCGACCGCAAACAAGACCTCGGTGGCCATCACGCCGGCGATGAACATCAGCGAGAGCCACATGGAGAGCGCCATCCAGAGCACGGTGCGTCGCCGCAGCGAACGGCCGAGCTTGCGCCACACGAGGATCTCGGTGCCACCCGAGGAGGTGTCGATGTGCACCTCGAGGTCGCGGGTCGACCAGGCCGCGCTCGTGCCCAGCTGCTCGAGCGCGCCCCGACGACGCTCGATCCGCGCGAGCTCCCGGGTCAGGATCTTCACGGTGGATCCATCGAGCGTGCCCGGCAGCCGCCGCCGCGTGCTCACCGAGGTCACCACGCCCTGCTCCTCGTCGGGCGGCACGGCCAGGCCGGCCGACGAGACGATGGCCACATGGGTCGATCCGGCCACGGCCGGAAGACGAGCCGCGGCCGGCGACCCGAACCGAGGCGCCAGCGCGGCCACCCCCGTGCCCCGTGACGGCGACTCCTCGAGCCACATCCCGGTGCTCCCGAGCCCACCTCGCCCGGCGAGCTCATCGACCACCGCGCGGGTGGGCAGCACGTCGAGGGTCGCCCCTTCGTCGCCTTCGAGCCGCGCCTCCGTCACCGTCAGCAACGCATCCATCGACTCGAACCGCTGCGCCGGATCCACCGCCAGCGCGCGCGCGAGCAGCCGCTCGAGCCACGCCGGCACCGGATAGCGCGGGGTGGTGGGTCGCAAGCGTCCCCGCACGATCGAGAGCGCCAGCGTCTGGGGGTCGTCCCCCGTGAACGGCCGCACTCCGTAGACCGCGTGATAGAGCGCCACGGCGAACGAGAACTGATCGCTGCGCGCGTCGGCCGGCTCGCCGAGGTACTGCTCGGGCGCCATGTAGGCCGGAGTTCCCAGCACCCGCCCCGCACCGGTGAGCACCGTGGCCAGCGGATCGACGCCGGCCGGGATCGAGGGGGTCCCCGCTCGGGTGTCGGGCGGCCGCGCGAGCCCGAAGTCGAGCACGCGAGGCCGCCCATCGTCGCCCACGAGCACGTTGTCGGGCTTGAAGTCGCGATGCACCAACCCCACCGCGTGCGCCGCAAACAGCCCGCGACCCGCGGCCACGAACACCCGCAGCACCTCCCGCAGGGTTCGCGGGGCCTCGAGCCAGCGCCGCAGATCGAGCCCCGGCACGTACTCCATCGCGATGAACCGCTGGCCCTCGTAGGTCCCCACGTCGAACACCGCGATCACATTGGGATGCGACAGCCGAGCCAGCGCCCTGGCCTCGGACGTCAGCGCATCCCCGGTCCCCCGCGACAGCTCGGGCCGCAGCAGCTTGATCGCCACCTCGCGCCCCAGCTCCACGTCCCGCGCCGCATAGACGATGCCCATCCCGCCGTGTCCGATGCAGCGGGTCAGCTCGAAGCGACCGACCCGAGGGGGAGGGGTCGCATCCCCGAACAACCCGGCCCGTACCGCCCCACGCAGCCGCGAGAGCTCGAGTGGAGCGAGCGATGGCCTGCGAACGGCATCGGGCGCCCTCGTCGAGCCCGTGCGGCGCGGGGCCACCATCGGCGGCTCGACGAGAGCATCGTCCGTCGAGGGCGTCGAGGGCGTCGAGGGCGTCGAGGGCGTCGAGGGCGACGCGTCGACGGGCGGAGGACTGGGCACGAGGGCGGGCTGCGCGGGCATGGTCGAGGTCCGATGTACCCCGAGCCCCCGCGAGGGATTGCGCGGATCTACGATCCCGACGATTTTGGCGATTCCTGGTCGAGCTGCCGCCGGATCCCGCGCGCCCAGGTATCGAGGCGGGTCTCGGTGGGCTCGGCTCCGGTGACTCCGGCCATCAGATCCGACAGCTCCGCGGCCAACAGCTGCTTGGCTCGCCGAAGCCGGGTCTTGGCCGTTCCCACCGGCACGCCCAGCATCTGACCGATCTCGACCGCGGTCATGTCCTCCCAATAGAACAGCTCGAGCACGGTCTGGTGATCGAGCGGGATCCGACGCAGGGCGCTGAGCATGAGCTGCTGCTGCTGATCGTCGGCCACGAGCTGGCTGGGCGAGCCGCCGAGCTCGGCCGCCGACACGTGCGCCAGGTCGAGGGCCGCCGGCTCGCGATAGCGGGTGCGCAGGTGCTTGCCCAGCACGTTGCGTGCGACCCCGAACAGGAACGCGCGAAAGCTGCCCTCGCCGCGAAACTGCTCCCGCGCCTCCACGCAGCCCAGGAACGTGCGCTGGATCAGATCCTCGTGATCGCGATCGACCTTGTTGTGGAAGAACCGCACCACGGCCTCGAAGTGGCGCGACAGCAGCTCCTCGCCTGCCGCTTGCTCGCCGCGGCCCCAGGCCTGCAGCAGCTCGCCGTCGGACCGAGCGTCCACCGACGCGAGGGTAGCAGCCGCGAACCCGGCTCAGGGCACCGGCAGATCCACCGCCACGCAGCCCGAGCGCTCCACCGTCCCCGGGTTCGCCCTGGAGGGGGCCGCCTCGAGGCGAGCCCCCTCGTCGGAGGCCAGACTCGACGCGTCGGTCGAGTCCAGCCACCCCTCGCGAGCCCGCAGGGCATCGGGAACCACGACTCCGGTCGCGTCGATCCGCGCGACCGTCAGCAGCGCCAGCGCATCACCACACACGAACGGAGCCAGAGCATGAGCCGGACCCACCCACGTATAGTCGCTCTCCACCGACTCGCCCGCGTCCTCCCACAGGCTCGTGAACAGCAGCCGCTCGCCGTCCACGAACCCGAGCCACACGTCGGAAGGCATCTCGCTCTCGTACGAAGGCACCACGGCCAAGATCAGGGGACCCGCCGAGGTCAGCACCCCGTCGTAGACGCAGGTGGTCGACCGACACGGCTCGGGCATCGCGCCCCGAGCCGGTGATGCTCCAGACGGCGCCAGGCTCGACAGCACCAGCCCGTCACCATCGTCGGCCAGCTCCCAGGCGCACGCCTGGCCCTCGAAGCGAGCCCACACGCCCTGGTCCGAGCCCGGCTGGCAGGCCACGCCTCCGCGCTCCGGATCGGGCGCCACGGCCCGCGGGGCCGGGGTTCCTTCCTCCGAAGTGGTACTGGGAGGCGAGCACGCCAGCACCATCCCAGCGAGGGACCCGCCGAGCGCCGACCGTGCGGGGCCACGCATCAGCTGCCGGAGCGTGCGGCTCGGATGTCGATGGTCCGGCCCTGGCCCGTGGTGGCCTCGGACGGACCGAAGGCCTCGGTGTTCCACAGCGTGTCACCGTTGCCGTCGACGCCTCGCACCGCACCGTTGCTGCCCACGCGCACGATCGGCTGCTGGCCTGCCTCGCATGCCGCCAGCTCGGCCGTGGGAATCGGCCCGAACGGCAGCTCGCGATCCTCGGGATCCCCTTCGATCGAGTAGACCACCGAGAGCTGCTTGGCCGCGTCGAGCTCCTGGTCGAAGCCGTCGACGGTGCAATCCACCTTGTTGGGATTGTCCAGATCGCACAGCCGGTCGAGCCAGCCCTCGCCACCGTCCTCGCTGCTGCCGAACACCGGCGCCCCCTCGACACCCAGCTGCTGGTAGTCGGGGTTGGCGTTGTAGAAGTCGATGAGACACTCGAGGTAGAGCAGCGTGACGTGGATCTTCGACGTGCCGACATAGGGGTTGTCGGACTGCGAGGTGCCGCGCTGCAGCTTGATCCACACCACCCCGTGGTCGAGCTCCTCGGCGGGGGGACCCGGGCATCCGGCCAGCAAACCGGCCATGAGGATCGAGAAGGCGGCGATCGGACGGCAAAGCGTTGCGCGCATCGTCCCCGCAGTATCCCCGAGCGCCGCGACCCGGTAAAGGCGCCGCGCTTGGCAACCCCGCGCTCCTCGAGGCCCCGCGCAGACCACCGCGATCGCCGCTGCACATGGCTCGGCAGCCGCGTTCACCGTGGCCTCCCGATCTCGGATTCCGTCGATAACAGCGTTTAGATGGCTTGTGATGCGGATCACTGCTGCTCGACCGGCCCACCGGGACTCTCGGTCCGCCCCGTCGAGCTCGTGGCCTTGGCGTTCCGTGCGCCCCGGTCCCGCCCGTGTGGGCTCCCCCCCACGATCACCGAGCGCTTGCCATGTTCGATCGTCCCCAGGCCGCCGCTTCCTCCTCCGTCGACGATGGGCCCAGCCGTGTGCACATCGGCGGACCACCACTTCGAGCGGGGCTCGAGCGCGCCTTGGCCGGTGCGGTCGCCTGGCGCGAGCGAGCCCGTGCGTCCAAGACGACGGACGCCTGGCTCCTGCACGTGCCCGACGTGGGACCCACCTGCGAGGTCCTGCTCGCCGATCGCTTGTTCCATGATCTGCGTCCGGCGGAGCGCGACGGCCTGCTCGCGTTCGTCCGCGGGTCCCAGGCCGACAGTGGCGCGTGGCTCGACGCCCATGGCGAGCCCGACCTGTCGCTGACCACCCTGGGATGGTGGGTGCTGCGCGACGCCGGTGATGACCCGCGCTCCGAGCCGATGCTCCGCGCTCAGCGGGTGGTGCACCAGCTCGGTGGAGCACAGCGGGCCAACTTCTCCGTGCGGCTGTGGCTGGCCATGGGCGGTCAGATTCCGTGGACCTGGCTGCCCGCGATCCCGAGCGAGCTGTTCCTGCTCCCGCCGCACGTGCTGCTGTCGCCCTCGCGGTTCTCGCCCTGGGCGCGGGGCATGCTCACCCCCTACTTCGTCATTGCCCGCGCACCGGCCCGGCTGCAGCTGCCCGATGCCACCGCGCTGCTGCTGCCGCACAACGACGGCCAGCCCATGGCACCACGCCTCACGCGTCCCGGGCTCGCCGGCGATCTGCTGCAGGCGTTCGACCGCACGGTCAAGCTCGCCCGCAAGCTCCCGCGCGGGCCGCTGCCCCGGCTCGCCACCCGGCGCGCGCTCGCCTTCATCGACGAGCATCAGCAGGGCCACGGCGGCTGGTTCTCGGTGCGCCCCACCCTGCTGAGCCTGGTGGCCCTGCGCGTGATGGGGGCGACGTCCTCGGATGCCCGCCTGCGCCGCGGGCTCGATCACCTCCGACGCGGTCGCGGCCGCGCCCGCATCCCCCAGGGCCGGGGCGCTGGCGAGGTGGCGCTGGCCCAAGGGATCGCCGGTCCCTCGCTCGACGTGCACGGGCGACTGTTGGCCTGCGGCCCCACCGAGCCCGAGCTCGCGTGGCTCTTGCGGCAAGAGCTGACCCTTCGCGGACCGTGGCAGGCCCGCGCCGACGCGGCCACCGGAGGGTTCCCCTTCGAGTCGGGCGCGACTCACCACCTCGACGTCGACGGCACGTGCACGGTGCTCCACACGCTGGCATCACTGCCCGAGGTCGCGGGCCCCACCCCCGGCTTCACCACCGCGATCTGGGCCACCTCCCGGCGAGCCCTCGACGTGCTCCTCGCGATGCAGGAGCCCGACGGCCGGTTCTCGCGGTTCGAGCGCGGCGAGTCCGACGTGCTGATGCAGCAGCTGCCGTGGACCGACGCGGATCTCCTGGCGCACGGCCGAACCGACGACGACGAGCACGTCCGCACCAGCGCGCGCGTGCTGGCCACCCTGAGCGCCGCGGGCTTTCGCATCGACGACGATCGCATGGCCCGAGGTCTGCGCTGGCTCGAGCACACGCTCGGTCCGCGCATGCACGAGCACGTGACCACCGGGCGCCTGTCCACCGTGGCTGCGCTCGCCGAGGCCCTGGGGCCCCTCACTCCCACGAGCCACCCGCTGCGCCGCGAGCTCGAGCAGCGGCTGCGCGTGCGTCAGCACGAGGACGGCGGCTTCGGGCCGATCGTCGACACCGCGCACGCCCTGCAAGCGATGCTGGCGCTGGGGCTGCACGACGTGCAGACCCAGCGCGCTGCCGCCTGGCTGGCCACCCGTGCCATGCGTGACCGCGACGGCGAGCTCGCGTCGTGGTCGCAGCCGGTCGACCGGGGCCTGGGCCTGTCGCCCGCCGGCTTCGATCCCAGCGCCGGCCCCCGCGAGACCGCCATCGCCTTGCAGGCCTACCTCGCGACCAAGCCCTAGGGAGCAATCGCCATGTCCACCACCGATCCCATCGTTACCACCGAGCCCGCGGCCCGAGGGGCCGTCACCGAGGCGCCGCTTCGCCACGCGCGCTACGACGTCGTGATCGTGGGGGCCGGCCTGGCCGGCTGTGCCACCGCCCGCGCCCTGGCGCTGGCCGATCGCTTCGCGCGTCGGCGCGTGCTCGTGGTCGACCGCTACCGCGACGTGCACCCGCGCTTCTCGGGCGAGCTCATCCACCCCCGCGGAGCACAGATCCTCGACGACCTCGGCTTGTTCTCGGCCCTGCACGGGGTCGGCGGAATCGAGGTCGGAGGCTTCGCCGTGTTCGAGCACGCCGACGCACCGTTCGTGGACCTCAGCTACGCCGACGTCCCACGCGAGCGGCCGCGCGGCCTGTCGATCCACCACAAGGAGCTCGTGCGCACGCTTCGTCGCGAGCTGCGAGCCACCCCCCGCGGCAGCGCCGAGGGAATCGAGCTGCTCGAGGGCTGGGCGGTGGCCGACCTGCTCCGCCACGGCGATCGGATCCGGGGCGTGGTGCTCGAAGGCAAGGGGGGCCAGCGCGCGTCGGTCCACGCCGATCTGGTGATCGCCGCCGATGGCAAGGGCAGCACCGTCCGCAAGCTCGCCGGGATCTCCGACGAGGGCCGCGAGACCATCGGCTTCACCGCGGGCGTGGAGCTTCGGGGCGCCAGCCTCCCGCGGCCAGGCTACGCCCACGTGTTCCTGGGCGCCTGGGGCCCCGTGCTCGCCTACCCGATCCTGCGACAGGCCGACGGCACCATCCGCACGCGCGTGACCTTCGATCTTCCGCGCGAGCTGCCGGTCAAGGGCCCCGCCCTCAAGCAGCACCTCTTGCGCTCGTACGTCCCGTTCGTTCCCGCCCCGCTCTCGGCCGAGATCGCCGCCGCCGTCATGGCCCATCGAGGCCCACTGGAGATGGCTCCCACCGTCAACCTGCCCGCCCCGTCGGCGGCCATGCCCGGGCTGGTGCTGGTGGGTGACGCAGCCGGCTGCTCGCATCCCATCACCGCCAGCGGCATGACCATGGGCCTGCGCGACGCGGAGACGCTGGGACTACAGGCCAAGCGCCGCGCCGACGCGCCCGATGGCGAGCCATGGCTCGATGCCGAGTCGCTTCGTCGCTACCGAGCCGAGCACGATCGCTACGTCCCCACCCGCCAGGCGCTGGCCGACGCGATCTACGAGGCGTTTCGCGGCGGCGAGGACGGATCGCGAGCGATCCGCCGGGCGCTGTTCGACTACTGGGGCAGCGGGGGTACGGCTCGCCGGCGCTCGATGGCGCTCCTGTCGTGCTCGGAAAGGCGACCCCACGTGTTCCTCACCGAGTACATCAAGACGGCACGGCACGCGCTCGAGACCAGCTTGGTCCCCCAGCACGCGTCGATGTATCCCGTCGGAGATCGCGTCCGCCGGGCGCGAGGAGCGGCCAAGCTCGCCCGCAACAAGCTCGGGTTGGTGGCCGCCGTGATGTGGGCCCAGGTACGGCCCGCCTGGCTCACCCGCATCGAGAGCCGCTAGGCGCCGTGCGCAGGCCCCCCGGCCCGCAGGGCGCCGACGAGGCAGGGGGTCTGCGTATGGCCCGGTTCGACGTCGTTTGACACCCCAGGGAGCGCGGCCTACGCTACCGCGACGCATGAGCGCACGGATCCTGGTGGTCGACGATGATCCGTGGATTCTACGGATGGTCACCGCCTCCCTGAGGAAGCGGCAGTTCGTCGTCGATACCGCACGTGAGGGCCGACAGGCGCTCGACCGGGTCAAGGCGCACGCGCCCGACGTGATCGTCTCCGACCTGATGATGCCGGTGATGGACGGGTGGAGCTTCGTCCAGCAGCTGCGCCAGGACCCGCGACTGGCCAGCATCCCGGTCATCTTCCTCACCGCGCTCGGCAAGGACCAAGCCAAGCTGCGCTCGATGGGCCTGACCGAGCAGGACTACCTGGCCAAGCCGTTCCGCTTCGAGGACCTCGAGAAGCGGGTCGATGCCGCCCTGGCCGGCCGCGCCGGAGCCGTGCCTTCCCGCCACGCGCCGCCGCCGAGCCATCCCCAGGGCCCCGCCGACTACCCGGGCGTTCACTCGCCCCCGGGCTATCCCCCCGCCCCCACGCACAACTATCCACCTCCGGGGCCCACCCACAACTCCGGCGTCCACCAGCTCCCGGGCTATCCACCTCCGGGGCCCACCCACAACTCCGGCGTCCACTCGATGCCGGTGCCGCCCTACGGCTACCCCGGTCAGTACCCGCCGCAGTACGGCTACCCCAACCCATACCCACCGCCTCCGCAATACGGCTACCCCGGCCAGTACCCGCCGCCACCGCCCGGGGCGTACCCCAACCCCCCCGTGCCCCCCGGCCAGGCGCCACCGCCGGGCGCAGCCCCACCTCCCGCCGCTGGCCAGCCGCGGCCTTCGTCCTCCGACGCGGAGGCACGCGCCCGCCGAGCCACGGCGCTCAGCGGCAAGCTCGAGCAGCTCGGACTCTCGAGCCTGCTGGTGATGATGGAGATGGAGCGCAAGGAAGGGGTGCTCAGCCTGCTCGAGGCCAAGGGCGACTCCGCGGGCAAGATCCAGCTGCGCCGTGGCCAAGTGGTCGCAGCCGAGCTCGACGACGAGCCCGACCTCGGCGGACGCGAGTGCGTGTATCGCATGCTCGCGTGGACGGCCGGCACGTTCAGCTTCAGCGCGACCACGGTGGACGTCGAGGACACCGTGCAGTCCTCCACCACGCACCTGCTCATGGAGGGTGCGCGCCTCATCGACGAGGCGAGCCGCGACGAAGAAGGCCTGTGAAGCGGGAGTTTCGGCGCCCTCGCGAGGACGAGCAGCCCACCGGGGGCCACCTCGACGAGCTGCTCGCCGATCCCCCGGAGCTGCCGACGGTGGGGCCGCTGACCGGCTATCGCGACGGCAGCCGGGCCCGTCGCAGGGTCTACGGCGGCCTCGTGGTGGGCCTCGTCGTCGCCGGGCTCGCAGGGCGCTGGTACATCCAGCACCTCGAGGAGCAACGCCACGTCGTGATTCCGGAGTACGTGCTCGCCGAGGGCAGCGAGGGCGAGGCCCGCCCCGACGTGCTGGTGTGGGAGAGCGGCATGGCGCACCTGGGCCTGTCGCGTCAGGAGCCGGGCATCAAGGCCATCGTGCTCCCCGACCGCGTGCTCACCCTGGCCGAGAGCTGTGACCACGCGCAGATCAAGGTCGACGTGCAAGACGGCAAGACCGTGCGCCTCAAGGTCGTGCACGGCGAGATCAAGCAAACGCCTCGCAAGCCCCAGCCCGGCTAGCCGAATTTGGTTCAGGGGCCCACGCCTGGGGGCAGCGGCAGGATCGCCGCCAGGTCCTCGGGCCACGGAGCGAAGAAGCTCATGCACTGGCCGTCGCGAGGGTGCGGCAGCTCGAGGCGCGCCGCGTGCAGGGCGTGCCTCCACAGCCCCAGCGTCTCTCCGAGCTCGGACAGCGGCCGCCCGTGCTCCACCACGTCGAGGAACCACGACTCCTCGATCCCGTAGAGCTTGTCGCCCACGATGCCGTGCCCGAGCTCGGCCAGGTGCACGCGGATCTGGTGCTGGCGCCCGGTTCGAGGGCGCGCGCGCACCAACGTGATGGGCCCGTCCCTAAAGTCGCCGTGGGCCAGCGCCTCCACCTCGGTGCTGGCCGGCAGCCCCCCTTGCAGCGGCGATCGAGGGCCCATCTTCACGCGGATCTCCGAGCCCTGCGCGGGGCCGAGCGGGATCTCCACCGTGCACGACCCCTCGAGCCGGCCGTGCACCAGCGCCAGGTATTCCTTGTGCACCTCCCGGTGCTGGAAGCTGCGCTTGAGCACCGAGCCGCTGCCGCCGCGCCTCCCGAAGACCATCACCCCCGAGGTCTCGCGATCGAGCCGGTGGGCCATCTCCCAGCCGTGTCCCACCCCCAGACGCGTACGCATGACCGCCGTCAGCGTGTGCCGGTGATAGCGAGCGCTCGGGTGCACGGGCAACCCCGCGGGCTTGTCGATCACCAGCAAGTCGGGATCCTGGTGCCGGACCGCGTAGTCGAGCACCACCTCGGGCTCCGGCGGGGCCGGCCGCATCACGGTGACCACCTGTCCCGCCCGCACGCGATGGGCCGGTCGCACGATGGGCCCCCGTCCGTCGCGAACCTGCCCCCGCTCGATGATGGCCCGGATGCGGGTCCGCGACAGCCGGGTGATGCGGGCGTGGATGAAGCGATCGACGCGGTAGCCATCGTGGCCCGCCCCCACCACCAACGGGATGGCGATCCACTCGCCGTCGTGCGCATCCGCGCCTTCATCGCGATCGGCGCTCGGCACCGAGTGAGGTATAGTACTTTTCGCCATGACGACCGAGACCAAGAAGGCCTCCGAGGCAACCCCCGCGGACGAGGAGCAGAGCGCCCTCCCCACCATCCTGGCCGGGGCCGGGATCCTGGCGGTGGCTGCGCTGCTCATCTTCTGGCCATCGGGCGACGATGCCAAGGGCAAGGGATCCGAGAAGGCGACCGCCGGCAACCAGGCCGGCGCGGCCGATGGCAAGGGTGCCGGCGCAGGAGGCCGAGCGGCCGGGGTGGGCGCCCGCTCCGTCGACGCCGCCACCAGCCTCCCCTCCACCCGGCGCAACAGCGCCATCAAGCTCCCGGCCGGCGGCAACGGCATCGCCGAGATGCCCGAGCCCCAGCCCCAGGATCCGCCGCCCACCGCCACCAAGGACGAGAAGATCGCGTTCTACGAGAAGCGGCTCGAGCAGGCGCAGCGCGTGCTCGAAGCGCGCCAGAAGTTCGTCGATCGCCTGCCGCAGGTGCAGGCCCGCGTCGAAGCCTCCGACAAGCCCGAAGAGGGCATGAAGGCGTTCGAGAAGCGCAAGAAGATCGTCGAGGACAACCTCGCCAAGGCCAAGCAGGACCTCGAGGAGATCGAGGGCAAGCTGGCCCAGCTGCGCGGAAACTGACCCTCGCATTCGTCGAGGGGTGGACCGGTGGCATCCACCACCAATGCGTCTACCATCGCGTCATGTACAGACTGCGTTGGTCGTTGGCGAGCCTATGCGTGTTGGTCGCATGCGGTGACGACATACCCGATGCGAGCTCGAGCGCCTCGACCAGCGGCACGAGCACGAGCGAGGCCACGACGCTGCCGGGCACGTCCACGATGCTCGACACCACCGCGGTGCCCGACACCACCATGACGGTGGAGACCACCGTCGACCCCGAGACCACCGCGGGCCTCGACGCCACCGCCGAGGGCACGACCTCCACCGGCCCGGGCTCCACCACCACGCTCGACGACGGCACGACCACCACCGACGGTGCCACCGAGTCCACCGGCCCCGCGGTGGAGCCCATCGCCCTCCCCGACGGCGCCTGCATGCTGCGTCAGCAGCCCAGCCTGCTCATCACCGGTGCACTCGACAACGACTCCGATCCCCAGGACTCGGCGGTCGTGCTCGTCGGCGTGGATCCGATGAGCATGGAAGGCGGGACCATCGTGGCCATGGGCAACGACTTCGTCTACACGCCGCCCGCCAGCGGCTTTTGGGGCGAAGACGTGTTCAGCTACACGATCGAGGATCCCGAGGGCAACCAGGGGATCGGACAGGTACACGTGATGGTGTGGCCCGGCCCCATCGATGCCACCGAGCTCGTGGCCGATGCCCATGGTCTGGCGATCTCGCCGGACGTCTCGTTCGGGCGTCTGGGCTGGTCGGTCGCCGGCAACGGCGATCTCGACGGCGATGGCTACGACGACGTGGTCGTGTCCGCTCCGTTCTCGTGGAACGGCCAGGGCCGCATCTACGTGGTGTTCGGCCGCCCCGATCCCACCTCGATCCCGCTCACCGACGTGGCCGGCGGCATCGGTGGCTACGTGGTCTACGGCGACGACGTGGCCGCCTACACGGGCTGGTCGGTCGCCGTGCTCCCCGACCTCGATGGCGACGGCAACGACGACCTGGCCATCGGCGCGGGCTGGTCCAGCGCCAACGGCAACCGCTCGGGTCGCGTGGCCGTGATCTTCAGCCAGGACTTCGGCGCCACCATGTCGCTCTCGAGCCTGCTGCTGGCCGACGGCTTTGCCATCGATGGAGCCGAGGCCGAGGAGTGGGCCGGTTGGTCGGTGGATGCCCTCGACGACCTCGATGGCGACGGCATCGCCGAGATCCTCGTGGGCGCTCCGCAGGCCACCGACGTGCTGCCGGGCGCGGGCGGACGCGCCTACGTGGTGTTCGGCAAGACCGATGCCACCCCCGTGTCGCTGGCCTCGGTGCTCGCGGGTACGGGCGGTGGCCTGGCCCTGCTCGGTCAGCCCGCCGATCACGTGGGCTGGGCCGTGAAGGGTCTGCACGATCTGAGCGGCGACGGTCTGCCCGAGATCCTCGCGGGGTCCTACAGCGCTTCGGGTAGTGCGGGTCGTGCATATGTCACCCACGGCCCGGTGCTCCCCGCCACCATCGATCTCGCCATGGTCGCCGCCGGGGTCGGAGGATGGGACATCCAGGGCGCTTCGGGAGGGCTCGCGCTCGGCCGAGCCCTCGGCGAGCTGGGCGATCTCGACGGCGACGGCCGATCCGAGCTGGTCGTGGCCGCCCCCGGCCCGGCGTTCTCCGGCGACTCGGCCGTGCACGTCCTCTATGGCTCGGGCACCACCGGCCTCGTGCTCGGCGCGATGCCTCCCGACCGCGGCGTCACGCTCCCCGGCCTCGTGCCGGGCGACGACCTCGGGTGGTCGGTGGCTAGCCTCGACGACTTCAACGGCGACGGCTGGCCCGACCTCGCGCTGGGTGCCCCTTCGGCCATCGGCGGCCAGTTCGGCAATGGCGCGGTGTACGTGGTGTTCGGCCGCGAGGATCTCTCCACCATCGACCTCGCCGAGGTCGCGCAGGGCCGCGGCGGCTTCGTGGTCACGGGCGAGGACTGGGACGACGAAGCCGGCTGGTCGGTGGCCTCGGCGGGCGACTTCGATGGCGACGGCTCGACCGATCTGCTCCTCGGCGCCCCCCTTGCCGAGCCCATGGGCGGCAACTCGGGCCGCGCCTACCTGGTGCTGGGCGTGACGCCCAGCTGGCCCGAGCTGGGCGCCTGCGTGCCCGAGTGATACTGCCGTCACCTCGAGCGGTCGCGTGCCGCGATGCCCGATCGGTGGCGATCGCCCTCGACGAGGCGCAGCTGCTGAGCGTCAGCGACGACACCACACCCGACGTGCCCCATGTCGACATCACGCAGCGCTGGGTCTAGCGTTCTGCGTTCTGGGTCGACGCGTCGCCCCGTGCGCAGCCCACGTCGGCGACGAGTTTCGGTAGACTCGCATCGACCATGCGCAGGGTGCTGACTGCCATTCTCTCCGCGACCGCATCGATTGCCGCGGTGCTCGCGAGTCCGAACCTCGCGCTCGCCGCCGAGCCCAGGGTCGGCCTGCTTCCGCTCGAGCTCGACGGCAAGCTCCCTCCCAACGGAGACACGCAGCTCGCACAGAAGATCGAGAGCAGCGTGGCCGCGACCGGGGCCGCCGTGGTGCCCGCGGCCACGCTCGGCAAGGCCGCCTGCCCCGACGAGGGCTGCATGAGCGAGCTGGCCGCCAAGGCCGGAGTCACCCACCTGGTGCGCCCCTCGGTCCGGCTGCAGGAGAGCGACTACGTGATCACGCTCGCCGTGGTCGACGGCATCACCGGGCAGGTGATCCACGAGGCGCAGCAGGTGTGCGAGCTGTGCGGGCTCACCGAGGCCATCGAGGTCGCCGGCTCGCTCGCGGGCTCGCTGAAGGAGCACCTGGTCGCCCCCGACGCGCAGACGGGTACGCTCTCGATCTCGTCCTCGCCGACCGGGGCCGAGGTCCTCGTCGATGGCCAGCCGGTCGGCGTCACTCCGCTGCAGATGGCGCTTCCGATCGGATCCCACCAGCTCACGCTGCGACGTGGAGGCTTCGAGAGCATCGACAGCGACGTCTCGATCGAGGCCGGACTCACCGCCACGATCGAGCTCGCGCTGACGCCGGTGTCCGCCGAGCGCAAGCCCCTGCCCCCCATCGTCCGCCCGCTGAGCTGGGCCGCGATCGGGGTGGGCACGGCCGCGCTCGGCTCGGGCATCGCGTTGTTCGTGCTCGACGAGCGCCCGGTGACCTTCACCCGCTGCTCCGGCGACGACGTGGACGCCGAGGGCAACTGCCGCTTTCGCCACAAGACGCTCGCAGGCGGCGTGATCATGACGGTGACCGGTGTGGTGGCGATCACGGCGGGGGCGCTGTTGTTGGTGCGCAGCAACAAGGACCGGGCGCGGGACGACGATCGACGCGTTCGCCTTCGGCCCGGCGCACGGGGGATCGCGCTGCACTTCTAGTGCGGCGCCGCTTCGATGCGCCTTCGAGACCGCTCTTGCTGGATGGGATGAGGGATTGACATGAGGAACCCGCGATCGAACGACCTTCGCCGCCCCGGCTCGAGCGCCATGGTGGCGCTGTTGCTGCCCCTGGCGACGAGCGGCTGCTGGGAGCCCAATCCCCTGTTCCAGGACAACCCGTTCACCACGACCGCGACGACCGAGGGCACCACGAGCTCCACCATGGACTCGAGCACCACCGTGACGTCGACGACCATGGTGGATCCGAGCACGACCACCGGCGACACCACCGACACCTCGCCGCCGCTCACGACCACGAGCACCATGAGCACCGACTCGACCGGCACGCCGCCGTGTGGTGACGATGGCGATTGCAGCGATCCCACCCCGTTGTGCGGCCCCGACGGAGCCTGTCAGAGCGGGATGGCCGGCGATCCCTGCGATGACGAGTCCGACTGTGCGGACGCTCCCCTGTGCGGCCCGGCCGGCTGTCAGGTGGGTGTGGCCGGTGATCCGTGCGACGACGCGTCCGACTGCGACGCCGGAGCACCGATCTGTACTTCGGGCAGCACCTGCGAGGTGGGTGACGAGGGCAGCCCGTGCTCGGCCGAGGGCGACTGCAACATGGACGCGCCGATCTGTTCCTCGGGCGGCCAGTGCCAGGACGGCGGACTGGGCGATGCCTGCGGCGCGGCGAACGACTGCGGTGCCGCAGCACCGATCTGTGGCCCGGGGGACGCATGCCAGGTGGGCGAAGAGGGCGATCCATGCGGCTCCAGCTCGGACTGCGATCCCGCGATCGCGCCGTTTTGTGCGCCCGGCGGACAGTGTACCGACGGCAGCGAAGGCGACCCGTGCGCGGGCGATGCCACGTGCAGCGCGGCTGCGCCCTACTGTGCACCCGATGGCCTGTGTCACGACGGCGACGAGGGCGATCCGTGCAACAACGACGCCGACTGTGACGACGTGCTCGCGCCGTACTGCGTCCCCAGCGACGACATGTGCCACGACGGATCGCCTGGCGACCCCTGCCAGAACAACGGCGACTGCATGGCCAACTGCCAGATGGGCATCTGCCAGTGACGACCCCGGCGCGCTTCAGCGTGGGGCCTGGCTCGCCGGAGCCCGAGCGGCCGCCCCGATGCGCTCGCTGTCGAGCAGCTCGACCCGCGTCGACTCGTCGCCCCCGGAGCTGCGCTGATGGAGCAGCACCGCGAGCCGGTCGCCCCGTGGCGACGGCACGAGCGCGTCGAAGTGGGCCACCGCCGCGCACTGCTGATCGGTCCCGCAGCCCTCGCACGGATCGACGTGGAGCAGCCACGCCGGGGGCCCGCCCGCTCGACGGCGTGCGCCGAGCTTGAGCATCGCGCGCGGCTCCCCGGCGTTGGTCGCTTCGAGCTGCCGCGTCTCGACCACCAGCACCACCTCGGACCCCTGCGACCAGCGCGTGGGCGTGGCCAGCGGCTCGAGCGCGCCGAGGCGCGACTCCAGGGCCGCGGTCGACGGCGCCGCGTCCGTGCACCCCGTCCCCGCCTCGAGCGCTTCGCTGGTGCCGTCGAGGTGGAACAGGCGGCACGCGGTGCAATCGGAGCCCGCGGGGCGACAGTGGACGAAGGTTCGGCCGTCGGCCGACCACGCGGCGCGATCGGCATGGGACGACGCGAGCTCGCGGCCGGGAGCCTCGCGCAGGGCCTCGATGGACGCTCGTGGACTCGCGCCATCGACCGCGAGCTCGAGCGGCCCCGTCCGATCCTCGGCCACGTCCCTGCCCTCGTCCATCGCGGTCGGCTCGGGCTCGCGCGTCGTCGTGCGGGGCTCCGCGCGGTCGGGGCCGACGCACGCGCTCGACAGCAGCAGACCCAGGCCCACGATCACCCGACGCATCGGGGATCGGACGATCCGAGGCGACGCCCGCATTCCCGATAGCGTAGCAGGGTCGCGAACGACCAAGCCCGCGGATCCACGTCCAAGAGTGAGCCCGAGCGCGACCCGACCACGCTGGCCTCCTGGGCCGAGCCAGCGCAGGACTGGGGCCAGCGGGGGCATCGAGCCGCGTCGAGGCTCGGTGCTCACGGGCACACGACGGGGCTCACCGACACGTTGCTCACGCGGAAGCTGTCCGCATTGGCCGTCACGCGGAAGCGCGTGATCCTCACGCCCGCGCCAAACATGGTGTTGAGGTTGAACACGCCGGTGCCGTTGACCGGCATGTTCCCCAGTGGTGCTCCGGCCTCGCCGAACGCCTGTATCGTGGCCTCACCCACGAACCCATCGCCATCGCCGTTGCCGGCGGATGACACGAAGTAGGTCGTCGACGTGGACGGGTGGTCGAACGTGAATTCGATGAACTCGTTGCCGTCCACGCTGTTGCTGCTGCTCCCGCCCACGATCCCCAGCCCGTTGAGGTTCAGCACGTTGATCGTGTTGCTGCCGGTCACCATGATCCCCGGCGGATCGTCGTAGAGCATGCCCGCGGTGAACGTGCCCTGGTTGGTGTAGTCGACCTGCGCGGGCCCCTGCAGCGCACACTCGCACAGGTCGCCCTCGAACATCGGCCCGCACTGGCACTCGAACGACTCGACGCCATCGATGCACATGCCATTGACGCAGGGCATCGGGGCGCAGTCGTCGGTGTTCACCTCGCACGCATCGCCTTCGAAGCCGCTGGGGCACTCGCAGCCGAACCCATCGATCTGGTCGGTGCAGGTCCCGCCGTTCTGACAGGGGGCATCGGCACACTCGTCGATGTCGATCTCGCACAGCTCACCCTCGAACCCAGCGGCACACTCACACCCAAAGCCCTCCCCGTCCGCGACGCACTCGCCCCCGTTCTCACACGGGTTGGACTCGCAGGCGTCGGCTGGCGGGATCTCGCAGGCGTCGCCCGAGAAGCCCTCGGGGCACACGCAGAGCGGCCCCTCACCCTCCGGGATGCACTCCCCGCCGTTCTCACACGGGTTGGGGTCGCAGGGGCTGCCGGGCCCCGTGCTGTCGTCCGCCGTGCTGGTCGAGTCTCCTGGACCCGTGCTGGTCGTACCGCCATCGCTCGCGTCGCTCGCATCCGTGTCGATCGGCGCATCCGGGGGATTGAAGCAAGCACCCAGGACGATCATGGGCGCCACCCAAAGACCAAGTCGGATCTTCATTCGGGGATACTACGGGGCTTCGGCCGAAGCGACCACCGTCCACGCACGCAGCACCGCGTCGGGATCGAGTGCGATGCCGTCGATCCCTCGCCGACCAAGAACGCCGCGAACTCCGCGTCATCGCATGCGCGTGACCGCACGGCCCAACGGTCGCCCGTGCTCGTGCGCACCGCCCATCGCAATCCGGCGTTCTCGTGCTCGACATTCCCGACCCGGCCCGCCATCCTGCCAGCATGACGCGCCCGCTCGGCCTCGTCCTCGGCCTCGCCCTGCTCACCTGCGGCTGCTCCGAGCCCGATTCCGAGCCCAGCGCCGAGGACTGGAAGCCCGTGGAAGGGCTGCCCGAAGCGTACGCCTACGGAGCCGTGTGGAGCTCTGGTCCGGAGGACGCGTGGGTCACCGCGGATGGAGGCCGCGTGTTTCACTTCGACGGAAGCACCTGGACCGAGTTCGCGCTCGAGACCACCGACATGATGCAGGGGATCTGGGCCTTCGGTCCCGATGACATGTGGATGGTCGGCGGCCAGAGCTTGGCCCGCTACGACGGCACGAGCTGGACCGTCACCGATCTCCGCCAAGAGGCGCCGGGCATCGAAGGCCTCACATCGATCTGGGGCAGCAGCCCCAGCGACGTATGGGTGGTGGGCTCGCAGAGCACGGCCGCGCACTGGGATGGAACCACCTGGGTGCGGCAGCTCGCCGCCGGCCCCGACAACACCGCGGTGTGGGGCTCGGGTCCCAACGACGTCTATACCGTGAGCGTGTTCGACGTCGCCCACTGGGACGGCAGCACCTGGACCACGCTCGAGGACGATCTGCTGTGGGGCGCGGATGGGGTGTTCGGCTTCGGCCCCGACGACGTGTGGCTGGCGACGGGTGACGAGCAGCTCGTCCACTGGGATGGCCTCGAGTGGAGCGAGATCGAGATCGACGTATTCGGCGGGCCCAGCACGCTGTGGGGGACCGCCCCCGACGATCTATGGGGCGTGGGCAGCTTTGGCTCGATCGTCCACCATGACGGTCGAGAGTGGCACGCGGTGGCCGAGCAAGCGCTCGGCAGTCCCTACCTGCGCACCTTCCATCGCGTGCACGGCAGCTCGGCCACCGACGTCTGGGCGGTGGGCTCGCAGGCGGGCGAAGACGGGGTGGTGCCGCTGCTCTGGCGGTACCTCCCCGACTGACGCGCGCATCGCTCCGAGCGCGACCGGATCGCACGAGGTGCGGCTCAGGCCTGCAGCGCCGACACCGGGGTGCTGGAGTGCCCTGCGCCGCCGCCGATCCCGGTGATCTCCGGGCACACGGCCTTGGCGCAGGTCAGCAGGATGTCGGAGGTGTTGGCGCCATCGCTGCGGTGGTGGATGCCGGGATGGGTCAGCGAACCTCCGCCACGTCCCGCCACGATGATCGGCATGTCGGTGACCGCGTGGGTGAGCCCCGACGAAGCATCGGAGCCCGCGAAGATCACGCTGTTGTCGAGCAGGTTGCCGGCCCCCTCCGGGGTCTGCATCAGCCGCTCGCACAGGTAGGCCAGCATCTGCATGGTGTAGATCGTCGAGGCATCCACCGCCTCGTTCTGGCCCGCATCGTGGGTCAGATCGTGGTGCCCCATGTTCTGCCCCAGCATGTGGAACACCGTGTAGCCCACGGAGCCGCTGAACTGGATGCTGGCCACCCGCGTGATGTCGCAGGCGAATGCGAGCGCGAGGACCTCGGCCATGGCGCGGTTGACCGGCTCGAGCTGCTCGTTGCCGTCGATGTCGTCGTTGCTCTGCGCGGTCTGGGGAGGAATCTCGCAGCTCGGGGCCAGCGCATCGATCTGGCTGCGAAGCTGCTCCACCGCCGCGAGGTGGGCATCCAGCCGCAGGCGATCGGCAGTGCCCACCCGGGCCTTGAGCTGCGCCGTGTCCTCGAGCACCGCGTCGAGGGCCGCCATGCGGTGGGGCTTTTCGGGGTCGTCGGGCACGGTGAACGAGGCGAACAGCCGCTCCCAGGCCTCGCGTGGGTCCTGGATCGCGGGAAGCGGCTGCTCGGGGCCCTTGTGCGACAGGAACTCGAGGCTGGGCCCCTCGCTGGTGACGACCCGCTTGGACACGCGTAGCTGCACCGACGGCAGGAACGTCTGCCCGCCGAGCCGATCGGCGACGACCTGATCGAACGACGGGCCACCGAACTTGCTGGCGTAGTTGGCCGAGCCGGGCGGCAGCTCGATGAACGGGTGGCCCGAGAACATCGCGGTGCCGTCGTGATGACCACGACGCAGCGGGAACGAGGCCGAGACCCGGTAGCCCGTGAGCACCGAGACGTAGTCACGCACGGCTGCGAACGGCTCGAGCTGAGGGGTCAGCGAGTAGCCGGGACCGGTCTGCGCGGGAGCAAAGCGCAGCGGTCCCCCTGGGTTGCCCACGTCGGCCAGCGCCACCCCGTTGCCCCAAAACCACGAGACGAGGCGCCGCGGCAGCTCCGAGCCGTCGGCCCAGGCCTCACCGTGTGCATCGAGCATGGCCTCGAGCGGCGGCAGAGCCAGCGCGACCATGGTGCCGCCCACCATGCCCCGAAGCATCGTTCGTCGACTCAGTCGGAATCGCTTGCTGACCATGATGCTCACTCCGGCTCGGCGACCACGCGGAAGGCGGGGCTCGCCACGATCTCGACCATGAGGTCCTGCATGCGGTAGCCGCTCTCGGCGAAGGCATCCTCGATGACGAGCAAGGCGTCCTCTTCGCCCGGCCCCTCGATGTGCCCGGTGGCGTGCCTATAGAGGTTGCGCACCAGACAGTGGGCCGAGTCGGGGCTGCTGGCCACGATCGTGCCCAGGCTCGCCGCACCGTCGAAGGCCTCGCCATCGAGCACGGCGCTCGAGTCGATGGGCTGCCCGTTGTCCTCGGTGCGAAAGCGTCCAATCCCGTCGTAGTTCTCCAGCCCGAAGCCGATGGGATCCATCATCTCGTGGCAGCCCCGGCAGCTTGGATCGGACATGTGCGCCTCCAGGCGCTCGCGCATGGTGACGCTGCCGTCGTTGGTGGGCAGATCGGTCACCACGCCTGGTGGTGGGGGCGGCACCGTGCGGCACAGGATGTTCTCGAGCACGAACTTGCCACGCAGGGTGGGCGAGGTGCTCGACACGTGGCCCAGCAGGCTCAAGAAGCCGCCGTGGCCAAACAGGCCGCCGCGCTTGTCGTGCCCGGCCAGGCTCACCTTGGTGTGCGTGTCGGACAGCTCGGCCGCTCCGGGAAGGCCATAGTGGAAGCCGAGGCGGGCGTTGACGAAGGTGTAGTCGGCCATGAAGACCTCGCGGAAGTCGGCCTCCTGCTCCCACGCGAGGTCCTCGATCAGCGCCAGCGTCTCGCCCCGCATGGCCTCGGCCAGCTCGGGGGTCCACTGCGGGAAGGTCGCCAGGTCCTTGGGCAGGCCCACGAGGTTGCGCAGCCGCCAGGCCTCGCCGAAGAACTCGCCCAGGCTCTCCCGCGCACGCGGACGCTCGAGCAGGCGCCACGCCGCCTCGCGAATGCCGTCGGAGTCGTACAGCAAGCCGGCCTCGGCGTCGTCGAGCAGCTCGGCGTCGGGCACGGTGTCGAGCAGGAAGAACGAGATGCGGCTGGCCAGCTCGTACTGGGTGAGCCGGCGTCGCGAGGGATCATCGGGGTCGGGCTCGCCCACCTCGACCTGATAGAGGAAGTACGGCGACTGCAAGAGCGCTGCGATTGCCGCTCGCAGCCCGGCTTCGAAGCCGCCGAGGTCTGCCGCCGCCGCGGTGCCCACCGCGGTGTAGCGCTCGATCTCCTCGTCGGTCAGCGGCCGTCGCCACGCTCGACGCCCGAAGCTGCCCACGACCTGGCGAATGCATGCTTCGTTGCCCGCACCGACGGGATCGCACGCGAGCCAGGTGTCGAGCGTGCCCGCGGCAGCGGCCGCCTCGGCCACCGCGCGGGCCGACCGCTCGTAGGCGTCGATTTCTGCGTCGCCGAGCGCGAGCTGGGCTGCACCCACGGCATCGAACCCATTGATGGCGTGGTTCTCGGGTGGATCGGCCGCAGCGGCCGCCTCGGGGCCCAAGAGTTCCTCCACGGCCCCAACGTACTGTCGCTGCAGCAACAGCCGCAGCGTGGCCGGAGCCGGATCGAGATCGGCCGGGATCTCGTCCCCGTCATCGCCGGCCGTCTCGGACTCGCCGCCATCGAGGCCCACGCTCAGGCCCATCCCGTCGTCGGAGCCCCGCTTGCAGCCCGGCAGCAACGCCGCCGTGCAGAGCCCGATCGCCAGCACCAGCCGTCGCCGACGCGCGTCCTCGCCGCGCCGTCCTTCGAGCATGTGCACGTCCACCCCCCTCATCCTGGCAAGTAGTGTCTCATATTCGCGGATGGTTCATGGATGGTTCACGGGTCGCTTGCAGGTAATTCATGCACGATCGAGCACATCGTGTTCTGCGATCGAGCTGCGGGCGCAACCGAGCCGGCGAGCGATTGGCAGGTTTCTTGCCCCCAAGGCCCCGCATCTGCCCAATGGCTGCATGAACCCCGCGCGTCCCCTGGTGCTCACCCGGATCCCGCCGGCCCTGCCGGAGCGCTTCAACTGGCTCGAGTCCATGCTGTTCGCGCCACGCCCCACCGAAGCGCGTCGAGCCGCCGAGCGCTACGTGGGCTTGCTGCTGTCGCGTCCGGCCCCGCCGCCGCGCCTGGCTCCCACGCTGCCCGAGCTGGTCTGGTCGACCGCCGCCGACTCGTAGCGGCCCCGGGCGCGGCTACCCGCCCATGCGGGCACGGAACCGCTCGAGGCTCTCGATCCGAAGGGTCGGATTGGTCTGGCGCACGTGCGCCATGGTGGCCCGCTCGCCGCCATAGGCATGGCCGGGTAGCAGCATGGTGTCGCCGGGCAACGACGACAGCCGCTGGGTCAGCGTCGCATACATCTCGTCGACGTTGCCGCCGGGGAGATCCACGCGGCCACATCCCTGCAGGAACAAGGTGTCGCCGGCCACGAGCGCGCCGCCGGACTCGCGCTCGGTCGCCTTGACCCGAAAGCACTGCGAGCCTGGCGTGTGTCCTGGCGTGTGCAGCAGCTCGATCGACAGGCCGCCCACCTCGACCCGATCGCCCGAGTCGTGCTCGACCAGGTCGGACTTCGACAGGCCGGTCACCACGCGTACGCCCTCGGCCTCGGCCCGGTGCACGTGCACCGGACACGGGCACCGAGCCATCAGGGTCGGCAAGCCCTCGACCTCGAGTCCGAAGATCGATCCGCCCACGTGATCGGGGTGATAGTGGGTGACCAGCGCCCCCACCACGCGCAAGCCCTCGGCGGCGGCGACGTCGAGGATGCCTTGCACGTCCCACGCGGGATCGACCACCAGACACTCGCCCGCCTCGCGATCGCCGAGCAGGTACACGAAGTTCTGCATGCTCGCCGCCGCGCCATCACGCTGGGCGAAGTCACGACCGGCAAGGAGCTGACGCACGAGGAGCTCGGCCATCACGGGAGGATACCTCGACCGTGGCGGCATCGACCCCTCGTCGACGCCGGCGGCGGCGCCAGCCCAGCAACCCCAGCACCATCAGCCCCGAGGGCGCGTACCCGGGCGAGGACCCGTCGCTGCGGCAGGCACATCCGGCCGGGCTCTCGTCCTCCCCGAACCCGGGTGGCAGCGCGCGCGTGTCGGTCTCGTCGAACCCGGTGCCGTCGCCTGGCCCATCCCCACCCCCGGGACCCACGCTGGTGGCCCCACCACCATTGCTCGTGCCCCCCGGACCATCGTCACCCGTGCCCCCCGGACCACCGGTGCCGTCGGGATCGGGGTCGCCCGAGTCTCCCGCCGAGGTCTCGCCGCCGGTGTCCCCGGCCGCCGGCTCGTAGGTGAAGCGCACCGCATCGTAGGCCACGTGGCGATCGAGGCCCACCGCCTCCCCGGTGTCGTCACCCAGCTCGATGCCCTCGCCCGCGTTCCCGACGAACTCGAACACCCCGAGCTCTTGCCAGCCCTTTTGCGTGCTCTGGTCCACCACCACCGGAGTCGTGCCCGCCGCGTGATGCACCAGGTAGGTGGCGTTGGTGGTGTCGGCATCGGCATCGGGGACGAACACCTCCACCCGGTAGTCGCCCGGCACCGACACCCCGAACCGCCACCGCGCGCTCGTCTCGGGAGCTGCGGCGTCGATGGCCCGGGTCCACAAGTGGTGATCGTCGTGCCCCTGGTAGCTGCTCCACCACGCGGTGGTCTGGCGCACCAGGCAGCCCGCATCCTCGTCGTCGATGGTGGTCGTACCGCCGTCGAGCAGAAGCGGGCACTCGGGACAGTTGTTGCTCTCGTACTGGGTGCTGGCGGAGGGATCGCCGTAGCCGGCGAAATTCCCGAGCACCGACTGGCAGTAGTAGCTCCCGCAGGTGTCCTGGACCTGCATGTGAAGGTGCGCCCCGCAGGCGTAGCCGGTCGCGCCGACCCTCGCCACGAGGTCGCCCACCTCGACCGCCTCACCCACCGCCAGCGGCGACGAGTTGGCCTGCATGTGCAGATACACGACCGAGGTGCCGTCGCCGTGATCGACGGTGATGTAGTTGGCGCCGCCCGAGTAGTCGGTGCTGCAGCCGCCCGTGGTCATGTTCATGCGCAGGTGCGTGACCACACCGGCCGAGACCGCCCAGATCTCCTCGCCCTCCTGGTGGGCGAAGTCCCACGCCCACGCCGAGGTTCCCGTGTGACTGCCTCCATTGTGCCCCTGGGTGCAGTACTCGACGCCACCGCAGCGCCAGGGGAGCTGCAGATCCGGGCCGGCCTTCACCGGCTCGTCCGGCGAGCGCAGGGGAAGCGCGTGACCGTGACCGTGCTGCGCTTCGACGACGGGTGCCCCATCGAACGTGGGTGCATACTCGGCGGGCGGACGCTCGACCCCTCCTCCGAAGGCGAGCAGGACCAAGGCAGGCACCATGGGATCAAGGTATCATGGCGACGGAGGCGGAGGCTGTTCGGCACGCCCCGGGCCGCCGCGCAGCTCGTCGAGCGCGTCGACCATCCGCCGCCGAACGTCGTCACGCAGCGACTCGATGGCCGCGGTGTGCTCGTCCGACCCCTTGGGGGCCGACGGGCGGGGCACCTCGACCCGATCGAGCACGCGCACGCGCACCCGTCGGTTGGCACCTCGCGGAAAATTCAACGAGCCCTTGACCAGCAGCTCGTAGGTCCCATCGAGCACGATCGGCAGCACGGGGGCCCCAGCCTCCACGGCACACGCAAACGCCCCGCTGCGGAACGCCTTGAGCGCGCCATCGGGCGAGCGCGTGCCCTCGGGAAAGAACACCACCGAGCCTCCCGCGGCCAGCACGGCCTCGACCATCTCCTGCATGCGCTCGAGGTTGCCGGCCCGCCTGCGATCCACGGGGATGTGCCCGCACGCCCACAGGTGCCAGCCCACCAGCGGCACGCGGAACAGCTGCTTCTTGGCCACCCAGCGGTAGTCGATGTCGAGCATCGAGCCCAGCGCCGGGATGTCGAGCAAGCTGGCGTGGTTGGCCACGATGATCGACGGCTTGCCGGCGACCTTCTCGACGCCCTCCGCCGCGATCCGCATCCCCACGTCGCGCACGATGCCCTCGCACCAGCGACGCATGATGATCTGCGGGAGCTTGGGGCCGGTGAGCGCGCGGGCGACCACCGAGGACGGGCAGTACCACAGGCACAGCCCGATGAACCGGCGCCAGCTGAACACCGCGCGCGTGCCATCGACCACTCTGACGAGTGCGTTCGTGCTCATGCCTCGCTCATGCCCCCCTCATGCCCGGATTGGCGCGTCAGCGCTTCATCGGAGGGAGGGTGTCGGTGACGGTGGCTCGGTTGTCACGGGTGGACCGGCGCTGATCGTGATCGTTGCACACCAGCGCCACCACCACGGTGATGTTGTCGTCGCCGCCGCGCTTGTTGGCCAGATCGGTGCACAGCTGCGGCAGATCGGCGTACCAGTGGTCGCGCGCCAGCTCGGCGATCTCGTCGGCCTCGATGTAGTTGGCCATGCCGTCCGAGCACAGCAGGAAGGCATCGCCCGGGTGCACGTTGAACGGGATCACGTCGGCCTCGACGTGGCGCTCGAAGCCCACCGAGCGGGTGATGATGTGCTTGAGATCGCTGGCGGCCGCTTCTTCCTCGGTGATGAGGCCGGCCTGGAGCTGCTCGTTGAGCCAGCTGTGATCGTTGGTGAGCTGACGGCAGGTCCCGCCGCGCAGCAGGAACGCCCGGCTGTCGCCCACGTGGACCACGTAGCCGCGACGACCATAGAGCAGCATCCCGGTGAGCGTGGTGCCCATGCCCTGGAGCCGATGGTCGGCCGCCGCCTGATCGAAGATGCGCGCGCTCGCCTCGCTGGCCGCGGCGCACAGCAGCTCGGAGATCGCGGTCCCACGATGCTGCTGGGGCACCGACCGCAGCGCCTCCACCCCGCGACGCACCACCTTGTCGACCACGTCCACGCACAGCTGGGAGGCGTGGGCGCCTCCGGCGTGGCCTCCCATGCCGTCGGCGACGAGATAGAGGCCGATCTCGCCGTCCACCAAGTGGCTGTCCTCGTTGTGGCTGCGCACCCGACCGACGTCGGTGGCGGGCCAGGCGATGATCCGCACGGGCGAGACGATATCACGAGGAACGGCCCGTTCCGGAACGAACGGCATGGACGGGGGTGCCCATGCCTGGCCCGCGCGAGATCACTGACGATTTGCGCAGGTCGGGGGTGCCCCCGACCGCGTGATCCCCGGCCGATTCCGGCCAGCGCCAACCACTTAGAGCTGGGTGATGTTGAGGATCCAGTCGCCAGTCGCCCCGCTGAAGCCGCTCACCGCGATGAGGACCTCCTGGCCAGCGACGAGGTTGGTCTGGAGTTCCGACTGCAGGCTTCCGCCGGCCTCATCGTCGTTGCACGCGAAGTCGGCCAGGCCACAGCCATCGTGCAGCGACAGCGCGGTGTCGTAGGTCGAGCCGAACGTGTCGAACACGTAGGACGTGGTGACCGGCGCGACGAAGCGAACCACGTGATCCACCGAGCCACCGCCGGCGCAGCTCTGGGTCAGGTCCTCGTCCTCGCCCACCGTGGTGCCCATGGCCACGGCCGCGCCCACCGACGACCCGATGTCCGTCTCGATGCAGGCCAGACCGATGTTGAGCACCCAGTCACCGGTGGCGCCGTTGAAGCCGCCCACCGCCATCAGGACCGACTCGCCGGCGGCCAGGGTCAGGACCATCTCGGACTGGAGGCCACCGCCGGCCGCGTCGTCGTTGCAGGCCAGCTCCGGCCCGCCACAGTCACCGAACGCGGCGAGGGCCGTGTCGTAGCCCGAGCCGAACGTGTCGAACACGAAGTCGCCGGCGAACGGCGCGGTGAACAGCACCACGTGATCGACGACCCCTGCTCCTGCGCCGCAGCTCTGGCCGAGGGTGTCGTCCTCGCCCACCGTGCTGCCCGACGTCACCGGGGTTCCCAGGGCCCCGCCCACGTCCTCCTCGGCACAGCTCAGGTCTCCCGGGGGCGTGATGTTGAGCACCCAGTCGCCGATGTCACCCGAGAAGCCGTCGACCACCACGAACACGGTCTGCCCCGCAGCGAGGTTGACCGTGAGCTCCGACTGGAGGCCGCCCCCGAGGGCGTCGTCGTTGCAGGCGAGCTCGGCTCCGGCCGCACACAACGTGAAGATCGCCAGCGCGGTGTCGTAGCCGGAACCGAAGGTGTCGAACGTATGGTCACCGGCGACGGCGGCGGTGAAGCTGATCACGTGATCCGCTCCGCCCCCCGCGGCACAGCTGATGGGCAGGGTGTCGTCCTCGGCCACCGTGCTGCCCGAGGTCACCGCCGGGCCAGTGCTGGACCCGATGTCCTCCTCGGCCAGGCACGTGCACCCAGTGGTGTCGTAGGCCGCACACGCCACGTCGCAGCCCAGCATCCCGCCGCCGAAGCCCTGGGTCACGCAGGTCTCGCCCCCCAGGTTCGCGCCGTCACAGACCTCGGCGCCCTCGATGACCCCGTTGCCGCACATGAAGGCGATGCAGCCGCTGGTGTCGAAGGCCATGCAGCCCGGGTCGCAGCCCAGCGTGCCCGCATCGAAGCCCTGGCCGATGCAGTCCTGACCGCCGAGATCGGTGCCGTCGCAGGTCTCCATGCCCTCGATGACGTCGTTGCCACACATGAAGGAGACGCAGCCGGTGATGTCGAAGGCCATGCAGCCCGGGTCACAGCCCAGCGCGCCCGCGTCGAAGCCCTGGCTGATGCAGTCCTCGCCGCCGAGGTCGCTGCCATCACAGGTCTCCATGCCCTCGATGACGTCGTTGCCGCACATGAAGGAGACGCAGCCGCTCGCATCGAAGTCGGAGCAGTCGGCCGCGCACGCCAGCATCCCGGCGTCGAAGCCCTGGCTGATGCAATCCTCGCCGGCGAGATCGCTGCCGTCGCAGACCTCGTCGCCCTCGGCCACGTCGTCGCCGCAGCTCGGCCCGCCGCTGCTCGAGTCGCTGCCGCTCGACCCGCTGCCGCTGGAGGAGTCGAGGCTCCCCATGGTGGTGTCCACCATCGTATCGGTCGCGGTGTCGGTGTCGGCCATCGTATCGGTCGCGGTGACCGTGGTCGTGGTCGGGTCGACGGTGGGACTGGTGGTGGTGGTGGTGGTGTCGTCGTCGCCGGTGCTCGAGTCGGGGGTGGCCGGGATGTCGTCGCTGCACGCGACGGTCAACATTCCGAGGGCGGTGAGGTAGGCCAGCTTGCTCCGCATGTCCGAGCGACTATCGACGGACACGAGGGCACGGACAAGCCTGGACGCCAGTGAGCGTTCCCCGTGCGTGGCCCATCGATCGTGCCCCGGGCCGTGGGTCGACTCCCCTCGATTCGCGGCCGCACCGGCGTCCCACGACCGTTCTCGGCCCGACGCGCGGGCTGCGTGTATCCTGCGCGCCGCCCATGAGCCCCGCGCTGCTGATGCTGCTGCTGTACGTCGCGCTTCAGCTCGGTGTTGGGGTGATCGTCTCCCGGCGGATCCGCAACGAGAACGACTACCTCGTGGCGGGTCGAAGCCTGGGGCCGCTGCTCGCCACCGCCTCGGTGTTCGCCACCTGGTTCGGGGCCGAGACCTGCGTGGGCGCGGCGGGCCAGGTCTACGCCGAGGGGCCGAGCGCGGTGTCGGCCGATCCCTTCGGCTATGGCCTGTGCCTGCTGCTGATGGGCGCCCTGCTGGCGGGGCCGCTGTGGCGTCGCGGCACGGTGACCCTGGCCGACCTCTTCCGCGACCGCTACTCGCCCGCGGTGGAGCGCACCGTGGCCCTCCTCATCATCCCCGGCTCGCTGCTGTGGGCCGCGGCCCAGATCCGTGCGTTCGGCACGGTGGTCGGGCTGGCGGCAGACCTGTCACCCGAGGCGGGCATGGGGATCGCGATCGTGATCGTCCTGGCCTACACGGCCACCGGGGGCATGCTCGCCGACGCCTACACCGACGTGCTGCAAGGCGTGGTGCTCATCGGAGGTCTCGTGGTCCTGCTGGTGGTCGCGCTGCCGGATCTGGGTGCCGTGCTCGAGCCCGCCAACACGGCCGCGACCCCGACGAGCCCCGAGCCCGGCGCGGGCTTCCTCACCACCCTCAACGACTGGGCGATCCCCGTGCTGGGCTCGCTGTTCGCCCAGGAGCTCGTGATGCGGATGTCCTCGGCCCGCAGCGCCACCCTGGCCCGTCGGGCCACGATGGGTGCCGGCGCCATCTACCTGGTGGTGGGCGTGATCCCGGTGATGCTCGGCCTGCTCGGTCGCACGGTGGTTCCGGGCCTCGACCAGGCCGACGCGGTGCTCCCGGCCGTCACGCGACACTACCTCGGCGAGCTCGGGTTCCTGGTGCTGAGCGGCGCGCTGGTGTCGGCCATCCTCTCCACGGTCGACAGCGCCCTGCTCGCCTGCGGCTCGCTGGTGGCCCACAACCTGCTGCCCGCCTCCGTGCGCCAACGAGACGATCGGACCGCGCTGCGGGTGGCCCGGGTCAGCGTGGTGGGGCTGGGCCTGCTGGCCTATGGGCTCGCGCACGGCAGCGAGAGCGTGCATGGCCTGGTCCAGGAGGCCTCGGCGTTCGGCAGCGCGGGGGTGTTCGTGATCGGCACGCTGGCCCTGACCGGTCGGGTGGGAGGTCCTGCCGCCGCCCTCACGGCCCTGGGCCTCGGCGCGGGCTCGTGGCTGCTGTTCGCCCACGGACTGGGGAGCCCGGTCGCCTATCTATGGTCGCTGCTGTGCGCCGCCGCGGGCTACGCGATGGTGGCCCTGATCGAGCACCGCCGCGTCGCGAGCCAGGCGTGAGCGTCGGACGACGTCACACCCGAAACGCCGCCGGCTCGTCGGAGATCGTCACCTCCGAGCCATCGAACCGGATCCGCTTGGGCTTGTCGTCGATCATGGTGAGGATCGACACCGGTCGTCGCCAGATCCGCTCGAGGTTGCGCAGGGTGTCTCGCGCATAGTCGACCTTGAGGTCCTGCCCCTCGTGGCGGTGCCCGAGCAGCAGCTCGCCGCGATTGAGGTGGTTGGCGTCCACCACGTAGATGAACGGCTGGCCGAAGTTGGTGAGCATCGCCAGCAGCTTGTTCTTGATCTTGGCGAACTCGCGGCTCTCGATCTCCAGCCGGCCCGAGCGACGGTTCTCCTGGAACGTGAAGAACTTCTGCTCGCGCGCGAAGTCGAGGGTGAAGAACTCGTCGATGAAGGTGACGTCGTTGTAGAGCCGCCGCACCTCGAAGATCTTGTCGCGCCCCTTGCCCAGCTGCTGGTCCCACTCGGCCTTGGCCCGCAGATCGTCGCAGTCCTCCCACGCCGCGCCGAAGCGCCCCATGTCCCAGCGGCGCTCGATGTCGCGAAACAGCTCGATGCCGATCTTGTAGGGATTGAGCTGTCCGGGCGCCATCGACATCACCCCCGCGCAGGCGTCGGCGTAGTCGATGACCTCGGAGTCCCGCAGCGCCCGCTCGGTCATGAGCCGGCTGTGCCAGTAGCTGGCCCAGCCCTCGTTCATGATCTTGGTCTGCATCTGGGGCAGGAAGTAGTAGGCCTCCTCGCGAATGATGCCGAGCACGTCGGCCTCCCACGCGTCGAGCGGAGCGTGCTGCATCAGGAAGCCCAGCACGTCGCGCTCGGGTCGGGCCGGCAGCTTGCGCTTGCTGGCCTCCTTCTCGGCCTTGGCCTTCTCGCGCTGCTTGGCGATGAAGTCGGGTGGATTGATGTAGTCCTCGAGGTAGCCCCGCACGTTGCGGAGCCGGTGCACGTCCTCTTCCTCGTCGACGGCGGCCGCCGCCTTGCCCTTCTTGGGCGGCTCGCGAAACGGAGCCCAGGGATCGATGAGATTGTCGATCGACAGGCACACGTCGATGAACGACTCGACCGTGACCACCCCGTGCCGATCCATGTAGCGGCGCACGCGCGAGGCATTGTTGGCCATCACGTCGATCATGCGCCGGTCGGTGGGGGCGAAGAACCGGTTGTTCTTGAAGAAGTCGTTGTGCCCGTAGACGTGGCACATCACCAGCTTCTGGTCGGCGAAGCTGTTGCCCTCGAGCAGGTACGCGTAGCAGGGGTCGGTGTTGATGACCAGCTCGTAGATCTTGGAGAGCCCGTAGGTGTGGCTCTTGATCATGTGGTCGTACTCCATCCCGAAGCGCCAGTGGGGGTAGCGCACGGGGAAGCCGCCGTAGGCCGCGATCTCGCACATCTGCTCGTAGTCGACGATCTCGAACACCTGGGTGAAGTACTGCAGCGAGTACTCGTCGGCGTAGCCCTGGATCTCGGCTTGGAGGTCGCGCAGCGACCCGCTGATCGGCGCCATGGACTATCGCCCCCTCTTCAGGAACTCGCGAATGGAGTCCATGATGTCGTCCTTGCTGGTGATCTCGGAGGTGACCAGCTTGGGGTGGTCGCCGAACGAGCCCTTGATGTCCTTGATGAACTGCCCCGAGCCATAGGGGCTCTCGACCTGGCCGTAGCCGAACTGGTTGCACGCGGGCAGCAGCACGTTGCGCAGCAGGCCAATGCAGGTCGAGGTGTCGTCGACCGACCAGTTGTCGCCGTCGCTGAAGTGGAACGCGTAGATGTTCCAGTTCTCCGGCGAGAACTCCTTCTCGATCAGCTCGGCGCACACCTTGTAGGCCGAGCTGATCATGGTGCCGCCCGACTCGCGGGTGCGAAAGAACACCTCGCGGTCGACCAGCCGTGCGCTGGCGTCGTGGATGATGTAGCGGCTCTCGAGCCCCTGGTACTGGCTGCGCAGCCAGGTGTCGATCCAGAACGACTCGATGCGCACGATCTCCTTCTGCTCGTCGCCCATCGAGCCCGACACGTCCATCATGTAGATGATGACCGCGTTGGATTGCGGGCGTGGCTCGGTGCGCCACGAGCGATAGCGCCGATCCTCGCGCACGGGCACGATGATGGGGCGCCCCGGCTGGTAGGTCCCGCTGGCCACCTGTCGACGCAGCGCGCGCTTGAACGTGGCCTTGAACGAGCGCAGCGACTCGGGACCGGTGGAGCGCAGGCTGATGTAGCGGTCCTTCTTGGTGTCGAGCGCCTCGCTGCCCTTGGGCTCGATGCGCGGCAGGCCCAGCTCCTCGCCGAGGATCGCGGCCAGCTCGTCGAGCGTGACCTCGACCTCGAGCGCCTTTTGCCCCTCGCCCTGCCCGGCCTCGCCCTTGCCGGGCTGCCCGCCGTCCTGCGGATCGCCCCCGATGGGATCGCCGGGCTCGCCGTCGCCCTGACCCACGCCGGACTTTTGGTTGCCGCCGAGGGTGAAGCGCGGGATGTCGATCTGCGGCATGGGAATGGACACCGTGTCCTTGCCCTTGCGACTCATCAGGTCGCCGCGCGAGATGTACTTGCGAAGGTTCTGCCGGATCTTGCCGCGCACGATCTCGCGGAAGCGGCTGTGGTCTTTGTCGATGCGAGAGATCATCGGCGGAGCCTGCGGGACGGAGCGAAACCGAGAAGTGCGAGAGCGCGGGGCTCGGGTACGGCCTCCCCGAGATGATTGGCCCGAGACGATTGGCCGAGACGTTTGGCGGGACGGGCGCTGCGCTGGCTCGTACGGGGTTACGGGGTACGGAAGGGCGCGTCCCCCTGGGGCGCCAGGCTAGTGTATCATCGCAGCCTCGAAAACCATGCCCACGCTCGTCGATCGCATCTCCGCCCTGCAGGACTTCAAGCGCTACGAGGACCTCCACTGGTCGGGGACCTTCGAGGAATACCTCGAGCTGGTGCGCACCAACCCCCGCATCGCCCGCACCGCCCACGAGCGCGTCTACGATCTCATCATGTCCCACGGGACGCAGGAGTACGTCGACAACAAGAAGAAGATCGTCCACTACCGCTTCTTCGACGACGAGGCCCACGGCGGCCGCGACGCGATCTTCGGGCTCGACATCCCCCTGATGCGGCTGGTCAACGTGCTCAAGGCCGCGGCCATGCGCTACGGCACCGAGAAGCGCATCCTGCTCCTGCACGGCCCGGTGGGCTCGGCCAAGAGCACCATCGCGCGGCTGCTCAAGAAGGGCCTCGAGGAGTACAGCCGCACCCCCGAGGGAGCGCTGTTCACCTATGAGTGGGTGCTGCCGCCCGACCTGCGCCACCTCACCGCCGGCCAGGAGGTGTTCCCCTCGGCCATGCACGAGGAGCCGCTCAAGCTGATCCCGGCCGACTGGCGCGAGCAGGCGATCACCGACCTCGGGCTCGAGCAGGACGGATTCCGCCCGTGGGTGCGCGGCGATCTCAACCCCGCCTGCCGCTACATCTACGGCGCGCTGCTCGAGCACCACAAGGGCGACTGGGCCAAGGTCATGACCCACGTGCGAGTGCGACGCCTGCTCATCAGCGAGCAGGACCGCGTGGGCATCGGCACCTTCCAGCCCAAGGACGAGAAGAACCAGGACAGCACCGAGCTCACCGGCGAGATCAACTACCGCCGCATCGCCGAGTACGGCAGCGATTCCGATCCGCGGGCGTTCAACTTCGACGGCGAGTTCAACGTCGCCAACCGCGGCATCATCGAGTTCGTCGAGATCCTCAAGCTCGACGTGGCGTTCCTCTACGACCTGCTCGGTGCCACGCAGGAGCAGAAGATCAAGCCCAAGAAGTTCGCCCAGACCGACATCGACGAGGTCATCATCGGCCACACCAACGAGGCCGAGTACCAGCGCCTGCTCGAGAACCGCTTCATGGAGGCGCTTCGCGACCGCACGGTGAAGATCGACATCCCCTACATCACCAAGCTCAGCGAGGAGATCAAGATCTACGCCAAGGACTACAACCCCAAGCGCGTGCGCGGCCGCTTCATCGCCCCCCACACGCTCGAGATGGCCGCGATGTGGGCCGTGCTCACGCGGCTCGAGGATCCCAAGAAGCACCAGCTCTCGCCGCTGCAGAAGCTCAAGCTCTACGACGGCAAGACGCTGCCCGGGCACACCCAGGACACGGTCAAGGAGCTGCGCAAGGAGGCCAACCGCGAGGGCATGGACGGCATCAGCGCCCGCTTCGTGCAGGACAAGCTGGCCAACTGCCTGGTCAGCGATCGCGGCCAGATGAGCATCAACCCGTTCATGGTGATGAACGAGCTCGAGTCGGGGCTGCGCAACCACAGCCTCATCACCAACGAGGAGGACCGCAAGCGCTACGCGGACCTGCTCGCGGTGGTCAAGCAGGAGTACGAGGACATCGTCAAGAACGAGGTCCAGCGCGCGATCTCGGCCGACGACGATGCGATCGCCCGCCTCTGCGGCAACTACATCGACAACGTCAAGGCCTACACCCAGCGTGAGAAGGTCAAGAACCCCTACACCGGCCAGGACGAGGAGCCCGACGAGCGACTGATGCGGTCGATCGAGAGCAAGATCGACGTGCCCGAGAGCCGCAAGGACGACTTCCGGCGCGAGATCATGAACTACATCGGCGCGCTGGCCATCGAGGGCAAGCAGTTCGACTTCCGCACCAACGAGCGCCTGTTCAAGGCCCTCGAGCTCAAGCTGTTCGAGGATCAGAAGGACAGCATCAAGCTCACCAGCCTGGTGTCCAACGTGGTCGACAAGGAAGCCCAGGCCAAGATCGAGGTGGTCAAGCAGCGCCTCATCCGCAACTACGGCTACGACGAGGTCTCGGCCACCGACGTGCTGACCTACGTGGCCTCCATCTTCGCCCGCGGCGAGATCAAGGGCGACTAGTCCCTCATCCCGGAGCTTCGCTCCGGGGGAGGGACTAGGCTCTACGCATGGTTGGAGGGGCTTCGCAGCGCTTCGCAGCCCCTCCCCCGGGCCGGCAAAGCCGTCCCGGGGCCCCCTCCCCGGCGGTCGGGCGTTGCCCTCCTGGTGGGGACCACGAACAGGAACTGGAGAATCGTGATGGTCTTTGATCCGAAGCAGGAGGTGGGACCGGGGTCTGCGGTGGGGCCGGTCGTGATCGAGATTCCCGGGCGTACGGCGATGCTCTTGGTCGAGCTGGCCAAGCAGCTCGAGGCCAAGACGCCGGGTGAGGTGGTCGGGCAGGCGCTGGGGCTGCTGCAGACGGTGCAGCAGGCCAAGGCCAAGGGGCAGCGGATCGTCCTGCGAGACCCCGCCACGGGGCGAGAGATCGACCTGGCGCTCTGAGTCGGTCGCAATCGGCTCGTACGGGCGGCGAACACGAACGCCACCCCACGCGTGCGGGTCGTGCGATGCTCCTGGGCGATGTCCGATGCCTCGCTGACCAACATCCGAATGGTCAAGCCCAAGGGCCCCAAGATCTTCTTCGGGTTGCTCGCCGTCGCAGCGCTCGGCGCTGGCGCCTGGTACTACACCCGCCCGCCCGGACCGGTGGGCGAGCGCGAGGATCCGAGCCGGCTGCTCGTGGTCGCCGCCGACGCCGTCGACGTGGCCGCGACCCTGGGAGAGCTCGGCTTCGATGTACGGCACGGCACGTTCGAGGCCCTCGCCGCCGCCGGGGCCAAGGATCCGGGCGGCGAGGGCAAGCAGGGCATCGAGGCCATCCTGCACCATGCCGACGTGCTCGGCATCGGCTACGTCGCGCTCGAAGACCCCTCGGCCCATGGCATCGATGGCATCACCGTCACCGGTGACTCGGCGACCGTGACCACCGAGCACCGCTTCGCCGTGTTCAGCGTGGGCGAGCTGGGCATGCCTCCCAAGGTCACCGTGGACGCCGCCACGAGCGCTCTGCCCCTGCCCCCCTACGTGCAGGTGCTGCGCGCCGCGTTCGGGCAGGACCGCCTCGCCGGCACCCTGTTCGCCGAGTCCCAGCTGCCCATCGACGCGGTGGAGCTCCACCGCAAGATCGAGCCGGCCGTCGCTCTCCACGGCGCCTATGGCCTGCTCGATGGCCGCGTGACCAAGGACGTGCGCGCAAGGGCAGAAGCGCTGGTCGACGCCGAGCAGGCCGCACCCAAGCCGGTCGTGCTCGCGGCTCCGCTCGAGACCACCGAGGTGCTGCCGCTGGGCGATGGGACCGTGCTGAGCCTGCGAAGCACGCGAACCCTCGAGGCTCCGCGCGAGCCCGAGGTCTCGCTGCAGCCCGGGACCGAGCTCGAGCTCTGGTACCACCCGCCCGGCAGCGCCGCGCTCGAGCAGCGACAGCGCTGCGGATCCCTGCGCGGGGGTCTTCTTCCGCTCGATGCCAACGAGATGATCACGTCCTCGCGAGGCGACGTGGTCATGCTGGCCTCGGGCAACGGACTCGAGCTCTGGACCCTCGACGTGGGCGCCGGGGCCTGCGCCTTCACGCGGCGGGGCGTCGTGCCGCAAGCCGACGTCTTCGAGCTGTCATGGGGCGAGCCCTACGTCTCGGGGCAGGTGCTTCGCGTCGCCCATCCCTCGGCGGAGCCCACGGTGCGGGTGTGGACGGCCGGGGTCGATCGTCCGCAGGTGCTGCCGCTGCCCGGCTGCACCCGCGTTGGAGATCCGGTGTGGCTCGATGGAGAGCACCTCGCGATCTCCTGCACCTACGAGCCGCCCCCCGAGCCCGAGCCCGACGATCCCTACGACCTCGCATTCGACGAAGAGGACGGCGAGCCCGCCGAGCCCGCCGAGCCAACGCCACCGCCGATCCCCGGGCAGACCTGGATCTACCTGGCGCGGATCGCCGACGCACACGCGGTGGCGATCCCCGGCTCGCTGCTCGGCGAGCACACCAACCCGTATCCGCTGCTCGCGGTCCCGGGCAACGGCGGGCTCGACCTGCTGACGGTGCATCCATGGGGCGGCAAGCTCTTGCGACTGCGCAGCACCACGAGCGTGGCCGACCTGTTCGATGGCGCCCAGGCGATGTTCACCGCGCTCGCGCAGGCCGATGCCAAGACCGAGGCAGCCGCAATGGCCCAGGCGCCGGCCGACGGAATCGAGCCCACCGCGATCCCCGAGCCCCCGACCGGCGATTCCGCGCTCCCGCGCCCGGCCTTCGTGCCGGCGGGCACCATGGTGGTCTCGCTGCCCACCGAGTCGTTCACGGTCACCGCGGTCGAGATCGGCGTGGAGTTCGAGGACCTCGCGCTCGCCCCCGACGGCACCATGATCGCCTACACCACCGACCGCGGACACGAGGTCCAGGTGATGCGGCTCGACGGCGCCAAGCCTGCGACCACGGTCGCCAAGAACCCCGAGACCATCCACCGACGCCCGCGCTTCACCGCCGACGGCAAGGCGGTGGTCTTCACCAGCGAGTTCGACGGCAATGATCGCTTCGAACGCGTGGGGCAGCACGCGGTGCTCGGCGGCTCATAGCTCGGCGCCACCACGACTGGACTCGACTGGGCTCGACTGGGCTCGACCGGTCCGATACGGTGGACGCGCATCCATGCCTCGCGCTCACCTGCTCGTCGTGCTCGCCCTCGCGGGCGCTCCCACCCTCGCCTCGGCCAACGGCAACGTCTCCCACCAGTGGGTGTCACGAGCCGCCATCGCGGGGACTCCGGTCGGAGGCTCGCTGCACGGGCTGGTGAGCGACCCGGCGCTGCTGCCCATGCTCGACACGGGCACCATGTACCCCGACTGGGGCTATACCCCCGGCGCCACCACCGAGGAGCGCGAGGCCGGCGAGGCCTCGCACTGGGAGCCCGTCCAGGACGCCTATCGCCAGTGGATCGTCGCCAACTACGCGCCACCGTGGTCGGAGGAGGCGCGCCAGCACCTGGCGTTCTACCTGGGGCTGAGCTCGCATGGGCTCGCCGACCAGAGCTACGACGCGATGTTCTTCGAGCGCTCGAGGTTCTACGAGCCCGGGGATCACAGCGAGTTCGACCAGGACACCGACGTGATGTGGGCCGCCACCACGGGACCGGGAGCGCCGCCGCAGGCCTGGGTGCCGGTGGGGCCGCTGCTCGAGCTGTTCGCGAGCATCGTGGGGGTCACCATCGAAGAGTCGAGCATGGAGCAGCAGCTCGGCTTCGTGGGCGTGGCGATCGCAGCCGTCAACGCGCTGGCCACCGACCCCGTGCAGGTGGCCGACGCGGAGGCCGACTTTCCGTGGGCCGCGGCGCATGACGACGATCCGGCGGCCCCCGGAAACCCGCCGCACGAGGCGGAGATCGTGCGAAGGTACTGGCGGAGCAACTGGGCGCTGGTGCACGGGGATCCGGTGCCGCGACCGGTGCTATGGACGCATCCGGCCGATGGCGGCGCGGGGCATCCGATCGAGGCGGCGTCGATCGAGTCGTGGGTGTCGATCGTGTTTGCCCGCGCGCTGGTGGGACCGGACCCGGATCCATCGTACTTCCACCTGGTGGACTCGGGCGGAGCCGAGGTGCCGCTGACCCTCGATCTGTTCTACGGCGATGGGTCGCACGTGGTGCATCTGCGGCCCGACGAGGATCTGCTGCCCGACGAGGTCTATGTGGTGACGGTGGATCCGGGGCTGCCCACCATCCACGGCGAGGCGCTCGAAGGATGGAGCTTCGCCTTCTCCACCGGCAACCAGGGCCCGCCGCCGGTCAACGACGATGCGTTCTGGGACGAGCCCGATCCGTACGGCGACGAGCCCACCGGGGGCAGCACCGGCGAGGGCGTGGACGAGAGCGGTGCTGAGCCCGAGGCGGGCTCCACCGCCGCGGTGGGCAGCAGCAGCGCCGGCTCGACGGGCGGCGACACCACGAGCCCGGGGGCGGAACCCGACGACTCCGAGCCCTCGGGCTGCGGGTGCTCACCGCCTCGCCGCGAGTTCTCGCCCGTCCTCCTGCTCGGGCTGCTGCTCGTGCCTCACCGTCGGCGACGACGGCGACGGTAGCCCACCAACAACCCCCCGAGCATCACCGCGCCGCCCGGGCCAGCCGCGCCTTCGCTCCGGCATCCGCAGCCCTTGCCGCCGCCCTCATCGCCGGCTCCGGCCGTATCGGTCGCCCCGCTCCCCGTCCCGCCGTGACACGAGGCCGAGGTCGGCGTCCGCGGTGGCCCGTGCTCGGTGTTCCACGCCTCGAGCAGCGCCGCGATCGCATCGCGATGGTCGACCTCGACCACCGGAGCCCCCGCCGCGGGCAGGTACTCGATGGTCTCCACCCACGGCATCTGCTCGGGCGCGATCTGGGGCCACCCAAAGACTCCAAGCGGCAGCGCGACCAGCCGACCATCGGGAAGCTCGAAGGTCTCTGCCCCGTCGCAGAACCGATATCCACTGCCCCGCCACGAGAGCGTGGTCTGCTCGGGCAGGTCGGGGGTGAGGTGAAACATGGGATCTTCGGTCATCTCGATCGGCGACAGCGTGGTGTAGAGCCGCGTGAGATACCCAAAGCTCTCGAGCAAGTCCTGGGCGTGCCGACTGGGAGCGATCACCCGCGCCTCGAGATCGGCCGCGAATGCGGGGCCATCCCACGCCAGGGGGTCGAACGCTGCGGCCGTGTCCCCATAGGACACCGGGCCCTCGCACATCGTGTCCGGAGATCGCGTGGGTCCGGCGGGCAAGTAGCGCTCCACCAAACCCTCGACCAGGGGGTGCTGAGCCCCACCGGCGTCCGCCAAATCGTAGAGGACCTGATCGCACAGCAGCTGTGCCGCCTCGGCCGGGGTGCTCGCCGTGGCGAACGGCGCCGAGTCCCACAGCGGACCCACCAAGTCCGCCCCCGACACCACGCTGCTGGGCCCCGCGTACTCGGTCACGAACGCGTGGCCGTTGGCCCCCGGCTCGTCCACCGCCATCGTCACCAGCTCGCGATAGTTCGTGCCGGAGAGCGGCCAGTCGAGCCGCAGCAGGTTGAGCGTCACGTGCCGCCAGTTCGACGACGACACCCGGCTGTCGGCGAGGAACAGGGCGCGGATCTCCATGTCCTCCTGCGCCGCAATGCGCGTGAGCCGGATGGGCACACACGGCTCGACGCCGGCATAGCGCAGCACGATCGGGTGGATCTCCGCCACGTCGGCCTCTTGCTGCAGGCGAAACGCCACGAACAGGTGCCCCTCCGCCAGGTACTCGGCCAGGATCGGCTCGGCCGCGGGATCCTGGGCGAAGCCGTTGTCGCCCAGCCACTGCATCACGCCTTGCACCGTACCCCCGTCGAGCACGAACACCTCGAACGCGCCCACCGTCGTCTTCAGCACCACCTCGGGATCATCGGGAAACGAGGCCGCGTCGAGGTGTGCGCCGTCGTCCCCGCCATCGCCGCCCGCTCCCGTGCCGTCACAACCATCCCAACCATCCTCCCCGCCGTTCCCGCTGTCCCCGAAGTTGCAGGGCTCCCTCCAGCTGTCGTAGTCGTACGTGGGCACCGTGGCCTCGAGCATGTCGAGGAACAGCTGCTGCGAGCCCACCGAGAATTCCGGCAGCGCCGTCACCGGCACCACCCAGGCGAACTGCTCCGCGTTGGTGTTCGGATCGTATTGGATCTGGATGTGCGCCTCGATGTAGCCCTCTTCGACCACGAACAGGATGGTCTCTCCGGTCTGGTCGACCGGCATGGACCCGGGGCCGGTATCGCAGAAGGTCCCACCGCACGCCTCGGCCGGCCGAGGCGCGCTCAGCATCGCCACGGCCAGCCCCACCGCCGCCGCCCCACTCAGTACCGCCGCTGGAATTCGCATCACCCCATGAGACCACATCAGGCGGCCCGACCGGCTCACCCTTGTTCGCGATGCCGCGAGCGGACCCGGGCGCCGAGCAGGAGCAGCCCCAGGCCCAGCCCACCCGCCCCACCCGGACCGTTCGGTCCACCCCGGCAGCCACAGCCCTTGCCGAGGTCGTCATTGGCCCCCGGCCCCGACGACTCCGTGTCGGTGCCCGTCGGGGGTCCGCCGACCGTTGCACCACCGTCACCCGGCCCGCCGGTGGTCTCGCCGTGACACGAGCCCAAGAACGGCGACTGCGGCGGGCCATACTGCATGTTCCACGCCTCGAGCAGGGCCGCGATCGCATCGCGGTTGTCCACCTCCACCACCGGCGCTCCGACGGCGGGCAGGTACTCGATGGTCTCCACCCACGGCATCTGGCCCGGCGCGATGTCGGGCCACGAGAGCGGCTCGAGCATGGCCACCAGGCGCCCGTCGGGCAGCTCGAAGCTCGCACTGCCATCGCAGAAGGTGTTGCGCTGCCCCTGCCAGGTCAGCGTCGCCTGCTCGGGCAGATCGGGCGTGGGATGGAACATGGGGTCCTCGGTCATCTCGATCGGCGACAGCGTGGTGTAGAGCCGCGTGAGATACCCAAAGCCATCGAGCAGCGCGTTGGCGTGCTGCCCGGGTACGATGATCCGCTCCTCGAGCGCCGCCTCGAACGCCGCAGGATCCCACGCCAGGGGATCGGCCGCGTTGCCGTAGGCGATGGGGTCGGTGCACCGCAACGCCAGATCGGTTCCCGGAGGCACGGGGAGGTAGGTCGCCACCAGCCCGTCGATGAGCGGGTGCTGGGCCACGCAGTCGCCCATCTCGTCGAAATCGTAGAACCCCTGGTCGAGCAGCAGCACCGCCGCTTCGACCGACGTCGGCGCCATGCCAAAGGCCGGCGAAGACCACAGCGGACCCAGCAGCCCCTCGCGCGAGACGATCTCGCTGCTCCCGGCGTACTCGGTCACGAACGCGTGCCCATTGGCCCCGGGCTCGTCCACCGCCAGCGTCACCAGGTCGCGATAATTCACCCCCAGCCCGAGCCAGTCGATCTTCAGCGGATTGAGGGTCACGTGGCGCCAGTTCGACGACGACACCCGGCTGTCGGCCAGGAACAGCGCGCGGATGTCCATGTCCTCCTGCGCCGCGATGCGAGTCAGCCGGATCGGCACGCACGGCTCGGTGCCCGCGTAGCGCAGCGCGATCGGGTGGATCTCCGCCACGTCGGCGTCCTGCTGCAGCCGAAACGCCACGAACAGGTGCCCCTCCGCCAGGTACTCGGCCAGGATCGGCTCGGCCGCGGGATCCTGGGCGAAGCCGTTGTCGCCCAGCCACTGCATCACGCCTTGCACCGTACCGCCGTCGAGCACGAACACCTCGAACGCGCCCACCGTGGTGGCGAGCACCACCTCGGGCTCGTCGGGGGGAGGAGGAGGGCCGCCCACGTCGAGCTTGATCCCGCCGTCGTCGCCCCCGCCGCCCGTACCGTCGCAGCCGTCCCAGCCGTCGTCGCCAAACGTGCCCCCGCACGGCTCGCTCCAGCCCGAGAAGCCATACGAGGGCACGGTGGTCGCGAGCAGGTTGGCGAACAGCTGCTGCGAGCCCACCGAGAACTCCGGCAGCGCCGTCACCGGCACCACCCAGGCGAACTTCTCCGCGTTGGTCTGCGGATCGTACTGGATCTGGATGTGCGCCTCGACGAAGCCCTCGTCGATCACGAACAGGATCGTCTCGCCCGTCTGCTCCACCGGCATCGACATGGGACCGGAGTCGCAGAACGTCCCGCCGCACGCCCGTGCCGGGCGCGGGGCCAACGGCGCCATCACGGCCAGCCCCGCCGCCATCGTCGCGATCACACCAGCGCGTCGTACCCAAGCCATCGTCATGTCCCCAGCAGACCACAATTTCGAGCCGAAGTGAGCTCGAGTCGGCACCTGCGCACTCGCGCGCCTCAGGTGACGAGCAGCAACCAGCCCACGCCCGCCAAAGTGGTGAGCAGGGTGAGCGGAACGCCGATCCGGAGGAACGAGAAGAAGCCGATCCCCCCGACCTCGCGCCCGGCCTCGGCCACGATCACGTTGGCCACCGAGCCCAGGAGCGTCAGGTTGCCCGCGAAGGTCGAGCTCATCGCCAGCAGCTCCCAGGCCAGGGTGGGATCGGCCAGCGCCTCCAGCGGCTGACGGACCACCAGGATGAAGGGCACGTTGGAGACGAGGTTGGAGCCCGCCACGAAGATCCCCGCGCTGGCGAGCAAGCCCGCGGGATCGCCTGCCTCCACCTGCAGCGGAACGCGGGCAAAGACCCACGCGGGCGCGCCGCTGTCGACCAGGGCCTGCACCACCACGAACAACCCCGCGAAGAACACCAGCAGCGACCAGTCGATCGTCGACCACAGCGCGCGCGTATCGGTGCGGTGGAGCACGGTGAGCAGCGCAAAGCCGGACACGGCGGTCCAGGCCAGCGGGGCTCCGACCACGTAGGCGATCGAGGTCGCTCCCAGCACCGCCACCGTGATCCACCAGCGACCATGCGAAGCCACGGGCTCGGAGTCGGCCGCCTCGAGGCCCCGCTCGGCGAGCACGCCGCGAAACAGCAGCCACAACAGCGCATGATCGATCGCCAGGCCGATCACCGCGACCGGCGCCATGTGCAGCAGGAAGATCCCGAACGGCAGCTCACCGAGCAGACCACACAGCATGTTCTGGGGGTTGCCCACCAAGGTGGCCACGCTGCCCGTGTTGGCCGCGGTGGACAGCGCCAGCAGGAACGGCAAGGCCGGCAGGCGATGGCGCTGGATCATCCGCACGAGCAAGGGAGCCACCAGCACGCACACCGCATCGTTGGTGATGAGCGCCGAGAGCCCACCGGCGCCCCACACCACCCAGCCCAGGAGGCGCGCCGGGGTCCGAGCACGCGCCACCAACCAGCGCTCGGCGTCCTCGAAGAACCCATCGCGGGCGAGGAACGCCCCCATGCCCATCACGCCGAACAGCAGCAGCAAGGTGGCGCCATCGATGGCCGCGAGCGCCTCGCTGGTTCCGACCGCCCCCGTGGCCACGCAGGCCACCGCACCCAGCAACGCGCCCGCCGGCCGATCGAGCGGCAGCCACCGCAGCCGTCGGGCCGAGATCACGGCATAGGTGATCGCGAACAACACCACGCCGAGCGATTGCATGGGCGTGCTGGTGGGTCTTCTTTCGTCGGGCCGAGAACCGCTTCAGCCGCAGGCGGGCTGGTAGCCACCGTCACATGCGCGCTGCTTGTACTCGCCGGCCTTCTTCTTGTCCCGCTTGCCGCCCACGCCCTTCTCCCAGGCCAGCGCCATGAAGTAGCAGCCGCTGGGATCGTTGGCCTCGCAGGCGGCATCGAACAGCTCGCGCGCCTTCTTGGGGTTCTTCTCGCCGCCCTCGCCCAGCATCGCCATGCGGCCCACCGAGACGCAGCCCGCCTGCGCACCACCATCACACAGCTTCTGATAGTAGCCACGTGCCTTGGCCGAGTCGGGCTCACCCGCCTTGCCGCTCTCGAGCAGCACCGCCGCGTTGAAGCAGGCCTCGGGGATCTCGCCCTCGCACACCTTCGAGTGCAGCGCGAGCGCCTCGACGGGATCGGGGTCGCCGCCTTCATCGGTCTCGAGCATCAGGGCGAGATTGAAGCAGCCGATTTCATGACCACCATCACAGCCCTTTTGGTAGTACTCGCGCGCCTTGGCCGGGTCCTGCGGGCCCTCTTGCCCCTTTTGCCACTTGACCGCCAGCGCGGTGCAGGCCTGGGCGTTGCCCTCCTCGTCGCAGGCGCGAGCCTGCAGCGTTCGCTGATCCTCGGGCTCCGGCTCCGGCTCGGGCTCCGGCTCCGGCTCGGTCGTCACCACCGGCTCGGGCGGCGGTGTGGGCGTGGACGTGTCCACCGATTGCTTGGTGCACGCGAGAACGAGCAGGGCACAGCACACCGCAAGGCCGGACTTGGTCATGGCGCGGCTTGATATCACGAACGAGGGCTCGATGTCCTGCGATCCATCCCCCACCTCGGGCCTTTCGGCCGCCCCGACACGGTCGCGACGCCGGTCCAGCGGGCTGGGCATGCTAGAGTCCCGCCATGCGCCTTGGCCCCCTCTTGCTCGTATTCGCAACCTCGCTCGCCACGGTGGGCTGCTTCGAAGTCCCCACCGACGTCGGCGACGACTCGACCTCCGGCACCACCGAGGGGACGACCGCGGGAACGGCCGCCGACGGCTCGACCGGCGAGGTCGACGTGTGTCCCGAGTACTGCGGCCTGATCCAAGACGTGTGCTCGGCCGAGCAGACACAGTACACGAGCGAGGCGGTCTGCCTGGCCGTGTGCGCCGACCTCCCTCCCGGCAGTCCCGAGGATCAGCTCGGCAACTCCGTGGGCTGCCGCCGCTTCCAGTCCGTGCAGGCGTCGGAGGCTCCCGACACGTTCTGCGGGGCCGGAGGGCCCACCGGCGACGGCGTGTGCGGAGCCGAGTGCGAGGTGTTCTGTGGCCTGGCCATGTCCGTCTGCGTCGGCGACGATGCGCAGTGGCCCGACGTCCCGTCGTGCCTGGCCGACTGCATGCAGTTCCCCGACGACGTCGAGTACAACGCCTCCGTGGTCAGCGGCGACAGCTTTGCTTGCCGCATGTATCACCTGACGGTCGCCTCGCTCGATCCCGGGGTCCACTGCCCGCACCTCCCCATCGACTCACCGGTGTGCGTCTGACGGCGCCTCGCTCCCGCGAGCGTCGATCCACCGACGGGCACGAGGCCGGCCTCGGTGAAGGCGGCTCGGGCGAGACTCAGGCCGGCTTCCAGCTCACGCGCGCGGTCCCCTGCCCCAGCACCAGCACTCGTCCCGCACGCAGCGGCGTCATGCGAATGGGGGTGGGCTCGTCGCTCGCGCGCGTGCCGTGGCGGCTCGCGGTGTCGATCGCGTAGAGCCCGTCGACGAGCCGGAGCACGAGCAGGTGCACCCGCGACACGCTGTCGTCGACGAGCAGCTCGGGACGGTTGCTCATGTCGCAGCGTGCATAGCGTCCCAGCATCACGCCGCGCGAGAGCGCCTGCCGACCCACCACCAGCACCTGCACTCCCTGCTGGGTGGTGACGAGCAGGGTCCCCATCGGGTCCTCGTCGGGCACGAGCATGCAGCGTCGCCCGAGCACGGGGCCTGGCAACCGGCGTACGATCGTGCTGTCGATGGTCAGCGACGTGCCCCTGGGGTGCACCGCGACCGTGACGTCGGGACCCAGCGGCAGCGGGCCCGACGAATTGCTCGGCTCGGCCTCCACGTAGACCCGATCGGGGAACCGACGCCACCCCTGCCGCGGATCGTCGGGCCATCGGCTCGCGGTCCCGGTGACCAGGAAGAACAGCACGTAGTTGGCGCAACGCACGAACAGCGAGCCGGTGCTGGTGAGCGACTCGTAGCGCTGCCCGTGCTCGTCTTCGAAGCCGGTGGACGTGCGCAGATCGATGAGGCGCAGGCACACCTCCTCGCCGCGACGAGCCGGGCCCACCACCACCGCGAGGTGACGCAGCGACAGCGCCGGATCGGCATCGAGGAAGAGATCGGCCTGGGAGTGGCGGCCCACGATCACCGAGCGCGATGCCGTGGGATCTGCAGCCACGCTCAGGCTGCCACGGAAGCCGCCGCCGTGGGCGTCGACGGCCACGATCACCACGCCAGGATGAGGGAAACACTCACACTCCCGGCGCAGCCGCTCGTAGCTGGCGATGAACGAGCGCTCGAAGGATACGGACGCATCCTCCCGACCGGGACGCATGATCACGGTGGCAGGGTTGTCGTACGCCCGGCTTCCCGACGATCCCGTAATGGCGTCGGCCATGACGTCACGATAACAGAAAGCCCTGCGCGGCTGCACGGCGATCGAACCTGGCCGGCGCGTCCGAGCCAGGCAAACCATCGCCGCCGAAACGCACGAATGGTTCACCTCTCGGGGATCATGCAAGCAGCATTACCTCGGCCGAGGCGACCAATCTCGCTCGGGCTCGAGCTCCGGGAGCGTCGGGCCAAGAACGACCGCCGCTGACCCCGGGCCCGTCGGCGAGCACCGTTGCCGCGGCGAGTCAGACCTTCTGGATCGAGCCCTCGTAGAAGCCGTCGAGCACCTCGGCGTACTCCTTCTCGACCACCTTGCGCTTGACCTTGAGGCTCGCGGTCAGCTCGCCCCCCTCGACCGTCAGGTCCTTGGGCAGCACCGCGAACTTCTTGATGGTCTCGTACGAGGCCAGCTCGGCGTTGAGGCGGTCGACGGCCTCCTGCAGCATCTGGTGCACCGCCGCCTGCTCGCCGAGCTTGGCGTAGGGCACGTCGCCCAGGCCCTGCTCGGCCTTCCAGGCCCCGATCGACTCCTCGTCGAGGGTGATGAGCGCGGTGCAGAAGTTGCGGTTGTTGCCGTGCACGATCACCTGGCTGATGTAGGGGCACTGCGCCTTGAGCCGCCCCTCCAGGTTCTGCGGCGCCACGTACTTGCCACCCGACGTCTTGATGAGGTCCTTGATGCGATCGGTGATCTTGAGGTTGCCGGCCGCGGTCATCTCCCCCACGTCGCCGGTGTGCAGCCAGCCCTCGCCGTCGAGGGCATCCGCGGTGGCCTCGGGCTTGTTGTGGTAGCCGCGCATGATCCCGCGGCCGCCCAGCAGGACCTCGCCGTTGTCGGGATCGATCTTCACCTTCACCCCCGACACGGGGCGTCCCACCGAGCCGAACTCGAACGAGTCGGGCCGGTTGACGAACGAGGCCGCGCTCGACTCGGTGAGCCCATAGCCCTCGTAGATGATGATCCCGGCCGCATGGAAGAACTCGGCCATCTCGCGCGACAGCGGGGCGCTGCCCGAGATGAAGAACCGGATCTTGCCGCCGAAGCGCGCCCGCAGCTTCGAGAACACCAGCTTGTCGGCGAGCCGCAGCTGCAGGGCCAGCAGCCCCGCGGGCTCCTGCCGCTTCTGCCGCAGCGCGGAGGCCCGGCGTCCCACCCCCAGGGCCCAGCGGAAGATCTTCCACTTCACGGGGCTCGCCTGCGCGCCCGTGACCACCTTGTTGTAGACCTTCTCGAAGATCCGCGGCGCCGCGGCCATGAACGTGGGCTGCACGACCGCGAGGTTCTCGACCAGCTTGGGGATCCGCCCGTCGATGGTGGTGCGAAAGCCGATCCGCAGCTGGGTCGACTCGAGCACCTTGCCGAACGAGTGGCTCAGCGGCAGCCACAGGTACTGGTGGTCGTCCTTGGTCAGCATGCCGATCTCGGCGACGCCGTCGCCGGTGAACACCCAGCATTCGTGCAGCAGCTCGACCCCCTTGGGCTGCCCGGTGGTGCCCGACGTGTAGATGAGCGTGGCCAGGTGCGTGGGCTCGATGGCCTCGATCGTCGCCTCGTACTGCTCGGGGTTGGCCTCGTCGTGGCCACGGCCGAGCGCCTCGAGGTCTTCGAGCGAGATCACCCAGTCCGCTGCGGCCCCCTTGGGCTTGGCGGCGGACTCGAACGCGATCACCTTCTCGAGCTTCGGCAGCCGATCGCGGATCTCCACGAGCTTGGCCACCTGCTCGGCATCCTCGGCGAACACGAACCGGGTCTGGCTGTCGTCGAGGATGAAGTGGCACTCGGCCGGCGTGTTCGACGGGTACACCGTGGTCGTGGCTCCGGCGGCGCAGAGGATCCCCAGATCGGCCAGGATCCACTCGATGCGCGTGGTGCTGAGGATCGCGCAGCGCTCCTCGGGTCGAAGGCCCAGCGCCTGCAGCCCCATCGAGATCCGACGCACTCGGTCCCCGGTCTGCTTCCAGGTGAGCGTGTCCCAGCCGCTCCCCTTGGGGAACTGGAACGCCACCTCGCTGGCGGACTCGCTCACGCGGTGCAGGAACACATCGGCGACGGTCTCGTGCTTGCTCATGGACCCGATCCCTAGCAGGAAAGCGGGCATCGGCGTACGGGTGGCGCAATCTCGGGCACAATGACGTTCACGGGCACTAGACAGGCGCTCAGGCACCACGGCGGTTTGAGCCCCCGCACGACCTGGCGTAGAGTCTTCGGCTCGACGGCCCCCCTCGGGAGTACGAAACGCGATGAACGACACCTCCAAGCTCGTCCTCGGCGCCTTGTCGGCCCTCTGCCTGCTGGTGGCTCCGGCGTGCGACGAAAAGGCCGGTGAAGAGAAGGCCGACGAGAAGAAGGCCGAGGTCAAGGCCGACGAGAAGAAGGCCGACGAGAAGAAGGCCGACGACGTCGCGGCGGACGCCAAGGCCGATGGTGGTGCAGCCGCCGATGGTGCAGCCGCCGATGGTGCGGCCGCCGACGGCGGTGCCGCGGTGGTCGAGTCGATCGGCGTGCCCGAGTGCGACGAGTACATCGCCAAGATGAGCAAGTGCATCGAGGGCATGGATGCGACGGCCGCGGCCGCGGCCAAGACCGGCTTCGAGACGGTGGCCAAGGGCTGGAAGGACTCCGTCGAGGCCAACCCCGACGGCAAGGCCGGCATCGCCACCAGCTGCAAGGCTGCGATGGACGGCGCCGCCATGACCCACCCCGATTGCTTCAAGGCGCAGTAGCGCCTCGGCCACGACCGGGATTCCTCGCTCCGCTCCGATGCGCGATCCCGGTGGCGGGTCGCCGACGCGCGTCGCGGCGACGGCACGACCGTTGCACTTGCATCGCGGGGACGGCCCGGGGCAGTCCCGGGCGCGATCGCTCGCATGGGTCGGAGGTCTCGGTCAGCAATGATGTTCCATGCTTTCGCGTTCGAATGGTCGGCCTCGCGCGGCCACGCTCGGCGTTCCCCTACGCAAGGGATTGCGGGCATGCGCAGCCGTTGCACGGTGAGCCCCGAGCCCCGGGCCCTCGAGCGCGGGTTCACGCTCATCGAGCTGATGGTGACGCTCTCGGTGCTGGTGCTGGTGGCAGTGGCCGCGTTCGCGGGCTTTCGTCGCAACGAGGAGGAGGGGCAGCGCAAACGCTTCGTGTCGGCGGTGCACGGTGCGATCACCCAGGCCCGCAACCATGCGATCGACGAGCAGACGCCGGTGCGGGTCGACGTGGATGCGACCTCGATGACGCTGACGGCATGGAACCCCGTGACCGAGACCTGGGAGCTGTTCGAGCGCGTGGCGATGACCGTCCAGCGCGATGCGCTGCTGCTCGACGATGCCAAGGTCTGCATCTTCGGGCTGGGCACGGGGGTGCAGACGCCCGCGCAGGCGCAGAACGTGCTGCCGCCCGACGACTGCCTGCCCGGGGTGCAGACGCTGCGGTTCGAGCCGGACGGGACCTTCAGCGACCCCAACAATGCCTTCAGCGTGGTGCCCAACGCCGGGGTGACGCTGTGGATCGGCGACCGCACGGTGGCGGGCGAGCTGTCGTATGCGCTGGTGCAGGTGTTCCCCGGGGGACTCATCCGAACGTTCGACGAGGTGGGATCATGAGCGGCATGGCACGACGAGCGATGCGAGCGCGCGGTCGGGCCGGTCGTGTTCGGGCCGATCGTGGTCAGGCCGGCTTCACCTTGATGGAGGTGCTGGTGGCACTGGCCGTGTTCGCGATCTCGGTGGTGGGGCTGGTGGCGCTGGAGTCCCGCAGCATCGAGTCGCAGCGGGCCTCGCGAGAGCTTCGCGAGGGCGAGCGGATCGCCCAGGAGACGATGGCGGACCTCTACGGGAAGGGCTTCTTGCAGCTGCTGTCGCAGGACTTCGCGGGCAACGCCAACCCATCGTTTCCCTACGACGACCAGCTGGTGGCGGCCAACGAGCGACAGCGCAGCATGAGCCGCCCGCCCGCCGACATTCCCGACGACGAGGCGGTGGTCGGCGAGGTGCGCGGGAGCTTCTTGGTGTTTCGCCGGGTGGACTGGGTCACCACGCCGGGCGCCGTGCCGGGCAACCCTCCCAGCGTCGATCCGCTCGATCCCGACAACGAGATCGGGCAGGTCAACGCGCTGGAGCTCGAGGTGGTGGTGCTGTGGATCGATCACACCAACCCCGGGTATCCGCCCCCCGAGGGCTTGCAGGTCACCGACCTGGTGCCGGCGATGACCGACCCGCAGGATCCGGAGTTTCGCCCCTACGTGGGCAACGTGCGGCTGCGAACGGTGCGGGTCAACGACGTGGTGCTGGTGGCGAGCGACGATGGAGGGACCGGGCCATGAGTCGTCGTCGAGCGCAGGCGGGGTTCACCCTCATCGAGCTGATGGTGGCGATGGTCGTGTCGGCCATCGTGGTGCTGGGGGTCTATGCGTTCTCGGCGATCCAGCAGTCGACGGCGGGGCTGCACGAGCGCAACGTTCGGGTGCAGCAGGCGCTCGAGGGCGCGATGTGGACGATGGCCCAGGACGTGCGCAGCGCGGGCCTGGGCCACGCGAGGATCTGCAGCGAGCTACGGGTGTGGGACTCGAGCGCCGGGCTGCTGATCAATCCCGGGGCGGTGGCGGACCCAACCCTGGCGGTCCGGGACGCGGTGACCGGCGAGGCCTACTGGGTCTTGCGCGACGGGCTGCAGGCGCACTGGAACAGCAGCATCGGCGGCGACCTACCGGGCGACGTGGCGAGCTCGGCATCGCCACAGAGCGTGGCCGACAGCTTCGACGTGATCCTCGGCGACGACACGTACACAGGGTCGTACGGCGTGTTCCAGCTCGCGGCGCCGATCGGAGCGGCGGACACGACGATGACGATCCGCAGCTCGGCGATGCTCAGCAACGCCGACGCCAATCATGTCGCGCAGGTGCAGCAGCTGCTCCC
>NZ_JAOVZF010000049.1 GCF_026337845.1 Paraliomyxa miuraensis | reverse complement strand
AACACCAAGAAGCTCCCGCGCACCTCGCCGACCACCGCCTCGTCGTCGGGAATGTCGGCGGGCGGGCGGCTCATGCTGCGCTGTCGCTCGTTGGCCGCCACCAGCTGGTCGTCGTAGGGAAACGATGGGTTGGCGTTGCCCGCGAAGTCCTGCGACAGCAGCTGCAAGAAGCCCTTCCCGTAGAGGTCCGCCATCGTCTCCTGGGCGATCCGCTCGCCCTCGCGAAGCTCTCGCGAGGCCCGCTGCGACTCGATGCTGCGGGACTCCAGCGCCACCAGCCCCACCACCGAGATCGCGAACACGGCCAGTGCCACCAGCACCTCCATCAAGGTGAAGCCGGCCTGACCACGATCGGCCCGAACACGACCG
>NZ_JAOVZF010000072.1 GCF_026337845.1 Paraliomyxa miuraensis | reverse complement strand
CCGACGCCGAACGCCTCGCCGACCTCGGTGCCGGTCAGACCGCCCCACACGTCCTCGTCGTCATTGCCCACCGCAAACGCGGCGCCGTACGGTGAGGCGAGGAAGTGGCCGCTCTCCTGGGCCATCATGCCCAAGATACCGGCGTTGCGCGCCATCATCTCCGGGTCGAAGTTGCGGGCCATCTGCGGCACCGCGTCCTTGGGACCCTTCATGGCGTAGAGACCCGACTTCTGCTTGGAGGTGGGCTTGCCCATCTTGCCCTCCTCGCCCTTGTGCCGCTGGCCCTGACCGCCGGCCTCGTCGTCGCTGTTCTCCTGCTCGGGCGGCGGCTCTTCCTCGGGCGTCTCGTCGGGCTGGTTCATGTAGCCGACGAAGCGGTTCTCGGCCATCAGGTCGTCCATGTTCATGGACAGCTCTTCCTCGGGGATGAGGTTGACCATGACCAGGAGGGTGCCGATCACCGCGAACGAGGCGGCGTTGTAGATCCAAAACGGCTTGTCGGCCTCGGACTTGGCCGCGATCACCTTGCCGGGCGGCACGGTGTTGACGTGGTAGGT
>NZ_JAOVZF010000066.1 GCF_026337845.1 Paraliomyxa miuraensis | reverse complement strand
GCGGATCACCGCGCCGGTGTCGTCGGTGACCACGTCGGTCGAGCCGAGGTGGTCGTCGTGCAGGAATTCGATCGCATCGTTCCATACGCCGAGTCCCGCCGGCGCCCCGAGTTTCGTGAATCCCCCGAGCCCTGGCGTTCGCACGATCTGCGCCACGGTGCGCCCGGCTGCGGGTACGCGGTACGTCAGCCGTAGCGCACCCGCGACCTCGCGGCGCTCGTAGAGACCCTGCACCACTACCGTGAGCTCGTCCTCGAGCGCCGAGTGCCGCGAGAAACGATTGCCCTGCGCGTCGTAGCGAAAGTCGAGCGTTTCGGCCCCATCGACGATCTGCCGCACCTTGTCGAACGGCGTGTACGTGAGCGTGCGGCCGCCGTGGTCGACGACGTTGCCGCGGGCGTCGTAGCCCATCAGCACGGGCACGCCGATGCCGTAGGCGAAGAGCCGCCCGTCCTCGTAGACGTAGCTGCCCACGTC
>NZ_JAOVZF010000027.1 GCF_026337845.1 Paraliomyxa miuraensis | reverse complement strand
GCAATCCCGACGGACCTCGCCGAGCACACCGAAGGCGCCGTACTCGAAGCAGGTGCTCGTCCCATGGGGATCGATGCTCACCGCCACTCTCGAGGCGGCATCCGTCTGCAACAGCGAGGTCGCGTCGCTCTCGTCCGTGTGGGCGATCTGCAATCCCTTCGCCAGCAGTCCGTAGGCGAAGTACTCGTGGTCGCCGTCGGGGTGCTCGACGTCGGTCACCCGATCGAGGCCGTCGTACTCGGTGGTG
>NZ_JAOVZF010000161.1:454873-576219 GCF_026337845.1 Paraliomyxa miuraensis | reverse complement strand
CGCCGCGTTTGCGGTGGGCAATGACGACGAGGACGTGTGGGGCGGTCTGACCGGCACCGAGGTCGGCGAGGCGTTCGGCGTCGGTGGCCTCGGTCTGGTGGGCACCGGTCGCGGTGGTGGTGGTACCGGTGAGGGCACCATCGGCCTCGGCAACACCGGCCTCATCGGCAAGGGTGGCGGTGGCGGTACGGGCTCGGGCTACGGCCGTGGCTCGGGCGCCGGCTTCGGCGGCCGCGGCAAGCGAGTGCCTCGCGTGCGCCAGGCCAAGGCCACGGTCAAGGGCGCGCTCGACAAGGACATCATCCGTCGCGTCGTTCGTGCACACATCAACGAGGTCCGCTACTGCTACAACCAGGGCCTGGCCCGCGATCCCAACCTCAAGGGCCGCGTGGCGATCCAGTTCACCATCGGACCCACCGGCTCGGTGCCGGTGGCGGTGGTGGCCGACAGCTCGATCAAGGACAGCAACGTCTCCAACTGCGTGGCCAAGGCGGTCAAGCGCTGGAAGTTCCCCAAGCCGCCCGGTGGCGGCAACGCGGTGGTGACGTACCCGTTCGTGCTCGAGCCCGGCTGAGGCCGGCCGGGGCTCGGCCCCGAGCACGGGTCACCAGACAGGAGGGCTCGCCAGTGCGGCGGGCCCTTCGTCGTTTCGTGGGCCGAATCGGCTGCTCCATCGCCCGCATTCCGCCCCGTGTCCCCTGCGAGGCCCTCTCGAGGGCTCTGCCCAGGGGAGCTTGCGCGCGGCCTGCGAGGCGCTCCTTCCCCAATGGCGCTCGACCTGACCGCTGCGCGGGTGATCGGCTTGTCACCAGATGGCCGCCTGGATAAACTCCGACAGCTTCGCGCCCCCCAGCAAGAGAGACCTGATGCGCCGTGTTTCCCTCGCCCTCGCGATTGCCCTGCCCATGCTCGTGGCCAGCACGCCCGGCTGCAAGCTCACCAGCCGCAACCGAGCCCAGGCCATCAACCGGATGAACGAGGGCATCCGCAACGAGGCCAAGAACAACACCTCGCAAGCCGAGAAGGCGCTCAAGGAGGCGATCGAGTTCGATCCCACCTACGACAAGGCGCACTTCCACCTCGGCCAGATCTACCGCAAGCAAGGCAAGCTCGTGGATGCGCAGAAGGCCTTCCAAGACGCCATCGCCAACATGAGCGAGGCGCCCAAGGCCGATTATCAGTACCAGCTCGGCCGGGTGATCATCGCGCAGGCCGAGGCCGCTGGCGTGTCACAGGCCGATCGAGAGGCAAAGTACAAGGAGGCCATTGCGGCCTTCCAAGAGGCCATCAAGCTCGATCCGAGCCACTATCGGGCCTACTACCACGTCGGCAAGCTCTACGATCGCCTCGACCAGCCCATACAGGCCGACGAGGCGTTCCGCAAGGCCATCGAGGTCAACGCTCGCTTCGTCGACTCCTTCGTCGATCTCGGCAACATGTACATCGACTACGGCCACGCGAACGTGGGCCTGGCGGTGCTCGATGCCGGCGTCCAGGTCAACGACAAGAACGCGTCGATGTGGAACGGCTTGGGCCGCGCCTACAGCAAGCTCAACCGGCATGAAGAGGCGGTCGACGCGTTCAAGAAGGCCAAGGCCATCGATCCCGATCGGGTCGACGTGCTCTACGGTCTGGGCAAGTCCTACGCCGAGCTCCGCATGCGAGCCGAGGCGCTCGAGCATCTGCAGGCGTTCCTGCAGCGGGCCGGGCAGGAGGTGCCCGAGCACCTCAAGAAGGACGCCAACAATACCGTCGCCCGGATGCAGGACGTCATCTGACCGAATCCTCCAAGCCGTTGGCCACGGGCGGGGGCACGCCGGCTGCTCCTCCGCCGGTGGCCCCGACGCTCGTCCTCCTCGCGTGACCGTGCCGTGGTCCCAGTCGACGCGGTCGTCTCCGAGGTTTGGAGGCCGTGTCCCTTTGGGCGTACCGTTGCGGCACCTGGTGTTCCGCTGCCGCGCCCAGGTCGCGGTGCCGCTCAGGCCATCCGTATCGCCTGCTCGGCCGTCCAGCCCGTGCCCTGGCCAGGACCGCTGGAGCCTCGCATCTTGCCGGTCTCGGCGGCGGCCCGCCACGCCGGCCATCCCATGCCCATCACGGTTCACCCGCCCGACGTCGTTGAAGCCGCGGTTTTGCACGTGGTATATCGGGCCTGGCTCGAGCGACGGAATTCCTCTGTAAGTCTCGAAGGATAGAAGCCCCAGATGGAACTGACCCAGCGCATCAAACAACGCCTTCGGGAGGTCGAGGACTGGAACGCCGTCGTCGAGGAGTTCTTGGCGGAGGCCGAGGCAACGGACGACAAGGCCGAGCAGTCCAAGGCGTTCTTCGAGCTGGCCCGTGCGTGCGAGAGCTTCTTCCTCGACAAGGCGCGCGCGATGGATTCCTACCAGCGTGCGTTCAAGCTCGATCAGCGCAACCTCGCTGCGCTGCGCCACGCCCGACAGATCTATCAGGAGATGGCGAATCTCCAGATGGTCACCAAGCTCATGGGTCTCGAGCTGCGGCTCAATCAAGACCCCGAGCTGCTGCCGGTGCTGAACTACGACATCGGTCGCGCGATGCTCAACATGGGCAACGTCGACGAGGCCAAGCAGAAGCTCGGCGTCGCGGCGGGCGCCTCGCCCGAGTACTTCACGCGGTTCCAGGAGACGCAGTACGACCGCGCCGCGTGGGAAGCGGCGCTCGAGGCGATCTACGATCAGCTGTGCGATCGCACCGGCGAGGACGATCCCCTCGCGGCCAACGTGGCGAGCAAGGGCGCCGAGCTGTCGGCGCTGTACCTTCGTGCCGCTCGCATCCTGCAGCAGGAGGCGCCCGCCGACGAGCGTCTGTTGCCGCTGTTGTTCAAGGCGCTCGACGCCAATCCCAGCAACGACGAGGCCGGGTACATCGCCGAGGTCCTGCTGGCCGACGGTGGTCACCTGCAGCACGTGCAGAAGCTTCAAGACCGCCGTGCGCAGCTCACCGAGGACCTCTCGGAGAAGGTTCGCTTGCTGCGCAACTTCGCCAATGTCTGGCAGGTGCGCCTCAACAACCCCGAGATGGCGGCCTACTTCTTCCATCAGGCGCTCGACATCGCGTACTCGCAAGGCAACTTCGCGGGCGAGGACGGCGAGGTCTCGTGGCACGTTGCCGCCTATCTCAAGCTCGTCGAGCAAGCCGACTCGGCGGGCAACGCCGACACGCTGGTGCCGCTGGCTCAGCGCGGGATGATGGTCATCGAGGACACGACCGACGCGGCGCTCGTGGGCCTGCTCGCCGGTCGTCTGGCGTGGCGCAAGTTCGGTGATCTGGACACCGCGCGCTCGTTCTTCGTGCAGGCGGTGGAGTCCGCTCCGCAGCATCCCATCATCCGATCGTTCCTCGACGAGGTCGGTCCGCTCGAGACCGAGGACATGGGAGTCGACGTCGACGCGGCCGCCGAAGCGGGCGCAGTGCCCGTGCCGGAGCCCGAGCCGGAGCCGGAGCCGGAGCCCGTGGTAGAGGCCGCGCCGGAGCCCGAGCCCGAGCCGGAGCCTGAACCGGAGCCTGAGCCCGAGCCCGTGGTAGAGGCCGCGCCGGAGCCTGAACCCGAGCCTGAGCCTGAGCCCGAGCCCGAGCCGGTGGCAGAGGCCGCACCGGAGCCCGAGCCCGAGCCGGAGCCCGAACCCGAACCGGTGGCAGAGGCCGAGCCCGAGCCCGAGCCCGAGCCCGAACCGGAAGCCGAGTCGGAGCCCGAGTCCGCCGCCGAAGGTGGCGAGCTGGGCGAGGAGACCTTCACCGCCGAGGAGATGGAACTCATCAAGGCCGCGCAGCAGGCCGAGAAGAAGGGCGGCAAGCGAGCCCTCGACGCGTGGCGCGACGCGGTCAACAAGATGCCGACCAAGGCGCTGCCTCGCAACCGCCTCAAGGAGCTCTACGCCAACGCCAACAAGTGGAGCAACGTCGTCGATCTGCTCAAGGATCAGCTCAAGACCACCGACGACAGCGACATCGACACCAAGGAGGCGGTGCACTGGGAGCTCGTCGCGCTCTACCGCGATCAGCTGCGTCAGCCGGGCCTGGTGGTCACCACCCTCGCCGCGCTCGAGAAGGCCATCGAGGGCGTGGTCGAGGCCTCGCGCCTGCTCAAGGTGGTGGAGGCCCAGCAAGAGCAGTTCGAGGCCATGAAGCGCTGGCCCGACCTCATCGGTCGGATCCGGCGTCGCGCCGAGCTCACCGAGGATCCCGAGCAGCGCAAGGAGCTCAATCTCCAGGCGGGCAACCTCTTCCTCGAGAAGTTCAACAACCAGGCCGAGGCCATCAAGAGCTTCGAGCAGGTGCTCGAGGACGACGACCTCAACGTCGAGGCCATCACCAAGCTCAAGGATCTGTACCAGCGCCGTCGCGACTGGGAGAAGATGCTGTTCGTCCAGCAAAAGGAGCTGGCGCTCATCGAGGATCCCGCGGAGCGCAAGGCGCAGCTGCTCGAGGTGGCGCGCACGGCCGGGGCCAAGATCAAGAAGCCGTCCGTCGCGATCGAGCTGTGGTCGCAGGTGATCGAGCTCGATCCCGACAACGTCGAGGCGCTCGGTCACCTCGAGAGCATGCAGGAGCGCGAGAAGGCGTGGCCCGAGCTGGCTGCGACCCTCGAGCGCCTGGTCGAGGTCACCGACAACGCGGACGAGCGCGGCAAGTACCTGGTCAAGCTCGGTCTGCTCTACTCGGACAAGATCGAGGACAACAAGGCGGCCATCCGCACGTGGGAGTCCCTGCACGAGCTCGATCCGGAGAACCGCCGGGCCCAGGACGCGCTCAAGAAGCTGTACCTCGCCGAAGGCGACATGGACAGCCTCGAGACGTTCTACGCCAAGCAGGACAAGTGGGCCGAGTTCATCCGCGTGCTCGAGAAGGAGGTCGACGGGGCCACCGAGATCGAGCAGCGCACCACCTTGCAGCTCAAGGTCGCGGCGCTCTACCGCAGCAAGCTGGAGAAGCCCGACCGCGCGGTCCGAGCCCTCGAGAAGGCGCTGTCCGACGACCCGGGCAACCTCCAGGTGGCCGAGCGGTTGATCGAGCTCTACGAGGAGGCCGGCGACGAGCGGCACATCTCGCCGCCGCTCGAGATCAAGCTGGCCCACACCGAGGATCCCGTCGATCGCCAGGTGCTCCTGCGTCGGCTGGCCGACCTCAGCGAGCGCATCGCCAACGATCAGACCAAGGCGTTCGAGTACTACCGCACGGCATTCGACGAGGACCACACCGCCGACGACGTGCGCGAGCACCTCGAGCGACTGGCCGAGGCGCTGAGCAGCTGGGGCGAGCTGGCCAAGGCGCTCGAGGGCGCAATCGAAAAGTACGGCACCGATCCCGCCTCGCTGCCCCTGCGGCTCAAGGTGGCCGAGGTGCACGAGCGTCAGCTCGTCGACCTCGATGCCGCGCTCGCGGCCAACCAGGCGATCCTGGAGATCGATCCGGAGCAAGCCACCGCGCTCGAGTCGCTCGAGCGCCTGTATCTGGCGCTGGGTCGCGAGGAGGACCTGCTGTCGGTACTGGCCACGAAGCTGACGCTGGCGGCCGACGAGGACGAGCAGCGGGCGATCCAGACTCGCATCGGCAACATCTACGAGCAGCTCGGCAAGTCCGACGAGGCGATCGAGGCCTACCAGGCGGTGCTCGCCACCGGCGTGGAGGATCCCGCGGTGCTCGCGGCCCTCGATCGCATGTTCCTGGGCCTCGAGCGCTGGACCGAGCTGGCCGACATCCTGCGGCGCGAGCTCGACGTGCGCGAGGAGGACGACTTCGAGGGACGCAGCGAGCTGCTGCTGCGCCTGGGCATCATCCAGCAGGAGAAGCTCGAGAGCGCCCGTGACGCCGTCGATCTCTATCGGCAGGTGCTCGAGCTGTTCCCCGACCACGACGAGGCGCGGCGGCGGCTCGAGACCTGGCTCGAGGACGAGGATCTCAAGGTCGACGTGGCCACGATCCTGCTGCCCGTGTACGAGCAGCTCGAGGCGTGGGCCGACCTGGTGCGCTGCCTGGGCATCCAGGCCGATGCCGAGCAAGAGGTGATGCTGCGCGGCGTGCTGCTGCTGCGCATGGGCTCGATCCAGGCCCGCAACCTCGCCGACAGCGAGGGCGCGTTCAACACCTACGCGCGGGCGTTCCGCGACGATCCGCAGAGCGAGATCGCCCAGCAAGAGCTGGAGAACATCGCCAGCATCGAGGAGCGCTGGCAGGACTTCGCCGACCTGTTCGAAGAGGCGGTGGGCAAGGATCTCCCCAGCGAGCTGATGCTGGCGCTGCTGCACAAGCTCGCGGTGCTCTACGACGGGCAGCTGGGCAACACCGCCAAGGCCATCGCGTGCTACGAGCGGGCGATCGACATCGATCCCGCCAACACCGACGCCCTCGATGCCCTCGAGGCGCTCTACACCCGCGAGGAGAACTGGGCCAAGCTGCTCGAGGTCTATCGCTCCAAGGTCGATCTCTACGTGGATCCGGAGCCGCGCGAGCAGCTGCGCTTCCAGATCGCGCGGCTGCAAGAGGAGCTGCTCGGTCAGCCGCAGGACGCGATCGCGACCTACAACGAGATCCTGGCCGATGATGACGCCAACCTGGCGGCGATCACCGCCCTGGACCGCCTGTATCAGCAGGGCGAGGCGTGGAGCGAGCTGGCCGAGAACCTCTCGCGTCAGCTGACCCTGGCGGACGACTCGGCCCAGCAGGTCGAGCTCTCGCTGCGACTGGGCCACGTGCGCCTGACCAGGCTCACTCAGCCCGGCCTCGCGGTCGAGACCTACCGCGAGGTGCTCGAGCTCGATCCAACCAACGACGCCGCGCTCGAGGCCCTCGAGAGCCTGCTCGAGGATCACGAGCACCAGCTGTCGGTGGCCAAGATCCTCGAGCCCAACTACCGGGCGGCCAACGACTGGGCCAGCCTGGTGGTGGCCTACGAGATCATGGTCAAGCACTCGCTCGATCCCAGCGAGAAGATCGGGCTGCTGCACCAGATCGGCGAGCTGCACGAGATCGTGGGCGAGGAGCTCGAGAAGGCGTTCGATGCCTACGGGCGTGCGCTCAAGGAGAGCGCGGCCAACGAGGAGACCCAGGGTCGCCTCGATCGCCTGACCTCGCAGATGGGCGCCTACGCCGAGATGGTGGCGCTCTACGAGAGCGTGGTGGACGACGTGGTCGACGACCAGCTTCGGGTCCACATCCTCACCAAGGTCGCGCAGACCTACGAGGCGGCGCTCGATGACACCGCCAAGGCGGCCGGCAGCTACGAGAAGATCCTCGACATCGATCCGGCCAACTTCGACGCGATCGATGCGCTCATCGAGGTGCACCGTCGCACCAACAACTTCGAGGCCCTGGTGGCGGCCGTGGTCCGCAAGTCGGAGATGGTCGAGGACCCCGAGGACCAGAAGCGGCTGCTGCTCTACGCCGCGAGCATCCGCGAGAGCGTGATGGAGGACCCGCAGGGCGCCATCGACCTGTACCAGCAGGTGCTCACCATCGACGACGCCGATCACACGGCGCTCGAGGAGCTGGTCAAGCTCTACATCCAGCTCGAGAACTGGGAGAAGCTCAAGGACGTCTATCAGCGCCAGAGCGAGCTGGCCACGGATCCCGACGAGCGACGCAACGCGCTGTTCGTGCTCGGTCAGGTCTACGACACCGAGCTGCAGGACATCGATCGGGCGATCGACACCTACCAGCAGATCCTCGACCTCGATCCGGCCGACTACGAGGCGATCTCGGCGCTCGACCGGCTCTACGGCCAGGCCGAGCGCTGGCTCGATCAGCTGCAGATCCTCGAGCGAGCCGTCGATGCCGCCCAGACCCCGCAGGAGCAGACCTCGATCCGCTTCCGCATCGGTGGCCTGTGGGAGGAGAAGCTGGGCGACATGGTGCGGGCCATCGAGGCCTACCGCGAGGTGCTGAACCACGACTACAGCCACGGTCCCACCATCGAGGCCCTCGATCGGATCGTGCACGGCGACAACGAGCCGATGGCCGCGGCGCACGTGCTCGCGCCGCTCTACGAGCAGCTCGCCGAGTGGGAGCTGCTGGTCGACATCTTCAACGTGATGGTGACCCACACCGAGGATCCGCTCGCGAAGATCGAGCGGCTCCACCAGATGGCGGCGCTCTACGAGCGACAGCTCGGCGAGTTCGACAAGGCGTTCGACGCCTACGCGCGCGCCCTCGACACCGACCCGCAGTCGGAGGAGACGGTGGAGCAGCTCCACCGCGTGGCCGAGACCACCCAGGACTGGGAGAAGTTCGCGGCGCTGCTGGCCGAGCAGGCCGACAAGGTCCTCGATCCGCTGACCAAGGTGCAGATGCTGCTGGGCCTGGCCGTGATCCTCGAGCAGCGCCTTGGCAACGTGGACCAGGCCGTCGCGCGCTACCTGTCGGTCCTCGACATCGACCCCGAGAACACGGAGTCGATCGCAGCGCTCGATCGCATCTTCACCCACCTCGAGCGCTGGCCCGATCTGGTGGAGAACCTGCGTCGGCAGATCACGATCACGTCCGACGAGCTCGACGTGATCGGCCTGTACTTCCGGATGGGCCAGATCCAGCAGATGAACATCGGGGACGCCGCGGCGGCCATCGAGGCCTATCGCGAGATCCTCAACATCGATCCGAGCCACTCGCAGACCCAGGAGTCGCTCGAGCTCATCCTCGCCGAGGGCGAGCACCAGGCCGAGATCGCGGAGATCCTCGAGCCGATCTACTACTCGGCCGAGCGCTGGGACTCGCTGGTGCGGCTGGGCACGGTCAAGCTCGAGCACACCGAGGACACCGTCGAGCGCCTGTCCATCATCCAGAACGTGGCCGAGATCTGCGAGCGCCGCCTGGGCGACGCCGAGGAGGCCCACATCTGGTGGCTGCGCGCGTACATCGACGATCCGCTCAACGAGCAGGTCTCGTTCGAACTCGAGCGCCTCGCGGAGATCACCCAGGCGTGGAGCCACATCGTCGACATCGGCGAGCAGATCCTCGAGGAGAACCATCCCTCGCCCGAGGTGCGCCAGTCGGTGTTGCTACGGTCGGCCCGGATCCTCGAGGAGAAGGTCGGCGACGCCGGGCGAGCGATCGAGGCGTTCCGCAACGTGCTGGAGATCGATCCCGAGCACGGGGGGGCGCTCGCGGCCCTCGATCGCATCTACTCCGCGCATGGCATGGCGCAGGATCTCGCCGAGATCTTGCAGCGGCGCATCCGCATCACCATGGACGGCGAGGAGATCGTCGCGCTCGAGGTGCGGCTGGCCCAGGTCTACGAGCAGTACCTCGGCAACGCCGAGCAGGCGATCGCGGCCTACAACCGCGCGCTCGACAACGACCCGCGCAACACCGCCGCGCTCGAGCGGCTCGAGCTGCTCTACCTCGGTCAGTACCGCTGGGAGGAGCTGTTCGACGTGTACCAGAAGATGGTCGACGTGGCGCAGACCGACGAGGACATGGCTGGTTGCTACCAGCGCATGGCCAAGCTGGCGTCGGAGACGCTCAGCCGGGAGAGCGATGCGATCGACATGTGGGGTCGCGTGCTCGACCTGCGGGGCGAGGATCCGCTGGCCCTGGGCGAGCTGGCCGCGCTGCACGAGAAGGCCGAGCGCTGGGACGAGCTGGTCGAGATCCTCGAGCGGCAGGTCTACGTGATCGACGATCCAGCGGGCCGCGTGGACGCCTACCAGACCCTGGGTCGCGTCTACGGCGAGCGACTCGATCGCGAGCGCGACGCCCTGGGTGCGTGGCTCAACGCGATGGAGCTCGACAGCGCCAACGTGGACACGCTGCAGGCCCTGCACCGGATCTACGAGACCAACCAGGCGTGGGTGGAGCTCATCGACATCCTCGAGCAGCTGCTCGCGGTGGGGGGCGACGCGATGCCGGCCCACGAGCAGCGCGAGCTGTACGCCAAGGTCGGCCGCATCCAGGGCGAGTACCTGATGGTCCCCGAGCGCGCCATCGAGGCCTGGCACCAGGTGCTGGAGCTCAACCCCGGCGACATGGAGGCACTGGCCGCCCTCGAGGAGCTGTACTCGCAAGAGGGACGCTGGACCGACGCCATCTCCGTGCTGGAGAGCAAGGTCAAGGTGCTCGAGGACACCGACAGCAAGATCGACGTCCTCATGCAGGTCGCGTCGATCTGGGAGGAGCGGCTCGAGGACAAGATGCAGGCGGCGGGCGCCTACCAGGAGATCCTGGAGAACGACCCGACCCATCGCGCGGCCTACGAGGCCCTCGAGGCGATCTTCCGCGAGCTCGAGCAGTGGCCCGAGCTGGTGGAGCTGCTCATCACCTGGGCCGAGACGCTCGAGGATCGCGAGGACAAGGTCGAGCGCCTGCAGGCGGCGGCGCGGGTCTCCGAGCAGAGCCTGGGCGATCAGGACATGGCGTTCGCGACCCTGCAGGCCGCGTTCAACGTGGACTACGCCAACGACGTGACCTCGCGCGAGCTCGAGCGCATCGCGACCGAGGCCGGCAAGTGGAGCGAGCTGCTCAACGAGTACAACGGCCTGGTGCAGACCATCGACGATCCGATGGAGCGCTGTGAGCTCTGGGTGAAGATCGGCCGCTGGTACGGCGAGCACCTCGAGCGTCCCGACTATGGGATCCAGTCGCTGGAGAAGGCGCTGGAGCTGAATCCCGAGAGCGTGTCGGCGCTACGCGAGCTCGCCAGCTTCCATCGGCGTGCCGAGAGCTGGCCCGAGCTGGCCGATGTGCTGGGTCGAATCGTTCCACTCGAGCAGGAGCCGGCCGATCAGGCCCAGACCTTGCTCGATCTGGCCGAGGTGCTCGAGGTGCGGCTCGGCGACGTGGACGGCTCGGTCGAGTCGTATCGCCGCGTGCTCGAGATCGATCCCGACTCGGTGATCGCGCTCGACGCGTTGATCCGACTGCACGAGGTCCAGGCGGCGTGGCTCGACCAGGTGCAGGTGTTGTCGCGGCGAGCGGCGATCTGCGAGGAGCTCGACGAGGCGATCAACCTCAAGAAGCGCATCGGCTACGTGCAGGAGGCCAACCTCGGTGACAACGCCGCGGCGATCGAGACCTACAAGGACATCCTGGCGCAGGAGCCGACCGACTTCGACGCACTGACGGCGCTCGAGCGCCTCTACCTCGGCGGCAACCAGGTCACCGACTACCTCGAGACGCTCGAGGCTCAGCTCGACGCCACGGCCGACGTGGAGCAGCAGATCTCCATCTACGAGAAGATGGCGCAGGCCCTGGTGACCATGGCCGACGATCGCGAGCGCGCCACGGAGGTGCTCGAGAAGATCGTGATGCTCGATCCCAACCGCGACCAGACCTACCGGCAGCTCGAGGAGCTGTACATGGGCCTGGAGAAGTGGACGGAGCTGGTCGAGACCTACCGCTCGCACATCGAGGCCTCGCCCGACGTGCAGATGAAGGTCCACCTGCTGACCGCGATGGGTGACGTGTACGAGAAGAAGGTCGAGGACGTCGACCGGGCGATCGACACGTACCAGGAGATCCTGCAGCTCGACCCGCACAACTACTTCGCGGCCGACACCCTGAGCAAGCTGCAGGAGCGCATCGAGGACTGGCCCTCGGCGATCGAGACCGTGTCTCGGATGGCCGAGCTGACCGGCGACATGAACCAGCGCACCGAGCTGCTGACCCGCATGGGGCGGATCCTGCACCAGAAGCTCGGGGCGGCCGAGGACGCGGAGCTGCGCCTGACCCAGGCCCTCGACATCAACCCGGGCCACGTGCCCGCGATGGTGCTGCTGGCCGAGATCTACAAGGAGCGCTCGGACTGGCTCAAGGCCTCGCGCGTGCTCGAGGCGGCCTCCGACTACGCGCACAACAACATCGAGAAGACCAACCTCGCGGCCGAGGCGGCCTTCATCAACTACGAGGAGCTCGACGACGAGAACAAGGCGGTGTTGCTGTTCAGCAAGACGCTGAGCCTCGATCCGGAGCACGCGAAGGTCGGCAAGGTGCTCGCGGGCATCTTGTACGAGCGTCAGGACTTCAGCGGCGCCGATCCCATCTTCGACATGCTCTCCCGCAAGGTGGAGCAGCTGCAGCTCGAGCCCGACGAGCAGCGTGACCTGTACCTGCGCGCGGCCAAGGCGGCGCGCGCCCTGGGCAACGCCGACAAGGCGCTCAAGCAGTACAAGCGGGCCTACGACATCGACTCGACCAACCACGAGGTGCTGTCGGGCATGGCCGACCTGCTGTTCGAGCGGCAGGACTGGGAGCGCGCGTTCAAGCTGTACCAGACGATCCTGGTCCAGCACCGCGACACGCAGTCCGACGAGGACACGGTTCGCGTCTACTACCGACTGGGCACGATCAAGAACCAGCAGAACGAGCCGCGCAAGGCCCTGAACTACCTCGAGAAGGCGCTCGAGGTCGATCCGCACCACGAGCAGACGCTCATGGCGATCATCAACCTCCAGGCCCAGGCGGGCGACTGGGAGGGCGTGATCCAGGCCAAGCGGGCGCTGGTGGACATCACCCACGAGGGTGATTCCAAGTTCGCGCTCTACAAGGACATCGGCGAGCTCTACGTCGAGAAGCTCTCCAACCGCGACAAGGCGGCGGAGGCCTACCGGCAGGCGCTGGACCTGCGGCCCGAGGACTACCCGCTGCTGCACACCCTGCTCGACCTCTACACCAGCACCAAGCGCTGGGAGGATGCGATCCACACCATCGATCGCATCGTCGAGGTGGAGTCGGACGGCAAGCGCCGCAGCCGCTACCACTACACGGCGGCGGTGCTGCTTCGCGACGAGCTCGGCGCGCAAGACGAGTCGATCGATCGCTTCAACATGGTGCTCGACGACGACCCGGGGATGCTCAAGGCGTTCCAGGCGATCGACGTCCTGGTCACCAAGAACAAGGACTGGAAGAAGCTCGAGCGGTCGTACCGCAAGATGCTCAAGCGGCTCCCGCCCGAGGGCAACGACGCGCTCAAGATCACGCTGTGGAACAACCTGGCGGAGATCTACCGAACGCGTCTGCGCGACTTCAAGTCCGCGGTGGCGGCGTTCGACGTGGCGGCCAAGCTCGAGCCGGGCAACGTGGATCGGCACATCAAGATGGCCGAGCTCTACGAGCGCCTGTTGACCGATGAGCCGCAGGAATACGTCGACGCAGCGGTGCGCGAGCACCAGATCCTGATCGCGAACGAGCCGTTCCGCTACGAGAGCTACCACGCGCTGTTCAACATCTACTTCAAGGCGCAGCAGGTCGATAAGGCGTTCTGCGTGGCGTCGGTGCTGAACTTCCTCAAGAAGGCCACGCCCGACGAGGAGGCCTACTTCGAGCGCTACCGGCGGGGCGACTTCCAGATGGCCCGTCAGCGGCTCTCCGAGGACACGCTGCGGCGGCACGTGTTCCACCCCGATCAGGACCTGTACCTGACCGGCATCCTGGGGTTGATCGCCCCGGCGGTGGCGGCATGGCGGGCCACGGAGCTCCCGCCCAGCATCAACTCCAACGAGCGCATCGACGTCTCGGTGGATCCGGCCCTCTTCTCGCGCATGACCAAGTACGTCAAGGACGTGCTCAACGTCGCCCAGCCCGATGTGTACTTGCGTCCGAACGACGTGGGCGATCTGGCGCTGATGAACGTCAAGCGCGACAACCAGCTGCACCCGTCGATCGTGGTGTTCCAGAACCTGCTGCGGGGCAAGGCCGAGCCGCACCTGGCGTTCGCGCTGGGGCGGTACATGATGGACCTGTACCTCCCGCACTTCTGCTTCGTGGCCCTCGATCGCTCGACCCAGGCGCTCAAGCAGGTGTTCATGGCCTGCCTACACGGCGTGGGCCTCCCGGTGCAGGGCGACGTGGCGGCACTGACCCAGATCGCCAACGAGATCTTCGGGCGGATGCAGCCAGCGGCGAAGGATCAGCTGCGCAGCCTCATGCAGAAGTTCATCGAGGCCGGCGGGTCGACCGACGTCAAGCGCTGGGCGGCGGCGGTGGAGCTGACCTCGTACCGCGTGGGTCTGTTGCTGTCGGGTGATCTGCGGATCGCCGGCATGATGATCTCGCAGGAGCAGGCGCCGCTGGGCGTGGGGGCCACGATGTCGCCGCGCGACAAGATCAAGGAGCTGGTGCTCTACAGCATCAGCGAGGACTACTTCACCGCGCGTCGCGCGGTAGGCCTGAACGTGACCGGCTGATACGCCGTTCTGGGGCGGGTTCGAGCAGAGGGAGCCGGGGGACCGGCTCCCTCTCGCAATTCGGACGGCGCGTGGACATAGGGGGCACCGCGGCGAGGTTGAGCGGCCCGGGATGACGCCAAGGGATGTAATTGCTGCGGTGCGCGAGCACCAGAGCCTGATCGACGCTGACAATCTCCGTTTCGAGAGCTACCACGCCCTGTTCGATCTCTACCGCCGCAACGATCGGCTGGACGAAGCGCAGGGGGTGGCGGCCACGCTGTGCTTCCTCGAGCAGGCCACGCCGCAGGAAGAGGCGTTTGCGGCTCAGTTCCATGCACCTGGCATGGAGATGGCCCGGTACCGGCTTTCCGAGGACGTGCTGCGGCGGCACGTGTGCCATCCCGATCAGGACCCGTATGTCTCCGCGGTGCTCGGCCTCATTGCTCCGGCGGTGGCCGTATGGCGTGCGACCGAGCTGCCGCCCTCCCTGAGCCGCAAGGCTCGCATCGACGTGACCAGGGACCAGCTGTTGATCTCGCGGATGACCGAGTACGTCACCGACGTGCTCGACGTGGACAGGCCGGAGCTGTACTTGCGCGCGAAGGAACCCGGCGATCTCGCCATGTTGAACGTCAAGAGCGACGGTCGGCTGTACCCGTCGGTCGTGGTGTTCCAGAACCTGCTGCTGTGCAAGACGGAGCGACAGGTGGCGTTCGCGCTGGGCCGGTACTTGATGGACCTCTATCCGCCGCACTTCTGCTTCGTGGCGCTCGATCGCTCGGTACAGGCCGTCAAGCAGGTGTTCAAGGCGTGCCTGCACCGGGTGGGTCTGCCCGTGGAGGGCGATCGAAGGGCGCTCGACCAGATCGCCCACGAGGTCTTCAGCCGCATGCAGCCCCGGGCTCGCGACCAGCTGTGCGTGGTGCTGACGAAGATGGTGGCTCGGGGGCGGTCGATCGACGTCGAGCAGTGGGTTGCGGCCGCGGAGCTGACGGCGTGCCGCGTGGGCTTGCTGCTCGCGGGCGACCTCCGGGACGCAAGCACGATGATCTCGTGCGAGGCGGCACCGCTGGGCGTGAGTGCCATGCTGTCCCCTCGCGACGAGCTCGACGAGCTGGTGCTCTACAGCATCAGCGAGGACTACTTCGCGGCTCGCCGCGCGCTGGGCCTGGCCGTGGAGGGGCGTCAGGCGGCGTGATCAGCCGTCTTCGTTCTTGCTCCCGAACCACTCGCTCGGATCCCACTCGATGTCGCCGTAGCCCGGGAAGCCCCAGCCCGCGCCGCCGCAGGTGAGGATCTCGAGGGTCGAGCCCTCGGGTAGCTCGAGGGGGACCCACGGCACGACCGCGAGCGGTCGCTCGGCGCCGGGGCGGTGCAGCCGCACCAAGGTGCCCTCGGGAGGGCCCGCGCGGTCGATGCCGTGCGGCGGGTTGCGGACGCGGTCGAACGCGAGCTCCGCCCGAAGCGGATGCTGGATTCGGTAGCGCCGGACGACGCCATCGCCCCCCGAGTGCTTGCCCATGCCACCGGAGCCCTCGCGGGAGTTGGTCTCGATGGTGATGCCCTCGATCGTCGGAGTCTGGTCGAGGGTGCTGCCGAGCACCGGCCCGCCCCATGCGGAGCGGCCGGGACGATCGGGCCGACCCCCCTCGCCGCCGGGCAGGACGTCGGTGATCAGCACCTCGTGACCAGTGCCCAGCTCGACGAGCACCCCCAGGCTGCACGAGCCTGCACCCACTCGGCCGGGCCAGGCGTTGGCGAACGCACCGAGCACGGCGTCGAAGGTGCGCGCGATGCCGAAGGCCAGAGCCGCGGGATCCCGGTCGGGGCTGGTGCCGATCCAGGTGGCGGGGTCGGTGAGCAGCTCGAGACGGTCGGCCCATGCCTGGCTCGGCGTCTCCCCCAGGGCATGACCGAGGGCCAGCGCACAGGCGGTCCGCAGGTGCGGCTCGTCGAGGCCGAAGCGGCCCGAGGGATCGCGCTCGTCGCTGTCGCGCAGATCGATGCAGTAGCCGCCGCCGTCGCGGTCGGAGATCCGTACCCGCACGCCGAGCCGGCCGCCCTCGGGGAGCGCCAGATCGTCGGAGAACGAGGCACCACCGCGACCGATGCGAGGCCACGGGGTCGAGGGCACGGGGCCAGGAGCGAGCACGGGCAGGCGGTCGCGCAGGGTCGAGAAGCTCATGGGCGTGGCGGCGATCTACTCGGCTCGGGCCCGGCCTGCAAACGGGCCGTGGCCGTTGGCTGACCACGCTCGAGCGGCGCTCAGCGGCGGCGGCGGCACGAGCCCAGCACCAGCAGCCCCAGCCCCACGAGCAGGCCAGGGCTCGACGGCGCCGTGCGGCAGCCTCCGCAGCCCTCACCTCCGCCGACGTCCTCGCCTCCGCCGGTGTCGTCCTCGGCGATCTCTCCGCTCACCGCGATCGTGCGGGGGGTGAAGGCCACGTAGCTGCGCCCGGCCGGATCGGTGACCTCGATGCGAACCTTGACCGCGGTCCCGGCCTCGGCCGGTGGCACGAATTCCACGGACAGGTCTCCCGACGCGACGGGCTCGTCCTCGATGAAGGGAACCCACTGCGGCTCGTTGACGCCGTCGACGGTGGCCCACGACGCGGTGAAGGTGGAGCCGCCGGGAGCTTCGACGCAGGCCGAGAGCGCGAGGGGCTCCCCCCGCAACACGAACAGCCCGTCGTCGAAGGGAAGGAACACGGTGGGGCCGCCGGCCTCGGGATCGGCGGGATCCTCGATGCGCACGGCCCCGAACCGCGGCGACCACAGGTTGTTCTCGGGCTCCCAGGTGTAGGCGGCGACGAGCCAGGTGCCTGGGCCGACCCCGGTGGTGTCCCAGTCGATGCCCATGGCCGCCTGCTCCATGGTGATGGGGAGGCGGGGATCATCGGGGGTGATCCGTACCGAGGTTCCCGCTGGCCACACGGCGCTCGTGTCGAGGATGTCCTCGGGGCCGAACATCACGGTGATGTCGCCATTTTGCTCGGCACGGTCGTAGTCGCTCTGGTTGATCCAGATCGGGAACCCGAAGTCGTAGAGCTGCTTGGAGAAGGCAAACCACTGGTGCTTGCGGCTGTCGGGGAGCTCGTCGGGCGTGAGCTCGATGTCGTCGTAGTCGACGGAGTAGTCGATGTGCAGCACGTCACCCGGGGCGATCGTCTGCATGCAGGGCACGCTGGCGAACTTCGCGGGGGTGCGCGGACGCAGTCCGTTGGCGGCCTGGGCCAGCGAAGGCGCCCAACTCAGAGACAGCCCCAGCCCGAGGCCGAGGCCGAGCGCGATGGACGACCGGATCCTCATGGGAGATCGACGCTCACGATAGCACGCCGGGCGGTCCTGGCGGGCATCACGCGGGTCTGGCGCCAGCAGGCGTGACGATGGGTCGCAGCGATCCTTTCTCCGACCTGTCGCGTAACGTCGCATGGGCCATACTCGAACTGCCCGGAGAATCATGATGCTCGCCAATCGAATGCGCTCCCGTGGAATGGCCCTGCTCGTGACGATGCTCGCCCTCGGTGGGTGCGATGGCGACGATGGCACGTCGGATGATTCCTCCGAGCCGCGAACCTGCGCCGAGGAAGACCGCGCGGAGGCGTTCACGGTGGGCACGAGCCAGACGGGGGACCTGCACACCGTGTCGATCGTCGAGGCCGATCCGGCCGAGCCGATCCGCGGCGACAACATGTGGACGGTGATGGTGACCGACCCCGACGGGGCAGCGATGGAGGGGGCGACGATCGGCTTCAAGCCGTGGATGCCCGATCACGGGCACGGCACTCCGGTCGAGGCGGAGATCACCGAGCTCGGTGCGGGCGAGTACGAGGCGACCCCGGTGAACCTGTTCATGGCCGGCTACTGGGAGGTCACGCTCGACGTGACCGACGCGAGCGGAGCGTCCGACTCGGTCGTGTTCAAGGTGTGCGTGGAGTGAGGCCGGCCGCGGGCTACGAGGGAGGCGCCGCTCCGATCAGCGGTGCACCACAGCTGCTGCTGCTGCTGACGCACTGGCCGTAGCCCTCGAACTCGGTGGCCGTGTCGGGGGTCCACTCGAGCACGGTGGGGGTGACGTCGAAGGTGGTGATCTGGTCGCGGAAGGCCGGGTCGAGATCACCGCTCGCCACGAGATCGTCGAGGGTGTCGAGTCCCATGGGGCGCAGGCGCAGGCGCGTGGTGACGCGGTCGACCGCGGTGCCGGGGACCTCGTAGCGCCGCGCCCTCCACGTGGAGGCGTCGCCCAACGGGCTGAGGATCTCGGATGCGGGCAAGAGGTTGCTCTCGAGCTGCTCCGCGTCCCAGAACATGTGGACCTCCTGGCCGGCGGCGTCGCGCATCCAGTCGCGGAACTGCCACAGCAGGGGGTCGTCGGCGATGGTGGACAGGGGCTGAACGTCGTCGAGCATGCCGAGCTCGAGCGCTGGAGTGTCGCCCGCGAACGCGCGCAGCTCGAGCCAGGCTCGCCGATCCTGGGCCGAGCCGCTGGGCCACGAGTGGGCCGAGAACTCGTTGTGCAGGTAGATGTCGAGGTCCGAGCCGCCGTCGTCGCGGGGGTTGACGCAGATGGAGGCACACAGCGCGGACTTGCGCTGGAACTCGATGAGCTCGAGCTGCTCGGCGCGTAGCTCTGGCCCGAGCTCGGCGTCGGGCCAGTCGTGCAGGGCCACGTCGACGGCCTGCATGGCGTGGGGGTGGTAGAGGCGATCGGCCCGGACGCCGGGAGCGTCGGCGATGGGGCCCTCGATGGCGCGCCCCATGTGGCAGGTGCCGCAGCGCTGACCGTAGATCGCCGGGCCGCCCGAGAGCGGATCGACGTCGGAGAAGAAGCTGCCCTGCCACTCGACGAACGTACGCTCGAGGTGGACGCCATTGGGGGTGACGACGTCGTGGCACGAGCCGCACATGTCGGCGGACTCCATGGTGGCGGAGTCGAGCAGGGGCGAGTAGGCCGAGGCGTGGGCGTCGTTGTCGACGGGATCGTGGATGGCGCCCAGCATCGTGCGTTGGCCGCTGAGCTGGAGCGGGTTGTTGTGTGCACCGCCGACGGACTCGGTGGTGTGGCAGAAGAAGCAGGTGACGCCGCGCAGGTGCTGGGGCACCTCGTCGAGGTTGAGGCCATCGGTGGTGAGGCCGAGCTCCACCGCCATGGGGGCGTGGCAGCGCACGCAGAAGTCCCCGAGCTCGCCGTTGGTCTCGCGCTGGCCGCGAGCGTTCATGGCCCGGAACACGGGATCTTCGGCCGCATAGGCGTGCATGCTGCCGAGCCACTCGCGGTAGTGGGTGGGATGGCACTCCTCGCACGTGGCGGGGTCGAGCAGGCGCTCGTTGGGGTCGAGAGCGGGCGGGGGATCGGGGTCGCTGGGACAGCCGGCGAGCACCGCGAGCACGAGCGGCCAGGCATGGGCTGGTGGGTGCTTGCGGCTCATGGGGGCGCTCCGTTCTCGACCCACTGGGCGACGGCGCAGCGCTCGGGCTCGTCGATCGTCTGCGAGCCGGGGGGCATGCGGAGCGCGTCGTCGTCGGTGTCGAGCCGCACGATGAGCTCGCTGCACGCTGCATCACCCGGCACCATGAACCCGTGGTCGATCAAGGCGGCGTGGGTGGATGTCATGTCGCCGACGACGAAGCCTCCGCCGCCGCCGATGGCCGAGGTGTCGGCATGGCACGCGGCACCCGCCGTCCCGCAGCGCGGAACGAGGGTCTGCTCGAAGACGCGGTCCCAGGTGGGCTCGTAGAGCGGCATGCAGGCCGAGGCGTCGCGGGGGACGCAGGCGGAGCCCTCGTCGTCGCCGGTGTCGTCGTTGCACGCGGCAGCGAGCACCAGGGTCGTGGCGAGCGCGAGCATTCGCGGAGTGGCCGAGCGCGAGGACGCGATCATTGGAGCCCGCCGAGTCTAGCGTGGGGTGGGGGGGTGGTCACGCCAACGGATGACGTGCGGCGGGTGGTCGCACGGGTTGGCGCCATTGACGGCGATGCACGAGCCAGGATGACGCTTGGTGGTACGCCCGGTGGAGCGCGGTGCGTCGTCCCAATTTCGCGCGGTCAGCCGATGCGATGTGCCCCGGTGTTCACCGCCTGGGTCGCTCGGGTGCCGGTGGGCTCATCGGGCAGCCCGGTGGCGCAGTAGATCTCCAGGGCCTGCGACTTGCCCTTGACCCGTACGGCCTCGCGCGGCTCGAGCACCACGTCGGCCTGCACCGCGCGCATGGTGTGCTCGCTGATGATCACCTCGCCGGCCTTGGCCACGCTGCACAGGCGCGAGGAGATGTTCACGGGGTCGCCGATCACGGTGTACTGGAGCGTGCGCGACGAGCCGATGGCGCCGGCGATCACGGGCCCGGTGTTGATGCCGATCCCGATGTGGATGGCCTCCTGGCCGTTGGCCACGCGAATGCGGTTGAATTCCTCGAGCGCGCGCTGCATCTCGAGCCCGCAGCGAACGGCCCGCAGCGGGGCCTCGGGGATCGACACGGGGGCGCCGAACAGCCCGATGAGCTCGTCGCCGACGTACTTGTCGAGGGTGCCGCCGTGAGCGAACAGCACGTCGACCATCATCTCGAAGTAGCTGTTGAGGGTCTTGACCATCTCTTCGGGGGCGGTCCGCTCGCTCATGGAGGTGAAGCCGCGGATGTCGGCGAAGAGCATGGTGACCACGCGCTTGGTGCCGGCCTTGTCGAGCTGGAGCGCACCGTTGACGATCTGCTCGACGAGGTTGGGGGAGAGCAGGCGCTGGAACTCGGCGCGGGTGGCCGCCTCGCGCTCGATCTTCTTGGCCAGGCGATGGTTCTCGATGGCGATCGCAGCCTGGGTGGCGATGCCCTGGAACAGCTGCAGGTCCTTCTCGGTGAAGGCGCCGGTTGTGAGCATCGAGTCCATGTGCATGGCGCCGACGAGCTGGTCGGCGTAGAGCAGCGGCACGCACATGGTGGAGCGGATGCCCTGCATGATGATGCTCTTGGCCGCCTTGAAGCGCTCGTCGACGGTGGCGTCGGAGCTGAGCACGGCCTTCTTGTTGTTCTTGACCTCCTCGAGGATGCTGCTGCTGAGCTTGATCGAGTCGTCCTCGCGCTTGGTGCGGAGGTAGCGGGGCTCGAGCTCGCCCTCGTCGTCGACCAGCAGGATCACGGCCCGGTCGGCGCGGATGATGGCGAAGGTCTCGTCGACGATCTGCTGCAGGAGCTGGTCGAGATCGGACTCGATGCTGAGCTTTTGTGACAGCTCGTGCGCGATGCGGAGCTTCTCGTAGTCGCTCTTGAGCGCCTCGATGTCGACGATCTCGGTCGCGGGCAGGAAGCGGGCCGAGGCGTCGAGGCGGCTGCGTACCTGGCTCTGCAACAGGCCCCCGCCGGCCATGGTGACGTTGCGCAGCCGAGCCTGCTGCTGCTGCTGCTGGCCGGCGTCGTCGTCCTCGAAGCGGAGGATGGTGTTGCCCAGGGTGATCTGGTCCCCGGGGGCGAGGGGTCGCTCGCTGACGCGCTCGCCGTTGACGAAGCTGCCATTGAGGCTGCCCACGTCGCGGAGCACGTAGCCGCCGCTGGGGGCCCGGGTGATCCGACAGTGTTCCTTGGACACGATGCGGTCGAGGACCTGCACCGTGTTGTCGGGGTGACGGCCGATCGTATTGAAGGCGGCCAGGGGGTACTCGGAGGGACCCTCACCGCTGACCAGGATCAGCCGGGCACTCATCGCCGAATCGTCGAAAACGCATCGTAGGTCACGGAAGGGCTTCGATCAACACGATGCCCAGAACCCGTGCGAAGCATCACGCAGACGGCTGCGGAGTGGCGATCGAGTGGGCGGGGCCGCGGCATGAAGGGAGTCCATTCCTGGAGTGGGGAGGTTCGGGTCCCCGGCGCCACGGGTCTGTCGCCAGACGACGGCTGGGACTCGCTGGGCTGGCGGGGCTGGTAGGGCTAGCAGGATCAGGGGACCACCACCTCGTGCTCGACCTGATCGATGCGCTCGTGGCGAGGAAACACGTCGAAGGGCCACTCCAAGTAGGACGAGTAGACGACGCCGACCTTGACCACCTTGCCTTCGATCTCGATCCAGGTCTCGATCTGGGGGTCGTCGATGCCGATCTCGACGAGCTGCCGCTGCATGGTGCGGCGCAGCTCTTCGCGTACCTTGGTGTCCTCCTCGTAGATCACGGGTCGACCGGCGATCTTGGAGCCGGTCTCCTGGAGCACGCGGTGGGCCTCGTTGCGCTTCACGTAGAGCGGGAACCACTGGTAGAGCGCATAGGCCCCCGCCGCCAGCACCAGCACCACGCTGACGCTCACGACGTTGATGCGGCGAGGCTTCTTGTACTTGATGGGCTGGGCCATGACCGCAAATGGGACCGGAATGGGACCGGAGCGGGACCGGAGTCGGGATCGGTGATCGGGCCGAGATCGGGCCAGGGCTTGGACGCGGCGGACCCGCCTGGGTGGACGTGGTGGAATGATAGCAGCCCGGCTCCGGGGGGCCGAGTCGGCCCCGAGGCAATCCGGGGCCGGATGGATGGAGGTTTGCAAGCGCCGCCGCTATGATCGCGGGCCGTCGAGTCATCCGTGCACCACCTGCCTGCATACGTCGCCCTCGAGCGGTGGGCGGCGACGCGCCGCGTGGTGGTGGTAGCGCCGACCGATCCCCAGGGACCACGTCGATTGCTGGCGGCAGGTGCCCGCGGGGTGATCGTGGTGGGCGGCGAGCTTCCGCCGATTCCGGGCACCGAGCGCTACGAAGGCGTGCCCAAGATCCCGGGCGGCGACTCGACCATCGACATGGTGGTGTGCATCGAGTCGTATGGCAGCCTGAGCACCAGCGATCGCGAGGGGCTGCTGCACGAGGCCTATCGCGTGCTGCGGCCGGGCGGGGTGTTCGCGGCGTGGATCCGGCACCCGCCGGGCCCGGACGATGGGGTGGACTTCTGGACGCTCGAAGAAGAGCTGTCGGCGACGTTCGAGCGCACGTACATGGTGGCGCAGATGCCGTGGCGAGGCTTCAGCCTGGCGCCGGTGCTCGACGAGGGCTCGCCCGGCTCGTCGCCGGCGCTGACCCTGGACGAGGGGCTGCTCGAGGAGCTGCCGGAGGCGAGCCACTACCTCGCGGTGGCGTTTCGGCAGCGACCGGCGGCGAAGCTGGTGGAGCGGCTGACCGCCGAGTGCTTGCTGGTGCCGCTGCCGGAGGCCGAGCAGGCGCCGCCCAAGCTGGTGGGGCCCGATCCGGCCGTTCGGGCGGAGACCGAGGCGCTGCGCGAGGAGCTGGGGCAGGCGCGGGTGCGCGAGGCGACGCTGGCGCAGCAGATCGCGTCGCTGCAGGCGGAGGTGCTCGAGGCCGACACGCAGGCACAGGAGCTCGAGCGCAGCGTGGAGCGGCAGCTCCAGGCGGCGCGCGACGAGACGCAGCGGCACCAGGCGCGGGCGCGGGCGCTCGAGCAGGATCTGGGGCGGCGGGTGCAGGCGCTGCAGTCCGAGGTGTCGCAGGCCCGCACGCGGGCGCGGGCGCTCGAGGAGGGGCTCGAGGAGCGGGTGGCCGCGCTGCGCGAGCAGGCGGAGCAGGCCCAGGCGCGGGCTCAGGGGCTCGAGCAGGCGCTGTCGGAGGCGCGGGACGAGGATCTCCCGCGTCAGCTCGACTCGCTGCGGCAGCAGCTCGAGCGCAGCCAGGCCGCCTACGAGGACACCGAGGCCGAGCGCGAGGAGCTGCAGGCACAGCTTCGCACCAAGACGACCGATCTGGCGGTGCTGACGGCCACGGTCAAGGACCTGGAGCAGTCGCTGGCGCGGATGACCGAGCGGGTCGAGGCCCGCACGCGCGAGCTCGAGACGCAGGCGGCGTCGCGCGGGGAGCTGCAGCAGCGCTTCGACGAGCTGTCGGAGGAGCGCGATGGGCTGACGCACCAGGTCGAGGTGGCGATTGCGGAGCGCGAGGGGGCGCGGCAGCTCGCGGCGCGGGTGGAGGCGGAGCTCGAGCAGGTGCGGCGCCGACATGCCGAGCATCAGGAGGCGCTGGCGAACAAGGCGGTCGAGGCCTCGCGGCTGACGGGCGAGCTGCAGGCGCTGCGCGAGCGCTTGCAGCACCAGGAGACGCTGCTCGACCAGACGCGATCGCGCGCCGAGGAGCTCTCGGCCACGGCCGCCAAGGGCTACGAGCAAGGGCGGATGATGGCGGAGGTGGCTCGCGATCGCGACCACCTGCGCGAGGAGCTCTCCAAGCGCGCGGCGGAGATCCAGCGGCTCGAGGAGCGGCTGTGGGAGGCCCGCGAGGAGCTGCAGAAGGAGCGCCTCGATGCGGTTCGGACGGGATCGGAGCTGGAGCGGCTGCGGGATCAGGCGCAGCGGGCCCACCAGGCCGAGGCCAATCGCTCGCGCGAGGTGGAGCAGCTGAGCAAGGAGCTGCGGGCGCTCGAGGTGGAGCGAGCCGAGAGCCTGGGGCTGCTGCGCAGCCGCGACGAGGAGGTGGCGAGGCTGCGGCGCGATCTCGAGGCGATGTCCACCGAGTCGGCGGACATGGCCGGCTTGCGCGTGGAGCTGCAGACGCGCAGCCGTGAGCTGACCGAGCGCAACGAGCAGCTCGAGCAGGCGCGTGCGCGCGAGCAGGATGCGCTGGCGCTGGTCAGGCGCCGTGAGCAGCAGCTCCAGGAGCAGGGGGCGGAGCTCGAGCGCCTGCGCCAGGGAACCGACGACAAGCAAGGGCTGGTGGCGGCGCTGCGCAGCGAGCTCGACGTCAAGTCGCTGGAGGCGGAGCAGCTCGCGTCGTCGCTGGCCGACGTGCAGCGTCAGCTCGACGAGCAGCGAGCCGAGCGGCGCAAGGCCGAGGCGAGCGCCGAGCAGCTGCAGCGGCGGGTCGAGGTCGAGGCGGCCGAGCAGGAATCGCTGCGACGACGGCTGCGGGCGCGCGAGCAAGAGCTCGAAGAGGTGGTCTCGAGCGAGGAATCGGACGGGGCGGAGCTGTATCGGCTGCGGCGCGAGCTGGAGACGGCGGCTCAGGCCAACGCGGACATCGAGCTGGCGCTGCATCGGCAGGCCGATCTGGAGGAAGGGCCGACGCTCTTGCAGGAGCAGCAGTGGCCCGAGGAGGCGATCGAGGAGATCCGGCGGCTCAAGGGCATGCTGGCCGAGGCGGCGCGCCGGCACGTGGAGCAGCTGGCGCGGGTGGAGGCGCTGTCGGACGACAACGGGGCCGATCGACAGCGGGTGCGCATGCTCGAGCTCGAGGTCACGGTGCGGGCGGAGGAGCAGGAGCACCTGCTGATGCTGCTCGAGAGCGCGGAGCAGCGGATCTGGGAGATGACGGACGCGGCCGATCGCAACGCGGCTCGGCTGGCGGCCGGGCTGGCGCAGCTCGAGAAGCACAAGGAGCAGATCGACGAGCTGCACGACGAGCTGGAGGTCGGCCGCAACCTGCTGGCGGCGGCGCAGGCCCGGGCGCTCGAGCAGGAGCGCTTGCTGGCGAGCGAGCGGGCGAAGCTGGCGCGGGCGGGGATCGGTCCCGACGGGCTGCTGTCGACGGCTCGGGCGGGCGGTGAGACGGGGCAGGAGGTGGACGACCTGTTCGCCGAGCTGGAGATGGGCAGCGGCAACGGAGGCGGCGGCAACGGCAGCTCGATGGTGGATCTCGAGGGGGTGCCGCGGGGCGGGGCGGACGAGGCCACGGGGCCACGGCGCGCGCCAGAGGCGGGGGCACCCGGGCGGTCGGTGCACGATCGGCAGGGGAGCACGTCGAGCCCGGCGGCGAGTCGGTCGAACTCGCGGATGGTGGTCGAGGCGCTCGGGGACGACGAGTGGCCCGAGGACGAGGCGAAGGCGCCGCCGGGGGACAAGGGCGCTCCCAAGCCGTCTCCGGTGGCGTTGGTGAGGGATCGCGGGGAGGACGCGGGGTCGAAGGGGAAGGCTTGACTGGGTGGCGGGCGGTGGAGTAATTTCCCGCTCCCGGAAAAACACCAGGCGGCGTCCATGCGAGGATGGCGAAACTGGTAGACGCGCACGGTTCAGGTCCGTGTGTCCTTGGACATGGGGGTTCGAGTCCCTCTCCTCGCACAAACCCTGTAGACCACCTGGGACCCCTCTTCGGAGGGGTTCTTCAATTCTGGGTCGAGTGGGATTCACAGCCCTGCGAGCGGGTCGTTGGTGTCGGTGACGTACTCGAGGCGCCCGCTGTTTCGCGTTGGGGTGGGGGGCTGGTCGAGCGTCGCGTCGTCGTCATCGGCGTGGTCGGCTTCCCAGGCCTCGAAGCCGACCATCCGCTCCATGCGATCGCGGGCCACGTCCATGCGGAGCGCGGTGCGGTGGAATGCGGCCGACACGAGCGCCTGCATGCGGGCCCGTGCGTCGAGGCCGGTGGTGCGGAGCATGTCGCGAAGCTCGAGCAGCGGAGCATCGCTCGCGGGGTACTCGGTGAGGTTCTCGGCGGCGTGGGCTTGGCTCGTGGGTGCTCCGGCGAGCGCTGCGGTGACGAGGGCGGTCAGACCGAGGCGACCGAGGATGGACGAGCGGGGGCGAAGGCCGAGCTTGGCTTGCAACATGGCCCCTCGGACGAGGCTCGTCGGGGCCGTGCTCACGCGCTTGGTTTTCTGGTCGGTAAAGCTGGAGCCCGCGGCCGTGGCATCGTGCCCCACTGCGGCGGGACGTCTCGCGCAGGGCGTTGGCGGGTGTGGACCATTGCCTCATCGTTGCGGATCGGGTGCCGGGGTCCACCGACGCTTGCGCCACTCGAACGGCAGCACGCGGATCCGCTGCTTCAGCGTGCCGTTCCACTCGGTCGCGATGTCGTGAGCCGCGAGCACCTCGCAGGTCTGTGTTGCCAGCCGCAGGCTCTCGGACTCGTGGTCGTCGCCCGTGGCGAATGCACCGAACGCGAGCAAGAGACCGCCCCCCTCGACCGCGCGCTCGACGTCTTGGCGATGGAAGAACACGCCGCCCCAGGCCCGCGGGATCCGGTCGCGCACCTCGTGCACATCCTCCCAGCCGTCGGACATGGTGTAGCCCGCATCCTGCAGCGCGACGATGCCCTGGCGCCGCAGCGCCACGAATGCGGCATCGAGGTGATCGTTGACCGTCGGCTCGGTCCAGCTCTCCTCGAGCTCGCGCTGCGCCGCGAGCTCTCGCCGCGCGAGCGTCATCCAGCGCTCGACCTCGGCCTCGCGCTCCGCCGGGAGCACGTTGCGGAATTCGTCCCGCACCTGCTCGCGCAGGCGCTCGAGGACCCGTGCCTCGCTGCCGTACCCCGAGCGAATGTCGACGTCGAGCGTGCGCTCGATGTGCTCGCGGATCCGCTCCTCGGTGGCCACGGCGCCAACGTTAGCACTTCTCGTGGGTCCTGCCGTCAGGCCGGGTCGATGCGCTCGACGGTGATCGACGGCCCGGACATGTGGATGCCGTTCGACTTCTCGCAGGACGGTGTTGCTCCGATGGCATTGAATGATCCCGAGGCTGTGGCAGCATGCGCTTCAAGGATGATACACGATGGCGTCGAGCCGAAGGATGACGTGGGCGTTGCATGACGGAGGGCGTCGCTGTCATGGGCGGCGCACGATGGCTCGGGCCAGGGCGGTACTGGTGGTCGCGACGATTGTCGTGGGCTGCGGCGGCGAGTCGCCGGGGGGCGGCAGCGAGGACAGCACGATCGACGACGCGCCCCCGGCCGAGAACCCCGTGCTCGAGCTCGCCTTCTCGGCGATCAAGCGGTTCGACTTCACATGGGTGCCGGTGGAAGACGCCGAGTACTACGAGCTGTTCGAGAGCGCGGTCCCGGGAGAGCCGTTCGTGCTGCTCCGGGGGGACATCGTCGACGCGGGAATCTCGACGACGATGCCGCTGCACCTCCGGCTCGGGGCGAGCTACGTGCTGCGCGCGTGCAACGAGGCGGGCTGCACGGAGTCATCGCCGGTGAGCGTGACGGGCTCGCTGGAAGTGGCGGTGGGGTACTTCAAGGCGTCGAACACGGAGGAGAAGGATCCGGGTGGGGAAGCGTTCGGCTGGAGCGTGGCACTGAGCGGAGACGGCAGCACCCTGGCCGTCAGCGCGATCGGAGAGGACAGCGATTCGCCCGGCATCGATGGGGACCCATTCAACAACGACGAGCACAACTCCGGGGCCATCTACGTGTTCGCGCGGGATGTCGGCGGACGGTGGTCGCAGCAAGCCTTCATCAAGGCCTCGAAGCCCGACTCCGACAATCACTTCGACGACTACTTCGGCCGGAGCATCGCGCTGAGCGCGGATGGCAATACCCTGGTCGGTGGTGCCAATCTCGCGGATGGCGACTACTACAAGACCGGCGCTGCGTATGTATTCGTGCGTAACACGACGGGGCAGTGGTCGCAGCAGGCGTTCCTCGAGGCCTCGAACTTCGGCGGGGACGACCGGTTCGGCTCGAGCGTGGCCGTGAGCGGGGACGGCAACACCATCGCCGTGGGTGCTCCCAACGAAGACAGTGCCGCGACCGGCATCGACGGCGACCAGACCAACGACGATGCGCCCCACTCCGGTGCGGTCTATGTGTACGTGCGCGATGCGGCCGGGCAGTGGCTGCAGCAGGCCTACGTCAAGGCGTCGAACACCGAGGAGAGCGACTACTTCGGCCGGAGCGTGGCGCTCAGCGGTGACGGCAGCACCCTGGCCGTGGGAGCCGAGGAGGAGGACGGCGAGGCAACCGGCATCGACGGCGTGCCGGTCCACGACTCCGCGCCCGACTCCGGTGCGGTCTACGTGTACGTGCGCGATGCGACGCAGCAGTGGTCGCAGCAGGCCTACGTCAAGGCATCGAACGCCGAGCTGGCCGACTACTTCGGCGCGAGCGTGGCGCTCGCCGATGACGGCAACACTCTCGCCGTGGGTGCCCGCGAGGAGCGAAGCGCGGCCACGGGCATCGACGGTGACGAGGGAGACAACGCGGCGGGCTACTCCGGTGCGGTGTATGTGCTCGTGCGGGATGCGAGCCAGCGGTGGTCGCAGCAGGCCTATGTCAAGGCGTCGAACACCGGAGGCGTGGACTACTTCGGCGGGAGCGTGGCGCTGAGCCGAGACGGTCGTACCCTGGCCGTCGGGGCGATCGAAGAGGACGGCGACGCGATCGGCATCGGTGGAGACCAAGGCAATGAGCTCGCCAGCAACTCCGGTGCGGTCTACGTCTACGTGCAGGACGGGACGGGACAGTGGGTACACGGGGCGTACGTGAAGGCGTCGAACACAGCGGAGTTCGACGAGTTCGGCGCGAGCGTGGCGCTGAGCGGAGACGGAACGACGCTGGCCGTGGGTGCTCCCGAAGAGGATGGCCACGCGACCGGGATCGGCGGCGACGCAACCAGCAACCTCGCCCGCGACGCGGGTGCTGTCTACCTCTATTGAGGATGAGCTGCGCCCGAGATTTCGACCCGGACCCTTCAGGCCGGGTCGATGCGCTCGACGGTGATCGACGGCCCGGACATGTGGATGCCGAAGCCTCCGCCCTCGACCTTGCCCTTGACCACCACGCGGCTGCCGGCGGTGACCTTGCCGGCGCCCTCGAGGCGGTAGACGTCACCATCGTCGGTGTGGAGCTCGTAGAAGCCGCCCTCGAGATCGTTGTGACGGATGGTGCCGGTGAATTTGGGCATGGGCGGGAGGATAGCGTAAGGCGGGGGGCCGGGCTGGTACCCTGGGCGGGATGAGGGGCCTGGTCGCTCTGGGGCTGGTGATCATGGGCTGCGGCGGAACGCCGCGAGCGCCCGAGGGCGGCGGTGAGGTGGCGATGGTGCAGGCGCCGCCCGTGGTGCGTCCGCAGTGGAGCGCATGGGGGACGGTGCCCTGGGGTGATGGGGACGAGGCGCTGGCGCGGCGGCTGGTGCAGGCGGAGCTCGATCGAGATGCAGGCGCCGAGGCGATCGGGGAGGCGTGGCACCGCGACGAAGTCGGGTGGCGCGGACGAGCGGCGTGGGCCTGGGGAAGGATCGGGAGCACGCAGGCACGCGAGGAGCTCTCCGGACGCCTGGGCGACGGGCGGATCGAGCTCGATGCGGCAACGCTGGCTGCGGTGGCGTTGCTGCCGGCACCGGGCGCAGACGAGGAGCCGCGGGCAGCGGCATGGGACGAGCTGGAGGATCGACTGTGGGTCCGCTACGCGGTGACGGAGGCGGCGCCGGAGGCCGATGCGCTGCTGCTGGGAGTGGCGCGCGTGGGCGGCTCGCGGTCGATGGGACGGCTGGCCGCCGATCTGAAGGTGCGGCCGGCGGAGGATGAAGCGCCGCGATACGTGCGTGGCATGGAGGCGCTGGCGATCCTGTGCGCGCGGGGATACGCGCTGCCGATGGAGGCGGTGGAGGTGATCGGCGAGGGGCTCGGTGACGGGCCGGGAGCATCGGCGACGACGAGGGGAGCGGCTGCGTATGCGCTGGGTCGGTGCGCGGCGGTCTCGGCGGAGACGCTCGCGGGTGTCGAGCGCAGCGGGCTGGTGGAGCAGCTCGGGGTGCTGACGGCCGGTGAGGACATGGAGGCGGCACGCCGCGCGTGGGGAGCCCTCGAAGGGCTGGGCGCGCTGCCGCGGGCGGTGCCGGGGTGGGTGCTGGACGAGCGGCCGACCGACTGGATGACGGAGGTGGCGGCGGTGCGGGCCCTGTCGGCGCATGCGGATGGTCGCAAGGTGCTGGCGCGACGGCTCGAGCAGGTGAAGGTGGAGAGCATGGAGGGACCGCGGCTGCATGCGCTGCACGAGGCGCTGGTGCGACTGCGGCCGTACGCGGCCCATGAAGCGGCGCTCGACGGGGTGCTCGAGCGGTTGGTCGAGGCGATCGAGGTGGCGCGAGCGAGCGCGAGCGAGCCGGGTCGAGGCAAGGCGCTGGCGCTGGTCGGGTGCGAGGCGAGGGTGCTGATCGCGACGCGCAGCGGCTCGCTCGAGGGGATCTCGACGTGCGCGCGCGAGGTGACGACGGTGCCGGCCGAGCACGGCGACGAGCTGGTGATCGAGGCGCTGGTGGACATGGGCGAGGCGATGCCCCGGGAGGAGCAGGTGCGCCGGCTGCTCGAGTGGGCCAAGGACGAGCGGCCGAGCGTGGCGGCATCGGCCCTGAGCGCGCTGACGGGGATCGATGATCCGGCGGTGGCACCGGTGCTGCGGGTCGGGCTCTCGCATGCGGACATGGGGGTGGCGGCGGCGGCAGCGGCAGCGATCGGCACGCGGGCGGCCGATGCGAGCCGTCGCGATCCGCTGGCGATCGAGCCGCTGCTGGCGGTGGTGCGGCGCTTCGACGACGAGCACGCGGTGGAGACGAGGATCGCGGCCATCGATGCGCTGGGGAGGCTGGCGCGCAGCAGCGCGGACGCGGGCGCGACCGAGGTGGCGTGGCTGGAGGACGAGCTGGTGCCGCTGTCGGGCGATCGCGCGGCGGCGGTGCGGGCGGCGGCCCGACGTGCGCTGCGAGGGCACGCGGCGCTGCTCGAGGCGTTCGATGCGGGGGTGCCCGCGCGCATGCCCGATGGGTTCGCGCCGGCGGTGCACGAGGCGGTGACGCGCTGGGGCGATCGGGCCAAGGGGCTGCGGCTGCACACGGACGCGGGGGTGATCACGATCGATCTGACGGGAGCACCCGCGCCGGTGGCCCAGGCGAGCCTGGCGGCGCTGGCCGAGCGGGGGTTCTTCGACGGGCTGATGTTCCACCGGGTGGTGCCGGGGTTCGTGATCCAGGGCGGCGACCCGCGTGGCGATGGCTACGGAGGACCGGGATACGTGATGCCGTGCGAGTGGTCGAACCTTCGCTACGAGCGCGGGACGGTGGGCATCGCCCTGGCCGGCAAGGACACGGGAGGCTCGCAGCTGTTCATCACCCACGACGAGCCGCATCACCTCGATGCGCGCTATACGGTGATCGGCAAGGTGGTGGAGGGGATGGAGGTGGTGGATGCGATCTGGCCCTACGATCGGATCTCCCGGGTCGAGGTGCTGGAGACGCAGGCAGCGCTCGAGCCCGCGAGCGGTCCCCCGAGCGATGGATCGGCGCCGTGAGCCTGTGGATCCTGGGCGGGCTCGATCCCACGCGCGGGGCCGGGCTGCACCGCGACCTGGTCACGGCGCGCGTGCGAGCGCCCGGGCTTCGGCGTTGCTTCGCCGTGACGGCGCTGACCGAGCAGGGGCACGGGCAGCCGGCCCGGGCGTGGGCCGTGCCCGCGTCGCGGCTGCGGGCGCGGGTGCGGCGATGGCCACGTCCGCTGGCGATCAAGGTGGGGCTGGTGCCCGACGAGCTGGCGGCGACGGTGGCCGAGCTGGTGGGGCCCGCGTCGGAGCTGGGGGTTCCGGTGGTGGTGGACCCGGTGCTGCGGGCGAGCGATGGCGGGCGGCTGGGGGCGAGCCCGGAGGGACTGGCTCCGCTGCTGGCCGTGGCGACGCTCGTGACCCCGAACCTCCACGAGGCACGGGCCCTGGTGGGCGGTGGGCTCGGCGAGGCGCCGAAGCGCGAAGAGGCACTGGCGGCGGCGCTGGGGCGGCGCTGGCCGGCGGCGCTGGTGCTGCTCAAGGGAGGGCATGGGGCGGATCCCGAGCAGGTGGTCGATCGGCTGATCGAGGGATCGAACGTGACCCTCCTGGCGCGTCCTCGGTTGGCCGGGCCCGATCCGCGCGGCACGGGCTGTGCCCTGGCGACCGCGATCGCGGCCGGGCTGGCCCTGGGAGCGACGCTTCGGGAGGCCGTGGGTGCAGCGATTGCGTGGCTCGACGAGGAGCGCACGGCCTGGCACGAAGGCCCCGATGGGCGCGCCCACCTGCCCGATCATGGCCGCTGACGCGGCAGGGACGGGATCGAGCGCCGGTTGCCCACGTGTGCGCCACCTTTGTGTGGTGTCCTACCAGGTTCGATCGCTACGATGGCTCATCCCTTCCATGCCGATCCTCGATCCCCTGGCTTCCCCTCGTCCTCGTTCTGGTTCTCGTCGGGCCCGGTCCGTCGCCCGCCCCGTCGCCGGGATGGTCGCGGCGGCGTGGCTGGTCGGCGGCTGCGGACCCAAGCCTCCGCCGCCCAAGCCGCCCGAGCCCGCGCCCGTGGCCGAGCCCGAGGCGCCGGCCGAGCCCGAGGCTCCTCCTGCGCCGCCGCCCAAGGTGCCCGAGGATGCGTTCTCGATCGGCAGCTTCAACGTGGACTGGGCGTTCGACAACCTGGCGGACAAGCGACCCAAGTCGGCGCAGGAGCATACCTCGCCCGACCAGGAAGCCTGGGAGTGGAAGCGCGATCGGATCGTGGAGGTGCTCGTCGCCGAGAAGCTCGACATCGTGGTGCTCAGCGAGCTCGGTGGCGAGCGCGAGCTCGGCGACATCGTGCTCGGCGTCGGCAGCAAGGACGGGCCCGACTACCAATACGCGTGGGTCAAGGGCGAGGACTCGTTCTCGGGCAAGCAGACCGCGATCCTCTCGCGCTTCCCGATCAGCAACGAGCGCCGCACCGACGCCTATGCGCCGATCCACGTGGCGGCCGAGGTCGAGCTGCCCACCGGTGACGTGATCACGGTGATCGGCATGCAGCTCAAGGAGGGCACCAACAAGGCGGCGGTGAGCAAGCGGCTCGAGATGGCCAAGTCGCTCAAGCGCCGCGCGGTGGCCGAGCAAAAGAAGCACCCGGTGATCATCGTGGGGACGCTGGGCGATCCCACGCTGCCGTTCGACGAGGGCTACGACGAGAGCGCGGCCGGGATGCTGGCGGGCAAGTCGACCAAGAAGGAGAGCGACGACTGCCAGGACTCGGCCGAGGAGCGCCTGGCCCAGGACGTGGGGGTGCTGTCGCGAGATCCGCTCGATCGGATCTTCGTGTGCGGGCTGGACATGCGCGGGGCCGAGACCTCGGGTCGCGAGCTCATCGTGCGGGGGGAAGAGGATCCCGACGACACGCCGTGGCCCTCGGTGGCGCTCGAGGAGGGGCCCAAGCGCGACGTGAGCGATCAGCTGGTGGTGTGGGCCGAGGTGGCGCTGCCCAAGAAGCCCGAGCCCGAGCCGGCCGAGGGCGAGGGTGGCGAGGCGGCGGCTGACGAAGGTGAGGGTGGATGATGGTTCGAACGACGCGTTGGTCCGTGGCCACGGCGATCATTGGTTGCATGGGGGGCTGTGGCGGCAGCGGCAGTGACGACGACGGTCGAGCGAGCGCCGAGGGCACGAGCCTGGGCTCGGTGAGCCTGTCGGCGGGGACCACGATGGACGGGTCGGGCGGTGGTACGGCCTCCGGCAGCGGGGTGGCACCGCGATGACGACGAGCCCGGTCGACGACACGACGACGCCCGACACCACCAGCTCGGTCGACGACGGGCCGAAGTTCGACGTGGGGGTGGACGACGTGCCGGCCTGCGTGGGCGGCGGGGGCGGCCTGGACTTCTCGTACATCTGGATCGCCAACTCGCCGCAGGGCACGGTGAGCAAGATCGACACGCAGACGCTGACCGAGCTGGGGCGCTACATCGTGCGTCCCGACTCGGCCGGCAGCCCCTCGCGGACCTCGGTCAATCTCGTGGGCGACGTGGCGGTGGGCAACCGCCTGGGCGGCATGGCGAAGATCTACGCGCAGGAGGATCGCTGCGTGGAGGGCAATGGGATCCCCGGGATCCAGACCTCGACGGGGGCGACCGACATCCTGCCGTGGGGCGAGGACGAGTGCCTGGCCTGGTATACGGCCGCGCCCGGGGGGCGCAACCAGCAGCGCCCGGTGGCCTGGACCTCGGGCGTGTTCGACGAGGAAGAGTGTGCCTACGTGGAGCAGAAGATCTGGTCCACGGCGTCGATGCAGAGCTCGGCGGGCACCGTGGTGGCGCTGCGCTACGACGGCGACTCGGGGGTGATCGAGGTCGAGCTTCCGGTGCCCGAGATCAGCACGGGCTCGTTCGGTCCCTACGGCGGGGCGGTGGATGCCAACGACGACTTCTGGTTCCACTCGCGTGACGCGGGCTCGCCTCATCCGCTGGTGCACGTGTACGGCGATGGCTCGGGCTACGAGATCATCCCGGTGCCCAACCCGGTGGTGCCGTATGGGATCACGATCGACTCGCAGAGCCGGGTGTGGCTGGCGGGCTATCAGGGCGGCATTGGCCGCTACGATCCCGTGGCGGGCACCTGGCAGACGGTGGCCGGGGTCACGGGCCTGGGCATCCAGGAGGACGCGCAGGGGCGCATGTGGATGGCGATCTATCCGTGGGGTACCACGGGGGTGGTGGCGTTCGACATCAACACCATGGCGACCGTGGCCACGTACGACATGACCGGCGTTGCACCGCAGTCGCGCGGGATCAGCATCGACTTCGATGGCTACGTGTGGATGGTGGACCAGACCGACAGCGCGTGGAAGATCGACCCCGACACGGGGACCTGGGAGCGGTACCAGGGGCTGACGGGGCCGTATACCTACAGCGACATGACCGGGTGGGGGCTGAGCCTGGTGAACACCGGGTGAGCGAGGGCGGCACGTGGGACAGAGGCAGTGAAGGAGGCGGAGGCGATGGCGGTGCAACTCGAGGGGCAGTCAGGTGCGGACCCGGGTGAAGGGGAAGAGGAGCAGGGGATGGACCGGACCGTGCAGTGGTCTCGCGATCGGCCTGACTCGACGCAAGAGGACGCGGCGGAGGGAACGGTGATGCTCGCGGGAGGCGGGCGACCGGACGCGGCGGCGGAGGGAACGGTGATGCTCGCGGGAGGCGGGCAGGCGGACGCGGCGGCGGAGGGAACGGTGATGCTCGCGGGAGGCGGGCGGGCGGACGCGGCGGCGGAGGGAACGGTGATGCTCGCGGGGAGCGGGCAGCCGGACGCGGCGGCGGAGGGAACGGTGGTGCTCGCGGGGAGCGGGCAGCCGGACGCGGCGGAGGGAACGGTGCGCCTGCCCGGGCTCGGGGAGCCGGTGGAGGACGGGACGGTGGCGTTGACGATGGCCTCACCCGGGCCCGAGCGAGCGGAGCGGGGTGGTGGGACCGTGGTGGCACCTGGGTCGTCCGCGGGCGAGAAGTCGCGGGCGGGAGAGAGCATTCGGGGCACGCAGGTGGCGACGCGGCCGGGCGGGACGCAGATCGTCGAGCGGCGCGCCACGGTGGCGAGGCCAGCCTCCGACAAGGGGTCGGGGGGGGTGGTGATCGTGTTGATCGCGGTGGCGGTGATCGCTGGGGTGGTGGTGGGGTTGTTGATCTGAAGGCGGTGGCTCGAGTCACCGCACGCGGAAGGTGCCGGACCACCAGGGGTACCAGCCTTCGGATTGGCCACCCGACTCACCCCAGCCGAAGCGCAGGGCGTGGCTCTCGATGCCGAGGGTGTAGATGGCCCCGCTGTCGGGGTAGGGGATCTCGCAATCGAAGCACATGATCGAGACGCCCGCTGCGGAGAAGCTGGCGATGGGGCCGGGTTCCTCGGCTGCACCGAAGGAGATGTCGCCGTAGCCGCCGGCATTGTTCGCGAGGGTCCACAGGGTCTGCGTGAACGTGTTCCCGATGTCCGAGACGTTGCCGACCCCCGCATTGGCCCGTGCCACGTAGTCGATGGGCATGATCTGGGTGAAGCCGGGCGGGAACGGGATCGTGTAGTGGTACGTGTGCACCTGGTTGCCGCTGTCGAGGGTGAATGGCCGGCACGCGGCATCGATGCCGTCCGTCGCGGCGGGCTGGACCGCGATCATCTCTCCGGCCAGCGTGCAGCCCAGCGCGAGCGTGAGCTCGGTCCAGCCGCCGCCATCGGTGTCCATGTCGCAGTAGGCCTGGAACGGGGGGATCGGGCCGGCTCCGTCGACATCGAGCTGATAGAGGCCGCTGGTCGCAGTCGGGTTGGCGTCGAGGACGTCCTGGCAGGACGGGTGGTAGCAGCCGGAGGTGTCGAAGGTGCAAGTGCCGTTGCACGCGAGCGTGCCGGCGTCGAAGCCCAGGGAGATGCAGGTCTCTCCGTCGAGGTTGGGGCCATCGCACTGCTCGCCGGGGTCGATGGCTCCGTCGCCGCAGGCGAAGCAGGCGTTGGTGTCGAAGGTGCAGTCGGGGGCGCAAAAGAGCGTGCCGCCGTCGAAGCTCAGGGATGCGCAGGACTCTCCGCCGAGGTCGAGGCCGTCGCACTGCTCGCCGAGGTCGATGGCTCCGTCGCCGCAGGCGAAGCAGGCGTTGGTGTCGAGGGTGCAGTCGGGGGCGCAGGAGAGCGTGCCGCCGTCGAAGCCCAGGGAGAGGCAGGTTTGCCCGCCGAGCTCCGTGTCGTCACACTCTTCTCCGGGCGGGTTCCAGATCCCGTCGCCGCAGGAGAAGCACGCGGTGGTGTCGAGCTGACAGGTGATCGGATCACAGCCCAGGGCGCCGTCGTCGAAGCCCTGGCTGGCGCAGGTCTCTGCGCCGAGCTCGGTGCCGTCGCATGCTTCTCCGGCGACCGCGTTGATGGTGAGATCGCCACACTGGACCAGTGTGCAATTGGCGTTGCAGGTGGCGGTCTCGACCGTGTCGTCGCATTGCTCCGCGAAGGCCTCATTGACGTTGCCATCCCCGCACACGGGGAGGGTGCAGTCGTCGTCACATGTTGCGGTTTCCGTGCCCTCGTCGCATTCCTCGCCGGAGGTCGCGTTGACCAGGGAGTCGCCGCACTCGACGAAGGTGCAGTCGTCATCGCACGTGGCGGTCTCGACCCCGTCGTCGCACTGCTCTCCCTCTTCGACCACGGCATTTCCGCAGTTCGATCCGGAGTCACTCGATTCCGAGCCCAGCGTGTCGTCCACCACCCCGGTCTCGGGTCCCTCCGAGCTGGTGCCGGACGTCGACGTCGTCTCGGGGCCAAGGCTGGTCGCGTCGGTCCCGGTCTCGGTGGCCTGGACGTAGTCCCCTGCGTGGGGAGGCTCGAGGTGGCAACCGGACGGCACCAGCGTCGACGCGGCGAGGGAGATACCTGCGAGCTGGAGCCGTGACCGCATCGCTTGGGATCGAACCACGGGCGTGCGCTGGTTTCAACCGTGCTGCGGGATCCGGCGAGGGGGGGTGGTGGTCCTGACGGTTTGGGCGCAGCGCGAAGGCGAGGGCACGTCGATCATGGGCACGAAATTCCCGTGACGGTCAAATCGTCCACGTTCCAGCCGGAGCACGTCCAAACCCCGCCGCTGTTGATGTCGAAGCCGATGCGGATCTGCAGCGCTGGGTTCGCGTACGCGGAAATGTCATACGCGACCTGGACCCAGGCCGGGTCCGCGACATTCGGGGGTGGGCCCGATTCCCAGATCGTTTGCCACGCTACACCATCGAAGACCTGGATGTGGTTCTGCATGAATGGCGTATAGTCACTGTTCAGCCACCTCCAGAAGCTCAGCTCGACCGAGCCATATCCGCTCACATCGAGCGGCGGGCTGGTGAGGTAGTAGAACGGGTGCAGGGGCGTGGTCGCATTGCCACCCAGCACGACTCCTGCGACGCCGTTGTCGGCAGTCGGAGTGTGATCGAACTCGGGATCGGGGTTGGTGCAACCGCCATTTTGTCCCATCGACACCATCGTCGGCCCGATGGCCCACTCCGGCCCCAAGAGCCAGCCAGCGGAATTGTCGGAGAAGTCCTCCTCGAACACGAGATCGCCGGGACACGGGATGCAGTTTGGCAGGCAGAGGACACCCGAGTTGCCATCGTCGCAAGCTTCGGTCCCATCGATGATGCCGTTGCCGCAGATCCCACAACCCGACGTCACGAAGGTCGCGCAGTCGGGCGCGCAGGCGAGGTTGCCACTGTCGAAGCCGAGGGTCGCGCAGCTCTGTCCTCCGAGGCTCGCACCATCGCAGACCTCGCTCGATCCGATCACTCCATCACCACACACGGAGCAGCCCGAGGCATCGAGGGTGCAGTTGCCCGCGCAGGCGAGAGTGCCAGCGTCGAAGCCCAGCGATGTGCACGAGGCTCCGCCGAGGTCGGCGGTATCACACTCCTCGCCGGGGTTGATGGCTCCGTCGCCACACTCGAAGCATGCGGCGGTGTCGAAGCTGCAGGAGGCAGAGCAAGAGAGGGTGCCGCCGTCGAAGCCCTGGGAGGTACAGGTGGCGCCGCCGAGGTTGACGCCGTCGCACTGCTCACCGGCGTTGATGGCTCCGTCGCCGCACTCGAAGCACGCGGTGGTGTCGAAGGTGCAGGAGCCGGAGCAAGAGAGGGCGCCGCCGTCGAAGCCCTGGGAGATGCAGGTCTGGCCGTCGAGGTCGGCGGTATCACACTGCTCGCCGGGGTTGACGGCTCCGTCGCCGCACTCGAAGCAGGCGGCGGTGTCGAAGGTGCAGGAGCCCGAGCAGGAGAGGGTGCCGCCGTCGAAGCCCTGGGAGGTACAGGTGGCGCCGCCGAGGTTGATGCCGTCGCACTGCTCACCGGGGTTGATGGCTCCGTCGCCGCACTCGAAGCAGGCGGCGGTGTCCAAGGTGCAGTTGGGGGCGCAGGAGAGAGAACCGCCGGCAAAGCCCTCGGACACGCAGGTCTGGCCGCCGAGATCGGCTCCGTCGCACTGCTCTCCGGGCGGGTTCCTGGTCCCGTCGCCGCATGAGAAGCATCCGGCGGTGTCGAGCTGACACGTGACGGCATCACAGCCCAGCGTGCCGCCGTCGAAGCCTTGGCTCGTGCAGGTCTCTCCGTCGAGCTCGGTGTCGTCGCACTGCTCTCCGGCGATCGAGTTGATGGTGAGATCTCCGCATACGACGACCGTGCAATCGGAGTCGCAGCCCAGCGAGGGGCCGGCGTCATCGCAGTCCTCTCCGGCGGTCACGTTGGTGATGCCATCGCCGCATGACGAGACCGTGCAGTCCGAGTTGCAGGTAGGGGACTCACCACCGTCGTCGCACTCCTCGCCTGCCATCATGTTGAAGTTGCCGTCTCCGCATTCGACGAGCGTGCAGTCGCTGTCACAGGCCGCGGTGCGTCCGGCATCATCGCACTCCTCGCCTGCCGAGGCATTGAAGATGTCGTCACCGCAGAATGCGGGAGTGCAATCGACGTTGCAGGCGGCGGACTCGCCGCCATCATCACATTGCTCGCCCGCCGTCTCGTTGAGGACGCCGTCTCCGCACGCTGTGGGCATGCAGTTGGCGTTGCAAGTGGCGGATTCGCCGGCATCGTCGCAGTGTTCGCCGAAGGTCTCGTTGACGTAGCCGTCACCGCACTCGACGAAGGTGCAGTCGTCGTCGCACGTGGCGGATTCGCCGGCATCATCGCATTGCTCGCCGAGGGCTTCGTTGGGGTTGGCGTCACCGCACTCGGCGAGGGTGCAGTCGTCGTCGCACATGGCGGTCTCGTCACCGTCGTCGCACTGCTCCCCCGCCGCGGCGTTGACGATCGCATCTCCGCAGGACGCGATCGTGCAGTCGGCGTTGCAAGACGGCGACTCGCCTTCGTCGTCACACTCCTCGTCGGCCTCGAGGATGCCGTTGCCGCAGACGGGGTCGGGCTCGGTGTCATCCGAGCCCCCGCTCGCGGTCCCGAGGGTGGGCTCGGAGTCGGATCCTCCGGTGCTGCCCGGGAGCGTCGCGCTCGAGGTGGTGCCCGTGCTGCCGCCCTCGGTCACGAAGACGTAGTCGTCGGCACTGGGAGGATTGGGTCGGCAACTGGCGAGCACCAGGGGGAGGGAGCACAGGCCCACCCAGACCGCGGGAGTAGTCGACGACGGCACGGTCGGAGCATAGGGGTCGGTGGTGATTCGGGCAATTGGATTGCGGCCGTTGCGGCCAGCACCCTGCGAGCGCCAGCACGATCACGAGCCAAACCCACCCAACCCGCTGAGGCCAAGGGTTCATCGATCGGCATTCACGACCGGATCGGGCGGGGTGGGAAGCGGGTTCGTCGCGGAGCGGAGCGAATCACTCGCACATCTGCCCTTGACCCTCGACGAGCGTCTCCACGAAATCCGAGCACTCCATCCGCCCGATGTCGGAGCACACGTGCCCCCAGTCGGTGGCGCACAGGCTCAGACCAGGCCCGCACCCGACGAAGCAGCCGAGCGTGCACGCCGAGCTCTCCACTAGCTGCACGCCTGCCCGATCGACCCCCTCGTGCACCTCCCCATCGAGGAAGAGCCCATGACCGCCGCACATGAGCACGATGTCGTCGGTCACGTCGGCGATCGAGAGATCGGTACCGAAGTGCACCGCCGGCGCGAAGCCCACTGGACACTCGAACTCCCACACGGTGCTCTCGAGGCACTCGTCGTCCGTACCCGCGCCACCCGGCGGCTCATCGTCCACGATGGCGCAGGCGGCTGCCGATAGGTTGGCGAGAATGGCAAACGAGCGCGCGTCGAGAGCGTTCATCGTGACGAGACCTCGGCGACATTGTGATCCGAGAAGCGAGTGCGTCAACGAGCATGGGAGGTCGCTGAACATGCCGTGGAGCCGTGCTTGCGAGCCGGTCGATCCGGCGCGCTGGTGACCCCAGTGCCGCCGACCTCGATCAATCGCTCCCATGCCGACCCGCGGTCGAGAACGGGTGGGAGAGGTCAAGAACTGGGCGACCCGCGGTCGAGGGCGGGTGGGGGAGGTCGAGGACGTGCCGACGCCCGGTCGAGATCGGGTTGGGGAGGTCAAGTCAAGGACGTGCCGACCGCTGGCGCTGCTTGGGGGCGAAGGGGTCGGGCTCTCGAGCAGCCTGGCACAGGGGGTCGGTTTAGTAGAGGTAGGTGGCACCGGAGCCACTGGCGCTGTTGTTGGCCTGGTTGCCGGCGACGCCGTTGGCGTTGCTGTCTTCTTGTTCTGCGCCGACGGCGAGTGTGTTGCCATCTCCGCTCAGCGCCACGCTGAAGCCGAAGTAATCGCTTTGGCCGGTGTTGGAGGCCTTGAGGTACGCGTGCTGTGACCACGAGCCCATGCCGTCGCGCGAGAACACGTAGACGGCTCCGGCGTTGTTGGCAGAGTTGTTGGCCTCGGCCGCGGGTCCCGGGTTGACGCCGTTGGCGTTGCTGTCTTCTTGCCGTGCGCCGACAGCGAGTGTGCTGCCGTCGGCGCTCAGCGCCACGCTGGTGCCGAAGAAGTCGACCGAGCCGGTGTTGGAGGCCTTGAGGTACGCTTGCTGAGACCATGTGCCCATGCCATCGCGCGTGAACACGTAGACGGCTCCGGAGCCGCTGGCGGAGTCGTCGGCCTCGGCCGCGGGGCCCGGGTTGACGCCGTTGGCGTTGCTGCTTTCTCCGTCTGTGCCGACAGCGAGTGTGTTGCCGTCCTCGCTCAGGGCCACGCTCCAGCCGAACTGGTCGCTCGCGCCTGTGTTGGAGGCTTTGAGGTAGGCCTGCTGTGACCACGACCCCATGCCGTCGCGGGTGAACACGTAGACGGCTCCGGCGCTGCCGGCGGAGTCGTCGGCCTCGGCGGCGGGACCCGGGTTGACGCCGTTGGCGTTGCTGTCTTCGAGGTATGCACCGACGGCGAGTGTGTTGCCGTCTCCGCTGAGCGCCACGCTGACGCCGAACCGGTCGTTCGCGTCTGTGTTGGAGGCCTTGAGGTAGGCTTGCTGTGACCACGAGCCCATGCCGTCGCGGGTGAACACGTAGACGGCTCCGGAGTTGGAGGCGGAGTCGTCGGCCTCGGCGGCGGGGCCCGGGTTGACGCCATTGGCGTTGCTGTCTTCGAGGTATGCACCGACGGCGAGTGTGTTGCCGTCTCCGCTGAGCGTCACGCTGACGCCGAAGTGGTCGCTCACGTCTGTGTTGGAGGCCTTGAGGTAGGCTTGCTGTGACCACGAGCCCATGCCGTCGCGGGTGAATACGTAGACGGCTCCGGCATCGGAGGCGGAGTCGTTGGCCTCGGCGGCGGGGCCCGGGTTGACGCCGTTGGCGTTGCTGTCTTCGTAGTGGGCGCCGACGGCAAGGGTGTTGCCGTCTCCGCTGAGCGCCAGCGCCACGTTCGAGCCGAACCTGTCGTCCCCGTCGGTATTGGAGGCCTTGAGGTAGGCCTGCTGCGACCATGTGCCGATGCCGTCGTGGGTGAACACGTAGACGGCTCCGGCGTTGGAGGGGAGTCGTCGGCCTCGGCGGCGGGGCCCGGGTTGACGCCGTTGGCGTTGCTGTCTTCTAGGTATGCGCCGACGGCGAGGGTGTTGCCGTCTCCGCTGAGCGCCACGCTGGTGCCGAACCTGTCGTTCGCATCAGTATTGGAGGCCTTCACATACCCCACCGCATCCACCAGCGATCCCATCACGTCCACGACCGCCGATTCCGTGCACCCCCCTCCATTGCATGCCGACAATCGATAGCTCGCCTGCCAGCGAAAGTGCAGCGGCATCTCGTGCGAGACCGACGTCCCCACGATGTCCCCCCCGAGCTGCACGAACGGCTCCCCCGGTGCAGCGCTCTCCTCGAGCTGGTAGTACTCCGCCCCCGTCGCCGCCGCCCAGCTGAAGTCGAAGCGCTTGACCTGCGAGAAGCTCAGCTGCAGCACGGGGGTACCTGGCTGGTTCCAACACCCGCTTTGGTCGTAGGCGCATGCGCCGTTGCATGCGAGCGTCCCTCCGAGGAACCCCTGGCTCACGCATGTTTCCCCGGCCAGGTCGGCCCCGTCGCACTGCTCACCGGAGTCGATGGCTCCGTCACCGCACTCGTAGCAAGCAGCGGTGTCGTAGTTGCAGGAGGCCGAGCAGGCGAGGGTGCCCCCGTCGAAGCCCTGGGAGACACAGTCTTGCCCACCAAGGTCGGCGCCGTCGCACTGCTCGAGGCCGTTGACCACCCCGTCGCTGCACACGTAGCACGCAGATGTGTCGTAGTTGCAGGAGGCGCAGGAGAGGGAGCCGCCGTCGAAGCCCTGGGAGACGCAGCTCTGTCCACCGAGGTTGGCTCCGTCGCACTGCTCGCCTGGGTCGATGGCTCCGTCGCCGCACTCGAAGCAGGCGGCGGTGTCGAAGTTGCACGAGGCGGAGCAGGAGAGCGCCCCGCCGTCGAAGCCCTGTGAAACGCAGGTCTGCCCACCGAGGTCGGCGCCGTCGCACTGCTCGACGCCGTTGGTCACCCCATCGCCGCACGCATGGCAGGCGGAGGCATCGAGGACGCAGCTGCCAGCGCAGGCCAACGTGCCCCCGTCGAAGCCCTCAGAGACACAGGTTTGCCCCCCAAGGTCGACCCCATCGCACTGCTCACCGGGGTTGATCGTCCCATCGCCGCACGCGTAGCAGCCACCAACGTCGAAGCCGCAACCCCCGTCGCACCCCAGCGTCCCGCCACCGAACCCCAGCGACACGCACGTAGCCCCACCGAGATCACCGCCGTCGCACTGCTCTGCGGGCGGGTTCATCACCCCATCGCCGCACGAGAAGCACCCGGTGGTGTCGAGCTGGCACGTGACCGGATCACAGGCCAGCGTGCCATCGTCGAAGCCCTCGCCGGCACACGTCGCTCCCGCGAGCTCGGTGTCGTCACACTCTTCCCCTGCGACGTCGTTGATCACCAGGTCCCCGCACTCGACGACCGTGCAGTCCGCGTCGCACCCCAGCGAAGGTCCGGCGTCGTCGCAGGCCTCACCCGCGGTCGCGTTGGTGATGCCATCGCCGCACCAGCCGAGCGAGCAATCGGAGTTGCACGCGGCCGACTCCCCCATGTCGTCGCACTCCTCGCCGGCCGCGGCGTTGATGTGGCCGTCGCCGCAGCTCACGAGCGTGCAATCGTCGTCGCAGGCGGCAGTTCGCCCCGTCTCGTCGCATTGCTCTCCTGCCGAGGCGTTGAAGATCCCGTCGCCGCACCAGGCCAGGGTGCAGTCCACGTTGCAGGTCTCAGACTCGCCTCCGTCGTCGCACTGCTCGCCTGCGATCTCGTTGAGCACGCCATCGCCGCATGCGACGAAGGTGCAATCGCCGTCACACGTCTCGGACTCCTCACCATCGTCGCACTGCTCGCCCGCCGCGTCGTTGAGGAGTCCATCGCCGCACGCGACGAGGGTGCAGTCGAGATCGCAGGTCTCGGTCTCCCCGCCATCGTCGCACTGCTCGCCCGCCGCGAGGTTGACGAGCGCATCGCCGCACACCGCAACCGTGCAGTCGGCATTGCAGCTCGCCGACTCCCCGCCGTCGTCGCACTCCTCGCCCCCTTCCACGATGCCATCACCACAGACGGGCTCGCCCCCGGTGTCCCCGGTCCCGGAGCCCTCCCCTTGGGTCTCCGCCGAGGAACCGGATCCCGACTCCCCACTACCACCCGACGACGAGGCCACTCCGCCCGCCTCACTCGTCCCCTCGGTATCCACCAGCACGTAGTCATCCGCATTCGGCGGACCAAGCCGACACCCCGCGAACACCAGCGGCAGCACCACGATCACGACCCAACCCACCAGAGCACGCCAGGGCAGCATGCTCGGACTCTAACCACACCCCACGATCAACCTCCACTCGCCCCGGCCGATCTGTCACGACGAGGACATCTCCGGCTGCACGAAGGGTCCCCCGCCTCACTCGTGCCGTCCCCCGAAAGCGAAGAGCGCGCGTTGGTCGATACGTTCGCCATGAGAACGCTGTTTCCGTGATCCGATGGTTGCCTGGTCCGAGCAGATGCCCTCGGTCGTCCGGCGATGCGCATCGGTGGAGGTTGGAGATCAGTAGAGGTAGACGGCACCGGACTCATCGGCGCTGTCGTCGGCTTGGTTGCCCGCGATGCCCGTTGCGCTGCTGCCTTCCAAGGGGGCACCGACGGCGAGGGTGTTGCCGTCTCCCGTCAGTGCCATGCTATGGCCGAGGTGGTCATTCGGCCCGGTGTTGGAGGCCTTGGCGTAGGTCTGCTGCGACCAGGCCCCTGCGCCATCGCGCACGAACACGTAGACCGCTCCTGAGGCGGAGGCGGTGTTGTCGGCCTCGTTGCCGCCGATGCCGGTTGTGTTGCTGTCTTCCAAGTAGGCGCCGACGGCGAGGGTGTTGCCGTCTCCCGACAGCGCCAAGTCATAGCCGAACCAATCGCTTGCCCCGGTATTGGAGGCCTTGACGTAGGCCTGCTGCGACCAGGACCCTGCACCATCACGCACGAATGCGTAGACCGCTCCTGAGTTGGAGGCGCTGTCATCGGCCTGATTGCCGTCGATGCCCGTCGCATTGCTGCCTTCTCCGTAGGCGCCGATGGCGAGGGTGTTGCCATCTCCCGACAGCGCCACGTCATGGCCGAAGTAGTCGTGTGCCTCGGTGTTGGAGGCCTTGACGTATGCCTGTTGGGACCAGACCCCTGCGCCATCACGCCCGAACACGTAGACCGCTCCGGAGTCGGTGGCACTGTTGTCGGCCTGGTTGCCCGCGATGCCCGTGGCGTTGCTGTCTTCCAAGGTGGTGCCGACGGCGAGGGTGTTGCCGTCTCCCGACAGCGCCACGCTCCACCCGAACCGGTCGTTTGCCCCGGTGTTGGAGGCCTTGACGTAGGCCTGCTGGGACCAGACCCCTGCGTCATCACGCACGAATATGTAGACTGCTCCTGAGCCATTGGCGCTGTTGTTGGCCTGGTTGCCTCCGATGCCCGTGACGTTGCTGTCTTCCAAGTAGGCGCCGACGGCGAGGGTGTTGCCGTCTCCCGACAGCGCTACGCTATGCCCGAATCGGTCGTCCACCCCGGTGTTGGAGGCCTTGGCGTAGACCTGCTGGGACCAGACCCCTGCGCCATCACGCACGAATATGTAGACCGCTCCTGAGCTGTTGGCGCTGTTGTCGGCCTGGTTGCCCGCGGTGCCCGTGGCGTTGCTGTCTTCCCCGTAGGCGCTCACGGCGAGGGTGTTGCCGTCTCCCGACAGCGCGACGCTCGTGCCGAACCGGTCGGCCGTCTCGGTGTTGGAGGCCTTGACGTAGGCCTGTTGCGACCATGCCCCTGCGCCGTCTCGAACGAACACATAAACCGCTCCCGAGATGCTGGCGCTGTTGTCGGCCTGGTTGCCCCCAATGTTGGTTGCGTTGCTGTCTTCCCAGTAGGCGCCGATGGCGAGGGTGTTGCCGTCGCCCGACAGCGTCACGCTCCACCCGAAGGAGTCGCTGGCCTCGGTGTTCGAGGCCTTGAAGTACCCCACCGCCTCCGCCAGCGACCCCACCACGTCCACGACCGCCGAGTCCGTGCACCCAACCGCGTTGCACGCCCACAGCCGATAGCTCGCCTGCCACCGGAAGTGCAGCGGCATCTCGTGCGACACCGCCGTCCCGAGGACATCCCCCCCGAGCTGTACGAACGGCTCCCCGGGTGCAACGCTCTGTTCGAGCTGGTAGTAGTCCGCCCCCGGCACGGCCGCCCAGCTGAAATCGAAGCGCTTGACCTGCGAGAAGCCCAGCATCAGCACGGGAACGCCGGGCTGGTTCCAGCACCCGCTCACATCGTAACCGCACGCACCGTCGCAAACGAGCGTTCCTCCGAGGAAACCCTGGGAGACGCAGGTTTGCCCGCCGAGGTCGCCGCCATCGCACTGCTCTGCGGGCGGGTTCATCACCCCATCGCCGCACGAGAAGCACCCGGTGGTGTCGAGCTGACACGTGACCGGATCACAGGCCAGCGCGCCGTCGTCGAAGCCCTCGCCGGCACAGGAGGCTCCTGCGAGATCCGTGTCGTCGCATTCCTCACCCGCGACGTCGTTGATCACCAGGTCCCCGCACTCGACGACCGTGCAGTCTGCATCGCATCCGAGCGAAGGCCCGGCGTCGTCGCAGGCCTCACCCGCGGTCGCGTTGGTGATGCCATCGCCACACCAGGCCACCGAACAGTCGGAGTTGCACGTAACCGACTTCCCCATGTCGTCGCACTGCTCCCCCGCGGCGGCATTGACGTACCCGTCCCCGCAATCCACGAGCGTGCAGTCCGTGTCGCACGCCGCCGTGCGACCCGCATCGTCGCACTCCTCGTCGGCGCTGGCGTTGAATATCCCGTCGCCGCACCACGCCAGGGTGCAGTCGACATCGCACAGCGCAGACTGCCCGCCGTCGTCGCACTCCTCGCCCACGATCGCGTTGTGCCACCCATCGCCGCACGCGACGAAGGTGCAATCGCCGTCACACGTCTCGGTCTCCTCACCGTCGTCGCACTCCTCCCCCGTCGCAACGTTGGTCACCCCATCGCCGCACGCGACGAAGGTGCAGTCGAGATCGCAGGTCTCGGTCTCCCCGCCGTCGTCGCACTGCTCCCCCGCCGCGACGTTGACGAGCGCATCCCCGCACACCGCAGCCGTGCAGTCGGCATTGCAGCCGGGTGACTCCCCGCCGTCGTCGCACTCCTCGTCTCCCTCCACGAGGCCATCGCCGCAGACGGGCTCGCCCCCGGTGTCCCCGCTCCCCGAGCCCGACCCCTGGGTCTCCGCCGTCGTGGTTCCCGACTCGCTACCACCCGACGACGGGGCCACTCCGCCCGCCTCGCTCGTCCCCTCGGTATCCACCAGCACGTAGTCATCCGCATTCGGCGGACCAAGCCGACACCCCGCGAACACCAGCGGCAGCACCACGATCACAACCCAACCCACCAGAGCACGCCAGGGCAGCATGCTCGGACTCTAACCACACCCCATGATCAACCTCTACTCGCCCCGGCCGATCTGTCACGACGAGGACATCTCCGGCTGCACGAAGGGTCCCCCACCTCACTCGTGCCGTCCCCGAAAGCGAAGAGCGCGCGTTGGTCGATACGTTTGACGAGAACCCATCCGCCCGTGCTAATTCTGCCACCACCCGCCACTTCCCGGCGCCCTCCTTCGTATGCCCCTCGTAGCGTTCCCTTCCTCGCCCGCGGCCTGCTTCCTCGCGGTCGCGCTGGCGCTACCTCCCTTCCTCGCCACCACCACCGCGCTCGCGGCCCCGGGTCCGGCCCCCGCCGCAGCCAAGCCCAAGAGTTCCTCCGCCTGGCTCCGCACGGGCGAAGCCCGCGAGCGCACCTCCGACTTCGTGGGGGCCGGCCAGGCCTACCGCAACGCCCTCGACGCGCTCTCGCCCAAGGGGCAGCGCGCCAACGAGGGTGCTCGCGCGGCGGGTCTGTCGGCCGACGCCTACGTGCAGGCGTTCCAGCTCGACGGCAACGTCGCCCACCTCGACTCGGGCATCGAGGTCCTCGACTACTGGCTGCAACAAGCCGGCCCGGACAACCGCGCGTCCCTGCGCAAGAGCATCGAGCTCAAGATGGCGCAGCTGCGAGCGATCCGAGATCCGCTGGCCAAGTCCAAGGAGGCCCTCGATGCGGGCAAGCTCGAAGAGGCCACCGAGTACTCCGAGGCAGCCATCGAGGCGCTCGAGTACCAGCAGCACGAATGGTCGGTCGGTGCCCGCATCGCGCTGCAGACCGCCAATGCGCAGGTCATCGCCTACGACGCCAGCGTGGAAGAGGTCGACGACATCGAGCCCAACCTGCGCAAGCTCGAGACCGCCAAGCGCACGCTCGAAGAGCTCCAGAGCAAGCGCCCCCCCGACGACCAGAGCAGCGAGGGCGCGCTCGTCCAGCAGCGGGTGCGCGAGCTCGAAGACCGCATCCGCGACGAGCAGCGACGCCTCCAGGACGAGCAGCTCGCTCGCCAGCAGGAGCAAGAGGAGGCCGCCCGCGCCGAGGCCGAGCGCAAGCGCCAGCAAGAGCTCGAGCAAGAGCGCCAGCGCCTAGCCGCCGAGACCAAGGACGACACCGCACGAGCGCGCAAGCGCAAGCTCGGCATCATCCTCCTCGCCACGGGCGCCGTGGCCACGGCCGCCGGCGCGGGCGTCATGGGCGAGGGCCTGGCCTTTGCCCCCGGTGCCCGCCGCTCGGGCGACGCGGAGCAGGCCGAGGCCGACGCGCTCGAGCAGATGTACGGCGACGCCTACTCCCGCGACGACTTCGACCGCGACCTGCAGCAGTTCCGCGACGACCTCCAGGTCCGCACCCTCGGCATGAGCGTGGGCGGCTCGGTGCTGCTGGCCGGCGGTCTGGCCACGGGCATCGCAGGCGCGGTGATCCTCGTCAAGAACCGCCGCCCCAAGGGCGCGCGCGGCGGGCAGGACAAGCTCGCCCTCACCCCCTCGGTGTCCCGCTCACAGGTCCACCTGTCTCTCACCACGAGGTTCTGATGTCCGACGCCAAGACGATCGAGCTACAGGTCGACGACGTCGTCGACGAGCGCTACCGGATCACTCGCCGCCTCGGTCGGGGCGGCATGGGCACGGTGTACCAGGCCCAGCAGGTCAAGCTGGATCGCGCGGTGGCGTTCAAGGTGCTGCTGCCCGAGTACGCGACCAAGGAGACGGCGGCCAAGCGATTCGAACGCGAGGCCCGGGCGGCGTCGTCGATCGACCACCGCAACGTGGTCAAGATCCTCGACTTCGGCCACCTGCCCACCGGCGAGCTCTACTACACGATGGAGCTGCTGCAGGGCCGCGATCTCTCGCAGCTGCTGCGCGAGACGGGCGCGCTGCCGTGGTCGCGCGCGGGCTGGATCATCCTGCAGGTGGTGCGCGCGTTCGCGGCGATCCACGCCCAGGGCATCGTGCACCGCGACATCAAGCCCGCCAACTGCTTCCTGCTCGACCCCAAGGCCGGCGACGAGCCGGACTTCGTGAAGATCCTCGACTTCGGCATCGCCAACCTCCAGGACGAGAGCAACAAGGTCACCGCGCTCACCGGGGCGTCGGACATCATCGGCTCGGTGCTCTACATGGCGCCCGAGCAGATCATGGCCGATCACGTCGACTCCCGCACCGATGTCTACTCGCTCGGGATCATGATGTACGAGCTGCTGACCGGCCAGGTGCCGTTCCGCGAGTCGAACATGATGAAGGTGATGCTGGCCCACCAGCAGCAGGCCCCGCGCCCGCCGAGCGAGCTGGCGCCAGACCTTCCGCCGGAGGTCGAGGAGGTGATCCTGCGTGCGATCGCCAAGAAGCCGGAGGAGCGGTTCCAGGCGATGGTGGACATCGAGGCCGTGCTCGCGCCGCTGGTGGAGGTGCCCGGAACGATCGAGGGCAGCCGCACCGTCCCGCGCATCGGAACCTCGGCGACGTTCCCCGGGTACGTCGAGCAGAAGTCGCCACGATGGGTACGACCGGTCATCGCTGCGGTGCTGCTGTTCGGGGCCGCGATCGCGGTGACGCAGTGGATCAAGCACTCGCGGCAGACGGACGACGAGATCGCGAGCAACACGACCAAGACCGCCAAGGACGACGCATCGGGCGAGTCGCTCGAGGACGAGCCGGAGCCGGAGCCGCTACGGCTGCTCCCGCCGCCGGAGAAGCAGTACGACCCGTTTGCCGATCCCTTCGGGGCTCCCCCCCTGACCGGACGCATGGGCCCACCGCCGGTGGCGGCCGGAGCGGAGGGCGAGACCGAGGCCATTCCCAGCGAGCCAGTACCGCTCGAGGAGCTCCTACCGGCGCAACCCTGGACGCTCGAGGTCGGTCGCATGGCAGGACGGATCCTCAACGACAAGGAGCGACCGCTCTCCGGAGCCCGGGTGTGTGCGTGGATGGTCGATCCTCGCGCGCCCGCGGAGCTGCGACGCCGGCCCAAGTGCGCCCAGACCGATCGCCAGGGCCGCTTCGTGCTCGACGAGGTGCCGCCCGGATTCTACGACCTGCATGCGTTCGCCCGCGGGTTCCTGCCGCAGAGCGTGCTCGAGCGCGACGGCTACCCGCTGACGCTTCAGCCCGAGGGCAGGCTGGAGAAGCTCGAGGTGGTGCTCGCCCCGGGTGGCACCGAGGTTCGCGGCACCGTCGAGACCAAGGCCGGCGAGCCCATCGCGGGCGCCAAGGTGGCGGTGGTGGGCCCCGTGCGCGCGCTGGCGGTGGCCGACGGCAAGGGCGAGTTCACGCTGTGGACGGGCGAAGGGGACCTGAGCGTGGTGGCATGGGCCGAGGGGTACGCCGACCTCGTGGCCCAGGGGCGATCGGACGAGCCGTTCGCGCTGGTGCTGCGCCGCGAGTCGAAGATCATCGGGCGCGTGATCGACGAGGAAGGCGGCGAGCCGATCGCAGCGGCGCGAGTGCAGGCCGGTCGTCAAGGTCCTGGGCTCGATCCGCTGGTCTATACCGACGACGAGGGGATCTTCGAGATCGTGGGGCTCTCGGAGGGCACCTACCAGCCATCGGCCCGGCTCTCGGATGGCTACGGCCAGGCCAAGCGCGCGACCAAGGTGATCGAGGCGACGATCCCCGGCGAGGTGGTGATCGAGCTGCACCACTTCAAGGTCGCCGACGCGGCGCCCGAGCCCACGGTCGCGGGCTCGACGGGCGCCGAGGACGAGCCCGAAGCAACGGGAAGCACGGGAGACACCGACGCGACGGGCAGCACGGGCGACGATGCCACGGGCGGCGAGGACGACTCCGCGCTCGCGCTCGAAGACACGCCGCCGAGTGCCGCTGGCACCCCGGCCGCTGGCACCCCGACCGATCCCGACAAGCCCGCGGTGACCAATCGCTCGCTGCGTGCCGCGCTGGCCAAGAAGCTCAAGCGCTGCGGAGCGGGAATGGAGGGCTCGATCGAGGTGACGGCCGAGTACGTGCTCGACAAGGGCCGGCTGTTCAAGCCCAAGGTCACCGTCAAGGGCGCGGCAAACAAGGACCCCGCGGTGAAGGCCTGCGCCGAGAAGCACGTGGAGCGCTTCAAGATGCTGCCCCGCGACGAGCCCACCGACTTCGTGAAGCTGCCGGTCACCCTGTGAGCCGATCATCGCCCCCGCACCCAACCCGTGCGCGAAGCTGAACGCAAGCGCACGGGTGGATCCCCCCGTATGACCCCGGGGACTCCCCCGGGAGACATCCCGCGGTGGATGCACCAAGATGGCGCCCCGTGCCGGTGGCGAGCGCAGGGGCGGTCGCCCTTCTGACCTCGTGGGTCGCGTGGGCCGAGCCTGCGTCGGTCGACGTGAGCACCGATGTTCTCGTGGCCGAGGAGGCGTCGGCCGACGAGCCCGCCGCTCCCGTCGAGGGCACGCCGGCTCCACCGGCGAGCTCGTCCTACGGCGGCGACAGTCCCCCGGGAGCCGCGCCCGGCTCCTCCGAGCCCGACGACGAGCGCCGAGTGGTCGTGGTCAAGCCTCGCCGACCCGAGCCCCAGCGTGACCGCGCCGCGTCGGTGGTCTCGTCCGCCGACTTGACCGAGCGTCTGCCTCGCTCCGCCCCCGATGCGCTGCGCGGCGAGCCGGGGGTGTACATCCAGCAAACCGCTCATGGGCAGGCTTCGCCCTACCTGCGCGGGCTCACCGGCCAGCAGACGGCGATGTTCTTCGATGGTGTGCGCCTGAACAACAGCACGTTCCGCCAGGGTCCCAACCAGTACTTCTTCACCATCGACTCGCGCACCGTCGATCACCTCGAGATCCAGCGCGGCAGCGCGTCCACGCGGTGGGGGTCGGATGCGATCGGCGGAGCCCTGATCGCGAGCCCTATCGAGCCGAAGCTCGAGCCGGGGCGTGCAGTGGTGGTGCACCCACGGGTGATGATGAGGACGACCACGGCCGATGCGGAGGTGGGCGGGCGGGCGCAGACCAGTCTCTCGGTGCGCGGCAAGCTCGGCGTGATCGTGGGCGCGGGCTACCGCGACGTGGGCCAGCTCCGCTCGGGTGGGCGGGTGATCGCACCGCAGACGGGGCAGCCACAGACGGTGCCGCCCGTGTTCGGCCCCGATGACGAGACCCAGCTCGGCACGGGCTTTCGCGAGCTCACCGACGACGTGCGCCTGGTTTGGCAGCCGCGACGTCGTCATCGCTTCACGCTGGGCTACTACGACTATCGACAGTACGACGCACCGCGCACCGACAAGTGCCCGCCCCCCACGGCCCCGCAGGACGAGTGCCTGACGTACCTCGAGCAGTTCCGCACGCTGGCCTACGGGGCCTACGAGACCAAGCATGGCCCGGCGGCGGCCGAGCGTGCACGCGCGACGGTGTCGTACCAGCGCCAGCACGAGCTGCGAGAGGAGCGGCGCGGTAGCCCTTCGACCACGCGGCTCGAGGGCGAGGACGACGTGCACACGCTGGGCACGAGCGTGGTGATCGACACCCGCGACTTCGAGCTGGCCCCGTGGGCATCGCTGGGGGCACGCTACGGCCTCGATCTCTACTACGACCGGCTCGACAGCGCCGAGGAGATCATCTTCACGGACGTGGACATCTCGGTGGAGCGCCCGCGCGGGCAGTACCTCGACGGGGCGCAGTACATGACCTCGGGGACCTGGGCCGAGGTGCACGCCGAGCTGCTCGATGCGATTCGGCTGCGAGCGGGGGGACGGGGCGCGCTGGTGGTGGCCCACGCCGAAGGCGAGCCCGAGACCAGCTCGAGCCCGGTGGACCGGCAGTGGGCCACCGCGGTGGGCAACGCGGGCATCGCCGCCGATGCCGTGCCGTGGCTGACGTTCGTCTTCAACGTGGACCAGGGCTTTCGTGCGCCCAACCTCGACGACCTCACCTCGCGCCAGCAGGTGGGGCCCGGCTTCCAGTACGAGAACGCCAGCCTTCGCCCCGAGCGCTCATTGTCGCTCGAAGTGGGCGCGCTGGCCCACCATCGCTGGTTCGAGCTCGAGGCGTTCGCGTTTCGCACGACGATCGAGGATCTCATCCAGCGGGACACACGAGAGGTGGATCAGTGCCCGATGGGCGATTCCTCGTGTTCGGCATCGCGTGCGATCTTCCAGCTCGTCAACCTCGAGGGCCAGGCCAAGGTGCTGGGCGTGGAAGGAGGTCTGCGCGTGTACCTGCCATGGGATCTGGGCCTGCGGACCACGGTCTCGTATGCGTGGGGCGAGGGCCGCAATCCCCGGGCGGGGCAGGCGATGCAGCCCGAGCGCATCCCCCTGTCGCGCATTCCTCCGCTCAATGGCCTGGTGGAGGCGGGCTGGCGCAGCGAGCGGTGGGGAGTGCACTTGGTGGGGGTGCTTCGCTGGGCACGGCCGCAGACGCGGCTGGCTCCCCAGGACCGCGTCGATGCCCGCATCCCGCTGGGCGGTACGCCGGGCTATGTGGTGGCGGATCTGCGCGCGGGCTATCGGCTCGCGCCGTGGATCCTGGCGGCGGTGGTGGTGGAGAACCTGGCCGACGCGCCCTACCGCCACCACGGCTCGAGCACCAACGGACCGGGACGCGGACTGGTGGCCGAGCTGCAATTCGGGTTCTGAGTCCGAGCTCGGAGTTGGACCTCGGTCGGCACGGGTGGATCCCCTCGATGGCCACACGGGTGATCCACCCGCGGTCGATCCAAGGAAGCCCGCTTACGACGGCAGGTCCCGTCTGGCTACCGTCGCCGCACCATGACGACTCGTCTGCTCCACCTTTCCGTGCTTTGTTCGACTGCTTTGCTCCTGGCCGCGTGTCCCGGCGACGACACGGGCTCGGACGGCACCGAGAGCGCCGAGTCGGGCTCCGCCGACAGCACTGGGACCGGGGGAGATTGCGTGCCCTCGGACGAGGAGATTCCCGCGCTCGACGAGAGTGCATGCACCCTCGCCGCGAACGACTACACTCCCACCGTCAATGGCTCGGCCGACGACGTGTGGCCGGCCTGTGTCAACGACGACGGGGACTACCACCCGCTCGAGGCGCCGGGTGCCGCGGCTCGCGTGGAGGCGTGGGAGATGATTCGATCGATCTTCGCGGCTGGCCTGACCCCCGAGGACTTCACCGCGGCGCGCGAGCAGTATGCGCTCGACCAGGGCATCGAGTCGCGCACGGTCCGTCGCGAGGACGTGCACTATCCCAACATCCCCGAGGCCGAGCAGGATCCCGGGGTCGACTTCGACAAGCAGTGCACCATCGAGGCCAACGTGATGAACTACCCCGATCGCTGCGCGGGGCCGGCCAAGATCGCACCCATCATCAACGAGGCGTTCATGGCGGGCCAGACCGGTGAGGGCGACCCGGCCGTGCACGCGGCCCGCATCGACGCCGCGATCGGGTGGTTCATGTACCTGTCGGTGATCAAGGAGGCGACGTTCAGCTGCCCGCGCGCCGAGAAGGGCGCCGACTGTGACTCGAGCTGGGCCTACTACAATGGCGCCACGGGCCGAGCCAATCCGCTGGGGTTTGGTGGCGACGTGATGGATGTGAGCCCGATGTCCAACGAGCGGGTGTTCGACGGGATCGCGGCGATGAAGTGCTTCCGTGACACGCAGCCGGCCGACATGGACTCCGACACGTCCGATCCGCTCTACGGCTACGGCTACGACCAGCTCGATCGCGCCAACAACCACGCGGCTGCGGTGGTGCTGCGCGATCGCCTGGGCCGGCAGCTTCCGCTGTGCGGCTCGGAGGCCGACGCCAACTGGGCCTGGGTGCAGACGTTCGGCCAGGGTCTCATCAAGCCGGCACAAGACGCCGACTCCGGCCAGGCGGCGACCCTGACCGCACTGCTCGAGAACGACGCGCCGACCCCCGCCGACATCCAGGCCGGGGTGGTGGCGCTCGACGCCCTGTTCCCCTGTCCGTAGCTCCTGGCCGTGATTGGCGGCCCGACCAGAGCGCTCGCCGAGGCGAGCGCGAGGTCCTTCCTCCGCTCCTGAGGTTGGTGGTGGGCGCCCCGGTTGGATCGAACCGGGGCGTTCACTGCCCACCGTTGGCTGGTTCCTGGCTCGTCTTGCCGTCCGTCACTCGTGGCGCCGGGCCGTGGCGTGAAGGGCCGCGATGGGCTCGAGGGCGCGGCGGGCCGGCTCGAGGTGATCGGGTGAGAGCCCGGCGAACGCGAGCAGTTGCACGGCATGGGCCACGATGGCCTCGGTGAGCATCCGCAGCGGCTCGCCGAGCAGCGCCTTGGGCTCGGAGGTGACGGTGGGCTCGGTGATGCCGAGCGCCACGCCATAGGCGGCGTGGGCATCGAACAGCTCCTCGACGAAGGGGTGGCCCACGAGACGGTCGAGCTCGGACGTTGGACCCTCGGCGTCGATGAGGCGCAGGCGCTGCTCGCTCTGGGCGTGCTCGGCGAGGTAGTGGAGCTCGAGGAAGTCGAGCCCGGTGGAGAACAGGCGCTCGAGCAGAGCCTCGGCACAGCGCCGATTGGGATCGTCCGGCGGGAAGATGGTCCACGTGGAGAGGCGCGCGTGGATCGAGCGCCAGGCGTGGTCGAGGCGCACGTCGGTGTCGCGCCCGGTGGGGTGGGGCCCGGGCTTGCCGTGGGCGCCGACGGCGGCTTCGAGGGCAGCGAGCGCCACGGCCAGGGCCTTGGCGGTCAGCTCGATCCCCGGGCTCGGTCGTGACGGGACCAACGGCAAGAGCGCCCTGGCGAGGTCCAGGCCGGCCTCGACGCTCAGGCGAGGGAGGCGGACGTAGAGCGAGGGATCGAGCGCAGTGGTCATCGCATCCTCGGCCAGTGGTCCGACTCTACCGCCACGCATGCCGCGGCACCATTGGGATCTGGGGGATCTGGATGGTGGCCAATGGCAGGGAGGGACGAGTTATGGCCGCCATTCGGGTCCGATTGGTGGCCACAACTCGATCCCCTGCCGAGTTATGGCCGCCATTCGGGTCCGATTGGTGGCCACAACTTGACGGCGCTCGGCGCTGTGGCCACGATTGCGTCATGGCTCGCGGGTCCGAGGGCATCGTAGGCCGCGTCGAGGAGCGGCGGGTCCTGTCGGAGGCAGCACGAGTGGACCGAGCTGCGCTCGTTGCCATCTATGGTCGCCGGCGCGTGGGCAAGACTCACCTGGTGCGGAATCACCTCGAGCCTCTCGCCGGGACCTACTTCGAGGCGATCGGACAACACACTGCCCCACGGGAGGTGCAGCTCGACAACTTCAAGCAGCAGCTCGAGCGCACGTTCTTCGACCATCGCCTGCCCCGTCTCTCGGACTGGCGCGAGGCGCTGTCGCTGCTCGGAGACGGGGTCATCGCGGCCGCCGAGCGCAAGCCGACGAAGCCGGTCGTGGTATTCTTCGACGAGCTCCCATGGATGGCCACCCACCGCTCGGGGCTGCTGCCGGCGATCGACTACCTGTGGAACGCCCGCCTCTCTCGCGTTCCCAACCTCGTGTGGGTCCTTTGCGGCAGCGCGGCGTCGTTCATGCTGGATCGACTCATCAACGCAAAGGGGGGGCTGCACAACCGGATCACCCACCGCTTGCGCCTCGAGCCGTTTCGGCTGGGCGAGGTTCGCGAGCTGCTCGCCAAGCGCGGGCTTCGCCGCGGCACGATGCAGGCCCTCGAGCTCTACATGGCGCTCGGAGGGGTCCCCTACTACCTGCTCCAGGTTCCATCCGGCATGTCGGCCAGCCAGGCGATCGGCCACGTTTGCTTCAGCCGATCCGGCCAGCTCAAGGACGAGTTCGGGCGCCTGTTCGCCTCGCTGTTCGACGATGCAGGCGAGCACGAGCGCCTCGTCCGCGCTGCGGCCACGAATCGCGGCGGAATGTCGAGAGACGAGCTCATCACGGCGGCGGGGCTCGAGAGCGGGGGGCGAGCCACGCGATGGATCGACGAGCTGGAGGCGGCGGGCTTCCTCGCGCGCTTCGTTCCGTATGGCCGGACCAAGCGGAACACGAGCTATCGGCTCATCGACGAGTACTCGCTGTTCCACCTGAGGTGGATCGAGCCTGCGCCGGCATCCAGCTTCGGAGCTCGGGGCAGCAAGTACTGGATGTCGAAGGCCGGCAGTCCCGCTTTCCGGGCCTGGGCCGGCTACGCCTTCGAGGGCATCTGCCTCAAGCACTCGGCCCAGATCGAGCGGGCTCTGGGCATCGATGGCATGGCCAACGAAGTGGGGACGTGGAGGCATGTCCCGGGGCCCGGAGCGCACGACGATGCGGGGGCCCAGGTCGATCTGCTGTTCGACCGTCCCGACGGAATCATCAACCTGTGCGAGATCAAGTACGCCGCGGAGGAATTCGTGCTCACGAAGGCACACGCCAAGGAGCTGGTGACCAAGGCGGAGATCTTTCGGGCACGAACCAGGACGAAGAAGGAGGTCGTGACCACGCTCGTGACCACCCATGGCCTGCGGCCGGGCCTCTGGAACGACGAGGTCATCGATTCGGTGGTGACGGCCGAGCAGCTGATGACGTGAGGTCCTATACTCCGGCGGCCATGGACGACGGTCGGCGAACCCACTTCCGCACCTGCAACCTGTGCGAGGCCATGTGCGGCATCCGCATCGAGCTCGAGGGCGAGCGCATCGCCGGCATCCGTGGCGACGACGACGACCCCTTCAGCCGCGGTCACGTGTGCCCCAAGGCCGTTGCGCTGAAGGACCTCCACGAGGATCCGGATCGCCTGCGGCGGCCGGTGCGACGGACCGCGAGCGGCTTTTCGGAGATCACCTGGGAGGAGGCGCTGGCGGAGGCGGCCGAGCGGCTGCATGCGGTGCAGGAGCGCCACGGGCGTGATGCGCTGGGCGTGTACTTCGGCAACCCCAACGTCCACAACCTCGGGGCGCTGGTGTTCGGGCCGCTGCTGCTGCGGGCGCTGCGTTCCCGCAACCGGTTCAGCGCCACGAGCGTCGACCAGCTGCCCCACATGTTCGCGTCGTACCTCATGCTCGGGCACCAGCTGCTGCTGCCGATCCCGGACATCGACCGGACGGACTTCATGCTGATGCTGGGCGCCAACCCGCTGGCCAGCAACGGCAGCCTGATGACGGCGCCCGACGTCAAGACGCGGCTGCGGGCGATCCAGGAGCGGGGAGGGCGGCTGGTGGTGGTCGACCCGCGCCGCACCGAGACCGCGCGCATCGCCGACGAGCACGTGTTCATCGCGCCGGGGACCGATGCGCTGCTGCTGTGGTCGCTCTTGCAGGTGGTGCTCGAGGAGGGAGGCGCGCGGCTCGGTCATCTCGCGTCGGTGTGCGACGGGCTCGAGCAGGTGCAGGCGCTGGCGCGAGGGTTCTGCCCCGAGCAGACGGCGGTGCACACGGGGGTGCCCGCGGAGGTGACCCGGCGGCTGGCCAGGGGCCTGCTGGAGGCGGGCAGCGGGGTGGTCTACGGGCGCATGGGGTGCTCGACGCAAGCCTTCGGGGCGCTGTGCCAGTGGGCCATCAACCTGCTCAATCTCGTCACCGGCAACTTCGATCGGCCCGGGGGGGCGATGTTCACCTCGCCGGCCGTCGACGCGCTGGACCTGCCCAAGGGGCTCGGCGTGGGCCGAGGCAGCTTTGGTCGCTGGCGCAGCCGCGTGCGCCAGCTTCCCGAGTTCGGCGGCGAGCTGCCGGTGGCGTGCATGGCCGAGGAGATGCTCACCGAGGGGCCGGGCCAGATCCGCGGGATGCTGACGCTGGCGGGCAACCCGGTGCTGTCCACGCCCAATGGTGCGCGGCTCGACGAGGCGTTCGCGGGGCTCGAGACCTACGTGGCGGTCGACCTCTATGTCAACGAGACCACTCGACACGCGCACATCATCTTGCCGCCCACCTCGCCGCTCGAGCGGAGCCACTACGATCTCATCTTCCACATGCTGGCCGTGCGCAACACGGCGAAGTTCTCCGAGGCGTGCTTCGAGCCGCCGGCGGATGCCAAGCACGACTGGCAGATCCTGCTGGAGCTCAAGCAGCGCCTCGAGAAGCTCCGCGGGGTGGGGGTGGCGCAGCGCCTGATGGACGAGGCGCTCCTGCGGCTGGGGCCGGATCGGATGGTGGACCTCGGCTTGCGAGCAGGGCCGTACGGGGGGCGCTTTGGCCTGGGCAAGGATGCGCTCAGCCTACGGCGCCTGCGGGGGGAGCCGCATGGGGTGGATCTCGGGCCGCTGAAGGCGTGCCTGCTCGAGCGGCTGCCCAAGGGGCGGATCGAGCTGGCGCCGAAGCTGCTCGTGGAGGATCTGGAGCGGCTGCGAGCTGCGTTCGGGGAGGCGGCAGTGGTGGACGGTGGCGATGCGAGACCGCTGCGGCTCATCGGGCGTCGTCACCTGCGTAGCAACAACTCGTGGCTGCACAACGCCGAGCGGCTCGTGAAGGGCAAGGATCGGTGCACGGTGCTCATGCATCCCGATGACGCGGCGGCGCGCGGGGTGGAGGATGGGGGGCGGGTGCAGGTGCGCTCGCGGGTGGGGATGGTGACCGCGGCGGTCGAGCTCACCCGCGACATCAAGGCGGGGGTGATCAGCCTGCCGCATGGCTGGGGGCACGATCGCGAGGGCGTCGAGCTGCGCGTGGCTCGGGCTCACGCCGGGGTGAGTCTCAACGATCTCACGGACGAGCTGGCGATCGACGAGCTGTGCGGCAACGCGGCGCTCAACGGGCTCGAGGTCACGGTGGGGCCGGCGTAGACCGTGGGATGTCTCGGCGGGCTGGTTCACTGGCCTTCGGTGGAGGCAAGCCCTTCTCGCGTCCGCTCCTGGAATCGTCGGCAGGCTGCGACGAAGTTCACCGCGATCTCCGGGTTCGACGCGAAGTGTAGATGGGGGTAGCCCGCAAGGATGGTGCTGTTGCTGTAGCCTGCCTCCAGCGGCTGGCCTGCGCTGTCCACCCCAGCGTAGGCTGCCACATCGGTGTCGTCGGCGACGATGCGGGACTGATGGAACTCGTGACCGCGCACGCGCAGCCCCGCCGGGCCAAAGGGCGTGCCGACTCGGGTCGTCAGCTCGACGTAGCGAATCGCGAGGTACTCCCGGTCCATTTGCGTATCCACCGGCACTGCGCCCACCATCTCGTGACGCGCGCCTTCGAAGTCGATGAGACTTCGACCGAAGTAGATCAACCCGCCACACTCGGCGTAGGCCGGGAGGCCCGCCGCAAGCGCGTCTCGCAGCGCGGTTCGCATCGAGCGGTTGTTGCTCAGGGCCGTGGCGAAGTGCTCTGGGTAGCCTCCGCCGAAGTACAGGCCCGAGATACCCTCGGGGGGAGCATCGTCCTCGATCGGGCTGAAGCGCACGAGCTCGGCTCCCGCTGCTTCGAGGCGCTCGAGGTTGTCGGGATAGTAGAAGCAAAAGGCCTGGTCGTCGGCCACTCCAATGCGCACGGTCCCCGCGGGGGACCGCCTCTTCGTGGGGGAGGGCAGCTCTCGCCTCTCGATGCCGAACAAGGTGCACAGGCGCGGAAGATCGATGGTATCTCGCACTTGTGCGACCATCTCCTCCACCAGGCGATCCGCGCGCGTGTTCTCGTGCATGGTCACCAAGCCCAGGTGGCGCTCGGGCATGGTCAGCTTGGCGGAGGCCGGTAGGTAGCCGATGATCTTCGGCCGCAGTCGCGCGGGCATGGCGTCTCGCACCATCTCGAAGTGCTTGACGCTACCCGCGCGATTGAAGAGCAAGGCGCGGATCTCGACCCTTGGGTCGAAGGACTCGAACCCCTGCACCACCGCTGCCGTGCTCCGGGTCATGCCCCAGATGTCGAGTACCAGGATCACGGGCAGCCGTAGCAGTCGCGCCAGGTGAGCCGCGCTTCCTCGGTCCTGCGTGCCGTTCTCCCCGTCGAAGAGGGCCCCCATTGCTTCGACCACCGCGACGTCGGACCGTTGCGAGTGTTCGCGATAGACCGACGCAATCGTCTCTTCTCCGAGCATCCACGCGTCGAGGTTGACGGAGTTCGCGCCGGTCGCCGCTCGATGGTACTGCGGGTCGATGAAATCCGGCCCGATCTTGAACGGCTGCACCCGATAGCCGTGCTCGCGCAGCATGGCCATCACTATGATCGACGCAGTGGTCTTGCCCGCACCGCTGTGCGTCGCTCCGATGATGAAGCCGGGTCGGTGGGAGTCGCTGGCCATGGGCCCCCGGTTGGCGGGGCTCCGAGCATAACACGAGCGCCTCCTCCGACGTTGCAGGCTCAGGGCGCCTTCGGACCCAGTAATGGATAGGGATCGAGGAAGCGCAGCCCCTTCTTGTTGCGAACGTCGGCAGTGTTCACGTCGAGCATGACCGTCCCTTCGCCCTCACTCTTGCTGGGATTGGCGACATAGCCGCCGAGGTAGATGCCCTCCAGCCCGTTGAGGTTGGTTTCGATCACGTGGACGAAGTCTCCCGTGCGATTCTCCCAGAGGGCGGGCAGTACGGCCTCCGAAGAGTTGGCATTGACGAGGAGGACGTCGACGCCCATGCTCTGCATGACCTGGCTGGTTTCCGGAGCCAGCAGATCATTCCCCTGCAGCAAGCCCACCCGACCGTAGTCCCGATCCACGACCCAGTAGTCCGCGCCCACGACATCCGGCTCGGTGGGGGCTCGATGGGTTCGCTCGTAGGTGAAGACCTTGCCGTCCGAGCCCAACAATCGACTCTCGGGTGGTACCACCTCTCCGGCGCCGAAGTTGACGTACAGGTCGATGCCCTGGGCCCTGGCAAAGTCCTGGAGTTGCTGCACCCCGCCGCTGGTGGGCTTGCCGAAGTAGTCCGCGGGAAGGACGAGCACGCGAAGAGTCATCCCCTTGGACTTCGCCTCGGCGATGGCGGCTTCTGCCGCGTGAATGGTCTGCTGGTAGGGGTCACCGCCCGAGGCGGGCTGGACCGCAGCCGCGCCGAAGGTGGTGGCGGGCGGCAGCCCCAGTTGTTGCTGTACGTAGGGCTGGAGGGTGTCCTGCGCGAGCATCGAGTAGAGCTCCGGCCGTCGTACGACCGGCCGCGCGCGCTCGCCCAACACGGGGAGCTCGGCGTAGCCGATCGTGTTCTCCTTGGTGGAGATGTCGACCATGACCTTCGTGTCGTTGCGAATGATCATGCTGCGAGGATCGAAATCGAAGTTGTAGGGGAATGGCGAAGGGATCGTGAAGGTGTCCTGCGTGAAGTGGTCCAGGGGGGTCCCGGCGGTCTCCTCCCCATAGCGGTTTGCGATGATGAAGTGGAAGTTGTTCTCGTAGGCGCGCACTTGCCCGAACGTCGTGGTCACCCCGGAGTTGGTGGGCGCGAGAAGGATGTCCGCTCCGGCCACCGCCGCGAGACGGGAGATCTGTTCGTAGAAGACGTCCGCACAGATGGCGATGCCGACTCGGCCGTAGATCGTGTCGAAGGTGGGGATTTCCGACGAGTCTTCGGCGTTGTAGGAGACCTCGAGGAGATTGCTCCGTTTCTTGTAGACACCGCCGACGTCCCCTTCGGGAGTCAGCAGTACCGCGGAGTTGAAGTATACGTTCTTGTCGGGGTCGTACAACGGCATCCCGAACACGATGTAGACCCCGTACTCTCTGGCGACCTCTCCGAGCGCGGTGGTGCTCGGCCCCGGAACCGTCTCGGCGACCTTGCTGATCTCCTCCCGGCTGAAGTAGGCATAGCCCGAGGTGGCCATCTCGGTGTGGACGATGATCTTGGCGCCGTGCTCGGCGGCCTCCTTGCTCAGGCGCACCAACTCGGTGCGGTTGCCCTCGACGTCTCCGAGCACGGGCGCGAACTGTACCGTGGCAACCTCGAAGAGTGATCCCACGGGAAGTCGCTCGAGCGCCACCGTGGGCGCTTCGACCTCGACCGGTTCGGACCGCGCGATCTTGCAAGCCGGCAACACGAAGCAGCATAGAACGGCGATCGTGGCGGGAAGACTCGACATCACGGATACCCTCGCTGAGATCGGTTCGAGAGTATCACCGGCAATATCGCACTTGGAATTGTGATGTTGGCGCACAACCTTCGCTGGCCCGTTGTGGTCGTCCAGGTCGAGGGGTCGGACGGGCCGTCATGGCGGCAGGTCGGAAGAACTGTGTTCGGCAGGACTGCTCCAGAATGGCCGAAGATTTCTCCAAGGAGCCGGGACCGAAGTATGGCCTCCTCGCGGGGCGATCACGATTGGAGGGTCTCGCCCGAGCCGAGCGGCTCGGGCGAGACCGTTGCTCGGATCAAGTCGGGCCTCCCGTACCGGTTCCGCACAGGCTCGAGTCGAAGGCCGAGATCTCGACGGAGAACGTGCCTCCGAGCATGTCGAACGAGCCGAGCAGTCGACGCTCACAGGTGGTCATGTCATCGAGGGCCTGCACGTCTTCGAGGACGATGTTGATGGGATCCACGGGCACGGGCCCACCATTGATGAACGCCTCGCGGGCCTCGAGACGCAGCTCGAGCCGCGGGATGATGCTGCCCCCGCCCGTGACGTCTGGTGCGAGTGCCTCGGCACGAGTCTGCCGCACCTCGATCCCCTGCAGAGTGACGACGTTGGTCATGCCCGCGGCATCGAACACCGGGAATTCGATCTCGTCCGTCGCGAAGTTCGTGTAGACCAGATCGTCGCAGCCTCCCGTGGGATCGCAGTTGCCCTGCTCCATGAGGATCTTTCCGGGGATGTCGACGACGATCTCGTTCGAGGGGTCCTCGAACAGGATGCCGAGAGTGCCCTCGATCCCCTGGGGGAAGGCGGGATAGGGGTCGTGAGTGGGGCCGCACGAGTTGAGTGCCCCCACGATGGCACCGTTGACCGCATCGCAGCCGAGGACGTACTTGATGTCTTCCGGCAGGCCATCCTCCCATTCCCAACCAAACAGGTGGTGGAGCTTTTTCTCGGGCAGCAGACCCGCGTCACAGTCGCTCAGCTCGCAGTACTGGGTGACGTTGTACTGATTCGGATCCATGCATCCCTGGTACCACCCGAAGTCGTATGCGTATGTCCAGCCGATTCCACCATCGCTCTCCTCGTAGGTGACCGAGTAGCGGCACCGGACGCTCTGACCGTCGCCGACGTACTCCCCCTGCTGGGGGTAGAGCTCCCAGACCGACGGCCAGCCTTCGTTCTCGAAGTGGGGGTCTTCTGGGGTGTCGAGCGTGCAGTCGTGGGTGACGTCGTACATTGCAAGCTCACCCACGAACAGGTCGGGATCGTGCGGGGCATTGCCGGGGTAGTACTCGTCCATGACCTGGGCGCACGCGTGCTGGCGGTTCTCCTTGTGGCTCCCTTCCTCGAGGTGCTGTGACATGCAGATCCACATCCCCAGGTCGCCGTAGTCGGCGCCGTAGGGCAGGTAGGCCTGCTGCCCCTCGTCCCACGTGCGGCACAGCACCCACCATCCATCATCGGACAGGTTGAAGCCCTCCGTGGGATCGCACCCACCCGAGAACGGCCCCACGGCGGCCGTGGCCAGCGCAGCCACGATGCCAATGGCCGTCAGACGGCTCGAACGCTCGCCCGTCTCGTGGCCACGCTTGGTTTCGCTCGTTCCTGTGTTCGTGTTGCTCATTGGAAGTCTCGCTGGGATGTCGTTTGCACGAGAGGTGGTCTCTGGTCCGATGCCTGGCCGCCCCGCGATGACATCGTTCCCGCTCGCGCTCCGTCGGATCACGGGCGAGGCTCGAATGGACGATTCGTGTGTTCCGGCCGCGTCAGTGGTGACCCCATGGCCACCAGACGCACGCGGATTCCCGCGCGCCCGAGCGACCGGGCGCGGCGCAGGTAACTGGCGGGAGTACCCGCCCACCCCCCCGCTGTCACATGTCCGCGCTGACGAGCCCCAGCCGGATCGCGTGCCGCACCAGCCCGGCCACGTTCTTCGTGTCGAGCTTGGCCATGATCCGTCCGCGGTGACCCTCGACGGTCTTGACGCTGAGGTCGAGGTCCTTGGCGATCTCGGGGCTGCTGCGGCCCTCGGCCACGAGCTTGAGCACCTGGCGCTCGCGGGGGGTCAGCTCGCTGCCGGCGCGCTCGTTGACGCCGGACTTGGCGGCCTTGCGCGAGTCGTCGAGCACGATCTTGGCGACCTGCGGGCTGAAGAACGCGTTGCCGGAGGCGACGGCCTTGATCGCGGCGACTAGGTCCGAGAGCCCGGAGCCCTTGAGCAAGTAACCCTCGGCGCCGGCGCGGATGGCCGGGCGCACGTGCTCCTCGGTGGAGTACATCGACAGGATCAGCACGTGGGTGTCGGGCAGCGACTCGCGGATGGCCTTGGTGGCATCGACGCCGTTGAGGCCCGGCATGTTGAGATCCATGACCACGACGTCGGGACGGTGCTGCTTGACCGCGGCCAGGCCGTCCTGGCCGTTGTCGGCCTCGGCCACCACGGTGACGTCGGCGCGGCCGTCGAGCAGGGCCCGCAGGCCCTCGCGGACGATGGTGTGATCCTCGACCAATACGACGCGAACGGGGTCCGACATCGGGGCGACCATAGCATGGGGACACGCGGGCTCGTACCCCGCGCGGGGCCTATCCCAGGGGGATCACGGCGGTGATGGTGGCGCCCTCTCCGGGCGCGCTGTCGATGCGCAGCTCGCCGCCGAGCAGCTCGGCCCGCTCGCGCATGCCCACCAGGCCCCGGCTGCGTCCGGCCCGGATCGCGGCCTCGGGGTCGAAGCCGCGGCCGTCGTCGTGGACCCGCACCGTGGCCTGACCCCCGGCCACGCGCACGTGCACCTCCACGTGGCTGGGCTGGGCGTAGCGGGTGACGTTGGTCAGCGCCTCCTGCACCACGCGGTAGCACGAGGTCTCGATGGCGGGCGGCAGGCCGGTGTCGGGCAGGCTCACGTCGCAGTCGACCTCGATCTCGAGGCGCTCGGCCAGATCGAGGCAGGCACGCTCGATCGCCTCGCCCAGGCCCACGTCGTCGAGCACGGCGGGCCCGAGCGTGTTGACGGCGCGGCGGATCTCCTCGAGCGTCTCGTCGACCATCGTGGTGGTGCGCACGGCCAGCTCGCCCAGGCGCCCGGCGTTGTCCCCGGCCTGGCCCGCCAATCCCTCGATGAGCTGCATGTGGATGCGGATGGCGGTGAGCGACTGCCCGGCGGAGTCGTGCAGCTCGCGGGCGATGGCGCGGCGCTCGGCCTCCTGCATGCTCACGGCGCGGGTCGAGAGCTCGCGGAGGTTCTGCTCCTTGTCCTTGAGCTCGGCCAGCGCGCGCGAGAGATCGGACGAGCGCGCCTCGACCTGCTGCTCGAGGTTCTCGGCGAGGGTGGAGAGGGCGGCCCGTGACTCGCGGAGCTGATCCAACAGCGTGCCGATCTCGCGCTCGACCCGGCCCATGGCGCGCAGCGGCAGCCAGTACATCAGGCCCGCGAGCGCGGCGCCCAGCAGGCCGAAGATCGCGAGCATGCGCAGCGCGCCCACGCGGACCTGCTCGGTGGAGGCGGCGACCCAGACCTCGGCCACGTCTTCGTTGTTGACGGTGACCGGCGCGCGCTCCCATACGATCGGCAGGGCGCTGAGGGCCGCGATGTCGGCGTCGCTTTCGCGATCGATGCTCTGGCCCATGGCATCGATCACGGCGATGTGCTCGACGTGCGCGCGGGGATCGTCGTAGGCGCGCAGGTGGGCGAGCATCTTGGGCGAGTCGTACTTCCACAAGAGCGGCCGCTGCTCGGCTTCGTGGCGCACGACGGCGGCGAACTGCTGGGCGGTGGCCCGCGCCTGCACCCGGGCCGCGCGGGTGCCCAGCACGTAGAAGGCGACGGGGGCCGAGATCGCGACCGCGGCCACGAGCAGCAGGGCCAGAGGGCCCAGGCGTGCGCCGAGATAGCCGCGAAGGCGCAGGCGAGGTCCGCTGCCGTCGTGGGTCACCGGCATGGCCTAGGGGTCCTCCTGGGGCGAGGCAGCGGCGTTCGATAGGGGCAGGGCGCCGCCCTGCTCGATGATGCGGCGGCCGTCCTCGGAGAGCGCGAACGCGATGAACGCGGCGGCGTCGCCGTGGGGCGAGCCGCGGGTCACGAACGCAAAGTCCTTGGTGAAGCGATAGGAGCCGTCGCGCACGGTCCTCACGCTCGGTACCACTCCGTCGATGGCCAGGGCCTTGACCGGGAGGTTGTCGGGAACGACGCCCTCGCCGAACAGGCCGACGGCGCCGGTGGTGTCGGCCAGGGCCTCGCGCATGACGTCGTCGCGGTAGAGCACCCGCCATCGCGCGTCCTCGTAGGCAACGGCGTTGGCCTCGCGAAAGCCGGGCACGAGCCGGTCGATGACCATGTGCGAGGAGTCGCCGCGCTCGCGCTGCAGCACGACCACGCGCGAGCCGTCGGACCAGGTGGCGCGGGTGCCCAGGTAGATCTCGACGAGCGCGGCGCTGGTGAGTCCGTCGTCGGGCACGCTGGCGTGGGCTGCCACGACCACGGGGACGCGCGCATAGGGGGTGGCGACGAGCCCCTGCTCGCGCTCGGCCTCGGACAGCGGGCGCGAGACCAGGGCGATGTCGATGACGCCGTCGCGCAGGGCCTTGATGCCGCCGCCCGAGCCCACGCTGGCGTGGACCACCGCATGGAGCGGGCGCACGCGCGGCAGGCCGGAGGTCAGCGCCCTCGTGATCGGCAGGTTGGAGCCCGAGCCGGCCAGTCGCACGCCGTGGTGGGGGGCGAGCTCGGTGGGAGGCGAGCGCACGCCGCCGACCTGGAGGAACGGAGGCAGCGGCTGCTCGTCGTCGGCGATCACCAGCCAGGCGGCCACGCCCAGCAGGGCGAGCGAGACGAGGCCCACCACGAGCCACAGCACGCTCTGGCGACCCCAGTCGCGAAGCTCGGGCACGGGCGGCTCTTGCCGTAGCGAGGGCCCTGGCACGAGCGCGATGCTACCTCCGAACGTCGTGGGTGGGTCGGGCGCCGGGGACTTGTCATCGGCGATCGTTCGTGGGAACGAAGGGCCGGCATGCGCACGCGTCCTCGCCCCGGATCGAATTCCCGCCGCTGGCGGCATCGGGGGTGGATCGACTCGACCGCCGCGTGGGGGCTGGGCGCGGCGCTCGGATGGGCGGTGGGCTGCGATCCGTCACCGCCCCGCGAGGCTCGCTCCGTCGGGGCGCCGTCGGCTCCCGCCGCGGGCGGGGCCGCGGAGGCCGAGCTCGAGGCCCCCGCGGTGGACGAGCCCGTCCCCGCCACGGGGCTGCGCGAGACGGCGTCGCTCGAGGGGCTCGCGCCGGCCGAGCGTGCGCGCTTCGAACAGGCGCTGGCCGAAGGTCGCCGTCTCCACCACGCGCAGGACTACGCGGGCGCGATGGCGGCCTACGACCGGGCGCTGGACGTGCTGCCGGACGATCCCCGCACGCTCTCCGAGCTGGGTTGGTCTGCGCTGCACGCCAATCGCCTCGACGACGCCGACGCGGCGCTGCGTCGGGCCGAGGCCGGCGTCGAGGAGGAGGCGGATCCATCCTTGCTGGCATCGATCCTCTACAACCGCGGGCGCGTGGCACAGGCGCGTGACGACGAGTCCCTGGCGCGGCAGGCCTACCAGGCCTCGCTGCGGCTGCGGCCGCACCCGGCCACCTACCAGCATCTGTTGGCCCTGCCGGGGGGCAGCCGCTACGTGTTCGGGCCGCGGATGCACCGGCTGCAGGGGCCCTACGCGCGGCTCTCGGAGCTGTGCGCCGAGGAGCGCACGCTGTCGGCGGGGGCGGGCGAGGCCGAGGAGGGCGAGGCGTTCGCGTGCCTGCACGACGCGGGCAAGGGCGTGGGTGGCAGCGCGGTGGAGGTGCCCCGGGACGAGCGGCTGCCGGCGCCGTGGAAGGGGGTGCGCTTCGTGGAGACGCGGCCCAATCCGTTCATCGTGCGCTTCCATGCGGCGCTGCGTACCTCCGAAGGCTGGTTCGTGATGCCCGACGTGGCCGAGCTCGAGCGGGGCACGACGGGCACCACCGAGCGGGCGACTCGGCTGGTGGCGCGGACCGAGGAGCTGCTGCTCGGCGGAGCCCCCGAGGTGGTGCTCGAGGTGGAGACGCGCTGGGTGAGGAGCGAGGAGGGCACCGAGCGCGAGTCCGAGACCCATCGGGTGGAGCTGCTGTGCGGCGTGGGACCCTCGGGCATCCCGCACTGCACGGGGGCACTGCCGCGCGCGATGCAGGTGGAGCGCCGCGAGGGGCGAGCGGTGGAGAAGACGGAGTGGACGATCGAGCGGCGGACCCGGCCCGAGGGGTCGATCGTGCTCGAGGGCGAGCCGGAGGCGCTCGACGAGCCCGCGGCGGCGCTGCTGGGAGTGCATGCCGTCGAGCTGCCGTGACGGACCGGGACCGGTCGGGAAGGCCGTGGGGACTCGGAAGGAAAAGGCGCTCGGAAGACGCTCGGGAGACTTGCTATCGTGGGGTCGATGGTGCGTCTCGTCTTCGTCCTGAGTGTCGTGCTCGCGGGGGGCTGCACGCGACCGCCTCCGCCGGTCGAGGCACCGCCTGCGGCGGCCGAGCCCGCGCCCGAGCCGGAGGACGAGCTGCCACCCCCGGAGGCAGAGCCGCCGCCGCCCGCCCCGGCTCCGTGCGCGGGCGGGCGACTGTGGGACGGCAAGCCAGTGGATTGCAGCTACGAGCACGGCGGGTGCTGCTACGACTCGCCGGCGAACGCCTGCAAGGCGGCGGGCTGCGCCGAGGGACGGTGCGCGGTGCTCGAGTCGTATCCGGCCCAGGTGCGCTGCGAGGCGTGAAGGCACGGTGAGCCGGGATCGAGACGTGACCGCGGAAGAGGCACCGAGCCGATCGCCGCTGGCGTCTGGCCCGTTCCGCTGGCTGTTCGGCGGGCAGATCGTCAGCACGATCGGCAGCCAGCTGTTTCCCATGGTGATCGTCGCGCTCACCGTGCCCACCTCCGACGAGCCCGCGCTGGTCATGGGCATGGTGATGGGGGCGCGGTTCGCCGCGCTGGCGCTGTTCATCGTGCTCGGGGGCGTGCTCGCCGATCGGGTCGACCGCTTTCGGCTGCTCGCGCTCACCGACGTGATGAGCATCGTGGCGCTGGCGCCGATCATCGTCATGGGCGCCGACACGCCGCTGGTGGTGGTGACGGCATCGTCGTTCGTGCTCGGTGCCAGCGATGCCCTGTTCGCTCCCACCTACGACGCCGCGGTGGTGGCCGTGGTCGGCCGGGAGCAGCTCGCCCGCGCCAATGCGCTCACCAAGGTGGTGCGAGGCATCGCCAAGGTGCTCGGCCCGCCGATCGCCGGCTTGGTGGTGATCGTGGTGGGCGTGAGCGGCGCGGTGATCATCGATGCGGTGAGCTTCGGGCTGTCGTTCATCACGCTGAGCCGGCTCGCGTTCATGGGCATCGGCACGCCCGCGCCGGGTGAGCGCGAGAGCATGTGGAGGGAGGCGATCGGCGGGTTCGAGGCGATCCTGAAGCTGCGCTGGCTGACGGCGCTCGAGATCATGGCCATGGTCCACGTGCTGCTCGCGGTCGCCCCGTGGGTGGTGCTGGTTCCCGTGGTCGCCGACCGCCAGCTCGGGGGCATCGAGAGCTATGGCCTGCTGCTGGGCTCGTTCGCCGCGGGCGCGGTGGTGGGGGCCCTCATCGGCGCACGGGTGCGGGTCCGCCTGCTCGGCCTCGTGGTGCTGGGCGGGCTGATGCCGTTCGGGGTGTGCTGCATCGTCATGGCATCGACCACCGCGCTGTGGGCGGTGATGCTCGCGTTCTTCGTGGCGGGCGTGGGCGCCGAGATGACCGATGTGGTGAAGACCACCGAGATCCAGCTCCAGGTGCCCGACGAGCTGCTCGGTCGCGTGTTCGCGCTGGACTTCTTCGCCTCGTTCGTCACGATGCCGCTGGGCCAGCTGATCACGGGGCTGCTCGTGGTGCCCGGCAGCGAGCGCATGGCCCTGCTGTTCGCGGGCGGGCTGATCCTGGTGACCACGCCGCTGGTCGCCCTCGTGCCCGGGGTGGCCACGCTGGGACGAAGGGAGGCTCGATGAGCGCCGATCTGCTGCCCGCGAGCCGCTCGCTGCCGATCCATGAGGAGCACGGCGAGGTCGTCGGTACCTGGCGTGCGCTCGGCTACGAGGGCGAGACCGTGGTGTGCTTCGATCGGCACATCGATCTCAAGCCCCTCGCTCCCCATGCGGCCGAGCAGGTCCGCGGTGCTCGCGGGGTCGAGGCCCTGCGCGCGCTCAACCGTCCGCTGCCGTTCCGCGAGGCTCCCGGCGCCTACGGCCTCGACGACTTCTTCGCCGCCGGTCCCGTGCTGGGGGCCGTGCATGCGCTCTGGTGGGTGATGCCCGGCGTGTGGCCCACGGGTCGCGAGCGCGTGCGTACGGCGCTCGGCGCCATCGCGCGGATCCGTGCCGATGCCGACACCCTCGACCACACCCGCGTCGTCGAAGGAGTGCTGTGCACGCGGCTGTGCGGGCTCGACGTGCAGGTCCACACCCTCGAGACGCTGCACGCCCACGGCGTGCCGGCCCGAGCGCGCATCGACGTGGATCTCGACTGGCTCGCCGATGGTGATGCACCGCCTCAGCACACCCCGCGCGAGCTCGTCGATCGGCTCGAGGCGCTCGGCTGCCGCGAGCGCCTCGACAGCTTGACCTGGTCGGTGCGCTCGGGCTTCTTGGGCAGCTCCATGCGTCACTGCGCCACGGCGGTGGCCGAGCTGGTCGGTCGGCCCCTCGACCCCGTCCCCTGGGATGGCGCGTGGCCCATGCCCGAGCGAACGCTCGCGGCGCTGCGCGGCGAGGCCGGCAGCGTGCGACGCACCGAGGTCGAGGCCGAGCTCGCGCCGCTCGGCACGATCGGGATCGCGCTCGGGGGGTGCCTGGCGGTGCGCGAGGGAGCGCTCGCCGAGGCCGAGGCCGCGTGGTGGCAGGCGGCGGAGGCCGGGCTCCGCTCGAGCTGGCTGGCCCATGGCATCGGCGTCGCGTGCTACTCCGACGCGCCCGCTCGCGCGCTCGAGTGGCTCGAGCGTGCGAGCGGAGCCGGCATGGACACGCTCGAGGTCCATGCATCCACGCTCGCGCTGATGTGCCTGGTGCGCCTCGAGCGAGTCGACGAGGCGCGCGCGCGAGCCGGCGTGCTCGTCGAGCGTCACCCCCTGCACCGCAAGCTCGCCCGGATCGCGGCCCTGGTGGCCGCCGATGCCGGCGAGCGCGAGCGATTCCTCGAGCACATGCGCTCCCTCGATGCGCTCGTGGCCACGGGAGGTGATCGATGAGCTTGCTCGGACTCGACGAGACGTTCTTTCGCGATTGCTGGCGCCGTCGGCCGGTGGTGCTGCGCGGCGCCGCCCAGGCGCTGATCGCCGAGGCCCCGACCCCTGCCGACATGGAGCGGCTGCAGGCGCTCCCGCGCCTTCACTGCACCACCGACGGCAAGACGGTGTGGTTCTACCAGCAGCTGGTCGGGGAGCTGCCGCTCATCGAGCGCCTCACCACGGCCGGTCGCGCGCTGTTCGAGTGGGAGCCCATCACCTGCGACATCGTGCACACCCGGGGCCCCGCGTCGATCGGCTGCCACTTCGACGAGGACGACAACTTCAGCATCCAGCTATGCGGCTCCAAGCGCTGGCGCTTGTCCCCGCCCAGCACGCTGCCCCCGGATCTCCTGCGCCTGCGGATGCTCAAGGAGCCCAACGTCGGCAACGCACCGCTGGGTCCCGACGTGACCGAGCTGCTCGTCGAGAGCGGCGACGTGCTCTACATCCCGCAGTCGTGGATCCACTGGGGCGAGTCGACCGGCGACTCGCTCAGCATCTCGCTCGTGGTCAACAGCCGCACGTTCCACCTCGACTTCGCCGAAGCCATGGCCGAGGCGCTGCGGCGGGTGCCCGGGTGGGCGTGCTCGCCTCCCGTGGGTCCGGGCTCCACCGCCGCGCGCGAGCGTGCCCTCGACGCGCTGGTCGAGCGCACCCTTGGCGCCGAAGCGGCCGAGTACGTGCGCCCGCAGCTGCACACCCGCACCACCGCCGCGCCGCTCGCGGTCGACATGGCGCGCGTGCGGTCGTTCGTGGCCGCCGCTCCCCCGCCGCCCGTGGAGGGGCTGGTGGTTCCCGGCGAGGGCGGCGATGCCCACCGCCGTCTGCGTGCGCTGCTGGCTCGCCGCACGCTGCGACGGCTGCTGCTCGCGGTCACCAAGCGGGTCGCCTCCACCGGCAGCGTCACGTTTCGCATCCTCTACCAGCAGTGCCTCGACGCCCTGCTCGCCCTGCCCGACGCCGAGCTGGAGCGCGTGTGCACGGAGCCCGAGCTGGTGAGCCTGGCTGCGCTCGCCAAGGACGATGGTGCTCGGCACGAGGATCCGCTCGCGGCCGAGCTCGCCCGCGCGCTGGTGCCCGAGCTCTCGGCGGCGGGGATCGACTCCATGCCGTTTGCGATGCTGCCCGATCTCGACGGCGGCTTCACCGTGCGCCGAGCCGGCCTGCGGCTCGTGGCCCGGCGACCGCTCGGCGAGCTCGTCACCCGCGTGGTCGACGGCACATGGCAGGTGTTCATCGACGGCCGCTTCCGCGCTCCCGAGCAGGCTTCGGGGCTGCGGATGGAACGGCTGCCGCGCCTGCTCGACCACGGACCCCACCTGTCCCCCGCCCCCACGACCTGGGTGGCCCGCAGCGTCCGCGACCAGGAGCTCGCCGCTGCGGAGCCTCCGGCGTTCGCCCGGTTCTGCGACGCGATGCGCTCGGGGGCGCAGGCACTGGCGCATGCATGGCCGGCGGCGTGGCGCGAGGTGGCCGACGGGATCCGGTGGCTGCTGCCGCTGCCCGATCGAGGGCATGCGCCCCACGGCTACCGTGTGCACGTGCTGCGGGGTCTCATCGTCAGCGGCCCTTGCCGCGATCGCCACGGCGCGCAGACGCTGGTGCACGAGGCAGGGCACGACCGCCTGTCCACCATCTTCGACCTGCTGCCGCTGTGCAGCGATCCGGGCCAGGTCGTGCGGTCGCCGGCCGTCGACGCGGCCCGGACCGTGTCGTCCGTGCTCCGCAGCGGCTTTGCCCTCGCCCAGGACGTGGCGCTCCTCGAGAGGCTGGTGCCGCTGGCGTCCGCGGACGAGCGGGTGCCGCTCGAGCGCGAGCTCGACGCGTGCCGTGCCGAGGCGGCGGCCGCCCTCGATGTGCTCGAGCGCGAGGTCGAGACCACCGAGGTGGGGGCCGCCGTGCTCCGCGAGATCGGGCGAGCGCTGGGCCGATGAACGCAGGGGCAAGGCATGCGCGCGGGGTTCCGACCGTGCACGGGCCTCAGGTGAAGATCAGCGTCGACAGCCGGTTGCGCTTGTCGAACAGCGCCGCATCCTCCGGAGCCAGCGAGCGCATCAGCCGGGCCGGTACGATGGTGGACTCGCTCGAGCACGGTCGGTCCGCGTGGCCGTAGTAGACGTGCAGCGAGCGGCGCCCCCGGCCGTCGAGGGCGCGTCGGGCTCCGTGCAGCGACGACGCGTTGAACAGGATCGCCGAGCCGGGCGCTCCCACGAAGTCGAAGGGCTCGGCGCTCCCCGTCGGCTCGGCCTCGCCAGCGAGGGGCTCGTCGCGGGATTCCGCAAAGATCGAGAAGCGATGCGTCTGCGGCGTGACCTCGCTCAGGTACACCAGCAGCTGCACGTACTCGGCGCGGTACGGGTTGTCGAGGTTGTGCGGCACGTCGCGGTGCCAGTCCGTCTCGGCGTGAGCACGGCCCGCGGCATAGAGCTGCACCACGGCTTCCTCGAAGCGTGCCCGGCCTTCGAAGATCTCGCCGACCAGGGCTCGAACGAGGGGATCGAGCACGATCTGTGCGACTCCCTCGACCGACAGCAGCGCATTGCGGTTGACCACCGCCCCCTCGAACTCGTGCCACATGAAGGGATTGGTCTTCATGTCGCGGTTGATGGCCCGGCTGAGCTCCACCACCCGCTCGAGCGTGATCAGCGAGGGCAGCACCACGAAGCCTCGAGCGGCGAAGCGCGCCAGTAGGACGGTGGGTTCCATGTCCAGCGTCCTTCGTCTAGCGGTTCTGCCGCCCCAGGAGCTCGTCGAGCTGCTCGGGGCTGGTCACTCCCAGGAGGACCGAGCTGAGCCTCGGGTTGCTCACGAGCTCGGCGATCGCGAGGCGGGCGGGCGTCGTGCCGCGTTCGCGTGCGCGGGCGAGCAGCCCGGCCACGATGTGGTCGGACTCGGCGGTGAGCAGCTCGTCCTGGAGGAACGCGAAGCGCTCGGTGTTGAGGCGCCCGGGCGCCGACCGATTGCCGAAGTACTTGCCCGTGAGCACGCCGCTCGCCAACGGGCCCCAGGCCAAGAAGCCCAGTCCCGCGTCGGTGACCTCCTCCACGTGATGATGCATCGCTCGCTCGTTCAGGAGGTTGTACTGGCTCTGATCGACGATGGGGGGGCACAGCCCGCGCTCGCGGCACACCTGCAGCGCGCGCTCGATCCACACGAACGGCCAGTTGCTGACGCCCCAGTACAGGCACTTGCCCTCGCGGATCAGCTGATCCATGGTCCAGGCCGTCTCTTCGAGCGGAGTCTGCTCGTCGATGTCGTGACACAGGTAGAGATCGACGTAGCGGGTCTCCAGCCGCTCGAGCGAGCCCTCGATGGCCTCGCGAAGGTGCTTGCGCGACAGTCCCTGGTCGTTGCAATCGTCGCTCATCGGCGAGCAGACCTTGGTCGCGATCACGAGCCGGTGGCGCGCGTGACCGCGCATGAGGCCGCCCAGCGCCTGCTCGGCGCGCCCGAGGCCGTAGACGTCGGCAACGTCGAAGACGTTGATGCCGGCCCGCACCGCCCGGTCGAAGATGGCGTCGAGCTCGAGCGTGCTCGCCTCGGTGACGTTCCCGAATCCCAGGCCGAGCACGCTCACCTGGAGCCCCGATCGTCCTACTCGACGGTACTGCATCGGTCGCGCCGTTGGTGCATCACACGGAGCGGCAACCTGGCCGGCCGTGCGCCGCGAGTCGGGCGCACGGCACCAGCCGATCCCGAGCCGCGGCCGATGGCCACGACTCGGGGGTGCTCGGGCTCGTCAGCCGCGCTTCTTCTCGTTGCGCGTGAGCGTGTATCGGGTGTCCTGCTCGAGCTCGAATTTGGCGAGCTCGTCGCCCAGCGCCTTGGTGACGTGCTCCTTGATGGCGTCCGGCTTGACGGCGTCTTCGTCGAACAAGACCAGCATCCTGTCCTTGTAGACCTCCATGAGCGTGGCTCCGTGGGGGAGCCGGACCTTGTCGGCCAGCTTCGTGGCGTCGCCGCGCATCGTGAGGATCACGGACGCCATCACGTTGCGGTCGGCCGGGGAGCGGAACCGGAATGCGTGGAACGCCACGCCCTCTTGCAGCTCTTCGGCCTCGAGCACGTGAAGCTCTTCGATCTCATCCAGCAGGCTGCGCTCGGCACTCTCGTTGTTCGACATGGATACCTCCCTTGGGGTTGGGGGGCCAATGCTCTCGCAGTGCCCGAGAAAATGCGAGCCCGATCGGAGGTGCGCGGTGGGATCGCGCGAATTCGCGAACGCGAGCGTGATCGCGCTCGAGGGAGTTCGAAGCAGACGAGGCGCTCTCGCGATGGAAACGTCGTCAGCACGGTCATGGGGGCGAGAAGCGCACGGGGATCACCAGCTCGACTTGTACGTCCTCGTCGCGCGGCCTCATGGGCTCCGGCTTGGCGTCGATCTTCAGCGGCTCGAGCACGCAGCGGTGGAGCTGGGACCAGTCGTCGTGATCGACCTGGACGTCCACGCGAGCGGTCGAGCGCTTGGGCTCGTCGGACGAGCGGGCGAAGCTCACGGTGAGCACGTCCTCGTCGTCGAGGCGGCGGAGCAGCTCGGGGTGCTCGACGAGGCAGCGGGTGATCCCGTCGCGGGCCGAGGCGTAGGCTGCGAGCAGGGCCCGCTTGGAAGGGCCACCAGGGGCGTCTTGCGTGCGCACGGTCGCCTCGCTCAGGGTGAGCGAGCCGGTGCGGCCGATGGCGTAGTGGATCGGCGGCCAGGTGTCGATGCGCAGATCGAACATGGCGCAGTCTTCGAAGCCCGCTCCGCTCATGGCCGCCTCGAGCGAGCAACCGTCGCCGCGGAGCACGTCGGCGACCATCACGAGGTTGTGGAGCGGGGCATCACCGTCGACCTGGATGTGGGCGATCTGCATGTGCGGCATGACGCGCTGGATCTCGGAGACGAGGGACCGCAGCTCGGCGAAGCCAGGGCAGCGCGTGTCGTTGCACTTGCTCAGCGCGACGACGGTCGGCTCGCTGGCTCCGTGGCTGATGCTGGCCTCGGCAGAGTCGCGGTGGATCCTCACCACGACCTCCCGCTCGAGCGCATGGGGGTGGACCCGGTGCTGCAACCATGTCACCTCGGGCCGTACCGTCAGCGCCCGCAGTCGGTACCCCTGGTGGACCACGAGCTCGAACGAGGTGAAGCCCGCCTTGGTGGCATTGAACATGACGTCGCCCAGCGTGGCGAACGGCGTGTCGCGATCGGCCAGGACGATGGCCTTGGCGTTCCAGTCGTCGGGTGAGACCCGAAGTCGCATGTGCTCCAGCTCCGCGCGGCCGTGCAGGGTTGCGACGAGCGGCGGCGAGAGGTGGAACGAGAACACCGCGGGGTCGGGTCGCCCGTCGATCAGCGGAATCATGGGGCTGCGGTCGATCCACAGCTGACGAGGAGCGATGCGCAGCTCCACGCCGGTCTGCGGCGGCACATCGATGGTGGAGGCGGGCGGGTGCAGGCGCCAGTGCTCGAACACGTCTGCGCAGGCCAGCTCGCGCTGCCGGCACATGGTCTCGAGCTCGGCGGGCGTGGCCTGGGCCGACAGCAGCGGTCGCACAACGCCCGCGGCCGCATCCGGCTCCACGCGACCGGACACGAGCCACTCGTAGAGCATCATGGGCAGCAGGTCGCGGCTGACGAAGCGGTCGCCTGGGGCGAGCAGGCCGTAGCGATCGAGCTCGCAGCGCGCGCGCACGAAGCGGTCGCGCTCGATGGCATCCACTTGCACGTCGAACAGCTCGTGGATCGGCTCGCGGCCGCGCGGGCAGGTGCGCTCGAGCAGCTCGTTCCAGGCCGAGTCGATGCGATCGCTGACCATGACCTGCGTCTTCAGCTCGAGCGGGGCCTCGCTGAAGTCGACCGTGAGGCTGCGGTGGAGCGCGGTGGGCAGGCTGGGGCAGACCCTCGCGAGCGCCTCGAGCCCGCGCTGCTGGTCTTCGAGCGCGTGTGACTGCAGCGCCTCGGCCACGCCCGACAGGCCGGCCTCGTCGCACACGGGCATGCAGCCGGGCGCCGCGAGGACGATCGTCGCGAGGGCCAGCCGGAGCTCGAGTGCCATCGCTCGGATCATGGCGGAGCGTCGTCCTCGGCGAGAGGTGGGAGCTCGGCGTCGAGGACGGCCTGGTAGAACAGGCACTCGGGAGGGGCCTCCTCACCCAGCATCATGGGCAGCAGCCTGCAGCTCTCGCCCCCGCGGACGGCGTCGATGATCGACACGAGGGCTTGCAGCGGCACGCCGTCGTCGGTGCGGAACGTGGCCACGGTCTCGTGGGGAAACAGCGCCTTGAGCTGCTTGGCGAAGGAGGCGATCGCCTCGAGGTCGTGACAGCCTCCCGGTGGGGGCTCGCAGCTCGGACGGTTGGGGAAGACGTTGGGAGGCGACATTCCGTGCGCGCGAGCCTCCACGCCGTCGCGACGCACGATGAAGGTCAGCTCGAGCGGTTGCTCGGTGCCGTCGAGCTCGGAGTCGAGGTCGTGGTCGGGATCGAGTTCGGGCGACAGCCGGGCTCGAGGCACGGTGAGCGGCAGCGCTCGGGGCTCGTCGCGGCCGAACAGGACGACGAGCTGGGCCTCGCGCAAGCCGGCCCGGGCCGCGGTGAGCAGCGTGTCGAAGAGCGTGCCGACGGGAGTGGCGTGATCGGCGAGCAGCAGGATGCGAGCGCTCGGGTCGACGCCCTCGTTGCGTGCGGATCTCCGCGCCCGCTCGGCGTGGACGACGAGCGTGTCTCGCAGCGCGGGGGCAACGTGGTCCACGAAGGCGTCGGGCGTGGGGCGCCCCGCGTGCAGGGTGAGCAAGGGGACGTGCTCGACCGAGAGCCGATCGGAGGTGATCCGGATCTCCGTGCCCGTGTCGAGGATCCGGTCGCTGCTCGAGCGCGGTGGCTGAAGGCCCCACGTCTGCATGGCGCGTGCACATCCCACGCGCTCGACCAGGCACCTGGTCTCGAGCTCCTCGACCGAGGCGCTGGCGGACAACAGCGGCCACACCACGTCCCTGGCCAGGGCTCGATCCACGCGCCCCGCGGTCATCCACTCGTAGAGCATGAAGACGGGGACGTCTTCGGAGACGAACGTGTCTTCGGGGGCGAGGAGGCCGTAGCGATCGATCGAGCAGCTCTTGCGGGTGGCGAGGTCGCGATCCTCGGCGGCCAGGGCTCGGTCGCGCTCGGCGTCCGTGCGCGGGCAGGTGCGGGCGAGCAGCTCGCTCCATGGCAGGTCCTCGGTGCGGTCGGGGAGGATCGCCTCCCTCGGATCGACCGGGCCCGACGGATCGCGGAGGGCGTACGTCAGCGACGCGGGCAGGTTCGGGCAGGCCCGCCCGAGTGCATCGAGTCCCGGCTGTCGCTGCTGGGGGTCTCGCGTGGCGAGACGCTCGACGGCGATGTGCAGGCCCTGCTCGTCGCAGACCGGCATGCAGCCGGGGCCGGCGAGGGCGAGCGCCGCGAGGGCGAGGGCGGGTACGAGCCGAGGCGAGCGAGCGGCCATCATCGCCATCATAGAGGAGCGAACCGTCACGGTGGGGGCTCGAAGCGCGTCGGGATCACCAGCTCGAACCGCAGCCGCTCGAGGAAGTCTCGGAACGAGGTGCCTTCGTCGGGTTCGACGCCCAGGGAGTCGAGCACGCAGCGCTCGATCTCCGTGCCATGGTCGTTGGCGAGCAGCCATAGGTGACCAGACATCGGGCCCTTGCCCCGGCTGGGCTGCAGGTACTGCACCCGCAGCGTGCCCGTGTCGGGCCATCGTCCGATCACGTCGGGGCGGTCGGTCATGCAGCGTCCGATCGCCTCGCGGGCCGGAGCGTAGGCAGCCAGCGCCGTGCGCTCGGTCTCGGAGCTCACCACGCGGGACGCCCACCGCTCCACCCTGGCGTCGCCGAGCACGAGGGTGCCCACGCGATCGGAGTGCTCGTAGAGCTGGGGCGCGCCGTCGAGCCGAATGAAGAGGTACTCGCACCCCGGAGGGGCCGTTGGACCCTCGCATCCGTACCCGCGGTTTACGGCGTCGAGGATCGCGAGCACGGCCTGGAGCGGGAGCTCGTCTTCCACGCCGAGCGACAGGCCCAGCTCGCGTGGGTGTTGCTTCGCGTAGCCTGCTGCCACCGACGCGACGGCTTGCAGGTCGTGGCACCCGCGTGGCGAAGGATCGCAAGGTTCGAGGTTGGGGATGGTCCTCGGATCGGTGGTGGGACCAACGGTCGAGACGCCATCGTGGCGGACGACCAGGCGAAATTCGCTGGCTCGGTCATGGACGACGTTCGTGGGAGGAAGCCAGGTCTCCGGGGCGACGACCGCCAGCGACCGCAGCGCGTGGTCCCGGCGGACGAAGAGCGAGGCCGAGGGGAAGCCTGCCTTGGTGGCCGTGAAGAGCACTTCGACCAGCGTGCCAAAGGGCGTGGCTCGATCGGCGACGAGCACGATGCTCGCGTCCGGTCGCTCGAGCTCGGTGTCGGACTCGGGCGGGACGAGGGGAGTCAGCCGCTCGCGAAGCAAGGGAATCGCGCGGCCGATTCGGTCGGCGGAGGCGAGGCGGCCGTCGTGCAGCGAGAGCACGGGAGCTCCCTGCAGGGTGAGCAGGGTGAGCCGGTCACGGGCCACGAGGATTCGGGGGCCCTCACCGGGGAGGGAGCGCCCGAGGCTCGAGTCCGGCAGTGACAAGCCCCAGGAGGCGACCACGTGCTCGCAGGCCACGCTCTCGCTCCAGCACATCGCCTCGAGCTCTTCCGCGGTTGCGCTGACGGCGAGCAGCGGTCGCACCACGTCCTGCGCCAGGGGCAGGGGCACGCGGACCGACAGCAGCCAGTCGTAGAGCACGAGCGCCGTCGCGTCGCGCGGGACGAAGACGTCGTCGGCGCGCAGCAGGGCATGGCGCTCGAGCGTGCAGGCGTCACGTAGGGCTCCGGGGTCGGCGAGGTCGAAGGGATCGTGGGTGACTCCGGGGCAGGTTCGATGCAGCAGCGTGCGCCACTGCGGATCCTCGGACCGCTCGGCATGGTGGCGCTCGAGCGCATCGCCCTCGAGCTCGTGGGCGGGATCGAACTCGGCGGCCAAGCTGCGCGCCAGGCCGAGCGGCATGGAGGGGCACGCCTGCCACAGGGTGGCGAAGCCCGCCGCCCGGAGGTCGCTCGAGCGTTCCTCGAAGGCGACGGCGGTGCGCCGAAGGCCGTCGTCGTCGCAGACGGACTTGCACGACGGCGCGGCGACGGCGAGGCTCGCGAGGGCGAGGGCGATCGCAGTCGACTGGGTCGTGACGCGCACCCCGTGATGGTACCGCGGTCGGAGGTCGCTCTCGTGCGTCTGGCCAGGCTGGCTCACGCTGGTACTGGCCTCGGTGCGCGAAACACCAGCCGACATCGACCGTCGATTCTGCGAAGATTCCCGGGTGATGCGAAGCTGCACGGTCCCCACGAACTCGAAGTCATACCCTGGCCTGAGCGTGGCCGTCCTGCTCGCGGTGGCGGGCTCTGCCAGCGGCTGTACGCCCAGCGAGCCGGCGACCGACGACACCACCACCGGCATCACGGTGGGTCCGACCGTGGGAGGCACCACCGTCGGCTCCACCGACGATGGCACCACGGCCGCCACGGCCGACGGGACCGCCACCGCCCCCACCAGCACCAGCACGGCCGACGACACCGAGGGGCCCGACACTGCGCCGATCTTCGACGTGGACTACGACACCGACTCGGACACGGATGGGCCGCCGATCGACATGTGCACGGTGCAGGACGACATGAACGCGGTGGGCGACTGCAATGCCGAAGCCCCGCCCGACTCCTTCGAGCCCGACGTGCAGTGGGTATGGACCGGCGGCGCCACGGGCGAGCAGTCGTGCATCGTGACGGCGCTGGTCGCCAACCTCACCGACGACGACGGCAACGGGACCATCGACCTGTGCGACGTGCCCGACGTGGTGGTGGTGGCGGCCACCACTCACACCGCGCCTGGCTACGTGTTCCTGCTCGACGGCGAGACCGGAGCCGAGCACATGCGCTTTGGCACCCAGGTGGTCGACCACGTCACGCCCGCGCTCGGCGACATCGACGATGACGGGATCCCGGAGATCATCACCGTGGGCTTCTCGGACGGCCGGCTGGTGGCGTTCGAGCACGATGGCACGGTGAAGTGGACCGGCGACACCGTGTGGGAGGATGGGCTGCCCAACGGGACCGGCGGGTTGTTCGGCGACTGGGCCTATGGATCGGTGCAGCTGGCCGACGTGGACACCGACGGCGACGTGGAGATCATCGCCGGCAACATGCTGGCCGACCACACCGGGCACACGCTGTGGTTTGCGCCCGAGGTGGCCGGCGACTGGAACGCGAGCACGGCGGCCGACCTCGATGGCGACGGCGACCTCGAGATCGTGCTGGGCCACGCTGCCTTTCGTCACGATGGCTCGACGCTGTGGGTGGTGCCCAGCGTGCAGCCGGGCTTTCCCCAGGTGGCCGACCTCGACGGCGACGGCCTGCCCGAGGTCCTCGTGACCAATCGCGGGGGGATCTCGCTCATCGAGCACGACGGAACGCTCACCTATCAAGACCTGCGTCCCACCGGGGTGTCGTCCGGTGGGCTCAACTGGATCCGGCCGGCCACCATCCACGACTTCGATGGCGACGGGGCCCCGGAGTTCGCGGTGAGCAGTCAGACTCACTACACGGTGTACGAGCCCAACGGGATGATCGTGTGGGACGCCCCGGTGGTGGACTTCAGCGGCGTGGCCGGGGGCACCGCGTTCGACTTCCTCGGGGACGGGATCGCCGAGGCGATGTACACCGACGAGCAGCGGCTGCACGTGTTCGATGGCGGCGGCAATTCGATCCTGCAGATCGACCGCACCAGCGTGACCGGGACCGAGTACCCGGTGGTGGCCGACATCGACAACGATGGCTCGGCGGAGATCCTGGTGGTGTCCAACGGCGCCGGCGCGGGGTTCCCCACGGTGCAGGCGGTGCGAGACGTGCAGGATCGGTGGATCCAGGCCCGACGGATCTGGAACCAACACGCGTATCACGTGACCAACGTGCGCGAGGACGGCACGATCCCCCAGTTTGCCCCCAACTCGTGGGAGGGCCTCAACACGTTCCGCACGCAGGCGCAGATCGAAGGCGGGGGGATCTGCGTGCCGACCCCGCCAGGATGACGAGGCGCGCCTTGGGCTGCGGTCGGAAGCGAGTCGATGGGGGGCACCCCGCCTTGGGCTGCGCCTCGTGGCTCCGTGTGTTCGTGGGTCGAGCGTGCGTCAGTTCATCTCGGTGACGAGCGTGTAGACCACGGCGCCGGCACGCACGACGCAGAGGCCGGCGCGGCCGCCGAGACGCCGCCAGGACTCCGGCGGGCTCGAGAAGCGCCACAGGGCGTCTCCGGGACGCATCGACGCCTCGAGGTCGCGCCACTGCTGGCGCAGGAAGCCGCTCGACATCGACGCGTCGTGCTCCTCGACGCTCGTCGCTGTCGTCAGCCAGGCCCGGAGGTCGTCCTGCGGGTTCGAGAAGATGAGCACGGCCTCGCCGAGGTGGATGCGATCGCCGCTCTCGAGCGCGTGCTCGCGGACCTCGGCGTCATTGACCCGAAGTCCGCACCCGTCGCTGCAATCGACGAGCACCCAGCCGCGGGGGCCCGGCTCGAGGCGAGCGTGCCGGCTTGCGACCCCCGGCTCTTCGATGACGAGATCGCTCGCCACGCTGCGCCCGATGTCGACGGCACGGCCCGCGAGTCTAAGCGTGCGGCCGAGGCCTCGGCCCGTCAGCAGCACGAGCATCGGTCCAGCGACTTCGCCGTCCACGGGATCCGAGCCTAGCAGCATCAAATGTCGACCGTCATTCGTCGATCACGCTCGCGTTGTTCACCGCACTCTTGCCGATGGTCGGCTCGGATTCCCGTTGACCCCCTCGGCCGAGCCCGAATACAATCAGCATGGTCGAGCAGCCTGGAGGTCGAGATGACGTATGCATTCACAGGATGTGATGACAACCAATATCGAGATGACTTCTTCCTCTACCAGAAGCACCCCGACGGGAGCTGGCGCGTCCTCTATGGGATTGTCAACATGAACATGACCGATCCGGACGCTGCTCCCGACAATGAGGTATGCCTCGAGGAGGGGGAGAGAGTTGCATTCAACCAAGATTTTTGCGTGCTCTGCCAGGGCACGAATGACGGCACGCTCGCCCTCTTCGTGGAGGACATGGCCATGGAGCTCCTCGCCGAGAGCGCGCATCCTCGCTGGGATCATGCCTCTCGCTAGCCGCTCGAGGTGCACGGCCGGGGCCGCCTAGAATCCGTGGTGATGAGCGTTCGTCGCCGTGGGCGCGGCGGGCGAGGTCTCGCCCTCGCTCCGGGATCCTAACGTGGCACGGGGATCGGGTTCGAGCTCGGCACGGGCGGTCGCAGGTCGATCTCTCGCACCTTGGGCAGCTCGGCGGTCCCCGAGCGTCGCTGTCCCTTGACCACGGCAAACGCGTGGTGGCTGCCCGGCTCGGCCACCACCACCGCGACCGGCCCATGCCCCACGAGCTCGTCGTCGACGAAGATCGGCACCCCCTCGGGCGCATGCACCACCAGGCAATCACAGTGCTCGCGCAGCCGGGGCAGCACCCGCGCGGCCACGTCGACGCGAATGGCGAAGTTGAGGTTCTGCGCCTCCTGGATCCCGGCGGTGACCACCCCCACCACCCGACCGTTGCGGTCGATGACGGGGCCTCCGGAGTTGCCCGGGTTGAGCGGGATCTGGGTCTGCACCACCGGCAGGTCGCCCACCGGATAGATGTTGGAGATCATCCCCGTGTTGAAGGTCCAGATCGCGCCCACGCCGTGACCGATGGCGGCGGCCCAGGCCCCCACGCTCAGGGTGCGTACGTCGGCGAACGGCAGCGGCCGGGAGCCACGCACGGGCACCTTCACCAGCGCCAGATCGATGTCGCCCGTGGCCATCTGCACCACCTTGCCGGTGGCGCCGCGACCATCGTGGAACACGACCTCGACCTGCTTGGCTTCGCCGACCACGTGACGGTTGGTGAGCACGAGCCCGTCCTTGGACACGAAGAAGCCGGATCCGAAGCCGTCCTTGGTGCGAATGAACACCACCGAGGGCGCAGTCGCGGCGAACAGGGCTTGCTGCTGGCGCTCGAGCGCGGCGAGGGGATCGAAGGCCGGCTCGGTCGGAGTCGGCTTGGTCGCGAGCGGAGCCGGTTGGACCGGTGCTGGCCCCGACTTGCCGGGGGCCGGCGCGGCGCCGAGCAACAGCGAGGAGAGCAAGACCGCGGGCATCATGGGCTCAGAACCTCCCTCCGAGCATCACTCCCCCGCCGTTGGGACCCACGGTCGGACGCAGCGACAGCTCGTGGTCGAGACGGGTGGTGCGCCCCCCGCTGTGCCGGAGCCGGTCGTTGTACTCCTCGGCCATGCGCACGCGCTCGTCCATGCTGGCCGGGGACCCCAGCATCAGGGGCAGCCCTCCTGCCATGAGCACCACGCCGGTGACGGACGTGATGCCGATCCCGACGGCCCGCTCGCGCTTGGTGTCGCCGGCGGTCGCCGCCAGCGTTCCCCCCACCAAGGCAACGGTGGCTCCGAGCACGATCATCGTCCACCCGGCTCCCCTTCGTACCCGGTGCTTCCTCGCGAGATCGGAGCGGCCGACGTAGTGGTAGAACTCGGCCCCCTCGAGCGACTTGGCCGGGTTTCCGTGGGGGTAGAAGCGGCCACGCGCGGAGTCGTAGACGATCCGGCCTCGCTCGTAGCGGCTCGTCGCGGCCTTGGCCTCGAGCGGGACCTCGGTCGGCTCCTCGCCCTGGGTGGGCTCGGAGTCCTTGGTGGGCGAGATGGCCTCGAGGGTCTCCTCGCGTACGCCGAGCGTGGCGGACTGGGCTCCGCCCGCCATGGGCTCGTCACTCCAGGCCACGAACGCATCCACCGAGCGCCCCTGGCCGTCGAGCACCGAGATCACCGCCTGCACGCGTCCATCGACGTCGAAGGCTCGAACCACGAGGATGCGATCGTAGCCCTGAGGGGCGACCCGGCGCGCGATCTCGATGTCGTCGTCGAGATCCACCCGCGCGGCCCGTCGCCCCAGCACGACCCGACGGCTCTCATCGAGCACGCCATCGAGCGCCTTGGCGATGGCCTCGACCTGAGAGTGCGTTCCCGCCGGGACCACCACGACCCGAACTCCATCGGCATGGAGGTGGGGCTGTACGGCGCTCACGGAGAACACGCTCGACCAGTCGCCCGGCGAGGCTTCTACTTCGGGCGCTGCGCTGGTGGTCTCCTCGATGGGAGCCGGCGGTGAGGTGGGCTGGATCTTCTCGAGTGGAGCCGATGGTGCGACCCCGATCGCGCTCGCGAGCGCTCGCCCGGGGACCAGCGCGAGCGCGAGCGCCAAGGGGGCCAGCGCGCGCGCGAGGGGAGGGTGGAGGATCGAGTCGTGCACGAGGTACGAGCGGAGTCTAGCGGACCGAACACCGGCCAGCCATCTGGCTCATGCGCAGCCGATCATGGGGTCGTACATCGAGCCGTCGGGGCACACGCAGCCGCCGGCTGGATTGAGCATCGCGGGTGGAATGCAGGCGCCTCCACCTCCACCGCAGCCGATCATGGGGTCGTAGGGCGAGCCGTCGGGGCACACGCAAGCGCCGGCTGGATCGAGCATCGCGGGTGGAACGCATACGCCTCCACCGCAGCCGATCATGGGGTCGTACATCGAGCCGTCGGGGCACACGCAGTCGCCGGCTGGATCGGGCATCGCGGGCGGAATGCAGACGCCTCCGCCACCGCAGCCGATCACGGGATCGTACATCGAGCCATCGGGGCACACGCAAGCGCCGTCCATGTCGAGCACCGCAGGAGCGGGACAGTCATCGCCGCCACAGCCACCGGCGGGGTCGGGCGAGGTACCGTCGGGGCACGCGCAGCCGCCCATGCCGTCGGGCACCGTCGGGTCCGGACACGGTTCGCCGGTATCGGTGTCGGTGTCGGTGTCGCCCTCGCAGTCGCCCATGGGTTCGTAGGGCGAGCCGTCGGGGCACACGCAGTCGCCCACGCCGTCGGGAACCGAGCCGTCGGGGCACTCCTGCGGGCCACCAGAGTCGGCGCTCGTGCCATTGTCGCAGCCACCGGCGGGATCGGGCTGGGAGCCATCGGGGCACAGGCAGGTGCCCATGCCTCCGGGCACTTGGCCGTCGGGGCAACCATCGCCGCCACTGTCGGCACCGGTCGTGCCCTCGCTGTCGCCGTCGGTGTCCCCATCCCCCACGACCCCCGTGAACACGCATCCCAAGGGTGAACAGAGCAGCAAGGCCGAGAGCAATCGGTGCCGGTGAACGATGAGCAGCTTCATGTCCAGGAGAGTGTCGGGAGCCTGGAGAATCCGTTGCGGTCGGCCGAGGGAATCGTCGGTCGCGGAGGCAGGGCACGCCTCAGGGCGGGCAGGCCTTCGTGACGCGGACGCGCAGGTACTGCGGCGGGTCGCCGGCCAGGAACGACGCGCGCGCCGACTCGGCCGCCGCCGACCCCATCCGACACAGCACGGCCACTTCCTCGGCAGCACGCTCGGTGGCCAGCACGCTGCGGGGATAGGTGCTCGCGTGCTCGCGCAGGCGAGCGAGCGCGGCCTCGTGCTGGCCGTGCTGGGCCAAGCGACGTGCTCGATCGAGCAGCGCGACCTCGGCGGTGGAGAGCGTGGGGGCGGCAGCCTCGGGCGGCTTGCGCGGAGGCGTTGGCCTGCGCTCGGTGACGCGGGGAACGACGGGAGCCGGGGTTGCTCGCGGTCGCGTCCGTTCGGGTGCGGCCGAGGTCGAGGATGCAGCGGGCGCGACGTCGGCCGCGACCTCGGGGACGGCCTCCGGCGCGCCACGATCCTTGGCATCGCCCCGCTTCACCGCCGACGTCTCGTGCACGGGCCGATCGCTCCGCATGATGAGCGGCGCCTGGTCGGGCAGCCGAGCCGCGGGTGCCTCCACGAGCGACGTGCGCCCGACCCACCACGCCAGCGCCGACGCGGCGCACAGGCCCACACCCGCCAGGAGCAGCGCACGGCGCCGCGGCGAGCGACGCCGCGACCCGGCCGGCTCGGCCTCTGCGAACGCGGCCGCGATCACCCGCTCGCGCAGGCCATGGGCGGCCGACGAGTGCGACTCGAGCTCGAGGTAGGCCTCGATGTAGCGACGCTCCCGCGAGCCGAGCTCATCCACCATGGTGTTCCTCCCGCGCGCTCACGAGCCTGAAGAACCGCTGCCTCGCGGCACGCAGCCGCGTGTAGACCGTGTTGACGTTGATGCCGAGCGCCTCCGCGATCTCGGGGGCCGACATGCCCTCGAGCTCCGCGAGCACGAACACCTCGCGGCGCGGCTCGTCGAGGCGGCGAAGGAACCTCGCCACGGTGTGCGCGGCCTCGATGCGGTCGAAGCCGTCGTCGTCGACCGCGAGCAGCGCTGCGGCTGGCAGCGCCTGCACGGCCTTGCGGTCGAGCTTGCGCCGATAGTTGGCACACACCCGGCGCTCGATCGCGAACAGCAGTGCCCGCATGCTGCGGAACTCGCCGAGCGCCTCGGATCGCCGCACCAGCGTCACGAACACCTCCTGGACCACGTCGTCGGCGTGGCCGTGGGGGATCCCCAGGCGGATCGCGTTGCGGCGGACGAACGCGTGGTGCTCGTCGTAGATCCGACGCAGCGATCGTGGGGTGGGCCCGCGCGCGTCGATCGGGACCCCCTGTGGCTCGCCCTGGGAGGCGCGCGGCGTCGGTCGAGGCGAAGGCACGTTCCCAATGAGAACCTAGTGTCCAGAAACGGCTCGATCCGTTGCGGAAAATCGCAGCTCCACCACGATGGAGGCGCGGGTGCCCGCGGTGCCGGCGCGGTACACCGTTTGGCCAGTGCTGAGGGCAAATCGGGGGCGTCCGAGCATGGCGTAGTTGGACAGCTCGACCCCCACGGCGAGCCAGCGCACGGGGATGACGAGCAGCTCGAAGTCCACGTGTGCCGCGGTCCAGGGCACGACCGCGGCGCGTGCGTTGGGCACGTCGCGGCCGCGCCCCACTGCGGCCCCCACGGCCATGCCGGCGCACGGCAAGAGCTCGAGGTTCACGCGCGGGCGGACGACCGCGCACGCGCGCGGATCGACGGCGACGACGAGCAGATCGACCGCACCCAGCGGGCTTCGAGCTCGGTTGCCGAGCACCTCGATTCCGGTCTGCACCCGCCACCGCTGCCACGCATGGCCCACGCCGAGCGAGCCCCGCGGTGTCGTGAGGGTGCCGTCATCGCTGACCCCGGTGCGGGCCGAGACCAGCCAGTGTCCACGACGCGGCCGGCTCGACGACGAGGCCGCGACGGGTGCGGACTCGGGGCCCTCGGTGGACGCGGGCACGGGGACGGGTGCGGGGCGATCGGAGCTCTGCCGCGGAACGGGCGGCGCAGGCACGAGCAGGGCCTCGGGTGCCGGCTCGGGTTCGGGCACCGGCTCGGAGCCGAGCTGCGAGACCGCGTCGGGCTCGGGCTCCAGGAGCGTCTCCGTGTCCGGGCTCAGCGCGGCCGAGCCCACCAGCGCCGCGGCTTCGAGCAGCGTGCGGCAATCGACGGCCGAGAACGATCGCCGCTGGTGTTCGTCTCCGACGACCAGCTCGAGCTCGAGCGCATAGAGTCCGTCGACCCGCCGGACCTGGCCGATGATCTCGATCCCGGACTCGAGCGCCCCGTGCTGCTGGCCGATGCGATCCTGCAGTTCGCGCGCCGAGCCACACTCCGGCGGCGCTTCCCAGCGCACCATGGGCTCGGCCGGCACGGCGCTCGACTCGAGCACTGCGGTGAGGAGCACACCGACGCTGGCGGCGATCACTGCGATCAACCATAGCGCACGACCGACGATCCGAACCTTCGCCGTGCATCTTCCACCAGGAAGCCCTTGGCTGCCTCATCGAGGACCAACGTGCATTCATGCAAGTCGTCGACTCGCATGTGTCGACGAGCTCGCCGGTGTGAGGTCGTCCGGGCGGCGATCGTCGTTTCTTCGCAGCGGTTGCTGGGGTTGGTGAACGTGGGGTAGCGTTGAAATCGGACTGTCCGTGACACGGACCCTGGAGCACTCGGGTGACGCCACCCTGATCGGGGGAGAGGAAACCTCGGCCTCGCTGTCGGCTGCGCACCGGGTGACGTCACCAGTCCTGCCGCGCGGGGCCGCACTGGGACGCTACGTGATCCTCGATCGCCTGGCGGCCGGGGGCATGGGGGTGGTCTACCGCGCCATCGATCCGCAGCTCGAGCGCATGGTCGCGCTCAAGCTGCTGCGCTTTGGCGAGGACGATGACGCACGAGCCCAGCACACCCGCCTGCTGCGCGAGGCTCAGGCCATGGCGCGGGTGCGGCACCCCAACGTGGTGGTCGTGTACGACGTGGGCGTGGAGGAGGGCCGGGTGTACGTGGCCATGGAGCTCATCGAGGGCCAGACGCTCGGCGCATGGCTCCGGGCCGAGCCCCGTCCGTGGTCGCAGGTGCTCGAGGTCTTCATTGCGGCGGGGAAGGGGCTCGCGGCGGCGCACGAGCAGCGCCTGGTCCACCGCGACTTCAAGCCCGACAACGTGATGGTGACCGAGCGGGGTCGGGTGGTGGTGATGGACTTCGGTCTCGCCCGTGGCCACGAGCTCCCGCCCGACCAGTCCGAGGACGCGGCGCTCTCGGTGTCCGGCAGCACGCTGCTGTCGTCCGAGATCACCCGGGTCGGGGCGCTGGTGGGCACGCCCGCGTACATGAGTCCCGAGCAGCTGTCGGGTCACGGCGCCGACGCACGCAGCGATCAGTTCGCGTTCTGCGTGGCGCTGTTCGAGGGGCTCTACGGCGAGCGCCCATTCCAAGCCGACGGGGTGATGGCGCTGGTGCTCGCCATCACCAAGGGGCGGATCGCGGAGCTGGCTGGCGGGGCGCGTGTGCCGAAGTGGCTGCATCACGTGGTGCTGCGAGGGCTGCGTGGGGATCCGGATCAGCGATGGCCCTCGATGGACGCGCTGCTCGAGATGCTCGAGGATCCGCCGCAGCGACGCCGACGACGACGGCTGGTCCAGGGCGCGGTGGTGGCGAGCATGGGGGGCGTGCTCGCGCTGGCGTGGGCTCGGTCCTCGCAGCACGACGAGCGCTGCACGGGGGCCGCCGAGCGGCTCGAGGGGGTGTGGGACGGCGAGCTTCGGGCCCGGGCGCAGCAGATGCTGGCGGCCCTGGAGCGGCCTTGGGCCACCACCGTCGTGGGGGCCGCGATGGACGAGCTCGATCGATACGCCGCTGCGTGGATGGACATGCACGCGCAAGCCTGCCGGGCCACGGTGGTGGATGGCTCCCAGTCGCAGGAGGCGATGGATCTGCGCGTGGCCTGCTTGGAGCAGGCCCGCATGGAGCTACAGGCGATCGCCAGTCAGATCGCCGCCCCGGACCCGACCGTGGCCCGCAACGCTCACGAGCTGGTACGCGGCCTGCCTGCGCTCGAAGCCTGCGCCGACCTCGAGGGGCTGCGGGCCGAGGTGCCGCTGCCGTCCGACCCCGAGGCCCAGCAGACGCTCGAGGAGCTGCTGCAGCGTCGAGCGTCGGCCTGGGGCGTCCATCAGGCGGGCAAGTACGACGAGGCCAAGGAGCTGATCGACCAGCTCGGTCCCGAGGTCGAAGCGCTCGACCATCCGCTGCTGCGGGGAAGGTTCCTGCTGCTCCGTGCACTGAACCGCTCGGCTCGGGGGCAGTACTCCGAGTCGCGTGCCGATCTGGAGCAGGCCCTCGCCATCGCGCTCGAGATCGGGCACGGACAGACCGCATTCTCGGCCGCGCACAACCTGGCCGTCGGTGCGGCTCAGCACGAGCAGCGGCCGGGCGAGGCGCTGATCTACGGACGCATCGCCGTGGCGCTCGCCGGACGCCGTGGCGCCGCGGCCACCGACCCTTCCTTTGCGCGGGTGGGTCTGGGCATGGCCCAGCTGGCGGCCGGCGATTCGCTCACGGCCGAGGCGACGCTGCGGCGCGCGCTGGAGCTCGATCCGGGGACCGACCCGCTGTTGACTCGGGCCATCCACAACAACCTGGGGACGGCGCTGCAGGATCGAGGGCAATTCGCAGAGGCCTTGGTCCAGATGCAACGCACGCTGGAGATCTCGATCGAGCAACTCGGGCCAGACCATCCCGACCAGGTGACCGGACACACCGCCGTGGCCCATGCCCTGCAGCGAGTCGGACGCGTCGACGAAGCCGAGACCAGCCACCGTCGGGCGCTGGAGCTGGCGATCCAGGGCCATGGTGACCAGCATCCCAGCGTTGCGATGGCGCGATTCAATCTGGGAACGCTGCTGCTGACGCGCGAGCGCTTCGCCGAAGCCGAGGAGCAGATGCTGGGCGCCCTGCGGATCGCGGAGGCAGCGATGGGCCCCCTGCACCCCCAGGTTGGGGCGATCCACGGAAACCTCGCCGGTCTGCTCATCGCGCTGGGCCGACCAAAGGAGGCCGAGGAGCACGCCAGGCGGGGTTTGGAGAGCATTGCCAGCGCCCTGGGGGCCACTCACCCACGGACCGGCTCCTCGCGGGCCCAGCTGGCGCAGGCTCTGATCGACCAAGGGCGCAGCGCCGAGGCGGAGACGTTCCTCGAGGAGAACCTCGAGGTCCGGCGCAAGGCACTGGAGCCGGGCAACCCGACGGTGCTGCAGAGCCTCGGAACGCTCGCCGAGCTCCGCATCGATCGAGGACGCCCAGCCGATGCCGAGCCTCTGCTCGAAGAGGCGCTCGACGGCTACGCCCGAGCCGAGCGGCAGCCGCTGCTCGACGCGAGTCATGCCCGGGTCCGACTCCTGCTCGCGCGCGCGCTATGGGAGCATGACGAGCAGCGTGAGCGGGCCATCACGCTGGTGGAAGGCGCGCTCGAGCTGGTGGAGAGCGAGGAGGACCGGGCTCCGTATCGAGAGTGGTTGAAGGACCATCGAGTCGCGGGACGCTGAGCGGGAAGGGTGCTGTGTGGGCTCGAACAGACTCGAGCCCGCGATGGCCTCGTCGGCTCCATCCAAACCGCTGCCGGCCGAATGGCGCCGGCTCGCATCGGCTCCTCTGCCGCCGAGGACGGCTGTCCGGTCGGATGTCCGTGTTCCTTGGGGTGCATTTTTCGACGATTCGTGGATGCCACTTCCTCCTGCTGGCGAAGGATTGGAAGTGGTGGGAGGAATGCCACGACCAAGCCATCCACGAGCGACGCGAAGGTCGCCGAGCCATGCATGGGTCTTCGCTGCGATCTGCACCACGGGGTGTTCGCAGTCGAGTACCCACGAGGCTGCGGCCAAGGCGAACGACTCGTCGAGCTCGTCGAGCGGTACGGACACCGCACCGGACGCCGCGCCGACCGGCGCCAGTGACTCCGGCGGGCTGGAGCTTCCCGAGGGGTGCGGCGATGGGGTCGTCGAGCCGGGGCAGTACTGCTTCGTGAAGGTGCCGCTGCCGTATCTGCCGCCCGATCACAACAAGGTGAGCACTGCCGCCGCGGTGGACGTGGATGGTGATGGCCGCGACGAGCTCGTGGTTGGTGGCATCACCGCCGCGTTCTTGTCGTTCGATGACGGTGCGTTCGAGTTCGGCCCGCCGATGAGGTCGGGACTGATGCGCTACGAGCTCACCACGAGGTGGGACTGGGATCGCGATGGGCAGGAGGATCTGCTGGTCCCGAGCTACGAGGGATGGCGGGTGTTCATCGTGCGCAGCCTCGGGGACCGGCTGGCCGACGTCGAGACCGAGGTCATCGGGGGCAGCGAGTACATCACCTACGGCGCTCCCGTGGCGCTCGACGTCGACGAGGATGGGCAGCTCGAATTCCTCGTCAGCGCGGAGTGGCCGCCCCTCGAGCAGGGCGCTCATCTGCGCAAGCGCGTGGCTGGCGAGTGGACCGACTTTGGGCCGATCCTGCCGCTCCCCGGGTGCGGTGTCACGGGGGCGAGAGCCCAGGCCGACTTCGACGAGGATGGGCACCTCGACCTCGTCGTGCACGACAGCGTCACCGGCTGCGATCCCTATCCCACGCAGTACGATCCGGCGTTCCATCGGGTCGCGGTGTTTCGGAGCGATCCGGAGAGCGGGCTGCTCGAGCCGACGGGGACGTTTCCGACGGGGGGGTGGGGCGAGGTCGGGATGTGGGCTGATGACTTCGATGGGGATGGGCATCAGGATGTGGCGATCCAGATCCAGACAGTGGATGCGATCTCGCTGCTTCGGGGGCGCGGGGACGGGACGCTCGAGGAGGCGGAGTCGATCACGGAGATCGGCGGGACGGTCGGGTTTTGGCGGCTCAGCCGCTGGGGGCGCGGGGACTTCGATGGTGATGGAGACCTCGAGTGGATGGGTGGCTCCGAGAACGACGAACAGTGGATTCTCGAGGACCTCGTTGGATCTCCGCTCGTCATACCGTTGCCCCCAGGAATCCCCTGGCCCCTGACGCTCGGAGATTTCAACGGAGACGGTGCCTCCGATTTCCTCGACTACTCGTTACTGAACCTGGGAGAGAAGACAGTCTTGCTATCGGCACCTTGAGCTGCTGAGCACAGTTCACTGGCGATACCTGCGGTCGATTCGGCCGCTTCATTCGTAGGAGGAGACGAAATGGCACGGCCATATCGGCAACAGAGGAGACTTGCGCGCCCATCCTGGGCATCGGTCGTGGTAGTCGCGAGTGCATGCAGCGGCCCACACGACGACGGGAGCTCGTCGGGAGTGATGTCAACCACCGGAGATGTGGTCACGACGGGCGCCACGGGGACGGGTGCCGACCACGAAGGATCGGATGGGGAGTCGGGAGACATGGGGGACGAGGGAGGGGGATATCCCTGCGCAATGCAGGGGATGTTTGGTACCTACGAGACCGAGATCCCGGACACGACGATCGACGAAGAATACGCGTATGACGTGGATCCGCGCATCCTCTGCGACTTTCCGGAGTTGGTCGATGCCAACGGGGTAGATTCGGACCGATTGAGCACTCACGAGGGTGAAGGCATCGACCGCTTCGACATCTACGTCTACCGGCCAAAGGACCCCACCGGTGAATGGCCCGATGACGGGCCGCACCCGGCGATCTTCTTCGTGCCCGGCAAGGGCCTGAACACGGTCCGGCCAGGCGGGCCTGCGACCGAGCCCGAGGATCACTTCTTCGGTTTCTTGTTCGAACCGATGGCCCAGGCGGGGTTCGTGGTGTTTGCGATCCAGCCGAGCAGCGTCGAGTGGGGCAGCGGCAAGCGGCGTGCGGCGCTGGCGTGCGCGATGATGTGGGCCAAGGACGCCGGCCACGGCTGGGCGGCGGCGGCAGACGGGCGGATCGGCGACTCGGCCGTGCTGATGGGTCATAGTCGCGGCGGATCGGCGGCGACGCGCCTGACCAAGTCGGTCCTGTGCCGGGACTCCGACGACCCTGCGGGTGATGGGTGCTGCCTGGCGCCGGATGCTTGCGACGGCAAGGACGATCTCCCGCCCGGTACCGCGCTCGACGACTACGAGATCTGCTCCACCGTGTCGATCGCTCCGCGGTGGAACGGCATCGATCGCACCGAGATCCGCGACCCGAGCTCGCCGCCCTACCTGATGATCCAGGGCACCCTCGACGAGGACACGGTCGGGCAGGGGATCCCCGCGTACGATGCCAATGTCAGCGAGGATCTCGCGGTCGCGGCCGAGCCGTCGTCGTTGCGGCTCCACGACAAGGTGGGCCTGTGGGTCTACGGGCCGATGCACCAGGCGTGGGGCGGCGTCGACGTGAATTCACCCGTGGAGCTGGGCCTGCGTGGCGTGGCTCAGGCGCAGGCGACGGCGCCGTTCTTCGTCGAGCAGTTCCTGCGCTGGCAGCTCTTCCGCGAGCCCGAGGCCCGAGCGAAGGTGCTCGGGCCCACGAAGGTCTCGCCGCTGCAAGACGACTTCTCGCCTTCGGTCTGGGAGCCGAGCCTGTGGAATGTCGACGGTACGCAACCGTATGACCCCAACCTCGCGGTGTTCTACCAGGGCGACGACGCGGGCCTCTCGGGCGTGGGCCGGCCGCTGGTGTATGCCGACTTCACCCAGGGCACACAGTGGCCGGGGGCCGAGCGCTTCATCGTCGATACGCTCGCGCGCGGGATGGCAGCGCCGGATTGCGATGGCGACATCTCGCCCTCGACGATGGGCACGACCGTCACGATGTCGCCGATCGGCGTGGGCAATGCCGCGGCCTGCCAGGGCCCTGCCGAGGAGGTCGGCCCAATACCCGGCTCCCTCGTTGGCTCCGATCATGCGACCGAAGCGCTTCAGATCGCATGGGGCGACACGTTCGCAGGCGTGCAGGTGGAGTGGTCGCTCGAGGCCGGGGGCCTGCCATTGTCCGAGATCGCCGACTACACGCACTTGTCGTTTCGCGTCGGCAACCTCGTCGACAGCTGCCCTTCCATCCCGGACGAGTTCCAGCTCGAGGTCGAGCTCGTCGCCGAGGACCCGAGCGGGATCCCCGTCGTTCGCACCGTGCTGACCGACGTGATCCCCGACCAGCACGGCGAGGAAGTGCCCGGCGTCCAGGGCTTTCCGATCTGCCCCAGCAGCCACTTCATGCACACGATCCGGATCCCGCTCGTCGACTTCTGCGATCAAGGCCCGGGCTTCGATCCTTCGGCGCTCACCGCCGTTCGCATCCGCTTTCCGGAATCGATGGAGTCCCACGAGGCGCTCGTGGACTCGCTCGAGTTCACCCGCGATCCCGGCGACGCGGGCTCGTTGGTCTGCTCGCAGTCGCAGAGCGACTGGACGTGTGCCCCTACCGACGCCCTGATGCCCTTCGAGATCTCGTGCGCGGGTGAGCCCGATCCGGCATGCGAGCCCGACGACGTGGTCACCAATCCCGTCCCGTTGCCGACGGTGAGCGACGAGCTCGGCGACCCTCGCCCGGGCTGGGTGGTCCACGTGCCCAAGGGATGGCTCGGCGATCCCAAGCACCCGACGTCGCTCGAGCTCGATGGGATCCTCGACCTGTGCGTCGCGGCCTGTGAGCTCGAGTGGTCGGACGACCCGAGCATCACCGCCAACTGCTCCGACCCGGGGGCCTTCACCACGCCTACGCTCCGCGCTGTTCCTGGCCTTGGCTCAACCCACCGGATCCGCACCGACGACCAGCACGGCGGTGGCCTGTTCCCAGGTCACGCCCTCGCTTGCGATCTCGAAGGCGATTGCTGCGAGGCATTCGACGAGGCTCTGTGTGCGGCCCGCTCCTCCCGGCCCACGGCTGCGAGACAGCCGCTCGCGCGCGGCGAGGAGCTCCGCATCGACCTGAGCCCCGCCACGAGCAAGGCCATGCTCATCACCCCCGGCAACATCCAGGACATCCCCCTGGCCGGCGCAGCCGGCTACTCCCTGTGCGCCAACCCGGCAGGCGGCCCATGCCCGTTCTACCTCGGCTCACTCTCGGTCACCGCGACCGAATCGATCACCGTGACCGCCACCTGCCCGGACCGCTCGCCGTTCTCGGTCGAGCTCACCGACCTCGGCATCGAGCTGTTGCAGCCAGCCTTCGGCATCGACGTCGACGGCGTACAGGCGTTCCCGAGCGGCGCCCTACACGTGCAGGGCATGGTCACCGTCGCGGGCTTCACCACCACGATCCGTGCCATCAACGAGGACCCCGTGTTCCTCACCGCCGACCGCGAGGGCTTCCTCTCCGCGGAGGTCGGGCTCGACTTCGCGGTCCCATGCGGCACCGGCTCACTTCCCGTGGTGTTGCTGGTCGAACTACGAAGCGCCGACGCCCCGGCCGCCCGACTGCCCGAGGTCGAGATCACCACGCCCAGCACTGCCCCCTGCCCGGGCATGCTGGCCTTGACGCACGACACCAGTGATCCCGATGACGACCTGACCTCGGTCCGCTGGATCGTCGACGGCGTGCTACTCGCTCCCGGGATCGGCACCATGCCGATCACCCGCTCCCACGATCTCGTCGCCATCGCCCGCGACACCCGCGGTGCCACGACGACGGACGCTCGTACCGTCACCTGCGAATGAGCCGTGACCGGGGGTCGGCGAGTTCTTGACCATCCCGACCCGATCTTGACCAGTGTCGGCGAGTTCTTGACCGTCCCGACCCGTTCTTGACCGGGGTCGACCCGATCTTGACCGCCCCCACCGGTTCTTGACCGGGGGTCGACCAGTTCTTGACCGCCCCTACCCGATCTTTGACCGGGGGTCGGCCAGTTCTTGACCGCCTCCGCCCGGTCTTGACCGAGGTCGGTCGGTGTCCGACCGACTGCCACCGACCTCGACCCACCAGGGCTTGCCTTCGACGCCCGGCTGCGATCCCGAGGCCGCATTGGTCGAGGACGCGAAAACGTTTTCGCATCGAACGTCACGAACCGCGTTGGAAGGGCCGCTGGCACGCATTCTGGGTGCGTCGGGAGCCCTCGCGTCCTGTGCGTGACCTCGAGGCGTAGGGCGTGTGCGTCGCTCGGGCGTCGCGGTGCTGAGCGACGGAGAACGGTATGCTGCTGAGACCGTGCGGTTGGAATCGGTAGTGCTCGGCGTCGGGCTCGTGCCGCTCTCGGCGTGTCGGCCGTCCGACGAGCCCGGCTGGACGATTGCCGTGCAGCGTGACGTGGCCGAGGGCGAGGGCGAGTATTCGCATCGCCTCTGGCTCGTCTACGACGATGGCCGCGAGGACTCGCTCGTTCCCATCCCGCCAGAGCCCAACTACGCCGGGACTCGAACCCCGTACACCCAATTCGTGGGTTGGAGTCCCGACGGCCGCGGCTTCTATGCCGCCGATCGAGCGGATTGGTTCTTCACCGATGGTCGCTTCGAGCCGCTCCGGTGCGACGACATTCCCTACGCCCACGGCTGCATCGTACGGGGGAACGAGCCCCTGATCCTGTCGTCGGGCGAGCTCGTGGTGCCCTACGAGCTGTCGTCGGCCCATTTCCCCGGCGTCGCCCCCCTGCCTCGAGCCCATCTCCTCGTCATCGACCACGAAGCGGGCACGAGCGAGATCGTCGATGAGACTCACGAGTATGCATGCGTGAGCGCTGCACCGGGCGGACTCATCGTTGCCACCGAGGTTCTCTACACCTACGGCGATGACCTCGACATGAACCCTTCGCCTACGCGCGAATATCGGACGTTCATGCTCCGCGACGGCGTACGCGAGGACATCGCAGGGCTCACGACCTTTGACTGCAGCCTGATCGCGCCCACGGGCGATCTCGTGGCGTGGCCTGCCGGTGCGGCAACGCGGGTGACCGATCTCGATGGACGCGAGCTCCACGTGGTTCCTCACCATCGTGCGGCGGCGTGGACGAGCGACGGCCGCTGGCTGGGCGGCAACGACTTCGAGAGCGTGTGGCTGCTCGATACGACCACCGGCCAGGTCGACCGGCTCGAGCTCCCGGAAGCCGACGCCATTCACTTCTCGCCCGACGGCCGTCGCTTGGCCGTCCAGGAGCGCTGCACGGGATCAACGTTGCCGGAGCCCCGGTGGCAGCTACGAATCTACGAGGACGTCGGTCGCTGGGAGGAGGTGTGGGCCGAGCCGTGCGACACTCAGCACTGGATCGACTGGACGCCCGACGGCGAACGGTTCGCGCGGCAGCTCGAGGAAGACGGCGTCGACGGGTTTCACGTGATCTCGGTGGTGGATGGCGAGCGAGGGCCGTTCATCGAAGGGCGAGGGCTGGCGTTTCGGCCAGAGGGATGAGGCGAGTCCGGGCTTCGGGCTTTGCTCCTCCGAATTCACTTCGCGTAGAAGGTGGAGGGCGTCACCGTCGCGGTCGCGGCGGTTGCGATGGTCGCTGTGTGCACGGCGGTGTCGGTGTCGCTGCCGTTCCTCCGACGAGGCACGATCCATCAGTCCCCAAGTCGAGAGCCGTACGCGTGCGAACATTTCGTTCGACTAGACCAGACCGGCTCCCGCTGGTAGAGCGATCGAACACCACGAACCGAGCTCGGAGGACCGACGGCGCGCATCCTGGCCCGATGCCAGGCCGCCTGCATCCCTACCGCAAGGGCAGCGCCTGCAGCAGCTCGATCCTCCGCCTTCGCGTGTCATCGTCGGCCGCACGCGATCGCAGCGCGGTGGCGAGCTGCCGCATGCGCGCGTGGTCATCCGGATCCCCCGCCCGCAGCAGCTCGCGGAGCAGCTGCTCCTCCATCATGCCGCGCAGGCGGGGATCCTGGAGGTCTGCTTCATCGAGCGCCCGCTCGAGCGCCTCGCGAACCGCCGTCGCGCGCGGAGTGGAGTGAGCCTGCAGGGCACGCACCACCGCGAGATGAGCCCGGGCCTCGCGGGGCTCGAGCTGTCGCCACAGCCGTGCGTGATGGAGCGCCAGCCCGGGCCGGTCGAGCGCGAGCGCAGCCTCGGTCCGCACGCGCAGCGGCTCGGGATCTCCAGGATCCCGCACCGCACGAGCGCCAGCGATCGCCTCCGCATGACGCGGCGCATGAACCAGCAGCCCCTCGACGAGATGCGCCCACGCGCCGGGCTCGGAAGGCGCGAGCGCAGCCAGTTCCATCGGCTCGGGAAAGCGCTCGACCAGGTGCTCCACCAGCGCCTGCTCCACCCCAACATGCAGCCGCGCCAGCGCGGACGCGGTGGCCCGCCGCTCCGCACCGCGGTCACCCCGAGCCGCAGCCGCGCCGGCCAGCAACAACCATCCATCCGGGTGCCCCGGCTGCAGTCGCACCGCCGCGCGAGCGCGTCGGTCGGCCCCCATCGCATCGCCACGCTCGAGGGCCGCCCTCGCACGGGCGCGGTGCAGCGGAGCGTGCAACGCTCGACGCACCAGCGCCTTCTCACCAACCTCACGCGCGAGCTCCGTACCGCTCTCGGTCGCCAACCACCCCCAAGACCCAGGCAGCACCGGCACCGCAGCCACCGCCAACCCGGCCAGCACCACCGCGCCCACCCGCAGCGGCCGTGCCACCACCGATCTCCGCCCGCTCGGCGCCAGCGCCCCGGCCAGCGCTACCGCCGGTGCCGCCACTCCCAGGTGCTCGAGCGAGAAATCCGCCAGCCCTTGCGCTGCGATCGCGAGCAGCCCGAGCAGCGCGATCCTCCGCGCCCGCGCATCCTCATGATCCCCCGCACGCCGCATCGCGCCCAGCCACCACGCGGCCATGCCCACCACCAGCACGCCGCCCACCCAGGGTCCCCACTCGACGATCATCGCCAGCGGGGCGCACTCGAGGTGCGAGTGCCACACGTGCGAGGGCTCGGGGTCGAAGGCTGGGAACACGTCGCCGAAGGCCCCGCGCCCGATCCCGGTGATCGGAGCCAGCTCGATCAACGCAGGCGCGCTCGCATCGATCCGCAGGCGCATCGCCGTGGCGTGATCGAGGGGCCCCCACAGGGTCGCAAGCTCGTGCCATGCCCCGAGCGCCAAGAGCCCCGCCACCACGCCACCGATCGTGGCCAACCCGACCAGGCGCGGGACCCAGCGCCCACGATCCACCCACCCACGAGCCCAGCCCGCCCTCTGCCGCCAGGCCTGCGGCCACCATGCGATCGCCAGCCCGACCCCACCGACCACCGCGCCCACCAGCAACGCGGCGCGCGACATCGACAGCACCAGCGCCGCCACCTGCACCAGCAGCCCGATGCCCAGCACCACTCGCGGCTCCATCCTTCGGTCGATGCGTCGATGCGACTCGTAGAGCCCGGCGGTGGCGAAGATCCCCAGCAGCAGCAGCCCCGACTGGTGATTCGGATTGACGAAGGTCGTGAGCAACGCCGCAGTCCCTCGCCCCGGCCCCAAGTGACGCGCCTCGTAGATCCCATAGATCCGCTCGATGCCGAGGCCGTGCTGGCAAAGCCCCACCACCGAGACGATCACACCGGTGACCGCCACCACCCGCGCCGTGGTGCGCCACGATCGTTGCGCGCAACAGAGCGCCAGCCCGCACAGCGCGAGCAAGCGCAGGGCCTCGAGCGCAGTGTCCACGGGAACCGGCGAGAGGCTCGGCCACGGTGCTTCATCCACCCCGACGAGCGCGAGCTCCACCCACGCGTGCAGCTCGGGCGCCAGCACCTCGCGGGCCCCGGGCAGCGGCAGCACCTGCACCACGGTGGCCCCGAACGCCAGCAGTCCCAGCCCCAGCCCGCTCGGCACCCGCAGCCTTCGCCCTCGCCCGTGCACGCGATGCAGCAAGCCGGCCACCACCGCGAACGCCGGGATCACCCACGGCCACACCCCACCCAGCGCCAGCGCAGGGCCGGCGATCGCCACCACCAGGCCGATGCGAGCACGAGGCGAGCGGGCCGACATCATGCATCCCCTGGGCTCGATCAAGCGGCGGAGGAGGCTCCGTCGTCGAGCCCATCGCGCTCGTCCGTCACGTAGCCGCCGTAGCCATAGCCGCCGTAACCATCGCGGCGACCGGACTCGTCGACCTCGTTGAGCACCACCCCCAGCACGCGCGCATCGGCGCGGCGCAGCAGCTCCACCGCACGCAGCAGCTCGCCCCGCGCGGTCTTCCCGGAGCGAGCCACCACCACCACCCCGTCGACCACCTGCGCCAGCACCAGCGGATCGGCCACGGGCAGCACGGGCGGGCTGTCGAGCAGCACCACGTCGTAGCGATCGCGCAGCTCGTCGAGCACGCGGTTCATGGCGGCGGACTCGAGCAGCTCGGTCGGGTGCTCGGGAGCCAGGCCGCAGGGAATCACGTGGAGGTTCTCGGGTGCCCCGGCCGGCCCCCGCACGATCACCTCGTCCAGCTCCGCCTCCCCACGCAGCACCGCCGCCAGCCCCCGCGAGCTCTCCTCGCCATCGCCGAACACGGTATGCAGCCGCGGCCGTCGCAGGTCGGCGTCGATCAGCACCACCGACTTGCGAGCCTGGCACAGCGACAGCGCGAGGCTGGTGGCCACCGAGCTCTTCCCCTCCGACGGAGCCGGCGAGGTCACCATGAGACAGCGCGACGCCCCACCTTGCACGAAGGCCAGCGAGGTTCGGATCCCACGGCAGCGCTCGGCCGCCAGCGATCCCGGCGATCGATGCACGTGAAGATCGCGGCTGCGCCTGCGCTCGATCGGATCCCCCCGCCGCCCCCCGCGATCCCCGGTCAGCGCGGGCAGCTGCCCCAGCACCGGCAGCGGATCCTCGGCCAGCGCCCGCTCGAGATCCACCACGTCGCGGATCCGCTGGTCGCGAGCCTCGACCACCAGCGCGAGCACGAGCCCCAGCAGCAGCCCCGCGGTCGCCCCGAGCCCGAGCCCCACCCCGCGGTGCGGGAACGCAGCCACGGCGGGCACGGTGGCGCGGTCGAGCAGCTCGATGCCTTCCTCTTCCACGCGGTTGGTCAGCCCCACCTCGGTGTCGCGACGGGCGATCACCAGATACTCCTCCTCGGCCGTACGCGCATCGCGAGCGAGCTCGTGATGGCGCTGCTCGAGACCCCCCAGAGCCAGCGCCCGCCCCTGCTCGCGAGCCACGGCGGCGGCGAGGCTCTGCTCGGTGCGACGGGCCGCGGCCACCTTGGCGTCCAGCGAGGACAGCCGCGCCCGGACCTCGCGATCGAGGGCCTTCTCGGCCTCCTTCAGCCGCTGCGCGGCCTCCTGGTGCACGGTGTGCTTGGGCCCGTACTCGAGGTCGGCCGCGCGAAAGGCCGCCTTGGCGTCGACGTGCTCGGCCCGCAGCCGCTCGAGGGTGGGCTCGCCGTCGGCGAGCACGAGCAGCGCCGCCAGCATGTCGCCCTCGTCACGCCGGCGCTCGGCCTGCTGCAGCACGCTGCCCAGGGCGATGCGCTCGGCCTCGGCCTCCTTGGCCCGAGCCGAGAGCGTGAGCACGTCGGAGGTGATCACGTTCTGCCGATCGGCCAGCGAGACCGAGGTGACCCCGTTGTCGTCCTTGAAGCGGCGCAGCGCCTGCTCGGCCTGGTCGAGGCGCTCGCGCGCGGCCTTGCGCTCCTGTGCGAGATCGTCCTGGGCCCTGCGCCCCACGGCGTGGCGCCCCTCGCGGACGTGATCGAGGTAGGCATCGGCCATGGCGTTGGCCAGGTCGCGAGCGCGCTCGGGGTCGGGATGCTCGGCGGTGATCGCCACCACCCGCGAGCCACGAACCTCCTCGATCGACACCAGCCGCTGCAGTCGCTCCACCGCGTCGGCCGTGGGCGGGGCCGAATGGAGCGGTCCATCGGCCTCGCGCAGCGCGTCGGGATCGTCGAGCAGGCCCAGCCGATCGAGCGCGCGCTCGGCCACCGACCGGCTGCCCATGATGGCGCGCTGCGTCTGATAGTAGGCATCGTAGGCCTTGCCCTCGGGGTTGCCCTCGTCGACCACCCCGCGGACCTTGTCGAGCACCTGCGGCCCGGTCGGGCGCAGCACCAGCGATGCCGAGGCCCGAAAGCGCGGCGGCAGCGAGCGCAGCACCAGGCCCGCCGCAGCCACGCACAGCCCGGTGGCGGCCAGCCACACCAGCCAGCGCCGACGGAGCACGTGGCCCAGGCGCAGGAGCTGGGCGATGCCCTCGTGGGGAGCGGCGCGGCCGAGGCGGTCGGGGTCGGGCTGCATGGCGGTCGGCTCTCCGTGCACGCGGTAGGCCCCGCTCGGTTGACCGACTTCGAACCGGAAACCGAGCGCGACCTCGGACGTGATGCACCAACGAGCCGGCCCGGGTGGTCCCGGGCCACCGAGTCGATGGGTCGCGCGAGCCGGCATGGGCCGGGTCTCGAACGGCGCCGTCGCGGACGTCAACGGGTGGTCGCATGTCGAAACGGATCGGCTTCGTCGTACTGGATGCGGTGGTGGTCGCAGTGGCGATCGAGCTGGCCGCATGGCTCGTTCGCGCGGGCATCCATCCCCGGATCGAGCTCGGCCTCGTGCAGACCACCGTGGTGACGGTGGCGGGGGTGGCGGTCGCCGTGCTGGGCGCCTACCTCTGTGCGCTCGACGATCCGGCCCAGCTGCTCGACCGCAGCGCCGTGCTCGTGCGCAGCGCCACCGTGGGCGTGCTCACCAGCGTGGCCATGCTGCTGGTGAGCCACACCGTATGGTTCCTGGGCCTGGGCCGCATTGCCCTCGTGCTCATCGGGATCACGGTGACCGGGGCGCTGGCGGGCTGGCGCCTGGTGTATGCGAGCTTCCTGGAGAAGGGGCCGCGCGTGCCCGTGGTGGTGCTCGGCGACGGGCCGGTCGAGCGCCGCTTTGCCGGTGCCCTGAGCTCGCTGGCGCATACCCGATTGCGGGTGGTGGGCCTGCTCCACGACGACGAGGCGGATGCCGATCGCCGCCTCGGCCTTCGTCAGCCCGCTCCGCCCGCCCCGCCGAACCCGGATGCATGCCCGGCCTGCGGCGCCCCGTCGCTCCCGGTGCTGGGGCGGCTGCGCGATGCGGCCCGGATCCTCCCCGGCCTCGACGTGGCCTGGGCCATCGTGCTCGACACCACTCCGGTCAGCGAGACCCGGGTGGCCGCCCTCTCGGCGCTGCAGGCCAAGGGCGTGCGGATCTCCACCGCGGGCACGGTATGGATGAACGCGGCCCGTCGCCTCCCGCTCGATCTCGTGGACGCCCGCTGGGTGCTCACCGCACTCGAGCAGAACGATCGCCCGCTGGTCCACCGGCTCAAGCGCTGCATCGACGTGGGCGTCTCCGCCGTGGGCCTGCTGCTCCTGGCAGCGCTGTGGCCGTGGCTGTGGCTCGTGGTGCGCCTGGATTCACCGGGCCCCGTGCTGTTCGCCCAGGATCGCGTGGGTCATCGCGGCCGCTCGTTTCGCCTCTACAAGATCCGCACCATGGTGCACCAGCCCAAGGACGCCCCGGCGCGCTGGGCCGGGGCCTCCGATGTGCGGGTGACCCGGGTGGGCCGGGTGCTGCGCCAGCTCCGGATCGACGAGCTGCCCCAGCTCTACAACGTGCTGCGGGGCGAGATGTCGCTGGTGGGGCCGCGGCCCGAGCAACCCACCATCGTGCAGGAGCTCCAGCGTCACATCGCGTTCTTCGACTATCGCCACCTGGTCAAGCCGGGGATCACCGGCTGGGCGCAGATCCACCAGGGCTATGCCGCATCGGTCGAGGCCTCCGCCATCAAGCTCTCCTACGATCTCTACTACGTCGGTCGCCACAGCCTGGCGATGGATCTCGACATCATCCTGCGCACCATGTTCGTGATGCTGGCGCGCATCGGCTCGCGGTGAGGACGAGCGCATGAAGGACACACGGCTGCGGATCGCCTTCGTCATCACCCGCTCGGACGCGGTGGGCGGCGCCCAGATCCACGTGCGCGACCTCGCCGGGGCGCTGCACGACGAGGGTCACGTGGTGCGGGTGTGGGTGGGGGGCCATGGGCCGTTCGTGGAGCTGCTGCGCCAGCGGGGCGTGGAGGTGCGGTCGCTGCGGCACCTGGTGGCGCCGATCGATCCCGTTCGCGATCTCCGGGCGGTGCTCGAGCTGCGACGCGAGCTGGCCCGGTTCGCACCCGAGCTGGTGACCCTGCACAGCTCCAAGGCCGGTGCGCTGGGTCGGCTGGCCGCCCGAGGGCTGGGGGCGGCCGTGGTCTACACCGCGCACGGCTGGCCGTTCGTGGAGGGCGTGCCGCCGCGACAGGCGGCCGTCTATCGCGTGGTCGAGCGGCTCGCCGCGCCGCTGGCCGATCGCATCATTACGGTGAGCGAGCACGACCGCCGCCTGGCCGAGCGCGCCGGGGTGGGGCGCGCGGGTCAGGTGGTGCGGGTGCACAACGGGGTGCTCGACGTGGACGCATCGCTGCGGGCGCGGCCGTCCGAGGGCCCCGTGCGGCTGTGTGCCGTGGCCCGTTTGGACGTGCCCAAGGATCCGTTCACGGTGCTGCATGCGCTGCACCGCCTGCGCGCGCATCGATCGGCGGGGGCCTTCACCCTGGAGTGGATCGGCGATGGTCCGCTGCGCGCGGCGGCGGAGCAACTGGTCGCCTCGCTGGGCCTGGCCGATTGCTGCCGCTTCGTGGGGACCCAGGGCGACGTGGCCCAGCGGCTGGCGGCGGCCTCGGTGCTGGTGCTGTCCACCGATCGCGAGGGCCTGCCGCTGTGCGTGCTCGAGGGCATGCGCGCGGGCCTGCCGGTGGTGGCCAGCGCGGTGGGGGGCATTCCCGAGGCGGTCGAGGCCGGCTGCACCGGAGTGCTGGTGCCCCCGCGAGATCGCCGGGCCTGGGCCCGGGCGCTCGGCTCGTTGATCGACGACCCCCGCCAGCGCGCGCGCCTCGGCGCGGCGGGGCGCACCCGCTACGAGACCCACTTTTCCTTCGAGCGCCAGCGCGAGGCCACGCTCGACGTCTACCGCAGCCTGTGCACGTCCGGCCCCGCGCCGCTTGGATGGGAGCGCGATGTCGCGGCATCGGCATAGGCGCCACGCGGTGGCCTCGTGGCTCGTGCTCGCCGCGTGCGGGCGCACCGATCTGGTGTGGACGCCGGGCGACGACGACTCCTCGGGATCGACGGAGGGCTCGAGCTCCACCGTGACGCCGACGACGGACGACCCCGTGTCGACCATGACGACCGACGAGCCGTGGACCACGTCGACCACCGACGAGCCGCCGATCCTCGACAGCGGGACCGACACGAGCACGAGCACGAGCACCAGCACGACCTTCGACCCCACCACGAGCAGCACCACCCTCGATCCCGACACCGGCCCGCCGCCTCCCGTGTGTGGCGACGGCGCGCTCGATCCAGGCGAGGAGTGCGACGACGCCGACGCGGACGACGACGATGCATGCCACGACGATTGCACCCTGGCCCGGGTCGTCTTCGTGGCGCTGGGGGGCAATCACACGTGCGCGGTGATCGACCACGGCGCGGTGCGGTGCTGGGGCAACGGCAACAACGGTCGCACGGGGCATGGCTCGCTCGAGAACATCGGCGACGACGAGCCGGCCAGCGCGGCGCCCGTGCTGGAGCTCGGCGGGCCGGCCGAGCAGATCGCCACCGGGATCGGCCACACCTGCGTGCGGCGGGCCGGCAGCCTTCGCTGCTTCGGCCGCGCGGCGGAGGGGCAGCTCGGCTACGGCAATCTCTTCGACATCGGCGACGACGAGCTCCCGATCGACGTGGGCGCCGTCCCGCTGGGTGGGGCCGTGCAGGCGGTCTACACCCGCGGCGGCTCGTTCCACGGCTGCGCGCTGATGGCCGATGGCTCGGTGCGCTGCTGGGGCGCCGCGGGCTCGGGGCGGCTGGGCGTGCCCGGGGTGACCTCGCCCGTCGGCGACGACGAGCCCGCGAGCGCAGCCCTGGCGGTCGACGTGGGAGGTCCCGTGGCCTCGGTCACCACCGGCGCCGAGCACACGTGCGCGCTGCTCGACGACGCCTCGGTGCGGTGCTGGGGCAGCAACGCCTCGGGTCAGCTCGGCCTGGGCCAGCCCGGGCCCGTGGGCGACGACGAAACACCGGCCTCGGTGGGCCCGGTGCTCGTGGGCGGCCCGACGCATGCGCTCGTTGCCGGATGGTTCCATACCTGTGCGCTGCTCGACGGCGGCGCGGTGCGGTGCTGGGGCCGCGGCAACAACGGCCGCCTGGGCTACGGCAACACCGCATGGATCGGCCAGACCAACACCCCGGCCAGCGTGGGCCCCGTGAACGTGGGTGGCACGGTCGTGCAGATCGCCGCCGGCAACGCCCACACCTGCGCCTTGCTGATCGGCGGTACCGTGCGCTGCTGGGGTTGGGGCACGCACGGGCAGCTCGGCTACGGCAATACCCAGGACGTGGGAGACGACGAGGTCCCGGCCGACGCGGGTGACGTGGACGTGGGCGCTCCCGTGGTGCAGATCGCCGCCGACGGCAACTACACCTGCGCGCTCATCGACAGCGGTGCGCTGCGATGCTGGGGCAACGGTGGCGACGGGCGGCTGGGGTACGGTGATCTCGAGACCATCGGGGACGACGAGACCCCGGCCATGGCAGGCGACGTCCCGCTGCTGCCCCCGTAGTCCCGAAGGATGCCGCTGCGGGCGTTTCAACGCAGTTTTCGGCCCAGATCCCGTCCTGAGGTAGGATGCGCGGCCGTGGAGTGTCTGGACGACGCCACCATGGCCAACCTGGCCGAGGACAGGCTGCCGCCCGCGGTGCGAGCCGTGGCCATGGCGCACGTGGAGCAGTGCCCCTCGTGCGACGAGCGTCTGCAAGAGCTCTTGTTCGGTGGTGATGCAGCAACGGCCGACGTGGCCGTGGTCGCGAAGGTCCCGATCGTCGACGACATCGGAGAGCTGTCGGGAACCCGACTGGGCCGCTACTTGATCATCGACCCGGTGGGCAAGGGCGCGCTGGGCATCGTGTACTCCGCCTACGACCCCGAGCTCGACCGGCGGATCGCGATCAAGGTGCTGCGCAAGGGGCTGAGCGGCGGCGACCGGCAGCGGCAGGAGAACCTGCGGGCCGAGGCCCGAAGCATGGCGCGGCTGTCCCATCCCAACGTGGTGCCGGTGTTCGACGTCGGCATCGCCGACGAGCGCCTGTTCATCGCGATGGAGCTCATCGACGGCTGGACCCTGGGGGAGTGGGCCCGCACCGAGGAGCGCTCGTGGAAGGAGATCCGCGACGTCTACCATCTCGCGGGTCAGGGGCTCGTCGCCGCCCACGAGGCCGGGCTCATCTATCGCGACTTCAAGCCGAGCAACGTGATGATCGGGCGCGATGGCCGAGTGCGCGTGCTGGACTTCGGCATCGCCGACGCGATGGCGGCCTCCGTCCTGCCCGGGAGCCCGTCCGCGGGCGTCTCGGGTGGAATCGGAACCCCGGGCTACATGGCGCCCGAGCAGTACTCGTCCGACGCGACCATCGATGCCCGTGCCGATCAGTATGCGTTCTGCGTGAGCCTCTACGAGGCGCTCTACGGCACTCGCCCCTTTGGCGGCCGCACGGTCGAGCTGGTGCGCTCGACCACGCTCGCGCAGGAGTGGTCCGAGCCGCTGCGGGATCCGGACGCTCCCCTGTGGCTGCGCGGGGCGATCGTCCGCGGGCTGTCGCTCGACCCCGAGCAGCGCTGGCCCGACATGCCGGCGCTGCTCCACGCGCTGATCAAGGACCGACGCTCGCGACGCACGCAGGTGATGGCGTTGCTGTCGGCGGTAGCGACCACGGCGGTCGTCACCAGCGCGATCATGCTCACCGTGGGCAGCGAGCCCACCTCGGCCGAGCGCGATCGCATCGAGCAGCTCACCATCGATGCGCGGGCGGCCGCGGCTCGGATCGCCTTCGTGTATCCACCCATCGAAGAGCCCCAGGCGCCCACCGCCTATGGCATCGTGCGGGAGCTCGAGGGCACCGAGGGCGACGCGGCCGAGCCGGCCACCGAGCGAGCCGGCGAGCTGCGCGAGGAGTTCAGCGACACGCTGGTGCGGCTGGGCGATGGCTACTACGACAAGGAAGGCGGGCGCCCGTTCGCGCTCGAGTACTACGCCGAGGCGCTGATCTTCGCGCCCAACGAGCATGCGCGCGCGCGGCTGCCCATGACCACGGGCGAGCTCGCGTCGTTTCGCGAGCGGGCCGAGGAGGGCAGCTTCTCACGCGCCGAGCTGCAGGCGGCGGAGTCGCTGGTGGCCCTCGCCGAGCCCGACGAGGAGCTTCGCAACGAGAAGCTGACCGCCATCGTGAGCCGCCACGGGCCCGGTGCGCTCGGGACCCGAGAGCACGTGGCCAGGCTCCTCGGGCTCCCCGACGATCGCTCCACGCAGCGCGGCACCGCCGTGGAGGCGCTCGAGGAGCCCGTGCTCGACGACGAGCCGACCGATGGCGAGCCGACCGACGGCGAGCCGACCGATGGCGAGCCGACCGACGGCGAGCCCGTGCTCGACGATGATCCGGTCGGCGAGGCCCCCAGTGGCAAGACCGGCTCCTCCCGGCCGTCGACCTCGGGCGACGGGGGCCCGACCCGCGATCCCGCCAAGGCGGCGGCGGTGGCCAGGGAGGCCCGCGCGGCGTTCTCGGCCAACCGCCTCGAGCAGGCCGAGAAGCTCTATCACCACGCGCTCGAGCTCGACTCTCGCAACGAAGACGCGCTCACGGGCCTGTCGGAGCTCTACTTCGAGCGCGGCCGGTATCGCAAGTCGCTCGAGTTCGCAAAGCGGGCCGTGGCGCGTGCACCCGAGCAGGGCAAGCTCCGCATCTTGCTCGGCGACGCCCACTTCAAGGTCCTGGAGTACGCCGAGGCGCGCCGCCACTACGAGAAGGCGCGCGCACTGGGGCACCCGAGCGCCGCCAAGCGCCTCGAGAAGCTGGAGAAGACCGTTGGCCAGTGACGAGCAGGCCCTCGACGAGGGCGTCCAGATCAGCGACAGCAAGTGGATCGAGCGCAAGCAGACCTACTCGCGCGACGATTTCATGCAGCGCCACCCGTTCCCGTTCGTGCTGCTCGTGGGAGACGACAAGGACGTGGGCTTCGAGTTCCGCACCCAGACCACGCCGAGCCTGGTCGACGTGCAGTCGACGTCCCACCGCGTCATGCCGCTGCTCAAGCGCGGGGCCAATCCCTACAAGGATCGCATCATCGTGGGTCGCACCAAGAACTGCGACCTGATCATCCGCTCCGCCGACATCTCCAAGTACCACGCCGACTTCCGCATCGAGGACGCGTCGTCGGCCTTGCTCCGCGACCGGCGCTCGAGCAACGGGACCAAGGTCGGGGACCGAACCCTTCAGCCCAACGAGGCGGTGGTGGTCAGGCCCTGGGATCGCATCCGGTTCGGGTCGACGCAGCTCATCTTCCTCGGTCCCGGCGAGCTGTGGGACGTGCTGTGAGCCGAGCCGGCCGGGCTCAGAAGCGACCCGCGAGGCCGAGCCCCGCGGGGACGACGAACGCCTGCTCGCGTGCGGCCTTGCGGCGCTGTCGGTCGACGATCAACCACACCGTGCCCGCGGCGATGCTCGCCGAGCCCACCGCCAGCAGCGCGGCTCCCACGGGCATCGTGGTGAACTGATAGCGGCACACGCCGGCCCCGTCGACGTTGACCGGGTCGTCGCAGCGCCCGGGCACCGGGCGGTCGTCGATCGCCAGCAACGCCACCCCGCCTGCGAACGGCAGCAGCCCGGCCCCGACCGCAATCCAGCCTCCGATCCGCTTCTTGGGGCTCGGCGGGACGATGGTCGCCGCCAGCTCGAACGACAGCGTCTCCTTGACTCCGCTCACCGCGACGTACGAGGCCTGCTTGTCGTTGTGGCCGTCCTTCTCCAGGCGCAGCTCGTGCTCGCCCGGTGGCACGTCGAACGACAGCGGCGAAGTGCCGACCGCCTCGCCATCGAGGTACACGGTGGCCCCCTCCGGGGTGGTGCCCACGGTGAGGCGCGCGGGCTTGGGGCCGGCCGACAGCTTCTCGGCCAGGCGGGTGGCCTCGTCGCCGACCACGGTGGCGGCCTCGTCGAACCCGCAGATGGCACACTCCGCCGCGGCCGACAGCAGCTTGCCCTCGCGGTCGGTCGCCAGCAGCTCCATGCGGTAGTCCCGACCCTCGAGCACCAGCCGCAGCTGGACCGCGGTGTCCGTGCCCGCGGCGGTGGCCCGGGCGGTCAGGCACGGGGCGTCGCTGCACGGGGCTCCCTCGCCGCCGTCGGTGGTGGAGACCCCGCCCGCCGCGAGGCCCCGGCGCAGCGACTCGTCGATGCGATCGATCGCGACCTGGCTGACCTCGCCCTCGGTCGCGGTGGGCAGCACGACGACCGATCGCTGGGGCTCGGCCGCCGATGCCGACGAGGCGGGCACGACCGATGACAGCATGCCCAGGCCCATGCCCAGTCGTATGACCAGCCTCATGCCGAGGCGCGTGCAGGGCAGCGGATGAGACCGTCGGTTGCGGGCAGCGTCCGCCACGACGCGGATGGTAGCGCGCTCGCCGTGGGTCACGCTACGATGGGGCGTGGCGACGTCGGGCAAGGTGGTCGGGATCCCGGGCCACGGCACGTGCGTGTCGATCCTCGGCCTCGCGCTCGCGGGCTGCTTGATCGGCGAGAATCCCTACTGGGATCCACAGACGGCCGGTAGCCAGAGCACGGGGTCCGATTCCACCGCCACCACCTCGAGCACCAGCAACGGCACCGCAACGAGTGGGAGCACCGGCAACACCACGCCCATGACCACGACGGCGACGGGCTCCACGGGGGAGACCGATGGAACGACCGGCCCGGTGAGCACCATGGGACAGCCCTGTGCCGTGGTCGGCACCTGCGACGCTGGCCAGTCGTGCTGCCGCAGCCCCCAGTGCCTCGACACTTGCGCCGTCTTCTGCGGGGTCACCATGGAGTGCCCCGACGGGCTGATCTGTGCGCATGGCTACTGCTTGCTGCCGTGCAACGACGACGACGGGGATTGCGCCTCGTGGCCCGGCTTCACCTGCCAGCACCCGGACGCGGGCGGGGCCGACACTCTGTGCGAGAACGGCACCGAGGAAGGAACCGGCACCGGGACCACGGGCACGTGAGCCTCCGGTCACCAAGCCCAAGCCCCGAGACCCGGCTGGCGCTCGAGAGTCTCGGGAGATAGGCTCGATGTATGTCGGGCGCGCCGCGTCGGGTCGTTCTCCACACGCTCGAGGATCTCCTCGCGATTCCGGAGCACGAGCGCTTCCACGAGATCATCGACGGAGAGCTCGTGCGCAAGGCGATGCCCAGCGCCAAGCATGGGCATGCTCAGACCTCGACCACGCAGCTGCTGCGGCCGTTCAATCGGCGCCCCGGAGGCAAGGGAGGACCCGGGGGGTGGTGGTTCGCCTCGGAGACCGAGGTCGAGCTCTCCCCCGAGCAGCTCTACCGACCCGACGTGTGTGGCTGGCGACGCGAGCGCTTGCCCGAGCTGCCCACCGAAGCGCCGGTGCGGGTGCGGCCCGACTGGGTGTGCGAGATCCTCTCGCCGAGCAACGCGGGCAACGACACCGTCAAGAAGCTACGATCCTATCACCGCCACGAGATCCCGCACTACTGGATCATCGATCCGATGGCCGAGACCCTCACGGTGCATCGCTTCACCGAGGGCGGCTACCTGCTGGTCCTGGCGGCCGAGCGCGGCGAGCGGGTGCGCGCCGAGCCCTTCGATGCGATCGTGCTCCAGGTCGGCGTGCTGTTCGGCGACGACGAAGACGAAGACGAGTGATCCTGGCGCGGGGCCCAGGCCATCGCGAGCAGCAGCCACAGGTGGCGCCAGTGCACGGTGTCGATCACCGCGCTCTCCACCGCGGCTCCGGCCAGCGCCGCGGCGACCACCGCCAGCAGTCGGCTCGTCTCCGGATCGCGGCTCTGCGTCGCAGCCCACGAGGCTCGCGCGAGCGAGAGACCCACGAGCCCCGCCATCGACCACAGACCGAGGACCCCGTTCTCCATCAGCGCGCGCACGTAGAGGCTGTGGGCCGAGATCGCCAGCGTGCCCTCGGTGGCGCCGGGACCCACGCCCCACGGGTGCTCGAGGGCCAGGGCCAAGCCCGCCGCCTGGTTGGCAAAGCGATCGTCGTCGTAGCCCTGCGTGCTGGCGCGGATCTCCAGCATGGCATGCACGGTAGGGTGGTCCATCACCATCACCAGCAGGCCCAGCGCGAGCACGGCGCCCACCACCACGCCCATGCTGGCGCGGGCACGGCCGGAGAGCACGCGCAGGCCCACGTAGGCCAAGAGCGAGATCGCCAGGTTGATCCACGCGCCCCGCGAGTAGCTCGAGAGCACCGCCAGCAGGCCCACGCCCCCCACGGCGATCCAGCGCAGCCGATCGGGTCGGGCCTCCACCATGCGGGCCGCGGCCAGCACCACCGCGGGCACCATGAACGCCCCGAGCACGTTGGCGTCCTTGAACAGCCCCTGAAGGCGCCCCTTGGGCACCATGATCGCGGCCCCGGGCCCGAGCCCGAAGTAGGCGGCCACGCCCAGCGCCCCGCCGAGCAGGGCGGCCAGGGCGTAGGCGTGCAGCAGCGTGCGTAGCAGCGGGGTGCGGTCGCGCTCGAGCCAGCCCGCGATCCATGCCGCCGACAGGGCCAGGTAGGCGGTGACGCCGAAGAACACCACGCCGCGGCCGAGGTTCACCACCAGCGTCAGGGAGATCGCGTTGGCCAGCAGCAGCAGCGCCACGAGCACCCCGGGCAGCACGAGCGACGGCCGCAGCCTCGGCAGCACCACCAGCGATCCGAGCCCCACCGTTGCGACCATCGCCAGGTCGTAGGGCGCGGGCTCCATCCGCACCACGAACCCGCTGACCACGGTGAGCGCCAGGAGCCCGTGGACCAGGCCCGGCGCAGGGCCACCGGGGCGCGAGGCGAGGGTGGGCATCGGGCGGTGCTCTCCCTCAGCGCGGGCTGCGATCGCGGGCCAGCAGCACCAGCGGTCGCGGCCCGCACAGGCCGTCGGCGATCACCCGGGAGGCCACCGCGCGGCAGCGCCAGCGTCGCTCCATGGTGGCCACGTTGGCGTCGCAGGTGGCGGCGTCCTCGTGCTCGCGACCCTCGTAGACCAAGAAGCGCCACGGCAGCGCACCCACGCCGGGGGGAAAGCCCACGTGGTGCCACGCGGCCAGGAACAGGCACAGCGCATCGTCGCCGACGGGCAGCCACGCGGGGACGTCGGGGGCGAGCTCCACGTCCTCGTGCAGGGCACGACCCACCACCGTGCTGCGGCCCGCCCCGAGCAGCGGCAGCAGCTCGGCCGCGGCGGCGGCAACCGGGGGCAGGTCCCAGCCCACCGCCCAGCGAGCCCCGCGATGCAGCGCGCCCGCCATCATCAGGCCCGCGTTGCAGCACACGTCGAGCACCACGCGATCGCGGGGCGAGGCACCGTGGGCGGCCAGCATGGGATCGAGCGCGAGCCAGCGATCGTCGGGATCGCGTCGGCCCACCTCGGCGCCGCCCGGCAGGCCCTGGTAGAGGAAGCGCTCGCCTCCCTTGACCACCCGCAGGCGATCGCCGAAGTGCAGCACCTCGCGGTGGCGATCCATCACGTCGCCCAGCACCGCCGCGTGGTCGAACAGGAACAGCTGGGGATCGACGTAGCGCAGCTCGCCCGCGTCGGTGACCATGAGGTTGCCGTTGCAATCGGGCGCCTCGAAGTCGCCGCAGTCGTAGCGGCTGGGGTTGGCCAGCGAGAGGCGCTCGCGGCCGCGGAGCACGTCGAGCGCGTCGAGCAGCCGACCGTGCTCGGTCACCGTGGGGCGCCGGCCCCGAACGTGCTCGACCACCATCGCGCACAGATCGCGGTCTCCCGCCTGGAGGTGGACCACGTCGATGAGCCGCGGGCCCAGGCCCAGCGAGGCCAGGGCGGCCGCGGCACGGGCTTGCTCGTGGATCCCCCCGAGCAGCGCGGCCTCGCCGGTCGTGTCGGCCTGGTACAGGTAGCGGGCGTGCTCGGGAGCGGCGAAGCGCTTGAGCAGCTTGAAGCCGCACTCGGGCGGGAACGCTTCGACCACCGGGCCGAGCCGCGCGGCCAGCTCGGGCTGCGGCGGCACGTACAGCGTGTGCCGCCCCTCGTGCACGATCAGGCCGTGGGCGCGCAGCTGCTCCTTCAGCGCCTGCGCTCCGTTCGCACGCAGCGGGGTCGGGAATCGTCGCGTGCTCTGCAGCCAGATCGGCCCACGCGGCCGAGCCCCGGCCTGACGAAGGCGGGCGCGCAGCAGCTTGGCGCCCACCCACAGCTCCTTGGTGGTGCGGTGGAGGAACGGCACGCGCTTGAGCTGACGGACCAGCATGCGCCGGGCCCAGCGAGCCGTGCTCACGCTCGTGCCGTGCGGGTGATCGTGCTGGCCGCGGGCTTGGCTCGTCCGACCCTCGGGGTCGGCGTGGAGGCTCGGGTTCGAGGTCGACACCGCTTGGCACCACGCTCGACCGCCCCCTCGATTTCCTCGAGCGGTCGGCTCGCGATCACGGTCACCGCCGCATAGATGACCAGCCGCAGCCCCGACAGCAGCAGCAGCGCCCACAGGGCTCCGCGCAGGCCCTCGGCGGGTACCAGCCACAGCGACAGTCCCACGCTGCCGCAGAGCGCGATCGCGTTGATGACCAGCTGCTGCCCGAAGCGACCGGCGGCGGTCACCGCCTGCGACAGGATGTTGGCCAGGCCGGCGACCCACGCCACGGCCGCGGCCAGCAGCAGGGCGGAGCCCAGGTCTCCGAAGGCCGGGCCGTACACCACGCGCAGGATGGTGGGGCCGAGGCACAGCGCTCCGAGCACGAGCAGGCCGTTGACCACGGCCACCGCCAGCAGCAGCCGCCCGATCGGTCGCAGGCCCAGGCGTCCCTCGTGGTGGGCGCGGGCCAGGCGGGGAATCGCCGCGTTGCCGAGCGCCACGTTGACCAGCTGACCCATCATCATCACGATCGCCACCGCGCCAAAGCGCCCCACCGTGCCCACGTCGTGGAAGCGCTCGAGCGCGTAGGCCGGTGCGTTGGTGCTGGCAGCCAGGATCGCGGCGGCCAGCCCGATGGGCAGGGTGCGGCGTATCAGGCCCAGGATTGCGGCCGTGGGCAGCCGCAATCGCAGCGGCCCCGGGGCGTGGCGCCGGGCCACCGCCAGGTCGAACCCCAGGCTCAGGCCGCCCAGCAGGATCAGCGCCAGCACCATGCCTCCGAGCGGATCTCCGGTCAGCCACGGGCCCAGGCCCACTCCAATCGCGGTCAGCAGGCCCCGCAGCGCGCGCGAGCACCCCACGGCAGCCAGGCGCTGGGCCTTCTGCGCGGGCGCGAGCAACACGTCCGAGAGCGCCTCCCAGGCCCGCAGCCCGCCCACCGCCATCACCATCGCGGCCGTGCGCACGTCGAGCTCCATCAGCACCACGCCAAGGCCCAAGAGCACGAGCGCCAGGGGGATCGTGCAAAGGCGCAGTCCCAGGTACTCCTCGAAGCACCAGCGCCCCTCGTCGACCACGTAGGCCGGGCGCAGGTGCAGGTTGGTGAGGAGGATGGCCGGCGTCGCCAGGGCCATGCCCAGCGTGTACTGCCCGAGGGTCTGCTCCGAGCCGAGGCGGGCCAGCAGCACCACCGTGGCGAGCAGGCCCGCCGCGTACCCCGCCTCACCCAGCAACGACCACGCTGCGTCGTGCCACAGGGGTCGCGACGGCGTCGGTTCGGGGGGCGCGGGAGCGTCGGGCACGGGCCGGTCACGTCAGCACGCGCCAAGGGCCGCCCGGTTGACCCGGGACGACGCGGGACGGCGGGACGGCGACCCGTGGCGGCGACCCGGTGACGCGGGACGGCGACCCGCGGCGCGATCGAGCGCCGCGGGGGCCGGCAGGCCGCACGCTACTGCTGCGCGTTGCGCCGGCGGCGGATTGCACCCAGGCCGAGCAGGCCGAGCAGCGACCACAGCATGCCGCTGCGGCGCTGGCCCTCGTTCCCGACCACGCAGTTGCAGCCGTCGTCGAGCACCCCGCCTCCGGAGGCGCCGGCGGTCTCGGTGTCGGTTCCCTCGCCGGTCGAAGTGCTCTCGGTGGTGGTGGAGAACGGGCCGCTGGTCTCCACTCCCGTCTCGCCCCCCGAAGAGCCGGCCGTGTCGTCGAGCCCCGAGTCGCCGGTGCCGGTACCGGTGCCGGTGCCGGTGCCGCTGGTCGTGTCGCCCTCCTCGAGCAAGCACACCGACGAGCACCCATCGTCATCGTCGGCGTTGCCGTCGTCGCACTCCTCGCCGGCGGCGGCGTTCATGGTGCCGTCGCCACACTCGGCCATGGTGCAGTCGTCGTCGCACTCCTGCGACTCGCCCATCTCGTCGCAGTCCTCGCCGGCGGCGGTGTTGACGATGCCGTCGCCGCACGCCGCGGTCGTGCAGTCGGTGTTGCAGCTCTCGGACTCGCCCGCGTCGTCGCACTGCTCGCCCGCGGTCGCGTTGGTCGTGCCGTCGCCGCACTCGGCCGGCGTGCAGTCGTCGTCGCAGGTGACCGACTCGCCGCCGTCGTCGCAGTCCTCGGCCGCGGCCGCGTTGACCACCATGTCGCCGCACATCGCGTCGGTGCAGTCGTCGTCGCAGGTGGCGGTCTCTCCCGGCATGCCCATGCCGTCGCCGTCGCACTGCTCGCCGGCGGTCATATTGACCACGCCGTCGCCGCAGCTCACCGCGGTGCAGTCGGCGTCGCACATGCCCGTGCGCCCGCCGTCGTCGCAGGTCTCGCCCGCCATGTTGTTGACCACCATGTCGCCACACTCGGCGGGAGTGCAGTCGGCGTCGCAGAGCGCCGACTCGCCGCCGTCGTCGCAGACCTCGCCCGCGGTGGCGTTGACCACCGCGTCGCCGCACTGGGCCGTGCTGCAGTCGGCATTGCAGGTGGCCGACTCGGCCCCGTCGTCGCAGTCCTCGCCCGCGGTGGCGTTGACCACCGTATCGCCGCACATCGCGTCGGTGCAGTCGAGATCGCAGGTGGCCGTCTCGCCTCCCATGCCCAGGCCGTTGCCATCGCACTGCTCGCCGGCGGTCATGTTGACGAAGCCGTCGCCGCAGCCGGCGATCGTGCAGTTGGCGTTGCACGTGGCCGAGCGCCCGCCGTCGTCGCACTGCTCGCCCGCGGCCATGTTGATCACCATGTCGCCGCACATGGCCGGGGTGCAGTTGGCGTTGCAAGCCGCCGACTCGCCCATGTCGTCGCACTGCTCGCCGGCGGTCATGTTGGTGACGCCGTCGCCGCAGCTGACCGGTGTGCAGTCGGCGTCGCAGGTGGCCGACTCGCCCATGTCGTCGCACTGCTCGCCGGCGGCCATGTTGACGATGCCATCGCCGCAGCCGGCCACGGTGCAGTCGGCGTTGCAGGTCGGCGACGGACCCATGTCGTCGCAGGCCTCGCCGGCAGCCATGTTGGTGGTGCCGTCGCCGCAGACGACCGCGGTGCAATCGCCATCGCAGGTCGGGGACTCGCCCATGTCGTCGCAGGTCTCGCCGGCGGCCAC
>NZ_JAOVZF010000161.1:272500-454863 GCF_026337845.1 Paraliomyxa miuraensis | reverse complement strand
TGGTGCCGTCGCCGCAGACGACCGCGGTGCAATCGCCATCGCAGGTCGGGGACTCGCCCATGTCGTCGCAGGTCTCGCCGGCGGTCATGTTGACGATGCCGTCGCCACAGCCGGCCAAGGTGCAGTCGAAGTTGCAGGAGGCCGACTCGCCCATGTCGTCACAGGCCTCGCCGGCGGTCATGTTGACCACGCCGTCGCCACACAGGGCCGGGATACAGTCGACGTTGCAGGTGGCGGACTCGCCCATGTCGTCGCAGACCTCGCCGGCGGCCATGTTGACGATGCCGTCGCCACAGCCGGCCGGTGTGCAGTCGAAGTTGCAGGAGGCGGACTCGCCCATGTCGTCGCAGGCCTCGCCGGCGGCCATGTTGACGATGCCGTCACCGCACAGGGCCGGTGTGCAGTCGAAGTTGCAGGAGGCGGACTCGCCCATGTCGTCGCAGGCCTCGCCGGCGGTCATGTTGGTGAGTCCATCACCGCACGTGGCCAGGGTGCAGTCGGTGTCGCAGAGCGCCGACTCGCCGCCGTCGTCGCAGATCTCACCCGCGAGCCCGTTGAGGACCGCGTCGCCGCACACGGCGAGCGTGCAGTCGTCGTCGCAGGTGGGGGTCACGCCCGGCATCCCCATGCCGTCGCCATCGCACTGCTCACCGGCGGCCATGTTGACGATGCCGTCGCCGCAGCTGGTCGCGGTGCAGTCGGCATTGCAGGTCATCGTGGCCATGCCGTCGTCGCAGGTCTCGCCGGCGGTGGGGTTGATCGTGAGGTCGCCGCAGATCGCCAGCGTGCAATCGATGTCGCACGAGGCGGACTCGCCCGCGTCGTCGCACTGCTCGCCGGCGGCCATGTTGAAGTCGCCGTCGCCACAGGAGACGAACGTGCAGTTGGCGTCGCAGGCGGCCGACTCGCCCATGTCGTCGCACTCTTCGCCCATCACCAGGACGCCGTCGCCGCAGGCGCAGAGATTGGGTGCGCCCGCCGAGTCCGACGTGCCCACGGCGAAGGTGCCGAGCTGCCACGGGCCCGTACCGTCCGCGCAGCGAAAGACATGGCCGGGCGTGTCTTGTATGACCTGCTGGCAGGTGGGCCCCGCCACGCAGAGCCCCGCGCCTGGTCCGTAGGCGAAGTCGGGGCTGGGTGGGTGGACGATCGCCACGACGTCGACGACCGAGGCCCAGGGGAACACGTCGGCCACGCCATCGACGTTGAGATCGATGCTCTGATTGACCGCGCCGGTGAACCCCGACACCAGCACGTGGGTCACCGTGTCGGTGTTCTCGAAGTTGAGGGCGAACTGGAAGTCCCTCGGCCCGAGCGAGAACGAGCCCTCTGCCACCACGAAGTGGCCGCTCGGCGGGATCACCTGGCCGTTGAGGCCGACGGCTGCCTCGATGAACCCGGAGACGTTGCCGCCGCCGCCACCGTCTCCGATCACCAGATACGTCAGCCCATCGAGTGGCGTGCCGGGCGGTCCGACCAGCTCGAAGTACTCATCGTTGTCCGCGCCCGGCTGATCGATGCGGATCTCGTTGATCCGAACCGGCGAGGCCGGCGGTCCACCCTGCGGCGCTCCACCCGACGACAGACCGTCGGCGGGGATCGGGACCGCGGCGCTGCCTTGCGACAGCGGAGCGAGAGCGGCGAGGAGGGCGAGAGAAGGAACGCTGACGGTAAGGCGCATGGCGATGGCGCGCGTAGCCTATCCCGATCATCGGCCGACCGGTCAACGCTCTTTGCACGGCCCATCATGGGCCACTCCTGGAGCAATGACGGCACGCCGGGCTATGGCCGCGAGCTTCGGCGGCCGCGGATCGCACCCAGGCCGAGCAGGCCGAGCAGCGACCACGGCATACCGCCATGACGTTGGCCCTCGTTTCCGACGACACAGTTGCAGCCGTCGCCCGCCCCGACCACGGCGCCACCCGTCCCGGCGTCGGTCTCCTCGCCGGTCGAAGCGCCCTCGGTGGTACTGGAGATCGGGCCGGTGGAGGCCGGGCCGGTGGTCATCACGCCCGTGCCACCGCCGGTGTCGCCGGTGTCGCTGCTGCCACCGGTGCTCGTGTCGTCCTCCTCACGCAAGCATGCGGACGAGCATCCGTCGTCGTTGGTGGTGTTGCCGTCGTCACACTCCTCGCCCGCGGTGGTGTTGAGGGTGCCGTCGCCACACTCGGCCATGGTGCAGTCGTCGTCGCAGATCTCGGACTCACCAATGTCGTCGCAGTCCTCGAAGGCGGTGGCGTTGATCTGGCCGTCGCCGCACGCAGCGGTCGTGCAGTCGGTGTTGCAGGAGGCCGACTCGCCGCCGTCGTCGCACTCCTCGCCCGCGGTCGCGTTGAGCACCATATCGCCGCAGACCGCAACGGTGCAATCGTCGTCGCAGGTGGTGGTCTCGCCGGGCGTGCCCATGCCGTCGCCGTCGCACTGCTCGCCGACGGCCATGTTGACCAAGCCGTCGCCGCAGGTCACCACGGTGCAGTCGGAATCGCACGTCTCCGTGCGCCCGCCGTCGTCGCAGGTCTCACCGGCGGTCGTGTTGACGATGCCATCGCCACAGACGGCCACGGTGCAGTCGAGGTTGCAGGTGGCGGTCTCACCGGGCATGCCCATGCCGTCGCCATCGCACGGTTCACCGGTGATGAGTCCGTCGCCGCATACGAAGCATGTCGTGGTGTCGAGTTCGCACGTGATGGCATCACAGCCCAGCGTTCCGCCGTCGAAGCCCTGGCTCGTGCAGGTCTTTCCGTCGAGATCGGTGTCGTCGCATTCCTCCCCGGCCATCGAGTTGATGGTGAGATCCCCGCACTCGACCATCGTACAGTTGGCGTCACAGCCGGCCGTCTCGCCCATGTCGTCGCACTCTTCGCCCGTCACCAGGATTCCGTCGCCGCAGGTGCAAGGGTTGGCTGAGCCCGGCGAGTCCTCGGGAGGCACGCCGTTGATGGCGAGGGTGCCGAGCTGCCAGGAGCCCGTGCCGTCCGAGCAGCGGAAGACGTGACTGGGCGGGTCCTGGGTGATTTGCTGGCAGTTGGGTCCGGCCACGCAGACCCCGGAGCCGGGGCCGTAGGGGAAGTCGTTGCTCGAAGGGTGGACGATCGCCACCACGTCGACCACGCTCGTCCACGGAAGGACGTTGTTGGCGATGCCGTCGTTGTTCGTGTCGATGTCCTGAGACAGCACGGTAAAACCCGACACCAGCATGTGGGTCACCGTGTCATTGTTCTCGAAATCGAGCCCAGTAGTGTGGTCGGGCACACCGATCGTCATCGAGCCCTCACCCACCACGAAGAAGCCGCTGGGCGGAATCACTTGCCCGCCGAGGCTGGTGACGGATTCGATGAACCCATAGTTTCCGCCGGGGTTGTCGCCGATGACGAGGTAGGTCAGACCATCGAGCAGCGTCCCCGGAGGCCCGACGAGTTCGAAGTACTCGTTGGGGTCGCCCCCGTCAGGATCGTCGATGCGGATCTCGTTGATCCTCACGGCCGCCACACCACCCGGCATGCCCCCTTGCCCCGACGAGAGCCCGCCGGCGGGTCGAGGCACGGCGGCGCTGCCCTGTGACAGCGGAGCGAGTGATGCGAGGAAGGCGATGGATGGAACGCTGACTGTACGACGCATCATGTTGACGATCAGCCTTCATGATCATCATTCAGCCCGTCAACGATCTTCGTGTGTTCTCGCCCAACCGTGTCACTCGTATCCCAACCGTGCCTGGCCCATGCGGACCAGGTCGGCACTCCTCCCAACTACTGATCCGTGCTCGGGGTTACGACCGCGAGCTTCGCCGGCGGAACGCACCCAGGCCGAGCAGGCCGAGCAGCGACCACAGCATGCCGCCGCGACGCTGGCCCCCGCTCCCGGCGACACAGTTGCAGCCGTCGTCGAGCACCCCGCCCACGGCGCCGGCCGTCTCGGTGTCGGTCTCCTCGCCGGTCGAAGCACCCTCGGTGGTGGTGGAGATCGGACCGGTGGTCATCACGCCCGTACCACCGCCGGAGTCGCCGGAGTCGCTGCTGCCACCGCTGCTCGTGTCGTCCTCCTCGAGCAAGCACGAAGACGAGCACCCGTCGTCGTCGTCGGTATTGCCGTCGTCGCACTCCTCGCCGGCGGTGGTGTTCATGGTGCCGTCGCCACACTCGGCCATGGTGCAGTCGTCGTTGCAGGTCTCGGACTCGCCCATGTCGTCGCAGTCCTCGCCGGCGGTCACGTTGGTCGTTCCGTCGCCGCACTCGGCTGGGGTGCAGTCGTCGTCACAGGTGGTCGACTCGCTGCCGTCGTCGCAGTCCTCGCCCGCGGTCACGTTGACCACCATGTCGCCGCAGTGCGCATCGGTACAGTCGTCGTCACAGGTGGCGGTCTCGCCGGGCATGCCCATGCCGTCGCCATCGCACTGCTCGCCGACGGCCATGTTGACCAAGCCGTCCCCGCAGGTCACCACGGTGCAGTCGGAGTCGCAGATCTCCGTGCGCCCGCCGTCGTCGCAGGTCTCGCCCGCCATGTTGTTGACCACCATGTCGCCGCACTCGGCCGGCGAGCAGTCGAGGTCACAGGTGGCCGACTCGCCGCCGTCGTCGCAGTCCTCACCCGCCGCGACGTTGACCTGACCATCGCCGCACGTCGCCGTGGTGCAGTCGGCATTGCAGGTGGCCGACTCGCCGCCGTCGTCGCAGTCCTCGCTCGCGGTGGCGTTGACCACCGTGTCGCCGCACATCGCGTCGGTGCAGTCGAGGTCGCAGGTGGTGGTCTCGCCCGGCATGCCCATGCCGTCGCCGTCGCACTGCTCGCCCGCGGTCATGTTGACCAGGCCGTCGCCGCAGGTCACCGCGGTGCAGTCGACGTCGCAGAAGCCCGTGCGCCCGCCGTCGTCGCAGGTCTCGCCGGCGGTGGTGTTGACCACCATGTCGCCGCATGCGGCCGGTGTGCAGTTGGCGTTGCAGGAGGCCGACTCACCGCCGTCGTCGCAGTCCTCCTCGGCGGACATGTTGATGATGCCGTCACCGCACGTCGCCATGGTGCAGTCGGCATTGCAGGTGACCGACTCGCCCATGTCGTCGCAGTCTTCGCCGGCCGGCGCGTTGACGATCCCGTCGCCGCACCCGGCCGGCGTGCAGTCGTCGTTGCAGGTGGGGGACTCCCCGCCGTCGTCACAGGCCTCGCCGGCGGTCGTGTTGGTGACGCCGTCGCCACAGGCGGCGGGTGTGCAGTCGGAATTGCAGGTGGCGGACTCGCCCATGTCGTCGCACTGCTCGCCGGCGGCCATGTTGACGACGCCGTCACCACAGCCGGCCGGAGTGCAGTCGGCATTGCAGGAGGCCGACTCGCCCATGCCGTCGCAGGCCTCGCCGGCAGTCATGTTCACGACGCCGTCGCCACAGTCGGCCGAAGAGCAGTCGGCGTTGCAGGTAGCGGACTCGCCCATGTCGTCGCAAGCCTCGCCTGCGGCCATGTTGACGATGCCGTCGCCACAGCCGGCCGGAGTGCAGTCGGCGTTGCAGGCGGGAGACTCCCCGCCGTCGTCACAGGACTCGCCGGCGGCCATGTTGACGACGCCATCACCACAGCCGGCCGGAGAGCAATCGGCGTTGCAGGATGCGGACTCGCCCATGTCGTCGCAGACCTCGAAGGCGGTCATGTTGACGACGCCATCACCACAGGTGGCTGGTGTGCAGTCGGCGTCGCAGGTAGCGGACTCGCCCATGTCGTCACAGGACTCGCCGGCGGCCATGTTGACGACGCCATCACCACAGCCGGCCGGAGAGCAATCGGCGTTGCAGGATGCGGACTCGCCCATGTCGTCGCAGACCTCGAAGGCGGTCATGTTGACGACGCCATCACCACAGGTGGCTGGTGTGCAGTCGGCGTCGCAGGTAGCGGACTCGCCCATGTCGTCGCAAGCCTCGCCGGCGGTCATGTTGACGATGCCGTCGCCACACCCGGCCGGAGAGCAGTCGGCGTCGCAGGATGCGGACTCGCCCATGGCGTCACAGGCCTCGCCGGCGGTCATGTTGACGACGCCGTCGCCACAGCCGGCCGGAGTGCAATCGGCGTTGCAGGATGCGGACTCGCCCATGTCGTCGCAGACCTCGAAGGCGGTCATGTTGACGACGCCATCACCACAGATGGCCGGAGTGCAATCGGCGTTGCAGGATGCGGACTCGTCCATGTCGTCGCAGACCTCGCCGGCGGCCATGTTGACGACGCCATCACCACAGCCGGCCGGAGTGCAGTCGGCGTTGCAGGCGGGGGACTCCCCGCCGTCGTCACAGGCCTCGCCGGCGATCATGTTGACGACGCCGTCGCCACAGCCGGCCGGAGTGCAATCGGCGTTGCAGGAGGCCGACTCACCCATGTCGTCGCAGTCTTCGCCCGTCACCAGGATCCCATCGCCACAGGCGCAAAGGTTGGGAGCGCCAGCCGAGTCCTCTGGAGGCATGCCATTGACGGTGAGGGTGCCGAGCTGCCACGGGCCCGTCGCATCGCCGCAGCGGAAGATGTGACTCGGAGGGCCCTGGGTGACCTCCTGGCAGTTGGGCCCTGCCATGCAGACCCCGGAGCCTGGACCGTAGGGATCGATGGAGCTCCCAGGGTCGACGATCGCCACCACATCGACGACCGAGGTCCACGGAAGTAATTCGGCGATGCCGTCGCCGTCTGCATCGATGTCGTCGCCGATATCACCCATGAAGCCCGATACCAGCATGTGGGTCACCGTGTCGCCATTCTCGAAGTTGAGGGCCAACTGGAGATCCTCCGTTCCGAGCGAAAAGGAGCCTTCCGCGACCACGAAGTGACCGCTCGCGGGGATCACTTCGCCGTCGAGGTCGACGACCGCTTCGATGATCCCGGAGTTCGCACCGGGGCCGTCGCCGATGACGAGATAGGTGAGATCATCGAGCAATGTTCCCGGTGGCCCAACGAGTTCGAAGTACTCCTCGTCATCCATCCCCCCGCCAGCCTCCTCGATACGGATCTCATTGATCCGCACCGGCGACACCCCCCCACCCGGAATCCCCTTTCCCCCCGACGAGAGCCCGTCGGTGGCTCGGGGTACGGCGGCGCTACCTTGTGACAGCGGAGCGAGCGATGCGAGGAGGGCGAGGGACGGAACGCTGACGGTACGACACATCATGTTGGCGAGCAGCCTTCATGATCATCGTCCAACCGGTCAACGATCTTCGTGCGATCTCGCCCAACCGTGCCTCGTCGGACCCGACGGTGTCACGTCATGCAACTCGTGCTCAGTTGGGCCCAATCGTGCCCAATCATCCCTACCCCGGACACACCGGCTCCGCACCCTCGCAGTTGCTGATCCACGCCCGCGGATCCGTACAAGGCCCTCGCTCGATCATGCCGTCGGCGTTGGTGAAGTTCACGTCCATCGGCTCGTCGGGGTCGCAGCCAAAGAAGAAGCTCGGGCCCTGCAGCTGGCAGTGCAACGAAGGGGCGTCGTAGGCGGCCGAGTCGACCACATAGGCATCACGACCCGAAGACGCCATGATCCGGCGCACCGCCCGGGTCTCGCCGGTGACGTCGTTGGTCGACTTCACGTCGAGCTCGAGCCGCACTGCGTTGCCGTTGGCCAGCTGGTCCAGGTAGCACTGCAGCTGCTCCTCGGTCGGATCGGTGTCGGCGTTCAGCGGCTCGCACGGCGTGGCCAGGCCGCAGCTCCCCAGCACCTCCGAGAACCGGTCGAACGGGCAATCGCCGGACCCCGTGCACGCGCAGGCGCACGCACCCTCGTCCGCATCGTCGCACCCCACCCAGCGGTCGGCGGTGAACGTGCTCACCCCCGCGCAGCCATCGTCACCGCTGCAGTCGAACGCCGGGTCGTCCACGAAGATCGGCCCATCCGGGGTGTCGAGCAGCGCCGCGCCCGGCTGACCCGACCCGCCCGCGCGGATGCAAGCCACGTACTTCTGGCTCGAGCGCTCGCACGAGCGCGAGTTGACCACGCGATAGGCCTGCACCGCGATCGGGCACTCGCTGGGGCACTCCACCTGCCCGGGGCTCGAGCCCTCCACCACCGAGCCGCACGCGCCTCGCTCACCGGTCAGGATCAGCGGCGTCTCGGGCTCGGCACAGGCCGCAACACACAGGAACGCGAGGGGAACCAGCGAGCGCATCATGGCGATCGATGGTCCGCCGCGGCGCGACGTCACGCAAGGGCCACGGACCCCTCGGACCTCCCCGCAGCGTCGGAAATCCCACGGCCGGCGCTACGGGGGTGGGCTCCGCTACCGGGCCTACGCTCCCCCAGGGCCGGCTCGCCCGCCCGAGACTCCACCGACCGGCCCGACCTACGGCGGGAAGGGATCGTCGTTGCAGGAGATCGAGAACGCGTTGAGGTCGTCGATGAACCACCCGCGCTCGAAGCTACAGCAGCTGTCGCCCGTGATGTAGGAGAGGCGCAGCCGCCCCGTCATCCCGGCCCAGGCCGAGGTGTCGATCTGGATCGGATCCCAGTCGGTGCCCAGCCGGCCGTCGTCCTCGTACTCGCAAAACGGCATGCCGGCCGGCAAGGTCGTGCAGTTGACCAGCGTGGTCCAGGAGGCGCCGTCGTCGACCGTCAGCTCGATGATCTTGTTGTCGTAGAAGCCGCCGCCCTCGTCCACGTGCCACGACAGGAAGGTGAGCATCGCGGGCACCACCCCGTCGCCGGTCTGCACGCTCGACGACTCGGACTCCGCACCGGGATACGGCGGGTTGCGGTTGCCGTCGGTGCCGTAGACCGGGGCGTTGGGGAACGGCACCGGGCCTGCCGCTTGGTTCTGCGGCGCCGCGTCGTAGAGGCCCCAGTCGGCCGTGCCCACCGTCGCGCTCACCGTCCACTCCGCCACCGAGCTCGGATCGTTGAAGTCGCCGAAGTCCGAGAAGCTCAGGCAGTCGATGCACTGGCCCGCCTGACAGAACGCACACACCCCGCCGCCCGGGCAGTCCCCGCACAGGGCAAGGCCCGTGGGCTGCACGTTGTCCCGGCAGTAGCCCACCCCATCGCAGGTGTCCGCGCCGTTGCAGTCGTTGTCGAACGCGTCCCCGCAGGCGGTGTCGGCCGGCATCGGCTGCAGCGCGCACTCACCCGAGGGCGCGCACAGCCCCGTGCCGCACTGCCCCGTCACGTCGGCGCAGTCGCTGTTGTCCTGGCAGCGGCACTCGGTGGCCACGTTGAGCGAGTCGATGAACCAGCCCTTCTCGAACCCGCAGCAGCCGTCGCCCGAGTCGTAGCCGAACTCGACGATGCCCTCCTGGCCCCACAACCCCATGGGCACGGGGATCTGCACCAGGTCGAACACGGCCGGATCCTGATCCATCGACGGCTGACACATCGCCCAGCTCGGATCCACCGCGCAGTCGACCAGCGTGTCCCACGTGGTGCCGCCATCGACCGAGACCCGCACCGTCTTGTTGTCGGACAGCCCACCGCCCTCGTCGACGTTCCACGACAGGAACGCGATCATCTCGGGCAGCGGGAACGGCCGCGTGCGTGCATACGAGACCTCGACCTCGCCCCCGGGGTAGGGCTGAACCCGGTTGCCGTCCGTGCCCATCACCTGGCCGATGAAGTTGGTGGGCCCATCGATCTGGCTGCTCGGCGACTGGCGGTACAGGCCCCAGCTCCCCGTCAGCTCCCAGCCCTCGAGCGACTTGGGCGTGATGAAGTTGTTGGTCGGCGCGAACACGTTGCACTCGCCGCACGCGCCCGCCGAGCAGTTGCACTGGCCCGTGGCGCAGGTGCTGCACGCCAGGCCATCCTCCACGTCGTTGGCCGCGCACACGCCGTCGCCGTCGCAGGAATCGGGAGCCGTACACTCGTCGGCCGTCGCGCTGCCGCAAGGAGTGCCGAATTCGACGGGCTGCGCCACGCACATCCCGTCCTCGCCGCACACGCCCTCCTCGCACTCGCCCTGGGCCACGTCGGTGCACTCCTCGTCCGACGTACACGGCAGCGGTCCCGTGGTGGTGGTGTCTTCCGCCGTCGTCCCCGTCGCGGGATCCGGCTCGCCCGACGTTCCGCTGTCGAGTCCGCTGCAATCACAGGGGCCAAAGGCCGATCCGTCCACCTGGCAGACCTGCGTCCCTTCACCACCGGGGCACGGGCAGGTCTGGGTCTGTCCCGGGGCACACGTCGCCTCCGTGTCCGAGGTCGAGCCCGACGTACCCGGATCGGTGTCACTGGGGACGATCGGATCTCCCGGGCACGCAGTGAGAAGGGCGCCACCCGCCAATGCGAGGGCCGATCGGAGGAACACCTTGGGGCAAGCCATCGCATCGATCCTAACGAGATCGGCTTCGCAGCCACAATCGAGATCGTCTGATCGCGCAGCCGCCGCTACACCGCAACCGGGCGGCGGGCCCTTGCCCACGCCGGTCGGGTGGCCAGGCCCCGCGCGCTCGTCCGGACGCAGGTGGGCTGGTAGGCTGCGCCCCGGTGCCCTGGTTGCTCGCATTCCTGCCTGGCGAGGTGGCCCTGCCCATCGAGCAGCTGCGACAGGCCGTGCCGGGCCTGGCCGGCATCTCCGGTCTGCTCCTGTTCCCCATGCTCGGGGCATGGATGCGACTGCTGCTCGAGGCCATGGAGTGGGGGCGCCCGAGCATCAATCGTCAGCAGCGGATCTCCGGGGTCGGTGTGCTCCGAGCCATGGGGGCCACGACGTTGTTCCTGTTCTTCTCGTTCACGGCGGTGCGGGCCGCGGGTGAGCTACGCTCGATCCAGGCCGAGGCTCCGGTCATCAGCAGCTCGCTCCAGGGGATGGGGGTCGGCATCGCCTTCTGGGCCATCTATGCCCTCGGCTTGTCGGCCCTGAGGGCCGACGCCCGGCGGCGTCGCACCGAGCGGCGCATGGGCGGGGTGCTTCGCTAGGCCGACGACCCCGTGCGCCTTTGCGAGCCCGCTCGATCCCGTACCGACAGGTGGGTCGATCGCCTGAAATCCCGGCATTCCTTCGTGGCGCAAACGATGCGTCCCATTGCGACTGCACCGCGGTATCATCGTGACGATTGGGCAACCTACCTCACGAGATCGACACGTTCGACGCCACCGCGTCGGACGCGGGACCCGTGCTGGGGGAGCTCTTCGGGGGCCGCTATCGCATCGACCGCTGTCTGGGACGCGGCGCCATGGGCACGGTCTACGCCGCGCACGACTCGGTCGTGAACGAGGACATCGCGCTCAAGCTGCTCTCGCTGCCCGACGGCGAGTCGACCGAGCGCTTTGCACGCGAGGTGCGTCTCGCTCGGCGAGTCACCCACCGCAACGCGGCCCGCACCTTCGACCTCGGTGAATTCGAGGGAGTGCACTTCATCACCATGGAGCTGGTCGGCGGCGACAGTCTCCGCGTGCGACTGGCCAAGCAGGGACGGCTCCCGCCCGACGAGGTCATCGAGCTGGGACGGCAGGTCTGCCTCGGCCTGCAAGCCGCCCACGAGGTGGGCGTGATCCACCGCGATCTCAAGCCAGCGAACGTCATCGTCGACGACACCGGACGCGTGGTGATCACCGACTTCGGCGTGGCCTGCACCGTGCTGGAAGAAGCGGAGGTGCTCGGGAGCCGTCAGCCGCTGGCCGGCACCATCATGTACATGTCGCCCGAGCAGGTGGTCGGGGCGCCCATCGATCATCGCGCCGACCTCTACTCGCTGGGCATCCTGCTCTACGAGCTGCTGACCGGGAAGTCGGCCTTCCAGGGCTCGAGCCGCACCGAGATCGCCATGGCTCGGCTCACGCGGGTGCCCGACCCTCGCGAGCACGTACCGACGCCCGACCAGCTCGCCGCGCTCGTGGTCCGCTGCCTGTCCCAGTCCATCGACGAGCGGCCCCCGAGCGCCGCCACCATTGCCCAGGAGCTGGCCGCGATGGGCACGGTCGAGACGCGACCGGACGAGTCCTGGCCCAACTCGCCGATGGTGGCGAACGCGGCTTCGAGCATGATCGGATCGCTGGGTGCATCGGTCGTCGGCACCAATGCGTTCTTCTCGACCTCCCCCGGCGGACGGGCGCTGGCGGTCATGCCGTTTCGCTACCGCGGGCCCGACGACGACGCCTACCTCGCCGAGGTCCTCACCGACGAGCTGGTCGATCTGCTGGCCATGACCAAGGGGCTGCGCGTCTCCGGGAGCGGCGCCACCAGCCAGCTGCATCGCGAGCGCGACGCTCGGACCGTGGGTCGTGCGCTCGGCGTCGACGCGATCATCGATGGCTCGGTCCAGTGTGCCGGCACCACGGTTCGCATCGTGGCGCGACTCATCGACGTCGAGACCGGATTCCAGAGCTGGAGCGAGCGCTTCGAGGGCGAGCTCCAGGACGTGTTCGAGCTCCAGGACCGCATGGCCAAGCGGGTGGCCGAGGGCCTGCGGGTCGAGCTCTCGGTGAGCAACGAGCGCGGGCGGGTTCCAGGCGCGGCCGTCGAGCTGTACCTCCGCGGCCGCCAGCGCCTTCGCGTGGCCGACATCAGCGGCCAGAACCTCGAGGAGGCGATCGCCCTGTTCGAGCAGGCGCTCGAGCGCGCGCCCACCTTCGCGCTCGCGCTCGCGGCTCGGGCCGACGCCGCGGTGCAGCGCTGGTTCCTGCCGTCGGCTCGTACCGAGGTCGACTGGGGCGAGGTCTCGCGCGCGGCCGTGCTGGCTGCCCTCTCCGGCGCTCCCGAGCTGGCCGAGAGCCATCTGGCCGCGGCGCGCCTGCACGTGAGCCACGGCGAGTTCGCGGCCGCCGCTCGGCAGCTCAACGCGGCCCTCGAGGCCGCACCCACCTGCGCCGCCGCCCACGAGTACCTGGGACTCTTGCAGTGCGACGCCGGGCGCTCGGCCGAGGGGGTGCGGCACATCCAATTGGCCCACGAGCTCGATCCCACCCTGCACCAGGCCAACTTCTCCGTGCTGCGGCACTACGCCCTGCGCGGCGACCGGGCGGCCTACGAGGCCGAGCTGTCTCGCCTCGCACGCTCGCCCGTCGACATCCCGTTCGCCCGGGCGCTGTTCGAGTTTCGCATCTCCGTGTGGCACGGCGAGATCGAGCGCGCGCGCAAGCTCAAGTGGAGGACCGAAGGAGCACAAGCCGCGATTGCCACCTTGCTGCGCGACGCGCTCGAGCCCGAGCACTCCGACGACGAGCTGAGCCAGCGCTTCGACCAGGTCGCCGTGCGCCAGTCGAGCCCCCGGTTCCGGACCGCGCTGCGGCAGTTCGCGGTGGAGCTGCTCTCCTGGCGAGGGGCACGCGAGCTGGCGATGCGTCAGCTCGCCATGGCCGACGCGGGCGGAGTGCTGGTCGACGCCGATTGGTTCGAGTCCTGCCCCGCCATCGTGCCGCTGCGCAACCACCCCGAGTTCCAGGCGATCCAGGAGCGGGTGCGCGAGCGGGCCGACGCGATCTGGCGCACCGCCAGGGACTGAGGCCCTACGCCCTCACGGCGTAGGGCTGCTCGCGGGCTCAGAGCACCTCGAGGAACGCGATCAAGTCCTCGCGCTGGTTGTTGGTGAGGTGGATCGGGAACCGCATTCCGTCCTTGCTGTCGTTGTAGTCGTCGGAGAGGAAGTAATCCACGACGTCCTCGATGGTGGCGGCCGAGTTGTCGTGGAAGTAGGGCGCGTTGGCGGCGAGGTTGCGCAGCTGCGGCACCTTGAAGCGACCGATGTCCTCGCTGCGACCGGTGGAGGCGGCCAGCCCGATGTCGAACTGCACCTCGTGGAGGTCGATCGAGCCGTCCTCGTTGGCCAGCGGGACCACGACCGACTGGTACACGCCCCCGCCCATGTGCCGGGTGAACCGCAGCCCGTGCGCGTTGCGCTCGGACACGCCCACGTTGAAGTTGCGGCCGACCGAGGGCCCCATGGGGACGAAGTCCTCGGGCCGCTCACCGTTGCCGAGCCCCTCCACGTTGCTGAGGTTGTTGAACACGTTGGGCGTGTTGTGACACGAGCGGAAGCAGTGGTCCTCGAACACCTTGCGGCCCTTGTTGCGCTTGTGCAGCAGCTGCGCCGACGGGCCGTCGGCCTGCAGATCCACGGTGAGGAACGGCTCCTCCACCAGCGCGTCATGGTCGGGATGGCCGGGGTCGCGCAGCGCCAGCAGCTGAGGATCGGACACGATCCCGAACAGGAACGCCTCGAGGTCGTCGAAGTCGCTGCGACGGGCTCGGATGAGATCGTCGAAGCGCTCGTCGGTGTTCTGGGTGTGGGAGAACACCGCGCCGCGGTCGGTCTCGAACATCACCCGACCGCGGCCATCGGTGAGGAAGCCGTGGGCGAAGCCGATGTTGGTCAGCCCCGGGGACTTGCGCCAGCCGAATACCTGCCGGTAGGGGTCTTCGATGTCGCGGGCCGGGTTGAAGCGATTGAAGCGATACTTGAACAGGCCGTGCTGGTCGAGGTTGGTCATCGCATCGGGATCGCCCCCGGCGTCGGCATCGATGCCGGTGAACAGCGTGTCGGTGGGAGGGATGTGCCCCGACAGCGGCAGCGGACCCAGACCGAAGGCCTCGTTGGGGCCGCGGTGGCAGGTGAAGCAGGTACGCCCGTTGGAGACCACCGTGCCCCCGTAGGTCAGAGACTCCCCCTCGAACAGGGCCTCGGTGACATCCTCGTTCACTCCGTCGGCCGCGAGCCCGAACACGGCCTGGCCGTGAGCCGCGTCGGCTCCGGGGGCCAGGGTGTCGAAGCGAACGGCGTCGACCATGTGGAGCTGGTCGGTGCCGGTGTTCATCGTGATCGGCTTGTGCTTGGGGCCCCCGTGGGGTCCACCGCCCGGGCCACCGTGGGGTCCACCACCCGGGCCACCGCCGGGTCCGCCGCCCGGTCCTCCGCCCGGGCCCCCACCCGGGCCTCCCTTGCGGAATTCGAGGTCGTTGTCGTCGAAGTCATCGGGCCCGTCGACGTCATCGCAAGCGCCGAGCGACAGGGCCAGGGTCAGGGCGGGCAGGAGGGCATGGAAGGTCGTCTTCATGGTCGTTGCTCCTTTCTCGTGTCCTCGTGATCGCCTAGAGGCAGAAGTTGATCCCCGGAGCGTGCATGGGTTCGAAGGTCTGCTCGCACAGTCCGGCGCCTTGCCACGGGCGGATGGGCGGGGCCACCCCCATCAGCGCCGCGTCGAGGTCGAGCTTCCAGCCGTCGGGGAGGCCGCCACCCACCGCGGTGGAGTTCTGGTGGCTGCCCATGAAGGTCACCCGCGGGGGCTCGGTGTGATACTCGGGCGGCTCCACCGTCACGTCGAACAGCATCGTTCCGCGCAGCCAGTCCGACCACGGCCGGGCTTCGTCGGCCGGACGGGGATCGGTCAGGTACGGTCGCAGGGTCGAGAGATCGAGCCGGTCGGGATTGGCGAAGCACAAGTTGTGCGGGGGGAACGTGATGTAGAAGTGTGCGAGATCGGGGCGATCGCCGCGGGTCATCGCCTCGTAGGAGTAGGTGAAGGTCTCGTCCACATCGCCGTCCTCGTCGGGCTGAAAGAACGGGGTGGGCACCAGGTAGAGCGTGGGAAACGAGATCGCGATGGCAGGAGGCGGGACCTCGAAGTCGTACTCGCTGCCGAGCAGGTCGAGCGTGACGGGGTCGTAATAGAACATCAGCATCGGTCCCGACGCGCTGATGAGCCACAATTGATAGCGACCGTCGATCACGTCCTCGACCTGCGGATTGAACTGATTGGGAAAGAAGTCGACACCAGCGGTTCGGTAGAGGTTGGGGTGGGGCTCGAGCGCGCCCTTGCCCTTGATCTCGACCGTGAGCTCGTCGTCGTCGGCATCCCACGACAGGGTCATGTCGAGCGGGGCAGAGCAGTCGGGCGTGGCGATGACACTCAGCTCGAAGGGCACCGTGGCCCCGCGATAGAGCGGCAAGAACAGCTCGCCGTGCTCGAGATCGCCCGTGGAGTAGGGTCCATCGGGCTTCTTCTTCTTGGCCTCGGCGGGTGCGCTACCGAGCAGCGCGAACGTGCCGAGGACTGCGAGAATGGTGGCGGGGAGGGAGGGGCGGAGACGAGGGCGACGTGTTGGCATGGGCACGGGGACTCCATCCGCCCGACGGTCCTGTCGGGCGGGGGCGGTGGTGGCGAGAGGGAGGACGAGGGGGGTGGCCCAAACACGGACCACCCAATGGGGTGGCTCGGATTCGAGCCTTCCCAAGGGCAATGAGCACCGTCTGGAGGTCGCCGAGCGGGGCACTCTCGACGCCTCGGAGGGGAGACGGGGCTAGCAATTGAACTGTGCGGGATGTGAGAAAAAAATGTAGGCGAAATAGTTCAAGCGCCGATCTTTTCGGTCACATGTATGCACACCCGGGGAGACGCGGCTCCCGCTGTGTGTCGGTGACGATCTCGGACTACCGAGGCGGGGTCGATCGACGATCGAATGGATCGTGCAGGACGACGTCGAGCGAGCCACGCGTCAATGTGCGCGCTGCCCCCGAAATTATTACGGTGAACGCGAACCGTCCTCGGAGCCGGCGTTGCTCGGGGTCCCATGTGTCGATCGTCAAGTGATCCTCGGCCCCGACCCCGTCGTCGACCCGACCCGAGCTACGCACTCCGCTCGGGTCGATATAGGTGGCCGACACCCCTTGCTCGCCCAGGTGAAGCTCGAGCGGCAGGGCCGCTCGATCGAGGTCGACTCCTCCGAGCTTGAGGATCAGCGTCTCGGACGAACCCTCGGCGCTGGCAATGATGGCGACGCTTGGTGGCGCACTCAGACGATTGATGGTGGCGTGCCCGGGATCTCGGACCGTGAGGTGCCGATCTTGGCCGTCGAGTTCGAAGGCGATCTCGTCGAGCGCCCTGGCGGGTGGCTCGCCCTCGTCGGGCTTCGCCTTGGCCTCGGGGACGAGTTCCACTTTGGGACTCACCTCCGACGCCGGGCTCGCGGGCCCTACGTCTCGAGCCCGAGCATCGGGATCTTCTTGCTGCCCACAAGCGATCGGGCCCGAGAACATCCAAGACACGAGCACGACGAAGGCTCTGCGAGACACGGATCCGACGGTAGCGCACCCCCCGGCTCCACGCTTGGAAACGAAGCGCGCCCGTTGCGGGCGCTCGTCGGACGCCGAGCCCCACCATCGACGAGGTGGGGCCCGGGTCTTCGCGGTGTCCGTTCACGGTCCTGCCATGACGGTCCACCCAGGGAATCCCCGACGGACTTGGAAGAGCTTCGTCCCAACACGGGACACATTCCCCTCGAGTCCCATTTTGGCGAGAGAAATTCGGGTGACGTAGCCCGGATGTCTGTCAGTTTCTTCGGATGCACTGGCGATCGCACGGCCCCCCGCGAAGCCCCTCTTCTGCACACGGTGCTCAACTTCCCCACCTCCAGCTACGCATCGAGAGCCTCCGCGCCCGACTGCACGGCACCCAGGAGCTGGCCGATCTCTACGACTACTACGACGAGCACGTGGCGCGTGAGCCCGAGCTGTTCGATTGCAGCGAGACCCGCGAGCACGATGGTCTGCTCTCGGTCGCGACTCGGCTCTCGGCCCGACTGCACTCGGGGTTCGAGCCGACCAACCACGCGCTGTTCGAGGTGCACGGCGCTGGCTTCTGGCACGGAGTGATCAGCGGCAAGCTCACCGATGGCGCGGGCAACCGCAAGTCTGGGCTGGCGTGCTTCTTCTATGACGAGCGCACCGGCAAGGGTCTGGTGGCAGTATGCGCTCCGCTCGACCCCGGCGGTGAGATCGAGCTGTCGCGCTTCTCCTATGTGATGGCGCGCAGCGACGAGCGTCGCGGGCGCGACGAGTCGACGATCGTGGCCAAGGCGCATCGAGTCGGCTCCGGACCGGTCCCGGTCGCGGCCCTTTGATCGAGTCGCTCGCTCGGCGACGCGAGCGAGCGGTCGGAGATGCGCGCGTGCTGCGGAGCTCGTCGGGGCCTCGCGTGGGCCGCGATCGGCCTCGGCGGTGACCGTGGGAACGCACTCGGATCGGCCCGCCGACGGGCCATCGAGGGCAAGAGGTGGCCAGCCGGTGAGACGCAGTGGCCGACCCGTTGGCCAGCGTGGCTCGACGGTTGGCCACCATGCTCGAGCGTTCGAATGCCGTGCACACAGCGGGTGACGATGCCGACGCAGCGGTCACGTTGGTCGCCATGAGCACCCCCCAAGCCACCGAGACCGAGCCCACCACCGGCTCGCTTCCTCCTCCCGAGCTGCTCGCCGCGATCGAGACGATCCGCGAGCGCATCCCCACCGTCACCGAGTTCTCCGACCTGTTCGAGGTGTTCGACGAGCAGGTGGTGCGGTCACCGGCGCTGTGGTCGAGCAGCGAGCGTCGTCGGCACGACGTGCTGCACGCGATCGTCCACCAGGTCGCGCCGCAGCTCCGACCCGGCTTCGTGCCGCTGTTCGACTCGTTCTTCGAGATCCGCGGCACCGACTTCTGGCACGGCGCGGTCACGGGGTCCAACGGCCTGGCGTGCGTGTTCTACGACGAGCGCTCGCGCATGGGCATGATGGCGATGTGCAACCCGTTCGACGGCACGGGCATGACCCACTTCGTGCGGATCACCCGCGTGCTGACCACCGCGCTCGATGGAGACGAAGCGCGGTTGCCCAATTAGCTCGGCCCGCTCGCTCGCTCGACACTGGAGGCGTCAGCGCCCGGTGAACCGCGCCTTGCGGCGCTCCACGAACGACCGCACGCCCTCGGCGAAGTCCTCGCTGTGGGCGATGCGGCGCAGCTGGGCGGGGAAGTCGGCCACGGCGGCGGCTTCTCCCGCCTCGGCGTAGCGCAGGGCCGAGGCCCGCGTCTCGAGCACGGCGACCGGGCTCTGCTCGGCGATCTCCTGTGCGAGCTCCAGGGCGCGCGCATGGACCTCGTCTGCGGGCCGCAGCTCCTGAACGAGTCCCATGCGCAGCGCCTCGTGGCCGTCGAATTCGCCGCCGGTGAGCAGCCAGCGCATGGCGTTGCCCCAGCCCGCCCGCTCGACCATGCGCATGGTGGCACCGCCGAACGGCATCAGGCCGCGCTTGACCTCGAGCTGGGCGAAGCGGGTGTCGGGCGCGGCGATCACCACGTCGGCCGCCAGCATCAGCTCGATGCCGATGGTGAAGCAGATCCCGTGGACCGCCGCCACCACCGGCTTGCGCCGCAGCGGAGGCAGCAGCCCCAGCGGATCGACGAGGCCCTCGGGAACGAAGCGATCGGTGATGGTGAAGCGGTCGAGCTGCAGCCCGGCCGTGAAGCACGGGCCCTCGGCTCGCAGCACCGCGCACCACAGCGAGTCGGTCTCCTCGTAGGTCGTGTACGCCTCCGCCAGCTGGAGGATCATCTCCGGCGTGAAGCCGTTGCGCTTGGCGGGACGGTCGATGGTGATCGTCAGCACGTGATCGTACACGCGCGTCACGATGCGGCCTTCGGAGGGCGCGGCGTCGGTCATCGACGGCAGGATAGCCCGGTCGGGTCGCGGTGCGCTCCTGCTAGTCGAGCGTCCGGTACATCCACACGGTGGGCAGCTCCACGCCAAACCCCACCTTCTGGTAGGCGCGGCGGGCGGGGGCGTGGCTCGGATCGCCGCCGGTGCCGACGAAGGCCACCCGCATGCCCGCCTCCCTCATGCGCGCGATGGCATGCTCGTACATCTGCGTTCCGATCCCGTGGCCGGCGTGATCGGGGAGCACTGCGTTGAGCCCGAGCTCGCCCACCTTGGTCTCGTGGTCGAAGCGGATCGACACGAAGCCGACCACCCGCTGCTCGTGCTCGGCGGCGTAGACCTCCCACCCGGAGTCGGGCGCGAGCAGCGAGGCGAGCAGCTCGCCCTGGGCTGCATCGTCGCGGGCCTGTGCACGCCCGTAGATCTCGTCGCCCATGATCGAGCGGAACGACTCGAACACCGGCGCGAACGCGGCCTCGCGGATCTCCTCGAGGCGTGGCAGCAGCTCGGGCGTCGCGCGCTTGATGTTCAACGGTGCTGGCATGAGAGGTCTCCGCGCGCCGCGAGGCTCCGTCGAGCCCCGCGGCGCGGCCCGGGGGCTACGGGCAGATGTGCTGCCCGAAGTCGGCGAAGGTGTTCTGCGGGAAGCTGGCCCACTCGAGCGAGGGATCGAACACGTCGAACCCGTTGGCGTCGCCCGTGGCCACCGTGCAGCTGCGGCGGAGGGTCTCGTCCTGCGTGCCCACCCCGCCCACCAGCCACTCGGCGCCGGGGTCGAAGCCGATCTGCCCGATCACGTCGAGGGTGACGCCACTGCACGCGAGCTCGATGGCGTCGTCGCCGTTGTAGAACGTGCCGGCTGCGAGCACGTCGCAATTCATGGGAGCGAACACGGCCGCGTCGATGCTGTCGTCGCAGACCACCAGCACGTCGTCGGCCGCCAGCATGCCGCCCAGCGGGATCGTGGTGGTGGCCGCCATCGCACCGTTGAAGTAGAACCGGATCTCGCACGAGGTGAGATCGGCGGCGACGCCCGACGGGTTGTAGACCTCGAGCGCCTTGTTGTTGCTGCTGCCCTCGGCGTACTCGCTGAAGAACATCGGCGGCGGAGGAGCGCCGGGCTGCGAGGTCATCTGGCCGGCGTTGGCGGGCTGATAGCCGTCGGAGTTGCCGGCGGGCTGCCCATCGCAGTAGGTGAAGGTCGCGCCGCCGTCGCCGCTGAAGCGGAACGCGAAGTCGTAGGAGCCCGGCGGGCTGGGGACCGACAGGACCGCATGGTACTCGTCGTTGTTGGCCTCGTAGCCGGGCGAGGCGGGGCCGTAGCCGGCATTGGGGACGCCGGCCGTCCACACCCAGCCCGGATCGATCGCGGGGTCGGTGCCGTCGGGGCCATGGCCCACGTAGCCGATCACCTCCGGCGCGGGATCGTTGACCCCCGAGATGTCGGTGAGTCCCCCGATGAAGACGCGGCCGAACACGTCCACGTCGGTGCCCTCGGGCTCGTCGACGAGGGTGGGGAATTGCAGGCGGCAGAAGTCGATGGGGTAGCTCGCCGGACCCATGCAGACGGGATTGGCCGTGCCCGGGGTGCCGAAGTCGCCGTTGTAGCTCTGCGAGCCCGCGCACCAGTTGGTGCCGTCGTCGTTGAGCACGGCGTCGTACGAGGAGGGGTCGAGGCTCATGCTCTGCCCGTTGGGATCGGGGAACGTCGCGCCGTCGTCGTAGCTCACCTCGTCCACGATCACCCCGCCGCAGGTGAGCCGCACCGTGTCGGACGTGTTGGTGAGGTTGTACTGCATGGGCGGCCACTGATAGTCGGCGACGAAGCCCTGGTCGACCATCGACTGCACCGCGAAGGTGCGATACTCCATGGGTCCGATCGTGAGATCCACGTCGATGGTGAAGCCGAGATCGGCCGCGCCCTCGAACGTGCAGGTGCCCAGCTGGAAGACGGTCCCCATGGTGGGATTGAAGACCTCGAACCACTCGCCGTCGGCGTCGAGCAGCACCTGGGGGTTTTGCATGATCTCGGTGATGATCACCTCGCCGGCGACGGGCCAGGGCAGGTTGGTGCAGCCGGTGGTGTCGTAGCCGCAGGCCATGTCGCAGCCCAGGGCGCCGCCGGTGAAGCCCATGCCCAGGTCGGCGCAGCCCATGCCGCCCAGATCGGCGCCGTCGCAGGACTCGCCGGCGTCGACGACCCCGTTGCCGCAGGCATTGCAGCTCGTGGTGTCGAAGGTGCAATCGGCGGCGCAGGCCAGGGTGCCGTCGACGAAGCCCACGCTGGCGCAGTCGTTGCCGCCCAGATCGGCGCCGTCGCAATCCTCGCCCGCGTCGATCATGTCGTTGCCGCAGGCCAGGCAGGCCGAGGTGTCGAAGGTGCAGTCGGCGGCGCAGGCCAGCTCGCCGCCGGTGAAGCCCATGCCCAGGGTCACGCAGTTGTAGCCGGCCAGATCGGTGCCGTCGCACTGCTCGCCCGGGTCTTGGTCGTCGTTGCCGCAGACCCCACCGGTGGTCTCGCCCGAGGAGGAGCTGCTGCCGCTGTCGGAGCTCGAGGAGCTGCCGCTGTCGGAGCTCGAGGAGCTGTCGCTCTCGGAGCCCGTACTGTCGACGCCGGTGGTCGCGTCGGTGGTGCTCGAGTCGGCCGTCGTGGTCGTCATGGTGGTGGGGGTGACGGTGACGGTGCCGGTGGTCGACTCGTCGCCGGTCGACGAGTCATCGACGACGGGGACTTCGGGGACGTCGGTACACGCGAGCAGGGGGCAGGTGGCGAGCAGGAAGCAGAGCTTGACGCGATCCATCCGTAGGGCCTTCCGTATGGGCTCGGTCATTACCCGTCGCCTGCGGTGGGAGCAAGCGCTTCTCGGCGCGCGCGGGGATCGTTCACACGTTCGTCACGCAGCCCACCGAGGGTGGAGATCTGCCGCGTGCCGCGTGTGGGATTGCACGTGATCAGGAGGCGACCCGTGGCTCGCCGCTCAGGGCGGGGCTCCGCCGTCGAGGTGATCCACCACCCAGGAGATCGACCAGTTGTGACCCAGGCGATGTCCTCGGTACGTCTCGGGCAGGCGAGTGACCTCGCCGGGGAGATCGACGATCTGAGGATCGGTGTCGAGATCGTCGAAGGCGCCGTCGAGCTGCTGTTGGGTACGCCACTGCCGCAGGGTCACCGGGGCATCGGCGGGTGGGGCCTTCGCCCCGTCGTAGCTGCACGCGCCAGACATCCCGGGATGCCCGGCCAGGGGCGAGGCCACCAGATCCACCAGCAGCGGAACCTTGCCGTGGTAGCGCGAGGCCATCAGCGCGGTGATCACCCCGCCGTAGCTGTGGGCGACCAGCTGCACCGACTCGATCGAGGGCTGCGCGGCGAGCAGCTCGTCGAGCGCCCTGCCGAGGGCCTCGGCCATGGGCTCGGGGCACTGGGTGTAGTCCCAGCGATGGAAGAAGGTACGGGCTCGGCCGTCCTTGCCGAGGGTCTTGAGCGGGTAGACCCACTCGTAGCCCTCGCTGTCGTACCCGTGGACGCCGATCACCGCCTTGGTGGGGGGCGGCGTGGTGGTGTCGAGCCGGTGCAGGCCCAGGGCCGAGGACATGAGGCGCTTGCCCGAGGCCTTGGCGCCGTCGCCATCCTGCAGCGTCTCGAGCGTGAGCGGCTCGGACGAGGTGGCGGGGTCGTCGCTCGTGGACCGGCAGCTCGGGAGCGAGAGGCCCAGGCCGACGACGAGGAGCCAGCGCGCAGCAAGGGCGAGGGGACGAGGGACGCGGCTCGGCATGGACGCGACGATACCGCGGTCATGGCTCGCCCGTGGGGTCGAGTTGGCTTGCCGCGGGCCGCCGGCTCGCCGACGATGGCCGCGGTGCCCCCGACCGTGCCAGACTTGCCCGCGCTGCCCGAGCGCTTCACCGAGGTGGAGCTGCTGGGCCGCGGTGCACAGGCGATCACGGTGGCGGCCCACGACACCGCGCTCGAGCGGTGGGTGGCCATCAAGGTGCTGGATCTGGGGCGGATCTCCGACTGGAAGGTCCATGAACGCTTCGAGCGCGAGCGGGCGGTGCTCGAGTCGCTGCGGCACCCTGGAATTCCGGCGTATCTGGGGCATCTGCGCGACGAGGAGCGAGGCCAGTCGCTGTTGGTGCTCGAGCTGGTCGAAGGCCGCACGCTGGCCGAGGACCTGGCGTCGGGGCGTCGTCGATCCGAGGCGGAGCTGCTCGAGTTGCTGATGCAATTGCTCGACGTGCTCGAGTACCTGCACGGGCTGCATCCGCCGGTGATCCACCGCGACATCAAGCCCGGCAACGTGATCGTGCGACCCGACGGGCGGGCGGTGCTGGTCGACTTTGGCGGGGTGACCAAGGCGTTTCGGCCCACGGGCGAGTCGAGCGTGGGAACCTTTGGCTACATGGCGCCCGAGCAGCTCCATGGCCGCTCCACGCCGGCGTCCGACCTCCACGCGCTGGCGGCCACGCTGGCGGCGCTGGCCGCGGGCGAGGACGCCGACGCCCTGCCGCGCAAGGGGCTCGAGGTGGATCTCGGCGCCGTCATGGCACCGGGTCGGCTACGCACCGTGCTCCAGGCGATGCTTCGGGCCGACCCCGACCAACGGCTGGGATCGGTCGCAGAGGTTCGCGCTCGACTGGCTCGGGGCGAGCCGCAATCGGATCGCGAGTCCCTGGCGCTCGAGCCGTCGCAGGCGCGGACCATGCGGCCGGCAAACGAGGGCCCAGGCTCCGTGGCCGCGGTGTGGCAGGGGCTCACGCAACGGCAGCGCATCGGGATGCTGGCGTACTTCTGGGTGTCGATCGGGCTGTGCGTGGTCACCCGGGCCTTCATCCTGTTGGTGTTGCTGTTGGTGTCGATTCCGGTGCTGGTCGGCACGCTCTACTGGTTTGGCCGTGACCGCAAGACGGACGAGGAGTGATCTCCCCGACGAAGCGGATCCGATCGCCGGTCGCTCACGAGCGGACGCGTCGTCGGTGCTTGACATGCCCGCGTGAGCCTTTGATGCTCCCGCCAGAAGGGGTTGGACTAATGTCTCATCTACGTGTCTCGTCGCGGCTGCTCGCGCCGCTCGCCGGTCTCGTGCTCGCGAGTGGTTGTCCCGATCCCGATCCGGTTCCGGTCGACACCGATACCGAGACGGAGTCCACCACCATGGGCCCGGTCACCGTCACCGCCGACGGGACCACGACCAGTGGCGTCGACACCACCATGGGAGGGACGACGCTCGACACCACGGCGACCGCCACCATGGGCGACACGGACACGGACACCGATACGGGGGAGCCGCCGCCGCCTCCCGGCGAGACGATCGTCTGCGACAACGTGATCGACCCCGCCCCGGCAGGGCAGGTGTGCGCGGTGACTCCGGGCAGCTCCACGCTGCTGCTGCAGGGCACGGTGCTCGCGGGCTTCGACGTCTACGAGAACGGCACGGTGCTCGTGGACACCTCCGACCCCGGAAATCCCAACGGGCGCATCACCTGCGTGGGCTGCGATTGCGGAGCCGAGCCCGAGGCTTCCACCGCCACCGTGGTGGCCTGCGAGCAGGGGGTGATCTCGCCCGGGCTCATCAATCCACACGACCACATCACCTTCACCCTGTCGCAGCCGGTGCCGCATGGCATCGAGCGCTACGACCATCGCCACGAGTGGCGCCTGGGTCTGAACGGTGCAACCGAGCTCGACACCTTCCCGGGCTCCAACAGCTCGCGCGAGGGGGTGCTCTACGGTGAGCTGCGCATGCTCCTGGGGGGTGCCACCAGCATCAGCGGCTCGGTGGGCGGGGCCTCGGCGCAGGGGCTGCTGCGCAACCTCGACCGGGTCGAGCTCACCGAGGGGCTCTCCGGGGTCGACGTCAACTACCGCACGTTCCCGCTGGGCGACAGCAACGGCACGATGCTGGACGCCGGCTGCGACTACCCGTTCATCGATGGCACGGGCAACCTGCTGGCCGACGTGTACATGCCGCACATCGCCGAGGGCATCACCCACGAGGCGCGCAACGAGTTCCTGTGCCTTTCGGGGGCGGCCGGCGGCAACGACCTCATGGAGGGCAACACCTCGGTGATCCACGGCATCGGCATGCGCGCCATCGACATCGATCTGATGGGCGACGAGGGCGCGATGCTGGTGTGGTCGCCGCGCTCCAACGTGGACCTCTACGGCATCACGGCCGAGCTGACCACCTATCGCAACCTGGGCGTGCGCATGGCCCTGGGCACCGACTGGACCGCGAGCGGCTCGATGAACGTGCTGCGCGAGCTGGCGTGCGCCGACTCGTTCAACCAGGACCACCTGGGCGGAGCGTTCTCCGATCTCGAGCTGTGGCTGATGTCGACCTACTGGGCCGCGGTCTCGCAGGGGGCCGACGATCAGATCGGCCTCATCAAGGCGGGCCATGTGGCCGACCTGGCGATCTTCGACGGCTCGGGGCTCGCGGCGGGTGACACGGCCTACCGGGCGATCATCGGGGCCAACGTGGAGGACGTGGCGCTGGTGCTGCGCGGTGGCCGTCCGCTGCACGGCGATGCGAGCGTGATCGAGGGGCTGGTCGACCCGGTCGACGTGGGCGGTTGCGAGACCCTCGACGTGTGCGGGGTGGACAAGCGGCTGTGCGCCGGGCTCGATGCGGGGCTCACCAGCGCCCAGATCACCGGGGCGGTCAACGGGGCCTCGTATCCGCTGTTCTTCTGCGGCGATCCCGACGACGAGCCCTCGTGCGATCCGGCGCGGCCCGACGAGTTCCCCAACCGCGGCGGGGCGGGCGATCCCGACGGCGATGGCCTGAGCGACTCCGAGGACAACTGCCCCGGCGTGTTCAACCCGGTGCGTCCGCTCGACAATGGCGTCCAGGCCGATTCCGACGCCGATGGTCTGGGTGATGCCTGCGACCGGTGCCCGCTGGCGCCGGGTGAGGGCTGTGCCGTCCCCGACGTGTTCGACCAGGACGGCGACGGCGTGGTCGATCCCGCCGACAACTGCCCGTACGTGGCCAACGGCGATCAGGCCGATGCCGACGCCGACGGGGTCGGCGATGCCTGCGACGTGTGCCCCATGGTGGCCAATCCGGGCGGCACGGCGTGCCCGGTGAGCGTCTACGACATCAAGGACGGCACGATCACCCCGGGCGAGACGGTGGTGGTGGAGGACGTGGTGGTCACCGCGTCGTCCGCCGCGGCCCCCGGCTTCTTCGTGCAGGTGCACCCCGACGACGCCGGCTACCAGGGCGTCGAGTGGAGCGGGCTCTACGTCTACGTGGGCGCGGGCTTCAAGCCGGCCGTCGGTGATCGCGTCGACGTCTCGGGCATCGTCAACGACTACTTCGGGCAGATCCAGCTCGATGGCTCGGGGTCGCCTCCGGCCACGGTCCTCAGCGGCGGCAACCCGCTCCCCGAGCCCGAGATCACCACCCCCGCCGACGTGGTGGAGGGTGGGCCGCTCCAGGCCGAGCTCGATGCGGTGCTGGTGATGGTGCCCGGTGCGGTCGTCACCAACCCCGCGCCGCCGGCGGGTCCGGGCGACATGGGGGGGTGCGAGTTCGAGGTTGCCGGTGGCCTGCGGGTCAACGACTTCTTCTACTGCGTCAGCCCCTACCCGCTGATGGGACAGACCTACACGCAGATCACCGGCGTGCTGCGCTGGGCCAACCAGTACACCAAGCTCGAGCCGCGCGAGCTGTTCGACTACCCGCCCAGCCTGGTGAGCCTGGGGCAGTCCGATGCATATCTGCTGGTGGGGTCGATCGCCGCGCCCACCATCCCGCCGCTCCTGGTCCAGCTCTCGGCGCCGGTGCTCGCCGACACCCCGGTGGCCCTCGGCTACGGCGACCCCGGCATCGTGAGCGGTCCGGCGCAGGTGATCGTGCCCATGGGGCTCGACAGCGCTCCGGTGCTGCTCGACGGCGTGTCGCTGGGCACCGCCGACGTCACCGCGAGCCTCGATGGGGTGATGCTCGTGGCCTCGGTGCAGGTCTACGACGATGCCCAGGCGCGCGTGCCCACGCTCAGCCCCAGTGCGCTGGCGGTGCCGCTCTCCGACATGGCCGATCTCACCGTGACCCTGAACCTTCCGGCGCCCGCCGGGGGGCAGGTGGTCGATCTGTCGATCGCTCCGGGGGCATGCGCCAGCGTGCCGGCCAACGTGGTCGTGCCGGCCAGCATGCTGTCGGCCACGTTCACGGTGACCACCGGGGCGTGCGAGGGCGACGAGACCGTCACCGCTGCCATCGGCCCCGCCACCAGCGATGCCGTGGTCTCGGTGATCGACTCCCCGGTCTTCCCCAACCTGATCCTGGCCGAGGTCTACTACAACCACACGGGGACCGACGATCAGTTCGAGTGGGTGAAGATCTACAATGGTACCGGCGCCGCGGTGAACCTGGCCGGGCACAGCCTCGGCTGGGGCGGCTCGAACTATATCTACGGCACGCTGAATCTGGCCGGGACGATCGACCCGGGTGAGTGCTTCGTGGTCGGTGGGCCCATGGGCAACGCCGACAGCGGCTTCCCGGGCGCTGCCATGTTCGACCAAGCCACCGACTTCAATCCCGACATCCAGAACTCGGGGGCCACCGCCGACGGGGTGGCGCTGTTCGACGTCCCGGCGGCCATGGTCGGAGCGGCCACGGTGCCGATCGACGCGGTGGTCTACGGCACCAACAACACCAACGGGCTGATCGACGAGACCGGCATGGCGGCGGCGGTCGACGTGGAGAATGCCCCGGCGGCCGACTCGATCCGCCGCCAGGCCGACGGGACGTGGGCGTTCGAGGCCAACCCGGCGCCGCTGGCCTGCGTGCCGTTCCCGTGAGTCGGCGCCCCGCAGGGCGCCAGCGGGCGACCGGCCGCGCTTCGATGGCGGCCGGTCGGGTTCGCTCGGCCTCGGGCGAAGAAGTGGATCAGATGCACTCGTCGGAGGGCAGGGCCGATTCCCACATGCAGATGTCGCCCCACGCGGCCGAGCAGACCATCCCGTCGGGGCAGACCTCGCCGCCTCCGCACGGCAGTACGCAGCGGTCGTTCTCCGTCCCCGGGCCCTGGTCGAGGCAGATGGGCGCGGCCGTGCCCGTGGCCGGCGCGGGGCAGTCGGCATCCACGGCGCAGTTGTCGACGCAGAAGCACTGCTGGATGCAGTCGAGTGCGCTGGAGAGGCCGAAGATGCCGATGCCGGTGCAGAAGTTTTCGTTGTTGACCGAGCACCACGCATAGGCGCCGTCGTCGATGCCCGGCGGCGGGCAGAACGAGGGCTCGGCACAGGGATGCGCCTCGGGCAGGGCACACTTGCCGATGTGCTCCTGGCTGGGCAGCGCCTGGCCGGGGATGAACAGGGGCACGCAGACGTGGGCGGGGTCGCTGCACACGGCGGCGGGATCGTCGAGGTCGCACAGCTCGGTGCAGCAGGCGGGGTCGAGGCAGCCCGGTCCGAGGTCCTCTTGCTCGGTGCACATCAAGCCCTGGGCACAGTCCGAGACGTCGAAGCAGGGGTCGCCGAGCCCGGCGGGGCCCAGCTCCCACTGGCACGAGAACGCGACCTGTCCAAAGCTCCCGTCGAGCACGCAGTCTCCCAGGGTCTCGGGGCAGTCGGGGGCGAGCGGATCACAGGTGGGGACGCACCACGCGGCCGCGCACGAGCCACACGTCTGACACACCTGATCACCGGGGCACTCGTCGTTCGCGTCGCAGAGGTCGAGGCACGTGCCGCCGTCGTCGTAGAAGGGCAGGCAGGCGGCGCCACCGGGGCAGTCGTCGGTGCACGTGGCGATGTCGTTGGTGCAGTTGGCGTAGAGCTCGGCGGGGCTCTCGTCGACCGGGGCACAGATGGTGGCATCGGGCTCGACGAGGTCGCCCTCGGCGTCCCACAAGATGCACTTGAATCCCTGCGGGCAGTCCTGCTCCTGAAGGCTGCACTGGTTGTCGGTGGGTGGGCACTCGAAGGAAGGCGGCGGCGGTCCGGTGGTGTCGCCGCTCGACTCGGAGCCCTCGCTCGTCGAGCCCGTCGTGGTCTCGTCGCCCGCCGTCGTGGAGGTGTCGCCGGGAGGGCTCGAGGTCATCGAGACCATCGAGGTCGAGGAGCCCGTCGATCCATCCTCCGTATCCGCGGGAGGGTCGGGCTCGGCGGGGCAACCGAGAAGAAGGAATGAAAGTATTGCTGTGCCAGAGGGGCTTCTGAGCATGAGCAATGGTAGCTTACGTGTGTTTTGCTGGGAAACCAATTCGTCAACAAGACCAACATGAGATCGCGTAACTTGCGCAATGGGACCACGGGCTCACAGTGCGCCCACGGCCACTTCGAGCTCGCGGTCGTCCCCTCGGTGCACGAAGCGGGCGCGGTAGCGCTGCCCGTGCTCGTCGGCGAAGTACACCACCGTCTGCCCCTCGGTGATGGCGAGCTTCTCGTGCTCGGTGTCGGCGACCCCGATGAGCTCGCGCTCGGAGACCTTGGTGTCCTCCGCGAGCCCCGGGTCGTCGAAGAAGCCCGGGATCGGGTGCGCGTAGGCGGTGCCCTGCGGCAGATCGGACGGCGCCACGAAGAACACGTAGGGCACCCCGTCCTCGCCGCGTCGGTAGTAGAAGTCGATGCCCACGTTGTCGTCGTAGACGTTGCCGAGCAGGTAGTCGGAGATCTCGGTGCTCTGCTGCTGGAGGAATGGGCGCACGGCGTCGGCGGCCTCGGTGCCCGTCAGTCCCACGTCGACCCCCTGCAGGGTGAAGGCCACGTCGGCGCCGCCCTCGGGCAGCGAGGTGTAGGGCGTGTGGTGCAGGGCCACCTGCGCGACCTCGAGCACCGTCTCCCACAGGAACTGGTCCTTGGGCGGGTTCCCCATGTCGAGGAACACGTCGTACTCGAGCCAGCCCGGTGGGTTCCCGTTGTGGCCGATCTCGATGCTGGCGGTGCCGATCGCATACGTCTGCGAGAACACGCGGTCCTCGTAGTCCTCGTAGGCGGCCGCAGCGATCAGCACCTCGGTGGTCCAGGGCTCCATGGCCCAGACCGTGCCGTTGTGGAGCGGAGCGCCGGGGAGGTTGGTCTTGCAGGCCTGGGCACCCACGCACGAGCCCACGAAGTCGTCGTGCTCGTGCACGCGGATCCGCAGGTCGATCTGGAGCTCCTCCACCAGGCCCTCCACCCGAAATGCAGCGGGATCGGCGAAGTCGAAGTGCAGCGCGGCGCCGTCGGGCCCCTCGAGGGTGGTCGCATAGGTCTTGCCCACGCCGTCGACGTCGACGCCATCGCGCAGGCGCAGGTTGGACTCGGCCACCGCGACCATCTTGAACCCGGGACCGAACACCTCGCCGTGCATGGGCGCGCTCGGATCCACGATGCCCGGGTGCGCCCCCGCGGGCCCGAGGCGGGCGCTGAGGGTCGCCATGTCGGAGAGCGCATCCTCGAGGGTGATGGGCAGGGTGCCGTCGGGCAGCGCGGCGGGGTGGGTCTTGACGAAGTACTCGCGGAAGGCGGTGACCAGCGCGTCGTTGGACACCACCGTCTGGGTGCGAGGGACCCCCAGCGCATCCGAGAGCACGGTGCCGTAGCTGCCGATGAGCAGCGGCATGGAGTCGGCCAGCTCGGCGAGGCCCTCGCTGGTGGTGCCCTCCACCACCACGTTGGCGGGAGTCATGGTGAGCAGGCGGACCATCGCGTACTCGCTGCTCGACCGCCACGTGCCGTCGCTGCCCTTGTAGGTCTGGCCGAGCGGGGTGAGCGAGCAATCGTGTCCGGGGTCGTCGGAGTCTTGCTGCCAGGCGGTGCCGCACGAGTCGCGCACCGCCAGCAAGGCATCGGCCAGCATCGGGGTGGGGTCGAGCTGGAGCAGGGTGATGTCGGCGGCCCGGTCGCCGAACAGCTCGACGACCTCGGCGCGATCCATCTCGAGCGAGAGCGGCGGGGGCGTGGCGTCGTCGAGGCGGAGGGTGAAGGTCTGCTCTTCCGTGGGGGTCGCGTCGGCGTCGAGGTCGTCCTCGTCGTCCTGGCCGCCGAAGCCGAGCCCCGGACCGCGGGCATTGGTGTCGGCACCCACGCTGCACGCGGCCAGGCCGGCCAGGCCGAGCAGGCCGAGCAGCGCAGCCAGGGTGACGCGCGTGCCTGGGCAAGCTGCTTGGGCAATTCGCCCAGCGCGCGCGGTCGATCGGGTCCAGGACCTTCGTGGATGGCGGTGGGAGAGCGTCATGGAGAGCCCACCGGAAGGTGTTGCAGCATTGGTGCCATCCGGCGCCTGGGTCTCCGAACGGGTGTACGACGCGGGCGGCACGTTGGTCGCCGAACGATGCGTAGCGCCGTTCGTCACCGAAGATTGCGTGTTGCTCGACGGGGCGTGCCCGTGAAGTCGCTTTCAGCGAGCGAGGACCTGGTCGAGGCTCGTGGCCGTGAGCATGCGCTCGGCCCAAGCATCGAGCTGCTCGGGTGCCGCGGTGGAGATCTGGGCTCGCAGCCCCTGAGGTAGGGGTCCGAAACGAAGCCCGAGCAGCTTGAGAAGGAGCCGTGCCTCGCCTTCGGCTCGGCCCTCGGCTCGGCCCTCCGCTCGGGTGGCTGCGAGGTCGATCTGATAGAGCTTGAGCGCGTCGGCACGCTCACGAGCTCGGCGGTAGGTCTCGTGGTCTTGGGAGAGGATGTCGAGCGTCTGCGTGGCAAGGGCCATGATGGGGGTCTCCGAGGCGAGGAGGTCGAGCGCGTCGTCACTCTTGGCGGTGAAGAAGCGAGCCCAGCGTTGTACGGAAGCAGCATAGTCGTCGATGGGTGGTGGCGATAGTGAGCCGAGCTGAAGAAGGTGGATGGAGAGCTGGTCCCCGAGGGGCCAGTGAGAACTGCGCTCACGAAACTCGAAGATGGAGTGGAGGCGATCGATCTCGGGAAAGATAGGCCATCCGGGGAGGAAGGTGGCCAATGGGTTGGCCACTTCGGGGCCCAGAGCCTGCTAGAGTCTGCGGCCGTGGCCGAGCCGCTCCAGCTGCTACGCAACGCCGATCTCTACGATCCTACCCCGCAGGGGCGACGGGATCTGCTGTGTGGAGGCGGTCGAGTCCTGGCCGTGGCCGAGCGCCTCGATGCGCTGCCGGCCGGGCTCGCTTGCGAGGTCGTCGACATCGACGGCGCGACCGTCGTCCCTGGTCTCATCGATGCGCACGTGCATGTGACCGGCGGAGGTGGCGAGGCTGGGTTCTCGAGTCGAGTGCCGCCGCTGCGCCTGACCGATCTCAGCCTCGCGGGCGTGACCTCGGTGGTCGGTTTGCTCGGCACCGATGGCACCACCCGTACGATCCGCGAGCTGGTGGCGCGCACCTACGGCCTGCGTGAAGAGGGCCTGAGCGCGTGGTGCTGGACGGGCAGCTACCAGCTTCCGGTCACCACCTTGACCGGCTCGGTGCGCGACGACCTCGTGTTCGTCGAGCCGATCCTCGGCGTGGGCGAGCTGGCGCTCAGCGACCATCGCAGCTCGCAGCCCACGTTCGAGGAATTGCTGCGCGTGGCCTCCGACGTGCACGTGGGCGGCATGATCTCCGGCAAGGCGGGGGTGCTGCACCTGCACATGGGCGACGGCCCGCGCGGGCTCGAGCTGGTGCGACGGGCGCTCGACACCACCGAGCTGCCAGGGCGGGTGTTCCACCCCACGCACGTCAACCGCAACCATGCGCTGTTCGAGGAGGCGCTGGCGCTGGCCAAGGCACGCGGTGAGCCGGGCCCTTGCATCGACGTGACCGCGTTCCCCGAGGACGACGTGGGCGACGGGCTCTCGGCGGCCGCAGCGATCGCCGCGTGGCATCGGGCCGGGCTGCCGGGGTCGCGGCTGACCTGCTCGTCCGACGGCGGCGGCTGCATGCCGTGCTTCGGCACCGACGGTCGCATCGAGAGCTTCGGGGTGGGGCAGTGCAGCACGTTGCTCGAGACGATCCGGGCCTGCGTGGCCCAGCATGAGCTGACGCTCCCCACAGTGCTACCGAGCTTCACGAGCAACGTGGCCGCGCTCTTGCGTCTGCCCGGTTGTGGCCGGCTCGTACCCGGGGCCCGAGCCGACCTGCTTGTGCTCGACCGGGACCTGGACCTGCGCGCCACCATGGCAAGCGGGCGCTGGTTGGTGCAGGACGGCCAGGCGGTGGTCACGGGGCCGTTCGGGTAGCCGGCTCCACGCCCACGTCGTGCGGTGGGTGCATCACCTCCCACGCTACCGCACTCGAGCGCGACGCCGTACACGCGGTCGAGTGCGGTAGAGTGCGGGGGTGAGCCCGCCCAAGCTACGCCTGCCGATCGGCCAGTCGGACTTTCGCATGCTGCGGCAGCAGGGCCTGACCTACGTCGACAAGTCGGCGTTCATCGTCGAGGTGCTCGAGGCCAGCGCCCAGGCGATCCTGGTGCCCCGCCCGCGGCGCTTCGGCAAGACACTGAACCTGTCGATGCTCCGCTATTGGCTGGAACGCGGGCTGGAACGCGGGCTCGAGCGCACCTCCGAGGATTGCAGCGGGCTGTTCGCGGGCCTCGTGGTCGAGCAGTCGGAGCTCGCGAGAGCACATCGGCAGCGCCACCCGGTGATGTTCCTGACCTTCAAGGACGTCAAGGAATCGAGCTGGGAAGGCTACTTGGCGCGGATGGCCGGGGAACTCGCAGCACTCTATCGCGAGCACTCCTACCTGCTCGATGGCGCCGTCTTGCAGCCGCAAGAACGCGATGCCTTCACGGCCATCCTGCACGGCTCGGCCTCCGCGGCCAAGAGTGCGGCCGCGTTGCGCGATCTCTCGCGATGGCTCGCGCTCCATCATGGCGAGCCCGTGGTCATCCTCATCGACGAGTACGACACTCCGCTCCATGCCGCCTACCACGCGCGGTACTACGACCAGGCCGTCGGCCACCTGCGAAGCCTCTTGTCGGGCGGGCTCAAGGACAACCCGCACCTCTTCAAGGGCGTGCTCACCGGCATCTTGCGGGTGGCCAAGGAGAGCATCTTCTCGGGGCTCAACAACCTGGCGGTGTACTCGATCCTTCGTACGGAATTCGCGACCTCGTTCGGCTTCACCGAGCCCGAGGTCGTGGCGCTGGCCGAGCAGGGAGGCTCTCCCGAGGCGGTCGATGGCATCCGCGAGTGGTACGACGGTTACCGCTTCGGCGGGCAGACGCTCTACAACCCATGGTCGGTGATCAACTACCTCGACAGCGCGGACCGTGAGTTTCGACCGTACTGGATCGCGACCAGCTCCAACGATCTCGTGCGCGAGCTGTTGATCTCCGGTCCTCAGGGGCTGCGGGCCGAGCTCGAGACGCTGTTGACCGGCGGTGTCATCGACAAGCCGATCGAAGAGCACGTGGTGCTGCGCGACATCGAGACCACCCCCGATGCGGTGTGGGGCTTCTTGCTGTTCTCGGGCTATCTGCGGGCACGGGAGACCTACACCGACGCCAGCCGCACCCTGTGGGCTCGCCTCGACGTGCCCAACCTCGAGGTCCATGCTGCGCTCGCGACCATGGTGCGCAACTGGATGAGCGTGCGCGTGGGGGGCTCATCGGAGGTGCAGGCGCTGTTGCAGGCGCTCCTGCGCGGTGATGCCCGCTCGATCGAGCACTACCTGTCTCGGATGATGAAGGTGAGCCTGTCCTATCACGACACCGGCGGACCGGAGCCCGAGCGAGTGATCCACGGCTTCATCGTGGGGCTGCTCGTGGCCCTGCAGCCGGAGTACGAGGTGCGGAGCAATCGCGAGTCGGGCTACGGGCGCTACGATGTGATGGTGCTGCCGCGTACGGCCGGAAAGCCAGGGGTGGTGGTGGAACTCCAGACGGTCGACGACGGGGAGGCTCCGGCCTCGGCCCTGGAAGACGGCCTTCGGCAGCTACGCGAGCGGGACTACGCAACCGAGCTACGCGAGCGCGGAGCCAGCCCGATCATCGAGCTCGCGGCGGCATTCGACGGCAAGCGAGCGTTCGTGGCTCGTGCGGGTGGGTGACGCGCGGTGCTCGCACTTGCCCCCGGCCCCGTGGCCTGGCAATGCTCCCGGCCCACGAGATGGCGCCCGCAAAGGTCCCAGAAACCGCCCGCCGCGGCTACATCATGCCGGTCGGCGGCGCCGAGAAGAAGGACGAGGAGCCCGTCATCCTCCGTCGCTTCGTCGAGCTGTGCGGCGGGGTCGACGGTCGGATCGCGGTGATCCCCACCGCCTCCGAGCTCGAGGACACGGGCACGCGCTACGAGCGATTGTTCCTCGAGCTCGGCGTGGGCAAGGCCCGCTCGCTCGACTACCGCCGCCGCACCGACACCGAGAATCCCGACTGGCTGCAGTGGCTGCGCGATGCCACCGGCATCTTCCTGACCGGGGGCAACCAGCTGCGCATCACCACCATCCTCGGCGGCACCCCGGTGGCCCGGGCGATCCGCTCGGCCAACGCCCGCGGGGTCTCGGTGGGCGGCACCTCGGCCGGAGCGGCGGTGCTCTCGGAGCACATGGTCGCGTTCGGGGAGTCGGGCGCGACCCCGGTGGCGGGCCGCGTGACCCTGGCCCCGGGCCTGGGCCTGACCAACCGCGTGGTCATCGATCAACACTTCCGCGAGCGCGATCGCATCGGGCGCTTGCTCGCCGCGCTGGCCCTGAACCCGTTCGCCGTCGGCGTGGGCCTCGACGAGGACACGGCGGCGTTCATCGATCCCGACGACGTGATCCACGTGGTGGGCAGCGGTGCGGTCACGATCATCGACGCCAACGGCCTCGAGCACTCGAGCATGGGCTCGGCCGAGGACGGGCAGGCCATCTGCATGACGGGCCTGCGGCTCCACGTCCTCCCGGGCGGCGGGTCCTTCGATCTGCACCATCGCATCGCGACCCCACCCCCCGGCACCCTCGACTGACACCTCCACCGGGACCTCGGCCGGCACCTTCGATCGCCCGGCACCCTCGACCCGCCCGCAGGGCTCTCACCCAAGTCTCCCAAGGCCATGCAGATCCTCGAGCAGCGCATCTATCGTGGACCCAACCCCTATGCCCACTTCGGCGTGATCCGCCTGCGGCTGGACCTCGGGCCGCTGGAGGACTGGCCCAGCGCCAAGCTGCCCGGGTTCGTGGACGCCCTGCTGGCGGCCGTGCCCACGCTCGACGAGCACGGCTGCTCCTATGGCACCCCGGGCGGGTTCGTGCGGCGGCTTCGCGAGGACGAGGGCACCTGGCTCGGGCACGTGCTCGAGCACGTGGCCATCGAGCTGCAGAACCTCGCGGGCGCCGACGTCACCTTCGGCAAGACCCGCGGCACCGGCAAGCACGGCGAGTACTTCGTGGTCTACCAGTTCGAGGAGGAGCGCGTGGGCGTGGCCGCGGGCGAGCTGGCGCTGCGCCTCTTGTGCTCGCTGCTTCCCCCCGAGCTGCGTCCCGAGCCGCCCGACGAGGGCTTCGACTTCGCGGTCGAGCTGCCGGAGCTCATCGCGTTCGCCCAGCGTCGCCAGCTCGGGCCCTCCACCGCGTCGCTGGTGCGCGCGGCCGAGGAGCGCGACATCCCGTGGATCCGCCTCAACGACTACTCGCTGGTGCAGTTCGGCCACGGTCGCTATCAGCAGCGGATCCAGGCCACCATCACCTCGCAGACCCGGCACATCGCGGTGGAGATCGCCTCCGACAAGGAGGAGACCACCCGCATCCTGGGCGACCTCGGGCTGCCGGTGCCCCGCCAGGAGGTGGTCTACTCCGAGGCCGGCGCGCTCGAGGCGGCCGACGACGTGGGCTACCCGGTGGTGGTCAAGCCGGTCGATGCCAACCATGGTCGCGGGGTCTCGATCGACCTGCGCGATCAGGCCGCGGTCACCGTTGCGTTCGCCAAGGCCAAGGAGCACAGCAGCGCGGTGATCGTGGAGAGCTTCATCCCCGGCTTCGACCACCGCATGCTGGTGGTGGGCGGGCGCTTGGTGGCCGTGGCCAAGCGCGTACCCGGGCACGTGGTGGGCGACGGCGCGTGCACCATCGCGGAGTTGGTCGAGCTCGTCAATCGCGACCCGCGGCGCGGCATCGGGCACGAGAAGGTGCTCACCCGCATCGAGCTCGACGACCAGGCGATGCGGCTGCTGGCGTTGGCCGGGTTCACGCCGCAGACGGTGCTGCCCGAGGGCGAGCCGTTCTACTTGCGCTCCACCGGCAACCTGAGCACGGGCGGCACCGCGACCGACATGACCGACGTGGTGCATCCCGACAACGCGGAGATGGCCACGCGCGCCGCCCAGGCGATCGGGCTCGACGTGGCGGGCATCGACTTCATCACCCCCGACATCAGCCGCTCGCACCGCGAGGTCGGCGGGGCGATCTGCGAGGTCAACGCGGCCCCCGGCTTTCGCATGCACGTGGCCCCCACCGAGGGGCGCCCGCGCGACGTGGCTGGCCCGGTCATGGACATGCTGTTCCCGCCCGGCACGCCCGCGCGGATCCCCATCGTGTCGATCACCGGGACCAACGGCAAGACCACCGCCAGCCGCATGGTGGCGCACATCCTCAAGATGTCGGGCCACACGGTGGGGCTGTGCACCACCGACGGCGTGTACATCGACGGCTCGCGCACGGTCGTCGGCGACATGACGGGACCCGTCTCGGCGCAGATGGTGCTGCGCGATCCCACGGTGGATGCGGCGGTGCTCGAGACCGCGCGCGGGGGCCTGCTGCGCTCGGGCCTGGGCTATCGCTCCAACGACGTGGGCGTGGTGCTCAACGTGCAAGGCGATCACCTGGGGCTGGGTGGGGTCGAGACGCTCGATGACCTGGCGCGGATCAAGCGGATCGTGATCGAGGTCAGCCGCGGTTGCGCGGTGCTCAATGCCGACGACGAGCGCTGCTTGAAGATGGCCGACCACACCTCGGCCAGGCGCATCGCCTACGTGACCCAGAACCCCCGCCACGAGCTGGTGCGCGAGCACATCCGTGCGGGGGGAGCCGCCTGCGTGCTCGAGGAGGGCATCAACGGGCAGATGATCACGCTCTACGACAACGGCGGGCACATGCCGCTCTTGTGGACCGACCTCATCCCGGCCACGCTCGAGGGCAAGGCGATGTTCAACGTGAGCAACGCGATGTTCGCCGCCACGGTGGCCTTCGTGATGGGGATCAAGCTCGAGAACATCCGCACCGGGCTGCGCACGTTCGACACCACGTTCTTCCAGGCCCCGGGGCGGCTCAACGTCTACGACGAGCTGCCGTTCAAGGTGATCCTCGACTATGGCCACAACCCGGCCGCGGTGGCGGCGATGGCCGACACGGCCCGGCGCATGGACGTGACGGGGCGGCGGCTGTGCGTGCTCTCGGCGCCCGGCGACCGGCGCGACCAGGACGTGCTCGACGTCGCGCGGGCCGCCGCGGGGGTGTTCGATCACGTGATCCTGCGCCGTGACGACGACCCGCGCGGGCGCGAGGAGGGCGAGGTCACGGGGCTCTTGCGGCAGGGGCTGCTCGAGGCCGGGCAGGCCGAGGGCTCGATCGAGGTGATCGAGGACGAGATGCAGGCGGTCGCCGCCGTGCTCGAGCAGGCCAGGGCCGGTGACTTGGTGGTGGTGTTCGGTGATCAGATCACGCGCTGCTGGAAGCAGATCATCGGCTTTGGCGGCGAGGGGGAGACGCGGCGGGGTCGGGCGCGGGAGCTCCTCGACGGGATGGGTGGCATCGGGGCGCTCGCGACCGAGGCCGCGCCCAGCAGCCCCGCGCGGTCGCCCGCGGTGGTGGAGGCGATCGTGCAGCCGCGAGCGCGAGAGCTGTCGCGTGCGCGTCCGCTCTCGGGCACTCCCGGGGTGCACGAGCCCGCGCCGGTTCGCACGCACACGGAGACTCCTGCCGCCCCGGCGGTGGCGCCGGGCGGGGTGATCAGCGATACCCGTGGTGTTCGCCTGGTCCGCGAGCGCGAGACCAGTGACTAGACCGGACGACGCCCGCTGCCCATGACCGCCGAGCTACACCAGGAGCGAGCCCGGCGGCTCGTGCGGCTGCGGGATCGCTTCACCGCGGTCAACACCCGCAGTCGCACCATTCGGCTCAATCGCTGCACGCGCAGCGGGGCCTTCGATCTGGGGCGCCTGCCCCGGGCAGGCATGGAGGACGTGCTCGCCCGGCTCCACGAGGTGCTCGGGCGCAGCCCCGATGCCCGCATCGCGCTCGCCGATCACCAGGGCCGGACTCCAGAGCAGCAGGCGATCGCCGACGATCTGGGCGTGCTCGCGCGCTCGGCCCACGCGGACTGGCTCGAGACGGGGTTGCGCGATCTGGCGGTGGGGTGGCCGTTGCTGGAGGGGCGCACGAACGACGGCACGTGGATCCGCAGCCCCGTGCTGCTCCATCCCCTGTGGCTCGAGTCGACGACCGAGGGACGGCTGCAGTGGGTCGCGGAGCTCGGCGGCCCTCCCGTGCTCAACGCGTCGCTGGCCCAGACCCTGCAGCGGCTCACCGGGATCACGCTCACCCTCGACGAGCTGCTGGCCGACGACGATGATCAGATCTTCGCCGTCGACGATCCCACGTGGCTGGGCATTGGAGCCTGCCTCGGTCGCCTGGGGCTGTCGCTGGCGCCGCTGCCGTCGTTGCCCGCCCTGCGGCCGTTGTCGCCGCGCACCGACCAGGAGCGGGCCCAATTGGACAAGGGAGCGTTCGAGCTGCAGCACCACCTCGTGGTGGGGCGCTTCCCACCGTCGGGCAGCAGCATCATCGGCGACTACGACGAGCTGCTCGAGCGCGTGCCCTCCGACGAGGTCCTGGGGCGGGCCGCCGAGCTGCTCGGCGCCGACGAGCCGGCGCCCGTGGACGAGACCGTGCCGGCCCTCGTCGGACGCCCGACGGAGGACGCGCCGCCGCTCGTGCACATGGGCGCACGCCAGCACGTGGCACTGGCGTCGGACAGCAGCCAGGACGAGCTGCTGCGCTGGCTCGAGTCCGACGCGCCGGGGATCGTGGTGCAGGGTCCTCCGGGCACGGGCAAGTCGCAGCTCATCGCCAACCTCGTCACCGCTGCGATCGCGAGCGGACAGCGGGTGCTGCTGTGCTGCGAGAAGCGGGCGGCGCTCGACGTGGTGGCCGAGCGCCTGGCTTCGGTGGGCCTGGGCGAGCCGCTCGCGCTCGTGCACGACGTGGCGGCCGATCGCAACCTGGTGTGCCAGGGGATCGCGAGCACCATTGGGGCCGTTTCGCCGGGAGGATCGCAGCCACGGGGCGAGACCACCGATGCCAGCGCCTCGCCGCCCAGCGCCTCGCAGCGCGCGATGACCCGGCTCTCGCTCACTCAGGAGGCCTTCGTCGCCCTCACCACGCGTCCTTCGGGTCGGCCGCCGCTGGCCCGCCTGCTCGAGCTGGAGCTCGACGACGATGGTCGACCGCTGCCGGAGCTCGTGGCGGTGGCCGAGGGCGTCACCCCGCAGGAGGTCGAGGCGAAGATCCCCCGACTCGAGGCGCTGGCGCACGAGACCGAGCCCCTGGCTTCGCCCCATCCGCTCGCGAAGCGCGGCGACTTCGGCGAGCTCGACGCGAACGCGCGTGACGAGCTGCGTACCCGGCTCGAGGCCGTGCGCTCCCCGCTGGCCCGGCTCGCTGCCACCCGGGGCGGGGTGCTCCGTGCGCGCGAGTCATCGGCGCTCCAGCGCGAGATCTGGGAGCCCGCCGACACCATGCTCGCCCTGCTCGCCGAGCCCAACGGCCGCGAGCTCGCCCGCTTCTCGCTGTTCTGGGTGTGGACCGGCGGACACGCAGCCCACGGCGAGTGGAGCGAGATCATGCAGGTGCTCGAGCAAGCCCTGCGTCAGCTCCACCCCGTGCCCTACGAGCTGATCCTCGAGCCCCGGTCGTCCCTCGAGGCGTGGATCGAGCAGCTGGGCGAGCTCGGTCGGCTGGCCCAGGGTCCCGGCTGGCGGCGCGTGTTCCTGCCGTCGTACTGGCGACTGCGGCGGTTGCCCGGGGAGATCCTCGATCGCTGTCCGTCGCTGCACCGCAAGGACGAGGTGGCGCCCAGCACGAGCGCCGCACCGGTCAACGTGGAGCGCCTGTGCAAGGAGGCGATCCGCTGGCAGGAACTCGTGGCGCGCATGCCCCAGGACAACCCGTTCCTCGGCTTCGGGTTCCAGGGCGAGATCGCCGAGGTCGCCGACGCGATCGAGGAGCTGCGGGTCCATCACGATCGCGTGCGAGCCCTGCATGCGCTGCGCGAGCGGCTGGGAGCGCGCGGCGAGCCCTATGCGAGGTTGCCCGACTTCGAGGCGCTGGGCTCGGTGAGCGACGAGCCGTTCGTGGTCGCAGCACTCGCCGATCGCGAGCGTGCTCGCTGCTGCTTCGAACTGGAGGAGCAGGTCCGCGCACTGCATCGTTGCTGCGACCGGCTTCGCACCAGCTCCCACGGGGTCTACGACGGCACCCTCGCATCGGCGCTCGAGGGGCTCGTGGCCCAGGCCGTGGACGGGCAGCCGACGCCCGCGCTCGAGCGTCTCGATGCGATCCTGGCCGCGTGGTCCGATGCGCCCGAGGCCACCCGCGTCGATGCTCTCCTGGCCCGCGAGCCCGGCTGGGTGCGCCGCTTCCTTCGAGGTTGGCGACGGCACCCGTCGGGCGAGCCCGCGGGTCACGACGCGCGCCGGGCCATGCGGCGGGCATGGCGGGCGCTGACGCTGGCGGGCCGCAGCCGTACGGTGCTCGAGGCACCGCTGGTCGACGACGAGCTGCTCGGGTTGCTCGCGCAGGACGTGGCCGACGGCCGCCGCGAGGCGGCCACACGGGTGATGAATGCCTACCGCGACCGGATCGCCGGGCGAGCGAGCGCCAGCAAGGCGAGCGCCAAGGCGCTGCGGCAGCTCGCGGCCCAGGCCGGCAAGCGTCGGCGTCGGCTCACCCTGCGCCAGCTGGTCGAGCAGTACTGGGACCGGGGCCTGGCCGACGTGCGCCCGGTGTGGCTGTGCTCGCCCGACTCGGTCGCCTCGATGTTCCCGCTGCGGCGCGACCTGTTCGATCTGCTCATCGTCGACGAGGCCAGCCAGTGTCCCGTGGAGTCGGCGCTGCCCGTGGCGCTGCGGGCACGACGGGTGCTGGTGGCCGGCGACGAGCAGCAGATGCCCCCCAGCCGCTTCTTCCAGGCCTCGCACGGGGTGGAGGAGCTCGAAGACGACGACGGCGCGGTGCTCGGTAGCCAGTCGCTGCTCGAGCTGGCTCGCGTGGCGTTTGCCTCGACCACCCTGCGCTGGCACTACCGCTCGCGGCACGAGGCGCTGGTGGCCTACTCCAACCGGGCGTTCTACGGTGGTCGGCTCATCACGGCACCGCGGGCCGAGCGGATTCGATCGTCCGACGTGGAGGGCCTGCGCTTCGTTCGCGTGGACGGGCTGTGGCAGGAGCAGCGCAACCCCATCGAGGCCGAGCGCGTCGTCGATCTGGTGGGCACGCTCTTGCAGCGTACGGTGCCGGGAGGCGGGAGCCCTCCCTCGGTCGGGGTGGTCACCTTCAACCTCAACCAAGCCGATCTGGTGCTCGAGCGGCTCTCGGCCCGAGCATCGGTCGACCCCGCGTTGCGCCACGCGCTCTCGCGTGATCGCCAGCGCCCTGCCATCGAGCAGCTCTTCGTTCGCAACCTCGAGAACGTGCAGGGCGACGAGCGCGACGTGATCGTGTTCTCGCCCGCCTATGGCCCGGCCGAGCCCGGAGGGCCGGTGCACGCCCGCTTTGGCCCGGTGGGGATGGACGGCGGCGACAAGCGGCTGAACGTGGCGATCACCCGGGCGCGGCTGGGCGTGTGGGTGGTGTGCTCGTTCGATCCCGATGGGCTGGACGTCTCGGGCTCACGCCACGTGGGACCGCAGCTCTTGCGGGGCTACCTGCGCTACGTGAAGGCGGCCGCCGAGGGACGCGAGGCCGACGTGGCCGCGCTGCTCCACGAGGCAGCGGTCCTGGGGGACGGTGCGGGCTGGGTCGCCGGATCCTCGTCGACCCCGAGCCCCGAGCCACCGCTCGGCGTACGCGTGCGCGACGAGCTCGCCGAGGCGCTTCGCGAGCGTGGCCTCGACGTTGCGGTCGATCACGGGCTGGGCGTGCAGCGGATCGATCTGGCCGTGCGCATCCATGCCGAGGGCGGGGCCGAGGGCGGGGCCGAGACCGACTGGGGGCTCGGCATCGATTGCACCCAGCACCTGCGCATCGCCGAGCCGATCACGCGCGACGTCTACACGCGGGAGCTGTGGCGGCGCCTCGGGTGGACGATCCTGCGGGTCACCCCGGGCATGTGGCTGCAGGAGCGGGACGCGGTGCTCGAGCGCATCGAGCGTCGCGTGCGGGGGGACCGGTAGACGACCCCGGACGGGACGTTGGTCGTGGCGTTGCCGCTTGGGTGCTAGCATCGACCTCCCATGCGCCGCTTGCTCCCATCCGTCCTGCTCTGCCTCGTGCTGCTCGCCTCGGCGTGCAAGGGTCAGCCGCTGCCGGCCGACAAGGCCGAGTTCGCGGGGCGTTGGCACGGGGTGGGAATCCAGCTCGAGATCCGCCCCGAGGGCCACGTGAGCTACCGAAAGTCCGAGGGCCGGAGCACCGTGACGATCGACGGCCCCCTGCAGGGCTGGCAGGGCGACGACTTCGTGGTGGGGGTGATGGTGGTCAAGACCAAGTTCCACGTGACCGAGCCGCCGCACCTGGTCGACGGCAAGTGGATGATGACGGTCGATGGTGTCGAGCTGACTCGCGTCGAGGAGTGACTGGCGATGCCCGAGTTCGACGCGGTCGAGGCCAAGATCCTGCGAGGTGCGCTGACTCGGTTCCAGCAGGCCATCGAGGTCGAGCTTGCCGAGCCGATCCGCACCCAGCTCCGCGACTACCGGCCGCCCGAGCTCCACGAGCTCTACCAGGAGCTGACGCTCATCGGTCGGCAGCTCGACCAGCCCGTTGGTGGAGGGGAGACGCGGTTCTCGGTCCACGACATCCACGCCCGGCTGCTCAAGGCGGTGGTGGCCCACCAGCGCCGCGCCCTGGCCTCGGAGATCGACGAGCCCCGCCGTCGCACCGGCCATCGCGAGGCGATCCGCTACCTCGAGAAGGAGCTGCGCGTGCTCGACGGGGTGGTCGACGCGCCGTGGTTCTCCGACGTGGTCATCGCCCGGCTGCCGCGGCTGACCGACTACCTCTCGCTGCGCTTCGCCGAGCAGGCGCTCGGTGGCGCGCAGGATCTCGCGGCCCGGGTCTACGACGAGAAGTTCAACATCCTCGAGGCGCCCGCCCTGTTCGCGCCCGATCTGGCCGCCTACCGCGTGCGCTGCGGGCTGCGGCGCGTACCGGTGTGCGTGGCGTTCCTCGACATCGACGACTTCAAGGGCTTCAACACCCGCTACGGCGAGACGCGGGTCGATCGCGATCTGCTGCCCGCGTTCATGGAGCTGCTCGAGGCGCATGCGTTCGTGCATGGGCATGCGTATCGCTTCGGTGGTGACGAGTACGTGGTGCTGTTGCCCAATGCCGAGCGCGAGGACGCGGTGAGGCTGCTGCAGCGGTTTCAGAGCGCACTGCGAGAGCTGGTGCTGCCCGGGATCGACGAGGACATCACGGTGAGCGCGGGGGTGTGCCCGGTGGGGCCCGACTGCATCCTGACCGATCGCGAGGTGCTCGAGCGGGCCAACCGGGCGAAGAACCATGCGAAGGGGCAGGGCAAGGATCGGGTGGCGTGGTACCGCGGGGAGATCTACCGCGACGAGCTGCTCGAGGTGGGGTAGCGACCGGCGCGGTGAGGCGTGGCTCTACAATGCACGTCTGCTTCAGCGAGTTCGCAGGGAATTCCGCCTCGACGAATCGAGCGGCGTGGCCAAGCAGATGCTCTACGGGCTGTGGGTGATCGAGTACCGCAATGGCATCGCGTGGTACAGCCTGCCCGAGCCGGTCGAGCAGCTACTGGTTCAGCTGGAGCGTGCGACCTCGTGACCACCAAGGCGGTCCTAGGCCGCAGGCGTCTGCCATCAGGCCAGGAACTGCACGTGCTGCACCTCTGACGTCGATTGCTCGTGCGCTAATTTCGGCCCCAGCTGCCGGGAGTGTCGCTCATCGTCAGCCGTAGCGTGGCGCCTTGCTCGATCTCCGACCACCACACCCACGGCCGCTCGAGCGCAGCCCCATCGAGCTCGGCCCCCGTCACGTAGATCGCCCCCGGCCCGGCACCATCCGCGATGACCGTGAGGCTGCGCGAGCCGGTGGCATCGCTCAGATCGAGCTCGGCGCGCTCGAACACCGGGCTGCCGATCCAGATCCGCTCGGTCCCCGGCACGGGATAGAGGCCCACCGCGCTGAGCACATACCAGGCGCTCATCGTCCCCGCGTCGTCGTTGCCGGGCAGGCCGTCGGGGCCCGTGCCGTAGTTTTGGGCCATGGCCCATCGCGCCCAGCGCTGAGCGCTGGCCGGATCGCCCAGATCGTTGAACAGGTAGGCGTCGTGGAGCACGGGCTCGTTCGAGTGCCAGTAGTAGGGCTTTGGCTGCAAGGGACTCTGGCTCTGCTCGGTCGAGAGTTCGAAGTACTCGAGCAGGCGGTCGCGGGTGGCCTGCCGCGAGCCGTGCAGCGCCACCAGTCCCTCCACGTCGGGCACCATCCACAGGTACTGCCAGGCATCGCCCTCGGCGTACGGGCCGGCCCACTCGGTTGGATCGAACCCCTCGAGCGCGGGGCTGCCGTCGGCGTGGTGACCCACGAAGAATTGCTCGGTCTCGTCCCACAGGCCGAGGTAGCCCGCCGCGTGGGCCTCGAACATGGCCTGGTCGTCCGCCCGGCCGAGGCGCTCGGCCATCCGGGCCAGCGCCGCATCGGCCCAGGCGAACTCGAGGGTCCGCGAGACCGACGATCCTGCTTCCTCCACCGCCACGTAGCCCCGCGCGAGGTAGCCCTCGATGCCGGCGCGCCCGGCGTTGGGACGGGGCTCGGTGGCGTGCAGCCGCGCGCCCTCGTAGGCGCGCTCGTGATCGAAGTCGATCCCCTTGAGCATCGCCTCGGCCAGTACGATGTCGGCGCTGGTGCCCACCATCCCGCCGGTGTAGCCGGTGCCCAGCGGCCACTTGGGCAGGTCGCCGCCCTGCTCGTACATCCGTACCAGCGACTGCATCATGTCGCCATGGCGATCGCGCTGCACGAAGCTGAGCAGCGGATGCAGGCTGCGATAGGTGTCCCACAGCGAGAAGTCGCTGTAGTACACGTCGTTGCCCGCGTCGTGGATCCCGCCGTCGAAGCCCCGGTAGCGACCGTTGGCCTCCGTCAGCTGCGTGGGCGCGAGCCAGGCGTGGTAGAGCGCGGTGTAGAGCATCGTGCGCTCGTCGTCGGTGCCTCCCGCCACGCGAACACGCGACAGCTCCGTCTCCCAGGCCGCCACGGCCGCGTCGCGGGTCTGCTCGAACGAACCCGACAGCGAGGCCTCGAGGTTGGCCGCAGCCTGCTCCATCGAGAGGTAGGAGAGCCCCACCCGCAGCTCCACCGTGGGTGCCTCGGGCGGCGGTGAGAAGCGCAGCCAGGCCCCGATGGTGCTGCCGCTCTGCAGCGACACGCCTTCGTGCAGCGTCCGGCCCTCGTCCCACACCCCGAAGCCCACGATGGGCTCGCTGGGGCGGATCTCGAAGTAGGTTCGCAGCCCGCCGAAGCGCGACGAGTAGCTGCCGTCCACGGTCATGAAGCCGCGCACCCGGCCGCTCTCGGGATCGATCTCCACGCGTCCCGCGGTCGAGCTGGCCCCGGCGGGGTTGTAGCCGAGGTCGATGACGACCGTGGCCTCGTCGGTGGCCTCGTTCCAGGTGTAGCGATGATGCCCGCCCCACATCCCGCCCGTGAGCTCGGCTCGGATCCCGGGGTCGGCCAGGTCGACCGCGTAGTACCCCACCGCCACGTCCTCGGTGTCGTGTGAGAACGACGAGCGCGCCCCTCCCGGCAGCGCCTTGCCCGGCGCCATGCCGATGGTGGGGGTCACCAGCACCGCACCGTAGTCCGGCACGCCCATGCCATTGAGGCGCGAGTGGGAGAAGCCCCACACGTGCGTATCGCCGTAGCTATAGCCGGTGCAGTTGGTGAACGAGAGCTGCACGGGCCCCAGCCCCGTGTCGGGGCCGAGCTTGACCATGCCGAACGGCACCGAGGGCCCGGGGTTGGTGGTGCCCACGCCATAGCCGGTGCCGCCGGTGCCGATGCGGGGATCGACCCACGAGGCGAGCACCTCCGGCGGCCACGACCACGGCTCCTCGGCATCGCCGGTGCTGGAGTCGGCGACGCCGGTCGAGGTGTCATCGGTGGTGGCGATGGGGTCGCCCGTCGAGCCCGAGTCGCTGGCGTCGTGACCGCTGGCGGGCGGCGCATCGTGGTGGCACCCCGCGAGCGCGAGCACGACCCACGCGAGCACGGTCCGAGGCTGCGTGTCCGTTCGTGCGTTCCGGGTGCATCGCTTCATCGTGCGAGCATCGTACCGCAGAAGCACTCGGCCCCGACGCCGTTGGCTGGGATCTGGCAGCACGATCGCCGCTTCCCCGTCACGATATTGCCAAGGCGGTGGCGCGCGAGCAGCTCGAGGTCCAGCGCGCACCGCTCGAGCTCCTGGAGCTGCGCGATGCAATGCTCGCGCGCCTGCCGAGTCGTCACTAGCCTTTACGGCTTCACGCACTCGCTCATCGCCAGGTCGGCCAGCCCCGCCACGCCCAGTGCACAGACCGAGGTCTCGGCTCCGTCCCCGCACAGCATCGCGAAGTACCCGAGCGCGGGCTCGAGGTAGCGAGGCAGCCCCGCTCCGGCGAACAGCTCCGTTGCGGGCCCGTCGGGCTCGCCACCGTCGAGGCATGCTGCAATCGGATCGACGGTGATGGTGTTGCCCGAGCCGGCGAGCTCGGTGGCCAGGCGCCTGCACGCCACGAGCACCTCGTCGAGCGCCGGATCACACGCCTGCGGCATGGCGTCGGGCGCATAGCCCTCGAGCAGCGCGTAGGCCTGCAGCCGCCACAGGTTCTCCTCGCCCAGCCAGTAGAGCCCGTCGAGCTCGCCCAGATCGCTCACGAAGCGATCGTCGGCCGTGCCGAGGTAGCCATCGGGACCCACGCGGTGCGCGATGATGCTCTCGGCCGCCTGGCGGTCGAGCCCAACCTCGCGATCGAGCGCCGCGAAGTCGAGCTCGTTGGCCACGCGCAGCATGCCGTAGGCGGTGGGCGAGTCCGGCAGCGGCAGTGGTTGGGCCGGCAGCTCGTCGATCACGTCCTCGCGCTCGTCGGGCGCCGGGCCGTCGGGATCGAGCTCGCAGCCGAGAATGGTGCAGAGGGGCAGACACAGGGCGAAGGGAGCAAGGGCAGAAAGGCGCATGGGGAGGCCCTCCGGCGCGGCAGCGCGCAGAAAGGAGCGAAGCTCGATGTTGGCCGGCCCTGCGCAGCGCGATCGACGATCGACCGCGATGCAGCGTCCGGGTCGAGTGGGATAGCGCCTCTACCGGTGGACGGCAAGGACGATCGTACGTGAGGTGTGCCGCAGCGCGACCTCGCTCGTGTCGATCGATCGATCGAGACCCGAGCACGCGCGAGCACGCACGCGCGCGCGTGCTCGCGCGGCGTCACGAGCCCATGGGTCCTACCGAAACGCCCGACCCTCGCGCGCGTACGCGGCCGCCGAGCTGAACAGGTTGATCGCCATCAGGCTGGTCTCCCCCTTGGCCCGGCGCTCGTAGATCGCCGCGACCCGATGCGCGAGCTCGGCATCGTCGGGCGCGGCCTCGAGCGCATAGTCGGCGAGGTGGCACGCCGTGCGAAGGTCTCCCTCGGCCACCAGCGCCTCGGCGCGCGCCAAGAGCTTGCGAGGGCCCCCGGCCAGGGCGGCGACCTCGTCGGCCACCCGACTGCGTGGCGCGGGCTTGAGCTCGCACGGCCGCCCGCTCCACCAGCCACCGTAGTAGCGGATCACGTTGCGCACGATGAACTCCGCCTCGTCGTAGACCGGCTGCAGCCAGGGGGCGTCGCGCACGGGCAGCCGCACGCGATGCACGATGTCCACGTGCGGGGGCGAGCCCTCGTCGAGCGCATCGAGGGTGCGCTCGACGATCGTCTCGAGCAGCTCCGCCGTGTCCTCGAGCATCATGCGGATCTTGTTGGCGTCGCCCACCACCGGGCCCCCGTGTCCGGGGCACAGGCTCTCGGCTCCCAGCGCGGCCATCTTGCGCAGCCCGACCGCCCAGTCCCACGGGTAGCGCTGTACCTTCTGAGGGTTGCCGGCGTTGGGCACGGCCCATATGAACAGATCGCCGGGGCACAGCACTCCGCGATCGGGACACCACACGAAGCTGTGATCGTCGGTCTCGCCGCGGCAGTGGTGGACCTCGAAGCGGACCCCGCCCACCTCGAGCTCGTGACGCTCGTCGTAGAGGGTGTCGGGTCCGGGCGTCGGCGCGTGGAAGGTCTCGATCTGATCGTCGGCCATGTCCACCGTGCCGCCGAACTGCCGGGCATTGATCGCCTGGTTGTGGCGCGCCGTCCGGGCGTAGCGTTCGAATCGAGCCGGCATGGCTCGGTGGGCCACCACCCGCGGCGGGGCCTGCCCCTCGCGCAGGAACGCCGACAGCCCGAACGCATGGTCGACGTGCCCCTGGGTGAAGATCGCCGTGTGGACGGGCGCAGTGGTGCGGCGGCGCAGCATGTGGTCGAGGGCGGGGGCCAGCCGCGACAGACCCGAGTCCACGAGCACCAGACCCTCGTCGGTCTCGAACCCGGTGACGCCGCTGAAGAACGACACGAACCAGGTGCGACGGGCCACCTCCACCGGGCCCCCCGACCAGTAGAACTTGGCCTGCTCCGGTGGTTGCCCGTAGTGCTCGCTCATCCGCTGGAAGACGCTGACGGTCATGACGCGGCCAGTATGACCCGGCCACCGATCGCTTGGGCGATCGCCTGGGCCGCGGGAAACGGCCGTTCGACCGGTCTCCGGGGCCCGATCGGGGCGGATGGCTGGGCCACGCTCCCGTTTCGGGGTAGGGTCGGGCACCGATCCCCCCGATCCAGGAGACCCCACGATGCGATCGAGTGACTCTGCCAGCGCCATGGTGTTCCTTGGGCTCGTGCTCGGGCTTAGTGCCTGCGACTCGGGAACACCCAAGATCGAGACGCCCCCCCCCACCAAGAGCCTCTCCGACCTCAAGCAGTCGACCAAGACCGACATGACCCCCGAGGAGCTCGAGGAAGCGCGTCGCAAGGCCGGCTTCAAGGACAAGGACGAGCTGGCCGAGGAGAACATCGCGGTCATGAAGAAGGGCGAGCGGGAGTACGTGAAGGCTCACCTCGCCGAGCACCGCGACCTGCTCAAGAGCGTGCGCGGCATGGTCGACAAGGTCGAGAAGGAAGCACCCAAGTGGGCCAAGGCCAAGGACGCCGCCAAGGCGTTCGAGAAGTTCTCCGAGAAGTTCAAGGAGGAGACCAAGGCCGCCGACGAGAGCTTCAAGAAGCTGCTGGAGGGTGGTGGCGCCCAGATCGACATCCAGGCCAAGCTGGTGGGCGCGATGCGCAACTTCGAGCTGCTGAGCGGCGACCTCGGCCCGGAGATCTCCGCCGAGGAGAGCTTCACTACTGCGATCGCCGACCTGCGCAAGGAGCTCGACGGGATCGACGAGGAGCTCACGGCGATCGAGAAGGACGAGAGCCTCAAGGTCGTCGAGGGCGACGAGCCCGAGGGCGATTGACCCGGGTAACCTCGGCCCCGTCGGCTCCGTCCCGGTGACCGGGCGGCGTCCGGTGCTTCAGTAGTCGGCTCCGCCCGTTCGTCCGAACCACGCCGCGCAGGTGTCGTGAAGAGCGTCTTTCGCTTCCTGTACCGCTACGCGCGGCAGAACATCCCCCAGTACCTGCTGGGCGGCGTGATGCTGTTCGCCACCAACTGGGTGGTGGTGCGCATCCCCGCCATCATCGGCGAGACCCTCAACGTGCTCGAGGCCGGCGGCCCGCAGGGCCTCCGCGAGAGCCAGGGACTCGCGGTGGAGCTGGTGGTGCTGGGCCTGGTGGTCATCCTGGTACGCACCTTGTCGCGGGTGCTGTTCTTCAATCCGGGGCGCGACATCGAGTACCGCCTGGGCATCGACGTCTTCGGCCACCTGCTGTCGATGCAGCGGCCGTTCTACATGAAGCACAAGGTCGGCGAGCTGGCGAGCATCGCCAGCAACGACACCACCGCCGTCCGATTGCTGGTGGGCTTCGCCGGCTTGCAGGTCTGCAACGTGGCGGTCGCGATCCCGCTGCACCTCTACCAGATGTGGACCACCGATCCCACGCTCACCCTGTGGTGCTTCGTACCCGTGGCGCTGGGTGGCTTCTACATGCGGTGGACCATCAAGCGCTTCTTCGAGATCATCCGCGAGTCCATGCAGCTGCTGGCAAGGCTGTCGGACCGGGTGCTCGAGACCTACACGGGCATCGGCACGGTGAGGGCGCATGCGGTCGAGGCGGCCGCGCTCGAGCGCTTCGAGGAGCGCAACCACGAGTACCTGCGCCTCCAGCTACGCGCCACCTCGGTGCGCGCGTTCGGGATGCCGGTGCTCGGCGTCGCCGGCATGGTGGCCGCGGCCATCGTGCTGTGGGTGGGTGGCCAGCAGGTGATCGAGGGCGAGCTGCCCGTGGGCAGCCTGGCCACCTTCACCAGCTTGCTGCTGTCGCTGGTCGGAATCCTCATGGCGCTGGCGTGGGTGCTCGCGGCCGTGTCGCGCGGCGTGGTCTCCCTGCGTCGGGTCGAGGACGTGCTGCTCGAGCCCCCCGGGCTCCCCGACGTCGAGGAGCGGGTCGAGCTGGTCGATCCGCCCCGCGTCGAGCTACGCGAGCTCTCGTTCACCTACCCCGACGACGACGAGCCCGCGCTGCACGGGATCTCGGCCACGATCGAGCCCGGCCACACGCTGGGGATCTTCGGCAAGACCGGCTCGGGCAAGACGACCCTCGTCAACCTGCTCGCACGCGTCCACACCCCGCCCGCGGGGACGGTGCGCTTCGACGGCCATGACTCGGCCGGGCTGGACCTGGCTTCGCTGCGCGCGGCGATGGCGGTGGTGCCACAGTCACCGTTCCTGTTCTCGACCACGCTGCGGGAGAACATCCGGCTGGCCGAGGCCAACCCGTGGGCCGAGCGCGAGCGCGAGCCCGACGTCGAGTCGGATCGAGGCCGCGAGGCCAGGGCCGACGCGGTCGAGGCCCGCGACCAGGCTCGCGACGAGACGGGAGACGACCCGCGCTTGCGCGAGGTCCTGGCCGCCGCCTGCCTCGAGGAAGACGTGCGACAGCTCCCCCAGGGCCTGGCCACGGTGGTGGGCGAGCGTGGGGTGATGCTCTCCGGTGGTCAGCGGCAGCGCGCCTCGCTGGCGCGAGCGCTCTACCGCGCCCGGCCCGTGCTGCTGCTCGACGACGTGCTCTCGGCCGTCGATCAGGGCACCGAGGTCCGGCTGGTGCAGGCCATCCGCAACCTGCGAGGCGGCACGCTCGGCGAGCGCCCACCCACCACCGTGATCGTCTCGCATCGCACCAGCGTGCTCGAGCACGCCGACGAGATCCTCGTGCTCGAGCAGGGCCGCGTGCTCGAGCGGGGCACCCATGCCGAGCTCGTCGCGCGCGGGGGCCTCTACGCCCAGACGCACCACCACCAGGGGCAGGAGGCCAGCGATGAGTGACGCACCCGGCGATGCGTCCAAGGCCCAGCCCGTCAGCTCCGTGGCGCTGCTGCGTCGGTTCTGGAGCTTCGCCCGGCCGCATCGGCGCTGGCTGCTCGGCGGCCTGCTGCTCATCCCGGTGGTGGCGGGCATGTCGACCCTGCGGCCGCTGCTGGTCAAGCATGCCGTCGACACGAGCATCCCCGAGGCCGACATGCTCGGCCTGCGGCTGGTGGCCATGGCGTTCCTCGGCGCCGTGATCGCCGAGTTCTTGTGCTCGGCCGTGCAGGTCTATGCGCTACAGCGAGCGGGGCACGCCACCATCTACGACGTGCGGCGGGCGGTGTTCGCCCACGTGCTGCGCCTGCCCGCCCGCTTCTTCGATCGCAACGCCATGGGAAGCCTGCTCACGCGCACCACGTCCGACGTGGAGGCGCTGTCCGAGACGATGTCCTTCGGCGTGTTCACGATCCTCACCGACGTCGTGATCATCGGCTCGATCCTGGTCGCGATGTTCGTGCTGAGCCCCAAGCTCACGATCATCACCCTCACCGTGACCCCCGTGTTGTTCCTGCTGGTGCGCTACGTGGGGGCCAGCCTGCGACGCCTTCAGCTCGAGGTGCGCAAGGCTCAGTCGCGGCAGACGGGCTTTCTCGCCGAGCAGCTCTCGGGCGTCACGGTGGTGCAGCTGTTCCGTCGCGAGCAGAGCGCCCGCGACGAGTACGCGCGCCTGGGTACGCGCTACCTCGAGGCCACCAAGTGGGCCAACTGGCTCGATGCGCTGCTCTACTCGCTCATGGACGGGATCGCGGCGTTCTCGATCGCGCTGCTGCTCTACTTCGCCGCGCCCGAGGTGGCCGTGGAAGACGGAGCGATCTCGCTGGGCCTGTTGTTCGCGTTCGTCGACTACCTGCAGCGGGTGTTCGGCCCCATCAAGGAGTTCTCCGGCAAGCTCGCCACCATCCAGCGCGCGGCCGCGTCGCTCGAGCGGATCTACGGCCTGCTCGACGAGCCCACCGAGGCCCGCGCCGAGCCCGGGGCCGCCGATCCCCTCGAGAGCTGGCGCGGTGGCCTCCGCGTGCGCGACCTCGAGTTCCGCTACAAGGACGAGGGCCCCGACGTGCTGCGGGGGATCTCCTTCGACGTGGCGCCCGGCGAGGTGGTCGCGGTGGTAGGCCGTACGGGCTCGGGCAAGTCCAGCCTGGGCCGGGTGCTCACCCGCTTCTACGACGGCTATCGCGGGTCGATCCGCCTCGACGACGCCGACCGGGGCGGTGGGGTCGAGCTCCACGACGTGCCGCCCGATCAGCTACGACGCCACCTGCTGATGGTCCAGCAGGACGTGTTCCTGTTCAACGACGACGTCGCGTTCAACGTCTCGCTGGGCGAGGTCCCGCTGCGCAACGAGCCCGAGCGCCTGCACCGGGCGCTGCAGGTGGTACAGGCCGAGGAGATCGTGCGCGCCCGTGGTGGGCTCGAGCTCTCGGTGGGCGAGCGTGGCGGCAACCTCTCGGCGGGCGAGGCCCAGCTGCTCGCGTTTGCCCGCGTCGCCGCGCGTCAGCCCACGATGCTCATCCTCGACGAGGCCACGGCCAACGTCGACAGCCTCACCGAGCAGAAGGTCCAGGCGGCGATCGAGCAGCTCCTGCGGGGCCGCAGCGTCCTGGTCATTGCGCACCGCCTCAGCACCGTGCGCAAGGCGGATCGGATCCTCGTGCTGCACGACGGCAAGGTCGCCGAGCAGGGGACGCACGAGGAGCTGATCGCCCGGGACGGGGCCTACGCCGAGCTCGTCAAGATGGGCTTTCGCGAGCCCGAAGAGGGGCAAGAGGCCGAAGCTGGCTGAGAGGCTCGAGGGCCCCGCCACGCTCAGTGGGTTCGTGCCGGGACCGGAAGGCGGGCCTCGGTGGGCTCGGCGTGGCAGCGGGACAACAACGGAACCCCAAGGCCCACCGCAGCCGCGCCCAGCAAGGCCCAGCCCAGTGGGCCGCGCAGCCACGCTCGGGGACCGCGATGACGCGGCCGCACCCGCTCGGTGACCGAGGCCAGGTCGACCGCTGGCGAAGGAATCGAGTCGTCCTCCGGCAGCCGCGCGATGCGGGTGACCTCGGAGGTGACGTCGGGCTCGGTCAGCAGATCGGGAGCGTCGTCGTCCTCGGGGATCGGCTCGGGGACCGCGGCGTCGCCAAACACGATCGGAGCGGTGTCGGCATCGGCTGTGGCCCGGGGAGCGCCATCGTCATCCTCGTCGGATGCGCCGTCGTCTTCGTCGGGCTCGTCGTACCCGTCGGGCTCGTCGACTTCGGCGTCTGCGGGCTCGTCATCCAGCTCGAGCTCGCCGCTCCCGGAGCGCAGCCGCTCGGCGGCCAGCGTCTCCTCGCTCACCGGAGGCGTGGTCTGCTGCAAGAACCGCGGCGCACGAGGAGCCGTCTGCTCGTGGTCGACGGGGACCGGAACCGACTGGGTGTCGCGCCTTCGTGGCGGTCGAGGCGACTGACCCAGCGGTACCTGCTCGAGGTTGATGCCCGCGGCAAAGTGGACCGCCGCCGAGGGCCGCTGGCGTGCGGTGGCGACCCCCTCGAACGTGCGGGGCGGCTCGCGATCGGCCTCTTCGGCGGCGACCGAGATCGGGATCCCCCGCGGTGGCGTGGGCTCGGGATCGGGCGAGGTGCTGTCGTTTCGCAGCGTATCCTTGACCAGGCTCGCGAGGTCCTCGCGGGCGTCACCCTGCGGGATCGCCGCGCACAGGTCGAGCATGTGCTCGAGGGTCAGCCGCGGGTTGGGGACCCTCTCGAGCAAGCGGCGTCGCAGGCGCTCGAGCTGGATGGGCACGTCTTCGCGTGGCTTGCCCGGGGGGTCGGCGCGATCGATGGCCGTGCGCATGTCGGCCTCGGTCTCGTACTCGTCGCGGAACCGTTGGCCCGACAGCAACTCGTGCACGATGGCACCCACGGCGTAGAGGTCGGACGCCGCCGTCGCGCCGTGGCGTACGTGGTCGGCCGAGAGGTAGCGCAGCGCGTCGAGGTCCTGCCACGGCTCGCGAGCCTCCTGCCACACCGAGGCCATGCCGAAGTCGACGAGCTTGATGTTGCCCTCGACGTCGACGAGCACGTTGCCGGGCCACAGCCCACCGTGCAGCATCCCCTGGGCGTCGAACGCGGTGCGCTGGTGATGGGCGTGGCGCAGGGCCTCCAGCAAGGACCGCGCGACCAGGGCCACCTCGAGCGCCGGCCAGGGCTCGTCTCGCCGGCGACGAGCCAGCGCCAGGCGGTGGAGCGAGCGCCCGTCGATCCACTCCGTCACGGCGATCGGACCGTCGGGGCCGTCGACCACGTCGAGCACCTGCTCGATGCCCTCGTGCTGGAGCATGCAGGCGCGCCGGGCCTGCTCCACGAAGCGCGCGCGCTTGTCCGGGTCGGGAGCGTGCTCGATCCTCAGCTGCTTGAGCGCCACCGGAGAGCAGTCGCCTCGGCGGACCCCCAGCCTCACCAGCGACGTTCGGCCATGCCCCGCCACGCCGCCGAGCTCGTAGGCGTCGTGCAGCGAGCCCATTGGCAAGAAAGCTGCCGAGGGCGCGACCTACTCGTCAAGCAGAATGCCCAAACGTGGGAAGACCTGCGCGTACGTGCGCAACGGAGCACTTTTGGATCTGCCCGTCCGAGGATGGGAGGAGCCGTGCACAGGGTCCGGCTCAGCATGCGTGTAGCACGCGTTTGGCCCAAAAGGTCCGTGTGTCCTCACCGGCGCGCACGTCCTTTCTGTCCCCCTTTGGTCCGGGAACCCGTCATGCTGGGCATCGGCAGCCCTAGGCTCCCACGGCCCTTGTCTCGTGCCCGGCCCGATCCCGGGGCGCAAGACAAGGGCTTTCTTCATGGAGGCTGCGTCGCCTGACGACGCCGCGGGGCCTTGTCGGCGGGCAGCGCCCGCCTCCGGGTTCACACGGGCTCGCCGCGAGAGCGGCGAGCCGCGTACGAAGCCGCACCTTGCAGCGCGGCCTTGTCGTTCATCACGATGCTCAGGCCGATGCGATCGAGCAGGGCGCCCATGCGTCCCTTGCCCCCAAAGCGCTCGATGAAGCGCGACTGCGGCAGCAGCGACGCGAGCTTGGGGGCGATCCCCCCGCCGAGGTACACGCCTCCGACCGCAAAGAACTTGAGCGCCACGTTGCCCGCCTCGGCTCCGTAGAGCGCCAAGAACCACTGCACGGTACGCTCGCTCAGCGAGTCGCCTCCCCGGAGGGCCGCCTTGGTGATCTCCTCCGCTGGATCGCCGTTCGCCAGGGCCTCGGCGACCTCCTTGGACTCTGCACCGGGGTCGCGCTGCTTGAGGAACTCGTAGAGCGTGACCATGCCTGGGCCCGAGACCACGCGCTCCCAGCTCACGTGGCCGCCCACGCGGGCGCGCAGGAACCGCAGCAGCTCGATCTCGTCGTCGTCCCCGGGGGCGAAGTCGGTGTGGCCCCCCTCGCACGCAAAGGGCCGATGGTGACGGCCATCCCAGAACAGCCCGGCCTCCCCCAGGCCCGTGCCCGCAGACAGCAGGCCGGCGTTGCCCACGGCGCCCGGCTCCCCGGGTCGCAGCTCGCGAAAGTCGGCCTCGGTCAGGGTGGCCAGGCCGTGGGCGTTGGCCTCGAGATCGTTGAGCAAGTAGACCGAGTCGATGGCCAGGTTGCGCTCGAGCTCGTCGGCATCGACCCGCCACGGCAGGTTCGTGACCCTGGCCTGCCGCCCGTGCACGGGGCCGGGCACGCCGAAGCAGGCCGTCTCCACCTCCACCTTGTGCTCGGTGATGAAGGCGCGGGCGATGTCCGCCAGGCTCTCGTAGCGCCGGCTGTCGTAGATGGCTTGGATGTCGCGGCGAACGGTGTTGCCCTCCACGTCGCAGAGGGCCAGACGAGAGTTGGTACCGCCGATGTCCCCGGAGAGGATCTTCATGCTCCGGTGTCCTCCTCACTCGATGCCTGGGAGATTGCCGTGTCCAGAGCCGCCAGGCCCGCCCCCACGTCGGCTCCGAGGTGGATCCTCAGGGCGCGGCGCTCACGACCGACCAGGACCTCGAAGTCGCCGCGGGCCTGGGCGGCCTTGACGATCCCAAAGCTGTAGCGTTGTCCGGGCACCGGTAGATCCTGCGCGTCATCGCAGGTGATCTGCAAGAATACGCCGGAGTTTGGCCCGCCCTTGTAGGCCTGCCCCGTGCTGTGCAGGAAGCGCGGCCCGAAGCCCAGGCACGTGGCATTCCCGGTGCGCTCCAGCACCCGGGTGCGGACGCGCCCGAGCGCGCGCTCGTGAGGCTCGAGCATGGGCACGTAGGCCAGGAGCGCGAAGTAGTCCCCCGCTCGGATCCGCCCCAGGTGCGCCCGCAAGAGGGCGACCAGGCCCGCACCCTCGCCCGCGGCCCCTCGCAGGGCCGTGGCGTTGGCCTCGTCGGTGAACAGACTCAGGCCGGCCTCCCGATGGATCGGCGTCTCGGCCGGGAGCGCCCCATCGCGCTCGAACGCCTCCATCATGGCTCGCGTTTCGACCTTGGCCGATTCCACGTCGGGCTGATCGAACGGGTTGATCCCGAGCACCGCGCCCGCCACCGCGGTGGCCACCTCCCAGCGGAACATCTCCTGCGACAGCGCGTGCACGTCGTCGAGCTCGATGTGCACCACCGCGTGGCCGGCGGCCTCGATCGCGGCCATCGCTCGATCCTGGGCGGCATGCGGGGTCGAGCGCAGCCGTAGATGTACGAACAGACGGTCGTCGCCGTAGCGCTCGGGCGGCAGCAGCAGCTCGCCCTCGAGCGGAATGATCGCCTTGCCTTGCTTGCCCGTCGACTCCGCCACCAGCTGCTCGAGCCACGCGCCAAACGGAGCGATTCGAGGCGAGGCCACCAGGGTGAGCTTGTCGCGACCCGCCTTGGCAGCCAGGCCCATCATCAAGCCCAGCTGTACGCCGGGGTTGTCGGCGGCCACGTCGTTGCGGCAGGCGTCGACCATCAGCGCCGCCTCGTCGAGGAAGCCGGTGGTGTCCATGCCCATCACGGCGGCGGGCACCATGCCGAAGCTCGAGAACACCGAGAAGCGCCCGCCGATCTGGGGCACCCCCGAGAACACGCGCAGGAATCGGTGCTCCTTGGCGAACGCCTCGAGCTGCGAGCCGGGGTCGGTGATGGCGATGAAGTGGCCGCCGGCCCGGTCGGCCCCCACCACCTGCTCCATGCGCTCGAGGAAGTACGACAGCAGCACCTTGGGCTCGAGCGTGCTGCCCGACTTGCTCGACACGATGAACAGCGTCGACGACAGCGGCACCGAGGCCTCGATCGCGGCGATCTGCGTGGGATCGGTGGAATCGACGATCCCCAGCACGAGCGAGCCCTTGGGCACGTGCGCCCCGAAGGTGCGGGCGAGCACGTCGGGCCCCAGGCTCGAGCCACCCATGCCCAGCAGCAGCACGTGGGTGAGCCCCCGGCTCTCGAGCAGCGCCTGAAGCCCGGCCAGCCGCTCCTGGTGCTCGCGCTGGCGGTCGACCTCGTCGAGCCAAGCCAGCCACTGCTCCTCGCCTCGACGGGTCCACAGCGAGGGATCCTTGGCCCACAGCTTGGCCGTGTTGCCGGCCGCGTCCCACTCGCGCATGGCCTGGGTCAGCGCGTCCTGCAGCGCCTGGGGCAGCGAGCTGCCCGTGCGATCGAGCCGTGGCCCTCGCTGGCGCCGCTGCATGTCGGCGATGGTGGCCAGCAGCGCGTCCATGGCGTCCTCGAACAGCACCACCCCGCGCTCGAGCAGCAGCGCGGTGACCTCGTCGAGGTCGATGCCCAGCCCTGCGAGCCGGTCGATCACCCCCGGCGCCTCCTCGATCCCGCGCAGCAGCGCCGGCTCGGCACGCCCGTGATCGCGAAACGCCTCGACCGTCTGCGGCGGCGCCGTGTTGACCGTGTCGGGCCCGCACAGCTCGTCGATGTACTTCACGTCGCTGTAGGCCGGGTCCTTGGTGCCCGTGCTGGCCCACAGCAATCGCTGCGGGCGCGCGCCCCTGGCCGCCAGCGCCTGCCAGCGCGCGCTGGCCGTGAGCTCCTGGTAGATCGCATACGCGAGCTTGGCGTTGGCCACCGCGGCCTGGCCCCGCAGCGCGGCGAGGGCTTCCGCGTCGGGTCCGGTCCCGCGCAGGGCATCGAGCCGGGCGTCGATCTCCGTGTCGATGCGGCTGACGAAGAAGCTCGCCACGCTGGCCACCCGCCGCAGCTCGCCCCCGGCCGCAGCCCGACGCTCGAGCCCCGCCAGATACGCGTGGGCGATGTCGCGGTAGGCGTGCCGCGAGAAGATCAAGGTCACGTTGACGTTGATGCCCTCGCCGATGAGCTGCTCGATCGCCCGCAGCCCCTGCGGTGTGCCCGGGACCTTGATCATCAGGTTGTCGCGCCCGACCGCCTCCCACAGCCGCCTGGCCTCCTCGATCGTGCCGTCGGCATCGAACGCCAGGCTCGGCGAGACCTCGAGGCTCACGTAGCCGTCGACCCCGTCGGTGGCCTCGTAGACCGAGCGCAGGGCATCGGCCGCCTCGCGGATGTCGACCACCGCCAGGCGCTCGAAGATCTGCTTGGCGTCGAGCTCGGGGTTGGCGATGAGCTCGCCCATCACGTCGTCGTAGTCGTCGCTGCCCGTGATCGACTTCTGGAAGATCGCCGGGTTGGAGGTCATGCCGCGCAGGCCATCCTCCTCGATGAGCCGTTTCAGCTCGCCGCTGCGGGTCATGCCCCGTCGGATGTAGTCGAGCCAGATCGACTGGCCCTGCTCGGCCAGCTGCTGCAGGGGATTCATCGGCTTGATCTCCTCGGGACGAGCCGCTGCCGCGGGCTAGGCGTCCCCTTGGCTGGGTATGTAGGCAACGGCCTCGCTCGAGGCAAGGCCGTCGTTCGCGGGGCGGGAGTCCGCGCCTTCGGGGGGATCGGGGGGCCACGGCGAGCGCAGCGGGCGGAGTAGCCGCAGCGGCGTGAACACCCGCCACGAGACCACCAGCGCGGCCAGGTACACCCCGAGGGCGGCCAGCGGGATGCCCAGGGCCGCGACCGGTCCGTGACCCCACTGTGGCACCGCGACCAGCGGGATGACCACCATGAACAGCGGGGCGTTGAACGGGATCGAGGCCGTCGCGCCGATCACGGCGTTGCGAGCCACCGGGCCGCGCAGCTCGGGATCAATCGTACGGAGCAGGGCCAGCCCCGTGGAGATCGTGCCCGTGCCCGCGCCGAACAGCACCAACCCGTGCGAGAACGGAGCCTCGGGGAACGCTCGCCGCGACAGCCACAGGGTTCCCGCGAGGGTGAGCACCCCGGCCAGCAGCGTCATCAGCAAGATGGGCACCAGCCATGCGCCCAGCACCTCGAGTCGGACGGCCGCAATTGCCCCCGCCGTGGTCAGCTCGACCGTGACCACCGAGATGCGCGCCAGCATGCCATCGTGGAACGGCGCGTCATGGCCCATGCGCTGCGCACCGCGGCGCAGTCCGATGGCCAGCAGCGAGCCCAGGATGAAGTGCATGCCCCACAGCGTGTCGCCCAGCTTGCTGCCGGGGGGCAGCAGGGCGACCAGGCCCGTGATGATCCCGAACACCGCGAAGTAGATGCAGCCCATGATCACCAGCTGCGTCGACAGCGGTTCCTGGGTCGCATGGGCCTCGGGATCGGCCGGGCGTTCGGTCATCGGCTCGCTCGGGGCGGCGAGCCCGGCCGTCTCCTCGCGGGTCAGCCAGCCGCGCCGCCGTGCGATCCACACCATGGGTACGCCGAGCACGAAGCAGTAGAGGAAGCCCAGCGTGGCAAAGATGAGGCCGATCTGCCCCCCGTGCAGCATGCCCGCGCTCTCCCATGCTCCGCCCAGCGACAGCGCCTGGCCGGGGCCCTGCTGGAAGCCCAGCGTGATCATCAGCCCGAAGCCCGGGTGCAGCGGCTCGAGCGCGAGCCAGGCCGCCACGAACAGCAAGCCGAGGATCGCCTGGGCGACTCCAACGGTTGCATTGCCCACCGCGAACGAGCGTGCCGCTCCCGGCCGCCGCTGGCGGGGCGCCGACTGTAGGCCCACCGCGATGAACATCAGCGCGAACGCGTGGTAGACCAGCAGCTCCAGCGCATCTTGCTCGATGGGCACCAGGCCCGCGCCGCTGGGTCCGAGGGCCAGGCCGAGCAGGCCCGCCAGGATCGCCGCCGGGATCGACAACCGGCGCAGCACCGGGATCACCCGCACCAGCACCATCGCCACCGCCAACAGCCCCGCCAGGGCTGCGAGGTCGACCAGCAGCGCGGACGCGGGGATGTTGGACTGCCAGTAGTGCACGCGTGCCGAGGGTATCAGAGCGGGGCAGCAGCGAGGCGAGCCCGCCCTGCGGGCTCGGGATCAGCTCGCCGTGCCGCCCAGGCGCAGCATGGCCAGCAAGGCGCGAAACAGAGTGCTCACGTCGTCGGCCACGTATCGGAGCGTGCGAGCAGCCGGACGTTCCACGCCCGGCATGATCGCCGCTGCGTCGGCCATCGCGGTGTCGATCGTGTCGAGCTCGAGGACGTAGGGAGGCTCGGGGCGGAACGGCTGGAAGCGATCGGCCGAGGCCACCACCCTGGCGGCCGCCTCGCGGATGGCCGCACGGGCCTTCATCGGGTGCAGCGAGCGGGCCGCGAGACGGCTGACGGCCCACTTCACGGTCACCGTCTCGATTCCGGGGAGCAGGGATCGGCATTGCTCGCAGGTGGATGCGTCACCGGTGACCAGCCCCACCGGGGTTCCGGCTGCGCCCGCGACCATCGCGTTGAGGGCCGCCTCGTTCATGGTCTGGCCGTTGACGCGAACCGACCACAGCACCGCGCTGCGATAGGTGTGATCGAGGATCGCATCCTGCGTGCCCATGCCCCCGTGGTAGCCCACGAACAGCGCGATCCCGAAGCGGCCGTCCTGCACGCCCTCGGCCATGCTGAAGCGCTTGAGGTTGCCCGACAGCACCTGCACCCGGGGATCGAGGTCTTCGAGGACCAGGTTGCACATGTCCCCGTGCGAGTCGTTGACCAGCACCTCGGTGGCGCCCGCATCGATGGCGCCCGCGGCGGCCGCGTTGGCCTCGCCGGTCATCAGGCGGCACGCCTCGGCGTAGCCGGACTCGCCGCGGATCACCTGGTGGCGGCGAACGACGCCGGCGACCCCCTCGAGGTCCACGGAGATGTAGGTGCGCATGGACGAGGAGGATAGCGTCGTCGTTGGCCCAGCAGAGGGCTTCGCGGGTCACGGCGTTCGTGGACTATGTGGCATGATTGCATACGATTCACGACAAGAACGTCGCCCAGACTCGCGTGCGTGTTCAAGTCACAGCGGTCCTCCAATCCGCTCTGGTCCCCTTTGCAGTGTGGTTCTCAGTGCGACTAGCCCCCCTGTGTCCTCCTTCCATATGGCGTGGTCCCTCATTTCTCGTGTGCTCGTGGGTCTCGGTCACAAAGTCATAAGGGAAAAGCTTAGCAAGGTTCTGGTCACGGGATGACGATCCACGGTGAGGGTTGACCTGTCGGGGGAATCAACGTTATTTAAAAGTTGGGGATCATTGGAGAACCGCCGATGCTTGTGGAAAGCCCTGTTCCCGAGGATCGGCGGGAAGGCAAGCAAGAGTGGATCATGGGAGCCCAGCTGTTCCATCTCCACACTCGATTGCACTGGAAGAGCGGCTCGACTCTTCGAATGTCCCGCGCCACGTCTTCATGAGACGATGCTGGTCCAGGGCGGCAAGGACCAACAGTGAGCAGCATGCTCGGAGTTCACTGATTTCGACGCGAGATCACTGCGATGAATGACGAGCAATCAATGGGTGCGGTGATGCTCGATCGACGACGGCCATTGCCATGGAGCGATGAATCGATGGGGTTGGGGGAAGCTGCAAAGTGCTTGGATCCACGACTCCCAAGCAAGGTCTGCGCGGGCGAAAGGCCGATCAAGGGAGCCGAGAGTTGGTCGATGCACATGATGAAAAGACAGGCAAGCGGAGGGAGCACCCTCTGGTCTCTTCGGCCGTTCGCCGAGCGAGCCATCGCCGGTCTCGAGACCAGCCCTCCGACCCCGCCCCCGACTCATCCTCTGGCGGACTACGACTCGCTGTTCCTGTCGTTGATCGAGGAGTACGCCCCACTGGCCGAACGCAAGATACTGCGCATCCTCTCGCGAAAGACCGTCGACATCTACTCCGCCACCGCGCCCATGGCCGGGGTGGAAGAGGCGAAGGCGCTGTGCCGACTGTCCCTGGAGTGGTGGCTGATCAATAGTGCGCTCGACTACAAGCACACGATCAATCTCACGCATGATGAGTGTCGGCGACTGTTGCTCGAGGGTGCCGCCTTCTTCCAGGCGGATGCGCTGCCCTCTGCTCCGGTGGAGATCCCGCTGCAGCAGCAGGGATTCGCTGCCGTCGCGCGCCTCGCTTGGCAGCGAGCGGGTGCATCGACGGTTTGGATGCAAACGATAGCATCAGAGCTTCGTCGCTATATCTTCTCTCGCAACATCGGCGTGCGAGGGCGGATGGATGTCTTCGACTCGATCGACGAGGTCATCCGAGTACGCTGCGATGACGGCGGGATGATCGCACAGATCTTGCTCACGGAAGTGGGAGATCCTGGTTCGCCATCGTTGTCCGACGAGACTCGGCAATCGACGGTCTTCGTCGAGGCACTCAGGCGACTGAGCACGATCGCCGCCTTGCTCAATGACATCGCGTCGGTCGTGATCGATCTCCGCAGTGGTGCTCTCAATACGGTCTTGTACCTCTACGAGGGAAACATGCTCGCGATGAACGAGCGAGACGCCATGCGCTATGCCTTGGAGGATGTCTGCACCCTGCTGGAGCAGGAGAATCATGCGTTCCTGCATGCCGCAAGACAACTAGAAGAACTCGACACGGACTCCTCGCAGGACCTTCAGAAGTACGCCAACTATCTTCGGAGCTTCCTGCGAGGATACTGGAAGTGGCAGCTCACATGCCCTTCGTATTTCGAGGCCGAGCATCCCGTGGTGGAGTTCCGACATCCCATGAAATTGCCAGCCGGCCTGTGAGAGCGGACGACGACGCTCACTTGAACCGCCCGTGGGTCTCGAAGTGCTTTGCGCGAGTCTCCAACCACTTGTCTGCTGACTCGTGATCCGAGAAGAATGCAGAGACTTGCTTGTTGTCCTTCAGTAGCATCTCGGAAGCCTTGAGCACCAGCTTGGCAATCGTACGCTGGGCAAATGTGCCGCCGAGCACCGCAAACGCCAGGGGTGGCATCTGGTGGAAGAACTTGGCGGAGACCCTCCTCGCCTCGGGAGTTGCGCCCTCCATCTCGGATATGTCGACTTCCATCAGGAAGTAGGGGAGCCCAACGGACGCATCGACGGCACCCCGTAGGACCTCGGAAACCTGCTCCTCGGAGACCCTCCCGAAGACCTTGATCCACCCCCGGTTGGGTGGTGTGAAGCGAAATTCGCCGCGCTGATCGTCCATCGGTATCCTCTGCCTGGGATTGGGCAGACTGTATCTCCTGGGGGGAAGGGCGAGCAATATCACGGTACGGTTTCATCTGATAAGTCAAACCCTTACAACGGGACCGCGCGGATGCGGTGGCCAGCCTTGCCGCATTCCCGCCGAGCGGATCGTTTCTCATGCGCTGGCGCCATCTTCTGCGAAATCGAGCAGATGGCGGAGGAGGTCCTACATCCCGTCGCCCGTATCGAAAGCGCCCGCGGTGGCCGCGTGGGCCTCGCTGGTCATCGGGCGGCGGGCCTCGGGGCAACCGGACTCGCCGCGGATCACCTGGTCGAGGTCCACTGAGATGTAGGTGCGCATGGGAGCGGAGGATGGGCGTTGGGACCGGGCGACCAAGAGCGAACGTGCATCGATTCCCCGGAGTCTCGCTGGTGGCGAGACACCGGCGCTCGAGGAATGTGGTGATCTCGGTCGCGATGAGCATGCGCGCTCGACTCGTAGCCCGAGGAACGAACGGCCCCTCTCACGCGCAGGAACACGATGAATTTTGCGGCGAAGGGAGTGTCCGGATGGACGACGACTGGAGCCTCGGACTGGTGGTCGTGCCGGCCGTGCCGTCATCGCATCGAAGCTCCACGACCGCGTCCGAGAAGGGTTTTCCACGGAGCCGACGTCGGATGCCCGCGTTCGCTGCGCTTCCGACGATTTCGTCATGGTTTCAGCAAGTTAGCTGCCTCGCGGATCTTGATTTTTCGACGTGATAGAGTTCGACGCGAGACGTCGACCGCATGAGGCAGCCGCAGACTACAGAACTCGAGTTCGTGGAGCCAGGCTTCGTGAGCGTGCGGTTTCACGGAAGGCTCGAAGCCGACGAGATCACGATAGTTCTCGATCGGATCGAGGAGTTCGTCAAGGACGAGCCGTTCTTCGCGTTCGAGGCCATCATGGCCGACATCGACGGTGCCTCGCCCGACGCTCGTCGAATTACTGCCGAACGGCTTCGTCGACTGCCCACGTGGGCCATCGCGGTCGTAGGGGGTGGATTTGCCCAGCGAACGCTGGCCAAGTTGGTCCTCACCGCGATTTCGATTCTGAACAGTGCCGACAAGAATACGACGGCGTTCTTCAACGATAGCGACAGCGCACACAAGTGGCTCCGCGAGCAGCTCGAGAACAGCAAGACTGCACCGTAGTGCCTCGGCCCACCTCGGGCTGCTAGTCGTCCAGCATGGGGTCGGGGGCCAGGACGACCCGCACGACCTTGCCGTCGGGGAGTCGGTGCACATCACTATAGCGAGGCGTCATTGCATGCCACTGGACGAAGCCCGACACGATCGTCTGCACGCCGCGCGTCCATTGTTGCATCATGTCTCGAATCTCTTCGTCGGATTCCTGTTCCAGCGCGGCCAGGTCACCGGCAAGCGATCGGATCTTCTCGTTGTGGAGGTCGGCCAGCTCGCAGAAGGCGTCGTGGCAAGAGGCGCCTTCGGCCACGCGGCTGAACACGAGATTGAGCATCTGCCTCGTCGTGTCGGTGGAGAACCCAAAGAGGTCGTTGTGAATGGACACGATGTCGGTCATCGTATCCAGAATGGTTGCGAACCGCGGTGACTGGAGGACTTCCTCGGGAAGCTCGAGGCCGAGGAAGTACTCCAGGAAGTTGGACGTTGGGTATGTGCCGATCGTCTTGCGACGAAGTTCGAAGTACTGCTCGACCGTGGGCACATGCTCCTCTTGACGATAGGCGTGCAGTGCCGCTGCTTCCTGGCCCACGGCATCGACCCACTCGAGGAAGCTGTCATGATGTCGCTCGAGCCAGCGAGGGCTCATCGCGCGAGCAAGGCGCCAGCCAAGCTCCGCCCATCCGCGGAGGTAGCGATTCGAGAGTGCGGGGTCGTCGAGCTCGAGATGTCCGCTGATCGCTTGCGCCAGCAACTCGGGCGACTCGGCGCCGACCCCCTCGAGGTTGTCATCATGGAAGATCCACAGGGAGAGGAATCCCATGACGACCCATAGTTGATCGTAGGTCGCCTGGGGACACGGCCAGCCCACGTATTCCGCGACGGTGAGCTCCTGGAACACCCGTCGGGTCTCGTCGCTCTTGATCACCCCAATGGCTCGCAACCACGCCTCTACGTCGGCCTCGACATCGAAGGCACATGGATTGACATCTGCAATCCATGCGGGCGGGAGGAGCAGCTCGATGTCCAGCGCGGGCACGGGCTGGTCGTGCGTCGTGGCCCACAAGAGAGCATCGAGCCAGTGCGCGGCGCGGTCGACTGTCGAGACATCGGTCTTGGGCCGAGATGCGAGTTCCCAGGCTTGGTCGTCGAGGACCAGATCGAGTTCCTTCATCTCCTGGAGGAGGGCGGCCGCGGCCTTCTCGATGGGACCGCTCCCTCGCGCATCGTGGAGCAGCGCCCGGAGGGGCTGGCTGCCGTCGGCCCTCTCCGAGACGACCAGCCACGTCACCGCCTTGACGAGGACCTCGCGAGTTCGAAGATCCAGGGGTGGATCGAGTGCGGTGACGAGCCGCGAGGCGTGGAGGATGACGTGTCGGTGCTCGCGATCGGCACGATCGACCATTCCGTAGGAACTGGCCCAGGCCTGGACGGTGCGTCCAATTGCTCCAACTTCCTCGCTATCGATGACCTCGTGCGCTTGCGAGTCCGTGGATCGATGCAGTTCCCGTGCCATGGGTATGGTCGAGAGCGGTCCATGGTCTCCTGCCGACATTCTGGCATCGCTACTCGAACCCAGTACTGGATCATCTCCGTCCATTTGGCGTGCCACGATGAGGAAGGAATCGAGCTCTACCCGACGTCGTAGCTCGTTGCTGCTCTCACTCGTGTCGTCCAGTCTGGTGCTGCACATGCAGTCGTCGCGAGAACGAGGATCTCGCTTGGCGCTCGTCGTAGCTACGTCGTATTGCCGTTGGATGCTCTCCGCCGAACCGTATCGCACGTTCTTGTGTACAACGAAAGAGGGTTCTGGGGATAGAACCAATCGTTCGCGAACGGGCTTCGAATCGTTCGTGGGTACGACTCGAGGAGTGCTGTGCGAACTCGATGTCGAAGGAAACGTGTAGGTGTTTCCCCGTATCCCGAAGACTCCTACGTGGTGCCACCGAGTGCCAGTGTGAACGACGAGCCGTAGGTCGAACCCGGATCTTCCGAGATGTCCAATGTGATCCTCTGCCCCGCCCTGCTATCCTCCCGCCCGGCACCCCATGAGCACACCGTTCCGAGTCGACATCGACGACGTTGAATTCGTCTTCTTCGAGCAGCTACGCGCCCACGAGCGCCTCTCGGCGCTTCCGGCGTTCGCGGAGCTCGACCGCGACACCTACACCGCCACCTTCCGCGAGATCAAGCGGATGGCGGAGGAGGTCCTACATCCCGTCGACCGCATCGGCGACCGCCAAGGTTGTTCGCTGGACGACGAAGGAAACGTGACCACCCCCGAAGGCTACAAGGACGCCTGGGATCGCATGGCCGAGGGCGGGTGGATCGCGTCCTCCGCTCCGGTCGATCAAGGCGGTTCCGGCATGCCTCGCGCAGTGGCCATGGTGTGCAACGAGGTGTTCACGGCTGCGTGCTGCGCCTTCATGATGTACCCGGGTCTCACCGCGGCGGCAGGTCGCATGGTGGCGGCGTTTGCCCCGGATGCCTTCCGAGATCTCGTCACCCAGAAGCTCTTCACGGGCGAGTGGTCGGGCACGATGTGCCTGACCGAGGCGGGCGCGGGCTCGTCGGTGGGCGACAACCGCTGCAAGGCCACGCCGTCGGAGACCGAGGACGGGGTCTTCCTGCTCGAGGGCGAGAAGGTCTTCATCAGCGGCGGCGACAACGACCTGGTGGAGAACATCGTCCACCTCGTGCTCGCTCGCACTCCCGGTGCGCCCGAGGGGACCAAGGGCCTGTCGCTGTTCCTCGTGCCCAAGTACGAGTTCGATGCCGAGGGCAACCTCGGCGCGCGCAACGGAGCCAAGGTCACCACCATCGAGCACAAGCTGGGCATCAACGGCTCGGCCACGTGCGTGCTGGCGCTGGGCGCCGACAGGCCGTGCAAGAGCTGGCTGGTGGGCAAGGAGCGCCAGGGCATCGAGCTGATGTTCAACATGATGAACGAGGCGCGGATCGGCGTGGCCGGCCAGGGAGTGGCCACCGCCAACGCGGCCTATCAGTACTCGGTGCAGTACGCGGCCGAGCGCGTGCAGGGCACGGCGTTGATGCGTACGCGCGACGGCGAGGCCAGGCGGGTGCCGATCATCGAGCATCCCGACGTGCGCCGCATGCTGATGACGCTGCAGGTGGTGGCGGCCACGACTCGCGCGGCGGTCTACCGCGTGGCCTTCAACGAGGACCTCGCGCACGGGCTCGAGCAGACCGAGCCCAAGAAGGCCGAGAAGCTGCGTCAGCGCATGGACCTGCTGATCCCCGTGCTCAAGGCCCACTGCACCGACCTCTCGTTCGAGATGGCCTCGATGGCGGTGCAGGTCTACGGCGGCTACGGCTTCATCAAGGAGTATCCGGTGGAGCAGCTGGTGCGCGACTCGAAGGTCCAGTCGATCTACGAGGGGACCAACGGGATCCAGGCGATGGACCTGCTGGGACGCAAGATGCGGATCAACAGCGGTGCGCTGTTCATGGAGTGGATGGCCGACACCCAGCGGGAGCTGCAAGAGGCGGGCAAGGAGGGGTTTGGCTCGCAGGCGGCGGCCATCAACCGCGCCATCGGGCAGCTGGGGGCCTCGGCGATGCACCTGGGCCAGCTCGCGGGCAACCGCAAGATCGACGTGGCGTTCCTGCAGGCGGTGCCGTTCCTCAAGACGTTCGGCTACACGCTCTTGGCCGTGGAGGCGCTCGATCAGGCGCGCGTGGCCAAGAAGCTCATCGCCCAGCACGGTGAGGAGCGGCCGCTGTGGGTGCGCAAGATTGCGGGCCTCGACTTCTACATCAACCACCTGCTGCCGCAGGCGGTGGCATGGGCCAAGACGGTGCAGTCGGGCGACGAGTCACCGCTCGACGAGCGCGTGTTCACCTGACCGCCGGCGAGGACGAGGATGGGGCGGGCTCAGACCCCCGAGGTCGAGCTCGTGCCCGAGCCGGTGCCGGTGCCGGTGCCCGTGCCGGTGCCCGAGCCCGAGTCGGTGGAGCCGGAGCTCGAGCTGGCGTCGGAGGTGGAGCCCGAGTCGGTGGTGCCGGTCGAGCCGGTGTCGGAGGTGGAGCCGCCCGAGCCCGAGCTCGAGCCATCGGAGTCGGAGCCCGTGCCGTCCGCCGTGGTCGTGGGTGGCGTGTCGCACAGCCCATGGAGGCAGAGCGTGCCGTCGCAGCATGCGGCGTCGTCCAGGCACCAAAGCAGCAGCTCTCCGGGTGCGATGCAGCCGGGACGACACGTGAAGGCATCGGCCGGAGGGGGCGGATCGCCCAGCGCGTAGTCGGCGGCACACGCCTGGTCCGCGGCGCAGGGATCGTCGGCGTTGCACGAGAGCGCTCCTGCGCCCGTGGTGTCGTCGGAAGTAGGGGCGGTCGTCGCCGACCCGCTGGTCGCGGGCGGAGGTGGAGTCTCGCCTGCGGGCGCGATCTGGTCGTCGCCGCACGAGAGCAGCGTGCAGGGCAGCAGGACCAGCCGAGCGGAGAGGATCGCCTCGCGGGGGCGCTTCATCGGGGCAACCATAGGCCCGGACGGCATCCGGCGTCCTCTGCCGACCACGACCGATGCGGCGGGGCGGCCGAAGAAAACATCGGTTGATGACCGTACAATGGAACGGTTCCCTGGGGTCGTACGTGGGAGGCCGGGATGTCGGGTGGCGGCGGGAGTGGGCGCGCTATGCTTGCCGCCATGGCCGAAGGTCCCGGTCAGGCCGGCGCGGACAAGTCCCGGGCGTTCCGCGAGCGGGCGAGGCTGGAGGCCGATCGCTACGGCCCCGACCCGTGGATCTTCGTGCGCGAGCTGCTCCAAAACTCGCGCGATGCGGGCGCCAACACGGTGTCGTTCACGGTGGGCGAGCGGCCGGCGGATGGCAACGAGCCCGACGGCAGCCGGTCGGACGACGGCAGTGGCAAGCAGGTGGTCGAGTGGGTGTCCTGCCAGGACGACGGCGAGGGCATGACCTTCGAGCACGCTCGCCGCTATCTGTTTGCGCTCTACGCCTCGAGCAAGGAAGACCGCAAGAACCAGGCGGGCAAGTTCGGGGTGGGGTTCTGGTCGATCCTGCGGTTCGATCCCAAGTCGATCATCATCCGCTCGCGTCCGCGTCACGGTGAGCCCTGGGCCGTGCGGCTCGACGGCTCGCTCGAGCATGCCGAGCACGTGGAGCCGCCGCAGCATCCCGGCACCGAGATCCGGCTCGAGCGACCGCGCGGTGACGGGCGGCTCGAGCACCGCATCTACGACGCGGTGTGGCAGAGCGCGCGCTACCTGTATCGTCGCGACGCGCCCGAGCAGCCGCTGCCGATCACCATCAACGGGCGCTCGGCCAACGCCGAGTTCGGGCTCGAGGCACCGAGCGCGTCGTTTCGGCGCCGCTCGGTGCGAGGGGTGGTGGGGCTGGGGCGTGCGCCGCGGGTGGAGCTGTTCTGTCGCGGCCTGCGGGTGCGTTCGGCGGCGTGCCTCGAAGATCTGGTGGCACCCGCGGGGCGGCACACGGCGCGGATTCGGGTGCAGTTTCCCGAGCTGCCGGCCGGGCTCGCGCCGCAGGCGTTGCTCGAGAGCGACGCGCTCGAGGTGATGTTGTCGCGCTCCGACGCGCGGGATGGTCGTGCGCTGGCTCGGCTGGTCAAGCTGGCCCAGCGCGAGCTCGAGCGGCTGGTCGAGCACCAGTTGGCCTTCGCACGGCCGAGTCCGTGGTACCGGCGCGCGTACGATCGGATGCGATCGCGGCTGCGAGAGTCGCTGGCGTGGCGCACGTTCGTGGGCTCGGCGGTGGGCGCCATCGCAGCGGTGGTGCTGTCGCTGTGGCTGTGGGGCGACGTCCAGGTCGACGGAGCGTCGGAGACCGACGCAGGAGCACCGATCGCAGTGACGGGTCCGCCATCGCGGGCGGTCGCCGACGAGACCTACCAGGACCTCGGTCGACGCTATCGCGGGCCGCGGGTCGACGTGCTCGCCGAGGGGTCGGCCGAGCCGGTGAAGCTGCACTACGAACCCCAGGAGGTGCGCCTGCACTTTGCGGCGCTGGCGTTCACGCGCCTGCGCGACGACGGAGCACCCGATCACGAGGTCGAGGCTCGCGTGGCCGGGGACTACCGCGGGGCGGAGTGCCCGCGCGATTGCGTGGAGGTGTCGTTGCCGATACGCGGTCGTGGGGCGGTGCGGCTGCCGGTGCCCACCGGGCATCGCGTGGTGAGCGGCAGCCTGCGGCTCGACGGACGCCCGGTCGCGCTGGGTGCCACGAGCGAAGGTCACCCGGTGATCGATCTGGGCGAGGACGGGGCCGGCCAGCTTCGCTACCAGACCACCCCGGCCGTCGATCCCGAGCCCGCGCCCAAGACCGAGACGGTCGAGCGCATGCCCAGCACGCTCGCGCAGCAGGCCCGAAACCTGCGCCACCTCGCGGTCAACGAGCGGGTGGGCCACTTGCTGGCGTTCGTGCGGGCGCGGGTCGAGTACGACCGCTCCGAGGAGATGGCGCGGCGGCACAACGAGGCCATGGCTCGCGGCCAGAGCTTCATCGAGCGCACGCTCGAGCTGGGCAAGGGCGATTGCGACGTGCAAAACGGGCTGCTCGTGGCGCTCTTGCAGGCAGCCGACGTGCCGGCTCGGCTCGCGGTGGGGTACCTCGGGGTCGACGGCAAGGTGCTGCCGTGGCTGCACGCCTGGGTCGAGTATCGCGACGAGGGTGGGATCTGGCACATCGCCGACGCGAGCGAGCGCAGCGTGGTGCAGGTGGCAGCCGCGGGCCCACCATCGTCGCCGGGGCAGACGCCGGGCGTGACCGTGGGCGAGAGCACGGCCGGCGTCTCGCAGGGGCCGGGAGAGCCGCCGCCGCAGGGCGTTGGGGTGACGGCGGCACCCCGTGAGCCAGCACCGGAGCCGAGCCCCGAGCCCGCTGACTCGCCACCCGCCGTCTCCACCACCGTGGCCCCGCCGGCCCACGATGCGACCCCGAGCGCGTCCGATGGATCGGGGAGGGCCACATGGCTGGCCGAGCGCCTGGGATGGGTGTGGCCCGGCCTGGCGCTGGTGCTGCTGGTGGGTGCCTCGATCACGCTGGCCGGCGGGCGCACGCGACGGGCCTTCAAGCTCGACCACAGCGCCGATCTCAGTCGCTTGTTGCAGGGGGCCTTGCAGCAGCCGGGGGCCTTTGGAGCGATGTCGGCGCTGCTCTACCGCCCGCTGGTGCCGCTGGTGAGCGACTCCGCGATCTCGCTGCAGCGTGCGCGCGAGCTGGCCGCCAAGGGGCGCCTCTATCGCACGCACGAGCGATCGGCCCTGGCCATGCGTGCGAGTCGGGCGGGCTCGGTCGTGCTCGACACCCAGAGCCCCGAAGGGCAGACGGTGGCCGATGCCCTGGGCGCCATCGACCTCGATCGCTGGGACGCGCGGCTTGGCGGCTCCAAGACCACGCCGCTGCTCGACGAGGTCAACCGTACCCTACGGCGGCGACGCGAGGGCTGGTCGCTGCGAGCGGCGACCGAGGTCAGCGGCCGGATCGCGGCCCTCGACCTCGACACCCTGCGCGTGCGGATGCCCGGCGTGCATGGCTCGCGAGTGGTGCTGATCGATGCCACGTGCTCGTGGCTGCTGGAGGCCGAGGCTCGCCACGCGCACGCGCCTCGGACCGCGGTCTTTGCCGTGCTCGATCACGTGGCCGACCAGCTCGATCTGCCCGAGGACCGCCGTGCGGCGCTGCTGTCCGAAGGCGCTCGCGCGGCCTTGCTCGAGTCGTTCCCCGTGCCCCCCGGGGGAGGCTCATGAGCGAAGCGAATTCCGAGATCTCCGCGCTCATCGACGTGGGCGGCCTGCTGACGATCGACGTGGCCTCCGAGCTGCGCAAGCTGTCGCTGGCGCAGCTGCAGGGGCCGTGGCAGCTCCCCAGCGAGCTGGTGCGCCGCGCCCTGCGGGACGGGGCCACGCAGGTCGAGGTGGATCTGGGCCGGCACCGCGCGGAGGTTCGCGACAACGGACGGGGCATTCCCGAGACTCACCTCGAGTGGACCGGAGCACTGCTGGACCGACGGCGGACCAACGAAGAGCGCCACTCGGCCCTCACCGCGCTCGAGGCCACGGGCGAGCTGGTGCTGATGATGCTCGCCGGGCTCGATCCCACCACCCTTCAGATCCGCTCGGCCCGTGGCGGTCGCGTGGTGTGCCTTGCGTTCCAGCGCGGGCGGACGCCATGGATGACCATCGATGCCACGCCCGAGAGCGACTCGACGGTGGTGGTGGTGCAGCACCCCGAGCTCGATCGGCGTCGTGCCGCCGAGTGGCTCGGCGGCGCGGCTCGCTTTGCGCCCGCCCAGGTGCTGGTGGACGGGCGGGCCGTCAACGTGGGCTTCTTGGGCACGTTTGGCGCCCATCCGCTCGAGGAGCCGCTGCGCGGCCGGGTGGCGATCCCCCTCGAGGGCGACACGGCGCACGCGTGGCTGCTCGAGCACGGCCTGGTGACGGGCCACGTGGCCGTGCCCGAGGCCCCGTGCTTCGAGGCGGCGGTCGAGCTGGGCGACCCCGCCACCACCGAGCTGTCGGCGGCGCGGCTACGCGAGATCATGCAGCCCCACGTGGAGGGGCTGGTGCGGCAGGCGATGGGCTCGCTGCTCCACGTGGCGCGCGACGTGGCCGGCTACCCCGAGCCCGCGCGCCGCCGGCTGGCGCGGCTGGTGCTGCTGGCCATGCGTCGCCGCGTGCTGATGCCGTCGATGGTGAAGGTGCCCGTGTTTCGGGCGATCGACACCACCGGCGAGCGTACGGTCGATCTGATGACCCTGCGGGAAGAGATGCTGCGCAGCGGGCCGGACCGCATGCTGACGGCGCTCTACCCCGACCAGCGGCCCGATCGCCATGCGCTGGGCGAGGGCCTGGTGTTGATCGCCGACGAGACCGAGCGCTCGTTGCTCTCGGAGCTGTTCGGGCTGCGCTTTCGACCTCCCGAGCTGCGTGACGGTGCCCATGGCTTGCTCGCGGCCTGGCGTCGCATGGTGTACGGGGCGCTACGCGGCGGCGCGCGGGCGGCCGATCTCATCCGGCACCCCCTGCGGCAGCCGCCGCTGCCGGAAGAGCGGCTCACCCCCGAGGAGCGCCACTTCCTGCACGCGCTGCGCAGCCATGCACTCGGCAGCCCTCGCGTGGTGTCCGAGGTGCACCTTTGCGAGGGGCGCGGCGAGCCCCGGCGCTCGGCCGACTCGCCTCCGCGGCTGCTGCTGCCTCGCAACAATCCCACGGTACGGGCTTGCGTCCACGCGGTAGCCCGCGATCCGGCGTGGGTCTATCCGGCGTGGCTGGCCGTCCTCGATGGCCGCGCCTTGCCTCCCCGCAGCGCGCGCCAGCGGTGGGTGGTTCGTGATTCCCGAGCGTAGGGCGCCAGGGGGCTGCCACGGGGCTTGACGCCGTGCAGTGGGCGCCCTAAGCATGGGCCCGAGCCTTCATGAGCGACGATCCTTCGAGCTCGGACGACGGCCGATCGGGAGCCGCCGCACGGCCCGCAGCGACGGGGTTTCCCACCGTGGGGATCCTCGGCGGCGGGCAGCTCGGACGCATGCTCGGCGCCGCAGCGCTGCGCCTGGGTCTTCGGGTTCGCTTCTATCGCGATCAGCCCGCCGGGCCCACCGAGGGCCTGGGCGAGGGCTTCGTGGCGGCGCTGGACGACGCCGAGTCCTTGCGTCGCTTCGTGGATGGTTGCAGCGCGGTGACGCTCGAGAACGAGTGGTTCGACCTGCGCACGCTGGTCGAGGTGCTGCCCTCGCACGTGCCGCTCTGGCCCTCGATCCAGACGATGCGCTGGGTGGGCGACAAGATCACGCAAAAGCACCATGCGGTGGAGCACGGGCTGCCCGTGGGCCCGTTTCGCGCCTGCGCCAGCGTGGACGAGCTGCGTGCGGCGGCCCGCGAGCTGGGCCAGCCGCTGGTGGTCAAGCGCCCGCGGCACTCCTACGACGGCTATGGCAACGCCACCGCCCACGACGACGCCGAGCTGCTCGCGGCCTACGAGCGCCTGGGCGGGGGGCCGGGAGGCGATGGTCGGGTGCTGGTGGAGGCGTGGGTGCCGTTCGTGCGCGAGCTGGCGGTGATGGTGGCTCGCCGCCCGAACGGCGAGGACGTCGCCTATCCGGTGGCGCATACCGTGCAGCGCGATCATCGGTGCGCGGCGGTCGAGGTGCCGGCCCGCATCGAGCCCGCGGTGGCGCGCGAGGCCACCGCGCTGGCCCGGCGCGTGGCGGTGGCCTACGGCTGCGTGGGCGTGGTGGGGGTGGAGATGTTCGAGCTGGCCGACGGACGGCTGCTGCTCAACGAGCTCGCCCCACGGCCGCACAACACCGGGCACTACACCATCGAGGCGTGCACGACCTCGCAGTTCGAGAACCACCTCCGCGCCGTGCTCGACTGGCCGCTCGGCAGCGCCTCGATGCGGCGTCCGGCGGCGGTGATGGTCAACGTGCTCGGCCATCGCAAGGGCGAGGCCTCGGCCCGCTCGCTCCCCGCGGCGCTGGCCCTGGGCGACGTGGCCGTGCACGTGTACGGCAAGCGCGTGGTCCTCCCGGGCCGCAAGATGGGGCACGTGACCGCGCTGGGCGAGTCGACCGAGCAGGCGCGCGAGCGGGCCGAGCGGGCGGCCGCACTGCTGGAGCTGTGAAACGACCATGAGCGAGCTCGACGACGAGGCAGGCCCGACCCAGGGCCCGATTCCAGGCGCGGTCCCGAACCCGATCATGGTGGGCATCTGCATGGGCAGCGACTCCGATCTGCCCGTGATGCAGGCCGCGATCGACGTGCTGCGGGCCCACGAGGTTTCGCTGGAGGTTCGCATCCTCTCGGCCCATCGCACGCCCGAGGCCATGGTCGCCTACGGGCGCTCGGCCCACGAGCGGGGCGTCGAGGTGATCATCGCGGGCGCGGGAGGGGCCGCGCACTTGCCCGGCATGCTGGCCGCGCTGACGCCCCTTCCCGTGATCGGGGTCCCGGTTCCCCTGCGGTACCTCGACGGCCTCGACTCGTTGCTGTCGATCGTGCAGATGCCTCGCGGCACTCCGGTGGCCACCGTGGCCGTGGGGCAGGCCGCCAACGCGGGCCACCTGGCGCTGCGGATCCTCGGAGGGCGTCACCCGCGGCTGCGCCAGGCGGTGCTCGACTACCAGCGCAACGAGGCCGAGCGCGTCGCTGGCATCGACGCCAAGGTGGCCGCCGAGCACGCGCGCGGGCCCGCATCGTCGTAGCGCCCCGGCTACGAGCGAGCGGATGCCTCCGACGACGGCAGCGCCCGGCGGGCCAGCAGCCACGGCAGCGCCACGGCGAGCAGCGAGGGCACGTCGATCATCCACACGTTGAACCACGCCCCGTGCGCGGCGCTGAGGGTGGCGTCGACCAGGAACCACCCCAGCATCGAGCTCATCACCGCGTGCAGCACCCAGCGTTGCCCGGCCGCATGGCGCAGCGCGAGCGCGAGCATGAGGAAGTGGGCGAGGAACGTGGCGCCGATGAGCGCATAGGAGAAGCGCAACCAGATCCACGCGTGCTCCTCGAGGGTGCCGTGGAACCACGCGTCGGCGATTGCCCGCTGATAGAACCCGAACAACCACGTGTGGCTCGACACCGCCACCACCACGCCGAAGCCAGCGAAGCCCAGGCACACCCAGCGTAGCGCGGCGAAGGCCCGAATGGGCGTCACGGCGGCCTCCGGATCGGGGCGGGTCGCGGCGCGGGCGGGGACGAGCAGACCTCCGAACACGATCAACGGCGCCAGGTTGATCATCCACACGTTGAAGCGTGCCCCCAGGGCGAGCGAGAGGCTCGAGTCGAGCCCGAACCATGCGAGCAATCCCACCACCAGCGCCCGCCAGGCCCAGCGTCGCCCGTCGGCCAGCGGTCGCCACACCAGCCACGCGGCGGCGGTCCACTTGCCCACGATCGATCCGCCGAGAATGGCCAGGGTGAGGGCGACGAAGGGCTCGAGCCGGGCGGGAAGATCGGGCTCGTGCAGCAGCGCCTCGGCGGCCGCGTGACGCCAGGGCGCGAACACGGCGGTCGAGCCCGCGAGCGCCACCAGCAGCCCCACCCCCGCGAACGCCAGGCAGACCAGGCCCAGCGCTCGGACCAGGGCTGGGGAGGGACGAGGCCGTGCGGGACTCTCGCGATCGGAGGGTGGGGTCACGCTGATCCTCGCCCAAGGGTTGCACGGTTGGGGGGCGGCACGAGGGGGCGGTATGAACAGTTGGGGCGGCATGAACGCACATTCGTCGGCTGGCCGGTTGGGGGGCTTGCCCGCACCCGTCGGCCCGTTGGAAGGCCGTCGAATCGTCCGTTCGTGTCGAAATCGCTCGGCTTGGCCCGCGCTTTGGCCGCGATCGCGGGGCACGACGCGGCGGGTTTGACACGGTGGAGCGGTCGCGTTAACTAGGCACACTCGCGACCGTTTCTGGCGAATCGGTTGGCCGCGGAACCAGCACAGAACAAGACCAGCCTCACCGGTGACGATCACGAAGCAGCGACCGTGCTGCAAGGCTCCGGGCGAGGTTCACGGCCCCTTCGTTCGAGCAGGAAGAAGAACGCACCACGGTGCGGCGGGGGCCGATCGCGAGAACGAAAGACAGATGAATCAGCGACTGTTCGTGGGCAACCTGGCCTTCCAAACCACGGAGGAGGGCCTCCGCGCCGCCTTCGAGGAGTTCGGCGTGGTCACCGATGCCAAGATCATCACCGACCGGGAAACCGGCCGGTCCCGGGGCTTCGCCTTCCTGACCATGGGCTCCGACGAGGATGCCAAGAAGGCCATCGAGGGCATGAACGGAGCCATGGTCGACGGCCGGGCGCTCCGCGTGAACGAGGCCGAAGAGCGTCGACCCCGTGCCGGTGGCGGTGGCGGTGGCGGTGGTGGCTTCGGTGACCGACCGCGTGGCGGCGGTGGCGGTGGCGGTGGCTTCGGCGATCGCCCGCGTCGCGGAGGCGGCGGCGGCGGTGGCTTCGGCGACGACCGCGGTGGTGGCGGCCGAGGCGGTTACGACGATGACCGTGGCGGCGGTCGAGGTGGCTTCGGCGACGACCGCGGTGGTGGTCGTGGCGGCCGGCGCAACGGCGGCGGCCGACGTCGCGACTGGTAGTTGGCGGTCACCTTGAGACCTTCCCGCCATCCATCGTTCATGGCGGAGGGATCCAGCTCGTCGTCCTCCGGGTTCGACGAGCTGGGCCTGTCCGCATCCATCCTGCGTGCCGTCCGGGAGGCTGGATACGTCCAGCCCACCCCCATCCAGCGCGACGCCATCCCGCCCGTGCTGGCCGGTCGTGACCTGCTCGGCTGCGCCCAGACCGGAACCGGCAAGACGGCCGCGTTCGCGCTGCCCCTCTTGCAGCTGCTCGACGCTCGCGTGGGCGACGATCCCTGCGTCCGCGCCTTGGTGCTCACCCCCACCCGTGAGCTGGCCGCCCAGATCGGCGAGAGCTTGTCCACCTACGGCCGCCACCTCGAGCTTTGGCACACCGTGATCTTCGGCGGCGTGTCCGAGGGTCCACAGATCCAGGAGCTGCGCCGGGGCATCGACGTGCTGGTGGCCACCCCTGGCCGCTTGCTCGACCTGCTCGGTCGCAAGCAGGTCAACCTCGACCGCGTGGAGGTGCTCGTGCTCGACGAGGCCGACCGCATGCTCGACATGGGGTTCCTCCCCGACGTGCGTCGAGTGGTGCAGGCCCTGCCAAGGAGGCAGCAGACCCTGCTGTTCTCCGCTACCATGCCCGAGGAGATCCGCCGCTTGGCCCAGGGGCTCCTGCGCGACCCCGTCTCGGTGGCCACCGCCCGGATCTCGAGCCCGGTGGAGAGCGTCGAGCAGCAGGTGTACTTCGTCGACAAGGTCAACAAGCGCCGGTTGCTGCTCGACCTGCTGGGCGACGTGGCCAAGCGCCGCACGCTGGTGTTCAGCCGCACCAAGCACGGGGCCAACCGCATCGCGAAGCTGCTCGACGACCACGGGATCCGGGCCTCGGCCATCCATGGCAACAAGAGTCAGGGGGCTCGCACGCGCGCGCTCGAGGGGTTTCGGCGCGGTGAGCTGGCCGTGCTGGTGGCCACCGATCTCGCGGCGCGCGGCCTCGACGTCGACGGGATCACTCACGTGATCAACTTCGACCTTCCCAACGAGCCCGAGACCTACGTGCACCGGATCGGCCGCACGGGACGGGCGGGGGCCACCGGAGTCGCGCTCTCGATGTGCGATCACGAGGAGCGCGACTACCTGCGCGACATCGAGTCGCTCATCGGTCGTCGGATCGAGGCGGTCGACGATCACGCCTATCCTCCCAGCGGGCAGCCGCCGGCGCCGGCGGTCGCTCCCAGGCCTCGCGCGGGCGGTGGCCGTGCTCCGGCCGGGCCCGCACGCCGAGGAAGTGGGAGGCCCGGACGCGGTCGACGACGCGGGGGACGGCGAAGCCCCTCCTGACTCAGCCGCCGTGCTCCTCGAGCCAGGCCGACACCTCGTCGTGCTCGGCTCGCGTTCGTGCGGTGCGCAGGCCCTCCTGGGCCTGACGCGCCAGCGCGAGCGCTTCGTCGCGATCCTGCGGTGACCCCTCGAGGCTGCGAGCAAGCGCGAAGCGAGCTCGCGCCGCGTGCACGGCCATGCTCCGCGGCAGCCGATCCGCCAGCGCGACCGCCCGCCTGGCGTGCTCGCGTGCACCAACGTGCTCCCCGGCCGCGCGCTCGGCCAGCGCCAGGAGCGACAGTGCATCGACCAACGAGATCCCCACGAGATCCGTGTGCGTCTCGAGCTCCCGTGCGGTCTTCGAGAGCCGGTCCCGGGCTTGCTCCACCTCACCGAGCCGGAGCAGCGCCTCACCCATGCCCACGTCGACTTCCAGCAACAACGGGTGCTTCTTGCACATGGTGCCGTCGTAGGCCGCGCGCGCCTGCTCGAGCATGCTCCGGGCTTCTTCGACTCGGCCCGTGGCCAGGAGCAGCTTGGCCAGGCTTCGGGCCGCATCTCCCTGCACCACGTCGTGGAAGATGCTGGGGGTCGAGGCCGAGCGCTTGATCTCCTGCGCCGCCCCCACGGCCTGGCGCAGCGCGGCTTCTGCCGCTTCCGACCGGCCCAGCTCGGCCAGCACCGTGCCGAGCGTCCGGTAGATGTCGGCCGAGTTGGTGAGGATCTCTCGGTGCAGGTCGGCCTCGTGGAGGTGCCTGGCCTGCTCGCACTGAGCCAGCGCCTGCTCGAGCCTGCCCTCGTAGAGCGAGATCTCGCAGCTGGTGCTCGCGACCAGCACGGGATCGACCTCGTCGGCCTCCGTCGATCGCTGATAGCCGTCGAGATACCGCCGCAACGCCTGCGCTGCCTCGTCGAAGCGGCCCTCGTGGACGAGGATGCGGCTCGAATTCAGCAGTGGGATCGTGGGCGCCGTCGAGATCTCGGGATAGGCCTCCTCCACGATCTCGATCGCCTGTCGATAGCTCTCCAGCGCTTCGCCATAGTGGCCTTCCTGCGTCAGGAAGACCGCGAGGTTGGTGAGGGTGGCCCCCACGCGTGGATGCTTGGGTCCCAGAGCCCGTTGCTGGATCCGAAGCGCCTCTTCCAGGTGCGCGCGACCCTCGGTCCCCTGACCCAGCATTCCCATGGTGCTGCCCAGCTGGAAGTGGGAGATGGCCAGCTCGGTGCTGTCGGCGGGCAGCAGCTGCTGCTGGATCTCCAGCGCGCGCTGGTGTTGCTCGAGCGCGGCCGACAGCTCGCCACGGCCACGCATCGCTCGGCCGTTCGCGTTGAGGTACTCGCTGGTCAGCAGCGGATCGTCGAGCTGCTCGGCGGCGGCGCGGGCATGCCCGGCCCATCGCACCGCTTCGTTTGGCCGATGTTGGTACTCCCCGAACAATCGCACCAGCTCGATCGCCGCCTCGGCGGCCAGTCGATCGAGGCCCAGCGGCTTTGCCCCGAGGTAGGCGTTCTCGAGCGCGCTGGCCGCCAGATCGCCGTTGTGGCTGGTCACGGTCAGCAGACGACCCTGCCGCAGCTCGAGCTCCACCGTCAGCCGCGGGCTGGCCTCGAGCTGCGATCGGGACATCAGGGCCTCCAGCTCCGCGAGGCCCTCGGGGTACTGCCCCGCGTTGTACAGCGCATCGATGCGGTCGAGCTCGGCCTGCCAGCGGCCCTCGAGCCCCACTGCGGGCTCATCGGGCTCGTCGGCGCAGCGCTCGATCCCGGGCAGCCGCGCCACCATCTGCACGGCGTTGTCGAGCAGAGTGTCGTTGGGCGAGGCCATCACCCGCAGGTGCGTCGCGAGCCCGTCGGCCACTCGGCCCAGGCACAGCGCGGCGCTGGGTGCTGGCGCGGGCCCGCTGCACGCCTCGTGGTGGAGGCTCCACCAGTCGTCGGCGTAAGCGACGAGCCGTGGCTCGACGCGGGCCCACGTGTCCACGGCGTCGGCCCGCCCGGACTCGAACCACGCCTGCTGCAGCTCGTCGCGCACCTCGGGGTTCCAGGCCGCGTGCATCGTCTGCGCGGCCTCCTCGCAGCGGTCGACCGAAGGGGTGGCGCTCGACGAGTGCAGGCCCCACAGCGCCACTGCCAAGGCAGCGGCCGCCGCGGCCATGGGCCCCGGCCGCAGCCCTTGTCGGTCGAGACGACGCCGCAGCTCCTGCAGCAGCACGGGCATCGAAGGCCAGCGCGCCTCGGGCCTGGTCGCCAGCCCTCGAGCGATGACCTCGAACAGCGCATGGGGAACGCGGTGGCGCCCCTGGGGGCGCTGCAGCTTGCCGTCGAGCACGTTGTAGGGGAGCTGTGACCAGTCGTTGCCCGCCACGAACGGGTGCTGACCATGGAGCGCCTCGTAGAGCGCGGTGCAAAAGCCGAATTGATCGCTGGCGGGGCCTGCGGGCAGTCCGCTGAGCTGCTCGGGTGACATATAGGCCGGCGTGCCCACCATGACCCCCGTCTTGGTCAGCGATTGCTCCCATCCCGGCGGGAGCGGCAGCGGGCCGGAGGCTCCCGACGCGGAGCTCGGATGGTCGGCCTCCGCCAGACCAGGGAAGCTCGAGTCGTCGGGCCCGGCCTCGCGCACGAGCCCGAAGTCGACCACGCGCGCACGTCCGTCGGCGCCCAGGAGCACGTTGCCGGGCTTGAAGTCGCGGTGGACCAGGCCCTGGGCGTGAGCCGCGGCCAGCCCTTGTCCGGCCTGGATGAACACCTCCACGATCTCTGCGGTCGAGCGGCGGCGCAGCCGGAGCCAGCGGTCGAGCGATGGTCCGTCGACCAGCTCCATGGCCACATAGGCCTTGCCGTCGTGCTCGCCGACCTCGAACACCTCGACCACGTTGGGGTGGCTGAGTCGAGCGAGCGCCTGGGCCTCTCGTCGTAGTCGTGCGGAGTCCGAGCGATGCTCGAGCATCAGCTTGAGCGCCACCGGTCGATCGACGCGCTCGTCGAGCGCCTCGTAGACCACGCTCATGCCCCCCGTGCCCAGACGTCGCGTGATCGCGAAGCGCCCGACTCGGCGGGGATCCTCCGACGCAGCCCCGCGGGTACCCACCGGGCGCGTACGGGTGAGCTGCTGCCGCTGGGGCTCGACGGTCACATCCACCGTTGGGCGGCTCGACGCTGCATCCACCGCTCCCACCGTCATCGCGATCAGGATCGGGCGAGGTCACCGGCGTTGTCGAGCCCATTGGGCCACGACGCGAGGGTTTCCTGCGTCAACGAGCGAATCCGCGCCGACGGCGAGAGCAAAGCCGTCCGGATCGGGGACGCGTCGGGTTCGCAGACGCCGCGCCCCCAACGAGAATCGGTCGCAGTCAGTCGAGATCGAGCAGGTGGCCCGAGCGGTTGCGCTTGGTCGCCAGGTAGAAGCGGTTGTGCTCGCGCGGAGCGATCTGCAGCGGCACCCGTCGCACGATCTCGATGCCGGCCTCGCGTAGCCCGTCGACCTTCTTGGGGTTGTTGGTGTGCAGCTCGATCGACTCCACCTCGAGCGCCGCGATCATGGCCGCCGCAATGTCGTAGCGCCGCAGATCGTCGTCGAAGCCGAGGTGGCGATTGGCGTCGACCGTGTCGAGGCCTTCGTCCTGCAGCGCGTAGGCGCGAACCTTGTTGGCGATCCCGATGCCGCGACCCTCTTGCCTCAGGTAGAGCAGGATGCCGCGCTCGGCGTGGGACAGGCGATGCAGCGCTTCGTGCAGCTGCTCGCCGCAATCGCAGCGGTTGGAGCCGAGCACGTCGCCCGTGAGGCACTCGGAGTGCATGCGCACCGGCACCGCGGCCCGACCATGCACGTCACCGCGCACCAGGGCCACGTCGTCGAGGCGACGCCCGTCCGCGGTCTCGAACGCGTGGATGTCGAAGTCGCCGTGCTTGGTGGGGAGCTTGGCACGGGCGATCGCGGACACCACCGGGAGCCGGGGCGGCACGACCATGAGCGCGGCGGCGTTGAACGGTGGGATGCGCATGAGCTCGGTTTCGCGAAGGCCGTCGTCGGTGGGCGCTCTGCGGGCTCGTGCCCGCGTCCGAGAGGCTTGATAGCCGATCTTCGCTCGGGCGCAATCCCCCGCGTCACCTCGCTGCGCGTGGCCGTTGGTCGAGGTAACGGGGACCGTTGCGGTGGCGTCCTTCGGGCGCGGGCGAGACTACCCGTGCTCGGCCAGCCAGCGCTCCGCGTCGATGGCGGCCATGCACCCGGTACCGGCCGCAGTGATCGCCTGGCGATAGACCTTGTCGGCCACGTCGCCGCACACGAACACGCCCTCCACCGAGGTGTAGCTGCTGCCGGGACGAGCGACCTTGATGTAGCCCTGGTCGTCCATCTCCAGCGTGCCCGCGAAGGGCTTGGAGTTCGGCACGTGACCGATGGCCAGGAACATACCCGTGACCTCGAGCACCTCGGCGGCCCCGCTGACGGTGTCGCGCAGCCGCAGGCCGGTCACGCCATCCTCGCCGAGCACTTCTTGCACCTCGCGGTTCCAGTGCACGGTGATCTTCTCGTGCTCGAGGGCGCGCTTCTGCATCACCTTGCTGGCCCGGAACTCCTCGCGACGGTGCACGATGTGCACCGAGCGGCACATGCGGGTGAGGAACAGCGCCTCTTCCATCGCGGTGTCGCCTCCGCCGATCACCGCGACGTCCTGGCCGCGGTAGAACGCACCGTCACAGGTGGCACAGGCGGTCACGCCATGGTTGCGCAGGCGCTGCTCGCTGGGCAGGCCCAGGTACTTGGCCGAGGCCCCGGTGGCGATGATGAGCGCGTCGGCGGTGTAGGTGCCGCTGTCGCCCTGCACCTCGAACGGACGCTTGGCCAGGTCGACCGTGGTGGCCAGGTCGTAGATGACCTCGGTGCCGAAGCGCTCGGCCTGCTCGCGGAACTCCTCCATCATCTCCGGACCGCTGATCCCCTTGGGGTAGCCGGGGTAGTTCTCCACGTCGGTCGTGGTGGTGAGCTGTCCGCCGGGCTCCGGGCCGGCGAGCACGACCGGCGAGAGCTCGGCTCGTGCGGCGTAGAGAGCGGCGGTGTAGCCGGCCGGGCCCGCGCCGAGGATGAGGACCTTGGAGTGCTTGGTCGCTTCGCTCATGTCAGGGCCGGGGAGCATAGCAAAGGCCCTCGGGCGCCCAAGGCGTGCCGGACGATTCCACACGATCCCATACGATCTTCGGACGATGCAGCACGGGGCGCATCGCTGCGCTCGGCGCTCCTGCGCGGTCCACCGCCGCACGGGGCGCGCCTGCCGGAGGAGGAAGGGAAGACGGTCTTCCGGAAGGGCCACCCCGTGCGAGCGGTGGGGCGCAGGGGAATCGTCGCCAGGACGGTCGCGACGAACCCGATCGCGAGAAAGCTCGGATGGATACGCGACCCGGTGCCCAAAGGTTCCCGTCTCGGGACGCCTCAGCGGTCCAAGGTGACCACGTGCACGGCGCCCTCGCGCTCGAAGCGAGCCTCGATGTGCGAGCCGGCTCTGGCGAGCGCGCTCGTGACATCGGAGGGGCGCTCGAGCACTTGGCCGTCGAGCTCGCGCAGGCGATCGCCCGGGCGCAGACCCAGCTGCTGCGCGAGCGATCCCTCGTGGACCTCGACCACCTCGAGGCCGGCATCGCTGGAGCGCACGCTCGCACCGAGGCGTGCGTCCTCGGGCGAAGGCGAGGGCGAGGGCGAGGGCGCGTGACGCCCAAACGGGAGCGAGCCGAACGGCGAGGAGTACCAGCGCTCGTCGTCATCGTGAGGGGCACCACGAGAGGGACGCAGCGCCTCGAGCGACGAGGCCTCGGGCTTGGCGCCCAGCGTGGCCCGCAGCTCGATCATGTCGTCGCCGCGACGCACGCGGAGCTCGACCTCGTCGCCGGGGCTCTTGCTGCCCACGCGCGCGCGCAGGCTCTCGAAGTCGGGGACCGACTCGCCGTCGAGGGTCTCGATCACGTCGCCCGGGCGCAGGCCGGCTCGCTCGGCGGGCGTGCCCTCGTAGACGCTGCCGATCGTGGCGCCGCGTGCTCCGGGCTGGTTGCCCGCACCCAGCCATCCCCGCACCACCTCGCCGCGATCGCGCAGCTGCTCGACGATGCGCTTGGCCTGATCGATGGGGATCGCAAAGCCCGGTCGAAGGTCGGCCCCCACCGCGGTGTTGATGCCGATCACCTCGCCACGCAGGTTGAACAGCGGACCACCGCTACTGCCGGGGGCGATGTCGGCATCGGTCTGCAAGAAGTCGATGTAGCTGTCGCGATACAGGCCCAGGCTGCCGCGACCCTTGCCAGAGACGATCCCCACCGTGGCCGAGTGATCCAGCCCCATGGGGTTGCCCATCGCGACCACCCAGTCGCCCACCTCGAGGGTGGCGCTGCTGCCCAGGGTGACCACGGGGAGGTCATTGGCCTCGTGCAGGCGCAAGAGGGCGAGATCGGTGGCGGGATCGCTGCCCACCACCCGAGCCGGGAACTTGCGCCCGTCCGAGAGACGCACCTCGATCGTGCGGGCGCCGTCGATCACGTGGTGGTTGGTGACCACCAGGCCATCGGCCTCGACCACGAAGCCGCTGCCCATGCCGCGGATCGTCTGCTCGTTGCCACCGCCGAACCATCTTCCTTGGCCTCCTTGGCCTCCTTGGCCTTGGTCTCCCCCGCCTCCAGATCCACGGGCGTCGACGGCCACCACCGCGGGACCCACGGCCTTGATCATGGGGGCCAGGCTCTCCCGGGGATCGTAGCGGGCGGGATCGAGGGCGGTGGCGAGTGCGGAGGCGGCGGCGGAGGCCTCGGCGATCTCTGCCGCTGCCGCGGCCTCGGCGTCGCCACTACAGCCCGTCGCGGTGGTGACCAGGCCCAGTCCCAAGCCCAGCCCCAGGCGGGCCGCAGCCGTCAGTGGGGCAGGAAGGCGGTGGACGGACCGGGGCCGGCGAAGCATGGGCCCCCAAACTCCAGGCCCCGGGAGGCCATTCCCGGCCCCGGGTGTGAGCCTACGATCGGTCTGCCAGCCAGGCTGGCATGCGCTCGGCCGCGAGCAGCTCATCCACCGTCTGCCGGGGGCGGAGCACGTCCACGTGCTCGCCGGCAACGAGCACCTCGGCCGGGAGGGGCCTCGTATTGTAGTTGCTGGCCATGCTCATGCCGTAGGCCCCCGCGCTCAGCACCGCGAGCACCTGGCCCGGCTCGGTGATCGGCATCGTGCGTGCCAGCGCCAGGAAATCGCCCGACTCGCACACCGGGCCCACCACGTCGACCTCCTCGGTGGCCGCGTCGCGCTCGGGAACGCTCACCGGAGTGATGATGTGGTAGGCCTCGTAGAGGGCGGGCCGGACCAGATCGTTCATGGCCGCGTCGACGATCACGAAGCGCTTCTTGGGAGGGCCTCGTCGAGCGTCTCCAGGCCCGTCGGTCTGGGCCTCTCCTTGCTTGCGGCCCAGCACGCGCGTGAGCAGCACGCCCGCGTTCCCCACCAAGAAGCGCCCCGGCTCGAGCACCAGCTCCACGGGCAGTCCCGCCGTGGCTTCGTCGACGGCACGGCCCCACGCGCGAACGTCGAGGTCGGGATCCTCGGCCCGATAGGGGATGCCCATGCCCCCGCCCAGATCGAGCTGGGGCAGCTCGACGCCCTCGGCCGCGAGCCCTTCCCACAGGCCCCGCAGGCGCTTGATGCTGTCGACGAAGGGGCGTGCCGAGGTGATCTGCGAGCCGATGTGACAGCCGATCCCACGCAGGGTCACGTGGGGATCGGCATGGGCACGTCGCGCCACCGTCGGTGCGTCGGCCATCGCGATCCCGAACTTGGCTTGCTGCAGGCCGGTGGCCAGGTAGGGATGGGTCTCCGGATCGATGTCGGGGTTGACCCGCAGCGACACGGTGGCCTGGCGCCCCAGGGCTCGAGCGCGGGCCGAGACCTGCTCGAGCTCCTCGACCGACTCGAGGTTGATCGAGCGCAGCCCGGCCGTGATGGCGGCGTCGAGCTCGGCGTTGGACTTGCCGACTCCGGAGAAGACGATCTTGTCCGCGGGGATGCCGGCTCGCAGGGCTCGGGTGAGCTCGCCGCCCGAGACGATGTCGGCGCCGGCTCCTCGCCTGGCGAGCAGGCGCAGCACCGCCAGCGCCCCGTTGGCCTTGACCGCGTAGCAGAGGGTGGTGGGGTGTTGTCCTACCGCCTGGGCCAGCGCGTCGAAGCGCGCCTCGATCTCCGATGCCGCATAGGCGTAGGTCGGCGTCCCGTGCTCGGCCGCGATGCGGGACAGCGGCACGCCGTCCATCCACAGCTCGGAGTCGTGCACCCGCAGGCCGAAGCGATCGGGGCGGTCGGTCACGGCGACGTGATCGGGCAGTTGCTCCACCATCGGGGACCTGCCACGGCCTGTGGCCCCTCGTCAATCGTCGAGGCTTTGGCGCCGAGATTTGCTACGATCGAGAGCGTCGTCTCAGGTCCCCGGCAAGGAGGTCGCCTATGCAGCAAACCCATCCGCGTTCACCGATCCGTTCAACCCGCAGCCAAGGAGGAGCCTCCTAGCCGGACCGCGGCGGGCGTCTCGCGGGCCACATGGGGTGGTCCTCGGGGCGCAGACCTCGGCCCCGGCCGCGGTTCGTCGCAGACCGACTCGCCCGGCCCGGCCTTCCTTGGCTGGTCGGGCACGGCGCCGCCGGGCGGCGCCCCGAGCAAGCGGGGGGATCTTTCATGATCCCTCACGGGCACGGCTACCAAAGCGCCGTGCACTGACAGAGAAGAGCATCGTCCAGCCACGGCTGGTGAGTCTGTTCAACAACTGTCGAGCGCAGGTCGCTCGCAACACGGAACCGGATCGACCCGAGACGACCCGCGGGGCTCCCGAGGTGGGAGCCCCGCCCGTGTCTTGGGGGGTTGGAGCGCCCAGCCGCGAGGCGCGGTGACTCCGCAGCCGAGATCGGGTGATGATGCAACCATCGCTCGCTGCGATCGTCGTCGTGGCGGAGCGGTGGGCGATCCTCACCGGGTAGGTTCAGATGAACGACGCTCCTCCGCCGTGGCCGCAGGGTCAAGCTCCCCATCCTGGATGGCCGCAGCAAGGGCAGCCGCCGCAGTACGGACAGCCGCAGGCGGGTCCGTACGGACAGCCGCCGCAGTACGGACAGCCGCAAGCGGGTCCGTATGGGCAGCCGCCGCAGTACGGACAACCGCAAGCGGGTCCGTACGGGCAGCCGCCGCAGTACGGACAGCCGCAAGCGGGTCCGTACGGGCAGCCGCCGCCGCAGTACGGACAGCCGCAAGCGGGTCCGTACGGACAGCAAGCGGGTCCGTACGGACAGCAAGCGGGTCCGCACGGACAGCCACCGCCGCAGTACGGGCAGCCGCCGCAGTACGGACAGCCGCACGACCCCTGGGCTCAGGTTCCTCGCTACGCCCCGCCCAAGCCCAAGAGCACCAATAGCCACCTCAAGATCATCGGCGGCATCGGCTTGGTGCTCGTGATGGGCATGACGGTGCTGCGCAACGCCCACAAGGGCTTCGACTCCGGCGGGGACTTCGGGGCAACCGTGGTGTGGAGCGTGTTCTTGGGGGCATCGGTGCTGCTGCTGCTCTCGGGCATCTATGGCGCGGCCAAGCGAGCCACTCCCAAGGCGGTCAAGCTCGCGGTTCCCCTCGCCGTGGCCTTGCTGAGCCTGGGCGTGGGGCCGTTCGCCAGCACCGCCTACTGTGAATTCGACGAGCAGCGGCGCTGGGCGGAGCTCGACGACGCGATGCGCAGCGATCCGCTGTTCTTCTCGGGCCGCTGGACGATCGAGTACGAGGGGAAGGTCGACGCCAAGTTCCAGCGCAAGGAGTGGAAGGGTCGCTGGATGCTGGCGCGGGCCAAGGAGGAGATCGACCGCAAGAACGCGTCGGCACTGCGCCAGATCCTGCAGGAGATCGCCGACTCGGGTGACGTGGCGCTCTACGCCGATGCCGAGCAGGAGGCGTCCAAGGCGTTCACCTCGTACTACGAGGCCGCCAAGGCCAAGCTCTATGCGCCGGCTCAGGCCGGGGATGCGCGCGAGTTCGAAGTGGACGAGAAGCTGCGCGCGGCCTTTGGTGCGGTGCTCGAGGAGCTGACCCACTCGCCCAACGCCGAGATCCACGTGGCCTTCGACAACAGCGTCGAGCTCACTCCGCCCGAGGGGACCGACGAGCTGCTGGTGCTGTACCAGTCCGATCCGCAGGCCAAGGCCCAGTTCCCGGAGGGGGCCCCGGTGATCGAGCCGCAGCAGTCGTTCTCGCCCGCCTACGACACTCGCCGCCGCCGCACCTTCATGGCCGCGATGTCCGAGTCGTTCGGGCAGGTGTTCGACGCGAACCTGCTGAGCCTGGTGCCGCTCGAGGAGGGGCAGAGCCGCGAGGGCAAGATCGTGATCGAGGTGCGCTCGCACATCGTGCGGCTGCCCAAGTTCTTCTACTGGGAGAAGCAGCGCCCCGGGGCCGGGCCGGCCGACATGCAGCTGGTGGGATTGCTGTTCGGGATCGCCGTCGACTGGGAGCTCAAGGTCTTCGGTCGCGACGGCAAGGAGCTCTACGCCCAGCCGCCCGTTCGCAGCGAGCCGGCCGGCAACGTCAACGTGTCGACCCAGCCCGGCGACCCCGACTGGGGCATGTACAGCGTGCTGATGGACTCGGCCTACTACAACTACGCCCGCCAGGTGACCGGGATGTTCGGGCTGGTGCCGCCGCCCGAGAAGACCTCGCTGGCGTATCAGGGGATCTAGAGCTTCCCGAACCAGTACCCCACGCCGATGCCCATGAAGAAGCCGGCGTGGTTGCCGAGCTCGAGGCCCAGGCCCGGACCATCGTTGGTGCCGAGGCGGCTGCCGATGCCGGTGCCGGGGTTCTGATCCGAGTCGCCGTTGCCGTCGGGCTCGCGGCTTCCGGGGATGATGCGCACCACGAAGCCGAACTCGGGGTTGACCGACACGCGCGGGCCGATGAACAGCAGGATCTTGGCGGGGATCTCCACGTCGATCTCCACCGGGGTGTCGAGCGTCTCGCTGCGCTCCTGCTCGGTCAGCCCCAGGAAGCCCACGTAGGTGAGGGCCCGTACGCCGATGCCGAAGTCGGCGTGCACCTGCTGATCGCGCTTGCCCTGCACCGGCCAGAAGAACGCCTCGGGGCCCACCGCGAACGCGCCCACCGTGCGCTTGCGGCTGAACTCGCCGTTGTCGTCGGTGTCGCGGTGGGTGAACGTGGCCACGCCCGCACCCAGCCCCAGCGTGAAGCGGTTGCCGAGGTAGTAGCGACCGTAGAGCGCGTTGAGCCCCGAGACCGTGCGCATGGCTCCGAAGCCGAAGCGCCCCTTCATGGGCGCACCCTTCTTGCCTGCCGCACCAGCGCTCGCCGTCGCACCGCTGGTGCCGACCGAGGCCTCGGCCCCACCCGTGCCGCTCTGCTCGTCGTCGCTCTCGGCGTCGGCCTCGTCGTCGGCCTTGGCCGCGGGCTCGGCTGCGTCGTCCTTGGAGGCGGCGCCCTTCTTGCCCTTGGGTGCGGCGTCGGCGAGCGAGGGGACCGCCAACGCACACGCCAACGCGGTGACGCACGGCCAACCATGAGAGAGGGGTCCGAGCCAGGACACGGGGCGAGTGCGAGTGCGCATCGGCGCCGAGTATACCGATCCATCGATCGTAGGCGCTCGGCAGGTTCTCGCTCGCGATCCCGAGCACACGCACCGGATTCGGATGTGGGCAGGCGTCGCACCATGCACGGATGAACCCGCGTGGGGGGCCGCGCGGTCGCGATCCGGCAAGGAATTGGTGTGGGGCCGACAGACCCCGCCCATGGGGTCCCGCGGAGCCTTCTTCCGACCGCCACATCGCGCTACGCTCGACCTTCGGGTGGAATCGATGCGAAGAGCATGGCGACGACGGACGTGGTCCGGCGCAGTTCTCGGCTTGGGGCTCGTGGCCGCGTGCAACCCCAACATCGAGGGCATGGATCCCGGTGATCCTGCGCGTGGACCAGGACAGCTGGTGGGCAACGGCGATCCCGTTTCCGACGGCAACTTCGCGGGTGGCGGCGATGCGATGCCGGCCCCGCGCGAGGTGATGCCTCCTGCACTGGGAGCGGCGCTCGACTGCGACGCCGATTGCCGGGCCTACTGCGATGGCCTCGGGCTCGAGAACCCGGTCAACGTGGGGCTGTGCGGCTCGTCGTGGGGCGTGGGCCTGGCCCTGCGTCCGATCGATCGCGCGGAGGCCTGCCGACGGATCCATGCCGACTTCATCGGCCGCTTCCCCACGCCCACCGAGATCTCCGAGGTCTGCGCCACCGATCGGCCCTGGGGCGACGTGGTGAAGTCCGTGATCGACTCCGACGAATTCGTGCTGGTCAACCAGCGACGCTGGGCCGACGACCTGCTCTACAACAACCGCGCCGTCAACTTCGAGCGCGCCTTCGACATGGACGAGCTGGTCGGCAAGACCTACCGCGGTCGCGTGGCGTGGGATCAGTTCGCGGCCGTCACCTCCGCCCACCCGGTGGTGATGCGACGCCACGATACCCCGGGCGATCGCGCCGAGTTCGTGTTCAAGCTGTTCCTGGGGCGCCCGCCCTACGAGGCCGAGCGCGCCGACCTGGGGCGTCTCTATCAGCTGTGGACCAACGGCTACTGGGAGCACCCGCACGTGGGCGTGGTGCCCGATGCGTTCGTGCGCTTCGACTGCGTCGACGGCGATGGGCAGCCCGATCCCGAGACGATCGGCGAGTGCACCAGCATCCAGTGGGGATACCAGGAGCTGACCCTCGCGCCCGACCCCGGTCGCATGGTGAACGAGGGCGAGCAAGAGGGCACGATGTGGGCGGGCTACATCAAGCCCAATGAGTGGGAGAGGCTGCAGCTGCCCGGTCGCGTGATCGCCCAGCAGCCCGCGTTCTGGGAGACCACCGTCGATCGTGCGATGGAGCAGTACTTCGGCTACGCCCTGGGCAACGCGGTGCCCGAGGTGCGCCACGAGCTGGTGCGCTACCTGCTGCGCTACAACGGCGACATCCGGGCGCTGCACTACGCCATCGGTACCTCGTTCGCCTACCTGCAGTCGTCCGAGGGCGCCTCGGCCACCGACCTGCGCTGGACCTACGGACCGCTCAAGCAGATCCAGGTCGAGGGCTGGCTCGACACCATCAAGCTCACCACCGGTACGGGGCTCTCGCAGTGCGACCATCGCCTGCCGCACCCCGAGGACTACGTGGGCGAGGAGGCGCTCGAGGAGGCCGGCGGCTGGGCGTTCGCGCTGGTCAACCTCAGCCGCTGGGACGTCGACGAGGAGTCCCGCGACGTGATCGGCAACTACCGCAACCTCGCGCGCACCCTGGGCGGATGCCCCTCCAACGAGGCGGGCGGGCGCTTCACCACGGTCTCGGTGCTCAACACGGCCGTGCAAGAGGCGTTCGTGGCCGATGTCTGCGGGCTCGACGGCGGTGGCATCGACATCGAGCGTCTGCTGCCCGCTGGCGTCACCCCGCGGCAGGCCCTCGACGCCGCCACGGCCGAGGCGATCCTCGCCCATCAGCAGCGCCTGTTCCTCGGCCGCAGCCTCGACGAAGACGAGCGCGCGCTGGCCACCAACGCCGCCGACACCTGCACGCCGGCCCCGTGCGACGCCCAGACCTTTGCACGACCCGCATGCTTCGCCCTGCTCTCCAGCTCGGAGATGCTGTTTTACTAGCCATAGGGAAGGACGAACGGCCATGACCAACAACGACCGCCTCCCCAAGCTCTCCCGCCGACGCCTGCTCAAGGGCGCGGGCGTGGCTGCCACTGCGCTCGCGTTCCCGTACGTGTGGGTGCCCCGTCCGGTGCACGCCACGGCCGGCTTCAACACGGCCAAGCACCTGATCTACATCCGCCTCAGCGGTGGGTTTCGCTTTCCCACGGCCTTCAACGGCGACGTGGCCAACGAGTTCAACCCGTTCGGCCTGGCCACGGGCGTGGCCAGCGGTACCGAGTGGGGCGTGGGCCGCATGCTGGGCGAGACCAGCGAGTGGCTCACCGAGGAGCTCTCGATGCTCGGCCTGCGTTCGGTGACCAGCTTCACCAACGACATGGCCGTGATCCCCTGCGTGGACCACGAGCCGCTGTCGGGCAGCGCCGACGGCAACCACAACACCGGGCTGGAGCGCTTCCTCACCGGCTACGTCGGTGGGGACACGGGCCTGTTCACCATGATCAACTACGGCCTGCGCGATCGCGTGACCGAGGCGGCCGCGAACGGCGAGACCCTGCTGCCCGCGGTGATCATGGGCGAGTCGGGTATGGGCCGCGGCGCGGGCATCTACGGCGCCTACCGGCCTCCGGTGCTGCGCGGCGACGATCTCGATCTGTTCGACTCCAACGCCAGCAGCCAGCTGCCGCCGTGGGCCCGGGAGCTCGCCGACGGCTACGACGTGCGCCATCGCGGCGCGGTCAATCCGTCGCACTACAGCACCGTCGATGCCTACGTGCAGTCGCGCGAGGCCACCAAGGCCTACGCGGAGATCTTCGCCAGCGACATGCTCAAGGTCGGCGACATGTCCAACGAGCCCTACGACGGGATCTCCAACCGCGAGCTCGCCCAGGCGTTCGGCGAGCGCGGAGCGGGTCGCAACGCCCACCTCGCGCTGCGGCTGTTCCACTTCGGCTGCCCCGCGGTCTACATCGACGAGGGCGGCTACGACTACCACAGCGACGAGGAGACCGAGCTGCCCATGCGGATCCAGGGCTTCAACCAGCTGCTGTCGGCGCTCGACTGGGCGCTGCGGCGGATGGAGCACCCCTCGGGTGGCACGTACTGGGATCACACCATCATCGCGGTCGGCAGCGAGTTCTCTCGCTCCACGCGCGGGGCTCCGTTCAACTCGGCGCGCGGCAGCGATCACGGTGGTGACTACGCCACGCGCTGGATGTCGATGCCGTTCATGGGCGGACCCATCGTGGCGCGCGGACGAATGATCGGTCGCACCAACCCCGCCGATCTGTCTCCCGACGGCCCCGTGTTCTCCTACCGCTCGATGTGGAAGACGATGCTCGACGCGCTCGGTGCCGAGCACGACGCGTTCTTCCCTGCCGACGAGCCGTTCGAGGAGCTGTTCTCGTGAGCTCGGTGGAGGTCTTGGCCATGGATCAGCGAACCGGCTCTCATCGTGGCTCTCGCCGTGGCCCCCGCCGCGCCCTGCGGATCGTGCTCCCGGCCCTGATCGGGCTGGGTGCCTCGAGCGGCTGCCGCGAGTTCATCGACTACAACTCCGGCAACCTCGACTTCGACCCCGAGCGCCCGCAGATCGACGAGGCTCCCGAGGTCGAGCCCTATGCGGGCGACGACGAGATCGTGCTGCTCGCCCAGCAGCGCTTTCCCACCGGACTCGACCTGCACAAGAAGGTCATCTGGCGCACCTGCACCCCCAACGGCGGGGTGTGCCACAACACCAAGGAGTATCCCGACCTCCACACTCCGGCCAACTTCGCGTCCGCGTTCTCGGCCCCCTGCAACGTGCAGGCGGGCGAGTTCGAGGGGGTGTTCGATGGCTGCGAGCAGTCGGGCGATCGCATTCGGTTCTCGGGCTATGGCTTTGGAACCGACGAGATCGAGATCGGCTGGGTGGAGTTCATCCCGGGCGAAGCCGAGGACTACGGTGACTCGGAGCCCCCGGTCGATGCCCCGGGGCTGCACATCCACCTCGCGTCCCCGATTCCCGCGCAGGACGGCAGCCCGCGCGCGTGGGGCACGGTGGGCTTCGTTCGCACGTTCGTCAACGCGGCGGGCGAGGTGCAGGAGAGCGCCTACGCCAGCTTCGACAGCACGTGGTGGCCGATCGGCGATCGCACCCACATCGTGGGCACCGTGCGGGAGTACCAGGTCGAGGACGTGCAGGAGCTCGTCGCAACCGGCATCGTGATGGGTGATGCCAACCGCAACGGCGTGTTCGGTGCGCACGAGGGGGCGCCGGTCAGCATGCTCGAGCCAGGCGATCCGGTGGGCAGCTACCTCATCGGTCGCATGCGAGGCGAGATGCACGGCGAGCCGGTGCCCGGCTCGCGCATGCCCCTGGCCAACCCGCCGCTGTCCGTGGACGAGATGCTGGCGCTGTTCTGCCTGGTGGAGGGCTTTCCGGCCGACGGTGACAGCGCGATGCTCTCGGGGCCCATCGACTACAACCGCTGCAGCTTCTCGGAGGATCCCGCCGACCTGAACCTGCTGGGCGACGGGGTGACGTGGGCCTCGCGCATCAAGCTGATCTTCGAGTTCAATTGCGGCGGCTGCCACAACGAGGACAGCCCGCAGGGCAACCTCACGCTGCTGGGCGACGGGGTCTACGAGCGCCTGCTGCAGTCGTCGGGGCAGCTCTCGGACATGGCGCTCATCGAGCCGGGCGATCCGGACAACAGCTACCTCTACCTCAAGCTCATCGGTGACGACCGCATCACGGGGCTGCAGATGCCCTACAACCCGCTCACGGGCGAGGGCTCGCTGTCGCAGGCCGAGCTGTCGGACATCGAGACCTGGATCATCAACGGCGCGGTCGAGGACGAGTAACCACCGGGGGACGGCGAGCGACGGCGGGGGTCGTCGCGGCCAAAGGGCGAGAACGACCAAGCGTCGGGATCGCCCTTCTTTTCGTGGCAGCGCAGCGGACGAGATGATTTCGGCCCGGGCACAGGGGTACGCTCCGGGGCGGGGCAGGTCCCCAGACTTACCGAGGATCGAGGAACTGCGATGAAGAGACTCTGCATGATGTCGAACACACCCGCCGCCATGCTGGCCCTGGGCGTGGTCACCGTTGCGATCACGCTGGGGGCCACCGAGGGAGAGGCCGAGGCCGCGGTGGCCTACATCCGCTCGAACGTGGGCGCGCCGTGGGGCGAGTCCACCAACGAGCAGGCCATGGACCTGGTGTTCGGCGCCGGAGGCTGGGACGACCTGCGCTACGAGACGGTCAATCCGGCCACGCTGTTCTCGCCCGCCTATGGGTTCATCTACATGGAGGGCAGCGACAGCAATGCCTCGGAGCTGCAGGCGTTCCTCACGGCCAACCAGGCTGCGCTCCAGGCATGGGTCAGCGCAGGGGGTGACCTGTTCTTGAACGCGGCGCCCAACGAGGGCGGCAACCAGAACTGGGGCTTTGGCGGAGTCACGCTGCACTACAACGATTCGTCGGTGAACCCGGGCTCGGCGATCAATCCTGCGCACCAAATCTGGAACGGACCGTTCCTGCCGACCTCGCCCGGCAACTTCACGGGCGGCGCGTTCGCCCACGCGACCGTCTCGGGGCCCGGGCTCATCGGGCACATCCAGGACGCCAACGGCGGCAACCCGCACCTGGCCGAGCTGCCCGCGTTCGGGGCGGGGCGCATCATGTTCGGGGGGCTGACCACCTCGAACTTCTGGACGCCCACACCCGAGGCGCTGAACCTGCGGGCCAACGTCATCGCCTACCTCGCGGGCGACGACACCGACATGGACGGGATCATCGACGGGGCCGACAACTGTCCCGAGGTCATGAATCCGATGCAGGAGGACGGCGACATGGATGGGCTGGGCGATGCCTGCGATCCGTGCCCCCTGTCGCTCGTCAACGACGCCGACGACGACATGGCCTGCGACGACGTGGACAACTGCCTGGGTCTCGCCAATCCCGATCAGCTCGACGACGACATGGACGGGCTCGGCAACGCGTGCGACGAGTGTCCGCTCGATCCCGACGACGACCTCGACAACGACACGCTGTGCGCCGACGTGGACAACTGCCCCGCGGTCGTCAACATCAACCAGGCCGATGACGACATGGATGGGGTGGGCAACCTGTGCGACGACTGCCCCGATGACACCGAGAACGACCCGGACATGGACGGGGTGTGTGCGGTCGACGACAACTGCCCGGACGTGGCCAACGATGACCAGGCCGATGCGGACGGGGACGGGATCGGCGATGCCTGTGACGACGTGAGCGGCGACAGCTCGGGGGGCGAGCCGGATACGAGCTCGGTCGACGGCAGCGGCGGCTCGAACCCCGACACCGGCCTCGATTCCGACACCGGCGGGGGGACGAGCGGCGGGATCAACCCCACGACCGGGGGACTGACCGGAGCTGGAGACGATGGTGCCACCACCAGCGGTTGTGGCTGCACCAGCGGCGCCGATGAGCGACGGGGCCCGTGGTGCCTGATGCTTGCGGGCGGCTTCGCCCTGCGCCGGCGTCGTCGCGTGGGGTGAGGGCGGCACGGTCCGACGACCCACCAGTGCGATTTTCGAATCGAGCCGCCTGACGGCGCGGCATACTCTGCCGATGAACCGAGCTTGCGGGGAATCGAAGGGTGTCATCGTGCTGGGACTGTCGCTGCTCGCGGGCCTGGGCTCGCTGGCGGCGAGCGAGGGTGAGGCCGAGGCGGCGGTGGCCTACATCCGCTCGAACACGAGTGCGCCGTGGGGATCGACCTCCAACGAGCAGGCGATGGACATGGTGTTCGGGGCGGGGGGCTGGGACGACCTGCGCTACGAGACGGTCAACCCGGCCGTCCTGTACTCGGGTACCTATACCTTCATCTACATGGAGGGCAGCGATGGCACCGCGCTGGAGCTGCAGGCGTTCATGATGGCCAACCAGGCTGCGATCGAGGCGTGGGTCAGCGGTGGTGGTGGGTTGTTCCTCAACGCGGCGCCCAACGAGGGCGGCAACCAGAACTGGGGCTTTGGCGGGGTCACGCTCAACTACGGCGATTTCCCTGCCGATCCGGGCATGGCGGTCAACGCCTCGCATCCGATCTGGGTGGGGCCGTTCCTGCCGACGTCGCCGGCGATGTTCACCGGCGGCTCCTATGCCCATGCATCGGTCTCCGGTGGAGGGATCGTCGGGCTCATCATCGACTCGGACGGTGGCAACCCCAACCTCGCCGAGAAGATCTGGGGCACGGGCTCGGTCGTGTTCGGTGGGCTGACGACCTCGAACTTCTGGGATCCCGCGCCCGAGTCGCTGAATCTTCGCGCCAACATCATCGCCTACCTGGCCAACGGCGGGGCCACGGATGCGGACATGGATGGGATCCTCGACGGGGGCGACAACTGCCCGATGGTGATGAACCCGATGCAGGAGGACGGCGACATGGACGGGGTGGGTGATGCCTGCGATCCCTGCCCGATGTCGATGATCAACGACGCCGACGCCGACATGACGTGCGACGACGTGGACAACTGCCTGGGCCTCGCCAACCCCGACCAGCTCGACGACGACATGGACGGACAGGGCAACGCGTGCGACGAGTGCCCCGGCGATCCCGACGACGATTTCGACAACGACACGATCTGCGGCGACATGGACAACTGCCCCGAGGTCGTCAACATCAACCAGGCCGACGACGACATGGATGGGGTGGGCAACCTGTGCGACGAGTGCCCCGACGATCCGGACAACGATCCCGACGAGGACGGGGTGTGTGCGATGGACGACAATTGTCCGGACGTGGGCAACGAGGATCAGGCCGACGGGGATGGGGACGGGATCGGCGACGCGTGTGATGACATGACCGGCGACTCGTCGGGTGATCCGGACACCGGCTCGGTCGACAGCAGCGGGGGCGAGACGGGGGTGAATCCCACCACTGGGATCGATCCCGATACCGACGGTGACGGCGGCAGCACGAGTGGCGTCATCGACCCGACCACCGGCGCCAGCGCGGCGGCCGATGATGGCGGGGGAGCCAGCGGCTGTGCGTGCAGCAGCGGGAGCGATGGTGGGAGCGGCGGTGCGTGGTGGTTGGTGGTGGCCGGCGCGGCGCTGCGGCGACGCCGTCGCGCGGCGTGAAGGGGCCTGAGGGAACGTGGTCGCAAGGGCGTGCGCCGGTGCGCACGCCCTTTGCGCAGCCAACGCGCTGGGCTATCCTCGCCGAGCGATGCGCTTGCTCTCCCTCGCGCTCGAGAACATCGGACCCTTCGATCGGGCCGAGCTGCGCTTTCTCGACGAGGCGGACGACGAGGTGCCGGTGGCTTTCGTCACGGGGGAGAACGGGACCGGCAAGAGCATCGTGCTCGATGCGATCCGGGGGTTGTTCGGTGGCCCGGAGCTTGCGCTCGAACGCAATATCACCCGTGAAGGGGGTGCGTTCGTTCTCGGTGCTCATGCGGTCATCGACGACGAGCCGGTCAAGATGGGGAGTCGGCAACTCGGGGAATCGCAGACTGGATTCGTGCCCGAGGATTCTCAATCAGCGCACGAGCGAGTTCAGAGCCGTTTCTCCCTCTTGCGGAAGTTCGTCTGTCCAGATTGGGTGTTGGACTATTGGCGCCCTGGAATCCCCTCTGGAACACATGGCATTCAGAGCCTCACCAAGCCGGATCTCCATGCGCTGCTCGAGGGTTCCCTCCAGGGCACGCTACGCAACGCCGAGGTCACCGAGCTCATCTGCTTCTTCGACTATCTCCGCGACAGTCGTTCAGCGGAAGAGCGCCGCGCGGGTGATCTCCTCTACGCGGCCATCGAGAAGATCATCGCCGCCAGCGTCCTCGACGGCGGTCTCGACCACGTCGAGCGCTCCACCCTGACCCCGATCATCAAGCAGAGTGGACAGCTCGTCCCGATCTCCAACCTCAGCGCGGGCAATGCCTACCTCATCCAGCGCCTCATCGGCCTGCTCGGCAAGATGTACGCCGTGCACGTGCTGCGACAGACTCCGCCCGAAGAGCTGTGCAACACGCCGGGCCTGCTGCTCATCGACGAGGCCGAGAGTCACCTGCACCCGCGCTGGCAGAAGCGCTTCGTTCGCGACGTGCTGGGCGTGTTCCCCAACCTCCAGATCATCGCCACCACGCACTCACCGTTCATCCTCGCGTCCACGCCGGGTGCTCGCGTGTTCGTGTGCCGCTATGATCGCGAGGCAGGCGCGTGCGTGATCGAGCAGCAGCACGAGAGCTTCGCCAACAAGCCGATCGACGAGGTGGTGCTCTCGGGGGCCTTCGACGGCACGCAGCCGTTCGGGCCGGAGATCAGCGATCTGCTCGAGCGGCGTGCTGCTGCGGTTCGCAGTGGCGACGACGAGACTCGTCGATACATCGAGCGCGAGCTGCAGCGGCTCAATCCGCAGTACTTCGGCTTTCTCGACGTGGAAGAGCGGCTGCGCGCGCTCGGAGGCGGTGGGTGATCCCGATCGAGCGGGAGCCCGAGCCCGAGATCCTCGCGCAGAAGAAGGACGAGTGGCTCGCCAAATTCCTCGCCAAGCGTGCCAAGGATCCGAAGGAGCGGCCGGACTTCGCGCTCTTCGAGAGCTCACCCGCGTCGTCGACAAGATCAAGGACCGTCGCATCGCCCAAGGCGGCCGGCCGATCACCGCAGACGAGCGCGAGATCCTCATGAGCTTCGCCCTGCCCAAGCGCCCGTTCTCCCTGATGCTCCGAGTCGCCCTACGCTCCCTCGACCCCTAGATCCTCACCGCCCCCGCGCCGCCTTGTCCTTCTCCGGCGTCGCGTGCCACACCCGTCGCGCGAGCACGAACCCGACGAGCGCCACCGGGATCATCGCCACCGGCCACGCCAGCCACTCGTCCACGCTCGACTTGGTTCCCCCGTCCGGATCGGGCAGGAGCTGCCCGTAGGTCAGGGCCATCACGGCGGTGCCCATGTAGACGAACCCGTCGATGATGCCCACGGCGATCCCGGCGTTGCGGCGACCGCCGAAGTCCATGCTCGCAGTGCCCGAGAGCATGCCGTGCACCCCGATCACGCACATCGACATGAACACGATGAGCGGGCCGAGCAGGGGTGAGCCGAGCAAGAAGGCGAGCACGAGCGCGCCCACCAGCATCGCGGCGTAGAGCACGGCCGCGACCGGGCCCCGTCGCGAGTGGAACACGCGATCGGAGATCACCCCGGCGAGCACGCCGCCCATGATGCCGGCGCAGCACAGCAGCATGCCCCAGTTCTCGTAGACGAATGCGTCGGTCTCGCCCACCGCCTTGGCGTAGGTGCGGTACCACTGCATGATGGCCTGCCGCAGGAACCCGCTGCAGAACTCGATCACCGCGATGGTCATGACGATCGAGCTGCTGAACATGCGACGGAACACCACCATCGCGGGATCGGGGGGCAGGTGCTCCTCGCCCGACGAGGCATCGCCGGTGTCGAAGTCGTCGAATCCCGCCTGGCCGGGGCGATCGGCGACGAGGGTCTGGACCGTCAACCAGGTGATGCCGAGCACGATCGCCGGCACGTAGAACACCCACTCGAGTGCCATGTGGTCGACGATGAGCTTGCCGATGTCGAAGGCGAAGTAGATCCCCAGCGAGATCAGGATCCCGAAGATCGCCCCGAACACCCCGCGCTCGCGCACGTGGAACCACGGAGCGTTGATCTTGACGATCGCGACCGCCCCGAAGCTCTGGAAGTACATGTTCAGGCCGTAGAGGACCGAGAACATCAGGCTCAGGCTCGCGGTCTGGCCGGTCATGGTGACCCAGCCCATGGCGAGGTTGGCCAGCGCCGCGCCGAAGCCTCCGATGAGCAGCGCCTTCTTGCCCCCGATGCGGTCGGTGAGCGGGCCGTTGACCACGAACGAGAACCCGTAGACCGCGGTGCCGATGCCGAAGATGGTGCCGAAGTCGGCGTTGGTCATCAGCGGCTCCCCCGAGGGGCCGAGCATGTCCTCGAACACGCCCTTGGCCACGGTGAGGTTGTACCGGCCCATGTAGAGGAACGAGTACAAGAGCCCCACGGGCAGCCAGTTGAGCACGCGGCGGTGGCGGTAGCGATCGCTGTGACCCAGGTCGATGCGTGGCAGCCGAGCGATGACGATCGCGATCACCACCAGCAACAAGAGGATCGGGGTCAGCTCTTCGAGCCACTTCGGCACGGGTCAGCGCTCCGGTTCGACGAGTTCGGCCAAGTCCCCGAAGCGGTCGACCACGTGGTCGATCGCTCCTGCCGCGCGGTCTTCGAGGATCCACGCCGGGGTGTGACGGTGACGACGCAAGGCCAGGGTGCGAGGTGCCGCAGGGTGGCCATTGTCGCGCATCACGTGAGGGAGCGCGAGATCGAGCGAGAAGATGTCGCCGATGACCAGATCGGGGCGCTCTTGCTCGATCGCCTCGCGGTAGCGCGGGCGATCGACGTACACCCGCCGACCGCGGATGTCGATGGTGAGATCTCCCCCCAGCACCTGCTTGCCCGCCGAGCCGCGGATCCGCAGCTCGTGCCCGGGGCCCTCGCCGGCGTCGATGCCGGCGGCGCGGAACCATGCGAGGAGCTTGCCGGGCTCGGAGTTGGAGACCACCACCACCTCGGCGCCGGCTTCGGTGACCGCGTGGAGCTGCTCGCGGGCATCGGTCGCGATCGAGGGTGGATGCTCCGCTCGGAAGCGAGCCATGGCCGTCACGAAGCCATGCTCGGCGAACGCCTGCACGGTGGGCCAGCGAGCCTCGATCGCCTCGCGGTAGCGACGGGCTCGTCCGCGCTCGGCCACCGCGACCAGCAAGCACAGCCCCGCGACCTCGCACAGCGGGTCTTCGTCGGCGAAGGCGGAGATCCTCCCGTCGGGGGCCCACCCGAAGGCATGGGGCGTGTCCTGGACCTCGCGGCGGAATGCGGCGAGGTCGGCCTCGACGGTCGGCTCATCGCTGCCCAGCAGCTCGATGCAGGACTCGACCAGCTGGCGGTGCAAGGCGACGGCCTCGAGGTCGGCCTCGGTCCACACGCCGTCGAAATCGGAGAGGATCTTGAACGCAGGAACCATGGGCGGGCGAGCGCCGCAAGGGTAGCAGCGCTCGGCTTCGCTTCGGGGCACCGGGCCGAGTCTCGCCTGGGCGGCCTCTGATGCGCCCTGATGGCCGACGAGGGTAGACTGCGCCCACCGATGACCAACGGACCGAGTCCATCGCCCGTCACCCCCGATGATCCGAAGGCCGTGGGGCTGCGACCGCTGATGCTGTCCGAGGACGGGCTCGTGCTGCGGATGCTCGATCAGCGAGCGCTGCCGGAGCGCGAGCTCTGGCTCGAGCTGCGCGACGTGGAGGCGGTGGCGCGGGCGATCGAGGACCTGGCGGTGCGGGGCGCTCCCGCGATCGGCTGTGCGGCGGCGCTGGGCCTTGCCGCGGCGGCGCACGCCTTCGGCGACGATCCGCAGCAGGTGCGGGCACGGATCGAGCAGGGGTGCGAGCGGCTGTCGAGGACGAGGCCGACGGCCGTCAACCTGTTCGTGGCGCTCGACCAGATCCGCGAGGCGATTGCTGCGACCCCGAGCGACGCCGATGCTTCGCGCCTGCGCGAGGTGTTGCGGCGCACCGCCCAGCAGCACACGGACGACGATCTCGCGTCGTGCCTGGCCATGGGGGAGCACGGAGCGCGGCTCTTGCCGGAGGGGGGCACGATCCTCACCCACTGCAACACCGGGGCGCTCGCGACGGCCGGCTATGGCACGGCGCTCGGGGTGATCCGCCGGGCCCACACCCTGGGTCGCGGGATCCGGGTGCTCGCCGACGAAACCCGCCCGGTGCTGCAGGGAGCCCGACTGACGGTGTGGGAGCTGATGCGCGACGGCATTCCCGTGGAACTCATCACCGACAACATGGCGGGGGCGCTCATGGCCCGCGGCCAGGTGCAGGCCGCGATCGTGGGCGCGGACCGGATCGCGCGCAACGGCGACGTGGCCAACAAGATCGGGACCTACTCGGTGGCGGTGCTGTGCAAGCACCACGGCCTTCCGTTCTACGTGGCAGCGCCGTGGACCACCATCGATCTGAGCATCGCCAGCGGAGCCGAGATCCCGATCGAGGAGCGACATCCCGACGAAGTGCGGCGGCTCGGGGGGTGCTCGACCGCACCCGCGGACGCGCCGGTGCGCAATCCGGCGTTCGATGTCACGCCGGCGAGCTTGATCACCGCGATCATCACCGAGCGCGGGGTCCTGCCCCCCCACGCGTTGGCCGATGCCGCGGCCTCGGGTGGCTGACGCCAGCGCCAGATCCCAGCAGTAGCCGAGCGGGTCGGCGCGGGGCTACGATGCTCGCTTCGATGATCCTTCGCATGCATGCTCCGTTCGTTCGCGTCTTCTCTTCATGGCTCAACGGTGGCCGGCTCGCGGCTGCCCTGGGGCTGAGCGCTGGCCTGTGGGCCACGCCGGCCGCGGCGCACATCGAGTTGCTGTCGCCGTCGGCTCGGTACACGCCCGACCAGCAGAAGAACCCGCCCTGCGGCGCACAAGGCAACCCGGCGGGCGACGGCACGGTGACGGTGTTCCAGGTGGGTGAGACGATCACCGTCGAGTGGGACGAGTTCATCGATCACCCGGGGCACTTTCGCATCGCGCTCGATCCCACGGGCAGCGATGCCTTCGTGAGCCCCACGGACTTCGACGACTTCTACAACTCGCCCGAGGTGCTGCTCGACGACATCGCCGACGCGGCCGGGGGCCTCTATCAGGTGGAGGTGACGCTCCCCGACGAGCCGTGCGATCCGTGCACGCTGCAGCTCATCCAGGTGATGAACGACGGCGCCTGGGGTCCGGGCGACAGTGACCTCTACTATCAATGCGCCGACATCGTGATCGAGCCGGCCGGGGGTGGTTCCGCCGACGGTACCAGCGGCAATGGCACCGGTGGTGGAGGCGACAGCACCGGGGGTGGTGGCGATACGGGCGTGGGCTCGACCGGCGGCGGAGGCAGCGGCACCGGCATGGGCGAGGGCGGTCCGACGAGCGACGACGGTGGTTCGGGTGGCAGCGGCTCCGAGGGCTCGGGTACCACCGACGACTCGGACGGCGACGAAGGCGGCTGCAGCTGCCGCGCGGGCGAGGGCCCGGCGGGTGGCATGCCGTGGATGCTGGTCGCGTGGCTCGCCTGGCGAGGGCGTGGGAGGATCGCGAGGCGTCAGGAGCCGTAGTCGCGAGCGCTCACAGCGAGCGCCGCGACGGCAGCAGCAGGTCGGCCGTGAACAGGCCAACGGCCAGGGCCACCGTGACCAGGGCCACGCGAAACAGGCCGTCGGTGCCGGCCACCGTGTCGGCCACGAGCAGCGAGCCGAGGCTGCGAAAACCCAGGCTGCCGGGGACCAGCAGCAGCAGGCCCGGCAGGCGCAGCACGGTGGCGGGGCGCTTCAGGCGTCGGGCGAATGCGTTGCTGGCCATGCCCACGGCGGTTGCGGCCACGAATGCACCGAGCTCGGCCCCCAGCGCTCGGCCGCCCATGGTCGCGGCGCCGTAGCTCAGCAGACAGATCAGTGCGATCCACCCGACGTCGCGGGCTCGCGCGCCGAGCAGCACGGTGAAGGCCAACGTCGAGGCTGCGATCGCAGCGAGCCAGGTTCCCGGCGGGAGCGGTAGGGTGGGGGTCGGCCACGACCCTGGCACCCACGCGCCACTGGCCAGCGCGCGGCCGAGCGCCGCCCCGAACAGCATGGTGAGCATCAGGGTCATCGCGCCGGCCAGCCGCGAGGTGCCCGAGACCACGTGACCGCTGGCGAGCTCCGTCATGGCCACGGTGAGCGAGAGGCCCGGCACCAGCATGATGAGGGCGGAGATCAGCACCACGGCGTCGACGAGGCCGGGGAGCATCGCGGCGGCGGTGCTCACCAAGAAGGACACGAGCAGCGCAGCCAGGGGAGCGTGCACTCCCTGGGCGCGGGGGTGGCCGGCCAGGCGTTGGGCGAGCGCGGTGACCCCGGCGCCGAGGAGCGCGGCGAGGCCCAGCTCGAGCACGCCACCGCCCAGGAACACCGCCGCCGAAGCGGAGGCGGCCGCGCTGGCCCAGCGGCTCGCTCGGGGGGAGCCGGGGGCGGGACGCTCGGACAGGGTGGTCAGTCGGGCCTCGGCCGTGGACGCGTCGATGCGCCTGGCCACCAGCGCGTCGACGATCGCGTCGAGCTCGGAGAGCGCATCGAGATCGACGCGCTCGGCCGGGGCGCGCAGCAGGTGCACGCGCTGCTCGGGGCCTTCGCCGAACGACACGTGCATCGCGGTCGGTGTGGAGAGGAACTGCGCCGACGGCAGCTCGAGCGCCTCGGCCAGCCGCGCCAGGCTCTGCTCGAGCCGGTGGGCGGGCGTGCCGTGCTCGTGCAGGGCCTTCGCCAGCCGCAGCAGCAGCCGAGCCGCGGGCGGGGGGCCGGGGACCAGGGCCGGGGCCGATCGGGTTGGATCTTCGTTCACTCGTCCTCTCGTACGAATATGAGTTGGATTCGCTGGCGATCCATCGAATCATCTTCGGAGTGAGCGAGCCCGGGACCCCCCTCGACCGAATCGATCGCGCTCTTTTGCGGCTGCTTTCGAACGATGCTCGGATGTCCAACAAGGAGCTCGCGGCGGAGGTGGGGCTGGCTCCGTCCTCGTGCCATGCCAGGGTGCAGCGGCTGCTCGCCGACGGATGGCTGCGAGGGTTTCACGCCGAGGTGCGCCCCGAGGCGTTCGGCATCGGCATGCGGGCGATCGTGTTCGTGCGGATGGCTCGCCACGCGGCGACGCTGCTCGAGGCCTTTCGCGGCCACGTGCTGCGCCTGCCCGAGGTGCTCGACCTCTACTACGTGGCCGGCTCGCACGACTTCCTGCTGCACGTGGCGGTGCGCGACGTGGACCACCTGCGCCGGCTGGTGGCCGAGCGGATCTCCACCCACGAGGCGATCGGCCACGTGGAGACCTCGCTGGTGTTCGAGCACCAGCACCGCTCGCAGTGGCCCGACTTCAGCGAGCCGGAGAGCTCCCGCAGCGAGTCTCGTCGAAAGTAGGTGTCCCATTGCCCGCAACGGCGCTGTTCGCGAAGCGGACGACGGGGCATGGGACCAGCTCGAACGTCGGCCATGCCACCCGCCTGCCCGCACCGCCTGGCGGGGCTATGATGCTCGTCGTGGCCGCGGCGCCGGCCAGCCAGACGATGAGCCCACAAGAGTACCTCGCGTTCGAGCGCGCGGCCGAGGGCAAGCACGAGTATTGGCATGGCGAGGTCTTCGCCATGGCTGGAGCCTCGCGTCGCCACAATCTATTGGTCGGCAACCTCGTGCGGCTGCTGGGCAACGCGCTGCTCGAGGGCCCGTGCGAGGTCTATCCCTCGGACATGCGGGTGAGCCGCGATGCGACCACCGTGTTCACTTACCCATATGTCACGGTCGTCTGTGGTGAGCCCCGGTTCGCCGACGATGGTCACGATGCACTGCTCAATCCACTTCTGATCGTCGAGGTGCTCAGTGAGAGCACGGAAGCCTACGATCGCGGCAAGAAGTTCGAGCACTATCGGGGCATCGCCAGCGTGCGGCACTACCTGCTGGTGGCGCAGGACCAGCCGCTCGTCGAGCTGTACACGCGGCAGCCCGATGGTACGTGGTCGCTGTCCGATCACCGCCAGGGTGACGCGGTGGGCCTGTCGGCGCTGGATTGCGAGGTCGCCGTGGCGGAGATCTATCGCAAGGTGCTCGACACGCCTCCCTAGGTCTGCCTCACGTCAGTCCCACAGGATCTCCTCGAGCCGCGCCGCGCTGAGCACGTAGCTCATCAGCAGGGCCTTGCGATCGGAGGCCTCGGCCACGTCGAGGTCCTCGATCCACTTGGCGGTCTCGGCGTCGTCCTCGGCGCTGCGGGCGAGCAGCGCATTGGCGACGGTCACCAGCATGCGACCGCGCACGGCGGCGTCGGTGGGCACGCGGGTGAAGAGGGCGGCGGAGTCGCCCACGATGGCGGCGATCTGCAGGCCCTTGGGGCGGGGAAGCACGGCCTCGAGCACGCTGCGGAGCGAGCGTCGCTCCATCTCGCCGAAGCCGAGCTCGCGCAGGGCGGCCTGGTTCAGCGCCATGAACATCACGGTGTCGCGGGGCACCCCGTCCACCAGGCGCTCGAGCTCGCGGTTCATCCTGCGCTTGCGCTTGCGGCTGGCCTCGATGATGGGCCCCAAGAGCGCCTGCGGGGCCACGAGCAGCTCGTCGAGGTCGAGCGAGACCAGGCGGAGCTCACGGCCGTCGTCTTCGAAGCCCTCGACCTGCTCGGGCAGCCGCCAGCGACCCGGGCCGTCGGGGAGCAAGCGTCCGGCCGCGACCGCCGCCGCGAGCTTGGTCTCGAGCTCGGCCAGCTCGAAGATCGCCACGTTCTTGTCGCGCTCGCGGTGGTGCCCGATCCCGCTCATGCGCCGCCAGTCGGCGTTGTCGCGCAGCTCCAGCGCGTCGACCAAGGGGCACGCGACCTCCATCATCAAGGGTGGCCGGTCGCGCTCGCGCTCCTCTTCGGTGCGCCTGGCTTCTCGTTCCTTGCGCTTGCGATCGCGCTCCGCCTCGGCGTCGACCTTCTCGTAGAACACCTCCCAGGTCTGGCGCCCGGTCTCCGCGGCGAGCCTGGCCGATCGGCGCCAGCGCTGGCGCATCTCCACGTCGTGTCGCAGCGCGTCGTCGCAGGTGAACAGGAAGTCGCGCAGGTCGTCGCCGCCGCGCTGGAGCATCGACGACGCGAGCACGCGCGGGGGGTCGACGTTGATCATCATGTTGAGCTCGCTGGGCAGGTACCGCAGCGAGTAGGGCACGTGTCCGGCCGAGCGCCGGCCGCCGCCGGCCTCCCAGTAGCGCCGCAGCAGCGGTGCGATGTCGTCCTCGCGATCGAGACGACGGTAGAGGGTCAGCAGGCGCAGGAGCCCGTCGGTGACCAGCTCGCGCTGACGGGTGTCCTCGTCGAGCAGCGCCTCGAAGCTCTCGATCGCGCACTCGGGCCGCTCGATCTCGTCCATGCAGTGCACGCCCTTGCGATGCAGCCGCTCGGCTGCGCTCTGCCCTCGGGTGGGAGCGGCACTCGAGACGGTCGCACTTTGGGCAGGGGCCGCACTCGGGGCGGTCGCACTTTGGGCAGGGGCCGCACTCGGGATGGGATCCGGCGCGGGACCGGCGGCGAGCAGCGCGAGCGCGAAGCCGGCGAGGGAGAGCCAGGGCATGACGGGAGCCATTGTCGTACGGGGCGAGGGAAGGAGGCCGGGAAAAGCGGCTCAGGCGCTCCGATCGGGTCATTGGCGACGGGGAGGCCAGGGGATGAAGGCGCTGGTGCGGCGGGCGTACTCGGCGTAGCCCGGCTTTTGGGACCCGAGCGAGCGCTCGAGCAGCGCGACCCCGGACACCTTGATGATGAGCGCGGTCATGAGGACCGAGCCGAGCGCCCAGGCGTAGCCGCCCGCGGCGATCGACAACAGGCCGTAGCCCCACCAGCACGCGGCGTCGCCGAAGTAGTTGGGGTGTCGGGTGTAGCGCCAAAACCCGGTGGTCAGCAGCTCGTCGGGCCGGGTCCGCCGGGCCCGAAAGCGCGCGAGCTGGAGGTCGGAGCCCGCCTCGAACACCACGCCCACGATCCACACCGCCACGCCGAGCCCGTCGAGCCACCCAAGCGGTGCCGCGCCGAGCTGGGCCCCCAGGAGCGGCGCGCCGATGATCCACGACAGCGTCCCCTGCAGCACGAACACCTGGAAGAAGCTCACCCACCAGTAGCGCTGCGGGCCGTAGCGCCGGCGAAACGCCTGGTAGCGTGGATCCTCGGGCTCGCCCCAGTTGCGCCACGTCAGGTGGATCGAGAGCCGCAGGCCCCACACGGTGACCATGGTCATCAGCAGGAGCTTGCGAGTCGGGTCGCCGCCCGGTGCATGGGCGAAGTACCACCAGCCCGCGACCACGAACGTGGTGCCCCACAGTGGATCGACGATGCTCGCATTGCGCCGCCACACGCTGATGATCCACAGCACCGTCATCATCACCAGGAGCAGGGCGTAGGCCTGGAGGTAGATGGTCGCAGGGCTCATGGGCGGCTCGAGGGAGCCTGACGCCCGGCCCACGGTCCGTCAACGGACGTAGGGTCCCGCCACTGTTTCGAGGCCGCCGCGGGGGCCCCGGGCGAACAGTCCGTGCGTGCGGATGCCAGACCTGGTAGGTCAATGCTCGATGGCTCGCCGCTGGATCCGCCGCGTGACGATGGTTGCGATCTACGCGACGGCATGGAGCGTGATCCAGGCACTGTCGCCCGTGCTGGTGGCCGCCCTGCTGGTGCACGACCTCTTGCGGCGCAACGGTCTGGCCAGCCTGCGCTTGCTGGGCTTGCTCTGGGTGTTCCTGCTGGCCGAGCTGCTCGGGGTGGGCCTGGCCGTGCTCATCTGGGTGCGCCACGGGCTCGTGCCCGGTCGCGACCACGACCTCTTCCTCGAGGACAACTACCGGCTGCAGCGCTGGTGGGCGCGGCTGCTGCTCGGGGCGGGCTCGCGGCTCTTGCGATTGCGCTGGCGGGTAGAGGGCGACGCGCAGGCCGTGCCCGGCCCGGTGGTGGTGCTCATGCGGCACACCAGCATCCTCGACACCATCCTCCCCGTGGTGTTCTTGGGGGCGCGCCATGGCCTGCGGGTCCGCTACGTGCTCAAGTCCGAGCTGCAGCTCGATCCCTGCCTCGACATCGTGGGCAATCGGATCCCCAACTGCTTCGTGAACCGGGCCGGCGAGACCGAGCGCGAGGTGGAGGCGGTGGGTCGCATGGCCGACGGCATGGGACCCCGCGACGGCGCGCTCATCTACCCCGAGGGCACGCGCTTCGAGGCCCGCAAGCTCGCGAGCATCCAGGCCAGGCTGGCGAGCAAGGATCCCGAGCTCCACGCGATGTCGCTACGCCTGCATCGAGTGCTGCCCCCGCGACCGGGCGGGACCCTGGCGTTGCTCGAGCATGCGCTGCCGCAGGGGGCCGACGTGGTGATCTTCGCCCACAAGGGTCTCGAGCGGCTGGTGCGGCTGCACGACGTGCTGTCGGGCGCGGCGGTGGGCTCACAGGTGTGCGTGCGACTGTGGAGGATCCCGGGCGCCGAGGTGCCCGAGGGCAGGGATGCACGGGTGCGGTGGCTCTACGAGCGCTGGGAGCAGGTGGATGCGTTCGCGAGGGAGGATGCCGACGAGGGTGCGGCCAGGCCCAATGACGCACCGCATGAGGCGGCCAGGGCTTGACCCCCCCGGGCGATCGGGGGCATCGTGCTCGTCGCTTTGGCCGAGGCGGAGCCACGCTACCAGCCGATGGTGGTGATCAACTGGACGCCGGCCGCGTTGGGTCTGGTGCGGGCGCTGGCCAAGGTCGCGCGCTCCACGTCCCAGGCGCAGGCCCCCGACGACCAGCCCCCCGTGGTCTGCCTGGGCACCCAGCCCTCGGCCGTCGTCGAGCGGGCCCTCCAGGACAGCTCGGCCCGGGCGCTGCTGCGCTACGTGGAGGTGCCGAGCCTGGTGGAGGGCATCGAGGCGCTGGCGAGCGTGCTCGCCGACGAGGTGAGGATCGCAGAGGCCCGATCGGTGATCGTGCTGCCCGCTGACGACGCCGAGGAGCCCGACGCCGCCTCGCGCCTCACCTGCGCGGCGGTGGGGCGGGCCTGCGCGCCCAAGCCGGTGCCCAACATCCTGGTGGAGGTCGAGGATCCCGAGGCCGCCTACGAGTTCGCGGGCCTGGGGGTGGCCACGGTGTTCTACCCGGGCTACCTGCGGGCGGCGCTGCTGGCCCACGCGTGCGTCGATCTGGGGGTGTTCCAGTTCGTCTACGGGCTCCTGCGCGGGCGCTACCGCGTGCGGCTGCAGCCCGTGCCCGCCACACTCCGGGAGGCCACGTTCCTCGACGTGGCGCTGGGGGTCGAGCACGACGAGCACGATCGGCCGGTCACGCCGATCGGCCTGCAGCTGCCCCCCGAGCAGCCCAGCGCCGACGGCCACCCCGCCCTGCTCATCAACCCGGGCCCGCGACGCTCCGTGCGCGACGCGTTGGGGGTCTTGGTGCTGGTGGAGGCATGAGGCACGCGCTGCTCCTGGTGCTGTCGTTGCTCGGGCTGCTCGGCGTCGCGTGGCCTCGGGCCCTCGCGGCTGCGCCACCCACCGAGTCGCCCGAGGCCGAGTCAGAGGCCGAGTCAGAGACCGCGCCCGACGGCGTGCCGGTGTTTCGCTGGGGCGCGGGCAGCAAGAAGGGCAACTTCACCAAGATCTCCCTGGCGCTCGCCGATGGTCTCGAAGCCACCGGCGACGACATGCGCATCTCCATCGAGCACACCAACGGCTCGTGCGACAACATCCACGGCCTGCTGCGGCGCGAGCTCGACTTCGCCCTGGTGCAGTACGACGTGGCCGCCGAGGCGTTCAAGGCCAGCCGTGCGTTCGAGCAGGCAGCGAGCGACGAGGACGACGACGAGTCGCCCGAGACCACCGGCTTCATGTGCAGCGTGACGGCCAAGGATGCGCAGGGGGTGGAGCTGCGGCTCGTCGCTGCGCTCACCGACAGCGCCGTGCACGTGCTGGTGCGCCGCCCGCTTCGTCTCGACTCGTTCGTCGACCTGAGCCGCTATCCGGTCTACATCGGCAACGTGGGCTCGGGCAGCTTCGAGTCGGCCAAGGTCATCGTGGGCGCGGCGGGCCTGACCGTGGACGAGCTCGAGCGCTTCGATGGGGGCGGCAACGAGGCCTACAAGGCCCTGCGCGACGGCACGCTGCTGGCGATGCTGCGCACCACCGAGCCCGGTGACACGCAGATCGCCTCGGTGGTGGGCGCGGGGGTGGCCACCGTCAACCCGCTGCCCGACGCGGTGCTCAACCGCCTGATCGACGGCTACCCCTACTATCGCGTGTGCCAGATCGAGGCCAACACCTATCCCGGCCTCGACTACGCCGTGCCCACGGTGTGCGTGAGCTCGGTGCTGCTGACGGCGCTGCCGGCGGGAGAGGACAGTGCCGAGCTGGATGCGGCCGTGGCCTCGGTGCTCGAGGCGGTGCGATGGGTCGAGAACGAGCCCGAGCACGCCGAGCTCGGCATGAACCACCGCTGGCGCGACTTCGCCGAGCAGGAGCCCATCGCGCTGCACCGCGTCTCGGCCGAGCAGGAGCTCCACGAGGTTCGCGAGGGCTGGCTACGCACGGCCATCATCGTGCTCGCGCTGATCCTGGTGCTCGTGACCCTGCGCTACGTGGCCAGGCGCCGGGGGCTGCTCAAGGACCCGCTCGAGTCCAACCTCGAGGGCCAGCTCTCCAACCCGCTGATCCCGTTCGCCGGCTTCGTGACCATCGTGCTCTTGGCCACCTTCCTGGTGTGGTCGATCGAGCACGACTCCAACGCCCGGGTTCGTACCCTGAACGACTCGTTCTGGGAGATGAACATGTTCGCCACGGGCAACTTCGACAGCGAGTCGCTCAAGACCTCGACCGCCCGGTTCATCGGCGCCACCGCCACCATCACGGGCTTGGGGCTGCTGGCGTGGTTCACGGCCGCGCTCACCAACATCTTTGCGCGCGACCAGACGCGGCTGTTTCGTCGCCTGCGCAATCACATCGTGATCCTCAACTTCCGCGAGGACATGCTCCAGCTGATTCGCATGCTGCGCAGCCCCGGCCCGCTGCGCTCGCGGCCGATCCACGTGGTGGTCTCCGACACGCTGCCTCGCCGCGTGCGCTTGCAGCTGGCGAGGGTCAAGGGGCTGACCATCTACCACCAAAACCCCGAGGTCCCCGAGGACCTCGCGGGCCTGAGGATCCCCCGGGCGGCGCGGGTCATCGTGCTGCAGAGCGCCACCGCCGACGACGGCGGGCCGCGGTACCACCCGCTGCGCATCGCCCGGGCCGTGCACCAGGCGTGCAGCAAGTACGATCATCGCACGGGCGTGCAGGGACCCGAGCTGGGCAAGACCGGCTTCTCGGTCGCGCCCCCGCTGCAGCACCCCGCGCTGGCGGGCGACGACGCCGGGCGTGGCCCTTCGCTCCCCGTGACCCTGGCGGAGGCCACCGACCAGGATCCCGAGGAGATCTTCGATCCCTTTCGCCGCTGGCTGATCCCCATCCAGGGACGCGAGCTCGCCGAGCGCTGGATGGCGACCGCCAGCGTCGACCCGGGCTTTGCCGAGATCTTCAACGGCGCCGTCTCGTTTCGCGACGAGAACTCCGAGGTCTACACCGTGCCGCTACCCGAGTGGTTCCACGGGCAGTCGTGGCGGATCGTACGGCGAACCCTCTACTGCATGGAGGCGCGAGCAGGGGTGGTTCCCCTGGGGCTCTACCGCTCGAGCGATGCCCTCCACGCCTACGAGGCGCCGGCGATGGGCTCCTCGCCGCAGGGCGAGCTGCAAAAGCGCCTGCTGGTCAACCCCGCGCTCGACCTGGAGATCCGACCCGGCGATCGCCTGGTGGCCTTTGCCGAGGACGAAGCCGACCTCGTCCGCATGATCACGCGCAGCAAGCGGGTCATGGCCGACGCCCAGCGCGGGCATGCGAGCGTTCATCGCGTATGATCGCGGCAGCAGTCCTCGAGGACTAGCGGAGCTTCGATGCGCGAGGCGAACCCACCGACGCCGGAGCCGCAGCCGAGCCCACGGGGCCCGACGGGACCGGCGCTCGACGCCTCGCCTTCGCCTTCGTCGCCCGAGCCGATCCCCGCGCGGTCCTCCGAGCTGCCCCGGGTCTCCTCCTGGCAGCTCATGCGCACGTTCGCCCTGGTGAGCCTCGGCGCCTTCGGGGGGGTCATGCCGTGGGTCTATCGCGAGGTGGTCGACGAGAAGAAGTGGCTCGACGACCCGGCCTTCGCCGAGCTCTGGGGCCAGAGCCTGATCATCCCGGGGGCGACCAGCGCCAACGTCGTCGCGGCCCTGGGCTACCGCCTCAACGGCCTGCGCGGGGCCGTGGCCGCGCTGGCGGGGCTTCTGGGGCCGACCTTCGTGATCGTCATCGCCCTGGCCGTGCTCTACCAGAGCTATGGATCGATCCCCGCCGTCAACGGCGCCGTTCGTGGCGTCACGGCGGTGGCGGCCGGGTTGGTGATCGCCACCGGGATCAAGCTCGCCCTGGGCCAGCCTCGCAAGCTGGCGCTCCCGCTGTTCGCCGCGGCGGCGTTCATGGGCGTGATCGTGCTGCAGCTGCCGCTGGTCGTGGTGATCCTGGCGCTGCTGCCCCTGTCGTTCCTCGTGGAGTGGAGGGCATCGTCGTGAGCCTTCCGCTGCTCACCTGGCAGTTCTTCGTGCTGTCGTTCGTGGCGTTCGGCTCGGTGACGTCGGTCCTGCCCGAGCTGCACCGCGCGTTCGTGGAGAGCTCGCAGCTGATGACCGACGAGCAATTCGCCGGCCTGTTTGCGATGTCGCAGGCGGCGCCCGGGACCAACGCCATGTTCGTGACCGTGTTCGGCTGGCAGCTCGCTGGCTCTCCCGGGGCGCTGTGCGCCACGGCGGCGTTTTGCTGCCCGCCCGCCGTGATCGCGGTGAGCCTCGAGCGCTTTGGTCGTCGCTTCCGCGAGGCGCGCTGGAACGGTGCGCTGCGGCGCGCCGTCGCGCCGATCACGGTGGGGCTCTTGCTCTCCTCCGGCTTCCTGCTCGTTCGCAGCACGCCCACCCTGGGAGGGATCCTGCTGGCGCTCGCGGCCGTGGGGGTCTTTACGCTCACCAAGCTGACCCCGTTGTGGCTGACCGCCATTGGAGCCATCGTGGGGGCCCTGGGACTGGTGTAGTCCCGATCCGTGCGAGCCTCGAGAGAGCAGCCGATGGACGATCTGATTCGCGTGCCGTGCGTGATGATGCGGGGAGGGACCTCGAGGGGGCTGTTCTTCCTCGCGTCCGATCTTCCCGACGACCCGGCCCGGCGCGACGCGTTGCTGCTGGCGGCGCTGGGCTCGGGTCACGCGCACCAGATCGACGGGGTCGGTGGAGGCCACCCGGCGACGAGCAAGGCCGCCATCATCGGCCCGTCGATGCGCGAGGGCATCGACATCGACTACCTGTTCGCCCAGGTGCACGTGCGCGAGCGGCTGGTCGACACCTCGCCCAACTGCGGCAACATGCTCGCGGCCGTGGGTCCGTTTGCGATCTCGGCCGGCCTGGTCCCGGTGCAAGATGGGATCACCGCCGTGCGCATGTACAACTTCAACACCCGCAAGGTCATCGAGTCCCGGGTCCGGACCCCGGGCGGACGGGTCCGCTACGAGGGCGACACCGCGATCGACGGCGTGCCCGGGACGGGGGCGCCGATCCACATGGCGTTCCTCGATGCGGCCGGCTCGAAGACCGCGGGCCTGCTCCCCACGGGTCATCCACGCGAGACGATCGACGGGCTCGAGGTGTCGTGCATCGACGCCTCGGTGCCCATGGTGATCGCGCGGGCCGCCGATCTGGGGAAGACCGGTCTCGAGCCCCCGGACGCGCTGAGCGAGGACCGCGAGCTGATGGCGCGGCTCGAGTCGTTGAGGATCGAGGCCGGCCGGCGGATGGGGATCGCCAACGCCGCCGCGCTCGTGATCCCCAAGCCCGCGCTCGTCAGCCCCGCCGTGCACGGCGGCACGTTGGCCACGCGCTACTTCATGCCCCATCAGTGCCACACCGCGCTCGCGATCACCGGGGCCGTCGGGCTCGCGACCGCGGCGGTCACCCCCGGGACCGTCGTTGCCGCGCTGGCCGGGCCCCGCGAGCTGCCGACGGTCGTCACCCTCGAGCATCCCGCCGGGCGGATCGAGGTTCGCCTCGAGCGCCGCCCTGGCATTGCCGAGCCGATCGCATCGGTGGTCCGCACGGCTCGCCGCCTGTTCGAGGGGTCGGTGCTGGTCTCGCGCTCGGTGATCGAGCCGACCCCCTGAGGCCAGCGGCAGCGATCACTCGCGGCTGCGGAGGGCGTCGTACTCGCCGGGCTTGGCGAGCTCGAGGGAATCGGCGTCGAGCACGGTCAGCAGCAGGGTGTGGGTGCGTCCGTCGGTGAGGTCGCGGATCTGCTCGAGCACCTGCTGGGCGTTGGAACCGGAACCGCGATCCACCACCACCAGGCCGTCGTTGGGGCTGGCGGCGGTGAAGTCGAGCGCGCGCAGCCGACCGCTCGACTCGCCCACGAGCTCGCGCAGGGACAGCTCGACCGCTTCGATCGTGGGATGGGCCACGTAGATCGATGCGAGGTCGGCCTGCCCTTCGAGCACGGCGGCGAGGGCTCGACCGTAGGAGCCGGTGAACACCTCCTCGGCGAACAGATCCTCGGGGTGGTGTCCGTGCTCGCGCAGGTGGGCCACGGGCAGCAGGTAGCCCGCCGTGGACAGGCGATCGACCCAGGCGACACGAGCATCACGGAGCCCGTCGAGGGTGCGCGGGCCTCTCTCCTGGACCACCAGCGCCGCGTGATACGAGGAGCTGTGGCTGCGTACTGCCTTGAGTACGGCCAGGCTCGCAGGGTGGACCGCGGCGCACACGAACGGAGGTGCCCACGCCAGATCGACCTTGCGCTGCTCGATGGCGGCACGCAGGTCGTCGTAGCTCGTTGCCACCGAGATGCTCACGTCCAGACCGAGGCGACGCTGGAACCACTGCATCAGCAGCTCCGCGCGGGCCGATGCTGCCACGTGGCCCAGGGACGGAGGGAACAGGAAGGAGAGCACCTGTCGCGATTCTAGCTCGATGCGCGCCGTGAACGAAGTGCAACGCGGCCCAGGGTTGCGCGAACCGCTCGGAGCTGCTCACCAAAGTCCATCGTGCGCGCAGAGATGCGGCGGTAGCCGCCATGGTTCTCCCAGCCGGGCGCCCCGGCAAAGCCGATGCCCAGGTGGTCGCGACAGGTCCAGGCCACGCGTCCGGTGAGCACCACCGTGCGTGCGCGCCCTCGGGTCACGAGGTGGATTGCCAGCCAGACGATCTGGTCGTGCTCGATCCGGTGGCCGTAGATGCGGAGCCTCGCTCCGTCCACGCCGAGGTCGAGGACGCCGGCCGAGTGCTCGTCGCCGGAGCCGAGGCGGAGCTTGGCGGGAAAGCGGCACTGGAATCGGCTGAAGTTGCGCCGCGCGGGCGGGCGAACCACCGGGTCCGGGTCGCGTAGCCGCTTCTCGAGCGCGGCGAAGGTCTCGCGGCCTTGCTCGGGCACTCGATCGCCGCGCGCGATCCGAGTGCGGAGCTCTCGATAGTCGACGATGTCGTCGATGAGGCTGCCCTCGTAGACCGAGCCGTCCTTGCGCGTCGCGACCACGCGATGACGCTCTTCGCCGCGGGCCTGGGCGACCGGGGCCGTGATTCGGTGCCGTGCGGAGCCGCGAGGCTGGATGTGACCGTCCGAGAGCAGCTCGCCGGGTCGCGGTGCGGCGGGCTGGGGTAGATCGAGCTCGCCGTAGTCGATGGTCCCTCGCAGCGTCTCGCGATCGATCTTGCGAACCGCGAACACCCCCGAGTCGTCGTAGGCGAGCCGACTCTCGTCGATCTCCTCGTAGACCATGTTGACGCGCATGATCTTGAAGGCCGTCCCGGGGATCAGCACGTGTCGTCGGATCCGCTGGCCTTCGATGAACGTGCCGTTGCTGCTGTCGAGATCGACGAGCACGTGACGTCCTTGCTCGTCGGTCACGATCTGCGCGTGCTGCCTCGAGATCCCATCGTGCACGAGCTGGATGTCCGAGCTGCTCGCACGCCCGATGCCGAGCCGCTCCGCCACCAAGTGGGTCGCGCCTCGGAGCGGTCCATTGAGGACCCGTACCCATTTCGAAGCCTTGTGAAGGTTCTCTCCAGTCATCGCCGTGCTTGCCTTCCTGGCTGACCGCGCTGGCCCTTCTCGATTATGTGGAGAATCTCGGGTATCCATGATTACTGTTCGTGCATCGTGAGTCAACGGGGGATCGTTGGTTCCTTTTTCATGGTTGGCCGGGAGGGGCGGGCGCTCGTCCGCGTCGCTCCAACGAGATGCAGTCGCCACACGGGTCGGGGTGCGAGAACGAGCCGAATCGTGGCTGGATATGGGCCACATGCGGGCATGAACGCGCATGTGCGTTGAACCCGCGGGCCATACGACCACGCGGCTCATTGCGCCGGAGGCAATGATTGGAGCGAGCCAAGGAAGCTCGATCCCATGCGTCAGGGGATCGCTGCCTCGTCTTGGCGGGGTTCGCCGTCGGCGGCGCCGCGGGCGGCCGTGCACGGTCGGGTCGTGAGACTCGTCGTGCAGCCGCGTGGATCGGGGTCGTGTCAGAAGCTCGAACGCATCATCGACTCCAGCGCAATCATTGGGACCGAGCTTGGCCCGATGCCGAGGTGTGAAGCGGCGAGCGCATTCGTGGAAAGCGCTGGCGAAAAATCGGACGGCGCGCAATAACAGTGTTCGTCGGACAAAGGATTCCGTCCCGTGCCACCATTCAGGTCAGCACCGATGGACATCCCCGCTGGTGCCGCTTCGGTTCCTTCTCGCTCTGGTCGGCGGCTCGCCGTCGCCCTTCAGTAGGTCTTCGATGAAAAGATCCCTGCGTCGCTTCGGTCCCCTGGCTCCCACGCTGTGCCCCGTGCTGTGTCTGGTGGCGCTGGTGTTGCCCGCTGCGGGCTGCAAGGACGACCCCGAGGGTGACGGGGGCACCGACAGCGCAACGGGTACGGGTGGCTCCGTCGGTGAGGAAGGCGTCGACGAGACCGCCGATGGCACCGGCACTTCGGGAGGACTCGAGGAGCTCGACGTCACTCCGGCGCCGGGCGGCATGCGACGTCTGACGCCCACGCAGTACGTCAGGAGCGTCGAGGTGATCCTGGGAGAGGCCGCCGCGGCCGCAGCCAACCCGCCGCCCATGCCCCAGCTCGGTCACTTCGACTCGCAGACGGCGGTCGACGAGCCGCTCACTCCGGTCGACATCGAGACGTACGAGTCGTCGTCGATGGCGATCGGCAACGCGATCATGAACGACCCCTCGGGGCTGGCCGTGGTGGCGCCGTGCGTGAACCTGGGCGGCGACGATTGCTACGAGCTGGTGGCGCGAGATCTCGGACGTCTCGCGTGGCGCCGGCCCGTCCTCGACGAGGAGGTCACGACCCTGGTCGCCATCGCCAACGCGGCGCGCGAGTGGGGCGAAGGCGACTTCATGTCCGGCATCAAGTACGAGGTCGCGGCCATCCTGCAATCGCCCAACTTCCTCTACGTGGTCGAGGTGGGGCAGCCCACGGGGGAGGGCGACGTTCGCGAGCTCGACCCATACGAGCTCGCGTCGCGGATGTCGTTCTTCTTCGTGGGTCACACGCCCGACGCCGACCTGCTCGATCTGGCCGAGGCGGGCGGGCTGAGCACCAACGGGCAGCTCGAGAACGTCGCCTACGACCTGCTCGAGCGCCCCGAGGCGCGCGCGCGCCTGGCCGAGTTCTACGACGAGCTCTACCGCCTGCGAGATCTGCAGACCAAGGGCAAGGACGCCGTGCTGTTCCCCACGTTCTCCTCCGAGCTCGCCGCGGCGATGCGCCAGGAGACGCTGCTGCTGATCCAGAACGTGGTGTTCGAGGAGGAGGCCAACTTCCTGAGCATCTTCGACGCCAGCTACACCTTCGTCAACGACGACCTGGCGCAGCTCTACGGCATGGATCCGCCCGCCTACCCGTGGCAGCTGGTGCCCATGCCGGTCGAGCAGGGGCGGGCCGGCATCCTCACGCAGCCGGCGTTCCTCACCGTGTTCTCGCACCCCGACATCAACTCGCCCACGCGGCGCGGTCTGTTCGTGCAGGAGACGCTCCTGTGCAACGAGATCCAGCCGCCGCCGCCCGGCGTGATGGCCAACGCGCCCACGCCCGCCGAGGGACAGACGCTGCGGCAGTGGCTCGAGCAGGTGCACAACGCCGAGGACAGCTGTGCTGGATGCCACAGCCTGATGGATCCGGTCGGGTTCGCGTTCGAGCGCTTCAGCCCCATCGGTGCGTTCCGGCAGCTCGACAACGGCCTGCCCATCGATTCCTCGGGTGAGGTCGCCGGAGTGGGCACCTTCGGCAGCGCCGCCGACCTGGCCACGCTGGTGCGCAACGATCCTCGAACGCCGATCTGTGTGGTGCGCAACCTCTACCGCAGCACCCTCGGACACGAGGAAGGTCCCGATCAGTTCGACGGCCTGATGGTGCTCGACGAGTCGTTCGCGTCGACCAACTTCGACTACAAGGCGCTCATGGTCGAGCTGACCAAGAACCCACTGTTCCGCCTGGTGGACGCCCCCAAGTGATTCCTCGAGAGCCGACCCCGTAAGGACCGTACCCATGCATCCTCTACGCAAGCTCAAGCTCAGCCGTCGTACCGTGCTCCGTGGAATGGCCGGGGGAGCCGCCGTCTCCGTGGCCCTGCCGCCGCTCGAGGCCATGCTCAACGCCAACGGCACCGCCTACGCCAACGGCGATGGTCTGCCCACGCGGTTCATCTCGTTCTTCTGGGGCAACGGGGTGGTGCTCGATCGCTTCGAGCCCTCGATGCAGGGTCCCAACTGGGACTTGACCGAAGAGCTGCAGCCGTTTGCTCCGGTCAAGGACTACGTCTCGGTGCTCACCGGCATCATGAACCGGTGCGAGCAGCAGATCACCCACCACGAGGGCATGACCGCGTTCAGCGGCTATACCTTCACGCCGTCGGGGGGCCCCGGGTTCGCGTCGAACTTCGGCGGGCCGACCATCGACCAGCTGGTGGCCGATGCGATCGCGGCACGGGTGACCACGCCGATCCGCTCGATGCAGGTGCAGTGCTCCAAGGGCTTCTCGCCGGCCGACAACGGCACCACCGCGTCGACGATCTCGGTGCGCGGCAATCCGGGCAGCCTCACGCCGCTCTACCCGCAGGCCAACCCCGTGCAGGTGTGGCAGACGGTGTTCGGTGAGTTCGTGCCGCAGCCCGACGACAGCGCGCTGCGCCTGTCGATCCTCGACGCGGTGCGCGACGACGCCAATCGCCTGCGCCCGCGCCTGGGCACCATCGACAACCATCGCCTCGACGCGCACTTCGACGCGCTGACGGAGCTCGAGCAGAAGATCGTGGCGATGCCGCCCACGTGCGACCTTCCGCCCGCACCCATGCACACCAACAGCGAGTCGGTCAGCAACGAGCAGCTCGTCCTGACCAACCAGATCATGGCGGAGCTCATCGCCTACGCCTTCGTCTGCGACATCACGCGGGTGGCGTCGATGCTGTTCTTGCCGCTCGCGGGCGAGGCCGTGCTGTCCGAGTCGGGCAGCGGCAGCGGCAGCACGCAGCACGTGCTCAGCCACCAGGGCGGCGAGGCCTACCACCAGGGCATCGTGTTCATCATGGAGCGGTTCTCCCAGCTCATCCAGATCCTGGGGAACACGCCGGAGCTCGACGGCAGCAACCTGCTCGACTCCACCATGATCTATGGCAGCAGCGATTGCTCGATCGGCTGGACCCACAGCATTCGGCGTCAGCCCATCATCCTGGCCGGCACGGGGCGCGGCCACCTGGTGCATCCGGGCATCCACTATCAGGCGGTGGCGGCGGCCGACCCCAACAACGGCAACGCGCCGTCGCAGGGCAACATGAGCGACGTGCTGCTCTCGCTGCTGCAGGCGTTCGATCCCGCCGCGACCTCGGTGGGTGGCGGTGCGGCGATGTCCAACACGCCGCTCACCGAGATCCTGGCCTGAGACTCCTGATGTGAGATCTTGGGCCCGGGAGTGCACGGACCCCTGAGCGAACCCCGCGACAGCGCTGAGCCGGCCGGCCTGGGCCCGATCCAGGAGGTCGTCGACGCGATCAAGGCTTCGCGCAAGTACCGAGCGGTGGGGGTGGAGACGATCCGCGCCCTCGCCGAGCAGGCGTGGCCCGAGCACCGCAAGCGCAAGGCGCTCGAGAAGGCGGTGCGCAAGCGGCTGCATGGGATCGCGGCCTCGCACCTGGGTGATCCCGACTACGAGACGCTGGGCCGCGCACTCGAGGAGGCGCTGGCGCGGGGTGACGAGGCGGCCGAGCGGGCCGCGTGCGAGCGAGCGCTGCTGCAGCACCTGTCCACGCGCGAGCGCTGGCCGTATCTGGCGGACTTCTACGCGGCGATCTTCGAGCACACGGGGGTGCCGGACACGCTGCTCGACCTCTGCTGCGGGCTGGGGCCGCTGTCGCTGCCGTGGATGGGGCTGCCGGCCAGCACGCGGCTATGGGCGTACGACGTGCACGAGCCGCGGGTGGCCATGATCGGGGCGTACCTGCGCGCGCGCGGGCAGGCGGGTGGGGCGGAGGTGCGGGACGTCGTGCTGCGTCCGCCGAGCGAGCGAGCCGACGTGGCGCTGCTGCTCAAGGAGCTGCACCGGCTGCAGCGGAACTATCCCGCCAGGCCGGTCGGAGGGCCTGCGGGGCCGGGCGGGTCGGGGGTGGATGCGAGCTGGCTGGCGTCGATGCCCGTGCGGCGGTGGGTGATCTCGCTGCCGGCGTTCAGCGCCCACGGGGGCCGGGGCCTGGTGGGGCGCTACCGGGACATGATGGCGCGCCTCTGTGAGGGCCGCGGCTGGGCCACGCACGAGCTGCTGTTCCCGCACGAGGTGGTGTTCTGCCTCGACACCGGGCCCGACTGACGGAGGCTACGCGGTGGCCGGGGCGGGCAGTTGCGAAGGGACGCGAGCTGGGCCCATGCTCGGGCCCGCGGTGCTCTATCTCGTCGCCACGCCCATCGGCAACCTCGAGGACGTCTCGCTGCGGGCGCTCGAGATCCTGCGCACGGTGGACTTCGTGGCCAGCGAGGACACGCGGCACACGGCCAAGCTGCTGGCGCGCCACCAGATCAAGGCGCGGCAGATGCCGTTCCACGAGCACAACGAGTCGCGCGTGGTCGGCAAGATCGTGACGCTGCTGCACGAGGGGCGCGACATTGCCCTGGTGAGCGACGCGGGCACGCCGGGGATCGCCGATCCCGGGTTCTCGCTGGTGCGGCGCTGCCACGAGGAGGGGCTGGCCGTCACGATGATCCCGGGGCCCGCCGCGTTCGTGATGGCGGTGGTGCTGTCGGGGCTGCCGCTGCACGCGTTCACGTTCCGCGGGTTCCCGCCGCGCAAGTCGGGCAAGCGCAAGCGCTTCCTCGCCGTCGACGTGGCGTCGCCGCACACGCTGGTGTTCTACGAGAGCCCCTACCGGGTCAAGCAGCTGGTCGAGGATGCGCTCGAGGTCTACGGCGATCGGCGGGCGGCGCTGTGCAACGACCTGACCAAGAAGTTCGAGGCCGTGCACCGGGGCACGCTGTCCGAGCTGGCCCGGCGGCTCGAGGAGGAAGGGGCGCGCGGGGAGTACGTGCTGGTGATCGAGGGCACGGGCGGAGGCGCCGGCGAGCGTGACGACGACGATCCGCCCGAGCCGCTAGGGCCGCCGCGCTGAGCTTGGGTGTGGCCACGCATCGGGGCCGGGATCAACCGGCGAAGCGGTAGACCTCGATCCCCACGTCTTGCCACTGCGGGGCGAACCGACGGCCCACGTCGGCGATCGAGAACCCCCACGGGGCGGGCAGCGCTCGTGGCAGCTCGATCCCGTCGTGCAGCGCCTCGTAGGTCGCGCGGTCGAGGTCGACCGCACCGTCGAGCGCTCGATCCCAGCCGATGCGGGCGGCGGCCTGCTCCCAGCCGTCGCACACGTGCAGCGGCCAGGCCTCGGCTGCGTCGCCGCTGCCGTAGCCCACCGCGAGCATGCGGCGGCCGGTCAGCGACATCTTGCCCTCGTGGGCGTCGGCGAAGGCCGCGGCCAGCCATGCGGGCAGCGAGCCGGTGTAGAGGTTGCCGAGCGTCTTGACCCGCTCGGTGCCCAGGCTCATGTGCTCGGCCACGAAGCGGCGGTACTCGGAGCTGCGCGCGTAGTGCTTGGCGACGGCCTGTGCCTCGACGAAGGGATCGGCGCCGGGGCCCCGCTGCTCGATCTCGTCGAACAGGCTCACCGGGGCCTCGATCTGAGCCCGCGCCACCGCCGGATCCACGCCGGCCTCGCGGCACAACGCATCGAAGCGCGCGGCCTGGGCGGGCGATCGCCCCATGCTCCACACGAGCGCATGCGCCATGGCCTGGATCGGCAGGTGGTGATAGGGCCGGTGCAGCAGCACGGCGGCGACGTCGGCGTAGAACCCCTCGGCATCCTCGCCGCTGCGCTCCAGCATGAGCTCGAGGGCGGCGATGACCTCGTCGAGGTAGCAGAGCGTGGAGTACTTGCCGTTGAACACGGGAAAGTCGTGCAGGCGGCGGGTGCCGGCGTCGTACTCGGTCATGAAGTGGCGTGCCATCGGCTTGCGGAAGTCGGCGCCGCGATAGGCAGCCGCGCTGCCGCTGCGCTGCAGATCGACCGCGAACAGCTTGGGGTCGCGCTCGACCAGCATCGCGACCGCACCCGCGCCCTGGGTCTGCTCGCCGGTGCTGCCGCGAGCGTACTCGGCCACGTCGGCGGCGATCACCAGCGCCACGCGATCGCCCGCATCACAGGCGGCATACCGCAGCGCGCCCTTGAGCCCGTACATGCCGCCGAGGCACGCGTGCTTGATCTCCGGCACCTCGCACGCGCGCGAGAGAGGAGGCCGGCCCTGGGCCTGGAGGGCGCGGTCGAGCATGCCCTTGACGATGACCGCTCCCGCCGCGTTGTCGGTGCTCGACTCGGTGCCGAGGGCGAGCATGCCGACGCTCCGAGGGTCGACGTCGTAGGCGTCGATGAGCCGCAAGGCGGCCGAGGCCGCCATCGTGTAGACGTTCTCGGTCGGAGAGCACATGCGGAAGCTGCGGCCGACCACGGCCTGGATCTTGTCGGCTGGCGAGCCCGTCCACTCGCACCACTGGTCGAGCGAGACGCGAGGGGCGGGGACGTAGAGGGCCATGCCGCTGACTCCGGGTGGCGGCGAGGAAGACGAAGCTTGGTCGTAGGTGCTCATGTCGCGGCCGAGGAGGGTACCGGCTCGAGCCCGGCGTGGGGCTGCCGTGTGCCGATCGTCACCGTTTCGAAACATCGGCGTGTGACGTGGATCAACCGAGCGGGCCTATGTCAGCGGCTCGTTGCCCGACTCGCCGCCGAGCTTGGGCAAGTGTTCGAATCCCTCGATCCACGGCACGCGCACGTCCCAGTAGACGTTGGCGGTCGGAGCCCGGTCGAGCTCGCCTTCGAGGCTGGCCAGGGCCACGTGTACCTCGTCTGGCCAGCGCTCGCCGCCGAACAGCATGGTGCTCCCGCAGCGGCCGCAGAAGCCCCGCCATGCGGCCGCCGAGGAGTCGAAGCGGACCAGGTGCTCCTCCCCTCGGGTGATGCGGAAACGATCGTTCCGCATGCCGAACCAGGTGACGAAGCCGGCCCCGTGGGCACGGCGGCACATGCCGCAGTGGCAGTGGGCACACCACTTGCTGGGCAAGGTGATCTCGAAGCGGACGGCGCCACACAGGCACCCGCCCTCGCGACGTTCATCGGTCATGGAGCGCGAGCGTAGTACGAGCCCGCGCCCGAGTGGGTGTCAACCCGTGGTGGCACCGTGGCGCTGCAGCTGGTCGGAGAGCTGGGTGTAGAACCGCAGGTTGTGCAGGGTGGCCAGGCGCAGGGCCAGGGGATCCTCGCACTTGAACAGGTGGTGCAGGTAGCCGCGGCTGTACCGGCGGCAGCACAGCGCGTCGCAGTAGGGCGAGATCGGCTCGGGATCGGTCGCGTGCTTCTTGTCGAGGATGTAGAGGCGCTCGTAGAAGTTGGAGCCCGCCACCACGGGCGCGCCTTCGGGGTCGGGCGCGTCGCGAAAGCAATAGAGCCGGTGGTGGCGAGCGTCGCGGGTGGGCAGGCTGCAGTCGAACACGGCCGGACGGCCCAGCGCCGTGATCGCGGCCAGGTGGTCGGGCTTGCCGACGCCCAGCGCGAACAAGGGGGCCTCGGGGGGCAGCACCTCGTGGAGCACCGCGAACATCTCGAGCTGCAGCGCGCCTTCCTCGTCGAGCGGCCAGCCGCCGAACCCGAACGCGTGCAGGCCGGCGTCGATCAGCGCCTGGGCGCAGTGGCGGCGCAGCGCGGCATCGTTGCCGCCCTGGATGGGTGCGACCAGCAGCGGCGGCGGCCCCTCGCTGCGGCGCTGGGCGAGCTGTCGCTCGAACTCCTCGCGGGCGCGGCGGGCCCAGGCGACGGTACGGTCGACCGCGCGGCGTTGCTCGGGGGCCGGAGCCTCGGGGCCGGTGCAGTCGTCGAGGGCCACCATCACGTCGGCCCCCAGGCGAAACTGGGTCTGCACCACCTTCTCGGGGGTGAGGATCAGCTTGTCCTTGCCATCGGGAGGGCGGAACACGATCTCGTGGTCGCGGATCTGGCCATGCTTGGGGTTTTGGCGGATCAGCGAGAACACCTGGAAGCCACCCGAGTCGGTGACGATGGGCCCCCGCCAGCCCGCGAAGGCATGCAGGCCGCCGAGCCGCTGCACCACGCGGATCCCCGGTCGGGTCATCAGGTGATAGGCGTTGATCATCAAGGCGGGGATGCCCACCGCCTCGAGGTCGCTGGCGTCGACCGAGCGCACGAAGCCACGCGTGGCGTCGGGGATGTAGCAAGGGGCCCGCAGGGGACCGTGGGCGGTGGAGATCTCCATCGAGCGGGAGGCGTCCTCGGGGCGCTTGCATAGTACAGGTCGGTTCCGTTTCGCTGATTTTTTGGAGGATGGGGCCGGGCATGCCAAGGACCGAGGCGCGGTGCTGCGTTCGAACGAAGATCTCCCGCCCTCGCCCTCGCCCTCGTCCTCGGGGCCCCCGAGGATCGTCCTGCTGGCCCCGGAGGCCCTTCGACCGCAGGTGGCCTGCGTGGAGGACGGCCTGCGGGCACGCGGCTACCGGGTGCAGGTGGCGCTGGGGCACAAGGCGCGCCGCTGGGTGCGGCAGGCTCCGCCCGGGCCTCCGTCGCTGCGGGTGATGTGCGTGGCGGAGATCGACCCCGCCTACGCCGAGCAGCTTCGCAAGGGGCGAGACGACTTCCACATCGTGGCGCTGCGGACCCCGCGGTCGGTGGTGCAGGAGGTCGAGCGCATCACCGGTCGAGTTCGGGTGCGTCGCCAGCCCCGGCCGTCGCGGATGTACCTGGCGCAGCCCACCTTGATCGAGCAGCAGCTACGGGCCGGGCGCAGCTGGGGCTGGACCGCGGTTGCGGGCGTGGTCTTGCTGACGCTCGGAGCAGGCGTGGGGGCGGTCATGACCGGGCCGGCTCGCAGCACGACCGCGCCGAGCGACTCGGCCGTGCTGGGGCGCGCACCGGCACGCCCGACGGCGAGCGAGGACGCGATGACGCCCAAGCGCGAGGAGCCAGTGCTCTCGGCCGTGGCGCTCGATCGCGACTGATCCGGCTCCAGGTAGCGCTGCACCGCGCTCTGCTACGATCCACCGATGCGAATCCTCGGAGGGTCCCCAGGGCTTGGTGTGGTGGTGCTGCTCGCGGCCGGCTGTGGAGGACCCGACGATCCGGAGGGCAGCGGTGGCACCGACTCGGGCAGCCCCGACCAGGTGGGATCCGTGTGCGAGATCCCGGACGATTGCTATCCCGAGGTCGACCCGGCCGATCTCGCCGGTCCGGTGGAGTGCCTCGATCGGGTGCCCGAGGGCTACTGCACCCACCACTGCGCCGACGATGCCGATTGCTGCGCCGTCGAGGGCGAGTGCCAGACCGATCTGCCGCAGGTGTGCTCGCCGTTCGAGTCGACCGGCATGATGATGTGCTTCCTGAGCTGCGAGAACGAGGACGTGGCCGCGGCCGGAGCCGACGACCCGGAGGCGTTTTGTCAGCACGAGGTCAGCCCCTACTTCATCTGTCGCAGCAGCGGTGGCGGTTCGAACAACCGCAAGATCTGCGTGCCGGGTGACTGCGGGGTGGGGGCGGCGTGCGTGGAGGATGCCGACTGTGCCAACGGGCTCGCCTGCGATACCGCGTGGGAGGGAGGCTATTGTGGCGCGCGGGACTGCGAGACCAACGCCGACTGCCCGGACGACTCGCTGTGCATCGCGGACGGCGATGGCAGCTACTGCGCGCGCACCTGCCAGGCCGAGACCGACTGCACGTTCTGTCGCCCCGAGGCGCACGCGGCCACGTGCACGGCCGACGTCGATCATGCCGACGGCAGCGACACGCCGGTCTGCGCGGCCACGCACACCTGAGTGGCGCGGCCTCGGGGACCGACCCCTCGATCCATGCATGCGTGAACGCAAGTCGGCTCGGCCGAGCGCCCCGTGTGGGAGCCGCCGGGCCGAGCCGAGGTCGTACGAGCCGGGGCTCGATCAGCTGGCCGGATCCGCCGCCGCGTCGGCCTCGACCGCATCGGCCGGAGCCTCGCCGCCGCCCTCCGCGGCCATCTGCGCCTTCATGCGCTCTTCCATCTGCTCGGGGGCCACGATCTCGACGCGCATGGCCACGCCCCACGAGATCCCGGCCGGATCGACCACCATGCCGTAGCGGTCGCCCCAGAACATGTTGGTCAGCGCCATCGCTTCGGTGCCGCCGGCTCCGGTCGCCTGCGTGAACGTGGCCTCCACGTCGGTCGTGTACATGTGCACGGTGATCGGCGAGCCGCCGAGGGTGGTGGCCGACTTGTAGCCCATGTCGGGGCGCTCGTCGGAGAGCATCAGGACCGAGTCGCCGATGGTGAGCTCGGCGTGCATCACCTTGCCGTCGGGCCCGGGCATCAGCTCCTTGTCCTGGGCACCAAAGGCCGCCTTGTAGAACTCGATGGCCGCGTTCGCATCGCTGGTGGTCAGCGCGAGGGTCACCGTGTGGTACGCGTCGGGCGTGGGGTCGGTGGCCGGGGTACCCGCCACCTCCTTCCACGCGGGCGGACCCTTCTTGGCCTTCTTGGCCTTCTTGGCCTTCTTGGGATCGGCCGGGGGCATCGCGAGCTCGGCTCGCTGCTGCATCTGCTCGGGGGTCAGGTCCTCGACGTGGGTGGCAAGCGCCCAGCGATGGCCGAACGGATCCTCGAGCTCACCGTAGCGGTCGCCCCAGAACATCTCCTCGACGGGGGTCCAGGCGCGCGCGCCCGCGTCCATCGCCGCCTGATAGGTGGCGTCGGCGTCGTCGACGTACATCATCAGCGTGCCGGGCGTACCCCCGAGGGTGGCGGGCGACTTCATGCCCTGGTCCACGTTCTCCTTGTCGAGCATCATGATGCTGTCGCCGATCTTGATCTCGGCGTGCATCGTGGTGCCGTCGGGCCCGGGCATCGAGTAGACCTTGGTGGCCCCGAACGCCTTGCCGTAGAACTCGACCGCGGTGTCGACGTCGGCCACGACCAGCTGCGGGGTGAGGGTGAAGAATCCCTCGGGGATCGGGTCGACGGGCTCGGGCTCGGGCGCGGGCTCGGGCGTCGTGGTCGGAGGTGCCGGCTTGGGTCCACAGGCGGGGACGAGCAGGGCGAGCGCGAGGGGGAGGGTCAGGCGATGAAGAACCATTTGGGGATGCCTTGGTCGCGTGAACGCTACGCCGGGCCGCGTGTGGATGTCGAGGGGTGATCCGGCCGTTTCGCGGAGCAGCGTTCATCGAGCGGGTCGGGAATGATGGCTTCGAAGGGTCACGAGCCGCCGCCGAAGTGGCGGCGCGTAGCCTGCGCGCGCGCTTGCGCGGGGTCTGGCGCAGGCGAAACAAACCGGGACCCCTCGCCCACCAAAGCCGTGTGACCCCGCCGGTGGTCGTGGCCAGCCCCCTCCTCGCCGAATCGGGCCCCCGGCCCATCGCGCTCGATGGTGGCGTCTGCTACCCCCAAGCCCAGCGCATGGGCCCCCAGCGGAACAGCGGCTCGATCGATGCGATCGCGCCAGCCAAGCCCATCATCGAGGTGGTCGACGTCCATCGCGAGTACCGAATGGGCGGGCAGATGGTCGCCGCCCTCCGCGGGGTTTCGTTCCGCGTGATGCCGGGTGAATTCGTGGCCATCGTGGGCAAGTCGGGCTCGGGCAAGACCACCCTGATGAACCTGCTGGGCTGCCTCGACCGCCCCACGCGAGGGGTCTATCGACTCGGGGGCAACGACGTGCAGGGGCTGTCCGACGACGCGCTCTCCGGGCTTCGCAATCGGCACATCGGCTTCGTGTTCCAGAGCTTTCAGCTGCTCGAGCGCAGCACCGCGCTCAAGAACGTGGCGCTCCCGCTGGTGTACCGTGGCGAGCCCTCGGTGCGGCGGCGCACGCTGGCCGTGGAGGCGCTCGGCCGGGTGGGGCTGGCCCACCGCGTGGGACACCGGCCCAATCAGATGTCGGGTGGCGAGCGTCAGCGGGTGGCGATCGCTCGGGCCCTGGTGGGCTCGCCCACGCTGCTGCTGGCCGACGAGCCCACCGGCAACCTCGACTCGGCCACCGAGCGCGAGACCATGGCGCTGTTCTACGAGCTGCACGCGGCCGGCAACACCATCGTGCTGGTGACCCACGAGCCATCGATCGCCCAGCAGTGTCCTCGTGCCATTCGCCTCGCCGATGGCTGCGTGGTGAGCGATGGCCCTGGCCGCGAGGTGGGGGTCTCATGAGCGTGCGCGTGAACCGACGAGCATGCGGACGAGCGACCGGCCGGCCGCTCGCCTGGCCGGCCGGCTTGTTGGCCGGTTCGATGCTCGTGTGGATTGGGGCCTGCACGCCGATCGCGTCCGATGCGTCGGCAGCAGGTGAGCTCGAGCCGCTGGTGGTGACTCGCGGTGCGCTCGAGGAGCGGTTGCTCGTCACCGGCGAGCTCGAGGCCGCCGAGGCGGTCGAGCTGCTCGCACCCCGCACCGAGGGCTGGGGCGTCGCCATTCGCTGGCTGGCACAGGACGGGGCGTCCGTGCGAGAGGGCGACGTGGTGGCCGAGCTCGACAACACCGCGGTGCTCGAGACCATCAACGACCTCGAGCTGGCGGTGATCCAGGCTGGCATCGAGCTGTCGAGCCAGCAGGCCCAGACCGCGGTCGCCGAGGCGGACAAGCGCTTCGAGGTGGAGACGCAGCGCATCAACCTGGCCAAGGCCGAGCTCGACGCCACCATCCCGGCCTCGCTGCTGTCGCGGCGCGAGCACCAGCAATTCCTGCTCGCGGTGCGCACGACCAAGACGGCGCTGGCCAACGCCGAGGACGATCTACGCGCCACCGAGGAAGGGGGTCGCTTCGACGAGCAGGTCAAGCGCATCGCCCTGGACAAGGCCAAGCGCAAGCTCGACGGCGCCCGGGAGCAGATCGACGCCCTCACCCTCCGAGCCCCGCGCGACGGACTGGTGGTGGTGACCACCCTGCCCTGGGAGGGCCGCAAGCTGCAGGTGGGCGACACGGTGTGGCCGGGGCTGGCGGTGGCCAAGATTCCCGAGCTCGGCTCGATCGTGGTGAAGGCCCAGCTCAGCGACGTGGACGACGGTCGCGTGGTGTCCGGCATGGAGGCGACGTGCGTGGTCGATGCATGGCCCGATCGCCCGCTGACGGGTCGCGTGCTCTCGGTGAGCCCCGTGGCCCGCGAGGCCGAGCACCAGAGCACGCGAAGGTTCTTCTCGGTGGTGCTGGAGCTGCAAGGCGGCGGGCCCGAGCTTCGCCCCGGGCTCTCGGTCAAGGCCGACGTGCTGGTGGCCCGCCACGAAGGCGAGCTGCTGGTCCCGCGAGGCGGGCTCGACACCAGCACCGAGCCCGCCCGCGCCTGGCTGGCCAGCGGCGAGGCGGTGGAGGTCACGCTGGGGCCCTGCGACGCGCAGCGCTGCGTCGTGCTCGCGGGCCTCGAGGAGGGCGCCGAGCTGCGCGCGGGCCCGGAGCAGGAGGCGGCGGGATGAGCCTCGGTCGGCGAGCGATGGTGGCCCGCAGCCTGGGCGCATGCCTTGGTCTGGTGCTCGGGAGCGGCTCCGGGTGCGAGACCGCGGCCGACGAAGGGGAGCGCTGGGTCACGGTCACCCGTGGCGCCCTCGTGGTCGACGTGGACGTGAGTGGTGCGCTGCGGGCGGTGGACTCGAGCGCGGTGAGCCCCCCCGGCCTGCCCGGAGTGTGGAACTACAAGATCGCGATGATGGCTCCCGAGGGCGCGGAGATCGAGAAGGACCAGCCGCTGCTGGCGTTCGACACCTCCGATCTCGACCGCAAGCTGCAGGCCAAGCAGAGCGAGCGCGACTCGGCGGCCAAGCAGCTCGAGATGAAGCAATCGGCGGCCAAGGTGGCGGCGCAGGACGCCGCGCTCGCGCTCGCCGAGGCGAAGGCCGCGCGGCGCAAGGCCCAGCTCCAGGCCGAGGCGCCGCCGGAGCTCACCGCGGTGATCGAGCTCGAGAAGGCGCGCCTCGATCTCGATCTCGCCGAGCGCAAGGTCGCCTACCTGCAGCGCAAGGGCACGTCGGCGCGTCGCGCCGATGAGGCCGAGATCGAGCGCTGGCGCAGTCAGCGAGACCGCGCCGAGGGTCGGGTGGCCGAGATCACCTCGTCCATCGAGCAGATGACCATGATGGCGCCGCGGACCGGCACGGTGATCTACGAGACCGACTGGCAGGGCCAGAAGAAGAAGGTGGGCGACAGCACCTGGCGCGGAGACACCGTGCTGCAGGTGGCCTCGCTGGCGCAGATGGAGGCCGAGGGCGAGGTCGACGAGGTCGATGCCAGCCGCGTGGCGGTGGGGCAGCCCGTCTCGCTGCGGCTCGATGCCCAGGCCGATCTCGAGCTGCGAGGGACGATCCGCGAGATCTCTCCCGCCGTGCAGCGCCAGTCGCCCGACAATCCGCTCAAGGTGATACGCCTCAAGATCGCGCTGCAGGCCGACGAGGGCGCGCGCCTGCGCCCGGGCATGCGCTTTCGCGGCCACGTGGAGACCGATCGGGTCGATGACGCACTGCTGGTGCCGCTCGAGGCCATCGTGCGCACGCCCGAGGGCGCGGTGGCGCATCGCCGAAGCAACGGGGCCGGTGGCTTCGAGGTCGTGCCGGTGGTGCTCGGCAAGCGCAACGCCGAGCAGGTCGAGGTGATCGAGGGGCTCGCCGAGGGCGACGAGGTCGACGTCGCTCCGCACCGTGCGGGCCGGGAGGCGGTCCGATGAGCCGTTCCCGGATCCTCGCATGGGCGCTGGGGCTCGTCGCGGCCTGCGGCCCCACGCTGGAGCCCCAGCCCGAGATCCCCACGCTCGAGGTCGAGCGCACCGAGGCATTCGTGCGGAGGATCTCCGCCGAGGGCTACCTGCGGGCCGTCGAGGCCACCTCGATCAACGCGCCGGAGGACTCCAAGCGCCCCATGAAGATCGCCTGGGTCGCCGTCGACGGCAGCGCGGTGCAGGAGGGCGAGGTGGTGCTGCGCTTCGACGCCATCGACCTCCAGCGCGAGCTCGCCGACAGCCAGGACGACGTGACCTCGGCGCAGCGCCAGATCGACAAGGAGCGCGCGCTGGGCGGCAGCAGCGCCCGCCGTCGCGATCGCACGGCCGGGCTCGCGGCGGTGGAGCTCGACATGGCCCGAGAGCTCCACAGCGAAGACCAGCGGATCCTCTCGCGCAACGAGATCATCGAGACGAGCATCGACGCGGAGCTGGCCCAGGCCAAGGCCGAGCACGCGCGCGAGGTCAAGGCGGTCGAAGGGGCGGTGTCCCGCAGCCAGCGAGAGGTCCACGACATCACCCGCAAGCAGGCCCAGCGCGAGGTGGAGCGGGCCGAGGAGGGCCTGGCCCGGCTGGAGATCACCGCTCCGCACGCGGGCCTGCTGGTGCTCGAGCGCGACTGGAGGGGTCAGACCCTGCGGGTGGGCGACACGATCTGGCGCGGTCAGAAGGTGGCCGAGATCCCGCTGGTCTCGGCCATGGAGGCCGAGGTGTTCGTGCTCGAGGCCGACGCGGGCGACGTGGCCGAGGGCCTGCCCGCCGAGCTGGTGATCGAGGCACACCCCGAGCACGTGATCGAGGCCAAGGTGGCGCGGGTCGACACCCTCGCCAAGCCGATCCATCAGGAAGTGCCCGTCCAGTACTTCGCGGTCACCCTGGCGCTGTCGCAGACCGACTCGGCCACCATGAAGATCGGCCAGCGCGTGCGGGCCACCATCGTGCTCGACCAGGGCGCGGCGCTGGTGGTGCCGCGCCAGGCGGTGTTCGAACGCGACGGTCGGCTGTTCGTGCATCGCGAGGGCGCGCTGGGCGGCTTCTCGGAGGTCGAGGTGAAGCTGGGGCCATCGAGTGCAGGGCGGGTGGTGATCGCCGAGGGACTCGAGGAAGGCGATCGCATCGCGCTGCGCGATCCCAATGCGCCAGCCGCCGGTGCGGATGCCAAGGCCGACGACGCCCCATCCAACGGCGGGGCCAAGGGTGGCGCCGAGGGAGGCGCCAGCCCATGATGCGCTCCTCCGACGCGCTGTGGGCCGCGCTCGAGAGCCTGGCCGAGCACAAGCTGCGCTCGGGCCTCACCATGCTCGGCATCATGTTCGGCGTGGGAGCGGTGATCGCCATGCTCTCGATCGGAGCGGGCGCCGAGCAGAGCGCGCTGCGCATGATCGACAAGATGGGCATGCGCAACGTGGTGGTGCGCGCCAAGGAGCTCGAACCCGACGACGTCAAGGAGCTGCGCAAGAAGTCCATCGGGGTCTCGCGCCGCGACGTCGAGGCGATCCGCGAGGCGGTCCCCGAGGCCGAGATCGTGGCCCCGCGGCTGCGCGTGGAGCCCTACAAGGTGCTCGCGGCGGGGGGCAAGAGCGAGCCGGTGGTCTACGGCGTCTCGCGGCTGCACACCGAGCTGGTGGCGCTGCCGCTTCTCGAGGGGCGCTTCTTCGATGCGCTCGACGAGCGCGACCACGCCCAGGTGTGTGTGATCGGCTCGACCACCCGGCGCGAGCTGTTCGGTACCGAGCCCGCCCTCGGTCAGCACGTGAAGGTCGACGATCTGTGGCTCGAGGTGATCGGCGTGCTCGCGGCCGACGAGGCCGACGACGGTGCTCGCGTGGGCAGCGACGAGGGCAACGTGTCGGTGTCCTCGAGCGCCAAGGAGATCTACCTGCCGTTCACCACCGCGCTGCGCAAGCTCGAGCGCGATCCGCTGGAGTCGCCGCTCTCCGAGATCGTGGTCCGGGTGCGCGACGAGGCCTCGCCGGGCGAGGTGGCGGGCATCGTCGACGGGCTCTTGCAGCGCCTGCACGGCGGCGCCAGCGACTACGAGGTGATCGTGCCCGAGGCCCTGCTGGCGCAGAGCCGCCAGACCCAGCGCCTGTTCAACATCGTGATGGGCTGCATCGCCGGCATCTCGCTGTTGGTCGGCGGCATCGGCATCATGAACATCATGCTGGCCTCGGTGCTCGAGCAGACGCGCTCCATCGGCGTGCGTCGGGCGGTGGGCGCTCGACGCCGCGACATTCGCTTCCAGTTCCTCGTCACCTCGTTCAGCCTGTCGCTGCTGGGTGGGGTGGCCGGCGTGATCCTGGGCATCGCCATCGCCAAGGTCGTGGCGGCCTACGCGGGCTGGCCCACGCTGGTCACGGCCTCGTCGATCGTGCTGTCCACGGGGGTCTCGGTGGCGGTGGGCCTGGTCTCCGGGCTCTATCCCGCGATACGGGCGGCGCGGCTCGATCCCATCGAGGCGCTGCGGCACGAGTAGGGACCACACCGGTCAGTCGCCCTCGAGAGTCGCTCGGCCGGGCCAGCCGGGCATCATTCCGACGCGTCGTAGCACCTCGATCAACGCCGCCCGGTTCACGGGCTTGCTCAGGTAGTCGTTCATGCCCGCATCGAGGCACGCCTGCCGGTCGCTCTCCATCGCGTTGGCGGTGAGCGCGATGATGCGGGGCTGCGGCCCGTGGCGATCGGCGCGGATCTGGCGGGTGGCCTCGAGTCCGTCCATGTCCGGCATCTGCACGTCCATCAGGATCACGTCGTAGGGCGTGCGCAACAGCGCACGCAGGACCTCGTGGCCGTTGCCGACGGCGTCGGCGTCGTAGCCGAGTCGCTCGAGCATCCTCAAGGTGAGCTTGATGTTGATCGCGTTGTCCTCGGCCACGAGGATCCGCAGCGGGTGGTCCCGCGCGAACTCGACGACCGAGGAGGCGAGGGCACGCGTGGGCGCCACGGGGGTCCTCCCCACCGCTTCGACGAGGACGTTGCGCAGCTGGGGGGTGTGGATCGAGCGCGCCAGGCAGGCCACCGCTCCGCCAGGGTCGGCCTCGGCATCGAGTCGAGGGTCGCCCTGGGAGACGAGCAGCACGCAGGGCAGCCCGCGCGCCTGGGCGACGTCGATGAATGCGGAGAGGTGCTCGCCCGGAGGCTGCTCTCGCGGACGCTCCGAGAACACCACGACGTCGGTCGCGTGGTCGGCCAGCCACCGCTGGGCGTCGGCCACCGCGGCGAACGAGGCGGACGGCATCCCCCATCGCCGGGTGAGCTGCTCGAGGTAGGCGCGGGATCCCTTCCTCGGCTCGATGATCAGCACCCGCTTGCCTTCCAGCGGCGAGGGCTCGGGCGGGCTCGGGGGACTCACCGCAGGGGCCGTGATCATGAAGCGGAACGTCGAGCCCTTGCCCTTGACACTGTCGACCCAGATCGAGCCGCCCATCAGCTCGACCAGACGCTTGCTGATGGTCAGGCCCAGGCCCGTGCCACCGTACTTTCGGTGGGCCGACGAGTCACCCTGCACGAACGACTCGAACAGGCTCTCCGCCTTGTCGTCCGAGAGCCCGATCCCGGTGTCGTGTACCTCGAAGTAGACGAAGTGGAGGTCTCGGTCGAGCCGCGCCTCCACGTGGACCGAGACCTCTCCCACCTCCGTGAATTTGAGCGCGTTGCCCACGAGGTTGACCAAGATCTGGCGCAAGCGTGCGGCGTCGCCCCGGATCATGGCGGGCACCGAGTCGTCGATCGAGTAGATCACCTCCACGGTCGGACGGGCCTGGAGCGCAAACATCTGGATCACCTCGTCCACGCACGCAACCAGGTCGAATGGTGCGTTGGAGAGCGTGACCTTGCCCGACTCGATCTTCGAGAAGTCGAGGACGTCGTTGATGACGACGAGCAGGGCTTGCCCGCTGGAACGAATAGTCTCGGCGATGTCGCGCTGCTCTCCGGACAGATCGGCATCGAGCAAGAGCTCCGACATTCCGATGACCGCGTTCATGGGGGTCCGGATCTCGTGGCTCATGTTGGCCAGGAATGCGCTCTTGGCTCGGTTGGCGGACTCCGCTGCGAGACGCGCGGCCTCGAGCTCGTCCTCGGCGCTGGCACTCTCGTCGGCGTCGCGCAGCACGACGGCCTGGAGGTCGCCCCCGGCCGGGAGGCGACGCAGGCGCGCGCGGAAGCAGTCACCGCTGCGCCGACGAGCCGTGGCCTCGAGCTGGGGCTCGGTGCCGGTGTGGATCCACGCGAGCAGGTCCCGCCGCGACTCCATGGCGAACAGATCGACCAGGTGCAGCTCGAGCAGCTGCTCCCGAGACAGCTCGAACATGCGGCTGACCGCGTCGTTGACGTCGACGAGCTCGCCGCCGTGGTGCAGGACCATGGCATCCGGGCTGGCGTCGGCGAGGGCGCGACCCAGTGGATCGGCGACCTCGGATCGCGATCCCCGGGACCTCGGATCCTCGCCGTCGGCGAGGGGGTGGGCTCGGGCACGGTTCGCCCGGGCGTGCAACCATCCCAGACCCACCACCATCGCCAGCGCGATCTCGTCCCACGGCCACGAGGGGCGTCGGTCCCCGCCGAGCAGGATGTCGCCGAGCTCGAGCGCTGCGAGCCCGGCGAGCAGGCTGACCGACAGGATTCGTTCCGCGCGACACCGAGCTCGCGTGCCGCGAGGTCGGTCTCGTGCGTGTGCCGTCTCGTTCTCCGTCACGGTGAAAGTGCCGCGCGCACGAAGCCTCGCAGATCGCGAGGCCGTGGTCACTCCGTCTCTCGTGGCGGGCGGTATGACGAAGGAGTGCTCAGCCACCGTAGGGTGGTGCAGGCGGCTCCACGAGCAAGGCCGAGGGCTCGCTGCGCGTCACGAACAGTGCGCCTTGGCCCATCCAGTACGCCGTGTCGTCGGTCAGGTCGTCATTGGAGTTGGCGTCACACGACGGCACGCTGCTGCACTCGGTCAGCGCGTCGGTTCGGGACCAGTAGGTCTTGCGCGGGGTGTTGAGGCAGAGCGCGCCGTCCGTACCCCACGCCGCTTCGATGTCCCACGAGCTCTCATGGGTCTCGATCCCCAGCGAGTCCTCCACGTCGATGAGAGTGCCGTTCTCGGTGTGGTGCTCTCCGTCGCCGCAGTAGTCGGCGCGGACCATGCGCGTGCACGCCTGGTGGTGATCTTGGAGCGACGTGCTGTTCACCACGCCCTCGGGGTGGTAGCCCCACTCCACGCACTTGGCCAGCGCCGCGCCGCGGCACGCCCACGTGGTGGCCGTGTCCGCCCCGGGCCCCGTGTACCTCGAGTACGTGGGCCAGGTCCAGTCGCCCTGCAGCAGGATCGCCTTGACCGGATTGCCCGCACCGTCGCGGCAGGCATCTTCCCAGGCGCCCCAGACCTCGGGGTCGGCGCTCTCGCGGGTGCGGGTCTGCACGCGGTGGAACTGGTAGTCGTGCGGGCCCTCCGTGATCTGCTCGACTTCCGAGACGGTGGCTTCGATGACCGTGCCGTCGGTGTACTCGCCCACCAGCAGGAGTGTGTCCCCTGGCTCGAGCGACAACGGGTTGGTCGAGCCATCTTCACCCTCGAGCGAGCCGTTGGTGGAGTCGTAGGCCACCGCGAACATGGGCGTCGAGTTGAGCTCGGCGCTGTTCCACTGGAAGCCGTTCCACTGGAAGCCGTTCCACTGGAAGCCATTCCACTGGAAGCCATTCCACTGGAAGCCGTTGTTCATGACGTCATTGCTGACCACGGAACGGAAGGTCACGATTTCAGTGCCATCCTTCGCGGTCACATCGATGACGTCATCGAGCGGCTCTCCCCCCTCGACTTGATCACAACTCGGCAATACTGCCACTATGATGATTGCACACAACGAACGTCGCATGATTCCCCCTATCCCCTAGAGATCGCGCCCTCATTCCCCCTGAGAACACGATTCTCGGGCCATAATAGCCCAGCGCACCCCAGAAGGGAATCACTTTGCGCGCATGGTTGCGAGCTCGAGCAGTGTCACGTCCGTGCTCGTGCTCGCTCCCTTGCGTGGATGTGCCGAGCCCGAATGGTTCATCCCACTATAGGGCGTTCTATGACGCGCCCCTATGGCGCGTTTTCGCTCTTATCATCTCGCCTGGGCTCGCCGATGGGTCGCGGTAGTGGGAATGGCGCGCATACCCGCATACCCACGGTTCCTTCGGTGAAGCCGGGCGGTACGAACTGTCGCGTGACCAGGTGCGCATTGACCATGTCGAGGAAGAACGCACCACCCCGCAGCAGGGGGGAGTTCCCACGGAGTGGGTCGATGGCCCACTCTCCTGCATTCCCTGACAAGTCGTCGACGCCGAACGGGCTGCGCGACGTGGTGTGACTCCCGACCACGTCGGGGCCTGCGGTCTCGGTGCGCTTGCCGTAGGTGGTGTCGATGTTGATGTCGTCGGGGTCGAGGTGGTCGCCATGGGGATACAGCCGGCCATCAGCCCCTCGACCGGCCCGCTCCCATTCCTGGTCGGTGCACGTGCGCGCGCCAGGAACGCGCCCGATGCGGTCGAGCCAGTCGATGTAGGCGGATGCGAGCTCGAATGTGATGGCCAATACCGGCATGCGCAGCCAGTCCTGGGAGCGCCGTCGATCACGGTCGGGGAAGGTGAGCAGCTCACCCTGGCGTGCCCTGGCGTCGCGACCCTCGTGGGGGAACGCCAGCTCCCACCCACCGTCCTCCACGGGGGAGAGCGACACGACCGTGAAGGCCTGGTCGATCCTCGGCGTGAGCTCGGCGCGACGCTCGGGTGGGGTGTCTTCGAGGAATTCGATCCACTCCCCGTAGGTGACCTCGTGGCGGGCGATCAGGAAGGAATCGGTGGTGACCTGGTGGATCGGGACCGACTCGTAGAACACCTCGCAGAGGACCTCGTCGCTGCACCCGAACAGGAACCGCCCTGCGGGAACGTAGACGAATCCGCCTGGAATGGCATCGGCCGGGGGGATCTCGACGGACAGCGACAGCGACTCGGCACGTCCCACGATGAAGGGGTAGAGCACGGTCGGCCTGTCCTCGAGGGCGAGCTCGAGGCGATACGACCCTGGAGGCAGCTCGAGCTGGGAGACCGGGCCTCGGCCCACGGGCTGCGGCTCGGTGGCGACCCGGCGGTGCTCGTCGTCGAGGCGATACTCCACCAGCGCGAGCCCGGCTCCTGGCGGTGACGTGTCGATGGACACCCGAGCGGGTCGATGCCACCGGGCCAGGCGCTCGCCGTCCTCGTCGTAGAGCGCGAGGCGCTCGAGCAGCTCGTTGACCTGTGGCTCGTCGAGGCGATGCTCGGCGAGCTCGGCTCGACGCAGCAGGGCATCACCCAGCCGATCGCGTGCGTCCTCGCGCTCGGGGTCGAGCGTCAGGGCGCGCTCGAGCTCGCGCGCTGCGCTGGCGAGCTCGAGATCGGCGGTCTGGGCGTGAGCCTTGGCCGAGTCCCACGCCTTGCGGGCGGTCTCGCTGGTGCCTGCGTCGTACTGCGCGAAGGCGGCCTGCTGCTCGCTGGAGAACGCGTCGAAGCTGGACTCTGCACGCTCGAGCCCGACCTCGGCCTCGGCCATGTGGGCGTCGACCCTCGACTCCAGCTCGGCGTGGGCCTGCCAGCGCACGACCCCGTAGGTGGAGAGCAACGCGGCCGGGATCGCGACCGCGGCCGCGCGGCGCACGAGTCGACCGCGAGCGGCGGCGCGCTGGCTCGCCGCGATGAACTCGAGCTCGCGCGGGCGGATGGAGCCGCGATCGAGCGCAGCGGCCTCGTCGAGCTGGGCCGTGCTCCAGAGCCCGGTGCGCGGGCGTCCGAGCCGATCCCAGTCGGTGGCCGCGACCTCGAGGCGATGCCGCAGCTCGCGGATGCCGGCGGCCTCGTCGAGCCAGCGCCGCAGGTTGTGCCAGTCGCGAATCAGTGCCTCGTGGGCGATCTCGTAGACGATGCCCTGATCGTCCTCGCGGACCACCAGCAAGCGTCCGCGCACGAGGGCCTCGAGCGCGAGGCGGGAGTCATCGTCGCCCTCCGAAACCAGCTCTTCGAAGGTGAGGCTGGCACGGGTGTCGTCGATCGTCACCAGCCGCAGCAGCAAGGCCTTGGCGGCGATTCGCTGGGTGGGCAACAGCGATGCCATCAGGCCTTCGGCGTGCCGGGCCAGTGCCCCAAAGACCCCGCCAATCCCCTCGAGGTCATCGGCCGTGATCACGCCCGACTCCTGGCTGCGAGCCTCCCACAGCTCGGCGAGCGCGAATTGGAGGATCGGCAGGCTGCTGTCGATGCCGGCCGTCACGAGCTCGTCGACCAGCTCCGGCGACTCGTAGTGCACGTCCATCGCCTCGGCCGGTCCCACGATGGCCTCGCGCATGCCCGCGGGCGAGAGCGGCCGCAACAGGTAGATCGCGCGCGACAGCTCCTCGCCGAGGAAGGGGATCGTGGCGACGCGGGTGAGGAAGTCGCCGCGGACGGTGGCCAGCAGGCGCACGCCGGGGACGCCGGCCGCGAGCTGGGCGAGGAGCCTGCCCACGGCCTCGGCCTCGCCGCGGTCGCTGATCGTGACGAGCTCCTCGAGCTGGTCGATGAACAACAGCTTGCCGGTGGTGGATCCGAGCTTCTTGTGGATCATCCATCCGAGCGTGTCGGGTCGCGTCTCGACGAGCGGCATGATCACGTCGTGGTCGAGCTCGAAGCTGGACACGAGGATCGAGACCAGCGAGCGCAGTGGGTGGCGCCCCGGGGTCATCGTGGCGTACGACCAGCGTCGCTCGGGCTCGATGGCGCCCTCGACCACGCTGGGGCCCACGCCCGCGCGGCACAGCGACGACTTGCCCACGCCCGAGTCGCCTGCGACCAGCACGAACGCGTCGGCTCGCATGCGCTCGAGCACCGCTCGCAGCTCGGCGCCACGCCCGAAGAACAGGTCGCGATGCTCGGCCTCGAATGCCCGCAGGCCGCGGTAGGGATTGTCGGTCACCACCGTGGGGCGCCGCTCACCCGAGCGCAGGGTCTCGAGGGCCTCGCGCAGGGCCTCGCCGCTGCGAAAGCGCTCGGCGGGCTCGGCTCGCAGGCAGCGCTCGATGATCGCGGCGAGCCGCGGCTCGATCGAGGGCGCGACCTCGCGAATCGGAAGCATGGGGCGCTCGAGGATCTGCACACCCAGCTCCACGACGGAGGGCGCGGCGTGGGGTGGCTTGCCCACGCAGAGGATGTAGAGCAGCACCCCGAGCGCGTAGACGTCGGTCTCGCGTGACGCAGGCTGACCACGCCACAGCTCGGGCGCCATGTAGTGCGGGGTCCCGACCATCGCGTCGTCGTGGGTGAGCGACGTGGGCTCCTGGTGCCACTCGCGGTCGAGCTGGGCCATGCCGGCCATCAGCCCTTCGTGCTCGTCCCATCCCTTCCTGGGCTCGGGGGAGGGCAGCGGGAGCGTCTCCTCCTCGCTGCTCGTGGTGACGCGGGGTTCGGCCTGGCCCTCGATCGCTCTGCTCGAGGCCGAGTCTTGGGGGCTCGCCGCGGCCTCGTCGTCGTACTCGTCGAGGATCGTCTCGAGGTCTTCGAGCTTGGCGAGGCTGAAGTCGAGCAGCTTCACCTCGTTCGTGCCCTCCTCGAGGATCACGTTGGACAGCTTGATGTCGCGGTGGAGGACCCCGTGGCGGTGGGTGGTGGCGAGCCCGCGAGCCAGGCCGATCGCCAGCTCCAGCACGCGCCCCGAGGGCACGGGCCTCGGCAGCTCGTTGAGGCTGGTTCCCCGTACGTACTCCGACACGATGTACGGGTGGTCGTCGATCTGACCCACGCGATGGATCGCCATCACGTTGGGGTGCTGAATGCGGGCAGTGGCACGCGCTTCGATCACGAAGCGCTGTCGCGAGTGTCGGTTGAGGGCGGCTCGCAGGAACTTGATGGCGACCGGACGGTCGAGGAGTCGATCGTGCGCCAGGTAGACCACGCCCATCGTGCCGGACCCCAGCCGCTGGACGAGGCGATACTCGTCCAGCTCGGGCGGTGGCTTCCAGGACATGTGCATGAGCGAGCGCGTCGTGGCCAGCCTTGGCCACGGTTAGTTCTACCATCAGGCGCTCCGAGGAGCGTCAGGAGAGAGGTCGATGCGCTGCGCCGGGGTAAGGCATTGGCGCACGAATCCGCATCGGTGATTCCCTTGCAGGTTCTCGAGCAGCACGTCGAGGTCGATCGATCGGTGAGCCTGGCCACCGCTTCTCACTGCTCACCAGGCTCACCGGGCTCCGATGCCACCCACCTCGGATCGAGCAGCTCGGCCACGAACTCGCTCCCGGGTGCGCGGGCAATGTCCTCGAGCCGACCTTGCTGCTGCACGCGACCCGCCTCGATCACCACGAGCTCTCCGCGCAGCGCCATTGCGTCCCGCAGATCATGGGTGACCACCAGCGCAGGTCGACCGGCGCGGCACAGGTGCTCGGCGAGGAAGGCCCGGGTGCGACGGCGCTGGCCCACGTCGAGGGCCGAGAGCGGCTCGTCGAGCAGCAATCCCCGTGGGTCGGGGGCGAGGGCGCGGGCGAGGGCGATGCGCTGTCGCTGACCGCCACTGAGCTCGTGAGGGAGGCGCCCGGCCAGCTCGAGCGCGCCGAGGCGCTCGAGCGCCGTGCGAGCCCGCGCTCGCGCCCGAGCGCCGCGGCCACATCCGAAGGCCACGTTGTCGAGCGCGGTCATGTGCGGGAACAGGCCCAGACCCTGCGGTACGTAGCCCACGCGTCGCGCCTCGGGCGGTAGGTAGACCCTGGGGCCCGAGTCGAACCCCGAGTCGAACAAGACACGATCGTCGAGCACGACCCTACCCCGCAGATCACCCACGGCTCCCGCGATTGCCCGCAGCAGCGTGGTCTTGCCGGCGCCGTTGGGTCCGATCACGATCGTGGGCCCGTCGCCCGCCTCGAAGCGCACGTCGAGCTCGAGGTCTCCGAGGCGACCTCGTAGCTCCACCTGCCAGCCCGTGCTCATCGCTCGGCCCCCGCTCGGGCAGGGCTGGGCCACACCAGCCACCTCCGTGCCGCGCGGGCGGCCAGCAGGGTGACGAAGGCCAACAGCGCCAGCACCAGCGCGACCGCGGTGGCCACCCGCACGTCGGCCTCGAGCGCGGCATGGATCGCCAGCGGCATGGTCTGGGTGCGTCCGGGGAGGCTGCCCGCAAACAGCAGCGTGGCTCCGAACTCGCCCAGTGCTCGCGCCCAGCACAGCGCCGCGCCGTTGACGATCGCGGGCAGGCACAGCGGCACGGCAACGCGCAGGAAGGCCTGGCGCGGCGAGGCTCCGAGCGTGCGTGCCACCAGCAGCAGGTCGTCGTCCACCCCGCGAAAGCCAGCCGCCACCGATTGCACGTAGAACGGAGCGGCCACGACCACTTGGGCCACGATCACCGCGGTGGTCGTGAACGGCAGGGCCACCCCCAGGCCGCCCAGCAGGCCCTGACGACCGAACGCCAGCAACAGCGCGATGCCCATCACGGCGGGGGGGATCACGATGGGTAGCTCGACCGCCGTCTCGATCACCCTCGCCCATGGACCGCGTGCACGGGCCAGCATCCACGCCAGGGGAGTGCCGGTCACGATCACGATCGCGAGTGTGACCGCGGTGGTCCGTGCGCTGAGCGCCAGGGCGGGCATCACCAGCGGGTGCGCGAGCGCGGCCCACAGCTCGCCCGGCGAGCTGGCCAGGCCGAGGGCCGCGATCGGCAGCAGCAGGAACACGAGCAGTCCGAGCCCCAGGGCCACCCCCGGCGTTGCGCGGCGCAAGCGGAGGTACGGGTCAGCCATCGCGGCTCACGAAGCCATGACGCTCGAGCACGGTGCGGCCGGCCGAGGATCGCAGGTGGGTCACGAAGGCCTCGGCCAGGGCGGGCTCGCTCGCCGTGGTCAGCACGCCCACGTGGTACGTCGCGATGACGTTCACGTCGTTGGGGAGCTCGATCACCTCCACCCCGTGCGCGGCCGCGGCGTCGGTGCGGTACACCACCGTCGCATCGGCCTCGGCGAGCTCGACCTTGGCCAGCGAGAGCCGCACGTTGGCCTCGAGCGAGACCACGCGCTCCTCCACGCGAGCCCGAAACCCGGGGCCGTAGCGCTGCTCGGCGCGGTCGAGCATGGTGCGCGAGTACCTGCCCACGGGCACCTCGGCCGTGGCCAGGACCACGCGGCGGGCCTGGGGGAGCTGCTCGAGCGAGGTGATGCCGGCCGGGTTTCCCTGCGGGACCACCAGCACCAGCTCGCCCTCGGCGAAGACCTGGGCGTCCTTCACCAGCCCGGGGCTCACCAGCGCCTGCATGTGCTCGGCGTTGGCCGAGGCGAACACATCGGCGGGGGCGCCGTGCTCGATCTGCACCCGCAGCGCCTGGCTGCCCGCCGTGCTCACCACCACGTCGACGCCCGGATGGCTCGCCTCGAAGTCGGCCTCGAGCTCCCCGAAGGCATGGGTGAGCGACGAGGCGGCGAGCACGGTGAGAGTCCGCGAGGTCGCGTCGGCGGGGGCGCACCCGCAGGCCAGGCCGATCCACATCAGGCCGATCCAGCTCGGGTCGATCCAGCTCGGGCCGATCCACCCGAGTCGCACGAGCCACGGCGACGGTGACGAGGACGATGCGAGTCTCATGCCGCGAACGCGTGCCCCATGGCCGAGGCGTCGTAGGGGCCGACGGCGCCCACCTCCTTGCGAAGGCAGGTGTCGTCGAGCGCGTGCAGCAACCGGGCCACGTGGGGCAGGGTCGAGGTCTCGGCGGTCACGACCAGATCGAAGCCCTCGTCGACCAGCGGCAAGAAGCCGAGTCCATGGGCCCGGGCGACGGGCTCGATGCAGGGGCCCGCATCGGCCACGCCCAGCGACACCATGCGGGCGACGGCGTCGTGATCGACGGCCATGCGCACGGCGTGCAGGTCGGCCGTGCTCGCACCCACGCGAGCGAGCGCGCGCTCCAGCACCACGCGGGCGCCAGCGCCGGGCTCGCGCACGATCCACCGGACCGAGGGTCGAAGCAGCTCGTCGAGAGTGCGGCCTGCGAGGGCGGTCGGCAGCGCCACGCCCGTCTGCCAGCGGACCAGCCGGATCACGTGGGCCGGGCGGCCGAGTCGGGCGCGGACGAGCCGGGCGTGATCGGCTCCGGCGTCGTGATCCTCGAGGTGGATGCCCGCCACGTGGACCAGCCCATCGGCGAGCTGCTGGAGCGCGGTGGTGCTGTTGGTCGGGATCCAGTGCGCCCGACCGGGGACCGTCCGCTCCACGCGGTCGAGCACCATGGCCAGCACGGGGGCGCAGCCGGCCACGAGCACGTTGGTGGCCAGGACCTCGGGCGACGCGTGCACGCTCGCTCGCATGCGCGGGAGGGATCTCGCGCTTGGGGCCAACAGCAGACCGTCGGCGCTGCGCCACGATTGGGAGCCCAGGGCATGGGCCACCCAGCGATCGTTCACCCGCCCCAGCACCACGCGGCTCGGGCCGGGGTCGCCCTCGCGAGGGGGGCGGGCGAGCTCGACCTCCACGACCGGCTCGCCCGGCGACGCCACCGTCGCTGCGCTCATCCAGGCGAGCACCTCGTCGCGGCGGAATCGCCAGTGGCCCCGACCCAGCCGATGGCCGGGCAGGCCCCGGCGCAGCAACCGATAGAGGTGCTTGGGATGCACTCGCAGCAGGCGCGCGACCTCGGCCGAGGTGAGGAGCTCGTCATCCACTTGGCCTCGAAGGGTAGCAAAGAGTAACATCAAGGAACAACTACGACTGCGTGTTTAGCGCTGGGTCTGCGTCATGCCGCCTCTGCTGCCTCCATTGCTCGCGGTGCTCGCCGCTGCGCCGTCCAGCTCCGCCCCGGGCTCGTCCGAGTCCGAGCCCGAGACCGAGGCCGAGCCCACGGTGCGGACCACCATCGACCCCGGCTCGGGTATCCGGTGGACCGCCGCCGACGATCGCTTCTCGCTCGGGCTCGGCCTGTTCGCGCAGCTGCTGCATACCATCGAGCACGACGTCGCCGACGAGCAGACCACCCAGGCCTTCGAGTTCCGCCGCGCTCGCCTGCGCCTCGACGGCCACGTGTTCGGCCCGCACAACCGCTTCTTCGTGCAGCTGGCGTTCTCTCCCCGCGACCTCCAGTTCCAGGACGGCCGCCCCACCAAGACCCCGATCTTCGACTGGTTCGTCGAGTTCGATCACATCCCCGACGTGGTGCTGCGCGTGGGTCAGTTCCGCGTGCCGTTCAGCCGCCAGCGGCGGATCTCGATCGCCCACATCATGATGGCCGACCGCGCCCTGGCCAATTTCGAGTTCAACCTCGATCGCGACGTGGGCATGTCGGTGCGCTCGCCCGATCTCATGGGCTGGGGCCGGCTGCGCTACGAGCTGGGGGTGTTCATCGGCGAGGGCCGCGATGCATTCGCGCCCGGCGGACCCGGCATGCTCACGGTGGGCCGCGTGGAGGTGCTGCCGCTGGGCACGTTCTCCGACTACGACGAGACCGATCGCGATCGCTCCCGACGCCCGCGTCTGAGCCTCGGCGGCGCCTATGCGTTCCTCGCCGAGGCCAAGGGCAACCGCGGGATCCTGGGCCCGCCGCCCACCGACGGTGGCACCACCGACACGCACAACGTGACCGCCGACGCCATGCTCAAGGTGGCGGGCATGACGGTGCTGGGCGAGGTCTACTGGCGTCGCGGCCGGCGGGAGTATGGCGATGCCTTCGTCGACGATCCCGTGCTCGGCTCCGTGCTCGCGCCGCGCGAGGCCCCGCGCGACGGCTGGGGGTGGTTTCTGCAGGCGGGGTGGCTCGTGCCCCGCATCCCGCTCGAGCTCGGCACCCGCTATGGCTTCGTGCGTCCGTCCCGACGCGGCAGCTCGCTGCCTCCCCGCGACGAGGTCTCGGCCAGCGTGGGCTGGTACTTCCACGGGCCCGCGCTGAAGCTCGTGGCCGACTATACGCGAGGGTGGCCGCCGGGCTCGCTGCCCGAAGGCGGCGTGCACCAGGCCCGCGTGCAGCTCCAGGCGGCGTTCTGAGCGCTAGGGCTGCGCGATCCAGCGTCGCGGCACCCGAGGATCATCGACGGGCCGCGGCAGGGAGGGCGCTGCGCGTCGCGTGGCGGTGCGGAACGAATCGTCGGATGCCACGGTGGCCGTCTCGAATGCCGTCTCCCACAGCGCGAGCGTGTCGGCGTCCGTTGCCATCACCAGGGTGACGTCGTGTCCGTTCTGCACGACCGAGCGCACGCCCTCGGGCGGGGCCACGCTGCCGATCTCGCCGAAGCGCTCGGCCGAGGCGTCCGATCCGAACCGCAGCGACCACGCCAGCGCTACCTCGGCCTCGGCGGCGCCTCCGGCCACCAGCAGGTGGTCACCGGCCCAGTCTTCCACCAGTGCGTTGGCCGAGTCCTCGGAGAAGCCGCTGCGAAGCGCCACCACGTAGAGGATCCACGCGCCCAGCGTGTCCTCGGCCACGATCGACCAGCCCTCGGGGGGCGTGGTGGCCGACAGCGGCGGCAGGTCGACGACGTTGGCCGGGTCGTGGCCCGCCAGCGTGCGCAGGATGGCCGCGGTCGACACCGGAGGATCGTCGTAGAGCTCGAGCACCGCGCCCGTGCCCTCGGCCAGCCAGCGGTTGGTGACCAGCTCGCCTCCGAACGGATAGGGGAACGACGAGCTCAGATCGGTGTAGCCGGCCTCGACCCCGTCGCTTCCGACCCCGGCCGCCGCGTCGCGCAGGCCCTGCTGGGTCGCCGCGTAGTACTCGGCGAATGCTCCGGCCGTGATCGAGGCGCCCTCCTGGCGCGCCATGGCGACGTTGGAGAACAGCACCGCCTCGCCCTCGGTCACCGAGCGGATCGCGGTGTTGGAGTCCGACGAGCTCACGTGGGCATCGAAGAAGTCCTGCAGGCCCACGTCGACGTCTTGCTGGGCGTGCACGAACTCGTGCGAGAGGATGAACACCGCGGTCTCGTCGTCGACCGAGCCGAGGTTGGTCTCCACGATGGTCACGCTCGCGTCCTCGCGCGAGTAGAACGCCAGCACGTTGCGTGCATACGCCTGGATCGCAGCCTCGTTGCTCGAGCCCTCGCCCGGCGGGAGCAGGTCGAGCATGCGCAGGGCGGCTGCGAGCTGGGCATCCACGCGCTGCTCCTCGGCGGTGGGCTCGGGGCCTCCGCGCAGGAGGGCCTCGAACTCGTCGCGGGTGATCGAGTACACCGTGGGCACGGTGCGGCCTTCGTGCCCGCGGGCGCAGGCGGTCTGCACGAACACATGCTCGCGACAGTCGGCCGAGCCGATGTCGCAGACCGTCAGCGGTTCCTCGCAATCGTCCTGGCCGCAGGCGGTTGCGAGCAGCACGGCGGCGAGCCCGAGGGCTCGGCCACGAGGGGCGATGCAGAGCACGGAAGCGGCGAAGGGCAGGGGCAGGCGCACGGGCATCGACCGAGCATAGCCGAGCCCGGGCCGCGGGCCCACGCCGTCGGGACCGGTGTTAGCATGGCTCCATGGTGCGCGTGCATGGCTCCTTGATGTCGATCTTCTCGGTGGTACTGGCGGGGTGTCCCTGCATCGGGTTCGACGACACGCCATACGAGAGGACCGAGGACTTCACGGCGACCGAGGAGGAGGCCGAGCCGTTCGAGGGCCCCGACGGCGAGCTGCTGCCCGACGCCTGCGAGGAGTTGTGCATCGCCGAATTCGGCACCTCGCACATCGACGGGCCGCAGGATCTCCAGAGCTGCGAGCTGGTGTCCTACGACCCCCAGTATACCGAGGCCTACCTGTTCGAGTGCACGTTCGTGGTCTCCCCCCAGTGCATCGGAGGGCGCAGACCAGCGGGTCTGGCGTCGTCGGGCACGAGCGAGGGCGCGGAACCGATCGGTCGCTGGCTGGCCGAGACGGCGCACCTCGAGGCCGCCTCGGTGCCTGCGTTCGACCGGCTCGCGGCGCGGCTGTCGGCCCTGGGAGCGCCGGCCGCGTTGGTCGCCGCGGCCCGCGACGCAGCGCGCGACGAGGTGGAGCACGCGCGGGTGATGACGGCCCGGGCCCGTGCCCACGGGGCCGAGCCGGCCGCGGTCCGGGTGGATCCCATGCCCGAGCCGGACCTCGAGCACGCTCGGGAGCGAGAGCTGGAGGCGCTGGCCGTCGACAACGCGGTCGAGGGCTGCGTACGCGAGACCTGGGCCGCACTGGTGGCCTGGGTGCAGGCCGAGCACGCCGAGGACCTCGCGCTGCGCGAGGTGTTCGTCGGCATCGCGCGCGACGAGACCCGACACGCCGAGCTCGCGCGTTCGGTGTCGACATGGCTCGAGCCTCGGCTGTCACCTCGGGCGCGGGCACGCGTGAGGGCGGCCCGCGATCGGGCGGTCGCAGAGCTACGCCGCACGGCGGGCCGCGGTCTGCCCGAAGCGTCGCGCCAGCATCTGGGGCTGCCGTCGCGTGCGATGGCCCTCGCGCTGCTCGACGGACTGCAGCCGCGGCTGTGGGCGGCGTGAGCCGGTCCCGGGGCAGGACCATCGAGAGTCAGTCGGTTTGGAGCCACCTTATGCTCGGACGGCGGCCCGAGCGACATCGCACCGGATGGAGCGTGGTGTTAGTCTTTCGCCAGCGTGTCAGGACCCCTGCTCACAGAGATCCGTCTCGAGCGCTTCAAGGCGGCATTCAAGCCCGATCCCATCTCCCTACGGTCGTTCAACGTCATCATCGGGCGGAACGGCAGCGGCAAGAGCACGTTGCTGGAGGCGCTGCAGTGGCTCGACACGGCGCTGCGGCACGACACGCGTCGGGCATCGGATCGTTACTCCGGGATTCGAGATCTCATCAATCTGCGCAGTCGCATGCAGCCTCAGTACTTCGAGCTGGGACTCTGCTGGCATGATGGTGAGAGCGACGACTGGGCCTACAATGTCGTGGTCGTGGACGACGAGGGGCTTGCGAAGGTCGAGCGTGAATTCCTTGCCCACGGCTCCGACGTCTACATCGAGCCTAGAGGAGGAGGGCTGCGGTTGCTCGTCGACCCCAGCGGACGGCCTGTCGAGGTGCGAGAGCCCGAGCGGCTCGCGCTGGGGCGGGTGGTAGACGTTCCCGAAACGACGTCACGTTCACCAGCTTTCTTGCGCGACTTCTGGCAGCGAGCCGTGTTCCTACGACTCAGCCCCAGTGACCTCGCCAGGGGTTCGCCGGCCAAGCGTGCGTCCTACGAGCCGCTGCTCGACGAAGGCGGAGAGACCCTGCCTGCCTTGCTCAACGAGCTCGACGAGGAGCAGCGAGAGGCCTTGGTCGAGGCCGTGCAAGAGGTCTTGCCCTCGTTTCGCGGTCTCGAGGTCTCCGAGGCCTCCGGAGGCCGAGACGTGCGTGTCCACTACTCGTTGCTGGAGACCATGCCCTACCGCGGTCGCGCGGGGCGGTCCAAGTTCCCAATCCCGGCTTGGATGCTGTCCGAGGGTACTCGCCGCATCACAGCCATCCTCGCGTTGCTTCAGCGAGAGCCCCCGCCGTCATTGCTCTGCATCGAGGAGGTCGAGAACGGCCTGGACCCATGGACCGTGCAGGCGGTGCTCGGTCACCTGCAACAGGCTGCACGGCGAGGAATCCAGGTCGTGGTCACGACACACTCGCCTTGGCTGCTCGACCACGTTCCCATCGACTCGATCATTCAGGTTCGCCGCAAGGATGGTGACACGATCTACGAGCGATTCGCCGAGCGACCCGAGGTCCAGGCCTACGATCCGCGAGTGCCTGCCGGCACTCGCTACGTCAATGAAGCCGAGTGACGACGATGCGAATCGCCTTGTTCGTGGAAGGATCGGAGAATCGCGTCGTCCGCGGCGGCTTGCTCATCCGAGCGATGTGGAGTCGGCTGGCAGAGAACCTCGGGGTCCACGAATTCGCGAGCGTCATCCCCATCTCGAAGAAGCACCTGGTCGCGATGGATCCCGAGCAGCCACCCATGAGCGGTGCGGGAGAAGCGCTGGATCAGCTCATGGCCCGTCGCCATCGAAGCGAGCCCTTCGAGGCGGCCGTGGTCGCGTGGGATCTCGTGCCGGCGTGGAATCCCCAAGGGGGGTTCTGTCGCTGGCAAGAGACGCTAGACCTCTATCGTCACTTGGCGGCTTCGGCTGCGCTCGATGAGCCGTGGCGGCGTGCCGCGACCCGTCGTCACGAAGAGCTGAGACGTCGACCCTCGCCTGCCCACCGCGTGCAGGCCCACCGCTTGGCCCCATGCGAGGTGATCGCGGTGTGCATGGAGCCGATGTTCGAGGCCATGCTCCTCCAGCGCGAGCAGCACGTTCTTCGAGCACTCGGACTCGAAAGACGTCCGTTGGGGTGGCCGACCCAGGGATGGGGCTCCATTACCACGCGCAGACCCGACCAGGACGTGTTGGCTCCGGTCATTGGCGCGCTGCGGTGCGGTCCCCGTAAGCAATGGCCGCGGGTCGCCAAGACGATCGGCGCCGACGCGCGCAACAAGGACCCATGGCTCGAGTACCTTCTGCGCCGCCTGCTCGACGACCCCGAGGCCCGCGCGCTCGTGCTCGCCCATCCGATCTGCCGCCGTCTGCAGGAGTGCCTCGCCCGCCGATAGCCGCTACGCTTCGGGTTGGGTCCGTGTCGTCTTCGTCCACCACTCGCCCGCCGCGGTCGACCTACATCGTCGGCCCGGTCTACGACTGGGCGTTCTTCCTCGGTCCGCCGGTGGCGGCGCTGCTGCTGGGCATCGCCTTGTCGGGCACCCACCTGGCCAACGAGACCTTCGTGTGGTCGGGCCAGTGGGTCACCGCCACCGGCCTGGGCCTGGGGATCTTCATCCACGCCCACCTGGTGCTGGTGCTCTATCGCAGCCACGCCAATCGCAACGTGCTGCGCCAGCACCCCTACCGCTTCTCGCTGGTGCCGGGGATGCTGCTCCTGGCCATGCTCGTGTCCCCGGTGGCGGCGGTGTGCTGCTCGGTGCTCGCCACGTTCTGGGACGTCTACCACTCGGGCGCGCAGACCTTCGGCTTCGGGCGCATCTACGACGCCAAGCGCGGCAACGATCCGCATCAGGGGCGCAGGCTCGACTTCGCCGTCAACCAGCTGCTCTATGCCGGTCCCATCGTCGCGGGCGCGACCATGATGGATCACTTCGAGGACTTCCGAGAGTTCGAGGCGGTCCACATCGCGTTCTTCACCCGCATCCCCGCGTTCATGGAAGGGCATCAGGCCGTCGTAATGCGCTGGGTCATCGGGCTGGGCACGGCGCTCCTGGCCTACTACGTCCACGCGCAGTGGCGGATGGCTCGGCAGGGTCGCGTCGTCTCCTGGCAGAAGGTCTACCTGCTCACCAGCACCGGGCTCGTCTCCATCTACACCTGGGGCCTGAACACCTGGGGCGAGGCGTTCCTCATCATGAACGTGTTCCACGCCCTGCAGTACTTCGGCATCGTGTGGGCCACCGAGCGCGCCAACCTGCGGCGCTCGTTTCGGCTGGAGCGAGTGCCAGGGGGCGGCGTGCTGACCTGGTGGATCTTCGTGGGCTCGGCCGTGGCCTACGGAATCGCCGTGGAGGCCTGGGCCGACGGGCGTTCCATGACCTGGTGGTCGGTCACCATCGTCGTGTCGCTCATGCACTTTTGGTACGACGGGTTCGTTTGGTCAGTGCGCAAGGCGCGCGAATAGGAGCAGATAGGGGCTGGTGATCGCCGTCGGTTGATCTCCAGGGGGGGTGCGGTACTGTGCTCCCAATGGGCGCGGGCCTCGAGGAGCTGGGCATCATCGACGACGACGAAAATGCGGCGGGTGCCCGCAAGCGAGTGGCGCAGCCCCACGTACCGCCCGAGGAGGAGCACACGCGGCGCGTGGAGGTGCTGCAGCGGATGCTTCGCCAGGTCACGCTGTTCGATGGGCTCTTGCCCGTGCACCTCGAGCGGATCTCCAACCTCGTGCAGGAGGTGCACTTTCGCCCCGGCGACACCGTGTTCGGCCACGGCGACGAGGGCGACGGCCTCTACCTCATCCTCACGGGCGCGGTGCGGATCAGCCGGCGCATGTCCGGGGTGGGCGAGGAGGCGCTCGCGGTGCTCAAGCCCGGCATGTACTTCGGCGAGATGTCGATCGTCGACGACGACGTGCCGCGCTCGGCCGACGCCATCGCCCATGAAGAGACGCGGCTCCTGCGGCTGCCCAAGGACGACCTGCGCGACCTGATGTTCGTGGATCGCGAGCTGGCCTACGAGCTGTTGTGGCGGTTCGTGCGGACGCTGAGCGCCCGGCTGCGGGACAGCAACGACCGGCTGCTCATGCTGACGGTCTCGTCGAAGTTCTAACGCGGCACTCGACCGCGTGGCGCGGGGTGTCGCAAAAGTTCGAGACGCGACCGCGCCGATTGGTGCATGCTCCGCGCCATGACCACGTATCACGGAGGTTGTCACTGCGGTGCGGTTCGCTACGAGGTGGAGCTGGAGCTCGACACGGTGATCGCCTGCAATTGTTCCATCTGCGCCAAGGAGGGCTGGCGGCTCGCGTTCGTCCCCGCGGCCGCGTTCACCCTGCGGCAAGGCGAGGACGCCCTGCGCGACTACCAGTTCGGCAATCACCACATCCACCACCTGTTCTGCACGACCTGCGGCATTCGGTCGTTCACCTGGGGCACCGGCTCCGACGGCGCCAAGATGTACTCGGTGAACGTGCGCTGCCTCGACGGGGTGGACGCGGAGTCGCTGAAGGTCCAGCACTACGACGGCGCGAGCCTGTAGGCGCGAGCCTCCGGGTCAGGGGCTCGGCGTGGCTTCGGGCCGCTCGGCGTCGGGCGGCATCGTGAGCCTCTGGCACAGCGCCGAGGCGGTCTGCTCGGTTCGACTGGGCTTGACGTGGTCCTCCAGGCCGAAGTCGCAGTGCCAGCGTCCGCCGATCGTGTCGCCCGGCTGCGTGCTCTCGGGGTAGCTCTGGCGCAGATGGAGGTGCTGCGTCTGGCAGCCACCGCCAATCAGCCGCTCGTAGGGCTTGCACGCCGCGAACACGTGGTAGTGCTCGCCCCTGGCCGTGCGGATCGCCACCGCACCCGGCTGCGGGTCGGGGGTGGCGTTGGACTGCGCCTGCATGTCGACGGCGATCGTCTCGACGTGGCGAGCGTCCCGGATCGCGGTCTGGTCGGTGTACGAGGTGCAGACGCCCTCGAAACACGACGCGTGGCCTTCGCACCACGGCGGGGAGTCCTGCTGGCAAGCGGCCCCGAGCGGGAGCTTGCTGGTCGGCTCCTCGCCCTCGCGCATGCAGCCGGAGCTCGCCAGGGCCCACAGCAATGGCACCACCGACCTCCACCACACGAGCGAGTGCGGGCGGCGATGACACGGTATGGGCACGAGCCGACGGTAGCACGGCGTCCACCGGGGTGGATCGGTCTTCGCAGGGCTGCGGGTCCACCCGGGCGAGGACTCGGGTAGAGTGGCGGACCACCAGATCGAGCGGACCGAGCAGGCGCCGCGGGCTCGTGCGGAGCGGGCGGTGGGGGCCGGCCTGGCGGTCGCTGGCCTCGCGGCCTCGTTCGTCGCCCCCGTGGTGGGTGCGCCGCTGCTCGGCGCGGGTACGCTGGTGCTGCTCTACTCGTTCATCCGCGTGCGCCTGCGGACCCACGCGACCGACCCCTACAAGGATGTGATCCGATGAGCCTGCCCGCCGTACGCGCCGCAGCCGACCTGCAGCACCGCCCCCGCGGCAGCATGATGATGTGCTCCACCGACGAGATCCCCGGGTTTCGAATCGTGCGCACGCTGGGACTGGTGCGCGGCAACACGGTGCGCGCCCGCAACGTGGGCGTGGACATCATTGCCGGACTCAAGGCGCTGGTGGGCGGCGAGATCGGCGACTACACCAAGATGCTGGCCGAGAGCCGCGAGCAGTCGATCGATCGCATGCGCGCCGAGGCGCTGGCGCTGGGGGCCAACGCGATCGTGGCGGTGCGGTTCACGACCTCGACCGTGATGCAGGGGGCCGCGGAGATGCTGGTGTACGGCACGGCCGTGGTGGGGGAGCCGCTGGATCTCTGATGGGCGGGATGTTGGTGATGGCCGTGCTCGGCTTGGTGATGGCCGAGCCCGAGCCGGATCCGACGACCGAGGCCGCTGCTCCGGCGACCGAGGCCCCGGTGACCGAGCCCGCTTCCCCGGCGACGGAGGCCGTTCCGCTTCGCCCGCCGCGAGTGCTCGAGCCGCGCCGCATCGTGCCCCGCAATCGACGTCCCCATGGCCGGTCGATCTCCCGGTTCACCACGCGCCCTCCGCTGGTGCGGCCGGCCCTGCGCGTGGCGCCCGGGTTCTCGGCGCGCCCGACCGGTCGCCCCTACGCGGCATTCGGCTTCGACGCGCTGGCCTCGGTGATGCTGGGCCTGCACGGTGGCTATCGTCAGTGGGGCCTGGCCCCCGAGCTGGGCTACTCGCTGCGAACCCCTCGGCTCGACCATCGCCTGCTCGCGGGCATGGGGCTGGTCTACGGGATCAACGCGGAGTCCTGGACGGTGGGCTGGCTGCCGCGGGTGGTGCTGCAGCCCGAAACCGGGGCGCTGGCGCTCGGGGTGCGCAATGGCCTTTGGTACGACTTCGCCGAGAACGGCTTCTCCGTCGAACTCTCGCATCAGTGGCTCGTGCTCGGCGGCGCGCCGGTGCACGAGCTGCAGGTCACGCTTGGGCTCGACGTCGCGATGCTCCTGTTCGTCGTCACCGATGCGAGGATGGCGTGGCTATGACGGGCCGGGTGAGACGTCGGGTGAGATGCCTGGGCGGATCGGTGCTGCTGGTGGCGGCGCTGGGCTGCGGCCCACCGCTTCGGCGCCTGACCGAGCAGCGCGCCTACGACCAGGCGCTGTGTGCCGCCTCGGAGCGCTCGCGGGATCCGGCCCATGATCTCGAGTGGGTGGCCGGTCGCCTCGATGCGGATGCGCGGCCGCGGCTGCACCTCTACGCGGTGCCGCGCGAGGAGCTCGAGCGCTCGCTGGGGGAGGCGGGGCGGCGGCTCGCCGAGCAGGTGGTGCTGGTGCGCGCCGTGGTGGCGATCGACGGCGTCCAGATCGACGACTTCGGGGTCCGCGTGGCGCTCCTGGGCGAGCAGGGGCCGGTTCCCTCGCAGCCGGCCAGCCTCGAGGCGATCGCATCACTGGTGGGCGAGACGATCCCCGAGGACGAGGTCCAGCGGATCGAGAGCCGCCGCGAGTTGGTGCCCGAGCGCTTCGCTCGGCGTCCGCTGATGGGCGTGGTTGCCGGCGTGTTCGAGGCCTCGACGCTGTTCATCGTGCCGGTCACCGAGATCACCGGGCACACGCGTCGCCGACCCGAGCAGACGATCCGCACCCCTCCGTCGGAGGACGAGGTGGTGGCAGCGGCTCCGGTGGCCTCGTTGCTGGCCAGCGAGGTCCAGCGGTGGAGCCACGTGGAGTATGGCGACGGGAAGGAGATCTCGAGCGTGTGGCTGTGGCCGCGCTCGCTCGCGACCGAGTCGGCCACGCTGGTGGTCGAGTGGAGCTACGCCGCCCACGGCTGTGCCGGGCGCAAGCCGGCGATGCGTCGATACATGCTCGACACGGCCGAGGCGGTGCGCACGGTCTCGTGGCCGCTGCCGCCGGGTGGCGAGCTCGAGTCGCGGATCAACGCGCTGTTCGGCGACCGCATGCAGCCGCTCTTGCCGTGAGGCATCCGGCGCTACGGGCACGCCTCGCCCTCGAGGTTGCCGCAGATCGTCGTGACCCCTCCCACCACGACCCCCGCCGCAAACGTCTCGGCCTCCAGGGTGCTCATCGACGCGTGATCGCTGATCTCGAGGTCTTCGCTCACCTGCATCAGCTGCAGGCCAGTCAGGCTGGTGAGCACGGCGTTGCTGCGGAACCGAAACGAACCATAGGCGAAGTGGAGGTTGCTGATCGCGTAGACGTCCGTCAGCACGTCGTTGTCGGCCACGAGGATGTTCCCGAAGAACGTTCCCCCTTCGGGGGCCTGATCGCCGCCGAACCTCGCGGGCTCCGCCTCGACGCTGGGGTTGGCGAGCTCGTCCGGCTGATCCGAGAGCCCCACACAGGCGGTACACTGGCCGATGAATTCGGCGCCCGCGAGCGAGACGAGCGCGTCGTTGTTCTGGATCGCGATGTCTCCGAACGCGCTCATGGACGGCCGAAACGACAGCGTCGTCAGCCTGGCGTTGTCCACGATGTCGATGTTCCCGCCGATCTCCGTCAGGCCCTCCAGCCCGGCCAGGGTCTCCGCCTCGGTGGCCACGAGCTCCAGCCCGCCGCCGATGCGATGAAGCGAGGCCAGCGGGGTCAGCTCTGCCGCCGTCCCCGAGATCCGCAGCGTGCCCTCCACCACTCCCAGGCAGCTCTGCTCGTCCACGGCTTGCTGGGAGGCCAGCTCGAGATCTCCCGCGATGGTGAGCCGACGGTCTTCGGCCACGGCCAAGGTCCCGTCGTCGCACACGTACGTCACGCAGCCATCGAGCGACTCGAGCTCCTCGCCGTCCTCGATGGTCTGGCCTTCGCCGCTGCACGGCAGCGGATCGAGCGGACGTGCGTTGCACGCGAGCAGGGCCGACAGGGAGGTGAGGATCGCGAAGAGATGATGGTGTGCCATGACGATTGCATCATTCCATACACGGGTACAGCTCGCGCGGTGTCTCGGCGAACGTGATGCAGCGAGCCAGGCGACCGTAGCCGAAGAAGCCGCGCTGGGATTCCTCGGTGGCGAACAGCCACACGCACGCCTGCTCGGTGCTGCTGCTCATCGGCCGACCGGCGCCGCTCACCCCCCGCGGGGCCATCGCATCGGCGATGCGCGCTCGCTCCTGGGGGAAGGTGCGCTGTAGCAAGGCCACGTGGTCGCACACGCTGCGGGGGCTGGGGGCCCGCACGAAGAAGTACCAGACCACACCCAGCGTCCCCCCGATGACCACGAACGCCAGCACGGTGCCGACGAGCGTGCGTCGACGGTACCGTGCGATCAAGGGGGGGAGGTCGTGGGGCAGCGGCTCGCTCATGGCGGCGCACGGTCAGTCTACCCCGGGGGCGGCCTCCTTTGACGACTCTCGGGTCGAGCGACGATGATCGGTACCGCCGTGACCGACTCCGCACTGTCTCCCGAGCGCCAGCGCCTGCTCCAGCACTGGTTCGAGCAGGGCATCCCGTTCAATCGCTTCCTGGGGATTCGCTTGCATCGGCTCGAGCGGGGCCGCTGCGTGCTGATGCTGCCGTGGCGCGACGAGCTGGTCGGCGACGCCAGCCGCCCGGCGGTGCACGGGGGGGTGATCTCCACGCTCATCGACACCGCGGGCGGTGGGGCGTGCTTCTCCTCGCTCGATCGGACCGAGGACCGCATCAGCACCGTCGACCTGCGGGTCGACTATCTCCGGCCCGGAGGGGCGGCCGACCTGTGGTGCGACGCCGAGGTGGTCCGCATGGGCAATCGCGTGGGCGTGACCCGCATGGCGCTCTACTCCGGCGCGCTGCCGGCCGCGGGCGAGCCCAGCCGGCCGATTGCGACCGGACAGGGGGTCTACAACATCGTGCGGCGGTCGGAGGAGTAGATCGCCAGCACCACCAGCTCGTCCCCGTCCCGCAGCTGCCAGCCGCGATCGCGCGGGGGATTGACCAGGATCTCGTCGTCGCCGTCGCCCGTGCGGCTGCGCAGGCGCACGCCCAGCGCGGTCTCGTTGTGGGCGGCCACCGCGTGGCTCACGTCGGCGAAGGTCACGTCGCGGTCGACCAGGCCGTACTCGCGGACCGAGCGGAAGAAGATCTCCGGGCCCTCGGCGCCGAACAGATCCTCGAACACCACGCGCAGCTCGGGGCGCAGGGCGATCTGGGCCATGATGTGGCTGATGAGCAGCGGTGGGACGAGCAGCTCGCTGCCGTCGGAGGGGAACGAGCTCAAGTTGGCGCTCTCGGCCAGCTCCACCAGCACGTCGGGCCCGCCGCGGTTGGCGGGCGGCAGCAGCTCCCGCAGCAGCAGGTGGCCCACCAGGGTGCGCGCATCGGTCTCGTGGCTCTCGATGCGGTCGCTGGCCACGAACACGATGTTGTCGAAGCGCTCGGGCTCGAGCCGCCGGAGCTGCCCGGGAAGGGTGTAGTCGAGCTCCACGTGCTGAAGGCTGATGCGCTCGGGCTCGAAGTCGTGCTCGAACAGCATCCGCTCGCGGCGCGCCACGGGGGTCATGGAGCCCACCGTGACCTCGAAGCGCTCCGAGCCGTAGCGCTCGAGCTCGGCCAGCAGATCGGGCACGGTCTCGTTCCAGCCCAGGATCAGCACTCGACGGTGACGCTTGAGCTCGGGCGGCGTGGGCACCCCGCGACCGTGATCGGGTCGGCTGGGGGTGTGCTGCACGGGCGGCGTGGTGGAGGCGTGATCCTCGGCCACGAGCACGAAGCGATCGCCCTGCTTCAGTCGCAGGTCGTCGTTGGGGTTGAGCATCGGCTGGGGCTCGCCGTCGTCCACCCGCACCACGCCCAGCAGGATCGCGGCCGGGAAGGCCTCGCCCAGGTCGCCAAAGCGCAGGCCATGGAGCGACGGTGGAACGTCGCGCACGTAGATCTCGCTGTCCTCGCCGTAGGCCAGCAGCCCGGCGAACACGTGCGACAGGCCCGGGTGGCGGATCGTCTGGCACATGAGGCTGGCCACCAGCGACTGGCTGTTGACCACCTCGAGCGGGCCCGGGTAGGCACGGCGCGCGGTGACCAGGCGGCGGGCGTCGAGCAGCTCGGCCACCACCAGCGGCAAGGGCCGCGCGCCGTGGCCCTTGCGGCCTACCGTCTCGTCGTCGTCGTCGAGGCACGACAGCGACAGCAGCGTCTTGATGGTCTCCGTGTCGGGATTGACGCCAGGAGTGTCGTAGATCGGCGCGGGCAGGATGAGGGCTGCGGCATCGCGGGCCGCCACGCGCTGCAGGTGATCGGGGCGCAGCGGGGTGCCCGAGCGCAGCACCAGCCGGCCCGAGCGGAACACCTCCACGCCCACGCGCTCGCGCAGCTCCTGGTGGAGCTCGGCATCGACCTCCTCGGCCTGGACCACCACCGACAGCGACCGACGCTTGCGCGAGCGCAGGAAGTGCTGCGCACGCTCGGACGAGAGCAACAGCTCGCGCACGATGGTGGAGGTGCGCGTCGTCCAGCCCAGCACCACGATGTGATCGCGATCGGCGATGGGCGTGAGCCCGTTCTCCAGCCGCCGCAGGGCCAGGTTGAGCCACTGCGTCATGATCGCGATCATGGCACCCATGAACAGCACGTAGCCCGCCACCGTGAGGCCGGTGGAGACGATGCGCATGTAGACGCCCTCGTCGTCGCCGAGGTAGCCGGGGTCGGACAGGCGCAGGAACGCCCACCAGATCGCCTCGGGCAGGCTGTCGAAGTTGCCCGTGCCCACGACCAGCAGCCCGCCCGTCACCGAGGTGCCGACCACCACGCCGATCACGAACATCAAGCGGAACAGGGGGCCGCGGACCAGGAAGCGCTCGAGCAGCAGCTGGAAGCGGTTGCGCAGGGTGGCGAGCATGTCGGTCATGGGATCTTGCCCTCGTCGTCGAGGCCCACGAGGCGCACCGCGAGCTCGCCCAGCAGCCGCGCGAGCCGTCCGCCCTCGAGCAGCTCGGGGCGCCGCTGCACCGCGTCACGCACGATGGCCACCTGGGCGGTGACCAGGGCGTAGGCGCACAGCGCGGGGTCGTCGACCGGGAGCCGGTCGCGGTGGGGGGCGAGCATGGCGGTGGTGCGGATGACGGCGTCGTCGAGCAGGCGCTGCACCGCGGCCTCGCGGTCCACGTCGGACATCTGGTCGACCATGGTGCGGTAGAGCTCGGGCTCGCCACGATAGAGCTCCACCAGCAGCTCGGCTCCCGTGCGCAGCGTCGCGGCCGGTGACGCACCGTCGAGCTTCGCGAGCCGGGCCTGCAAGAGCGCCTCGTCGCGCTCCACTCGGCGCTCGATGACTGCCGCGAGCAGGGCTCGTCGCGAGGGGAAGTACTGGTAGAGCGAGCCCACGCTCACGCCCGCCACCTCGGCGATGCGGGTGGTGGTGGCCTGTGCAAGGCCCTCCTGGGCGATGACCTGCTCGGTGGCGTCGAGCACCGCCTCGACCAGCGCTCGCGAGCGTGCCTGGCGGGGACGCTTGCGGGGCTCGGTCGGGGGGGCCTTGGCCACCGGCGCAGGATAGCGCGGGCCCGAGAATGCGAATGAGCGTTCGCGAACGGAGGGCCATGGCGCGGTCTCGAGGCCCCAGCGGGCCGCTGCACGCCCAATTCAACGCGAATGGCCGCTGGCCGCAGTGAGGGCCATGCTGTCTTCGTCATGGGTACCGCCACCATCTACGACCCCCGGCTCAGCCTGCGCGAGGCTCGAACGCGCTACTTCGTCGACAACGACTTCGGCGCGGAGGGCAACTACGACGAGCGCTGGGTCAAGGTTGCGCTCGGGCCGATCCCCTTTGCGTTCCCCAATTCGGCCGCGCGGGTCAAGGCGGTGCGCTACCACGACCTGCATCACGTGCTCACCGGCTACGCCACCACCATGACCGGCGAGGCGGAGATCGGCGCATGGGAGCTGGCCAGCGGCTGCGGGGCGATGCCGGCCGCGTGGATCCTCAACATGCTGGCGCTGGCGATCGGGCTGGTGGCGGATCGCCGTGCGGCGTGGGCCGCGTTCGTGCGGGGGCGACACAGCGAGAACCTCTATCGGCTGCGCTATGACGACGCGCTGCTCGAGCGTTCGCTGGGGGAGCAGCGCCGCGAGCTGGGCCTCGATCGCGAGCCGCCCGAGGCGACCGCGGCGGATCGGGCCGCGTTCGGGGCGTATGCGATCGGCGGGGCGCTGATGTTCGGCGTGGCCCTGGCCGTGCTGCTGGCGCCGCTCGTGGCCCTGGCCTGGCTCGGGCTCGCCATGCTCGGGTGAGAGCGACCGTCATCACGGTCATCGGCAGGGGCGGAGCACTCGCAGACGACCACCTGGTCACTTCGTCGCGATGAGCATCATGCCGGTCCAGGCGCGAGCGAGCTGAGCCCGCGACAAGCGTAGGGGCTGACCCGCGGTGAAGTGCCATGGGTCGTAGACATCGAAGTGTCCTTGCTCGGCACCGAATACGTAGATCGCGTGGTGGGGGGTGTTGCCCGTCAACGTGCCGTGTGGGGATGACAGCTTCCGGGGGGCGAGGATCTGCCCCAGCAGCCCGGGTCGGCACGTCACGATGGCTCGACGCCCTGCAGTGATGCGCTGGCCGAGGAAGACGGCTTGATGAGCGGGATCGATGTCGGGTTCGCCGACACCCTCGTGAGGAAGGAGTCGAGCTGCGTCTTCGAGGGCACAAAGCCCATTGACGGCGAGCTGGTCGAAGATTTCGTGTTGACGTTCATCGGGCGGAGCGCTCAGCGTCCCACGCCAAGCCTCGACCATCACGATGCATGCGGGCACGCAGTAGTTGGCCCGCACCTGCAAGAAGTGTCGGTCCACGGGTGTCTCAGGCGTGGAGTGGCTCGAGATCGTCGGCAAGGTAGATCGTTCGGGTGACGATCTCGTTGGGTTGCGGATAGTGGACCACGACCTCCCAGCCTCGATCGGTACGTCGTGCTTCGCTTGCCCAGCAGCCCCGCCCACCGCTGGCCCGTACCTGTGCTTCGGCACGTGCGAACGCGGCCTGCTCCTTGGTCCATAGTGGCTCTCGATCGTCGATAGCCGGTCCCGGGAGTGGCTCGGACAGGGGGATGTCGAGGATGGCACGAGCCATTACGGGCTCGATCAGTCCGGCGGTCGAAGCTCGATCCACCAGAGCTTCGAGCCGACCACGACGAACGCCCGGCACGACCGCGGCATCGGGATGGTCCTTGGCTGGAGCGTGCTCCGAGCCCCGCTCGATCAGGTGGTTCTGTGTTTCCTCGGAGATGCGATACTCATGGCCGAGGCGGCGGACGGCGACGGTCCGGCCGATTCCAAACGACGTGCAGACGGCATCGATGGCTCGCTCGGAATCGGGGGACATCGATGCTCCAACCACCGTTCGAATCGCCGCGCTGGGGGCCAGGAAATGGACCGCGAAGGCGTTGGCACGACGCTCCAGACCGCGGAAACGATCGACGATGGCCCACTCACGCCGGCCTCGTAGCTCGCCTTGTGGGCTGATGAGATAGGGACGGGCAATCGTCCGGGAGTCGTAGAGGATGTGGCACATCTCGTGGGCGAGGCTCACCCGGGTACGCCACCAGCTCTCTCGACCTTCCACCAGGTTGACCAGGATCGCCGGGCGGGGCTCGATGGTGGAGGCCCCTTGCAGGGCAGGCGACAGCTCATGCGGTGCGACGAAGAAGAGTGACCAGTGCAGGCGGTCTTCGAGCAGTAGCCGCATCGAGGGAATGGGCTCGATGCCCAAGCCCAGCGCTTCGCGAGCCCGAGCGGCGAACTCTTGCCCTTGGGGCCACTCGGGGTCGGTCAGATCGGCGGATTCGAGCCTGGGCACGATCGCGGGCGGCTCACCGAGCTTGCGCTCGAGCTCGTCCACGTCGGCCACGCTCGCGAGGAAGTCGCCGAGGACGAGGAGATCGTCCGCCGTGAGCACCGAACCCAGATCGGCCCCATGCTCGGCCGCGGATCGAAACAGCAGTGTGGTGGGAGATGCCGAGCCGCCGGACTCGAAGAATCGATCGATCCGCGCGCCGAAGAGTCGGGCGTAGCGCTTCAGTGTCGCAAACGGTGGCGCCGCTTCCCCACGCTCGATCCGCTCGATCTGTGCAGGCTCCAGTCCAACGAGGTGCGCCATCGCCTCTGTCGTCAGGCCAGCCGACTCGCGGGCCCGTCGGAGGGTCGTGGTGATGTCGGACACAGCGGCAGTGTAATACAGGTCTCGGACGCGGTCCCGGACCGCCTCATGGACCGTTGCTGGGTTGCAAGCGCCACGGGGTCGTACCCGCCCTATCCTTCGGTACGCCGTCGTCGCGCTCGCTTCGCGGCCTTCCGCACCAGCGGGTCCTCGTCGCTCGCCGCCTGCTCGATCGCCTCGCGCTCCGCCTTGCTCGCAGGCCCGGCACGGTTGCCCAGCGCGAGCAACGCGTTGCGCCGCAGCGCTCGCCGGGGGATCCGCCGCAGCGCGGTGTGCTTGACGAACGAGCGGTGGCGGGCGTTGCCGGAGTTGGCCAGCTCGACCAGATCCGGCGTGCGCGGCCGTCCCGGCGGAGGGCCGATCCACGCGACCTCGGGCACCCGAGCATCGCGCTCGCGGCCACCGTTGTACGGGCACACCTCCTGGCACACGTCGCAGCCGGCGATCCGCTCGCCCATCGCATCGGCCAGCGCGGGGTCGATCTCGCCGCGGTGCTCGATGGTGAGGTACGAGATGCAGCGTCGCGGATCGAGCCGCCCCGGAGCCACGAACGCCTGGGTGGGGCAGGCATCGAGGCACCGCGTGCACTGTCCACATGCGTCCCAGCTCACGCGGTGCAGCTCGCTCGCCTCGACCGCATCGGGAGCCTCGGCCTCGAGCGGAGCCGTGCACAGCAGCGCTCCCAAGAGCACGTAGGAGCCCAGCCCGGGCATGATGAGGCAGCCGTGCTTGCCCAAGAACCCCAGCCCGGAGAGCGCAGCCGCGGTGCGCTCGAGCAGGGGCTTGGTGTCCACGCAGATCAGGGTGCGAGCCTCGGGCAGCCGCGCGTGCAGCCACGTCTCGAGCTCCTCGAGGCGATCGTGCATCACCGTGTGATAGTCGGCGCTCTGGGCGTAGCGGGCGATGGGGCTCTGCTCTCCTCGGTAGGGCACCGCCACCACGATCGCGGTGCGAGCTCCCGGCAGCATGCTCGACGGATCCTTGCGTACCGTCCGAGTGCGGGTCATGAACTCCATCTCGCCGTGGAAGCCCTCGTCGAGGTAGCGGTCGAGGGCGGTGCGAGCGGGCGCGAAGCCGGGGTGATCGAGCCGTACCGCGCCCAAGCGGGGCAGGCCCACCTCGCTCGCGCGCTCGGCCAGCGCGCGCAGCAGTGCAGGGGTCAAGGTCATGTCGAGTCTCGAGCGTCCTCGGCCAAGCCCAGCCGCAGCAGCAGGTCGCGCACCATGTGCGCGGTCGCGCCCCACACCGGAGGGTCGTGCACCGCGTACTCGTGCAGGTCGTAGGGATGGCCGCGCCACATCCGTTGGCCGGCCACGCGGTGGATGCTCGGATCGGCCAGCTCTCGCAGGCGCGGCATCACCAGGCGATGCACCTCGGGGCTCGCCGCACGGGGGGTCCACGACAGCGGTGCCCAGGCCACGAACGGCATGATGAGGAAGCCGGTGGGGGTGGGCACGGGGCGCAGGCGCCCGAGCACGGTGGTTCCGCTCGGCGGCAGATCGACCTCCTCGGCGGCCTCGCGCAGCGCCGTGTCGAGCAAGGTTGCGTCGTGGGGCTCGGGCTTGCCCCCCGGGAACGCCACCTGTCCCCCGTGGGCTCGTAGCGCGCGGCTGCGCTCGATGAACAGCAGCCGCGGGTCGGGGTCGTCCTCGGCGTCGCGCAGCAACAGCCCGATGACCGCCGCCCAGCGCAGACCCACGGGCTTGGGCACGGCGCCCGCCGGGTCGTCGAGGCGGCGGGCGAGATCGTCGGGCAGGGCGACCGGGCGGCTCACCGTGGCCTTGCATAGCACCACGCTTGCGGCTCGTCGCTTCCTCTTCGACAATTCCCCGCCGATGCGTCCCTTGGCCTACCTCTCGAGCATGTCCTTGCTGCTGTGCCTTGCCTGCCCCGGCGGAGGATCCGAAGACGACGATGGCACCACCACCATGCCGTCGGGGACCACGGGGACCGACGTCGCCACGGGGAGCACCACCGCTGGCACCACCGACGAACCGCCGGACGACACCACCGGTCCCGGGCCTACCACCACCACCACCCAGCCCACCTCGGCCGATGGCAGCAGCACCAGCGGCGACGACGATCCCACCAGCAGCGACACCTCGGCCGGCGGCGAGCCGGGCGACTGGTTGCTCACCGTCGATCGCGGCAGCAGCCCGCCGCGCTTGATCAAGGCCGGGCTGACGGGTGGGACCGCGCAGGTGTGCTCGCTCGCGGGCTCGGTGGACTACACCACGATCGCGTTCGCCCGCGACGGCACCCTCTACGGGCTGAACGCGCTGCAGAACCGCATCGACGTGATCAACCCCTGCAACTGCAGCTTCCAGCTCGTGGGGCCCACCTCGCTCGGGCCGATCTCGCTGTCGCCCGGGGGCGTGACCGAGGAGGGCCTGCTCGGGCTCTACCCCGACCTCGATGCGCTCGTGCACGTCGACGTGGAGACCGGGCTCGGCACCGTGGTCGGACCGCTCGGCTACCTGTTCGAGGCCTCGGCGATTGCGTGGTCGGACGACGCCGTGCAGCCGTACGCGGTGGAGGCCTCCAACGACTACCTCTACAGCATCGACGTGGCGACCGGAGCGGCCACGCCGCTGGTGCCGATCGCAGCGGACATCGTCGATCCCGGGCTGGCGGTGCATCCCAACGACGGGGCGCTCTACTTGTGCGATGGGGACACGCTGTACAGTCTCGACGCGGGGACCGGAGGGCTGACTGCGATCGGGCCGCTGGGGCTGCAAGGGGGTTGTCGAACGCTGGCGGTACCCCAGACGGCGGTGGCGTGCATCGACTCGCTGTAGGGTACTCGCTATGGCCGCGAATGCGCTCGAACTCGAGCTTGCAGTCGCACGACCTCGGCGCGCAGCGCCGCGAGCTCCTCGTCCTTTGCCGCGAGCGCGGCCTCGACCTGCTTGGCTTCGAAGAGCTGCGGATGTGCTGCCGGCAGTTGGTGTCCCACGCCGTCACGCGCACCAAGACTGGAGCTTCGTATGACCGCTGAGCCGGAGGGCCGCCGAGCGCTCACCCCCGCAGGTGCTTGGCCAGGAACGCGGCCTACCCCAGGCTCGCCTCCCGCCACACCCGCATCAGGCTCTGCTCGGCCGGCACGCCCAGTCGCAGCGGAAACCCGTAGTGCCCCTGGGCCCGGTGCACGTAGAGCCGGTTGCGTCCCCGGGCCCAGGGCCCGTGATCGGGGATCTTGGTGAACAGCGACACGAACGTGTGCTTCATCCCCAGCGAGAGCAGACCGAGCTGCCCGCCGTGCGTGTGTCCGGACAGCACCAGGTCGCCCTCGCCATCGGGGATGTGACGGAACGCGCCGGGATCGTGCAGCAGCAGCACTCGCAGCGCGCCGGGCTTGCGCGGGTGGTCCTCGCACACCATCCGCACGTGTGTGTCGCGGTGGCGCCACACGAAGTCGAGGCCCACGATCTGCACCGGGCCCGCCTCGGTCTCCACCACCTCCGCCTCGTCGACCAGCAGCCGCACCCCGTTGCGTGCGAACGCGCGGCGCACCACCTCGCGAGCCTCGTGGTCGTGGTTGCCGTGGCAGGCGAACACCCGCCCCTCGTAGGCTCGCAGCGGCTCGAGCGCCCGCGAGACCGTCTCGAGGTCGTGCGACTCCATCGTCATCAGGTCGCCGGTCAGCAGGATGAGGTCGGGCTTGCGCTCCACCGCCCGCTGGCAGATCCGCGCAAGCCGCTTCACCGACATGAACGGGCCGAGATGGGGATCGGTGATCTGCACGATCGTCAGCGGCCGACCCGCCTTGGACTCGGCGTCGGCATCGGCCGGCGCGCCCAGCCCCTCGGAGAACCGCCGCAGCTCGCCCGCATCACGCGTGGGCAGCAGCCGCAGGTCCACCGTCTCCTCGCGCGTCCACAGCGACTGCAAGAGGCCACCCAGCGTCAGCGCGAACGGGATCCACGCGCCGTGCGGCGTCAGCCCCAGCGCCGCTGCAATCCCCCACGGAAACGCCAAGAACGTGGCCGCGATGAACCATTGCGCAGGCCAGGTCACCAGCAGCCGGACCGGTAGGGGCTTCATTCGCGGGCGCCCCATGAGCATCGCGATCTGCACCGCCGCCGCGCCCTGAAAGTAGGGCACCAGCGGCGCCAGCGGCCCCAGGTGCTCGCGCAGCGCCATGCCCACCCCCGCCGGGAACAGCAGGATGACGATCGCGAACACGCCGAACACGCGGCTGCGCCAGAACGCCCCCAGCACCAGGGCCAGGTAGGCTCCCCACACCGATAGGGCGTATGCGGTCATCGTCTCCGTTGGCTTGCCCCGCTCGACGTTGCGAACGAGGCGGTGGTTACGCGCCTAGTCCACGATGATCTTCCGGTACGCCAGCGTCGCATCCACCAAGTGCAGGTGGAGCTGCCGGTTCGCGGCATCACCGGTGATCCACCCGGCCTCCCCGTCGACCGCGAACGCATCGTCCCCGCGCGGCAGGTGCGAGTCGCTCACCCGCTTGCCCTCCACCACCGTCGACCCGGTGCCGTCGACCACCATCCCCCAGGTGCCCTCGAACGTGCTGCCCCCCGCCGTCCAGTGCTCCCACAGCACCACGAACACGTCCCCGCCCAGGGCCACCAGCTTGGGGCGCTCGGCGTGGTCCTGACCGCTGGACTCCGATTGATAGTGAGTCAGCCAGCGCAGCCGGTTTTGGCGGGCCTGCCCCGCCGATTGCACATCGAGCACGTCGGGCAGCCCCGGGTCGAGGTGCGCCCCTGCGTCGGCGCTCTGCGCATCGAAGTCCCGCCGCACCCGCGTGAGGCCCAGGTCGCGCGACCCGGCCACCTGCGCGTCGGTGGCCGCGGTGGCCTCGGTGGCGAACAGCGCCAGGTAGCCGTAGGTGGGATCGCCCTCGATCATCGCCGCATTGCCCAGCCGCGTGAACGTGTTGTTGGCGCCGGACTCGCCCTTGACGTAGAGCAGCGGATAGCTGCCGCTGTCCGGCTCGACCCGGGCGAACACCACCTCGCGCGGATAGGCGTCGCCCAGGTGCATCTCCACGAAGCCGGTGCCATCGTGGAACAGCCGCTGGTCGAACGAGTGGCTCACCCACACCGACGAGGTCCGCGTGACGTCGCCCGTACCCGAGTGCAGGTGGGTGGTGAGCGCCTTTTGGTGGCGCGCCATGATGTCCCAGTCGGCGTCGGTGTTGATCCCGTGCAGCAGCGCCACGAAGCCCCCGCCCCAGGCAAGGCGCGACGTGGCCGCCACCATCGGGTTGACCACCAGCTCGGGATCGTCACCGGCGGCCTGACGCGCCAGATCGAGGTCGGTGTCGAACTGCACCGTGCCATCCCAGGCGAGCTTGACCACCCGCACGATCCCGCTGCGGTACTGCCCCGGCATGGGATCCTCGAGCGTGAGGGTGGCGCTCTCGTCGACCCCGCTGGCCACGTAGAGGAAGTCGCCGGGGTCGCGGTCGAAGCCCATGATGCGATCGAGCATCGGGGGCTCGAGCACCGCGGTGATCACATAGTCGGTCTGCAGCGGCTCGAGCCGCAGCACGTAGGCGCGGCCGCTGGGTCCTGCGGTGTAGTCCTGCACCAGCACGTCGATGATGCGATCGTGGGCCACCGCCACGATCTCGGGTGACTTGCCGTACTGGGTCGCCCACGAGGCGGGACCCTCCACGTCCATCACGTTGGTGTCGAACGGCACCAGCAGCTCGGCGATCGTTCCCACCGGAACCGGCAACGGCTCACCCGTCTCGTCGGCCGTGCCGTCCGCGGTGCCCTCGGCCGTGCCGTCCGCGGTGCCCTCGGTGCCGTCGCCCGAGCCGCCGCCTCCTCCCCCGCAACCCAGCGCGAGTGCGGTCGCCAGCAAGCCCCGCCGCCCAAGCCGTCGCCCAAGCCGTCGCCCAACCCATCGCATGGTCATGGTCCGAGCGTAGGGGATGCGGGGGTCCACGGGCAACGGCTCATGCGTCCCGTACGCTCAGTCGTCCTCGCCCAGCAGACGGTCGAGCAGCTCGCCCAGCACCTGTGGGTTGGCCTGACCCCGGGTCTTCTTCATCACCTGACCCACGAAGAACCCACGCACCTTGGTCTTGCCCGCGCGAAATTGCTGGACTTGCTCGGGGTGGCCCGCCAGGACCTCGCGGACTGCGGCCTCGAGCACCCCGGCATCGCTCACTTGGCGGTGGCCATCGCGCTCGGCGATGGTGCGCGGCGTGAGCGGTGGGGTGGAGCCCTCGGACTCGCGGAGCTCGCCATAGAGGCTCGCGAAGATCGCCTTGGCCGCACGCCCCGAGACCTCGTCGGCCTCGACCATCGCAATCAGCTCCGCCAGCGCCTCGGGGGTCACGGGGCTGCGCTCGATGCCGATCCCGTCCGCGTTGAGCTTGCCCAGCAGCTCCACCGTGAGCCAGTTGCTCGCCTTCTTGGCGGGCGCGCCCGCGGCGAGCGTGCGATCGAGGTAGTCCCCCAGCGCGGGCTCGCTCGCCAGCAGCACCGCATCGTCCTCCGAGATCCCCTGCGCGAGGTAGCCGGCTCGTCGTGCGGCCGGCAGCGGGGGCAGCTCGCTGCGCACCCGGTCGATCCACTCCGACGAGATCCAGAGCGGCGGCAGATCGGGCTCGGGCAGGTAGCGGTAGTCGGCCGCATCCTCCTTGCTGCGCATCACCCGGGTGCGATCGCGCTCGACGTCGTAGCTCAGCGTGACCGACTCGATCACCTGGCCCTGCTCGAGCAGATCGATCTGCCGTCGAATCTCCGCCGCGATCGCCTGCGCCAGGAAGCGAAACGAATTGAGGTTCTTGATCTCGCAGCGCACCCCCAGCGCGGTGCTCCCCCGCCGTCGTACCGACACGTTGGCATCACAGCGCAGCGTGCCTTCCTCCATGTTGGCCTGGGAGATCCCCAGCGTGCGCACCAGCGTCCGCAGCTCGCGGAGATACGCGGCCGCCTCCTCGGGCGAGCCGATCGTGGGCTCCGACACGATCTCGAGCAGCGGCGCGCCCGCGCGGCCGTAGTCGATCAGGCTGTGGTCCTCCCCGGGCACGTGCACGTTCTTGCCCGCGTCCTCCTCGAAGTGGATCCGCACCAACGGCACCCGCTTGGGCCTGCCCTCGGCGTCGCGAAAGCCCGGGACCTCGAGGCTGCCGCCGGTCGCGTAGGGCTCGTGCGCCTGCGTGATCTGATAGCCCTTGGGCAGATCCGGGTAGAAGTAGTGCTTGCGGGCGAAACGGCTGCGCTCGTGCAGCTGGCAGCCGCAGGCGAGCGCCAGCGCGATCCCGTGGTGAACGGCTCTGGCGTTGGGCACGGGCAGCGTGCCCGGCAGCCCCAGGGTGTAGGCGTCGACCAGGGTGTTGGGCGGCGCGAGCAGCCCCACCGGGCACGCCGAGAACATCTTGCTCGCGGTCTCGAGCTGGCAGTGCACCTCGAGGCCGATGACGGGCTCGTAGTCGGCGACGCTCACGAGGCACCTCCTGCGCCGGGGTCGGGCTCGGACGCCGTGGCCGACCTCGGGGGATCGGGCGGGCGCAGGCGATGGTGGTCCGTGGCGTCCTCGTGGGCGGCTGCCGCTGCGAGCAGGGTGGGCTCCTGCAGCGCCGGTGCCATCAGCTGCACCCCGATCGGCAGCGCCGGACGACCCGACGTCGCGGCCGACAGCCCCGCCGGAATCGAGATCGCGGCAAGCCCCGCCAGGTTCGCCCCGATCGTGAACACGTCCGAGAGGTACATGGTCAGCGGGTCGTGGCTCCGCTCGCCCACCGCGAAGCCCGGCACGGGCGAGACGGGCGATGCGATCAGATCGCAGCCCTCGAACGCCCGCGCGTAGTCCCGTGCGATCAACCGGCGGACCTTCTGCGCTTGCCCGTAGTAGGCCGCGTAGCTGTCCTTGCGCAGCACGAACGTGCCCAGCAGGATGCGGCGCTTGACCTCGGCCGAGAACCCCGCCTCGCGGGTGGCCTCGTAGGTCTCCCGTAGCGATGCGCGAGCAATCCGGGCTCCGTAGCGCAGGCCGTCGTAGCGCGCGAGGTTGCTGGCCGCCTCGGCCGTGCACAGCACGTAGTAGGTCGCGATCGCGTGCTCGGCATGTGGCAGCTCCACGTCCACCAGCGTCGCGCCTGCGTCCTGCAGCACCGCCAGCGCGTGCTCGAAGGCCTTGGCCACCTCGGGGTCGAGCCCCTCGCTCGCCAGCGCTTCGCGGTGCACCCCCACCCGCAGCCCCGCCGCTCCGCGATCGCATGACGCGAGATAGTCCGGTACCGGCGCGTCCACGCACGTCGCATCCAGCGGATCGGGCCCGGCCAGCACTTGCAAGAGCGCCGCCGCATCGCGAACGTCACGGGCGATCGGCCCGGCCTGATCGAGGCTCGAGGCGAACGCGATCATCCCGTGACGACTCACTCGGCCGTAGCTCGGCTTGAGCCCCACCACCCCGCACAGACTCGCCGGCTGCCGGATCGATCCGCCCGTGTCCGAGCCCAGCGCCGCCGCGCAGCTGCCCGCGGCCACGGCGGCGGCCGAGCCCCCCGAGGAGCCCCCGGGCACGTAGCGGGGGTCCCAGGGGTTGCGCACGGGCTCGTACGGCGTGTTCTCGTTCGACGAGCCCATCGCGAATTCGTCCATCGCGAGCTTGCCCGTGATCACGGCGCCCGCCCCGAGCAGGCGCGCCGCGTGGGTGCCCTGGTAGGGCGGTATCCAGCCCTCGAGGATCCGCGAACCGGCGCGCGTGTGCATCCCCTCGATGACGAACAGATCCTTGAGTCCGATCGGCACCCCAGCCAGCGCCCCGAGCGGGTGGCCGGCTGCGCGCGCGCCGTCGATCGCCTCGGCCGCGGTCCTCGCCTCGTCGCGCGCGCGCAGGAGGTACGCATGCAGCACGGGCTCGGTGGCATCGGCCCGTGCTTCGAACGCCTCGAGCACCTCGGTCGCGCGCAGCGACCCCTCGCGCACGTGCCTTGCGATCGCTCGGGCCGACAGCTCGATGATCCGGTTCGGAGTCACGGCATCAATCCTTCTTGAACTTCGGGACCTTCACGTGGCCGTCGAGCACCTCCGGCACGCCCGCCAGCGCTCGCTCGCGAGGGAGGGGCGGGGCGGTCACGTCGTCGCGCAGCCCGCTGCTCGATCCCGCGGGGCCCACGGCGCCCGTGGAGCCCACGGGACCCGAGGGGCCCAAGGGGGGGCGCGACGGAGGCAGGTGCTCCTCGACGCCCATGGTATCGACCGCCTGGAGCTGCTCGAGGTAGGCGAGGATCGGCGACAGCTCCGCCGCAAAGCGCTCCGCCTCCTCTTCGTTCAGCGACAGCCGAGCGAGGCTGGCCAGCTCGTGACACTCCTGCCGAGAGATGGTGCTCATGACCGCGGCGGAGCATAGGCCCGGACGCCGCCGATCGTCCCCGCTTGCAGGGCGAGCCGGTCGAGGTGGTGCGAGCGGGTGTCGCGCATGCGAGATCTCCGCAGGCCGAGGATGCCCGCCCATCCGGCCGGCCTCGCCCAGCGGCATGGAGCCGGTCGCTGCGCCTCACTCCGCTTCCGTGACAGCGTGTCCGGGCCGCGGTAGGGTTTGAGACGTGAGGTCGCCCGAACACCGCTTGGCCGCGCTCGCGCTCGCCTTCGTGGCGACCGGCGTTGCTGGTTGTGCGGACGACGATCCCGGGGCCACCGAGAGCAGCGCCTGGTCGACTCCCAACGGAGACGCGTTCCGTCTCGGTCGCGTGCACGTGGTGCTCGAGCCCGAGGCCGACTCCGCCGACGAGCCCTACGAGGTGTTCGAGGTGACCGCCCGGTTCGCGTTCGTCCGCAGCCTCGAGGAGGACTTCGTCCGCGCTCGCATCGGCATGCCCGTGCTGCCGGCCGACGTGGTGACCCCGGGCGAGTGCGTCCCCTCCGACTCGCTCACGATCTCCGGCTCCGAGGTCCACGACGTGCCCCCGTCGAGCGAGCTGTCGCTCGTCGACGCCGGCGATCTTCGGATTCGGATCGATGGCGAGGGCGGCACCGTGTTCGAGGCTCCCATGGAGCTGTCGCACGTGCCCGATCTGCTGCCGTACATGACCAGCGGCTACTTCTATACCTTCTACGGCGAGGATCTGCCCGAGCTCCCCGACGACGGTCGCAGCGCGATGGTCGTGGTGGAATCCCGGGCCTCGCTCTCCGAGGAGCTTCCCGAGTTTCGGGCCGAAGGCGTGGTCCCGCGGGCGCTCGTTCCCTACGTCACCGAGGACGATCTGCAGGCGCTCGCCGACGACGCGCTCGTGCTGCGCTGGCAGGGCAGGAACGAGACCGAGACCGACGATGGCATCGTGACCGTGCGCCTCACCGGTCTCCAGGGGGGCCTGCCCGTGGGTTCGGAGCTCACGTGCGTGCTGCACGACCAGGGCCAGGTGCGACTGTCGCTCGACACCCTGCGTACGTTCGGGCTCGCGCTCGATGCCCAGGCCCTGCGCATCACCTACAGCCGCATGGGCGTGGCCTCGTTCGACGCGGGTGACTTCATCGGCAACGAGATGCTGGTCGAGCGTCGCGAGAAGGTCGTGCTGCCGCTGCGCTAGCGGATCGAGTGCACGCCGCTCCCGGCTCGATCGACGGTGTCGACGACGAGCGCGGGAGCGTGCCCTCGTTGCTCGGGCGCGGTCTTCAGGCGCGACGTCGACGTAGCCCCGCGGCCACCAGCGCCAGCAGCCACCACCCCACGCCACCGCCAGGCCGCGAGCCGTCGCTGCGGCACGCGCAGCCCTCGTCGTCGTCCGTGGCCCCGGGCGCTGGCACGCCTCCCGTGCCGTCGCCGTCGCCCGCCGTGCCTCCCGGCAGATCATCCCCTGCCGTGTCCTCACCCGCCGTGTCGTCCTCGCCCTCGGGCTCGCAGCTCGGGTCGAGCTGCCCGTCGACGAGCGGACACTGCTCGTCGTCGATCGCATACACGACCCCCTCGTCCCCGGTCACCAGGAACGGCTCGGGTCGCAAGGGCGTGCCCGAGGGTACCCCGTCGAGCACCTCGGCCGGCCACGTCTCGGGCTCGCTCCACGGCAGCCCCCAGGCCGTCGCGATCTCCTCGCTGGCCACCGCGCGCTTGTAGCCGGGATCCATCAGCCAGCGCGTCTTGGTCTCGGCGGGCGCGGGATCCCCATCGCTCACCACCAGCACCGGATACTCGGGAAACACGTTGCCCTGGGGCAGCCCCGCCAGCACGTCCGCCGGTGCCCACGCGACCTGATAGAGCGGCGAGAACGCCCACGCCACCATCACCTCCGGGCTCTCGAGCTCGCGCCGCACCCCCGCCGGTACCGGCGGCGGCTCGCACATGAACGAGAACGGGCTGTCGTCGAGCTCCACGGGCGTACCGTTCTGCCCGACCACGTAGAAGCGTGCCTCGTGCAGCGCGGTGTCCCGCAGACGCAGGGGAATCTCCGCCTCGAACCCGTGATCGCACGACCCCAGCACGTCGCACAGGTCGGGCCGCGGCCGGTCGGCCAAGATCTCGATCACGGTCGCGTTCGGATCGTCCTGCTCGCCGTCGAACGCGATGAGCACCGTCGCCGCTCCCTCGGGATCGTCCCCGCTCTGCGCCCAGCCGATCATCGCCTCGCAGCTGCTGCTGTCGAGCTCCACCGCACCCTGACCGTTGCCCACCAGGCCGAACAGCTCCTGGTACGAGGTCACCAGCGACATATAGGTCGGCGCATACACGTTGCCGAAGCCCGCCACGTCCTTGCGGATGTTGAAGTGCAGGTGATAGGTCGTGGGCGTACCGCCGAATGCGTTGGAGACCCGGTTGATCCGCTCTGCGCGGTCCAGCGCCTGCCCAACCCCCACGATCTGGTTGGCACCGTGCAGGTAGTCGTAGCGCGTGCCGTCGGCCGCGGTCACGTAGACCGAGTAGCTGCCGATGTTGGTCACCGTGCCCGCGTCCGCGGCCACCGTCCAGTGCACCGCGTTCTGACAGGTCGCCGGGCGGATGTCCTGCCCCTGGTGGCCGATCCCCGCCGGGCACATCGGCATGTCCCACGAGCGCGTCTCGCAGTAGTTGTCCCACCACGGATAGTCGTAGTTGACCGCATCGCACTGGCCGCCGCCGGGACCCTGGCCGCCGCCGTTGCCCCACACCTGCGAGTTCGCGAACGCCGGTCCCTCCTCCGTGGGGAAGCGCATGCCGGGCGCATACACGGTGTCGTCCACGCGCCCCTGGCCCGAGCCCGCCACCAGCGTGCCGGGCGGCATGTACTCGAACGGCTCGGGCTCGCCCGCCCAGCCCGTGGTCGGGGCCAGTCCCAGCCCCGCGCCCATGCCCATCACGGTCGCGGCCACGGCCGCCCATGCCCACGTGCTCGTGCGGCTCATCGCTCCACCTCCTGCTCCTGCTTGGGCTCGGGTCCGCGTCCGCCCACGTACACCAGACCCTCGGCTAGCGCCTCCACGCCTGCCTGGTCGTCGCACGGTGGGGCATCGACCGGTGCGCACTCCAGGCCCAGATCGTAGGCCACCCCGTGCTCGATCCAGGTCGCGCTCCAGATCCCCTCGTTGCGCGACACGAACGCTTCCTTCCCCCGCAGCGTGTGTGGGCCCGGCTTGGGCGTCACCCCCGGGTACACCCGTGCCATGCGGCTCGCGTTCACGGTGATCGTCACCGTCGACTCGGCGGTCTCGCGTCGCCCCCAGAACGCCGCCCACTCCGGCCCCTGCATCACCTTGCGCTCGTCGAGCGCCTCCGCGAGCGCGGGTACCAGCACCGGCACCGGGGCCAGGTCCACCGCCTCTCGCGAGCGCGCATCGAGGGACTCGTAGGCCTCGACGCTCCGCGTGTCGGCCTCGGGCCACGTCACCGTGCGACGCATCCGCTCGCCACCGCGGACCTTGCCGCGGCTGGGCGGCCGCGCGACCAGATCGCCGGCCGCGTCGTCCAGGGGATCGCTCGCCGAGCGCGGCTGGCCCGACGGATCGGGCGGCGTCGTGCCGCACGCCAGCCCTCCCGAGGCGATCGCCAGCACGACTACCGACACGACCGGTAGCGCTCGCCTCGGCTCGCTCATCGACATCCTCTTCATCATCGTCCGCATTGACCCTCGATGCAGTATCCGCACCGCGAACCCCGGACACAACCACATCGACGCCGCTCGGGTCGTTTCATCCGCATCCTCTGCGTTGAAACGGTTCCCTTGCCCACGTCACCCGCGCACGCCCACCCGGGCCGGCGAAGCCGGGCGCAATGCGGGTCGGCCCCACCACCACGACCACACGAATAGAAGGCACGCCCTGGTGGCGCTGCACCGGCGGCGGTAGCTTTGCCCGATGCCCGACCGGTCCCCGCCCCCCGGGGACGCCCCGGAGCCGCCGTCCTCGGGGCGCGAGCCATCGTCCACCTCCGCGGGGCCAACCCCCGAGCGCGAGCCTTCGCCCACCGACTCGCTGCTCGCGGCCAGCCACTCCATGGTCGCGCCGCGCGTCTCCGATCTGCAGGCCACCGGATTCCACAAGCCGCTGCCCCCCGCCGGACGCCTCTACCGCATCTGGCAGATGCTGGGCCTGCTGCTCGGTCGTCGCCTGGCCACCGTCATCCGCGACGACCACGTCTATCTGATCCTCATGGCCGCCGTCGTGGGCGTGACCGCGGGCGGTGCCTCGGGCCTCTTGCTGCTGTGGATCGAGAGCGCCAACGACCTGTTCATCGGACGCTTCGGCGGCGTGCTGCGCTGGACGATCATCATCGCCTTCCCCGTGCTCGGAGGCCTGGCTGCCGGAGGTCTGCGCCTGTTGGCCGTCCGCCTGCTTCGAACCCGCCTGGTCGTGGGCCCCATGGGCGTCATCGAAGCCGTCGCCAAGCACGGCGGTCGGCTCGACGGCATGGGGGCCGTCATCAACGGCGTGGGCACCGGGGTCAGCATCGGCAGCGGCGGCTCCTGCGGTCACGAGGGTCCCTCGGTCGCCATCGGAGCCGCGGTGGGGGCCGTGCTCTCGCGCTTCCTGGGCCTGCGCCTGCGTCGACACGTGGCCATGGTGGGAGCCGGCTGTGCCGGTGGCCTCGCCGCCGCCTTCAACGCTCCGCTCGCGGGCGTCATCTTCACCGTCGAGCTCGTATTCGGCGGGTCGATCGGCGGCAACGTCGGCACGATGTCGGTGTTCATTCCGCTCATCGTTGCCGCGGTCGCCGGCACCGTCACCTCGCACGCCATCTTCGGTCCTCGCACCGAGTTCGAGCTGCCGGTGCACGGCTCCGCCTCGCTCGCCGACTTCGGCTTCTATCTCCTGCTCGCGATCGCGGCGGGCGTCATCGGAGCCGGCATGGCGCGCGCCATCATCTATGCCGAGGGTCGCTTCGTCGTGCTTCGCATGCCCGGCTGGCTCAAGCCCGCTCTCGGTGCCCTGGGCGTGGGCCTGATGGCCGCGGCCATCTCCAGCGAGCTGCTCGGCCCCGGTCGAGCCACCGTCTCCACCGCCCTGCAAGGTCAGCTCGGCTGGCAGCTCGCCGCGATGCTGCTCGGGCTCAAGATCGTCGTCACTGCGCTCACCGTGGGCAGCGGAGGCTTCGGTGGTCCCTTCATGCCCGTGCTCTACGTGGGCGCGTGCCTGGGCTCCATCATCGCCGCGCTCGCCCACCTCGTGCTCGGTGACGCGGCCCAGGGCGCAGGCGCCTACGCCCTGGTGGGCATGGGCGCCACCTTTGCCGGCCTCATGCAGGCCCCGCTCACTCCCATCGTGATGCTGTTCGAGCTCACCCAGGACTACGCCGTGATCCTGCCGCTGATGCTCGGCTGCATCCTCGCCCTGCTGGTCTCGCGCCGCATCAACGCCAATGGTCTCTACCGCATGCAGCTGCACTCGCGCGGCATCGTGCTCGAGCACGAGGCCGAGGGCGAGGTCATGAAGCGCGGGCTCGTGCGCGAGCTGATGCTCACCCCCAGCGAGGTCCTCACCGAGTCCGCCGAGCTCGACGAGATCCGCCGCGTCTGCGTGGAGGCCGGGCTCGGAGCCACGTTCGTCATCGACGGGGAGGGCGCCGTGGTCGGCTACATCGACGGCAACCAGCTCGCGCGTCGCATGCTGCACGGAGAGATCCAGGCCGGCTCGGTGGCTCGCGACCTGATGGG
>NZ_JAOVZF010000161.1:0-265000 GCF_026337845.1 Paraliomyxa miuraensis | reverse complement strand
GAGCGATCGCGAACAGCACGATCTCCGCCAGCACGCTCAGCGCCCACAGCAGCCCCACCGTGCTCTCGTCGAGCCCCTGCGTGCGCCAGTGCTGGGTGCCAAAGGCGTAGAGCACCGCATGGCTCGCATGCAGCAGCGCGGTGACGACCAAGAAGCCGACGAAGGGGCGCGACCACGACGAGCTGCCGTCCGAGATGACGGGTCCCTCGGTCTCGTTCCGCGGAGGTCCTGCAGAGCGCTCGCCGCCGGGCAACAGCAGCGAGACCACGGCGCCGCCGGCTGCGGCCCCCACCAGGAGCCACAGGATGATCGCCTCTCCCTGTCGCTCGAGCAGCTCGCCCCCGGCCCACGAGGCTCCGATGAACGCGGCCGAGCCCCACAGGCGCACGGGTCCGTAGCTCACCTTTCCCTCGGCCTCGGCCCCGATCGTCAACCCGTCGAGCAAGGGGATGATCGGCGCGATCACGAACCCCACTGCAACTGTGATCAGCAGCAATCCCCCGAAGCCCTCGACCCACGCAAAGCACCACTGCCCGGCCGCGAGCAGCACGGCGAGCCCGGTGATCAGGCGGTTGGCCTGGCCGCTGCGATCGGCCCAGCGCCCTGCGGGAGGGCTCGCGATCACGCGCGTCCACGGGCTCACGCCCAGCAAGATGCCCACCTCGCTCGGCGACAGGCCCCGATGGGCCAGCCAAACCGGCCAGTAGGGCAGGTACACGCCCATCCACACGAAGATCGCCACGTAGACGATCGAGAGCCGAAGCGCGAGCCGGAAGTCGTGACGCGGCACCAGCCGAGCACCCATCGCATGGATCTCGAGCGTCGTCACGTCCGGAGATCGGATCTCGAGATCCGTTCAGAACTGGACACGGATCCAGCTTCGTCCATAATGCGGCCTCCGTGCGGACCCCCCCGCTCTCGACACCGTCCTCCGAGCGATCTCCGAACGCCCCGAGCGCCCAGCCCCGCTCCATCCCCGACGCCTTCACCCCGTGCCTGCGCCTGGTGAGCCAGCCCGTCCTGGTCGACCAGAGCGGGGGCCTGGGCAGCGACTACGAGGAGGTGGAGACGGCGGTGCTGTTCTTGTCGTTCGACTACGGCGGGGTGAGCGTACGCGCGGGCGATCCCCGAGATCTCCTCGAGTCCAAGGGGGGCGGCGCTCCACGACGGCGCGATCCCGCGGGCGAGGCCCGGGTCCGCCGCGTGCTCGAGGGCTTTGGCCCGGTCGAGCTGTCCGAGCTCGATACCTACGCCACCTTCGACGAGGACGAGCCCGACTACGTGGTCGACGTGACCGGGGACATCGATGCTCTGTGTGCGTTCTCGGCCCAGGCCGTCCCCCGGCTGCGCTCGATGGGCTGGAGGGTGGAGATCGCCGACGACTACCAGTGTCGGGTGGTCGAGGGGGCCAAGTGGTACGCCGATCTCCAGGCGTCCGACGATGACGAGACCAACTGGTTCGAGCTCGAGCTCGGCGTCGACGTGGACGGTCGCAAGGTCGACCTGCTCCCGCTGCTGCTCGAGCTGCTGCAGCAGAGCCGCGGGGCCGGCCTCGATGCGCTCCTGCGTCGGGCCAAGCGCATGACCGCGGTGCCCGTGGGAGACCGGCGCTACCTGCCGGTCCCGGCCGAGCGACTGCAAGCGATCCTTCGCGTGGTGCGCGAGCTCTACGAGGTGGAAGGGAGCGGCCAGGGCTGCTTGCGGATCCCCGAGCTCGTACCCAGCTATCTCGACGAGCTCGACGATGCGCTCGGCGAGGCGCAGCTGGAGCTACGCGGCCAGGTGGATCTGCGAGGACGTCGCGCGGGTCTGTCCCGCGACGCCGAGCTCCCGCTGGTGCCCGCGCCGCCCGAGCTGAAGGCGACCCTGCGTCCCTACCAGCAAGAGGGCCTCAACTGGCTGCAGAACCTGCGTGCGCACGGAGCCGGAGGGATCCTGGCCGACGACATGGGCCTGGGAAAGACGCTCCAGACCATCGCGCACATCGTGACCGAGAAGGCGGCGGGTCGGCTGCTCCTTCCCTCGCTGGTGGTGGCGCCCACGAGCCTGGTGGGCAACTGGAAGCGCGAGCTGAACAAGTTCGCGCCCAGTCTGCGCGTGCTGGTGCTGCACGGCCCCAAGCGTCACGAACGCTTCGGTCGCATCGAGGGTTCCGACGTGGTGATCAGCACCTACCCGCTGGTGCTGCGCGACATGGAGGTGTTCTCCCGTCACCGCTTCCAGCTGCAGATCCTCGACGAGGCGCACACGGTCAAGAACGTGCGCAGCCAGATCCACCAGGCGGTCAAGGCCATCGACGCCGAGCTGCGGCTGTGCATCACGGGCACGCCGCTCGAGAACAACCTCGACGAGCTGTGGGCGCTGTTCGACTTCCTCATGCCCGGCCTGCTCGGCAGCGCCGAGCGCTTTCGCGGGGCGTTTCGGGTGCCGATCGAGCGCTTCGGCGACGAGGGCCGGCTCGAGACCCTGCGCAAGCGGGTCGCGCCGTTCATCCTGCGCCGCATGAAGGACCGGGTGGCCAAGGACCTCCCGGCCAAGACCGAGATCGTTCGAACGGTCGACCTCGCGGGCGGCCAGCGCGATCTCTACGAGAGCATCCGGCTCGCCGCCCACGCAGCGGTGCGCAAGGTGGTCAAGAAGAAGGGCATCGCGGCCTCGACCATCGACATCCTCAGCGCGCTGATGAAGCTGCGGCAGGTGTGCTGCGACCCCCGCCTGGTCTCGGTGCCATCGGCCCGCCTGGTCGAGGAATCGGCCAAGTACGAGGCGCTGATGGAGATGCTCGAGGAGATGCTCCCTCGCGGCCGACGGGTGCTGGTGTTCTCGCAATTCACCAGCATGCTCGCCCTCATCAGCGAGGGGCTGCGGCAGCGAGGGATCCGTCACGTGAGCCTCACCGGCTCCACGCCCGATCGCCAGGCCATGGTCGATGCATTCCAGCAGGGCCGCGCCGAGGTGTTCCTCATCAGCCTCAAGGCGGGCGGGGCCGGGCTCAACCTCACGCGGGCCGATACCGTGATCCACTACGATCCGTGGTGGAACCCGGCCGCGCAGGCGCAGGCCACCGATCGGGCGTATCGCATCGGTCAGACCCGACCGGTGTTCGTATACAACCTCATCGTGGCGGGCAGCGTGGAGGAACGCATGATGGGACTCCAGCGGCGCAAGCAGAACCTGGCCGACAGCATCCTGTGCGCGGGCGATCCCAGCCTCGAGCTCACCGAGGACGACGTGGACGATCTGTTCGCGCCGCTGTCGAGCGATCGCGACGACGACTGAACCACACGACCGCTCCGTGCGGCTGCCTGCCTGGGGGCTGCGTCGTGGCGAGTGCGGGCTCACTCGGGCGGGAGCGAGGCCATCACCTCCGCGGTGTGCTCGCCGAGCCGAGGCGACCGTCCCAGCGGCATGCAGGCAAACGGCATCGGCGTGACGGCGTGACCGCTGGGATCGAGCACGCGTCCGGCCAGCTGCGGATCGGCGAGGGCTTCGTCGAGCGTGAGCACGGGCGCCACGGGCACGTGGGCGCGGTCGAGGACGCGCAGCCAGTGGTCGAGCCCATGGCGGCGGAAGGCCGTGGCGATCACGCGGCGCAGCGGACGGGACCCCACCACGCGTGCCCCCAGCGGCACGGCGGTCATCGAGACGCGCAGCGGCTCGGGCAGCCCCAGGCCCTCGCACAGCGCGGCCCAGAACTTCTGCTCGTCGACGATGCCCACGCTGATCCAGCGGTCGTCGCGGCACTGGTAGAGCGCGTAGTGGGGCAGGGCGTGCAGTCGCAGGCGCAGCAGGTTCTGCCAGGCGGCGGTGTGCCCCAGCCACCGGCCCACGCGGTCGACCGAGGCCGCGGTGTCGGGTCGCCCGAGCCAGCGCGACGCGGTCTCGGCAAGACGGCGCGTGCCCTGGCCCTTGGCGGCCTTGGTGTCGAGCCAGCGCCGCAGCGGGTGCAGCGTGCCCGAGAGCTTGGCATCCGAAGGCGTCAGACCCTCGGCCCAGACATAGGCCCACGACAGCACGGTATCGGTGAGCGCCACGTCGATGTGCCGACCCCGATCGTCGCGCTGGCGCCCGTAGAGCGCGGCGACGATCGTGGCGACCGCGCTCAAGCCCGAGCTGAGGTCGGCGATCGGCAGCGCACAGCCCAGCGGATGCCCGGACCCGTCGCGCATCATGTGGCACACGCTCGCGAGCGCCTGGAAGTTGAGATCGTGCCCTGGATACTCGCGGTAGGGGCCGTGCTGGCCGTAGCCGCTCATGGAGCAGTAGACCAGCCGCGGATTGCGGGCGAGCGCCTGGGTCGGCCCGCCGCCGAGGGCCTCCATCACCCCGGGACGGAAGCCCTCGAGCAGCACGTCGACGTGGGGCAAGAGCGCGTGCAGGCGCGCTCGATCGGCGTCGGTCTTGAGGTCGAGCACGATGCTCTTCTTGCCGGCGTTGACGATGTCGAACAGCCGCCCGAGCAAGCGACCCGTGTCGCCGCGCGGGGGCTCGACCTTGATCACCTCGGCTCCCATCGACGCGAGCAGCAAGCTCGCGTAGGGGCCGGGAAGGTTCTGGGTGAAATCGAGGACTCGAACCCCGCGCAGCGGCGGAGCGGGCGGCTGGAGATCGTCTTCGGCGCTCACGGCAAGGTCGCTCCCGTCGCTTTGTATGGCGTGGATGTCATGGTCGCCAAGGGGGCGGCTCCTGGAGCAGGGGATGGGATCGTGAATTGTTGCAGTGATTGCGGCGAATTGGTGCGGGCCCGGGAACCTTCGTGAATCGCCTCCGGGGACCTTCGTCAGAGACCGCCATCGCATGCTTGGCCTACCTGTCTTGCCCCGTCGTCTTGCGCTTGCTTCCACCCTTCACAGCTTCGGCAGCGCGGCCGCCCTCGCCGCGGCGCTGCTGACCACGGCTCCGGCCTCCCCGGTCCTGGCGGCCGACGATCCCCAGGCCGCGGCTCCGAGCGAGAGCCCGAGCGAGGCTCCAGCCGAGAGCGAGACCCGTGAGGTCGTGGCGCTCGAGCTGCGGATCGCCGCCGACGGACGTGCGGTCGGCCAGATCGATCGGCTCGTCGAGCTCGACACCGACACGGCGCTGGCGCTGCTGGCCGATGGTCACGAGCATGCCGTCGACATCAGCGTGCGCAAGCTCGACGAGCGCGGCCGCAAGCTCGCCGTGACCCTGGGCTATCGACGTGACGGCGAGGCCGTGCTCGAGTCGGTCACGGTCGAGGCCGCGGCCAAGAAGGCCAAGATCGTGCGCAGCAAGGGGAGCAAGGTGGCGCTCTCGCTCAAGCTGGCGCCCAAGACGGTGACGGCGGAGGAGCTGCCCGCCCCCGAGCCGCCGCGACCACGCATCGAGATCGTCGAGGGCGGCAACGATCCGCTGGCGGGGATCTGAGCCGCTGGGCTGCCGGTCTGCTGCCGGCCTATTCTCGATAGCGCAGGAACAAGGCGTCGAGCGCGGCTCGCCACGACGGCTGGTCCTCGTACACGTAGCGCTGGCTGCCGAGGGCGACGGTGGCCAGCGATACCGCCATGCCGACCAGGCCCGGGCCATTGAGCACGTGAACCGACTCGATGCAGTCGCGGTGCTCGGTGAGGGCTTGCAGCACGGCATCGCGCACGCTGGAGGGATAGCTCTTGATGGAGCCCATGTGCCAAAAGACGTGGCACGGCTGGTGGCGCTCGAGGAGCTCGGGGAGGTGCTCGAGGAACGGCGTCGCCGCGGCCGGTTCCAGCGTGCCGCTCATGTGCACGAGCACGACGTCGGGCGGGACGCGGGCGATCTCGAGGTAGCCCTCCGCGCCGGCCCAGGTGGAGCGATCGACCGTGGTGCGCCCGGTGAGCATCCAGCTGTGACCCAGCGTGGACATCAGGCCGAGCCGCACGGGGGTGGGATTGCGGGTCGTGGCGTCGAGGTTGGCGACCTCGATGGGTCCCTCGGTGGTGGCGATGGCCTCGGTCTCGGCGGTGGGGGCGGGCTTGGTCTCGAGCGTCGGCTCGAGCCCCACGGCGGGCTTGCCCGTCGCGGTCGCCTGAAGTGACACCCAGCGCTGGATCGGCTTGTCGGACGTGTCGACGTGGTTCAGCGCCACCACGAAGTCGAGGATGGAGTCGAAGCGCTGCGCGGGGTCGCGGTGGATCGCACGATGGAACAGGGCCTCGATCCGCTGGCGCAGCGGCTCCTCGATGTTCACGTCTTCGAGGGGACGAGGGCTGTGGTAGAGCGCGTTGTGGACCATCTCGGGGACCGAGCCCCCGGCGAAGGGCACGCGCCCGGTCAGGAGATAGAACCCGGTGCAGCCCAGGCCGTAGATGTCGCCGCGCAGATCGGTGGGGCGACCCTGGAGCTGCTCGGGGCTCATGAACCCGGGGCTGCCCAACATCTGGCCCTCGGCGGTCAGGTGGGAGGTTTGCTGGCTCACGAGGCTCTGCTTGGCGATGCCGAAGTCGAGCAGCTTGCAGCGGTCGGGGTCGCCCAGGCGACGTGCGAGCATCACGTTGGAGGGCTTGACGTCGCGGTGCACGATGCCGAGCGCGTGGGCGTGATCGAGCGCGCTGCACAGCTGGAGCAGGATGCGCTTGACGCGGTCCCAGGGCATCGGGCCGCTGCGCTGGATCTCGACATCGAGCGAAGGGCCCTCGAGCAGCTCCATGGCGATGTAGGGCTGGCCGTCGTCGGCCTCGCCCGCCTCGTGGATGGCGACGATATTGCGGTGCTGCATCGTGCTCGCGAGGCGACCCTCGCGAACGAAGCGCTTGCGCACGTTCTGATCGGTCTGCCAGGCGGGCAGCAGCAGCTTGATCGCGACGCGACGACCGGTGGGGCTGTGGATCGCCTCCCAGACCTCTCCAATGCCTCCGCGGCCGCGACGCTCCACCAACCGATAGCGTCCCGCGATGTCCATGCCCACATGGGGGATCGCCGGGGGATCGGGAGCTGGCCACCGGTCGACGACGGTGCGGGTGGAGGGAGAGGACATGGTCACGGGTCGTGGGCAAACCCAGGATACGACGGCACGGAACAGTCGTCAGCCGCTGCAATCGGGCGAAATCGAGGAACCATGGGATTCCTTACGGTCCTCGGGTGCGAGGTCGTGCGACTCCATCGACCATGCGAGGCCGCTCGAGTGGTGATCACGGCGAGCGGCGAGCGCCAGCATGGATCCAGCATGGATCTAACGGCCAGACAGGAAGCCGAGGCGCTGGAAGATCGACTCGGGCATGTGTCGCACCGCGCTCATGATCGGTGCCCAGTACCACGGCAGATGGGCGGCGCCGCCTTGGCCTCGATCGATGTGAGCCACGATGTCGCGCGCCACCGCCTGCGGCGTGGCAAACAGTGGATTCTTGGCGTGGTCGGCGGTCATGGGGGTGTCGACGGGACCGAGCTTGAAGGTGGAGACGGCGATGCCCTGACGCCACAGCCGGCTGCGCAGACCCTGGAGGTAGATCGTGAGGGCGCCCTTGGCCGCACCGTAGGTGTAGTTGCGAGGGCGTCCGCGCTCGCCCGCAACCGAGGACAGCACGGCCAGGTGTCCGTGGCCCTGGGCCTGCAGTGCGTTGGCCAGGGGGATCAGCAACGACACGGGGCTCAGGAGGTTGGTTCGTAGCACTTGCTCGGCGGCGTTCCAGTCGTGCTCGGTGGTGATCTGATGACCGAGCAATCCGTGGGCGATCACGGCCACGTCGAGCCCATCGAGGACCTCGAGGGCGGTGTGGACCAACGCGGCACTGCCCGCGGCATCGTCGAGATCGGCCCGGGCGTGCCCGACCACGGTCGAGCCGAGGCGATCGCACAGGGCGGTCAGCTTGGCGGGGTCGCGGCCCACGAGGTAGAGCCGGGCGCCGCGGCGGGCGTAACGAGCTGCGATCTCGCTGGCGATGGCCGAGGTGGCTCCTAGGATCAGCACGCGCTCCATGATGGCCGCGGAGGATAGCAGGCTGCCCCTCGCGTCCGTGGCCTTGGTGGGCGAGCATGGGTGCATGAGCCAGGACCCGCTGCCCTCGCGTCCTCGTCTGGCCTCGCACGTGCTGGCGCGGCGGCACGTGATCGACGGCGAGGAGCGGGTGCTCTTGCACGATCAGAGCCGCGACGAGGTGCTGCTGCTCGGGAGCCGCGAGTGGGCGTTGCTCGAGGTGGCCGACGGTACGCGGGACGTGGAGGGGATCGTGGTCGCGGCTCGTCGCCAGGGGGCCCATGCCCGCGTGGCTGCGGTTCGGCAGATGCTGGCGAACCTGGCGGCGCAGGGCCTGGTGGAAGCGGGGGAGGCGGCCGAGCCGCCGGATGCGGCGCCGGCCGAGCCGCGGGCCGAGCCGCTGCCTGGTTCGGTACCGGGCCGTGAAGGCGCGAGCGCGGCGTTGCCTGGGCCACCGCCACACGAGGCCACCGATGCGCAGCCGGTGCCTCGTCCCCTCGTTCCGCTGCCGGGCGAGGTGCTGCGCTGCGATGGTGCGGGCACGTGCTGTCGCCTCTACGGCACGGTGATGATGCTGCCGAGCGAAGCGCGTCGGGTGCAGAGCGTGCTGCCGCGGTGGCGCGTGGGGTCGGTGCCGGCGGAGCGGTGGTTCTCGCCGGTGCGAGGATCGGAGCCCGCACCAGCGCTCGCTGCGATCGCTCGCGATGGGGCCTGTGGGTTCCTGCAGGACGACGGGCTGTGTGCGGTCCACCGCGCCGGAGGGGCCGCCGCGAAGCCCTGGGGCTGCCGCGCGTTTCCCCGGGTGTTCGTCGACGACGGCGTGGCCGTGCACGTGTCGGCCAAGCCCGAGTGCGCCTGCGTGCTCGAGCCTCGGGGTGGGGAGCCCGAGCCCTTCGTGGAGCCGGAGTGGACCGATGCGAGCGCCTTGCCCTCGTTGGTGGTGGTGCGCTCGTTGCCCGATGGCATCGAGGTGCTGCCGGGACGGTGGGCGCCCCGGGCGGAGGTGCGTGCTTGGATCGCGGCCGTCGCGGCTCGTCCCGTGCCCCGCGATGCGGCGGCCACCTCGTGGGCGTTGGCCGATGCGGCCACGCACGCTGCCGGGCTACCGGGGCTCGAGGGCGCATGGGAGGCGGCTCCGCCCGAGCCCGCGGCGGTGGGTCCCTGGCTGGAGGCGCTGCATCGCCGGGCCACGGTACGGGCGCGCGAGCATGCGGCCTGGCGTAGCGAGCGAGATCTGGTGCGACGAGTCACCGCTGGGCTCGCCACCCTGACGAAGCTGCTGTGCGATCGAGCGGCGCTGGCCGAGGCCTTGGCGGTGCCGCCCGAGCACCCGCAGCAGGAGGCTCGCTACTGGCGGATGGGCGTGCACGGCTATCGCTGGGTGGGTCGCGGGTCGCTCGTGTCGACGCTGCGCGACGAGGCGGTGCGCCTGTGGGTCGCGCGCTCGTTGTCGCTGGTGCTCCCGGATGCTCACGAGGACCCCGATCTACGCGCGCCGCTGGCCCTGGTCGAGGCCATGCTGCGCGCGTATGGGATCGGGGCCTATGTGGACGACATGCAGGTGTGAGGGGGCTCGCGATGGCTAGAAGACGTAGTCGATCGAGCCCCAGTCGGCCACGTGCAGGGTGATGGTGCCGTTGGCCTGCATGTAGGCATCGATCCAGGCCTGGCGCATGGGGGAGAGGTCGAAGTTTCGCTCCTCCATGACCACTCCGTCGCAAGGATCGTCGTTGTCCTCGTGGTTGACCTGTAGCCAGGCCTGGACCGGATCCGATTCCGCGAACGAGCCATCCCAGCACGAGCCGAACATGTGCTCGACGCAGCCGCCGCCGTACTCGACCGCGAGCACCAGGGTGTCGCCGACGATCGAGGCATCGATGATGCTGACGGGATCGGTGGGCTCGGTGCCGTCGCACAGGCCCACCGCGGGCTCCTCGGGGCAGGCCTCGTCGGTGCAGATCCACTCGCCGGCCTGGCACTCGCAGGTGTTGCAGCCGTTGGTGGGGTTGCTGCCCGGGTCGCAGCTGCCGGGGTCGGTGTCGGTGTCGGTGTCGGTCGGATCGCAGCCGATCGTGGTGCACACCCACTGGCCGTCGACGCACGAGCAGCTGTTGCACTCGTCCACGGGCTCGTCGGCGGGGTCGCAGGTGTTGCCCGAGTCGGCGCTCGAGTCGGTGTCGGCGCAGGCGATCGCGGTACAGGACCACTCACCGTCGTGGCACGAGCACGTGTTGCAATCCAACATCATCTCGTCGCCGGGCTCGCAGGTGCCGCCGGTGGTGCCGGGAGGATCGTCGCCGAGGTTCTTGTCGGGCAGGTCACAGGCCGAGGCGCACAGGCCCGCGAGCAGACCAGCCGCGCAGAGGGGGAGGGAACGTCGAAGAATGAAGCCAAGGGTCGAAGTCATGGTGTCGGGTGATAGTCCGCGGTGGTCGGCATCCGTGATCGAGAATTCGATCGAATGTCGAAGACCGGGCTACTCGAGGCATGCGCTTCGAAGCCGCTCGGCGAAGGCCGTCCGTGGGTACGTCTGCAGGAACGCGCGTGCTCGCTCCTTGCCCTCGTCGTCGCGGCCGGCCTTGCACAGCGCCACTGCGCGCAGGAACCGACGCTCTTCGGTGAGCGCGCCCGAGGGAAAGCGGCGCGCGTGCTCGTCGAGGGCCGCGAGCGCTCGTTCGGGGTGCTCGGCGGTCAGCTCGGTGTTGGCGCGCCGGATGATCTCCAGCTCGTCGAGCAGCGTTGCGCTGGCGGTCGTGGGGTCGGGTTCGTCGGTCGGGCTGGGCTCGCGGGACGAGGTGCCGGTCGAGCGACGCGGCTCGGACTTGCCATCGGAGTCCGCGGAGTCGGTGCGCGTGGGCTCGCTGGACGGGGGCGTTGGGGGCTCGGGCTCTGCGAGCGGAGTCTCGCTCGTCGCGCTCTGCGGCCCGTCGCTCGGGGCGGGATTGCTTCCGGGGACCGGCGCGCGAGTGCTCTGCGACCGAGGCCGGCCGGGTTCGAGCGCCTCGCGGTGATCCGAGCCCTGGCGGCCGTACTCGGCCTGGTTCGCGCGATCGCGTTGGTCGGCCGGGCGCAGCGATCGCGCACCGGTCCACATCATTGCCACCGCGGCCGCGGCGACCAGGCCGCTGACCAGGAGCGCACGTCGGGGCCACTTCGGCGCGGCCGGTCGTGCCACGTCGGCGGCCACGCGCGCCCACACGCGCTCGTGGACCTCGGAGGGGATCCGCTCCTCGGCCGCGAACGCATCGAGCATGGCGCGAGCGTCGGTATCGAGAGCGGGCTCGGTCTCGCTGGGCCCGAGGTCGCTCATGCGGTCTGGCTCCTTTGGCTGCGCCCGTCGGCGGCCCGCATCCGGGCGACCGCCTGGCCAAAGCGCTGCCGTGCCGCCCGCAAGCGAGAGTAGGCCGTGTTGAGGTTGACCCCGATCAGCTCGGCGACCTCGGGCACGGGCAAGCCATCGAGCTCGACCAGCTCGAACACCTCGCGCTTGTCGGAGTCGAGCTGCTCGAGGAACTCGCGCACGAACGCGGCGGCCTGTCCTCGACTGGTGTGGGCCTCGGGATCGGGTGCCGCCGAGGGCCGGGGATCGACCAGGCGAAGGCGTCGTTGCTCGCGGAGGCGGCTGCGTCGGTGGTTGCTCACCACGCCGCGGGTGAGGTGGTAGAGCCACGTGGTCATCGACGCACGGCCGTCGTAGTCGTCGAGGCGACGATGCACGACCAGGAACACCTCGTGCATCACGTCCTCCACCGCGTGGTCGGGGATGCCCATGCGCCGGACGATGCGCCACACGAAGTCGGAGTGGCGGGCGTAGACCTCTTCGAGGGTGCGGGGAGGGGCGGCATGAGCGGGCCTTGGGGTGCCGGATGCTCGAGGCTCCGGCTCGCGTACCGTCACCCCTGCTTGGAGTCCGCCGGTCACGGGTTCCGTCAACGAAATCGTACCTCCATGCCCGCCGCGAATCGCGCGCCCACGGGAGGTGTGTAGTAGACGAGCTCGGCTGCGGTGGGCGTGGCACGAAAGCGAGCGCGGACCAGGGCGATGAGCAGATCGGCCCCGAGCCACGGGCCCACGCGTTGCTGCCAGCGAGCGGGACGCCACACGAGGGCGGCCCCGAGGCCCGCCGCCAGGCGCAAGGAGGCCGCACGTCGCGGGGCGAGCACGCCCACGCCCTCGCCATGCACGGCGCCGGCATCGAGGCCTCCGCACAGCGGCAGCTCCAGCGGGCCCGGGCGAAGCAAGCCACAGCCACGAGCATCGATGGTCCACTGCTGGATCCGCCCGCCGGTGGGATCGGTTGGCGTGGGGGTCCAGTAGCTCGCGCCGAGCTCGGCCCGCCATGCACGGCCCCAGGTGGCAGCGGCCAGCGAGATCACGGCGGTGGTACGGGGCAGCGTTGCGACGCCCACGCCCGCGCTCGCGCGCAGGCCCACGTGAGTGCTCGAAGCGGGGGCGCGCTCGGTTGGCGTGGAGTCCGTCGCGGATCCGGCCGGTCCTGGCTCGGGCTCCTCGGCGCTTGCCACATCCGCGGGGGGCGGTTTCGGCGGTGAGTGGGGCTCGGGTACGTCGGAGTCGGGGGAACCGGCGCCGGGATCGGGCGGTGGGTCGGGCGGCGGGTTGGGCGAGGGCTTCGGCTCCGGGCGAGCCTCGGGATCCACGGCCAACGCCACGACGAGCACCGCCGCGTTGGCCAGCTCGTCGCAGTCGCTGGCCTGCATGGTTCGCTGACCGACGGGCCCATCGTCGCGCTCGAGCGTCAGCTCGAGGGTGAGCACGCCTCGCTCGCCCTCGGTGATCGAGGCCCGCGCTCGCATGCCGCGGGGATCGGCGGCGCTCTCGGCAAGCGCACGAGCGAGGCGCTCGCCGACCTCACGCCCCGCGGGACACTGCGAGGGCGCCGACCACTCGAGCGGTACGGTGACGGCCGCAGGTTCCGCGATCGTGGCGGTCAGCCACAGCGCCATGCTCGGCCCGATCATCGGCGCGCGAGCCTATACCGCGTCTCGTACCGCGAGCACGTCGGCCTCGCCCGACTCGAGGCGCTGCAGGGTCTGCATGCCGCTGCGCCAGATCTCGCCGACCTCGTCGGACAGGCCCGGCCCCAGCTTGCGCAACAGCGGGCGCGCCCGCCGAAACCACATGCGCGCGCGGGCGACCTGGAAGGTGACCAGCTCCTCGAGCCCCTCGCTGCGTACGCCAGCGGCGAGGTCCTCGGTGGTGACCTCGAACAGCAGCAGGTCTTCCTCGGGCACGTAGAAGCGGCCCGCGCGAGCATCGGCGCCCACGTCGAGCAGGATGTCGGTCAGCCGCAGCCCGATCGCGAGTGGGTCGGCCAGGGCCTGGAGCTCGGTGCGCTGCTCACCGCCGAGCCACAACAGCAGCCGACCCACCGGCACGCCCGAGAGCGAGCAGTAGTTGAGCAGCTCGCCCCACGTGGTGTAGCGGTGCTTGTGCAGGTCCATGCGAAAGCCCGCCAGCAGGTCCTGGAACGGGGTGATGGGGATGTTGAATTGCCGGACGGCGGCCTCGAGGGCCACGAACGCGGGGTGCTCGGCCCGGCCGTGGTAGGTGCGCTCGAGCAGCTCCTGCCAGGTGTCGAGGCACACGGGGCGTCGGCCGGCGTAGTCGGGGTGATCGGCGAACGCGTTGGCCACCCGTGAGAACGCATAGACGGCCGAGGCATGACGACGCAGCGGCTCGGCCATGCGCTTGGACGCCACCGGGTAGTGCTCGGGGTGGTCGGCCACCACCGCGTTGCACCACGCATAGGCCTCCTCGAGGGAGTAGGGTCGTCGTTCGGTGCCGTCCGGCCAGGCGAGCTCGGTCATCGTGACCATCCGCGGAGCCGACCTCTCGTCTCGATCCCCTCACTTGGCGATCACGGGCCAGTCCTGCGCAAGGAGTGTCTCACAGGTGGTGCTCTCGGGCACGGGGCGCAGGCGACCGGGCCGCTCGGGCTACTTGGTGGGACGCCGGCGCTTGCGGGCCTTGGCCACCAGGGCCTCGATGGTGCTTCGCATGTGCCGGGCGTCGAGTCCCTCGACCACGGTGCCGCCGTGCTGGGTGATGAGCTCGGTGAGCTGGGTGGCCGCGTGGCCGCCCACCACCCACGGGGTGTCGCGACAGGCGGAGGCGTACTCCTCGACCAGCTCGCGGGCACGATGCCCCGCCGGCGTGATGGTGACCGAGAGGCCCACGATCGCGGGGTCGAGCTCGTCCACCGCCTGACGGATCGCATGCGGCGGCGTGCGGGCGCCCAGGCGCACCACGTTGAAGTCCCACGAGGCCATGTGCAGGGCAAAGCCCAGGCTGCCCATCGTGTGGGTGTCGTCGGCGAAGCAGGCGATCACGACGGTGCGGTCGGCGTCCTCGCGGGCCACCAGGCGCAGCATCGAGTTGGTGGCGGCCTCGACGATCGAGGTGGCCATGTGCTCTTGCCCCACGCTGAACACACCATCGTGCCAGCGCTGGCCGATCTCGATCATGGCGGGTCGGAACACGCGGTCGAACACCACCGACGCCTGCCCCAGCGCCATCCCATGCCTCACCGCGTTCTCGACCTGGTTGGGATCATAGGCCTGCACCGCGTGCACGATGGCCTCGGCCGCGTGGGTGTAGGGGTCGGCGCTGTTGGCCGACGGGGCGTGCCGATGCTCGATGTCGGCCATGACCAGCTTGGCCGCCTCGGACGGGGCCATGCCCTGGTCGCACAGCTCGCGAACGCGACGGATCAGCTCGATGTCGGCGTCGCTGTAGACTCGATAGGAGGACTCGGTGCGTCGTGGCTCGGGCACTCCGTAGCGCCGCTCCCACGCGCGCAGGGTCGCGGCGGGAATCCCCGTCATCTCGGCAACCGCGTTGATGCGGTACTTGCCCTTGTCGTCGGTCAAGGGCTCGATCTCCAGGGTGGGCGGACCCGTCGCATGGTCGCTTGCTTGCCCGACGATTGTGCACCCTTTTCGATGTCTGTCAAATGTTTGAGTAGAGCACCATGGGATCGTGCAAGGCATGGAAGAGACGCCGGGAAGCGCCGGCCGAGCAGGGATCGCCGAGGCCGCGAGAGCGTGCGCTCGCCGTGCTCGCGCGGCACCTTCGCTTGCGGGCCTTCTTCAGGTGAAGGTGTCGGCCACTCGCTCGACCGCTACGGGCGCGTAGAGTGACGGGTCGTGCTGCCAGCTGCGGTCGAGGTACGGGCCCAGTGCGCTGGACAGGCGCGCTCGCAGGGAAGGACGACCGAGGAACACGAGCACACCGTCGAGGTCGTCCAGGCGGAATCCATCGGCGGCGATGCCCGACCACTTGAGGGCCGTGGCCACGCGGGCGCAGGCGGTTGCGTCGGAGAGCAACGCGACCTTGAGGGAGCGCTTCTCCTGCAGCGCGCCCAGGTCGTAGCGCTGGCCGACGTCGGGCATGAGATCACGGGCCACCAGCAGCACGCGCGAGGTGTGAGCCGAGTGCGTCAGGTCCTGCATGCACGCCTGCCACTCGCGCTCGTCGACCCGATCTCCGAGATGGATGACCACGAAGACGTCGTCGACGAAGCCGAACGCCAGCGTCTCCCGATCCTCCATGAAGATAGGTGTATGAGCTGCAAGGCCGGGTTGCAAGAGGTGGTCCGAGGTTGGGACACCGCTCGGAGCCGTGGTCGGGCGTCCCCCGACCGCAGGTCCGAGTCCACTTCGGGAACCGTCCCACGATGGGTCGAGGACGGTAGTGAATGGCTGATTCGTCAGGCGCGCTCGGGGATCGACCGACCGTTGGACCGGCTGTGCAAGGGCGTGGCGCTCGGGCCACGCGGCCGCACCAGGAATGCTCGTTGCTTGGACGCTCCTGGCCGATGCATTGACAATTGTTGGACGCCAACCAGACTCCCGGCGTGAATTCCCACCGTCGTGTCGAGCAGGCATGAGCGCGCGACTCGAGGCCGCGGTACCCGACTCGCGCCTGCGGGTGACGATCGATCGTCCCCCATCCTCGGCCGCGAGCTACGTGCTCTACTGGATGATCGCGGCCCGCCGCACGCACCACAGCTTCGGCTTGCAGCGCGCGGCGGCCTGGGCCCACGAGCTGCGCAAGCCGCTGCTGGTGCTCGAGCCGCTGCGGGCGGGGCATCGCTGGGCCGCCGACCGTCACCACGTGTTCGTGCTCCAGGGCATGGCCGATCATGCACGGCGGCTCGAGACCGTTGGAGTGCGCTACCTGCCCTACGTGGAGCCCCGGCCCGGAGCGGGCAAGGGCCTGTTGGCCGCGCTGGCCGAGCGGGCGGCGGTGGTGGTCACCGACGACTTTCCCGCCTACTTCCTCCCGCGCATGCTCGATGCCGCCGCCCGGCGGCTGCCCACCCGGCTCGAGGTGATCGACGGCAACGGCTTGCTGCCGATCCGCTCGACCGATCGGGTGTTCTCGCGGGCCCACTCGTTTCGCGCCCATCTGCAGCGCGAGCTGCCCGAGCACCTGGCACGGCTGCCGAGCCCCGACCCCCTGGCCGGCCACGAACTCGGCCGGGCTCGGGTGCCCCGCGAGGTGCTGCGGCGCTGGCCCATGGCCACGGCCCGCGAGCTGCGAGCACCCGAGCGCCTGGCGGCTGCGCTGCCGATCGACCATGCTCCGGCCCCGGTCGCCCTTGCGGGCGGCGAGCGGGCCGGGGCGGCTCGGCTCGCGCGCTTCCTCGACGAGGGCCTGGCGCGCTATCCGGAGCAGCGCAACCACCCCGACGAGGACGCGGGCAGCGGCCTGTCGCCCTACCTGCACTACGGGCACGTGTCGGTGCATCAGGTGCTGTTCGAACTCGCCGCGCGCGAGGACTGGAGCCCGGCTCAGCTCGGCCCGCCCCAGGGAGGCGCGCGCGAGGGCTCTTGGGGGACGTCCGAGGCGGCCGAGGCGTTCCTCGACGAGCTTGTGACGTGGCGAGAGCTCGGGATCAACTACTGCACGCACCGCGACGACGCCGATCGCTTCGAGGGTCTGCCGGCGTGGGCCCGCGCCACGATGGCCGAGCATGCCTGCGATCCCCGGCCCGAGCTCTACGACCTCGGTGCTTTGGAAGCGGCGCGGACCCGCGATCCGCTGTGGAACGCTGCCCAGCGCCAGCTGCTCCGAGAGGGCCGCATCCACAACTACCTGCGCATGCTCTGGGGCAAGCGGATCTACGAGTGGTCGAGCGGCGGTGAGGAAGCGATGGCGCGGATGATCGCCCTCAACGATCGCTGGGCCATGGACGGACGCGATCCCAACTCGTACAGCGGGATCGCATGGGTGCTGGGTCGCTATGATCGAGCATGGGGACCCGAGCGGCCGATCTTCGGCAAGCTGCGGTACATGAGCTCGGCCAACACGCGCCGGAAGCTGCGACTACGGGACTATCTGGCGCGGTATGGCGAGGCGCCGTAGTTCCGGGGTGTCGCGCGTCATGCGCTGCCTGTCTGAACCTGGACGGGTCGTCCAAGATTGAACAATCCCTACGGGATCCCCGGAATTTCGCCAAACCGAGCCCATTTGGCGGGATCTCGGCCCATCGTGCGTTGCATCGTGTTTGCGCGATCTCTCGTAACCTTTGACATACAATGGACGATCTGATAGAAACGACGTGCGAGGTTGTTCCGATGCAGATGATGACGATGAAGACCGCGAGGGACCGGGTGCGAGCCGAGCGGGGCTCGTCGTCGCCGGGTTTCGACGGCGAAGTGGAAGCCTACTTCGTCGATCTCGATCGAGAGACGTTGATGACCGCGGACGAGGAGAGGTCCGCCGCGGAGCGGATCCTGCGTCTGCGACGGGAGTACTGGGGCCGACTGCTCGGCTACCCGCCCTTCCTCGATGCGATGCTCCGCATGATCGGAGCATCGCTGGCCGAGCGAGGCCTCGAGCCGAAGCTGCTCACCAGGATGCAGCGGGCGGCCGAGGTGCTTCGCAAGCGCCCCCGTCAGGACGAGCGGGCCCGAGCCGAGGCGGTGCGAGACGCCCTTGCCCAGCAGCTGGCCGACCTCGATCCCTCGATCGAGCTGGCCGATCGCCTGTTTGCCGATCTCGAGAGCATCGACGCCGGTCGGACCCGCGAGGCCGGCCTCGACGTACGGGCGCCCGCACGCGGGAGCTCGACCTTCCGTCGCTACCTCCACGGGGTTCGCAGCGCTCGCATGGTGCTGTGCACGGCTCGACACGAGATGGTGCGGGCCAACCTCCGCCTGGTGGTGAGCATGGCCCATCGCTACCGCCGCAACGGGCGGCTGCCCCTGGCCGATCTCATCCAGGAGGGCAACATCGGGCTGCTGACGGCGGTCGATCGCTTCGACCCGCGCAAGGGCTTTCGATTCTCGACCTACGGCAGCTGGTGGATCCGTCACGCGATCGGCCGCGCGCTGTCCGACAAGGGTCGCGTGGTACGCCTTCCCGTGCACGTGGTCGAGCTGCAGCACAAGCTCGCCAAGGCTCGTCGCGAGCTCGAGGTGCGGCTCGGACGCGCGCCCGAGCTGGCCGAGCTGGCCGAGGCGCTCGGCGTGCCCGAGCGGAAGCTCGAGCGCCTCGAGCGAGCGCTCTTGCAGCGGGACACCTCGCTGACCTCGCCCGATCGCGAGCGAGAGCAGGCGGGCATGGAGGGGCTGCCCGACGAGGGCCCGACGGTCGATCACTTGCTGCACGACGGCCACCTCGACGAGGCCCTGCAGGACGCACTGTCGGCCCTGCGACCGATGGAGGCCGACATCTTGCGGCACCGCTTCGGGCTCGACGACGGTTCGTCGATGACATTGAGGGAGGTGGGGGATCTCCACGGCCTCTCGCGAGAGCGGATCCGGCAGCTCCAGGAGCGCGCGCTCGAGAAGATCCGCGTGGTGCTGAGGCAGAGGGGCTTCGAGGTGGGGGAAGGCGTGGCGGCCTGAGGCGGGCCGCCACGATGCGCCCGAAATTCGACGAAATTGGCGACTTCGGGGCACGTTGTCGGCATGCGATGCCGCTGCTGCGCGATCGTCCTGGGAGTGTCGGCCCTTGGGTGCCAGCCCATGACCCTCGATCTCGGCCGCCCGCTGCCCGAGCCCGTACCCTCGAGCTCCAGTGACGGCGACGACGTCCCGGATCAGATGCGCCGACTCGAGCGCATGTGTGCCGATGATCCTCGCCAGGGTCCGGCGCGCTACGTGCTGGCCCGGTTCCACGCCAGCCGTGGGGATCGAGCCCGAGCGCTGGCCCGGCTCGAGGAGCTGCTGAAGATCGAGGGCTGGGACTACGCCCTGGCGCCCGACGAATTCGAGTCGCTGGCCGACGACCCCGCGTTCGTGGCCCTGGCCGAGCGAGCGAGGGCGCGAGTGCCATTGGTGCCACACGGGCCGGTGGCGTTCGAACTCGATGCACTCGACATCCTGCCCGAGGGGGTGGCGTGGGATCCCCGGCGCAAGCAGATGTTGGTGGGCAGCATGGCCAAGCGGCAGGTGCTGGTCGCGGGCTTCGATGGTCGCACGCGCCCCCTGACCAAGTCTGCGCAGGACGGGCTGCTCGGTGTGCTGGGGATCGCCGTCGATGCGCGCCGCGATCGGGCGTACGTGGCGGCGGTGGCGATGCCGATGATGGAGGGCTATGACCCGCAGGCCGATCGGGACCAAGCCGCCGTGCATGGCTTTTCGTTGGAGGATGGGCGTACCGTGGGCCGCTGGCCTGCACCCGCCGGCCCCACTCAGCTCAATGACCTGGTGGTGCTGTCGGATGGCTCGGTGCTGGTCACGGACTCGATCACCAGCACCGTGCTGCGCAAGGCTCCCGACGCGTCCTCGGGTGCGCCGCTCGAGCCGCTGCTGCCCGAGGGGACCTTCTTTGCGCCCAACGGCATCGTGGAGCTCGAGGGCGAGCGGGCGATCGTCGTGGCGGACTTCGAGGGCCTGCATCGGGTGGCGCTCGATGGACCCACGGTCGAGCTGCTCTCGCCTCCGCCGGGGATCCTCACGCTCGCGGGGATCGACGGGCTCGAGCGCCGGGGCTCGACGCTGGTGGGGATCCAGAACGTGGTGGGCGCGGGACGCGTGTGGGCGCTGGAGCTCGATGCGGAGGGGCGCACGCTGATCGCGGGGCGGATCCTCGACAGTGACCATCCGCTCTATCGCGGGCCCACGACGGGGGCGATCGCGGACGAGCGCTTTCTCTACCTGGCCAACGCGGCGCTGCAGATGGGCGACGAGGGCCTGGTGCCGCCACCCGAGGGGCAGCGGCACGTGATCCTCGAGCTGCGGCTCGATGCGGCGGGGTCGACCGGGATCGAGCCGCAGCAACCACCGCAGTCAGCGCAGCCACCGCACTCGCCATCCGCCTCACGGCCTGGGAATCGATAGCCTCGACCGGCTCACCCCCAGCCGATCCCTTCTCGAGCGTCCCAAAGAAGGGCGCCCAAAACGCAGAGTGCGCCGCAATCGAGGCTGCCGCTCCCCATGCCGCATGTTAACTTCCAAACCGAGTCGCATTCTGGTTCACAACCATTTCATCGGGTAAAGAGACGCGACCACCCCCAATGGCAGCCCCCATGACTGGTATCGGTGAAATCCTCTTTGGTCGCTATCGCATCGACGCCCACGTGGGTGACCACGACGGCGTCCAGCTCTACCGGGGCTCGGATCTCCACGCCCTGGCCCCCATTCACATCAAGCTCTGGCCACGCGACGAGGATCCGGTCGAGGCCTTGCTCGAGGGCGAGGCGATGGCGGCGGTCCGCCATCCCCGCGTGGTGCGCCTGGTCGACTTCGGCCTGCACGAGGGCCGCCAGCCCTGCCTGGTGTTGGAGGGGGTCCGTGGTCAGACGCTGACCGATCGCCTGAAGGCGGGGCCGCTGTCGTTCCCCGAGGCGTTCGAGCTGGGTGCCAAGGTGCTCGAGGCTCTGGCGGTCCTCCACGACGAGGGTTTGGTCCACGGCAATGTGACGCCCGACGACGTGGTGCTCCTGCCCAGCGGCGAGATCAAGCTGACCGGACTGAGCCACGTGGCGTTCGAGAGCGCCGGCGACGAGCCCATCGCGCTCGACCCTCGCGAGGCGCTCGTGCAGCCGCAGTACAAGGCGCCCGAGCAGCTCGCGGGCACGGGCTGCCGCCCCTCGGCCGATCTCTACGCATTGGGCGTGGTGCTGTGCGAAGCCATCATGGGCGAGAACCCGTTTGCCGACGAGCCGCTCGACGTGGGGGCGCGCGTGGCCTTTCGCCCGGAGCTCGACGAGCTGCCCGTGGCCGCCCGCTTCGCGCTCGACCGCATGACGAGGGCGTCGATGCTCCATCGCGAGACCGACGCACGGCAATGCGCTCGTCGTCTGCGCGAGGCGGTCGCGGTGACGTCCCGGCCCCACGGGCTCGCGCTCGCAGGGAGCTGATCTCGGCGACGTGAGCCTGGCGAACCAACGAAGAACGGGCGGCGAACCTGGGTTCGCCGCCCGCGTTCATGGTTCGACTCGGTCGACGGGGCCTAGCCCCCCTTGGGGGCAGTAGGTCGTGCGAGAGCCCGAGCAGGCTGCGGGGGGGCCTAGCCAATCCCGGGGCACGCCACCGAGGTGGCCAGCGCCGTGTTGTTGTCCTCGACGCACTCGGTCACGAGCTCCACGTCGTCGGCGTCGATCACCACGAAGTAGTCCTGCGCCATCGGCATGGTGGGCTCGAGCCAGGACACGCTGGTCTGCGCGCCGGGCAGCAGGGCCACCGGGGTCTGCTGGGTGCCGACCAGCGTGCCGGTGGCGTCGGTGCCTCGGTACAGGCTCACGTCGACGCCCGCCGGGACGCCGATGGAGCCGGTGTTGCGGATGGTGGCGATGACCTCGAACTCCATCTCCAGGCAGTTGGACAGGTTGATCGCGAGGTTGACCTGGAGATCCGGCGCATTGAAGACGCCCGAGCCCTGGAAGTTCTGCCGGAAGTTGTTGAGCTGCGGGTCGTCCCAGTTGTTGTTCTCCATGACCGGCGTCAGGCCCGAGGCGGTGGCGTTGGTCACGTGGTAGGTGTGGCTGTTCCAGACCTGGCGGGTGCGGACCCACTGGTCGTTGGCATCGCCGTACACGAACAGGCCGCGGCGGGTGGTGTAGCCGGGGATCGAGCCGCAGTCGGTCATGGCGTTGGCGTCGTTGGCCACCACGAGCAGCTCGGAGTTCCCGTCGTCGTCCACGTCGACCACGATCGGGTACTCGTGGATGGTGGCGCTGCTGTTCTCCTGCTCGAGGATGACGTTGCCGGTGTCGCCGGCGTAGACGCGCAGGTAGCACTCGTCGGCGTAGATCACCTCGGCGATGCCGTCGCCCTGGAAGTCGAACACCGACGAGCCCGTGGTGTTGGACGACTGGTCCTGAGTGACGGAGGTCCAGCGCACGTAGATGTCGCCGGCTCCGGGCGGGGGATCGCCCGCGGGCTGCACGACGACCTCGCCCATGCGGTTGAGGTCGTAGACCGAGTACGAGGAGCCACCCGCGACCGCGATCTCGGGCCGACCGTCACCGTCGAAGTCGGCGATGGTCGGCGGGCCACCGCGTCCGCCGCCCGGAATGTAGATCGGCTGGGTGCGCAGCGAGGGGTTGGCCACGCACATGGCATCGGTGGGATCGACGCCGCACCACAGCTGACCGGTGGCGCCGTCGAGCACGATGATCTGGCCGTCGAGCACCTGGCCGCCGCCGTACGGAGCGGGGTCGCCCACCAGCACCACCTCGGGATCGCCGTCCTGGTCGAGGTCGGCGATGGCCGGGTAGCCGTCGGGGCCGATGTACTCCCACAAGAGGTTCAGCGAGACGTTGGGTGCCCCCATCGGCGGCTGGTTCCACGAGACCGTCCACGCCTGGCGGCCGGAGATGATCTCGGGGTAGCCGTCGCCGGTCAGGTCGGCGATGGCCGAGATGCCGCCGAGGTAGTCGCCGTTGGAGCCGAACACGCCGCCGCCGCGCGCCCAGGAGTTGTCCTGGTCGAACACCACGGTGCCGTCGTTGTCGAGCACCGCGGTGCCGTACACGATCTCCGAGGCGTCGTCGTCGTCGAAGTTGGCGAACGCGGGGGCACCGTGGCGCACGTAGATGTAGTGCGGCGAGCCATCGGGCGCGTGGCTCGACCACAGGTGCTGACCCAGGCCGTTGATGGCGTGGATGATCGAGGAGTTGTTGACGAACGGCGCGATGTTGACCTGGGGCCGGCCGACGTAGACGACGTCGGGCAGGCCGTCGTCGTCCACGTCGGAGACGCCCACGGTGGAGCGGGAGTACGAGCCGTACTGGCCCGCTCCCGGGCTGTTCTGGATGCGGAATTGCACCGAGCCGTCTTGGCCGTCGAGGACCACGATGTTGCCGTAGAACTCCTGGGAGCCGCCGCCGGGGTCGGAGTCGAAGTAGGTGTTGATGATCACCTCCGGCCGCATGTCGCCGTCGATGTCGGCGACGGCCGGCATGGAGATGACCTGGTCCTCCTCGAAGGTCCACTCCTGGGTGATCTCGATGTCCTGGAAGTCGGGGAGGATCTCGCAGTCGAGCGGGTTGGGCTGGGGCAGGCACTGATCGAGGGTGGGCTCGCAGAACTCGCCTTCCTCGCAGTCGAACGCGTCGATGCAGGGGCCGGTGGGCGTGGCGCAGGAGTTGGCCAGACAGACCTGGCCCTCGTCGCAGCAGATCTCCTGGTTCTCGCCGCAGCGGATCTCGGTCTCGCACGCGGGCAGGCACTGCTCGTTGACGCACTCCTGGTCGGCCTCGCAGCACTCGGCCGGGTTGCCGCACAGGATCGTCTCGCACAGCTCGCCGGTGTCTCCCGTGCCGTCGGGAACGATCGTGGTGCCGGAGGTGCCCGTGTCGTCGACGACCGCGGTGGTGCCGGAGGTGGTGTCGTCGGGGGGGAGGGTGCCGATGCTGGTGTTGGTGGTGCTGCCGGTGTCGTCCGGGGTGACGGGAGTGTCGTCGGGGCAGCCGGTGGCGAGCGTTGCCAGCGATGCACAGCCGAGGGTCAATGAGAAGCGACGGGCCGTTATCGGTTTCATGTTCAAGTGATCCTCGTTGTTCGAGCCAGGTGTGCCAGGAAGGTAGCGAGACGTGGAGCCAGGGCGGACGCGGGGAGCGAGCCGGGGATGAGCCGGAGCCCGCTCGGCGTCGCCGAGGCTCCCATTAAATGCCATGAATGGGTGGCGCGTGCGAGCGGAGCCGTGCCAGCGTCGTTGCTTGCGGGCGCGCCCTCGTTCCATGATTGCGTCGGACTTGGGGTTTGGCAGGTGAGCGGGAGGACCGTGGGGGCGACCGACGACGATGAGCTTGGGCGAGGCCAGGCGGTCGGGCGCTACGTGGTGCTCGATCGTCTGGGGGTGGGCGCGATGGGGGCGGTATATGCTGCCTACGACCCCGAGCTGATGCGTCGCGTGGCGCTCAAGGTGCTGCGGCCCCAGGCGATCGCCCGCCAGGGGCACGAGGCCGCGCGCCAGCGGCTGCTGCGGGAGGCGCAGGCATTGGCTCGCCTCGCGCATCCGAACGTGGTGCGCGTGTTCGACGTGGGTACCGACGAGGCGCGCGTGTTCCTTGCGATGGAATTGATCGAAGGGGAGAGCCTGCGACGGTGGCTGCGGACGCCTCGGGGGTGGCGCGAGATCCTGGACGTCATGGAGCAGGCCGGTCGAGGGCTGGCCGCGGCTCATGCGCTGGGGCTGGTGCATCGCGACTTCAAGCCCGACAACGTGCTGGTGGCGAGCGACGGGCGGGTGCGCGTGGGCGACTTCGGCCTGGTGCGACGGGTCGACGACGGCGACGAGCCGACCGAGGTCGGGAGCATGGTGGGCACGCCCGCCTACATGGCGCCGGAGCAGCACGCAGGCGAGGAGGGCGAGCCTCGCTCGGACCAGTATGCGTTCTGCCTGACGCTCTTCGAGGCGCTCTACGGTCGTCGCCCGTTCGAGGGCACGGGGGGCACCCCCCAGGATCGCGAGGCGCTCGGGCGGGCCAAGCAGGAGAGCCGGGGGATCGATGGCGGCCCGCGAGGGGTGGTGGGGCGGGTGCCCAAGGCACTGCGGGCGATCGTGCGTCGCGGGTCGCTGCCCGAACCGAGTGATCGATTCGCGGCCATGGAGCCATTGCTCGAGGCGCTGGCGCGGACGCGCGCACGGGCGGGCGCATGGCGAGGGGGAGCGGTGGTTGCCGCGGCGGCCGTGGTGGGTACGGCAGGATGGGCGCTGGCCGATCCCGCCTCGGGGGCGGCTCCCTGTGCCGAGGCCGGGCGGGTGCCCGGCCCCGCATGGAGTGAGGCCACGCGGGCCGAGGTGGGGGAACGCCTGGCCCGGCACCTGCCCGAGGATGCGATCGCACGGGCGGTGGTGGGGCTCGATGCTCGCGTGGAGGCTTGGACCCAGGCGCACCTCGATGCGTGCGAGGACACGTGGGTGCGGGGCGAGCAATCGTCGGCGCGACTCGATGCCCGGATGGCATGCCTGCGCGGGCAGTGGGCCGAGCTCGAGGAGACGGTCGCGCTGCTGCGCGATGCCGACGAGGTCACCGCGGCACGCAGCGCCGAGCTGGTGCAGGGGTTGCCCGCGCCGATCGTTTGTGCTCGCGAACAGGGTGGGGACGGAGCGGCCGTGGCGGCGGAGGCCGAGGCCGAGGCCACCCGGCGCAGCCTGGCGCGGGTGTCGGCGCTGCGCCGCGCGGCTCGCTACGACGAGGCGTGGGAGGAGCTGTCGGCGTGGGACGAGCACGACGACGCCCCCACGGTGGAGGCGGCCGCCAGAGCGGTGGCGCGGGGGATGGTGCTCGACGATCGAGGGCTGCTCGAAGAGAGCGAGCAGGCGTTCGTTGGCGCGCTCGAGCTGGCGCGAGCCGCCAACGATGCGCGTGGCGAGGCGGATGCGTGGCTGGGTCTGTCGGGAGCGACCGGCGATCGCATGCACGATCCCGAGCGCGCGCGATTCCAGGCCGAGATGGCCCTGGCCGCGATCGCCTCGGTGGGCGGCGACGCGCGCATCGAGTCGTGGGCGGAGACGATGCTGGGCAGCGTGGCCTTTCGCGAGGGCGACGATGCGAGCGCGCGCGATCACTGGGAGCGGGCGCTCGCGCTGCGGCAGGCGCTGTGGGGTGACGAGCACCTGCTGACCGCGTCGTCGTTCAACAACCTCGGGGGGGTGCTCTACGGCCAGGGCGAGCTCGACGAGGCGGCGCGGTTGCTGCGGCGTGCGCTCGATCTGCGCGAGCAGATGCTGGGGGCCGAGCATCCCAGCGTGGCCGAGTCGGCGATCAACCTGTCGCTGGTCCTGGTGGCACAGGGACGCACGGGCGATGCGGTGCGCTGGGGCGAGCGTGGGCTGGAGATCCTACGGGGCGCCCTCGGGGACGAGCACCCGATGCTGCTGCGCAGCCACGACGCGCTGGCCCAGGCGCTGGTGGCCGACGGGCGCGGTGCGGCGGCGCGGGAGCACTTCGAACGCGCGCTGGAGCTGGCGCGGGTCCACCTTCCGTCACGGCATCCCAGCACGCTCGCGCCGCTGCTCGGGTTGACCGAGATCGAGCTGACGGCCGGCGATGCGGCGCGCGCCGAAGCGCGGGCTCGCGAGGCGCTGGCCGTGGCGGCCGACGAGGCGCTCGATCCCCTGATGCGAGCGGAGACGCGATGGTGGCTGGCTCGGACCCTGGCGGCGCAGGATCGGCTCGAGGAGGGCCGAGCCGAGGCGCGCGCGGCCAGGGCCGCGGCGCAGGGGGTTGGTGAGCGCGGCCAGGAGCTGTGCGACGAGGTCGACGCATGGCTCGGCGTGCTGCCGCGCGCCTCGGGCTAACGCCTGCGGCGTCGCGCCACGCCGGCCCCGAGCACCATCAGCACCAGCACTCCGGGGGCGGCTCCCATGCCGGGGTCGACGCGGCAGCCCTTCTTGGTGGTGGGCGGAGGCACGGCGGGCGGGGCCTCGCCATCGCCTCCGCCGCCTTCTTCGTTGCCGCCGGCAAAGCTGTCGAGCTCGTCCTGGGCTTCGGCCTGCTCGTCTTCCTCGTCTTCTTCGTCCTCGGGCTTGCCCTCGGTGAACACGAGCGTGAGCTGGCCGCTGGCGAGCTTGAGGTTCTTGCCCTTGTTGTCGAGCTGCGCCAGCTCGACCGTGTAGGTGTGGTCGCGGTTGAAGCCCACGTCGCCCTCGAGCTCGAGGTCGAGCGAGACGAACTCCTCACCCTCGTAGCTGGCGTGCTCGTAGGCCCACGCCTTGTAGCGCTTTCCGCTGCCCGGGAGCTTGTCGTAGAACTCCACGTAGAGCGGTCCCGGGGCGCCCTTGTCGATCTTGGCCCACAGGTGGAGGTTCCAGACCTCCTCGCCGGGCAGGCTGGGCAGCTCCTTGACCGAGGCGCTCTTGCCCGCGTCGGTGATCTTGCCCGCGTCGTCGGTGTCGAGCGGCTCGGCCCCGAACCTCACCTCACCGGCGAGGGCGCTGGGAGCCACGAGCATCCCCCCACCGAGGGAGAGAGCGAGGGCCAGGGGAAGGGAACGAAGCCAGGGAGAGTGCTTGGGCGTGGCCATGGCAGCGGCGCGCAGGATAGCGCGACGCTTGGCGCTTGGCCAACGCGTGGCCGGCCGGACGGAGGATCACACGGGCGCCGCGAGCAACCGAGCGAGTTCGCCACTGTGATCGAGCTGCGCGAGCTCGGTGTAGCCCCCGATGCTGTGACCGCGTACGAACACCTGCGGCACCGTGGACAGCCGAGTCACCTGCGCGAGCCACTGCCGCGCGGCTTGGTTGCCCATCACGTCGATCTCCACGTGCTCGATGCCACGGGCGCGCAACAGCGCCAGCGCAGCCCGGCAAAAGCCGCACCACGGGGTGGTGTAGAGGACCACCGGGGCCTCGAGCCGGTCGGGGGCGGGAAGATCGCCGGGAGGCGCCGGGACCATCGGAACGCTCAGGCGTCGTCGCGCAGCAGCGAGAGGATCTCTTCATCGAGCTGGGCTTGGTGCTCGCTGGCGAACTTGCCCACGATGATGTCTCGACGCTGGGTGATGGGGACCGGAGTACCGGCCTTGACGCCCGCGCCTCCGATGCCACCGATGGCTCGTCGCCGGATGCGGCTGGGGCCACGGCTCGGTCGCTGGGGGCCGTGACCGGCCGCGCTGGCGCGAACCTGCGCACGCGCCTCGGCCGAGGCGTAGACCGGATGCGAGAGGCTGGGGTCGACGGTGGGGCCCGGCTGGCCGGGGGCGAGGGGCGGCCCTTGCGGCTCCACGTCGCGCGGCTCGGGAGGCGGTCGACGCTCGGGGCGCTCGGGGGCCTCGGGAGCCGCGGGCTCGAACGAAGCCTTGTTGTCGGCGACCGGGTGGTCACCGATCACCACCACGATCTTCTCGTCGAAGTCGCCGTGCCGGAGCGCCTTGATCATCGACTTGTGCGACTCCTGCATCAAGCCGATGATGATCGGGTCGAGCTCGGCGTGATCGGAGTGCTGAGCGACCTCTTCCTTGTATTCGACCTTCCGCGACGAGATGATCGTGCCGTCGTAGAAGACGTGGGTGAAGATGTGGGCCTTGTCGACGCCCGAGTCCTCCGTTTGCACGTGGTACAGGCGGCCGCGGTGCGGGATGTTGTGGTTGTAGCCGAGCTGCGGCGAATGCGACGACATGGATCCCGGGCCTGGCGCGAGACTATCACGGCCTCCGTGAAACCCCGCATCGGGGGCCCTCGAGGCCGACCCGTGACACCGGCCCCCCGGGTAGGCCGGGCCCACGGGACCCAGCTCCTCCCCCCACCATCCGCCGAATGGACGGCGAGGGCCGTGGCGGCCCCCTCGGGGGCCAAACTGGGGTAAACAGCGAGGAGAACCGCCGTGTCGCTCGCCCCCGCCATCGAACGCCTGGACCCCGAGGAGCTGCTGCGGCCGCTCGATGACGTCGCTGCCACGGGGGAACTCCCCGATCCCTCGCTCACCGCGCAGATCGCCGCGGTGGCGGAGCGGGTGCTGGAGCTGCCCCCGGCCGTGGTCTACGAGCGGCTCACCCCACCCCTGTGCGGGCGCAACCCCCACGTGGTGCTGCAGTGGCTGCGGGAGGCCGGGCTCCTGGTCCACCTGCTGCCCGAGCTCGATGCCACGCACGCGTTCTCGCAGGAGGGTGGGCGCCGCCACAAGGACGTCTGGGAGCACACCAAGGCGGTGGTCCGGCAATCGGTGCCACGGCCGGCCGTGCGGTGGGCGGCCGCGCTGCACGACATCGGGAAGGTGACCACGCGGCGGTTCCTGCCCGACGGCAAGGTCACGTTCCATGGGCACTCCGAGGAGGGTGTTCGCATGTTTCGGCGCGGCCCGGTCCGCCGCATCGGATTTCCGCCGCAGCTGCGCGAGCGGGTCGAGTTGCTCATCCTGCACCACCTGCGGGCGGGTCAGTACGACGGCTCGTGGACCGACGGCGCGGTGCGCCGCTTCCACCGCGAGATGGAGCCGTTCCTGGTGGATCTGCTCGATCTGTCGCGGGCCGATGTCACGAGCAAGCGTCCGGGCAAGCGGGCCCGCTGCCTGCGGATGATCAAGGAGCTCGAGCAGCGGATCGAGACCCTGGCCCAGGAGGACGCGCGCCCTCGGCCGCTGCCGCCGGGGCTGGGCAACCTGCTGATGGAAGCGCTGGAGCTGCCGCCGGGCAAGCACCTCGCCGAGCTGCGCGGGCGGCTCGAGGCGCTGTGCGAGGGCGGCGAGCTCGAGGGCGGGCGCGAGGCCGAGTACTACGTGGAGGCCGTGCGGGCGCGAGGTCTGCTCGAGGGGCTGGAGATCCAGCCGCCGCGGGGGTGGACCATGCCGACCGCGCGCATGAAGTGAGCGCCCGGATCAGGACCAGTCGATCTCGAGCGCGGGCCGCTCGACCGCATGCACGGGAGATGCGGGCGCGGTGGTCTTGACGGTGTCGGGCTCGGGGGGCCTGGGCGCGGTGGTCTTGACGGTGTCGGGCTCGGGCGCGCGGCGAACCTGGGTCTCGAGCTCGATGTTGCCGGAGATGATCTCGCGAACGGGCGGGCCGTCATCGAGGGGGATCGGCTCGGGCGGTGGACCGATCTTGGTGTTGCCGGTGATCGCGGGAGGAGGGCCGACCATGGTGTCACCGGTGATCGCGGGAGGGGGGCCGACCTTGGTGTCGCCGGTGATCGCGGGGGCCATGGGCTCGGCGGGTGCGGCGGCGCCCCTTCGCGCCCGCATGTCCCCGCGGGCAAAGCTCCCGCCGGCTGGGGCAGAGGCCACGGGTTGCAGCCTTCGCGCCCATAGCTCGCTCAGGCCGAGCACGAGCAACGCTGCCAGGGCGCCTCCCATGGCGAGCTCGAGGGCCAAGCCCCACGGGGTCGTGCCCGCGAGGGCGAGCTCGACGGACGAGTCGGAGAGTACGAGGCGGGCGATCACCAGCACGACCGCGGCTGCACCCGCGAGCACCATGGCGGCCTGGCGTCCGGCCACGCGTGCACCGGGACGGGGGAGCGCGCGGCGGATCCACTGCACGCCGAACGCCAGCCCCAGCACGAGCCAGGCTCCGAGCGCACCCCAGCGCAGCGGCTCGCGCTGGAACGGGGCGATGGGCGCCTTCAAGCCGCCGAGTCCATCGATCGCGTCGTCGAACACGTTGGCGTAGAGGATCTCCTCCGACGTGGGGACCATGAGCACGAGTCCGAGGTGGCGCGCGCCCCGAGGAGCGACGGCGATCCAGGCGGTGCGATCGTCGTGCTGCGCTCGACCGATCAGCACCGCGACGCCGGGCTCGGGGCGGGGGAGCAGCTCGACGGTGTCGGGCTCGAGGGTGGCCCGGGGACCGAGCGCCTCGGCGGCGTGCGCCTCCAGCCACGAGCGGCCCGCGTCGAGCTCGGTCAGGATCTTGGGGGGCAGCGGCTCGGCCACGTCGACGATCGCGAGCGTCTCGGCGAAGGCGTCGTCCGATTGCGTCGACATGACCTGGTCGAGCTCGCCACCCCAGGCGCGGGCCCATGCCTCGGCGCGGCTTCGCGCGGCCGCGGCCGCACCCTCGCCCTCGCTCCAGCCGGGGGGTGGTTCGAACGACGGTGCCGCATGGGCCGACGTCGCGAGCATCGACCAAAGGCCGAGCTGCGCGACGATGAGCCGCCTTTTTCGTGCACGCATGCGCTCTGCTGCCGGTCCGCCGAGGCTTCGACGAGGGGATTCGAAGGCTAGCAACGTGGCGCCTCGCGCGGATGGCAAATAATACCACGTTGTGAATCGTGTTTTTAGACGGAGCCGTCGAGGCATGAGTCTCGACGATAAGATCACGCAATCATTGTTGTAATCGAGGATCATGCGAGGGCCGCGCGATGTGATGCAGCCATCGAGATCGATTCAACGGTTCCATCCCGTTTGATAATGGTCGGTTGCGAGACGACACTCCGAGCGAGGTCGTGGAAGCGACGCGACCCGCGAGCGAGGAGCAAGACGATGGAGTCCAGGCGCAGGAGCTTGATGAAGGCGCTCAGCTGGCGGGTGGTGGCGTGGACGATCACCGCGGCCGTGGCCTACGTGTTCACGGGCAAGGCCATGTTCGCGCTGTCGATCGGCTTTGCCGACTCGCTGCTCAAGATCTTCGCGTACTACCTGCACGAGCGCAGCTGGATGAGCATCGACTACGGTCGCGAGCCCCAGCCGGCGTTTGCCACCGTGCCGGCCGAGGACCCGCGCGAGCTCGCGGGCGCGTGACGGAAGCTCGCGGTCGCCAGGCGGCCTGTGCAGACGCAGTCATGACCGCGACGCCGAGCACGTGAGGGCGAAGCCGCGACGGAGGCAGGCGAGATCGGGAAACCACAGGTGGGGCCGCTCGGGACCCGGCGGTCGGTGGCGACCCACGTGGCAGATCCGCGGAATTCCTGCGGCTCGTGCGGCGTGGAGATCGTGGACGGAGTGGCCGACCGAGGCGGAGTCGGTGAGCGGTACGCCGAGGCGGCCGAGCGCCATGAGCAGCGGGGCACCCGGTGGCTTCCGGCTGCCATCGTCGCCGGTCACGAGGAGATCGTGGGGAAGGCCGAAGCGCTCGACCAGCGCGCGGGCGTCTCGACGCTCATCGCTCGTGACGATGGCAACGGCGATGCCGGCCTCGCGGAGCTCGGTGAGGAGCTCGCTTGCCCCCGGGATCGGCTCGGCCAGGGTGCCGTCGAGATCGAAGAGGACGGCCCGGGTGCCCTCGAGCCGACCTGCTGCGAGGAGCTCGTCGCGCTCGAAGCGGGCCACGGGCCGAGTGCCTCGGTGGCCGGCGCGTCCGATCCAGGTCAATCGTCGCTGGCCCTCCAGACGGCGCTCCACCTCGGGGACCGACTCTTCCTGGCAGCCGAGGAGCAGGGCTCCGGATCCGATGAGGCCCAGCGGATCGAGCCCGAGATCGGCGCACAGGCGCCGGGTGCCCTCGAGGACGGGAATGCGGTCGGGATCGACGTCGAGCTCGAGGCCCGACGCGCGGCCGAGCTCGTGGAGGGCCTCGCCGACTCCACCCTCGGTGACGTCGTGCAGCGAGTGGACTCCCGGGCACGCGGCCGCGGCGAGGGCGGCGGGGGCCACCAGCAGCCAGTCTTCGTGCAGGAGCCGGTCGAGGTCGGCGAATGCATCGCGACCGTGGAGCGCCTCGAGGCGATCGCGGAAGCGATCGAGGAGGATGGCGCTGCCCTCGAGACCGGCGCTGCCCAGCAGCCCGATGCGATCCCCCGGCTCGAGGTCGCCGGTACGGATCGGTCGGGCCTGCACCCGGCCGAGCATGGTGCCGACGACGATGCTGTGATCGATCCCCGGCGTCACCTCGGTGTGGCCACCGAGGAGCGCGACGTCGAGGTCCCGGCAGGTCGTGCGCACGTCGTCCAGGACCTTGCCGATCTGGGAGGGCTCGGCCTCGGCAGGGGCGATCAGGATCACGGCGAGGAAGAACCGAGGGCGGGCCCCACGCACGGCCACGTCGTTGGCGTTGACGATGACGGCCAGTCGACCGGCATCCGGGGCGCCAAAGCTGATCGGATCGCTGGCGATCGCCCAGGTCTCGTCGCCGAGCCGCACCAGGGCCGCGTCTTCACCAGCGGCCGGTCCGAGCAGCACCTGGTCCGGCAGTTGGTCACCGAGATGGCGGGCGACGACCTCCCACGGGACCTTGCCGGGAGGGAGGCGACCGCTCGACATGGGTGGATGGTCGCAGTCCAAGCGGGCGGTCGGCAAGGGCACGGCGACCTCGAGCACGGCTCGGCAACGTCGTCACGCGCTGCTCGATCCGCGCCTGGAGCATCGCTGTCGACACGTCGAGCACGATCTCGAGTCCGCCCTTGACACCCGTGCGGATGCTGCTGGGATCGCAGCGCTTCCCACGACGGCGATGGTGAAGGAGGGGAGATCCATGCCTGCGAAGAAGGAGCCCACCAAGGCGACGCTTCGAAAGAAGCTCGGAACCATGGGCAAGTCCCACCGCGCGCTGGGCAAGAAGGGGCTCGCGACGCTTCAGGAGCTCGCGGCGGCCTTTCCCAAGGACTTCGCCGAGGAGGTCGGCAAGCACGGCGTCCTCGAGGTCGCCGCCGCCGGTGCCGAGCTCGAGGCCCTGGAGCTGCTGCTCGGGCACGGGGCCGATCCGAACGCGCTGCCGGCCGAGCCCAGCCTCCAACCGCGCGCGCTGGGTCGCCCGTTCGAGCCGCTGCGCGAGCTGAAGGACGCCGAGGTGGTCGCGGTCTGCGAGCGGCTGCTCGCGGCGGGGGCGAGTCCCAACGATCTCTACCCGCACCCGAGCCACGTCCAGTACGTCACGCCGGGCTGGGGGCAGCGTCGAACTGCCCTCGACCTCGCGCTCGGCAAGCGCAGCGACGCCGTGGCGCTGCTGTGCCGGGCGGAGCTCGACTCGTCCACCCGGTGCTCGGCGATCTCCATTGCGGTGCACATGAGCAGCATCGTCGGCGGGGGCGGCTACCAGCCCCTGAGCCCCGCCGATCGCCGTGTGGCGCTCGGCCTGCTCGAGACGGTGCTCGACGAGCTCGGCGGGCCGACGACACCCGATCGCTGGGGCACCACGGCGGCCCACGTCGCCGCGATCACGGGCAACCTCGAGGCGCTCGACCTGCTCGTCGAGCACGGGGCGCCCGTGGACGCCGAGCTGAGCGCCGACGTCTCCTACGGCGGAGGTGGGGACCGCCACTTCTCGCCGATCGGGGGCGGCGTGCACGAGTCCGTGCAGCTCCCCGCGGGGGCGCGGCCGCTCGACGTGATCGATCGAATGCTCGGCGTCCTCGAGGCCAAGCTCGTGCGGGTCAAGAGCGCCAGCGGCATGGTGCAGTCGTTCGACGATCTACCGGCGCGCCTCGAGGCGATGCGCGCCGTTCGAGCGCGCCTCGAGGCACGGGGGGCGACGCGCTCGGGGGCCCAGGTCCAGCGCCCGGCGTTCGCCGAGGCGATCGACGCGATCCTCGGGCCGGTGGTGGGGCAGACCTACGCCCAGCAGATCGCAGACATCAACCTCGTGGGCATGGGCCCCTGGGGCTACCTGATGAACGTGGGGACCAAGTGCCGCGAGCAGCTCGCGCGCCTCGAGCCCCTCGCGGAGCAGGATCCCGTCGCCTACGTCGTTCGGGGCTGGCACACCCGGCAGACGGTCGCGCTCCACGACGACGAGAACTACGGGTACGACTCCATCTGGGGTGAGCTGGATGTGCCGATCCATCCCGAGGACTATCCAGCGGAGGCCGAGGCGCTGTTTCACGAGCACATCCTCGGCGTCCAGGGCAGTGACATCCTGGTGCTCGAGAAGAAATCCGGCGGCACCCGCCTGCATCGGATCAACCACTCCGAGGTGAAGGACGAGGGCACGCTCGACGACGGGCTGCTGGCCACCTTTGCCGCTCGCGTGGAGGCGTTGTCATGAGCATGATCGACGGTGACTGGATCGATGGCCGCTGGGACGAGGTTCCGGCGACGGCTCCCATGTCCACGCCGCTGGACCCGGAGGCGATCGCGGCCCACGAGGGCCGCCCGCGTCCGCTCGACGAGGCCGTCGCGCTGGGCTTGTCCGCTGGCGACAGGCTCCCGGCGCTCGTGCGCCTGCACGGTCAGGTGCGCGCGGGGCATCGGCGCTGGCTCGCGCTGGCCGGCGTGATTGCGCTCGGGCGGGCTGCGGAGCGGGGCGAGACGATCGACCCAGAGGCCACGTTGCTGTGGAACGATGCGATCCGACGCGATCCGTCGCGGCATCCGGGGCTGCGCGGGGAGGCCGATGCCCATCGCCGGATCCTGGGCGCAGCGCTCGCGAAGATCGCGGCCGCGGATCCGGCCGCCGCCGAGGCGATGCTGCTGCGGGGCCTGGCGGCCGAGCCGGCGGACGACTTTCGTGCCGAGGCGCTCGCGACGTTTCGCCACGTCGGCCGCGCTCCGAGCCCGAAGGTGCAGGACGCCGCGCAGGCGCTGCTGCGGCGGGTAGAGGACGCAAGGCGCGACGACGACGAGGGGCACATCCGGGCGGGCGTGGAGTCGCTGCCGAACGCCGGGGCCTTTGTGGCGGCGTACCTCGAGGCGGGTGGCGGTCGCCGCCATCGCGATCTGCTGGTCGCGGCCGTGCCCAAGCAGGACCAGGCCGCGCTCGCGCCGGACGATGGTGACGCCGAGGTGCTTCGGAGGATCGCGCGCGAGATGAGCGCGCAGAGCAACCCGCCGTTTGCTTCGGTGCGCCTGGCTTCGCTCGCGGTGCACCTTCGCGCGCTGATGGAGGACGCCGACGTCGCAACCAAGCGGCGCATCGCCTGGGCGCCCGTCCTGGCCGACGATCCCGAGGTCACCCGGCTGTTGCTCGAGGAGGGCGACTCGCGACAGTTCGAGCTCGGGGCGGGACGGCTGCTCGTTCGCGGCGCCGAGCTCGAGCCGGCCTGGGCCGAGCGCGCCAAGAGCCTGGTCGATCCCCGCTCGTTCTCACCGGCGTCGCTCGAGCTGCTCGCCCGGGTCGCGCCGGATGCCCTGCACGAGCTGGTGCCCAAGCTGCTCGAGAAGATGGACTGGAAGCAGAACCCGAGCCTGCTCTACACGGTGATCGGGGCCATCGCCGCGCTCGAGTCCCGCGATTCGAAGCTCGATGCCCGGCTGCGGCGCATGGCGAAGGACAACCCGACCACGCTGCTGCCGATCGCCGCGGCGGGTGGGGCCAAGAAGGCGGTGCTCGAGCAGCTGGTCACGCCGGTCGGCTGGATGGCCACGCCCGCCGGGGCGCTCCTGGGGGTTCCGAACGTGGCGGATGCGATCATCGCCCACCTCGAGTCCGTCGAGCCGAACCCGCGGCTCAACCTCTTCCAGGGCCTGCGGGCGCTCGAGCGCATGGGGGCGGGCAAGGCGATCCGCGAGCGCTGGCTCGACACGCTGTGCACGATCCACCGCGACACGGATGACACGGAGCTCGCTCGATGGGCGGCCTCGATGCTGGCCTACGTTCGCCCGGGGGCGGAGCGACTCGACGCGATCGTCGAGGCGATGCAGAGCCCGAAGCGGCGCGCGCGGCCCGACGGCGCGCTGCTCCAGCTGGTGGCCGCGCTCGGTGACGCTCGGGCGATCGATCTGGTCGAAGGAACCGAGCCGGCGGTCCGCAAGACCTTGCTCCGCATGGTGGTCGATCTGGATCTCGAGCGCGTGCTCGCGCTCGCCAACGAGCTCGCGCCGACGCCCAAGACGAAGAAGGACGAGCGCGACGACCTGCTCTACTACCTCACGCCCCTCGTCGCACGCGGCCCGAAGATCCCGGACTGGGTACCCAAGGCCAGCATCTCGAAGAGCGGCAAGCCAGCTCGTCTCGGGCACGCGGACATCGACGCCAAGGAGCGAACCAAGCTGTTCCGCGAGCTCTGCGACAACGGATGGTACGGCTACGGCGGGGCGCTGCGCCCGGCTCGGCAGGCGCTCGCGCGCTTCCCCGAGGCGATGCGGGCCGTGCTCGAGAAGGAAGCGAGCGGCGACGACGCCCTGCGGGCCTTCGTCGCCCGGGAGGCGCTGGCGCTCGGTCCCGGCGAAGAGGCCTGGACGGCCGGTGAGCCGACCAGCGGCTTCGCGCACGAGCTACCGGGCCAGTGGCATCGCTGGTTCTCGAGCCCGCACAGCGACTACGTGGCGCCCTTCCATCCGTCGTGGACCGAGCGCGTGCTCGGCATGCGAGCCGGCGTTGCCTCGGGTGGGTGAGCCCGGCTACAGCAAGCTCGACCGCCAGCCCGCGGGCGTGGCCTGCTCGGTCCACGCGAGCTGAGACACCGGCAGCACCTCGAGCGAGGGTGGATCGCGGCTGGGGTCGGCGTCCTGGTGCACGGTGACCACCCAGCGCAGGCGTCGGTCGTGCTCGAGCTTGCGGGCCGCGACCACGCGCCGGGCGTAGCCCACGTAGGCCAGCACCAGCAGGGCCAACCATCCGATCGAGGTGCCATCGAGGGGCAGCGTCTCGGACGACGAGGAGTCCCGCAGGTCGTAGGCCACCAGCGCGGCCACCACCACGGTGAGCGAGGCGGCCGGCCACCAGCGCCGCCGCAAGCGGTCGATGTGGTGCTCGAGCTCGGCCCGCTCCTGTGGGGTGAGGCTGCGCCGTCGCATGCACAGGCGAGGATCGGGCGTGGTCGGGGCCACGCCGCGCGGCAGCGGTACCCGCAGCGCATGGGGCTGGGCGTGGGCCACATGGGCCACGTGGGCCAGCTCCCAGCGCTCGAGCCGCTGCCCGCCGGCCCGCACGATCACGCCCGAGCGCGGCAGCACCTCGAGCCGCAGCACATCGCTCTTGGGCTCGATGTAGCCCGCGCCGTGCAGGCGTGCGAGCAGGCCCTCGAGCGGACCGCGAGGGGGTGGGGCCTCGAAGCGCTCGAGCTGCCCCGCGGCGAGATCGGCCCGCAGGCGACCAGCGCGAGCCAGCACGCTGGCGCGTCGGGCCAGGCCCAGGCCCAGGTGGCTCAGGCCCAGCACCGTGGTGGCCACCAGCAGCTCCGCCACGAGCCACGGCGGCAACGCGAGCCCGAGGGCGATCGTCAGCGCGCCCACGCCTCCCACGGCCAGGCGTCTCCACCAGCCACCGGCATGCATGGCGGTGAGCAGGCCCGCGGAGCCCAGGGCCAGGGCGATCACGCCCAGGCGGCCGTGGACGGCGAGCGCGAGCACGGGCGGCAGCGGCAGCCACAGCGCGACCGCCACGACGAGCGCGAGCGCGAGCACCAGCGCGGCCGTGGCGACCCGGAGCCGCACGAGCCGGCGGTGGAGCCATGTGCGATCGTGCTCGGACAGGGACCTGATGTCGTGGAGCGGCAGGCCGGCCACGGTGCGCTGACCGATCACGGGGCGTTCGGCGCTGGGCCCACCGCCGAGCCCATCGCAGAGACCTCCGCGGATCCGGGGGTCGTGGGGCTCGTCTCGCCGCACGGGGTTCGCCTCAGACCACGCGACGCAGGATGATGGCCGAGATGTTGTCGGGCCCGCCGTGCTTGTTGGCGGCCTCGATCAAGCGGCGCGAGGCATCTCGCACGTCGCGCTGACCGACCAGGGCTGCCATCTCGTCGGCCGGGACCACGTCGCACAGGCCATCGCTGCACAGCAGGAGGTTGTCGCCGGTCTCGAGCACGAACTCGTTGACCTCGGCGTCGCTCTTGTGCCGGCCGTGACCCAGGCAGCGGCTGATGCGACCGCGGTAGGGATGGGTGGCGGCCTGCTCGGGGGTCAGCAGGTTCTGGTCGACCAGCTCCTGCACCATGGTGTGATCGACGGTGAGCTGATCGATCTGCCCGTCGCGCACGCGGTAGAGGCGGCTGTCGCCGGCGTGGGCCACCCACATGCGATTGTGGACGCCCAGCACGGCCACGCAGGTGCAGCCCATGCCGTGGGCGCTGGGGTTGACCTGCGCGTGCTCGTCGATCTGGCCGTTGGCGATCGAGAAGCCCTCGCGCAGCAGCATGTCGGGGGTCTTGTCGCCGTTGAACTCGGCCGCGATGAAGTCGCTGAGCACCCCGACCGCGATGGCCGAGGCGACCTCGCCCGCGCTGTGACCACCCATGCCGTCACAGACGATGGCGAGCATGTAGCCGCGACCGTCGTCCTCCTGGATCGCAATCGCATCCTCGTTGTGGTCGCGAGCGATCCCCGTGTCGCACGCACCAGACATCTGGATCTCGAAGATCCCCGGCACGTGAGAGCGCTTGAAGAGCTTGTACATGCCTCCGAGGTCCTGGCGGCCTCACCGCCAGGGCGGGAGGCAAGATAACACCGGAGTGAGGAGGAGGGGGAAGTGGAGCCGAGGGGGATCGAACCCCTGACCTGTGCATTGCGAACGCACCGCTCTCCCAGCTGAGCTACGGCCCCGAGAGGACGGGAAACCTAGCCGAAGGCTGGGGGCAGTGCAAGGGGGTCGCTCGCGCGCGGTCGGCTCGGGTCAGCGACGGCTAGTCGGGCCTGGACGTGCTCGGCCGCTGGGCGCGAATACCCATCAGGATGCCCACGACGGCATGCAGCGCTGCGATCGCGACCCAGGTCCACAGGATGGGATCTTCGGGCTGGGTCAGGCGGACGAGCCAGGCGTGCATGCAGGCAGAGGATAGCGGCGAGCGGGACGGTCGCGCGAGATCCGCTGGCGCGGTCGTGCAGGTCGGGGCCGATCCGACCTGCTAGCCTCGCCGCCGCTCATGAAGCCCCGCCGCGACCGTGTCGATCGCCTGCTGGTCGAGCGCGGCCTCGCCCCCAGCCGGGCCCGCGCCCAGGCGCTGATCATGGCGGGCAAGGTGGTGGTGGGCGAGCAACGCGTGGACAAGCCCGGCGCCATGATTGCCTGCGATGCCGAGCTGCGCGTGCGGGGCGACGACAACCCCTACGTCTCGCGCGGAGGTCTCAAGCTCGCGGGGGCGCTGCGTCGCTTCGGGGCGCCGGCGGACGGTCGCGCACCGCTGCTGGTCGAGGGCCGCGTGGCGATGGACGTGGGCGCGTCGACGGGCGGGTTCACCGATTGCCTGCTCCAGGCCGGGGTCACCCGCGTGCACGCGGTCGACGTCGGCTACGGGCAGCTCGCCTGGGCGCTGGCCCAGGACCCCCGCGTGATCGTGCACGACCGCCGCAACATCCGGCGCCTGGCGGTCGAGGAGATCGGCGAGCCGGTCGAGCTCCTGGTGATGGACTGCTCGTTCATCGCGGCGGCCAAGGTGCTGCCCCACCTGCCGCGCTTCCTGGCCGCGAGCGCCGACGCGGTGGTGCTGGTCAAGCCGCAGTTCGAGCTCGATCCGGGGCGAGTGGGCAAGGGCGGGGTCGTGCGCCGCGAGGAGGATCGCGCCGAGGCGCTCGAGCGCGCACGGGCCAGCGCCGAGGCGGTGGGCCTGCGGGTGGTCGATGCCTGCGAGTCCGAGGTGGAGGGCCGCACGGGCAACCGCGAGTGGCTGTTGTGGCTGCGCTGGGAGGCGGGGACGACGGAGCCTCGCGGACCCGAGGGCGAGGACGCCGACGCGTCGAGGGGCTGAGGCCCTCGGCCACGAGCGAGCGGTCGAGCGCCGATTCGTCGAAGGTTGCTTGCGCTTGATACGCTCGAGATGCATAACTATCTCATGTCTCAAGCCGGCGAGATCGAGGGTGACGCGGTCGATGCCCGCATCCTCGAGGCGGCCCAGCGGCTGCTCGAGCGGCACGGACCAACGTTCACCATGGCCCAGCTCGCCGAGGCGTCGGGGGTGTCGCGGGCGACCTTGTACCGGCGCGTGCCCAGCCGCGAGGCGCTGGCGGGTCGGCTGCGTGCGCAGGGGGTCGAGCCGGGCGCGGAGCTGGGTGACCCCACCCACGAGCGGATCCTCGATGCCATTGGCGGGCTGATCGACGCCCACGGCCTGCGCTTTACGCTCGAGCAGGTGGCCGACTCGGCGGGGGTGGGGGTGGCCACCGTGTATCGCAGCTTTGGTGATCGCGAGGGCCTCTTGCGGGTGTTCTTTGCCGAGCGCAGCCCGCGGCGGATGGCGGCGGAGCAGCTGCGGGATCTCGAGGCCCCGGTCGAGGTGGCACTGACGGCGTTCGTCGGCGCGGTGCTGCGCTTTGCGGTGCAGCACCCCGGGCTGGCGCGCATTGGCCTGCTGGGTGAGGGGCCCGACGCGGTCGAGCTCGAGCGCCTGCGCAAGGGCGGGCGCAGCACGCTGTCGCGGCTGGTGGGCTATCTCGAGGCGCAGATCGAGCGCGGCGCGCTGGTGCCGGCCGATCCGTGGCTGTTGGCGGCCACGTTGCTCGGCGGAGCGATCACCACCTCGCTGCTCGCCCCGCGGATGCTGGCGGGCGGAAGCCGTCGCCTCGCCGCGCGGCTGCGGCTTCCGTCCGACGACGAGGTGGCGCTCGACGAGCGAGCCGCGACTCTGGTGTCGATGTGGCTGAAGGGAGCACGAGGATGAGCACGAACGAGTACGACGTCGAGCTGGTCGTCGACTTGGCGGAGATCGGTGCGGACGATCTGCCCCGCGTGGGCGGCAAGGGCGTCAACCTGGGCATCCTGGCGGCGGCCGGGCTGCCGGTGCCTTCGGGCTTTTGCGCGACCACGGCGGCGTTCGACCGCTTCATGGCCCAGGATCCCGGGCTCTCGGGGCTGCTCGATGCACTCGAGCGCCTCGACCCCGACGACGTGCAGGGCGTGCGCGAGCACGCCGGGCGCCTGCGGACGCACTTGCGCGGGCTGCCCGTGCCGACCGAGGTCCGCGACGCGGTGCAGCTTGCATGGCAGCGGGCGGGGTCCGAGCACGCCTACGCGGTGCGCTCGAGCGCGACCCTCGAGGATCTGCCGCAGGCCTCGTTCGCGGGCCAGCAAGACACCTACCTGCAGATCCGCGGCGGCGAGGCGATCGTGGAGCGCATGCGCGATTGCTGGGCCTCGCTGTTCACCGATCGGGCCGTGCTCTACCGCCGCCAGCACGGGTTCCCCTCGCGGGCGGCTCGCCTGGCGGTGGTGGTGCAGCGCATGGTGGCGCCCGACGTCTCGGGCATCCTGTTCACCGCCGATCCGGTCACCGGCCACCGTGGGGTGTGCTCGATCGACGCCAGCTACGGCCTGGGTGAGGCGCTGGTGTCGGGGTTGGTCGACGCCGATCTCTATCGCCTCGACAAGAAGCGGTTCGGCACCGCCAATGCGCACGGCGGGCCGCTCACCATGCCCCCGGGCGCGGTGCTCGAGGCCAGGGTGGGGGCCAAGGCCGAGGCGATCGTGCCGCTTCCCGAAGGTGGCACGCAGACCCGTCCCGTGCCGCCGCAGGACCGAGCCCGTCGCTGCCTGAGCGACACCGAGCTGGCCGCGCTGCTCGAGCTGGCCCTGCGCGTCGAGCAGCTCCAGGGATGCCCGCAGGACCTCGAGTGGTGCATCGAGGGCGACGAGCTGTTCCTGGTGCAGGCGCGGGCCATCACCTCGCTGTTCCCGCTCCCCGCTCCCGCGCCGCCCGAGGGCGACCTGCGGGTCTACATGAGCTTCGGCCACGTGCAGGTCAACACCGCCCCCATGCGGCCGATGGCGCACGACTTGGTTCGCTGGCTGATCCCGTTCGGGAAATCCGGGCCGCACGAGCGCTCGTCGTTGCCGGCGTCGGCGGGTGGTCGGATCTACTTCGACATGACGCCGGCGCTGCTGCGCTGGCCGATCTCGAGGATCCTGCCGGTCGCGCTCATGAACATCGACCCCGGGATCGCGCGGCGCTTGATGGCGGTGCGCGATCGTCCGGGGTTCGCCGACGGGCGATCGCACCTGGCGGCCCGCCCCGCGACCCTGCGGTGGTTCGGCCGACGGGTGGTGCCGAGCCTCCTGCGGCGGCTGGTGTGGGCACGCCCCGAGCGGGCACGCGAGGAGTTCGAGGCGCTGGTCGAGCAGATGCGCCGCGAGTTCGCCGAGCGCTTCGCCAAGGCACCGGCTGGGGGCCCGCGCCTGCGAGAGGCGGTGCGTACGCTCGAGGGCTTCTTCCAGGGACCGATGGTGCCCATGCAGATGCCGCTCATCATCGGCGGCATGCTCTGCTGGGGTCTGCTGCGGCGACTGGTGCGGGGTCGGGTCTCCGACGCCACCGTGCGCGCGCTGTCGCGGGGGTTGCCGGGCAACGTGACCACCGACATGGATCTCGAGCTGGGAGACCTCGCCGATCGGGCGCGGCAGGTCCCGGAGCTGGTCGAGTGCCTGCGGAGCGCCCCGCCGTCGCAGGCCATCGCACGGGCGCGCGAGCTGCCGGGTACCGAGGCGTTCTTCGCCGACTGGGAGCGCTTCATGGCGCGCTACGGTCATCGTGGCCCCGGGGAGATCGACGTGACCACGCCGCGCTGGGCCGATGATTCCTCGAGCCTGGTCACCAGCTTGGTGGGGATCCTCGGCGACGAGCCCGGGTCGCATCGGCGGCGGCACGAGGCCGCGATTCGCGAGGCCGAAGCGGCCCAGGCCGAGATCGCGAGGGCGGCGGGTGGCGGGCTGCTGGGCTGGCTGCGGCGGCCGCTGGCGCTGGCGCTCGTGCGACGGGTTCGCGCCTACCTGGGCCTGCGCGAGCACGCCAAGTACGTGGCGACGATGATGTTCATGCACACGCGCAAGGCGATCGTGGAGGCTGCGGGCATGGCGGTGGAGCGCGGTCGGCTCGAGCGCGTGGACGACGGCTTCATGCTCGACTTCGACGAGCTCGAGGCCGCGGTCGAGGACGATGCGCTCGACGTGGATGCCCTGCGCCGCGAGGTGGCCCGGCGTCGCCATGAGTTCGAGCGCCACGCTCGGCTGGTGCCTCCACGGGTGATCACCAGCGAAGGCGAGCAGCCCGTGCTGCCCGACGACACGGGCCCGCTGCCGCCGGGTGAGCTGGCCGGTCACGCGGCCTCGGCCGGGGTGGTCGAAGGGGTGGCCCGCGTGGTGCTCGACCCCACGCGGCAGGTGCTCGAGGCGGGCGAGATCCTGGTGGCGCCGTTCACCGATCCGGGCTGGACTCCGCTGTTCGTGCATGCGGGCGGCCTGGTGATGGAGGTCGGCGGGCTGATGACCCATGGCTCGGTGGTGGCTCGCGAGTACGGCCTGCCCGCCGTGGTCGGGGTCGACGGGGCGACCACGCGGATCCGCAGCGGGCAGCGGGTGCGCGTGGATGGTGACCGCGGACGCGTGATCCTGCTCGACGAGGTGCCCGCCGCGGACGCCTCGCCGGAGGAGGTGCGCGCATGAGGGGGGCGCTCATCGTCATGGCCGCGTTCCTGGTCGTCCTGGTCGGGATCGTGGCGTGGCGCGGTCAGCTGCCCGAGGCCGCGCGCGCCAGCTGGACGCAGGCCGGACAGTTCGGCCCGGTGCTCGTGCTCGCGATGCTGGTGGTGGGCTGCACCGAGGTGCTGCTGTCCAAGGAGCTGGTGGAGCGCTGGCTCAGCGATGCGTCGGGGTTTCGCGGGATCGCCATCGCGTGGGGCGCGGGCTTCCTTACGCCCGGGGGCAGCCTGGTGGGTCTACCGATCGTGGCGGGTCTTCACCGGGTGGGCGTGGGGCCCTCCGTGCTGGTCACCTACCTGGTGTCGCTGGCCACGCTGTCGGCGATCCGCATTCCCATGGAGGTGGGCCTCATCGGGTGGCGGCTGGCCACGCTGCGGTTCCTGGCTTGCCTGGGCCTGCCGCCGCTGGCGGGCTTGCTCACGCGGGTCCTGCTGCCCCTGTTGCGGGGCGTGGGGGTGTAGCCCTCGCCGCGGCCGGGCTTGCATGCGGCCGGCGAAGCGGGCAGGGTTGCCGGCTCTCATGTCCGCGCCCACCATCAGCACTCGCGCTCGCGCTCACCTCCGCTCTCTGGCCCACGGCCTGCGCCCCGTGGTGCAGGTGGGCGGCGATGGGATCACCGAGGGCATCGTGGCGGCGACCGTCGAGGCGCTGGCCGAGCACGAGCTCATCAAGGTGAAGCTGCAGCAGAGCTTCGAAGGCGGGCGCAGAGACGCCGCGCGCGAGCTGGCCGAGGCGGTGCAGGCCGATCTCACGCAGGTGATCGGTCGGGTGATCGTGCTCTACCGGCCGCGTCCGAAGAACGACCCCCGCAACAAGGACAAGCCGCCGATCGCATTGCCGGCGTGAGCCGTTGGTGGCCGATCCACCACGCTGCACGAGCCGGCCGGCCGCTTCTTTCGTGCGGGCGCAACGATTGCGCGGCGACGCGGCCGGCTCACGGCGAAGGCTCCTGGCATGGAGACCGACTTCCTTCCGCCCAACGAGGCGGCCACCGGACGCTGGGTGGTCGTGGCCAACGGGGCTCGTGCTCGAGTGTTCGAGACCTACCGCCACGCTCCAGGGCTGCGCCCCGTGCTGCCCTACGAGCTGACCGTCAATCGCCTGCGCGACCACGAGCGCTGGGCGGATCGAGCGGGCACGTCGCACGAGCGCGTGGGGCACAAGGTGCACAGCATGGCCGCGTCCACCGACCCCAGCGAGCACCAGCACGATCTGCTCGCGCGCGAGGTCGCCGAGGTGCTACAGCGCGGCCGCATCGCCAACCGCGTGGATGCGATCGTGCTGGTGGCTGCGCCCGAGTTCCTGGGCCGCCTGCGTCGGGCCATCGACGCGCAGACCCGGGCGCTGGTGGTGGTCGAGGATGGGCGCGACCTGTCGCGGCTGCCCGAGCACGAGCTCGAGGCACGGATCCCGCAAGACGCGTGGCTCGGTGGCACGCCGCCGCCGCGCCGCCGCAGCTGAGGGCACTCGGGGGCCACCCGAACGTGCTCGCGAGGCGCTCGCGAGGCGGTCACTTGGGCTTGATGAGCTTGCCCTGGGTCACGAACGAGATCCCGGCGTTGCCGTCGCGCCCCTGCTGCACCGCCTCGACCAGCAGGCCATGGCCCGGCTCGTCGGCGCTCCATCGCACCAAGAAGTTGGCCCCGCTGCCGCCGCTGCGGTCGAACCGCGAGATGAAGAACTCGGCCGTCATCATGGGGCCGAGCCGCGACGGCGCGGGCAGCATGTCCTGCAGCAGCTTGCCATCGCTGTCGTAGTACTCGACCGCGTCGATGTAGACCGGGAGGTCCTCGCTGGTGTTGCGCAGGCTCAGGGTGGCGGCCAGCGAGACCGGAGCCACGTTGTCGGAGACGTACAGGCTCGAGTAGATCGGCACGTACACGGACTCGCGAACGACCCGCGGCGTGGCGGAGGCCTCGACCGGCACGAGGTTGCGGGGGCCGACCAGCTCGGGCGGGCGTTCCGGGGGATCACCACCGCACGCGAGCACGAGGGAGCCCGCCAACCAGGGAAGCGACCACGGCGAGCGCTTGGGAGCGAACATCGACCAACGATGGTAGCAGCTCGCCCGGCGCGGGGAGAGCGGTCCAGGCCGAACGGCGCTCCCGTCGGCAGGCGCGGAGGGGCGGGCTCGTATGCCGAGGTGCTAGCCCGCTCGCAGAGCGCCTTGGCGGGCGCGATCGATCTCCGCCGCCATCCCCTCGTCGAACCGGCGGTAGTGCGCAATGCGGACGTCGAGTGCCACTCCGTCGAGCCGGGCCAGCGCGCGGCCGATGGCGCGGGCGATCCACTGCTTGCGATTGCCGAAGGCCCCGCCGCCCAGGAACGTGAGCCACACCCGCGGTGGCCGTCCATCCTCGCCGCGGGCATGCAGCGCGGCCGCCCACAGCGTGGCCTCGTAGGCGGCATCGAGGACCAGCGTGGCCAGCGGCTCCCAGTGGTCGAGTCCCACCCGGGTGTAGCCGCACGAGAGCGCCGAGCAGAACGCCTGCGAGACGGTCGTGGGCTGCGGCGGCTCTGCGAAGCGTCGCGCGAAGGTCACGCCCACGCCCGTCTGTAGGCCGATCTTCACCGCGCCCAACAGCCGGTCGCGGTCGTGAGCGGTCATCCGCTCGCGAAGCCGTCGCAGGCGCGTCTCGTCCGACCACGTGTAGCCGTTGACGACCTCGAAGTACTCGGCGGGGCCACCGAGCATGGCCGCGAGCTGGTCGAGGTTGTCGATCTGTCGCTCGCGAGTCTGGCCCTCGCCGCCGACCTTCCCCCCGGCGGGCGCCGCAAACGCACAAAAGTAGTTGCGATACACGGTGGCCGCCGCCGCGGCCAGCGAGCACGCCGGGCCCTGGGTGGGGTCGGTCGAGTAGTCGGTGATCCCGTCCTCGGGCACCTGGCGCGGATCGGCGAACTCGAGACAGTTGAATTGCGAGGCCACCTGGAACAGCGCGCCGCGGTTGGCCGGGAGCGCGTGCAGCTCGAGCACGTCGCCGATCGCCTCGTGCTCGACCTCGAGCCGCCCGCGAAGAGCCTCGGGGGAGCGCTCGCGCAGCGATGCGAGGGTGGGGGTGGCGAACGTCCCGATCTCGAACGTGCGACCGTTGGCCAGCGAGCGCAGCGTGGTGCCCTCCACCACGAATTGCCCGCGCGTGTCCTCGTAGGATCCCTCCCGAAAGCCAAACAGCTGCGGGAACCACGACTCGTACGAAGACCGCTCCACCCTGCTACGCTACGCCCCGCCCATGCAGCGCGCAATCTTCTCCGAAGAGCACGACCTGTTCCGCGATGCCGTGCGTCGCTTCCTGGAGCGCGAGGTGGTGCCCCATCAGCACGCCTGGAACGAGGCCGGATCGGTCGATCGCGAGGCGTGGCGCAAGGCCGGCGAGGCGGGTCTTCTGTGTCCGTGGATGCCCGAGGAGTACGGCGGAGCGGGCGGAGACTTCCTGCACTCGGTGGTGGTGATCGAGGAGCTGGCCCGGATCTACGAGTCGGGCTTTGCCATGCCGCTGCACTCGGACATCGTGGTGCCCTACATCCAGGCCTACGGCTCCAAGGCGCAGAAGGAGCGCTGGCTGCCCGCGTGTGCGAGCGGCGAGGTGGTCACCGCCGTGGCGATGACCGAGCCGGGCACGGGCTCCGACCTCGCGGCGATCTCGACCACCGCGCGCCGCGACGGCGACCAGTGGGTGCTCGACGGCACCAAGACCTTCATCTCCAATGCGATCCTCTGCGACCTGTGCATCGTGGCGGCGCGGACGGGCGGGGAGGGCACCGATCCCCACCAGGCGCTCTCGCTGTTCCTGGTCCCGGCCGGCACCCCGGGCTTCGTCAAGGGGCGCAAGCTGGCCAAGATGGGCATGGCGTCGCAGGACACGGCCGAGCTGTTCTTCGAGGACTGCCGCATCCCCGCCGACCACCTGCTGGGGGCCGAGGGGACCGGCTTCCTCATGCTCATGCAGAAGCTCCAGCAGGAGCGCCTGGCGGTGGCGGTGACGGCCCAGGCGGCGGCCCAGCAGGTGCTCGCCGACACGATCGCCTACACCAAGGAGCGCCACGCATTCGGGCGACCGCTGACCAAGTTCCAGAACACCAGCTTCAAGCTGGCCGAGTGCGCCACCGAGGTGGAGGTGGGGCAGGCGTTCATCGATCGGCTCGTCACCGAGCACATGAGCGGGCAGTACCTGGTCAAGGAGTGCTCGATGGCCAAGCTGTGGCAGACGGAGATGCTCGGCCGCGTGGTCGACACCTGCCTGCAGATGTTCGGGGGCTACGGCTACATGCTCGAGTACCCGGTCACTCGGGCCTTCATGGACGCTCGCGTGCAGCGGATCTACGCGGGGACCAGCGAGATCATGAAGGTGATCATCGCCAAGCAGATGGGCCTTTGAGGGCTCGCGGGCGATCAGGCGCCGGTGTCACCGTCGGTGGTTCCTGCCGTGCCCGCGTCGGTGTCGGTCATGGTGCCCGAGCCCATGTCGGTGCCCGAGCCCATGGTGCCCGAGTCCGTGTCGGTGGCCGAGCCCATGGTGGCCGAGCCCATGGTGGCCGAGCCCATGGTGGCCGAGCCCATGGTGGCCGAGCCTCCGTCCATGGTGCCCTCGGCGGAGTCGCTGGCGGTGCCGGCGGAGTCGCTGACGGTGCCCGCGGATGCGGTCGGCCCGCTCTCGGTGGGATCGCCCTGGGTGGGATCGGTGCCGCCCGTGCTGGGTGATCCATCGGTGGGCCCGGAGTTGGTGCCCTGCGATGCCGCGCTCTCGGTGGCGTCGGTGTCTTGCCCCGGGCCCTCGCACTCGCCGATGCACACGTCCTCGAGGCCGCACGCAGGCACGACTCCCCCGAACACGAGCAACCCCACGGCTACGATCACGCTGCGCTTCATGTGCACGACCCTCGTCTTCGAGCGACCGGTAGGAATTCGAGCCGCGACGCGATCGGTTTCGCGCCGCGCGATGATGACAGGTGCAGGCTACGGCAGCACGAGCTCGAGCCCGAGGCCGATCTCCACGCCGAACGGAGGCGTGGTGACCAGCGTGCCGCGATCGCCCACGTAGAAGTTTCGGCGCGCCAGGGGAACCAGCCAGCGGCTGGTGGTGATCAACGCGACCTGCGGCAGCACGTGCCAGGCCAGATCGATGTCGGCGAAGGCCGACGCCCACGGCTGACGCTCGGTACGAGCCGAGGCGACGCCCACGCCCGACGCGGTGACCATGCCGGTGTCGGCTCCGCCACACAGCGGCGTGGAGATGCGACCCGAGCCGAACACGGCACACGCTCGCAGGCCGGCGCGCCACAGCGCGAAGTCACCGCCGACCTCGCCGTGGGGATACCACGCGCTGCGGTTGAGGCGACCCGAGCCCATGAGGTCGACGCGGAAGCGATTGCGCAGGTACCCCACGCTCAGGCCGCCGCCGATGCCGATGCCGGGCAAGGTGGCCGTGCCGACCTTGGCGAAGCCCCGCATCACCAGGCCCTTGGTGCGTCGCAGCTCCTTCTCCTCTTGCTCCTCCTCTTCTTCCTCTTCGGTGGCGGCGGCCTCGGTGGGCGTGGGGCCAGCAGCGAGGGCGAGCGGCAAGGAGGCCAGCGGCGCGTGGCTCGGCACGAGGGGAAGCGTCGCGAGAACGAGGGACGACAGCACGGACATGGTGACCCGAATCCCCGAGACCAAACCCCGGGGGCGTCATGGTGGCACGTTGGCGGCTCGCGATCATCATCGAATCGCGGTTCTGCCGACGCCCGCTGTCGGCAAGGAGTGCCCGAACGCGGTCCAGAAGCGCGCCAGCGGGGCGCGGAGGCGAGCACGAGGCTCCCGTGGATCGCGAGATTGCGCAGTGTCCCACCTGGGCGCCACGTTCGCGCGCCGAGATCACACCAGCCACCAGCTCGTCACGCGGCCCTGCGCGTCGAGCCGGATCACGCGACCGAGGTCGTCGATCACGAGCAGCTCGTCGCTCGATAGCGCGTGGAGGTGGGCGTCATGGCTACCGCGCAGCTCGAGGATCGGCGTGGCGGGCGGGACCATCGAGGCGTAGTCGAGGCGATGGAGCACCAGGCCCTCGTTGCGGGCCTCGATGTAGTCGACGTGGGTGGCGCGTGCGTGCAGGGCGTGGACGCGAGACAGCCGTGCCTCGACGATCGTGCCGCTGGGTCCCGAGGCGACGACGCGCCGCATGGGGTCCTTGGGACCGAGAGAGAGCTCGGCGACCATGGGACCGCTGGGGGCGAGCGAGCACCGGGGCGGGTCGCTTGCGAGGGCGAGCGCGCGGGTGGTCATGGGGATCTCCACATCGCGACGTTGGCGGAGCACCGGACCGTTGGTGGTCAGCTCGTAGGTCCAGATCTCGAAGAGCATCGCGCCCGGGGCGGCGTGGTGCGTCACCAGGCCCATGTGGGAGGACGAGCGCTCCAGGGCCACGATGGTCGTGCCGCTCGGGAGCGACACGCGCCACAGCGCGTCGAGGCCCGGGGCCTGGGTGTCGACGAGGATGACCGCCATGCCCTGGTGATCGGCGACGAACCACGCGGCGCCGTCGTAGCTGCTCGCGGGATGGAGGATGCGAGCGTCGCACCACACCTCGGCGCGACCCGAGCAGAGCTCGATGCGCCGCAGCGTCCACGTCTCGCCGCGCTGGATCAGCCCCAGCGCGCGGGTGCCGTTGTCGGCGAGCACCAGGCGCGATGCGGGGTGCTCGTAGGCTCGCAGGGTTCGGCCGCGGGCATCGCACAACCGCATGCCCGCGTCGCCCAGCGCCAGCAGCAGGCGACCGTTGGGCAGGAGCACCGCGTCGTGCACGGGGGTCAGGCCGCGCTCGTGCGCCTCGAAGATCGGCGTGCGCGGGGTGGGAGTCGGGGGCTTGGGGGTCGCACGGGCTCGCGTCGCGTCGACGTGGAGCAGGCGATCGCCGAGCTGCTCGAGCAGACGCATCGGTGACCTGGACTGGTCGGTGACGCTGGCATCGAGCATCAGGCGACGGGCGAGCGTGCGCCCGAGCTCGGTCCACACCGGGGTGGCCGCGCGGTGGTCGAGCCATGCATCGCCCAGCGCCTGCCGCAGCGGCAGGGCCTCGGGGGCATCGTCGTCGAGCAGCTCGCCCACGGCGGTGCTCACCTCGGAGGTCGCGATGGGATCGTCGGGCCACGTCGCGAGCTTGCGCGGGAGCAGGCGGCACGCGACCGGGCCACCGAAGGCGATCGCGAGGTCGATCCACGCCCGCGCCAGGCTACGCGCCGACTCTACCGGCCACACCGCGTCGACGGCCGCCGCGTAGTCACCCGCGCTGGCGAGGCGATCGGCCCACGACAGGCGCAGGCGATCGGCGAGCGCGGGGTGATTGCGCTGGAGTCGCTCGATCGCATCGGCGAAGGCTCCGGTGCGGCGCGCCACCAGGATCGCCTTGGCGGGCTCGCCGGCGAGGAACCACAGGCGGATCACCAACCCCGGCGTCATGCCGCGGCCCTCGGCCATGCGCGCGGCCAGGTCATAGCGCTCGTGACGCTCGAGCATGGCCACGCCCTCGGCATCGTCGCCGAGCAGCTCGAACAACACGTAGGCGGCCTCCTCGATGCGATCTTGCGCCTCGAGCTCGCGCGCGGCCTGGCGGTAGAGCGTCTTGAAGCGCTCGTAGAGATCGTCGCCCAGGGTCATCGAGGTCTTGGCCCCCGGCGAGCGCTCGGCCCGGAGCTCGAGCTGGGCCCGCGGCGTGGGTACCGACAGCTTGGGGGGAGCGGGTGCGCCGGGCAGCGACGAGAATGGGATCGCCCGGCGCAGCGCCTCGTCCCAGTCCTTGCCCTCGAACATCTGCATGGTTTGCTCGAGGTACATCGCCTGTCGACGACCGATCACCTGGGCGAGCTGGCTATTCGCGACCAGCTTGGACATCCACTTGCGCAGCCAGCCCGGGCGCGGCGGGTCGGCGGGCGATGCGGTGGAGGAGCTCTCGCCGTGCGTGCGCCCCGTGCCGCCGATGATGGGCCCGGCCTGGGGGAGGGCCGAGGCCGGCTTGCCCACCAGCGCGGACCACCAGCCCTCCAGCGCGCCCAGCAAGCCTCCGCGAGGGGTGCCCCTCGCTCGTGTCGCCTGCTCGGGGTCGGCCAGGGCCGCGAGGATCTCGTCGCGCTGCGGGTCGGGTGGAGGCAGGCGCTCACCGAGCAGCGAGCGGACGCTCGCGTCGACCATCGTGCCCGCGGCGAGGGTGGGGGCGGCTGCACGAGGGCGCTCGCCGAGCGGCTCCACCTCGAGCACGCAGAAGTTCGAGAGCTCGAGCCACGGCGCCACGTCTACGGGCGGCGCGCTCTGCAGCGGCAGCGCCTCGAGCCGACCGCCGTGGACGCGCACCAGGCTGCCGGGCGGCGCATCGACCCGCGCGTGCTCGTCGGGGCGAAGCGGCGCCGCGAGCCAGCGACCGTCGTGCTCGATCACCGGGGTGCCCGGGCAACAATCGGCGTCGAGCCAGCGTGGCGTCGTGAACAGCAGCAGATAGCCGCCGCCCACGTCGAGCACCGCCCGCGTGCCGTGGAGGTGCTCGAGCACGCGAGCCCGGGCCTGCCGCTCACCGAGCAGGGTACGGTCGAGCCACAGGCCGCCGGCCTGGATCCGCCCCCGGTGGAGCAGCACGCGGGGCAGCAGTGCGCTCATGGCTCGTCCTCCGTGATGCCCTGCGGGGAGATCCGCCGCAGCATCTGGCGACGGAAGGGATCGTAGATCCCCAGCTCCCCGTGCTCGGTCCGCCACACGATCTTGTCGCACGCGGGCTCGTAGCGGATCTGCTGGATCCGCGACGAGGTGGTGAACAGCAGGTGGTCGCCGCTGCTGCGCTGCTGGGTGCACACGCCGCGCCAGTCGGGGCTCACGTAGAGGGCCACCGGGGTGGTCGAAGGTGCACCCGTGGGGATCGCACGCAAGCCGAACGCTCGACCGGGCGGCAGCACGAGATCCTGGGTGGTTTGACCGTTGGCATCGAAGTCATGGACGCGCAGCGCATTGCCGTGGGGGACGGCGAAGCGCAGCGCTCGGTGCTTGCGGATCGGCATGGGGCTGATCACGCACTGCGCTCGCTCCTCGGCGGCCAGCACGTGGTCGTTGCCGAACAGCCGGGGTGAGCTCAGCATGCGCTGCTGGCTGTCGGAGAGCCAGGCCACCGTGTCGGCGTCGAGCCGCCACAGCGATCGGCACCCGCGGTCGCGCACGTCGAGGGTGCGGCGGATGATCCGATGGCTCGAGTCCTGGAGCTCGATCCGCAGCTCCCATAGCTGGTCGTGCGCGTCGAGGATCCAGGCATCGAACACCAGCGCGGTCGCGGTGACGACGAACATGGTGAGCAGCTCCAGTCCTCTGCTGGGGCGCTGGAACGTGACGGGCAGCAGCAGGCCCGTGTGCTGCTCGGTCGAGATCGACGACGGCGGTCCCTCGCCCAGGGCCAGGCCGCTGCCGCGCAGCACCACCTCGCCCTCGTCGGAGACCGCCACCGCGATCGGTCGCTTGCCCTTGATGTCGACGGCCAGCAGCACGAGGTCGTGGTCGGCCATGATGAGCTTGGTGCGCCCCGGCTGCTCCCGGGTGGTGTTGGGCACGTGCAGGGCGCCCGCGCTTCCATCGCGATGGGGCAGCACCCAGCGGCGGCCGTCGCACGAGAGCTGCCCGAGCCGATCGGTGCACGGCGGGGCATCGTGGCCGCGGTCGGGGCGAGGCACCGGCGGAGGGGGGGCCAGCGGCGAGCGAAGGATCCGCACGCCCGCGTCGGGGGGCGGCAGGGGCAGGATGATCGCCCGGCTGCCGCGCTGGCGATGGTGCGCGCGCAGGCGCAGCGCGGGCGCACCATCGTGGGTGACCTCTTCGATCTCCAGCAGTCCCGCCCCCGTCCGCTGCGCCAGCGGCAGCAGGTCGGCGGCGCCCACCAGCCAGACATCGGGCGCGGCCAGCTCGGCCAGGCGAGCCTCCCACGCCGACGCACGGGTCACGGTGGGCTGCCAGGTGCCGTGGGCCATCCACTCGGTGATCGCGGGCGGCGTCAGCTCGCGCGGCGGCTCCTCGGGATCCTGCAGCACTCCGAAGCGAAAGCTCGCGCCACCATCCTGGGCTCGCTGCCGCAGCACCACCAGGAGCGCCAGGTGGAGCAGCCGCGGAGCGCCGAGCTGGCGCGGTCCGGCGTCGAGCAGCGCAACGCTGGCGCTCGCGGCCTGGGGCTCGTGGAATGCAGGCGCGATGAACACGTGCTCGCCAGCGGTGGCGCGTCGCAGGAACTCCTCGGGCGCCTCGAGTGCCACCGCCCACTCGCTCAGCAGCAGCCGCTCATAGGAACCGCGGCGATGCAGCCCCGCGTAGCCATCGGGCTCGCCCTCGCTGGCCGAGCGCGGCACCGCCAGCGGCCCCAACAGACTGCGCAGCGGGTGGAGCCAGCGGCCCAGACCGTCGTGGACCACCGGGTCGAGCATCGTCAGCGGCTCGGTCCACGGCCGCAGCGCGCGGGGCAGCTCGATCGCCGTCATGCGCGCGCCTCCATCCGCTTACGCAGGTGCTCGCGCAGCAGCGGGCGAGCCTCGGCCAGCGAGATCACGTGCTGGGTGCTCGGCAACAGCACCAGCGGAGGACGGGCCCGCGGCGCGTGGGCCCGCAGCGCACGCAGCAGCACCGCGCCCGGCAGCGGCGGGCACACCCCCGTGGGCAGCAGCAAGGCAGGCTCGTCCGGCAGCCGCCCCAGGTGGATCGCCTCCTCGAGCCATGGCAGCGCATCGGTGGGCCCCAGCACCACGGCCACCTCGGGCAGAGCACCCTTGGGTGAGGCCACTCCGGTCAAGCGGGCGAGCTCCTCGTCGTCATCGAGCAGCAGACGCGCCAGCAGGCGACGCACCGCGGGTCCGAGCGCGGCCACGCCGTCGATCCGCAGCTCGCCCACGACCGGGCGGCGCTGCAGCCCGGGGATCGCCAGCTTCAAGGTGCGGTCTCCTCGAGCTTGGCCACCAGCCGAGCGCGAACCGCCGTGAGCGACTCGGGTCGATCCTCGGGGGGAAAGCCGGCGTCGAGCTCCCGCGCCACCCCCTCGAGCCGCAGCCGCCAGCGCCGTCGCGCGGTGGGATCATCGGACAGCTCCATCCCCAGCAGCTCTTCGGCCGTGCGCTCGAGCCGTTGGGCCCGCGCCAAGGGCCCCAGCGAGGCGTTCTCGGCCGCCGAGCCTAGCGTGACGTTGCGGCTGGTCTCCAGCGTTGCCCGCAGCAGGTCACGAGCGCGGTCCTGGTCGGCCGGCTCGGGGATCGCGAACACCACCGGCCACAGGTCGCGCCCGTCGGCCCTGGTGCGCCCGTCGAGCACGGCCGCCGCGGCCACCAGCCGCTGGAGCTTGACCACGCGACGGTCGCTCAGCTCGATGCCCGCGCCTCGCAGCACCCGGACCGCCTCGGCCAGGTGCGGTCGGATCGTCGCCACCTCGGCCCGGGTCGCGGCCTCGCTCAGCGCATCGAGCGAGGCCAGCGCGTCGTCATCGGAAGTCGACTCACCGCCGCGCGCCTGGCTGGCGAGCGTCCAGCCGGCGTCGAGCAGCGTCTCGAGGTACGGGTCGCCGACCGGCTCGAGGAACAGGTGCAGCAAGAAGCGGTCGGAGAACGCCGCCAATTGAGGCTCCTTGGGCAGGCCGTTGGACGCCCCCACGCACACCCGCAACGGACACGCGATCGTGGTGTGCCCGCGGCGGAACACCCGCTCGTTGAGCAGGCCCAGGAGCGTGTTGAGGATCGCGGTCGAGCCCAGGAACACCTCGTCGAGGAACGCGATGTCGGCCTCGGGCAGCATCCCGCTGGTGCGCGTCTCCACCACGCCCTCGCGCAGCCGCTGCAGATCGACGGGGCCGAAGATCTCCGCCGGCTCGGTGAACCGCCCCACCAGATACTCGAAGTAGCGCCCCCCGAGCCCCGTGGCCACGCGGCGCACCGCCTCGCTCTTGGCCGTGCCGGGCGGCCCCACCAGCAACACGTGCTCGCGCGCCACCGCGGCCAGCACCACCAACTGCACCGCCACCTCGCGCTGCACCAGCCCCGTGCATGCCCGCTCGATGACCCCCCGCAGCCGCTCGGCCGCCGCTTCGACCTCGATCGTCACCCGCGCTTGCATACGGGTGCAGGGCACGCTTTTCAAGCCGGCCGGTTTCGGCGTCACCGGGCGGCGCTGCGGGGCCCTAGTCCCAGCGGAGCTCGTCGATCGACCCCGCGGCGCCATAGCGCCCGTGCTCGTCCACGCTCACCTTGGCGGCCGCCACCGCGGCGTCGTGCGTGAAGAACATCCAGCCGTCCTCGGCGTGGATCCGGTCGAGCAGCGCCTGCTTCTCTTCGATGAGCAGCTCGGGGTGGCGATCGTAGCCCATCGTGATCGGCAGGTGCACCCACGGTACCCCAGGCACCAGGTCGCCCATGAAGGTGATGGGCCCGCGTGGGGTCTCGACCCGCGTGAGCAGCAGGCCGGGGGTGTGCCCGTGCGACAGCGAGAACGAGTAGCCCTGGCCGAGCGTGCTCGAGCTCGTGCCCTCCACGATCTCCAGCCGCCCCGTGCCCTCGAGCAGATCCTGCAGCTCGGGTATGAACGACGCTCGGTCGCGCGCGTGGGGAGCCTTGGCGCGCGCCCACGCCTGCGCTCCCACCACGTAGCGCGCCCGGGGAAACGCCAGCGCCGGCGCGGCCCCCTCTTGCCATGGCTGCAGCAGGCCCCCCGCGTGGTCGAAGTGCAGGTGCGACAGCACGATCACGTCGACGTCGGTCGGTTGGATCCCGAGCGCACCGAGCTGGGCCAGCAGCACGTGCTCGGCCTCCTGCACCCCGTAGCGCTCCCGTAGCTTGGGCGGGAAGAAGCTGCCGATGCCGGTCTCGAGCAACACCACGCGGCCGTCGTCCTCGCGCACCAGCAGGGCCCGGCATGCCAGTGCGATGCGATTGTGCTCGTCGGGCGGGCACCAGCGCTGCCACAGCGCGCGCGGGCAATTGCCGAACATCGCGCCCCCGTCGAGGCGCTGCGAGTTCCCCAGGACCGAGCGAAGCTCCACGGCCCGAGGAGATAGCATCGCCGCTGCCCCGGCACCACGACCACCGCCGGGCGCCCCTCGGCCGCCCCGAGCGCCCCGGACGGCGCCCGGGGCTGAAACCGAGGTACCAGCCCCCGGGTCGAACCGCGGATTTGCCGTACCATCTCGACATGACGACAAGGTTGCGGCAGCGGCTGCTCACGGTGTTCACCGTCATCGGGATCGTGACCACCGTGCTGGCGCTGCTGGTGGGAGCCGCGATCACCTGCACCTGTGCCTCCCGCGAAGAGGTTCCGCGCCGCACCGTCCTCGAGCTCCACCTCGATCGACCGCTCGGCACCCCTGGATCGAGCAATCCGCTCGACTCGGTCCTCGGTGGTCCGAGCACTTCCTGGGTCGAGGTCGTCGAGGCGCTCGAGCGCGCGTCCACCGACGATCGGGTGCTAGGAGTCGTCGCCTACCTCGACGGCACCTCCCACGGCATGGCGCAGGTCGAGGAGCTGCGCGACGCCATCATCGCCTTCCGCGCCTCGGGCAAGCCCGCGGTCGCGTTCTCCGAGACCCTCGGCGAGATGGGCCCCGGCAACCAGGGCTACTACCTGGCCACCGCCTTCGACGAGATCTGGCTGCAGCCCACGGGCGCAGTGGGGCTGACGGGGCTGCGCAGCGAGCAGATGTTCATGCGCGGCACCTTCGACAAGCTCGACATCGAGGTTCAGGGCGACCGCCGGGCCCAGTACAAGACCGCCTACGATCGCCAGGTGGAGCGCCACATGAGCGAGGCCTCCCGCGAGCAGACCGAGGCGCTGCTCGGCGACATGCGCGACCGCATGGTGGAGGCCATCGCTCCGCGCCTGCGCGACGATGCCGACCGCGCGCGCACCGTGATGGAGCAGGGCCCCTACCTCGCGTCCGAGGCCCTCGAGCTCGGGCTCGTCGACGGCTTGGCCTATCGCGACGAGGTGCTCGCCAAGCTCGAGCAGAAGGTGGGCGGCGACGCCGAGCGCCTCTACCCCAAGCCCTACCTCGAGCGGGCCGGGGGCGCGTGGGACGAGGGCACCGCGATCGCCGTGATCCACGGCAGCGGGCCGATCTCCCGCGGGCCCAGCAGCTTCGACCCCCTCGACAGCTCGCCCACCATGGGCGCCGAGACGGTCGTGGCCGCGTTCGGGGCCGCCATCGAGGATCCCGAGGTCGAGGCGATCGTGTTCCGGGTCGACAGCCCTGGAGGCTCGGCCGTGGCCTCCGACGCGATCTGGCGGGCCACCGCCCGGGCCCGCGACGCGGGCAAGCCGGTGGTGGTCAGCATGGGCAACTACGCCGCCTCGGGCGGCTACTACGTGTCGGCCGGCGCCAACAAGATCGTCGCCCACCCCTCCACCATCACCGGCTCGATCGGCGTGGTCGCGATCAAGATGGTGACCCGCGGGCTGTGGAACAAGCTCGGCATCACCTGGGACACGGCGCAGACCTCGGGCAACGCCGCGTTCTGGAGCGACATCGACGGCTACGACACCAAGGGCTGGGCCGACCTGCAGCTGTGGCTCGACCGGATCTACACCGACTTCAAGCAGCGCGTGGTCGACGGTCGGGGGCTGACGCCCGAGCAGGTCGAGGCCGTGGCCAAGGGCCGCGTGTGGACGGGTACGCGAGCCAAGGAGCTGGGGCTGGTCGACGAGCTCGGCGGTCTGTCCACCGCGATCGCGCTGGCCAAGCAAGAGGCCGGGCTGTCGGCCGACGCAGCGATCGAGCTGCGCATGTTCCCGGCCAGCAAGAGCATGGTCACCCGCCTGCTCGAGGGCTCGCCCGACAACAGCGACGACATCAGCGCGCGGGCCCAGCTCGAGACCGGCCTCGAGCGCTGGCGCGGCCTGGCGGCGGCCGTGCGGGCGGCCGAGCTCGCCAGCGGCGAAGGCGGGGTGGTGATGGCTCCGCCGCTGGTGGTCGAGTAGGCGGCTACTCTTCTTCCTCTTCTTCCTCTTCGTCGTCGGTGTCGGTCGGCTGGCCGTCGGGCTGGTGATCGTCTCCGCCGAGCTCGTCACCGGCCTCCTCCCCGGCCTCCTCGCCGATGGTGGCCGGCTCGAGCCTGGGCGGCCCGATCACGTGGGCCGGCTTCGACCCACCGGGGATCACCGGCAGCCGCTGGGTCACCTGGTCGTCGATGGAGATGTCGCTGAGCCGAATGAGTCCCGAGCCCTCGAGCTCGCGCCGCTCGAGCCCCGCGTCGCGGAAGTAGAGCGCATACTGGGCCGTGTTGGAGTGCACCCGCAGCCACGCGTCGAGGCTGGGCTGGAACCGCGGGTCGGCCACCTGGCCCAGCCCCTCGAGGATGCCGGTGTAGTCGTCGGGCGCCGAGATCCGCTGCTGATAGATCGGGAGCAGCTCGGGCACTCGCTCGGCCGAGTGCTTCATCATCAGCCGCCACTGGTGGGCCGACAGCTCCACGCAGCCCTCGGCGTGATCCTCGGCCAGCCGGGCCAGCGCCGCGAAGTCGCCCACGCTCATCAGCGTGCGCATGTGCGGCTCGATCAGCTCGAACACCTCGGGACGGATCGCCACCAGCTCGGACACCGGCTCGGCCCACAGCCAGTCGTCGCTCTCCTCGGTGAACACCACGCCCACCAGGTCGCAGTCGACCGGCAGCGCATCGGTGAGCTCGGCCAGCCCGAACGAGATCGGCCGCCACTGCTCCTGTCGCTGCTCGTCGCGCAGGAAGTCGACGAACTCCGCGAGCTCGTCGGGGCTCACCGCCATGCGGGCGATCCGCCGACCGTGGTCGACCTCCTGGAAGTAGTCCTCGAGCGCCGCGAACAGGATCCGCCACTCGCCGCTGAGCAGCTCGACCTCGAGATCGTGCTCGCTCAGCAGGTGGCGGAGCTGATCCAGGTCCCCGTCGCGAAGCTGCTGGAGGATCTGGGTCTCGATCTCCCGATAGACCTCGGAGGGGATCTGATATGCGCGGCAGCGCACGGTCCGAAGGCTAACCGAAAGCCCGCGGGCCTACTAGGCCGGGCGCCTAGCCGCCCTGGCGCGGGTGGAATCGCAGCACCAGGAGCGCAGCGCCCGCGGGCAGCGGGTAGAGCTTGGCCAGCTCCTCGCGGAAGGCGTCCGCGATGCAGGTCGCGGCCGCGCCCGCCGGATCGCCTTCGAGCGAGGTCACGGTGCCCCCTTCGGCGATCGACAGCCGCAGCGCCACGGTGGCCGTATGGGCCAGCGCGCCCTTCTCTGCGCATGCGAGGCTGATGCGATGGGTGATGCTCGGGGCCGCCCCGCTGCTCATCAGCGCGTCGGCGAGCGCGGGCGGGTCGCTGCCGAGGTCGGCCCCTCCGAGCACGCTCTTGTCGGGTGGCACCTGCCACGAGTGCGTGAGCTCGGGGTCTGCCTTGCGTGGCATCGCCCGCTGCGGCGGACCGCTGGAGGCATCACCGTCGAAGCAGCCGGTCGATGCGAGCACGAGCCCGCCAATCGTCAGAACCGCGGAGAGCTTGGCCGGAAGGATCTTGGACGTTCGCACGATCGCCTCGGAGGGTAGCTTGGTTGACGCTCGCGCTCGCAGCCGGCAGGCCGCGGGGCGCCAGCTGCTCGCTCGCAGCCGGCAGGCCGCGGGGCGCCAGCTGGCTGCTCGCTCGCAGCCAGCTGGTCGCGGGGCGAGCAGAGTAGAGCGTACCGTCCTGCCTCCCAAATGCCCCCCTTGGGGGGCAAGCTGGCTGCTCTCTCGCAGCCGGCAGGCCGCGGGGGGCATGTAAAGCAAGAACCCGACCCCGTGGATGCAGTGCACCGCGGGGCCGGGCTCGAGCTCGAGTTTTTGTTGCAGCCTAGGGCTTGCCCGCGATGTCTTGGCAGGTCACGTTGCCTGCGCCATCGGGGGTGCACTCATAGATCTTGCGGAGTGCACCGAACAGGAAGCCGTCGTTGCGAGCGACGTAGAGCTTGCCGTTGTCGTGGGCGACGATCTCGCCGTACGAGCAGGCGATGAGCGGCAGCGCCACGAGGGCGCACAGTAGAGCAGCCGTCTTGCGCATGGTTCCTCTCCTTCTTCTTCGTTGGAGATGGAAACCCGGCGCTACGGACGGCCAGCGGCGGCGACGCAGGTCATGTTGCCAGCGCCGTCGGGGGTGCACTCGTACATCTTGCGCAGGGCGCCGAACAGGAAGCCGTCGTTGCGGGCGATGTAGATCTTGCCGTTGGAGTGCGCAGCCATGCCGCCGTACGAGCAGGCGATGGCCGGAAGGGCAACCAGGACACACAGAAGAGCAGCGGTCTTTCGCATTTCGTTCCTCGCGAAGTAGTGGTGGTGTTGCCCCGAGACGGATTGCGCCTCGGCGGCAGGCGCTCCCTTATGCCAAAAGGCGGGAATCCCGGTCAAATCGGTCGGCGATTCCGGCTCCAGGATCGAGTCGAATTCTCTGCCCCGGGACCGTGCGCGACCTCATTCGGTCGTGAGCCACGTTCTGGGCCACCCCCGGCCTCAGGGGCCGCACAAGCGTTCAGAACGAGGGTCTGCCGGTTTCGCGACACCGCGGCGAGGCCGTGATGACGGACGGATCACTGTGCGGACGCCGTTTGAGGTTTACTCTCGTCCGCGCGCACGTGTCTCCGCGGCGCCGACACCCCGGTGCGCCGATTCGAGCGCCCCGCCCCAGCGGCCCCCGGGCCCCGCCCGGATCGGCCCGTCTTCACGACTCTCCCAGCGAGACGACGCGATGATCCAGCTCAGCCCCGACCCCGCGATCGCCGAGCAGCAGATCGAGGCGGTCATCTTCTACCTCACGACCTGCGGCTACATCGATTCCGAATTCGACCTGCGCGAGAAGGCGTTCGTTCGCTCCTTCCTCCGCCGGCTGGTCACGGCACGAGTCGACGCCCAGGGGGCGCTCGAGCCCGAGGTGCGCTTCGAGCAGATCGAGCACCAGCACGAGCACTACGTCGAGCGCTTCCAGCAGATCGACTACGACGTGCGCTCGCTGTTCACCGAGGCGGTCGCCGAGGGCGAGGATCCCCAGGGCTTCGTGCTCTCGCAGCTCAAGCTGCGCTGCTACGAGATGTTCCGCGAGCTGTCCCCCGAGAACCGAGGGGCGCTGCTCGAGACCGTCGACGAGTTCATCAACGCCGATGGCGTGGTGCACCCGGCCGAGGTGCAGTTTCGCAACGACCTCGCCGCTCTGCTGGGAGCCGAGGTCGTCGGTGACGACGTGGAGATCATCGAGATCGCCAGGCTCGAGGTGAGCCGGCCCACCGAGCTGCCCTCGAGGCAGGTCGATCATCCGTTCTTCTCCGGCTTCGAGCACCACTACTCCGCCGACCCCGAGCAGATCCGCAAGCAGATCGAGGCCGACATTCGCCAGCTCGAGCAGGTCGAGGCGCGCTGGGAAGACCAGCGCAAGCTCGGCCGGGGTCGCCTTCGCGGCAAGCAGGCCATCGACGACTTCACCGAGCCCGGCGAGTTCCTCGATGGTCACGTCCACGTGGTCAGCCGGCCCCGGGACTTCGAGCTGACCGTGCTCGGAGATCTGCACGGCTGCTACAGCTGCCTCAAGGCCGCCGTGATGCAGAGCGACTTCATGAACAAGGTGCGGGCCTACCGGGCCGACCCCGACAAGCACCCCGAGCCGCGCCTGGTGCTGCTGGGCGACTACATCGACCGGGGGCGGTTCTCGTTCAACGGCGTGCTGCGGGCCGTGCTCAAGCTCTATCTCACGGTGCCCGAGCACGTGTTCGTGCTGCGCGGCAACCACGAGTACTACATCGAGTACCAGGGCCGCATCTACGGCGGGGTCAAGCCGGCCGACACCATCAACAGCCTCTCGACCGTGCTGCCCACCGAGGTGTTCGAGCGCTACCTCGCGTTCTTCGAGAGGATGCCCAACAGCCTGCTCTACGACGATCTCATGTTCGTGCACGGCGGCATCCCTCGCGACTCGCTGCTGCGCGAGCGCTGGAAGGATCTGTCGTCGCTCAACGATCCCGACATTCGCTTCCAGATGCTGTGGAGCGACCCGAGCCGCGCCGACGTGATCCCCGACGACCTGCAGAGCAGCAGCGCCCGCTTTCCATTCGGCCGCCAGCAGTTCCGCCGCTTCATGTCCAAGCTCGGGTGCGTGCTGATGGTGCGCGGCCACGAGAAGGTCAACGCCGGGTTCAAGGACATGTATCCGCGCGACGACATCCGGCTGCTCACGTTGTTCTCGGCCGGCGGCGTCGAGAACGACGACGTCCCCGAGGACAGCAACTATCGCGACGTACGGCCGATGGCGCTGACCATCGCTCGCAAGGACGGCGAGACCACGGTGACGCCGTGGGCCATCGACTACCGCAGCTACCAGCGGCCCGAGCTCAACCGCTTCTTCGCCTCGGATCCGTCCTTGGCGAGTAGTTAGTTTGGCCCCCCGCAGGCAACGGTAGGCAAGCAATCAGCGAGGTGCCCCCCAAGGGGGGCTCGTCGGGTGGCTCGTTGGTTTGGGGTGGTTCGTTGGGGTGGTTCGTTGGTTGGGTGCGCGGGACGAGGTGGTTCGGTGCGCCGTGGATGTGAGCGGCCCCACGGGCGTCAAGGCGCGTTTGCTTGCCCGGGAACGTGGTCCCGCGGATGATCCCGGGGCCTCGCGGCGCGACGCGGGGGGCAGGGCCGGAAACGACGATGCGAGTACTGGTCACGGGCGCGGGCGGACAGGTGGGTCTCGATCTCATCGCGGAGCTGTGCGCCGGGGGGCACGAGGCCCATGGCAGCGACGTGGTCGCGCGTCCGGGCGCCGGTGTGCTCGACCCCGCCGTGCCCTGGCATGGGCTCGACGTGACCGATCCCGAGCGCGTCGACGGGCTGGTGGGCGAGATCCGGCCCGACCGCATCTATCACCTCGCCGCCATCCTCAGCGCGCGGGGTGAGATCAACCCCCAGCGGACCTACCTCGTCAATCAGCAGGGCACGTGGAACGTGCTCGAGGCCTGTCGGACCCACGGGGTCGAGCAGCTGATCTTCACCAGCACCATCGCCGCCTACGGCCCGGGACTGCCGCCCACCGTGCCCGAGGACGTGCCGCTGCACCCCACCACCATGTATGGGGTCACCAAGGTCGCGGGTGAGCTGCTGGGCGAGTACTACCACCACCGCTACGGGCTGGACTTCCGTGGCGTCAGATTCCCCGGCCTCATCAGTGCCTCGCTGCCCGGCGGTGGTACCAGCGACTACGCCCTGTTCATGTACGTCGATGGCGTGCGCCACGGCGCCTATCAGGCGTTTTGTCGGGCCGACACGCGCATCCCCTTGATGTACATGCCCGACGGAATCCGAGCCCTGGTCGAGCTCCCCGAGGCGCCGCGCTCCAGGCTGCGCCGCTGCATCTACAACGTGGCGGCCTTCAGCCCCTCGGCCCAGCAGATCGCCGACAGCGTGGCGAGGGCCATCCCGGGGGTTCGCATCGGGTTCGAGCCCGACCCGCGACGCCAGGCCATCCTCGACTCGTGGCCCGACGCGCTCGACGACGCGGCCGCTCGCGCCGACTGGGGTTGGCAGTGTCGCTTCGATCTCGATGCGATGACCGACGACCTGGTGCCGCGCGTGCGCGAACTGCTCGAGCGCGACCCCGACCAGCTGGGGAACGCGCCCCACTGACGAGGGTATCGTCCGCCCCCCTCACGCGGGGCATGGCGTCGGGTATCATGGCACCGTGGCTTGGACTCGAAATCCGCTCGTGATCACGCTCGTCCTCGGACTGACGGCTTGCCCGGGGGACGACCCCGAAGGCCAGGACACCGGGGGAACCGACACTTCGGGGACCACCGGTCCCGACACCAACCCGACCACCGACCCCGATGACACGGGGGGCTGCGTGCTCGGTCAGAGCGGCTGCGCCTGCCTCGAGGGCCAGTGCATCGGAGGCATCTACTGCGTCGATGACATGTGCGTGCTCGGTCCGCAGGTCGAGGTGGATCAGGGCCCTTCCGTGGTCGGTGGCGTGGTGGTGCGGATCGAAGGCCAGGTCGAGGCCGACTCGTTCACCTGGGAGCAGGTCTCGGGGCCGACGGTGGAGATCCTCGGCAGCGAGACGCTCAACATCGCCGTCGTCGTGCCGCCCGACGCCAACGGGGGCGACGAGATCGTCCTGCGGCTGTCGGCCACGCGCAACGGCGTGATGCTGTCGGACGAGACCACGATCGGAGTGCGTGGGGCCAACTTCGAGAACGCCCTGCCCGACATCGCCGATCCCCTCCAGCTCGGAACCCCCGAGGGCATCGACTTCGGGGGCATGGGCATGTTCGTGGTCAACAGCGAGGGCTTCGTGTCCCGCTTCGACGACGACGGCGCGTTCATCGAGAGCTACGACGTCGCGGGCATCCCCGGCGGCGGGCGCTTCAGCGTCGAGGACCTGATCATCGCCAACCGCGAGGGGACCGGTCGCGTGCAGCGGCTCAACGAGGTCAGCGGCAACCTCACCACCCTGTTCAACACCATCGAGGGCGGCGGGCCGCTCGGGGCCGTCGACAGCACGCTGCCCGACGTCGACGGCAACATCTACGTGAGCACCAACCTCGACCAGACGGTGCTGCGCTACGACGCCGAGGCCGGGGTGGCCATCGTCTTCCTCGAGCACGCCAGCGTCGTCAACCCCAACGCGCTGGCCTTCGGGCCCGAGGGCAACAACGTCTACGTTGGCGCCCAGGGGCACGTGTGGCGCGTCCCGCTCACCGACATGGGGGTGGCGGGCGAGCCGGTGGACTACGTGGTGCTCGATCCCACCGACGAGGTCGACGGACTGGTGTTCGACGAGGGCAACAACCTCTGGATCGGCTGCACCAACAACTCCACCCTCTACATCGCGCACTACTCGGTCGGAGGACCGGCAGAGATCTCACGCACCTTCAGCAACGTGGGCGGAGGCGTCTCGGGCTTCTCCAACCTCGAGTTCGGCCGCGGTGACGTCAACAACGGCGAGTTCGGCCGCGACGTCCTCTACTACACCAATCCGCTGGACGGCACCGTGGGGCGCCTGCGGGTGGGGCTGCGCAAGCTCGACTCTCCGCTCGACTAGTCCCCTGTGCCCGAAGTTCCTTTCGGAACTTCGGGCAGGGGACTAGGCTCTACGTCCGTATGGCGGGGCTTCGCAGCCCCGCCCCCGGGCCGGCGGAGCCGTCCCGGGGCCCCCTCCCCGCGGTCGGGCTTCGCCCTCCGTGCCGCGAGCCCCGTCACGGCAGTCACCCCCGGAGAAATCGAGAATGTTCAGTCAGGCCAAGGAACACTATGCCGCCATCCTCGGTGAGATTCGAGATGCGGGCCTCTACAAGGACGAGCGCATCATCACCTCGGCGCAGGGAGCTGCCATCGAGGTGGCCGGGCCCGAGGGTGGTCAGGAGGTGCTCAACTTCTGCGCCAACAATTACCTGGGGCTCTCGAGCGACCCTCGTGTGATCGCGGCCGCCCACGCGGCCCTCGACGAGCGCGGCTACGGGCTGTCGAGCGTGCGCTTCATCTGTGGCACCCAGGATCGCCACAAGGAGCTCGAGGCCAAGGTCAGCGAGTTCCTCGGCACCGACGACACCATCCTCTACAGCTCGTGCTTCGATGCCAACGGCGGGCTGTTCGAGACCCTGCTGGGGCCCGAGGACGCGATCATCTCCGATGCCCTGAACCACGCCTCGATCATCGACGGCATCCGGCTGTGCAAGGCGCAGCGACACCGCTATCAGCACGACGACCTCGACGATCTCGAGCGCCTGCTGAAGGACACGCAGGGCGCACGCCTGCGGATGATCGCCACCGACGGCGTGTTCAGCATGGACGGCGACATCGCCCGGCTGGGGCCGATCTGCGACCTCGCCGAGAAGTACGGCGCCATGGTCATGGTCGACGACAGCCACGCCACCGGCTTCGTGGGCAAGACCGGACGCGGAACCCACGAGCACTGCGGGGTGATGGAGCGGGTCGACGTGATCACCTCCACCCTCGGCAAGGCGCTCGGCGGCGCCTCGGGCGGCTTCACCTCGGGGCGCAAGGAGATCATCGAGGTCCTGCGCAACCGCTCGCGGCCCTACCTGTTCAGCAACACCCTTGCGCCTCCGATCGTGGCGGGCAGCCTGGCCGTGCTGGGCATGCTCACCAAGACCACCGAGCTACGCGATCGCCTGGAGCGAAACACCACCCGCTTCCGCGAAGGCATGACGGCCGCTGGGTTCGGGATCCGTCCCGGCGTGCACCCCATCGTGCCCATCATGCTCGGGGAGGCGCGCCTGGCGGTGGAGTTCGCCGGCAAGCTGCTCGCCGAGGGCATCTACGTGATCGGCTTCAGCTATCCGGTGGTGCCCCAGGGGCAGGCCCGCATTCGGGTGCAGCTATCGGCCGGTCACTCCGACGCCGACATCGACCGGGCGCTCGAGGCGTTCGCCAAGATCGGGCGCGAGCTCGGCGTCGTTGGCGGCTGAGCCACGGTCGCGTGGGCATCCAGACGTGGGCCAGACGCAGACGTGAAGAGGGGAGCGAGACCGGGTCCGGTCGCGCTCCCCTCTGCTCGTCAGGCTGGGTCATCGATGGCCACGTAGGCCAGGGCCACCACGAAGGCGCAGCACATCAGGGCAATGGTGATGGTGATGGGGGACAGCATGAGCATGGTGGTGGACGTTCCGTCGCGGCCGTTAGTCACTCCCAGTTCTGCACGGCCTAGGCCAAGTTGCACCCACGTGATTCCATGGATTTGGCGTCGGGGGATCCGCTTCGGTGTCGCGGGATCCAACACCGGGGGCGTTGCGAAGTGCTACCGGGGGATGCCCCGACGTGGAGGGACCCCGGGGATCCCCGGGGTCTAGAGAGGATCGACCCGGCGGGCCGGCTCAAGGGGGGGCTCTATCAGCGATATACGCGTCCCGTGTTCTGCAGCAGCGTCTCGAAGCGCTGCAGCTCGGCGATGATCTGCGCAAGCCGGCGATCCATGGGGCCGCCCGGTCCCCGCAGGTGCTTGCGGTCGAACGACCAGCCCTCGCGGATCATCGCGTTGCGGATCGGCTCGCCGCTCAGGCCCTGGTCTGCGAGCACGGCGGCGTCGCCCTCGGGCAGGCGGTCCACCGTCTGGAGCCACTCGCCGAGCTGGCGGCTCACCGTCATCAGCATGTTGTCGAACGCATCGAGATCCTCCGCGCTCGCGGTGTCGAGGTCGCCGATGAGCAGCTCGCGGATCTGCCGGACCGGAGCCTCGAGGCTGATCCGGAGCAGCCGTGTGTCTCGCACCAGCCTCGCCACTGCGGGAGAGAGGTGGTCGGTCTGCAGCGGGACCTCCTCGCGGCTCTCGATCAGGTAGCGCTGGTTCTCTCGCCCCGTGCGGAGCATGCGGTAGATCCCGTAGGTCGCCCAGCCGGCGACGATGAGAAAGAGGTAGCCCACGCGCGAGCGAGGAGGATATCAAAACCAAAGAAGAGGGCCGGGGATGCGATGCATCGCCCGGCCCTGCCCTCGGTTGGCTTCGAGGAGCCGAACCTAGCCAAACAGCGGCACGTACTGCTCCTCGATGGGGAACATCGCGGAGAGCTCGGACTGGTCGAGGCCGGACAGGCGACGGATGGCCTGGCACACGTTGCCGGGGCGCAGCCGCGGAGCATCCGGGGTGTCGTTGACCGTGAGGTTGTCGAGGTTCATGCCCTTGAGGTTGTGGCGATCGGTGGTCTCACCGATGACGCGGTTGCCCGGCACGCCAGCGCCGATGAACATCATGCTGCTCACGGACCAGTGGTCCTTGCCGTTGCCGTCGTTGTAGCCCGGGGTGCGGCCGAAGTCGGAGCCCACGGCAATGAACACGCGGTCGGCCACGCCCTGCGCCTCGGCCTCGGTCAGCGCCACGTCGATGCCCTCGAGCAAGCGGGTCAGCGCGTTGGTCTGGCCGTCGTCGTTGTTGCCGTGGGTGTCGAAGCCACCGGTGCTCAGGTTGGCCGAGACGCACACGCCAGCGCGGAACGCCGCGATGGCCAGCTGGGCCTGCTCACCGATCGGGTTGTCCGAGAAGGTCTCGGGCAGGTACTCCTGCAGCTTGCGCAGCTCGTTGCTGCCCGCGCGCGAGGTGAACAGGGTCGACATGGCCTGCCGGATGCGGGGCAGGTTCTGGCGCTCGAGCAGCGCGACCTCGCGGTCCTTCTGGGCGCGCACGAGGTACTCCGACGCCACCGCGCTGTGGAACTCCGAGTTCTCGTCGTCGGGGTTCATGCGCGAGGGGTAGGCGAGCCGCTGGAGCACGTTGATGTTGCCCGAGCGGGTACGGGCCACGATGCCGGCCGTCTCCGAGTAGGCGCCGAAGCTCAGGAAGGCCAGCGGCATCTCCGGGCCGTAGGCGCCGGCCATGAACGCGGCCATCGAGGGGTAGCCCTCGGACAGGCGACCCGACCACGTGTGGCGGTTGCCCTGGTCGTGGCCGTTGGTCTGCATGTCGATGTTGTTCACGACGAGCAGACGATCGTAGTACTTCTGGAAGAACGTCTCGTTGTACCCCATCGGCGCGTAGCGGATGTTGCCCGCCTCGCCGATGTCGTCCTTGAGGTAGTTGTTCATCCGCTCGGGGTCGTCTTCGTAGGCGGCACCCTTGGGGTCGCAGAGGCTGGTCACGTCCCAGCCGCCGCCAGCGTTGACGAACAGGTACAGGTTGCCCCCGTAGGCCTCGGTGGTGCGGGGCTCGTCCTTGATGCCGTACTCGCCGTACACGACGGGCGAGACGACCGAGATACCGGCAGCGGAGGCGAGCTTGAGAAAATCACGGCGATCCATGGTTTCGATCTCCTCTTCGTTTTCGTTGAGTCCGTTGCGGTCTACTCGTGGAGGAAGCTGTAGTCCGTCAGGAGGTAGGCGGTGACGGCCATCCAGGCCCGAATGGTGTAGGTCTCGTCGCTGGTGATCTGGCGCCCGTCGGGCAGCGGCTCACCGGTCCAGTAGTCGACGGTCGCCTGGCACTGGCCGGGCAGGCCGCCCCCGTAGCCACCCTCCTCCGGGGGCAGGGTGAGCTTCTCCTGGCCGTCCTTCCAGACGTCGAGGTAGAGCTGGTAGGTGCGGTCGATCTCGGGATCGTTGAGGTCGACGAACTCGCCGAGCAGGCGCTGGTGCAGGTACTGGATGTTGGCGCGGATGGCCGAAGCGGCGCCCGCGACCTCGAAGCCGTTCTCGTCCTCGGGCTCGAAGCCCACCTCGACGAACGGGAACATCATGCGCTCGGCCGGGTCCTTGGCGAAGTCGGCCGCCACCGTCCAGCAGGCCATCTCGTTGGCCATGCGGGCCGCCACGTTGGCCATGATGCCGTTGGGCTCGGTGATGCGGGTGGTGACGTCGTCGGAGTCGATGCCGCCGTAGAAGATGAGGTACTCGTTCTCGGACAGCAGGTAGTTGGTGCCACCGTTGCGCCAGGGCTGACCGGTGATCGCCTCGATCTTGCGGTGCAGCTGCTCGGGGGTGAGCAGGCGGCCGGTGCCGACCTCGGCCAGCTCGGCCTCACGCTCGGGGCTGAGCGAGTCGGCGGCGTTGTAGGCCCGGTAGTACGGCGACTTGATGATCTCCTTGATCACCGACTTGAGGTTGTAGTTGTCCTCGACGAACTTGTCGGCGATGCCCTGGAAGACCTGGGTCTGCACGTCGTAGGCGCGGATGGCCTGCAGGTAGTGCTCGTCCTGGACGTCGGAGGGCTCGCGCAGCGGATCCTGACCCGACAGGCCCTTGAAGAGGATGTGGATCGGAGCGATGGCGAAGCGGCCATCGGCGACCAACTGCTGGGCCAGCCACTGCTCGGCGCGGGGCTTCTCGCCGACCGGCAGGGTCTCGGAGCCGAAGCCGGCCTGCCGCATGTCGGTGTACCAGGTCTCGGGCGGGTTGTAGCGCCCCATCTCGTCCCAGTTCTGCATGAGGCCCGACATGGGGTCGAGGGCCTCGTGGCACAGGCTGCACTCCTGGGCATTCATGGTGGGGTTGTCGGGCAGCTCGGCGATGTCGTTGAGCGGCCGCTCGCCCAGGCGCAGCACGTCGGTCGCCAGGAAGAACTGGTAGACCATGCGGGCGCGGTGCCGGTTGCGGTTGGTCGGCGTGGTGGGGAACCGATTCATGAAGATCGGGTTCGTCAGCACGCCCGCGTGCGGGACACCGGGCAGCTTGGCCGGCTGGAACTCGTTGTAGTCGTCGGGGTTGTTGAAGGCGGGGTTGACCCCGAACGCCTTGGCCGAGAACGGGTTCACCATCGTGTAGTCGGCGGTGAGGATCTCTGTGAAGGGCAGGTCGTTGCGCACCACGTGGGCGACGAGCTCGAGCGACTGCCGCGAGATGCCCTTGTTGGTGAACTCCTCGTTGCGGAGGAACTCCTCGCTGGGGGCGCCTGCCTCGGCCGAGCCGTCGTCGTACCAGAACAGGTTGGGGTAGATCGGGTTGTCGTTGTTGTCGGTGAGACCGGCGAGCAGGTCGATGGCGTTGGTGCCCGGGTAGTAGCGGTCGGTGAGGAAGTGGTCGTTGTAGATCTCGACGATGCGGTCGTAGAAGACCTCGTCGGTCATCATCTGGTCGAGCACCACGTCGAGGGCCTCGAAGCCGCCGTCGCGGACCTGCTGCTCCTCCTCGATGGTGGGCAGGCGGCCGACGAGGGCCAGGCTGGCCTTGCGCAGGGTGGCCACCTCGTCGAGCAGCTCGACGCCGTCGAAGAACTGCTCGGCCGGATCGCCCTCGTCGCACACCACCGGGTTGTCGAGACGGGAGATCATCTCGGTGAACACGGCGTACTGCTCGCTGTCGTCGTCGAACTGCTTGGCGCCGCCGTGGTCGACGCGAGCGGTGGGCTTGGCGATGACCCAGGGCACGCCGTCATACTCGAGGCGCGACATCTGGGTGAAGACCTCGAGGTTCTGCTCGACGTAGTCGGGCCCCCACTCGGAGGTACGCAGGATGAAGCTCGTGTCCTTGGCGGCACCGGTGGGGTTGTGGCAACCCACGCAGCCGCTCTCCTGGCTCGTGCCCACGAGGAACCGCGAGACGTTCTCGCGGAAGAACGTCTCGTTGGAGACGCAGTCCCCATTGGCGTCGTCGTTGCCACAGCCCGGAATCGCCAACAGCCCCAATCCCGCGGCCATCGTGGCGAGCCCCAGCGTCTTCTTGTTCTTGCGCGCGTACATCATCCAAACGCTCCGGAGTTTGATGAGCCCCAACCTTCGTCTCGGCTCGAGAAAGACCTTTGATGGCGAGCGCCCATGCGCTCGGCTCTGCTCGCGTGGCCCATGCCCCTGCCACGCTGCGAGCAGGCACATCCTACGCAGAAGCGATGCCGCGGATCAATGTAGGTGTTGGTACGCAATTGCGGTCTAGAGGGTGCTAACGGGGTCTCCGGGGGCTTCTGGCGACAGGGGGCAGATGGCCCCTGGGGCTTTGCGAACCCACGGCCAATCAACCACGAGCCTGGGTGCTGTGAGCCACTGTCCATTGGCTTCCACGCCGGATCAGCCCCTGCGGGCACGAATTCGGCGGGCGCGATCCAGCGATCGCAGGCGATGGGGGATCGCGTCCCGTCGGGCTGAGGACCGAGGCCCCCAGCCATCGCTACGGGAATTTCAAGCGCGAGGTCACGAAGGGAAAATTCGCGACCCCGTGCTTTTTCTTGGAACGAGGGCCGGACGCTCGCGATCGAACACCGCGGGCCGACATCGCCTCGCGACGCTGGCCCTCGTGACCGGCTCGAGATCGCGTCCGTTGCCGGACTCCCGACGGGGATCTCAGGTGGTGGAGCCTCCGGTGGACGAACCACCGGACGAGCCGCCGCTGGTCGAGCCGCCGCTGGTCGAGCCGCCATCGCTGCTGCCCCCATCGCTGCTGTCTCCGGGAGGCGGAGGCTCGTCGGGGACGCAGGCGGTGCCGTCCTGATTGCAGCTCTCGTTGGTGTCGCAGCCCCCACAGCCGCCGCCGCAGCCATCGGGGCCGCAGACCTTGCCGTCGCACTGGGGCATGCACACGCATTCGAAGCCGACGCCCTCGAAGCCGTCTTGGCACTCGCAGGTGCCGGTGGAGCCCTGGGCCACGCAGGTGCCCAGGCCCGAGCAGGTCTCGTCGAAGCAGGGGCCCGTTTCGAACCTGAAGAATCCGAGATGGTGAGCGAGCTCGGCACGACCGGCGACCACGCCCACGAGCACCGGGGTCTGCAGCTTGCCCGACAGGTGCGGCTCGGTGTCGAAGGTGAGCGTGCTGCCGGTGGTGCGGATGAGCGAGGTGAAGCGTCCGTCGGAGCAGTCGCCCGCGAGCGAGCCCGAGGTCACGTTCAGGGTTCGAAAGCCACACTCGCCGGAGCCCATGCCGTTGAGCGGACGATCGTAGGCCTGATCGACGTCGTAGATGGTCATCACCAGCGCGAGCTCGGGGGTGTCGGAGACCTGGAGCTGGAAGTGGACCGCGTCGTGCTGCAGCGGGCCTGGATCATCGGGGCCAACGCCGAACATCGGCTCGAGCGCCACGACGGTGGGGGTGGTGCCTTCCTGGGGTCGCACCGTGGTCGCTCGGGAGAGCTCGTTGATGTAGGCGGTGGTTCCGGGAGCGATGATCTCGAGTGAGTCCTGCTGGAAGGCCACCTGCGTGTCCTCGCCGCGATCGCCTCCGAAGGCGAGCGTGCCCGGCTGACGCAGCACCAGGCCGTGCGGCTCGATGGAGATGGTGGCGCTCTGCTGCGAGTAGCCGGGAGGCGAGAGGTCGTAGTCGTCGAGGCGGCGCAGCTCGATCTCCGTCTCGGCCGTGAGCGCCCCGGCGGGGATCGTGAGGGTGACGCTGCCGCCGACGACCTCGCCACCGTCGGGGCCGATGAGCGCGCTGCCAAACAGCTCGCCGAGCTCGTCGGGCTCCTCCTTGCAGGCACCGAGCGACATGCAAGCGGTCAGGGCGAGGACGCCGCCAGGGAAGCCAGAGCGCATTGCCGCAATCTACACCGTTGGACTGGCCCCATTCGATCCTGATCGACTCCGGGTGGACCATGGGTGCGCAACCGATCACACAGTGACCGCCGACGTCCTGGACACATGTCGAGTTCGCGCCATTACCGCCCGACGGGCGCGGGGGCGAGCTGCTAGGCTCCCGCGAGCATCCATGGACGTCGAGCCCGAAGACCCCCGTGTTCCGCTGCGCCGGGCGTGTTGGCACGGAGACGTTCGCAGCGACGACACCGACGAAGTCGTGCGCGAGGAGCCGCTCGAGATTCGCATCGGTGGGATCCCGGTGGCGGTGGTGATGCGTACGCCGGGGCACGACGAAGAGCTGGTGATGGGCTTTCTTGCCACCGAGGGGGTGGTCGATGGGCCCGAGGCAGTCGGGTCGGTGCGGCACTGCACGGTGGTGGAGGATCCCGAGGTCGAGGGCAACGTGGTGCAGGTGACGCTGCGCGAGGGGATCGAGGTCGACTGGGCCCGACTGCGCCGCAACCTCTATGCGAGCAGCAGCTGTGGCCTGTGCGGCAAGGCCAGCATCGATCAGCTGATGCTGCGCTGCGAGGCGCTGCAAGACGACGCCCGCATCGAGGTGGGAAGCCTCTATGGATTGCCGGCCCGGCTCGAGACCGCGCAGACCGTGTTCGCCCGCACGGGGGGCCTGCACGCGGCGGGGCTGTTCGATGCCGAGGGCGAGCCGCTGGTGGTGCGAGAGGACGTCGGGCGCCACAACGCGGTCGACAAGGTGGTGGGGTGGGCCTCGCAGCGGGGGCTCTTGCCGCTGCGGGGGCACGTGCTCATGGTCTCGGGGCGCGTCTCGTTCGAAATCGCGCAGAAGACGGTGGTCGCGGGGATTCCGGTGCTCGCGGCGGTCTCGGCCCCGTCGTCGCTGGCGGTCGAGCTCGCGAAGCGGGCCGGGATGACGCTGGTGGCGTTCCTTCGCGGGCAGCGGCTGTCGGTCTACGCGGGAGCCGAGCGCATCGTGGCGCGGGCTCGGTAAGAGCCGGAAGTCGGTTGCGGGGGGGCTCAACAAGCCGCCTTGGGGTTGGAGAAGCCGTCGTAGTCCTCTTCGCCCTGGCGTGGCACCAGGCACTTGAAGTCCTTCTCGATCGCGAGCGAGAGGTGGCGGTCGTTGCCCAGCGATTGCTCGGCGTAGAGGCCGACCTCGTCGCCCTCGGCCCAGGTGTTCGCGCGGTCGGCCGGTAGGTGCACGGCGATCTCGCCCGCGGTGAAGGTGGCGCTGATGCGGTGGGCCTCGCGGTCGACGACCAGCGCGTAGACCAGGCGCTGCTCGGGGCCGGGCCCGAAGTGGATGACCGCCTCGACGCGACCGGTCGCGCCGAGCTGGTCGAGCTCGCTCTTGGGCAGGCGCAGGCGCAGCGTGTCGTCGAGGATGCGGAGCTTCATGGGCGGAGGGGAAATTAGCACGAGGGTCGACGGCGGCAGGGGACTCGGTCACGCTGCCCTCGTGACGCGCACGGCGACGAGCGCCATGCTGGTGCTGGCGGGGGGGCGGTCCCAGCGGATGGGGCGCGACAAGGCGTGGCTGCCGGTCGGGGGCCAGCCGGCGCTGCTGCACGTGCTCGCGGCCGGTCGCGATGCGGGGCTCGGGTGCTCGGTGGTGGTCGGGTCATCGGGGCAGTCGCTGCCTTCTCTGCCGCCCGAGGCGACGCGGGTCGACGATCCCGTGCTGCGTCGTCATGAGGGGCCGCTGTCGGGGCTGGCGGCGGGCCTTTGCTGGCTGCATGCGCGTGGCATCGAAAGGACATGCCTGGCCACGTGCGATGCGCTGTGGATGGGGCCCGACCACGTGCGCTTCGTGCTCGAGGCACTGGCCGAGTCGGCGGGGGGCTCGGAGGGTTGGGATGCGGTGGTGCCGGTGAGCGAGGCGGGTGACCCTCGGGTGATGCATCCGCTGTGCGGCGCGGTGCGGGTGGCGGCGGCCGCTCCCGCCGCCCAGGCGCTGGTGGAGAGCGGTCGACGGGCCGCTCGGGATCTGATGATCACGCTGCATGCCCGTCGGATCGACGCTGGCGCGCTTCCCGAGCCGCGCGTGGTGGAGGGCTGCAACACCCCCGAGCAGTGGGCGGCGGTCGTGGACGCGCTGGCCGGGCGCGCGGCGATGCCACCTGCCGTAGAATGAACGGGCGCGATGTCGGCCCAGCCTCCCAGTCCATCCTCGTCCTCGCGGTTCGCTCCCGAGCTCATCCCGTGGAACGACGACTTCGTCTCGCATCGCTTCGTGCAGCTCGACGAGGTGCGGCTGCACGTGGTGGAGGCCGGCGAGGGACCGCTGGTGCTGCTGCTGCACGGCTTTCCCGAGTTCTGGTACTCGTGGCGCTTCCAGATCCCCGTGCTGGTGCGCCAGGGCTTTCGCGTGGTGGTGCCCGACATGCGCGGCTACAACCTCTCGGACAAGCCGGCGGGCGTGAATGCCTACCGGGTCGAGCGGCTCGCGGCCGACATCGCAGCGCTGGTCGAGCAGCTCGGCGAGTCGAGGGCCGCCGTGGTGGGCCACGACTGGGGAGGCTACGCGGCGTGGTGGTTCGCGATGCGGCACCCCGATCGACTGTCGCGGCTGTCGATCCTCAATTGCCCGCATCCCGAGCACGCACTGGGGATGATGCGCAGCCGCGTGCAGCTCCGGAAGAGCTCGTACATGCTGTTCTTCCAGCTGCCGTGGGTGCCCGAGCAAGCGCTCATGCGCGAGGGGGGAGCGGCCCTGCGTCGCCTGCTGCGCCGTGATACCGAGCGCGAGGGGGCGTTCTCCGAGGCGGACATCGATCGCTACGTCCAAGCGCTCTCGGGGGGGACGACCACCGCGGCGATCAATTACTACCGGGCGCTGCTGCGTCGCAGCCCGTTCGCACTGCGGCGAGCCTTGCGACCCATCGAGGCGCCGGTCCAGGTGATCTGGGGCTCGCGGGATCGCCACCTGGGCATCGAGTTCTCGCGCCCGTCGCCCCGCTTCGTGCCCGATCTGCGCTACGACGCGATCGACGATGCCAGCCACTGGGTGCAGGTGGATCGTCCGGCGAAGGTGAACGCGCGGCTCAAGGAGTTCCTCGATCCGCTCGGGCCCTCGCGCGTGAGCTGAGGCTCGTGCATGGGGGCATGCTCGAGCGTGCTCCCCGCAGCTGCGAGCGTTGGCGTGGGCCCTTGTTGTGGAGGCCCGTGGGTGCCGATAGGCTCGGCCTCGTGGCCCATCTCCTCTTGCGCATGCGTTCTCGTTCGATCGGCGTGGCCCTGCTGGCGACGGGGTGCTTCAACCCCGATGTGACGCCGCTCCAGACCGAAGGCTCCGGGACCGCCGAGGACACCGGCCCCGCGACCGACACGGGGACGGCGTGCATGGCGGGGCAGACGCAGGATTGCGCGTGTGCCGATGACAGCATCGGTACGCAGACATGTCTTCCCGACGGCAGTGGCTTTGGTGGCTGCGAGTGCGGGGCGGTGGACACGGGCTCGAGCACCATCGATCCCACCACCGGCCCTCCGCCGGAGTGCACCGATGACGCCGACTGTGCGGGCATGGCCGAGGGGGAGTGCGAGCAGGGGGTGTGCGGTGACGACGGCACCTGCAGCGTGCAGCCGCTTCGGGCCGGGACGCCGTGCGGCGATGCGACGGAGGTCGCGTGCTCGGGCGCCGACTCCTGCGACGGCGCGGGCACTTGCTCGGCCAACGACGCGCCCGACGGCGTTCCATGCAGCGACTGCCCGCTGGGCAGCTGTGCGTGCATGGGCGGAGCCTGTGGCGACTGCACCGCGTTCGCGCTCCAGAACGATTTCATCACCACGCGCTCGATCGAGGGCTGGCAGCTGACGGGGGGCTGGGGCCTGTACCGCGAGGCGCCGCAGAACTTCGACGTGGGGCCCACCGTGTTCGGCTCGCAGGTGTTCGGGACCGATGGCAACCGCGTGGCGCCCTATCCGAGCAGTGAGACCGAGCAGAGCAGCGCTCGCACCCCGCCGACGATCCTGCCGCCCACGCTCGAGTTCCTGTCGTGGAACGTGGACGAGGGCACCGGCGTGGACAACAAGTGGGTGAGGGTCTCCACCGACGGCGGAGCGAGCTTCACCACCCTGGTCGATTGCAACATGGGCATGCCCCTGCCGTTCTGTCAGTTCCGCACCGACCGGGCGCCCGACGACTGGGATCCGATCACGATTCCGGTGCCTCCCATGATGGTGGGGCAGGTGGGCATCGTCGAATTCGCCTACGACACGCTCGACTCGTGCTGCAACTTCGAGAAGGGCTGGTACATCGACGCGACCAACTTCGCCACCCAGTGCGCCTGCCTCGACGACGCGTCGTGCGGCGGGCTGGGCGGCGAGTGCGGGACCGGGGTCTGCGGCGGCACCGGCGAGTGCGAGCTCGACGTGGTGGCGGCCGGGACGGCGTGCGGTGATGCCACCGACGTGGAGTGCAACGCGGCCGATGCTTGCGATGGCCTGGGCTACTGTGCCCCCAACGTGGCGGCCACCGGACTGACCACCTGCTTCGACTGTCCGGCGGGGGCGGGCGACTGCAACGTCTGCCAGGCGGGAGCGTGCCCCGACTGCGTGTCGCTGCCGTCCGTCAACGCGTTCAGCCAGGGGGCGCAGTCCTTCGGCGGTTGGGTCATCGAGGACTTCAACGGGAACGGAGCCGGCTGGCAGCTCTACTCCCAGGCTCCGCCGAACCAGAACCCGGGCTCGGTGCCGGTGGCGCTCTCGTCTGCGCCCGCGTTCGGCACCGACGGCAACCGACAGCCGCCCTACCCCGGGGCGCAGGACGAGCACTCGCGGGTCACCACCACCGTCGATACCGTGCCCCCCTCGATCACCTTCAACTCGTGGAACGTGGACGAGGGCAGCGGCGTCGACAACAAGATCATCGAGCTGTCGGTCGACGGTGGCGCGACCTGGAACGTGCTGGTGAACTGCGGGGGGGGCATCGGCACCCCGCAGCCGTTCTGCGACTTTCGCAGCGATGGTCGCCTCGGCAACGACTGGGACAGCGTGACCATCCCCACCGGAGCGTTCGCAGGCATGCCAGGCCAGCTGCGCATCACCTACGACACCCTGGACTCGTGCTGCGAATTCGAGCGCGGTTGGTTCATCGACAACCTGAACTTTGCGCAGCGCTGCCAGGACTCCGCGTTTCCGTAGCCTCCCATGGCCCACTCCTCCTCCCGTCAGCGGTTCATGGCCGGCTTGGGCGCGGCCCTCGGCGGGCTGCGGCTGTCCACGCGCAGCCCCGAGCTGCGCCGTACCTATCTACAGCTGGCGCTGGTCTTGCTCGTCACCATGACCGCAATCGATGCGGGTGGGATCTGGACCATCCTCCACCTGCTACCCATCGACGACGACACCTCGTGGTGGATGGCGATCGCCCTGTGGGTGGCACGCGGGCTCGGCATCGTGGCGGTACTGCTCGCGGCGCCGCTGTTGTCGCTCTTGCTGGTCAACCTGCTGCTTCCGTTCCTGGGCGAGCGCGTGTTCCTGGCCGCGATGCGGGTGCTGGATCCGGCGCGCGCCGAGCAGCTGGCCGGCAGCCCCGGGCTGCCGCTGTCGGCCTCGGTGGCGGCGGCCGTGCTGCGCCTGCTGATGTTCCTGGGACTGACGCTGCTGGCATTCCTGCTGTCGTTGATCCCGGTGGTCGGGCAGGTGCTCGGCCCCGTGCTGCAGGGCTACCTCAGCGCCCGCGGGCTGGCGTGGGAGCTGCTCGATCCGTACCTCGACAAGCTTGGCTTGCCGTTCGATCAGCAGCGAGCGTTCGTGGACGCCCATCGCTCCGCGCTGGTCGGCTTCGGTGCGCCGCTCACGTTGTTGATGGCCGTTCCCCTGGTGGGCCCGCTGCTGTTCGGTCTAGCGCAAGGGGCTGCGGCCAAGCTGGTGGTCGAGGTGCTCGAGGTCACGCCGACGTCGGCCGTGGGCGGCGGCCCCCAGCGGTGACCCAACCGCGGCGGTTGGCAACGGGGTGCGCGGACCATGGTCCGCCTCACCAAGAGAACGAGGGGCCGCGGCGCCCTGCCGATCCGTCCTACGATGGTGCTGGTCAAGCGGCGACGACTCGGCCACTCTGGTTCGGGTGAGGGACCACCAACAACACCGCGCGCTCGCTGGTCTCGCGCTGGCGGCTTCCCTGATCTGCGTGCCGATGTCGATGGTCGGCTGTGCGGAGTCGTGCTTCGACGACGGGCTGGCCCAGCACGGCTGCCCCGAGGGCGTGAGCGTGACCGTGACCGCGACCGCGACCGCGACCGAGACGGAGGGCGAGTCGGCGTCGGGCTCGGCCACCGAGACCGTCGACGGCACGGTCGATGACACGGGCGTGGGCAGCGGAGATGGTGGCGGCTGCCCCATGCTCGAAGAGGTCCTGCTGCCGCAAGTCCCCACCTTCCAGCTCGTCATCGATCAGAGCGGGAGCATGGACGAGGACTTCGGCGGCGTGTCGCGGTGGGAGGCGGTCGAGGACACCCTGGTGGGCCCGTCGGGCGTGGTCACCGAGCTGCAGTCGAGCATTCGCTTCGGCGCCTCGCTCTACAGCAACCCCACGCCGATGAGCTGCCCGCAGGTGCAGTCGCTGGCGCCGCAGCTCGACGCGCGCGACGAGATCTCCACGTTGCTCGCGGCCGAGATGCCGGGCGGTGACACGCCCACCGGCGAGTCGATCGAGCAGATCACCTCCGAGCTGCTCGCCGACGCCTGGGAGGGCGACAAGGTCATCGTGCTCGCCACCGATGGCGAGCCCGACACGTGTGCCATTCCCGAGCCCATGAACCAGGGCGAGCAGGATCAGGTTCGCGGGGTCGCGGTCGATGCGGTGGCGTCCGCGTATGCCGAAGGCATCCGTACGTTCGTGATCAGCGTGGGTCCCGACGTTGCGGCCGAGCACCTGCAGGACCTCGCCAACGCCGGGGTGGGGGCGCAGGCGGGCGATCCCGATGCTCCGTTCTACGTGGCCAACGACACCGACTCGCTGCTCGCGGCGTTCGAGGCCATCGTGGCCGGCCTGCGGCCCTGCGAGTTCACGCTCGCCGACCCGCTGCCGGCTGCGCTCGCGCCCTCGTGTGGCGTGACGGTCAACGATTCATCCTTTCCCTACGACGATCCCAATGGCTGGTCCGTGCCCGACGAGATGACCCTCGTGCTGCAAGGCTCGGCCTGTGACGCCATCCAAGAAGGCGTCGTCTCCATCCACCTCGAGTGCTCTTGTGAGTCCTAGTCGCCCTCCCATGGCCCGCACGATGCATCCCTGGATCGTTGCGGCGGCGCTCGCCATGCCGAGCGTGGCCGCGGCCGAGCCCGTTCCCGAGCCTCCCGCCGACACCACCGCGCCGGGGCCCGCCGAGACCACTGCGCCCCCGGGGCCCGCCGAGCCCGCGGCCGAGCCGCAGCCAGCCAAGCCCAAGGGCAAGGCCGGTGGCAAGGCCAAGGTCGGCGGCAAGGCCAAGGCAGGGGGCGGCACGGCCGAGGCCAGCGGCTCGGCCGAGGCCGACGCCGACTCCAGCGGCGAGGGCGAGGGCACGTCGGTGCGCTACACCGACCCCGGCAAGACCCGCGAGCGCAACGACGACAAGTGGATCTACCGCTGGGCTCCCCAGCGCAACATGGCCGAGGTCGGGATCTACGGCGGCGTGTGGTTTCCCAGCCGCCACCTCGAGCTCTACGCCTCGCTGGCCAACATGCCCGGGGTCGGTCTGCAGCTGCTCAAGGTGGTTGCGCCCGAGGTGGGGGGGCGCGCGGGGTACTATCCGTCGCGCTTCCTCGGAGTCGAGCTCGAGGGCGGGGTGATGCCCACGCGAACGCTCGACACCGACGGCCGGGCCACCGCCTGGACCGTGCGCGGGCACCTGGTGGCGCAGCTCGGGCTGTGGAGCATCACGCCGTTCCTGCTCGTGGGCACCGGGGTGCTGGGGATGTCCAGCGAGGCCGTGCCGATGGGCCTGGGCGCCGACCAGGACGTGGCGATCCACTTTGGTGGTGGCGCCAAGTTCTACATCAACCGCTGGATCCAGCTGCGCCTCGACATCCGCGACGTGGTGAGCAACCGCGTGGGCGTGGGCGATGGGCTCACGTCGAGCCCGGAGATCCTGCTGGGCCTGTCGCTCACCCTCGGCCGCAAGAAGGAGCGAGAGGCCGAGAAGGCGCGGCCGGGTGCGGGCGACAAGGACGGCGACGGGGTGCTCGACCGCGACGACTACTGCGTCGACGTGTTCGGCGTGCCCCCGCGCGGCTGCCCGCAGGTCTGCATCGACGATCGCGACGGGGACGGGCTGTCGGACCCGGTCGACAAGTGTCCCGATGATCCCGAGTCGCGCAACGGCTTCGAGGATCGCGATGGCTGTCCCGACGAGGTGCCGCCGGAGCTCGCCGACCTGACCGGCATCATGGAGGGCATCACCTTCGACACCGACAAGGACACGATCAAGAGCTCGTCCAAGACCCAGCTCGATCAGGCGGTGGAGGTGATGAAGAAGTACCCCGAGCTGCGGGTGCGCGTCACCGGGCACACCGACTCGCGCGGGCCCTACCGCCACAACGTGGACCTGTCGCAGCGGCGCGCCAAGGCGGTCAAGCGCTACATGGTGGTCGATGGCGGCATCGACAAGGATCGCATCGAGACCCAGGGCTTCGGCCCCGATCAGCCGATCGACACCAACGACACGCCCGAGGGACGCGCCAAGAACCGGCGGATCGAGTTCACGATCATCCAGGACACCGAGGGCGTGGCCGTGGAGACCAAGGCCGGCGAGGCCAAGGAGATCGTCGACTAAGCCTAGCGAGGCCAAGGAGGCCGAGCAGCCAGGCCGGCGCGCCGCGAGGTTCGTGGTGCGCTCGGCAGCCGCAGCCGTCGGGCTCACGAGGTCCGTCGGCCTGTGTGTCGGCTTCGGTCGACGAGCCCGACTCGGACGAGCCGTCCTCTCCCGTGGTCGCGTCGACGGCCGGGCACTCGGGCGCCGCGGCCAGCTCGCCTGCGCAGTGCTCGGCCCAGCTCGGTCCGTGAGCGAGCGGAGCCGCGGCGATCGACTCGCACTCGGGTCCAGGTGCCCACTCGCCCGTCGCAGCGTGACAGGGGCTCAGGTCGAAGCCGGTCTCGGTCTCGAGCCAGGCGATGCGATCGTACAGCGACCGGTAGAGCATCGGTCCCTCGCCGCACTCGGGTCCGTGGGTCAGCACGCCCGCCATGTGCCAGGTGCCCGCGGGCGATTGCACGAACGCGGGGCCGCCCGAGTCGCCCAGGCATGCGTTGACCTCCTGGTCACCCACCCACACCGTGCCGTCGGATCGCAGCTCGCTGTCGAGCACGGTGAAGGCATAGCGCTTGGTGCCGAACAGGTCGTTGGTCGGTGTGATGCCGAAGCCCACGATCACCGCGGGCATGCCCTGGTGGAGCCATGCCGTCTCGCAGCCCATGAGCAGCGGAGTGGGGGGGATGTCCTCGACGGCCTCCTCCAGCACGCAGTAGCCCACATCGCTCGAGGGAGCACGCGTGCGCGCGAACTCGGGATCGAAGCCGCAGCGCTCGGCGTCGACGATGAACGCCGCGGGCTGGCTCTCCTCGCCGAAGCGGATGGCCCCCGCGGGCGAGTGCTCGACGCAGTGGGCGGCGGTGACGATCACGCGCGGGTGCACGAGGATCCCGGTGCACTTGTCCTCGTTGGCGCGGAACGACACGACCGTGGGCCACTGGCACTCCATGGCCGCGTTGCCGTTGGCGATCGCGGAGCGATCGGCGGCGGGCGCCAAGCCGGAGGCCCCGGCGAGCACCAGGGCCACGCTGATGATCGATGGGAGCACGACGCCTGACGATGCCCGATCATGCCCGATCATGCCCGACCGATGACAGCCGAATTGGCTCCCGGCGACCGACGACGAGCCCGGTGCTAGGCTACGGGGGCTCGCGCGCCCTCATGCTCCCGTTCTTCAACACCTCCGGCCCGTGCATCCCGGGTGAGCACTACATGCTGCCTCCGGAGCGGCGGCTCGGGCACGTGCTCGCGCTCATCGAAGCACGTCGCTACTTCACCCTGCACGCGGGCCGCCAGACCGGCAAGACCACCAGCGCGATGTGGCTCGAGGAGCACCTCGGGGCCATGGGTCGGTTTCGTGCGGTGTGGGTCGATCTCGAGACGGCCCGCGAGAAGCCCGACGTCGGTCGGGCGATGACGGTGATCCTGGCGATCCTCGACGATGCGCTCGCCGATCGCCATCCCGAGCAATCGCGACCCCAGCCCGGCGAGATCGCCGCCATGCTGGCCACGCCCGACCGGGCGCTCCTGGCCTACCTCAAGCGGCTCGCCAGGCTCTCCCCGCTGCCGCTGGTGCTCTTGTTCGACGAGGCGGATGGCCTGGTGGGCGAGTCGATGGTCTCGTTCCTCACCCAGCTGCGGCATGGCTACATCGAGCGCAGCAAGGCGCCGTTCCCGGCCAGCGTGGTGCTGGTGGGACAGCGGCAGGTGCGGGACTACGCGCTGCGGGAGGAGGATCGCAAGACCCTGACGTGGCTGGGAACGACCTCGCCGTTCAACATCACGGCGGAGGCGGCAACGCTGGGACCGTTCTCCGAGGCCGAGGTCGGCGAGCTGCTCGAGCAGCACCGTGCGGTCACCAGGCAGCGGTTCCACCCCGAGGCGGTGGCGCGGATCTGGGAGCTGGGGCAGGGGCATCCGTGGCTCACCAATGCGCTTGCCGATCAGATCGTGCGGCGCGACGTCACCGATCGTGCGGTGGAGCTCACGGCCGAGCACGTCGACGCGGCCAAGGAGACCATCATCATCGAGCGGCGTACCCACATCGACTCGCTGGTGAGACGACTGCGCGAGGATCGGGTGCAGCGGATCCTCGCGCCCATGCTCACCGGGGGAGCGACCGAGGCCGACGTGCTCGATGACGACTTCGCCTACGCGGTGGGCCTGGGCCTGCTGCGCTGGCGAGAGGGCAAGTGGGTCATCGCCAATCCGATCTACCAGGAGGTCCTGCCCCGCGCGCTCACCCACGTACGCCAGGGGCAGATCGCCAACGAGCCGGCGTGGTACGTGCGACCCGACGGCTCGCTCGACATGCACCAGCTGATGGCCGACTGGCAGGTGTTCTGGCGCAAGGATGGCCACCTCGCCGCCGAGGGCTTTCGCTACCTCGAGGCCGGGCCGCACCTGATGCTCATGGCGTTCTTGCAGCGCGTGGTCAACGGCGGCGGGCGGATCGAGCGAGAGTACGGGCTGGGACGCGGGGCGCTGGATCTCATGATCGAGTGGGAAGGACGGCGGCACGCGATCGAGGTCAAGCTGCGGCGTGACACCGAGACCGAGCAGGAGGCGCTCGAGCAGCTCGGGAGGTACCTCGACCGGTTGGGCGTGGAGGAAGGGTGGCTGGTGATGTTCGACCTGCGCTCGACGCTCTCGTGGGCGGAGCGGCTCACCCATCGCGAGGTGGAGCACCGCGGCAAGCGAGTTCACGTGGTGGGATGCTGAGCGCATCGCGGCGAGGGAGGCTGGTGCTCGTGCTCGCGCTCTCGCTGGGCACGGTGTCCGTTGCGTGCGGCGAGCCTCCGTCAGTGGGCGCGGGCTGGCCCACGGGTACGGGCGGCGAGACCAGCGCGAGCGCCGGTGCCGTCTCGACCGGTGCCGTCTCGACCGGTCCGGGCGATCGGCCCGAGGTGATCGACGTGGGCATCGATGTGCTCGTGCTGCGCGAGGGGGAGGCGGTGGTGGTCACGGCGGTGGTGAGCGATCCCGATGACGACGTGCGAGAGGGTGAGCTCTTCGGACCGGGGGAGCCCGCGAGCTACGGGGCGATGGAGCCGGAGTCGGCCGGTCGATGGCGATCGATGGTGACCTGGAGCGACGTGCACGAGCGCTGGCCGCTGGAGTTCGAGCGGGAGGTGGAGCTGCCGTTCGTGGTGCGCTTCGTGGATGCGCAGGGGCACGAGGGCGAGGGCGGGGTGGTGGTGCGGGCGATCTGCGGAGGTCTCACCGACACCGCCTGCGATGGGGTGTGCGTCGACGTGCAGGTCGATGCGATGCACTGCGGTGGGTGCGGGCAGCCGTGCGAGGCCGAGGTGGGCGCGTGCATCAATGGTTTGTGTCAGTGAGGGGACTTCCCGGGACATCTCGAAACTCGTGACACGTGCTCCATCCATCCCGCTCATCCGACCCTGGCCACGCGTGACGCTCTTCGCGATACTGCCCCCGTGCTGCTCACCGCTCGCTCGTCCCGACGCCTCCCTGCCGTCACGCTGGCCTTGGCCCTGCTCGGCGCCTGCGTGCCCAAGGATCCCGCGCCCGCGCCCGCCATCCCGCCTGCGGCCGCGGCCACGGAGGCCGAGCACACCGCCGCGTCCCCGCCTGCCCAGCTCGCGCCCCCGCTCACCCGCTCGCAAGTCGACGTCGAGGGGCACCCGATCACCGTGTGGTCCAAGCACGCCGAGCGACCATGGGGCGTGGTGGTGCTCGTTCACGGTCGTACCTGGAGCGCGCGACCCGACTTCGATCTACGGGTGGAAGGCATCGATACCGTGCCGACGCGCTCGCTGATGGACATGCTCGTGGCCGAGGGCTTGACCGTCTACGCCATCGATCAGCGTGGCTACGGTGACACCCCGCGCGACGACACCGGCTGGCTCACGACCGAACGCGCCGTGGCCGATCTCGCCGCCGTGCTGCAGTGGGTGAGATCCAAGCACCCTGGCCAGCCCCCGCCCGCACTGCTCGGCTGGTCGCTCGGCTCGTTGATCTCGCAGCTCACCGCCCAGCAGCACCCTGACCTGCTCTCGACGCTCATCCTCTATGGTTATCCGCGACGGCCCGGTCAGGAGTACCCGCCCGACCCCGTGCCCCTGCCACCGCCCGCCATGGCGGCCACCACCGCCGAGGCGGCGGCCGAGGACTTCATCATCCCTGGCTCGATCTCCCAGGCGGGCATCGACGCGTTCGTGAAGGCTGCTCTCGCGGCCGACCCGGTGCGCATGGACTGGCGTGCCAACGAGCAGTGGGCCGCGCTCGACCCCACCGCGGTGCACACTCCGACCCTGGTGATCCACGGCGAGCGCGACCCCTATGCGCCCGTCGCCAACCAGGCCGAGCTGTTCTCTCTGCTCGGTACTCCCGATCGTGCCTGGGTGATCGTGGCCAACGGCGATCACGCGGCGCACCTCGAGGACAATGGCTCACGCTTCGTGCACGCGGTGGTGCAGTTCCTTCGGCGGCCCCGCTGAGCCTGCGATTCCTCTACCTGGGCGTCTGCGCCGACACCACGACCAAGAGCGGCCTCGGGGTGCGCATGTGGTTGCGCACCCGAGGGATCGCTGCGATCACCACTGCGCTGCGCGTTCCTGCGTGAGGGCGCGCGTTTGCCAAGCCGGTGCATCTGGGTAGACTCGCGCCCGCTCGCCCGTTCCCTTCCGAGCGGTCAGTTGGCCGCTCAGGTGCCGATAACACCGAAAATCGGCGACTCGGCGGAGGGACGGGCGGTTCGGGGGACGACGCCGATGAGCGACAAGAGCAGTGCGGCTTTCTTTCGAGCCGAGGGAGTCCTGATCTCGCGCGGAGTGGTGCATGCCGCCACCTGGATGGCCGCTCAGCGGGCGGGCCTGCGCGAGCGGGCGTTCCGCTTCGGGCAGGCAGCCCTGGCGGCTCCGGTGTTCGGCTTGCTGGGCCAGAACGACCGTAGCCTGGGCAACCGCATCGCCCACCTCGCCTACCGCGAGATGACCTCCGACCGCATCGACGTGCTCGCAGAGGAGTACGTGGAGGACATGCTCGAGGACCACGTCCTCGACAGCGGCGTGGAGCTCGTCAAGAAGTCGCGCGCGGCTGGCCATCGGGTGGTGGTGATCTCGGAGGGCATCTCCGAGATCATGGAGCGGGCCGTCGAGAAGTACTTCCGGGGCGTGGACGAGCTCTGCTGCAACCATCTCGAGTACAAGGACCACAAGGCCACCGGCAAGCTGCTCGAGCCGGTGATCGGCGGCTACGAGGGCGGGCGCTGGGTGCAGGCCTACGCGGCCGAGCACGGCATCGACCTCTCTCGCTCGGTGGCCTACGCGGGCCACGGGCCCGACCTGCTGCTGCTCTCGGCGGTGGGCCAGCCCTGCGTCGTCAACCCCGACCACACCCTGCGCAAGGCGGCCAAGGAAGCCGACTGGCCCGTGGTGGACTACACCGCCTGAGGAAGGAGCAGGAGGGTGGGGGCTCCGATTTCGATCCGCGAGGCCTACGAGGGTCGCCACGTCCTCGTGGCGGGTGGCTCCGGCTTCTTGGGCAAGGTGTGGCTTGCCATGGTCCTGCAGCGCATCCCCAACGTGGGGCGCATCTCCCTGCTGCTGCGGGGCAAGGGCCGTGGCGTCAAGGAGCGCTTCGAGAAGCTCGTCAACGAGGGGCACGTGTTCGCGCCGCTGCACGAGCAGCTCGGCGAGCGCCTCTCCGACTACGTCTCGCAGCGCCTCGAGGTGGTGGCCGGTGACGTCAGCCGCCCCGACCTGGGCATGGAGCCGCAGGTTGCCGAGCGCCTGCGCGGCAGCGTGGACCTCATCATCAACTTCGCGGGGTTGGTCGACTTCAACCCCGACCTGCGCGACGCCGCCGACACCAACGTGATGGGGGCGGTGCACGTGGCCGACTTCGTGCGCAGCTGTGCCAAGGCCAAGCTCGTGCACGTGAGCACCTGCTACGTGGCGGGGCAGCGAGACGGCCGGATCCCCGAGGAGGTGCAGCCGCTCGCGCCCAGCGGCGAGCCCATCGACGCGAGCGAAGAGCTCGCGTACATGCGCCGGATCATCGAGCGTACCGAGCTCGACAACGAGTCGCCCGACGTCGAGGCACACCTGCACAAGGACGTCATCAAGCGGCTCGAGGATCGCAAGGGTGGGGCCAACGAGCGCCGCATCCGTGACATGGTGGGCCGGCTCAAGCGCAAGCGCCTGCGCGAGACCATGGCCGCCGCGGGCACCGACCGCGCCAAGGAGCTGGGCTGGCCCAACACCTACACGTACACCAAGGCGCTGGCCGAGTACCTGCTGCTCGATCGCCTCGCGCCCGAGCAGTTCGCGATCTTCCGGCCCGCCATCGTCGAGAGCGCGGTCGAGTATCCCTTTGCCGGCTGGAACGAGGGCTTCAACACCTCGGGACCGCTGGTCTACCTCGCCAAGACGTGGTTTCGCCACATCCCGGCGCGCGAGGGCAACCCGCTCGACGTGATCCCGGTCGACATGGTCTGCAAGGCGCTGCTCATCGCCGGCGCGGCCGTGATGCGGGGCGAGCACGCGCCGGTCTACCAGTGTGGCTCGTCCGACCGGAACTTCCTGCCCATCGATCGCCTCACCGAGCTGTCGGCTCTGGGGCACCGTCGCTGGCTCAAGGAGCACGGCGAGAGCGCCCTGCACAAGGTGATCCTGTCGCGCTGGGATGCGCTGGCGGCCGATCCCGATCACGTGCTCAACCTCGGCAACATTCGCAGCGTGCTGGGGCAGCTCACCCGCTACCTGCGCAACGGCCTGCCCGAGAAGATCCCCTCGGAGCTGCAGGAGGCCGCCGATCGTCTCGCCACCGAGACCGAGAGCTCCAATCGAAGGCTGCGCCAGATCGAAGACGTGCTCGCGCTGTTCCAGCCGTTCACCCACGACCACTACTGCGTGTTCATCTGCCGGGCCGTCGATCGACACCCGGTGATCGAGCCCGAGCTGCGCTTCGAGCCCGAGTCGATCGAGTGGCGCGGCTACTGGCTGCAGGTGCACATGCCGGGGCTGCGGCGCTGGTGCTTCCCGACCTTCGAGAACAAGGATCGCGAGGTCTACCAGCCGGTCGTGCCGTTCGAGCTGCGCGAGGCGCTGCCGCCCGGGGCCGGAAGCGAGGCCGTCGAGCTCGAGAAGGAGACCGGCTGACCATGGCGCTGTTCCTGACCGGGATCACCGGCTACATCGGCTCGTACGTGGCGCACGGGCTCCTGACCGGGTGGCCCGAGCTGCGCATCGCGGCGCTGGTGCGGGCGCGCAGCGACGACGAGGCCCGCCAGCGGCTGTGGAAGTCGCTGCAGCTCCACGAGCCCGATTTCGATCGCTTCGCGCAGCTGCTGCCGCGCATCGAGATCTACCGCGGCGATCTGACCACCCCGAGCCTGGGGCTCGACGACGAGGCGCGCGATCGGCTGATCCGCTCGACCGACAGCGTGCTGCACGTGGCCGCCTCGCTGAACCGCAAGTCGGCCAAGGCCTGCTTCAACGTCAACCTGCGGGGCACGCTCGAGATCATCAAGATCGCCCGGGCGGCGGCCGATCACCACGGGCTGCGGCGCTTCTCCGACGTGTCCACCGTGGCGGTGGCCGGCGAGCGCAGCCACGAGGTGGTCACCGAGGCCGAGACCATCGACTGGAACCGCAGCGACTACGACCCCTATGCGCGCACCAAGAAGTTCTGCGAGCACATGATGCACGAGCTGCTGCCCGACGTGCCGCAGACCGTGTTCCGCCCCAGCACCGTGCTCGGCGACAGCCGCTTCCCCGAGACCACGCAGTTCGACATGGTGCGGGCGTTCGCGGCGCTGGCCTACATGCGGGTGCTTCCCCTGGACCCCGACTGGCGCATGGACATCTGCCCGGCCGACTACGTGGCCAAGGGCATCATCACGGTGCACATGGCCGAGCAGCCCCGCTACGACGCCTACAACCTCAGCGCGGGCATGGCCTCGCCGAGCTATCGCGAGATCGTGGCGGCGCTCAAGGACGCGGGACACAAGCCGACGGTGGTGTTCGCCCCGCGGCTCGGCCGAGCGTTCTCCACCGGCATCGAGGCGGCGATGAGCGCCCCGCGAAAGTACGGCATTGCCCCCGCCGCCTCCCTGATGAAGGTGTTTTGGCCCTACCTCACCTACGACACGGTGTTCGACAACTCCCGCGTCGTCGAGGAGCTCGGGGGGGAGCGACCGCGGCCGTTCCCCGAGTACGCCCATCCGTTGCTGCGCTTTGCGGTGCGCGAGCGCTTCACCTACCCCTATCGCCCGTGGCCCGACGATGCGCAGGCCCGGCTGCGAAAGGTGGCATGACGCCATGGCCAGCTTCTTCAAGAGCGGCTCCCTGTTCAAGACCGGGATCCTCGGTCGCCTGAGCGACGCGCTCGAGCCCGATCGCGTGCTCATGGAGGCGATGAACGCCATGATCGAGCTCGCGGCCCAAAGGCGCGCGCTCGACATCGACCAGGAGACCTGGGCGCCCGGCAACCCCCTCAAGCTGATCCTCGCCGGCTACGTGGGCACCCGCAACACGGGCGCCGACGTGAGGGTGGAAGAGATGATCCGCCAGTTCCGCCACGTCATCGGCGACGATCAGCTCGAGCTGTCGATCATGACGCTGAACGAGCGGCGCACGGCGGGCTACTTCCGCGCCGTGCGGCAGCTCGAGATGCCGGTGCTGTTCCCCAAGTTCTTGTTCGACGAGTGCCCCAAGCACCACGGCGTGGTCGCGTGCGAGGGCTCGATGTTCAAGAGCAAGTTCGCCTCGGCGCTGTCGACCATGATGGCGGGGGCGCTGGGCATGGCGGCGGTGGAGAACAAGCTCGCGGTCGGCTACGGGGCCGAGGCCGGCGCGATGTCGCCGGCGCTGCGCGACTTCGTCAAGCGCCACTGCAAGCACGCGCTGGTGCAGTGCCGCAACGAGCCGTCGCGCGACGTGCTGGGTCGGCTGGGCGTGCGCACCACCGGGGGCACCGACACCGCGTGGACCTTCGAGCCTGCTCCGCTGGCCGAAGGCGCACAGCTGCTGCGCGAGCGCGGCTGGGACGGCGAGAAGAAGGTGCTGGTGGTGTGCCCGATCAACCCGTTCTGGTGGCCGGTCAAGCCCGACCTGGGCAAGGCGGCCGCCAAGACGCTGGCGGGGCAGTTCAAGAAGGAGCACTACCGCTCGATCTACTTCCACCACAGCTCCGTCGAGGCCGACGAGAAGTACGAGCGCTACCTCGACGGCCTGGCCTTCGCGGTGCGCGAGTTCTGCAAGGGCCGCGACGTGCTCCCCATCATGGTCGGCATGGAGCGGGTCGATCGCCTGGCCTGCGATGCGATGGCGGAGCGCCTTCGAGAGCTGGGCAACGTGCCCTGCTTCATCAGCGACGACTACGACATGTACCAGCTGGTCTCGGTGCTCCGAAACTGCTCGTACATGGTCAGCTCGCGCTTCCACGCCATCGTCACCTCGATGCCGGGGCTGGTGCCCTCGGCCGGGGTCACCATGGACGAGCGCATCCGCAACCTCATGAACGATCGCGGCCACCCCGATCTGTTCCTCGAGGTCGACGAGGACGGGCTGGGCGAGAAGGTGCTCGCGATCTTGCTGAGGCTCGAGGCGGAGAGCGAGAAGATCTCCGAGGACATCGGGCGGGTGATCCCGCAGCAGCTCGCGCTCATGGGCCAGATGGGCATCGACTTCATGGACGAGCTGTGCCGGGTGTATCCCGAGTTCCCTCGCCGTGATCTGCCGCGCACCTGGCAAGCTCACCTGCCGTCGCTGGAGCCCGCGCTCGAGCGACTGATGGAGCGGTACGCATGAGCTTCCTCGAGCGCATCTTCGACAACCTCGAGCAGCAGCCCGAGCGGACCAAGCTCATCGAGGTTCGGGGCACGTCGCTCGTGGGCACCGATGGTGCGGGGATCCTCGAGCTGGTGGGGCGGGCCCGCGCGGCCATGGAAGCAGCGGGGCTGCAGCCCGGCGACCGCGTGGCGCTGCTGGCCCCCAACTCCACCCGCTGGGTGGCCGCCGACCTGGCGGTGCTGGCGGCCGGAGCGATCGTGGTGCCGCTTTACGACCGCCAGGATCCCAAGGAGCTGGCGATCATGATGCGCTCGGCCGAGCCGCGCCTGCTCTTGGCCGCGACCAAGGAGCTGGCGGCGCCTGTGATGGAGGCGTGGGAGGCCGATGGTGGGTCGAAGGGCTGCACCGTGCTCGACTTCGAGGCGTTGTTCGAGCCGTCGCCCTCGGCCAAGGGGCTGCACCCGCGCGCCGAGGACGACACGGTCGCGATCATCTACACCTCGGGCACCAGCGGTGAGCCCAAGGGGGTGATGCTGTCGCGCGCCAACATCGACTACATGATCCCCCAGACCATCGCTCGCATCGCGCGGGTGGTGGGCGGGAAGGCCTCTGGCGCCGCCGGCGACGAGATCGGAGGGCCGCCGAGGAAGGCCGGCCCCGACCGCGTGTTCCACTTCTTGCCGTTCTGCTTCGCGGCCTCGCGCATGATGCTGTGGACGCAGATGTCGCGGCCCAACCCGCTGATGATGTCCACCGACCTGAACAACCTGGTGGTGGAGATGGCGGTGGCCAAGCCCAACTACTTCCTCAACGTGCCGGCCGTGCTCGAGCGGATCCGCAACGGGGTGGGAGCCAAGCTCCGGGAGCGGGGCGGGGCGGGGCTCAAGATCTACGAGCGAGCGGTGCAGGCCCACGGACGGTCGCTGGCCGGGACCATGGGGCTGCTCGACACCGTGGCCCTCGAGCTGGGTCGACGGGTGGTGTTCAGCAAGATCAAGCAGCAGATCGGGCCCAACCTCGAGTTCTTGATCTCCGGCTCGGCGCCGCTGTCGGCCGACACCCAGCGCTGGTTCCAGATGCTGGGCATCCCCGTCTACCAGGCCTACGGCTTGACCGAGACCACCGGCATCGTCTCGCTCGACGACCCGGACAAGGTCGAGGCAGGCAAGGTGGGCGTGCCGCTGCCGGGCCAGGCGCTGAAGGTCAGTGAAGAGGGCGAGCTGCTGGTCAAGGGCCCCAACATCTTCCAGGGCTACTGGCGCAAGCCCGAGGAGACCGAGGCGGCGATTCGCGACCAGTGGTTCCACACCGGAGATCAGGTCGAGATCGACGAGGCCACGGGCAACCTGCGGATCGTCGGCCGCATCAAGAACCTCATCATTCCCGAGTCCGGCCACAACATCTCGCCCGAGCCCATCGAGGAGAAGTTCATGGCGGCGTGCCCGGAGGCCGAGCAGTGCATGCTGGTGGGGCATGGGCGCGCCCACGTGGCGATCATCGTCACCGGCAAGCCGTCGCAGGAGGCAGTCGATCGGGCGATCGAGGCGGTCAACGCCGATCTGCCGTTCTACAAGCGCATTCGCGGGGCGCTGCGGGCGGACGAGGCCTTCACCGTGGACAACGGGCTGCTCACCGCCAACCAAAAGCTGCGGCGACGGGTGATCGAGGATCACTTCAAGGCCCAGATCGACGCGCTCTATGCCGAGGTGGCCCGACTCAAGGGCGCCAAGCCCACCAAGGGCGCCAAGGCCAGCGGGGGCGCCAAGGCCAGCGGGGGCACCGAGGCCAGCTAGCCCGCGGGCGGGAGCGCACGATGATCGAGTGGTCACTGATCGAGGGGGTGTACGAGCTGCGGCTGGGTGTCGAGCCGTGCAACGAGATCGGCACCACCATGCTCGCCGCGCTCGAGCGCTTCCTCGATCAGGTCGACACCGAGTCGGCCCACGCGCTCGTCATTCGCAGCACGGTGCGCGGCGGATTCTCGGCCGGGGCCGACCTGCGCGAGCTCTACGAGGAGCTGCGCCAGCGACCCGAGCGCGAGCACGAGGACGCGCTGCGCGAGTTCATCGATCGGATCCACTCGGTGATGGATCGGCTCGACATGCTGCCGCTGACCACCATCGGGGTGATCCACGGGATCTGCTTCGGCGGTGGCTTCGAGCTGGCGCTCACCTGCGACATCCTCATCGCCGAGCGCAGCGCTCGCTTCGGCTTCCCCGAGCTGCGGCTGGGGATCATCCCGGGCTTTGGCGGCATTCCCCGCTTGCGCCGCGACGTGAGCAACGCGGTGGTGCGGGATCTGTTGCTCACCGGTCGCAGCATCAACGCCAAGAAGGCGCAGCAGATCGGCCTGGTGAGCCAGATGGTGCCCACGGGTGAGGGCCTGCGGGCGGCCATGGCCACCGCGCGCCAGGCCACCAAGTTCGATCGCGAGGCGGCCAAGACCTGCAAGCGCTTCATGAAGCCGCTGCCGGTCGAGGAGCTCGCCCAGGAAAAGGAGCACTTCATTCGCCTGGCCCAGCGACCGGTGCTCAAGCTCGCGCTGAAGAAATTCGTGGAGAGCGACGACCCGCGGCCGTACCTGCCGTGAGCGCCCATCCCGAGCAGAGCCCCCCGAAGAGACCCGAGCCATGACCGACGTCCTCGATCGACTGATTCGCCTTGCCGCCAAGAAGTACGGAGCCGACGCCGACGCGCTGAAGGCCGACGACGACGTGTTCGAGAGCCTCGGCATCGACAGCTTTGCCGCGGCGGAGCTCATGAGCGAGCTCGAGCTCGAGTTCGACGTGGAGATCCCCGACTACGAGCTGCAGGGGGTCAAGACCTTCGGAGGGCTGGCGGCCGTGATCGACAAGCGGCGCTAGCGACGAGCGACGTCGACCCGCTGGAACCCACGCGCATGGACCCTCGCGATGACCGAGCGCTACAGCCCCACCGAAGCCAAGCTGGCGCTCGCGCGCACGGCCGAGCTGCAGGTGGCGCGCGAGCGCAGCACGGTGGGCGTGACGCGCGAGGAGCTGCAGCGGATCGCAGGCGACACCGGTCTCGATGTCGACCTGCTCGACCAGGCCCTCGGCGAGCTGGAGGACAGCCGGGTGCAGTCGCACCTGCAGTCGCGCTTGCTCGCCACGGTCGTGCGCTGCGAGCTGCTGCGCCCGCTGTCGGACGACGAGCGGACCGAGCTGTCCAGCCGGCTGGCGCACGAGCGGGGCGAGTCGGGGCGCTGGGAGGAGCTGCCCTCGGGTCGGGTGTGGCGCTCGCCCTCGCTGCGGCTCGAGCTACGCAGCACCGCGCGGGGCGATCTCTTGCGGGTGACGGCGCGCAAGCGCTGGCCGGTGCTCGCGATGGCGCTCGGGGTCCCCGCGGCCGCGGGAGCGCTGGCGCTGGCCGTGCGGGCGCTCTACTCGTGGAAGCTGGGGATCGAGTCGATCGCCGTGGCCGTGTTCCTCGGCGCGCTGGTGCTCGGATGGTTCCTGGTGTTCGTGCTCGATGGGCAACGCTCCCGTGCCGCCGGGGAGCGGCTGCGGGCCCTGCTCGAGCAGACGGTGCGGCCGCTGCCCGCCGCTCCTTCGACTCCCAGTCCTCCTCGTGCTCTCCCGGAGTGAGTTGACCGATGCTTCAACTGAGCCGCATCCAATCGGTGGGCGAGGCGATCCGCGACGCCACCGTGACCTTCAAGTCCAACGAGGCCCTCATCGAGGCCGAGCGCCACCGCGAGAACGGGCGCTGGACCTACGCGCAGCTCCGGTCCGAGGCCGAGCGCTTCGCGGCGCTCTTGCAGGAGCAGGGCCTGCAGCCCGGCGATCGCTGCGCGATCGTCATGCAAAACCAGAGCAAGTGGATCTTCAGCGGGTTGGGGGCCTTGTGGGCCGGGGCCGCGCTGGTGCCGATCGACTACAAGCTCACCGCTCGCGAGCAGCTCGAGCTGCTCGAGCACTGCAAGCCGCGGGTGCTGGTCACGGAGTACGGCGAGTGGACCAAGCTCCAGCGCGAGCAACAGCTGCAGCGCGAGCAGCAGCGGGGCGCGGCGCTCGAGCGCACGCTGGTGCTGGTGACCGAGGCGCCCGAGGGCGCCGAGCTCGGGCCGGCCCGCCGCTGGGAGCAGGAGCCCGCGGGGAGCTTTCGCTACTGCGAGCGCAGCCGCGAGGACGTGGCCTGCATCGTGTACAGCTCGGGCACCTCGGGCACGCCCAAGGGCTGCATGCTCACCCACGGCAACTACCTCGCGCAGGCGGAGATCCTCGGCAACCTCTATCCGCTGGCCGAGGACGAGCGCTTCTTCTCGGTGCTGCCCACCAACCATGCCATCGACTTCATGGTGGGGTTCATCGTGCCGCTGCTGATGGGCGGCGGAATCGTGCACCAGCGGACGCTGCGGCCCCAGTTCCTGCGGGCCACCATGAAGAAGTACGGGATCACCCACATCGCGCTGGTCCCCTCGATCCTGAAGAACCTCGAGAAGCGGATCCGCGAGCGGCTGGACGAGCTTCCCGGCTGGCAGCGGCAGCTGGTGGACGGGCTCATCCGCACCAACGAGATCGTCACCCGCAAGGCGCCCAACCACCGGCTCTCGAGCACCTTGCTGCGGCCGATCCACGAGTCGCTGGGCGGCAAGCTCAAGTACATCTTCGCGGGCGGCACCTTCGTGGATCGCAAGCTCGCCGAGTTCTTCTACGAGCTGGGGATCCCGGTGGTGATCGGCTACGGGCTCACCGAGGCGAGCACCGTGATCACGGTCAATGATCTCAAGCCGTTCCGCAGCGATACCGTGGGCAAGGCGGTGCAGGGCGTGAAGGTGGAGATCCGCAACGCCAACGAGGCCGGCGTGGGCGAGGTGTGGGTGCGTGGGCCCACCGTGATGAAGGGCTACCTCGACGCGCCCGAGCTCACCGAGGAGGCCATCGTGGACGGATGGCTGCGCACGGGCGATCTCGGCTCGCTGGACATCAGCGGGCACCTTCGGCTGATGGGGCGCGCCAAGAACATGATCGTCACCGAGGGGGGCAAGAACATCTACCCCGAGGACATCGAGGCCGTGTTCGAGGGGCTGCCGGGGATCGAGGAGTACTGCGTGTTCGCGGCCGACTACATCTGGCCGCGCGGGTCGATGATCGGGGAGCAGCTCTTGGTGGTGCTGCGGCCCGAGGGCGACTGGCCGAGCGACGAGTGCCTGCAGGAGCTGCGGACGCGCAACCGCAGGCTGCCGGACTTCAAGCGGCTGTCGGCGTTCGTGGTGGAGCGCGAGGAGTTCCCCGCGACGGCGTCGCTGAAGGTCAAGCGGGGCGAGCTGGCCGAGCGGCTGCGGGGGAAGGCGCGGGACGAGGCGGTGCGGGGGCTCGACGAGGGGTGAGGGGCCTTGACGGGCCGATGGAAACTGTCCCGACGCGCACCTGCTGGGATGAGGGCCGTCGAGGCGCGGTGCCCCGTCGAGTCGCGCCATCCGTGATAATGAGGCACCTCGCGAGCCGAGGCGCAGCCCCATGCCAGCCCCCATCCGCCGCAATCTCGAGCGCTGGCTGTTCACCGGTCTCGTCGCGCTGCTGCTCGCGCCGGTGATCGCCCAGGGACTCGACCGCCCGCTCGCCAGCCTGTTCGCCAGCCGTCCAAGCGGCTCGGTGCTCACCGTCTGCTCGCTGGTCATCGCCCTCACGGGCTGGCTCGTCGTTGCGATGCGAGAACACGCCAGGCCGTACCCCGCGTGGGGCGCCACGGGCCTCGTCGGGGTCGTGTTGGTGCTGGCGCTCGGCCTGGGCATGTCCGGGGCGAGCGCGCTCGTGGCGGTGACGGGCGCCACGGTGATGCTGTCGCGCTGGCTTCCGGCCCGACTGCCGGCGGCACTCGATGGGATCGCGTCACGCCGACGCGTCCTGACGATCGCCTACGTGGTGATGGCGCTGATCTCGGTCGTGCAGGTGGCCCGCGTCAGCGTGTTCATTGCCGATCCCACGCGTACCGATGCACAGGTCGTACCCGGGCTCGAGTTCCTCGAGCGGCACTCGTGCCTCACCGCCTACGTGCGCGCCAGTGAGATGGCCCGCGACGGCGTGGACGACCTCTATCGGGCCGAGCGCTGGCCCATCGACCTCGAGGCCGAGGCTCGGCCCCAGACCCCGTTCTCTCCGTTCGACATCGATCCGTTCTTCTATCCGCCGCCCTTTCTCCTGGTCGCGGAGCTGCTGGCCCCGATGCGCGGCGACTTCCTCGCCCAGCGGGCGGCATGGTTTGGCCTCAACGGGCTCTTGGTCGCGCTCGCGCTGGGTCTGGCGGCGCGCTCGTTCGGCGGGGCCAGGTGGCATCGAGCGCTCCTGTTCGCGCCGCTGTTCTTTGCCAGCCTGCCCGTGCTCGTCCTGCTCCAGGTCGGCAACGCACAGGCGGCCGTGGTCGTGGCCGCCGTGCTGGCAATGCTCGCCTTCGAGGTCGACCGACCCGCCCTCGGTGGCTTCGCGCTCGCGCTCGCGACGATGGCCAAGATCTCTCCGGGGATCCTCGGCGTGATCCTGCTCGTACGAGGTCGCTGGCGGGCCGTGGCGTGGACCGCGGGCTTTGGGGCGCTCATGCTGGTGGCCACGCTGCTGGTGTACGGGCTCGATCCGCTCGAGTCATGGGTGAGCTACGCCTTGCCGCGCCTGAGCTCGGGTGAGGCGTTCTCCGTCATGCTCCGCCACCCCGAGAGCATCGCCGTCAATCAGTCGCCGTCGGGCGTGGCCTTCAAGCTCGGGCTCATCGGGATCGACGTGGGCGATCCATGGCCGCTCGCGCGGTGGATCAACCGCGTCGTCACGATCGTGGTCGTGGTGCTGGCCGTCGTGATCGGACGACGTCAGCGTGCGCCGGTCGAGGGCACGCTCACCTCGCGGGCGCTGGCATGGATGGCGTTGCTGTTCCTCACGGCGCTCCGCAGTCCGTTTGCCCCGGGCTACGTCATCTTTGCCCTCGCCTGGGCGATCACGTTGCTGACCACCGAGGTCCGGACCATGCGCGGCGGGCTGGCGCTGCTGGCTCTGTGGGCCGTGGTGACGCTCTTGCCTCCGCTCTCGCCCGAGGCCCTGGCCGTCTACTTCACGCTCCCGCAGGTCGCCGCGATCGCCGTGTCGCTGTGGCTCATCCTTCGCGGCTCGCCGGCGTTGCCCGCCTCGTGAGGCACGCCGGGAGGTGGCCACCGAGGGTGGTGACGCGGATCTCGCGCGAGCTGGATCCGTGGGCTCTTCGCACCTCGAGCGCCCGCTCTCGATGATCCTGGAAAAAGATCGTCGATTTCCTGCAACGCCGCGTCGCGGTGGCCGATGGAAGGAGCAGCATGTCTCGCCCCTGCTCCCGCTCCTCCGTCCTCCCCTCGGCCCGCCTCTCCGCCAACCAGCCCACCCGAAATCACGCGGGTCCCCTGGGCCTGGCCCGCTCGTTCGAGATCGTCAAGCCCGAGCTGCTGCGCGTGCCCGCCAGCGTCGAGGTACCGGTCGACATCGACGTCCCTCGCTCGGCCCGTGCCGCGCTGCGAACGGCCAAGCGGCTCGCCACGCTGCTGCCCGCGCTGGGGCAGCTCGGTGACTTCGAGCTGCGCCCGATCCGTCGCCTGCGGTTCTACGCCGGTGCGGCCCTCTACATGCACCTGCTCGTGCTCTCCGAGGGCACCGACCACCTGCCCCACGTGGTCATGCGCGACGCTGCGTTCGCGTTGTTCCTGCAGGCGCACCAGCACTGCCTGCGCGGCGTGATGCGCCTGCGCTGGGCCGAGAACGACGCGGGTGCCTACCTGCCCCCGCTGTGCCGACGCAAGCCGTGGATGCTCCGCCGCGCCGCGCCGACGGCTCGCACCGTCACCACTCGGGAGATCGCCGCCGGCCGAAATTCTCTCGCCAACCCTGCAACGCCACGCTCCGGTGGCCGATAGAAGGAACATGATGAGTCATCACCCCCAACCCCCGCTGCCGATCTCCTGCCTCGCGCCCTGCCCCAGCAGTTCGTTCCTCGGCGCTCCCGCCCACGACTCCGCCTACGAGGTCACCGTCGAGCTCGATCCTCCCCAGGGCCCGCAGGCTCCCCCCCGGGCACGCCTGCCCAGCGAGGAGGAGACGATGGTCTGAGCGAGATCCACACCGAGTGTCACGCATCGCATGGGCGAGGGCGTCGTCTTGGGATTGCGACGACGCCCTCGCCATCCTTGCCAGGACTCTCGTGCGCCTCTCGACGACGTACGCCTCGTGCCTGGCGTGCGCGCGCGCGTTCGGGCAGACTCGCAGCCGCCAGCATGAGCGACGCCTACCTCGCCGTGATCAATCCTGCCGCCGGTGGAGGCCGCTGTGGCAAGCACTTTCCCGCCGCGCTCGAGCGCCTGCGCGAGGCCGGAATCGAGGTCGATACCGCGCAGACCTCCGGTCCGGGGCAGGCCTCCGAGCTGGTCCGCGCGGCGTGGGCCGAGGGCCGCCGCCGCTTCATCGCCGTGGGAGGCGACGGCACGGGCTACGAGGTCGTCAACGGCCTGTTCCCCGCCGCGACCGGCTCGACCGAGCGCCCCGTGCTCGGCTTCCTCCCGCTGGGGACCGGCAACTCGTTCTTGCGCGATTTCACGGATCAGGGCGCCGAGCACACCATCGAGGCGTTGTCGAAGGGAGCGCGTCGCCCGTGCGACGTGATCCGCCTGACGCATGCCGATGGCGCGCTGCACTACATCAACATCCTGTCGATCGGCTTCGTCGCCGACGTCAACGGCCTGCGTGCGCGTCGGTTCAAGCGCTGGGGCGAATTCGGCTACGTGCTCGCGGTGATCACAGCGGTGGCCGGGCTGCGAGCCCGCGGCTACCCGATGCGGGTCGACGAGGGCGAGCTCGACGAGGCCCTGCAGGTGTTCTCGTCGTTCAACAACAGCAAGTTCACCGGCGGCAAGATGATGATGGCCCCCCACGCCGACACCTCGGACGGCAAGATCGCGGTGATTCGCGTGGGCGAGATGGGACGCCTGAGCCTGCTGGCAACGTTCCCCAAGATCTTCGGGGGCACCCACGTCCACCACCCTGCGGTGACCACGTGCCAGGCCGTCCGGGTGGAGCTGTCCGTGAGCGAGGCCATCGACGTGATGGTCGACGGCGAGGCGCTGCAGGTGGTGCCCCGGGTGCTCGACGTGCTGCCCGGTGCGCTCGACGTGGTGGTGTAGCGGCGCCCCCGGGCGCAGCGGTAAGCTCCAGTCGTCCATGCTCGTACGCTCGTTTTCGCTTGGTCGGCTCGGTCTCCCGGTGACGTTGGCGCTGGGTGCGTTGCTCGGTGGTTGCTTCGAGGAGGATCCTCCCATGCTCGATCCTTCCACGACCTCGGGCACGACGAGCACCACCGAGGGCACCTCGATGTCGACGACGAGCACCACCGCGCCGCCGACGACGACCAGCATGACCACCGATCCCACCGTGGACCCCATGACCACGGGCACGACCACGGTCGATCCATCCGAGACGGCCGACAGCACCACGAGCGTCGGCACCACGGACACCGACACCACCGGTCCCGTCGATCCTTGCGAGCTGGCGTGCGACGGCCTGGCCTGCGGCCCGTCCGAGGGCTGTGCCTGTGGCGATTGCAGTCCCATGGCGACGTGTGCCGACGACCAGACCTACTGCGGCCTGCCGGTCGGCTTCTTCAACGACTTTGGCAGCACCGCGCTGGTCAACGGCCAGGTGCAGCTGGGCTTCCGCTTCCAGGTGTTCGAGGAGCGCGTGGTCCGGCGGCTGGCGGTGATCTCCGGCGGGGCCGGGGTCGACGTGCGCATGGCGCTCTACACCCACGACGGCGTCGGCCCGGCCGATCGCATCGCCCAGACCGGTGCGGTCACCCTCTACGCCAACGGGGTCAACGAGTTCGACGTGGGGGCCACGACCATCATGCCCGGCGAGTACTGGGTGATGCTGCACACCGCGGGCAGCACCCCGCTGGCGCGCACCTTCAACGGCGACAATGGCTACGAGGAAGCGGTGCGGATCAACATCCCGTTCATGGATGGGTTCCCGATGACCATGAACGACGAGATGGTCATCACCGACTACCGCTACAACCTGTACATGGTAGTGGAGGACTGAGCATGCCCGTCTCGATTCCCGGTCTGCCCGCCGAGTCCCAGGAGTTGTTCGAGCGGCTGCACGACGCACCGCTCGAGTCGGCGGATGTGCTCCGCAAGGAGCTGCGCGAGTACGTGGCGCGCAGCGGCTGGGCCACGCGAGACAACGAGCTGCTCGACGTGACGCAGGTCGAGGCGCTCGCGCGCGGCTGTGAGGAGCTGCTGACGCTGGCGGAGGGGGCCGACGAGGCCACGCAGCGCCTGGTCGGGGCGGCCGTGCGCTACTTCGTGGCCGAGGCCGACGTGGAGCCCGACCGCGAGTCGCTGTGGGGGCTCGACGACGATGCCGCGGTCTGCCGTGCGGTGGCCCGCCACCTCGGGCGCGGGGATCTGTTCGAGGGGGCGTGAGCGTCGCCGCGAGCGCGGCAGGTGCTCGCGCCCCGAGCCCTCCCGCTCAACCCGCGATCTTGCGCAGCAGCCACTCTGCGCCGAAGCGATAGCCCACCCGCTGCCACGGGCGCGAGGCGAGGATCGACAGGATCACGAACCCGAAGATCACCGCCAGCGCCGCATTGGCCGAGAGCCCGCGCCACCAGTGGATGGGCCGGCTCAGCTCGCGAAACAGCACCACGTGCAGCATCAACAGCGTCAGCGAGATGCGACCCAGCGTGACCAGGGGGTGGTCGTCGGCGATCGGCCGGCGAGTCTCGAGCCAGGCCACGAAGGCGATGAGCAGCAGCGCTCCGCCCAGCAGCAGCCCCGCGATGGCCACCGACGCGGGGTAGAAGCCCAGGTGCAGCTCGAAGCCCCGCTGGATCCATGGGTGTGCCACGGGGGCTCGCGCCAGGAGGTGGCCGCCACCTCCCACGGCCACGAAGCATGCGCCCAGCAGCGCGATGCGCCCGTGGCGTTCGGCCTTGATGAAGCGACCCGCGCAGAACCCCGCCAGGTAGAAGCACAGCCACGGCAGGATCGGGAATTGCCCCTCGGCCAGGGCCAGGCGCAGCGGTCCGCCCGGGAGGCTGGTGTCGCGCATGCGCGGGTTGTCGAGCGGGATCGGCGTGTTCAGCCACAGCTGGACCGCGACGGTGCTGATCAGCACGCACGCGCAGCCCAGCAGCAGCACCGGCGTGGGCAGCCGTCGCCACACCGGGGCCAGGGCCATGGCAAAGCCCATCATGTGCAGCACGAACCATGAGCCCCACGAGAACCAGCTGGGGGTCAAGAAGTTCAGCGCGAGGCCGAACAGCATCAGCACCAGCCCGCGACGCACCAGCGTCACGTCGGTGCGCGGGCGGCCGGCGGCCACGAACAGGGCGCTGCCCACTCCGGCCAGGCTCACGAACAGCGGCGCCGCCATGCCCCCCAGCGCGTTGAAACCCACCAGCAGCGGGTAGTCGAGCTGACGCTCGCCGGGCCCCGGGCCATGCCACAGCCAGATGCCCACGTGCTGCTCGATCATCAGGAACACCGCGATGCCGCGGAGGGCGTCGAGGGCGAGCAGGCGGCGGGATGGGCGTGGGGTGCTCACGGTGACAGCCGTCGGAGACGGATCGGGCCGCATGCTAGATTGCCAGCCCCGCCCGCGCCATGGCCTCGGCGTTGCGCACGATCTTCCACGTGGACATGGACGCCTTCTTCGCGTCGGTGGAGCTGCGCGACGATCCCTCGCTACGGGGAAAGCCGGTGCTGGTGGGGGGCGAGGGACGCCGTGGGGTGGTGGCAGCCGCGAGCTACGAGGCGCGGCGCTTTGGCTGTCACTCGGCCCAGCCGATGGCGGTGGCGCTGCGTCGCTGCCCTCATGCGGTGGTGCTGCCCCCGCGCTTCGACGCCTACAGCGAGGCATCGGCCCAGGTGTTCGAGGTGTTCGATCGCTTCTCGCCCCTGGTGGAAGGGCTGTCGATCGACGAGGCATTCCTCGACATGACGGGCACCGAGCGCCTGCTCGGTCCGCCTCGGACGGCGGCAGAGGCCCTGCGGTCGGCGGTGCGGCAGCGCACGCAGCTGACGTGCTCGGTGGGGATCTCGGCGGTCAAGTTCATCGCCAAGCTCGCCTCGGCGATCGACAAGCCCGACGGGCTCACCGAGGTCTTGCCGGGCACGGAGCTGGAGTTCCTGGCGACGCTGCCGATCGGCAAGCTGTGGGGGGTGGGCGACAAGACCGAGGCTCGCCTGCGCGAGCACGGGGTGCGGACGGTTGGCGACCTGCGGCGGATCTCGGCCGACGCCTTGCAGCGCATGTTCGGCGAGCACGGCCTGCACCTGCACGCGCTGGCCCACGCCCGGGACGACCGCGAGGTGATTCCGGGCCGCGAGCGCAAGCAGGTGAGCCACGAGGACACCTATGCGGTCGACGTGGTGGGTGAGGAGGCGCTGCGTCGCAAGCTGCTGTCGCAGGCCACGCGCGTGGCCGACCGGCTCACCGCCAAGGGGATCGGCGGCCGCAAGGTGCAGCTCAAGATCCGCGACATCGACTTTCGCACGGAGACCCGGCAGTGCACGCTGCCGGAGCCCACGAGCGAGGCGCGGGTGATCTACGACGCCGTGTGTCGGCTGCTGCAGGAGCTGGAGCTCGCCGGGCGTAGGTTTCGGCTCACGGGGGTGGGGGTGGGGCAGCTTCAGGATGTGCGTGCGCCCAGGCAGCTCGATCTGCTCGCGGCCGTCGAGCCGCCCGCCGAGGCGAGGGGACAGCGGCTGCAAGGGGTGCTCTCGGAGGTGCGCAGGAAGTTCGGCCACCAGGCGCTCTATCCGGCCGAGGCGGGCTCGAACGAGCGCGAAGGCTCGGCCGGCGGGTTCACCACGACGCTCGAGGAGGATTGATGTCGCGGCGGTGGCCTGGGTCAGAGCGGGAGCTTCCAGACCCTGCGCACGAAGTAGCGGCACATCCCGGCGTAGCTCGCGTCGTCGGCCATCATGGATTCGATCTTGCGTTCGATCTCTGCACGCAGGGGATCGTTGCCCGGTAGCTTCGCCCGTACTCGGACGTAGAGCTTCAGGTCCACGTACTTGGCCCAGCGCTCACGATAGAGTTCTTCGCGGTTGAGACCCAGGACGCGCACACACGCCTTCACCCGTCGCTGGGTGGCCGCGCGGCGGCTGGCCGGAACCACCATGACCGCTTCTTCGATGGAGTCGACCTTCCAGGCGAGCAGCGACGAGGGATCCTCGCGGTAGGGGTCGATCAGATCCGCACGTTCGGCCTTGGCCTCGGCCCAGTAGGCGCCGAGACAGTAGCGGGCATCGCCATCGAGGGGACATGGCGCGAGGCTCCCCGCAATCTCCGAGAGCACGGCATCGTCCAGATCCCACTCGGTCATGCGGGCGCCCGCCACGGGGAACTGGGCTCTCTTGTAGCTCTCGTTGCAAATCTGGCAGGCGAACAGCCAGTTGTCCCAGCAATACGCGAGCCACCAGTAGATGGTCTTGGGGCGAAAGTGCTCTATGTCGCCGTGCGCGACCGTATCGGTGCGTGCCTCGCAATACGCACACTTCCCGAACGACTCGCGCTTGAGCCAGCGCTTGGCGGCGGACCAGTGCCTCTCGCTGGGTTCCTCCCCCGCGAGGTGGCGCTGCATCAGGTCGAGCTCATGTCGATTCTTGCTGGGTGATCGGTACTTTCGGGGAATCGAAGTATCATTGCGAATTCGCTGAAGCGAGATCATCGACGGCTCCGGGTCGACTTCTTGGTGGCCTTCTTCTTTTTCTTCTTGGTGACCTCGTTCACTTCGGACAGCTCGGCGAGGCGCGCCTCGATGCGGGCGAGCAGCTGAGTGCGGCGCTCGGGTGCCTCGTCGCGGGTCCACTCGGGCATCGAGTCGAGCTCGGCCTCGAGTCGGGCAAGCTCGTCTCGCTCCGAAGCCGCGAGCCTGCGCTTCTTGCGCAGTTCGTGCAGCCGGGCCCGTGCATTCTCGACGTACTGCGAGCTCATCGGGATCCCGAAGATGGGATCCGCCAGGAGCTGATGGATGAATAGCTTGCGGGGCTCGCCCGCGAACGGGACGATCTGCGGCCCATCGTCGGAGCTGCGCTCGATCGCATACAGCTCGCCCTCGTCGACTTGCTGAGCCGTGAGCGGTGAGTGAGTCGTGGCGACGAACTGGAAGTTGGGCAGGAGTTGGCGCAGGTATTCGATCAAGCGCCGTTGCCACTGTGGGTGCAGGTGCAGCTCGATCTCGTCGAGCAGCAGCAAGCCAGGGGCTTCGAGCGGGCGTTTGGCAATCTCGAAGGTGTCGGTCAGCCGAAACAGCAGGTCACCGACCCACGCCACGACGCTCTGGAAGCCGTCGCTGAGCTGTGAGAACGGCAGATCTCCGTCCTCGGTGCGAAAGATCAGCTCACGCTGGTCCTTGTCGATGTCGACGAAACCCACGCCGGGCATCAGGATGCTCTCGAGGGCGTGCCGGATCAGGGACAGGGCCTGGGCGCCGCGGCGGTAGTCGAGGTCCATCGCCCACGACTCGATCGACACCAGCTCCTCGAAGGGTGAGAACAACGTGGCTACGGCACTGGCGCGCGGTTGAACGATGCCCGTGCGCGATCGTGCCCGTAGGGCCTCGGCGGATGCACGGCGAGACACGCCGTAGCCGACCGTGGGTAGCCATCCCTGGTCGGCGATGATGCCGTCGAGGTAGGCCAGCGACTCTTCGTTGCGGTCGAGCACCCTGCGGATGGTGTCGTCGCGGTGGATCTCGAGCTCGACCACGAAGGGCGTCGCATCGGGTGCAGTGTTCTGCAGCTCGGCCCGAATCACCGCGCGCTTGGCTCCGTTGCGCACCCACTCGTGCGGCAGACCGATGAGATCCGTCAAGGCATCGCTGCCCGTGGTGGCCAACGCGATCGCCCGCAAGAGCGTGCTCTTGCCCACGCCGTTGACCCCCAGCAGCAACGTCCAGGGCCTCACCACGTCGCTGTCGACGAAGTTCAACGAGGCGCGGCGGAAGCCCCGAACGTTCTCGATCTCCAGGCGGCGCAGGAACACTCGTCGACAGGGATACCACTCACCCCGGCGCCGCTCCAAGGCCGCACGCGAAGCCGCGCCACCAGGGCACACGATCCGGGATCGAGCCCAATCGTCTCCAGGTGGGAACCCGACGGCGCGTGGTCCGTAGGACTGCTGGTCATGTCCAAGGCCTCGAGCACCGTCGTGTCTTCGGGGGCCAAGGGGCGTCGTCGTCCCGTGGTCCGTCGTCGTCTTCTCTTCGTTCGCGGCTGGCAAAGCTGGCTCGTTGCAGCCCTGTGGGCGCTGGCGAGCACCGCATGGGCCGCGGAGCCGCCCTCCAACGTTCGCTACACCCGGCCGCCGCCCAAGGTGCGGGTGGCCAACGGCAATCCCAAGGCTCGGGTCGACGCGGCGCGCAAGGAGGTGGCCGAGGCGCCCAGCGGTCCCTCGAGCGCCGGAGCACCGCTTCCCCAGCGTCGCATCGACGTGGAGCTGGCCGCCATCGATGCCCAGCTCGACCTGCTCGAGGCGTTGCTGCAGGAGGCCAGCCCCAACGACGACGAGTACCCGGACTACCTGTTCCGCTACGCGTCCCTCCAGCTCGACCGCAAGGCGATCTTCGAGGATCAAGCCGGGGCTCTCTACGAGGAGATCCACGCGCTGAAGGAGCAGGGCAAGCACGAGGCCGCCAAGCGCCTGGTCGCCCGCCAGCAGCGGCTGCGGCAGCAGGCCCGCGCCGCCAGCGAGTCGGCCGTGAAGGCGTACGCCTTGCTCGTGGGCAACCGGCCCTGGGCCGGCTAGATCGGTCGCCGAGTCGACACGATATACTCGCCTTCCATGGCCACCCGCTGCCTCGCGGCCTTGCTCGCGCTGCCGCTGCTCGCCTGCGGAAGCGACTCCCTGCCGAGCACGAGCTCCGGTTGTCCTTCGGTCACCTGTGACGGCGGCTCGCTCTCGGACGGAGGCGAGCCGACCGGCACGACCATCACCACCACGCTCGGCACCACGCTCGGCACCTCCGGCGTCGACTCGACCGCCACCTCGAGCCCCGACTCCGCGACCATCACGGATGGGAGCAGCGAGACCACCGGGCCCTTCGTCGAGCCCAGCTCGGCGCGTCATACTCCACGCCCTCTGGGCGAGACGACGTCGCCGCAGGGCTACTGGGAGTACCTACCCCCCGACTACGAGCAGTCCTCGGATCATCCCCTGATGGTCTACTTGCATGGCATTGGGGCCAACGGCAACGGCACCACCCAGCTCGATCGAGTGCTGATCAACGGACCGGCCAAGCTCATCGACGACGACCAGTGGCCCTACGAGCGCCCCTTCGTGGTGCTCTCGCCGCAGCACGCGGGCTCCGGCTGTACCACCGTGGCCGAGATCCAGTCCTTCCTCGCCTACGCCATCGATGCCTACGCCATCGATCCCGACCGGGTCCATCTCACCGGGATCAGCTGCGGGGCCATCGGGGCCTGGGACTACCTGGGCAACTATTTCGTCGATCAGATCACCTCCGCGGTGCTCATCGCCGGTGATGGGCGCGGCGCCCTTGCCTACGCTGGCTGTGCGCTGGGCCAGGTGCCCATCTGGGCGTTCCATGGCGAGGACGACGAGGTGGTCGAGCCGCAGGGCACCATCGAGCCGATCGAGGCGCTACTGGCCTGCGAGCCCACCCCCGACGTGCAGATGACGATCTATCCCGGCGTGCGCCACGAGTCCTGGCACCGGGTCTACGACCTCTCGGCCGGCGACGACATCTACTCCTGGATGCTGGCTCACTGATGCCGCCTCGCGGCGACGGCCGCGACGCGCGATGACGAGCTCGCCCCTCCGAGGGTGGCGAGCTCGCCGTACCGCGAGGGCAAGCACCGCCTACGTCGGCAGCACGCAAGCGCCCACGTGCTCGAGCCCGGGCGGCTCGGCGCCCATCTCGAACCAGGGCTCGCAAGCCTGCCCCATCAGCGAGCAACCGGCGTCGGGATCCGCATCGCTCAGATCACAGAACTCGCTGCAGCAGCCCACCGCTCCGGCGCAGCCGGGGACCACGTCGGCGTTGGCGCAGAACAGGCCCGGATCGCAGGCGTTGAGGTACTCGCAGGGATCGGCGGGAGCACCCCCCTCGCCGGAGGCATCCACGATGCACACGAAGCCCTCGCTGCCGTTGGCCGGCAGACAGGCCGCGCTGCCCATGCAGTCCTGCAGGATCGGGTCGCACTCGCGACGGCAGAGGATCAGCACGCCGTCGTTGGAGATCGAGCACAAGAAACCGTCGTCGCACATGGGCGCGGCCTCGGAGCCCTCGCAGAAGCCCACGCAGGTGCCGGTGCCGGTCTCGGGGTCGACGTAGTAGCACATCGAGCCCACGTCGCAGTCGTCGATGCCGCTGACGCCGCTGCCCTCGACCATGCACTCGTCGCCCACCTGACCGGGGTTCTCGTCGACCGGGCTGCAGCGCGTGGCGTTCCAGGAGTTGCCGCCGTTGTTCGCCCACGGCATGCACTTCTCTCCCGGCGGGCAATCCTGCATCCAGATGTCGCACTCGATCTCGGTGCCACCTCCATCGGGCGGGAGCAGGAAGTTCATGCCCGTGGTGCTCTCGTCGGCACCACCCGAGCTGCTGCTGCTGCTCATGCCCATGCCGCTGTCGGTGACCGAGGGATCGGGCGGCATGAAGCTGGTGCTGCCTTGACCCGTGTCCTCCATCATCGAAGGTCCGTCGTCCGCGACCGGTTGGTCGTCCTTGGTGCCGCACGCCAGCGCGAGCGTGCCCATGAGCGAGAGAATCAAGGTGCGATTCATTGGCTTCGTGACCTTTGTGAGGGAGTGTCGGTCGAGTATGGACACGGCGGACCGGTCATGTCGAGGGCCACGGCTACATTTCTTGCTCGGATCGATCCCTTGACGGCTGGCCGGGTCGGGATCGCGCGGAGGGCGGGGCCATATACTCCGGCCGGCCGTCCGCCGAGGCTCCTTCCTCACTCGGTGGGCGCCCCTTGGAGGCACCTTGAATCGACATGCACTGACCACGATCGCGGCGCTCGCCGGCCTGTTCGTCTGCCGTCCCGCTTGGGCCGGCAATCCGCTGTTCGATCTCATCCCCGACGCGCTCGATCCCCAGGCGTGCGGCGGCTCGGGTTGCTGGACCAATCACCTGCGGGTGACCGACATCGACGGCGACGACGACCTCGATCTGTTGCTGGCCAACTACTCCGATTTCTTCGGCGGCAGCAACGACCCCGAGCCGCTGGTGGTCTACACCAATGACGGCAGCGCCAATTTCACCAACACCTCGGCGGCCGCGGTGGGTGGCTACACGGGCAACCTGCGGATGATCGCGGTCGGAGACGTGGACGGCGACGGGGCCGTGGACGTGTTCGCCCCCCAGGGCAACGGCGGGCCGTACGTGCTGTTCATGAACGACGGCAGCGGGGTGTTCACCGACGAGGCCGACATGCGCCTGCCCGCGGGCGACTACCCGGCCGGAGCCGCGGCGCGCATGGGCGACGTGGATGGCGACGGGGATCTCGACATCTTCAGTGCCGACGCCTACGCCAGCGGAGGCCCGCCGTACGGGCGGCTCTACATCAACGACGGCCTGGGCAATTTCGAGGAGGCCATGGGCGCGATCCCGGGGTCGATCTCCGGGGTGGACATCGACGACGTCGAATTCCTCGACGTCGACCGCGACTTCGACCTCGACCTGTTCGTCAACGCGCACAACGGCGGGACCGGAGCCCTGTGGCTGAACGACGGCACGGGCACGTTCGCCGCCGGTCCCTCGGTGTCGCCGCCCGGGAACAACGGCAACCACTACAACGCGGCCCCCTGCGACGTGGATGGCGACGGGGATCTCGACATGTGGATCGACAACATCGGGGGTGGGTACACCGAGCAGCTGCTCATCAACGATGGCTCGGGCAACCTCACCGACGAGACCGCGGCGCGGGTCAGCGGCAACCCGGGCGCGGACGACAACGGGGTGATCTGCGCCGACATCGACGACGACGGGGACTTCGACGGGGTGGTCATCACCCTCAGCGGCACCGAGCGCTTGCTTGAGAACGACGGCACGGGGAACTTCACCTACGTGCCGGGGATCTTCCCGCCGCCCGGCAACTGCAGCCTGTGGGGCGAGTTCGGCGATCTCAACGGCGATGGCCGCTTCGATCTGATCACGGGCCAGGGCGAGTGCAGCAGCTCCGACGAGGTCTACCTGGCCAACCAGTTCCTGCCGCCCGACTCGCTCCCGCCCAAGATCATCGCGGTGGAGGATCCTAGCCCGGTGGCGGCCGGAGTGGAGCCCGCGGTGCGCTTCGCGGTCAGCGATCGCACGGTGACCGACGAGGGGCCGCGTCTCGATCGCGCGTTCATCGTGGTCGATCCCGACGGCGCGGGCACGATCATCGACGCCACGTTCATGGGCGGCGACCTGTTCCGCGCGGTGCTGCCGGCCGGCAACGACGGCGAGCTGGTCACCTACCAGGCGTGTGCGGAGGACCGCAACGCCAACCTCGCGTGCTCGGACCCGCAGGTCTACGAGGTCGGCGGCGAGCCGCCCGGTGGCACCGACAGCTCGGGCGGCGCGGTCGACAGCTCGGGCGGCGGCCCGGATACCGATGACGGGGTGGACAGCGCCACGATCGGAACGATGACCACGATGACCACGATGACGGCGTCGGCCACGGTCACCGCCTCGGCCGGCGACGCGGGCGAGGACACCGAGACCGACTCGGCCGGTGGTGCCGACGACGGGGACGGGGGCGGCTGCGGCTGCCGTCAGTCGTCGTCGGGGGGCGCGGCGTGGAGCCTGCTGCTGCTGGGCCTGCTGGCGATCAACCGGCGTCGTGGCCGAGGTTGACGATCACCTCCACGAAGTCCCGGATGAAGCGGCGGGGCTGGGGTTCGGGCTGACCCGGGAGGGCGGCCCGAATCCGCTCCGCTAGCACCCGCGCGGGCTCGTGGGCGCGGTCGAAGATCACGGTGGAGCTCGACGAGGGAGGCGCGCGTAGATCGATCACCGTCACGGGCAGACCCGCGGCTGCCATTTGGGTGGCGAGCTCGCGAGTCCGCCGCTGACCGGCGCCGGCCTCGACCAGGCGGATCTGGGGGCCGATCGAGCGCACCGCCCATCGTCGTTGACGGAGCCCTTCGTCTGCATCGCTCGGCTGCGCGTCGACCTCGAGCAGCAGCAGCATGCGGCTTGCATCGGGCGACCAGTAGGCCAGCACGCGGCCCACGGCGGCTGGAGCCTCTCCCTGTGGGCGTGCGAGGTTGGCGAGGCGGTGCGTGCCCAATGCCGTCGCGATCTCCCACAGCGGCCATTGCTGGTCGCCGCGCTCGAGTCGGACCGTCATCTCGGGCCCATCCACGTTGGATCTCGACAGCACCTGCTGGGGCTGCACCGACCAGCGAAAGGCCACCCCGAGGTCCGACGGCGGCAGGCTCAGCTTGGTGCCCTCGGGGGCATCCTTGGCTTGCACGACGAGGCGAGCATCGTGCGGGCCGCTGCGGCTGGGGGCGGTCTTGACGAGCCCCAGCGCATCGCGGGCCGCGGGCCAGTCGCCGTGCGGTCGAGCCTCCGAGGCGGCCTTGTCGAGCTTCTTTTGGGCCTTGGTCTGGGCCTCGCCTCCTTCGCGGCTCACGAGGTACGACGCGACCGTGGTGCCGGTGAGGGCGTCGTGAACCTGGACGAGCGTGATGCGGTAGGGCTCGATCGGGGGGGCCGGAGCCGGCGAGCCATCGGCAAGCGGTTCCTTGGGGGCCTTGGGCTTGCGATCGGCTCGATGCTCCACCTCGAGTGCGAATCGGTGTCCGGGTGTGCTCCAGCCCAGGAAGCGCACGTCGTGGGCGCTCGGCTCGAGCTGCGTGCGCAGGGGAACGACCGGCTCGAGCGCGGGATCGTCGGGGTCGACCGATGGCAGCGCGGCGGTGGGGTCGGGGTCGGCCGTGTCCTCGGTGCCGGGCTCGTCACCGGACGAGACCGCCGCGGCGGCGCTGGTGCTCGCGCCCGGCTGGGGCTCGATCGGCTCGTCGGTGATGGCGGCCGTGGGCGTGGGCGTGGGCTCGATCGTGCTCGCCCCGAGCCGTTGCCACGCGAAGTAGCCACCGCCGGCCAGGGCGCTCACCGCCAGCGCCACGGCGAGCGTCACGACCACGGGTGAGGTTCGCGGGCGCGCCGAGGTCCCGGTTGCGTGGGGCAGCGGCGGCACGGAGCCGTGGTCGTGCAGGGGGGCCGGGTCGGCGTGGGTCGACTCGCCCTCGGCCAGCGAGCGCGCGTTGGCGATCGTGTCGGCGTGCACCACTGCGCTGGCGTCCCACTTGGCGCCCTCGGTGGCGTTCGTCGCCTCGGCGCTCGTGGGCGCGTAGGGATCGGTCACGCTGTCGCTGGGGCGCAGCGGCACGTCGGGAAGCAGGCGAGCGGCCGCCTCGGGATCCTCGGGCAGCAGGCCCTGCAGCGCCTGACCGGCCGTGGCCGCGTCGGGGAAGCGACGCGAGGGCTCGCGGTCGAGGCAGCGCAGGAACCATGCATCGAACTCGTTGGGCAACGGATCGAGTGCGCCCAGGGCCGCCGCGCGCTGCGAGGGCGGCTCGATCGGCTTGAACAGTTGCTCGACGAACAGGGCCTGCACGTTGCTCGAGGCGGCATGGGCGGCGAGCCAGTAGTGCTTGCCGGTCAGGGCCCAGAACGCCAGCAGCCCCAGCGCCCACACATCGGTGGCGGGGGTCGGTCGCTGGGCGTTGAGCTGCTCGGGAGACATCCACAGCGGCGAGCCCACCGTGTCGGTCTCGGTGGCGCCGGTGCCCGACTCCTGCACCACCTTGGCGATGCCGAAGTCGAGGATCTTGAGCGTGAAGGGCACCCCGGCGCGTCGCGAGCGAGCGATGAACACGTTGGCGGGCTTGAGGTCGCGGTGCACCACGGCCGCGCGATGGGCCGAGGCCAGCCCGTGACACAGCTGACCCACCACCTCGCGCAGCTGCCCGGGGGACAGGGGTCCCTGGTGCCGCGCCACCGCTCCGAGGTCGGCGCCGTCGAGCAGCTCCATGGCCAGCCACGGTCGCCCGGTCTCGTCGTCGATGCCCGCCCCGATCACCTCGACCACGTGCTCGCTGTCGATCGAGGCGCCGACGGTGGCCTCTCGCACGAAGCGCTCGCGGCCCTTGGGGTCGGCGGCCAGGCGAGTGGTGACGAGCTTGAGCGCCCGCAGCTTGCGGGTGCTCAGTTGCTCGGCCCGATACACCGCCCCCATGCCTCCCTCGGCGAGGAGGTCGACGATCCGGTAGTCGCGGGCGAAGACCGAGCCCGGGGCGAGCCGCGGCGCCAGGGCCATGCGCCGCGCAGTCTACCAAGCTCGGGGGCGCCTGCTCGGGAATGCGCCCGGAGGGCTCGGGCGTCGGGCAGCCCGAGATGAAGCGATTGGCTCCAAGATGCCGTAGATGGGCCGTGATCGGCCCCTGGGTGCTCGGCGCGTGCAGCCGGGCGTCGGTGGTCCCGGCGCCCGAAGCCGGGGTCGAGGCGGGGGCTCCGACCCCGGCCGTGAGCGAGTCGGAGACGCCGGACGTGGTCCTCCTCGAGGGGGTCGAGCACCCGGGCTGCTTCCTGTTGCGGTCGCTCGACGGCGGCCCGGTCCGGCAAGCAGGGGCGCAGCCGTGCGACGAGCGGACCACTCCTGCCTCGACCTTCAAGATCCCGCACGCGCTCATCGCCCTCGACACCGGGGTGGTGGTCGACGTCGACGCGCAGGTCGAGTGGGACGGGAAGAAGCGCTGGAACCCGGTGTGGGACCAGCCCCACAGCTTGCGCACCGCGATCTACGAGTCGGTGGTGTGGTTCTTCCAGGGCACGGCGCGGCAGATCGGTCGCGAGCGCATGCGGCAGTACCTCGAGGCGTTCGAATACGGCAATGCCCGCGTCGAGGAGCCGATCGACATGTTCTGGCTCGACGGCGGCAGCTTGGAGATCAGCCCCGAGGAGCAGCTGCGCTTTCTGACCAGGCTCTATCGCGAAGGCCCTGCGACGCCGTCAGGCGGCGCCTCCGGAGGGGCCGCCAGGGAGGGCCTGCCGCGCGGGCAGGAGCACGTGCCCATGCTGCGCGAGCTGCTGATCCGTCCACCGTCGTCGTTCGCGGGCCGCATGCCCGACGGCATGACGGTCCCCGATGCTCACCCCGAGCTGGTGTTCAGCGCCAAGACCGGCACCGACGCCGTCACGACGCCGCACGGCGAGGGCAGCGTGACGTGGCTGGTGGGCCACGTGGCCTGCCCCGATCGCGCCCATGTGTTCGTGAGCCGGGTGATCTCCGAGGAGGAGCCGCAGTCGGACTCGCCCGCGGCCGGCCATGGGCTCGCGGCGCTCGACCAGCTCGGTGTGCTTCGCTGCAAGACGCCTTGGCGTTGACTTCCGGGAGTGACGGCGGGACCGTGCTCGGGTCGTGCCCACCACCCCACGCTCCCCCCGGCCTGCGGGGATCCCCGCGTGCCTCCCCCCGTGCTGGCTGCGCTCGACGGGCTGCGAGCGTGCATGCGCGACCTACGAAACGGCGGCTTCGATCAGTTCGTCTGGAATCACGGGGCGGAGCGCGCCCGCGAGATCGGTCGGGCCTGGCGCGAGGTCGGAGCGGTGGAGAACGGTGAGCTCCTGTGCCGGCTCGCGGATGTGCTCGACACGCAAGAGCCCTTCGAACCGGACCAGGTCGTGGCCGCGTTCCATCGCTATCGCGTGGAGGTGAAGGGCCCCGAATTCGAGGTCCCGGGGGTCGAGGACGAGCTCGAGGAAGCGCTGCTCGAGTGGGCCATCGAGCACGCCGAGCTCTTCGGCTGATCCGGTCCGTCGGCACGCGAGCATCGCTTCCTTGTCATGCCGAGGGCGTGCGGGTGGCGTCCATGAATGGTGGCCTGCCATACTCGCGCTCGACATGCGCCTGCACGTCAGCGGTGCCGACCCCCCGGGCGTGGGCATCACGGCCCTGCTGGGGCCGACCAACACGGGCAAGACCCACCGGGCCATCGAGCGCATGCTCGCGCACCGCAGCGGCATGATCGGCCTGCCGCTGCGCCTGCTGGCCCGCGAGGTCTACGATCGCGTCACCGCGCGGATCGGCGAGCAGCAGGTGGCGCTGGTCACCGGCGAGGAGAAGCGGATCCCCGCGCGCCCGCGCTACTGGGTGTGCACGGTCGAGTCGATGCCCGAGCACGAGGTGGACTTCGTGGCCGTCGACGAGATCCAGCTCGCCGCGCATCACCAGCGCGGGCACACCTTCACCGATCGGCTGCTGCACGCGCGCGGCCGCCACGAGACCTGGTTCCTGGGGGCCGACACCATGCGGCCGTTGCTGGAGGAGCTGGTGCCCACCGCGATCATCGAGGGCGCTCCTCGCCTGTCTCGACTGCGCTACACCGGGACCCACGGCCAGGGCAGCCTGCCCGCTCGTACCGCGGTGGTGGCGTTCTCGGCCGAGGACGTCTACGCGCTCGCCGAGGCGCTGCGACGCCAGCACGGCGGTACCGCGGTGGTGCTGGGGGCGCTGTCGCCTCGCACCCGCAACGCGCAGGTGGCCATGTACCAGGCCGGTGAGGTGCACCACCTGGTGGCGACCGATGCGATCGGCATGGGCCTGAACCTCGACGTCGATCGGGTGGTGTTCGCATCGCTGCACAAGTTCGATGGCCGCGAGCGTCGACCGCTCGAGCTCGCGGAGCTGGGGCAGATCGCGGGGCGAGCCGGTCGCCACACCCGCGACGGAGGGTTCGGCACGCTGCGCCCGCTCACCGGCCTGCCCGCGTCCACGGTCGAGGCCATGGAGCGCCACCGCTTCGAGACGCTGCACCGCCTGGTGTGGCGCAGCCGCGAGCTGTCGTTCGCCTCGGTGTCGGAGCTGCTGGGCTCGCTGCGCCAGCGGCCGCCTCGTCGCAGCCTGCGCCTGGTCGAGCACGCCGACGACTACGAGGCGCTCGTCCGTCTGTCGCGGCTCGACGCCGTGCAGCGCCGGGCCCGGAGCCCCGAGGCCATCGAGCTGCTATGGGAGGTGTGTCGGATCCCCGACTACCGCAAGCTCCTGGTCGACAGCCACGTGCAGCTGCTGGCCGCGATCTACGAGCAGCTCGCGGGTCCGGCCGGTCGACTCGACGAGGACTGGATCGCGCATCGGATCCGCCGCCTCGACGACTCCGACGGTGACATCGACACCCTCATGACTCGGATCGCGTTCGTTCGCACGTGGACGTACGTCACGCACCACGAGCACTGGGTCCCCAACGCCGCCCACTGGCAAGAGCTCACCCGCCAGATCGAGGATCGCCACAGCGACGCCCTGCACGAGCGCCTGACCGCGCGGTTCGTGGAGCACCGCGGCGAAGCGCGGCGGTCCGGTCGCTCGCGCCGGGTACGGCGGCCTCGGCCGGCGCCGCCGCTCGATCCCGAGGTGGTGGAGCGCAGCCCGTTTCGGGCGCTGCTCGATCTGCCGGTACCCGAGGCGCCCGGCATGGAGGCGCCCGATGCCCAGGCCCGCGCGCAGTGGGTGCAGGGGCTGGTCGACGCCGAATTCGGGGCCTTCGCGGTCGACGACGAGGGCATGGTGATCTACGAGCAGCAGCGGGTGGGTCGGCTCGAGCGGGGCGCCGAGCTGCTGCACCCGGTCGTGCGGGCGCACGAGCGGCCCGAGCTCGGCGCCGGGGCGCAGCGGAGGATCGAGCGACGGCTGCAGGCCTGGGGCCGCGACCTGGTGGAAGGATTGCTCGCGCCGCTGCGAGTCTTGCATGCGCAGCCCCTGGGCGCGGCGGCGCGAGGGCTGCTCTACCAGCTCGAGCAGGGGCTGGGCACGATCACGCGTGCGGAGGCGCGCAGCCAGCTACAGGGGCTGGCGCAAGAGGATCGCCAGCGCCTGCTCGATGCCGGAGTGGAGCTGGGCCACGCGGTCGTCTACGTGCCGGCCATGCTCGATGCGCGCGCGCTGCGGTGGCGTGCCGCGCTCGTGCAGGCGTGGTGGTCTCGGCCCGTACCTGTGCTCCCTCCGGCGGCGGTCTCGGTCCCCGCCCACGCCGACGTGCCGCCCGAGGTCCATCTGTGGCTCGGACGGCTGGTCGTGGCCGGCCGTGCCGTGCGCGTGGATCAGCTCGAGCGCGCCCACGCAGCGCTGCGAGCCCACGGCAGCGAGCCGTTCGTGCTGCCGCCCGAGCTCGGGGCCTGGCTCGGCTGCCGACGCGGCCGGCTGCCGGGTCTGCTGCGCGCCATGGGCTATCGCCCCGTCGACGACGGGCGCTGGGTTCGCGCGCGAGGACGAGGTCGTCGCCGGGGGTCTCGACGTGCGCCCCCGCGAGCACCGAGCTGATGCCGCGGGTCCGCTACCTCGGCGAGCCCCGCTGGCGCCGCACGTCGAGCCGGCGCCGGAACTCGGCCATGATCGTGCGGTAGAGCCCCTCGCCCAGCAGCTCGTCCTCGGTGCCCGCATAGAGGTTGGGGTTGTCGTTGACCTCGATCACGTACGGCTTTCCGTCGACCTCCTTGAGGTCCACTCCGTAGAGGCCGTCGCCCATCAGGTTCGCGGCCCGCACCGCGGCCTCGAGCACGGCGGGTGGGGTCTGGTCGAACGGCACGGCCTCGGTGGTGCCCTCGTCGGCCGGCCGCCCGTCGTCGCGGTGGCGCATCACCTGCCAGTGCTGCGCGGCCATGTAGTACTTGCACACGAACAGCGGGCGCTGGTCGAGCACCCCGACTCGCCAGTCGAACTCCGTGGGCATGAACGCCTGCACCACCAACAGGTCCGAGCGACGCAACAGCCGCGTGGCCTGCTCGCGGAAGTCCTCGGGCCCGGTGACCTTGGTGACGCCCTGTGAGAACGCGCTGTCGGGCTGCTTGAGCACGCACGGAAAGCCCATGGTGGCGGCCACCGGGCCCAGGTTGCCGCGGTGGACGATCATGGTGCGCGGGGTTCGGATCCCGTGGCGCCCGAGCAGCTCGGCCAGGTAGACCTTGTTGGAGCAGCGCAGGATCGACTCGGGGTCGTCGAGCACCACCAGGCCCTCCGCGGCCGCTCGCTGCGAGAAGCGGAACGTATGGTGGTTGACCGCGGTGGTCTCGCGGATGAACAGGGCGTCGAACTCGGCCACGCGGGCGTAGTCGTCGCGGGTGATGAGCTCGACCGAGAGGCCCTCGGCCTGGGCCGCCTTCTGCAACAGCCGCAGCGCGCCCTCGTTGGACGGCGGCTCGGCCTCGGCCGGGTCGCGCAGGATCGCGAGGTCGTAGCAGCTCTCGTCGCGTCGCGGCGACGAGCGTCGCCGCCGCAGGAAGCGGCCGATGAGCTCGCCGAGCTGCTCCCGTGCCGACTCGGGCAGCCGGTCGATGGGCAGCGAGGTGCAGCGTGACAGCGACCACTCTCCGCTGCGCTCGTGTCGGGTGAACGTGGCCTGCAGCAGCGGCAGGGGCACGTGTCCGAACAGCGCGGCGGCGAGGCCCTGGTGCCGGCCGCTGCTCTCGACGCCCATGCACACCGTCAGCGTCACGCGCGGGCCTTCCTCCGGGGCCAGGCTGCGCTGGATCGTCTCGTGCAGCTCGTCGGAGACCAACCCCACGATGGCCGCCGACTTGGCGCCCTGGATCGCCGCGAGCGTGGGCACGGGGCGATGGCCGCGAGCGTGAGCCAACAGCGACACGTAGTACCCGGACTTCTGGTAGCGAAACGAGCGGCACAGGTTGAGCACCCGGCAGCTGCGAAGCTCCGCCCAGCGGGGGTCCGCGAGGTAGTCGCGCGCCGCGATCACCTCCACGCCCTCGACCACCGGCGCGACGGCGATGTCGTTGACCACGAGGATCGTGCGCATGGCCGATGGTCAGGCGGCGCTCGAGCGCTTGGGCGAGGCGTGAGCGCCTGCCTGGCGTTCGATGCGGCGCGCGAGGTAGGGCGAGAAGAACCCCGCGTAGCGCTGCTGGAGCTCGGGTCGCATCCAGTCGGTGCCCCGCACGAAGCCCCGGCACAGCGCGCTGCCACAGGCGCACGGGAATTCGTCGTAGCTCGAGCCGTCGCTCATCGCGTAGTCGTAGCAGACCTCTTCGTCGATCGTCAGCTCGCGCAGCGCCACCAGGCCGATCTGCCCCTGCATGCCCGCGTTGGGCTCACAGGCATGGTTGACGTAGTCGGGCGCGGCCGGGGTGAGCGACACGAGGTAGAGCTCGTCGTCCACCTGGAGCGAGTATCGATGCTGCGTGCCATCGATGCCTCGCAGCTGGGTGAGGTCGACGAGACTGCCTCCGAAGAGGGCCAGCAGCTCGCCGCGGGCTATGGGGGCCGCGACGAAGACGCCGTGGCCGGAATGGAGCGGCGACTGCCGCACTCGGAGCTTGGGGTTGAGGAAACCGCCCTGGTCCATGCAGGTTCGTGCATGGTGCAGCCGAATCGGACCGTCGACCATCGTCTCGTGGATTGAGCCACTTGGGCCCCACAAGGGTGCAGGCCGAACGGGGGAGCCCCCTCCCCCTCCCGGGGGACGGTCGCCACGGACCCGGTCCCTCGGGGGGCGGTCCTCGGGGGGCGATCTCCCGTGGCCTCCCCCACCCGATCGCTCCGGCTCCCGCGGGTCTCCAACGGGCCAGGAGCACGTGCATGGTCCGACCCTCGACGTCCTCCCGGGCTCGCTCGGCGCGCTCCCCCGATCTTGGCTACCCTCGCGCGCCCATGAAGGCCGACGGCGCCCATGCATTCAGACCGGTGCCCCGCACCGGGGTCATCTACGTCACGACCGAGGCCGTGCGCCGTGGCTATGACGGGCACGACCCGCAGTGGTGCAACCTCGGTCAGGGACAGCCCGAGACCGGGCTGCTGTCGGGGGCGCCCCCGCGGGTCGAAGGGGTGACCATCGATCCTCGCGATCGCGACTACGCTCCGGTCGGCGGCATCGACGAGCTGCGCGAGGCGGTGGCCGCCATGTACAACCGGCTCTACCGCCGGGGGATGCCGTCCCAGTACACCGCGGACAACGTGGCGATCTCGAGCGGGGGCCGGGCCGCGCTCACCCGTGCGGCGGCCAGCCTGGGGCGGGTCAACCTCGGGCACTTCTTGCCGGACTACACCGCCTACGAGGAGCTGCTCGACATCTTTCGCGCGTTCACGGCGATCCCGATCCTGCTCGAGCCCGAGCGCGGCTATGCGTTTCGTCCCGAGGACCTGCGCCGCGAGGTCGCGGGCCGCGGGCTCTCGGCGCTGCTCATCTCCAACCCGTGCAACCCCACCGGCAAGCTGATCTCGGGCGAGGAGCTCTCCGGCTGGATCGACGTGGCGCGCGCGCTCGACTGCACCCTGCTGCTCGACGAATTCTACTCGCACTACGTGTGGACCCACGTGCCCGGCGAGCTCCCGCTCGAGAGCGCAGCTCGCTACGTGGAGGACGTCGACCGCGATCCGGTGGTGCTGTTCGACGGCTTGACCAAGAACTGGCGCTATCCCGGCTGGCGCGTGGCCTGGACCGTGGGCCCGCGCGCCGTGATCGAGGCGGTGACCTCGGCGGGCTCGTTCCTCGACGGCGGCGGCAGCCGCCCGCTCCAGCGGGCCGCGGTCTCCTTGCTCGAGCCGCAGGTGGTCGAGGCCGAGACCCGCGCCGTGCACGAGACCTTTCGCCGCAAGCGGGCGTGGTTCATCGACCGCCTCACCGAGATCGGCGTCGAGCTCGACCGCACCCCCGAGGGCACCTTCTACGTCTGGGGCAACCTGAGCAAGCTGCCGCCGCCGCTCGACGACGGCATGAGCCTGTTCGAGCGAGCGATCGACCGCAAGGTGATCACCGTTCCCGGCGTGTTCTTCGACGTCAACCCGGGCAAGCGCCGCAGCGCCGTGGCCTCCCGCTTCCATTCGTACTCGCGGTTCTCGTTCGGCCCGCCCCGCGAGGTGCTCGAGCTGGCCTGCGATCGGCTGGCCGCGTTGGTCCAGGAGGCACGGGGGTAGGAGTCGATGGGTCGTGCCATACTCTCCTCGTGCCCTCCGACCCCGACCGCCTCGCTCGCGCCCGCCGTCGCGCCCGTTGGCCGACGCCAATCAATGCCGAGCGCGGCGTTGCTGGCGAACAAGCGAGCCTCGGGAAGGCCCAAGGATCTCGAGGATGCCGACCGCCTCGAGAAGATCTCGTGACACCTCGGCCACGTGCTTCGATCCCAGCGAGCCCCGACGGGGTTCGAGCCTGCCGGGATTTGCCATGACCTGCCATGTCTTGGCAGGATCAAAGCCGGGCGCTACGCTGGCTTCGTGAGACCGAGGGCGGCGATGGGCATGCGAGATGCGACGTGCGTGCGGAACTATGTGCTGACTGCGTGCATGACCCTCGGCGGCTGCAAGGACGAGCCTCCGCCCAGCCCCGCCGCAGACGACACCGGGACCACCGGCTCCGCAACCACCACCGCCACCACGGACAGCTCGGAAGGCAGCAGCGACGGAGTCGACAGCACGGGCACCGAGCCGCTCGAGCGCGCCTCGGTGACGCACAGCTTCGGATTGTACTCGCTGACCCCTCACGAGGAGTCCCAGCCCTGCATCCAGTGGACGCTCCACAACGAGCAGCCCATCTACATCGAGGCCGTCACGCTGGTGAACGACGGTGGCTTCCACCACTCCAATTGGTTCGTGGTCCCCGACGACCTCTACGCCGGCGACGATGGCTTCTTCAGCTGCGGCGCACGCGGCTTCACCGAGCTCGAAGCGGCCGTCCAGGGCACGGTGCTCACCGCTCAGTCCACGCAATCCCGCTACGAGCGCATGGAGCTGCCCACGGGGGTCGTGATCAAGGTGCCGCCCCATCACAAGGTCGTGGCCGGCGGCCACCTGCTCAACCTCGCCGCGGTCGACTACGACACCGAGCTGCGCATGACCCTCGACATCGTGCACCCGCGCGAGGTCGAGGTGGTGGCGGCGCCGTTTCGGCTCACCTACTACGACCTCGACATCCCGCCGTTCTCCGAGGCGCGGTTCACCAGCGCGTGCGACTTCTCGGGGCTCTACGAGAGCACCGTCGGCATGCCGCTGGATCTCAAGCTCTACTACGTGCTGCCGCACTATCACTACCTCGGCAACTTCTTCGACCTGACGATGCTGGGGGGTCCGCTCGACGGGCAGAGCGTGTTTCGCCTCGATGGCTTCAATGCCGGCGCCAACGGCCAGGCGTTCCCCGATCCCATCGACCTCACCGGAGCCCAGGGCTTCTCGTTCACGTGCGGCTACGACAACTGGACCGATCTGAACGTGGGCTGGGGCATCGGCGATCAGGAGATGTGCGTGATGCTGGGCCTGGCCGATTCCGCCATGCTCATCGACGCCTCGGCCAGCGCCGGCCAGGTGGTGGGCACCGACGGAGAGATCCTGCTCAATGAGTCGTCGTGCAGCGTGCTCGGGCTGCCCAAGAACGCGGCGCAGGGCATGCCCACCCCCGAGGAGCTCGAGGCTCCGCTCTACGTGCCGCCGTCCGATCCGGGCGACGTGGGCCTGCCCCCCGTGGACGAGTGCGCCGACGTGCCCGCCGACGCCACGCCCGGCACCGAGGCCACGCTCTCGCAGGTTCGAGACACGTTGTTCGTGTCGACGTGTCAGTTCTCCTCGTGCCATGCGGGGGGCAGCGCGGCCGCGGGTCTCGATCTGACCGCCGCCGATCTCCATGCGGAGCTCTTGGGGCACGCGGTGCAGGCCGACACCGCATTGCCGCTGGTGGCGCCCGGTGACCCCGAGGGCAGCTGGCTCTACCAGCTGGTCGCACGCTGCCAGCCGCAGAATGGATCGGGGGCGGTGGTGCCGCACATGCCGCTCAACTCGCCGCGCCTGTCCGATCCCGGGCTGGTGGCGGCGCTGCGCGAGTGGATCGCCGCCGGGGCGCAGGACGACTGATCGGGCGGGCGGGGCCGCCGACAACCAAGGCGATGCCCTGGTAGTCTAGGCGGGCATGGCGGTGACGAGGAGCAGACCGCGCTCGAGGGCCGTGCTGGTCGCTGGCCTGGCCGTGCTCGGTTGTCGTGATCAGACCAGCCCCTCGGACGACACCGAGACCACGAGCACCGGCGCCACGGATCACGGTGACACGAGCGACGACACGGGGCCCATCGGGCCCGATCGCGCCGCGGTCACCCACGGCTTCGGCCAGTTCACGCTCTCGCCCCACCAAGAGCTGCAGCCCTGCATTCAGTGGACCGTCGGCAACGAGCAGGCGATCTACGTCGAGGCCGTCACGCTGGCGAACGACGGTGGCTTCCATCACTCCAATTGGTTCGTGGTCCCCGAGGAGCTCTATCCCGGGGAGGATGGCTTCTTCGACTGCGAGGAGCGCGGGTTCACCGAGCTCGAAGCGGCCGTGCAGGGCACGGTGCTCACGGCCCAGTCCACGCAGTCCCGCTACGAGCGCATGGAGCTGCCGCCGGGCGTGGTGGTCAAGATCCCCGCGCACCACAAGATCGTGGCGGGCGGGCACCTGCTCAACCTCGCCGCCGCCGACTACGAGACCGAGCTGCGCATGACCCTCGACATCGTGCACCCGCAGCAGGTCGAGGTGGTGGCGGCGCCGTTTCGCCTGACCTACTACGCGCTCGACATCCCGCCCTTCACCGAGGCTCGCTTCTCCAGCTCGTGCTCGTTCGCGGGGCTCTACGAGAGCGCCGCCGATGCGTCGCTCGATCTGCGGATCTACTACGTGCTGCCCCACTACCACTACCTGGGCAACTTCTTCGACCTGTCGATCCTCGGCGGGCCGCTCGACGGGCAGAGCGTGTACCGCCTCGAGGGCTTCGACGCCGACGCCAACGGCCAGACCTATCCCCAGCCCATCGACCTCATCGGCGCCGAGGGCCTGACGTTCACCTGCGGCTACGACAACTGGACCGACAAGAACATCGGCTGGGGAGTGGGCGACCAGGAGATGTGCGTGATGCTGGGCCTGGCCGACTCCGCCCTCGTCCTCGACGGATCGGCCAGCGCCAACCAGGTGGTGGGCGTCGAGGGCGAGGTGCTGCTGAGCGAGTCCCCGTGCAACGTGCTCGGGCTGCCCAAGAAGCCCACCCAGGAGCTGCCCACCCCCGAGGAGCTGCAGGCCCCGCTCTACGTGCCGCCGTCCGATCCGGGCGACGTGGATCTGCCCCCGGTGGACGAGTGCGTCGACGTCCCGGACGACGCCATGCCCAGCACCGAGAGCACGCTCTCGCAGGTCCGCGACACCCTGTTCGTGTCGAGCTGTCAGTTCTCCTCGTGCCATGCGGGGGCCGCGGCGGCAGCCGGCCTCGACCTGGCTGCCGCCGAGCTTCGCACCGAGCTGCTCGAGCACGCGGTCAAGGCCAACACCGAGCTGCCGCTGGTGGCGCCCGGCGACCCCGAGGGTAGCTGGCTGTATCAGGTGGTCGCGCAGTGCCGGCCCGAGGATGCGTCGGGGACCGTGGTCTCGCACATGCCGCTCAATTCGCCGCGCCTGTCCGACCCCGGGCTGGTGGCGGCGCTGCGCGAGTGGATCGCCGCCGGGGCACCCAACGACTGACCTCCGCGCTGTATAAGGCGGGCGTGGACACCACCCTCACCCTCGGCCGCCTCCTGGCCACGATCGAGCCCGCCCCACGCTACGAGGGCTGTGGTCCGGACACTCCGATCACCGCGCTCGCGGTCGACTCGCGAACGGTCGAGCCGGGGGCGGCCTTCTTGGCGGTGATGGGAGGGACCAATGACGGCCATCGCTTCGTGGAGCAGGCCCGGCGGCAAGGGGCCGTGGTGCTCATCGTGCAGGACGATCGCGTGGGTCCGTTGCCCGGCGCGGTGGTTCGCCTGGCCGATACCGGTGCTGCCTATCCGGAGCTCGCTGCCAACGCCTACGGTCGCCCCAGCGACGAGCTATGGCTCGCCGGCATCACCGGAACCAACGGCAAGACGACCACCGCCCACCTGGTGGGCTCGGCCCTCGCCCAGGCGGGGCTGCGCTACGCCCGGCTCGGCACCACCGGCAACTGGTTGGTCGATCGCGAGGGGCCGGCACTCTTCACCACGCCCTTCCCCGAGCAGCTCCAGGCCCTGCTGGCCACGGCGCGCGAGCGCGAGGCCACCCATGCGGTGATGGAGGTGTCGTCGCACGCCCTGGTGCAGGGCCGGGTTCGTCCGCTGCGCTTCACCGCGGTGGGACTGACCAGCTTCAGCCAGGATCACCTGGACTTCCACGCCGACATGGACGACTACCTCGATGCCAAGTGCCGGCTGACGGCCGAGTACCTGCGGGACACGGGGGTCGCGGTGGCGGCGGTCGACGCTCACCCCGAGGCCGCTCGCCGCTTCCTGGCCGCCGCCCCGGCCTCCGTGAAGCGCTGGCGGGTCTCCCGGGGAGCGGTGCCCGACGCGGAGATCCTCGCCGAGCGCGTCGAGCCGAGCCCCCAGGGGCTGCGGGCCACGCTGCGGACCCCGGCCGGAACGCTTCGGCTGACCAGCCCCCTGGTGGGTGCGTTCAACCTCGACAACCTCATGGTCGCCCTGGGCCTTTGCCTGGGCCTCGGGGTGGCCCCGCAGGTGGTGATCGAGGCCCTGGCCACGGCCACCGGGGCGCCGGGGCGTCTGCAGCGAGTGGTCGTGCCCGAGGTCTCGGGGCCCGCCGTGTTGGTCGACTATGCCCACACGCCCGATGCCGTGGCGCGGGCGATCGAGGCCGTGCGCCCGTTCTGTCGAGGGCGGCTTTGCGTGGTGCTCGGCTGCGGAGGTGATCGCGATCCTGGCAAGCGCCCCCATATGGGCGAGGTGGCGGCGCGGGGGGCCGATCGCTTCTGGGCGACCTCCGACAACCCCCGCACCGAGGATCCCGAGGCCATCGTCGACATGATGCTCGCCGGGGTGCCCGCCGATCGCATGGCGATCGTGGAGCGCTGCGTCGATCGAGCCTCGGCCATCGCAGGGGCGATCGCCGAGGCCAGCGAGGACGACCTCGTGCTCGTGGCGGGCAAGGGCCACGAGGACTATCAGGTGCTCGGTACGGAGAAGATCCACTTCGACGACCGCGAGCACGCTCGCGATGCGCTGCTGCGTCGTCGATGAGCGCTCGGGAGCCCGGGTGGACTCGTCAAGCGCACACGCTGGTGCCGGCGAGGGCCACGCAGCTCATGCCGCCGGGGCAGGACTGTCCGCCGGCACAGACCAGCGCGCAGACCATCTGGCCCTGGCCGTTGTCGACGCACGAGGGCGGCGCGGTCGAGGTCGCGCCCGGGTTCGCGGCGCACTGCGATACGGGATCGGTGCAGTTGGTGTTGGAGCAGAAGCCGCCTTCGATCGTCGTCACGCAGGTGTTCAGGCCGATGCAATCGCCCACCCCTGCGCACTCCGAGTACATGCCGTTGCCGGGCTGCTCGTCGACGCTGGGCGCGCCGGTCGAGTCCTCTGCCGAGGAGGCGGTCGTGGCGGTTGCGCCCGACGTGCCCGAGCCGGCGGATTCCGACGAGGGGCCCTCCGATCCCCCCGTGCCCTCGGTGCTCTCCCCCGCGCTGCCGTCCCCGGGGGGCGAGTTGGTGGGGTTGGCCGTGGGGTTGGCCGTGGGATCGGAGAAGGTCGTGGCCATGTCCTCCCCCTCCACGGTGCAAGCCGTCGTTGCCACCAGGAGCAAGCCAAGACCCAAGCGAGCTACGGTCATGGCGCCGATTATGGCGCTGCGCGAAACGCCGCACAAACTTCGCCCGCGTCGGGCTCGTTCCGGGGGCTGGGCGACTGGGCTCAGGCCTGGGCATCGGGGGCATCGAGGTACCCCAGCGCGGCGTGGAACGCCCGGGCTTCGTGCAGCAGGCGCCAGCGCGTGTCCTCCGTGAGCTCGAGATCGCGGAGGGCATGCTCGAGCCGCTGCCACGGAAACGCGTCGAGCGTGGCCCCGAGCCAGGCCACGCCCATCGACAGGCCTCGGGTCGTGCGGTTGTCGGTGACCACGACCACCCGACAGCGAGTGCGTACCACCGCGAGGGTCAAGCGACGGCGCTGGGCGGCGTCGACCTCGAGCTTGCCCAGGCAGAGCGCCACGCATGCGCGGGGTCGGCGAGTGACGATGTCATCGAGGAACGCGCCCCATGTCTCGTCCTGGATGCGCCCCGGGATCGTGAACGCCACGAGCACCTCGTCGAGGAACATCCAGCGGTGGGACGCATCCACCGCGGTCGTGGTGGTGGGTTGCAGGGCAGGCTCCGATGCGTGACGTCCACCCGCGTCCCGCGCCACGGGCTCGGAACGGGCGGGCGGATCGATGGATCGCCCATCGGCGACGGGCGCCCCTCCAATGTAGAGCACTTCGTAGGAGCAAGCGAACGCAATTTCGTGCTGGCGCGCGAAACTGCGAGGTCGATCGAGCGGTGGCCTGTTTCACCCATTGCGACGGTGGCTCGATGGGTCGATCGAGACATCGTGGAACCGAACGAGATGAGCGGGAGCCGAGCACGTGCACGGTGGAGGTGGGCTCGTTCGTGGTCGAGGCCTACCCGTGCGGCTTGGTCGGAATCCATCACCGCGAGCCCGACCTGTGAGCCCGACCTGTGAGCCCGATCCGTGATCGTGGATGTCGCCACGCATCACGCGGTCTCTTCCTCACCCGGCTCGGGGATCGCAGTGCCGTGCGTCGACCAAGGCTCGACGAGGCGTGAGGCTGGAAGCGCGGAGGCATCGTGCGCGCGGGCGGATGCGGCGGCTGCGAACGAAGCGCTCGCAGCGACCGTGGCATGGTTTTGGGCCGCTTCGCCGCGGGCTGACGCACGAGCGATGTCCATGGGGTACGCTCCCGTTGGTCGTTTTCGCCCGTGCCTCGCCATCGACCCAAGGCTTCGCCGCCCGCCCCCATCGATCTCAACCCGCGGACCGATCCGCCGCTGGACTTCCCCGTGCGTGCGCTGGGCGAGCTGACGCCTCGGGACTACGAGATCCTCGGCTTCATGTGTGGGCTCGAGGTACACCAGCAGCTCGACACCCGCGGCAAGCTGTTCTGTCGCTGTCCCGCCGGGGTTCGCACCACGCGGGTCGACGCCGAGGTGCTCCGCCACATGCGCCCCACGCTCAGCGAGCTGGGCGAGTACGACGGCACCGCGCTGATGGAGTTTCGCACGCGCAAGGAGATCGTGTACCGGCTCGATCGTCGCACCGTGTGCACCTACGAGATCGACGACACTCCTCCGTTCCCCATCGACGAGGAGGCGATCCGGGCGGCGCTCGAGATCGCCACGCTCTACGGGCTCGATCGCGTATCCGAGCTGCAGGTCATGCGCAAGCAGTACCTCGACGGCTCGATCCCCACCGGGTTCCAGCGCACCGCCATGGTCGCGCTGGCTGGCGTGCTGCCGTTCCCCGACAGCGAGCTGGGCCCCGATCGCGTGCTTCGCATTCGGCAGCTCACGCTCGAGGAGGACTCGTGCCGCGAGGTCTCCGACGTGGGGCACCGCATCGTGTTTCGCACCGACCGGCTGGGGATGCCGCTCACCGAGACCGTGACCGAGCCCGACCTGTTGACCCCGCGCGACGTGGCCGCGGGGGGATCGTTGCTGGCCTGGGTGGCGCGGGCGAGCGGGCGCGTGCGGCGGGGTCCCGGGGCCGCGCGTCAGGACGTCAACGTGTCGATCGCCGGCAGCCGGCGGGTGGAGATCAAGGGGGTCTGCCAGCACAAGGTGCTGCCGCGGCTGGTGCACATCGAGGCCTACCGGCACCTCGAGCTGCTGCGGATTCGCGCCGAGCTGCTGCGGCGGGGCGTCACGGCCGAGCAGCTCGTGCTGCCCCAGCTCGATCCTCCGTGGGCGTCGCCGCTGGCCATCGATGCGCGCACGCTGGTGGGTGATCGGGACGGGCCGCCGATCCAGGGCGCGCGCGAGCGCGGGGACATGATCGCGGCGGTACGGCTGCCGGGCTTCGCGGGGATCTTGGCGCATCGTACCCAGCCGTCTCCTCACGGGGATCTGCGCTTCGATCACGAGCTCGCCGAGCGCCTGCGCGTGATCGCCTGCCTCACCGCGCGGCCGTTCATGGCCCACACCGACGAGGCGTCTTCGCCCGTACACGAGTCCACCTGGCGCGAGCTTCGCCGGGCGCTGCGAGCCACGGCCGACGATGCGGTGGTGGTGGTGTGGGGCCCTTGGGCCGACGTGGCCACCGCGGTGGAGGAGATCGTGGGTCGAGGTCGCGAGGCGCTCGTGGGGGTGCCCTCCGAGACCCGCCAGGCGCACCCCGATGGCACGACCGGCTTCGAACGCATCCTGCCGGGGCCCGAGCGCATGTATCCCGATACCGACACGCCGCCATGGCCGGTGCCCGATGCCTGGCTCGGGGAGATCGACGCCAGCCAGCCCGAGCGGCCCTGGGAGCGCGAGCGTCGCTATGTGGAGGAGCTGGGGCTCGGCGCTCGGGCGGCGCGGGTGCTGGTCGAGCGCGGGCTCTACGAGCTGTTCGATGCGCTCGCGCCCTCCACGGTGGTGGGCCGACGTCGCTTGGCCTCTGCGCTCGAGTGTCGGCTCTTGGCCTGGTGGCGCGAGTCGGGCACGCGCACGCTGCCCGAGTCCGAGCGACTACGGCCGCTGGTGCTCGCGATCGACGAGGGGAAGCTGCGTCCCGAGGCCTACGACGAGGTCTTCGATGCGCTCTTGCGGGCCGACGACGCGCAGGCGGGCCGGGTGTTGGTCGAGCAGTGGTGCGCGCGCTCGCCCGAGCCTTCGCTCGCCGCGGCGCTGGATCGGCTCGTCGCGGCCGCCGCCGAGCGTCGGTTCTCGTCGCCCGATGCTCGCATGCGCTGGGCGCTCGGCCAGGCGATGCCGACCGTGCTCGGCCACCTCGCGCCTGCCGTCGTCCGCGAGCGCTTGCTCGCCGTGCTCGCCTAGCTCGGATCACGCACCGTCATGAGCTCGTCCGACCAATCATCCCCCGCTCACCTCCCCGATCCCGACGACTACAAGGGCTACCGCGAGCCGATGCTCGGGGTGATGAAGCGCTTTGGCGTGACCGTGTGGAGCGAGGTCGTGGCTCGCACCACGCGCGGCGACTTCCAGGGGCTGGTGCTGCCGCGCTCGGAGACCTCGGACGCCGAGCACATGGTGCTCAAGCTGGTCAGCGGCTACAACATCGGGATCCGCCACGACACCATCGAGAGCATGGAGGCGGTGGGCTATCGCAAGGCCCAGTACAAGATCCCCGAGGAGCCGTTCCCGGTCGATCCGGACAAGCCCCGCGTGATGCTCCTGGGCACGGGGGGCACGATCGCCTCGCGGCTCGACTACCGCACCGGGGCGGTGATCCCCGCGTTCAGCCCCGGTGAGCTCTACGGCTCGGTGCCCGAGCTGGCAGACATCTGCAACCTCGAGACCGAGAAGCTGTTCGGGGTGTTCTCGGAGAACATGGGCGCGCACGAGTATCAGGTGCTCGCGCGCCGCGTGGGGCAGGCCATCGCCGATGGCTACGATGGCGTCGTCATCGGGCACGGCACCGACACCATGGCCCACACCGCGGCTGCGCTCTCGTTCATGGTGCAGGATCCGCCGGTGCCGATCGTGATGGTGGGCAGCCAGCGCTCGTCGGACCGACCCTCGTCCGACGCGGCTCGCAATTTGATCGCCGCCACGCAGGCCGCCGCGCGGGGACCGATCGCCGAGGTGATGGTGTGCATGTTCGGGCCCACCTCCGATCGCTACGACCTCTTGCACCGCGGGACCCGCGTTCGCAAGATGCACAGCTCCTACCGCAGCACGTTTCGCACGCTGGGCGGGATTCCGCTGGCCATGGTGCAGGAGGATGGCGCCATGGAGGTGCTCGAGCCCAACGTACGCCCGCGGCGGAGCGACCGCCAGGCCAGGGTGCAGGTGGCGTTCGAGGACAAGGTCACCATCCTCTACTACTACCCCAACATGCAGCCCGACGTGATCGATGCGCTGGTGAGCTGCGGCTACGAGGGCATCGTGATCGCCGGCACCGGCCTGGGCCACGTCAACAAGAAGGTCTACCCCGCGCTGAGGCGAGCCCACGAGGCGGGGGTGCAGATGTACATGACGCTGCAGACCCTGTGGGGCTTCGTGCAGATGCACGTGTACGAGACCGGGCGGGAGATCCTCGAGCTGGGGGTCGTGCCGCTCGCCAACATGCTGCCCGAGGTCGCGTACATCAAGCTCGGCTGGGCGCTGGGGCTGCACCCCGGTGATCCGGGGAAGGTGCGGGAGTTGATGACCACCACGATTGCGGGGGAGATGACGGAGGGGGAGCCGTTCGATGGGTATCTAGTGCTCCAAGGGGCGGTGCCGGAGGCACGGGAGCTGATCGGGAAGGTCTGGTGGTGAACGTGCGGAGGGCGGCGATGTGCGCCGCGCTGGTCAGCCCTCGCCGTCCTGAGTTCCCGCCAGGAACGCCGCCCCGCGGTCGACCTCGGTCCACAGCGCATCGAGATCGAGCCGCAGGCCCTCGCACCCCGGATGTCGTGTCTGCCTGGCCGTCAGAAGCCAGCGTGTCGTCGGGCGGACGGGCGTATCGGGCGCCGCGCTGACGCCTTCCACCGGCATCCGGAGACCCACCGGCGCGCGCTCGCCGACCCGGCGCTATAGTCCCGCCACGGCCATGACCGACACCAAGACCGAGACTCCTGCCGACGCTGCCGCCGCTTCCGAGGATGCACCCCGCAACTTCGTCGCCGAGATCGTCGAGGACGATCTGCGCGCGGGCAAGCACCAGCAGGTGATCACCCGCTTTCCGCCCGAGCCCAACGGCTACCTCCACATCGGGCACGCCAAGGCGATCTGCCTGAACTTTGGGCTCGCGCAGCGCTTTGGCGGGCGCTGCCACCTGCGGTTCGACGACACCAACCCGGCCAAGGAGGAGCAGGAGTACGTCGACGCGATCCAGGAGGACATTCGCTGGCTCGGGTTCGACTGGGGCGAGCACCTCTACTTCGCCTCGGATTACTTCGACCAGCTCCACGCATGGGCGGTGCACCTCATCGAGCAGGGCAAGGCCTACGTCGACAGCAGCAGCACCGACCAGATCCGCAAGGATCGCGGCAACTTCTACACCCCCGGGGTGGAGAGCGCGTATCGCAATCGATCGGTGGAGGAGAACCTCGAGCTGTTCGAGCGCATGCGCCGAGGCGAGCTGCCGGAGGGCGAGGCGGTGCTGCGCGCCAAGATCGACATGGCGTCGGGCAACCAGAACCTGCGCGACCCGCTGCTCTACCGCATTCGCAAGGCGCACCACCATCGCACGGGCGACAAGTGGTGCATCTACCCCATGTACGACTACGCTCACGGGCAGAGTGACGCGATCGAGCACATCACCCACTCGATCTGCACGCTCGAGTTCGAGGATCACCGCCCGCTCTACGAGTGGTTCCTCGACAACCTGCCGGTGCCGGCCAAGCCGCGGCAGATCGAGTTCGCCAAGCTCCAGTTCAGCTACACGGTGCTGAGCAAGCGGCGGCTCTTGCTGCTGGTCAAGGACGGTCACGTGTCGGGCTGGGACGATCCGCGCATGCCGACTCTGCGAGGCCTGCGTCGCCGCGGGTATCCGCCGCAGGTGCTGCGCGAGGTCTGTGAGCGGGTGGGGGTGGCCAAGCGCGACGGGGTGATCGACGTCAGCCTGCTCGAGTTCGTGCTGCGCGAGCACCTGAACCGCACCGCGGTGCGTCGCATGGCGGTGCTGCGACCGCTCAAGCTCACGATCACCAACTGGGACGAGGGGCACGTGGAGGAATTCGAGGTGCCCAACAACCCCGAGGATCCCTCGGCGGGCACCCGCAAGGTGGCGTTTGGTCGCGAGCTCTACGTCGAGCACGAGGACTTTCGCGAGGACGCGCCCAAGAAGTGGTTTCGGCTCGCGCCTGGCCGCGAGGTGCGACTGCGCTCGGCGTGCCTGGTCACGTGCCACGAGGTCGTGCGCGACGACCAGGGCCAGGTGGTCGAGCTACGCTGCACGTGGGATCCCGAGTCCCGCGGCGGTCGCTCGCCCGACGGGCGCAAGGTCAAGGGCACGCTGCACTGGGTGAGCGCCCAGCATGCGGTGGACGCCGAGGTGCGGCTCTATGACCGGCTCTACACGGCCGAGGATCCGAGCGACGTACCCGAGGGCGGGAGCTTCCTCGATCACCTGAACCCCGAGTCGCTCGAGGTGCTCACCGGCTGCAAGCTCGAGCCGGCGCTGGCCCAGGCCGAGCCCGAGACGCGGGTGCAGTTCGAACGGCTGGGGTACTTCGTGGCCGACTGGGTGGAGCACCGGGTGGACCGGCCGGTGTTCAATCGAACGATCGGGCTGCGCGACAGCTGGGCGAAGCTCGAGAAGAAGGGGGGGTGAGCGCGCATGTATCTGCGGCATCTCCACGTGAGGAACGTCAAGCTGCTCCGCGACGTCGAGCTCGACTTCGTCGGCCCAGACGGGCGGCCGCGGATGTGGACCGTATTCGTGGGGGAGAACCGGCTGTGCAAGACGACGCTGCTCCAGACGATCGCTGCAGCCGCCTGTGGTGCAGATCGTGGGACACAGCTAGCGACCGACGTCGTTGCGTCGTGGCCTGATCTGAGGGATCCCGTGCCGTTGAGCGTGGAAGCGACGTTCGGGTTCAGCGATGAGAGACACGCTCGCCGGAGCTATCCTGCCACGCGTAGGCCGCCGACGAAGCCCCCCTTGCTGCGATCGTGCCTCGAGCTCGAGCCGGACAAGCGGGTGTTCTCGGGCGGCTCTGCCTATGATCGGGAACCGCTGGGCAGCGGAGGCGATCCCTTGATGGAGGCACGTAGCAAGGAACTGCCCGATTGGTTCGTGGCGGGCTACGGTCCGAGCCGTTTGCTGCTTGGCACGGGCATGTCGTTGCATCGCAAGTATGATGCAACGCTCGATCGTCTTCGGTCGCTCTTTGGTTCCGGCCTCATTGGGACCGGGTTCATCGAACTACTGGGAGAGGAGCTGGGGCGGGCTTTCGCAAGCGTGCTCCAGTCCATCTTCATCGCAGGCGAACTGTTGCCACACGTAACACGGCTGGAACTGCGTGGTCGTGGAGGGATACGTTCATCAAGGGACCTCATCGAGGCTCAGCGCTTCGAGATGGATCTACTCGACGTCGAAGGCAAGCCCATCCGGGTTCCCGCCACCTGGCTCTCGCAGGGCTATCAGACCCTGATCGCGTGGCTGGCCGACGTCGTGGGTCAGATCCTCCTAGAAGCGGGAGAGCCCCTCGAAGCCGCCGAGATGGAGGGTTTGGTCCTCATCGACGAGATCGACCTGCACCTCCACCCCACATGGCAGCTGCGCCTCATCCCCGCGCTCAAGCAGGTGTTCCCGCGGCTTCAGTTCATCGCTACCACGCACTCCGCGATGCTACTGCCAGCCCTGACCGCTGACGAGGTGATCCTGCTCTCCCAGGATGAGGAGGGAAGCGTGGTCGCGACGCCATCGACACGTTCGCCCGCGCTCCTCACCGGTTCCGAGCTCTTCGATGCCTTCTTCGAGATCCACGAGCTTCACCCCAACGCATTGGGAGAGAAGACGCAGCGGTACGGCAGGCTCGCGACTGATCCGACGCGCACGAGTGAAGATGATGCAGAGATGAAGGCTCTGCGGCGGGAGCTTGCTGCCGCCGGGATCGAGTTCGACTGGGAGCCCGTATCGCGGGAGGAAGGGGCGTGATCCGCATCCACCGCACGCCAGAACCTCCAACATTGGGTCCGACTCGTACCGAGAGGCTGACTGCGGCCCGTCGAGCGCGCTCCAAGGGCTGCAAGCTCGAATTCGAGGGATACGGTGAGGTCAAGGAGAACCTCTTCGAGATGCAGCATCGCAAGTGCTGCTACTGCGAGAAGCTCGAAGAGCAGGCGAAGTACCGCGATGTGGAGCACTATCGCCCCAAGGCAAACTATTGGTGGCTGGCTTGGACATGGGAGAATCTCCTGTTTGCGTGTTTCGAGTGCAACCGCGAGCACAAGAGGGATCAGTTCCCGTTGGTCGACGAGTCGGCTTGCTTGACTGCGGAGCAAGCACCACCAGGCAACGAGCAACCGCTGGTGCTCGACCCTTCTGATTCCAACCTCGATCCCTTGGCCGAGATCGAGTACCGGCGTGACAAGGTCCAGGGGAAGGAGCGCTGGGTCCCCTATGGTCGCACCCTGCGGGGAACCAGGACGATCGAGGTGTGTGGGCTCGATCGACCGGCACTGCTGACGCGCTATTCGGATCACGTCAATCACGTGGTTCGTCCAAAGCTCGAGCCTCTGTTCAGAGCCGAGGAGCGAGGCGACACCAGGGCGGTGGTCGATGCCTGGAGCAGGGCGAAGCGCGGTCTGCTTCATCCCGCACGGGAGTTCCGTGCGCTCTCCCACGATGTACTCCTGGTACTGGTTCCGCCGTCCGTTCGGCAGCGCTACCACTTGAGCCTGGATCCCACGTGAGCCTCGGCAGGCAGCGCCAATCCTGCGCCCCCGCCGACATTCGCCGCCGTCCCGAAGCGGCGCTACGATGTCCCCCGACCCCATGCCACACCCCTTCCGTCTCCCCGGTGCCGCTCTGCTCGCGGCCCTCTTCGCCCTCACCGCCACCGCCTGCGACAAGAGCAAGCCTCCGCCCAGTGACGAGGGCGTGGTCCCGCCCAGCGATGACGGGGCGGCTCCGCCCCCCGCCGACGAGCGCAAGGCGGCGGTGCCCGCCGATCACCCCCTGCACGCCCGCTACGAGGGCGAGGGTTTCGACAACGCCTGCAGCGCCGACGCCGATTGCCACGCGGGCGGGTGCAGCAGCGAGGTGTGCAGCGCGGCCACGGACGTGATGACCACCTGCGACGTTCCCCCGGCGCCGCTGCCCGCCAACACCTCGTGCGGCTGCGTGCAGGGCCAGTGCATCTGGTGGAACGCCGAGGGGCTGACGCTGCCGGCGCCCGAGCAGCCGTCCGATCCGCCGGGCGGGGCCTCGTGCGAGTTCATGCGCTGCGCAGCACCCTACCGATGCCTCGAGTACTACGGCATCGCGGGCCCCCGCGGCCCCAAGTTCGCGAGCTGTGAGATCCAGTGCGGCGGTCCCAAGAACACGGCCTGCCCCGAAGGCCAGCAGTGCGTGACGATCGCCGATGGCCCCGGCCAGGTCTGCCGCCCGAGCGATCTCACCCAGTAAGCCGCACTACATTGCCAGCGGCCCGCGAAGATTCTCGATCTTTCTTCGCGAGGCCGTGACGGTTCGGTCCGGAGCCGGAGACCTGGGGAAGCGAAGCCGCCGCTGCGGCGGCTCCTACCTCCACTACTCCCTAAGGACACCGAAACCATGCGCGCATCCCTGGCCCTGGGCCTGTTCTCCGTCTCCCTTTCCTTCTCCTCGCTCATCGGCGGCCCCGCGATGGCGGCCACCGCCAACTGCATGAGCCCCGACGGCTCGTGCGAGGTCAGCAACGACTTCGAGGACACCCTCAGCTGCATGTGCGCCGACGGCAGCGGCGGCGGCATGGTCGGGGGCATGGCGTGGGCGGGGCTCTCCGAGATGGAGCTGCAGCTGGTCTGCGACGACCAGCTCGCGCTCTTCTGTGGCGCCCCTCCACCACCGCCCGGAATCCCCTGCGGCACCGCCAGCGGCGACTGCGTGATCTCCAACACCCCCGAGGACTTCATCAGCTGCGAGTGCGCCGATGGCAGCGGGTTCGGGTTCGGGGGCGGCAACGCCTGGGCCGGCCTGTCCGACATGGAACTCGTCGACGTGTGCGAGGACGTCGTGGACATGGAGTGCGGTGCTCCTCCGCCTCCGCCCCCGGGCGAGCTCGAGTGCGGCAACGACCTCGGCACGTGCACGATCACCAACGACCCCGCGGACTTCATCGAGTGCGCGTGCGCCAATGGCCTGGGCTTTGGTGGGGGCGGCGGCAACGAGTGGGCCGGCCTCTCCGAGGAGGAGCTGCTGATGGTGTGCGAGATGCAGCTCGAGGAAGGATGCACCGAGGGCGGGGAGACCGAGGGCGAGACCGGCGAGCCGGGCGAGACCGAGGGTGATACCGAGGCGGGCGGCGACACCGACGGTGCTACCAGCGGCGGCTCGACCGGAGGCGAGGGCCTGGACTCGGGCGAAGAGGGCGGCTCGACGGGCACCGAGCCCGGCACGACCGGAGGCGAGGGCGCGACCGATGGAGACACTGAAGGGGCCAGCGGCGGAGCCGGCGACGACGGCAGCAGCAAGGGCTGCTCGGTGACCGCGGCCCCGGCCCCGAGCTGGGCGCTGGTGCTGCTGGGGCTCTTGGGGCTGGGTCGCCGTCGCCGTCGTGCGGCGTGAGCCCTGCGCGCTTGCAGCAGGGGCGTCGAGGGCCGCCCGGGCGCCTCATGGCTCGGGCGGCACGAACTTGTAGCCGGCCCCGCGCACCGACACGAAGTAGCGCGGTCGCTTGGGTTCGGGCTCGAAGTGCCGGCGCAGCCGCATGATGAAGTTGTCGACCATCCGGCGGTTCGGATAGTTCTGCAGCTTCCACACCTTCTCCTGCAGCTCCTCGCGGTCGAGGACGCGGCCGGGGTTCTCGGCAAAGTAGCGCAGCAGGTCGAGCTCGAGCTTGGTGAGCTGCCGTTGCTCGCCGGCGATCTCCACCCGATGGGTGTCGAAGTCGATGGTGGCATCGCCCAGGTGCAGCACCGACAGCTCCTGGTCCTGGTGCTGCTCCCACGAGCGGCGCCGCAGCAGCGATCGAACGCGAGCGAGCAGCTCTTGCAGCTCGAAGGGCTTGGTCACGTAGTCGTCGGCTCCCACGTTGAGCCCCTCCACGCGATCCTCCACGGCACCGCGGGCGGTGAGCATGAGCACCGGGGTGCGGTTGCCGGCGTCGCGTAGCTTCTGGCACAGGATGAAGCCGCTCATGTCGGGCAGCATCACGTCGAGGATGATCGCGTCGTAGTGCTCGGGCTGGATCATCAGGCTCGCCGCCTCGCGCCCGGAGCGGGCCACGTCGACCACGTAGCCCTCGAGCTCGAAATTGAGCTTGAGCCCGGCCGCGAGGTGCTCCTCGTCTTCCACGATGAGCAGGCGAGGGTCGGCGATCGGCAGCTCCGGACTCATGTAGGGGCGTCTTCCGCGGTCGAAGGGGAACGGGCGGTGCGCGAGTGGAGCACGCGCGAGGGGAGGGTGACCACCATGCAGGTGCCCTTGCCAGGGCCGGGGGAGTGTGCGCGCAGCCGCCCGCCGAGGCCGCGCACGAGCGAGGCCACCACGAACAGACCCAGGCCGGTGCCCCGGCGCGTGCGCACGGCCTCGTCGTCGACCCGATAGAAGCGCTCGAACACCCGCTTGAGGTCGGCCTTGGGAATGCCGACGCCGTCGTCCTCGACCTCGATCGATACGGTGTGCCTGGAATCCACGGTGGCGCGCAGCCGCACCGCGCGCGGTGGGTCGGAGTACTTGACCGCGTTGTCGAGCAAGTTGCGCAGCACCAGCTCGAGCGCCACCGGGTCGGTGTGCAGCACCATGTCCTGCGGCACCTCCACCGTGATGGGCTCCTGCTCGATGTGGTGGCGCTTGGTGACGGTGGCCACCGAGCGCTGCACCAGCGCCTCGAGCTCGAAGGCCTCGATCGGGCGGGCGTCCTGCCCGTGGGCCAGGCGGTTGCTCTCGAGGATGTCGTCGACGAACGCCGACAGCCGCTCGATGTCGTCGAGCATCATCTCGCGCAGCCGCTGGCGCTGGGCCGGCTGCAGGCCCTCGCGGGCCTGAGTCTCGAGGCACAGGCGCAGCGAGGCCAGGGGGCTGCGCAGCTCGTGGGTCACCGAGTCGATGAAGGAGGTCTGGCGCCGCACCTCTCGGATCTCGCGGGCGAGGAACACCGAGAACAGCACCAGCACCGTCATGATGGTCACGAACGAGATGATTCCCGCGATCATCAGCCAGGCATTGCCCTCCCAGCTTCGGGTGAGCACCTGGTTGCGGTAGATCACCAGGATCCACCCCACGAGCAGCGCCACCGACAGCGCCACCGCCACGGAGCTGAGGATGATGGGTCCGGAGATGGACCGTGTCGGGCGGGCGAGGCTCACGGAGGTCCCCCCCCGCGCTGGCAGCCTGCGGGTCGGTTCGGATCGTGCAAGCGGGGCGGCCCGGGCACGAGCCCAGGTGTATCACCGGCGGAAGAAGCTGGCCTCCGGGCGCCGTGGCGCCCTCGTCGGCGCAACCCCGCCTCCGAGGTGGGCGAGGCGGGCAGACCGTGGTAAACAACGCGCCGGGCGCAGAGCCCTTGCCAAGGAGCGCGCATGACCTTCGTCGTCACCGGAAATTGCCAACGCTGCCGCTTCACGGACTGTGTCGCCGTGTGTCCCGTGGAATGCTTCCACGGTGACAAGGAGATGCTCTACATCGACCCCGATGAGTGCATCGACTGCGGCGCGTGCGTCCCGGAGTGCCCCGTCGAGGCCATCTACGACGAGACCGAGCTTCCCGAAGAGCTTCAGAAGTGGAAGGACGTCAACGCCGAGAAGGCCCCGGGCTTGCCCGCGGTCACCGAGACCGGGGAGCCGTTCCCCGGCGCCGAGGAGCGCAAGAAGGAACTCGGGTTCTAGCCGCCTGCGGGCTGCGAACGAGGAACGGCGCCGAGCCCGAAGCCCGGCGCCGTAGCGCGTGTCGTCCGAGGACCCGCGGGGTCAGGCCCGGCGGCGCCGTCGGAGGGCGCCCAGGCCGAACACCGCCAGCATCGACCACAGCGCGTTGCTGCCGTTGCGGTCGCCGCTGGTGGAACAGCTGCAGCCGTCGTCGCCCACACCCGGGACGCTGCCGCCCGTCTCGGTGTCGGTCTCGCCCCTGCTGGTCGAGCCGTCGTCGGCGGGCGTCGTCACCGGACCGGGTCCACCACCGGTGCTGTCGACCCCCGAGCCGCCACCCGACGAGTCCGCATCGGTGTCGCTGCCCCCGGTGGTGCCCGTCATCTCGTCGGTGCAGTCGGCCGCGCAGCCATCGCCGTCGTCGGTGTTGCCGTCGTCGCACTCCTCGCCCGCGGTGGCGTTGATCAGGCCGTCGCCGCAGGTCGCGATCGTGCAGTCGTCGTCGCAGCCCTTGGACTCGCCGCCGTCGTCGCACTCCTCGCCGGCGGTGGTGTTGGCCAGGCCGTCGCCGCAGGTCGCGGTGGTGCAGTCGTCGTTGCAGGTCTCGGACTCACCGCCGTCGTCACAGTCCTCGCCGGCGGTGGCGTTGACGACCGAGTCGCCGCACATCACGTCCGTGCAGTCGTCGTCGCAGGTGGCCGACTCGCCGCCGTCGTCACAGACCTCGCCGGCCGTGACGTTGATGACGGCATCGCCGCACATGGCATTGGTGCAGTCGTCGTCGCACGTGTCGGTCTCGCCCGGCATGCCCATGCCGTCGCCATCGCACTCCTCACCCGCGGCCATGTTCACCATGCCGTCGCCGCAGGTGGCGGCGGTGCAATCGACGTTGCACAGCGGGGAGCGCCCGCCGTCGTCGCAGGTCTCGCCCGCGGTGGTGTTGACCGTCATGTCACCGCACATGGCCGCGGTGCAGTCGTCGTCGCAGGTGGCCGACTCGCCGTTGTCGTCGCACTCCTCTCCCGCGGCCATGTTGATGATGCCGTCGCCACAGGTGGCGAGCGTGCAGTCGGCGTTGCAGGTGGCCGACTCGCCGCCGTCGTCACAGGCCTCGCCGGCGGCCATGTTGACCACGCCGTCGCCACAGGCCGGGAGGGTGCAGTTGGCGTTGCAGGCGGCCGACTCGACGGTGGTGTCACAGGCCTCGCCGGCGGTCGCGTTCGTCACGCCGTCGCCGCACAGGGCCGCCGTGCAGTCGTCGTCACAGGCGGCCGACTCACCGCCGTCATCGCAGGTCTCGTTCGCCGTTGCGTTGATGATGGAGTCGCCACAGACCGCGTTGGTGCAGTTGGCGTTGCAGACCGACGACTCACCGATGTCGTCGCAGTGCTCGCCGGCGGTGCCGTTGACGATGCCGTCGCCGCACGATGCGAACGTGCAGTTGACGTTGCACATGGCGGTCTCACCCCCGCCGTCGCAGTCCTCGCCGGGATCGACCACCCCGTTGCTGCACGCACCGCACACGTTGGGATTGCGCGGGCTGTCGGTGGCCGGCATGGTGGCGATGTCGTCGTTGCCGATCTGCCAGACCCCATCGCCGTCGGGGCAGCGATAGAGCTGGAACGCCCCGTCGATGCCGTCGTCGACTTCCTGGCACAGCGGCCCGGCGGCGCAATTGAGCGGGGGGCCGTAGGGGAGGTCGGTGCTGGGCGGGTGCACCACGGCCACGGTGTCGAGCACCGCGCTCCACGGCGTGACGTCGAACACGCCGTCGGCGTTGGCGTCGAGGTTCTGGTTGACCGTGCCGGTGAACCCGCCCACCAGCATGTGGGTGACGGTGTCGACGTTCTCGAAGTTGAGCGAGGTGGTTACGTTGGACCCGCCGAGCGTGAACGTACCCTCGGCCACGACCAAGAAGCCCGAGGGCGGGATCGCGCGGCCGCTGAGGTCGACGGCGGCCTCGACGGTGCCCGTGGGCGTGTCGCCCACCACCAGGTACTGGACGTCGGTGAGGAGGGTCCCGGGCGGTCCGGCGAGTTCGAAGTACTCGTCGTTGTCGGTGCCGGTCTGATCGATGCGGATCTCGTTGATGCTGACCGCCGGCGGCATGCCGCACAGCACCCCGCACGCGGTCGCGGCCTCGCCCGCACAGACGGCATCCCACTCCATCGTGCAGCAGAACTCGTCGAACCCGCACACGGCGTCCTGGCACGTGGGGTTGGTGCAGCCCGGGGTTGCCGTGGGGCTCGGGCTGCAGCAGTTGCTGTCGGGCGCTGGGCCCAGGATGTACTGCACCGCGGTCAGGCCCGGGATCACGCTGCCACCGGTGTTGCACACGTAGTTGAGGCCGAGGCTGGCATTCTCGTTCTGGATGCCGAGGGTGCTGCTGAGGCCGTTCTCGGCGTCGACGGCCACCATCGTGAGGATGGTGAAGTCGTCGTGGAACAAGATCGCCTCGAACTCGACCGGATCGGCGCCTCCGGCCGGGAAGTGCTCGCCGACCCACTGGAACACGCTGATGCCGGCGGTCTCCCCCGGGAAGCCGGCGGCCGCGGCGGCGACCTCGTCGAGGTACTGGTAGTAGACGTCGCTGATGAAATCGTCGTGCAGGGCGGCGATGCGGAAGCCTCCGCCGCCGGCCGCAAACGGTATCGGGCAGTCGTTGCTGAAGTCGGAGTCGGTTCCGGCCGTGCTGGTGATGAAGCCGTTGGTGCTCACTCGCACGTCGTTGACGACCACGCCGTAGAACTCGAACGGGGCCCCGAGCGCGAATGCCGGAGCGAGCTGATCGTCGCCGGTGGCGACCATCATCCCGGTGGCGGTGATGTCGACGTAGTCGAAGGGGGCGCCGTCGTTGTGATCGACGAGTCGGTAACCGAATGCGTCGGGCCCGTCGATGGCGGCCTGCGCATCGCCGGAGGCGAGGGCAGCAAGGGTCGCGATGGAGACGGTGGTCAGTGAGGAAGTCGTTCTACGCATGGCCAGCGTCGAGCGTATCGCAGGCCGATCGGGCGTCGGGCGAAAGACGGCCCTGCGATCGCGGCTGCGCGGTCACATTCCTGCCGCAGCCAGTCGCTGTCTCCGTCGAGCGGCCCGTGCGTGATTTGCACGGGCCAGGGTCGAGGGACGAGCGCGAGATCGTCCCTCGCGCTCGTAGGGCTAACTCCGACGACGCCGACGCAGGGCACCCAGGCCGAGCAGAGCGAGCACCGACCACGGCATTCCACGACCGCCACCCGGCTCGGGTGTCGAGCAGCTGCAGCCGTCGGTGGGCGGCAGCACCCCGCTCGTGTCGGTGTCCGTGTCTCGGCCGCCCGAGGAGTCGTCGTCGCCTGCGCTCAGAGTGTCGGGACCGGGACCCATGGACGTCGCCCCGGTGTCTGCGTTGCCGGAGGTTCCGGCCGTCTCGTCGGCGCCGGTCTCGAGCCCCGTGTCGGTGCCGGTGCTCTCGTCGCCCCCGGTGCTCCCGGGCTCGGCCTCCTCCATGCAGTCCACGGAACAGCCGTCGCCGTCGTCGGTGTTGCCGTCGTCGCACTCCTCGCCGGCGGTGGCGTTGAGCGTGCCGTCGCCGCACGTGGCGAGGGTGCAGTCGTCGTCGCAGCCCTTGGACTCGCCGGCATCGTCGCACTCCTCACCGGCCGTGGCATTGGCGAGCCCGTCGCCGCACATGGAGTTGGTGCAGTCGGCGTCGCAGGTCGCCGACTCGCCGGCGTCGTCGCACTCCTCACCGGCCGCCGCGTTGAGCACTCCGTCCCCGCAGCTCACGGCGGTGCAGTCGGCGTTGCACGTGGCCGAGCGTCCACCGTCGTCGCAGGTCTCGCCCGCGGTGGTGTTGACCACCGTGTCGCCGCACATCGCCGCGGTGCAGTCCACGTTGCAGGTCGCGGTCTCCATGCCGTCGTCGCAGGCCTCACCCGCGGTGGCGTTGACCACCATGTCGCCGCAGGCGGCCGCGGTGCAGTCGGCGTCGCAGGTGGCCGTCTCGCCCGCCAGGCCCATGCCATCACCGTCGCACTCCTCGCCCACGCCCACCACTCCGTCGCCGCACATGGCACAGATCGCGCAGAGCTGGGCCGACTCGTCGGCACAGATGCCGTCCCACGCAGTGTCGCAGCAGAACGGATCGATCCCGCACACCGCGGCCTCGCACGCGGCATCGAGACAGCCAGGAGTGCCCGTGGGGCTCGCGGTGCAGCAATCGCTGTCGGGCGGGATCATGGGTGGGGTCAGCGTGTAGAGCACGGCCGTCACCCCGGGGATCACGTCGCCCGCCGCGTTGCAGGTGTAGTTGAGACCGATGGACGCGTTGCCGTTCTGGATCCCCATCGTGCTGCTCGAGCCACCATTGGTGTCCTGCTCGACCATGGTGAGGATGGAGAAGTCGTCGTGGAAGAGGATCGCCTCGAAGCTCACCGCATCGCCGCCGCCCGCGGGGAAGAACTCGCCATTCCACTGGAACACGCTGATGCCGGCCGTCTCGCCGGGGTAGCCCACCCCGGCGGCGGCGACCTCATCGAAGTACTGGTAGCGAACGGTGGAGATGAGGTCGTCGTGGAGCGCCGCGATCCGAAATCCCCCGCCGCCCGCCACGATGGGAAGCGGGCAGTCGTTGGAGAAGTCGGAGCTGGTGCCCGTGGTGCTGGTGATGAAGCCGTTGGTGCTCGGCCGCACCTGGGTGACCACGTTGCCGTAGAACGTGAACGGGGCACCGAGGTTCATGGCGGCGACGAGCACGTCGTCGCCGTTGCCGAGCATCACTCCGGTCGCGGTGATGTCGACGTAGTTGTAGACGGTGCCGTGGGCTTGATCGATGAAGTAGTAGCCGAAGCCGTCGGGTCCACCGAACGCAGCCAGGGCCTCGCGGCTGGTGAGCCCCGCGAGGCAAGCGAAGCAGGCAATCGACAAGGAAGAGATGCTTTTGCGCATGGCAGTTGACCAGCGTATCGCGGCAGGACCCGTGCTCGTGGGCGAAAACGTGCGGCGACGATCACCGAGCGCGTGTCGACTCGAATCGGAGCGTCGGGTGCCGAACTCGTCGGCGATGCTCGTCGAGATGATGAGGCGACGATGCCGATCGCGAGTCGTGATCGGAGGCCAAGTTTCCGAAGCGCCGTCTCGCGGCGCTCGACGATCCGTCGGTGGCAGACGCGAACGCGTGTGCGCGCTCCGGTCGAGGTCGCTCGAGGCCGCGTAGGGCCCCTCCTGACCGCCTCTGCGGGCCCACGCCGCGGCGCGCCCACGGCACGCGCGGCTCGTGTTCCACTCGCTGGCATGTTGCCCAGGAGCGCTCGTATCTCCGTGCTGATCGCCTCGTCGATCCTCGTCCTCGCTTGCGGAGACCCGCCGCCGCCTTCGGGGAGTGGGGGCAGCACGAGCGGCGAGAGCACCTCGACGACCACGTCCGATGGGACCACGATGGCATCGACCACCGCCGGCGAGTCGACCGCGATGGCCGACGGGGAGAGCAGTGGTTCGACCACCGGCGCACCGCCCGTCGAGCCCGGGCCCGACACGAGCGTGGCCGCCTTCGACGGGGCGCACGTCTACTTCCTGGGTGACGACAACATGCGATCGATCGACGTCGAGGTCGAGTTCCCGCCGGCCATGTTCGGCTACGAGTCGGTGACGCTCGAGCTGGGCCTGCGCTGTCCCAATGGTCTGTGCGACTGGTGGGACCGCTTCGGCAACATCGCGGTGGTGGAGGACGCGGGCACCGAGCAGGAGCGGGTGATCGAGGTCGCACGCTTCATCACGCCCTACCGGGTGGCGGGGGAGTGGTCGATCGACGTCAGCGCCCTGCGACCGCTGCTCTCCGGGCCGCGAACGCTGCGGGTGTTCATCGACACCTGGGTGGGGCCGGGGCACGCCAACGGCGATGGATGGCTCGTCGATGCTCGCTTCGACTTCGTGGGCGGAGTGCCGGCCGAGTTGCCGGTGGAGGTGATCCCGCTGTGGCCATACGCGGAGGCGACGATCGGCGATCCGATGCTGCCGGTCGATGGCCAGCTCGAGCCGACCATGGCAGAGATTCCCGACTGGGCCTCGCGGGTGGAGCTCCGATCGGTCATCACGGGGCACGGGCAGGGCAACCTCGACAACTGCGCGGAATTCTGTGGCCTGACCCACGGCTACCTGGTGGGCAACGCCGCGGTGCAGCGCCTGGTGTGGCGAGACGACTGCGCAGACAACCCCATCGACAACCAGCAAGGCACGTGGACGTATCCGCGTGCGGGGTGGTGCCCCGGGGCCGATGTGATCGCGTGGGTCGAGGACGTGACCGGCGGCGTGTCACCCGGCGACGCGGTGCAGGTGCTCTACGATCTCTCGGACTACGAGAACACGTGCCGGCCGGACTCACCCGTGTGCATGGGCTGCGCGCTGGGGACCGGCTGCGACTACGACGGCGGAGCCCACACGCCGCCGGTGATCAAGATGTCGGCGATGCTGGTGGTGTACCGGGCGACCTGAGGGGGTGGGTTACTCCCCAATCTGCTCCCCAATCTGCTCCCTAGTCTGCTCATAGCCGCGGAGGATTGCGTCGAGGCCCGAGGTGGAGAGCGAGTTCTCGAGCGCGGCCGCGATCTCGGGATCGTCCCAGACGTTCGAGAGGAACGCATCACAGCCGAGGTCGGCGTACCAACCGGCCATGTAGGACCACGAGTGCTCCTTGGCGGTGCGGCGTGGCGGTGGTGCCGGGCGGGCATCGAGCCACGCTTGGACGGCCTCGGCCCGTTCCGGATGGACGCTCTTGATGGCCGTGGAGACGAGGCGCTCGAGCGTGTGAGCGTCGGGTACGCCACGGCAGTCCTCGGACTCGCAGGTCCACAGGGCCAAGTGAACGAGCACCCCCGAGGACAGGGCCCACGAGGAGCCGCTGCGCGTGGTACCTGGATCTCCGCTGAGCAGGCGAGCGTTCACCGATTGCTCGCGACGTGCGATGCCATCCGCCAGCTGGGTTCCATCGACGTCCACGTCGAGCACGACGACGATCTCATCGGGGTCGGGAGGGGTCACACGCCGTGCCAACCGACCGATCTCGTTGAGCAACAAGTCGTCTCCGTGCATGGGGCGCAGCTCGAGGAAGGTCGAATCGTGGGGGGACGAGAACGCGAAGCGCCCGCCCTCTACTTCCTTCTCGGTGACGGGGTTGACGATGGCGTGCTTGCGGCCCGACTTCCTTCGGCCGGGAACCTGCCACCCGCGGTGAAGGAGCCATCCCTTCAAGAAGGCGCGGTCATGATACCCTTCCACGTAGATCGCCACGTTGCGCATCAGCGAAGGTCCTCGGACAGCGTCGTGCGAGCTTGTTCGGCGTCGGATGCTGGAATTTCTATGGACATGAGTCGCCCGTCTTGGAGGCGAACCTTCTGCAACGTCATCATGCTCGGGTCCTCGACCTCCTCGTCCGTCAGCTCCGCGAGCAGTCGGTCGATGAGCTCGAGGCTGTGAGTGGTGGCGATGACTTGGACTCCCCGTCGCACCGCCGCGACGATCGCCTTGGCACAAGCGGACAGTGCGCGTGGGTGCATGTGGGTCTCCGGTTCCTCCAGCAAGACTGTTCCACCTGCGGGGCTCGACAGCTCGAATGCCATGCGCAACAACGCGTGAATGCCGTCACCCGCGAGGCTGACGGGCACCGGAGGCGTGGACTTGTTTCCGAACAACAAGAACAGTCTCGGGACGCTCTTCTCGGTCAAGATCTCGATGTCCTCGAGGTCGGGAATCACCGACCTCGTGCTCTCGAGCAGCTCGTCCCGCCACGGCGATCTCTTGGCCTGCGTGAACAGGTCGTGGAGAGGTTGCCCCCCGGTAGGATCGATGAGCCGAAGCGGTGCCAATTCCAGGTCCATCTCGACATCGTAGGGGAGATACTCGTTGTTCGCTGCCATTGCTGTCGCCGCGAACGCATCGGCTTCATCCGTTCTGGGCATGGGTGGGACTTCCCGGTAGATGCGAAACGCGCTGTATGGGCCGGGCGCTCCGTGCTTCGATAGCTTCTCATTGGCTTCACGTACGACGAGCACGGAATCCCAGTGAATACGACGCGTGACACGTGTCCCGTTGGTCCACTCGACTTCGACCCTCGCCGCGTTCTCCTCGCTCCCTCCCCGAATCAGCCACTGTGCACCATTCCAAGTGTGTGTGCGATGCTTCGTCACGGCTCCAGCGGCCGCCGCTGGGTGGCGCGCCCCGCCGATGTACGCCCCCTCGAGCACCGTGCTCTTCCCGCTGCCGTTGGGCCCCACCAGCACCACGAGCTTGGTCAGCCCGTCGATCTCCCCCTCGCGGATCCCCCGAAGATTCTCGATCTTGATGCGCCTCAGCATGCCTCGCCTCCTCGTCTCGCTCGGTCCGTCAGTGCCGCCCGAGTCCGCAGCTGCACCCGGGTCCGTGGTCCACCGTCATCCCACCCCGTGCCGAGCTGCCGCCCTCGCGCTCCCAGAACAGCGGCTCTCGCTTGCGCTCGCGGTTGCCGATCTCGTTCATGGTCTTGGCCTCGTACACTCGCCCGTTGATCATCGTGTAGAGCACGTCGTCGCTCTTGCGGATGTCCTCGAGCGGGTTGCCGTCGATCACGACCACGTCGGCGAGCTTGCCGACCTCGATCGACCCGATGTCCTCGTCGAGACCCAGATAGCGCGCGCCGTGCAGGGTGGCGGCGCGCAGCGCCTCGTGGGGGCTCATGCCGCCCTGCTCGAGCATCCAGATCTCCCAGTGGGCGGCCAGGCCCTCGCGCTGTCCGTGAGCGCCGATGTTGACCTCGACGCCCGCGTCGAGCAGGTGCTTGGCCGTGCGAGCGATCTCGATGTGGTTCCAGTCGCCGCGCGAGGCGAGCTGACGCCGGCGAGACCGCGGCTGGAGCACGAACGGCGGCACGTAGCGGCGCAGCAGCTCGTGCTGCCACACGTTGCTGTGCGCATACCAGTAGTACTCGCCGGAGAGCCCGCCGTAGCCCACCACCAGGGTGGGGGTGTAGCCGACCTCGGTGCCGCCCCATAGCTGCTCCACGTCGTCGTAGGCGCGGGCCACGGGGATCGCGTGCTCGACTCCGGTGTGGCCGTCGACCACCATCGTCATGTTGTGCTGGAACAGCGAGCCGCCCTCGGGCACCACCATCATCTGCAGCTCGCGGGCGGCGGTGAGCACCTGCTGCCGCTGCTCGCGGCGCGGTTGGTTGTAGCTCTTGACACTGAACGCGCCCACCGCCTTCATGCGCCGCAGGTGACGGCGCGCGTCGTCGAGACCGTCGACCTCGGCGGTGAAGGAGGTGTGGGCCCCGTAGAGGATGGTGCCGGTGGAGAAGATCCGCGGCGCCACCAGCAACCCCGCGCGGGCCATCTCGGCGGCCGCGAACACGGTGCTGGTGTCGTTGCTGGGGTCGTGCACGGTGGTCACGCCCAGCGCGAGCTCGGCCAGGTGCAGCCAGTTCTGCTGCGGGATGAACCCATCGGTGCCCTGCGAGCCGTGCGCGTGCACGTCGACCAGGCCGGGGATCAGGGTCTTGCCGCTCACGTCGATGGTCTTGGTGCCCGCCGGGATCCGAACCTCACCCTGCTTGCCCACCGCCACGATGCGGTTGCCCTCCACCAGCACGGTGCCGCGCTCGATGACCTCCTGGCCCTTCATGGTGATCACCCGGCCGCCGGAGAGCGCGATGCGGCCCTTGGGGACGTCGGAGGTGACCTCGAAGGCCAGCGAGACCCCGGTGGTGGGAGGCTCGGGGAGCTCGGCCGGGGCGCCCTCCATGAATGCGAGTGCGTCCTTCAGATCACGGGTGTAGAGCTCGGGGCCGAGCGACCAGTGCAGGGTGCTGGAGTCGCCCGACCAGTGCACGTCGTTGCCGGCATCGCGGGTCAGCCTGACCTGCGGCACGTCCTCGCTCTTGGGACCCACGTCGACGGCCTTGCCGGTGGCGACGAACGGTCGCACGTAGGCGTGGAAGCGCTCGGTGAACGCCACCCAGCGCTCGTCGGGCGAGATCGCGAAGTCCGAGGCCCACTCGCTGCTCAGGTGCGTGCGCTCCTCGTGGCCCTGTAGATCGACGCTCTCGAGCACGAGCTTGCGCTTGCCGCCCGGGCCCTCACCTCCCCTTCGAGAGGCCACGTAGAACACGCGGTCGCTCTTCGCCCCGAACTGCGGGTGCTCGCCCTCGCGGACGATCAGCTTCATGTCCTCGGGCTTCTTGGCCCCCGAGGCCGGCAGCGCATAGAGCCCGGGATCCCGTGACCACCGCCCCGATCGCAGGTACCCGCCGCCACCGCGTCGCACGACCACCGTCTTGCCATCGGGGCTCCACACGGGCTCGGCGTAGTGACCCGGTTGCGGGCTGATGGTGCGAGCCTTGCCGCCGCCGGCCGAGACCACTCGCACACTGCCCAGCGCCTCGTCGTCCCAGGTGGTGAAGGCCAGCTGCTTGCCGTCGCGCGAGAACGCGGGATAGTGCTCGAACACGTCGTCGTCGCGGGTGAGGCGGCGGCTCTCGTTCGTGCTCGGGTCGTGCACGTAGAGGTGTCCGAGCGCCTGGAACACCACGCGCCCGCCGGTGGGCGACACGGTCACCCAGCGCAGCATCTTGGTTTCGAACTTCTCGGGGTGAACCTGCACCGGGAAGCGCACCGCCTCGATCACCGTGCGCGTGTCCTTCACGCGGAACGGGATCGGCTTGGCCTCGTGCTTGGTCACGTCCACGCGGTGCAGCTTGCCGCCGGCCCAGATCACGATGCCCTTGCCGTCGGGCGTCCAGGAGAACGCCGGGTAGACCCCGTGGATCGCCCAGGTCTCCTGCATGTCGCGGTCGAGCCCGGTCATCACCGCCTGCTCGGCCCCCGACTCGAGGTCGTAGACGAACAACACGGTGCGCAGGCCCTTGCGGCGCACATAGGCCAGGCGCTTGCCGTCGGGCGCGGGCACGGGACGCACCGCGCCGCCGGGCCCGGACAGCAGCGTCTCGGTGCGCTGCTCCTCGAGATCGCGACGCATGATCGCGTAGATGCCCTGGTGGGGATCCTTGTTGTACTCGAAGAACGGCCCCGGGGTGACGTCCTGGCTGTAGTAGAGCCAGCGGCCGTCGGGGGAGAACGCGGGCTCGCCCACGTCCTGCTGGTCGTTGGGCTTCTCGGTCAGCTGCACGCCGCCGCCACCCGTGACGTGGTAGAGCCACATCTCGCCGCTGCCCAGGCTGCGCTCGGCGGTGAAGTGCTTGTGCGCCACCACGAACTGGCCGTCGGGAGAGAACGAGGGACTATTGACCAGTCGGAAGCTCTCCTTGGTCAGCTGCCGCGGCTCCGTGCCCTCGGACTCGGCGTCGCCGCTCGCACCGAACGGGATCATCCAGATGTTGTCGCCGCCGCCTCGATCGCTGGTGAACACGATCCACCGACCATCGGGGGAGAAGCTCGGCTGCATGTCCCACGCGAGGCCCGAGGTCAGCGGGCGCGCATCGCCGCCCTCGATGGGCAGCGCGTAGAGATCGCCCAGCAGGTCGAACACGATCGTCTTGCCGTCGGGGCTGACATCGAGGCTCATCCAGGTGCCCTCGGTCACGTCGAGACCCACCGACTTGGTGGGGCCGAAGGGCTGGCTCACGTCCCACTTGGGTTCGTCGCCCTTCTTGGCCCCCTCGCCCTCCTTGGTGGGCTCGGGTGCCTTGGCCACGGGGCCGACCCGTGTTCGTGGAGCTGCGTCCGCGTCGACCATGGGGCCGGTCTGGCCGTCGGGCGCCTCGCTCGTCTGGCCGCGTGACTTGCAGGCGAGCACCAGCGCCAGGGCCGACACGAGCGTGGGCATGCGGCCACGGAGGAAGCGGGAGGGGATGAACATCGCGCGCAGGATGACATCCCGGCTTCGACCCCGGCAAACCCACCGGGGGGCTCGACCGCCGGCTTGCCTCGGGTGGCCCCCGAGGGGGATGCTCGTTGCGGGCGGCTCGCCCCGCGCGGCCAAGAGGTGGCGCTCATGCGGGTACCCCCTTCGCGACCATGGAAGCGCTGCAATCGCTCGTCGAGACCCTCAACTTCTACATCTGGTCGTTCGGCATTCCGGTGGGAGGTCAGACCATCCCGCTGGTGGTGCTGGCGCTGTTGGGAGCCGGGGTGTTCCTCACGCTGCGCCTGGGCTTCGTGCAGCTGCGCCGGCTGGGACACGGGGCCGCGGTGGCCACCGGTCGCTACGACGACCCCGACGATCCCGGCGACGTCAGCCACTTCCAGGCGCTCTCCACCGCGCTGTCGGCCACCGTGGGCATCGGCAACATCGGCGGGGTCGCGATCGCGATCCACTGGGGCGGACCGGGAGCGCTGTTCTGGATGTGGATCACCGCGCTGCTCGGCATGGCCACCAAGTTCGCCGAGGTCACCCTGGCCCAGCGCTACCGGCAGGTCGAGGAGGACGAGGGCGGCAACACGGTGGCCGGCGGTCCCATGTACTACATCGAGCGCGGCCTCGGCCCGAGCTGGCGTCCGATGGCGCTGTTGTTCGCGATCATGCTGGGCCTGACCGCCTTCCTCACCGGCAACGGGGTGCAGGCCAACACGGTGGCCGACACCATCGAGGCCGTGTTCGCGATCGATCCCGCGATCACCGGGGCGGTGACGGCCGCGCTCGTGGCCGCGGTGATCCTGGGGGGCATCCGTCGCATCGGCCGAGTCACCGCGGTGCTCGCTCCCGCCATGGCCCTGCTCTACGTGGCCGGGGCCTCGATCATCCTGGTGATGAACGCGGGGCAGATCCTCCCCACGCTGGGCCTGGTGGTGCGGGAGGCGTTCCAGCCCTCGGCCGGGGTGGCCGGCACGGGGGTGGGGGCGATCCTCGTGACCATGATGTGGGGGGTCAAGCGCGGCCTGTTCTCGAACGAGGCGGGCCAGGGCTCCGCGCCCATTGCCCACGCGGCAGCCAAGACCGACGAGCCCGTGTCCGAGGGCGTGGTGGCGCTGCTCGAGCCGTTCATCGACACCATCATCATCTGCACGATGACCGCGCTGGTGATCGTGATGACCGGGGTGTGGACCGAGCGCGTGAGCACCGAGGTGACCCTGGGCGGCGGCGACGTGGCCTGGGTGACGGCCACCGCCGACGGCGGCTGGGAGCCGACCTCGGAGCCGGCCTCGGTCTCGGTGGAGGATGGCACCCAATTCGACGGTGGGCTCGGTGGGGGGCTCGATGGGGCGACCAGCGGGGGCACCGGCGGAGGCACCCGGGTGGCCTGGCACGACGTACCCGTGGAGCGCCTCTACGAGGACGAGGCCAAGTCCCGCCCGTTCTCCGGGGTGATCGATCCCAAGACCGGCCAGGCCACCGCCCATGACGGCACCACTCATGCCTCGCTATGGGGCGACGCAGTCGAGAGCGGAGCCCCGCTGACCATGCTGGGGTTCCAGCGGGGGCTGTCTCCGCTGGGGGACTTCGGTCACTACGTGGTGCTGCTGTGCGTGCTCCTCTTTGGCATCTCCACCGCGATCTCGTGGAGCTACTACGGCGATCGCTGTGCCCACTACGTGCTGGGAGCGAAGGCGGTGCTCCCCTACCGCGTGGTCTTCGTGGGCATGCACTTCATGGGGGCCGTGCTGCCGCTCAAGGTCGCGTGGGAGCTCGGCGACGTGATGATGGGCATCGTGATCCTCCCCAACCTCATTGCGCTGGTGTTGCTGTCGCCCCAGGTGGCCGAGATGACCCGCGACTACTTCCGGCGCAAGCCGTGGCAGAATCCGTGAGCTGGGGGCGCCCATGGATTCCACCTTCCCCATCATCGATCCGCACATCCACCTGTGGGACCCGGGGCGGCAGCCGCGGATCGCCACGCCGTTCGTCAAGCTCCTGGGCTGGAACGCCGACCTGTTGCACACGGTGCCGCGGCTGGTGCTCCCCGAGGCCGTCCGCGAGTTCGTGGGCCGTACCGACTACCTGGTGGCGCCCTACCTGCCGCCCGACTACGCCGCCGACGTGGGGCACCACCAGGTCGAGGGCTATGTCTACGTGGAGGCGAGCTGGATGGGGCGGGGACGCATGGCCCAGGCCGACGAGACGCGCTGGGCCGAGGCGCTGGGCCGTCAGCACGAGCGCTCGGGGGAACCACGGCTCTTGGGCATCGTGGCGGCGGCCGATCTGCGGCGGCCCGACCTCGCGCGGCTGCTGCAGGCCCATCGCGACGCCAGCGACCGCCTGTGTGGCATTCGCGACAAGCTGGCGTGGAGCCCCACCCGCGGGGTGATGGACTTTGCGCCCGCTCCGGCGCTGATGGGCGATCCGGCGTGGCGTCGCGGGTTCTCCTCGCTCGCCGATCACGATCTGTCCTTCGATGCGTGGATCTACCTCGAGCAGGCCAACGCGCTGGTGGACCTGGTGCGGGCGTACCCACGCGTGCGGGTGATCGTCGATCACCTCGTGACTCCCGTGGCGGCCGGCGGTCCGTTCGCCGGGCGGGGGCTCGACGAGGCGGCGCAGGCCGCCATTCGAGCCCAGTGGCGCGACGTCGTCGCACGGCTGGCCGAGCACCCGCAGGTGAGCGTCAAGCTCTCGGGGATGTTCATGCCGCCGGTCGGCTGGGACCTCCATGGACGCAGCGCGCCGGTCACCACTGCGCAGGTCCGCGATGCCCTGGCCCCGTTCGTGGAGCATGCGCTCGCGTGCTTCGGGGTGGAGCGCTGCATGTTCGCCAGCAACTTCCCCATGGACAAGGTCTCGCTGGGCTTCGAGCGCCTCTACGACGCCTACCGCGAGCTGGTGGCCGGGCGTCCGCTCGCCGAGCAGCGGGCCCTGTTCCACGACAACGCGCTCGCCTGCTACCGACTCTCGCGCAAGGACCCGCCCCCATGAACCTCGATCACTTGTCTCCTCCCGTTCGCCTCACCGAGGGTGTCGCCAAGGGATCCTCGAGCATCGGTGACATGTTCGAACGTCGGGTCGCGGCGTCTCCCCACCGCCGGGCGTGGCGCGCCAAGCAAGCCGGAGGCTGGAGGGAGTCGACGTGGCGAGAGGTTCGTGATCAGGCGGCAGCGGTGGCCAGCTGGCTCTGCGCTCGTGGCCTCGAGCTCGGCGACACGGTGCTGGTCGTGGGCAGCACGCGCTCGCAGTGGTACCTGTGCGATCTCGGGGGCCAGCTCGGGGGACTCGTCACGGTGGGTGCCTACCCCACGCTCTCGGTCGAGCAGCTCGGCTACGTCATCGAGCACAGCGACGCCAAGGTGGTATTCGCCGAGGGCGCCAAGGAGGTCGCCGCGGTGCGCGAGGTCGCGGCACGGTGCCCCAAGCTCCAGTGCATCGTGGTGTGGGAGCCCGATGGGATCGAGCCTGGACACGCGCCTGGACATGAGCCTGGATACGAGGTGGTCCCGTTCTCCGAGGTGCTGAAGGCCGCGGTCGACGAGGACGAGCTGCGGCGGCGTCGCGAGGCGATCGAGCCCGACCACGTGGCGATCGTGGTCTACACCAGCGGCACGACCGGCCCGCCCAAGGGGGCGATGCTCACTCAGGCCAACCTCCTGGCGTTCCTCTCGGGGGGCGTCGGGGTCGAGTTCGACGAGGACGACGAGAACCTCTCGTTCTTGCCCATGGCCCACGTGGCCGAGCGCATCGCCGGGTTCTACATGCGGGTCAACGTGGGCATCTCCACCGCGCTCGCCAGCAGCGTTCCCGCCGTGCTCGAGGAGATCAAGGAGGTTCGGCCCACGCTGTTCGGCGCGGTGCCGCGGATCTTCGAGAAGGCCTACGACCGCATCCAGGCTCAGGTGGATCAGGCGCCGCCCATGCGGCAGAAGGTGTTTCGCTGGGCCGAGGGTGTGGGGCTCGCGGTGGTCGATCGCTGGCAGCGAGGCGAGCCGGTGAGGCTCTCGCTGCGCCTCCAGTATCGGCTGGCCGATCGCCTGGTGTTCTCCAAGATCCGCGAGGTCTTTGGTGGTCGCGTGCGCATGTTCGTGACGGGGGCCGCGCCCATTCCCTCGCAGGTGCTGCGGTTCTTCTGGGCGCTGGGCTTTCCCGTGTTCGAGGCCTACGGTCAGACCGAGGCCACCGTGATCACCCACGTCAATCGCCCCGGGTCCACGCGGCTGGGCTCGGTGGGGCGGGCGCTGTCGTTCATCGAGCACCGCCTGGCCGACGACGGCGAGGTGCTGGTCCGGGGCCCGTTGGTGTTTCGCGGCTACCACAAGAACGACGATGCCACCCGCGAGGCCATCGACGACGACGGCTGGCTGCACACGGGTGACATCGGCCGCATCGACGACGACGGCTACCTCTACATCGTCGATCGCAAGAAGCACATCATCATCACCGCGGGCGGCAAGAACATCACCCCGGCTAACATCGAGAACGAGGTCAAGGCGCAGGACCCCATCATCTCGCAGGTCCATGCGCACGGGGATCGGCGGCCCTACGTGAGCGCCATGGTCACGCTCAGTCCCACCGACGCGCTCGACTGGGCGCAGGGCAAGGGGATGATCGGGGCCGACGAGGTCACGCGCATGAAGGCCGAGCTACTGGCCAACCCGCTCTCGCGGCCGGAGGGGCTCGACGAGCTGCTGGCCGAGGTGGGGCGCCGGCCCGAGATCCGCGACCGGGTGCTCGCGGCGGTGCGGCGCGCCAACGCCAAGCTCTCGCAGGTCGAGAAGGTCAAGCGCGTGATGGTGCTCGAGCGCGAGCTGTCGATCGAGGAGGACGAGATCACGCCCACGCTCAAGGTCAAGCGCAAGAACATCGAGAAGGGGTTTGCGGAGCGCTTCGATCGGCTGTATGCGGAGGATGGGTACGGGTTGACGGTGGAGGGGAAGGGTTAGGGCATCCACGACGAGCGCAGATCAGTCCCCCACCGCGCGGTGCCAGGCCTCGGCGGCCTTGTCCTTGGTGCTCCGACCCAGCGCTCGCGCGGACTCGACGGTCGACGCGGTCAGCTCCTCGAGCTGCTCGGTCGACAGAGCGCCCTCGAGGCGGTCGACCTCGGCTCGGACCTCCGCATCGAGCTTCAGGAGCGCTCGCCCCGACTCGGTGGCCTGCAGCTCCTCGCGCCAGCGTACCTTGGCCAGCACGCGCAGCAGGTAGCTGCCCACGATCTTTGCCATGAGGATCTTGTCGGTCACGCGATTGAGGGCGCTGTCCGGGTCGCGATCCTCGAGCGCGGCGATCGTGTCCCGCACGAGCGTGCGCGCATCGTCGTCGAGCAGCGGGCTGCCCTCGAGCTTGCGCAGGTTGGTGAGGGCGCGCTCGCCGTCCTCGCGACGGATGCCCACGTAGGCGCCGATGAGCCACACGCCCTCGTCGTCGAGGCCGAGGGTCTGGGCATCGGTCAGGAACGCGTCGAGATCGTCGAGCGAGGCTTCGTCCTGGTCCTCGATCTCCATGCGTGCCACTCCCCGCAGGAGCACCCCCGGCGCGTGCCACTGGGCATGGACCACGTCGTCGTTGGCCGAGACCTCCGGTCCGCCGAAGGTGCGGGTGAATGCGATCACCTCGGTGCTGTGGTCCTCGAGGTCGGCGAGGTAGGCCGTGGTTTCCTCTTCCGTGAGATGGACCCAGCGGTAGCGATAGAAGGCACCGGCTCGGATCAGCCGGGCTCCCATGCGCACCCCGTGGTCCTGGATGCCAGCGGGATCGAGCTGGCCGATCTCGTAGATCACGAACCCTTGCGGCGCCACCGAGCTGCTGCTGGTCCACAGGAGCGCCAGCACCAGGTGCTCCCACGACGAGTCGTACCAGCGCAGCGCCTCCACCGTGGCGGGGTCGTTGCCCGAGGCGGTGACGATCTGCTGTAGCAGGGTGGGGTAGTCGTCCTCGTTGGCGACGCGCAGCTCGGCCCTCAAGTCGTAGAATTCCTTGGCCAGCGCCACGTAGTCGGCCGCGGTGGGCTCGGTGTCGGGCCGACCTTCCGAGCCCTTGGCGAGCAGCCGCGCGAAGATGCGAGCGGTGAGCTGACGGATCTTGGTCGCGGATGGATCGGTGGCGATCCCTGCCTCGAGTGGAGCCGAGCGCAGTGTGACCTTGAGCCCGCGGTAGAGCACGGCTTCACTGGTCTCCCCGGCTTCGCGCAGCTCTCGGCGCTCCCGCTCGATGGGGGACTCACAGGTGAAGATGCCGCAGCCCGTGAGCAACAGCGCCACCAGGGACACGACCACTTGCCACCCGCGCAGGCCTTGCATGGGTCCACCATGCCGGGGTCGGGCAGCGGGGCGCAAGCCGTCGGCCGTGGCCTCGGCCGTGGGCGAAGCCGCGCCGGGGGTGGGCAGGCGAAAAGGGCATCGACTGGCGTTTCGCGGGGCCGGGACCAGCGGTACGCTTCAGCTCGTGCGCCTGCTCCGAACGGCCCCGCTGCTGCTCTGCTCGACCCTCTTGCTCGCCTGCCAGGGCGACGAGCCCGGGGGCATCGAGGCCTCCGTGGCGCGAGCGCAGCTCGACGTGAATCCGGCCCAGGCGGACGCGCTCGCCAATCTCGACGTGACGGTGGAGCTCATGTCCCGCGGCCAGCCCGAGGAGGTCGAGCTCGGCGAGGTGATGATCACCGCCCAGCCCGTCAGCGACGATTCCCAGCGCGTCATGTTTCCTGCGGAGCTGATGCAGACGCAGGGCGACGACGCGGTGGTGCGGATGGATGCCCACGAGGAACAGACCGTGCGCGTGCTCAACCGCGGCACCACCAACGGAGAGCTCGCGGGCCTGTGCGGTCGCCCGGTGGAGCTGTCGGTGATGTTCGAAACGGCCGACGGCGAGGACGCCACCGCGACCTACAACATCTCGGTCCGCTGCAGCTGACGTCGAGGGAGGTCTGTTGGGCTAGATTTGGGTACGCGAACGCCAGTAGCCGACTCGGCGCTTCGAATGAGCGATGGCCCACACGTTCACGCTGTCGCCATCGATGCTGAATGGAAGCTGGTAGGGGAACCGCCACAGGTGGAAGACGCGGTAGCGTGGATCGATCGAATGGGTCGGCCATGCGAGTGGTCGTTCCTCGATCCACCGCAGACCATCGTTGACCTCGTCGACCAAGTCGTTCCCCAAGCCGGGCTCACGGGCGTCGTACCACGCGGCAGCTTCGTCGAGCTCGTCGAGCGCCAGCGGATGAACCCAGAGTTTCACGACTATCGTCGGGTTGCCCGGCGGCTTGCGATTGCGCGAGCGAACTCGGCACGGTCGAGCATTCGAGCCTCGCCCGACTCCACCTGCTGTCGTCGCCGGTCCAGTTCTGCGATGAACTCATGCTCATCTCGGTGATCCCCCTGGCGGTCGTCGAGGCTGAGCAAGAGCTCATGCGCGATGCGAGCGCGTTCCTTGGGGGGCAACCCGAGCACGGCACCGAGAAGCTCGTTGGAGGTCATGAGCAAGGCGAGCGTAGCACGAACGGCAACTCGGCGAGGGCCAATGCGGCGCCTTTGACGCTCACGCGGGCGAACCGGTGGTACCCTGAAGCGCGATGCCCCTGCCCGGTGCACGACGTCGCTGGCACCTCATCGAGCGCCCGCGGGCGCCGTTTCGCTGTGACGTGTGCGGCGAGATCATCCCCGAGTCGGAGATGCACACGTTCACCACGCTGCCCGCGATGTTCCACGACACGCCGCCCAAGGGGTACGAGCCGTGCAACCGGGGGTTCGATGCTCTGCAGGCGGAGTTCGAGAACACGGTGGATGGGCGTCGAAGGGACGACGAGCTGCACTGAAGGTCGAGCGCCGCGCTCGAGTGGCATGACCGCGGCAGGCCGTGCGTGCGGCATGGGGCGCGGAAGAACGGTGTGCTGCCCGAGCCGCCGCCGGGCCGCGCGACCGCGTGGTATGAACCGCGCACCACGGACCCACCATGCGCCTGCTCCCGCTCGCCCTGATCCTCGCCTCCACCTCCCTGCTCCCCGCCTGCGCGGGCCGCCTCGAGACCACGGTCCGCAAGCGCGCCGCGGGCGACTTTGCGTGCACGCAAGACCAGGTGCAGGTGGAGACCACCCAGTACAGCGGCATGAGCGGCACCTACGTCGCGCGCGGTTGCGGGCAGGAGTCGGAGTACGTCAGCCGCTGCGGTCTCATCGGAATCTGCATGGCCTCGCAGCCCGGTCCCGCGCCCACCTACGCCAGCAACGACGGCCAGTCCCATGGTGGAGGCGGCGACCCCCATGGTGGTGGGGGCGGGAGCTACGATTCCCCGAGCAGCGGCTCCGACCCCGGTCCCTCGCAGCCAGCCGGCCCCACGATCGTCTCGATCACCCTGCGCAACACCTGCTCACAGACGGTCAAGCTGTTCTTTGGCGACAAGCCCAAGTTCGGCAGCGGGACCTACTCGTCGCTCGGCTCCAACACCTCGACCTCCTACAGCAAGCAGGCGGGCGACATGATCTGGATCGTCGACGACGGCCAAAACGGGATCTCCAGCGTGACCATCGAGGGGGGCATGCGCACGGTGGAGATCAACAGCGACTGCGGCAGCTTCTCCGCGCGCTGAGCGGAGCGCGCCATGGTATCGTGGCGCATGGGCATCGAAGAACTCCGTGCGCGCTTGATGGCGTCGTTGGCCGTTGCCCTCGGCGCGGGCTGTGGCCCCGTCGTGCAGCTGCCCGATGACGGCGGAGGGGACGGAGGGAGCAGCTCGGTCGGGTCCACGACCGGCGGATCGTCCTCGGGCGCCAGCGCGACCTCGAGCGCCGAGACCTCCACCGGTGGCGTCGACGAGGGGGCCGAGTCCGAGACCGGCCCGATGCAGCCCAAGTTCGACTTTGGTGGGGTTCCTCCGATCCCGCCCATGCCCCCGCCCGATTGCCCCTCTCAGCCTCGTCCGCCCGCCGAGGCGTGCATGGCCGAGCTCCCCGAGGGGTCCTACTTCCAGTTCTACTGCGTGGAGCTCTTCGAGGGGCAGACCTGCGACGAGTGGGCTCGAGGCTTCGCCGGCTCCGCCAAGCTGAACGAGGATCTCGCCGCGTGCTACGGCGAAGGGTGCCAGCAGGTCGAAGCGAGCGCGATCGGCTGCGGCCCGCTCCCCGACTTCGGCGACCAGTGTTGCATGTGGTTCATCGTCCAGTCGTGGCCTTGCCCGCCCGAGGGTCGTCCGTTCGTGATCGATGGGCGCGAGCGCCTCGCCGCGCTCGTCGAGGTCGAGCGCGACGACTGGGGTGGTGTCACCCGCGTGGCGATGCCGTCCGATCATCGAGCCGCCCTTGCAGCCGCATGGGCCGACGTGGCTCTGGCGGAGCATGCGTCGATCGCATCCTTCTCTCGCTTCATCCTGCAGCTGATGGCCTGTGGTGCCCCGGCATCGCTGGTCACCGCCGCTCACGTGGCGCTGGGCGAGGAGATCGAGCACGCGCGTCTGTTCTTCGCGCTGGCATCCGGGGCGGCCGGGCGCCCGCTCGGGCCTGGTGCGCTCGATGTGCGTGATGCTCTTGCAGGCTCCGACGACCTCGACGAGATCGTGCTGGCGACCGTACGCGAGGGCTGCATCGCCGAGACGCTCTCGGCCTGGCGCATCACCGTGGCCGCGCGTCTGGCTCGCGAGCCCGCGCTGGCGGCTGCGCTGGCCCGCGTGGCCGAGCAAGAGCTCGAGCACGCCGCGCTCGCCTGGCGCTTCGTCGCCTGGGCGCTGCCGCGAGCGAGTGCCTCGCTGCGACGTCGCATCGAGACCACCTTGCGCGCCCCGGCCGAGCATGCCCCCCGCGGGGCCGACCTCCCCGCGGAGGTTCCCGACGAGGTATGGCGTGCCCACGGGATCCTGCCTCCCGCGGACGTCGATGCCACCACGCAGCACGCCCTGCGCGAGCTGGTCGCACCGCTCGCCCGCGCGTTGCTCGGCGGACGCTCGCTCGGTGCCGTGGGTCTTCCCATGCACCAGTGAATCGGCATCGAGCCCCGGCCCGCCCCGCCCTCACCGCAGCGTCGGCGTCACGAAGCACTCCTCGATGCCCGCCTCGCCGCGCTTGTACTCGAACGACACCTGCGCCCCCACGCCCGCGAGCTGGACCAGATAGGCCACGTCGGACACGCGCGAGACCGGCTTGCCCCCCACGGAGAGGATGAAGTCGCCGGGCTGCAGCCCTCCCTCGGCCGCGGGCCCGCCGGGCTCGACCTGCTTGACCAGCACCACCGAGCCGCGCCCCGGCAGCTCTCCATTGACGGCGTCGTCGACCGTCATGCCCAGCCGCGCGTGGCGAACCCGACCGTGGATCCACACCTCCTGCAGGAAGTGCCGCGCCATCGGGGCCGGGATCGCGAACGCGAGGCCCTGACCGTCGGCCCGGACCGCAGTGGCGATGCCCACCACCTCGCCATCCGGATCGACCAGCGGCCCGCCCGAGTTGCCCACGTTGATCGAGGCGTCGGTCTGGATGAACGACCAGATCCCCTGCGGATCGAGCCCCGGCGGACGCCCGAGGTCGGCGTGGTCGCGCCCCAGCCCGCTGATCACCCCCACCGTGACCGTGTTGCCCAGCCCGAACGGCTGGCCCACCGCCATCACCCACTCGCCGGGCGTGGGATCGCGCTCGGAGAACAGCACGGGGGCCAGCTCGCCTTCGAGGCCGTCGAGCTCGAGCAAGGCGAGGTCGAGCATGGGGTCGGCATAGATCACCCGCGCGTCGAGGCGGGCTCGGGTCGAGAGCTCCACCTGCACCCGGGTGGCGCTGGCCACCACGTGCTCGTTGGTGAGGATCTGCCCGCGCGCGCTCACCAGCATGCCGCTGCCCACCCCGTGCACGGTGCGGCGCTGTCCCTGGGGTCCGCGGCTGCCCACGGTGGAGATCACGGTGACCACCGAGGGCGACAGCTGCTGGGCCACCTTGGCGAAGTCGGGGACCACGAAGGTCTTGCCGCCGCCGCCGTTGGGGGGGCGCTCGGCGGGGGTCGCCGCGTCGAGGTTGGGCGGAGGCGTGCGCATCTCCACCACCGGCTCATCCACGCGACGGCAGCCCACGCTCATCGCGAGCACCAGCAAGCCCGCACTCGCGAGGCTGGCCAAGCGCCCGCCGGACGCACGTCCCGGGTGGGGAGCTTGCCCCCCACAGGAAGCACGTTGGCCGGCGACGCGCATGCGGACGCGTCAGCCCGCTTGGTCGGGGGACGGAGGCTCGGACGGCGCCGCGTCGACCACGGCGGGCGCGGGCGCGGGCGCAGCCTCGGCGGGTGCAGCGGCAGGCGCAGCGGCCACCACCACCGGGCGCGCCGAGGGCTCGTAGCCGTCGTCGTCACCACCCTCGTCGCGCGCCATGATCTTGTCGGTCGAGTCCGGCAGATCCTTGAGCCACGCGCGATACTCGTCCTTCGTCACGCGGCCAGCGTGGATGTTTCGCTGCACCACTCGCTTGTCGAACAATCGCGCACGGTCGATCCGTAGGGCCATGGTCGCAGCGTTGTAGATCAGCCGCGAGTCAGCGTCAAACGGCCCGCACGGGCCCAATTCGAGCGTCAACTGCCTTGCGCTGGTCCCGCGGTCCTGGAATGATGCCCGCCGGGACGAGGTTGCGGGCGACCCTTGCGGCCGTGCTCGCTGGGGTTAACGTACCCGACCGCAGGCCGGTCGTCGCGCCGGCCTCGTCTTCGAGAATCTGCCTTCACTCCTTCTCACCGAGCAGTCCGAGCACCATGAGCCTAGGCGCCTACGACATCCGCATGGTCACCCAGCTCGTCGAGCGCGAGTCCGCATTCCTCGACCGGCTGTTCTCCGAGGTCAACAAGGTCATCGTGGGCCAGCGCGACATGATCGAGCGCGTGTTCATGGGCCTTTTGTGCGGGGGCCACGTGCTCCTGGAAGGCGCGCCCGGCCTGGCCAAGACCCTCACCGTCAACACCCTCGCCAGGAGCCTCGAGCTCGAGTTCAAGCGGGTGCAGTTCACCCCGGATCTCCTGCCCTCGGACGTGCTCGGCACGGTGATCTACAACCACCAGAGCGGCACCTTCACCAACAAGCGCGGTCCGATCTTCACCAACCTCTTGCTCGCCGACGAGATCAACCGCGCGCCCGCCAAGGTGCAGAGCGCCTTGCTCGAGGCCATGGCCGAGCGCCACGTGACCATCGGCGACCAGAGCTACCCGCTGCCGCGGCCGTTCCTGGTGCTCGCCACCCAAAACCCCATCGAGCAGGAGGGCACCTACAACCTCCCCGAGGCCCAGCTCGACCGCTTCATGTTCAAGATCAGGGTCGACTACCCCTCGGCCGAGGACGAGCTGGAGATCATGGCGCGCATGGGCTCGGGCCCCGAGGCGCCCAAGCCCGAGGCGCAGCCGGTCATCGGCCCCGCCGACATCGAGCAGGTCCGCAAGACCCTCGACGAGATCATCGTGGAGGAGCCGGTGCGTCGCTACATCGTCGACGTGGTCGCGGCCACGCGGCGCCCCGGGGTCGCGGGCCTGGCCGAGCTCGAGACGTTCATCGACTTCGGCGCCTCGCCGCGGGCCACCATCGCGCTCTTGCAGGCCTCGCGGGCCCACGCGTTCATGCGGCGCCGCGGCTACGTGAGCCCGGAGGACGTCAAGGCCATCGCCCCCGACGTGCTCCGCCATCGCATCATCTTGTCGTACGAAGCCGAGGCCGAGGGCAAGACGGTCGAGCAGATCGCCCGCCAGATCCTCGAGCACGTGCAGGTACCCTAGCGGCGTGGGGAAGTGACCGTGGTCGCCCGGACGCCCAGCCCTTCTCCGAGGGGCCCAACGCCAAGCCTCGCCCCCAGTCCGTCCCGGGGCCCGGCCGCCGCCAGCCAGGAGGCGGCCGAGGCTCGCGAGCGCACGGCCGAGCTGCTGCGCGAGATCCGGCGCATCGAGATCCAGACCTCGCGCCTGGTCACCCAGCACCTGGCCGGCTCCTACCAGTCGGTGTTTCGCGGTCAGGGCATCGCGTTCGCCGAGGTGCGCGCCTACGAGCCCGGCGACGACGTGCGGGCGATCGACTGGAACGTCACCGCGCGCACGGGTGAGCCCCACGTCAAGCTCTTCACCGAGGAGCGCGAGCTGACCGTGATGCTGGTGGTCGACATGAGCGCCAGCCTCGATCTGGGCAGCCGCGAGCACGACAAGCGCCACCTGGTGGCCCGGCTCGCGGCCACGTTCGCGTTCTCGGCGATCCAGAACAACGACCGCGTGGGGCTCATCGGCTTCACCGATCGGGTCGAGGTGTTCGTGCCGCCTCGCAGCGGGCGCAAGCACGTGCTGGCGGTGATCCAGCGCGTGCTCAGCCACGTGCCGGAGCATCGCGGCACGTCGCCCGCGGTGGCGCTCGAGTACCTCTCGCGGCTGCACAAGGGGCACGGGGTCGCGATCGTGATCTCCGACTTCGTCGACGCGCTCGGGGGCGAGCGGTCCGGCGGCGGGGGCGAGGGCGGCACCGAGGCCGAGGAGAAGCGCCTCGAGCACGCGCTCAAGGTGGCCAAGCGGCGGCACGACGTGATCCCGATCCGGGTCGAGGATCCCCTCGAGCTCGAGCTGCCCGCGCTGGGCCTGCTGACCGTCGAGGATCTCGAGCTGCTCGATCTCGGCGGCGACCACGTGATCGATCTGTCCGCGAGCCAGGCCAAGCGCTACCGCGGCGAGGTGGAGGCCGAGCGCCGTCGCATCGATCGCCTCATGCGCAAGCTGTCGCTGCCGATGATGAGCATCCGCTGCGGCGACGACTGGCAAAAGCCGCTGGTGGCGTTCTTCGCCCGGCGCAACCGGAGGCTTCGAGCATGAGGCGCGGCGTCGCGAGGCTCCTTGGCGGCTTGGGGCTGGGGCTGGTGTGGGTCTTGGCGACGGGCTCGATGGTTCGTGCCGAGCCTCCGAGCCCCGCTCCCGCGCCCGAGCCCACGGCGCCCGAGCCCACGGCGCCCGAGCCAGCGCCCCCGGAGCCTCCGAGCCCCGAGCCAGCGCCGGAGCCTCCGAGCCGCGCTGCCGTCGGCGAGCCTGCGACGCCGGCTCCTGCGCCCGCGGCACCCGACCCCACGTCGAAGACTCCGGTGGTGAGCGATGGCCCGGTGGCCGTGACCACTCGGCTCGCTCCCGATCCCTCCAACGTTGGTGACCTCCTCGTCCTCGAGGTGGTGGCGGCCTACCCCCGCGACGTGCGGGTCAACCTGCCCACGCGGCTCGAGCTCGCCCCGCTCCATCACGTGAGCACGGTGGAGGGCGAAGCCGAGCCCACCGGCGACGGGCTGCGCAAGACCTTCCGCATCGAGCTGCAGTACTTCGAGGTGGGCACGGCCACGATCCCCTCGTTCCCGCTGACCTACGTCGACGCCGATGGGGCGGTGCACACGGTGCAGATCCCTCCGCGTGCGTTCACGGTCGAGTCGCTGCTGGCCAACGAGTCCGATCCGCAGCGACGTGGGGAGGACCCGCCGATCTCGCGCGAGTATCCCGACACGCTGGCCGAGGCGGTCGTGCTCTCGGTGCTGGGCACGCTGCTGCTGGGGCTCTTGGCGTGGCTGCTCGTGCGCAGGTTCGGGCCGCGCAGGGCCGTGGCGCTGCCCCCACCGATTCCGCCGCACGAGCTGGCCTTCGAGGCGCTCGACGAGCTCGAGCGCGGCGAGCTGCTCGCCTCGGGGCAGGTCCAGCGCTACTACGTCGAGCTCACCGAGATCGCCAAGGGCTACCTCGAGGGGCGCTTCGGGCTCGACGCCCTCGACCGCACCACCGACGAGATCCGCCGCGCCTTGCTCGATGATGCCAAGCGCCTGGCCCCGCTGTCGGCCGATGCGGTGGTCGAGTTCCTGCAGCGCTGCGACCTGGTCAAATTCGCCCGCTTCAGCCCGCCCGACGAGGAGTCCCACGAGGCGCTCGAGCTGGTGCGCGACATGGTCAAGCGCTCGATGGCCGCGGTGGTGGCCGAGGTGAAGGCGAGCGCGCCCGAAGGCCCGAAGGGCGGCGACGCCGAGGTGAAGGCGAGCGCGCCCGAGCGCCGCAACGAGAGCAGTGAGGCCGCGCCGAGCGAGGCCGCGGAGGCACGCGACACCGCGACCGCGTCCGAGGAGTCCCAAGCGGAGGTCGACGCGCGATGAGGTCCGTGGGTCCCATCTTCGCCTTCGGGGTGCTCGCCCTGGCGCTCGGCCTCGCCGCGGCGTCGTGGACCGCGGGGGGCGGCTTGCGTCACGTGATCTGGTCGCGACCCGAGTGGTTGCTGGCCGCGGTGGTGCCCGTGCTCGCGGTGGTGCTGCGGGCCTGGCTCGCTCCCCGGGCGCCGACCCTGCGCTACTCTCGGGCGCGCTCGCTCACGCGTTTGCGCGGGGGCTGGGCCGTGCGGCTGGTCCACCTCCCCGACGGGCTGCGACTGGCGGCGGCGCTGCTGCTCGTCGGCGCGCTCGCGCGTCCGCAGTCGACCCGCGGCAACGACCGCGTGCACCACGAGGGCATCGACATCGTGATCGTGCTCGATCTCTCGGACTCGATGGAGACCCCCGACATGGCGCCCAACCGGCTGGGCGCGGCTCAGGCGGTGATCGACGACTTCATCCGCCGTCGCCCGCGCGACCGCATCGGGCTGGTGGCGTTCGGCAGCACCGCATCCACCGTGGCCCCGCTGACCCTCGATCACGGGGTGCTGCGCACGCTCATGCGGCGCCTGCGGCTCGGGGTGATGGAGGGCAACACCACCGCCATCGGCGCGGGCCTGGGCATGGCCTTGAACCGCCTCGACGAGTCCGACGCCGACAGCAAGGTGATCGTGCTGCTCACCGATGGGGTGCACAACGCCGATGGCCTCGATCCCGACACGGTGGCCAGCGAGGCGGCCGAGCGCGGCGTGAGCGTGTACACGGTGCTCATCGGGCGCCACGGCCTCGACGGCGGCTCGATCGACCCCGGTCGGCTCGAGCGGATCGCCAGCATCACCGGGGGCTTTGCCTACACCGCGGTCGACAGCCAGGCCCTGCAGGGTACCTTCCAGGACCTGCTCGACAAGCTCGAGCGCTCGCGGCTCGAGGGCGAGCCCGTGCGTCCGGAGCTGTTCCAGCTGCTGCTGTGGCCGGCGCTGGTGCTGCTGCTGCTCGACGTCGTCCTGCGAACCACTCGCCTGCGGAGGTTCCCATGACTGGATGGACTGGATGGACTGGATGGACCGGTCTGCTCGGCCTCGCCGAGCCCGGCGAGCTGGGCACCCTCGACGAGGTCGTGTTGGCCAGCGCCGAGTACTGGCCCGTGCTCCTGGCCGTTCCGCTCGTCGCGCTCCTGTTCGGGTATGCGGCGCGTCAGCGCCGGCGCGCGGTCGAGGCCTTGGGCAACCCCGCGCTGATCTCCCGCCTGGTGGGCAGCGTGCACCACGGGCGGCGGCTGCTGGTGGCGGTGGCCACCACGGCTGCGGTCGCGGCGGTGGGGGTGGGCCTGCTGCGCCTGCAGTACGGCGGCACGGCCGAGGTCATCCCGGCCAGCGGTCTCGACGTGGTGCTCGCGGTCGACTACAGCAAGTCGATGCTCGCCCAGGACGTGTACCCGTCGCGGAGCGAGCGGCTCGAGGCCGAGCTCGGCCGCTTCCTCGACGACGCGGGGCGGCGTGGTGATCGCGTGGGCGTGGTCGTGTTCGCCGGGGCCGCGCGAGGCTTTCCCGTCACCCCCGACATGCGCCTGCTCAAGCTCTACCTGGCCGACGCCGACCCGCGCTTCGAACGCCCGGGCGGCACCGCGATGGGCAAGGCACTCTCGCGCTCGCTGACGTTCCTGGTCGACGCACGCCGCGGCGTGGACGATCAGCCCGCCATGGGGGGCGAGGGCGCGCGCCCGAGCGAGGACGAAGCCGCGGCGCTGCAAGACGTTCCCCCGGCCGAGAACGGTCAGGCCATCGTGCTGCTCACCGATGGAGAGGACAACGCCAGCCGCCCGCTCGAGCTCGCCGAGGAGGCCGCACGGCTCGGGGTGCGCATCTACACGGTGGGCATCGGCTCCAAGTCGGGCGAGCCCATCCAGACCTTCGACGAGAACGGCAACCCCACCGGATTCGTCAAGGACGAGGAGACCGGACAGTACCGCATGACTCGCCTCGACGAGTCGCTCCTGCAGGAGATCGCCAAGGTCACCGGGGGGCGCTACGTGAAGGTCGAAGCCGAGCGCTTCAGCCTCGACGAGGTTCGCGACGTGCTCGAGGAACTCAGCCGCACCCAGCGCGAGGACACCATCGAGGTCCACCACGACGAGGGCTTCGGGATCCCGGTGGTCGCAGGTCTCGCGCTCTTGTGCCTGGCGCTCGGACTCGGGGATCGGAGGGAGCCGGCGTGATCGGGCGCGTACTCCTGGCCGCTCTGCTCGCGGGCTGGCTCGCCGACCGGCTGGCGCGTCCCGATCGCGACGTGGAGGCGGGCATCGAGGCCTACGAGGCGGGCGACCTCGATGCGGCGCTCGAGCGCTTCGACGCCGCGATCGAGCGCCACGGCGATCGGCCCGAGCTGAGCTACGACCGGGGCCTGGTGCTGCTGGCCAAGGGCGAGCTCGATGCAGCCCGGCGCGCGTTCGAACACGCCAGCGAGGCCGAGGAGCTCGAGGTGCGCGCCAGCGCCTTCTACGAGCGCGGCAACGTGGCCTTCGACGCCGAGGAGTGGGACGCCGCCATCGAGGCCTACATCGAGTGTCTCGAGGCTCGGCCCGATCACATCAACGCCAAGTGGAACCTCGAGCTCGCTCGCCTGCGCAAGCAGGAGGACGAGAAGGACGAGGACGACGAGGAGGAAGAGGACGACGAGAACGAGGACGAGCAGGACGACAGCGGCACGGGGGGTGAGGACAGCGGCGGCGAGGACTCGACGAGCAGCAGCGACGACGGAGGCTCGACGGGCGGCAGTGATGGAGGCAGCGACGACGGAGGCTCCACCGCAGGCGGGGAGGACAGCGGAGGCGAGACCGGCCAACCCCCCGACGAAGGTGGAACCACGGGCGGCGAGCCCGAGCCGCAGGACGACGGGCAAGGCACGGGTGAGCCCCCACCATCGCAGCCCCAGCCGCTGGATCAGCTCGATCTGCAAAAGGCGCTCGACGAGCTCGACGAGCAGGACCACTTTCCCCTCGATCGTCCACTGGGAGGGGTGCGACCCCCCACCGAGGACTGGTAATCCTGGAGTTCTCCGGCCATGCATCGCCTCACCCGCCGCCGCTTTGCTCGAGCCCTCGCGCTGTCGACCTCCGTCGCGCTGCTGGGGCACGTCGGCATTGCTCATGCGGCCGAGGTCGAGCTCGAAGCCAGCCTCAGCGCGGCGTCCACTCGAGTGGGCGAGCCCGTTCGTCTCACGCTCGCGGTCTCGGTGCGCGGCGCCCGGGCTCCCGCCGACCTGCCCTGGCCCAAGGCGTTGATCGGCGACTTCGAGGTCAGCGGCATCGAGACGGTCGGGGGGTGGTCGGGCGATCTGTTCGGGGGACCGGCAGCCCGCGTCTCCACCCGCAAGGTCTCGGCCCTCATCACGCCCAAGACCGCCGGCAAATTCGAACTCGGCTTCTCGCTCGAGGTCGACGGCGAGACGTTCGAATCCAACGTACCCGTGCTCGAGGTCGTGGCCGCCGACGAGCCCCTGCCCGAGACCCCGGGTGGCCGCCAGCCCACCGAGGCGCAGGGCCCCGTGTTCCTGTGGGCCACCGTCGACAAGGAGCAGGTGTTCGTGGGCGAGCAGGTCAGCTACGCGCTCGACGTCTACGAGCGCCGCTCGTTCCTCGGCATCCACCTGCGCAAGCCGCCGAGCTTCACCGACTTCTTCACCGAGGAGCTTCCCGAGGGCGAGCCGGTGATCAAGCGCGTGGGCACCACCGACTATCGCGTGCGCCCGGGCCTGCGGCGGGCCCTGTTCCCGCAGCGCGCGGGCACGCTCGAGATCGGCGCGGCCGAGCTCTCCGTGGGCGGTCGCCAGCGGATCCTCTCGCCCGCGCTCACGGTCGAGGTGCTGCCGCTGCCGGCGCAGGGACGCCCGGCCGGTTTCTCGGCCAACAACGTGGGGCGCTACACGATCACCGCCGAGGTCGATCGCACCGAGCTCGCCGCCAACGAGCCGGTGACCCTGCGGGTGACGATCGGCGGCGAGGGCAACGTGAAGTTCGTCGACCCCGGTCCGTGGCCCGACCTCGAAGGCATCCGTCGCTACGACCCCAAGGTCGAGACGCGCCTGCGCAAGGGGCAGGTCCTGGGCGGCGAGCGTCGCTACGAGTTCTTGCTGATTCCCGAGCGCGGCGGCGAGCTGACGATTCCCTCGCACGAGCTGGCGTTCTTCGATCCCGAGGCCGAGGCCTATCAGGTCGTGCGTACCGAGCCCATCGTGCTCACGGTGGAGGGCGGCGAAGCGGTGCAGCCCGAGCCCGAGGCCGACCGCGAGGCGGGATCCGAGGAGCTGTCGCCGCTGGTGCTGGGCGACGCGCTGCCGCGCCACGCCCCGCGCGATCGCTGGTTGACCCCCACCCGCTGGCTCTACGGCATGCTCGCCGTACCCGGCCTGGCCGCGCTGGGCCTGTCGGGCGCGGCGCTGTGGCGGCGCTTTGGGGCCGACGAGCGGGCGCAGGCGGCAGCGCGTCGGCGGCAGCGGCAGCGGCAGCTCATCGAGACGGCCGAGCGTGCCGTGGACGGCGGCGAGGGATTCCACGGAACGCTCAGCAAGCTGCTGCACGAGATCGCGGTCGAGCGCGCGGGCGCCGAGGGCGTGGGCCTGCCCAGACCCGAGCTGCTGCGCTTGCTGGGTCAGCACGGCGTGCCGCCAGCCGACGTGGATCGCCTTCGCGATCTGCTCGACCGCTGCGACGCCGCGCGCTTCGGAGCCCAGGGCGACACCCGCGAGGATCGACAGATCTTGCTCGACGAGGTGCTCGACCTGGTTCGCACCAGCCGGCTCGCCAAGGAGGCCCCATGATCCGAGCGCGTCGTTGGGCTCGCGCGTGGGCTCGCAAGGCCGCGGGTCTGGCCCTCGGGGGAGTGCTCTTGCTCGCACCCGATCGCGCACGCGCCGATGCGGTCGACGAGGCCTTCGCTCGCGGAAGCCAAGCCGCGCAAGACGGCGACTGGGAGCAGGCGATCGCCGCCTACGAGCAAGCCGCGGCGTTGCTGCCCGAGCGCAGCGCAGTGCTCTCCTATGATCTGGGCACCGCCTATCTGCATCACGGCGACGTGGGTCGTGCCACCTTCCACCTGCGCCGCGCTCTGGACTGGCGCGGGGGGCCCACGGCCGAGCTGGCCGAGTCGGCGCGCTTCAATCTGGGCGTGGCCCGTCGCCGCGCCGAGATGCAGGCGGCGGGCTCGGGGGCCAAGATCGATCGCCCCGAGACCTGGTGGGATCTCGTGGTCGAAGCGCTACGAGCGCCCGGAGTGGGATGGTCGGCTCTGGTCGCGGGCTGGCTGGTCCTCGGCCTCGGATGGCTGCGTGGTCGTCGACGCCGCCGCGGTCAGTCGGGGAGCACGGCCATCGGTGCCGTGTTGCTCGTGCTCGCCAGCATCTATCTCGGTCTCGGGGTGCTGCACGGACTGGCCCTTCGCGCAGATCGCACGGCACCGGAAGCGATCGTGCTCGAGGATCTCGTCGATGCTCGCGACGGCGCCGGCAACCATCGGCGGGTCGCGTTCCGGTTGCAGGGCGGGGCACGCGTGCGAGTGGTGGGTCGAAGCCCGGGCTGGCGGCAGGTTCGGCTGCCCGGAGGACTCGAGGGCTGGGTTCACGAGGGGGCCATCGGCGAGCTCGGCGATCGAGGTACCGGCCGCGCAGGCCCGCCGCGCCCCCGGATCGACGCATCGGAAGACGCCGACGGCGACGGTTGACGCTCCGTGGGCTGCCGAGGCGTGCACGCGGCTTCACGATCGACCGTGTCACTGTCATGTTCTCGCCCACCTCGCCATACGTCACTCCTCCAGCACGCACCCACACGACGCGTCGAGACCGAGTCCCACGGACGCCCCGAGAGCGGCGCACTCGGCCCCCCTGGGTCGTTGGATTCTCGTGTGGCGTTCCTTCCCGCTGCGGGATAAGCTTGCCGCTAGGGTGTTGTCGGTCGTCGCTACGAAGATCCGCACGTCCCACGGGGTGGGCGGGTTGTCTGCGACCGTGGGGAGGATCTACGAGGGCTATCTGCTGTCCTCTCCCGTCGTTGGTCGCGGCATGGTCATCTTTCGCGATCCGAATGGGCGTCGCATGGTCACGACCGCGGTGCGTCGCGTGCTGACCACCAGCGAAGACAACGTCCTCTACGTCGAGACCGAGAACAGCGTTTATCGGATCGCCATTCGTGACGAGCGCCCCGCGGCGGCCACGGCCACCGGCTAGGTGCGGCGCTGGTAGATGGCGACCCGCAGGTACTCGCCCTCGATGTGTCCCGGTGCGATCGGGTGATCGAGGTCGGCACCGCGCAGTGCCACGCGGGTGAACGATCCGGGCGATGCCAGCACGAAGCGATCGAGGTGCTCGCTCCCCACGTGATGGCTGCAGCTACAGAGCACCAGGTGCCCGCCCACGCGAAGTCGCGCGGCGACGCGAGCGACCATGCGCTGCATCGCTTCTGCCGCTCGATCCACGTCGCGCCGTCGTGCTGCGATCTTCGGAGGATCCACCACGATCGTACCGAAGGGTCCGGCCAGCCGGGGATCGTCGAGCACTCCGAACATGTCGGCCTCGACCCACTGTAGGCCGGGCAGATGGTTCATCGTCGCGTGCGCTGCTGCGCGCTCGAGCATCGACGCGCTCCGATCGACACCAACCGCGGGAACGCCCGCAGCCGCGGCGTGCAGGGCGAAGCCACCCACGTGGCAGCCGAGGTCGAGCAGCGGTCCCTCTGCGTGGGCCGCCAGCCTCGCCACCTCGCGACGGTTGGCGCGCTGATCGAAGTATGCGCCGGTCTTCTGGCTCGGCGGTGCGGGGACCGACAAGCGCAGCCCGTGCTCCACGAAGCACAGCGGCCCGTGCTCGCCCTCGCGCTCGATCCCGGGCTCGAAGCCCTCGGTCTTGGCTGCGGACTCGGGGCGGACCACGTGGACCGGCCCATCGAAGCGCGTGCGCAGCTCCTTCATCAGCTCGTGCCTTCGCGCGGCCATGGGGGCGGTGGCGATCTGCACGACCAGCTGCGTGTCGTAGCGATCGATCACCAGCCCGGGCAGCCCATCGCCCTCGCTGTTGACCATGCGCATGCCGGTGGTGGGCTGCGCCTGCAACCCCAGGTGCTGCCGGGCCTCGAACGCGCGGGTGAGCCGCTGCGACAGCCACTGCGGTGGAGGCGGCTCTGCACCCCATTGCAGCATGCGTACCGTGATGCTCGAGCGCTCCGAGACGAGGCCCCAGCCGAGCACTTCGCCGTGGCGATCCTCCACCGCGGCCAGCTCGCCGGGATCGGGCACGCCGAGGATGCGGGCCACCTGTCGCGTGCGGATCCACGGGCCGTGCGTGGGGCCCACCTTCCCGGCATCACGGCGGAGCTGAATCCGGGTGGACACGGCGAGAGCATACCAAGGCATCCCGAGATCTTCGGAGCGGGGTATGCTGTCGCCGCCGCCCTGTGCGCCACCCCCCATGAACGCCAACGACACCACCCAGCACTTCCTCCAACAGGCCTTCGAGATCCTCGGCGTGGACGAGGACATGAGGCGCATGCTGACGACGCCCAGCCGCGAGCTCAGGGTCGAGCTGGTGATTCGTCGCGACGACGGCTCGATCGGCAACTTCATCGGCTATCGCGTCCAGCACGACGACTCGCGTGGCCCCTTCAAGGGCGGGCTCCGCTATCACCCTCATGTCGACATCCACGAGGTGCGCTCGCTGGCCAGCCTGATGACCTGGAAGACCGCGGTGGTGGGGGTTCCGTTCGGTGGCGCGAAGGGGGGCATCCAGGTCGATCCGCGCGAGGTCAGCCCGCGCGAGCTCGAGCGTCTGACCCGGACCTTCGTGCGGCAGGTCCACGACCTCGTGGGGCCCGAGCGGGACATTCCGGCCCCCGACGTCAACACCAATGCGCAGGTGATGGCGTGGTTCTTCGACGAGTACACCCGTCTGCACGGATTCGCGCCCGGCGTGGTCACGGGCAAGCCGATCGGCCTGCACGGCTCCCCCGGGCGCTCGGCGGCCACCGGCCGCGGCTGTGTGTTCGCCATTCGCGAGACGCTGAGGGAGTCGGGGGCCGATCTCAAGGATCAGCGCTTCGTGATCCAGGGCTTTGGCAACGTGGGCTCCTGGAGCGCGCGCTTGCTGCACGCGCGCGGGGCCAAGATCCTCGCCGTGAGCGGCTCCAAGGGGGGAATCTTTGCGGGTGACGGCCTCGACATTCCCGCCGTGCTCGAGCACTACGACTCGCACGGCACGGTCCTGGGCTTTCCGGGAGCCGAGGCGATCTCGAACGAGGATCTGCTGGTGGCCGATTGCGACGTGCTCATGCCGGCGGCGCTCGGCAGCGTGATCACGGCCAGGAACGCCAATGACGTGAAGGCCAAGTACGTGGTCGAGGCCGCCAACGGCCCGGTCACGGCCGAGGCCGACGAGATCCTCGAGCAGCGCGGCGTCACCATCGTGCCCGACATCTACGCCAACGCGGGTGGGGTGACGGTGAGCTACTTCGAGTGGGTCCAGAACCTGCAGAACTTCCGCTGGGACGAGACCCGGGTCAACGAGGAGCTCGACAAGATCATGACCGAGGCCCATCGCAAGATCCGCGACATCAAGCGGGCGCACGACATCTCGATGCGCAAGGCGGCCTTCGTGCTGGCGATCCGCGAGGTCAAGCTGGCGACGGAGACCCGCGGGATCCAGTAGCGGGCGGCGCGCGCTCGCGGACGCGCGCGCGTTCTGCTACTCGTTGGGCCCATGGCCAACCCGACCGCCACCCTGCAGACCTCGATGGGCAACATCACCGTGGAGCTGTTCGTCGACAAGATGCCGATCACCGCCGGCAATTTCGTCGCGCTCGCCAAGAGCGGGTTCTACGACGGGCTGCACTTCCACCGGGTCATCAACCGCTTCATGCTGCAGTTCGGCTGCCCGCACAGCCGCGATCCCAACAGCCGTCGCGCGGGCACCGGGGACGGCCCCGACGGCACGATTGCGGACGAGCACCCGGCCAACGCCAAGCTCTCCAACGAGCCCGGAACGCTGTCAATGGCCAACACCGGCCGCCCCAACAGCGGGAGCTGTCAATTCTTCATCAATACCGTGCACAATGACTACCTCGACTGGTTCAGCCCCGGGCCGTCCAAGCACCCGGTGTTCGGTCGGGTCGTCGACGGCATGGACGTCGTGCACGCGATCGAGAAGACGCCGACCGACGGCAGCGATCGTCCGCGCACGCCCGTGCAGATGATCAAGGTGACCGTCCAGGAGGCGTGAGCCGAGGCGCCGCGAGGCGAGAGCGGGGCGAACGAGCCGGCGCCTGGCCCAAAATGAACTCGGCTCGATTCCGCCGTGGACCCAACTTGGGACGGGGTAGGAGGGCACTTGGGGCTTGAGCTCCTGTAGGGTTCTGCATTACCGTGGGATTCATCGGTAATGCAGATGACGCCGGGATGGCGGGGTGATTGCCCGCTCGTCCTCGGTGCTTACGGGAGGATCCATGCGACGCCAAGGGCTCATTTCCATCCTCGTGCTGGTCACCGCCGGTTGCTCCGCCTCCGGCGACGACCTCGACTCCTACGACCGGCCCGATGGGGTCGGGGGGCTGGTGGACGAGCTCGATCCGGCGGTCGACGGCGGGGGGTACGGGATCCTGCTCATCGACGTGACGAGCTCCATGACCACGGTGCGCTCCTCCACGGGGAACACGCGGTGTTACGACGCCAAGATCATGGCCCGGGGCATCATCAACGACTTCTTCGATCCCACCAAGGTCGATGGCGATGGGATCGCGATCTGGGGTTTTGCCAACGACGACGACACCAGCGACGACGTCCAGCCCACGATCACCGGATACTACACCGATGCGGTGTCGGCCAAGAACGCGGTCAACGCCCTGTCATGTGAGGGCAGCACCCCACTGGCCGATGCGCTGTGCAAGGGGGTCAACGGCGACGGCGAGACGTTCACGATCAGCCCGATGCTGAACCGGATGTACGTTCTGACCGACGGCTTCGAGAACAACAGCAACGGCGAGTGCTCCGGACCCTCGGGGAGCATCAACAACCAGGGGACCTGGCAGTACAAGGTGTGGGCGGAGATGCAGTCGGTCGGGATCATGGTGGATACGCGCTACTGGGTCGATCCCACGGCGTTGCTCAGTCCGACCAAGATCGATGACTTCGCGGCACCGGAGGACGAGCCTGCCGATCCCTCGCTCGACGAGCTGCAGATCGTGGCCGACATCGAGGGGCTCTCCCAGTCCAAGATCGACCAGCTCATGGGGACCGTCGATGCGGCCGGGGGGGTCTACCAGCCCCCCGAGCCCGAGTGCGACGTGACTTGCCAGGAACTCTCGCTGTTCAAGGCGTTGGCCCAGGAATTCGGCGGAAGCTGGGGGGTCGTTGCGGATGACGACCCGCAGTATCCGATCGAGGAAACCATGGATCCCGCCACGGGCCCGGTGCACCCGGACATCAACGAGCCACCACCGCCGCCGCCTCAGCAGATCCCAGGAGAAGTCGGGGGGTAGCCGACTGGCTCAGCGAGTGGGGTGCTCGGCGAGCCACAGCTCGACCTCGGAGAGGTACTCCCTGGTCTGTGGGTCGTCGGCCTCCGCGCTGGCCCAGGCTTCGCGGGCCCGTTCGGCGAGGCTCCGCGCACGCGAGCGCTCGGTTGGGTCGTTCCAGAGGGTGCGCGCGAGCACGAAGCGGCCCTCGGCAAGCAGAACGGGAGCCACCCCTGCCTGCTCGCGGATGGCCACGGCCTGCTCGGCCTGCTCGCGTGCTCGTTCGATTCGTCCTCGCCCGAGGTCGATCTTGGCCAAACCCAAGCGTGGCCATGCCTGGTGGGGGTGATCCTCGGGCAGCGTGCGCTGCTGGATCTCGAGTGCCCGCTGGTAGTGGTGCTCCGCCTCTTCGTACCGCTTCTGCTCGTACAGGAGGTTACCCAGGTTGATCATGCTCGAGGCAACATTGGGATGGTCGGATCCCTGGGATTGCTCGAGCACGGTCAACGCCCGCTGATAGTAGGTCACGGCGTGTTCCTGCTCGCCCCGTGCTCGCAGCACCTCACCGAGGTTGTTGAGCGGGTAGGCGAGGCGGGGGTGGGTCGGGCCCAGCGACGCTTCCAGGATGGTCAGAGCCCGTTCGAACGACTCGAGGGCCTCCGGCAGCTTGCCTTGCTGCTTGTACATGATGCCGATGTTGTTGAGCGACGTGGCCACGTCGGGGTGACTGGCGCCCAGCGCCTGCTCGCGAATGGCCAGCGCCCGCTGCAAGTGGAGCAGGGCATCCTGCTTGTGCCCTTGCTCGTCGAGCACCGCACCGATCGTGGTGAGCGGGCTCGCGATGTCGGGGTGGCCCGGGCCCAACGTTTGCTCGCGGATGGCCAGCGCCCGTTGCAGGTGCGAGAGCGCCTCGTCGAGCTTGCCCTGCTGCCGTAGCACGTTGCCCATGTTGTGGCGGAGGTCGGCGATGTCGGGGTGCTCGGGGCCGAGCGCCGCCTCGAAGATGGCCAGGGCCTGCTGCTGATGGGCCAGCGCGTCATCGAGCTCGCCGTTGCGAAGCAGCATCACACCGATGGCACTGAGCACGGTGGCCTGCTCGCGAGGATCGGCTCGGGGGCGGCGGGTCAGGGCCAGGGCGGTCTTGCTCCACTGGAGTCCGGCCTCGTGCCTGGCCTGGTCGTGGCCGACGACGAAGGCCAGCTCCCGCACGGCGGCTGCCTCCACCTCGAAGTGCTCGAGCTCGATGGCCAGTAGATATGCCTGTTCGAGATCTCGGGCAGCGTCATCGTACTGGGCCAGGTCCTGACGGGCGAGGCCGCGCTCCAGCACGGCTTCGGCCTGCAGTGGCGCATGACCCAGATCGTCGGCCGCGACCACGATGGATTCCGCGTTTGCCAAGGCATCGTCGTAGACCCCGGCGCTGCGTAGCGCTCGCACCTGCGCCAGCCCGTCGCGGAGCGCCTCGACCTTCTCCGCGGCCCGTGGATCCTGGGGTGGGGGAAGCTTCGCCTGAAGCGTCTCCACATCGTCGCAGCGCGCGAGCGCGGGAAGGCTCGCAACCAGTGTCACCGCTTGCTTGACCCGGGTCGGATCGGCCTGGAGCAGCAGGTCGACCACCTCCCGCAGGGCCACGCGATGCTGCCGCAAGCACCCCATCCGTAGGTCCATGACGGCAGCCGATTGCTCCTGGCGCAGACTGGTCGCCTCGCAGACCTCGGTGTGCGTGTTCACCCAGCAGTCCGCGTACTCGTCGAGCGAGTTTGCCACGCGCTCCCAGGTGTCGGAAGCGTACGACAGACCGGTGCCGAGGAAGACCTCCTCCAGCTGTCGACGACGCGCGTCGTCCCAGATCCCATCGAGCTGGATCCGGGCGCTGCTGCAGCGTTGGGCGAGCTCGGCCTGTCGCGCGAGTTCTTGACGTTGGGCGAGCTCGGTTCGATGGAACAGCCCGGCACCGATCGTTGCGAGGCCGATGGTCGAGCCGAGTGCCAACCATCGCCCTCGGCGAGGCGCAATGAGGCGCCGAAGCGCCTCGAGCAGGGCCTCCATCGAGGTCCAGCGCTGCTGCGGGTCGGTGGCGAGACCTCGTAGCAGGATCTGGCCCAGCCGGCCGGGTACTCCAGTCCCCTTGGGCAGCGCGATGCGACCGCTCATCACCGAGTGCATCAACGAGCCCATCGATCGAGCATCGTACGGTCTGCGCCCGTACACGGCCTCGTAGAGCGCGACGCAGAAGCTGAACTGGTCGCTACGAGCATCGGCCTCTCGGCCCAACATTTGCTCGGGCGGCATATAGGCGGGGGTCCCCAAGATGGCGCCGGTGCGAGTGAGCGAGGCTTCGAGCTCTGTTTGGTGTGCGCCGGCTTTGCCGAGGGGCAGGGGGGTGGCCCCGTCGTGCTCGGACTCCTCCGATTCCCGCGCCAAGCCGAAGTCGAGCACGCGTGCGCGCCCCTTGCCGTCGATCATGGCGTTGCTCGGCTTGAAGTCACGATGGACCATGCCTTGCTCGTGGGCCGCGGCCAGGCCCATGCCCACCTGGATGAAGACCTGGACGCATGCTCGCCACTTCGGCCTGGGTTCTTGCTGCATCCATTGGTCGAGCGTTCGACCTTCGACCAACTCCATGGCGACGAAGGTTCGGCCGTCGACTTGGCCCACTTCGTACACCTGCACCACATTGGGGTGCGAGAGCTTGGCCAGGGCCTTGGCCTCTCGCAACAGCCGCGCGTTGTGTGGCGTGTCGTGCTCATGGTGGAGGATCTTGAGCGCCACCCTGCGATCGAGTTGGGGATCGAATGCTTCGAGCACCGTCCCCATGGCCCCGCACCCCAGCCTACCCAAGATTTCGTAGCGGCCCAGCACCCGGAAGGAGTGCTCGCGAGCGACCGTGGCGACCCGCACCTGGTCGCTTGGTACGGATGCGCCGAGAGTCGCTGTCTCGGACGGTGTACGCGCTTCTTCAGCACAGGATTGTGGCCGATGCGGCAATGCCTTCGTCGTGATCACCGGCTCCGAATCCTTCATCTCGCCGTTCTGCGTCTCTCCAGTGTCCTAGGGTGCCATGGGGTGCTCCGTCAACCACTGCTCGACCTCGGCGAGATACTCCCTCGTCTGTTGGTCGTCGGAACGAGCATTGGACCAGGCGTCGTGGGCCTGCTCGGCGAGGCTCCGCGAGCGAGAGCGCTCACCAGGTTCGCTCCAGAGGATGCGTGCGAGCACGAAATGGGCCTCCGCCAATAGCTCTGGGGCCATCGTCCCCGACTCGCGGATGGACACTGCTTGCTCGGCATGACCTCGTGCGGCGTCGAATTCCTCCTTGGCGAGGCCAACTCTGGCCAACCCGAGCAGCGACAAGGCCACATGCGGGTGATCGGGGGGCAAAGTCGCTCGCTGGATCTGCAGCGCTCGTCGGTACTGGTGCTCTGCGTCGTCATATCGCCGCTGACGCAGGAGGAGGTTCCCCAGGTTGGCCGCGCTGGATGCGATGTCGGGGTGCTCGGAACCGAGCGCTTCTTCGGAGATGGTGAGCGCTTGCTGGAGGTAGGTCAGTGCTTCGTCGAGCTTGCCTTGCTCTCGCAAGACCTCGCCGATGTTGTTCAGGGGATAGGCAACTCGTGGGTGGCGAGCGCCAAGCACTTCACGTTGAATGTCCAGGGCGCGCTGAAAGTGCTCGAGCGCTTGCTGTCGCTTGCCCTGTTGCTTGAGGACGGCGCCGATGTTGTTGAGTGAGGTGGCGACGTCGGGGTGACGAGGGCCGAGCGCGTCCTCTCGAATGGTCAATGCCTGTTCGAGCTGAGAGAGCGCGGGCTCCCACTCACCTTGCTGGATCAGCACTGCCCCGATGGCGGTGAGCGAGTGGGCGACGTGGGGATGACGGGGACCGAGTGCCTGTTGCCGGATCGCCAGCGCTCGTCGTAGGTGGGTGAGCGCTTGATCCTGCTTGCCTTGCTGTAGCAGCACGGTGCCCATGTTGTGCAGCAAGTCGGCGATGTCGGGGTGCTCGGGGCCGAGCGCCGCCTCGAAGATCGCCAGGGCTCGTTGCTGATGCGCCAGCGCGTCGTCCAACTCGCCGTTGCGAAGCAGCATCACGCCGATGGCACTGAGCACGATGGCCTGCTCGCTCGCGTCGGATCGGGGGCGGCGGGCCAGGGCCAGGGCGGTCTTGCTCCACTGGAGGCCGGCGTCGTGCTTGGCCTGATCGTGACCCACGACGAAGGCCAGCTCGCGCACGGCGGCCGCCTCCACCTCGGCGTGCTCGAGCTCGGCCGCCAGCACGTACGCCCGCTCGAGATCCCCCGCGGCCTCCTCGTACTGGGCCAGCTCCTGGCGGGCGAGGCCGCGCTCGAGCATCGCCTCGACCTGCAGCGGTGCATGGCCCAGACCGTCGGCCCGGGACACGATCGACTCCGCATTGGCCAAGGCCTCGTCGTAGGCCCCGGCGCTGCGTAGCGCTCGCACCTGCGCCAGCCCGTCGCGGAGCGCCTCGACCTGCTCGGCGTCCGCTGGATCCTCGGGCGGGGGAAGCTTCGCCAAGAGCGCCTCCACGTCGTCGCAGCGCGAGAGCGCGGGGAGGCTCGCGACCAGGGTCACCGCTTGCTTGACCCGGGTCGGATCGGCCTGCAGCAGCACGTCGACGACCTCCCGCAGGGCGACGGCGCGCTCTCGCAGGCACCTCATGCGCAGGTCCATGACGACGGCCGACTGCTCCTGGCGCACGCTGGTCGCCTCGCAGACCTCGGTGTGCACGTTCACCCAGGCATCGGCGTACTCGTCGAGCGGGGTGACCACGCGCTCCCAGGTGTCACGGGCGTACGACAGGCCGGTGCCGAGGATCGCCTCTTCCAGCTGCTGTCGACGCGCACCGTCCCAGACGCCGTCGAGCTGGGCCCGGGCGCCGCTGCACCGCTGGTCCATGCGCGCCTGGTAGGTCAGCCCGGCTCCCACGAGCGCCCCGATCAGCGCGACCGCTCCGCCCAGCGCGAGCAGCCTGCGGCGCCTCCGCGGGGCACACAGCGGTCGCAGCTGGTCGAGCAACGCGTGCATCGATGGCCACCGCCGCTCGGGGTCGGCGGCGAGCCCCCGCACCAGGATCTCGCGCAGCTTGGCCGGGGCCTTGGTGTGGCGAGGCGCAGCAAGGATGCGCTCGGTCCTTCGTGCCTCCTTCAGCTCCGCGAGCGACTCCCCCTCGAACGGACGCTCGCCGTACACCGCCTCGTAGAGCGCCACGCAAAAGCTGAACTGATCGCCCCGTGCATCGACCTCCGCCCCCTCCATCTGCTCGAGGGGCATGTAGGCCGGCGTGCCCATCACCGCCACGGAATCGGTCGTCGCGGGGCCGGTCGTCGACGAGTCGGCACGTCGATGGGCGGCGAGGCGCCGCGAGTCGGGCACCACGCGCTGGGTCGGGCGGGCCAGCCCGAAGTCGAGCACGCGCACCCGCCCCTTCTCGTCCACGATCGCGTTGCTGGGCTTGAAGTCACAGTGGACCAGTCCCTGCTCGTGGGCTGCGGCCAGCCCGGCGCCTGCATGCATGTAGATCTCCACGCACGTGCGCCAGTCGGGCCGAGGTTCCTGGGCAAGCCAGCGCCGCAGCGTTCGCCCCTGCACCAGCTCCATGGCCACGAAGCTCTGGCCGCCGATCTCGCCGGCCTCGTACACCTGCACCACGTTGGGGTGGGACAGCTGCGCCAGCGCCTGGGCCTCGTGGATGAGCCGCTTCTGGTCGAGGGCGGTCACGTCATGGTGAAGGATCTTGACCGCGACCCTTCGGTCGAGCGTGCGATCGAAGGCCTCGTAGACCGTGCCCATGCCGCCCCGACCCAGCGTCCCGAGCACGACGAAACGTCCGATCTGCTTGCCCCTCATGGCATCATCCGCTCGAACCCCGACGTCCTCGGGCTCGGTGATGCTGCTCGGGTGGTCGAGGGAATCGCGTGATACGAACGACCCGGAGCCGAACGATCCAGAGCCGTCGAGCTGTCGCGTCTCGTCGCCCATCATGGGTCGCGGAGGCTCGCGGCTCGCGGTTCCCCCGAGACTTCGCGTCTCGTCGTCGGGTCCTCTCGCATCGAAGCGAGCGGGTCGGTGGTTTCGCATGCGTAGCGTGGTCCTCGCCTGGCCGGGCCAGTTTGCCACTGCGGTCACTCTTCGGGGGAGCCGAGTTGGGACGGGTCGGGCAACGTCGTGCGCAACACGTAAAGCGCCCCACTGCGCGGGTGGCTCCGCATCACCCCTCGTGCCTACATGCGGCCCGAATGCGGAATGATGGCGATCGCGCGCGATCCCGTGGTTCTCATCCCGTGAGTCTTCATCCACGGTCCCGTTCCGCGTGGGGAAGCCGCAATGCTCCGATGGGACGGGTGAGACACGCCCGATTCAAGACTGGCGCTTGGCGGCGGAGGCACCCGTGGGTGGCCGTAGCACTTGCTCGATGCGCTCGAGCAGCTGATCGGGCGTGAACGGCTTGTCGATCAGGCAATCGAGGTCGTCGTCGTCCATGCCGGGCCGGTTGTCGCCCGGGTAGCCCGACATGAACAGCACCGGGAGCCCCGGTCGCCGCGTGCGTAGCTCCTGGGCCATGCCCACGCCGTCGAGGCCGGGCATCACGATGTCGGTGAGCACGAGGTCGATGTCGTCCTCTCGCTCGGAGAAGCGTCGCAGGCCGGTCTCGCCGTCGGGCGCCGCGAGCACCTCGTAGCCCCTCCGACCGAGGATTCGCGAGACCAGGCGACGGATCGCGGGCTCGTCCTCCACCACCAGCACGGTGATGCGCGGCGCCGCGGGCTCGCCGTCGATCGTCTCGAGGTTCACGAACCCCGTGCGCGGCAGGAACACCTCGAAGCGCGCGCCCTGACCCGGCTGACTGTGTACCTGCACCTGGCCGCCGAGGTGCCGGACGATGCCGTACACGGTGGCCAAGCCCATGCCCGAGCCTCCCTGCGAGGCCTTGGTGGTGAAGAAGGGCTCGAATACCCGAGCGCGGGTGGCTGCATCCATCCCCATGCCGGTGTCGGAGACGGCCAGCATGATCATGGGCGGTCCCCCGGGCGCACCCTCGGGCCTCCCGAGGCTGGTCTCGACCACCACGGTGCCGCCCCAGGGCATGGCCTCGCGGGCATTGAGCACCAGGTTCATCACCACCTGCTCGATCTGGGCGGGGTCGGCCTCGAGCGCGTCGTAGCGGGCCTCGAGGCGGAGCTCGAGGGTCACGTCCTCACCGATCAGGCGTCGCAGCAGGCGGCTCATGTCCGAGAGCAACGGGTGCAGCTCGAGGTGCTGGGCCTTGCCCGGTCGGCGCCGCCCGAACGTGAGCAGCTGCCGGGTGAGGGCGCTGGCGCGCTGAGCGGCCTCGATGAGGGTGGCGAGGTCGCGGGCGGCCAGAGCATGGGGCTCCATGTCCTGCTGCATCAGATCGGCGGTGCTCAGAATGACCGTGAGCAGGTTGTTGAAGTCGTGGGCGATGCCACCGGCCAGCCGGCCCAGGGCCTCCATCTTGCTGGCCTGCACCAGCTGCTGCTGGGCACGGGCGAGCTCGTCCAGGCTGCTCTGCAGGCGTTGGTTGGACTCGGCCAGCTCGTCGGCGTGGTGGCGCAGGTCGTGGGCGAGCCGGGCGTTGTCCAGCAGGCGCTCGACGTGCCCGGACACGAGCTGCAAGAATTGCACGTGATGCGGCCCGGGGGCCTCCTGGGTGCGGCTGGAGGCGCGTCCCTCGAAGCACACGAGCACCAGCAGCCACTCCACGGCATCCGCGCCCAGCACCGGCATCAGCACGGCTTGCGTGATGCGCCGCGAGCGGAGCGGGGCGCTGCGGTCCTCGAGCTGCTGCAGCGCACGGAGCAGCGGCTCGTCCTGGGGCTCGAGATCCCCGTCGGGAAGCAGCCGGGGGTGCCCCAGCGTCGGCAGCTCTCGTCCCACCGGCCCCAGCGCGAGCTCGCCGGTGGGGGTCAGCACGGTCGCCGCGTCCTCGGTGAGGGACAGCCGCACGGCATGCGCATCGTCCACGTCGAACTGGCTGGCGAGCAGATCGGTCGCGCCCGAGAGGATCTCGGCCGGGGTTGCGAAGCTCGGGCAGCGCAGTACGTACTCGCTGAGCGCCTGCGCGCGGGCGAGCTGGCGCTCCGTCTCGTCGACGGCTTCGCGTTCGGCCACCGACGCCGAAGGTTTCGCGCTCGTGCCGACCCCGACGCGTGTCGTCATCTCATTGCTCCTGGAGCGCGCCCCGTGGGCTGGATGCTACGCAGTCGTACCGAGGCGGGCAAGGCGAGCGCGTAGGGCCTCCCTACAACAGCAGGTCGAGAGCACGCTCCATCAGCGTCACGCGCTTGATGGCCTCGTCGACCGATTCGAACGGGAAGGCAAGGTGGAGCACCGACCCCGGTCCCAGGTACAGCGCGGCCGCACCGTCTCCCAGACCCCGGACGTAGCCGGCGGCCTGCTCCGCATCGGGGGTCGGGACCAGGCGATCGGCGAACTGCACGTTCATGGCACCGGGGGTGAAGAACCGCCACTGTCCCTCGTCGACCAGCTCGCCCTCGCCGCGCACGAAGTAGGTGTCGGCCTGATCGCCCAGGTACTGGGCATGCAGCACGTCGGAGTAGAACGCCTGATCGGCCGCGTTGCCCTGCTCGACGAGGTCCCAGCCGATCTCCGACCCCGACACCATCAGCGAGCCCTCGTCGTCGAGGTAGGCGGTCACCAGTCCCTGCTCGGCCGCGCTGAAGGTGTCGTGGTCGATGCCTTCCTCGCCCAGCGCCCAGACCACCAGGTCGTAGTCGTCGAGCGCGACGAGGCCGTCGACGATGGTCTCGTTGGCGGCGGTATCGAAGCCGACCAGCGTCCCCGCGCTCGCCTCGGCGAGGGCGCGGCCGTGCACGGCGGCGAAGTCGTGGCCCACGCCCATGGGGTTCTCGGGCACGGGCTCGTCTTGCCAGCGATCGTTGCCGTCCACCACCAGCACGCGCGCGGGTCGGTCGCCCACCCAGGTCGCGTAGACGTCGGAGGGCTCGCTCTCGCCTTCGGGTCCCACCGCGCTCACGCGCACGAACAGCGGGGGCTCCGGGAACGGCAGCGTGCCCGCGCGGTGCTCGGTGGTGGTCACGTAGCGCGCGTCGGCGCGGTCCCACACCAGGCCATCCGGGCTCAGCCACACCAGGTAACCATCGGCGCCCGCGACCGGATCCCACTGCACGTGCGCGATGGTGGTGCCCGGCTCGTGGCGTACGGATCGCAGCACGGGGGTCGGCGGCGGCGTGGGCTCGCCTCGGATGTCGGCCGCGACCTCGCCGATGACCGCGTCGTGGATCGCACGGGTGGAGCCGGCGTCACCCGTGCCGTTCATGAGGATCGCGAACAGGTACTCGCGGTGATCCCAGCGGTTGTAGACCACGCCGCTGGTGGCGATGACCCCGGTGAGGGTGCCGGTCTTGCCGTGCACGCGACCCCAGGTGTCGGCGCCGAGCATGCGACCGCCCAGGGTGCCGCGCACCCCGGCGATCGAGAACGTGCGCCGCCACGCGACGCCCTCGGGCACGGTGGCCATGACCTGCAGCAGGTCGATCACGTGGCGAGGGGTGACCGCGTTGTTGTGGGAGAGGCCCGAGCCGTCGAAGAACATCACCTCGTCGCCGGCCAGGCCCATGTCGTCCATCCACACCGACAGCTCGGTCGCGCCCGTGGCGTAGTCGCTGGTGCCCGCGAGGGCCCAGCCGAGGTGTCGCAGCAGGATGTCGGCGAATTCGTTGTGGCTGTAGACGTTGAGGGGCACCGCGCCGACCGACAGCGGCGGCGCATCCCAGCGCTCGAGCATCACCGCCCCGGGCGGTGGGGCGAAGCTCGACGACGAGTTGGTGCTCGGTCCCACCGTGATGCCCGCGGCCACGAGCGCCTCGCGAAAGCGAGCGGCCGCGAGGTTGCGGTGGGTCGTGGCGTTGTAGGTCCCCAGCGAGTACCCGTCGTAGAGGAACTCGCCCTGCGCGGTGAGGCCGTCGGTGACCTCGCGCAGGCCCGCGTCGTAGAGTCGCTCGGCGACCAGATCCAGCGACAGGCGCGCGGGCCCCGGCACGACGTCGTCGGACCACGAGAAATCGTGGTGACCCACCAGGTGCAGCTCGCCGGAGACCACGCCCATGGCATCGATGGCCGTCTCCGACCAAACCTCCACCCCGACCGAGTGATCCTCACCCAGCGCTCCCATGGCGGCCGCGGTGGTGAACAGCTTGGTGTTCGACGCCGGTGTGCGCAGCACGTCGGGGTTGCGCTCGTAGAGCACCTGCTCGGTGGCGGCGTCGATGATGAGCACGCCCTGATCGGCGAACGACACGGCCGGGTTGGCGAGGTGGCCGTCGATGGCGGCCTGCAGCGCGGCGAGGCGATCGTCGGGGAGGGGATCGAGGGGCGGGGGAGGGTCGTAGGGATCGCCGGGATCGGGCGGGAGCTCGCCGGTGGAGCCGTCGCTGCCGCTGCTCTCGTCGAGGCCCTCGGTGGTGGTGGAGGACACCCCGGTGTCGAGGTCTCCTTCGCTGGTCGAGCTCGACTCGGTCCCCTCGGTCTGACCGGGTACCGTGTCGGGCACGGGCGAGCACGCGGCCAGCCAGCTTCCCACGAGGCTCCAACGGATCGCCCTGCCGTTCATCGGGTCGATCGTGCCGGGGGTCCCGCCCGGGTTCAACCGGGCCGCGTCGATGGGCGGCCACGCGCACGCGCCCTGGCCCTGCGCATCAGCGATTCACGGGCTCCACTGCCGGTAGTGCGATCCCGAATGCTCGTTTTGCGGCCCGCTGAGTGTCCGTGGGCGAGCCGGTGGTCACGAAGCGCGCGGTGCCGTGGCCGTGGGAGGAACCGAGGCCGCGCGCATGATGCAGCCGAAGCAGGGCCTCGGTGGTCTCCGCCGCGGGATCGACCACACGGCGCAGCCGGGGCAGGTGCGAGCGGATCGCGGGCAGGGCCGCCACGTAGTGCGTGCAGGCGATCACGAGGGACTCGGCGTCGTGCAAGGGGTCGAGGATTTCCGCCAGACACGCGTGTAAATCGTCGCCCTCGGTGATGCCGCGCTCGATCAGGGCCGACAGCGGCTGGGCCACCCGCTGGGTCACGCGGCAGCCCGAGGCCTCGAGCGGCTCGGCGTAGGCGCGGGACTCGATGGTGCGTCGACCGCCGATCACCGCGACCTCTCGCAGGCCCAGGCGACGCACGGCCTCGAGGGCGGGCTCGATGACGCCGAGCACGGTCAGGCCGCGAGCATCGGCGCGGCGGCGCAGCGCTCCGTCGGACAGGACGGTGCTGGCCGCATTGCAGGCGATCACCACCTCGCGGCAGCCCTCGTCGGCGAGGTGCTCGAGCACGGTCGCGACGCGCTCGGCGAGCACGGGGCCCGGGAGCGTGCCGTAGGGTGGAGCACCGGCGTCGGACCAGTAGATCACGTCACGGCGCGAGCCCGCGTCGCGCAGGCGGCGATAGAGGTCGAGGCCGCCGATGCCCCAGTCGAGGATGCCGAGGCGATGATCCATGCGCGAGCCGGATCATCGCAGGTCGAGCGGCGGGCCGCGAACTGCGACATGGATCGCGCTCAGGGGTACTGCATCTCCACGATCTCGGCGTGCTCGAACGGACCGCTGTCGTAGGCGATGACCCGTGCTCGCCGTCCGTAGTTCAGCGTCTGCAGCTGCCCCCGAGGGAAGCGGCTGCCCAGGTACCACTCGTACTCGTGCAGCGCCCGCATGGGGTTGTAGCGCAGCATGTCCTGCCACTGCGGGGTGCGGACCATCGTGGCCAGGCGGTGCCGGTAGCCGGGGGAGCGCAGGGCGTGGGCGGTGGTCCGCGCCTTGTCGAGCAGCATGCGTGGCACGTGCTTGGTCTCCACCGGCTTGTCGACCATGTCGATCACGTAGAGCCGCCCCTGCGGTCGCAGCACCCGGCGTAGCTCGACCATCAGCGGATCCCAGTCGAGGTAGCGAAACGAGAGCATCGAGATCGCCACGTCGAAGCTGCCGTCGTCGGCGGGGATCGTGGGGCCCTCAACGCGTTCGAAGCGCAGCCTGGGCAGCCGGGCGCAGCGCTCGCGTGCGTGCTCGATCATCCCGGCCGAGGCATCCACCCCCAGCGCGTCGCCGATGCGCGGGGCCAGGCGCTGCAAGAGCGCCCCGTTGCCGCACCCGAGGTCGAGCACCCGCGGGCGGCCGCCCAGCGCGTCGAGCCGTCGCTCGAGCCAGCGCACCTCGTCGTGACGCACGCCGATGTCGTCGAACACCTGGTCGTAGTCGGTGGCCACGCCGTCGTAGCTGGCGCGGCCATGGATGTCGTCGGGTTCGAAGCTGCGCATGACCTCGGCCGGCATGCGCCCGGTGTACTTGCGCAGCGAGGCCATGCGCCCGTGCGACTTGTTGCCGGGGCAGCCGAACACGTAGAGCGGCGCGCTCGGATCCCGCCACGGCGGCGGCCACACGAAGCGCTCGGGGTCGGTGGAGAACGCGGTGTACCAGTGGTAGCCGTGGCTGCGCACGCCGAAGGTGCGGGCGAAGAACGGGGCGAACCACCGCGCCGAGCGGCACGCATGGAAGAACGCCTCGCCGTCCTCGGCAAACGGGATCTCGAGGGTGCGCCACTCGTGCGGGCTGAATTGCTCGGGCCACTCGGTGGTCCCGAACATGGGGCCGTACATCCCCGCATGCAGCACGAACCGCAGCTGGGTGATGCGCCGGTCGGCTCGCCGCAGCTCGGCGAAGATCGCCCGGACCTCCGCCTTGCTCTCGACCCGCTGGCAGCGAACCTCGAGGCTCGGGTGCGCGGCGGCCAGCTCGCGGGCCATGGTCCGCGCCGCGGCCTCGAAGCTCGGTCCGCCCCTGCGGTAGCGGGTGGTGTAGAGGATGACGATCACGCGCGGCCTGCCGGTACGCACGAGCTGCGGGGAACGTTCCGGCGGCTCTGCCGTGGGTCGGGTATCACGGTTGGGCGAGCGATTGTGCCTGCGCCCGTGATCGTGTGAACAGCGTCGACGCGCGCGACCTGCGCGTGACTTGCGCGGTGAATCCCGGCCATGACCTCGCGACACCAAGCCCCCGTGGAGCACCACGACCGCTGGCCGATGCCGCGCGGTTGGCCGACCCGCCGGGTGACGGTGATGGTCGCGTGGCTGCTGCCGTGGTTGCTCACGGTCGGGCTGGCGGTGGCGCTGCACGTGCTCCACTCGCCCGAGCCGGTCGACGAGGGCTCCATGCCCTTCGTCATGGCCCACGACATCGTGGCCGAGGAGGTGCCGCGTGCGGTGGGGCCCATCGACCACCTGCCCGGGGCCCAGCAGGCCGCGTTCCGCTTCACCTCGCACTTCTCGCCGATGCCCGCCCCGGGCCCCGAGGACTGGCTGCGGATCCACCCCGAGCGCGGGCAGACGGTGCAGGACTACGTCGACTCGCACCCCAACGAGCCCGAGCCGGGCGACCACATCTACATCCTCCCGCTGGGTCGGCTGCCCTCCGAGCGTGGGCCCACCACCGACGAGCTGGCCGAGCACGCGCGTCGGTTCTTCGGGCTGCCGGTGGTGGTGCTGCCCGTGCGGCCGCTCGTCCAGCTCGACGTGCCGTCGCGGGTGCAGGGTGATCATCGCCAGCTCAACGCCACCGCGGTGCTCGACGTGTTGCAGGCCGAGGTCCCGCGCGATGCCTACTGTCTCATTGCCGTGACGCTCGAGGATCTCTACCCCAGCGACGACTTCAACTACGTGTTCGGCCTGGCTCGTCTCAAGTCGCGGGTGGGGGTGTTCAGCTTTGCGCGCTACCACCCCGCGTTCTTCGGCGAGGTGCCTGCCGACGATCCGGGGTTCACGGTGGATCGCCGCTTGATGGTGCGACGCGCGCTGAAGGTGATGAGCCACGAGATCGGCCACATGTTCGGCGTGGAGCACTGCGTGCACCTGCACTGCGTGATGAACGGGGCCAACCACCTCAGCGAGGTCGATCGGGCACCGATGCACCTGTGCCCGGTGTGCCTGCGCAAGCTCCACCTGACGCTGGGCTTCGATCCCGAGGCACGCTACCGCGGGCTGGCCGAGCACTACGGCGCGCTCGGGCTCGACGAGGCCTCGGACTGGGCGTTCCAGCGGGCGGGGTATCTTCGGCGCGAGCGCGGGGGGTGAGGCGGAAGGAATTCTCGGGAACGGAATTCGGCTCGAGTCGTGCTGCCCTGACGAACCTTCCCGGTTCACCTCCTCTGATGGATTTCACCACGTTGCGGGACGCCATTGCCGCGACCCTTGAGTCCCACCGCGGATCATGGTCCCCTGGTCCCGGGGGATTTCGAGCCGATGCGAGCGTGGATGATCGTGACAGCATTGACCGTGGCGGGTTGCCTGGGGGCTTGCGGTTCGAAGGATGGTGAGCGCGACGACACCTCGACCACCGCGAGCAGTCTCGGCCCGCTGACCACCACCAGCGACGACACGACCACCACCGCTCCTCCCGACAGCACCGGTCCCGCTCCGAGTGACACCACCGCGGTCGATCCCTCCGCGACCACCACGGCCGACGATGCCGACACCGGTCCCACCGTCTACTTCGATCTCGGCATCATCCCCGACATCCCGATGACCGAGTGCCAGCAGTCCCTCGACATCGTGTTCGTGATGGACGTGTCGACCACCATGGGGGGCTTCATCAACTTGCTGGCCAACGAGATGCTGGCGGTCGATGCCGCGATCCAGATGCTGGACCTGCCCGACGAGCCCCACTACGGCCTGGCCGTGTTCGTGGACGATGCGGCGCTGCTCAACGGCGGTGCGCCCTATGCCAACGCCACCGCGCTGCGCGACGACTTCTTGATGTGGGCGGCGTTCACCGCCAGCAATCAGCAGGTGGGCGGCGGCAACTCCAACTCCACCTGGACCGAGAACAGCCTCGATGGGCTCTACCTGGCCGCGAACGGCTTCCAGTGGCGCCCGGCCGAGACCACCACGCGCATCGTCATCCACACGACCGACGACACGTTCTGGGACGGACCCACCATCGGCAACGGGGTGATGATCCAGCACGGCTACGCCGAGACGGTGCAGGCGCTCCAGGACCAATTCGTGCGGGTGTATGCATTCGCGGATCAGATCGGCGGTGCGTGCAACTGCATGGACGTGACGCCGGGCTGGTCCACACCCTTCATGGGCATGCTGCCGATCCCGGAGGCCACCGACGGTGGTGTCTACGACATCAACATGGTGCTGTCGGGCGCGGTGTCGCTGGTCGATGCGATCAACGCCGCGGTCGAAGAGAGCTACTGCGATCCGTACATGCCTCAGGGCTGAGCGGTCGCAGATCGATGTCGCGCAGATCGATGTCGCGCAGATCGATGTCGCGCAGATCGATGTCGCGCAGATCGATGTCGCCCGTGCACTGCTCACCATCGCTCGTACCCCGCTCGCTCTCGCTCGTGCACCGCTCACCATCGCGCACGACGATCGTTCTCGAGCACCCACGCGCGATTCCTTGTCGGGTCGCTGCCGATGGTGGCCGCACACCAACCCGCGTAGCGTTCGAGCATGGGGTCGCGTTCGCGGCCGGGGTCCGCGGGACCTCGGCCTCGCGTCGTCGTGGTCGGCGGGAGCCGTGCGCTCGCGGTCGATGCATCGTGGTGGCCGCTGCTCGATCTCCTGCGCAGGAACCTCCGCTTCGATCGCGTCTGGCACGGTGCTCGCGGTGGCGCCGACGAGGGCGTGGCGGCCTGGGCCCACGCACGCGCGCTGCCGGTGGTCGAGTTCCCCGCTCCGCACGAGCTCCATCGCGAGGCCGGCCTCCCACCCGAAGCGGCCGAGCCGCGACGCAACGACGACATGCTTCGCGCGTGGGGGGGCTATCGCAATCGTGGAGGTTCCATCGTGCCCTGTGCGCGAGCCGGAGGATGGGCCGACCTCGTGCTGGCGCTGCCGCCCGATCACGACACCCTGGATCTGGTGGCCCGAGCCGAGCAGTGGTCGTCGCTTCGCGTGGTGCGGCTGTGGCCGCCCCGTCGGCGCTGGAGCGTGCGTGGACCCTCGCTCGACGCGACGCTGGTGACGATGGGCGACGTGGTGGTGGCGGCGGACCCGCCGCTGCACTGGACGGTGGGCCACGCTCGCGCCGAGCTTCGCGAGTCGATGGCCACGCGTGGCCTCGAGGTCAGGCGCTTGCAAGACCCCCCGGCGCTCGATGCCTCGGCGTGATCGACCCTGAAACCGAACGCCTGCCGGGGCTGGTCGGAGGGGTCGGTCCCCCACCCCGGGCAGGTTCCCCTCGGTCCTCACGAGGGACGCCAAAGCTCACGAACGAGGCCCTCCCGATTTCGTGATGGATTCGGGTCCGGGTGGAGACCAACTGGGGCGTTGAAGCTTCTTCCCCACACCGGCCATATACTCGGTCTTGGCATTCGGACCGGGTCCGCGGTCGTCCTTGGCGCCCCGTTCTCGGGCGCCCGTTCTTGGCATTTCTGGGAGCATTCGATGAGAAACCACCTGGTCGCGATCACGGCATCGTCGTTCCTTTCCCTCTCGATCGCCTGCGGCGATCCCACCGCCCCTCCGGCCGGCACCGAGTCCGACGGGGAGTCCTCGGGCGCGAGCACCGGTACCTCGCCTACCATCACCTCGGTCGACGAGACGGGCATGATGACGGGCTCGGCCACCAGCTCCACCACGGGTGAGCCTCCGGGCACCACGGGCGACCCGCCCGATACCGATGGTCCTGGCATCAAGCTCGACCTGGGTGCGGTGCCCGACATGCCTCCGCCGATCTGCGGGGGCGCCGGCAATGGTGACTTGTCGCTCTCCTACATCTGGATCGCCAACTCGGCGCAGGGAACCATCTCCAAGATCGACACCACCACGATGGTGGAGGAAGGGCGCTACCAGGCGCGCCCGGCGGGGGGCGATCCCTCGCGGACGTCGGTCAACCTCGCGGGCGACGTGGCGGTGGCCAATCGCAACGGCGGCGTGACGAAGTTCTGGGCCAACGAGGAGGACTGTCACGATGCCAACGGCAACGGGGTCATCAACACGTCCTCGGGCGCGGGTGACGTCAAGTCGTGGGGCCAGGAGGAGTGCATGGCCTGGCACACGCCGCTGGTCTGCGACTCGAACCGCCCGGTGGCATGGACGCGTGGAGAGTTCGACGAGGGCGAGTGCGCCTTCGTGAACATGCAGCTGTGGACCGCGTGCGACGACCAGGTGCTGCTGCTCGACGGCGAGACGGGGGCGATCGAGGAGACGGTCCCCGTACCGGCTGGAGCCGGCGGCTGGGCGTTCGTGTACGGCGGCGCGGCCGATGCCGACGGCAACTTCTGGGGCCTGGACATGGGCAACAACAACCTGTTCCGCGTGGACCATCAGACGCTGGTCACCCAGTCGTGGCCGCTGCCGCCGCTGGGTGGCTATGGCATCACGGTGGACTCGGTGGGTCGGCCGTGGGTGTGTGGGGGCGGGGGCGTGTCGCGCTTCGATCTGGTGACCGCCACCTGGAACTCCACGGGGGGCAGCGGCATCGGCGGCTGCATGTCCGATGGCGATCAGCTCATCTGGCACGGCAACGACTTCGGCCTGGTGATGGGCTTCAACATCGAGACCCTGGCGGTCGACGAGCAGATCCAGCTGCCCGAGTACGTGCACGGGATCAGCGTGGACTTCGCGGGCAAGGTGTGGGGCGTGAGCTTCGCCGGGAGCAACGCCTATCGAGCCGATCCCGTCACCGGTATCGTGAACAGCTACAACAACCTGATCGGCGCCTACACCTACAGCGACATGACCGGTCACGCGCTCTCCACGGTGGGGGGTGGCGGCATGCCGCCGAGCTGACCCCCCTACGATCGGAGCCCACCGCCGCAGGCGCGGCCGGTGGGCTCCGATGCGAGCTCGCGAGCGCCTGGGCTACGGCAGGTCGACCACCACCACATCGTCGACGGTGAGCAGGAAGCCGTCGAACGTGAGGTTGCGGAACGCGATGTGAACCGGCTGGTTCATGTAGCCGGCCGGGGCCAGATCCACGAAGTGGTTGACGGGCACGTCGAGCTCGGGGTCGGCCACGAGCAGCGGCGGGTTGGCCTCGAAGTCGGCGATCATGGTCCCGGCGATGGAGATGCGAACCTCCAGGGTGTCGGGGAAGCCGGGGTCGATGGTCTGCGAGGTCCAGTAGAGCCGGGTGTTGGCGCCCAGCATGATCTGCGGCGAGATCAGCCAGTCGTCGGACATGCCGGCGGGGGCGTACCACGAGGTGCTGATCGCCTCGAACTCACCCGCGGCGAACACGTCGGCCACGACCCACGCGTCGTTGACGAAGTCCACGTTCGGGTCGGGAGCGAGCCCGTCGACGTTGTTCAGGGTCCAGCCCGCCGACAGGTCGCCGGTCTGGAAGTCGTCGGAGAACGTGGTCAGACCCTGCGGCCATGCGCACCACGAGCTGGCGATGCAGCTCATGCCGTCGGGGCAGGTCTGTCCGCCCGAGCAGTCGAGGTAGCAGGTGTTGGGCCCGCCCATGCCGCTGGGATCGGCGCAGGCCACCGGCGCGTCACCGGTCGGCGGCACCAGCGAGCCGCAGTCGCCCGCGTCGGTGCATCCACCCTGGGTGCACACCGCCCAGGTGGGATCCATCATCATCATGCCGTCGTCGATGCAGGTCTCGACCATGGCGCAATCGATGTTGGCCAGGCCGCAGTTGCCGTAGCCGGGCTCGGGCGGCTCGGGGCACAGGCCCGGACAGGCGTCGGGTACCTGGTCGGCGCAGATCTGGTCCCACTCGGTGGAGCAGCAGAACGGGTCGGCCGCGCAGACCGTGTCCTGGCAGGCCATGTCGTCGCAGCCCGGGGTGCCGTTGGAGAAGCAGCAGTCGGACTCGAGGCCCTCGCCCGGCCACACGCAGGCGCTGTTGCCACTGAGGGTGCGGCAGATCATGCCGTCGGGGCAGGTGCCGTCGGAGCAGTCGAGGTAGCACGAGCCTCCGCCGTCGTCGCCCGTGAAGTCGGCGCAGGCGTTGAGGGCGGTGCCGCCGGGCGGCAGCGGGCAGGCACACGCATCTTCGCCACAGCCCTGGGGCGCACAGACCCCGAAGGTGGGATCCATCGGATCGTCGAGGATGCAGGCCTCGCCGTCGGGGCAGGGCATGTCGAGGCACGACACGTAGTCGGCGGCCGGGGTGCCGCAGGAGACGCACTCGGCGATGCAGCTGCAGGGATCGGAGCCCTCCGGGCACTGGCAGACCTCGGTGTCCTCGCATCCGGGGTTGCAGCTCGGCTGCGGGGCGTCGAAGCAGAAGCCGCCCTGGCAGCACTCCCCTGGCGCGCACTCTGGCTCGCACATGGGTCCACCGGTGGTGGGATCGCCCGAGCTCGAGTCGGGATCGATCGTGGTGGAGGTGGGGGGCGTGGTGGTGGGCCCGACGCCGGTGGTGCTCTCGTCGTTGCCCGTCGAGGAGGCCTCGGTGTCGATGGGCGGCGCGTCGTCTGGGCAGGCGGTCATGAGGAGCGCGCCAGCCAAGAGCGGCGTCGCGTAGGTGAGTCTAGACATCTGAAGCTCGTCCCTTCGTCTTCGTTCGAGCTCCGGCCGGTATGTTCGGCCCCGGAGCCGCCCGAGAGTAAGCCAGCCCGTGCGGTCACGGAAACCATTGAATTCGCCAGTGGGACCCAGCGGCGATCGCTGTTTCGAGAAAAAACGCGCACCGCACGCGAAACCTGGGTTCCGCGTGCGGTGCCGGTCGAGGGTGGGGCCGGTGGGCCCGAGTCCCAAGTCTAGTTGATGTTGAGGACGTAGTTGCCGGACTCGTTCCAGCCGTCGATCACGATCAGCACGGTCTGCCCCGCGGGGACGTCGAGCGTGACGGTGGACTGGAAGTTCATCATCGCCGGGTTGATGTCGTCATTGCAGGCGACCTCGGGGGTCACGCAGTCGGGGAAGATGGTGAGGATCGTGTCGATGCTCGAACCGACGGTGTCGAAGGTGTAGGTGCCGTCGGCCGGCGCGGTCCACTGCAGCTCGACGTCCTCGTCGTTGCCACCCGAGCACGACGGGATGTAGTCGTCGCCGGCGCCCACGGTCGTGCCCATCGAGACCGCCATGCCGACGGCGCTGCCCAGATCGCCGTCGGAGCAGGTGAAGTCCTCGACGTGGTCGGGCCACATGCAGACGTCGGTGCTCATGCCCATGCCCAGGTCGACGGTGGTGCAGGCCATCCCGTCGGGGCAGGTCTCGCCCATGCTGCAGTCGAGGAGGCAGGTGTTGCCACCACCGAGGTCTCCGCAGGCGACCGGGGCGTTGCCGGACGCCGGGGCGGCCGGGCAGTCCATGGCGTCGGCGCAGCCGCTCTGCGAGCAAGCGCCGGCCATCGGCATCATGCCGTTGTCGTTGATGCAGGCGTCCTCGCCCGCCTCGCACCCGCCGGGCCAGTTGAAGCAATCGCCGTAATTGTCGCCGGGCGGGATGATCTCGGGCCACAGGCAGATGAAGTCCATGTAGCAGTACATGTCGTCGGGACAGGTCTCGCCGCCCATGCAGCCCAGCCAGCACTCGGGCATGCCGTCCATGGTCACGTCGAGGCACTGGATGGTTGCGTCACCGGTGGCCGGCGGCGGCTGGCAGTCGCCCACGTCGCCGCACGCCCCCGAGCAGAACGCACCGTCGGGTCCGGCACCGAGGCAGAAGCCACCGTCTGCGCAGATCGGCGAGCCGTTGAAGCAGTCGCCGTACAGCGGGGTCTCGGGCGAGTCCGACCAGATGCAGATGAAGCCGCCGAAGCAGGACATGCCGTCGGGACAGGTCGCGCCGCCGCCACAGTCGATCCAGCAGTCGCTCACGTCGTCGCCGGTGACGTCCTCGCAGGTGACGACCGCGTCGCCGGTGCCCGGGTGGGGCGGGCACTGGCAGCTGTACTCGCAGCCCAGCACCATGCACACGCCCGCCTGCGGGTTGGCGTCGTTGTCGACGATGCAGGCCGCGCCGTCGCAAGGCGTGTCGTCGGGCACGCCGTCCGTCAGGCACGGCTCGTAGTTGCCGGGCAGGGCGTCACCCGGGCAGTCGAGCGGCACGCACATGCCGACGTCGCAGCACTCGTCGTCGTCCGGGCACTCGCAGACCTCGCCCATCGGACAGTCCGAATCGCAGGTGGGCAGGCCGCACGTGAAGCAGGAGCCGCCGATGCACTCCTGGCCCGGGGGGCACTCCACGTTGGCGCACGGATCGTCGCCGGTGGTCGAGGTCGAGTCGACCGTGTCGTCGGTGGTGGAGGTGGAGGAGGTGGGTGGCGTGGTGGTGGGTCCGTTGCCCGTGGTGCTCTCGTCGCCCGACGAGGCGCTGTCGGTCTCGAGCGTGGTGTCGTCGCCCGGGCAGGCGGTCAGGGCCAGCACGCCGAGGATCAACAGAGGCTTGGTGTAGGTGAGTCTAGCCATCTTGAAAGCTCGTCCTTCTTCGTCTTCGTGGTCCGCGGCCTGATCCGCGTTCGGATCCGACCCAGGGTAAGCCACCGGGCCGTTGCTTTCCAAGGGCCGAGGCCCCGCAGAGCCCCGCATTCCAGTGGGTGGGAATGCACCTTGGGTGAGTCCGGGCACACGGGGGGCCTACCCCGTGGGTCTCGGCATGCAACGAGCTGCTGCGTCGCGCAAGCGCTCGCACGGCTGGCCGGGCAAGCGCTTGCATGCGGGTCCTCTGGGTCGGCGTCGTCGGGGCCGGCTCACTGGATGTTGAGCACGTAGTTGCCGGACTGGTTCCAGCCGTCGATCACGATCAGCACCGATTGACCCCCCGCGATCCCGAGCGTGACCTCCGACAGCAGCATCACGGTGTCGTCGTTGCAGACCAGCTCGGGGCCCACGCAATCCGGATGGATCATGAGGACCGTGTCGTAGTCGGAGCCGATGGTGTCGAACGTATAGGTGCCGTCGGCCGGTGCGGTCCACCGCAGCTGCACGTCCTCGTCGTTGCCACCGCCCGTGCACGACGGAAAGTGGTCGTTGCCGCCGCCGGTGGTCGTGCCGATGGCCACGGCCGGTCCCAAGGCGCTGCCCAGATCGCCGTCGATGCAGGTGAAGTTCGGCGGGACGAAGGGCCAAAGACAGGCCATGCCCATGCCCACGCCGGTACAGACCATGCCGTCGGGGCAGGTCTGGCCCATCGAGCAGTCGAGATGGCAGGTGTTGCCGTTCCCGAGGTCGGCGCACGTGGCGGGGGCGTTGCCGGTGGCGGGCGGGGCGGGGCAGTCCGTGGTCGAGGCACAGCCGGCGAGCGAGCAAGCGCCGCCGGTCGGCGCGCCGCCTCCGTCGGTGAGGCAGGCGTTCTCACCCGGCTGGCAGGTGCCGGGCGAGTTGATGCAATCGCCGTAGGCCGAGTGCGCGCTGGCGGGGTCCCAGATACAGATGAAGCCGCCGAAGCACTCCATGCCGTCGGGGCAGGTCTCGCCGCTCTGGCAGTCGAGCCAGCAATTGCCCACGCCCTCGCCGGTGACGTCCTCGCAGACGACCTGGGCATTGCCGGTACCGGGGTGGGGCGGGCACTGGCATGCGAGGTCGCACTCGGACGCCATGCACACGCTCACGGAGGGATTGGAGTCGTCGTCGGTGACGCAAGGGGCGCCGTCGCAGAACGCATCGTTGGGCGTGCTCATCGCGTCGAGGCATGCGTCGTAGTTGCCTGGCAGCGGGTCAGCCGGGCAGTCGGTCGGCGTGCACGTTCCGAGGTCGCAGCACTCGTCGCCGGGCGGGCATGCGCAGCTCTCGTTGGGGGCGCAGGCGTGGTCGCAGATCGGCTCGGGGCAGTCGAAGCACACGCCGGCGAGGCAGATCTGACCGGGGGGGCACTCGCAGTCGTCCGTGTCGGCGCTCGTGCCCGTGTCGGGATCGATGGTGGTGACGGTGGTGATGGTGGTGGGGGGCGGCGGGGAGGTCGTCGGTCCGGCGGTCGTCGTGGTGATGGTCGAGTCGCCGGTGCTCGAGTCGTCGGAGGACGAGCCGTCGCCATCGTCCTCGACGGCGACGAGCGGGGGGATGCAGCCGCCGAGGGCGAAGGCGAGCAGGAGCCACCGCCTCGACCTGCGCATGTCCAAGGAATCCATGCAAGGATGCTACCGGAAAGCGCGGGGGCGGGAACGCACGAGCTCATGGACACGGTGGGTACGGCGTACTCGGCCCTACACCCCGGGCCGGGGGCGGCGGCTCGTCCATCGCGCCCCTTCCCCGATCCGTCTCGACGTGCGATGTCACCTCCCCCATGGCGAGCCATCCGATCCGTCGGCGCTATCTCGCCGAGTCGCTGGTTCGCCTGCGGCGGGCCGACGAGCACCCGCGCTACGTGGCGTCACAGCGCGCGGGGAGGATCGACCCCAACCCGCATCAGATCGACGCGGTGATCTTTGCGCTCCAGCGGATCCCCCAGGGCGGCTGCATCCTGGCCGACGAGGTGGGCCTGGGCAAGACGATCGAGGCCGGCCTGGTGATCGCCCAGCGGCGAGTCGAGGGCGCGCGCCGGATCCTGCTCATCACGCCCAAGCCGCTCATGGGGCAGTGGGGTGACGAGCTGCTGTCGCTGTTCGGGATCGAGACGATCGAGGTCGGGGCCGACACCGATCTGCGCGAGCCCGGGGTGTACCTCGTCGGCCGCGAGCAGGCGGGCAGCGAGCGCGGGGCCGAGCGGCTGCGCCTCGCGGCTCCGTTCGACCTGGCGGTGATCGACGAGGCGCACGAGATCTTCGCGGGGATCTACAAGCGCTACGATCGCTTCGGTCGCTGGCGCGCGCGCGGACGGCAGGCCCGGGTGGCGGCGCGGGTCAAGCTGGCGCTGGCCGGTACTCCGGTGCTGCTGCTCACCGCCACGCCGATCCAGAACTCGCTGACGGAGCTGTGGGGGCTGGTGCAGTACGTGGAGCCCACGGGCACCTTGCTCGGCGATCTGCCCACGTTTCGCAGCTTGTTCTGTGCGGGTGACGATCGCCGGCTCCGCGACGGATCGGACGACGAGCTGCGACGGCGCGTGGCCAAGGTGTGCCAGCGGACGCTGCGACGCCAGGCCCAGGCGTTCATGAAGCGGCCGTTCGTGGATCGGCAGGCGCGGCTGTTCGAGTACAGCATGGGGTCGCAGGAGCGAACGCTCTACGACGACGTCACCCGCTACCTGCTCGAGCCCGACCTGTGCGCATTTCGGGGCGGGCAGCGACGGCTGCTGCTGCTGGGCTTCCACCGCCGCATGGCATCGTCGCTCGAGGCGCTCGCGGCCAGCCTGGAGTCGGTCGCGCAGCGGCTCGAGGGCATGCTGCTGCCGGCGGTGGGCAGCGGGCGTCGGCGCGACGACCAGACCCTGGCGCTGTTCGGGTCGGCGCCCCCGCAGGAGGCCGATGCGCAGGCGCAGCAGTTCGCGCTCGACCTCGAGGACGAGGACGGACTCGTCGCGGCCATGGAGGACGATGGGGAGGACGATGGGGAGAACGGCGACGAGGACGAGGAGAGCGACGGAGCCGACGGTGAGGAACGCGGGCCCGAGGGCGGGAAGCGCGATGCCTTCGAAGGCTCCGTCGCGTGGCCCGAGACCCCGTCCGACACCCTGCCTGGCGCCCTACCCGACACCAGGATCCGCCGAGAGCTCGAGCGCGTGCGTGGCTTCATCGAGCGGGCCCGCGGCTGTCCCACCGATGCCAAGCTCGAGCAGCTGGTGATCGCCCTGCGGATGGCGCTGTCGCGACCGGAGGGCAGCGGCAAGGCGGTGATCTTCACCGAGTCGCTCAGCACGCAGGACTACCTGGCGCGTCGCCTGGTCGAGGCCGGGGTGGTGAGCGACGAGGAGGTCACGCTGTTTCGAGGCACCAACGCGGGACCGCGGGTCCAGGCTGCGCTCGGGCGCTGGACCAACGAGGTGGCCGATGCACCGGCTCGGTCTGGCCACGGGGGTGGCGGCGGACCGACCCCCAGCCGGGCCGTGGCCATTCGCATGGCGCTCGTGCACGAGTTCGCCACGCGCTCGCGGGTGCTCATCGCCACCGAGGCGGGGGCCAAGGGGCTCAACTTGCAGTTCTGCGACACGGTGATCAACTACGACCTGCCGTGGAACCCTCAGCGCATCGAGCAGCGGATCGGTCGCTGCCACCGCTACGGGCAGACCCGCGGGGTCACCGTGATCAACTTCCTCAATCGCGACAACGCGGCGCAGCGGCTGACGTTCGAGATCTTGAGCCGCAAGCTCGATCTGTTCGGGACCGTGCTCGATGCCTCCGACGTGGTGCTGCACCAGCCGGGGGCGCTGGGGCCCGAGACCCTGGCGGGAGCGCTGGGGCTCGAGCTCGAGGCGCAGCTCCAGCGGATCTACGAGCGCGCGCGCAGCCTCGACGAGATCGAGGCCGAGCTCGATGCGCTGCGCGGCGAGATCGAGGGCAAGCGCGACGAGTTCGAGGACACCTACCGCCGCACGGCCGGGCTCATCGAGAGCCGGCTCGACGAGACGGTGCGCGCCGGCTTTGCTCGGCTCGAGGACGATCTGCCCTCCGGCCTGGCCGCGTTCGATCAAGCGCTGGGGGGGCTCTTGCAGCGCTACCTCGGCGCAGTCGGGGTCGAGTGGACCGAGCGCGAGGACGAGGGCACCTGGTGCTTCGATCTACAGCCCCACCCGGCCCTGCCCGAGGGGCTGCGCGGCGGGGTGCGGGTGCTGGTGGGGCCGCGCTCGCCCGCGCTCGAAGACGAGGGCCCGCCGGGGCAGCGCCTGCACCTGGGGCACTCGCTGGTGCGCGCGGCGGTGCAGGAGGCTCGCATGGCCACGCGCGATCCATTCGTAGTGGACGTGGAGGCCTGCGATCACCCGTGGCTGCAGGAGCACGTGGGGCAGCGTGGTCGCCTGGTGCTCTCGATGGTCGCGTACGATGGGTTCGAGCCGGTCGAGAACCTGTGCCCGGTGCTGCTGCTCGAGGATCGGCTGGAGGCGCTGCCGCTCGAGGTTGCGCAGCACCTGCTGGCCCACGCGCCGATCCACGATCGCGAGTCGCTGCGGCCTCCGCTGCGGATCCATGCCGCCGATCTCGAGGATGCGATCGAGGAGCGGCTGTTCCTCGATCGGGCCACCGTCGAGCCCCACGAGCGCGGGCGCCTCGAAGAGGCGCTCGATCGCATCGAGCGCTTCATGGACGACCGCGTGCTGGTGTGGGAGCAGCGGCGGGCCGAGCTCCACGAGCGGATCGAAGACGCCCGGCGGCGGCGGGACGGGGCGGCTGGGGCCGCGGCCCGCGACCGCGCGGACGCCGAGCTGTCCGCGCTGGAGGAAGAGCACGAGGCGGCCTGCGGCGAGATTTCGCGGCTGCGGGCCCGCGACGACGAGGACTACGAGACCTGGCGAGAAAACGCCCTGCAGCGGCGCTACAACGTGCCCCGTGTCACGCGGGTGCTCGACGTGGAGCTCGTGATCACATGACCGAGACCAAGCTCGCGGGCCAGAGTGGGCCCGAATACGAAGGACGGGAGGAGGACGACTTGGCGCTCAAGCTGCTGCACACCGCCGACTGGCACCTGGGCCGGCGGTTCCCGAGCTTCCCCACCGAGGTGGGACTCGAGCTCATGCGCGCGCGCATGTCGGTGATCGATGCGATCCTCGGCTCGGCCGCGCACAACGAGGTCGACGCGGTGCTGTGCGCGGGTGACCTGTTCGACGATCCCAACCCCGACGAGGAGTGGTGGCGGCCTCTGACGGAAAAGCTGCGGCGGCACGCCCGGCCGGGGCGTCCGGTCGTGCTCTTGCCCGGCAACCACGACTTCCTGGGGCCGGGCACCGTCTACCACCCCGAGCACGCGTTCCGGCAGGCGCTGCCAGAGCACGTGCACGTGGTCGATCGCGACGACTTCACCCTTCCCCTGGCTCCCGAGGCCACCCTCTACGCCCGGCCGTGCCGCAGTCGGGCCGAGGGCCTCGACCTGGCCATGGCCTTGCCGGCTCGCGAGGAGGGCGATGCGTCGATCCGCATCGGCATGGTGCACGGGTCCACGTTCGACATGCCCGAGCACCAGACCAACTTCCCGATCGCGCGCGACGCTGCAGTGGTTCGGGGGTTCGACTACCTCGCGATCGGGGACACCCACGCCCACCGCGTGTACGACCCGCCCGAGCAGCCCACCGTGTACCCGGGTGCACCCGAGCCCACGAGCTTCGGCGAGCGCGACGTGGGCAACGTGGCGCTGGTGTTCTTCGGGCGTCGGCGCCGTCGGCCGCTCATCCGCTCCGAGCGGGTGGCCCGCTTCACCTGGGAGGAGCGGGTGATCGAGGACATGCCGTCGCTGCGGCGGCTGCGGGACGAGGACCTGCAGCGCACGGTGCTGCGGCTGCAGCTGCGGCTGCGGGTGAGCCCGGCCGAGCGCGACGAAGTCGAGGAGATCCTGCGCGTGCTCGGGGGCACGTCGTCGAGCCATGGCCATGCGGCGGTGCTGCAGGTCGATCGCACCGGGCTGCGCACCGATGCCTCGGATCTGGGCGATGCGCTACTAGGCGCGCCTGCGGTGCTCGTGGAGACCGCCACCAGGCTGCGCGCCCAGGCCGGCGAGCCCGGTGAGACCGGCGAGGTGGCGCAGCGAGCCCTCTATCACCTCTATCGCCTGGTGAGGTCCGGCTAGCATGCGCCTGCTCTCGCTACGCGTGCGCAGCTTCGGCTGCGTCGAGGAGGCTCGCATCGAGCTGGGTCCGGGCGTGAACGTGCTCTACGGGCCCAACGATCTGGGCAAGTCCACGCTCGCCCACGCGATCCGGGCGGCGCTGCTGCTGCCCAGCGGGCACCGTGAGGCCCAGGAGTTTCGACCCTGGCACCGCGATGCGGCCCCCGAGGTGCGCCTGACGTTCGAAGCGCCCGACGAGCCCGGCTCAGGCGCGCTGCCTCGGCGCTGGCGGGTACGCAAGGTGTTCGGCGGCAAGGGAGGGCAGGCCGAGCTCGAGTGGTCCAACGATGGCGAGCGCTTCTCGCTCGACGAGAAGGGACCGGGCGTCGACGCCAAGCTGCGGCACCTGCTGGGCTGGGGCGTGCCCGAGGCGCGTGCTCGTGGCGCCCGGGGCTTTCCTGGCTCGTTCCTCGCCACCGTGCTGCTCGGGCCGCAGGCAGTGCCCGGCTCGGTGCTGGGCAAGGGTCTCGATGCCGACGCCAGCGAGTCCGGTCGCGAGCGGCTGACCGAGGCCTTGCAGGCGCTCGCGCAGGACCCTCGCTTCAAGGAGGTGCTCGACGAGGCCCAGCGCAAGGTCGACGAGGCCTTCACCCCGCTGGGCAAGCCCAAGAAGGGCAAGGCCTCGCCGCTGACCCCCGTGCGCCAGGAGATCGAGGTGCTCGAGTCGCGGCTGCGCGAGGAGGAGTCGCGGGTGCACGACAGCGACACGGTGCGCGAGCAGCTCTTGCAGCTCGAAGCGGCGCGCACCGAGGCGATCGTGGCGCGCGACGAGGCCGAGGCGGAGGCGCAGCAGGCTCGCGCCGCGTTCGAGCAGGGACGGGCGCGGATGCGGGCCAAGGCCGAGGAGGAGCAGGCGGCGCAGGCGCTCGAGCAGGGGCGGGCGGTGCTCACCGAGCTGCGCCAGTGGCAGCAGGCGGCCGAGCGTCACCTCGGCATGCTGCCCGCGGCCGAGGCCGCGCTCGAGCGCGCGCGCGAGGCCAACGACGAGGCGCAGCAGCGGCTCGTGCAGGCCGAGGCCGCGGTGCGTGCGATCGAAGAAGGCGGCGACGCGCAGAGCCGGCTGACTCGTCAAGCCCTCGAGACGCGGCGGCTCGAGCTTCGCACCGAGCGCGAGCGGGCCGATGCGGCCATGCAGCGCGCCGAAGAAGCACTGCGCCTGCGCGAGCGGCTCGAGCAGCTCGACGAGGAGCAGCGGGCCCTGGGCCAGGATCTCGCCGCGGCCGAGCACGCCGCGGCGCAGGCCGAGGCCTCGCGCCGCGAGGCCGACGCGGAGCGACGGCTCTACGATGCCTTGCTGAGGCTGCGTCGCTGGCAGGAGGCCAAGGCGCGGGTCGATGCCGCCAGGCAAGCGGCCGATGAGGTTGCCCGCCTGCGCTCGGTCGCCGACGCACGAACGGTGGCGCTCGACCAGGAAGAGGCCGCGCTCGCGGCCGCACGGCTACCCGAACCCGCCACCCTCGATGCCTGGCGAGCGCTGGCCGAGGAGCGTCGCGTGGCCGAGGCACGGCTGGGCGTGGGTCTGTCGCTGGTGGTGCATCGCGGCTCTGTGCCCGTCCGGGTGTGGCGCGATGAGCACGAGCCCCAGGCCACGGCGGCGGGGCAGTCGGTCGAGGCCCGCCAGCGGCTGCGCATACAGGTGGCCGACGAGGTGGAGCTGGAGGTGCAAGGCGGCGATCCCCTGGCGCGAGCGGCTCGCGACGCGGTGGAGCGTCGCTGGGTCGAAGAGGTCGCACCCGTGCTGGACGGGCTCGGCGTTCCCGACCTGTCGGCAGTGGAGCGCAGGCTGCACGATGCGCGGGAGCGGCGGGCGTCCATCGTGCGGCGTCGGCACGAGGTGCAGCGCGAGCTCGATCGCGCGGCTGCTCTGCAGCAGCGGGCCGACGACCTGCCCCAGCTCGAGCAGGTGCTCCACGCGCGCGAGCAGGCGCTGGCCGGGCTCGACCGCGACGCGCTCGAGCAGCGCTCGAGCGAGCACGACGAGGCCGCTCTCGAGCACCGCCGCGCCCATGCCGAGGCTCGCATCGACGAGTCCCAGCACCGCCATGTGAAGGCCAAGGCGCGCGCGGCCAGTCTCGCCAGCGATCAGCGTGCTCGGGCCGAGGAACGCGAGCGCGTCCACGCCGAGCTCCAGCCGCTGCTGGCGATGGGCGATCCCGAGGAGGAGCGTGATGCGTTGTTCGATCGCCTCGCCGCGATCGAGGGCGAGCAAGAGACCGTGGACGAGCAGCTCGCCGAGCACGACGAGGCCCGTGCACGCCAGCGAGCCGAGGCGGTGATGCTGGTGCGCGATGCCCAGGCCGAGGCCGATCGCTGCCGAGTGACGGCGGCTCAGGCTCGGCGCGAGGTCGACGAGCGTCGCGAGGCGGAGGCCCAGGCGCGCGGTCGGTTGGCACAGCTCGAGGCCCAGGCCAGCCGCGTGGACGAGCCTGCGTTGCGGGCCGAGGTCGAGCGCTGTCAGGAGCAGCTGCGGGCGCTGCCCGAGCCCCAGACGGTCGTGACGCTCGAGGCGCTCGAGGCCGCCGAGGCCGAGCTGACCACGCGGCAGCACGCGATGCGCGAGGCCGAGGCCGACTACGAGCAGCTCCGTGGTGCGCTCAAGCACGTGGGCGGGGCGATCGCCCGCGAGCGTGCCCAGCAGACCCGCGATGCGCTGTTGGCCGCGCGGCAGCGCGAGCACGACCTCGAGCTCGACTACGAGGCATGGAAGCTGCTGACCCAGACCCTGCGCGAGGCCGAGAGCGCCGAGGGGCGCCACCTTGGCGAGGCGCTCGGCGAGGACGTACACAAGCGGTTCGCCGCGCTCACGGGCGGTCGCTACGGCGGGCTCCGGCTCGGCCGTGACCTGAAGGCCGAGGGTCTCGAGGTCGCGGGGGCGCTGCGGGACCTGGGTCGGTTCTCCGAGGGCGTGCAGGATCAGCTCGCCACCATCTTGCGGCTGGCGATCGCCGACCACCTCGGCACTGCGCTCGTGCTCGATGATCACCTCGCGCAGACCGATCCACAGCGGGTCGCATGGTTTCGCGAGCTGTTGCTGCAGATCGGAGCGCGGGCGCAGATCGTGGTGCTCACCTGCCGTCCCGAGGACTACCTGCACGACGCCGAGCGGCCCGAGGCCAGCAAGGCCGCGCGGGATGCCGAGCGGCTGCGGGCCATCGATCTCACCCGCGTGATCCGCCGCGCCGGCGTGACGTAGGAGGGGCCTGAGCTGGAGCGCATGCCGCGTGCTCCACACTCAGGGCACGCGCTGGAAGACCTCGTCCACCGAGTGTGCCGCGACGGCACGCTGGAACCAGCGCTGGAGCTGGAGTTCGTCGCGCGTGGCCAGGACGCGCTCGCGAAGCTTCGGAGAAACGCTGAAGCCTCGTTGCTCGAGCAGTGCGAGGAGCATCTCGGCCTTCGCGGCAGCGCGCCCTTCCCTGCGCCCCTGCTCGTGCCCTACCTTGTGCCCTGCCTCGTGCCCTGCCTTGTGCCCTTCGGCCAGCAGCTCGGCCTTCCGCTGCTTCATCTGCTCTTCGAGCCATTGCTCGCCGCCCTCGGCCAGCCATTTGTGCCTCGCTGCGTCGTGCATCCCTCGCTGCTCCTCGTCGATGACGTCCAGCAGCGTGCGTCGAAACCGAGACTCCGGTCCGAACACGCTGACCACGTAGAACCATAGCGTACAGACGACCTCCCCGCCCAGCTCGCGCTTCACCGTCGTGAGCATGTCCGCGATGGCGAGCATCTGTTCCTCCGTGTACCGGTCCCCTTCGTGGTGGGCCAGCAGGAGCAGCCGGGTCACCCGAACCAGCGTGAGGATCTCGTCCCGGGCCTGCTGGTCCTGGACGATGGGATCACGAACGTCGTCGATGACCAGCGTGACTTCCACCGGGCTGACGAACCCTTCCTTCAGCTCCTCGGGCAGATCCAGCATCTCCGACAAGCGATACGGTGCGGTCCAGCCATTCTCACACTGAGCCAGGACCACCGGGATGATCAGTGGGATCTTGCGGACCGAGTCCCCTTGGTTGGCGAGGAACCGTTTCCAGATCCACACGAGGTACTCGAGCATTCGCCACGGCATCAGCGGATCGGGCTGGGACTGGTGCTCGAGCAGCACGTAGACGAGGGCTCGGTGCTCGCCGTTGGCGAAGGCGATCGAGTAGAGGACGTCCGTGCGCCCCTCGTCGAGGACGCGGTCCACGAACGAGCCGGGCTCGATCCGAATGTCGTCGAAGTCGAGCAGCGCCACGAGTCGTGCAGGCAGCACGTGCCGTAGCTCCACTCCCGCAGCCGCGGGATCGGAGAGGATCCGCCGCGCCAACCGATCATGCGGATTGCGGCGTCGTTCGTCCTCGTCGTCGGCCATCGAACAGGCCGACCGCTTTGCGATTTCTGTTCCGGTGACCTGGTCGAAGGATCACGCGGGCTTGCGAGCGCGATGGTCCGAGAGTGGCCAACCGATGGACCGGGCTCTGGCCCACGGGTTGGCCACGGTGGCCCGACAGTGACGAAATTGGGGGGTCATGTGACTTCACGCAGAGGCGCTTGCGCGGTGGTCCATCGAGAGCCCTGACTGGGCCGAGCCGAGGGTAACGCCTCAGCCCGAAGCCTGGCACCATGAGGCCGATGTCGGAGTCGGGCAATCTCGTCGGGCGCACCAACCGAGCCGTCGAGGCCGCGGCTGCGGTGGCGCGCGAGCTCGGGATCACGGTGATCGAGCCACGAGTTCTACACGACGCGTTCTCAGTGGTCGTTCACCTGTCACCTGCACCGCTGGTCGCCCGCATTCCCGTCGTCTTGCCGCCGGGGCTCGAGCGCGCGGAGCTGATCGCCCGTCAGCGCAGAGAGCTCGGGATCGTCGAGTGGCTCGCGGCACGTGGTGAGCCCGTCGTCGTGCCCAGCCCGCTGGTGCCGGTCCAGCCAGTGGTGCACGAGGGGTTCTCGATGACCTTTTGGACGCTCGTCGAGATCGATGCGACCGTCACCCCAGACTACGTTGCGAGCGCCGGCTTGGCTGCGGCACTGCACGCTACGATGCGCGAGTACCCGGGCGAGCTGCCGTTCTTGTGGCCGGTCCACGCCACGGTTCCGCCCGGCCTCGCCTTCCTCGCCGATCATCCCGAGCTGATTGCGGCCGCCGATCTCGATCGGGCTCGGCGCGAGTGGGCTGCACTCGAGCCCGTGCTGACCTCGAGCGAGTCGTTCGCGGCAGCATTCCCCCGCGGCACCGTGCAGCCGATCCACGGCGACGCCCCCTCGTACAACCTGATCCACGCGACCTCGGGGATCCGGTACGCCGACTTCGAAGACGTCACGCTCGGCCCCCCGGAGTGGGATCTCGCGCTGTTCGGTCCCGCGGCCGCCGCGACGTACGATGCCGAGGCGGCGCGTCGGAGCCTGCGCGTGCTCGAGCCGGACGTGCAGCGAGCCATGGACACCGCACGGGCGCTCCAGGTGGTGGCCTCCCTCGCGCTCGTTCCACAGCTGCCCCTGCTGGCGACCGGCCTGATGCCGATGCTGGAGCTGTGGCGGGCGTCGCCGCCCTACCTGGGTGTCCAAGAGTAGAAGCGCCCCGAGCACGCGGGTCTGCACGTGGATGCTCCCACGGTGAGATCCCGGGATCTGCTCGTTCACTTTGCGCGAGATCCCGGGATCTGCTCGTTCACTTTGCGCGAGATCTCCGGTCTCGATCACCCGGAATCACGAAGGAATCTCCGATCGACCCGTACGCAGCCGACGTGGCGCACCAGCCACTCGAGCGGTACTCGATCCGAGATGCAGCTGACGACGTTGGTCGAGATCCTGAGGTCCGAGATCCCGGGCCTCACCGAGCGCGCTTCGACGCGCGACAACCTGGCCCGGCTCTACGCCGAGCGGGGTGGTCGAGACGGTTCGGATGCGGAGCGCCAGGGCACCGATCGTGGCTCAGCGGGCGGCGAGGCCACCCTCCGGGCCTCCGTGGCCGTCGTCACCTCGCTCGCTCGGGCCGGCAAGCTCGAGGACGCCAAGCGCGAGGCCCGGCGAATCCTCTCCGAAGGGGACGTGCCACCGGACGTCTCGACGAAGCTGCGGCGCGTGCTCGTGCGAAGGTCGCCCTGCGATTCGAAGCGGGCTCGAGGCCGGGCGGCGAAGTAGCCGTCGTTGGCGCTCGGCTCCGAGCCCATGAATCCCAGCGGGGGCTCTCGAGCCTAGTCCTTCACGCGCCGGACCTTCTTGACCGTGTGGTGGTGCTCGTCGTGGTCTTCGTTGCGCCGGTCGAGCCGCACCGGAATCCCCACCGTGACTCCCGCGAGCACCGACAGCCCCGTGTTGCTGTAGTCGGGCAGGCTGGGCATCTTGCGACGCGCGCTCCACAGCTGCATCACCTCGGCGTTGAGCGAGATGTAGTTGCTGATGCGGACCTCGAGGCCGGCGTGCAGCTCGAAGCCGATCCGCGCGCTGGCGTCGACGGTGCGGGCCGCCTCGGCGCGGCGGTAGTCGAGGCGGAGCACGTCGAACCCGAAGCCCAGGCCCGCGTAGGGGCGCACGGGGAACTCGTCGAACAGGTACAGGCTGCCGCCGAGGAACAGTGGCACCGAGGTGTAGTCGAGGCGGGTGGCCTGGCCCGGGCCGATGCCCCCTTCTCCCGGCTCGAACACCACCCGCCCCTGCTCGAAGCCGGTGCGGAAGTAGCCGATGAAGTGGGGGTAGCGCCACGCGCTGTCGGTCTCGAACATCTGGACCTTGAGGTCGAGCCCCTTGACGTAGCCGCACGCGGTCTGCCCCGCCGGATCGGCGCACGCCTTGAACTGGTTCTGACGCAGCCGCCCGTCGCCGCTGGAGACCCGCCCGTTGCTGCCGCCGGGGTTGAAGACCAGGCCTCCGTGCAGGCCGAGCCACTTGATGTCGCGATGGCGATGATGATGGTGATGCTCGACGATCTCCTCCTCGACGATCTCGTCGTCGTCGTCGTCGTCCGAGCTCTCCACGATCACCACCGCCTGGTCGCCGTCGGTGATCTTCACGACCTTCTTGGTCTGCCCGTCCTCGACCTTCTCGACGACCTTCACCACGGCCTCGCCGTCGGCCTCCTCGATCACGGTGGTCTTGGTGGTGTCGCCATCGGCGTCGGTCTCTACCACCACCTTCACCGGTCCGTCCTCGACGGACTCCGAGACCACGGTGGTCCCGTCGCCCTCGCCGGCCAGGGCCGGGGTGGTCGCGGTGAGCGCAAGGAGCGCGGCGGAGATGGGGAGCAGGGAGGCAGTCGGTCGCATGGGTGAAGCCCTCGGAGGTGGCGGAGATGGCCGCTCGGAGCGAGTCAGCCGCGGTTGCAGAGGCACCTATCCGCAGCCACCGGGGGTGGGTTGGCAAAAATTCCCGCGATGATCGCGCGCCAGATGGGCGTTCGGGGCGCGGATCGAACCCCGCTTCCGGCGCCATGCGCGATAGAATCGCTTGGCTCCGCGCGGGCGACCGGCGGGGCGAGGGGGACCTGCCATGACCTTGCGTAGCTCTTCATGGGGCGCGGTAGCGCTTTGCACCTCGTTGGCTCTCTTGACCGGGTGCCCGAGCGACGACATCGCGATCGGAACCAGCAACTCGGACAGTGAGAGCGGGAGCGGCACCCAGACCGACTCCGATACGAACGGCCCGACCACGACGGGGACCACCGCGGTGCAGGACGGCACCGGGGATTCCGGAACCACCGGCGACACCGACACGCCGATGACCACGGGTCCGGACTCGACCGCGACCGATGGCACTGCCTCCACGAGCGACACCGATGCCTCGACCACCGACGCGACCACCGGTCCGGGCGAGGTCTGTGGCAACGACGTGGTCGAGGGCGCCGAGGCGTGCGACGGCTCGGACCTCGCGGGCGAGGATTGCATCAGCCAGGGCTTCGACGCCGGCATGATCGCCTGCAACCCCGACTGCACCTTCGATACCTCGGGCTGCATCATGATGAACTGCGGCAACGATGCGATCGAGGCGGCCGAGGTGTGCGACGGCACCGATCTGGCGGGCGAGGACTGCATCAGCCAGGGCTTCGACGCCGGTACGCTGGGCTGCATGGGCGATTGCACGGGCTACGACACGTCGGGCTGCGTGACGTTCATGTGCGGCAACGATGCGATCGAGGGGGCCGAGGTGTGCGACGGCACCGATCTGGCGGGTCAGGACTGCATCGGCCAGGGCTTCGACGCCGGCACGCTCGGCTGTCTGGACGACTGCACGGGCTACGACACCTCGAGCTGCGTGGCGTTCATGTGCGGCAACGATGCGATCGAGGGGACCGAGGTGTGCGACGGCACCGACCTCGCGGGGCAGGACTGCGTCGGCCAGGGCTTCGACGTGGGTACGCTCGGCTGCCTGGGCGATTGCTCGGCCTTCGACACCAGCGGCTGTGCGAACTTCGCCGGCGACTGCTGTGCGGCCAACGGAACCCCCGGCTGCGATGACGTGGCCTGTACCGCGGCCGTGTGTGCGCTCGACCCGTTCTGCTGCAGCAATCAGTGGGACGCGATCTGTGGCGACGAGGCGTTCGTCGAGTGCCCGGCCGTCTGCGACAACTGTGGCGACGGCACGATCAACAGCCCGGTCGAGACCTGCGACGGCCTGGATCTGGCGGGTGAGTCCTGTGCGACGCAGGGCTTCGACCTCGGTACCCTGGCCTGCCAGGCCGACTGCAGCGCCTTCGACACCACGGGCTGCATCGACTTCACGGGCGACTGCTGTGCGGCCCATCCGACCCCCGGGTGCGACGACCTGGCCTGCACCGCGGCCGTGTGTGCGATCGATCCGTTCTGCTGCAGCAACCAGTGGGATGGCGTCTGTGCGGGTGAGGCCATCGCCGAGCCGGCGTGCCAGGGCGTGGGCGGCTCCTGCTCCGCGCCGGTCTGTGGCGATGACGTGGCCCAGGGTCTCGAGGTCTGCGACGGTGCCGACCTCGCGGGCGAGGACTGCATCAGCCAGGGCTTCGACACCGGCATGCTCGGCTGCCTGGGCAATTGCTCGGGCTTCGACACCAGCGGGTGCGCCGACTTCGGCGGCGATTGCTGTGCGGACAACGGGACCCCCGGGTGTGACGATGCAGCCTGCACCGCGGCCGTGTGCGCGATCGATCCGTTCTGCTGCGACACCCAGTGGGATGGCATCTGCGCCGACGAGGCCCTCATCGAGCCGGCGTGCCAGGGCGTGGGCGGCTCCTGCCCCGCGCCGGGTGCCTGTGGCGACGGCGTCATCGGTGCCGGCGAGGTCTGCGACGGTGCCGACCTCGCCGGGCAGGATTGCCTCTCGCAGGGCTTCGACGGCGGAACGCTCGGCTGCCTGGGCGACTGCTCGGGCTTCGATACGTCGTCGTGCCAGAGCATCGGCTACGGCGACTGCATCAACAATCCGCCGGGGGTGGCGTGCCTGCCCCAGGAGCAGTGCGTGTTCAACCCCTTGAACCCCGCCCAGGGGGCATGCGCTGCGTCCTGCACGGCCCTGGCCGATTGCCCGCTCACGCCGCCCGGCGGCACGGCGGTCGCGCAGTGCACCGACGCCACCGGCGACGGAGCCAACGAGTGCGTCCTGTCCTGTGCGGGCGGCCTGCTCTGCCCGCCGGGAATGCTCTGTGCGTTCGGAATCGCCTGCGTCTGGTCGTAGGAATCGTCAGCCACGCCCGCGCAGGTGCTCGGCCATCAGCGCCGGGTTGCTGCTGTGGGCCATGGCCGCCTCGGTCGCCAGCAAGCCGCGGCGAACGAGCGCGGCCAGGGTCACCTCGAACGAGAGCATGCCGTCGCCGCGGCCCTTTTGGATCTCGCTGAGGATCTGATGCCCGCGACCCTCGCGGATCTTGGTGGCCACCGCGGTGTTGACCCGCAAGAGCTCCACCGCCGGCACCCGCTGGGGCAGCACCCGCGAGGGCAGCAGGCGCTGGGTGACGATCGCCCGCAGCACCCCCGAGAGCTGGAAGCGGATCTGCGCCTGCTGATGCTCGGGGAACGAGTCGATGATGCGATCGAGGGCCATCGTGGCATCGGCGGCATGCAGGGTGCTCAGCACCAGGTGCCCGGTCTCGGCCGCGGTGAGTGCAGCGGCCACGGTGGCGTGGTCTCGCATCTCGCCCACGAGGATCACATCGGGGCTCTCGCGCAGCGCCGCGCGCAGGCCCTCGCTGAACGAGCTGACGTGCACGCCGAGCTGGCGCTGGTGGACCAGCGCGCGGCGGTGCCGGTACTCGTACTCGATGGGATCCTCGAGCGTGATCACGTGCTTGGGCGCGGTGCGGTTGATGTGCTCGATGAGCGCGACCAGGGTGGTGGACTTGCCCGAGCCGGCCGTGCCGGTCATCAGCACCAGGCCGCTGTCCAGCGTGGCGAGCGTGGCGAGCTCGGCCGGGAGGTTCAGCACGTCGAGCGTGGGCGGATCGGCGCGCACCGGCCGAAGCGCGAGGGCCAGGCCGCTCTGCTGCAAGAACAGGTTGGCGCGGTAGCGCTGCACTTGGCCCTCGATGCGTATGCGCAGGGCGAGATCGGTGCTGCCCGCATGGTTCAGCTCGTGCTGGGCTCGCGGCCCCAGCACGGGGTGCACGAGCCCACGGATCATGGGCTCGTCGATCGGCAGACCGGCGAGCTCGGTGATCTCTCCCGCGACGCGCAGCCGGGCGTTGCTGCCTTGCGAGAGCAAGATGTCCGACGCCCGTTCCTGGCTCGCCTGCACGAGCACCGGTCCGAGCGGGCCGGGGTCGAGCAACGGCTCGCTGCGTAGCGGCTCGAGCGGGGTACCGGCTCCGCTGGTGAACACCACGGGGGCCTGAGACGGGGGATGGTTGGCGGCCGGCGGGATCGAGCTGCTCGCGGGGGCCTCGAGCGGGGGCTCGGGATCGGACGGGGCCGCGGGAAAGGCCGGTGGCCCGGGCTCGGCCGGCATCGGAGCGGACGAAGGGGCCGCGAGCTCGGCTCCGGCGCGACGAAGTGTCAATCGCGGTCCATCGCTGCGAGGCTCTGCCAGGACCGCGTAGCCATGACCATCCTCGGCCTCGTAGACGGTCTCCACGGGCTGTCCGGCGGCCAGCTGCTCGCGCGCGGGCGCATCGAGGAGATCCTCGATCATCACGTCCACCATGTCGCGGCCCAGCGCGGGCATGGACAGCGGACGCGGCTCGCCGCGCCGCTCGAGCCACGGAGGCTCGGTCGAGGGGATCACCAGCACGTCCGCCCCCTGGGCGGACATCAGCTTGAGGAGGGAATCGACGAGGGCCATCGCGTCCGGCGTTGAATGCACCGAGCATGCCAGCTCACGGGGGCATCCGTGGGCCAATCGCTGGGCCAATCGCTGGTATGCTGCGTTCGGGATGCCCGCCGCTCTGCGCCCTCGACGTGCGTAGACGGGCCCGGCGGGCCGCTTCGACCGACATCTCCGCTGCGCCCGCCGAGCCCCATGTCCTCGCTCGTTCCCCTCGATCGCGCCACCGACCCTGCGTGCGGAGGCAAGGCCCGTGGCCTCGCCCGCTTGATCGCGGCCGGTCTGCGGGTGCCCGAGGGCTTCGTGATCGTGGATGCCCGCGCCGACGCACTCCCGCCCGACCTGGGCCAGGCGTACGCCGCCCTCGGAGCGGGCAAGGTTGCGGTGCGGTCCTCGGGCGCGTTCGAGGACGGCACGGTTCACTCCTACGCCGGGGTCTACGAGTCGGTGCTCGACGTGGAGGGCGAGACGGCCCTGCGCGCGGCCGTGCTTCGTTGCCTGGCGTCGGTGCACGACGAGCGGGTGCGGGCCTACGCGGGAGGGGCCAGCGACGCGCGCATGTCGGTGGTGGTCCAGCGCATGGTCGGGGCTCGCTGTGCCGGGGTGCTGTTCACGCTCGACCCGGTGCGCGGCGACGACTCGCGCTGGCACATCGAGGCGGTCGAGGGTCTCGGCGAGGCGCTGGTCTCGGGTCGCAAGCGGCCCGATCGCTACGTGGTCGATCCGAACGACGGCACGGTGCTCGAGCGCGAGCTCGTCGGCGACCAGCCAGTGCTCCACGACGCCGAGCTCACGGCCATGGTGGCGCAGGCCAGGGTGGCCCGGGCCGAGCTGGGCGGCGAGCCGCTCGACATGGAGTGGGCCATCGATCACGCCGAGGGCCTCTACTGGCTGCAGGCACGGCCGATCACCGAGTCGGGGCCCACGCCGCTGGACGAGCTCGACACCGCGCTCGACGTGCCGACGCCGGGGTTCACCCGCTACAACGTGGGCGAGATCCTGCCCGGGGCGATCACGCCGCTCACCGCCACCACCGTGGTGGAGATGATCGACGGCGGGTTCTCGCGAGTCTACGAGCGCATGGGGGTGTTCGACGAGGTCGACGCGCGTGGGCGCTGCTTCGTCGTCGTTTCGGGTCACCTGCTGATGAGCATGCGTGCTCCCTATTTGTTCGTGGCCAAGGTCGCCGGGGCGAACAAGGAAGACGCCGATCGCAGCCTGGGAGGTCGGGTGTTCGACGAGCTCGAGGGCTACCCCACGCGAAGCACCTGGACGCGGCTGCGCACCGCCGCGCGGGCCTTTCCGCTGCTGCGGCGGGCCAAGGCCGAGGTCACCGAGGTCGAGGCGGCCCTGCCGAGGTTCCACGCGCCGCTGCCCGACGACACCGAGGCCCTGATCGCGCGCCTACACGAGCTGGTCGACTATGGCGTCGAGACCTGCGAGGCGCACATGATCGCCTCGACCTGGTCGGGGATGCTCGCGGGGGTGCTCCAGCGAGTGCTGGCCGGGGACGAGTCGCTGCCCTCCGATCGAGGCTCGTCGTTCGCGGCGCTCCTCCAGGGGATCGGCGGGGTCGAGAGCGCCGACATCGGAGCCGCCGTGGAGACCCTGGTCGATGCCCTGCGCGAGAGCCCCGAGGCCACGGCCCGCGTGCGCGACCCCGAGGGCGGTGCGGACGACCCGGCGCTGCTGGCCTGGCTCGAGCAGCCCGGCAGCGGCCTGGCCGGTGAGCGCTGGCGTGCGTTCATCGAGCGCCATGGCCACCGCTGCGTGGGCGAGCTCGAGCTGCGCGAGCGCGACTGGTCGCAGGATCCCACCCCGTTGCTGGCGGTGCTGCGGGCCTCGCTGTCGAGCGATGGCCACCGCGCTCGCCCACGGCCGGTCGACGTGGACGCCCTGGCGATCTCGCGCGGGGCCCGGCGCGGGGTTCGGTGGCTCCTGCCCCGGGTTCACGATGCAATCCGTCAGCGCGAGCGCGGCAAGTCGCTGCTGGTGCGGGTCGCCCGGCTCACCAAGGCGTGCTGCGTGCGTCTGGGCCAGCGGCTCATCGAGCAGGGGGGGCTGCCCGAGGCCGACCTCGTCTACTTCTTGACCCGCGACGAGCTGGTGGCGCTCGCCCGCGATCCCTCGACCCACGGCGGTGCGATGGCCCGGCTCGCCACCCGGCGACGCCACGCCCTCGGTCGTCAGCGAGCGCTGCGCATGCCCATGGTCAGCCGGACCAGGCCCGAGCCGCTTCCGCTGCCGCCGATCCCCGCCGGGATGCAGCAGGTGCGGGGGACCCCGGTGAGCGGGGGCGTGGTCGAGGGCCTGGCGCGCGTGGCTCGAACGCCGGCCGACGCGGGAGCGCTGCGGCCCGGGGAGATCTTGATCGTTCCGTTCACCGACGCGGGCTGGACTCCCTACTTCAGCATCGCGGGCGGGCTGGCCACGGAGATCGGCGGCACCCTGTCGCACGGGGCGGTGGTCGCTCGCGAGCTGGGGCTGCCCGCGGTCGTCGATCTCGATCGCGCGACCGAGCGATTCGCAACCGGTCAGCGCGTGCGCCTCGATGCCGAAGCCGGGGTGCTGCAGGCGCTGGAGGAGCCGCCGTCGAAGCCCTGGAGCTAGCTCAGGCCGATGCGCTTGAGCAGATCTCGCAGCCCCTGCCGCGTGTATCCGGTCTGACGGGCTGCTTCGCTCACGTTGCCGCGCGTGCGCTCGAGCAGCCGCTTGAAGTACTCGCGCTCGAATTCCGTGCGGGCCTCGTCGAGCGGTAGGCGGTAGATCGACTCGTCGAGCGCGTCATTGGCCACGGCGCCGCCGAGGACCAGGTCGTCGCGCCGCACGGTGGAGCCCGGGCACAGCATGGCGGCGCGCTTGATCACCTTCTTCAGCTCGCGCACGTTGCCGGGCCAGGGGTGGGCGCGAAGCGCCTGGTAGGCTTCGTCGGAGAACGACAGCGCCACGCCGCGGTCGCGGGCGAATCCCTGCAAGAAGCGGTCGGCCAGCAGCAGCATGTCGCTGCCGCGCTCTCGCAGCGCGGGCAGGGTCACCGTGAGCTCGTCCAGGCGGTAGTAGAGGTCGGCGCGAAACTTTCCCTCACCCACCATCTGTCGCAGATCGCGGTGCGTGGCCGCCACCAGCCGCACGTCGACCGGCCGCGGCTTGACCTCGCCGATGCGCTGCACCTCGCGGCGGTCGAGCACCCGCAGCAGCTTGGGCTGGAGCTCGAGCGGGAGCTCGCCGATCTCGTCCATGAACAAGGTGCCCCCGTGGGCTTCCTCGAAGCACCCGGCGTTGTCCTCGTGCGCCCCGGTGAACGCTCCCTTCTTGTAGCCGAGGATGGTGGCCTCGGCGAGCTCACGCGGCAGGGCGGCGCAGTCGAGCACCACGAACGGACCCTTGGCGCGGGGGGACCGGCCGTGCAGGGCTCGCGCGGCCAGCTCCTTGCCGGTGCCGGTCTCGCCGGCGAGCAGCACGTCGAGTGAGGCGTTGGCGGCTCGCTCGAGTACGCTGAATACCTCGCGCATGCCCGAGCTCGCTCCGTACATCTCCTCGAAGCGATCATGTGGGGAGATCGGGACATCGACCTCCTCGGCGGACAGCAGCTCGACCTCGGTGTGCTGGCCGGGCGAGAACACGGCGCCCACGTCGATCCAGGCTTCGACCACGCGGGCGTTGCCGATCCAGGTTCCGTTGGTGCTGTCGCGATCGCGCAGCAGCACCCCACCATCGCGCAGCACCAGCTCGAAGTGGGTGGTGCTGACCGAGCCGTCGGTGAGCACCAGGTCGTTGACCTCGCTGCGGCCTCCGGTGATCGTGGTGCGCGGGACCTCGATCTCCCGGCCGCGATCGGGGCCGCTGCGCACGCGCAGCTTCACCCGGCCCAGGCGACGGTGGGTGAGCTGTCCCCCGCGGGGGATCTCGATGGTCTTGATGGCCAAGGCGCATCGAATGTACCGCGCGTTGGCCAGGGACGGCGGTGCTCGGGCGCGAAACCCTCATCCTGCGCGGGTGCGGATCGTGCGTCCGATCGTCGTGATGGCCCGAATACCTCTAGGGCGGACCCCAAAGTGAGCCCAACCGGTTTGACGCAGCGGCCCTCCTCTCGTACCGTGGACATCGTGCGTGCCGGGCTGGCGTTGGGATTGCTCTTGACGTCGGTGGTCGCGCCATCCCTCGCGATGGGGGCTCCTGGCGTCGCCGCGAGCGTCGAGCCCCAGTCGGTTGCGGGTGGCGAGGAGGTCGAGACGTGCGGCTGGGCCACCGCGGTGGCACTGCGGATCGATGGGTTCCCGTTCTGCACGGGCACCCTGGTGCACCCACAGGTGGTGCTGCTGGCAGCCCACTGCATCGATCCCGCCTTCGGCCCTGGCGATCCCACCTCCATCGGGTTCGGTGAGGACGGCTTCGAGCCCGTGGCCGACGTCGCCCCGGCCTTCTGTGGCATCCACCCCGAGTGGCACGACGGCAATCCGGACGGCTTCGACGTGGGCTACTGCGTGCTCTCGCAGGCGGTCGACCTCGACGTGGTTCCCCCGCTCATGGGCTGCGAGTGGGAGGCCATGGTGCCCGGCGCCGAGGTGTTCATCGTCGGGTTCGGCGCCGACGTGGCGATCCTCGGCCCCGACGGCTGGGAGGAGGTCAGCGGCAACGGCCCCAAGCGCTGGGCGCCGCAGGTGCTCGAGGCGGTGATCGACGACGCGGCCCGCCTGCTGGGCGACGATGCCGGCGGCTGCCCGGGCGACTCGGGCGGTCCGGCGGTGGTGGGCATGCCCGATGGCACGTGGCGCGTGATCGGGGCGGCCTCGCGGATCCACCCCGACACGCCACCCAACGACATCAACTGGTGCGGCTACGGCACGGTCTATTCCACGTTTGCCCACGTGATGCCGTGGCTCGAGCAGCAGACCGGTCTCGACCTCACGCCCTGCCACGACGCCAACGGCACCTGGAACCCCGATTCGCGCTGCGACGCGATGCCGATGGCCCCGTGGGATCCTTCCACGACCTCGGGCACCTGGCAGGACGGCTGCGTGAACCAGCTGCTCAGCGGACCGGGGGAGCTGTGCGGACCGCCCTTCGAGGGTCCACCTCCGGAGCCTCCGCCCGAACCACCGCCCCCGGAACCGCCGCCGGAGCCACCGCCGCCGCAGCCGCCCCCACCCCAGCCGCCGCCCCCCCAGCCGCTCGACACCGGAGACGACTGGTCCGGAGGCACCGCAGACGAGAGCGGCTCGGACGACGGCGCCGGGCTCGACGATGAACTGGTCGATCGCGGCTGTGCCTGCGCGGCTCGAGCGCCCGGTGAGTCGGATTTTGCCTGGGCGTTGCTGGTGCTCGCGATGCTCGTGCGCCGCCGGCGGGACTAGAGCCCCACGTACTGAAGCGCCGCCTGGATCTCGCGCCAGAACTCGAGCGGCGTCTGGGTGCGGTGCATGACCCGGGGCCGCAGGGCGTTGGCCAGCGCCGAGGCATAGGGCGTGTGCAGGCTCTGGGCGACCTGCTGGGGCACCCCCGAGACGATCTCCATCTCGGTGAAGCTCGGGACCTCGCGGCGCAGCACCGACAGCAACAGCAGCGCCGCGTGATAGACGTCGGTGGGGCGCCCCACGGTGCCGAACGTGGCGGGGACGAGGGCCTCGGGGGGCAGCATCCACGGGGCCATGATCGTGCCCACGATGCGGATGTCGGTCTCCACGCGGGTGATGCCGAGATCGCCGAGCTTGAACGACACCCGCGGGCCGTGCTCGGCATCCATCACGTCGCTGGTCAGGCTCACGAACACGTTGCCGGGATGCACGTCCTTGTGCACGTGGCCGTGGCGGTGGATGAACGACAGCGCCTGCAGGAGATCACGCGCGATGTGGGGCAGCCACGACTCGTCGATCCGCGGCAGCACGCGATCGAGGCTGTAGAGGCACTTCTCCACGATGATGTAGAACGCGTTGTCGTAGAAGAATGCATCGTAGATGTAGGTGATGTTGGGGTGCCGCATGCGGCTGAGGTTGTTGACCTCGCTCTCCCACTGGCGCCGGACCTCTTCGAACGACATGGCCGGCTTGAGCACCTTGGCCACCAGCGGGTTGGCCCACTCGTCGGTGCACTCGTACACGTCGCCATAGGAGCCACCGCCGATGTACTCGCCCATGAAGTACACGCCGTTGTCGGCGTTGCGGATCATGTCGCCGCGCACGGGGGCGCGGAACGGCACCACGCTGGGCAGGGTGCGCAGTTGATTGGGCTGCGTGCTCACCCGCGGCATGGGCGGTCCGGGGGGCGGCAAGCTCGGGGACGTGCCGGGGCGAGCGTTGGGGTCGACGATGGCGGCGCCCACGGTCGACTCGCTCGGCGAGCCGGGCATGGGCGGGGGCTCGGTGGGAGGCAGGGCCGGGTGCGGGCTGGTGATGGCGTCCATCACCCCGGATCGATGCTGCGGCCGATTGATCGGCATCTGCGGAACGAGCGGGTGCGGACCCGAGCCCGGTGCGAGCGGCGAATGATGAGTGCCGCCATCGGGGGCGCGAGGGAGCTCCTGCCCGGGGGGTCGAGGCGACAGGGCCGGGGAGGTTCGAGACCGGCCCCGGTGATGCCCCGGTACCCTTCCATCCGCCCCCGCCGAGGGCGCCTCCCGGGGCGGGAGCCGAGGAGCCGTCTTGCTGCGGGGGGGCCTGGCCACGGCGTGGCTACGCTACCACGCGATCCCCGATGAGCCCGCCGGGCCCCCACCCGAGGTGATCTCCGCAGGGGGCGGCGAATGGTTCTTCGCGACCCGGCGGGTCCGTGACATGCGCAACCACGCACCCGCCGCAGTCGAAATTCAGCTCGGATCCTGGGGATCACGGCTCAGAACTGTGATCGACGCGGTTCGGTCCGTCCCATCGGGCCCAGCGCCACCACCAAAACGACCGTTGACGTTGGCCGGCTCTCACCCTGCGATCACTCTGTTATAAGGCGCTAACGCGTCGGAGGAGCCCTTCACCAGCCTCCCGGTTCACGGTGTCCTTCCGTGCGGCGCGCCGCCCCCCCGAGATGAGCGTCGTGGTTCACGCCCAGCCGTGTCGCATCTCCATGTCGAGCCCGGCAAGGAGTAGGTGCTCTTGACCGGCGAGAGCGACCACCGGGACGAGATCCCGCGATCGTCACCGCCCTGGGGATCGGACATCACGCCGCTCACCGAGGTCTGTGGCGGTCAGTACGTGCTGCTGCACGAGATCGCGCACTCCGAGTCCTCGATCGTGTACCGGGCCAAGCCGACGGGGTCTCGTGACGCCATCGCGTTCAAGCTGCTGCGGCCCCAGCTCGCGGGGGACGAGACCGAGGTGAGTCGGTTTCGGCGCGAGGTGGAGCTGCTGCGGCGCATCGATCATCCGAACGTGGTGCGGTTGCTCGATCACGGCACGATCGAGGATGGACGCGAGTTCGTGGCGCTCGAGCTGCTGGTCGGGCGCACCCTGGCCAAGGCGCTCGCCGAGATCGATCGCATGTCGCCCGAGCGGGTGTGTCGGATCGCGCGCCAGATCGGGCGGGCGCTCCGCGCGATGCACATGGCCGGGGTGATCCATCGCGATCTGCGGCCCAACAACATCATGCTCATCGGACCGGAGGACGCGGAGCGGGTCAAGCTGGTCGAATTCACCGCAGTGGGTGACGTGGGGGCGCCGGTCCGCCGCGTCAAGGACCAGAGCGGGCGCGCCGTCGATGCGCAGGAGCGGCGCCGCTACCGTGCGCCCGAGCAGCTCCGCCAGCGCCCCCCACAGCCGTCGATGGACGTGTTCGCGCTGGGCGTGATCATGTACGAGATGCTCGCGGGCGAGCATCCGTTCGCGCCGCCCGAGCCGCCCGAGCCGCCGCGGGGCAAGGCCAGGCGGAGCACGCCCACCATCCGCACCAAGGCCTTCGATGCGCCCGAGGTCTTGCTGGGCCTGGTGTCCGATTGCATCGAGGGCAACCCGGCCGATCGCCCGTCGTCGATGGACGAGGTGCTCGAGCGGATCGACAAGGCGCTCCTGTGGATGGGCGTGGTGCCCCACGAGGTCGCCGGTGGCGAGACCACCGACGAAGATCGGCGCACTCAGCTGTGGGCCGTGGCCGAGGCCAGCGATCCACCCGCGAGTGGGGGGGCCAAGCGCCGCGGCCCGTCTCGCGGGCCTGCGGTGCCTGCGGCCAGCGCCCCGGATGACTTCGAGCTGGATCTGGTGGACGACGACGACGATCTCTCGATCGAGGAGCCCACGGAGGAGGAGCCCTCGCCGCCCTCGCCGTCGCGCGCGCGCAAGCCGTGGGAGCCGCTGGCCGGCGCCGACGCCGAGGACGCCGAGTCCCGATCGGGAGGAACCTGGTCGGGGATGGGAGTCCCGCCGCGGGCCCGCGAGGACACCAGCCGGGCCCGTGCGCAGGAGCAAGCCCGTCGGGCGCAGGAAGAGGCCGCCCGCCTGCGCGCGAAGCAAGAGGAGGAAGCCCAGCGCGTGCAGGAGGAGATCCGCAAGGCGCAGGCGCAGGCCCGCAAGGCGCAAGAGGAAGCGCGGCGAGCGCAAGAAGAGGCTCGCAAGGCGCAGGAAGAGGCCGCACGGATCCGGGCCCAGCAGGAAGAAGAGGCGCGGCGGGTGCAAGAAGAGGCCCGCAAGGCGCAGGAGGAGGCGCGGCGGGCGCAAGAGGAGGCGCGACGGGTCAAGGAGCAGGCTCGACGCGAGCGCGAGCGCGCGCGACGCGACGGGCCATCGACGGGGTCGGCGCCGCGGATCGATCTCGACGAGCTGCGCGATCGCGAGCGCGCGCGACGCGACGGGCCGTCGACGGGGTCGGTGCCGCGGATCGATCTCGACGAGCTGCGCGAGCGCGAGCGAGCGGGCCGCGATGCCTGGGGTCGCGACAACCGAGACACTCCCGACAGCGACAGCGGTTCGGCGCCGCGGATCGACCTCGAGGAGCTCGAGCGCGAGTCGGCGCCCACGGGGCCTCGCTTCGTGGTCGATACCGTGGCGTGGACCAAGCAGCAGCCCTCCGCCGAGCCCGCCAAGGGTCGCAAGCGCAAGGTCGGGGCCGACGGCCGGGACTCGCGGGCCTCGCAGTCGCGCACGGCGACGGGCTCATACGAGCGAGTGCCGCCGGGCGCACGGACGGCGACGGGCTCGCACGAGCGAGTGCCGCCGGGCGCACGAACGGCGACGGGCTCGCACGAGCGGGTGCCCCCGGGCGCACGGCCGGCGACGGGCTCGCACGAGCGGGTGCCCCCGGGCGCGCGTACGACCTCGGGGACCGCGGCCTCCCGTCATGGCGCGCGGGCTCGGCCCACCGCCGCCCATGCACCGGTCGATCCGCTGCCGCGCTGGAGCTTCTTGCTGGTGGTGGTGTTGCTCGCGGGGCTGGCCTACGCGGCGTTCCTGGTGTGGACGCAGTAGTCGGATGAACGTCGGCGACACCGTGCTCGATCGCTACACCCTCACCGACGTCATCGGCGAGGGAGGGATGGGCGTCGTGTACCGAGCCGTCGACCAGGACGGCGTCGAGGTGGCGATCAAGCGGCTGCATGCCGACATCGCCACCACGCCCGAGCTGATCGCACGCTTCGAACGCGAAGCGTCCGCGCACGCCTTGCTCTCGCACCCTCACATCGCGGCGCTGTGGGCGGTGGGGGCGTGCTCGACCGGCGAGCTGTGCTTCGTGCTGGAGCTGGTCGACGGCCCGCCCCTGGCCGACGTGCTCGAGCGCGGCCCGATGCCGGCGCACGAGGTGGTCGCGATCGCCACGCAGATCCTCAGCGCGCTGCATCATGCCCATCAGTTCGGGATGGTGCACCGCGATCTGAAGCCCGAGAACGTGCTGCTGACCCGGGACCAGCACGGACGATGGCTGGTCAAGCTCATCGACTTCGGGCTGGTCAAGCTCGTGCAGAACGTGCTGGGCCCAAAGGAGTGCACGCGCCTGACGACCCGGGGCATCGTGTTCGGCACGCCGAGGTACATGCCGCCGGAGCAGATCCTCGGCACCGAGGTCGATGGGCGGACCGATCTCTACGCCCTTGGCATCATGCTCTACGAGATGCTGACGGGGCGGGTGCCGTTCGACGGCGACGAGGTCGCCAAGGTGTGGAGGATGCACCTGTCCGCCCCGATCCCTTCGTTGGGGCAGTACGGCAATGCGGACCTCGATGCGGTAGTGTCCACGCTGCTCGCCAAGGCGCCCGACGAGCGCTTTGCCTCGGCGCTCGCGGCCCGGCGAGCGCTCGAGGCTGCGCTCGAGTGATCGGGCCGAAGCCGCCCGAGAGCTCGTGAGCCGCTCAGCCGTCCGCAGGACCGCGCTTGCGCGCCACGATGAAGGGGCGGACGTCCTTGCCCTTGGTGCCATGGCGCTCGACCGCGACGACGTCCATGCCGTGTCGCTCGAAGGCGGCGCGTAGATCGAGCTCCCGCAGGCACAGCACGGGCGGCGCCTTGCCGACCAGGCGCATCACCGGCAAGACCAGCACGGGGATCAGCGGGTTCATCTCGGAGAGGCAGGGCGTCTTGGAGATGAACAGCCCCCCGGGCACGAGGGCATGCAGGGCCGAGGACAGCGCCGCGTCGAGGTCCGCGACCAGGTGCAAGAGGTTGAAGGCCAGCACCACGTCGTAGCAGCCCTGACCGAACGCCGGGGCATCGGCGTCGGCGACCTCGAACTCGAGGTTGGGCTGCGGGGCGGCGGCGAGCTTCTCGCGGGCGATGGCGATCATCTCCGGGGACACGTCCGTGGCCACGAAGCGGCCGGCACTGGGCGCGAGGTGCAGGGCGGTGGTGCCCGTGCCGCAACCGAGCTCGAGCACCCGGTGCGTGGGGGCGAGCAGCGTCCGCGTGCGATCGAGGCTCACCTCGTAGCCCGCCATGTCCGCGATGGGGTCGGTGGCGTACTTGCGGGCGATCTTGTCCCAGAAGCGGGCCTTCTTCGCCGTGGGACCGTCGGTCGCCACGGCCATGGAGGAAGAAGGAGCGCTGGTGTGAAGGGTGCCGGTGGTCATGGTCGAGGCTGCTGGGGGGAGGCTCTGTAGCCTACCCATGCAGGATGCAAGGGGAAATGCGATAATTCGTAGCCTGCTCATGCATCTGCGTATGGATCGTCTCGACTGGAATCAGCTACGCGCCTTCCTCGAGACGGCCGAGGCGGGGTCGCTCTCGGCCGCCGCCCGCAAGCTGGGCCTGACCCAGCCGACCCTGAGCCGCCAGGTGGCGGCGGTCGAGCAGCGGCTGGGGGTCACCCTGTTCGAGCGCGTCGGCAAGGCCATGGTGCTCACCTCCACGGGTCTGGACCTGCTCGAGCACGCGCGCATCATGGGCAGTGCGGCCGAGGAGCTGGCCCTGGCCGCAACCGGGCGTTCGCAGGCGGTCGAGGGCTTGGTGTCGATCTCGGCGAGCGACGCCGTGGCGGCCTACCTCCTGCCGCGCGTCATCCACCACATTCGGCGGGCCGCGCCGCGCATCGTCGTTGAGGTGGTCTCGTCCAATGCCCTCAGCGATCTTCGCCGCCGCGAGGCCGACATCGCGATTCGCCACGTGAGCCCCTCGGAGCCCGATCTGATCGCGCGGCTGATCCGCGAGGCCACCGCCAGCTTCTACGCGTCCGAGGCCTGGGTGGCCGAGCACGGCCACCCCCACACCGCCGACGAGGCCATGGCGCACGACTTCATCGGCAGCGACCGGTCCGATCGCTTCCTCGAGTACCTCCGCGGCCACGGCCTCCCGCTGACGACGGACCACTTTCCGCTGTACTCGGAGAATTCCGTGACTGCCTGGGAGCTGGTGCGCCAGGGACTCGGCATCGGCGCGATGATGGACGACGTGGCTCGGCTGACGCCGGGGGTGGTGCGGGTGCTCGAGGCGCTGGCCCCCGTGCGGTTTCCGGTTTGGCTGGTCACCCACCGCGAGCTGCGAACCGCTCGGCGGATCCGCGTGGTCTTCGACCTGCTCGCCGAGCACCTGGCCACGCCTCGTGCCCAGAACCTTCCCGGGTCATCGGTGTGATGATCCGCGCATGCGGAAAACCAACCGGACGAACGACGAGGGGGATGGTGATGTCGACTCGGTACGGGGTGAGGCGCTCGCTCGGGAGTTCGAGCTGCGGTTCCAGCGATCCGCCGGCGAGCTGACACTGGGCCGCTACGTGGTGCTCGGTACGCTCGGTGCGGGTGGCATGGGCGTGGTGCTGCGCGCCTACGACCGGCAGCTCGACCGGCAGGTGGCCCTCAAGGTGCTGCAGCGTGGGCTCGACGAGCACCACACCATCCGGCTCAGACGAGAGGCACAGGCGTTGGCCAGGCTCTCGCACCCGAATGTGGTGCAGGTGTACGAGGTCGGCGAGCTCGACGGGCACACCTTCGTGGCGATGGAGCTGGTCGAGGGCAAGACCGCGCGAGCATGGGCCGAGCAGCGCCCTCGCCCCGACTGGCGCGCGTGCTTGCGGCTCTACGTGCAGCTGGGCGCAGGGCTGGCCGCCGCGCACGAGCAGGGGTTGGTCCACCGCGACTTCAAGCCGGGCAACGCGATCGTCGACGACAAGGGGAGGGCACGGGTGCTCGACTTCGGCTTGGCGCGGCAGGACGAGCAGGAGCACGAGCTCGAGGACACGGTGACCAACGAGCTCGAGCCCGACCACGGCAGGCGGCAGGCGGTCCTGACGTCGAGCGAGTCGATCACCCGGACCGGCTCGGTGCTGGGCACGCCGGCGTACATGCCCCACGAGCAGATGGTGGGGCGGCCGGCAGACGCACGCAGCGACCAGTTCAGCTTCTGCGCGTCGCTCTACGAAATACAGCCCTGCGGATCCCAACCACGCGTCATCACGCGGCTTTTGGACGAAACACTTGGGATCCCGCGGGGTTGCTCGTTGGTTGACGGTCGACGCCAGTCGACACTAATCGACACCGTTCGGGCCAAATTTTGCTCGGCTGGACGCGCGCAACCGACCCTCGCGACTCGGCCCCCCGAGGCGTCGCATCGCAATGCAACGCCCACCCGACGCAATGGGCGAGCCAGGGGCGCCGCTGGGGGTCCGGTAGGGATCGAGCCCTGCTCCCTCGCTCCACGGTTGGGTGAACCCGTGTGCGCCCCTGGGGGCCTGCTCCCCCGGTGGAGCGCTCACGCACTTGGGGGCGCTGTCGATTCTCGCCGCGCTGGCTCCGGCTATGACGGGACGCGCCGCGTCGAGCGCCGCAGGCCCGATGTGTTGGACAAGCGCAATGAAACCGAGTCGTCCATTGGCCCAAGTATCGGGGATGGTTTGTGCCTCGACGCTTCTAGTCTGGCATTTGGCTTACAACCACTCTTGCCTGAACATCCTTATCACACATATGGGTCCCACATATGGGTCCCACATATGGGTCCCACATATGGGTCCCACATATGGGTCACACGTTCAACAACAAAAAACCCAGGAAAAATGTCTTCTCCGTTTTTCGTTGCGCCGTTCGAGTTGATCTCTTCGCCAATGCATGGGACGCGGGACAGCTCAATCAAAATTGGGACTCGCTCGTCCTCAGTCTGGTGCGAGGTTCGGATTACTCGGATGGTGACCATGAGTGAATCCTACCACGGCAAGGCTTCTAGACAAGCGGCGGCGTCAGTGGGATACCGAGATCAATCTGGCACACGTACCGACGAAGAAGGTCAAGAACAAGGTCAGCCGACGCCGGGGTAAACTGCGGAGATTGGCAGACAATGACGAAATCGGGAGGAGTAGCAATGGCGAAACTGTCTCTTGCCACTACGTGCCAAGGAGTTGCTTGCAGCACTGGCTTAGTCTCAAAAAATTCCCACGCCCGCGCATGCCCGACGGGAATTTTATAGAGGATTTCTTCCCTTGTGAGCGGCCGGAAGGTTAGAGCTGAGGAGGTCTCGGGCGTGGGACCGATGTAGTATTGAAAAAGGTCTGACTCTGGCGGCGGGAAATGACGTGGCACGAACTCGATCGCTTCTATGAAGCCTCCGGCAGCGGCAAACGCCAGCCAATTCCCCAGATTCATCCGGTTGTGCTCGTTCTCGGGATCAGGACGCGGATGCGGCCGTTGGAGCCAGTCTGAGAGCAAGTACACATATCCCGTATCGCCCGACCCTAGGTCAGCGTGAGCATCGACATGCATCAGTCGGACGGGTCCGTGCTGTTGTGCGAGGGCCTTGATAACGTCAAATGCCTGGTCGTGGTGGCGAATGAATACGCCGGGAACAGGTTTGCGCGCATCAAGAGCACATCGCTCCTCGAAGAAGGCCGCAACATCCCCCTCGCTGTCGACGTCGTATTCGGCCTCAGCAAGACGGTCGACTGAATCCATCAACATATCCGTGGCGATGGGTTCAACGAAAAAGTCGGCATCGATGGAAAGGACAAGCATGGACGACTCCCAGGGCGCCAGGCAATTTCATGCAAGCAGTGCACAGAGTTGGTCGAGTGCGGTTGGCGATTCGTTGCAAGCTTTGCCCATGAGATTGCGTGCCTCACTCTTCAGCAATCGACGTCGACAAATTGGCAACCGCAATCGCAGCCATCCCCGCCGCCGTTCCACTCAGCGGGACACATATTCTCTTCCTCGGTTCCGATCCAACAGTAATCGCAGTTCGCCTCGCAAGATGCCGTGTCCGTCCCAAACGCATCCCGTGGAGGGCAATCGGGAAGTTCGAGCACGCAATTCGAGTAGTTCATACAGTTAGCCAGGTCGAGGCAGTCCCCCAGAAGATTTTCCCAGTCCGTTTTCTGGGAAGTGAGCAGGCCATCCGTACACATCGTCTGGAGGTCAACGCAGTCCTGCACGCTGATGCCCATTGCCATCAGGTTGCACTCGTCGGCGCGCTCGCACAGTAGTTGCTCCGCCGGTACGTTGCTCCCAGTCGAATCCTCGGCCGAGGCCGAGGACGAATCCGCCGTGCTCGTTGCCGATGCGTTTGTCTCGGAGGAAGGTCCGTCGTCGGTGGTCTCGGTCTGAACGCAAGAGAACAACGAGAACAACACCAAGACCAGGATTCCCGAAATGTAGCCGTGCTGCATGGTCTTACCTCAATGGAGCCGGACACAGCCCCCGGGGAATGGTACAACAGAGACGATCGGCGCGTCGGTTCCCGCGGCTGCACCGGGCAACACCCCCGTCTGCTAGCCCGGTTGGGCCAAAGCCGCGTGGGTGACGCACCGCACGAGGACGCGGTCGGGGCCGGGCACGACGCGGTCGGTGAGCTGGGTCGGATCGAGCAGTGGCTCGCGAAGCATCCGTGACGTGAGAACCAGCTCAGTCCCGATCGGCGATGAACACCCGCTCGACCGTGGCCAGCGGTAGATCATCGAGCCCAGCGGGCACCAGGTAGCGCAGCCGCAGATCCACGCGGCCCGGAGCGTCGCGCATCGAGAACCCCGCATCGTGCAGCAAGGCGCCCAGCGCCTCGGGGGTGGGGGACCAGCGCAAGGGCTCGCCCATCGCCTCGAGCGACGCACGGCTCAACCATCCCAGGCGCCCGAGCTGGGGGCGCCCGCGCTCGTCGGGCACCACGTACGTGCCCAGCATGCGGCTGCCCGAGCCCAGCGCCTCGCCCAGGCCGCGCATGAAGTCGGCCACCTCGTGCTCGCCCAGGTACATCAGCACGCCCTCGGCCACCGCCACCCCGCGAGCGCTGCGATCCCACTCGAGCTGGTCGAGCACGTCCGGGAGCGAGGTGAGCCCCAGGTCGGCCGGGTACAGGCGCAGGTTGGGCGGAGGATCGAGCTGGTCGAGCGCATGACGCTTGAGCGACTGCGTCGCCGGGTGGTCGATCTCCACGAAGCGCACCCCTGGATGAGCCCGGGCCAGGCGCAGCGCCAGCGTGTCGAAGCCGGCACCCACGATCAGCACCTGCGAGGCGCCGGCCTCGAGCCCGGCCCGGGTCTCGTCGTGGAGCACCCGCTTGCGGAGCGCCACATGGGTGGTCTGGCCCGGCAAGAGCTTGCGCTCGGTCCACGCGAGCATCGAGCGGAATTGCTGCGACCGGTACACGCGCAGGTGCCAGTCCTGCAAGAGCCCCGCTGCGCGCAGCAGCGCCTCGGTGGCCTCCGCCGCTCCCATGGGCAGCAGCGCGGCGCGGCGCGGGTCGTCGGCCACGTAGAGCACGAGGCGGCTGATCTTGACGGCGGTGCGGCTGGCCTGGTGGGCGCGCATGGGCGGTGCCGCCAGGGTAGCAGTAGGATTCGTCGCCGTCCGCTATCCTCCGCCTCCGCGTGTCCTCGGACCCTCACGACGATCACCGCTCGGCGCTGGCACTGCTTGCCCTGCTGTTCTTCATGTGGGGCTTCGTCACCGTGCTCGGCGACATCCTCGTTCCGCACCTCAAGGGCCTGTTCTCGCTCGACGCCGCCACGGCGATGCTGGTGCAGATGTCGTTCTTCGGGGCCTACTTCGTGGTGGGCATGCCCGCGGGGTGGCTGGTGGCGCGGGTGGGGTATCGCGGAGGGATCGTGGTGGGCCTGCTGGTCGCCGCCACGGGCGCGCTGTGCTTTGCGCTCAGCTCGTGGCTGACGTCGTACGCCGCGTTCCTGCTGGCGCTGTTCGTGCTGGCCGGGGGCATCACCGTGCTGCAGGTGGCGGCCAATCCCTACGTCACCCTGCTCGGCCCGCCGCGTACGGCGGCCAGCCGCCTGAACCTCACCCAGGGGATCAACTCGCTCGGCACCACGCTGGCGCCGGTGGTGGGCTCGTGGCTCATCCTCGAGGGGCAGGGGGCCCAGGGCGTGCGGGTGCCCTACCTGGGCATCGCCGCCGTGCTGGTGGTGCTGGCGTTGGTGTTCGCTCGCGTGCCGCTGCCGAACCCACCCACCGAGGTGCGCGTGGCCGTGAACGGCAGCGTGTGGCGGCACCGTCGGCTGCGCCTGGGCGCGCTGGCGATCTTCCTCTACGTGGGGGCCGAGGTGGGGATCGGCAGCATGCTGGTGCTGTTCTTCGGCCTGCCCGAGGTGGCCGGGATGGCGCCGGCCGACGGGGGCTACCTGGTGTCGTTCTACTGGGGATCGGCCATGGTCGGGCGCTTCGTGGGCGCGGCCTTGCAGCGCCGCTTCTCACCGCGCGCGGTGCTGGCCACGGGCAGCGCGCTGGCGATCGTCCTGGTGCTGCTCACGGTGGGCCTGATGGGGACGATCGCGGTGCCCACGTTGCTGGGCGTCGGGCTGTTCAACTCGATCATGTTCCCCACCATCTTCTCGCTGGCGGTGCAGGGCCTCGGCGACGAGACCAGCCGCGGCTCGGGGGTGCTGGTGATGGCCATCGTCGGCGGGGCGCTGATCCCCGTGGGCATGGGCGCCCTGGCCGATGCCTTCGGCTATCGCGTGGCCTTGCTCGCCACCGTGGTGGCCTACGCATACATCGGGTGGTTTGCCCGCTCGGGAGGCGAGGAGGACGCATGATCACCATGATCACCATGATCACCATGATCACCAGGATCACCAGGATCACCAGGATCACCAGGATCACGCGCTCGGTGGGTCTCGGGCCGTCGCGCGCGGCCGTGATGCTCGTGCGGATCGCCGTGGGACCGTTGGTGCTGGCCGGCTGCCGCGTCGAGGCCGAGCTCGACGGACCGCCGAAGGCACCGGTGGTGGTCGAGCCGGCGTTCGACCCCACCCCCGAGGTCGATCCGTTCATCGGCACCGCAGCCCACGGGCACACGTTCCCGGGAGCCACGCGGCCGTTCGGCATGGTGCAGCTCGGCCCCGATACGCGCCTGACGGGCTGGGACGGCTGCTCGGGCTACCACTACGACGACTCGATCGTCCACGGCTTCAGCCACACCCACCTGTCCGGCACGGGCATCGCCGACTACGCCGACGTGCTGCTGATGCCCACCGAGGGTGGGCGGCGACCCGCCGTCGATCCCGAGCACCCGTTCGCCGCGCATTTCGAACACGCCGACGAGGACGCCAAGCCCGGGTTCTACCGCGTCCGGCTGCACGAGCCCGCGGTGGAGGTCTCGCTCACGGCGACGCCCCGCGTGGGCATCCACCGCTATGCGTTCTCGGGCACGGGGGCGCCGGGGCTGGTGCTCGACCTGCGGCATCGCGACGAGGTGATCGAATCGTGGGTCGAGCAGGTCTCGCCCACCGAGCTGGTGGGGCTTCGGCGCTCGCGCTCGTGGGCGCGCGACCAGTGGGTGTACTTTGCGATGGAGCTGTCGCGACCGCTGCAGAGCATCGCCGCGCTCGCGCCCGGGGGAAGCGGGCCGCGCTGGGAGGGTCCCGACGTGCGGCTGCGGCTCTTGCCCGCGCCCGACGACGACGCGCTGCTGGTCAAGCTGGCGATCTCGAGCGTGGACGTGGAAGGAGCCCGCGCCAACCTTCGGGCCGAGGCGCCGCACTGGGACTTCGATGCCTACGTTGCCGACGCTCACGCGCAGTGGCGCGACGCACTGGCCGCGGTGGAGGTGGAGGGCGGCACTGCGGCGCAGCGGCGCACGTTCTACACCGCGCTCTATCACTCGATGCTCGCGCCCAACCTGTTCGAGGACGTCGATGGCCGCTACCGCGGCATGGATCAGGAGATCCACGACTCACCGGATCTGACCGTCTACACCGTGTTCTCGCTGTGGGACACCTTTCGGGCCACGCACCCGCTGCTCACCATCCTCGAGCCGGAACGCTCGACCGACTTCGTGCGCACCCTGCTCGACCAGGCCCGCACGGGCGGGCGGCTGGTCATGTGGGAGCTGGCGGCCAACTACACCGGCACCATGATCGGCTACCACGCGGTGCCCGTGATCGTGGATGCCTGGGCCAAGGGGCTGCGGGGCTTCGACCCGGAGGAGGCGCTGCGGGCCGCGATCGCCTCGGCCGACGCCGAGCACCTGGGGCTGCCGGGCTACCGCGCGCAGGGCTACGTGCCGGCCGAGCAGGAGCACGAGTCGGTGTCCAAGACGCTCGAGTACGCCTACGACGACTGGTGCATCGCCATGCTCGCGGACGACCTCGGTCACGACGACGTGCGCGATCGGTTCCTGCAGCGCGCGCAGTCGTGGGGCAACCTGTTCGACCCCGGCAGCGGGGTGTTTCGTGCCCGCGACAACGGCGGCTGGGTGCCCGACTTCGATCCGCGCGACGTCAACCTGCACTACACCGAGGCCAACGCCTGGCAGTATGGGTTCTTCGTGCCGCACGACGTGGGGGGCCTGGTGCAGCGGCACGGGGGACCGGCGGGGCTCGAGCGGAGGCTCGATCAGCTCTTCACCGAAGAGAGCGCGCTGGTGGGTCGGCATCAGGTCGACATCACCGGGCTCATCGGTCAATACGCGCAGGGCAACGAGCCCAGCCACCATGCGGCCTACCTCTATCCCTACGTGGGGCAGGCGCCCAAGACCCAGGCGCGGGTGCGCCAGATCGTCGACACGCTCTACTCCGATGCGCCCGATGGGCTGTCGGGCAACGACGACTGCGGGCAGATGTCGTCATGGTACGTGCTGTCCGCGCTGGGGTTCTATCCGCTGGCGCCCGGGCGCGACGACTACGTGATCGGCACGCCGCTGTTCGATCGGGTCACGGTGTATGTTCCGGGCGGCAACGACTTCGTGATCGAGGCGCCCGGGGTCTCGTCCGAGGCGATGTTCGTGCAGTCGGCCACGCTGAACGGCAAGCCCCATGCGCAGGCGCGGCTGCGTCACGACGACATCGTGCGCGGCGGGCATCTCCGGCTCGAGATGGGTACCGAGCCCAACCCGGGGTGGGGGGCGATCGAGCCCGATCCGCCGCTGTCGGCCGGGCCGGCGCGCGCCTTGCCGGCGCCGCTGGTCGAGGCGGCCAGCCAGAGCTTCGTGGACGAGCTGCCGGTGACGCTGCGCATCGAGGCGGGACAGGAGCGCGACGGCCAGGAGATCCGCCATGCGCGAGACGACGAGCCGCTGGGGCCGAGCAGCCCGCGCTACGAGCCCGGCACGCCGATCGTGCTGCGACAGAGCGCCACGCTGCGCGCGGCGGTGTTCGAGGGGCAGCGCCAGGGTCCGGTGGTGACGGCCAGCTTCTATCGCCGGCGCGACGGGATGGAGGCCACCCTCGCCGTGCCGCCCCATCGCGCCTACCAGGCCGGTGGCGCGGCGGGGCTGCTCGACGGTCGCCGCGGAACCGAGCACTGGCGCACCGGCGGCTGGCTCGGGTGGCAGGGCGTCGACGTGGAGGCCACCATCGCGCTCGACGAGCCCATGACCGTGCGCACGGTGACGGTGGGGTTCTTGCAGGATGCGCGCGCGTGGATCTGGATGCCGCGCCACCTCGAGGTCGAGGTCTCCAGCGATGGCAAGCGCTGGCGACCGTTCGGACGGGCGACCCACGACGTGCCCGTCACCGAGATGGAGCGGGTGATCGTCAGCTCGCTCCGCGTCACCGGCCAGGCCAGGCGCGTCCGCTTCGTCCGCCTGCGCGCACCGACCCTGGGCACGATCCCCGACTGGCACCCGGGCGCAGGCGCCCCGACGTTCGTGTTCAGCGACGAGGTCGTGGTGGAGTGAGCGGCTCTCAGGGCCCCGACCAGGGGGGTGGCGTCGGCTTCATGATCCACGGGTCCGTGTGGGAATCGACGACGTCGTAGAAGGTCTCGCGGGGTCCCACCAGGGTGTAGGGATAGCGCTTCTCCAGGCGGGCCAGCGCTCGCATCGCGACGAGATCGGCCCTCCATGCCGCCTCCAATCGCGTGTGCGGAGCGAGGAGCTTGCGGGCCTCGGCGAGGGCCGCGGCACACTTGGCGTTGTCCTCCGGGCGGTCGTAGCCCTGATAGGCGTCCTCCGCTGCCTTCGCATGGGCATCGATCGCCTCGATGAGCCCGGCCTCGAGCCCCTGCTCGGCCATCTGCTCCGACAGCTCCCCCAGCTCTTCGTACAGGGCACCGGGGTACGTGGTCAGTGCCACCCGGAAACCGGTGGGGGCGGTCGAGTGCAGCGCGAACGCCTCGAGCAGCTCCAGCCCCGACTCACAAGGGCGGTGGGCCTCGATGAGAGGGAACAGGGACTCTGCACCGTAAAGCCCATGGGAGACCAGGCACCATAGATCGTTGCCTTCCGGGTCCGGGGGGGCGCCACAGTCGGTCTCGGTGTAGGGGCTGCTCTCGAGGTAGATCGTGGGATCGTCGATCGACTCGATCCGTGCGGTGCGCCGCCGGTAGTTGTAGGTGTATTGCTCCTCCACCTTCTCATGGGTGCGGAATCGGAGCGAGGCGCCGCCGATGACCCACGTGAATCCCTCGGCGCTTCGTTCGAAGCGGGAGGGGTTGCAGGCGCCGTCACTTTGGGTCGAGGAGGTGGTGGGCATGTCGGGGGTGGGGGAGGGCGGTGCTCGTTCGGGCGATGGCGCCATGCTGGTGGGGGCCGCACAGGCGCACGGTGTGCCGATCGAGAGCAGTACTTGCAGAAGGGTGGTGCGCATGGAGGCTGCCGATGCGCGACGACCCTACCATGGAGGCGGTGGGGCTCGAAGGGCGCCACTCACCACGTGGCGCCCGAGCACGCGCTGGCGACCGCGCCCGCGCCCGCGCATGGCCCGACCACGGTGTCCACACAGATCCCCAGGTCGTCGAGGCCAGGGGGTGCCGTGCCGGGCGCGAACCACGGGATGCAGTGGACGTCGGGCACGCCTCCGCAGTCGTCGAGGATCGTGGTGCAGACCTTCGTGCAGCACGAGTCCCCCGGACCGCAGTCGTAGCCGCTGACGGGGGCCGGATCGACGGGCAGCACCCCCGACGGCACGCACGGCCCCGCGGCACAGGTGAACAGGCAGTCCTCGAGGTAGCCCGACGACCCGAAGTAGATGCCGTTGCACACGAAGCCGGGGCCGAAGCCGCCGCCGAAGATGCCGCACTTGGTGTTCTGGATCGCCAGGTCGTTCTCCATGCACCACAGCGCCGGCTCGCGGGGATCGCAGCACGCCGGTCCGGCGACCCCCGCGGTCATCGAGCACGGATCGCACACGTTGCCGACCCCGTCGCCATCGGAGTCGATCTGCGCGACGTTGCGCAGTGTGGGGCAGTTGTCGCAGGGGTCGCGAATCCCGTCGTTGTCGGGGTCGGGGAGGGCCGGGTCGCTGCAATCCTCGCAGGCATCGCCCTCACCATCGCCGTCGCCGTCCTCCTGCAAGGGATTGGGCACGCCCACGCAGTTGTCGAGCGCGTTGGCCACGTCGTCGTGGTCGCGGTCGAGCACCTCGTCGAGCGGCGGGGCCACCCAGGCAAAGCCCACGTCGAGCGCGTGGGCCTCGAGGTTGGCCAGCACCGTGGCGGCCTCGACCGCCGACTCACCCGCGCGCAGGTCGGGGAGCCGGGCGGGATCGATGAGACCGTCGTCGGCCAGGTCGGCCGCCAGCGTGTTGAGCAGCAGCTGCAGCTGTGCCGGCGAGCCGTTGGTGGCGGCGATGAGGGTGGCCGAGACCGCCAGCAGGTAGGCGTCGTCGAGCGTGCCCGCGCCGAAGATCCCCATGGCATCGAAGGCGCCGGCCGGAATGACGTTGGCCCCGATCTCGAGCGCCTGCACGCACTCGTCGGCCGCTTGCAGGAGCGCCAGCTCGGGATCGGTGCCCGTCTCGATCAGCACCAGCGCCCGTGCATCGCGCAGGTGCGTGAGCACGTTGACCCGGCTCGGGCCGCCGCCCACCGGAACGACCGCCGTGCCCCGCAGGCTCAGCGGCGCGGTCGACAGCTCGCCCGCGACCTCGTCGAAGTAGAACCCTTCGCTCATCAGGCCCACGAGACCCACCGGCAGCTCGAGCGAGAAGCTCCCCAGATCGTCGTCGATCATGCCGAAGAAGACCGCGCCGGTGGGCATGCCATCGGGCGCGAGCGGGCTTGCCACCACGGTCGAGCCGAGGATCAGCGGCCCCTTCTCGGCGCGCCCGTCGAGCACCGCCGTGCCGGGCTCGCCCGTGCTCGAGTCGTTGGTGGTGTCGCTCGAGCCCTCGGTGGTGGCCGAGGCGTCGGTGGAGCCGCTCGACCCGTCGGCCGTGCTCGAGCCCGCGGTGGCGCTGGTCGAGGTTCCCGTGTCCGAGCCCGGCTTGCCCTCGGTGTCGGTGTTCGTGCCCTCCGAGGTGCTCGATGCCGTCGGGTCCGCGATCTCGGGGGTCGCTGGACACGCGGCCGTCATCACGCCCAGCACCGCGAGCAGGCCCATCGAGGGGGCCATTCGCCTTGGTTCGTTGTCTCGACCTTCGTCGCCCATGCGTCCCACCACGCGCCAGCCCGGTGCGAGTTTCTCCTCGCGGGGCTAGATCTCGAGCCCCATCGGCCGGCGCTTGAACGTCCACATGCAGTAGCCGTGGCCGAGCGCACGGCACTTCTCCTCGAGCTCGAACTCGTCCTCGCCCGACAGCTCCGCGGCGCGCTCCATCCACCCCGTGATCGCGGAGCAGTGCGCCCGATGGGGGGTGGGGATGCGGCGCAGCTCGAACACGTAGAGGTCGTTGCTGCGCTCGTGGACGACGATCTCCCCGGTGTCGAACTGCGTGCGCCAGGCCGTGGCCGCGCGATCGACCAGGTGTCCGATGTTGCCGAACTTGAGCAGCAAGCGGTGGATCGTGGTCAGGGTGATGCCGCAGGAGTGCCGCCCCATCTCGCGGCACAGCGCCATGTCACCCTCGCCCAGCATGCGGTCGGCGGTCGAGGAGATGTCGATGAGCAGATCGAATGGATACCAGCGGGTCTCGAGGAAGCCGGCCTCGGCCGCCTCGCGGGTGGCCGGCTGCAGCTCGTGCAGCACCCTCTGCCATGCGTCGTCACCCTTGGAGCGGACGAACAGCGTGCGCGAGCGCAGCACGGTGCCGTTGACCTGCACGGACGGGATGATCGCACACCCACGGCCGAAGCTCACCCTTCTGCGCTTCGGGATCCATCGAGGCGCCGTTGGCAAGGCTCGCCGAGCCATGACCCATACTGGCCCATGAACCTGGGTGATCACGGGGCATCGGGCACTCGCTGATGTGCTCGTCCGCCAGCGCCGGCCAGGCACGCCCAAGGGCCTTGGGCGTGCGCTGGCCGTCGCTCAGCCGTTGCTCAGCCGCGGTGGCGCGAGTTGAACCTCCGATCGGCTCGGTTGGGCACGCCGCGCCCGTGCTCGTGCCCGCGCCCTCGCGCCGGCCGTCGAGGTCGTCCGATGCCCGGGGCGTCGTTGCGGATGCTTCGGGCCGAGGCGAGCCCCGTCAACGGCAGGGACTCGATGATCGCCGCCGTTGGCGGAGGCCCCTCGTGAGGGACCAGCGCGGCATCGAGCTGATCGTTGCTCAGCGGGTTCGACTCGGGGGTGATGGAGCTGGTGAGGGTGGTCTTGGAATTCGGCATGACGTCGTCCTTTCGGTCTCGAGGCAGCCCACGCCGAGGCACGTGCTCGCGGCGGGACGAGACGCATGCGTCCCGTCCCGTCTCGTGCACGGCCTTGGCCATGGGACGAATTGGGTTCGTCGTCACCGCCGAGCCGAAGCCCTGGCGCGTCCGAAGGTGCTTGCCCTCGATGTCGAGTCGCCTCGTCGAGGTGGACGAGGGCGATCACGCACGTGACCGGTCACCAGCCGATGCCGATGCCGAATGCGATGCAAGATTGCGCGACCGCGTCGATGACCCTACTCGGAGCAAATACCCCAAATCGCGACAGGACGCCGAATACGGCGGCTGTGACGACCTTGGTGAAGTGCCCTCGTCAGAGGGTTGTCGACTCAGTTGCTCATCATTGGCCGCGTCGCCGAGGCCGAACCCACCGTAGCCGGCGTACCGGGGGCTGTCAAGGATGGTTGCATGGCTCGATGATGGCGCCGTACTCGATCCGGCACTTCGCTCGATGCTCGGCCCCTCGCGTTGGCGGTCGTCGGAGAGGCGATGAGATGATGGCGCCGTGATCGAGCGCGTCGTGTTGATCAAGCTCAAGAAGGCCTACGCCACCGATGAGCAGCGGGCCCAGGTTGCCGCAGCCACGGCGTCCACCTTGCCCAAGGCCGAGGGCGTGCGAGCCCTTCGCATCGGCACTCCGGCGGATGGGCGCACGCGACGAGACTGGGATCTGTGCCTGCAGGTCGTGCTCGACGACGTCGAGGCGGTCGAGCGCTACCGGGTGGATCCGGTGCACCGCGCCTATGCCGACGTGTTCCTGCGACCGATGCTCGAGCGGATCCACGTCTTCGACTTCGAGCGCTTCGAACCCGAGTCCTGAGCGCGGATCGGGCCTAATGCGCAAATCGCGCAATCATGAGACCGCCACGTCGGCTCCGCCCAGCGCACGCACGAGGAGCAACCACACCAGGTCGTCTGCCCGGGCCATCGAGACGAAGTAGTGCAGGAGCTGGGCGAAGAGCACCGCACCACAGGCGAACAGGCGGGTCCCGCCTGCGACGTGCTGATCCGGTCCGAAGCCGGCAACGCTCGCGATCTCTCGCAGCGCGATCGTTGCGGTGAGCCCGAGCAACGGCACCGCCCACACCAAACGGAGCGGCAGGCCCAGGCCGAGCCCCACGGTGGCCACCACCAGCCCCATGATGCCCAGTGCGATCAAGGGGTCGATCGGCTCGAGGTACGTGGTGGGCTTGAGCAGGGCGAAGACCACCAAGCCCGCGCATGTCGCCCCGGCCGCCAGCGCGGCTCCTACCACCGTCGCCGGCCCGGCGAGCTCCCATCCGAGGGCGACCATCGGCGCGGCGGCCAGCGCCTCGACGCACACGAACGCCACAAGGCGGATCACCTGCGGTCCCGGGGAGGCCGACGGCGGCGACCAGACATCGAGCGTCATCCAGGCAACCGCGGACACGGCCAGGAACAACGGCCACAGCGGCAAGATGCGATCGACGACCTCGAAGTGAACCAACGCCGACACGAGCAGCCCGAAGCCGGCGCAGGCGACGACGAAGACGATCACCGCAGCGTCCAGGGGATCGAGGGAGCGGTCCATCGTGGGAGCGAGCGAGAGTCTACCGCGTTCCCGGTCACGGCCGCTGCAGCGTGGCCACGCACTCGATGTGGTGCGTGTGCGGGAACATGTCGACCGGCTGCACCTCGACGAGCTCGTAGCCCGCGTCGACCAGCACCCGCAGGTCCCGCGCCAGGGTCTCGGGCTCGCACGACACGTAGACGACCCGCCGCGGCCGGTGCTCGATCACCGCGGCCAGCGCTTGCGGCTGGCACCCGCTGCGCGGCGGGTCGAGCACGATCGCATCGACCGGTCCGGGGATCCCTGCGAGCACCTCCTCGGTCTTGCCGAGCACCAGCTCCACGTTGGTCAGTCCCTCGGCGTTGAGCTTGGCGTCCTGCACGGCGGGCCCGGATTCCTCGATGGAGATCACCTTGCCCACGTGGGCCGACAGCAGCACGGCGAACGTGCCCACGCCGCCGTAGGCGTCGATCACGGTGCCGCCCGAAGGCCCCTCGGCGCCGTCGGGCGACGATGCGGAATGGGCCGCCATGGAGAGCTTCACGCGCTCGCGCACCAGCTCGACCAGACGCTCGGCCTGCCTGCGATTGACCTGGAAGAACGCGGCCGCCGACACACGAAAGCGATGGCCGAGCAGCTGCTCGTCGAGGGAGGACTGCCCGCTCTCCACCACGTCCTCCACCTGTGGCAGTCGGGGCTGGATCATCAGCGAGCCCGGCACCCCGCCCACCCGCACGTTGCACTGGGTGGCGCCGTGCAGTCGCCCGTCGACCCTGGCCATCACCTCGTTGATCCGCGGCTCCATGATCGGGCACTGCGGCACCGGCAGGAACTCGCGTCGAAAGTGGCGCACGAAGCCGAGGTGGCCGTCCTTGACGGTGAAGCGCCCATGGTTGCGGTAGTGCCAGGGATCCTCGGCGCCGAGCACCGAGGCCACCGGGGCGTCCTCGAACCCGCCGTGGGTGCGGAGCTGCTGGCGCACGATCGCACGCTTGAGCTCGAGCTGGCGCGGGTAGGCCACGTGCTGGAGCTGGCAGCCGCTGCAGTGCTCGAACACGGGGCATCGTGGCTGCACGCGGTCGGGCGAGGGCTCGAGCACCTCGAGCAAGTCGACCGCGATCCACTCCCGGCGATGCCGGCGGATCCGTACCCGCACGCGCTCACCGGGAATGGTGCGCGCTGCATAGGCTCGCTTGTCGCCCAGCGGCCCCACGCCATCGCCCTTGGGAGCGATCTCGTCGATGACGACCTCGGCCTCCTGCCCGACCTCGAGACCGGGGGGCGGCGGCGGCATGGGCGGTCCCTTGCGACGCCCGCGCTTGCGTCGACCGTGGCGCTCACCCATGGGCACCATCCTCCGACTCGGCCGGGGTCAGCGCCGTGTCCCACGGCAGCTCCTTCCAGCGGGTGTCGTCGAGGCGCGCGAGGTTGTCGAGGAGCGTGATCATGCCGTCGTCGTCGCTGCTGCCGTCGAGCGGCAGCTCCTTCCACTGGCGTCGCGCCTGCACGTAGGCCTGCGCCATCGCTCGCCAGCCGGGATGGGCCGCCTGCAGCCGGCGAGCGATCGGTACGATCTCGCTCCAGCTGACCTCGTCGGCGAGCATCCCCGCGGCCACGCCGAGTCGAGACACCAGGATGTAGCGCAACAGCGGCCATGCGTGGTCGCGGCCGTCCTCGTCCGCGAGCTGCAGCAGCGTGCGACGGTGCTCGAGCGGCCCGTACACGTCCCACCAGTGGGCGAGGATCCGCCGCGCCTCCGCGCCGGGCAGGTGCGCGTAGTCGCAGTCACCGGTGACCAACAAGAATGCGTTCTGCACCCAGCGCCGATAGGGGTCGTGGGCGTCGGCGGCGAGCCGGGCGTCGGGGCCGGGCCGTCGCCACAGCCACAGTCCCAGCAGGGCGGCGGTCAGGCTCACGCCGATGGCAACGAGGGACCAGGGCGGCACGGCGGGATCATGCCATCTTTGGCGGGGCGGTCGGGGGGTTCATGGCGGGCCAGCCACCGGCTCGAGCAGCTCGAGCGAGCAGTCGTCGGCGACCAGGCGCACGCGGGCCCCGAACGGCAGCGCCGCGTTGCGCTCGGGGTCGTGGCCAAAGGGAAAGCCGGTGACCACCGGGACCCCCAGGGTGGCCAGCCGCTCCACCACCACGTCGTGGGCCGTGGGGCCGTAGCGGCCGGTCTCGGGCTCCTCGCAATCGGTGAGCTGTCCCACCACCACTCCGCGGATGCCTCGCATGGCCCCGGCGCTCAGCAGGTGGGTGAGCGTACGATCGATGCGATAGGGGCGCTCGGTCACCTCCTCGATGGCGAGCACCGCTCCCGCGAGCGAGGGCATGAAGCGCGTGCCCACCAGCGCCCGCAGGACCTCGAGGTTGGCGGCGACGAGCGTGCCCTCCACCGTGCCGCCGTGGATCACGGTGCCCTCCGTGGCCTCGATGGGCGCCGGCACCTCCCCTCGCAGCAGGTCGACCAGGCGCTGCAGGTCGTCGGGGCAGGTGGTGGACAGCTGGGTCACCACGGGGCCGTGAATCGAGGGAATGCCTGCGCGGACCCAGGCCCAGCACAAGAGCGCCGTGATGTCGGAGAAGCCGACCAGCAGCTTGGGGTGACGCCGCAGCAGCTCGGGGTCGAGCGCGCTGAGCAGGCGCGTGGCCCCGTAGCCGCCGCGGGCGGTCATCACCACCCTGGCATCGGGATCGCCGAGCGCGGCGTGCAAGCACTGCAGGCGCAGGCGATCGGAGCCGGCGAAGTAGCCCTCTTGCTCGTGGATGTTCGGCGCGAGCACGAGCTCGGCGTCGAGGTGACGTCGCAGCACTCGCAGGCCGCGATCGAAGCGCTCGGCCGGGACCGGGCCCGACGCCGCGACCACGTGCACCCGATCGCCCGAGCGGAGGGCGGTGGGACGGCCGCTCACTTGCGACGCCGGCTCCGCTTCCTGCGGCGCTTCTTGCCGTCTTCCGAGGCGGCGGGGTCGTCGGATGCGGCGGCCTCTTCGCCAGCGGGCTCGTCACCGCCGCCGTCGGGGTCGTCGTCGGAGCCCGCCTCGTCGGAGGCTTCGTCGTCGCTCGCGTCGCCTTCGGCCGCTGCTTCGCCCTCGGCGTTCGCGTCGCCTTCGCTGGTCTCGCTGCCGCCCTCGTCGGAGGCGGCCTGCTGCTCGGCGGACGCCTCGTCGCTGCCGCCCTCGTCGTCGGAGGCGGCCTGCTGCTCGGCGGACGCGTCGTCGCTGCCGCCCTCGTCGGAGGCCACTTGCTGCTCGACGGCCGCCTCGTCGCTGCCGCCCTCGTCGTCGGAGGCTGCACGCTCTTCGTCCTCGCCCTCGTCGACCGTGCCGGTGTCGTCGTCGTGGATCATCACGGGGGCCGGCATCGCCATCACGGCGTCAGATACGTCCATCGACAGGCTATTGTCGGGCACGACCGGCTGCACGACCGGCGTCCCGTCCTCCAGATGCTCGGTTCCCACCTTGGCGGCGCGCTGCCGCACCTCGTCCCCCACCCAGCGGCCATGGAAGCCACGGGCCGCGTTGCGCTCGGGCACCTCCACGACCCACACCACCTCGAGCGCGCGGCGCTGCTCGCCCTCGATCACGGTGAGCACCGTACGCACCGGCGGCGGGTCGTCGAGCGCGACGAACACGCCTTCTTCATCCGCCCCCGAAGGCGAAGGCCCGAGGTTCGTGGGTTGGAGAGTGGCCTGCTCGGCCAGGCGAACGTTGCGGATCTCGAGGATCACGGCGGCTTCGGTCATGGTGAGGCTCGTGGGCGGGGCGCGTGGCCGGGCTCGTGGCTCGGGTCGTGGGCGGCTGGGGCGGTCACTATAGCAAGGCCCTGCACCGCCAAGGACGGCCAAGCACGGACGGTCGGGATCCGCGTCCTCGGCGCGTGGACACGCGCACGGACCGGGCCGTACCCTTGCGCGTCGTGCTCGCGGTGGGAACCCCGCGCGAGCCCGGCGCAGCACGCCCCCAAGGCCCTCGGACCCGCGCGGCACCCGAGTCAGGCCGGCCTCAGAGAGCCATCATGCTAGGCAGCATCGTCAAGAAGATCTTCGGCACCAAGCACCAGCGGCAGATGAAGAAGCTGCGGCCGCTGGTCGAGCGCATCAATGGGCTCGAGCCGACCCTGGAGAAGCTCGGCGACGAGCAGCTGCGGGGCAAGACGGCCGAGTTCCGCACCAAGCTCGACAACGGGGCCTCGCTCGACGACCTGCTCCCCGAGGCGTTCGCCAGCGTGCGCGAGGCCAGCAAGCGCACGCTGGGCATGCGCCACTACGACGTGCAGATGATCGGCGGCATCGGCATGCACCGCGGGATGATCTGCGAGATGCGGACCGGCGAGGGCAAGACCCTCACGGCGACCTCGGCCCTCTACCTCAACGCGCTGCCGGGTCGGGGCGCCCACCTCATCACCGTCAACGACTACCTCGCCAGCCGCGACGCGGAGTGGATGGGGCAGATCTACAAGTTCCTCGGGATGAGCGTGGGCACCATCGTCCACGGGCTCTACCACGGCGAGCGCCAGCGCTCCTACCGCTGCGACATCACCTACGGCACCAACAACGAGTTCGGGTTCGACTACCTGCGCGACAACATGAAGGAGACGATCGAGAAGTACGTGCAGCGCGACCTGCACTTCGCGATCGTCGACGAGGTCGACTCGATCCTGATCGACGAGGCCCGCACGCCGCTCATCATCAGCGGCGAGGCCGACAAGCCGGCCGATCTCTACATCACGGTCAACCAGGCCGTGCCCTCGCTGCGCCGCGATCTCGACTACGTGGTCGACGAGAAGGCCCACAGCGTGCAGCTCACCGACGCGGGGGTGGACCGCATCGAGCGGCTGCTCGACTGCAAGAACCTCTACGCGCCCGAGAACAACGAGCTGCTGCACCACGTCAACCAGGCCCTGCGCGCGCACGCGCTCTACAAGAAGGACGTCAACTACCTCGTCGAGAAGGGCGAGGTGATCATCGTCGACGAGTTCACCGGTCGCAAGATGGAGGGCCGGCGCTGGAGCGACGGCCTGCACCAGGCGATCGAGGCCAAGGAGGGCGTGCCGATCCAGCCCGAGAGCCAGACCCTGGCCACGATCACCTATCAGAACTACTTCCGCATGTACCGCAAGCTCGCGGGCATGACCGGCACCGCCGACACCGAGGCGGAGGAGTTCCACAAGATCTACGAGCTCGGCGTGCTCGTGATCCCCCCCAACCGCTCCATCATTCGCGACGACAAGGACGATCTGGTCTACAAGAACGAGCGCGGCAAGTTCAAGGCCATCGTGGCCGAGATCCGCGAGCGCACGACCAAGGGGCAGCCCATCCTCGTGGGCACCACCAGCGTCGAGAAGAGCCAGGTCATCCACCAGCTGCTCGATCGCGAGGGCATCGCGCACAACGTGCTCAACGCCAAGCAGCACGAGCGCGAGGCCTACATCGTGGCGCAGGCCGGTCGCAAGCACGCGGTCACCGTGTCGACCAACATGGCCGGCCGCGGCACCGACATCATCCTGGGCGGCAACGCCGAGATGATGGCCAAGGCGCACTACGACCCCGACAAGGAGCCCGAGGAATTCGAGAAGCTCCACCAGGGGCTCAAGAAGCAGTGCGACGACGAGAAGAAGGATGTGCTCGCGCTGGGTGGTCTGCACATCATCGGCACCGAGCGCCACGAGAGCCGCCGCATCGACAACCAGCTGCGCGGCCGCGCCGGTCGCCAGGGCGACCCGGGCTCGTCGCAGTTCTATTTGTCGCTCGAGGACGACCTGATGCGCATCTTCGGGGCCGATCGCATCACCGGCCTGATGGAGCGCCTGGGCATGGAGGAGGACGTGCCCATCGAGGCCCCGCTGGTCAACCGGGCCATCGAGAATGCGCAGAGCAAGGTCGAGGCCATGCACTTCGACACGCGCAAGAACCTGTTCGAGTACGACAACGTGATGAACGAGCAGCGCAAGGCGATCTACCTCTTGCGCCGCCAGATCCTCGAGGGCCGCTACCGCCCCGAGATCCTCGACGAGCAGGCCCGCGACGAGCAGCAGCACAAGCTTCCCGATCCGCCCAAGGAGTCGGGGCCGCACACCATCGAGTCGCTGTCGGAGAAGATCCGCGAGCGGGTCAAGGCGATCATCGATGCCCACTGTGCTGCGCTGGTGGCGGCCAAGTCCGAGGCCGGCACCGAGGCGGTCGACGACGAGCGCGTGGCCGGAGGCAAGTGGCCCAGCGGTGGCGTGGAGGCCGAGGCGCTCACGCACGAGCTCTACCGCCACTACGGCTCCATGGTCGACTTCGCCGCGGTCAAGGGTGACTACGGCAAGCTGCTCGAGCTGGCGGTGCGCGAGATCGCGTGGGCGCTGATCCAGCAGCGCGAGCGCCTGCACGACCTGGCCAACGCGCTGGTGGCCCACGTGGTCGAGCAAACCTGCCCGGCCGACGTGCACCCCGACGAGTGGGAGATTCCCGAGCTCGAGAAGCAGCTCGAGCAGCGCTTCCACGTCGAGCTCGAGCTCCGCGACGTCCCCGAGAACCTCGACGACCTGGTCGACGTGTGCTGGGACGCCCTCGAGGCGCTCCTGCTCGAGCGCGAGGAGCAGTTCGGTCTGACGACCTACCTGTTCCACATCCGGCGCCTGTGGCTCGACGAGATCGACGGCCAGTGGATCGCCCACCTCAAGAACATCGAGCACCTACGGACCGGCATTGGCCTGGTGGGGTACGCCACGCGCAACCCCAAGAACGAGTACAAGATCCGCGGCTACAACCTGTTCAAGGAGATGTGGGAGGGGATCGAGCAGACCGTGCTCGACAAGGTCGTCACCCTGCGGCTCACCGAGGAGGAGCGGCGACAGGCCGAGGAGGGCGCCGAGTACGAGACCGCGCTCACCCGCGCGAGCGCTCGCCAGCGGGGGGCGGGGCAGCCGCGGCGGGTCGCCGCGGGGCAGCAGCTCGACAAGCTGCAAGAGGCGGCGCGGCGGGCGATGGAGCAGCTGCAGGCCGCGGCGGCCTCGGCCGCCATGGCCTCGCCCGAAGAGGCGACCGAGGCGGCGGCCGCGGCCGCCCTGGCCGTCAAGGACGTGCCAAAGGTCCGTCCGAACGAGCCCTGCCCGTGTGGCTCGGGCAAGCGCTACAAGAAGTGCCACGGCAAGAAGGAAAAGCCCGCCGAGGCGACCGCGTAGGCCGGCTTCGGCGAGCGCCGTCATGAGTCGACGAGATCGTGCGTCCTCGTGGTCTTGGCGGCGTCCTTCGCGAGCAGCTCCTTCAGGACCATGGGATCGATGGCCTCGTCCCTGTCGAGCACGAGCAGCAGCTCGCCGTGCCGGAAGAGGGACGACAGCCGCTGGAAGCCGATGTCCATCCTTCCGTAGAGGGACTCCAGCCCCGCGCCGATGACCAACGTGGCGAGGCGGAAGTACTCCTCGCCACGCTCGTCGATGAGAGCCTTGGCCTGGGCGAAACTGCGGTGATCGAGTCGGTCGAGCCCAATGCCCAGATCTCGGAGGAGCAGCTTGCCCATCAGCATGGCGGCGAAGTGCGAGGCGTAGCGGACGAAGTCGGGGGCCCTCCACGGTGGCCGCTTGCGCTTGGACTCGGCGATTCGGAACAGCAGCACCGCCACGATCGCCTGCGCTGCGTTGAGCTCGTGGCCGAAGATCTCGTCGTAGAGCCGCCCAAAGTGCTCGCCAGACATGAACTTTGCCTGCTGAGGCCGACGGCGCCACACCGAGAGGACGGCGGTGGCCGCGATTCCGCTGGTGATGACATCGCCTGGCCTCGTCCCCGACTCGCTCCGTTGCCTCCGGTACTCGTAGCCGAGGTCCTTCATCGCGAGCTCGAGCTGCTTCTGGATGGGGTCGTTGGAGCGCAGGTCCCTGAGGTCGACGGGGTTCTGGCTGTTGGTGGCGTAGGTGATGGTGTGGACGAACGACTTCGAGTCGTCACCCGTGATCTGGTAGAGGCGCACCAGCACGAACGCATCGTCGAGCCTGGGCGCATCGGGGCCGAGCTCGGCGAGCGTGGCCTGGATGGTCTTGCAGGTCTGGCCGCCGTTGATGATCTGTAGACCCTCGACTCGCACCTCGTGGTCGGCGGGCTGGAGCGCGTTGTGGCTGAACTGGCGGCAGATCAGCGTGATGCCGTTGTTGTAGAAGAAGAAGCTCGGGCGTTCCTCCTCGTTGCAGAGCGTGCTGCGGATGCCCAGATTGACCCGGTTGCCGTGCATGCCGAGGTAGCGCCGGACGTTGCGCTCGAGCAGGCGGTCGCCGTGAGTCTGCATGAGACGAGCGATCTCGCCCACCGTGACCTTGCCGAGGAACACTCGGCTGAAGTCGAAGTCCTCCACCACGGCCTTGCCCGAGAACTGGATGGTCTCGTCGACCGGCTGAGTCGACTGGAGGATCTGGAACAGGGTGTCGTGGTTGACGTGCTCGAACTGGACGCGATTGGCGGGGAAGCCCTCGCGGTCGATGATTCGCTGGGCCACGGGTCGTTGCCACGGCAGGCCGTTGTTGCACAGCAAGAACCGCACGCGGGGGATGTAGCCGTCCACGATCAGCGAGCGGATTTCCTCGACGTGCGCGAGGAGGCGTGGGTTGAGATCGACGGGCGCGTGGGGGTTGAACAGGGCCCGAATCGCGGCAACGGCCTTGGCGACCCCGTCCTCGGGAAAGTGAGCCTGGCCATCCAGGTTCTCGTGCTTGTACTTGCCTTGGAACAAGGTGACGGTGAATTCGCCCTCGGAGACGTCGGAGACGTCGAGGGCATCCACGCCGAAGTCGTTGCCGCCCTCGGTCAGTCGGTCCAGGGCGTCGTCGTCATCGAGGTCGAGGACGGCCTTGACACACAGCACGACGAACGCGATCGACCGACCGAGGGTCTCGTCGACCTTCTTTTCGAGGAGTGCCTCCATGCGATCGTGGAGGCGCGTCGCGAGCCCGCGAACCTGCTGATCGATGATACCGACGGCGAAGCTCATGGAGGCGTTGCCACCATAGCACGACCCATGTGCTCGGCCTCGTGGGGGCTCTGGTACCAGCCGAGTGGAACATCCGAGCCCCCGCGGTGGTCCCCATCGTTTCGACATCCGCATGGCTCGCGCTGGTGTCGGTGCGATCGGTCTGCGCATCGGGCCCCGAGCCGGATCTTGGACCCACGCCGGCGGCCCGGTCGCGCTATCATCCGGGTCGTGCGGCTCCGACTCGTGTTCGCTCTCATCGTGATCGCAGCGGCGATCGCTGCCATCGCCTCGCCGGTCGAGGTGGGAGAGTTCCTCGGCCGCCCGGCTGCGACGTCCTCGGAGATGATCAACCTGCGGGCCAGCTGGGGTGGCGCGTTGCTGGGGGTGGGGCTCGCCATCGGCTGGGCTCAGCGGCAAACCCGTGCGCAGCGGGTGGTGTCGTGGCTGATGTGGCTGATGGTGGGGATCGGCCTGGCTCGCGCCGTGGGCTTCGTGCTCGACGGCAGCCCCGATCGGCTGCAGTGGGTGTGGCTCGGCGCGGAGATCGTGATCGCGGTCGTCTGTGCCTGGTGGCTTCGCAGGCGCTCGGCGCTCCCGAGCTCGTGAGCCTCGCTCCGAGACTCGGCGCCGAACGACGCCGCTGGCTTGCGGAGGCTGCGCTGTCGCCCATTCCATGGCAACCCGCATCCATCGGCCGCCGCATCGCTGTTATCATTTCGCCGTGGCCTTGCTCCTGCGCGCTCGTTGGGTGCCGTTCGCGGCGATGTTGATCTCGTTTGGTTGTGCGAGCGGGGAGTCTCCCGGTGGCTTCACCAGCCTCACCTCCTTCGGAGGGGATTCGACCACCAACGACACCGCCGACACGGGGGTGACGACGTTCGATTCCAACGACACCGGGGTGATGACCAGCGACGGCTCCGATGATGGTCCAAACCCCACGGGTCCCGATCCCGACACGGGTCCCGATCCCGACACGGGCCCCGATCCCGACACGGGCTGCGTGCCCGAGGACGAGACCTGCAACGGCCTCGACGACGACTGTGACGGGGTCCCCGACAACGGTGATCCCGGCGCGGGCGAGGACTGCAACACGGGCATGTCCGGGGTGTGTGCCGATGGGGTGACCGCCTGCGAGGGGGGAGCGATCGCCTGCAACCCGGTGATGATGGCCATGCCGGAGACCTGCAACGGCCTCGACGACGACTGCAACGGCGAGGCCGACGACGGCAACCCCGGTGGTGGAGGGGCGTGCAACACCGGCATGCCCGGGGTGTGCTCGGCCGGGACCAACCAGTGCAGCGGTGGTGTGATCTCCTGCGTGCCGGACACGGCACCGTCGAGCGAGGTCTGCAACAGCCAAGACGACGACTGCGACGGTGTGGTCGACGACGGCAACCCGGGGGGCGGCGGTGCCTGCAACACGGGTCAGCCCGGGGTCTGCGGCCCTGGCACGCTGTCGTGCTCGGGCGGTGCGCTGATCTGCTCGGGCAACATGGGGCCGGGCGCCGAGATCTGTGGCAACGGCCTCGACGAGGACTGCGATGGCGTGGCCGACGATGGCTGCGGCTGTCCCTTCGGCCTGTGCACGTCGCCCGGCCTGCCGCAGGTCAACGGCTGCGATCCGTGCGTGACCCAGGTGTGCGCGGTGGATGCGTTCTGCTGCAACAACCAGTGGGATGCGATCTGCGTGGACGAGGTGGCGTCGGTGTGCGGGCTGGCCACCTGCGTCTCGCCCGCGTGTGCCCACCTCGTGTGCCAGACCGGGGTTGCGCTCGCGGCCGGCTGCCACCCGTGCGTGACCACGATCTGTGCGGTGGATGCGTTCTGTTGCAGCAATTCGTGGGATGGGATCTGCGTGGGCGAGGTGGCCAGCGAGTGCGGCCTGAGCTGCCCGTAGCTCTCGCACCACCACCAACGACGCCGGTCGGGCTCGAGCCCGGCCGGTGCGCGTGCCGTGCTCGCAGGCGGGCGCCCGGCTCAGCTCATGAGGCTGTCGAGGGTCTCGCGGAGCTCGGACACCGAGCGGTCGAACGCCTCGTGGTCGAGCGCATGGCCCAGGCGTGAGCGCTGGATGTCGACCAGCTGCGCGGCCCGCCGCGCATGGGTGGCGGCGCGCGGGCGATCGCCCTCGGCGAGGGCGAGCTTGGCGAGGCCCAGCTCGGAGCGCCAAAGGTGCAGCGAGTCGATGCTCCCGAACAGGGTGCTGGCGCGCTCGAGCTGCTCGCGCGCCTGCGGCAGGTTGCCGTCCTCGGTGCTGATGAGTCCCAGCTCGAGCAGGGCCTGACCCTCGTAGACGCGGCGGCCGACGGTGGCACACAGCTCGCGGCCGGTCTCGAGCATCTCGATGGCGTCCTCGGTGGCCTCGGCGGCTCGCAGGATGCGGCCCAGGCTCACGCGGCAGTCGCCCTCGGAGGCCAGGTCGTGGATCTCGAGGAAGATCGCGAGCGCCTCGCGAGCGCGGGCCTCGGCTTCGTCGAGGTTGCCCTGCTGGAGCGAGCACACGGCCAGCAGGTGCAGCTCGTGGCCCTCGCGGCGACGCAGCGACAGACTGCGCGCGTGCTCGAGTGCTCGCTCGAGGTGGCGAGCCGCGCCCTCGAGGTCGGCTCCTTCGAGGAGCACCTCGCCCAGCACGCTGGTGGCCCGCGACTCGGCCTGGAGGTCGTGGCACTCACCCGCCAGGGTCAGCGCTCGCTGGGCGAGATCGTGGGCCCGCTCGAGGGCTCCTTGTTGAGTGTGGATCGCGGCGAGCTCGGCCATGGCGAGCACGCGCATCGGCGCGAGCTCGGGCCCCTCGGCGCTGTCGATGATCGGCTCGACGGACAGCGCGGCGCTGTCGAGCTGGCCGTGCGCGGCGGCGGCCCGAGCGGTGCGCAGGCGAGCCTCGAGCTCGCGTGGGCGATCGCCGAGCAGCTCGGCGAGCTCGATGGCCATCTGGCCGAGATCGATGCTCACCTCGAGCAGGCCCCGGCTGAGCTGGCAGCCCGCGAGGCTCAGCATGATGTCGAGCCGCTGGGCGTCCACGCCCTCGTCGTCGGGGTGGCCGTCGGCGAGCTCGAGCGCGCGCTGGAGCACGGCGTCGGCTTCCTCGAGCCGGCCGATGCGGGCGTAGAGCAGGCCGGTCAGGCGATCGAGCTCGATGGTGCTGTGCGTGGGCACCGGCTTGCCGAGCACCGAGAGCGCCTCGGCGGCCTCGGCCGCCCGTCGCAGGCTGAGCTCGGCGTGGTCGTGATCGTAGTGGGCAAGGGTGTCCTCGGCCGCTCGCAAGCCCCACCGCAGCGTCTCTTCGTGGTCCTCGACGGCGTGGTAGTGGTAGCAGAGCACGCGAGAGATGCGATCGGCCTTCTGGTCGCCGTGGAGCCGCAGCAGCGCGTCGACCACGGTGCGATGCAGGCGTCGTCGGCGACGTCGGCTCAGGCCGTCGTAGAGCACGCTGCGGAGGGTGGTGGTGTCGAAGCGGAAGTCCGAGGCGGGCGAGCGGACGTCCTCGCTCAAGAGGTTCAGCTTGACCGCACGCTCGAGCAGGACCTCGAGCGCGTCTTCCTCCATCGCGGTGGCGGCACGGAGCAGTTCGAAGCCGAACTCCTCACCGACCACGCAGGCGGTCTCGAGCACCGAGCGCAGGTCCTCGGGTAGCCCCTCGAGCTTGGCTTGCACGACGCTGTACACGGTGTCGGGCAGGGCCACCGAGTCGAGCGGGCTGCACGAGTACCCATGGGGGTTGCGTTGGATTCGGCGTGCCTGCACCAGCTGTCCCACCACCTCGGCGAGGTAGTAGGGGTTTCCGCTGGTCGCGTGCTGGAGCCGTCGGATGTCCTGCGGGCGAATGCGAATCCCGGGGAAGCAGGCCTGGAACCACGCCCGCACCTCGCCGATCCCGAAGCCCTCGAGCCGCAGCATCGAGAGCGTGCGCTGGCTACCCAGGCGCGCCAGCCAGGCGTCGAGCTCACCATGGTGCTCGTTTCGAGCGCCCATGCGTCCGGTGCCCACCACCATCACCGGGCCGTCGATCGCTTGCGGCAGGTGGGCGAGGAACTCGAGGTCGAGCGCAGTGCCCCACTGCAGGTCGTCGACCGTGAGCACCAGCGGTCGCCCCACCGCGCGATCGGAGAATCCCTGGGTGAGCGCCGAGAATGCTCGCCACTTGTCCTGGGTGAGCGCCGGATCGATGCCGGGGTTCGAGTTGCTGCCGGATGCCAGGTGGGTGCGCCGCGGCGCACTGTGGGACGGGGGCGCGGTCAGCATCCACGAGAACGTCTCGTAGGGCGGGGGCTGATCGCCCTCGTAGGCGAAGAAGCGCCCGCGCAGCACCAACGCGCCCTGGCTGCGGGCCCAGTCGCCGAACATCTCGAGCAAGCGGCTCTTGCCCACGCCCGCATCGCCGCGAATGACCACGATGCGCCCGCGTCCGTCGAGCGTCATGCGGTACTCGCGGCGCAGCGCATCGAGGTCGCTGGCCCGGCCCACGAAGACTTCCGAGAACGCGAGGCCCTCGCGGACCTGCGCCACGCTGGTGCGCTCGCCTCCGTCGAGGTTGACGCTCACGTCGGCCGTGGTCACGTCGCTCGCCACCGGAGCGGAGAGCGACATGCTGGCGGGGCCATCGGGGCGAGGGATGTCGCTGCCGCTGATCTCGGTCCCGGGGCTCGGGCGGGAGCGCGCCAGCTCGAGCGGGGGGCGGTCGTGCTCCGATGCGGATGCAGCCAGCGGAGCTCCCACCCGGGCGGCCAGCTCCTCGGGCGAGCGCGGGCGATCACCGGGCTCGCGCGCGAGCGCGGCCTCGATCCCCGAGCTGACCTCTTGCGGAAGATCGGGCACGAGATCGGCCGGGCGCTCGTAGTCGCCGTTGGTGATCCTCCAGATGGTGGCGGCGTTGTTGTCGGCGCGGAACGGCGAGCGCCCGGTGATCATCTCGTAGAGGATCACGCCCAGCGCATAGATGTCGCTGGCGGTCGAGGCGTTGTTGGCCTCGATGAGCTCGGGCGACATGTAGCTGCACGTTCCGAGCATGGTGCCGGGGCTGGTGAGCGCCGAGACCTCGGTCTCCATCAGCACCTTCGCCAGGCCGAAGTCGAGGACCTTGACCGTCTCGCGACCGTCGTCGGCTCGCGAGAGGATCACGTTGCCCGGCTTGAGGTCGCGGTGCACCACGCCCCGGCGATGCCCGGCCTCGACCGCGGCGCAGAGGCCCGAGAAGATCCACAGTGCGCGCGCCAGGGGCATGGGCGCGTAGTCACGGATCACCGCGGCCAAGGTCGGCCCCGCGAGGTACTCCATGACCATGTACGGCGGCCGACCGGGGGGCTCGCCGAAGTCGAAGATCTTCACCACGTTGGGGTGGCGGATCTTGGTGGCGGCTCGAGCCTCGCGCAGGAAGCGGACGCGATTGGCCTCGGTGTTCTGCGAGGACAAGATCGACTTGATGGCGACCTTGTCTTGCAGCGGCATGCGCTCGGCGACATAGACGGCCCCCATGCCGCCCACGCCCAGCAGCCGCTCGACCCGGTACTTCCCGTCGAGCACTTCACCGGGCGTGAGCTCGAGGGGGTGGCTTTGGATCGTCACCGGACTCGACCCATGAAAACACCTGCACAAAGCCCCCACAATCGTCCTGAGGGGGTCTTTGGCGCGTTTTCGACCAGAGACGATGCATCGCGACCGCACACGACGGCGCACAGTCGCCCACGTGCATCACCCTGCGCGGGGCGCGAGGAGGAGCGGCCTACCGACGGATTGGCCGACGACTGGCCGGGGTGTGGGCTCAAGGGACCGTGAGTTGGTCGCGGGTGTTGGAGGGGCGGGTGCGGAACTTGGCCTTGCGTACGATCTCGAGGATGCAGTCGCCGGTGGAGTCCCGAGGGGAGACGCTCGGCAGCTTGAGCGTCCCTTCCGGTCCGATGATGAACGAGACCGTGTACTTCTTGCCGGGGCTGCACTTCTTGGCGGCGGCCTTGGCGACCCGCTTCTTGACGGTGCCGTCGGGGGCAGGACCCTTGGGCTTGGTCGGCTCGGTCGACTTGGGCTTGGGCTTGGGCGTGGGATCGGGCTCGGTGCCGTCGTCGGCTTCGGCTCCATCGTCGGCTTCGGCTCCGTCGTCGGCCTCGGCTCCGTCGTCGTCGGCCTCGGCTCCATCGTCGCCGGCCTCGGCCCCGTCGTCGCCGGCCGGGGTGCCATCGTCGGCCGCAGTGCCATCGTCGGCTGCGGGGGTGCCATCGTCGGCCGCGGGGGTGCCATCGTCGGCGGCCGGGGTGCCGTCGTCCGCAGCCGGGGCCTTGCCATCGTCGGCGTCGGCGTCGGCGTCGGCGTTGGCCTCGGCCTTCGTCTCGTCGGTCTTGGTCTCCTCGGGCTTGGGGTCGTCGGCCTTGGCCGTCTCCTCCGTGTCGTCACCCGCGAACAACATGTACGCGACCAAGCCACCCGCACCGATGGCGACCAGCGCTCCGACGAGGGCCAACATCACCCAGCGCCCGCTGCCGATCGGCTCGGATTCTTCCTCGTAGGCTTCGATCCCCGGAGAGGAATGCAGCAGGTTGTTGGGCCCGCCCGGCATCGGATGCTGGACCTCGGCTCCGGGGTTCGGCGCGAATCCGTGGGGACCCGCAGGCGGGGCCTGGATGCCGACGGCCGCGAGTGCAGCCGCCTTGGTGACCTCGTTGATGTCGACGACCTGCGTGCCGCCGACCTGCACCAAGTCGGATGCGTCGAGCTCGAGCGGATCGTTGCCCGAGTCGAGGATCATGGTGCGATCCGTACCCGCTCCCGCGAAGGGATCGTCGAGCATCAGCGTGCGCTTGGGTCGATGCTCGTCCTCGCTGAGTCCGCCCATCGCCGCCGATGGGGGATGGATCATGGTGCGCTCCGCCAGATCCTCACCGGCGGGCGGGTGGATCATGGTGCGCTCGGCCCCCTCGGCGAAGTCGTCCTTGGGCCGGGTGAGCGGAGTATCGACCATCATGGTGCGGTCGATGCCCGCCTGCGGATACGACGGCGCGGGTGAGGGCGTGGGCGCTGGCGTGGCGGCGGAAGGAGGCTTGGGTCGCGCGAACGGAGCATCGACCATCATGGTGCGGTCGATGCCTGCCTGCGGATACGACGGCGCGGGAGCTGGCGTGGCGGCGGAAGGAGGCTTGGGTCGCGCAAACGGGGCGTCGACCATCATGGTGCGGTCGACGCCCGCCTGCGGATACGGAGCCGCGGTGGACGGTGGCAGCGTGGGCCTGGCCGACGGCTGATCGAGGGGCGTGCCGGCTCCCTTGGGTCGCGCAACCGGCGACGGGGCGAGCATCGTGCGATCTTCGGGCTCGGGCTCCGCCACCGCGGGCCTGCGCGAGGCGGAGCTCGGCTTGGCTCCCCCGGGTCGATCGAGCTTGGGCGCGGCCGGCTTGCTGAAGGCGGCCGGCCGACCGGGACGCGCCCCCGAGGGTTGTGGGCTTGGGCGATGCGAGGCGGGGGCGGGGGCAAAGACGGTCTTGGCCGTGCCCAACCCGGGCTCGGGTGGTGCGGTCTTGTTCGGCGTTGGCGAGCTCGGCCCGCTCGCGCCGGGTGGGCGGGGCGGCGGGGCGGCGGGGCGGCCGAACGAAGGGGGTGGGCTCGGAGGGGGACCGAGGGTGCGCCCGCGGGCTGGTCCCCCGCCGGGTGGAGGCATGGTGAACCCGGGGGCGGCGAGGTCTCGCTGCATGGGCCCCGGGGTGGGTGGCCCTGGGATCAGCGAGCCGGAAGGCGTGGGATGGATCCCCGAGCCCACGCTGCTGCGCTGCATGGAGGTCGACGAGCTTGCCGATGGCGCGACCGGGTACACCGACTGCGTGGCGGGATTGCACGGCTGTCCGTTCTCGTCGAGCGAGAGCAGCAGACGCTCCACGTCCTGCATGGTCTGCGGGCGAGCGCTCGGATCCTTTTGCAACAGGTGGTGGACGAGCTCGACCACCTTCGGCGGAAGATTGGGCGCCTTGCTCTGCAGCGGAGGAGGGGCTTGGGTCGCGTGCTGCAGCAGCACGTCGAACGCATTGTTGCCGTCGAACGGCACCTGGCCACCCAGCATTCGGTAGGCGAGGACGCCGATCGAGTAGACCTCGGAGCGGGCGTCGGCCGTGATGCCGCGGGCCATCTCGGGCGCCATGTAGCTCGGGGTGCCGAGGATCTCGGAGGTGCCCGTCAGCGCGCGGTCTCCCTCTTCGAGCTGGTCGAGCTTGGCGATGCCGAAGTCGAGCACCTTGACCAGCTCCTGCCCCTCGGGGCCCATGAGGAAGCAGTTGGCGGGCTTGATGTCGCGGTGGATCACGCCCTGCGAGTGCGCGGCGTGGAGTGCTCGCACGACCTGCACCAGGACCCAACGCGACGCCGGCCACGACATGCGACCGATGCGCTTGAGGCGAGTGCTGAGGTCCTCCCCGACCAGCAGCTCCATGACGGTATAGACCGTGCCGTCGGGCATGCTGCCGTAGTCGAAGATGCCCACCACGTTGGGGTGGCGGATGTTGGATGCCGTTCGAGCCTCGCGCTTGAACCGCTCGACGTAGTCGTCGCGGTGCATCAGCGTGGGCTTGAGCACCTTGAGGGCAACGCGACGGCTCAGTCGTGTGTCCTGGGCTTCGAATACGGCACCCATGCCACCCGCGCCGAGGATGGAGCCGATCTGATAGCGTCCGTCGACGAGGGTGCCGCTGAGGTTGGGCACCCCGCGCGGCAGCATCTCGTCATCGACCTCGGATGGATTGGACCGGACGTCGCTCACGGGTGGAGCGCTGATGCTATCGCAGTTGGACGGCTGGGCGAACGCCATCCGAGGGGGCGCTCACCGAGGCCTCGTCCGAGCGGGTGGGCGGTGTGCGTGCCTGTCGGTTCGACTGGTCGAACGGAAGGCCGCAAACGTGCACGGACATTCAGGGATCGAGCCGCGGGGAGCGGGGGCGACCTCGCCGATCGACGTAGTGCCAGGTCTCCGCGATCGCGCCGTCGATCACCCGATGAACGTCGGCGAAACCGAATTCCTGGGGGTTCTCGGCGCTGGGCTCACGCCCGTGGACTGCGCCTTCGACCACGACCCAGCCCGCCGCCGAGTGGCTCCGCGCGATCGTCAGGTGCCCCGAGTCCCCCATGGTGGCCTGGAACCCGGCCAGATAGGCGTCGCGGCCTCGCCGGGTGCGACGCGCGATGATGTCGTGGAGCACCACGGTCTCGGCCAGCCGCGCCCGGGCCGCGTCGTCCTTGCGCCCATCGAGCGCTTCGGTCAGGTCCGTGACGAGGGCGATCGCGTCGGGGTTGGGCTTGCCGCGCTCGAGCGCCACCTCGCCCAGGGGCCCGAGGTCCATGGGCTCCGATGGATCGGAGCCCAGCCGAATCGGTCCGAGAGGATCGCCATGGTGGTGGATGGCCCCGATTCCGTCGCCCCGCGGCATCACCATCAGCACGAGCTCGTGGCGGTTCGGCGGCTCGGTCACGGCGACCTGCGCCACGAACGGCCCACCGAGGTCGATCATCCGTCGCACGTCGATCTCCACGCTCGGGCCCGTCCACGGCAGCATGGCCCGGGGGAGATCGGACCCCGACACCGACTCGGCGACGCTCCCCGGAGGAAACCACCGACCGTCGGGGCGCAGGATCGGACCCAGTGCGTCACTGTCTCCGCCGTCCACGCTCTCGAGCGCGCGCCACAGGGATTGCATGGGGGAGTTCGCGGCGGTCAGCGCGGCCGGCAGGGGAGGGCCCGCATCCACGGGGGGAGGGGGCGCCAGCGGCCGGGGCTCGGGCTCGGCCGGCGTGGGCTCGACCTTGGCCTCGGGTGCGGGCGGTCGCTCGGCGGTGGCCGGCGTCGGTCGAGGGGCTGGCGACGGACAACCAACCACCGAGATCGTCATCAGCAGGCCGATCGCGCCCACGAAGGCCCCATGCGGTCTCGAAGCGGGGGAAGCTTGGGTCCTCGGGTCGAAGGATCGTGCGAGCGACGGCATGCCGAGGCGGAGCATGCCCAAGCCCCGCCCGTGCTACAACGCGCTCCATGCGGGCCCTTGCCCTCGACGTTGGTGCTCGAACCATCGGGCTGGCGCTCAGCGACCCCGACGGAATCGTGGCCTGCCCGTGGGAGACCCTGGCTCGGCGCGGTGAGGCCGCGGACGTGAGCGAGCTGGTGGTGCGGATCCAGGCGCGCGAGGTGGGGCGGGTGGTGGTGGGCCTGCCGCTCGAGCTCGACGGACGCGAGGGGCACCGGGCCCGCCGGGTGCTTCGTCTGGCGCAGGCCCTGCGAGAGCGGCTGCACGGCCTGCCCGGGCCGAGCGTGGAGGTGGTGACCTGGGACGAGCGGTTCTCCTCGGCTGCGGCCGAGCGGGCGTTGCTCGAGGCCGACGTGTCTCGCAAGCGTCGCAAGGAGAAGATCGACGCGGTCGCGGCCCAGGTGATCCTGCAGGGCTGGCTCGATGCACAGCGCCCCGCGGAGGCACGCACGTGAGCGCGGCCGCCTCCCGGGGTCGGCGGCACCCGTGGTGGAAGCCGCGGCGCTCGCGAAGGATCCAGCGCTGGGCGCTCGTGGTGGTGCTCGTGAGCCTGGGCCTGGCCGCCTGGGCGCTCCATCGCGCCTATACGCGGCTGGTCGCCTATCCCGATCGCCCCGGGATCGGGAGCGCGGAGATCATCGAGGTGGAGATCCCCAGCGGCGCCTCCTTTCCCCAGGTGCTCGCGTTGCTGGTGGAGCACGGAGTGATCGCCGAGGAGGAAGCGGGCTACTTCAAGCTCTACGTGCTGCACGAAGGGGCCGCGCGCAAGACCACGGCGGGCCCGCACCACTTTCGTGGCGACATGACGCCGGCGCAGATCCTCGAGGAGCTCGCACGCAAGCAGAGGAGCCAGGAGCTGAGCGCGACCATTCCCGAGGGCAAGAACATCCTCGAGGTCGCCGCGCTCCTGTCCGAAGCAGGCCTGGGCGACGCGGCCGAGCTCGAGGCGGCGATGCGAGATCCGGAGCTGCTCGCCGAGCTCGAGATCCCCGGGCCCACGGCCGAGGGCTATCTGTTCCCCGATACCTACAAGTTCCGCGCCGGGGCCTCGCCGCGCGAGGTGATCACTCGCATGGTGCAGCGGCATCGCCAGGTGTTCGCCGAGCTGCGTCGGCGCCATCGGGTCGAGGCCAAGGAGCTGGAGAGCCAGCTCGGCTGGGGCGATCACGAGATCGTGATCCTCGCGTCCATCGTCGAGAAGGAGACGGCGGCCAAGCACGAGCGGCCGCTCATCGCGGGGGTGTTCCTCAACCGCCTGCGCTTCCCCGGCTTCTCGCCCAAGCTGCTGCAGACCGATCCCACCATCGTCTATGGCTGCGTCGTGCCTGCCGACAAGAGTGAGGCCTGCAAGAAGTTCGAGGGGCGCATTCGGACGATCCATCTGCGCGACAAGGACAATCCCTACAGCACCTACGCCCACGAGGGGCTCCCGCCGGGGCCGATCGCCAATCCGGGCAAGGACGCGCTCGAGGCCGTGCTCTTCCCCAAGAAGTCGCGCTTCCTCTACTTCGTCTCGCGCAACGACGGCACGCACCAGTTCAGCAAGACGGTGGCCGAGCACGAGAAGGCGGTCGACCTCTACCAGCGCAAGGGAGCGGTGGGCGATGGCTCGGCAGCCGGGGCTGCGGATCCCTGAGCCAGCCACCGAGCAGCTCAAGGATCAGCAAGATACTGGAGTTCGAAGCGGGGCCCGATCCTCTCTAGGGCGCCAAGCACGATGTCTCGGTCCGAGCTCGGCCCTGGGGGATCGGCGCCGATCAACAGCACGGGGCCCTCGTCGAGGAGCGCTCGGAGCTCGCGGATCTCGTTGTCTCTATCTTCGAGGTAGCGGGTGAATCGCGAGCGGAGGAGCTCTGGATGCGAAGACAGCCCGGCAAAACGGTTGGCCAGGCTCGAGAAGTGAGAATAGGTGATCCCCAGCTCTTGGAGCATGTGCTGGAACGCAGGCATCGGTAGGCCGAGGCGCAAGAAGGATGGAGCAATGCGGATGTCGATGATCCTTCGAACCTGCAGTTCCCGGAGGAACTCCCGAATGGGGCGCAGGGCCAACGATGCGAGGGAGCCCGAGATGAGGACCGGGTTTCGGCCAGATTGGAATCCCGGCAGCGCCAGTTGACCGTTTGGAGAGATGGCCGCCGACCCCCGCACCTCGAGTAGCTGCCCTCGTCTCGTGCTTTGCTGGGCTCGGCCTTCTCCCTCCACGACCCGCAGGGGGGGGGGCTTTCTCCGGTCATGCATGGCTACCCCCTTCGAGGGCCTCGGCTACGCTTGCCGCCACGTCATCCTCCAATGTCAGGAAGCTTCCCTTGAGGATGGGGTCCGTATGCGCAACGCGGTGGGCGAGGTCGACTCGCAGTCCGTCGCCATCCTTGAGGTCGCGTCGCTTCTCGAACAGGGCGGTGAATCGACGAGGGGCGACTCCACCGAAGAGACGAAAGACCACTCGCGGGTCGTTCTTGCGATCGACCGGTTGGTCCACGACCGAAACGTCCCTGACCGCATCACTGTGTAGCTCGTTGGCCAGACTCTTGTCGTAGGGTTCGATGTACACGACCTCGTTGATCCCCGCTGCGACGATGTGTCGTGCACAGCTGTGACAAGGGTAGGTCGTGCAGTACAAGGTCGCGCCTTCCGACTTGGCGGTGCCTTCTCTCGCGATGGCAAGGAGTGCGTCCATCTCCGCATGGATGGCGCGGGAGAATTCGATGAGGTCTCGAATGCGGGTGGACTTCAGCGCCTTGACCAGGTCCTCGATCGACGCAGCAGGAGCGAGAAGGGGGGCCTCGACCTCCTGGTCGATGTTCTTCGGGGTGATCTTGGTGCTCTGGAGCTTCTCGAAGATCTCCTGGTAGATCTCCTTCTTCTTTCGATCGTTGCGACAGTGAGGGTCGTCGCTGGGCCACTTGAAGCAACGGTGGTCTGGTTCGCCGCCGTCGGCGTAGAGTCCTCCCTTGGGCGAGGGAGGGTCGTTCGTCCCAACGGAGAGTAGTTCCCCCTGCTTCGAGACTATGGCTGCTCCTACTTGACGCGACATACACGAAGACCGTAGCGCTGCGGACCAGGCCGCCTGCATGCCCTTTTCATCCTGGTGGGGCCGTACGATCTCTTGGCCAGTCACAGCTTGGAGGAACCGCCACAACTCGTCTCCAAGCATCTTTTCCGACTGATTGTCGTTGGCAACGAAGAAATCGGAGAGGTGGAGCGTCTTGCGAACCTTCTGAGTGCGCCATGAAGCTTGGAGAAGGAGGATTGCCATGTAGCAGCACGAAACCTTCTTTCGTGACCCTGTGGACCTCGAC
>NZ_JAOVZF010000047.1 GCF_026337845.1 Paraliomyxa miuraensis | reverse complement strand
GTCGGCGCCGTCGCAGGCCTCACCGGCCTCCGCCACGCCGTTGCCACACACGCCACCAGCGCCGCAGTCGCTCACGCCCGCACACGCCGGCTCGACCAGCGCCTCGTCGGCGCAGATCCCATCCCACTGGTTGCTGCAGCAGAACGGATCCAGCCCACACACGGCCGCCTCGCAGCCCGGGTCTTCACAGCCCGGAGTGCCGTTGGCCGAGCAGCATGCTCCTGCGCCGCCGCCCGGGATGCACATCGACGTGTCGAATCCACACGCCGCATCACAGGCCAGCACGCCACCGCCGGCGAAGCCCTGCGAGATGCAGTCCTGGCCGGCCAAGTCGGCGCC
>NZ_JAOVZF010000135.1 GCF_026337845.1 Paraliomyxa miuraensis | reverse complement strand
CCCGAGCCCACCGCCCCCGAGCCCACCGCCCCCATGCCACCCGCCGCCGCCGCCCCCGAGACCGTGACCGCCATCGCCACCGGCTTCAACGCCTTCGGGCTCGACCTCTACCGCAAGGTCGCGAGCACCCCGGGCGATCAGGTGATCTCGCCGGCCTCGGTGGCGCTGGCCCTGTGCATGACCCACGCGGGCGCCAAGGGACCCTCGGCCGCCGAGATCGAGCGCGCGCTCGGGTTCGGCTCGTACCCGGTGGCCGAGGTGCAATCGGCCGTGGGGACGATGCTGGCCGCCTACGCCGCGCCGCCCGAGGGCGTGGAGCTGGCCGTCGCCAACCGCCTGTTCGGCGAGGCCAAGGTCGCATTCCACGAGCCGTTCCTCGAGCGGACCAAGTCCGTGTTCGCGGCACCGCTGCAGACCATGGACTTCCGCGGCGCGCCCGAGCCGTCGCGAGCGGAGATCAACGGCTGGGTGGAGCAGCAGACGCGCGAGAGGATCCAGGATCTCCTCCCCGCGGGCTCGGTCGACGACACCACGCGGCTGGTGCTGGTCAACGCGATCTACTTCAAGTCGCAGTGGATGAGCCCGTTCCCCGAGCACCGGACCGCACCCGCTCCGTTCTCGGCCCCCGGTGGTCCCCACGACGTCCCCACCATGACGGTCACCGAGCACTTTCGGATCGCTCGGCTCCCGAGCGAGGGCGTGTCCTTGATCGAGCTGCCCTATGCCGATCCGGCGTTCGCGATGACGGTGGTGGTGCCCACGGCCGTCGACGGGCTTGCGGCCCTCGAGGCCGCGCTGACCCCCGAGACGCTCGATCGCTGGATGGGCGCCTTGACCGGCGAGCGCGTGGCGCTGTCGCTGCCCAAGTTCCGCATCGCCCCCGCCGAGAGCCTGCGCCTGCAGCCGGTGCTGGGCGAGCTGGGCATCCGCACCCTGTTCACCGCCGAGGCCGACCTGACCGGCATCGCCCCGCCCCGCGAGCAGCTGCAGCTGTCGGAGGTCTTCCACAAGGGCTTCATCGCGGTGGACGAGAAGGGCACCGAGGCCGCGGCCGCCACCGCCGTCCTGGCGCGCGCCGGCGGCATGCCCAGCGAGCCCACGGTGCTCGCGGTCGACCGGCCGTTCCTCTACCTCGTGCGCGACACCAAGACCGGGCTCGTGCTGTTCCTCGGTCGGGTGGTCGATCCGAAGACCGAGGGCTGAGCGAACCGACCGCTACTCGAACTCGGGATCGGCCTCGACCGCGGCGCTGCGCGCCCGGGCCTCGGCCGCGAAGCGGGCCGGAAGCTCGCTCACCGTGACCGCACCCTCGCAGCGCAGTGCGACCGGCTCCGCGGACACGGACAGGCGCGGCGGGCCGGCCACGCAGCGCGGCGGTCGAGGATCGGCCGCGAGCCGCTCGAGCAGCTCACCGTGGGTCATGCCGCGCAGCGGCACGTCCACGGTCAGCGCATACGGCCCCGACAGCTCGCACAGCGCCTCGCCCACGTCCCGCAGCGTGGCATGGAGCGGACGCTGGCACTGCCCATCGCGGGTCCGGATCGGCCGAGGATCGGGCGCGAGCTCGGCCCCGAGCGCGGCCAGCCCGGGCGGATCGCCGACCGGTCGCGGGTGGGCCACCGCCGTCACGCGATCGCCCACCACCACCAGCTCGAGGTCGGCCACGTAGTCCGGCGGGGCCGTGTCTCGGCCCGGCCCCGTGAACGGCGGCATGGCGATCTCGATCACGGTGGGTGCCGTGATCGACCCGGTGGCCAGCCACATGCGGCTCGGGCCTGCACGCCCCACCGTGTACAGGGCCCGCGCGACCACCTCCAGCTGCACCCGCGCATCGACGAGCCAGATCACCTCGAGGGGATCCTCGGCCGTCGCACCGTCGAAGCGCTCGGCCACCGCATCGTAGAGCTCGTCGATCATGGGGCGCCCCAATCCCATGGCCGGATCCATGGGCGGCAACGGTCCCTCTCGGATCACCGAGAGCGAGCGTCCCGGGCCCGACATCCCCCATAGCCCATCCTCGGCCACCACCACCCCGAAGAACGACTCGGGCAGCGCTCGGGCGCCAACGGGCGTGGGCAGCACGAAGCCCTCCCGCGGCACCACCGGCCCCGGCGCGGGCTCGTGGTGCTCCGCCGAGGTACACGCCCAAGGCCCGAGCGCCACGAGCATCGCTCCCAGCCTCGCCCCGTGCCGCATCATGACGGTGCCCCCTGCTCGGCCTCGCCCAGGGGCTCGCTCGCTCCCCGCTCGCTCGACGCCTCGCCGTCGGGCACCGGGGTCAGGGGCTCGTCGAGCACCCCCGACGCTCCGCGCCGCCGTGCGAGCTCCCGCCTGAGATCGATCGCTCGCTTGAAGGCCAGCACGCTCGGCGTGAAGCCATACGCGAGGTTGGCCACCAGGATGAAGCCCACCGCGGCCTCGAGCGCGAACAGCCGGATGCCCAGCAGCAGCACCAGGATGTAGAGCGTGGCCCCGAACAGCGCCCGCCGACGCGCTCGTCCTCCACGCTGGCGACGGCGCCGCGAGACCCAGCCTCCCACCGCGCGTCCGAGGTGGCGATAGTCGGTGGAGAACGCCACCATCTGCGCACAGGCGATCCCCACCATCAGCCCCACGATCGCCGGCTGCTCCCGGAACACCACGATCGACGACATCGTGGTGAGCCCCCCCACCGGGCTTGGGACCCCGCGAAAGTAATTGGGGTCGCTGGCCGACTTCATCAGGGTGAAGAACACCAGGCGGCTGACCACGAACAGGCCGTAGAACACCCCCAGCAGCGCCCCGGACAGGCCACCCAGCAGGCAGTAGAGCGCCACCGCCGGGGAGATCCCGTAGTTGACCCCGTCGGCCACGTCGTCGGAGTACACGCCGATCTTGGTGCCCCCGAAGCGGCGCGCCGCCGCCCCGTCGAAGCCGTCGAAGGCGGCCCCGAGCAGCACGAACAGCAGGCTGATCTCGAAGCGCTGCTGGGTGGAGAACCAGATCGCAAACCCGCCGCACAAGAGGTTGGCGGCCGAGAGCGCGTCGGCGATGAAGCGCTTTTGCAGCAAGCCCAGCGCATAGAGCCCCACGATCCCCGAGAGCACGGTGCTCGCCCACAGCGCGGCCTCGGCCGTGCGCGGCGTGATCACCCGCGGCGCCCAGCCCTGGCTCAGCCCGAACACCGCGATCACGGCCCCATAGCTGACCGCGTTGCCCAGGCGGCTTCCCGCCGCGTCGCGGCCGGCCACGTAGAGCACCCATAGCAGCAGCTCCACCCCGATCTTGGCCCCCAGCAGCGGCGACGGCAGCAGCTCCACCACATAGGGCGCCACCACCAGCAAGAGCGGCAGATCGGTCAGGCCATCGAGCGCGCGATGCAGGTGGCTCGGCGCGATCCGAGCGCGCGCCACCAGCCCGTGGAGGTAGTCGAGCACGAAGAACACCACCAGCAGCCCCCCCACCAGCGCGGGCGTGGCGGGCAGCACCTGGATCTGCCGCAGCACCAGCAGCAGCAGCGGCACCACCACCACCAGCTTGATCGCGGGCACCACCGTCGGGCGCCGCAGCAGACGCTCGGTCAGCCGCTGCTCGAACGCGAGCAACCAGGAGGGCTTTTCGACTCTACGCCGCCGCGGGGCAGGCTCGGGAGCGTCGGCAGAGGACGACACGCGGCCTCAAGCATGAGGCATCGAGAGCCGGCCGCAGGGCCTTTGTCGTCCCCGCCCCCTCGCGTCCTCGCGATGCCATCCCACCACCCTCGAGGAACACCCTCGACCACGATTGCGACGATCGCGCAGCTCGCGTCCCGACCAAACTGGTCGTATGTTCAGCATCCCTCTCGAGATGGCCGGATCCATGGACAGGGCCGCCTGCGTCGACGTGCCCGAGCTTCCGCTCCAGCTGCTGCTGCGGCGCGAGCCCGGCTGGGCCGACGACGCCGTGGTGGTGGTCGCCGACGACAGACCCCAGGCCGAGGTGCTGTGGGTCAACGATGCCGCCCGCCGCCACCGGATCCGCCCGGGCATGAGCCTTGCCGCCGCCCAGAGCCTCGATGCCCGCGTGCGAGCGGGCGTCGTGAGCCCGCACGAGATCCACGAGACCATCGAGCGCGTGGCCCAGCGACTGTCGACGTTCTCGCCCCGCGTCGAGGTCTTCGACGCTCCCACCCCGTCCTCGTCGGCCTCCACCAAGGGCCCGCGACCCCGAGCCGCGGTGGAGGGGGCCCCCGGCGTGTTCTGGCTCGATCCCTGCGGCATGGTGCCGCTGTTCACCAGCTTCGAGCACTGGGGCCACGGCATCCGCGAGGCGCTCGAAGCGCTGGGCCTGCGCTCCACCGTGGTGGTGGGGTTCCATCGCTTCCGCTGCTACGCGCTGGCTCGGGTGCGACGCGGCGTGTGGGTCAACGACGATCCCGGCCAGGAGACGAGCGCCGCCGCCAAGGTGCCGCTCGATCGGCTGACCCTGCCCGCCAAGGCCCGCGACGGCCTGCACCGCCTGGGGGTGGGCACCCTGGGCGAGCTGCTGCGGCTGCCCGAGGCCGATCTGCGCGCCCGCTTTGGCGAGGCCGCCGCGGCGCTGCACGCATGCGGCCGCGACGGCTGGGCTCCGCTGCGGCCTCGTCCCCTCGTCGAGCCGGTCCGCGCCACCAAGTCCCTCGAGCCTCCCGACGACGATCGCACGCGGCTCCTGTTCCTGCTCAAGAGCATGCTGCACGACCTCATGGTCGAGCTGTGCGATCGCGGCCAGGCCATGTCGGCCCTGCGCCTGCGCCTGCGCCTCGATCACCATCCAGAGCCCCACGACGAGCGACTCGAGCCCGCCCGCCCCACGCTCGACGAGCCCATGGTCATCGATCTGCTGCGCCTGCGACTCGACGCCGCCACCCTGCGCGCGCCGGTCGAGGCGCTCGAGCTGGAGCTCGAGGGGGTGGAGGCCCCGTCCGGGCAGCTGGCGCTGTTTCGCACCCAGGCCCGCCGCGATCTCGACGCAGCCGAGCGCGCGCTGGCACGGCTGCGCGCGTGGCTGGGGCCGGAGGCCGTCACCCGGGCCCACCTGCGCGAGGCCCACCTGCCCGAGGCACGATTTTCGTGGAGCCCCACCGCCACCCTCGGATTTCCGCGGCCCGAGGTGGTGGGGGCTGCCGTGGACGTCGGCTGCGAGCCCCCCCTGCCCCTGCAGCGACGCCTGCTGCCCCGCCCCCAGCGGCTGCCCGCGGCCCCGCCATCCACCGCGTCCGACTGCGAGCAGCCATGGCTGGGGACTCGTGGACCGATCGTCTCGATCGAGGGTCCCTACCGGATCAGCGGAGGCTGGTGGGTCCGCACCGTCGAGCGCGACTACTACTTCGTGCAGACCGAGCCCGGCGAGCTGCTGTGGGTGTTCTACGATCGCGTGCGGCGGGGGTGGTACCTGCAAGGGGTGGTCGGCTGACGATGCCCCACGGGGTTCAACCCACCCCAAGGCGCACGCGCAGCACGTCGAGGACGACGCCCACCACGAACGACCCACCGAACCAGCGCATGTGGTGGAACGCCAGGGCCACGAAGAACAGCGGCCACACTCCCCTGGGCAGCTCCGCGGGCGGGGCCTGCGGTCGGGGCGAGCGAAACGGCGGGAGCACGCGCCGTGCAACCGGCAGCGCAACGACGATCACCAGCACCGGCCAGCCCAGGTGGCCCAGGGCCACGCACAGCCCGACCACCCCGTAGGGCAGCACGATCAGGCTCCGAGCCACGGCCCGCGCCCTCGCCTCGCCGAGCAGCACCGGAAGCGTTCGCACGCCCTTGCGCCGATCCTGATCGAGCTTGTCGATGTGCTTGCCGAACAGCACCCCCGTGGCACACATCGCAAACGGCAGGCTGGCCCACAGCACCCCCGTGGGCAGGTCGTCGGCCATCACGTAGTACCCCCCGCCCACCATCAGGGGCCCCCACACCAGGAGCACCGCGGGCTCGCCCAGCCCCACGTGCTTGAGCGGCCACGTGTACGCCAGCACCAACGCGATGCCGGCTGCGAACAACCACCACGTGGCGCCGCCGCGCACGAGCACCAGCAGCACCCCGCAAAGCAGCGCCACCCCGCCCGTCACCGCCACGTAGCGCAGCATCGCCCGGGGCGTGAGCAGGCCGTGCTCGAGCGGCTGCGGCCCGTAGCGCGCCCGAAACGAGTCTCCCCGATCGAGCCCCTTGACGTGATCGGTCAGGTCGTTGACCAGGTTGTTGGTCGCATGCGCCAACGTCAGGCCCACCAGCAGCAGCCCGAAGCGCACCCCGTCGAAGACTCCGTCGCGCAGCGCGAGCAAGCCGGCGAGGCCGGCCGACGTCACCGTCATCACCAGCACCGCTGCACGCACCGCCACCAACCAGCGCGCGATCGGGTCGAGTCGGTCCCACCCCTCGCGATCGAGCCGAGGGATGACGGACACCGCACGCAGCCACATCCGAGGATCCATGGTGCCCACGACGATACTGCGGGGCGTGCCTCGGGTGGACTCCCGACTCCTCGAGCCTCGCCCCGCCGGTCCGGCGCCCCGCTGCCACCTCGCCGTCGGATCCAGCCGGCCACCGAACCCGACCGAAGACGCCGCCTGGCGACCATGGCGCTGGTCCGCGCGTCCGCCCTTTGCGCCCCCGCGCGGAGCGGGTAGCCTCGAACCGCCATGGCCACCCAGCAGCTCACGTTGGAGACCCGCCGGGCCACCCTCGCCGACGCCTCCGTCGTCTCGCGGCTGACCCTGCAGCTCGGCTACGACTGCAGCGAGGTCATGATGCGGCAGCGCCTGGCGCGAGTTCGCGACGAACCCGAGCATGCGGTGTTCGTCGCCGCCATCGACGGCCTCGAGGTCGTGGGCTGGGTCCACGTGGAGCTGCGCAAGCCCCTGTGGTGCGACCCCTTCTCCGAGATCATGGGCCTGGTGGTGAGCGCTCACCACCGCCGGCTGGGCGTGGGGCGGGCCCTCGTCGACCGCGTGCGACAGTGGGGCGACGAGCGCAAGGTCAGGGACCTCCGCGCGCGCGCGCAGGAGCATCGCGAGGATGCCCTGTCGTTCTACGAGGCGCTGGGCTTCGAGCTCTACAAGGAGCAGCAGGTCTATCGGTATCCCGACGAGGCGCCGATCGATCCCGGTGGCTCGCCGACTCTGATCGAGTAGTCCCCGGAGATTGGTGCTACCGTGGAGCCCATGTCCCGTGGGCTTGGGATCGCGTTCTCGATCGGGACCAGTGTGCTATGGGCCTGCGGGGACGACGGCCCCACCGTGGCTGGCGACGGGACCGGCACCACCTCCTCGGCCAGCACCACCGGCACCACCACCCAGGGAGCCGACGAGACCGCATCGGTCGGCACGTCCACGACCTCCGGCGACGGCGACGGCGGCTCCACCACCACGGGCGCTCCCGAAGCACCGCTCGCGTTCGCGAGCGGGATCCGCCTCACGCGTCTGACCGCCAACCAGGGCGTCCAGGTGGATCTCGTCGACGAAGGCCTCGAGTTGCCGCCGTCTCCCGACGCGGCGCGGCTGATCTCGGGGCGAACCACGCTGCTTCGCGCATTTTGGTCGCTGCACGCCGACTTCACCCCCCGGGAGCTCATCGGTCGCCTCGAGGCCGACTACCCCGATGGCACCCAGCTCGTGCAGGACTTCTCGCTGTGGGTCGAGGGCGAGGGCAACGACGGCGGGACCTCGTTCCAGTGGCTGCTCCAGCCCCACGAGGTGGTCCCCGGCATCCAGTACCGCGTGCGGCTGCTCGACCCCGATCCCACGCTCGCCACGGGCCAGATCTCCGATCCACCGCCCATCTTGCCGCTCGCAAGCCGAGGCACGCTGTCGGTCTACGACGCACCGCTGCAGCTGCGGGTCGAGCTCGTCCCCGTCCTCCACCAGTTCGAGGGGGAGGAGTGCATGCCCACGATCACCGACCAGGACGTGCAGGACATGCGCGAGGAGCTCGAGCAGTGCAACGCGGTACAGGAGGCCATCCTCACCGTGGGCGAGCCCATGCCCTACCTCGATCCCATCGGGACCAGCGGCACCGGCTTCGGCCCCGTGCTCACCGCCCTCGCCGAGCGCCGCGCCGCCGATGATCCCCCGCCCAATCTCTACTACTACGGGCTGCTCGCTCCCTGCGACGGCTACCCGCCCGGCCTGCTCGGCCAGGCGATCGGCATCCCGCCCACGCCCGCCATGGAGCTGGCCCAGCAGCGCATCGCCACCGGCCGCTGGTCGGGCAGCGGAGCCGCGGCCGCCGAGACCTTCGTGCACGAGATCGGCCACACCCAGGGCCGCTACCACGTGCTGTGCAGCGGAGGCGAGGCCGGGGCCGACATGGCCTATCCCCATCCGCAGGGCCGCATCGGCGTGTGGGGCTTTGGCATCCACGACTTCAAGCTCCGCTCGCCCACCGGCAGCCGCGACTACATGACCTACTGCAGCAACGAGTGGGTCTCCGACTACGGCTGGGAGCAGACCCTCGACGTCATCGAGGTGCTCACCAGCTGGGATGCCATGAGCACCACCCCCGGCGACGGCGTGCTGATGGGCGCGCTCCATCCCGATGGCACCGAGCGCTGGTGGACCGCGACCGGCGCCCTCCCGGCCTCGCTGGCCACGCCCGGAGCCGCGATCGAGGTCACGCATGCGGGCGGGGTCGACCCGCTGCCCGCGTGGATCTACGTGCGTCCCGACGGCGACACCGTGCAGATCATCGCCCCTCGCCCCGCGAGCCTGCCCCTCGCCACCGCGCTGCACCTTCGGCCCCCCGATCGCGTCGCCCCCCTGGCCATCGACCCGGCCGCGATCCACGACCACTTCGCCGCGCGAGCGCGGGCAGGCGACTAGCCCCTGAAGCTCCCCAGCCACAGCGCCAGCTCGTCGGACGAGGTCTGCTCACCCGTGACCACGGCGCTGCCGTCGGACGTGGCCGTCACCGCATAGCCGCGCAGCGACGGCGGCAACAACCCCTCGTACTCCGCCTGCTGCAGCACCGCACAGCGCGGCATCCCGTCTGCGTCCAGGCGAGTCACCCAGGCCTCCCACCACGAGCTGCCGCCGAGGCGCTGGTCGTTGACATAGCGCCCGAGCACGACGAGCTCCTCGCCGCTGTGGGCCAGCCCCTCGAGCAGCCAGTCCGAGCCCGCGTCCGCCACCTCGAAGTCCGCACGGCTCTTGGTCCACTGCTCCTGGCCGCTCGCATCGAGCGCAGTCACCCAAAAGTCCACGAATCCCCCCGCCCGCAGCACGCCCATCACCGGGCGGCCGTCGGCTCCCACCGACACCGCCACCGGCTCGAACGTCTGATCCGCCCCGCCGATGGTCGGCACGAACGTCCACTGCGGGGGTCCGCCGTCGGGACCAAAGCGCAGCAGCGTGCCGCGCTGGGTCTGGAAATCCTCGTAGATCCGCGCCAGCACGTAGATCGAGCCATCGGGCCCGATCGCCAGCGGCCCGCCGTCGTCGGTCGAGAACCCCCCGGAGCCCGCGCCCGTGTACGTCTGGGTCCACACCTCGCTGCCGTCGGCCGCGTCGAGCTTGCGCAGCCACACGTCGTCGTCGCCGGCCCCCGCCCGCACCTGCCCCGTCACCACCGGCTGACCATCGGGGCCCACCGCGATCCCCGTCGCAATCTCGTCCTCTCCCACGAACGGCCCGTCGAAGTCGTGCACCCACGGCGAGGTGCCATCGTCTGCCGCGAGCTTCGTCACCCGGATCGCCCTCCCGCCATCGGCCGCATCCACCGTGGCCGCCACGTACACGTCGCCCACGCCGTCCACCGCCACCCCGGCCACGATCGCATCACCGTCCGGGGTGCCCAGCACCTGGGCCCACACCATCGCCCCGGTGGGATCATGGGACTGCACCAGCACCGTATCGTCGCCCTCGGTCACGGTGCCCTCCATGTCCACCGTGATCTCCCGCAGCCGCCCCGCCAGCACGATCTGATCGTTGGCATCGCGCGCGATCGCCAGCCCCTCGATCTCCGAGTCCAGCGTGGGCCCGAGCGTCAGCTCGAACCACTGCAAGCCACAGGGGACCTCGCACGCGTTGTTGCAGCCATCCTCGTCCTCGGCGTTGCCGTCGTCGCACTCCTCGCCGGCCTCCACGTAGCCATTGCCGCACTCCGCTCGAGGCGGCGGAAACCCGGTGTCGCCCCCCGACTCCGCGGTGGTCTCCGACGTCGACGCCGACGTGGTTCCCTCGTCCACCACGGCCGTCGTGCTCGATCCGGTGGTCGCCGGCTCCCCCGAGGACGACGAGCTCCCGCTCGGGCTCATGGGGAGATCGTCGCCGCACCCACCGAGCGCGACGGCCAGCAGCAGCAGTGGGGTACGGGGGCGAACGAGCACGCGCGAGCATCATCTCGCCCCTCCCCCGCTCCGGTCAAAGGACCTTGCCGTGCGGCCTCGTATGCGCCCTGGACACGCACGAAGTCGCGCATTGACACGGGGTTGAATACACCTACGCTACGATTCGTTCTCCGGGGCCGCCTTCGCGGCGAGTGGGCTCGAGACGATGGAACGCACCACGAACGACGCCAGCAAGGGCAACCGAGGTCCCGTGCGGCTCCGCGCCGGACAGACCCACTCCGATGCACTGCTCGGCCCCTGGTGGCGATGGGACGGCGACGCGCATGGATGGGTCGCGTCCCCCCCGCTGCTCCGCGAGCGCTCGGCCACATCCCGCGCTGGCGATCCCGGTTGAACGGTTGGGTCGAACGGGTTGGGTCGAACGGTTGGGTCGAACGGGTTGGGTCGAACGGGTTGGGTCGAACGCCCGTTGAACGCCGAACGCCGGGCCCATCGACGCGCCCGTCACGAACCGCCCCGGGGAATCCCCCGGTGACGTGCATCACCACCGGGTGGCTCCCCGGTGCTCCCGCCAGGGCAGCCCCGCTACCGGAGCAAGGCCGCGAGTGTCATGGTGAGACGCGATGAGGGGATGGAAGGGAATCGTGGCCATGGGGGCGCTGCTGCTGGGTGCGTCGTGGTCGTGGCCCAGCACCGCGCGAGCCGGACGCCTGGACTCGGTCCGCAGCGAGGTCAGCGGCAGCAGCTCGTCGAGCAGTGACAGCAGCTCGTCGAGCAGCTCGAGCTCGAGCAGTGACAGTAGCTCGTCGAGCGATGACGACAGCTCCTCCTACTGCTGCTCCGGGGGCAGCGGCTGGTTGGGCAGCGGGTCGAGCTCCCGCGCCCCCCGCTCCGATCGCACCACCGTTCACACCCGGCTGCGCTACCGCGAGTACCCCTACCGGGGCGGAGCCCGAAGCTACATGCGTGCGCCACGATCCCCCAACGATCCAACCCGCGTGCACGGCGGTCAGGTCTGGGCCGAGGGCGCCTACCAGGGCCAGGGCCTGTGGCGCGGCGCAGGAGGCCTGCGCATCGACGGCCAGCTCTTCAGCGTCGACGGAGATCTCTCCTACTACCTCGAGCCCGCCGCCAACGATGCGCTCTACCTCGGCACCGCCAACCTCAGCCTCATTCCGTTCCACTTCCCCCGCGCCCTGTTTCGGCTCGGAGGCGGCCTGAACACCATGATCGACGGCCGCGTCCCCGGCCAAGGGCATCGTGAGTACGCGCTCGGGTGGAACATCACGAGCAGCATCGATCTGTTCCCCACCTGGCCCGTCGTCTTCTCCGGCCGCGTCGACGCGGGACAGCTCTACAAGGCCGTCATGGTCCGCGCCCGGGGCTCGGTGGGCGTGATGCTGTGGAGAATCGAGGTCTTCGGCGGCTACGAGCACACCCAGGTCGGCCGCGTGGGCCTGGGCGGCCCCATGGCGGGCATGCGCGTGTGGCTGTAGGAAACCCTGCAACCGCACCACCTCGCTCCCGTCTTGGGGGGCGATGAACGCGGTGCTCGACCGAGTGGCCCTCCTCCCCCGCGGGCTGATGACCATGGCCGTGGTGGCCGCAGCCGCCACCGCGCTCGTCACGGTGTGTGCGATGGTCGTGTGGATGATCCTCAATCCACGCCGTGCGCCCGCCCGCAGCTGAGCACCGGCTGAATTTCCTGGATCCTGGCCCGCGCATTCGGCCTACCCTTGACCGGGGCCCTTGCCGCCGCGCGCATCGGGAGCGCGTCGCTCGTACGGGCTCGATGGGCGTGCCGATGCGACGACGATCGAGACTCCTGGGCCTCTCCCTCGCTGCGCTCCTGCTCCCCGCCTGCCCCGACGAGGTCTCGCAGCTCGAGCCTACGGGCTCCGAGTCGAGCACGTCCGTCGCGAGCACCGGGCTCGCCACCGCCACCAGCCAGGGCTCGACCAGTTCCGGGGTCGTCGACGACACCGGCACCTCGTCGTCCTCCAGCGCGGGCGACACCGCGGGATCGCAGGACTGCTGCGCCCCTCATGACGCGGTCGGCTGCGAAGACCCCGACCTGACCACCTGCGTCTGCAACGAGATCGCCTTTTGCTGCGCATTCGAATGGGACGAGACCTGCGTGGAGCAGGCCCTGGCGTGCGGAGGCTGCGGCGCGCAGACCACCACCGACACCACCGGCGCCCCCGAGCCCGTGTGCTGCAGCGCCAGCGACCAGCCCGGGTGCGCCGAGGATCCCGCGCTCGAGGGCTGCGTGTGCGGGCTCGATGCGTTCTGCTGCGACCAGCAATGGGACGACCAGTGCGTCCAGACGGCCATCCGTCAGTGTGCGGCGGAGTGCGGCGGCGGGGCGGATGCCTGCTGCGTCCCCTCGGGCTCTCCCGGCTGTCCCGAGGACCCGATGCTCGAGGGCTGCGTGTGCGCCATCGATCCGTTCTGCTGCGACGAGCAGTGGGACGGCCAGTGCGTCGAGATCGCGAACGACGACTGCAACGCCGAGTGTACCCCGGTGGGTGGCGGTGACTGCTGCATGGCCAACGGCTCCCCTGGCTGCGACGACATGATGGTGCAGGACTGCGTGTGCGCCATCGACGGCTACTGCTGCGACACCGACTGGGATGGCATCTGCGTCAACGAGGCACAGTACGAGTGCATGATCGACTGCGGCCTGCCGCCCGCCAACGAGGGCGATTGCTGCGTCGAGACTCCCGGCCCCGGCTGCGACGACCCCGTGGTCACCGACTGCACCTGCATGCTCGACGACGGCTGCTGCCTGTTCCCGTGGGACGCCGGGTGCGTGCAACTGGCGGTGACCACCTGCGGGATCACGTGCCCGGGCGTCGATCCGCTCCCGCCCTGCTGCCTGCCCCAGATGGCGCCCGGCTGCATCGACATGCCCGTGCAGGACTGCGTGTGCGCATTCGACCCGTTCTGCTGCGACACCCAGTGGGACGACATCTGCGTCGACGAGGCGCAGATGGACTGCATGCTCGATTGCGGCGGTGGCGGTGGCGGTGGAGGCACGGGCGGCTCGACCACGTAGGTGAACGCCGGCGCGCGCTCGAAGACCACCGTCAGGTCGAGCCCGTCAGTCCCTGCCCGCGCTCGCGTGCGACGAGCGAGGGCGGCAGCCCGCGGCGTGCGGCCTCGTCGAGCACCGACGCCAGCGTGCCCTCGATCCCGGCGATGGTCTCCCGCACCCGCGCCCTCACCCATGCATCGCTCGAGCCGTGCTGCACCGTGAGCACCCCTTCGATCACCGCCCCTGCGCTCACCACCACGTCGGGCGCGTGCAGGATCCCGCGGTCGCGCAGCCGCGCGGCATCGGACGGCGTCGCCAGCTGGTTGTTGGCCGACCCGCACACCGCCCGGCAGCGCAGCCGCTCGATCGTCGAGGCCTCGAGCACGTGCCCGCCGGCGCACGGCATCAGCACGTCGCACGGCTCCGACAGCAACGCCGACGGGTCCACGATCCTCACGCCGAGCGCCGCGGCGGCTCGGCACGCATCGGGCTCGAGATCGGCGCCGAGCACCACCACGCCCTCCTCGCGCAGCGCCCGGGCCAGCGCCCGTCCCACCGAGCCCAGCCCCTGGATCGCCACCGTGCGGCCGGCCGCGGGCGACGACCCCAGCGCTCGCCACACGGCACGCAAGCCCGCATGCACGCCGGCCGCGGTCGAGACCCCCGCATCATTGCCCTCGGGGTTGACGTGGGCGCACGTGCGGCGCACCGCCGCGAGCTCGCGCGCCCCGGTGCCCAGATCGGGCCCGCACACGTACGATCCGGTGAGTCCCTCGATCTCGGCTCCCAGCGCCTCGTAGGCCGCCGACCAGTCCGCGGTGTCCCCCTCGTCGAGCACCACCGTCTTCGCCCCACCCGCCGACAGGCCCGCCAGCGCACACTTGTGGCTCATCGCCTCGGCCAGCTCGAGCGCGTCCGTCAGTGCCTCGCCTTCGCTCGCGTAACGCTTGCGACGGATCCCCCCGAACGCCGGGCCGCGCCGGGTGCTGTGCACGGCGATGATCGCCCGCAGCCCGAGCGCCGGCCGCTGCACCACCAGCAAGCGCTCGTAGCCCGCCCCCGGTCCTCGCCTCCCGAACAGCACGACCCGTGGCCTTCGGTCGCTACGTGGTGGTTCCCAGGAGCCGCGCCTTTTGCTGCGCGAACTCCTCCTCGGTCAAGAGCCCCGAGATCCGCAGCTCGTTGAGCTTCTCGAGCTCCGTCTTGAGCTGATCCACGTTGCGCTCCGGCCGAGGAGCGGGCGGCTGCCCCGGAGCACCGTAGGGCGATCCATACGGCGATCCATACGGCTGGCCATGGGGCCCGTACGGAGGAACGCCGTAGCCACCGTAGCCCGCGGGCGGCAGCATGTTCACCACCACCGGGGCCGGCAGCATGTTCGCGCCGTTGTAGCGGCGGTTGAACTCGTCCTTGTCCATCAGCGCGAGCACGATGAAGTCGATGAAGCCGGCCAGCGCCGGGATCCAGGCCAAGAAGAAGCTCAGCGTCAGCACCAGGTAGAGCACACCGGCCCCGGTGCGCCCCAGGTAGAACTTGTGGGCTCCGCTCCAGCCCAACAAGAGGGCCAGGATTGCCGCATTGGTCTTGTCCTTCATCGACGAACGCGCTTCCCCTGTCCTGTCGTTGGTCCTCGTCGTAGGTCCTCGCGGGGCTCGCTCACAGGCTCCGCGCCTGCCGGTCGGCCAGGGTCATCCCCCCACCGGTGCCGAACGCGACGACCTGGGAGCGATACACCCACTCTCCGGTCTCGAGGTCGAGATCCTCGACCAGCTGCCCCGCATCCTTCATCGTCACCAGCGTCTCGAGCAACGCGGACTCGGTCCAGCGCAGCGCCATGAGCAGCTGCTCGAACGTGTGATCGCGGCCGTCATCGAGCAGCGCTTGCACCCTTCGCGAGCGCTCGGCCAGCACCGCCGGGGACGAGGTGGGCAACGCCGCCCTGGGCTGCGCGACGCGATCCTTGCGCTTGAGCAGACCGAGGAACGCCAGGCCGGCTCCGATGGTGAACATCGTGCTCAAGGCGACCACGCCGAACAACCCCGGGGTGATCACCAGGGCCCCGAGCCCTCCGAGGGCCGCGAGCGCGAGCCCGGTGGTCACCATCGCGCCCGACGACATCCCCGACTCCTGGGCCCACTGCCGAATGTCACGACCTTCGCGCATGGCCGGTGCATTGGCGGTCGCTCGGACCAGGCCTGGCCCCTGGGTCTGCACCCGGAGCTCGGCCACGGGGATGCGCGCCATGCCCCATAAGCTAGCACCGCCGCACCAAGGCAGCGTCAAGAAAATCCCGCGCCTGGCACGTGGAGCAAGACGGTGAATTCCGGCCTGCAGACCCCCGCCTTGGCCCCAACGAACGCTGCGAGCCGGTCGCGGCGAGGGTGGATCCTCCTCGCATGCTTCACCACCTTGGCTCACCCGACGTGAGCAACATCGCCCGCGGGTGTGGCCGCACCGAAGGGATGGGCGTCCCGGCGTCCTCCCACCGCGGTCATGGAATCGTCGTGCCGGTGGACGCGAAATGCAGGTGTCGTGGGTCACCGACTTTGGGTCCACGAGCTCCGGGCGCTCGCTTTCGGATCCATTCGTTCCCCCGCCATCCTTCGTTGAGCCCGTGCCGCCCTTTTTGGTACCGTCCAATCTCCGTGGAAATCAGACGCTCGAGCTCACGGTGGATGGTGGCCGCCACCGCAGTCTTCGTGTCGCTGACGTCGGGCTGCGGCGCGCTCGAGAGATTCGAAGAAGGCGGCGCAACGGTGTTCGTGTTCACCACGCACCACGCCACTCCGGTGAACGGCGTGTTCCCCGGCAAGGGCGACGACGAGATGCCCCGCGTCTACGACACCGTGGATGGATGGACCGTCACCATGCTCGAGGGCTACGTGACGATCAGCGCCGCGACCCTCATCAGCTGCGGGGGCAGCGAGACCGACCTGACCATGTTCTGGGGGCCGTGTCCCGAGGACCTCAAGTCCGAGGACCTCGCGTCCCTCACCGTGGCCGGCAAGAAGGTCGGCGAGGGTGACTACTGCACCCTGCGCCTCACCTACGCGCCGTACCAGACCCCGGTCATCGACGACAGCGTCGACCCCGACGAGAGCCGCCACGAGACCCCGGCCAACGAGTCGGTCAACGGCGCCACCATCTATCTGCGAGGCGGTGCACAGCTCGGCGCAGGCGACTTCACCCAGTTCGAGCTCACCAACTCGCAGACCATCGTGGTGGAGCTCGACCTCAGCAACCTCGAGGGCGAGGGCCGGCCGCTGCACGTGGATCACCGCGAGGACTTCCCGCCCGAGCTGCTGGTCTCCAAGGCCTACGACCGCTTCTTCGACGGGATCGACTTCACGAATTTCGACGCTGGCGCCGCGACCAGCCAGATCGCGCGCGTGCTCGAGGAGCAGACCCGTGTGTCCCTCGGCTCGTACGTGATGACCGACGGGCCACCGATGGCCGACAGCGGCAGCGACAGCAGCAGCGGCGGCGGCGGCTGAGACGACGCGCCCGAACGACCGCCGGCTTCAGGGCGATCGCAGCTCGTCGTCGTCGAGCGATGGCAGAGCCGCGGCGCCCCCCCCGGGGCCCTGCGCGACGGCATCCTCGGCCGCGAGCGCCTCGTCGTCGAGCAGCTCGTCCATCGGGTCGGAGGCCGGAACCGCGGCCGGATCCGTGGCCGGATCCGTGGCCTTGGGCGCAGCCGAACCCGCATTGGCCGGGGAGTCGGCCTCGTCATCGCCGCCCGCGTCGTCTCCGTAGAGATCGAGCAACACATCGCCGGGCGGTAGCGCGGCCGCAGTGGCCTCGTCCACCGGCTCGGTTCCCGACAAGAAGTACTCGTCGAGCGTCTCGCCAAGCGGCAGCGGCTCGCCCGTCTCCGGATCCACGGGGGGCACCGTGGGCGCCAGCAAGCCCGAAGCGGCGTCGATCCTCCGCACGCTGACGCTCGGCGGCGGCACGAAGGCCAACACCTCGGCGGGCTGGGCGGCCTCCATCGCCGCCAGCCACACCGGAATGGCCGAGCGCCCCCCCGTCTCCCCCTTGCCCAGCGGGCGCGGCTGGTCGAACCCCACCCACGCCACCGCCACTCTCTGCCGCGTGAAGCCGGCAAACCAAGCGTCCTGAGCGCTGGCCGACGTCCCCGTCTTGCCCGCCACGGGTCGGCCCAGCGCGTTGGCTCGCGTCCCCGTGCCCGACTGCACCACGCTGCCCATCATGCTGGTGAGGATGAAGACCACGTCCTGCGGCAGCGCCTCGGTCGGGTCCTCGGGGGACGGCCAGCGCTCCTCGCCTCCCACGCTCACCTCGAGGATGATGCGGGGCTCGATGCGCGATCCCTCGCGCGCGAGGGTCATGTAGGCCCGCATCATCTCGTACGGGTAGACCTCGGTGGTCCCCAGCGCCAGCGACAGGTGGGGCGGCAGCTCGGTCTCGATGCCGGCCGCGCGGGCAAACTCGTGCACCGCATCGAAGCCCACGCGATCGAGCAGCTTGATCGCGACCGTGTTGACCGACTTGGTCAGCGCGTAGCGCATGCGAATGTCGCCGCGGTAGACGTCGCGCTCGTAGTTGGTGGGCTTCCACTTGTCGTAGATCTCGGGCGAGTCGGAGATGAGCGACGCGGCCGTGAGCTCGCGACTGGCGATCGCCGCCCCGTACACGAACGGCTTGAACGACGAGCCCGGCTGGCGCTTGGCCTGCAGCACCCGGTTCAGCTGGGCCAGCTGGTAGTCGTAGCCCCCCACCATCGCCAGCACCTCGCCGGTGGCCGTGTCGGCCACCACCACCGCCGCCTCGGGCCCGCGCAGCTCCGCCTCCACCCAGCCCTCGGGCAGCCCCGGTCCCTCGACCTGGGTCACGAACACCTGCACGACCGCTCCGGCCGGGAACTGCTCGGACAGGGGCAGCGTGGGATCGCGGAACCGCGGGCCCACGCTCAGGAGCACCGGGGTCTCGCCGATCGTGCCCGTGACGGCATCACTGCCGGCCTGATCCTTGGCGGGCTCCTTGGCCTGGTCCTTGGCCTGGTCCTTGGCCTGGTCCTTGGCCTGGTCCTTGGCCTGGTCCTTGGCCTGGTCCTTGGCCTGGTCCTTGGCGGGCGCCTCGGGCCGCGGCGGCACGGGCTCGGTCCCGATCACCATCGGGTAGCGCTCGCCCCCCCGCAGCGGCCCCTCGACCTTCTTGGCCCGAGCCAGCTCCTTCTTGCTGGCCGGCTTCAGATCCCGGCCGTGGTGCTGTCGCACGTCGAGCTCACCGAGCGCCAGACGCAAACCCTCCTTGGTCTTGCGCTGCACGTCGAGATCCACGCTGGTGCGCACGGTGGCCCCCATGCGCAGCAGCTCCTCCTGGCCGAATTGCTCGGCCAGCAGACGCTTGGCCTCGTCCACGAATTCCTCGGCTCCGGGCTCGACCTTGGCCACCAGCGACTCGCGCGGCTCGTCGAGCACGATGTCCTCGAGCTTGGCGTCGATGTGGCGCTGTGCGTCGCCCTGGGCCAGGAACCCGTGCTCGACCATCTGCCGCAGCACGTAGATCTGGCGCTGCTTGGCCCGCTGCGGGCTCTTGTAGGGGGAGTCGCGTCCGGGTGCCTTGGGCAGGGTGGCCAGCATCGCGGCCTGGCCCACGTCGATGTCCTCGACGCCCTTGCCAAAGTAGAAGCGGCTGGCCTCCTCGATCCCGTAGCGTCCGTGTCCGAGGTAGATCTCGTTGAGGTAGAGCTCGAGGATCTCCTGCTTGGTCAGCGCCTGCTCGAGCCGCCGCGCCAGGATGAGCTCGTGGACCTTGCGCTCGAAGCTGCGCTCGGGCGACAGCATGAAGTTCTTGACCACCTGCTGGGTGATGGTCGACGCGCCCTGCTTGATCTCGCCTGCGCGCACGTTGGCGATGAGCGCCCGCACCATGCCCATGTAGTCCATGCCCTCGTGGCGATAGAAGTCGGCGTCCTCGGCGGCGAGGAACGCATTCTCCACGTGGCTGGGAATCTGCTCGTACTCGATGAAGGTGCGGCGCTCGCTGAAGATCTCGCCGATCAGGCGACCGTCGCGGGCGAGGATGCGGGTGATCTGCGGCGGACGATAGTTGCGCAGCTCCTGCTCGTTCAGCGCCTCGAGGTCGCGACCGTAGTACCAGAACACGCCGACCACGGTGCCGACCGCTCCGACCACGCCCAGCACGAACAGCACCACCAGGCCGATGACGGTGATGCGAACCGCCTTGGACGGTCCACGCGGGCGCGGGGGCGCGCTGCCGTCAGCGGGCATCGGCCTCCGAGGGCGAAGACGACAGCGACGCCGAGACGGGCTCGGCCGGACGCGGCCACGGCCCCCACAGCCCGTGGACCAGACGCGCGTCGACGCTGCCGAGGAAGTAGCACGCGCGCAGCACCTTGCGCTCCTCGGGGGACAGGTCCCCCTGGGGGCCGGCTTCTCGCTTGCGCCGCATCACCTCGTAGAGGCTGATGGCGGCCGACACCGACAGATTGAGGCTCTCGCTCATGCCGACCATGGGAACGTGGAAGAGGACGTCGCAGGCCCGACGGGCGGTGGCCGACAGGCCGCGCTGCTCGTTGCCGAACAGCAAGCACAGGGGCTGCTGGACCCGCAGACGCCCGACCGGGACCGATCCATCCATGCATGCACCCGCCAGCACCATCCCGCGGGCGCGCACCTGGGACAAGAGGCCCGCCAGATCGCGATGCTCGTGGGTCTCCACCCAGTGGAACGACCCCTGCGTGACCGCGCGCGCGCGCAGGGCCCGGCCCTCCGCCGCCACCACGTGCACCGCCAGCGCGCCCATGGCCTCGCACGTGCGCACCACGGCCGCCGCGTTGTGAGGGTCCGAAGGGGACTCGATCGCCACGTGGACCGAGCGCATGCGGCCATCGAGCACCGTGTCGATCCGCGCCCGACGAGCCTCGGTGAGGTAGGGCTCGAGCGCCCCGATCACCTGATCGGCTCCATGCTCGGCGACCAGCGCCTCCGCCGCGTGCAGGTCCATGGGGCTGCAACCATGGCACGGGTGCGGGGGACACGCTACCGCGGGACCCGTCCGGGGCGCCGATCCGCGCCCTACCCTTTCGTGGCGCGCGCCAGCATGGACAGCTCGGCCAGCGCCTCCTGGCACGCGCGCAGCTGCGGCTCGCGTCGGCGTCCCCTCGCGGGCGGGACCCTCACCGCGATGCGATCGCTGCCCTGCAGCCGCAGGCGCCCCTGCGTGGTCTGGTGCAGAGCAGCCGCCACCTCGCCCGACAGCGGAGTGTCCGGGCCCAGGCGAATGGTGAAGCGATCCCCGCGTAGCTCGAGCGCCAGCGCTCGCAGGGCGCGGCCGTAGGTCTTGCATGCCATCAAGAAGTGGAAGTGCACCGCTTCCATCGGCAGGTCGCCGAAGCGATCGCGGATCTCCTCCATCACCGCATCGACCCCATCCACGTCGCGGGCCGACGACAGGCGACGATAGAGATCGAGGCGCTGGCCCGTGTCCTCGACATACGTGTCGGGCAAGAACGCGGCCACGTCGAACACCATCTCGGGATCGGTCTCGTGCACGATCGGCTGCCCGCGCAGCTCGGCCACCGCTTCCTCCAGGATCCGCGAGTAGGCGTCGAACCCGATCGCCTGGATCTGGCCGCTCTGTCGCCCGCCGAGGATCTCCCCTGCGCCGCGGATCTCGAGGTCCTCGCTGGCCACGTGGAACCCCGACCCGAGCTCGGCGTAGCGCTGGATCGCCTCGAGCCTCCGCTTGGCCTCGGGGCTGAGCTTCTCGAGCGCCCCGACCATCAGGTAGCAGTAGGCCCGCAGGCGCGAGCGACCGATGCGCCCGCGCAGCTGATAGAGCTGCGACAGCCCGAAGGCATCGGCCCGCGCGATGAACATGGTGTTGGCCCTCGGGATGTCCAGTCCGCTCTCGATGATCGTCGTCGACACCAGCACGTCGGCGCGGTGCTCCACGAAGTCGACCATGGTCTTCTCGAGCATCTCGGGCGGCATCTGCCCGTGGGCCACCAGCACCCGCGCCTCGGGCACCAGCGCCCGCACCCGCACCGCGTGCTCCTCGATCCCCTGGATCTTGGGCACCACGTAGAACACCTGGCCCCCGCGCGACAGCTCCTTGCGGATGCCCTCCTCGATCACCGCATCGCCCTGGCGGGTGAGGAACGTCCGCACCGCCAGCCGATCCACCGGAGGCGTCATGATGAGGCTGATCTCGCGGATTCCCAGGAGCGACATGTGCAGCGTGCGGGGGATCGGCGTGGCCGACAGCGTGAGCACGTCGACCTTGGTCTTGAGCTTCTTGAAGCGCTCCTTTTGGGCCACGCCAAACCGCTGCTCCTCGTCGATGACCAAGAGCCCCAGGTCGCGGAAGCGGACGTCGCGAGACAGCAGCCGGTGGGTGCCCACCACCACGTCGACCGAGCCCTGGCGGATCTCCTCGACGACGCGCTTGGTCTCCGATGCGCTCACGAAGCGATTGAGGTGCTCGACGCGGACGCCGAGGCTCTCCATGCGATCGCGAAACGTGTGGAAGTGCTGCTGCACCAGCACCGTGGTCGGAGCCAGCACCGCCACCTGCTTGCCCGCGAGCGCGGCCCGAAACGCCGCGCGCAGGGCCACCTCGGTCTTGCCGAAGCCCACGTCACCGCAGACCAGGCGATCCATCGGCTGGGGGCGGCCCAGATCGGCCTGGACCGCATCGATCGCCTCCTGCTGATCGGGCGTCTCCTCGAACGGGAACGTGGCCTCGAACGCCGCGTACGTCTCGCCCGCCGGCGGGAACGCGTGCCCGTCCTGGGCCTGACGCTGCGCGTAGATCTGCAGCAGCTCCTCGGCCATCTGGCGGACCTCGGCCTTGACCCTGGCCTTCTTGGTCTCGAACGTGGCCCCGCCCATCTTGTCGAGCTTGGGCGGCTTGGCATCGGCGCTCACATAGCGCTCGATCTCCCCGAGGCGGTGGACCGGCAGGTAGAGCTTGTCGGTGCCCGCGAATTCCAGCTGCACGAAGTCGCCCGGCACGCCGGAGAGCACCAGCTTGCAAAGGCCCGCATAGCGGCTCACGCCATGGGTCACGTGCACCACGTAGTCGCCCACGGCGAGCTGCGACAGGCTCCCCAGCCCCGTGCGGGGGCGGCGGGCCTTGTTCGCCTTGCGGGTGATCTTGCCGAACAGGTCGGCCTCGGAGAGCACCAGCAGGTGGTCGCCGGGCGAGGAGAAGCCCGCCGACAGCTCGCCCGCGATCACCTGCACGCGGGTGGGTCCGCGCGCGGGGCCCTGGAGCGACAGCCCGCTCCCGGTCTCGCTCACCGTTCCGAATGCTTCGGCCGTACGCCGCGGCGGGTCGAGCCGCAGCCCGTAGCCGCGCAGCAGGCTGGTCAGGCGCTCCGCATGGGTGAGGTTGGGCGCGGCGAGGATCACCGACCACGGCTGGCGCAGCTCCCCGTCCTCGTCGCGACCCAGACGGCGCACGTGGTCGATCAGCGGGCGCAGGAGCTCGCCGCCCTTGCGGCTGCGGGCCGCGTCCAGGGCCGCGCGCAGCGGGAGGTTGGCCTCGACCGACAGGCGGATCACCGGGCGTTGGTCGCTGCGTGCCGGGTCGTAGAGATCGGCGCGGGACATGACCACCGGGCACGTCTCGAGCCGCGCCCGCAGCTGCCCCGCATCGACCGAGAACGCGTCCGGTGGCGCCACCAGCCGCAGGTCGGCCACCGCCTTGGCGTGCTCCTGCACGCGCTCCTCGTCCAGGCGCTCCGCCAGCAGGCACAGCGACGCCGGATCCTCCACCAGCCAGCGTGCGTCGTCGGGCAGGTGCGCCCACAGCGGGGCCATCGCGTCGTGGAAGATCGGGGCGAGCGCGTCGATGCCGAAGAAGTCCAGCCCCGCCGCGAGGTTGTCGAGCACCTGGCGGCTCTTGGACGTGGGCACGTTGCCCGCGTCGGCCAGGGCGAGCACACGGCTGCGCAGCCATCCCGGATCGCCGAGGCGGTCCGACGCGGTGGGAATCGTCTCGCGCACCGGGTGCACCGCGCAGGACTCGATCGTCCGGAGGCTTCGCTGCGAGTCCGGGTCGAACAGCCGCAGGCGCTCGATCTCGTCGCCGAACCACTCGAGGCGCACCGGAAAGCGGAGCAACGGCACGAACACGTCCATCACCCCGCCGCGCACCGCAAACGTGCCCGGGTCCTCGACCACGTCGGTGCGGCCGTAGCCCGCCGCGAGCAGGTCCGCGATCGCCTCCTCGCGCGGCCACTCGTCTCCCACCGCGAGGTGCCGGCACAGCCCGGCGAACGCAGCCGGGGGGATCGTGCGACGGACCAGGGCCCGAATCGACGCGATCACCACCCGTGGGGGCGCCACCTCGCCCGTCCCGTTCGTGCGATGCGAGCCTCCCAGTCGGTAGAGCGCCGCGAGGCGACTGCCCACCACCCGCGGATCCGGGGAGAGATCGGCATAGGGGGAGACGTCGACCTCCGGGACGACGAGGATGGGGTCGTCGACCGGAGCCGAGCCGGCCTGGACGTCTTCACCGAGGAAGAACGCCGTATCGGAGGCTACAGTTCTCGCGGTCGCATCATCGGGGACGAGGAAGACGACCGGTCCCGGCTCGGGGCTGCGGGCCGCCGCGGCCAGCAGCAGGCCACGCAGTGCCCCTTCGGCTCCGAGCACCCGCATCGAGCGGCCCTCGGCGAGGGCCTGGGTGACCACGACAGTCGCTTCTCGAGCGGAGGGGTGGGAGGACGGCACGGTGCGCTGGCCAGTCGATGGCGAGGCGGAGGCTAGGCGACGGGTCGGCCAAGAGCCAGACGAAAGCCGGGGGCCAAGCGGGAGCCAGGACGGGAACCGGACCAGAGCTGGACGAGAGCCAGCCGGAAACCACGCGAGCCGCTCCCGACCGACCAAAGCTCGCAAACCCGGATTCGTCCCCTGCCACCGGTGTGACGTGGCCACTCAGTGATAACCCTGATATGGAAGCCCATCATGGGCCGCTCGGGCATCCATGTGACCATCCTTCGAGTAGTTGACTATCCAGGGCGCTTTCACACATGATGGAGTGGTCTCTTCCGATCCGGCCGCCCACCCATGGAGAAGGGTGACGATGGTGGCGAAGTGGCCATGGCCACACGGGTGAGACGACTGACTTGGACTGAGCGAGAGAGAAGACCACCCCAGCACCGCATTCGAGGAGTCGATGGCGGACGAGCTGGGCGCTCGAGGGAAAGAAGAGATCGAGCCAAGCGGACCTCCGGGGGGAACAAAGGTCCGACCGAGCTTGAAGGGTCAGGGGGGGAACGATGATACGCGAGTACTTTGCGCGCCAGGCGAACATTGATCTGGTCGAGCTATCGGTGATGTTCGAGCAGGCATTTGCCTGCGTCGTTCCCACCGATGAACCCAGGTCCACGTCCAAGCTCCATCAGGCCATGCGGCATGCCGCCCAGAACGGAGGCAAGCGCATCCGGCCCCGGCTGCTGCTCGCCACGGCGGTGGCCGCCAACGGAGGTGCACTCAACGAGGACATGGCCGAGCTCACGATCCGAGCCGCCATGGCGGTGGAGTTGATCCACGCCGCATCGTTGGTCCACGACGATCTCCCGTGCTTCGACGACGCCGATCTGCGCCGCGGGCAGCCCACCGTGCACCGGGCCTACGGCGAGGCCTTGGCCCTGCTCACCGGTGACGCCCTCATCACCCTCGCATTCGAGACCCTGGCCGGCTACGACGGTCTGCGACAGCGGCATGCCATGCGGATCGTCCGGATGTTGTCGCAGGCCACGGGCTCCTCCCGAGGGATCATCGGCGGCCAGAGCCTCGAGTTGGCTGGGCCAACGGCGTGGAACGTGCGTGCGATCGACTTCGTCGAGGACTACCACGCCAAGAAGACCGCCGCCCTGTTCGACTACGCCACCCGCGCGGCAGCGATGGCGGTTGGGGTGGATGCCACCGAGCAAGAGCGGTGGGGCGACGTCGGTCTCAAGCTCGGGCTCGCGTTCCAGCTCATCGACGACCTCTACGACATCCACGCGTCGGAGGAGGAGACCGGGAAGACCACGGGAAGGGATCGGGCGCTGCAGCGCCCGAACGGGGCGATCATCGAGGGATCGCAAGGGGCGGTGAAGCGACTGTCGGAGCTGATCGACCAGGCCTGCGAGGGCGTGTTCGGGGTCGCGCGAAAAGCGGAGCCCGTGCTGCGACTGCTGCAGAGCTTCGACACCCTGCTCTGCGGACTGGATGTCGGAGAAAGCTCACTGAGTGCGACGGAGAGCGGGATCTTCTCGTCCCGGGTGCTGGCGATGGGGGTCGCGTGAGATACGCCCAACGGACTGGGTAGGGCTTCCGAGATCCCTTGCACAACCTGACGACGAGACATCTCAACGGATGAGACTGTGGGTCATCGTATCCGCGGCCTTGGAGCTGGCTTGCGGACGCGAAACCATGTCGATAATCTCCAGATTAGGATCCCCATGCGAGACCAGCTCTCACTGGACATCATCAAACAGCCAACGGACGTCCTGTCGTGGGGCACCTGGGGCGAGCTCATGATCACGTTTGCAGTCGAGGGAGAAATGCCCGAATCACGACTCGTGAGCATGCTCGACCGTGTTAGAGATGCCTCCCCCAAGCGCGTGATTGCCGCGAGCCTGGGGCGCTACAAGATGACGAGCGTCCAGCGCAAGCAAACGAGGGAAGCCTACGGCGAGCTGGACCGAATCGCTACTATTACGGACGATCCCATTACTCGCGGCATCATCACGGCATTCGGTTGGCTTGGCATGAATATCAAGAGCTTTCCCTGGACCAACCTTCGGGAAGCCTGCGACTACATCGCTCCTTCTGGCGCCACGGGTCAAGCAGTCTTTGATTCCTTCTCGCACATACGCGAACTCCACATGGCGATCGTCGAGAAGTCGAACCCAAACAACAAGAGCAAAATCTGAGAACGAATGATTTCGTCGCAAGCCAAGCAAGATTGAAAAACTACTGACACAACGGACAACAGAGCAGTCGCTCATGAATCTCGACCTTCTGCATCAAGAAACTGCAACTCTGCTACGACAAGACCTCGGTGACGTGGGACATTCGGAGTACGATGCAGCCTGGGTCGCTCGAGTGCCTCGAACAGACCAGCGCAACATGCCCGAGTTCCCGCGGGTTCTGGAAGAGATTCTTCGGCGCCAATCAGATGACGGCGGCTGGGAGAAGGATGCACGGTACGTCTCCACTCGCATTCAGACGACCCTGGCATCCTGTCTTGCCCTGCTCCAATTCCCCCTGGAGCCGCACTATCTAGAGCGTGCTCGCCACGGTGCTCATTTCACGCAGAAAATGTGGGAGAGACTCCCGCAGGACCCCGAGCCAGCACTTGGATTCGAGTTGGTGGTCGCATCTCTCATCGAGGAGGCGTGCCGAATGGGGCTTCCGCTCTCCCACCTCCGTCAGGACAGTCGCGACATTCAGGCACGGAAGCTAGCGAGAGTCACTCCGGACTTGATCTACAGCCCAAGGCTCAGCATTGGATTCTCGCTCGAGTTCATGCTCGATGATCTGGATGTCGAGAAGGCTCTTCACCTGCGGGTAGCCAATGGAAGCCTTGGCGACAGCATCGCCGCCACCGCACATCATGCGAGACTGTCTGGGGACCCAACCTCCTATGCCTTTCTTCGGCGAATCGTGAACACCTATGGGCCCGCCAGAATCCCATATGCCGAGGGCAATCTATGGGGCACGATTTGGACCCTATACAATCTTGACCTAGCCGGATTACTATCGACACACAAGGACCTGGCGGCACCTCACATCGCGCAGATCGAACAGCACATCCATGACGAAGGCATCTCCTGGTCATCTCATGTAGCCTATGGAGATGGTGACGATACCGCCATTGGCTTCCACGTATTGGACAACTGGGGATCCGAGGTGAACTGGGACCTCCTCAGGCAGTACGAACGAGACGAGGGATTCATCACTTTCCGAGCAGAATCCCACCCCTCGACCAGTACCAATGCCAACGTCCTCACCGCCATCTCCAAGCACCCCTATGACGGAAGCCGGGAGACATCTGAAAAGATCATCCGCATCTTGTTGTCCTGGCGCAACGCGGATGGCTTTTGGACGGACAAGTGGCATGCATCCCCATTCTATCCCACGTCCCGAGCAATGCTCGCGATCATTCGTGCAGAGCGCGCAAACCTACCAGATCTGGTTCCCACGATCGAATGGCTACTGCGCAACCAGCGAGACGACGGTTCGTGGGGCTTCTTCGAGAGCGGCACGGCTGAAGAGACCGCGTATGCCGTGCAAGCATTGACTCATGTCTTCCGCGCGGGATACGATATTCATGACTCGGTGTTCTTGGCTGCCGAGCGCTACCTCATCAGAGCCAATCAACATGGCTATGACGATCACCCCAAGCTATGGATCGCAAAGAGTCTCTATGGACCCATTAGCGTAATCCGCTCGGCGGTCATCAGCGCCCTTGCGCTGATTCAAGGGATTGGATCGAGCGCATCCGCCTAACATCCAATGTCGAAGCAACCAAAGGTTTCCGCAGAGTATCTCGCAGCAATCGATGAACTCACGGACATCGCGCTTGCTCACGAGATTCGTCTGAAGAGGAGCTCTGCAAGGGAGCTTCTCATTCGCCTTGCTCCAACCAATCAAGACCTGACGATAGGACCCATGGCGAATTCCTCCCGGGTCCACGCCTTTCGCATCAAGAGTCTGATAACCCTATGGAACTTCTCGTTGGATGACGAGATCGACGACGCACGAAGCAGTGAACAACTCGATGCCTCCATGCTGGCGATCCGGCAGCGAATACGCCAGGAGAGAACCAGCACGAGAGGTGCAAGGGGCAGCACGGCAGCCCTACTTCATGCATTCGAACTCATCGACCAATTGGCGGGAGCAACCGCAGCCAGAGCCATCGCGACGGACCTCTGGGAGCACGCGATCGGCTTCGAGTACGACCACATCACGAATACTCATCACGAACACTTGCACACATCGAGCTATTTGAGATTCGCAGTACTGAATGCAAGCCCCAAGCCTTTCGTGGCCATCGACCTATCATTGAGCAATCGACCTCTGGCAGGACGGGACTTCATGCTACTTCGCACGGCAAGCGACTTGTTCGCAATGGCCCTGAAGTATGCATCCGACACGGGAACCCACTCGAGGGATCTCCGAGAACACACGGGGAACATCATCGAAATTCGCGCACGGGAAGACGCTCGCGACGATCCCGAGTCTCTGTTCGAGGAAGTTCAAGGAGCCGCGCTCGACACCTTCGAGCAAGGCTTGGCGATCCTACGGGAGGTATCTTCGGATTACGAAACGGACTCATTCATTGCCGCGACGCGCCGCCTGCTTCATCTATACATCCTCCACGACTACTCACTCATCGAGCGCTCCACTCAGCCACAAGACTGACGACATCTGCGGATGCGCCGCGATTCTCTCACCGATGCATCTCCGGAGCGATCACGATGCCAGAGATCATTCCCAACACGAGCAATTTGCCCATCCTTGGCGCACTGCCGAGCTTTCTCTACGATCCAATGGCATTGCTTCGGCGATCTCAGCGGCTCGGTGACATCTCCCGTCTCAAGCTCGGAATGCTCGATGCTGTAGCGCTACACCATCCGGACCATGTAGATCATGTTCTTCGTGAGCATCACCGGCGATACACCAAGGACGGACCCTTCTGGGCGCAACTGCGGGAGATGCTAGGCAATGGATTGCCCACCTCGACGGGTGACGAGTGGCGGCGCCACCGGCGCATGATCCAGCCGCAGTTTCACCGCCAGCGGCTGGAGAGCTTGACCGACATGGTGGTGGAGGTCCTCGCAGAGGCGCTAGACTGGCATGACGTGACTTCGTCGTGGCAGGTCATCGATGTCGGCGCACGCATGCCACACCTGACAATGAGCGTGGTTTCTACCGCGATCCTCGGCTCGCAGGGCTCGAGGGCACGAGCACGAACAATTGCCCAGCAGGCGACTGTCGTCACGGAATACAGCTTTTGGGCGATGATCACTCACCGTTTGCCGAGTTGGCTGCCGTTTCCCGGTAGGGATCGGTTCGCTCGAGGCATGGCCACGATGCGCCGCGAGGGCCTGAAGCTAATAGAGGAGCGCCGGCTGAGCCGTGAAGAAGGGGATGATCTACTCGCGTTGCTCATCGCGGCCACCGATGAAGAGACGGGTGAAGGGATGTCGGACGCCCAGCTCCTCGACGAGACGATGAGTCTGCTGCTGGCCGGCTATGACACGACCTCCAACGGCCTCCAGTGGTCGCTTCATCTCTTGGCCGAGCACCCACGAGCATGGGAACACCTCCGAGAAGAGTGCGATTCGGTACTCCGTGATGCCTCCCCTCGAGCGGAACACCTTCCGCGGTTGCGTTACGCACGTTGGGTGATGCAAGAAGCTCTGCGTCTCTATCCCCCCGCTTGGTGGCTTCCACGATTGGCGACTCGAGACGACCACATTGGAGACCACGCCATCGCCAAGGGCACCATCGTTGCCCCCATGATGTTCACGGTGCATCGCCATGCTGATTTCTGGCCCGAACCCGAGCGCTTCGATCCCGAACGCTTCGATCCCGGGCGCTCGGTGGGGCGTCACCCGATGGCATGGGTCCCATTTGGCGCAGGCCCACGCAAGTGCATTGGCCAAGAGCTTTCACTGATGGAGTCCACACTCGCGCTCGCCATGTTCACCCAGCGCTTCGAACTCCAGTCCGTAGGGCATACCGTGCGCCCGAGGTTCGACACTGCGTTGCGGCCGGGCAATGGCGTGCGTCTCCACGTTCGCCGAAGACGCCCAATGGAGGAAAGCAAGCGTGGGCCTTGCCAAATCTAGTCACGTATCGGTCTGGTCCAGTCCGACCCTAGATGATGCTCCATGCAAACTCGGCATGGTAGCCTGACCCACAATAGGGTTCCGACCAATGCAACCTGCCCGCGACGAAGCCCTCAAGGTCCTGACCCACGACCTCGTCCTCGCCGTCCGCTGGTACGACATCCCTCAGCTCGAGTCCCTCCGCCGCTTCCGTGCGCTCCAGTCCGCCCACTTCGCCCGCACGGCCCCCGCCAAGTCCCTCGTCATCTCCGTCTCCAACGCGTCCGGCGAGCTGCACTTCGACTCCGGCTCGCGTGACCTCGTGCTCGCCCTCGTCGACGATGCCAAGACGCACCTGCTGGGCATGGCGCAGATCGTCACCGGCGAGGGCTTCGGAGCCGCCAGCGTCCGCTCGGTCCTCTCGGGCATCCAGCTCACCGCACGGCCAGACTACCCGGTCAAGGTCTTCAGCGACACGCAGTCGGCCCGCCCTTGGCTCGAGGATCTCCTCCGCGCCGCCAGCCGCCCGGACCTCGCCGACGCCATCGGCACGACCCTCCTCCCCCAGCTCGAGCCCGGTCGCAACCCCGCCCCCTGAGGCCCCTGCGGCCGCCACTGCGCCATCCACCGGCCGCCACCCGGCCGCCCATCGCAAAAGCCGCGCGATCTCCCCCACTTCCGCCCTACCAGTCCCCCGGTGTAGCCCCCCTCACCCCACCCAGCTACGCTACCCCCCGTGCGTTCCCAGGCTCGTCCCGCGGCGAGGGTCGGGCAGGACCGACGGCTGCGCTCCGCCCTCGTGGCCCTCGCGCTTCCCCTCGGCTGCCAGCTCGCCCCCCCGCCGGCGTCCGTCCCGCCTTCTCGCGCGAACTCCGCAGCGCCGGATGATCAGCGAGCCGCGGACCCTCCGGCCCCCCGTCCGCCGAAGAAGGACCCCACCCCCGCCAAGGGCTGGCTCGACGGTGCGACCGCCCAGGCCGAGGCCGATCGCATCCTCGCCGAGATCTCGGCCACCCGGAACCTCCCCGTGACCGCCCCCGTGAACGTGGACGTGGTCGACAAGCCGGGCATCCGCACGTTCGCCCAGCGCTCGATGTACGAGCACGTGACGCGCGAGGAGATCCAGCTGATGGGCCGCATCCAGGCCAGCCTGGGCGTGATGCCACGCGATGTCGACCCCGAGCAGGTGATCCTCGACCTGCTCGAGGACGGAGTCGCGGGCTTCTATGATCCCAAGGAAAAGACCCTGTTCATCGGGGACTTCGTAGACAAGGGCACCCTGAGCATGGTGGTGGGCCACGAGATCGCCCATGGCCTGCAAGACATGCACTTCGACCTGAACAAGCACCAAGAGCCCCTGCGGCACCGCAGCGACGAGGAGAGCGCGAGACGCTTCCTCATCGAGGGCGAGGCCCAGGCGACGTACCTGGCGTGGGTCAGCCGCGGCGGAGGGCTGTCGTCGATCGATGACGCGGTGCTCGACGCGATGGGCAACCAGGTGCTCGATCTGGCGGCCATGACCTCCACCTACCCCGTGCTGGTGCGCTCGTTGCAGCTGCCCTACGCCGACGGCACCGCCACCGTGACCCGGCTGGTGCGCGACAAGGGCTGGGAGGCGGTCGACGCCCTCTACGCCGATCTTCCCCGGTCCTCCGAGCAGATGCTCCACCTCGACAAGCTGCTGGCCCGCGAGGCGCCGATCCCGACCAGGCTCGATGCCGCCGGTCTGCTGGCGATGCAGCCGGGTACCACGGTGGTCTGGCACGACACCCTGGGCGAGGCAGAGCTGCTGGCCATGCTCGCAGATGCCCAGCGCTCCACGGTGGCTCGCCGTGCGGCCGCCGGCTGGGGCGGGGATCACTACGTCGCCATGGAATGGGGCGGCGACCGTCAGGGAACCAATGGGCTCGGCGTTCCTCTGGTCGTGGGCGTGACCGTGTGGGACACCGAGGACGACGCCGAGGAATTCGAGGAGGTCTTCGGCGAGTACCTCGACGCGGCCGTGCCCGATCACGCGATCGACCGCCGCAACGACATGGTCCTGTTCGCCACGGGGATCCCGGCGCAGGTCGACGCGAACAAGCTGGTGTCGACCGCGTGGAAGGGCGTACACGTGGACCGCGACCGCAAGGGCAAGCGCCGGCGCCAGCGAAAGGGGCACGACCCATCATGAGCGGCCCCATGAGTCGGCTGGAGCAGCTGCTGGCCGCGGTCCGTCGACGGCAGCGCATGGCCGACGCTGCGTGGGGTCTGGCCCGCGTGGCCCTGCCCGCGGGGCTGTGGCTGGCCGCGGTGGCGCTGGTGGCGGTGCGACGGCTGGGGCTGCCGGCGGAGCTGCTGTGGGTCACGGCGGTGCCCGTCCCGGCCGTGCTGCTGTGGGCCGGCCTGCGTCGCCGGCCGTGGCGCGAGACGGCGCGGCGCATCGACGAGCACTACCGGCTCGACGATCAGCTCGGCAATGCGCGGGAGCTTCGCGGAGGGTCGGGCCGCACCGGCACCGCACGGGCCGCGGGCGAGGACGAGAATCCCCGCACGGCCGAGATCATCGCGCTGATGCAGGAGCGCGCGCAGACCCTGGCCGCAACCCTGGATCCTCGCCCGGTGGTCCCGCTGCGCGTGCCGCCTCCACGACCGCTCGACGGGGTGGCCGCCGCGGCCGCGATCGCGGCGATGTTCGTGCCGCCACCCGATCCACCCGTGAGCTTCGTCGACCCCGATCCGATCGTGATCGAGATCGACCGCCTGGTGCAGCACCCCAAGCTCGATCTGGCCCTGGCCGAGCCCCTGCGCGAGAACCTTCGCGACCTGGCCGCGACCCACCAGGACACGCCGGCCGAGCTGGCCGAGGCGATCCTCGACGTGCTCGATGCGCTCGAGAAGGGTGAGATCGACCGCGCCACGGCACTCGAGCGGCTCGAGGCGCTCGAGGAGCAGCTCGCCGAAGCGGAGGAGCGCTGGGAGGCCGAGCTCGAGGAGGACCCCGCGATGATGGCCGAGGCCATGCGCGACGTGGCGGCCGCGCTCGAGCAGCAGGAAGTCACCGAAGACGCCGCCAAGGCCCTCGACCGCGGCGACGGCGACGAGGCCGAGCAGGCGCTGAACGAGGCCGCCGAGCAGGCCGAGGCCGACCAGAGCGCCCGCGAGCAGCTCGAGAAGGCACTGCAAGAAGCCGAGCGCCGCCTGCAGAAGGCGGCCGACGCCAAGACCGACACGGACGAGAAGCTCGACGAAGCCGAGCGCCGCCTGCGACGCGAGCAGAAGAAGGAAGCCAAGACCCCGCAAGAGCAAGAGGAAAAGGAGCGCCGACTCCAGCGCATGAAGGAGACGGTCGACCGCCTGCGCCGCCAGCAGGAGCGCGAGCAGAAGGCCCGCGATGCGCTCGACAAGCTACGCCGCCAGGCCAAGGACGCGGCCAGCAAGGGCAGCTCGTCGCAGCAACGCAAGCAGCAGATGCAAAAGCTCGGCCGCGGGGTCAACCAGGCCAGCCGCGCCGGGAACAAGTCGCAGCGCATGGGCCAGGCCCGCGACAGCCTCGACGAGGCCAAGAGCATCATCCGACGCGCCGGTCAGCAAGGCGAGGGCCAGGATCGCCGCCGCCAGCAGATGCGCAAGTTCTCCCAGGCCGCCAAGGGACAGCGCGGCGACGAGGGCAAGCAGGGCGAGGGCAAGGGCAAGGGCAACAAGTCCACCCTGCTGGTCGAGGGCAAGGTCGGCGAGGGCGAGCCCCAGTCGTTCATGGAGATGCCCGGCGAAGGCGAAGGCCAGGGCGAGGGACAAGGCGACGGCGACGGCCAGGGCGAGGGCGAGGGTGACGGCGAAGGTCAGGGCGAGGGCGAGGCCGGCGAAGGCAGCGGCAAGGGCCAGGCCTCGGCCGGCGATGGGATCGGCGATGGCTCGATCGATCCACTGGGCCAGGACTCGACCATGCAGACCAACAAGAAGAACGTACGCGTGCGCGCCAAGGAGGGCCGCGGCGTGAGCCGAGCCGAGGTGATCCGTGACGCCAGCCAAGAGGGATTCGCCAACGAGACCTACAAGGACGTGTACAAGGACTACCGTGGCCATGCCCAGAGCGCGATCGACAACGAAGCCCTCCCCGCGGTGGCACGGCGCCGCATCAAGCGCTACTACCAGATGATCCAACCTCGGGAGTGAGGCCAAGAGCAGGCCCCGCCAAGAGGGCCTCGAGCGCTCTTCCCCCCGCCGTTTCCCCCCGCATTCCATGTCCAGCACCGACTCCTCCGCCGACACCCAACGTGCCCTCGCGGCCCTCCAGCAGGATCTCCAGCGCCTCGTCGCCGAGGTCCAGCGCGTGATCGTGGGCCAAGACCGCGTGATCGAGGGCGTGGTCACCTGCTTGCTCGCGGGCGGCCACGGCCTGCTCGAGGGCGTGCCCGGGCTCGGCAAGACCCTGCTCATCCGCACGCTGGCCCAGGCGGTGCACCTCGACTTCGCGCGCATCCAGTTCACGCCCGACCTCATGCCCGCCGACATCGTGGGGACCTCGGTGCTGGTGCAGGGCGAGGACATCGGCGCGGGCAGCCGGCTCGAGTACCAGCCGGGCCCGATCTTCGCCAACATCGTGCTGGCCGACGAGATCAACCGCGCCACCCCCAAGACGCAGAGCGCCTTGCTCGAAGCGATGGCCGAGGGCACGGTGACCGCGGGCGGACAGACCCGTCGCCTGCCCAACCCGTTCCTGGTGCTCGCCACCCAGAACCCGCTGGAGATGGAGGGCACCTACCCGCTGCCCGAGGCCCAGCTCGATCGCTTCATCTTCAAGATCCGCGTCGACTTCCCCGGCGAGGACGAGCTGATGAGCATCCTCGACCGCACCACCGGCGCTGCACATCAGGAGGTCCGGCCGGTGCTCGATGGCCCGCGCCTGCTGCAGATGCGCGAGCTGGTGCGGGCCATCCCGGTGACGGAGAGCCTCACCCGCTACGTGGTCCGCGTGCTGCGGGCCACCCACCCCGACGATGGCAACGCACCCGAGCTGATCAAGCGCTTCGTTCGCTTCGGCGGCAGCCCGCGTGGGGCCCAGGCCATGCTGCTGGCCGCGCGCGTGCGATGCTGCCTGCAGGGGCGGCTGTCGCCCTCCATCGAGGACGTACGCGCGGTGGCGCCCCAGGCCCTGCGCCACCGCGTCATCCTCAACTTCGAGGGCGAGGCCGAGGGCGTGAGCATCGACCGCTGCCTCGAGCAGGTGCTGGCTGCGGTGCCGACCGACTGATCCAACCCCGACCCACCCGATCCAAAGACCGACGAGCACGAGGGACAGCATCCGTGGGTTGGGCCGATAGGCTACTGGCGCGCAACGAGGGCACGGGGGGCCCTGCCGAGGCCGAGCTGTTCGACGAGGCGTTCCTCGCCCGGCTCGAGCTGTTGCAGGTGATCGCGCGCCGGCTGTTCCGCGGCCGCCAGCGCGCGGAGCGAAAGACCCGCAAGGTCGGCAGCGGGCTCGAGTTCGCCGATCACCGCGAGTACTCCCCGGGCGACGACATCCGCTACCTCGACTGGACGGTGTGGATCCGCCTGCATCACGCGCTCATCCGCCTGTTCGAGGAGGACGAGGATCTCCCCATTCGCATCGTGATCGACGTGAGCGACTCGATGCGCACCAAGGACGGGGCCAAGCTGCGCTATGCGATGCAGGTGGGAGCGGCGCTGGCCTACGTGGGCCTGGCCAACCTCGACCGGGTGGGGATCACGTGCGCGTCGGGCAAGCACCACGGCACGCTGCCCGCGGTGCGCGGCAAGGGACGGATCTTCCGGGTGTTCGAGTTCTTGCGCTCGGCCCCCCGCGGCGGGCCCACCGACATTCGGGCCATGTGCACGCGGGTCGCGGCCGAGAGCCGCCAGCCGGGCCTGACGGTGGTGCTCAGCGACTTCTACGACCTCGAGGGCGCGTTCGAGGGGCTCAACATGCTGCGCTTTCGCAAGCACGAGCCGGTGGCGGTACAGGTGCTCGATCCACTCGAGGCCGATCCCACCGCCTCCGGCCTGCGCGGTGACGTGCGGCTGGTCGACGTGGAAGGGGGCTCGGCGCGCGACGTGACGCTGTCGCCGCGGGCGCTGAAGGCCTACGCGGAGGCCCACCAGCGCTTCTGCGAGCACCTCGAGCAGAGCTGCCGCTCGCGTGGGATCTACCTGGCCCGTGCGCCGATCGACGTGCCGTTCGACGACATGGTGCTGCGGCTGTTTCGACAGGGAGGGATCCTGCGATGAGCTTCGCGGGCCTGTCCCTCGCCCAGCTGTGGCCGCTGTTCGCGGCCGGGGGCGGTGCGATCACGGTGCTCTACCTGCTGCGGATGCGACGTCGCCAGGTGGTGGTGCCGTTCGCGGCGCTGTGGGAGCGGGTCACGCGGGAGAGCGAGAGCCGGCGGCTTTGGCGAAGGCTGCGGCGGCTGCTGTCGTGGCTGCTGCAGATGCTGGTGCTGGCGCTGGTGTGCCTGGCGCTCGGCGACCCGCGACCCGAGGTGTGGCTGCGGGATCCGATCAGCCTCGCCATCGTGATCGATACCTCGGCCAGCATGGCGGGCCCGGCCGCCGACGAGCCCGACACCACGCGCCTCGACCTGGCGCGGCGTCGCGCCGAGCAGGAGATCCTCGCGCTGGGGCCGGCCGATCGCGCGGTGGTGCTGGAGGCCAGCGAGGAGCTCGGAGTGGTGGCGCCGCTGTCGAGCGATCCGGCCAGCGTGGTCCCTCGCCTGCAGCGCCTGACACCGCGCTTTGGTGAGGCCGATCTGCCGCGCGCGCTGGCGCTGGCCAGCCACGCGGTGGGCGAGCGCCCGGGACCGCGGATCCTCGTGCTCACCGACGGCGCGCTCGATCCCGGAGCCGTCGATGCGCTGCGCGCCTGCACCGAGGGACCGATTCCCTGCGAGGTGGCTCGGGTCGGAGGCCCGGCGGAGAACGTGGCGATCACCGCGTTTGCGGCGCGCCGCTACCCCTATGCGCGCGATCAGATCGAAGTGCTCACGGAGGTGCGCAACCTGGGCGACACGCCGGTCAAGGTCGTGCTGGAGATCGAGGCCGACGATGCCGCCGTGGGCAAGCGAACGCTGCACCTGCCCCCCGGCGAGAGCAAGCGCGAGGTGCTGGCCCAGCTCGACGCCGCACGCTCGCGCTTCGTGGCCCGCCTGCGGCACGAGGACGGCAGCGACGCACCGTTCGGCCTGCCCCATGATGACGAGGCCCATGCAGTGGTGCCCCCGCTCAGCCCGCTCGACGTGGTGCTGGTGACCGATGGGACCAACCTGTTCCTCGAGGCGGCGCTGCTGGTGCTCGACGACCACGTGCGCCTGACGGGCATCTCGCCGCAGGAGGCCCGCGAGGGCCGGCGCCCCGAGCTCGCCGAGGCCGACGTGGTGTTCTTCGACGTGGGGTCCGACGTGCTGCCCTCCACGCTGCCCGATGCACACGTGGTGATGTTCGACCCGTGGCGCCACCAGGACCAGGCCGCGCCCTGCCCCATCGCCAAGAAGGCCGACGTGGAGCGGCCGTTCCTCACCGAGCAGGACCGGGACCACCCCGTGCTCGACCACGTGGTGCTCAAGGACGTCAACCTCGCGCGGGGGACCACCTTCGACGTGATCCCGGGCGACGAGATCCTGGTGCGCACGCTCGGCGATCCGATCGCGGTGCTGCGCGAGGGCGAGCACGCGCTGGTGGCGTTCGGCTTCGATCCTCGGCAATCGGATCTGCCGATGCGCACTGCGTTCCCGATGGTGGTCGACAACCTCGTGCGCTACTTCGAGCAGCGCGAGGCCGGGTTCGTGGCCAGCGTCCCCCTGGGCGCCCACCGGGAGCTGGCGCTCGCCGATCTTGGGCTCGCCCCCGAGGGCGTGACGCGGGTGACGGTGCGCGGGCCCGGGCCGGCCACGGACGGGGCCTCTGGCGACGGATCCGCCGGCAGCGAGTTCCCGGTGGAGCGCGGCCGCTTCCGCCTTCGCGCGCTGGTGCCGGGCTTCTACACCATCACCGCCGTCGATGGCCCGCTGGCGGGCTCGTCGGTGGAGCTGGCCGTCAACCAGGCCAGCGTCCACGCATCGGATCTCCATGATGCCCTGCAAGCGCTGGAGCTGCCCGAGGCCGCAGTGGCCGACGCACCGCCCGAGCCCACGCCGCTGCCCCAGGGTCCGCTGTGGACGCTGGTGATGCTGGTGGTCGCCAGCCTGGTGGCGCTCGAGTGGGCGAGCTACCACCGGAGGGTCACCGTATGAGCCTGCTTCGCCGGCCCGCCGTGCTCACGGCCCTGGCCCTCGCGCTGGGGCTCGGCTCGGCCATGGCGCTTGCGTGGTGGGGGCCGCTGCCGGGGGCGCTCACGGTGGAGCTGCCGTCGTGGCTGGCGCAGCGGCTGTCGGACTCGGGCGAGCGCCACGCGGTGCTGGCCCATCCCGAGGCGCTGTGGCTGATGCCGCTCGCCGTGGTGCCGATGCTGGTGGCGGTGCTCGCGAGGAGCCTGGTCGATCTCCCGCGCGTGCAGCTGGGCCTGCAGCTGCTGGCTCGCACCCTGCTGCTGGTGGCCGTGGCCATCGCGCTCGCGTTGCCCAGCCTGCAGAGCCCCATCCAGGGCAAGACCGTAGTGTTCGTGGTCGATGTCAGCGACAGCGTCGACGACGGCCAGCTCGAGCATGCCCGTGCGTTGGTGGCGGCAGGGCTCGATCAGGTTCGCCGCGAGGACGAGGCCGGCCTCGATCGCGAGGACCGGACCCGCGTGGCGCTGGTGACCTACGCCCAGCGTGCCCACGTGCACGAGCTCGAGGACCAGACGCAGCTCGCCCTGGCCCTGCAGCGACCCGATGCGGCCGAGGGCTTGGCCTCGGACCACGCAGGGGCGCTGCGACTCGCCGCCGCGCTGGTCGACCCCGACACCGAGGGGCGCATGGTGCTGGTGACCGACGCGACCGGAAGCCTGGCCGAGCGCGAGGACCTCGCCCTCGCCGCTCGCGAGCTGGCCGCCCGCGGGATCGCGCTGCACACCCGCAGCTTCCCGCCCGCGGCCCGCGAGGACGTGCTGATCGAGGGGGTGTTCCTGCCCGACGAGCTGCGCGTGGGACAGACCTTCGAGGTTCGCGTGGATCTCTCGTCGACCACGCCACGCACGCTCACCCTCGAGCTCGAGCACAACGGCAAGCCCAACGAGCTCGAGCCCTCGCGGCAGGTGGCGCTGCGTGGGGGTACGCAGCAGGTGACCTTGCCCGCGCGCGTGACCGAGGCGGGACCGGTGGTGTTCCGCGCCCGCCTGAGGACCGAAGGCCTGCCCGCGACCGCCAACCGCAGCCCGATGAACGACGAGGCCGCCGTGGCGGCGGAGGTACGCGGCCGCCCGCGGGTGCTCCTGGCGGGCGACACGGCGGGCTCGCCCCTGGCCCGAGCGCTGCGCTCCGACCACCTCGAGGTCGACGCCGTCGATGCCTCCGCGCTGCCTCGAACGGACGAGGAGCTGCGCCGCTACGATCTGGTGGTGCTGCACGACGTGGGCGCCAGTCGTGTGGCCGGAGACACCCGCCAGGCGCTGGTGCGCTACGTCGAGGAGCACGGCGGGGGCTTCATCATGATCGGCGGCGAGAATTCGTTCGGCGTGGGCGGCTTTGGGGGGACCACCCTCGAGCGGATCCTTCCCGTGCGCTTCGAGGGCGAGCGACAGCGCGAGCAACCCAAGCTCGCGCTGGTGCTGGTGATCGACAAGAGCGGCTCGATGAGCGCCGAGGACAAGCTCGACCTGGTCAAGGAAGCCTCCCGCGCGACCGCCCGCACGCTCGATCCCACCGACGAGATCGGGGTGATCGCGTTCGACTCCAAGCCCCACGTGCTGGTTCGAGTGCAGCCCGCTGCCAACCGCATCCGCATCGCGGGCGACATTCGACGCCTGACCTCCGGCGGTGGCACCAACGCCCTGCCTGCGCTGCGCGAGGCCTACCTGCAGCTGGCGGGCAGCAACGCGCTGGTCAAGCACGTGATCCTGCTGTCGGACGGCCAGTCGCCCGAGGGAGGGATCAATGCCCTCATCGGCGACATGCGCGACGCGGACATCACCGTGTCGAGCGTGGGCGTGGGCGCGGGCGCGGGCAAGGACCTGCTGCGCCGCGTGGCCAATCGCGGGCGCGGGCGCTTCTACTTCAGCCAGGACGGTACCGACGTGCCGCGGATCTTCAGCCGGGAGACGCGCGAGGTCACTCGCAACGCGATCGTGGAGCGCTCGCTGCTGCCTCGGGTCGCCAAGAACGTGCAGGCGCTGCGAGGCCTGGACTTCGCGCGCGCGCCCGGCCTGCGGGGCATCGTGCCGGTGAAGGCCAAGCGCATGTCGGAGATGCTGCTCAAGACCCACGAGGGCGATCCGCTGCTGGTCCGAGGCCGCCGTGGTCTGGGTCGCACCGCCGCGTTCGCCAGCGATGCCAAGGCGCGCTGGGCCGCGCGCTGGCTGACGTGGAGCGGCTTCTCCAAGTTCTGGAGTCAGGTCGCCCGCGACACGATGCGACAGGGGGCCACACTGCTCGGCGGGGCGCGGATCCAGCTGTCGTCGGCGGCCGAGCGCGGCACCTACCGAGCCGTGGTCGACGTCGACGCACCCGAGGGCTTTGCCAACGATCTCTACGGCGAGCTCGAGATCGTCGATCCCAACCTGGCCAAGGACGACCCCGCGCGCACCCACACGGTGCCGCTGTCGCTGTCGGCGCCCGGACGATACGAGGCCGAGCTCCGCGACATCGAGAGCGGTCAGCGCCTGGTCAAGGCCAAGCTCTACGACCAGACCCAGTCCCCGCGACGCCTGGCCGCCGAGGCGGTGGCCCAGGTCTCGGTCCCCTACCCCGCCGAGCTCTCGCCGGCGCAGCTGCGGCCCGATCCGCAGTGGCTGCAGACGGTCGCTTCCGCGACCCACGAGGGCGAGGTCGATCCCCTGCTCACCACCCCTGGCGAGGCCAACGGTCGCACGCGCGCCAAGCCGCTGTGGCCGTACGTGCTGTGGGGCCTGGTGATCCCGCTGCTCATCCTGGACCTGCTGCTGCGACGCGTGGCGCTGGGTCGCCGGCGTGTGCTCGCATAGGAGTCACGGTGATCCCTACGCGGTGATCCAGTGTCCTCGGCCACCGCAGATGCACACCTTCCGAGGATTGCAAGCCGCCAATGCGGACCAAGGTGGTCCTCCTACGAGCGCATCGCCGCTGGAGGATGCACAGTGTGACTATGCATGGACGCATTCCCCGGACTGGTGGTCTCCCGCTGCTCGGCGCGCTCCCGAGCTTCCTTCGCGATCCGCTCGCGCTCTTGCAGCGGTCGCAGCAGACGGGAGACATCGGTCACCTCGCGCTCGGCACCCTCGATGCCGTGGTCCTGCATCACCCCGACTACTTCGACCACGTGTTTCGCGAGCACCATCGCCGCTACGTCAAGGAAGGGCCGTTCTGGGAGCAGGTCCGCGCGATCCTGGGCAATGGTCTGCCCACGTCGTCGGGTGACGAGTGGCGACGCCATCGTCGGATGATGCAGCCGTCGTTCGGTCGACGGGGCCTCGAGGGGCTCACGTCCCTGGTGATCGGCGCGCTCGAGGATTCGCTCGACTGGGACGACGTGGGTTCGTCGTGGTCGGTGCTCGACGTGGGCGCTCGCATGCCGCACCTGACGATGAACGTGGTGTCGTCGGCGATCCTCGGCTCGAGCAGCTCGAGGGGCCGGGCGCAGCGAATCGCCGAGGGGATCGCCACCACGACCGAGCTGAGCCTGTGGGCCATGATCACGCATCGATTGCCGCGCTGGATGCCCCTGCCCGGCCGGGAGCGCTTCGCCCTGGCTGCGGCCTCGATGCGCCGCGAGGGGTTGCAGCTGATCCAGGAGCGCCGCCAGCGGCTCGAGGCTGGCGACGACCTGCTCGCGTTGATGATTGCAGCCACCGACGCCGAGACCGGCGAGGGCATGACCGACGACCAGCTCCTCGACGAGACCCTGAGCCTGCTGCTCGCCGGCTACGACACCACGTCCAACGGGCTGCAGTGGGCGCTGCACCTGTTGACCGAGCACCCCGAGCAGCTCGGTCGCCTGCGCGAGGAGTCCGACGCGGTGCTGCACGGGCGGACGCCTCGCGTGGAAGACGTGCGACGGCTTCGCTACGCCCGCTGGGTCATGCAAGAGGCGCTGCGCCTCTACCCGCCCGCGTGGTGGCTGCCCCGCATGGCGGCGCAGGACGACGAGATCGGTGGTCATGCCATCGCCAAGGGCACCATCGTGGCCCCGGTGATGTACACGGTGCATCGCCACCCCGATTTCTGGCCCGACCCCGCACGCTTCGACCCCGAGCGCTTCGACCCCGCTCGCGCCGCGGGGCGTCATCCCATGGCGTGGGTGCCGTTCGGCGCCGGGCCGCGCAAGTGCATCGGTCAGGAGCTGTCGCTGATGGAGTCCACCCTGGCGCTGGCGATGATCACCCAGCGCTTCGAGCTCGAGTCTTGTGGCCACGCCGTGCGCCCCAAGCTCGACACGGCCTTGCGTCCCGCCGAAGGCGTACGTCTGCGGATCCGCCGACGCGTGGCCAGGCCACGATGGATCTCGCTGCGCCCCAGCTCGTCCGACTCGTCGACCGCGATGTGTCTCTAGTGCCGCGCCCCCTGTCGGGGTGACCGTCGGGATGGTCGCCGTACCGGCGGCGCCTTGTCGCGCCCTGGCCCCCGTGCCAGGCTGCCGTGCATGCGCTCGTGGCCCCGTTCTGCCCTCGCTCGTGCTCCGAGGCTGTTGCTGCCGATGGCACTGGCCTGCGAGATCTCGTCGCCGCCGCCTCCGGTCGAGCCTCGCACGCCCCCGGCCGCGGACCCCAACGAGCAAGCCATCGTTCCCACGGCGGTCGAGCCCATCCCCGAGCCTCCGCCCGAGCCCCCCTGGCCGACCGCCGCGGGGCTGGCCTACCGCGAGGTGGTGCTGAACGCGACCGATCCCGAGCAGCCGCTGCCCATGATCGTCGCGCTCCACGGGCTCGGCGACGCGCCCGACAACTTCCGCCACGTATTCGACGACTTTCCCGAGCCCGTGCGCGTGATCCTTCCGCGTGGACTCGACCCCGTACCCGACGGCGGCTGGTCGTGGTTCCCCGTCCGCGCGCGCAATCCCGACGTGGAGGCGCTGTCGTCCGGCATCGCGCATGCGTCCGATCGGATCGCCGAGGGAATCCGCGAGCTGTCCCAGTCACGCCCCACGGTGGGCAAGCCGATCGTCACCGGGTTCTCGCAGGGCGGCATCCTCACCTTCACCCTCGCGGTGCACCACCCCGACGTGGTGGGCCATGCGGTGGCCGTGGCCGGCTGGCTGCCGCCGCCGCTGTGGCCCAAGGGCAAGGGCGACGGCCCCCGCCCGCCCCTCCATGCGCTCCACGGCACGGCCGACGTGGCCGTGCCGTTCGAGCCCACCAAGGCCGCCATCGACGAGCTCGAGGCGCTGGGCCTGCCCGCCTCGCTCACCGTCTACGACGGCGTGGGCCATGCCATCCCCCCGTCCATGCGCCGCGATCTCCACGATCGCCTCGGCGACGCGGTGCACGAGCAGAGCAAGAAGGCCAAGCCATGACCACCTCGACCAGTGGATCGAGAGCGGCGAGTGCAGCAAGGTGACCGGGCTCGAGCCGTAGCGGCACCGAACGTCGTTTCGAGCCCGATCTCACCGATGGCCCGTGCCGGCGCCAAGGGTCGCGGTGGTGCGTCGTTTCCACGGCCGCATGGAGCCACGGACCGGCCTCGGGTAGCATGCGGCCATGGGACGATGGAGTGGCTCGATCGCCGTGGTGCTGGCTCTGGGCTGTGGCAACGACTCCGAGCACAACCCGTTCCTCGACGGGAGCGCGTCGGCCTCGGCCTCGGCAACCACGACGACCACGTCGTCGACCGGCACCACCGCGGGCCAGGAGGCGGGCTCGATGACCGGAGGGCAGGACTCGGCCAGCGACGAGTCGGGCTTCAAGTTCGACACGCCCAGCGGCAGCGACATCGGCCTGCCCACGGGCGAGGGCTGCGAGAAGATCGACTTCCTGTTCGTGGTCGACAACTCGGGCTCGATGGCGGTGCACCAGGCCAACCTGGTGGCGAACTTCGGCCCCTTCATCGACACCATCGAGGCCAACGTGGCCGGGCACGACTACCACATCATGGTGGTCGACACCGACTCGTGCCCCACGATGGGCAACTGCACGCCGATGGGCTGCGAGGACACTCTCGGCGCGGGGGCGGTGCACGGCTGCCCGATGCCCCCCGAGCGCTACTTGACCTCGCAGATGCCGATCTCGGACATCAAGTCGTCGTTCGAGTGTGCGGCGGAGGTCGGCGACTTCGGCTCCGCGTCGGAGATGCCCATGGACGCGATGATCGCCGCGACCACCATCGAGTCGGCGGCGGGCGGCTGCAACCCCGGGTTCCTCCGCGACGACGCGGTGCTGGTGGTGACGATCATCAGCGACGATCACCCGGGCTGGTTCGGTCCCGACAACGCCACCAGCATCGGAACGCCCGGGGAGTGGTTCGATGCGATCGTCGCCGCCAAGAACGGCCACGTGGACCACCTGGTCGTGCTGGGGCTGCTCGCCACCCCGGGCGACGAGAGCTGCCTGGGCTTTTGCCCCTGCAACGCGGACAAGTTCATCGACTTCGTGGACATGTTCGGCGCGCGCGGCATCGTGGCCAGCGTGTGCCAGCCAGACTACGACCAGTTCTTCCAGCAGGCGGTCGAGCTCATCGACATGGCATGCGACGAGTTCGAACCGGCGGGGTGACGGGGGTGCCTGCGCCTACGGGCGTGGCCTCGCGATCCGGATGGCGCCCGCCATTGTGACCTGGAACAGCCCCGCCGCCACGAACAGGCCGGTGTAGTCGAGCGCCTCGAGCACGGCGGGCGCGGCCGGAGCCACGACCGCCCTCGGCAGGTTGAGCAGGGCCATCAGCACCGCGAAGTGGCTGGCCCGCAGCGCGGGCTCGGTGGCATCCATCAGCATCGCGTGCACGCCCACGAGGAACACGGCGGTGGCGAGCGCCTCGAGTGCGGCGAAGCCCACGACGAACGCGAACGCATCCCACAGGCCCGGCACCAGCCCAAAGCCCACCCAGAGCATGCCCAGCGCGATCGAGCCGAGCGCCGCCGCGCGAGCATGGCCGAGGCGATCGACGGTGAAGGTCGCCAGCCCATAGGCGACGAGGTTGACCACCAAGAGCAGCGGCGCGAGCTTCGTGCTGAGGTCCTCCACCGACCACCCGAGCCGCTGCACCCAGAACTGACCGCTGATGGTACCGGTGAGCACGTTGGCGGCCATCAGGAGCGCGGCCACCACCGCCACCGCGAAGGTACGGCGGCTCTGCAGCAAGGCCCGCAGCGTGCGACCGAGCGCCATCGACCCGACCGACCCGACGGGGGTCGTGCCCTCGCGACCCGGCCACCGGGGCAATGACAGCGGCAGGCCGGCCAGCACGAGCATGATGGCCGCCTGCCCCCAGAGCGCGGCCGAGAGCCCCTGCGAGGCGACCACCAGGCCCAGGCCCAGGCTCCCCACGCCCTCGGCCCCCAGGTGGTGGCCGCCCAGGAGCACGCCGTTGGTCAGGCCGCGCTCGCCCGGCGGGACGAGGTCCAGCGCCAGCGCATCGGTGGCGACGTCTTGCAGCGACAGCGCCACGTTGAGCAGCAGCCACAGCCACGCCACCGTGGCCGGCTCTTGCACGAGGCTCTGCCGACTGGCCAGCACGGCGAGGCTGCCCGCCATGCCGAGCATGGCCACGGCGGCGAACCAACGGGCTCGGCCGCTACCCACGCCCCCCAGTCGATCGAGCACGGGTGCCCAGAGGAGCTTGAGCACCCATGGCAGCCCGGCCAGCGCGAGGATCCCGGCCTGAGCCTCCAGCGCGACCCCGGCCGCCGCGAGGCTGGGCACCAGGATGAAGGTGCCGAAGCCGTAGACGATGCCCTGCGCGAGGTATAGACCCCCGAGCCCCACCAGCCGTCGCGCCGCCCCCTCGCTGGCCACCACGGGCACTATCCCGCATCGAGGACGGACGCGCATGCCGCCGTGCTATTCTCGAGGCGTCATGACCCTGGGCGCTCACGCCGAGGCGAGCCCCGCACGCCCGATGAGGCTCGAAGACTGGGAGCGGCTGCCCGAGGACGAGCCCGGCGAGCTCGTCGGGGGCGTGCTGGTGGAGGAAGAGGTGCCGAGCTATGTGCACGAGGCAACCGTGGTCTGGCTGATGGGCCTGATGCTGCCCTGGTGCCGCCAAAACGGTGCGCGCGTGATCGGCTCGGGGCTCAAGTTCGTCCTGCCCAACGAGAGCGGTCGCCTCCCGGACCTCTCGCTGTTCCTGCGCGGCGCCCCTCGCCCTCCCGCCCATGGGGCAGCTCGCACCCCGCCGAGCATCGCGGTCGAGGTGGTCTCGTCGACCCCGGCCGACGCCCGCCGCGATCGCATCATCAAGCTGTCGGAGTACGCCGAGTTTGGGATCTCCTGGTACTGGCTGGTCGACCCCGAGCTTCGCAGCGTGGAGATCCTGCAGCTCGATTCCCAGCGCAAGTACGTCCACGTGGTGAGCGCCACGGAGGGCACGGTGACCGAGGTTCCCGGCTGTCCCGGGCTTTCGCTTCCGATCGACGAGCTGTGGCGCGAGCTCGACGAGGCGATGGCCGAGGCCGCCGAGCCGACCGAGTAAGGAGGTCGTTGTCGCCGGTCGGTGAGGCCAACCGACACAGGCTGAGCGGACCTCAGCCGCGCCGGCGTCCCATCGCCCGCAGCCGTGACCACCAGGTGATCCCGGCCTCGCGAAGATCGTCGAGGAACGTGTACATCACCGGCACCACCAGCAAGGTGAGCACGGTGGAGGTGATCATGCCGCCGACCAGCGTCTTGCCGAACGGTCCGTAGGGAATGCCCTCGCCGGTGGGCTCGGAGAACGCAAGCGGGATCATGCCGCCCACGGTGGTCAGCGCGGTCATCATGATCGGACGAAAGCGCAGCCGCCCCGCCTGCACGAGGGCCTCGGTGCGCGACAGTCCCTGCGCGCGGGCTCCGTTGACGAAGTCGATGAGCACGATCGCGTTGTTGACCACCACGCCGATGAGCAACACCATGCCGATGCCCGCGAGCCCATCGATGTTCTCCCCGGTGAGATAGAGGAACCAGTAGACCCCCACGAACGACAGCGGGATCGAGGGCAGCACGGACAGCGGCAGCACGAACGACTCGAACAGAAAGCCCATCAGCAGCAGGATGAAGATGGTGCCGAGCCCCAGCGCACCGGTGAGATCGCGCTGCATCTCGTCGACGCGGCGGCTCTCGTGATCGGCGTCGAACGAGAGCCCCTCGGGCAATTGATAGCCCCGCAGCACCGTGCGCAGCCGATCGACGGTGGGCTCGCGATCGTCGGGATCGAGGTCGAGCCGCACCAGCGCGCTGACCCGCTTGTTGAACCGCTGCAGGCTGGCCTCGCCCTTGGTGACGCGACGATCGGCGAGCACCGCGATGGGCACGGTGTCGCCGGCCATGGTGGAGACGGGAAAGCTCATCAGCTCCCGCACGTCCTCGCGGTCGGCCTTGCGGTAGCGGATGCGCACGTCGACCTCGCGCTCGTCGGTGTGGTAGCGCGGCAGTGGAGCGCCACGGATGGTGTAGGCCACGGTGTTGGCCACCACGGTGGCGGGCACCCCGAAGCGCTCGGACATCTCGCGCGACAGGGTCAGCGACAGCTCGTCGCGGCTGCGATCCTCGGTGCCGGAGTCGTGCACCCCGATCACGCCCTCGACGCGCAGCAGCGCCTCCTCGAGCTCGTCGCGCGCCTTCTGCACCGACTCGTGATCGCTGCCGTAGAGCGCCACGCGGAAGCTGTCGTCGCGGGCGCCGTCGCTGTCGCCGAGCTGCGAGGTCTTGCGCCACCCCGGTCGCTCGGGCAGCGCATCGACGACCGCACGGGCCATGTCGTCGAACGAGGGCTGCCCGGGCTCGGGGTCGTCGAAGAACACCTGCACGTCGGCCCGGTCGGCGCTGTAGCCGATGTACTGCCCTTGAACGCTCAGCTCGTCGGCGCGCCGCTCGAGCATGGCCTCGACGGCGGAGAAGAACTCCTTGGCCTCCTCGAGCGTGGTGTCCGAGGGCATCGCGTAGCGCACGGTCACCCGGCGGGTGCCGAAGTTCTCGCCGTTGACGCAGCGCACGTTCATCGCGGGCACGACCATCGAGCCCATCGCGAACAGGGTCACCATCACCACGTCCATGCGGCGGTGGAGGGCACGCCGCAGAAGGCGCGCGTAGCCGCGGTTCAGCGCCCCGAACGTGGCCTCGTAGGCCCGCTCGAGCACCGCCTTCCACAGCGCGTCGGCGCGATGGAGCACGCCCACCACGCCGTCCTGCCGTCGCACCCGCGAGGCATCGTCGTCGCCGAGCGCCGTGACGCTGGCCAGCGGCACGAGCACCACCGCCACGAACAGGCTGGCCAACAGCGACACGCACACGGGCGTGACCATGCGGACCATGAAGAACTGGGTGGGGCCGTCCGACAGCAGCGCGGCGGGCAGGAACACCACGATCGTGGTCATCGTGGCCAGCGTGATCGCCAGCGCCACCTCGCCCGTGCCCTGCAGCGCCGCGGCATAGGGGCCCAGGCCCCGGCGCCGGAATCGACCGATGTTCTCGGCCACGACCACCGAGTTGTCGACCACGAGGCCGATGCAGATCATCAGGCCGATGAGCGAGACCAGGTTGATGGTCTGGCCCGAGAAGTACATCACCGGCAGCGACAGGAACAGCGACAGCGGGATCGCCAGCGAGATGATGAGGGTCAGGCGCAGTCGACGGAGGAAGAACAGCAGCACGAAGATCGCCAAGAGCCCCCCCTGCTTGCCCGAGTCGATCACCTGGTCGAGCGAGAAGCGAATGGTGTCGCCCTGGATGAAGATCTTCTCGATCGTGAACTGCTTGAGGTCGGGGTGGAGCGTGGCCTCCTCGATCGCGGCCTTGATGGCATCGCTGACCTCGACGGTGTTGGCCTGCGATTCCTTGACCACGGCCATGACCAGCGAGGGGTGCCCGTTGTAGCGATCGTAGCGCTCGACGTCGGGCGGGCGCATGTCGATCTGGGCGATCTCCCGTAGGCGCAGGCCCTGCGGGCTGACCACGACCTCGCCGATCTCCTCGACGCGATCGAACGAGGCCAGCGATCGCAGCAGGTACTTGCCGTCGCGATCCTGCACGGTGCCGCTGGCCATGGTGAAGTTGGCCTGGGCCAGCCGCTGGACCAGGTCGACCATCTCCACCCCGGCGGCGTCGGCCAGGGCTCGATCGACCTCGATGTAGACCTCGGGCTGGGTGCGGCCGAGCAGGTTGACGACCCCCACCCCGTCGATGCGCTCGATGGGCCGCGCGAGGTGCTTGTCGATGAGCGCGGCCGGGTCGGCGATCTCCTCGTCCCAGATGATCCCGTAGAAGGCCACCGGCAGGCTGGCGCCCGACTCCTTGCGGATGTTGACCACGCGCACGTCGTCGGGCAGGTCGGGCCGCACTCGCGCCACGCGATCGCGGACCTCCCGGTAAGCCACGTCCATGTCGGTCTTGGACTTGAAGGTCATCACCACGCGGGCATTGCCGGCGCTCGAGATGCTGGTGATCTCGTCGACGCCGGGCGTGGTCGAGACGGCGCCCTCGATGAGCTGGGTGATCTTCTCCTCGACGTCCTTGGCGGTGGCGTCGGCGTACGGGACGGTGACGCTCATGAACGGGGGCGAGAACCCCGAGGGGATGAGCTCGAGCGGGATCCGAGCCAGCGCCACGAACCCCAGCACGATGGCCGACAGCAGCACCATCACCATGGTGATGGGCCGGCGCAGCGACAGCCGCACGATGCCGCTGTCGGACAGCGCGGGGGTCATCGCGCCTCGCCCCCGGGCTCGGACTCGGGCTCGGGCTCGGACTCGGACTCGTCCTCGTGCTCGGGGGTGAGCTGCTCGGGGCGCACGGCGGCGAGCTCCTGATCGAGCCGCTCGGCCATCTTGCGTCCGGTGTCGGCGCTGCCGGTCACCCGATCGACGCCGGCGTAGAGCGTGGGGATCACCACCAGGGTGAGCACGGTGGACAGGCCCAGGCCCGCGATCACGGTGACGGCCAGGGGGGCCCGGATCTCGGCGCCGTCACCCATCCCCAGCGCCATGGGCAGGAGGCCCAGCATGGTGGTCAGCGTGGTCATGAGGATCGGCCGCAGCCGCACGCGACCGGCCATCTCGAGCGCGGCGGCCGTGGGCATGCCCCGCGCCTTGAGCTGTCCGGCATAGTCGACCAGGACGATCGCGTTGTTGACCACGATCCCGGCGAGCATGATGGCGCCGAGGAACACGACCACGGAGAGCGGAATCTCGAGCCACAAGAGCGCCCCGATCACCCCGACCAGGGCCAGGGGGATCGTGAACAGGATCAGCAAGGGGTAGATCAGGCTCTCGAACTGCGAGGCCATGATCACGTAGACCAGGAAGATCGACAGACCCAGGGCCAGGTAGAGCGAGCGCGACGAGGTCTCCCACTCCTGGCTCTGGCCGGTGACGGCCGTGGTCACGCTCTCGGGCAGCGAGAGCTCGCGCAGGGTCTCGGCGATGCGCCCGGCCACCGCGCCCAGGGCCGCGCCCTCGACGTTGGCGGTGACGACTCCGACCCGCTGCTGACCAATGCGTCGGATCTCGTTGGGCCCGCGCGACACGGTGATGTCGGCGACCGCATGCAGCGGGACGGGCTTGCCCAGGCCCGGGTTGACCACCAGCTCGCGCAGCTCCTCCACGGTGGCCTCGGCGGCGCCGGACAGCCGCACGCGGATGGGGACCTTGCGATCGCCGCGGCTGAGCCGCGTGGCCTCGGTGCCCTGGACCTCGTCGCGGATCCGCTCGGCCACCGTGCGCACGTCGAGCCCGAGGCGAGCGATCGCATCGCGGTCGTAGACGATGTGGATCTCGGGGCTGCCGGGGCGGATCGAGGCCTCGACGTCGCGCAGGCCCGGCACCCGGCGCAGGCGCTCGGCGACGGCGGTGGTGGCCTCGGCCAGCTCGTCCAGATCGTTGCCGCGCACCTCGACCTCCACCGGGGTCTTGAACGAGAACAGCACGGGGCGCGAGACGGTCACGCTGACGTCGGGTAGGCCCTGCAGCGCCTTGCGCACGGCGACCAGGGCCTCTTCTTCGCGCTCCTGGGCCTGCGCACGCGAGGTCCCGGTGGGCAGGCGAAGCCGGCTGCCCGAGGCGCCGGCTTCGGAGCGCGAGGCGTCGCCCTGGCCCTGGCGCTCGAGCGTGAGCCGCAGCCGGGCCGTGTGCTCGCCTCGATCGCTGCTGTCGCCCTCGTCGCGCTCGCTGCCGATGGCCACCGTCAGCGACTCGAGGTGCGGGACGTCCTCGAGCAACCCGGCCTCGACCGGAGCCACCACCGCGTCGGTCTCGGGCAGCGGAGTGCCCACGGGCAGCCGCAGATCCACGTTGAGCTCGCCCTGGTGCAGCTCGGGGATGAGCTCGGTGTCGAGCCTCGGCGCACCCTGGACGACCACGCCGAACGACGCGACGAAGCCCAGGTAGACCACGATGCGGTTGCGCAGGCACCAGCGGATGATGGGCGGATAGATCGCCTCGAGCGCGTCGATGATGCGAGAGAACACCCACAAGAGCGGACGGACCAGCAGCCCCACCAGCTTGCCGAGCACGAGCACCGTGCCGAGCACCACCACCCCGAACGCGACCGCCCCGGTGACGATGACCTTGCCCAGCAGTTCGAACACGACGTGCAGGCCAAAGCGCAGCAGCGCATAGGGCAGCCCGATCACCCGCCAGGGCCGGCGCCGCACGCCGCGGAAGTGCTCGACGAGCTCGGCGACCGACGACCAGCGGGCCCACGTGCGGCCGAGCCCTCGCACCACCCCGACCGCGGCCGCGCCCTCGCCCGCGGCGAGCCCGGTGCGCGAGGCCAGCATGGGGATGAGGAACAGCGCCACCGCGAGCGAGGCGAGCAGGCTGAACACCACGGCCAGGCCGAGGTCGCCGAACATCTGGCCGGCCACGCCCTCCACGAACACCATGGGGAAGAACACGGCGATGGTGGTGAGGGTGGAGGCGACCACGGCCGAGCCGACCTCGGAGGTCCCGCGCAGGGTGGCGGAGACGAGCTCGTCGCCTTCCTGACGACAGCGGTGGATCGACTCGAGCACGACGATCGAGTTGTCGACCAGCATGCCCACGCCCATGGCCAGACCGCCCAGCGACATGATGTTGAGCGAGACGCCGGCGATCGAGAGCGGGGCGAACGTGACCAGCACCGACACGGGGATCGAGGCGGCCACGATCAGGGTGCTGCGCAGGTCGCGGAGGAAGAAGAACAGCACCAGCACGGCGAGCAGGCCGCCCACGACCGCGGTGTTGCGAACCTCGGCGATGCTGGACTCGATGAAGCGCGAGCGGTCCGAGGCAACCTCGATGACGGCGCCGTACTGGTCCTGCAGGCGCGGCTCGACCTTGGTCTTCAGCTTGCTGCGCACCGCGTGGGCCATCTCGACGATGTTGGCGTCGGCCTCCTTGTAGACCTCGATCTCCACCGCCTCGCGCCCGTCGACACGGGTGATGACCTCGCGATCCTCGTAGCCGGGCTCGACCCGCGCCACGTCGCGCAGCCGCACGTCGCGGCCGTCGCGGCGCACCACCACGATCTCGCCGATGTCGTCGAGATCGCGGAACTCGTTGACCGTGCGCACCAGGTAGCGCGTACGGCCGTCGCGCATGGTGCCGCCCGCGAGGTTGATGTTCTCGGCCTCGAGCCGCCGGATGATGGTGTCGATGCCGACCCCGGTGCGCCGCAGCTTGCCCTCGTCGAGCTCGACGTGGACCTCCTCCTCGAGGCCGCCCTTGATCTTGACCGCGGCCACGCCCTCGACCGGCTCGACGAGGCGTCGGACGTCGCGCTCGGCGATGCGCCGCAGGAGCTTGAGACCGGCCACGCCCTCGAACCGCGAGCCCTCGCCGCCCAGCGAGAGCGTGAGCACCGGATCGAGGGTGGGGTCGTAGCGGAGGATGAGCGGCTGGTCGACGCCGTCGGGGAGGTTGGGCCGCACGGCATCGAGCTTCTCGAGCACGTCCTGGCCGGCCTCGTCCATGTCGGTGCCCCAGGCGAACTCGAGGATCACGTCGCTGTAGCCGGCCCGCGACACGCTCTCGATGCGGGTCAGGCCGGTGACCACGCCGAGCATCTCCTCGAGCGGGCGCGACACGTTGTTCTCCACCTCGCCCGGCGCCGCCCCGGCGAACTCGGTGCGCACGGTGAGCTTGGGATACGAGATGTCGGGCATCAAATTGATGGGCAGCAGGCGGATCGAGAACCCGCCGAACACCATCACGGCCAGGAACACCATGAGCACCGCCACCGGACGGGTGGTGGTGAAGTGGAGGCGCGAGCGCATGCTCCTGCCCTCGCTCGAGGGGGGATCCGAGGGAGGACTCGGAACCGGCTCGCGCGAGGAGGGAGGAGCCGGGCTCTGCGGGCTCATGCGCCTCCGTTGGAGGCCCCGGATTCCTTCTTGGCGCCCTTGGCCTTGGCCTTGGCCTTGCGAGGCGCGGTCCCGGCCTTCGTGGTCTCGTCGGCCGCCGCGGCCTCCGGGGGGGTGGGGGCTGCGTCGGGCTCGGCCGTGGTCGGCACGGCGGCGGCCGGCTCGGCTGGCGTGGGCGCCACGGCCTCGAGCCCCCCGACCGGCGTGCCGTTCTCGTCGACGCGCGTGACGAGCCCGCCGTCCTTGAGCCCGGCGTGGCCGGCCAGCACGATCTCGTCGCCCACCGCGACGCCCGAGACCACCTCGGCGTGATCGCGATCGGTCAGCCCCAGCTCGACCTTGACCCGCGCGACGCGGTCGTCCTTGGCCACGAACAGGTAGGGCTGCTCCTCGTCGTAGACCAACGCCTGCTTGGAGACCAGGGTGGCCTTGGGCCGCGTCTCGGTGGTGAGCGTGACCTCGGCGTACATGCCGGGCAGAAAGCCCGCGTCACCGCCGGTGAGCTCGGCCGGCAGCCCGATGGTGAGCTTGACGGTGCCGGTGGTGGCATCGACCACCGGAGCGATCCGCTCGAGCTTGCCGATTCCGGAGCGCCCCTTGGCGGCCTTGCCCATGACGAGGGCGTCTTGGCCCACGCGCAGGCGATCGAGCTCCTTCTCGGGCACGTAGACGCGCGCCACCAGGGTGTGGAAGTCGACGATGGAGAGGATCTGGGCCCCGGTGGTGACGAACGCCCCCTCGGACACGAAGCGCTCGGTGACCGTGCCCGCGAACGGAGCCTCGATGCGGGTGTTGCTGACGTCGCGCTTGCGATCGCGAACGTCGAGTTGGGCGGTCTGGTAGGCCAGCTCGGCTTGATCGAGCTCGGCCTGCGAGGCGACGCCGCGCGCGTGGAGCTGGCGGATGGTGGCCAAGTCGCGCTCGGCCTTGTCGAGCGAGGTGGAGGCGCGATCGAGTCCGCTGCGCTGCACGTCCTGCTTGATGCGGGCCAGCAGCACCCCTTCCTTGATCTCGTCGCCTTCTTCGAAGGTGATCGCGGTGATGCGCCCGGTGGACTCGGCATGCACCGTGACCATCCGCTCGGCCTCGATGGTGCTGGTGGCCCGGATCTCGGCGCGGATCTCCCCCTGCACCACGCGCCCGGTGACCACCGGGGTGGGGACTTCCTCGTCGTCCTGCTTGGCGTCGCGCTCGGAGGACTCGGCCTGGGCCATCGGGCCGCAGCCCGACAGCGGCACCGCCAGCGCACCCAGGCACAGAAGGCCGAGGCCAATGCTGCGACGGGTAGAGGATCGAAGGCGCATGCAGACCACCAGGGCTCGGCGCTGACATAGCACGAGCCGCGTCACGCGCCATCGTCATCCCGGCCGGGAGGCCCCGATGGTCGTGCGGCGGCTTGGACCCGGCTTCGGGGCTTCGGGTGTCAACCAGCGCCGCATCAGGGACGAGATCGCTCCCCGTGGAGGCAGAGCCCGTGGATCCACTGAACCATTGCATTTTACTTCACGGTTACCTCCCGAGCGCTCCGTGGCATCGCGCCAAAGCTCGAGGGGCACCTCGATGATCCGAGGCACGACAGCGCTTCGTCGTGCGATCGACCTCATTCGTCGCAATGGTACTGCGCTCGGTGTTGACGAAGACCTCGAGCGCTCACTAAACCATTGCGATCAGCTTCACGATCACCTCCTCGCTCCGTTCGCCCCTTCGGTCCGGCACCCACCCCTCCCCCGGCACGCGCCCATCGACCCCACCGCCTATCTCCGTCCGCCTCGCCTCGGCATCGCCAGCGGGCTATCGCTCTCCAAGATGCTCCTCGTCCGCGTGCCCAAGAAGCCGGGGCCGGCGGTGATCATGGCGGCCAAGGCCCTCGCGGCGACGGTCGTCGCCACCGAGGCCGACTGGAAGGTACGGGTCGAGCAACGGCCGGCCAGCAAGGCGCGAGCGGCCGATGTCCGCCTCGATCGCGCATGGTCGGTGGTGCAGCGCCGGCTCGTGGATCACGAGGCCTTCGCCGCCGACGATTCCGATCGCCTCCGCAGCACGGCGCTCGCCCTTCGCCTGTTCCCCGGCGGCCTGTCGTTCACGCAGCTCAAGTTCGTCGAGGAGCACGCGAAGCCACACATGACGATGACTATGCCCTGCCCGAGGATGCCCCGGCCCCCGACGCTCCGGTGCCGGCGGTGCCAGAGGAGTGAGCGACGAGGCCGACGCAGATCATGGCGGCAACGAAGGGCCGGGCGCATGCGCTCGGCCCTTCGTGCGTCCTGGCCATGCTCGATCCTGTTCGCGTAGCGAGGCGAGCTGGGTCGATGGCGCCAAGTCTCGTGATTGCTGCGCAGCGCTGGCGACGACTCGAACCCTCGCGTAACGGCGCAGAGGATGGTCAGCCGGCTTGCCAAGGATGGCCACACGGGTTGGCGGTCGAAACGGGCAAGTGCCCGAGTTCACGGAGCGCGAGTGTGCACCGAAAAAGTGACCGTTCATGTCTGTTCTCATTTGACCAGCTCATGAACGTGCCGTAGCCCGCCCATGGTCACTCGAGGGCGCTGTGCTCTCGAGCCGGCCCGCCAGATTCGTCATCCAGCGAAGCCTTCGTCGTGGTACGACGGGTGGTCTTTCGGTGTGCTCGTTGGAGGATCCATGCCGATTCGTTCTCTTGGCGCCACGCTCACGATCGCCACGCTCGCGCTGCTGTTCGCTTCGGCGTGCGGCGGTGGCCCCTCCGCGGTCGAGGTCGCGCCACGCGGAGGCGTGGCACCGCCACCGCCAGCGCCACCACCCCCGGTCACGCTCGCGGACGAGGTCGAGCAGCTTCGCGGGCAGGCCGTTGTGTTCGATCCTTCTACGGAGGTCGGCACGCTGCCCGGGCGCTCCGGGGTCACGCCGACCGGCCAGGCCGTCTACTCGATCCCGCTCGACGTCGCGCCGGGCGTGGGGTCGATGACGCCGGAGTTGTCGCTCGAGTATCGAAGCACCACGCAAGACGGTCCGCTCGGCGTCGGGTTCTCGCTTGGGGGGATCGCCCCGCCGATCCGTCGCTGCAACCGCTCGCTCGCGCTCGACGGTACGAATGGGCCCTTCGAATTCGAGCAGGCCGATCCGCTTTGTTGGGGCGACGAGCGCCTGGTGCTGGTTGCGGGCGTGCATGGCCTCGACGGGGCGGAGTACCGCACGCGTCGCGATCCCTTCGCCAAGATCGTCCAGCACGCCGATACCCACGCTCGCGACAGCTACTTCGAGATCTTCACCAAGGATGGCCGGATCCTCACCCTGGGCCAGTCCGGTGCCATGCTGTTTCACGAGATCGACGGCGATCCCGTGCCGTGGGTCTGGGCGCTGCGCCACACCGAGGATCGCTTCGGCAACGGCATCGAGTACCGATATCACGCTCCCAAGCCCGCCCGGGGGCTCCGATGCGTATACGTTGCGGCTCGACGAGATCGCCTACGCGGGCAAGGGCTCGGAGGCGAGCCGACGACACGTTCGCTTCGACTATGTCGCTCGCACCGATGTCTCGTGGGGCTACGTGGCGGGCGTGGTGCAGGGTCGCACCGAGCGGCTCGAGACGATCACCGTCGAGGGGCCCTACGCGCAGGTGATCGCGACCTACGTGCTGAACTACGATGTCGACCCGCTCTCCGGCCGCAGCCGGATCGAATGGGTCAAGAAGTGCGATACCGCGGGTGCATGCCTGCCCCAGACCACGTTCGAGTGGAGCGCTCCGGGCGGGGCTGCGGGTTCGCTCTCGATGAGCTTCGTCCCGTACGGCGTGTTCCTCGGGCCCGACGCCGAACTCGTCGACGATCCGGTGCCGTTCGCCAGCTCGCCCACGCGGCTGGTCGGCGACTTCGACGGCGACTCCGATCACGACCTGCTCTACTTCACCGACGCGGGCTGGAGGATTTGGGACGGCACCTCGCAGTTCGACCTGCTCGACACGCCGGTCGTCGTGTCGTGGCCCACGGTGCTGCCCGAGGGCGACGCGTACGTGGAGGCGCTCATCGAGGCCGAAGTGGACGCGGCCCTGGCCGCGGTGCCAGACGACGAGGAACTCACCGCCGAGGAGGAGCAGGCCCTCGTCGATGCCGCCGCTGCGGTGCACCTCGACCGGCTCCAGCCGGGGTTCTCGATCATGGTGATCGAGGCCAACGGCGATCTACGCGATGATCTGCTGATCCCCCGACGCGACCTCACGGGCGGGCCATGGGTCGACGCATGGGGGTACCGTTTCGCGCAGGACGTGGTCGTGGCCGTCGCCGCCACACCCGAAGGCGAGTCCGCCCCGCCCGGTTTCAGCGAGCCCGTGTCGTTCGTCGAGGAAGATGCAGGGCTCACGAGTGCGCCGATCTACACCGTGGTCCCGCTCGATCACGACGGCGACGGCCTGACCGATCTGTGGTTGTGCCAGGGCGACGGCTACAAGAGCGGGCGCTGGGTGCTCGCCAAGCGCGGCCCCGACCCGGCCGCGGCCTCGGGCCACTACCACTTCACCACCTACGACAGCGGCGTCGGCTGCTCGGTGCACGACGAGCTGCTCGTGACCAGCCTTCGGGGTGGTCGACAGGAGCTGTTGGTGGTTCCTGCCTACGCGACGGGTCCCGGCATGCCGGTCCCGGCCGACTTCGCGAGCCCGCAGGCGTATCACGAGGAGTACCTGCCGCTGTCCGAGGATCAGCGCACCGACTACCTCGCGCTCGCGTTCGAACCCGGTGGTCCTCCCGGCTCGCTGAAACCCACGGGGCTGCCGCGTGATCAATACCAGCGTTGGCACGACCGTCGCTGCCGCAACGGCCTGGCGGGCGCGGCCTTCGGTCGTCCGCTCGCCAGCGCGGGGCTGGGGCTCGACAAGCTCGCCGACGTCAACGGCGATGGTCTGGTCGACGTCGTGCGCTACGAGCTCGCGTCGGGCGACCACCCCGGCAACCCCGAGCTGCCCCTCGGCCTTCACGACGGCGCGCACTGGGACGACGGGATTCTCTGTGGCAGCGACGTGGAGGCCAACATCCCCACGGTGATCCGCCCCTACGTCAACACCGGCGACGGCTTCGTGCCGGGCTCGCCGATGCATGTCTTCCAGGGCAACCCGCACGCCAACCTGTGGCTCGGCTTTGTGGCCGCGCAGCTCTACGACTTCGATCTCGACGGGATCGTCGACCTCTTGCTGCCCTCGTCGGGCGCGGGCGGCGACTGGACGGCCGTGGTCTCCAACGGTGATGGCACGTACACCGATCATGCCGTGGGAGGGATCCCATCGGGGTGGCCCGCGTACACCGACGACGCCACCTGGCGCGAGCGGACCGAGGCGGCCACGCGGCTCCAGGTGATGACGCTCGCCCCAGCCGTCCACGAGCGCGCGCAGATCACCTTCCTCGGCTACGTCGAGGACAACCCCACCGACTGGCCGTACCTCATCAACACCTTCGCCACCAACTACAGCAAGCCGCACAACCGCGTCACGACGATCACCAACGGGCTCGGGGCGATCGTGGAGATCGACTACGAGACCGTCTCCACGACGGGCGCGCACGGCATCTCGGGCCCGCACACCTACCCGCGGACGGGCGCCAAGGGGGCGATGGCCGTGGTCACCCGGCATGCGACGCAGGCCAACCCGCAGGCCGACCTCGAGGTCGACCGCTACGCCTACCACGATGCCGTGGTCGACGCGTGGGGCCAGGGCCTGCTCGGTTTCGGCGAGGTCGAGCGCTGGCGCGAAGGGCAGCTCGAGCACCACACGTGGATCCGCTACGCCTACGATCGAGACGACCAGCACGCCGACTATCCCACGGCCGGTCGCCCGGTGGAGCAACTCGAGCAGCGCCGAGTCGTCGACGACGCGGGGGCGGTGCAGTACTGGCTCACCCGCACGCAGCAGCAACTCGAGACCGTGGTCGAGCCTCGCCTGGGTGGCGACACGCTATTCACCTACCCGGCACGCCAGGACGTGGACGTGTTCGTGCGGGACGTGAGCTGCACGATCGACTGCGAGTTCAGGCCCAGCGAGCGCTTCCAGTGGCTCACGATCGAGCAGGAGCGCGATGGCCTGGGCACGATCGTCTCCTCGACGACCACCAACGACGCCGAGCAGCGGATCTACGAGGTCGATGCGATGCTCGACGATCAGGCCGCGTGGATCGTGGGCCGTGCCGAGGCGTGGAGCGAGCAGAGCTGCGTGGGTGGTGGGTGTGTCGAGCGTGCTCACACCGCAACCTACGATCCGGCCACCGGGGCCGTCACCAGCTCGACCTTTGCTCCCAACGACACGGTGGCGCGGCTCGACACCACGTATGGGTACGACGGCCGTGGCAACGTGATCACGACCACCCTGACCAACCTCCAGGACGACGTTCGCACAACCACCACCACGTGGGACGCCGAGGGCGTGCATCCCGAGTCGATGATCAATGCGGCGGGGCACGAGAGCTGGGTGATCCACGAGCCCGGCACGGGGGTACCCGTCGCCGAGGTCGCCGCCGACGGGGTGACCTGGGTGCATCGCTACGACGGCTTCCTGCGACCCACCCGGCACGAGCGACGCGTGTCGCCGATGGGATTGCCCGATGGGCACGTGACCACGATCGAGTACGCGCTCGGTGGCCCGGTCCACGATGACACGTTCCAGATCGAGTCGGCGCTGCGCGTGCGGACGACCGCGCCCGATGGCCAGGAACTCACCACCGACTACGGCGCCACCGGTCACGTGATGCAAGAGGCGTGGTGGGGCATGCAGGCGCTCGACGAGGTGCCCATCAACACGGGCGGCCATGGGGATGAGGTCTACGTCAGCACACTCTACGACGGGCGCGGTCGCGTGCATCGTCGAAGCCTCCCCACCTGGGCCTCGGAGCAGCCGAGCGCCTACATCACCACCGAGTACGACGGCCTCGATCGGGTGACCGACGTCGAGCACCCCGACGGCGACCACGAGTACTTCGCCTACGGACTGCTGGCGAAGGGATTGCAGATCGCCCACACGGACGAGAGCGACGCGACCTCGCTGTTGCAGACGGATGCCGCCTCGAGAGTGGCGGTGAGCATCGATCCCCATGGGACGAGCACCTGCTTCGAGTACGGCGCCTTCGGGGTGCTCGGCGAGGTCCGTCGGGATTGCACCGATCCGCACACGCCCTGGGTCAGTACGTACGAGCACGACGTGGCGGGCCGGATCGTCGCCGAGACAGATCCATCGTTCGGCACCCGAACCCGCCTCTACAACGGCTTTGGAGAGTTGCTCGAGCAAAGCGACGGTGCCGGCGAGGTCATCGGGTTCGAGTACGACGCGCTCGGCCGCGTGCTCGAGCGCCATGACACCGACGGCGACACCACGCACACCTACGACGTCATCAGGCCCGGCCGACTCCACACGAGCGAAGGCCCCGACGACATCCTGACCACCTACGGCTACGACGCCTCCGGGCGCCTGGACACGGTCACGGTGTCCGACCTCATGCTCACGGTGCCCGGGGCGCTGGAGCTGCACTTCGACTACGGGCTCGGCGACAGGTTGCAGACGCTGCACTACCCGTCGGTGGATGGAGACCGTGGCCTGCGCGCCGACTATGATTACGATGGAGCCGGCTATCTGCGCCGAGTCAGGGTTGGCGGCGCCACGGTGCTGTGGTCGGCACTCCAGGCCGACGAGGCCGGTCGGCTCACGCTCGAACGCTTCGGCAATGGTCTCGAAACCACCCGGACCTACGAGCCGCTCACGGGCCTGCCCACCACCGTGCAGACCGACAGTCCCGGCAACCTGGTGCAGAGCCTGGATTACGACTGGCACCCGTGGGGCGAGATCGAGCAGCGCTCCGACCTCGTGAGTGGGCAGCAGGAGGCGTTCGAGCACGACGACCTGCGGCGGCTGACGCAGGCATCGGTCACCGCCGCGCTCGGGGGCAGCGTCGTCGACGTCTCGTACGACGACGTCGGCAACATCACCCACAAGACCGACGTGGGCAGCTACGTCTACGAGGACGGGCGGCTCTTCGCCTACGGCATCGGCGTGCCCGTGCTGATGGGCTACGACGCCCGCGGCAACGTCGTCGACCACGGCGGCCGCACGCTCACGTACACGCCGTTCGACAAGGTGCGGCAGATCGTCGATGGGGCCGAAACGCTCGACTTTCGCTACGACGCGCAGGGCAATCGTTTCTCGCGGCACTCGGCGCTCGAGGACGATCTGACGGTAGTGGTGCAGGGCCTCTACGAGCGGCGCGAGGTCGCGGGCGCGCTACGGCTGACGTACCGCGTGCCCGCGGCCGGGCGCACCGTGGCGCAGATCGTGCGAACGCCAGGGCTCGGGGGATTCACGGAGTTCGGGAAGCCGGCGGGATCCGGGGTGTGGAACGATGCGATCGAATTCCTGCACGACGACCACCTCGGCTCGACCGACGTGGTCACCGACGATACCGGTGCGGTGCTCCGCCGCGCGTCGTTCGACCCGTGGGGCCAGGCCCGCGACGCGGAGGACTGGACGCAGCCGATCGACGAGGACGTGCTCGATCTGCTCGGCGTGGGCTTCACCGGCCACCCCGCGCGGCTCGACGCCGGCCTGGTCGACATGGGCGGTCGCATGTATCACCCGCGGCTCGGGAGGTTCTTCCTCCCGACCCGCTGGTGGTCTCACCCCTCGACGGTCAGGCCTACAACCGCTGGAGCTACGTGCACAACCGGCCGCTCGTGGCCACCGATCCCACCGGCTACGCCGCGAGCTTCGGTGGCTCGGACGACGACGTCCGGGCGCTGCCGAGGCTGTGCGGCGCCGAGACCCACTGCTACCGCCCGATCGTCGTGCCCGATCCCAACTCCCCGAGCTCCGCACTGGACTCGTGGAACCGCGCCGTGGCGATGTTCGACGCGTACAACGGCATCGGCCAGGGCGGCCCGAGCCACAACCCACACACGGCCGGCCACACGCGTCACGGCAGCGACGCTGGCCAACCGGGAGGCACACCCGAATTCACGATCCGAGTGACCCCGGACATGTGTGCCGAGATCTCCGCGTGCTCCGGCAGCGTGACCAAGCGCGGCCCGGTCTACATCTGGGACGCCCCGATCGACGACTGGGCCCGCACCGCGGTCGACATCGGGACCGACTTCATCCCCATCGTGTCGACGCTGAAGTCGGTGTACGATGCCGTCCAGCGGCTCGACAATGGCGAGGACACTTTCGACGTGCTCATGTCCTCCGGGGCGGAGGGGCTACTCGGCCTCATCCCCGGCGGCAAGGCAGGCAAGCGACTCGGGGATGCCGTCGATGCGGCCGCGGACGTCGCAGACGCGGCCGGGGACCTGCGGAAGGCGGCGAGGGGCTCCCATATTACGAGTGGCGCCAAGCAAGGGCGCCAGAACCGCGTGGACTGGTTGGAGGTCAACGAGTTTGAGCCGACGCAGCCCAAGCATGTTCGCGGATGGTTGAAGAACGAGCGTAGGCGTATCGAGTCGGGCAATGGCTCGCCTCTACCGAGAAACCCTCCAGGCTACGTTCAAGCGCATGGCCGCTCCACGCCGGCGCGCGAGGGGTTCGACTACAGCAACTCCAGGCTCCAGCATACGGACTTGAACCGACTCGAAGAATCCGTTCGGCGGCGCACGAGGCGCCCATAGGGGAGACGAGCAATGTCCTGGCCCATTGGCATAGATGCGATTCGTGCGACGGAAGAGAACCTCGGAGTCCGGTTCCCCATCGACTTCGTTGTTGGAATGAAGAACCGAAACGGCGGTGAAGTACAGGCCCTCGACGACCTTTGGAGTCTTCACCCGTTCCTGGACACGAGCGACAGAAAGAAGATGGTTCGAACGTCCAACGACATCGTTCGTGAAACCATGAGCTTCCGAGAGATGGAGTGGTTCCCTCAAACCGGGGTCGTGCTCGCGAGTCTGAATGGAAGCTGCCTCCTTCTCTTGCCCGAAGAAGGCGACCCAACCCGGCTCAAGGACGAGGTATTCGTTTGGCGCATGGACGAGGATGGCGTCGAGACCGTCTTCCGCTCGACCGCCGAGATGCTCAATCGGAGAGAGTGACAACCACGGCTGCGGATGCCGCAGCGAACGGGTGGCTGCGAACGCTCTGGGAAAGGGCCCACTGATCAGTCACGGTCCGCTACGACGCCGAGGGCAATCGTTTCTCGCGGCACTTGGCCGAAACCCGGGCCCATTCCCCCGCACCAGCCCCCCGTCCCCCTCGCCACCGCCGAGCTCCGCCACCGCCTCCGGATGCACCTCGAGCTCCGCCACCCCCCCGGGAATCACCAGCGCTACCACCGGCGTCCCCTCGGGGGTCACCTTGCCATCACGATGGGTGATCACCGGCACCGGATGCTTCTGCTCGTGCGCCTCGAGCTCCCGCTCGAGCACCGCCTGCTCCGCCTCGTCGATGCTGCTCCACGCCTGACGCCCGCGGCACTTGGGGAACCTCGAGCACCCCAGCCACGGCCCTCGCTTGCCGCGGCGCAGGTTCAGCGGCGCCTCCCACTTGGGACACGCAAGCTCCGTGAGCAGCGGCGGAGGCACCGGATACTTGATGCCCCCCTTCTTGTCGAGGTTGATGACGTAGGTGGTCTTCGGATAGTCGACCGACGCGAGGAACGGACCGAAGCGACCGTTGCGGATCACCATGTCCGACCCGTCCTCGGGGCAGCGCATGTCGACCAGCTCGGGCAGCAGCGGCCACGGGATGTGGGCGGTCAAGGGGTCGGGTGAGGAGGGAGCCGGTAGGTCTGCCGACGATGGCGGGGTCGGGTGAGGAGGGAGCCGGTGGGTCTGCCGGCGATGGCGAGGTCGGGCGAGGAGAGAGCCGATCGGTCTGCCGACGACGGCGAGGTCGGGGGCAAATGCGGATGGTCGGCCTTCGACCCGACGCGGGGGTGGGGCAACGAGAAACGGGGGCGAGCACGGATCGACACCGGGGTCGGGTGCAGAGAGAGCGGGTCGAGCTTGGACCGACGCTGCGGTCGGGAGCCGAGCGAGCCGGCCGTCCGGGGGGTTGGGCACCGTCGTGTAGCCGCGCATCCTCCGCAAAATCGGCAAACGTGTGCCGATTTGGCGCAACCGCCGCATCCGCTGTGAGGGGGCGCCGAAGGATCGCGGGGAGTATTCGTCCGGGAGAGCATGCTTGCGTCCTGGAAATCGGGTGTCCTGCTCGATTCTCATTTGACCCGCTCAAGCGCGTACGTAGCCCGCCCATGGTCACTCGAGGGCGGTGTGCTCGTCAGCCGGCCCGCCAGATTCGTTGTTCAGTGAAGCCTTCAACCTCGTCCAGAGCCTGGGCTACGACTGGCACCCGTGGGGCGAGCTCGAGCAGCGCTCCGACCTCGTGCACGGGCAGCAGGAGGCGTTCGAGCACGACGACCTGCGGCGGCTGACGCAGGCATCGGTCACCACCGCGCTCGGCAGCAGTGTCGTCGACGTCTCGTATGACGACGTCGGCAACATCACCCACAAGACCGACGTGGGCGGCTATGTCTACGAGGATGGGCGGCTCTTCGCCTACGGCATCGGCGTACCCGTGCTGATGGGCTACGACGCCCGCGGCAACGTCGTCGATCATGGCGGCCGCACGCTCACGTATACGCCGTTCGACAAGGTGCGGCAGGTCGTCGACGGCGCGGAGACTCTCGACTTCCGCTACGACGCCCAAGGCAATCGGTTCTCGCGGCACTCGGCGCTCGAGGACGATCTCACGGTGGTGGTGCAGGGCCTCTACGAGCGGCGCGAGGTCGCGGGCGCGCTACGGCTGACGTACCGCGTGCCCGCGGCCGGGCGCACCGTGGCGCAGATCGTGCGAACGCCAGGGATCGGGGGATTCACGAAGTTCGGGGAGCCGGCGGGATCCGGGGTGTGGAACGATGCGATCGAATTCCTGCACGACGACCACCTCGGCTCGACCGACGTGGTCACCGACGACACCGGCGCGGTGATCCGCCGCGCCTCGTTCGACCCATGGGGCCAAGCCCGCGACGCGGAGGACTGGACGCAGCCGATCGACGAGGACGTGCTCGACCTGCTCGGCGTTGGCTTCACCGGTCACCCCGCGCGGCTCGACGCCGGGATGGTCGACATGGGCGGCCGCATGTACCACCCCGTGCTCGGGAGGTTCTTCTCGCCCGACCCGCTGGTGGTCTCGCCGCTCGACGGTCAGGCGTACAACCGCTGGAGCTACGTGCACAACCGGCCGCTGGTCGCGACCGATCCCACGGGCTACGCCGGGAGCTTCGGCAGCTCGGACGACGACGTGCGGGCGCTGCCGCGACTGTGCGACAGCGAGACCCACTGCTACCACCCGATCGTCGTCCCCGATCCCAACTCCCCGAGTTCCGCGCTGGACTCGTGGAACCGCGCCGTGGCGATGTTCGACGCGTACAACGGGATCGGCCAGGGCGGCCCGAGCCACAACCCGCACACGGCCGGCCACACCCGCCGCCGCGACGACTCCGGCCAACCGGGAGGCACACCCGAATTCACGATCCGAGTGACCCCGGACATGTGTGCCGAGATCTCCGCGTGCTCGGGCAGCGTGACCAAGCGCGGCCCGGTCTACATCTGGGACACCCCGATCGACGACTTGGCCCGCACCGCGGCGGACATCGGGACCGACTTCATCCCGGTCGTATCGACGCTGAAGTCGGTGTACGATGCCGTCCAACGGCTCGACAATGGCGAGGACACCCTCGACGTGCTCATGTCCTCCGGGGCCGAGGGGCTGCTCAGCCTCATCCCCGGCGGCAAGGCTGGCAAGCGACTCGGGGATGCGGTCGATGCGGTGGGGGACGTCGCTGACGCGGCGGGCGACGTCCATCGAGCGACAAAGGGGAACGTCCTCAAGCGCGATCTCACACAAGGGCCTCATGCGCCGGATACTCCGATTGGGAAAGTCATCGACCGTGCACAAAGCACGAAGAAGCCACAAGGGCGTTGGACATCCGTCGACGCCGCAGAGCGTGCCGCGGGCAGAGCGACTCCCGGTCAGAAGACCGTCCCAATCTCGCCTGGAGACGGGCAAGTCATCCATGCACTACCAAACGGAGGGGTCATGATTCGAGAGGCAACCCAGGCCATTACGGTTCCCAAGAAGGGCGGAAGACAACCTGTTTGGCACACGTACCCGATTGAGTAGGTCCAATGGGAGCCCCCCTGGTTGGAAACGCATTCACGGTCGCGTTCGACACGCGGGCGATCACTGCTGAGCACCCGATTACCATGTCGGGTCCAGAGATCATGGACCGGATGGTAAAGAAGGGCTTGATCGCCTTTCAGCTTTCCTGGGAGCGAGTGTTCGTAGCCCAGCTTGCCGTGGAGGACGACATCGTCTTTCTGTGTGACGCGCTAGACGACCTTCCCGGCCTTGTCGCAGGGCAATATCCGCATTTCGTGCACATCGGGGACGGAGAGTTGGAAGTTACGAGCACTCTCGTCCAGGACGAAGTTCGTATGAATGTCCTGCACACACCTCACCTGGACCGCCGATTCCTTCACCAATATACCTTTACAGCACTATTGAAGGATTATGTGTCTGCGTGGAGATCTCTTGTTCATCAACTCGAGATCCACGCGACGTAGCGAACTAGCAACGCCGTTATTGCCAGGTTCCCTGACCGCAATTTTCCAGGCATCGGCCCTGCGGCAGCGGAGTAGCTCGCACACTTGGTCTTCCCGGTCTGGGCAACGAATGTTCGCACGGGTGCCAGCTCGCAATACAAGGCCATCGGTTGCAGCGAAGGCGCAGCCAGGTGGCATCTGCAAGGCGGCAGCCTTGGTCAAGAGGGCGTCGCGAACATCAAGTACGAGATCCGCCAATAAACTCACCACGGCCGCGCGGACCCGTGGTATTCGATGCTCGCATGACCATGACCCAGGACGAGATGATCGCTGCCTTCGAGGCGCTCTGGCGTGATCTGGGGATCGACCCCGCCGCGGCCGCGGACGCCTCCGACTGGTGGTCGACCAACCTCGAGGGACGGACGGTCCAGGGCGGCGTCCACCACGACGACATCCGGATCTTCATCAGCGTCTCCGACGTCGACGTCGACGCCGACATCGACGCCCTCTACGCCGACATCGCCGCCAAGAATGCGGCCCTGCCCAAGAGCGCCAACGTCGGCTACGTCGAGGAGGACGGCTACATCCAGGTCCGCGGCCTGATCCCCCTCGCCGACGTCACGCAAGCGGGGATTCGCGCGCTCTTCAAGGCGTGCATGACCGTGGCCGACTCGGACGCGGCCGCGGCCCTCGGTGCCAAGTACCAGTCCTGGTGATCGGCGCTCGCTCCTAGAGCAGCTTCTCCAGCCCGATGTACTCGAGCTGATGCGCCTCGGCCACGGGTGCGCACACGCACGCGCCCTTGTACGTGTTCAGGCCGCGCGCGAGGTGCACGGAGGCCCGAGCCGCGGCCTCGACCCCGTGACCGGCCAGGGCCAGCGCCCACGGCAAGGTGGCGTTGGTCAGCGCGGTGGTGGAGGTCTGCGGGACGGCGCCCGGCATGTTGGCCACGCAGTAGTGGACCACGCCCTCTTCCACGAAGGTGGGGGCATCGTGCGTGGTGGGCCGGCAGGTCTCGATGCAGCCGCCCTGATCGACGGCGACGTCGACGACGACCGAGCCATCCTCCATCGAGCGCAGGTGCTCGCGGGTGATGAGCCTGGGCGCCGCACCGCCGGGCACCAAGACGGCACCCACGACCAGATCGGCCTGGGCCACCTCGACTTCGATGGCCCCCGGGTTGGAGTAGAGGGTCTCGATGCTGTTGCCGAACACGTCCTCGAGGTAGTTCATGCGCTCGGCGCTGACGTCGAACACCGTCACGCGTGCGCCGAGGCCGATGGCGATGCGAGCAGCGGCCGTCCCCACGACGCCGCCGCCGAGGATGACCACGTGGCCGCGACGCGTGCCCGGGATCCCGCCGAGCAGCAGGCCCTTGCCGCCCTTCTCGCGCTCGAGACAGGATGCACCGACCTGCGAGGCCATGCGGCCCGCGATCTCGCTCATGGGACGCAAGAGCGGCAGCCCGCCGGCATCGTCGGTGATGGTCTCGTAGGCCACGCCGGTGACCTTCTTGGCGAGCAGCTCGCGGGTGAGCTCGGGGAACGCGGCGAGGTGCAGGTAGGTGTAGAGCACCAGCCCTTCGCGGAAGAACCCGAACTCGGCGGGCAGCGGCTCCTTGACCTTGATCACCATGTCGGCCGCCCATGCGTCGGCCGCATCCTCGGCGATGGTGGCCCCGACGGACTGGAAGGTCTCGTCGGAGAAGCCGGAGCTGATGCCCGCGGTGCTCTGCACCTTGACCTGGTGCCCGGCCGCCACGAGCCGACGCACGCCTTCGGGGTTGATGCCCACGCGGTACTCGTGGGTCTTGATCTCTTTGGGGACGCCAATCAGCATGACAAACACCTGCCCGTCGCCACGTCGGCCCAACGGCGCGCGCAGACTACCGATGCAGCAAGGCGGCGGCTACCTCGAGGAAGCCCTCGGCCTCGCCGCCCTCAGTGACGTAAGCGGGTAGGAAACGAAATGCCGCCCGCTGCGACGGCACGTCGGCCGTGCCCACGGTGACCCCGAAGCGACCGGGGCGGAACAGCCCCTCGTCGTTGGGGGCATCGCCGATCGTGAGGATCGTCGCGGGCTCGAGCCCATGGTCGCTGGCGAACCGCAAGAGCCCCTGACCCTTGTCGGGCGGTTGGGGAGTGAGGTGCACGTGGACGCTGGACCAGATCATGCACACGCCCAGGGCCGCCGCCTCGTCGCGCAGGCGCTGCAGCTCCTCCTGGCCTCGACCGTCGCGCTCGTAGGCCACGTCGCCCAGCCGAAACGGGTGGTCGGGCGCCAGCCGCAGGCCAGGGTCGAGCCGCTCCCCCGCGGCGCGGAGCTGGGCCTGGTCGGTGGGCTCGGCCAGCCACCGGGGGGGGCGATCGGGGATCACCTCGAGCAGGCCGTTCTCCGCGATCGCCCGGGTCACCCCCGGCAGATAGCGGCACAGGCCCAGCACCTCGCCGGCGGGGCGGCCACTGATGGGCACGACCTCGACGCCGGCGGCCGTCAATGCGGCGATGACGCGAACGACCTCGGGGTCGAGCGCGCCGTGGCGGGTGAGGGTGCCATCGACGTCGGTGGCGACCACGCGGATCGGACCGAGCCGGCGGCCGCGCGTGGGGACGTCGAGGCTGGAGAGCGGGACGAGCACCGGGTCGGAGGAATCGAGGGCCATGTCGAGGTCGGGGATACGTCCCCCGGGCCGGAAGAACGCCCGGAGCCGGAAGAACGATGATAGGGTCGCGAACCGGGGCCCAAGAGGTACAGCACATGCCGCTCGATCTCCAGCCCGGGGACGTCTACGCCGGCAACATTCGGATCCATCGCGTGCTGGGGACGGGCTCGTTTGCGCACGTCTACGAGGTCGAGACCCCCGGCTATCCCGAGCGACTGGCGCTCAAGCTCACCCGCGAGCCGGTCAGCTCCGGTGAGCAGGCCCAGCGGGCGCTGCGGGAGATCACGATCCTGCGCTCGCTGACCAACCCGCACGTGGTGCGCACGTTCGACTGTGGGCTGCGTCCCGACGGGCACATCTACCTGCTGATGGACTTGCTGTACGGTCAGACCCTCGAGCAGGAGCACCGGTTCGACGAGCCGCTCGACCCCGTGCGCGCGGTGACCATCGTCCACCAGGCATGCCTGGGCCTGGCCGAGGCCCACGCGATGGGGGTGGTGCATCGCGACGTCAAGCCCGAGAACGTGTTCATCGAGCACGACGGCAAGGTCAAGATGCTCGACTTCGGGCTGGCGCGCTCGTGGGACGGCAGTCCGGTGGTCGGCATCGATGCCTCCGAGTCCCACCTCATCGTGGGCACGCCCCACTACTCGCAGCCCGAGCAGCTGCGGACCCGCGTGCTGACGCCGGCCAGCGACGTGTACAGCCTGGCCACCATCCTCTACGAGCTGCTCACCGCGAGGACGCCGTTCTTTCCCCAGACTCCCCTGCCCGCGCTCCGAGAAGAGCTGCGGCACAAGCCGACCGAGTGGCTGCGGGCGCACGCCCGACGCCCCGCGGTGCCGCTCGATCGATGCCCGGGTGGAGAGGGCCTGCCCGACTCGCTGGTGCGGGGAGTGGCGCGGGCGCTGGACAAGGATCCCGACAAGCGGCCTCCCAACGCCGGTGCATTCGCCAACGTGCTGGGCCTGGTGCTGCACCGAGACATGGGCATCCACGTGGCCGCCAAGCTCCGGGTGCTGAACCCCGACGACACGGTGGTGGAGCGGCTGTTCCTTCCGGGGAGCTACCGCATCGGCAGCGGGCGACGGTGCGAGATCAAGCTGCGCGACGACTCGGTCCCCCGCGTGCACGCGGTGCTCGAGTGGGGCGGCACACCCGGCCGGCCGCACCTGCGACCGCTGCACGACGACGGCTCGGTCAAGGTCAACGACCGCGTCGTCCACACCGCGGTGGAGCTCGGCCGCGAGGACGAGTTCTCGGTGGGCTCGACGCGCATGGCAGTGGTGACTGGTTAGGCCCCCCGCAACCGTCGCGGGCAAGCTAGCCCCGCCCTTGGGCCGCCGCCCTTGTCCGTGAGCGCCGCATAGGGCATAGGCCGACTCGTCGAAGCGCAGCGACCGGCCGGACTCCGCCGCTACCCGAGCCAGGAACAGGTCGGCGAGCAGCGTGATATCCCCGCGTCCGCGCTCCCGTAGCGGCGGGACGCCGCCCTTGGGCTCGCCCCGCCGCCCTTGGCTCGTAGGCCGCTAGTGCGCCGGGGCAAATCGGCAAACGTTTGCCGATTTAGCGGCAAAGGCGCAGGGGCTCGGGGCTCCGGGGGCGGTCCGTGACCTGGGGGCGGGCCTTCCATCTGGTCATGGGGGGCTGGGAGCGGTCATGGAAGCGGCGACCCCCGGTCATGGGCGGCCGGAGGCGGTCATGGAAGCGGTGGCCCCCGGTCATGGGCGACCGGAGGCGGTCATGGGAGCAGCGACCCCCGGTCATGGGCGGCCAGAAGCGGTCATGGGAGCGGCCACCCCGGTCATGGGCGGGCGGGTCAGTCGCACGAGCTGTCGCTCCAGTCGACGTCGAGATCCTGACCCACGGGCCACTCGATCTCGATCACGCAGTGCCCCTCGTCGAAGAACGGGAGCCTCAAGACCTCCGAAGACTCGATGGGTCCTCTTTCGAGCGCTGGCCATCGGGGCGGGTCAGCTCTTCACTCATGGGCAATCGCCTGCGATCGTGACGGCCATGGGGGAAGGATCGGCCCCATCGGCATCGCGCGAGAATCGGAGGGAGTAGCGGCCGGCGGGTAGCCAGACCTCGAAGTCGAGCTCACGGTAGGGCAAGGCGACGAAGCGCGACGAACATCCGAGTGCGCACTCCTTGATCTCGATCATGCCGTGGGCGTCCCCCGTGGGGGCCGCTTGGATGCGGTAGTCGCCATCCGTGGGGATGTCGATTGCGACGTAGCCGAAGACCTCATCGTCGCGTGGCCCCAAGGCCGTCGTGGACTCGCAGCCAAGCGAGATCCCAACCGGGATTGCGATGTCGCCATCGCAGCGCGGACGCAGTGCTTCCGGGGCGTCGCACGGATGGAGCGGATATCGGAACCAGAGGGGTTGCTCGCAAAACGGATCGAAGGCTTCCAGGTCGGCGATCATGTCGTCGAACGCCAAGCCGGTCGATTCCTCGAGAGCCGCGATGGCCTCGTCCTGGGTTGCGTTGCGTGGCACCGTTCGCATCAACTCGTCGGTGGCGTGTGCTCCGTGGCGGCGGCGCAGATAGGCATAGAGGTGCCCCGCTCGCGGGTACCAGCGGTCCGCGAGCGGCACGCCGCCGGCGCACGACTCGAGCCCGTCGCGGATGGACCCCCATGTGGTCGGGTCGTTGAAGGCCCGCTTGGCATCGCCCCCGAATGCCACGGCCTCGCCCTCCTCGAAGAATCGATAGGCGGATGGATCGGATTGCCGTGCCGCGTGGATCAGCTCGTGCTCGTGCGGGGCTTGGCTCGTGTAGATCGTGTCACCGAGCTGGCAAGCAATGGCGTTGCACGGGTTCGGTTCTTCCTCCGAGCCGAGCACGTAGAGCGTACGTGGAACCTCGACGTCGAGCGCTGCACCAGCAAGACCCATGTATCGATCCATGTAGGGCAGCGTACCGGCACACACCTCGGCGGCGGCGTCCTGCGGCGCAAAGTCGAGATGCTCGCCGCTCCAGACGATTGGGGGGCTCTCGTCCTGCGGGGGAGCACAGGCCATGCCGCAGCACACGGCGACCCCGGCCCACCGCGACATCCTCATCCGTCGAGCTGCCACTGTGTGTTGCCAATCTGGACCACCGCGGCTGTCTCGCCGTCACTGACGATGACATCGAACGGCAGCACGAGCCATCCATCGGGTTCCTGCGCGATGGTGATGGCCGTGGCATTCGTGAGGTCGTCGACGTATCGGCTCTCGCCCAGCGCAGATACACCAGCGACGAATCGCGCAGTGCCCGGCGCGATGGACAGGGTCGACGCCTCCCCAACGCCGTCGGCGCGTTCCCATAGACGGAGATGGGCACCATCGAGGGGGATCGTCATTCCTTGGGCAGTGACGAGCGCTTGCGACGAGTGCAGCGAGAGCTCCTCGAGCGCGCCGTCGCTGATCGCGAGGGTGCTCGCCGTGTCGAGCACGGCGCTTCCACCGATGGATGGGCCATCGACCGACGCGCTGCCGGCGACGAGGTGCAGCCCGACCGCATCGTCGGGCGGATCGACCTCGCGGAATAGCGTTCCGTCGTTTTCGTCCGCTGACGAGCAGACCTCCGGACTGGGTGGGTCGATGGGAGAGATGCCGTACATCTCCGCAGCCGCGATCGAGATCGACACGTTCTGTACGAGACCCGGAGGATCGAAGGACCAGGCGCCGACTTCGAGCAGACCGCCGAAGTCGAGGCTGTTGCCGTCGGCGCTGCACGCTGGCGGCGTGCTGGAGAGCCCGGTGTCGTCCCGGAATGCGACCACGCAATCGACCTGATGCTCGTCAATGTACTCGGCGATCTTCAAGACCGCAGTGCGCTTGGCCGTGTCGATTGCGTCGGGGAAGGCATTCCATGCGTATGCCTCGATCTTGTCGGGCATCGAGCGGCAGCCCTGCTCGACGAGGTCGACCCAGCATGCGTGGTCGTGTGGCTGCGCGCAGTACAGATCGTTGTTCCGATACAATGGGCAGCAGCCCATCACGAGCGGATCGGCATAGCTGTCGCCATCGGCGTCGGGGCCGAAGACGAGATCTGCCCAGCCGATCTCGGGGGATCCCTCGAACGGATGCTCGACCACGAAGTCGACGGCCACGAAACCGTCGCATTGGTATCGATACCCGTAGAGATCGTCGATCGGATCGAAGAGGCAGAACGCTTCGACTGCTCGTGGTCCACCATCGTCGGCACCGTCATCGAGTGCGCCGCCCGTGGTCCAGAGGCCGTCGGTCGCGGTGACGGTCTCATACTCCGGGTCCTCCGCCTGGGGCGGCCCGCCGCATGACAGAGTAGTGACGAGCGGCACGAAGCGGACCGCCGTTGGAACTACCTGGCTACGCATGGCTGCCACCGTTCGCCATCGTCACCGGCGTGCAACCCCCGATGTTCATTCCCCGGCGACAGGTACGGCGACCCCAGTCTGGCCGTGATCCATGGCGCGGCGGGAGTCCATGCGAGGCTCGGCGATGAACGCGTCGCTCGATGGGGCTCGCTCGTGTCATTCTTTTCTCGCCACACGAGCCTGCACCATCGTTGGCACGTGGCATCTGCGATTACCCGAAGAGCGTCGACTCGACATGAGCGCCGACCGGATGGCTGTTTCAGTTCCAATACATGGATGGGCGGAGTCGACGTCTCGGACGTCGTCATCGCCCTTCGCCATCAAGCAACCCCTGAATCGGCCTTCCGTGCTCGTGTGATCCGGCGTCGTCCGCCGCGCCGATGTCGCGGCCGCCGCCGCTCACCCGACCAGCGCCTGCGTCGGCCCCCGCATCACCCCCGCCACCTTCCCTTCGAACACCGTCCCCGCGCGCCCGACCCCGCCTTCGCCGACGAACGGAGCCAGATCCAGATCCTCCACCTCGATCCCGAGGCTCCCCGCAACGTGCTCGACCATCATCTCGAGCCAACGCCGCTGCTCGTCGTCGAACCGCCGCCCGCTGGCGTCCTGCTCGACCAACCACCGTTCGAACCGCCCGCGTACGCCCACCGAGAACGGCACCAACTCCGTCTCCCGTCCGATCGCGAACCGCACCAGCGGCACCCAGTCGGCCAGCGTCTTGCCCTCGAGCTGGCGATCCAGATCGATCGCCTCGGCCAGCCCATGCGTAATCTCGCGCAGCGACTGGCCGCCGCCCGGTCCTCGGCCGAGCAGCGTTTGTCGAGGCTGCCCTCGCGGCGCGGAGCTGGGTCAGCATCTCGTGGACGGAGATGTAGAGCACGTCGTGCCCTGCCCGACCACGCACGTGGCCCTGGTCACCGCGCTCTCGCGCACATACCGCCCCGGTTGCAGCTCGTCGGCGTAGAGCACCACGCGATCGCGGCGCAGCTCTTCGTGGCTCATCCAGTACCCGCAACACAGCACGCCGAACGCCTGCACCTCGGTCCCTTGGCCCAGCCGCGTGTCGATGGCTTCGAGCCCGGCCGGCAGCGGCACCTCGATCGCGAGCTGCGGCGCGTCGGTCTCCACCACCACCTCGAGCGCACAGCACTGGCCCGCCTCGAGCGCGACCCCATCGAGCTCGGACGATGAACCGTGCTCACCGTCAGCGGCCTCGGACTCGCGATCCCCCTGACCGCCGAGCCGCCACCCCCCTGGACCCCGTCGAAGTCGACGAGTACCGCCGCCTCGCGCTCGTCCGGTGCGTGTGCCTTCGGAAAGGGGCCCCCTGCTGCGGTGATCGTCGTCGGGATGCTCTGGCGATCACCGCAGCAGCGAGATTTCCTGTCGGGGCGAGAGGATTCGAACCTCCGACCTTTCGGTCCCGAACCGAACGCGCTACCAGACTGCGCTACGCCCCGATCGGGAGGCGGCTTCTAGCAAGGGGGGATGGGGTCCGTCAACGGGGTTCCGGCCATTGCGGCAGCACAGCGCTCGTGCGCGGAGAGCCCGCACTCAACCCTCGAGCGTCCCCTGGACTCGCTGGCCCCTGCCCATGGCCTCGGTCACGGCTGCGAGCCCGACCCCGGCCAGATCCACTCGACGACGCTGCCCCCCACGAAGGTCTCGACGGCCAGCATGGGCAACAGACCCAGCGCGCTGCCGGCCACGAACGAGGCGAAGCGAACCCGCGAGACCCCGAACATCAGCTGCATGGGGCCGAAGGTGAACAACAGAAGGCGCATGGTGAGCACGGTGCGAAAGCCCCGAGTGGCCAGGCGCTCGTCCCAGGGCCGCAGCTTGCCAGGCAGGCGGGCCTGCACGAATTCGCGAGCGACGTAGCGGGAGAAGCCAAAGGCCACGCAGCCAGCCGCGAGCGCGCCGATCCACGAGGTGGAGAGCGCCACCCAGGGCGACCACACCAGCGCGGCGACGACGACGAACAGGTGCGAGGCCATGCCCAGGGGCTGCAGCAAGGCGAACGCGATCACGAACGCCAACAGCCCCCACCCACCGGCCTGCCGCAGCCACGCCTGGCCCTCGGCCGCGGAGACGTCGAGGGCCACGACCACGCAGAACAGCGCGAGGTAGAGCAGGCCCACCAGGAGCCGGGCGCGGCGTGGACCCACCACCGCCGACCCTAGCAGCACGCCGCGCGGCGTCCAGGGTCGATTGCCCGGGGCGGTCGACCCGGGCTCCCAACCTCGTTTCGAGGCGAGCGCTCGGCGCCGATCGGGCGAGCGGTCAGTAGCCGCGGCGCGGCTCGCTGCTGCTGCTGTTGCTGCGACCGGGCAGCATGCCGCGGATCCACGGCGGGCCGTCCGTGAACAGGTGGTCGCGCACCGCTCGCGCGGCCCCGCCCATGCCTCGGGGAAACGCGCGCAACAGCACGTCGAGGTGGCCGTCGTCGCTCTCGACCCCGTGCACGGTGACCACGCTGGAGACCAGCCCCAGCACGCGTCGAGCCACGCGGTTCTTGCCGATCGCCGGGTGCTTCATCAGGTCGATGACGAGTCGGTTGCCGGTGGACTCGCCGAGCAGGCGCGAGAGCCCGGGCAGGTGGGCGGCCAGGTTGCCGCTCTTGGTGAGGTCGAGCGCGCCGGACTTGATGAGGGCGGCGACCGGCGACTCGGCGTCGCCGAGCACGGTCATCGTCGTGCCCTCGAGCCGGACCTCGAGCCGCAATTCCTCGGCCGACATGAGGATCCGATCGATGTAGATCTTGGTCTGCGCCCGGACCATCGTGCCCATCAGCTCGACCGTGGCGGCCACCGAGATGCCCGGCGGGCACGGCTCGATCACCACGTCCTTGGGTCCGCCGTCGCCGGCCTGGCCCGCCAGCCAACGAAGCCCTGCGATCGGAACCCCGAAGCGAAGCCCGAGCGCATTGCGAAGGATCCGGGTCAGCTCCTCGGGATGAGCACGAAGGTAGGAGCTTGCGGCGTGCAGCAGGGCGTCCCGGGCGTTCATTGGTCCTGAGGATACGCCGACCCCGGGGCCACGACATACCCCGATCCACCGCGCGCCCGCGTTCACGCCCAACCCATGCCCTCCGGGGGCAACCTCGCTCCCTGCTCGCAGCTCGCCGCCTGCGGGGCGATCCGAGTAGAGCCTCACGAAATGCCCAACCCATGCCCCCTCCGGGGGCAACCTCGCTCCCTGCTCGCAGCTCGCCGCCTGCGGGGCGCAAAACAAGAAAGGCCGTCACGCGTTGCGTGACGGCCCTTCGGCTCTACGCGCGGGCCACGAGACCCACGCAGGAGGTCGCGCCTACAGGTCGTGCGGGCGCACGGTGCTGCGGTTGTTGCCCTGGCAGCGCGCGATGGCGGCCTCGAGCAGCTCGTGCACCTTGTCCGAGACGGCTTGGACGAGCTCACCATCGGAGCGGAGACCCGCCTCCTTGATGACTTCCTTTACCTTCGAGCCGACGACGACGATTTCCTTGGGCTTGGACGCTTTGGCCATGATGTGTTGATCCTGAGCGAGTACGCTGAGTCGTGGTGTGTTGGTGGCCTTGCGACCTTGGGGGCCCTGGGGCCACGATTCGTGGGATTGGGGAGCGGTCGACGGCTCCGCGGGGTGGCGGAGCGCTCAGCTCGGAGCGGACGATAAACCCGCCCCTACGGGCTTGAAAAGCGAAAAACCGCGGGGCCAAGCCAAAAATTCGGGCGCTAGGGAGGCCCCCGGGCGAGATCCTCCCGCCGTTCGCAGGCCCGCCGTGGGCCGTCCCGCGGGTCGGCAATGCGTTCGTCGTGCGAGCCGGATCACGATGATGACGATCGACCGCGACCCGCTCGCGGGCCGTCATGGACGGCGCCCATGGGCCAACGAGGGTGGGTCGGCTCGACCGATCGCCCGCTCCCACGCCGCCACCAGAGCCCGTGGACGCTCGCCGGTCGGTCTCACGATCAGCGTTCTATGGGCCAAATTCGTGGAATCCAGGCCGATCTCGATCCAGAGGGCGGACGCGGGAGGGTCGGCCCAGAGGTCGGCCCACTCGACCACCAAGACGACCGGGGTCGCCCCGAACTCGAGGGGTTCCCCCTCGATCATGGCGGCCAATCCCAGGGCCTCGAAGGCGGCGGCACCCACCGAGCCGGCGACCGGTCCCTCGTCGTCGGCCAAACGGAAGAGATCCACGTGCACCAGAGATCGCGGCCCGTGGTGGACGAGGCAGAGGTTGAACGTGGGGCTCCGCACCCGGTCGGGACGATCGACCCCCAAGCCCTCGGCCAGCGCTCGGGTCAAGGTGGTCTTGCCGGCCCCCATGGGCCCTCGCAGCAGCACCACGTCGCCGGGCTGCAGCAGCGCGCCCAGGGCCCGGGCGGCTGCGGTGAGCTCGGGCTCGGACAGACCTGCGCGCTCCATCGCGGGCGGGAGCTTACTCCCGGCGCTCGCGCTCGGGGAGCCCGATCGGATCGCGGGCCCTCCCGTCGCGCTCGGATGCACTCAGGACGGCGGCTCGAGCACCTTCTCGAGCAGCTCGGCCTGGGAGTGGACGCCGAGCTTGGTGAAGATCGACTTGAGGTGGTTTCGAACGGTGTGATGGCTGATGTAGAGGTCCTTGGCGATCGACATGGGTCGCTTGTGATTGACCAGACCGCGCAGCACCTCGCGCTCCCTCGGCGACAGCGTGCTCAGCTCGACCAGCTCGCGCAGCCGTCGCTCTTCCTGGACGCCCACCGAGAGCAGCGAGGCGACGCGCTCGAGCTCCTGGGCGATCTTCGACAGCACGTCGCGGGCCAGCGTCAGCTGCCGTGCCGCGTCCTCGGTCACCGGAGTGGGCTGCCGCGCCTGCCCCAGGGCGACGCGCACGGCCGCGAGCACCTGCTGCGCCGTGAACGGCTTGACCACGAAGCCGGCGGGGGCGATCCGCTGGACCCGCTGCATGGTGGCCTCGTCGGAGCGGCCCGACACGAACACGATCGAGGTCTGCTCGGGGATCACATCGGACTCTGCGAGATCGAGCCCGGCCGTGTCGGTCTCCATGCCGATGTCGAGCAGCAGCACGTCGGGCCGATCGCGCTCGAGCGCCGCGATGAGATCGGTGCTGCGCCCCACGGTACCGACCACGTGATGACCGGCATCGATGAGCAGCTGTCCGAGCAGACGCGCGATCACGGGATCGTCCTCGGCCAGGAGGATGGACGCGACCAGCTCGTTCACGGGCTCGTCCTCTCGTGCGGGGCACCGGCGATGCGCACGTGGGCGATTATCAGCCCAAGCAACGGTGCGGGGCCAGGGCCAGGGACCAGGCCAGGGCCAGGCCCCGAGACCAGGCCAGTGCCGGACGCGCATGAGGAGGTTGACACCGGAAGCCCGTTGCCCCCACACCGCCCCCGGTGTACGCATCGGGCGTGGATCCGGCACGCACGCGGCGGTGGGCCCTGGCGCTCGCGGGCGCCCTTGGGGCCTGTGCTCCGTCCCCGCCCCCGCCCCTGCCGCATGCGCCGGTCCCCGAGCCCACCGATCCGCTACGGCCAGCCGATCGGCGGGGGCCCATCCCCCCGAAGGCGCGGGTGGCCGACTACGCGCTGACGGCCCGCTACGACGAAGAGCTGCATCAGATCGACGGCCGCGCCCGCATCACGTGGCGCAACCACGGACCGGCACCGGTCGATCGGATCCCGTTCCACCTCTACATGAACGGCTTTCGGGCGCCCGACACGGCGTGGATGCAGCAAGCCCGCGGCAAGCACCGGGGGCAGGAGCTCGACGCCGAGCATCCGTGGGGCTACGTCGACGTGCGCACGGCCGAGCGCGTGGGCGGCGACGGGGGCAGCGATGGCGAGCCGGCCCGCATCTCGCTGCGCCACGCCGAGGCCGACGAGCCCTCGCTGATGACGGTGTGGCTCGACCAGCCCGTGCCGCCCGGCGAGGCCGTGGAGCTCGAGCTCGCGTTCATCACCCAGCTGCCGCGGGTGTTCGCCCGCACGGGCTTCCACGAGCGCTACGTGATGGCGGGCCAGTGGTTCCCCAAGCCGGGCGTGCTGATGCCCGACGGAACGTGGCGCGCCCACCCCTTCACCCTCTATAGCGAGTTCTTCGCCGACTTCGGGCACTACGACGTCGAGCTCGATCTGCCCGGCGATCTGGTGGTGGGCGCCACCGGAATCCGCGTGAGCGAGGCGCACGAGGGCTCGCGGCAGCGCCTTCGCTACCGCGCGCAGATGGTGCACGACTTCGCCTGGACGGCGGGGCCCGATCTGGTGGAGGCCTGGGACGACTACGAGGGCATTCGCATCCGCGCGCTGGTGCCTCGCGATCATGCGGACACGGCTCACGTGCACCTTCGGGCCCAGCGCGCGGCGCTGGCGAGCATGGAGGCGCGCTTTGGGCCCTACCCGTGGTCCACGATCACCCTGGTGGAGCCGCCCGAGGGGGCCGAGGGGGCGATGGGCATGGAGTACCCCACGCTCTACACCACCAGCCCCGTCAAGCCGCTGCCGCCGCTGCTGCAGGGGCTGGGGTTCTCCGAGCGGATGAGCGGGCAGTTCACCACCATCCACGAGTTCGGGCACCAGTACTTCCAGGGACTGTTGGCGAGCGACGAATTCTCGCAGCCGTGGCTCGACGAGGGGCTCAACACGTTCAGCAACGGGCTGGTCTACGTCGACTGGTACGGGGCGCAAGAGGACGGCGATCCATGGCTGGCCACGGTGGCCGGACACCCGCTGCGACTGTCGGAGGCGATGCGGCTGGCCCAGGGCCGCCATGGCTTCCTCGAGCCGGTGGATCAGGCGGCGGATCGGTTCTCGCCGCTGGTGGGCAGCTACTCGGGCTCCACCTACCAAAAGACGGCGGCGACCCTGATGACGCTGCGGCGTCTGGTGGGGGCCGAGCGCTTCGACGAGGCGATGCACCGCTACGCGACGCGCTTTGCCTTCGAGCACCCCACGGGCGCGGACCTCGAGGCCACGTTCATCGAGACGCTGGGCTCGTCGGTGACGCTGGGCCACGGCGAGGACGGCCAGCCCATTGCGCTGCGGCTGTCCGAGTACTTCGACCAGGCGCTGCGCTCCGAGGTGGTGCTGGACTTTCGCATCCACGCGCTCACCAACCGGCCCATGCTCCACCCGGAGGCGGGCTGGCGACGCGACGAGCACGATGCGCTCGTCGGCGGTGAGCCTCCTCCGCCCCCGCCCGACGGGGGCTGGCCCGCACAAGATCTCGAAGGCATCGTGGTCGTGTACCGCCGCGGCGAGTTCGTGATCCCGGTGGAGGTCGAGGTCGAGCTGTCCGACGGGACGCGCGAGCGCGTGCTGTGGGACGGGCGCGGGCGCCATCGGGTGCTGCGATGGCCGGGCCGACGCGTGGTGCGAGCCACCCTCGATCCCGATCGCAAGCTGGTGCTCGAGGCCCAGCGCCACGACGACACCCGCTACGCGGAGGACGAGCGTCCCCCGCGGTCGACCCCCGAGGCCCTGGGCCGGCTCGCCGAGGCCTCGGCGCTGGCCCTGGGAGGAGCGTTCGGCCCATGAGCGCGGCCATGCACGCGGCCATGCACGCGGCCATGCGCACGGTGGTCGGGGGGCTGCGCCGCCTGCTGGGAGCCCCGGGCCTGTGGCTCGGCTCGTGGGGGCTGATGCTCGTCATCGCGTGGTCGGCGGGCGCCCATGTGGAGGTGGTGGTGAGCGCCCTGCTGGGCCCGTTCGACGCGCTCGATCCCGATGCGATGGTGTTCGCGGTCATCGACCTGATGCGCCTGCATCCCGCGGCGGGGGCCGGGTTCTCGATGGCGGTGCTGGGCGGGACGGTGACCTCGGCCCTGGCCTGGGTGGTGCTGTCGCCGTTGGTGATCGCGCGGCTGGCTGGGCATCGGTCGGCGGAGGCGCTGGGCTCGCGGGCGCTGGCCAAGGTGCCCGCGGTGGTGGTGCAGTCGCTGTGGCACGGGCTGCTGCGGGCGGTCCTGATGCTGGCGGTGGTGATGGCGGCCCGCTCCCTGCCGCCGCTGGCGCTGGCGATCGCCGCCGGGCTCGCGTGGCTGTGCGCGGGCGTGGCCCTCGATGCGACGCGCGTGGCCGTGGTCGAGCACGACGCGGCGCCCTGGCACCCGCGGACGGCGTGGCGCGGGTTCGTCCGGGTGCTCCGGCGACCGCGGCTGCTGATCCCCGGGGTACTGCTGGGGCTCGGCCAGCTGGCGACGAGCGCGACGATCCTGTGGGTGGGCCTGGCGGGCTTTGGCGGCGGCTCGCCGTGGATCCCACGCATCCTGGCGCTGGTGAGCCTGGGCCTGGGACTCTGGCGGATCGGCATCGTCGTCGAGGACGCCGCGGCCGACGCCTAGACGACGCGCGCGGGTCGGTCGGCATCGCCTCGTGAGAAAAACCGCCTCTTCGCGGCTCCGCGGGTCGGCGCTATTCTTCGCGCGCAGCGCCGAACCTGGTTTCGGCCTGTTCGATCCATGGGTGTCGCGTCCGAGCCCTCGGCCACTCCGGCCGCCGATCCGCTGCGCCACGCTGCGCCGCCGGTCGACGACGTCGAGGCACGCCGGGCGCGAACCTCCATCGAGAGCCGGCTGTTCGGCGGACCGCCGCAGCCGGTCCGGGTCGGCCGCTATCGCATCGAGGGCCGCATCGGCGCGGGAGGCATGGGGGTGGTGTACCGCGCCCACGATCCAGAGCTGGCGCGCGACGTGGCGGTGAAGCTGATGAGCTCCGATGCCGCCCACACCAAGGACCCGGCCACGGCACGCGCTCGACTGGTGCGCGAGGCCCGGGCGATGGCGAGGCTGGCCCACCCCAACGTGCTGCACGTGTATGACGTGGGCACCACCGACGACGGGGTGTTCATCGCGATGGAGCTGGTCGAGGGCCGCAGCCTCGCCTCGCGGTACGAGGCCGAGCGCCCGCCGTGGCGCGAGATCGTGCGCCACTACGTGGACGCGGGCCGAGGCCTCGCGGCGGCGCATGCAGCCGACGTGATCCATCGCGACTTCAAGCCCGAGAACGTGCTGGTGGGGACCGACGGGCGCGTGCGCGTGTGTGACTTCGGGCTGGCGGGTGGCCCCGCGGCGCAGGGCAGCACGACCTCGGAGGACAGCGAGCTCGATCGCGATACCGGCGATCTGCACGGACCCTCGGGCAGCCTGACCAAGACCGGCGCCCTGCTGGGCACGCCCAAGTACATGGCGCCGGAGCAGGAATCGGGCGGGCTCGCGAGCGCCCGCAGCGATCAGTTCAGCTTCTGCGTGGCGATCTACGAGGCGCTCTACGGGTTCCCGCCGTTCGCGGGCACCACCGTGGCGGAGTACCGCCACAACGTGCGGCACGGTCGCGTGCTCGACCCGCCGCCCGAGAGCAAGGTGCGGGGATGGGTGCACGCCGAGATCGTCCGCGGGCTGGCCGTGGATCCGGCCGACCGCCACCCGGCGCTCGATCCCCTGCTCGACCGCCTCGAGGAGGCGCTGGTCGATCCCAACGTGGCGCGACGACGGCGGCGCCGGGCCCGGGTGCTCTCGCTGGCGGGCGGGGTGGCGGGCGTGCTGGTGGCCGGGGTCCTGGGCGTGATGCTGGCGACCGACGACGACGCCGCAGTTCCGACGGCCGCCGCCTCGACCCCCCAGGCCTCGGTCCCCGCGCCCTCGAGCGTGACGACCGAGCCCGCGCTGCCGGCCGAGCCTGCTGTCGAGGACATCGAGGGGATCGAGGGCATCGCGGCCCGAGCCGCCGAGCCCAGCGAGGCGCTCGTGGTGGGACCACCGCCTGCATCCTCCGAGCTCCCGGCATCGACCGAGCCCGATCCATCGACCGAGCCCGACGAGCGCGCCCGCCCAACCACGAGCAAGCGCAAGCGCGACGGCGGCACCTGCTACTTCCAGCAGGACAAGTTCAACTACCTGCAGCGCACGCGCAAGACCACGCGCTTCGTGACCGCCAAGGATGGGCGCTGCTACGACTGCGGGGTGGAGGCGCCCGACTACCGTCGCGCCCAGCTCAGCCCCACCGACTGCGCCCGCTACTATCTCTGCGTGGCCGCCGACGAGGACCAGTGCAAGGGCTGAGCACCGGCGGCCGGCTGGCGAGGACGCTGGGAACCATCGTGGGGGCCGTGCTGGCCCTGTGGGTGGTGCTCGGATTCACCACCGCGGCCCGGGCCGAGCGCTATGGCGTGGTCACCCTCGACCTGCGCCCCGAGGCCGGTGACGTGCCCACGCACCTGTGCGTGGTGAGCGAGGCCCACAGCGCGCGCACGCGGGAGACCCTGGCCGAGCTGCTGGCGCCCGACCCCGACCCGCCGTCCGCCGATGCGATCAACGGGCGCATGACATGGCTGGTACGACCGGCGCTGTGGGGGGGTGACGACGACGCCGCGCAGGCCCAGCGCTGCGCGGAGGATCCGGTGGGCGACTGTCGCCCGCGGGTGGAGCTCCCCGAGGGCCTGGGACGGGCCAGCGATCTGTTCGTGGCCTGCAGCTCCGACAGCCTGGCCGCCGCCGAGGCCAGCACCGATCCGCGGCCGCTGTTCATCCTGCTCGAGCACCTCGAGGGCTCGCCGCCGGCCGTGGACTCGGTGCGCCTGACCGGGGGTGTCGCGACCATTGGAGTGCGGGCCGACCTCGATCAGGTGGTGGTCACCGCCCGCAGCCTGGGCGGCTACTACGTGCCGCATCCCCGCAGCGAGCGGGCGGCCGAGGAGGCGGTCGGTGCCGAGGGCGAGCCCGCGCGCAAGCTGGTCTCGCTGGTCATCACCCCGCGCTGCCACGTGATCGAGATGACGCTGCCCCGCACCCGGCTCGAGCCGGGCGATCGCGGCCGCCTCGCGGTGCGCGTGCACGGGGTCGACCTCGACGTGAAGCGCTGCGTGGGCAAGCTGACGGGCACGGGCACGCTCCAGGTGCGAGTCCCCCAGGCACCGCTGTCGGTGGGCACGATCGACATCGATCTGGCGGCCACGAGCGCCGGCAAGGCGGCCGCCCGCTTTGGCGCGCGCTGGGAGGGCCGCTGGCCGCGGGCGCCGTTTGCCCTGCAGTTCAACCAGGTGAGCTTCTCCTGGCGCCGGCCGGAGTGCATCTATCCCGAGGACACCTGCCCGGCCGTCACGCTCGAGACCGGCACCGCGTGCGCGGCCACGGTGACCGAGGAGGGCTGCGACTATCGCTGCCCCGGCACGGTGGACGACTCGGCCCTCGACCTCGAGCTCCCGCTGGCGGTCACGTTCGAGAAGGAGCGGCCCAACCAGCGCTGGACCGACACCCTGGCCGTCAACGGCCAGACGCTCAGCAGCTACGTGCCGGCCGATCAGATCTACCTCAACGCCAACGTCAACTCGTGGCAGACCGAGATCCCCGGCAGCCGCATCACCGACGTGGCGCTGTTCGGCGAGGATGCCGAGGTGCACCGCTACGGCGTGACGCACGTGCCCAACCTCCAGCTCAAGGTACCGGGGGCCTCGTGCGAGCCCATTCGCTTCCTCCCGCGGGGCGACCGCGACTACGACGAGGCGCTGGCGACGGTCAAGTCGGGCTCGATCGAGTTCGGCGATCCGCAGCGCACGGCCCGACGCACCGCCTTCAAGGTCTACTTCGCATCCGGAGGTGGCCCGGCGTGGTCGGATACCTTCGGCCCCACCGACGTCCCCCCCGTGTACTTCAGCGCGCTGGGCCAGCTGGCCCTGCAGTTTCGCGCCCGCAAGCCCGGCTGGTCGCGGGTGGGCTGGGAGCTGCGCATGGGCGGGACCCTGGGGCGATGGGGCTCTCGCCTGGTCGAGCGCGGCACCACCGACGAGGATCAGCCCAGCGACACCACCACCACCCAGACCGACGAGCAGCTGCGGGCCTTTGGCTGGGCGCGGGTGATGTTCGAGCCCGGGATCGTGGTGGCCGGCACCTCGCGCATCGAGGTGGGCTCGGGCTTTGGCCTGGGGTTCTCGTTCCCCATTCGCCAGGACGAGGATCTCACCGGCGATCGGATCAACTTCATCTGGACCCCGTCGCTCGACGCCCGCTACAAGGTGCGCCGCTGGGCCGCGCTGATGCTCCAGTTCCGCGGCGTGTTCGGCGAGCGAGCGTTCACCGTGCCCGGCAGCACCTTCACCGGCACCATGGGCGAGGATCCGTTGGAGCCCGAGGAGGCCAAGGCCCGCTCGCTGCTGGTGCTGTTCGGAACGGCGCTGTCGTTCTGATCAGAGCGTCAGGCTGCGGCGCACGCGGCGTGAGCGTAGATTGCGAACTCGTAAGCAAGACTTACGAGTTGCTCCCTCTCTTGGCTTGCTGCGGGTCCTCCCGGTCCTCTTCAGTAATCGGGGTGGTCGCAACAACACTGATAGAGGGCGAAGGAGCCCTCGCCCGAGAACACGAGAGGCGCGTCGCATGGCCCTTCGATGCGCTCGACCGCGGCCTTGACGTCGGGGGTGCTCTCTCCGCACACGCTGATCGCTTCGATCTCCGTCCCTGGATAGCCGAAGGCGGTGGCGCCCTCGCAACCGTTCTCCACGCAGAAGAACCCGCGGCTCGCACACACCTCGGTGCAGTTGCCTTCAGGGCTGGATTCGATGACGCATTCGATGGGCGTGGGGCTGCACTTGTCGTCGACGCAGCGACCAATGCCCAACGAGCCGATGCACGTGCGGTCGCCACACGCAATCGGGCACGAGCCCTCCTCGCATCCCTGATCGGCAACGTCGGGTTCTACGTCGTCCTCCCCATGCTCGTCCTCCACCCGCAGTCCACAGGCGGTGACGACCAGGCAAAGCAGACAACGAAGCGTCAAGGTCTCGACCATCGGGGCCGTCGATGATTTCTTCATGGAAACTCCGCCGGATTCGTGGGAAAGGCGCGCGGTGACGCGAGGACTTCTCCCCAGTGCAAGTCGGCCATCGGCGGCAACCCTACGTCCGAAGCTCGCACGATGGTCGCGGGCTCGCTTGCGATCAGTGTACCGTCGGCATGCCGATCGAGCTTGACCAGCATCACTGCGCCTTGGTTCATGTCTTCGCCCGGTACGCCTATCACCAGCGCCTCGTCGGACTCGACGTTCATGGCCCCCACCGATTGACCAAATCGATCACCGGGGTCATCGTCGTCTGGAACCTGCAATGTCTGCTGCTTGAAAGAGTTTGCCTGGGAGGTCATTGGCCCCGTGCTGCTCCCCGGGATCGCGTGAACCCGCCCGCCACCGTCCCCCGGGGCCCCAATGGCGAGGTCGTGGAACCCGTCCTCGTCGAACGCAAAGCCTACCAGCGCCGCGCCGAACCGATCGCCCGCAGCGCGAGCACCGGGCATCCCGTCCTCTCCCGGTCGTAGGATTGGCCCAATGATCACGAGGTTTCCCGGATCGCCGTAGAAGATCTGTACTTCTCCACGATCGTCATCCTCATTGGGCGTACCCACGGCCAAGTCCCAGCACGACCACGGTACCGAGGCATCGACCCGCCGGCCGTTGAAGTTGCCCACGGTGAGGACCTCGCCGAATCGATCGCCTGACTCGGGCGTGCCTTCGCTCCCGAACGCCCCCTGAGTGAGAACGATCGTACCCTCCACCCCAATCCCGAGCGGGCCACCACGAAAGACATAGACGGCTCCGGCGTCCTCGAGGAGCTGCCCATTGCCGGCGACCAAGTCGGCGCCCGGAGCACCGACTGCGAGGTCATCGTACCCGTCGCACGAGAAGTCGCCGACGACCATGGATCGACCGAATTCCTCGCTGGCAAAGCCTCCGGCCAGCGTACGCAACCGAGGGAAGAGGGCCCCCCCGCCACCCCCACGATCGCAGATCCGCGTGCCAGACAGCTCCTCTCCCGACCAAAAGTCCCAAAGACGATAGGCGGAGCCCGTATAGATGTGAACGCCACCGCTGCCGTTCCAAAGTGGCGCTCCGATCGCAAGGAATTCCGACGAGCGCTGCCTCCAAAGGTGGGCGCTCGAGACGTTGGTGCGTTCGAAGACCCCAACTCCGAGCGAAGCGCCGTAGTTCGTGCCGAGTTCGTCTCCCGAGAGCACCCCACTACCCGGTGAGCTGGCGAAGCTGGCGCAACTTCGGCAGCCGAGGTAAGGGACCGTTGGTCTTCGATGATGTCGGAGTGATAGTACGGATGGGACACCACCCCCTGCCCGGGCTCCGAGGCAAACACCGAGACCAACCCAGCCCTGGTAGCTTCATCCACGGTTGCCGAAGGCGCACCCACGAGCAGGGAAAACCGATCGGCGATCAACGGGAGACGAAAGATCCCCTCGCCTTGTCCGTCATCGATGGTGGGAGGAGGGGGTGCCGTCGGCCCTTCCCCGGTATCCAGCGCGGGGCCTTGATCCGTCGTGACGACGCAGCTTCCCATCGAGCCGAAGAGCGCGAGTCGAGAGAGCACGATGCTCATGACTCCCCGCCCCATCGGACGAGGCTAGGCAACGGCTCCTGGGCCGTCAACGGAACGAACGCGAGATCCATCCCACCCTGGCGCACGCAACCGTGGAATCGGGCTGGAACACCCCTGGCTGGATTGCTCGGATCCGAGCGGGGATTCCTAGTGACCCTACCGCGCCCGTCGTCGACATGCCGCATCGAGAGCAGCCGCCCAGCCCGCCGGATCCGGCGTCCTAGGCTGAAGGGCGATGTTCCTCGATCGATCGCTCCTCGGTCTCGCGCTCGCGTCGCTCTGGCTCGCCGCCGCCTGCGGTGGAACTCGGCCCCCGGCGCCGCCCCCCAGCGGCCTGCTCATCGACATCCCCGGCGACGCTCCCACCAACGCGTCGTCGTGTGACGAGCGGCTGGGCTTTGCTCGCGATGCGATGGATCGGCTGGTCGACGCGGCCAATGGACCGTGCTCGAGCGACGCCGACTGCACGATGGTGTTCGCCGAGACGCAGTGCGAGGGCGCCTGCCAGGCCCCGATCCTGGTCGATCGCCTGCAGGGGTTCCACGACACCCAGGTCGCGATCGACGAGCGCGTGTGCACGGGCTACGTCGAGGCGGGATGCCTCTACTCCACCCCGGCGTGCCTGGCGGTCGAGGCGGTCTGCGATGCCGGGCGCTGTGCGCTGGCCGAGCCGGCGTGACCCCAACGCCTCGCGCCCTGCATCGACGGCGATCAGCGGCGCACGAGCCCGGCCACGAGGGTCACCAGCGCGATCGCCAAGAAGGCATAGAACAGGATCTTGCCGATTTCCACGGCGCCCGCTGCGATGCCGCCAAAGCCGAACACGGCGGCAACGAGGGCGATGATGAAGAACACGATGGACGCTCGAAGCATTGGAGTTCCTCCTGCTGCTCCATCCCTGACACGGCACGTCGCCGCCGCAAGCCGCCACGGCAGACGGCGGGCTCGTCAGGTGTCCTCGTCGGCCGGCGGCTCGTCGTCCCCGGCCGGCGGCCCCATCACCTCGCGCAGCTCCCGGGCCCAGCGACCGAAGTCGTCCATGGTGCTGCGGCGCAGATCCTCGGACTCGGCCAGCTGCCCGATCTCGGCGTCGAGCCGCGCACGCGCGCGCTGCAGCCGGCTCTTGACCGTGCCCACCGGCGTCTCGAGCACCTCGGCGATCTCGGTGACGGTGAGCTCCTCCCAGTAGAACAGCTCGAGCGCCACCTGCATCTCGACCGGCAGCCGCCGCAGCGCGAGCAGGAGCAGCCGCTGCTCCTGGTGCCGCGCCACCGCCCGCGAGGGCGAGGCCAGCCCCAGATCGCCCGCGAGCTCGGCGACCGAGCTGGTGCCCCACGGGGCGGCGTCTTGATCGCGCTGGGCCTTGCGCAGGTACGAGTAGAGCCGCTTGCGTGCGATCGTGAACAAGTAGGTGCGAAAGCTGGCCTCGCCGCGGAATCGATCCTTGCCCTGGACCAGCCCCATGAAGGTCTGCTGGGTCAGATCCTCGGCGGCGTCGTCGACCTTGTTGCGAAAGAAGCGATAGACCGAGTCGAAGTAGCGGGAGAACAGCACCCGGCCGCAGCCCTCGTCGCCGTCGCGCCAGGACTCGAGCAGTGCGAAGTCGCTGGGCTCGCCGTCCGTCATCCGCCGCCCCCTGCGTCCGCCATGCTCGCCGCCTGCTTCGGCCCGGCTAGAGCAGACGCGCGCGCTCGAAGTGGGTCAGCCGCGAGAACGCCATGAAGCGCTCGTCGATGGCCCGGTGGTCGAGCCCCGCGAGGCGATCGTACGAGAAGCCCTCGACGCAGTAGCTGGCCATCACCGAGCCGTAGATCATGGCCGAGCGCAGGCTCTCGCCCGTGGTCTCGCCCACCCGCGCCAGGTAGCCCATGAAGCCGCCCGCAAAGCTGTCGCCGGCCCCGGTGGGATCGATGACCTCCTCGAGCGGCAGCGCCGGGGCCGAGAACACCTCGCCCTCGTGGAACAACAGCGCCCCGTACTCCCCGCGCTTGATCACCAGGCTCCGGGGACCGATGTCGTGGATGGCCCGCGCGGCCCGGACCAGGTTGGGCTCGCCGGTGAGCTGCCGCGCCTCCTCCTCGTTGATGGTGAGCAGGTCGACGCGCGCGAGCACCTTCAGCAGATCGTCCTTCGTGTGCTCGATCCACAGGTTCATGGTGTCGAGCCCGACCAGCCGAGGCCGCGGGTCCATCTGGTCGAGCACCCGCAGCTGGAGCGCGGGCTGGATGTTGGCCAGGAACAGGTACTCGCTGCCCCGGTAGCTCTGCGGCAGCCTGGGATCGAAGTGCTCGAACACGTTCAGCCGGGTGTCGAGCGTGTCGCGGTGGTTCATGTCGTCGTGATAGCGGCCCTTCCAGTGGAAGGTGAGGCCGTCGGGCACGACCTCGAGCCCCTCGGTGTCCACGTGGGCCGCACGCAGATCGGCGAGGCTCTGCTCGGGGAAGTCCTTGCCGACCACGCCGCACAGGCGCACGGGGCCGAAGTAGGACGCGGCCATCGAGAAGAAGGTGGCGGAGCCACCCACGCTGCGCTCGCGCTCGGCCTTGGGGGTGATGACCCAGTCGATGGCGACGCTGCCGACCACGACCACGGAAGGGGTACGCTCGATCATGTTCGTTGATCTCACTCGCTACGTTTGGTTGCTCGGGCCTTGGCCCTACCGGGGCGGGAGCACGTGCCCGACGATGAGGTCGAGCCGGCGCCGGGCGTCGACGCCGACGTGCTCGGGTGCGGTCATCAGCGCGCCCCGTACCGCCCGCGGATAGGGCAGGTCCTCGGTGCGCTCGGGCAGCCGCGCCGCGAGGGACACCAGGGTCTTGCGCGCGTGCTCGATGTTCTTGGCCATCACCGCCATCACGGCGTCGACGCTGACCTCTTCCTCGTGCCAGCAGTCGTAGTCGGTCGACAGCGCGAGCATGGTGTAGGCCAGCTCCGCCTCGCGGGCGAGCTTGGCCTCGGGCAGCGCGGTCATGCCGATGATCGAGGCGCCGAAGGACGGCGAGCGATACAGCTCCGACTCGGCCCGGGTGGAGAACGCCGGGCCCTCCATCACGATGCAGGTGCCGCCCTCGTGCACGGTGGCGCCGCCATCACGGGCGCAGGCGGCCACCAGGGCGCGCAGGCGATCGCAGGTGGGGCGGCCGAACTGCACGTGACCGACCACGCCGTCGCCGAAGAAGGTGCTCGCGCGCACGCCCTTGGTGCGATCGATGAATTGATCGGGGAGCACCAGGTGGCCCGGCGCGACCTCCTCGCGCAGCGAGCCCACCGCGGAGACGGACACCAGGTGGGTCACCCCGAGCTGCTTGAGGCCGTGCACGTTGGCGCGGTAGTTGATCTCGGAGGGCAGGAGCCGATGCCCCGCGCCGTGACGCGGCAGGAACACGGCCGTGATCGGGGGAGCGTCGGCCCGCGGCAGGGTCCCCACCGTATAGGCATCGCTCGGGGTGCCAAAGGGCGTCTGCAGCTCCACCCGCGTGGGGTTGGCGAGCGCGTCCATCTGGTAGAGGCCCGAGCCGCCGATCACCCCCAGCACCACGGTCGTTCGGCTCTCGGGAGCCGCGGGATGCGCGCTTGCCATCGGGCCGGGAGCATACCGCAACCGGTGGGGCCATGCGCCCAGGCAGCGGGCCCGGGGTCCAACCCCGGCACGAGCCGCTCGCCGCGGGTCACGAGCCGGAGGCCCGCTCGGCCACCAGCACGACGACCAGGTAGCCCTCGACTCCGCCCGACTCCTTGGTTCGCGCCAACCCCACGCCCACGTCCGCCTCCTGGGGCACGCCCGACGTCCACATCTCGGCCTCGACGATCGCATCGAAGCTGATGCTGGAGAGTACGTTGGACTCCACGCTGGCGTAGCCCAGCGAGCCCACCTCGGCCGTCCACCCCTTGGGGTCGGCACGGCCGCGGCTGCGTGCATCGGCCAGGCGCTGGGCGATCGCCGACAGCCCGTCGCTCCACGAGATCGGGGGCTTGGCCTGCTCGCCCCGCGCCTCGTCGACGGCCCCGCGCAGCGTGGCGACGCCCAGCTCGCCCGAGGCGGTCGCGGCCCGGTCCTTCTTGAAGAAGTTCTGGGTCAGGTACACGGGGCGTCGATCGTCGGCGGGGGCATGCGGGTCGAACACGGCGCCGATCCCCACGTGGGTGACGTCGGGGGCCAGGATGTTCACGCGGTGCAAGGGGCTGCGCATCAGGCTGTCGTGGATGCCCTTGGGACCGAAGTCGAGCGCGACGTTCTCGCGAACGACCCGGGCCACCACCCCGGCCGCGAGGAAGCGATCGGTGGTGCCCCCGGTGGTGGGCGACTTGTGGCCCACGAACCCGTGCTCGGCCATGTCGAGGCTGTGCGCCTCGGCGATGGCCGCCGCCTCGGGATCCCACGAGAGCGGCGCGAGCCCTCGCTCCTGCCGGGCCTCGTTGAGGTAGAGGAAGTTGGCGCGCGCCACCTGGGCCGCGGTCACGGAGGGACCCAGCACCTCCACGCGGGCCGTGAGCGCGTTGGGTGGCGACACCCCGCAGTACACGGGAAAGTTGGCCGCCACCTCGGGGCCATAGGGGCCCTCGGCGAACACCTCGACCTGGTAGGCCCCCTGGCCGTCCTTGCAGCTCACCTTGGACGAGAAGCGACCGCTGACCGAGAGGCTCACCGGCATCGATTCCCAGCGACCGTCCGGGCCCACCAGCTCCACCCGCGGCTTGGTGCGGGGTCCCAGCAGCTTGCCGCCGAGGGTGAACGTGCCCTTGCCGCGCAGCACCGAGGGCACCGGCTCGAGCTCGACCGCGCGATCGAGCAGCGCCACCAGCATCCGCGTGGTGCCATCGTCCATGGCGACGACCCCCACGCCGATCAAGGTCGACGAGCCCTCGGGCACCGCGGCCTCGACCTGCTCGACCAGCGAGGCCAGCGCATGCTCGCAGCCCGGGGCGATCGCGGTGGCGCACCCGAGGGGATCGCGGGGCAGATCGGCCTTGATGAGCCGCGGGTAGGGATCGGGCAGCCCCAGCCACGCCATCAGCTCGCCCACCACCGAGGGGATCGTGTCCCAGTCGGGCGCGCTCTGGGCGAGGGCTCGCACCATGCGGCTGAGCGCGGGGAGGTGGGTCACGGGCAGCCCGTTCATCGCATCGAGCACCGCCTTCTCGGGCCCGGTGAGGGCGTGCTCGACCTTGCCCCCGTACTTCTTGGCCATCGGGGTCTGGATGCGGATCTCCACCATCCGCAGCTCGATCCCCTCGAGGTCGGCGGGGCTGGGGGCCACGGCGTGGTGCTCGGCCACCGCGGGGGTCGAGCGGCCGCGTCGGGTCGACGGCGGCGACGTGCCCTTGGCCGGCGGCGATGGCGGACAACCAACGAGCAGCCCGACCATGAGCAGGCATGGGAGTACGAGCCCGATCCACCGCATCGTCATGATGGCCCAACGAGCTCTAGCACGGCTGCGTGCTCGGACGCGTGGAAGTCGGGCACCCGCGGCGGGCTGAGGGCCAGGCCGACCGGGGGGCGGCCCTCGGGGCGCTCGAAGCGGAACGCGTTGATGCGCAGGGTCTGGCCCGCGCCGACGGGGCAGGTGACATCGGTATGGGCGCAGATCTCCGTCCATGGGATCGCCAGCTCGGCGCTCCAGCCCTCGTCCCGGTCGCGACGCTCGTCGAGGGTGCCGCGCAGATCGACTGCGGACCGCCAGGTCCCATCCCAGGCCTCGTCGCCCTTGCGATGGTGCTCGAAGCGGGCGTCGAAGGTGACCCCGCGCGGCGACACCTGGAGCTCGAGATACCCGGACTGCCGGGACGCCCGACCACGCTGGAGCTCGCCCTGCTTGGCGGCACCGAACACGAACAGCTCGAGCACCTCCTGGTTCCATAGCGGATCGTCGTGCTGCACGAGGTCCGACCAGACGTCGGGGTCGACGATCTCCGCGCCCAGGTAGAGCGCCTGGGCATCCCAGGCCAGGCGGACCGTGCCGGGGCGCTCGTCGTAGGGCTCGCCGTCGAGGCTGTGCACCAGCGGGTGCGCGACCGCAGCCGCCCACCCCGGCTCGTCGAGGCGGCCGTCGAGCACCGGGGGCGAGGACATGGGCACCGCCTGCACCAGGGCGGGGCGGGGTGTCACGTCGATCAGCGCCAGCATGGCCCGCCCATCCTCCCGCGCCGGCCCCTCCTCGACGGGGATCCGCGCGTCGCCGTCGAGCAGCTCGAGAGTCACCAGCACCTGCGAGGGAAACCATGGCCGGGGCAGCGTGAACTCCAGGCTCTGCGTCCCCTCGGTCAGAGGCACCTCGAGCACCGAGGCTCGGGGATCGAGGGGGACGTCGACCGGGGGGGCCCCCACCCCTCCGAGCGCCACCTGCCGCGCGCCGGCGCGCGGCGGCCATGCCACCACCCGCGCCCGCAGCCCCTGCGCGGGACCGTGGACCACGAACGACACGGGCAGCCCCTCGCCAGGCGCGACCTGGTCGGGCGCACGCACGTCGTCGATCCGTACGCCGCCCCGAAAGCGCACCGCGTGCGACCAGCCCCCCGCGGGCAGCTCGGCCTCCACGATCGGGTGGGGCAGGCGGACGGGCTCGCCGCACGCGGTCGTGAGCACGAGGGCCAGGGCCCCGGCCATCGTGGGGGTCGATCGCGGGATCGATCGGGGGATCGATCGCGGCATCAAAAGCGCAGCGCGCCCATGCCCCGCGAGCCGGGGGTGGCCGTGAAGGCATCGAGCGCGTCGGGCTGATCGTCGCGCGCGGCCTTGATCGCGATCGCGGCCACGGCGGCCGCGCTGGCCGCGATGGCGCCGACCGTCACCCAGAAGTACCACTTGGTCACGATCCTCTCGGGCGTGGGCGGAGGTGGCTCGGGCTCCGGCTCCGGCGTCGGGTCGGGCTTGGGTGGCGGCGGCTCCCAGCGAGGGTCGAGTTCCTCGCGGTGGGTGGAGGCGGGCTCGTCGGGCACCGTGCCCCGAGCCTGCGCCTTGACGCGGACCAGGCCCTGCTCGGCCGCCGTGGCGGCCGCGGCGTCCTCTCCGGCCGCGGCCTTGGCCGCCCGATACGCCTTGGCTGCCTCGCGGTAGTCGCCCGCATGCTCGAGCACCTCGCCCTCGCGCTGCCACGTGGCCGCCGTGGGCTCGGCCTCGCGAGCCTCGCGAGCGAGCGCCTTGGCCGTGGTCAGATCACCAGACTCGAGCGCCCCATCGATGGTGGTCGCCTCGGTGGGGTCCGCGGCTTCGGGCCCGGCCGCCAGCGCAGCCGACGAGGGCACGGCCCACGGCGTGGCGTGGACGGGTCCAGCCCACGACGCCAACGCACCCACGAGCAAGACGCATGGCAGCCGTAGCAACGGGGACGGAGCGAGGCGGGCGGGGCTAGTCGTAGACATCGTCCTTGAGCTCGGGCGGGGCGGGCGGCTGGCGCTTGGGTCGCGGACGTCGAGCCCGCGAGGGCTTGGGCGGCTCGACCGATGTTCTATCACCGCTGGCCGAGGTGGGGGTAGGTTGGGTCTCGGGCTCCGGCGCGCGCTCGATCTGCCTGGGCTCGGGCTCGACCGCCGGCGTCGGCGACGGTGCCGGTGACGGCACGGGCGCGTCCGCGACGGACATGGGCGCCTCCTCGCCCGGCGAGCCCACGACCTCGGCCGGAGCGTCGTCGACCGCCGCCCCTTCCGCGGCCGCGGAGCCCGAAGCCTCTCGCTGCTGCAGCGCGACGAAGGACCCGGCCGCGCCCAGCAGCACCACCCCCACCGCGCCCGCCACCCATGGCAGCCAACGCCCGCGCGTCGAGGTCGAGCGCCCCGACGAGGTCGAGTGCACGGGAACCAGCGCGGCCGCGCTGGACTCGGCCGGCGCCACCGTGGGCCGCTGCGCGAGATCGCCGAGCTCCACCGTGCCCTGACCGACGGCCGTCGCCATGCGGGGCCCCGTGGCCACCGCCTCGATCGCCGCCGCCTCGCGCACGAGCAGCGCCTCGAGCTCCTCGGCCAGCGCCGTGCCGTGGGCGGGGCGTTGGTCGGGCTGCTTGGCGAGCAAGCGCATCGTCAGCATGCACACCCCGGGCGGCAGGCTTCGATCGGGCGCCGCCTGGCGCGGGTCGAGGGGCTGCGCCTGGATGTGCTGGGCCAGGATCCCCATGAAGCCGTCGTCGTCGAACGGCACCATGCCCGTGAGCATCTCGTAGAGGATCACCCCCAGGCTGTAGAGGTCGGCCCGCCCATCGAGGCTGCGACCCAGCGCCCGCTCGGGCGCGAGATAGTAGGGCGTGCCCAGGAGCATCCCCGCCTGGGTCTCGATGCGGGTCACGTCGGCCGTGATCACCTTGGCGATCCCGAAGTCGAGGATCTTGGGCTGGACGCGTCCCCCTTCCCACCCGTGACGATCGCGGGGATCGACGTGGAGGAACAGATTGGCCGGCTTGATGTCGCGGTGCACCACGCCGGCATGGTGCGCCGCGTGCAGGCCCCGGGCGATCTCGGCCACCCATCGCAGGCCGTCGGCGAGCCGGCCCGGCGCCTCGAGCCAGTCCTCGAGCGAGCGGCCGTGCAGCCGCTCCATCGCCAGGTAGGTGGTGCCCTCGGGCAGCTCGGCGAAGTCGATCACCTGCACGATCGAGGGATGCCCCACGCGGCTCGCCGCCTTGCCCTCTTGCTTGAAGCGCGCGAGCTGGTCGTCTGCGCTGCGTTCGCGGCGAAGGACCTTGAGCGCCACCGTGCCCGCGCCCCCCACGACCTCGGCCTCGTACACCCGGCCCATGCCCCCCTCGCCGAGGAAGCCCACGATGCGGTAGCGCGGGCCCACCATCGATCCCGGTCCGAGCACGGGATCGCGATCGAGTGAGCCGACCATGATCTGGGTGGTGGGCCCGAAGCGAAATGGCCGGGACTTCGATCCGCCGTCGACGGGCGCGCCCGTGCCCCCGGCCACGCCCGTGCCTGCGGCCGCGCCCGTGCCTGCGGCCGCGCCAGTGCCCGCAGCCGCACCCACCCTCGGAGGAGCGCCCACCGGTCCCTCCGGACGCCACATCGCCGTTGCGGACCGTGCAGATGCCGCAACCGGAGCCTCCACTCCACCACGGTACCACCCCGGCGGCGGCGGGTGCTATATGCGAGCCTCGTGACGAAGGCGACCGAGAAGATCGATGCCCTGCTGGCACGCCTCGAGCAGACCGGCGCCGATCCGGAGCGGCTCGAGGCCCTCCGCCGAACCCAGCGATTCAAGCGTTCCTGGGTCGATCTCGCGCAGACCCTGGTGGAGCTCCGACGCGGCCGTGCCTACGAGGCATGGGGCTACGAGGACTTCTACGCCTACTGCACCCAGGAGCTGTTCCTCAAGCGCCCCACCGTCGACAAGCTCACCATGTCGTTCTCCACCCTGCAGCGGCTGGCCCCCTCGGTGCTCCAGTGGGATGGCGTCGAGCGCGAGATTCCGAGCTACCAGGCGGTCGACTACTTCGGGCGCGCCATGGGCACCGCGGGCGGCAAGGCCGACGGCGGCGCGCGAGCGGCCAACGATCCGGCTCCAGGCGCCCCGCCGCCGCGCGAGGTGATCAAGGATCTGCGGCATGCGGTGTTCGACGAGGGGCAGTCGGTGGCCGAGCTGCGGCGGCGCTTCGATCCGATCCTGCACCCCAGGCCCGCCGGCTCCGAGCAGCTCGAGATCCTCCACAAGGCCATCGCGACCGCGCGCAAGCTCGCCGAGCTGCTGCCCGACGTCGATGGCCTGACCGACAAGCGCGTGGCGGTCACCGAGAAGGCGCTCGGGGGACTGCGCCAGGACCTCGAGGCGCTCGCCGAGCCGCTTCGGGAGAAGCTCGAGCGCGCCAAGAAGCGTACCGCCAAGAAGTCGGTGCAGGCCGAGGGCGGCCCCGCCAAGCACAAGAAGGCACCGCCCCGTCCGGGGGGTGCCACGGAGGCCGCGGGCCGCGGCTAGCAGGGGGCCGCCGCGATGGCCAACGACGTGCCAGCCGACGATGCCCTCGACGACGCGCCAGTCGACGATGCGCCGGCCGACGATGCGCCCGCCGCCGACGCCCTCGAAGACAGCGACGACAGCTCTCCCACCATCGAGCCCGCCACGTCGGCCTCGAGCCGCGCCGATCCCCTGGCCGGGCTGCGCACGCGCATCACTCGTCTGCGGGCCAGCCTGGTCCCGCGCCTGCCCGAGGTCGAGCCCACGCGCTGGCGCCGGGTGTGGCTCTTGTCCTTCTTCGTGCTGCGGCGCTGGATCATCGAAGACCGCTGCGGAGGCATGGCCGCGCTGCTCACCATGCACACGCTCTTGTCCACCGTGCCCTTCCTCGGGGTCACCCTGCTCATCGTGGGGCTGATGGATCCGGTCTCGGGCACCGCCTTGCTCGAGGACATCTTCCGCTCGCTGGTGCCCGAGACCGAGCGCGCCGCCCAGATGGCCACCGCCGCCATGGGCCTGGCCGCGCGGGTCAACGTGGGCAACCTCGGCGCGTGGGGCTTCTTGGTCACCCTGTCGATCGCCTTCGTGCTGTTCTCCACCCTCGAGCAGACCTTCAACCGGATCTGGCGGGTCTCTCGCAAGCGCAGCGTGCTGGTGAAGTTCACCATGTTCTACACGCTGGCCACGCTCGGCCCGGCGCTCATGCTCTACAGCCTGGCGCAGCCGCTGGTGGCCGGGGTCACCCGCATGGTGGGCCTGCCCGTGCTCACCACCGGGGCCGGCCTGGTGCTGCTGAACCGCTACATGCCCCACACGGCCGTGCGCTGGGGCCCGGCGCTCACCGGAGGCCTGGTGACCGCGGTGCTCATCGAGATCGGCAAGGTGGTGTTCGGCATCTACGCCACCCGCTTTGCGCTGCAGACCTACGAGGGCCTCTACGGCCCGCTCGCCGTGTTCCCCATCATCATCGTGTGGTCCTATCTGTCGTGGATGGTGATCCTGCTGGGGGCCCAGATCGCATTCGTGGTGCAACGGCGGCGCTACATCGCCCTGCAGGGCTACCTGAACCGCTACGTCCGCGAGCGCATCGAGGTCCCCAACGACTCGGGGCGCACGGCCGCGCGCCTGCTGCTGGCGATCTGCGACCGCTACTCCCGTCGGGGCCGGGGCCTGTCGCCCGAGGAGCTCGGCGAGCGCTTTCGGCTCGCGCTCGATCGCGTGAGCGAGCTGCTCGGGCAGCTGCACAAGCATGGCTACATCGTCGACACCGACACCGACGACGAGGCGCAGGTGTTCGTGCCCGCACGCCCGCTCGACCAGATCAAGCTCATCGACGTGCTGGTGCTGTTCGATCACGAGCAGAGCCAGCAGACGCGCGCCGATCTGCTGGGCAAGGTGTTCGAGGACCTCGACGAGGCGCGGCTGCGGATCGTGGCCGAGACCAGCTATGCGGAGCTGGTGAGGAAGCCGCGGGGGTGAGCGAAGGCTCACGCGTGCCGCTCGCCGTCCCGAGGCGCCGCGCGCGGTGGATCTACGGCCCAAGGGCCCTAAGATGGCGCGTGCGTTCGGCATCGAATGGGACAGGCTACCCCCGCCAGTCCCATGCGCGGTCGCATGCATCCCAACCCACTCGAGGGCACTCCGTTTTGGAGTGACGTGATCGCGTGGGGCGGGGTCACCCCGCGGTTGTTGCCGCGGGTGGCGCTGTTCGGGCTCTACGCGCTGGGAATTGCCTTCGCCCATGGAGTCGTGGGGTGGCAGGGCATCCACCCGATCCACCTGGGCTACACCGGCGCCTTGCTCGCCGTACTGCTCGTGTTGCGCACGAACTCCAGCTACGACAGATGGTGGGAGGCGCGAAAGCTGTGGGGGGCAATCGTCAACCAGTCCCGCAACCTCGCGATTCAGTGCCTGGAGTATGGCCCCAACGATGCGGCCTGGAAGGAGACCCTGGTACGCGGTATCGAGGCATTCTGCCACGCGGCACGCTCGAGCCTCCGGACGGAGCTGGGCCGAGCACCGAACGAGCGGGATCGAGCGGTGCTCGAGCGGGTGCTCGGTGACCAATCGCTCGCCATTCGCGTCGAGGACGCCCGCCACATGCCCAGCGCCGTTGCACGCCACTTGGCGCACCATTTGGCGCAGGCGCGCATCGACGCCGGGCTCGACGGCTTCGCGTTCCACGTGGCCGAACGCGAGCTGGCTCGGCTCGTCGACCACGTGGGAGGGTGCGAGCGCATCCGTTGCACGCCGCTGCCGCGGGTGCACGCGATCAAGCTGCGAAGGTTCATCGTGATCTATCTGCTGGGCCTGCCGCTGGCCTTGGCGACCGACTCCATATGGGTTCTGCCCCTTTCCACCATGCTCGTGGCCTATGCATTGCTGGCGATCGATCAGATCGCCCACGAGCTTCAGAACCCCTTCAGCCAGCAGAGCGCGAGTCACCTGCCCCTCGATGAGATCTGTGCGATGATCGAGGGAGATCTGCGCGCGCTGCTCGCAGCGCGACGCTAGGACCACACGGCCGATGTGCGGACACGCCGGACGCCCTCGTGGTCGGCCTCACGACGGCGCGCCCGAAGAGTCTTCCCGGACCAGGGCCCCCACTGCAGCCCCCAACGAAGCCCCATCGATCGGCTTGGTCAGGTGCATCTGAAAGCCGGCACCGAGCGTTCGCTCGCGATCTTCCCGGGCTGCCAGGGCGGTGAACGCAGCCACCGGGATCGTCCCGCCGTGCTCGGGATCGCGGCTTCGCAGCTTGCGGATGAATCCATAGCCGTCTTCCACCGGCATCGCGATGTCGCAGAGGATCGCATGGGGCAGCTCCTCATCGATTGCGGCGAGGCCCTCGGCCACCGAGGACGCGGTGCGAACATCGGCGCCGAGCTCACCGAGCACGGTGGCAAAGACGGCGCGTGCATCGTCGTCGTCCTCGATGAGCAGCACGCGGATGCCCTGGATGTCGGTGGCCAACGCTCGTGGCGCATTCGGGGTGTCGAGCTCGGTCTCGCCCAGCAGTAGCGGGAGCACCACCCGGAGCGTCGTCCCCTTGCCCAGCCCCGGGCTCTCGGCCTCTACCGTACCTCCGTGGACCCGCACGAGGTGCCGAACGATCGCCAGCCCCAGCCCCAGACCACCGTGCGCGCGGCTCATCGTGTCTTCGGCCTGAACGAAGCGGTCGAACAGATGCGGGAGGAGGTCGGGATGGACGCCGATCCCGGTGTCGCTCACGACGAGCTCGGCGTGCCCGTTCACAGCCTCGAGGTGGAGGGTGATCCTCCCCCCTCGGGGTGTGAACTTGACCGCGTTGCCGAGCAAGTTGGCGACCACCTGCTGCAGGCGACTGGGATCTCCGCGAACGAGCCCGGCCGACTCGTGGATGTCGACCACGAGCTCGAGGTCCTTGGCCGCCGCGGACGGGCGCGCCACCTCGAGCGCGTCGCGGACCACGACCGCGAGCTCGACGTCTTGGAACTCCAGCAGGAGCTTGCCCGAGACGATGCGCGAGATGTCGAGGAGCTCGTCGATCAGCTTGTTCAGGTTGGCCGCGGCCCGTCCGATCGAGGCCGTGGCCCGTCGTGCTCGATCGTCCCCTTGCCCGACGCTCTCGAGGATCTCCCACGACATCAGGATCGTGGATAGCGGCGTGCGCAGCTCGTGCGAGAGCGTGGCGAGGAACAGATCCTTCGCTCGATTGGCCTGCTCCGCGCCGAGCCGAGCCTCGCGCTCCGACTCCTCCAGCTGTCGGCGTGTGGTGATGTCCTCGAGCGCGACCACGGCCAGGCTGCCCTGCTCCCGAGGAATGGGCGACCCGTTGAGCGACAACAGTCGACGTCCCGACTTCGGGAGCGCGATCTCCACCTCGACGCCCCGGAGCGGAGCATGGTCGGCCACGAGGCGCTCGAGCACCTCCCGCAGGCCCGACCCATCCCATGCGCCCGCGGTGAGATCGAACAATCCCTTGCCCTCCACCATCCACGGATCCAGCTCGAAGCCGCGGCAGAACGCATGGTTGGCCGATACGATGCACATGCTCGCATCGAGCACCAGCAGCGGAATCGGCACCGTCTCCACCACGCCCCGAGAGTAGTCGCGTGCTCGCTCGGCGTCCTGTAGCGCTCGCTTGAGCACGTCCACGTCCACGAACGACAGGATCGCGCCGTCGGGTCGATGGCTCGTGGTGTGGTACGGGCGAATCCTCAGCCGTCGCCAGTTTCCCTCACGGGTCTGGATCTCCCACTCGTTCTCGCGTCCCGTCGTCATCACGTCGTGGATCCGCTCGACCAGATCGTCGACGTCGAGCTTGAGCTTGATCTCTTCGATCGGCCGGCCCACGTCGGCCGGGAGGATCCACGAGATCTCGCGGGCCATGGGCGTGAAGCGTCGGATCCGGAGGTCGTGGTCGACGATGACCACCGGAACGTCGATGCTCTCGAGCACCCCTCCGAGATCCGCCGCCACCAGGTCGAGCTCCTGGTTGCGGTTGCGTAGCTCGTCGTTGACGGTCGTGAGTTCCTCGTTGGTGGACTGGAGCTCTTCCTTGGCGCTCTCGAGTTCCTCGTTGGTGGCCTGGAGCTCCTCGTTCGCGGCCACCATCTCCTCGTTGGCCGCAGCCAGCTCCTGCGTGGTGAGCTGGTGCTCGGCGAGGGCCACCTGGAGATAGTCGCGGGTGGCGGCCAGCTCGGACTCGAGCCGGCGAAGCTCCTCGGCGGTCGAACCCTCGGAGGGGGCGCTCCACGCCTTGCCCGTGGGCTCGCGATCGCCCGCCTCGCGCGCCTCGACCTCGTCGAACAGCACCAGGAAGTAGCGCTCGGTCTCGTTCACGCTGGCCAGCGGAATGACCTCGAGATCGATCGTGCGAGGGACGCCGTTGCCGCTGACGCGCACTCCCTGGCGCAGAGCCGTCACCGACTTGGACTTGGCCTCCTCGATGGCTTCGTGCAGCAGGCCCACCAGCCCCTCCCGGGCCATGCGCAGGATGTTCATCTGCGGCTGGCCCGGCGGCGGCTCGAGGAATGCGCCCGTACGCCCACGAAACTGCACGACCTCGAGCTGCTCGTTGATGACGGCTCCAGGCGGCGCATACCGGGCCAGCAGCAGGTGATCGGCCTGCCGCTGGACCTCGCGGGACGGCACGCGGCGCGGGACCAACGAGCGCAGCACCAGGGGGTGCTTGGTGGTGTCGCCGGGCACCATGCGGTGCTCGATCCGGGGGCTCTCCCCCACCTTGATGAAGAAGCGATGCCGGCCGTCGACCGGGGTGAACAGGCCGCCGAACGTGCCGATCGACTCGCTGCGCCCCAGGAACAGGTAGCCATGGTCATCGAGGCTGTGGTGGAGCATCGGGATGATGCGACGCTGCAGCTCGTTGTCGAAGTAGATGAGCACGTTGCGACAGCTGATGAGATCCAAGCGCGCGAACGGAGGATCCCGCGCCAGGTCGTGCCTGGCGAACACGCAGACCTCGCGGATGCGTCGATGCACGCGGTAGGCCCCATCGGTGCGTTCGAAGCAACGCGACCGGCGCTCGGGTGCGACGCCCGCGAGCTCCTGCTCGGAGTAGAGGCCCATGCGAGCGACGGTGATCGAGTCCTGGCTCACGTCGGAGCCGAAGATCTTGATGGCGATCGATCGTCCCTTCCGTTCGAGGTGCTCCAGGAAGCACATGGCGATCGAGTACGCCTCTTGACCGGTGGAGCAGCCAGGAACCCATACCCGCACGACGTCGCCGTCGCCCTTGCGCTCGATGATCCGGGGCACGATCTCCTGCTCGAGCACGGTGAACGCGCCGTGGTCGCGGAAGAACGAGGTCACGTGGATGAACACGTCCTGGGCCAGCGCCAGGGCCTCCTCGGAATCTTCGACGACCAGCTTGGCATAGGCGGCCAACGACTCGGACGAGCGCAGCGCCATCCTCCTGCCGATGCGCCTCATGATCGTGGAGCGCTTGTAGTCCTTGAAGTCGATCTTCGCGTACCGGAGCAGCGCGGCCATGATGGTGGCCAGTTGCTCCTCCTCGCTCGACGAGAGCGACGACCCGACGCCCTCGGTGGACGACGGCAGGACGAGATACGGATGGTGGCCGACCCGTCGCAGCTGCTCTCCGATCCCAGCAGGAACGTCGTGGAAGTCGACAACCCCCGCCGCGATCGCGCTCTCGGGCATGCTGCGAAATTGGGCCGACGCTGGATCCTGGGCGAAGGTGATCCCCCCTGCCGCTCGGATGGCTCGTAGGCCCTCGGTCCCGTCGGAACCGGACCCCGAGAGCACGACTCCGATGGCGCAACCCGGCCGATCCCTTGCGAGCGCAGCGAAGAAGGTGTCGATCGGGAGGTGGAGGCCTCGACCCGGCTCGCGATCGATGAGGACGAGCGTTCCTTCCCGCAGGCCGAGGTCGGCGTCGGATGGGATCACGTACACGTGGTTGGGCTCCACGGCCGTGCCATCGGTCACGTCGAGGACGGGCATCTCCATGTCGGTGCCCAGGACGGAACTCAGCATGCTCGGTCGCCTGGGATCGAGGTGCTGGATCACGACGAAGGCCATGCCCGAATTGCTCGGCACCTGAGCGAAGAGCTGGCGCATCGCCTCGAGGCCCCCCGCCGAGGCTCCGATTCCCACGATGGGTATGCGTGATGGGGCCGATGATCTCGGCTCGTCCTCGGTGGCGACCATTCGGAGAGTCTCGGGTCGGCTGCGAAAGCCATCCAGACGAAGGGGTCTCCGAATGGAGTCGCGGATGCGACGTTCGTAGGCGGGTGCGGAGACTCTAGCAGCTCCGTACGATTGTGGGGGGGTCATCGAGCCAAGGCCGCAGGGCCGATCCCCATGCCGAGGTCCCCCCGCTGGCGATGCGAGCGCCCCGCGCGGCAATGCTTCGTGCGAACATCAGCCAATGGAGCGCACGAATCGCTCGCGATCGGGCTCAGCTCAGCTGTCGGCATCGCCGGCACAAGCGGTGCCGTGACCCCGTGGATGTCGTCGTCATCCTGCGCGGGGAGGGCCGTGGCCGCCATGGCCAGCGTCAGCTCGTTCTCTGCGTTGGCGACCCGCTCGGTCGCGTTGCAGATGAGTCGTGAGAACGCCGTGTCGGTCATCGAGTCGCGCTCCGATCGATCGTGCATGCCTTGGCGATGCCAGCCATCGAGCCCCGCTCGCTGCGAAGCTCGATGAGCAGAAGATCCGGGTCCAAACCAAGTCTAGTAGCGCCGGCCTCCGGTACGGCCGCCGCCGCCGCCCCCGTGGCCACCGCGACCACCGCTGCCGCCGCCGCGCTCACTGGCCTCGTTGACGCGGATCGACCGGCCATCGAGGATGCTGCCATCCAACTCGCGCGTCGCGTTCTGGGCCGCGCTGCCGTCCCCCATGGTCACGAACCCGAAGCCACGCGAGCGACCGGTCTCTCGGTCCATCACGACCTTGGCTTCGACGACCGAGCCATGCTGGCCAAAGGCGTTCTTGAGCCCTTCGTCGTTCGTGTCCCAGCTCAATCCGCCTACAAACAGTTTGTTCGACATTTCGTACTCTTCCGTCGAGCGCCACGCCCTTGGCGTGGTGCTCGTTCTTCGTTGTTTGACACCAGGCATCATCGCCATCGGCCTTCGTCCTCGTCAGCTCCAGCGTGGGAGCTCGCGAACGAACGCCATCGGCCATCAATCCGAGCGAATGACCGTTCATACCCTTGGATCGGGCAGGTTGCACGCTCGCGCCCCCGTGAAGCGACTCACGGAGGGGTCCATTTGGCCGCTCCTGGCCTCCAGCGGCCATGCGGTGGCCAGCATGGCCTGCGCTCGCGCCGGTCCCACCGACCGCACGTGTAGAGGTCGGCGGCCGCGTTTTCACACGGTTCTTCGCTCGCCGAACACCGGCCAGCTCGACGTGGCGACCCTCGAGCGGTGCAATTGCGCGGGGCACTCCCCAAAACTATTCTCCGGCCCGTGCGAGACGTCCCCCTGCTGTCCGGAGCCGAGCTGCTCGGGCACACGCAGGAATTCAGCAACCAGCCCCTGTCGCTGATGCAGCGGTTCAATCGCGAGCTGGGAGACATGGGACGGCTGCGATTCGGATCCTCCAGCCTGTTGGTGGTCAACACACCCGACCTGGCCAACGAGCTGCTGGTCAAGCGGCACTCGCACTTTCGCAAGTCGCGAGCGCTGCGGGCGGGGTTCTACCCGCTGATGGGAGACGGCCTGTTCACGAGCGAGGCCGGGCTGTGGCGACGGCAGCGCAAGCTCATGGCACCGATCTTCCATCCCGGGCACGTCGCGGACTTCGACGCGTGCATGACCGAGTGCGCCGCCCTTCGGGCAGGGGCATGGGCCGACGGACAGACGCTCGACGCGGTGCACGAGATGACCACGATCGCCATGAACGTCGCCAGCCGAGCGCTGTTCGGGGCCGACACCCACGAGGCCGTCGAGCTGGGCGCAGCGCTCACGGTCGGGATGGCGTGGGCGGTGAACCTGATGAGCTCGATGCCGTTCGCGCTCCAGATCGAGCTGGCCGACTGGCTCGAGCGAGCCGCGTCGCGCCTGCCCCCTGCGCAGCGCTCCACCGTCGAGCGGATCGTCGGGCGAGTCGAGCGCCCGATCCTGTGGCCCGCGGCCGCGAACCGGCGGATGCGGGCCGCGGTGCGGGTGCTGGACGACTACGTGGCTCGCCTGCTCGCCGAGCGCCGGGCAGCCGGATCGCAGCCGCGCGAGGACCTGCTGTCGCGGCTGCTGCATGCGCACGAAGGGGTCGATGATGCGGCCATGAGCGACCGGCAGCTCCGCGATGAGATCCTCACGCTGTTCGTGGCCGGACACGAGACGACCTCGACCGTGCTCGCCTGGTCCCTGTACCTGTTGTCACGCCATCCCGAGGTTCGCGACGCGCTCGAGCACGAGGCGGACTCGCTCGGTCACGGGTTCCCCACCGTGGCCGATCTGCCCCGGCTCCCCCTCGCGACGCGGGTCTTCAAGGAAGCGCTGCGGATGTATCCACCGATTCCGGTCTACGAGCGGCAGGCACGCGAGCCGGTGGAGGTGGGCGGGGCCAGGCTCGACGTCGGCGACTACGCGGCCGTGTTTCCGTGGGCGCTGCATCGCCGCGAGTGCCTGTGGCCGCAGCCGAGCCGCTTCGACCCCGACCGCTTCCTTCCCGAGGCCGAGACCGCGCGTCACCGCTACGCGTGGCTCCCGTTCGGGGCGGGGCCGCGCGTGTGCATCGGCAATCACTTCGCGCTGCAGGAGGGTCCGATCATCCTGGCCACCATCGTCGGCCGCGCGCGCCTCGAGCTGGTCGGCACCGCCGAGATCGAGCCCGACCCGAGCACCGCAACCCAGCGCCCCCGCGGCGGGCTGCCGATGCGCGTGCAGCTGCGGCATCCATGATGTCGAGACCAGTCTCGCGCCAGCGACATCCATCGACAGGAGAGTCGCTCCGTTCTATTCTCCTCACCTTCTACCAGCTTGCACAAGGTGAACCATGCTGTGGCCAGAGGCTGCGGTCGTCGAGTCGGGACTGAGACTTCCACCAGGGATTCGCGCGCGCTCGCTCGCCCGCGAAGACGTACCGGCGGTGATCGAGTCGCTCGGTGCGTGGTACCCGAGCCTCGCGATGGCAGAAGAGCACTCGCTGCTCGACGGCACCTTCTACGAGACAAGGGTCGCCCTCGCGAGGGAGCAGCGGGACGCGGCGATGCGCCCGGTGCACGTGCTCTTGCTCGAGGCCGAGGTCGCGCCGGTCGGGTACCTCGCGATCGAGTATGACGCGCACAGTCGCACCATGCTGGGACGGCTGTCCGTCGTGGATCCGCGCTTTCGTGGCCTTGGTCTCGGCGGCGCGCTGGTCCAGGCCTCGGTCGACGTGACCCGGGCGATGGGCATTGCGTCGATCTTCGGACTCGTGGAGCTCGACAACCGAGCCCAGTGCGCGAGCCTCGATCGGGCTGGGCACCTGCTGTGTGGAATCACGCCCGACTCGGATCGCAAGCCGGTCGGGCCCTCGACCATCCGGTACGTGCCAGAAGCGGTCTACGTCAACCTCCTCGTGCCTCCGGACGAGCTCGTCTGGCCCGACGCGGAGGCCTTGCGCCCGGCAACGGCCGCACTCATGAAGCTGCTGTTCGATCACGGTGAGCCCCCGGAGTCCTCGGCGTCCCCCGTGACGATGCCGCGGCCGCGGCTCGGCGAAGCCGCGGCCGCTCGCTGCAGAGCCCGACCCGAGGGCACATGGCCGGACATCCGCTGGCTCGCGGAGGATCTTCATCTGCCCCCGGGGGTCACCGCGCGGACGCTCGCGCGCGCGGACGTTCCTGCGCTCATCGGCATGCTTGCGGCGCTCGATCCACGGCTCGACGAGGCGCCCGACCCTCGCCTGCTCGATCCCTCGTTCTACGAGCAGCACGTGGCCCTCGCCGGGGAGGACGCCAGCATCGAGCGCCGGCCCGTGCATGCGTGGGTCGTCGAGCGCGAGGGAAGGATCGAGGCCCTGCACCACGCCACCCACGATCCCGAGCGCTCGACCCTCACCGGGCGGCTCTCGACGCCGGCCTCGCGCCGCACGGGGGCCGAGCTCCAGGCCCTGCTGCCGCGATGGCTCTCGCTCGTCGGTCCCCTGCTCGACGTGGAGACGCTGCTTTGCTGGGTCGACCTGCGCGAGCGCAGCGGCCAGCTCGCATGCGAGCGCAGCGGGCTCCGGCTGCTCGGGTTCTATCCCGCCTCGGACCGCATCACCGTCGCCCCCGGGGTCGTACGCCACGGGTTCCATGCGATCTACGGCGCCTCGCAGGTGTCCCCCGAGCGGTCGCACGTCCCGGCTCGCTCGGCCATGTCACCCCGCGTGGCCGCGCTCGCGGACTTCGTGCTGGGCCGGGCCCCCGCGTGATGGTCCACCGTGGTAGCCTGGCCGCGTGAAGCACGTCGTCTCGATCTTGCTGCCGTTCCTCGCCATCGGGACCGCCTGCGGCACCAAGAGCGACGAGCCCGGTCCCGGTTCCAGTTCCGACACCTACAATAGCTACTGCATCGCCGCCGGCACCCGGGTCCACACCCCCGACGGCACCTGCCCGATCGAGTCGCTCGAGGAGGGCAGCGTGGTCCTGGCGGTCGATCCCGTCTCGGGCGAGGCTCGGCCCACCCGGGTGGTGGCGGTGCGCAGCGCCGAGCGCGAGTGCCTGCGCCTGCGCCTGCCCGGCGACGAGGCGCTCGTGTGCACCGGCGATCACCCGCTCTACGATCCCGACGCGAACGAGTACGCCCCCGCCACCGACTGGGTCGACGGGCGCCGCCGCCACGTGGCCATGCTCGTCGACGGCCGGCTGCGACCGGTGGCGGTGGAGGGACACGATCGCTACGTGGGCGTGCGGCGGGTGTACGACGTGAGCGTGGAGGGGCAGCCGCACAACTTCGTGGCCAGCGGCTGCCTGGTGCACAACAAGAGCGTGTTCTACTGCGACACGAGCTACGCCTACGATGATCAGGGCAATTGCGTGATGCTGAGCTCGACCGGGATCGGCGACGCGACGTACGGCGAGACCGACACGGACGGCGGCACCTCGGGCTCGGGGACGGCGGACGGCAGATGGCTCGACCACCGATGATGGCACCTCGGGCTCGACCACCGATGGCGGTTCGTCGGGCTCCGGGTCGAGCTCCGACGGGGGCTCGTCGGGCTCCGGCTCGGACAGTGGAACATCGGGTGGCTGAGCTCGACTCGACACACGGTCAGGGGAGCGCGTCTCGGCTCGCCCTCACTTGCACGCCACGGTCCTGGTCACCGTGGTGACAGCCCCTCGCGCGTCATGGGCGACGAGCCGCAGCTCGTGGTCCCGGGTCATCGGCAGGGCGGTGACGTCCGGGTGCACGAGCACGTCGTCGACGTGCCAGCGCAGGTGATCGAGGTCGCCATCCGGGTCCGCCACGCTCGAGGCCAGCGGGAGCATCGTGGGGCATGGGACCGCGGCGGGTGTGGTGATCGCGGCGATCGGTGGCTCGCCGAGCACCGACTGCGTGGTGAGGTCGAAGCGGATCGTCAGCGGGAGCACGTCGTCGCCACAGGGGATCGGGACGCTGGCGTCGAGCTTGGCCGCGAACAGGCCGGCGTCGCCCGCCGTGAGCGTGACGACCTCCTCGTTGACCCCGCGGACGGTGTACGGGACATCATCGACCATGACATCGGCCTGCAGCAGCAGCGCCCCCGCCGGGAATGCCTTGGTGTAGGAATTCGCGTCGGCGATTCCCATCGCGGGCTGTAGCAGCTGGACGTCGAGGTCGCCGACGTCCAGCAACAGCGGCGTACCGTCCGGGCACGTGTCGGCGATCGTTGCCTGGTTCGTGCTCGTGAGGAACAGCGAGCCCAGGTAGAACGGGCAGGTGGTGCCGGTCTCCCCGTCGGGGCACACGGAGTAGCCGAGCTCGCCGCTCAGGTTCATCGAGGTGATCGCGTTGGGCGTGATGAACTCGACCCGGCTCCCGTCGTCGTCTCCGCCGAGCGCGAGCAGGTGCTCCTCGCCACGGTGCAGGGGTTGGCGCGCTTCGGTGGTGCGCTTGGCCCTTGCCGCGCAGACTGCCTCGTCGAAGACCTCGCAGCAGTCGCCCTCGAGATCGCACGCGAGCGCCTGGCCGGGGAAGATGCCGTGGCCGTCGGCCAGCGAGTCGGGGATCTGCTGGGTTGGACCGATGGCCGAAGTGAGGCGTAGGGACGGGGTCGCGAAGGCGCCCGGTGCGGTGCAATTCGCATGCACGTCGTGATCGTCCGACCACTCGAGCTCGCATGCCGCGACACAGGCCTGCGTGATGAGATCGAGCTCTTCGGCGGTCGGGTGCTTCGGGTCGAGCACCCAGCCCTTGGGTGCGTGGACGACCCAGCCCTCGAAGGAATCACCGGGAGGCCCGTGGACGGTGGGCACCGCGACGGGGGAAATGGTGGTGGAGCCGCAAGTCCCTTTGTCGGGCTCGACCAGACACGACTTCTCGACGGGAGCGAGCCCGGCCGTCGCGGGGCAGTCCCACGCCGTGTCCTGGTAGCCAGGCGCAACGAGGCCCATGCTCGAGGGATCCCGGGTGAATTCGATCGTGTCGACGAGTACGTGCTGCGCCTGAGCCGACGAGAACCGCAGGCGGATGGCACCGAGGTCCTCGATGGCGATCGGCGCGAAGCGGGTCAACGGAATGCGGATCGTCTGCATGAAGTGGTGCGCACGACAGTTGGTGTTTCCCTGGTAGGTCGTCAGCTCGTCGTGCGGCTCGAGGATCGGCTCCGTGACCACCGTGCTCGCCTGCGCCGCGCCGCTCTGGTCCACGAGATCGATCTCGAACGAGAGCGCGGCATGCTCGGACTTGCACTCCTCCGGGTCGAGGTTCTCGTAGATCCGGCCCGCTCGCAGGCTCAGGTGCGTGAAGCCGCCGATTCCCGAGAGAGGTGTGCCGTCGTCCTCGAGCGACCACTCGACGACGAGCTCATCCATGGGGTTGCCGCCATAGTCGACGCGCAGCGCCGCGGTGTCGTGCGAGAAATAGCTGCTGTCCGAGAGGTCGTCGTAGAGCGCAGGGCCGAAGTTGGTACACGCGTTGCCCCCCGAGCCGGACACGGTCACCGCTCCGCCCAGGGTCGAGGCTCCCAGGTTGGGGCCGCACCCGAAGATCGGGCGATGGAGGTTGTCGATCATGAACCGGTCCGCACCGGGCGGCGCATGGCCTTGCGTGTAGTCGATGAACGTCAGAGGTCGCTGCTGCACGACATCGTGAAAGTCGACGAGGTGGCCCTGCCAGTCGACGCTCGTCAGTGCGCAGTGGAATCCATCCGCAGGGTTGCCACCCTCGGGAGGCAGATCGGCGGAGCGGAGGATCTCCTCCCGCGCGGTGGCGTCCTCGAAGATCGTCCATGCTGCGAACCGCCCCACGAAGAACGGGCCGAGGGCGTCGCCGAGCGCCCGTCCATAGTGCGAGCCGACTGTCCTGACCACACCACCCCAGTCGGTGTGGGTGACGCCGAAAACGTTGGCGAGCACGGCGTCGTTCTCCGCTGCAGCCGCGGGATCCTGGGGAGAGCTGAACGCATCGTCGGAGAGGCGGTTGTCGTACGCGGCGACTTGATCCCCGAGCGTGTCGTCGTCGATCGATCCGAGCAGGCCGAGAAACGGCGGGGAGCTCACATCCGTGATGGGCCCGACGTCGGTGGGGTCTCCGGCGCCAACCATGGTGCCGTCGCCGTACCGCTGCGCGATCGCGGCATGGCTGCACAGCTCGTACTCACCGATGGTGGTCGACATCGACGTCGCGTACGTGTCGATCGATGCGGGCAACAAGTACGCCCCCGAGCCGCTACGGCTGTGGCCGACCACGAACGTGCTGTGCGCGAGCCGTGGAGGATCGTCGCCGACCCCCGACCAGGGACTGGTCGCATTGGGATCCCGCGCCCAGTGCATCGCACACGCCAGGGCCTTCTCGCGCTTCTCGGAGCTCCAGTTCGAGTTCGGAGGAGGCTGAACGCTGAACACCACGATGCCCCGGCGAGCCAGCTCCTCGGCGAGTGTGTCATAGAAATGCTGACCGGGAGACAGCGGCGGCATCGCCTCCGGAAACACGGAATTCAAGCCATTCCCAGGCCCCAGGAACGCACTGGGGAACCCGATGTCGCTCGGAGGCCACGTGTCGGGCGGGTTGTCGTGGGTGTTCTGCGGGTTGCACTCATCGGGCGGTGCGCCGACCAGCGGCGCGGGGTGATGGACGACGATCTCGAAGTCGTTGGGCTCCATGAGGCCATTGAGCTTGGGACCCACGCCCACCTGCCACAAAACGCCTTCTGGTCCGCAATCATCCTCGACGACGATTGGATACCGTGTTTCCTCGAAATGGGCATCATAGGCGCCGTACATTCCGGCCATTTGGCACGGCACTTCGGCCTGCGGAAACCCACCGGTCTCGTCGGTTCCGGCTGTCTCGTCGAGCGGGCCGGAATCTTCGAAGACGCTCGTAGAACCCCCACCATCGGCCACGGAGGTCGAGAAATTGCCCGGCGCGTCGATGTCCCCACCACTGCACGCGAGCACCATTCCGAGCACGATCGCCAGGAAGGGCCGGATGCAGTTTCGTTTGCTCATGCTGCGCTCCATGCTCGCCACTGTCCTCGCCGGGCACGCCGCCACCTCCACGCACGCTCACCACGACGCGTGCGCACACCCGCTCCGCTTGGCGGTCTACGACCTACGGAACGGAGAGCAAGGCGATCCCATCTCGAGGCTTGGCTTCACTCTCGGGATCCTTGAGGAGCATGTCCGTCAGCCCATCCCCATTGAGATCGGCTACGGCATACAGGCCCAACCCATCCGCACCCTCGATGGGACGAAGACGTACGGGATCCGGTACCGGCTCGAGTGGGGCGACGAAGTAGTCGCCGTCGATCCATACGAACAAATCCGACCGGCCGTCTCCGTCGAAGTCAGCGACCTCCACGAGTGAATAGTTCATCCCCTCGGGCGCCTCGTACACCACGGGTTCGTCGAACGAACCGTCCCCACGCCCACGAATGAACGAGACCCCGCGATAGACATCGAAGATCAGATCGAGGTTCCCGTCCTCGTCGAAGTCGACCCGGTACATGCCAATGGCGTGCGTCCCTCCGGCCGGGAACGACCCCACGTACTCGACCGTCTGCAGGCTCGGCCGCGTCAGGAACACATAGAAGCGCCACCACTGTGGGTCATAGTCCGCAACGTACGGGTCGCAGACGTCTCCGAACTCTCGAACCACGAAGTCGTCGACGCCGTCCCCGTCGAAGTCGCCGAAGAGCGACTCCCCGAAGCTCTGGCACCCGGAGAGTTCGATCGGCCCCTCGATCCCTTGCCAGGTCTCCCCCTCCCGCTCGAAGATCCACCCTCCGCGGACCTCTCCGGGCATCCACATCGTCGCCACGATCTTCTCGAGCTCGCCGTCTCCGTCGCCATCGATCGGCACGGGCAGCCCGCTGGCCAGCCAGTCGTCATCTCCGTACCACGTGTTCGCGAGGTGCGTGACCGGGGCGAGCGTGCCGCCGAGATTCTCGTGGTACGAGACGATGCCTGGGCCGTACTGGAAGAGGACGTCCGGGTCACCATCGCCGTCGAGATCCCGATCGGCGCTGGCCACCCCGAAGCTGCCGACCCCCGGCTCGGTCTGCCAGCGCTTCACGAAGCGCCCGTCTTCGTACACGATCGACATCATGTCGGGAAACGGGTCGCCGATCGGCCTGGCGAGCGCGAGCAATTCGTCGCGGCCGTCCTGATCGAGATCGGTCGTCACGATGCGTGGGGCCGACAAGAACTCGATGTCGAGGTCGGCCCACACCACGCGCTGCTTCGCATAGCAGAGCTGCTCCGGATCGACGATCCCATCCCCGCACCCCTCGGGCAGCGGCTCACCGACGTCCGGTGGCACATCCTCGCTGTCACTCATCGAAGTCGAGCTCGGCGAGGGCGGTGGCAGCACCGAGGATCCGAGCGCCACCTCATCATCGGAGCCGCACGCGCTCGCCACGAGCGCCACTACCAACGCCGCGAGCGCCACCTCGCTGCGCATCGTAGCTCCGCGGCTGCCCGGCGCGTCCATCGATCCCCATTGTTGGCCACCACCGAGGGGTGGCAACCCACGCAATTCGGTAGTGCTCTACCCTCCCGAGAATCGCCTCAGCACCCGTGCGAGGTCGTCGCGGCGCACCGGCTTGCTCAGATAGTCGTCCATGCCCGCGTCGAGGAATCGCTGCCGGTCGCCGTCCATCGCGTGGGCCGTCACGGCGACGATGGGGATCCGCGGCCCGTCGGCGGGCTCCCGCTCGCGGATCGCCGCGGTGGCGGCCACCCCGTCCATGTAGGGCATCTGGATGTCCATGAGGATGAGCTCGTAGGAGACCGAGGCATCCTCGAGCCGGCGCAGGGCCTCGGTGCCGGACTCGGCGATGTCCGGGTCGCAGTCGAGCTGGCGCAGCAGGTGCATGGCCACCCTTTGATTGATGGGATTGTCCTCGACCACGAGCACCCGCGTGCGCGCGGTGGGGCGGGGCTCGCCCGCATCCGAGGGCGTGGCGCTCGGATGCGCCGCGTGCACGCGCGGCTCGGTGCTCGACGGCCGTACCGTCAGCAGCGCGGTGGCCAGCTCGCCGCGGCGGACGGGCTTGCCGATGCGCACGGCCTGGGCCAGCGAGGGCGCACCCGCCTCACGGTACGAGCGCGTCATCCAAATGACCGCCGCATCCGCCCCCGGCCGCGGCCCTCCGTCGCCCGTCGGCTCCGACGCGAGGACGACGGCATCGGGGCGGGCGCGGCCCGGCCGTGCCCGCGCGCGATCGAGGGCCGCGGCGACCGAGGAGCAAGGCTCGACCTCGGCGCCCCACGCGGTCAGCAGCTCGGTCAACGCGCGTCTGGCGGGCAGGAGCGGCTCGACCAGGAAGACCCGAACGCCGTCGAGGTCGGCCGCGGGCTCGTCGGTCGCCGACGCGGGCGCGAGCGCGAGCTCGACCACGACCCGAAACTCCGAGCCCTGGCCCGGCGTGCTCTCGAGGGTCAGCTCGCCGTTCATGAGCTCGACCATGTGCTTGACGATGGCCAGGCCCAGGCCCACGCCACCGTGAGCGCGAGCTGGCGAGCCGTCGACCTGCTGGAACCGATCGAAGACCCTCGCCTGGTCGGCCTTGCCGATGCCGATGCCGGTGTCGATCACCGACAGGACGACGGTGGCGCGATCGGTGGAGTGCATCTGGCACTCGACCTGGAGCACGATGTGGCCGGACGGAGTGAACTTGATCGCATTCGTGGCGAGGTTGACCAGGATCTGGCGGATCCGGGTGGGGTCTCCCACGAACCCATCGGGCGTCGTCGGCGGGTAGTGGACGACGATGTCGAGGTCCTTGTCCGCCGCCTGCACCGCGGTCTGATGCGCGACGTCCTCGACCAGCGCGCGCAGGTCGAGCGGCATCTGCTCGAGCACGAGCTGGCCCGCCTCCACCTTGGAGATGTCGAGGATGTCGCTCAGGATGTCGAGCAGGCTCTGCCCGGAGCTGTGGGCGATGCGCAGGAAGTCCTGCTGCTCCTCGCTCAGCGGGGTCCGCTCGAGCACGCTGAGCATGCCGAGCACGCCGTTCATCGGCGTGCGTAGCTCGTGGCTCATGTGCGCCAGGAACACGGACTTGGCCTGGTTGGCGGCCTCGGACGCGTCGAGCTGGTGCTGGAGGAGGCCGACCCGAACGCTGATGCGGGTGAAGTAGACGAGCACCATCGTCACGGCGGCTCCGGTGAGGGCCACGGTGATGACCCGCAGGGCGGCGCCCTGGGCCGGAGGCAAGGCCAAGGGCGCCTCGCCGAAGTGGCCGACCGCGCCCAGAGCCGCAATCGCGATGGTCGTGACGATGATCGCCAGGCACGTGCGCGAGTCCTCGCGCTCGAGCACCAGGAAGGTGAGCGTGACGGCCACGAAGTAGGCGGTCTCGAACAGGCCCGTACCGAAGTTGTAGGTGTTGACGAACAAGCAGCCGCACAGCGCCATGATGGCCAGCCACGCCGCCAGTCGGCGTCGCCCCCGTCGAGCGAGGACGTAGCCGGCCGCGAACCCGGCGGCCGTGATCGCACATCCCATCACCAGCGCCACCTGACCGATGACGACGAAGATCGGCACGGCGCCCACGACGAAGATGGCCATCAGCAGGTAGATGACCACGCGCAGGCGCCAGCGCTCGAGGGTCGGACCCACGAGCTGGTCCTCCGACGCTGGAGGCATCGTGAGGCGATTCCACAGCCGGCCGATGGACATGCGCAGGATGGACAATCCTACCGCCTCGCGGACGCATCGGGGCCGGGCGTTCGAGACCTCGACTCAGACGTTGCGCCGCCGGCGACGAGCGCCGAGCACCACGAGCCACGGCCCCCAGGCGCCCGCATCCGCGCCCCGACACCCGCACCCGCCCGCATCCGCGCCACCTCCGAGCCCAACGGTGGTGCCATCGTCGCTGCCACCCTCCCCGGTGGTGCCCACCGGCGGCGGCACGCCTGCGGTGGTGCCCACCCCGGTGCCGTCCGCTCCGTCCTCGGAGCTCGCAGGCGCCCCCGTCTCGTCCACCGCCCCGCCGCTGCTGCTGCTGCCGCCACCGCTGCTCCCGCCGTCCCCGGTGGTCCCGTCGCCGCTGTCGCCTCCGCTGCTGCCCGCCCCCGTGTTGCTCACCACCAACAGCGGCGCCAGCAAGAACCCGTGCACCCCGCCGGGCTCGGCCGTGTACTCGGCCGTGTTGGTCACCACCGTCTGGTCCGGCACGTCATCGAGCACCACGTCGATCACCACGTCGGCCGTGCCCCCGACCGGCAGCGGCACCTCGAGCACGGTGGCCGTGTTCCCCACGCTCGCGTCGACGCCTCCGCCCGCATCCACCAGCGTCCAGCTCGCGGCCTGCGGCGGAATCGGATCGGAGAGCATCACCTCGCCGTCGGCATTGCCGGTGTTCTCCATGTGGATCGTGTAGCGCACCACGTCGCCCGGCGAGGGCACCCCGTCGCCGTCGGCGTCGTCGTGCAGCACCCAGCTCTTGCTGCTCGGGCCGTGGATCACCGGCTCGAACACGTTGACCCCCACCACGTCGTAGACCAGCCACCACTTGTCCATGCCCGCCGTGTAGCGCACCTGCAGCGCGGTGTCGGTGGCCGCCAGCGCCGCGTCGATCTCGAAGCGATCGATGTCCACCCCGATGAGGTTGGTCTGCGGCGGCATCGTGGTGGTGATGGTGTGGTTCATCGGGTTGTCCGGCGGGTTGTAGGCGTCGCTCAGCAGGAGCGTCCCCCCTCCGGGGAGCCCGGTGACCTCCACGCTCTCCCCTGCCCCGCCCCCCACGTCGCCCTCGAGCACGTACCAGGTGAGATCGCCGCTGGGCGGCGCATCGATGTCGAGCCCGTCGAGGGTCAGGATCTCCTCGGGGTCGATCGCGCTCGACATGGTCAAGAGCCCGTCGTAGAGCGCCACCCGTCGCGGCGGCAGCGAGGGCTCGTCGTAGACCAGCACCAGGCTGAACGAGGCGTTGCTGGTGCTGCTGTTGTTGATCAAGGCGCTGAAGCCATCGACCACGTAGGTCCCCGCGAGCCCCGTGACCAGCGGCGTCACGTCGGCCCGACAGGCCTGCACGTCATAGCTGCCCGCGGCCGCGTCCGAGCAGAAGCAGGCGTCGGCCACCACCGCGGTCACCGCTCCCCCCGGCGGCGTGAAGTCGACGGTGTCGTCGACCGCAATGGGGTTCAGACACGCGCTCTCGACGATCGAGCCGCCCCAGTAGAGGAAGGCCCGTCGCACCTGGGCCATGGCCGGCACGTCGGGCGGTCCCACCATCACGTTGGCCGGCTGGGCCAGCGTGTCGGCATTGGTGCCGTCGGCATCGGGGCCGTCCACCGCCATCGGAGCCCCGGTGGCAAAGAAGCCCACGTGACCGCTGAAGGTCTGGCGCAAGACCACCGGCTCGTCGGCGCGAACCGACCCCGACAGCAGCAGCCCGCCCGCGAGCGCCGCTGCACCCACGCACGCTCCGAACCCGCCCGAGCATCCATGATCCAACGCCCCTCGCATGCCAACCATGAATCGGAACATAGGATCGCAGCATACGCGACGTGCCCCCCACGACAACGCCCACGGAGCGTCACGGTTCGGTTACCAAACGGCGCGCACCAGGCCCGACTCGTGGATCGCGTCGTCCTTGGTCACCAGCAGCGCATCGTGGGCCAGCGCCGTGGCCACGATCAGCCGATCCGCCGGATCGCCGTAGAACGGCAAAGAGGCCGCCCGTACCGCGATCTCCGGCTCGAGCGGCAGCAGCCGCATCGAGGGACCGGCAAGCGAGTGCCGAATCCAGTCGGGTGCGGGCCGGTCCAGCACCACGCGCCCGTGCTTGACCAGCATGGCCAGCTCCCAGCAAGAGATCGCGCAGACTCCGATCCGGTCGGCACGATCGATCGCCTCGGCGGCGTTGCGTCCCAGACGCCCCGGTTCCGAAACCAGCCACAGCCACGCGTGCGTGTCGAGGACGATCACCGGTCGATGTTCTCGCCGTCGAAGGACCACGGTCCGGACCCGGCCGACGCTCCCTGCACGTCGCCGACGACCCGCACCGAGCCGCTGAGGGTACCGAACCGCTCGGGATGCGCCAGCACCTCGTGGCCGGGGCGGGTCGGGTGTGCGGCGGGCCCCCGCGCCCGACCACGCGCATGGAGACGCTCGACCACGGCGAGCACGGCCCGCACGTCCTCGTCATCGAGGCCGGCAATGCGACGAAGGAGCAGCTCTCGTGGCGTCATGGCTCACACCGCATCGCTTCCGCTGGCCAGCTCGAACTCCGAGACCACCAGCGGTGGCACCACCATCACCCGTCCACGCGACAGCCCCGCGCGCTGCGGACGGCCGAGCGCGACCACCTTCTTCAGCACCGACAGCGGGCTGTCGTTGAAGCGGAAGTTCCGAATCGGCTCGACGATCTTGCCCTTCTCGACCCAGAACGTACCGTCGCGGGTGAGGCCGGTGACCAGCAGGCGCTGCGGGTCGAGCATGCGATTGTACCAAAACCGGCTGATCAGCACGCCGCGATCGAAGCCGGCGATCAAGGCCTCCAGCTCGTCGGTGCCTCCGTCCATGTGCAGCGACGACGGCGTGGGCAGATCCGGGAGCTTCTCGCGATCGGCCCAGTAGCGGCTGGCGTGGAGCGCTCGCAGCTCTCCGTCCACCACCCAGTCCACCTTGCCCTGCGCCCGCCCCTCGCCCTCGAACGGATCGGCGGGGTTGGCCGGATCGGTGGGGTCGCTCCACAGGTGCACGCGCCCGTCGAACAGCGTCTCGCCCACCAGCGTGCCGGTCCCCTTTCCCGCCCCCTTCCCCCCACCCGGTCGGGAGAACGCGCTGCGCCCCTCGCCCGCGCGGCGGGCATCGAGCGCATGCACCAGGAACTCGAGCAGGTCGGCCACCGCCTGCGAGGTGAGGATCACGGGGTAGCGCCCCGGGTCCCGCTTGCCGGGCAGCTGCGACGCACTGGCCCGCGTGGCCGCGTCGCTCACCAGCGCCTCGGGGACCAGCCCCCGCAGCGCATGGGACACGTAGCCACCGCGCGCGCTGCCGGTGCCGTCGTCGGTGCGGCAGGTCGCCGACAGGCTCACCTCGGTGCGCGCGTGGTACACGAACAGCCCCGCCCGGTTGCCCACCGCCTCGGCGTGGTGCTCGTGGTCGAGCAGCCCGGCCACCTCCACGCGATCGCCCTCGGCGCGACGGATCGCGCGCCCCACCAGATCGGCGCGGACCTTGGCCGACATCCCCTTCACCGCCCCGTCCTCGGCCTTGACCTTCGGAGGCTTGCTCGCGGAGAGCGGCGGCATGTGCTCGGGATCCACCGGAGACAGCCCGGCCAGGCCCTCGGCCCGCTGCACCAGCACGGCCACCGCCGCCTCGTCGGTGCGGCTGCCGGTCACGGTGGCCGTGCGTCCGTCCTTGCTCGCGGTCACCTCCACCGTGACCCCATCCACGTCCCCCGCGGTGGTCGGGCATCCCGCGCCGAAGCGCAGGTGCCCGCGCGTCGACGCGGTCACGCGCACCCGCACGTCGCCGAAGCTGGCCTGGGCCAGCACCAGATCCACGAGGCGCTTGGCCTCCTTCTTCCCCATGCTCATGGCTCGCCTCCCGTGGTGTCGATCACGTTGGCCATGAAGCGGGCCGGGGGGCAGCCATGGCTGACCGCGTTGCTCTGCATCGGCTGGCCCTTGCCATCGCCGAAGGTTCCTCCCAGGCGGTAGGTGCCCTTGCCCCCGATGAGATCGCACGAGCGCCAGAACTCGACCGAGTTGGCCTGGTAGGCCACGTCGCGCAGCGGCCGGGTGAGCCGCCCGCGCTTGATCTCCCAGAACATCTGCCCCGAGAACTGGAAGTTGTGGCGCTGCTGGTCGATGGACCAGCTCCCGCGCCCCGTGATGTAGACCCCGTCCTCGGTGGAGTTGATGATGTCCTCGGTGGTGTACCCCTGCGGGCCCGGCTGCAGGCTCAGGTTGGGCATGCGCTGGAACGGCACGCCGTCGTGGCCCTCGCCATAGCAGCAGCCGCGGCTCTCGTTCTCGCCGACGAAGTGCGCCTGGTCGCGCGTGGTCTGCCAGCCCACGAACATGCCCTCGTCGACGATCGGCCAGCGCTGGGCCGCCACCGCCTCGTCGTCCCAGCCCACCGTGGCCAGCCCGCCGGGCTGGGTGCGATCGGCAAACAGGTTGACGAGCTCGCTGCCGATCCGCAGCTTGCCCGCGTCGTCGGGGCGGATGTAGCTGGTCCCGGCCAGGTCGGCCTCGAGCCCCAGGGCGCGATCGAGCTCGGTGGGGTGCCCGATGCTCTCGTGGATCGTCAGCCACAGGTTGCTGGGCGCCAGGATCACGTGCTTGTGGCCGGGGGACACGCGGCCGGCGTGGAGCTTGCGAACCGCGTCGTGCCCGATGGACTCGGCCTTGGCCGCAAGCGGCAGGTCGCGAAGGTACTCCCAGCCCGCGAGCATGGCCGGGGCCTCGTGGGCGCGCGAGCTGAAGCCGCCGCGGCGTCGATCGACGGCGGTGGCCTGCAGCTGCGGCGCCACCCGGAACAGGATCTGGTGGATGCGAGAGCCCTCGCTGGTCACCAGCAGCTTGTCCTCGGCCACCGCCTCGAACGAGGCCTCGCAAAAGCTCACCCCGGCGACCTTGCGCACCGCCGCCGACAGCTCGAGCAGCAGCGAGGCCTTGTCGAGCGGGGCCACGTCGAACGGGTCGATCTCGTGCGGGGTGACCCAGCTGCCCTCGACCACCGGCGTGGAGGCGAGCTGCACCGGAGGCTGCCCCAGCTCGTCGCGCAGCGTGCCGCCCACGCGGGCGCTCTGCACGGCGCGCTGCGCCGCCTCGACCACCGCGCGCTCGCTCAGCGTCTGCGTGGCCGCAAAGCCCCAGCCGCCCGCCGCCACCGCGCGGACGCCCAGGCCATAGCGCTCGCGCAGGCGAACCGGCTGCGCTCGATCGTCGCGCACGCCGACCCGCTCGCGCCGCATCAGCACCAGGCGCGCGTCGGCGTACGTCGCGCCGGCCTTCATGGCTGCCTCGACCGCGCGCACCGCCAGGGCCGCGTCGCTCGGCACGGGGCTGGCGGCGAGGGCCTTGGCCGCCACGTCGTCGTAGGGGCGCGTGGTCGCGGGCGCGGGGCTCCGGGCGCCCTTGGGGGCATGGGCCGAGGCATGGGCCCCCGCAAGCCACGCCGCGGAGCCCAGGCTCGAAACCGCGAGGAACTGCCGTCGGGAGGTCGGCACCAACTTGGGCATGGTCCGGCGGATGATACAGGCCAGGGCTCCCGCTGGCGATCGCAGCCCAAACCAGCCATGCTCCGGTCATCGCGCATGCGCGCACACGGGCCACCGAAGGCCCGTGCTCGACGAAAGGACCACCCCGATGTCCCGCACCACCCTGCTCCTGGCGGCGCTGCTCGTGGCACCCGCGTGTGATGGCGCCTCCAAGGATGCCCCCAAGACTGCCGCAACCAAGGACGAGACGAAGCCCGCGGCCAAGCCCGATCCCGCGGCCAAGCCCGACGAAGCAGCCAAGCCCGATCCCGCGGCCAAGCCCGATCCCTGGCAGGAGCAGCTCGACGGGCGCGTGCTCGCCCAAAGCGGCCTGGGCCAGGACGGCAAGCTGATCGCGTTCGAGATCGTCAACTGCGAGTCGGGCGAGCAGTACTGCCAGGTCTGCAAGTTCGGCGGCAACCCCAAGCTCATGGCGGTGGGCAGCGCCGACGACGAGGCGTTCCACGAGGACCTCAAGAACCTCGACGCGCTCGTGCAGAAGTACGGCGACGACAAGGTCAAGGCATTCGCCGTGATCACCGAGATCGTCGACGGCAAGGGCGTGACCCCCAAGGACGTGGCCAAGGCCCAGGCCGACGCCAAGGCGCTGCGCGAGAAGCTCGCGCTGTCGATCCCGGTGGTGGTGCCCGCGCAAAGCGACGGGGGTGCCCCCAATCGCGAGTGGGACGAGTACTACAACATCACGCAGAGCCGCACGGTCATGTTCGCCGACGGGCGCAACATCGTGAAGTGGTCGGCCGTCGCCCCCGGGGACTGGTCGGGGCTCGACGAGGCGATCAAGTCGATCGCGGCGGGCTGACGCGCTCGAGCTCGGCGTCGTCGCCTACGCCTCGGCGACGAGGGACGGCGGCTCCGCCTCGGTGGCACCGGGCTGCGGCTCCGCCTCCGAGGCGGCGATCTTGGCCGCGGGACGTCACGGCTCGTACCAGATCGGGCTCGTCCACGCCCGCTCCTGGATCGCGGTGGGCAGCTCGTTGCACACCGTCGGCGCCATCGCGCCCAGCGACTGGCAGTCGGCCACGCTCCAGCGGCAGCGCGGGTTCTCGAGCACGCGCACGTAGTAGTACGCGGGCACGCCGGGGTCGAACGCGGGATCGGTCCACACCGTGCACAGCGAGTCCTCGCCCGCGCCCTGCGGCTCGCAGGTCAGCGGATCCACGCTGGCTCCGTTGTCGCCCCCGACCGCGTCGAACACCTCCACGTGGGCGAGGCCCGAGCGATCGATCCACCCCTTGATCACCTGCGCCCGCTGGAGCGGCAGCCCCTGCGGGTCGCGCAGCGCCGAGATCGCGATGCGGGGCGGGCCCTCGTCGTTGGTCGGCAGCTGTCCGCCCATCGGCACCCCGGTGGCATCGGCCACCCCCACCAGATCGGCCTGCTCGCACAGGTCCTGTGGCAGGCTCGCGCCGCCGAACACCCGCACCGCCATCCGCGGGCCGCTGGTGCCGTAGGTCTCGCGCCGCCGCAGTGCCTCGAAGATCGCATCGCGCGAGTTCTCCGCGGCCCACACCGCCACCAGCCCCCCGGGGCCGTTGCGCGGACCGGCGGGCACCTGCCCGGTCAGGCGTGCGATCGCGTCGCCGTCCTCGCGCCCCACGTGCCCCACGAACGCATCCTCGTCCACCAGGCCCGGCGTGCCGTTGTGGGTGTCGGTGCTGGCGATGAAGCCGAGCCGAAACGGGTTGACGCCGATCCGCACCTGCTCTTGCAAGCCCTCGAGCAGCGCCCCCCGCACGAAGTCGCGCCGCGACACGCAGCCGCCGCCCACCATGCCGTTGCTGCCGATGCCGTCGAGGCAGTCCTCGAACGGCGGCACGCGCAGCTTCTCGAACTCGCACAGCTCGTCGGGCGCCCCCAGGATCCCCGAGAGCCCGTTGCTGCACTCGCTGTCGCCCTTGTGCTGGAACACCTCGACCAGCGGCTCCATCGCGGCCCGGGCCGCGGCCTGCTCGGCCTCGCTGCCCGCCCCCGGGTACTCCACGCGGAACAGCCGGCCGTTGCTCCAATTGGAGTTGTGGGGGATCGCCAGCACGTCGCAGCCATCGAGCCCGTCGAGGCACTGGGCCCGCAGCCCGTCCCACAGCGCCTGCGCGCTCGGAGCCTCGTAGTACGACAGCGGAATCGCGGGCACCGAGTCGTTCCTGAAGATCACGTTGCGGTGCAGGTTCGACAGCGCCTGCATGCCGCTCCACTCGTAGCCCACGAACGCGGTGAACGTGCAGGCCGAGGTGGAATCGTGGTGGGTCTGCGCGGCATCGATGGTGCGCTGCCAGACCTCCTCCACGAGCGCGGTGCAATCGACCCCGCCGTCCTCGCAGATCGGCGCGAAGCGAGTGGGCGAGGGCTGGCCGAGCTGCAGACCGAAGTTGACCAGCGCGCCGTTTTGGTTGGCCCGGTAGTCGGTGCACAGCGTGGAGTCGTAGGCCGTCGTGCCCGGGGTGGTGCAGGCCTGTACCTCGGCGAGGAACTCGGAGTGATCGGTCACGGCCACGAAGTCGAGCGGGCGATCGAGCTGGACCGTCTGAGTCGGCTGGCCGCGCGCGTCGAGCGGGGGCAGCCCGATGGCCTCGCCCTTGGCGAAGCGGTAGGCCTGGTCGGGATCGGTGCGCACGTCGTGCAGCCAGGCGTCGAACGAGTAGCCGGTGTGCACGTGAAGATCGCCCCAGTAGAGCTGACGCAGGGGGTCGTGGGCGTCGCAGGTCGCCCCCAGCACGCCCTGGTCGGACTGCGGCGGGTGCTGCAGGTCGATGCCGGTGTCGTCGAGGCTGTCGGCGGTGGTGCTCGTGGTCGAGGTGCCGGGGCCGGTGCTGGTGCCGATGGCGGGCGGCGGTGGATCGTCGGGACAGCCGACCAGCAGCAGCAACGGCAGCAGCGGCAGCGGCAGCAGCCGCGGGGCGGGGAGCCGGGGGACGAGGTGATGCGGGGTGGATCTCGTGCTCATGGGACGACGCTCCAGAACTCGACGACGCGCTGCAGGGTGAGGGCCACGGCCACGGAGCCCACGGCGAACGCCAGGCCCCTGCGCAGGCGCTCGCGGATGGCCGACGTGCGGGGGACGAGGGCGGCCAGGGTCAGCAGGGACAGCACCACCGCGAGCTGGCCGGCCTCCACGCCGAGGTTGAAGCCGAGCAATGCCCAGCCGCGCTGTGCGGGGGGCAGGCCGAGCTGCGCGAGCGCGCCCGCGAAGCCCAGGCCGTGCACCAGGCCGAACGCCAGCGCCCAGGTCCACGCGCGGCCGCGCGGGGGGTGGCGAGCCTGGGCGCTGATGGCCGTGATCGCAATCGAGGCGCCGATGCAGGCCTCGACCCAGGGGCCCGGCACCGGCAGCGGGTGCAGCGAGTGGCACAGCAGCGTCAGGCCGTGGCCCACCGTGAAGGCGGTGATCGTGCGCAGGTGATCGAGGGGCCGTCCGCCGAGCAGCAGCAGCGCCACGAGGAACAGCAGGTGATCCCAGCCGCCGAGGATGTGCTCGCCCCCGATCCCGAAGTAGGTCGCGATCGCGGCGCCCGGGCCGGCCACCGCCGCGCCCCGGGGGAGGACGACGGAGGGCGAGTCGGGCTCGAGACGGGTGCGCAGCTCGCTGCCGTCGGGCCAGCGCACGTGCACCAGCACGTCGACCGGATCGGACGCGAGCCCGGCCATCGACAGGGTGCCCGTCAGGCCCTGCCCGCCGCACGACCAGCGGTGCGGTGCCACGGCCTCGCAGTGCGGCGGCGGCACGGGCTGCAGCGCCGCCGAGGTGGGCCCGCGCGCGGTGACGGCCGGAGGAGCGAAGCGCACCGTGACCTCGCCGCCCTCGTGGGCCCGCAGCGCGAGCGTGGCCGGGCGAAACTCGTGCGCCCATGCCGGGGATGATGCGAGCGCGAGCACGAGCACGAGCCGCCACGGGCCCGCGATGGCGCCGATCCACCGCACCGCGCACCACCTCCTCATGGGACCGGCGCCTCCACCTCGACCACCGCGCGCTCGCGCAGCGCGGCCACGCCTCGTGCGAGGTTGTCGGCGCGTCGCTGCTGCTGCCAGTCGGCGAGCACCCGCGCCCGGATCTCCGCGAGCGCGGGCAAGCGACCGGGGCGCTCGTCCTCGATCCGCAGCGCATGCCAGCCGAAGCTGCTGCGGGCCACCACCACGCGATCGCGAGGGGCGGCGGCCACCGCCTGGGCGAGCGGCTCGCCATAGCGACGCACGAGCGCGTCGTGATCGGCGGGTCCCTGCACGTGGCCGTGGGCAAAGGGATCGCCCAGCGTCGCGGGATCGTCTCCTCGCTCGAGCTGGCGGGCCAGCGCATGGGCCCGCGCCTCGGCCTCGGTCCCTTGCCCGGCCACGAACGCATGCGTGAACCCGCGCCGCGGGGGCCGGCGATGCGCGTCGGCGTGCGCGGTCAGCCACGCCTCGAGCACCTCGTCGCCGGGATCCTCGATCGGCTCGGCCTCCTCGAGCACGAACTGCATCTTCTGGATCAGGCGACGGCGCACGATCGGATCGGCGAGGTCGAGCCCCTGCGCCCGGGCCTCCCGCACCAGCAGCTCCTGCTCCACGTGCTCGTCGACCAGCGCCGTCAGCTCCTCGGCCGAAGGTGGTCGTCCATGCTGGGCCTGCCACGCGCTGCGCAGGGCCGACACCGTGGGGGCCGACACGACCACCGCATCGAGCTCGGGGCCCGTCGCCAGGCGATGGGCGACCCACAGCAGTGCACCCACCATGAGCGTGGCGAGCCATGGGCCTCGCTCGGGGCCTCGCTCGCGGCGGCTTCGTTCGGGCGGCCCTCCCACGACGCGCTCATCCTCGCACGTCGAGGAGGGCAGAGGGACCGGGCCAGACGAATGTGATCGTCCGGCGCCACCATCGGTGACGCCGGACGATCCGGTTGCGACTCGGTGCGGGCGAGTCGCGCAAGACGTGGCCCGGGCTAGCCGAACTGCTGGCCGCCGCGCTCGGCATCGCCATGCGGACGGCGATGCTTCTTCTTGCCCCCGCGGCGATGCTTCTTCTTGCCGCCATCGCGACCGGCGTGCAGGCCCAGCCCCCGCGGACCGTCCTCGCGGATCCGCTCGGCGACCAGCCCCCGCTGCTCGGCGGTCAGCAGCTCGTGGATCGCGACGACCTGCGCATCCATGGCCGCGTGCTCCTGCACCCGAGCCTCCGCCGCGGCGTCGAGGTAGGCCCGCACCGCGGCGTCCGACAGCCCATCGCCGCGGAACGCGTCGGCCAGGGCCGCGCGAGCGTCCTGCGAGACCTCGGCCGGCTCGGGGCGCTCCTGCAGCACGGCGGCGAGCTCTTCCTGCTGCTGCTCCGAGCACGACAGGGGCCCGCACACCTTCGCGGCCTCGTGCGCCGCCCGATCGGCCAGGGCCTCGTCGTCGCGATCGTGCCCGCGCTTGCCCCCGCGCTTGCCCTCCCACTTGTTGCCGCGCCCGCCCGCGAACGGCAGGCCATGGCGCTCGATCTTCTCGGCCAGGGCCTCGCGCTGGGTGGGATCGAGGATTCCGTGCAGCTCCACCACCGCGGGGGCCAGGGCATCGGCGCGAGCACCCGGCTCGGGCCAGGCGGTGGTGCGCCAGGCCTCGAGCGCGGCGGCCGTCAGCCCGTCACCCGCGAACGCATCGGCGAGCGCCTCGTTGGCCGCATCGACATCACCCTTGGCCCGCTCGCCCCGAAGGTTGGGGGCGAGGCGATCGGCGAGGCCCTCGATCCGGGTGCGCTGATCATCGGTGCACTCGAGCTTGTCGCACAGCCGCATCAGCTTGTCGCCGCCGCCCTCGTGATGACCGCCGCCGTGATGACCGCGAGCGTGGCGGCCATGCTCGCGGGGGGCGAGCTCGTCGGCGGGCGGGGCGGCCTCGGCCACGCGATCCTCGAGGACCTCGGGGTCGGGCGCTTGGCCTTGGTCGCACGCGACCGCGAGCAGCAGGGCACAGGGGAGCAGCGACAGCAGGGACTTGGCTCTGTTCATGGGGCTCTACGACCTCTCGCAGCCACAGAGTGCCCGGGCCGAGGGGCACAGGCCAGCGCGAGCGCGTGAAGGTTCCGTAAAGGTCGATGCCAATTCGCTCCAGTCTGGTCCTGGTCTCGACGGGCGGGCGGCGATCGGCGGGCCCTCGGCGGAGGCGCGCCCAAGGCGCGTTCAGCGAGATTCGGCGTTCCCTTGGCCTGCCCAGCCGAGCTCGGCGATGCCCACCCCGGGGACGCCGTCGAGTTCGAAGGTAGCGATGCCCTCGTGGATCACGTAGGCGCCGTCGTCCATTGCGAATTCGAACGCGCCGTCGGTGGTCAGCACCAGGCGGTGGCGTCGTCCGCCGCGGGCGGTGAGCCACAGCTCGGCCGTGCGGGGCACCTGGCCCGGGGCGCCGAAGATCTCGAACGGCGAGGTCTCCTCGATCGCCACCGGCTCGCCGCCGCCGCTCTGCAGGAATCCGGCGACCAGCGGGCCCACGAAGTCGTAGCGGATCCGGGTGGCGTTGAACGAGCGGCCGTCCTCGCACAGCCCCGTGAACCAGAAGTGACGGCGCCAGCTCGACCAGCGGCGGCGGCCAAAGCTGTGATCGCGAAGCGACGGCACGTCGATCGCGTGCTCGTGGCCACCGAGGGTGATGGTGCCGGTGAGGCGGCCCGCCTGCTCGTAGTGGATCGTGCGGATCTCCTCGAGCTGCTCGAAGAAGCGGCGCGACCACGGCTGCGCGGCCAGGGCCCGGGCGAGGGTGGCGGGGGCGACCGCATGCGAGAAGTCGACCAGCGCATGGTCGGAGCGGAACTGCAGCGAGGCCTCGCAGTCGATCGAGCGACCGTCGCGCCGCAGCGGCCCGCTATACTCGATGCGCCAGCGCTTGCCGGGCTCGAGCACGTCGAGGCGCAGGCCTCCGGCGGCCATGCCCTCGTCGTGGGGGTGCAGCGGGGGCTCCACGGCCGCGATCGGCTGGCCGGGCGCGCGAAACGAGAACCAGACCTCGCTCTTGGCGTGGGTGCGAATCGACAGGCGGGCCACCAGCGCGGTGCCGTCGGAGCCGCGGCCCCACAGGTACGAGCTGTCGTTGTAGCCGGGAGCCTCGGGCCGAAGGTGCAGCGACTCGAGCTGTGCCGTGGACGAGCCGTGGCCGCGACGGGCCGAGACCAGCGCGGTCATGAGGGCACGCTTGAGCCGGGTTCGCACCGGGCGGGAGGGTAGCACCGCGCGTCGACCGGGGGGCGAGCCGGGGGATGGGCGAGTGGACGGGTGGATGGACGAGCGGTGGCGTTGCAATGCGCAGGCGGTGGGCCTATACGGGCGGCATGAGCACCGACGTCGAGCTTCGCTGCGCGTGTGGGACCGTCCAGGGCGTGGTCATCGAGAGCTCGGCCCGCACCTGCAACCGGGCCGTGTGCTACTGCGACGACTGCCAGACCTTCGCGCACTTCCTGGGGCGCGACGACGTGATGAACGAGCGCGGCGGCACCGACATCCTGCAGGTCGCTCCCTCGCGGGTGCGATTCTCGGCCGGCCAGCAGGAGCTGCGGTGCATGAGGCTGTCACCCAAGGGCGTGCTGCGCTGGTACACCACGTGCTGCAAGACGCCGGCCGGCAACATGCTGCACTCGCCACGCTCGCCCTTCGTCGGGTTCGCGATGCGCTTCGTGGCGCCGCAGGGCAGCGCGCTCGATGCGGCGGTCGGGACCCCGCGGGGGAGCTTGCACGGGCGGTATGCGATCGGTGGCTGCCCCGAGGGCGTGCCCGCGCGGGTGGGGCTGGGGTTGCTCGTGCGCAGCGTCGGGTGGGTGCTGGGCAATGCCGTGGCCGGGAGGCACCGCGGTTCGCCGTTCTGGACCGCGAGCGGGGAGCCGATCTCGGCGCCGGAGGTGCTGACGCTCGAGCAGCGCAACGAGCTTCGGGCGGCGGTCGCTGGCGCGAGCACGAGCACCGAGCGGTGAGCGTGCGAATGCGTGGGTGATCGACGGCTGCGGCTTCTCGTGCTCCAGGGGTGGGGTATCGTGGAGGCGGTGTCGAGCTCGCGCGATCGACTGGGGCTTTTGCTGCCGCTGCCGGCCTTGCTGGCCGCAGGTCCGGCGTCGGCTCGGGCATCGGAGCCCGGGGTGGCGCCCGTGCGACGGGAGGCGGCGGAGGATGATCCATCTACCGCTGTGGAGGGGCGCCGCGAGGGTGCGTCGGAGCGGGAGTCGGAGCCGGAGCCGGAGCCGGAGCCGGAGCAGCAGGAGCCAGAGATCGAGCTCGAGCCGGAGCCCGAGCCCGAGGAGAACTCGACGGCCACTTGCTTGACCGTGTACGAGTTCGAGCCGTGCCTGGTGGCACTGCCCGTGACCGAGGCGGCGGCGGGTCCCTGCCTGGTGCCGCCGCATGAGCCCGAGGCCGGCTGTGCGCACCGTCGCGACACCGCGGCGCTCGGGCTGCCGCTGCTGATGCTGGGCCTGCGCTCGCGCCGGCGTCGCGACGCCATCGAGCGCGTGGCCGATCGTCTGCCGGCCGACGTGATCGCGAAGCTGCGGGATCGTCGATGAGCGAGACGCGACGCTCCTGGGGCGGCCCCTACGGGATCATCGGCGGCGGCTGCCAGTCGGGCAGACCGGCCTCGACTGCGGTCACACACGCGCCGTCGTTGGACATCAGGCAGCGGCCCTCGGTCTCGCACTCGGGCCGGCCGATGCAGGCGCCGCCGAGGTGCACGGGCCCCTCCCCCGCGCAGGCGATGCCCTTGCGGGTGCAGCGACCAAAGGCCTTGCACTCGAGGCTGGCCTCGCAGTGAGCGTCGTCGGTCGCGCCGCACAAGGGCGTGGACCGCCCCGGGTAGGCGCAGCGCCCCTCGACCGCGCACGCGACCGAGCGGGCGCAGTGGTCGTCGTTCTCGGGCTGGCAGATGCCGTCGATCCGCGTGCAGTCCCCCCGCGCCCAGCACAGCCGCCCGCACGCCGTGCGCCCGTCGTAGCAGCCATCGCCACCATCGACCGCGGTGCACCAGCCGTTGAGCTCGCAGTCGCTCGAGGCCGCGCATGCCTCGTCGCTCGCGACGCAACGATCGCCGTCGAGCGTGCACTGGCCGGTCCCGCGGCACTGGCTCGACTTGGCGCAGTGCTCGGCCCCGGTGGCAACGCACACCCCGTCGCGCAGCTCGCAGGCCCCCGAGAACCTGCAGCTCGCCTTGCACTCGGCCGGCCCCGCCACACAGCCGCGCCCATGCTCGTGGGCGCAGATGCCCGCGTCGCGGCACGCGTCCGTACGCGCACAGTCGGCCGGCTCGGCCACGCACTCACCGAGCCGACCCAGGCTGCACTTGCCCTCGCGCGCGCAGCCCGTCGACGCACGGCAATCGAGATCGGTCAGGGCCACGCAGCGATCGGGGGTGATGCCATCGTAGAGGTGACAGCGTCCCTCGTCCTTGCACACCCGCGACTGGGCACAGTCGTTGCCGTCGCGCACGAAGCAGCGCGCATATCCGTCGCCGGCCCGGTAGGTCCGCTTGCCGCACTCGCCCACGTCGGCGCACTTGGGCTTGCAGTCGGGGTTGAGCCCGCCGCACTCGGGCACGCAGGCCGTGAGGAAGAGCAGCAAGAGGGCGAGCGAGCGGAGCGAGTGCATCGGGGTGGAGTATAGGGGAGGTGGGGAGTAGAGCCGAGGGTCGACGAGGCGCCACCCCCGATTCATGCGTCTCGTACGAACCGCTCCAAGAGGACGTGACGGGCGCCTGAATCGAACTCGATGGTGAGCTTCACTCCGGATGATCCTTCCTCGGTTCTGATCACCCGGCCTTCGCCGAACTTCGGATGTACGACGCGACGTTCGCTGGTGGTGATGGTTCGCGGCTGGCCGCTGCGCCCATCGTCGTCCCAAACGTCGGCGAAGTCGGCCCAACGCGGTGTGTGCTCGATCCCGTCGACCGGACGGAGTTGCAGGACCCAATCGGGGAGGAGGGAGTCATCTTCGTGCTCGAGAACGAACAGGCGGCCTTCGTAGGCCCCGTTCGCGACGCGGACGCACAGGTCGGCGTACTCGTTGCGGCGATGTGGCCAGCGTTGCGGCGGAGGGAGTTGCGAGAGGTCTCCGAGGTAGACCTCGCCATGCCGCACACGAAGCCCAAAGACGAAGGGGACGCCGGCAGCACGAGCCTCCTCGGAAGTCATGGCCTCGCCCGTGACGCGAACTCGATACTCGCCATGGTCGATCCGCAGCCCGAAGACGAGGCCATCGTCGAAGAGATGCTCTCCCTCTGGGCCGTCCAATGCCGAGTACCCCGAGCACCCCGAAGCGTCGGCGTCGTCGATGTCGGGAAGATCCAATGGATGCACGATGGCGAATCCCATCTGATTGCCATGCACCACGACCGACTTTTCCTGGACGGGACCTATACGCCGAGCATGGAGTGCATGGTCGGCGCTCGCAAGGGGCCGCGCCTCGAGCCGGGTTCGAGGTCGGCATGAGGGATGGAACGCGGGCATCGGTCGAGCCGAGGTGATGGTCCACACCCCGAATTTCGCCGGCTCTCCGCTCCCCCCGAGTCCTGGCGTTCGCACGACCAGGCCGGCGTCGAGCCGCGTTCCATCTGTGCGTCTCCGCCACCGGACAGCTCGCGAAGACTTCCAACACGGCCTCGAGCATCTACGTCACGCGGCCTTTAGCAGCCATTCTCAGGCTGCGGTTTGCAACACTGGGGTCTACAGCAGATCTGTCATGGGTTTCGATATCCGTCTTCCTGTGCTAGACACCAACGTCGTGCAGGGGAATGAAGAATGCGCTTGACCTGTGCCTTACTCACAATGGGACTTGCGAGCGCAGCACAGGCTCGCACGCCTTCCCAATCGATGGACGATTTCATCGCGACCGAGATGCCGATCGCGGGCGCGCCGGGTCTCGCCTATGCGGTCGTTGAGGACGGCGAAATCGCTTCAGGCGCTTACGGAGAGATCCTGGCCGGCAGCGGCAGACCTGTGACGCCCGATACGCCGTTCCTGATTGGCTCCATCACCAAGAGCTTCACCGCCATGGCGGTGATGAAGCTGGTCGAATCGGGAAGAGTCGATCTCGACGCCGAAGTGTCGCGCTATCTCGATGTCTTCAAGGACCGCCCCTCCGGCGCCACGACCATCCGGCAATTGCTCAGCCACACCAGCGGTTTTTCGACCTGGCAGGGCAACGACACCCACATCGACGGGCCCCGGAGCGGGGATGACCTCGAGCGCCAGGTCGAGCGCATCGCCCAATGGTCTCCGCGCTACGCCCCTGGCGCCCGCTGGCAATACTCGAACGCGAACTACCTGATCTTGGGCGCTGTCATCGAAGCAGTGAGCGGCCAGGATTTCGCGAGCCACATGGAAGCCGAGATTCTCGAACCAATCGGAATGGACGAGAGCTTCGTGGCCGTCGGAGAGAGTCACGACGCAATGGCGGTCGGGCATCAGCCCTGGTTCGGTTCGAAGCGCCCGCTTGGGGACAACAGCACAAGTCGCGCTGGTGGGCCGGCGGGCGGTGTCGTCGCCACCGCCTCGGACCTGGCGTTGTATCTGGCGGTCATGATGAATGGGCAGGACGACGTCATCAGCGCAGAGAGCAAGGCCGCCATGTTGCGCCCGGCCAGCGCCGCATCTCCCCTTTATGGCTTTGGCTGGTCCATCGACGCCAATGACGGCACCTTCTACCATTCAGGCCTCACGCCCGGGGTCGAGACGCTTGCGGTCCTGTCGCCGACGGAAAGAAGAGGCGTCGTCGTCCTCGTCAATGCGAACAGCGGACTTGGATTTGGAGAGAACAACGGACTCTTCGGTGGCATCGTCGCCAGAGCCCTCGGCCGCGATGACCACAGCGGCGAAAGCAGCTGGGGCCCAAGGTCCTTGTTCCTCATGTTTGCGCTCCTGCCCGTGATCTTCGTGATCGGCATCGTTTGGGCGGGGCTTCACCGGGCCGGGCTGCGCGCCAAGTCCGGAGCATCTGGTGCTTTCAGTCTATGGTTTCCGCTGTTCACGACGCTCGCGCTGGCGTGGACGGCCACATATCTCATCCCGCAGCTCTTCGGCGTTCCCTTGAGGACGTTGTCTCTCTACCAGCCCGACTTCGTCTTGCTGCTGGTTGCGACTGCCGCAACGGGCGTCCTCTGGGCGGTATTCAGGCTTGCGGTATTCTACAGCGGCAAGTCGTCTCCCGGTGCTGGCGCCGTTGCCGAGACCTGAACGCGGAGCGTCATCGACGACGCGTGCCGCGAGCACCTCGGCATCATCGTCGTGCGTCGCCGCTCATCCGGCCGTCACGGCACCGCTGCTCGGGGCCCGCAGCCTCGAGCGGCTCGATGCGCGCCTCATAGCCCCCGCACTGGACTTTCCGGTCGGGTGCCCCGTCGCCTACCATGCGACGCATGCGAAAGGTCGGTCGGCTCGCACTCGTGCTCTCCATCGTCGCGTGCGGGCCACGGTCGCCCCGGGCCGAGGTGGCGGAGCCTCCCCTCGTGCCACCACCCCCTGCCCCTGGCGCGGCCGACCGCCCGACCGTCGCCGACGACCAGCCGATCGAGTTCTGCGGCTGCAGGTGGCCGCGGGAGGAGATCGTCGTCGAGTGCCACGATCCCGAGGTCGAGGTGGTCGACGTGCTGCTGGGCCTACGCGAGCTGCTGGCCGTCGATCTCCGCGGCACGAGGGTCCGCGACGTCGCCGTGCTGAAGGGCCTGCCCGAGCTCGAAGACCTGTACCTCAACGAGACTCCCATCGAGTCGCTCGCCTCGGTCGCGGGCCTTCGCATCGAGCTGCTGGACGTGAGCGAGACGCCCATCGCCGACCTCGCGCCGCTGGCCGAGCTGCCGGAGCTCGAGGAGCTCCGCCTGAGCAGCACCAAGGTGGCCGACCTGCGGCCCCTGGCGGGCTTGTCGAGGCTCGCGGTGCTCGATATCCGCTACACCGAGGTGGCCGACCTGCAGCCCCTGGCCGAGCTCCCGGCCCTCCGCGAGCTGAAACTGATGGGAAGCCTCGTAGAGTCGCTCGAGCCCCTGCGAAGCATCACGAGCCTGGAGACGCTCGACCTCTCGTCCACCGACGTCCAGACCATCGCGCCGCTCCGCGAGCTCCCCCGGCTCAAGACCATCTACATGAGCACCTCGCAGGTGCTCCCCGCCGAGGTCGAGGCCTTCTCGCGAGCACGACCCTCGGTCGACATCAGCACCTACTATTATTATCACTGAGCGCCCCCACCCAGCGGCCGCGGCAAGCGGTCGCGGTCAGGGCTCGCGGCCGGTGCCGTCCAGGCGGCGATGACGAGCCCACGCTTCCGCACGACGATCGGGCTCGGCCCGCCGCACGGTCCGCCCGGCTCGCCACGCTCGATCTCGGGATGGCAACATTGCAATTGCTAGAGCTTGCCCCCAGGGTTGGCTGCCCGCGGAGCTCCGCGGGCAGCTCGTCTCAGCGCGTCACGCTACCACGCGGCGTTGATGTACCAGTTCGTGGACTCACCCCCCGGGTGATAGACCCAGCCACGGTACTGTCGCGTCGAGCCGCTCGAGCGGTAGTAGTACCCTTCGTTCAGGGAAAGGTCGTAATACGCGACCTGGTGCCACGAATCGTTGGCATTGACCCGATAGTGGACCTGGAACTTGCCGTTGGGCCCCACGTTGAGCCCATGGTTGCAGCCGCCCAGGGCCCGTGCGGAGCTGTAGTCGGTGTAGAAATAGAGTGCGACTGCCCAGTAGGCGCCCGAGGCCTCCGACTGGCCGGAGGGCATGTAGCCCGACGTCCACTCCGACCACGTGTACGTGGACGGCCAGATCTCGGACATCCACGTCTGCCAACTCGGGCAGCTCTTCTGATAGCTCTCCCGGGTGACCCGCAGGTCCAGGGAGTCGCGGGGCTGCGGCTCGGCGCGGCCTGCCTCGACCTGTAGGTCGTGCTCCTTCTCGAGCACTTCGGGTACCTCTGCCTCGGGAGCGACGGCGAGGAAGATCTCGAGCGGCGTGGCCTCTTGCTCATCGAAGGCCACGACGGCTCCCAGCGTGGATTCGCCGATGAAGCCCATGCCCACCACGACGTCCTCGACGCCATCTCGCACGGAGGTCTCGTCGTAGAAGATGATCTTGCCGTCCCCCACCGCGAGCTCGGCGATGACGGGCGCAGACTCTTCGACGTGATCCGGGCTGGCGATCGGGGCGTCGAGATCGACCCAGTTGGCCTCGGTGATCTGCTCCGCGCGCTCGGACTCGGGCTCGATCGCGGGATCACACGCCGACAGCAGCGCGATGCAGGTGACCGCGCCCAGGGCCTCGAGGGTGAAATTGGAGATGCGCTCTTGCTGATTCATGACTACTCGACTGTTCTTCCATCGCGCCCGGCCGTGCTCCGTCGCGGTCTGAGCGGCAATGGAGTGGGATCGGACGAACGTCCGTTGGTTGGGTTCGACACGGCTGCCGCGGACCGAATGACCCGAGGCCTGGCCACCACGCTCACGAGCCTGGCGGCATGGGATTCCGTGCTCGTGTCATCTCTAGTGCCCGCTGCCCCCGACCTGGATCACCGGTCCGCCAAGAAAAGCCGCAAGACCCGGTTGCCGAGCTCGTGGCACGATGAGATCGCATCAGGGCGATGCGCAATGTGCGCTCCACGACCCGGTGCCTCTCGCGTCACCGGCGGGATGCTCGGCCGCCCACCCGTCTTGTAGAAACCCTCGCACAGCTCCTCGACGTAGCGGTCGAACCCCTGCGCCTCGAGGATCTTCTCGAGCAGTTGGTCGATGTGCTTGGGCTTCGTTCCCAGCAGCTTTGCGCCTTCACGGTACGCAGATCGGGCACGTCGTCAGTTCCGGCTGTCGTTGTTCACGATCATGACCCACCCGTAGCCGGGGTTTGTTCACGACCATGGCCCACCCTGGGGGCGGGTTGTTCACGA
>NZ_JAOVZF010000160.1:326939-543871 GCF_026337845.1 Paraliomyxa miuraensis | reverse complement strand
CACGGCCGGCCACACGCGTCACGGCAGCGACGCCGGACAGCCCGGCGGTACGCCGGAGTTCACGATCCGGGTGACCCCGGACATATGCGCCGAGATCGCCGCGTGCTCGGGCGGCGTGACCAAGCGGGGCCCGGTCTACATCTGGGACGCCCCGATCGACGACTGGGCCCGCACCGCGGTCGACATCGGGACCGACTTCATCCCGGTCGTGTCGACGCTCAAGTCGGTGTACGATGCGGTCCAGCGGCTCGACAATGGCGAGGACACTCTCGACGTGCTCATGTCCTCCGGGGCGGAGGGGCTACTCGGCCTCATCCCCGGCGGCAAGGCAGGCAAGCGGCTCGGCGATGCCGTCGATGCGGTCGCCGACGTCGCAGACGCAGCGGGCGGCGTGCGGAAGGCCGCAGGGAGGACCGGTCGGGTCAGCGGAGACGCACTGAAAGCTGCCCGTTCCGAGTTCAACAAGGTCAAGCCACAGTTCTGGAAGGACGAAGCCGGGAGAAACCCGGGAGCGTGGTCCGCTGATGCTCTCGCTCGCATGAAGCAGGGAAAGGCTCCAATCGGCGCCGATGGGCACCCGATGGAGCTTCACCACCGAACGCCGCTGGCTGAGGGCGGAACGAACAGCTTCGACAACCTCGCTCCGATGATGCGGACAGAGCACCGTCTCGGCCCCAACTACAAGAAGAACCACCCAAATTTACCGTGATGGAGATTGCGATGGCGCTCGATGAAATGAATCGCGCCCTCAAGGCGCGGAATGATGTGGCAGTCGGCGAGGGTGCTCTCGATGAGGCGATCGACCTCGCCGAGGCCCAGCTCGAGGTGGCCTTTCCACCCGACGTGAGGGAGTATCTGAGGCGGTTCGGGCACGTGGAAGTTGGTCATCTCGAGTTCTTCGGCCTAGGCCGTGGGATTCCGAGCTACCTGGACATCGTGCAAGTGACAACCAGCGAGCGCACCGAGACAGGCTGTCCACTGCCCAAACATCTCGTCCCAGTCCTGAACGATGGCGGCGGAAATCTATACTGCGCATTCTCCGCAAACGCGAGGATGTCCGGTATCGTGCTTTGGGATCACGAGGCTGGGCCGGACCAAGTCCCCGAGCCAATCGCTTCATCGTTGGAGGCGTGGTTCCTCGATGTCTTGCGTGAACTGGACGCGTAGCAAGCCTGCCATCCCACCCGTCCGGGAGGTTCTTCTTGCCCGACCCGCTGGTGGTCTCGCCGCTCGACGGTCAGGCGTACAACCGCTGGAGCTACGTGCACAACCGGCCGCTGGTCGCGACCGATCCCACGGGCTACACCGGGAGCTTCGGCAGCTCGGACGACGACGTGCGGGCGCTGCCGCGACTGTGCGACAGCGAGACCCACTGCTACCGCCCGATCGTCGTCCCCGATCCCAACTCCCCGAGTTCCGCGCTGGACTCGTGGAACCGCGCCGTGGCGATGTTCGACGCGTACAACGGGATCGGCCAGGGCGGCCCGAGCCACAACCCGCACACGGCCGGCGACACCCGCCGCCGCGACGACTCCGGCCAGCCCGGCGGCACGTCGGAGTTCACGATCCGGGTGACCCCGGACATGTGCGCCGAGATCGCCGCGTGCTCGGGCAGCGTGACCAAGCGGGGCCCGGTCTACATCTGGGACGCCCCGATCGACGACTGGGCCCGCACCGCGGCGGACATCGGGACCGACTTCATCCCCGTCGTGTCGACGCTCAAGACGGTGTACGCTGCGGTGCAGCGGCTCGACAATGGCGAGAGTGCATTCGACGTGCTCATGTCCTCCGGGGCGGAGGGACTGCTCAGCCTCATCCCCGGCGGCAAGGCAGGCAAGCGGCTCGGCGATGCCGTCGATGCGGTCGGAGACGTCGCGGACGCGGCCGGGGATGTGCAGAAGGCTGCGAGAACCGCTGGCGGACCAAGGGCAGGCAAGCCTTTCACTCGAAAGGGGAAGGCCGAGATCGATACGGCGAATGCCCAGCGGAATGGAGGTGTGAACCTCTGCGAGAATTGCGGAACGCAGGTCGTGCCGGGACAGAGGTCTCAGCGTGGTGTCCGTCCGCCAGGGAACGAACGCCAACGCGATCATATCATCCCGAAGAGTAAGGGTGGGGATGGATCTCCGTCGAACGGCCAAGTCCTCTGCCGCGATTGCAACCTAGACAAGAGCGACAAGCTATGACTGAACCAGGACGCTCCAAACATGTGAAGGTGCTCTTCGAAGTGGAAAACGAGGGCGGGCAAGTTGAGTTCGAGAGTCTCTGGGCCATTCCAGTTCCGAACGGCTATCAACTGGACAACATACCGTTCTATGCGAGAAATGTGGCATACAACGACATCATCTCTGCCCAGGCTGATCAAGACGGAGCGTTGCGATACGCAGGGCTGAACGCTGCCTCGGGGCACAGCACGATTCGACTCTGGTTTGCGGACGAGCTGAACGTTGCGAAGGTGCGTGACCATCTTCGAGAGATGGGGTGCTCTTCGGAGCTAGACTTGTCGCGGCTTGTCGCGGTCGACGTGCCCCCATCAACCCCATATTCAAGGGTGCGCGCGTACCTCGATCAACTAGAGGCCGCAGGGGTCTTCGAGTACGAAGAGGCATGTCTCGGACAAGAATGACGGCAGGCCTGCCATTCACGATCCGGGTGCCCCCGGAATGTGCGCCGAGAGCGTGACCAAGCGGGGCCCGGTCTACATCTGGGACGCACCGATCGACGACTGGGCCCGCACCGCGGTCGACATCGGGACCGACTTCATCCCGGTCGTGTCGACGCTCAGGTCGTCACTGGGCCGCGTCGGCGTCGGGGTCGGCGTCCACGGGTGCGGGCGCTGGCTCGGGCTCGAGCAGGCACAGCGAGAGCACGTCGTCCACGTGGTCCACGTAGTGCAGCCGAAGGTCCTGGCGCACGCGCTCGGGGATGTCCGGCTCGTCCTTGGCGTTCTGCCGCGGCAGGATCACCTGCCGGATGCCCGCGCGGTGGGCGGCCAGCACCTTCTCGCGCACGCCACCGATCGCGAGCACTCGGCCCCGGAGCGTGACCTCGCCCGTCATGGCGATGTCCGTCCGCGCCGGTCGTCCGGTGAGCACGGACACGAGGGCGGTGGTCAGGGTGATCCCCGCGCTCGGGCCGTCCTTGGGGACCGCGCCCGCCGGGACGTGCACGTGCACGTCGTGCTTGCCGATGAAGTTGGGGTCGAGCCCGTAGCGATGGGCATCGCTGCGCACGAGGGACAGCGCGGCCTGGGCCGACTCCTTCATCACCTCGCCCAGGCGTCCGGTGAGCCGAAGCGTGCCCTCGCCCTGGGTCAGCGTGGCTTCGACGATGAGCAATCGTCCGCCCGTCGGGGTCCATCCGAGCCCGGTGACCACGCCGGGGGCGGGCGAGTGATCGACGCGCTCGTCGTGGTACTTGGGCGGGCCGAGGACGCGCAGCAGGTCGTCTCGACCCAGCCGCTGACGGGGCGCTCGACCCTGTGCGAGCTCCATCGCAACGTCGCGGAGCAGTCCCTCGAGCTCGCGCTGCAGGTTTCGCACCCCGGACTCGCGCGTGTACTCGGTGGCCAGCGACAGGAGGACGTCGTCGTCGAGCTCGAGCGCGGCGGTCTCGAGCCCGTGATCCTCGAGGGAGCGCGGCAGCAAGTAGTCGCGCGCGATCGAGATCTTCTCCTCGACGGTGTATCCGGCCAGCTCGATGATCTCGAGCCGATCGCGCAGCACGTGCGGGATCTTGTGGAGATCGTTGGCCGTGCACACGAAGATCACCCGCGAGAGATCGAAGGCGGTGCCCAGGTAGTGGTCCTCGAACGCATCGTTTTGCTCGGGGTCGAGCGCCTCGAGCAAGGCGCCGGCCGGGTCGCCGCGGAGGTCCGGCCCCCCGAGCTTGTCGATCTCGTCGAGGAGGAACACGGGGTTCTTGGTGCCGGCGCGCTTCATGCTCTGGATGAGCCGCCCGGGGAGGGCGCCCACGTAGGTCCGCCGGTGTCCTCGGATCTCGGCGTCGTCTCGCACGCCGCCCAGCGATACCCGCACGAATTCACGGCCCAGGGTCTGCGCAATGCTGCGCCCCAGCGAGGTCTTGCCGACCCCGGGGGGGCCGGCCAGGCACAGGATGGGCCCCCGCTTCCTGGGCGCCAGCTTGCGCACGCACAGGTACTCGACGATGCGCTGCTTGACCTTCTCGAGCCCGTAGTGCTCGCGCTCGAGCAGCGCGCGGGCTGCCTCGATGTCGAGCGAGTCGGGCGTCGCGGTGGCCTCGCTCCACGGCAGGTCGGCGACCAGCTCGAGGTAGGTGCGCACGATCGTGGCCTCGCCGCTCTGAGGGTTCATGCGTCGCAGGCGGCCCAGCTCGCGATCGACGATGGTGCGGGCGTCGGGGGGCAGATCGGCCTCCTCGAGGCGGATCTCCAGCTCGGACAGGCCGTGATCGTCGTCGTCGTCGCCGAGCTCGCTCTGGATCGCCCGCAGCTTGTGCCGCAAGAGCGCCTCTTGCTCGTGCCGCGAGAGGTGCTCGCGCACGTGTCGATCGAGGTCTCGCTTGACCTGCAGCACGTGGATGCGATGACTGACGAACTCGACCACCTTGCGCAGCCGGTCGGTCACCGTGAGCTCGTGGAGGAGCTCGGCGAGCTCGGTGGACTCGAGCCCCACGTGGGTGGCGCAGAGGTCGGCGATGCGGCTCGGAGCCCGCTCGGCATTGATGACGGCCAGCCCCTGCGTGCGCTGCTTGCTCTGTGCATTGGTGGGCAGCAGGCCGTCGTGCTGCCTGACCAGGTCTTGCAGCGTGCCGGCGAGCGCATAGGCCAGGGTGGGATCCCCCATGGGCTCGTGCGCGCGTTGATAGCGGGCGATCGAGGGCGTCTGGATGCGATCGACCTCGAGCAGGTGCACGCGCTCGATGCCTCGCACGATGGCGGTCATGCGCGAGCCCACGCCCAGGAGCGCCTGGGTGACCTCGGCGAGCACGCCCACCGGATAGAGGTCCTCGAGGCCCGGGCGCTCGGTCAGCTCCTCGCGCTGGGTGGCGACGATCACCAGCCGATGGCGAGGATCGTCGCGCGGGCGCTCGCGAGCCATGCGAATGGCATCGACCGACGCGTGGCGCCCGAGCTCCACCGGCTGTCCGATCCCTGGCAGCAGGGTCATGCTGCGCAGCGGCAGGAGGGGAAGCTCCCCGGAGGCAGGGCGACGACTCGAGCCCGACATGGGCCCGTCACGTTAACACTCCGCGCTGCTCCCCGCGAGGCCAGCCGCGACCGTGGCCTGCACCCGGGCCGATCCCACCAGGAGTAGAGGGGAGTGGAGGGAGTGGCGGAGTCGTGGCGGGGAAGTGGCGGGGAAGTTGTGATAGGAAGCCGGGGCGTGGCCGAGCCCTCGACCGACCCGACTGCCTCCGAGCCCGCGCCGGAGGCCGTCCGAGCCGAGTCGGGGTCGCCGTCGGCGCTCGGGGACACATGGCTGGGAACGCTCGCGGGACCCCTTTGCCTGGTGTTGGTCAGCGGGGTCGTGATGCCACCCCATCGGGGGCTGGTGTGGCCGCTGACCCTGGCCCTGGTGATGGTGGTGGTGGGTGAGCGTCGGCTCGTCCGGCTCGCGTCGGCTCGGGTGCGGCCGGGCCTCGGGATGGGGAACCCCGTGGCTCGGACGGCGCTCCTGGGGACGGCGCTCGCCTCGGTGGCGGTGCTGGCGACCGTGCTCGCACGCGCGGCCGGCTCGCTGATGGTCGAGGTTCCCGCGGCGCTGTGGGGGGCCGGGGCCGCGATCGTGGCGGGGCTCGCATGGTCGGTGCTGGTGCGCTGGCTGCCGCAGCGCGCGAGGCCGGTGGTGCTCGTGGCATTGACGGCCACGATCCCGATCGCAGGGGTGATGGGAACGCGTTTCGAGGCGGAGGGTCCCCATGCGCACGGCTGGGCGCACAGCGGCGCGATCTTGGGGATCCACCCGTTCCAGACCACGGCGATCCTCGTCGATGGGCAGGGACCCATCGATCTGCCCATCAACGACTACGTGGAGCCCGATGGCGGACGGGGATATGGCCCCCGAGCGCTGGCCGATGCCATCGATCGGGCGCTGGCCTCGGCGGCCGACCGCGTCCACCCCGACGGCCCGGCCCGGATTCGTCGCGCGCTGCTCGACGCCGAGGTCGAGGCGGTGGTGACTCCGGCCGTGCACGAGCGGCTCGATCGAGCGCCCAACGAAGCGACGCAGCCTCGCTTCGTGGTGCGCTCGGGATCCTTTGGCCGAGGCAGCCGCGTGGAATTCGTGTGCCCCGGGCGTCGGATCGATCCTCGCGGGCCCCAGGGCGAGACGGTGATGAGCCGGATGTGTGCCGACAAGTACGCATCGGAGGCCAGCGCGGGCCTCGGGGTCACCGGACGCTGGTCCGGCTACTCCGAGGGCCGCGGTCAGGATCGCGGGGGGCTGCATGCCCTGTGGGGCTGGACGCGCGGTGACGACGTCGAGGGGCGTCGAGTGATCGAGCGAGAGACCCGGATCTGGGCGTGGATGGTGCTGGGTCTCGTGGCCGCGATGGTGCTGTTGCGCCCGCTCGCGTCGTTCGGTCGAGGCGTGCGGGGCATCGGGGGCGCGATGGGCGGCCTGGCGGTGGCGGCCCTGGTGCTCGGCGTGGTCTCGGGCGTCGGCGACCTGGCGGTGGGCGCATGGCCGGTCCGGCCTTCGTGGGAAGGAGGCTTCCAACTCGCGGCGTGGCTGCCCGCCCTGGCCCTGGGCGCGCTGCCGCTGTTCGGACTCGAGCTCCGCGCGGGCGAGGCCGGGGCGGCCCAGGCCGGTCGGGGGGTTGCCGTTCCGGCGGTCGTGGTGGTCGTGGGCACGTTGATCCTGGCCACCGCCTTGCCCGCGCTTCGCTGGGCACTGCCGTGGTCCGGCGCGGACGGGCTCGAGCTGGTGCCCTTCGTGCGCGGCCTGGCCGAGGCGATCGGCGAGCGCCACGGACTGACGATCTTCGAGGTGGAAGGGGCGGTGGCGTCGTCGCTGGTCGCGTTGCTGCTGGGAGGGGCACTGGCCACGGGGGCAGCCGGCGTGGCCGCCCGGTCTCGGCTCGGCCCGCACGGGCGCACCCCGGTCCTCGATCTCGCGTCGCTGGGGTGCGTGGTGGCGATCGCTGCGGGCCTGGTCGTTTCGCGTAAGACGGCCGGGGCCGCGGCGTTGGTGCCCGGAATGGTCGGCATGGCTCTGGTCCTGGGCAGCGGGCTGTCGAGGCTGGCGACACGGGCCCCCTCGTCCAAGGGGGCGGGGGCCATGGGGAGGGCCGTGAGGCTGGGGTGGCTGCCGCACCTTGGCTGGACCGCCCTGGGGGCCGCCTTGGTGTGGGCCGCCGTCGAGCCCCTGCCGGCGCACCCGTTCGTGACCCTGTGCACGGTGGCGGGGCTGATGATCGTGATCGGGGCGGGGGTGGCCAGCGCATTCGTGGGCCGGCCCCGGCCGGACCCCGATCCCACGCTTGAGCGCCATGGCGGAGGGCGTTTATGATGCCGCCGCTCGCGCGCCGGACGCCCATGCATCCGGGTGGCTCCCCAAGCCTTGGCTCCCCTCCGGTTTCGAGTCACCCGCACCGTCCCCACCCACCCGTCTTCGCCCAAACCGTCTTCGCCCAAACCAAGGCCTCCAACGCGATGACCGCTTCCTCTTTCCACCGCGCGTCCAGCTTGCTCGCCGCCGCGTCGCTCGCCGCCTCACTGCCGATCCTCGCGGCGCCCTCCACCGCATTTGCGGCCGCGCCCGTGTTCTCCTCGGGCTCGGTGCTGCTGGCGGCGCCCGCCAAGCCGCCGGCCGAGCCCGCGACCGACGGTCGTACCATCGGCGTCCTGCGCTTTACCGGGTCCCCGGCCGCGTCGGAGCTACGCGCCACGCTCCAGCCGTCCCTCGAGGAGGCGGGCTTCACCGTGCGTGGGATCGCGCTCGAGCTCGGCGAGGCGACCAAGAAGGTCAAGTGCAAGGGCGCGAGCGACAGCGACGAGTGCCTGGCCGCGCTGGGCAAGTGGCTGAACGCCAACCCCAAGACCGCGGCCGACTTCATCCTGTTCGGTCGCGTCGGCGAGGGCAACGACGTCTCGCTGGTGATGTTCGACGTCACCAAGGGCCAGCGCGTCGCCACGTTCGACACCCGGTTCAACGAGGGTGATCTCATCCTGCCGATCGTGCTGCCGCAGGCGCTGGTGACCGCGCTGCAGGAGCACATGACCCCGCCGCCGCCCGCCACCGAAGAGGAACTCGCGGCCATTGCGGCGCTCGACGAGCCCGAGAAGACCCCCGAGGAGATCGCGGCCGAGAAGGAAGCGATCGCGGCGGCGGAAGCCGCTGCTGCGGCATCCCAGCAGGATCAGGTGATCGACACCGACAAGATCCAGGCCGACCTCAAGGAAGACTTCGAGACGTTTTGTCGCAACGAGCCCCGCAAGAAGCGCGAGTCCAAGGATGAGCCGCGAGATCTACGCCCCGCGTGCAAGCGAGGGCCGTTTTGGGGGTATTGGCAGCCGCGGGCGTGGGTGGCCCTGGGCCTGACCTCCGGCGCGGCCCTCGGGGCCGCCGCCATGTACACGATGGCGCTGGTGGGTCGTGGCCCCTACGGCGACGCCGTCGATGCCCTCGACGCCTACAACACGGCGGTGGGCGGCGATCCGCGGCGCGACCCCAACCTGGCCACCAACGGCGACCAGTCCTACGACGCGCTGGCCACCGAGGTCAGCCGCACCGGGGCGATCGTGCGGCGCCGCGCGATCGTGGGCGACGTGCTCCTGGGAACCACGGTGCTGCTCGGCGGCGTGCTGGGCATCATCATCTACCAGGATCGCACCGATGCGAAGCGCTTCATCAAGGAGGAGAAGTCGATCAAGGCCATCTCCGATGTGCGCGTCGGCCCCATCCTCACCCGCGAGACCCAGGGCGCCGGGTTGAGCTTCCGTTTCTAGGTTGGACCCTCGGCCCGTCATGCCACGCATCTTCGTCGCCCAGTCCCTCGTCGATCAGTGGCTCGCCGACGGCATCATCTCGCTCGACGGCGACCTGCTGCGCATGTCGGCGGTGGGGACTCCCACGTCGCTGTTCATCAATCCCGCCGTGTACTTCGAGAAGGTGGATGGTGACGAGCCCGATCCCTACCAGGTGGTGGGCTGCGTCAAGAGCTCGCAAGAGCTGGCCCAGATGGGGGCCGAGCACTTCGACACCTCGGTGGTGCTCGGTGAGCTCGCCTACACGGTCATGCCGGGCTTCATCGCGGTGCCCGTGGGACCCGACGGGACCGAGACCCTGATGGATGGGGCGGCGTGGGCGCGGCTTCAGGGAGCCCTGGCCCTGATGGCGGGCTAGGTGCGTCCGCGCGCGCCGGGGCCACGGCGAGGGTGCGCAGACCGTCCGTGATCGGGCATGCTCTGGTCCACGGGCGATGCTGATCTTGTTCATCCTGGCCGCGGTGGCGTATGGCGCGGCGACCTTTGCCTACGGCAGCCGAGCCACCGAGCGCGAGGGTGAGGACGACAGCGGGCCGTTTCGCTACGCACGCTTGCTGCTGGCCGTGGCCGCGGCGCTGCACGTGTTCGCGATCGGGGCGCAGTGCGTGCACGGGGATCACCCGCTCAAGAACATCTACCTGGCCACGAGCTTCGGCACCCTGATCGCGGTCGGTGGCTATCTCGCGCTGGCCCGGCCGGGCAAGGGGCTCGATGCGCTGGGCCCGGTGCTCGCTCCGCTGGGGCTGGTGGGCCTGGCGCTCGGCGTGATGTTCAGCGACGTGGTGGGAACCGCGGGGACCGTCCCCGGGGGCAAGGACGTGGGCAGCGCCCACGTGGCGTTTGCCTCGGCCGGCCTGGCCGGGTTCACGCTGGCCGCGGGCGTCGCGGGGCTCTATCTGGGGATGGAGCGCAGGCTGCGGAGCAAGCAGTTTCGTCCGGGAGGCGGAGGCCTGAGCCTGCAGGGGCTCGATCGCCTGCACCATCGCCTGGTGCTGGTGGTCACGCCGGTCTTCACGCTGGCCATGGTGACGGGCGTGCTGTGGATGGTGGAAGAAGGCGGGCTGCAGCTGATGCGTGGGCGCATGTTCGAGGTCGCGGCCGCGGTGGTGGCCTGGGTCGCCTCGGTGGCGCTGCTGGTGTCGCGCGCGATCTGGGGGACCCGCGGGCGACGCTCGGCGTGGCTCACCCTGGTGGCGTTCCTGGCCATCGTCCTCATCGTCGTTTCCTACGGGGTGCGCTCGTGAGCTCCGAGCTGTTCGCCGTGGGCATCAACCACAAGGGCGCACCGGTCGAGCTGCGCGAGCGGCTGGCCGTCGACGACGATCAGCTCACGGGGCTGCTGCGGGCGCTGCGGGAGCGCGCGGGGCTGCCCGAGGCGATGATCGTCTCGACCTGCAATCGGGTCGAGATCTACGGGGTGGCGCCCAAGGCCGAGCTCGCGCGCGGCGTGCTGGAGATCCTGGCCTCGCTGCGCTCGCTCGATCCGCGACACCTCCAGGAGCACTTCTTTGCCCGCGCGCACGTCGATGCGGCGCGCCACATCTTCCGCGTGGCCGCGAGCCTCGAGAGCCTGGTGGTCGGCGAGCCGCAGATCCTGGGGCAGGTCAAGGCCGCGTTCTCGCGCGCGCGGGAGGATGGCGCCGTGGGACCGGTGCTCGATCGCTGCATGAGCCTGGCGTTCAAGTGTGCCAAGCGAGTGCGCAACGAGACCGACGTCGCGCGGGGTGGCGCGAGCGTGCCGTCGGTCGCGGTGGATCTGGCGCGGAGCATCTTCGGAGACCTGGCCGGCACCTCGGTCGCGGTGCTCGGCGCCGGCGAGATGGCCGAGCAGGCCGCGCTGCACCTGCAGGCGGCCGGGGCCGCCGAGATCGTGGTCGTCAACCGCTCGCGTGAGCGAGGGCAGGGGCTGGCGGCCAAGGTCGAGGGGCGCTACGAGCCGTGGGACCGACTCGAGCCCCAGCTGCGCAGGGTCGACATCGTGATCGCGAGCACCGCGGCGCACGACCCGGTGATCAACCGCAGGATGCTCAAGCCGGTGATGCGATCACGACGTCATCGGCCGCTGTTCCTGGTCGACATCGCGGTGCCACGCGACGTGGACGTGGACGTGACGCGCCTCGACGACGTGTTCCTCTACAACGTCGACGACCTGCAGGGCATCGTCAACGACAACCTTCGCAGCCGCCGCGGCGAGGCCGACAAGGCCGATGCGCTGGTGGAGCAGGAGGTGGCGACGTTCGGCCAGTGGCTGCGCTCGCGCGCGATCGGCCCCTTGATGGGCCAGCTGCAGGCACACGGGCGCGGGGTCGCCGAGGCCGAGCTCGCGCGCGTGATGCCCAAGCTCGGCACGCTGACCCCGGCGCAGCAGCAGCTGGTGGAGCAGCTCGGTCGACAGATCGTCCAGAAACTCCTGCACAAGCCCATGGCCAACCTGCGGCGGGCCTCGGCCGAGGGGGTGGATGGCTTCGACGGGGTCATGCTGGCGGAGGCGCTCGCCGTGTTGTTCGAGCTCGAGACGGGCGCCAGCACGGCGGACGAGCCCGAAGACGAGGCCGCGGCCGACGTGCAAGAGTCCGATCCATCGGCCAGCGGTGCTCGTCGCACGGCGTAGTCGGGACTGCAGGGCGTGATTCCGCTCGGTGTCCGAGTGGCCAATCGATGGCGATCGAGATCACGGGCGAGTGGACGAGGACACGAGTTTCACTCCGATCGTCCACCCGGACGCGACACCATCCGCTATCATCCCGTCGATGTGTTCGGCTCGGCGGGTGGTGCTCGCGGTTGCCATGGCGATGGCCTGCGACGCAGGCGGTGACGCGGAGGAGGGGGCCGACGAAGGCGAGCGGCCCTCCCCCTATGCCGACGACGGTGACGATCCCGAGGCCGAGCCTCCGGGGCTCGGTCCCGACGAGGTGCGTGCGTCCGCGATGGCGGGGTTGCAGGCCTTCGTGGCGCTGCAGCCCGACGAGGTGACCGATGCCTTCGAGACCATGATGGTGCTCGAGGACGGCTGCCCCGAGGAGCAGCTCGCGGTCAGCGAAGGAGAAGGCTCGGTCATCACCTGGTACACCGAGGGCTGCGTCACCAGCACCGGGCTCGCGCTGCGTGGTGGAGGGCGCTTCGAGAGGTTCGGGTTCGTCGACGGCGATCGCGTGGTGGAGGGCGTCACGCTGTCGTCCGAAGGCGGAGCGATGCGCATGGACACGAGCGATGGGCGCTGGCTCGAGCTGTCGGGCTACGTGTACCACGAGCGCGGGAGCTCGCCCGACGGCAACGACAGCTACTTCGAGATCAACGGTCGCCTCGCGGCCGACCAGACCACCGCCGCCGGCTCTGCGCTGCTCGACGGGCGCTCGTTCGCGCAGGGGGGCCTCTATAGCTACGCGGGCGGCGGCTACCAGGTGCTCGGCGGGCAGGGATCGCTGGGCGGCGAGCTCGTGAGCCCCGCGCAGGCGTTCCAGTTCTCGGAGCTGCTGCTGGTCCCGCAGGCGTGCGGGGTCGAGCCGGGGGGCACGATCTCGGTGCGCGACGACGTGGGCTACTGGCACGACGTGGTGTTCGATGCGTCCACGTTCGAAGGCGACGAGGAGCCCGTGTTCGAACCAGATCTGTGCGACGGCTGCGGGACCTACGTGGTGGCCGGCGAGCTGCTCGGGGATCTGTGCGTGGAGCGATCCGACATGGAGGCGCTGCTGGCCTGGGAGGAGTTCCCGTGGTGATGGACGCGATCGGGCGGGGACGCGGGCTCGTGGCGTGCGCCTGGCTCGTTGCCGCGGGCTGCTCGGAGCGTGACGCCGAGGGCGTCGATGCGCGCACGGGCCTTGCGCCCACCGAGCTGCTCGTGCGGGCGAGCCTCGATCTACGCGGGGTCCGGCCGTCCGCGGACGAGCTGGACGCGGTGCGCGACGACCCCGAGCGCGTGGGGGAGCTCGTCGCGGGGTTCGTGGACGATCCCGCCTTCGGCGAGCGCATGAAGGACGTGTTCGCGGGAGCGTTTCGCACCCGGACCGACTTCTATCCGCCGTTCGATTCCCTGGTCGACGAGGAGTACGAGGTGGACGAGCAGATGGCCCTCTACGCCGCGATCGGCGAGGAGCCCCTCGAGCTGCTGGCCGTGATCGCGCTCAATGATCGGCCGCTGACCGAGCTGCTGCGCTCGCCGGTGACCTATGTCGATCCCTCGCTCTTGCCGCTGTGGCCGCTCGAGGAGGTCGAGCCCGAGCCCTCACTGCGGCTGCCGCCCGGGGTGGTGGCGGCGCGCTACGTCGACGGCCGACCCGAGGCCGGGGTGCTCGGCATGAACTCCTTGTTCTGGCGCCACTCGTCCACGGTGGAGAACGCTAATCGAGGGCGGGCCAACGCGCTGTCGCAGGCGCTCTTGTGCCAGTCGTACCTCGACCGTCCGATCGACTTCCCCTCGGATCTCGACCTCACCGACTCGGAGTCGATCCGCCACGCCATTGCGACCAACGCCGCGTGCCAGGGCTGCCACTCCACGCTCGATCCGCTCGCGAGCTACCTCTGGGGCTACGTCTATCCCGAGGCGGAGCGGCCACAGCCCCACTACGTGGTGGAGCAGGAGCGGGCCTGGCAGATCCACACGGATGCCCGGCCCGCCTACTTCGGCCGGCCCGGCGAACGCCTGGTGGATCTGGCCGAGCACGTCGCCGAGGACGAGCGCTTCGTCGGGTGCGCGGTGCGACGGGTCTACGAGGGCATGCTGGGCCGCAAGGCGCGGCTCGAGGACGAAGGGGCGCTGGCGGTGCACCGCGAGGCGTTCCTGAGCGGTGGGCTCACCCTGCAGGCCCTGGTGCGCTCGATCCTCGAGGACCCGAGCTATCGGGGCGAGGCGTGGTCGCCTCGCTTCGGCGGCGAGCCGGCCCCGGTCTACGAGAAGGTCGCGCCGGTCGGCGTGCTCGGCCGCTCGCTGACCCACCTGACCGGCTACGAGATGCGCTTCGTCGGTCGGTCGGCCACCAGCCTCGATCTCGCGCTGCGCTCGCTGGCGGGGGGCTCGGATCGAGGGGACACCACCAACGTGTCGACCGGCGCGGTGCTGGTCCAGCGTCGCCTGGCCGAGGCCGGGGCGATCCATGCGGTGACCGCCGTGCTCGAAGGCCGCGATGGCGGCGGCACGCTGCATGCGTTCCTGGCCGACCGGGATCTCGATGCCGCGCCCACGCGGGCGCAGCTGGTCGGGCTCGTGCGGCTCGTTCGCAGCCGCGCGCGGTCCTCGGACGACGCCGAGATCGAGGCGCTGGCCGGGGTCTGGGACGACGTCGCGGCGCTGTCGGGACCTCACGAGGCCTGGATCGCGGTGGTGACGGCCACGCTCGCGGATCCCGATCACCTGCTCTACTGAACCTCCCACCCTCCAACCCTTCCACGGTCGATTGCACATGCTGACGCGAAGGAGCTTGATCGGATCCCTGGCTGCCTCCACGGCGGTGCTGGCTGCCACTCCGGCGGTGCTGGCCGATCGTGGCGACGCTCGCTGTCGGTTCCTGTTCATCAACGCCGAGGGCGGCTGGGATCCGCTGTGCGTGTTTGCGCCGATGTTCGACTCGGCCGAGATCGAGCTCGAGCCCGACGCCGAGCCCTGGACGATCGGAGGCTTGTCACTGGTCGATCACCCCCAGCGGCCGCTCACGCGCGGGTTCTTCGAGCGGCGTCACGGTGACGTGGCCCTGCTGAACGGGGTCTCCACCCGCAGCGTCAACCACGAGACCTGCCAGCTGGTGGCGTTGACCGGCTCGACCTCGGAGGAGCGTCCCGACTGGGCGACGCTGCTCGGCCAGGCGCAGCGCGACGACAACCCGCTGCCGCACCTCGTGGTCAGCGGACCCTCCTTTCCTGGGCCCTACGCGGTGTTCGTGAGCCACGCCGAGGGGCTGCTCCAGCCCACCATCGATGGCTCGATCCTGCTGCGGTCGGAGGCGCCGCTGCCCCTGCCTCCCGCCCCCTCGTCGCGGGTCGTCGATCGCTTCCTCCATGCGCGCGGGGCCGCACGGGCCAGCGTGGCTCCCCAGGCGCCCATGCTGTCGGACTACCGCGAGGCGCTGGCCCGCGCCCGCTCGCTGTCGGATGCGGGCCTTCAGCTCCGCCTGGTCAGCGGCGAGGACTTTCGCGGCAGGCTGCAGACGGCGGTCTCGGCGTTGGCGTCGGGCGTGTGTCGCTGCGCCACCGTGGGCACGGGGTTCTCGTGGGACACGCACGACGACAACCGCCTGCAGACCGGGCTGTTCGAGGGGTTCTTTGGGGACCTCGACGAGCTGCTCGTGACGCTGGCCGAGACGCTCGGCCCCGGAGGCCAGCCCCTGGCCCAAGACACCGTGGTGGTGGTCACCTCCGAGATGGCCCGCACCCCTGCCTTCAATGGCACGGGCGGGCGCGATCACTGGCCCTTCACGTCGATGATGGTGATGGGACCGGGAATCGTGGGGGGCCGGTCCTTTGGGGGGTTCACGTCGCTCTATACGGGAATCGGGGTCGGCTCGGATGGTGGTCCCGATCCCTCGCAGCCCGGAATCTCGGCCGAAGCCCTGGGCGCGAGCTTGTTGGTGCTGGGGGGGATCGATCCGGGCGAGGTCCTGCGGGGCGAGGTCGAGCCGATCGCGGGGCTCCTTGCATGAGGCCGAGGAGGGCGTGGGTCGCGTTCGTGGCCGGGGCCGTCCTCTTCACGGGGCTGGCGAGCGGATGCGACGAGGAATCCGGGGACGAGCCGAGTGAAAGTGAATCGGACGGTGAGCTCGCGCCTTGCGACGAGCAGTCGGTCCTCACCTACGACACCTTTGGGCGGGGGTTCCTGGCCACCTACTGTGATGGCTGCCACGGCGCGGCGGTCACCGACGAGCGCCGACGAGGAGCCCCCGTGGAGGTCGTGTTCGACACGCGGGAGGGCGCCGAGGCCTACGCGGACCGGATTCTCGCACGCACGGCTCCTCCCGACGGATCGGAGGCCACCATGCCGCCCGTGGGGGGCGTGACGGAGGACGATCGCGCGCGGCTGGTCGTGTGGCTCACGTGCTGGGAGTGAGCGTCGGGAGCCGCCTACTTGCCCTCGAGCTCTGCGCCGACCGCACGGCAGTCCTCGATCAGCGTGGGTCGGGCCTTCTTGCTCACGTGGGGGAGCAAGCGCCGGGCCTTGTCCACGTCGCCCATGGTGCATGCGGCCAGCGCCTGCACCTCGACCGCGTCGCTGCTGCGCTCCACCTTGTTGCTCGCGTGGGCCTTGTCGAACGCGGTCTTGGCATCGCCGGCTTCGAGGGCGGCGCGGGCCTGGACGAGCAGCTCGGGTCCGGTGTGACCCGCGACCTTGGAGGTCACGTCCACGCCGTGGGTGCGGCACTCCACCATGGCCTGCGAGCGAAGCTCGCGACCGAGGAGCTTGCGGAACGCGGCGCGAGCCCGGGGCCCGTCGTGCAGGGCACACGCCGCCCTCGCCATCCCGAGCAGCGCGTCCTGGCTCTGGGTGGCCTCGTAGTCGGCGGCGGCGCGCTCGTAGTCGGACGTGTCGGGCTTGACGGTGATGATCGAGGCGTCGGCATCGGGCGGCGATGGCTCGGGGGGCTCGGCGGCCTCGAACGGAGGGGTGGGGTCGGCGGCGTCGGGCGGAGGCGTGGGGTCGGCGGACGGCGGCTGGGTCTGGGTCGGGGTTGGGGTCGGGGTCGGGGTCGGGGCCGGTTCGGGAGGGCGCGGCGGCGAGGTGGGCGGCTCGGGGGCGACCGCCGCGGGCTTGGCATCGGCGTCGGACTCGTCCGTGCCGCCGGCCAACCACATGATCGCGGCGAGCGAGAGCACGACCGCGACTCCCCCGGCGATCCACGGAACGAGCGGCGTCCCGCGTGGAGGCGGCATGACATCGGCGAACGGCTCGGCGGTGCGCGGTCGCGAGGGCGCGGCCGCAATGGCGTCCACCGTGGGGGCCGGCATCGTCGGGGTCTGGCTCGCAAGCCGCGGCAGCGGGAGTCGCTCCCGGCTGGGGAGCTCGACGTCGAGCCGCGGGATCGCGTCATCGCTGATCTCGATGTCGAGATCCATGCTCTCGCTCGGCCCCGTGGAGGGGCGGGTCTGGTCGAGATCGTCGGCCGGCGGCTCGCCGAAGTCGACCGGCGAGTCGTCGGGGTCGTCGACCGGCGGCTCGTCGGAGTCGACCGGCGGCTCGTCGGGGTCGTCGACCGTGAACTCGTCCTCGTCCTCGCTCGCGTCGGGACGGTAGGGGGCGTGGGGACCGGTCGGCAGCCGGAGATCCGCGAGATCGATGAGGTCGCTCGTCTCGGCGGGGGTCGAGATCGGTACGGGTACGAGCGGGCGGGTGTCGATCATCCCGCTGAAGTCGCGGACGTCGTTCTCGAGCGGTGCATGGCTCGAGTGCGTGTTGGGCCGGAACTCCGGCGGAGGGGGGAGGGCTCCGGTCGATCGAGGCGACACGGTGGGAGGCGGCGCGAGCATGGGCGCCCCCGACTTGCTCGATCCCGCAGGGGGCAGTCGTAGATCGCCCAGGGTCGATACGGGCTCGATCGGCGCGGCGGGAGTCGCCGCGCTGCCCGGGGAGGGGAGCGTCACCTTCGGGGGAGCCGGCACGCTCCCGACCTTGGGCTGCGCGAGCTTGGGTGCCGCGACCTTGGGTGGTCCGACCTTGGGTGCCGCGACCTTGGGCGGCCCGACCTTGGGTGGCCCGACCTTGGGTGGTCCGACCTTGGGTGGTCCGACCTTGGGCGGTCCGACCTTGGGTGGCCCGGCCTTGGGCGGTCCGACCTTGGCCGGCCCGATCGTGGGTGGGGGCGCGATCTTGGGCAGGCGTGCTCTGGGCGGCGAGGGAACGGGCTTGGCAGTTCCGCTCGAGCCTTCGAGTCGCTCGTCCCGGCCGTCGTCGAGTTTGGGTCCGTCGCCCACGCCAGCGGTGATCCTGCCATGACGAGGACTCGATGTGGATGCCGAGATCGCCCGGGAGGGCCCGGGGGCAAGTCACGAGGCCGGGGCCGGTCGCGCCGGCTCTCCAAAGCGGCCGAAACCTCGTAGCCTTGCGCCGATGACCGACGCTCGACCCGTTCGAATCGGAACCCGCGGCTCGGCCTTGGCGCTGTGGCAAGCCCGCCACATCCGCGACGAGCTGATGACCGAGCATCCCGGCTTGGAGGTCGAGCTGGAGATCATCACCACCGAGGGCGATCGCGTGCAAGACCGTCCCCTGCACGAGATAGGAGGCAAGGGGCTGTTCGTTCGCGCCATCGAGCAGCGGCTGCTCGACGGCACGGTGGACGTGGCCGTGCACAGCATGAAGGATCTCCCGGCCTTCGGTCCGCCGGGACTGATGATCGCGTGCACCCCCCCCCGCGAGGATCCCCGCGACGCGTTGGTCGGTCCGGCCGGCGCCACCCTGGCCACGCTCCCCGCGGGCTCGCGCGTCGGCACGGGCAGCCTACGGCGGGGCGCGCTGGCGCGACGGATCAACCCCGGGGTCGAGATCGTGCCCATCCGCGGCAACGTGCCCACGCGCATGGGCAAGGTCGACGCGGGCGAGCTCGACGCGGTGCTGCTGGCCGCGGCCGGTCTTCGCCGGCTGGAGCAGGCCGCCCGCATCGTCGAGTACCTCGATCCCGACGCGTTCTGCCCCGCGCCGGCGCAGGGGATCCTGGCGCTGCAGTGCCGGGAGGATGATGCTCGCATCCGCGGCCTGCTCGCGGCGCTGGCCGACGACGATGCCACGCTCGCGTCGGCCGCCGAGCGCGGGTTCGTCCAGCGTCTGCAGGCCGGCTGCACCGTGCCCATGGGGTGCCACGCCACCCGCGTGGGCGATGAGGTCGTGCTCTACGGGCTGGTGGTGCATCCCAGCGCGGCGCCCTGCTTCGAAGCACGGCGCCGTGGACCCGCGGATCGGGCCGCTGCGCTCGGGCGCTCGTTGGCCGAGGAACTGCTGGCGGCCGGGGCCGACCGGGTGCTCGCCGCACTCGCGACGACGAGCCCGGGCTGACGCCTCGGGATGCGGCCCACGGCCACGCACGTTGCGTCGTCCCGCTCACGTCTGCGCGCGTCGGGACGGGCTGGGGACGGGTCGGGGGCGGCCGATTGGGCCCCCGCGGGCCGTCGCTCCACGCTACCGTCGCAAGCACCATGCGCATGCGATCGAACTCGTGGGTGCCGCTGCTCCTGTGCCTGGGCTGCTACTCCGGGCCGCTGCCTGCGGGCGACGCGACCGACGGCAGCGGAGGCAGCGAGGATGGCGGCACCGCCGGCACCGTCGGCACCACGACGAACGCGGGCACGATGGGCACGACCACCTCCACCACCACCTCGACCGAGCCGACGTCGACCGGGAGCACCGGTGCGACCGAGTCGGCCGACTCCACGGGCGAGGAGCCGCCCGTCGAGGGGCCGCTGCTCGATCGTCTCGAGGTGACCGACGTCGAGCTCCCCGAGGGGGTCAAGGCGGGGGTGAGCAACTGGCGGATCTGGGGCACCGGCCCGCTCCTGGTCGCTCCCGTGTTCACGGTGCCGCTCGCCAACTGCGGCACGCTGGTGGGCCTGACCACCGGCGCCGGCTCGCTCACGGCCCGCGTGGCGGTGCTCGACGCGGACGATGCACTGGTGGAGGTGCTCGACCTCGCGTCGGGCCTCGAGCTGCGCGGTCTCGCGGCCGAGGACGATGGGCACTTTGGAGCCCTCGTGTGGGACGACGCGGCCAATCGGATCTGGGTGCGCCGCTACGATCTCACCGGGGCCGAGCTCTCGTCGACCGAGCTGACCAACGCCGACAACGATCCCACGGACTTCGGGATCGGCGACAGCCGCCTCGAGCACGGGGGCGGTACCTACGGCGCCTACTACCACGTGCACTCGCTGTCGGGTCACGAGGGCGACACCCTCAAGTGGGTGGCGGCCGACACCGGGATGCAGACGACCGGGTGGGCGTGGGGCTGCTCGCACAGCATGAGCAACCTGCTGCGCTGGAACGCGGCGGCCGACCGCTTCTTGCCGGTGTGCGTCACCGATTGCTACCCGGGAACCTCGGGAGACTTCGCCACCAACAGCATCGGCGGGGTCTACCTCGACCACTCGCAGGGCCACGTGATCGACGTGGATGCGGGCTGCAATGGCAGCGTGGCGGGCGAGCTGGGCGGCGCGGCGCCCTCGCCCGACGGCTGGGCGCTGGTGTTCAATGCCCACCAGGCCCCGGCCACGCCGGGGCAGGGATCCTACGATCCCGGCACCATGAACCAGGACGTGGCGCTGTCGATGATCTCGGGCACCCTCGCCCCGGGTCCGGTGGTGTGGCTGACCGACACCGCCGGCATCGACGAGGACGACGCCTCGATCGCACGCTGGGAGCCGGCGGGGGACGACGCCGAGCAGTACGTGGTCGGCTGGCACGAGCGCGACGTGGAGCGCTGGCTGCTGGCGCGCATCGACCCCGCCGGGGCGTTGCTCGAGGGACCGGTCGACGTCGGCGGCGTGGCTCGGTGGGGACGCCGTGACGATCCCTTCCGCGAGCACTACGACGGCGACGTGATGTGGGCGTGGTTCGATGCCCCGGGGAGCACCACGCTCCACGTGGCTCGGCTGCGCTCGGGTGGCAGCCATCGCTGCGCTCCGTTCTGATCCGCGTCCTGATCCGCGCCGTGGAAGAATCCCCTACGCAATCGATGCGCGCGGGGATGGCTTGCATGGCTCGCGCGCGTGTGCGATCGAGGCGTTCGCACCGGATCGGTCGTGAAGGAAGGGGACGACAGCTACCGCCAGGCATGGCAGGCAGCGCCGATGGCCATTCTCACCCTCGACGCCGAGGGCAGCGTGCGCAGCTCCAACCCGGGCGCCGAGCGACTGTTCGGGCGGTCGCGCGAGCTGCTGCAGGGCGTCGCGCTGGAGTCGTGCTCGCATGCCCTCGATCGCGGTGCGCTGCGGCAGATGCTCGGCGAGGCGCTCGCGGGCGGGGTCCCCCCGCGTCAGGAACTCCGGTTCGTGCGCGCCGACGGCAGCGAGGTGACCACCGGCTTCAGCGTGGCCCCGACCCGCGATCCCGCCCGAGGTTCCGACGGACAGCTGGTCTGCATCCTGCGGGACCTGACCCGCGAACAAGCGTTTCGCCCCCAGCTCTTGCACACCGAGCGCATGGCGTCGATCGGCGCGCTGGCCTCGGTGGTCGCCCACGAGCTCAACAACGCGCTGGCGGGAGCCTCGGGCTGTCTACAACTGCTGCCTCGGCCCAGCGATCCCGGCGCGGCCGAGCTGTTCGATGCGACCAGGAGCGAGCTGCAGCGCGCGGCCGACATCGTCAAGGAGCTCAAGGGCTACGCGCGGGCCGAGGACGGCATGGCGGAGCGGGTCGAGCTGCCGGGCCTGTTGGAGCGTCTTCGGCGGCTGCAGCGATTCCACCACGGGGTGTCGGAGGCCGCCGCCGCCCTCGAGCTCCAGCTCGATGATGCGCTGCCCGTGTTGGTGGGCAATGCCAACCAGCTGCTGCAGGCGCTGCTCAACCTGGTGCGCAACGCCGAGCAGGCGACGGCGGGCTTGCCCACCGAGCGACGCGTCATCACCATCCGCGCGCGGATGCAGGCCGACGTGGTCGCGATCGAGGTCGTCGATCGCGGACCCGGCGTCCCTGCGGAGCTTCGCGGGCGGCTGTTCGAGCCGTTCTTCTCGACCAAGCCGGCGGGGGAGGGGACCGGCCTCGGCCTCACCGTGGTGCAGGCGGTCGCGGCCGGTCACGGGGGACGCGTGGAGGTCGACGAGACCCCGAGCGGTGGGGCCACCGTGCGCATGGTGCTGCCGATCGGCGAGGCCGGCCTCCGGCCGCGAGCGGCGGCCATGCCCGTGCCCGCCACCGCGGCCCCTCCCGGCCGGCTCCAGGGCATTCGTGTGCTCGCGGCCGACGACGAGCCCGTGATCCTCCGCGTGGTGGAGCGTGCCTGCCTGCGCAACGGGGCGACCGTCACTTGCGTGAGGGGGACCGCGGAGGCCGAGCAGGCGCTGCGGGATCAGCCGTTCGACGTGGTGCTGCTCGACGTTCGCATGCCGGCCGGCGGGGGTCCCGAGGTGTTTCGCACGATCGTCGCCGACCACCCCGGGCTCGTGCGTCACACCGTGTTCATGAGCGGAGACGTCTCGTCCGCCATGACCGACGTCATCGGCCGCGGCCACGCGGGGGTGATCGACAAGCCCTTCGATCTCGACACCCTGCTCGATGCGATCGAGCGCGCGCTGGCGAGGGGCTAGATGATCGAGATGTCGAGCCGCAGCTCCTGGCGCTCGCCGCTGCGGTTGCGGGTGAGATCGACCGTGAGGTGCGAGGCGTTGCGAAGCCGTGCGTAGAGCTTCATGGCGCCGTCGAGCGAGTCGAGGGGCTGGCCGTTGATCCCGGTGATCACGTCGCCGCTGCGCAGCCCGAGCATGTTGGGCACGGAGCCCGACTTGACCCGCGAGAGCCGAAAGCCCTTGAGGTCGTCGCGCGAGTAGGGGCGAGCGTTGCCCTGACCGGCGAGCACGGCGGGATTGGCCAGCAGCTGGCTGACGAACTCGCGCTTGACCGTGCAGCTCATGCCCTGGCACGAGATCGCATCGCTGGCACCGTCGATCTCGTTCTTGTTGGTCTTGGGCGGGTCCTTGCCCTCGTCCTTCGGCGTGGGCATCGCGGTGGGCACCGGCGGTGGATCGTCGGACGAGACCTGCAAGTACTCCACGCGGGTGGCGGTGCGCAGGTACACGATGCCGAGATCGACCGCGAGCAGGGTGACCTGGTCGAGCACCTCGTCGCCCTCGGCATAGACACCCGTGCCGCCGTCCTGCTTGGAGATCGTGGCCAAGGAGATGCCGGGAGCCTCGGCCTCCATGGTGGCGACCAGGGCGAGCGGGAGCTGGCTCCGCACGGCGCCGGGAAACTCGAGCTCGCCCGTCGGCGTCACGGGAAGCGCCGGCTGGGCGGCCTCCTCGGGCGGTGCGTCCTCGGGCACGCAGGTGGGGCAAAAGGCGTTGTAGCGGGTGATCCGGGTCAGCCGCGCGTCGGGCTGGGTCTTGACGGTGGGGATCTTGGGCTTGCGCTTGGACTCGTCCTCTTCGTCGTCGGCCTCCGCCTCGGCTTCATCGTCCTCGGCGGCCGCGGCCTCGGGCGGCTCGACGTCCATGACCTTCCAGCCCATGAAGGCTCCGATCGCGTGCGTGCCGAGGTAGAGCGCCACCAGGGTGGCGGCACCCGAGACCAAGCGGATCGCGACAGGGGCAGGCATACCTGGTAGGGAAGGCAACGAGAGGCCCTACGGAGCGCTGTTCTCGCGTCTCGAGTGGCCCCAGCTGGCCCCCGGAAGGACCGGGCACCAGGGCAGAGAGTAGCCCAAGCAGCGCGACCGGGCCATCCCGGGCCGATCCCGGGTCGATCCGTGGCCGATCCAGAGCCGATCCAGAGCCGATCCAGGGGGGCCCCACGAGCTCATGGGCCCGGGCGCTTGCCTCCATGGCCTCGGATGCCGTAACACACGACCTGCGGGGGGCACTGCGCCGGGCAGGCATCCCCTTCGGATCTCGAGGAGCGATTCTTCCAATGACGACCAAGACCGCGCTACTGGCGACCCTCGTGCTGGCCGTGCTCGCTTGCGAAAAGGGCGGCGAGACCACCCCTCCCACCACCGGTGGTGAGGCGACCGATACCCCCACCGACACCACCGCCGCCGGCGGGGACGCAGGCGGCGGCGAGGCAAAGACCGAGCCAGGGGCGCCCGGTGTCAAGTGGGCCGACAAGACCTATCAGCAGCGCAAGGAGTGGATGGGGATCGAGGTCCTGCCCCAGATGAAGGCGATGTTCAAGGAGTACGACGAGGCCCAGTTCAAGGGCTTCGGCTGCGACACCTGCCACGGCGCCGATGGCAAGGACAAGAACTTCGCCATGCCCACCGACTCGATCTACCCGCTGCCCAAGGACGATCCCGTGAAGGCGGCCATGGAGTACGACGAGGCGGTCACCAAGTTCATGGTCGAGAAGGTCACGCCCGAGATGGCCAGGCTCGTGGACGAGGAGCCCTACGACCCCAAGACCAAGACCGGCACCTTCGGCTGCTTCAGCTGCCATCCCACCGAGTAGGTCGTCATGCGCAAGGAACTGCAGGCCACCTTCGCCTCGACCGCGGCGGCCCTGTTCCTGGTCGGCTGCGGCAAGGAGCCGCCGGCCACCACGCCACCGGGGGGCGCGGGGGCACCGGTCGCCCAACCATCCGCCGAAGGAGCGGATGGTCTGGGGAGCGCCGATGATGCACCCGGGAGCGACGCCGAGGTCGAGTGCCTGGGCATCAACGAGTGCGCGGGCAAGAGCGCCTGCGGTGTCGCGGGCTCCCATGAGTGCGGCGGTCAGAACGAGTGCAAGGGCAAGGGCTGGATCCTCGCTCCTGCGTCCGACTGCGAGCGCAACGGCGGCACGGAGATGTAGCCGGACCACTCCGCCGTGGCGGGACGATGTTCCGTCACGATACGGGGTAGCCCTACGGGTCGCATCGATACCTACATGCTAGGGTCCGCGGCTGCCTTGTCGGCAACGCCGACGGCATCGACGAGGACCCATGCAATCGCGACTGTTGCCCGGCCAGCGGATCGGTACCGCCACGATCGAGCGAGCCCTCGGTGAAGGGGGCTTCGCGTGCGTGTACCGGGCCCGCACGGACGCCGGGCTCGTGTGCGCGATCAAGGTCGCCCACGAGGCCACCGAGGCCATGAGCACGGCCGAGCTGGGCCTCTTGCAAAACGAGATCGAGGCCGTGCTGCGGCTGCGCCATCGCAGCCTGGTCAAGACCCATGGCTACGGCTACCTCGACGATGGCCGCCTCTACCTGGTGATGGAGCTGGTCGAGGGCGAGCCGCTCATCGATCACATCGAGCGGCAAGGTCGTCTCGATCCTGCCGAGGCGCTCGCGATGCTCGAGCAGGTCGCGGAGGTCATGGCCTACTGCCACGAGCAGGGGGTGCTGCACCTCGACCTCAAGCCGGACAACATCCTGGTCACCGACCGCCACGGGCCCGCCATCAGGGTGTTGGACTTCGGGGTGGCCCGGCTGGCCCGCGCCAGCCGGGGCGAGCAGCGGGTGATCGCGGGGACTCCCGCCTACATGGCCCCGGAGTGCTTCGGCGACACGGCGCGGCATCCCAGCATGGACGTGTATGCGCTGGGGGTCACCCTGCACGTGATGCTCACCGGCGAGCTCGCCTTTGGCGAGGGAGGCGTGACCACGCAGATCGAGCTCAAGCAGAGCGGCCCGCCGCAGCTGTGCCCCGCCACGTGGGAGAGCGCCCCGCCCGGGCTCGCCGAGCTGCTGCGGGCGACGCTGGCGGTGGTTCCCGAGGAGCGGCCCACCATGGGCGCCATTCGACGCCAGGCGCGGCGCCTCTACTTCTTGGCCCTGGCGGGCGGCCTGTCGCTCGCGGGCGGGTCGGGGCCGGCATCGGGAGGGCTGTCCTCGATCTCGGGCATGAGCGCCGCCGACGGCGGGCTCTCGCAGCCCATTCGCGTGCTCGAGCTCCATGGCCGCGACGCAGAGCTCGAGGCGCTGCGCGGTCGATGGGCCGCGGCGCAGCAGCTCGCCACGGGGGCCACCGTCGTGCTGGGGGCCCAGGGCACGGGCAAGAGCGCGCTCATCGAGCGCTTCCTCGAGGATCACGGCGCCGAGCCTGCGCTCGTCGCCTACGGGCGCTGCCGAGAGTCGGGCGACCTCGTGCCCTTTGGGGTGATCCGCGAGGCGGCGGGGCAGCTCGGCGAGAAGCTGCGGGCGCTGCCCAACTGGCGCCGGTTGGCCCGCTCGCTGCGGCACACGCTGGGCAGCCTCGAGGGCGTGCTGATCTCGCTGGTGCCCGAGGCCCAGCCTCCTGGGGCGCCCGTGGTGAGCCCGCCGCTCAAGCCCGGGGCCGAGGCCGTGGGGCAAGCCGTCGCCACCCTGCTCGACGTGGTCGCGCGCGACCGTCCGGTGGTCCTGGTGGTGGAGGATCTACAGTGGGCGGGCGCGGGGGTGCACGCCGTGCTCGAGCACGTGGCTCGGGCTGCGCTGCCCGGTGTGTTCCTGCTGCTCAGCGCGCGAGAGCGACCGGGGTGGGCCCACGACCAGCACGTGATCGAGCTGGCGAACCTGCGAGCGGCCGACAACGACGCGCTGCTGCGGGCACTGCTGGGTACCGACGATCTGGTGGTGCTGCAGCGGCTCCAGCAGCACGTGCCCGTGCTCGCGGCCGGGATCCCCCTGGCCACGGTGCAGGTGGCCGCCGACCTGCAGATGCAGGGCTGCGTGCGCGTGGGGCCCAGGGGCGGGGTGGAGCTCGACGAGGAGCGCCTGCGGGCCTACGTGCCGCCGGCCAACGTGGCCGAGGTGCTCGAGCGCCGCCTCGAGCGACTCTCGGAACCGTCGCGACGGGTGCTCGCCGCGGGGGCGCTGCAGGGGCGCCGCTTCGAGGTCGACGACTTGCTCGAGATCGGTCCCTTCGAGCCACGAGAGGTTCAGGTCGCCCTCCTCGATGCGCATGCCCTGGGACTCGTGCACGTGGACGGGCGCCACTGCTGGATCGCGCACGACACCCTGGTGGAGCGACTGGCCGGGAGCTGGGCGCCGGAGGAGGCCCGCCAGATCCACGCCCGCATCGCCGATCGCATGGGTCGAACCGCGGGTCCGCCGGGGCCTGCGGCGCACCACCTCGAGCTGGCGGGCAAGACCACCGAGGCGGTGCGGATCCACCTCGCGGCCGCTCGGCACGCCGACGTGCTGCACGATCTCGCCGCCGCGGCCCGACACTTCCGCCGAGTGATCGAGCTGTGCGAGGCGCTGCCGCCCGGCCCGCGTCGGGTCAAGATCGTGCGCGAGGCGATCTTCGAGTACAGCCGCCTCGCCGGCGCCCAGGGGGCCGTGGACGAGGCGTTCACCGTGATCGACCAGGGGGTGGCCGTGCTGGCGCGGCAGGGTCGTGGCGAGGACGAGGACATCGCGATCGACAGCGCGCGAGCCCGGCTGCACTACCTGCGCGGCGAGCTCGGCCCCGCGCTCGAGCTGTCGCGGCGGTGCGTCGAGCGGGCGGGCGACGACCCCTCCGCGCGGCGCTTCGTGGTGTTGCCCGCCAACCTCGTGGGGCGAGCGCTGTACCTGGGCGGGCGCTTTGGGGAGGCCGCCCCCGCGCTCGCCCGTGGTTGCGAGCTGGCGGCCGCCGAGGTCGAGCACGTCGAGCTGTCCCACTCGCTGGGCATGCTGGGGCTGTCATTGGCCCACACGGGGGTGCTCTCCGAGGCGCGGGTCTACCTCGGGCGGTCGGCACGGCTGGCCGACGAGCTGGGCGATCCGGTGCGGCGGCTGGCCGTGCTGTGCTACGAGGCGATCGCGGCCGAGATCACCTACGACTGGACGACGGGGGTGATCCGCAGCGCCGATGCCCTGGCCTTTGCCACCCAACAGGGCATCGACGGCCTCTACCACACCGTCTCGATGATGTTCGCGGGGCGCCACCAGTTCCACGTGGGGCAGCTCAGCCGCGCGCGGCTGCTGCTCGAGCACTCGATCGAGCGCTCGCGTCGGCAAGGACAGCGGCCATGGCGAGGCTGGGCCCACGTGTTCCTGGGCGACGTGGCATTCGTGCAGAACCGCTACGACGAGGCCACCGCGTGCTACGACGAGGGCCTGCGCGTGGGGCACGACGACGAGTACACCCGCGCCCTGGGCCTGCTGGGTCGGGCCCATGTGCGAGCGATCACCGGCGGTGACGCCAAGCGCGTGCACGACGACGCCACCGATGCCCTGCGTCGGCTGGACGCGGTCGACAACCGGTCCAGCCGCCCCCATGCGCTGCTGCGCTACGCCGACGCCGTCGAGTCCCTCGAGGCCCTCGATGGACAACCGCCCGACCAACGGCCCGACCACGGTCAGTCGCTGCGCGGGCGGGCCCAGTCGCTGCGCGGGCAGGCCCAGTCCGCCTTCGAGCGCCTGGGCCTCGAGACGGTCGACTGGTGGCCACAGCCTCCGGCGACCGCCGAGGTCGTCGGCTCGGCGCGCGCCTACTGGCGCTGTCGCGATCGGCCGACGATCCCTCCGCCGGGTCGCCCGGCGATCAGCGAGGCGCTGCTGCGGCGGCTGTCCAGGACGCTGAGCGAGGAGGCCCACACCCTGCGAGGCTTGCCCAATCGGCTGGCCCGGCGGCCACCGGGGGCGTGACGCGCTCGCCCGCTCGGCTCGCCTTGCCCGCGCGTCGATCGGCGCGCACCCACGTCACAGCGCCGGTGGGAACAGCTCGTCGTCGATGAGCGGCGTGCTGCCCACGTTGCCCACCAGCTCGAAGCCGGCGCCTCCCAGCGAGAGCTGGACGTCCACGTCCACGATCTGCTCGGTGCACCGGACGACGATCGCCTGGATCGGCACGTCACCGGCCGGCAGATCCACGCTGGGCTCGTCGGGAGTGGCGTCGGGCCACACGAATCCGTGCACCTCGAGGAACAGGTCGCCCACGTTGCTGCTGCCGACCGCGTCGCCGATGAACGCCCACACCCCGTCCTCGACCGAGTCGTCCTCCTCGCGCATGGAGAAGGCGCCGCCCGGATGATCGATGGTGCCCAGGTAGGTCACGAAGAAGTTGAAGCCGTCCGACAGCTCGGTGCCGCCCAGGCGATCGAAGCCATCCACGTCGATCACCGAGAAGGCGTTGCCGCCCGGGTCGTGCCAGGTCAGCAGCGCCGCGCCGGCCACCACGTCGGTGCCCACGATCTCGGTGCTGTCGCCGTTGGCGAAGTCGAAGATGGCGGGGTATTCGAAGCCGCCGGCACCCGAGTCGCAGAACGCCTGGTCCACCACGCCGCCCACCTCGAACACCCGGACGACCGCGGTCAGCCCATCCTCGGGCGCGGGCCAGGGTCCCTCCTCGAACTCCTCGGTCACGCCGTTGCGAGTGGTGCGCAGGACTCGAGGGCTGCCGTCCACGAGCTCGAGCGTCCAGTCGTCCACGTGCCCGTTGTCGGGGTGCACGGGCCAGCCCTGGGGGCTCGTCACGGTGGTGGTCACCTGCCCCGGCCCACCGGGCACCATCACTCGCATCTCGCGGAGGCGCGCCGGTCCAAAGGGGTTGCGGATCTCCGACCACAGCAGGCTCCCCGTGTCGAACGCCAGCTCGTAGGCTCGCGTGACGCCGTCGCGGGTCTGCTCTCCGTGCCACACGGTGCCGTCGAGGGCGTCCAGCAATTCGTCGGGCGGGTCTTCGGTGGTGTCGGCACCGTCCGACGAGCTCGAGCTCCCGGTCGCTGGCGGGCCTTCGGTGGTGTCCTCGGCGGTGGTGGTCGGCCCCGCGGTGGTTGCGGAACCCTCGGTCTCGGTGCCGGTGTCGCCGGCCGGAGGCTCGTCGCCCCCGCAGCCGGTGGTGGTCACGAACGCGGCCGCCGCGGCGAGCAAGGGGCGCCGCCGCAGACCGAGCAGGCCCATCAGACCCAGCAGGACGAGGCCGCCACCTCGGGGAGCACCACCGCGACAGCCACAGCCACCGCCACCCCCTTCGCCGTCGGCCCCGGCGCCCGTCCCATCGAGCCCCGTGCCGCCGGTGCCCGCCGTCGCGTCGTCACCGGTGCCCGCATCCATCGTCCCGCCCGACTCGTCCTCGCCCTCGGGCGGCGCGGGCAAGCCCGGGATCTGCAGGCCGTCGCACTGCGCCGGCTCGGCCGACAGCATCGGAGGATACGCGCGGCTGAGCGAGCCCACCGGATCGGCGAGCAACGACTCGAGCGAGGTGATCGCACAGCTGGCCACCGAAGGCGCGTCGGCAAACGCGGACAGCGAGCCGTCGTGGCACTCCACCGGGCTGTCCGACGGGGGCTGGGCCACGTAGTCGGTGTCGCCCAGGCGCACCGACATGCTGCCCGCCACGTCGATCCCCAGCGGGAAGATCACCTCCGAGAGATGCTCGCAGGCGCCGGCCTGCATCCAGGCGGGCGTATACGAGGCATCGAACGAGCCCGGGCCCACCCCGTCGATCGGCAGCACCGCCTCGTGGCTGGCCATGGTGGCCGCTGCGATGTTGAACGAGTGCGCATAGAGCCCGCTGTCGTAGAAGTGATCGAGCAGCGTGCCGCCCAGGCCCGGCGGTGCCGCGGCCTCCAGGCGGCCCTGGTACTCCGCCTCCACCGCGTCCTTCGCCGCGACGTAGGCGTCCGCCAGGTCGCCCAGGAACACCTCGGCCTGGGCGATGAACGCGTCGTGGATGGCCTCGCGAATGGGGGCGATGAACGGCTGGAACACGGCCTCGATGATCCCCGCCAGGTTCACGTCGACCCCGACCGCCTGCATCGCGGTGTCGAGCTCGATGATCCACTCGGGGATCACCGCATGCACCAGGGTGTCGTAGTCGATGGTGGCCACGTCGTCGGACCACTGGAGCAACGGCTCGAACAGCCCCTCGACCTCCGCGCGCGAGAAGCCCAGGCCGCTGTCGGTCCCGGTCAGCGGCTCGTTGAGCTTGGCCGAGATGTTGGCCACGGTGGCCATGTACGCCGGGTGGAACGCGTCGAGCTCGAGGCGCAGCTCGTCCGCGATCTTGTCGAACGCCGGCGGCAGCTCTTGCCCACCCGCCGAGAAGCGCGGGGCCAGCAGGCCCACGTAGGTGAAGTAGGTGGCGTAGAGGGTCGCGCACGTCACCGTGCATGCGGTGTCGTCGTCCTCGGTGCCCAGCATGCCATCGGGGCCGGCCGTGACCAGCAGCTGTGCACCATCGGCGGTGGTGGGGTCCTGCATGTCGGCGATGGCCTGCTGCAGCGCTGCACGCTGATCGTCGATGACCTGCTCGACCTCGGCCAGGTAGACCGGCGACAGCACCAGGTGGTCGGCCGGAGCCACGTCCATCGCAGCCACCACCGTGGGCAGCGAGGCACCCGGCATGGCTGCGCGCGCGGCCTCGTACTCCTCGAGCGCGTGTGCAGCCACGAGCTGCCACAGCGGGCTGTCCTCGCTGAGGTAGGTGCGGAGCACGAAGTCGGTCGGAATCAGGTGCAAGAGCGCGCCGGTGTCGAAGGCCTCGGGGTCCGCGGCATGGGCCGCGTTCTGGATCGCCGACTCGGCCAGGATGTGGCGCACCACGTTGTCGAACGCCGACTCGCGATCGGCCGTCAGCGGGGTGAGGGTGAAGGTCTCCCCGCTCATGAAGTTGACGTAGTGGTGGGCCAGCGCATCGGTGGCCCCGTGGAGGAAGCAGCCGAGCGCGTACGCACGCTCCGCCCCCGTGAGCGCCGCCTGGTACAGCAGCTCGCACTGATCGTAGGGGCGCTGACCCAGCGCGTGCGAGGGATCGGTCATGCCGGGAAACACCATGTTGTCGGGGCCGATCGCCCCCGCGCGGAACTCGAGCGGGTGGTCGCGCAGCGCCTCGAAGTCCTCCTGGGTCAGCACCACCGCGTGCTCGCCCATGCGCAGCGGGATCGTGCCGTCGTCGGCCTCGATGAGCGCCTCGCGGAGCTGGTTGGCGATCATGATGTGCACGCGCGTGGAGTAGGCGTGCGCGCGTCCGGGCAGCAGCGGGAGCACCAAGGCGAGCAACGAGACCAAGAGCAGGGACCTACGCATGACACTGGCAGGATATCAGCCGCGGTTCGGGCTCGGGGCGTGGGATTGCGCCGCGGCCGGGCACGATGGGCGGCGATCCACGACGGCGGACGTGCGCGCTCGCACTCGTGGTCGACTGGGGGAGTGGTGGTGATCACCCACCGGTGCATCCCCGAGCATCGTGTCGATCGGGACGGAGGGGTGGACCGAGGGGCGGACGGAGGGATGGACCGAGGCTCGGCGCCCCGACGTGGCCGGAGGACCCCGCGCAGCGAGGCTCGAGGCCGCGCCGTGCAAGGCGCCGTCGTCGGTGCATGGCTCGCCGGCATCGCGCCCGATCCAGGGTCGTGCACCCCGACTTCGCGGTGACCGAGTGCATCGGGTCCTCGATGGGACTCGACGACGACGGTCCTTCACGGCGGCGACCGCGAGGCCGCTCTCGTTCGCAGTCCGGTCCCAATGGGTCCGCTTTGGCGAGCTACCTTCGAACTTCGTATGTACGTGCTGCACGTCTCCGATTTGCATACCAAGGAGAGGAGGCTGAGGGATGTCTGGCAGCAGGTCGACGCTGCGCTGCGGGAGCGCGACGTGTCGCTCGATGCGGTGATCGTGAGCGGAGACCTCACGGCGCGCGCGAGCGAGGCCGAGTACGACGAGCTCTACGAGACCACGTGCCGCTTCGTCCTGCCGCTGGTCGATGGCGATCCCGGTCGCGTGGTGTTCGTGCCGGGCAACCACGACGTCAGCTGGAGCATCGACTCGGCCGAACCCGTGCGCATGACCGGTCCCGCTCGCGTGGATGCCATGACATGGGCGCGCTGGCGCACCGATCCCGCCCGCGGTCGCTTGCGCCTCGACATCGACGAGCACACCGGACACACCCAGTGGCTGCTGCGCGCCGACGGGCCTCGCTATCACCTCCGCTTCGAGCCGCTGCAGCGGTTCCTGGCGCGGTTCTACGACGACGGGCGCGCGCTCGAGGCTCACGGCGGTCGCATGTTCCAGCTGCTGAGCTCCGACGATCAGCACTGGTCGGCGCACGTGCTCCCGGGCGGGCGAGCCGCCGTGTTCGGCTTCAACTCCTGCGCCCGCAACGACCGCTGCTGGTCCGGGGCCGAGATCGCCGAGTCGGCGATCACCGCCGCCCGGGAGCTCATCGACGCGCGCGGGCTCGAGTCACGGCTGCTCGTCGCCGTGTGGCATCACGGCCTGACCGGATCGCCGCATCGTCCCGATCGCTTGCGGCCGCGAGACCTCGAGCGCCTGCGCAACGCCGGCTTTCGCGTGGGCTTTCATGGGCACACCCACCGCGAGGAGTCCCATGTGACGCGGGACCTCGTGCACGGCATGGTCGTCGTCTCGACCGGCTCGGTGGGCGCGCCGGCCGAGGACCGAGACGGCGTGGGCAACCAATACTCGCTGGTGTTCCTGTCGCCGCGTCGGATCCGCGTCGATCTGTTCGAGGCCAAGAGCGCCCAGTACGAGCACCGGCGCACGCGGGTGCTCGACGTCGCGGAGGCCGAGCACGCCGAACGAGGCGGCGTCGAGGCCCGCGTGCGGGCCCGTGTGCACCGCCGTCGCTGGCGGCTCGAGCCCAACGGGGTGGCCACGATCGACGTGTCGCTCGAGGGCCTGACCAATCTCGGCGAGGTCCCCATGGCCTCGCTCGAGCCCCCGTTCTGCAACGTGGAGGTGTTGCGCGGCGATCTGTCGATGGATGACGACGACGGTCGAACGATGCTGATCTGGCATCGAACCAGCGCGGCCTCCACCACCCACGAGGCTCGCTTTCGCCTGTCCAACGCGGTGGCGCTGTCCCGGGCCGAGCTGCAGCGCCTCGAGAGCCGCAGCGACGTGTATCCGCAGCTTCGCGAGGGATGCGAGGTGGTGCTGCACACCGTGCGCTTCGACTGTGATCGGCTGCTGCTGCGTGCCGACTTCTCGCGCACCGCGACCCGCCTGGTCTCCGTGGCGCCGTTCGTCCAGCGCATGGAGGAGCGCGCGGGGTGCCGCCGGTGGCGGCGCCAGCCGATCGAGGAGGCGGCGCTCCGCACGTTCATCACCGTCGACCGCGAGCGCACGGGCGCCGAGCTCTCGGTCGACGGGCCGTTGGTCGGCTGGCGATATGGCCTCGAGCTCCAGCTGTGGCCGCTCGGGCACGCAATCCCGCACGAGGCCTGTCGGTTGGCGCGAACCCTGCTGCGGCAGTGCTTGCGCCGCCAAGACACCGGTGATGCGCCGCGAGCCGTACTCGGGCGGCACCTCGCGGAGGCGTTCGAGGTGGCGTGGCAGGCCGTGCGGCCGAGCCAAGCTCTCCTCGGGCCGCTGTTCGGGCCGCGTGCGACCTGGGGAGGCTACCTGTGGGACGACCTCGGGCGACGCCTGGTCCCCACCTTCGGCGCCCTGCTGCCCGCGACGTGGGGCGAGTCGTTCTGCTGCGGGCGCGGGGTGGTCGGCCACGCGTTTCGCTTTGGCGAGCCGGCGTTTTGGTGGAAGGATGCGCGCGACGTCAGCCGGGTGATCCACCGGGCTCGCCCGCCGGCGTTGCCCCATGTCGACCACGAGCCGCGCTGGATCGCCGCATTTCCGCTGCGGCTCTACCAGCACGATCTGGCGATCGGCGTGGTGGCGGTCGGCATCGAGGCCGACGTCACTCCGCTCGAGCAGGCCATCGTCCGCGACGTGGAGGAGGAGTGCCGCGCCGCCTCGACCTCGCCCCGTCGCGACAGCCGGGCGGAGCTGCTGGCCCAGCTCGACTGGAGCCTCAACGCCGGCTTCTGGTCCGCTGCGATCGAGATCTTCGAGGCCGGCTCACCCGAGCACCGCCTGGCGGCCGAGGTCGCCAAGCGCCTCGCAGAGCTGGCCAGTGCCGCCTCGACTCACGGGTGACGACCGGCTCGTGCCGGCCCGGGCTGGTGATCACCCGCGATGAGGGTCGAGCTCGGGGTTGGCCTCGAGCACGCGACCGAGCTTGTCGCGGAGCATCCGGCTCATTGCGTCGTTGGGCGGGCGTAGCTCGCCCAGCACCACGTCGCATCGAGCGAGCGGCTCGTCCTCGTCTCCCCCGTTTGGGTCTGCGCTCGCGGAGGGCGGAAGGGGGTGGCGGTGGAACATCGAGGGGGCCTTGGGGCGGCGCGGCATGAGCGAGAGCGGGGAGCGGGGCCAACGGGAGGCTAGCACGCGATGGCCGAGGGCTCGGCGCCGCACCGAGCCCCATGGGCCGCGAGTCGTCGCCCGGGCTCATCCCTTGGCGTACTTCACCGAGCACCCGTAGGCCGGCGTCTCGGCCGTTCCCACCGGGGTCCCCGCCCGCAGCTCGGCGAGCGCAGCGGCGAGGTGGTTGACCGGCTCGCCGCCTTCGTTGGGCTCGCCCATCGGTGCGTTGTCGATCGCACCCCGGTAGACGAGCGTGCCGGCCTCGTCGATGAGGAACATGTGCGGCGTCTTCTCGGCGCCGTAGGTGTGGCCGACCGTGCCGTCCTCGTCGAGCAGCACCGGGTGCGTCATGCCGAACCTGGTGATGCCCTCGCGGCTGGCCTCGACCCCGTGCCCCTGCTTGCCCGGCGCGCCCGAGTTGATCGCCAGCCACACCACGCCCTGGGCGATTTCCTTGGCGGCCATGTCCACCAGCGGACCCTTGGTGTGCGCATGGTCGACGAACGGGCACTGCGGGTTCCACCACTCCAGCACCACCGTCTTGCCGCGGTAGTCGGCCAGGTGGTGCGCCTTGCCGTCGAGATCGGTCAGGGTGAAGTCGGGTGCCGGCTGACCGATCGCAGCGCTGGTCTCCGGGACGGGTGCCTTGGCGGCCGGCTCGGCGGGTCGATCCTGCTCCTTGGCATCCCCCTTGGCATCCCCCTTGGCTTGCTTGGCGTCGCCGGGGGCCTCCGCCTTGGGCTCGTTCTTGTCGCACGCGGCGAAGGTCAGACAAAGCGCGAGGGGGAGCAGGATGCGAGGCGTCATGGCGGGCTGGAGCCTACCGCGAGGCGGCGGCGCTTGGCGCGTCAGTCGTTGGCGTCCGTCTTCGGCTCGGCGGCTGCCTCGGCTGGGATCTCGGCCAGGGCCTCGGCCGGCGTCTCGGATGGCGTCTCGGCCAGAGGCTTGGCCAGGGCCTCGGCCAGGGCCTCGGTCGGCGGGGCCAGTCCTCGCCGCCGCCAGCCGATCACCAGCAGACCCAGTCCCATCAGCACGTTGAACAGCTCGCCCGTCAGCCCGTAGAGCGTGCGCGCGTCGGGGTCCATCATGGGGACCATGGCCAGCACCCCATCGGCCTCCTGCGGCCCCTCCACGTCGGGGTCGGTCACCTCCGTCTTGGCCACCGCCCGCCCGGTGGGATCGATGTACGTGCTGATCCCCGTGTTGACCGCCCGCACCATGCCCTTGCGGTGCTCGACCGTGCGGAACACCGCCAGGCCCAGGTGCTGGGACGGCTCGTGCGTCTTGCCGAACCACGCGTCGTTGGTCAGGTTGACGAACACGTGCACGCCCTCGCCCGCGGCCTGTCGCACGAACCGCGGCAGGATGTCCTCGTAGCAGATGAACGGCCCCAGCCGCCACGTGCCGCTCTGGGTCTCCACCGTCAGCACGTCCGGCCCCTTGCCCTGGGCGATGTGGGCCGCGTTGGGGATCTGCGACAGGTACCACTCCACCAGGAACGGGATCGGGAAGTACTCGCCGAACGCCAGCCGGTAGACCTTGTCGTACATCCCGGCGATCCGTCCCTGCCCGTCGATGAGCAGCGCCGTGTTGTACGGATAGTTCCCGTTCCCGATGAGCGGTCGACCGTCGGGGCCTCGCGGCGTGGTGACCGTGCCGACCACCACCGGGATCGTGAACTCCTGCTGGATCTTGCGCGGGTTGCCGGGCGGGAGATCGGTCGTGCTGTCGCGGAAGAACTGCCGCCCGTAGGGATAGGCGGTCTCGCCCCACACCGCCAGCTCGGCCCCCTGCGCCTGGAAGCGAGCCGTCAGCGCCTGCTGTCGCCTCAGGATCGGCTGCTTCTCCTCCTTGCGACGCATCTGGAAGATGCTGAAGTTGCCCTGGATCGCCGCAATCCCGAGCGTGGGCGCGGCCTCCATCTGGGCCTCCACCTGCGCGATGCGGATCGCCCCGTAGCTCGGAATCCCCACGATCCACGCCAGCGCAATCGCGGCCGACCTGCGATCGAACCGGCGCTCGTCGAGCCAGGTTGCCAGCGTGCGGTAGAGCGCGGCGTTGAGCGCCACCATGGTGCCGCTGACCATCGTCACCCCGCCCAGCTCCGCCGTCTGGATCCAAAGCGGCTGCCAGCACCAGCCCAGCGCCATGTAGATCGGGAACAGGTTGGGCAGGGCGGCCTCCATCACCACCCAGGCCATGGGGGCGACCACGAGCAGCGACGCGCCGCGCTGGCGCATCCACGCGATCACGTAGGCCGAGAGCCCCCAGATGAGCCCGTGCCACGCCGAGAAGATCGAGGCCACGATGAACGCCACCGGCATCGGCAGCATCGCGAACTTGGTCAGGAGGTTCGTCATCCAAAAGAACCCCCAAAGCACCGTCAGCGTGCCCGTCAGCCACCCGTAGCGCATCGCCTGGCGCGGCGTGCAGCCCTCGATGGCCCACAAGTACGGCACCCAGGCGACCATGCCCAGCCACCACAGGTCGTAGTCGGGGCAGCACAGCACCATCCCCACCGTCGACAGCAGGGCGGCGGCGGTGCGCTGCCGCGGGGTACGGGAGGCCGAGGCCGGCGAGGCCCGCCCTCCCGTGGTGGAGGGGGCCTTGGGGGGCACCTCGGTGGTCGGCTCTGGTTCTTCGCTGGCGGCGGCCATGGTCAGTCGCCCGAAGCACCCTCGTCGGTACCCCCGTCGGTACCACCGTCGGCTTTGGGCAGCGGGCGGTGGCGGATGTACAGCTCGTCCAGCTGAGGTTCGTCCGCCGGGGTGGGGCAGCCGGTCAAGAGGTCCTGGCCGCGCTGCGTCTTGGGGAAGGCAATCACGTCCCGCAGGCTGTCGGCGCCGCACAAGAGCATGGCGATGCGGTCGACCCCCAGCGCGATCCCACCGTGCGGCGGGGGGCCGTAGCGGAACGCCTCGAGCAGGAACCCGAACTTGGCCCGGGCCTCCTCGTCGGTCAGGCCCAGCGCCTCGAACACCCTGGCCTGCACGTCCGAGCGATGGATCCGGATCGAGCCGCCGCCGATCTCGTTGCCGTTCAGCACCAGGTCATAGGCCTGCGCGCGCACCTTGCCCGGGTCGGAGGTCAAGCTCTCCAGGTGCTCGGGCCGCGGCGAGGTGAACGGGTGATGCGACGACACCCACTGTCCCTTCTCGCTGCGCTCGAACAGCGGAAAGTCGGTGACCCACAAGAAGCGCCAGGGCTCGGGGTTGTCCTTCAGCAGCTCGAGGCGATCACGAAGGTGCAGGCGCAGGGTGCCGAGCACCGTGTGCACCGTCTTCCACTCGTCGGCGATGAACAGCATCAAGGAGCCCGGCGTGCCGCCGAGCGCCGCCGTGATGGCCGCCTGGGCCGGGGCCGCGACGTTCTTGGCGAACGGCGCCTCCCACGAGCCGTCGTCCTTGATCCGCACCCAGGCCAGGCCCTTGGCCCCGCCGTTCTCGCGCTTCTTGACGAAGTCGGTGAGCTTGTCGAGCTGGTTGCGGCCCAGGCCCGCCGCCTCGTTCGGCGGGATGCACAGGCCCTTGACGCACGGCGCCGCCTCGAACACCCGGAAGCCGCAGTCGCGGCTCGCCTCCGTCGCATCGCGCAGCTCGAGCCCGAAGCGCATGTCGGGCTTGTCGGAGCCGAAGCGGCCCATCGCCTCGTCCCACGTCAGGCGCAGGAACGGGGCCTTCAGCTCCACCCCCAGGATCTCCTGCCACAGGTTCGTCATGAGCCGCTCCATCGGCTCGAACACCCGCTGCGGGGTGGCGAACGACAGCTCCACGTCGATCTGGGTGAACTCGGGCTGTCGGTCGTTGCGCAGGTCTTCGTCGCGGAAGCAGCGGGTGATCTGGAAGTACTTGTCGAACCCCGAGACCATGAACAGCTGCTTGTAGATCTGGGGCGACTCCGCCAGCGCGTAGAACGACCCCGGGTGCAGCCGGCTGGGCACCAGGAAGTTGCGTGCTCCGCCCGGGGTGTACTTGACCATGTAGGGCGTCTCGAGCTCGTAGAAGCCCGCGTCGACCATGGTGCGGCGCGTGATGTACGACAGCTTGGCCCGCACCGCGAAGTTCTTCTGGAACGAGGGCCGGCGCAGGTCGAGGTAGCGGTAGCGCAGGCGCACGTTCTCGTTGGTCTCGAGGCGCTCGTCGTCGGCGATCGAGAACGGCGGGGTCTCCGAGGTCGAGAAGATCTCGAGCGCATCGACCTCGACCTCGATGGCCCCCGTGGCCATGTTGGTGTTCTCGTTGTCGCCCCGGTCGACCACCGTGCCCGCCACGCCGATGCAGAACTCGCTGCGCAGGCCCTCGGCCGTCGCGTGGGCGGTGGCGTCGAGATCGGGCCCGAACGCCACCTGGGTGATGCCCTCGCGATCGCGCAGATCCACGAAGATCCGCCCGCCGTGATCGCGGCGGCGGTGGACCCAACCAAAGAGGACGACGCGCGACCCCACGTGCTCGCGCCGCAGCGCGTGGCAGGAGTGGGTGCGACCGGTCTCGAGCAGAGTGGCCATGGCCGGGGAGACTAGCAGCGAGGGGGTGGGGGGCAATAGGTGGCTGGAATCGTTGGGGATCGGGCGGTCGAGGATCACCCCGGCCAAGTCAGCCGCTCCACCGTCCCAAAGAGCGAATCCCCCTCGGTCCCTTCGATGTCCAGGTAGAGCGTCCGCTCGGTGATCGACAGCGACCATGCATTGCGCCGCGCCAGGCGGTCGGCCAGCGCGTCCACGAAGTCGCGATCGATGCGATGGAGCGCGATCGTCTCGCTGCGGTGCACGTCGTGCCCCGCGAGCCCGCGCAGCCAGGCCTCGGCGTCCTTGTGGCAGTACACCGCCACCCGATCGGCCGCCTTGCTCGCCCGGTGCAGGCGCGCGGCGTCCGGCGTGCCGACCTCGATCCACGCGCGCAGCCGGCCGCTGGCGTCGCGGATCACCAACGCCGGCTCGTCGGCGCTGGCCAGCCCGGGCGTCAGCTCGATGCCCTCGGCGTGCTCGAGCGCATACGCCAGCACGCGCGTCACCAGGTACACCGCGGTCTCCGAGGGATGCCGGGCCACCTTGAACGAGAGCGTCTGGTAGATCCCTCGATCGACGTCGGAGAGCTGGAACTCGAAGCCGACCACCGTGGAGCCCTGGGCCATGGGGGGCATGCTGCCATGGCGGCACCGGGCGCGCGCCGGGCCCGGTCGTGATGGCCGAGGAATGGCCCAGGCGGTGGCCATCGAGCGTCTGCGACCTGGTTCACGGTTCCCCGAGTCGCTCGCGCCCTCCGCCTCAGCACCCGACCACGTGCACCCGCTTGCCGCGGTGCTCCACCTCGCGGTTGGTCAGCCGTTCGTCCCAACCGTGCTCTGGGCTCGTGGTCGAGCGCGGGTCGAACATCACCAGCCACCCTTCATCCAGCCCCAGTCGATCGAGGTAGTCCGCCACCTGGTCGAGCGCGCGCTCCTCGGTGACCGTCCCGCGCCGGATCTTCACCTCGATTGCATGCCGCTGTCCTCGCCACTCCACCACCAGATCCAGCGCCCGTCGCCCCAGCCCATACTCGCGCTGGATCCTCCCCCCACCGTTGACCACCCGCTGCAGGAACGCCATGAGCATCAGGTGCGGCCCGGCCTCGCGGTAGCCAAAGCCCTCGGCGGCCAAGTGCCCGTCCTCGCGCCAGAACACCTGCCAGTCGGCCATCAGCCTGGGCAGGTCGAGCGAGCCATCGGGGCGCACGAAGGCGGCGGGCTCCAGGAAGATCTGCCCCTGGCGTACGAAGGTGAGCGCGCGCGGGATGACCTCCCGGTAGATGGCGTTGGCGATGACCCACTGGCCTCGCTCGAGGCGCACCAGGCCCAGGCCGAGCACGTAGGTGAAGTCGTCGTCGAGGGTGTCGCCCCCGACGGAGCCGCCCGTGAGCATCGGCGCGATCACCCGCCGCACCCGATCCTCCCGCAGCCGCGCCACCAGCGAGTCGATGTGGGTGCGCCGCTCGAGGATGATCGTCTCCTTGGCGGCCTCGACGTGCTCGGCCGTGATCTCCACCGCACGGTCCCCGACGTCGCGGCGCACGATCTGATCGGCCAGCGCATTGGTCAACCAGGGATGCCCGCCGCCCAGCTCCCAGATCCGCACCACCGCCGCGGTCGAGAACCGCTGCCCGGTGACCGCGGTGTGCTGCTGCAAGAGCTCGCCCACCTCGGCCTGCGTGAACGGCCCGAGCGTGGTGGCCTCGGCGGTGATGTTGAACGGCGACGTCGTGCCCAGCCACGCCACGCTCCTGCGGTCCTCCTCGCGCAGCGCGTAGTCCCGCACCTGTCGCTGCCCCACCAGCACGACGCTCGCAGGGAAGGGCACCTTGCTGCGCTCGATGTAGCCATGGCGGAGCTGGGTGAGGAACGAGACCATGGCCTCGCCGACCAGGCCGTCGGCCTCGTCGAGCAAGAGCACCAGCGGACGCGAGGTCGCGGCGGCGAGCTGGGTGAGGAACGCCAGCAGCGCCCCGTCGGGCTTGGCCAACATGGCATCGAGCTCGGCGCTCGATGGACGGGGCAGCCGGGGGTGACGCCATGCGAGCGCACGATCGAAGGCCGCGAGGATCGCCGTCATGGCCCGAGCCACGTCGGGCTTCTCCCGCGCCGTCTCGAGATCGACCCATAGCGCATGCCACTGCCCGCTGGCATCGAGGTGCTCGGCCAGCCACATCGCGCTGGTGGTCTTGCCGGTCTGGCGCCCCGCGTGCAGCGTGAAGTAGCGCCGACCCTCGATGAGCGCGAGCACCGGCCCGAGCCTCCGCTCGGGGGGCAGCATGTAGTGCTCACCGGGGATGCACGGGCCGGAGGTGTTGAAGAACGGGAGCATGGCAAGGACTCCGAGCGCACCGAGGCTAGCACCACGCCCGCACGGCGCGCATGGCGGGGCACGCGGGCCTCTCGGGGCCGATCGAATGGATCGGGACTCCGTGCGCCGACCCTCCCGAGGCCACCCGACCGGATCGGGGATCCACCCGCCAACCCTCCCGAGGCCGACCGACCGGATCGGACACCCGCCCGCGGACCCTCCGGAGGCCGAGGGATCGAACGGCGCATCCATCCGCCGACCCTCCGCAGGCCGACCGACGGAGCCAGGGAATCCATTCGCCAGCCCCCGAAGGCCGCCGCCCGCATGCTGCGCATGCGAGCTCACCCCCACCACCCCCATCCGCCCACCCCCGCACGCGTCCACCCGCGCTCCCCGGAATCGACCACCGAACCACCGTCACTCATCGCTTCACCCACGCGACCGTCCCCATTCGAACCACCACCGCGCTCGAGCACCCAATCTCCCGATCTTCGCGCTGGCGCTTCCCTCGCTCCCCCCGTATTCCGACCCCGGATGTCCGGTCCCCCGCCCCTCGAGCTCGCCGCCTACGTCACCGCTCCCCGCCTCTCGGTGTCCTCCGCCGTGGCGCTGGGCATCGCCTTGCTCGCGGCCTCGCCCAAGCCCAGGCCCCAGGCCGTGCATCGAGCGGCCAGCCGCCTGCGCGAGGCGGTGGTGGAGCTGCAGCAGCAGTGGCGGCAGCACGCCGACTCGGCCCGGGGTCTGGCCATCGATCCTCGCAACATCGACACCCGCGTCGATCGTGCCTTCCGTGCGCTGGCGATCAGCCTCGAGGCGATCGCGATCCTCCCCCCCGACGCCGGCCCCGACGTCGAGACGGCCAGGAATGCCCAGCGTCGCCTGTTTCCCGAGGGCACGCGCTTCCTCAACCTTCCCTATGCACAGCAGTGGGCCCACTGCGATCGCATGCTGTCCACCCTCGCCGAGGACGAGGCGCTGCGCGCCGACGTCGAGCGGCTCGTGCACACGTCCATCCTCACCGAGGCACGCTCGGCGATGGAGGCCTACGGCGTGGCCCTGGGGATCACCAAGGCCCGCCCGAGCTCCGCCCCCGTCTCGCTCGCGGGCCCGCTCGACGCGGTCCGCAGCGCGATCGTGGCCTACGCCCTGCAGCTGGTCGCCATGCAGAGCGACGACCCCTCGCGCTTGCCCACGGCCCGCCGGGCGCTCGCCCCCATCGACGAGCTGCGCGCCGCCCAGGCGCGGCGAGGGCAGGGCCGTGATGCCTCCTCCGCGGAGCCGCCGGGCGGGGATGATGCCGACGCGGGCACCGTCACCCCCGAGACCCCGATCCCCGCCGTCGACGACGCCCCCGAGACCACCCACGCGGTCGGTTGATCGCCGCCCTCTCGGTCGCGACCCCCATCATCCCGCCGGCGGCGGCAGCGAGTCGCACGAGGTCTGGATCAGCGCCAGCGCATCCGCCAGCGGCTGCGCCAGATCCCCCTGGCAGATGTCCCCCATCAGCCCGTTGGCCACGAGCCCCGTGAACTCGTGCAGCAGCGGCGCGGGCGAGGCCGAGCCGAACGCCGAGTTGCAGCCCATGTTCTGCGGCCCGGCGATCGTCACCACCACGTAGCGCTCCTCTCCGCCCACGAAGCCGTCGAGCGCCGCCTTCGTGCTCGCCGGCACGGTGGTCGTGTACGCGGCATCGTCGTCCTCGTCGGTCAGCAGCACGATCACCAGGAGCGCATCGTCCCCGCGGTAGAACCCCTCGTTGACCCCGCCGACCGCCGACTCGTCGACGAAGTACTCGATCGCATCGAGCGGCCGCTCGTGTCCGAAGTCCGTGCAGCTCATGCAGTCCGACCTCGGGTTGGGCGCCAGGCAGTTGAAGTTCGTCACGATGTCGGGGTCGGGCCCGTCGAGCCACGGCGTGGCCCCGGTGCCGCAGTCGTTCATGGCGCTGCCGTCGAACAGCTCGCCGTCGAGCCCCATCGTCGACTGATCGGTGCCGTTGTCCACGATCGACGAGTTGGTCACCCCCAGCCGATACGCCGTGGCATTGGAGGTGGGATCGGCGATGTAGTCCTCGAGCACCTGCACGAACGAGGGAAAGTTCGCGGCGAGGTTGGCCTTCTCCTGCAGCATCGACGCCGAGATGTCGACCACGAACAGCACGTCGATGAACGTGCACCCGTCGCTCATGGTCCCGGGCAGATCGGGCGAGCCCACGTCGAGCTTGATCCCGCCGTCCTCCGCCGTCGACTCCCCCGAGGCGCCCGCCGTCTCCGTGGCCATCGGCCCGTCGCTGGCGGTGCCGTCGACCGCGACCGTCGTCCCCGAGCTCGTCCCTGGCAGGGTCGTGTCGGTGGCAGGCGCCGTGTCGAAGGGATTGGTCGGGGTCTCGTCCCCCGGACAGCCCAGCAGCATCACACCCACGGCCGCGGTCGGGATCACTCGCTCGAGCTTCATCGCCATCCTCCACGCGCAGGGCCACGGCCCCGCGCGTGCGCACGCATGGTAGCGGAAGTTCGCGCTCGGGGTCTACGGCACGCAGACCCCGGTCCCGTCGTTCATCCCACCCCCCTGCCAGCAGGCCAGCCACGCCTCCAGGAACGCGTGGCGGCCGAGGACGTACTCGCGCAGCTCCTCGAGCTTGTCGTAGTAGAGCTCGTCGTCGTAGGGCTTGTTGACGTCCTCGAGCACCGCCTGCTCGATCTGCGCCGACCACTGGTCGATCCACTCCAGCATCGGATCGGGCTCGTAGCCGTCGTGCACGATCTCGTCGATGATCTCGATGTAGCGCTGGAACCACATCGGGTCCGACAGGGCCAGGTCGAAGAACGGGCGCCCGTGGGTGGTGGGCTTCTCCCACGTGACCGGATCGGGGTTGGTGGGATACTCGCCGTCGGGTGGATCGTTGAAGTACTCGAACGAGCTGTCGAGGTCCCAGGGCAAGAGCATGAACTTGCCCCGCTCGGGATCATCATAGTAGTAGCCGTTGAGGCCGCCTGCCCATGCGCCGTCGCTGTGGGGAACCACCGCCTCGGCGGCGAAGGTGCGCAGCGCCTGCTCGAGGTCGAGGTATGCATCGAGCTCGGCCAGCGTGGTGGCATCCCTCATCGCATCGAGCCGCGCATCGTCGGTGGCGCCCTCGTTGGTCTTGAGCTCCCAGTTGGCTCGCTTCCACAGGTCGCCGGTGGGATCCTCCATGGTGCGCTGCAAGAACACGTCGTCGAGCTTCTCGACGTTGGTGAAGATCCCGTAGTACTCGCCGTTGACCATCAGGCGCGCGTTGTTGGCACAGGGCGCCCGCACCCCCACCTTGCGCATGAACGCCAGCCCCAGGCGATCGCGCAGGAGGTGCCGATTGTAGGTGTGGGCGTCGAGCGCCAGCTTGCGCAGGCCCAGCATGCGTCCGTCGGGATCGATCTGGTCGAACGCGATCTGGAACTGCATCTTGTCTCCGGGCCATGGATCCCAGTAGGTCGCATTGCCGCGCAGGCGGATCCGGGCGTCGTGGATCACGACGTCGCCATAGCGAAACTCGAGCAGCGAGTGGTAGACCTTGGGGTCCTGCCCCGCGTCCTCGATCGCCTGCCCGTGGTCCCACTCCCACTGCAGCTGCTCCCACACCGCCGGGTGCACCGTCACCTCGAACGTGGGCAGGTGATCCTGGGCGTAGATGGCATGACAGCCCTCCTCGTCGGGAGCCGGCACGTCATCGTTGGGATCGGGAGGCGCGCCGGTGGTGTCATCGGCGTCGGTGGTGGGGCTGGGATTCGATCCGCCCGAGCCATCCCCCGTACCCGTGGTGTCGGCGGCGCCGCTCGACGCTGCCGTCGCGGCTCCATCGGCTCCTCCTTCCGTGTCCGAACCGCCCGGATCTACGGTCGGATCCCCGGGCGGAGCCGAGGTGCACGCCATCACCAATCCCCACAACGACCATGACCAACGACTCGATCCTCGCATCGTCCTCCAGATCGGCGGCGCCATGAGTGGTAGGCGTCCGCCCGTCGGACAACCTATGACGCTTCCTCGCCGTTGCATGGCGATCGCGATCGATCGTCGGCGATCTCGGACGCTGGCCAGCGCTCCGGGCCGATGCCGGGGGATCCGACCGGGAACTCCGGGTGGGAGATCGGAGCACGAGATCCGACCACGGCCGGCTCCAGCCTCGCGCTAGCGGGCCGGACAGGGCTCGTCGCCTGCGGCGATCGTGCCGGTCATCATCTGCAGCAGTCGGTCGAGGGGCCCCACCGGTGCCGGGGTCTGCTCGGTGGTCGAGCGGCCGAACCACTCGACCTCGTCGAGCTCCAGGGCGAGCGTCTCGATGGTCTCGGGGGTCGCATCACGGTCCATGCCCTACTCGACAGCAACCCCGGTGCCAGGGCCACGCCGTCGTGATCTCGGGTAGTTGCACGTGAGCAAGGGCCCCAGTGGTGCGGCAGGTTGCCTCGTCCGGGGGCGACGGCCGTCGCCATTGGCTACGGTCGTTGCCTCCGTGACGCCCCGGTGACGGCGTCGGGTCGCGCCGAACGCCCCTTTGCGGCGCCACCTCCAGAATTGGAGCGCTTTTTGCGCGAAAGTGAAGGCCGTGCTTTCCTGGGGCCGTAAAGGCGGTGACCCTCTGTACCCCGCACGCGGTCCTGCTAAAAACGCCCCCGCACGACACCCGCCCGATGTCGCTTCGCTTCTTGCATACCTCGGACATCCACCTGCTGGATCTCACCGGGGTGTCCCCATGGCGCTACCTCAACAAGCGCATGACGGGACGCATGAACATCATGCTCAAGCGCTCGCGCTCGCATGATGGTCGACTGTTCCGGGCGATGCTCGACATGGTGCCCGCGCTCGGGGTCGATCGCGTGGTGGTGACCGGCGATCTGACCAACCTCTCCCTCGAGCCCGAATTCGACCTGGTGCAGCGCACCCTGCGAGCGGCGCCGGTCCCGGTCACCGTGATCCCCGGCAACCACGACACCTATACCCGGGGCAGCGTCCGCTCCGGCCGCTTCGAGTCGTACCTGGCCGAGTTCATGGATGGCGAGCGGATCGGCCGTGCGACCTATCCCTTCGTGCAGCGCCATGGCGACGTGGCCCTCATCGGCGTCTCCACGGCCATCGCCAGCTTGCCCTTGTATGCGGTGGGTCAGGTGGGCGCCGATCAGCTCACGCGGCTCGAGACCATCCTCCAGCGCACGGCCGAGGAGGGGCTGACGCGGGTGGTGCTCATCCACCACCCGGTGGTCGACGGGGTGTCGGGCGCACGCCATGGCTTGCTCGATCTCGAGGCGTTCTCGCGGGTCGTCGCTCGCCATGGCGCCGAGCTGGTGCTCCACGGGCACGAGCACGTCACCATCGAGACCGAGCTACGCGGACCCAAGGGCTCGGTCCCCATCCACGGAATTTCCTCGGGCACCAGCGTGTCCAAAAAACCCGGTCGTCAGGCGTGCTTCTCCGTCTACCACGCGACCGCCGATCACATTCGACGAGACCTGTACACATGGAACGGCAGCGAGTTTCAAGCACGACACGACTGAACAACCCCTCGGATCGGCGCCGAGACGGGACTCCACGCGGGATGAGGACCCGGGCCATCGGCCTGCTCGCCCGCCTAGGCCTGGGCATGGGCCTGGGACTGGCCGTGGGCTGCTCGAGCCCGCTGGACAAGGCGCAGACCGCATGGGCCGAGGGCGAGGGTGACTTCGCCGTGGCCGAGCCCTACTACAAGGAAGCGATTGCCAAGGGCGACGACGAGTCCGAGTACGCGGCCGAGGAGCTGTACGAGATCTACTTGCAGCTCGCCAACCTCAACAAGAAGGACCACCCCAAGGATGCCGAGGTGCAGTATCGAGGCGCGCTGGCACTCCAGCCCGACAGCGTCGAGGGCCGCACCGGCCTCATTCGCCTGCTCATCACCCTCTATCGCTACGAGGAGGCCTACAACCTCGCGTACGAGGGCGTGAGCTCGGGCAAGTGTCCCAGCTGCAAGCCGCTGCTGGCCCGGATGCTGATCGAGGGCGGCGACCAGCGCACCGAGGCCGAGGACTGGGCGGGAGCCGAGGCCTCGTATGCGGCCGCGATGGACCTGCTCCCCGATGCGGCCGTGGCGATGGGCCTGGCCCGCTCGCGCACCGCCCAGGGCAAGGTCAAGGAGGCGGCCGAGTCGCTCGAGCAGGCCGCCGGCATGATCGACCAGAACGACATCGAGGGCCGCCGTCGCTTCCTCGAGCTGCGTCGGGAGGTGGTGATGGCCGCGCTCGGGGCCGGCGAGGCCATGCTCGCCGACAAGGTGCTCGACGTGGCCCCCAAGGGGGTGACCGCCACCGACCAGCTCGGGCTCGCCGTCGAGGTCTCGATGGAGCTGACCAAGGTCGGCAAGGCCGACGAGGCGCTGTCGCGCATGCAGGCGTTCGCGCAGGCGGCCGAGGCGGGGCGGCTGGCGCTGTCCGACGAGCAAAAGGGCGAGCTGCTCGTTCGCACCGCGTTGCTGTTCGGCGCGCGCGCCAACCAAAAGCTGGCCGCGGGCGATGCCGCGGGGGCACGGGCGGACATCGACGAGGGGCTCAAGCTCGTCGCCGGCGAGCCCACCCTCACCATGCAAAAGGCCATCACCTTCGGCACCGAGGGCAAGATCGCCGACGCCCGCAAGGAGCTCGGGGCCCTGTCTCCCCGCACGCCCGGCTACCGTACCGTCGACGCGATCCTCTACGCGATGGAGGTCGACAAGCTGGTCGAGTCGGGCAAGCTGAGCCAGGCGGCCGACTACGTCGAGTTCGGCAAGAAGGCCGATCCCGAGAACCTCGAGATCCACGTGGCCGCCGCCCAGGTGCTCATGCTCACCGAGTGGGACGGCGACATGCTCAAGAAGGAAGCCAAGGAGATGCGCAAGCTCGGCATCGTCCCGTTCCCGAAGGGCAAGCACCGTCCCGTGCGCGCGGCCGAGGCCCTCGCGGAGCTCTCGTGGGCCCGCAAGGGGCTCGAGGCCCAGGACAAGCTGTTCCCGTTCCGCGATCCCAACCTGCCGGCGCGGCTCGACGCGACCGAGGCCAAGGTCAAGGCGTTCTTTCCGTTCAAGGTCGAGCACGTGGCCGAGGACAAGGCCGTCCTCGTGATCAACAACGCCGGCAACGGGCCGATCGAGCTGCTGGTCGAGGGTCGACGGTTCTTCCGCAAGAAGAAGAAGCTCCAGCCCCTCGACGCGATCGAGGTCGAGATGAACAAGCCCGGGCTCACCGTGTTCACGCTCACCGTGGGCGACACCGAGACCCAGGCGATGTTCGTGGCCGAGCCCCATACCAAGGTGGAGATCGCGCTGCCGCTGGCCGACGCCAAGCCCAAGTGACCGGCGAAGGCTCTGGAGGTGGGAACTTTGCGCATCATGTGGTCCACCTCGCAGGTCGGTCGCCAGGGGTCCCGCCGAGCCCCGGCGGGCCTGAACCCTTGCTCAGATTCTTGCGCGACTTCGCACACCCGCGTCAGTTTCAGGTCGAATGCGCGCTGAGGTCGCTTCCTTGGTAAGCTCTCCCACACGGTGAAGGCCTGCCCCCATCGTCGGATCCGTCCCCTTGGAGAAGGGGCAGTCGGTGACGTCCATCTGTGCGTCGATGTGTATCGACGTCGGCTGGTGGTGGTGAAGTGGTTGCGCGCCGAGGTCCACGAGGGGAGCGAGGCGGCCAAGCGCTTCGAGCACGAGGCCAGTCGCATGGCCGGCCGGAGCTTCGACGGCGTCATCAAGGTCGAGGACTACGGATCGGACGAGTTCGGGCGCACCTGGATGGCGATGGAGTTCGTCGACGGCATGCCGCCGAACAGCGTCATCCTTCGTCCGGGAGACACCTGGGGGGTGCATCGCCTGCTCGAGGGCGTGGGGCGCAGCCTCGACGAGCTGCACGGGCTCGGCGTGGTGCACCGCGACCTCAAACCCGACAACATCATCCTTCGCGGCGTGGCCCACGGCTGGGATCCGGTGATCATCGATCTCGGGATTGCCAAGTGGCTGGCGCACGAGGTGGCCACTGCCACTGGATCGGTGTTCGGCACGCCCCACTACATGAGCCCCGAGCAGTTCAAGGACACCAAGAGCGTGGGTCCGGCCACCGATCGCTACGCCCTGGCGGTGATCGGATTCGAATTGCTCAGCCAGGAGCTCCCCTACGACGGCAGCACGCTGCCCGAGCTGCTGCACCAGCACATGGAATCCAGCGTGCCCTCGCTGCGGATCCGGGCGACGGACGAGCACGGGATCGAGCGCCTGCGACCGGTGCCCACCCTCGACGCGTTCATGCAGGTGGCGATGGCCAAGGCGCCCAGCGGCCGCTACGGCAGCGGCGCGGAGATGGCCGAGGCGTTTCGCAAGGCCGCCATGGCCGACGGCCTGTGGTCTGCACCCGCCACGCCGGCGCCGCTGTTCGAGCCGCTCGAGCGACCGATCCTGGAGATGCGGCCGCCGCGGGGGCCGGTGCAGCGCTTCGACATACGCGAGGGGCCCGTGGTGATGGGAAGACACGAGGCCTGCCAGCTCGTGCTGACCTCGCCCCGTCTCAGTCGCCTGCACGCATGCATCTACCCGCACCGCGGGCGCGTGTGGGTGGCCGATCTCAACAGTCAGAACGGCACCCGCTATCAGGACAAGCAGCTCGGCAACTCCACCTCGATGCCCGTGCGCACCGATGGCAAGCCCTCCACGGTGACGCTCTACGATCAGGTCGTCGAGGTCGTGGCGCTTCGCCCCTGATGCCTCGGAGAGGTCGCCATGGCGATCGGCCCGGGGCAGACGTCAACGACCCTGACACCGGGGGGAACCCGGCGGGCGAGCCTCGTGTTGTTCGGCCCGGCGATCGCGTGGACCTTGCTGTGCGCCGCCGGGATCGGGGCGACGATGCTCGACGACGACGCGTGGTCGGCCGTGGATCGCAGTCGAAGCGTGGCGGTGGGCTCGGCGCGCTGCCAGACCTGTCATCCGCGCGAGCACGAGGCTTGGTTTCGCAGCTACCACCGGACCATGACTCAAGCCGCGGGCACCCAAGCCGCGGAAACCCAGCCCATCGTGCTCGCTCCATTCGCGGGCGAGCACCTCGATGCGCTGGGCTTTCGCGCCATCATGACCGGCGGGCCCCAGCGTCCGCACGTTCGCGTGGAGCGGCTGCAGCCCGAGCCGGGACAGGACCCCTTGGTGCTCGATGCCGACGTGGAGCTGACGGTGGGTAGCCACCGCTATCAGCAATACGTGGCCCGGATCGATCGCGGAGGCGGCCCGGGTGAGCGCTGGCGGCTGCCGGTCGCGTGGCACGTGGAGCTCTCGCGGTGGATCCACATCAACGGTGCCTTCCTCACTCCCGAGGGCGCCTGGGGCGACGAGGCGGACTACCTGCGCCACCTGTCGCGATGGAACGACAACTGCATCTTCTGCCACAACACCGAGCCCGTGCCCGGGCTCGACCCGCAGGGGCAGTGGAACAGCGAGGTGGCCGAGCTCGGAATCGGATGCGAAGCGTGCCACGGACCCGCCTCGGCGCACGTGGAGCGCCACGCGTGGCCGCTGCGGCGCGTGCTGGCCGGGCTCGCCCCGCACCAGGACGGCAGCGTGGCTCACCCGGGACGGCTGTCGGCCGGGCTCTCGGCCGACGTGTGCGGACGGTGCCATGGCAATCGGATCGCGGCCGACCTCGCCGACGTGCTCGCGCACGGCGATGGCTTCCTGCCCGGGCGTCCGCTGTCCGAGGTCTCGCGGCCGATCCTTCGTGATGCCACGCTCGGCGATCCGCCACAGCGTCCCTTCGAGGCGCGGTTCTGGCCCGATGGTACGCCGCGGCTCTCGGCCTACGAGTATCAAGCGCTGCTGTCCTCACCCTGCCACCAGGACGGCGCGGGCCTCTCCTGCGGCGATTGCCACACCATGCACGGGCCCGAGCCTTCCATGCAGCTATGGCCCGAGCACGACACCTCGGCCGTGTGCGGGCGCTGCCACGAGGCGGCCACGCTCTCCGACGCCGCGGCACCAGGCGGGCACGGACGACACGGGGCCATCGTCGGCTGCGAGGGCTGTCACCTGCCGCGGGTGACCTACGGTCTGCTCGAAGGGATGATGAGCCACCGTCCCACGCGTCCGCGCCCGCAGGTGCTGCTGGATCGCGACGACCAGCCCGATGCATGCACCCAGTGCCACGTGGATCGCAGCCGGGCCTGGGCTGCCGGCGCGCTCGAGGCCTGGCGCGATGGCGCGCCGCTCCCTGCGCCAGAGCCCGGCGAGATCTCGCGCGTGGCGCTCGACCTCCATGGCGGCGATCCGATCCAGCGGGCACTCGCCGCAGCCGCGCTCACGCGATCCGAGGCACCGGCCGATCCCCGCACGCGCATGGCGTGGCTGGTCGATGCCCTCGAGGACGACTACCCGGCCGTGCGCTGGTTCGGCTATCGCGGCCTGCGTCGGGTGGCTCGCCAGAGCCTCCCCGATGACGCACCGGCCGCTTCGGTGCTCGAGGCCCTCGACGTCTCCAATGCCATGGAGGATCCGGGCCTTCGCGCCATGATGGTCGACCAGCTTCGTGCGATCCTGGGTCCGGGTCCCCTGGCGGCGCAGCCCGAGCTCGAGCAGCGCCTGCACGAGCGCCGTGACGATCGTGCGATCTGGATCGGAGAGTGAGGCCTTCGTCGTCATGACCGCCGCCCGCCACCTGCGCCTGTCGCTGGCCATCGTCGCGCTGTTCCTCGCCATGGGGGTGGGGCTCGAGGCGATGCTGGGCCTGCGCGTACGAGCATGGTTCGACGATCCGCTGCGGCGCGAGCTCTTGCGGCTTGGTCATGCCCATGGTGCCCTGCTCGGTCTGGTCAACGTGGCGCTCGGGTGGGCCATGGAGCGGCTGTCGACCCCGCCCCCCTGGGCCACGCGGATCCGGCTCGCCGCGCTGCTCGGGGCGGTCGCGGTGGGCCTGGGCTTCGTGGGCGGAGGGCTGTGGCATGCGCCCACCGATCCGGGCCCGCTGGTGCTCTTGGTCCCCGCGGGAGCGCTGCTCATGGTGTCGTCGCTCGTTGCGGTGGTGCTGCTGCCGCCTCGCGATGCCGAGCCCGGCCCGAAGTCGTAGCGCCCGCTCGGGGATGACGTCACAGCAGGGGCGACAGCACCCGCGCCGTGCTCTCGGTCAGCCGTACGGGCAGCGTCAGCCTGGCTCGCGAGGCTCGCGTCACCTCGCGCGCGCGCCCCAGGTCCTCCTGGAACAGCGCGGCCAGCTCGGCGGTGAGCGCCGAGTCGTAGAACATCCCCGTGACCTCGTAGTTGATGTGAAAGCTGCGCACGTCCATGTTCGCCGAGCCGATTGCACACAGCTCGTCGACGATGAGGTACTTCGAGTGCATCATGCTCGGCTGGTACTCGAAGATGCGGCCTCCAGCGGCGAGCACGTCGTCGTAGTAGCTGCGCGCCGCCCAGGCCACCAGCCGGACGTCGTTGTTGTGGGGCGCGGGCACGAGGATTCGCAGGTCGATCCCCTTGAGCGCCGCCACGCGCAAGATGAACAGCAGCGGCTCGTCCGGCACGAAGTACGGCGTGGCCAGCCATACCCGCGACGTGGCCCCCGCGATCGCGGCCGACAGCTGCGCTGCGATCACCGAGACCAGCGGAAGGTCGGGCCCGCTGGGGATGATCTGCAAGAGCGGCCCGGCGGAGGTCACCGGCAGGTCCGGCCGGGGGGCGAACGGGCTGATGGCCATCGCGCGGGCGCGTGCCGCCTGGGCACGGCGTCGCTGCCACGGACGATCCGTGGGCAGCGGTCGCCGCGGATCGAAGCGTCGAGGGATCGTCGTGCGCTCGCCCTGCAGATCGAGGACCTCGCCCGTGCTCGCCAGCCAGTCCTCGAGGAAGATCGCCTCGAGCCCCACGACCGCATCGCCGCGAAGGTCGACGGCGAGGTCGCGCCAGCCCAGGCCCTTGCCCTGGGGGTCGAGGTACTCGTCGCCCACGTTCAGGCCGCCCAGGAACCCGCGCTGGCCGTCGACCGTCATCAGCTTGCGATGGTTGCGGAAGTCCACGCGCAGCCATGAAAGGCGCAAGGGGATCCGCAAGCGACCGAACACCGCGACCTGGCCCCCCGCCTCGCGCAGCGCATCGAAGTGCGTTCGCGGCAGGCCCAGGCTGCCCAGGTGGTCGTAGAGCACGCGTACCTTCACCCCGGCGGCCGCGCGCTCGGCGAGCATCTGGGTGATCCGTCGCCCCGCCCGGTCGTCGCGCCAGATGTAGAACTCGCAGTGGATCGTGCGCTGGGCTCCGGTGATCGCATCGGCGAAGGCGTCGAAGGCCGTATCGGGGCGGGGCAGCAGGGTGACCGACTCGCTGCGTCGCAGCGGGGCCGCCGCGCTCTGCAGGGCCAGGCGCACCAGCCCCTGCGCCGATCCCAGTCCATCCGCGGGGAGTTCCTCGAGGTTGGCCACGTCGCGCGTGTCGTCCACCGGATTGATCGGGCGCCGCAGACGTCGACGGATCCGGCGTCGCACCCGCTGCGTGAGCACCAGGTAGACGACCAGCCCCGCAACCGGCAGGAACACCAGCGCCAGGACCAGCGCCAGCGTGGCCGTGGGACGCCGTCGCTCGAGGATGACGAGCGTCGTGACCGCGAGCGCATACACGCCGAAGGCGAGCTCGATGGCCCAGCGGGGTACATCCAGGGCCAGAGGAAGCAGCGAAGCCGCGCTCGATAGCATGAGCCGATCGAGCCCGGCATACCCCACAAGCGGTAGCCCCGCTACCCGGCGGGGCGCTTGGGTCCGGAAACCCCTGAATTCGGGGAGTCGCGAAGCCCCCATCGGGCCCCGAGGCCGCCGCCGAACCGGGTTTTTGCTATCGTTCGCTGCCGTGCTGTCGCTACCCCTGGTCTTGTACGAAGCGGAGTGTCACTCCGTGGACGAGGTGGTGATCCAGCCCGGGCATCCCGTGACGTTCCACGGGGAGCAAGGGGCGCTGGTGCTCGGCGACGATCTCGACGAGGGCACGATCTCCGATGCGCTCTCGGTCGTGCTCGCGCCGGAGCAACAGGCCGAGCTCGCCGTGGCCGGCGTCGTCGAATTCTACGTCGAGGGACACGCCGAGTGGAGCTTGGTCGCCGAGAACGCGGTCGATGGCGTCATCATCCGCGGTCGCGTTCGCGACGGCGCCACGCCCGACCACCGGGGCGTGCCGCTCGACCTGCCGCCCATGCGGCACTTCGACCCCGAGCAGAGCATGGAGATCCCCCGCGCCGCGGTGTCCGTGCTGCAGCAGAGCGCCACCCGCTCCACCCGGTGGGACGTCGGCCTGGCCGGGGCCGTGCTCGATGAGATGCCGCCCGGCGATGGCGACGACCCCGCGGCTGGTCCTGATCGGCCGACCAACCGTCTCGTGCGGGTCCAGGAGCCGAGCCCCGGGTCGGGCCCAGCGATCGAGGACGACGCCATCGACTTCGCCCTCGTGAGCGGCCCGCAGGACCAGCTACCCGAGCTCGATCCCAGCGCTTCGGCCACGATGCCGCGGCTCGTGTCCGGCACGCGTCCCACCATGCGAGGCGACGACACCCTCGCTCACCACATCGATGCGCTCGAGCCCGGGACCGTCGTCTATCTCGCGGGCACCGGGGTGGGTGAGCGACTGCTGCAGCACCTCGACGAAGGCTACGAGGTCGTCGACATCGACACCTGGGACGAGGTCACCACGCGTCCCTTCCAGGACATGCCGGCCGGGCGGGGCTATCTGGTGCGGCTCGAGGATCCCAGCCGCTGTCTTGCGTGGCTCTTGCGTCGCCTCGAGGAGGGCGCCCGCATCGTGGTGGAGACGCGCGCACGAACAGCGGCCGGCGCCCGCCGCACGCTGCTCGGGGTCGAGGCCACCCCGCACGTCGTCATGTGGCTCGATGCGCACCCGCAGCGATGGCTCCGCCCCGACGGGCGTACCTGGGTGCTCGAACGGATCTAGAGCGGACGCTCGGTCCGGATGTCTGGCCCGGACGATCAGCCGGGCAAAGGAGCGTCTTCACTCCAGCGCGGATCGTGGAGGACGATCTGGGCCGCCTTGCGGCTGCGCAGTCCCACCACGACCGGCGCGAGGAGGTTGGCGGTGGCCGCGGCCGGGCGTTGGGGCACCGTGCACAGGGCCAGCGCCAGCAAGGGCTCGTCGTCGTCGAGGTGCAAGAACGCCAGGTTGCGGCGGAGCTGATCGATCGGATAGTCCCGGCGCAGGCTCAGCACGTCGATCGCCAGCAGCTCGATCGAAGGCCCGGTGGTGGAGCGCAGCCAGGCATACGCCGAGCCAGGCGAACGCGCTCGGAGCTCGAAGCTCACGCCCGTCGTCAGGCCGGGAAGCCCCAGGGGAATCTGGATGATGAGGGATTCGCTCACAGGCCAGGCTCGGGGAGCTCCGCGGCGCGGTTCCGGTCTAGGGTGGTCTGCGCCCGGAGGTTGGCCGTGGCGAGGTCTTCGTAGAGCTCCTCGCGAAATACCGGCAAACCATCAGGTGCAGTGATCCCAAGGCGCACTTGCCGACCACGGATTTCGCGGACGACCACCTCGATGCCGTTGCCGATCAGGATCTTCTGCCCGATCTTCCGTGTCAGGGTCAGCACGTCGAAACCTCTGGTTCGGCCATGTTTTCGACCGTTTGGACCTCCCGCGCAACCCCAACGCGACGACGGGTCTCACGGGAATTCGCGTCCCCTCAGTATACCGTCCGTCCGGCCCGTTGCGAGTCGATGGACTCGGTGCAGGACGCGTGTCCATGCCTACAGTCCTGGCAAGGGGTGGTCGGTGGCCCCTTGCCGCCTGCGAGCGGTCGGACGTGAAGCAAGAGGGCCCAAAGGGCCTCCTTGCCGACCTAGCGCTGTCGCTTCCGGAGCTTTTCCACCAGCGTGGTACGGTTCATCCCAAGCAGCATCGAGGCCTGGTTCTTGTTTCCGCCCGTGCGGGCCAACGCCTGGTCGATGAGGCTCATCTCGAACGCCTGGACCGCCTTGCGCAGGTCGATGCCCTCGTTCGGCAGTACGAAGTCCTCCGGCGCCAGCACGGGCGCAGGGTCGCGGGGGGGCGGCGACGTATTGGCCGCGGTGGGCACTTCCGCCACCACGGGGGTCGGCGTTGGAGGTGCCGCGGACGCAGCCGGTCCCGCGGGCGGTGGAGCGCGGATTTCGACCACCGGGCTGGAGGGAGGGGCGGCTGGAACCACCGAGAATGGAGTCGAGCGGCCCGAGAGCGACTGGATCTTCGGGGGAAGATCTCCCAGGTCGAGCATGCCACCGCCTTGATGCAGCAAGGTCATGCGCTCGACCGTGTTCTGGAGCTCGCGTACGTTGCCCGGCCACTCGTAGCGCGTCATCAGCTCGAGCGCCGGCGGCGACAGGGTCGGCGTGGGCTGGCTGGTGCGGGTGCCGAGCATGCCCAGGAAGTGCTGGGCCAGCCGCGGAACGTCCTCGATGCGCTCGCGCAGGGCGGGCAGGTGGATGGGGATGAGGTTCAGCCGGTAGAACAGGTCCTCGCGAAACGTGCCCTCGCGCGTCATCTGCTCGAGGTTCTTGTTGGTGGCCGCGATGATCCGAACGTCGCACTTGCGCGGTCGAGTCTCGCCCACGGGCACGTACTCCTGCTCCTGCAGCACGCGTAGGAACTTCACCTGGACCGCGAGGGACATCTCGCCGATCTCGTCGAGGAACAGGGTGCCCCCGTCCGCGACGGCGAAGCGGCCCTCGCGAGCCGACGTGGCCCCGGAGAACGCCCCCTTGGCGTGCCCGAACAGCTCGCTCTCGATCAGCGTCTCGGGAATCGCTCCGCAGTTGACGGGGACGAACGGCTTGCCCTTGCGTCCCGATGTGTTGTGGATGGCGCGCGCCACCAGCTCCTTGCCGGTGCCGCTCTCGCCGAGCACCAGCACCGTGCAGTCCGTGTTGGCGATGCGCTCGATCACCAGGAACACGTCGAGCAGGCGAGGGTGCTCGCCGATCAGATCGGGCGCATGGGTGTCGCGCCACGCCAGCCGCGGGTCTTGCCTCGTTCCGTCACCGGGTGCGAGGCTGCCCAGGACACGACGCACCAAGCCCGTGAGCTGCTCGAGTTCGAATGGCTTGACCAGGAAGTCGGTGGCGCCCAGGCGGATCGCATCGACCGCATGCGAGATCGTGCCCTCGGCCGACATCATGATGCAGTTGGCAGCCATGCCGCGGGCGCGGGCTCGCTTGAGCACCTCCATGCCGTCGAGGTCGTCCATGCGCAGATCGAGCAGGACCAGATCGAACGGGGTCGCGGCCATGCGTTCGAGCGCCTCGTTGCCTCCGCTCGCTCCCTGGCAGCGACAGCCCAGGACCCCGAGGTAGTTCGTCAGCAGGTTGCGATGCGCGTCGTGATCGTCGACGATCAGCACCGAGCGTCCTTCGAGCAGGGGATCGGGGACGTTGCGACGCGGAGCACCCACGGGGATCAGTGTATTGGCCACGGGTGGGGCTCGGTCAAATCGGATGGCCCGAATCGGAGCGCTCCCGCACGAAAAGCAGCGCAGGGCCAGGTCGGAGCCCGGTAGGCGCCGGAGTCGGAGGTCGAGTCGGACGCAGGGCCCGATGCGTGCTCACGGTGACCAAGCCTTGCACCGTGCCCGCCGTCACCGCGCCGATCACTCGCGGCAGTGGCTGGCCTCGTGCGCGCGTCGCTCTTCCGTTGGGGCGATCTCCGCCAAGTCGCAGTGGATCGAAGGGATGAACGGGTTGTTCCGCACCGCTCGCCCCAGCGCCTCGGCGGCTCCGGCCGTGTCACCACTGCGGAGGAGCGCTCGTCCCAGCGCCGCGGCCAGGTTCGCGTCCTCGGGCTCGGCTTGGCCCGCGATCTGCAGCAGCGGCACTGCCTCCTCCCAGCGCTCGAGCTCCACGTAGAGCTTGCCGAGCCGACGCGAGAGTACCGGATCCTGTCGCGCCCGGCGGTCGGCGTCGCGTGCCTTCTCGTACTGCATCGCGGCCGCTTCGTGGTGCCCGCGCCCCTGCAGGAGCCCCCCGAGGCGGGCGTGCTGCCGTGCCTTGCCGCCTCCGAGGTGCGAGAACACGTCGCCCAACGGCTCGTCCGCGGCCTCGCCATCCTCGCCGTCCTTGAACTCTGGCCCGCGCAGCGGGCCCTCCTTCGCCTTGGTGGTCTTGCGCCGCGTGGTTGCCTTCCACTCCTCCATGAACGCGTCGAAGTCGTCGCCCCATGCGGTGGCCAGCGCCGTCTTGGCATCGTCGCCCATCGCGACCCGGTCCAGCAGCGTCTCGAGCCCCGCCCGGCCGCGCTGCTCGAGCAGCATCCCCAGCATCGTCTCCACCTCGGCGTACGCCAGCGCGGCTCGCTCCTGGCTGGGGAGCATGGCCACCGATGGGTACATCTCCTCCAGCGTGACCAGATCGTCGCGAACGATCGCCTGGTGCAGGTGATACGCCACCCCCGGGGGCAACGGCGGCGGCTTGCGGAGCCTCCATCGCGTCTCGAGCAGCTTGGCCAGGCCCTCCTGCAGCCACACCGGTGCTTGGTTGCTCGTGCGCATCGTCAGCAGGTAGTGCACGTACTCGTGCACCGCCGTGTCGATCCAGCCGTAGCCGTACACCATCACCCGCGGTGTGATCATCATGATGCGGCGGTACTTGGTCACCCCCACCGTGCCCGTCGTACGGATGTTCTCGGTCGACAGCGGCGTGAGCATGGCGAGCTTCAGCGGATCGTCGAGCAACTCGAAGCGCACCGGGTGCGTGGGCAAGACCCCCAGGTCCGCACCCAACGCCTCGCGCGCGCTCGCCATGGCATCGAACAGGTACGGGGCCAGCAGCGCGTCCTTGGGATCGACGAACACGGCCTCCACGTAGCCGTCGGGGCTGGTCACCGTCACGCTGCCCTCGAGCGCTCGCTGGGATCCGCGCGCCAGTGCAAGGTAGTGATGGGCCTCCTCGTCCTCGCTGCTGCCCTCGCCGAGCTCGCCCGACGCGAGCGCGGCCGCCAGTAGCGCCTCTGCCTCGGCGTAGCGCCCCGCGAACACGTACAGCACCCCTTGCTTGACATCCCGAGTCGGGCCGACATCCGCTGCGTCGATCGAGGCCTGCGCCGCGTCGAGATCCCAGCTCGCCAGCGCCGTCTCGGCGGCCTCCAGATGAGGATCGCCGCCCCCTGCCTCCGCCTGCGGACCGGGCAACGCGCTCAGGAGCACCAGACCCAACATCAGGCCACGGGCGAGTCGGCGTCCGGGCCACCGGCGAAATCCACTCATCGCAGCAGCTCCTCGTAGTAGCGTTGCACGGGCTCGTCGTAGCCCGCTGGGGGATCCTCGCGCATCGCTTCCATCAGTGCGTCGCGAAGCGAACGATCTCGCTCTGCCTCGGTCGACGCATCGCCGCTCGCCGAGGGCGGCGGCGGCGGCGACCCGCGACGAAGGCTGTCGATCGCTTCCTGCAGACCCTGCCAGGCGGCTGACTCGGGGTCGATCGCCTGTCCCGGCTGGCGCCGGCCGAGCTGCTGGGCACCGCGTTCCATGCCCCGGTCCGCGCGCCGCATGGCCTTGTGCCCCGGGGCGGGGAGCTGGTCGGCCACCGGGTCGTCGAGGAGATCCTGGGCTTGCTTGCGCAGGCCCATCTGGCGCTCGGTCAGCTGCACCAACTCCTCCACGTCGTCGGGCGACAGCACCTCGCTCGGGGCAGGAAGCCCACGCCCGAGCCGATCACTCAGGCGTTCGCTCTGCTCGCGGGCGCGTCGCACCGCCTTGCCTTCTCGCTCGCTCGCTTCGGCTCCCTCGGATGCTCGCATCAGCGCTCGCGCTGCCTCCTCGGCGGCCTCCACCAGCTCGAGCGCCGACGCGCGCTCGGCCGTGCTCAGGCGCTCGAGTCGTTCGAGCGCGTCCTTCGCATCATCGAGGCCGCGACGCGCATCGCGGCCCAATCGCGCATCGTTGATCTGCTCGAGGGTCTCGCGGAGCGCCTTGGCTTCGGCACCTGCCGCCTCCTGTTCGCTCGCGTCGGCTTGCTGCTCGCCCACCGCTTCGCGCCACCGCTCGTGCAGCTTGCGGGTCTGACTTCGAAGGTTGGTCTGATCGTCTTGCAATCGCGACAGCTCGCGCAGGAGCCTCATGCGGGCGCGTTCTTCCGGGGACAGCTCCGCCGCCTGCTCCTCCTCGCCCAGCCGTTGCTGTACCTGGTCGCGCAGGCCTTGTAGCTCCCCGAGCTCGCCTCGTGCCTGCTGGAGCGCCTGCGCAACGTCACCGCGCCGCAGCATCTCCGACAGCTGACCCTCCTGTTGCAGCCGCTCGAGCACGGCAAATGCGTCGAGGTTCATGAACTCCTCCTCGACCTCCTTGCGGAGCATGGCCCGTGCCTCCGAGATCCTGCGGAGATCCTCACGGCGGCGCTGCTCGAGCTGCTCGAGCTGAGCCCGGACCGATTCGTCGCCCGCCTGGAGCTGCTCGAGCAACTCGACGAGCTTGCGCTGGGTTGCCTCGAGACGCGCGATCAAGCCTTCGAGGCGCTCGATGATCTGGCCGTCCACGAGGTCATCGATGCGAATGATCTCGTCCTCGAGTTGGGAGATCTCCTCCCGGTTGTGGTCGCGCAGGAGCTCGAGGGTTGCCGAGACGTCATCGGGGACGCGGTGCTCGGACTTCGGTGGCATCTTGGCATGGAGTTCGAGCTCGGCACGATGCAAGGACGCAAGGCGTCCGTGGATCTCCGTGAGCGTGGCGATGTCACGCTCACGTGCGAGGGTATCCATCGACAGCACATCGATCGCCTCAGCGAGGCGGGCGAGCAGTTGGCTGCTGCGGTGGAGGACGTCGCGGGACAGGGCTGCCCGCACTGCGAGCGGAGGGGGAGAGGGGCTCTTGGTCGTTCGGCCGGCGGGCCGCGGAAACGCGCGGGTGGTCATGCGCGCCGCCAGCAAGTCCACTGCGAGATCGCGGATGTCACGGAGCTTGACGATGTTGGTGGCGTGCTCTGCTTCGTCGTCGCGAATCATGAGCCGCTGCGTCGCCGATCGGCTCAGCTTCCCCGGCGGATCCGGTAGCGGAACCAGGCCGAGACCCGGATCGTTGTCGCGGACCTCGATCCAGTAGAGGACCTCGCTACGTTCGGAGACCGGGATCTGGGAGATGTCCCAGTCGTAGCTGCGTCGTAGGCGACGCTGCTCATCCAAGGGCATGGGGATGGTCAGGCGATGCGACGTACCGTCGGGAAGCTGGTACACCAGCGCCGCCGAGTGCAGACCGAAGTCGTCGCGTGCCAGGAAGCGGATGTCCACGCGGTCGGTCTCCCGGACCTCGCGCTGGCCGTCGGGCAGTGGCAAGAGCTCGATTTCCGGAGCGCGGTCTGGCTCCTCTTGCAAGGGCAGGGGAGCGGAGCGTCGGCCCGCTTCATCCATCGTATCGTCGTCATCGTCGAGCAGCACGATGGTCCAAGCTCCAGTTGCACGGACGGTGAAGGTACCGGTCCATCCGAGCCCCGCATCGTCGGTCGCATCGAGTGATATGACCTCGGGCGGTCGCGCCGTCGACAGATCCGAAGAGTCATAGTTGACGACGATGCGAGCCACGGCAGCGGGATTACGAGCATCCATCTCGACGCGGATCTCGGTACCGGCCGGGACGCGCAGCGCTCCACTGGGATTGGGTACGTCGCGGCTCGGCCTTTGGGTGTGGGGCGGGTACTCGAGCCGAAGTCGAAGGCTCGACCACGCTGGCTCCGGGCGCGTAGGTGGACGGCCATCGGCCCGGGCGATCAGAAGGCCAAGGCCGTCGGCGAGAAAGCTGGCGGTGGCAACCGAGCCGAGGAAGATCACGATTAGCGCGGTGGCTCGCCGTCGCCAGCGGGGCCCAGGGATCGCGAGGCGAAGGTCCACGTCCTCGGCGCGTGAACGTCGCACCACGTCGTCGATGTAGTGCGCGGCCAACTGTGGCGAGCCCGCGTGGAGAGCGGTTGCTGGTGCTCTCAGAGCGGTGGCGAGCTCGATCGCGCCCAGGATCTCATGGCGCAAGATGCGATGTTCGCGCGATCTCGCCCGCGAGCTTACCGGCCCGAGTGGTGCGTCATGGAAGGCAATCGTGCGGGCAGCCCGCAGATCGGACCCGAAACGGCTTCGGGCCTCCGTGAGACCATGCACGACCAGTCCCCCAAGCAGGGCGGGGAGCGCGACCGCCCAGCCCAGCGCGGCGAGGTCCCCCCGGTGCGTCCAGCCCGCGTAGAATGCGGCAAGGACGGTGACGGAGACGGCGCCCAAGACCCCATCGACGACGACCCGAAGAGCCAGGCGGTGCCGCGCCGAGGCCCGGGCCAGCCCCACGAGCGCCTCGAGGAACTCCACGGGCTCCCTCATCGATGAGCCGTTCCGTCCCCGCTGGGTCTACAGACCGTTGAGTTGGCGCAGGCGTGCACTTGGAAGGTATAACCGGCCCCAGCAAGCCCGTCACCGTCTGTTGCCCGGCTTCCATTTGCGCAACTGACGCCGGACAGTACAGTGACGCCAACCGCGCAGCCCATGGGCGTCCCCTGAATAGGCACCTGGACCCATCGTCCAAGAACGAGGAGCACGTGGCTTCCACCGATGCCGATGACCAACAACTGGTCAAAGCCGCACAAGCGGGAGATCGGCGAGCGTTCCAAGCGCTGTACCAGCGCTACGAGCGCAAGGTCTTTTCGGTCGCCTACGGGTTCTTGCGGAACCAGGAAGATGCCCTCGACGTCCTGCAGGAAGCCTTCATCAAGGTCCATCGGTACTTGCCCAACTTCGAGGGGCAGTCGAGCTTCTATACTTGGCTCTATCGAATCGTTGCGAATCTCTGCATCGATCACCTTCGTCGTAGCGGTCGCAAGCGGGATGTCGAGTTCGACGATCGGCTTCGGCACGACCGTCATACCGAGACGGTGGGAACGGCGGGCACCATCACCGCGATGGGGGATCCGTCGGCAGCGGTCAAGAACAAGGAGATCCTCGCGGCCGTCCAGGACAGCTTGGGCCGGCTCAGTGACAAACATCGCGCCGTCATCGTCATGCGCGAACTTCAGGGGTTGTCCTACGCGGACATGGCCAAGGCGATGAATTGCTCGAAGGGGACCATCATGAGTCGATTGTTCCACGCGCGGCGCAACATGCAGAAGCTACTCAGCGAGCGTCTCGAGTACATCTCGTCGAAGGCCGACATCGAGGACGCAGGTGACTCGATGACTCGGGAGGCGGCATCATGACCACCGAGATTCCCAATGATGACATCGTGCTCCAAGACCTTGGAGCCTACTTCGATGACGAGCTATCGCCGGAACGAGCGCAGAGCGTGGGCGCTGCGCTCGAGGCCGATGAGAAGCTTCGCACCGAGCACCTCGAACTTGGTGCATTGCGGGGGGTGGTTCGTGCCGCCCTCGAGGCCGAGGCGAAGGCCATTCCGGCCGCCCGGTTCGAGCAGATCTGGGATGAGATCGATCGGGCGATCGAGCGCGATGCCCGCTTGCAGGCCGGAGCTGATCGCAACGTGTCGATTTGGACGCGTCTGTGGACGGCGCTGCGGCCCTTGCGCATGCCAGCAGTCATCGCTGCTGGCGCCGCTGCGATCGCCGTCATCGTCGTGCGGCCATCGTCCGAGGGGCCGAATAATCCTGAGGGCATCGCGTCTGTGGCCCCGAGCCCACGGCCCGAGGTGGGTCAGTCGGACGCGCCACCCAAGGCAGAACAAAAGCGCGTCGTCCAAGTTCCTCTCGCCATGGAACCAGATGGGACCGATCATTCGATCGCGCCCATGCCCGTTCCAGAGAACAATGAAGTCGAGATCCACGGCATCGAGTTCGGTGCTGGCAGTGGCAGCATCTCTTCCAACGGAACAGTTACGGTGCTCTACGTCGAAGAGGACGAAGAGCCGACCATTAGTGAGCGCTCGCTATGAAGTACGGAAGGATTAGAACGAGGCTGGTTGTCTCGGCATTGGCCACCGTCCTTGCTCCGGCGGTCCCTGTCACGGCCGTGGTTGCTGGGTTGTCGCCGACCACTGCTCGCGCGGCTGACCTCGATCATGCCGATTGTCAGGTCCACGCAGTGCTCGCTTCCAAGGAAGGGGACAAGGGCATCCCCAAGGAACTCGAGTTCCTGGAGGCACAGCTCCGTGAAGACGAATTCGCCGCTTACAAGGAATTCCACCTCATCGAGCAGAAGGAGACCAGGATCTCGCTCGACAAAGTCTCCGAGATCAAGTTCCGTAGCGGTAATCGCATTGGATTGAGCTTGCTCGGTAACGATGACAAACGGCTGAGGATCCAGATCTCGCTGTCTGCTCGTGATGGCAAGAAGCAATTACTCGCCAGCCAGCTCAGCTTCAACGATGGTGCCGTCGTGATGGTCCGCGCTGGTGACTACGAGGTCGAGCACAAGAAGGGGAAATTGTTCTTCGCCCTTCAGTGCGCGCGAAGCTGAGCGTTTTGCCGTATTGCCCCGAACCGAGCCCCGCCCGACGCGAGCGTCCGGCGGGGCTCGTCGCATGGCGCTCGGAGAGCCGCTCACCGGGAGCGACCCACGAATGGTGACCGGGCAGACGTTGGGCTGGCAACCGCACAGAGATTTGCGAGTGTCCGATCCTCACCGTAGGGTTCTCGGGCTCACCTTGCCTGAGTTCGGTGGGCGTCCCTCCAGCCCATGATTGCTCCTTCGCCCGCGCCCAAGCCACCCCGTCGTCGGACCTGGCCGTGGGTCCTCGCGGTGCTTGCCTTGTTCCTGGTCGTGTTGGTGGGGCTGGCTTGGTGGCTCGTTCCCCCTTGGCTCGAGCGCCTCGCCACGGAGTCGTTGACATCGAAGCTACAGGGCAGGCTCGATCAACCGGTGCACCTGGGGCGGGTCGAGGTGAGCTTGCCCTTCGTACGTGTGCACGACCTGGTGATTGGAGACCGCGCGAGCCCGCTGGTGCGCATCGACGTGGTCGAAGTGCGCCTCGACGAGGAAGCGCTGTGGTCGGGTCGAGCCGAGCCGGTCGATGCCAAGGTGCACGGGGGGGCACTCGTCTCGGAGCGAAGGGCTCTTGAAGATCTGCTTCGCCGTCTGCATCGGGCCGAGCCCGGGGCCGATCTCGAGCGCCAGGGCCGAATTCGGCTCGTACCCCGGCACTTGAGCGTGAAGGGGCTTCTCATCGACGTCTGGCAGGGCCAGCGCGACCAGGCGACGCGCAAGGTCGGCGCCGTGATGAACCTGGATGCGACGCCTGCCACAGGTCACGTATCCATCGAACTCGAAGATCTTCTCCTCGAAGATCGCTCGATTCCCGCCTTCAAGGCGGCCTCCGTGACGAGTGAGATCGTGCTCGAACGGACGGAGAACGGTCGCTCCCTTCGCTTCCCGTTGACGGTGATCCTTCAGGACGTGGGCGCACAAATCACTCCGCAGATCGCGGTGGCGGGGGTCGATGGCCGAGTGACCATCGTCGATTCCGAAGTCTCCGAACTCGATCTCGATCTCGAAGGAGGCTTCTCCGATCGGGACGATGGCCGTTCGACCGAGCGTCTTTGGTCACTGGCGGGCCGGGTCAGACGCGATCTCTCCGAGGGTTCCCTGGACGTGTCGATGGCAGCCTTCGAGTTGGGCAAGGTGCCGGAGGTGCTCGCCCGTTTGCCGTTGGTCGAGTCAGAAGCCGCCACGGTCGGGGGGCGCGTCGCGGTGTCGTTCGGAGCAGGGCTTGCGCGGGCCGAAGGGCAGGTCCGTGTCGACGGGATCAACGTCGCTCATCCCCTGCTGGCACGAGAGGTCGTTCGGGACGTCGGGTTCGATCTGGACTTCGCTTTGGAGATCGATCCAAGCAAGCCCCGCATGGTGCTCCACCAGGCTCATGTACGCCGGCGGGGTGTGGAGCTTGGCCTTCGTGGAGAGCTACTCCATCCCGCTCAGCGCAGCGACCGGAGCTATCGGGTCCACGCCGAGATTTCGCCGACCCCATGCCAGCAGGTGCTGGAGGCGATTCCTGCGGCACTCGTGCCGGCGCTCGCCGGATTCGAGCTCGATGGAGACTTCAGCCTGAATGTGGATGTCGGCGTGGACTTCGCCGATCTCGATGCCCTCGTGCTCGATGGAACGGTCGGGTTGGCTGGCTGCGGCGTTCGGCAGCGTCCTCCCCGTGCAACCGTCGAGCACCTCGCTGGCGGCTTCACGCACCGGGTCACCATGCGCAACGGCCAGCTGCGCACCGTGCATCTCTATCCCGGGTCCGGCACGTTCACCCCCTTGCCCTTGATCTCTCCCCACATGGTGGCGGCCGTGCTGACGACCGAGGATGGTGGTTTTTGGCGCCACAAGGGGTTCTTGCCGTCGCAGTTCGAGACCGCGTTGCGTCGCAACTTGGAAGCCGGGCGGGTGCGTCTAGGGGCGTCCACGATCACGATGCAGATGGTCAAGAACGTGATGCTGAGTCACGAGCGTACGCTGGCGCGAAAGCTTCAAGAGATGATCCTGACCTGGTACGTCGAGACGGTGCTCTCCAAGGAAAGGATCATGGAGATCTATCTGAACGTCGTGGAACTGGGGCCTGGGATCTACGGGGTGACACGAGCGGCGCAGCACTACTTCGGCAAGCATCCATCGGAGCTGACGCCGCCCGAAGCGGCCTATCTCGCGTTGATGCTGCCCAGTCCCGTGCGTCGACACGTACACTACTGCCGGGGGGAGCTGAGCACGGCGTTTCAGGTGAAGCTGGCGCGGATCCTGCGGCTGATGAACGAGCGGGGCCGCCTCTCGGACCTCGACTACGAGGTCTGGAAGGAGATCCCCATCATGTTCGACCTTCGCGAGCGGGGGGACACGGGGGCGTGCCTGGGGGAGATCGAGGCGTTGATGGCGGCCAACGAGGGGCAGCGGGCGCTGTCCGGGCTGCTCACGGAGGCCGAGGACTCGTTCTTCGGCGACAGCGGCGCGCCGCCGGGGCGCTTCTTCGACATCGACGACGTCGTGCTGCCCGATCCCACTGAAGCGGATGCACCCGGCGTACCGGCGATGGATGAAGAACTCGACGATCCATAGGTCGTACGGACTGCCACCATCGGGGCTCACGACGTGCGCTCGTCGAGCACGCGATGGAGGGCGTCCACCACCTGGCCCGGGTCGTGCCCGAGCTCCACGGGAAGGTTGGCGTGGGGCGTGGAGAAGCCGAGCTGGCCCTGGTGGTAGCGGGTCTTGAACTCGGTGAACTTGAGGCCGTGCGCGGTGGAGATCACGACCACTCGATCGCCCCTGGTGATGGTGTTGGCGGCGACGAGCTTCTCGAGACAGGCCAGTGCCACGCCGGTGTGGGGGCAGTTGAACATCCCGGTGCGATCGGCCCGGGCGGCTGCGTTGGCCAGCTCGGCCTCGTCGGCTTGCTCGACGATGCCGTCGAACCGACCCAGGGCGGCAACGGCCTTGGGTAGGCTCACCGGGTTGCCGATCTGGATCGCGGACGCGAGCGTTGGACCAGCCACGACGGGCTCGAAGTCCTCGAGCGCGATGGGACGCCCCGCCGCCTTGGCCTTGAGGTAGGCCAGATAGAGGGGGTTGGCCTGCTTGGCCTGGCAGCACACCAAGCGGGGGCGCTTGGTGATGAGACCGAGGTCGAGCATCTGGTCGAAGCCCTTGGCGATGGCGCTGACGTTGCCGAGGTTGCCGCCGGGGACGAGGACCCAGTCGGGGACCTCCCAGTCGAACTGCTGCACGATCTCGATCGAGATCGTCTTTTGCCCTTCGACGCGGAGGCTGTTCATGGAGTTGGCAAGGTAGATGGTGGAGTCCTGGGTGAGGCGCTGCACCACGCGCATGCAGCCATCGAAGTCGGTGTCGAGGCTGGCCACGATGGCACCATTGGCGATGGGTTGGATGAGCTGGGCGGCGCTCACCTTGGCTCGGGGGAGCAGGACGATCACGGGGATCCCCGCGGCCGCTCCGTAGGCGGCGAGGGCCGCGGACGTGTCGCCCGTGGACGCGCACGCGACCGCGCGGATGGGCTTGCCCTCGGCGATCATCTGTTTGACGCTGCTGACCAGCACCGTCATGCCGAGATCCTTGAACGAGCCGGTGTGGCTGGTGCCGCACTGCTTGATCCACAGATCGGGGACGCCGAGCTGGTGGCCGTAGCGCTCGGCCCAGAACAGGTTGGTGCCGCCTTCGAGCAGGGACACGATGTTCTCGTCGGCGATGTGGGGTTGGACCCACTCCTTCTTGCCCCAGACTCCGCTGCCATGGGGCCACTGCGTTCGCAGGTACCGCTCCTCGAACAGCCGCATCCAGGCGGCGGGAGAGCGGGCGCGAAGCGCCTGGTGATCGTGCTCCACCTCGAGCAGCGCGCCGGAGGGGGCGCGGTAGATCACCTCGTGGAGGGGCCAGCGGCCGGGCGAGCCGTCGACGGGCGAGAACCAGGCGCGGTACTGCATCGGGCGGATGCTACACGGGTGGCGGCTGGGTCCCTATACTGACGCGGGTGACCGGTCGCATCGCCGTGCGTCGCCATCTTTCCGAGCCGCGACTGCGGCGACGCTGGCTCACCGCCGTGGTGGTGGGCGCGCTGAGCTTCGTGCCGCTGGCGGGCACGCTGGGCTACGAGAACGGCCTGTTGCTGTCGCCGCTGGCGGCGGCGCTGGGCGTGGCGGTGGGGGTGGACGGAGTTCGGGCGCTGCGTGGTGAGGCGGTCGAGACGAACCCGGTGCGACGCCTCGCGGCGCGAGCGAGCACGGAGCTGGGGATCTTGATGGGCCTGGCCCTGGTGCTGCTGCTGGTGTCGCAGCTGTGGCAGCGCAATTGCGATCCGTGGGGCGGCCTGGGGTTCTTCGTGATGGGACCGTGCCTGTCGGCGTGCATGGGCTGGGTCGCGGGGCTGTGGGGAGGACTCTGGGCGCGGCGGCGCTGGGTGCAGATCGTGCTCGGGGGATCGATTCCCGCGATCTCCACCGCGATCGGTCTTTGGCGGCTGTGGGCCGACCCGGTGGTGTTTGCGTTCGATCCGTTCTGGGGCTACTTCTCGGGGGCGATCTACGACGAGGCGGTCTCGGTGGGACCGACCTACCTGGGGTTTCGCGCCTACAACGTGCTCGCGGCCGGGGCCGGGCTGGGGCTTTGGCGGCTGTGGGTCGATCCGAGCACGATTCGCCCAACGAGGCCGGTGTCGTGGCGGGCTGCGCTGCCGGGGGGCGCACCGGTGCTCGTGGCCGGTGGGTTGGCGGCGTGGATCGGCCTGCGGGGGGCGGCGATGGGCTTTACGGCCGATGTCGAGAGCATCACCGAGGTGCTGTCGGGGACCCGGGAGACCGAGCACTTCATCATCCACTTTAATCCACGGTCGCCCACGGCACGCTCGATCGATGCGGTGGCGGCCGACCACGAGCTGGCGTGGCACGAGCTGTCGCAGGTCATGGGACGCGCGCCCGAGGGCAAGGTGCGTAGCTTCGTGTTCCTGAACGCGGGGCAGAAGCGGCAGCTGATGGGAGCAGGGACGGTGCAGGTCGCCGCGCCCTGGCGTCAGCAGATCTACCTGGACTGGCGGGGCTTCCCCCATCCGGTGCTTCCCCACGAGCTGGCGCACGTGTTTGGCAAGACGGTGGGGGACCGCTTGTTCGGGGTGAGCATGGATGGGGTGGTGCCCAACATCGCGCTCATCGAGGGCTTTGCCACCGCGATGGCGCCGCGGGCCGCCGACCGGCTGGATCTGCACGATCAAGCGACGGTGCTCGAGCGGCTGGGCAAGCGGCCGCCGCTGGCGGAGATCATGGGGCCGGCGTTCTTCACCCGGTCGTCGCGGATCGCCTATACGACGGCGGGTTCGTTTTGTCGGTGGTTGCTCGACACGCGAGGCTTCGACCGGCTGGGGGAGCTCTATCGCACGGGAGGGAATTTCGAGGCGGCCTACGGCGAGTCGCTGACGTCGCTCGAGCAGCAGTGGTCGACGTTCCTGAGCGAGCGCGAGGGGGTGACCGAGGACGACGTCAGGGCACAGGCGCAGCGCTTCGCGCGGCGCTCGGTGTTCCAGCGGCCGTGTGCTCACCGAGCGGCGACGCTGCTGCAGGAGGTGGCGCTGGCGCAGGCGCGAGGACGGCTCGAGACCGTGGTCGAGGGCTTTCGGACGCTGTGCGAGATCGAGCCGGAGGAGCCCGAGCACAAGCTGGGGCTCGCGCAGGGGCTGGCGGTGGCGGGGCGCTTCGAGGAGGCGCTGGAGGTGCTCGAGGAGGCGATGGCGACACCCGAGCTCACGGTGACGCTGCAGGCGATCGTGCTCGAGCGAAGGGCCGACGTGGCGCTGGCGGCAGGCGAGCTGGCGGTCGCGGTGCAGGCGCTCGATCAGGCGCTGCAGTTGCCGCTGTCGGAATCGCAGCGACGTGGGCTGCTGCTCAAGCGCGCTGCGGCCGACGATGCCGATCTGGCGCCGCTGGTGGTCAGCTTCTATCGGTTGTTCGAAACCGACGATGATGCGGCGTCGGGGGCGGTGCAGCGGGTGTTTGCGGCGCAGCAGATCCGCGATCTGCCGGGATACCGGAGCCTGGGCAGCTATCTGTTGGCCCGCCAGCTCCTCAACGAGCAGCTCGCAGGGCCTGCGCGTCCGCTGCTCGAGGATGCGGTGGCCAATGCTCATCGAGATCGCGGGTTGCCGGGGCCGGAGTTCGTTCGCGAGGCGCGGGAGCTGCTGGTGAGCGCGTGCGTGGTGACGGGCCGCTACGACCAGGCCAATGCGGTGCTGGACGAACTCGAAGCGGAGCCGGGGCTCGGCAATGGTCACCGGCTGACGCTCGAGCAGTGGCGGTCGCGGGTGGCGTTCCATCGCGAGTACTTGCAGGAGCCGTGAGGCGCGTGGCGGAGGAGGATCGCGAGCGCTGGAATCGCAAGCACGGGGCGGCCGGTCCCGGGTTTGGTCGGGTGTCGGCGGCGCTGACGGAGCTGTCGCAGTGGCTGCCCACGGTGGGCGCGGCGCTCGACGTGGCCGGGGGTGCGGGGGCCAGCGCGGTGTGGTTGGCCCAGCGAGGGCTGTCGGTGACGATGGTCGATGTGTCGGACGTGGGGCTGGCTCGGGCGACGGAGCACGCGCGGCACCGCGGAGTGGTGCTGCAGGTCGAGCCGCGGGACCTCGAGTGCGAGCCGCTGCCGCCGGGACCGTGGGACTTGGTGCTGTGCAGCTTCTATCTGCAGCGGGCGCTGGTGCCGTGCATGGCCGCTACGCTGGCGCCCGGTGGTCGCCTGGTGTGGATCCATCCGACGACGACGAACCTCGAGCGACATGCGAGCCCCAGCGCGCGCTTCCTTTTGGATCCGGGCGAGGCGCGGGTGCTGGTCGAGGCGGCGGGGCTCGAGGTGCGATGGTACGAGGAGGCGTGGGTGGGCGAGGGCGATGCGGCGCGTCACCTCGCCCGTGTGGTGGCGCAGGCGGCCATGGGATGATGCGTGGAGGGTCCGGTCGACGAGCGAAAGACCACGACCGTGGCGCTATCTCTGCAGGTAGAAATAGTTGCGCAATCGCTGGTGCAGGTGTTCGGGCACGGAGGATGAGAAGCGCAGCACGACGCGATCTCCTTCTGGAATGCCCATCAGGCGTGCGCCCTCGGGGAGCGAGAGATCGGCGAGGAAGGCGGCTACGTCACCCGGTGGGTGACCGGGCACCGTTCCCTGGATGCGGATGCCCTCGGGGCCCTCGCCGCGGACGGTGATCGTGTAGCGGGCTCCGCTCAGCCCGCCGCGCGCCACGATGACGGCGAGGGCGGCCACTCCGAGCACGATCGCGATGCCGACGAGCTCCACGTGCGGTAGCGTTCTACCTCCGGCGCTCGGATGCAACCCGCGGGCGACGGGTCGATCCCCAGCGCACGGGCGGCGGGCACCCGACGAGGAACGAATGCACGCTACGGAGTGATGGTCGGGGCGAACGCGTACCAGTGCTCGAGCGGAGCGCCGTCGACGTCGAGCCCACCGACGAGCAGCATGGCTCCCGAGGGCAAGGGCGTGACGCTGCCTCCCGACGCCCGCGGGGCGGGGCTGGGCAGCTCGGTGACCGCGAGGTCGGTACGAGCGATCCGTAGCCAATGACCGTCGCCCTGGGCGTAGAGGGCCAGGTCGTCGGAGAGCACGAGCGGAGCGGAGAGCGGCAGGGGCAACAGCTGTGATCGCTCTTCGAGGTGCAGCATGCCATCGTCGATCCACAGGCCAAGCGCGTCGGCCGTGGGGTCGTCCTCGCGCATCCCGCCCATGCACAGCGTCTGCGGGGGGTCGTGGATCAGCGGGGCACAGGCCATGGACGTCCACGCGCCGAGCGTCTCGGTGCCTCGTGCTGCGTCGGCCTGCCAGGCGAGGGGCAGGGAAGGATCGTGACCTCCGACCACGATGGGGTGCCCATCGAGCTCGATGACGACGGCGCCGGGTCGTGGCGCATCGAGGGCAAGGCCCTCGACCACGGTGACCTGGCGAGGCTCGTCGCCGGGCAGGGAGAGCTCCACGACGTCGAGAGCAGACGCCCCGCCGAACAGCCGCAGGATCCCTTCGCCGGGAGAGACCCAGACGGCGGCGTCGGGGCGAGGCCGCAGGTCGCCTTCGAGCTCGAGCGCCTGCCAGACATTGGCCACGGCATCGAAGCGCCACGCGGCCAAGCCGTCGGCCCATGCCACGCGGACGATCCCACCGTCGGCCGCGCCCACCAGCACGCCGTCGCTGGCCGCGGGCCCGTCGAGGAGCGATGCCGCGGCCTGCAGCGTGTACTGGTAGGCATCGAGGTAGAGCGCGCTGCCGTCGCTGGCGAGGACCAGGACGCCGGCATCGGCCACGGGCGCGGCGAGGGCGGCGGCATCGGGGGCGGTGAACTCGAGATCGAGAGGGGTGAGGGTGCCAGGCCGAGCCAGGAGCAGCGCCAGGCCTCCGAAGGCGCTGGCGTAGGTGAACGGTGGGGTTCCGCCCCAGGCGAGCAGCTGTTCGTCTTCGGCGAGGTAGACGGACAAGGTCCGCAGCCGACCATCGGGGGGCACCTCGAACGAGAGCGCGAAGTCCAGGCCGTCGGTCGCGATCGTGCTGGAGAAGCCCTCGGGGTCGAGCACCACGCTGACGTTGTTGGTGCGCTGCAGATCCACGTCGTCGGGGGGCAGCACCAGCTGCACGTCGATCTCGGTGACGTTGGGTTGGCAGCCGGTCGTGGGGCCCAGCGCGGCGAGGGCCGCGAGCATGCCGAGGGGGGGCAGCCAGGGGGTCAGCCACGGACGATGTCCGCGGGCCAGCACCGGAGCCGAGCCGACCACGGTGTTGGTGCGCACGTAGAGCACCTCGGCGTGGAGGTTGACGGTGGTGCACACGTGATCGGGGACGAGCCACCAAAGGCTCCCGCGATCGGGGCGAGGACCACGGGGAATCCGTACGGGTCGATGTTCTTCGCTCGCCGTCAGCGGCTCCCAGTCGGGCCGTCCAAGGACCGCGCAGCCCGGGGCGGCACAGTCGGGGGCGATCGCCTTGCTGCCGGCATCGAGGGTGATCCGATCGTCGCCGGGGCGGGCCACCACGCGGCTGCAGACGAACGCGGCCTGCTCGAGCCCGAGGTCGGCGGCCGCACGGGCCGAGCGACGATCGGAGAGCACGAGCGTTCCGGGGCTGACCTGATGCGACCACGGGCCCCCGGCGAGCCCGGGGTGGGCGAGGGCGTGGGCGTAGCCGTGGGTGCCCGACGTGCAGAGCTGCCGCACGCCGAGCACGGTGGCGAGCTGGCACAGGGCATCGTAGCCGCGGAACGCGGGCTCGCGCTCGGTCCACTGCAGGTGCCCTTCGTAGCCATGGAGGCCCTCGAGCACGAGCCAGGGGCTGCCTTGGAGCTCGGCGTCGCGCCACACCTCGGGCGGGCTGCCGGTGCGGTGCATGCCGACGTCGACGTCGAGCCACAGCGCGAGCGCGGGCAGCTCGTCGTGGGCGCCGATCCCATCGCGGAGCTCGAGAACGTGCGCGGGCGAGTCGGCCAAGAGCCCCAGGTGGGCCCGTGGATGGGCGCGCCGCAGGGCGAGCATCGCCTGCAGCTGGGGCGGAGCGACGGGATAGGCGAGCAGCACGTCGACCGGCTGGGGCAGCGTGCGGTGCTCGGCGGCCTCGAGCACCAGCTCGACCTCGGCCACGGTCGCGGCCTTGAAGCGATGGACCCCGGCGTCGAGCAAGAGCCCCACGAGCGTGGGCTGCTTGATGGTCTTGATGTGCGGGCGCCAGCGGCGGGCATCGCCCACGCGGCGTACCATCGCGGCCACGTTGTGCTCGACGGCGTCGAGATCGATCACCAGCGCCGGGGTGTCGAGCCGGGCCAGGCATGGGGTGACGGCAGCGGTGAGCGCGGCCGCACGGGCATGCTGCCGCTGCTGCTCCGCACCCGTGTCGTCGGCTCCCGTTTCGTCCATGTGCGGATCGTTCATGGCGCTCACCCGATGATCATGTCCTCGCGTCGGGTGCTGTCGCCCCGCCCGAAGCGGGCCGGATCCCAGCGCTCGAGCATGGGGTGGCGCTTGCCGGTGGCGAGCAGCTCCGCGACGATCTTGCCGACCGCGGGCGCCATCATGAAGCCGTGCCCCGTGAACCCGCAGACCTGGTAGAGACGCGGAACTCCGGGGCTCGGCCCCACGATCGCGTCGCCATCGGGAGACACGTCGTAGGGGCCGGCCCACTGCCGTAGCACGCGTAGGCGCGCGGTGACGGGCATGATGTGGACGAGCGCCTGGCCGAGCACGGAGAGGAAGCGGCGCGAGGAGCCGAGATCGACCTCGGTGGGCGTGGGGCCGTCGTCCTCCATGGTGATGCCCGCCACGACCTCACCGCGGGTGCTCTGCGAGAAGTAGAGGCCGGTGGAGAGATCGACGACCAGTGGATCGAGGAACGGCTTGAGCGGCTCGCTCGACATGATCTCGTGGCGGTGGGGGTGATTGGGCAGGTGGATTCCGAGCGAGCGGTTGAGCTCGATGCTCCACGCGCCGGTGGCGTTGAGCGCCCGGTCGGCATCGAGTCGCTCGCCGGTGGAGAGGTGCAGCCGCAGCCCATCGGCGAGCACCTCGATGCGCTCGACGCCGGTGTGGGTGCGCACCGTGACGCCACGTGCCACCGCCTGCCCCGCATAGCCCCAGACGAACGGCCAGGGAAAGACGACGCCATCGTCGGGGTTGAAGGCGCACAGCCGGACCTCGGAGACGTCGAGCTGGGGCACGATCTCGAGCGCCTCGGCGCCGGTGAGCAGGCGGGTGGGGGCACCGAGCTCGCGGTGGAGCTGCTCGTTGCGCACCAGCCTCGCCTCGCCGGCCTCCGAGCGCGCGAGGAACAGATAGCCGCCCTGGCGAAACCAGAGGTTGATGCCGAGCTCCTGGGCCAGGCCTCGGCACATCTCGATGCTCTCCATCATCAGGGCGACGTTGCCGGCGTCGCCCCACTGCATGCGCAGGCCCCCGCCGTTGCGGCCCGAGGCCCCCGAGACCAGGTACTCGCGCTCGAGCACGGCGATCCGGAGCTTGGTGCTTCGCGCGAGATGATAGGCGGTGGACAGGCCCATGATGCCGCCGCCGATGATCGCAACGTCGACGCGCGGCGGCAGGGGAGCGTCGCGTCGGCCCATGGCCGCAGCCTTGGCCTGGCCGATCATCGCGTACCTCCGGACTGGGGCTTGGACTGGGGCCTGGTCTGGGGCTTGGTCTGGGTCGCTCGCGGGGCGGCCGATGCGAGTGCGCCCAGGGTGACGGGCTCGGTGGGGGGACGGGCGGTGAACGGCTGCACGGTGCCGGGATCGGCCAGACCGCGATCGACGAGCAGTGACACGAGCACGCTCATGCACTCCTTGCCCTGGCATGGCCCCGTGCCGAGGCCGGTGTAGCGCTTGAGCTCCTCGACGTCGGTCAGGCCCAGCTCGATGGCATGCTCGAGCTCGGAGCGGGTGACGTCCTCACAGCGGCACACGAAGCTTCGGCGTGACATGGTGTGGCGGCTCGGGCTCAGGGCGTGGGTGAGAGGGCCGACGATGACGAGCTGGCGGCGAGCAGGGCCTGGGCCACCCGGCGGCCGTCGTCGCCCGCGGCGAGGCCTTGGTGCCCGCAGACGTCACCGGCGGCCCAGACGGTCCATGGCCCGAGGGCGCAGCGGCCCGCCTGGTCGCGCACGATCGCAAAGCCATGGCCATCCCAGCGAACGGAGGCGCCGGCCTGACGAACGAGCTCGTAGGCGGGGGCGGGCGGGGCGGCCAGCGCCACGAGGCGAGCCTCGCAGGCGCTGCCGTCGCGCATGCGCACGGCTTCGACGGGGCTGCCTTCGATCCGTTCGACCGCGGCCGGATCGATGCATGGGCGATCGAGGGCACGGGCCAGAGCCTGGGCGTGGGCGCCCGCTCCGATCACCACCGCGGGGGCACGCAGGCGCGCCCCGCTGCGCCGTAGCTGCTCGACGAGCCCGCGCGCCGACACGACGCCCGGTCGATCGTTGTTGGGCAGCGGGATGGTGGGATCGCGCGCGCCCGTGGCCACCACGACGTGCCGGGGGGCGATCGACCGCAGCACTGCGCCTTCGCCGGGGCGCTCGGTCACCGCGGCCCACAGGCGCTCGGGGGGATACACGCCGAACACTCCCGTTTGATCGCAGAGCCCATCGAGGCCGTCGTCGTCGTTCTGGGCGACCAGGCCCGCGCGATCGAGGCGGTCGATCCACAGGACCTCGCGGCCGGCGGCCCGCAGCACCTCGACCGCGGCTCGGCCCGCGAGACCGGCGCCCACCACGAGCACGTCGGGGTGGTGCTCCTCGTGGCGAGCCGGAGCATCGGGCTCGGCGCGATCGGGCAGCGTGCCCAGGCCCGTGAGGTTGCGGGCCACGCCCTGCATGATCTGATTGACCACGCGCGGTCGCACCATGAAGTGATGGTGATCCATGTCGCCGCGCATCATGGTGTCGATGAGCGCGCTGGGATCGGGGCCGGAGACCAGGCGGTTTTGGGGCTGGACCTGCAATCCGTCGCGCACCACGGTGGTGCAGGCGCGGCGGTTGGGCAGTCCATCGATGCGCACGAGGCAGGTACCGCAATCGCCTCGCAGACAGAACGCGCCCCGAGGGCGGCGGTACTTGGCGCTGCGACTGGTCTCGAGCGCGCCAGCGTCGAGCAGGGCCAGGCTCACGGTGTCGCCGCGACGTGCTGCGACCGGCCGGTCGCGATCCCAACGCAGCGACACGTCGGGGCGCTCGTCGGTCCGCGAGAGCAGGGGATCGTAGCGGCTCATCGTGGATCTCCCTCGTAGCACACCCGGTCAGCCAGTGTCGTCGTGGGGATCGGATCTGGAAGATGGCCGCGGGCCGAAGATCGCCGTGCCCACGCGAACCAGGGTGGCGCCTTCTTCGATCGCGACCTCGAAGTCGGCGCTCATGCCCATCGACAGCTCCTCGAGCACGACTCCGGGCCGCGACGTTGCGGCCTGAGCCTCGGCGAGGTGGCGCAGCGCCCGAAAGTGGGGGCGGGTGGCCTCGGGGCTGGCCTCGGGCGGGATCAGCATCAGGCCGCGGCAGCGCACGTGGGGTAGATCGGCGAAGCGGTCGAGCAGCGCGGGGAGCTCGTGGGGGGCGATGCCTGCCTTGCCGACCTCGCCCGCCACGTTGACCTGCACCAGCACGTCCTGCACGTGACCATGCTCGGCGGCGTGGTGCTCGATCGCGGGGAGGAGCTTGGGCCGATCGATGGTGTGGACGAGCGCGCATCCGACCACGAGGCGGACCTTGTTGCTCTGAAGCGCGCCGATGAAGTGCCAGCGCCAGGGCGCGTGGGGATGGGCCTGCTGCTTGTCCCGCAGCTCCTGCGCGTAGTTCTCCCCGAAGTCCTGCAGACCGGCCGCAGCGGCGTTCTCGATTGCGGTCAGGGGCTGTCGCTTGCTCACGCCCACCAGGCGCACGGCGGGGCCATCGCCTCGGCGGGCCACCGCGGCGGCGATGCGCTCGCGCACCGCGGCGAGGCGGGCGGCGACGTCGGCGACCGTTGCGTCGGCGTGGCTCACGGTTGGGGCTCTCCCCGCGCGAGCGCTTGCAGCACCTGGGCCAGCGGAAGTCCCACGACGTTGGTGTACGAGCCCTCGATGCGCGTGACCAGGCCGGCCGCGTGTCCCTGGATTCCGTAGCCGCCCGCCTTGTCGCGCCACTCGTCGGTATCGAGGTAGCGCTCGAGCTCGTCGTGGGACAGCGGGCGCATCCATACTCGGGTGGTCTCGTGGTCCACGGTGGGGGCGCCATGGGGGTGCATCACGGCCCACGCGGTCGTCACGAAGTGATCCCCACCGACCAGCGCCTGCAGCACCTGGCGTGCATGCTGACGATCGCGCGGCTTGCCGAGCGGTGCGGCCGTGGTCTCGCTCCACACCACCGTATCGGCCGCGAGAGCCGGGTGGGGCCACGAGGTGTCGGTGAGCGCGGTGGCGAGCTTGGTGCTCGCGATGCGGCGCGCGTAGCCCACGGCGGGCTCGTGGGGCTCGGGGCTCTCGTCGCAGTCGACCGGGTGCACCTGCACGCGCAGGCCCGCGGAGCGCAGCAGCTCCAGGCGGCGCGGCGAGCGAGAGGCGAGCACCACGGTGGTCACGTGGCAGAGGGTGGCTGCCCCCCGAAGCTTTGCGCAAGGGGAACTCCGCAGGACGCGCAGAACCCCTGACGAGGGGCTCGGGGGCGGGGCGATGGCGTGCATCGGGCCGGTCGTCGATCGCGGCGGGGGCCCGACATGCCATGCTGGTGCCCATGGTTGCTTCCGCACGCGCCGTCGGTCGCCTGCTCCGCCAACGGGGGCCGGCGCTGTTGCTCTACGCCGCTGCCGTGGTCCTGGTGCCGATGGGTCTGGGTGCATTCGGGGACCGCGAGCGCCTTCGCGACACGGGGGCCGGATCTCCGTCGACCACGTCCGAGTCGGCGCGCGAGCGCACCGACGTAGCGCCGCGGCTACGGGCACTCTCGGGAATCTGGTGGCGTTACGAGACGGGAGGACGGGGCGAGCGCGTGCGCTTCTACTACTTCCATGGCGATGGGACGGGGCTCTACCGCTACGGTCGGATCGGCCTGACCAACACCCACGGCTTCGACTACGACGTCGTCGGCGATCGCCTGGTGCTGGACTTTCGCAAGACCGGCGAGCACTACGAGGTGCCGTTCGTGGTGAGCCATGGTCGTGATCTCGGTGAGGATCGCGACTGGCTCGAGCTTCGGGACGATCCGCGCGAGCACGGCTCGACTCGGTACTTTCGCGAGTCCGACGCGATCGTCGAGCCCAGCGTGGGGGCCAGCTCCCGCAGCAGCTCCGAGACCGGCTCCCAAGCGGGCGCGCCCACGGGTCCCCCGCCGGCAGGACACATGTGGATCGACTTGGTGCCCTATGCGACCGGCGGGCGGGGTTTTGCCCTCTATCAGCTCCGTCCTGCCGGCATCGATGGTCGCGGCGTGGGCTGGTTCCACCGCGGGGACTTCGACGACTGGAGCACCGAAGCGCTGGCCTATCGCATCACCGGGAATCGGCTGGAGCTCGACTTCTCGCTGGCGGGCGAGCATGCATCGACGACGTTCGCGGTGCGAAGCGACGCGCAGGGGAGGCGCTGGCTCGAGCTCGGCGATGATCCCCGCGATTTCTGGCACCCGCATCGCTATGTCGACATGGGTCCATCGTTCGGCGCAGCGCTCGCCCCCTTCGAACTCGATTCGGCGCTCGGTCTGCGGTAGGGGGCCATGGTCCCGAGATGGCGACGGCCGCCCTCTCGTGTGAGGAGCGGCCGTCGACCTCGAGCGATGGCATCCGCATCAGCGGGGGGTGGGGTCCGGGGACCGCTTGCTTCCCTCGGTTGGCACGATCTCCGGGACCAGGTCGCCAAACGCGTTCATCTTGAGCCGAAACCGAGCGCTCGCAGACGGGTGCACGTCGTCGTTGGAGTCGCGGGGTTCGGCAAGGGACGCAGGCTTGTTCATCATTGCGATCCGGCGTAGCACGGATCCGGCACAGGGGCCCGTTTTTGCGCCATCGGGCTCGATCGCGGAGCGTGCGCTGGCACGGGTCTCGCTCACAGGCGAACCGAGTAGATGGTGCCCATGCGCGTGCTCGAGAACCGTGGAAACTCGGTTTGCGCGAGCGCTCGTGCGACGCAACGCCCCAGCGATCCGGTGGCGTGCTCGTCCTGCGGGGTGGCGGAGAGCACCGAGCCGGTCGATCCTTCGATCGACAGCTTGACGCGTACGGTGACGCCCGGATCCACGCCGTGCTCGGGCCCGCAGCGACGCGCATCGGCCTTGGTGGTCGCGAACGCCTGCTTGAGCTGGCTGGTCGAGAGCTTGGCCGGGAGCGGGGCGGGACGGGAGCTCGGCTCGGCGGCGGTGGTCTTGGTGATGGATCCGCGGTCATCACAGCGCGAGGGGTCGAGCACGCACTCGACCGGTATCGAGGCCTTGGCCTTGGCTTCGTTCTTGGTCTCGTTCTTGGTCGCGACCTTTGCCTTGGTGCTCCGCGACGAGGCCGTGCTGCGGGTACGGGTCGCCTTCTTGGTGGGCTTGGGCTCCGGCTCGGCCACGGGCTCGGCCACCGGCCCCGCGGGCTCGGGATCGTCCTCTGCGAGCTCCGGAGCGTCTTCGTAGGGCACCTCCGCTGGGCGTGCGTGCATGGCTTCGGAGACTCGGGGTGCCGTCGTGGTCCGCGACTCCGGACCGGTCACGGCCTCGTGCATGGCCAGCTGACCGGAGGTGCGCCCGGAATGCTCGAGCATGGGCTCGCCGGTGGGGGTGAGGGCGGTCGACAGCCCCAGCACGCCCAGACACAGCGCCATCGCGACCCCAGCCACCGCTCGCCAAGCTCGAGGAGGAGATGGGTGAGGGCGGGGCGGGGGCGACGTGGTCGACGATCCGCACGACAACGACGAAGATAGTGACAGTGGGATCGGCTCGGCTCGCAGATCCTGGATGTCGATGATCCCGGATGATCCCGGGTCGGTGAGTGACAGCGCGAGGCGAGCGGTGGGAACGGGATGGATGCGAGGATTGGGATGTGACATGGACATGAGGCTCCTTTGGCGTCGCGCTCGGCCCGTGGTCGTCGGGTCCGTGCGTGACGTCGTCTCGATGTTCCGACGTGGGTCCTGCCGCGCGATTCGATCGGTCTGGGGTCGCGCGCCCACAAACTCGCCGATCCACGGATGCGACACGGGGCATCGACCCAACGGCGCAGCTCCTCCGACAAGGGGGCTCCCGGGGGCCATTCCTCGGTCGTGGCGCGCCCGACCCTCGGCTCCGCCACGAACACGGGCGATCGGCACGGGCAGTGGTACTCTCATGCCATGATCCTTGGCCTACGGATTGGGGGGGCGATCTGCACCTTCGGATTGCTGGCGCTTGGGGGGTGCAAGGTCGACCCAGGGGGCTCGATGGGCTTCCAGGAGCACTGCTCCGACCTTCAGGGGGACCTCACCTGCCGCGCCGCGTATACCGATCGTCCCCATTGCAGCTTGTGCGAGAGCAACAACCAGGGGTGCGTGGTGGTCCCTCCGGCGCTGATCTGCCAGATCGATGGCGGAACCACGGGATCCGACGACGAAGGTGAGTCGTCGTCTTCGTCCGATTCCACGGGCGAAGGCACGGTGGCGGTGGACAGCACCGGGGCCGACAGCACCACGGGCGAGCCGCCGTGTGAGGTCGAAGGGGAGCTCGATCCGGGCTGCCTCGAGCTCGATCCGGCGCGGCCCTTCTGCATCGATGCGGTCTGCGTGGGGTGTGATGCCGCGGGTGGGGACGAGTTCTGCGGAGCGCGCGATCCTGCCAATCCTGCGTGTGACGTGGCCGATGGTGACTGCGTGTCCTGCGGGCAGGCCGATCACGCGGTCTGCGAAGACGGGACTCCGGTGTGCACGGGCTCGGGCGAGTGCCGGGCCTGCGCGACCCACGAGGAGTGCCCGACGAGCGCGTGCCACCTGGGGGACGACGACCCCCTGCAGGGGCACTGCTTCGCGCCCGACGAGGTGGTGTGGGTCGACAACGCCGCGCCGTGCCCGGGCCAGGGGACCGAGCAGGAGCCGTCGTGCAGCCTGCAGGCCGTGGCGGCGACGTTCGAGCCGGAGCACAACCGTGTGATCCGCATCAAGGGCGGGATGCCCTACGCCGAGCGTGCCGTGTTCACGGGCCCGATGACGGTGGCGATCATCGGTGACGGCAATCCGGTGCTGACGGGGCATCCGGTGCAGCAGGCCGTCACGCTGTTGTTCGAGGACGAGGCGATCGGCTACGTGCAGGGCGTGAGCGTCGACGGCAACATGCTCACCCATGGCATCATGTGCAATGCGAGCTCGCTGCGCCTCGACGACGTCCGGGTGCGTGGCAACGCCGGCTGGGGCGTGTTCGACTTCGAGCCTTGCACGCTCGACGTGCGGCGCAGCGCGATTGCGGGCAACGAGGACGGCGGATTGCGGATCTCGGGGGGCGTGGTCCGTCTGGACAACGCGGTGGTGGCGGTCAACGGCCTCGGCGGCAACTCGACGGGGGTGCGGGTCCTCAATGCCGAGGCCAACATCCTGTACAGCACCATCGCCGGCAACGATGGCTCGGGCGCCGACGGCATCGAGTGCACGAACGCGACCGGATCGCTTCGCAACAGCATCGTGGTCGGGGTCGACCCGCTGTCGATCGGGCTGTCGTGCTTCCCGTTGGCGATGAGCAACAACGCGTTCGATGCGAACAACTTCGCGGGGGGAAGCAACATCGCGGTGCCTCCCTACAACCCCGTGTACTTCGAGGCGCCCGCGCAGGGAAACATGACGCTCACCGCTCCGCCGCTGACGCCCTACGGTGGCGTGGCGCTGTGGACGATGGGGGATCCGTCCTTCGACATCGATGGTACGCCGCGTCCCACCGGCGGTAGCCTGGGCTACGCGGGCGTCGACGAGCCGTGACCCTCGACTTCTACTTCGACGTGGTGTGCCCCTACGCCTACCTCGCCGCGTGCGAGGTGGAGGCGCTGGGGCAGCGATGCGGGGTGGAGGTGCGATGGCGGCCGATCCTGCTGGGAGGTCTCCTGCGTGCGGTGGGGGCCCCCGACGATCCCAATGCGTCGATGGGCGAGGCCAAGCGTCGACTGCTGGGGCTCGATCGCCAGCGCTCGGCGGCGCGGCTGGGGGTGCCGCTACGGACTCCGAGGGCGCATTCGCGGCGCACGGTCGAGGCGATGCGTCTGTGCCTCGCGGCGCCGCCGGGGGCGTTGCGACGCGCGGTGTCGCGGTCGTTGTTCGATGCCTACTGGGTGAAGGGGGACGACGTGGCCGATCCGCGGGTGCTGGCCGAGGTGGCCGGGCGCCACGGCCTGGCCGCCGATGCGTTCGCGATGCCGGACCTGCGGGAGGGGCTGCGCGCGGCCACGGCCGAGGCGGCGGCCAGGGGAGCGTTCGGGGTGCCGAGCTTCGTGGTGGGCGAGCGCCTGTGGTGGGGACGAGATCGCTTGCCGCTGGTCGAGCGCGCTCTGGGAGGGACCGTGGCCGATCCATGGGAGGCGACCGCGTCAGTCGTGCCCTCGGGGACCCGGGTGTCGTTCTTCCACGACTTCTCGAGCCCGTTCAGCTATTTGGCGGCCGCTCGGATCGAGGGGATCGCCCACGCGCGCGGCATTCGGGTGGAGTGGGTCCCGATCCTGCTGGGGGCGCTGTTTCGGGAGATCGGGACGGCGAACGTGCCGCTCTTGGAGATGAATCCGACCAAGCAGGCCTACGTGCGTCGCGATCTGCACGACTGGGCCGAGCGCTGGGGGGTGCCGTTCGTGTTTCCGCGGCACTTTCCGCTGCGCAGCGTGCTGCCGCTGCGGGTGGCGCTGGGTGAGCCCGCGGCCACGCTGCCGATCTATCGGGCGGCGTGGGCGGAGGATCGAGCGGTCGACACGCCCGAGGGTCTGCATGCCGTGCTGGAGGCGGCGGGGCTGCCCGCGGCGGATCTGCTGGCTCGGGCGCAGCACGTGTCCATCAAGGATGCGCTGCGCAGCAACACCGAGCGGGCGCGCGGGCTCGGGGTGTGCGGCGTGCCGACGATGGAGGTCCAACGAGAAGGGCGCTCGGTGCTGCTCTGGGGGCAAGATCGCCTGGATCTGCTGGCGGCGGTCCTCGACGGGTGGTGGCCCCCCGGCGAGGCCTGAGGGGCGCCGGCCCCGGCGGTCATGCGGTGGTTTGGTCCTGGTGGTCGAGGTCGAGCCGGTTCGATCGGTGTCCCCTGGACCGGTGGCGCGGCCGAAGGACACGGGCGATGCTTGGCGCGTCCATGGCGACGGCCCCCGAGAGCCAGGGCGATGGCCCCCAGACGATGACCGGCTCGGTGGAGCGCGTGGTCTATCACGACCCGCGAACGCGCTACACGGTGCTGCGCCTGCGAGTGCCCGGGCAGGACACGCTGGTGACGGCGGTGGGGCGAACCCCGGGGCTGGAGGCGGGGGCCGAGGTCACGGTGACCGGCACCTGGGATGTGCACCCCACACATGGTCCGCAGCTCTCGTTTGGAGCGGTCCACGTGGCGGTGCCGACCTCGCGTGGTGGCATCGAGCGCCGGTTGATGCGCTACCCCGGGGTCAAGGAGGTGATGGCGGCTCGCATCGTGGCGCGCTTTGGCATGGACACGCTGTCCATCCTGGACAAGCAGCCGCGGCGCTTGCTCGAGGTGGAGGGGATCGGGAACAAGACGCTGGAGCGGATCCTCGAGCACCACGAGACCACGCACGGGCCGCTGGCCCAGCTCGAGGCGCAGCTCATCGAGCTCGAGCTGCCGCCCCATCTGGGCCAGGCGATCCACGAGCGCTATGGCGAGGAGGCGCTGGGGATGGTGCAGCGGCGGCCGTATCGGCTGGCTCGGGAGGTGCGAGGGATCGGGTTCTCCACCGCCGATCGGATCGCGCGGGGTCTGGGGATCGCGCTCGACAGCGACGAGCGCCTCGAGGCGGGACTCCTGCACGTGCTCGAGCAGGCCGAGTCGGATGGCCACTGCGCGGTGCCGATCGAGGGGCTGGTGGATCGAGCGGTACGGGCACTGCAGGTGCCCGACGTGCTGGTGCGTGCGGCGGGCGAGCGCCTGGTGGAGATGGGCGACCTGGTGCTCGAGCACGGCCGCGACGGGATGGAGCTGTGCTTTCCGGCCACGATGGTGGCGGCCGAGCGCGATGTGGCGGAGCAGCTGGCCCGGCTGTCGCGGTGGCCCCGGGAGGTCTGGGAGGTGCCCGCGTTGCCCGAGCACCTGTCGCCGGGACAGCGGGAGGCGGTGCATGCGATGGCCGGAGCGGGGGTGGTGGTGCTGACCGGGGGGCCGGGCACGGGCAAGAGCACGGTGGTGCACGAGATCTTGCGACTGGCGCGCGGGGCGGGGAGCGACGTGCTCTTGGCCGCGCCCACCGGCCGCGCGGCCAAGCGCCTCGAGCAGACCACCGGCCACTCGGCGAGCACGATCCATCGCTTGCTCGAGGTGCAGCCCGAGACGGGGCGCTTCATCCACGGGCCGGGCAACCCGCTGCCGCTGGGATTGCTGGTGGTCGACGAGATCTCGATGCTCGACATCCACCTGGCCCAGTCGCTGCTGGATGCGCTGACGCCCGAGCACCGGTTGCTGCTGGTGGGGGACGCCGATCAGCTCCCGTCGGTGGGGCCCGGCAACGTGCTGCGCGACGTGATGGTGGCGGCCGAGGACCCCGGCTCGCCGATCGCCCTGGTTCGGCTGCACGAGGTGTTTCGTCAGGGGGAGGGCTCGTCGATCGTGGTCAACGCCCATCGCATCCTGGCGGGGGAGCGGCCGGTGGCCGATCCGTCGGGGGACGGGCGCGGCGAGTTCTACGTGGTGAGCACCCGCGATCCGGACCGCGTGCACGAGAGGGTGGTGCGCATGGCCACCGAGCGGATCCCGCAGGTGTATGGGCTCGATCCGGTGCACGACATCCAGGTGCTGTGCCCCATGCACAAGGGGCGCGCGGGCACGGAGGCGTTCAACGTGACGCTGCAGGCCCACCACGCGGCGGGGCGCTCGGCGCTCGAGTACCGCGGGGGCGGGCGCACGGTGCTGCGTCGCTTCTGCGTGGGCGACCGCGTGATGCAGACCAAGAACGACTACCAAAAGGGCGTGTACAACGGCGACGTGGGCACGGTGCTGGCGCTCGATCCCGCGGAGGATGCGGTGGACGTGTCGATCGACGGGGTCAAGCACCGCTACACGGGCAAGGAGCTGATGGCGCTGCGTCTGGCCTATGCGGTGTCGATCCACAAGAGCCAGGGCAGCGAGTTCCCGGCGGTGATCATTCCGCTGCTGACCGAGCATCACGTGATGCTGCGACGCAACCTGCTGTACACGGCGGTCACGCGGGCTCGAAGCCTGTGCGTGCTGGTCGGGGATCCTCGGGCGATCGATCGGGCGGTGCGGATGGTGGATGCGGCGCGACGCTTCACGGGGCTCGCGGGGCGCTTGAAGGATGCGCTGCGAGATCCGGCGCTGTTCGTGGCCCGCGCGGACGACGATGGTGCGGGGAAGGCTCTCGATGGTGGCTCGCACGAGGGCCTCGGCCGAGGTCCCGAGCCCGATCGGGAGTCGGCGCTCGAGCCAGGGCCGGACGGCCCGACCGATCTCGAACTCGACGACGACTGGCTCACCGAGGCCCCGCTGGGGGACTGACGAGCGGGCCGCCCCTCGTCCCCGAGCCCGCGCTCGTGATAAGCAACGGCCATGTCCGGCCATAGCAAGTGGTCCACCATCAAGCGCAAGAAGGGGGCGCTGGACGCCAAGCGCGGCAAGATCTTCACCAAGATCGCACGCGACATCCAGGTGGCGGCGCGCATGGGGGGCGGTGATCCGGCGGGCAATCCGGCGCTGCGCCTGGCTCTCAACGCGGCCAAGGCCGCCAACATGCCCAAGGACAACCAGGACCGCGCGATCAAGAAGGGCCTGGGCGAGCTGGGCGATGCGGCGCTCGACGAGGTGGTCTACGAGGGGCGAGGGCCGCAGGGCAGCTCCTTCATGGTCGAGGTGATGACCGACAACCGCAACCGCACGGTGGCGGAGATCCGCAGCGTGTTCACCAAGGGCGGCGGCGAGCTGGGCTCCGATGGCTCGGCGGCATGGATGTTCGATCGCCTGGGCGTGGTGACGATCGTGAAGGAGCGCATCGACGAGGACGCGCTGACCGAGCGCGTGCTCGAGCTGGGGGCCGAGGACGTGCGCGACGGCGGCGAGGAGTGGGTGGTGCTGTGCGAGCCCACGTCGTTCGCGGCGGTGTCGACGGGACTCGAGGACCTCGAGCCGTCGTCGGCGCAGCTGCAGTACCTGCCCAAGCCCGAGTCGACGTTGACGCTGTCCGGCGATGCGGCCGTCTCGGTGGCCAAGTTCTGGTCCAAGCTCGACGAGCTCGATGACGTGCAGAACGTGTTCACCAACGTCGAGCTGCCCGACGAGGTGATGGAGGAGCACGGCCCCTAGTGACTCGGCAGCGGAACCCAGGGCCGGAGCGATTGCCGGAGCGAGGACCGGAGCGGCCGCCGGAGCGAGGACCGGAGCGACCGCCGGAGCGCGTGCGAATCCTTGGCGTCGATCCGGGCACGCGCACGCTGGGCTACGGCCTGGTGGAGCGCGTGGCGGGCCGGACCGGCCCGACGTTCGCCTACGTGGAGTGTGGGCTGGTCAAGGCGCCCGAGCGGGCGCCCATGATCGAGCGCCTGTTGGTGATCGCCCAGACGCTCACCGAGATCCTCGCGGAGCTCCGCCCGCAGGAGGTCGCGCTGGAGACGGCCTTCCACGGCCGCAATGCGGCCAGCGCCCTCAAGCTGGGACAGGCGCGCGGGGCCATCATGCTGCTGGTGGCGCAGGCCGGGCTGCCGCTTTGCGAGTACGCACCCTCGCAGGTCAAGCAGCAGGTGGTGGGGCACGGCCGCGCGACCAAGGAAGACGTGCAGCAGCGGGTGCGGCTGCTGCTGCGGATGAAGCGGGTGCCAGCCACCGATGCGGCGGATGCCCTGGCGATCGCGCTGTGCCACGGGACTCGCTTGCTCTCCGCTCCCCGCGGCGGGCAGGCCGGCCACGAGGTGCCCCCCAGGGGGGGGCTGGCCACGCTGGTGCGGGAGGCTGCGGGTGCGACTGGCAAGCGTGGGGCGGGACGAGGAGGAGCAGGTCGATGATCGGTTGGCTCGGAGGCAAGGTACGGGTACGCGACGTGCTGCGTGGCGAGGTCGTGCTCGACGTGGGCGGGGTGGGCTACCTCGTGGCCGTGTCGTGGCAGACGCTGGCGGACGTGCCCGAGGTAGGCGGCGCGTGCGAGCTGTGGATCCACACCCACGTGCGCGAGGAGGCGCTCAATCTCTACGGCTTCTCCACGCCGGCGGAGCGCGACGTGTTTCGGCTGCTCACGAGCGTGCCGCAGGTGGGCCCCAAGCTCGCGGTGGCGGTGCTGGGTGGGTTTCCGCTGGTGGAGCTGCTGGGGGCGATCGCGGGGGGCGAGCGCCCCACGCTCGAGCGGATTCCGGGGGTCGGGCGGCGCACGGCCGAGCGGATCCTGCTCGACCTCAAGGACAAGGTGGTGCCGCTCTACGAGGCACTGCAGGGGCAGCGGCCGACCGCGCCCACGGCGGCGGCTCCGGTCGGAGACGACGCGCTGCGCGAGGAGGCACGCCTGGTGCTGGTCAACCTCGGCTGGAAGCCCAAGCCGGTCGAAGCTGCGCTGGACAAGGCGTGGGCCGAAGCCGATGGAACGGAGACCCTCGACGGGTTGGTGCGACGCGCCCTGGCCCAGCTCATGGCCCGTTGATCCGCTCTTCTGTGCAGTGGTGCGCGATGGTGCGCAGTGGCGCTCGGGTTCGCGGGTGGCGGGCGCGGGACCGCTCATGCGGTGTTCGCGAGGTCTCCTGACGAAATCCGTCGCCAGCCTGCGTCCTAATGCTTTGCGTCGAGGGGAGCCGACGACTAACGTTGGTCCGTGGTCCCGAATGCGGCCGCTTCGGCGAACGTGGAGAGCACGCGTGACAGCGTGGCGCCCGGCGATCGGCTGGGCGACGGCGGGCGCTACGAGCTGCTGGAACGCATCGGCTCGGGCGGCATGGGGGCGGTGTTCCGGGGCCGAGACCACAAGCTCGGGTGCGACCGGGCGGTGAAGGTGCTCGACGGTCGCTTCGCCTCGATCCCCGCGTTCATCCAGCGCTTCCGTCGCGAGGCGAATGCGGCCTCGCGGATCGCTCATCCCAACGTCGTGGCCGTGCTCGACGTGGCCGAGGAGGACGAGCGCCCGATGTTCCTGGTGATGGAGCTGCTCGAGGGCAAGACGCTCTCGCAGCTGCTGCGAGGTGGAGGTCGCTTGCCGTGGGCACAGGTGCGGCGCTACCTCGATCAGATCGCAGCGGGTCTGGGGGCCGCGCATGCGCACGGTGTGGTGCACCGCGACATCAAGCCGGGCAACTGCCTCGTGCTGCCCGACGGCCAGGTCAAGATCCTCGACTTCGGCATCGCCAGCCTGCGCGACGAGGCCCGCATCACCGTGCACGGCGAGATCATCGGGACCTGCAGCTACATGGCGCCCGAGCAGATCCGGGGCCAGGTGGACGCGCGCTCCGACGTGTATGCACTGGGGGCGCTGGCGTTCCGCATGCTCACCGGGCGCGTGCCGTTCTCGCATCGCGAGCAGGACAAGGTGTTGCGGGCTCACCTCAGCGAGCCGCCACCCAAGCCCAGCAGCGTGGTCAACGGATTGCCGGCGGCGGTGGACGACGTGGTGCTGCGCATGCTGGCCAAGCAGCCGCACCAGCGCTTCGACAGCATGGACGAGCTGCGGCGCGTGCTCGAGCGGGTCGAGCAGGGTGAGGCGGTCGCGATCGACGATGCCACGGCGTTGCCTCCGTCGCGCGGGCCGTCGCCCACGGCGATGTTCGAGGATGCTCCCACGCGAGCGCGGATGCTGGAGGGGACTCCATCGACCGACTCCAACGGTGGCCCGGTGCGACACACCATGAACACCGCACGCGCGGGCTCGGGGGCGCTGGCCCAGATCGAGGAGGAAGCCGCAGGTGCGGCCGCATCCGATCCGGACGGGGCGCGAGGGAGCGGTCGCGGCGGGACGATGGCCATGGGAGCAGCCGGTGCCGCGGTCTCGACTCCGGCGGGCACGATGCTGCTGGGTGAGGGCGGCGAGTCCGTCGTGCCGCCGAGGGGGGGCACCATGGTGGCCGCGGAGTCGTCGTCGCCGGTGATGGCGACGCCGGGCGCAGTGGCGGCTTCGGGTCCGACGCCGCCACCGCGGCGGCTGGCCGAGCTGCCTGCAGGCGCAGGCGCACCACGGATGACCCGGGTCGCCGTGCCAGCCGATGCGGGCAGCAGCGGCGTGCTGCGCGGGGCGGTCTGGGCGCTGGGGGGCATCGCGCTGGCGGTCGTGGTGGTTGCGGGCGTGACGATGTGGCCGCGCGATCGAGGCGATGGTGATGCCGGGGCGCCGATGGGAGCGGCAGCGGCGGTGAGCGCCGAGGTCGAGACTCCGGAGCCAGTGGAACCCGCATCGTCGCAGCCGGACGGGGGTGCTCCACCGGTCGACGATCGAGGGCGCGAGTCCGTGCAGACTCCACCGAGTGACGCGGTCGATGCGAGCCCGCCTGCGCCGCTCGATGATGTCGCCGGCGGCGCTGCGCCGAGCGATCCGCCGGCCGGCGATCCGGCCAGTGAGGCCGAACGGCCGCGCAAGCGCAAGACGGTCAAGGGCAAGGGCACGACCAAGGTCGATGCGACCACGACGAAGGCGGAGCCGGAGCCCGAGGCGACCTCGGGGCAGCCCTCGGGCAAGCGCAAGGGCGACCTCCGCGATCCGTGGTGAGCCCGAGCCGTGCCTTGCTTGCTACGCCCCGTCGGCGCTGCGGACGGCGTCGATGAGGTCGCCCACCGTGAGGGTCGAGGGCACGCCCTGGCTGGCCAGGGTGTTCCACAGCGGGAGCAGGCTGTCGTCGCGATCGGTGCGGCTGAGGACCTCGGACAAGGCCACGACGACCGCACGTCGTCGGCCCCGGTCGAGCGCCAACTGCAGCTCGCGGGCGATGGGGTCGTCGTCGGCAACCGAGGACAGCTCGGGGACCAAGGTGACTGGGGCGACCGAGGCAATCGGGGCGCCCGTGACCGCATCGCGCAGATCGTCACGACCGTGGCCGTCGCGTCCGGTGGGGGCGTGACCGTTGCGGGCGATCCGCTGGATCACCACCGGCTGATGCGGCTCCTTGCGCCAGCGTCGGCGAGGCCCACCCTCCCAGCGCTCTTCGGACTCGGGTGGGGCGGCGGCGGGGCTGCGTGCGGCGGAGGCCTGCCCGGCGGCCATGCGCTGCTCCATTGCCTGTCCGCGCTGGAGGATCTCCTGTCCGTGTCCCTCGGGAAGCACGGTGACCACCGTGTCCTCCTTGATGATCGCATAGAGCACGTCACCGAAGGTGTCGACGGGCACCAACGTCTGGGGCTCGCCGAGCATGGCATCGAGGGTACGGATCGCCTTGCCGGCATCCTCGGCGGCACCGAGGGCCTCGTCGAGGCGATCGCGAAGGCTCTCGTCGTCTTCGTCGTCGCGGCTGGGGACCAGCTCGCGCAGGCGCTGCACCGCCCGGTGGGTAATGCTGTAGCGACGGTGGCCGGGAAACGGCTGACGCATCATGGGCTGCGGGGGTTTAGCCTCCGCGCGCGCGCTTGCCAACCCCACGCACGCGACGGCCACGCGACGGCCACACGGCGGCGCGGTAGAGCCCGTACCGCCCGCTCGTCCGGCTGGCTTGCCAAGCATGGCATCACGCGACCATGATCGGGAGCAGTGCCGGGATCGGGAGCAGCGCGCGGACGCGCCAATGGCGAGCACGATCGTCGCGGCTTCCGTGTGACGCGTCACGGTGAGATCGTGCGGCCCTGGTCATCGAGATGCAGGCAGTGGGTCATGATCCGATCGCTGGTGGTGGGGCTGGCGCTCGGGCTGATGCCCGCGGCCAATGCCGCACCAGTACGTGCGCAGGGCAAGGCCACCGCATCGGAGACCAAGGAGCCCAGCCTCGCGGGGGCGCGTGCGCGGGCGCTGCGACGGGCGCGTCGGACCGCGCTGGAGACGGCGCTGTCGCAGCTGTCGGTGCCGATCGACGGCGAGGCGCGCAAGGACGTGCTGGCGGCGGCCGATGCCTGGACGGGTGCCTATCGGATCCTGTCCGAGCACGGCGATGGCGAGGCGGTGAACCTCGAGATCGAGGTCGACATCGATCTCGTGCGGCTGACCAAGCGGGTGGCCAAGCGAGATCCGGCCGCGAGCGGCCGGCCGGTGTTTCGCTTGGCCGAGGTGACGGCGACCCCGGCTTGTGGCGACGTCGAGGCGGTGAGGGCGATGGTCCGCACCGAGCTGTCGGGGCAGGGCAGCGTGGCGCTCGACGGCAAGGGCCCGGCGTTGACGGTCGCACTCGAGTGCCAGCCGCTGGGGCCCGTGCAGCACACCTACCTGCGGGCGGCGCGGGTGCGGATCACGGGCAGCAGCGGCGGCCAGGCGGTGGCCGAGCTGTCGGTGCCGGCGTTTGCGACCACGCCCGAGGAGGCGGTGACGGCGGCGATCCAGCGCGCGCTGTCGGACGCATCGAGCCAGCTGCGCGCGCGTCGATCGGGCCACGTGCGCGTGCAGGTGAGGGCTCCGCTGCCCTCCGAGCGCATCCGCCGGCTCGAGACTGCCATGCGCAACTCCGTGCTCGGCGTCGACGAGGTCGAGGTGGGGGCGCTCTCCCGCGGCGTGGTCGAGCTGCACGTGCGGGGCACGCTGTCGGCCAAGGAGCTCGCGCGCAAGCTCGGCGAGCTGTCGCTGCCCGGTTTCTCCCTCACCATCGTCGACGTGGATCCTCCCGATGCCCTCACCATTCGACTCGAGTAGTGTTCGCCCCCCTCGCGCGCCGGCCACTCCATGGCGGTCCGGGAGGGCGCTCGTGGTGGTGACGCTGGGGCTCGCGCTCGTGCTGCCCCCGATGGGATGTCGTCATGCCGACGCAGGCACGGCGCTGCGCATCGAGGTCCCCGATGCCGATCGCGACGCCGACCTCTACGTCGATGGCAACTACGTGGGACAGGTCGGTACGGTGGGCAAGGACCCGGTGGGACCGGTGATGCTCGCGCCGGGGGTGCATCGCGTGGAGGTGCGCAAGCCGGGGCGGTTCCCCGTGCAGCGCACGGTGAGGGTCGATGCCGACACGCCCGCCGAGACGGTGATCGACGCCGAGCTGCTCGAGGATCCGCAGTAGCTCCGTCCCGACGGCACCGAGCGCGAGCCGTCGCGTGGTGCCGCGTCGGTGCTCGATCAGCGCCGGGAGGAGGTCGGTCCGAGCGGGCGCTGGGCCACGTAGATCGCGTGTCGCCGTCCCCCGCGGCCCGAGAACTCGACGCGAACGTCGACGCCCAGCGAGCGCAGGCGTCGCTCGAACGCCTGCTCGCGATCCTCGGACCAGATGCTCAGGATGCCCCCGGGGCGCAGCGCGTCGATGGTGCGGCGCAGCGCCGCCTTGCCGAACAAGGGGTCGTCGGGGCGCTGCGTGGCCACGTACGGACCCTCGTAGAGGTCGAGCACGATCGCATCCCAGCGGGCATGCGCGGGAGTCCTGGCGATCACGTCGGCCACGTCTGCGACGTGTACGCGCACGCGAGGGTCGTCGACCGCGTGATCGGTGAGGGAGGCCATCGGACCTCGGCACCAGTCGACGATGCGGGCGGTGAGCTCGGCCACGGTGACCTCGGCATCGGACGGTAGCTCGTCGAGCGCGGCGCGCAGCGTGAACCCCATGCCGAGCCCGCCGATCAGGACCCGGGGGCGCGAGGCCGCGCGGCCGGAGCGGTCACCAAGGGGTCGGCAGGCGATCACGGCCACCTCGAGCTCGGAGCGGTGGGACGCGCTGCCCATGAGCACGCGGCCGTCGACCAGGATGAGGAAGTCGTCGCCGCGCCGACGCAGCTCGAGCGAGCCTTCCTCGGTGTCGACGCGATCGAGTCGCTGCCACGCACGTGTTGCCATGGAGTCGGGGAGGGCTTCAGTCGTCGCACCGCTCGAAGCGGCGCGGCACCATGAACGGAGGGAGCTGGCCGATCGCATGCTCCTCGAGGTCGTCGAGCGTGGACTGGCCGGTGGCGCGGTACTCGAGCCACAGCGAGGGGTCTCCGTCGGCATCGACCTCCACGTGGGCCCGCACCCAGGTCAGCCGGGGATGCTCGAGCATTCGCTCCTCGACGTCGTCGAGGCAGGCGCGCCGGCCCTCGAGGTTGACCAGTCCGTCGTCGCGGCCGAGCACCTCGATGAGGCGCTCGTCCTTGCCGAAGCGGCCGGCGTAGCCGGTGTGTCGCCACGGCGCATCGGCGATCGCGCCCGGCTCGGTCCGTGGGATGGGGGGCCGGCAGGCGGCAGCCTGAGGCGTGCTCACGAGCACCTCGTGTCCGCCCGATTCCATCGCGGCCCCGGGTCGCAGCTCCACGCCGGGCGCGGGCTCGAAGGCCGCGCCTCGCTGGAGCACGCGGTGGGCGAGCACGCCGATCTCCTCGAGCAGCAGCAGCTGACGCGCAGGCTGGGTGAGGGTGGCCTGCAGCGCGCGGCCGGTGCCCAGCGGGACCGAAGCCTGCGGGATCACGGGAGTGAGGCCGAGGGTGGTGCCGCGGGCCTTGAGCGCGCGCGACAGCTCGAGCAGCTGCCGCACGGAGTCGACCACCACCAGCTCCTCGTGGTGCGACGACAGCGGCAGCACGGCATCGGCCGCGGGGCCCTCGGCCATCACGAGCTGGGCCTCGGAGGCGAGCCAGCCGAGGATCACGGGATCGAAGAAGCGCGGCACGATGAGGGGCTGGGCGCACAGCAGGCGCGCGCCCGCGTGCAGCTGCAGCGCGGCGGCGGCGGCCTCGCCCACCGCCGCGAGCTCAGTGCCGGTGCGGACCACGTCGCGAACCACGCCGCCGATTCCCCGCGCCTCCATCACCAGCTCGGCGCCCTCGGGCAGGGTGGTGGCCTCGCGCAGCGCGGCCGGTGGCTCGAGCACGTCGATGGCCAGCAGCGAGCTCGACAGGCGCCGCCGCGCATGGAAGCCGTAGTCGTCGCCGTAGTCGGGCGTAGGGGCCTCCTGCCCCCGCGGGCGGCGGACCACCGCGCGCAGCGGCAGGCGCGAGGCGGTGTCCTTGACGAGGCGCTCGCCGTGGGCGGCATCGATGGGCACGGCCACCGCCCCGAGCTTGCTGCACGCCAGCAGCATGATCGGCAGCTCGGCCACGTTGCCCAGCGACAGGGCCACGGGATCCCCTCGACCGATGCCCAGGCCCTGCAGCTCGCGTGCTCGCTTGTCCGCGCGGATCAGCAGGCCTCGGCGGCTCAGCGTGTTCTCGGGGCCATGCACCGAGCGCGCACCGCCCTTGCTGGCGACGGCCTCCGCCAGGCGCGTGTACATGTGGCCCGGCGTGGCGGTGCTCATCGGAAGGGAGGTGATCCTCGGCGTGATGGTGCGAGACGTGACGGCGCGCGGGCGGTGCGCTCAGAATCGCGGAGCGTATCCGATGTCGACCGACACGACCAGCGCAGGGCCTTCCCTCAGGCCGAAGTGCTCGAACGCGGAGGGCTCGTCGGCGCAGCCTTGGCCGTCGGCGTCCTCGCTCGCGCTCGAGCCGGCGCCGTAGGCCGACAGCCCCGGACCGAGCCGCAGCGACAGCTCGTGATTGCGACGCGGACCGAGCAGCGCCGCCAGCGTCACGCGGGTGCTGGCCCAAAGACCAGTGCGTCGGCTCGCCTCGTCGTTGCGCGTTCCACCGACCGCACAGCGCAAGGGCTCGTCGCCGTCGTAGACCAGGCTCTGGGTGCCGAAGCCCAGCACGCCGCCGCCACCGAGCTCGAAGCGACCGCGGCGGCCCAGCGGGTGGCGAGCCTCCACGAGCACGCCGAGGTAGGCCACGTGCAGGCGGTGCCGGGTGCTGGCCGACGTGGGCTGGAGCGCGATCGCCAGCTCGCCGCCGAGCCCGATCAGGCGGCGCTGGCCCAGGAACGCGTTGCCGCGCACGCCCAGGCCCAGCGCGGGCAGCGGGCGTAGCTCGGTGCTCGCGGCGAGGTCTCGCGGGTGGCTCGAAATCAGCGGCAGGAATGGTCCCACGCGTCCGCGCGGTCCGGTCGGGGGCGGCGGGCGAGGGGCGGTCGCGGGTGGGGTGGTGGTCGTGGTCTGGGACTCCGGCGGCGGCGTCGGTCGTGCGAGCGGGTCGTCGGACTCGTCCAGTCCTGGCGGGTCGGGTACGTCGTCGGGCTCCACCAGCTCGATGGTCCACGGCTGGGTGTCGTCGTCGGCCGGGGTTCCGCCCAGCGCTCGGATCATGGCCTCCACGTCCTCGGCATCGGAGGCGTGGGGGGCCGCCTTCAGGTAGTCGTCGTACGCGGTCACGGCGGCCGCACGATGCTGCTCGTAGGGGACGGAGCCGGGCTCGTGCTCGGCCATCGCGCGGTGATGGCACACGCCGATGTTGAAGTGGAGCTTGGCGGAGGGCCAAAGGCGCAGCGCCTCTTCGAACCCTGCGAGTGCGGCGTCGTGATCCCCGGCCTTGGCGGCCGCGCGCGCGCGATCGATTGCGGCCTTGGCCTGGGCCTTGGCCGCCTCGGCCTGCGGCGAGGGGCTCGGTGCCGCCGCCTCGACGGACGTGGCCGCGAGTGCGGCACGAACGAAGAGCGCGATGGCGAGGCATCGCCGTGCTCTCGTGGCCGTCACCGACGCTCAGAGTACCAGCTCGTGCTCGTCATCGCCTCGGCCCGTCGTGGGTCCGGTCATCGCCGGAGGCCATTGCACGGGTCGGCGCTCGCATGGCGAGGGCTCGACCTCGCGCCAGCTAGGCCGGAGGTGGTGTGGACGTGGGCGGAGGGGGCAGGGGCCCGGGCACGGGGGGCAGCGCGGGCGGATCGGATGGATCCGGTTTCGAATCGCCGGTGGCCTTGGCTTCGCTGCTCTCCGCGTTCGCGCCGGGCTCGGTTGCCGACGCGGTCAGCAGCGCTCCGCTGGCGTCGCGCACGGGCAGCACCAGCGCATTGGGCTCGAGCCGAGCGTCGCGCTGCCTGGCGATCTCGGCCCGACGCTCGAGATAGATCTGCACCAGGCGGCGCCCGGCGTAGTGCGCCTTGATCCGCCACGCGGGCTCGTTGGCCAGCAGCACCGCGAATGCGATCTCGGGAGCGTCGGCCGGCGCATAGCCGATGAGCCAGTTGTAGTTCAGGGCGGGCGGGCGCTTGCCGGTGAGGCTGCCGGTCTTGGCGGCCACGGTGACGCCGGGGATGTAGTCGTTGCCCTGGGCGTCGCGGAAGCTCTTCTTGGCGGTGCCCGCAGTGGTGGTGCCCACCATCATCTCGCCCACGGCGAGCGCCACGTCGCGGTTGAGCACGCGATCGGTCTTGGGGAGCGCGGGCGTCAGATCGGTGCCGTCGGGGCCGATGACCTGCGCGATGATGTGCGGTGGTTGGTACACGCCGCCCCGCGCGAGGATGCTGGCCAGCACCGCGCCGTGGACGGGCGAGAGATCCACGTTCCAGAAGCCCGCGGCCACCTTGGCGCGCTCGATCGGATCGGCCGGGATGTGGGCGGGGCTCCGCTCGACGGGGATCTCGAAGGGGATCTCGGTCTCGAAGCGCAGCGCCTTGGCCATGCCCATCAGCGTGTCCTGGGGCAGCTGCTGCATCGCGAGCTTGCCGATCACCAGGTTGTAGCTGTGGGCCACCGCATTCGCGAGCGTCTCGCACTGGGTGTCGCGCGCCGGATCGTCGCGCAGGTCGGCGTCCTCGATCCCGTGCAGACCGCCGTGGAAGCACACCTTGGTGCTCGGCGTGGCCAGCTGAGCGTCGAGCAGGGCCGCGGTGGTGACGAGCTTGAACGTCGAGGCGGCGGGGGCCCAGGCGGTGGTGGCCACCTCGAGCGGATCGACCTCGGAGTCCATCGACGAGTGACCCACCAGCGCCAGCACCGAGTTGTCTCGCACGTCGAGCACCACCGCGGCTGCGTAGGGCACCTCGCGGTTGCGGAAGATCGTCAGCGCGGAGTCCTGGAGCACCGGGTCGATCGTGAGCAGGATGCGGTGGCCGTCGTTGATGTCCTGGACCAGCCGAGCTTGCGCCGGGTCGACGGTGATCTCGCTTTGGCCCTGGGTGCTCCCGTCGGGGGCGGGCTCGGGGGCGGCCCCCGGCGTGGGGGTTGGGCCGTACGGGCGGAGCTGAGCGGCGGAGAGATCGAGGCGATCTTGCCAGGGCAGGGTGGGCGCAGCGGGCTCCTCGACCACCTCGGGCAGCATGGTCGCCGTCTTGCGCACGTCGTCCCGCGCGGGCGGAACCTCTTGCTGCTGCACGTAGAAGGCGATTGCACCCAGCGAGCCCAAGAAGAAGAGCGCGCCGAGACCGCCCAGGCGTCCGCGTGGTGCTCGACCCTCAGCCACGACGTCGGGCTATAGCAAGCCGCCGGGATCCGGGCAAAAACCCGACGAGAGCCGCTCCTTCGCCGTCCTCCGTGGGCGGCGGAGACCGGGTAGGAGAATCCCCACGCCGTGTCGAAGAATCGGCCGCTCCATCACGGGATCCGCCCCAATCCGCACGCTGGATCCATCCTCTGGATCCGCCATGCGCCCACACTGTAGGACCACGGTCCACCTGGTGAAATCACGTCCCACTCCGTGATGCACCTGCCCCAAGAGTCGATCCAGCGGTTCCTTCGCACGCGTACCCTCTGCTACGCTGAGCGCTCCAACGACGAGCCCGAGCCGGCCGCAAGCGTAAGAAGGCATGCGCGACGAAACTATCGTCACCGTCATCCACAAGGTGGAAGACACCGGCATCACCCGCCGGAGGAGAGACGCCTGCATCGTCGTCATCTACGGCGCGGAGCTGGGGCGCAAGTACAACATCGAGGGGCGCGAGATGACCATCGGGCGCGCCACGGTGAACGACATTTGCGTGAGCCAGGACTCCGTCTCGCGGACCCACGCGACCATCACCGCCGACGACAGCGGCGTGAAGATCAGGGACAACGAGTCCACCAACGGGACCTACGTCAACGATCACAAGATCCACGAGGCGTATCTCAAGGACGGCGACCTCATCAAGGTCGGGCGCTCGATCTTCAAGTTCCTCACCGGCGACAACATCGAGAGCTCGTACCACGAGGAGATCTACCGGCTCTCCACCGTGGATGGCCTCACCCAGATCTTCAACAAGCGCTACTTCACCGACACGCTCGAGCGCGAGCTGTCGAGGGCGCGGCGCTACGACCGCCCGCTGGCGCTGATGATGTTCGACATCGATCACTTCAAGCGCTGCAACGACACCTACGGCCACCGCGCGGGCGATCACGTGCTGCGCCAGGTGGCCGAGCTGGTCCGCGAGCGCTCGCGCAAGGTCGACGTGGTGGCGCGCTACGGCGGCGAGGAGTTCGCCGTGATCCTGCCCGAGATCGATCTGCAGGGGGCCGCCAAGTTCGGCGAGACCATCCGAGGGATGGTGGAGCAGACCCACTTCGTGTTCGAGGGGCGGCACATCCCGCTGACCATCTCGGTGGGCGTGGCCGAACTCGAGCCGCACATCGCCAATGCGGATGATCTGATCCAGACCGCGGATGCGCGGCTCTACCGGGCCAAGCAGGGCGGCCGCAACCGCGTCGTCGCGGTCGACTCCGATAACTAGATTGGCCCGCTCGGCCGACTTCGCCGCCGGGGGCGACGAAGCCGCCCGAGCGGGGGGCCGATGCGGAGGGGCGCGAAGGCTCGACGGGGTCGAGCCTTTGCGCGTGGTGGTGCGGGCTGGGTGGGTGCCGGTGGGGCGGTTGGTGGCGGTGGTGGCGGTGGGTGGTGAATTGGGTGGGGGGTGGAGGGGTAGCGGACAAGGGGCGGGGAGAGCGGGGGAGATTGGGGAGCGGGGAGATCGGGGAGATTGGGGGTGGGAGGGGAATTCTGCTAGAGGGGCAGGTGGGTCATGGAGGAGAGGGTCGAGCTGCCGCGAATTCATCCGTTGGGGGATGCGCTGGCGGATCAGATTGCGGCGGGGGAGGTGGTCGAGCGGCCGGCTTCGGTGGTCAAGGAGCTGCTGGAGAATGCGATCGATGCGGGGGCGCGAAGGGTCTGCATCGAGCTTCGAGACGCGGGGGTCGCGTCGATCGTGGTGACCGACGACGGGTGCGGGATCCATCCCGAGGATCTGCGGCTGGCGGTCATGCGACATGCGACCAGCAAGCTGCGGCGCCCCGAGGAGCTGGTCGAGATCCACACGCTGGGGTTTCGCGGGGAAGCACTGGCGAGCATCGCCGCGGTGGCGCACCTCGAGATCCGCAGCCGTCCACGAGGGCAGGATCGCGGCACGGTGCTGCGCTGCCGGCCAGGGCTTGCGCCCGAGGGCTCGGCGATCGGGATGCCGGTGGGCACGCGCGTGGAGCTGCGCGGGCTGTTCGGCAACGTGCCGGCGCGTCGCAAGTTCCTGCGCAGCGAGGCCACCGAGCTCGGACACGTCACGCAGACCGTGCTGCGGGTGGCGCTGCTGCAGCCGCAGGTGCACGTGTCGCTGCACCATGGCTCGCGACGGCTGGTCGAGCTACCCGCCGGATCGGCCCGGATGCGGGTGGAGCAGGTGCTCGCGCGGGGCAATCGAGCGTCGCTGCGCCTGGTGGAGGGCGAGCACGACGGCGTGACCGTCAAGGCCTGGCTCGCGCCGGCCGAGGCGGCCCTGCGCGATCGCAGCGGACTCTACGTGGTGGTGCGGCGCCGAGTGGTGCGCGAGCCCCATGTGGCCAAGATCGTGACCGCGAGCTACGGCGATGCGCTGGCCTCCGGGCGACACCCGCTGGCCTGTGTCGTGGTCGAGCCACCGCGCGGTGAGGTCGACGTCAACGTGCACCCGCAAAAGTCCGAGGTCCGCTTCGGCGCTCCTCAACGGGTCTACGCCGCGGTGCGAGCGGTGCTCGATGCGGGCACGGCCGCCGCGACGAGCGACGACGCCTCGACCGCGCCGGCCGTGGAGCGAGCGAGCCTGCCGGCGCTCGACGTGCCCCCCGCGGCACCGCCTGGCATGGCCGCGCGACCCGGCCTCGGGGCGGCGCTCGAGCGCTGGGCCGATCGTACGGCCATGCCGGTGGCCCGCGAGAACTCTCCCGGCTATCGCCTGCGCACGCGGGCGGCCGACCACGACTATGCCGATGCTCGAGCCTCACTGCGGCAGCAAGCGCAGGTGCTGCACCAGGCGTGGCGCGACGATCGGGCGCCCGAGCCCCAGCCCCCGGCGGTGCTCCCTCCGCCGCCCGATCCCGGACCCGAGCTGCTGGGCTGCCTCCCGGGGCCAGTGGGCCTCTATACCCACGAAGGCGCGCTCTTGGCGGTGGACCTGAGAGCGCTGCGAAGCCACCTGGTGCTCCGGCGGCTCCGCGAGGATCTGGGCGGGGGCGAGGTTGCAGCCCAAGGTCTGCTCGAGCCCGTGGTGGTGGCTCTGCCCGCTCCCGACGTGGCCCGATGCGCGGCGGGAGCCGCAATGCTCGGCCGGCTGGGCCTTCACGTCGAGGCCTTCGGCGACGACGCGATCCTGGTGCGAGCCGTCCCCGCCTCGCTGCGCCACTGCGTCGAGGAGCCCGATGTGGCCGATCTGGTGATGCGCGTGCTGCCGTGGCTGCGGATGCACACCGATCGAGCGTCCGGCCCCGACGAATCCAGCCACCCGCCGGAGCCATGGACCCAAGCCATGGAAGCGATGGCCCAGACCGTCGGGCCCGATCCCGCGCCCCGTCTCGCGCGTCGCTGGCTGCGAGAGCTGCTCGCCGCGGGCGAGCCCCTCGAGCGCATCCCCGGCCTGCGTCGCTGGGAGCCCCACGCATTGACCGGCACGACGCCCGGACCGGGTCGTGACGACGAGCCCTCCCCCTCATGACGAGTGCACCACCTCCATCACCGCGCGCCGTGGCGATCATGGGTCCCACGGCGGCGGGCAAGGCACGGCTCGGGCGAGAGGCGGCGCTGCGGCTGTCGCTGCCCGTGTTGGTGTGCGACTCGGTCAAGGTCTATCGCGGTCTCGACATCGGCAGCGCCAAGCCCACCGCGGCCGAGCGCGCCGAGGTTCGCCACGAGCTCCTCGACCTGGTCGATCCGGACGCCCCGTTCTCGGCCGGCGACTACGCCCGCCTGGCGTGGACCCACCTTGGAGGAGGGCGTGGCCTGTTCGTGGGGGGGACCGGCTTCTATCTGCGTGCGGTCGCCTTCACGTCGTCGGCTGGCGTGGAAGGGCAAGAGGATGCTCTCGACGCTCCCGAGCGCCGTGCCTTCGAGGCGCAGTGGGACGCGCGAGAGCACGACGATCCGGGGGCGGCGCATCGCGCTCTGCACGCCGTGGATCCCGAGACGGCACGGGCGATCCATCCCCACAACGTCGTGCGCTCGCTGCGGGCGCTGTGGCTGTGTGAGCGTACGGGGGGGCCCATCAGCGCGGCGCGGGCCTCCGATCCCCCCCGCTTGCGCCTGTCGCTGATGCTGGTGGTGCTCGACCCCGACCCCGACGCATGGCACGAGCGGATGGTGCGAAGAGTCGATCGCATGCTGGCCCATGGCTTCCTGGACGAGGTCGAAAAGCTCCGGAGGGCGGGCTATCATGCGCGCCACAAGGCGATGCGAAGCCTCGGGTACCGTCAGCTGTGGGAGGTCGTGGAGGGGCGCAGCACCCTTCCGCAGGCGCGCGAGGCGATCATCGCGGCCACCCGTCAGTATGCCCGCCGTCAGCGCACCTACCTGCGCACCCAGCTTGCCGCCGCCCTTCCCGCCGCCGCGGTCGTTGCGGTAAGAAGCCCGGCCGCCTGCCCCTGGGGGCAGATCCAAGCCTTCGTGGACGCGACGCCATGAGCACCAAGGTCCTGGAATTCGAGCGCCCCATCGTCGAGCTCGAGGGCAAGATCAAGGAGCTCAAGCACCTCTCGGGCGGGAGCCAGGAGATGGCCGCCGAGATCGAGCGGCTCGAGCAGAAGGCGCGGCAGCTCCAGCGCGAGCGCTTTGCCAAGCTCTCGCCGTGGGAGCAGGTGCAGCTGGCCAAGCACCCCGATCGGCCCTACACGCTCGACTACCTCGGCGAGATCACGACCGACTTCGTGGAGCTGCGGGGCGATCGCGCCTTTGCCGACGACCCGGCCATCGTGGGGGGCCTGTGCCGCCTGGGCGAGCGCGTGGTGATGGTGATCGGCCACCAAAAGGGCCGCAACACCAAGGAGAACCTCTACCGCAACTTCGGGATGGCGCGGCCCGAGGGCTACCGCAAGGCGCAGCGGCTGATGCGACTGGCCGAGCAGTTCGGCCACCCCGTGATCTGCTTCATCGACACCGCGGGGGCCTACCCGGGCATCGGGGCCGAGGAGCGCGGGCAGAGCGAGGCGATCGCCAGCTCGCTCGAGCTGATGTCGGTGCTGCGCGTGCCCACGCTGTCGCTGGTGATCGGCGAGGGCGGCTCGGGCGGGGCGCTGGCCATCGGGGTCACCGATCGGATCCTCATGCTCGAGCACGCGGTGTACTCGGTGATCTCGCCGCGGGGGTGCGCGTCGATCCTGTGGAAGGATCCGGAGGCCGAGCAGGCGGCAGCCAAGCAGCTGCGCATGACCGCCCTCGATCTCAAGACCCTCGGGATCTGCGACGAGATCATCCCCGAGGCGGTGGGCGGAGCGCACCGCGGGTTCACCCAGACCGCCGCCGCGGTGGCCGAGACGCTCACGCGTCACCTCGACGAACTCTTCAGCCTGTCGGTCGACGCGCTCCTGGCCGCGCGTTACGACAAGTTCCGCCGCATCGGCCACCTCGAGCGCGCGTAGCCCCGGCGCGTCCTCGGAAAGGGAAGGAAGCCGGCAGTGCTGGGCGAGCTGGTGCTGCTGGTGGCCATCTTGGTCGGGGTGGTGTTCGCCGGCCAGCTCCGCCGTGGCGATCCAGGGCAGCGGGGCTACGTGCTGGTGCTGGCCACCGTGCTGGTGCTGGCCGTGCTCGCGGCGCTGCGCGCCGATCGGTTCCTCTCGATCGTGGCGGTGAGCCTGGGCGCATTGGTGGTGGTGGTGCCGTGGCTGCTCGACGTGGCGGTGCGCGCGGCGTTCGGACGCGAGCGGCTGGCGCTGGCCGTGCGCCTGGCGGGCCTTCGCGCGACGCTCATGCTCGGGGCGGGGCTGGGTCGCCAGCAGGCGATCCTTCGCGGGCTGGCGGTGCTCGAGCGACAGGGGGTCGACGGGGCGCTGTCGTACTTCCGCACGCTGGCCCACGAGACCGAGGACGACACCGAGCTGCGGATCATCCACGAGCAGATCGTGTCGATGCTGCTGTTCGGTCAGCGGTGGAACGAGGGCATCGCCCACTACGAGGCTCGATTCCCTCCCGACTACGCGGCGGGGCGACCTCCGCTGGCCTTGGGCCTGCTGCGCGCCTATGGCGAGGCGGGGCGGCTGTCGCATGCCGCGAGCCTCTTGCGGGCCGTCGAGGAGCTGCTGGGGCGAGACCCGCGAGCGGCAGGCGTCGTCTCGCAGGCACGGCTGACGTTCCTGGCCTACGCCGGTCAGGCCGAGCCGGTCGCGGCCGCGCTCACCGACGAGCGCCGGCGGCGGCTCGGGCTCTCGGCGGCCAGCGGGGCGCTGTTTCGGGGCATCGCGCTGGCGCGGGCGGGTCGAGCCGACGCCGCCGAAGCCGAGCTTCGCCGGGTGGCCGATCTCGCGGGCTCGCGGGACGGACGAGTGGTGCATGCCAGCCGCAAGGCCATGGCCGACGCGCCCGAGCCGGCGCTCCCGCTGCCTCCGGAGCTGCACGGCTACGCCGAGCGGGTGGCCGATCGCCTCGAGGGATTCCTGGCCGTGGCCCCCGCCGTGCGTCGGGTGGGATCGCTCTGGATCACGCCGGGTCTCTTGCTGCTGCTGGGCACCGGCTATGTGGTGGGGCAGCTGCTCGACGGGGGCGGTGCGGGCCTTGTGCGGCTCGGCGCCGCGATGCCCGAGCTGTTGCAGGCGGGTTCGTGGGGGCGGCTGCTCACCGGGATGCTGGTGCAGACCGAGCCCATCGGCCTGCTCCTGACCGTCTACGCGGTGTGGCTCGCGGGTCCGTTGGTCGAGCGCGTGGCGGGGCGAGGCCCGACGCTGGTGGGCTCGCTGGGGGCAGGCGCCTTGGGGCTGTGGGTGGCCTCGCGGCTGGCCGAGGATCCGGCCGTCGTGCTCGGCGGTGGGGCCCTCTTGGCGACGGGACTCTTGTGCGGCGCGCTCGCGGTGCTGCTGGCCCCGCGAACCAGCCTCCCGCGGCGCACCCGACGGGTGCTCGCGTTGCCCCTGCTGCTGCTGCTGCTCGCGCTGGCGGTGACCATTCCCCGCGAGGGCGCCGGCCTCCACGTCTCGGGCGTGGGCATGGGCGCCGCCGCCATGGCAGGGGCCCTGAGCACCAGCCTGGCCACCTGGCGCTGGTGCGCGGCCGTGCTTCGCGTGATCGGGTTCGGGCTCGTTCTGTGCCTCCCGGTGGCGCTCTTGCAGGTCGGCCTCGAGGATCCGCAGGCCTTCGAACTCGAGCATCGTCGTTCCCTCACCGCGCAGGGCGTGGTGTTGTCGGTCCCTGCGCGCTTCGAGGTGCTCACCGAGCCCCGCGAGCGCCCGGCAGGAGCGCCGTGGAGGCTCGAGCCCGGGCTCCACGACACGCTCGCGCAGCGCGTGGGCGATCGGGTGCAGGTGCTGGTCACCCCCACGGGCCCCGAGAGCCAGTCCGACAGCCGGTCCCACAGCGCTCTTCTGCGGGTGAATCCGGATCTGCGTCGCGCGCTGGTCGATGTGGAGGCCCCGGCGCCGCCGGGCTTTCAGGAGGCCTACGAGCGCGCGTCGGCGCGAGCCGGCATCGACCCGGCGACGCTGCGCAGCACCATCGTGCGGGGCGATGGCATCGACGTGGGGATCGTGCTCGAGCGGCCGCTGCCCGGGGGCATCTCCGTGGTGTTGATCGCGGCGCCTCCCTCGGCCCTCGATCACGACGCGGCGCTCTACGCCGCGATGATCGCCGACGCCGTGCCTCCGCCGGCGGGGCCGTAGGCCTGCCGCGCGGACGTACCGCGCGGACGCACTGGCGACGAGGCGAGGTGCGGTCGTCCCTCGAGCTGGGGTAGCGTGGTGGCCATGGCTGCTCGCTACACCCAACCGTCCGAGGAGGAGCTGGCGCAGGCCCTGGTCGAGCTACCGGGCTGGAGCCTGGCCGACGGCAAGCTGCACCGACGCTATCGCTTGCCCTCCTTCGGCAGCGCCATCGCGTTCATGGTGCGCGTCGCCTTCGAGGCCGAGCGGATCGACCACCATCCCAATTGGAGCAACGTCTACGATCGGGTGCAGGTCGAGCTGTGGACGCACGACGTGGGGGGCATCACCGATCGCGATCTGACCCTGGCCCGCGCGATGGAGCAGCACGCCCGCGCGCTCGGAGCCCAGGACGGCTCGGCCGCCTAGATCGAGCTGGCCTGGGTGCCGGCCTGCTGGGCGCGCCAGTCCTGGACCAGGGCGTGGCTGTCGATGTCCAGCGGGTGGAAGGACCTTCGGAAGTAGGCCGCGTAGTGCGGCCACATCCCTCGCAATGCGCCGCGATCGCCCCACAGCGAGGTCAGCATGTCGCGCCACTCTCGACGCGACCACAGCACGCCGTCGGCGGCCATCAGGCGCAGCTGCTGCTCCACGATCATCGACCAGAAGATCGCGCTGGCCACCACCATCGCCAGGCGTCGCTCGAACACCGTGCCCCCCACGGCCACGAACACGTCGAAGGCCACCGCCTTGTGCTCGTTCTCCTCGGCCGCATGCCACCGCCACAGCGCAGCCAGCTCCGGGTCGGCGCCGTCGAGCAGCCACGGCTTGCTCAGCAGCGAGTGCCCCATCATCGCGGTGAAGTGCTCGAGCGCGCAGGTGGCCGCGAGCTGCAGACGGGCGGGGAGGCGACGCACCACGGCAAGCAGCCGCGTGACCTCCCGCTCCATGCGCTGGGTGCCGATGCCCTGGGCGTGGAGGAAGCGGTTGTAGCGATCGTGCTCGCGGCCGTGGTGCCCCTCTTGCTCGTTGAACGCCTTGACCTCTCGTCGCAGCTTCGGGTCGTGCACGCGGGGCAGCGCGAGCTTGAGCGTGTGGATGAAGAACCGCTCGCCCACCGGGAAGAACAGCGAGAGGTTGTCGAAGAACCGCGTCGCGGCCCGGCGCCCACCGAGCCAGTGGCGGGGCGTCGAGCTCGACGGTCCTCCGATCCGAAAGCGCAGATCACGAGGCTCGATGGTCGGGGCCCGCAGCATGCTCGTTACGATGAGCGCATCGCGGCTTCGTCGCACGGTCCCGGTGCGCCAGCTTTCTGTCATTTTGGGCCAAGACTCCGCTCGGGGGCCGTGAACGTGCCAAGATCGGCTCTCCAATGAAGGGGACGCGCGCAGCGAGCATCCCAGCGGTCCATGCGCTGCACCTGGTTCGCCTGCTCGAGGAGGATTTCGCCGTGTCGGCGGCGGCGGTGCTCGAGCCGCTGCGGCTCGATGCGGAGGCGCTGGCCGAGCCGGGGCGCCGGCTCTCGGTGGGCGAGCTCGAGCGGCTGGTGGTGCGCGCCCACGCGCTGTGCGGCGACCCGGCGCTGGCGGTGCGCTTTGGGATGCGCATGCAGATCTCGGCCCATGGCTACCTGGGGTTTGCGGCCATGACGGCGGCCACCATCGGCGATGCCCTTCGCCTGGCCGTACGCTTTGCGCCCACGCTGACCGATGCGCTGCAGCTGAGCCTGGTGGAGGGCGAGCACCAGGCCGCGCTGTGCGTGACCGAGCAAGCCGAGCTCGGGGAGGCCCGCGAGGGGATCGTCATTGCGCTGCTGGTGGGGATCTGGCGCATTGGCCTCATGCTCACCGACGGGCCGCTGCCGGGGGCGGCCGAACTGGCGATGCCTCGTCCGGGCTGGTGGGTCGAGTCGATCCTGGGTGATGGTGAGATCCGCTTCGATGCTCCGGCGCATCGCCTGGTGTTCGATCGGGCCCTGCTGCACCGGCCGATCCGGCTCGCCGATCCCATGGCCGCTCGCCTCGCGCGCCAGCAGTGCGAGCAACAACTGGCCATGCTGGGCACGGCCCACGACGTGGTGGGGCAAGCGCGCAATCTGCTGCTCGATCCGCGGGGCGGCATTGCCAGCCTCCCGTCGATCGCACGCGCGCTGCACCTGTCCACGCGCACCCTCAAGCGACGGCTGGCCGAAGCGGGCTGCAGCTATCGGTCGCTCGTGGACGACGTCCGCCGAGAGCGAGCCCTCGTGCTGCTCGCCGAGCCCGGGCTGGACCTCACCACCATCGCCATGCGGTTGGGCTATAGCGACGCGACCAACTTCTCGCGTGCGTTTCGGCGATGGACCGGGGCACCGCCGAGCCGGTATCGCCGGGGGTAGCGTGCGACCAGGAGGTGACGAGAGAGGGCGATCGCGCCCCGGCCTCGCGACTGGCACGCTCGGCTCCTTCACCCGTGTCGCGCCACCAGCAGCGTGACGTCGTCGGCGCGCGAGCACGTCCATGCTTCGATCGCCTGCCACAGCGCGGTGCAGATCACATCGACCGGCTCGCTCGCGTGCTCGCGCAGCAGCTCGCACAGCCGCTCGATCCCCAGCATCTGGCCGGCGTCGTCGCGGGCCTCGGTCGCCCCGTCGGTCAGCATCAGGATGATGTCGCCGGGCGCGAGGTGAACGGTCACGTCTTCCTTGGCCGGGGGCGCATCGCTCAGCCCGAGCCACGTGCCCCTGGGGGCATGGAGCTCGACACGACCGGTCGCCCTCCGCAGCACCACCAGGTCCTCGTGGGCCCCCGCGACGACGAGCGTGCCATCGCTACGGTAGCGGGCCAGGCAGAACGTGGTGTAGTCGTCGCGGCCGAGCCGGTGGCGCACGTTGTCGAGCAGCAGGCGGTTGACGTGGGTGATGATCTCCGAGGGGCGGGCGTCGGGCAGGCAGCGCACGGCGGCCCCCACCGCGCTCTGGAGCATCAGCATGCTGAGCCCGGCGATGAGCCCGTGGCCGGCCACGTCGCCGATCCCCAGCCATGCGCCTCCCTCCGCGGGCACCACGTCGTAGTAGTCACCGCCGACCTCGGTGAAGGGCTCCATGCGGGCCGCAATCTCGAGGCCAGGGACGTCGAGCATGGCCGGCAGGATGGCGGTCTGGATCCGCTGGGCAATCTCGAGCTCGGCCGTGAGGCGCTCGCGTTCCTCCTCCTGCTTCTGGCGCAGCAGCACGCGCGCGCTGACGTCGCGCAGCGTCATCACGCAGCCCGCGAAGCCGGTGACCGGGAGGTGGATCGCCCGGATCTTGGCCTCGATGTGCTTGTCGTCGTGGAGCAGGTCGAAGCTCTCGTCGAGACGCTTGCGGGTGCGGGCCTGGATCGCGGCCCGCTGCAGGGGCCCGAACGCATCGGGGTCGAACAGCTCGAACACGTTCTTGCCGGTGACCGCGGCCTCGGAGAGCGCCACTCCATGGGTGGTGCGAAAGCTGGCGAGTTCGAAGAATCGGGCGTTGAAGCGCACCAGGTGGTGCTGCGCGTCGATGATTGCGATGCCCTCGTCGACCGCAGCCACGGCGGCCGAGAGCTGGTTGTGCATCTGCTCGAGCTGGTGGACGAGATCGGCATCCGTGGCCAGCACGGGCTCGGCGAAGATCGTCCACCAGCCGGACTCCTCGCGCCCCGCGCGAAGCCGCACGAGACGATCGGCGCGGACCGGTCGCAGCACCACCAACAGGTCGACCAGCCCGCCCGTGTAGCCGCTGATCTTCTCGTCGAAGGCGTGCAGCCCCCGTCGGTCGCGCGGGCTGAACAGCTCCTCGAACGCGGTGCCGATCAGGCCCTCGCGCGTGCACTGGAACAGCTCGCAGAACGTATCGTCGACCCGCGCGATGCGCCAGCGCTCGTTGGCGACCATGACCCCGATCGGCAGGCTCACCATGGGGTCCACCGTCGGGCGACGACTATGCTCGCTCGAAGAAGCCGATGCGCCGGTGGAGCGCCTCCACGTCGGCGTCGGTGCAGCCGCGGCGTCGAATCACCGTGATCGGGTTGCCGCCCCCGACGGCTCGAAACAGGAAGCGCTCGGACTGGATCTCGATGACCCCGAAGCCGGGCGTGTGGTGGAGGGGTCCGTAGCACGCCTGCAGCACGCCCCAGATCCGGCGCACCTCGTCGACGTGGAAGAAGTACTTGTAGGTCTCGGGGTGGATGCACGCGTACGACCGCTCCCGATGGACCATGATGGAGGGCTCGACGAGGACCGGCTCAGGCGGGCTCGACCTCGAAGTGACAGCAGGGGGCATCGGTGCAGATGCACTGGTTCTCTTCGGACAGGAAGGTGCCGAAGCGGTCTTCGAGCAGCCCCTCGCCGTAGACCAATTCCATCATGCCGGCCGAGACCCCGCACAGCATGAAGCACTGCGGATCGTCGCAGCTGCCGCGGTACTCGCGGTGGCCGATGGCCTCGTAGCCGTTGAGCGACTCGATGGTCAGCGTCTCGGCCGGGCGGTGCTCGGTCACCCGCCAGTTGCCCCAGCCAAAGCCATTGGACAGCGCCATGAGGCCGTAGAGCGCGTCCTCCTTGTGTTGGATCATGGGGGCGATGAGCGCGTCCCACTCGGCCGAGGCCATGATGCCGCGGAAGGTGTTCATGGCACACGTCTCCCCGGCGAACGTGAGCAGGCGCTGCGCGGTGCGGAACAGCCCCTTGGCCCGCATCTGCTCCACGAACTGGATGCACATCAGGTTGTAGAAGTCGGCCGGGGTGAGCGCGAGGTAGACCCCGAACGCGGGGATCAAGCCCTCGTCGCTGCCCATGAACGGCATCTGGACCAGCGCGTCGATGATGGCTTGCTCGTCGATGTTGCCGTGCTCGCCGTGGCCGTCGGCCGCCTTGGGGTGGAAGTCGGACGGGCGCTTGTCGTTGCGGAGCACGGGCTCGTGGCGCGCGTCCACCGTGAACTCGCAGCGGTCGTCGCCGGCGTTCATGCACTTGTGCTCGCGCACCGAGAACGGACGGCCGAGGGCAGCGGCGAGGGCCCCCTGGAGATAGCCCTCGGTGAAGGTGCAGGCCTTGCGCTGGGTCTCGGAGAAGCCCGCTTGCCAGCCCTCGACGTAGTGCGACTGATCGGAGGTCACCACTCCCTCGGCGGCCCTCGAGAGCTCGAGGCGACCGAAGCCGAGGTGTGCATAGAGTGCCCCCACGGCCGCGAGGCGGGTGGCCTCGTCGTCACCCTCCTCGAGCACGTTGGCCACGTGCTCGGCGAACACCGCCTCGGCCGAGTCGCGGATGATCTTGGCTCCGTCGACGTCGGTCACGTGCTCGATGGTGTGCTGCAGGCGTGCGTTGTAGTGGTGGCAATGGATGATGGTCTCCTTGCCGCCGATCATGCGACGGTGCTCGTCGGCCTTGTACTGAAGGGCGAAGCGTTCTCGCATGGGGCCTTCAGTCTAACACGCTGCCACCGGGCACCATTTTCCGGAGTGAGGAGGGGAATGAAAACGTCGTCAGGTGCCCTGCGGGCCGCCGCCGCGACTCGACCTCCCATCGCGAGCGGCATGGCGCGAGGCGTGGCTAGGACGGCAGGTTCGGCAATCGGTCGGGTCGTAGCGCGAGCACCTCGTGACCATCGACCTCCACCACCTCCATGGGATCGTCGGAAGTGGTGGGACAGATGCGTGTTGCCGTGGTGAGCCTTGGCAACGTTTCGACGCCCCAGGTGTCGTGGAGCGGACCCCAGCGCAGCGACACGGCGTACCGCCGTGGCGTGGGGCTGGGATCGGCGATGCCGAACGCGGCCAGTGGGTCGAGCACCTGCGATGGGACCTCGGGCAGCACGGTCGTGGTCCAGTGCCCGGGAATCGCCAGCGACAGGCCCGGACGCCCCTCGAACACCAGCACCTCCACCCGGCTGCGAGGCGCGGGGATGCGCATGACCACACGGGTTCCCCCGCCGGAGCGGTCTTCGATGCTCACATCGCCGCCGGCCTTGCGCAGCGCCGAGCGAACGGCGTCGAGACCGACCCCCCGACCGGAGACCGGGCTGGTCTGGCGGGCGGTGGAGAACCCCGCGCGGAACAACACCTCCCGGGTCTCGGCCAAGGAGGCGCGCGTGGGATCGGCGATGAACCCGAGCGCGTGGGCTCGGTGGGCGATCGCATCGTGATCCAGGCCGCGGCCATCGTCCTCGACCACCAGCGCCACCCCGTCGGGGGTGGCCTCGGCCATGACGCGCAGGGTGCCGTGCTCGGGCTTGCCCGCCGCCGTGCGCTGCTCCGGAGGCTCGATTCCGTGGTCGATCGCGTTGCGGATCGAGTGCAGCAGGCCCACGTCGACCGCGTCGGCGACGCGACTGATCACGCACAGACCGCGGGTGTCCGAGGCCGTGTGCACGAGCTTGCCGAGCTGCTCGCCCAGCTCGCATGCGGCACCAAGGTGGCGCTCGACCAGGGGCCCGAGCGCCACGGCCGACAGCAGGGCGACCTCGTGCCGCAGGAGCGCCCACAGCTCGCGCAAGCGCTGCTGCGAGGCTCCGCGGGCGCCGAGGTGCTCGAGGAACGCCATGGCGGCGGCGCGGGCGAGCCGCTGACGCTGGTCGAGGGACGCGTCGGCGGGCGAGGTGGGCGAGAGGCTGGTGCCGTTGCGCTCGGCCGCGCGCGTCAGGGGCTGGGCCGCCGCCACGGCGGCGGTGACCTCTTGCACGAAGCCGTCGAGGTCGATGCCGGCCACCGACGTCCCCGAGCGCTTGCGCGCCAGCAGCCCGATGAAGTGGAACGACATCGTCACGAGCAGATCGATGTCTTCGGGGACCGCGTAGTGAAGCCGTGCCGCCACGGCCATGAGGTTCTCGAGCTCGTGGCAGACCAGCTCCACGTCACCAAAGCCGATCATCTGGGCATCACCCTTGAGGGTGTGGATCAGGCGCAGCAGCTCGGGGGCGTCGTCATCGTGACCGGTGCCCTGGCTCAGGCCAAACCAGATCGATTCCGCTCGGCCGAGGCGCTCGGCCGCCAGCTGCCGAAAGCGCTGGAGGATCTCGTCGGGAATGGCCTCGTCCGACATCGGCCTTCCGCCTAGGTCTCGATCGAGACCAGATCGGTGGCAAAGCAGCTGAGCGCGCGGAGGCTGCGGTGCTGCCAGTGCTTGGTCGCATCGGAGAGGAAGCGGATCTGGTAGCGTCGTTCCTCCGGTTGCTCGAGGAGATCCGAGAGCCAGGTGATGAGGCACTTGAAGCAGGACGAGTTCATGAACTCGAGCTCCCGCATGTCCACCGCGACCTCCTGCACCCCGAGGACGGCTGCTTGCTCCCTCATGGTGGTGACGGCCCGCTGAACGTGCTCGCGGGTGCTCTCGTCGGCGTTGCCGATCAGCGCCAGCGTGGCCCGCCGGCCCGTGGACGAGTCGCCCTCGGACGATGCACGGGCCGAGAAGCCCTGGCAAGCGATCGGGGGGAAGTCGATGGGCATCGGATCGAAGCTCTCTGCCTCGATCCTAACAGGGGCCGAGGGCTGGCAGCGCGGGAAACGTCGGGCATCGCATGCGCGGTCAGTAGGGCGGAGGCTCGTGCGGGCGCGCGATCAAGTTGCGGACCGCATCGACCAGGGGAGCCGCTCCCGAGGACTTCGTGATGATCCCGGGCGCAGAGTCGGCCGACATCATCACGCGCGGGCAGGGCAGCGGGATCGTGGCGCCATCACCATCGGGCAGCTGGGTGTCGACCAGCGCCGCATCGAACGTCTGGGTCGACGCCTTGTCGCAGGCGTCGGAGACGGTGGTGGCCACCACGACGTCGTAGCCGGCCTTCTCCAGCGCGCGCCGGAACACCATCGCACAGATGTCGCTGTCTTCGACGAGCAAGACCCTGGCCACCGAACCCCTCACATGGCCAGCCTATCACACTCGCCTCGCGCCCCGTCCGGTCGAATCGGTGAGCCGCGTTCCGACGAATCCCCGACGGGGCGTCCCCCGATATCGTCCTGGTACCCAGGTGCGAATGCAACCTCGCACCATTTCGGGACACGCATGGACCTCGGCTACTTCTTGTTCTTGGGCGCCGGCGCCGGCAGGCTGTCGAGGATGGCCTTGAACTGCGGATGGTTGGGCATCATCTGCAGCGCGGCCGTGCACACCTGACGCGCTTCCTCGAACATGTTGCCGTCGCGCATGCACGAGGCCAGGGCGACCACGGGCTCGACCGCCCTGGGGTTCAGGGCCACCACGACGCGCAGGTGCTCCACCGCCTCGCGGGGGCGGCCCTGCTTGCGGAGGATGGCCGCGATGAGGTTGCGGATCTCGGCGTCGTTGGGGCGGAGCTTGACCGCGTTGTTCAGGTGGGCGAGGGCCGCGCCGTCGCCCTCGCTCTGGCGCACGGCCAGGGCCAGCATCATGTGCGGCTGCCAGAAGCGGTCGTCCTTGGCGATGATCTCGCGCATCAGCTTGGCCGCCTTGGTCTGGGCGGCCGCGTCGCCCGAGCGCACCTGCTCGATCGCCTCGTCGTAGCGATCCTCGAAGTCCTCCAGATCGAGCTGCAGCCGGCCTCGGCGAGCAAACGCATCGTCGTCGAGGGTGCGGCGGGGCAGGGCGAGGATCTTCTCGAGGGACTCCCGCGCCTTCTCCGGGTCGTCGCCATCGAGGTACATGGTGGCCACGTAGCGCAGCACCGTGGCGCTCTGTGGGTGCTGCTCGGCGGCCCGCAGCAGCAGCAGGGTGGCGTCCTCGTTCTTGTCCTCCTCGTGGAGGTCGAGCAGCATGTCCAGCGTGCTCTTGGCGATGCGGGAGGACTCGACCGCCGTTCGGAGCAGCGACATCGCCTCCTCGCGGTCCTCCTGGCCCTGGTCGTCGTCGTCGGCCCGGTCCCACAGGACGTTGGCCAGATCGCCGTAGGCGGTGGCCACCTGGCCCTCGTCGACCGCCCGGCGCAGGAACGGCTCGGCCTCGTCGAACTTGTCGTCCTCGATGAGCAGCGAGCCGAGCTGGGCCATCAGCGCCGGGTCCTCGTTGCCACGCTCGGCGGCGAACTGGGCCACCTTCATCGCGTTGTCCTTGTCACCCGCGCCCCGCAGGGTCTGGATGAACTGGGTGGTGACCGCGGCGTTGGTGGGGTCGAGGTTGAACGCCTGGTTGAACGCCTGCACCGCCGAGCCGAGGTCGCCGAGCTGGCGGAACAGGGTGGCGAGGTGGTGGAACAGGCTCTGGTCGTCCTTGCGCTGCTGCGCGGCGATGTTCAGCGCCTGCAGCGACAGCGGGATCGCGGTCTGGTCCACCGGGTTGCGCACGAGGATGTCGACCATCAGGTGCAGGCCCTGCACCGCCTGGTCCATCTTGGGATCGCGCCGGATCGCGTCCATGAACGGCGATAGCAGCTGCTCGGGGCCGGCGGGCACGCAGCGACCCTGCAGCGCGCTGAGGTTGCCCAGGCCCACGAGGAAGGAGATGAGCGCCTGGGTGTCGCTCGTGCCGAACGCTTCCTTCCAGTCCTGGGCGTCGATCTGGATGTCGTCGCTGGCCGCGAGCTTGCCGAGCATGGTGAACATCTGCTCGGGCAGGCCCTCGGTGTCGCCGTTCCACTCGACCGCGTCGAGCTCGACGAGGGCATCACCCTCGCCGACCGTGACCAGCCGGGCCTTGATCGACAGCGAGTCGTTGTCGATCTGCATGTTGGCCACCAGCCCGCGCTTGGCGTTGGGGAAGCGCTTGATCCCCTCGGACGCCCGCTCGTCGGTCCAGCCCTCGCGGAACACCATGAGCGCGGGGACCTTGCGGCCGTCCTGCTCGGCGAGGGCGGTGAACACGGGGGCCGCGGCCTTGGCCCCGCGGGCCGCGAGCTCCTGGGCCCACCAGCGCTGGATGCCCATGGCCAGGGGGGCGCCCTTGCCCTCGTTGGTGCAGGCGATGGGGAGGATCACCAGCTCGATCGACTGCGCGGCCTGTGCGCTCTCGCCATCGTCCTCGTCGTCCTCCTCGAGCTCGTCCTCGTCGCGATCCTCGAGCTCGTCGGGCACGTCGTCGGTCTGTGGCTCGGGGGTCTGTTCGTCTTCGCCTGCCATGGAAGGGCGAAGCCTGCCCCATGCCCTCGAGGCGTGCAAGGCGAGGCCCGGGCGGCGTTCTCACCCATCGGCGCCACTGCGCGGCGTTCGAGGCTGATACGGTTGGGCCACACATGGCCCGTTCCCGGAGCTCGGACCCAGGTGCGAGATGTGCGCGAGCCTCCGTCGTCGCGTGGGGGCTGAGTGCGATTGCGGGCTGCGGCGAGGCGTCGGTCGACGTGGTGGCGGTGTGGGTCGACGGGGTCAGCGATGCCGACGGCAATCGCCCGCTGAGGATCTACCATGGCGATGGGCATGGCGATGGGCTTGGCGACGGGCCAGGGAACGGGTCGGGAAACGAGCGCTCGTCGCTGCTGATCATTCCGGACATCCCAGGATCGGGCATCGACGTGATGCAGGTCGGCGTGGATCCGCTGGGGCGAGGGATCGCGGTGTCGGGCACCAACGCGACCGTGTGGATGGATCGCGGCTCGGGACGGCGGGTGACCGTGTCGCCCGAAGCGGCCGGACTCGACGCGGTGGTCGAGCCCGGCTTTTCGTTCACGCGGGCCGGCGATGCGCTGCTGCGCGCGCTGGAGGTCGAGCCGGGGCAGCCGCCGGCGTGGCTGCTGGCGCCGCTCGGCGGCCCGTCGCAGCGGGTGCACGTGCTCGAGGCGCCGCGGGCGGCGGCGAGCAATCACCACTGGTCGTTGCGCCATGCCGCCGATGCCCCGGTGGTGATGCTGGCCGAGATCGGCGGGGCGCCGCCCGGGATCGATGGCGAGCTGTGGGCGCTGGCGTATCCGAGCGACGAGGGTGAGGGGCCCGTGGTGGAGCACCTGCGCCCGCTGGCACGCGGTGCCATGCAGGCGGTGGGGCAGGCCGAGGACCCGACCTTCCTCCGGGGCTGCGAGCAGCAGCTGTGCCTGTCGCCCAGCGGGCGCGTGGCCTTTGCGTCGGCGTGGCCCACGGGGTGCGAGCTTTGGCGGTGGTCGTGGGTGGACGCCGAGTCGACGGGGGTCGATACCCCGCCCGAGCCGATCGATGTCCCCTGTCCGACCGATGCCCAGGTGCGCCTGACCGCGGTGCTCGACGACGACTTGGTGGTGATGGACGACTGGGCGCGGATCCATCTGGTCGATCTCGGCGCGGGCACGGCGACCTCGCTGCCCAAGCCCTCGGGCGTGCTGTCCGTGCACCCGGTCGCACGGGGTCATGGGCTGGTGATCTCGTCGCTCGATGGCTCGGTGGCGCGCGTGGATGCCCACGGCCTGCGCATGGTCAACGGCGTGCAGACGCCATGCGGGCTGCGGGACGGCCTTGCGGTGAGCCCGAGCGGGGCGTGGGTGGTGCAGACCTGCAACGGGCAGAACGGGGCCCCCAGCGGGGTCGACGGGCAGGTACAGCGGATCTCGGTGCTGGGGACGGAGGTCTACGGCGGAGTGCCGATGCGGCCGATCGCGATCGACGACGAGGGCAATGCGCTCCTCTACAGCATCTCCTCGGACGACGACGACGGGGTGCCACGCGGGCTGTTCGTGCTGACCGGCGATGGACAGCTGATGCGCGTGGACGAGCTCGAGCCGTTTCCCGCGCGGGTGCTGGTGGAGGGTGCGGAGGGGGTGGCGATCCCCGCCCGCTTTGCCGTGAGCGGCCCGCGCTGAGCCGTGATCAATCGCGGAACGGATCGGAGAAGCGCACGTCCTCGGCCAGCGCGTCGTCGGTCAGCGTGCGCAGGAACTCGACCAGCGCGGTCCTTTGTGCGCCGCTGAGGTTCAGGCGCTGCGGTTGTCCATCGGGAGTCCGCAGGCGCGGGTCGAGGTTGGGGTGCGGCTGCACGCCGTCGGCGTAGTGCTCGACCACCTGCTCGAGGGTCTCGAAGCGGCCGTCGTGCATGTAGGGGCCCGTGTGCTCCACGTTGCGCAGCGACGGTGACTTGAACCGGCCATCGTCCATGGGGTTGCCGGTGACGTCGCCGATGCCGTTGTCGGCGGTGACCGGCCCCGCGTCGAGGCCGTTGTTGGCGGGCGCGGTCATCATGAACACGGCCGCGTTGGGCAAGGGCGCTCCGGGAGGCGGAGGTGGGCCGGGCTGGCCCACGTGGCATGGAGCGCAGCGGCCCGCGGGGCCAAAGAAGATCGCCTTGCCCTCGTTCTGCTGCGCGGTGAAGTTGGGGAAGGGATCGGCCGGGTTGCCCACGGCGGCGAGGCCCTCGTCGTAGGAGGAGCGATGGGAGACGATCGCTCGCACGTACTGGGCGAGCGCCCGCGAGATCCGATCGGCATCCACCCCGGGATCGCCAAACGCTTGCTCGAACAGGAACGGATAGTAGGGCTGCGATTGCACGCGAGCCACCAGCTCGGGCAGGGTCAGCCCCATCTCCACCTCGTTCTGGATCGGCATCAGGACCTGGTCCTCGAGCGTGTCGGCGCGCTCGTCCCAGAAGAAGCGGCCCGGCGCGTAGAACCGCGCATTGGAGAGCCCCATGGAGTTGCGCCCGGTCAGGCCGCCCTCGAAGCCCTCGCTGAACTGGTCGGGATCGGTAAAGCCCGTGTCCTGGGCGTGGCAGCTGGCGCAGGCGATGGTCTCGTTGGCCGAGAGGGCGACGTCGTAGAACAGCACGCGACCGAGGGTGGCGCCGGCATCGGTGATGGGGTTGTCGCCCGGGGTGTTGTCGAGGTCCTGGACGCCAGGGGTCTGGAAGTGAGCGGGAAGCTCGTCGTCGTAGCCGTAGGGCGGCCAGGGGAGATCGAGGTGGTCGAGCACGTCGGCCGGGTAGCCATCACCGGGCTCGCCCGTGCTGGTGCCCCCATCGGAGCCATCCGAGCCATCCGCCGTCGGGTCCTCGCCCGTGGTGCCGGGAGCGCTCGAGGTCTCGGTGTCCTCGGCTTCCGGACCGGGCGTCGAGGGATCGTCGCAGGCGACGGGGCCGAGGGCGAGGAAGGTGCAGCTCACGGAGAGGAACCAGGATCGTGCGTGCATCGACCATGGATCAGAGCAATGACCATGCCAGCCACACGCGCGGCCCGATGACGGCATTGCGGCGTTCGACCGGGCGAAGGAGAGCGCTCCCTCCCCCGAGTCGGCGGATTCCGCAGTCCTGACCCGGCAACAACCGCAGCCCACGACTACGACGAGCTGGTCCCCACGGTGGTGATTGCATGGGTGGCTGAGCCGTTGGTTCCCCCCTTGGATCGGCTTCACACGGTCCTCGAAGTCGAGGAGCGCCATGGCCGCACAGCATTGTGGGATGAGCTGTCGATTCACCTGCTGCAGCTCGGGGCGCCGCCGAGGCCGGCGCTGTTGGAGGGCCAAGGGAGTGACTATGATGGGGTCGTCGAGCGCTGGGCTCGATTCTTCACGTGCTTCGACGACGAAGTCGAGCTCCAGCGCCTCGCTGCGGAGGATCCAATGATGGCCCTGGCCAAGCAAACCCTCGAGGAAATCTCGCAGGATCCCGAGACTCGCCGCCGAGCACGGGAACGGGAGGATGAGATCAAGCTCGACGAGCTCGAGCGGAGGGCCAGCCGCAAGGCGGCCATGGCGGAAGGAAAGGTGGAACTCATCCTCAAGCTGCTGACCAAGCGCTTCGGCTCGGTACCCCTCGCGGCGCGTGCGCGGGTGGAGGCCGCGGCATCCGAGCAACTCGACGCATGGGCCGAGCGGGTGCTCACCGCGTCGACCTTGGACGACGTGCTCGCGTCGTAGCGGGCTCAGAGCTCGACCAGCAGCGGGATCGAGGCGGTGGACTCGCCCGCGGGCGCGACCTCGACGTCGTGATTGGGCACCGAGACGAGATCGCCCGAGTCGGGCGCGAGCGTGCCCGCGAGGTTGCCGTTGTGGTCGAGGAATGCGTTGGCCTGGTAGCTGCCCGCGTGGATCTGATCCATGACCAGATCCACGGAGGTGGCGCCCACCGGCGCCGTGCCACGGATGAAGCGGCTGGGCTGGCAGCTACCGGGGACCAGCGAGCAATCCGTGGTCGACAGCACCACCCAGGCATCGACCGGCTCGGTGGTGGGCGTGGTCCACGAGACGGTCACGCGCAGGGTGGGCATGGCAGGAAATGGATCGTCGTCGGCCCCCGGCGTCGGGTCGTAGGGGAAGTCTCCGTCGAGCGTGCGCGCCTCGACGAGCATGCCCTCCCAGTGCATGTGGGGGCGTCCGAGCACGGTGGCGGTGAGCACCAGGCGCTCGGGCGTCTCGAGGGTGAACGAGGCATCGACGTAGTCGCAGCCGCCGGTGACCGCACAAAAGCGCCAGGTGCCGGCTTGGGGGTCGTGCTCCTGCAGCGTGGTTCGGGTGTCGCGCAAGAACCCCAGGAAGTAGCCGCCGTTGCGGAACACGAGCGTGGGCTCCCCGTCGTGGTCCTCGAGCGCGAACGCAAAGCGCAGGTTGTTGTCGGCATCGAGATCGACCCGCGAAAACAGCGTGCGATCGTCGGCGGGCCGGATGTCCATGGCCATGATGGGGAAGTCGCCGACCGAGGTCATCGAGGTGACGGGGGCGACCCACAGGCCGGGGAGGGCCTGCAGGAAGGCGTGGGCGGCATCGTCGCCCGGTGGAGTACCGGTCGAGTCGGCGCCGTCGCTGCTGCCGTCGGGCTCGAGGCCGGTGTCCTCGGTGCTGGAGCCGGGGCCGTCGCCCTGGGAGGTCGAGGCGGGCTCGCCATCGTCGACCGAGGGCTCGAGGCCGGGGCAGGCGAGCAACGGCAAGGTCAGCAACGAGGCTGGCAGCACGGGAAGGAGGCGAAGGAAGCGACGCTGAACGAGATGCATGGCTAGGGCTCCAGGGCAAGCAGTAGGCCGGCTTCAACACCGAAGGGCCGGACGCGTGTCACCACGGCCTGCGGTCATCGACCGGCGGTGCTGCGGCCGGCGAGCGCGATCACGCGGTCCATGAAGCGATGGACCTCGTCCTCGGTGTTGTAGAAGTGGGGGCCGATGCGCAGGCCGCAATTCGGTCGCCAGTCGTGCTTGAAGCGCTCTTCGATCAAGGCGCGGCTGACCTCCTGGCTGCCGGGGAAGTCGACCGCGACGAAGCCGGTGCGGCGCTCGCCGTCGAGCGGAGAGTGGATGGTCAGGCCGGCCGCCTGCGCGCGCTCGACGATGATCCGCGACAGGGCCAGGTTGTGCGTGCGGATGTTGGCGATGCCCGCCTCGTGCAGGTTGCGCTGGGCCGCGGCCGCGACGTAGTAGGCCGGGATCGAGGGGGTGCCGCCCACGAAGCGCCACGCGCCGTCGGCGTAGCGGATGGGGGCGGGCTCGAATGCGAAGGGATCGGCGTGCCCCATCCAGCCGGTGGTCATGGGGGCGAGCGCGGGCAGCCGATCGGGACGGGTGTAGAGGAATGCCGTCCCGGGGCCTCCGCACAGCCACTTGTGGCTGCCGCCGACCACGAAGTCGGCGTTCCACTGCTGCACGTCGAACGGGACGCAGCCCAGGGTCTGGTAGACGTCGACCATGACCAGGGCGCCGACCTCGTGGGCGCGGCGGCAGATCGCCTCGACGTCGAGCAGGGCGCCCGAGACGTAGATGGCGTGCGAGAGCGGGACGATGGCGGTGTGCTCGTCGATGGCGTCGAGGATCCGCTCGGTGGGCACGTCGATGCCGTCGTCGGAGGGCACCAGGTGGAGCTCGGCACCGAGCTTGGCAAAGCGCTCCCACACGTAGATCACGTTGGGGAACATCAGCGCCTCGATCACCACCTTGTTCCTTCCCTCCCGCTTGGCCTGGTTCCAGTCGATGGTGCTGGCGACCGCGGCCTGGAAGAACGCCACGTTCTGGTTCAGGGTGGTGCAGCCGGGGTGGCCGTTGAACATGCGGGCGATCCCGTCGGCGGTCTGGTCCATCACCGACGGCCACTGGCTCCACGCCTCCACGCCCTCGCGCTCCCAGGCATCGAGGTACTCGGTCAGGGCGGTGCGGGCCGCTCGCGGCATCGCGCCCATGCTGTTGCTGTTCATGTACACGCTGGTGGCGAGGATCGGGTAGTCCTCGCGGTAGCGTGCGAGCGTGGGGAGGGCGGTGGGCTCGGTCATGGCGGCAGCTCGGGCACGGGCGGTTCGGCTCGGCCGAGCGCGGCTCGGGTCGAGCGTGGGTCCACGGTAGCAAGCAACGCCGATCCGTCCACGCGACTGGGCTCACGCGTGGCTGCCCGCCACCTCCTACCCTTGCGCGACCAGCTCGGCGTAGGCCTCGGCGTCGAGCAACCCGTCGAGCTGGCTGGGATCGCTGGGCTTGATCTTCACCAGCCACCCCTCGCCATAGGGGTCCTCGTTGACGGTCTCGGGCGCGTCCTCGAGCTCGTCGTTGCGCTCGGCGATCTCGCCGGACACGGGAGCGAACAGCTCCGAGACGGCCTTGACCGAGTCGATGTCGCCGAAGCTCTCGCCCTGGGTCACGGCGGTGCCCGGCTCGGGCACCGTGATCAGGGTGATGTCGCCCAGCTGCTCCACCGCGTGCGCGGTGATGCCGACCACGATGAGGTCGCCGTCACGGCGCGCCCACTCGTGCTCCTTGGTGTACCGAAGGTCCGCGGGGATCTCGTCGCTCATGCTGCTGTCTTCCGTATGCTCGGGTGCGTGGGGGAGGAGAGGAGGAGGGGAAGGGGAGGAGGGACTTGGTCGAGGGGACGCGCAAGGACCCTAGCGCGGCCGCTTGTAGAACGGGCCCTTGACCTGGCGGGCCGTGAGCTCCTTGCCGCGCTGCCGCAGCCGTAGCGGCGCATCGGCGGGCAGCTCCACGGGCACGTAGGCCAGGCCCACCGCGCCGCCCGCGGTGGGGGCGGGGCCGCCGGAGGTCACGTGGCCGATGACCTGGTCGCCCTCGCCGAGCACCTCGGCCCCCGGGCGCACGATGCCGCGGCCCTCGACCACGAAGCCGGCCAGGCGTCGCGTGGGGCCCTCGGCCTTGATCCGAGACAGCGCGGCATGGCCCACGAACGGCGGCGCGCTCCCTCGGTCGAGCTTGACCACCCAGCCCAGGCCCGCCTCGTAGGGGTTGGTGGTCTCGTCGATGTCCTGGCCGTAGAGCGACAGTCGGGCCTCGAGGCGCAGGGTGTCGCGGGCGCCGAGGCCGATGGGCTCGACCCCCGCGCCATGGAGCGCACGCCACACCGCGGGGGCATCGGCGGCCAGGACGAACAGCTCGAAGCCATCCTCGCCGGTGTAGCCCGTGCGGGCGGCGGTGACCGACGCACCGGCAATGGTGGTGTCACGCAGGCCGAAGCCGGGTACGTCGGCCAGCGCGGGGTCGCCTGCGAGCTCGGTGACGATCGCCACGGCCCGCGGCCCCTGGACTGCGATGAGGGCGAACTCGTCGCTGCGGTCGATCACCTCGCAGTGCGAGCCGGCGTGCTCGCGAAAGTGGGCGAGGTCCTTGTCGACGTTGGCGGCGTTGATCACGATGCGGAAGTGCTGCTCACCGAAGCGATAGACGATGAGGTCGTCGACGATCCCGCCGTGCTCGCGGCACGACACGGTGTAGAGCGCCTTGCCATCGGGTAGCTTGCCGGCATCGCCGGCCACGAGCACGTGGATCGCCGACAGCGCACCGGGGCCCCGAAAGTCGACCTCGCCCATGTGCGACACGTCGAACATTCCGGCGTCGCGACGCACGATGTGGTGCTCCTCGAGGATGCCCTTGCCGTACTGCAGCGGCATGTGCCAGCCTGCGAACGGGACCATCTTGGCGCCGTGCTCGAGGTGGAGGGCGTGGAGCGGGGTGTGCCGAAGGTCGCCGGTCATGCGCGCCTTGGCACTATCGGCGACCCCGGCGGCCGACGCAACCGATCCTCACCCGACCACCCGCCAGGTTGGGACGCCAGGTTGGGACGGCCAGCAGGGTGGGACGGCCGGCAGGGCGGGCGGGCGGCGGGCCGTCCCACCGCACTCGGCAACCTCGTGCGCGGTCCCTGGCCTCGAGGGAGGGAAAGGGGCGGGGGAGCGTTGTAAGCTGCGCGGCACGTCCTGGGTTGTTCCTCGCCATGACCCGTGCCTTCGACATCCGCTGCGGTTCCCGCGGTGCTCGCCTCGCCCGGCCGACCCCGGTGCGGACCATGGCCACCCGCGTCCTCCCGCTGCTCGCCCTGCTGGTGGCCGCGTGGGGCGGGGTGGCCTGCGCTCCGGGCCGGTCCGCCCGAGCGCCCGAGGGCAAGGTCACCGACACCGATGCCAACCGCTACATTCGTCGTGCGATCCGCCAGTCGAGCGAGGGCGTGATCCTGCTGCCATCGCAGCGGGCCGAGCAGATCTACGAGCTGCCGCGGCTCAACGAGATCGCCCAGACGCTGCGGGGCCCGGCGGCGCGCTGCTTCCTGACGCGGGCCATCGAGACGATGGAAGCCGCCAGCGGTGAGACCAGCGGCGAGGACGAGCGCGGCTACCTCCACGTGCCCGAGGGGCAGATGAAGGTGCGCGTGCGGATCGCTCCCTCGGGCGAGGTGCTGCGCACCGAGGTGCTCGAGTCCGGGTTCGTCGACGAGCAGATGGAGCCGTGCGTGCGCAAGGTGCTCGAGGACCAGCGCTGGCCCCCCAACAAGTCGGGCAACTCCCACTTCGTCGACGTGGTGTACTGGGTGAGCCTGGGCATGCAGCGAGATCTGCACACCGAGGCGATGGTCACCCACCTGCGGCGCGAACAGATCGGTGCGGGGCGCCGGGGCAAGGCCTGCCTGCAGGGGCGAGTCGATGCGGGGCGCTACGAGGTGCGCGGGCTCAACCTCGTCGATCGCGAAGGCGGGACCCTGGTCAATCGCATCGACACCAAGGAGCTTCCGGAGTCGATCCGCGCGTGTCTTGCGGCCGCGTTCCACGACATCCGACTGCCGCGGGATCCCGATGCGTTCGTGCGCCCGGTGGCCCCGAGCATCGCGTTCGAGATCGGCAACGATGGCACGGTGATGGTCGAAGGCGAGGAGTGGCTCGAGCTGGTGGAGCTCGAGGAGCGCGCGCGACGAGCCGCCGAGCGCGAGGCGCTGCGGGTCGAGGATCCTTCGATCGACGAGATGCCGCCGCATCGTCCGGCCGAGACGAACACCGGGCTGAGCCTGGGGGCGGCCGGGGGCGGCGGCGGGACGACGAAGAGCGGAGCCGGGCAGGGCACGGCGCCCGCCGACTCGTCGGGGACCGACGCACCACCATCGACCGAGCCTCCGGCGGACCAGCCGACGACCGACGAGCCCAGGGAGCCGGGCAAGGATCCGGGCAAGGGTGGGCTACGGCTCGATCTCTCGCCAGGGCAACGTCGGGGCGACGGGGCGTAGCGGCATCCGGAGACTCCGGCCAGGTCGTCCCTCGCGAGGCGGCCCGAATGCACGCGCGCCCTGCTACGCTGCGGTCGTCATGCACGTCCATCCGCCCGGCGCGTCGAGGAGGATCGGTCGGTGAACCCTCGCGGCGCATCGTCGTCGGCGTGGCCGGTGCCCGTCGAGCCCGCCGCGGCGCTGGTCGGACCGGGCGACGACGCGCGACTGCGCCAGCGCGATCTGCCGGTGATGGTCGAAGGCGAGCTCGAGCGCATGGTGGGGATGATCCCGGTGGTGCGCCTGCTCGGCGGCATGCTGGGCTCGCTGGGGGCGCTGGCCGCCGCGGCCAGCGTGACGCTGGGGATGCCCATGCTGACGCTGGCGTCCACCGTGTTGTCGTCGCTCATCCTCTACGCGCTGTGGGAGGACACGCGGCTGGCCAAGGCGCTCGAGCTGGTCCGTCGCCAGCGGCTGCCCGCGGCCGAGGCCGCGCTGGCCAAGCTCGCGGCCTCGACCCGCCGCTCGCCCTGGCAACGGCAGCGCGCACGGCTCTACCTGGCGTCGCTTTCGTGGCGTCGCGGCGACGTGGAGCAGGCCTTGCAGTGGATCCAGGCGCGCCTGTCGGTACCGCGGCGCGGTCGCGAGGACCCCGGGGAGCGCTGGCTGTGCCAGGCCACGGAGGTGCAGCTGTTGGCCCTGGCCGGGCACGTGCCGCAGGCCCGTGAGGCGCTGCGCGTCCTGCCGCCTCCGGCGCCCGACGAGCACGCCGAGCTGGTCGCGGCGCAGTGCGCCTTGCTGGTCGCGTTCGCGGCCGACGATCCCGATGAAGTGCGCGACGATCTCGATGGCTGGGAAGCGATGATCCGCACACGCGATGGGGTCGGGGTGAGCCTTGGCTTGCTGGCGTGGGCCAACGCCGGGCGTGGTGCTCGCGACCGGGCGCTGGCGCTCTGTCGCGAGGTGGAGCAGCGTGCCGATCGAGGTCACCTGGCCCGGCACTATCCGCGGCTGTGGCAGTGGATCGAGCGCTACGGCGAAGGCTTCCACTATGGACGTCGCTGAGGGCGACCGCGCGCGTGCCCGGCGAGGTCTCGCCCCGGTTCCACGACCAGTCGCACCCCGCTCGATCGCGCGCCCATGGCACGAGTCGCTCGATGACGTCGTTTTGGGGCCACGCAGGCGGCATGGTCCCCAGAACCGGTAGGATGCACCGGCGTCCGTCGAGCCCGGCCGTGGAGCCTGGTCCTCCCGTCGAGCCTGGTCCTCCGTCGATCCAGGCCATCCGTGCGTTCGACCCGCGTCACCCAAGGACCGAGACGAGCCCCGATGTCGTTGCCCAAGAAGATCATCGCTGCCCTTGCCCTGGTTGCCGTCGCGAGCGGCGGCGTGTGGATCGCCGTCACGCAGCCATGGAAGCGGCCGCCGCCGGTTGCGGCCTCCGAGATCTCGGCCAAGCTCGAGCTCGCGGCCGGCGAGGTGCTGCTCGAGCCGGCGCAGGGGTCCGAAGGCAGCGCACAGCGCTTGCTCTCGGGCACTCCGCTGCCCCAAGGTGCCACGCTGCGCACCGGCGAGGGCGCTCGTGCCCTGGTACGCCTGCAAGACGGCGCACGCGTCTACCTCGACGCGCAGACCCGGGTGAGCCTCGCCGAGGGCCTGGTCCTGCACGAGGGCCGGGCCTGGCTCGACGTTCCCGGGCTCGATGCCGGCCGCGAGCCGGCCGAGCATCGGGTGGGGGAGGCCACCGTGGCGCTCTCGGAGGGCGGGGCCAGCCTCGAGCTGCACGACGGCCAGGCCCATGTCTACGTGGCCGAGGGCCTGGCCGTGGTGTCGGGGCCGGGCGGGCGCCAGGAGGTGGCCGCGGGCGAGCAGGCCGTGCTCGCGGGCTCGGCCGCGCCCGAGGTGACCCCGGTGGCGTTCTGGGACGACTGGACCGGAGGCATGGGCGATCGCAGCGGCCTGGGGGCATCGTTCGGTGCGGGCTCGGGCAGCCTCTATGCGGTCGATCGCAGCGCGCCGCCCGGCTCTCCCGCACTCCCGCTGCAGATCCAGAGCCAGTCGGTGCAGGTCGTCATGCGCGGCGACGTGGCCGAGACCCGGGTGGATCAGCGCTTCTTCAATCCCTCGGGGCGCGACGTGGAGGGCTACTACTGGTTCACCGTCCCCGAGGGCTCGCAGCTGGTGAGCTTTGCGTTGGAGACCAACGGACAGCTCGTCGAGGCCGAGGTGGTCGAGCGCAAGCAGGCCGCAGCCACCTACGAGGCCGCGGTCCAGCGCGCCAACGATCCCGCGCTGCTCGAGTGGGTCGACGAGCGTACCGTGCGGGCGCGGATCTTCCCGGTGCCCGCGCTGGGGACCCGCCGCACGGTCGTGCGGTACCAGCAGCTGCTCACCGAGGCCGAGGGCAAGCTGCGCTACGCCTATCCGCTGGCGGCTCCGGCCGGCAAGCAGACCGCGAGCATCGAGGACTTCTCGCTCGCGGTCGATCTGGGCGAGCTCGGCGAGCGCTACGACATCGCGACCCTGGGCGAGGCGCGGGTGGAAGACGCCGGACGCCGGGTGACCATGCGCCGCAGCGGCTACACGCCCCGCGCCGACTTCCAGCTCGAGCTGACCCGCAAGCCGGGCAAGGAGCGAGCGCCGCTGCGACTGTCGATGCTCGATCCCGGCGGTGATCAGGCCCGCTACGTGATGGTGCGCTACGCCCCCGATCTCGACTTCGGGCAGGTCACCATGCCGCGCGGCGAGGTGGTGGTGGTGGTCGACACCTCGGCCGCCGGCGATCCCTCGGAGTACCAGACGCGCCTGGCGGTGACCGAGGCGCTGCTGCGCAGCCTCAGCGAGGGCGATCGCTTTGCGGTGATGAGCGCCGACGTCAAGGCCGAGGCGCTCTATCCGGCCACGGGCCTGGCCGAGGCCGGCCCTCAGGCGGTGTCGGAGGCGCTCGAGCAGCTTGCGGCCCACGGGACCGGCGGCGCCACCGATCTCGGGGCCATCTTCGAGCTGGCGCTGTCGCAGGTGCACGGGCTCGAGCAGCCCGCGGTGATCTACGTGGGCGATGGCATGGCCACCAGCGGCGAGCGAGGCGGCGATGCGCTGGCAGAACGTCTGCGACGCAGCCTCACCGGCTCGAGCGCGCGGCTGTTCACGGTGGGGGTGGGGCAGGAGGTCGACGATCGCCTGCTGCAGACCCTGGCCCGGGTGGGCGGCGGCGGCAGCGTGCGCGTCGAGGGCCCCGAGCAGGCCATCGTGCGCGCGCTGGAGCTCTCCGGGGCGCTCAAGACCCCCACCGTCACCGCGCTGCAGCTCGATCTGGGCGAGGGTCTCGACGACGTGTTCTGGAGCACCACCGGCAAGCTCTCGCGAGGGCAGGAGCTGGTCGTGCTCGCCCGGACGCACCACGACTTGCCCAAGGAGATCACGGTGAGCGGGCGCCTGGGCGGCGAGCCGTTCGAGCGCACCTACGAGCCCGTGCGCGAGCAAGGCGTGCTCGAGCAGCTGGTCCCACGGCTGTGGGCCGGGGCCTACGTGGAGCGCCTGCTCGGCGACAGCCGCGGGCCCGAGGCGGTGCGCGGCAAGGTGCTCTCGCTCGGCCTCGAGTACGGCTTGATGACCCCCTACACCTCGTTCATCGCCCTCGACAGCGAGCAGGCCTATGCGGCGATGGGGATCGTTCGACGGTCGCGGCGCTTTGGCGGGGTGCGGTTGACCGCCGATGCGGCGCACTTGCAGCAGCGATCCACCAAGCGCGATCGCGGCGCGCTCGAGATCGTCGGCGCAATCCTCAGCGCGCCGATCGGTTGCGACGCGAGCGACAGCAGCCACGAGGAGCCCGCGATGGTGGCTGCGCCGCCGCCCGTGCAATCCTCGCCGGCCAGCGACGCGCCCGCGCGCGCGGTCAGCCAGTCGTTCGATGCCGCGAAGGCCGACCGCGCCATGGCGCCCGAGGACGATGCCGCCTACGGACGGCCGGTCGAGGCGGAGCCCGCGGCCCTGGAGGAGGCCCCACCGGCCGCTCCGCCGTCGGCCGTGAGCAAGCCCAAGATCGCGCTCGGTGGCGGTGGCGATCCCCTGGATGGGCTCGTCGGTGGAGCTGCCGGCGACGACGGCGGGGGCTTTCAGGACGGCGAGCCGAGCGGGCCGGGGGGCCTGGTCGAGGGCGAGTCGGGAGGACGAGCATCCGGGGTGCGGCGCAAGGGCGGCCTCGCCAAGCTCGACGAGTCGCGCAACGAGGAGGACCGACACTGGCGCTCGCCAGTGGTCACCTCCACCGTGGTTCGCGGCCGTCAGCTTCCGTGCAGCGATGCATCGGCGCGGCGCCTGGCCCAGCGACGGGTCCTGTGGGAGCAGCGCCTGATGCGGCTGTCCACCATGACCGAGTCGCTCGAGGTCTACGAGGCCTCGGCCGGTGGCTGCGAGGTGGGGAGCTGGCGGGACCAGCGGGCGTTCCTCGAGCTGCTCCAAGCGCGCGCCCGGACCGAGGCCGACGTGGCGCTCGTGTTGGCCCACTTCGGTGACGAGCCCGATGCCGCTCGCTATCTGGCGCGGGCGCTGCTGCGGCGCCTGGTGGATCCCTCGATGGTCGCCGCGGTCCACAACGCGCTGTTCGGCGCGCTGGTGGACTGGGACGAGGTCGACGCTCGGGTGGTGCTGGCCGAGTCGGTCGACGACAAGCTCGGCATCGTTCGCGATGCGCTCCTGCGCTCGCCCGGCGATCCGCAGGGCGAGCTGCGTCTCATCGAGCTGCTCGTGGTCGCCGATCGCGTGTCGGAGGCGGTGACCCACGGCACCCGCCTGCGCGAGCAGGGCATGATGACCCCCGAGCTGGCCCAGTCGCTGGGCGAGGTGATGGTGGCCCACGGCCAGACCGAGCAGGCGCAGCGGCTGTTCTCGGAGATCGTGGAGTTCGATCCAAGCAGCCCGCAGAGCCGCCGCTTGCTGGGCGACATCTTCTTGCGCCACGGCTGGTACGACGGTGCCTATCGTCAGTACGAGGATCTCGTGGCGCTGTCGTCGACCGATCCCACCGCGGCGATCCGACTGGCCCGGGCGGCGGCCGGCACCGGGCGCGTGGACGAGGCGCTTCGAACCCTGCGCAAGCTCGCCAGCGGCGAGGGGCGCCCGGGCGCCGACGATCCGCGGCGCTTTGCCCGGCTGCACGCCGCGGCCCTGCTCGCGGTGCTCCTGCGCGACGCCGCCGGCTCCTCGGAGATCCCCGCCGACGGCGTGAGCCGGGAGCTGCGTCGGCTGCAGTTGTTCGAGGGCCCCGGGAGCTGGACCCTCTTGGTCTGGAAGGATCTCGAGGCTCGGCTCGTGCTCACCCACGAGGATCCGACCTCGCGCCAGCACGTGGGAGATCCGCTCATCGCCGGGGACACCGGGCTGTTCGCCCTCCAGGCTCCTCCCGGAGGCCTGCCTCCGCTCACCGTGCGCCACGCCGGGGAGGTCCTCGACCGGCCGGTCTCGTTCACCCGCATCACTCTCACCTTCGATGGCAAGGGGTTCACGGTCGATCTCCGAGAGGGCGAGCTGCCGGCCGGGCGCTCGCGGCTCGTCGCCGAGCCCCCGTCGCCCGAGGAGGACGAGGACACGGTGACCGACGATCCGGCCGAGGTGATCGCACCCTAGGCCTACGCGCTCTGCCAGAACGCGGTGTCCTCGTACACGTAGAGCGCGAGCCGGCCGGGGACGCCGAGCGCCAACAGATCGTCGCCGGTCTGAAGGACGAACACGCCATCATGGTCCTCGTCCCGCCACCATAGCGGCGAGCCGCCCACCCAAGCCGGCGCTTGCTCGAGCGCCTCACGGAGCTTGCGCAGGCCCTTGCTTCCTTGCTCGAGCTCCGCGCGATCGAACACCGCCACCGGGACCTGCACCGCGTGGGCGTAGAGCGGGTTGTTCTCGCAATCCGGGTAGGGGATCAGCTCGTCGTCATCGAAGCGATCGCCGTCGTCATCGTCATCACCGCCCTCATCGTCGTCACGGCGCCGGGGTGGCTTCATCCGAGTCTCTCCCTGGGCGAGGTCGGCCTCGGTCAGCCACAGCACGGCTGCGTCGTCGCTGTCGGGCTCGTATGCGTGACCCCCTCCGTGGGCCACGAACACCGCGAGCGCGGCCTTGTCCGGGTGACGGGCGGCGAGCGGCGGTACGTCGGCCAGGCGGAGCGTCAGCACGTGCAGCATGGGCTGGTCGTCGATGTCGGCGGGCCAGCGGTCCCTGGGCACCCCCACCGCCTTGGGACCCACGCGGCTGATGGCCGACGGGTCGGCCTCGACCTCGGTCCAGGGCTCGAGCACGTGGATCGTCACACGCTCGAGCCGGTCGGGCAGCTTGGCGGCCAGACGGCGTAGCTGCTCGGCCGACTCGCTGCGTGGTCCCTCGAGGATGCCGACCCGCAAGTCCTCGTCGAGCAGCGCGCTCATCCGAGCATGCGTCGAGGGATCGGCGAGCAGCCGTCGGACGGGCTCGTGCAAGGCGATGCCGATGCGATGGACGGCGGCACCGAGCCACTCGTTGTCACCCACGCGAACGTCGGGAGCGGTGGCCACCCGCTGCAGCGCGCGCTCCCACAGCGAGGACGGTCCGAGGTCGATGAACGCCAGCACCCGCGCGAGCTCCGGCCCCCCGCGCTCGAGCATGCGCTCGAGCAGCGCCGCCCGGCGTGACGGTGACGAAGTCGCCAGCAGGCGTCGTATCGCCGGGCCCACCGTGTCCTCCCAGTCGCTGTCGTTGCCGGGCATGCCGTCGAGCGTGATGAATCGATCCCAGCGCGGGTCCAGCTCGACACCCGTGCGCCGCTGCTGCGTCGCCACCGTGACCAGGATCGCGTGGGAGAGCGCGCCGAGGTTCTTCTGCAAGGACTTGGCCGCAGCATTGCCTCCGCGCTTGCCCCGTCCGCGCTTGCCCTTGGCCTCGCGGGCCGGGCTGGGCTCGGGCACGGGGGCGGTCGACAGCTCGTCGTAGATGGAGGCCAGACCCTCGAGCGCGCCCGGTCCCAGCTCTTGCCAGGCGTGGATCGGAACGTCGCCGTCCTCGGCTGCATCGATCGCAGCCGCGAGGTTGCGGCCCACGACCTGCAGGGCGTGCTCGAGCAAGCTCGGGTCGTCCACCGCCGACAGCAACGGCAACGCGCGCACCGCTTCCGTGAGCGAGCCGTCGAGGCGTGCCCGCAGCACGGCGACCGCACGTGACTGGCCCAGCGCGCGCAACGCCTGGACCATCGGCTCTCGGCCCGTGAAGCCGTGGCTGGGAGTGCCCATCGCCACGGCCCGCAAGCGCAGGGTGGCATCGATGGATTCCGGGATCGCCTCGTCCCTGGCGGCGTAGCGAAGCACCGCACACACGCGGCACACGTCGGCGCGGGCCTCGAAGCGATCGTCCGCGAGCGCCTCGGCCACTTCGAGCAGCTGGGGTGGCTCGTCGTGACGGTCCTGCAGCAGCACGTCGTAGGTGAGCCCGAGGTTCTCGGTGTCCCAGTTGACCCGCGACAGCAGGTAGGCCAGGCGATCGACGGAGACGGTCGCGAAGGCCTCGCGAGCGTACTTGATCTCGACCGTTTCGGAGCCCGCACGAAGCGCGGCGCGCAGCAGGTGGGGGGCAAAGGCCTCGGTGCCTCCGAGCCGCTCGATGATCTGCTGCCCGTGGTGCGTGAGTCGATCCTCGGCGAAGTCGTACAGCGAGGAATCGACGAGCTCGTCGCCCTCCACCATGTAGACGCTGGCGGGGCCGCCATCGCCCTGGACGATCATCCTCGCGTACCCGATTGCGAGCCGCTCGAGGACCGGTGGTGGAAGCGCCTCGCCCACCCGCAGCCGCACGCTGGCCAAGCCGAGCGCGAGGCGAGGGGAGAGGACGTCGTCGAGGTCTCGGAACGGCGATGGCTCGCGCAAGTAGCCCCAGAGCACGATCCGATCGAGGTCCTCGTCCCAAAAGCCCGTCCAAGGCTCGAAGTCGTCGTTCTCATCCTCGTCGACCCCGTATTCGCGCTCCAGCGCCGCGAATGGTTCGTCGTCGTCGTCGACGTCGTCGTCGTCGTCGTCGTCGTCGTCGTCGTCGTCGTCGTCCTCGTCGTCGGCCTCGTCATCGTCGTCGTCGGCCTCGTCGTCGTCGTCGTCGTCATCGTCGTCATCGTCCTCCCGGACCGACCGCAGCAACCCCGCGATTGCCTCCGGCGAGGCCGTGCTCACCTCGTCCGCGAGGCCGCTCCACAGCTCCGGCCACCGGCCGAGTTCCAGCAATCCTCGAGCCTGCAGCTCCCACAGCAGTCGAAAGGCTCCCTGCCGATCTCCGGCGAGCTCCTGAGCGGGCCCTTCCTTGTCATAGCGGCTGGCCTTCTCGGTCGCCTTCGCGAGGGCACGCGCTCGTTCGTCGGTCAATGTGGGGGTCGGCATCGACGCCACGATAGGAGCCCCGACGCCCCCGCCCAAGCCACCGTGCGAGCCGGGCCCGAACGACGGTTCACCTGCCTCCCTTGCCATGGTCGGGCTATCGTGTCCGGGCCGATGTCGACGCTGCGGCCCGATCCCGCCCTGTTGCTCGAGCTGTGCCGAGCCCGCATGCCGTTTGGCAAGTATGCGGGCCTACGACTCGTCCACCTGCCCGAGCCCTACCTCCTGTGGTTCGAACGCGAGGGCTTTCCTCACGGCAAGCTCGGGGAGCAGATGGCCCTCGCGCTCGAGATCAAGCGCAACGGTCTGGAGCGTCTGCTCGATCCTCTGCTCGACGAGGAAGGGCCCTGAGCGCTCAGCCCGAGGCCTCTTCGGCTTTCGAACTCGGCTCTGCCATGCCCGAGTCGAGCCCCGAGTCGAGCCCCGAGTCCATGCCCGGCTCGACGAGTCCCGAGTCGAGCAGGATGCCGGAGTCCGGCCCCGCCTCGTCCACCGAGCTCGAGTCGTCGCTGCGGGGGTGCCGAGTCTTGCGCACCAGCACCACGTCGGTGTTGGTGGTGGTCAGCGATGCGTCGATGGGCACCTGCGCGATCAAGGAGGCGGCGTCGGTGTTGTCGAGCACCTCTTGGTGCTTGGGGTCGGGGGGAGCCAGCAGGCTCACCACCATCGACGCGGAGATGAGCCCCGCCACGATGCCCAGGCTCACCCCGATGGGGATGTGGATCGGCTCGATCACGATGAGCCCCTCGGCCAGCAGCATCTTGGCGCCGATGTACGCCAGCACCAGGCCCAGGCCGTACTTGAGGTAGGCGAACTTGTCGAGCACGTTCTGCAGCAGGAAGAACATGGCCCGCAGGCCGAGCACCGCGCAGACGTTGCTGGTGAAGACGATGAACGGATCACGGCTGATGCCGAACACGGCCGGGATCGAGTCGAGCGCGAACACCACGTCCGAGGTCTCGATCATCAGCAGCACGATGAGCAGCGGGGTGGCGTGCAGCTTGCCAACCCCTTGAACGGTCTCGCGCACGAAGAACTTGCTGCCGTGGTAGCGCCGCGTCAGCGGCAGCACCTTGCGCGCCAGCCGATAGGCGAGGTTGCCCGACGGGTCGACGTCGTCGTCCTCGGCGAACAGCAGCTTGACGCCGGTCACCAGCAGGAACAGCCCGAAGATGTAGAGCGTCCAGGAGAACGTCTCGATGAGGCCGATGCCGACGACGATGAACACGCCGCGGAGGATGAGCGCGCCCAGGATGCCGGCGAACAGCACGCGGTGCATCACCGCCTGCCGCACGTCCATGTAGCGGAAGATGACGATGAAGACGAACAGGTTGTCGACCGACAGCGACTTCTCGATCACGTAGGCGCTGAGGAACTCGAGCGCGCGCTCCGAGCCGAACCAGAGATAGACCAGCCCGTTGAAGCACAGCGACAGCGCCACCCACACGCACGACCAGATGAGCGCCTCGCGCGTGGTGACGGTGCGGGCCTGGCGGTGGAACAACCCGAGGTCGATGGCCAGCAGCACACCGATCCCCACGAGGAACACCACCCACAGCGCAGGAGAACCTACGGAATGGAACAAGCGCGTCTGCTCCCTGAGACTGGAGGGGAAACGGGGACGGGGCGCCTTTGGCCCGTCACTTGAGCCGCTCGACGGAGGTCGCCTTGACCTTGAGGGTCATCTTGCGGGGCTTGCTCTCGTCCTGGAATTCGAGGTCGGCCAGGGTTCCGGCGAACTCGATGTGCGTGCCGGGGGGGACCCCGGTGAAGAAGTCCTGGTCCGAGTACAGGTGATAGACGAGCGTGATCTCGTACAGCACCGCCTCGGGAACGGCCGCGTTGATCTCGTACTTGCCGTACTGGGCGTCGTCCATCGCCTCGCCCAGCTCGGCGCCGCGCTCGAAGATCGCCTGACCTCGAAACGAACCCTCGGTGGTCTTGAGCTGCTCGACGTGCGCTTCGCGCTCGGCGCTCGACATCGAGTTGAACTCGTCCAGCCGCTTCTCGTTGAACGTGAGGTCGGCGCCCTTGACGTCGTAGGACGCGGGGGGCTTCTGCCAGTCGGGCGTCTTCTCTTCCGCGCTGTACTGGCAGGCGGGCAGCAGCAACGCCGCGCACATACCGGCGATCAGCCTGTGGGCTCCGCGCATGGCGGGAAAGCTATCACGCCGTCGTCAGAATTCCACCGCGATGTTGGGCTGCTCGGCGTGCGCTGTCCAAGCGCACCGTTCCAACCGGTCGTGGGCTCGGTCGTGGGCTCGGTCGTGGACTCACGCGGAGACCACGGTGGGATCCGGGTCGGGCAGCAGGGTGCCCTCGGGGAGCGAGGCTCGCAGTGCATCGCGAGCGGCCTGGACCACGGCGGCTGCGGCCATGGGGGCCTCGAACGTGACGCGAACGTGGTAGCGCACCTGACCGTCGTCCTCGCGGGTCCAGCGGGGATACGAGCCGATCTCCACGCCCGGGTGGCGCTCGAGTACGGCATCGAGCAGGGGGGCGAGGCGGTGCTCCTCGAGCGTGCTGTGCAGGGTGGCCAGGTGCCAGCCCTCCCCCTGGGGCAGCTCGTCGGGCAGCGCCTCGAGCCGCTCGATCTTCGTGCGCAGCAGCGGCGGCACCCCCGGCAGGACATAGACCCGAGCGGGCTGAGGCGCTTGCAGATCCAGCCGCATCACCGGCCAGCCCGGCCCTGCGCGGAGCACGGTCCCCTCGGGTACGTCCGCCATCGACAGTGCCTCGGGCGTGAGCCCGGATCCGTAATGGGCACGAAGCTCGGCCTCGATCTCGGGGTGGCGCATCAGCGGGTGTCCGGTGGCCCGGGCGATGGCCTCGAGCGTGCGGTCGTCGTGGGTGGGTCCCACGCCCCCGGAGGTGAACACCAGCGGGACCCGAGCCAGCAGCTCGAGGAGCGCGCGACCGATGTCCTCGATGCCGTCGCCCACGGTGCGGATCTCGACGAGGGCGATACCCCTACGTCGCATCATCTTGGCGAGGAACCAGCCGTTCTCGTCGCGGATCTTGCCGCTGAGCAGCTCGTCGCCGATGAGCAGCACTGCCGCGCGCGGGGCGGCCGAGCCCGCAGCCGCAGCCGAGCCCGAAGCGGTCACGGTTGGCGCAGACGAAGGCGAGGTCATGCGGGTGGCACGGTTCCCGACGATAGCACGAGCCTCGGGGCGTGGGCTTGACGGTGGCCGGGCCCGGAGCGTAGGGCTTGGCCGTGCTCTCGGACCGCGACGATCCCCTTCATCGGCCCGGGCCGGACGCGTTCGGCGACCGCGGGCCGGCCTACTTCGGCGAGGGCGTGCTCGCACTCGCCGACGGCCGTGTGTTTCGGGGCCTGGCCTTCGGGGCGCGGGCCACCGTGGTCGGCGAGGTGGTGTTCAACACCTCGATGACCGGCTATCAGGAGATCATCACCGATCCCTCCTATGCGGGGCAGCTGGTGTGCCTGACCGTGTCCGAGGTGGGCAACGTGGGCGTCAATGCCGACGATGCGGAGTCGCGCAGTGCGGGCGCCGAGGGACTGATCGTGCGGTCGCTGTCGCCCATGGTCTCCAACTGGCGCGCCGAGCAGACCCTCGCGGCCTACCTCGAGTCGCGTGGCATGCCGGGCCTGGCCGAGCTCGACACCCGCGCCCTCACCCGGCACCTGCGGCGAGTGGGCGCAGTGATGGGGGCGCTGTCGACGGTCGACACCGACGCGGAGCGCCTGGTCGCCATGGCCCGCGATGCGGCGCCGATGGAAGGGCGTGGCCTCGCCCACGAGGTCAGCACCAAGGAGGCCTATGGATGGTCCAGGGGCACCTGGGGCCAGGGGACGCCGCCGTCGCCCGACGTGCACGTGGTCGCCTACGACTTCGGCATCAAGCACGAGATCCTGTGCAACCTCGTCGATCAGGGGATCCGCGTGACGGTGGTGCCGTCCACCACCTCCGTCGACGACGTGCTGGCGCTCGCGCCCGACGGCGTGTTCCTGAGCAACGGGCCCGGCGATCCGGCCGCGCTCACCGATGTGATCGAGCGGACCCGCGACCTGCTCCACCGCGACGCGCGGATGCCCGTGTGGGGCATCTGTCTGGGCCATCAGCTCATGTGCCTGGCGCTCGGGGGCAAGACCTACAAGCTCAAGTTCGGTCACCACGGGGGCAACCACCCCGTTCGCGACGAGCGCTCGGCGGCGGTGGCGATCACGGCCCAGAACCACGGCTTCGCCGTCGACGCCGAGTCGCTGGGCACCGAGGTGGAGGTCACCCATCTCAATCTCTTCGATCGCACGGTGGGCGGGCTGCGCGTCCGTGATCGCCCGCAGTGGAGCGTGCAGTATCACCCCGAGGCCTCGCCTGGCCCGCACGACTCGCAAGGGCTGTTCGTCGAGTTCGCACATGCGGTGCGGAGCGCCCGAGCCGAGCGGGTGGGCTCGTCGTGAGCTCGGCATGAGGCGTCGGCCATGGATCCTCGCCTTGGCGATGCGCTCGACGAGCTCGCGGCCGCGGTGTTCGACGGTGAGGACGGCCATCATCGGGTGGCGCCGCTGTTTGCTCGCTGGGACGACGAGGCGGCGCCCTTGCGGGACGAGGATCCCGACTATCCGCGCTGGCAGGTGATCCGCACCGACTGGGCCTTGTGCGACGCGTTGGCCCACGATGCGGCCGGGCCTGGCGACACCTGGCTGCGGCGGCTGCTGCGAGGGCGCGTGCCCGGCTTTCGGCCCGGGCCCGATCACGCCGCGCTGGCGGGCTCGTGGGTGGGGTTGTTCGAGGTGTGGCCGGGCAAGACGCCGTGGCTGCGCGATTGCATCGGCGGGGTGTGTCTGGGCCTGGGTGATCGGGCGCAGCTCGAGCCCACGGGGGACGACGGACCCGTGGCGCTGTGGGAGGCGCGGGTGGTGGTCGAGCAGGGGAGGGCACGGCTGTGCCGGGAGCCGCTTGCGTATCCGCTGGAGATCTTGAAGACGGTCCGGGACCGCCAGCTGCGGCGCTTCGCCCCGGGCGGTCGCGTGCCGTCGATCGCGTTGCTGCGGCGCGCCCGGCTGCGCTGGCGCCGGGCCGAGCGGGCGGATGCATCGGTGATGTTTCGGCTGATCGAGGATTGAGCTCACGGGGCGGCGGGGGAGGGAGCCGGGTCCGCGGCTGCATCCAGCGGGGCCACCAGCGCTCGCGGGCGATGCGGCGGCTCGCCCAGGATCTCCAGCGGATCGATCGCCTTCCCGTCGAGCGTGACCGTCAGGTGCAGGTGCGGCGCTGCGCTGCGCCCGGTGTTGCCCACGAGCCCGATCGCCGCGCCGCGATCCACCGGCACGTCGCTCACCACCAGCACGTCCGAGAGGTGACCGTAGAGGCTCTGCAGCCCATCGCCGTGGTCGACGATCACCAGGTTGCCCAGCAGCGGATCGTGCCCGACGAACGCCACGGTGCCCGGTCCGATGCTGAGCACCAGATCGCCGATCGAGCCTCGCAGATCGATCCCGCGGTGCAGCCGGGTGCCGAGGCCGCTGACCGGATCGACGCGCCAGCCGAAGCTCGAGGTCAGGTGCACGCTCTCGGTCGGCCAGCCGAAGCGGAGGCCGGGTGCACGCTCGCGCAGCCCGGGCAGCTCGAACGCGCCCGGGGGTGGAGGAGGGGGAGGACTCGGCTCTGCGGGTACCTCCACGCTCGATGCCGGGGACCGAGCATCCGGCTCGTGCTCGTTCGTGCCCTCGCACGCGACTCCGAGCGCGATCCACACCGACAGCGCTGCCGTCGCTGCTGGGGGAATGCGCGTGCCGATGTCCGGATCCACGAGCGGAGTATAGATGTCCCTCCGAGGCGGCTGCGACGCTGGCGGAGCACAGCCCTGGATCGTCTATGGTAAGGAGCGCACCCGTCGGAAGAAGACCTGGGATTCGTCTCGGCAAGGAGCGCACCCGTCGCAAGGGAGCCGGAGGTCGGTCCCGGCAAGGAGCGCACCTGTCGGACGGAGACCCGGGATTCGTCTCAGCAAGGAGCACACCTGTCGGACGGAGACCGGCAGTCCGTTTCGGCAAGGAACTCACCTGTCCGAAGGCGATCTCGAATTCGACTCGATGAGGAGCGCACGTGCCGGGCGCAGACCTGGAGTCCCTTCGAGACGATGGCGACGCTGAGGCGGGCTACCCCGTGGCGAGCTCGAGCATGTCGTCGAGCAGTTCCCGTGCGTGCGGACACTTGCTTCGGATCACCTGGGGATCGAGCCGGCCGAACAGGTTGGCGCCGTCGGTCACCTTCTTGTAGCTCCTGCGAAGCTTGTCCCGGTAGAGCCGCTCGAGGAGCTTGGCGGGTGGCTCGTCGAAGTTGACGGTCTCGGGTCGGTCACAGCGGCCGGGCAGCGCTGCGCGGACCGGCTGGGGGAAGAGCGAGGGCTCGGAGAGCAGCCACGCCTCGGTCTCGTGGACCGCGAAGTGCTGGCGAAACAGGGGGTGGCCCACCTTCTCCTCGATGTCCGCCTTGGCCCACGCATAGCGGTCCTCCACGGTGGTCCGGTGCGGAGGGTAGAAGGTAGGGCCGTAGAGATCGAGCAGCCCGAACGCACCCACCACGTCGGCGCCCGACTTGCCCGAGAGGTTGAGGCGTACCTTCTTGTGGATCTCGTCGTAGTAGTCGCGCCAACCGTCGAAGCGCACGACCTTGATCCCGATCGGTTGCTCGAGCTGGGGATCGAGCCAGCGCTTGAGCAGCTTCGGCAGCGCCTTTGCGCTCGGTGTGCCCCTCGACGAACAGGACGAACTTCATGCCATCCCCTCGAGCTCGCCCGATCGAAACAGGGCGCCGAGGGTGTACTCGTGCAGCCAGCGCTGGAGTTCTTCGCCGTCGACCACCGACAGCCGGGTCTCCCCGTCCTCCCAGCGTGCCACCGTGGTGGTGGGGGGCGTGGCGGTGAAGACATCGAGGAGCTGCGCGGAGTGCGTGGTGAGGATCACCTGCGTGCGCGTGGCTGCCTCGACCGCGTGCTCGGCCACGATCGGCAGCATGCTCGGGTGCAGGCCCGTCTCGGGCTCGTCGATCGCGATGAGGCTGGGAGGGTCGGGGTTGGCGAGGATGGCGAGCAGCAGCAGGAAGCGGATCGTGCCGTCCGAGAGGTCGGCGGCCGATTGCTCGGTGCGCAGCGACCTCCAGCGGACGCGGAGCTGTACCCGCTGGTCGGCTGCGGGCGGAAACACCAGCTCCTCGTAGTCGTCGTTGAACGCCACCCGCATCGCATCGTCGACGGCTTGCTTGAACTCGCGGCTGCCGGTGTAGAGCGTGTGTAGCACCGGGATCAGGTTCTGTCCGTCGGCGGCGACGCAGTGCTCCATCCTGGCAACGGCCGCTTGCCGGAGCGGGGCCCCCACGTCCACGTGTACGTCGTGGTAGAGGCTCCAGCCCGAGAACAGCTCGGTGGTACTGACCAGCTTCGGGTGGGAGAAGGGCCCCGCGAGGAAGGACAGCAGCGTCGCGTCCTCGGGGATCCCGGGATCCACCTCGTGGCCGCGAACGACGGCACGAGTAGGTGTACGCTCGAGCACCGCTTCTGGCGCGTGCCCCTCTGCGAGATGCACGGGAGCGGAGCGTGTGAGCCGCTCGCTCTCGACGCGATAGCTGCTGCTGGTCCCGAGCCGCCGTAGGCACAGCTCGTAGGCGAACGCGTCGCCAGGCTCGGTCCCCCGACGCTCATCGACTCGCACCTCCCACGCAATCTCCTCCGCCTGCCCATCCCACAGCAGCGGCCCAATGCCGCCCATCCGCAGGATCGCCTTCGGCAGCTCTCCGCGTGCGCTCTGACGCAGCAGCTCGAGCCATCGCAGCAGGTTCGACTTGCCCGAGCCGTTGGGCCCGATGACCACGTTGAGCGCACCCGGCTCCCACGTCACGTCACGCAGCGAGCGAAACCCCTGGATCCTCAGCTTCTGGATGCCCACGTGGGACCTCGCCAAACCCTACGCCGAGACTCCAAGCGCGTCGAGTCGCGGGACTGCGGCCGAAACGGCCACAGTCCCGCGCGCCCGCGGGGCCCGAACCCCCGCCTACGCCGGGACTCCGCAGTACCCCACGTCCTGCAGCCCCGGCGGCGGATCATCGAGCGCCGGCACGCAATCCTCGGCTGGATCCGTGCACTGATCCGGCGGCCCGCTGAGCTCGCACACCGGCGTGCAGCAAGCCCCGTCCATCGGGCAGCCCGCGGTGCCGCCACGGCAGATGAGCCCGGGATCGCAGCTCTGGATCGTGTAGCAGGGATCGCCGTCTCCGCCCTGGCCGGCGGGCGCACCCGGCATGGCGCACACGAAGTTGTCGAACGCGGCGTAGCAGCCCTGGCCTGCGGGGCAGTCCTGCAGGATCGGATCGCACAGCACCTCGCACACCGGCAGCACGCCGTCGTTGAAGGGGAAGCACTCGCCGCCGTTCTCGCACGGGACCTCGACCGAGCAGTACTCGAGGCACGTGCCCATGCCGGTGTGGCCGCTGACGTCGGTCATGCAGAAGTAGCCCGGCGCGCAGGTGTCGTTGTCCTCGAAGCGCTCGCACGCCTCGCCCCACAGGTCGTCGCCGATGATCGGCACGCACTTGGTCGCGTCCACCGTCTCCTGCCCCGGCGTGGCCACGTACGAGGTGCACTTCTCGCCCTTGGGGCAGTCCTGGAGGTAGGGATCGCACTGCCCCACCACGCCGCCATCGGGCGGCAGCAGGAAGCTGCCGGCGGTGTCGTCGTCGACGTTGCTCGTGACGCCCTGGTCGCCGCTGCCGGTTCCCTCCATGGGCGAAGAGGTCACCTCCATGCCCGGACCCGGCCCAAAGGTCGTGGTCCCCGTGGTGTCGTTGCCTCCCTCCTCGCCCTGACCGCCCGTGCCGTCCGTGCTCGACCCCGGGCAGCCTGCCAGTACACCGCCCAAGATCACGATCGTCGTCCAACCGATGTGCCGTCGCATGTCCCCTCCCAAAAACGTTGCAATGACGCTGCGCAGCGGCTCCGTCCCGAGCGCCGCCATCGCCACGTTCCCTCGATACTACGGATCGGATCTATCATTCTACTCGAAACTGCCACTCCTTCCTGGAATGATGTCCCCGGGCGAAGCGGGCTGGGCGCAGGTCGCCCACCATGGGATGATTGGCGCGACGCATGGTCGATCCCACGGAGCCGTCCACCGAGTCGTCCACCGAGTCGTCGGTCGAGCCCCAGCCCCTGCGCACCGTGGCGGTGCTGGGCGCGGGGAGCTGGGGAACCGCCCTGGCCATCCACTGCGCCCGCCGCGGGCGCCCCACGGTGCTGTGGACCCGAACGACCGCTCACCACCAGGCGATGACCGCCGAGGGCCGCAATGCCCGCTACCTGCCCGATGCTCCGTTTCCGTCGGGCCTGACCACGACCGACGCGCTCGACGCTGCGCTCGCCGGAGCCGACCTGGTGATCTGCGCCATCCCGAGCCACGGCATGCGCGAAGCCATCGAGCGGGTGGCCTCGTTCTTCGCCAGGGATCCCTCGGCGCCCGCGCCCATGTATCTCATCGCGGCCAAGGGCATCGAGGTCGACTCGCTCTCCACCATGCACCAGGTGCTGGCGCAGGAGCTGGCTCCCCTCGCGAACCCGGAGGGCCGCGAGGCGCCGTCTGCCACGGGCGGGCCCGCGGAGCACCACGAGCGGATCGCGGCCCTCGGTGGACCCAGCTTTGCTGCGGAGGTGGCCAAGGGCCTTCCCACCACGGTGGTGGTGGGCGCGCAGAGCCCCGCCGTGGGGCAGGCGATCCAGCGGCTGCTCTCCGGTGACGGGGTGCGCGCCTACGTGACCGACGACATCCTGGGCGTCGAGCTCGGGGGGACGTTCAAGAACGTCATCGCGCTCGCGGCCGGGGTGGGCGACGGCGCGGGCCTGGGCCAGAACGCCCGCGCCGGTCTCATCACCCGCGGCCTCGCCGAGATGAGCCGGCTGGCGGTGGCACTGGGGGCCTTGCCGGCGACCCTGGCGGGCCTGGCCGGAATCGGTGACCTGGTCCTCACGTGTACCGGCGGCCTCTCTCGCAACCGCCGCGTGGGGATCGCCCTGGGCGAGGGCAAGACGCTCGAGGAGATCCTCGGCCGGATGGGCATGGTCGCCGAGGGGGTCAAGAACACGCTGTCGGCCCAGCGCTTGGCCCAGCGCGAGGGGGTCGACATGCCCCTGGTGGCGACCATGCATGCCATCCTCTACGAAGGAATGGCCGTCCAGGACGCCGTGGACGCACTGATGGGCCGCAAGCTCAAGGCCGAGCGCGAGTGGTAGGGGGCCCTTGGCTCCAATTGCCGATTCCGCTAGGCTACGCCCGACCTTGAGCAACATCGAGCCAACGCCCTTCGGGGACAAGTATGTGCTGGTCGAGCACATTGCGACCGGTGGCATGGCGGAGATCTATCGGGCCCAATACGCGGGCATCGAGGGCTTCGCGAAGGAGCTCGTGGTCAAGACGCTGCGCGAGGAGTTCGCGGCGCGCCCCGAGGTCGTCGAGATGTTCCTCGACGAGGCGCGCATGGCCGCCACCCTGACCCACAACAACGTCGTCCACACGTACGACCTGGGGGAGATCGGGGACGAGTACTTCATCGCGATGGAGCTGCTCAAGGGCGAGGAGCTCGTGCAGGTGCTGCGCACCTCGATGCAGGTGGGTCGCCCGCTGTCGATCGAGCTGGGCGTGGGCATCATCATGCAGTCGTGCGAGGGCCTGCACTACGTGCACAGCCGCACCGACGACGCCGGGCGCTCCCTGGGGCTGGTGCACCGCGACATCAACCCCACCAACATCCACGTCGGCTACGACGGCACCTGCAAGGTCCTCGACTTCGGGATCGCGGCCACCCGCGCGTCGGTCGTGGCCAAGAAGGGGCAGGTGGCCGGCAAGATCGCCTACATGGCGCCCGAGCAGCTGCGCGGCGAGGTCATCGATCTGCGCGCCGACATCTTCGCGCTCGGGGTGGTGCTCTACGAGATGGTGCTGGGGCGACGCCTGTTCCGAGGCCGTCGCGAGGAGGTCGCACGGCGCGTGCTCGAGGGCGACATCCCCCCGCCCACGTTCGTCGATCCACAGTTCCCCCCCGCGCTCGAGGCCATCATCATGAAGGCGCTCGAACTCGATCCCGCCGATCGCTACACCAACTGCGATCACTTCTTCCGCGCGCTCGAGGGCTTCCTCAACGAGGCGAGCCTCCAGTGCACCCCGCGCAAGGTCTCGGCCATGATGGTCGAGCTGTTCGGCGAGGGGGCCCCGGCCAAGGTCAACTACGACGACCAGTACGACGACCTCGAGGACGAGGCGCTCGACTTCGACGACTTCGAGCGCATCGACGACTCGGCCGAGGACGACGACGAGCCTCCCGACTGGGCTCGCAACCTGGGGGGCGACTCTCCGGGCCCCACCGCCAAGCGACGGGCGCTGACCATCGGCAACCTCGAGGCCCTGGTGGCCCAGGGCAGCCTCGACGAGTCGGGTCCCAACCCCGCCATCCCCCGCGAGGTGGGCGGGAGCCAGGCCGCCGTTTCCCGCCCCGTGACCCGCAGCCGCCTGCCCAAGGCCGCGGGTCCCAAGACCTCGGGCCACCATCGCATCGTGCCCAAGGGCGAGGCCGCGGTGGCCGAGCGCTCACGAGGCGGGCGCAAGTCCAAGAGCAGCACGCCCTCGGCCCCTCAAGCCGCGCTGCGGCGACCCACCGGTCGGCACACGAGCCGTCAGAAGACGACGCCCGGCACCGGCCGTCACAGCACCCTCAACCCCACCGGTCCTCTGGCAGCGGTGGCCCCCGATGCCGCCAGCGGTCGTACCTTCGGCCACGGCGTGGTCACCGAGAAGACCGGTGGCTCGTCGCCATGGATGTGGCTCATCGGCGTGGTCGCGCTGTCCGGGCTGGGCTACTTCGTCTACACCATGCTCACGAGCAAGTGAGCCTTCCACCTCGCAGCGCACGGAGCCCCGATGGCGAGCAACGGCTACGGCCTCCCCACTTGGAAGAAGCTCGGCGCGTTCCAGGTGTTTGGTGACTACGCCCCCATGCAGGGCTTTCGCGTGCTCCTCCAGATCGGCGCCGATCCGGAGTCCTTGCTCGACGCGCTCGAGCGCCGGGCGACGCGACAGGACCTGCTCGATCCCGATCTGGCGCGGGCCAGCCTGCGTGCAGGCCTGGGCCTTCTTCGCACCGGGCTGCCGAGCTTCGTCTACGCCACGGTCGAGGAGGTCATCGTGATGCTCCACGCCGAGGTGTCGAGCAGCGAGGGGGCCGTCGTGCAGGCGCAGTCGCGGCTGCTGTCCGAGTACGCGTCGGCGCTGTCGCTGCTGCTGGGGCTGCCGGCCGCCGCGGGCACGCGCCTCTACGAGGTCCCCGACGTCGAGGTGGCCCGTCGGGCGCTGGTGTCGCTGGTCGAGGACGTCGAAGAGGCCACCCCGCTGCGCAGCGCGATGTGGCTGGGCGCCCAGCTCAAGGGCAGGGGGCAGCCGTTCCACCCCTCGATGGTCGAGACGCTCGAGGAGCAGAGCCACCTCCTCCAGTCCAACGGCATCGACATGGACGCACTGCCGGCATGGTGGTGGCGCGGGGTCGCGGCGCGACCTGGCCCTTCGGGGGTCGAGGTCTTCGACGAACTGCCCGGCGGCGACGAGCTGGGCAACCTGCTCGAGTCGTGATCGGGCTCGAGTCGTGACGGGTCGCTCGATGGGGCTCTACGTCCACGTGCCGTTCTGCGCGCGGGCGTGCCCCTACTGCGACTTCGACTTCGAGGTCGGGCGCGACCCGCCGATCGATGCGTTCTTGCGGGATCTCGAGGCCGAGTGCGTGGCCCGGGCGCTGCCCGAGCGCCTGGCCGTGGACACGGTCTACGTGGGCGGCGGAACTCCCAGCCAGCTCGGTCCCCAGGGGTTGCGCGCGCTGCTGTCCTCGATCGACGCGCGCTTCGAGCTTCGCGCGACGGTCGAGCGCACGGTCGAGCTCAATCCCGAGCACGTCGACGAGGCGCTCTTGGAAGTGCTGGTCGAGGCGGGGGTGGATCGGGTGTCGCTGGGGGTGCAGTCGCTGCGACCCTCGGCGCTGGTGCAGCTGGGTCGGGCCCACGATCCCGAACGGGCCCGGCGCGCCCTCGTGGCGGCGGTGGCCCGGGGCCTGCGGGTGAGCGCCGATCTCATCGTGGGACATCCGGGGCAGCGGGCGGCGGCGCTGCGCGACGACGTGCGAGCGCTGCTCGACACCGGAGTCGAGCACGTCTCGATCTATGCGCTGACGATCGAGGCGGGCACTCCGTGGGAGTCGCTGGTGCGGCGCGGACGTCGACGCATGCCGCGGGCGGACACCCAGGCTCGGCGCTTGCTCGAGGCCGAGGCGCTGCTGTGCGACGCGGGCCTTCATCACTACGAGGTCGCCAGCTACGCTCGCCCCGGCGCTCGGGCTCGGCACAACCTGGGCTACTGGACCGGGGCCGACTACGTGGGCCTGGGACCGTCGGCGGCCTCGGCGATCCACCACAGCGATGGGGCGGTGGAGCGCCGGACCAACCTCCGAGGGCTGTCGGCCTGGCGCGCCCGGCCGGGCGCGGCCGCCGATCGAGAGCGGCTGTCCCCGCGAGCGGCCGCCGCCGAGGGGCTGTGGCTCGGACTGCGGGCGCTCGAGGGCATCGAGCTGGCCGCCTGGCTGCGGCGCTTTCCCGTCGTCGACGAGGCTTGGGTTCGCGCTCGCACGGCGCAGCAGGTGGCGCGCGGCAACCTCGAGTGGTTCGAGGGCGAACGCGGGGTCGTGCTCCGGGTGGCCCCGGGTCGCTGGCTCTGGCACGACGAGATCGGCGCGGACCTGGTTTCCTGAGTCGATGTGCGCGAAGTGCACAAGTGCTTGGGTCGCGTGCACGGGGCGGCGGACGGAGTTAGAGTCGCGAGGACGATGACGGACCTGCCTCCCAAGCTCGAGGCCGCCAAGGGCCCTCCGTTGTCGGCCGCGGATCCGTCGCCGGTGACCCTTTGCCTGAGCGAGCGCCAGGAGCAGATCCTACGCGCCGTGTGTCGCGACTTCATCGTCAGCGGCGAGCCGGTCGCCTCGGCCGCGCTCGTGCGGCGCCATGGGTTTCGGTGGTCCTCGGCGACCCTGCGACAGGAGCTTGCGGCGCTCGAGCGGCTCGGCCTGCTCTGGCGGCCGCACCGCTCGGCGGGCTGCTCGCCCACCGAGGTTGGCCTGCGATGCTACGTGACCTTGCTTCCGGCCAGTCGGGCGGAGCCCAAGCTGCTCGACGCGGTCGATCGCAGCTTGCAGCGCGTCCGCGAGGACCCCAGCCGTAGTATGCGGGCCGCCGTGTGCGTGCTCTCGGAGGCCTCCGGCTGCCTGGCCGTCTCGTTCCTCGGCACGGCGCAGGGCGGTCGCATGGAGCAGGTGGACGTGGTCCCCCTGGTGGGATCGCGGGGCCTGGTGGTGCTCACCCTCGAGGGCGGGGCGACCCATGTGCAGCCCATCGAGCTCGAGTCGAGCCATGAACTGGCCGGTCGCGCTGCGTCCGATCCGTCGTCCGAGCTCCTCGGCCTGCAGGAGCGCCTGCGCCGGCTGTGCGTGGGGCGGACCTTGCCCGACGCGCGCGAGGCCCTGCTCCGCCGGCTCGGGGAGCACGAGGCCCAGATCGATCGCCTGTTGGCCCAGGCCCTCCGGGTGGGGCTGACCCTGTGCTCGGTTGGGCCGCTCGATCCCCTCTGGATGCAGATCGCGGGGCAGCCGTCCCTCGCCCGCGGCTTGGCCGACTCGGAGCGGCTGGGCGACGTCCTCGCGTTGCTCGAGGACGATCAGCGCCTGGCCGAGGTGCTCGATCAGCTGCTGCCGGCCGACGGCGACGATCCCCGAGCCCGGGTCCACGTTGGGGTGGTCGGGGTGACCGGGATGGCCGAGCTGGCCGGCCTGGGCAGCGCATGGTCGGATGGTCCCGAACCGGGCCTGTGTCTGGTGGGGTGTCGGGTTCCCATGCCCGGGGGTGGTGGGGGGGCAGGCTCCGATCGCGGTCCGGATCGCGGCGCAGTGGCCCTGCTGGGCTCGGCCCGCATGGATTACGCGGCCATGATTCCTCTGGTAGAGTACGCGGCCCGAGCACTCGCGGCGCGAATGTGTGCCTGAGGTCTGCATGTGGCTCGATCGGCCGCCGACCTCGGCGTTCGGGTCGCAGCGGCAAGAACGGAAACGACGAAAACAGCATGAGCGCCAACCACGACCAAGATCCTGCTGGCGATGACGCGATGAGCGCCGAGATCGAGCGAACCATGGCCGAAGCCGAAGCCGCCGTGTCCTCGATGGGAGCCGAAGGCGAGGAGGGAGCCGAGGACGACGAGGACACCGTCGACTTCGATGCGATCCTCACGGCCAAGGACGACGAGATCGCAGCCCTCAAGGACAAGTGGCTGCGGGCCGTGGCGGACCACGAGAACTACAAGAAGCGGGTCAAGCGGGACATCGACGATGCGGTGGCTCGCAAGGCGCAGACCCTGCTGTCGAGCTTCCTGCCCACCGTGGACAACCTCGAGCGCGCGCTCGAGATCGCCGAGCCGGTGTCGGCCAGGATGACGGCCTCGGGCGCCGAAGGCGACCGGCCATCGGGACCGGCGGGCGGCGACGATGCGGCCAACATCGAGCAGGTGGTCAAGGGCCTGCGGATGGTTCGCGACGAATTCCTCGGCAGCCTCAAGAAGAACGGCATCGAGCCCGTGCCTGCGGTGGGGGTGCCGTTCGATCCCGCGATCCACGACGCGCTCCAGCAGTTCGACTCGCCCGATCACGCGCCCGGCGTGGTGATCCGCGAGTTCGAGAAGGGCTACAAGCTCGGTGACCGCCTGCTGCGCCCGGCCCGGGTCATCGTGGCGGGGGCGGGGTCGGGGGGCGGCACGGAGTCCTGACGCATGAGCGGGGGGAGCGGCAGGATCGTCGGCATCGATCTGGGGACCACCAACTCCTGCGTGGCCGTCATGATCGACGGCGAGGTGCGCGTCATCTCCAACCCCGAGGGCAGCCGCACCACGCCCAGCGTGGTCGCCTTCACCGAGGAAGGCGAGCGGCTCGTGGGCCAGATCGCCAAGCGGCAGGCGATCACCAACCCCACCAACACGATCTACGCGGCCAAGCGGCTCATCGGTCGCAAGCTCGCCGATCCCGAGATCGCGGGCCTGCGCCGGCTGCTCCCCTACCAGCTGTGCGCCGCCGACAACGGCGACGCCTGGGTCGAGGTCTGGGGGCGCGCCCACTCGCCCAGCGAGATCGGGGCCGCGGTGCTCACCAAGATGAAGGAAGCGGCGCAGGCGGTGCTCGGCGAGCCGGTCACCCGGGCCATCGTCACCGTGCCCGCCTACTTCAACGACACCCAGCGCCAGGCCACCAAGGACGCCGGCCAGATCGCGGGGCTCACCGTCGAGCGCATCATCAACGAGCCGACCGCGGCCACGCTGGCCTATGGCTTGCACGAGCGCCAGGACAGCCGCATCGTGGCCGTCTACGACCTCGGCGGCGGCACCTTCGACATCTCGCTGCTCGAGATGCGCGAGGGCGTGTTCGAGGTGCTCGCGACCGCGGGTGACACCTTCCTCGGCGGCGAGGACTTCGACCACGCGATCGTCGACTGGTGCGCCGAGCAGTTCCTGCGCGAGCACGGCTTCGACCTGCGCAGCGAGAAGCTCGCGATGCAGCGGCTCAAGGAGGCGGCCGAGAAGGCCAAGCAGGAGCTGTCGTTCGCGCTCGAGACCGAGCTGAACCTCCCGTTCATCGCCGCGCCCACGGGCCAGCCGCTGCACTTCTCGGCCAGCCTGTCGCGGCGTCAGCTCGAGACCCTGACCAAGGGCCTCGTCGAGCGCACGGTGGGGCCGTGCCTGCAGGTGCTGCAGGACGCCGAGCTCGAGCCCAACGAGATCGACGAGGTGCTGCTGGTGGGCGGCCAGACCCGCATGCCCATGGTGATCGAGCGGGTCAAGCAGCTGTTCGGCCGCGAGCCCAGCAAGTCGGTCAACCCCGACGAGGTCGTGGCGGCCGGGGCCGCGATCCAGGGCGCGGTGCTCGAGGGACAGATCGACGGCGTGCTGCTGCTCGACGTCGTGCCGCTGCCCATCGGCGTGGAGACCCAGGGCGGGGTGTTCTCGCCGCTCATCCCCAGGAACACCACGATCCCCACGCGCAAGTCCGAGGTGTTCAGCACCACCGTCGACAACCAGCCGGTGGTCAACGTGCACGTGCTGCAGGGCCTGCGGGACATGGCCGACGACAACAAGAGCCTCGCCCGCTTCCAGCTCACCGACATCCCGCCCGCGCCGCGCGGCGTGCCCCAGATCCAGGTCACGTTCGAGATCGACGCCAACGGGATCCTGGGCGTCACCGCCAAGGACCTGGGCACCGGCCGGCAGACCAGCGTGACCGTGCAGCCGAGCTCCGGCCTGGCCCAGGATCAGATCGACAAGCTCGTGGTCGAGGCCGAGACCAAGAAGGGCGAGGATCGGGTGCGCCGCGAGCTCGTCGATCTACGCAACCGGGCCGAGACGCTCGTGTACACCTGCCGCCGCTCGCTCGAGGTCTACGGCAGCGCGCTGGCTCCTGCCGATCGCGAGGACATCGAGCGCGACGCGGCCCGGCTCGAGTCCTTGCTCGAGGCCAGCCCGGGCCTCGCCGAGCTCGGGCAGGCCCTGGCCGCGCTCGAGAGCTCGTCGCACCAGATCTACGAGGCGATGCTGTCCGAAGCGGGGCCCGAGTAGGCCCCTGCGGCGGATGAATCACGACCGGGCCATGGCCACCGACGACTACTACGCGGTGCTCGGGGTCGACCGCCGCGCCGGTCCCGACGAGATCAAGAAGGCGTTTCGCAGCCTCACCAAGCAGTGGCACCCCGATCGCCATCCCGACGATCTCGAGGTGGCCGAGCGCTATCGCCGGATCAACGAGGCCTACAACACGCTCGGCGATGCAGCGGCCCGTGCCCGCTACGACATGACCCAGCGCCTCGAGGGCATCGAGCTGCGGCGTGGGTCCGGAGGGCAGGGCGCTCGTGATCTGCTCGGCCAGGTGTTCGGCGACGTGTTCGGTACCCGCCGCGAGCGGCGTCGGCGGGGACGAGACCTGCGCTACACGCTGACGGTGTCGCTGCCCGACGCGGTGCGCGGCTCGTCGCACGACATCGAGTTCGAGGCCCCTGGCCCCTGCGATGCATGCCGCGGCACGGGCACGCGCCCGGGAGGGCAGCCACCGCAGACCTGCTCGCTGTGCGGGGGCAAGGGCGAGGTCAAGGGCGAGGGGTTGCTGGCGCGGCGCTCCCCCTGCGGTCGCTGCAGCGGGCTGGGCCTCGTCCAGCCCGATCCCTGCCAGGCCTGCCGCGGCCGCGGTACCCGTCGTCACCTGCGTGCGTTCGTCGTCAACCTGCCGCCCGGCACCGAAGCCGGCGCCGAGCGGGTGCTCACCGGTGAGGGGGAGCCCGGGCGCTTCGGAGGGACGGCGGGGGACCTGCGGGTCACCGTCAACGTCACCCCACACCCGTGGCTGCGCCGCGAGGGCGACGAACTCCTGTGCGAGCTTTGGCTGTCGGTGTCCGAGGCCGCGGCCGGGGCCAAGGTTCCCGTGCCCACCGTCGACGGCATGGTGCACGTGGACGTGCCGCCCGGGGTGCGCAGCGGCACCAAGCTGCGGCTACGGGGCAAGGGGGCGCCCAAGCGTGGGAATGGGCGTGGGAATGAGCGTGGGAATGGGCGCGGCAGTGGTCGCGGAGACCAACTGGTGACGGTGGTCGTGGAGACGCCCGTGCTCGGTGGGGCACCGCACGTGGCCGAGGCCCTGCGGCGGCTCGAAGAGGCGTGTGCCGTCGCGCCCGGGTCACTGCCTCGTCGACACGCTCAGCGTGCCGCGTTCGAAGGCGAGCGGTCGTCGGAGTCGTGAGCGTCGATCGGTGCCTCGTTGTCTTGCAACCATCGCTCGATCTCCTCGGCCTGTGCCGGGTCGTCGGTCCGCACCAGCTCGAGTCCCCGCTGGGCGTGGGCCCGGGACTCCTCGAGCCGCCCCACCCCGCGCAGCGCCTTGGCCATGAGCAGGTATGCGGTGCCCATGACCACGTGTGAAGCGGGCGAGTCCGCAAAGCGCTCGAGCACGCGGCCGCAGTGCCCGATCGCGGCCTCGTACTCGCCACGCTCGTGCTCGATCTTGCACTTGCCCAGGATCGCGAACTGGCTCATCCCGTGCGAAGGACCCACGGTGGCCTCGAAGATCGCTCGCGCCTGCTCCAGCGCCTCGTCGGCCTCGGCGTAGCGCTTTCGCTCGATCAGCGAGGTGCCCAGGTTGAACCACGAGATCCCCACGTCCACGTGATCCTCGCCGAGGGTTTCTTGCTTGAACTCGAGCGCCTGCAGCGTCAGCTCGTGCGACCTCTCGAGGTCCCCGGCCTCCTTGTACAGCACGCCGAGGTTGTTCAGCAGCCACCCGCGCGCGGTGTCGTCGTTGGCCTGCTCCACGGCCGCTCGAGCGGCCAGCTCGATCGCCTTGCCCTCGCCGAGCCGTCGCTGCATCGCCAACGCGTAGATGAGCCACGTCCACGATCGCGCCCCGGTGACATGGTCGCCCGCCTTGGCCGCCTCGACGATCGCGGCCTCGAGCGTGACCTGGGCCTCGCGTGCCGAGCCTCCCATGACCTGCAGGCTCCCCAGGCACTCCAGCGCCTCGGCATGCACCGGGGGGTATCGGGTCTGCTCGGCACGCTCGACCACCGAGTGAGCCAGCTCGAGCCCACGCGCGAGCTCGCCCGAATCCTTGGCAGTCTCGGCCTCGTCGATCGAGCGTCGGATCTCCAGCACGCGCTCGCCCAGCTCGGGATCGTCGGGCAGCAGCGTGGCGCTCATCGTATCGGGATTGGCGCAGTCCTTGATGCGGGGGAGCTGGAACGGGAGCAGGGTGCGGTCCCCGGCCTGCGCGGCGCTCTCGATGCGGCCGAGGGCGTCGACGGTCGAGCGCATGCGGTTCTTGCGACGCTCGAGGCAGTGAATGCGCTGGTCGTGCAGCTCCATGCTCTGTTGCCGGGACACTTGGGTGGCGTGGCACGACTCGGCGTGCATCGTCGACCACGCCGCGGCGTAGCCGTCGAGCTGCTGCTCCACCCGACCCCACAGCTCCTGTGCCTGGGGGTGTCCGCTGCCGACGAAGGCACGCTGCACCGCGTCGCGATCGGCCTCGCCCCACACCGTGGCGAGCTCCGTGGCGGACGCCGCACAGGGATCCTCGTCGAAGTCGAACACCAGCCCCACCCCGAAGCCGAGCGCGAGCGTCGCGCTGGCCGCCACCAGCGGCCAGCGCCGCGGAGGCTCCTTCAGCTCGTCGAGCAGCGCACGCATCGAGGAGAACCGCCGGTTCGGGTCGACCGACAGACCCTTCCGCAGCGCACGACGCACGCGGGCTGGCACCCGGCCGTGCGTGCGTCCCGTGAGCATCGAGCGCTCGTCGAGCACGCGGCCCCGCGCCAGGTTCCAGCGGCGCTCCTCGAAGCCGTCGCCGATCACCGGGGAGCGGCCATAGATCGCCAGGTGCAGGCACACGCAGAACGTGAACTGGTCGCTGCGGTGATTGACGCGGTCTCCGGCCACCTGCTCGGGCGCCATGTACACGGGCGTGCCCACCACGCAGCCGTCGTCGGTGAGGTGGGGATCCGAGCCCGACAGCGGCTCGAGCGTCCCCGGCGGCCGAGACACCATGCGGCGCGACGAGCCAGTGGATCGGCCAGACCAGCCTCCTCGAGGATCCACGAGCGACGCCACCCCGAAGTCGAGCACCCGCACGAGCCCGTCGTCGTCGCTCACGATCACGTTGGAGGGCTTGAAGTCGCGGTGCACGAAGCCGGCGTCGTGGGCCGCGGCCAGCCCCTCCCCCGCGGCTCGGAACACCTTGAGGATCTCCGCCACGCTGCGAGGCCGCTGCTCGAGCCACTCGCGCAGCGTGCACCCGCGGAGCAGCTCCATCGCGATGAACACACCGTAGCCGGTGAGCCCGGAGTCGTAGACGGCGACCACGTTGGGGTGCTGCAGCTTGGCGAGCATCTGCGCCTCCCGCTGGAGCCGGAGCTCCGTGCCCGACTCGTCCTCCTCGATCACGCGTCGCAGGAGCTTGAGCGCCACGTTGCGATCGAGCTGCGGATCGTAGGCCTTGTAGACCACCCCCATGCCGCCCTCGCCGAGCGCCCCGAGCACGGTGTAGCGGCCGACCTGGTCGCCCGACGCCGGCTGCGGGAACTCGGCCTCGTCGACCCCGGCGCGAGCGAATGCGGCGCGAAGCGCCATGGACTCCTCGCTCCGCGAGCCCGAGCTCGGCGTGGGATTTTGGACGGTGGTGCGATCGTTGCCCACGACGCTACTCCGGGGTGCTCACGAACACGGAGATGGTCGGGTAGACGGCACCGTCGGCGGTGGCTCCCTCGGCACACTCGGTGTAGAAGCCTTGCTCGTCGATGCAGCGCTGGTGCTGCACGCAGTCGTCGTACGCGGTGATGCCACACAGCTCGAAGTCCTCGGCGCAGGTGCGGCCGTTGGCGATCGCCGCCGCTTGTCCTTCGGGCGTGCCGCGACACGCGTAGCGAGTGGGCTCCGCGGCGAGCACGTTGCCGAAGTACGTGGCCTCGTACAGGGGATAGGCGGACGACGGGCCGAGCCCGATCGCGGGATGATCGGCCGTCACCCAGATCCAGACCTCCTGGCCCGACGCATTGGTTCGCGCCAGCAAGCACGCGCTCACCCACTGCTGGCAGTCCTCGTCGCACGCGCCCTCCTTCCACTCGGGGGCCAGGCCGAGGAGGCCGTGGAGCTCCAGGAGCCCTTCCCCCACGTCCTTGGTGATCGAGTCGCCCGGGGGCAGTGCGCACTCCACCAGGTACCGCGCCACGCTGCGCCCGGCACTGGTGGACAACAGTCCGCCACCCTCGTCGAGGCCATCGTTGGTCGCCAGCCCAAAGCCCGTGTCGAGTCCGCTGACGCTTGGGTCGTTGAGCCCATTGGGGATGCTCAGCCCGATCGTTGGAGGAGGCGTCAGATCGCCGTCCGACGAGCGGAAGACGAGTGCCCCATGGTTCGTCGCGTCCTCGTCGCAGGCCGCCATGCACGAAAGCCCCAGCACCAACCCCAATCCGATGATCGTCTTCATGACCCCAGCACTCCTGTCTGATTCGGTGGTGAGCAAGCACCCGGCGGGCTCACCGATCCCATAGGCGGTTTGAAGTGGAACCCTTACGGTGCAAGCCGCACCGATCGATTTTTCATGAAAGTCGTGTCGCCTTGGCTCACATCGGTGCAATGATCGGCCAGTAGGCCGCCTAGTTTGGCCCTTGCACTGGGTACGCTGTGGATCATTGGGGTGTCGTAGACCCCATGTGCAGCACGAGGGCGCATGGTTTGCGCCCCCAGTCCGCCGTCGGCTCGTGGGCTGGTAAGCTCTCGCCCGACGGGGCAAGGACGCGCCATGGCCTTCATCGACATGTCCCGGCGGGAGCTGACGATCAAGCTGGTCTACTACGGGCCCGCGCTGAGCGGGAAGACGACCAACCTCATCCAGCTCCACCGTCGCATGCAGGGGCACACCGACGGCGAGCTGGTGACGCTCAACACCCGGGACGACCGCACGCTGTTCTTCGATCTGCTGCCGCTGCGGCTGTCGGTGCGGGGAGGCCTGTCGCTGCGGGTCAAGCTCTTCACCGTTCCCGGCCAGGTCATCCACAACACCACCCGCAAGATCGTGCTGCAGGGGGCCGACGGCGTGGCGTTCGTGGCCGACTCGCGCGTGAGCCAGACGCGGGCCAACAACGAGAGCTTCGCCAACCTCCGCGCCAACCTGCTCGACAACGGCATCGTCATGAGCGAGCTGGGCATGGTCATCCAGCTCAACAAGCGCGACCTTCCGGGGATCCGCACCGACGAGGAGGTCGCTCGCATTCGCGCCAAGGGCAGCGAGCCGGTCTACACCGCCGTGGCGCTGCGCGGCGACGGCGTGGCCGAGACCTTCCTCGGGCTGTTCTCGCAGTCGTGGCGCAAGCTCGAGCGTCGCTACGGCTTCCAGGAGCGCTTCGGCGTCGAGCACGACGACGTCGTGGAGAGCCTGTCGCACGCGCTGGGAGGAGCCACTCCGTGACGCTGCCGGCGATCTCCTTCGGGGTGGCCGATCGCAAGCCCGCCCTCGACGAGCTGCTGTCCGAGGCCGATGCCTCGCGCTGTCTCGCCGCATTCGTGGCCGGCGGGGTGGAGGGCCTGGCCGTGTTCCGCGACGACGGGCCGGCCTACGCGGTGGCCAGCCGACCCGGCGGCGTGCTCACCCGCTGGGACACGCTGCCCCCGGAGGCGCTCACCGCCCTGCGGCGCGGGGGCGATCGCAGCTTCGGGCTCGAAGGCCCCAGGCCGCCGGACGCATCCGAGCCCGGCGCCGCCGCCCGCACGAGCTATCGCTTCGAGGTTCGCCCGCTGTTCGCCGGAGCCGAGCGGGTGGCGGTGCTCGTGGTGGCCCGTCGCACCGAAGGGGGAGGGGCCATCGAGCCGCGGCTGTGCGATGCGGTGGCAGGAGTGCTGGGGCAGCTGCTGCAGTCCTCGTTTGCCGCCTGGATCACCTCGCAGGTCCACCTTGCTGCCAGCGAGGAGTCGCACGAGGAGCTCGCCCACCGAAACGCCGAGCTGCAGCGCGCAGTCGAGCACCTGCGCCAGCTCGACAAGCTCAAGAGCAACTTCTTGGCCACCGTCTCGCACGAGCTGCGCACTCCGCTGACCTCGGTGATCGGGTTCTCCGAGATGCTGCTCGAGGGGCTTGCGGGTCCGCTCAACGAAGAGCAACGCGAGTACGTCGACACCATCCACCACCGCGGCGAGGAGCTGCTGTCGCTCATCACCGATCTGCTCGAGATGTCGCAGCTCGAGGGCGGCTCGGTTCGACTGAGCCTGCAGGCGCACTCGGTGCCGGAGCTGCTGGTCCGCGCGCTCGATGCCGTGCGGCTCGCGGCCGAGCAGGCGGGCATCGAGCTGCACCTGTCCCACGCCCAGGTGCCGATACCACGCGTGGTGGTCGACGGTGAGAAGATCCAGCGCGTGCTGGTCAACCTGCTCGGCAACGCGATCAAGTTCACGCCCGCCGGGGGGCACGTGACCGTGGAAGCCTGCATGGCACCGATCCGGCGGCCCTTCCAGGAGGAGACCCTGTTCGGCGAGGAAGATCCCGATGCGGTGCGGATCACCGTGCGCGACACGGGGATCGGCATCGCTCCCGAGCAGCTCGGTCGGGTGTTCGAGGCGTTCTATCAGGTCGACCAGGGGTCCACGAGGGCCTACGGCGGCGCCGGCCTGGGGCTCTCGATCGTGCGCAACCTCGTGGTGGCGCATGGCGGCGAGGTCTGGGCGGAGAGCGAGCCGGGGCGGGGGACGGCGATCTCCTTCACCCTTCCGGTGGCCTCGGCCGTGGCCGAGAGCGCCGAGATCTCCGAGTAGGGATCCGGCTGGCCATCCGAGGGCCGAGGCGCTCGAGGCGAGGGCGCTTGGGCGATCGAAGGATGCGATCGGACCGATCGAGATCGTCGCAGGAGATCGCCACGCTGGATCACCACGCGCCGCGATCCATCGTGGTGGGATCGCTTCGGATCGCTCCATTGGATCCGGCGATCACCACGCCGAACCGCCAGATCGATCCACTTTCTCCCTCGACATGGCCTTTGCTTCGCGTCGGCGTTGCGGCAAGCTTCCCGCGCGTCGCCAAGGGCCGCGTAGGTGATCGATGAAGGTGCAGCAGCAGCTCGAGGCGTTGGAGCGCCTCGCCGAGGCGCTATCGGTGCGCGTGAGCTATGAGCCGATGGCGGGCCTGGTCCAGAACACGGGCGGCTTGTGTCGCGTGCGTGGGGAGTACCGGGTGATCATCGACCGACGGCTCAAGCCCCCCGAGCGGGTGCAGATCCTGCTCGATGCCCTGCGCCGGTTCGACACCCATCACCTCGCGGTCGAGCCCGAGGTTCGCGAGCTGCTCACCCCCACGCGCGCGGCGGGATAGCCTCGGCGTCCGGGCCTGGACGAGCGTCCACCTGCACGAGGGTTCGGGCCGTCGCTAGGGCCGCAGCAGGCGCTCCAGCCTCGGGTCGTCGTGGAGGAGCGCCTCGACCTCCGCGCGTATCGCGGCAATCGTGGCCGGTGACGCATTGGGCGGAAGCTGAGCCCGCACGGCTCGCTCGATGAGCTGACTTCGGGCCGCGGGGAGGTCGAGGTTGCCGGCGGCGAGCCCGGAGGCGATCGCATCGAGATCAGGCGATCCCGACACCGAGTCCGTCGCTCTGGCTGCCTCGGCCCCGGCGGTGCCGGAGACCTCCGCGGGTCCCCGGCTGCCCTCGGAGGGCGAAAGTGGCGTCGCACCGCGGGATCCAACGCCGCGGAGCGGGTCACTGGGGTCTGCGTCTCCCGAATTCGGCATGACTTCGCCTCCGAGTGTATCATCGGGCTCGTTTTGTCCCCGTTGCGCGCACCCCAGGCCCCTCGATGCCCGCCCCGCCCCGGGCCCAAGCGCGTGGCAGCCGCCGATTCGTCGCGCCGGGTGGCGGGATCCGCAGGGTCGGCTAAACCGGCCGACTTTCTCGTTATACTGCTGACCGGTCCACGAGGACCCAAGCACGCGGGGACGAGTCTTCCCCGCCGCGGGCCCAAGCGGGCCGTCCGGAGCCGCCGGTGAACCTTCCTACGCAGTACGGACCGTATCTGCTGCTCGAGCGCGTCAGCGTCGGCGGCATGGCCGAGGTCTACAAGGCCAAGGAGTACGGGGTCGAGGGCTTCGAGCGCACCGTTGCGGTCAAGCGCATCTTGCCCCATGTCGCCGAGGACGACGAGTTCATCGCCATGTTCAAGGACGAGGCGAAGATCGCCGTCCAGCTGAACCACGGCAACATCGCCCAGATCTACAACCTGGGTAACGAGCAGGACAGCTTTTACATCGCCCTCGAGTACGTCGCCGGTCGAGACCTTCGCGCGATCTTCCAGCGTGCGCAGCAGATGGGGCAGCCGATGCCGGTTGCCCAGGCCTGCTACATCATCATGAAGATCTGCGAGGGCCTCGACTACGCGCACAACAAGAAGGACAAGTACAACCGCCCGCTCTCGATCGTCCATCGCGACGTCAGCCCGCCCAACATCCTGGTGTCGTTCGAGGGCGAGGTGAAGCTCATCGACTTCGGTGTGGCCAAGGCGGCCGGCCGAGCGTCCCGTACCCAGGCCGGCATCCTCAAGGGCAAATTCGGCTACATGTCCCCCGAGCAGGTCCGCGGCATGCCGCTGGATCGCCGCAGCGACGTGTTCTCGGTGGGCGTGGTGTTGTTCGAGATCCTCGTCGGCCAGCGCTTGTTCCAGGCCGAGACCGACTTCGCCACGCTCGAGAAGGTGCGAGCGGTCGACGTCCCGCGTCCCACTCAGGTCAACCCCAACATCCCCAAGCCGCTCGAGAACATCATCTTCAAGGCGCTCACCCGCGAGCCCGAGCAGCGCTACCAGTCCGCCATCGAGCTGCACGACGAGCTGCAGGCGTTCATGTTCGCGCAGGGCCTGTTCTACAGCCGCAAGGACCTCGCGGCGTGGATGCGGGAGAACTACCACCGGGAGATCGAGCAGGAGAAGGAGAAGGCGGCGGCTCAGGCCGACCTTCGTCCCGAGCAGTTCAAGCCCAACGGTCGCGGCAAGGCCACCGGTGGTGGTCGTCCGCCCCCGCCCCCCTCGGGCGGTCGCCCGCCTCCACCCCCCCCTGGGGGCCGTGCCGCGGGTCCGCCCGCCCCACCGGGGGCCGACGGCAAGAAGGCACCCAAGCGCAAGACGATGGTCATGACCACGTCGCGCAACCTCCCGCCGCCGCCGGGTGGCAAGCCCAAGCCACCGGGGCGCGCCGCGGAGCCGCCCATCGATCCGCCGACCATCCCGGTGGGCTCGCTCATCAACAAGCCGGCCATCGAGCTGCCCAAGCCCAAGGGGGCCAGCAAGCCCAAGGCCAAGGCCACCTCCAACTACGCGGCCACTCCGGGCTCCGACTTCGACTGGGACGACGACGAGCTCGAGACCCGACTGTTCGACGACGACGGCAAGGAGGCCGGCAAGGACGACGACGCGGGCACCGATTCCAGCGTACCCACCAAGGTCGAGCTCGGTGCTCGGCCGATGCCGTCGGCCTTGCCCATGCCGGCGCCGGCACCCGCGCCCATGGCCGCGTCGGCCGACGCGGCCCCCGACAAGGGCATGACCATGGTGCCGGGCGACATGATGGCGCCGCAGGCCATGCAGGCCATGCAGGCGCAGGCCATGCAGGCTCAGGCCCACCCGGCCCACCAGATCCCGGGTGGGGGGATGCCCGCGGCCCCTGGCATGATGGGGATGGGCGCTCCGGGCATGCAGCCGCAGATGCCGGGGCAAGGGCCCATGGCCCCCGGGTTCGGCAATCAGGGCTCGATGCCCGGCTTCCCCATGGCGCCTGGAATGATGGGCGGGGCCCCGGGCATGGTGCCCAGCGGGGCGGGTCCCGCCATGCCCCCGCCTCCCGGCATGGGGTTCGACTACGACGATCGCCCGCGCAAGTCCAACGTGGGTCCGATCGTCATCATCGTGCTCGCGCTCCTGGTGCTGTTCGGCGCCGCGTTCGGGGGCATCTACGTGATGCTCAAGGACAAGGGCGGCAAGGGCGGCGGATCCGTCGCCGAGGACGGCGGTGGCAAGGACGGCGACGGCAAGGGCACCGCCATGGGGGCATTGTCCATCCAGGTCACGCCCACCGACGCCAAGGTCGCGGTCGACGGCAAGGAGCTCTCGGGTGCGTCGCCGTTCGTCACCTCGGTCTCACCGGGCAAGCACAAGATCAAGATCACCCACGACACGCACCTCGACTTCGAGACCGAGGTCGACGTCCCCGATGCCGGCCTCAACGTCCCGCCCATTGCACTGCAGCCCAAGGCGGTCAAGCTCTCGTTCGAGCTGGTGCCGGCCGAGGCCACCGCGAGCGTGATGTCGGGTGACCAGGTGATCGGAACGGGCACCAACGGGGGCCAGCTCCCGGTGGTGCGCAAGCCCGATGTGGCCTACGAGGTGCAGGTGAGCGCGCCGGGCTACACCTCGCTGCGTCAGCCCATCACGTTCACCGGTGAGCCGACGCAGGTGGTCAAGGTCACCCTGGTCAAGGGCGCCGAGGTCGTTGCCAAGGCCGATCCTCCACCGGAGACCAACGACGGCGGCAGCAGCTCGTCGAGCACCAAGAAGAAGCGCGGCGGGGGCAGCCGACCCAAGCCCACCGCGGCCAAGACGGCCACGCTGCGCATCGGGACCAAGCCGGGCGTGCCTCCGGCCAAGGTCACCGTCGACGGCAAGTCGGTGGGGACCACGCCGCTGATGAAGGTCATGGTCACGCCGGGCAAGCACACCATCAAGTTCACCTGGGCCGGGCGAGCTCCCGCGACCGAGACGGTCTCGGTGGGCGACGGTCAGACGGCGACGGTCAAGGGCGGCTAGTCCCCTGACCCGAAGTCGTTGCTGGAACCCGGGGCAGGGGACAGCGGGCTGGCCTCGGCGCGGATGACCGCGTAGAGCGAGTCGGGCACGTAGGGAGCCACGCGCTGCTGCTCGGCGACGAAGGCCTCGCGGAGCCGCTCGAGGCGCTCGACGCCTTCGCGGCCGACCAAACCGCCGAGCTTGAGGCGGAGCAGGCGGCGGTGGGCCTCGTCCTCGGCCTCGACCAGCTGGCTCTCGAGGAACTGGATCGCGAGCTGATCGGTGGCGTGCTCGGTGATGAGGGTCGCGGCATAGCGCCGCACCAGGGGGTCGGCACCGTGGGCGGCTGCCTTGCGGATGAGCTCGATGCCCTCGGCTTGCAGCGCCTCCTTCTCGGCCGGGGAGAAGCCGGGGGTCGAGCCCACTTGATGGGTCAGCAGCATGCCGTGTGCGTAGAGCAGCTCGTGGCTCTCGGGGAAGCGCCGTAGCCCCGCGCGATAGATCCGAGAGGCGCTCTGCACCATCGTGCGATCGATCTTGCCCGCGCCTCCGTAGATCGCGGTGATGCCCCCCCACAGATAGGGGCGGTGGAAGCGGGGGGCGAGGGCGGAGATGGCCCAGACGTAGCGCTCGACCATGACGGTGTCGGTGTGGCCGAGGTTCTCGCCCGCGAACACCAGCGCACGAACCCAGACCAGGTCGGCGATCGCCTCGCGGTAGCCCAGGCTCATCACCTCGAGCGTGCGAGGAGTGGGCAGCACCGCGACCTCGTGCCCGGGTGGCAGCGCGGCCCGGCGCTCGTCCACGCGGTCGTGCACGAGGCTCGTGGCAGCCACGAGGCCTGCGAGCAGCAGCGGCACGCCGAGGGAGCTTGGGCGCATGATGAGCAAGAGGATAGCGCAGCAACCAAAAGGAGAAGGCCCCCGAAGGGGCCTTCGTTGCCGCGGGCCGTAGTGGGCCGCGGTCGTCCGCTGGTGGGGACTACTCGACTTCTTGGTCGATGTAGAGGCCCGCCGCCGCGTTCACGCCGTTCTCGTCGGCTGCACCCGAGCGCTCGTAGGTCGAGTAGACCAGGTCGGCGTCGAGGTCGCCGAACGCCTGCGCGGTGAACTGACACGAGCCGAAGCCCGCGCCCGAGTTGCTGGCCTGGAAGTTGTAGTGGAAGTAGTGCGCCTGCTCCTGCTGGAAGTTCAGGGCGTTCCACACCGGGTTGTCGGCCCAGTCGGTCATGTCGTAGTAGCCCGGACCACCGCCGCCCTGCGCGGGCACGCAGCGACCACCGGGCCCGTCGTTGCAGTCGATAGCGAAGTCCGGCGTGACGTCGGCCTGGCTCTGGCCCGTCTCCTCACCCACTCGGTGCGGGCAGCGGTGCGGGGCGAGGGCGGAGATGGCACCGCCGGCGCCGATGACCTGCACCTGGCCGCGATCGACGTGCTCTTCGTTGAAGTAAGCCGATGCCGCATCGAACAGCTTGGCGATCTGTACCCGCGCCTCGCTGGTCTTGCTGCGCCGCATGTACTTGGTCAGGGCCGGAATGGCGATTGCCGCCAAGATGCCCAGGATCGCGACCACGATCATCAGCTCGATGAGGGTAAAGCCGCGTGCCTTCTTCCACTTGTCGATGTTCACGTACATCGTCTCGTCGTCCTTTCGTCGTTCCCGTCGTTGCCGTCCCGGCCGTCGTCGTTCGGAGAGGTGTCCTCACCCCTCGAAGTTGGAATGTCTCGTTACTCGTTCTCCCGGTAGGTCCCGGTCTGGTCGGTGCCGTAGTGCACCTCGTCCTCGTAGTGGGTCGAGGTGAACGCCCAGTATTGTCCGTCGAAGTCGAAGTCGCACAGCGCGTAGCTGTAGAACCAGTCGCGCGCGAAGTAGGCGTCGGAGCCCGCGGGGAACACCTGGTTGGCCAGCGTGTCGGAGGGGGGCTCGTCGGCCGTGGCGGGGTCGGACGAGTCGGTGCCGTGCCCCGAGATCGTCGCGTAGCCGCACCAGGAGTTGCCGCCGTCGGGGAGGAAGCGCAGCGCATCGAAGCCGTGCAGCGCACCACCGCCGCGGAAGTACTCGGCGTCGCCCTGGCCGGCCAGCGTGTACTCGCCCGCCGACACGTCCCAGGCGATGGGGCCGTGCTCGAGCTGGATGTTGGTGGCCAGCGGGTAGGTACAGCCGGGCCCCTCGCAGTTGGTGGTGCTGGCGTAGTGCCCCTGCACGGCACGGAAGCTGCGCTGGCGCAGCGCGAGGTTGGAGAGGTCGGAGATGACCTCGGTCTTGTGGGCGTTGCGCACGTTGCGGGAGTAGGCCGCGATCGCCACCGCCGCGAGCACGCCGAGGATCACGATCACCGTCATCAGCTCGATGAGGGTGAAACCGTACGACGCGCGAGGGGCTCGACGGGTCGGGCTCGGGCTCGGGCGCAGCACGCCGCCCTGCTCAGCAGATTCCGTGCCAGCTCTGGGAGTCGACGCAAGCCTGGGGGCTTGGCGGCGAAAGGACGGATCCATGACGCTCCATGGCCAAGAATTCGACGAGCTGGGGTGCCGAGAATTGTCACCGTGCCGTGGTTCGTCACCGAAGGAGCGCACTTTACCCCCTATGGACTACGTTCTGAGCGCGGTTCGGCGCGTTCAGCCGTCGCCGTCGGATCCGGATGCGACCTGGATCCCGAGCTTCTCGAGCCGGTAGCGCAGCGAGCGGAAGGTGATCTTGAGCAGCTTGGCGGCTTCCTTGCGCACCCCGCGGGTCCGCCGCAAGGCGGCCGAGATGAGGTGCCTCTCGAGGTCGGCCACGGCCTGATCGAGGTCGAGGCCATCCTCGGGCAGCTCGAAGGGGGCCGTGGGGGTCGGCGACGCGTGGGTGGTGCCGTGCTCGGGCAGATTGGCCGCGGTGAGCATGGTGCTCCCTTCCAGCGCCACTGCACGCTCGACGAGGTTCTCGAGCTCGCGGACGTTGCCGGGGTAGTCGTGTCGCAGGAACCACTCCATCGCCTCGGGGGTGATCCCCCGCAGCTCTCGTCCCAGCTCGCGATTGAGGCGTTCGAAGAAGCGCTCGACCAGCGGGGTGACGTCCTCGGGCCGATGGCGCAGCGGGGGGAGCACCACCGAGACCACGTCGAGACGAAAGTAGAGGTCGCTGCGGAATTCTCCGGCCTCGATCGCCGCCTCGAGGTCGCGGTTGGTGGCCGTGACCACGCGGCAGTCGACGGGGAACTCGTGATCGCCTCCGACGGGTCGGATCGTGCGCTCCTGGAGCGCGCGCAGCAGCTTGACCTGCATGGGGAGGCTGAGGTCGCCGATCTCGTCGAGGAACAGGGTGCCGCCGCGGGCCGCCACGAACACGCCGTCGCGGGGGCCCGCGGCCCCGGTGAACGCACCCTTGACGTGCCCGAACAGCTCGGACTCCATCAGGCTCTCGGGGATGGCGCCGCAGTTGATCGCCACGAACGGGCCATCGACGCGGTCGGACAGGCTGTGCAGGGCTCGGGCCACCAGCTCCTTGCCGGTGCCCGACTCGCCGCGGATGAGGATGTTGGTGCGGGTGGGCGCCACGCGGCGCACCAGCTCGAAGACCCGCTGCATCGCGGTCGATCGCGCCACCATGCCCTCGAGACGCCATACGCCGCGCAGCTCGTCGCGCAGGCGCTGGTTCTCCGAGCCGAGGTCGACGCGCTCGAGCGCGCGCATGACCACGACCTGGATCTCGTCGAGTTCGAACGGCTTGGTGAGGTAGTCGTAGGCGCCGAGCTTCATCGCCTCGACCGCGGTCGCGGTGGTGGCAAAGGCGGTGATCATGATGACCAGCGGAGGCTCGGGCCTGGCGATCACCCGGCGCAGCAGCTCGAGCCCATCCACGCCGGGCATCGTCAGATCGGTGATCACCAGGTCGAACGGTCGCGCATCGAGGCGCTCGAGCGCCAAGGCCCCGCCCTCGACGGCCTCGACTTCGTGCCCGGCCCGGCGCAGGCAGATGGTGAGGAGCTCGCGCATGCTCGGCTCGTCATCGACGACGAGGATCCGGGCGTGTCGCGCTTGAGCCTGCAACGTGGTCACCATTGGTCACCCTACTGCCGGGGTGCCGACCGTGGGAAGGGTGCGGGGCCAGGCCCAGAGCCAGAGCCAGAGCCAGAGCCGAGCTGGGGGCCAGATCCAGGGTTGGGCCGGTGCGGGGGCATGGGGCGGCGAAGCACCATGAGCAGGTGGGCCGCGAGGCGGCGGATCACGGGCTGATCGCGCGCGCGCCACTCGAGCCCGGCGAGGAGCCGCCCCAGCAGCGGCACGGCGAGCAGGTGCGGCGAGGCCACGACCACCCGCACCCCGTGGAGGTCGACGGGCGTGAGGGTGGGCGGAAGGCGCTCGGTGACCCGTGAGAGCACGTCGAAGCGGGTCAGCCCGCGTGGCGAGTCGACCACCAGCGAGGTGCTGCTCTGCCGGCGAGCGAGGTGACGCAGCCCATGGAACAGGCCGATCGGGCTACGGGCGTTGTCGAGCCCCAGCACCGCCACGCCTCCGGGCGTCAGGACGCGGCCCACCTCGGTGAGGGCCGATTCGAGGGCCGTCTGCGAGCTCCTGGCGTCGTGTCCCAGGTGGGGCAAGGTGCGCAACGAGTAGACGCAGTCGAACGAGGCATCGGGCAGGGGCAGACCAATGGCCGCTCCGCGGCCCAGATCGACCGCATCGACGACGGAGAGGTGGTCGACGCGGGGTCCGACCCAATCGGTGACCTCGGGTGAGCCTCGGCCCAGATCGAGGACGCGCCGGCCCGTGGCGTGGCGGAGCACCACATCGGCGGTCAGTCGGTCGACGAGCGCGGTCAGGCGGTCCGACTCGCGGGTGGGCAGCAGGGCGGGCTGGTCCGGCAGGCCCACGGGCGCGAGGATCAGGGGCGCCTTGCCGCCGGTTCGAGAAGGCCCCTTCGTTGACCGGCTCACGATCGCCATGGTACGCCTGCCTTAGCCCAGGAGCCTCTCTTCCATGCCTACGAAGATCCTCGCGATCGACGACAGTAAGACGATGCGGCTGGCGATCAAGATTACGTTCGCCGCCGAGGATGCCGATGTGACGTCGGTCAGCAAGGGCTCGGATGCCGTTGCGCGTGCCAAGCAGTTGGGCGCCGACGTGGTCCTGGTCGATGCCAACCTCGCAGCCGGCGAGCCTTCGGGCTATGACGTCTGCCGAGCGTTGAAGTCGGATCCGGCCACGTCTGGGATCCCCGTGCTGATGTTGGTGAGCAACCAGGCGCCGGTGGACGAGGCCAAGATCGCCGCCGTGGGTGGCGATGGCTGGATCAGCAAGCCGTTCGATTCCCAGGAGCTCATCGACAAGGTCGCCGCGGTGAAGGGCAAGGCCCCGGCCAAGGTCTCGGTGGCTGCGGCCGAGCCCGCGGCCTCGCAGTCGGGCACGAGCAAGCGCGTGCGTCCGAACAACCGGACGCAGATGGGCATGCCGTCGCCGACGCCGCCACCCACGACGGCCGCGACCACGCCGGCCGCTCCGGCTCGAACCCCGCGCCAGCCGGCACCGGCGCCAACGCCGGCCCCAACGCCAGCCGTGGCAGCCCCGCCGCAGCGAGCGCCGCGTCAGCCGGCGGCCGCGGCCGCGACGCCCACTCCGCGCACAGCGACGCCTCCGGCTCGATCGGCTGCGCCCGCGGCTGCGATGACTTCGTCCGCAGCCCCCGGATCCATCCCGATCGCGATTCCGATTCCGTTCACCGCGGCCGATTCACCGACGCCGGGAATGGTCGCGCGGATCCAGGCCGCCGCTTCGTCGGGTGGAGTCGATCCCAGGGTTGCCGAGGCCATCGCGTCCCTGAGCCGCGAGGTGATCGAGCGGATCGTCTGGGAGGTCGTGCCGGACCTGGCGGAGAGCATCATTCGCGAGCAGCAGTCGGCCTAGGCTGCGTGATGTTTCGCCGCCGGCCACCGCCCGCGCGTGCGCGATGTCCTCGCGTCCCGTGACGCGGCCGTGGCATCCTGCGCGGCCGATGCAGACCGCTCGTGGCGTGGGAACGGTGTTGTGGCTGGGGCTTGGCGTGGCGGGGTGCAAGGTCACCGACGAGCCACCGCTGGTCGATCCGGTGAAGGTCACCGAGCCCGTGGCCGACCCGCCGCCCACGTCGTCGATCGATTCCGCCTCGAGCACGCAGGTGCTCGCGATCATGGACGAGGCGGCCGATCCCTGCGCGGACTTCTATCGCTATGCGTGCGGCCAGTGGCTCGACGAGACGCCGATGCCGGCCGACCAGCCGCGCTTTGGGCGCTTCCACGAGCTGCGCGATGCCAACAAGGAGGCCATGCGCACGATCCTCGAGAAGGCGGCGGCCGATCCCAAGGCCGAGGGCGAGCGCGCCAAGCTCGGTCGCTTCTATGCCGCCTGCATGGACGAGGGCGCTGCCTCGGCCGCAGGACTGACGGGCCTGCAGCCGCTGCTGGCGAAGATCGATGCGGCCCGCACCCCGGCCGCGTTCATGACGGTGGTGGCCGAGCTGCAGCAGGTGGGGGCCAATCCGCTATTCCGGGTCGACGTGGACCCGGACTTCGACGATCCCACGATCAACGTCGTGCACCTGCTGCAGGGCGGGCTCGGTCTGCCCGATCGCAGCTACTACCTCGATGAGGGGCCGCAGGCCGAGGCGCTGCGCAAGGCCTACGTCGACCACGTGGCGCTGGTGTTGGGGACCGCAGGTGCTCCCGATGCGGCGAAGGCCGCTGCATTGGTGATGACGCTCGAGACCGAGCTCGCGCGCGCGACCGTTCCGCGCGATCAGATGCGCGACCCCGAGCGGCAGCGCAACCCGCTGCGACGCGACGCTCTCGCCAAGCTGACACCCGGGCTGGTGTGGGACGCATGGTTCTCGGCGGCGGGGCGCAAGGACGTGTCGACGCTCAACCTGGCGTCGCCCGGCTACTTCGAGGGCATGGCGCGGGCGTGGGCCAAGGCCAAGGCGCCCGCGCGTCGGGCCTACCTGCGGTGGCATCTGCTGCACGCGATCGCCCAGGACCTTCCTGCACCGATTGCCGCTGCGCACTTCGAACTCTACGACAAGCGCCTTCAGGGACAGCAGGAACCCACGCCACGGTGGCGACACTGCGTGGAGGCCACCGACGAGGTGCTGGGCGAGGTGCTGGGGCGGCAGTTCGTGGAGCAGCGCTTCTCGGGCGACAGCAAGGCGATTGCGGCGGACATGATCGCACGCATCGAGCAGGCGTTCGCCGACGCCCTGCCGCGCCTCTCGTGGATGGACGATGCCACGCGGCAGCGGGCGCTGGAGAAGATGCACGCGATCGTCAACAAGGTGGGCTATCCGGCCAAGTGGCGAGACTACGGCGCGGTGGCGGTCGGCTCGGGGCACGTGGCCAACGTGCTGGAGGGGCGGCGCTTCGAGTGGCAGTATCGGGCCGCGGAGATCGGCCAGAAGGTCGACCCCGATCACTTTGGCATGACCCCGCCCACCGTCAACGCCTACTACAGCCCCTCGCGCAACGAGATGGTGTTCCCGGCCGGAATCCTGCAGCCGCCGTTCTTCGATGCCGGGCGGCCGATGGCCATGAACTTCGGTGGCATCGGCATGGTGATGGGGCACGAGCTGTCGCACGGCTTCGACGACTCGGGCCGCAAGTTCGATGGCGAGGGCCGATTGACGGAGTGGTGGGGAGCCGACGTGGTCGAGCGCTTCGAGGAACGTGCCGCCTGCGTCGAGGCGATGTATGGCGGCTACGAGGTCCAGCCCGGGGTTCCGCTCAACGGCAAGCTCACCCTCGGCGAGAACATCGCCGACCTCGGCGGGATCCGTCAGGCCCACGGGGCGTACCAGGCGTGGGCGCAGCAGCACGGCGGTGACGAGGCTCCGATGGTCGAGGGGCTGACCAACGAGCAGCTCCTGTTCGTGTCCTACGGGCAGATCTGGTGCACCCACGCCACGCCCGAGGCCGAGCGCGCGCTGGTGCTGACCGATACGCACTCGCACGCCCGCTTTCGCGTCAACGGGCCGCTGTCGAGCTTCCCTGCGTTCTGGGAGGCGTTCTCCTGCGAGCCGGGCACGCCGATGCACCCCGCCAACACCTGTGAGGTGTGGTGACGGGCGCTCGGGGTTGGTCTACGGCTCCGGAAACCGGAACAGCACCTGCACGTCGAGGAGCGGATCCTGCTCGATGTCCTCCTCGGTGTAGAGCACCTTGCGCCACTGCTTGGCCGAGAACAGCTCGGTCTGATCGGTGTAGTAGGGCGAGCGGGGATCGTCGCTCTGGCCGTAGGTGATGAACGCGTAGGCCTCGGGATCCTCGTCGGTGAAGCGCATGGTCATGACGAAGCTCGAGCCGTAGTTGACCAGGTAGCCGCGGTTGGTCAGCGACGTGCTCGGGTTGATCACGATGCCCGGCGGCTCGATCTTGCCCACGGTGGTCTTGAGCGTGTCGAAGAGCATGAGGTTCGTGACGCCCTCCCTGGCTCCTCCACCGTGGATGGGGATCACCTGGTCTGCGCGCAGGTTGTACTGGGTCTCGCCGAGCGGAGCATCGAGGGGCAGCCCCGCCCGCTGCAGGCGGAGTACCGCGCCGGCCAGCGCCGCGAGGATCCGATCCTCGTTGGGATCGGCGTGCGGCTCGCGGAGGGTGCGGGGGGTCGCGACGGGATCGGCTGGATCGAACGGCTCGCGGAACAGCGGCCCCGCGTCCACGAGCTCGGCGTTCTCGTAGTCCCCCAGGAATTCGCGCCACACGATCGCACCCACGCTGTCGTTGTCGAGCCGGAGATCCCAGCCGGCCAGCAGCTCGCACGCCTCCGTGAGCTCGACCTCGCGCCCGTCCTCGAGCACCACCGAGGCGATGCCCTGGCAGCGGGCGACCACGTCGTCGCGCAGCAGCTCGGCCATGATCCCGCGGTTGGAGAGCGTGGCGGCGCGCAGCTCGTCGAGATCGAACGAGTGGTCGGCGCCGGACATCGAGCGATCCTCGTCGAGCAGGGTGACGGCGTTCATGCGCGTGCGTGGAGTCCGAGGGGTCTGCTCGAACCCGTGCAGCGGGGAGTAGCCCTCGAGGGGCTGCAGCGGGTTGGAGAGCCAGTGGCTGTCGTTGGCGTTGAACACGAAGTCGGCCCGCTCGATCCGTGGCACGTCGGTCACCGGGACCAGGCCGGGCTCGCGCGCGCCGGGCTCGTCTTGCCACGCGAACATGGAGCTGTTGCCGGGCAGGAGCACCAGGCCGTTGGCGTCGACCGCAATGGTGAGGAAGTCGGTCTTGCGCAGCTCGAGCCAGGCGTCGATGGCCTCCTGGCTCAGGTTGGGGGTGGGGGTGGCGTCGATGTACCACGCCCGGCCGTCGCGGCTGGCGGAGATGGTGTTGACCCACGGGATCCCGCGCTCCTCGTCATGGGCCGCCTGCAGCCCGTCCATGCCGGAGGCGCGGTTCATGGCGAGGAATTGGGCGATCATCTGCTGGTTGTTCGCGTTGGCGTCGCGGAGCGCGAACGCCTGCGTGGTCGTCCAGATCAGCGGAGACAGGGCGACCAGGGGGCCGTGGTGGGGGGTGCTCCAGAACGTGTGGGATGCGGTCGAGATCGATCCGTCCTCCGTGAGCACGTCGACCTCGTGGGTGATGGCCTCCATGGGGACCGACTGGCCGTCGTAGAGGTAGCGGGTGGGATCGCTGGGATCGACGTCGAGCTTGTAGAGGGTGAGGCGCTGCCCGTCCGAGACGGTGTGGGTCCAGGCGACGTCGGGGTTGAAGCCGATGAGGACGCCCACCACGCCCATGAGGGACGCACCGTAGACGTCGAGCTGGCCCGGGACGCGCAGGTGGCTCTCGTAGAGCTTGAGCTCGCCATCCCACGGAAAGTGCGGGTTGGCCATGAGCATGCCGTGGCCGTTGGCGGAGCGCTCGCGGCCGATGCCCCAGCCGTTGCTGCCGGGGCGGTGGGTGCGGAGGTCGGCGAGGGCCGCACGCGGCTCGCCGGGCTCGAGCGAGGACGACGAACTCGGGGGCTTGGTGTCCCAGATGAATTCGTGGGCCTGGCGGCTCGATGCCAGCATGCCGAGCTCCACGTAGTGTGCGAAGAGGTCGACGGTGCTGATGGGCCGCAGCCACGGCTCGCTCCCGCAGGGCAGCTCGTCGCCGTGGGTGGCGATGTAGTCGTTGTAGCCGGCGACGTAGGCCTCGAGCACCCCCACCAGCTCCTCGGCCTTGGCGTCGCCGTCGGCGGCACGAGCGGAGAGCTCGTCGATGTTGGCCTGGGCGTTGTCGTAGACCTTCAGGAACTTGAGCACCAGGTCGCTGCGGACGTGCTCCTCGTCGTCTCCGGGGCCGAGGAACGAGGCACGCTCGGAGCGGACCTTGAGCACCTGGTCGGCGAGCACGCAGCCGTTCAGCTGGGCGAAGGCGTAGCCCTGCCCATAGATCGCGCTGGGCACGTCGTCGGCCAGCACGTGGGGGATCCCGTGGCTGGTCCAGCGTACGACGGCGCGGTACTGCCAGCCCTCGGGCTCGAGCGGGAAGGGATCGAGACAGCCTCCGAGGACCATGCTCGAGGCGAGCAGCACCATCGCGTGGAGCGTGCGGGAACGGGCACGAGGCGAGCGGGGCATCGCCGCCCAGGCTAAGCGCCCGACCGGCAGCGGGTCAACGCGGGGGGCGATCGTTCGTGTCGTGCTCGTGGCCCTGGGTGCGTGCGGTGGCCTCGAGCGCCGAGTGATCGAAGCCCTCGGGCAGCAGCGCCCGTACGGTCGCCTGGCGACAGCCCGTGCGATTGACCAGCAAGACCACGGCCTCCGGAGCGAATTCCCACAGCGCCTGCCGGCAGGCACCGCAGGGCGAGGTGGGCTCGACGGCCTCGGTGGTGATGGCCACGTGGACGATCCGACCGGCGCCATGGGTGATGGCGTGGTAGAGCGCCACCCGCTCGGCGCAAAGACCCAGGTTGTAGCTGGCGTTCTCGACGTTGGCGCCGGTGAAGCGACGACCATGCTCGTCCTGCAGGACGGCCCCCACCGCAAATCCGCTGTAGCGGCACACGGCGCCCTCGCGCGCCTTCCAGGCGTCTTCGACGAGCGTGGCCCACACGGGGTCGAGGGCGGGGTCGAATGCGGGTTCGGAGGGGGCGTCGCTCATGCGTCGGACTCGCCGGCGTTCGGGGAGGGATCGTCGGGGTCGGCGTCCCTGGATCGCGCGACGGTCGGTGGGGGCGGGACCCGAGGGGCAGGGGGCGTCAGCGGCTGGGTGATGCCTTCCTCGCGTGCGGTGGGGACGTCGACCGGGGGCGCCGCGGAGATGCGGGGTGGTGTCATGGGCACCACGGGCGGCGCGGGCGTGCCCGGGGCGGGGGGAACGGCTGGCACCACGGGCGGGGTGGGACCGACGCCATCGGTCAGCGTGGGCAGCTGACGGGCGGTCTCTGCTCGCAGCTTGGGGCGCGGGGCATCGCGCTCCGGCCTGGGTCGAAGGTGCGGGGCATCGAGCGGGGCGGTGGGCGCCTGCGGCGAGACGACCGGGGCCCCGGTCATGGGCTGCAAGCTGGGAGACCAGGCGGCGGCCTGGCTGGGCTTGGTGACCTGGGGACCGCGTCGGCGCGGCCGAGTGCCCGCGGGGGCCGGTCCGTCGGTGGCCGAGTGCGGGCTCGGCCCGCTGGGCGGCCGCGGCTGCGGGGTTGGAGGGGCCACGGCATCGGCCGTCCTGACGGGCCCGCTGGGCGGGCGCCACCCCGGCGCAATGGGCGCGCTGGTGGTCGGAGGCGGGATCTCTGGGGTCTCGCTGGGTGCCTTGGTGGTGGTCTCGACGATCGTCTTGCGGGCCGGCGGTACGCTGGCGCTCGAGGGCTCGAGGGTCCCCGAGATCACGGTCGGGCGCTCCTCGAGGTCGTCCGGTTCGTCGAGCGCGTCGAACTCGGCGGGCTCGATGGACACGTCGACCAGCTCGATCAGCTCATCGGAGGCCTCGAGCAGCTCGACCACGTCATCGGGTTCATCGGTCTCGGGTGCATCGGGCTCGAGCGCGTCGAGGGCGGGCTCGGTCTTCGATGTCATGGCACCGCGTATGGTGTCCTCGTCCGATGCGTCGGGCTGGGGGAGCGCGCCGGCGTGAGTGAGGGCCGCGGCGAGGTCGGCCGTGGTGGTGCGCAGCCGCTTGGCCAGCACGCGGACGAAGCTCCACAGCAGCTTGACGGCCAGGGCTGGCTCGCGGCGCAGCACCTCGTAGAAGTCGTCGCGGGTGATGGTGAGCACCTTGCCCGCCTCGACCATGGTCGCGGTTGCCGATCGCGGTCCCGCGTCGATGAGCGACATCTCGCCCAGGTGGGATCCCACGCCCAGCTCGGTGACCGGCACGCCGTTGCGCGTGATCTGCAGACTGCCGCGGATCACCACCATGAGCTCCGCGCCAGGCTCCCCCTCGTGGAACAACACCTGCCCCTCCTCCACCGCGCTCTGCCGCGACAGGTTGATGATCCGCACCAGCTGCTGGTAGCTCAGCTCCCGGAACAGCTGCACGTTCTTGAGGGTGTCGAGCGTGAGGTTCAGGTCGGCGGCGCGGCCCTCGTCGCCGTCGTCGCCCGCGACCTGCACCACCACCGCCGTGATGTTGTCCTTGCCGCCCCGCGAGTTGGCGGTGTCGATGAGCATGCCCGGGACCTCGCGGATCTTGGGCAGGGCCAGCGCGTTGGCGATGTCGTCGTCCGAGAGGTACTCGTAGAGGCCATCCGAGCACATCAGGAACGCGTCGCCGGGGATGATGTCGAAGTCGAGGGTGTCGACCTCCACGCTCTCGTACACGCCCACCGCCCGCGTCATCGCGTTCTTGAGGTTGGCGTAGGGGCTGCTCTCGAACTCGTCCGCGGTGATCTTGCCCATGCGGATGAGCTCGTTGCGCAGGCTGTGGTCCTCGGTGAGCTGGTAGACGATCCCACCGCGCAGCAGGTAGATGCGGCTGTCGCCCACGTAGGCGATGAATCCGCGTGCGCCGATGATGAGCAGCACCACCAAGGTGGTGCCCATGCCCCGCTTCTCGGGCTCGCGGCGGGCCTTCTCGAAGATCTGGGCGCAGGTGTGGTGCACGGCGTACTCGAGCAGCGTGCAGACCTCCACGTGCGACTTGGGATCGTCGTCGTCGTAGACGTCGAGGATGTCGCGCTCCTGGTCGATGATCTCGCGGATCCCGTGCACCGCCATCGCGCTGGCGATTTCGCCCGAGGCGTGCCCTCCCATCCCATCGGCGACCACGAACAGCTTGAGTCGCTTGTCGATGAGGAAATTGTCCTCGTTGTCGCTGCGCTTGCGGCCGACGTCGGTGCCGGCCCAGTAGTTGATCTCCATGGGAGGGCGAGGGGAAGTGGGGAGGCGGAGGCGGAAGAGAGGATGAGCGAACGGGAGCGCCGGAAGGGGAGGGAGCTAGAGAATAGGGCTTTTTCGGGGTCCGGCGCGCCTCGGTCGACGGCCGTCCTGCGCAATGTGCGCGGGGCGGCTTGGGTGCGGCCTTGGGCCGGTCAGAGCTCGTCGCGGGGGGATATCAGCACCAGATCGAGCGGCCGGAACGCAGCGTCGAGCAGGCGCAGCGTGGCGTCGAGGCTCGCCAGCTCGTTGCGCGAGCGGGGCAGGCCATCGAGCCACGTGCCGTCGGGGAGATCGAGATCGACCGGATCGATCTCGTCGGCGCACTGCTTGCGAGGGAACGCGTCGAGCTGCCCGAGCAGGCGCTCCTCCACCGGACCCGGGGCCTGACGCAGCACGGCGTCGCGCGCGAGGTAGTCGAGGTAGGCCGGACCAAGGCCCAGCGCCGCCGCGGCGCACAGGCGATGACGCAGCCGCTCCGCGCCCTCGGACACCCCGCGCGAGACCACGTGCAGCGCCAGGCGCCCGGGATGATTGCGACGCAGCTCGAGCACCGAGGGCAGCACCACGAACAGGGCGGGATCCTCCTCGTCGCGAGCCATCAGCACGAAGCGATGGTCGAGGCCGGGGCCGCCGAGCAGCAGGCCGCGCAGCCGGGGTCGTTGCATGCGCTCGCTGGTGGCCTCGATGGGGGGAGGTGATCCGGCGGGAGATGGATCCTCGTGTCGCCGCCGTCGTGCGCCCTCGCGTCCGAGCTCGGGCCGCAGGCGCTCGAGGCCGGGCCCGTCGTCGAACGCGAGCTCGCCGACCACGAACGCGGGCAGCCGAGCCATCGACATCGGCTCGAGTCCGAACGCCTCGCGGAGGCGGCGGCTGTGCTCGGTCAGCTGCCGTCGAGCGCAGCGATCGCGCAGCGCAGCGGTCACTGCCGACACCGACACGTGCAGCTCCTTGGCCAGGGCCGGGTGCGACGCGGGATCGACGAGCCGGGCGTGCACGCGCTCGAGGCCGTCGCGTGCCACCACCTCGAGGGCGGCGACGGCGTGGCCGGCCCGCGCCAGCGAGGCCACGAAGGCGCGCACGCGATCGGCCTGGGGAAGCACCGTGCCGCCGCTCTGGGCCCAGTGCACGCGCACGCGCACCTCGCCCTCGTGGTCGGCCACGAGGCGACGGAGCTCGAGCCACGCGCGGAAGGACTGGTTGCCGGCGGGATCGAGATAGGCATCGACCTCGGAGCGCGCCTGCGTCGGACCGATCACCAGGACCGAGGACTCGTCGCAGGCGCTCGGCGGTGACTCGGCGGGCGGGGCGAGCATCGCAGGGGTCGTCCCGACGAGACCGAGTAGCGCGAGGGAGGCGAGCACCGGAACAGATTGACCCGCATCGCCCGCGGAGGGCAAGGGCCGGGTCTGCGGGTCGCTACGGCGGTCGCGTTCTCATGCGTGGGGTCCGGCGGTAGGCTCGGGACACCATCATGACCACGCCGACTGGATCGTCCGTAGCGCCCTCGTCCACCGCGCCCGCATCGGGAGCCGTGCGCCGGGTGGGCATCGTCTTCGCCGGAGGACCGGCTCCGGCCGCCAATGCAGTGATCGCCGCCGCCGCCACCTCGTTCATCGAGAACGGGCGCTGTGTGGTCGGGTTCTTCCATGGCTACTCCAATCTCCAGGAATACCACCCGGTGACCCATCGGCTGCTGCCCGACGAGCACTACCGCATCTTCGAGGAGCGCGATCTTCGGGGGCTCCGCAACAAGCGAGGCATCATCATCGGCACGGCGCGCGCCAACCCGGGCCGGGGCATCGAGTGCCCCGAGGATCTCGAGGACCCGGACAAGACCGCCAAGCTCGCGCGCGTATACCAGGCACTGGTCGATCTCGAGCTCGACGCGCTGGTCTCGATCGGAGGCGACGACACGCTCAAGACGGCCAACCTGCTCCACGAGTATCAAAGGCGCCTGCCGCAGGGGGCGCGAAGCATCCGCGTGATCCACCTGCCCAAGACGATCGACAACGACTACCGGGGCATCGACTTCACGTTCGGGTTCTTCACCGCGGTCGACGTGATGGCCAAGGAGCTGCAGAACCTGCGAGCCGACGCGCTGGCCACCAGCTCGTACTTCATCGTGGAGACCATGGGCCGCAAGGCGGGCTGGCTCTCGTACGGGGTCGCGATCGCCGGCGAGGCCCACATGGTGGTGGGGGTCGAGGACGTCACCGGTGAGCTGTCGTGCGACGATGGTGGCCGGACGTGCCTGGACATCGACGCGCTGTGCGATCACATCGTGGATCTGATGCTCACCCGCGAGAAGCGGCGCAAGCACTACGGCACGGTGGTGCTGGCGGAGGGGCTGGCGGAGCTGCTGCCCGATCGCTTCATCGCCAGCCTGCCGCGCGACGATCACGGTCACATCTCGCTGGGGCGGATGGATCTGGGCAAGGTGGTCGCCGATCGGGTGTCGCGGCGCTACGAGGCGCGAACGGGGCGCAAGAAGAAGGTGGGCAGCGTGCAGCTCGGCTACGAGTCTCGCTGCGCGCCTCCGCACGCATTCGACGTGATGCTGGGCAGTCAGCTCGGCATCGGCGCCTACCGTGCGCTCGTGGAGGAGGGGCTCGATGGCCACATGGTGAGCGTGAGCGGGCAGCTCGATCTCCAGTACGTGCCCTTCGGCGAGCTGGTCAACCCGCAGACCCTCAAGACCGAGGTGCGCTTCATCGAGCGCGGCAGCGACTTCCACCAGCTCGCGCGATTCCTGGAGACGCGGGTGGATCCGCACGAGGAGTGGAGCCCGGGGCGGCGGGAGGAACGATAGGCACGCCTCCACTCGCCACCCCGCAAGTCCCGCTACCCCGATCCCGACTGTCGGTGTAGCGTTGGGCGTGCCCGCGGCCGAGGTCCATCATCCGTTGATCGGCGCTTCGGTGCCGACCTACGACAGCCTCCTGCAGCGCGCCGAGGCCCGCGCCCGCGAGCCGCTGGAGATCGCCGCACGCCTTTGCATGCATCGCATCGCGGAACAGCGGCAGATGCAAGCGCTCGCGGTCAAGATCGACGCCCCTCCTTGGTCGGGCACCCAATCCCGGGTGAGCACGCACCCCGAGGTCCTGCTCCCGGGCGACCTCGTGCGCGCGATGCTGGTCTGCGAGCCGGAGCGGGTTGCCGGCACGCTGGCGGACGATCTGCGCACCGAGGCCTACGCGGCCGTGGTCGCGGCGCTGGGTTCCTGGTCGGGCCCGGCCCGTCGCGCGTTGCCTCGACTCGACGCATGGACGCTACGCCTTTGCCCCGCGTGGGCACGGCGGTGGGCGCTGTCCGACGTGCGGTACGGTCGATCGCCGGTGACGGTGCCGGGGTTGTTCTCGGCGCTGGGGCTCACGGGGCTGCAGGCGCTCGCCGCCTTCAGCAAGAAGCACGAGAGCGGGGCGCTGTCGGCGCTCGAGGTCGCGCAGCGGTTCGTGCAGCGCTCGCCCCGGGAGATGGGGCAGCGGATGCACGAGGACGTGCCGGCGGCCTACGTCGATCGACACAAAGGGATCGCGGCGATCGACGCTGCGCTCGACGATGGTGCGCCCGGAGTGCTGGTCGTGGGGGCGCCACGGACCGGGCGCAGCGCGTTGGTGCGGGCATGGTGCCGTCGGGCGACCGGTGGTGGCGTGCGACCGGACTGGCAAGGATGGACGGTGGTCGTCGATCCGCACCGCGCCAACGCTGCCGTGTCCGGCAAGGCGCTGGTGGGGCTCACCGACGCGCCGGCCGAGCCCGGCGTGGTCTCGGAGTGGTTGGCGGCGCGGGCCGAGCTCCTGCCGTCGCTGCGCGTGCTCGCGGTGGTCGAGGCCAACGCGGTGGACGAGCTACGGCGTCGCATCCCCGTGCTCGGCGAGTATCGGGTGGTGGAGGTGCCCGGCATCGATGCGTGGTCGCGGGTGGCGATCTGGCTGGCGCATACGATTGCGATCCCAGGACTCGGGCTGAGCGAGACCTTGCATGCCGTGCGCGCGCTCGGGTTCGATGAGATGGCGCAGATCGATCCATGGGCGCTCGACCAGCTCGTGCCCGTGCCTGGTTTGTCGAGCCTCTTCGAGGCCGATGCCGCCCGACGGATCGTCGGCGGGTGCGAGGACGGATGCGTGCTCCAGCTGCGGCGCGATGCCGGGCCGCTCGAGCGACGAGTGGATCCGGAGCTGCTGGCGATGATCGGCGGCAGCGAGGGGTTGCAGGGGCTCGAGGCGATCGCACAACGGCTGCAGTTGGGCGAGTAGGGCCACGCCGCCTCCATCCCACGACGTGCTCTCCACTTTCGCCGTGCAGTCGTCGTTCTTCGGCGTTCTGCCGAGGTGGCCAACCGGCGGACCACCTTCGACGCCTCGCTCGCACCCACGATCGAAACCCTCCAATGACGGCCTCCTGTGCCCATTTGGACCGATCGAGTGACTGCCTTGCTTCGCCCGTGAGTGGCCAATCCGTGGACCGCCCGGCCAACCCGTGGGCCACTTCCACGACCCATCGCTCGCGCATCCTCGCGAAATCCTTCACCCGACCTCCTGGCACGCAATCGGCAACTTCCCCGTGCGTGCCGTCGGCGCTGCACGAGATGTTGGTCGAGCTGCTCCGGCGCTCGCCCGACCTCGTATGCCTGCTGCTCGGTGATCGCCTCCCCTCGCTGCGTCGCAAGGGTCTTCGCTTCGACACCGATCACACCCGCGGTAGCAACGTCATCGAGGTCGGCAACGACCTGGTGCTCAAGGTCCGCGACCGCCGGGGCAAGCTCGTGTGCGCACTCGTCATCGAGGTCCAGCTCCACCGCAAGCCGGCCAAGGCCCGCACTTGGGCCCTCTATGCCGCCTGGGCCCACTATCGCCTGCGCTGCCCCGTGCACGTGGTCGTGATTGCCGTCGACGCCTCCGTAGCCAAGTGGGCCGCTGGACCTTTTTGTATCGGTGACATGACCTTGCGCCCCTGGGTGATCGGACCTGAGCACATCGAGCCCATCACTTCGATCACAAAGGCTCGTCGCTCCATTGATCTCGCGTTTCTCTCGAGCATGGCTCATCGCGACTCACCCGTCGCAAAGGACGTCGGGCGAGCGCTTCTCGGTGCGCTTCGTGGTTCGAGTGACGAGCATGCCGGCCTCATGTGGGATATATTCGTGACGTCCGTCGATGCGGCGGTCAGGAGAGCGATCGAGATGGAATTCGGCGACTGGGTGCCTCAGAGTGACTGGGCCAAGAAGCACTATTCGAAGGGGCGCCGCGAGGGCAAGGCGGAAGGGCGCCGCGAGGGCAAGACCGAAGGCGAGGCCAATGCGGTGCTCCTGCTCTTGAAGGTGCGTCGCATTCGCCTCACCAAGGCGCAGCAGCACCGCGTGCACGCGTGTCGCGACATTCGTCGACTCCGCGCCTGGCTGCGCCGGGCCGTCACCGCGACCACGGTCGCCGAGGTCTTCCGCGATGCATGATCGCGCTCGCGCTGGTACGAGCGCCTCCGTTCGCGGTACACCTGTGTCAGATCGCCGGGGTCCAGCATGCGTCGCTTCGAGTATCACGATGACAAGTCCTCCAAGTTCTGGGAGATCGAGCGCAAGGGCACCTCGATCACCACTCGCTGGGGCCGCCTGGGCAGCGAGGGCACGCGCACCCTCAAGGAACTCGGCAGCGAGGCCAAGGCCCAGGCCGAGCTCGACAAGCAGATCCGTGGCAAGACCGGCAAGGGCTACGTGGAGGTGACCGCGGCCGGATCCACCCCAGCCAAGCCCAAGGCGACCAAGCAGGCCCCGGCCGGCGCGAGCTCGACCAAGGCGACCAAGCAGGCCCCGGCCGGCGCGAGCCCGAGCAAGGCGACCAAGCAGGCCCCGGCCGGCGCGAGCCCGAGCAAGGCACCCTCCACGCCAGCGGTCTCGGTCGCCCCCACTCCGCTCGCCGACATCCCCCCGGGTGGTCAGGTCACCGTCCCGGGCTCGGGCAGCGCCACCTACGTGCTGCGCAACGCGGGCGGCGTCTACTCCTGCACCTGCCCCGCCTGGCGCAACCAGTCGGTGCACATCGATCGCCGCACTTGCAAGCACCTTCGCCGCCATCGCGGCGACGCAGCCGAAGAGGCTCGGCTGGGCGCGCTGCCCGAGCGCTCCCCGAGCACGGGCCGCAGCAGCAGCACTCCTGGTCCCAACGCGCCGCCGCTGTTGCTCGCGCATCGCTGGGAGCAGCAAGACCCGACCGGGTGGTGGCTCAGCGAGAAGCTCGATGGCGTGCGCGCCTACTGGGACGGCAAGCGCTTCATCTCTCGGCTGGGCAATCCGTTCGTCGCTCCCGACTGGTTTCGCGAGCACCTGCCCGACTTTCCCCTCGATGGCGAGCTGTTCGCCGGCCGCGGCCGCTTCCAGCACGCGGTCTCGGTGGCCCGGCGGATCGATGCGGGCGAGGACTGGCGCTCGCTGGCGTTCGTGATCTTCGACGCACCTGCCGTCGATGCCGGCTTCGAGGATCGCATCGCCCACCTGCAGGACCACTTCGGTCGTCGGCCCGCTCCGCTCGCTCGCGTGCTCGAGCACCGCGTGTGCGAGGGCCTCGACGATCTGAAGGCCGAGCTCGCGCGCATCGAGTCACTCGGTGGTGAAGGACTGATGCTGCGCCGCCCTCGGTCGCGCTATCACGCCGGTCGCTCGGAGACCCTGCTCAAGGTCAAGTCGTTCCTCGACACCGAGGCGCGGATCATCGGCCACCAGGCGGGCACCGGGCGCCACAAGGGGCGCCTGGGTGCCCTCGAGGTCGAGCTCCCCGATGGGACCCGCTTCAAGGTGGGCACCGGCATGTCCGACGCCGAGCGCAACTCTCCGCCCGCGATCGGCGAGGTGATCACGGTCCGCTACCAGGAACTCACCGACGCCGGCGTGCCGCGCTTTCCGACCTACGTGGGCCTGCGCGCCGACGCCACCTGGGCCTCGATCGTCGCCGCCTGGGCCGAGAAGGGCAACGGCTGAGACCCAACCGCGAACCCGGCTCCACGAAGTCCCCTGATGCCGCTCACGGTGGCCGCGTGAGCACCTCGCACCCGCCCTCGACCACCGCCACCGTATGCTCGAATTGCGCGGTCGGCGAGCCATCGACCGTCACCACCGTCCATCCATCGGCGAGGACCTCCACCGCAGGCTCGCCGATCGTGATCATCGGCTCGATCGTGAAGGCCATGCCCACCCGTAGCCGCGGCCCCACGCCGCCGGGCCCATGGTGTGCCACGTGGGGCGGCATGTGCATGCGTCGGCCGATCCCGTGCCCGCCGTAGTCTCGCACCACTCCACAGCCCTCGCGCCGTACGAACGACTCGATCGCTGCTCCCACGTCGCCGAGCCGCGCGCCCGGTCGCACCGCCGCGATCCCCACCTCGAGGGCCCGGCGCGCCATGTCGACCACGTGCCGTGCTTCCTTGCTCGGGGTGCCCACGCACACGGTCACGGACGTGTCCCCGTGGAAGCCGTGCAGCTCCGAGGTCACGTCGACGTTGACGATGTCGCCGTCCTGCAGCACCTCGTGCGAGGACGGGATCCCATGGCACACGACGTGGTTGCGGCTGGTGCACACGGCGGCCGGAAACCCACGGTACCCGAGCTGGCTGGGCCGCGCGCCGCGGGCCGCGGTGTCCTCTCGCACCCACGCGTCGATCTCCGAGGTGCTCACCCCCGCGCGCACGCGGGCGGTGACCGCCGCGAGCGTCTCCGACGCCACCCGTCCCGCCCGTCGCAGGGCTTCGAGCTCCGAAGCTCCATGGATCACGATCGCCATCGCGAGCAGCCTGACCGCCCGGTCGGCCCTCCGTCCAATACCGTTTCGGCATCACGTCGTCCGGTGCTCGTGATACCCTCGCCAAGGTACGCCATGTCGCTCGTCCAGCTCGAGTCGTTCGTTGCGGTCGCCGAGGAAGGGCACGTGGGACGGGCCGCGCGGCGCCTGCACGTGAGTCAGCCGCCGCTGACGCGACGGATCAAGAGCCTCGAGGACGAGCTGGGCGTGGAGTTGTTCGAGCGGCTGCCCCGTGGGATGCGGCTGCGCCCGGCGGGACGCGAGCTGTTGCCCCGGGCCCGCGAGATCTTGGCGCAGGTTCGCGCGCTGCCGCGTCTGGTCGGGGCACACCTTCACCACGGGCGGTCGGAGCCGTCGGGCTAGGGCGAGGTGCGGGAAGTGGACGGCCGGACGCTGCGTCTCCTGCCCACGCTGTGCGCCGCGATGCTCGCGGCCGCGTGCCTCTACCCCGACCCGGACGTTCCCCCGCCCCATACCACCAGCGGCCCCGTGTTCCCGGGCACGACGCTCGGGAACGGCGACACCGGCAGCACGGTCGCGGTCGACGAGACCGGGACCGGCGCGGGCTCCGGATCCGGATCCGGCACCGCCTCCGGCACGAGCACGAACGGCTCCGCCTCGGCCGGTAGCAGCGAGGGTTCTTGCATGGCGGGGCAGGAGGGCTGCCCCTGCACGGGAGGCGGCACCTGCGATCCCGGTCTGCAGTGCCTCTCGGGCCTGTGCGTCGACGTGGACGGCGGCTGTCCCGTGGGCAGCGAGGGCTGCCCGTGCACGCCCGGAGGCGGCTGCGATCCAGGCCTGTCGTGTCAGTCGAGCGTGTGCGTCGATCCGGGCGGGTGACCGCCGATCGACGGCGGACGGATGTTTCGTCGCCGTACCCCGAGCCGGCCGGCCCGCCCTCGTGCTACCAACGAGGCCGTGCCGGGCCCGTCTTCCTTCGCGCTGTCCGTCCTGCTCTCCTTCGCCGTTCCCGCCGCGGCATCGTCATCGGCCCAGCCGCCCACCACGGACGAGCCCGACGCCGCGGCCCGCGTCTCGATCCCGCAGCCCGCTCCCGGTGATCCGCTCGCGGTCCGCCAGCTGGTCCTCCCCAACGGCCTGACCGTGCTGCTCTCCGAGAACCACGAGCGTCCCGAGGTCTTCGGCGCGATCGTGGTGCGCACCGGCGGCAAGAACGATCCTCCCGACCAGACCGGCATGTCGCACTACCTCGAGCACATGCTGTTCAAGGGCACCACCGACTTCGGCACGCTCGACTGGGAGAAGGAGCGCCCGCTCCAGGAGCGGCTCGAGCAGCTCTACGACGACCTCGCGGCCGCGCCCGACGACGATGCCCGCAAGGCGGTCCAGGACGAGATCGCCAAGACGGTCCAGCAGACCTATGCGTACGCGGTGCCCAACGAGCTCGATCAGCTGCTCGAGGAACTCGGCGGCACCGGGGTCAACGCCTTCACCACCTACGACGAGACCGTCTACCACAACACCTTCCCCGCCTCGCAGATCGAGACCTGGCTGTCGATCTACGCCCATCGCTTCGAGGACCCCGTGTTTCGCTTGTTCCCCACCGAGCTCGAGGCGGTCTACGAGGAGAAGAACATCGCGATCGACACCACCGGCTACGAGATGTTTCGCCGCTTCATGAAGGGAGCGTTCCCCGACCACCCCTACGGGAGCAACGACATCCTCGGCGAGATCGAGCATCTCAAGCGGCCGCCGCTGCGCGCCATGAAGGCGTACTTCGAGCGCTACTACGTGCCGGGCAACATGGCGCTGGTGCTCTCGGGCGACTTCGACTCGGCCGCGATCCTGCCCGTGATCGAGGCCGGGTTCGGCCGCTGGAAGGCCGGTCCCGATCCCGCGCCTCCGCAGTACCCCGTGGAGCCGTTCGACGGCAACGAGCGCCTGCGCATGCGTGCGACCCCGGTGAGGGTGGGGGCGGTGGCGTATCGGACCGTCCCCGAGTCGCATCCCGACTATGCGGCCCTGCAGGTCGCGCGGCGGCTGCTCTCCAACGAGCAGCGCTCGGGCTACATCGATCGCTTGTCCGACGAGGGCAAGGTCCTGTTCGCGGTGCACGTGCCCGCGGACCTGGCCGATCACAACCTCGACGTCGTGGCCTACGTGCCGCGGGTGGTCACCCAGACCTTTCGTGGAGCCGAGCGCCGAATGGTGCGCGAGCTGCATCGCGTGCGCGATGGAGACTTCGACGACGCGACGTTCGAGGCCCACAAGGAGGGCCTGTGGACCGAGCAGAAGGCGCTGTGGGAGGACAACGAGGAGCGCGCGCTGACCATGGCCCACGCCTTCGTGGCCCAGGAGCGCGGCTGGGAGGGGTATCTCGACTACCTCGACCACCTGCGTACGCTGACCCGCACCGACGTGGAGCGCGTGGCGCAGGAGCTGTTCGGTGACCAGCGCCTGGTCATGCGCTCGCGCATGGGCTTCCCGCGCAAGACCCGGCTCGACAAGCCCGAGTACCCGCCCGTGGAGCCGCCCCGCGGCAAGCACTCGTCCTACTTCGAGCAGGTGCGGGCCCAGCCCAAGCCCGCCCCGCGGCTGCAGCTGGTCGATCCCCGGGCCGACGTGCCCAGCCAGCAGCTTCGGCCTGGCGTGACGCTCACGACCGGTGCCAACCCGTTCAACGATCTCTACCAGCTCGAGCTTCGCTTCGGGGTCGGGCAGGACTCGATGCGCGAGCTCGACGTGCTCGCGGCCTACCTCCCGCGGATCGGCACCAGCGCGCGCACGGGGCAGGAGCTGCGCGAGCAGCTGTCTGCCCTGTCGACCACGCTCGAGGTCGAGGCCGAGCTGTCGCGCTTCGTGGTGCGCCTGTCCGGCCCGCAGGCGCACCTGCCCGAGGCCCTCGGCCTGCTCGCCGAGCTGATGGCCTCGCCGCGCGCCGAGGGCAAGCCGCTGCGACAGGTGCGGCGCGAGATCTGGGCCTTTCGCCGCTACGATCGCCAGGACGCGGTCAACGTCGGCCGGGCCCTGCGCGACCACGTGCTCTACGGCGAGGACTCGCCCCAGCACCGGGAGCATGGCTACTGGGGCGCACGCATGCTCACCGCCGGCGGGCTGCTCGACACCTGGCAGCAGATCCAGCAGCGCGGCGTCGAGGTGAGCTACGTGGGCCAGGCCTCGGCACGAGAGGTATCCACCCTGGTGCGCGAGCGCTTGCCGCTGCCCGAGCAACCACGTCCCCTCAAGCCGCGGGTGGTCTACGCTCGCTCCTCGCCCGACGAGACCACCGTGTACTTCGTGCCGCGGCGAGATGCCGTGCAGACCCAGCTATGGTTTGCCGTCGAGGGCGATCCGGTTGCCAAGGTCGAGGTCCCCGCCGCGCTCGCGTTCGGCGAGTACTTCGGAGGGAGCATGGCGGGCCTCGTGTTCCAGGAGGTCCGAGAGTTTCGCGCGCTGGCCTATGCCGCCAAGGGGGCCTATCCGCTCGATGGCAACGTCTACCAGCGGGGTCAGCTCATCGGCTACGTGGGCTGTCAGGCCGACAAGACCTTCGAGGCACTCGACGTGATGGTCGGGCTCATCACCGAGATGCCCCAGCGGCCCGAGCGACTTCCCATGGTCAAGGGCGCGCTGGTGCGCAGCTTGGAGACCGCGAGCCCCTCGTTTCGAGATCTGCCCCAGGCGGTCGCCGATTGGCGTGCGCAGGGCTATGGCGAGGACCCGCGGCGGTGGCTCTTGCCCGCGTTCGAGGCCCTCGAGTTCGAGGACATCGCGCAGTTCTACCGCGAGCACGTGGAGGGGCGGCCGGTGGCGATCATGGTGGTGGGCGATCCCCGGAAGGTGAAGGTCGAGCAGCTACGAAAGTACGGGACGCTGCGTAGGGTGCGAGAAGGAGCGCTCTACAGCAGGTAGGGCCCACATCGTGGCGATCTCGATGCTCCGAACGGCTCGATCGGCCGAACGATGCCGAAGTGGGCGATGATGAGGGCGGATGTGAGCCCGATGCCCCGGGATCGGGCTCCCCGCGGCTGAACTTGACCCAATATGGGGCCCCAACGCGGGGCCCACATTGGGGGCCCCACATTGGGGCCCGAGCGCGAGGCGATCATGAGAAGCCCATCACCGGTGCGTTTGCTACCATTGCGCTTCGGTGAGGTCGTTGGACTCAGCCGCGGGCATGCGCTTCGAACGCTCGATGACCTTGGTCGAGGCCGTCGACGTCGCGGCCGATTCGACTGGCAAGATCGAGCTCGCTGCCGCCGAACAGTGTCTCGAGCGAGGGGCCGCCGCCACCGAGCTCGGACCCATGCTGTCGCGGCTACGCGCCTCCGAGCTTCGCTATCGCACCATGGTGCGATCGGCTGCCGACGCGATCCTCGTGTCCGACATGGAGAGCGCGTACTTCGTCGACATGAACCCGGCCGCGTGCGAGCTGTTCGGCTACACCGAGGACGAGCTGCGCGAGCGCAATGGTCGCTCGCTGTGTGCCGCCGACGAAGAGCACACCGTCGACCGAATGTCCAAGCGCCTGGTCGCCACCGGCCATGCATTCGAGCCGCAGGTCCAGATGTGCCGCAAGGATGGATCGCGGTTTTGGGGCTCGCTTCGCATGTCGGCCTACCACGTGGGTGACCAGCAGCTCTACGTCGCCATCGTGCGCGACGTGACCGATCAGGTGGCGCGCCAGCAGCAGCTCGCCGAGTCCAATCGCCGCCTCGAGCAGGCGCACGAGCGGCTCATGCGATCCGAGCGGCTGGCTGCCTTGGGCCAGCTCTCGGCCACCGTCGCCCACGAGATCAACAACCCGTTGCAGTTCATCGACGTCAACCTCGGGGCCATTCGCGATCTCCTGCTCGAGCGCGGTGCCTCGCACGAGATCACCCAGCTGCTCGACGACGTCCGCGACGGCGTGGACCGGATCTCTGCGATCACCCGCGACCTCTCGTCCTTCACCCGCGCCGATCCGCGCCGCGTGGTCGCCGTGGATCTCGACGAGGTGGTCCAGCGTGCATGCCGCATGGCCAAGAACGAGATCCGGCACCGAGCCCGGCTGGTGCTCGATCTGCGGACCTCGCGGCCGCTGTTCGCCGATCTGGGCAAGCTGACGCAGGTGGTGACCAATCTCGTGGTCAACGCCGCCCACGCCGTCGAGGAGGGGCGCGCCGATTGCAATCAGATCACGGTGACCACCCAAGAACTCCCCGACGGGCTGCGCCTCACCGTGAGCGACACGGGGGCCGGGATTCCCCCCGAGATTCGCGAGCGGATCTTCGAGCCATTCTTCACCACCAAGCCCGCAGGACGTGGGGGAGGTCTGGGGCTGGCGGTCTGCTCGGACATCATTCGCTTGCACCGGGGCACCATTGGAGTGCGCAGCGAGGTGGGCCAGGGCACGTGCTTCGAGGTCTGGCTGCCGTTCGACAATGCCCTGGCCCCACCGCCCGCTCCCACGCCTCCCATGGCCACCGCCAAGGGCCGCGGTCGGGTGCTCGTGGTCGACGACGACGAGCTGGTCCGGCGCGGCCTCGGGCGCATGCTCGGGCTCGATCACGACGTGGTCCTGGCCGACGGCGGCGAGGAGGGCCTGGCCATCCTCGAGCGCGACCGCGCCTTCGATGCGATCCTCTGCGATCTGATGATGCCGGTCATGGATGGCCCCGCGTTCCATGCCGCACTCTCCGATCTGGCCCCCGAGCTGCTGCCGCGCCTGGCGTTCTGCAGCGGCGGAGCGTTCACCCCCAGGGTTCGCTCGTTCGTCGACTCGGTGCCCAACTCGCTGCTCGCCAAGCCCATGCGCCGCGCCGAGCTGCTCGACGCCGTGGCAGGGCTGATGGCGGGCGGCACCGCCGCGCCCGATCGGTGACGCCGCCGCCTCGGGCATGGGACCCCGTGGCGCCCGAACGTCTGCGCCATCGAAGATGCGTGGCCGGCCGAGCGCATGCGTGCCGAGCGTGCAATGGTTGGTCTCGGTCGGACGATGCCCTCCGAGCCTCCCGCGAAGTCTCCCGTGCTCCTGTCGTCGGGGTCCCAGGCGCCTCGTGCCGAGGAGCGCGAGCGGATGGTGCGGACTCAGCTCGAGGCTCGCGACATCACCAACGCCGACGTGCTCGCGGCCATGCGGGCCGTGCCCCGACACGAATTCGTACCCGACGACCTCGTCGACCAAGCCTACTGCGACGGCCCGCTCCCGATCGGTCACGGGGTCACCATCAGCCAGCCCTACGTCGTCGCATTGATGATCCAGCTCGCACGCGTCCGCCCCGGTGATCGCGTGCTCGACGTGGGCACCGGCTCGGGCTACCAGGCCGCGGTGTTGGCCGCCATGGGGGCCGAGGTCTACGGCCTGGAGATCATCGAGTCGCTCGCGAGCGCCACCGAGCAGCGGCTGCGACGCCTGGGCTACTCCGCGACGATTCGCGTGGGCGACGGCTGGGCGGGCTGGCCGAAGCACGCACCCTTCGATGCCATCGTGGTTGCGGCCGCACCCACCGCGATTCCTCCCGCGCTGACCGACCAGCTCGTCGAGGGCGGGAGGCTCGTGCTCCCGCTCGGGGGCCGTGGGCGGCAGGATCTGGTGGTCGTCACTCGAGCCCCCACCGGGGTCCACCGTCGGACCGTGATCCCGGTCGCGTTCGTGCCCATGACCGGTCGGGCCCAGCACTGAGGTGTTGCGGCTCGTGATTCCGACCGCGGCCAGGCTGCTCGCGGTGCAGGGTCGATCCTCTGCTACGCTCCCGTCCGCTCATGGCATCCGCCGCCACGGCCTCGTTGCTCCTGCTCGTCCTGCAAGCCTCCGCTGCGGAGCCCGCTGCGCCGTCCGTGGTGCCCGAGCCGACCGTGCCTCGCGATGCGATGCCCACGAGTCCCGCCGAGGACTCGGTGGTGCCCGAGCCCTCGGAGCCCTCGACACCGGCCCAGCCCATCGAGCCCTCTGCAGGCACGTCACCGGTGATCGAGGACGAGGAGCCGACCACCGAGGGCATACCGCCCGTGCCCGTGCCCGTGCCCGTGCCCGAGGGGACGAGTCCCACCACCGAGAGCCCCGACCAAGGCCTCGGGCCCAGCGACGGCGATGTCGAACCCGCGGACGAAGACGATCCCTTTGGTGACGACGCGGACGCCGACGATCCCTTCGGCGAGCAGGACGACGGCGGCCCGGGGACCGACGACGCCCCCATGCCCGACTACGATCCGCGCATCGACAGCCCGCAGGCCCTCCGAGCGCGCCGCTGGATCCGCACGGGCATCGGCACCGCGTCGGCCGGAGGCGCGCTGCTCGTCGGCGCGATCATCATGGGTGCCTCCGATCCCTGCACGCGCGCGGCGGGCAACAGCTGCCAGGTGGAGGCACGCAACCGGGCTGCGCTGGTCATGGGCATCCCCGCCGCCATGCTCATCGGCGGCGGCGCAGCGATGATCGGCGTGGGCTCGTTCCGCCGAAGAGCGCTCGCCATCGACCTGCAGGCCAGCCGCAGCTCGTTTGGGATCGAAGTCCGCGGTCGCTTTTGAGCCGCGCCTTCAGGGGCACTCGCGAGGCGGGGGAGGAGGCTGCCCGCGTCGTCGCGCTCGCCGATGGACCACCAGCGTGACCACGGTGGAGGTCAACGCGATCGTACCCGCGGCCGCCGCCCCGACCCCGAGACCGAGGCGGGTGCGGTCGTCGTCCGAAAACGCCGCGCCCAGGCCCAGCCCGACGGCGGCGGTCGAGCCGGCGATCCCCAGGCCCGCCATTGCCCAGAGCGCTCGGCGTGGTGGGGAAGGGGCGCTCGCTGGCGACGTCGACAGCTCGATCGTGTGGACCTCGCCTCCCTCGAGCATCACTTCGCGGCGCGCGTGATCGGCATCGATCCGATGCATGCCTGGCTCGGTGAGCATCGCCCCGCGCTCGCCATCGTCGGTGGGCAACGGTCGACCATCGAAGCACACGACTCCCGGTGAGTCGCCGAGCACTCGCACCCATGCCACGTGCGGTCGACTCGCGGACTGTATGGCCAGGATCTCCTCGCGCTCCTGGTCGTCCTCCGCCTGACCCAGCAGCTCGTCGAACGTCCTCCACGCGTCGACGTGCCGGCCCAGGCGCTGCTGGGCGAGGGCCACGTTGAAGAGCGTATCGGGGTGGGGAGCCAACGCTTGCGCGCGCGAGAACTCCACGAGCGCGTCGTCGTAGCGCCCTTCCTTGTAGGCCCGCACACCGTTGCCGAACGCTCGACCGGCGGTGACCACGTCATCCTGCTCGGTCTGGTCCGGCTCCGCGTCTCGGTGCAGAACACTCGCCGTCGTGGCCGCGTGTCCCCACGGCGACAGCGACAGCACCAGGGCCAGGACCATCACGGTTCGCGAGCATACGCCGGAGCGCCTACTGGGCGTAGGGGTTGCGCTCGCGCAGCGTCGGCTCCGTGTCGCGACGCTTGACCTTGCGTCGGATCATGCGGCGCGGGATCTCTCCCCCGCTCGTCTCACCACCGGCTCCGGTTTCCGCACCGACGCCATCGGTCTCGGCCATGGGCTCGCTCGACCCGTTGGTCTCGATGGTCCCCGGCTCGGCCGAAGGGGAGGGGAGCGCGGAGGACGGAGGCCCCACGCTCGCCGGATCGAGACGCGGCGGATCGGCCTGCGGCGAGGCCGGTTCCTCGGCCATGAGCCCCGACGACGGAGGATCGGACACGATGCTGCCGGCCTCGAAGCGCATCGCATCATTGGGGGCCTTGGTGCCCATCGTGGGCAGCAGGCGCACCGTTCCGTAGAGCCCGCCAAAGACCACCAGCGCCGCCGCGGCCCCCAGGGCCATCCAGCGCATCGAACGTCCGCCTCGGCTGGTGAGCGCCGGAGCCATCGGCTCGAGCGGCGTCACCGTGCCGATCTCCGGCAGCGCCACCCGCACGATGTCGGCCAGGCGCGCCTTGATCTCCGCCGAGCTGTGTCCGCAGCACGCCAGCTCCTGCGTCAGCGCATCGGCGACGTCGAGCGCCGTCGCGTAGCGGTCCGCGGGGTCGGCCCGCAAGCAGCCGAGGACGATGTCGACGATCCACGACGGCACCGCGACCTCGCGCAGGCCGGCCTCGATCTCGGCCGCATCGCAGCGTTGCAGCCGCTCGAGGGTGGCCGTCGTGTGCGTGTCGCCGAACGGCACCTTGCTCGTGCACAGCTCGTAGAGCACCGTGCCCAGCGCGAACACGTCGCTGCGTGCATCGAGGGTCTCGAGCCGTGCCTGCTCCGGGCTCATGTACGGCAGCTTGCCGCACAGCACGCCCACCTGCGTCAGGTTGACGTTGGAGTCGGCCTTGGCCAGCCCCAGATCGATGAGCACCGCCCGCCCGCTCTGATCGAGCATCACGTTGTGCGGCGAGAGGTCCCGGTGCACGACGTTGAGCGGCCGCCCTTGCTCGTCGGTGGCCGTATGGAGCGCATGCAGCCCGCGTGCAACCTCGGCCACCAGGTGCGCCGCTTCGATCGCGGCGAACGGCTGGTTGCGTTGCGCCATCAACTGTCGCAGCGTGGCGCCCTCGACGAGCTCGAGGACGAGGTAGCAGTATCCCTTGTCCTCTCCCGCATCGATCGTCGCCACCACGTTGGGATGACGCACCCGCGAGGCCAACCGCGCCTCTTGATGGAATCGCTGACGAAAGCCCGTCTCCGACACGAGGTGCGGGTGCACGACCTTGAGGGCGAACTCACGGGCAAAGCCTCCCGTCGCCTCGAGCCTCGCGAGGTACACCGTGGCCATGCCGCCGGTCGCAATGCGTCCGGTAATCTCGTACCGACCCAGCCGCGACGTCGGCGGCGGAGGGCTCATGTCATCGAGCACGAGTCGGTCGGGAATCGACATGGCGGACGGGCTGCGGTTCGGATTGGTCTGTCGCCCTGGCTTGCCCTAACATGCGCGCCCCCATCGGCAGGGCAGCAGGTCGGTGGGTCCGAGACCTCGACGTGCTCGTGGCATTTTGGTGAGCCGGCTTGCCGAATGTAATCATACCAACGGATCACCCCGACGCCGCTAGCCCCCTGCTGTCGTTTGCTGCCCGCGCTTTGGTGGCCATGGGTGCTCGGGTGGAAATCGCCGAGGGGGGTGAAAACCTCGTGCGCTCACTCGCGGGGGCTGCTGCCCCCGGCAACGCGCGGGATCGCCCCGCCGACGCGCCTGCCCCCAGCGCCGCCAGACCATCGGTGGCCACGGGCGTCACGGACTTGCACGGGCCGTCCATCGTCTCGTCCTCCAGCACTCCGATCGCGCTGGTCCAGGCCGAAGGCCTCCCCAACCTGCTGCACGAGCTCGTTCACGCGGTCCAAGCGGGCCGCCTCGATGACGACCACGGCATCGACTACACCGCCATCCCCTTCGATCTGGACACGGCCGCGGGGCGCGCGATGCTCTGGGACGAGCTGGCCTGCTGCGTCATCAGCTGCGCCTATCTCCGGGGGTACGGTCGTGCCGCGCGCGCAGGTTCCAGCCCGGCCGCCGTCCAGGCCGAAGTCGACCACTGGCTGTGGGAGCAGGTCGAGATCCAACCCGTCTTCTACGGCTTGCAAGACGATCCCTGCGGCTTCCTCACGCGCGTGGGGGCGTTGTTGAACGAGCACGGCCCCGAGGCCCACGCGGTGCTCGAGCGCGCCTATGCGGCCACCGAGCGAGCCCTGCGGGAGGCCGGAGCCGATCCCGAGGTGGCCGAGGTCGCGTGGCGTCCATCCTTCCACGCCTTGTGGCCGCGGCTGCTGCAAGGGCACTCTGCCGCGGAGCCTCGATGAGCGAACGGACGAGGAAGTGGGCCACGCGTGGCGCTCGGGTGTTGGCCCGGGGTCTATGGGAGCACCGCTGGCTGTGGGTGCTGATGCTCGCGGCCTTGGTGGTGCGCTTGCACTGGAACCTCGTTGTGCATCCCATCGAGGACTACCTCTACTCGGACATGCGGGGCTACGTGCGCCGCAGCGCATCCCTGTTCGAGGTGTGGTGGGAGCCCCGCGAGTACGACGCCTTCTATCCCTACGGCACCCACGTGCTCATGTACGCGATCCAGGCCGTATTCGGCGATGGCCCCGACGACTATCGCTCGCTCGCGGTGGCCTTTGCGATCATCGGTGCATTGCTCGTCGGCTTCGGCTATGCGCTGGCCCGCCGCGTCACTCACCACCCCGCGCTGCCTCCCATCGTGGGCCTGGTGCTCGTCGCCTACTACCCGCTCATCTCGCTGGGTGGCTACGCGCTGTCCGAGGTCCCGTTCTCGTTTTGTCTGGTGTCGTCGACCTTCTTCCTGGTCCGCATGGCCCAGGACGGTCGGACGCGCGACGCCTATGCCGCGGGGAGCCTCGCGGCCCTCGGTGCGATCATTCGTCCCCAGCTCCTGGCCAGCATCGGCCTGCTGGGCGTGTTCTGGCTGGTGGCCCGCAAGCGCCTGCCCAGGCTGCGCGTGGCCCTGATGCTCCACGCCCTCGTGCCGCTGCTGCTCGTGCTGGGCTTCTCCGCCTGGCGGTTCCACTACCACACCGATCGCTACGGGCTCATCTCGGAGAACGGCAAGTTCAACCAGGTGTTCGGGCGCTGCCACAACAACAAGATCTTCGCGCTGCCCGACAACCCGACCCGGCGACGCACCAGCTTCGGGCCACCGCCACTCATCCAGCTCGCCAAGCGCGAGGCCAAGATGCCCGGCGTGTGGCCCGGCATCGATCCCGCGCTCAAGGACGAGCGCAACGGCGGGCTCGAGCTCGAGTATCGCGGCTACATCGGCGACTCGAAGATCCTCGGCGACTACATCCGCCGGTGCATCGAGACGACCGGCTGGGCCAAGCAGCTCGAGTACAGCCTGGTCAACGTGCTGCTGCTTTGGCGCTACAACGTGATGTGGCCCGACTCCGGCAAGGGCGAGTGGCGGGAGCACGCACGCAAGTGGGGGGTGATCCACACCAACTCCTTCGCCGTGCCCGCGCTCGTGGTCGCGTTCCTGGTGGTGCTCGCTCACCCGTTCCTGTGGGCGTTGTGGTCCTTCGTGCTGCGGCCCTTGTCGTATGTCGTGGTCCGGGTGTTCGTCCCACGTCGCACGAGGCGTCGCGCATGGGACGGGCTTGCCGCAGCCGCCAAGCAAGCGCTCGCCGCGATCGCGGCCTGGCAACGAAACCGGGCAAGCGGTCTGACGATCGTGGCGCTTCACCTGTGGGCGATCGTTGCCATTGCCGCGCTCATCCTCGGCGGGGTTCGCTTCCGCTCCCCCTACGATCCCTTCATCATCATTCTGGCCGTGGAGGCCTATGGCATGGCGGCCTGGCTGACGTGGCAGGCGAGCCAGCTGGTCCTGCGAGTCCTGCGCAGGCAGGATGACCGCGGGATTCCCGCGGCAACCCACGGCGAGTCCTCGGCGAAACAGGGGGAATGACCACGGGGTCGAAGCGTTGTCCGCGCGCACCCCGTATACCTAGGGCCGACGCCTCGGCTCCCTGCCTGCCCATGACATCCGCACGAATCCCCGTTTCCGTCGTCGGCGGCCTTGCCGCCTCGTTGTTGGCGTTCCTGGCATTCGTGCCGCAGGCCCATGCCGCTCCCCTGGGGCTCGGCGGGAGCTTCGGACTCGGCACCGAGGTGATGGGCATCGTCGACGGCTTCGCCCGCGCGATCATCCACGGCGGCGACATGTGCGTGGACGGCTTGTCCTCCCTCGGCGGGATCCTCGGTCTCGACCCGCATCGCGCGGGCGACTCGGTCGAGTGCCACGATCTACGCGGGGTGGGCTTTGCCTTCCTGGGCCTGGCCGCGGTGGTCGTGATCGCCATCGGACGCATGCGCCTGGCCACCGAGCAGCGCCGGCTCGAGGTGGCGCGCCACCTGATCGAGCGAGGCTTCGAGCCACCCGATGGAATGTTCACCGCGCCCGCACGCCGTGACCTCCGCAAGGGCGTCGTGCTCGTGTTCGCGGGCCTGGGCTTGCTCGTGGCCGGCATGATGCTCGGCGACCGGGGCATGGCGGCCGGCGGTCTCGTCCCCGCGTTCATCGGCATCGGCTACCTCGTCAGCTACCGACTGGCCACCGCCGAGGCCCACGAACCGTCGCGCAAGGATGCCCGGCCGGATCCCAGGGAGGTGCGGTGATGACCAACGCTTCGAGTGACACCCTGTCCATCCTCGAGCCCGGCCTGCTCACCGGCCGCGAGCCGCTCGAGCTCGATGCCGTCGCCGAGCCCACGCTCGTGCTGCGGGCCGGTCGAGGCGATCGCGTCGCCTTCGCCGAGCTGGTCCGTCGTCATCAGTCCAAGGTCCGGGCGCTGTTGCTGCGCCTGTGTGCCGATCGGAGCCTCGCCGATGATCTGGCGCAGGAGGTGTTCCTTCGCGCCTATCGAGGTCTTCCGGCGTTCGAGGGGCGCTCGAGCTTCGGCACTTGGGTCTATCGCATCGGCTACAACGTCTACCTGAACCACCGCACCCGGACTCGCTCGTTCGCCGCGCTGCCCGAGGACTACGACGTGCGAGCGGCCGCGCCCGATGATGCGCTCAGTGCCCCTCGTGCCGATCTGCGTCGCGATCTCCAGGCCGCGATCGACGAGCTGCCCGAGCGCTATCGGGCGGTGATCGTGCTCTACTACCTCCAAGAAGTGTCCTATCCGGAGATCGCCGAGATCCTCGATCTCCCGCTCGGCACGGTGAAGACCCATCTACATCGCGCCAAGCGTTTGCTACGGCAGCACATGGGAGGAGCGCTGCCGTGAACGACGATGCTGCGCTCGAGCGCCTCGACGCGATCCTGGCCGAGCTCGAGATCTCGTCGGCTCAGCTACGCGAGGATCCATGGGGAGACCAGTGGCTGCCACAGGAGGCGCGTGCGCTGGTCGAGCAGCATCCGCAGTGCCGGGCCGCACTTGCGGAGTACGTCGAAGGCGAGCTCGCGCTGTGGTCGTCGTCGCAAGATGCCACGCCTTCCTTCGATCCCTTCTTCACCGCCCGCGTGGTGGGGTCGCTGCCGAGCCCGCGAACGGGAACTCGTCTACCGCCGCTCCAGCGCGCGATGTTGCTGGGCACGTTCCACGCGGTCGCGGGCGTGCTCGCGTACATCGTGCTCACCATGGTTCCGGAGTCCACCGCGCGCTGGGCCGAGCAGGCTCATAGCGTGTTGTCGTGGGGATCGGAGCTCGGGACGTCGGCCCTGGTGGTCGCCATCCTGGGTGGTGCGGCGCTGACCATGTTCGTGCTCACGCGCTCCCGTAGCGCCGCGTAGAGAGCGCACCTCATCGAGGGAGCAGCCACGCGCCGCGGCGGGATGCATGTGACGTTGCTCAAGACCCCGGGGCGGTGGGTGTGCTCCAGGACACGGCCTCCAATCTGGGCCTTTGCCCCCCTCGTTGCATACTGCGCGAGCGGGCCCGTCTAAGGGCGCCCGAGGTTCCCCATGGCAGCTCCTGCGCTATCCCACACCCTCCTTGGTTCGTTGGTCTGTGCCACTGCGCTCGCCTCCATCGCCATGCCCACCGCTCACGCCGCCGTCTTCGAAGAGCCCGTGAGCATCGCAGTGATCAGCGAGAACGGTACCGGCTCCACGAGCGCGGCCCAGGGGTACGTGGACTCGTTGATGGAAGCCATCGGGCGCGCCAATGACTGGTCGACCGTGGTCGGCAAGTACTTCACCAAGCGCAGCAAGGCCAAGACCTTCATCAAGGAGAGCAAGCCGTCGTTCGGTTTCCTGAGCTTTGGCGCCTACCTCGGCCTGCGCAAGGCCCAGGAGCTCCAGCCGCTCGCGGTGGCCGATGCCACGGCCACCGGCGGTGCCCAGTACTTCGTGGTCAGCAAGGAGCACTTCACCCTCGACGAGTGCAGGGGGCAGGCGCTGGCCACCAACCACACCGGCGATCCTCGCTTCATCGATGCCGTGGTCTCCGGTGATGCCTTCGATCTCTCCGACTTCACCGTCGTGGAGACCAAGCGTCCGGTGCAGACCCTCAAGGCGGTGATCGACGGTGAGGCGGCCTGTGCTCTCGTCGACGATGCGCAGGTCGTGGCCATGAGCAAGATCGATGGCGGCGCGATGCTCCATCCGGTGTGGGGCTCGGAGAAGTTGCCGGCCATCGTGGTCGTGTCGTTCGGTTCGGCGGCGGCCAAGCAGGTCGAGAGCTTCAAGGGCACCATCGAAGCGATCTGCGAGGGCAACGGAAAGGACGTGTGCGACGCCGCCGGGCTCAAGGCGCCGCGGCGGGTCGAGACCGATGCGTTCGCGGCCCAGCAGACCGCCTACGACGGCTGACCCCGAAGACCCGCGTCGCGTCGTCGGGCGCGACCGTGTTATGCCTTCGCCGATGCCACGTCCCATCTGGCTGGTCCTGCTCGTCGCGCTGGGCTGTCGCCCACCGGCCGAGGCCGACGTCGTCCCCGATGAGACCACCGCTCCCCAGCGCAGCGCGCTCGAGCTCTCCGACGAGCTCGAGGCGCTGATCGAGCAGGGCACGGGCACCGAGGACGATCGGGTGCGAGCGCTGGAGCAGGTCCGAGCGCTCTCCGATGATGGCTCGGCCGGCTACGCGTTCGCCCGGGCCGCGGTGGCAGGACGCGTGGCCGAGCTGCGTGGAGTGAAGGCGGGCAAGCTGGTTGGGGAGGCCGAGGGCTTCGCCCTCGAGAGCATCGAGCGAGATCCGGAGTTTCGAGCCCGCGCGGCGTCTCGCATGCTCGGCTCGCTGTGGGTGATGGCACCGCCGCGACTGCTCGAGCACGGCGACTCGGAAGAAGGCCTGTCCATGCTCGAGACCCTGGCCAAGGAGCAGCCACAGGAGCTGCTCAATCACCTTCGCCTGGCCGAAGCCTACGTGTTCCTGGGAGATCCCGAGCCGGCGGTGCCACACCTGTGCATCGTGCAGCAGGGTCGCGCGAGCCTGCGGAGGGACGATGCTGCCCTGCTACAGCGCCTGATGGACGAGGTCTCGGAAGAGGAGCCGGTCGAGTGCGAGGCCACGACTCCGTAGCCTCGCGCGCGAGCGCGTCCGTAGGACGGTCGTGGCGGGCGAGCGTGCTCGCAGCCGCCGTGCTGCTCGCCACGGCCGGGTGTGGCGGTGCAGTCGTACGGCTGACCAAGAAGGGCGAGTACGACGAGGCGATCGCCAAGGCCGAGGCCATGCGCAGCCCTCCTCGGGGACGAGCCGCGCGGAGCCTTGCCACCGCGCTGTCCGAGCGGGGACGCCACGAGCAGGCCCGCGGCGTGCTGCTGGCCGATTTTCGACACGGTGGTGATCTGCGCTCGTTGGTGGCGCTTGCCGACCTCGAGCGCACGCTCGGACTCGATGGCATTGCCGCCTCCCACTACGCGCGGGCGGTCGATCTTCAGCAAGACTCGCTGCGAGGACGGGCGGACGTGTGCCCGCTGCTACGACGCCGCGCCGCGGTCTGGGCGGCCGAGGGGGCCGGGCTCGCGGCCGAGCGCGACCTCGAGCGGGCTCGGATCATCTGTGGCGAGCCGACCGAGCCAGCGGCGGTGGCGGAGCTGCAGCGCTTGCGGGCGCTCGTGGATGCTTCGGCGCAAGGCGAGGTCGATGCCAGGGTGGCACGCTCCCAGTGCGGCGATGGGTGTGAGGAGGCGGATGGGCAGGCTCGGCGCCAGGCTCGGCAGGCGGCGCTCGAGCGGGCTCGCAAGGAGGGGCCGGAGGCGCTGCGAGACGAGGCTGCCCGTCAAGGGGTGCAGCTGCCCGCCGAGGACGTGGCCGCCATCCTCGTGGCGGATGCTCGTGGTCGGGCGGGAGAGGCGTTGATGACCGACGACGAGGTCCGTGGCCTCGTGGGGGAGCAGCGCTGGACCGATCTGGCGCCCGCGGTCATGAGCAGCGATGCGGACCTGACCGCCTATGCGCAGCTTCGGCTGGCGGCGGTGATGTCCGATGTCCCGGTCACGCTGCGGTCGCGAACCGGACCCGGCGAGCTCGATGTGTGGCTCGCTCGCGCGACCGAGGCGGCCGGTGAGCAGGGGTGGCGGGTGCTGGCGTGGGCCGGCGACGTGACGGGGGCCGAGCTGGCGCTGAGCAGTCAGTGGCGACCCCGGCGGGCTCCGGTCGCGGCGCCGAGCGAAGCGGCCGGCCCGAGCGAGCCGGCCACGACGCAGAGCGAGCCATCGTCTCCGTCGCCGGCGCTCGAGGCATCGCCGACGGTCGAGGAGGTGGAGGGCGTGACGGCGCCGGAGCACTGGACCTCGCGGGTCGAGCCGACGCCCCAGAACCTCGGGGCGTTGCTGCTCGAGGGTCGATTGCGGACGGCGGCCGGACAAGGGGAGCGTGGGCTCGAGATCCAGCGGTACGTGGGCGCACGGGCGCTGGCGCGCGGAACGTTGCAGGCCGACGCGCGCGTGGCCGACGAGGCGGCGTGGCACCTCGCCCACGGGCGCCCATGGCAGGCGTGGGCGGTGGCGAGCGTGAGCACGGGGCCGCAGTCGCAGCGCGTGGTGGCGGCGGCGGGCACCGCCCTGCGTCTTGCTGCGGCATTTTGCGGGGGGGCGTGCCAGGACGATGCGGATCGCGAGCTGGTCGAGCGCACCCTGGGTGAGGCGTGGGTGGTCGAGCACGAGGCGGAGCAGGTCGCGGTGTCGCAGCATCACGAGCGGCCTGGTGCGCCGATCGATGCCTGTCCCACGCTCGGAGAGCTGCTCGCACCGGATGCCACGGGGCCGCTGTCCGAAGCGCTGAAGACGATGCTCGATGGGGCGCAGGACCCAAGGCGGGCGGTCCTGCTGCGTCGAGCGATCGAGTCCGACGTGGGGCTCGGCTGCGCGGGGCGCTACGTGGTGCCGCTGATGCGGGAGCATGGGTTCGTGGCCAGCGCCGATGCGTTGGCCGAGGTCCTCGCGCACGAGGCGACCCTGGAGGCCCCCCGGGCGCTGACCGTGCACGCGGCGCTGGCCATGGTGGCGGGACGCGAGCAGCAAGCTTCGCTGCTCGCCACCGCCGCGGGGGCGGCTTCGCAAGAGCCGGCCCGTACCTGGCGTGATCTGGCCCGGCATGCGCACGCGACCGGCCAGCGCGAGCTGAGCCTGCGAGGCCTGCGAGAGGCGTTGATGCATACCCCGGGGCTCCACGACCCTGCGCTCGAGCAGGCGTTGGTGCTGGTGGGGCTGGCGGGGATCGATCGGGGATGGAGCATGCGGGAGACGGCGGCGGGAGCCGACGAGCCCGCTGCTCACGTTGCGGACCTCGTCGCGCGGGTCGAGCCGGCGCGGCGCTTCGCGGTACGGGAGCAGCTGGCCCGTGCGTTGGCCGAGCAGCCGTGGGTCGATGCCGACGCACGCCAGCGCCTGGCTCCCGCGCTGTGGCCGAGCCCCGAACTCGAGCAGGCCCATGCGATCGGGCGGGCGTGGGTGGGGCTGGCCAGTGGGAGCCCGCCGGCGCTGGGGCCGGATGACGTGGGGCCGATGGACCTGGCGGCGCAGACGATCCTGGTGACGCTACGGCGGCGCAACGAGCTGGCGCCAGGGACGGAGGCGTTCGTCGACCCCGCGCACATGGAGGCGCTGCGGCTGGCGGTGGCCCGCCACAGCCGTACGTTCACCCTGCGCTGGCGCATGGCGATCGGGCTAGCCGCGTATGGTTCGCCGCGGGCTCGGGCCCAGGCGGCGACGGTGCTCCTGGAGATGGCCGAGCCCGCCATGCGCAAGGCGCTGCTGGAGCTGTTGCTGGAGGATCTGGCGGTGATCGAGCCGGGGGACGCGGGAGATCCCGCGGTCGCACGGGTGCGGGAGGCGGTCCTGCTGGCGACGCCGGAGGACCAGCTGACGGTGGTGTTCACCTTGCCGCCCGATCCGCTCGGCCTCTGAATCGGCTGGACCGTCGAGCGGGGGAGCCGGCGCGCTGCGCCGGCCGCCTACCGGCCGAGCGAAGATCCGCGATACAAACCAGCGAGCCGATGTCCTCGTTGGAGCACCCGAGCATGCCCCCGCGACGCGCGGGAGTCGCCTTGATGGCGCTCTTGATGGCGTTGGTGGGGCTACTGTGGACCGACTGGGACGCAGTGGATCGCGGGGTGCTGCGCTCGGTGATCGCCCGTGATCTCGAGCGGGTCGATGCGCTGGCGGGCCTGAAGGTCGAGTCGGGCTCGTACGAGGGGCAGCCATCGCTGCCGGTGATGGTGGTGCAGGAGGGGGGCCCGTCGTGGATCAGGGAGGAGGCGGAGGCCGCGGTGCGGGCCGACGACGTGCTGACCCTCGGTGAGCCGCATCTGCTGCGCGTGGAGGTGATCGAGCATGCGCGCACCTATGGAGTGCGATGCCAGCTGTGGCGCCAGGGATGGAGCCTGCGGGCACCCGAGCCGCTGTGGGCTGGGCCGGCGCCGTGGGTGGTGCTGCTGTCGGCGCTCGCCGGTGCTGGCTGGGCGGGGTTGCGGCGACGTGTGACGGGGGGCCTGCTGCTGGCCGGCACCCTGGCGCAACTGCTGCTGCTGGCGCTGCCATGGCCGCTTCCCTTCGTGCGCCCATCGCTGGTGCAGACGTGGCGCGAGGGTCCGCTGGGGCACGGGGTGGTGACGCTGGCCCGAGGGCTGCCCGATGCCTCGATGGCGCTCGGCGCCGGGATCATCACGTTGTGCACGGTGCTCATGATCTTCGATCACCGGCGCTCACCACAGCAGGGCGGAGGCGTGGTGGCGGTGGGGGTGCTGGGGGTGCTGGGGGTGCTGGCCTGGGTGGAGGCCTCGCTACGGGCGGGACTTTGGCCGTGGCTGCACCAAGCCGCCGGATGGCTGGCGATCTCGGGGGCCCTGGGACTGTGGGCGTGGGCGGTACGCGGCCGAGTACGGCGCCGCGCAGAGGGACTGGACGCGTGAACCGAGGCCGAGGCGCGCGGTGGCTCTTGTTGGCGGCGGTCCTGGGTCTCGGGCTCGGGAGCGGGTGTGGAGACGACGGGTCGACGATGGCGCAGCGACCGAGCCCCGAGCCCGAGCCTCCGCACCTGGTGGCTCCGGTGGCCCGCGTGGAGAGTACCGATCGCTGGCTGGACCTCATCGCACAGCGGCCGAGCGCGGTGGTGATCCGCGAGGACGCGGTCTACATCGACCTGGCTCGGCGCAGCGCCAGCAAGCACTTTGCGCTGGGGCAGAACGCGGAGTGGCAGCAGGGCGTGGAGGTGCAGGAGCGCATGGCCGGGGTGGTGCGGGCGCGCACGGTGTCGATCGACGTTCCCATCGATGGCGAGCTGTCTCCGGCGCTCAATCCCGACACGGACGAGCATGCGGGGCTGGCTCTGGCGATCGAGCTGTGTCCGCTGGTGGAAGGGCAGTCGGTGACGGTGCTGTGGGAGGAGCAGCCCTTGGCGCACCTGCGGCTGTCCGAGGGGTGGCAGCGGCGCACGCTGTCGCTGCCGGCCGACCGGATCCACCCGGGGGACAACCGCTTGCGGCTGCACTTTCGGCACGTGGGTGAGCATGCGGGGGGGCCGGCGGCGGCCGCGGTGTCGCTGGTGGAGCTGGGTCGTCATGAGCGCATCACCGGGTTGCAGCCCGAGGGTGAGCACGTGGCCCCGTTTGGCGTGGAGCCGCAGCCCGATGGAGGGGCCACGCTGGAGCTGACGGCGGGGACCGGACTGGCGTACTACGTGGTGCCGCCGCGTCGCGGCAAGCTGCTGCTCGACGTGCGAGGGCAGGGAGCGCTGCTGGTCACGGCGAGCTCGGATGCCGATCACCGAGAAGGGCGACCGCCGACGGTGCTGTGGGAGGAGCCGCTGCGGCCGGCCGGGGAGCGTCGCGAGCTCGATCTGACCGCATGGGGGGGCGTGCCGACGCGGCTCGAGATCCGTGCGCGTGGATCGAGAGGCGACAGCGGGGCGGTGCTGCGGGCGGCGGAGCTCGTGGCGCATCGAACCCTGCCGCTGGATCAGCGCCCCCGCGCCCCGCGTGACATCGTGGTGCTGGCGATCGAGGGCGCGCGAGCCGATGCGTTCTTCGATCCGGGGCGCCGTCCGTCGCTCGAGGCGATCGAGGCGCTGCGACGGGAATCGATGGTGTTCGAGCGGGCCTATGCGATGGGATCCGCGGCGGTGCCCAGTCACGCCGCGTGGCTGTCGTCGGTGGCGCCGCCGGTGCACCTGACCGTGCGCGGGACGTTCGTGGCCGATGGCCAGGTGATGCTGCCGGAGGTGCTCGCGCGCGCGGGCTACCTGCGCGCGCTGGTCACGGCCAACCCCTACGTGGGCGAGGAGCGCGGGCTGGCGCAGGGCTTCGATCTGCGTCAGGCGATCGGCAACGAGGAGGAGGACGACGCGGTCGGGGTGACGCGGCGCGCGTTGTCGCTGGTACAGCGCCACTCCGAGCGCTGGTTCCTCTACATCGACGTGGACGATCCACAGGCGCCCTACGAGCCGCCACGCGAGCTGCTCGGTGAGCTGCAGGCCCCGCTCGGAGCTCCGCTGCCACACCTGACCCACATCTGGGTGGGGCGCGTGTACACGGGCAAGCACGAGCCCTCGGCCGATGAGCTCCGCTACGTGCGACGGCTCTATCGGGGCGAGCTGCAGGTGGTGGATCGGGCGGTCGACGAGCTGCTCACGGCGCTGCGCGAGGCGGGGCGGCTCGACGATGCGATCGTGGTGGTGATGGGGATCCACGGCGAGGAGTTCTTCGAGCACGGGAGCGCAGGACACGGTCGCAACCTTCGCGAGGAGAGCATTCGGGTGCCGCTGATCGTCCGAGCGCCCACGTTGCTCGCGCCCGGCAAGGTGTCGACCCCGGTGGATCTGCTGGATCTGGGGCCGACGCTGGCCGACCTGGTGGGGGCACCGGCGCCGGATGGTTGGCAGGGCGAGAGCCTGGTGCCGGTGATCGACGATCCCCAGCCTCCGCCTCGCCTGGTGCTGGCGTACCTGGGCGACGGCAGCCGGGCGGCGATCGTGGGCGACCACAAGCTGTTGCTCGGCGCGGGGCTCGACGAGCAGCTCTACGACCTTCGGGCCGATCCCGGCGAGCACCACGACCTGCGGGCCGAGGGTGGGGTGGCGCTGCGGATGTTGCGCACTGCGCTGCGCTGGCAGACCGGGCACGAGGACCAGTGGAAGCGAGCGCGCTGGGGGACGGGCGCCAACCTGCGACCGACGTTTGCGATGGATCAGGGGATGTAGTAAGCCCGCCGCCTCTTCGGCGACGAGGTCCTGACGACGATGGCCAGCGATCCCCAAGGTGTGCTCGACTCGATTCCCACGCTGCTGTCGCAGCGCGATGCCCAAGCCCTGGTGGACCTGCGCGATCATGCGGACAAGAAGGTCCGCAAGGCGGTCCGCAAGGCCCTGCACACGCTCGAGAGCCGTGGCGTGGCGATCCCCGAGGGTCCGTCGCGGAGCTGGAGCGCGGGCAACGTGCAGGCCGAGCTTCGCGGCTCGCTCGAGTCGCTGGCCACGGTCGACACCCGCAGCCTGGCGGGGGCGCTGCGCTTCATGCTGAGCCTGCCGCAGGAGCACAGCGGGGCCCGCCTGTACGTGGGGGCGCTCAGCCCCGAGGATCGCGTGCTGGAGTTCGGGGCCTACCAGCAGACCGACGGACAGCGCGGCCGGCTGGAGCGTGACTGGCAGCGCCAGCACGAGGGGCGCCAGGTGCCGGTGGACTGGCTGCGTGCGCGCATCGTGTGGGCGCGCGGCAACACCCTGGCCAAGGGCTTCTCGGTGCCGCGAGCGCTCGACGAGGCGCTGCCGCGGCTGGGTGACGCACCGTCGCAGCGGCCGACGGCGCAGTTCCTGGGCGAGTCGCTCGCCGGCGAGCCGGCGTTCGAGGGCGGCAAGATCGACGAGCTGCTGACGGGTGCCTCGGTGCAGCTATGGCCGCCGTTGGTCGACCTCGAGCCGGTGCTGCAGCGCGCGGCCGAGATCCACGGCGACAAGCCGCAGCCCACCGACGACGACGCTCGCACCGAGCTGATGCGCCAGGCCCTCGAGGGGCAGGATGGAATTCGCGAGGGGCTGCGCACGACCCTGGCCAATGCGCTCGAGGACACGGCGGTGGGCCTGTGGGTCGAGGGCAAGGGCGCGCTCGCGCGGTTGGCCCATGACGCGGCCAACGAGCTGCGATCGAACGAGGCCCCGGAGACGCTGCCGTGGGTGCCGCGCTTGCTCGGCTTCCAGGTCGCGAGCCTGCTGCGGGTGGTCCAGCAGCAGGGCGGCATGGGTGGCTCATGAAGCCCCCCGCAGCCGGCTTGGAGCTGACGGTGCAGCCAGCTTGCCCCCCAGAGGGGGGCTTTATTGGCGGGTAGTGGGGGCGCTCTACACTGCTCGCCCCGCAGCCGGCTTGGGGCTGGTGGTGCAGCCAGCTTGCCCCCCAGAGGGGGGCTTTGTTGGCGGGTAGTGGGGCGCTCTACACTGCTCGCCCCGCAGCCTTGCCCCTACTCGTCGTCCTGGAGGGCGGTGGTCTGAGCGGCGAGGAAGGGGTCGCCGAGCAGGTGGGCCAGTAGCTCCTGGGCGGTGCGCGAGCGGTTGATCCGCTGCTTGAGGCCGCCGGCGCTGCTGCCGTCGAGCAGGCAGGCGGCGGAGAGCACCGAGCCCGGGGTGCCGGTGAGCAAGGCGGCGACGTGCAGGTCGGTGCTCTGGATCGCGCGCGAGGTCGCGTCGAAGGCATGGTTGGCCAGACCCTGGCACTGGCGCTCGAGCGCGCGTCGCTGTCGAGGCGGTAGCGCCTTGGCGAGGTGCCCGGCGAGCTCCTTGAGCCGTCGGGGGTCGGGGTCGGCGGTCATCGGGTTGAACACGCCGACGGCCTCGAACGCGGCGGCGAGCAGCAGATCCATGGCCATCGGCGAGAGCGCGCGGGCTCGTGGGGCCCCGAGGCAGAAGCGAGCCATGGCCATGGCCACCAGGCCCTCGAGCGCGGCGGCATCGCCCTGCTGCCACAGGCCCGTGCCGAGGCGAAGCGTGGGCACGGGCTCGGCGAGGTAGACGACCGCACCGGGGGACGCGGTGGCGCCGAGCTTGGGGGGAGCCGCGCCGACCAGCGCGGCGCAGCGCTCGGCAAAGGCGGTGAGGCGAGCCACATCGGCACTGGGGGGGATGGGCACGGCGTCGGTGTTGTTGACGACGGGGAACTCGCGCGAGAGCCGGGCCACCACGGAGTCGAGCGACTGCAGCAGGCTGTGCAGCAGCGGGGGCTCGCCGGCGGAGTAGAGCGCCACGCGCAGCGACGCGGTCTCGAGCACGCGGCGCAGACCAGAGCGGGTGGCGGCCCGGGATGGATCGATCGCGATCGTGGTGGGCGAGGGCTCCATCGCCTGGAGCAGGTCGCTGGCCATGCGGGCGAGGTCGGGCTGGGCCCGGCGCGAGACCGTGGCGAGCAGGCCCAGGTCGCGCAGCGAGACCGCGCCGCGGCTGACGTTGGCGACGAGCGCGTTGCGGATGGGCTGGAGATAGGCGGCGACGCGGGCGCTCTGACCGGTGCGGTTGAGCTGATCGACGAGCAGCGAGATCGTCTCGCGGTTGCCCGGGTTGATGGCGGCGGCGCGCTCGACCGCCTCGAGGCCGGCGGCCTCGGCCCCGGGTACGTCGGCCAGGAGCTTGGCCTTGCGCAGGTAGATGTCGTGCAGGCGATCGCGGTTGCGCTCGCGGGCGGCGAGTCGGTCGAGCAGCTCGGCGGCCTCGGGACGCCGGTCGGCGCGCTGCAGCAGGTCGGACATGAGCAAGAGCGCGCGCGGGTCGTCGCCGCGGGCTTGCAAGACGATGCGCGCGTGATCGATGGCGCGGGGCAGCGTCTGCGGGTCGGCGGCCAGGAACGAGGCGATGCCCATGCGCAGGTCGATCGCGGACGGCTCGGTGGGATCGAACAGCTGCAAGAGGCGCTCGGTGGCCTCGGCCGCGCGGCGGTCGTCGCCCATCTTGCGGTAGGCGTTGACCAGGCCCCGCAGGGCGCGGCGACCGTCGGGCTTGGCCTTGGCGGCGGCGTCGTAGTAGCGCACGGCCACGTCCTGGGCCACGGCGTGCTCGCCGAGGAACAGCGCGAGCTCGTAGCGGAGGTCGGGGTCGGTGAGGCGGGGGAAGGCGGTGGTGAGCAGCTCGATGACGGGGCCGGCGTCGCCCGCCTGGCCGGCGAGGGTGCGGGCCAGCGCGATCGCGTCGCGGTTCTGGGTGTCGCGCTGCAGGATCTCGGCGATGATCTTGAGTGCGCGCTCGCGGGCGGTGGCATCGCCTCGCGCCGCGCGGACCATGGCATCGCGGGCCTCGGCGACCAGCACGTGGATCGAGGTGGGGGCCCGAACGGCGGTGGTGCTGCGACGCTTGTCGCTGGCGGTGCGCGCAAGACCGAGGTCGGCGGGCGCGAGGTCGGGGAGGGCGCCCTTGGCGGCGAGGTAGGCGCGGCGTGCCTGGCCCCATGCGCCCACGCGCTCGAGCAGCTCGGCGCTCTCGACGTAGAAGATCGCGCGCTCGGCATCGGACTGGGCCCGCACCGCGCGGGCGGACACGGCGTCCTTGATGACGAACGGCGACTCGGGCTCGCTGAGCAGCCGCTCGAGGTGGCGCACGGCGTAGGGATTGCCGGGATCCTCGTGGAGTGCCTCGAGGATCGCCTTGCCGGCGAGATCGTGGTCCTCGCGGGCGCCGGTGGTGAGCAGCAGCTCGGCGGCCTCGACCAGCAGGGTGGCCTTGAGGTGGGTGTCGTCGCTGTGTCGAGCGGTGCGCAAGTAGAGGGCGGGCAGCGACTTGTGGTCGCCGACCAGCCGCAGCATGCTCTCGAGCTGCCGCCGCACCAGCGCGTCGTCGGGGGCGGCCTGCATGGCGTCCTCGTAGGACCGACGGGCGGCGGGGATGCCCTCGCTGGTGCCGAGCGCCATGCGAGCGAGCTGGACCAGGTGCACGGCGATGGCGTCGTCGCCCCCGTTCTCGAGCAGGGCCTCGACCAGGCGCACGAGGTTGTCGACGTCGTGGTGGGCCACGAGCAGCCGTCGCGAGCGCTCGAACGCCAGCCCGTGATCGGGCTGGGCCGCGAGCGCGGCGCGGTAGTGCTGGAGCGCGGCGTCGTTGGCCGGGTGCAGGCCGTCCTTGCCGGCGCCGGGGCGGATGCCGGTCTCGCGGTGGTGCTGGCGCGCGATGGCCTCGGCGAGCAGCCCCAGCCGGTAGTGGTGGTCGGCCTGCAACGGGGCGCTGTTGGGCAGGTCCTGGGCGCGAAGCAGGTCGTAGGCCTCCTCGATGCGGTGGCGCGCGGTCAGCAGCTGCAGCAGCAGCTCGCGGGCGGGGGCCAGGTCGGGGTTGGTCTGGTAGGCCTCCTCGAGCTTCTCGATGCCCTTGTCGACGTCGCCGACCTCCTCGAAGTAGATCCGGCCGGCCTTGTAGGCGAGCACGGCCGGATCGGTGATCGGGTCCTTGGTGGGCGAGAACAGCTCGACCAGCGACGGCAGCTCGCCGTTGTCGCGATAGAGGCGGGCGAGCGCGCGCAGAGCCGGGGTGTAGCCCGGCGTGAGCTGGAGTGCCCGCTCGTAGCAGTCGCGAGCGTCGCGGCGCTTCTTGAGGTGCAGCTCCAGCACCTCACCGAGCTCGACCAGCGCGGCGGTGCGAGCGATCTCGTCCTGCACGCGATCGACCAGCAGCTGCAGCGCGGTGATGAGCACGGCGGGTCGGCGATGGGCGCGGCTGAGCTTGGCCAGCTGATAGAGCGCGAGGATGTCCTCGGGGTCGTCGCGGGCGACCTTCTCGAGCGAGGCGATGGAGAGATCGACGTCGCCGAGCTCGTGCTCGGCCATGGTGGCCAGGCGGCGCAGTGCGGCCAGGCGCTCGTACTCGTCGTGGGTCTCGTCGATCTGACGGCGCAGGTTGGCCACCGCCTGGGGCCAGCGGCGCATCTTCTCGTAGATCCCCCCCAGCGCGCGCAGGCAGTCGGGGTTGTCGGGATCCTCGGCGACGGCCAGCTCGTAGATCTCGGCCGCGCGCGGCAGGTCGCGTCGCGAGTGCTCGTGGACCCGCCCCAGGCGCAGCAAGATGGTGGCGCGGCCGGGGCCGGCCGACTGGGTACGCGCCCACTCTTCGAGGTGGAGGACCAGCGCGGGGAGGTTGTGCTGGTAGTCGAGCACCTCCGCCAGTGCCTCGCAGACCCAGCGGTGCTCGGGCAGATGGACCAGGCAAAAGCGCAGATCCGCCTCGAGCCGCTCGCACAGCGATGCGCGGTCCTCGGAGAGCTTGCGCAGCCCGGTGGAGGTGTCGCCGGGGGAGGGGGAGTCGGAGGGCTGGTCGTCGGCGCGCAGCTGCTGCAGGCGGATGCGGGCGAGCTGCTCGCGGACCAGCGCTTGCTCGCGCGGATCGTCGAGGCTCCGCGACAGCCGCTCGAGCACGCCCAGGTTCTCGGGCAGCCCCTTGGGGTCCTCACCCGCGGCGATCCGTTGCTCGACGTGAAGGGCGACCTCGGCCAGCGGCGCGAGCACGGCGGCACCGTCGTCGCTGTCGTCGGCGCGGTTGGCCAGCTCGAGCACCAGCTCGTCGACCGAGTCGTCCGAGCGGGCGAGCGAGAGGAACGCGAGGTGCAGCGCGGTGCTGGCCGAGATCGGGTCCTCGGCGACGGCGGCCAGCTCGCGATAGAGCTGTCCCAGGGTCTCGTGATCGCCCGAGGCCGACAGCGCGCGTGACAGCCGGCGCAGCGCGGTCTCTTCGCGGGGCTCGGCCTGGTGGGCCTGCTCGAGCACGATGAGGCGCTCGTCGGGGTCCTCGGTGAGCTCGGCCAGGTCGAGCAGCAGCGCGGCGCGCATGCGCGACGAGGAGACCTGCGGGATGAGCTCGCGCAGCAGCTTCTGGCCAGCGACGGGATCGCCGAGGAAGGTGGCGGCATCGGTGGCGAGGCCCAGCGCGATGGGATGATGGGGCGACAGCCGCAGCGCCTCGCGATAGGCCTCGTAGGCGCGGCGCAGGTTGGAGGTTCGCTCCTCGCACAGCTGGCCGAATTCGATCCACGAGGCGGCGCGCTCGTCGTCGTCGTTGGTGGTGTCGCGGCCGGCCTGCTCGAGCGCGGCCAGCTCGGCCGCGAGGCTGGACAGCCCGCCCTCGACCTGGGCGCGCAGCACCTCGGCGATCGGCGAGCCGCTGCGTGCGAGCAGCAGCTCGCCTTCTTCCTTGCGGCCCAGGCGATCGATGAGGATCCGACCGGCCTCGCACTGCATGGCGCCGCGCAGGCCCTCGTCCTCGGTCAGGCGGCTCTCCTCGGCGAGCTCCTCGACCAGCATCAGCCACGCCTCGGCCCCGCTGGTGGGGCCTGCGGTCGACAGCATGGTCGAGTGCAGCCCCGAGTGAGCCGGCCACAGGCTGCCCTGGTCGTCCACCAGGCGTGGCGGGGCCTCGCCGCCCTCGCCCAGATCGTCGGGGGCTTCCTCGACGAGATCGGTGAGGTCGAGCAGGCCGCTGCTCTCCTCGAAGTCCACGAGATCGAGCTCCTCGACGAGCTCGATCTCCAGATCACCGTCCTGGTCCCCGTGGCTCACGCGGAAGGCTCCTCGTCGCGGCGAATGGGAGTGGCCACCTCGGTCAGGTAGCCGAGGTTGTGGCGCAGGGTGAGGTGATCATCGGAGAGCAGGTAGCCCACCACCGCGGTGCCGCGGGGCTGTGCGATCAGGCCCTGCTCGGCCAGCTCGCGCAGCCGCGGGCGGGGATCGGCGGCGCACACGGTCCCGGCTCGGTCCTCGGCCACCCGCAGGGTCTCGAGCAGCTGTGCGGGATCGAAGCCGTCGATGCCGTCGCAGAAGGCATTGGCGAGCTCGGCGATGTCGGTGACCGAGCCCTCGGAGAGCGCGTCGAGCACCAGGGCGAAGTACTCCTCGTCGTGCTCGGGCGGGACGGGGGGCTCCGCGCCCGCGGTGGCGGCGAGGGCGAGCAAGAGCGCGAGCAGCCGCTCGGGAGGGAGCTCGAAGTGGAGCGCATCGCCGCCGGTGGACAGCCGCAGGAGGGCTCGGCCGATCGCGTCGCGGGCGGCGGCACCGAACGGCGTGGTGTTGATCCGTCGGCCCACCACCAACGAGGGCGTGCTGCCGAGGTAGGCGCGCACCTCGTCCTCGCCGGACGGGTCGACGTAGATCCTCGGCACGGGCATGCCCATGGCTTCGGCCAGGGCGCGGGTGACCAGGACCACGGGGTTGTTGCCGGGCAGGGCGCGCTGGGGGTCGAGCGTCACCGGCGGAGGCTCGGCCTCGGGGATCTCGGTCAGGTAGAACACGCCCTCGCGCAGCAGATCGAGCGCCGCCGGTACGGGCAGGTCGCCGACCAGGCCGTCGAACGGCCGACCCTCCTGCGCTTCCGGCAGCGGCCAGGGTTCGGTGACCAGCACGTCGGGGTGATGCCCATCGCCGAGGCGCTCGGGGGCGATCACGTCGAGCACGGTGGCCGCGAGGTAGACCCCGTCGTGCTCGCCCATGGCCTCGAACAGGTGGAGCAAGCCCTGCACCGGAGCGCCGGTGAGGGCCACGGGCGGGCGCTCGGGAGCCTCCGCTGAAGGACCCGCCGAGGGAGCTGCGTACGGATCGCTCAGGCCCGCCGAGCGCAGCCAGGCCCGATGGTGGGCCACGCCGGCCAGGAGCACCGCGGTGGCCTCGTCTCGGCGCTCGAGGCTTCGCAGCAGCCGCCACAGCTCGGTGATGACGTCGAGATCGGTGGGGCGCAGCAGCAGCAGCTCGCGCATGCGCTCGACCGCCACGTCGGGCTGGCCGAGCGGGCCGCGGTGGAGCTGGGCCAGCGAGCGCAGCCCCGCCACGCGCTCGGGGCCGTCGCCGATCTCGACCAGCAGCTGCAGCGCCTCCACCCGACGCGCCAGGTCGCCCACGCGCGCGGCGATCCGATCGGCCGCGGTGAGGGCGTGCTTGGGGTGGTAGCCGCCCTGACCGGCGGCGAGGTAGTGCGGCACGGCTGCGGCGAGGTTGCCCGCGCGCTGGTGGGCGTCGCCCGCGAAGTAGTGCAGGGCGGCGCCGCGCTCGGGCGACATCTCCCGCAGCAAGGCCAGCTCGAGCTCCGTGACCACGTCGCGCCAGCGGCCGAGGCGAGCGTAGGCCTGGGCGAGGTCGACGCGGACCCCCGCATCCTCGGCGGCCACGTCCAGGCCCGCCCGCAGGAGCACCACCGCGTGCTGCGGCCCCTCGAGCTCCGAGGCCAGCCGAGCCAGGTCGCGCAGGCTCGAGGCCGTCAGCACCTTGCGCTCGCGCATGCTGCTCAGGCGCGCGGTGAGGACCTCGGCCATGGGCGGCGCCCCCTTGGTGCCGTGCAGGGCCCGGGTCCTTCGCAGGCCTCGGAACGCACGGTCGCTGCTCGGATCGGCGGCCAGCGCATCGGTGAACATCTGCCAGGCCTCGGGGTTGGGCTCGCCGCGTCGCCCCCGGCCCAGGGCCAGGGTGCCCGCGCGACACAGGGCCACCGCGCGGTACTTGGGGCTCTGCAGCGACCACGAAAGCGCCACCAGCATCTCCATGGCGTCGGCCCCGGCCACGTGATCGCCGCGGCGCTCGAGCAGGCGGGCCCGGGCATGGAGCGCGGGCAGGTACTCCGAGTAGGCAGCCAGCGCGGCGTCGATGCTGCGCATGGCACCCTCGAGATCCTGGCGGCGCTCGTGAAGATCGGCGGCGATGGTGAGGTAGGCGGCCTTCTCGGCTCCGGCCGTCGTGGCGGCGGCGGCCTCGAGCTCGCGAGCACTGCGGGTGAGCCCGACCTCGCGCTTGCGAGCCTTGATCCTCAGGCGCCCACGCTGGGCCAGCCGATGGCCGGGCTCGACGTCGAGGATGCGCGCGTAGCCCTCGTCGGCCTGATCGAGGTTGCCGGCCGCCTCCTCGGCTCGTGCGGCCCGAAAGCGCAGCGCCTGCAGATGCGGATCGTCGGGCTGCGCCACCTGCTGGGCGAACACCCCGGCCGCGGCCTGCAGCGCGCCGGCCTCGCGCGACGGACGGCCCGCCTGGCGACAGGCACGGGCGAGCCGGAGCTGGGTGACGTAGTCCTCGGGCCTGGCCTCGGCCACGGCGCCGAGGTACTGGATGGCGACCACCGCCTTGGGCGACAGCTCCGCCAGCTGCAGGGCCATCGCGCGGCGGTCGTCGGCGCCGCGCTCGGAGGTGAGCCCGGCCTCGGCGAACGATTGCAGCTCGCGGCTGCGACCGAGCCGCTCGTAGAGTCGCAGCAAGCGGGCGCGGGCCACTCCCAGCTGCGGCCACAGCTCGAGCGCACGCACCAGATCGCGGATGGCTCCCTCGTCGTCGCCGAGCTGGGTGCGCAGCTCGGCCGAGCGATGCAGCAGAAGCGCTCGGGTGCGGGGGCCGGTGACGGAGGCGATGTGCTGTTCCAGTAGCGGCAGCAGCGTTCGCTGCTCGCCCAGGCTCTGGGCCAGGCTCTCGGCCGCGTGCAGGGCCGGCAGGTGCCGGGGCCAGCGCTTGAGCAGGCGCTGCAGCTCGGCGAGCGCCTCGACCTTGCGGCCGAGCTTGGACGCGAGCAGCGTGGCCACCTCGAGCTGCAGGCCGACCTGGCGCGCGCGGTCGTTGGCGTAGAGCAGCTTCTTGCGCAGCAGCGACACCAGCCCCTCCCAGTCGCCCTCCTCGCGCAGGAGCGCCTCGAGCATCTCGAGGCTGGGGAGGTGGTCGTCGACCGCGTCGAGCGCCTGCTCGAAGCAGTCGCGTGCCTGCTCGCGCTCTTGCAGGTGCAGGGCCAGCTCCCCCGCGCGGTGCAGGAGCTTGGCCTTGCGGCCCATGCTCTCGGTCAGCGCGATCTCTTGCTCGGTGACCTTGAGCAGCTCGCGGTTGCGTCCGGCCCGGGCGAGGATCCGCGCGAGCACCTGCAGCGACGGCAGGTGCTTGGGGTCTTCCTTGAGCAGCGCCGCGAGGTACTTGATGGCCTCGGCCGGGTCGTCGTCGCGCGCGTGGAGCTGGCCGAGGATCGACAGCAGGAAGCGTCGTCGAGCCGCCGACTTCGCCCGCGACAGCTCCTCGGTGTAGTAGGTGCGCAGGCCGGCCGCGTCGCTTTGTTGGTGGAGCACGCGCTCGATCCGGTCGCGGGCCGAGCGGGCTCCCGGGTGCGCGGTGATGGCGGCCTCGTAGCACTCGCGGGCGCCATCGAGCTCGCCCAGGCGCTCCTCCATCAGCTGCCCCGCCCGCAGGTTGGCCAGCGCCACCTCCTCGCGGGTCAGCCCGGCCTCGCTCGCGCTGGCGATCTCGAGCTTGACCAGCTCGAGCAGCTGGGCCCACATGCCGTTGGCGTTGAGGAAGCGCCCGGTGTCCTCGATGGCCGGCACGTGCCCGGGATTGAGCCGCAGCGCCCTGCGCATGGCGGCCAGGCCCTCGCTGGCCCGGTCGAGCCGGAACAGCGCCAGCTTGCCCATGCGATAGAAGAGCTCGGCCCGTACGCCCGGGTCCTCGTCGTCGCCGATCGCTCGCAGCTGCCCCACGCAGGCTTCGAGCGCGATGTCGTGCCGGCCCATGGCCATCGAGAGCTCCTCGAGGCTGCGCCACAGGCTGGCGTTGTGGGGCTGGGACTGGGCGGCGGCCTCGAGCAGGAGCAGCGCGCCCGTGCGCTCCCGGTGCTCGCGCAGGGTCACCGCGGCGCGGGCCAGCGGCATCGCGCGGCGCTCGGGCGGTCGCGACTCGGCCTCGATCTCGAGCGCATGGAGCATCAGCTCGGTGTCGCCGGCCACCTCGGCCACGCGAAACAGGTCGGTGGCCAGCAGCAGGTGTCCGGGCACCAGATCGAGCGCCGCCAGCAGCAGGTCGCCCGCCAGCGCCAGGTCGCCCTTGTGCCGCGCCTCGAGCAGGGCCAGATCGTGCAGGATGCCGGCGCTCAGCGCCGGATCGCGAACGACCTCGAGCTGTGCTTCGAGGTTGGTGATGAGCGAGAACAGCTCGCCGCGGGCCAGGGACACCCGCTCGACCGCACGCAGCACCGCCAGGTCGCGTGGGGTGGCCTTGAGCGCGGCCTGGTAGCACTGCTGGGCCGCGGCCAGGTCGTGGAAGTGGGCCTCGACCAGCTGGCCGCGCTCGCGATAGAGCGCCGCGGCTTCACGAGGGTGCCGCGTCGCTCGGATCTCCTGGTCGAGGTACATCACCGCCGAGCGGACGTCGCCCTTGCCCAGATAGACGCGATGGAGCAGCCGCATCGCGGGCCGGAGGTCGGGCACCATCTCGAGCGCGTGCGTCAGGTGGCGGACCGCCGATTCTTCTTCCCCGCGCAGCAGCAACCATCGCGCGCACGTGGTGGCCAACGCCGCGCGCAGCTGTGGGTTGCCCTTGGGCGTCGAAGCGAGGGCCTGCAGCACCTCCTGCAGCGGCAGCTCGTCGACGGCGGGCATTGCGGGGGCGAGTCTACACGCTTTGCGAAGCCGTCAAACCCCAACCCTCCCGCCGAACCCCGCCAAAAGGAATGTCAGCTGCATGGCCTACCCCAAGCCTCGGGACGAGCAGAGCAGGGCACCCTGATCGACCGACCCAAGCCCCCCTCCGGGGGCAAGCAGGTGTACCAGCTCTCAGTCGGATGCGGGGCGAGCAGAGTACAGCGCCCCGCTCGGCCTCCCTCATGCCCCCCTCCGGGGGGCAAGCTGGGTGTATCGCCAGCTCTCGGTCGGATGCGGGGCGAGCAGAGTACAGCGCCCCGCTCGGCCTCC
>NZ_JAOVZF010000160.1:306449-326870 GCF_026337845.1 Paraliomyxa miuraensis | reverse complement strand
CTCTCAGTCGGATGCGGGGCGAGCAGAGTACAGCGCCCCGCTCGGCCTCCCTCATGCCCCCCTCCGGGGGGCAAGCTGGGTGTACCGCCAGCTCTCAGTCGGATGCGGGGCGAGCAGAGTACAGCGCCCCGCTCGGCCTCCCCCCATGCCCCCCTCCGGGGGGCAAGCTGGGTGTACCGCCAGCTCTCAGTCGGATGCGGGGGGCATCATGGAAAGGACCTCGACGTAGTCCGCCACGCCGAGCCGTGCAGGGGGCAGGCCCTCGTCCGCGTGCTTGGCCGCGAGCAGCTCCAGCATCAGCTGCAGGGTCTCGAACCGGCACGTGAGGCTGTGGAACTCGTCCTCGGGCACCGGCGGCAGATCGGCGAGGCGATCGCTCAACCAGGTGGCATCGTCCTCACCCGGATCGTCCTCGGGTCGAGCGGGGCGTAGGCCGAAGCCGCTGTCGAACGAGGGCCCGGGGGGCAGGCGGGGATCATCCTCACGCAGACCCTCTCCCGCGATCGCCTCGTAGGCCTGGTCGACGGGGGAGAAGTGCACGAACTGGGGCTCCACCAAGAGCCGCAGACGGCGAGGGATCTGGCCATCGCCCACCCAGGTGCCCCCCATCTCCCGACGCACCAGCTCACCGAAGTAGGCCCCGGCCCCGGCCGCCAGCAGCGAGACGATTGGCTCCCGATCCTCGTCGCGGGCCAGGGACAGATAGTGGTCCACGAACGCGAGCGAGGTCGGGGTGCCATCGAGCACGATCCCGAGGGCGCGCTGCACCTGGTCGACGAAACCCTGCGACAAGGCCTCGACGAGGACGAGCGCGCGTTGTTGCACGTCGTCGGTATCGGCTGCGGACGGACGCGGCTGCGCCGAAGTAGCGCGGGGGGCGCTGCCGAGAACGGATGCATCGCTCGACTCTGGTCCCGGGCCCGAGCCCCGCTCGTTGGACATGCGGCAACCTTTACACGAAGAACGCGGCAACGCTATGTTGCCGCCACGCCATTCCGTGCCGCCCGTCGACTATAGCTGGTCGGAGAATGCTCTCTTCGTCTGTCGATGCGGCTCGATGTATGCCGCTCGACGGTGGCGGTGGATCGACGGCGACGTTCGACCCGGATTGCTCGACCGCGCCAGCCTGGGCGGCCCGTGGGACGGTGCCTGCCCCTCGTGCGGCAAGGATGCCTCGGGTCATGCGGCGTGGGTGGCCGTGTACCCCCGTCAGCAACGCGCCACGTTGATGCTCGACGCCTCCCGACGCGGCGACGTGATCGAGGAACTCACCGCCCATCTGGCCCGGGTCCGTCAACGCGGCGAGCCGGTGCCCACCTGGATGCTCGGCCCGATGCCGCGGTTCGTCGAGTCCCAGGTCGAGGCGCACCCGCTCGGCGATGCCCCGCCGCGAGAGGAGACCACCGCCCGACGGGCCCTGGCGGATCTGCTGGGGAGCGAGCCCGCACGGCCGACCCCCGCGCGCATCGAGCCCGCCGCGTCACCGGTGCGCTCGCCCCTGGCGCCCGAAGGAGAGGACGACGAGGCGACGCTGCCGCCCCAGAGCCTGCGCCCCAACACCGATCCCAAGGGCATCGAGCTGAACTCGATGCACCTCGACGACGACGACCTCGACGTCTCGGGAGCGCATGCGCTGTCGCTCGAGGGACCGCTGGGCGACGATGCGCTGGGGGACCCGCTCGACGACGACCTCCATGCCGGCGTCCCCCAGATGATCGGCTCCGACTCGCCGGCCCCCGAAGCTCCCCGCCGACCGAGCTCCATTGGCACCTACGTGGCCGACCTCACGCTCGACGAGGTGGTCGCCTTTCGCATCCGGGTGCATGCCGACGCGCTCGGTCAGTGGGAGGCGGCGCGCCTCTCGGCGCGACCGATCCACCTTCGCGGTCGCGGCTACCCCCTGGTCGGCGTGCGGGTGGTCGCCTCCTACATGGGCCAGATGGGCTGCATCGACGCGATCGTCGACGTCGGCAGCACGCTGGCCACCGACGTGTTCCGGCGGCTGTCCGATCGCTTCGAGGTGACCCTCTACCTCGAGCATGGATCGCGAGAGGTCGAGCGCGTGATCCGGTCCGAGGGTCTCGAGCCCAACGCCGCCCTGTGCATCGAGTCGGCCCGGGGGATCCTGGCGCGCGGAGAGTACCCGCCCCAGGAGTTCGACAAGGCCCGTCGCGCGCTCGAGGCCGAGCCCTGCGAGGTTCGCCTGGCCCCGCCCGACGTCACCATCGCCCCCGGGGCCTACCAGCACATCATCGGCGCGCGCGAGGCGGTCGCGGCCCTCGAGCACCTCGAGCGGGTCTCTCACAAGGACACGCTGGCGCGGCTGCTCGAGGTCGATGGCCTGCCCATGGCCGAGTACGACGCCATTCGCCGACGCGTCCTCGAGGGCTCGCTGGCCCATGGCCTGTGCGCGCCGCGGCGCTTTTGGCGACGCCTGGTCGCGTCCGGGCTGGCCCGCGATCTCGACGACTACACGATGCGCCTTTGCGCCAATCGAGCCGAGCACGAGGGCGAGGAGGGCGACCTCGACGAGACGGCCGCGCACGAGGCGTGGCTGGCGATCCACGACCTGTGCCGTCGCAAGGACATCCCGCCGCCGCCCCCGCTTCGGCGCGCCCTCGACCTGCCCGAACCCGAGCCCGTGCGTCCCCGCCCGCCACCGCGGCGACAAGCCTCGGGTGAGATTCGCTCGGGTGAGATCGGAAGCGGCACCCCGCCCTCGTCTGCGCCCATCACCCCGCCGGCCGGGTCGTTGGGCATCCGCTTGCGCAACCCCACCCAGCGCTTGCGCGCGGCCACCGAGGTGCTGCAGGGGAGGGCATCCCCCGACGATCTGGGGCAGGTGATCGATGCGCTCGAGGCGTTCGAGACCAGCGAGTTGCTGGCGCTGCTGCCCGACCTCGCCGATCTCGGGCCGCGTGCGGTTCCGGGCCTGGTCGCCAAGCTCCAGTCCGAGAGCCGCGAAGTACGACAGGCCGCCGTGATTCTCCTGGGCATGTCGCGCGAGCCCGAGGCGCTGGAGCGCCTGGCGGAGCACCTTGTATGGGAGCCAACCACCGTGTGGCTCGACGTCGCCCGTGCTCTGGGCTGGTACGGCACCGCTGCGATCCGGAGCCTGTGCCAGCTCTTGCGGTCCGAAGCGGCCACTCCTCGCGAGCAGCTGGCCATCGACCGCGTCGCGCGGGCCCTCGCCGAGATAGCGGTGGCCCAAAGCGACACCCAAACGGGCCACGATGCGGTGCGGGCCCTGGCGGAGGCCGCCGACCCGCGGGTGTCCACGGCGGCCCGAAGGGCCCTGGCCAACCTCGCGGAGGTGACGACGTCGGGCGCTCAGATTCGAGGCGAGATACCCTTGAACGAGGTCACCGAAATTCGGGCCTTTGCGCGGCGCGCGTACGAGGCCATCATGGTGCCCGAGCTCGAGGTCGAGGCCGAGGGCTGACGGTCGAGCCGCCGCTGCGGCGGCGCGTCCCTTCTCGAGAACCACGAGCTCGTTCGTCCGCACCATCGCCTCCGCCGCGTCTCACTCCCTCGTTTCACTCGGCTTCGTCTCTTTTCGGACTACCGTCTCCTACCGGCAACAATGCGCTACGGGATCTTCAGCGACACCCACGCCAACCTCGAGGCCCTCGAGGCGGTGCTGCGGCAATTCGACAAGCACAAGGTCGACAGCCTGGTCTGCATCGGTGACACCGTGGGCTACGGCGCCCAGCCCAACGAGTGCTGCGACAAGGTTCGCACGCTCACGCGCTACACCATCCTCGGCAACCATGACGCGGCGGTCGCCGGGCGCATGGACTACAGCTACTACTACGACGCCGCGCGCGAGGCCCTCGACCACCACGCCCGGGTGCTCAGCGCCGACAACATGAAGTGGCTCCGCAAGCTCCGCTACCGCGAGACCGACGGTGACACCCACTTCTGCCACGGCTCGCCGCTCGACCTCGAGCAGTTCGAGTACATCTTCACCATCGATCAGGCGGCCACATGCATCCCCATCTGGGAGAAGCTCGGGCAGGTCACGTTCATCGGGCACTCGCACCTGTGCAAGTCGTATGCGCTCGGCAAGCAGCGGGTGTACGAGGTGATCACCAAGCGCTTCGAGGTCCACCCCGAGTTCCGCTACATCGTGTCGGTGGGCTCGGTGGGGCAGCCGCGGGATCACGATCCGCGTGCCAGCTACACCATCTACGACAGCGGACAGGGCGTGTTCGAGTACCACCGCATCGAGTACGACGTGGCGGCGGCCGCCCAGCGGATCTTCGACAACCAGTCGCTGTCCGACAGCTTCGGCGCGCGGCTGTTCGCCGGGGTGTAGCGCTCGCTCAGCGGCGATCGAGCAGCTGCAGCTCGTCGCGGAGCGCCTCGAGCATCTGCGCGCGGCTGATGAAGCCGGCACGGTGCATGCGACGCACGTGCTCGTCGAGCACCTGCCGCCACGGATCGTCGACCCGGCCGTCCTCGAAGCGCGCCGCGTAGCGCGCTGGAGCGGGGGCGAGCGCCGCCAGATGGATCGACTGCAGCACCGACAGCGCCGACGCCGGCTTGCCGAAGTAGAGCCGCGCCGCCTCATCGACGCCGTGCGTGCCCGAGCCCAGCTCGATCACGTTGAGATAGAGCTCCATGATCCGCGCCTTGCTGGTCGACGCCTCGAGGCGCGCGGTGAGCAGGGCCTCCTGGAGCTTGCGACCCCAGGAGCGGTCGACTCCGAGCCACAGGTTGCGTGCGGCTTGCTGCGAGATCGTGCTGGCCCCTCGGCTCACCCGGCCCTGCACGAGGTTGTGCCAGAGCGCGTGCTCCATCTGCTCGCGATCGAAGCCGTCGTGGCGCCAGAACCGGCGGTCCTCCATCACCACGAATGCGCGGGCGAGCAACGGCACCTCCGACAGCGACACGTAGCCCGGGGCTCCCGGCGCCATCACCCGTCGCCGGGCCTGGCCGCGATCGTCCACGAACCGGTGGTGGTAGGGGCCCGAGAGCGCCGCGAGATCGAGGCGTGGATCATCGGCCACCACGGTGCAGCGCTCGAGGAACGGGAACGAGAAGTCGAGCCGGCCGAGCGTCGCGTGCTCGAGCGGGAGCAACGGCTCGTTGCCTCGTCGTGCCCGCGTCAGCGCGGCGCGGTCGAGGTGGAGCGCGGCATGGGCCTGCAGCGCCCCCTCGAGGCGGGTCCCGGCCACCATCTCCGACATCGCCTCGGGAAACGCGTCGAGCAAGGACTGACAGGACAGGGGATCCAGCGCGGTGTGCAGGTCCACGACATCGGGTCCGGCCTCGAGCGTCAGCGATGCCCGGGCATCGCGATGCGTGGCCCAGCCCGTGCCGCGAACCGAGTCGGCATCCCACGACAGCTGGCCCGAGAGCTCGAGCGCATCGAAGGCCACCGGCTCGCGGGCGAGCTTGGGATGATCGATCACCAGACCATGGAGGCGCAGCCGCTCCACGTCGGCGGCACCGGCCGAGTCCCCGCGCTCGTCGAGCGCGAGGGTGGCATCGATGCGGGCGCCGCCGAGGCGAAGACCGAAGGCATCCAGCGTCCGCTGGCCCAGCGTCCCCAGGGTGGCCATCGAGAAGCCTTCGGCCTGGATGCGAAGCGAGCGAGGGCGGCGGCCGGGCTCCGAGATCGGAGCCCGCACGCCCAAGCGCCCGCCCGCGGCGTCGCGGACCTCCACCGCAAGGGCCTCGCGCGAGAGATCGAGCGAGATCTGGGCGATCTCGCCATCGTCGATCCTCACCGGACCCGTCGCGTGCCAACGCTTGGGATCACCGCCAACTGCGGTGGCAGTCCAGCGCGCGGGACCAACGGCGTGGGCACCCCAGCCTTCCACCTCCATCGTGAACGAGGCGGTGGCTCCCCCATGACCGTCGAGATGCAGCTCGGGATCGCCGAGCGTCAGGCCCACGCCATCGCGAGCCCACCGTCCGGAGCCCTCCACGCGCACGTGCACCGGAACCCCATGGGTATGGAGGGGCCGCGCATGCGAACGCGCGCGGGGTCGGGCATCGGTGGCGGCCGGCGTGGCGGAAGTCTTCGGGCTCGTGAGGGCTCGGTCGAGCACCAGTCCCCGGGCCGTCACCTCGACCCCATCCAAGCCCACCGTGATCGCCACCTCCTGCGCCTCGACCCGAAATCCCGAGGCCTCGCGCCAGGGATGCCACAGGCGCAGGCCTCCCAGATCCACGTCGGCCTGGGCCACCCCTCCGCAGGTCCCCGCCGCAGCCGGGCACCGGGCCGTTGCGGTCCGCAGTGACTGGAGCGCCGAGCCCTCGGCCAACGCGGGGCCGCACAGGGCCAGGGCCCCTGCGATCATCGTCGTGATCGCCTTCGGTCGCGCGAGCACTCCCGTGCGATGTGCACGGGCCTCGCGTGCCGCGGGCGGCGGTCGTTCGCTTGCCGAGCGTCCTTCGAGGCGACCCACGGTGCGCCTCACTGGAGCATGGGGGCCGAGTCGTGCGAAGGCGTCCACACGGGCACCTGCAGCAGCAACGGATCGATGAGGCGGGCGATCAGCGCGTCGTAGGTCAGCCCGGCGGCGGCCGCCACCCGAGCCACCACCCCGTCGCGATGCAACGGAGGCAGGGGCTCGACCTCGAGGATGACCTCGTTGTGTCGGGGGTGGAGCATCAGGTCGACTCGGGTGGCACCCTGCAGACCCAGCGCATTCACGGCCCGGCGGGCCAGGTTCTCCACGCCATCGCGACGGCCTCGTGGAAGGTCGGCCGGCACCGTCATCTCGACGACCACGCCGCGATCGTCGCGAGCCACCTCGGCGACCCCGAGCACCCGGTCGTCGAGCAGCACCACCTGCAGCTCACGGCCGTCGACCTCGCGCTCGAGCACCACCTCCTGGTCCACGTCGAGGGCCTGCTCGATGGCCGCGCGAACCCCGAGGGGGGTCTCGAGCCGCGAGATGCCCTCTCCATGGGCGCCACGGCGGGGCTTGACCACGCACGGCCAGCCCAGCAGCTCGAGAGCGCGCTCGTCCGCCCGCCGCCCGGGCCCCAGGGCCACCGCGGAGGGCACGGGAAGGTTGTGGTAGGCCATCAACTGCCGCGAGCGGACCTTGTCGAAGGCCAGCGCGGCGGCCGTACCCGAGGGCCCCGCGTAGGGCAGCCCCCGCAGCTCGAGCAGGGCCTGGATGTCGCCCCGGCTGCCCCGGCGGCCATGGAGGGCCAGGAGACACGCCGTCACCCCGCTGTGCCGCAGGGTCAGGTCGAGGTCCTCGTCCACCATCAAAGGAAGGGCCCGGTGACCCAGGCGGCCCAGGGCCGCGGCGAGATCGAGCGCGCTGCGGTGGTCGGCCAGGGTCGGGGAGGGCACGGCCGCGGTCGAGGTGAGGACGCCAAAGGTGAGCGGACGCATCGCATTTCGCGCTAGCAGGGCTTGCCAACGCGCCGCAAGTTTTTGGATAAATGGGGGGAGCGCGGGCCGCGAACGCGATGGCCGGCGGACAATCGGGATGACCTTCCTCGAGGCTGCGATCGAAGTCCTTCGCAACGCCGACGGGCCGCTCCACTTCAGCGAAGTGGCCAAGCGTGCGGTCGAAGGCAATCTCCTCTCTCACGTGGGCCGCGACCCCGAGGCCGCGATGCAGACGTGTCTCAAGTCGGCTGCCCGCACGGGGCACGGCGAGGAGCCGCTCATCATCCGCGACAAGCCGGGCGTGTACGGTCTACGGCCCGGCGCCGTACTGCCGGATCCCCCGGTCAGGCCGGCCACGAAGACCGTCGAAGAAAAGTCAAGCAAATCGGTGGGTTCAGTGGCAGAAGCGAAGGCGTCGGACGAAGGACCTGACCGCAAGCGTCGACGGCGAGCCAAGGCCCGCGGTGAGGCGCCTGCGCCCGCATCGGTCGAGGTCTTGCCCACCCGCAAGACCACCAAGAAGACCAAGGCCAGGTCCAAGGCCAAGGCCGAGCGCAACGCGTCGCGCAAGGACGCGGCCGAGCGTGCTCCCGAGGACGAGGAGGCCGCCGAGGACGAGCTCGACGCCGATGCCCTTGCGGTGGATGCCGAGGACGAGGACCAGGACGTGCCGGAGATCAAAGCGGTGGAGTTCGAAGCGCCCTCGGGCTCGGGGCTCGACGGGGTGACCGACGTTGCGCTGGTCATGGCCAACGCGATGTCCCGGCTGGTCGAGGAGCGTCCCGAGCTGCGGGACGAGCTCGACGCCATGCAGCATGCGATCGAGGTTGGCGCCCAGGAGGCCGCCGCGGCGCGGCAGGCCGCGGAGCGCGCGGCTCGGGCCGCCCTGCGGGACCGAGACCGAGAGCGGGAGCGCGAGCGGGAACGCGAGCGCGACCGGGACGACGAGCGTGGTGGCCGCCGCCGCCGCCGTCGCCGTCGACGGGGCAAGCGGGTCGACTGGTCGTCGGGGGGAGGCCCGCGGGCGGCCGCCGGCAACCTCAACGAGAAGCTGCTCGATCATGTGGCCGCGGTGCTCGAGGACGCGGGGACCCGCTCCCTGCACGTCCGCCAGATCGCCGAGACCCTGGCCAACAAGGGGGTGCTGGGGGGAGAGATCTCCGAGATCGAGCGCGCGGTGACCGCAGCCGTCCTGCTCGACATTCGAGCGGTTGGGCGTGCTTCGCGCTTTTCGGCCCGAGGGGACGCGCGCTATCAGCTCCAGGGCACCCGGCTCCCCGAGAAAGCCGCCAAGGCCGAGCAGGCCCTCCGAGGGGCGGCGCGCGTGGTCGAGACCGAGACGCGAGAGCAACTCATCCAATGGCTTCAGTCACTTGGGGCCCGAGCTCTCGAGTCCTTGGTGAGGATCCATCTCCAGCGCGAAGGCTACTCGTTGGTCTCCGCCCTCCCGCCCAGCCGAGGACTGGGCAAGCTCGTGGTCGAGGATCCCGAGCCCGAGTTCGAGGACTCACGGCTGCTGGTCCTCGTAATCCCTCGTCGCACCGCGCTCGAGGCGCGGGCCTGGGACGGCGAGGCCGAGCGCAACCACTGTGGAGGGGTCGTCATGTTTGCCATGGGCGAGCTCGACGACGCCGCCTCGGGGGATGCTCGCGTCATTGGCGCGGGCGAGCTCGCCCAGTGGATGGTCGACCAGCAGGTGGGGGTGGACCGCCTGGCCATCGAGGTGCCCGTGATCGACCCGACCTTCATCGAGTCGATCGGGGGGCTCGACACCTGACGGGATGAGCGCACCGCCGGCACCTCCTCCCCCCGAGCGCTTGGTCGCCCAGTGGCTTGGCCGGGGTCGCTTCGAACCGGTGCTGCGGCAGCAGCTACAAGCGCGCGACGCGCTGGTGGAGGGGCGGGGTCCCGCCATGATCCTCCTGGTGGAGCATCCTCCCGTGCTCACCCTGGGCCGGCGGGGAGAACGCAGCGACGTCCTGTGGAGTCCGGCGCTGCTGGCCGCGCGGGGGGTGGAGGTGTGCGAGACGCCGCGCGGCGGCCAGGTCACGCTCCACGCCCCGGGGCAGCTGGTGGCCTATCCCATCGTCCGGATCGGCTGGCGCGTGCGCGAGCACATCACCCGGCTGGGTCGGGTCGCCACCCGCTTCTTCGAGGATCTCGGGGTGAAGGGGCCCGAGTTTCGCATCGAGCACCCCGGGGTTTGGGTCGACGAGCACAAGATCGCCTCCATCGGGGTCCATGTCAGCCGGGGGGTCACGGTCCAGGGCATCGCCATGAACCTCGAGGTCGACCCCCTGCTGTTTGGTGCGCTGGTCTCGTGCGGCATGCAGGGCCCACCCGTGGTGCGCAACGCCAAGGATCTCGGGGCGCGCTCGATCGCCTTGCCCGACGCGGCGCGGCGCTGGGCCGAGATGTTCGCCGAGGACCTCGGCGCTCCGCTCGAGTGGGGACCGGATCCGGCTCCAGGCCCAGGTTCGGGCCCAGGCCCAGCAGGGTGATCGGTCGACTCGGTCGACGCGGGTGCATGCTATCGTCGAGCGCGTGGCGACGGGCCATTCCCGCGTACTGCGCTGGTGCATGACCGCGCTCGGCGCTTGCCGCTCGACCATGGTCGTCAGGGGACATCGTCAGTGATCACTGGAGCCGCCTTGGTTGCCTGTCTGTGGGTGCTCGACGCCATTGGGTTGGCGTCTGCCGCAGCCCCAGCGGGGCACAGTGGACTGCCGGATGCGCCACCGCCGAAGGCGGCGACACCCACCAGGGTTGCACCGCCACCCGAGGGCGCACCTCCTGAGGGCGCGTTGCCACCCGAGGGCGCATCACCCAAGGACGTGCGGTCACCCGAGGGCGCAACATCCGAGGGCGCACCGCCACCCGAGGGCGCGCCACCGCCGGAGGGTACGCCACCACCAGACGGCATATCGCCACCAGAGAGCACGCCAGCCACCTCAGTAGACTCCGAGGCCAGTCCATCCGCCGAGCCCGCGGCACCGGCGTCGCTCCCTTCCCATCCTCCCTCGCCGCCAGGGAAGGGCGAGCCCCGGGCCTGGGGCGGTGTCGCGCACACACCGCTACCCCGACCCCCAAAGGCCGTCGATCCCTCGAGCCTCGACCCCAACCCCTGGCGAGGCCGGTTCTGGCTGGGAATCGCCCTCCATGCCTCGATCCCCGTCGCGGGCCGGGCGCCGGCTCGCGGTTCCGTGGTCTCGGTGGTTGGAGAAGCCACTCTCGGGTGGCGGGTCAACCGCCTCCTCGGCCTCCACACCTCCGTTTCCACCTTTGCCCACGAAGCGGCCTGGGTCACCGTCGTTGGCGACGATGGGACGATCGGGGAGGGGGTCGAGTATGGCAGGATGACGGCTTTCGATCTTCTCACCGCCCGGGTGTTCCTTCCGTTGCCAAGGCGGATCGAACCCTGGGCAGAGGTCGGCGGAGGGGTTGGCATTCGGCGGGCTCCACTCGCCGATGAGCCACCGCGAGCGGCAGGACTCGCTCGCTTTGGGGTAGGGGTCGACTTCTGGTTGGCGCCTGCGTTCTCACTGGGGGTCTCGACCGCCTACCGGACGACGATCATCGGTGATGCAGTAGGCCACGGCCTTCGCGCGGGGGTCGATCTCGGAGTCCACTGGTAGCAACTCCGGGCAGGACAAACCGCCAATCTTGGTGTCTACTACCGACGGTGCTCGTACCCGATGAAGATCCAGCCAATCTCATTGGCGATCTCGTCGGTCACTACGGTGATGTCGTTCGGCTCGGCGACGGAGCCGAAGGTGGTGCCTTGGCGGCAACGGAGCGTGCGACCGGGCGTCGGGTCGTGCTCAAGCGCGTGCCTGCCGCCCAGTCGTCGGCCATCCGATTTGCCTTTGGCGTCCTGCGTCGCGCCGGCTCCCCGCACCTTCCCGCTCCCCGGGCCTTGCTCAGCACGGCCGATGGCGCGGGATGGATGGTCACCGACTGGGTGGCGGGCGCCCCGCTCTCATGGGCGCGTGCTCCTCGCGCCGTGGAGGCACTTGCCGAGATCAGAGCGGTGGCCCATGCGCTCGCGGCCATCCACGGTGCGGGGACCCACCACGGCGACGTTGCTCCTGGCAACGTGATCACCACCCCCGAGGGAGGGGTGGTCCTCGTGGACCTGGGGCAGCTCGGTCGGCTTGGCTTGGGAACCCCGGGATTCTTGGCTCCGGAGGTCCTGGCCGGAGGCGGGGGAGCGGCCGCCGACCGGTTCTCGCTGGGTTGTCTCTTGTGCCTGCGCCTGCTCGGCGAGCCTCCGTGGCGTCGCCCCGAGGCGCTGCTCGAGGTTCGCGACGCCGCCGCGGTCGATGCCCGGCTCGATGCGCTTGGCGCTGGCGAGCTCGAGCCCCCCGTGCGCGCGCTGCTGGGACGCTTGCTGCATCCGCGGCCCGACCAACGGCTGGCCGATCCGGCGCAGCTCGTCGATCACCTCACGCGCCTCCATACCGCGGCCGATCGAGGCGTCGACCTGCAGCGGGTCGAGCCCTGGTGGCGCCCTGCTCGCTGGCCCTACCACGGTCCGTCGCTCGACGCACTCGTGGCCCGCCTGGCCGAGTCGCAGCCGCCGCGGCTCGTGGTCGTCGCCGGCCCGGCGGGGGTCGGTCGTGGTCGTGTGGTCGAGGAGCTGGTGCAGTCGCTGCAGGCCCGCGGGGTCTTGGCCCGAGCATGCGAGCCCTCTCGGCTCGCCCGCGTGCTCGGTCGCCCCGAGCCGTGGCTCGATGCGTGGCGCACCGCAGAGCCCTCCGGGGTGGTGGGCTTGCTCGACCGTCCGGTGTGGCCCGCCGCGCTCGCGGCCACGGAGGCCACGGCCTTGCGGGCGGCGGTGCTCCAGGAGGTGGCCGCTCGCGCGGGCACCTCGCTGGTGCTGCCCGTGTCCGCTGCGCTCGGCGACGCGCTGGCCGAGCGCGGCGCGATCGTGCTTCGCGTCGAGCCATGGTCGGAGGACGACGTGGCCCAGCTGCTCGAGGGGGTGGTCGATCCTCCGCGGCGGGGTGCATGGGCGCGACGGCTGCACGAGGCCACCGGGGGGTGGCCGGCTCGCGTGGTGCGGGCGGCCGAGGCCTGCGCCGTTGCGCAGCTCGCCGATCCCACCGCGCCGGCGGTCGACGAGGCGCTCGCGCGCGCCGCCGAGGCGGCGCCCGAGCTCGGCCCGGGGGTGGCTCGGGCCGTGATGCTCGCGGTGTGGGGAGTGGCCTCGGCCACCGACTCGCTGCCCGCCCACCTCCATGACGGCGAGCGGCCCTGGGCTTCCGTCGAGGCGGCGGCGCGCCGTCGTCTCGGCTCCGAGCTCCCCGAGCTCGCTCGCGAGGCCGCCGCCGTCGCCCATGCCCAGGACGAGCCGCTGCGCCTGTCGCTGGCCATCGATGCCGATCGCTCCGCCGCGATCGAGCCGTGGCTGCTCGAGCGCGGCGAGGAAACGCTGGCGTTGACCCGCTGGCTCGATGCAGGCGGTGCCGCCCGCCTGGCGCCCCTCGCCGTGGCGATGGCGATGCGTCAGCGATTGGCCCGCGGCGATGTCGACGCGGTGCTGCGGCTGGCCTCGCATGCCCCGTGTCCCGAGGGCGGTCTACTGAAGGCGCGTGCACTCCAGCGCTGCGGTCGGCTCGCCGAAGCGATCGTGTGCGCCGAGGAAGCCGCGGCCGCCACCGATCCGACCCTGGCCTGGAGCGCCGCCGGTCTGCACTGGCGGCTATGGATCGATCAGGGCCATGCCGCCGAGGCGCTGGCGCAGGCCCGTCAGGCCCTGGCCCACGCGCCCGAGGCGGGAGTGGGCCCGGCAACCGCCCGGCTGTGGGGCGCCATGGCGGCGCTGGTCGAGGGCGAGCACGAGCAGGCCGCCGCCTGGCTCCGAGCCGCGATCGCGGCCGTCGCCGACGAAGACGGTCCCGAGGCCGCCGGCGTGCTCGCGCGCGCGCAGCAGCTGCAAGGCAACCTGGCCCAGGCTCGGGGTGATCTGCGAACGGCCCAGCAGCGCTACGCCCAGGCCGCCGAGGCGTTCGAGGCTGCGGGCGAGCCGGTTGGTGGTCTCATGCTCCAGGGCAGTCTCGCGGGCCTGGCCGTGCTCGCGTTCGACTTTGCCGGCGGGCTGGCCCACGGGCGGGCGGCGGTCGGTGGCCTGGTGGCGCGCGGCCAGCTCTCGGCCACCCTCGAGGCCGGGCTGAACCTCGTTCAGCTGCTGGTGCGAGTGGGTGCCGATCATCAAGCCCAGGCGCTCGGCCGGCTGCTGCACGACCTCCATGGTCAGTCGGAGTCCGGCTTGCCCCGCGCTCGTCTCGAGCGCGTGCGCGCCGAGCTCTCCACCATACGCTTGCGCCCGGGCCCCCGCGGGGTGGCGCGAGGTGCCCGGGCCGCCGCGCAGACGCGCTTCGTCGATGCCGCCGAGCGTCTGGAGCAGGCCGGGGTGCCGGTCGAGGCCTCCGAGGCGTGGCGTCGTGCGGCTGGGCTTGCCCGCGTCGAGGGCCAGCTCGAGCGCGCCGCGGCCCACCTGCGGCGCGCGTGGTCGACCGCGGGGACCGATGCCGATGCGCAGGCCGAGCTCGAGCTCGAGGCTGCGCTGCAGGATCTCGCGGGGCCCTCGCCCGGCGACGCTCCCGAAGCCACCAAGGGCCTCGCGGCCGAGCCCCTGCCCGAGCTCCGCCCCCCTCGTGCCCCTGGATCGCGAGTCGAGACCGATGGCCTCGAGCTCGCCTTGGCTCGCCTCGCTCGCCTGCCGGGCCCGTTGGTCTGGCTCGAGCGTGGCCGGGTCGACCTGGCCTGGGCCTACGATCGCACCCTCCTCGCGGCGCTTCGCCGCCGCCTGCCCGCCGACCACCCCGCCCGCCGTCGCCTCGCGCAGCGGTGGCTCTCGACCCTGGAGCTCGTCATGAAGCAGACCGGTCCTCTCGATCGCACCGCGGTGCGTAGCGCCCTCCTGGTCGACGGCGGCGATCCTCAGCCGCTGCGCGACCTGCTGGCCGAGCTCGAAGACGCCGCACCCACGCGAGCACCCGCCGCGGTGGCTCCGGCCTCCGTGGAGACGCCCGAAGACCCGCGCCACGAGCAGCTCCTTCGGATCTACCGCCGTCTGGCCCGCGAGGATCGGCTCGACCTGCTGCTGCAGCAGGTCGTGGACGCCATGATGGATCTGACCGATGCCGAGCGGGGGGCGGTGGTGGTGCTGCCCACCGAGCACACCACCCGCCTCGAGGTCACCCGCGAGCTGGCCGAGGGCAGCGAGGGCGTGCGCTTCTCTCGCTCGGTGATCGAGCGGGTCCTCGCCGGTGGCGAGCCCGTGATCTCCGTCGATGCCGCGGCCGACGATCGCTTCGATGGCTCGCGCAGCATCAGCCACCTCAACCTTCGCTCGGTGCTCGCGGTCCCGCTCCACTTCCGAGGCGAGCGCCTGGGCGCCGCCTACGTCGATCATCGCCTGCGCCGCGGCAACTTCGACGAGCACGACCTGGCTCGCATGGAGGAATTCGCCGAGCTCGCCGCGCTCGCCGTCGCTCATGCGCGCGCCCTGGCCGAGCTCCGTGCCCAGGCCGAGGCCATGTCGATCCAGCGGGCCGAGCTCGCACGGCTGCTCGAGGCTCGCGAGGCCGAGGTGATCGGCCTGCGCGAGGAGGTGCGCAGTGCCCAGGGTGCCACGCCTCGAGGCTATCGTGGGATCATCGGCTCCACCGCGGTGATGAGCCGCATCTTCAAGCTCATCGATCGCGTGGCCGATTCCGATGTGCCGGTCGTGATCCACGGCGAGAGCGGCACCGGCAAGGAACTGGTCGCTCGCGCGCTGCACGAGGCCGGTCCCCGCCGCGACGGGCCGTTCATCGCCGAGAACTGCGGGGCCATTCCCGAGACCTTGCTCGAGAGCGTGCTGTTCGGACACGCCAAGGGGGCGTTCACCGGGGCCAGCACCGCCAAGGCGGGCCTGTTCGAGGCGGCCAGCGGCGGCACCATCTTCCTCGACGAGGTCGGGGAGATGAGCGCCGCCATGCAGACCAAGCTGCTGCGGGTGCTGCAAGAGGGAGAGCTGCGGCGGGTGGGCGAGAACCGAGCCCGGCCGATCGACGTGCGCGTGATCGCGGCGAGCAACCGCGATCTGCCGGCGATGGTCGAGCGCGGCGAATTCCGGCGCGACCTCTACTACCGGATCAACGTGATCAAGCTCGAGCTACCGGCCCTGCGCGATCGCATCGACGACCTCCCCGCGCTCATCGACCACTTCTTGCGGGTCCACGGTGGCGAGGGCAGGGCGCCCTTGCGGGTGTCGCCCGTCGCGATGCGACGGCTTCGGCAGTACGAGTGGCCCGGCAACGTCCGCGAGCTCGAGAACGAGGTGCAGCGATGGCTGGCCCTGGCCGAGGGCGAGGTTGGCCCCGACGATCTCTCGATGGCCCCGTCCCCGGCTGGCGGCGAGCCGATCATCATCGATGACGACGACGATGATCTCCAGATCCGCCCCCGCGTCGATCGCATGGAGCGTGCCCTCATCGCGCGCGCCATGGAGCGCACCGGTGGCAACCAGACCAAGGCCGCCGAACTCTTGGGCCTTTCGCGCTACGGCCTCCAGAAGAAGCTGCGCCGCCTGGCGGAGGGCGGAGACGAGCCATGAGTGCGAGTCGCCAACTTCAGTGGCAGGCTGCCACCCCGGTATGGCCATCCAAGTTGGCATGGCACCCTGGTGCCGCGCGATAACCTCGCGTCTTGCCACGACCTACGCTTCGGAACGGGGCTTGCTAGACTCCCGTCCGGAGACCGTGCCCACCATGCCCTTTCCCAAGCATCGCGCATTCGCCGGCATCCTCCTCGCTGCCTTGTGTCTGCCCGCTTGTGCCACCCACGAGGTGGAGCCCGCGTTTCGCGCTTCGGTGTTCATCGACGATCGCGGGATCTCGATCCCGCTGCCGCCGCCCAGCCTCATCGACGAGCCTCAGCAGGAGGTCGAGGTGCAGGGCGAGGTCGTCGGTCTCGACGACGAGGCGTCTGGATTGGTCGTGCACATCATGGATGGGGCCAGCGGGGCCGAGATCGACGTACCGCTCGAGGATGGCAGCACGTCGTTCCTGGGCACGGGGTTGAGCATCGATCTGACCGACAACTGCCTCGAGCTGTGGCTCGCCGACGACGACGGCCGCGAGGGCGACCACAGCTATTACAAGGCCGTCATCGACGAGTCGGGCACGATGATCTCGGTCATCGAAGGGTGTTAGCCAGCCGGGCTTGCCCAAAAACGAAGAAGGAGGCCGTAGTGGCCTCCTTCGTCTTGGCTCGTGCGGCTCGTCTACTTGGTCCGCTTGGCCTTGAACGGGATGTAGATCTTGGCGCCGAGCTGCAGCGTGACGTTGTGGAACACGTCCTTGTCGGCGCGATCGACCAGCGGCGGGATGTCTGCGACGGTGGTGTTGAGGCCCGCGAGGTTGTTGCTGGTGACGATGTCCTGCACCTCGAGGTTGATCGCCACGGCATTGCCGGTGAACAGGTGCACGCCTCCGCCGAACGAGAAGCCGAGCTTGATGCCGTCGTCGGGAAGCACCGGGTGCAGCAGACACTCGGCGTTCTGGCCCGAGGCCGCCGAGGTGCAGTAGGTCGGGTTCCCGGGATCGGTGTCCAGCCCGAGCCGCTCGGCGGTGCTGTCCTGATCCTTGTAGTGCTTGGACCAGCCCATCAGGCCCAGGCCACCGAACAGGTAGATGTCGTAGTTGGTGAACGCCGCCGAGAACAGACCCAGCTTGCCCGCGAACGGGGTGAACACCGCGTCGACGCTCGCTTGCCACTGGGCACGGGTGAGGCCGGCCTGGAAGTCGTGGAGCAGCGGCGCGGGGTTGTCGGTCTCCGCCAGCGGACGACACGGGGCGCCACCGCTGGGCTCGGCCGGACACGTCGGACCGTTGGCGACGCTGGTGTCGGGCTGACCGGGCGCAATGCCGACCGGCAGACCACCGCCGTTGATCGCTCGCAGCAGCGACGACTCGACGGGGACCACGCCGTAGCCGAAGCCCGCCCGCACGCCGATCCAGTCGGCGAAGTGGAAGCCCGCCTTCGCGCCGGCGTACCCCATGTGCACGAACGGCTGCGACAGGCTCATGCCCACGTAGGGCGTGAGCTGGAAGCGGAACTTTCGCAGCTGGAGCTTTTGGCGAACGATGGGCTCGCCCTCCAGCACGCTCTTGCGACCTCCCGGAGCGGCCGAGGCCTGCGCGGGGGCCCAGATCCAAGCTGCCGACAGCACGGCAGCGACGGTGAGAAGCTTGCGGATCGTCTTCATGTCGCGCGCGGCCTAGCGAGGAGTCGTGTACTCGAAGGAGGTGGGGAAGAAGAAGCTCACGCCGAGATAGAAGGTCACGTTGTGGGCGAGCTGGGGCGAGGACGCTGCCTTGGCCTCGGCCGGATCGTCGAGCGCGGGGTCGTCGACGCCGGTGCCGGGCGTGGTGTCCGGGCCGCGGGTGCCGGGCTCGAGCCGGTCGGCGAACAGCAGGTAGCGAACACCGAGGTCGAAGGCGAACCAGTTGACGCGGGGCAGGTAGGTGCGGGTCTTGAGGGCGACCAGGCCACCGCCGGTGAAGTTGCTGAACGGCTCGTGCAGCGACTCGTAGCGGGGGATGACCCGGGTTTGCATCACCGCGCCACCGATCGACCCACCGGCCTCCCAGTGGAGCAGGGCGCGGTTGAAGATGGCGATCTTCCCGTACATGAAGTTGTACGTGAAGTCGACGTTGGCCTGCCAAAGCACCTCGTTGGCGGTGAGCAGCAGACCTTCCTGACGACGGATGTTGTCGTAGCGGGGCGTCTTGGCGCCGATGAGACCGGTGCCTCCCAGGCCCAGCGCCATGCGGTTGGAGATCCAGTAGTCGGCCTCCACGCCCACGGTGTAGTGGCGCACGTAGGGGTCGTTGACCGTGATGCCGAACTGCGGCTGGAGCTCGAAGCGCTTCTTCTTGAGCATCCGCTGGCGCTGGACGACCGTGATGAGGCCCATCTCGGCCTTGATCTGGTCTTCCTCGGAGTTGGCATCGGGCGCGGCCTCCTCGGCGGACGCGGCCGCGCCAGCGCTGCCGCCGTCGTCGCCGAACACGTCGAGATCACCACCGCCACCGTCGCCGTCGTCGACCACGACGTCGCCGTCACCGCTCGGCTCACCGCCACCTTCCATCTCCTCGTCGTCGACGATGACGAGCTCTTCCTCGTCTTCGGGCTCGTCGGCGCTCTGGTCGTCGAGTTGGCCATCGACGTACGTGGCCGAGACGGCTCCCCACGAGACCGGCGGTGCTGCCGCCAGTGCGGTCGCGGGCATGGCCCCCAATGCCCCCAACACGGGAGCTGAAGCCAGAAGGCCCGACAGCGGGCCGGAGAAGTAGCGTCGCATGCTCACCTCAGAGAGAGAGATCGAGAGTGACGTGGCGAGGAGGGACAGACGCATCGCAGAGTCGCGAGGTCGAGCCCGACGTGTACCGACCTGGGGTACGTGTAGGGCAATTTGGCGAGCCGACCCTATCACAGCGTTTTGGCCGCGCACAACAGGACGACGGCAGTGGCGAAGCCAGGGGTCGAGCCGAAGTGGAGGCAAGGAGCACCATGATTGCACGGCGTTCCACGGGCATGATGACCCAGTCGCCGACGGTGACTGGTCTTAGCTGGCTGCGCGGTGGTTTGTAAAGAGGCAACGAGGGTCCTGGGCGGAACGGGCTCCGACGCGCCCGCGGGAACCTCACTCCCGGGCGGTCGGGCTGGCCAACGCCTCACCCCCCAGGGGGAGTGAGGTTTCCGCGGCCTCGACCGTGGGGGCGTACTGTTTGGGCGTGCAGGGGGGCGGCGGGAGCCGTGCACGTGGCTGCCGAGGGATGCCTCGGGGGCGAGGGCGACCGGGTGAAGGCGACCGGGTGACGGTGGGAATGGTCAGACGGTGGCCGATGCATCGGCGCGATCGCGATCGACCAACAAGGCGTCCACGAAGCCCTCCGGATCGAAGGACCGGAGGTCGTCGATGCCCTCGCCGATTCCGATGTAGCGGATCGGAATGCGCAGCTCGTCGCAGATGCCGAGCACCACGCCGCCCTTCGCGGTGCCGTCGAGCTTGGTGACGACCAGCCCGGTGAACCCCATGGTCTCCTTGAAGAGCTGAGCCTGGGCCAGCGCGTTCTGGCCGATGGTGGCGTCGAGCACGAGGAAGGTGTCGTGAGCGCCTTCGATGGTGGATGCCCGCGCTTCGGGCAAGCCCTTGGCGATCGCCTTGGCCGCGGCGCGGCCGACCTTGGCCAGCTCGTCCATCAGCTCCTTGCGCGTGTGCAGGCGTCCCGCCGTGTCGCACAGCACCACGTCGAAGCCCTCTCGTCGGCCGCGGGCAATGCCCTCGAAGATCACCGACGAGGGGTCGGCCTTGTCGGCTCCCCTGTGGATCTCGCAGCCCACTCTGCGCGCCCACACGTCGAGCTGCTCGACGGCGGCGGCGCGGAAGGTGTCGCCGGCGACCAGCAGCACCTTGCGTCCGGCCGCGGCATGCTGGGCCGCGAGCTTGCCCAGCGTGGTGGTCTTGCCCACGCCGTTGACGCCGATCATCAAGAGCACGTAGGGCCCGGGATCGGGGGCGTAGTCGGGCGCGGGCGCGGGCAGATCGAGGAGCTCGAGCATGGCCTGGCGGATCACCGACCACACCGCATCGGGGTCGGCGACCTCCTTGGCGTCGAGCACCTGCGTGACCTTGGCCTGGAGCTTCTCGGCCGTGCCCGTGCCGATGTCGGCGGTGAACAGCACCTCCTCGATCGAGTCGCGGAGATTGGCATCGACCTTGGGCTTGCCCTTGAACAGCCGCGCGAGCTTGGCCACGAAGCCGCCGCGGGTCTTCTCGAGCCCCTTGCGATAGCGCTCGCGATCTTGCTCGCGACGCAGGGCCTGGTCGGTGGTCGCGACCTTGGGCTTGTCGACGGGAAGCGGGACCGCGCGCGCGGGCGCCTCGGCCGTCTTGGTGGGCGAGGGAGCCGGGGTGGGGGAGGGGGCGCGGGCCTGTCCCGGCAGCGGGGGCGGAGTGAAGAACTTGGGCCGTACGTGCCTGGGTGGCTGGTCGGGCTTCT
>NZ_JAOVZF010000160.1:0-306271 GCF_026337845.1 Paraliomyxa miuraensis | reverse complement strand
CTTCGGCTCGGCTTCGGGCTTCGGCTCGGCTTCGGCTTCGGGCTTCGGCTCGGCTTCGGGCTTCGGTTCGGCCTCGGGCTTCGGCTCGGTCTCGGGCTTCGGCTCGGCGTCGGCTTTCGGCTCGGCCTCGGCCTTCGGCTCGGCCTTGGCTTTCGGCTCGGCCTTCGCGGGCTGCTTTGGTGCGCCATCACCCAGGGTCTTCGTGGCTCGGTCGCCCTCCCCCAACGCCTTGGGCTTGGGCCGAAGCACGAAGAAGAGGACGACGCCCATCCCCAGAAGCGCGATGACGATGAGGAGTTCGTTGCCCATCACGAGCGTTGGAGCTATCGCCGCGAGGCGACGAACGCAAGGGGGATCTCGCGCGAGATCTCCGACCGCGCGATCTCCTTCCCCAGGCCGCCGCCGATCCCCGTTCCGAGAGATCGCGTCCAGGGCCGCTTCCGCTGGCTCAGGAGGCTCACGGCGGGATCTCGCCGGCCCGGTGGTCGAGGCCCCCCAGGCGTCCGATCCTGCTCACCGGCGCGCTCGAAGGTCTTTTCTTGGTGGGTCCCAGGGTGCTATCCGAGGTCCGCGCTCGGAGACGATCTCCCGATCCGATCTCCCGTGTGCTCGCTGCCCCCATGAAGCTCCGGAAGATCGAGGTCGTTGGCTTCAAGTCCTTTGCCGATCGCCAGCTCGTCCAGGTCGACGAGCACGTCACGGGCGTGATCGGCCCCAATGGCTGCGGCAAGTCCAACATCGTGGACGCCGTGCGGTGGTGCATGGGCGAGCAAAGCGCCAAGCACCTGCGCGGAGCCGGGATGGCCGACGTGATCTTCGCCGGCTGTGCCACGCGCGGCCCCGCGGGGATGGCGGAGGTGACCCTCACGCTGGAGAACGACGGCCGCGCGGTGGCCCCCGGAGCGCTCGATCTGCCCGAGATCGCCATCACCCGGCGCCTGTTCTCCGACGGGACCAGCGAATACCTCATCAACAAGGTTCCGGGGCGCCTGCGCGACATCACCGAGCTGCTGATGGGGACGGGGGCCGGCACCAAGGGCTACTCGATCATCGAGCAGGGCCAGGTCGGCAAGATCGTCAGCAGCAAGCCCGAGGAACGGCGCCACCTCATCGACGAGGCGGCAGGGATCACCCGCTTCAAGTCGCAGAAGGCGGCCGCGCAGCGCAAGATCGAGGCCACCCGCACCAACCTCTTGCGGGTCAACGACGTGGTCAGCGAGCTCGAGGGGCGGCTCTCGACCCTGCGCCGCCAGGCCCAGAAGGCCGAGCGCTACAAGAGGTATCGCGAGGAGCTGCGCGACCTCGAGCTCTGGATCGCCAGCCACAAGTTCCTCGAGCTGTTCGCCACCGGGCGCGTGCTGCAAGACCGCCGCGAGGACCTGTCGCAGCAGGTGGGCGATCTTCGGCACACGATCGCGGCCCGCGACGCCCAGATCGAGGCCAAGCGCGCCGAGCTGGTGCAGACCGAGCGCCGGCTGTCCGAGCACCAGCAGCAGGTCTACGACCTCGACAACCGGGTGCGGCTGCTGGAAGCGGAGGACGACTACCGTCGGCGCGAGCGCGAGGGGCTGCGGGGCAGCGCCGCCCAGGCCCGGGCCGAGGCCGAGGCCGGTGAGCGCGGGCTGCAGGGCGTGGAGGAGGAACTGTCGCAGGTGCGGGCCGCGGTGCGCGAGCTGCAGGAGGCCGGGGGCGCGCATGGCCTGCGCGGTCGCGTGGAGGCCCTGCAGACCGAGCTGCACCAGGTGGAGGCCCGCTTCGAGGGGTTGCGCCACGAGCTGGCCGCCGCGCGAGAGGCCAAGGAATCGGCCACGCGGCGCCTGGCCGCGGCCGGCTCGCGCGTGGGGTCGCTCCAGGAGGTGACGTCCGAGCTGGGGGCGCGGGCCGAGGCCGCGGCGGCGGTCTGCGAGGCTTTGCAGGCCCAGCACGACGGGCTGAACGAAGGGCTGCAGGGGGCCGAGCGGGCGTTCCTGGACGCCGAGGCCGAGGTGCTGCGGCTCCACGAGCGTCGGGGCGAGATCGATCGCGAGCGCGCCACCCTCAAGTCCCAGGTGTCGGCGGCCGAGGTGGAGCTCGACACCCAGCGGGCCGAGGTGCACCGCTGCCGCTCGCGGCTGCAGTCGCTCCAGGAGATCCAGGGGCGCTACCGCGGCTGTCACAGCGGCGTGCAGGTGGTGATGGAGCACCGCGAGGAGCTCGCGCAGCCGCAGCTGGGGGCGGGGGCGGGCGGGATGGAGTCGCGTTCGGTGCCGTCCCCGGTGCTGGGCATCTTGGCCGACTTCGTATCGGCGCCGCAGCACCTCGAGGCGGCGGTGAGCGCCGTGCTGGGTGAGACGCTCGAGGGGGTGGTGGTCGAGGAGCCCGCGGTGGCGGCTCGCGGCGTCGATCTACTCAAGCGCCTGCAGGAGGGGCGCACCACCTTCCTGCCCCGCCGCGCGCGGACCTCGGAGGCCGCAGCGCGCGTCGAGGCCGAGCACGCGCCCGGGACGAGCCTGGGCTGGTCTCGTGCACCCATGGGGACCGGGGCCATCGAGGTGGTCGATCTCTCGGACCAAGCCGCGCCCCCGACCCTGGGGGCGATCGAGCCCGCCGTCTCCACGACCCCGACCGAGACCGGAGCCGAGGCCGAGGCCGGTACGGTGATCACGGAAGGAAGGGCCCCGGCCACGGGGCGAACCTCTGGACCGTCGTGGAGCGATCGCCCCGGCGTGCTGGGGCGGCTGGCCGAGCTGGTCGACGTCAGCGGCGAGCTGGCGGCGACGGCTCGCGAGCTCATCGGCGATACCCTGGTCGTCGAGGATCTCGCCCGTGCGCTCGAGCTGTGGGCGAACGCGGATCGGGCGGAGCGTTGCCCGCTGGTCACCCTCGACGGCGATCGTCTCGAGCCCTCGGGTGTGATCGTGGGGGGCTCGCCCACCGCGCTCGACTCGGCGCTCCTCCAGCAGAAGCGAGAGATCCGCGAGCTCGAGGGGATCCTGGCCGAGCTCGAGGAGGCATTCGAAGCCACGCGGCGGCGGCACCTGATGCTGGCCGAGCGCCAGGCGGAGGTCGAGCGCGCGCGCGAGCAGAGCGAGGCCGACGTGCTCGAGGCCGAGAAGGCCAAGCTCGCCCGCACGCAGGCCCGTGCGCAGCTACGGACCGACATCGAGCGCGTGGCGGCCGAGCTGCGCCGCAAGACGGGCGAGCGCGACGAGCTCGGCGCCCAGGCCACCGCTCGGCTCGCGGAGATCGAGCAGCTGCGCGCCCAGATCGAGGCCGACGAGGCGGAGGTGGAGACGCAGACCGGCCGCGTGGATCAGGGGATGGCGCAGCAGCAGGAGCACGAGGCCGCGCGCGAGCGGATCGGGGTGGACCTGACCGAGGCTCGGGTGGCGCTGGCTCGCTGGCAGCAGCAGGCCGATGCGCTGGCCGCGACGCGCGACCGCCTCGAGCGCCAGGCCGGAAGCGAGCGCGAGCGCATCGTGCGGCTGCGCGCCACGGCCGACGCGGCGGACGAGCGCATCGCCACCCTCGAGCGCGACACCGAGGCCGCCGCGGTCCAGCGCGCGCAGCTCATCGAGCAGAGCAAGGCCGCCACCGCCAGGGTGCACGACGATCGCGAGCAGTACGACGAGCTGCGGCTTTGCGTCGACGAGCTCGAGGCCTCGCTCAAGACCCTGCGCGGCGACCTCGACGAGCACCGCGAGCGCCTGCAGCAGGTCGAGCTGGGGCTGCAGGAGATCGCGCTCGAGCGCCAGCACGTGGTGGAGGACGTGCGGCAGCGCTTCGACGTGGACGTGGCCGAGGTGATCGTCGACTTCCACCATCGCCCGCTCGCGGGGGTCGAGGCCAACGAGCGGCGCAAGGAGCTGCGTCGCATCCTCTCGCGGCTGGGCGAGGTCAACCTCACCGCGATCGAGGAGTTCGAGGAGGTCTCGAGCCGCTACGAGTACCTCAGCCGCCAGCGCAGCGACCTCGAGTCGGCGATCACCCAGCTGCAAGAGGCGATCGATCGCATCAACAAGACCACGCGGCAGCTGTTTCGCGAGACGTTCGAGGCGGTCGATGCCCGCTTCCAGCAGCTGTTTCCGCGGCTGTTCAACGGCGGGCGGGCGCAGCTTCGGCTCACCGATCCGAGCGATCTGCTGTCGACCGGCGTGGAGATCGAGGCGCAGCCGCCGGGCAAGCAGCTGCGCAGCCTCGACCTGCTCTCGGGCGGCGAGAAGGCGCTGACGGCGGTCAGCCTCATCTTCGCGATCTTCCTGATAAAACCGAGCCCGTTTTGCATCCTCGACGAGGTCGATGCCCCGCTCGACGACGCCAACGTGGGCCGCATGTGCAAGCTCGTGCGCGAGCTGGCCAGCGACACGCAGTTCATCATGATCACGCACAACAAGGTGACCATGGAGGCCTCGGACCGGCTCTACGGCGTGACGATGGAGCAGCGCGGGATCTCCAAGCTGGTGTCGGTCAACATGCGGCGCGCGGTCGAGCTGGCCTATAATTAGAGTGGCCCGCCGTCGTTTCGGGCTGGCGTCGAGCGACCCGTACCGCATCATGACCGAGCCGGAGACCGAGACGGACGATGCGCTCGACGAGCGGCCCGCCGAGCCGGTCCACGAGCCCTCGCGTCGCGATCGCGTGTTCATCGTGCTCGCGGGGATCTTCATCACCCACGCGCTGCTCGGCGAGCTCATCGGCGGCAAGCTGTTCACCGCGTTCGGCTGGGTGATGAGCATCGGGGTGATTCCGTGGCCGGTGGTGTTCGTGACCACCGACCTCGTCAACGAGTACTACGGCCCCAAGGCGGTCCGGCAGCTCACGCTGTTGACGGTCGGCCTCATCGTGTATGCGTTCGTGCTGCTGCTGGTCTGCATGCAGGTCACCGCGGCCGAGATCTCCCCGGTCAGCGATGCGGCATTCGACATGGTGTTCGGCCAGTCGATGTGGATCATCGTGGGCTCGCTGGTCGCGTTCGCGGTGAGCCAGCTGCTCGATGCGGGGGTGTTCGTGCTGCTGCGCAAGCGCACCGGGGCGCGCCTCTTGTGGCTGCGGGCGGTGGGCTCGACGGTGATCTCGCAGCTCATCGACACGTTCGTGATCATCGGCATTGCGTTCGGGCTGTCGGGCAAGCTCACCGGGGCTCAGGTGATCGAGCTGTCGCTCACCAACTACGGCTACAAGTTCCTCATCGCGCTGGGCACCTTGCCGGTGATCTACGCCGGGCACGGGCTGCTCGACCGGTACCTCCGCGGCACCGACGAGGGGCCGCGCTGACGGCGCTGGCCGCTCGCGGCCCATGCTGGTGAGGGTGTGGGGTATACTGCCCTGGCGATGACCGCCGAGGCCGTCCTGCTCGAGCCCTACGAGGCCCCGCGAGAGGATCACTACGTGGTGTTGCGAGGGGCTGCTTGGGCCGACTACCAGCGGCTCCAGCAGGTGCGGGGCGACCAGAGCGCGCCGCGGATCACCTACGTCGAAGGGGTGCTGCAGATCATGAGCCCGTCTCGCACCCACGAGTCGATCAAGTCGTACATCGGCCGCTCGGTGGAGGAGTACTGCCTCGAGGCGGGCCTGGAGTTCGATCCCTACGGTTCGTGGACGATCGAGGACGAGGCGCTCGCACGCGGGGTGGAGCCCGACGAGTGCTACGTGTTCGGGGAGGTGGAGGCCCCGACGCGACCCGATCTCGCGATCGAGGTGGTGTGGACCTCGGGGGGGATCGACAAGCTCGAGGCCCATCGCGGGCTTGGCGTACACGAGGTGTGGTTCTGGCGTCGTGGCGCCATCACCATTCATGTGTTGCGCAACGGGACCTACGAGACCTCGGAGCGCAGCGAGGTGCTGCCGGGCATCGACCCGGTCGAGCTGGCTTCGTTCCTCGACCGACCCACGGCCTCGAAGGCCATCCGGGACTATAGGGCCGCGCTTCGCGCTCGAGCGGCCGAGCCCTAGGCTCTCGCCTCGCTTCAGGCCGACGGTCGGGCTCGTCGCCATGGCCACGACAGCAGCGACAGGATCCCGAAGTTCACCGACATCATCAGGCGGGTGGCCGCCATGAACACCACGATGGACGCGGAGTCTTGTCCGAGCTGCTCGAGCGCGGCGACCCATCCTCCTTCTTGCATGCCGAGGCCGCCCGGGGTGATGCCGACGAGCCCCGCGAGCTGGGCCAGCGGGGCGGCCATCACCACCACCAGTCCAGGGAGCAGCACGCCAAAGCCCGCGCCCGCGCCCCAGTACTGCACCAGGATTCCCGAGAACCGCAGCACGCCAAGCGCCACGATGCGTCCCGAGAGCTGCACGGTCACGCCGGGGGCCTGCGGCAGGGGCAGGGCGCGATCGCGGGTCCGGAGCCGACGCAGCCAGCCATAGGCCCAGAGCGCCAGGCGGACCAGCGGGTCGAGCAGGGGGATGGTGGCGGCCACGAACACGAACACCAGGATCGCCAGCGAGCTCCATGCCGACAGCCACGGGGGGAGCCGCTGCAGGTGCACGACGAGCGCCCACCCCAAGAGGACCAGCGGCAGGAGCAGGTCGAGCAGTCGCTCGAGCACCACGGGAGCGATGAGCTGCCCCAGGCGGGCCTGGTTGCCCGCGGCCTTGAGCGCGGCGCCGCGACCGATCACGTCCACCAGCACGGTGGGCAGCACCTGGCCGATCACGCGGGTGAGCGCGAGGTAGTGGAAGTAGATCCCGTAGGGCAGGTGGCTGCCCCCCATCATCTCCGACAGCAGCTTCCAGCGGGCGGCGGTGACGAGGTTGGCGAACGCGCTGCCCAGCACGCTCACCATCAACCACGGCACCGACAGGTGGATCCGATCCTCGATCTGGTCCCACGAGGGGGCGACCCAGTGGATGATGCCCGCGAACAGGGCCACGCCGAGCGCGAGCTGGGCCACGCCCTTGGCGATGGCGCGGCCGTGGCCGCGGCGCTCGGGGGCGTCCGCCGAGGGGTCGGGCTCGGTCACGACGAAGGCTCCGTGGGCGGATCGGGCGTGGCCGGGGTGGCGCGGCGATCGAGCACCGCTCGCCAGTCGAGCCCGAGGCTTCGCTGCGACCACCAGCCCCCCAGCACGATGGTGCCCAGCTGCACGACGTAGAGGTAGAACGCGAACGTGCTGCCGTCGTCGTGGATGGTCCGACCGGGGAGCACCATGTGCAGGCCCAGCGCCACGCCCGTCTGGAAGATCCCCAGCTGGGCGGGCCCACCGGGCACGAGCAGCGCGATGTTCATCACCGCCATCACCAGCACCGCATCGGCGAGCCCGAGCGGCAGATCACAGCCATGCGCCAGCACCCACATGCCCAGCGCGTTGCTCCCCCAGTAGAGCAGCGTGAGCCCCACGAAGGCGAGCAAGGCACCGCCGCGGGGCAGGGCCGCCAGGCCCTGGGCGACGCCGTGGCTCAGCTCGGCGGCCAGGCGGCCCGCCCGGGGCAGGACTCGGCCCACCGTGGCGTCGAGCAGGCCCCCCATGGCTCGGGGCCAGCGCGCCATGAACACGAGCCCCAGCAGCGCCACGCCGAACAGGGCCATGACCCCGGTGGTGGCCTGCTGCAGCGCAGCCAGCTCGGCTCGTCCCTCGCGGCCGGCCGAGGCGGCGAAGAACAGCCCGCAGATCACCAGGCCATCGAGCACGCGCTCGATCGCCACCGTGCCCAGGGCGCGGTGCATCGAGACGTCGCTGCGCTGCGCCAGCAGCAGGGGGCGGGCCAGCTCGCCCAGACGGAAGGGCAAGAGCGCAATCCACATGTATCCGGCCAGGCTCACCCGCAGCGTCACCGACAGCGGTACGGCCGACAGCGGTCGCACCAGCACATGCCAGCGGCCCGCTCGCAGCAGGTGATAGGGCACGAGCGTGCCCAGGAACACGGGCAGCGCCCAGGCGGCGATGGTGAGGTCCTTGGGGATCGCACGCAGGTACGGCCACAGTGCGGCCGCGAATGCGACCGCGAGCAGCAGTGACAGACCGAGCCGCAGCCACAGCCCGCGGCGCGAGCGCTCGACGGACTCGAGATCGCCCGGGGCGATCGGAGGGGCAGGGGAGGGCACGCCCGCGGGAGCTTACCCGGCCTTGGACGGCGGATGAACGATGGTCCGTACGCGTGCGGATCGCGATGCAGGGATGGCGAGCCAGACGCGGCGGGCGCGGGTCACCTCGCCTTGCGAAAGTGCGACAGGTCGCTGGGAAGCACCTTCAGCGCGGGGAAGGACTTGTGGGGGTGCAGCTTCACCGCCCGCTCGAGCAGCACCGCCTCGGTCTCGACGTGATCGGGATCGGGCACGCAGCACTCCACGGGACACACGCTCTGGCAGGCCTCGTAGTCGTGGAAGCCCACGCACTCGGTGCACAGGTTGGGATCGATGACGTAGGCGTCATCGCCCTCCGAGATGGCCTCGTTGGGGCACTCCGGCTCGCAGGCCCCGCAGTTGATGCACTCCTCGGTGATGTGGGTTGCCATGGCAGGCTAGAGTCTTGGAGGCCGCCCGAGGGCCGTCAAGCCCCATCACGTGAGCAAGTGCTCGACCGTGCTGCGCACCGCTTCGAAGTGATGGAGCCCCTGTGCGACGTTGGCCTCGTGCTGCATCATGAAGGCCAGCGTGTAGTCCAGCCCCACCGGCCCCGCGATGAGGTTGGTGCGCCCCTCGAGCAGCACCACCGCGGTCCCGAGGTCGTGCTTGGCCGCGCTTGCCTGGGTCAGGGACACGATCTGCCCCAGCTGCGCGCCCATCAGCTGCACGTCCATCTCGGTGATGATGGTCTCGTCGAAGACGTAGTCGATGGGGTAGCCATCGTCGTCCACCAGCACCGCACCCATCGAGCCGGGCACGATCATCAGGTTCTCGAGGATGCGCCCGAATTCGCTGCGCAGCGCGCTCTGCACCCGCCGGGCGAGCTCGAACGAGCCCGTCTGCCGCCGGGCGACGTCGAGGAACGCCCCGGTGGCTTGTCGTCGTCGCGATCTCACCCGCCGTCCTCCGGCATGCCGGCCACGCGCACGGTCCGTTGCCGCCGCAGCTCTTCCAGGCGTTGGCCCAGCTGGTCGGCCCGCCAGGGGTCGAGCACCGCCTCGCGCACGATCCGGTCGGTGGCGGGATCGTCGGCGAGCTGGGCGGGCAGGCGTTGCTCGACCTGCACCACGTGCAGGCCGGCAGGGGTGAAGAACGGGACCGAGCGCCCCGGGACCGCAAGCCGCTCGATCTCGCGGGTCCACGCGGGTGCGAACCTCGGCTTGGTGCAGGCGCCGGCGTCGTCGTGTTCCTCGCACGCGCGTAGCTCGAAGCCCCCTGGTCGCGGGAAGGTGATGTGCAGTCGTGGATCGTCACCCGGGCCGGACAGCTCCACCTCGCGCTTCATCAGGCGGCAGGCCTCGTGGTCGTCGACCGGGACGTTGCGATCGATCCGGGCCAGGACCGGGGCGAGCGCCTGGCTCGCCGCCTCGCGCCACGCGGGGTCGGCGGTGATCGCTGCCATCTGGTCCTCGTCGGTCACGTTCGGGGGCTCCACCACCACCTGGCACAGGCCATGGACCTCCGGGTGTACCATCCGTGGGTCGGCCCGCGCTGCCGTGAGACGACGATCGTCGTCCGGGATGTCCTGCGGGCCATGAGCGGGCTCGAAGCGCTCGGTGAGCCAAAGGCGCGCCAGTGCGGCCCGGCGCAGGTGCTCGGCGCGGCGAGGGGTCAGCACCGGTCCGGGGTCGGCGGCCCGGCGGGCGTGGTGCTCACGACCCGCGGCGACCAGGCGCAGGGTATCGAGCGCCCGCGCCCGCGCCTCTTCGGGGGACAGCCCGTCGCGCGCCGCGAGGTGCTCCACCACCGCGGCATCGAGCACGAGCTCCCCCACCTCGGCCACCGGGCGCGCCGCCCTCGACTCGTGGCCACCGCACCCAACGAGCACCAGCACCAACGACCACGCGCCCAGGACCCAACCCCCAGCCCACGATGGGGCGAGCGAAGCCGAATGCGGGCGGGCGCAACCCCCAGCCCACGGTGTTGCGAGCGAAGCCGGATGCGGGCGGGCGCAACCCCCAGCCCACGATGTGGCGAGTGAAGCCCCCCTGGGGGGGCAGCTGCACGTTGGCTTGCCCCGAGCCGGATGCGGGGGGGCCCAGCTAGAACGCCAGCGAGAAGGCCAGCGCGCCGAGGCGGGCATTGCCGTAGCGGTTGCTCTGGAAGACGTGGTTGTAGGTTGCTTCGACCCAGCCGTTCTCGAGCCAGTCGAGGTATCGGATGCCGGCGAGCGCGTCGAGCTCGAACACGACCTGGACCCCGGGGGTGTGGGAGTGCCACGCGCCCAACTTGGGATCGGCGGTGGCGAACTCGCCTTCGGTCGTGCTGCAAAAGAACTGGCTGCCATCGTCGAGATCGTCGCCGGGGCTGTCGAGGCAGATGAAGGATGCCGACTGCCGATAGTACCGGTAGCGCGCCCGAAGGCGAAGGTGCGGCAGCGCTCGTACGTGCACCCGGGTGTCGATGGCGTGGCTCTTGATGAGCCACGAGTCGGTGGTGAAGCGATAGCGTGGCTCGAGCACCACGGGAGAGCGCGGGATCATCCAGCGCGCTCCCCCCGTCAGCGCCACTTGCGTACGTTGCAGCGGATGGATCTCCACCTCGGAGGTGGGGATCTGAGCGCCCCGGTAGGGGTTGTCCTGGGGCCCGAGGGTGCGGGCGACCTCCACCGAGGCCAGGCCCAGCAGCGTCTCGTGCCAGGCGTGGGCGTAGCCGCCCGAGACGTAGTGCACCTGGCGCAGGTTGGTGCGGGCTCCATGCCCGGTGGGCTGGCACAGCGCGATGTCCACCGAGCCGCCGCACCAGGGCAGCACCACCATGGTGTTCATCTGGATCCGCGAGACGCGATCGAAGTTGTAGGCGTAGGCGAGGCTGAGGGTGAGCGAGCGCTGCAGCAGGTCGCGCGAGGCCGAGGCGCCCGCGCTGCGCGAGATGTAGTCGGTCTCGGTCGAGTAGCGGAAGAACCCCCCGAGGCCCCAGTCGCCGAGCCTGGACGATGCGCGCCCCAGCACCTCGTGGCGGATCTCGGTGAAGACCTGGTCGCCGCCGGTCACCTCGGCCGCCCCCGAGGCGATCGAGGCGGAGCTGATCGCATCGAGCACGTACGCGGTGCCCAGCGACAGACGCTCGTCGGGTACGTCGACCTCCACGTCGACGGTGGGCTGGAGCACCCGGGTGGAGGCCTCGCGGTAGTAGTTGCCGCGCACGATCACGCGGTCTTCGCCCGCGCCCGGCCGTGGAAGCAGCCACAGCAGCAGCACCGGGAGGAGCTGGAGCGAAGCGATCCAAGAGCGGCGCCACGGTCCGCCGGGCCGCCGGGCCCGTGCGCGGCTCAGCCGCAACCGCATCCGCCTCCCGCGGCGCCGTGTCCTCCAAAGCCCGCCTCGCGAGCCGCTTCCACGTGGGTGTGCCAGACCTCCTCGGAGGCATCGGTGGCGGGCGTCATCTCGGGCTTGGACAGCTGCTGACGCTCGGCGGGGCTCACGGTCACGCAGCCGGTGAGCAGGGCCATGCCCACGGAGCCGCCCAACACGACGATGCGGAGGCGGGTCACGGGCGCGGTGCACCAGACGTTGGGCTCGGGCATCGGGGGCCAAGCTGCCCCAAGGCACGGCCGCCGGGCAAGCGCCCGCCCCGTCGCGGGGCACCGCCCCGTCGCGCGTGAGGAAAGCACGCCTTGCCCGAGTCGAGGGCTCGGTCTTAGCCTCGCGCCGCATGAGCGCGCCATCGCACGCCGACCAGCCCCTGCTGATCGTCATCGATGGTCCCGCGGGCGCGGGCAAGACCACGATCGCTCGTCGCCTGGCCCGTCACCTGGGCCTGCCGCTGCTCGACACCGGGGCCATCTATCGTTCGCTGGCCCTCACGGCCCGACGTCGTGGCGTGGCCTGGGACGACGAGGCGGGTCTGGTTGCCCTTGCCGACGCCTTGCCCATCCGCTTCGGGGGCCTCGGCAGCTTGGCCGAGCCCGACGCGCCGCACGACGTCCCCCAACGAGACGTCCCCCAAAGGGTTTGGCTGGGTGACGATGACGTGACCGAGGCCATCCGCACCCCCGAGATCTCCGAAGGGGCCTCGCGGGTCTCGGCGCTGCCCGGCGTACGCAAGGCCCTGCTCGGGCTGCAACGCGCCCTCGGCGCTCGCGGATGCGTGGCCGAGGGCCGAGACATGGGGACGGTGGTGTTCCCCCATGCGCCCCACAAGTTCTTCGTGACCGCCGATCTGCAGGCACGCGCGGCCCGACGGCAGGCCGACCTCGTCCCCTCCGAGCCGGGGGCGATGGGGCAGGGGCCCTCGCTGTCGGCGGTGCAGGCCGAGCTGCACTTGCGTGATGCGCGAGACTCGGGGCGGGCCGCCGCGCCGCTCGTCCGGGCCGAGGATGCGGTGCTCATCGACACCACCTCGCTGTCGCCCGAAGGCGTGCTCGACCTCATGCTCGAGGCGCTGGGGCTCGGCTACGGTCGGGGCGACCGCGGTTGACCGCCCCGACCAAACGCCCTACCTTCGCCGCTCCCACGACCGGCAGCACGTCTCGTCACGGCCGGGTCCTCGTCACGCCGATGCGTGCGAGGCAATCGTCCGGCGAGGCGTGCCGCGAGTCGCGAGGATTCATCCGTCCATCCACCCGAACGTCAACCCCTACAAACCCCATCATGAGTCACTCAGTTTCCCCCGCTCTCGGTGACGAGAGCTTCGCCGACATGTTCGAGCAGACGACCCTGGAGACCCCCGAGATCAAGGAGGGCTCCATCGTCAAGGGCACCGTCGTCGACATCATCGGCGACTACGCGGTCGTCGACGTGGGCCTCAAGGCCGAGGGCCAGGTCCCCCTCCGCGAGTTCCGCGAAGAGGACGAGTCCGTCGAGGGCGGCCTGACCGAGCCGATGGTCAACATCGGCGACGAGGTCGAGGTGCTGCTCGAGACCGCCGAGGACCAGAACGGCCTGGTCATCCTCTCCAAGGAGAAGGCGCGCAAGCGCAAGGTCTGGGACGAGATTTCCAAGGCCGTCGAGCACGATGGCCTGGTCACCGGAACCATCACCGCCCGCGTCAAGGGTGGTCTGGCGGTGGTCCTCGCCGGCGGCGTCAAGGCGTTCCTGCCCGGGTCGCAGGTCGACCTGCGGCCGGTCCGCAACCTCGACGCCTTCATCGCGCAGGACTTCGAGTTCAAGATCATCAAGTTCAACAAGAAGCGCGGCAACATCGTGCTGTCGCGTCGGGTGCTGCTCGAGGCCGAGCGCGCCGAGATGAAGGAGGAGACCCTCGGCAAGCTGCAGGAGGGCCAGATCGTCGAGGGTGTGGTCAAGAACCTCACCGACTACGGCGCCTTCATCGATCTGGGTGGCATCGACGGCCTGCTCCACATCACCGACATGAGCTGGGGTCGGGTCAACCACCCGTCCGAGCTGTTCCAGGTCGGCGACAAGGTCCAGGTCAAGGTCCTCAAGTTCAACACCGACAGCGAGCGGGTGAGCCTGGGCCTCAAGCAGATCACCCCCGACCCGTGGATCAACGCCGAGGAGAAGTACATCCCCGGCACCGTGGTCCAGGGCAAGGTGGTCAGCATCAAGGACTACGGCGCCTTCATCGAGCTCGAGGAGGGCATCGAGGGCCTGGTGCACGTCTCCGAGATGTCGTGGACCCGCCAGATCAAGAACCCCAAGCAGATCCTCAAGATCGGCGACGAGGTCAAGGCGGTCGTGCTCGACATCGACGTCTCGCAGAACCGGATCTCCCTGGGCATGAAGCAGCTCGAGGAGAACCCCTACGAGAAGGTGGTGGAGAAGTACCCGCCCGGCACGGTGGTGCAGGGCATCATCCGCAACATCGCCGACTTCGGCGTGTTCGTGGAACTCGAGCCCGGCATCGACGGCCTGGTCCACATCACCGATCTCTCGTGGACGCAGCGGGTGCGGCACCCCTCGGAGCTGTTCAAGAAGGGCGACGAGGTCCAGGCCATGGTCCTCAACATCGACAACAGCGGCGAGAAGCCCAAGATCAGCCTGGGCATCAAGCAGCTGCAGCAGGACCCGTGGGACCGGATCCCCTACGACTACCCGATCGGCAAGATCATCGAGGTCAAGATCCTCAAGCTCGCCGAGTTCGGGGCGTTCGCCGAGATCGAGCCGGGCATCGAGGGCCTGGTGCACATCTCGGAGATCACCGACGAGCGGATCGAGGATCCCGCCCAGGTGCTCGAGCCCGGGCAGGTCCAGCGCGCCGAGGTCATCCAGATGGACGCCGCCGAGCGCCGCATCGGCCTGTCGATCAAGAGCGCTCGCCGCCAGGACGAGCTCGCCGACGCGCAGGGCTTCCAGAACGCCAGCCAGGCCGGCGCCACCCTGGGTGACCTGATGTCCGACAAGCTCCGCCAAGCCACCAGCGGCAAGGACTAGGGTTGTCGTCCTTACCCCCCGCAGCCAGCGAGCTGCGGGCGGGCACCCAGCTTGCCCCCCGAAGGGGGGCATTGGTGAGGCCGACCGGGGCGCTGTAGTTGGCTCGCCCCGCGGCCAGCGAGCTGCGGGCGGGCACCCAGCTTGCCCCCCGAAGGGGGGCATTGGTGAGGCCGACCGGGGCGTTCTACTTGGCTCGCCCCGCAGCCAGCGAGTTGCGGGCGGGCACCCAGCTTGCCCCCGAAGGGGGGCGCTGTACTTGGCTCGCTGCGACTGCCTTCGGTGAACGATCAGCCAGTGTGCTCCCCTACGGAGGGCACACGGTTGGGCCGTTCGGAACGCATGACTCCGTGGCGATGCGGGGCGATGGAAGGTGCTGCTTGATCGGCCCCAGGGGCTCGCGGTATCTCGGTCGCTCCGGTTCATCATGGCCATCCCCATGGACGATGTTCGCGTTCTCGAAGGTGACCTCGACGCCAGCGGAGCGCGTTTTTGCATTCTCGTTGCCCGCTTCAACGCATTCATCACCGAGCGGCTGCTCGAGGGGGCCGTGGATGCACTGGTGCGACACGGCGCGAAGGCAGCGGACATCACGGTGGTGCGCGTGCCGGGCTCGTTCGAACTGCCCCACGTGGCGGCCAAGCTGCTCGCCGGCGATCCAGCCGAGCATGGCGTCGATGCCCTCGTCGCGCTGGGCTGCTTGATGCGTGGCGACACCATCCACTTCGACCTGATCGCGAGCGAGGCCACCAAGGGCCTGGCCGCGGTCGCAGCCTCGACCGGCGTGCCCATCGGCTTTGGCGTGCTCACCACCGACACGCTCGAGCAGGCAGTGCACCGCGCGGGCGCCAAGCACGGCAACAAGGGGGCCGAAGCAGCGCTGGCCGCCGTCGAGCAGCTGTCGCTCCACCGGGCCATCGATCGGGCCCGCACCGCCTCGGCACCCGAGCGCGGCTCACCCAAGGCCAGCCCATCGCGGGGGTCGCGGCCGTCTCGGGCATCGCGGCCGTCTCGGCCGTCTCGGCCCTCTCGGAAGGACTCGTGACGGACGCGCCATCACAGGCTCTCGCCTCGAGCCGCTCCCGAGGAGCGGCCGACACCGAACCTCGCGACGAGCGGGCTCGGGGGCGCGAGCTGGCCCTCCTGGCGCTGTGCCACCTCGAGTCCTACCCCCCCGCCGAGCACGGCGAGGCGCTGGAGCTGCTGTGGGGCAGCCCGCCGCGGGGCGACGACGAGCGCGGGAGCTCGTTCGTGACGCTGGTCCGCGACCCCGACGCGCATCGGTGGGCGGTGGCGCTCCTTCGTGACCTCGTACCGCGGCTGGACTCGCTCGACGCGGTGCTCTCCGAGACCTCGGTGCGCTGGCGGATCGATCGCATGGCGCAGGTCGACCGCAACGTGCTGCGCCTGGTCGCATTCGAGCTGGAGCAGCGGCCGCAAACCCCACGGGCCGTGGTCCTGGCCGAGGCCGTTCGCCTCGCTCGACGCTACGGCAGCGAGCGCAGCGCGGGCTTCGTCAACGGCGTGGCCGAGGCCCTGGCCCAGCGCCTTCGGCCCGCCGTGGCGGCCGCGGAGGGGGATGGCTGAGACCAGCCCCGCCGACATCGCGGTGGCTCCCCTGTCGCGGGCGCTGCTCGATGGTGTCGACGATGGAGGCACGCGACGCCGCGTCGATCTCGGCGTGCTGCCGTGCTTCGAAGACGAGCGCCCGCTCCAAGGCCTGTCCGGGCTGGTGGACTGGCGCACGGGCGGAAGCCTCTCGGCGCTGCTGCGATCGGGACTCTGCACGGGCGCGGCCGGCGAGGCGGTGCTCCTTCCGGGCCGTCCGATCCTTCCAATGGAGCGCGTGGTGCTGCTGGGACTCGGGTCCTCGCGTGCGTTCGATCGCGCGGCCGCCGAGGCGACCGGCGAGCGGTTGGTGGCGCTCGTCGAAGGGCTCCGGCCCCACGACGTGCTGGTGGCCATGCCCGGGCGCGCCCCGGAGCGCACCGTGGTCGAGGCGATCTTCGAGGGGCTGACGCGAGCCCTCGCCCGACGGCTGCCGCGAGATCTCGACGCCCGGGCCCAGCTCGCGGCCAAGGCGGTGGGGGACGAGTCCTCGGGCCCCGTCCTCGTGGAAGACCCCGTCGCTTCGCCCATGCAGCCCTCCGGACCATCGCCGGTCGCGGCCCAAGTTGGAGCCGGTCCGCGGCCCATGTTGGCCCCCGCCGTGGAGGCCGACGACCCCCGCGTCGGGGGAGAGCCTACGGCGACGATGGCCGGGCCCGAGCGCTCGGCCGGTGGCGGGGGGGCGACCTCCAAGCCCGAGGCCGTGAGCCGCGAAGGATCCTCGCGCGGGTCGGCCCCCAAGGAAATCGGGCCGGAATCGGGGAGATCGAGCCCCTTGCACGGCCCTCGTCGGTGGTGGGTGGTGGCCGATCCCCGCCACGAGGCCCGGCTGCGGCGCCTGCTCGAGGGACCGCCCCGCGCCGCCGAGCCCAGCTCGATGGGTGGGTGAATGGGGGTCCACGCGGGTAAGCGGGGCACTTGCGACCACTGCCCACGAGGGGGCACGGGGGATGGCGGCGGGTTGGTATACTCCGCGCGATGCCCGACAAGGTGCTCGTCGTCGAAGACTCGCGGGCGATGCGAGGCTTCGTGAGCTCGATCCTCGAGGCCACGGGTGAGTACGAGGTCATCGAGGTCGACAACGGCTTCGATGCCCTGCGCGCGTTGCCGCGAGGCGACTACGTGCTCATCGTGACCGACGTGAACATGCCCGACGTCAGCGGCATCGAGCTGACCAAGTTCGTGCGCGGCAACGCCAAGTACAAGTCGATCCCGGTGGTGGTGATCAGCACCGACAGCGCGAGCAAGGATCTGCAGCGAGCCAAGGATGCAGGAGCCTCGGACTTCTTGGCCAAGCCGTTCACGGCCGAGGATCTGCTCGCGGTCATCGCTCGAGCCCGAGTCGCCGCCGCCGGCCAGTCGAGCCCCGGCCCCGGTCAGGAGTCGGGGGACGAACCATGACGGGGCGCGATCGCCCGTCATCCGAGTTCCTGTCCGAGGCGCAGGACGTCATCGAGGAGCTGTCGCGCAACCTGCTGGAGCTCGACGCCCAGCAGCGCGCGGGCCAGCAGCACGACCCCGACCTGCTCAATGCCGCCTTTCGCTCGATGCACACGCTCAAGAGCCTGGCGGCTCTGTTCAACGCCGACGCGGTGGAGCAGCTCGCCCACAGCCTCGAGAGCACCCTGGATGCGCTGCGGCTGGGCAAGATCTCGCTCGGTCAGCACGCCCTCGACGTGCTGTTCGAGGCGGTCGAGACCTTTCCCCGGATGCTCGACGAGCACCACGGGCCGGTCGACATCGATCCGCTGCTCGAGCGGATCCTGGGACTGGTGCGGGGAGAGGACGCGCCCGGGTCCGAGGTCGACGTGTTCGCGGGGATCGACCCCTCGATCCTCGGCGTGCTGACCGAGTACGAGGAGCACCGCCTGCGCGAGAACATCCGCATGGGCCGGCGGCTGTTCCGCGTGCATGCCTCGTTCGATCTGCTCGCCATCGACGTCGGCATCGAGGCCCTCAAGGGCAAGATGAAGGTCTTCGGCGAGGTCATCACCTACCTGCCGAGCGCCGACGCGTCCTCCGACGACCGCATCGACCTCGACATCCTGCTGGGGTCCGAGCGCCCGCTCACCGAGATCTCGGATGGCGTCTCGGAGGACGGGGTCACGGTTCACGAGCTGGTGTCCTCGCCGCAGCGGCCCAGCCCCGCGCCGGCCCCCACGCCGCCGCCGGCGGTGACTCCAACGCACGCCAAGGCTCCGGCGCCCACGAAGGCTCCGCCGCGCACGAGTGCCGGTGGCATCGAGGTCCAGGCCCTCGAGGACACCGATCCCGATCCCTTCCCCGACGACCTCACGATCCCCGAGAAGTCGCGACCTTCTTCGGCCCAACCCGAGTTCGAGGACGAGGCCGAAGCCGAGGCGATGAGCCTGCGCAGCCTCAGCCAGACGGTTCGCGTGGACCTGTCGCGGCTGGACTACCTCATGAACCTCATCGGCGAGCTGGGGGTCGTGCAGGCCAACTTCGGGGGCAGCCTCGAGCAGCTGCGGCTGCGCGAGGGCAGCAGCGACGTGCTGCGCGACCTGCAAGGACACCTGCGCACGATGTCCCGCAAGCTCTCGCTGCTCCAGCAGGGTCTGCTCGACGTGCGCATGGTCCCCCTGGGCCAGGTGTTCGATCGGCTCGCGCGGGTGGTCCGCAAGCTCGGGCGCGAGTCCGGCAAGGAGATCCGCCTGGGGATCTCGGGCTCGCAGACCGAGCTCGACAAGCTCATCGTCGAGGAGCTGTCCGATCCGCTGATGCACATGATCCGCAACGCGATCGATCACGGCGTCGAGTCCCGCGAGGAGCGGATCGAGGCCGGCAAGTCGTCGGCCGGCAAGATCGACCTGCGGGCGTTCCAGCGTGGCAATCGCGTGGTCATCGAGGTCGAGGACGATGGCCGCGGCATGGACTGGCGCAAGATCCGGGAGAAGGCGATCCGCAACGGCGTCACCACGGCCGAGCAGGCCGCCGAGCTCGGGGCGAGCGACGTGATCGACTTCATCTTCCTGCCCGGCTTCAGCACCCGCGACACGGTCACCAGCACCAGCGGCCGCGGCGTGGGCATGGACGTGGTCAAGACCAACATCTCGCGCCTGTCGGGCATGATCGACGTCGACACCGTCCTGGGGCGGGGCACCAAGTTCTCCATCACGTTGCCGGTGACCCTGGCCATCATCCAGGCCCTGGTCATCGAGACCTGCGAGCAGACGTTCTGCATCCCGCTGAACTCCGTGCTCGAGTCGATCATGGTGCGCGAGGCCGACATCGTGACGGTCGAGGGGCACGAGGTCATCTCGCTGCGCGGCCGCACGCTCCCGCTGCTGCACCTGTCGCGGATGTTCGATCTCTCCACCGACACCACCTATGCCGACCCCGAGCGGATCTACGTGGTGATCGTGGGCCTGGCCCAGCACCGCGTGGGCCTGGTGGTCGACGAGCTGGTGGGTCAGCAGGACGTCGTCATCAAGCCGCTGGGGGCGGCGCTGCGCTCGGTGCCCGGGATCGCGGGTGCGACCGAGCTGGGGGCCAATCGCACCGTGCTGCTGCTCGACGTCTCGACCCTGGTGGACGAAGCCCTGACCCGCGCCGATCTGGCGGTGGCCTCCGGTCCCGCGGGCTCCGGGCCCTCGCTCCCGGGATCGGGGTCCGCGGGATCCAAGAAGGAGGCTCGCCCCTACCATGGCGCGTGAGAGCAACGACCTTTGGGGCTCGCTCGCCGGCGGCGAGACGATGGCCACCGAGGAGGACTACGAGCACGGCTACAAGCGCGAGGTTCGGCAGGACCTCGAGCAATACGTCGCGTTCAAGGTCTCGGGTGAGTGCTACGGGCTCTCCATCTCCCAGATCAGCGAGATCTCCAAGGTCTTCGACACCACGCCCGTGCCGCGCACCTCCGACTTCGTGATCGGCATCGGCAACGTGCGGGGGAGCGTCATTCCCATCATCGATCTGGCGCTGCGGCTGCGGCTGCGGCCCCGACCGCTGAGCCGCGACGCCCGCATCCTCATCGTCCGCCACGAGGACGAGCTCTATGGTCTGCGGGTCGACGAGGTGCTCTACGTGGTGACGATCGCCCCCGAGGAGCTCGAGGAAGCCCCCGGGGCGATCGCCGGCGCGCGGGGCGAGTACATCAAGGCCCTCACTCGACTCGACGACGACATCCTCATCGTGCTCGAGCTCTCCACCGTCCTGGTGGCACGAGACTTCGTGCGGGCCGAGCTGCGGCCCCGCGCCTTCACGTCGACCAAGGGAGGCCGGGTATGAGCACCATCAAGACCGGGCAGCAGTCGTCCCTGGGCCGCCGCTTGCGGGGCATGGTGGGGACGGGCGCCGACGGGCGCAGCTTCGACGACGAACGCGGCGACTCCGATCACGACGAGCTCAAGCTCGCGGGCTTCTTCGTGGGTGGGGCGCTCTATGGCATCGACATCATGCGGATCAAGGAGGTCATCCAGGCGCGGCCCTACCCGGTGCGCCCGGTGCCCCATGCGCCTCGGATCGTCGAGGGCGTCATCCAGCTCCGCGGCGTCGTGATCCCGGTCATCGATCTGCGCAAGCGCTTTCGTGCCGCCTTCGAGGAGGAGCTGACGCGGCTGAACAAGCTCATCATCGTCAGCGTGCGCGGGCGGATCGTGGGCCTGCGGGTCGACCGGATCGTGGGCGAGCTGCGGGTGCCGGCCGGGGCCCTGCGCCCCGCGCCCTCCATGCTGCGCGGCGACGTCGAGGGCGACGAGCAGGACTTCTTCAGCGGCGTGTGCCGGGTGGGCAACGAGATGGTGTTCGTGGTCAACCTCGAGACCGTCATCGATCCGACCCGGGGCACTCGGACGCCCGTCAAGCCCCCGCCCGCGCAGGAGTCCTCGCCATGAGCCAGCCGCGGATCTTGTTCGCCCACGAGCGTCGTGGGGTGGCCCGCGCCGTGCAACGCGTGCTCGAGCGCGAGGGCTTTTCGTTCGAGCACGCCGCCGACGGGGTCACCTGCGCGCGGCGGCTGGACGAGGTGCGGTGGGCGGGTCTGGTGGTCGACGTGGCGCTGCCCTTCGCCACGGGAATCGCGGGCTACGAGCTGGTCCAGCGCGCCCGCGACCAGTGGCCCGATGCCGGCGCACAGGTGGTGATCCTGGTCGCGTCGGTCTATCGCCACACCAGCTACAAGCGCCGGCCCACGCGGCTCTATGGCGCCGACGACTACGTGGAGATCCACCACCTGTGCGATCAGCTCCCGCGCAAGCTCTACGAGCAGCTGAACGTGCCGGCCATGCCTGCGGTGGAGCAGGCCGAGGCCGAGGCGCGCGAGCAGCTGAGGGTCGAGGGGGACACCCGCATGGACGACCAGCATGCCGATCAACGGCGGCTGGCATCGCTCATCGTCGCCGACATGGTGCTCTACAACGGGGATGCCATTCACGACGCCGGGGACCTGGCCGAGGCCGAGTCCGCGGTGGCCCCGGATCTCGACATCGCCCGCCAGCTGTTCGCCCAGGTGGTGCGGGCCGAGGGTACTGCGGTTCCCGGTGATCCGATCGGCGAGGCGTTTGCGTCGCTGATGGGCGCCATGGGGCGAGGAGGACCAACATGAACGCCCTTCCTGCTGCGCTCGATCGGGCGCTCGCGGAGCTGTCGGCCAAGGCCTGGCGCGAGCGCAAGGCGGCCATCGAACGCTTGCATGGCTACGTACGGAGCGAGGTCGAGCTCAACGTGCTCGAGTCGCTGGCCGAGCACTTGTTCGACCTGTTGCTCGGGGATCAGATCGATGCCCGGGCTGCGGCCCACGAGGTGCTGGTCACCATGGGGGACCGCTGCCTGCGCGTGCTGCACGAGCGCCTCGACACCGCTCCCAACGGCCCGCCGCGTCGCATGCTGGTGGATCTGCTCGGGCAGATCGGCGATCGACGGCACGTGCCGCGGCTGGTCCTCATCATGGACGACGCCAGCGCCGATCCCAACCTGCGGGCATCGGCCGCCGCGGGCTTGGGGCGGATCGGGGGCGCCGAGGCCGAGGGAGCGCTGCGCCGCTTGCTGGAGGATGGCTCGGAGATGCTGCGGGTCTACGCGCTCGATGCTCTGCGAGCGGCCAAGGCCCAGGTTCCCGTGGAGATGATCGAGCCGCTCGTCGACGCGGCCTTCACCCGCAAGGGGTCGGCTGCGCTGCTGGGCCTGTCGGGCGATGCGGGGGCGCTGCCGATCCTGCTGCCGCTGCTCGACGATCCGATGGCCGGGGTCCGGGCCGAGGCGGCTCGATCCTTGCTCGAGCTCGGCGAGGGGCTCTCTGCACGGGGCCGACCGGGGCTGGTGCGGGCGGCGGTCCGGCGGATCGGCGCCACCACCCGGGCCAACCTGCGCGATCTCATCGGCCACGACGATCGCGACGTGCGAGCGGCGGCGATCCATCTGGCGGGGCTGGCCGGCGATGCCGAGGCCGTGGCGCCCGTGCTGGCGGTCATGGACGATCCGCTGCTGCAGGAGCGCGGCTTGTCGCTGGTCGCGGAGCTCGGCGATGCGGCGGGCGAGGCGTTGGCCAAGGCGGTGGGTCAGGTCGAGCCTGCACGGCGCGAGCACCTGTTTCGCATGGTCACGGCGTTGCCCGCCGCGGCGCTCTCGCGGGCGCTGCTCGATCAAATGGTGGCCGCGCTCGAGGATCCGGCCGAGGAGGTGGCCCAGGCCGCGGCCGAGGCACTGGCCGAAGCGGGGACCCGCGCCGCGCTCGGGGGCCTCTACCGGACCATGGCCAACCCCGGTCGTCTGGGAGAGACCGCCGCCGATGCGGTGGCGGCCATCGTCATGCGTCATGGCGAGGGGCACGACGACCTCGACCTCCTCGTGGGCAGCGCGTGGCCGCAAACGGGCGCGCTGGCCCGCAACCTGTCGCGCGTGGTGGGCAAGCTGCGATCGCCCGCGCACGTGCCCCACCTGGTCTCGTTGCTCGGGTCCCCCGACGTGGGCGTGCGGGTGGCCGCGGCGGCGGCCGTGGGCCAGGTCCCGGGCGATCACGAGGGGGCCAACGCGCTGTCGTTTGCGCTGGCCGACGAAGAGGCCCAGGTGCGGGCCGCGGCGTGTCGCAGCCTTGGCCTGCTCAACGCCGGCAAGGCGGTGCAATCACTGTTGAGCGCCACGACCGATCCCTCGCCCATGGTGCGGGCGGCGGCCGTCTCGGCGCTGGTGGCCCTGGACAGCCCGGTCGCGCTGGCGCGGCTTCGCGCCATCATCGTCGAAGATCCCGTGCCCACCGTCGTGGTGCAGGCGATCGGCGGTCTGGGGCACACCGGGCTCGATCAGGATCTCACCATGCTGATGAGCCTGTGCACGTCCGAGGACCACGAGGTGGTCAAGGCCGCCGCGCGGGCGCTCCAGGGCTTCGATGCCCATCGGGCCACGGCCGCGCTGCTGGGGCTCTTGTCCCATGATCGTTGGGACGTGCGCTGGGCCGCGGCCGAGGTGCTCACCGCGCGGCGCGACCTCACCGCGCTGGGGCCTCTGCGGGCCAGCGTGCAGCGGGAGACCGATACGCTCGTGCGCGAGGTGCTCGAAGACGCCATCGCCAAGCTCGAGCAGAGCCAGGGGGATGCCGAGTGACTCGGGGCTCCGACTTCGATCCGCTGGGCCCTCGGGTCCAGATGACGGAGGAGGAGGCGCGCCTCGTCCAGGAGATCATCCACGAGTACTGTGGCCTCTCCCACGGGCTCGACTCGACGTTCTTCCTCGAGCGCCGCCTGGGGCCACGCCTGGATGCCCTGGGCCTTTCGAGCTACCGCGAGTACTACCATTATCTACGCTACGACCCCGCCGGGGCTCGCGAGCTCGAGGACCTCGTCGAGCGCATCACCACCCACGAGACCTACCTCTTCCGCGAGGACTACCAGCTCCAGGCGTTCCGCGAGGAGATCCTCCCCGACCTGCACCATCGCTTCCAGCGGCGCAAGCGCTTGCTGGTGTGGAGCGCGGGATGCTCCACCGGCGAGGAGGTCTACACCATCGCGATCCTGCTGCGCGAGTCCAAGCTCTTCGACGACTGGTTGATCCGGGTGGTCGGCTCGGACATCAGCCGACAGGTGGTCGCAGCAGCGCGCAGGGGGGCCTACGGGCTCTCGAGCTTTCGAACCACCACCGATCGCTTCCAGAGCAAGTACTTCCGCGAGCAGAATGGTAAATTCTATGTGCGGGACGACATTCGCGCGATGTGCTCATTCGGCCAGCTGAACCTCCTGGCCACCGAGCGCTTCGACGTACTGGGGCGCTGCGATGCGATCTTCTGCCGCAACGTGCTCATGTACCTGTCCCAGGACGCGCGTCATCGCATCGTGGAAGCCTTCTTCGACACCCTGAACCCCGGGGGGTACCTCCTGCTGGGGCACTCGGAGAGTCTGCTCAACGTCACGACTCGCTTCGATCTGGTGCACCTGTCCAAGGATTTGGTCTACCGTAGACCGAGCGAGTAAGCCCGGTCGCCCCGGCCTTCGTCCCGAGATGGAATCGCCCCCGCAAAAGCTCCGTGTGCTCGTCGTCGACGACTCGGCGTACAACCGCCAGACCATCACGGCGATGCTCGAGTCCTTGCCCGGTATCGAGGTGGTCGGTCGGGCCATGAATGGCAAGGAGGCCCTACAGATGGCCTTCGATCTCGAGCCCGACGCGATCACGCTCGACCTCGAGATGCCCGAGATGGACGGGTTTGCCTTCTTGCGCCTGCTGATGGCCAGACGGCCCACGCCCGTCCTCGTGGTCTCGGGGTACGCGCAGCGCGAGAACGTATTTCGTGCCCTGGAGCTTGGTGCTCTGGACTTCATCGCCAAGCCCAGTCGTGAGATCTCACCCGACCTCAAGTCGATCCGCGACGAGCTGGCCACGAAGATCGGAACCGTCAAGCGCTTGCACGCCGTCCGCCTGTACAATCGAGCAAAGGCCTTGGCCGCAGTGGATCGTCGCACCACCAGCAACACCTCGTTGCAGTCCACCAAGGCAGCACCGCGCACGCCCTCGGGCATGCCGCCGGCGCTCGTCGTGGGCATCGCGTCCTCCACCGGCGGACCGCCGGCCGTGCAGCAGATCCTGTGCGCGCTCGATGCCAAGGTTCCGATTGCGATCCTGGTCGCACAGCACATGCCCGCCCGCTTCACGCGAGCCTTCGCCAGCCGCCTCGATCGACTGGTCGACTTCCACGTGGTCGAGGCGGTCGATGGGCATCCGCTGTGCGCCGGGACCGTCTACATCGCACCGGGCTCCGCCAACATGGAGATCGAGCGTCCTGGCGACGGACGAGAGGCGCCGATGGTGCGGGTCGTGCCGCCCAACACCGCCAAGCCCGGTCCCGTGCTCACCCCCTCGGCCGATCACCTGTTCAAGTCGTTGGCGGCTCAGTACGGTCGACGCTTGCTCAGCATCGTGCTCACCGGCATGGGATCCGACGGTCGAGAGGGGGCCCGCGAGGCCCGTCGGCTGGGGGGGCGCATCATTGCCGAGGACCCCGACACCGCGGTCATGCCTGGGATGCCCTACTCGGTCATCGAGGCGGGCCTGGTCGACGAGGTGCTCCCGGTCGAGCAGATTCCCGAAGCCATTGCCCGTTTCGTTGGCGAGGCCCGGGGAGGTGGTGAGGGGGTCCGCTAGGGCACCCTCGATGGGGCCTCGGTTGGGCCCCGGTCGAACCCCGGTCGATCCGACGCTTTCCTGCGGGCTCCGCGGTCCGCTGTGGTATGGTGCAACCCGTGAGCCGGGATGAAGCCGACTCCCCGTCGCTACGGGACCAGACCCAGGCCTTCTTGCACGAGTTCTTCGTCAAGGGGCAGGAGCTGATTCGCGAGCTCATCGAGGAGAACGAGCGGCTGCGCTCGAGCATGGCTGCCGCCGATCGCGACGGCCAAGGCGGCCCCGAACTCTCGCCCACCTCGGCCGAGATGGTGGGCAAGCTGATGCGGCAGGTCGAGGCGCTCGAGAGCGAGGTCGGCGAGATCCGTCGCATGGCGGGCTCGGTGCAGAACGACGCGGGGTATCGCGAGCGCTTGCAGTCCCTCGAGGACGAGCACTACAACCTCGCGGCCATGTACGTGGCCTCGGGGCAGTTCCATGCCGCCATCACGGTCGACGAGGTCCTGCGCACCGTCACCGAGATCCTGCTGAACTTCGTGGGCGTGGGTGCCTTCACCCTGTACGTGGTCGACGAGACCCACCAGCTGCTGTTCCCGCTGTGGCGGGAAGGGGGCGACCCGGCCGAGCGCACCGAGCAGTCGCGCCCGAGCGAGGGCCCGCTCGCGGATGCGATCGGCATCGGTCGTGCGTGGCGGGCCGGCGATCCCATGGGGGCGGAGGAGGGGGTGCTGATGCACCTGCCGCTCTACTCGGGCACGCGCCTGGTCGGCGTGCTCCGCCTCGAGAGCTTCCTGCCTCAAAAGTCGGCGTTCGCCGACACCGATTTCGGCCTGCTCGAGCTCATCTCCGGTCATTCCGGCATTGGCATCGAGATGGCGTGGATCCGAGCCCACGCCAAACCGGTGCCTCTCGAGCGGCAAGCCATCGAGCATCTGGTGGGTGGATGACGCGATCCAGTGAACAGGCCAACGCCGGGGGGCGCATGAACGCGCTGGTGGTCGAAGACAGTCCACCGATGCGCAAGATGATCGTGTTTGCGCTGTCCCGGATCCGGGAGCTGTCGGTGACCGAGGCCGACGACGGCGTGGATGCGCTGCGACGCATCGCTTCCACGAAGTTCGACATCATCATCACCGACATCAACATGCCGATCCTCGACGGCCTCAAGCTCGTCAAGCGCTTGCGGGCCGACGATGCCTACAAGGACGTGCCGATCATCATCATCACGACCGAGGGGGCCGAGGAGGACCGGCAGCGGGCCCTGGCGCTGGGCGCCAACGCCTACATCACCAAGCCGATCCAGGCGCCGACGGTGATCAAGCTGGTCCGCGAGATCCTCGGCATGTCCGGTGGGTGAGCGGATGTCCGAGGTGGCGGTGGAGGTGGCGGTCGACGACTACCTCCAGCACCTGACGGTGGAGCGGGGGCTGTCGCGCAATACGCTGGCGGCCTATGGGCAGGATCTGGGGCAGCTGGTGGCCTTCTTGGCCGACAGGGGCGTCACGGAGGTCGCCGCGGTCACGCCGCTCGTGCTCCTGGGGTTTGCGACCGAGCAGCATCGACAGGGGCTGTCGGCGCGCTCCCAGGCGCGGCGCTTGGTGGCGGTGCGCGGGCTGTTTCGCTACCTGCGGCGCGAGGGCATGGTCGACCGCGATCCCGCGCAGGCGCTGCAGCTCCCCCGGTTCGGCGCCCGGCTGCCCGAGCTGCTCAATCGCAGCGAGGTCGAGGCCCTGCTGGCCGCGCCGGGCACCGACACCCCGGGGGGCTTGCGCGACACGGCGCTCCTGGAGCTGATGTACGCCACCGGCTGCCGCATCTCCGAGGCCCTCGACCTTTGCATCCCCCGGCTGCGCCTCGCCGACGGGTTGGTGCGCCTGGTCGGCAAGGGCAACAAGGAGCGCATGGTGCCCCTGGGCGTGCCGGCCCAGCTCGTGCTGACCCGCTGGCTGGAGGAGGGGCGCCCCCTGCTGCTGGCGAGGGCCCGTCGTGCGCCGCGGGAGCAGTGGGTGTTCCTCAATCAGCGGGGAGGTCGGCTCAGCCGCCAGGGATTCTGGCAGCGCTTGGTCCAGCACGCGGCCACGGCGGGCATCGACCGCGCGATCTCCCCGCACAAGCTGCGGCACAGCTTTGCCACCCACCTCTTGGAGGGAGGGGCCGACCTGCGGTCGGTGCAAACGCTGCTCGGCCACGCCGACATCTCGACCACGCAGATCTACACCCACGTGAGCGAGCGGCACGTTCGCGACGCCTACGACCGCCATCACCCACGGGCCTAGCCGGCCGCGGGCCCACGAGACCCTGGTTGGCGCTCGGCCCCGGGGTCGCTTGCCTGGGAGACAGCCGGCGGATTACGGTGAACCGTCCGAGCATGGCCGGTGTGGCGTCGGGCGGAGGCAACCATGAAATCCTCGAATCTCATGATGGGTGTGCTCGCTGCGGGCTCGATGGCGCTCCTGGGTTGTCCTGCGGACGAGCCCCCGAGCAGCGACGAGAGCACGGGGCCGGCCGGCAGCAGCAGCAGCGGCGAGCCCGAAACGAGCACGGGGCCAGGGACCACCAGCACGGATGCCACCACCGCGTCGGTGGATGACACCGCCGGTTCCAGCTCGGGCGAGCCCGAGCCGTGGCCCGAGTTCCCCTGCGAAGGGGCCGATCAGGTGCTCGACGCCAACGTGCTGATCCAGAGCGCCGACGATCTGGCCCAGCTCGATGGGGTTCGCGAGATCACGCGCAGCCTGGTGATCGACTCCACCGATCTGGTGGATCTCGACGCGCTGGGCTGCATCGACCTCGTGGGGGAGAACCTGCAGATCTTCGGCAACACCTCGCTGACCAACGTGGACGGCCTGGTCAACCTCACCGCGATCGGCGGAACCTTCATCTTCAGCGACAACACCGCCCTGACCGACTTCGACGGGCTGCAGTCGCTGACCCGCATCGATGGCAGCTTCAGCTTCACCGACAACGAAGCCGTGACCCAGATCAGCGGCTTCGACAGCCTCGTGGGGATCGAGGGCGACGTCACCATTCGCACGAACGAGTCCCTCACCAACATCGACGGGCTCAAGGGCTTGATGGTGGTGGGTGGAGTGCTCGCGATCACGGCCAACCCCATGCTGTGCATCAGCAGCGTCAATTGCGTGGGCGAGGGGATCGTGTCTCCGCCGAGCATTCCCCCCGACTGGACGACCGTCGCCAACGACGACGAGTGCTGAGGGTTGCGAGGTCCAGTGGCCGCCTCGCCTGGACCTGCCCGTCGAGCAACGGGAGCAAAGCGGACGCAAGGTGGTGTCGGGCCAACCGAGGGGGAGGCGATCGCCACGTGGCTGCGTGGTCGATCGTGCAGTCGGCTGCACGGCGCGTGGATCCTTGGAGCAAGCGCACGCAGAATCGACGCGAGCCGCTTGCTTCGGGCCCCTGCGCGGTTCTAGGGTGGGTCTGGTCAGCCGCCCGTGGGCTGACGTGGAGGGCACATTGAAACACTGGAATTCCATCATGAGCGCGCTGTTGGCTGCGCCGCTTTGCCTTGCAGGGTGTCCGAGCGACGACACTGGCGAGACGGGCGCCAACGACTCTTCCACCGGCGAGCCGGGGACCACCACCACCGAGACTCCCACGACCACGGGCGTCGACTCGAGCACGACCGACGAGCCGACCACGACCGGGGCAGAGGAACTCTACCCCAGCTGTGGCGACCCGACCTTGTCCGAGATCCCGCCGGCTCCCGTCGATTGCGCCGGGGTCGACGGCGTGCTGATGGGCAGCGTCATCATCGAGGATGGTGGCGACGATCCATCCGCCCTCGACGGCATCCGCGAGGTGACGGGAGCGGTGCGGATCAATCGAACCGACCTGACCAACCTCGACTTCATGGCGTGCCTCACGACGGTCGGCGAGGACGTCACGATCTTCGACAACGACTCGCTCACCGACGTCAGCGGGCTGTGGAGCCTCACCGACATCGGGACCGACTTCATCTTCAGCGGCAACGATGCGCTCACCGAGCTCCACGGGCCGCCGAACGTCGAGCGCATCATCGGCAACATCGTCATCCGCGACAACGCATCGCTCGAGCGGCTCCGCGGGTGGCAGACGCTCATCGGCCTCGAGGGCTACACCTTCATCAACGAAGATGGCGAGGAGGAGTTCGCGGGCGGCAACCTCACCATCCAGCTGAACCCGGTGGCGCGCGACATGGCCGGCTTCTGCGGTCTGCTGGTGGTCAACGGCGTGTTCGCCGTCACCAACAACCCCATGCTGTGCCTGGGCAGCGTCGCCGACGTGGGCGAGGGCATCGTGCAGCCCGCCGAGCCGCCCGACAGCTGGAGCATCTCGGGCAGCGACCCGAGCTGCTAGCCCCGAGCGCATCGGCGCGCGTGGCGACGGAGGGCGCCCCATCCCTTGGTTGGGCCCTCGGTTGGGCCCTGGGTTGGGGGCGCCCTTCGTTCGTGGACGACCACTCCGCGCCAGAGCGTCGAATGCGCTGCCTGCGACTGGTCGCGCCGACTTGCCCATCGCAGGCGGGCTCTCCACACTTGCGGCAGCCCTCCCGGGAGTCGGAGGCGAGACTCCGAGCGAACGCCGTGGCCAACATCCTCTTTTGCACCTACCTCGCGATGAGCACTGGGCTCGTGGTCGCCGGAGCTCCCGGGGTCGCCGAGCTCCGCTATGCGGGCATCCTCGTCATCTGCATGATCCTCGCGATCGGCGTGCACGAGTTCGCCCACGCCTACACCGCCCATCGTCTCGGCGACCCCACGCCCGAGTCGCAGGGGCGGTTAACGCTCAATCCCATCGCCCACATGGATCCGATCGGGACCCTGGCCCTGCCGATCGCGCTGGGGCTGTTCTCGAAGGGGATGCTCTTTGGCTGGGGTCGTCCGGTGGAGACGCAGTCGCGGTACTTCACCCGCAGGATCACCATGCGGGGGGGCATGGCACTGGTGGCGTTCGCCGGGCCGCTGTCCAACCTCGTGCAGGCCGCGCTCACCCTGGGGGTCCTGTGGATCCTGTTCGCGACCGGCGTGCTCGATCGGGCCGACCTCGCCGCCGAGATGCATCCGCTGGCCACGCCGCTGCTGGTGTTCTACTCCCTGAACGTGCTGCTGTTCGCGTTCAACCTGCTGCCCGTGCACCCGCTCGACGGCGGCAAGGTGCTGGCGTGGATCCTGGGGCCCAAGTACCAGCACATCGATGACTTCCTGGCCCGCTATGGCTTCGTGATCCTGCTGGTCCTCATGTTTGCGGTGCCCGTGGTGCTGCACAAGGTGTTCGGTCCGGTCATGGCCGGCGCCGAGTGGGCCCTGCATGCCGTGGTGAGCTAGGACCCGGCCGATCGGCGACACGTCCATGACCGATGTGGAGCATCGATCCGCGGCGGCGGATGCCGGCCCCTCGGTGCCGACGGCAGCGGCCGCGGCGCAAGGCGGCGAGCTGGGTACCGATGCCGGGGCCCGCGTGTGCGAGGTGGAGCTCGAGCAGTTCGAGGGACCGCTCGATCTGCTGCTGCACCTGGTGCGACGCCACGAGCTGGACATCCTCGACATCCCGATCTCGTTCGTCTGCGAGAAGTACCTCGAGTACATCCAGTTCATGCAGGCGCTCGATCTCGAGGTGGCGGGCGACTACCTGGTGATGGCGGCCACGCTGGCCTACCTCAAGAGCCGGGAGCTGGTGCCGAGCAACGAGACGGCGCTCGAGGAGGGCGGCGAGGAGGAGGGCGGCCCCGACCCACGGGAGCAGCTCATCCTGCGCCTGCTCGAGTACCAGAAGTTTCGCGATGCGGCCGATCGGCTCGATGCGCGCCCGATCGCGGGCCGCGACACGTTCAGCCGTGGAGGGACGGTGGAGCTGCCGCCGGTCGACGCTGGCCTTGCGCCCATCACCCTGTTTCGGCTGGCCGAGGCCTACCAGCGGGTGCTCGAGCGGGCGCGGATCCACAAGAGCCACGAGGTGGTCATGGAGACCGTCTCCGTGGCCGCGCGCATGGAGCAGCTGACCTCGATCCTCATCGAGCGCAACCGCTTCGACTTCGAGGCCTTGTTCCTCGAGCGCTCCTGGGTCAGCGAGGCCGAGCTTCGCTCGATGCTGGTGGTCACGCTCATGTCGATCCTCGAGCTGGTTCGGATGGGCGTGGCGAGCGTGTACCAGCCGCTGGGGGCGGACACCATCGTGGTCGAGCGCGTGGCGTCGGCCGATGATGCCCGCGAGGCCCTTCGTGGCTACGACGAGTCCTTGAGCTTCGGCGAAGGGACCAAGGCTCCCGAAGCGGCCGAAGGCGCGGTCGCGGCGGGCGAAGAGGAAGAGCAAGAGCAAGAGGAAGAAGAGGTCGCGGCGGTCGAAGAGGTCGCGGCGGTCGAAGAGGTCGCGGCGGTCGAAGAGGTCGCGGCGGTCGAAGAGGTCGCGGCGGTCGAAGAGGTCGCGGCCGACGAAGAGGTCGCGGCCGACGAAGAGGTCGCGGCCGACGAAGAGGTCGCGGCCGATGATGGGCTCGATACGGGCTTGGCCGAGCCGTCTGGGGAGGGTGGCCCGGGGGTGGGCGCGCAGGTCACGACGTTGGACGAACCCGAGGGCGAGGAGCCGGAGGCGGTGGCCCCGTTCGTGGCAGTGGGCGGCCCGGCGCCGGGAGATGCTGGCGCGCAGGCTCGATCCGTTGTATCCGAATCGCCCGCGCCGCAAGCCCCCGTCGAGGGCCTTGGCGCGGCTGCACCGGTCCTCCCGCCGGAGGATGGTGCGTCGGGATCCACGGAGGGCGATGGCCAGGAGCATGGCGAGAACGGGGAAGCTGAAGCGGTCGAAGGCTCGTAGGCCTTCGGACGCCGAGATCCGCGTCGATCCCCGGACCCGTCACGCCTCCGTTGGTGAGCTGGTCGCGGCGCTCGATGGAGAGCATCCGGCCGAGGATTCCGCCGCCATCGAGGCCGAGCCACTGGCGCTGGTGGAGGAGGCGGAGGGGGCCGAGTCGAGCGAGCCGGGTCCCACGCCGCCTGCGTCGGAGGACCCCGAGGGTGGTTCCGACGAGCCGTCCGATGACCTGTCGGACGATGATCCATCCGACGGTTTGGGCCTTCGCGGCTACGAGGACGACTTCAGCCTCGACGAGCCCGCTCCGGAGCCACGGCCCGAGCGGGGGCCCCGGGCCGATGGCGTGGAGTTGTCCGACGAGCTGCCGATGGCGCCCGAGGACGATCTCAGCCGAGTGCGTGGTCAGGCGTCGCCGCGGTTGATGTCGGTGGTCGAGAGCTTGCTGTTTGCCTCCGACAGGCCGCTGACCGTTCGCGACATTCGCCGGGTCCTCAAGGAGCCGACGGTGCGCCAGGTGCAGCTCGCGCTCAAGCAGCTCCAGATCGACACGGCCAAGCGCGGCGTGGTGCTCAGCCAGGTTGCCGGCGGGTTCCGCTTGCGGACCAATCCGAACAACGCCCAGTGGGTCCAACGCATGCTCGCGGGCAAGCCCACCCGGCTGTCGCGCTCTCAGCTCGAAGCGCTCGCCGTCATCGCCTACCGGCAGCCGATCACCAAGGCCGAGATCGATCACGTGCGCGGCGTCGACTGTGGAGCCGTGCTCCGGGTGCTGCTCGAGCGCGATCTATGCCGCATCGTGGGGCGCAAGGAGGAGCCGGGGCGTCCACACCTCTACGGCACCACCGTGGAGTTCCTCGAGTTCTTCAACCTCCGCAGCCTGCGGGACATGCCGGACCTCCACGAGTTCCGCGAGCTCACCGACGAGAGCCGCGCCACGTTGCGTGACGAATTCGGTGAGGACGCCGACGAGGTCGAGGCCGAGGTGCTCGGGCAGGAGGTGCTGCGGTTCGACGACGGCGGCACCGACGAAGCGACCGAGGAGGACGTTGGCGATCCGTCGGAGGCATCGGAAGAGCCCGAGGGATCCGAGGAGTCCGAGGCATCGGAAGAGCCCGAGGCATCCGAGGAGTCCGAGGCATCGGAAGGGCCCGGGGGATCCGAAGAGCCCGAGGCATCCGAAGAGCCCGAGGCATCCGAAGAGCCCGAGGCATCCGAAGAGCCCGAGGCATCGGAAGAGCCCGAGGGAGCCGAATTGGAAGAGCCCGAGCCATCGGACGAGTCCGAGGCATCGGACGAGCCCGAGGCATCGGAAGAGCCCGAGGGAGCCGAATTGGACGAGCCCGAGGCATCGGAAGAGCCCGAGGGAGCCGAATTGGACGAGCCCGAGGCATCGGAAGAGCCCGAGGCATCGGAAGAGCCCGAGGCATCGGAAGAGCCCGAGGGATCCGAGGAGTCCGAGGCATCGGAAGAGCCCGAGCCATCGGAAGAGCCCGAGGCATCGGAAGAGCCCGAGGCATCGGAAGAGCCCGAGCCATCCGAGGAACTCGAGGAGGTGGAATCATGAGCCCCCGCGGACGTCGTCGAGCTTCGCGCAAGGAGGTCACCGAGGCTGCACCGCCCGAGGGGGCGGTTCGGCTGCAGAAGCTGCTCGCCCGGGCGGGGGTGTCCTCGCGTCGAGGTGGCGAGGCGCTCATCACGGCCGGGCGGGTGATGGTCAACGGGCAGGTGGTCACCGAGCTCGGCATACGCGTCGATCCTTCGAAGGACGAGGTCGCCGTGGACGGCCGCGTGATCCAGCGCCAGGCGCCGGTCTACCTGGTGATGAACAAGCCCGACGGGGTGGTGTGCTCGGCCGAGACCACGGTGGACGAGCGCGGGCGACCCACGGTGGTCTCGCTGATTCGAGGGATCGACGAGCGCGTGTATCCGGTGGGGCGGCTGGACTTCCACACCCGCGGCGTGCTGCTGCTCACCAACGATGGCGACCTCGCGGCCCGGCTGACCCACCCGCGCCACAAGGTCCCCAAGACCTATCACGCCAAGTTCCAGGGTCAGCTGCAGCCCGAGGATCTGCAGGCGCTGTCGATGGGGGTCACCCTCGAGGACGGCACCCGCACGCGGCCGCTGGCCGAGATCTCGGTCATCAAGGATACCCAGACCAACACATGGGCCCAGCTCACGCTGACCCAGGGCCTGTATCGCCAGGTGCGGCGGATGGGTGACGCCATCGGCCACCCGGTGCTCAAGCTCATCCGGGTCTCGTTCGCGGGCGTCACCGCCGATGGCTTGCCCGAAGGGGACTGGCGGCTGTTGCGCGATGACGAGGTCGCTCGCCTGCGGGGCCTTGCGGCGGCTCCTTCGAGCATGTAGCTTCCCGCTCCCGCGAGGCCGGTGCCCACCCCTCGCCGCGGCGGTACCTCGGGGCCATCGCTCCCCGCTTGCCCGCCCCATCGTACGGAAAGAAGTCAATGGCCAAGCTCTCTCAGGTCCTGCGCGATCAAAAGCGCGAAAAGCTCATCGACAAGTACGCGGCCAAGCGCGCCGAGCTCCGCTCCAAGCTCAAGGATCCGGAGGTCGACCCCGACGAGAAGTTCGAGGTCATGGAGGCGCTCGGCAAGCTGCCCCGCAACTCCTGCCCCACCCGCAAGACCCGTCGCTGCATGCTCACCGGGCGCAGCAAGGCGGTCTATCGCAAGTTCGGTCTGTGCCGCGTTGCGCTGCGCGACCTGGCCCTGCGCGGTGATCTGCCGGGCGTGACCAAGTCGAGCTGGTAGCCCGACTCGTCGTTGCCACGAAGGAGCTTTGCCGCCATGAAGATGGGCGTACATCCCGAGTATCACAAGGTCCTGTTCGTCGACTCCTCCACGGGCGACGAGTGGACCTCGTTCTCCACCCTCGGCTCGTCCGAGAAGCGCGAGGTCGACGGCGAGGAGATTCCGGTCATCCGCCTGGAGATTTCGGCCCACAGCCACCCGTTCTGGACGGGTCACGCGCGCGAGGTCGACGCCGAGGGGCGCATCGATCGCTTCCGCCGACGCTACGCCGGTCGCAAGACCGGGGGCAAGAAGACCGCCGTCGCAGCCGAAGGGCAGGACTGAGCCCGACGGTGGCCCGTGCCGTCGGCAAGGGCCAAGGGCCCAACCCCAAGAGCGCCCGCCGTCCCCGCGGCGAGGCGCCGTTCGTGACGGGGCCCCAGGCCATCGATCCCGAGCTGGCGCAGCGGCTGATCGGCACCGCGCTGGAGCACGGCGGCGACTTCGCCGACCTCTACTTCGAGTACCGTCGCTCCGCCTCGCTCTCCATGGAGGACGGTCGGGTGCGCACGGCCGGCGGAGGCATCGACATGGGCGTGGGGGTTCGGGTCGTGGTCGGCTCGGCCGTCGGCTACGCCTACGCCGAGAGCCTCGAGCTCTCCGAGATGATGCGCGCGGCCCAGACCGCCAGTCAGATTGCACGGGCGGGGGCAGCCGTGGCGCCGGAGGCCGTTCGCTCCCGGCGGATCCGCAGCTGCTACCCGGTCGAGCACGAGGTGGTCGACGTGGACGGGGCCCATCGCGTGGAGCTGCTGCGGCGCGCCGACAAGGCGGCGCGGGCCCACGACCGCAAGATCAAGCGCGTGGATGCCTCGCTGGCGGCGGTGCACAAGGAAATCCTCGTCGTCACCAGCGACGGGGTGTTCGCGCACGACGTGCGCCCCATGGTCCGCCTCTCGGTGGCCGCGGTGGCGCGTCGAGGCAAGCGCACGGAGACCGGCAGCAGCGGCGGCGGCGGGCGCTTGGGCCTGTCGTACTTCGACGCGCACACGCCCGAGACCCATGGTCGGGAGGCCGCTCGCGTGGCGCTGGTCAACCTCGACAGCCGCCCCGCGCCGGCCGGGACGATGCCGGTGGTGCTCGGCCCCGGCGATTCCGGGATCTTGCTGCACGAGGCGGTGGGGCACGGGCTCGAGGCCGACTTCAACCGCAAGCGAACCTCCAACTACACCGATCAGATCGGCCGGCCGGTGGCCTCGCCGCTGGTTACCGTGGTCGACGACCCGGCCATCGCGGGCTCGCGCGGCAGCCTCAACGTGGACGACGAGGGCGTGGTCCCGCGCGCGCATCGGCTGATCGTGGGCGGCACCTTGCGCGACTACATGCACGACCGCATCAGCGCGGAGTTCTTTCGCAAGAAACCCAGCGGGAGCGGACGGCGCGAGAGCTTCCGTCACGTGACCATGCCGCGCATGACCAACACCCTGATGATGGCGGGGCAGGACGATCCGGCCGACATCATCCGCTCGGTGAAGCGGGGGATCTACGCGGTCAAGTACAGCGGCGGCCAGGTCAACATCTCCAACGGCGACTTCGTGTTCAGCCTGACCGAGGGCTACCTCATCGAGGACGGCAAGCTCACCGCGCCGCTCAAGGGCGTCAACCTCATCGGCAACGGTCCCGAGGCGCTGCGCATGGTGAGCATGGTGGGGCACGACTTCGCGCTGTCCGATGGCATGTGGACCTGCGGCAAGGATGGCCAGAGCGTGCCGGTGGGCGTGGGCATGCCCACCGTGAAGCTCGACCAGCTCACCGTGGGAGGCACGGCGGTCTGATGCCTCGCCCCCGCGCCATCGAGAAGAATCTCGACCGCCTGGCGGACATCGCCACCCGCACGCTCGAGCGGCTGCGCGGCCTGGGAGTCGATCACGCCGAGGTGGCGGTCGGCACCGGCCACGAGCTCGAGGTGAGCGTGCGGCAGGGCGAGGTCGAGCTGGTCAAGGAGGCCGGCAGCAGCGGCCTGTCGGTCCGCGTGGTCCGAGAGGGTCGCGTGGCCACCAGCGCCACCACCGACTTCCGCGACGACTCGCTGACCGCGTTCCTCGCTCGTGCGGTCGAGATGGCCGCGCTCGGCGAGCCCGACGAGATGGCCGTACCGCCGTCGCCCCGCGAGCTGTGCAAGGCCTGGCCCGAGCTCGATCTGTTCGATCCGGCCACCGATCGGATCGGCGCCGCGCGGGCGATCAAGCTGGCCACCGCGGGCGAGAAGGCGGCCCTGCGGGCCGACCGTCGCATCACCACCTCCGAGGGGGCCAGCTTCGGCCGCAGCAGCGGCTGCTCGGTGCTCGCCACCTCGGGGGGCTTCATTGGGCGCAGCGCGGGCACCTATCAGTCGCTGGTGGTGCAGGCGGTGGCCGACGACGACGGGGGCAAGAAGCGCAAGGGCGTGCACTGGACCGGCGGGCGGTTCTTCTCGGAGCTCGAGTCTCCGGCGGTGATCGGCAAGGAGGCTGCACGCCGGGCGGTGGCCTCGCTGGGGGCCGCCAAGATCCCCACTGGCCGCTACCCCGTGGTGTTCGAGCAGACCGCCGCGCGGGCGATCGTGGGACTGGTGGCCAGCTGTGTGCTGGGCGATGCCATCTACCGCCAGCGCAGCTACCTCGCGGGGCGCGTGGGGGAGGCGATCGCCAGCCCGCTGGTGACGCTGATCGACGATCCGCTGATCCCACGTGGTCCCGGATCGCGGGCCTACGACGGCGAGGGGCGCAAGGTGGCCAAGCGGGCGGTCTGCCGCAAGGGCGTGCTGCGCGGCTACCTGCTCGACACCTACAGCGCGCGCAAGCTGGGGCTGCGCCCCACGGGCAGCGCCAGCGGCGGGGGCGGGGTGCCGCACTCGAGCACCAGCAACTTCTACCTCGTACCCGGCCGGGGCACGCCGCAGAGCCTGCTGAAGGGGATCGACCGGGGTCTGTTCGTCACGCGCATGATGGGCTTTGGCTTCGACCCCACCACCGGCAACTTCAGCCGCGGGGCCGAGGGCTTCCTCATCGAGCGCGGCGAGCTGACGCGACCGGTGAGCGAGGTGACCGTCTCGCGCAACCTCGACGAGCTGCTTCGTGGGATCGACAAGATCGCCAACGACCTCGAGCACAAGACGAGCATCGCGGCGCCCAGCTTCCGGGTCGACCAGATGACGGTCGCGGGGAGCTGAGCGCGCGAGCGGCCGGACGGGCCGCATGGCGGTCGGGGCTCCGGCCGATGCGCGTCGCGAATCGGCCGGGACCCGGCGGTCAACGGCGTCGTCGCCGCAGCCCGAGCAGCCCCAGCAACCCGAGCCCCATCCACGGGGCCGGACCCGCGCCGTTGGCTCGGCAGCCGCAGCCGTCGTCGGTGCCGCCGACGCCCGCGGTGTCTCCGTCGGTCTCGGTCTCGGTCTCGCCCTCGGTGCCGTCGGCCGGACCGCTGGCGGCGGTGAGCGTCGAGGGGCCACCGCTGCCGCCCGTGCTGCCGTCGAGTCCGGTGTCGCCCGCGGTCTCGTCCACCCCACCCGGCAGCGTGCAGTCGGCCTCGCAGCCGTCGCCGGAGTCGGTGTTGCCGTCGTCGCACTCCTCGACGCCGTCCTGCACGAAGCCATCGCCGCAGGCCGCGGCCACGCAGGTGGAGATGCAGTCGTCGGTGTCGTCGTCGTTGCCGTCGTCGCACTCCTCGACGCCGTCCTGCACGAAGCCATCGCCGCAGGCCGCGGCCGCGCAGGTGGAGGGGCAGTCGTCGGTGTCGTCGTCGTTGCCGTCGTCGCACTCCTCGACGCCGTCTTGCACGAAGCCATCGCCGCAGGCCGCGGCCGCGCAGGTGGAGAGGCAGTCGTCGGTGTCGTCGTCGTTGCCGTCGTCGCAGTCCTCGAACGGGTTGACGACACCGTTGCCGCAGCACGACACCGGGAGCTCGACCATCGCCTCGGTCTGGGCCATCCCGTCGTCGAGCAGCAGCTCCGCATAGATGAACGGAGTGTCGCCGACGGGCTTGCTGTCGGTGGCGGTGCCGATGGTGACGTCGAGGATCGAGTAGTCGGCCAGGTCGTCGCCGTCCACGTCGAGGCCGTCGTCGAAGGTGGTGAGCACCGCCAGCGAGGTGCCGCCGATGTCGGCCGCGTCGCAGGCGAAGAAGATCGTCTCGCGGAAGCCGGCGGGGCCGTTGTAGGCCCAGGAATGGGTCGCCTGGTCGAAGTTGCTGATCGCGGCGAAGCGCAGCTCGGATCCGGGCGACAGCGTGACTCCGTCGAGCATGTCGCCCTCGCGCACGGCGACGGTGCCGTTGTGGGCGATGAACTCGTCCTGTCCCATGGGCCCGTTGGTGTCGCCCGTGAAGATGTAGTTGCCGGCGTTGTTGATCGAGACCAGATCGAAGGCGCTCCACCCGTCGCCGTCGCCGGTGGGATCGGCCTCGCGCGCCACCAGCACGTCGTCGACCCAGATGAAGCCGTCGCTTCCGGGGTCGCCCTCCATGTTGAGCACGTGGATGCGGTGCATGCCGTCGTCGGAGACCGCAAACGAGGCATCGATGCCGTCCACGTTGTCGTCGAGCACGAACACGTCGATCATGTCGCCGCCCGCGAGCAGCACCTCGGCCGAGGCCACGGTGCCGTCGAGGGTGCGATAGAACACGCGGAAGTCGGTCGTGCCGTCGCCGTTGCTGTCGATGCCCGCCCGCCAGTAGATCGTGCCGTTGCCGTCCATCACGGGCGTGCTGAGGAACGTATAGGTCCCCATGAACCCGACCGCCGGATCGCCGATGGCCGCGAACACCCCCATGTTGGTGTAGAGGCCATCGAGGCCGTCGATGTCGGGCGCGTAGATCCAGTTGCCCGCCCCGTCGCTGCCCACGGCGTCCTCGATGGCGCTGAGCGCGACCGTGGCGTCGTCGCTGCCCGACCACACCACGGCGTTGTCGACCCACACGAAGTGATCGCCGTCGTCGAAGTCGCCCACGAACGCCACTTGACCGGCCGCGTTGACCCATGGAGGACGCACGTTGGTCACGGTGGGGCCGCCGGTGGGGGCATCACCCGCCTGCACCACGATCCGTCCCTGGACCGGGTTGGGCGGCGTGACTCCGGCCTGGGCCGACCAGGCGGCGAGCAGGAGCGACAGGGAGGCCACGCTCGGCGTGATCACGACGAGGGCACGGGAGCCGCGGCGCAAGCGAGAAGGGAAGCGATCGAAGCCATGCATCGCGCTCGACGATACTGCTTGTGGAACCGCGAGCGCGCCCGATTCGAAGCGGAAGACCGAGCCCCCGATGCGCACCCCGCGAGTGCTGTTGGGGGCGCAAGCCGGCCCACCAAAGGAGCCGTCACGCCACGCTCGTCCCGGCTGCCCGGCATCAGAGCCAGCGGTCGACCAGGGGTCGCATGCGCTGCAGCACGTGCTCGTGCATGCGCCCGTGCGATGCAACCACGCCTCGGGGATGGGTGACGCTCGGTGCGCGAAAGTCCAGTGGATCGCCGCGGAGATCGGTGACCCGGCCGCCGGCGGCCAGGATCAGGGCCGTGGGCGCGCAGGTGTCCCACATCTTGGTGTGGCCGGGCGCCTGCACGTAGACGTGGGCGTCGCCGCGGGCCACCGCGGTCATGCGCACGCCCACGCTGCCCACGCTGCGGGCCCGCGCCTCGCTCACCCCGAGCGCCCGGCGGATCGCATGCTGGTGCGACAGCGGGAACATGCGGCCACCGATGAGGAGCAGGTCCTCGAACGAGGCCTCTTTGGGCTCGAGGGGCACCTCGCCGCCACCGGGGAGGCGACGTCGGGCCAGCGCCTGGTCCGGGCCGCGCACGGCCCAGCTGAGGTGGCCTGCGGCGGGCTCGAGCACCACCCCCAGCCGCGGCTCGCCGCCCACGCACAGGCCGATCTGGATCGTCCATCCGGTGCGCCCGCGCGCGAACTCCCGGGTGCCGTCGATGGGATCGACGTACCAGCATCGCACGGGCGCTCGCCAGCTTCCGTCGTCGGCGCTCTCCTCGGCCAGCACTCCGTCCGCGGGGAAGCGGGCGCGCAAGGCCGTGACGATCCGGTCGTTGATCTCGGTGTCGGCCCGCGTGATCGGTCCTCCCCCCATCGGCTTGTCGCGCAGCGCCATCACCTTGGCTCCGCGTCGCCAGTAGGACATGGCGATCTCGCCGCACTCGGCCACGAGCGCGAGGGTGAAGGCCAGCTCCGAATTCAGGGCGGTCATCGAGGGCGCCATGGGCCGAGGGCCGAGAGCAGCGCACTGGCCTCTGCGTCGCGCCCCTCGGCATGCAGGGCGGCCAACAGCCGCCGGGTCCCCTCATTGTAGGCGGCGCCCAGGTCCGCGGTCCACGGGTGCGCCACCGCGGGCGCGTGGTCCAACGCAGGCTCGCCATAGCGCCGCAGGGCCGCGAGATGATCCTCGATCACCTCGGCGGGATCCGGGGGAGGACGGTGCGGCGCGAGGACGCGCCACAGCACGCCCTGGGGCACCACGGGCAGGGTGGACGCCGGGCGCGAGAATACGTTGGCCAGGTAGATCGGGGTGTCCCGTAGTGCGGGATCGGCCCATAGTGCGCTCACCAGCCTCACGGGCTTGTCGACCTCGGGCAGCGCGGGGAAGCGCGTGCGCAGGTGCTGCCGGTACCACGGCTGCGAGAGCAACGAGGCATCGATGTAGATCGTGGCGGGGCCTTCGTGCTGCACGTGCTGCACGAACAGCAGCGGAAAGAGCCGGTGATCGTCGGTACCGATCACGATCGCGGCCCGATCGGGCGCGGGGGTGCGCAGCAGGTCACGGGCGTAGCGCTCGACCCCGGCGTCGTCGCTGGGCAGGCCGCGGGCATCGGTGCGCAGCAGCTGCGTGGCAACGAGCACCGCGGCGCCCGTGCCCAGCACGACGGCGCCGGCTCGGGAGGGCACGCGCTCGCGCAGGCGGGCCGCGGCCACGGCCCACGGCGGGGCCCACAGCAGGATGGTCAGTAGGTCGAAGCGCTCGAGGATCCAAGCCCCGAAGGGTCGCGTGGGATCGATGTTGTGGGCGGCGGGAAACCCGAGGGTGCATCCGAGCACGGTGATCCACAGCCCCCACCACGGACCGGGGGGGACGGTCGCGGGGCGCCGCAGGGCGAGGGCGGCGATCGCCACGAGCACGAGGGCGGCGGCCAGCGGGCTCCCGGCCAGGCCTCCGCTGTGGGCCGAGCCCACCACCTCGACCGCGCGCGCCCACTGATCGAGCACGTGGGGGTCCTCGGCATGCAGGCTCAGCTCGAGCACCCCATAGTCGGCGCGAAGCACGTGATGGAGGAGGCCACCCAGCGACTGGGTGTCACCCCAGCGCCACGGGCCACCGCTGCCGATCGCCAGCGTGGCGTAGGGCAGCAGGCCCAAGAGCCCCGCGCCCACGCCCTGGGCTGCCACCGATGCGAGGCGGCGCCACGAGAACGGGTGGGGCCAGGCCGCGCCCACCACCAGCGGGAGCATGAGCCCTGCGCTCAGGTGATGGCTCACGGCGAGGCCGAACGCGAGCCCCAGCTGCCAGGGACGGCGCCGCGACGACGCGCACAGGCGCAGCAGCAGGGCGCAGGCCAGCAGGTGCGGGCCCCAGACCTCGCTGTCGTTGACGTGCAGCACCACGGGGGATGCGGTGGCGAGCACGGCCACGGCCACGGTGGCGGCTGCACGACCGGCGAGACGAGCCAGCAGGGGCCACAGCACGAGCCATGCCGCCACGCCGGCCAGCGCGCAGGGCCACGCGGCGGCGGCCGCCGGGGTCGCCCCCAGCGCGCGCAGCAGTCGGGCCGGACCGCCCAGCGCGCGCATCCACGGGTAGCCCGAGGGGTGGGGCACGCCGCCCTCGAGCATGACGGTGGCGAATTCTCCCGCGTCACCGGCTTGCACGTGATGCGGGATCGCCAGCGCCGCGAGCAACAGCAGCAGCAGCGCGAGCGCGAGCCAGGGCCACTGCGCACGCCCCCAGTCGATCGCGGACGCGCGCTCGGACGACGGGGTGGCGGCTGGCTCGGCCGAGATGGTCACCGCGGTCGATGGTACGCCGTACGGGATCGACGGGCGATGCAGCGCGCCCCCGTACATGGGGGCCGTGTCATGCTGTGGCCCCCACGCCGCCATGCCTCGCTCGATCGACCTTCGTTCCTCGCTCCTGCTCGTCCTGGCCCCGGCCGTCGCGGCGTGTCCCCAGAGCCCTTCGGGGTTCGCCCCGCCGCCCGGCGAGGTGGGGAGCACGCCGGCCGCGGAGCCCGACAAGGCCGAGTCTCCGCCGTCGCCCGAGAACTCCAAGACCCCGCCCGAGCCGAGCGACGCGATGCTCTCCGCGCCGATCGCCTCGGCCCTGGCCCGTGTGCCGGCCTCGATCGCCGCCCACTACGTGCTGTCGCTGTCCGACGATCGCAACGCGCTGACCATCGATCCCCGCCCCGAGCCCACCCGGCGGGACGTGCGAGCGCGGGGCTTCTCCGCCAAGGACAGCGAGGCCGGCGGCAAGGTCATCACGCTCGAGGGCGGGCCGTTTCGCAACGGAGGCTGGATCGACGCCTCGTTTCGCGAGCGCGTGAGCGGGGCGGCGCAGCTTCGGCGGCTCGTCGAGGCCGGCTATGATCTCGACGAGCGCCGCGAGCTGCTGGTGGTCGATGGCGAGGTCGATCGCAGCCCGACCCTGTTCGCGTTCAGCCGGGACGCGCGCAAGCCCGGGATCGTGGGCGTGTGCTCGGACGTCACGATCCTCGACTTCGGCCAGCCCTCGCCGCCGCGGCCCATCGCGGTGCGCAAGCCCGTGATCTATCTCTACCCCACGACGACCACGCAGGTGCACGTGGGGCTCGAGCTGCGCGGTGAGCTACTGGCCGCCTATCCGGCGCTGCACGACGGCGCCTGGTCGGTCACCGCCGCGCCGGACGGCCGACTGGTGGACGAAGCGACCGGCCGCGAGCATCGCTACCTGTTTTGGGAGGGCTCGAGCACGCAGTGGGAGCTCGATCCGGCTTCGGCCCACTGCGTGCCCGGAGACGAGGCGGCGTCGTTCCTCGAGCGGGTGTGCGAGTCCCATGCGCTCACCGCCGACGAGTGTGGTGACATGGTGACCTATTGGTTGCCCACGCTGGCCCAAAATCCCTATACCGTGATCGAGCTGGTCGACGAGGACGTCTACGGTCGCTACGCGCGACTCGACGTCGAGCCCACGCCCGACACCGTGATTCGACCGTTCATGATCTTCCGGCGTAGCGAGGTCCCGGTGGAGGTGGGTGCTCCTCCGCTGCCACGGCGCCACCGCGGCGGGTTCACCGTGGTGGAGTGGGGCGGAGCGGACCTCGACGCGCCCCTGCCCAGTCCGTGGCGAGCCGAGCTGCGCTGACCCGCTGCTGCCCCGAAATGCGGGGCGTCACCGTGGTCGGCCATCGTTCGCTGGATGCGTGCGGCCCTGGGTCATGAGGAGACGTGAGTCGCAGCGATTCAGTGACAGTGGCACTTTGCGTGTCATTGCATGAATCGCAGGACGAGCGTAGGTTGCCATCGAATCACAGCCACCGTCGTACGAGGGCTGGAACGAAGACAACCCACTTCATCGTGGGAGGCCATGGGTTCATTAGGACCACCCCATGGGCTTCCCGATAGGGAGCTGTTCATGTCCGAATCCCAAGGAACCATCGAGGCCGAGGCGATCGCCAAGCGGCTGGCCACCATCGACGCCCATCGCCTGCATTCGTTGTTGATCCGCTCGACCGCGCTACGCCATCAGGATCTCCTGCGGTCGTGGTCGGCCGCGGTCACCACTCCACGCGAGGCCGAACTCGACCTCGACCTCGAGGCGTTCCTCGATTGGTGCGCAGCCGGGGTCGAGCTGTTCTTGCGAGGGGGGCTGCCTTCGCGCCGCAGCATCGACGATGCCGCTCACCGGGTGATGCTCGCGGCGGTGCTGCGGCGCCACTCGAGCATCTCGGCCGCCGCCGCTGCGCTGGAGACCTCGCGCCGGGCCCTTCGGGCCGCGATGAAGCGGCTGGGACTCTACGAGGCCTGGCAGCAATGGCGGACTCGATCGACTCAGGCCGCGTCCGCGGCCAAGTCCAGTGGCAAGAGTGGCCCATCCGAATCCACCGAGCCCCTGGAACCTTCGGGTACAGAAATACCCTCGTCGGAGCAGGGGGCTCCTACCGTGTGAGGAGATCGTCGAGGGCCAACATGCGGTCTCCCGACCCCGTCACCACCACCGATTCCGGCCGCAGTCGCCGCTCGATGGCCTCGCGCAGGGGGTCGGGGAATTCGAGGGCAGCGCTGGGGACCAGGTCACGCCATCCGACCACCGATGCGTCGAGCCCCCGGGCATCGGCCGGCCATGGGGCCAGGAGAACGGTCCGGCTGGCTCGATCTCGGTCGAGGACGGGCTGGATCCACGGGTTGGCGGTGGCGCAGAGCGCATCGATCTGGGCGGGCGACCAACTCTCGGCCACGGCGATCTCCACTCCCACCAGCAAGCCACCCGTGGTGCCCTCACTGGTCGAGCGCGATGCCGCGGCATCGGGGGCGCGGCCCAGAGTGCGCACGTCGGCCACGGGGGCGCGGAGCTGGGCGAGGGCCGCGGCAGCCGGAGGGCGGTGGGCGGGATCTTCCGCGGTCATGCGTTCGATGAGAGTCCGCTCGGCCTCGGGGATCGCAGCATCTTCGGAGGGCGTGGCGGTAGGTGGTTCCAATCGGCCCAGTAGCAGCGCATGGAACAAGATGCCCACCGCAAAGAGATCGCTGGCCGCGGTGGGCGAGCCTCCGCGTCGGAGCTCGGGAGCGGTCAGCAGCATCAGCTCTTCGAGGCCCCCCGTGCGGGTGGCGGCCAGGCCAGCCAGATGGTGGGCGCCGAACGGCGGCAGCTGCGGACGTCCGAGCGCGTCGGTGACCAGCAGGCTGGGAAGCACTCCGCCATGGACCAGGCCCCGCTCGTGGGCGGCGGCCAATCCCTCGAGCACGAAGGCCACGAGGGCGCGGGCCCGCGGGATCGCATCGCGCAGACCGGGGGGACGGATCGTGCGGCGCAGGGGAGGGCCTTCGGCTCGTGGCAGCACCAGCAAGCCCGCCTCGGACTCGATGCGCAGCACCGGGCGAATGGCGGGATGACCCACATCGGCGGCGGCCACCGCCACCGCCAAAAATCGATCGATCGCGGCGGCCACCTGAGGGTCGATGGGCTCGGGTTGATCGGCGAGCAGCAGGTGGATCTCGACCTCCTGCATGGTGACCCGATCCACGCCGACGTAGGCTGCTCCGGCGATCGCATTGTCCAAGAGCCCCGTGACTCGATAGCGCCCGGGGACGGCATCGTCCGAGGGGCTGGCGCCGTGCCGCTCCAGCACGAGCTGGGCGGCCAGGTCGTGACCCAACGAGCCCAGGGCACGGGCCAGCAGCGCGGCAAGCTCGGCCGACGGGGGACCGGTGCGCAGTGCTGCCTGGGCACGGCGGGCGGCGCCTTCGGCGTCGCCCAGGTCCCAGCCAAGGCGTGCGGCCAGGGCCAGGACCCGCGGAGAGGCGTGGCCCTCGTCCCCGAGCGCGAGGGCCTGCAGCGCGTCACGAGGACGGCCGGCCTCGGCCAGGGCCTGCGCCGCGCCCACGCGATTGCCGGCGCGCAGCAGGGCCTGCGCACGATCCTCGGGCGCGGCGTGGCGGCTCGCGAGCAGCAAGGCGACCTCCATGTCGCGTCGACGCTTGCGCAGCAGGGCGAGCGCGGCTTCGAAGGGCTCGGGCTCGGCCTTCTCCACCATGGCCAGCGCAGCATCGAGGGCCGCGGGGGTCCCGGACTCGAGCGCCACGCGAAGGGCATCCACCGGCAGAGCGGCCGCCTGGTACTCGATGCAGGCCCGCTCGAAGTCCCAGATCTGCTCGCGGACCCAGCCCGCGAGCGCATACCGGCCCGAGGCGGCCAGGTCGGCCGCGAGCGCCTCGTGATCGCCAGCCGTCAGGCGCTGCTGCTCGTGCGGCTCGAGCGAGCCGAAGCCGGGAGGAGGGGAGGGGGCGACCACGCCTCAGGCCTCGCCGAGCCCGGGCGCCGGGAAGGGCGCCAGGAATTCCCGGATCTCGCCGCGAAGCGCGGTGCAGAACGCCTCGTCGGGCTCGCCGCCCTTGGCCGCCGCCTCGGCGATCCCGCGGTCGATGAAGGCCGCCACCTGCTCCATGTGCTCGGTCTTCATGCCGCGCGAGGTCAGCGAGGCCACGCCGAGCCGTACGCCCGAGGGATCGAAGGGCTTGCGTGGATCGAACGGGATCGCGTTCCCGTTGAGCTCGATTCCACCGCGGTTCAGAGCGATGGCGGCGCGTCGACCCGAGATGCCCTGGGCGGTGAGGTCGATCAGCAAGAGGTGGTTGTCGGTGCCGCCGGTGACCAGCGAGTAGCCGCGCGCGATCAGCTGCTCGGCCAGCGCCTTGGCGTTGTGCACCACCTGGTGGGCATGAGCCGAGAACTCGGGGGTGGCCGCCTCGGCGAAGGCCACCGCCTTGGCCGCGGTGGTGTGGTTGTGGGGGCCTCCCTGCAGACCGGGGAACACCGCCTTGTCGATGGCCGCCGCGTGCTCCTTGCGGCACAGGATCAGCCCACCTCGCGGCCCTCGCAGGGTCTTGTGGGTGGTGGTGCTGACCGCCGCGCAGTGCGGCACGGGGCTCGGATGAGCGCCGCCCACGACCAGCCCGGCGACGTGCGCGATGTCGGCGACCAGGTGGGCCCCCACCTCGGCCGCAATCTCGGCGAACGCGGCGAAGTCGAGCGTGCGCGGGTAGGCCGAGTGCCCGCACCAGATGAGCGCGGGCCGGTGTTCCTTGGCCAGGTCCCGCACCTGATCCAGGTCGATGCGGTGATCGTCACGGCGCACGCCATACTGTACCGACTGGTAGTAGATGCCGGTCGCCGAGACCTTCCAGCCGTGGGTGAGGTGCCCGCCCGCGGGCAGCGACAGCCCCATGGTGGTGGCGCCGGGCTTGCACAGGGCCAGCAGCACCGCCAGGTTGGCCGGCGATCCGCTGTAGGGCTGCACGTTGGCGTGCTCGGCCCGAAACAGCGACTTGGCGCGCTCGATGGCGAGGGACTCGAGCGGATCGATGAAATCCATGCCCTCGTAGTAGCGGCGGCCCGGGTAGCCCTCGGCGTACTTGTTGGTGAAGGCGGAGGCGCTGGCCTCGAGCACGGCCCGCGAGACGTAGTTCTCACTGGCGATGAGCCGCAGGCTCTCGCGCTGGCGACGATCCTCGCCGCGGATGAGCGCGGCGACCTGGGGGTCGGCTTGCGCGAGGGACGGATCGCGTGGCGCTTGGGTCATGTCCGCGAACATTCGCGGGCCGTGCCCGGCTTGTCAAACGGCCCTCGTCCTCCCGGGCTTCGCGACCTCGTCTCTGCTCCTTCGCCCGGGCATCCTGCCGGGCTATCCTGGCGCTCGTGGAGATCCACCCTACGCGCGAGCGCTTCGTGGCCCAAGGCGACGGAGGGATCCGGCCCGTGTGGTGCGAGCTGCTCGACGACGGGGAGACCCCGGTGGCCGCGTTCGCTCGCTTGCGTCCCCACGGCGCGACCGGGCTGCTCGAGAGCGTGGTCGGGGGCGAGCGGTGGGCCCGCTACAGCTTCCTCGTGGTCGGGGCCCGGGCGTCGGTGCTGGCCCACGTGGACCACGGCGGGGGGCTCCGGGTCGAGCTTCGGCCCGGCGAGGGGTTCGAGGTGCCCGATGCGTTGCGCCATGGCGACGGCCTGCCCGCGCTGCGACGGATCCTCGCGCACTATCGAGCCGATCCGCAGCCCGAGCAGCCGCCGTTCTGGGGCGGGCTGGTGGGTGCATGGGGGCACGACATGGTGCGCTGCTTCGAGCACCTGCCCCGCCCGCCGACGCGCGGGTCCGCGGCCTTGCCCGCGCTCGATCTGGTGGTGACCGATACGGTGGTCGTGTTCGACAACCTCACCGGGCGCGTGCGCGTGGTGACGTCGGCGCATCCGGACGACGACGGCGGCCCCGGTCCGGCCTACGACGCAGCGCGGCAGCGGCTTGCGCGGGTGCTGCAGGTGCTGCGCCACGAGCCGCGGCGACTGCCCCCGCTGACGCTGCACGAGGACGTGCCGTTCGACGCCGAGCCGGCGGCGCCGTGGAGCCGCGAGGGACACCTTCGCGCGGTGGCGCGCGCCAAGGAGTACGTGGCCGCCGGTGACGTGTTCCAGGTGGTGCTGGCCCAGGGCTTCGAGGTGCCGCGCGACGGGGTGGACGAGCTCGACGTCTATCGGATCCTGCGGGTGACCAACCCCGCGCCGTACATGGTGCTCTTGCTGCTGTCGAGCGGCTCGATCACCGGGGCCTCGCCCGAGGTGCTGGTGCGGCTGCACCGCGACGACCGCACGCTGACGGTGCGACCCATCGCCGGTACGCGCCCCCGTGGCCGCACCGAGGCCGAGGACCTCGCGCTCGAGCGCGAGCTGCTCGCCGATCCCAAGGAACGCGCCGAGCACCTGATGCTCATCGACCTCGGCCGCAACGACGTGGGGCGGGTCGCGGTGGGCGGCACCGTGAGCATGGGCGATCGCTTCGGGATCGAGCGCTACAGCCGGGTGATGCACATCGTCTCCGAGGTCACCGGCACCCTGGCTCCCGGGCTCTGCGCCCTCGATGCACTGCGCGCCACGTTCCCCGCGGGGACCCTCAGCGGCGCCCCCAAGGTGCGGGCACTGCAGCTCATCGACGAGCTCGAGCCCGCCGATCGCGGGTTCTACGGGGGGGCGGTGGGCTACGTGGGGTTCGACGGTGGGGCCGACTTCGCGATCTGCATTCGCAGCGCGCTGGGACTGCCCGATCGCTTTCGCGTGCAGGCCGGCGGGGGAATCGTCTACGACTCGGATCCGAAGGCCGAGGACCTCGAGTGCCGCAACAAGGCCAGCGCGGTGCTGCGAGCGATCGCCATGGCCAAGGCGGGGAGGCAGACATGAGCGAGTCCCGGCGCGAGCCCGACCGTGAGCCCCACCACGAGCCCCACCACGAGCCCCGGATCGTGCGCTACCGGCCCCCGGGAGGGCCGCAGCCGCACGTGCTGGTGATCGACAACTACGACTCCTTCACCTTCAACCTCGTGCAGTATCTGCTCGAGCTGGGCGCCGTGGTCGACGTGGCACGCAACGATGCGATCGACGCGGACGAGGCGATCGCCGCGAGGCCGACGCACCTCTTGCTGTCGCCGGGGCCCGGGCGCCCGACCGACAGCGGCGTGTGCCAGGCGCTGTGCCGCCGGGTCTGCGACGACGTGCCGATCCCCACCTTGGGCGTGTGCCTGGGCCACCAGACCCTGTGCGAGGTCGCGGGGGCCACGGTACGTCGTGCCGATCGGATCATGCACGGCAAGGTCTGCCCCATCGAGCACGACGGCACCGGAGTGCTGCTCGGGCTGCCTTCGCCGATGACGGTGACCCGCTACCACAGCCTCGTGGTCGAAGAGGCCACCCTTCCGCCCACGCTCTTGCCGATCGCGCGCACCGCCGAGGGCGAGCTGATGGCGGTCCGGCATCGCAGCCGGAGGGTCTACGGGGTGCAGTTCCATCCCGAGTCGATCGCCAGCGAGCACGGCCATCGGCTGCTGGCCACCTTCCTCGGGGTGGGAGGCGACCTCGCGACGCGGCTCGACGCGGCCACGCGGGGCTGAGGGGGCCTTGCGCGCACTTCGCGGGATCGGTCGGCCACGATCCCCGTCGAAATTCCTTGGCGGTGGAGGGGAACCTTTCGAGTGTCGACTCCGAGCAAGGCCGGCGTGACCGCGCTGGCGCACGCCAACCCAGAGCCCACGGAGCGCGAGCTGCCGGGGGACACCCTGGCGGCGGCCCAGCGGGGCGAGCGATGGGCCCGACGAGCGCTGGTCCACACCTACCAGGGGCGCGTCCACGCGCTGGTCTGGCGGCTGCTGGCCGGCGCCGGTCGCCAGGATCAGGTGGAGGATCTCGTGCAGGACGCGTTCCTGCGGGTGTTCCAGGCGCTCCCGCGCTTCACGGTGGCCGGGCCGGCCCGCCTGTCGACGTGGATCCTCAGCATCGCCACGCGCGCGGTGATCGACGAGCTGCGTCGCCCTGGGCCGCGCAAGACCCCGCTCGAGGTGGTGGAGGACGAGCTGGCCGGAGGCGAGCGCCCCGACGTGCACAGCGAGCGACGCGCCATGGGGCGGGCGATCGAGGCCGCGGTGGCCTCGCTGTCGCCCGAGGTGCGGGCCGCGTTCGTGCTGCGGGCCTATCACGAGCTCGACTACGCAGAGATCGCGCAGGCGCTCGAGGTGGGCCTGGGCACGGTCAAGTCGCGGCTTTGGCGGGCCCGGGCCGCGCTGCAAGAGCACCTGCAAGAGGTCCGGCAGGAGGCGCGACGATGAGGATCCACGAGGACGACGACGAGCGCGACGAGGACCGCGAGCTCGAGCTCGAGGGGGCACCGCAGCTGCCGGATCGCGAGCTGTTGGCGGCGTGGACGGTGCCCGAGCCGGCGATCGATCTCGCCGAGCGGGTGATGGAGCACGTGGAGGCCGGGCTGCCTGCGAGCGAGACGAGCGAGGAAGGAGCGACGAGCATGGAAGATCGACGACGCGGTGGATATGGCTGGGCGCTGGTGGGCGTGGCAATGGTGGCCGCAGCGGCCCTGGTGCTGGGCTTGTCGCAGCTGTGGCGGAGCGAGCCACGGGTGACGGCCCCGGTGGTGGTGACGGTGCCGGTCGCGGTGCCCGTTGCATCGCCCCCGGCGAGCCATGCTCCGAGCGAGCTGCCGCCGGCTCCGGGCACGCCGGTGCAGACGCCTCCATCCCAGGCCGAGCCCGCGAGCGAGCCGCCCGAGACGACCGCGGAGGCCCCAAAGTCGCCCAAGGCGACCTCGAAGGCGCCCCGGGCCGGTCGGGGCTCGAAGGATCCCTTCGCGCCCAAGGTCGACGAGGCCAAGACCGCCACGCTGCGCATCGGGACCGGGCGTGGCTACGGTCCCGCCAAGGTCTACATCGACGGCAGGTACGTGGGCATGACCCCGATCATGAACGTCAAGGTCGCGCCGGGTCGGCACACGGTGAAGTTCGCGTGGTCCGACGGGGGATCGGAAACCTCGTCGTTCACCGTGGAGGACGGGCAGACCCGAACCCTCAAGGGGCCGATGAAGGCGCTCGAGGACCCGTACTCCCCCGAGTAGTTCGAGTGCCTCGGACGGGGTGGAATCGATGATCGTTTGCCCGCGGTGATCGACCACCGCGGGCGATGCACGTCGTGGCAATCGGCGCGGGAGGGCTCTGGCCCTGGGCTCGCCTTGGTATCCTGAGTGCGATGGGGGGACAGGACGATCGAGCGTTGCTCTTGGCGTGGCAGGGGGGAGACAAGCGGGCGGGCGGCGAGCTCATCGATCGCTACCTCGCCGCGATCCTGCGCTTCTTCCGCAACAAGGTCGGCAACGCGGGCGAGGCCGAGGAGCTGGCCCAGCGCACGTTCGAGGGCGCGGTGGAGGGCGCGCTTCGCTTTCGCGACGGGGCCTCGGTGCGCACGTGGATGTTCGCGATCGCGCGCAACATCCTGCGGCAGTGGGCCGAGGAGACGGCGCGGCGGCGAGGGCGTAGCGAGGAACTCGGGGATGCGTCGGTGGCCGATCTGGGCGCGGGCCCAAGCACGGTGATGGCCAAGCGCCGCGAGCAGCGGCTGATGCTCGAGGGGCTGCGACGCCTGCCGATCGAGTCGCAGCTGGTGCTCGAGCTGTGCTACTGGGAGCAGCTGACGGCCAGGGAGATCGGCGACGTGCTCGGCTGTCCCGAGGGGACCGCGCGCAGCCGCCTGCGCAAGGCCAAGCTCGAGCTGCGGGGCACGCTCGACGAGCTGGCACGCGATGCTGCCGAGCTGCAGTCGACCGTGCACGGGCTCGAGACCTGGGCGCGCGAGCTACGGGCGGCGTGGGGGGCATAGGGCATCATGCGGGAGGTGGGAGAGCATGGGCCCGACGTCGAGGGCGACGGCGGCGAGCCTTCGCGAGATCCGGCGATGGTGGCCGCCCCGCTGGTCTCCACGCTGGGCCACGCGGTGGCACGCCAGCGCATCCGGGCAATGCTGCTGGGCGAGCAAGCCGAGCCGGTGCGGGTCGATCGCTTCGCGCTGCGCCGCGAGCTGGGGCAGGGCGGCATGGGCACGGTGTGGCTGGCCCACGACGCGCAGCTCGATCGCGAGGTGGCGCTCAAGTTCCTGCGACGCTCGACCGAGGGCGATCGGGCCGAGCAGCGATTGCTCGAGGAGGCCAAGAGCCTGGCCAAGCTCTCGCACCCCAACGTCGTGCCCGTCTACGACGCGGGACGGCACGAGGGTCGGGTCTGGGTGGCGATGGAGTTCGTGCCCGGGCGGACGCTGCGGGCGTGGGTGGAGGGGGAGCGGCCGAGCGCGCGGCAGCGGCTCGAGGCGTGGATCGAGGCGGGGCGGGGGCTGGCCGCCGTGCATGCGGCGGGGCTGGTGCACCGCGACGTCAAGCCCGACAACGTGCTGCGCGGGGACGACGGGCGCGTGCGGCTCATCGACTTCGGGCTCGTGCGGCGGGCCGAGGTGGGCGTCGGCGAGGAGGGCATGCAGACGCTGCCGGGGAGCGGCTCGGGGGCGGCCTCGGGGGTCGACGGCGATCGGCCCGCCGCGGAGCCCCGCACGCGGACCGGGGGGTTCGTGGGCACGCCGGCCTACGCGGCGCCCGAGCAGCGCACCGCCGCGATGGCCGACGCTCGCAGCGATCAGTTCGCGTACTGCATGTCGGTGTGGGAGGCGCTGTGCGGGGTGCGGCCGGGTCGGGAGCGGCTGCCCGAGCGCAAGGGCGGGCTGGTGCCGCTGCCCTCGCGCGCACGCATGCCCGGGCGCGTGCAGCGGGCGCTGTCGCGGGGACTCAGCCGCGATCCGGCGCTGCGCTTTTCGAGCATGGACGCGCTGCTCGGCGCGCTCGCGCCCCGGCGGGGGCGGTGGCTGGCGGCCGCGGTGGCCGGGACCGGTGCGCTCGGGGTGACGCTGGGGCTGCTCGCGGCGCCGAGCGAGGCGGTGGCCGAGCCGTGTGCGAACGCGGGGCGAGCGATCGACGAGCGCTGGACGGACGAGCACCGCGGGGTGGTGGCCGCCCACGACGAGGAACTGGCCACGCTGGTCGACGACTGGTCGATGCGCTGGCGCGATGCCGCGCGCCGCGCTTGCGAGGAGGTGCACGTCGAGCAGCTCCGCCCCGAAGCCACTTTGGGCCCCCGACGCGCGTGTCTGCAGGAGCGCCTCGACGAGCTCGACGTGCTGCTGGCGGTCGAGCGCGGCGGCACGCGCGAGCGCCTGCCCGTGGAGTGGTTGGGCGTGCTCGACGAGCCCGGCCGGTGCTTGAGCCCGGCGCTGCTCGAGGCCGATGCGGGCGAGCCACCGCCCGAGCTGGGCGACGAAGTCTCTCGGATCCGACGAGAGCTCCTCGTGGCCCGGTGGGGCATGGACGACCCCAATCTCGAGCGCCGACGCGAGCGCGTGGCCGTGCTGTACGAGGCCTCACGGGGCCTGGGCTTCGAGCCGCTCGTGGGGCACGCGGCGCACATGTGCGGCCAGCTGGCAGCCAGTGCAGGAGACGTCGTCGGCGCTCGACGCTGCCTGGGCGAGGCGCTCGATGTGGGGCAGCGCCATGATCCCGCCTTGGTGATCGATGCGTGGATGGGGTTGCAGGAGCTGGCCATCGACCAACAGCTCGATGCCGAGCTGGCCCAGTGGCTGGGGGAGAGGACCGAGCCCTGGCTGAACCGGCTGCCCGAGGATCGACAACGCCGTGCAGGCGCGGTGCTGCTGCAGGGGCGCATGCACTTGCTGCGGGACGAACTCGCCCAGGCCGAGTCGGCGCTACGAGACGCGGTGGAGCGCTACGAGGCGCTCGGTCCGAGCACGCGCTGGGTCCAGGCCGCCGCGATGCGACAGCTGGCCGTCACGGTGCAGGCGCAGGGACGCAGCGAGCAGGCCGTGCAGCTGCATCAGCAGGCGCGGATGATCGAGACCCGCGAGGAGGGGGCGCAGATCGAGACGAGGGTCGGGGAAGGGATCCTCGCGGAGGGAGTGGCGCTGCAAGGGGCGGGAAAGCTCTCGGAAGCCGAGGACGCGATGCGTCGCGCGCTCGACCGGCTGATGATCGAGTACGGTCCGGGGAGCGTCGGCGTGGCCAATGCCCACGTGGCGCTTGCTGGCCTGCACGATGCCCGCGGCGAGCTCGATCGAATGCGCGAGCGGGCCGAGGCGGCCGATGGGATCCTGGCGGACATCGATCCTCGCCACCCCGATCGGCTGTACTCGCTGGCCGCGCTCGGAACGGTCGCCTATCGCGAGAAGCGCTTCTCCGAGGCGGCAGACGTCTACGAGCGGGCGTTGAGCATCGCGGAGCAGCGGCTCCCTCCCCGCTCGCAGGAGCTCGCATGGAACCGCATCAACCTGGCCGAGGCCCTGCTCGAGATCGGACAGGACCAGCGAGCCGACGGGCTCCTGCGTCGTGCGCTGCCGGTGCTCGAGTCGGAGCTCGGAACGGACCACCCCGAGCTCGCGATCCCGCTCAAGGCCCTGGGGGCGGTGACGCTGACCCAGGGGGATGGTGAGCAGAGCCTGCGCTGGCTCGGTCGGGCGCTGGCGCTGTTCGAATCCACCCCTGGCTCGGTCGTGGAGCAGGCCGAGACTCACTGGCTGTTGGCCAAGGCGCTGCGGGCGGTGGGGGATCTCGATGCGGCGCTCCTTCATGCGCGTCGGGCCGAGACCGACTTCTCCGCGCTGGGTCCTGCGTGGGCCCAGCGGACGATGGAGATCGGGCGCTGGCTCGAGCAGTAGCGAGCGCCGCCGCCGCTCGACCGTTCCACTGGCCCTCACTGGCCCTCGCTGGCCCTCACCGGTGGAAGACGACCGTCGCCGGTCGCTTGACGATGACCTTGGGGTCGTCGGTCTCCTCCCACTTGAGGTACCAGCTCGCATGGGCTTCGCTGGAATCGATGCTTCCGGACGACCCTGCCTCGATCGGGACCTTCTTGCTCGTGCCGAGCCACCAGACCTCGATTTTGCCCGCGCTGGTGGCGTTGTCCACGGTGATCTCCGAACCGCTGGCCAACAGCGGTTGCGCATCCATGGCGCCGGCCCCGGTCACGGTCACGTTCGACTGGCTGGTGTCGTAGAGGGTGATCGTGGCCGGGGTGATGGATTGGTTGCCTTGGATCCCGATGGTCACCGGTACACCGTTGGCCCCGCCGGTGGGGTACTTGTTGGTGTTGGGCAGGGGCGATACGACGGTACCGTCGATCACCACGCTCAGGGCGTCGTTGCCCGTGCGATTGATGACGTCGATGTACTGGTTGGTCGAGGCGTAGACGAAGCTCCGGTCGACCTCGACGGCGTTGCCGTCGAGGCTCGCACGGATCTCGCGATAGGCCCGGTTCGTCGTGAATTCTCCGGCGAAGTAGGCATCGCCGCTGGAGCCCGTCATCGTGGTGGAATTCAGCGCATAGGTGAGCTGCTGCGGGTCGGTGAACACCTTGACGGAGGTCACGGTGTCGTCGAGGCCGACGAAGATGTACACGTCCTCGGTCGCCTGAAGGACCTTGATCTCGTAGCTCACGGGCTTGGGGGGAGCGGAGTCATCGAACGTGAGCAGTCCGACGTGGAGCTGGCTGCCGGTGTCGTTCTCGACCACGGCCACGCAGTAGGGAGACTTGCCCGCGTCCGCGTTGGGCGTCGTGTTCAAGGTCGGCTGGCTGGCGCTGCCCTCGAGGCTTGCGTTGGGGTTGCTGAAGTTGGTCATCGTCGTCGAAGTCCTTTCGGCTGCTCGGGCCGCGTGGCGGCTGTCGGGGCGATGCCCGAATCGATCACCGATCGTCCATCGTCCCCTCCAAGTGCGCACCACCGGCGCGAGCGTGGGTCGGCTTGTCATCTTCGTACGCGCGCGCGCATGATGCCAGGGGCCACCATGCCCGAGCCGAGCCCAGGTCCCGCTTCTGCCACCCGTGCCGGCCTGGCTGCGCTCGCGGCCGGCCGCACCCTCGACTGCGCCGCCGTCGAGGCGATCTTCGACGAGCTGATGGACGGGCAGTGCGATCCCTCGCAGGTGGGTGCGCTCCTGATGGGCCTTGCGATCCGCGGCGAGACCACCGAGCAGATCGCGGGCGCGGCCGCGGCCATGCGTCGTCGCGTGGTGCCGATCGAGCACCGCCATCGGGAGGTGCTCGACACCTGCGGCACGGGCGGCAGCGGGATCCCGCGCCGCAACGTCTCCACCGCCGTCGCCCTGGCGGTGGCCGCCTGCGGGGTCCCGGTGGCCAAGCACGGCAACCGCGGCGCGAGCAGCCAAAGCGGCAGCGCCGACGTGCTCGAGGCGCTCGGGGTGAACATCGCAGCCAGCCCGGCCCAGGTCGGCCGCTGTCTCGACGAGGTCGGGGTGGGCTTCTTGTATGCGCCGGCTCTGCACCCCGCCATGAAGCACGCCATGGGCCCTCGCCGAGCGCTGGGCATCCGCACGCTGTTCAACCTCCTGGGCCCGCTGACCAACCCGGCCGGGGCCACGCGGCAGCTCCTGGGGATCTTCGACCCCCGACGCTGCGAGGACGTGGCGCGGGCCTTGGGGGCGCTGGGCAGCCGCCGGGTGCTGGTGGTGCACGGCTTTCGCCGCGTGGTCCGTGCCGGGCCCGACGCTTCACCCGGAATCGACGACCTCAGCCCCGAGGGCGAGTCCTTGGTGGTGGAGTGGCGCGACGGTGCCGTCCACACGCACGTGTTGACCCCCGAGGCGGCCGGGCTGCCGCGCGTGCCGCTCTCCGAGCTCGCCGGGGGATCCCCGCGCGACAACGCCAAGGCCCTCGTCGATCTCGTGGATGGTGCGCCCGGGCCCTATCGTACTGCCGTGCAGTACAGCGGCGCCCTGGCGCTCCTCGCCGCGGGCGACGGCGAGCTCTCGGCGCTGCCCGAGCACGCCGCCGCCATCGGCCGTGTCCTCGACGAGGGGGCGGTCCGGCGGATCCTCGATGCGCTGGTCCAGCGCAGCCACGCGGGCGGCTGACGTGCGACCGAGGGCCCGCAGCGCACCCAATGCCCGAAATTCGCGGCCTCAGCCCCGATTGGCCCTCGCCGACCGCCTCGCCGGCCGCTCCGCCGACCGCCCCCTCGTCGTCGATCGGCGGTTTGGGCTACGCTTCGACCTCGACGAGCCCAACGCGATGAGCGACGCCGAGCCCACCCACCTCGACCGGATCCTGGCGACCAAGCGCGCGCAGCTGGCCCAGCACCGCCACGATCGGCTCACCGATCGCAAGATCGAGGATGCGCTGGCTGGCCTCGGCCCCACGCGTGATTTCGAGGGTGCGCTGCGCCAGGGCATGGCCCCGCGCATCATCGCCGAGTTCAAGCGCGCCTCACCGTCGGCGGGAGTCATCCGCGAGGGCGCCTCCATCACCGAGGTGGTGCGGGGCTACGTGGAGGCGGGGGCGGCCGCGGTCAGCGTGCTGACCGACTCGCACTTCGGAGGCAGCCTCGACGATCTGGCCCGCGCCCGCGAGGTCTGCCCGGTGCCGGTTCTGTGCAAGGACTTCATCCTCGAGCGCGGCCAGCTTCTCGATGCGCGCCGGGCCGGGGCCGACGCCGTGCTGCTCATCGCCGCCGTGCTGCAGCCGCCGACGCTCAAGCAGCTCATCGAGTTCGCGCATGCGATCGAGCTGCAGGTGCTGTGCGAGGCTCACGACGATCACGAGGTGGATCGGGCCATGAGCGCGGGGGCGCGGGTGGTGGGGGTCAACGCCCGCGACCTGCGGACGTTCGAGGTCGATCCCGAGCTGCCGATTCGCCTGCGGCGCTCGGTCCCCAAGAACTTCACCTACGTGGCCGAGAGCGGCGTGCAGGGTCTCGAGGACCTGCTGCGGCTGCGCGATGCGGGGGTCGATGCGGCGCTGGTGGGTACGGCGCTGATGTCGGCCGACGATCCCGCACGGGCGCTCGCCGAGCTGCTCAACGGTCTCGACGGCGGGCACTGAGCGCCAGGCGGTGGCCCAACACGGACCGCGTCCAGCATGACCCGTTGGGGTCGTGTCGATTTCCTGCAACGAGGACCCCATGGTGGTCGAGTAATGTCCATGTGGATTCCCCCAGGCGCCTCGACCCCAAGCTCGATCTGGTCTTCAAGTTGCTGCTCACCCGCCGGGCGGAGCTGCTCGTCCACATGCTCGAGGGCGTCCTGGGGCGGCCGATCCGTACGGTGACCGTCAAGAATCCCGAGATTCCCGGGGTGTTGGCCAGCGACAAGGGCATCGTGCTCGATCTCCGCGTGGTCCTCGACGACGGTACGCGGGTCGATCTCGAGATGCAGATCCGATTGACCCCAGCGCTGACCTCGCGCTTGGTCTACTACGGTGCCAGGGACTATGTGGACCAGCTCGATCGCGGTGATGCATACGAGCGGCTTGCACCCACGGCCGTCATCGCCTGGTTGGCCGAGCCGCTATTTCCCACGCTGGAGCGTCTGCACGCGATCTTCGAGCTGCGCGAGCGACACACGCAGCTCTTGTTCGGTGACCAGCTCACCATCCATGTCCTACAGCTGTGCTCGTCGTCGACGTCGACGTGCGCGACCGGCTATGATGCCCGGGTCGAGCGGTGGGCTCGCTTCCTGATGCACTTCGACGACGACGCCGAGATCGACCGCCTCGCCGCAGAAGATCCCATGATGCACGTGGCCAAGCAGACGTTGGAGGAACTGTCGCAGGATCCCGATACCCGTCGCCAGGCGCGCGAGCGGGAGGACGCGATCAAGCTGTACCGGATCGATCTCGCAACGGTACGGGCCGAAGGGAGGACCGCAGGGCGGACCGAAGGAAAGGCCGAACTCCTGCTCAGGCAGCTCGGCAAGCGCTTCGGTCCGCTCTCGGCGAGAACTCGGGCGCTCGTGGAGGGGGCCGCGGTCGAACGGCTCGATGCCTGGGCGGACCGTGTGGTGATCGAGCCGACCCTCGAGCGGGTGCTCGAACTCGGGGCCGCGGACATGGCATAGACTCTCGCCGGTGTCCGCTCGCCCGGTCGGTCTCAAGATCTGCGGGGTTGCTCACCCCGACGACGTGGATGCGTGCCTCGCCCACGACGTGGATGCGATCGGTCTGAACCTGTGGCCGGGGAGCCAGCGAGCGCTGACGGTCGATGAGGCCGAGCCCTTGGCTCATCGGGTGCGTGAGAGGGCCTCCAGCCAACGGCGACCGCGGCTGATCGGGGTGGTCGTCGATGCCACCGACCGCGAGCTCCGTGAGGCATTCGAGCGCCTGCGCCTCGATCTCGTCCAGCCGCACGGCGATGCCCCCGTCGAGCGCTTCGCCGCGCTGGGGCTGCCCTACGTCTGGGTGATCCGCGGCACGCCCTCGCTGGCGACGCTCACGGTCCCCGACCCGGCCCCCGCCTGGATCCTCCTCGACGCCCACGTGCCGGGCTACGGAGGGCAGGGGACGAGCACCGACTGGACGTGGGCTGCCAAGGCCGTGCGCGCGCTCGCGCCGACTCCCGTGTGGCTCGCCGGCGGCATCACACCCGACAACGCCGCCCTGGCGATCGAGCGGGTCGCCCCGGCCGGCCTCGACGTGGCCTCCGGAGCCGAGCGTCCGGGCCAGCCTCGCCGCAAGGACCCCGCCGCCATTGCGGCCCTGGCCTCGATCTGCAAGAACCCTCGGGCACCATGAGCCCGCCCGTCGGACCGTCGCTGCAATTCGGCCCCTATGGCGGCCGCTACGTGGCCGAGTCGCTGATGCCAGCGGTGGAGGCCCTCGGTCGCGCGTGGCCCGAGGCCTGGGACGACCCGAGCTTTCGCGCCGAGTACGAGCGGATCCTGGCGGAGTACGTGGGCCGGCCCTCGCCGCTGACCCCGGCTCCCCGCCTCGCAGCGGCGATCGGCGCCGCGCAGGTCTTGCTCAAGCGCGAGGATCTGAACCACACCGGCTCGCACAAGATCAACAACTGCGTGGGGCAGGTGCTGCTGGCACGGCGCATGGGCAAGCGCCGCATCATCGCCGAGACCGGCGCGGGCCAGCACGGCGTGGCCACTGCCACCGTGTGCGCCTACTTCGGCCTGCCTTGCGTGGTCTACATGGGGGCGGTCGACGTCGAGCGGCAGCGCCTCAACGTGTTCCGCATGCGTCTGCTGGGCGCACGGGTGGTCCCCGTGCACTCGGGATCGGCGACCCTCAAGGACGCGATCAACGAGGCCCTGCGCGACTGGGTCGCTCATGTCGATGACACCCACTACGTGATCGGCTCGGTCATGGGCCCCGATCCCTACCCAACCATGGTCCGCGAGCTGCAACGGGTGATCGGGATCGAGGCCCGCCGGCAGGCCCTGGAACTCCTGGGAGCACTGCCCGACGTGGTGGTGGCCTGCGTGGGCGGAGGCAGCAATGCGATGGGCATCTTCAGCGGCTTCCTCGACGACGCCGAGGTCGCGCTGGTGGGGGTCGAGGCGGCGGGCGAGGGCCTGCATGGCAAGCATGCCGCCACCATGACCAAGGGGCGCCTGGGCATCTACCACGGCATGCGCAGCCTCGTGCTCCAGGACGACGACGGCCAGCTCCAGGAGGCCCACTCGATCTCGGCCGGGCTCGACTATCCCGGGGTCGGGCCCGAGCACGCGATGCTGCGCGACACGGGCCGCGCCCGCTATGTGAGCGTGACCGACGAGGATGCGCTCGAGGGGCTGCGGCTTCTGTCGCGCACCGAGGGCATCATTCCCGCGCTCGAGACGGCCCACGCCGTGGCCGCGCTGCCGCGGCTCTGCGCCGAGGATCCCTCGCGCACGCTGTTGCTCAACGTCTCGGGCCGCGGCGACAAGGACATGCACACGGTCATGGCGCGGGCCGACGCCGAGGACGAGGTCGACGCATGACCCGCGAGGATCGGATCGCCCGGACCTTCGCCGATTTCCGGGCAAGGCGGCGGGCCGCGCTGGTCGGCTACCTCACCGCGTTCGACCCCGATCGCGAGACCTCCTACGCGAGGATCTCGGCCGCACTGCGGGCCGGCGTCGACGTGCTCGAGCTCGGAGTGCCGTTCTCCGATCCCACCGCCGACGGCCCCGTCGTGCAGGGCGCCATGCTGCGTGCCCGGGCGGCCGGGGCCACGCTGGCCGGGGTGCTGCAGCTCGCGACGCGGCTGCGGGCCGAGCACCCGCAGGTGCCGATCGTGCTGTTCTCCTACGCCAATCCGCTGCTGCGCCTCGGCGAGGAGGTGGGCGCCCGCTTGTCCGGCGCGGGCATCGACGCCGCGCTGGTGGTCGACCTGCCGGCCGAGCACGCCGCCGAGCTGCGGGAGCCGCTGCGGGCCGCTTCTGTCGGATGGGTCGGCCTCGTGGCCCCCACCACTCCGGCGCAGCGCTTGCCGGGGGCGGCAGCGGTCGCCACCGCGTTCGTCTATGCGGTGACCCTGCGCGGAGTGACGGGCGCAGCGCTCGATGCCGATCGCTCGGAGCTGTCCGACCAGCTACGCGCGCTCCGGGCTCACACCACGCTGCCGATCGCGGCCGGCTTCGGCGTGCGCACCCCGCAGCAGGCCGCCACCCTGGCGCGCCACGCCGACGGGGTGGTCGTGGGCAGCGCGCTCATCGAAGCCTCGCAGCGGGGCGAGGACGAGCTGGTCGCCACCGTCGGATCGCTCGCCGCTGCACTCGCACGCGAGGAGGCGGGTCCGTGATCCGGTCAGCGGGAGCCCAACGCGAGCCGAGCCGTCGCGACCGCGTTGCGCAGCTGGGGGTCCTCGATCGCCTCCATCGCCGCGATGGTCGATCGTTCGGGCTCGCGAGGCAGACCGGCGATCACTGGATCGGGCACGGGCTCGGGCGCGGGCACCACCTCCACCTCGCCCACGCGCAGCCGCAGCCCCTGCAGCTTCGCGTGGGGGCACGCGCGGCGCAGCTTGGCCAGCAGGTCCTGGCGAAGATAGCTCAGCTCGTGCAGCCACTGATTGTCGGTCACATGGATCACGAGTCTTCCGTTGCCGAGCCATGCGGGCCACGCGACCTCTTGCAGGTGTCGCGGCACGACCCGCGACCACGCGTTCTGCAGCTGCGCCAGCTCGATGCGGTCGCGCGGAACGGTCTTGAGGATCTCCCGCCACGCCAGGTCGGAGGCCCGGGTGGCGCGTCCATGGTTGTCGCGCTTGGTGGTGGGGCGCGGCATCGAGCTCCAGCTTGCCACAGTCGCGCGCGCGCGGCTGCCTCCGGGGCGGTTCCTGCGGTCCGCGTGGCCGTCCGCAGGGCCGTGCGTGGTGCGGGCCGGGCCGGCACGTGGGGCCTCTGCGCGGCGCTCTGGGGCTGCATGCCGTCGCAGGGATGGCAGCGCACCGATCAACGTGCGTGCGAGCCCGAGGCCCCGGCCATCCTCTGCCTCTCGCCGGAGTCCGAGGGCCCCTACGAGCTGAAGGTGGCCGATCGCGTGGTCCTCCCCGGAGAGTGCGTGCAGGCGCCCTCGTCCGCGGCTAGGGGGCGCCTTCGCGTGGCGCTCCATGCGTCGGGGGCCGAGGTCGCCACCCCCAGCGTCCGAGTCGGAGCCGGCCAGCGTACCGAGATCGAGGTCACCCAACAACGGCGCGGGCCGGGAGTCGCGGTCGTCGAGCGTCGGCGCTGCGATGCTCGCGTGCCCACGCCGGGTGGCTCGCCCTGATCCTGGTGAGTCGCCGCGGTACTCGAGGGCGGGTCGCCATGCGCAGTATCGGCTGGTGATGAAGCGCAGCGAGGACGCGAGCAAGGGGCCGTCGCTGCGCTCGGTGACCATTCGCGGGCAGCGCTGGATCGGTGCGAGACGAGCGCAAGGGTCGAGGTGCTCATCGACGCCTGCGCCGGAGCCCGAGCGCGCCGAGCCATGCGAGCCACCACGGCGATGCAGGCTCGCCGCGCGTGCGGCAGCCGCAGCCCTTGCCCTCGTCGTCGCCCGAGGCATCGGGAGGACCCGAGCTGCCGTCGGTCGGCGTCGGCTCGGGACCCTCCGTCGCATCCGCGCTGCCGCTCGTTGGGTTGGATCCGCTGGTCGACGGCCCCGTGTCGTCCTCGGGGCCCGTGCCGGTGGCGGGCGGGGGATTGCCGGTGTCGTCGGCCGTCCCGTCGCCCGAGTCGCTGCCGCCGGGTGGCTCGGGCGGATCGACGTCCTCGATCGTGTCGCCCTCGACCACGTCGTCGATGTAGATCACCGGCACCCCCGGATAGTTCACGTTGCCGCGCAGCAGGCCGATCTGGGCGAAGTGCGGGTTGCCGTCGGCCAGCGTCTTGGCCGAGGCCGCGGTCACCACCTGCTGTCCGTCGAACCACACGTGCACCAGGCCCACGCCGGGATCCTGGGACCACAGCACGCACATCGAGATCCGGTGCCAGACCCCCGGCGTGAGCACGTCCTGGGCGTTCCAGTGCTCGGTGTAGCTCGGCTGCTGGGTGATGAAGCGGATGTCGTCGCCGTTGGTGTTGAACGCCATCATCTGCTGGTAGCTGTCTTGCGACTCCCAGTAGCCCAGCGTGTGCCCGGGATCCTCGGGCAGCGTCTCGGGGAGATGGAAGCTCCAGCCGAAGCAGGTGGTGGCGCCCTCGGCCGTGCGCGCGGCCTCGGGCAGGTGCTGCAGCTCGACCCTTCGCAGGCCGTTGGGCCACACGGCATCGTCGTGCAGCTCGATGCGTGCGGCATGAGCCCCTTGCAGCACCATGTCCTGCACCACGGTGGCGTAGTCGGTGCCGCCCACGGTGCCGTTCAGCACGAAGTCGAACTGCGACAGGTCGCCGGTCTCGAAATCCCCCGTCCAGGCCACGGCCGCGGCGGCGGGAGTGGACGCGAGCGCAAGGAGCAGAGCAGGGGCGATCGTCGAGCAGCGCATGATTCACGAAAGCCCGAGCGCGCCGCGGTGTCAACCGTCGAGCGTGACGGGTCAATCGTTGCCGCCCACCACCCAAAGGAGACGTCGAACGTGGCGGATCGATCGTTGCCGGTGAGCCACCGCGCTCACTCCCAGCGTCCCTGCGCCTCGAGCCGGGCGAGCAGGGCCTCCAGCTCCCGTGGACCGAGCCCGAAGAGCTCGCGCCGACGCTCCTCGGTCAGCTCGATGCGGAGCGCGCGGCACAGCGACTGCACACCCTGTCGCAGGCCCTGCGTCCGCCCCCGCTGCTCGGCCACCACCAGCGCCCCACGCTCGTTTTGGATCGCGATGCCGGCGAGGATGTACGCCTCCCACTCGGCCTTGGTGAAGCCCGCCGTGCGGGCTGCCTCGAACGCGTCGATGAATGGGTGCTCGGCCAGCACCTCCGGCACGACCGACAGCTCGTCCGCCTCCCGAAAGAAATACGCCCACTTCTCGATCATCGTCTGGGGCGGGCGGCTATCGTCGTACTTGGGCAACTCGAGGAAGACGAAGCGGATCTGTCCCAGGCCGTTGGCGCGGGTGTGCTGCTCGGACATGCTCCAGCGGCTGAGCATCGGGATCTTGCGCTCGCCATCGTCGGGCCACAGCTCGAAGTCACAGATGGTGATGCCCACGACGTCGCCGAGGTTGGGGTAGAGCTCGCCGCGGGCGATCTGGTTGACGTAGGCCTTGGCCACGTTGTAGACCACGCGCTTTTCGAAGCCCTCGACCTGCAGCACCTGCATCTCGACCACGTAGACCACACCACGCGCGTCGGTGCACTTGACGTCCACGATCGAGAGCTTCAGCTCGTCGACGACGGGGCGCTGCTCGGGAGCCAGCAGCTCCACCTCGGTGATGCGGTGCGCTTGGTCGAGCTCGAGCACGTCGTTCAGGAAGGCGATGAGGACGTCCTTGTGCTCGTCGGAGCCGAAGATCCGCTTGAACGCGAAATCGGTCTTGGGATCGGCGAACGTGGGGCGGGGCATGGCGTCCTCGGGGGCAGGCTACTCCACCCGGACGGCGCGGTCCGCGGCTACACGGCCACGCGGCCGACTATTCCGCTGCGACCGGCTCGGGGTCGACCACTGACACCGGCCGCCCCAGCTCGTGCAGGTATCCCATGCAGTCTGCGAGCGCGCTCGCGAACCCGCGGTAGTCCCGATACACCAGCCCGAACTCCTCGCAGGTGCGGCGCACCACTGGGGAGATCACGGGATAGAGGTGCACCGGCATGCTCGGGAACAGGTGGTGCTCGACCTGGTGGTTCAGCCCGCCCGAGATCCAGTTCGTCCAGCGCTTGCCGGCGCCCCAGTTGGCAGTGCCCATCACCTGCTGCTCGGCCCAGTGCGCGCCGTCGACCGGCACGAGGTCCCGCTGCAGGTGATTGACGATGAAGATCCCCTCCATGTAGTAGGCGGCGATCGCCAGCATCACCAGCGTGGAGAGCAGGCCGTGCAGCGGCCCGATCAGCACGACGGGCACGGCCACGTGCATGCCGAACCACAGGCTCTTGAACACCGCGACCTTGGCCCACTGCCCGCTCGACACGTGGAACGGCGCGTGCGTGGCCCGGCCGCGGGCGAGGTACACGAAGTCGGTCAGCACCCACTTGACCAGCCCGAAGCTCATGCCGATCGCCAGGCCCACCGTCTGGATCCGGTGCCAGGGCTTGCGCGGCAGCGCCGGGTGGAAGCGCAGCAGCGGAAAGCCGATCTCCGCGTCGTTGTCGAGGCCCGTGACGTTGGGGTGGCAGTGGTGCGAGAACTGGTGCTCGACCTTCCAGATGTAGCTCGAGCCCCCGATGAGGTCCATGGTGGTGCCCACCGCCTCGTTCAGCCACGGGCGCCGGCTGACCGCGTGGTGGTTGCCGCTGTGCATGACGAAGCCCAGCCGCGCCATCATCAGGCCGCCGACGATGGCCGCGAGGTACGAGGCCTCGGTGGCCCGAAACCACCATGCGACCAGGAACACCGAGACGAGCACCACGGACTCCACCGCGACGATCCAGCCCCCGCTCTTGTGGTGCAGGCCGCGCTCGGCGAGATGCCTGGCGACTCGCTCCCGGAGCGTGTCGACGAAGGTCGGATCGCCGTAGGATTGCCGTTCCTCTGCCCTCAGGGAGCCCACGTGCCGGGCTCGCCGGGGCAGCACGCGCTGCGCCCGGCCAACGCCGGAGCCCAGGTGGTACGACTCGAAGAGGGTGGTGGCGTGCCGGCCCGCCCCGAGCGTGAGGATCGAGCCGCCCGGATGCTTCGCCACGAACTCGGTGATGTCGTAGACCTCGCCCCGAACCTCGATCCAGTACGTGCCATCCCGGCCATCGTGGCGGGCGACCTCTTCCATCGTCAGCGCGGGGGTCGACGCGGGGGTCTGCGTGGGCGTGTCCAAGACGGGCGGAGCATCGCACGACCCGGCCGGTCGTCCGGACCGGCGCGAGGTGCGGCCTCACACGTCCACGCCGGCTGGGTTCAGGTGTGCGTTACGCCCACTTTGAGCTGATTTGTGCTCGTGGGCCCTTGCGTCCAGCGGCCGACATGACAAGACTATGCGCCGCGCTTCGGTGCGCCATTGGCGCAGTGGTTCCACCCGGGATCCATCCATCCGGGACCGCAGCGCCTGCTTCCCGGCCCCGACGGGCCGAACCAACCCGACGAACCAAACCGAGCATCAGGGGGCGAGACGGCACATGGGTAGCGAGGAAGACAAGACCCGTCCGATCACCATCGAGGCCAAGGAGCTCAGCAAGCGCTACGGCAATTTTGCGGCCCTGACGAAGGTCTCCTTCGAGGTCCGCATGGGCACGGTGGCGGCCTTCCTGGGCCCCAACGGCGCAGGCAAGTCCACCACCATGCGCATCCTGACCGGGTTCCTCTCGCCCACGTCGGGCAAGGCCAAGGTGCTGGGGCTCGATCCCACCCATGCCGAGCAGCGCCGCGAGCTGGCCTGCAAGCTCGGCTACCTGCCCGAGAGCGGTCCGCTCTACCGCGAGATGACCCCGTTCGAGTCGCTGGGCTTCTTTGCCGACGTGCGGGCGGTGCCAAAGCCCCTCGAGGCGATCGAGCGCGTGGTCGAGCGCTGCTCGATCGGCGAGGTGCTCCACAAGCCGATCTACAAGCTCTCCAAGGGCTTTCGACAGCGCGTGGGCATGGCCCAGGCGCTCTTGCACGATCCCGACGTGCTGATCCTCGACGAGCCCACCTCGGGCCTCGATCCCCTGCAGATCCGCGACGTCCGCGGCCTCATCCGCGAGCTGGGCAAGGACAAGACGATCCTGCTGTCCACGCACATCCTGCAGGAGGTCGATGCAATCGCCGACGAGGTGATCATGGTCAGCGAGGGCCGCGTGGTGTTCACCGGTACCGTGGCCGGGCTGCGCGGCGACAGCACGCTCGAGAAGCGCTTCTACGCCCTCGCCGAGGCGGCCAAGGAGCTCGGCGAGGCCAAGAAGAAGGCCGACGAGAAGAAGGAGGTGGCCTGATGCTCGACTTCAAGGTCGTGAGTGCGATCTTCCGCAAGGACATGCGCGTGTACCTGGGCAACCCCACCGGGTACGTGTTCATCACGTTGTTCATCGTCGTGGCGCAGGCGGTGCTGATCCTCCGCGAGGAGTTCTTCGCGCGAGGCCTGGCCGATCTGGCGACGCTCAACGAGTGGATGTCGGTCATCCTGATGATCTTCGTGCCGGCGCTCACCATGAACGCCTGGGCCGACGAGCGACGCTCCGGCACCGACGAGCTGCTGCTGACGCTGCCGGTTCGAGACGGCGAGGTCGTGCTGGGCAAGTACCTCGGAATCCTGGGCATGCTCACGCTCTCGCTGCTGCTGACGACGATCGGACAGCTCAGCGTGCTGTCGGTCCTCGGCGATCCCGACAAGGGGCTGATGTTCTCCACGATCGCGGGCTACTGGCTCGTGGGGGCGTTGTTCGCCGCCATCGGGCTCATGGCCTCGATGCTCACCTCCAACACGACGGTGGCCTTCATCCTCGGGGTGGTCGGCTGCCTGATGCTGGTGCTCGCCGGGACCTTGCCCTGGGCCTCCGGCCTGGTGGGCGTGGTGCTGTGCACGCTCGTGGTGATGCTCGTGTGGTACGCGGCGCGAGGGACCGCCGACTGGATGGGACTGGTCGCGGCGGGGAGCGCCGCCCTGCTGGGGCTCCTGTGGCTCTCGCGAGGGATCGCGATGGTGACCGAGCAGGGCGAGGAAGCCGCGGCACCGTCGGCGGACGGCGCGGTCGAGTCGAGCATCGGTGATCGCTTCTCCGAGCTGTTCGGCTCGCTGTCGGTCACCGAGCACTTCACCAGCTTCGGCGAGGGCGTCATCCGCATGGGCGACGTCCTCTACTTCGCGGGAGGCACCGCCCTCCTCTTGTATCTGTGCGCGTTCTTGCTGGGAAGGAGGAGCTGGTAGCCATGGCGCTCGCATCCCGACACGAAGGATTGATCCGCGTCCTCGCACTCGGCGTCATGGTGGTCTCGGCCACCTACGTGGGCCACCAGCTGCAGGCCCGCGTCGACGTCACCGAGGAAGGCCTGTCGCAGCTCACCCCCGAGACCCTCGGGCTCATCGGCAGCATCACGGCCGAGCGCCCGGTGATGGTCCACGCCTACGTGAGCGACGAGGTCCCGGCCGAGTACTCCGAGGTTCGCTCGCGCTTGCTGAACATCCTGCGCGAGATGGAGAACTCGGGCGGTCCGGGCCTGCAGGTCCGCATCGTGGCCCCCGAGGAGTTCTCCCCCGAGGCCGAGGAGGCCATGGAGAAGTACGGGATCCTCCCGCAGGTCCTCGCCGAGCGCGAGGGCGGTCGCGTCGAGGCCAAGCCCACCTTCCTGGGCCTGGCGTTCGTCAGCGGCCCCCGCGAGGAGGTGGTCCCGTTCCTCAGCCGCGGGCTCTCGGTCGAGTACGAGATCGCTCGCGCGCTGCGGGTGGTCACCCAGGACGGCAAGAAGGTCGTGGGGGTCCTGCGGACCGATGCGCCGATCATGGGCAACTTCGACATCCAGACCCGCCAGCAGCAGCCGGCCTGGCGCATCGTCGAGGAGCTGCGCAAGCAGTACGAGGTCCGCAGCCTGAACCCCACCGCGTCGATCCCCGACGACGTCGACGTGCTGCTCGTCCCGCAGCTGCCCAGCCTCACCCAGGAGGAGCTCGACAAGGTTGGCGAGTACATCGACGCCGGGCGCCCCGCGCTGCTCACCGTCGATCCGTTCCCCACCTTCAACCCGGGCCTGGCGCCCAGCCAGCCCAAGCCCAACCCGCAGGGCGGCATGGGCGGGATGATGGGGGGCTCGCCGCCGCCACCCCCCAAGGGCGACTACCGGGGGCTGCTCGAGCGGGTCGGCATCGAGTGGGCCGACGACAAGATCCTCTACGACACCGAGAACCCGCACCCGCAGTTCGATCGCGTGCCCGAGCAGGTCGTGTTCGCCCAGGGGCCGTTCACCGGCGAGGCCGTCGACCCCGTGGTCTCGGGCCTCGAGGAGGTGGTGGTGCTGTTCGGCGGTGAGCTGCGCAAGTCGGCCAGCTTCGGCGGGACCTTCACGCCGCTCGTCCACACCAGCCCGCGCTCCGGGTACAACCTCTTCACCGACATGGTCAGCGAGCACCCGCTGTTCGGGCTGCAGATGCTGCCGCCGCCCTACACCGCCTCGCCGATCGACGGCCAGCACCACGTGCTCGCGGCCCGGGTCACCGGCGGGGGAGGAGGCACGGCGGTCGACGAGGGGGCGCAGCCGCCCAAGGATCGCAACGTGATCGTGGTGGCCGACCTCGACCTGTTCCACGACCAGTTCTTCCAGCTGCGCGAGCGCGGCGGCGACACGGACGGCGACGGGCTCATCGATCTGCGCTTCGACAACGTGACGTTCCTTCTGAACCTCGTCGACTCGCTCGCGGGAGACGACCGCTTCATCGAGCTGCGCAAGCGCCAGCCCAAGTTCCGGCGGCTGACGTGGATCGAGGACGAGACCGAGGGCGCGCGCAAGACCCTCGAGGAGGAGCGCACCAAGGCCAACGAGACCGCCAAGAAGGAGCTCGAAGACGCCCAGAAGGCGCTCGACGACGCGGTGGCGGCCATCCGTGCCCGAACCGACCTCGACGAGACCACCAAGGAGGTCATGGCCAAGGCGGCCGAGGCGGCCGAGAACCGGCGGCTCGAGGTCAAGGAGGGCAAGATCGAGCTGGAGAAGGCCAAGACCATCAATCACATCGAGACCCAGACCAAGCGCAAGATCGGCGAGGTCCAGGACCGCGTTCGCCTGCTGGCGGTGGTGCTGCCCCCGATCCCGGCGCTGGTGCTCGCGGGCCTCATCTTCGCCCGCCGGCGTCGCCGCGAGGCGGAGTCGATCCCCAAGAGCCGGAGCGCCAGCGCCTGAGCCACGAAGGCAAGACCCAGGGAAGGAACCAGCCGATGAACCGCATGACAATCATCATGGTCGCCCTTGCGCTCGGCTCTGCCGCCACGGCGTGGTCGATGCGCCCGCAGGAGCTGCCCCCGGTGCAGTTCGAGGACACGGGCGAGGCCCTGTTCCCCGACTTCACCGATCCCACCATCGCCACCGCGCTGTCGGTGGTGGCCTGGGACGAGGACGAGGCCAAGGTCGTCAGCTTCGAGGTCGAGCAGAAGGAGGGGCGCTGGGTGATCCCCAGCCACAACGACTACCCCGCCGACGGCACCGAGCGCATGGGCAAGGCGGCCGCCTCGTTCATCGACGTCGAGAAGGACCGCTACTACGGCGACGACCCGGCCAATCACGCCGCGTTCGGGGTGCTCGACCCCGACGGGCCGGAGGGCAAGGGCGACGAGAAGGGCCAGCGGATCACGATCAAGGATGCCTCGGGCACGGTGCTGGTCGACATCATCGTCGGCAAGCAGATCGAGGATCGCATGGGCTACTACTACGTGCGCATGCCCAGCGGCGACGGCAGCAAGCGCGTCTACGGCACCAAGCTGTCGCTCGACATCAGCACCAAGTTCGAGGACTGGATCGAGAAGGATCTGCTCGACGTCGATCGCGACGACTTCATCTCGATGATCTACGACCCGTACACGGTCGACGAGGTCGAGGGCAAGGTGACCGGCTTCAACCCGATCAAGGCCCAGGCCTCCGATCCCACTGCCAGCAGCAAGCAGGAGTGGCAGTCCTCCGAGGGCACCGAGGTGCCCGAGGGCAAGCAGCTCGACAGCATGAAGGTGCGCCAGATGCTCACGCAGATGGCCAACCTCAAGATCGTCGGCGTGCGCCCGCGGCCGCAGGTGCGCAACATGATCGAGCAGCAGATCCTCGCGCAGGACATGAAGCGCAAGGGCTTCTTCATCGTGCCCACCGCCGACGGCCGCGCGCAGCTCTACGGCAACGAGGGCTCGCTGACCGCGATCACCGAGGACGGGATGGTCTACTCGCTGCTGTTCGGCGAGGTCACCTACGAGTCGGGGATCTCGCTGTCGGCCGGCGTGGCCGCAGATCCGGCTGCCTCCGACGACCCCGACAAGGGCGTGATGGAGGAGGGCGTCGAGCCCGAGGAGGGCGAGGGCGACACCAACAAGACCGCCAGCCGCTTCCTGTTCGTCGACGTGGTCTACGACGACTCGCTCGATCGCACGCTCGAGAAGACCGACGTGGTCGAGGATCCGGCCGCGCCCGCGACCGACCCCGAGGAGGCCGCCAGGATCGCGGCCGACAACGAGACCAAGAAGCAGGCGGGCAAGGAGCGCGAGGCCAAGCTGCGCAAGCGCTTCGATCAGTGGTTCTATGTGATCTCGGACGCGAACTTCAAACAGATCCACAAGGCGCGCGACGAGATGTGGAAGGACGGGCCCGCACCCGCACCCGTGCCGACCGACGGCGGCGAGGAAGGCTAGCGGGCGTGGCACGGCGCGGCAGCGGATTGCGGGGGGCGCTCGGCGGACTCGTGGGCGGCTTGACGCAGTCCGCTGCGACCGCCGTGCGTCGGACGCTCGGCCGTGGCACGCCGTACGAGAGCGGCGAGCACATCTCCGCTCGCGTGCCCGAGTGGGAGCGCGAGGAGCCCGTGGGCCTTTGGGATCCCACGCGACGCCTGCTGCAGTCGATCCGCCGCTATCAGCACTGGAAGCAGCGTGGAGGCGTGGTGGGGCAGGTGGCCTCGCGCGCCTGGGTGATCCCCCACCGCTTCTGGAGCTCGGTGCTCGCGGTGGACATCCCCATCAATGCCAGGCTCGGCGGAGGGCTCATCCTCCTGCACGGGCAAGGGGTGGTGATCCATCCCGAGTCGGAGATCGGTCCCAACTGCTTGATCGCGCAGGGCGTCACGCTCGGGGTCAACGAGCGCACGGGTCGGGCTCCGCGGCTCGGTGGACGCGTCGACGTGGGGCCGGGCGCCAAGATCCTCGGCGGCGTGACGATCGGCGACAACGCCAAGATCGGCGCCAATGCGGTGGTGCTCAAGGACGTGCCCGCCGGAGCGCTCGCGGTGGGGATCCCGGCGCGGATCCTCGAGGGACGCGGACACGTTGCTTCCGGTGATGGCAACGATTCCTCCGACGAGTGAGCGAAGAGGTCGACGCGACGCGAGCGAGGTGTGTCCCTTCGACACGATCGCGCCCCCGCCGCGAGCCGAGCCCGCCGAGCCGCTTGCCCGCTTCGGTCCGCGGGTGCATAACCCGCCGCAGGACGACCGGCCATGGCGGATGCCGCGAGCATGCACGAGCAACCCAAGCTCTCCTGGAAGGAGGGCTTGTATCTCGTCGGTCCGGACCCGCTGACATCGCCGTACTACTCCTCGGGCGCGCTCATCGTGGCCGGGGTGGGCTACGCCACTCCGGCGTTCCAGATCGGCCTCTACGCGCTGCTGTTCCTGCTCGCGCCCCTCTACATCGAGGCGGTGCTCTTGACCCTGTCCAACGGCGGCACCTACGTGATGACCCGCTACGCCCTGTCGCACCTGGGCAAGCTGGCGATCATTGCGGCCGCCGTGGTGGGGGTCATCATCTCGTTCTCCTACGTCGCGACCGCGATCGTCAGCCTGCTGTCCTACAGCGACTACGTCACGTCGCTGGTGGGAGGGCTCGCCCGCGGGCGGGTGGCGGCGGCGATCGGCCTGTCGGTGCTGCCGGCGCTCGGCTTCGGCGTGTGGGTGATGCCGGGGCAGTGGCGCCGCACGGTGACCACGGTGGGCCTGACCTCGGTGCTCGCGCTGGCGCTGTCGTCGGTGTTCCCCGCGGGGGTGGTGGTGATGCTCGCCCCCCTGATGCTGCTGTTCTCGCTGAACAACTACGGCCTCAAGGAGAGCGTGCGGGTCAGCAAGACGATCTTCCTGATTAATTTGGGGGTGATGGGCCTGACGATCCTGATGGGCCTGCTCTACCTGCTGCTCCACGGCGGTCAGTGGGACCACTTCATGTCGGGGGCGACCTTGCACGCGGCGGTGGTGGAGGCCCAAGCCGCGCACACGGCGGCCGCCGAGCACGGCCTGGGCCACGAGATGGGCAGCTTCCTGCCGGGCTTTGCCACCCTGGGCGCTGCGCTCATTCCCGCCGCGCTCGGCTCGTCGATCCTCGGCGCCTCGGGGGTCGAGTCGGTCATGAACATCCCCGAGGAGCTCGAGGATCCGCGTCGCGACGTCCGCCGGATCTACATGTGGATGCTGAGCATCCTGCTGGTGATCGGCGGCTCGCTGTCGCTGCTGGTGTTCATGGTGCTGCCGCCGGCCCAGCTGGTGGGGGCGTCGGGCTACCTCTTGGCCGTGCTGGGCAAGGTCAGCGTGACCGGGGTGACCGGCTCGGAGACCCTGGGCCAGGTGTGGAACGTGGTGATCGTGGCCAACGCGGCGCTGATGCTGCTGGGCGCCACCAACACCGGCTTTGCCGGGGCGCGGGGCCTGTGGGTCACCATGGCGCGCGACAGCCTGCTGCCGCGGCGGGTGCTCAACACCAACGAGCGCGGCGCCTTCGCGCGGATCAACCTGCTGATGCTGGTGGCGATCTTCATGCTGGCGTGGGAGGGCGACGCCGACGTGGAGATCCTCGAGCGCTGGTACGGCGCGACCTTCGGCCTGGTGATGTTCTCGGGGGTGATCGCGTTCATCCTCTTGCGCCGCTACAAGGGCGACGACCCGCGGATCTACTGGGCGCCATGGAACCTCAAGATCTCGGGCGTGCGCACCCCGGTGGCCGCGCTGGTCGGGGTGGTGTTCCTCAGCTTTGCGCTCCTGGGCCTCTACTCGCGCTACGCCGAGCAGATCAAGAGCTTGCAGGTGCTGCTGTCGTCGGTGGCGCTGCTCGTGGGCCTGGTGCTGATCAGCTACAACCACCGGCAGCTCATACGTGCCGGCTACCGCTACTTCCGGCGGGTGATCGAGACGGTGGAGGGCGACGCGATCGAGACCGGCGAGCGCACCATCGTGGTGGCGGTGGGCGGGGTCCGCATGGGGCGGCTCATTGCGCAGGCCGTGGCGCTGGCCCGGGCCCAGAGCCGCACCACCGGGATCCCGTACACCCAGGTGGTCGTGTTCCACATGACCCGCTCGGTGGGACGCGAGTACGTCTATCGCGTGTCGCGTGACTCGCTACGGCCCGCCGGTATCGAGGGCAACGCGGTGCGGATCCATACGGAGCTGACCGAGCTGGCCCCCAGCGATCTGGCCATGTTCCTGGCCCTGGTCCCCGAGACCAAGCCCAAGGAGGGCGAGGCCGAGCCCAGCCGCCTGCACCAGGCCATGGATGCGCTGGTCGAATTCCACGAGCGCCACGGATTCCGCGGCCACATCGTGATGATCGGCGACTATGGGGTGAGCGACGAGGACGTGCAGGACCTGCAGGACCGGCTCGAGGGCTCGACCCTGGTCACCGTGCCCGTGTCCTAGCCTACGGCTCGTCGTCCTCGGGGGGGAACGAGGCCAGTGCCTCGGCCGCGAGCTGCCCAGGGGTGGGAGAATCATCGGGCACCAGTCCGATGGGGCAGTCGAAGATCTCCTCACAGGCGTCGTTGATGTCCTGGTCGGCCTCGTCGCTGCAATCGCCGCGCAGGCTCTTGATGGTCGAGCCGCACGCCTTGCCCTCGTCGGGGTCGTACTCGCAGTTGAAGTCCTGCGCGATGTCGTAGGCGTTGAGGAAGTCGGTGTAGGTCTCGTCGCGGCACCGCTCGAGATCTCCGCCGTACCGGTCCTCGAAGTCGGCGCGCTGACACTCGGCGAGGCGCTTGCAACTGTGCTTGGCGGTGGTCTTGGCGAACGACTCGACATCGCCATAGCAGCCCGAGAGCAGGGCCAGCGAGCTGAGCAAGGAAAGGGCCAGGAAGGGGGTGCGTGATGGCTTCACGGTACCCCGACCATATCAGCTCGCCCGGGCTCCGTCTGCCGTGAGCGGCCCGGACGCCGGCATGTCCGCAATGACCGTCCCGTGGCGTCTTGGGCCACGCACGCTTGGTTTCACTCCAGCCGTGGGCTTCGTTTACCCCCGCGGCCGTTTGGCGCTAGCGTTGGGGGACATGAGCGAGACGCCCTCCCCCAAGGACGGAAGCGCCGCACGAGGTCGACGCTGGCATCGCGCGATGGTGCCATCTTTGGGAGCGGTGCTCGGTCTCGGCGCGTGCTCGCCCGGGGTGCCCGGCCCCGGCTTCCTCGGCGAGGACGACGAGCTCGAGCTGTGCCAAGGGGAGATCGAGGTCCCCGACCCGGCGCTGCGCGAGGCGTTGCTCGACGTGGTACGCCAGCCCGATCCGCCCGAGGATCTGCCCCCCGATGCGCCCGACCCCGAGCCGGTGATCCTGGCCCAGTACCTGCGTGCGATCCGAGGGCTCAACGCACCCGGCCGTGGCATCGCCGATCTTCGGGGGCTCGAGTGTGCCCAGGGGTTGCTCAGCCTCGGGCTGGCCGGCAACGAGATCACCGACGTGACTCCGTTGCTCGATCTGACCGGGCTCGAGCAGCTCGAGCTGTCGGACAACGCGATCACCAACGTGGAGGCGCTGGGCTCCCTGCATCGCCTGACGCGGCTGTCGCTGCCGGGCAACGGCGTGAGCGACATCGGGCCGCTGTCGGGGCTGACCCGGCTCGAGGCGCTCGACCTGGCCGACAACGAGATCGGCAGCGTCGCCCCGCTGTCGGGGCTGACCGAGCTGGCGGTGCTGGTGCTGTCCAAGAACGCGGTGACCGACGTGGGGCCGCTGTCGGGGCTGACCCGGCTGTCGGGGCTCGAGCTCGACGACAACGAGATCGGCACGATCGAGCCGCTGTCCGGGCTCACGCGCCTTCGCTACGTGGATCTCGACGGCAATGCGATCACCAGCCTCGAGCCGCTCGCGGATGCGGTGGAGATGCGCGAGCTCGAGGCGTCTCGCAATGCGCTGACGAGCCTCGAGGGGGTCGAGCGCATGGTGCTGCTGACCCGCATCGTGGCGCAGGAGAACGAGATCACGTCGACGGTCCCGGTGCGCGAGCTGGCGCTCCTGTCCACGCTGGACCTGGGCGACAACGCGGTCGTGTCGATCGACGGCGTGCAGGGGCTGCACGACCTTCAGCGCCTGCTGCTGGCGATCAATCGAGTCACCGATCTCTCGCCGGCGACGGGTCTGCCGGAGCTGCGCGATCTCGACGTGCGCTACAACGAGGGGCTCTCCGATCTGAGCGTGGTGGGCACGCTGCCGCTCCTGGGCTCGCTCGCGGCGGGAGGATACGAGCAGACCCAGGACCTCTCGGCGCTGGCGGGGCGGCAGGTGCTGCGGGCGCTGACGTTCGTCGAGGGCCGGACCGGCGACCTCGGCTTCTTCGCCGAGCTGCCGGGGGTGGAGTCGGTGAACTTCACCGGGACCCCGCTGACGGGAGCCCAGCTCGGTCAGATCGCGCAGGCGGCCACGCTGCAGACGCTGGTGCTCGATTCCACGGGCATCGACGATCTCACCCCGCTCGCGCCGCTGCTGGTGGTCGAGGTCCTCAGCGCGCGCAACGACATGCTCACGCGGGTCGACACGCTCGCGGGCTGGGAGGGGCTACGCACGGCGCGGCTGTCGGGCAACCCGCTGACGAGCCTCGAGGGCGTCGAGCTGCACACGATCCTCAGCGAGCTCGACATCAGCGAGACGACGCTGGCCGAGCTCGCGCCGCTCGTGGCCAACGAGACCTTCCGGCGGGGCGACACGCTCATCGCGGTGGAGACGGGCCTCGACGAGGGCGACTGCGCCGACATTGCGGCCCTGCAGAGCCGCGAGGCGGTGGTGCAGACCGATCTTCAGTGCCCGTGAAGGTCGCGGAGCCCGAAGCGCCGAGGCGCCCTCAGGGGCGCCGAGCGTGCCGTCAGCCGGCGTCGCCCATTCCGAGGTCTTCGTTGACGTCGAACCCCGCACATCGTCCCCGTGTAGGCGCGGACGTCGAGATCGGAGAACGCATTGCCGCTGTTGGCCGAGGACACGATGTCGATCTGACAGCGACCCTCGATGTCGCCGCGGAAGGTGACGTCGCCGACGTAGCTCCACTCGAGCGTGACCGCCTGGGCGTCGGTGTCGGCATTGACGTCGAGCGCGTAGTGCAGGTCGCCGCCGATCTTGGTGCCGTCGACCTTGCAGCGGCGGAACGCCACGTCGAGGTCGAACTCGATGGCCAGACCGGCGTAGGTGTCCCAGCCCTCGACGTCCCCGATCTCGGCATCGAGCGACGCCGCGCCGTCGAGCTTGAGCTTGCCGCCGTTGGGGCAGTCGACGTCGACGTCGAGGCTGATGCTCCCGGTGACGTCGAGCAGGGCGGGGTCGAAGGCCGCGCCCCGGAATGCGAGCCCGGTGGGGCGGCCGTCCTCGACGGCGGCCTGGAGCCCCGCGGGGACCCCGGTGCCGAGCAGGCCCATCACGGCATGCATCCCGCGCTCGGCGTCGTCTTGGCCTTCCACGGCGCCGCAGCCGAGCAGGGGGAGGGTGGTGAGCAGGGCAAGGGGAGCGAGCCGAATGCGCATGGCGATGTCCTCGAGGCCCCGATGGTCTCACAAAGCGGCGGTGTTGGGGCGGCCCGCCGGTCATCCCTCGCGGCGCCAGAGGCCGGGTCCCCGTGGCTGTCGATCGAGCTCGCGCATGCGCAGGGCATAGTGTCGGCGGCGCTCGGCTTCGCTCGCGTCGCTCGGGTCGCTCGCGTCGGACGGCGTGGGGTGGGACCGGGGGTGCACGGCGATCCGGCGCGCGAGCCAGGGCAGGCGACCGTCGTCGCGAGCCCACAGCTCCCGCTCGAGCCACGCGGCGGCCTCGGTGAGGGCCGGGCTCGCGTCCTCGGCGGTGGCCTGATCGAGGAGCACCACCAGCGCGTCGGGCCGCGCGCGCACGAGCAACAGGGCACGGCCCAGCGCGTAGCTCCGCGCCAGGTCGGCCTCCCGGGGAGCGCGCTCGATCCAGGCGGCGGCTTCGCTGGCGATGGCCTCGGGGCGGTCCCATGGCATGGGCACCGTGCGCAGGGGACTGGTGCCGAACTCGGGAGGCGGTGGGGACCGGCTACGCGCGCGGGCGAGCCGAGCGTCGAGCAGCGCCAGGTACTCGCTGCGCTCGGCCCGGGCCATCGCGTCGCGGAGCAGCTGTTCCATGGGGCGAAGGCCGGGTCCCTCGGGGCGCACCGCCTCCTCGATCGCCTGAGCAATCGCGAGGTCGACGAAGCCGAGGTCGAGCAGGCGGTCGAGCACGGCCGGAAACGGCCGCAGGCGGTCGATGGTCCAGGCGGGGCCGCTGTGCTCGCCGTAGTACCGCTCGATGCGGCCGCGCGGGCCGTCGCGCTGGACGTAGCGACGGGCGTCCTCGAGCTCGACCGACAGCCGCGCCGCATCGGCGTGGTGGGGGCTGCCCTCGAGCGCGGTCACCAGCGAGGCCAGGCTCGGCTCGAGCTCGCGAAACAGGCGAGCGAGTCCGGCCACGCGCCCCTGCCAGTAGCCGTGGCAGAACAGCCGGCCGTGGTGGAGGGCCCGGCCGGCGAGGAGGCGAGCAAAGGGCTCGGGTGGCCGGTCCATGCTCACGCCGAGCTGCTGGGTGGCCTGGAGGTAGACCTTGGCCAACAACGCCTGGGCCCGGGTGCGGTCGGCGTGTGACAGGCCCCGGGTGGTCACCACCGCATGGGCGCGCCGCACCTGAGCCAGCACGTGGTCGTCGATCGGGCTGACCACGGCCCGGCCGGGATCCTCGAGCGAGGACGCGGGCGGCACCGCAGCCGCGTCCTGGGCGACCAGGCGAGCGAGCCCCTGGAGCGCGGGGTGTGCGGCAAGCGCAGGTGCGAGGGCCGCGGCCTCGTCGGGGCTTCGCACGGCCAGCAAGGCGGCCCGCGCCACGACGGGGTCGAGCGGACGAGACGGACACAGCCACGCCAGGAGCACCGCATCGGGGCCACCCTCGCGCGCCAGGGCAGCCAGCGCATCGCAATCGGTCGGCAGGATCGGGTCCGCAGCCACGGGCAGGCGGGGGTCTGGGTCCGACCCGGGCAGGGCCGCGGCCACGGGCGTGGTGGCGGGCGGTTCGTCGACCGGAGAGGGCTCGTCGGGGCGTTGGCACCACCACGCCAGGGCGAGCGCGACGAGCCCCAGACCCGCCAGCAGCGGACCGGGGGACGACGGCCAGCGCCGTGGGGCCGTCATCGCTCCATCGTTGGCCACGGCTCGGCCGTCGCTCGACCGTGGTTCGGCCATCGCCCGGCCTACGTCTCGGCTATTGCTCGACGAGGCGCCGGATCACCTCGCGCAGCCGGTGCACGCCGCCCACGTCTCGGGCCTGGAACTCCAGGCCGACGCCGTCGGGATTGTTGGTGTTGCGCACCGTCGCCATCACCTCGAGCGCGCGCTCGCTGCCCGGAGGCGTGATCTCCACGATGACCCCACTGCCGGCGCCCGGTGGATTGCGGGTGAGCAGCAGCGCGCCGCCCTCGGAGATCTCCGAGAGCGCCGCCATGAACGACTCGGTGTCGCCCTGATGGCGCCAGCGCACCTCGACCATCACGGGCAGGCGTACGTGGCGTCGGCGCGCGGTGAGCTGGAGCTCGCCATTGCCGACCCGCTGGAGGAATTCCAGTTTGCGCCACTCGCTGCCCGTGCAGCGCAGGATTCCGCCCGCACGGACCCTCAGGCGAGGGCGGGCCGCATGCCAGTCCTTGCCGATCGCACGGACCATCATCTTGCCCGGAAGGCCGGGAAAGTACGTCTCCAGCAGGACCTCCTCGCCGGGCTCGAACGAGTCGGTGGTGAACACGGTGAGCGCGTTGGGCTCGCCGGCCGAGGACATGGCTTCGACGAAGGACTCAGCGGAGGGGTAGTGGCAACGAATCTTGCGCAAGTTGGACTACGTCTCCGAAGGGGGGGCGTGAGGGCGAGCGTAGCATACGCAAGCCGCGCCCCGCTGGCCGGGTGGTCGATTAAATTGGGCCGCCGCGAAGCGACGACGGCCCAAGGAAACGACGTTGGGGATCGTCGAGCCGAATCGACGAGGATCACGGCCTTGGCTCGCTGGCTAGTATAGTGCCGGCCATGACGGATAATGCGCCGTCCGATCCATCCACGTGAACGATCCCACCGAACCGTCTTCTCCCTCGCAGTCGACATTGCCGGCTCGACCGGTGGTGCTCGTGCCCACCTACAACGAGCGCGAGAACATCGACGCGATCCTCGATGCGATCCTGGAGGCGCAACCGAGCGCCCACGTGGCGGTGATCGACGATGCGAGCCCCGATGGAACCGGCGCCATGGCCGATGCGCGCGCCGCCGCCGATCCTCGGATCCACGTGGTGCACCGGGCCCGCAAGGAGGGCCTGGGCCCGGCCTACCTGCACGGCTTTCGCTGGGCGCTGCAGCAGCCGGCCGGCTACACCCACGTGTTCGAGATGGACGCCGACTTCTCGCACGACCCCGCCCATCTCGGCCCGATGCTGGCCAAGGCACGGGCCGGCGCCGACGTGGTGGTGGGCTCGCGCTGGGTGCCGGGCGGCGGGATCGAGGGATGGAGCCACGTGCGGCTCGGAATCAGCTACGGCGGCTCGTTCTATGCGCGCACCGTGCTCGGGATCGGGGTGCTCGATCTGACGGCCGGGTTCGTGTGCTACCGCCGACGCGTGCTCGAGGTGCTGCCGCTGTCCGAGGTGCGAAGCCGGGGCTACGGGTTCCAGATCGAGATGAAGTACCGCGCCCTGGTGGCCGGGTTCTCGCTGGTGGAGCACCCGATCGTGTTTCCCGACCGTGTGCGTGGCGAGAGCAAGATGTCGCTGCGGATCGTGCTCGAGGGCGCGACCGCGGTGTGGCGCCTGCGACGGACGCTGCCCCGGCCGCCGTCCACGTGATCGCGGCCCACGAGCGAGACGAGGGCGGCTCGTGCGCCCGTGGGCCCGCACCGGCGCCCGATCGCGGTCCCGACGGCAGGCGGTCTGGCGGGGAAGCGCTCGCTCTGCTACCGAAGCGGCGCGCCGCCGATGTCGACCAAGGTCCTGCTGTCCACGCATCCCGAGCCCCTCGATCCCGAGCACGCCAAGATCAGCGTGTTCGACCGCGGGTTCCTCTACGGCGACAGCGTCTACGAGACCATGCGCACCGCGGGGGGGCAGCCGCTGGAGCTGGTCCGTCACCTGGCCCGGCTGCGCCGCAGCGCCGATGGGATCGGGCTGCGGGTTCCGTTCTCCGACGAGCAGCTCGCCGACGCGATCGCGCGCACGCACGCCGCCACCGCAAACGCCGAGAGCTACGTGCGCGTGGTGGTGTCGCGCGGCTCGGGGCCGGTGGCGCTCGATCCCCGACACAGCGAGGAGCCGCTGCTGGTGGTGCTGGTGCAGCCGCTGGTGCTGCCCACCCCCGCTGCGTACGAGCGCGGGATCTCGGCCGTGATCGTGGGCATCACCAAGGTCGGCGGCACCTCGCTGGACCCCACCATCAAGTCGGGCAACTACCTCAACAACATCCTCGCGCTGCGCCAGGCGATCGCGGCGGGGGGCGAGGACGCGATCATGTGCAACCCCGAGGGCGCGGTCTCGGAGGGGGCGACCAGCAACGTGTTCATGGTGGCGGGGGGGCGGCTCGAGACCCCGCACCTGCGCACGGGCCTCTTGCCCGGCATCACGCGACAGCTGGTGTGCGAGCTCGCGGCGTCGCTGCACGCCCCGGTGGCCGAGACGACGATCATGCCCGATCACCTGCGCGCCGCCGACGAGGTGTTCCTGACCAGCTCCGTGCGCGGGATCATGCCGGTGACGCTCCTCGACGGGGTGCTGGTGGGGGACGGGGCCGCCGGCCCGCTCACGCGCCGGCTCCACGACGCCTATGAGGCCTACGTGGCCGCGGCGGCGGTCTCCGCCCGGTCCTGACCCCGACCGACGACGGACCCATGCGTGCTCGATGCCCACGAGCCGCGCCGGGCCCCGGGCACGGTTTCGCCCCGTTCCGATCCGGGCTACTCTCCCCGACCCTTACTCCAAGACGAAGAGCGCAAGAGGACCCAAGTGACGCCGATCGAGATCTGCCAGCACCTCGGCAACGAGCACATCGACGCCTATTACGGCGAGCTGTCGGGCAAGGAAGTGCGCGCCGTGCTCAAGGCCGGCGGCACCAGCACCGGAGTGCCCAAGACCGCCTACACCAAGGCCGCCCGCCTCAAGGCGTGGCGCAAGCGCTTCGACGGCGAGCTCGAGGGCGGCAACGGACAGCTCGCGCTGGCGCTGCTCATCGAGTGGCTGATGCGACACCATCGGCAGATGCTCGTGGACTACCTCGACTTCCTGGGGGTGACCCACCGCGCGGGTGAGACCGACGAGGACTTCTGCGAGACCAACCCCCCGGACAAGCTGAGGGAAGGGGCCACCATGCTGCTCTCCAAGTATCCGGCGCACCACGTGGCCACCTACCTGCTGCTGGTGGGCAACCTGCAGAACACGCGGGTGTTCGAGCAGACGCCGCAGCTGCTGGTGGCGCTGGGGATGAGCGAGGCCGATGCGGATGCGCACGTGGCGCAGAGCGTGGAGGCCCACGGCGCCGCGGGGGCGGCGGCCGACGCCTAGACCTTCGGGGCCTGCCGCGATGGATCGCCTACCCATGCTCCGACAGCTGGCCGCGGCGCGGCCCCATGATCCGTTCCCGCGCTACGGCCTGGCCATGGAGCTGGCCAAGCGCGAGGACCACGAGGCGGTGGCGGTGTTCGAGTCGCTGCTCTCCGATCACCCGGCGTACGTGCCCAGCTACCTGATGTTCGGCAACCTGCTGCTCGGGCGCGGGGAGCGGGCGCGGGCGGCCGAGGTGCTCGACCGCGGCATCGAGGCCGCCTCTGCGGCCGGGGACGCCCATGCGCTCGGCGAGCTGCAATCGGCTCGCGCGGAGCTCCCTTGAGCCCGCCCACGCTGCCGCGCATGGTGTTCGCCAGCCCGCGCAAGCTGCCGCGGGTCGGCAGCCTGGTCGGCCGCGTGGTGGTGCTCGACATCGCGTTCGCCTCGCTCTCGATCGGCAAGGGCTTCGACAAGACCACCGGCAAGCTCATCGAGCAGCTCGGGCCTCGCCTGGCCCGCTGGGTCGATCACCACGACCATCCCCTGCACGTGCGCTTCGCCGGTGACGAGCGCTTCGTGCTGTGCACCAAGGCCCAGCACGGCGCATGCCCCGAGATGATCGACCCGGCGCTGGTCCAGGCCACGGGCCCGGTCGACACCATCGTGTGCCACTTCGATCTCGATGGGCTCTACGCCGCGGCCAAGTGGATCCTCGGGGGGGTCGAGCCCTATCCCGGGGCCGACGACGATGCGCGAGCCATCGACACCCGCATCGGCCGGGCGAGTCCCGAGGCGGCGAGGATCGACGAGGCCCTGCGGGCGCACTGGCTCGACGAGACCCTCAAGCTGCGGATCGTGCGGTACCTCGTGGGGGGGCTGCGGCCGGGGATCGAGCGCGACAGCATCGTGGCCGCGGCCGAAGACTTCCACCGCATGGCGAGCGCCGCCCGGCGCCTGGCGGAGCTCTACGTGGTGGAGGGCGGCGTGGCGTTCATCGAGGTGGGCTCGTCGACTCCGCCCTTCGACAAGACCGAGCTGCTGCTGCTCGGTCAGGCCAAGGCCACGGTGAGCGTGGTCCTCGACGCCGGCAACGCGACCATCGCGGCGCCGTTCGAGAGCGGGCTGGACTTCGTGGAGCTGCTCGAGCTCGGCGGGGGCATGCCCACGCGGGTCAACATTCCGCGCAAGCGAGTGGCCGAGGCCTTGACCAAGATCCGCGCACGGCTGCGGGCGCGCGACGAGGGCTCGTCGTGAGCGCCTCGAGGGGGTGAGCATCGTGTCCCGGTGCCGTCACCTCGGGGCGGTGCGAGCGGTGCTCGGGCTCTGGAGCCTGGCGTTGGCGCTGTGGCTCTGCCTGCTCGCGACGGGCTGCGGGCCGCGTGAGGGGCTGCCGGTGCGGCACTGGCAGCTCGGCGAGCACGAGCTCGTGGTCCCGGGGCACGTCGACCCGGGCCTCGTGGAGGAAGACCAGCCCTATGTGCTCCGCGCCCGCGTCACGCTGCCGAGCGAGCTGCGGGGGCGTGCGGTGGCCTTCAGCCTGCCGCTGTTCGAGGCCCCGCTGTCGCTGTGGGTCGACGAGCACGAGATTCCCATCGACGTGGGCCGTGGCTACCGCGAGGCGGGGCCGCGGCGCTGGACGATCCCCGCCCGGGACACCGAGGATGGCGAGCTGTTCCTCTCGCTCGTCGTCGAGCACACGTGGGTCAAGAGCGCGTGGTTCAACACCGTGCCCGTGCTGCTGCCCTCGGGACGACCCGATGCCCGCGCCGATCGGGTGCGGGTGTTCAACGTCTACGTGGGCTGGATGGCGATGGGCCTGCTGGTCCAGGTGGGGGTGACGTGCCTGGTGATCTTTGCGCTGGATCGCCGCCGACGTCCCTACCTGTGGTTCGGGATCCAGGCCGTGAGTGCGATGTCGTATCCCGGCTTCACCTCGGGGGTCTCGGTGGGCGTGTGGGGGCGCTGGGACCTGCTCGTCCTGGAGCTGGGCCTGGTGGTCGCCCTGGGTGCGTCGCTGCGGTTCACCCACGGGATCTACGGCCTGGGGCGGGTGCCGCGGTGGCTGTGGGCCTCGCTGGGGATTGCGGGCGGGGTGTCGTTGGTGGTGTCCGATCCCTTTCTGGCCGCGACCACGAGCGCTCGTGCGGTGGCGACCGCGGTGGCGCTCTGCATCGTCCATCAGCTCGTGGTCCTCGCTCGGCTGTACGCGCGGCAGCCCGAGCACCGGGTGAGCGTGGCGCTGCTCGGCTGCGGCTGGGGGGCGCTGGCGGCCGGCACGTGGGTCGACCTGGCCGACTGGCTCCTGGGGATCGAGATCCTGGGGGGCGTGCGACCGGCCTGCCTGGGCCTTGCGCTGTTCGGGATGTTCCTGTCGCTGGTGCTCAGCCGCCGCCACACGCTGTCGCTGTCGCAGGCCGACGAGCTGAACGCGGCGCTCGCCGAGAAGATCGAGCAGGTGGAGGCCCAGCGAGCGCACGCCGACGCGCTCAACGAGGAGCTGCGGCGCCAGATCGCCGATCGCTCGGCGCAGCTGTTCACCGCGCTGGCGCTGCTCGAGTCCGGGGACGCGGGCGTGGGCGCGCTGCCCCCGGGGACCGAGGTCAATGGTCGCTATCGCATCGAGCGGGTGCTCGGCTCGGGGGCCATGGGCATGGTGTACCTGGTCACCCGGCTCTCCGACGGCTCGCGCTGGGCGATGAAGATCGCCAACGAGCTGCGCGGCGTGACGCTGGCCCGGCTCGCGCGCGAGGCCCACATCGCCAGCAAGCTGCGCCACGACAACGTGGTGGAGATCCGCGACATCGACGTCTCGACCCGAGGCTTCATGTACATCGTGCTCGAGCTGGTCGAGGGGCAGAGCCTGCGCGAGCGACTGCGGCAGCAGGGGCCGCTGCCGCTGCCCGAGGCGCTGCCGATCCTCGAGCAGCTCGCGACCGGGCTGCACGCCCTCCACCACGGCTCCATCGCGCACCGCGATCTCAAGCCCGACAACGTGCTGCTCACCGAGCGCGACGGAGCGCTGGTGGTGAAGATCGCCGACTTCGGGATCTCGCGGCTCGGTGAGCTCGAAGAGCCCTCGCTGGTGCGACCACGCCGCCGGTCCACGACGGCGGCGAGCGCCTCGGCGTCGCTGCAGATGGTGACCGGAGTGCTTCGGACCGAGGGGGAGGCGGGTGAGGCCGGGACGGTGGTGGGAGGTGCGGCCGTCGAGCGTGACGCGGATACCGTGGAGCTACGCGAACCCGGTCCGGTGGACGAGGCCTCGGTGGTGCGCGTGACGGTGGTCGGCTTCGACGAGGACGGCATGCCGTCCTCGCTGCCGACGTTGGGGGGCGGGGTCGAGATCGGTCCTGGTCCTGGTGCCGGTCTTGGCACTGGAACGCCATCGAGCCAGGACCTGACCGGAACGGGCATGTTGGCTGGCACCCCGCACTACGTGGCGCCCGAGCTGGCGCTGGGCGGGGCGCGGGCCGATCCGCGCGCCGATCTGTTCAGCTTTGGGGTGGTCGCGTTCGAGATGCTCACCGGCCGGCGACCGTTCGACGAAGCGGTGTCCACCCGGCTGCTGCAGCGTCGGGCGGTGGACGACCTGCCGGCGCCCTCGCTGCCCGACGAGCTTGCGGTGGTGGCGCCACTCGTCCTGCGGTGCCTCTCGTTCGATCCGGCGCACCGCCCCACGGCGAGCGAGGCGGCGCAGGCGCTACGCCGGATGATCCATGAGACCGAGGAGCCGACCGGGTCGAACGAGCCGACCGGCCCGACCGCGCCGACCGGACCGACCGGGCCGACCGAGCCGACCGGGCCGACCGGGCCGACCGGGCGAAGGAGCGGCGACTGAACCCGTTCGTGGCGTGCGTGCTACCGTGCTCGCGGTGGCCGAGCGCACCCATGTCTGCCCGATCTGCGGCACCACGGGATTGCCGGCGATGTCGCGATATCCCGCCTACGTGTGCCACGGCTGCGCGGCCAGGGCTCGATCGGCCGACGGGCGCCCGCTGCGGTTCACCAACCAGGGGGCGTGGGGAGGCTTCCTGGCCGCCTATGCCGACACCGACGAGCCCTATCCCGGCGGGGGGCGCTGCTGGATCGATGGGATCGCCTGCATCGCCGACGAGGCCCGCTTTGGAGGAATCGTGGTGCAGGTGTCGGCGGGCGCCGATGGCTCGAGCCCGCCGATCCAGTGACGGACGCCGCGATGCGAGCGTGCCGGTCGTGGAGATGCGCTTCAGCGTGCGGGTAGCGAAGCGAACCCGATGATGCCGTGGTCGCTCTGCAGCCGCGCGATCAGCTCGGCCTGCCCCTCGGCGTGGTAGCTGCTGCGAACGAGCGGTCCGCTCTCCACGTGCACGATCCCGCGGGCCTGTGCGTAGGCGCGCAGCTCGGCGAACTCGTCGGGATGCACGTAGCGCTCGATCGCGAGGTGTCGCTTGGAGGGCTGCAGGTACTGCCCCAGCGTGAGGATGGTGAGCCCGAGATCCGCGAGCTGGTCGATGACCTCCTCGAGCTCGCTGCGCGTCTCGCCCAGCCCGAGCATCAGCCCCGTCTTGGTCAGGGCCCCGCGGCGGCGTGCATGCTCGAGCACGGCGTAGCTGCGATCGTAGCGGGCCTGCACGCGAACCTGCCGGGACAGCCGGGGGACGGTCTCGAGGTTGTGGGCGAACACGTCGGGCATCGCATCGAGCACCGTGTCGACGTCGCGCAGGTTGCCCTTGAAGTCGGGCACCAGCACCTCGATGGTCATGGTCGGCGCGTGCTCGTGGCAGGCGTGGAGGGTGCGGGCCCAGATCCCCGCGCCGCCGTCCGGGAGATCGTCGCGATCGACCGAGGTGATCACCGTGTGGTGGAGCTGAAGCTCGGCGAGGATCTCGGCCACGCGTCGCGGCTCGTCCTCGTCGACGGGCAGGGGCCGGCCGGTGGCCACGTCGCAGAACCGGCACGATCGCGTGCAGATGTCGCCCAGGATCATGATGGTGAGGGCCCGGTTGTTCCAGCACTCGCCGATGTTGGGGCAGCTGGCGCTCTGGCACACCGTGTGGAGGGCGAGTTCCTTCACGCGCGCGCGCAGATCGTGGTACCCGGTGCCGCCTGGCATGGGCACCCGCAGCCACCGGGGGTGGCGGCGTCGCTCGCGAGCGGGATCGTCCGCGGGGGCGGTGCCTTCGGCAACGACGGGCAAGTGGCGGCTCACCTGGTGGGAGTAGCACGATGGCTGCGCGATCTCTACGAGACGGTCATCTTCGCGCGGCGAGCGGCCGGGTCGAAGCATCCGAGCGTCTTGCCCTCCGTGCCGCTGGGGGGAGACACTCCCGTGCAGAAAGGACCCCCGATGCCTCGTACGATCACCGACTCGGAAGGCGCGACCAACCTCGCGAAGGTGATCGCCTCCGACCTCTCGCTCTACAACGAGGCTGCGATCGAGCAGGGCCTGCGGAGCGGCCAGCCGCTCGCCAACCTCGACGACCAGCTGCTGGAGGCTCGGCAGCTGTTCTTGCACCGCGTGGCGGCCCGCCTCGATCCGATCCCGACGCTGATCGCACGGGTCACCGAGGTGCTCGTCGAGTGGGCGAGGGCGCGTGGTCTACCGACCGAGGGGTTGGCCCCGGCGCTGCACCAGGGGTTGTCGCGTTCGAGCGGCGCGGCGGCCCTGGTGGTGGTGGCGGGCGATCGAGACCTGGTGGGCAGCACGGTCCACTTGCGCGATGGTGTGCAGCTCGTGGGTCGTACGCCCGAGGCGGACCTGCGGCTCGACGCCGAGTCGGTCGCGCCCGAGCACGCCCGGCTGTTCGTCGATGGCGATGTGGTGGAGGTCGAGAACGTCCGCGGCAGCTCGGGCACGCTGGTCGACGGGGAGAGCGTCCGTCGCACCACCGTGGAGGTCGGCAGCAAGATCCAGGTGGGCGAGGTGATCCTGCAGCTCGTTCGCGTGGCGCGCTGAGGCGGGCAAGCTGGTTTGCACCGCTCGCCCGAGGCGGCTGCGGGCGAGCGGCGAGCAGCGCATCGAGAGGCCGACCCAATGCCCCCCTTGGGGGCAAGCTGGTTGCACCGCTCGCCCGAGGCGGCTGCGGGCGAGCGGCGAGCAGCGCATCGAGAGGCCGACCCAATGCCCCCCTTGGGGGCAAGCTGGTTGCACCGCTTGCTCGAGGCGGCTGCGGGGGCATTTACAGGTGCATGGACGCGCGCACCTGCTCGTGCTCCTGGGCCTGGCGCAGGACCTCGAGCAGGCGCTCGTTGCCGCCGGCGGGCATGCGTACGTCGAGCGTGATGTAGAGGTCGCCCGCGTCGCGACCGGGGACCTGCACGCCCTTGCCTCGCAGGCGCAGCTTCTGGCCGTTCTGAGCGCCCGCGGGGAGCTTGAGGGTGACGGGGCCCCAGGGGGTGGGCACGCTCTCGATGGCGCCCCCGCGGTAGGCCTCGTAGGCCGACACCGGCAGGCGCAGGTGCAGGTCGTGACCCTCGCGACGCATGTGCTCGTGCGGGCGCACGTGCACGGTCAGGATCACGTCGCCCGCGGGCTGCCCGGGACCGCCCTGGCCGCGCAGGCGCAGCTTGCCGCCGTCGGGCACGCCCTGCGGGACCTTGACGTCGAGGGTGCGGGCCTGGCCCCCCATGTCGATCCGTAGCGGGACCGAGACGCCGTGGAGCGCGTCCATCAGCGAGACCGTGATCTCGCCGCTCACGTCGGCGCCGCGGCGCGCCGTCGGGCGGCGCGGGGCTCCGCCCGGGCCCGGGCCGCCGCGAAACAGCGCCGACAGCAGATCCTCGAAGCTGGTGGCCCGTGCCTCGCCGAAGTCGGAGAAGCCCGCTTCGCTCCCAAAGCCGCCACCGAACCCTCCAAAGCCGCCCTGGCGCGCGCGCGCGTAGGCTCGGGCCTTGTCCGGGTCGAAGCCCTGCGTGAGGCTCACCTCGCCGAACTCGTCGTAGAGCGTGCGCTTGTCGGCGTCGCCGAGCACCTCGTAGGCGGTGGAGACGTCCTTGAACCGCTCCTCCGCCTCCGCGTCCCCCGGGTTGCGATCGGGGTGATACTGCCGCGTCAGCTTGCGGTACGCCTTCTTGATCTCGTCGGCCGAGGCGGTGCGGCTGACCCCGAGGTGCTGATAGAGGTCCTTCACGATGCGCACGGCATGTTAAGCTGGCGCAAAGCTCGCGCAAGCTCGCGATCGCCGCAACCTTCCCCAATGTCGCCTTTAATGGCACTGAGACGGGCCCACACGGAAGCGAAGGAACGAGCCCGATGGACGCGCACGCCCCCATTCCCGAGCTGCCGGCCGACCCGGCCGCGCTGCGCGAGCATCCCTACGCCGAGCTGCTGCCCGGTGTGCAGAAACCCGGGCGCTATCTCGGCGGCGAGGAGCAGCAGATCGTCAAGGACCACGCCGGTCTGCGCTGCCGCTTCGTGCTGGCGTTCCCCGATCTCTACGAGGTGGGGATGAGCCACCTGGGCACGCGGATCCTCTACGACTTGATCAACCGCCAGCCCGACCTCGTGTGCGAGCGCGCGTTCAGTCCCTGGGGCGATCTCGAGGAGGGGCTGCGCGCGCGCGGGCTGCCGCTGGTGAGTCTCGAGACCCATACCCCGCTGCATGCCTTCGACGTGGTGGGGGTGAGCCTCCAGTACGAGCTTTGCTACACCAACGTGCTGCTCAACCTCGAGCTGGGCGGAATCCCGCTGCGCAGCGCCGATCGAGGGGACCACGATCCGATCGTGCTGGCCGGCGGCCCCACGGCCACGCACCCCGAGCCGCTGACCCCGTTCGTCGACGTGGTGCTGGTGGGGGAGGCCGAGGAGCTGCTGCCCACGCTCCTGCGGACGATCGGTGACCTGCGCGGCGGCGGACGGCCGCGGGCGGAGGTGCTGGCCGCGTGCGCGCGCCTGCCCGGGATCTACGTGCCGTCGTTCTATCGCGTGGCGCTCGATCCTCGCACGGGCCTGCAGGTGGTGGTGGGCCGCACGCCGCAGGGAGAGGCGGCCGGAGCCCCCGAGCGCGTCGAGCGGGTCTGGGTGCGCGACCTCGATCAATTCCCGTTTCCGCAGCGCTTCCCGGTGCCCTACGCCGAGGCGATCTTCGATCGAGCGTCGGTGGAGATCACGCGCGGCTGCACCGAGGGCTGCCGCTTCTGCCAGGCCGGCATCATCTACCGGCCGGTGCGCGAGCGCAGCCCGGAGCAGGTGATCGACGCCGTGCTGGGGGGCGTGGACGCGGCGGGCTTCTCCGAGACCAGCCTCACCGCGCTCTCCACCGCCGACGTGTCGTGCATCGACCCGCTGATCAAGGCGCTCGTGCCTCAATTGGCGAGGCGCAAGGCCAAGCTCGGGGTGGCGAGCCTGCGCGCCTACGGCCTGTCCGGTGAGCTGCTCGACGAGATCAAGCGCGTGGGGATCAACGGCCTGACGTTCGCGCCCGAGGCCGGGACCCAGCGCATGCGCGACGTGATCAACAAGAACGTCAGCGAGGAGGACGTGCTGAGCTCGGCTCGCCGCATGTTCGAGCGGGGGTACGACCGTATCAAGATGTACTTCATCATGGGCCTGCCCACCGAGACCGAGGCCGACGTGGCCGGGATCGTGCAGACGGGCGAGCGCGTGCGCGACGTGGCGCGGTCGATGGGGCTGCGACGCATGCCCCAGATCACGGTGAGCGTCTCGCAGCACGTGCCCAAGCCGCACACCCCGTTCCAGTGGGCGGCGATGGACTCGATGGAGGACCTGCACACCAAGGTGCAGCTGCTGCGCGAGCTGGCGCGTCGCGGGAAGGTCGGGCTCAAGACCCACGACGTGCACGGCAGCTGGCTCGAGTGCCTGTTCGGTCGCGGCGATCGGCGCCTGGGCGAGGCGCTCGAGCACGCCTATCGGGCCGGGGCGCGCTTCGAGGGCTGGCGCGAGTGCTTCTCGTTCGAGCGCTGGCTCGATGCGCTGGAGGCGGCGGGGATCGATCCGACCGTCTACACCCGCACGCTGCCCGTGGATGCGCGTCTGCCCTGGGATCACATCGACGTGGGGATCGACGAGGGCTTCTTGGCCGACGAGTACCGCAAGGCGCTGGGGAGCCGCACGAGCCCTCCGTGCGGCAAGCCGGCCGGCGATCAGGTGCATCATCGCGCGCTCGAGTCGGCGCAGGCCGATCGGCGGCGGCTGGTCTGCTACGACTGCGGGATCGCGTGCGACATGACGCAGATGCGAAGCGAGCGGATCGACAGCCTACGCCTGCTGTCGCGGCTGCGGGAGCGCCAGGGCTCGGCCGACGTGCCGCCGCCAGCCCCCGAGGGGGCGCCCGATGACGGTGCGGTGGAGGTCCCGCTGTCGCGGCTGACGGGGCGGCTGGCACCGAGCCGCCTGGCCGACGACTCGGCGTTCAAGGAGAGCGCCGAGGCACCGCACTCGCGGCTGCGGCTGGTGTTCGCCAAGCACGGAGCGATGCGGTTCCTCGGGCATCGCGACCTCCTGCGAGTGATGCCCCGGATGTTCCGGCGCGCCGGGATCGAGCAGGCGTTCTCGCGGGGCTTCAACCCGATCCCGCGCATGAGCTTCGGGCCTGCGCTCGCGCTCGGGGTGGGGGCGCTGGCCGAGGTGGTCGACGTGGACGTGCTCCTGCCGCGCTCGGCCGAGGATCTCGGCGGCATGCTGAGCACGGAGGAGCGCGAGACGATCGCGGGCCAGCTGCTCGAGCGGCTGCGTGCGGTGGCGCCTCCGGGGCTGGTGCTGCGGTCGGCGCGGCTGGTCGGTCCCGACGAGCTGCGCCTGGGGCAGCTGGTGGCGGCGGCCGACTATGCGGTGACGCTGAACCCGGAGCAGGCCCAGGCCCTGGCCGCGCGGCTCGCCGGGAGGCTCGCCGAGCCCACGCTGGCGATCGAGCGGGTCAGCCACAAGAAGTCGCGCCGCGGGAACAAGCGACGGCCGGGGCCGCGCAGCCCCGAGGTCGCCACGGTCGATGTGAAGGCCTCGCTGATCCATGCGCGGCTCGATGGCACCACGCTGCGCTTTCGTCTGCGGGTCGACGCCGAGGGCGGGGCGCGACCCCGCGAGGTGGTGCAGGTCCTGCTCGGCGAGCGGCTCCCCGATCACCTGACCACGCGGCAGCGGCTGCTGGTGCGCAAGGATGGTGCGCTGGTGAGCATCGAGGACGCCGGGGTGTGCCTGCGTCCGCCCACGCAGCCGCGGCCGCGGCCGCCGGAGGCGGGCGAGGCCTGCCGATAGGTCCCGCGCCGCCGCCAGGCCGCGCCGCCACCCTCGCGATCAGGACAGCGGGTGTTCGAACTGCGGCGGCTTGCCGCGCAGCATCGCCTGGACGCCGATCTTCGACGAGCTGCCGGCCAGGCTCCGTGCCGCGCCCCGAGCTTCGATGGCGCCACCATCGGCCACCTCGGCGCCGTTGGCATCGATGATCGTGGAGACCAGCAGCGTGCGCAGCTCGGCGTCGAGCGGTACGCCCGCCTCGTTGGTGGTGGCGACGTCGGTGCTCACCTGCACGGTGGCCGGGCCCTCGCGGAAGGCAGGCATGGGCACCGAGCCAGCGGCGAGCCCGGCCGCGAGCTTCATGCTGGCCGCGGGCAGCTCGGGAATCGGGACCACCTGCGACACCAGGCCCCACTGCGCCGCCTCGTCCACGCCGAACCCGTGGCCGGTGAGCAGGATCTCGTTGACGCGCGACCAGTGGGTGGCGTCGACCAGGCGGTGCACGTAGTGGCAGCCACCCAGGCCCGGGATGACGCCGACCGTGGTCTCCGGGAACGCGAGGCGGGTGCGCTGACCTGCAATGCGAGCGTGGCACGACACCGCCAGCTCGAGGCCACCGCCGAGCACGCGGCCGACCAGCGCGGCCACGGTGGGCTTGCCCCCGCGCAGCTTGCCCAGGGTCCGCTTCCAGCGCTCGATGAGCGCGAGCGCGGCCTCCTCCTTGCCGAGCACGGGGACGAACGCGTCGAGGTCGGCGCCGTGCCCGAATTCCTGGCTGTAGGTCCCGTCGGGGGCCAGCACGATCGCCTTGACGGTGTCGTCGCCGGCCAGGCGATCGTAGGCGCGATCGAGCTGCGCCACGAAGGCGTGGTTCAGGGTGGTGCGCTTGAGCGACAGCAGGCCCACGCCGCCGTGGACGGCCGTGCCCACGTAGACCTCGTGCCAGGGGGCGGCATCCTCCGCGAACACCCGGATCGGGGCGACCTGGTCCGCATGGGTGATGCCTCGACCTTCGACGAAGCGGGTGACGAGGTCGCGGGCCGCCTCGAACCCGAGCTCTTCGACCAGGGCCGGGGTGCCGGCCCGGAACGCCAGCGCGTTCTCGCACAGGAAGTTGAGTGCATCGACCGTGGCGACCTGGTGCGCGACGATGCCGGCGGTCAGCGACAGCAGCATGCCCAGCATGCGATCGCGAACCTCGGCAAAGCGCTCGGGTGGGCAGGTCTGGCCGCGCTCGTAGGGCCACTGCTTGCTGGGATCCTCGATGTAGGGCTTCCAGGCGTCGGGGATCGAGAACAGCGTCGAGTCCACCTCGCCCCCCATCAGCTCCATGCAGTGGGCCGAGAGGTAATTGGCGCCGGGGATCAGGTTGTGCACGAAGAACGGCGAGGTGCCGAGGGCCTTCTTGCACACGTCGTCGATCTGCGCGGGGTGCAGGCCCGTGTCGGCATGGATCCGCACCGCCTCGAGCATCATCCCGCAGAAGATCCGATCGGCCGCGAACGCGGGCACGTCCTTGACGGTGATGAGGTTCATGCCCAGGCCGGCCAGGAACCTGCGCACCGTCTTCAGCTCGCTCTCGCCGGTCACCGCTCCGGTCGTGGGGACCTCCCACAGCTTGTTGGTCAGGTGGGGGAAGAACGGGTGCATCACCCCGCAGCGCTCGGCCCCCGGCAGCCCTTCGAACAGCATGGTGGAGGGGAACCCGCTGGTGGCCGAGAAGATGAACGCCTCGGGATCACGGGCTCGCACGCTGCGATAGAACGCGTGCTTGAGGTCGAGTCGCTCGGGGATGGCCTCGAACACGAAGCCCACCGCCAGGTCCTTGGGCAGGTCGTCGATCCCGCCCTGGACCACGCGCACGTTGGCGACGATGGCGTCGATCTCCTCGGGCGAGAAGCGCTTGCCGAAGGCGGCGCGCAGCCGGTCGGGCGCCTCGTGGACCGCGGGCGACAGATCGAGCGCGACCACGGGTACCCCGGGCTTGGCCATCAAGCGCGCGAACTGTCCGAGCTTGCCAAAGCCCACGTTGCCGCACGCACCGGCCACGACCACGGCGCGCACGGGGGCGTCGTCGCGGGGCTGGAACAAGGGGCGGAGGGTGGGATCGGAGAGCGATGGCATGGCCGGAGGATAAGGGGACCACGCGGACCGGAAGGGAGAGCCCGGGTCCCATGCGGTTGAGGTTCCCCACGATGGCCAACCATTGGTCGGCGCGTGGGAGCGTGCGTCGAGGAGCGCAGCCCGACGATCCATGGCCAGGCCGAGGCATGCGTCGCCGATGAAGTGATCTGGCGTTCGAGGTGGCGAAGGGCGGGTCGACCAGCGTCGACGAATCCCGACTCGGCCGAGGTCCTTGGCGGCGTGGCGCTCGAGCACGGGGCGGCGGGGTCGTCCCGAGCGCTGGACCGAAGGGTCCAACCGCCTCGTCTCGCCCGCGGCGACGCCGATGGTCCGGCGTCCGGGTCGCGAGATCGCCCAGGCCGGGCACGCGCGACCTGCGATGGCCCCCCACGCCGAGCCTTTCAATCAAGATGTTGAAATCACTGAACTATCATCGGTTTCGGGTCCGCTCTGCGCCGTGCGATCCAGCGCTGAACCCGCTTGGTCGTCTCTTTTGGAATCGGGGCGGCCAGGAGATGTTATGCGGGCCCGTGCGAGCGCCGCCAAGGATCGATATCCTGCCGGCCTCCCACTCGGACGCAGGGGGACGAGCTCCCCCGGGACAAAAACCACCGGAGATGATCACGATGAAGTTCGCCAAGGTTGCCCTCGTTGCCCTGACCGCGCTCGCCTTCACGGCCACTGCCTGCGACAAGAAGGAAGAGGCCAAGAAGGAAGAGGCCAAGAAGGACGAGAAGAAGGACGAGAAGAAGGAAGAGGCCAAGTAGCCTCGATCCCTCGATTCGGCCGAAGCGGGCGCTCTTCCATCGTGGGGGGCGCCCGTTTCGCCGTTCGAAGGACCGGTGATCGACGGCCGAGGTCCAAGAGGACGCGCGGGCGTGCTCGGGGGTGGCGAGGGCTGCTAGGGTCCGCCCGCTCATGCGTCACGACGACCGCACTCCCGACCAGCTCCGCCCGTGCTCCATCGAACCGGGCTTCATCGGCAAGGCCCTTGGCTCGGCCCTGATCGCCACCGGCGGGACCCGGGTGATCTGCACCGCCAGCCTCGAGGAGCGCGCGCCCGCGTGGCTGCGCAACGGTGGCTGGGTGACCGCCGAGTACGTGATGCTGCCCGGAGCCACGTCGCCGCGGGGGCGTCGGGATCCAGGTGGACGCGGCAAGGAGATCCAGCGGCTCATCGGTCGCTCGTTGCGAGCGGCGGTGGATCTGACCCGGCTGGTCGGTCCCGAGGGCGAGGCGCTCTCGTTGGTCGTCGACTGCGACGTGATCGAGGCCGACGGTGGCACGCGGACCGCCTCGATCACGGGCGGCTGGGTGGCGCTGCGTCTGGCGCTCGATCGCTTGCTCGCGCAGGGCCGACTCGGTGCCGATCCCATGCGCGCCGCGGTGGCGGCGGTGAGCGTGGGGCTATTGGCCAGGCACGACGGCGGCGATCCGCTCGCGGTGCTCGACCTCGACTATCCCGAGGACAGCACCGCGGTGGTCGATCTCAACGTGGTGGCGCTGCCGGGGCAGGGGAGCGTCTCGTTGGTCGAGGTCCAGGGGACGGGCGAAGGCGGCAGCTTCAGCCGGGCCCAGCTCGACACCATGCTCGACCTGGCCGAGATCGGCATCGCCCGACTGCATCGGGCCCAAGAGGAGGCGCTCGATGCCGCCGGCTGAGGGAACCGTGGACTCGGGCCTGGATCCGGGACTGGATCCGAACCTGGATCCGAGCTGGCGGCCGCGGCGGCTCTGGGTCGCCAGCGGCAATCCCCACAAGGTCGACGAGCTGCGTCGCATGCTCGCAGCCGAGGTGCCCTCACTGCAGGTGCTGGGGCTGCGCGATGGTTCGCCAACGTGGGGGCCGGTGCCTCGGATCGACGAGACCGCGGACGACTTCGCCGGCAACGCGAGGCTCAAGGCCGAGGGCATTGCCGCCTGGCTGCTCGAGCACGGCGAAGACGGGCACTCGGTGGTGCTGTCCGACGACTCCGGAGTCTGCGTGGACGCGCTCGAGGGGGCGCCCGGGGTGTGGAGCGCTCGGTTCGCCGGGCCGGGGGCCAGCGATGCCGACAACAACGCCAAGCTGGTGCGCGAGCTGCAAGTCCGTGGCCTCCAGGCCAGCCGGGGGCACTATCGCTGCGTGCTGGCCCTGGCCCGGGTGGATGGTCGGCGCTGGCCCGACTCACCGGGTCCGTCGCGGCTGTTCGAGGGCCGCTGGGACGTGGAGTTGCGGGTGCAGCGGCGAGGGGCCGGGGGCTTTGGTTACGACCCCCACGCATGGTTGCTCGACGCGCCGCCGGGTGGTCGCACGCCCGAAGGTCGTACCGTGGCCGAGCTGTCCCCCGACGACAAGGCCGCGCGCTCGCACCGAGGCCAGGCCATGCGGGCGCTGTTGGCGTGGTTTCGGGGGTGAGAGGTCCTTCGCCTGGACCACGGCGCGGGGCTCGGCTAGATTCCTGGCCGCGACTTTCGGGGTGTGGCGCAGTCTGGTAGCGCGCCTGCTTTGGGTGCAGGAAGCCGGAGGTTCGAATCCTCTCGCCCCGACCACGCATTCTCGCCCGCCGCTCGCGGGTCCTTGGCGGCGCTCGAGACCCCGAGCCCGCCCCTCTGCGCCCTTCCTTGCCCCTCCTTGCGCCCCTTTGCGCCCATAGCTCAGCTGGATAGAGCGCCGGCCTTCTAAGCCGGATGTCGGAGGTTCGAGTCCTCCTGGGCGCGCCCTTTTGTGCGATGCCTATGGGCGGTGCGACGAGCGCCGGGCGCTGCTCCGGGCCATGCTCGAGCGTGAGGACGTCACGATCATGGTTCCGTATCCGGTACTTGCGGAGCGTCCGCTCTCGGGGCGGGATGGCCATCGGTGCATCGATGGGCTGGAATTCGTGCCCTTCGAGATCAGGGCGGCGAAGATCCTCGCGGACGAGATCGGCGCCAAGGCAGCGCTGCGGGACGAGCGACCGCGACGGCGCCGTCATCGACTGAAGTACGACGCGATGATCGTGGCAACGGCAAAGGCGTGGGGCGCCGGCTGCATCCTGTCCAACGACGTGGACGTCCGCCGCATGGCGCGGATGATCGAGCTCGAGTGCCTGGACTGGCCCGAATTCGTGACACCGGCTCGCAGCGATTGCTGAGGGAGAATTCGAAGATCTTCGAAGATCTCCTGCAACGCCCGCGCTCGGTGGCCGATGAAGGGAGCATGAGCACCCCCATCCCCCTTCGTCCCGAAGCGATCACCCATGCCCTCGAATTCGTCCGCTGGCTCGGCCAGCGGGCCGAACACGAGGCCTCCTCTCGGCTCTCCCGCGAGCTGTGGATGGTCTCGATCGAGGCCGCCCTGGCCCGGCGCCACTTCTCGGTGGTGGCCACGTTGCTGCAATCGGAGCGGTGGCTCTCGCTGTCCGAGGCCATGGCGGACCTCGGCCGCGTGGTCGAGCTGGTCCGTACGCCTGGTGGCCCCCGCGCGGAGCCGTGGCTCGTCGACGTCCTGCCGCGCCTCGATCGTACCGGCCAGGCGATGACTCGGGCCTGCGAGGTATTGACCATCGCCGAGCGTCATCGCCAGCTCGCACACGAAGGGTCGCCGCCGCTGCCGCGCGAGCGCGGAGGAGTCGTCCGGGTGCTCGGTCGAGTGTTCGGTGCGCTCGACATGATCTTGCAGGGCGAGGATGGCTGGCGGTCGGTGACCGCGAGGCTCGAACACGCGCTGTGCGGCCTGGTCGAGCTGGTCGAGCTGGCCGATCTGGTCGAGCCCGTCGAGACGCAGGCCGAAGCGCCGCTCGAGCTCGATCCGTCCGTCGTCAAGCATGCGCTGCACGAGGCCCACGAGGCGGTCGCGGAGGCGATGTTGCTCGCGTTGGGGCAGCTCGCGATCGAGGGCAACGACGACGGGCGAGCCGCGGCATCCCGCATGGCGTCGTAGCGCTCGGACCCGAGCCGGTGGCGGAGGCTTCCTTGCCTTCCGCCACCGCCGCGCTCACGCGCCCGGGGTGGGCCGCAGCGCTCGCGCCAGCCGAAGATGGCGCTGCACCAGCGGCCGCAGCTCGGCGAGCTTGGTGTCGAAGTGCTCCTCGTGCTTGCCGATCCGCAGGAAGATCTCGTGCAGCCGTCGCTCGAGCGCCGAGGTGTCTCCGTCGCGGGTCAGTCGGGCCGTTGCGCCGGCAGTGGTGGCGGCGAGGCGCGCGATCGCGTTCTCGATCTCCCGCCGTCCTTCCACGAGCCGCTCCACGATCCGCTCGGCGAGCGGCTCGGCGAGGTGCTTGGCCGACAGCACCTCGCCGACCGATGCGCAGGGGGTTCGCTCGCGCTCGGCCCACGCCTCGCGCCACGCCTGACAGCGGTCCTCGAGGGCGGCGAGCTCGGCTTCGATCGATTCGGGAGTGGCGGCCATCGCCGGCCATCCTACCGTCTGTGCGCGGTCGAGGGCACGGCCCGCCGTGGTGCAGGCATGCTCGCGGCCGTTTCCCCCGTCGTGGGTGCCGCCCCACGACGCTTCGCTCGCTTGGCCCGAACCTCGTCCACCGCCAGGATCACGGCCGCGGTGATGGCCACCGCGCTGCCGATCCCGATGAGCGCGAATCCACCCGCATCGGTGTTCAGGATCCACAGGCAGGGAACCTCTCTCGGATCGCGCAGATCGGGGCACCGGTGATCCACGCCCACCAGTGCACCGCCCGTGCCCACGGCCGCCACGCCCAGCCCCAGGCCGATGGCCGAGGCCCAGCGCGGCAGGATCCGCTTGGCGGGGAGGGGACCGTCCGGCGGGTATGGGTCTGGCTCGGGCTCGGGCTCGGGTCGTCCCTCGGCCTCGAACGACAGCTCCATGCGTTCCCCGGGCTTGGTCACGATCTCGCGGCGCATCACCGGGATCCCAGGGGCGACCGCCTCGATCCACACGCGATGGGGACCGGCCGGCAGCTCGGCGCTCCCCTCGAACGCTTGCTCGTCCACCAGCACCCGGCAGGGCATCGTGCAGCGCACTTCGAGCACTCCCGGGGGGACCTTGGCCGCCGCGGCGACGCGCTCGTCGTACAGGGCGACCAGGGACGGCCCGAACTGCGCCGCTGGCAGGGGCTTGCCCCGGGCGATCCGCAGGGCACTGTCGATGGACTCGCTTGCCTCGGCGTGATGGTCCAGCACGAGGTGAGTGCGGGCGAGCGCGAGCTGGGCATAGACGCGAGCCTGCTGGGCATAGTCGTCGTGGGCCACCAGCGGCGCGACGTCGGCCATGGCTCGCAGCGCAGCCTGGAGCACCGGCACGGCCGTCTGCGGGCTCTCGGTGGCCAGTGCCTCGGCGTCGAGCAGATCCTCGACGACCGTGTTGCGTCGCGCTCGATCCGCCGAGGACATCGGCCCTTCACCGCGCGAGAGCACGGGCTCCGTCTCGCTCGTCGCCGGAGGCTCGGCCAGCCGCGCCAGGGCGAGGGCGGGCGCGGGCGCGGGGGCAGGGGACCGCCTCGGGTGCAGCGGGAGCGCGGCCGCGGTGGCCGACGGGAGCGCAGGCGCCAGCGCCAATGCCGGGGCCAATCCCCACACCAGGCGCCGGTGCGCGACCCTGGTCATGGACCCTCCATCGTGGCCGACGCCGCCGAGGGCGTCGACCCCTCGAGGGCGAGCTGCCCGCAGGCGGCCGCGATGTCGTCGCCCCGAGGCGTGCGCACGTGGACCTCGAGCCCCGCACGGCGGCACGCTTGCACGAACGTTCGCACGCGGTCCTCGCTGGGGCGGCGAAAGGGGGCCCCGGGGTGCGGATTCCACGGGATCACGTTGAGGTGTCCCGCCCCTCCTCCACACACGTCGCGCAGCAGCCGGCCCAGACGGCGCGCATCGGCGGGCTCGTCGTTGACCTCGGCCAGCAGCACGTACTCGAAGGTCACGCGCCGTCGCTTGGGCGTGGGCATGCCTCGCACCGCCTGCAGCAGCGCCGCGATGTTCCAGCGGGTGTTGATCGGCATCACTCGATCGCGGACCTCGTCGGTGCTGGCGTTGAGCGAGATCGCCAGGCCGACCTCGCGACCCAGACCCTCGCGACCGAAGCGCTCGATTGCGGGCACCAGGCCCGAGGTGCTCACGGTGATGCGGCGACCGGCGATCGCGGCGCCACGCTCGTCGGTGAGGATCGACAGCGCGCGCTTGACCTGCCCGTAGTTGTGCAGCGGCTCGCCCATCCCCATGAACACCAGGTTGGTGATGCGAGCGACGTACCTGGCTCCTTGCTCGGCGGCCTCGCTCGCCAAGAAGTCCTGGGCGCGGTAGACCTGATCGACGATCTCCCAGGTGGCCAGGTTGCGCTCGAACCCCAGGGTGGCGGTGGCACAAAAACGGCAGGTCAGCGAGCAGCCGACCATCGACGACACGCACTGGGTCAGGCCGCGGCCGTCGTTGGGGATGAGCACGCTCTCGATCGCATGACCGTCGGGGGTGAGCAGACGGAGCTTGCGGGTACCGTCGCGCGAGCGCTGGACCGCGTCGACGGTCAGCGCCGGCAGGCTCGCGTGCTCGTGCAGCCGCACCCGGTCGGCGCGGCCGATGTTGGTCATCGCGTCGAAGTCGGGCACGCGGTGGCGGTGCAGCCACTCGAAGATCTGCGTCGTGCGAAACGCAGGCCCCGGCAGGTGCTCGGCCATGAAGCGACCGAGCTCCTCCCGGGGCAGGTCCCGCAGCGCGGGCCGGGCGGGCTTGGGGAGCCCACGACGGGGAGGCCGGATCGCGACCAGCTCCCCGTAGGAGCGATCGGTGGCCGCGGGGGGCATGACCAACTACGCGAGCTCGAGGCCCGCGAAGAAGTACGCGGTCTCGAACGCGGCGGTCTCCTCGGCATCGGAGCCGTGTGAGGCGTTGCGCTCGATGCTGGTGCCGAAGTCGCCGCGGATGGTGCCCTTCTCGGCCTTGGTGGCGTCGGTGGGGCCCATCAGATCACGCCAGCGCTTGATCGCGTCGTCGCCCTCGAGCACCATGGCCACGATCTTGCCCTCGGTCATGAACTTGACGAGGTCACCAAAGAACGGGCGCTCCTTGTGGACGTAGTAGAAGCCCTGGGCCTGCTCGGTGGTCAGGTGCAGGGTCTTGAGCGCGAGCACGCGAAGGCCCGACTCCTGGATGCGGGCAATGATGGCGCCTTGGTGGCCGGCGGCCTGGGCATCGGGCTTGATGAGGGCGAGGGTCCGTTGCATCGGTGTCCTTGGTGTCGGTTCGGAAAGAGAAGGATGATGGATCTCGTGACGCGCAGCGTCGACACCGCGCGAGCGCGCGGACGCTAGCAGAGGCCATCCCTGGTGTCACCGCGGGCTGCACCCTCGACGCGACGCCGGCGGGCTGAGGCGATCTCGCTCACGACGGTGCTTTGCCGCGGTCTCCGCCCGAGCCGGTGCGACGGCCGGTCGGCGCGTAGACGGCACCCACGAGGTCCTGGGAAGGCGGTCGAGTGGCCGGGGCACGGATGACGCAGACCCCGCAGCCCTCGTGGCTCCACCCCCCTTCGCGGTAGCGTGCCGCTGCCATGACCGCCCCGACGACGAGCAGCCCCAGCGTCGACCTCTCGGACTTCGCGCACCTGCACCTGCATACGCAGTACAGCCTGCTCGACGGGGCCATCCGCACGCGCGACCTGTGCAAGACCGTGCACGAGCGCGGGATGAAGTCGGTGGCGGTGACCGACCACGGCAACATGTTCGGCACCCTTCAGTTCTACGAGGAGGCCAAGAAGTACGGGGTCAAGCCGATCCTGGGCTGCGAGGCCTACCTCAGCGACGGTGACATGGATGCGCGCACCGATCGCAAGAACTACCACATCGTGCTGCTGGCCAAGGACAACGAGGGCTTTGCCAACCTGCAGCGGCTGGTGAGCTTCGGGTACCTGCGCGGCTTCTACTACAACCCGCGGATCGACCGGAAGGTGCTGCGCGACCACGCCAGGGGCCTCATCGGCCTGTCGGCGTGCCTGTCGGGGCACGTGTCGCGCCTGCTGCTCGCCGACAAGATGGACGAGGCCCGCGAGCGCGTGCTCGAGTACAAGGACATCTTCGATCCGGGCTGCTACTTCCTCGAGCTGCAGCCCAACGGCCTGGCCAACCAGGAGAAGATCAACCCGTTGCTGGCGCAGCTGGCCGAGGACTGCGGCGTGCCGCTGGTGGCCACCAACGATTGCCACTACGTCAACCGCAGCGAGGCGCACGCGCACGAGGTGCTGATGTGCATGGGGCAGGGGCGCACGCTCGACGACCCCAAGCGCATGAAGCACGACTGCGACGAGTTCTTCATCAAGACTCCACAGCAGATGGAGCCCTACTTTCGGCAGTACCCCTCGGCGCTCGAGAACGCCTGCCGGATCGCGCAGATGTGCAACGTGGAGCTGGATCTGGGGCGCCCCGAGCTGCCCGACTTCACGCTGCCCCAGGGGGTCGAGGACGACCTGCCGGGGTACCTGCGGCGCGTGACCGAAGAGGGCCTTCGCAAGCGGCTGGCCGCGATCCGGGACTCGGGGCGCACGATCGACGAGGACGTCTACCGCCAGCGCCTGGACTACGAGCTGCGGATCATCGAGCAGATGAAATTCCCCGGCTACTTCCTCATCGTGTGGGACTTCATTCGGCACGCCAAGAGCGTCGGGGTGCCGGTGGGACCGGGCCGCGGCTCGGGGGCGGGCTCACTGGTGGCCTACTCGCTGCAGATCACCGACCTCGATCCGCTGCGCTACGAGCTGCTGTTCGAGCGCTTCCTCAACCCCGAGCGCGTGTCGATGCCCGACTTCGACATCGACTTCTGCATGGATCGGCGCGACGAGGTGATCCGCTACGTGATCGACCGCTACGGCGAGGATCACGTGGGCCAGATCGCGACGTTCCACAGCCTGAAGGCTCGCGGTCTGGTGCGCGACGTGTGCCGGGTGATGGGCTGGAGCGTGGCCGAGACCAACGAGCTGGCGAAGCTGATCCCCGAGGGGCCCAAGGTCACGCTCTCGGCGGCGATGACCGACCCCGAGCCGCTCAAGGCCCAGGCCAAGAAGGACCCGTCGCAGGCCGGCAAGCTGCGCGACACGATCCAGATCGGCGATGCGGCGCTCAAGCTGCGGATGCGGGCGCAGGCGGACACGCGCGCTCGCGGGGTGCTCGACATCGGGACCTCGCTCGAGGGCCTCAACCGCCACGCGGGCATGCACGCGGCGGGCATCGTGATCGGCAACCGGCCGCTGTGGGAGCACGTGCCGTGCTTTCGGGCCGACGGCAAGATCGTCACCCAGTACACCATGGGCGACGCCGAGAAGGCGGGCCTGGTCAAGTTCGACTTCCTGGGGCTCAAGACGCTGACGGTGATCAACACCGCGGTGCGGCTCATCAACGAGGGCGGCCTGCACGGTCTGCCTCGACCGTTCGACATCGAGTCGATCCCGATGACCGACGCCGGGGTCTACGAGATGATCAGCCGCGGCGACACCACCGGGGTGTTCCAGCTCGAGTCGAGCGGCTTCCGCGAGCTGCTCGGACGCCTGCGGCCCGACCGCTTCGAGGACATCATCGCCGCGGTGGCCCTCTACCGCCCCGGCCCGCTCGAGGGTGGCATGGTCGATCAGTTCATCGACTGCAAGCACGGGCGACGCGCGGTGGAGTACCCGCATCCGCTGCTGGCCGACGTGCTGGCCGAGACCTACGGCGTGTTCGTGTACCAGGAGCAGGTGATGCAGGCGGCCCAGGTGCTGGCTGGGTTCTCGCTGGGCTCCGCCGATCTCATGCGTCGCGCCATGGGCAAGAAGAAGCCCAAGGAGATGGAGTACCAGCGCGGCTTGTTCGTGGAGGGCTGCGCCAAGCACAACCAGATCGACGCCAAGAAGGCCAACGAGATCTTCGACTTGATCGACAAGTTCGCGGGCTACGGCTTCAACAAGAGCCACTCGGCCGCGTACGGGCTCATCACCTACCAGACCGCGTTCCTCAAGCACCACTTCCGGGTCGCGTTCATGGCGGCGCTGATGACCTGCGACAAGGACAAGAACGAGAACGTGGTCAAGTTCATCGCAGAGGCTCGCGGCGCGGGGATCGAGGTGCTCCCGCCCGACGTCAACGAGTCGGGCATGGACTTCTCGGTGGTCAAGCAGGCGCCTGCGGTCGAGGGCGAGCCGGGCGAGCCGGGCGAGGAGCCAGGAGGGTCAGTCGAGCAGCAGATCCGCTTCGGCCTCGGGGCCGTGCGCGGCGTGGGCGGGGCGGCGGTCGACTCGATCCTCTCGGCGCGACAGGAGGGCGGGTCGTTCGCCAGCCTCTACGACCTCTGTCGCCGCATCGACCTCAAGAAGGCCAACAAGCGCACGCTCGAGGGCCTGCTGCGCGCGGGCGCCTTCGACAGCATCGCGGGCGACAGGGCGCGCGCGCAGCTGTTTGGCGCGATCGAGAGCGCGGTGGAGCAAGGGCAGGGGGCGCAGCGCGATCGAGAGAGCGGGCAGCGCGGCCTGTTCGACGCGCTGCTCGGCGACGGCGGAGCGCCGCAGGTCTACGCCGAGGAGTACCCCGATTGCGAGGAGTGGAGCCCCAAGGAGCGCCTGCTCGGCGAGCGCGAGGCGCTGGGCTTCTATCTCACGGGCCATCCTCTCGATCGATTCCAGCAAGACGTCGAGAGGTTCGCGACCACCAACATCGGCAACCTCCGCAAGGACATGCACGGCAGCGAGATCGTGGTGGCCGGGGTGATCTGTGACTTCCGCGAGGTGCAGACCCGCAGCGGGCGCGGCGCGATGGGGTTCTTCCAGCTCGAGGATCAGTACGGTCGGATCGAGGTGGTGGTGTTTCCCAAGACCTACGCGCGGGTCGACGAGCAGGCGGGGCTGTCCGTGTCCGAGCAGCTCGAGCAGGCCGGCGACGAGCCGGTGCTGGTGGCCGGCAAGATCGAGGCCGAGACCGGCGACGACGGCGAGGTGCAGCGCTACAAGCTGCTGCTCGAGACGGTGCAGCCGCTGGCCCAGGTGCGGGCCGAGCGAACGGCCCGGGTGCACCTGACCCTGCGGCAGGATCAGCTCACCGACAAGAAGCTGCTGCAGCTCAAGCAGATCGTCAGCGACCACTCGGGGCAGTGCAAGATGGAGCTGACGGTGCTGGTGGAGGACCGCTTCGCCTCCAACATCGTGTTCGGCGACGAGTTCTGCGTGAGCGCAGACGAGGGGCTGCTGCTGGCGCTCGAGCGTCTGTTCGGCAAGGGGGCGGCCCGGTGCGGGTGAGCCCCTCGCGCTGCTCTTGGTCGTGACCGCCGTGGGGGGCGGGTCACGGCATGGGGATCACGGCCCACGACACCATGGGCTCGGCGTCGCCGCACGGCAGCCGCTGGGCCTGGACCGATGCGAACGAGTGGTCGGTTCCACTCGCGTTGGGGATCATGATTCCCGTCTCCTGGCCGGGAAGCACGTCGAAGCCATCGATCGTGAAGCGAAGGAACGACGGTCCGGATTGCTCGCAGCACGCGTGGTCGAGCGAGATCGTGTCGCACTCGCAGAAGATCGCGTCGACGGGATCCGGAACGGCCGCGCCGAGCAAGCTGGCGCCGTTGGGAGTGGGAGGCGTGGATGCCGTCGTGGCGAGCACGTAGGGGGTGTCGGTGTCCGGATCGTGGATGGTCAGCGCACCCCACCGGCAGCGCATCTCGGTCTGCCCCAGCGATGACGTGCTCTCCACGGTCAGGCACGTGTCCCCCGGAATGTGCTCGCCGAGCGGCAGTGAAGGGATCGCGACCGTGTGGAAGTCTCCGAAGCAGGGGTCGCACCCCTCGTCGCATTGCTCGAGCACGACCTCGTCACCGTTGATGGAGGACAGCCGCATCGGCACTTCATCGAAGCCCACGGGGCACGTGCCACCGAAGCTCGCCGGATCACCGAGCGCGATGATCAAGCCCTCGGTGGGCTCGAGATCACAGGTGGCATCGTCCGGGAGGTCGGTCGGAGGGTCGGTGGTGTCGTTGGTGTCGGAGGTCGCGTCGGCCACGGTGACCGAGGCGGATCCGGTCGCCGCGGTCGTGGCGGGCGGCATGTCGCTCGTGCTGGATTCGCCATCCGTGGCCGAGCCCCCCTTGCCATTGTTGGAGTCCTCGCCGAAGGCGGGGTTGGGGTCCGAGCACGCCGTGCAGAGCAGGCCAATGAGCAGGAGCGATCGCATGAACCCGACGATAGCGCTCGCTGCCCCCAGGGACACGACGAACTGGCCTCGTTGCCCGCAGAACGACGCTCTGACGTGGTGAGACCCCGTCGGGCCCTGGGTGTGGGGGACACGCGCGCTCGCGCGCGCCAGAATGCGTGCCATTTCGCGCCCCTCGTGCATGCACGAGCCCGTCGCGAGGGCCGCTCGGCCGATCGCGGTATGGTGGGCCATGGTACGCGGCTTCGTGCTCCTCGCGTCGTTGGCCTCCATCCTCGGGGCGCTCGCCTGCGCCAAGCCCGACAGCGTGGCGCTCGGTGGGGCGTGCAAGCAGCAGGTCGAGTGCAAGGATCCCGCCGACACCTGCATGACGCTGGGCACGGAGTCGCTGTGCACGCTGGCGTGCTCCGCCGAAGCGGCGTGCCCCGACGGCTACGCCTGCGCGCGCATGGACGTGCGGGTGGAAGGGGAGGATGGCGGAGGAAAGGCGGGTGCGCAGGGATACTGCCTGGCCGAGTCCCGCGTGGGCTCGCACGTCGCGACCATCGCCCCGAAGGGAGACGGCAGCGGCAAGGGCGGCAAGGGCAAGAAGGCCAAGGGCAAGAAGGCCAAGGATCGATGACCCGCGCTACGCGAGCGCTCGTGCCACGGCCTCGACCTCAGTTCGGCGCTCTCGATCGTCGTCGACGCCCGCGCTTGCGCTTGCTCTTGCCGGTCTCCTCGCCTTCGGCCTCGTCGGTCGAGGGCGGGACCACGCCAGCGCTCGTGAGCGAGGCCGAAGGATCGGGGCCCAGCGGCGGGAGCCCCAGCCGCCCGCGTGCGTCGTCGGGCAGTCCGACGAAGGTGGCGAGCTCGTCGAGCACCGAGAACCGCAGCTGCTGATCGAATTGCTCGGGGTCGCGGGCGAATCGCGCGAGGTTGCGTCGATAGACCGCAAGGCCGGTGAGCTGGGGAGGCGGCGGCTCGGTCTCCTCCGCTCCATCGAGCAGCATCCCCGGACGCCCCGCGAGGGCCAGCACGGCCACGCGGGGGTCCACCCCCTCCATCACCAGCTCCGGCGCGGGGGCGTCGCGCACCATCACCGTCAGGGGGATGTCGACCAGCGCCCCAATGATGGGCTCGGGGCACTCCTTGACGACCTGCACCACGCGTCGGTGCACCAGGGCGAAGCTGGGGACCCAGTCGGGGACGGGCAGCTCGTGGTCGAGCTCGAGGGTCTTGAGCGCAGCCACGCTGGCCTCGGGGAGTCGGCTCGCCCGAAAGTGGGCCTCGCTGACCAGGCCCCATGCATCGGGCTCGCCGGGGTACCAGCGCAGGATCTCGGTGAGGCTTCCCGTGGGGGTCTCGGCGTCTCCGAGGTCGAGCCGCATGCGCGCCAGTCGAAACGCGAGCTGGAGCGCACGACCGATCCGCTCCACGCGTTCCTCTTCGTCGAGCTCCTCGTCGCCGTCGCGGCGCAGGTAGAGCACGGCGACGGCCTTGTCGTCGTCGGGATCCTGGTCGTCGAACTCGTCGAGCAGCTCGGGCTGGGCTGCGAGCCGCAGGGTGCTCATGAGCACGGCTTCCTCGTCGAGGGTGGCCAGGCGCCGCCGCGGCTCGACGAGCAGGCCCAGGCTCAGCTCGCACTCGGCCGCCACCAGGTGCAGGTCGAGGCGATCGAACGGCGACAGCACCTCGAGCTCGAGGGCGTCGCTGCAGTAGCGCAGACCACGAGCCGGATCGTCGAGATCGTAGAGGCACACCTGCGCCGCGGCCGTGTAGGGCTCGAGGTACTCGGGGTCGAGCTCGATCGCTCGCTCGTACCAGCGCAGTCCGTCGTCGGCGTTGCCCTCGGCCAGCGACACCGCCCCCAGCAGCACGGCGGCATCGGGATCGTCGGGGCGGGCCTCCGCCGCGTGCTCGGCCGAGGTTCGTGCGGCTGCGTGATCACCGCGGTCGAGCAAGGCCCAGCCGCGGTCCAGGTGCGCCGCGTAGCGACTGGCCTCGCCAAAGCCGAAGTCGTCCGAGTCCTCCGCGTCGCGGCCCTTCATCCGGGATTCATATAACATGCCCCGGGACGTCGACCCCGGCCCGGGGCGTCGTCCAGGTCCGACGGTGCTGCGCTCCTTCCCTCCCTCGCCTCGTCCGGCTGCTGCGCTCCGCGCCGCTGCGCGAGTGCTGATGCTCGTGGCCCTCGGGGTCGCGTGCGGCGGCGCGAGCTGCCGCACCGGCAATTCCAACCGGCCCCACCCACAGGGCGATGCGCACGCACTCGATGGCGTTCCGGCCGATCCTGGCTACCGAGACGCCTGGGACCGGTTGCAGGCGGCCCATGAGGTCGATCCGGGGAGCGACGAGGCCCGTGCATTGGCGGACGAGCTGCTCGCCGGGGACCCGCCGCTCTCGGTGCGGCTGGCCGCACTGCGAGCCCGGGCCGAGCACGCCTACCTCCATCAGGATGACTCGGTGGCCATCGCCAGCGCCGACGCCGGCCTCGCGGCGGTGCCCCCGGATCAGGCCACCGGTGAGCCACCCCAGGTCTTGGTCGACCTGGCCCATGTGCGGGTTCGGGCGCTGGTTCGAGGGGGAGATCCGATGATTGCGCTCATGGCGCTGGACGAACCCCTCGTAGGCGCCCGTGGCGGCCTGCCCGGCGCAGAGGCCCAGGGCCTGCGGGCGATGGCCCTCGATCGCAACGGGGATCTCGAGGCGGCGGTGCCGGAGCTCGCCCGGTGGCGCGAGGGCCTGACGGACGACGACCCCACCGCCCTTTGGGTGGAGCAACGGCTGGCACAGCTGTCCTCCGGCCTGCCACCCGAGGCGTTGGCGGCCATGGTGGCACGGATGCCGCCGTCGCCCGGGCGGGCGTGCCTGCAGACCCGCCTGGGTGAGCCCGTTGCGGTGGGCATGCCTCCGTGGGTGGCCTCGTGTGGAACGGCGTCGGGCGGGATTGGGCTGCTCTTGCCCCGTAGCGGTCCGTTTGCGGCATTTGCGGACGAGCAGCTGGCGGCGGCGGTGGCGGCGCTCGAGGTGGTGGCTCCCGATGGCGCGCAACCCACGCTTGCCTGGCGTGACAGCGGCTCGACCGCCAAGACCTCCCTGGCGGGCGCGCGGGCGCTGGTCGACCAAGGAGCCCGGGTGTTGGTGGGGCCCATCGGTGCCAAGAACGTCAAGGCGGTGGCCACGGAGGTCGATCGGCGGGCCCTGGTCATCGTGCCGGGGGAGGGCAGCGGTGAGGCGGTCGGGGTTGCGCCCAGCCTCGAGGATCGGGTCGAGGCCCTGGTGGATCGGGCGCGGGCCGAGCGGCGCGACCGACTGGTGGTGCTCGCGCCCGACAACGCCTACGGACGCCGTGCGGTCAAGGCGGTGCAGGCCCATGCCACGGGGTTTTCGCAGTCCCTCGTGGTTCGGATGTACCCACCCGAGACCACCAGCTTCGGCCCCCACGTGAACCCGGTGATGACCGCGCTCAGCGGCAACGCGGCCCTGGTGGTTCCCGATACCCTGGTACGGACCGAGCTGGTGGTGCGCCAGCTGGCGAGGGCCGGCCGCATGCCGGCCCGTCCCGACGTCCCCGGCTTGATGGTGCTGGTCACGGCCGAGGGCCTGTCGCCCGATGCGCTGGCCCGTGGCCGCGATGTGCTCGACGGCGTGTGGGTGGCACCCGCGGCCGCTCGGGGGCCCGACGCGGAGGCGTTCGAGGCGGCCTACACCCGGCTCCAGGGCCAGCCGCCTGGTGATCAAGCGCTCCTCGTGTTCTACGCACTACAGCACGCGGTTCTGGGCCATCCAGGCCCAGGTGCACGCAAGACCACCCTGACTCGGGTGAAGGAGGGGAGGCTCGTTGTCGAGCCGGCGGGACCGCAGTAGGCCCCGGCCCTCGAGGGGGGACGGACCGCCTCGGGAGGCTCGGACGGACCGGGCGAGGGGATCCGATGGGCCTCACCTCGTGCCGGGTCCGAGGGCGGTGGCCGAGCTGCTGGTCCACGCACCGGGGCGAGTGGAGGTGTTGTGGCTCGACCGGCGGCGCGAGGGCACCGAGCTGCACGAGCAGGCCAAGGCCGCCAACGTGGCCGTGGAGCTGGTGGAGGGCCGCGAGCTCGCCCGCAGGGGCCCCGAGCTCGATTGCCAGGGCGTCTTGGTCCGCGCCCGCCCGCCCGCGTATCACGACCTCGAGGACCTCGTCGATGCCGTGCTCGAGGCTCCGGCCGAGGCCGGACGCCGAACGCTGCTGGCCCTCGATGGTGTGCAAGATCCGCAGAACCTGGGGGCCATCATCCGAACCAGCGAGTTCTTCGGGGTCAGGGGGCTCGTGTGGCCGCGCGACCGCGCCGTGTCGGTCACGCCGGCGGTGGTGCGGGCCTCCGCGGGCGCGAGCGAGCGGCTCTCGTTGTCACGGGTCGTCAACCTGGCCCGAGCACTCGAGACCTGTCGAGATCGTGGGCTATGGGTGCTGGGGACGGTGGCCGAGGGCGGAGAGCCGCTGCCCCGGCTGCTGGCCGAGGACCGCGTGCCCGATCCGCTGGTGGTGGTGATGGGAGGGGAGCACGGAGGGCTGCGTCGGCTGACGCGTGCGCGCTGTGACCTGCTGGCGACCATCCCGGGTCGCGGCGGGGTGGCGTCGCTCAACGTGGCCGCTGCGACCTCGGCCGTGCTGGCGCTCCTCGGTTGACCCCAGCGAAGGGGCCCACACTCGGTCGAGCGGCCGGCCAGGGCCACGACACGGCGGCTTGCTCGCGAGCGTCGCCTGGCGCCGCGGGGCCGCGGCCGTCCCGTCGTCGGTGATGCGAGGCCGATTGAACCCGCCTTTGCTCCAACGTAACCTTGCGCCTCGATGTCCAGGGGCGGAGCTCGGCCGGGGTGCGCGACCCGGCGGAGACGCGACCGATGCTCGCATCGTCTTGCGTCGCGCCGCGATCCTCCCGTGGCCACTTCGCCCTCGCCCGCTGCCTCGACCTCGGCGCTGCTCCGCTGAGGCCGTCGTCCCTTCCCTTCGCTGCTCTTCCTTCCTCCTCCGCCCGCCGAGATCCGACATGGCCGACCTCCGCTCCGCACTGCTCGACCACCTCCTCGCCGCCGACGACTCGACCCGACAGGCCCTGGCCGACACCCTCGAGGGTACCGAGCTCGCTGCCGCTCGCCTGGAGGCCAAGGATGATCCCGCCTCGGTCGACGCGGTGTGCAAGGTGCTGGGTGCGATGGTGCTGCAAGATGCACCGCAGGGCGACGTGGTCGATGCGGCCAAGGCCGCGGCCCAGCGAGCCCCTCGCGACGAGCGGGGCAACGCGGTGGCGCTGCTGTGCGGCACCGTGATCTGGCGGCGCAGCGGCCAGGCGCAGCTGGCCGAGCCCTACTTCCGTCGGGTGCGACGCAGCGAGCCGGGCCACCCCGACGTGCTCGGCTTCTATCGCGACCTGTTCGCGGGGGAGTCGGCGGGCACGCAGCTGATGCAGGTGCTGGTGCAGGCCCGCCGCGCCGCCATGGACTCGGAGCAGCGCTTCGGGCTGGCCGAGGAGATGGCCAAGCTGGCCGAGGAGCGCCTGGGCAGCAGCGATCGCGCGATCGAGGTGTGGCGCTCGGTGATGCGCGAGGACGGCTACGACCCGCGGGTGTCCGCCGCACTGGAGCGCCTCTATCGCGACGGGGCCAAGTGGACGGCGCTGGCCGATCTGCTCAAGGAGGAGCTCGACCGCATCGAGGACGGCCCGCAGGCGCAGGAGGCCCGGATCGCCAAGCTGCTCGAGATCGCCGAGCTCTACCGCGATCGCCTCAAGCTCGACACGATGGCGCTGGCCACCCTCCAGCGGATCCTCGACATCGATCCCCGGCACGAGCCCAGCCTGCAGGCGCTGGCCGATACCTACGCCGCGGCCGGGCGCTACAACGATCTACTGGGGGTGTACTCGCGGCGCATCGATGCCGCGCGCGAGGCCGATGACGCCGAGCATCAGCGCCAGCTGCTGCTCGGGGTGGCCGAGATCTGGCTCGAGAAGCTGGGCAATCCCCAGCGAGCGCTCGAGCCGCTGTCGCAGGTGCTCGAGCTGTCCCCCGGGGATCGAGGCGCTCGCGAGCTGCTGGCCCGGATCCACGAGCAGCGCCGCGACTGGCGGGCGCTCATCGCCCTGCGCCGCGAGGAGCTGGCCGAGCGCGCGGGGCAGGAGGCGCTGGCGCTGCGCATCGAGCTGGCCAAGCTGGCCGAGGAGCGGCTGGGTGACCGTCGCGAGGCGATCGCGGCGTGGAACGAGGTGCTGCGTCACCACGGAGACGAGAGCACCGCCCTCGATGCGCTCTCACGCCTGTACGAGCGCGAGTCGAGGTGGGCGAGTGCGGCCGAGATCCTGCATCGCAAGGTGGCCACGCTCGAAGACCGCGAGCTGACGGTTCGCGTGCTCGTGCACCTGGGGCACCTCTACTCCGATCGCCTGCAGAGCCGCGAGGACGCCACGCGCGTGTGGGCCGAGGTGCTGCGGCTGTCGCCGGGGCACGACAAGGCCACCCGGCGATTGAGGGATGCCTACGTGGCGGCCGAGCGCTGGGACGAGCTGACCGCGCTCTACGAGGCGCAGGGGCGCTTGTTGGACGTGGTCGAGGTGCTGCAGAGCGCGGCCGATCGCGTCAGTGACACCGACGCTCGCGTGGCGCTCTACCGCCGCGTGGCGGCGCTGTGCCAGAACCGGCTGGGGCAGCCCGAGCGCGCGCTCAAGGCCCTCGAGCGCACCCTGGCCATCCAGCCCGACAACCTCGCGGTGGCGCGCGAGCTGCTGCCGATCTATCGCGAGCAGCGCAACTGGGCGCGGCTGATGAGCACCTACCAGGTGCTGCTGCGGGCGGCCCAGACCGACGAAGAGCGGCTCGAGCTCATCGCAGCCATGCAAGAGGTGGCCGAGCACAAGCTCGGCTCGCCCACCCTCACCCTGCACTGGGCGGCCGAGGCCTACCGCCTGCGCCCCGCCGACGAGCTGCTGCGCCAGCAGCTCGAGGGCGCGGCCGAGCGCGCCGATGGCTGGGACGAGCTGACCTCGATCTTCGAGCAACGGATCGCGGCGCAAGGGGTGGCGGACGACGAGCGGCTGGCCTTGCTCGACAAGCTCGCGGTGATCGCCCGTGACAAGCTGTTCAAGCCCGATGACGCCCAGCGCTACTTCCGGCGCATCATCGAGCTCGATCCCAACAACGCCGACGCGATGGGGGCGCTCGAGCGGATCTACACGGGGACGCGCCGCTGGGAGGACCTGTGCGAGGTCTACCGGCGTCGGCTCGAGGTCACCCCCGACGCCGACGCCCGGCTCTCGACCCTGCGCAACCTCGCCAAGATCCAGGAGCAGCAGCTCGGCGATCTCGACGGCGCCACCGAGACCTATCGCCGGATCCTCGAGCACGCGCCGCAGGATCCCGCGGCGCTCGAGAGCCTGGCTCGGATCTATCGCAACCGCGGCCACTGGGCGCAGCTGGCCGAGATCCTCGAGCGGCAGCTCGCGCGGGCGAGCAGCGACGCGGCTCGGGTGCCGCTGATGTTCGAGCTGGCCCAGATCCGCGCCGTGCGGCTGCAGCAGTCGCAGCCCGCGGTCGAGGGGCTGCTCGCCGTGCTCGAGCTCGAGCCCAACCACCGGCCGGTGGTGCAGGCGCTCGAGGAGCTGCGCCAGAGCGATCCCTCGGTGAGCCTCCCGGTGATGAAGGGCCTGCTGCCCTACTACCGCCGCGTCGAGGATCGCGTGCGCGAGGCCGAGGCGATGGAGGTGATCATCGCGGCCGAGCAGGACGCCGACGCGCGCAAGCAGCAGCTCGAGCAGCTCGCTGCGATCTACGAGCGCATGGAGGAGCGTCGCGCCGATGCACTGCGGATCCGGGTCGAGCTGTTCCTCGCCGATCCCTCGCAGTGGCAGGGGCGGCAGATGCTCCAGCGGCTCGGCGCCGAGCTGCAGCGCATGCACGACGTGGGCGAGGCCTACGAGCAGGCGCTGCGGGGCATGGCCAAGGAGGCGGAGCTGGCCGAGGCCGAGGGGCGCACGCTGGCCCGCGAGCGGGCCGGGCTGCGCCGCGACCTGCTGCTCGAGCACGCGGCCATGCTGCGCGACGCCCTCGGACGCCCCTCCGATGCCGAGCGCAACTACGCGATCGTGCTCGAGCAGGACGAGACCCACCAGGGCGCCTACGAGGCCCTCGAGGCGCTCTTGCGCGAGCGGCAGGCCCCCGCCGAGCTGCGGGCCCTGTACCGCCGCCGCGTCGACGTCACCTACAACCAGCGCGAGCAGAAGGAGCTGCTGACGCGGATCATCGACCTGTCGCGCAACGTGCTCGGGGATCGCCAGACGGCGATCGCCACCGCCGAGGAGCTGCTCGACCTCATTCCCGACGACCTGCCGACGATCGAGCTGCTCGCGCAGATGTACGGCGAGGGCCAGGAGCCTCGCGATCACGAGAGCCTCGAGGAGATCCTGGGACGCTGGGCCGAGCTGTCGCGCGACGGCGAGCAGCGGCGCAAGCTGATGGTGCGCCGCGCCGCGCTGCGCATGCAGTTCCTCGGCGACGCGTTCGGGGCCGTCGACCTGCTCGGGCAGGTGCTGGGGCAGGACCCCGACGATGCCCAGGCGCGGCGGCTGCTCGAGGAGCTGCTCGACATCGCCGAGGTGCAGCTGCCGGCGTGCGCGTTGCTCGAGCCGATCTACAAGCGCCACGGCAACCACGAGGGGTGCATTCGCATCCTCCACGCCCGGCGGGCCCACGCCGAGGAGATCGGGTCGGTCGACGAGGCGGTCACCCACCTGATCGAGATCGCGAGGTTGCGCGAGCAGGAGCTCTCCGATTCCACCACCGCCTTCGACGTGATGCGCGAGGCGTTCGCGGCCGACGTGCGCCGCCGGGACACGCGCGAGCACGTCGAGCGCCTGGGGCTCGCGCTCGATCGCCCCGCCGATCTGGTGGAGGTGTGGCGCGGTGCGCTGACCGGCGACGCAATGCTCGATCTCGGGCTGCGCATCGACTTCACCCATCGCATCGCGGTGCTCTACGACGAGCGGCTGCGCGATCAGGAGGCGGCGCGCAGCGCCTACGCGGAGCTGTTGGCCCTCGACCCGCCCGACGCCGGGCTGGCCCAGCGCGCCGTGGAGGCCCTGTGCCGGCTGCACCTCGAGGCGGGGGACGGCGTGGCGCTCATCGAGGCCAAGCGGGCGCTGCTGCGCTTCATCGATGCCCAGGGCGATCAAGTCCGGATCCGGCTCGAGGTCGCGGCCATCCAGGAGGATCTGGGCGATCGCGTCGGCGCGGCGCTGACCCACAGCGAGGTGCTCGACATGGAGCCGGACGACGTCCGCTCGCTCGATGCCCTCGAGCGCCTGTTCCTCGAGGAGCAGGAGTGGGAGCGGCTTTGCGAGGTGCTCGAGCACCGCATCGGGGTCACCCCCGACGCGCGCGGCCGGGCCCCGCTGTGGCGGCGCGTGGGCGAGATCCAGCGCGATCACCTCGGCGATCCGCACCGGGCCATGTCGGCGTTCCAGTCGGTGCTCGATCTCAAGGTCGGGCGCGAGGACACGACCTACGCGCTGTCGAGCCTGGTCGAGCTCAACGAGAAGCTCGAGCGCTGGCCCGACGTGGAGGAGGGCCTGCGTCGCCTGACCGCGCTGGCCGACAACGACGAGGAGCGGGTGCGGCTGCTGTCGCGCACGGCCGAGGTGGTGGGGGCGCACCTGCAGCGCTCCCAGGACGCGCTCGAGCTGTGGAAGCGGGTGCTCGACCTCTCGCACCGCGACGAGCGGGCGCGGCAGGCCGTGCTGGCGTTCACCGCCGACGACGACACGCGCGAGCGGGCCATGCGGATCCTGATGCCGCTCTACGAGGCCGATCAGGACTGGCCGGCCCTGCTCAAGCTCGAGGAGCTGCAGGCGCGCAAGCAGCCGTCGGGACGCCGTCGCCTCCAGGCGCTGCTCAAGGTGGCGTCGACCCAGGAGGAGCGGCTCGGTGATCGCGAGGGAGCGTTCGGGGTGCTGTGCGAGGCCATGGCCGAGGCGGCCGATCAGCCCGAGCTGTCGGAGATCCTCGACAAGGTCGAGCGGCTCGGCGCGGCCGACGAGCGAGCCGAGGCGCTGCTGACCGCCTACGGACAGACCGTCGATCACATCCTCGATTCCGATCTGCAGCAGCGGGTGCTGCGGTCGATGGGGCAGGTGGCGCTCGGACGGCTCGGTCGCCTCGACGAGGCACGAACCGCCTACGAGCGGATCCTCGATCTCGCGTCGGGCGACGTCGATGCCACCTCGGCGCTCGAGAGCATCTACGTGCAGCAGGACGACTACGAGGCGCTCGCCAAGCTGTTGGTCGATCAGGCCGATCGCAGCGACGAGGGCGAGGCGCGCGACGAGCTGCTGCTGCGCACGGCCGAGATCCATCGCGTCAACCTCGAGCAGCCCGAGGAGGCGATTCGCCTGTACGAGCGGCTCTCGTCCACGGCGCTCGAGCGACCCATGGTGCAGGAGGTGCTCGAGCCGCTCTACGAGGCGACCGGGCGCTACCGCGAGCTGGCAGCCCACCTGAATCGCAAGCTCGGACGGCTCGAGGGCAAGGCGGCGGTCGACACCCGACTGCGGCTGGGGCGTCTCTACGGCGAGAAGCTCGAGGACCCCGAGGAGGGCATTCGCCACCTCAGCACCGCGCTGCGCATGGATCCCGATCACGCGGTGGCCACCGAGGAACTCGGGCGCTACCTCGAGGACCCCACCATGCGGGGGCGCGTGGCCGAGATGCTCGAGCCCGTGTTCGCCGCCGTGGCCGATTGGCACCGATTGATCCAGATCCAGGAGATCCGGCTTCAGGAGGCGGCCGACGAGCACGAGCGCGTGCGGCTGTTGCTTCGCATCGCCCAGATCGAGGAGGAGCAGCTCGAGGATCTCGACAAGGCGTTCGAGAGCTACACCCGTCTGTTCAAGGAGCAGCCCGGCGAGCGTCGGGTGCGGGATCAGCTCGCACGGCTCGCCGGCGTGCTCAGCCGCGTCGATCGCTACGCGGAGGCGCTCACCGAGTACGTGACGGTACAGGCCGCCGACGACGACGGCGAGGAGGTGCTCGAGGTGGTGCGCGAGGCGGCCGATCTATGGTCGGGCTCGCTGCGTCAGCCCGAGCGCGCGGTGCCGCTGCTGCAGCGGCTGCTCACGGCCCGACCCGACGGGGCCTCGATCTTCCCCGCGCTCGAGTCGGCGCTGACCCAGGCCGAGCTGTGGCCGCAGCTCGGTGAGGCCTACTGGCGCGAGGTCGACAGCGCGCTCGAGGAGGGGCGGCAGATCGAGATCCTGCGCAAGCTCGCCACGCTGGCGCAGGAGATGCTCGAGGATCCGGCCGAGGCCGGGCGTGCCTACCAGCGGATCCTGGAGATCCAGCCCGAGTACGACCTCGCGCGCAACCGCCTCGAGCAGATCTACGAGGAGACCGAGCGGTGGGCCGATCTGGTCGACCTGCTGCGCGATCGCGTGGATCGTACCGAAGAGGTACTGGCCCGCCTGGCCATCGGCACGCGCATCGCCGACGTGCAGGACCACTACCTCGACGATCCCGATGCCGCCGTCGACACCCTCGAGACGATGCTCGGGGAGGTCCCCGACGAGCCCGAGGCGGTGCACCGGCTCGAGCGGATCGCCGACCAGCGGCCGGCCTTGCGTCCGCGGATCCTCGCGATCCTGCGGCCGATCTACGAGCGCCAGGGCAACGTGCGGCGCATCGTCGAGATCGACGAGTGGCAGCTGTCGCAGACCGAGGACCCCGTGACGCGCCACGAGCTGTATCGCGAGATCGCGTCGCTGCTGCTGGGCTCGGTCCACACCCAGGAGGCGGCCTTCCGGGCGCTGTGCCGGGCACTGTCCGAGGCCGGCCCCGAGGACGCGCTGCAGCAGCTCGACGACGAGGCCGCGCGGGTCGCCGATGGGCTGGGGCTGAAGATCGCGCTGTCGGAGGCCCTGGTGTCGGCAGCCGGCGGCACGCCGCTCGAGAGCGACCTCGATCGTCGTCTCGTGCTCCTGGTGTGGGCCGCCCAGATCCAGTTCGACGCGGCGGAGCCGGCCGCGGCGGCCGAGATCCTGCGCAGTGGCTTGGAGCTGCTGCCCGAGCACCAGGCGGCGCTGCTGCTGCTCGACCAGTGTCTGCAGCAGCTGGGCTTCCACGAGGAACTGCGGGAGATCCTGGTCACTCGCGCTCGCGTGGCCACCGAGGACGAGGATCGGCTGGCGCTGCTGCGCCGGCTGGCGATCCTGCTCGAGGACGTGCTGGCGCAGGGGGAGGCGGCCGAGCAGGCCTGGCGTGACCTCCTGGACATCGAGCCCAACGACCGTGAGGCCATGCAGCGGCTGGCGCGGGCGTACCAGGCGCGCAAGGCGGTGCCCGAGCTCGTCGACATCCGGCGGCGGCAGATCGAGTCCAGCGACCAGGCCTCCGAGCGCCGCGAGCTACGCATGCACCTGGCCATCTTGCACCGAGAGGAGCGCGACGATCGTGCGGCCGAGATCGACGTGCTGCGCGAGCTGCTGCTGGAAGAGCCGCACGACGACGAGGCCCTCGCGGCCTTGATCGACGGGTTGGTGGCCGAGCAGCGCTTCGCCGAGGCCACCGAGGCGCTCAGCGAGCGTGCGGCCCTGGCCAGCGATCGCGACAAGAAGGCGGGGCTGGTGCTCGATGCGGCGCGCCTGTTCAAGGGCCCCCTCGAGGACGTCCCCAGCGCGCTCGAGCGCTACGAGCAGGTGCTCCAGATCGCGCCCGGTCACGACGGAGCGCTCGAGGATCTGGTGGGCCTGGCCGAGAACGAGGACTGCTACGAGGCGGCGGGCAACCTGGCGATGCCGCAGCTCGAGCAGGTGGGGCGCTCGTCCGAGCTGGCCGACGTGCTCGCGGCGCGGGCCGAGCTCACCCAGGATCCCGACGATCGGATTGCGGCGCTGCGACGGCTGGCCGAGGTTCGCCTGTCGCGGCTGTCCGACGTCCCGGGCGCGCTGGTGGCCCTCGGAGTGCTGCTCGACGTGCTCGAGGCCGCCGAGCTCCCGCCGGTGCTCGACCAGGCGGGGCAGCTGGCGGTGCAGCTCGGTCAGGGCGCCGCGCACGTCGACGCCCTGTCCGCGCGTGCGGCCAACGCCGATCGCGAGCCCGAGGCGCGGGTGATCATCGCCTCGAACGCGGCGCGGCTGTCCGAGGACGTCCTCGGAGACAACGAGCGTGCGCTGGGGCTCTTGACCCCGCTGCTCGAGGAAGGGCTGGCCACCCTGGCCGTGTGCGCCGAGGTGGAGCGCCTGGGGCGGTCCGTGCAGGCGCCGGCGGCGGTCGAGCAGGCGCTGCGCGAGGCGGTACGCCTGTCCGACGACGACGCGCAGCGGGCCGAGCTGCTGGTGCGGCTGGGCGAGGTGCAGCTGGTGCTCGGCGATCGGTCGGGGGCGCTCGAGTCGTATCGCGACGCCTTCGATGCCGGAGGTGGAGCCGCGGCCATCGGCGGGCTCGAGCAAGTGCTGGCGCACACCGAGGGCAAGGCCCCCGACGGTCTTCTCGACGCGCTCGATGCCGCCTACGTGAGCGTGGAGGATCGCGCCGGTCAGGCGAGGGTGGTCGATCGCCGGCTCGCGCAGGCCGAGGAGGGCGATCGCCTGGGCTTGCTCGAGCAGCTCGGCACCCTCTACGACGCGGGCGGCGGGACTCCACAGCAGGCCCTCGACGCCTGGGGGCGGCTGTTGGCCCTCGATCCCGAGTCGGCCACCGGTCTGGATCGCGTGCTGGCACTGGGTCGCGAGCACGGACAGCTGCCGCGGGCCGTGGAGCTGATGCTGGCCGCGGTCGAGGGCGGGGGAGACGAGGGCAGGGCCGACGGGCGCCCCACCGCGCCGCTGGCCTTGACCACCGCCACCGTGCTGCTGCGCGAGCTCGACGAAGGTGGTCGAGCGCTCGCCGTGCTCGATCGGATCCTCGAGGACAACCCCGAGCACATCGAGGCGCTCGAGCGACGGGTCGAGGCGGCCCGCGCCGTGGGCGACCCCAACGTGCTGCACGACGCGCTCACCCGGTTTGCCGCCGTGCAGCCCGGTCCCGACGCCGCGGCCGCGCTGTGGGCCGAGGCGGCGGGGGTGGCCGAAGGGCCGCTCCACGATCCGGCGCTGGCGATCGCCGACCTCGAGCAGGTCATCGCGCTCGACGAGGGGCATGCCGAGGGTTGGTCGCGGCTGCTCGCGCTGCTCACCGCGGCGGGCGATGCAGAGCGCCTGGCCGATGCGCTCTCGCGCCGGGCCCTGATCGCCGAGGATCCCGATGAGCGTCGCGACCTGCGGATGCGCCTGGCGAGGGTGCTGGTCGACCCGCTCGATCGGGTCGACGACGCCATCACCACCTACCAGGACATGGTGGCGGATCAACCCAACGATCGGGAGGCGCTGCAGGAACTCGAGTCCCTGCTCCGTCGGCTCGAGCGCTGGGACGACGTGCGCGATACGCTGGAGCGACGGCTCGAGGTGGGCTTGAGCGTCGAGGTGCGGGTCGATGTGCTGTTCGAGCTCGCGCGGGTGGCCGAGGAGCGCCTCTCCGATCCGGGCGAGGCCATCGAGCGTCTGCAGCAGGTGCGGCTGGAGATGCCCGGTCACGTCGAGGCCGGGGCTGCGCTCGAGCGGCTGCTCGCGGCCGAGGAGCGCTTCGTGGACCTCAGCGAGATCTTGCAGGCGCGGATGGATCGCCTGCGCAGCGAGGGCGACGTGGAGGGGCACCGCGCGACTGCATCGCGGCTGGCGGCCCTGCTGGCCGAGCGCCTCGACGACAGCGAGCGTGCCGAGAGCATCCTGCGAGAGCTGCTCGAGCTCGATCCGGGCTACGTGCCCGCGTTGTTGTCGCTGGCGTCCGTCTACGACGCGCGGAGCGACGACGACGGCATGCGACGCACGCTCGAGCAGGCCGCGGCGCTCGATCCCCAGGGGGCCGAGGGCGCGAAGCTGCAGCTACGCCTGGCCAAGCTCAGCGAGGACGAGCCCGCCAAGCGTCGTGAGCACCTCGAGCGCGCGCTGGTACTCGACCCTGGCAACCAGGAGGCCGTGGGCGAGCTGATGGCGCTGGCGCGGGCCGAGGAGCGCTGGGATCAGGTGGTGCACATGCTGGAGCTCCGGGCCGCGCGCGAGCCCGATGACGCTGCGCGGCGCAAGCTGGTGCTCGAGCGGGTCGATCTCATGCTGGGCGAGCTGCGTGATGCCGACGCGGCGCTGCGCGTGCTCGCCGAGCTCTACGAGCAGGTGCAGGAGGACGTGAAGGTCAACCGTCGGATCGCCGATGGCTTGTTCATGGCCGAGCGCTACGAGGAAGCCAAGGGCATGTATGCGTGGCTGGTCGAGGTGGTGCGCCAGGGCAAGCGCAGCAAGACCCTCGCCCACCACCTCACGCGCCTGGCTCGGATCACGCTGCGCGAGGGCGACCAGGGCTCGGCTCGCGAGATGCTGCTCGAGGCCTACCGCATCGACACCACCAACGTGGAGACCCTCGTTGCCCTGGGCTCGATCTACGAGGAGCAGGGGCAGTGGAAGGACGCGCTCAAGATCTACCGCACCATGCTGCTGCAGAACGCCGACAAGTCCAGCCGCCTGCGCCGCGGTGACCTCTACGTGAACCTGGCTCGCGCCCACGTGGCGCTGGACGAGAAGCCCAAGGCCCGGGCGATGCTGCGGCGCGGGCTCGAAGAGGACGCCGAGCACCCCGAGCTCAAGACGCAGCTCGAGGCGCTCGAGGCCTAGGCCGACCAGAGCGCGATCGTGAGTGATGACGAAGGGCTCGCAGCGGCCGGGTCGAGCGGCAAGGGGTGGCTTGCCCGAGCCGTTGCGGATGGAGCGGTTCAGCGAGGCGTACCTTCGCGCGCTCGCGGCGGCCGAGGGGTTGTCGGTCGTGCGCGAGGAGGACGACGTCGATGGCGTCGACTTCATGGTGGCGGCTCGCGGTCTGCTGGGGCCGGCCGCTGGACGGGTCCTGCGGCGGTCACCGCGATTGGCGATCCAGCTCAAGTGCTCGCAGCGTCACCAGCCCGTCGATGGAGTGCTCGAGCACGACCTACCCGTGAAGAACTACGACGAGCTGCGCTCGCGCCGCTACGCGATCCCTCGCATCTTGGTGGTCGTTTGTGTTCCACCCGACTGGGCGCAGCGGCTCACATGGAGTGTGGACGCGCTGACCCTCCGTCGGGTGGCGTTCTGGGCCTCCTTGGTGGGGCTCCCGGCGACCACGAACCGGCGCACCTGCCGGGTGGAGCTTCGTAGTCCATTGTACCCCGGGGAGCTGACCCGCATCCTCCACGTCGTGGCTCAGGAGCGCCGTCCATGAAGTTGGTGACCGCGGATCTCGCCGATGGCTCAGCGCTCGATCCCGGGATGGTGCTCGCCCACCTTCGGGCTGGCGAGTGGGAGCAGGTGGACGAGCACCATCTCGACGGGCGGCATGTGGTGACGCTGTTCGAGCACCAGCGGCGACCCGAGGTCGAGGTTCACGTGCCGGTGTGGCAAGAGGCTCGCGACTACTCCCGGATCCTGGCCGAGGCGATCAACACGATTGCGGCCGCCGAAGGGCGTTCTGCGGCCGCACTATTGTCCGAGCTACGAGCGGGGCGGTCCGACGTGCTCAGCATCCACGCCGGCGAAGGAACGCTCACGCTCCTTCGGGCCACGGCCATGCTGTCTGCAATCCGAGCGCTCTACGCAGCGGCCACCCGCGGACTCGGATACGGACTGCGCGCCGCGGGAGGCTCGCCGTTGGCCCCCACGAATGGCCTGCTCGATCGAATCACGCTCGAGCTCGGCGAGCCTGGTCATCGGATCGTTCGAGCGAGCGTTCCCGTGGTCCTCGAGACCACCGCGCTGGGATCCCATGCCGCCGAGCGAGGACCCGTACGGAGCGGCAGACGGAGCACCGAAATCGTTGCCACCCTGCTCGATGGCGTCGCGCGAGCCACCCGCGGCCGGTCGGTCCAACGCGTGGCCGAGGAATTGGTCGCGCTGGGAGCAGGGCCCGCGTCGTGCAGCGCTCTGGCCTCGGTGGGCGGTCCGCTCACGTTCGAGATCACCTGGGCGCTCGCGATGCCGCGCGCTCGCGTCTCGCCCGTGACCCTCACCCAGGCGCAGCTGACTCGACTGGCTCGGGCGGTGGAGCGCATGCCGCCGGCCGCTTCCGGGTGACCGGTGCGGGCGGTGGACGCTACTCGCCGTCGAGGGTGAAGGTCTCCGGGTGCAGGTCGAAGCGCTGCAGCCAGCGGTGGATCTGATACGGGTCGCGGCTCATGGCCCTCGCAACGGCGTCGGTGTCACCCTGGTGCTCGGCCAGCCGCTGCACGAGCTCGGCGCGGAGGCGGCGGACGTCGTCGGGATTCTCGGGCAGCCCGTCGTCCTGGTCGAGGATCTCGGCCAGCGCATCGGCGGTGATGGTGCCGTCTCCGCTGGAGAGCAGGCTGGCCGTGGCCAGGGTCTGGCGGAGCTGGCGAATGTTGAACGGCCAGGCCCGCATCAGCATGCGACGGAATGCGTTGGAGGTGATGCGGATCTGCCGCCCCTCGCGTTGCAGGGTGCGGATCGCGGCCCGGGTCAGCAGCCCCATGTCCTCGCGACGCGCCCGCAGCGGAGGCAGCTCCGCCACGAAGCCGGCCAGGCGGGAGTAGAGGTCGGGGCGGAAGCGGCCGGTGTCGACCATGCGCGACAAGTCGTGCAGCGTGGCACAGACCAGGCGCACGTCGAAGCTGCGGGGATCGTGCTCGCCGACCCGGGCGGCACGCCCCTCGGTGAGCGCCGACAGCAGCTTGCCCTGGACCGCGGGCGACAGCTCGCCGAGCTCGTCGAGCATCAAGGTGCCATCGTTGGCCTCCTCGAACAGGCCCGATCCACCGCCGGCCCCTCCGAACAGCACCTGCTCGACGCGGTCCTCGGACAGGGCGCCGAGGTTGGCCATCACGAAGGGGCCCCGTCGCCCGCTCACCTGGTGAATGGCGCGGGCCAGATACTGCTTGCCGGTGCCGGTCTCCCCGCGCAGGACGATGGGGATGGACGAGCGCGCCAGCCGGTGCAGCGTGCGGTGGATGTGATGCAGGTGCGGCGAGCAGGTGCCGGTCGGGTCGAGCTCGGAGAGCTTGTGGCTGCGAAGCTTGCGGAGCCCCACCTCGCGCACCGTCCAGAACGAGCGGCCCACCTCGAACACGTCGGCCGGGCGCAGACGCACCACCTCGTGCAGGCGCTCGCCGTTGACCAGCGTGCCGTTGCGGCTGCCCAGGTCGCGCAGCGAGAACTGCAAGCCCGAGGCCGTCTCGGTGACGCGCAGCTCGGCGTGCTGGCCGCTGACCCAGCCGAACGGGATCCCCACCCGTACGCGCGAGCCTTCCTCGCTCACGGACAGCCCATCCGACGACTCGTCACGGCAGAACACCACGGTGTTGGCTCCGTCGAGCGGGATCACCCGACCCGACGTCGCGAACTTGTCCTCGGGCGAGCCGATGCAGATGAGCCAGGCCCAACGTCCCCGACCGGGGTCCTCGCTGGGCTCGTCCTCGACGAGGGTGTCGGTGAGGGGAGAGATCATGACCGGGCTGGGAACGAGGAAGGGAACGAGACGGGGATGATCACTGCTTGACGCACTGATCGTCGATCTGGTTGTTGCAGTTGTCGTCGTAGCCGTTGCAGATCTCGGGCCCCGGCTGGACGTCTTGCACGCACCGGACCTTGCCGTTGACGCAGGTGTTGGTGCCCTTGGCACACACGCCCGCCTTGCCGGTGCTGCACTCGAGCTCGGCCTTGGGTACGGCGTCCTCGTCGATCTCCCCGTCGCAGTCGTCGTCGAGGCCGTTGCAGGTCTCGGCGCTGGGCGAGACGATCTTCGCGTCGCACTCCGACTTGGTCCCGTCGGCCGAGCAGTGCCACTTGCCCTGGGTACGGCACACGCCCTTGGCGTTGGCGAACTCGCACAGCGCACCGTCGCGCTCGAAGCCGTTGTCGACGATGCCATCGCAGTCGTCGTCGGCGCCGTTGCACAGCTCGGCGGTGGGGACGATCTGGCTGGTGCACTCGCCGAGGGTCCCGTCGTCCTTGCACGTGCGCTGGCCGCCCTTGCAGACCCCTCGACCCAGGCTTCCGTCGGGTCCGGTGTAGCAAGGCTCCGCCATGCCGGGACGGCACTCGGTGTTGCCCTCCTCGCGCCGGCGCTTCTCGAGCATTTGATCCGACGTTGCGCAGGCAAAGCCCACCAGCAGGCCGAGGGCGGCGCCGAAGCCCAGCGGGACCCAGCGGGTGTCACGCCGCACGCCGGGGGGCTCCGCGCCCGGGGGGGCGCCGGGCTGGTCGCTGGCTCCACGGCTGCGGGGGGCAAGGACCCGCGCGCCCCCTGGGGGGGCACCGGGCCGACCGCTCGAGGTACGCGGGCTGCGGGGGGCAAGGAAGGCTCTTGGCTGGCGCGAGCGTTCGCGATCGGCTGCCATGGCCAGAGCATACACCCCTTGCTATGGTCGCCGCACGCGGTGTCGCTGCTCGGCAAGGTCTACCTCGGCGTCAGCCTGGCGTTGTTCTTCATCGGGGTGATCTGGGCCTCGAACACGCTGCAATCCAATTCGGCGTGGGTGGGGATCGTCCTCGCCGTGCCCCGGCTCGACCTCATCGAGCCGCTCCCCCGCGTGCGCTACGAGGTCAACCTCGCCGTGCTGCTCGGCGGGTGGGTGATCGCGGTGGGTTTGCTCGCGGTCCTGGCCATGCGTGCACCCTTTCGCATTCGGGGAGCCGCCCTCGTACAGCGACGGATCCGCGAGCTCGAGCGGGAGGTGCTCGAGCTGCGCACGCTGCCCCTGCGCCAGCAGGAGGAGGACGAGATCCTCGCGGCCGAGGCTCACATCGAGGCCGGGACCAAGAAGGTGATGACCGAGAAGCTCCAGCGCGAGCTGGCCCGGGAGCGCAGCGCCACCCGGGGAGAGTCTCGAAGCTCGCGGGACGAGCCGAGGCTGTCCCTCGATCGCGAGCCTCCAAGCCGCTCGCGCCCGGGAGGGTCGGGGCCATGACGATCCTGCTGTTGGCGCTCTTGTGCGTGATGGCGGGATTTGCCGGGGGGTGGTGGTACACGGCCCCGCGCCGTCAGGTGACCGAGGCACTGGCGCGGCGCAGCCGGGTGCTCTACGAGCTGGCCGAGGGCGACGTGGACAACGTGGCCCACGAGCTCGAGCGCGTGGCCGAAGTCGAGCCCGGCGAGTCCACCGTGTTCCTGGCCCTGGCCGCCCTCGATCGCCGACGCGGTCGCATCGAGCGGGCGAAGGCGATCCACCGTACGGTGCTGGCCTCGGCCACGTTGCCGGCCGAGCAGCGCGTGGCCGCCCTGGTGGGCCTGGGCCGCGATCTACTGGCCCAGGGCAACGAGCGGGCCGCGGTGGGGGCCCTGGTGCGCGCGATCAGCCTGGCGCCGCGCTCGGTGGCCACGCTCGAGTCGCTGGCCAAGGCGCTCGAGCAGGCCGGGGCCTGGGAGCGCGCGGCCGCGGCCTGGGAGCGGCACGAGAAGCTGGTCGAGGGGCGGCGTCGGCGCGAGAGCAAGATCGGGCGCGGGCATGCCCTGGCCGGTCAGGCCGACGTGGCCATGTCGGAGGGCGACGATCGCAAGGCGCGCAAGCTGGTGGAGCGGGCGGCCGAGCTCGCCCCCGACAGCAGCCACGTGTGGACGGCCAAGGCCCGCGTGGAGTCGGCGGTCGGCGAGCCCGCGCTGGCCCTCGAGGCGTGGCAACGCGCGTGGGAGCTGCTGCCCGCGGCCGCGCACATCGTGGTGCCCGAGGCGTGGCAGTGGGCCGAGGAAGAGGGCGTGGTGGCCGACCTGATCGAGCGCATGTTGGCCTCGCTCCGCAGCACGCGGGCGCCCGAGCTGGTGGTGGCGGTGGCCCCGAGGGTGAGCCGGCAGCACCCCGAGCAAGCCGCGGCGGCGCTCGAGCGGGTGGCCGAGGAGAGCACGGCGGCGAGGCTGGAGCTGGTGCGCCTGCGTCTGCTGCGAGGGCAGCGCGACGCCGCTCGCGAGGCCGCGATGGGGGAGGCCGCGGCCCTGCGGCTCTCGTGCCGTCGCTGCGGGGTGAAGATGACGGCCTTCCGCTTCCGCTGCCAGTCGTGTGGTGCGTGGGACAGCGCCTCGGGCGAGGGCCGCATGCCCGCGGTGGGACCGCTGGCCGGCGTTCGCTTCGAGGCCGAGAGCCATCCGGAGGCGTAGCAGCATGTCCGAGCAAGAGCAGCCGCAAGCCGCCGGATCGCGGTCGGGCATTCGCAAGCGACCCGACACCATCCTGGGCGTCCTGCGTCGCTTCGGGCGGCTGTGGGGCTTCTTGCTGTTCGCGATCGCGGTGGTGGTGCTGTTTCGCGGCATCGTGCTCCCGTTCGTGTTCGGGTTCCTGGTCGCCTACCTGTTGGCCCCGATCATCGCTCGCATCGAGCGCTGGACCGGTCGAGCCCTGGGGATCGTCGTGGTGTACCTGGGCATCGTGGGGATCACGGCGGCATTCGTCGGGTTCCTGGTGCCCGCGGTGGTCCACGACCTGGCCAAGCTGCGCGATGGTCTGCCCGCCGCGGCGGCCGAGATCAACGACAAGTGGCTGCCTCAGGCCTCGGAGTGGGTGGACAGCACCTTCAGCGAGTGGACCAAGCCCAAGGACGAGCCCGAGCCGAACTACTCCACCGAGATCAAGGCCGAGCCCGGTCGCGACGGCTCGTGGCAGCTCGATCTGAAGGACGTGCGCCTGCACGTGGAGCAGCGGACCGATGGCACCTGGGTCATCGGGGCGCCCCAGCCCGAGCCCGATGCCCCCGATCTCGGGGAGAGCCTGCGAGAGCTGCTGTCGAGCCAGGGCACCGAGCTGACCACCGAGGTCGCGCTGGTCGTGCGCTCGGTGGTCACCGGCGTCTTTGGCTTCCTCACCAGCTTCGTCATCACCTTCATGATCGCGGCGTTCGTGCTCATCGACGTCGATCGGGTCAACCGCTTCGTGCGCTCGCTGGTGCCCATGGAGTACCGCGGGGAGTTCGAGGAGCTGTGGGCCAGCATGAACAAGGGCCTGGGCGGCGTGGTTCGCGGCCAGCTGCTCATCTGCCTGGTCAATGGAGCGCTCACGTTCCTGGGGCTGGTGATCTTCGGGATCAAGTACAGCTTCCTGCTGGCGCTCTTGGCCGGGATGTTCAGTCTGATCCCGATCTTCGGCACCATCATCTCCTCGATCCCCATCGTGGTGATCGCCCTGGTCTCGTCGGGGGAGGAGCTCAGCTTTGGGCCCGCCATCGGCATGCTGGCGTGGATCTCGGGGATCCACCTGCTCGAGGCCAACGTGCTCAATCCCAAGATCATCGGCGACTCGGCGCACATGCACCCGGTGATCGTCATCTTCGCGTTGCTGGCCGGTGAGCACGTGTACGGGCTGACGGGGGCGCTGCTGGCGATCCCGGCCGCGAGCCTGGTCCAGGCCGCGTTCATCCATGCCCGCCGCCACTCCATCGAGTTCGCGCGCGATCCGGAGTCCCTGGAATGACCGACCCCGCGACCCTGCCGTCCACGCCCACGACCCCACCGTCCACGCCCACGACTCCACCCGGTGGGCCTGGCTCGCTGTTCCTGTTCGACGCCTACAACTTCGTGTTCCGGGCGTACCACGCCCTGCCCATGCTCAACGCGCCCGACGGCACGCCCGTCAACGCGGTGCACGGCTTCGTGCGCATGGTGCAGGCCACCCGTCGCGACTTCCAGCCCGAGCTGGTGGCCGCCGTGTTCGACGCGGGCGGTGACGGCGGGCGGCGGGCGCTGCTGCCCGCCTACAAGGCCAATCGTCCGCCGGCCCCCGAGGAGCTGCGGCCCCAGTTTCCCCTGGTGCGCAAGGCCGTGGATGCGCTGTCGATCCCCCGCATCGAGGATCCCGGGTTCGAGGCCGACGACGTCATCGCCAGCTACGCACGCGCGGCCCAGGCCGCGGGCATGCGGGTGATCATCGTCTCGAGCGACAAGGACCTGATGCAGCTGTGCGATGCGGGCGTCGCGGGCGATCCGTCGGAGGGCGGCCGACCGCCGATCTATCTCTACGACACCATGAAGGGCAAGCTCGTGGGCCCGGCCGAGGTCGTGGAGAAGTTCGGCGTTCCGCCCGCGCTGCTCGGCGACCTACTCGCGCTCACGGGTGACAGCTCGGACAACGTGCCGGGCGTGCCCGGGATCGGACCCAAGACCGCGGCCGAGCTCTTGCACGAGCACGGCTCGCTCGAGGGAGTGCTCGCGGCGGCGCCGTCGATCAAGCAGAAGAAGCGCCGCGAGCGGCTGGTGGACCACGCCCAGGACGCTCGAACGTCTCGCCAGCTGGTGGCCCTGCAAGAGGTGCCGCTGCCGACGCCGCTCGAGGCGCTGGCCGATCGGACGCCCGACGACGCGGCGCTGCAGGCGTTCTTCGAGCCGCTCGGGTTCAAGATGGTGCTGCGCGAGCTGGGCTCGGCCGGGAGGGCTGCCCGCGCCCGATCGATCGGCGACGACGAGGAGATCGGTGTCGTCGAGCTGCAGATGGTCTCGGGCTTCTGCCCGGCCGGCGATGCCCACCGGCTGCTGCTGGCGGCCGACGATGCTGCGTTCGCGGCCTACGTGGCCGCGCTGGCCAGCGCCGAGGCGGTGGCGGTGCATCTGTCGCTGTCGAGCAAGGATCCGCTCGAGGCCGAGATCGTGGGGGTGGCCCTGGCGGCGCAAGGGCTCGAAGGCGAGCTCGCACGGCCCGTGTACGTTCCGCTCGCGCACGGTCAGGGCCTGATGGACGGCAAGCAGCGCGAGCGCGAGCCGGTGCTCGCGGCCCTGCGTCCCGTGCTCGAGGCCGAGTCTCCGCCCAAGTTCGCGCACGATCACAAGCGCTTCGCGCTGGCCCTGCGGCGGGCGGGCATCGAGCTGCGGGGGGTGACGCTCGACCCCATGCTGGCGTCGTACGTGCTCGATCCGGCCCGCTCCGCGCACACGCTGGAGTCGCTGGCCAAGGACGTGCTGGGGCACCCGCTGCGGCCGGCCGACAAGGTGCTGGGCAAGGGCCGCAAGGCGGTGGCCCTGCGCGATCTGACGTTCGTACCCGCGGCCTCGTGGCAGTGCGAGAAGGTCGACGTCGTGCGCACGCTGGGGGTCGACCTGCAGCGGCAGCTCTCCGACGCCGGCAAGGCGCTGCGCAAGCTCCACGACGAGGTCGAGCTGCCGCTGGCCCGCGTGCTCCTGCAGCTCGAGGAGCGCGGGGTCGTGCTCGACCCGCAGGTGCTGCAGCGGCAGTCGGCCGAGCTGGCCAAGCAGATCGCCGAGATCCAGGCCCGGGTCGATGAAGAGGCCGAGGAGCACGTCAACCTCGACTCGCCGATCCAGCTGCAGGAGCTGCTATTCGAAAAGCGCGGGCTGCCCAAGGGGCGCAAGACCAAGACCGGCTACAGCACGGACGCCAACGTGCTCGAGGAGCTGGCGATGCTCGACCCCATCGTCAAGGACATCCTCGAGTATCGCAGCCTCACCAAGCTCAAGGGGACCTACCTCGACAGCTTCCCCAAGCTCATCAACGCCCGCACGGGGCGGCTGCACACCAGCTACAACCAGGCGGTCGCGGCCACCGGGCGGATCTCGAGCACCGATCCCAACCTGCAGAACATCCCCATTCGCACCGCCGAGGGCCGCAAGATCCGCGACGCGTTCGTGGCCCCGCCGGGGCGGATGCTGGTTGCGATCGACTACTCGCAGATCGAGCTGCGGGTGCTCGCGCACCTGTCCGGCGATCCGGGCCTGCGCTCGGCGTTCATCGACGACGTCGACGTGCACCGCCGCACCGCGGCCGAGGTCTTCGACGTGCCCGAGGGCGAGGTCACCTCCGAGCAGCGGCGGATCGCCAAGGCGGTCAACTTCGGCGTGATCTACGGCCAGACCGCGTTCGGCCTCGCGCAGCAGCTGGGGATCCCCCGCGGCAAGGCGGGCAGCTACATCCGGGCCTACTTCGAGAAGATTCCAGGCGTCGATCGCTACATGAGCGAGCTCATCGCGCGGGCCAAGGCTCGCGGCTACGCCGAGACCATCCTCGGTCGCAAGCGCAGGATCCCCGAGCTGTCACGCAAGGGGCCGGCGCGGGCCTACGGCGAGCGGATCGCTCGCAACACGCCGATCCAGGGCAGCGCCGCCGACATCCTCAAGGTGGCGATGATCAAGGTGGAGAACGCGCTCTGCAGCGTGCCGTGGGCCCAGATGCTGCTGACCGTGCACGACGAGCTGATCTTCGAGTGCGACGAGGCCAGAGTCGACGAGCTGGTGGCGCTGTGCCGGCCGCTGATGGAAGGGGCGGTGAAGCTCGACGTGCCGCTGCGGGTCGACGCGGGGCAGGGGCGGACCTGGGGCGAGTGCAAGGGGTAGGGGCGGAGCCTCAGGGGCGCGAGAGGTTCCAAGGGCGAGGTAGATCCAGTCGCCACCGTATTCGCACATCGGTGGGAACCAGCCCATCCAGCACGTCGTAGGACAATGCGTGAAACGGGGCCTTGGGGTGGAACAGCCGACGAAGGCAACGTGACCACGCGTGGTGGACCTCTCGTGGAACGTCGCGTTGGAGTGCAGCGCGCACGTCATCGAGGCAGGGTTGTACGGTGCGCTCGACGTGGTTTCGGTACAAGGTCACGAGCTCGGTACGATCGAGTCCGAGTTTGTCGATGGTGTACGAGCCGCGCTTGCTGCCTCGGCGCGGTCGTGGGATCCAATGCCCACGCTTGGCCTGGACGAATACGATGTGCGCAATGGGGTCCTCGTCTTTCGCAGCGGGGTCGATGAACAGAGGGCGCTCCTCACTGGGGGGCAGCTGCTCGGGTGTCAGTGGAGTCGAGCCAAGCTCGAGGGCGAAGTGGTTGCCCTTGCGGGCGGGGCTGTTGCAGGTCGTGCAGGAGAAGTAGAGGTTGGTCCAGGTCCACGCCAGCCACCAGTAGCCGGTGGTCGAGGTCACGTACCTCGGCTCCTGGGTCACGCGTGCCTTGGGGCGGAAGTGCTCAACGGGCTGTGCCGTGCGCTGCTGCACCATCTCGCAGTAGGCACACTTTCCATGCTGAGCCTCGTAGAGGGCAGCCTTGGCAACCCCATGCCCCTCGAACACCTGAGCCTCGCCGTCTGCGAGCGCTCGTCTTGCGGCTGACAGGCGGTGCTCCCGTTCGGGTGGTAGGGAGGTGGGCTCTGGTCCCCGCTCGATGCGGATCACAGCTCGGGCTCCCGTGGTACGGGATCCAGTGTCAACTCGATGCCCTCGCCGCGAAGCTCTCGTCCGAGGCGGTGCACCTCTGCGTCTTCTTCGTCGCTACGGAAGGGGTTCACGGCGAGGTGGCTGTAGCGGTCGAGACTGTCGCCGAGATCGCTCGGGTACAGGCGATCGATCCCGAAGAACTGCGAGTAGAGCTCGGTGCCGGTCAGCAGTCGGGGATCGTGTTCCCCTTCGTGCTTGCGTACGTTGCCCTCGCCATCGAGGTAGAGCATGACCACCTCCTCGGAGCGCAGCGCGTTGAGGAGGATGGGTGAGTGCGTGGTGGCCACGAACTGCATCCGGGGGAATGTCTCCTTGAGCGCACGGACCAGCCCCGCTTGCCACCTGGGGTGCAGGTAGAGGTCGATCTCGTCGATGAGGACCAAGCCCTCCATTTTCGCGGGGAGGATCCCGGGACCCTCCTCTCCGACATCGAGCAGGTAGTGTCCCACGAGGTCAGCAAGCCAGGCGAGGCTGGCCTGGTAGCCGTGGGAGAGCCAGGTTGCGGGGAGCTTGAGCGGACCGCTGGGCAGCTCTTGCTCGAATCGATCTCGATCGTAGAGGTCGGCCGCCTTCTTGATGCCTCCCCGCCCGCCCGTCTCCACGTCGCGGATGTCGGGGACCAGATCCTGCGTCCTGGTGAGGACTTGTCGAAGGATCTTCACGAAGCGCTTCGCAACTCCTTCGTCGAAGTCCGCAAACCCGAGGCCGATGAGGGGCGACGGTCGAAACAACGGAACGAGGCGATCATGGCTCGGCTTTCCGACTTCTCGCTCGACGTCGCTCACCGTCAGGTGGCGGGACACCCCGTAGCCGGCCACGAACCAGTGCGACAGCTCCTTGGAGCGTGCCTCTTGAAGCGGGTCGATCCGTTCCTCGGCATTCAGCATCCCGAACAGGTTGTGCTGTAGATACTCGGAGCCGCCGACCAGATCGGCTGAATTTGGCGGCATGGACAGGCTGGATCTCAGTTGGGCTGGCTTCAGGGGGTGTCCCGGGTACTCGCGGCGTCTTCGGTGCTGACCATCGCCGAGTCGACCGAAGCCGAACGTGGCTTCGATGCGCATTGCGTCGTCTGGATGGCGCCGATCCGGCATCGACACTGCCGTCGCGCCCGCCAGCTGGTTCGCGCGCAGGTGCCCCACTGCGGCCAGCGCGATTGCCTGCAAGATCGACGTCTTGCCGGCGCCATTGCGGCCGATGAGCACGGTCCACATCCGTGGTTCTCCGTCTCCATCGACGAAGTCGAGCTCCAGGTCGCGGATGAGGCGGAGGTTCTCGATGTGGAGGTGGCGCAGGTACATGGAGTGAGGCGCGTGATGGAGTATCGGCGGGCCAAGAGTCGCACGGATCACGAGAACGTGCGATCTTGCGGGGTGGGCCACTCCGTGGCCAGCCCGCGCCGTTTCGGGCAGACTCGCCGCACTGCGATGCCCACCCTCGACGAAGCTGCCGCCGTGGCGTTGCTCTGCGCCGCCCCGGTCCCGCGCCCGGTGGTCGACGCGGCGCGTCACCTCCAGGATGCCGGCCACGCCGCCGTGCTGGTGGGCGGAGCCGTCCGCGACGTGTTGATGGGCCTGCCCGCCAGCGACTGGGATCTGGCCAGCTCCGCCACCCCCGACGAGGTGATGGCGCTGTTCCCCAAGACGATCCCCACCGGCGTGCAGCACGGCACCGTGACCGTGATGGTGCGGGGTGGAGGCCAGACTCACCCGGTCGAGATCACCACCTTTCGGGGCGAGGGCGAGTACGTCGACGGTCGACGACCGACGAGCGTGCGATTCCATCGCCACCTCATCGAGGACCTGGCGCGACGCGACTTCACCCTCAATGCGTTCGCCTGGGATCCGATCGCGCGGCGGTTCTCCGATCCATTCGATGGCCTCGCCGATCTGCGCCAGGGCCTCTTGCGTGCGGTGGGCGTGCCGCTGCAGCGCTTTCGCGAGGACGGGCTGCGAACGATGCGAGCGGTGCGGTTCTGTGCCACGCGCAATCTCCAGCTCGAGGTGAGCACCGAGGCCGCGATCCCCGATGCACTCGACGTGCTGGCCAAGGTCAGCCGCGAGCGTGTGCACACCGAGCTGCACAAGCTACTGGGGAGCCCGGTGCCCTCGCAGGGGCTGCACCCCATGTGGCGCACGGGGATCTGGCCGCACGCCCTGGTGCCGCTGCCCACCGACGAGGACTACGCGCAGGCGATCGCGGCCGTCGATCGCATGGCGCCCGATCCCACGGCTCGAATGGCCCGGTTGCTGTGGCCGCTGGGGCGAGAAGGAGACGCGGCCGCGCGCATCGAGGCATGCATCGATGCCCTCAAGCCCAGCCGCGCCGAGCGGGCCACGGTGCTGGCACTCACCGGGTCGGCCGCTCGCGCCTTGCAGATCGCCCGCACCCCGATCGAGATCCGCCGCGCCGTGGCCCAGCTCGGCGTCGAGCACCTGCCCGCTGCGCTCGACGTGCTCGGCTTCGACGACACCCGGCGCGAGGCGGTTCGCGATGCGATCGAAGGCGCCACCCTGTCGGTCGGTGCACTGGCGATCAAGGGAGGCGAGCTCATCGCCGAGGGCGTGGTGCCCAAGGGCCCGGCCGTGCGCTCGCTGCTCGCGGGGCTGCTCGACGACGTGCTCGTCGATCCCGGCCTCGACACCCGCGAGCGCCTGCTGCAGCGCGCTCGCGAGCGCATGGCGTAGTCGCCCGGGTCAGCGCCCCTGCAGGTGGGGCACCTGCACGATCCTCGCATCGAGCGTCACGTACCCGCGCTCGCCCTCCGCGTTCGCGGACAGAAGCCGCACCGGTCGCAGCTCGACCAGCTCGAGCCGCTCGCCGAAGCTGCGCACCAGCGCGTCGAGCCGCAGCAGCAGCGTCGCCAGGGCGCGAGGATCGGGATCGGTCGCCCGTCGCAGCGCGGGCACGGGCATGCGCCCGAGGATCGCGTGCGCGAGCAGCAGCGCATCGTCGCGAGACACGGGACAGGGGGCCAGCACCGGCTCGACCGGCGCGGGCGTGTCGGTCACCCGCCCGAACAACGCCGTGCCGCCGTCGGACAGCCGGATCGCGCCGCAGTGCAGGTCGAGCCCCGCCTCGACCATCTCGGCCACCAGCACGCCATCGAGCCGCGCGGTGGGAGCGTGCTTCTCCACGGCATCCACGATCGTCGCGTAGGCCCGACGCACCGCCGCGGCCGTGCTCAGCTCGAGCTGCAGGGCTCCGATCTCGCTGCGTCGCCGCAGATCCGGACTGAGGGCCTTGAGCGCCACCGGGTAGCCGATCCGATCCGCAAACCCGGCCGCGCCGCTGGCCGACGACGCCACCGCCTGCCGCGTGACCTCGATGCCAAACCCACGCAGCACCACCTTGCTCTCGTGATCGGTGAGCACCACGCCGGCCGAGGCGAGCACCTCCCCCGAGCGCGCCACGCCGTCGTCGTCGTCGTCGATGGCGGGCGCCTCGAAGTCCACCTCGAGCGCGACCCGGGCCGCATCGACCCGCAACAGCGCACGCTGAGCCAGGAACGCCGCCGTGGCCACGTCGGTCGCGAGATCCGGTCGCGCCTGCTCCATGCCCACGAGCGCGCCCGTCATCGGCAGGGCCCGGCGCGCCTGCTGCCAGATCCCGGGATCGGGGGGCGCGGCCTCTCCAGGCGCTCCGCCGCCCCGCAGGCCCTTGAGCACCGAGGCCACCACGCGCGGCGAGGGAAACACCGGTCCCGTCCAGCGCTCGAGCGCATGCGCAGCCACGGCGGCCGCCAGGCTCGCCGCGCGCTCGGGATCGGCCGGCTCGTCCACTGGCGGCATGGGGACTCCCAGCGGCACGAGCACCACGTCGGGCCCGCGGTGGGCGGCCCACCGCGCCCACCCCTCGTCGAGTACGGCGGCCGGCACGTAGCCCGCGGCCGGAAATCGACGGGCGGCGCGGCGCTCGAGCAGCTGCCACCACCACCCGGGGGTGGGGCTGATGCCCAGGCGTGCGCCTCCCAGCGCGCGCCACAGGCCCTCGAGCTCGCCCGCCTCGGCGGCACACAGGATCGCCTGCCCCTCACCCCGTCGCAGCCGGGCCTGCGGGCCCAGGATGGCGGTCACGCCGGGCACGGCCGCGATCGCATCGAAGCGCGAGGCCTCGGCATCGGCGGTGAGCACCACCAGCGCAACCGGCTGGCTCCGCAGCGCTCGCACCGTGGTCATGGTCACCCGGTGCAGCAGCAGCACCCGCGGCGTCACCTTGGACAGCGTCGTGGGCAGCTCGCGATCGCCGACCACCCGGGCCAGCCCGTCTGGCCAGTCCAGCGCCTGGATCGCGTCCCCCGTGGCCAGCACCGTCTTGGGGCTGGGGTCGAGCAGAGCATCGAGGGCTGCGCCCAGGGCCGTCCCGGTCATCCCGACAGCGATGCCCATGGGCTGTCGAGGATGGCCCCCAAGGCGGCGGCCCGCGACCCCGACAGCACCCAATCGGCCGCGCGCCAGCTCGGGTCGAGTCCTGCATGCTCGCCCGGCAGCACGAGCAAGCGCACCGTCACCGGCCGTAGCGCAAGGGTGGGGGGCACCGGATCCGCGGACAGCCACAGCACGGTACCGGACGTGACCACTTCGTCGGCGGAAGCGGGCTCGGCACCAAGCCGGGTCAAGGCCGCTTGCGTCTCGGGATTGATCGAGCGGCTCCCCAGCCACTTCACGGGGCCACGGCCACCCACCGCGAACACGGGGGCCGTGTCCTGGGCGCACGCCGCCGAGACCTCGCCGACCCACGACGGGTGGTTCACCTCGTCCACGTCGGCCTGATACTCGGCCTCGAGCATCTCGTTGTACGCATGCCAGGGGAGCGTGCCGGCCAAGACCGCGGTGACTGCATCGGCGCCGCCCCAGGCGGGCTGCCGCGTGGTCAACCAGCGCGTGACCGGTGGACCCCCAACGAGGGTCTCGGCCTGGGCCAGCCCTTCCTCGGTCCACGGGACCAGCACGTGCACGGGATTGAGCTGCGATTGCAGGGCGGCCAGGCCACTGGGACCGCCGAACACCAGCACGTCGGCGCCAAAGCTGCCTGCCGCCTGCGCGATGCCGCGATCGAGCGCGCCAGCGTCACCGCCACACACGGCGGTGAGGGTGGCTCCGCGCTCGCTGGAGATGTCGCGAGCGCGGCACAACGCAACTGCACTGGCGGGGTGGAGCCCGCCCGGTGTGCGCTGCAGGTAGACCAGGATGTGCGCCATCGGGCGTTGCCCCTACTGAAGGCCGTGCTTGCGTTTGATGGCCTCGAGCTGCTTCTGGTACTCGATCTCGAAGCTGCTGGTGCCCTCGTTGAGGTGCTTGAGGTGCCGGCGAACCTCGCGGTCGAGGTCGTCGTCGGCCTGCATGTTGCGGCGGAGCAGGTCCTTGAGCGTGCGCCGCAGGGTCGAGTCGTCGGCGTAGACCTCCTCGACGAAGGCCGAGCGCATGAACAGCTCGATGAGCTGGGTGGCGATCCAATTGATGGACTCGTCGCCGATCGCGAAGTCCTCGCGCTCGGCGAGCTGCCGCTTGGTGCGAAACAGGTCCGAATAGGGCAGACCGCGCTGCTCGAGCACGTCCTTGGCCGCTTCGGTGAGCTCTCGGTCCTTGCGCAGATACTCGCGGAGGATCGACTCGATGTCGCGCTTGAATTCCTCGCGATCGTTGATCTCGAGGTGCCGCGGCTCGACCAAGGCCCGGGTGACGACCTCGGTGATGTGCGGGATCTTACTTGCGTAGAGGCGCATGAACCTGGGGGCAGGATAGAGGTTGCATGGGGGGACGTCCAGGTGTGGGCGCGAGTCGTCCAGGGCCTGCTACAAGGCGGGCCATGACCGAGCGGCAACCCCTGCTGGTGGCGGCGGGCCTGGTGTGGCGGCCAGGCGACGTGCTCGTGGTGCAGCGGCGACGTGCCGACGCCGGGCACGGCGCGGGTCACTGGGAGCTGCCCGGTGGCAAGCTCGAGCCGGCCGAGCACCCGCGCGACGCACTCGCCCGAGAGCTGATGGAGGAATGGGGTCCGGTGGCCTGCGGCCTGCGGGTAGGTCCCGTGGCCGATGTCCTGCACCACGTCTACCCGCCCCCGGGGCCACGAGTGCTGCTCATCGTCTACCACGTCGATGCCGGGCCGTTGGCGGCGCCGGGGATCGAGCCCCTGGCGCTGGGCCTACGCCCCGAGCCGGGCGTGGAGCTCGGTGCCTTCTCCCGCGCCGAGCTCCCGGTCGAGGAATTCCTGGCCGCGGATCGCCAGCTGCTCGTGGCCATCCGCGACGGGCTCCTGGGACCGCCGGCCTGGTCGCCGGCCGGCTCGCTCCCTCGAGCGTAGCCGCGTCGGCGTCCTCACACGGCCGCGCCCTCGAATCGGGCGATCCTCTCGTAGCGATCGCCCGCCCGGCGGAACAGCACCGCTTCGACCACCTCGTGCTCCTGCACGTCGACGACCAGATAGTCCACCGGCCAGTCGGCGGCAATCGCGGCCCTGGTGTCCTCCTCGGAGAAGTACGCGCCCACCCGGGGATGCGAGTGATACACGATGCGAACCGGGTGCTCTCCGTCGAGGCTCCGGGTGAGCCGTAGCAGCTCCTTGCCGCCGATGTTGTAGCCGTTCTCCGCGGTGCGGGGGAACGTCTCGGGATCGAGGGCGTGCAGCTGGTCCTGCACGTTCTTGCAGGGGACCAGCTCGGCTGCCTCGCCCTGACCCAGGACGTAGCCGCAGCACTCGCGCGGAAACTCGTCCCGCGCCTGGCGATAGATGGCCTGCAGGTGCGCGGGCGCGAGGGTCGGCTCTTCGGGCCGGGGCTCACCAGACATAGTGCTTCTCCCACTGCAGCGGGGCGAAGTAGCGATCGCCCCGGTCGCATAGCACGGTGACCACCAGCCCCGACTCGCCGCGCCCGTGGAGCTCCTTGGCCACGCGCAGGGCTCCGGCCACGTTGGCGCCCGACGAGTGCCCCACGAACAGCCCCTCGTCGCTCGCGAGGCGATCGGACATGTCCCAGCCCTCGTCGGTGGGCAGCCAGATCGTGTCGTCGAGCACCGACTCGTCGTAGATCGGCGGCACCAGGCTCGACGGGATGTGCTTGAGTCCTTCGAGCCCGTGCATGGCGTCGTCGGGCTGCAGCCCGATGCAGCGAATGCCCGGGTCGTGCTCGTGGAGCCTCCGCGAGGTACCCATGATGGTGCCGCTGGTGCCGATGCCGGTCACGAAGTGGGTGATCCGCCCGTCGGTCTGCGCCAGGATCTCGCGCGCCGTGCCGTCGTAGTGCGCGCGCCAGTTGGAGTCGTTGGCGTACTGGTTGGGGTAGTACCAGCGCCGTGGATCGGCGTCCACGATGGCGCGGGCCTCGACGATCGCCCCGTCGCTGCCCTCCATCGGATCGGAGAACCGCAGCTCGGTCCCGAACGCAGCGGTCACCTGCTTGCGCGGGTTGGACACGTTGCTGGGCATCACCAGGGTGATGGGGATCCCCAGCGCCGCCCCCACCATCGAGTAGGCGATGCCCGTGTTGCCGCTGGTGCTGTCGATCAGGCGGATGCCGGGGCGCAGGTCCCCGCGCGCGAGCGCGTCCGCGATGATGCGGTACGCCGCGCGGTCCTTGACCGATCCCCCCGGGTTGGCGAACTCGCACTTGGCCCAGATCTCCACCCCGGGCGTCCGTCGATCGATGCGACCGAGCCGAACGAGCGGCGTGTTGCCCACCAGCTCCACGATGCTGCCCACCCGCGCGGGTCGGCGCAGCGCCTGCTGCTGGTGCAGCGAGACCACGGCCGGGGGCGGCGCGGGCTCGGAGGTTCGTGCTGCGATGGTCATCCCACGCCGCCGGCGATCGCGGGCACGATGCTGACCTCGTCCGCGTCCTTGACTGGGGTGTCGAGGCCATCGAGGAAGCGAATGTCCTCGTCGCCGACGAAGATGTTGACGAAGCGCCGCACGGCGCCCTTGTCGTCGCAGATCCGCTCCCGGATGCCCGGGTGGGACGACTCGAGCGCGTCGATGAGCGCGCGGACGCTGCCAGCGGCGATGCTGACCTCTTCCTGCCCCTGGGTGTACTTGCGCAGCGGAGTGGGGATGCGAACGGTGGCCATGGTGTCGTTTCCGGTGTCTGGTCTGTCTTCGGGTCTGGAGATGACGGAGTCGGTTCAAGAGGCACCGGCGCCGTTGGCCGAGCCTGCGAGGGAATCGTGGGGGAGGTCGGTCGCCCGGGGATGCGCGGGGCATCCGGGGCGGCGCCGCGGGGCCAGGCGCCGGACCTCGACGTGCAGCAGGTCGATGGCCCACAGCTGGCCCGCCACGGTGTGATCCCCCGCGGCCAGGCGCAGGGCGAGGTGCGCCATGAGCATGCCGATGTGCCCCACGCCCGAGCCGACGACGCCCGCCTCGTCGCAGCGAGGGATCTCGTCGTCGGGGGGCGGGGCCTCGTAGACGCAGCGGTAGCAGGCCCGATCCGCATGGGGCCCGGCGGGGGACGGCACGTGCACCGCCAGCGCTTGCCCGCGCCAGCCCAGCGCCGCACCCACCACCAGCGGAATCCCGTGCGCCACACAGGCATCGTTGATCGCGAACTTGAGCCGGGGTCGATCGGTGCACTCGAGCACGATCGTCGTCGGCGACAGCGAGGTCACCCAACGCGCCACCTCGGAGGGCTCGAGCGCATGCACCCGGGGCTCCACCGCCATGCGACCGCGTCCGGCCAGCCGCCGCGCGGCGGCCTCCGCCTTGGCGGCGCCCACGTCGCCCACGTCGTAGAGCACCTGACGCTGCAGGTTGTGCGCCTCCACGCGATCGTGATCGATCACGATCGCGCGGGCGGCCCCGGCGGCCGACAACGCCAGCAGGGCGGGGCAACCCAGTCCCCCGGCGCCCACGACCACGAAGCACGCGTCCGCGTTCGCATCCATGGCGGGAGCTATCGCCGAGATCCCTCGGGCGTGAAGTACTCGTCGAGGCTGAAGTAGCGCTCACCGGTGTCGCACAGCACGGTGACCACGTGCTTGCCCGGGCCCAGCCGCGCCGCGAGGCGCTCGGCCGCCACCACGTTGGCCCCGGCCGAGATCCCGACCAGCAGCCCCTCCTCGTGGGCCAGGCGCTGCTTCATGCGGTAGGCCTCCTCGTCGTCCACCGTGTCGATCTCGTGGTAGATGCCGCGATCGAGCACGGCCGGGATGAAGCCGGCCCCGATGCCCTGGATCTTGTGGGGGCCCGCCGGCTGGCCCGAGAGCACCGCCGATCGGCTGGGCTCCACCGCGACGATCCGTACGTCGGGGTTGTGCGCGCGCAGCACCGAGCCCACGCCGGTCACCGTGCCGCCCGTACCCACGGCCGCCACGAAGCCATCGATCGTCAGGCCCTCCATCTGGCGCACGATCTCGGGCCCGGTGGTCCGTCGATGCACGTCGGGGTTGGCCGGGTTCTCGAACTGCTGCAGCATGTGGTGGTCGGGCCTGCTGCACAGCTCGCGGGCTGCCGCGACCGCCCCTTCCATGGTGCGATCGTCGGGGGTCAGCACGATCTCCGCCCCGTACGCCCGCAAGAGGTTGCGGCGCTCGAGGCTCATGCTCTCGGGCATGGTGAGGACGAGTCGGTAGCCCTTGACCGCGGCCACCAGCGCCAGTCCGATTCCGGTGTTGCCGCTGGTGGGCTCGACCAGCACCGTCTTGCCCGGCTCGAGGAACCCGGCCCGCTCGCCCGCCTCGATCATGGCCAGGGCGATGCGGTCCTTGACCGAGCCGCCGGGGTTCATCATCTCGCACTTGCCCCATACGGCCGCATGGGTCTCGGCGGCGCCGGTCACGAAGCGCAGGCGAACCAGCGGCGTGTCGCCGATGAGGCGGAGGATGGTGTCGACGGCAGGAGGTCGCTGCGTGGTCATGCTCGTCGAGTCCTCGCGTCCAATGAGAAGATCGGGAAGGGCCAGGGCAGGTGGTGCGGGCGCGGCCGTCAGATCACGTAGTTCGCCGCGCTGCGACGGTGCCGCTCGCGGGCCTCACCCAGCAAGTCGTCGAGCTTGAGGTCTCCCACGGCGGCCTGCAGCCGATCGTCCACCGAGCGCTCGACCAACGCGGTGATCTCGTCCTGGGGCTCCCCCGCCGCATTGCTCGGGCCGCTGCCCAGGGCCCGCAGCACGTCGGAGATCACGATCTCCTCCGGGGGCTTGGCAAGTCGATATCCTCCCCGAGGACCGCGCTTTCCCACCACGAAACCGGCTCGCCGGAGCTCACCGATGATTTCTTCCAGGTATCGTGAGGGAATTGCCTGGTGCTCTGCGATCACCTGAGCCGACGCATAACCACGGTGGGCAACGTGGCAGAGCGCCCGAAGGCCGTAGCGTGCTTTGGTGGTCAGCCTCATTATACGGTAACCCTGGAGGAAAACCGGAATTAACCTTGCCATATTCGCGTCGGCTTGGCCAGCCACCGCGAGCGGTCGCGGTCGGGATGCGGCTCCGAGCCCATGTCCATCGTGTGGGGTTGGCGCGCTCCCGCTTGACACCGCGTGGCCTCGGTGGAAAAAGCTGCCCGCCGCCCCGCGGGTCCGTGTTCCTCCCTCGCAGGAGGAGCGGTCCGCTTCGCGACGAAGGGAACCTTCCATCATGGACGTCAGTGAGCTGCGCAAGAACGCCAAGGTCGAGCTCGATGGTCACCCGTACGTGGTCACCGAGTTCCAGTTCGTCAAGCCCGGGAAGGGCCAGGGCCTGTACAAGTGCAAGCTCAAGAACATGATCACCGGCGCGGTGCTCGACCGCACGTGGCGCTCGGGCGAGAGGCTCGAGGCGGCCAACGTGGACTCGCGGACGATGCAGTACCTGTTCGCGGGGTCCGACGGCTTCACCTTCATGGACAGCGCGACCTACGAGCAGGTCGAGCTGTCGGCCGAGCTGGTGGGTGACGACAAGTACTTCCTGCTCGATGCGCCCCCGCCGGGCTCGGACCAGCCGATCGCCTACGCCGTGCTGTTCTACAACAACCGCCCGGTCGGCCTGGACGTGCCCAGCCACGTGGTCATGGAGGTCACCGAGTGCGAGCCCGGGGTCAAGGGCGACACCGCCACCAACGTGACCAAGGGCGCCACCATCCAGACCGGGCTCGACGTTCAAGTGCCCCTGTTCATCAAGCAGGGCGAGTTCATCAAGATCGACACGCGCTCCAAGAGCTACGTCGAGCGCGTCAACATCGGCAAGTGAACGAGCGGCCGCCGCTTTCGACCCCGCAGCGGGTGGCGGTGTGGGACGCAGCCCTGGATGCCACCCGGCAGACGCTGCGCGGCGCGGGCCTGCGTGAGGTGCTCACGCCCGTGCGGCTGTCGGCGGTGGCGGTCGAGCCGTTCATCGAGCCCGTGGCCGCGCCGCCGGGGCTCTTGGCCACCAGCCCCGAGCTGCCGATGAAGCGGCTGCTGTGCCGGGGGGCTCCGTCGATCTTCCAGATCGCGACCTGCTTTCGCGCGGGCGAGCTCGGCGATCACCACCGCGAGGAGCTGCACCTCTGCGAGTGGTATCGCGTGGGCGAGGACGCGCCGGCCCTGCGCGCCGACGTGGAGCACCTGGTGTTCGTGGTGTTCGACGCGGTGGCCAAGGCCCTGCGCGAGCCCGGCTTGCCCATGCCACCGGCCCCTGGTGACTGGGACGAGGTGGGCATGCTCGACCTGGTGGAGCAGACCCTGGGTCTGCGCCTGCGCGGGGACGAGGATGCCGGCGCGCTCGCGGCCGCGCTCGAGGGAGCCACGTGCGAAGAGGCCAGGCGTGATGTAAGCCGCCTGATGGCCGACCCGTTGGCGACGGTGCGTGACGAGCGGTTGGCCAGCTCGCCCCGGGCCCATGCGTTGGCGGCCTGGACGGCGTTCTTTTCGGCGTGGTGCGATGCATGCCTGGATCCCTGGCTGCGCGCGCGCGTGCACCGAGGGGTGCACGTGGTCGACTTTCCCCGGGCCCTGGCGGCCCTCTCGGCGCCCGATGACGCGCGCCCGGTGGCCCATCGCTTCGAGAGCCACGTGCACGGGCGCGAGCTCGCCAATGGCTACCGCGAGCTTGGCGATGCCGACGAGCAGCGGCGTCGCTTCGAGGACGTCAATGCGCTGCGGGCCTCGCTGGATCTGCCTGCGCTGCCGATCGACCACGACTTCCTGGCCGACCTTCGCTCACCGGGTCTGCCCCCCTGCGCCGGCGTTGCGCTGGGACTCGACCGCCTGGTGCTCCTGGCGACCGGGCGGACGCGCCTGGCCGATGTCGCGATCGAGCTGGGCGGACTTCTTTAGTGGCAGCGGCCCTCCGGGGGCGTCGCCTGGCGGCGCCGCAGGCCGCCGCCATGACGGCACTCGGGGCGGTGGTGGCGATCGCGTACGCCGTTCGGGGGCGGGCACGGTCGCGGGTTTGGGATGGATTGCCACGTCGCGCGGCCCCGGTGGGTCGTAGGGACGCTGACATGGGGTGGGCGAGCGCCCAGGACGAGGAAGGGACCAATGGCACACGCACGATTCGAAACGCTGCTGACGATCGACGAGGGACTGGCCGACCGACGCCGTCGCCTGCTGATGGGCGGGGCGCTGGCGATGACCTTGAGCATGGGCATGGGCGTGATGAGCTGGACCGCCAGCAAGCTCGGGATCTCGTCGGTCGCTCCTCCCAAGAGCTTCTACTCGGTGACGATGGCGGTCCTCGAGGCTCCGCCCCCGCCGGCCCCACCACCCGCGCCGGCCGGGGGCGCGGCGCAGGACGAACGAAGGGAAGCACCGCCCGACGAGGTGGTCCCCGATGAACCCGAGGTGGCGCCGACCGAGGTCGTGAAGCTCGACCTCGATGCCCCGCCGAAGGTCAGGGCGACCGTACCGGGCAAGGCGCTCGGCGGGGGCCCGGGCATCGGCCGCAGCCCCGGGGTCCCTGGCGGCACCGGGACCCATTGCCCGCTGCCGCCGTGCCTGGGCACCCAGCAGGTGATCTCCGGGCCGCCGATCCATAGGCCCGAGCCGCCCAAGGAGCCGCCGATCAAGGCACCGATCGCGACCGTGATGGCGTCGTCGGTCTTCACCCCCGATCCCGACCAGGCCGAGCTGGCGCGTACGCCCACGGGCCGCACCCACCGAAGCCCGGGCAAGACCACGATCTCGTTCTGCATCGGTGGCGACGGCAAGACCCACGACGTGCGCGTCCACAGGGGCTTTCGTGGGGACCCCGAGGTGGGCGAGATCTGCCGCAAGACGGTGGCCAAGTGGCGCTTCTCTCCGCAGCGCGTGGGTGGCAAGGTCCGCTCCACCTGCTCTTCGGTGACCTTCGACATTCGCTTCGAATGACCCGGCGAGGCGGGCGGAACGCCCGCCTCGACCGACCGACGCCGAGCGCTTGACGGAGCACGGCGACCCAAGGCACGAATGGGGGGGACATCGGCGTCGTGGCCCATCCCCCACGGCGTCGTCGCCGATCGTGCGCTCGGGCTCGCTGTAAGCCGCGGTCCGAGCCTGCGTTGCGGGACTCGATCGCGCTCCGGCACGTCCCGCGCTCGCGGTGCATCCGACGTTCCCCCGTTTCGCCGGCCATCCGCCACCGGCCCGCACCCGCCGCCCGTTCGATCGGCTTCGATGACGATGCTCTCATCATCCAACCTCACCGCCACTGCCTTCGAGCCGACCCGTGAGCCAACCCATGAACGAGTGGGGGCGCGGTCCACACGCCGCCGCGGGCGGGCCGGCCAACCATCCGGCCAACCATCCGGCCAGCCATCGGACCAACCGTCGAACGGCCGTGCGAGCCCGAACAATTTCCGTCGGTTCTGCTGTATGCTGCCCGCCTCCATGGGCCGCTCTTCGTTCGCCAATGGTCGACGTGCCCTGGCCGGGATGGTCTTCGGGTCCTTGCTCACCCTCGCCAGCGTGAGCGGATGCGCCAAGATCGAAGCGTTCGATCTCGTGCGCGAGGGCAACGCTCTCTACAAGGATGCCAAGTTCAAGGAGGCGATCGAGAAGTACGACGCCGCCGAGCAGATCTGGCCGGACCACGTCACGCTGTATTGGAATCGCGCATGCGCGGCCGAGAGCCAGGTGCTGCGCATGAAGAAGCCCGAGGAGCGAGAGGAGCGGCGCAAGTACGCCGACATGGCGCTGCGCGACTTCCAGACCTGGTACGATCGCCAGGACGTCAAGACGGCCGAGGCCGAGAAGCAGGTGCTCGACCACCGCCTGAACATCCTCAACGCCGACGAGCGCTGCGACGACCTCCTGTCCTACTGGTTCGAGAAGCAGCGCAACGACCCCAAGAACGAGAACATCTACGGCGCCATCATTCGCCAGTACGAGCAGTGCGGCGACGATGCCAAGGTGTCCGAGTGGTACGCCAAGCGCACCGAGGACTTTCCAGAGAGCGTCAAGGCCTGGCACGCGCTGGCGATCCGCCGCTTCGATCCGCTGTGGCCCGATCCCGAGTCGGGGCTGGCCTACAACGAGCAGCTGCCCCCCGCCGAGCGCCTCAAGGTCGCCGACGAGGTCCTGGGGCTGCTCGACAAGGCCGTCTCGCTCGACCCCAAGTTCCGTGACGCCTACGTGTGGCGCTCGATGGCCTACACCCAGCGGCAGTACGCGCGGGTGGTGATCGAGGAGCCCGAGCTGCCCGAGGAGAAGCTCGAGGCCATCCTCGCGCGCGAGGACCTGATGCTCGCCTGGAAGCAGCAGAAGGCCGTGTGCGATCTCGACCAGCTCGAGGACTGCCCCACCGACCTCGAGGCGCTCAAGAAGCTCGAGGGGCCCTGCTGCCCGCCGCCGCCGCTCGATGCGGCCGCCCAGGCCGAGGACGCCAACCTGCGGGCGCAGATCGAGGCCGAGATGAAGGCCGCCCTCGAGGCTCCGGTCGAGGAAGAGACCGACAAGAAGAAGGGAAAGCGGAAGCGGTAGCGCCTCTTCGGCGTCGCGGGCGTTCGCAGGGATCCAACCGCAACACCAGACACCTGGCGGAGGACCAAGGATGTTCGAGCATTACATGCACTACCAGGGCGGCGACCCACGTCGCCGCCTCCGCCTCCAAATCGCCGCCACCGCGGCGGGCGCAACGACCTTTGCCTTCATCCTGTTCGGCTGGGTTGCCGACAAGATGTCGATCACCCCGGTCGACCCTCCGACCTCCAAGTACGTGGTCGAGGTGATGCTCAACGAGGATCCACCTCCGCCGCCTCCGCCTCCGCCCCCGCCGGCGGGTGACGAGGAGGAGCCCGAGGAGGAGCCCGACGAGGACATCCCCGAGGAGGAGGTCCCGCTCGAGGAGGAGATCGTCCAGCCCAAGGAGACCCCCGACAAGGTCCCCGACCCGGCCAAGACCCCCGGCAAGAAGGGCCCCAAGGTGCCCGGTGGCGTGCCCGGTGGCGTGCCCGGTGGTGTACCCGGCGGCGTGGTCGGTGGCGTGGTCGGTGGCGTGCTCGGCGGGGTGCCCGGCGTGGCCACCAAGCGCAGCGCGGAGGAGACCAAGAAGGAGGTGGTCATGGAGCCCATCGCCTCGGTCAAGAGCCGCGGGATCTACATGCCCGACCCCGACACCAAGCTGCTTCAGGCCACCAAGGCGGCCAAGTTCGACAAGCGGCCGGGCTCGGTGAAGGTCAATTTCTGCGTGGGGGCCACCGGCAAGGCCAAGGACGTCAAGGTGTCCAAGAAGTACCCCCACGACCCCCAGGTCAACCGCATCTGTGCCGATACGGTGGCCAAGTGGCGCTTCAAACCCAAGCTCGTGGGCGGAAAGCCCATCGAGAGCTGCTCCGTCGTGACGTTCGACATCCGCTTCGAGTAGCCTGCGGTGGCGATGGCGGTCCGTTCCCGGGGGCCGTCACCCTCCACGCCCTCGCGGGTTCCTTCACCCAATCCCGGCCACGACCAACCAAACCGGTCACAAGACAAGCAACAGGACCATGAACCACCTGACGATCCTCCTCGCCGAGGGAGCCGACTTCAGCTTCGAAGGCATGTGGGCCGAGATGGGCTTCTTCGCGAAAGCGGTGCTCATCGGCCTCATCATCATGTTCGTCATCGCGCTCGCGATCATCTTCGAGCGGATGAGGGCCTACGGCCGCGCCAAGCGGCAATCGATCAACTACATCATGATGCTGCGCACCTACCTGCAGGAGCGCAAGATCGAGGAGGCGGTCGCGGCGGCCAAGCAGCACCCCGACTCCCCCGTGGCCAAGGTGGTGGGCGCTGGCCTGCGCGAGTACCTCGAGGGGCTCGAGGCGCTGCGCGAGGAGGGACCCGACGACGTGGGTGACTTCGACCTCGTCGACGCGGTCAACCGCCAGATGGAGCGCGCCAAGGAGCGCGAGACCGCCAACCTCAAGCGCGGCCTGACCTGGCTGGCCACCGTCGGCTCGACCGCGCCGTTCGTCGGTCTGCTCGGCACCGTGGTCGGCATCATCAACTCGTTCCAGGGCTTGGCCGGCGACGGTGGCGGCGGCTTGTCCTCGGTGGCCGGCGGCATCTCCGAGGCGCTGGTCGCCACCGCGGCCGGTCTGCTGGTCGCGATCCCGGCCGTGATGCTGTTCAACGCGTTCAACGCCCGCGTCGAGAGCTACCAGATCGACATGAACGACGTGGCCTCCGAGCTCATCGACTTCGTGCTCAAGGAGGGCCGCTACTCATGAGCGGTGGCCCGGCCGGCGGGGCAAAGCGTCGCAGGATCCCGTACAAGAGCAACCACGGGGTCAAGCACGACGCGCCCAACAGCGACATCAACGTCACTCCGTTGGTGGACGTGTGCCTGGTGCTGCTCATCATCTTCATGGTGGTGACGCCGATGCTCGGTCGTGGCCGCGACGTGCGGCTGCCGACCCTCAGCACCGCCTCCGAGCACAAGGAAGGCGACCAGGTGTTCGTGTCGGTCGACGACGAGGGCGCCTGGATCGAGACCGATCTCTACGTGGAGAAGTCGACCTTCCTGTCGCGCCTCGAGGAGGACCTCAAGATCGCCAACGGCAAGGCGGCCGCGGTCGGCTATACGGGCCCCATCTTGTTCGTCAAGGGCGACCGCGAGACCGAGTACGGCCAGGTTCGCATCGTGATGGAGTGGATCAACACCCTCGAGATCCCTCCCCAGGAAATCGCGCTGGTGGTCGACCTGACCGATGCGGCGCAGTAGGAGAGCCGGTCGGCCCGTGGCAGTCGTCAACTGTAATGGGCCGACGGCAACGAGCGTAGGACCCGGGCGATGCCGGCCCGTCCCGCCACCCCCCCAAAGAGCGCGCACGAGCGCACAGGCGACGAGCTAGGGAGACGAGATCATGGGCATGTCAGCGGGTGGCTCCGGAGGAGGAGCCAAGAGCGAGATCAACGTCACCCCGTTGGTGGACGTGTGCCTGGTACTGCTCATCATCTTCATGGTGATGGTCCCGCGGAAGGTGCCCGAGATCTCGGTGCGCGTACCGCCGGAGAGCAAGCAGAAGCAGCAGCAGAAGCTCCAGCAGGAGACGCTGGTGGTGGGCCTGAACAAGGAGGGGGGTCTGACCCTGAACCGCAACCCAATCGATCGCACCAAGCTCGCCGAGGAGATCAGCCGGCAGCTCGAGGTGCGCGAGAAGAAGGTGGTGTTCGTCGACTTCGACGACGACGCCAAGTTCGGGGTTGCGGTGGAGATCCTCGACCTGGCCAAGCAGTCCGGCGCCGAGGTGCTGGGCATCATGAAGAACAAGGACAAGAAGGTCCCGGACTCGCTGCGAGGGTGACGGGGATGATGCGGGTGGTGCGGGCGGTGGGGCCGGTGAAGCCGGGCCCTCTTGCCCCCCCGCAGCCCGCGAGCAGCGAGCGAACCCCGAGCTGCTCCCCAGGGGGCATGGAAGGCGCGGAATGGCCGGCAACGGTCGCTCCGCGCCTTCGGCGTCTTGCCCTCGCGATGGGCATCGTCGGGCCGCTGGTGCTCGGTGGCTGCGTCGACGATCCCGACTGTGGGATCTGCGATCCGCACGACCTCTTCCTCGAGAGCATCAGCGGGATCAACTATGCCTCGCGCAAGGTGCATCAGCTGGGCCCCGAGTGCGAGGGGCCGCAGTGCCCGGGGTCGATCACCCAGGGGCACTACTTCATCGAGCCGATTGGGCCCTGCGAGCGCAGCGAGGATGCGCTCGAGTCACCAAGGGGGCCGGAGGAGTACTGCCGGCTGTCGCCGCTGGTCACCGCGTACGGGCTCGAGATGGTGTTCAACAACCTGCTCGATCCCACCTCGGTCGAGCTGGTGCGGCGGCGCCCCGACAACCCGCAGCTCTACGAGGTCTACGACTGGAAGACCCAGATCCTGAGCATCGAGGGTCCGATCAGCCGGTTCAATGGGGACTACTTCGTGGGGGCCTCGGGCGACCCCGACCGGATCACCCGCGCGGTGAACCTCAGCTGCATCGACAACCTGCGCGATCAGGGACGCTCGTTCTCCCACGAGGACTACGAGGACCCGGCCCAAAACCCCTGCAACACGGTCGACCCCGAGACCGGACTTCCGATGAAGCTGCGGGCCGAGGGCACCATCGTGGCCACGCGTGGGGCGTGGGACAGCCGGGCCCTGGCGGCGGGCTCCGGACAGACCTGCAGCACCCCCGACAACGGCCCGGACACCTGCTGCTCGGAGTGCGACTTCATCCTCTCGACCCAGGTGGCCAAGTACGGGGTGCGGTCGCGGGTCGATCCGGGCTCCGGGGCGGTGCTGCAGGGGCCGGATCTGCTGCGTCCCGAGAACCTGCGCCGGCCGGCCGATGGCAGCGCGATCGAGTGCGACGTGGACGGCGATCCGCTGGTGCAGTGCCGGGACTTCCTGACGGCGGTGGATCGCAGCAAGGAGACCCATCGCTACGACTATGCGTGGTGCGAGCCCGGGCAGTCATCGTGCGAGCCCGAGACGTTCGCGCTGCCCTACTACGATCGGCTGCGGGAGACCCATCCCGATCTGCGCCCGCCGGGGCTCGAGCGCCGCAACGCGCCATGCGGGTCGTCGAACGACTGCCTGGCCGCCGCGGGCTCGATCGTGCCCGGAGTCATGAGCTGCATGGGCGAGGATGCACAGGGGCAGGCGTGCCTGCTCGACGCCGATGATCCCGGGTGCACCGAGGGGTACTGCGTGGCGCCGTGGTTCGTGGAGTGCAGGGCCCAGCCCGACACCACCGGGAGCCAGGGCTACTGCATCGACACTCGCTTCGACGACCGCGCGGCGGGGGCGTGCCTGCGCTCGACGGCGCAGTTCCAGGTGTGCGACGAGGACGGGGGCAACTGTCGCACGGCCCCCTCGGGCACGCGTCTGGCCTACTGCGATGCCGATACCGATGGGCGCCTGCTGGCCTCGGAGTGCTGCCAGGAGAGCCTGGGGGCGGTGCGCGACGAGGATGGCGAGCTTCGCTGCGATCCGCTGCTGCAGGGCAATCTTCGGCCCGAGCCCCGGGCGGCCCGCGACGACCACCTGCCCGAGGTCACCCGCGGTTGCCTCTGTACCGATCTCGACGATGCGCCCGCCGAGTGTCGCGACGCGGTGGCGGCGACGTGCGTGGACGAGGACGGCAAGGTCCGCCCCGAGCGGGCCGGGGAGTATGCGGTCAAGCTGGTCACCCGTCGCGGCGGGGTGATCTACGACCCCGCGATCAAGGGCTTCGAGTGGCAGCCGGCCGACTGGGGCGGGGTGCCGCGGGCGGCGGCCGAGGCCTGCGCCGCGGATCGGACCCTGATTCCGCCGCGGACGCTCGAGGACGGCTGGCGGGCCAACGATGCGTTCGATCAGCGAGCCGAGAATTTCGAGGACTTCGATCGGGCGATGTGCTCCGGCCAGCGCTACACGGTGGTGTTCCAGGTGCCGGGCGAGGGCGAGCACGTGCGGGACAAGCGGGGCAACACGCTGCTGGGGCGCTCGGTCTATGCGTTCGAGACCTCGCAGTTCCACATCGTGCCCGGCAGCGGCTTTCCGTCCGACAACCTGCGGATCGGGGCCTGCGACGACTTCGCCCTGACGTTCTCCAACAAGTACGACATGTCCCCGGAGAACCTCGCCAAGCTCGAGATCTGGCGGGTGGACGAGGCCGGGGGGCTGCTGCCGCCGCGCGACGGCTGCGGCCTCGGGCCCGTGGGAGGCGGGCCTGCCTGCGCCCGAACCGACGACGAGCGCGTGGCGGCGGGGGGCGATTGCGTGCCTGCGTGCCTGCTGGTCGACGTGTCGGATCACCAGACCGGTACGCTGGCGGTGCGGATCGACTCGACCGAGTTCGGGGCGGTGCTGCAGCCGGGGGAGCGCTACCGGGTGGAGGTGCCGGGGCTGCGCGAGCTCGGGGAGATGAACGATCCGGCTGCGTATGCCGCCGCGTTCTGGGACGCATGCGGGATGCCGCTGGTGACCGGGCTGCCCGAAGGGGCGGCAGTCGGCTCGGGCAGCGGCGGGCCCGAGTACACCTACGATTTCTTCGTCGACGAGCCCAAGTGCAAGGAGGACCTCGACCTCGACGGTCTGCAGTTCTCCTGTGACAACGCCCAGGACGTCTACAACCGCGATCAGAGCGACGTGGACCACGACGGGGTGGGGGACGTGATCGATCTGTGCCCGGTGGTGAAGAGCGCCACCCTCAATGGGGCCGACTCGGACCGCGATGGCGTGGGCAACGATTGCGACACGTGCCGACAGACGATCAAGCAGTACAACGAGGATGCGGCCGACCTCGGGGTTCCCTTCTACATGTATGCGCGCAACATCCCGTTCCAGGACGACGCCGATCACGACGGGATCGGGGACGCCTGTGACAACTGCGTGGTGGTGGCCAATTGCGATGGCTACGGGCCGGACTCGCCGTACGCGGTGGGGCTGCCGATCGCGTGGGACGACCCGGGACGGTGTCAGCGCGACGACGACTCGACCTTGGTGGGCGACGCCTGCGAGGGACTGCAGCTGCCCGGAGCCGCGGGCCCGGTGGGGTTCGGCGACGGCGACGACTTCGATCAAGACGGGATCGCCAATCTCTACGATGGTTGTCCGCGCCAGCCGGTGCGCGACCCGGTGGAGTGCACGGGCGATGCCGACTGCCCCGACGGGCGCCGCTGCGAGAAGGTCGACCCCGGCGATGCGACCGGGTGGTGCGATCACGTCGACAGCGACGGCGATGGCCTCGGCGATATCTGCGACACCTGTGCGTTCGTGGAGAATCCGCTGCAGCTGTTCGACGGGATCGAGCAGCAGGGCGACGAGGACGGCGACTTCATCGGGCAGGAGTGCGAGCTCGGGGCCACGTGTGGCGAGCGCACCGAGGCGCGGCCGATGGCGTTCCATCGCGTGGCCTCATCGGGCTACTGCTGCACGGTGCAGCTGCGGGAAGAGCCCGATGGATCGATCTTCAGCGTGGCCGAGCAGCGGGCGGTGCTCGATCCAGACGGGGTGCCGGTGCGGATCGATTGCAGCGAGCAGGACGAGCAGGCCCGAGTGTGTCGCCGGCTTCCCGCCGCGCTGGCGGCCACGCCCGGGATGCTGACGATGCCGCCCGGCTGCACCGAGGCGCTGGCCGCAGCGGGGCTCGTTGGGCCGGAGGACAACCCCCCCGTTCGGCTCGACGAGGTGGGCGGGGACCTCGTGGCGCTCTGGGGCTACCAGTGCTTCTTGCCGCCGCGCGATCAGGACTACGACGGCGTCGGGGACGCGTGCGATCTGTGCCCGTTCTCGTGGGATCCGGAGAACGTGCAGTACGTGGACGCCAACGGGCGGCTGTGGCCCAAGGAGGGCGCGTACTGCAACGGCGAGTATGCGCCCGACGTGGTGTGTGCGGACGACGTGGACGCGGGCACCGGAACCGGCGGGGACACCGAGACGGGAACGGGCGGTAGCGAGGGCTCGGGGTAGCGCGGGTTGGCCCGCCACCGCTCGAGCGGCGGGCTCGCCACTTTCAGCCCTTGGCGGCCTTGTCGGGCTTGGGCTCGAACACCACGTCGCCGACCTCGAGTACGCCCTCCTCGAGCGCTTCGTTGGCGCGCAGCTCGTGATCCCGCACGCGCCCGGCGGCGAGCACGTCGGAGAGCACGGCGCCGAGGCGATCGAGCTCCGCCTGCCGCCCGTGCAGCACCAGCCGCTGCACCCCACGGCCCACGCCCACGCCGGCTCCGGTCTTGGCGCGGTTGATCGCAGCCAGTGCCGTCACGGCCAGGTCGAACGACCCCGCATCGGCGGGCGCCTCCACCCCCTCGAAGTCGGCGGCGCTCGGCCACGGTGCGGCGTGAACGCTGGGCTTGCTCGTCTCCTCGGCGAACAGCCAGCTCCACACCTCCTCGGTGATGTAGGGCAGCACCGGGGCGAACAGGCGCAACAGCACCGAGAGCCCCAGCCGAAGCGCGGCCAGGGCCGAGCCGCGGCCGGCGTCGTCGTCCTCGGTTCGTGCCCGCACCTTGCACAGCTCGAGGTAGCTGTCGGTGAAGCTGGCCCAGAAGAAGCCCTCGGTGGCCCGCAGGGCGGGGGCGAACTCGAACTCGTCGTACGAGGCGCTGGCCTCGTGCACCACCCCGAGGAGCTCGTGGCAGAAGGCGCGATCGAGCTCGGTGGTCACGGAGGTGACGGGCCCGCCCTGCGCCAGCACGAACTTGCTGGCGTTGAAGATCTTGGTGACCAGGCGCTTGCCCATCGCGAGCACCTTCTCGTCGAACGCCGTGTCGACGCCCAGGCGCGCGCTCGCGGCCCAGTAGCGCACGCCGTCGGCGGTGTACGTCTCGAGCAGCTCGGTGGGCACGATCACGTTGCCCTTGGACTTGGACATCTTCTTGCGGTCGGGATCGAGGATCCAGCCGGAGATGAGCACGTGCTTCCAGGGGATGGTGTCCTCGTGGGCCATCGCCTTGGCGATGGTGTAGAACGCCCAGGTTCGAATGATCTCGTGGCTCTGCGGGCGGATGTCGGCCGGGAACAAGGCGGCGTGCCGCTGTGAATCGAGCTGCCAGTGGCTCGAGATCTGCGGGGTCATCGAGCTGGTGAACCAGGTGTCGAACACGTCGGACTCACCCATGAACCCGCCGGGGCGGCCGCGCTGCTCGGCCGTGTAGCCCGGGGGCACGTCGACGGTGGGATCGACCGGGAGCTGCTCGAGCGCGGCGAGGATCGGTGCGTCGTAGTCGGGTCGACCGTCGTCGGACAGCGGGTACCACACGGGGAACGAGACGCCGAAGTAGCGCTGACGGCTGATGCACCAGTCGAGCCCGAGGTTCTCGGTCCACACCCGATAGCGGTGGCCCATGAACGCGGGGTGCCACTGCACCTCTTCGCCCTTGCGCAAGAGATCCTGCTTGCGATCGAGCAGGCGACAGAACCACTGCCGCGTGGGCACCAGCTCGAGCGGGCGATCGCCCTTCTCGAAGAACTTCACCGCGTGGGTGATGGATCGCTGCCCGCGCAGGGGGACCTCCTGGCCGGTGGCGGCCGCCTCGGGCTGCCGCAGCTGCTCGAGGATCCGCTCGCGTGCCTTCTCGGGCCGCAGGCCCTGGAGCTCGGCGTAGAAGCGGTTGGCGGCGTCGGGATCGAGGCTCTCCCAGCCGGGCGTGCCGTAGGTGACGGGCAGAAGCCGCCCCTGCAGCCCGATGATCTGGCGCAGCGCCAGCCCCTGCTCGCGCCACCACTGCACGTCGGTCTGGTCGCCGAAGGTGCAGATCATCAGGATGCCGGTGCCCTTGTCCTTGTCCACCAGCTCGCTGGTGAAGATCGGCACCGGCACCCGGTAGAGCGGCGTGATCGCTCGTTTGCCCACCAGGTGGGCGTAGCGCTCGTCCTCGGGGTGGGTGGCCACCGCCACGCACGCGGGCAGCAGCTCGGGCCGGGTGGTGGAGATCACGAAGGTCTCGTCGCTGCCCTCCACCCCGAAGGCCACGTCGTTGAAGGTGCTGGGGAGCTCGCGATCCTCGAGCTCGGCCTGAGCCACCGCGGTCTGGAAGTCCACGTCCCACAGGGTCGGGGCCTCGGTGCTGTAGAGCATGCCCCGCTGGTGGAGATCGAGGAACGAGCGCTGGGCGACGGTGCGACAGTGATCGTCGATGGTGGCGTACTCCTGCCGCCAGTCGATCGACAGCCCCAGGCGCCGCCACAGCGCCAGGAACGCCTTTTCGTCCTCGCGCGTGAGCTGGTTGCAGGCCTCGATGAAGTTGGGCCGCGAGACCAGCCGCGGCTGGCCCTTGCGCACCTTGGCCGAGGCGGCCTCGAACGTCATGCCCTCTTCGTAGGGCAGGCTCGCGTCGCAGCGCACGTGGTAGAAGTTCTGCACGCGGCGCTCGGTGGGCAGGCCGTTGTCGTCCCAGCCCATGGGGTAGAAGATGTTCTTGCCCCGCATCCGCTGCTGGCGAACGATGAGATCGGTGTGCGTGTAGCTGAACACGTGCCCGACGTGCAGGGAGCCCGAGACGGTGGGCGGCGGCGTGTCCACGACGAAGGTCTCGTCGCGTGGGCGCGAGGGGTCGTAGTGGTAGAGGCCACTTCGTTGCCACTGCTCGTCCCAGCGCGACTCCGCGGCGGGCGCGTCGAAGTGCTTGGGCAGGGTGGCAGGATCGATGGTGCGGTGAGTTTGGGACATGGTCCGGCGCCGATGACGTCGTGAGGCGAGGCGCAAAGACACCATGAGGGGTGTCCTCGCGTAAAGCCCACGCGGTCCGTCCTCCGTGCCCGTCGACCTGCGGATCGCCCGGCTACCGCGGGCGGCGGGCGTGGGTTCGGCGTCGACGCAGACCCAGCAGCAGCAGCGGCATCGCGGCGAACCACGGGCCCTGGGTTGCCGTCGATCGGCAGCCGCAGCCCTTGGGGTCCTCGTCGGCGCCGGCGGAGTCGGTGTCACCCCCGTCCGATGCGGTGCCGCCGTCGAGGACGTCGTCGGCCTCGTCGTCGCCGGCAGTGCCATCGGCCGCCGCGTCCCCGACCAGGATCGAGACCGGGATGGACAGGCCCGCGTTGCCGTACTCGTCGATCGCGGTGACCTCGAGGGTGTAGAGCCCGGCCTCCACGTCGTTGATCTGCCAGCCCCAGGGCTCGAGGTTGTCGATCATCCCGGGCATGCCGTTGAAGTGGAGCTCTGCCTCGTCGACGATGCTGTCGTCGATGATGTCGACGATGACGGTGAAGTTGTCGCCCGCCTCGAAGGTGGAGCCCGACAGCGGCGCGGTGATGGTGACGATCGGACCGTCGACGTCGGGGATCCTGGGCCCGAATGCGCCGAGGATGTGCTGGTAGGAGTTCTGGAGCGGGATCCCGCAGTCGCAGGGACGGGCTTCGAACTCGCCGCACTCGGCGTCGATGTCCTGGAAGGACTTTTGCCCGCACCCGGACAGGTAGGTCATCGGATCTTCGCACAACAGCTCGTGGTCCAGGCCCCACGCGTGCGCGGCTTCCTGCCCGATGACCTCGGCGATGAGCCGCGGATTGTTGCCCAGCACCTCGGGGAAGGTGAAGGTGATCGGGTTCATGATGATGCCGCAGTCGAACGGCGCGACCCCGCCGGCGCCCGGCGCCACGCCGGATCCATCGCCGCAGACCACCGCCTCGTCATGGGGAACGTTGCCGGGGTCCACGTCGGTGACGTCGATGTTGAACGGCGCGAAGACGTCGCGCGTCTGGGCGACGACCTCCTGCCAGGATTCGTTGCCGAACGGGTACTCCGGCAGGGTGATGGGGCCGGTGGGGATGCTCGACGTGTTGCCGATCGAGTCGTTGGGGCCGGGCGTCAGATCCAGCCCCCCCGAGCAACGCTGGAGGAAGAGGATGTGGGGGGGGATGTCGGCCGCCTGCGGGCCGACGGGATCGGCGAGCGTGGAGCCGTGGACGCGCACGTAGGTGCCGCGGGGGGGCTCGCTCACCAGCCCGGGTTCTTCGCCGTGGGCGGTCCCCGCCGCGAACGTGACGCCCAGCGCGACGCCCAGCGCGACGCCTGGTCCAACGATGGCCGCGAACATTCGGCGAAGATCTGCACTCGGCGCAGACCAACTCCAGCTCCGGGGACCCCACGAGCGATTCACACCGAATAAGTGTCATAACCAAGGGGGCTCCGTCCACGACTTTGCGGTACCTCGGGTTCCGGGCTCGATTTGCCCCCGCCCGGGCAACCATGCCAGCGTGAGCACCGCCGATGTGGCGACGCGCGTTGGGCACGGCCTTGGGCCTCTCGGTGAGCTCGATCGACCGGCTGGAGGCCGGGCTGGGCGATCTGAGGCGCACGGCCGCGTTCGTGCAGGGCCGGCTGCAGTTCGAGCCCCGCGCGGATGACGTGTACGTGGCCACCTATCCGCGCTCGGGGACCACGTGGATGCTGTTCATGCTGCACTTGCTGGTGCGGGGGCCGGAGGCGGAGTTCCGCCACCTCCAGGACGTGTGCCCATGGTTCGAGCGCTCGCTGGCGATCGGGAGCCTGCGGGCCGAGGATCTGCGGCGGCTGCCCTCGCCGCGGATCTTCAAGACGCACCTGCCACCGCGGTGGCTGCCGACGGTCGGTCGCTTCGTGGTGATCGTGCGCGATCCGTCCGATGTGGCGCTGTCCTACTATGGCCTCCATCGCGACTACCTGGGGTTTGGAGGCTCGCTCGACGAGTTCCTGGTGCGCTTTTGCCGGGGTCGCGTGCAGTACGGCTCGTGGTGGACCCACGTGGAGCAGTGGCAGCGACGGGCGCAGGAGCGCCCCGGGGCGGTGGTGCTGCGCTACGAGGCGCTGCGGGCCGATCCGCTCGAGGGGCTGCGCGAGGTGGCCGAGGCGGTCGGGTGGTCGGTGGACGAGGCGAGGCTGGCGGCCGCAGTCGAGGGGGCGAGCCTGTCGCGGATGAAGGCGCTCGAGGAGCGCTTCGACCATGCGACCTCGCTGCTGCTCGAGCGCGGGGTGTCACCGCGCAGCTTCATCGGCAAGGGAGCCGCGGGGGCGCGATCGCTGAGCCCGGAGCAGCGGGCGCGGATCCACGCGGCGGGGCGCCAGGCCTCGCGCCGCCACGCCCCGTGGGAGCTGCCGGCGTTCCTGCACTGAGCGAGCCCTCGCGCCGCGCATGGTACCGTGGCGCCGCCTCGCGATGATCCATCGGCTGCGACCCGCGGATTCCTCGGACTTCGACTGGCTGCTCGCGCTGCCGCGCGGGCCCGCGCTGGGCTCCGATTCGGTCGGCGACGCGGAGCGGCGCGCTCGATTCACCCGAGCGTTCGGGGCCCAGCCATGGTGGGTGGTGGAGGTGGAGCGCCAGCCGGTCGGTGCGCTCTCGGTCGCATGGGACGAGGATCCCATCGTGCTCCACACGGTGGCGGTGACCCCTGCGTGGCAGGGCAGGGGCCTGGGGACGCGGCTGCTGCACGACGTGCTGCTGCAGGCGCGCGAGCTGGCGCGGCCGGTGGTGGCCGAGCTGCCCCCCGACGACCCCGCGCGCGGGCTGCTGCAGCGGCTGGGATTTTGGCCCGCGCCGGACGAGACGGGCACGTCGTCGCCCACGCGCCTGCGCTGGGAGGCAAGCATTCGAACCGACGTGACGCTACGGGCTGCGATGTCGCCGTGGGCCGATCCGATGCGACGTCGGGCGTGGGCACGTCGGCTGTTCGAGGGACCGGTGGACGACGCAGTGGGCTTTTGTCGCTTTGGTGCGGGGCGCTACGGCGTGCCCGCGCAGCCCTCGGCGCTGGTCATGGGCTGCGGCACGGGTCGCCTGCTTCGACCGCTCGCGCAGCTCGGGTGGTCGCTGACCGCGTACGAAGAGGATCCGGATCTACGGGTTGCCGCGGCGCGGCTGGCTGCGACTGGCCCTGCGGCTGGCCCTCCGTCTGGCCCGCGCTCGCCGGGCTCGATCACCGTGCGCGATGGAGACTTCGGCGAGCTGAATGCGACGCACGCGTTCGATCTCGCGATCGCCATGCACGGCACCCTCTGGCACGTGCTCTCGCACGAAGCCCGGGTGGACGCCGCCTCGCGTCTTCGTCGGGCCCTGCGCCCCGGAGGCGTGCTGCTGGTGGAAGGTCCCAACATGCCGTGGGTGCTGCGGGCCCATCGCGAGCCGCCTGCGACGACCGAGATCTATCACCGTGCCACCGTCTCTCGGATCCCGTCGCATGCCATCGACTTCCACGAGGGCGTGCTCGAGCATCGCGACCTGTTCGTGGTGGAGGTGGATGACGAGGAAGCGTCCGAGCACACCGACGTGCGTCGGTGGGCGCTGATGGGCCTGCCGCTCTGTCGCCTCGCGCTGCAGCAGGCGGGGCTGCAGGTGCTCGAGACCTTTCGCGACCTGGGAGCCACCGGCCCCTCGCGCGTCAGCGGCCCGCGGGTCGTGCTCGCGGCCGTGGCTCCGTCGTAGCCCGCGACGGTGCCACTCGATGCAGCGCTCACAGTGACGTGGTACTCGCCGACGCGCTCGGATCGGCCCCACGGGTGAAGTACACCCACGGACCGCGCAGCCCGACCTCGGCGTGCCATCCCGTGGGCAGCTCGGGTCGGGCCCAGTGGAACAGCCAGCGCGCGTCGACGGGAGGGACGTTGGTGCAGCCATGGCTGCGCACCTTGCCGAACTCGTCGTGCCAGTAGGCGCCGTGCAGGGCGAACGAGGCCCAGTAGTACATGGTCCACGGCACCTCCTCGACCGCGTAGGTGCCCGCGTCGGGATCGGGTCCCGACATGGTCACCGACGTGTACTTCTTGTGCACGCGAAACAGCCCCAGCGGGGGCTCGAAGCCCTCCTTGCCCGACGACACCAGGGTGGCGAGCACGGGCGCGTCGCCCTCGTAGGCCACCAGCACCTGCTGGTCGAGGTCGACGTGGATCCACTGGTCGGTCGCGCCGACCTCGTCGGGGCGCGCCGTGGCGGATGCGATGCGTACGTGCTCGAGCGAGGCGCCAAAGCCCTCGGGCGACACGGCGTGGCGCTGCCCGTCGCGCTCCCGCAGCTCTGCGACGGGGAAGCGAGCGAAGCGCTCCGCGGTGCCGCGGAGCGTTCCCGTGTCGGGATCGAGCAGCGGTGCATCGTCGACGTAGACGAACGCGAGCGGCAGCGCGTCGCGACCCGAGAGCCGCTCGCCGTGCATGGTGGGCGCGGGCTTCTCCTGTAGATCTCGGTCGCGCACGTAGTACCCCCGCACCGTGCGGCTGAGGGCCTCGCCGGCCACGGTGAGCCGCTGGTCCATCGCCACGAAGTGGGCGCCCTGGGCTCGCTCGCGAATGGGGGCGGTGGCGCCGGTGGCCAGCTCGCTCTCGCTGGGCACGCGCCAGTAGAGCGGCGCGGGGGTGTCGACCTTGGCGTAGCGATACGGCAGGGCCTGGTCGACGGCGGGGGGCTCGGTGGCCAGCGCCTCGGACAACGGGGCCGGATCGCTGGCCACCGAGAACCCGTCGCCGCTGCACACGTAGCCGCCGCCCACGAGCGCATACCAGCTCTTGCCGCAGCCCTCGCCGGGCACCCAGCGGTCGACCGCGAGCCGGCTGTTGCGGCGCACGACGCCCGCGATCCGTCGGGCGCCGCTGGGGAGGTGGAACACGGGCGCGTCGAACTGGTAGGCGAGGGCGGTCCGCGAACCGGCGACGGGCGGGGTGGCGTGGTAGCGCGCGACGTCGGCGGGCTCGCGCATGGGCGGACGAGTCAGCCGCAGGGCCTGCGGGGTGGCGGGGCGTCCCGCGGATGAGCCCACCGCATCGTTGCTCGAGCGCGAGCCCATCGACGTCGCGTGCGTCGCGTCGGCCGGGACCTTGGCGGGGCTCGGGTCTGGGTTTCGGCCTGGGTTCGGGCTCGGCTCGGGGTCTGGCGTGGGGGCGGACGCGCCGGCCGAGCCCTCGCGGGCCTCGGCCGACGAATCACAGCCGAGGCCGCTGCTGGCCAGGACGACGAGGGCGAGCAGGGCGAGGGCCGTCTTCGGGCGGCGTCGCGGGCTCACCTTCGTCAGCTGGGCCATGGCAGCGTTTCGAGCAGGTCTTGCAGGAGCACGGTGGGGCGGCGCGGAGGCAGGCGCGTGCCCATCAGGTGTCCGTGGGCGCGGGCGAGCTTGCCCAGGAGCTTCTCGTAGCGATGCCGGGCGATCGAGGGCGCGCGGGCCAGCTTGCGCTCGAGGTCCTCGCCCGGATGGAGCAGCAGCCGCGCGGTGGGATCGTTGCACACGTAGGGGCAGGCGCGAGGCCGTCGGGGATCGAGGGTCGTGCCCCCGCCCACGTACACGCTGGCGATCCGCGTGCCGAACTCGCGGGCGTGGAGGTCGTCGAAGTAGCGCTCGTCTTGCCACGCGCCGCGCCAGGCCCAGCCGATCTTGAGGCCGAACCCCCGCTGGCGCAGGTGCTCGGTCTGGGCCAGCTGGTGGGCGGCGTACGGGGGCAGGCCCGATCCCGGTGACGTGGTCGAGGACGCAGAAAGCTGCGCGAACTCGGCCAGTCGTCCCAGGGTGGAGGTCAGCCGCACGTCGATGGGCAGCCCCAGCGCGGCCGCGAGCTCGCGCAGCCGCCGTTGCACCTGCACGGCCGAGCGGCGCACCGCGAGCGCCTCGGCGCCAGCGGCCTGCGCGTTGCTGTCGGCCACCACCACGAGGCTGCGCTGCCAGCCCAGGGCGCGACGCACCAGCTCCTGGCCGTACACCAGGCCGAGTACGTCGATGGGCAGCCCGCGGCTGAAGCCCTCGCGGGTGGTCACGCCCACGCCGAACCATGCCGTGTGGGTGGCCCGCAGGTTGGTCCGGTCGAAGCGGTGCCCCGCCCGGTGCCCACGCAAGAACAGCTCTCGTCGCTCCACCAGCTCGAAGAGGCGGGCGGCGAGGGGAGGACCCTCGTCGAGGTGGGGCAGGAGAGCCAGGGGGCGTTGGACCGCGCGCATCGTCGTCACCGAGCGTCGGGCTTGGGGTGATGTCCCACGAAGGGCAGCGTCACCTCGGGTTGCCTAGCATCCGGTGGCCTTCGGTCGCAAGGAATCGGCCGATGTGCGTTCAGACCGCGCACGCTGTGTGCGCGCATGCGGGCGAGGGCCGACCGGCGAGATCGCGTATGCGCGTGTAGATCGCCTCGGCGTCCGGAGGGATCGCCTCGGCGCCGAAGCGATCGCAACCGCGGTGCTCGCAGTCCGTGCGTGCCCGGGGCGGGGCTCGAACCCGCACCCTTGCGGAGGGGATTTTAAGTCCCCCGTGTCTACCCATTCCACCACCCGGGCCAGAGGGGGCGAGGATACGAGATCACGCCCGCGATCGGCCATCGAGGGAGCATCGGGCCCTCTGCGGCGGTGGCGCCTACACCCGGCACCCGTGCATCCGGTTTCGGGTCGCGGTTGGGCTACACGCGCCCGTAGACCGGCAGCGTGCCGCCGCGCAGCTCGCCCGCGGCCTCCGAGGCGAGGAAGGCGATCGACTCGGCCAGTCGCCGGGGCGTGACCCACTGGCTCGCGTCCGCGTCGCCCATGGCGGCTCGGTTGGCGGGCGTGTCGATGACCGAGGGCAGCACGCAGTTGGCGGTGATGTCGAGCTGCCGCGTCTCCTCGGCCACGCTCTTGGTCAGCGCCACCACGGCCGCCTTGGCGGCGGCATAGGCGGCCAGACCCCCAGGAGGCTCCACCGCGGCGCGCGAGCCCACGGTGACGATGCGCCCGTAGCCGGTCTCCTTCATGCGCCGCAGCGCATGCTTGATCACGAGGAAGGTGGTCACCACGTTCAGCTCGAGCTGCGCGCGGAGATCCTCCACCGCGAAGGCGTCCGTGGGGCCCATCGCAAAGCCACCCACCAGGCACAGCGCGGCGTCGACTCGCGGCATCGCGTCGATGACTCGCTGCACCTCGGCCTCGTCGCGCAGGTCGGCGCGGGGGGTCGCCACCCGATCGGCATCCGCTCCGAGGTCGTGCCGCAGATGCGCGACCTGGCGGTCGTCGACCACGGGCACGGTCACCTGGGCCCCCTTGGCCAGCATCAGCGCCGTGACGGCGGTTCCCAGCCCTCCCGAGCCTCCGGTGACGAGCACGTGACGGTCCTTCATGGGGCACCATCGTGGCCCGTTCGCCCGCGGGACCACAAGCGGCGGCGATGAGTCGACGTGGGGCTGAACATGCGTGCATGTTCGCGCGGCTCGTGCTAAGGCTCGCTCGCCCGCAGCGACGGCCGTGCCCATGCCGGTCGCTCGCCCACGGCTCGCGCCGACGGCGGCTCCTCACCCAAGAGCCCCGCGGTCTGGCTCCTTGCCCCTCGCGCCTTCGCCTGGGCCTTCCCTCGCTGATCGTCGTGTCCGATTCCGCGACCACCGCCAAACCTGTTTCCAAGCCGGGTTCCAAGCCGGATTCCAAGCCGGGCGCCCCCCACTCCCGTCGCCGCCCCCGGGCGGCCGCCGAGCCCGACTTCATCGAGGTGCTCGGGGCGCGGCAGCACAACCTCCGCATCGATCGCCTCGAGATCCCCAAGCGCCAGATGGTGGTGCTCACGGGGGTGAGCGGCTCGGGCAAGTCGAGCCTGGCCTTCGACACGCTCTACGCCGAGGGCCAGCGCCGCTACATCGAGAGCCTCAGCAGCTACGCCCGGCAGTTCCTCGGCCAGCTCGATCGCCCCGACGTGGAGCACCTGCGGGGTCTGTCGCCCACCATCGCCATCGAGCAGAAGAGCGCGTCCAACAACCCGCGCTCCACCGTGGGCACCATCACCGAGATCTACGACTACCTGCGGGTGCTCTACGCGCGCGTGGGGACCCAGCACTGCCACGAGTGCGGCAAGGTCGTGCAGGGTCACAGCGCCGAGGAGATCGTGCGCGAGGTGCTGGCGGGGCCGCCGGGCCTCAAGCTCACGATGCTGGCGCCGCTGGTGGTCCACCGCAAGGGCGAGTTCCGCGATCTGTTCGAAGAGCTGGCGGGGCGAGGGTTCTTGCGGGTGCGCGTCGACGGCCAGGTGCATCGCCTCGACGATCCGCCCAAGCTCGACAAGAAGCTCAAGCACGACATCGAGCTGGTGGTCGACCGCGTGACCGTGCGCCGAGAGGACCGCGGGCGCATCGCCGAGAGCGTGGAGCTGGCCCTGCGCGAGGGCAAGGGCGAGCTGTGGGCGCTGTCCGAGGGAGCCGAGTCCGCCGAGGGCGACGACCCGATGCTGCGGTTCTCCGAGAACCGCATGTGCTGCGGGCACTCGTTCCCCGAGCTGTCGCCGCAGAGCTTCTCGTTCAACAGCCCGCTGGGCATGTGCCCCGAGTGCAACGGCCTGGGCACCCGCATGGAGGTCGACCCGGAGCTGGTGGTGCCCGACACCAACCTCTCGATCCATGGCGGGGCCATCGCGCCCTGGGCGGGTGCGGTGGACCGCGGCGAGGGCTGGACCTACCGCATCATCGAGGCCATGTCGGAGGCCTGCGAGGTCGACCTCGATACCCCGTGGAAGGACCTGCCCAAGCGCAAGCAGCAGCAGGTGCTCCATGGCCTGGGGGGCAAGCGGATCCGCGTGCAGTGGGGGCAGGAGGGCACCGAGAGCCACGGGAGCTGGGGCATGCGCTTCGAGGGGGTGATCCCCAACCTCATGCGGCGCTACCGACAGACCAGCTCCGACGCCGCGCGCGAGCACTACAAGAAGTTCTTCGCCGAGCGGGACTGCGACGCCTGCGAGGGTCGGCGGCTGCGCCCCGAGAGCCTCGCGGTGCGGGTGGCGGACATCGGAGTGTCGCAGGTCACCTCGATGACGGTGAGCGACGCCCATCGCCACTTCGAGGGCATGGATCTCAAGGGCAGCCACAAGACCATCGCCGAGGGCGTGCTGCGCGAGATCGTGGGACGGCTGACGTTCCTGCTCAACGTGGGCCTCGACTACCTCACGCTCGATCGCTCGGGCCCCACGCTCAGCGGCGGCGAGGCCCAGCGCATCCGCCTGGCCAGCCAGCTCGGCAGCGAGCTGTCCGGGGTGATGTACGTGCTCGACGAGCCCAGCATCGGGCTGCACCAGCGCGACAACCAACGGCTCATCGCCACGCTGCAGCGGCTGCGCGATCTGGGCAACTCGGTGCTGGTGGTCGAGCACGACGAGGAGACCATTCGCGCCGCCGATCACGTGATCGACTTTGGTCCGGGGGCGGGGCACCTGGGCGGGGAGGTGGTGTTCGCGGGCACGCCCCAGCAGCTCCAGCGCGACACCAAGAGCCTGACCGGGCAGTACCTCGGCGGGCGGCGCCGCATCGAGCTGCCGCCGGCGCGGCGGCAGCCCTCGGGTGCGATCGTGGTCGAGGGCGCGGCCGAGCACAACCTGCGGGAGGTCGACGTCGAGCTCCCGCTGGGGGTGCTGGCGGCGGTCACGGGGGTCAGCGGTGCCGGCAAGAGCTCGCTGATCAACGGGATCCTGCTGCCGGCGCTGTCGCGGGCGCTGCACGGCACCATGGTCAAGGTGGGGACCCACCGCGAGATCACCGGGCTCGAGGCGCTCGACAAGGTGATCGCGATCGACCAAAAGCCGATCGGCCGCACTCCGCGATCGAACCCGGGCACCTACACCAAGGTCTTCGATCAGGTGCGGCAGGTGTTCGCGCAGCTCCCCGAGGCCAAGGCCCGCGGCTACGCCCCCGGGCGGTTCTCGTTCAACGTCAAGGGCGGTCGCTGCGACGCCTGCGAGGGCGACGGGATGGTCAAGGTGGAGATGCACTTCCTCTCCGACGTCTACGTGCCGTGCGAGGTGTGCGGGGGCAAGCGCTACAACAGCGCCACCCTGGCCGTGCGCTACAAGGGACTGAACATCGCCGACGTGCTCGACCAGAGCGTCGACGACTGCCTGGAGCTGTTCGCCAACCACTCGCAGATCGTGCGGATCCTGAAGACGCTGGTCGACGTGGGGCTCGGCTACATGAAGATCGGCCAGACCGCGCCCACGATGAGCGGAGGCGAGGCGCAGCGCGTCAAGCTCAGCCGCGAGCTGGGCAAGCGGCACACCGGCCAGACGCTCTACCTGCTCGACGAGCCGACCACCGGGCTCCACTTCGAGGACATCCGCAAGCTGCTCGGGGTCTTGCAGCGGCTGGTGGATGCCGGCAACACCGTGGTGGTGATCGAGCACAACCTCGACGTCATCAAGTGCGCGGACTGGATCGTGGATCTGGGTCCCGAGGGCGGCGTGGGGGGAGGGCAGGTGGTGGCCCAGGGGACGCCGGAGGCGGTGGCCAAGGTCAAGGGGTCGTACACGGGGCAGTTCTTGGCGCCCTTGCTTCGGGGCACCAAGGTGGGGACCGGGGCGACCAATTCGAAGGGGACGAAGGGGACGAAGGGGACGAAGGCCGCCGAGGACACGGGGTGGTCGTCGAAGAAGAAGGCGTCGAGCAAGAAGGCGTCGAAGAAGAAAGCCTCGTCCAAGAAGGCTTCGCGTCGAGCGTCCGCCTGAGCCGAGGGCGCGTGAGTCAGCGGCACCGGGTCAGCTCACGGCGCCCCGGTCCTGGCCTGCATGGTCCCGCTCGCCGCGCCGCGGCATAGTCCGCCCGTGAGCGAGTCCGAGCGCCCCCGCGACTCCGATGGCCCCACGAGCCCCGCGAGCCCCACGAGCATGGATCGTCTGGACGCCGCTGCCCTGTCGGCGGGCGACGTCTACCGCTTGATGACCGACCTGGTCACCCCGCGCCCAATCGCATGGGTCTCCACGCTCGCCGAGGACGGCCGGCCCAACCTCGCGCCCTTCAGCTACTTCCAGGCGGTATGCTCGCGGCCGCCCATGGTGATGCTGTCGATCGCAACCCGTCCCGACGGCCATCCCAAGGACACCCTGGCCAACATCCTCGCCACGCGCGAGCTGACCATCAACCATGTGAGCGAGCCGCTGTCGCAGGCCATGAACGCGACCTCGGCGGAGCTGCCGGCCGAGGTCGACGAGTGGGAACTCGCGGGCGAGCCCGGCGCGCGCCTGCCCAGCCGACCCGCGGCCATGGTCCGGCCTCCGCGGGTGGCGAGCGCGAGGGCGGCCATGGAGTGCCGCATGACCCATGCGCTCCCTCTGGGCCACGGGCCCAAGGGTCCTTCGTCCACGCTGGTGCTCGCCGAGGTGCTGGTGTTCTGGGTGGCGCCGGGGCTGATTCGGCGGGACGAGCGCGGGCGCCTGTCGCCCATGGATCCCGCGGACCTCGGGGCGATCGGACGTCTGGGCGGGATGTCGTATGCTCGAACGCGGGATACGTTCGTGATGCCGCGACCCGGCGCGGGTTCCGGCTCGCATCGGCCGCCCAAGCCATGACCCGAAGGCATTGCCCGTGAACGACCGGATCGAAGCGCCAGCCCCCCCCATGCCCCCCGGCGATCTGTTCGTCGCGGCGCCGTCGGCGGTGTCGATCTACGAGGTGGGCCCTCGCGATGGTCTGCAGAACGAGAAGCAGATCCTGCCCACCGATCGCAAGGTCGAGCTGGTCGAGGGGCTCATCGATGCGGGGCTGCGCCGGGTGGAGATCACCAGCTTCGTCAACCCGCGCTGGATCCCGGCGATGGCCGATCACATGGAGGTCGCCTCGCGGATCAAGCCGCGCGAGGGCGTGCGGCTGTCGGCGCTGGTCCCCAACATGCGGGGCCTCGACGGCGCCACGCGGGCGGGCATGCAGGAGGTGGCCGTGTTCATGGCCGCCTCGCAGACCCACAACCACAAGAACATCAACAAGAGCACCGAGGAGGCGCTGCGCACCTACCGGGGGGTGGTGGGCGAGGCGCTCTCGCGCGGCATGAAGGTGCGCGGCTACATCAGCTGCGTGTACGGCTGCCCCTACGAGGGCGCGGTGCCGCTCGACGACGTGCTCATGGTCTGCCACGAGCTGCTCGACATGGGGGTCTACGAGCTGTCGCTCGGCGACACCATCGGCGTGGGCACGCCGCGCCAGATCGAGTACGTCTTTCGCGGGCTCATGCGCTCGGGCATCTCGCTGCCGCAGGTGGCGGTGCACTTCCACGACACGCGCGGCACCGCGCTGGCCAACATCACGGTCGCGCTGCAGTTCGGGATCGGCACGATCGACTCGGCGGTGGGGGGCCTGGGCGGCTGTCCCTACGCGCCGGGAGCCTCGGGCAACGTGGCGACCGAGGACGTCGTGTACATGCTGCAGGGCATGGGGGTCGAGACCGGGGTCGACCTCGATCGGCTGGTGGCGATCTCGGCGCGCCTGGGCGGCCAGCTCGCGCGAGAGCTGCCCAGCAAGTACCTCAAGGCGCACCTGGGCCACTGCGCGCGGCTGGGGCAGCCGGTCTATTAGTTAGTCAGTCAGTCCTGCTGCGGCGCGTCGGTCAGCGACTTGCGCCGGAAGATGAGGCGCTCGAGCGCGCCGCTGACCCCCTCGACCAGCTCGTGCAGCGAGCGCGGGTCGACCGGATGGTGGGTGCCGGCGGCGTACACCACCACGGGGACCCGCTCGCGCAGCTTGACCGGCAGGAGCAGCACGTTGCCCCGGATCCCACCCATGGCCTGGCCGAACGCGGCGTTGATCTTGGTGTCGGAGCGCCACGGACCGAAGTGGGGCCCGCCTCGCTCGATCACGTCGCGGAACAGCGACGGCCCCGTGGTGGGGATGCGGACCTGGGTGATCGCCTCGAGCAGCAGATCGTCACCACGGGCATCGCGGCCCCGCAGCTGTTGCTGCAGGTGCACGAACATGATGACGCGCGAGAATCCCTCGGCGAGGAAGTCGAGCAGCACGTGCGTGATCTCGTCGCGGTTGGCCGCCGCGACCAGCCGGGGCAGGACCCGTGCGAATGCGGTGGGAGACAGCGGAATGACCGGCTCCTCGAGGGCCACGGGAGTGACGACCGGCCGTCGAACGGGTGGGGTGCCCGGGGGCGTCGGCTCGGCGAAGGCGGTCGGAGGCAGGGACTCGTCGGCCTCGGACTCGTCGGTCTCGGACTCGTCGGTCTCGGACTCGTCGGTCTCGGACTCGTCGGTCTCGGACTCGTCGGTCTCGGACTCGTCGGCCTCGGACTCGTCGGTCTCGGACTCGTCGGCCTCGGGCTCGGGCTCGCCGAAGAGCCTCGTGCGGAGTTCCTCGGGATCCGGTCGCGGTCCGTAGTAGCGCTCGAGGGCTCGGCGCAACGCGGTCAGCGGCGCCACCGCTCGCACCAGGTAGGCACCCGTGTGGCCGATCACGGCATCCACGGCCCGAAGGTCGGTGGGGTCGGCCATGGCCAGCGTCAGGTTGCCCACGTCGTCCACCGAGACGGGCAGCACCTCGTGATACCAGGCCAGCTCGGCGGGCAGGTGACGCAGGGTCTCGCGCTCGAGCTCGCCGAGGAGGTCGGCCTCGACCTCGGGGATCATCAGCTTGCTCTGGAGGAACTTGACCAGGTCGTCCTCGGTGGCAAAGCCACGATCGACGAGCACCTCCGCGAGGGGGACCTTGTTGGCATAGGCGAACTCGCGGATCTGCGTGGCAGCGTCGTCGGGGAGCAGGCCCGCCCGCTGCAGCATGATGACCAGGTTGCTCAAGGTCGGGCGATCATTCCTCGGGCGCGCGCCTCCCGTCAATTTTCCGTGGGATCGACGTGCTATATGGCCGGCCAGTGATCGATCTGGACCACAACGCGACCACCCCGCTCGATCCCCGGGTACGGGCCGCGATGGTGGAGCTTTGGGCCCGGGACGACCTGGGCAACCCCTCGAGCCCCCATGGGCGTGGGCGAGCGGCCCGGGAGGTGATCGAGGCGGCCCGGCGGCGGGTGGCGGCGGCCTTGCACACCGAGCCGCTGGGGGTGACGTTCACGTCCGGGGGGACGGAGGCCGACAACCTGGCCGTGCTGGGCGCGGCGCGGGCTCTGCGGGAGCAGGGGCGCCCGTGCGGGGTGCTCACCTCGCCGCTCGAGCACCCCGCGGTGGGGGCCGCGGTGGCCCGGCTCGAGCGCGAGGGGTTCCCCGTGGAGCGGGTCTCGGTGGACGCGCAGGGTCGCATCGACCCCGACGACCTGGCGCAGCGCCTGCGCGATCGGCCCGAGCTGGGGCTGTGCTCGCTGGCGGCCGCCAACCACGAGCTGGGCAATGCCTACGACGTCGCGGCGTTCTCCGCGGCGCTTCGGGCCGTGCGCCCGCAGGTGCTGATCCACGTGGATGCGGTCCAGGCCCTGGGCAAGGTCCCCGTGTCGCTGACCGAGTGGGGGGTGGATCTGGTGAGCATCTCCGGGCACAAGATCGGCGGACCGGTCGGCTCGGGGGCGTTGGTGCACCATCGCAATCTGCGGGTCGAGCCGATGCTGTGCGGAGGCCAGCAAGAGCGGGGGCGTCGGGGCGGAACCGAGGGCCTGTGGGCGATCCATGGCCTGGGCGTGGCGGTCGAGCTCGCCGTGGCCGAGCAGCCCAGCCGCCGGGCGACCATGGTGGCCCGGCGCGCGCAGCTGCTGCAGGGTCTGTGCGCCCGGTTGGGGGCCCGGATCCACGGCGATCTCGAGCACCACGTGGGCAACACCCTCAATGTGGCGTTCGAGGGCTGCGCGGGCGAGCTGGTGATGATGGCGCTCGATCTGGAGGGAATCGCGGTGTCCACGGGAGCCGCGTGCAGCAGCGGTGTGCTGCAGGCCTCACCCGTGCTGCGGGCGCTGGGACAGTCGCCGCAGCGCGCCCTCGAAGCGGTACGGCTGTCGATCTCGGCCTCGACCACGGAGGCCGAGATCGACGCGGTGCTGGCCGCACTGACCGACGCAGTGCCCCGGATTCGCCACGCGGCATCGAAGGAGACGGACGCATCATGAGTGGCCGAGTCGATCGCAAGTCACGGGTGGTGGTGGCCATGTCGGGCGGCGTCGACTCGTCGATGGCGGCGGCGCGCATGGTCGAGGCGGGGCACGAGGTGGTGGGGCTGACCATGCGGCTCTACGACGCGTCCGGTGATGAGGGGGGCGAGCGACGCGGCCGCGGAGGCACGTGCTGCTCCCCGGCCGAGGTCGACATGGCGCGACGAGCCTGCGCGGCGCTGGGCATCCCGCACTACGTGGTCGACGAGCGCGCGCGCTTCGAGGCCGAGGTCATCGATCCGTTCGTGCGCGACTACGTGGCCGGCCGCACGCCCAACCCCTGCACGCGCTGCAACCAGCACATCAAGTTCGGGCCGCTGCTCGCGCGGGCGCGGGCGCTTCGGGCCGAGGCGCTGGTCACGGGGCACTACGCGCGCATCGAGGACGGCGCCCTCTTGCGCGGCGTGGATCCGCGCAAGGACCAGAGCTACTTCCTGTTCGCGATGGGCCGGCAGACGCTCTCGTGGGTGTGGTTTCCCCTGGGCGGGAGCACCAAGGAGCAGGTGCGGGTGGAGGCGGCCGCTCGGGGGCTGCCCAACGCGCTCGCACCCGACAGCCAGGAGCTGTGCTTCGTGCCGGGTGGGGACCATGGCGCGGTGGTCGAGCGGCGCGCGGCGGCGCTGGGGTTGTCCACCGAGGGGCTGCTGCCGGGCCCGGTGGTCGACGAGCACGGGCAGGAGATCGGCGAGCATCAGGGGATCCATCGCGTGACCATCGGCCAGCGTCGCGGGTTTGCCGTGCGCGGAACCGAGAAGCGCTACGTGCTGCGCGTGCTGCCGCACAGTCGCACGGTGGTGGTGGGTACGCCGGAAGGGGCGGCGGCGCGGCGGATCGTGGTGCACGAGCTACAGGATCTCGATCTTCCCGCGTCGGGGGAGTCGATGCGGTCGTTGGTGCAGCTACGGCACCGTAGCCCGCCCGTGCCCGGCCGCGTGCACGTGGAGGACGGGTGGGCGATCGTGGAACTCGACGAGCCGGTGTTCGCGGCCGCGCCCGGGCAAGCGGCGGTGTTCTACGACGGCGATCGCGTGCGGGGTGGGGGCTGGATCGCGGAGGTCGGGCCTGCGCGTCCGTGACCCCAGCTGCGACCCACGGTGGTGATCGCGTGGTTGCTCGAGCCGCTGTTTCCTTCGCTGAACCGGCTCCACGTGGTGTTCGAAGCGGGTGAGCGCGACAGCCGCACATCGTTCGGCGAGGAGCTGTCGATCCACCTCTTGCAGCTCGGTGCGCCGCAGCGCCAGGCGCTGTCGACGAGCGAGGCGAGCGGCTATGATGCGGTGGTCGAGCGATGGGCGCGGTTCTTCACGCGCTACGACGATCCCGTCGAGCTCGAGCGCCTCGCTGCAGAGGATCCGATGATGGCCCTGGCCAAGCAAACCCTCGAAGCACTCTCACGGGATCCCGAGGCCCGCCGTCGGGCCCAGCGGCGGGAGGACGATCTCCGGCTCTACGAGATCGAGCTCCGAGCCAACCTCGAGAGGGCCACACAGACGGGGTGGAACCAGGGCTGGGACGAGGGCCGGACCAAGGGGAAGGCGGCGCTCCTGCTGCAGCAGCTGATCAAGCGCTTTGGTCCGCTGCCACAGCCCGTGCTGGCGCGGGTGGACGCTGCGACGTCCGAACAGCTCGACGCATGGGCCGAGCGAGTGCTCTCCGAGCCGTCTCTCGACGACGTACTCGCGCCGTAGACGAGCGACGGGCGAATTCCAGAGTGGCGCCGGCGTGAACGGGCTATTGATCACCGATGGCCCCCTACGCAGCGCCGAGCCTCCAGCAGATCATCGACATGCTCGCCGATCCCGACGTCGAGCGTCGGCTGCCGCTGTCCACTGGCGGACCGGCGGGGCCGACCGCCCAGATCGGGCTGCGCGACGGTCGATGGTGTCTCTATCGGCTGGCGATCGACGGCGTCGCCTACGACGCGTTCATCGAGGCGCTGCGGGAGGCGAACGAGCCGCTGTTTCCCGAGCACCGCATGCGATTCCTGGTGCCGGGTGAGATCCTGCTGCAAGCCGACGGCCGCACCGAGCTGCTGGCGCTGCTGCGCAAGCGCAAGCCATGGCTCGACGACGACTACCAGGTTCAGCTGCGCGCCCCAGGATGGTTTGCTTGATGCTCATGGAGCGCTCGCCCTTCGATCTGCGCGGGCATGCCTCGATGCCCGGTTGCCGTGGGTCGTGGGCGATCACGCGTCGGTGGAGTCCATCTCGTCGTCGAGGGCTGGGGCGCGCGGCGTTATACTTGCGACCACGCGGCGCGGCATCGCGAGGGTGCAACGTCCGAGAACCCCGGTCCCATGATCCGCCTCCCCAAGGTCTTGCTCGACCTCCCCGACGCCGAGGAGCCGGTCGACGACGACACCCACCCGCCCGGTGAGGGGGGGCTACGTGGTCTGCAGCAGCAGCTGGGCTATGCGTTCGAACGACCGGCGCTCCTGCGGGTGGCGCTCACGCTGGGCTCGTGGGCCAACGAGCACCGCGGCGCGGGCTGGCCCAGCAACGCCTGCCTCGAGTTCCTCGGCGACGCGGTGCTGGGTCTCCTGACCGCCGATGCGCTATGGCGGCGCTTCCCCGATCTGGCCGAGGGCGAGCTGACCCGGCTGCGTGCGGCTCTGGTGTCGGAGAGCAGCCTAGCCGCCGCGGCGCAGGAGCAGCAGCTCGGCGAGTGGCTCTACCTCGGTCGCGGTGATCTCAAGCGCGGCGGTCGAGATCACCCCAGCACGCTGGCGGATGCGGTCGAGGCGGTGCTCGGCGCCGTGTTCCTCGATGCGCGCGAGGCCGGCCGCTCGCCGCTCGAAGCGGCCGCAGTGGTCTACGGCCGCCTCTTGGGCCCACGAGTGGCCACGCTCGCGCCCCATCACGGGGTCGATCCCAAGTCGCGCCTGCAGCACTGGGCGCAGGGTCGGTTCCGGGTCACGCCAACCTACGCGCGCGTGGGCGAGCCCCCGCCGCCCGACGATCCTCGCTGGACCGCCCAGGTGGAGCTGCGCTTCTCCGATGGTCGCGTCGAGGTGCTCGGGCAAGGGCAGGGCCGCAGCCTCAAGCAAGCCGAGCGCGCCGCGGCCCGACAGGCGCTCGCGCGCATCGAGGGCGACGACTGAGGCCGTGTCCCGCTCAGTTCCGCGGCTCTCCGTGCCGCATGCCCAGCCACAGGCTCACGTGCTGGATCGTCAGTATCCCGCCCACCCGCCGTAGATCCGGCTTGCCCTCGGCGTCGTCCTCGAGTGCGAGCAGCTCCATGCGCAGGCGCAGCAGCAGGTTCTCCGCCAGCGCCTGCTGGTGCTCGCCGATCCCAAGGTCGGCGCAGCGCTCGGCGAAGTCGCGCCGCACCGCGTCGACCAAGTCATCGGGGGTCAGCAAGTTCGCGCGGGCCCACGCCAGATCATCGGGGGTCAGCGGGGCCAAGGCCGAGGTCGACCCCGGCAGGTGGGCGTGCACGATCGCCGTACGCACCAGATCGCCCAGCGTCACGCGACCGGCATCGTCCACGCGTCCCAGCCACGCCGGATCGACGCCATAGCCGCCAAAGCACAGCTGGACCAGCGCGCTGGCCTGCGCGACCAGCAAGGTGGCCCTGGCCACGTCCTCCAGGCTTCGCAAGGGACGGGTGCCCTTGCCGCCACCCCCGTGCGAGCGCGCGGCCTCGGGACGGTCCAGCGGAAGCTCCGGCATCAAGCCGCCAAGGGCCGCCACCGCCGGGCCCCAGGGTCGATCGAGCAGCGAGCCAGGGCCGGCGAGCGACACCGGGCCGCCGCGAACGAGCAGCCGCGCCGCGGCTCGGACCTTGTCGAGGGCGCCGTAGCCCACCCGAAACGTCAGGCGCAGCCCGATCGCGGCCACGCGCTGCGCGAGGTAGGCCTGCACCTCCATGCCCGAGGGCGTGGTGCGGCCGAGCAGCTCGAGACCCAGCGCCAGCGTGCCCTGGGTCTGGTCGATCGCCCGCTGCTGCAGCACCTCGTCGCCGGGATCGAAGCGCTGCGCCGAGGTCACCTCGTTGACCAGCAGCAGGAATTCTCGGGAGCGCACCCCGTGCTCGTCGAATGCCAGCCGCCCCATCACCTGCCGCAGCAGCTCGGGCCCGCTCCAGCGCACCGTATGCTCGAGCCCCTGCGCGTGCCGAAGGTGGCTGAAGTCCAGCGCCTCGTGCTCGGCCGCGACCCGATGATCGAGCGGGCGTAGCAGCTTCATCGCCTCCTCCCACTCCACGAACCCCAGATCGGCCAGGCGCCCGTTGCGGAAGCGCAGCAGCTCCTCCTCGGCCTCTGCGGGCAAGAGCGACTGGATCGACAAGCACAGCTTGCGCCCTTCCGCCAGGTCGTCCTCGTAGACGCGGTGGATCGTCTGCAGCGTGCGCAGCCCCAGCTCGTCGTCGGGTACTCCCACCACGAAGAAGCCGTCGGGAGTCTCCCACGTGCGCAGCGAGCCGAGCTCGGCCGTGATGCGATCGATCGCGTCGTCCTGGCCCTCGGGCAGATCCGCCACCACCGTCCCGGCCGCCAGCGCCACCGTCCACAGCTCGGGATCCATCGCGTAGACGAGATCCGCCAGCGTCCCGCGGGGACCGTCGGCGGGGCTGTGCTCGGCGATCGCGTGCAGCCACAGCCGGGCGCGGCGGATGTCGATGCGGTCGCGCACCCAGCCGTCGAGGTCGAGCAGGCTCGACAGCTGCTCGGCGGTGGCGTAGGGCAGCAGCACGTCGAGCCGCTTCTCGTCGCGCAGGCGCCGGGCCGCGCGCACGAACACGGGAACGGGCAGGGCGGGGATCAGCACGGGCCGATCGTCGCGCGTGTCGAGGGCCAGCGGGTCGTCGTCGATGGCGCGCAGGTCGTCGGGATCGAGGACCCGGGGGGACGGTTGCTCGGGCGTTCGGGCGGTCACGCAGCGTGAGGTACTATCGTACGGGGGCCAACCGTGCCACCTCGTCATCCGAGCATCGCCCATGCGCTCGGCTCCTGCCGCCGCCGACTGGCCGCCGTGCGCTCGCTTCGCGGGTCCGAGCCGGGCGGCGCCGTCATCGGGATCCACGTCGCATGCTCGGGCGGCCCGGACTCGGTCGTGCTGCTCGGCCTGCTCCACCTGCTCGCTCCCTCGGAGGGCCTTCGCTTGTCGGTGGGCCACGTCGATCACGGCCTGCGCCCGGAGTCGGCCGACGAAGCCGCGCTGGTCGGGCGGCTCGCCGACTCGATGGGGCTGCCCAGCACGGTCGACCGCCTGACGCTGTCCGACGGCGCGGGCCTGCCCGCCCGGGCGCGAGCGGCCCGCCGCGCTGCGCTGCGCGAGCAGGCCCGTGCGGCGGGAGCGTCGTTCGTCGCGCTGGGCCATACCGCGACCGATCAGGCCGAGACCATGCTGCTGCACCTCGCCCGCGGTGCGGGCCTTCCGGGACTGGCCGCGATGGCCGAGCACGATCCATGGGGGGACTCACGACCAAACGAGCCCCCGGACGGATCCGGCGCGAGGGGAGGATGGGTGCGGCCGCTGCTGTCACTCTCTCGCCCTCAGACCCGCGAGCTGGCCATGCGCCTCCAGCTCCCGTTCGTCGACGATCCGACCAACCTCCTGCGCGAGCACCCGCGGGTCCGCGTGCGGCACGAGCTGCTCCCGGTACTGCACCAGCTCAATCCCCAGGTCGAGCAAGCGTTCGCGCGTGCGGCTGCCCACGCGCGCGCGGCCGAGGAGGCCCTGCAGGCCTGGGTCGACCACGAGCTGCGGCTTCGGCGGCGCGAGCCTCGTGCGGACGACGCACGATCCGAAGGGGCGAGCCCGCGCCCGTGCGACGACGAGGCCGCCTCGACCTCGGGCGCCTCGACCTCGGACACCGTAACCTCGGGCCCGCGCTGGTCGACCGAAGGAATGGAGGCGCTGCCCTCCGCCGTGCGCACGCGACTGGTTCGTCGTGTGTGCGGGGCCGCGGGGGCTCCCGACGATGCCCTTGGCGCGGCGACCCTTGCGTCCATCGACGACGCGCTCGCGCGTCCGGGCCCTCGGCGTGCCTGGGATCTCCACCCGCATCTTCGCCTGTACGTCGCTCACGGAGAGCTTTGGACCGAAGACCTCCCAACCCAGGCCCCAACCCACGCCCCAACCCAAGCTGGGCTCGATCGGAAGTCCGCGACTCGCGCCCCCAACCATTGACCCCCCCGTGACCAAAGGGCTATGCTGCCCGCTGCCGGTAAACGCGCGTGAAACAGCAAACGAAGACGCTTCTGGTCTGGTTGGGCCTCATCGTGGCGGTGTTGGCCCTGGCCAACCTCTTCAACTCGAGCCAGCAGACCACCCAGATAAGCTACGCCCAGTTCATCCGGCAGATCCACACGCTCAAGGACACCACGCTGAACGTGGAGGTGCACCCCGGGCACGTGGACATCGACTACAAGCTCGACGACAAGACCTACGAGGTCACCGGTCCCGTCACCGAGGAGCTCTACACCAAGCTCGACGCCAACGGGATCGACTACCGCGTCGAGCCCGAGGAGGACAGCTCGATCCTGCAGTTCGCGATCATGTGGCTGCCCATGATCCTCATCGTGATCATCATGGTGATGTTCATGCGGCAGATGCAGGCGGGCGGCGGCAAGGCGATGAGCTTTGGCAAGGCACGCGCGCGGCTGCTGACCGAGCACCAGGGCAAGGTCACCTTCAAGGACGTCGCTGGCATCGACGAGGCGCGCGAGGAGGTCGAGGAGATCATCGACTTCCTGCGCGACACCCGAAAGTACATGCGGGTGGGCGGGCGGATCCCCAAGGGCGTGCTGCTGATGGGCCCGCCCGGGACCGGCAAGACGCTGCTGGCGCGTGCGATCGCCGGTGAGGCCGGGGTCTCGTTCTTCAGCATCAGCGGCTCGGACTTCGTGGAGATGTTCGTGGGCGTGGGGGCCAGCCGCGTGCGCGACCTGTTCGAGCAGGGCAAGAAGAACGCGCCCTGCATCATCTTCATCGACGAGATCGACGCCGTGGGGCGCCACCGCGGCGCGGGCCTCGGCGGTGGGCACGACGAGCGCGAGCAGACCCTGAACCAGCTGCTCGTGGAGATGGACGGCTTCGAGAGCAACGACGGCGTGATCCTGGTGGCCGCCACCAACCGCCCCGACGTGCTCGACCCGGCGCTCTTGCGGCCCGGCCGCTTCGACCGGCGCATCGTCGTGGGCCTGCCCGACGTGCGCGGCCGCGAGATGATCCTCAAGGTCCACGTCCGCAAGGTGCCCATCGAGGACGACGTGGACCTGTCGATCATCGCGCGCGGCACCCCGGGGTTCTCGGGGGCCGACCTCGAGAACCTGGTCAACGAGGCCGCGCTGATGGCCGCCCGTCGCGGGCGCGATCGCGTGGGCCTGTCGGACTTCGAGCGCGCCAAGGACAAGGTCCTGATGGGCGCCGAGCGCAAGAGCGTGATCATCTCCGAGGAGGAGAAGCGCACCACCGCATGGCACGAGGCCGGGCACACCCTGGTCGCCATGAAGCTGCCCGAGCGCCACGTGGACCCGATCCACAAGGTCACCATCATCCCGCGCGGCCAGGCGCTCGGGGTCACCCAGCAGCTGCCCGAGGAAGACCGGCACAACCTCGACCGGCGCTACGCCGAGGCTCGCATCGCAATCCTGATGGGCGGTCGGATCGCCGAGGAGCTCGCGCTCGACGGTCAGCAGACCACGGGGGCCGGCAACGACATCGAGGTGGCGACCACGCTGGCGCGCAAGATGGTGTGCGAGTGGGGCATGAGCGACAAGCTCGGGCCCATCGCCTACAACAAGAACGACAGCGAGCCGTTCCTGGGCCGCGACATTGCGCGCCCCAAGGCCTACTCCGAGTCCACCGCGCAGGCGATCGATCGCGAGGTCCACGAGATCGTGATCAGCCAGTACAACCGCGCACGGGACATCCTCACCACCCACTCCGACGCGCTCGAGCGGCTGGCGGTGGCGCTGATCGAGCGCGAGGCCCTGGGGCTCGAGGAGGTCAAGGCGGCCATCGAGGGTCGCCCGCTGCCGCCGCTGCCCGAGGCCACACCGGCCAAGGCGGCCGAGCCCGCCGCGGGCGAGGCCAAGGACAAGGACGCGGCCAAGAAGGACGAGGCGGTACGTCCGGGCAGCTTCCCCGTGGCCGAGGCGACTTAGTTTGGCCCCCCGCGGTCAGCGGTAGGCAAGCGAGCACCCAGGTCGCCCCCGTAGGGGGCGTAGTCGAGGTGCAGCGTAGGTTGGTGGTAGGGCGCCCCGCGGTCAGCGGTAGGCAAGCGAGCACCCAGGTCGCCCCCGTAGGGGGCGTGGTCGAGGTGCAGCGTAGGTTGGTGGTAGGGCGCCCCCGAGGTCAGCGGTAGGCAAGCGAGCACCCAGATCCCCGTAGGGGGCGTGGTCGAGGTGCAGCGTAGGTTGGTGGTAGGGCGCCCCGCAGCCAGCGGTAGGCGAGCGAGCACCCAGGTCGCCCCCGTAAGGGGCGTGGTCGAGGTGCAGCGTAGGTTGGTGGTAGGGCGCCCCGCGGTCAGCGGTAGGCAAGCGGGGTGTTCTACGGCTGGTGCTCGGCTTGCGGTGTTGGCTGGGCCAGTGCGGTCTCGAGCTGCTTGGACAGCTCCGGGTCGTTGGGGTGGATCATGCCGTCGCGTCGCCAGCGGATCGTCCCGTCGCGCCCCACCAGCACCGTGGTGGGGTAGCCGCGAACGTTCCAGTCGTTCACGGCTCGGCTCTCGGGATCGAACAGCACCGGATACCCGAGCTGGTACGCCGTCACCATCGAGCGCACGCGGGGCAGCATCTGCCGCTTGTCGATGCTGACCCCGAGCACGGTGAACCCCTGGGCGGACAGCTCGCGCTGCAAGCGGGCGAGCTCGGGCAGCTCCTTGGTGCATGGCTTGCACCACGTGGCCCAGATGTTGACCAGCACCACCTGCCCACGAAAGTCCGACAAGGCCACGGGCTCGCCGTCGATGGTGCGAGCCGCGAGCGTGGGGGCGGGCTGGCCGATGGCCGAGGCTCCCGATGGTCCTCCCGCCGCCTCGTCACCCTTGCCCTGACAGCCGGACCCTACCAACAAGGTCGGCAGGAGCGAGACGACGAGCAGCGTGGAGCGAAGCGCGTTCACGAGTGGCGTCGCGAACCCTGCCGCGAGGCCGACACCGCGTCAAGCCGCGACGGCACACAGCTCGCCACTGCCGTAGCCCAGGCTCGCCGCGTACTGGCTCAGCCGATCTCGCATCAACCGCCGCGCGCGATGCAAGCGGCTCATCACCGTGCCGAGCGGGATGTCGAGGGCCTGCGCGGCCTCCTTGTAGGCGCTGCCCTGCAGATCCACCAGCTCCACGACCTCGCGGTAGTGCTCGGGCAGGGCATCGAGCGCGTCGTGGATCTCATCGGACAGCAGCGAAGAGGTCCAGGCGCGCTCGGGGGCGCGGGCCTCCTGCATGCGGCCTCGGTCGAACAAGTGGTCGACCAGATCGCAGCGTGCGGCGGCGGCATTGACCACGCGCGCATGTCGGTGACGGGAGATGAAGGTGTTGACCACGATGCGGGCGAGATAGGCGCCCACGTTGCCGCCGTCCTCGAAGCGAGCCCAGTTGGCCCAGGCCCGACACAGAGCCTCCTGCACCAGATCGGAGGCCTCACTGGGCTGCCGGGTCAGTCGCATGCCAAGCCGGAACAGGCGGGGCATGTGAGGGGCAACGAGCGCGGAGAACTCGGCGGTGGTGGTCATGACCCGCTGATTGAGCAAGTCCGTGGCCAGGTGAAAAACGATTGAATTCCAATGGGTTGCCGAATCCGAGCCGCATGCCAGCCACGGCCGGTTGCAAACGCCAGCCACATTGCAACGGATGATCGCAAACCCCTCGAAGCCTGGGTCAAAGGTCTGCCATCGGGTCTTGGAGTGCGATCTCGGACGCTCGGGTGTCGGCCGTACGGGCCTGGTGAAGGCCGGGGACGAGGGCCCAGCGCCATGGTCCGCTGCCTTCCGCCGGCACCCACAGCCGTCGCGAGCGCGGCGCCGTGGCGCTTGCCTCCACCTCCACCTCGATCCACAGCGGCGGATCTCGCCAGGGGTAGGGCTCGATCCGGCGCAGGAACCAGCCGGGCGCAGTGGATCGCGCGTCGATGGGCTCTGCGCTCACCGCCAGGGCATGGGTCGCGGCGGCGCGCACGGCCGATTCGGGATCGGTCGAGGCCAAGAGCTGCAGCCGGGCTCGGGTGGCTCGATGGATCCGCTTCGGATCGACCTGCGAGAGGCCCAGCGCCGCCGAGGCTCGCACGCGGGCCCGGTCGTCGACGAGGAGTCCAGCGAGGCGCGAGGGCTCGCCCTGGCGCCCGAGCGCGAGGGCGACGCAGGCCCGTACGCGGGGCTCGGGATCCTCGGCGAGATCGGCCCACGGTGGCTCGCTGCGGCGCCCGTGCTCGGGTGCGGCGGCGCCGAGCGCGGCGAGGGCCAGGCATCGCTCGCTGGGGCTCGCGCTCGCTTCGCGCGCCCAGCCCTCGAGGCGTGCGCGGGCCGTCGTGTCGTGCTCGGAGGACCATGACGAAGGACTGGCGGCCAGCACCAGTGCCCAGGGCCATCGGCCGACCAACGGCCCGGGAGCGGCGAGGGCGGCGAGCGCCGCGGGGACGCGCCAGTCCGGGTCGAGCGTGGCCAGCGTCCACGCGGCCTGACGTCGACCGTAGTCGTCGCCATGGTCGAGCCGGGCACGCCATGCCGATCGATCCTCGGGTGACGGCCAGGTCTCCGTGGAGGTGGAGACGACACTGGGCTCGAGCGCCCCGAGCAGGCGCTGCACCTCGGTGTCGATGGCCGGCGCGAGGCCGCGGGCCCGGGCTGCCTCGAGGCCGGCGCGAGCATCCTCGCCGAGCAACAAGAGGGCCAGCAGCGCGGCCTCGCGTCGGGCGGGCTCGTCGAGGCGTGCGATCAAGCCCGAGACGATCGCGTCGCTCGGCTCGGGACGCCGTCCGATCGCCATGGCAACGCGCGTCTCGTCGAGGCCGGGCAGGGGATCGTCGAGCAGGACCAGCAGGTCGTCCTCGACCGAGTCATCGGGGAGCACGGCGAGCGCTTCGACGATGGCCTGGGCCACGGGAGGCTCGTGGGGCAGGCCCAGCGCACGGCGCAGGGCCGGAACCGCAGTGGGGTCGCGCCAGTGCCCCAGCGCCTCGGCGGCGGAGGCCTGCACGGAGGGCTCGGGATCCTCGAGCAGCCGTGCAATCGACAGCGTGCCCTCGCCGGGTCCGAGCAGGCCCAGGCTCAGCACGGCCCGACGACGCACCACCACGGACACGTCCGCGAGCTTGGACAACAGCGCGGTGCGGGCTCGCTTGCGGACGTCGGGGGGCATGGGGGCCGAGCCGAGGAAGTCGGCCGCCTGCGCGCGGATGATCTCGGAGGGGTCGCGCAGGGCCTCGATGATGATGGCGGCGCGACTGGGGTCGGGGTCGAGCGCCAGGACCTTGAGCGCGGCCACGCGCACGGTGGGCTCGCCGCCGTCGGACCACAGGTTTGCGGCGCTGGGGATGCAGGCCACGACCTCGCGCTCGAAGCACATGCGCAGGGCCTCGCGGCGCACCTGCGGGGAGAGATCGTCGAGCGCGGTGAGCAGCGGTCCGAGGATGGCTCCCGTGGCCAAGCGATCGAGCTCATGGACGGCGGCGAGGCGCTCGCGCTCGTTGGCGATCGGCTTGCCTGCCATGTCTCGGATGAAGGCGGTGGCGATCCGCTCGACCTCGGTCGGCCACGTGGGCCATCGCGTGAGAGGCTCGGCGGCGGCGGGAGACGGGGCGAGCACGCCGGCGCCGAGGATTGCGAGCAGGCCGAGGCGGGAGACTCGCCGCCCCGGGCTCACTTGCGCCACCGCTTCCACCACGACTTGGACTTGGCGTCGTCGCCGGGCTCGGGCGTCTTGTGGGCGTCGGGACGGGCGGGGCGAGCGGCGGCCGCCTGCCCCCCGGGCCTGCGCGCCTCGATGTCCTCGCGGTTGCGTCGATCCTCGCAGGCGGGCCGCAAGATGGGCACGTCGACCACCATCGACTCGCGCCCCGTGGTCTGGCTGCGGACCACGTCGACGCTCTTGATCTGCCCGGTGCGGATCATCTGGCTCAGCGACTGGACCGTGTAGGGCCCATACTCCTTGCTGCTGCGCAGGACGACGAAGCGGCTGTCGGCGTCGTCCTCGGGGGGTTCCTCGTCCTCGGCATCGTCGGAGAAGCTACCGAAGTAGGGGCCGCTCTCGCTGGGCTCGCGCGAGTCCGCCGTACCGGTGTCCTCCACGCCATCGAGCGTTGCCAGGCGCTGGGCTGCATCCGCGTAGGCATCGACCTCGAGGTTGAGCATCGACGACGAGCTGCGCTCGTCGCCCTCGAGATCGTCGTCGACGTCGAAGCGGCTGTCGCCATCACCCACGTGCTCGGTGTACTCGCGGACCGCCGAGTCGGCATCGATGCCCGCAATCCGACGGGTGGCCCGATCGAGCTCGTCCATTTGGCGCCGCGCGGCGTCTGGATCGAACCCGCCGCGATCGGCCCCGGGGCGCGGTGGGGGCGTGCCTCCCTGTGGCTCGGCGGGGGGAGGCTGGGGCCCGTAGCCGGGCGGCGGCGGATAGGACGGATAGCCGGGCGGCGGGTAGGGTGGGTAGCCGGGCGGCGGATAGAGCGGATAGCCGTGCGGAGGATAGGGCGGGTAGCCCGGAGGGGGGTAGGGATAGCCACCGGCGCCGCCCTCGGGCGGATAGCCGTGCGGTGACGGATACGGGGGATAGCCGGGCGGCGGGGGATAGGGCGGGTAGCCCGGCGGTGGCGGATACCCGGGCGCTCCCATGGGGTCCGCGTAGGGATGGGCCGGCGGACCGCCATACTCGGGGGGGGGCGGGGCGCCGGGATGATCCGGGGGAGGCGGGGGGTCGGGCAGCGGACCGACCTCGCTCTTCATCTCCCAGTCGTCCATGTTGTCCTCGATTTCGGGTTCGGCATGGGCGGCCGCCATGGAGGCGCCGAGCCCGAGGTCGAGGTTGCCGGGGGGCCGGGTCGTGGTTTGGATCCCCTCGGCCCGAAGCGCCTGGGCGAGCTCGGCCTTGAGCTCCCCGATGTCGGGCGGTCGTTGGTCGGGATCGGGATCGGTGGCGCGTTCGAGACAGGCGAGCAGCTCGTCGGAGACGTGCAGATCCAGGTCGCGCAGCGGCTGGCCGGCGTCGGCCAGGGGGTTGCCGGTGATGAGCTCGACGAAGAGGGCGGCCACGGCGAAGACGTCGGTGGCCATCGTCATCGCGGGAGGCACCGCGACCTGCTCGGGGGGGACGTTGGGCAGCAGGCCCCCCGCGCGGAACCGGCGAAAGCCGCGGCTGCGGGGCAGGATGCTGCCCAGGCCCACCGCACCCAGCAGCACGCGCCCCTCGTCGGAGACCTGCACGGTGTCGGCGGTGACGTAGCCGTGCACCAGCTGCTCGTGCAGCGCGACCAGGCCGTTGCAGACGTGGGCGATGAGGATGTAGGCGGACTCGAGGTCGATCGGCTGACCGTACTCGCGTCGGTGCCGCGCGAATTCCCGCACGGTGCCGCCGCCTGGCCAGGCCTCGGCGATGAGGGCCTTGACCCCGGCGGTGCCCATGCCGAAGCACGGCAGCAGGTTGCGGTGGGCGACGTGTCGGCCGCGCTCGATGTCGCGGGCAAGCTGGGCGCGCACGTCGGGCTGGGCCACCAAGATGGGATCGAGCACCGTGACCAGGAGGGGGACTTCCTCCTGGCGAGCCTCGTACCAGAACCCATGAGGGCACTCTCCCAGGCCGCGCTCGATGACGATCGGCGTTCCGGGTCGAGCCCCGGGGGCGAGGATGTCTTCCGTGTCGAGGGGCGTGCCTCGGGCCAGGATCTCCACGGCGCCACGATAGCAGCTTTCCCCCGTGGCCCGTCGGGCCCGGCCGTTTGCGCGAGCCCGAGGCGCCGACGTCACGCGAAAACGGTTTTCACGGGCCTTCTTCCAGGCCCAGGGCCTGATCCACGCTCTTGGCCTTGGCATCGTCGCGCTGGCCTCGGATCCCCGCCAGCAGCGACTGGCCCCCCTCGCGGATCTCGGGCAGCGGGGCGTTGGCCGCCACCTCGATGATCCAGGGCTCCACCGCAGCGCGCACGTCGGCCGAGGTGGCGCGCATCTGACCCATGGCGAGGACGACCTTCATGCCCAGCTTGCGCTCGGGGCGGAGCAGCAGCGCGGTGTCGTCACCGCCGTCGGGCCGGAAGTGGATCGTGATGCGATCGCACAGCGTTCCCAGCTCGTCGGGGGTGGCGTCGTCGTAGGCCTGCATCAGCGCGAAGTTGGAGCGCTCGTCGGCGAGGATGCCCAGCCCGTGCACGATCGCGCAGCGGACCGGCAGCGAGGCCGAGGGCAGGCGCTTCTCGAGCACCTCCACCACCGCGCGTCCGCCTCGCTGATCGCGGTGCTGGGCCAGGGCCCAGGCGGCCAGGCGCTGAGTCTCCTCGTCGGCCCCGTGGAGCAGCTCTTCGAGCAAGGGCACCGAGGACAGCACCTGGATGCTGCCCAGGGCGTACATGAGCCGCGGATCGACGGTCTGCCCGGCCGCGAGCTGGGCGCGGATCTCCTCGTGGATGGCGGACGCGGCGGGCCGGTGCTGAAGGCGGCCGAGCGCCACCAGGGCCTCGCGGCGCACGGCCGGATTGCTCGAGCGCATGGCCCCGACCAGCGGCGTGACCACGGGGTGTCGCGTGGGCAGGTCGTGGAAGCGGCCGAGGGCCCAGGCCGCCCATGGTGCCGCGGGGCCCTCGCCGTGGAGCGCCTGGATCAATGCCGGCATCACGTGGGGACCGCGACGGATCGAGAGCTGGGCCACCGCCGCCTGCTGCTCCTCGGGAGTGCCCGAGCGCAGCTTGGCCACGTGAGTGCCGACGGTGCGGTAGTAGGAGTCGAAGTCGTCGTTGGCCAGGTTGAACACGAAGTAGGTGAGCAAGCCGCAGACCACCACCACCACGGGGAAGGTTCGGCCTTGCGGGCGCATCGAGGCGGCGAACGCCTCGTCGTCACCACCACGCTCGAGCTGTCGCGCGTCCTTGCCCTCGAGGTAGGCGCGGCGGAAGTTGCCTCCGAACACCAGCTCGTCGACGAGGAACGCGTCGAACAGGGCGACCACCACCATGGCCCCGTAGTACGAGGCCATCCACAGGGTGTCGCTTCCTCCCAGCAGGCCACCGCGAAGGGTGCGGGCCACGAAGATCGCGACCACGAGGCCGGCGAGGTTGGCCAGGAGCGTCAGGGAGACCAGCTTGGCGCGGATCGACCGCGAGCGGCGGCGCGCCGCGGGGGCGGGGGCAGGGCGGTCGTCGGACATCGCAGGGCCATTCATACCGGACAACGTGGACCACGGGGCGAGCCCGGGGTTCCCGCACCGCCCAAAACCGCCGATTTCTGGATCGTGGCGGCGCGGTGGGCCTAGCGTGCGGGCACCATGCCGTCCGACACCGCGCCGCGCCGCGAGGTTTTCGCGGGGCCCCCCGACGCGGGGGCCGGGGCCGGAACCCACCACGGGGCCGACCGCCCTGCGGGGGAGCGCGGACGGAGCCTGGTCCGCCGGATCCTCGGCCTGGGCGAGGGGTTGGCGATGGCCAGCGGGCTGGCCATGGCGCTGCTGCACCTGGCCGACGTGCGCGCAGTGGCCTTGCAGGGGCACGAGGTGGTGCCGGGGGTGAGGCTCGCGGGCCAGGACGTGGGCGGGATCGGAGCGCAGGCGCTGCGCGACCAGGCCCAGGCCCTGGGGCATGCTGCGCTCGATCGCCCGCTGACCCTGTCGGCCGGGCCGGCTCGGGTGCGGACCTCGGCCCGGGCGCTGGGGGCCGATCCGGTGATCGAGGCCTCGGTGGCCAGCGCGCTGGCGGTGGGTCGCAGCGGCGATCCATGGATCGATCTGCGCGATCGCGTGGCCGCGTCGCGTGGCGAGGTGGATCTGCCGATCGGCTATCGCTTCGTGGATGGTCCGGCGCTCGATGCCCTGCTGGCCCTGGCGCCGCAGGTGGATCGCCCTTCGTTGCCGACGCGGCTGGACCTCGAGCGGCGCAAGGTGTTGCCGGCCACCGCGGGCTCGGCGTTGTTGGCCTATGACTCGCTGTCCTCGGTGGCGGTGGGGCTGGCCGAGGGCGTCGATCACATCGATCTGGTGGTGCAGCGAAAGCCTGCGGTGGAGGACCCGCTGGGGGCGCTCGCCGACGCGCTCGACGTGAGCGTGGTGCTGGGCAGCTTCGACACGCCGTACTCGACGAGCGACGCCGATCGCAGCCACAACCTCAAGGTGGGCTCGACCGCGATCGACGGGGTGGTGCTGCAGCCGGGGGAGCTGTTCTCGTTCAACGAGGTGGTGGGTCCCCGCTCGGCCGAGGCCGGGTATCGCTACGCGACCGGCATCGAGGCCGGCGAGCTGGTCGACACTATGGGTGGAGGGATCTGCCAGGTGAGCTCCACCCTGTTCGGCGCGGCGTTCTTTGCCGGGCTCGAGGTGGTTCGTGCTCGCCCGCACAGTCGTCCCAGCAGCTACGTGGACATGGGGCTCGACTCCACCGTGGTCTATCCCGACATCGACATGAAGCTGCGCAACGGCTTCGACTTTCCCGTGGTGCTGCACATGACGGTGAGTCAGGGAAGGGTTCGCGCCGAGGTGCTGGGACCGCGGCGTCCCTATCAGGTCGCGTTCGAGCGCGAGTTGGTGGAGGTGCTGCCGTACTCCACGGTCTGGCGCCACGATGATCACCTGCGCAGCGGCACCGAGTCGGTGGCGCAGCGAGGCATGCGAGGCTTCAAGGTCAAGCGGATCCGCAAGCTCTATCAGGGTGGCGAGGTGATCAAGGAAGAGGACTGGGAGCTGCGCTACCCACCGACCACCGAGATCCTGCGTCGTGGCACCAATCCCGCGGGGCAGGTGCCCGAGGTGCAGAAGGCGCCGCCGCTGCGCGATCCGGCGACGGCGCTGCGCGTGGTGCAGTGACCCCACTTTCTTGCTGGTCGCGGGCCGGGTGAAGTACGCAAGAACGAGATCTCTTCGAAGGTGCTCCGGATGCGGTCGACGACGCGACCGTCCGAGCCACCGAACGAGTCATCGATTGAAGGACGAACGACCATGCGTGAGATGCACAAGTGGAAGGACAAGGTCGAGCTGTCGCTCGACAATCGCCAGATCTTCTTTCTCTTCTTCGGGCTCTCGGTCGTCGGCTGCTTCGTGTTCGCGCTCGGCGTCATGGTGGGCCGTCGCGTGGAGTGGAGCCCCGAGGGCGAGGTGGCGGCGCTGTCGGGGGATGGCCTGGCCCTCCTGCAGGACGAGCGTGCGCCCGGTGAGCCGCTGACCTTCAAGGAGGGACTGCAAGAGCCCGCGACCGACGAGGTTCCGGCCACCCGCGATCCCGGCCAGCCCCCGCGCGACGAGGACGAGGTCAAGGCCGAGAAGGCCGCGCAGGCTCAGGCGGCGGCGGGCAAGCCTGGCGCGAGCAAGCCGGTCCCCGTGGCCGCGCCCGCCGTGCCCGCGGCCGATCCCACCCTGGCCCGCGGTGGCGAGGTGATCGTCAAAGGCGACCCGTCGGCCGACTCCAAGAAGTTCACGCTCCAGATGAAGGCCTTCGCCCGCGTGGAGGAGGCCGATGCCTTCGCCGCCCGGCTGCGCGGCAACGGGCATCAGGTGCGCGTGGAGCCGCACGAGGTCAAGGGTCGCATCTGGCACCGCGTGCGCATGGGCTCGTACGACAACTGGGCCGATGGACTCGCCGCCAAGCAGGACTTCGAGGCGCGCGAGAAGATCATCGCCTACGTGGTCAAGCAGTAGAGGCCGGCGAAGCCGGCCGGAAGGCCCCGCGGCGCCGCCAGGCGACGCTCCCGAAGGGGCCGCCAAAGACAGCCCTGTTCACGAATCGACGAGGCCCGGGGGATCTGAGGATCCCACCGGGTCTCGTCAATTCGTTCGTTGCACCGCGACCGCCGGCTTCCCCAACGCTGCCGGCTTCCCCAAACGTCCCGGGCTCCCGCCGCATGGCGCATCCGATGACATCAACGATTCCGACCGCTTGGACGTCCACTCCTCGACCTTGCTAGAACCCCGGCCGTGCCTGCTCCGCACCACTCGAAGGACACGCCGGTCATGCGGCAGTTCCTCGAGATCAAGTCCCAGCATCCCGATGCGCTGCTCATGTTCCGCATGGGCGACTTCTACGAGATGTTCTTCGAGGACGCGGTCACGGCGGCCGCGGTGCTCGACATCGCGCTGACCAGCCGCGACAAGGATGTGGAGGATCCGGTGCCGATGGCGGGCGTGCCCTACCACGCGCTGGGGGGCTACCTGCGCACGCTGGTGGAGCGCGGCATGAAGGTCGCGATCTGCGAGCAGATGGAGACCCCGGAGGAGGCTCGTCGGCGCAAGGGTCCCAACATCGTGCATCGCGAGGTGGTGCGGGTGGTGACCCCCGGGGCGCTGCTCGACGAGGAGCACTTGCGCTCGGGCGAGCCCAACTTCCTCGCGGCGGTGGTCGCGGAGGGGGAGCGTCCGGGGGCGGTGGGGCTCTCGCTGCTCGACATCTCGAGCGGTGAGTTCGTGGTGATCGAGGCCGACGACGGACCGACCGCCCAGGCCGAGCTCGCCCGCTTCGGGCCGCGGGAGATCCTGGCCGACCCGGCCCTGCATCCGTGGCTCACCGAGGTGCTCGGACCGGAGGCCCCGCGCCTCGAGCCCGCGACCGAGGCACCGGCCAAGCCCATGCTGCGCCGCGTGGCGGGCATGGCCGACGAGGCCGGGGTCGGGCTCTCGCCTCGCACCAGCCGGGCGGCCGCGATGGTGCTCGCCTACGCCGAGGCGACCCAGCCCGGGCAGACCTTGCTGCTGCACCGGCTGCGACGCCACGAGCCGGCGGCCCACCTGGTGCTCGACGAGACCTCGATCCGCAACCTCGAGCTGCTGCGCACGCTTCGGGACGGGTCGCGCAAGGGTTCGCTCCTGTGGGCGATCGATCGCACCCAGACCTCGATGGGCGCCCGGACCCTGCGCGCCTGGCTGGTGGCGCCGTCGCGCGATCTCGAGGTGATCCGCGCCCGGCACGATGGGATCGAGGCGCTGCTGTCCGAGCCGGGCCTGCGGGGCGAGCTGCAATCGCGCCTCAAGGACGTGCGCGACGTGGTGCGGCTGGCCGCGAGGGCGCGCCTTGGCACGGTGACCCCGCGCGAGCTGGGGGCGCTGCGGGCCTCGCTGGCCGCGCTGCCCGCCCTTGCCCGGCTGGTGGCCGAGCTGGCGCAGCGGCGGACCGACGGCCGGCTCCCCGCGCTCCTCGATCTGGGCGACGACCTCCTGCCCGACGTCCACGACGATCTCGCACGCACGCTGGTCGACGATCCACCCGCCCACGGTCGGGACGGCGGCATGATCCGAGATGGTGCCGATCCCGAGCTCGACGAGCAGCGGCGGCTCCGGGACGGCGGGCGCGAGGCCCTGGCCGCGATCGAGACCCGCGAGCGCGAGCGCACGGCGATCCCCTCGCTCAAGGTCCAGCACAACCGGGTGTTCGGGTACTTCCTGGAGGTGCCCAAGGCCCACCTCTCGCGGGTGCCCAAGGACTACGTGCGCAAGCAGACCCTGGCCGGGGCCGAGCGCTACGTGACCGAGGAGCTGGCCGGGCACGAGGCCAAGGTGCTGGGGGCACAGGCCCAGGCCCTGGTGCGTGAGCAGGCGCTGTTCCTCGAGCTGCGTGGTCGGGTGAGCGCGGCGGGGGAGCGGCTTTGTCGGGTGGGCGAGCGGCTGGCCGTGCTCGACGTGCTGTGCGGCCTGGCCGAGGTGGCGGCGCGCCACGACTACTGTCGGCCGGAGCTCTGCGCCGAGCCGGTGCTTCGGATCGAGCAGGGCCGTCACCCGGTGGTGGAGCGCATGCTCGGGGCGGGGTGCTTCGTGCCCAACGACACCCGGCTGCGGGCGCAGGGGGCGGCTCCCGACGAGGCTCGCCTGTGGCTGGTGACCGGGCCCAACATGGGCGGCAAGAGCACGGTGATGCGCCAGGTGGCGCTGGTCGTGATCCTGGCGCAGATGGGGGCCTACGTGCCCGCGGCGACGGCCACCGTGGGTCTATGTGATCGGGTGTTCACCCGGGTGGGGGCGGCCGACGACCTCGGTCGCGGAGACAGCACCTTCATGGTCGAGATGCGGGAGACGGCCCACATCTTGGCGCACGCCTCGAGCCAGAGCCTGGTGCTGCTCGACGAGATCGGCCGCGGGACGGCGACCTTCGATGGTCTGTCGCTGGCGTGGGCGATCGCCGAGCACCTGCACGATCAGGTGGGCTGCCGCACCATGTTTGCGACGCACTATCACGAGCTGTGCGCGCTGGAGACCACCCTGGCGGGGGTCCACAACGTGCACGTGACCGTGCACGAGCAGCGGGGCCGGATCGTGTTCCTGCACCAGGTGCAGCCCGGTCCTGCGGGGCGCAGCTACGGGATCCAGGTGGGGCGCCTGGCCGGGCTCCCGGCCCGGGTGCTGCGCCGCGCCGGGCGGATCCTGGAGCGCTTGGAGGCCGATCCGCACGCGGCCGGGGCTCCGCAGCTCGATCTGTTCACGCCTCGCGTCGATCCGATGGCTCCCGACGACGCTCCCGAGGATGCCCCCAAGGATCATGGCCCGGTTCGTGCCCGTCTGGGCGGGAGTTCGGGCCTGGATCCCGCCGCGCACGACGTGCTGTCGGCGCTCGAGCGCCTCGATCCCGACGACCTCTCCCCTCGGCAGGCCCACGACCAGCTGCGCGCGCTGGTCGACCGCCTGCGCGGCGGTGCGTGACGGTGTCGGGCGGGGTGTGTTAGCGTCCGGGCCCGACGGAGGAACCATGCGGACGCTTGCGTGCACGATCCTGAGCCTCTCCTTGACCCTCGCCGGAGGGTGCGGCAAGGGCAACACGGTCGACCCCGCCACCGGCAGCAACCTGGTGGGTGACTACTCGAACAGCGACAGCCTCAGCGAGGACGACCTCGGCTTCGACGACGAGCCCAGCGACCTCGAGGACGACGGCTCGGAGGTCGAGGTCGCCGCCCTGCCGGAGCTGCCCAAGCCGGCCAAGCCGGTCAACAAGTGCACCACCCGCAAGGAGGGCACGGGCAAGAAGAAGAAGACCGTCAAGGAGTGCGGTCTGGTGGATCCCAAGCCGGAGATCAGCGCGTCGCACGGGGCACGGACCCTCAAGGGCGACTACCGCTGGGGCATGAGCACCAAGGACGTGTTCAAGCTGCTGTCGCGCGAGATCGAGAAGGAGTACGGCGAGAAGCAGACGGCCGCGGCCGACGATGCGATGGCGCAGGACAGCGCCCGCGAGTGGCGGGCCGGGGCGCTGCAGGATCTCAAGGCCAACCACGTTCGCTTCAAGGCGGCCTCCAAGCACCGCTGGGGCGTCTCGCTCATCCAGTACGAGTACGAGGACGACTCGGAGGAGGAGATGCTGTGGGTCAAGGCCAACCCGACCCTGCGCAAGTTCTACTTCTTCAAGGACGGGCGGCTTTGGAAGATCTTCTACGCCTACAGCCCCGAGACCTGGCCCGGCATGGACTACGCCAAGGTGGTCGAGGACAAGTTCAAGAAGTGGTTCGGCGTCAGCCCCAAGGAGAAGGTCAAGCAGGACCCGGAGACGGCCGAGCCGCTGGTGCGCTACTACGAGTGGCAGTCGTCCGACGGTGACACCGTGCGGTCGTTCGACATGACCGCGATCCATGGCGTCGTCGGCCTGGCCGTGATCGATGCGGCCGCCGAGAAGTCGATCGGCGAGCGCCTGCCCAACGTCGGCAAGGACGACAAGTTCACCAACACGGTCAACGACGTGCTCGGTGGATCGGACCTCTGCTACAACGACAGCGGCGAGATCATCGAGTGCAAGAAGGACGAGTAGGGTAGGCGTAGGCCATCACGCCTTGGTGCGGCGTCACGGGCGTCGACCGAGGTGGACCTCCGAGCCCCGCAGCCCTCCTTGGGCGCGGGGCTCGCTCGTGGTTGGGCGTCGAAGGCGGGGCGCCCCAAACGGTAGGGCCGGCTGCTATCCTCTTGGATGGGACGGACGCGCTCGTGCGGGAGCTCCAGGCCAAGAACCTCGTCAAGCTGCGCAAGCAGGAGTTCGAGGAATTCTGCCGCAAGCTGCTCGACGAGGAGGTTCGTCGATGTTTCGAGCCTCGCACGGTGAGGGTCATCGGGCCCGCACCCGAGGACTACGCGGACGGCGGGCGAGACCTCCAAACCATCGTTCGGAAGGCGCCTGGCGTCCGTAGCCAACATGGGTTGTTGCCGTTCGACCCGGGCAGCCTCTGGTTCAGCTGCAAGACCCTCAAGGACGAGAAGGGGCGTAGATGGAAGGACCAGGTTCGCGATGACATCGATCCGTCTCCACGGATCTTCAACGCAACGACTGGAAAGGTGACTGCGGATCCTGCGAAGCGTACGAAGGAGAAGCCCAAGCCACCACTTCGCTTGCTGGAGTTGCTTGCAGACGGCGGCGAGTACCGAGTCCTGCTGAATGTCGAGGGGGACCACATACCGGAATTCGAGGCTGAGCTCGCAACTCGACTGCAGCTGTGGATCGAGCATGGCCTGGGTCGGAGAGTGGACCTCACGGGTCGAGTCCAGGTGCACGATGCGACGGACATCGCCAATGCGTTCAACGAGCGCAAGTTCACCCTGACCGGCGAGCTGAGTCGATTGCTCGAGGTCGACGAGCCGCAGTTCCTCGAGTCATGGGAGCAATGGAGCGCGGAACTTCCCGAGGATCGGCGCAAGGTCCCATTCGTCGAGGACGGCGAGCGCACGCGATTGGTCGAGGCGTTGGGCTCGATGCTCGGTGACGGGACCCATGGAGGACCCGAGCGGCGGGTCTTTCGCCTCGCTGGCGCACCCGGGGTGGGCAAGACACGGGCCGTTCATCACGTATTCGAACACCCGAAGCACGAAGTCCTCCACGCCCGGATTCGCTATACCAGGGAAGCCGAAAGGGCCCGTGAGTGGCTCGAGAGCGAGAAGCTGGAGAGCTCACCCGACATCGTGCTCGTGGTCGACGAGGTCGAGCCGTACCTTGCGCATGACCTGTGGCGCAGCTTCGGACGTGCTCGGGCCGAGCAACGGGCTCGTTTGATCTTGATTGGCCCGCAGGACGACGGCCATGTAGGCAAGCCCGAACCGTTCTTCCTCGAGCGATTCCAGAGCCGGAGCGATCAGCGGACTCTGGTAGCGAACGACCTCCAGGCTGCGAAGGCGGAGGGCAGGGACGTTGGAGTGCTCGACGATGCGCTCGTCGATGTCATCGCCGATCTCGCGGAGGGCTACCCGCTATTCTCGATGTGGCTGACGCTGGCGTTGGCCGAGGAGCCGACGCTCCTCGATGACCCAGGATGCGATCTAACCGATGGTGACGACCCTTGGTATGCCACAGCTGCGGTCCTCGTCGGAGCGCCGTCGGCTCATGCGGGAAGGGAAGCCTGGAAGGCCGAGGCCGAGCTTCGAGCTCGAGCGCTGCTGCTGGTGGTGCTCGTGCCCGATGATCCCTTGTCCATGCCAACCGATCAGCAGTCCCTGCTGGTGAAGGCGCTCGGGGTCCATTCCTGGGAGGAACTCCACCGCGCGGCCTTCGCTTGCAAATATCGGCGGTTGCTTCGAGAGGAGCCGGCCAGCCACCACTACATCAGTCCCGCCAACCTCGAGCGACTGGTGCTCAATCACCTGTTGGGGAGGCCCGAAGGGCCCGACCCGGGCGTTCTTCGTGACGCAGTCCCGGAGGGGTTCGAGCGATTGCTGCGACGAGCCGCACGGGTCCGCGCATCCGAAGCGTGCCGTCGACGCCTCGCGCGGGCAGCCCTGGCTCCGTTCGAGGATGCCGAGGGCGAGCTGGAACCTCGGCTCCTTCGACGGCTCGGGCTCATTGCGGAGGTCCATCCCGAGCAGACGGCCTTCGGCCTGGTGCGTCTGCTCGATCGGGTGGGGGCCCCGCGGATCGCCGAAGACGACGGTCTGGTGGGACCGATCCGGGAGGCGCTGGAGCACGTTCGGCATCGTCGGATCGCTGGCCAGGCATTCGAAGCAGCCGAGCGGGCGCTGTTCATGCTCGCCCTCGAGAGGCAGGAGCGCTGGGGGACCAACGCGAGGGCCGTGTGGGCGAGCCTCTTCCAGGCGGTGCTCGACCAGACCCACCAGCCCTTCGAAGCTCGCCTGACGATCCTGAAGCATCGACTCTCGAGCAGCGAGCCCACGCAGCGGCACGTGGCACTGGAGGGCGTGGCCCAGCTCATCGTGGGTGAATCCGGTGGGTTCCACCCGGGCATCGACGACGTCGACGGTGAGTGGGTGCGGCCAACCGAGCTGGAGATCCTGGAGCGGCGTCGCACCGGTTGGCGGCTGCTCCTCGACATGTCCGACGATCCGGACGCCGAGGTCGGCGGCAGGGCTCGCACCCTCGTGGCCGAGCACTTGTGGACTGGTCTGTCGAGGTCGAGCCTCCGCGACGTGCTCGACGAGCTGCCCGAACGCGTGGGACGGTGGACGCCGGTCGAGCGCAACGCCCTGCGCGAAGCAGTCGAGGATGCGCTCGGACGGCACATGCATGAAGACGAGGAACGACGCGCCGTCATGTGCGAGCGGCTCGCCGACCTGCGCGAGGCGCTTCGCCCCACCGACCTTCAAGAGCGCTTGCTGTCCCAGGTCGGGCGAGGCTCTCCGGCCAAGCTCTCCATCGCCACCGCGGCCCGACTCGCCCAGGAACGGGAGGACGATCGGATCCTAGCGCGAGAGATCCTCGAGCGCCCCGACGTGCTCACGGCCACCCTCGCATGGCTGACTTCGGAGCAGGCCGGCCGTGCCCGGGCATTCGCCCACGCGCTCGGCCACGAGGACGACGCGCAGGCCCTGCTGCCCTTGCTGCTGTCAGCACGGGGCCATCACCCCGTGGATCCGCTCATCGTCAGCTACTTGAGCGGCCGGAGCGATGGCGCAGGAAGCATGGTGGTGGACAGCTGGCTGCTCGCGCATGCGAGCGACCCGAGCCTGACCAACATCGTCGCCCGCACCATCGTGGCCGTCGGTGGCACGGACGACCGCGCTCGGATCCTCACGATGCTGCTCCACCGCCCCGAGCTCACCGAGCGCTCCGTGCTCGGCCTCGGATTCTGGTCGTGGCACGAAGGCGTGAGCGTGGAAGCGCTCGACGCTCTCATCGCGGCGCTCGATCGTGCTCCTCACCGGTTCTGCCACCACCAGGGCCTGGGGCTCGTGGCGCGGCGGCTCGCGCGAGCGCCCGGCGCCGTCGATCCTTCGATCGTCGCGCTCGCCCACTCGCTGCTGCGCTCCACCAGTGCCGAAGAGCAGAGCGCCGTGCTCGAGCGCGACTGGATCGCGGTCGCCACCGGCCTTCACGCACGCGGTGACGCGAACGCGATCGCCACGGTGCTCCGCATCATCGTCGCGCAGGGCGGCTACCTCCGTCATGCGCGGGAGGTGCTCCGGCATTGGCTCGATGAGGATCCGACTGGGCTGTGGAGGGTGATCGTGGGAGAATTCCTCGAGCATCCGTCCAGACCTTCGTCGGTACTCCGGCGCTTCGCGAGCGACGTGAACGTGATCGGCGGAGGACCGGCCGAAGAGATCTTGGCGTGGGTCGGTCTCGATCGTTCACGAGGCCAGTGCGTGGCCGAGTGGTCGTCGCCTCGCTTCGACGAACTCGACCCCGTCGTGCGTGGGTTGCTGATTCGCTTTGGTGCCGATGGAGAGGTCGCACGCGCGTTGTTCGGTGCAGCCATGCAGCCACCCACGGGGCTCACCGTCAGCCGGTTCGAAGCCGAGCAGCTAGAGCGCGCCGCTCACTGGGCCGATGACCCGCAGCCTGCGGTATCGGTGTGGGTTGGCCGTCTGCGAGACGTCCTCATCGAGCGCGGCGAGGTGCGCCGTCGCCGTGGATACGGCTGAGCGACGCGTCCGTTCGTCTCGACCCAGGCACACCGCAAGCCGAGCCCCCGAGCCCGCCTTGGGCATTCGCGCATGCGGTGAATGGAGCACCACACACCACTTGCTCACCCTTGCTCCGACCTCCGCAACCGCCTCCAGGGTGGACGGCAACCCCGAGGGTCCGAGCGTCACCTCGCCAAAGCGGCCGAGGCAGCCTCCGGGTTGGGTGACCCACCGCGCCGAAGCGGTTCGCGGTCGGAGCACGTGGCCCACGCGCATCACGGGCGATGGTGCGGATGGTGGAGACGTCCGGCGACAAAAAGCATCGCTGGTCGCATCGGTCACGCTGTGAGCCCGACGGCGCGCCGTTCGAAGGGTTGAATGTTCCGCCCGCGCGAGTTTGCGAGGGCCTGTCGACGGCCCTGGTCGTCCACCGTCCCTTGCGATCGTCGTACGCTGCGACTGGGCCCAAGACAATTGTCTGAGCACGGGCGGAACATTCAACCCTTCGAGGAGGCGCCCTCACCGGCACTCCATCGCACGCACCACGCCTTCACCACGCCCTCACCACGCCTCCGAGAGCCACTCTCCCCGAGCTCCAGAACACCACTACCGAAACCAAAGCGTCGCCGACTGCTTGACCATCCCCGTCTCGAACTCCACCACCTTGCTGACCACCCCCTCGGGCTTGCCCACCGGCAGCTGATCGGGATGTGGAATCCCCTCGACGATCGCCTCCATGAAGCCGGTCCACATCGGCGTGGCGGTCGTGTAGCTGGCCTCCTCGTCGCCCATCGAGCGCTCGTACTCGTCGTCCCCCATCCAGGCCGCCGTCACGTAGCGCGCGGTGAAGCCCACGAACCATGTGTCGGTGGTGTTCTGCCGCTTGCTCGCGGTGCCGCTCTTACCCCCGGCCGGTACGCCGATCTTGGTGGCGTAGCGACCGATGCCAGAGGTGACCACGTCGCGCATCATCTTGGTGATGAGGAAGGCCGTGCGCGCGTCCACGATCTGGGTGGGCGGCTCGGTGGCCAGGCGCCCCAGGGCATCGAGGCGGCCGGCCACGTCCATGCCCTCGTCCCACGGGTGACGCTGGTCGAGCACCACCACCCCGCGCTTGTCGACGACCCGTCGGATCGCGTGGGGCTGCCACGAGCGCCCGCCCCTCACGAACACGCCGAAGGCTCGCGTCAGCTCGTCGATGCGCACGCACGAGGCCCCCAGCGACAGCGCCCTGTCGGCGATGAACTCGGTGGAGAAGCCCAGCCGCCGCGACCACTTCACCACCTCGTCGGCGCCGAGCTTCGAGAACAGCCGGATCGAGGGCAGGTTCAGCGAGTGGATGAAGGCGTTGCGCAGCAGCACCTGGCCCGAGAGCGTGCCGTGCAGGTTCTGGGGATCCCACACCTCGCCGGGCTCGGGCTCGTAGGGCTTGTCCTCGAGGATGGTGTCCATGCCGTAGCGCGGGGAATCGAGCGCCAGGGCGTAGTAGATCGCCTTGAACACGCTGCCGGGCTGGCGGCAGGCCTGGGTGCAGCGGTTGAACTGCGAGCGGTCGTAGTCGCGACCGCCCTGCATCACCACCACGTCGCCGGTCTGGTGATCGACGGTGTAGAGGGCCGCCTCGACGCGCGGCAGCTGGCCCAGGAGCACCATGGTCAGCTCGGGGCGCTCGGGGTCGGGTGGTCCACCGCGAGGGTCGCTGACGCGCTGCACCCAGATGACGTCGCCCTCCTCGAGCGCCTTGCGGACGTCGTCGAGCTGCAGCTCGTTGACGCCGGAGTTGCGATTGTAGCGGGAGGCCCAGGCCATGTGGCGCAGGGGCAGCACGGCCTCCTTGGCGCCCACGTCCACCCAGGCGTTGAACTTGTTGACCTTGGTGACGATGCCCAGGTACCAGCGCAGCTCGTCGTCGAGCACCGCGTCGCCGTACTCCTGACGCAGGCGCCGGCGCAGCTCCTGCCGCGCGGGCTCGCGGCGCAGCTGGGCCACGGGGCCGCGCCAGCCCTGACGGTTGTCGAGCCGACGCAGGGCGCGGTCGACCTCGATCGCGGCCCGGGCCTGGAGCGAGAGCTCGAGCGGGGTCTCGATGCGCAAGCCCTGGGTGAGCAGCGCCTCCTCGCCCAGCGTCTCGAGCACGGTCTGGCGCACGTGCTCGGCGTAGTAGGGCGCGCGCACGCGGAATGGATCGGGTTGGTCACCGGCCAGCACGATCGGCTCGGCGTCGGCGGCATCGCGCTGGGCCGCCGTGATGTAGCCGGCCTCGACCATGTCCTGCAGCACCACCCCACGCCGCTCCTTGGCGCGCTCGGGATCGGCCAGGGGGCTATAGCGGCTGGGCGCGCGAGCCAGGCCCGCGATGAGGGCGTGCTCGGCGAGCGTCAGCTCGGGCAGCGGCTTGCCGAAGTAGCGGCTGGCCGCCGCGGCCACCCCATAGGCACCGTGCCCCAGGAAGATCTTGTTGAGGTAGACCTCGAGGATTCGCTCCTTGGGCAGGCGCGACTCCATGCGCACCGAGAGGATCGCCTCGCGGATCTTGCGGGTGATGGTCTGCTCCTGGGTCAGAAAGCCCTTGGCGACCTGCTGGGTGATGGTGGAGCCGCCCTGTCGGATCGTGCCCGAGCGCAGGTTGGCGAGCAGGGCCCGAGCCAGACCCCGATGGTCCAGGCCTCCGTGCTCGAAGAAGCGGCGATCCTCGGCGGCGAGGAACGCCTGGACGAGCGGCTCGGGGACGTCCTCGTAGCGGGCGTACGAGCGATGCTCGCGAGCGACCTGGGCCAGCACTGCACCGTCGGCCGAGTAGATCTGGGTGACCCCGGGGGCAATCGACGCATAGGACTCGATCGTCTCGACCTCGGGCAGGTCGGCCGCGAACCATCGGTAGGCGGCCACGCCGGACAGCACGACCACCCAGCCCATGCCCACCAGCGCGAACGCGACATAGCGAAAGAGCCAGCCCAGAAGGCCGGCTCTCGCAGGATTGACGACCCAGACGCGAGCCGCAGGCCCGGTCCGCACCTCGGTCGGGCCCTTGGCCGAGTCCTCGGTCGAGCCCTCGCTCGAGCTGGTTGCCCGAGCGGGGCCCTCGGGTGACGCCACCCGAGGTTGGTCCTCGCTATCCTTCACCGCCTTCGGCAGAGCCATCCACGTTCGGGTCTTCGGCGTACCTCTTGAGCGAGGCCAAGGCCTTCTCCTCGGCCGCGTTCATCTCCTCGAGGCTCGCCTCGACCTGGCCCAGCGCCATCTTGTAGAAGTTGGCGGCGTTGTTGCCCTGCTCGATCCCGATGGCGTACTCGTAGGCCTTGCCGTCGGCCAGCAGGACCGTGACCTGGTTCTCTGCGACGCCGCGCGGGGCGACCGTCGCATCGCCGCCGCCCATGTCGATGATCTTGTAGGCCACCGCCTTGGACGAGTCGCCGCCGCAGGACTTGAGCCCGCCGCCCTCGGGGGGAGGTTCGCCCTCGGGCGGCACTTCGCCGCACAGGCTGTCGACGATCGCGACCAGCCGAGCTCCACCGGAGGTCATGGTCACGCCGTAGAGGGCGGGCCCGCCGACCTTCATGACGGCACCGTAGCCGCCGAGGACCTTGGCCATCAGGCTCAGGTTCTTCTGCAGCTCGGTGACCTGCGCGAACAGCTGGAACGTGGCCTTGACCCCGGCGGGGTCGACCGACGCGAGCTGCCAGCCGAACATCTCGCTGATCTGCGGCTGCTTGTCGAAGGCGGAGGTCAGCAGGGTGGTGACCTTCTCGGCGGCGGCCGCTGGATCCTGGGCCACGTCCTTCTTGAGGTCCTCCATCGCGAGGCTGACCGTCTTGCGGGCGTCGCTGACCGCCACGACCTGGGCGACCATCTTCTCGCCCTTGGCCTTGCCCTGCTCGATCCGCTCGCGCTTGCCGATGTTGTTGTGGCCGATCCAGCCGAACAGACCACCGAGCACGAAGGCGCCGAGCGCCGCAAAGACCACCAGCCCCTTGCTTCCGCGCGGCTTGATCTCGGGGCCGGAATCGATGAGGCCGGCGTCGGGATCGAAGCCACCGCCGTAGTCGGTCGGCTGCATCGGCATCTGGGCTTGCATGCCGGGCGGCGGTGCCTGCATGCCCGGCGGAGGCATCTGCATGCCGGGCGGCGGTACCTGCATGCCCGGCGGTGGGATGTCGTGCATCGCCACCTGTCCCGGCGGGGGTACCTCGGGCATGGCTGGCTCGGGGACGTAGCCGGGCGGTGGCACGTCATAGGCGGGCACAGCCACCTGGCCCGGCGGCGGAACCTCGGGCGCAGCCACATGCCCCGGCGGCGGGACCTCGGGCGCAGCCACATGCCCCGGCGGCGGGATGTCGTCGGTGCCAGCGGTCTTCTTGGCGAGGCGCGCCTTGAGGGCGGCCAGATCGGTTCCTGGTTTCTTGGGTTTGCTCAAGGCCTGGTCTCCCCCGGAGGTGGCGGCGCAGCGCGTCGAAAGTAGGCGAGCACGGAGCGGGTCGCGAGCACGAAGGGCTTCCCCGCGCGACCGTCGATGGGCTTTTCAGCGCGGCACAATAGATACAGCACGGTGGGTGTGTCAACGCCGCACGCGGGGGTAGGAGGGCTTTTCGGGTCGGCCGGGGCAAGCGCAAGCGGGGTTGCCGCATCCGCCGGCATCCGCATCCCAGATCGTCTTGGGTCGGTCTCCTCGGGTCGCGGAAGCGACGCCCCGCGCGGCCCGTGGACGCATCGATGGTGGTGATGGCCTTTGCGTGACGGTCCTGCGGCCTTGTGGTGTGGTTGGGGTCGATGAGCGCGACCCGCATGGCGGCCGGCTCGGTGTCCTCCGTCCTCGGGGTGTTCGGCGGGGCGTTCGATCCTCCGCATCTCGGCCACGCGATGGTACCCGCGTACCTGCGCCAGCGAGGACTGGTCGATCGCTTGCTGGTGGTGCCTTGTGCCGATCACCCCCTGGGCAAGGATCTCTCCCCATTCGCTCGCCGCATGGCGCTCGCCCGCGCCGCGATGCAGCCCTACGGCGAGGCCGTGGAGGTGAGCGACCTCGAGGAGCGACTCCACGCGGCTCACGGCGGTCCCAGCTACACGCTGCGCTTGCTCGAGGCCGTGGCGGCGGAGCACCCGGAGGCGGCGGTGCGGCTGGTGGTCGGCTCGGACATCCTGGGGCAGGTGCAGCGATGGCATCGTTGGGACGAGATCGAGCGCCGCTTTCCCCCGATCGTGGTGCCGAGGGCCGGGCATGCGCCGCCGCAGGCGTGCGCGCTTCCGGAGGTGAGCAGCACCCAGGTGCGCGCGTGGCTGCGCGACGGAGGACCGGAGGCTGCGGCAGGGCTCGACGCGACGGTGCCCCGGCAGGTGCTGGCGCTGCTGCGTCGGCCTGCGGCCGCGCCGGTGTGGGTGGTGGGCCGTGGTCACGTGGCCGCGCATGCGGTGCCCTGGCTGCAGGTGGCGGGCGCCACGGTGGTCCAGCTGAGCGCGCGCGCGCTGGTCGAGGGAGCCGCGGTGGTGCCCGAGCCCGCGCCCGGCGGGGTCTGGGTGCTGGCGCGGGACCCCGAGCTGCCGAGCGTGGCTCGTGCGCTCGGTGCCCTGCCGCGCTCGCGATTGCCGTCGTCGGTCCCGGTGCTGCACGGGGCGGGTGCATGGCGGGCGAGCGAGCGGCTGGCTCCGCTGGTCGAGCGTGGGCACCCGGTGGGTACCTTGCATCCGATCTGCAGCCTGCGATCGGAGCGGGTCGCTCCCTCGTCCTTGTCCTCCGCGGCGTTCGGCGTCGAGGGCGATCCCCCTGCACGAGCGCTGGCCCTTGCGTGGGTGGGGCGGCAGCCGTGGGTCGATCTCCAGGGGCTGTGCGCCACCAAGCGTCGGGCCTATCATGCCGCGTGCGCGCTGGCGGCCAATCATCTCGCGGTCCCCTACGTGACGGCGCGGCGCGTTCTGGTGTCCCAGGGGCACGAGGCCTCGACCGTCGAGGTCGCGCTGGCGGGCCTGATGCGAAGCGCGCTGGACAATCTGGCGGTGCTCGGGGTGCCCGAGGGGATCACGGGCCCGGTCGCGCGGGGTGACGACGCGGCGGTCCGCGCCCACCTCGAGGCGCTCGACGACGACGCTGCGGCGCTCTATCGGGTGCTGGCGGAGCGTCTGCGAGGGATCGTGTCCGAGGGGGCCTTCGAGGGGGCCTCCGAGGGTCGCGAGCCGTCGCCGGGGTGAGGTCGTGCCCCCCGAGCCATCGGTGGTCTGGTAGACTGGCCGTCCCATGTTTCCCTGCCACGGTTGCACCCGTCACGTGCGCGACGACGCGCGCCAGTGTCCCTTCTGCGGTGCGTCGCTACGCACGGGCCCGTCGCCGTTCCACGGCGGCTTCATGATGGGGGCGATCCTCGGCCTGGTGCTGGTCGGGTGTGGCGATCCCGATCCAGGCGACGAGGAGGGGGCCTCGACGGTGGCCAACACCAGCGCGGCGACCGAGGGCAGCGAGAGCAGCTCCACCACAACGGGCAACGCCACGACCAACGGAAACGAGGCCGAGGCGGCCGACTACGGGACCGCGCCTCCGCCCGACGACACCACCGGATCCACCGGCATGGACACGGGCTCGACGACCGCCGGGCAGGAGGGCGAGGCGGCCGACTACGGTGCGCCGGACACCGGCATCGGTGACTCGGCGACGGGCAGCTCGGGCGGCTGACGCTCGCCGTCCAGCGTCGTTCAGGCCCCGTCGTTCGGGCGGCCGGGCTCGAGTCCGAGCTCGATTGGGCGGCCCGAGCCATAGGGCTCGACCAGGCGAGAGACCCGAGGCTCGTCGATGTGCACGGGGCCCGTGCGGGCGCGCTCGTCGGGATCCTTGGGCTCGCGGATCACCCGGAAGAGGCCGTTGTCGAAGGGCAGGCCCGGGGCGGCGCGGACCTGCTCGACGCGCTCGCGCAAGCCCATGCGATCCATCTCGAGCGCGCGATGGTGGCAGAACGGATTGTTGCCGGGGCGCCCGAGCAGCGGCTCGGTGGCGGCGGTGCAGCCGGCCATGCAGGTGTCGGCGTAGTAGCACTCGCGGCAGTAGCCCCACAGATCGTCGAGCGTGCGGTGGCGGATGTAGCCGATCTCGGGGGCGCGATCCCAAAGCGCCTGCAGGCCGTGCTCCCGCCACGAGCCGCCGATGTTGGTGGGGCCGCCCACCGAGGGGCAGCTCTTGATCATCCCGTTGCTCTCGATGCCGATGGTGGCGGTGCCCGCGTTGCAGCCCGCGAAGTGTCCGCGGCTCTTCTGGAACCGGCGCAGCTCGTGCTCGTGGGGGCCGAAGTAGCCGAGGTTGTTGCCCGGCCAGATCGTCACCCCGAGCGCTCGGCAGCGGTCGGCAATGCGCGAGAGGCCTTCGAACAGCGCGGGGAACTCGTAGGGCTGCAGCACCAGATCGGGGTGATCGGCCGCCGAACCATGGGGCATGGTGATCTGCAGCTGCCACGCATGGATCCCCTCGGCGGCGAGCAGCTCGAGCAGCTCGGGGAGATCGGCGTGGCTGTGGCTGTTGATCTGGGTGTTGCAGGCGATGGCCATCCCCGCCGCCTTGGCGTGGCGCAGGGCGGCGAACGCCTTGTCCCAGCTGCCGGCGTGATCGCGGACGCGGTCGTGGTTGTCGCGCAAGCCATCGATCGAGACCGAGACCGCCATCAGTCCCGCCTCGGCCGCCGCCTCCGCCCGGGCACGGGTGAAGTTCAGGCCGCCGGTGGTCATCGAGCAGGTCATGCCGTGCTCGCGGATGGCCCGAATCACGAGGATGAAATCGTTGCGCAGGTAGGCCTCGCCGCCGATCAGCGTCACCTCGCCCACGCCGAGCTGCGCGAGCTCGGCCACCAGGGCCAGGCACTCCTCGGTGGTCAGCTCGTCGTCGCGCGGTCGGCCGGCTCGCGGTCCGCAGTGCAGACAGCGATGGTCACAGGCCAGGGTGAGCTCCCAGACGGCCAGCGACGGGGTGGGGGGATCGCCCTTCGACAGCGGAAGGTGACGGCGCCCCTTGGGGGCGGGCAGCTGATCCACCACCGGCAGGCGCCGCCGTACGTCTGCGAGACCCATGAGCGCCGAGGATACCCCGGGAACGGGGCACGCGTCCCAGGACGAAAGGGCATGCACGGCCCGGTCAGTCGATCGCGATTCGAGGGCCCTTGGGTCCTACTTCTACGCCCACCTCGATCTGGCTGCCCGCCCGCACGCGTCCGCGCAGGACGGCATCGGCGACCACCGACTCGACCTCGCGGGTCAGCAGGTGCCGCAGCGGACGAGCACCCAGGGCGGGGTCACGCCCGGCCAGGCGCACCAGGTGGGCGCATGCATCCTCGGTCAGCCGGTAGCGGATGGCTCGCTCGCGGAACAGACGCTCGGAGGAGTCGCGGGCGAGGCGGCGGCAGATCCGGAGCATCTCGTCGCCGGTCAGGGGATGCAGCACCAGCGGCGCCTCGATGCGGTTCCACAGCTCGATCGGAAACGCGCGACGGGCTGCGGCGAGCACCGCGTCCTCGTCGAGCCGCGAGGGGTCGCCTGGATCGTAGAGATCGGCGCCGAGGTTGGAGGTCATCACCACGGCGGCGTGGTGCAGCTCGATCGTGCGTCCGCGACCATCGGTGAGGCGCCCCTCGTCGAGGACCTGGAGCAGCAGCTGATGGACCTCGCGGTGCGCCTTCTCGATCTCGTCGAGCAGCACCACGCAGTGGGGGCGCTCGCGCAGCGGGTCGGTGAGGGCACCGCCCTGCTCGTGCCCCACGTAGCCGGGCGGGGCTCCCACCACGCGGGCCACGGCGTGGGGCTCGGCGTACTCGCTCATGTCGAGGCGGACCAGCGCATCGGGGCGCTCGTAGAGGGCCATCCCCAGGGCCTTGGCGATCTCGGTCTTGCCCACCCCGCTGGGGCCGAGCAGCAGCGTGGACAGCACCGGGCGCTGGCTGCCGAATCCGGCCCGATTGCGCCGAACCAACCGAGCCAGGGTGGTGGTGACGTGGTGGTGGCCCACGACCTGGGTGGCCAGGCGCTGCTCGAGCTCGAGCAGGATCTGATCGCCCTGGGCCTCGATGCGAGCGCGCGGGAGCCCCGAGCGCTCGCTGACCACGTCCAGCCACACCGCGCGGCCGACCTCGGTGCCGCCCTGGCGAGACACGCGGGCACAGGCCAGGTCGAGCAGATCGAGGGCGCGGCCGGGCATGGCCAGCCCGCCGAGGTAGCGCTCGGCCAGCCGGGTCAGCTCGCCGAGCTTGGCATCGGGGGCGAGGTGCAGGCCGTGGGCCTGCAGCACGGCAGGGGCGGCCGTGGTCACGGCGTCGGCGAGCTCGCTGCGGGGGAGCGGAGGCAGCCCGATGCGGTCGAGTCCCTCGGTACCGCCGGGTAGCCACAGGCCCAGACGCGCGAGGCTCTCCGGTGACGCGACGGTGAGCACCGGCGGCTGGCGGCGGCTCCAGGCGCGCGCGAGGGCCACGAAGAACGGCGGGATCACGTCCGACGGGACGCGATCGAGGTCGTCGAGCACGGCCACGCCACCTTCGCGGGCCACGGCCTCGAGGTGGAGTCCGAGCAGCTGATCGTCGTCGTAGTCGGTCGCGTCGAGCACGAAGACCGGAGCCTCGAGCACGCGGGCGAGGTGGCGAGCCACCAGGCTGCGGCCGCTGCCGGGCGGGCCCACCAGCACCGGAGGGCGCGGTGCTCGGCGCAGCAGTGCGTCGGCGAGCTGGGCCACGATCGCATCGCGACCGTGCAGGGGGGGAAGGGCTCGGGGATCGATCGAGCGCAGGGTGGTCCCCTCGGCGGAGGTCGAGGGGCGCGGGGCGCGGGGCTGGTCCGCCGGGGACGATCGCGGCTCGCGGGTCTCGCGAGTCGAGGGTCGACGCTCGCGGGACACGGGGGGTCGGTCGGTCTCCCGCGCGGGCGAGGGCTGGCTGGGCCCGGCACTCGCGTGTTCGGGCTCGAGCTCGGCTTCGAGCTCGGGCTCGATGGGGCTCGGTTCTTCGGTCGAGCCCGCCCGCTCGCGGCGGCCTCGCCAGGCGCGATTGGCCCGTACCGGATCTCCCGGCGCACGCATGCGCGAGGCTCGACGAGGGGGGCCCGCGGCGATCGTGCCCCGTCCGGCCGCGCTCTGCTCCCGCAGGCGCTCGATGATCGTACGACGCAGGCTCGCGCTGCACACCCCCAGGCGCTCGATGAGCTGGTAGCCATGGCTCTCGGCGCTGCGGACGATGGCCAGCAGCCGCTCGAGGTCGGACGACGAGGCCCCGCGCTGGGCCAGCCGCAGGTGCCAGTCGGCGGGCTCGGCGGCGAGATCGGCGTGCAGCGCCGCCTGGGCGGCCGCCAGCCCCGCGGGCTCGAGATGGGCTCCGGCCAGCACTTCGCGACAGGGCGAGCGCTGGGCCAGCTGGAGCAGGAGATCACAAGAGCACCGGGGCGCCGCCCCGGAGGCGGTCCCCCCGGAGGTCCGCGCCCGCCGAGTTCGCGGCATGCCGTCCACGGCCCGCACGCTAGCGGTTGCCGCGGGGTCCACCAAGAAAGGCGCGGAGTCGCCTCACACCCCCTGGGGGGCCGGGGAACGTTGCTTTCGCGCCGCTTGGGCCGGCCGCGCGCCTATGCTCCACCCGCTCATGGCGCGCTATCAGATCCACGTGTGCGATGGACCCAGCTGCGGGGTCACCCATGGCAGCGAGGCGCTCGTGGAGCGCTTGGCTGCGGCCATCGCCGAGGATTCCGACCTCCGCGGGCGGGTCGGGGTGCGCTGCTACACCTGCTTCGGTCGCTGCGACGATGGCCCGAACCTGTTCGTCCAGACCCTGGCCGAGGGCGAGGATGGTGATGACGAGCCCGAGCCCGAGGTGCTCGAGACCCAGCGGGGGTTCTACCCCGGGATGGACGAGGCCAAGGTGTTGCAGGTGCTGCGCCAGCACTGCGGACGGGGTCGAGTGGTCGAGGCGTTGGTGGACGAGTACTGAATTGGCGACCGACTCGGGCTCAGGGGTGCTCGGCCAGCCACTGCTGACCGGCCACGACGTGGCGGGCCCAGACGTTGGGGTCGACGTTGGCCCCGCAGACGACCAGCCCCACGCGCTGGTCGGCCAGACGCTCGCGCAAGGGGCCGAGCAGCGCGGCGGTGGAGGCCGCGCCCGCGGGCTCCACCGCGAGCTTGGCCTCCTGGAACAACACGGCCATCGCGGCGCGCAGCAGATCATCGCTCACCAGCACCAGGTCGTCCACGTAGCGGCGGCACAAACCGTAGCTATACGGCGCGGCATGGGGAGCGCCGAGGCTGTCGGCGATGGTGTCGACGCGGTCGATCGCCATGGGACGGCCCGCAGCGAAGCTGCGGTGCATGGTGTCGGCGCCCGTGGGCTCGACGCCGTAGATCGCGAGGTGGGGCGCGAGTCGTCGCAGGGCGGTGGCCATGCCGGCGCACAGGCCTCCGCCGCCGATCGGGATGATCACCGCATCGAGATCGGGCGCTTGTTCGAAGAATTCGAGGCCGATGGTGGCGGTGCCGAGGGCGGTGGTGAGGCCCTCGAAGGGGTGCACGAAGGTGCGGCCCTCCTCGGCCTCGATGCGCGCGACCTCGGCGAAGGCCGCGTGCACGTCGTCGACCAGCACGACCTCGGCGCCCATCGAGCGGCAGCGGGCGATGCGGGCGGGATCGGCCGAGCGGGGCATCACGACCTTGGCGGTGCTGCCCTGCTGGGCGGCCGCATGGGCCACCGCCATTGCGTGGTTGCCCGCGCTGACGGCCGTGACCCCGCGGGCGCGCGCCTCCTCGGAGAGATCGAGGACGTGCAGCAGCGCGCCGCGGGCCTTGAAGCTGCCGGTCACCTGCAATGCCTCGAGCTTGAGCACGGCCTGGCCACGAAAGCCGCGACGCCGTAGCTCGGGACTCTGCCAGGACCACACGGGGGTGGTGTGCACCGCATCACCGAGCCGGCGGCGGGCCGTTCGGATCTGATCGAGCGAGGGAGCGTCGTCGGTCATGTGCGCGATAGCCTACGCCCGAATCCTACGCCCGGGATCAGCCATCGGGCCAGCGACGGTTGGCCTCGAGCTCGGCGAGCAGGGCGGCCAGCGCGTCGACGTCGATGCGCTGGAGGTGGGCGCGCTCGCGTGGGCCGAATGGGATCTCGAGGACTCGGCACAGCAGCTCGATCGCCTGGATGCGGCCTTCGGCGCGGGCCTCGTCGAACACCGGGTTTCCCTTGGCCTCGAGGGCGTGCCCCACTGCGCGGTCGGCTTCGACTGGATCGAACAGGGCGCGGACCGGCAGCGGGTACACGAGCGTTGGATCCTCGATCGCAGCATCGGCCGCGAGCGGGACGAAGCGATCTTCGGAGCGCGACCACTCGCAGACCTCCTTCTTCCCCACGAAGACGGCGAAGATCCGGCGTACGCCCCTGGACGCCAGATCTTGGGCGCGCTCGGTCGCGTGCTGGCGGGACTGCCGGTCGACGACCTCGAAGGCGACCTCCTCGAGATAGCGCGAGCCGGTGCGAGGATCGATGCCCTCACGGCGGATGCACGTGTCCGTGGCGAAGTCGGAGCCGGGGCCAGCGCGGGTGAGGAGGTCGGAGGCAACGGCGTAGCCGGGGGTGAGAGTGGCACGCGCGAGGTAGTCGAGCTCGGCGTGCTCGTCGGCATGCTCGGGGTTGGCGGGAACGGCATGGATGAGCCGACCGCGGACCATCTCGTGGCGGGTCTCGGGTTCGACGAGGCGCTCGTCGACGTAGGGTGGGGGGAGGTCGCCCGCGCCGGGAAGATGCATCGTTCGCACGCGCTTGCGTCGTGGCGGCCGCGGAGGATGGTGGGGTTCCATGATGGGGTGCAGCATAGCGGAGTCACTCGGGAGCGTTGGGGGGAGCGCGCGATGTCTCCTGGGAGCGTTGGGGACGCCCTCGGGAATCGAGTGGTTCGACGGGGATCGGAGGGAGGCCGATCACCAATGTTCCATCGCACGAGAGAGCGACAGGATAGTCGCTGGGATCGCAATGGCAATGGCCGAATGTGTGGAATTCCAAAATGGTACGAACAGTGACAGTGGTGGCCAACGGGTTGGCCGCGGTGGCCCATGGGTTGGCCGGATGCGGGAAGCGAGGATCACCGAGCCGCGGGTTCGCAGCCCCTAGAGCGTTCGCAAGTAGCTCACCAATGCACCGCGGTCCTCTGCGGGCAGATCGGTCCCATATGCATGCCCAGGCACCGCACCGGGACCATGGGCACCGCGATCGTAGTCTGGCCGCAGCCGCGCCGGATCGAGCAAGTCCTCGAGCGTGGGTACGACTCCATGGTGCAGATAGGGCGCCGCATCGGCCACGCGCACCAGAGGCGATGGCCGATAGGTGCCAGTGCCTCGTGCTCGTCCGAAGGCAAGTGTCTGGTCCGTCCCGATCCTTTCGGCGGGGACCGGCGCGCCGCTGCCCGTGCGATCGGAGTGGCAGCCCTTGCAGTGACGCTCGAACGAGACGCGACCCGCCGCCGCACGGTCGTCCCGTGGGAGGGAATCACGAGGGGGAGGCTCCAGCGCATACACGTACATGGCCAGGGCCCAGGCCAGCTCCCGGGGTGGTCGCGTGCGCTCGCGGTTGGCTTGCAGGATCTGGGTCTCCTGCCGAATGGCCAGCGCTGCCGGGTGCTCGTGGCGCAGGGTACCGGCCTGGGTGAGGAACGGCCGGTCACGCACGCCCCACAGATCGGGGATGGCCACGGGATCCTCGTCGTCATCCTGCGTGATGTCGGCGCGTCCGGGGCCCCACTGTGCCATGCGCTCGGCGAGGCGCTCGGGCAGCGGGGCGCCCGTGTCCTGGTGGAAGCGCAGACGCATGCGTCCGTAGTCGAGCGTGCGGCGGGCCGCCCCGGCGATCCACGGTGCTTCGTTCGACGCCGCGGCCACGTGGCACAGCGCGCACGTGATGCCCACCCGCGCGCGCCGATCGAGATCGCGAAACACCACCACCCCGGGCCAGGTGCCATCGGGCGCCCGGGCCAAACCAACCTCGGCCGCGATCGCCGGCTTGGCCAGCGCATGCTCGGCGAAGATCTCGGGACGCAGCGGATATTCGAAGAACACCCGGCGGCCGAGCTCGATCCATTGCGCCATCGTGGTCGGCCGCCGTCCGTCCCACAGCGGGGTGGCCGCGGCAAGGGAGGGATCGGCACCCGCTTGCAACGCTCGCTGCACGTCGTCGGTCACCGGTGCCGCCACCGGCACCCACTCGGGGAGCACGTCCCATCCCCCCTCGGTCCGGCCATACGATTGCAGACGGGCGTGCGAGTAGAGGTTTTCCGGGTTGGTCAGCGAGGACTGCAGCGCCGCGCGCCGAAACGCGCGGTCGTCGAGGTAGCGCTCGGCCTCCTGCAACAGCCACGCATCGGACCAGGGCTCGGCGGCGGGATCCGTGTCGGGCGAGCGATCGGCGACATCGTGGGACGGGCTCGAAGAGGACGCGCGTGGGGTGGTCGCACCCGCCGGGCGTTCACTCGACGATGGATCGCGCTCGCCGTCGCATGCGGGGCTCGGACCTCCCAGTCCGACCACCAGCAAGAGCGCTGCCCGAGCCCGGATCACGTGACGATGACGTGGGGCTCTTCGCGGGGGAACTGCGGCGAGCGGACGCTCTGCACCTCGTCGCCCACCTTCACCTCGAGCTCGAGGTGGAACATGTGGCCGTAGCTGCCGGCGCCCATCGCCTTCTCGACCTCGCTCCAGTCCGGGACCGACAGCTCGTAGCTCGCCTTGACCTCCTGGTGCGGAGCGAGGGTCTCGTCCCACGCCTGGTAGGCCCCGTCGCGCCACGACGCGGGCTCACGGGCCGAGACTCGTGCGACCTCCTTGCCCGACTTGGGATCGACGAGCTTGACGGCCTGGATCTGGACCTTCGAGGTCACGTCACCCTGTCCCGAGAACACCACCTGCATGGTCGACTGCGTACACGGCTGCTTCCACTCGCCGCCCGGCTCCACGTCGGCCAAGGCACCGGGCGCCATGGCACCGGGGGCCACGGGCATGGCACGCTCGGCCGATTGCGGGACCTCCTCGTCCGCGGGCGGCTCCGGGACCGCCGGCGTGCTCGGAGGCGGTGGGGGACGCCAGTTGTCCTGCTCGTCGGGGCAGTCCTCGATCATCTGCACCGAGGCGATCACGGCCCGTGCGGTGGGCACGGTGGGCTCGGGCTTGGGATCCACTTTGGGATCCGCTTTGGGATCCACTTTGGGATCCACTTTGGGACCTGGGGGCTCCTTGGCGGTGTCGCTCGACTTGCCCTCGTGCGAGGTGCAAGCGACGAGCGCCGCAGACAGCAAGAGGGCTCCGAGCACGATGGCGTGGCGCATGGCGGGCTCCATGGTGGCCTGCAATCCCGCGAGCGTCACGCCAATTCGGGTGCCCGGTCGCCGGGGAGGCATCCGCGCAGGACCCCCCGCTCGGCGAGGTCGGTCAGCAGTCCCGAGATCCGAGCCAGGAGGGCATCGTCGACCGTCTCGCCCACCTCGGCCGCGGCCTCGGGGACGGCCTGGGCCACCGTCTGGCCCTCGGTCCAGAGGCGACGCAGCACGGCCTCGGCCAGCGGGCTGAGGGTCAGCGTGCGCACGCGATGCTCGGCATCGCGATGGAGCAGCAGCACCGTCGGCTGGCGTGGGACCACCACGCGGTCGCCCGCGTTCCGTGGCAGGGGGTCGTCGGCCAGCTCGTGGATCGCGTGATCGAAGCTCGCCATGCGCAGGGCGCCGCCAAAGCACAGCGGTCGGTCGAGGACGAGCTCGCGCACCAGGTCGGGGGGCGGGGGAGGATCGGGCGCTGCATCCACCTCGGACTCGAGGATCTCGAGCCGAGCGAGGTCGACCACCACGTCGTCGACCTCGGGATCCTTCGGCCAGGTCGTCAGGCCCCACTGCACGAATTCGCCCGGGACGTCGCGGTAGTAGCGGGAGCGGGGCGGGCTTTGGTGCAGCCACGCCTCGAACGTGCGTTCGAAGACCGGCTCGCCCAGCCGCGCCACCGTGCGGGGAACGAACGCCTCGATCACGCTGCGCAGCCCCGCGCGGACCAGCGAGCGATAGACCAGCAGGCGCGGTGCTCCCACCGAGGCCAGCGCCCGCTCATCGGGCGGCTCCACCCCCTGGCGACGAAGCCATCCCTCGGGATCGGCCCGCAGCGATTGCTCGCCCGTGCGATCGAGGATGATCCGGGACATTCCCCGCAGCACGCCCGGCAGCGACGCAATCTCGGCCGCGGTCGTCGTCGCGGGCGCATCGGCTCGATCGAGCGCATGGGCCCCATCGGTCGCACTCGCGGTCCGCTCGCGATGGCGAGCGAGCGCCACCTCGTAGACCCCCTGCAGCGCCTCGACCTGCCGCACGAGCTCCGGCAGCGGCGGGATGTCGTGGTCGCGCTCGTAGATCACGGGCACCGGTCCGATCCGCTCGACCACGCGCGCCATCAGGGCCTGGACCCGCGGCGAGACGTCGGTGCCATGGGTGTCGATGACGAGCCCGTCGAGGTGCGGCCGCCGCTGCCCGCCGGCCACATGGAGCTGGACCACCCGGTGCAGCGGCAGCGCGTCGATGAAGGCGGCGGCATCGAAGCCGAGGTTGTCCGCGTTGACCTGCACGTTGTTGACGTCGAGCAGCAGCTGGCAGTCGGCCCGCCGCAGCACCTCGTGCAGGAACTCCAGCTCGCTCATCCCTCCCGCCGGGACCAGGTAGTACGAGATGTTCTCCACCGCGAACGGCAGGCCGATCGCGTCCTGGATCCTGGCGATTCGATCCACGCAGCGATCGACGGCACGAACGTCGTGGGGCAGGGGCAGCAGATCGTGGAGGATGGCGCCGTCGCTTCCCGTCCAGCACAGGTGGTCGCTGTGCCAGGGGACGTGCATGGCTCGCAGGAACGCCCGCAGCTCGCCCAGATAGCCGCCCGGATGGCCACCCAGATGGCCACCTGGATCGAGCGGGGTCGTGCCGCCCACGTTCATCATCAGACCGTGGGACAGTAGCGGGTAGCGCTCGGCCACGGCCTCCAGCGCAGCGGGGATGCAGCCGCCGCGGCGCATGTAATTCTCGGGGGAGATCTCGAAGAACCGCAGCGCCGCCGAGACCGCGCCCTCGGCCACCTCGTCGAGGAAGGCCCAGCGCAGGCCCAGGCCCACGCCGGTGGGCGGCTCGGAGGGGGCGATGCTCATCGGCCTGCGGCCATCATCGAGCCGGATCCGCGGTGTCATCAAGGGGCTCGCGCGTGAGCGGGCGACGGGGGACGCACGGCCCGCGGCGCTTGCAGGGTCGCCAAGGGCGGGCGACGACCGGGCCGGGGTACCGTACGCTCGAGGTCGATGCGGCTCTACTACCCCGCGACCGTCCGCAACCGCGAGCCCATCCTCGAGGTGCTGCGCCCGCGCTTGCCGGCGTCGGGCCTGGTGCTGGAGGTGGCGAGCGGCTCGGGAGAGCATGCGGCGTGGCTCGGCGCCGCGCTGCCCCACCTTCGCTGGCAGCCCAGCGACCCCGAGCCGCAGCACCGCGCCAGCATTGCCGCATGGGTGGCGCACGAGGGGCTGCGCAACGTGGCCGAGCCGCTGGAGCTCGATGCGTGTACCTGGCCATGGCCCATCGACCGCGCCGATGCCATGTTCTGCGCCAACATGATCCACATCGCACCATGGGAGTCGGCCCAGGGGCTCGTCGCCGGGGCCGGGCGCGTGCTTCCACCCGGGGGCGCGCTGTTCCTCTACGGCCCCTTCCTGGTCGATGGCCACACGGCGCCCAGCAATCGCACGTTCGATCGCTCGCTTCGGGACCGCGACCCCCGCTTTGGCGTTCGGGAGCTGCGGGAGGTCGAGCGCGAGGCGCTGCAGCACGGGCTGGTGCTCGAGGAGCAGGTGGAGATGCCCGCCAACAACCTCACCGTGGTGCTGCGGAGGCGATCATGAGCGGGTGGAGACGACTGGCCCTCGGTGGGCTGCTGCTGTCGGGATGTGGCGCGCCTGTCTTGCCGCCGGGCTTTGGGCAGGCCGATGCGCTGGCGTTCCAGAAGGAGCACGAGCGGGAGATCGGGGCCGAGGTCGGCCCGCTGTCGGCCGTGGCCTCGTACTACGTCGAGCCGGGCCAGACCCTCGCGCTCGGTGTGGTCGGGGACGCGTTGGGGCCCGCGCCCGAGGGGCCCGGCCCGCGCGTGCGCATCGAGGTCACCGACGCGGGGGCGCGCTGCCTCGAGGGCTGCGACGCGGGTCCCATCGCGCTCGAGGGGCCGCGCACGGTGACCCTCGACCGCTTCAGCCTGCTCCTGTCCCCGCAATCGGGCGCCACTCGGGTGCTGGTCCACGATCCCCGGGCCCCGGGCCGGCAGGCGTTCGACGGCTTGCACTGGTTCCCCGTGGATCTCCGCTTCATCGTGCCCGCCACGTTCGAGCCGGATGCCGAGCGGCCCACGGTGGAGCTGTCGACCAGCCGTGGCCTGACCAAGCCCTTCGTGCGCGCGGGGGTGCTGCGCGCCGAGCTGCTCGGGCACGCCATCGTGCTCCACGGCTATCAGGCCGGGGGAGGGACCGGGGACACCACCTTGCTGGTCCCGTTCACCGACCGCACCACGGGGGACTCCACCTACCCCGTGGGGCGCTACCTGCAGGTCACCCTGCCCGCGGACGGCTCGGGGACCACGGCCCTCGATCTCAATCGGGCCACCAACCCCTATTGTGCCTACAGCGAGCACTACAACTGCCCCATTCCCCCCGCCGACAACGGCCTTGCGCTGGCGGTGGAGGCCGGCGAGCAGCTCTACGACGTGCACTGAACCGATGGCGCCGCCCTTGGTGATGATCCGAGCCGTGGGATATGCTGGCGCCCGCAGCGGCTCGCCCAGCCGGAGCGAAGGCCGAAGCGAAAGCCGAAGCGAAAGGAAGACGCATGGACGCCAGCCAACTCGACAAGGTGCTGATGGGAGTGATCCTCGCTGGATTGGCCGGGATCGCGGTGTCCCTCATCATGTTCGTCCAAGCGCGGGTGGGGCGTCGCTCGGCCCGAGGGGCGGGCATCCTGGCCGGCATCTCCGCGCTGATCTACGTGGGCGTGGGCATTGCGGGCGCGGCCATCCGCGTCGAGATGGGCATCACCCCCGCCGCCAGTCAGACCAAGGCCCAGGAGACCAAGGCCGACGACGGCAAGGCGGTGACACCCGAGGAGCCGGTGGCCGATCCCATCGCCGAGCCTGCGGCGGCCGAAGGCAGCAGCGGCAGCGACGACCAGGGATCCGGGGGCGAGAGCGGGGCGTCCGGCGACGGCGGGGGAACCAACGCGTCCACGGGTGATGGTGCCGGCGAGCCGACGGCCGGGGGCGCGGCGGATGCGGTGGCCGACGATGGCGCCGCGGCGGCCGACGATGGCGCTGCGGCGGGCGACGACGCGGCGGACGTTGCCGTCGAGCCCGCGCCCAAGCCCAAGAAGAAGCCCAAGAAGAGGAAGCGTCGTCCTGCCGGTGGTGATGGCGGTGACGACGGTGGCGGCGACGATGGTGGTGCTGCCCCCGAGCCGGAGCCCGAGCCCGAGCCCGCCGGCGACGGCTGAGGGCCCCGGGGTCAGCGTCCGATGGTGCTCGCCAGCAGCAGCTGCGCGACGTAGTAGAGCGGCAGTCCCCACAGGCGGTTTTGGATCTCGCGTCGTACGAATCGATCGCGGGCCACCGACAGATCCGACAGGTAGAACGCCATCGCGCCGACTGCGATCACCCGCGTTCCCCCGGCGGCCACGCATGCCCACGACAGCCCCACCATCACGGTGATGACTGCGATGTAGGCGTCGACCGGCCGGCGCATGTTCGAGGGCACGTAGGGCGAGAGCCATCGGCGCACCAGCATCGCGGGGAGCACGAGGCCGAGCACTCCGCCCACCGCCCACGTCGGGTCCACCCCGCGCAACCAGAAGGCCGCACCGAACGCCACGTGGCCCAGGAGGAACGCGCCGAGCCCCGCCAAGAACCACGCGTTGCGTCGCGACAGCAGGCACACGTCGCCCACCCAGCACAGCGCCAGCGCAGCCAGGATCGCCCGGCCGTAGTCATCGTCGAGTGCGCCCATGGCCAGCGCCGCCCCGACGAATCCGGTGGACGCCAGCGGCTTGGCCCAGCGCATGGTCGGCCCGTGCTCGCGAGCCTCGGCCCACAAGAGGACGACGAGCGCGGCCAGGGTCACCAGCGTGGGCAGCAGCATGACCGCCATCCAAGCACGGCCTCGGGCCCAGTCGCCAGCCCAGCCGTCAGCGGTGGTCGTCGACCGATCGCGCCCGTGATCACGCCGGGAGCGTCAGGGCGGCCCGTCGGGCGCGGTGCCGGCCTTGGTCGCGGGCGCGGTGGGTGTGGACCCGGTGGCCGGGACCTCGGCGGGCGCGGGCTCCTCCACCGCGCCCGAGGTCCAGCGCCACGCGTAGTAGGCCAGCAGCACCAGCGCCGCTGCCCCCGGGAGGATGTACGCCTTGTAGCGGTCGAGGTCGCGGTCCATCGCTGGCCAGGATACCAGTGCGAGCCTACGGCACGAGCGTCGCGCGGATCGCGTCGAAGAACGCCCGCGTCCCGAACACCTCGCCACCCGCCGGGCGGCCCGGTCGCGACGAGCTGTTCCACGCCATCGTGTCCACGTGGGCCCACCGCTGCCGCTGCGGGACGAACTCCTGCAGGAACAGCGCGGCCGTGATCGCCCCGCCAAAGCCCACGTTGGCGATGTTGTTGATGTCGGCGATCTTGCTGTCGAGGTGGCGACGATAGTCGCGGTGCAGCGGCATCCGCCACAGCGGATCGTGCACGCGCAGCCCCGCGTCGAGCGTTCGGTCGGCAAACCGGTCGTCGTTGCAGAACAGCGCCGGCAGCTCGGTCCCCAGCGCCACGCGGGCCGCTCCGGTGAGGGTGGCAAAGTCGATCAGCAGATCGGGCTCCTCGCTCGCCGCCTCCGCCAGGGCGTCGCACAGGATGAGCCGCCCCTCGGCGTCGGTGTTGCCCACCTCGACCGTGATGCCCTTGCGCGTGGGCAGCACATCGCCCGGACGGAACGCATTGCCCGACACCGCGTTCTCGACCGCGGGGACCAAGAGCCGCAGTCGCAGCGGGAGCCCGGCATCCATCACCATGTGGGCCAGGGCCAGCACCGAAGCCGCTCCGCCCATGTCCTTCTTCATGAGCTTCATGCCCGAGGCGTTCTTGAGATCGAGGCCGCCGCTGTCGAAGCACACGCCCTTGCCCACCAGCGTCAGCGAGGGCGCGCCCTCGTCACCCCAGCGCAGCTGGGCCAGGCACGGCGGGCGGGTGGCGGCGCGACCCACCGCATGGATCGCCGGATAGCCCTCGTCGAGCAGGTCGTCGCCCACGATCACCGAGTAGGTCGCTCCGTGCCGCGCCGCGAGGTCCTCGACCGCGCCCGCGAGCTCGGCCGGTCCGAGGTCGCCCGCGGGCGTGTTGATGAGATCGCGGGCCATCGCGATCGCCTCGAAGGTACGCTGCACCGCGGCGCGATCGCAGTGGGCCGGCCACACGAGCGTGGGCGGGTTCTTGTCGGCCTCCGGCGGGCTCTTGCGGTAGCGCAGGTAGCGGTAGCTCGCCAGCGCCCAGGCCAGCGCCGCCGTGTCGGCGTGCTCCGCTGCCAAGCCCTCGTAGCGATAGCGTCCCTTGGGCACGCGGTCGCGCAGCACCGCGAAGGCCCACAGGTCCGGCGCACGCCCCAGGCCCAGCACCACGCGGGCCAGCGTGCCGTCGCGCCCCGGGCACAGCGCGACCTTGCCCACGTCGGGCCGGAAGTCGAGGCTCTTGAGCCACGCCTGCGTGGACTTGCTCTGCGACTTCAGCCACGAGCGATAGCCCTCGGTCGTCACGGTGTCGACGGGAACGGTGCGGGCATTGGAGCGGGTGGCGAAGCAATCGGTCATCGCGTCCCACGCTACCGCAGGATCACCGCGGGCGTCGATTCAGCCCTTGCGGGCGCGACGGCGCTGGAGCGCGAGCCAGACCTTGCCCCAAAGCGATCTCGCGCCGTACGGCTTGCGGAGGATGGCCAGCACCCCCTGGCGCTCGAGCTGCTCCATGCGCTCGGGGTCGGTCTTGCTGGTCGAGACCAGCAGCTCCGCGTGTGGCAGCGAGCGCCGCAGCTCGGGCAGCAGCGTCTCGAGCGAGCCTCCGGGCAGCTCGTCGCCCACGATCACCAGGTCGATGTCCGGACCCCGGTGCTCGATGACCAGGGTGGCCTCGTGCACGTCGCTGGCCACCAGCGCCTCGAGCCCGAAGCGGTCGAGCAGCCGACGCGCCGCGTTGCGGACCAGCGCCTCCTCGTCGACGAGCAGCACCACCCCGCTCAGGGAGGTGAGCGCATCGTCGTCGGCGGCCTGCAACGGGCGGCTGGGCTCGGACGCGGGGAGGAACACCGAGACGCGGGTGCCGTGCGCCAGCCGGCTGCGGATGTCGATCTCCCCGCCGTGATCCCGCACCACGCTCTGCGCGGTGGACAGGCCCAGGCCGGTGCCCTCGCCCTCGGGCTTGGTCGAGAAGAACGGCTGGAACACCCGCGACAGCGTCTCGGAATCCATGCCGACGCCGCTGTCCTCGATCTCGATCCGCACGTAGCGGCCGGGCGACAGCCCGGGCGGCATGGTGTCGCCGTGCATCGAGAAGCGACCCGCACGAATGGCCAGCCGCCCGCCCTTGGGCATCGCTTGCCCCGCGTTGATCCCCGCGTTGATCAGCACCTGCAGCAGCTGCGCCGAGTCACCCATGACCCCCAGGCCCGGCTCGACGTCGGTCACCAGGTCCACGTTGCGCGGCAGCGTCCGTCGCAGCAGCGACGAGGCCTCGTGGACCAGGGCCGGGATGTCCACCGGCTCCATCACCGCCTCGCGCTTGCGCGCGAACGACAGCAGCTGTCGCGTGAGCTGAGCCGCGCGGCGTGCTGCCGTCTCGATCTCGCCCAGGCACTCGCCCACGTCGGCCGGCGCGTTGGGGTCGCGCGCCTTGAGGTAGTCCACGTTGCCGAGGATGGCCAGCACCAGGTTGTTGAAGTCGTGGGCCACCCCGCCCGCGAGCTGCCCGAGCGCTTGCATCTTCTGCGCGCGGACCACCTGCTCCTCGTAGCGGTCGTTGTGGGTGAACAGCAGGATCGTGCCCGAGCCCACCGCGACCTTGTCCCCCGATTGCAGTGGGGCCGCCTCCACGCGCTGGCCGTTGACGTAGGTCCCGTTGCGGCTGCCGAGGTCCTCGACCAGGTGCGTGCCGTCGGCTTGCCGAGACACCCGCATGTGCCGCCGCGAGACCCCCTCGTCGATGATGAGCCCGCGACCATCGACGTCGCGGCCCACGATCACGCCATCGCCCACGGCGATCCGCTTGCCCGCATCCGGTCCCACGAGCACGACCAGGAGGGCTGCGTTCTGAAGGCCGGTGTTCTGTCGAGTACGGACCGCCGCGCGGCGAGGCCCACTCGTGGTGCGCAACGAGCTGGTCTGGGGTTCGTGGCCCATTGTTCGGGTGGGCGTCGTTGCGCCTGGGTCAGCGTAGCATCATCGAGGCGCCTTGCTCGGGGGGCCGGACAGCTCGAACACCGCTCGATGACCCACAGTGGGCTGGCTCGGAGCGGGAGCGGGAGTGCCGTTTCGGGACGATGAGAGGATCTCTCGTCGTTCACCCACCGCCTCGCTCGTGAGGCGGACCACTACCCTGACGCATCGTTTCGCGTCCTGCGATGTGCCGCCGTTGCTACTGTCCGCTCGATCCATGCCGCTGCCCCGTGAGCCATCGACGCCGACCCGCGCGTGGGTTCGGGCCCCCAGTGCCGCCTACGCTCGCTGCCTTCGCATGGACGAGGGCCCCGACCCCCGCGTGGAGCTGGCCCAGCGCCAGCACGAGGACTACGTGGCCGCGCTGCGCGAGGCCGGGATCGAGATCGAGGTCCTCGCCCCCGAGGCATCGCTGCCCGACGCGTGCTTCGTGGAGGATGCCGCGGTGATCCTGAGTCATGACGTCGCGGTCCTGTCGCGAACAGGCGCGCCATCCCGACGCGACGAGGTCGCGACGCTCGAGCCCGTGCTCGCGCGGCGGCTGACGCTGCATCGGCTCGAGGCTCCGGCCACGCTCGATGGCGGCGACGTCCTGCGGCTTGGCGATCGATTCCTCGTCGGTCGCTCGAGCCGCACCAACGACGCGGGCATCGAGCAGCTGCGCCGCTTCGGCGAGCCGCTCGGCCTCGGGGTGGAGGCGGTCGACGTGGCCGCGGGCCTGCACCTCAAGTCGGCCTGCACCGCGCTCGACGATCGCACGGTGGTGGTCGATCCCGACGCGCTCGACCCGGCCGTGCTCGAGGCCCTTGGGCTCGTCGTGCATCGCGTGCCCGAGCCGGTGGGGGCCAATGTGCTGGCCCTGGGCGATCGGGTGCTGGTGTCGGCGGACGCCGAGGGAACCGCCACGCAGCTCGAGGCGAGCGGGCGCGTGGTGGTGCGGGTCCCGCTGTCGGAGATCCATCGCGGCGATGGTGCGCTGAGCTGCCTCTCGCTGCGCCTGCCCCCGCCCGGTGGGTGGTCGGTCTGAGACCGGTCGCGAGCGCCCGCCGGGTCAGGCTCCTGCGCTCGACGTTCGCTCCGGGTAGACGAAGCGCAGCGGCGTGGGGCCGACCTGAACCTCTGCATCCGGTCGAATCGTTGCGACGCGATCCACCGCGAGCCCATCGATGGTGATCGGCGCTCCGGGGGCTGCCGGTCGGATCTGTGCCAGGCGGGGGAAGCCGCTCCACTCGATGTGCGCGTGCACGTCGAGCAGCTCGCGGCCCGTCACCTGCACCGCACAGATCTCGCCTGCGCCGACCCGACGGCGACCGGGAATCAGGGGCACGCTGCGCCAGCTCCCGCTGGTACGAATCTGGACCTCGGCCGCCGGGGTGGCGCCGAGATCGTAGTGCAGGATGTCGCCGAGCGCCGACGCAAAGTGGCCCGCCAGCTGGGGGCGCTGCTGAGGATCCTTGGCCAGCGCGCGCTCGAGCAGCTGCAGCAGCGTGTCGGGCAGCCCCGCGCAGCCCGGATATCGCGTGATGGGCACCATCTCGCGGCTGGCATGGGCGTCGAGCCAGGCCAGCGGGTTGTCGTGGAGCGCCTCGATCACCTCGCTGACCGTCTGGTGAGCGAACAGCACCGCATGGCCCGACAGCAGCTCGTAGAGGATCGTGGCCAGGCTGTAGACGTCGCTGGCCGGGGTCAGCTCGTGGGTGTAGAGCTGCTCGGGCTGGGTGTAGTGGGGCGTGCCCACCACCGTGCGGGCGGCGGTGGCATTGCGCCCGTAGACCCAGGGCACGCCCCACGCCCGGGCCAGCCCGAAGTCGAGCAGCTTGACCAGTCCATCGGGCTGGATCCAGAGGTTGGCCGGCTTGATGTCGCGGTGCACCACGCCCTTGGCGTGCGCCTCGGTCAGCCCCACGCACACCTGCAGCATGAGGTCCACCGCCTCTGCGACCTGCATGGGCTCGTCGAACGCGTGGTGCTCGTTGAGCTGCTGGCCCTGCAGCAGCTCCATCACCAGGTAGAAGTAGCCCTCGCCGATGCTCGAGCCGTGGAGCTTGACCACGTGCGGCGAGGACAGCGTGCGCAGCACCGCGATCTCGCGGATCGCTCGCTGCACCAGGTCGACCGACATGTTGGGCAGCGCGGTGAGCTTGAGCGCCACCGGCTCGTCGCTGTCGGGGCTGAGCACCTCGTAGACGCGCGCGAAGGCCCCTCGCCCGATCTCGTTGAGGATCTCGAAGTTCTCGAACGTGTCGCCGGGATCGGGGAACGCGAAGGGAGCGGGTGGAGACACGGACCAACGGTAGCACGCCGATCGTCGCCACTGGGGTGGCTCCGTGCCCCGTGCCCTCGCGCCCCGTGGTAGATCCAAGGGGTCATGCGCCGCGGCACGACGGCATGGGGACTGCTCGGAGCGCTCCTCGGGAGCCTGGGCGCGTGCCAGGCCGAGCTGTCGGCCGACGACCTGCGCGACGCCATCGCGCAGTGGTTCGGGCGAGCAGAAGGGATCTCGGTCGATGCCGTTCGCTGCGAGCGCGGACTTCCGCGCACGCCGGGACCGGCGGTCGAGTGCGCCGTGATCCTGGGGACGCAGACCGTCGAGGTCACGGTGCAGGTGGTCGACGACGATGGCGCGCTGTCGGTCCGGCCTCGCCATACCACCCTGGTCGCGTCGCGGGCCGAGCTCGAGATCGGAAGGACCCTGCGGGATCAGGGCATCGACGTGGCCGAGGTCGAGTGCGAGGGTCCGGTGTGGGTGGCGCGGCCAGGGTCCGGGCATCGCTGCGAGGTGCGAGCGACGGACGGGCGCCGCTTCGAGTGGCGTGGCGTGTGGAGTGGCGACGGTGCGAGGCAGCGGACCACCGTCACCCCGCTGCCCCCGCTGCCCCCACCGGCCGTGGACGCAGGCGCTCGGGAAGGGGAGAGTCCGCCATGAGGGTCGGGAATCGGCGCGCGCGCTCGGGCGTCGGGGCCGCGATGCGCGGACGCCTGGGCATCGGATGGATCCGGTCGTCGTGCCCTTGGGTGCTGTGGCTCGGACTCGGCTGTGGAGGAACCAGCGGGACCCCGGCGGACGCCGGGCTGGAGCCACCGGCGTCCACTCCGGTCGCCGCCGCGGTCGAGTGCCCGACCGAGCCGCTCGACGCGACGGTGGCCCCCGGAACTCGGCCCGAGCATCGCGACGTCGAGCACTGGCTGGCCAAGCTCGCGCCCGGCCAGGCCGACGAGGTGCTGGTGCCACCCGCGGCCGTCGCCGAGCTCAACGCGCGATCCTCCGAGGTCGAGGGAGCGTGGCGCGATCCGTTCGACCCCTCCCTCGCGGATCCGACCGCGGTGACCCCAGGGCTCACCGAGCGCATGGGGTACCTGCGGGCGGCGGTCGACGAAGGGCGCATGGTGGAGGGCGAGGCGGGCAGCCTCGCGGCGGCCCACGCGATCGAGCTGCGGGCCGCGACGGCCGACGAGCTGCGCCTGGTGGCCGAGGAGGCGCCGCTATGGTGCGTGGCGCTCGACACCGGGCTCTACCGTCCCCCCGTCGATCCCGCCTTCGATCGCAACCGGTGCGCGAGCCTGCACCCGGGCGAGCTGGTCCGTGTGCTGCGGCGCAGCGAGGACGAGTCGTGGCTCTACGTGCACTCGGGGCACACCACCGGCTGGCTCCATCGGCCCTCGCTCACGCCACCGCTGCCCGCCGCGCACCTGCGGCCGCTGTGGGAGGGGCCGCGCCTGGTGCCCCTGCGCGACGACGTGCGGACCGAGGGCGGACGTCGGCTGCGGCTCGGTACCAAGGTGCCCGTGGTGGGCCAGGGCCCCGCGTCCGCCGAGTCGGGCGACGTGCGGCGCGTGCTGGTGCCCACCCCCGAAGGCCTGGTCGAGGACACCGTGCGCATCGACGCGGCCGGGTCGCGCGTGTCCGAGGGGGTGCTGCCGCTGACCCGTCGCAACCTGTGGACCCTCGCGCTCGCCGAGCAGGACACCCCCTACGGGTGGGGCGGCACCGGGGGCAATCGCGACTGCTCGCGGCTGGTGCACGACGTGATGGCCAGCTTCGGGATCGAGATGGCGCGGCACTCGGGGGTGCAGGCCAAGCAGGGCACGCGCTCGATCGACGTCTCGGCGCGATCCGAGGAGGCCAAGCTGGCCGAGCTTCGCCGGCAGGCCCAGCGCGGCGCCGTGCTGCTGCACATGCCCGGTCACATCATGATCTACCTCGGCGAGGAGGACGGGCAGCACTATGCGGTCTCGGCGATCAGCGAGTACCTCGTGCCGTGCTCGGGCGGGCCCGACACCGTGGTCCGGATCGGGCGGGTGGCGGTGACCACGTTGGAGCTGGGGCGGGGCAGCGAGCGCACGGCATACATCGAGCGGCTGGCCACGCTGGTGGTGTTCGCGCCCTCGGGCGGCTTCGCGCTGTGACGCGAGCCCCATTTCTCGGGCGGCAATCGGACTCGAAGTGGGGCACACTGGGCGGGCGACCCTTGCCATGATCCGCTCGCTCCTTGCCTTGTTCGCCGTTTCCTGCCTTGGCCCCGCGTGCATCATCATCACCAGCGACGACTCGGGTGATGACGAGACCGACCACGCCGACGAGGGCGGTCGGCCCTCGGGGGCCGACGAGACCGGGCCGCAATACTGTCAGATCGGCTCCGAGGGCTGCGCCTGCACCACTGGCGGCAAGTGCAACGACCCGTTCCTGTGCAACACCAACCTCAACATCTGCGTGGCCGACCTGTGCCCCGTGGGCACCGAGGGCTGTGCTTGCACCCCGATGGGCGCGTGTGATCCCGGGCTGACCTGCGCCTCCGACTTCTGCGTGGATCTGGGGTGCCCGATCGGCAGCGAGGCGTGCCCCTGCACCGAGGGGGGCGCGTGCGATCCCGGTCTCGAGTGCTACTCGGGCTACTGCGTCGATCCCGGGTCCTGAGCCGCTCGGTCGCCGGGCCCGCGAACCGCTCGACGATCGAGCCGGCCCGTGGTGTGCTTGGTGGGTGCTCCCGTTCGCAATCCTGGCAGGGACGCGGATAGGATCGCGGCCGTGACCGATCCCGGCCGGCCGAGGGCGACCAGCGACGACGAGACCCTCGCGGGGGACGTCGCGATCACCGGGGACGCCCCCGCACCGCGCTTGCCCCGAGGCGAGCTCGTCGCGGGCTCGAGCCTCGGCCGCTACGTCGTGCTCGCGCGGATCGGCGCCGGAGGCATGGGGGTCGTGCACGCCGGCTACGATCCCGAGCTCGACCGCAAGGTCGCCCTCAAGGTCCTGCGCGCGCTGCCCCGCAGCCTCGCCAGCACCGAGGGCCGCACCCGCCTGGTGCGCGAGGCCCAGGCGCTGGCCAAGCTCAGCCACCCCAACGTGGTCGCCGTCTACGACGTGGGCACGGTCGACGAGCGGGTGTGGATGGCCATGGAGTTCGTCAAGGGCCAGACCCTGCGGGGGTGGCTCGAAGAGGAGCCGCGCGGCTGGTCGCAGGTGCTGCAGGTCATGGTCGCGGCCGGGGAGGGGCTCGGGGCCGCGCACGCCGAGGGCCTGCTGCACCGCGACTTCAAGCCCGACAACGTCATGATCGACACCGCGGGGCGGGTTCGGGTGATGGACTTCGGGCTCGCCCGCGAGGGCAGCGAGCCCGCGAGCGGCAAGCGGGTGATCACCGGGCTGACCGAGCGCTCCGGCGGCTCGGTGCTGTCGGACGCGGTGACCCGGGTCGGCTCGCTGATGGGTACGCCCGGCTACATGTCCCCCGAGCAGCTCGGGGGCGCCGAGGTCGACGAGCGCGCCGATCAATTCGCGTTCGGCGTGACCTTGTGGGAGGCGCTCTACGGGCGTCGCCCGTACGTGGGCGATACGATCCACGAGCTCACGAGCAACGTGCTGGAGGGGCGGCTGCCGACCCCGCCGGTCGGTGCATCCGTTCCGGGGTGGCTGCGGAGGATCTGCGAGCGCAGCCTCGCGTCCGAGCCGTCGCAGCGGTTCCCGAGCCTGCGGGCCCTGCTCGATGCCCTCACGCGCGGGCGAGCCCGGGCCCGCCGGCGCCTCGGGGTGTTCGGGGCGGTGGCCGTGGGGGCCGTGGGCCTGCTGGCATTCGGGGTCCACCGCTGGGACGTCGCGCGTCGGATCGCCGCCTGCGAGGCCGAGGGCGCGGCGATGACCGAGGTGTGGAACGACGACGCGCGCACGCGGGTGCGCGAGGGAATCCTCGCCTCCGGGGTGAGCCACGCCGGGACCACGGCCGACAAGGTCATGCCGTGGATCGATCGCGAGGCCGCGGCCTGGGCCGAGCATCGGGCCCAGGCCTGTGTGAACGCCACCGTCGCCCGCACCTTCGACGAGGCGACCTTCGACCGCGCGCAGTGGTGCCTCGAGGAGCGCCGGCTGGCGCTCGCGTCCCTGGCCGAGGTGCTGGCGCGAGCCGACGCCACCACCACGCAGCAGGCCGTGCAGAGTGCCAGTGCGCTCGAGCCCAGCGTCACCTGTCTCCACGAAGACGTGCTGGTGCGTGCGCTGGCGCCACCCGATCCCGCGCTGCGCCCCCGCATCGCCGCCGTGCGGGCCGAGCTCGCACGCGCCGCTGCGCGTGCGCGGGCTGGAAGGGCCGAGGAGGGGCTCGCCAGCCTCGACGCGATGACCGACGAGGTCGAGGCGATCGCGTGGGGTCCACTGTCGGCCGGCGTGGCCGCGCGGCGAGCCGGTCTGCTGATGGCTCGGGGGTCGTTCGAGGCCGCCGAGCAGGCGGCCGTGTCGGCCTATCTCGGCGCGGCCGAGGCCAGCGCGTGGTCGCAGGCGGCCGAGGCCGCGCTCTTGTTGATCCCGCTGGTCGGTCGCGCCCGGGCTCGCCCCGACGACGGGCGGCTGTGGGCCGAGCACGCGCGCATTGCCATCGGGTTCGCGGCCGATCCCCTCGGCTTTCGCGAGTCGACCCGCCAAAACGACCTGGCCGGCATCGCCCTCGCCGTGGGCGAGTACCCGCAGGCACGCGCGCTCTACCAGCGCTCGCTGGAGCTCGTGCGCGAGTCCGTGGGTGCCGACCATCCCCTGGTCGGCCGCCGGCTGGTCAACCTCGGTGCGGTGGCCTGGTCGATGGGGGACGTGCAGGCCGCTCGCGCGGCCTACGAGGAGGCGCTGTCGATCATCGAGCAGGCCGAGGGCCCCGAGCATCCCGACGTCGCGGTCGTCCTCGGCAACCTCGCCGCGATCCACCACGGGGCGCAGGAGTATCGCGAGGCGCAGGCGCTCTACGAGCGGGCGCTCGCGATCGAGACCGCGTCGCTGGGGCCCGACCATCCCGAGCTCGCGGCGAGCATCGACAACCTCGCGCTGATCCGCCACGCGCTGGGCCGGCACGACGAGGCGCTGGAGCTGCAGCAGCGCGCGCTGGCGGCATGGGAGCGAGGCGCCGGTCTTCGGCATCCCAACGTCGCGCTGAGCCTGTTCAACCTGGGGAGCATCCAAGACGCGCGAGGCCGGCCCGCCGAGGCGCTGGCCGCCTACGAGCGGGCGGTCGAGATCCTCGACGAGCACGAGGGGCTGCAGCCCCAGGAGCCGGAGGCTCGCTTCGCCTTTGCCCAGGCGCTGGTACGGCACGGTGGTGTGAGCGAGCGGGCGCTCGAGCAGGCCCGGCTGGCGGCGCAGGGGTTCGAGACGATCGGGGAGGGCAAGGCGGAGGAATTGGCGCAGGTGCGGGCGTGGCTCGAGGCACAGGAGGCGAGCTACGGCGCGGTGGAGGCCAGGCGGTGATTCAGCTCGTCGATGACGAGGGGGAGGTTCTCTCCGAGGAGCAATGCGTGGAGCTGCTTGGGGCCCACGAGCGCCACGAGGCCTGCGGTGCCTCGGGTCCGTCCCCACTCGAACAAGCGGTCACGCGGACGCTCGTGCTCCATGGCATGTCCTCCGACGACCCGGAGTTCGAGAGCCGGCGGGCCACCTGGACTTGGTATTGCGTGCGGTTCTTCCGATTCGTGGCCGAGTACCAGGCGCAGCACGGAGAGCCGTGGGCAGAGGAACGTCCCGTGGATCGGGTGAGGCGCTCGCACTTTGCGACGCTCGACGTCAGCCCTGTGGACGAGCGCGGCGAGTCGATCGGGATTCGGGCGCTCGTCGAGCTCGATGCCCAGCACCATCGTGACAAGGCCACCCCAGGGTTTTCAGGGCCCACCGAGCTCGAGCGCGTGGCGGCACGAACGCTGGCCGAGGTTGGCGAGCCCGAGGACGACGTGCCCACGCTCGTGGTGTACTGGCAGCTCACCGAGATTCGGCTCTACAAGCGGGCGCAGGAGCTTCAAGCGCGTAGAGCCAGGGCGCGCGAGGGAGGGAGGCGCCGGACCCGATCGCAGAGTCGCCGAAGGCCTCGCCTCGAGCGAGAGCCGCGGGTCGCGGTCGGGGCCGAGGAGGCAGGAGAGGTCGAAGCGAGCGGCGCGGGTCCGGGGTCGTTCCGGTGGCATGAGCCGACGCCACGATCGGGCGCACATGCGCGCTACGAGCTCCGACGTGCATGGTGGCGAGACAAGGCCCCCACGCTCTGGCGCCTGCGGCATGCGGGGTGGTGGTGGCTGCACAATGTCGTCGTCCATCCGTTGCTCGGGTTGCTCCCCGTGGCTGCGATGGTGCGACTGCACGACTGGAGCAGCGCTCGCCTGTCCCGCTCGCCCTCGCTTGCCTCGCCGCTGCCGCGGATCCCTCATCGCTGGAGGTGGATCGTCCACAACGTGGGCGCCCACCTGGCGATCGGGCTCGTCCCCTGTGCCATGACGTTTCGCTGGCACGACCAGACCGCGAAGCGGATGCAGGTACCGGGCTGGGTGTGACCGCGCTCGTGTTGCAGTTCGATCGCAGGGGGCCTTGACCGGTGCGCCGGCTATGGCGCGATCATCTTCGTGTCGACCTCGGGTGGATCCCCGGGATGGCAGTCGTAGTGCCAGCAGCAGTCGTCCCAGCAGTCATCCCAGCAATCGTCCCAGCAGTCGCCCCAGCATGCGCCGTGGTGGCAGCAGTCATCCCAGCAGTCGTCCCAACAGTCGTCCCAGCAGTCGTCGTGGACTCCACTATTGCTGGGGGTACTGCGAGTCTCGAGACCTTGGAGGTGCTCGCGTTCCTCCGTGCTCTCGAGGACCTCCGTGTTCGCCACTGCGTAGGGGCTCTCCCCAGGGGCGCAGCCCACGGCGGCCAGGGCACCGCAGCAGAAGAGGAAGGATGACAGGATGCGTCGACTGGAGCCGTTCATGCCCCACGACTACCCACTGGATGCATCGATGCACCCGGCATCCGCGTCGTTTCGCAAGAACGTCGTTGGTCCGGCCGCGATGCTGCGTTGCTCGCTCGGCACCGACGATCCCGACCCAGGGCGCCCTTGAAAGGCCACTGCCGACCAGCGCGCGACCCCGTCGGGGTCATCCGGGATCGAGGGACGGGACGATGCGGAGGGTGAGCCGGTGCGTCGCGCCGTCTCGATCGAAGCGAGCGGTCAGGGTGGTGGTTTGGTCGAGCTCCTCGAAGGCCCGCCCAACGGCCGCGAAGTCGGTCAGCTCGATGCCGCCGACGTCCCACAGCAGATCGCCGGGCTGGAACCCGAGCGCGGCGGGGAGCGAGTCGGCCCCGAGCGATTCGAACCGAAACCCCGTGTTGCCCGAGGACGATCGGGCGTAGGGACGCACGAGGATCGCATCCTGCTCGAGCACCGACAGGTCTTGCAGGAGGTCGTCGACGAAGCTCGCGGTCACGTCGCAGGCGTCGGGTTTGGGGCACGAGCGCACTGCGTCGAAGTCGTCGAGCCCGTAGAGCTTCGGCCCACCGACCCCGGAGGTGGTGCCTTCGTCGGTTTCGGTGGTGTCTGCCCCCGTGGTGTCCGCTCCCGTGGTTGCCGTGGCGTCGGTCGTGCTGCCCTCCGCGTCGGTCGATCCACCATCGGTGCCCGGGATGCCTCCGTCGGCACCTCCACCACCGCCGGGACAGATGTCGTCGTCGAGCACGCAACCCGAGGCGAAGTACGGGGCCTCGTCCGCGACCGAGTCGGCGCATGACGTCGTGCCCGGATAGTCGAACGACAAGGGTCCCAGATCCTGCTGCATGATCAGGACGCGCTCCTCACAGGCAAGCTCTGCCTTCGTCCGGAGGAACCCGACCTCGTTGAGGTACCAGGTCTCATCGCTCGAGCCCGGAGCGAGCATTCCGCTCTCGCCGAGCACCATGATCTCGTTCTCCGCGGGGCAGTAGCACTTGCAGCCGCGCATCCAGTTCCCCGAGGGGCCCTGGATGTCGTGGAGCGTGATGCTCGACACACGCAGGCCTCGAGGCGGTTTTGCATCGAGGCACCACTGCTGGGACTCGACGGGGTGAGGGAGATCGAGAATGGCGGTGCAGGCGAGCGGCAACGCGAGCAACGATGCACCGGCGAAGAGACGGAGAATGGGGGCATGCATGGTGCTACTCGCTTTGGGCGGCGCTCACCGGTAGCAGGCTCTGTCCCGTGCCCGGATTTCGGGGCAGCACTGGTGATCTGGCATGGTCTCGTCGTCACAAAAGGTGAGGTTCGTGAACTCCGGGCACTCGAATTGATTCATGCAGACGTACAGATCCTCGTAGGGTCCCACGCACGCTGGATCGTCCCACTCGCGTACGCCCATGCACCCGGCCACGCATTGCTCCACGGTTCGAACGGGGCCCGTGATCCCGCACTCGAAGGCTCGCTCGCAGAACGTCCGGCACAGGCCCTCGATGTCCGGCTCGGGCCCATCGTCGCCCACCGGACGCTCGCTGCAGCTACAGGCTGCGAACGAGATGAGCACGAGGGTCATGGCGAGGACGGGGCGCATGGACGTCTCGTAGGGCTACGGTATGGGAAGGGGGGCGGATGCGCAAGCACGCAGGCCTCGAGCCGATTTCGCATCGAGGCACCACTACTGGGACTCGACGGGGTGAGGGAGATCGAGGATGGCGGTGGCGAGCGGCAGCGCGAGCAACGATGCACCAGCGAAGATACGGAGAATGGGGCCATGCATGGTGCTGCTCGTTTCGGGCGGCGCTCACCGGTAGCAGGCTCTATCCCGTGCCCGGACTTCGGGGCAGCACTGGTGATCCGGCGTGGTCTCGTCGTCACAAATGGTGAGGTTCGTGAACTCCGGGCACTCGAACTGATTCATGCAGACGTACAGCTCCTCGTAGGGACCCACGCACGCTGGATCGTCCCACTCGCGTGCGCCCATGCACCCGTCGACGCATGCATCGACCGTTCGAGGGCCTCGGTCGCTCACGACCCCGCACTCGAAGGCTCGCTCGCAGAACGTCCGGCACAGACCCTCGATGTCCGGCTCGGGCCCATCGTCGCCCACCGGACGCTCGCTGCAGCTACAGGCTGCGAGCAGGATGAGCACGAGGGCAAGCGCGCGGGATCGGGCGGGCATGGGCAGTTCGTAGGGAATCACCGTAGGGGAAGGAACGAAGGCCTGCAAGCATGGCCGCAACGAGCACGGGACCGCGATCTGGGCCCGCGAGGTTCCTGCTGGCACTGTGGCGAGCGTAATGGCACTGGACGTGCCCGGCGGGGTCCGCCATCGTCGAGGCCGGTCACGAAAGGCCGTGATGACCGAACCTCACGTCAACATGCACGACCCCGAGGGGCCATGGGTGGAGTACGACGACGGCGACGATCTCGGGACAGTCGAAAGCCATGTGCCCGGCGAATGGAGAGCGAGGTGGCCCCACGCTGTGCGTCTGCCAAGTGGCCGCTTGCGTGCGCCGCTATTCCGCCTGGTCGAGGTCGTGATCGAGCCTGAACCCGTGCGGGAGGTGAAGAAGAGGACATGATCGCAGCGTGGTGCCCGGGTTCCGCGGCCACCCCCCAGATACGACCAAGCAAGCCCACCCGCGATGGATCGGGGCGAGGATCAGAAACGCAGGCGCAGGCCGCTCGCGGAGGGCTCGAGACGCACGGTGCTGCCAAACCAGTGCAGGCCTGGCGGCGAGCATCGGCAGGCCCGAGCCCCGGGCGCACCGACGCGCTCGATCACCCGGCCTGCCACCCATCGACGGTCGCACGCTGCGCATACCCTCGCGTTCACCCGCCGCCCCGCCGCTCGATCCCCTCGCGTGCTCGCGTCGGCTCACCCCCCGGCCGCCCCCGCTCACCTGAACTCCAGGTGAACTCCCGAGCCACCCCCCGAAATTGAAAAACCCCGCAGAGCGGGGTCTAGGGGGAGCCACCTGCCGGACTTGAACCGGCGACCTACGGTTTACGAAACCGTTGCTCTACCAACTGAGCTAAGGTGGCGAGAGGTCGCGCTATCTAGCCCGCCACCGCGTTCCCGTCAAGCCGCCCATCAGGGCTTCCACTGCAACCCTCGCGCGCTCGGATCCAGATCCGGCGCCGCGCTGGCGTCTCCCGTGAGTCGCACCAGGACCCGCCCGCGGATCGCCTCCGCGGGCACCCAGCCCACCGCGCGCGAGTCGCAGCAGGCCCCGTCCTCGCGGTTGTCGGCCACCACCAGGTACCCGGGCGCTTCCAGCTCCACCGGCCCCGCCTCCTCGGGCGGCAGCTCCAGCGCGGGCCACGGATCCCGCGGCTCCTCGGCGGGCACGAGCACCTGGTAGCGTCGATCGTCGGGACTCTCGTAGGCGGTCGATCGCATGCGCGGCGGACCGACCGGCCCCTCGGGATCATCGGCATCGCGCAGCGACAGCCGCAGCGGCTCGGCCGTCTTCTGCAGCAGCGGCTGCCCGTCGATCGCCAGCCCCAGCGCGGCTCCGGGCACGTGGAACGCCACCCGATCGCCCGGCACCGCCAGCACCCGGCCCACCCGCAGGGTGGGGGCCTCGTAGGTCGCCAGGCCGCCCGAGCGCGCTTGCACCTTCTCCCAGTTGTCCTCGAGCTCCTCGGGATCGATCACCGCCGTGTTGCGAAGGTCGCGGTCCGGAGCCTCGCGCACATCGGGCAGCTCCTCGCCGTTGCCGTTGTCGGCCCGCGGATCATCGGCCTCGGCCAGGCCGGGCTCTTCCCCCAAGCGGGGCGAGGCCGCGCCCGGCACGTAGACCACCACGTCACCCCGCGACACGCCCATGCTCCCGCGCACCAGCATCACGTGGTCGCCATCGAGCAGGGTCGGCGCCATGCCGTCGCCGTGGATCTGCACCACCGTGGCCACGCCCACGCGCATGCCCACCATCACCACGCCTCCCACCAGGGTCAGCCAGGCCAGTCGCGTGGACCAGCCACGTCCAGAGCGCGCAGGGGCAGGGGTCTCGGCATCAGGGCGGCGGCGCAGCATCGTCTCGGGGCGTGACCACGGCGTGGGCCAAGCGGCCCACATTGTCGGCGACGGTGGCCAGCGGGCCAAAGAAACCGGCAATGCCGGCCACGCCGAAGGCCCCGGCCTCGATGCATGCCCGCGCCCGCTCGGGCGTGATGCCGCCCAGCGCCAGCACGTGAGGCTCCACGGCGGCGAATGCTCGGAGCGGATCCAGCCCCACCGCCCGCTTGCCGGAGCCCGGCGTCGGCGAGGCGGTCCGGGGCTCGAAGATCGGCGCGAGCACCGAGTAGTCCACCCGCTCGCCCATCGGCGCGGGCGCTCCGTGGCAGGATCGCCCCAGCAGCCAGCCCTCGGGCAGGGCCCGGCGCGCCCGCTCCAGCGTTCGTGCCGAGGGATCTCCCCGCAGCTGCACCCCCATTACCCCCGAGGCCCCAACGGCCACGCCCAGCTCCGCCAGCATCGCCGCGTCCACCGACAGCAGGCACGGCACCCCGGCGCGCGCACAGGCCAGCCGCAGCGGCGTCAGCCGATGGTCCGCACCGACCAACACTCCCGGCGGCGTGCCGGGCTCGCGCAGCAGCACCGCCATCCCCACCGCGCGCCCGGCATCCCAGGCCGACACGACCCCCGGATCCACCGGTCCCGCCGGTGGCGTGATCGCCAGCAGCCGTGGCCCTCGCCGGCCCTCGTGCATCGCTCCTCGAGCCCACCCGCGCTCGTCGAGCGAGGCACTCGCGCTCACTCGATGAGCCCCACCGTGGGGCTCGAGGCGTTGGCGTGCGCCTGCATGGGCATGCGCCCGGCCAGGAACGCCTGCCGGCCCGCGATCACGGCCAGCCGCATCGCCTCGGCCATGCGCTCGGGCTCGCGCGCCCTTGCGATCGCGGTGTTCATCAGCACCCCGTCGATCCCGAGCTCCATCGCCACCGCCGCGTCGCTGGCCGTGCCCACCCCCGCGTCCACGATCACGGGCACGGTCGCCTGCTCGACGATGAAGCGAATGTTGTGCGGGTTGCGGATCCCCAGCCCGCTGCCGATCGGCGCCGCCAGGGGCATCACCGCCGCGCAGCCCATCTCCTGCAGCTTGCGGCACACGATGGGGTCGTCGCTCACGTAGGGCAGCACCGCAAAGCCCTCGTCGAGCAGGATCTTGGCCGCCAGCAGCGTCTGCTCGTTGTCGGGCAAGAGCGTCGTGGGATCGCCGATCACCTCGAGCTTGACCAGATCGGCGATCCCGAGCTCGCGCGCGAGCCGAAGCGTGCGCACGGCCTCGTCGGCCGTGTAGCAGCCCGCGGTGTTGGGCAGCAGCAAGTAGCGATCGCGATCGATCCACGACAGCAGGTTGTCCTTGGCCGACAGATCCACGCGGCGCAGCGCCACCGTGACGATCTCGGCGCCGCTGCGCTCGAGGCAGGCCTTGGTCTGCGCCGCGTCGCGGTACTTGCCCGTGCCCACGATCAGCCGCGATCGCAAGGTGCGGCCGGCCAGGGTCCAGGTGTCGTCACCATCGCCGCCGCCATGGCCAGGGAGGGAGGAGGGGTCGTGCCGGGTGTCTGCCATCACGGGGCTCGTCTCGTCGTTGCCATCAGGGGGCGTGGGGAGCTAACCGCCACCCACGAAGGTCACGATCTCCAGATGATCGCCGTCGGCCAGGCGCCGCGCGTCGTGCTCGGCTCGCGGCACGATCTCCCGGTTGGCCTCCACCGCCACGTGCTGCCGCGCCAGGCCCAGATCGGCCAGCAACCCCGCCACGGTGGTACCCTCGGCGACGGCGCGTTCCTCGCCGTTGACGACGATGTGGAGCATGCGGTGCGGGACATAGCCCCGCACCACCGGGCCCGTCCACCCACCTCGCCCATGCTCGGCCCACACCCCACGAGGGGGCATGAGACCCCGGTGAGGAGGCCTGCCACGCCCCCACCGTGGCCCAAGTCCCTCACTGTGGCTTTTTCACAACACGATTCGGCGCCTGGAGACAATTGCGAGATCCCCGCTAACTTCAATGATCTCAAGGAGTACCCATCAGGAGGCGGGGTGTGCGACATGGCACGGGTCCTGCTCGATGGGTCGGCATGGCCCTTGTCGACGATACCCGCCGTCCGCTGATCCCCCTCGAGCGCATGACCCCGGCCGATGTGCTCTCCTGCGTGGAGCCCTTCACCGCCGCACGCCCCGAGGAGATCGAGCAGCTCGCCAAGGTGGCCGTGCGCTTGCGCAAGCCCGCGGGCAGTGCCCTGGTCGCCGAGGGCCACGTTCCCGACGGCGTCTACGTGGTGCTCCGCGGTCGGGTGAACCTGGTTCGCATGGGTGACGGCGGTCGCGACCTCATCCTCTTCACCCTGGGCCCCGGCGACGTGCTGGGAGAGAGCTGCGCCTTCGACCGCTGCGGCATGTCGACCTCGGCCGTGGCCGCCACGCCGGTCGAGCTGCTGCGCGTGCCGGCCGATGCCGTCTCGGCGCACGTGCGGCGCGAGCCCGAGACCATGGTGCGCCTGGTCCGGCTGCTCGGCGACAAGCTCCGCGACATCGAGAACGTGGCCAGCAGCCTGGCGCTGCACGACGTCGAGGAGCGCCTGCGTCGTACGCTGGTCCGCCTCGTGCGTCGCCAGGGCCGCCGCGCCCCGGCCTCCAGCGGATGGATCCTGGCGCCCGTGCCCACCCAGAGCGAGCTGGCGCGCATGGTGGGCTCGTGCCGCGAGACCGTGTCGCGCACCTTGTCGGCGATGGCGCGCAATGGGCTGGTCAGCAGCAGTGGCCGTCGCATGATCCTCGACGACAGCCTGCTCCACGGCGAGCTCGAAGAGGCCGAGGCCGAAGCCGCCGCCTGAGCGGCCCCGCCGATCTCGAGACGTCGCCAGCCGCTCGACGAAGAGGGCTCCGAGCCACGCTCGGGGCCCTTCGTCGTGGGCGAAGACCAGCGGGGGCGCGTGCTATAAGCCAGGCGCGTCGGCGGCATGCGGTCTCCTCCTGCGCGCCGTCGCGGAGCAAGGGCGATGAAGCAGCGCATCACGTGGATCCTGGTCGCAGTGGCGGCGGTGGCTGGCCTGTGGTGGCTGCTCGCGGGGCGCGGTGAGCCGGAGTCCGCGAAGACCGACGACGAGGCACGCACCGAGACCGGGATCGATCGCCGCGCCATCGTCGAGCGCAAGCGCAAGGCGCGAGAGGGCGGAGAGATCGATCTGTCGCCCGCGACCGCTCGCGGCCGGATCACCGCGGAAGGAGGCGGCGGGCTCGAGGGGGCGATCGTGCTGCTCACCCCCAAGGGGCTCGATCAGCAGACCCGCGGCGGCAGCCCCGGTGAGCCCGCGCGCCCCCTGCAAGCCCGTACCCGCGCCGATGGGACCTGGTCGATCGCCCCCGTGCCGGCGGGGCGCTACTCGCTGTCCGCCACCGCGGTGGGGTACCTGCCCGCCACCCGCGCCGACATCACCCTCGTCGCCGGCCAGGACAACGACGGCCTCGACCTGGTGCTCGGCCGCGGCGGGCACGAAGTGCGCGGCACCGTGTCCGACATCGGGGGAGGGCCCGTCGAGGACGTGCTCGTCCGGGTCACGCGGATCGACGGCAGCCCCTTCAACTTCGATCGCCCGGCGCTGGGGGTGGTGACCGACGACGAGGGCGCGTTCGTGCTGCAGCTCGCGGACGGGCACTACTCGGTGGGCACGTTCCACCCCGACTACGTGGATGCCAGCCAGACCCTGCGCGTCGATGGAGGCCCGCGCTCGCTGACCTTCACCATCACGCCCGCCGCCAGCATCGAGGGCCGCGTGCTCGCGCGGGCCACCGGGGAGCCCGTCGAGGGGGCCATCGTCAGCCGCAGCGGCGAGGACACCGGCGGCTTCGTCGTCCAGGGCCTGGGGCAGGATCAGGTGATCACCGATGCCGAGGGCCGCTTTCGCCTGCGCGGCATGCCGTCGGGCGTGGTGCGCTTGCACGCGGTGGCCCGCGGCTACTCCACGCGCCAGCCGGTCGAGGTGGTGCTCGGCGTCGCCGAGCAGGTCTCGGACGTGGAGATCCTGGTCGACGAGGCGCTGACGATCTCGGGCTTCGTGGTCGCGCAGGGCGACGAAGAGCGCGGGCTCGAGGGCGTGCTCGTGGGCGCCTTCTCGCTCGATCCGGGCCGCCTCTACGTCGCCTCGGCCCCCAGCGCCGCCGACGGCTACTTCGAGATCTTCGGGGTGCTCCCGGGCGGCTACACGGTGGGGGCGATCGGCGAGGACTCGCTGCCCAACATCCTCGGGGCCAGCGCGGCGGTGACGGACGAGGACGTGACCGACGTGCTCGTGGTGATGAACGCCGGGGTGCACCTGCGCGGCCGCGTCTCGCCGGGGGTTCCCGCCACGATCTCGGTGCGCGTCGATGGCGAGTCCATGTCGATGGGCACGATCATGCAGACCATGAGCAACGCGCTGGTCCGCGGCCGCAGCGGCGACGACGGCGTGTTCGATCTGCACCCGGTGGCCGAGGGGGCGCTGACGGTGGTGGCCGAGGCCGAGGACGGCAGCCGCGGCGAGCTGAAGGTGGAGGTGGGCGAGGTCGACCTCGACGGGCTGGTGATCGAGCTGCAGCCGCGGGCATCGGTGGCCGGACGGGTCGTCGATGCCAACGGAGGGCCAGGGGCCGGGCTCGAGGTCGCGTTTCGCAGCACCACGCCCGCCGCCGGGGCAACCATGACCCTGAGCTTCGACGTCCAGAGCGGCCGGCGCAGCGCCACCACCGACGAGGACGGCAATTTCGAGGTCGACGGGCTCGATGCCGGCGACTACGAGGTCTCGGTGTCGGCCGCTCGTGGTCCCACGCTCGAGTGGGCCGAGCCGGTCGACCCCGAGCAGCCGCGGGCGCCGATCGAGATGACGGTGAACGAGGGCGAGCGACGCTCGGGGGTCGTGCTCGCGGTGGAGGCCCGCGATGGTGTGATCTCCGGGGTCGTCGTCGGCCCCGACGGCGAGCCGGCGGTCGATGCCTGGGTCACCGCGGTGCGCAACGACTCGGCACGCGAGTGGATGGCCGAGATGACCCGCGGCCGCAGCGGTGGAGGCGACGACGAGCCGGACGAGGCCGAGGCCGAGAAGCGCGAGCGAAACCTCGAGCAGTGGGAGATGATGGGCCTCGCCGAGCCGCCCGTGCTGACCGGCGAAGGCGGGCGATTCGAGGTCACCGGCCTGCGCAGCGGCACGTATCGGCTGCGCGCCGAGGCGCACAAGGACGGGGCACGCGGCTACGTGGACCAGGCCCAACCGGGCACGGACGTACGCATCGCGCTCGAGCCGCTCGCGGGCCTCGAGGGGGTGGTGCGCTTTCGCGGCAAGCCGGTGCGCGAGTACACCGTGAGCGTCGCGGGGCGCTCGAGCCGTCAGCAGCAGGTCCACGCCGCCGACGGGCGCTTCTTCATGTCGCGTCTGGACGTGGGCGACTACGAGGTGGTGGCGCGGTGCAGCGAGGGGGTGGCCAAGGCGCAGGTCGAGATCGCGGGCCGTGGCACGACCTCCGTCACCCTCGACGTGGGCGGATGGGGCACGCTGCGCGGCATCGTGGTCGATGCGGGCACGGGCGATCCGATCCCCGGCCTGAGCATCACCGTGATGGGCGATGGAGGCCCCAGCGCCAGCTCGGTGATGGGCATGTTCACCGGGGCCGGGCCCAAGACCGACGCCGAGGGCCGCTTCTCGGTGGGCGAGGTGCCGCCCGGCGAGGGCAAGGTGCTGTTCTTCGATCGCGATGCCACGGGCATGGGCGGCGCGGTGGCCCAGGCCGACTACGAGGTCGAGGCCGACGGCGAGCAGGACCTGGGGACCATCACCGGAGTGGCGCCGAGCTACATCCCGCCCGACGAGCGCGGGACGCTGGGGCTGCAGGTCAAGGCGGCCACGTACGACCAGCGCCCGCGCGCGCCGGGGGCCGAGGATGGAGAGGAGCCGGCCGCGCCCGACCAGCCACGGCGCCTGTGGGTGCTCCAGGTGACCCCGGGCGGTGCGGCCGCGCAGGCCGGATTGGTGCCGGGAGACGAGATCCTGTCGGTCGATGGCGCGAGCGTGTCGACGATGGGGGCGACCAACGCCGCCAAGCTGCTGTCGCCGCAGTACGTGCGCGTGGGCGATGACGTGGCGCTGGAGATCGATCACGACGGCAGTCGCAACACGGTCACGATGATCGCGGGACCTCCCGCCGCGCCGGGCGGCTGAGCATCACCGGCTACGGCGCATCGCCGTCGCCGTCGTCCTCGCTGGGCTCGGCATCGGCATCGGCATCGGCATCCTCGTCGTCGCTTTCGGCCGACGCCCCATCGGGCTCGTCGTCCTCCTCGGGCGGTTCGGGCTCGTCGCCCTCGTCCTCGCACGCCAGCGGCCCCACGTAGTCCGGATTGCAAGGATCGCGAATGACCTGCACATCACCCGGGGGCGGCACCATGAGCTCGGGCACCAGGCCGCGGGTGGCGATCCACTTGGCGCGGACCTTGCGAAAGACCACGCCCTCCTCGGGATCGGCCTCGCGGGTCTCTCGGTCGATGTCGGCGGGGTAGCCCGCGTCGGCGAACAGCACCTCGGCCCGGACGTCGCGCTCCACGGTGACGGGGCCGCGCTCGCCACCGCGCTGCTCGTGGCGCTGCTGCTCGATCATCAGTCGCCTCACCACCACGCCGTCGTCGGTGCGGTGCTCGTAGCTGCCGTCGAGCCGTAGATCCTGCTCGAGCGCCTGCCCCAGGCCGTTGGCGGTGGTGTGTTCGAAGCGCTCGTGCCACACGTCGTTGCGTCCGAGGGGCTGCCCCGGCAACGGCACGAAGAACGACTCGAGGCCCATCAGCATGGTCTCGATCACCTCGCGCAGCTCGAGCGGGGCGTTGGCGGGCGGCGTGGGCAGGGCCTGGATCCGGCCGTCGGGTCGCACCACGAACGTCACCTGCATGCCGCGGAGCTGCGCGTGCGCGAGCTCGACCAGCTCGTCGGACGAGTAGGTGGCCGCGGGAGGCAGGTCCCAGTCGAGGTCGACCCCGGTGAACGTGGCCCGCACCTCGGTGCCCATGTCGCTGGTCGCCAGCATCACCATGCTCACCTCGCAGGTCAGGGTCTGGGACAGCGGCTCGGTCAGCCCCTCGATCGCCCGCGTGTTGCCGATCTTGAGCGTGCCCTCGAAGCCCTGCCCCTTGGAGCGCAGGTACTCGAGCGTCACGCCTTGCCGCGGAGTTCGAACGCGGCGCAGCTCGGTGGAGACGCTGCACCCCAGCGGGCCAGATCCCGACATGGCGAGCAGGACGGCGAGCACGACGCGGGCGGAGGCGGGCATGCGGGGGGCAGGGTACGCACGGCCCGCGTGAGCCGACAAGCCGCGTGCCACGAGCGCTCGCCGCTCGTGCGCTCGGGATCGCGGGGGCCGCTCGCTCACCCACCGTGCGGCCGAAGCGGCGGCGACGGCGGAGCCTCGACGCGGGGCACGGTGCCGTCGGCCCGGCCCTCCCAGCGCTCCGCCGCGTCGGCCGAGACCTCGGGGAGGGCATCGGCCAGCGCCGCGCGGCGCTCGGCCGCGGCTTCGGCCTTGGCTCGCTCGGCCTCGCGATCCGGCGGCCCGATCGGACGCTGCTGGGTGAACGTCGACCCCGGCGGCTGACTCGAGTCGCGCACGTGCACCACCGGGCTGCGCCCCAGCTCGGAGGGCAGATAGCCGGTCCAGCCCTCGGGGAGCGACGGCCCCGCCCACTCGAACATCCAGCGAGCATCGAGCGGAGCCAGGTTCACGCAGCCATGGCTGCGTCGCTTGCCGAAGCCATCGTGCCAGTAGGCGCCGTGCAGCGCGTTGTGTCCCTGGAAGAGCATCACCCACGGCACCCCCTGCACCATGTACGGCTTGTCCTCGTACTCCTGGTTGGCCATGTCCATGATCGCGACCTTGGCCCACACGGGGTAGTTGCCCAGCGGGGTGGGGGAGCCGCGGCCGCTGGACACGAGGGTGGCGTGCTGGGGCGAGGTACCCCGGTAGGCCACGATCACCTGCTCGCCCACGTCCACGTCGAACCATTGATCGTTGCCGGCGGCGAGGCGGAACTCGGAGAGCACTCCGGGCGGCGGCTCGACGACGTGGACCTCGTTGAGATCATCGGCCTCGATCCACGCGTCCTCGCCCACGCGCCACCACAGCGGGCGGATCGCAGCATCGGGCTCGAGCAGCGGAACCCGCTCGCGCCGGCCCACGGTGCGAATCACCGGCGCCTCGCGGCTCGGTGTGGATCGCACCGCCGTCTTGGTCTGCCGCGTCCAGCCCAGCAGCGGCCCCGTGCGCTCGGCCTCGATGTCCACGCCCCGCCAGGCCGAGCCCTGGCCCATGTAGCCCACGTCTTCGCGGCGGACGAGCTTGCCCTCGGCCGTCTGCACGAAGCTCTGCGCGCCCACGTCGATCCCCCGCGCGATCACCAGGCTCATGCCGTGGGTGAGCGCCTGCTCGGGCACGTCGGCCTGCGCGTCCTCGATGGAGGCGTAGCTCGGTGCCCCTTCGGTGCGCACGATCGCATAGGCCACCGGGAGCCGCTTGCCCTCGGGCACGGGCAAGGCGGTGCCGACGTCGGGGGGGCGCTCGGACGTGCGCACGTGCTCCGAGCACAGGTAGCCGAACGGCCACACCGCATACCAGACCTTGCCGTGGCAGCCCTCGTCGTCGCGGCTGTCGACCTCGCCGCGCACCACGAAGCGGGTTCCCTTGGACACGGTGGCCACGCGCTTGTGGGGCACCCAGGGGCGGCCGCGGACGACCGTCTCGAGCTGCCGGGCCTCCACGAAGCGGACCTCGGTGGGGCGCACGGTGACGTCGTCGGGCTCGCCCGACGGCTCGGTGGCCATCAGGGCCCTGACCGTCTGCGCGAGCAGTAGGGGGCCAAGCACGCTCATCGCGGTCACGCTACCATCGTCGGCACGGGCGTCGGCACCCATACGCGCCGCCTTGGTGCACTGTTCCGCGCCCATGGCCGTGTGCTGGGGGCGATCGTGGTGCTGTGCGCGTTGGTGGCGCCGTGGGGGAACATCCCCCGCGATCAAGCCGACACGGCCGGGATGCTGGCCCACCTGCACGCGTTCTTCGTGGACGCCGATCTGCTCTACGACGACGAGTACCGCGCCCTCGGCATGTCTCCCCTGTTCGGGTTCGTGACCGACGAGGGGGTGGTGTCCAACCACTGGCCGGCGGGCGCCACCTGGCTGCAGGCGCCGGGGTACGGGCTCGGCTGCGCCGCCGCCACCGGGCTGGCGGGGCTCGGGATCGGGCATGGCGACTCGATGGGGGTGATCGCCGTGCTCGGCGTGCGGACGTGGGCGGTCCTCGTGCTGGTCGCGATGGCCTGGGGGACGGCCCGGCTGTGCGCGGCGCGGAGCGAGCGTCCCGAGGGCGTCGCCCGACGCATGGGCTGGGCGATCGCGGCGACCTTCGTGTTCGGCACGCCGCTCTTCTACTACGCCGCCGAGGCCCCGCTGCGACCGCACCTCTGGGGATCCGCGCTCACGCTGGTGGTGGTGGCGCTGTGGTGGCGACCACCGGGGCGAGAGCCCGAGCCCGGCGAGTCGACCGTGTGGCGCACGGTGGCGATGGCCGCGGTGGCCGGGCTCGCCACCTACGTGCGCCCGCAGCTGGCCCCGCTGTGGCTGCTGGTGATCCACGACGCCTGGACGCCCGCCTCCGAGCCCAGGGCCGGCCGCGCGCGCCGGGTGCTCTTGGGCACCGCCGTGTTCGCCGTGTTTCCCCTCGCCCACCTGCGGATGCAGCGGTGGATGTACGGGCCACAGCTCGATCGCTACCTCGGCGACGTGACCCATCACCTGGGTTCGCTGCTGCTGTCGACCCACCACGGCCTCTTGCCCTGGTGTCCAGTGCTGGCGCTGGGGCTGCTGGCGATGGCCCGTAGCGCCGCGCTGCGCGAGCGCGGCGCGTGGATCCTGCTGGCGATCGTGCTCTGGCAGCTCTGGCTCGACAGCGGGATGCGACCGATCGAGCCGCGCGCCGTGCTGGGCACGCGCACGTGGGCCGGCGGGGTCTCGTTCGGACCGCGCAAGCTCGTCGACGTGTTGCCGCTGTTGCTCCCCGCCGCCACGAGCCTGGCCAGCGCCGCCTCCGCTCGCGGTCTACCTCGGGGGCTGGCGGTGGTGGTGGGCCTCGCCTGCATGCCCACCGTGCTGCTGCACGCGTCGGCATGGCTCGATCCCGACGCCACCACCGGGGGGATCATGGGGAGCATCGAGTATCGCGCGGCGCTCGGGCGGCCGTTGCACGCGGAGGCATGGAGTCGGGCGTGGTCGCAGCGGGCGCTGCCCGTGGTGGTCCCGCTGGTCCTCGCGCTCGTGGTGGCACTGCCGCTCGTGCTCGCGGCATGGCTCGCGCGGCTCGTCGCACGGCGCGGGGCCCAGCCGCGCGAGCCCTGGCGTCGGGCCGCCGTGGTGGCGCTGGGTGGCATGCTCGTGGTGCACGGCTGGCTTGCCGTGCTGCTCGTGCGCAGCGACCTCGCACGCGAGGCCGAGCCTCGGCGCATGATCGACGCCGCCGCGAGCATGACCCCCGCCCACCTCGCGACCGTTCGCAGGATCCAGGCCCATCACCAACAGCTGCGCGAGCGGCTGGGCCCCGACGCTGCACCACCCCAGTGACGCAGCGACCGCGGGGGTCGGGCGAGCAGGCACCGCGGCTCAGTCGAGCACGCGCAGCGTCAGGGGGCGATCATCGACCAGCGCCGCCTTGCCCTTGCGCTGGGCTCGACGAGCTTCGTCGCCGAAGACCAGCGGTCGCTCGCGCACGGGCTGGGCCTCGAATGCGCGGATCCAGTCGCGGTAGCGCCCGCCCGCATGCACGGCCTGCAGCGCGGCGAGGCCCGCCTCGGGCCCGCGCTGGGCGAGCAGATACTCCACGTGGGCCCACCGCGGCGACTGAGGGCGGATCTCGACCTTGCCGCGCAGGCCCTTGCGGATCCGCTGGAGCGTGGCGTTGGCCTCCTTGACCCCCACGAACGGCTGCCCATCGAGCGGCGTGTTGCGCTTGGCCACGAACGTCGAGAACGTCAAGGTCAGCCGCACGATGCTCGCGAGCTCGAGGCTGAAGTCGATGAGCTCGTCGACGTCCTCGGATCGCTCGGTGGGAGCCCCGATCATCTGGTAGGCCTTGAGGCCGCGAAATCCACCGTGTGCGGCCACCAGGCGCGCGGCATGGCGGAGATCGTCGGCGTGGATCTTGCGGTGCAGGACCTCGCGCAAGCGCTCGCTGATCCCATCGGAGGCCACCGTGATCTGCCGGTAGCCCCCGCGCGCCAGTCGATCCAGCAGGCCCGGGGTGAGGCGATCGGCCCGCAGGCTCGACACCCCCACGCCGCGCCCGCTGTCGACGACGCGGGCCACGAGCTGCTCGAGCTTGGGGTGATCGGTGACCGCTGCGCCCACCAGCCCAACGCGCTTGGCGTGCTCGGGAACGAGGCCCAGCGGCGTCTCGATGTCGAGCAGGCGCATGCCGCCGGTGGTGGCACCTCGCATCACGCAGAAGGTGCAGCGCCGCGAGCACCCGCGCTCGGGCTCCACCAGGAACATGTCGGCGAGCTCGGTATTCGGGGTGGTGATGGCCGAGTAGGCGGGCAGCCGCTCCTTGGCCACCGATGCCATCGTGGGCAGGGGCTCGAAGTGCTCGGGGGCGACCTCTCCCTTGATGGTGTGGGGCAGGGATCCTGCGGCCTCGATGCCGGCTTCGCGGCTGCCCGAGCCCAGCACGCGGTCGATGGCCCGGGGCAGCAGCTCCTCGCCTTCACCCGCGATGAGCACGTCGACGAAGGGAAGCAGCGCGCTGGGGTTGGTGGTGGTGAGAGGGCCGCCAGCGATGACCACCGGATCGCGAGCGCGACGCTCCGAGGCTCGCACCGGGATCCCGGCCCCCTCGAGCACGCGGATCACCCCGGCGACCTCGAGCTCGTAGGCAACCGACAGGGCCAGCACCGGATAGTCCGCGATCGGCCGCAACGCCTCGTAGCTCAGCACGGGAATCCGCGGCTGAGGCCAGGGCAGGGCGGCCGGCTCCCAGGGATCGGGCAGGAAGGCTCGGTGGGCTCCGGGCCCGTCCGCGTTGAGCTGGCGATACAGGGTCTGGAAGCCCAGACTCGACATGCCCACCCGATAGGGGCTCGGGTAGACCATGCACACCGGTGCGGCGCGCTCGAGCCCCAGCGTGCCCCGCTCGTGCGAGAGCCGGGCCTCGATGAGGGCCCGGCTCTCTGCCAGCGACGCCCGCTTGCTCATCTTGGGCGAGCCGCTCGCCGACTAGAAGCGAACGGTGGCCGACGCTCCGCCGCCGCCGCGCAGGACGGAGGGGCCGATGCCGGTCAGCTGGGGCCGCGAGTTGCTGGCGTTCTTGCCGCTCTTGAGCCCGGCCTTCTTCTTGCCGGTGATGTCGAGGACGATGAGGACCACGCCCACCGCCGTGAGCACGCCGCCGCCGACGAACAGGCCGATGCTGGCCGTGTTGGCGGCGGGCAGGCCCGAGTTGTGGAGGTTGGCGACCTCGTCGTCGCTGAAGTCGCCCGCGGGGAATCCAGTGGGGCCGGGAGAGGCGAGCTCGGCCAGCGTGTTGGCGCGCTTGTTGGCGATGCCGAGGCTCACGGCGCCACCCACGAGGCCCGCCACGCCGACGCTGGTGAGCACGGCGCCGGCGATCAACTTGCCGCTGGCCTTCTTCGCGTTGGTCTCCTCGCGCTCGATGTCCGCGGCTTCCTCTCGCTCGCTGCGGCGGCTGGTCAGCTCGGGCGCGTCCTGGTTCTCGTACTCGGCCGAGATCGGCGTGGTGGTCGTTGGCGTGGTGGTGGCGGGGTCGGGCTGAGCCACGTCGGCACAACCCGAGCGCTCGATCTCGAGGAGCTTCTCCTGCGCCTGACCGCGGGCGGGGTGGTCGGAGACCAGATCGAGGAAGCGCTGGAAGGCCTTCTTGGCCTTCACGCAGTCACCCAGATCGTAGGCCGCCAAGCCGATGTTCATGTTGAACACGTGCAAGGTCGGCGCGTAGGTGTTGTAGGCCTCCTCGAACTTGGTCAAGGCGGTGGCGGAGTCGCCGTTCTTGAACGCCGAGTCGCCCTCGCCGTAGAGCTTCTTGGCCGTCGCCATCTTCTCCTCGTCGGACATCGTCGAGGGGTCCTGCGTGGCTGCGAGCACGGGGAGGGGCGCTAGCGCGAGAGACAGCGAGAGCGCGAGGGAGAGGGGTCCGTGTTGCATCTTCATGGTAGCGATGGGCTCGTGAAAGAGGACGGGCTCGATGGCGGGGAACTCGGGTCGGCGTGAATGCTTCACGGTCGGGCTCCGTGGAGGTTCCCGACCGTGATCATCCCAAGGGTGCTCAGCCGAACGGATCGACGGTGGCCGCCTTCTTCTTGGTCGGCCTCTTCTTCTTCTTCTTGACCACCGGCTTGGGCTTGTCCTCCGTCGGCGTCGCGGCGGGGTCGCCCGGTTGACCCGGCGTGGCGGTGGGATCACCCGGCTGGCCCGGCTGGCCCGGCACGGCGCCCGGTTGACCCGGCACGGCACCCGGTTGACCCGGCACGGCACCCGGTTGACCCGGCACGGCACCCGGCTGGCCCGGCGCCGCCACTGCCCCTGGGGCGGGGGGTGGCGTCTCGGCCTTGGTGTCCGCCTTCGCTTCGTCCTTCTTGGTGTCGGCTTCGGCGGCCGGGGCCTTCTCGGCGGGTGGAGTGTCGGGCTTGCCCATGATCAGCATGGCTGCCACGACACCACCGAGCACCACGATGCCACCACCGATGCCGAGCGCGATCCCTGCGGACGAACTCTTGGGGGGTGGCTGATAGGCGGCCTGTGCTGCGGCCATGGCCGCGGGGTCGTGCGGCGCCATGGGAGCCGCAGCCATGACGGTTCCACCGGGAATCGGTGCGGGGCCGACTGGCTCCTCCGGCTCGGGAGGCATGGTCGGCGTCATCGCGAGCTCGTCGACGAGCTGCCCCAGCAAGTCGTCGAAGGCGTCGGCGTTCTGGCCCTGTCGGGAATTGCTCACGGCCTTGGGTCCTTTCCTCCGGGCGTTAGCGCGACCGGAGCATATCCTGTCGGTCTTTCATCGGACAAGGGAAGAGGCGGTCGGGCCCACTGGGCTACTGCATACTCATGCATATTCACGAGGCAGTGGCCGTGCCTCGGGGAACCCCGTGGCCAATCCCGTGACTGGCAAGGCAGCGGACCAGTGAAACGACGCGCCGGCGAAGTTCCGCCAAGCGGCGACCCCGGCGCGGGTCGGGGGGCACGAATGCCCGATGAGCCCGGTCGAAGCCGTGTCGTGAAGGGGAAGCCCCCAGGTCATCCATCGTATCACGCGAAGGGGCCCCTGCGGTTCCCGAGGGGAGCTCGGGCAGCTCGTACAGGCGATAGCGCTGCTCGTCCATGTAGAGGCCCCGGCTCACCTCGAGCTGTAACGCGTGCAAGCCTTCGGAGGGTCTGCCAAAGCGCCGTACCAGCTCACCTCCGCGATAGGGCTCGTTGACGGTCACGCGCAAGGGGCCATGGTCGGGGCCATGATCGGGGCCGGCCGCGCTCTCGTGGCCGCGCAGCGCCGCCAACGCGGCGTGCTCGAGGCCGGGATCGCAAGATCGACCCGCCAGGGTTCCCAGGACGAGATCGGGGCCCACCGAGCTCGGCATGCTGTGGGCGTCGAGCAGGATCGCATAGCCGAAGCGCTGGCGTCGGCGCTCGAGCAAGACCTGCAGCGCGCGATGGTACGGCGCATGGAATCGCTCGATGCGGTCGCGAAAGTCCGTGTAGGAGAGTGGTCCATCGAGCAGCCGAACGTTGCCGATCGCGGCCGTCCACAGCACGCCCCGGCCGGGACGACCCGCGTCGCGATCTCCCTCGGGCTCCTCGGTCGTGGGTGCCACGCCGGGGTTGCGCCGCGGTCGAGGGGCGGGATGGTCGGGCACGATCCGGCGCGACACGTCGTCCTCGGCGCGATTGAGATCGGCCACCAGACGGCTATAGACCGCGGCCACGGAGGCCGCGCCCCACTGTGGGGCGGAGTCGTAGAGCGTGTGGACGTCGTAGTCGGCGTTGCGCGGAAAGTCGACCTGGGGCTTGGGGTGGAGATCGTGCGGCCATGCCAGGCCCACATGGGGGAAGCTGATGACGAGCGGCGACCAGTGCCGTGCGGGCGTAAAGCGCACGGGCATCCGGGCGCCGGGCGGGAGCCCCAGGTCGTCCGGGGTCAAGCGCTCGTACGCGGCGTCGGACATCGACGGGTCCCTAGGATAGCAGGCAAGGCCGCAGAACCCGAAGGAAGGCCCCGATCCGGCCGTCTCGGCGTCTCCGGGGCGATGTGCGAGCTGGGCGCCAATGTCGTCCAAGGACGCAGGAAGCCGCACCAAAGTGAAGCCTCGTCGCACGAGGGCCGGAAAGCCGCTTCGGAACCGGGGTCTGACGAGGCGGACATGGCGGGACCTCGCGCTCTCCCGCGCGCCCCCGGTCGGTCGTTCCGTCCGGGTGGGGAAGCTCGAAGTCCCATCGGATCCTCCGTCGTCTCGCCCTGCGCGAGCGCATGACGCCGCAGCCCCTGGCTGCGGCGTCTTCTATCTTGGCCCGCCACCGGCTCGGGGTTGGCGAGAAAAGGAAGAAGCCCACCGCTCCGTGAGGAGGGTGGGCTTCGTTCTTCGAGAGTGACCCCACCGGGAATCGAACCCGGGTTTCTGGGATGAGAACCCAGCGTCCTGACCGCTAGACTATGGGGCCTGCTTCGTTTTGTTCGGGGACAAGGATTCGAACCTTGATATGCAGAACCAGAATCTGCTGTCCTACCATTGAACGATCCCCGACCAAGCGGTGCCGTCGTCTGGGTGCGGGAAGATGCGCAAAGGCGAAGGCGCTGTCAAGCACTCGGAGGTGTGATTTCTCCGCGGTGCACGCGGCGCTCGTCGGCATGCTCGATTCACGCCTGCTTCGGCTGGGTTCGGGCTGGGCTCGGGCTGGGTTCGTGTTTGGGGCTTGGGGGGCCGACGCAGCACGCTCGTGCTCTGCGGTAGGCTCGGCCCATGTGGCCACGCGTCGATACCGCGACCCCGTTGGAGCCCCATCGAGCACGCCGAGCCATCGAGCGCATGGGGAATCGAAGGGACGGACGGTTGCGCGCGGTTGGGATCGCCTTGGCCTTGCTGCTGAGCGCGTGTCGGAGCACGGACGTCGTCCAGGGCGATCCCGTCGATACCACCAAGCCGGCCCCGGTCGCGCCGGTCGAGCGTCGCCGACCCGAGGGCGAGGCGAGACCACCCGAGCTGGCGTTGGGCACCCAGGGAGCGGTCAGCAGCGCCGAGGCCAACGCCAGTGAGGTGGGCCTGGCCATCATGCGCAAGGGGGGCAACGCGGTCGATGCCGCGGTGGCGGTGGGTCTGGCCCTCGCGGTCACGCATCCGTCGGCCGGCAACCTCGGCGGTGGTGGCTTCATGGTCGTGCGGATGGCCGATGGCACGGTGGCGACCATCGACTATCGCGAAGAGGCTCCGAGCGCGGCGTTCCGTGACATGTACCTCGACGACGCGGGCGAGCCCACGGCGGAGCGCCTGGTGGGTCCCAAGGCGGCCGGGATCCCCGGAGCGGTGGCCGGCATGGGCCTGGCCCACGAGCGCTTCGGCGTGCTGTCGTGGAAGGACGTGGTGGCGCCCGCGGTCGCGCTGGCGCGCGAGGGGCACGGGCTCGACGCGTGGCATGCCGAGGATCTCGCCTATGGATCCGACCGCATGATGAAGGCGGGCTACGAGGGGTCGGCGGCCTTCTATCGCAAGGCCGACGGCTCCGAGTACGCGCAGGGCGACACGTGGGCGCAGCCGGTGCTCGCCAAGACGCTGCAGGCCATCGCGGACGGGGGGCCGCGGGCGTTCTACGAGGGCACGCTGGCCGCGGGCATGGTCGCCGACATCCAGGCCGCCGGCGGGATCTGGAAGGTCGAGGATCTCGCGGCCTACCACGCCAAGGAGCGCGAGCCCATCGTGTTCTCGTACCGCGGCCACGAGATCGTGACGATGCCGCCTCCCTCGGCGGGAGGCGTGGTGCTGCGGCAGTTGCTCGCGGCCTCGGAGCAGCTGCAGCTCGAGCAGTACCCGTGGCGCAGCGTGCCCGAGGTGCACCTGTTCGCCGAGGCGATGCGGCGGACCTACGCCGATCGCAACATGCTGCTGGGCGATCCCGACTTCGTGCCGCTTCCGATGGATCGTCTGCTCGATACCCAGTACGTGGCCACGCGCATGGCGGACATCGATCCGGACCATGCGACGCCGTCGGATCAGGTGGGCGCAGGCCTGCCGGTGCGGCAGGAGTCGGAGCAAACCACGCACTACTCGGTGGTCGATGGCAAGGGCAACGCGGTCTCCACCACCACGACCCTCAACCTGGGCTTTGGGGCCAAGTACGTGCTGCCGGGCTCGGGCGTGCTGCTGAACAACGAGATGGACGACTTCTCGGTCAAGCCGGGCACGGCGAACATCTTTGGCCTGGTACAGGGAGAGCCCAACAAGATCGAGCCGGGCAAGCGCATGCTCAGCTCGATGACGCCGACCATCGTGGTGCACGACGGCGAGCTGCGGGCGGTGGTGGGGACGCCGGGCGGCCCGACCATCACCACCACCGTGGCGACCGTGATCCGCGGGATGATCGACTACGGGCTGCCGATCGACGAAGCGGTGAGTGCACCGCGGGCACACCACCAGTGGAAGCCCGACGAGATCTGGACCGAGGAGCGGCTGTCGCCCGAAGTGGTCGAGGGCCTTCGGGCCAAGGGCCACGCGATCCGTCAGCGGGATGCGATGGGGCACTCCAACTGCATCGAGGTGGATCCGACCACGCGCGGGTTCCGGGCGGTGGCCGACGTGGGTCGCGACGGGGGAGCAGCGGTGGCCTATTGATGATGGGGAGCGCGGTGGAGACTCGAGCAACCATCCTGCTGTTCGACATCGATGGCACGCTGCTCGACGCCCACGGGGCGGGACGCCGGGCGATGGAGGCGGGCTTCTTGGCGGTCACGGGCCGCGCCGACGGCCTCGCCGAGGTTCGCTTCGCGGGCATGACCGATCCGTCGATCGTGCGGGCGGGGCTGCGGGCGGCGGGGCTGGTGGAGGACGACGGCGTGATCGCCAGCGTGATCTCGGCCTATCTCGAGCGGCTGCCCGCGGAGCTCGGCGCGGCCCCTCCGCGGGTGCTCGCGGGCGTCCATGCCGTGCTCGAGGCGGTGACGGGCCGGGCCGCGGTGGGGGTGGGTACGGGTAACGTGGAGGCGGGGGCCCGGGCCAAGCTGGACGCCGCAGGGCTGGGACCGTGCTTCGGGTTCGGCGGCTTCGGCTCGGATCACGAGCAGCGGGCGGAGCTGCTGCGGGTGGGGGCTCGGCGCGGGGCCGCGCGGCTCGGTCGCGCGATGGAGCACTGCCGGGTGGTGGTGATCGGCGATACGCCGCGCGACGTCGAGGCGGCGCGGGCGATCGAGGCGCAGAGCCTGGCGGTGGCCACCTCGCACTACGACGAGGCGGCCCTGCGAGAGGCGGGGGCAACGATGGTCGTGGGCGACCTGGCGGCTCCCGAAGCGCTGGCCTGGCTTCGCGCGAGGCTGGTCTGAGGCTCCCGGGGATTGCGGCCCCTGCGCAGAGCGAAAACCGCAAGGATTCCCACCGGTCATGGCGTCATCCCGTCGGTCCACGACTGCGCGATCAGCGTGGAGCACCAATCGGCGGCACGTACGTTAGGCCCCCGCGGCGATGGATCGGATCGGTGAATACCTGGTTACCCGCCTGATCGGCGAGGGCGGCATGGGCAAGGTCTACGAGGCGCAGGAGCGCCTGAGCAAGCGACGGGTGGCGCTCAAGGTGCTGCGCCCGGAGCTGGCCAAGGCCGAGGATGGCCGCCGGCTGTTCCTGAACGAGATGACGATCTTGGCGCACCTGGACCACCCCAACGTGGTGCGCTGCCTGGCCTGCCAGGAGGTCGAGGGCGAGCTGGTGATGGCGCTCGAGTTCCTCGAGGGTCCCACGCTGCGGGAGGTGTTGGTCGAGCGCGGGCGCTTGCCGTGGACGGAGGCCGCGTCGCTCGTGGTGCAGATCGCCGCGGGGCTCTCGGCCGCGCACCGCCAGTCGCCGCCGATCGTCCACCGCGATCTCAAGCCGGAGAACGTGATCGTGCTCCAGGACGGGCGCGTGAAGGTGATGGACTTCGGGATCGCCAAGGTGCTCGAGGCGATGCGCCAGGGGACCACGCACTCGGTGGGTACGCTGCAGTACATGAGCCCCGAGCAGATCGACGCGGGCGACGTGGGACCGCGCGCCGACCTCTATGCGCTGGGGCTGGTGTTCTACGAGCTGCTCGCCGGCCAGCCGCCGTTCTCCTCGGCTTCGCCCCGCGAGCTGCTCAACCTGCACTGTACGGAACCGGCACCGGCGCTGCCCGACGACGTGCGCAAGGGCCTGCCCAAGGGCGTGGAGCGGCTGCTGTTCCAGATGCTGGAGAAGCGCGCCGAGGACCGGCCCGAGTCGGCACAGGCGGTGATCGAGGCGCTCGAGCCGTTCTCGGTCGCCGAGCTCGATCTGTTCGGTGCCGGCGCTCGCTCGTCCAGGACGCAGTCGGCGTCATCGCCGTCGAGCCCCTCGTCGGCCCCATCCTCGATCGGGTCGAGTCCCACGGGACGCGACACCGACGTGCCCGCGGTGGTGTCGCGTCCGTCCACGCCCCCGGTCGCGGCGGACACGATCGGGCTCATCGAGCGCGCCAGCGGGCCGCGCCAGATCCCGGCGGTCGTGGCCCTGGTGATCATCGTGTTGCTCTCGGTGGCGGCTGGGGTGGTGACCTACTTGGTCCGCACCGGAAGCGCTTCGGGGGCGCAGCTCGATTCCTCCGCGGTCTCGGCCGCGGCGCGACCCGATCCGGCCGGACGACGGTGAGCGACGCACTGCCCCACCGCGCGCCTCCGGGCTCGGATCGCGATCGCAGCGCGGGGCCTTCCGAGCCGCTGGGTCGTGCTCGCCGCACCGTGCTCGACGACGGGGCCGAGCTATGGAGGTTCGACCGCGAGGACGACCCGGCCCTGGCACGGCTGCGCGCGTGGGGGCCGATGGGCCTTGGAGGGTTCGGCGAGGCGGGACGCGACGAGCACGGGGCCTGGCTGTGGCGCCCGGCCGCTGCGGCCGGTCTGGATGGGTGGCTCCGGCAGGGGCCCCATCCGTGGGCACGCGTGCGGCCCGTCGTGGGGGCGTTGGTCGAGCGGCTCGCGTGGTGCGAGGCGCAGAGCCTGTTTCCGGGGCCGCTCGAGCCGGCCGAGGTCGCGCTCGACGAGGACTCGGGCACGGTGGTGCTACGCGCCGAGTCGCTGGTGCGCGGGCTCGTGGGCGCGGGCGAGTCCACGGTCACGGGGAGTCCTGGCCTGTCGAGGTGGACCCCACCCGAGGTGGCGCGCGGCGAGCCGTGGGGCGCGGGGGCCAATCGCTACGTGGTGGGGCTGGTGCTCTATCGTGCGCTGGCGGGGCACCACCCGTTCTCGGGCAAGGGGCTGCGGCGCGGGCTGGAGGAGCAAGCGAGCACGGGCGCCCCTCCGTTGCCCGACGAGATCGCGGGGCAGCTCCCGCCGGGGCTGCAGTCGCTGTGCCTGCAGCTGCTCGAGCCCGAGCCCAGCCTGCGCCCGGCCTCGGCCGCGCAATTGAGGACGCGGCTGCTCGCGTTCGAGGCCGGAGCCGAGAAGACCGACGCGCGTACGGGGGGGCTCGGCCCCGCGCCGAGTCGCCAGCGGATCGAGCGGCTGGCGGCAGCGGCCGAGCGTGCATCGCCGGCGGCGGCGAGGGGCGTGAACCGGTCGGCGTTGGCCGTGAAGGCTTCGCCGCGAGCGAGCCGCTCGCGCTGGCTCGGTCGGATCGCGCTCATGCTGCCGTGGGCGCTGGGCCTGTTGCTGGCCGTCGCGCTGGGGCCGGTGGTCGAGCCGCCATCGGCTGCGGTCGCTCCTCGGGTGGGCACCGCCGCATCCCTCGATCTCGATCACGCCCGGGCGGAGGATTGTGCCAGCTGCCACCCGCGGCAGGTGGCCCAGTGGACGCAGTCGGTCATGGCCCACTCGGCTCGCAGCCCGCTGTTCCAGGGGCTCGAGATGCTCATCGAGGAGCAGGTGGGCAAGGACTTCTCGTGCCCGCAAGGCGCCGGCGTGCTGCGCAAGGCCGATCCGAGCACGGCGTGTCGGGACCGGGACAGCGGGCTGCCGATCACCGGCTCGGGGGGCGAGCACTGGTGCGTCAACTGCCACACGGCCGGCGAGAACCTGCGGGCGGGCATGCCCGCGTGGGATGGTCGAGCCGGGCGCTCGGGCAGCCGCCAGCCGCTGCGCGATCTGATGCCCGCGGCGACGATGGAGGGGATCGGCTGTGCGGTGTGCCATACCGCGCAGGGTCCGGCGCGCCCGGGCAACGCCGCGGTGGGTCGCTACGAGGGCAACGCCGACTGGGTCTCGTTCATCTCCGGGCTGCGCTTCTCGTCGCGCCCCGAGGACCGCCAGGGCCAGCCGGGCATCGCCAACAGCGGCTACGAGCTCGATCCGGGCGTGCTGCTGACGGGCCATGGTCGGTCGGGGGCGCGTGCGGGGACCGAGGTGCCGGGGGGAACCCACCTGCGGCCGGAGGCATCGACCAAGGACTACCTGCGCAGCAGCGAGTTCTGCGGAGCCTGCCACGACGTGCGGCTGTTCGGGACCGACGTGCTGGGCGTGCGCGATCGCGGGGAGCACTTCAAGCGACTGCGCAATGCCTACTCGGAGTGGGCGGCGTGGGCCGACGACGAGCGGCGCGCCGGGCGGAGCCCCGCGAGCTGCCAGGACTGCCACATGAGCGCGTATCCGGGGGTCTGCGTGCCGGACCAGGAGGGAGAGTCGTTCGCGGCATTCGTGCCGGGATCGGCCACCGCGCTGCGGCGCGCGTGCCCGCCGGGCTCGCACTTCGAGCCGCGGGCCCCCGGGGCCTATCCGGTCGAGCGCACGGCGATCGGCTCGGGTGCTCCCCACGAGGTGACCACGCACTACTTCTCGGGCGTCGACGTGCCGCTGTCACCCGAGCTCGGCGACGTGTTGCTCGACGATCCCACCCTCGACGAGGCCGGTCTGCCACGGGGGCTGCGACCGCGTCGAGACCTGCTGCTCGGCCGCACGTTTCGCTTCGAGGTGGTGGGCGCGACCCGACGGGGGGGCGGGCTGGAGATTCCGATCGAGCTCGAGAACGTGGGCGCGGGGCACCGGGTGCCGGCCGGGTTCTCGCAGGAGCGCGAGTTCTGGGTGCACCTGCGGGTGACCGACGCGGACGGGCGGCTGGTGTACGAGGTCGGCCGGGTCGATCGCGGCGACGAGGATCTCCACGACAAGGAATTCGTGCGCATCAACGTGGACGATCGCTTCGCCGACGAGGAGGGCCGGCCGCTCGGCGTGTTCGGGGCCGACGTGATCGACGGCCGCGATCTGCCGCAGTGGAGCCCCAATCCGCTGCTCGGCGGCACGCGGTTTCGCGGGCGCGGCCTGGTCAACCTGCAAAACGGCTTCTTGCGCTGCGTCAAGTGCATCGGGTTCGTGGATGCCTTCGGCCGCTGCCAGCCCGGGCCGGGGCAGGGGCGCACTCGGGCCGATCGCTTCGACGATGGGGCGTACGATCTCGACACGGGCGAGTGCATCTCCAACCTCGCGGGCGAGGAGGCGCTGTTCGAGACCTACTTCCCGGTGGGGGGGCTCGATGCATCGCGTGGGGTGACCAAGGGTCCCGATGCGATCATCGACTCGCGCTCGGCTCCGCCGGGAGTGACGCTGCGCTACACCTACGAGCTGCCCGCGGCGGGTCGCGGGCCGTTCTCGGTGGATGCGCGGCTGATGTTCCGGGCGTTTCCTCCGTTCCTCGTGCGGGCCTTCGCCGACTACGAGGTGCAGCAGGCCTCGCGGGGGCTGCGGCCGAGCGGGCCGCTGGTCACCCACGACATGCTCGAGCGACTCGAGGTGATCGAGCTGCATCGCGTCGAGGTCGAGATCCCATGAGCCGGCCGGCGGAGCCGTCACGGGGGGCCGCCCATGAGTGATCCGTGGGCGCGGCTGTGGAGCGCCCCGGTGCTGCGGGGCCTGGACGAGGCGGCCCGTCGAGCCCTGGCGGCCGCGGGCCGCGTGCGGAGCCTGGGTGCGGGACAGCAGGTGTTCGGCGAGCACGATCCGGCCGATGCGTTCTACGTGGTGCTCGAGGGGGCGGTCGAGCTGTGGGCGCAGCGACGCGGCGACGAGGTGCACTCGGTGCTCCGCACGGCCGGGCCGGGCGACACGCTCGGCGAGGAGGCGCTGTCGGAGGGCCTGTCCGGAGAGAGGGGGCGCTCGGGCCGGGCGGTGGCCAGGGAGGCGTCGCGGGTGGTCGAGCTGCCCGCGGCGTTGTTCCTGCGCGGGGCGGGGCGCAGCGGGGGCGCGCCGCTGGCCGATCGCGAGCTGCGGAGGCTGCAGCGGCTGTCGACTCGCGATCTGCTGCGCACGATGGCGGCCACCCGTGCGCTCCCGGAGCCCGAGCTCGACCTCGTGCTCGATGCCGTGCGCCCGACCAAGGTCGCACGCGGCACGCCGATCTACGCGGCTGGCGATCCGCCCGATGGGCTGTGGCTGGTGGTGGATGGCCTGGTGCAGCTGCAGACCGAGGACGACGATCGGATCCACGTGCGCGCCTACCTGACCCGGGGCGATGGCTTCGGCGACGAGGAGGCACGCACCGGCGAGGCCCGGCGCTGCTCGGCGGTGGCGATGGGAGAGACGCGCCTGCTGCTGCTGCCGGCGGCGGCGCTGCGCTCGCTGCTCGATCGCAATCCGGGGCTGCTCGACCGCTTCGCACGGATTGCGGCCGATCGGCACGAGGCCCAGGCGCAGGCGGTGGGAGCCGCCGCCGCTCGCTCGACGCAGCACGTGTTCAAGGACCTCTACCGCATGCAGATGGCGCGCTCGCTGCTGGTGATCGACCAGGAGACCTGCGTGCGCTGCGGTCACTGTGCGTGGGCCTGCCAGGCGATCCACGGGACCTCGCGGCTGGTCCGACGCGGCGACAAGATCCTCACCACGGTGGGCCCCACGGCAGCGCCCGTCGCAGCCCCCGTCACAACGGGTAGCGCGAGGGCCAACGCGGCGCTTCGCAGCCTGATGCTCCCCAACTCGTGTCAGCACTGCAAGAATCCGGTGTGCATGATCGATTGCCCCACGGGCGCCATCGGTCGCGATCCCGAGGGCGAGGTGTTCATTCGCGACCACCTGTGCACGGGCTGTGGAAACTGTGCGAAGGCCTGCCCCTGGGAGAACATCCGCATGGCCCCTCGACCCGGTGCGCTCTCCGTGGCGCGTGCACGGGGTGGGGGAGGAGACTCGGCGGGCACGACGACGGCGACGCTGTCGGCCGAGCTCGCGACCAAGTGCGATCTGTGTCGGGCCTACGAGGCGCCCGGGTGCGTGCAAGCATGCCCGACCGGCTCGATCCTTCGGCTCGATCCCTCGCGCGACGTGGCCGAGGTGGCGGCGGTGCTCGGCGCCGGCGAGCCGGCCACCGCCGCGGCCGGCGGCCGTGGCCAGGCGGCGACCCAGTGGCTGCATGGCCTCGTGCGTGGCCTGGGCATCGCGGCGGGTCTCGGGCTCGGGATCACGGCCTGGCGGCTCCAGCACGTCGGGGTGTGGACCCCCGGCGCGGGCCCGGGGCTGACCGCGGGCGTCGTGGCGGCGGTGGGCATGGTGGGGTTGGTCGCATACGCGGTGCCCAAGCGGATCGTGAGCCTGTGGATGCGTCGTCGACGACGCAGCAGCGCGGCGCGACGCCTGGCCGAGACGGTCGAGGGCGTCCGGTCTCGGTCCGACGTGGCGCCGCGCTCGAAGATCCGCCCGTGGCTCACCGTGCACCTCGTGCTCGGCGTGCTCACCATGGCGGCCGCGCTCGGGCACGCCGGACTGCGCCTGCCCCCCAACCCGGCGGGAAGCCTGTGGCTCGCATTCTGGCTGGTCTCGCTGCTCGGGGTGCTGGGCGCGGTGGCCTACCGGGTGATCCCACGGCGACTGGCCGCACTCGAGCGCCGCGGAGACCTGCCCGAGGATCTGGCGACCCAGCGGCGGGCCCTGCTCGATCGTCTGTTCGTGCAGGCCAGCGGGCGCGACGAGCTGGTCAAGACCATCGCGGCGAGGGTGCTGGTTCCCTATGCGCGTGCGCTCCACGGGCCGCTGGTGCTGTGCCTGCGCGGTCGAACGCTGGCCCAGGAGGAGGCGCGCCTGCAGGCCCAGATCGACGCGATGCGGCAGGGCCGGGGCGAGGATCGACTCGGGGGGCTGCCGGAGCTGCTGCGCACGGCGGTGGAGCTGCGGGCGCTGCCGGCCCGGCGGGTGCTCACCGCGATGCTGCGTGGATGGCTGCCGCTGCACATCGTGGTGTCGGCCACCGCGTTGGCCTTGCTCGGCCTGCACGTGGCGGTGATGCTCGGGGGACCCTGAGCCATCGAGTCCGACGGCGCTCGAGCCGGGGGGAGTTTCGAGGACGACCACATGAGCGAGCACCAACGGCAGCGCGAGGGGATGTTCTCGGCGCGCGCCGGTGCGCTCGGGGGGCGCCGGCGCACGGCGCCGCGCGCCGAGGAGACCAGCGACGTTCGGCGCTTTCGCGGGGTGCTGGGCGCTTCGGTGGCCGCAGCCCTGGCGGTGGTGGGCGCGATGGTGCTGACCATCGATCCCACCACCGAGCGTGCGCCGGGTCCGGTGTCGGTGGCCCACCAGGCCGCGACGACCTGCGCGAGCTGCCATGCGGACGACGGGCAGCCGGTGGCTTCGCGCTGCGTGAGCTGTCATGGGCCGCATCCGTCGACCCGCCCCGGGCATCGGCGCCTCGCCGGGACCGGAGCGCTGCCCTGCACCAGCTGCCACGCGGCGCACGGCGACTACGGCGGGGTGGCGTTCTTGCCGGAGGGAGCGGTGCTGCGCTTTGGCGCGGGGGCCAAGCAAGAGGTGCCCGAGCTGCACGGGCCAGCCCTGGCCGAGCTCGAGCGGGTGCCGGTGATCCCGGCCGGTCGCTGTGCCCGGTGTCATGATCCCGACGCGAGCGAGGATCCGATCGTGCGCTGCCTCTTTGCGGAGCAGCGGTCGCTCGGCGATGCACGACCCACCGTGTGCTTCGACGAGCACCAGGAGTTTCGCTGGGACAGCTTCTCGAGGGGCGAGGGGGTGTACGCGCGCTCGCAGCTATGGACCGCCGCGCGTCGGGCCGTGACGGCGATCCCCGTGGCTCCGCAGGCGCCACCCAGGGAGGGCTCGGCGTGGTGGTGGATCGGGGTGGCGGCGCTGGCCGGGACGAGCGCGTGGGGCCTGGCGCGCCTGCTCGGATGGGTGCTCGCCCGGCGTCGTCGCGGGCCGGTGGTGGCCGCGGCCGTCGAGCCCCCCAAGGTCAAGCGACTGCCCCAGATCAACACCGCGACCTGCATCGGCTGTCATGCGTGCGTGGACGCGTGCCCCTACGACGTGCTCGAGGTGCGCAGCTTCGTGGCGGTGGTGGTGCGGCCCGACGACTGCTGCGGCCTGACCCTGTGCGAGCAACGCTGCCCCAACGGCTCGCTCGTGGTCACCGACGGCGAGCCGATCGAGGATCGCCCGCGCGTGGACGGGAGCCTGCAGTCGCTCGATACCCCTGGCCTCTACGTGGCGGGTGATCTGACCGGACTGCCGCTCATTCGCAACGCGATCAACCAAGGGGCTCGCGCCGCGAGGGCGGCGATCGAGAGCCTCCGCGCCGAGCCCGGGCGCGCGGGGGCGGGCTCGACGGGCGAGGACCCCTCGGTCGAGCTGCTCGATCTCGTGGTCGTGGGCTCCGGTCCCGCCGGGCTGTCGGCCTCGCTCGCCGCGGCCGAGGCGGGGCTGCGCACGGTCACGCTCGAGCAGGGCAGCGTGGCGGAGAGCATTCGCTCGTTCCCGCGGGGCAAGCTGGTGTTCGATCAGCCGCTGGGGCTGCCGCTCGAGGGCGACCTGTGGCTCGCCGAGTCGACCAAGGAGGAGCTGCTGGGTCAGTGGCGAAGGATCATTCGCTCGCGTCGATTGCCGATCGAGGAGGGCGTGCGCGTGACCGCCGTGCGCTCGGTCCCCGGCGGATCGGGGCCGCGGTTCGAGGTGGAGGGGCAGGGCGAGGCGGGCCCCCGGCGCTGGCGGGCGCGGCGGGTCATCCTCGCGCTCGGGCGCCGCGGGACCCCGCGCAAGCTCGACGTGCCGATTCCCGAGGCGCTCGCCGCCCGCGTGCACTACAGCATGGCCGATGCGCGGAGCTTCGCCGGCCAGCGGGTGCTCGTGGTCGGCCTGGGGGACGTCGCGATGGAGGCCGCGATCGCGCTGTCGCGGCAGCCGAGCACCACGGTGACCGTGTCGTACCGCGGACGCGAGTTTCGCCGCGGCAAGGGCCGCAACATCGAGCAGGTCGAGCGCTTGGCCGCGGCGGGGCGGATCGATCTGAGGCTCGGCACCGAGGTGGTGCGGGTCGACGAGGGCGCGATCGTGCTGCGTGGACGCGACGGCGAGTCCTCCGTGCCGTGGGACGTCATGATGGTGATGATCGGCTCGCTGGCCCCCTGGGGCTTCCTCGAGACCGCGGGGGTCCGGCGGGCCCGGGTACGAGCCCCCGTGGCCCCGGACGATCGGCCGCCCGCGGCCCCGGACGATCGCCCGCCCGCGGCCCCGTAGCGTCGAGGGCGATCACGGGCGAGGCCGCCGGTGATCGTGCGCGTGAGCGGGGCCCGCTCGCTCACTGCGGCGCGGCTTCGGCGAGCAGCGCTTCGATCCGACGCTCGAGCGCCGTCCGCAGCTCGGTGTGGTGCGAGCCCGTGGCGGGCCCCGCAAACCCGCTGTGGGTGTGGCGGACCTTGCCGTGACGATCGATGAGGATCGTGGTGGGGTAGGCCTCCACCTTCGTGATCGCAGGGATGTTCAGGGCCGCCTTGGCCTTGTCGCTCTCACCCGCGAGCAGCAGCGGAAACGCGATCCCGTGGCGCTCGGCGAACCGCTGCACGAACGTCCGGTCGCGCTGCGGATCCCCGGTCATCTCGAACGCCAGCCCCACGATCTCCAGCCCGCGCGGGCCGTAGCGCTCGTGCCAGCTCTCCAACAGCGGCGCGTAGTCGTTGCAGTTGGGACACCATGTCCCGAACAGCTCGACCAACACCACCTTGCCGTCGAAGCGAGGATCGTCGTGTCGAACCATCGTCCCCGTCAGATCGGGGAACGCGAACTGCATGCGCCCGTCGGCCTCGGGCGTCAGGCCCACGATCGTCGAGGGATCGGCCAGCGGGCTCGGATCGCCGTCGGCCATCGGGGTCGCGCGCCAGGTGAAGTGGATCCGGCTCATGGCCCACAGGTCCCCGGCGAGTGCTCCGTCGGTCCCCACGTCGGCACGCAGCAGGAACGCATGCGCGCCGTCGAAGCACGAAAGCTCCAGCCGCCCCTGCACGTAGCGTCCGTCGAGGTAGCGAAAGTCGCCCGTGTCGGTCAGGAACGTGGCCTCGAGCCGATCGCCGCGGCTCGTGATCACGGCTTGTGCGGCGAAGGTCGAGCCGTCGGGCTCGGTGAACGTGGCGGCCCAGTTGCCGTCGATCGATGCGGGGACCTCGTGGGCGGGGGGCTCGACGTCTCCCACGAAGCGAGGCCCGGCATCGCGAATGGCCGAGAACCGCATCGACTCCTGCCCGAAGGGCATGGTGTGGACCCATGTTCCCGAGAGCGCATCGGCATCGCCCCGCGCCCGGATCTCGGAGTCGTACACGTCGAACGCGATCACCAGCTCGTCACCGTCCCAGGCCACGCGAGAGGGCTCGAGCCGCTCGGGGCCGTTGACGATGGTGGCCCCGAGGGTGCCATCGGCCGACGAGCGAAGCTCGAGGCGGAACGGCAGCTCACCGCCCGTACTCGCCAACGTGGCCCGCCACGTACCGTTGAGATTGGGATGGGCCCTGACCGAGGCCTCCGAGGGGAGGGGCACCGAGGACTTGGCTGCGTCGAGATCGGTGGCGACGGGCTGTGGAGGTGGAGGCTCGGTTCCACACGCGATCGGGCCCACGAAGCAGCATGCAAGGGCGAGCAGGACGCGACGCATGCCCCGTAGCATACCCGAGCCTCCGCGGCTTCACCGCACTACCACCGAGTCCCGAGGAACTGCACTTGCGTGAAACACGCGTGCACTTGTGGTCGTCCCTCGGGCGCCCAACCAGGATATTCAGATCCACCCATACCCCCGTGCGTACTGCCCCCGGCACGCGCCCCTGGCGGAGGAATCCGAATGAAGCTCGCCACCGTTGCCCTGCTCTCCACCCTCGGCATGGCCCTGACCAGCGCCGGCGTCTGGGCCCTGACTCCCCCGGCCAGCGCCAAGTCCCCGACTCCCGCGCTCGCGGTCACGGCACCCCGGCCCACCCTCACCGATTCCCCCCGTACGAGCCTGCTGGGCGACCTCCTCGCGACCAACGCGGGCTCCGGAGCGGCCTTCACCTCGGGCTCCACGCTGATGCTCGAGGGGCGCCTGGGCCATCCCACCCTCGACGCCACCCGCGACAACGAGACCTTCTTGATGCTCAACGTGCGTGCGGCGGCCGAGGAACTCGCCAGCACGCCGGCGCCGGTCAACCTCTCCATCGTCATCGATCGCTCGCGCTCGATGGAGGGCCGCCGCCTCGACAATGCGCTGGCGGCCGCGCGCGGCATGGTCCGTCGTCTGCGCGACGGGGACACGGTCAGCGTGGTCACCTACAACACCGAGACCACCGTCGTGGTGCCGGCCACCGTGCTCGATGCTCGCTCGCGCGACGACGTGCTGTTCGCCCTGCGCAGCGTCGAGGCCCAGGGCCACACCTGCATCTCCTGCGGCATCGAGACCGGTCTGTCCGTGATGGGCCGTCGCCCGGGCGTGTCCCGCATGCTGCTGCTGTCGGACGGCGAGGCCAACGCGGGCATCCGCGACGTGCCGGGATTCGAGCGCCTGGCCGAGGACGCTCGCTCGCGCGACGTGGCGATCAGCTCCATCGGCGTCGACGTCGACTACAACGAGCGGGTGATGTTCGCGGTGGCCCAGAGCTCCAACGGCCGCCACTACTTCGTGGAGAACGAGGCCGGCTTGCCCCGCATCTTCGACGAGGAGCTCGACAGCCTCGTGCGCACCGTGGCCAGCCGCGCCGAGGTGGAGCTCGACCTCGCCCCCGGCGTGCAGCTGCTCGAGGTCATGGATCGCAGCTTCTCCCGCGACGGCAACCGCATCTTCGTGCCGTTCGGCGCGTTCGCCCAGGGCGACACCAAGACCCTGCTGGTGCGTCTGCGGGTGCCTCGTGGACAGGCCGGCGATCGTGCGGTGGCCGAGGTGCGCATGCGCTACGAGGACCTCACCCGCCAGAGCCCCGGCGACTGTCAGGGCTCGCTCGTCGCCCAGCTCACCGCTGACTCGCGCGCCGTGTCGCCGCTCGATCCGCTGGTCGAGTCACGGGTGGCTCGCTCGGAGACCTCGGCCGCGCTCGTTCGCGCCAACGAGCTGTTCGCCGAGGGCGACGTGGTGGCGGCCCAGCGCACCCTCGACAGCAGCCGAGGGCGGATCCGCGAGCGCAAGGACGCAGCCCGCACCAAGGCCGACGTCTCGCAGCAGCCGCTGCTCGACGAGGACTTCGAGCGGCAGCTCGACGCGCTCGAGCAAGCGGAGCAGGGGTTCTCGGCCGCGGCGGCCGAGCCCGCTCCGGCGGCCAGCCGCAAGGGCAAGGCCCAGATCCGCAGCAACGCGGGGGCCCTCGACGAGTTCGGCCTGTAGGCGCGAGGTCGAGGTCCCGGGGCGCAATCCAAGGCACCCCACCGGCCCGACGCGCGCATGCCCCTGGCCCCCGAAGGCGGTGCGGTGCGCTGCGAGCCCTCGTGGCGCATTTGCGGGCCGAACGCTGATCCGCGCGGCCAGGGTGGGTATCATCCGAGCCCCAACGATGCAGGTCGCGGTCGGAAAGGATGTCGAGGCGGTCTGCCGCAAGTGCGGCGAGGTGTGGCACGTGATCGTGGCCGTGGAGGGCGGCAAGATCACCCGGGTGCAATGCAAGGAGTGCATGGCCTACCACCGCTACCGTCCTCCCGAGGGCGAGGAGCGCGTGGACGCCGAGCCCAAGTCGCGCAAGAAGGTCGCCCCCGCGCGCAAGGCCCCGACGCGATCGTCGAGCGTGAGCAAGTCGGCCAGGAAGGCCCCCAAGAAGGGCAAGACGGCGTTGGACGAGCCCAAGGTCGATCCCGACCTCTCGCGGCCGATCCGGCTGTACAAGATGACCGAGGCCTACGAGCCCGGGGAGCGGGTCGAGCACGCGAAGTTCGGGCAGGGCGTGGTCGAGGATCTACCCGGCCCCGGCAAGATGACGGTGTTCTTCGAGGACGGCCGTCGCGTGCTGGCGCACGGCCGCTGACGCCGCGCGTGGGTCCTGCTCCGCTCGGCGGTGCCGAGGGCGTTCATGGATACGACGCGCGCAGATCGAGCTCGTCGTAGTACGCGTCGCAGTAGTCGCCGTTGGTCTTCCGGCACAGCAGATCCACGCGGACGGAGCGGGTCCCGGAGGGCGCCGTGCGATCGTCGTCATACACCTGCCACGAGCCCGCTCCCTGCCAGCCGGTGTCCCAGGTGTCGAGGTCGGTTCCACCTGCGTCGCGGTAGCGAATGCGGATCCGATGGCTGTCGTTGTTGAACAGATAGCTGCGGCCGCGACCCTGGAACGAGAAGCGAAGCACGCCTTGATCGAGGGCCTGGGCCCAGGCGCTCACGTCGATGTCCTGACGCAGCACGTAGTCCTCGTTGCTGGGGCCGTCATAGGCGGCCAGGTGCCCCATGCCCAGGAACGGGTTGGGCTGGCCCGGCCATGGGTTGCCCGCGGTCCAGTTGCCGGCCCCCACGTCGGACCAGCTCGGCGGAGGGGTCCCCGTGTTCTCGCCCGCGGGGTTCGAAATGAGGTTGTCGCTCTGCCCGCTGGCCCCGCCCGCAAGATCGCAGGAGGCCTCGCCGTCGTCGTGTGCGACCGACAGCGTGGCGGCGTAGGGGCCCCAGTCGGACGGGGCGAACTGAACCTCCACCGTGCAGCTGGTGCTCGGCGTCAGGCTCGCGCCGCAGGTGCCCCCGACCATCGAGAACGGAGCCATCGTGGTCATGCTCGCGATCCCGGTGGCCTCGGCGTCCCCCTCGTTGGACACCGTGAACACGTGCGTGGTCTGGGTGCCCGCGACCACGTTGCCGTAGTCGAAGCTCGGGCCCTCGGCGATCACCAGGAGCGGGCCGCCATCATGGGTGGTGGTGGCAGGCTGGCCGCTGGTGGGGCTGGAATCGGCTCCCGTGACGCCGTCGTCGACTTCCGTCGCGTGGCTGGTGGCGCCCCCCTCACCGTTGCCGGTGTCGTGCGGTCCGTCTTGCGCGTCGGAGGTCGAGGGCCCATCGGTGCCCTCGTCCCCGTCTCCAATGGACGCCGCCGTCGACGTGCCCACGCCGCCCGTATTGGGTGAGCACCCCACGAGCGGAATCAGCAGCCCCAGTCCCCAGGCCCACGTCCCTCGACCCCACATTGGCCTGCTACGGTAACACGACCCCGCGGTCGCTCATCGGCCAATTTCAACCTCCGCTCGCGCGACCGGACCCTCGTGCTGGGGCCGAAGGCCCTCAGGAAGCCTTGCTGCCGCCCCGGCAGGGGGGAGAGCGCGGAATCTCGCCGCCGCGGTCCTGCCACTGCGTGGGGGTGTAGGCGTGGATCGACAGCGCGTGTACCCCGCCTCCGAGCTCGGCCGCCAGGGTGTCGTTGACGAGCCGATGGCGACGCAAGAGCGGCATCCCGTCGAAGCGAGCCGTCACGACCACCACCTTGAAGTGGCTCTCGGTGGCCGGCCCGCTGTGCATGTGGCTCTCGTTGATCACCTCGAGCACCGCGGGCGCGAGCGCGTCGACGAGCTTGTCGTGGATGGTCTGCTGGACCGACATGGCAGGCTTCCTGGGCGGATGCGACGGGGCGGATGCAAATGGCCGGCCGCTACTGGGCGGCCGCATCATCGGCGGCCCCGTCCGAGGGCGCGGCCGCCGGGGCGGGCAGGGTGGCGGCCACCACCTCGGCGATGTCGAGGACCTCGATGTCCTCGTCCTTGTCGAAGTGCTTGACGCCGTCGCTGAGCATGGTCTTGCAGAACGGGCAGGCCACCGCCACCGCGTCGACCCCAGCGTCGATCACCTCCTTGGCGCGGTTGACGTTGACGCGCTTGTCGGGCTCCTCCTCCATCCACATGCGCGCGCCTCCGGCTCCGCAGCAGAACCCGTGCTGTTGGTTGCGCGGGAGCTCGACGAGGCCTCCGTCGGCCCCCCCCCGGTTGGCGGTCCGCAGCGCACGGCGGGGCTCGTCGTAGATCCCGTTCCAGCGCCCGATGTAGCAGCTGTCGTGGTAGGTCAGCTTCTTCTGCAGCGGGGCCTCCACCTTGAGCTTGCCGCTGTCGATGAGGTGCGCGATGAGCTTGGCGTGGTGGATGACCTCGTACTTGCCACCGAACTGCGGGTACTCGTTGGCCAGGGTGTGGAAGCAGTGCGGGCAGCTGGCGATGATCTTCTTGACGCCGGCCTCGTTGAGCATGTCGACGTTGGTCTGGGCCAGGATCTGGAAGGCCAGCTCGTTGCCGCCGCGGCGTAGGGTGTCGCCGGTGCAGGGCTCGCTCTCGCCGAGCACCGCGTAGCTGACCCCGGCCGCGTCGAGGCAGCGAACCAGCGCGCGGGTGGCCTTCTTGCTGATGTCGCTGTAGCTGCCCGCGCAGCCCACGAACAGCAGGTACTCGGCGTCGGGCCGCTCCTCGATGGTCGGCACCGAGAGGTCGCTGGCCCATCGCATGCGCTCGTCCTGGGGCAGGCCCCACGGGTTGCCCGAGCCCTCGATGTTGCCGAACGTGGTCACCAGCTCGCCGGGGACCCGTCCGCTCTCGTCGTTGAGCACGATGTGCGTGCGCATCTGAACGATCTTGAGCGGGTGGTCGATGAACACCGGGCACACCTCCTGGCACGCGCCGCAGGTGGTGCAGGCCCACAGGGTCTCGTCCTTGATCCGTCCGCCGACCAGGGGCTCCATCGCGGCGAGCTCCTGCTTGATCGCGTCCACGCGGTCCACCAGCGGCTTGCGGGCGGGATCCTTGCTGGCGGCTTCCCAGGCCTCTTGCCGCTTTTGGGCCACCTCGGCCTCGGGGGTGCCATCCTCGAGGGGCAGGGGCTCGATGCCCGGCGCGGGGACTTCGGTGGACACGCCGATCTTCTTGGTGAGCGACTTGATGTCGATGATCCCGAAGCCGCGCTGCTTCATCTCGTCCTTGAGGTCGTGGATGAGGTGCATGGGCGACAGCGGCTTTTGGGTCGCGAAGGCCGGGCAGTAGGTCGTACAGCGGGCACACTCGGTGCAGGCGTAGTTGTCCAGGAGGCTCTTCCACGAGAAGTCCTCGATCTTGCCCGCACCCCAGTTCTCCATCAGCGGCTGCGCATCGGGATCGTCGGCGGCCCCGTCGAACAGCTGGAGCTTGGGCATGATCATGCGCTGGCCCTGATCCCGCAGCAGGATGTTGGGCCCCGAGCCCAGCACGTGGATGTGCTTGGACCACGGCAGATAGTTCAGGAAGCCCAGCAGCACCGCCACGTGGCCCCACCAGTGGGCCTCGCTGGCCACGTGGGCCCAGCCCGGCGCGTACGCGGAGGTCACCGCGGCGCCGCTGACGGTGTAGAGCCCGAGCGTGCGGCCGACGGCGGTGGCCACGGGCATCATGGGATCGACGGTGCCGCGGGCGGCTGCGGCCCACGCGTGATGCCCGTAGTGGGTGAGCACCAGCGTCATGATCGCACCCAGGATGAGCAGCGCATCGACGTTGGCGGGCACGAAGTCGGGCTTGATGAACAGCCGCCGCACCAGCGCGTAGCCGATGGCCACGAACACCACCGCGTTCATGACGTCGACGCCCAGCCGAATGAACCCGTGGATCGTCTCGCCGAAGATCGTGCCCAGGTCGAACCACTCGCCGAGCAGACCTCCGATGAGCATCTCGGTGCTGGCGACGGTGAGCACCAGAAAGCCCCAGTAGATCGCCAGGTGGTGGAGGCTGCGCTGCTCCTCCATCACCTTGCGCTGGCCGAAGAAGAACTTGAGCAGGCTGACCAGCCGCTGCCCCCAGGTCTCGGGCAAATTGGCCGGGCGCCCGAGCATGGCGACTCGCGCAAACCGCGACAGGACGTAGAGGAACAGCGCGTTCGCGGCGACGAAGAGGATGGAGAAGACGATCTGCTTTCCCATGAGGCGCGGTCCTGGGGGCTAGTCCGGGGAGGAGGGGGATCCTGACCGACCGGTAGGCATGCCCACGACCGCGCTATAGCACAAGGTATCCCCAGGCAGGCGAAGCCCGTCGACAAGGCCCCGCGGCGGCGCCAGGCGATGCTCTTGCCGGGCCGCCCAAGGAGCGCCCAGCGCCCCGACGCCCGTGCTGGGCCGCCCAAGGAGCGCGCAGATGCCAGCGCATCTTGCGCAGCGTAGGATGATGGCGAGTGCCCGACCTCCTGCTCATCAGCGACCTCCACCTGGGCTCGCACCTCAAGCCGCGGATGCGAGGCGAGTTCGTGCACCTCGCCTCGCGGATCGAGCAGAGCTTCCCCCGCTTCATCGATCACTACCTGCGGGAGGGCGAGTGGCAGCTCATCGTCAACGGCGACTTCATCGACTTTTGGAACGTCGACCTGCCGGATCACGTGGGGGAGTCGGGCGAGCGCCTGGCGGTTCGGCGGCTGCACGCGGTGTTCGATGCCCACCCCCGGGTCGAGGATGCGCTGGCGCGGTTCGTCCGCGCGGGGCATGGCGTGGTGTTCGTGACCGGCAACCATGATGCCGAGCTGCTCTACGCCGGGGTGCGGCAGGCCCTGGTGGATCGCCTCGAGGGCGCCATGGCCGAGGACGATCTCGATCCGGGGACGACCCGCACGGGCTTGGTTCGCCTGGACTCGATGCCTCCGGGGAGGATCCGCTTCGTCCGCTGGTTCCTGCGCGAGGAGGGCGGGGCGTGGATCGAGCACGGGCACAAGTTCGATCCGAGCTGCGCGACCCCGGCCGCGATGTCGCCCACGCGGGGCGGCACCCTGGTGCAGACGGTGGCCGAGGTGGCCACGCGCAACTTCTCCAACTGGATGCCGGAGATGGACTACGACGCGCCCGACAAGTTCACCGCGCAGGACTACGTGCGGTGGGCCCTGGCGAGGGGCTGGCGCTTCTTGATTCGGGTGATCCTGCTGTATCTGCGCACCCTGGGGCGGGTGCTCGCGCTGTGGGCCGCCACGGGGCGGGTGGACGAGCACGGGCAGCGGGCTCACGAGGAGCGCCTGGCCCGGGTGGCCGCCAACGCGGGGCTGCAGATGAGCGCCCTGACGGCGCTCGAGCAGATGGCCCCGCCGCCCAGCGTGATGACGGTGGGCGGCATGCTGTCGGTCACTGCGCTGGACCACCTGCTGGCCGTCCTCACGCCCACCCCCATCGCGCTATGGCTGTCGGTGGTCCTTGGCGTCTCGGCGTGGTGGGGGCTGCTGGTGGGGATCGGAGCCTCGGCCCTGAGCCTTTACTGGATCCGACGGGGGCGACGGCCTCGTGACGTGGCCCGCGACATGCTGGAAGTGGCGGCTCGGGTGGGCAGCGTCACCCGTGTACCGCTGGTGTTGATGGGGCACAGCCACCATGGACAGCTCGAGCGTCAGGGCGACGTGGTCTACGCCAACAGCGGGAGCTGGCTGGATGGATCGCACCTGGTGGTGAGGCGCGATCGGACCACGGGGAGGCTCACGGAGGTCGAGCTGCGACAGTGGCGCAACGATGGGATCACCCGGGTCGACGTGATGGCGGTTCCCCACGAGTCCGCGGGCGAGGGGGCACCCACGGCCGATGCCGAAGCGGCAACGGGGTCCGCGATGGCGGCCCCCTCGGGGTGAGGGCCAACCCCAGAGGCCAACCCAGCGCCAACCCAGCGCGCCCTCGGACGACTCGAGCGATCGGGGTGACGAATGGCCCCCGGCTGTGTCAAAGTGGGAACCCGAACGTGGCAGGCGCTCCCAAGCAGATCCTGGTCATCGAAGACGACCCCTCGGTTCGAACGCTGCTCGACAAGTCGCTGCGCGCCAAGGGCTATGTGGTGGAGACCTGCGACGACGGGCTGGCCGGGCTGACCATGCTCGAGCGGACTCGGCCCGATCTCATCATCGTCGACATCATGATGCCGCGGCTCGATGGGATGACGTTCGTCGAGGCGATCAAGCGCAACGAGGCGACCAAGCCGATCCCGGTGATCTTCTTGACCTCGAACAACGATCCCAAGACGATGATCGCGGGGATCAATCTCGGGGCGAAGCACTACATGACCAAGCCGTTCCAGCTCGACGAGCTGCTGTCCAAGGTCGCCAAGGCGATCGGCTGACGTCTCGCATTCGCGCATCGGTCCGGCCGAGTCGAGGCCTTGGTCGCGCTGGGGGTCGAGGCTGGTCCTGCGCGGTTGCGTGTCCCTGCGCCGGCATGCCGGCGTAGGGGTCGACCGGATGGTCGCTCGTGACCGAGCGGCCCGCCGTGGACGTCGATCGCAGGCGTGGGGGTCCGTTCCGGTGGGGCGCGGGCAGCGGTATAGTCGCCGACGTGTCGACCGTGAATCGAATCCTGGTGGCGTGGCTGGCCGTGGCGATGCTGTTGCTCGGCGGTTGCAAGAAGACCGTCGAGGGCGAGCAGGCCGCGTGGACCTCCAACGTCGAGAAGGTCAACGCGCTGATGGCCACGTATCCCGGCTTCAAGCCGGCGCTCGAGGAGCGCATGGGCAAGGCCAAGGGGATCTACGATGCGTCGGAGGGGCTCGATGGCGAGGCCAAGGCCAACAAGCTCGGCGAGGCCAACTCGACCCTGATGGGCGGCTACGTTCGCGATCTCCAGCAGCTCGACAAGGACATGAAGGACCTGCGGACCAAGCGGGTCGAGGCCGCGGCCAAGGCGGGCGACGAGTCGAGCCGGCTGGGGGCCAAGGTGGCCGCCGAGGACGCCAACAAGGCGCTCGATCGGGCCGACAAGGCCCTGGCCGCGGGCGCCAAGGACGAGGCCAGCGCCACGGCGGTGGTCAAGAAGATCAAGGACGACATCGCGACCGCGGCCAAGGCGGTCGATGCGGTGCTCGAGGCCGACAAGGACAAGAAGGACGAGAAGAAGGCCACCGAGGATGCCAAGGAGGCCAAGGACGCGGCCGCCAAGGCCGATGCCGACGCCAAGGTGGCGCCGTGGAAGTGCGAGTACTGCGGCTCCGAGAACCCGCACGACGAGGCCAGCTGCAAGTCGTGTGGTGCGCCGCGGGCCAAGTAGCCCGAGCGTGGTGCGGCGGATCGGGGCCAGGAGGGCGAGAACGTGTCGGCCATGAAGGTACCGTCGCGGATGCTGGCGCAGGCCCAGGCGTTGGCCGGGAGTGCCTCGCGCGAGCGGGTCCTCCGACGCGAGCTGGTGACGCTGCTGCGTCGGCGCCCCAACGGCCTGTGGACGCTGCCGCGCCTGGCCGCGATCACGGAGCTGCCCATCGAGCGCATCGACGCCGAGCTGGCCTCGGTGCTGGTCGATCAGGCCGGCGGAAGGCCGGGCACGACCATGGCGCTGCTCGGGCGCAACAACGTGCTGCGTCGCCACGTGCAGGGGTGGTCGTGCGGCCCCGCGGGCGTGTACGAGCACCTGCGGGTTCCCAGCGCCTACGAGATCGAGCGCTGGGTCCACGAGCAGAACTATCCGCTGCTGGACGCGGCGCTCGCGGCCACGGGCACCCCGATGCCCCGCGGCGCGGCCGATGCCCCCCCGCTGCGCTGGGCCACGGCCGAGCCGCTGTCGGTGGGGGCGCAGGCGTGGGTGCTGGTGCAGCTGTTGTCGGGTGCCTTCGTGCTGCAGACCGGCCATGGCGATGCGGCGGGCCCCGTACGGGGAGCGGCGGGGCTCATCGAGTCCGCGATCGAGGGAGGGGCCGCGATCGATCTGGCCAAGTGGGTGATCGACACTCAGCTTCCGGCATCCATGCGGGCGCGGGTCCTGCGAGCGCCGGTGGTGATCGACTGGATCGCCGCGCAGGTCGAGGCGGGCGAGCTGTCGCGCTCGCGGGCGCTGGCGCTGATGGGCTCGGATCGGATCCAGGCCAGACGGTGGGCCTTTCGCTGGGGCGAGCTGCGGAGCCCTCGCTACCCGGACGCCATCTCCGACGAGCGCATCGAGGGGCTGTGGCCCACCCAGGACGATCCCACGGGCACCATGGCGGAGTGGTCGCAGTGGATCGGCGGGGTGCTTCGCCGGGCGATGATCGAGCAGCGGGCGTGGCCCCTCGACGTGTTCTGCGAGGCGTACGTGCGGCACCCGCTGGCGGGTCCGGTTGCGTCCGGAGTGGTGTTCACCGTGGGCGGCCTGCCGATCGTGTTCGTCGATGGGGTGGCGCACGGGATGGACGGTCCGCTCCAGCTGGCGCTCGGCGGGGAGATCCGCGTGGCTCATCCCGCGGGGGGGACCGAGGACTGGCCGCGTCCAGGGGCCATGCCGCCGTTCGAGCAGCGGCGACATCCAGCGCTGAGCGCGGCCGATCTCCCCGAGCCACCCTCGGCTCCCATCGCGCATCTGACGTGGCGCCAGCGCGTGCGATCGCTGCGGCTGGTGTCCGACGAGGAGTCGCGCGGCGGCATCACGGCGGAGCTGTGGATGCTCGACCCCTATCGGATCCGGATCGGGCACGCGGGCTATGGCGCGGGATACGGGGGGGCACGGCCGATCGAGGGCGTCTCGGTGAGCGTGAGGGTCAAGGGACAGCCGCCGCTGGCCGTGCTGGCGCCCGGTGAGCGCCGCGGGTGGGAGACCCTGCCGCCGTGGCTGGTGTCCGAGGCCGCGGTGATGCTGCGCGACTTGTTCGGAGTCGAGGGGGACTGAGCTGGGGAGCGGAGCAGGGGAGCGGAGCTGGGGACGAGCGATCGAGGTGTGTTTGGGGGCTGGTTGGCTATCTTTGGCGGCCCCGTGGGGGGCGTCGCCTGGCGGCGCCGCGGGGCCTGTAGGCAGGCTTCGCCTGCCTAAGCTTTGCTCAATAGTGGCGACCGCGAGAACGGCGACTTGGCCGGCGCCACCACCAACCCGGCGGCCATCGTACCGGCGGTGAATTCCCCCTCGAGGCCCAGCCCCGGAAGCGTGAGGCGACCGGCGAGGTGGAGGTTCTTGATCCCCGAGCCGTAGGGCATCACGCCCACGCCCAGGCTGGGCTCGCCCTGGATTGCGTAGATCGGGTCCATGGGGTGCTGCATCGCGGTGCCGGAGCCGAGATCGGCGCGCACCCGGCCACGACCGTCGGTGGCCTCGCGGCCATCGTGCGGTGAGTGGAGCAGCGAGAGGTGATCGTGGCAAAACGGCAGCACGCCGCGCAGATCGAGCTCGTCGAGGATCCGCTCGCGCAGCGTGACCATGTCCTCGCCCGGCGCGACGATGCGGGTGATCGAGAGCCGGCGCTGGCCTTCGCGCGCGCCAGGGCGCACCCGCAGGTAGGTGTGGCCGACCCCGTGCGCGGCCCAGGTGGCGCGCGACTGCAGCTCGCCCGAGTCGCCGGGGGTGATGGGATGCTTGGGCGCGGGCAGGCACACCGCGGTGCCCGCAAGGCCGGGGGAGAGGCCGCGCTCGTCGAGCTCGGCGTGCATCACGAACCGGTACGCGACGGGCACGATCGCCTGCACGGTGGTGGCCAGCGGCTTGGGCACGTGCTCGGGCGGGAGCATGCCGGAGAGCAATCGCCTCGGATCCATGGCCACGATCACGTGATCGCAGCCGTAGCGGTCGCGCTTGCCGAGCAGCGACAGGCCCACCACCCGGCCGCGGCGGATCTGCAGCTCGGCGACCCGCAGGTCGGGCTTGACCTCGCCCGAGTGCAGCTCGATGCGCTGCAGCAGGGTCTTGCGGATGTGAGGCATGCCCCGGGGGACGTCGTTGGGCCCGCGCGCCCACAGCCCCGCGAGCCGCAGGCTGGCCGCCTTGCCCAGCTGGGTGGGCGACAGGTGCTGCAGCCACGGCTCCACGGCCCGGGACACGGCGCGAAGCGGGTGCTCGGGCGGCAGGGGCTGCAGCTCGTCGACGTCGCGCGCGGGGAGCTGGCTGGCCACCCGCGAGAGGAACCGCCGGCTCCAGAAGCCATCGGCCACCAGCGCGTTGTCGCTGGTGAGCAGCTGGTCGAGCAGCTCGTCGGTGGCATGGGTCCAGCGGTCGCGCAGCGACCACGCCTCGGCCACCGGATCGTCGGGCCACTCGCGGGCCGTCTCCTCGAGCAATCGACCGTCGGGAGGCTGTACGTCCAGCCGCTGACCCGCCAGCACCCAGTGCACCATGCCCTCCACCAGGCCCTGGTCGCGACGGATCTGCTGCCACAGGCCCAGCTCCTGGAACACCCGCTGCACGGGGGCGGTGGCCATGTGAGCCACGGGCGCGGTGTCGAGGGGGAGCAGCTGGCCACCCAGGCGCACGCTGCCCTCGGCCGAGCCATGCGGCATGACGAGCACCCGCTTGTTGCGGCGAGCCACCAGCGCCGCGGCGACCAGCCCCGCCACGTCCTGACCGATCACGACGAGGTCGTAGTGGTTGGTGGTCAGCGCCATGCGGTCACCCCAAGGAACGGGACCCGGAGGGTCATGAAGCGAAGGTCACGGCCGGAGCCTCCGGGCCGCGGGACACCACGCGGCCCACGTGGAACGAGGGCTCGTCGATCGCGGCCAGGGCCTGCTCCACGCGCTCGATCGCGTCGGCCTCGACCACCAGCAGCATGCCCACCCCACAATTGAAGGTGAGCCGAAGCTCGTCCTCGCCGACGCCCTGGGCGGCGATCGCCTCCAGGACCGGGGGGCGCGGCACCCCGCCGAGGTCGAGGGCCATCCCGAGGCCCGGGGGCAGCACGCGAGGGGGGTTCTCGACCAAGCCGCCGCCCGTGATGTGGGCCGCCGCATGCAACGGCGCCCCGGCCAGCCCCCGCAGGGCCCCGAAGGCCGAGGCGTAGATCCGCGTGGGGGTGAGCAGCGCCTCGCCCACGGTGGTGTCGGGGCGGCCGGGCAGGGGGTCGCGCAGATCGAGGCCGCCGTGGGCGGGGGAGAGCAGCGCCTTGCGGGCCAGGCTGTAGCCGTTGCTGTGCAGCCCCGACGAGGGCAGGGCGAGCACCGCGTCGCCCTCGCGCACGCGCTCGGGGCCCAGCACGGCGCTGCGCTCGACCACGCCCACCGCGAACGCGGCCAGATCGTAGTGGCCGGGCGCATACATGCCGGGCAGCTCGGCCGTCTCCCCGCCGAGCAGGGCGCAGCCGGACTGCCGGCAGCCGTCCACGATCCCCCGGACGAGGGCCTCGACGACGTCGGGCTGCAGCGAGGCGCAGGCGATGTAGTCCAGCAGGAACAGGGGCTCGGCTCCGGTGACCAGCAGGTCGTTGACGTTCATCGCGACCAAGTCGATTCCGACCGTGTCGTGCCGGTCCATCGCGATCGCCACCAGGAGCTTGGTGCCCACCCCGTCGGCGCACGAGACCAGCAGGGGCTCGCGCATGCCGGCGGGCAGGCCCATCATCCCGGCAAAGCCTCCGATGTCGGAGACCTGCTCGGGGCGGCGAGTGCTGGCCACCAGCGCCTTGATCCGCCGCACGGCTTCGTTGCCGGCCTCGATGTCGACGCCCGCGCTGCGATAGGAGAGTCGTGGATCCTGGTCGTCGGCCATCGGCGGCCCTGGCCTACTAGCAGGCCAGGGGGGCCTGCGTCCACGGTGGTGCGCTCGCGACTTGCGCGACCGGTGGGACCACGCCCGCGGCGCGCAGCGGCGGCCCGGCGGGAACGGCGAGTGGACCACCGGTGCGAAACCGGGATAGAACCCGGGCCGACCATGGCGTGGTGGCGACGCAAGAAGGAAGCGCTGGAGCCCGACTCCGCGAAGTCCAAGAACTCGATCCCCAAGGGGCTGTGGTCCAAGTGCGAGTCGTGCGGTGAGATCACGTACACCGACGAGCTGGTCGCCAACCTACGGGTCTGCCCGGTGTGCCAGCACCACGCGCCCATGCCCACCGCAGAGCGGATTGCGGCGACCGTCGACGAGGGGACCTGGCAGGAGCTCGACCAGGAACTCCGCTCGGGTGACCCCCTCGAATTCCACGACCAGCAGCCCTATCCGGATCGCCTGGCCAGGGCCATGCGCTCCGCGGGTCCGGGCGATGCCTTCCTCTCGGGGCTCGGGGACGTCGATGGCGTACCGGTGAGCGTGGGCTTCTTCGCGTTCGAGTTCATGGGCGGCTCGATGGGCTCGGTGGTCGGCGAGAAGGTCACCCGGGTGTTCGAGCGGGCGCTGGAGACTCAGCGCCCCGCCCTGGTGCTGTCCGCCTCGGGGGGCGCCCGCATGCAGGAGGGCGTGCTTTCGCTGATGCAGATGGCCAAGACCTCGGCCGCGCGCGCGCGGCTGCGCGAGGCCAAGCTGCCGTACATCTCGGTGGTGCTGCACCCCACCACCGGCGGGGTGGCGGCCAGCTTCGCCATGCTGGGCGACCTGGTCCTCGCAGAGCCCAAGGCGCTGGTGGGTTTTGCCGGGCCGCGCGTGATCCAGCAGACGATCGGTCAGGACCTGCCCAAGGGGTTCCAGCGGGCGGAGTTCCTGCTCGAGCACGGCATGGTCGATCGCATCGTGCCGCGCCTGGAGATGAAGGAGCAGCTGGGCACGCTCCTTCGCCTGATGATGGGGGCGCCGCCGCGGCCGGTGCCCCCCGAGCCCGAGCCCACCGACGACGGCGAGCCCGACGGCGACGGTGAGCCCGTCGCGGCGCCCTCGTGACCCAAGCCCTGCTCGCTCGGCGGCCGCTGGGCGTTCGCCTGGATCTTTCGGTGGTCCAGCGGGCCTACGAGGCGCTGGGGCATCCCGGGGAGGGCACGCCGACCATCCACGTGGTGGGGACCAACGGCAAGGGCTCGACGGTGGCCTTGCTCGAGCGCGGCCTGTCGAGGAAGGGGCTGGTCACGGGCGCGTTGACCAGCCCCCACCTGCATCGGCTGGGCGAGCGAGTGCGTCGGGCGGGACGAGCGATCGACGACGACGTCCTGGGCCATGCGATCGACGAGGTCGCCCGGGTCGAAGCGGGGCTGTCGCTGCCGCGGCCGCTGACCTTCTTCGAATTGCTCACGCTGGCGGGTCTTTGGTGGCTCGCGACCCAGGGTATCGATGTCTCGATCGTGGAGGCCGGGCTGGGGGCTCGGCGGGATGCCACCCGCGTCGTTGCGGCGACGGTCGTGGCGCTGACGTCGATCGGGCTCGATCACGAGGCGGCGATCGGGCCCACGCTCGTCGACATTGCCAGGGAGAAGGCGGGCGCCTTGCGGCCGGGAGGGCAGGCGTTCACCGTGCCGCAGGCCCCCGAGGTGATGGCGGTGCTGCACGCCGAGGCGGAGGCCGTGGGCAGCCGGCTGGAGGTGGTCGAGCCCTGGTCGGCCAGTCCGGCGGGGCTCGTGGGCGCGCACCAGCGCCTCAACGCCGCGGTTGCCCTGGCCGCGGGCCGGGCGGTCGTGCCTGGCCTCGAGGCGGCGGACCTCGATGGGGTGTCGGTGCCGGGGCGGCTCGAGCGGCTCGACGTGGGGGCGGGGGTCTTGTGCCTCGATGTTGCCCACAACGTGGACGGGATCGCGGCGGTGGTGGCGGCCGTCGAGGAGGCGGTCGTTCCGCGGCCCGCGGTGGTGCTGTTCGGATGCAACCCCGACAAGGATCGCGCGGGGATGCTGGCACGACTGCGCGGGCTGGGGTGCCCGCGCTGGTGGGTGCCGATCGGCGAGGGGCCCGACCCCGTGGTCGAGCGGAGCTTCGACGGACCGAGTGACCCTGCCCTGGCCCTGGCCCTGCGAGATGCACTCGACCGTGGCGCGGTGGTGCTCGTGTGCGGCTCCCATGCGCTCGTGGGAGCGGTTCGAGCACGGGTGCTGGGCCGCGTGGAGCCCGACGATCCCCAGGATCCTCGACCAGAGCCCCGGCTATCATCCCGCGCGTGACGGTCACCTCCGCCTCGCCCGCGCTCGATCCTTGCTCGCAAGTGGCCATGCGGCTCGAGGCCGCCCGGCGGCTGGGCTACGAGGTCACCTGCCTCGACGAGGAGACCGGGTACCTCAACGAGATCCGCAGTGCGGGGCGTCGCGTGGTGCTGATGGGCAGCATCTCGCCGCTCAACGACGCGGGCGCCTACGTGCTGGCCACCGACAAGTTCTACGCGGCGGCCACCCTGGCCGCGGGTGGACATCGGGTGCCGCTGGGGACGCGATGCCTGCGGCCCGGGCGGTTCCTCGGCTACGACGCGCAGACCGGGCAGGGGCCGGCCCGGGCGTTCCTCGAGCGGCACGGGCTGCCCTTGGTGGTCAAGCCCAACGCGGGCAGCCGCGGGCGCGACGTGGCGCTGGTGCGGCATGAGGGCGAGCTATGGCAGGCGATCGATCGGGTGTGGCAGCACGACTACCTCGCGCTCGTGCAGCGGCCCGTGCTGGGCGTGGACCTGCGCCTGGACTTCGTCGACGACGATTGCGTGGCGGCCTACGTACGCCGCCCGGTGGTGCTGCGAGGCGACGGCGAGCGCTCGATCCAGGCCTTGTTCGAGGCCGCCGATCCACGGCTCGACGCGGCCTGGTGCGCGCAGCAGCTGCCGCTGGAGCCCGCCTGGCAGCGGCGGGTGCGAGAGCAGGGCATGAGCCCGGCCACCGTGCTGCCTCGGGGCCAGAGCTTGTGCCTCGAGGAGGTGGTGCTCAACCTCAACCGCGTGTGCACGTGCGAGCGCGTGCTCCCCGTGCCCGAGCCCTGGCAGGCGCTGGGACGGGGGATCGGCCGGTGCCTGGGCCTGCGACACTTCGGCGTGGACCTCAAGGTCGACTCGCTCGAGCAGGATCCGAGCGACGCGGTGGTGATCGAGGTCAACGCCTCGCCCCTGCTCGTCAACATGGCGCGGCTGGGGTGCTACGAGGAGGTGGTGGGGATCGAGCAGCGGATCGTGGCGGCGATCATGGAGGCGCGCGGTTAGGAATCGCACCCGCTCGGGCGGTGGGGCCTCACCGCGGCTTGGCCAGCTCCAAATTGCTGCGCATCGTCCAGCCCAGCGGCTGCTTGGTCTGCCCGTCGAGCACGTGGCCGTAGCGTCCCGACCACTTCTCGAGCAGCACCGTTCCCCCTTGGGGCAGCTGCGCGCCACGAACGGCGCGAAACCTTGGCCCGCCCTCGCGGACGAGCGCCTTGGGGTCGACCACGGTGGCGCGAAGGGGGAGCCGCGGTGGCTTGCGGCAGGTCTCCAGCGCCCCGCGCTCGGCGACGATCGCCACCAGATCGGCCGCCGCGTCGCGTGGCACATGAGAGGGTTTGGCGTCGCGCGCTCGCACGAACGAGGTCCACGGCCCACGCACGGCCACCTCGTCCTTGGCCCAGCGATCGCTGCGCAGCGAGGCGAGCAACGCCTGCTCCGCCTCCAGGTCCACGTCGCGACCGGTGGCCAGCGGCTGCACGCTCGGAGCGGGGCCGGTGGCATGCATGGCCAGCACGTCCACGTAGAGGCGCGATTGGGAGCTCGAGACGCGCTCGCCGAGCAGTTCGAAGCCCTGGGCCGAGAGCCGCTCCTTGAGCATGCCGTTGCGCTGATGGCGACCGGCCCGCGTGGCTCGGTTGGCGACCTGCCCGCTCGGAGTGGCGGTCGAGGGCGGGGTGCCGCGCCACACGATGCGGGCGAGGGGAGCCAGCCGCGTGACCACCTGCAGCAGCGCGTCGGCCGAGGCGTCGTCGCGGGTGCCCGGCTTCATGTTGCCGCCGAGCCCAATGATCACCAGCTCCGTGGTCGGCGACAGCGCATCGTGGATCGAGGGCCGGCCCGACTCCGCGTGTTCGAACATCACCCCGTGGCCGGCGTGGTACAGCGGGTGCTCGCGCGGGAGCCAGTGACGCGGCGTGGTGCCCGAGCGATACACGAGCACCACCTGGGATCGCGGCCAGCCCTTCCTCACCAGGGTGTCGACCCAGGCCGGACCGAACGCCCAGGTGTTGCTGTCGCCGAACACGACGGCGTTGGGCTCGAGGTCCACGAACATGATCTCGATGGTGCCACACGAGGGCCTCGAAGAGCGCAGGGGCGTCGCAACGATCCCGCCCGGCCGCCGCACCGTCCGCTTCCGAGGGCCCGCTCGTGGTCAGCCCCGCAGGATCATTGCCGGATCGCCACCGCCCATCGTCGCCTTGGCCTCCATGGCCAGGAACAGCCCCCCCGCCACCACGACCGGCCGCCCCTGCGTGCGTGCATGCTCGCACGCCAGCACCATCGCCTGCTCGATCGTCGGGACCACGCTCCACGGTCCCTGCGCCCACCGCTCCAGCACCGGACGCAGGCGTGACGGCTCCCCCCCGCGGTGGTGGGCTCGCGTGACGATGACCTCGCTGGCGAGCGCCAGCAGCGGCTCCACGATCGCATCGGGCTCGCGGTCCTCCGAGATCCCCACCACCAGGATCGCGGCCCGGGTCCCCACCAGGGGTTCGAGCGTCCGCGCAACCGCGGCGGTCGCGGCCGGCGTGTGCCCCACGTCGACGATCACGGTGGGCTCGTGGGCCACGACCTCCAGTCGCCCCGGCAGCTTCAGCCCCGCCAGGGCCCGTGGAATCGCAGCTCCCAGCGCCGCGCTCGCCAGCTCGGGCCGGTGTCGCGACAGCCAGTGCCGGGCCAGCGCGATGGCGAGCGCCGCGTTGTCGAGTTGGTGCTCCCCCGGCACCGGGAGCTCGAGCGCGGGCACGAGCAAGTCATCGACGGCCATCCATGCCGTCGTCCCCTCGAGCGATTGCGTGCGGACCCTCGCCTCGGTGCGCTCGTGGACCCCGCCCAGCTCCACCTCGCGCAGGCGACAGTGCGCGTGCAGGCGTCGGCGCAGCGAGACGGGGAGGGGGCCGGTCAGCAACGTCCCTCCCGGCGGACAAAGCTCGGACTTGTCGAACGCGATCGTCTCGGCCGTGCTCCCCAGGAGCGTGGTGTGCTCGAGATCCACCGACACCAGGCCGCACGTTCGGCCCGGAATCGCGCGGGTGGCGTCGTAGCGCCCCCCGATCCCCGCCTCGGCCACCACCACGTCCACGTTGGCCCGAGCGAACCGATGCAGCGCCACCGCCGTGATCGCCTCGAACGCGCCGAAGTCGTCTCCCGGATGCGCGTCCAGGTAGTCTTCGCGCAGCCGCTGGAACCAGGCATGGCTCTGGTGAAGCTCCGCCCCGTCGATCGGGCGGCCGTCCACCACGATGCGCTCGCCAAAGCGCAGCAGATGGGGAGAGGTATAGAGCCCCACCTTCAGGCCCACGGCTCCGAGGATCGCCGCCACCATGGTGCAGACCGAGCCCTTGCCGTTGGATCCGGTGATCTTGATCGCATCGAGCGCCGTCACCCATGCGGGCGCGCAGTGCTCCAGCGCATCGACGACGTGCAGCATGCGGTGCAGCGGCAGGCCGGCGCCGTGGACGGGGAGCTGCAGCAGCGCACGGATCGGATCCTCGGTGGACATGCGTGCACCGATGATGCACTCGACCGATCCCGTGCGCTGGACCGGTGCCCCGATCTTTTGTCCTCATGGGCGACCATCGGGTATCCTGGCTCGTGATGCGCTCTCGGATGCGTGCCCTCTCGTGCCTGGCGCTGGGTTTGGCCCTCCCTGGGGCCATGTCCGGCCTGGCCAGCGACGCCGCTGCGGCGCCATCGACTCCACCGCCTCCGTCGGCGCCGGGCGGCGCCAAGCGGGCGACCCCACCACCTCCCACGACGGCACCCACGACGGCCCCCACGCCGGCCCCGGCCACGAAGGCCCCCGCCTCGAGCTCGCCGCCGTCGCCGACCTCCAAGTCCGGGTCGAGCCCAACCCCGCCGCCGCCCACGGCCGCCGCGCCGGTCGACGAGCCCACGGTGCAGGAGCCCGAGCCACCGCCGCAGGATCTGTCGCGCACCTGGGGCTTCTCGAAGTCCCAGCCGCTGGTGCCTCGCTACGAGCGGACCGATGACCCCTCCGTGGCGGCGCCCAATCCCGTGGGCTTCTACTCGGGGGTCTCGGTGCAGGGCAACCACGTGCCACCGTTCCCGGTCACCCAGACTGGAACGCCGCCGGCCGTGATGACCTGGACCGGGTTCGAGCGCTCACCCGAGGGCTCGCGGGTGTTCTTCCAGCTCTCGGCCGAAGCCAGCTACGAGGTCGCAACCGATGGCCTCACCGTGCGCCTCAAGATGCGCAACACCAAGGTCAACGTCCGCAACAACCTGCGCTTCTTGGACCTGCGCTACTTCAAGACCCCGGTGCGCACCGTGAAGGTGACGCGGCGAGGACGCGATACCGTGGCCACGCTCGTGCTCAAGCGCGACGCGGTGCCGCGAGTCCAGTTCGTGGAAGGCAAGGCCGGCTACAAGCTCCTGGTCGTGCAATTCTCCGATGCCGTCGCGACGGTCTCCGACTCGATCGATCCGTCCGGCCCACCGCCTCCGCCCCAACCCTAATCCCGGCCGTAGTCCCGGCCCAGGCTCGGCCGCCGGCCCTTCGAGCACTCGAGCCGCCGCCTCCGTCGTGATGGTGACGTGAGCCGATGGCGGCGCTCGTCGACGTGCAGCGCTCAGGTCGTGGCGCCGTGCCCGGCCTCGTCGTCGCCGTTGCCGTTGCTGCGCAGAAGGCCCGCGACCACCGTGCCCACGGCGGCGGCGGCCCCCAGCAGCGGCGCTCCGAGCAGCGGACCGGCCACGGTGACGCCCAACGCGGCGAAGGCCCAGCGGTGTCGAAGAGCCTGGCCGAGCCGTGCGGCCAAGCCGAGCTCGCGCACCACCACGGCGAGCTGTGCCTCGTCCTCGGGACCCAAAGGCATCGCTTGCAATCTTGCCGGTAAGTGCTCGTGATTTTGGAACAATAGCCGCGTGGCAATGTGGTGCAGCCGGGACAGCTCGGCCTCGGGTCGCACCTCCGTGGCCATCACCAGCGGCAGCGCCAAGGTGCGGATCCGCGGGTTGTAGATCCGTGCGCGGCTGAGCGAGATGACCGCATCGGCCAGCAGCCCCCGCGCTTGCTCGGCCCGCCACCGCCGGTCACCGTGGGCGTCGCCGTCCTCGAGGCACAAGAGTGCCATCGCGAGGGCGTCGGCGGCTGCCTCCAGATGCGGCCTCGCGGCCGCCTTGGTGCCCGCGCCATCGTCGCGGTACACGTGGCGCAGCGCCAACGTCTGAGAGAAGGCCGTCATCGAGGGGCCGGACGCACCTCTCAATCTAGGTGACGAATCCAGGGCCGGCCAGTGGTGCCGAGCATGCGCATCGCCCTCGCGGGGCCTTCGAAGGAGCCCTTCAAGCCTCGTGGGGATCGTCCGCGGTGGGGATCGTGGCGCGCTCGCGGGCCTTGGCCTGGTCCCAGAACGCGTCGAGCACCGCCAGGCCGGCCTGCTGGGGCGCGATCCCCTCGGCATGACAGCGCTCCATCACGTAGCCAAAGCGCCGCTCGAACTTGGCGTTGGCCCGGCGCAGCGCGTCCTCGGGCTCGACGCCCAGCTTGCTCGCCACGCGCACCAGCACGAACAGCAGATCGCCCAGCTCCTCGCGGACCTCCTCCACGTCGCCCCGGTGGCGGGCTTGCTCGAGCTCCTCCCACTCCTCGCGGACCTTGCCCAGGGCCCCTTCGACGTCGGGCCAGTCGAAGCCGACCTGGGCTGCCTTGTCCTGGAGCCGCCATGCCCGTTGGAGCGCGGGCAAGCCCCGAGGGACGCCGGCCAGCGGATCGGGCGGGCCGTCGGCCCCGTCGTCGGCCATGCGGCGGCGCTCGGACGCCTTGATGGCGGCCCACTGGCGCTCGACGTCCTGGGGGGTGAGCCCCTGGGCGCGGGGGCCGGCGACGGGATCGCCAAACACGTGGGGATGGCGGCGGATCATCTTGCTGCGGATCGCCTCGACGACTCCGTCGAGATCGAACGCGCCTTCGCGCTCGCGCAGCGCCGCGTGGAACACGACCTGGAACAGCAGATCTCCGAGCTCGCCGCGATGGGCCCGGGGATCGTGCATGGCCTCGAGCACCTCGTGCGCTTCTTCGAGCAGGTAGGGCCGCAGGGTGTCGAGGGTCTGAACCTGATCCCACGGACAGCCGCGCTCGGGATCGAGCAGCCGGTCCATCAGATCGCGCAGACCCGGCAGGCCATCGCGCAGGCCCAGGGATCGGTGGTCGGGGGCGCGCTCGTCCATCGCGACCGGCGTTCTAGCAGATGGGCAGCGCGGCGTCGGAGGGGCACCGTGCATTGCGGGCTCTGCGCAGAAATGGCGTGCTACCGTGATCACTGTCCCCACGGGCACGCCGGTTTGTCCCTGCAAGAAAAGCTCACCTTCGAGGAGCGCGACCCGCTGCAGGTGATGCTGGGGGCGGTGCTCGGCGAGGGCGGAGCGGCGGCGACGCTGGAGCGAGAGACCGGCGGGACTCGCCTGCACGTGCGAGGCCACGACGTGGTGGTGGAGGGCCCCGAGGCTCCGCTGGTGGCGAGGCTGCTGCGGCAGCTCTACGGGATGGCCCGGGCCGGCAACCCGGTGGACGGAAGCGACGTGGGGCGGGCGCTCGAGGTGCTGCGCCACGACGCCGAGGTCGAGCTGCGCGACGTGTTCGAGGACGTGATCCTGGTGCGGCCTTCGGATGGCCGGGGGATCACGGCCCGCAGCCTCAACCAAAAGCGCTATGTCGGCTCGATGCGGCGCCATGCCCTGACGTTCGGGGTGGGGCCGGCCGGCACGGGCAAGACGTATCTGGCGGTGGCCATGGCGGCCCGGGCGTTGGTGGACAAGCAGGTGCGGCGCATCGTGCTGTCGCGGCCCGCGATCGAGGCGGGCGAGCGGCTGGGGTTCTTGCCCGGGACCCTCGAGGACAAGATCAGCCCCTATCTGCGGCCGCTCTACGACGCGCTCTACGAGATGTTCCCGCCCGACAAGGTGCTGCGGATGGTCGAGCAGACGGTGCTGGAGATCGCCCCCCTGGCCTACATGCGGGGGCGGACGCTCAACGATGCCTTCGTGATCCTCGACGAGGCGCAGAACACCACCCGCGAGCAGATGAAGATGTTCTTGACGCGGATCGGCGCCAACACCAAGGCGGTGGTGACCGGGGATCCCTCGCAGGTCGACCTGCCCACCGGTCAGCGCAGCGGGCTGGCCCACGCGCTCAAGGTGCTGCGCGGGGTCGACGGGATCGCGGTGTGCCGGTTCGCCAAGGGCGACGTGATGCGGCACCCGCTGGTGCAGGCGATCATCGAGGCCTACGACGACGACGATCGCAAGCGCGCGGCGCAGGTTCAGGGCCGCAACGGCAATGGCAACGGTGACGATGCGCCGCGGCGGCGCCATCGCGACGATTCCTCGCGGGGACGCAGCGGCGCCGTCGAGGGCTGATCCTGGCCTGATCCTGGCCTCCGGGCCCGGCGCCCGTTCGCGCATGGGGCGGGCGCTGGCTACGAGCACACGATCGCGTCGCCATCGATGGCACACGCGCCATGGGGCGGAGCGCAGGCGACGGCGCCCAGACAGTTGCACGTGGCGGGCCCGGGGCACTCCGGGAACGGGGGCAGGCACCGATGCTGGTCGCAGGCGGCGGTCTGCGTGATCACGCAGGTGTCCCCGGCGGCGCAGTAGGAGCAATCGGGGACCCAGTCGCAGTGCTCGATCGGCAGGCAAGCGCCCGTGTAGCAGTGGTCCGAGACCTGCGGCAGCTGGCCGTCGGGGCACGCGGGGGCGGCGGCATCGCACTGGACCGCGGTCTGATCGCAGCTCAGGCCCCGTACACGGCAGACCCCGGTGTCACAGTACGCCTCGGTCACCCCCAGCTGCTCGCACACGGTCTGGCCGCAGCCACCCCCGCAGTTGCCGGGGGCTCCCATCGAGGGGTTGTAGGCGGTGCAGCCGCAGCAGTCGCCGGCGATCTCGCAGTCGCCGTCCTCGGTGCAGGGCCAGCCGTCCTGGGGCAAGGGCTGGCAGACCTCCGGCGCGGTTCCGGCCGTGCTGGTGGCGCTGGGGTCGAGGGTGTCCTCGCTGCCCTCCGTCCCGGCGGTGGTGGTCCCCGAGACCATGCTGGTGGCGCCATCGGTGGCGGTCGCCGCGTCGGCGTCGGTGTCGCCGGGCGCGGGGTCGCAGGCCGGCAGGAGCAGCACGGCGAGGAGCCACGGCCAGAGGCGAAGCGAGTGAAGGCATTGCATGAGGCGGTAGTGTCCTCTGCGAGCCCAACGATCGACCATCGAGCCCCGAAGCGCGGGCGCGTCGATCGGTGCCACCGCCTCGGGCGAGATCGCCGCCCGGTGGGCACGAGCCCGGGAAAGCCCCGGGAGACCACGCTGCGGGCTGCTCTTGCCGCCCGCCCGCCCGCCCGCTATGTCAGGCGCCCTCATGGGTTCTCGCTCCGCCTCGCGTCGCAAGCCCGCGCTCATCCCGCCCGTTGATGCCGATCCCGTGCTCGACGTGATGATGCGGGAGCTGCGGCGCTCGATGGAGGGCTTCGACGTGCCCGGCAGCCCGCGGCCCTACTTCATGGGCTACTCGCTGCGGCGGGTGCATTCGCTGCGGCTGCGGGCGGCCTACGGCTCGCTGATCCGTGCCCGTGAGGACCACCGGGCGGGGATCTACTGCGAGGTGCGGGTGGGCGACCATCACTTCGACAACGTGATCGATGCCGGCCTCGACACGCGGGCCGACGAGCGCGAGAGCGCCGAGTGGGTCGAGGCGCCCGACGATCTCGACCCCCGTGCCCTCCACGTGGCGCTGTGGAAGCTCGGTCAGCTCAAGTTCGACGAGGCCCTCGAGGACTACTACGACCACAAGAAGGCCATGGTCAGCGAGTACCTGCGCGACGAGGTCGACGCGCTGACCCGCGAGCCTCCGCTGCAGCACCGCGAGCCGCTCTCGGACGATCCGTTTCCGCGGGCGCAGTGGGAGGCCATGCTGCGCGAGGCATCACGGGCGTTCCTTCGGCACCCCGAGGTGCACGACCCCGGGATCACCCTGACGGTGGAGCGCGTGCACCGGTGGATGGCGACCTCGGAGGGCACGCAGGTGATCACCGAGGACTTCTTCGCCTACGTGGACGTGGGCGGCTGGGTGCTGACCGAGGACGGCGTGTACACCGAGGCGGCGCAGCAGCGCTATGCCCGGGTATTGTCGAGCATGCCGGATGCCGCGGGCCTGCGGGCGCTGGTGGACGAGGTGCTGGCCGAGCTGTCGGTGATGCGCGAGGCGGACACGCCGGGGGCCTTCATCGGTCCGGCGCTCCTGGCCGGCCAGGCGGCGAGCACCCTGTTCCACGAGGCCCTCGGGCACCGGCTCGAGGGCGATCGGTTGGTGGCCCGGGGAGAGACGCGGACGTTCGCGCACAAGCTGGGGCAGCGGATCCTGCCCGCGGGGATCGACGTGTTCGACGATCCCACCGCCACCGGCCCCGACGGTCAGCCGGTGTGGGGCAGCTACCGGGTCGACGACGAGGGGGTGCCGGCGCAGCGGGCCCTGCTGGTGGAGGATGGGGTGCTGCGCGGGTTCCTGCACGGACGCACGCCCACCCGCCACAGCCGGCAGAGCAACGGCCACGGGCGCCACGACGGGCTCGCGCCGCCCATGTCTCGCATGGCGCACCTGACCGTGGTGGGGCGCCCCGACCGGGCCAAGCGCTGGGACGAGCTGGAGCACGAGCTGGTCGAGCTGGCCAAGCGGCAGGGGCGGAAGGAAGCGATGATCATCGTGCGGGTCCACGGCGGCGAGACGTCGACCCAGGCCTACGACTTCCAGGTGTTCAAGGGCGAGCCGGCCGAGGTCTGGGTGATCGACGTGGGCAGCGGCGAGCGGCGGCGCGTTCGCGACGTGGAGCTGATTGGAACGCCGTTGGCAGCGCTGCAGCGGGTGGTGGCATTCGGTGGAGAGCCCGGGTGGGAGGAGGGCTACTGCTACGCCGAGAGCGGCTCGATTCCCGTCAGCGGGATGGCCCCGGCGCTGTTGCTCTCCGAGATCGAGATGCAGCAGCGCAGCACGCACGGCTTTCACGAGCCCCTGCTGCCGCCGCCCTTTGCCGACGACGGGAGCCGGGGCAGGACGGTGGACCACCGCAAGCGGGGGCGCAGACGCAGATCCTAGGCACGCCAACGCGTGCTGGCAGGCCGCGCGGCGCCGCGAGGCGATGCTCCCGAAGCGGCCGCCAACGACGGTCGCGTTGCGCTCGGGGACGACCGTAGCGGCAGCCTCCCGCTGTGAGCGACACTATCCCGCATGCGGAGGCTGCTTCCGTCGATCCCAAGGCAACGCTCGTCCCTGGCCCTGGCGTCGCCGTTGCTGCTCCTGGGCTGCTTCGGGGACGATCTGCCGACCAACCTCGGCGGCAGCGGCTCGACCGGCGTCGGCGGCAGCAGCTCGACCGGCCTTCCGACCACCACGGGCGAGAGCACGACCACGGGCGCGCAGGACTCGACCAGCAGCGGCAGCACCGGGTCGTCGGGCTCGGACGGCGAGAGCTCGAGCAGCACGGGGATGGAGCCCGTCGATCCCAATTGCCCCGGGTGCATCACGCTGGTCGAGGGGCTCGAGGAGGGGCGCGGGCTGAGCCTGCACGGCGACTTCGTGTACTTCACCGACCAGGCCGACGGCACGGTCAACCGCGTGCCCAAGGGCGGCGGCGAGCTCGAGGAGCTGGCCAACCTGCAGATGCAGCCCTATGACGTGGTGGCCAACGACGACCAGGTGTTTTGGACCACCTTCGTCGATGGCGGAAGCGTGTGGAGGGCCAACCTGCCCAGCGGGCCTCCGATCGCGCTGTCGGCCGATGGATTCCCGCGGATGCTGCAGCTCCACGGCGACCACGTGTACTGGTGTGCCTTCGACGAGATCGAGGGACGGGTGCGACGGGTCTCCACGGCGGGGATCGGCAACCCGCCGCAGACGCTGGTGGCGGTGGGCAGCGGGGTGGCCGACCTGGTGGTCTACGGGAGCAACGTGTACTTCACCGTGCACGAGCCGCCGGACATGCCCGGGCTGGCTCCGCCGGGGGTGGTGTACCTGGCGTCGGCCGAGGTGCCCACCGATGTGGCCGACCTGGAGTGGGTGGCCCTCGATCAGAGCGAGCCGTGGGGGATTGCGGCGGCGGCCGACACGATCTTCTGGGTCAACGGCCTGGGCAACCCCGATGATCAGCCCAAGAGCGTGCTGTCGTCGACCGCTGCGGGCGGCGGGGGACCCGGGTTGCTGGCGCTGGATCAGACGGCGCCGTGGGGCATCGCCGCCGATGACTCGCTCGTGTACTGGACCGACTGGACCAACGTCAAGGCGATCCCACACGCCGGCGGCGACGAGATCATGGTGGCGCAGATGCAGTATCTGGCGCGCTCGATTGCGGTCGACGACACGGACGTCTTTTGGATCACCAAGGAGAAGGTGATGCAGCGGCCCAAGCCCGAGCGCTAGCCGACGCTCGGCCATCCCAGGATTGACCGAGTGGACACCGGTGGGCGACGATGGTGCCGTGGGTCGTCGCTGGCACCTGGTGGCGCCGTTGCTGGTGGTCGCGCTACCGGCTTGTGGTCGCACGCCCGTGGCCTGGTTCGAGGCGTTCGATGCACCACGCTGCGGCGAGCGTGCCGAGGATGGATTCGCCCAGGTCGTGGTGGGCTACGAGCCCACCGCGGGGGGCGGTGCGTGGCCGTTGCGGGACGACGTGATCGATCCCGAGGCCGCGCTCGGACCTCCCGATCACCAGCCCACGCCGCCGCTGGGCACGGTGTCGATCGGAGATGGCGGGACGCTGACGATCGGCTTCGAGCCGTGCGTGATGGCGACCAGCGGGAGCCCGGCGGCAGATCTGGTGGTGTACGAGGCGGGGTTCGACGAGCGGGTGGTGGTGGAGCTACGGCCCACCCCCGCCACGCGCGACCAGCTCGGCGATCGCGTGGGCCGCGACGGATATGTTCGGCTCTCGACCGCGCCCGATCGTGAGGGCGCGATCGACGTCGACGCCGAGCTCGGCGGCGCCGGCCTGCAATTCGACGCGGTGCGGATCCGGGACGTGGCAGGGCAGGGGCTCGAGACGGTGAACACGCCCGGGGCAGACATCGATGCGCTCGAGGCGATGGTGGTGGCGAACGAGTGACGACACGGACTGGCGAGGCGCCGGTCGGCGCGCGTCCGATCGTCAAGTCGGCGCAGGATCGGGCAGGGGCAGCCCCACCGCCCGCCGCAGGTCCGTGGCCAACAAGCGATGGAAGTGGTGCTCCCCGTGCTCCACCCGGGGCGCGTACCTCCCGGTGTCGTAGTGCCGCGAGCGCAGCCCCACCTGGACCGACTCGCAGATCGACTCGTCCTCGCGCTGGGTGATCACGGCCTGCTCGATGCTCGACTCCACGAAGCGTCGGGCGGCCTCCGAGCCCTGTCCGTCGTCGACGAAGTAGAACTCGTAGTCGACGCGGCAGCGCTCCGGACCCAGCGGGATCACATGGTTGCTGTCGAGGCACGGGCCATAGCGATTGAGCATCACGTTGGGGTAGATCCACGCGTAGATCGCCCCCGGCCCGATCCGCTCGCCGGGATCCACCTGGGTCCGCGCCGAGGGCCCCGCGGCGGCGGAGGCGACCGTCTGCACCGAGAATTCGCCGTGGAGCTCGGTGCGATACGTCGACATGTCGATCTGGGCATCGAGCGACGGGTGCATGTGCGGCACGTGGTAGCCGCCGTCGAGGTAGTTGTCGACGTAGACCTTCCAGTTGCACGCGAGCGTCCACGACGTCCGCGAGTGGAATCGCAGCCGCTCCCACTCACGGGCGGTGAGCAGGCCGTCGAGCGCGGCCACGCGGGGCCGAAGCGGCGCGGCGTCGGTGGAGGCGTTGATCCACGCCCACGGGCCCCAGGCCTCCACGGGCAGCGTCGGTAGTGACAGCGCCGTGCGATCGAAGCCCTGGATGCCGGCCATGCGGGGAGCGCTGCGCAGGCGTCCGCGCAGGTCGTAGGTCCAGGCGTGGTAGCCACAGACGAGCGCTTCGGCCGTGCCCGCGCCCTGCAGCACCTCGCGGCCCTTGTGCCGGCAGGTGTTCGAGAACGCCCGCAGCGCGTCGTCGTCTCCGCGCAGCAGGAGCCACGGCTCGCCCACGATGCAGCCGCTTTGGTAGGCGCCGGGGCCGGCCAGCTCGGCCAGCCGCGCCACCGGCTGCCACGCGCGTCCGAGCACGGCGCGGCGCTCGAGCTCGAAGACCGCGGGATCGGTGTACCAGGCCGAGGGTGGGGTGCTGGCGCGCTCGACGGGGATCGTGGGATCGAAGCGGGCGACGAGCTCGCGAAGGGCCGAGTCGGGGGTGGGGACCACGAACGAAGACTATACCGCCGTGGAAGGAGCGCCTCACCGATATCCCCGCACGAGCTGCGGCATCAGATCATCGAGATGGAACGCCGCCCAGCACGTCCTGGCCAGCTCGACGCCGGCCCCCCGCCAGGCCGCATTGATGATCTTGTAGTTGCGCTCCTGCAGGCACTCGACCGCGGGAATGAAGTCCTTGTCGGACGACAGCAGCACCGCCACCGAGTAGTCGTCCTCCCAGGCCATGGCCACCAGATCGGTGACGATCTTGACGTCGATGCCCTTCTCGCCCGCGTGCCCGAGCTCGGCGCTGCACGAGGGGCACACGTTGGTCGTGGTCCCGCACTCGCGGCAGTGGATCGAGCGCGGTCGCCAGGCTCGCTCGCTGCACACCACGCGGAAGCCCGGCTGGGGATCGAGCCACGAGTCGAGCCAGTCGCGGAGCTTGTCGTCGCGGCCCGGCTCGTACGACGCATAGACCAGCGTCTCGGCCAGCTCGAGCTCGTCGGCCGCCCTGGCGTTGCGCACGATCTCGTCGGCCTTGGCGTGGATCACCTGCGGCAGGGCTCGCCAGTCCGCATCGGCGCCTCCGCTGCGGTTCTGCCACTGCAGCGTGAAGTTCCAGAAGTCGACGAAGATCTTGGATTGCATCGATGGCACGCCCATGATCCGTCGTCCTCTGCGCGGGTCGGCTAGCTACCGAAGTAGAACGTGGTGGTGAGCGCCAGGTAGACGACGTTGGACATGGGGCGGCCGGCCGCGGCGGGGGTGAAGCCGACCCAGCCCAGCTCGGGGCCGAGGCCGAAGCCACCGCCGCGGTAGGGCCGTCGTCGGGCCGCCCAGGGGAACAGCTCGTAGCGCACCGCCCCGGAGAACTGCGCCCCGCCGAAGCCCGAGCGCTGGGCGATGCCCTCTTGCCGCACCGCTCCGCCCCCAAAGCCGAACGAGGTGCGCAGGGACAAGAGCGGCAGGCGCTTGGGGAGGGGCACGAACTTGAACTCGACCCCGAGGTGCCCCTGACCCAGGCGCTGGCGTGCTCCGTCGGCGCTTCGCACGCCTCCGCTCCCACCCCCGTGCAGGCCCAGGCCCAGCCAGGGGAACACCATCTGGCCCACGCTCGCGGTTGCACCGGCGACCGAGAACGGGCCCGGGGTATCGAAGTCGTTGACCCGCAGCAGGCCCAGCCCGCCGAACATCGTGGCCCCGAGGTAGGGACCATCGATGCGCGGAGGTCGAGGAGCCGGCGCAGCCGCATCGGACGTCGCGCTCGCGGGCTCGGACGTCGCGCTCGCGGGTTCCGGCTCGGCGCTCGCGGGCTCGGGCGTCGTGCTCGTGGGTTCCGGCTCTGCGCTCGCGGGCTCGCCCTCCGTTGCCGCGGCATCGGGAGCATCGAGGGCATCGGGCGCCGGTCCCGCCACCAGTGCGATCACCAGTGGGAAGGGCAGGGCCGTCACCGCGTGCACGCCCCGAGCATGGACCACGGGCCCCCATGGCGGCAAGCCACCGGGTCCTGCGGGTCGGTCTTGCCCTGGTGGGCCGGCTGCCCTAGTGTCCTCGGTCCCACATGGGAAAAGCCATGGAGCGTGGTCGGCTCATCGAGATGATCGGGTCCTTCCTGCTGGGTGGCGGGGTGGTGGCGATGGGCTACGAGCTCAGCCGGGGACCCGCGAGCGCCGAGGGGACGGCCGTGGCCGCCGACGACCCGGCCGTGGTCGCCGAGGCGGGTGAGGGCGACCACGCCGATCCCGAGATCCCCAGCCCCTACGCGGCGGGTGACGAGGACGGCGCGGCGCAAGACCCCGGCGAAGGCGGGACCGAGCCCTCCGAGTCCGAGGGCCCCCGTCCCCCGTTCCTCCAGCCGGACGAGCAGGGGCACTACCAGTCGTTCCCGCCGATCTACGAGGGCGAGCCGGCTGCGTTCGGCGAGGCCGGGGAGGCGCAGTACCCTCGTCACGGCCTGGTGACGAGCCTCGCCGTGGTGGTGCGCGAGCAGGCCGATCTGCAGTCGCCGATCATCGGAGTGCTGCACGCGGGCACGCGGGTGCGCACCGATGCCGAGCGCACCTTTGGCGGAGGGTGCGAGCAGGGATGGAACCGCGTGTTCCCGCGCGGGTGGATCTGTCGGCTGGCAGGGCTGCGGGTCGAGGAGACGCCTCCCCCCGCCAGTCTCGTGGTGGCCTCGGTGCGGCCCGACACCGAGGCGGCGCTGCCCTACGAGTACTGGCGCGTGAAGGACGAGATGACCCCGTTCTTCCACCGCCTGCCCACGTTCAACGAGCAGGATCAGGCCGATGCGGCCGGCTCCGCCTGGTATGCCAAGCATGCCCGCGAGCCGATGCCCACCGACACCTCCAAGCGACCGTCCGACGTGCCCGCCGTGGTCAAGGAGTACATGAACGCGGGCTACTACGTGACCAAGGGCGGCGAGGAGGTTCGCATGGAGCGGCGCTTCCTCCGGACGCTGCGCGGGGCCTATGCCCGCAAGTACCAGCTGCGGCAGAAGGAGAGCCCCGAGTTTCGCGGTCAGGTGGTCGCCAGACCCTCCGATCTGCCGATCTACTTCGTGCGTCGCGAGCTCCCCCTGATGAAGCGCGAGACCGAGGGCAGCGACGTCCTCATCGAGAGCGGGACCACGCCCGAGCGCCTCTCCACCCACCCGTTCGTGGATCAGGTGCACATCGGCAACAAGGTCTACTACGTGGACGGCGAGGGCCTGCTCATGCGCGGCTACGCCGTGGGCAAGGCCAGCCCGCTCAAGCGCCCGCCCGGGGTGAACTCCGACGAGCACTGGATCCACATCGATCTGTCCGAGCAGACGCTGGTGGCCTACGACGGCGATCGCCCCGTGTTCGCCACCCTGATCTCGACCGGCAAGGAGCCGGGCATGACCCCCGTGGGCGTGCACCGGGTGCAGACCAAGCTGGTGGCGGCGTCGATGCGGGATCAGCCCCAGGAAGACGAGGCCTACTCCATCGACGACGTGCCGTGGACGCAGTACTTCTCGGGCAGCGTGGCGCTGCATGGCGCGTTCTGGCACGCGGGCTTCGGGCAGGTGCGCAGCCACGGATGCGTCAACCTCTCGCCCAGCGACGCACGCTGGCTGTTCGGGTTCACCGATCCTCCGCTACCGTCCGAGTGGCACGCGGTCTCGCCCACCAAGGGCACCAAGCGTGGGAGCGCCGTGGTGGTGACCGAGTAGCGCGGCCTCCGAGGCGATCTCCCGGGGCCGCGTGGGGTCCAAATCGGCGCCACGCGGCCGTCCCCGGGGTTTCAAAGGGGTCGAGGCCGCTGTACGATGCCCGCACCCATGAAGGTCGAGGCTGGCTCCGTCGTCACCATCACCTACGACATCCTCGATGAGAAGGGGGAGATCATCGAGTCCTCCGATCTCAGCGGGCCGGTGTCATTCCTGGTCGGCAAGGGCGCGATCATCAAGGGACTCGATGCCAAGGTCATCGGGATGGAGAAGGACGAGGAGAAGCACTTCGACCTTCCCCCCGAGCAGGCGTTCGGCAACCCCGAGGATGGACCGACGAGCGAGCTGCCCCGCAGCAGCTTCCCGGCCGATGCCAAGTTCGACGCGGGCCAGCGCTTCGAGGCCGGGATGGGCAGCGGAGGGCAGACGATCCTACTCGAGGTCGTCGACGCCAACGACGAGAAGGTCACCGTGCGGATGATCCATCCGCTCGCGGGGCAGACGATCAGCATGACCATCAAGGTCGTCGGGATGCGGGCCGCGACGGCCGCCGAGAAGGACGCGGGCAAGGCAATGACCGCTCCGCCGCCACCTCCGCCCCCCAAGAAGAAGTAGCGCGCCATCGCCATCGGGAGGCCGGGGCCGCGCACATGCGCGCGTGGCCGTGCGATCCGACGTCGGAAAGTCCTCGTTGGCCGCGCATGAGATGTCACCATCGTAGCCAGGAGAAGCATCATGGACGGGGTTCTATCCACGGCGCTCGTACGACACTGGCTGGCGCTCACCGAGCAGGGCCACGACTGCTCGCTGGTGATCGATGGGCGGGGTCACGTGGTGGCGGTGAGCCCAGGCCTGGCCGAGACGCTCGGCCATGAGGTGGAGGAGCTGCTCGATCGACCCGCGCTGTCGCTGATCCACCCCGACGATCGCGAGCGGACGTCGGCGGACTGGGACCGGCGCCGTGCGCTCGGCACGGGTCCCGTCGGGGTCGAGACCCGCTGGCACCACGAGCAGGGCGGCGAGCGGTGGCTGTCGTGGTACGCGATGGGCGAGCCCGCGAGCGGCCACGTGTGGCTGGTGGCCACCGACGTCACCGAGCGCAAGCAGCAGGCACAGCGAGACACCGAGGACCTGCTGCGCTCGGTCTTCCACGACATGCGCGCCGGGCTGGTGGCCCAGCGAGCCGACGGCACCATCTTCCTGTCCAACCAGGCCGCGCTCGACATCCTCGGCCTCACCGAGGATCAGATCACGGGGCGGACCTCGATGGACGAGCAGTGGTATTCGATCCACGAGGATGGATCGCCGTTCCCGGGGCAGGACCACCCGGCCATGGTGTCGCTGCGCACCGGCGAGTCGATCACCGGCGTCATCATGGGGGTGCACCGCCCTCGCACCAACGATCGGGTCTGGATCCTCATCGACTCCGTGGTCCAGCGCGGCACCAACGGCGAAGTCCTGCGGGTGCTGTGCTCGTTCATCGACATCACCGAGCGCAAGCAGGCCGAGGACGCGGCCCGGGCGAGCGACGCGATGTTCCGGGCCGTGTTCCACAACGCCGGCCTGGGGGTGCTGCTGCGCGACGTGGACACCGACGCGATCGAGGGCAACCCGACGTTCGGCCGCATGATCGGGCGCTCGAGCCAGGAGCTGCGCCAGGTCACCTTCGATGATCTGGTGCATCCCGAGGATCGCGAGTCATCGGCCGCGGCCCACGCGGACCTGCTCGCGGGGAGCACCGAGTCGTACGAGCTCGAGCGTCGCTTCGTTCGCCCCGAGGGGGAGCGCGTGTGGGTCCACGAGACCGTGTCGCTCGTGCGCGGTCCCAGCGGGGCGCCGCGCTACGTGGTCGAGATGCTCAACGACATCACCGATCGCAAGCGCATGGAGGCCCAGCTGATGCTGACCGACCGAATGGCGTCGCTGGGCACGATGGCGGCCGGGGTGGGGCACGAGATCAACAACCCGCTGACCTGGGTCGCGGGCAACGTCTCGCTCGCGCTCGAGCTGCTGCAGGATCTCGAGCAGGTGCGCGAGGACGGCCCGCTCGCGGACGTGGTCGGCGCGCTCGAGGATGCTTCGCAGGGCACCACGCGGGTGGCCGCCATCGTGCGCGACCTCCAGGCGTTCTCGCGCGTGGACGACTCCCCCGGGGCGGCGGTGGACCTCGAAGAGGTCGTCCGCTCGGCCATCCGCATGCTGCACGGCGAGATCCGGCACCGCGCGAAGCTCGAGCTCGACCTCGGCGTGGTGCCCCGGGTCCTCGGTGATTCCGCGCGCATCGGACAGGTCCTGACCAACCTGCTCATCAACGCCCTGCAGGCGCTCCCCGACCGGCCCCTGCAGGACAACGTCATTCGGGTGCGAACCGAGCAGCAGGGCAACGTCGTCGTCGTCGAGGTCGGCGACAACGGGGTCGGGATCCCGCCGGCGCTGCAGTCTCGGGTCTTCGACCCCTTCTTCACGACCAAGAAGGTCGGGACGGGCACCGGGCTCGGGCTGGGGATCTGCCACGGCATCGTGTCACGGCTCGGTGGTCGCATCGACTTCCACAGCGAGCTCGAGCAGGGCACCACGTTTCGCGTGTCGTTGCCGGTGGCCTCGACCCCGGACCAGCCGCGGCCGCCGGTGGAGAAGGCGGCACCGATGGGGACCGCGAGCCGGCGGATCCTCTGCGTCGACGACGAGCCCAGCGTGGGGCGGCTGATCGAGCGCCTGCTCCGCAACCGCCACGAGGTGATCGTGGAGACCGAGGGCGAGCGTGCCATCGAGCGCGTGCGCGAGGGCGAGTGCTTCGACGCGGTGATCTGCGATCTCATGATGCCCTCGATGACCGGCATGGAGGTGTTCGATTGCATCAGGGCGATCGACCCTTCGCTCGCCGATCGCTGCGGCTTCATCACCGCGGGGGCCCTCACCGAGCGTGCGCGCTCGTTCGCCGAGACGCTCGCTCCGGCTCGTCTGGTGCGCAAGCCGTTCCTGCCCGAGACGCTCGATGCGTTGCTCGACGAGCTCGTCCGGGCCTGAACGCAGCCACGACTCGACCGCGAATCGAGCCACGCATGTGGGTCGAGGTGACGAGTCGTCGCACCGCGCGAGCGAAAATAGCCACTTACGGTCGTGCGCCGCAGCTGTCACCATGGTGTGATGAAACATCGTTGGCTCGCCTGTGGATCGCTAGGAACGTTGTTGCTGTGTGGAGGGTGCTGGGAGACCTGGGACATCGGGGTCGATGGCACGCACGGTGTGATGCTGGAGGACGTCGAGTTCCAGCCCGGTGTCACGGTCGACGTGTTCGTCAATGTCTATGGTGATCTCGACGTGATCGACGAGCGCAGCGACCTCGGGTCCTGTCAGCTCGCGGTGCACGGCGGGGTCTTTGCGGCCGCGTCGTGGCGCCCCTACGCCGAGGCGCTGGGCGATGGACACTGCGTGCTCTCGGCCGACATGCCGGTGCGTGGCAACAGCGGCGTGCCCGTGGGAGGGCAGCTCGGCGATCTCGATCTCCACGACTACGTCGAGGCCCTCGACGAGATCCTCACGCGTCTGAACGACATGGACGTGGAGCCCAAGACCATCCTCGGTCACAGCATGGGCGGCACGCTGGTGCAGATGCTCCAGCAGCGCCTGGTGAACGAGGGCTCCAGCCTCGAGAAGCGCTTCGACATCGACGAGGCCATCCTGGTCGCGTCGGATCTTCCCGCCGAGGTCCCGTGGGCGCTGGGAGACAGCGGCAACCTGACGGGGCTGATCGATGCGTACGCGGTCGACGATCCCGTGCACGGCCTGCTGTTCGAGATCCCGGTGGAGCTGTGGCCGGCGTTCTACTTCACCGATCTCGAGGGGCAGGTGGTGCCAGGAGCACTCACGCCCGAGGAGATCGAGGCCGGCGGCTTCAATGCCCTCGGGGAGCCGCTGCAGGCCATCCACCAGCTCAACGGCACCGGTGGCTTCGGCTCGCGCCCCTCGGCGGGGGCGAACCTGTTCCTCGACGACACCCGCCTGCGGGTGATCGCCTACGAGCAAGACGTCTACGTGCAGCTCGCCGAGAGCGAGACGCTCTACCAGCACCTGACGGGCGACGAGGACTCGCACTGCTACGTGCCCGTGCTGGGGGCCGACACGGTGCACACGCTGCAGTTCTCCAATCCGCAGGCGTTGGTGGATGCGATCGCGGCCTCGGAGGGGTGCGACTACCCGCACGATGATGACGACGAGGACGAGGACGAGGACGACGAGGATTGATCCGAGGCGAGGCGCGTCACCCGACCACGCCGCTCAGAACGTGGCGCCCACGTCGAACACGAACCGCCCGTCGCGATCGTCGGTGGGTCCCACGTTGCCCCCCGGCCAGATCCAATCCGGCACCAGGACCGCGTAGCCCACCGACACGGTCACGATGCGGATGTCCCACTTGACGAAGTTGATGCCCACGCTGCGTCGCAGGTCGCGACCGAGCTTCACTTGCGACCACTTCTGCGTGAGCACGCCGAGGTCGACGAACGCGGAGTGGGCCAGCTTGCCGCCCAGGAAGTTCTGGATCGACACGACCTGCAGCGCGACCGTCCCCAGCGCGCGGATGTGGCCGCCCTGGGCGGTGGGGCTGAGGCGGGCGGTGCCGAACGAGCCCGGAATGCGCTCCACGTCGACCAGCATGGTCTGGGGCTCGATGCCGCGAATGCCCAGATCGATGGTGCCACCGCCGAAGTAGCGCCAGATCTCGGGCACCGACGTGGCTCCGGTGCTCCCCGGCAGCTGGGGCAGCGGCAGCGCGTGGCCGTAGCGCAGGCTGTAGCGGAAGTTGAGGCGGCTGTCGGTCCTGGGGATCGGCACGAACTGCTGCCAGCCGACGTCGCCCCGCAGCCACCACTCACGGCCCAGTCCGGGGAAGGGGGTGGCAAACAGCCAGTCGAGGGTGAGGATGAAGCCCTTGTCGGGGTTGAAGGCGTTGTCGACCTTCTGCCACACCGCGCCGGCCTGCAGCCCCCCGGTGCGATCGGGCACGATGGCCTCGCTGCGATTGGTGAGCCGGCACAGCTTGCTGTCGCTGCCCTCGTAGGCGCAGCCGTCCTCCACGCCCAGCACGGGCTTGGACACGTCCTTGGAGATGTTGGCGATCTGCACCAGGTAGCCCGCGTACATGCGCCAGTGCTCGCCCACGGGCCAGGTGAAGCGGGCCTGCGCCAGCGCGCTGTCGATCTGGCCGCGGGCCGGGGTGAGCCGTCGCTGGATCTGACCGGTCAGCTCGAAGGTGAGCGGCTTGGCGAAGATCCGGCGCCGCAGCAGCGACGCCCGCCCGCTGCGCTCGTAGCAGTTCTCGTCGCCGCAGAACGTGCCGAGCACGTTGCCGAAGCCGTAGTGGCCGTCGAGCTGGAGATCCCACGCGCTCCCCAGCATGTTGGGCAGGGTGGGGCGCAAGAACACGTAGAGCGGGTCGAGGGTGGCGCCACCGATGCCGCCGGTCACGTCGATCGAGCGATCCTTGGACTCGGTCACCGAGACCACGTGGTGCACCACGCACTGGTCCTCGTCGTCGTCGAGGTGGCAGCCGACCTCGATCTCGCGGACCTGCACGGCCTCGGTGACGCCCAGCCCCTCGATGTTGCGACGGGTCTCGTCGACCTCGCGGCGATCGTAGGGGTCGGTCTCCTCCCAGGTCTTCTGGCGCAGCAGGACCTTGCGGCGGGTCTTGAAGTTGCCGCGCAGCAGCGTGGTGCCAAAGCGCCCCGGGCGGCCCTCGTAGACCGCCAGCTCCGTGTCCACCAGGGCCTCGGCCGCGCGGGCGTGCTCCTGGCACAGCCCGAGCTCGGGGGTGGCGAGGCGCTCGGCCTGCGCGACCCGGTGCACGTTGCCGCGCGCGTCGGTATAGCGCCAGCGCAGCTCCACGTCGGCCAGGGGGTAGCCGCTGGCACGATAGCGTCGCACGATGTCGCGCTCGACCTCGCGATCGAGGGTGAGGTCGACCGGAATGTCGCCCGCGCTCTCGTCCCGGTCGCGCCGCAGCGGGCTGCCCCGCAGCATCAGCGGCTTGCCCCAGGCGCCGTGGTCGAGCACGGGCAGGCCCTGGGTCTCGCGGCTGCCCGGGATCGGCTGCTCGAGGTAGCGAACGTCCTCTCGCGCGGACGTGATCACCCGCGGTCCCGGCACCACGTCGATGCGCACATAGACCCCGGCGCGTCGCTGCTGGCGGAGCGCCGCGAGCCCCTCGGCGTCGAGCTGGCCCTCGAGCCACTGGGGAGAGCCCTGGGTGTCGAGCTCGGTGAACGAGTCGAAGACCGCATGCTGCCCCTGGCGCTCGAGGCCCTCGGGCCAGAACGCCACCCGCATGGTGGCGCGGGCGCACAAGTAGCCCGCCTCGTTGAGGGTGGAGAGGATGAGGCCGAGGTCCTCGCGCGCATGGGCATCGGTGAAGCTGGCACGCGGCTCGAGCTTGCGGCGGCGCTCGTACGCGCGCTGGACCAGCTTCTCGATCGGATCCTCGTCCTCGACGCCCGTGGCCTGGAACACGGGGAGCACGAGCTGGGCCGAGCGCACGGTGACGCGCGGACCCTCGCGGACGGTGAAGCGCAGGGTGGGCAGGCTGCCGAAGTCGTCGAACTTGCCCTCGACGGTCGCGAGCATGAAGCCGCGGCTCTGGTAGAAGCCCCGCAGGTGCGCCGCCTCGCGCTGAGCGGCGGATGCGTTGGCCGGCTCGCGGCGCTGGAACAGCTGCAGCTGCGAGCGCAGGCGGTTGTCGGTGATGTGCTCGTTGAACAGGAACTCGGTCTTGACCCCCTGGCCGAGCTGCACGTCGATCGTCAGGGGCAGCTTGCGGCCGGGCGGGAGCGTGTCGGGATCGAGCCGGTCGAAGTCGGTGTCGATGCGGACCCCGGGGTAGGGGTACTTGAGCTGGCGGCGGGCGCCCGAGCCCGCGCCCACCCGCGGCTCGGCGTACTCCCGGGCCACCCGCTCCTTGGTCTTCTCGATGTGCTTGCGGGTGATGCGGCGGGGAATGGGGATGAACGGGCTCACCGTGGGGCGAAACACCCGTCGGATCCAGCGCTGGTCCTGGGTGGAGAGGTTGCCGGTGATCTTCATGGCCCCGACCCGGTACGACTGGCCCTTGCGCAGCGTGACGTAGAGATCGACCTCCTCGTCGCTGCGACCGCAGGCGAACCCCAGCGCGGCGCGTCCGTCGAGGTAGCCCTCGTCGAACAGGAATCGCTCGAGGCGCTGGAGCTCCGTGCGCTCCCACTCGCGGCAGGCCAGATCGTCCTCTTCGCAGATCCGCGAGTGATACGGGGCATCGACGGCAGCGGCCCGCTGCTCGCGGCCGCCGCGGCGTCCGCTGTCGCCCGGCACGACCTCCTTGGGCCGACGGCCCAGCTCGTTGGGGGGCGCGCAGCGACCCGGCGCCAGGGACCCGGGCCGCGCCTGCGGCGACAGCACGCGTCGAACCTCGCGGGTGGACAGCGGGAGGTTGCCGTACACCCGCACGCGGCGGATCGAGCGGCCCGGTGAGACCTGCACGGTGATCTCCCCGGATCCCGAGGCCTGCAGCGCGGCGCGATAGCCCACCGCCGCCAGCTGCTCGGTGATCCCCACGGGCAGCACCCCGCCCGCCGGGAGCACCAGCAGCTTGCTCAGCATCTCCGTCGACTCCCCGCTCCGCGGAGTCCCCTCGATCTCCAGCGACTCGACGCCCACCAGCAGCACGCCTCGGCCCTGGCCGGGTCGGCTGCGCAGCGCGATGAGGAGGAACGCTCGCTCGCCCACCGGCTCGAGCAGGATCTGGTAGCCGTCCTCGGCGATCCGCTCGAGCATGTACTGCAAGAGCGCTCCGTCCACGCCGTGGAGGCGCGCGGTGAGGGTCTCGCCCCGCAGGCGATCGACGGTGCGGGCGCGGTCGATCACGGTGATGCCCGGACGCGTCGAGAGATCCTCGAGCACCGCCTCGACCGGGCCGAGCGGATCGGTCAGGTCGACCTCGTCGAGCAAGAGGCCCGAGGCATCGAGCCATCGATCCTCGGCGCGGGAGGCGGGATCGTCGGGGTCTCGGGGGGCGGGGTCTCGGGGGGCGGGATCGGGATCGCCTGAGGGCGGGGGGCTCGCCTCGGGGGGGG
>NZ_JAOVZF010000119.1 GCF_026337845.1 Paraliomyxa miuraensis | reverse complement strand
GGCGTTGTAGATCCAAAACGGCTTGTCGGCCTCGGACTTGGCCGCGATCACCTTGCCGGGCGGCACGGTGTTGACGTGGTAGGTGACGCCGTTGTGCTGCAGGCGAACGTGCGCCCCCGCGGGCATCGGGAACGAGTAGACCGAGCCCATCGCGCCCGCGCGACCCGACGAGACGAGATCGGCGAGGCTGAGCGTCTGGCCCTCGAGGGTGACGTCGCCGGTCATGCCCTGGGTGAAGTTCAGCGTGTAGTCGCTGCCGTTGCCTCGCACCAGCGGGAACGCGGCTGCGTCGGGCAAGCCCTGGACCGGAGCATGGAACACCGCGGTGGGCGACTCGCCGACGGTGTAGTTGCCCACGCCGGTGTCGTCGAGGCGGACCACGCCGAACCCGAACGGCACGAGGCCGAGGAGCGCCAGTCCGATGCCGATGCCGGCGATGCCAAGACCCGGGGCCTGCGGAGCGGGGCGGCCGAGCTCCTGGGCCTTGACCTGCTCTTCGTGGTAGCCGTCCCAGTCCTGCAGGACCTCGTTGCCCACGATGCCGAGGCCAACGAGCATGAGGATGCCGCCGATGCCGAGGAACAAGGGCGCCTGGCTCTTCTTGCTCTTGACCTGGCCGACGTGCTGCACGTCGAGGACGGTGTCGTTGTAGCTGGAGATGACCTCGGCGACCTGCGTGCCGTCCTGGCGCTCGACCTCGCTGGCGTCGATCTGCATCGGCGGACGCTGGGCCAGCGGCACATAGCCCGGTTGCATGTGGGGCTGCATGTGCGGCTGTGCATACGCCTGCTGAGCCATCATCTGCGGCGCGGCAGCTCCCATCGGAGCGCCCGCCATCATGGGGGCCATCGGCTGCTGCATCTGTGGCTGCATCGGCATCGCGGTCGGTGCTGCCGCCACGGCGCCCTGCACCACCTCGACCTCGATGCGGTAGGGACCGAACACGAGCACGTCACCACTCTTGAGGACCGCGTTCTTCTCGACGCGTTCGTCGTTGAGGATGGTGCCCGTGGAGCTACCGAGGTCGATGACTCGGATGTCCGACCCGGAGACCTCGATCACGGCGTGCATGCGCGCGACCGTGTCGTCCTCCAGGCACAGATGGCTGCTCTTGAGCTTGCCGATCTTGATGACGTCCTGAGCGAGCGTCTTCGCCTCGAGGAACTGATTGTTCTTGTAGATCGAGAGGTTCAGCGTCTGGGACATGCTGGCGCGTCCTTGGACGGGGTTCGGCCGCCTAGACAGCGAGGGGTGCTGTAGGTTCCCGGGCGGGTGCCGAATCGTGGAATAAAAGTTTCGTGAGCGTTCGCACTAGGTCAAGATTCGAATGGAGCGATGTTCGCGACCCCAAAGCCCGGAGAGGCGCCCTTCGCACCAACCCTCCGCCGTCGATCCACCCCAATGCCGGCAAGCTCTCCAAGAGAGAGCCCCCTCTGGGGGGCAAGCTGGTTGGTGGCTTGCCCGAAGCGGTCCGCGGGGGGCAAGGAAGCGGTCGCGGCCTCAGACGTCGCGCGCGAGGTTGATGAGCTCGCGCAGGAAGTGCGGACGGATGTTGATCAAGCTCGCGTGCTTGAGGCTCCCGCGAGAGGAGAGGTTGGCGCCCTCCGGGCGGAGGACCTCACCGTCGACGTTGTCGTCTTCGAAGTCGTAGACGGCGACGCCGCCATCTTCGCCGGCAAAGGCGGCCGCATCGGCATCGCCCTCGGGCTGAGCATTGGCGGTTCCCGCCAGGAGCATCACGGAGACAAAGGAGATGGCTGCAGCGCGCATGACAGACCTTCTCAGGCGTTGTTGAGGCGTGGTGGATCCGACCGGGCTACCCCAGTCAGCTTCACTCGGCATCGTACCGGGGGACAAGGGCCTTGTAAACCATGATCCCACCCGAAGCTGGGATTGGGCTGGGATTGGGCTGGGGATTGGGCTGGGGATTGGGCTGGGGGGGGGGAGCCAGGACCGGATGGGGGATCGGCTTGGGCGGACTGCGAAGAACCGTACGGCAGCGCACATGCACGACACGAAAGAGGGCGACCCGCAGTGCGGATCGCCCTCCTTGGAACTGGCCCTCGCCGGGGTTCTCGTGCGTGGGCCTGTGAATCAGCCGCCGCCACCGCCGGCGTCGCCACCCGCTGCGGCACCACCGCTGGCGGCGGCCTTGGCCTTGGCCTCGAGATCCAGCAGGCGCTTCTTCTCTTCCTCCTGCTGCTTCTTGGCGAGCTCCTCCATCGCCTTTTGCTCCGCCTCGAGCTTCTTCATCTCCTCGATGTCCTTGAAGAGCTGATCGATGGCGACCACGCGGTTCTTGGCGTCGTCGACCTGCGGTGCGAAGGTGGAGTTGCCTCCGGCCTTGGAGACGAACTTGTTGTAGTACTCCTTGGCGGTGTTATAGGGCGCCTTGTCGAAGTCGCCCTCCTGGGTGGCCGCGATGTGCTCGTGGTAGAGGATGCCGAGGTTGTAGAGCGGCCGCGGATCACTCTTGGAGATGTCCATGGCCTTCTTGAAGGAAGCCTCGGCCTCCTTGTACTTGCGAAGGCCTCGCTGCGCCACGCCCAGCCCCAGATAGGCCTCGACGTTCTTCTTCTGGCGCTGGTCCTTGATCGCGATCGAGAGGCTGTCCTCCGCGGTCTTGTAGTCGCGGAAGTTGATGGCGATGAGCGCCATGTTCATGTGCGCGTCGGCGTGCTTCGGGTTGATCTCGGCCGCCTTCTTGAACGCCTTGAGCGCCTCGACCTGGTCGTCGCGCTCCATGAGCAGCAAGCCGGTCAGGTTGAAGAGGTCGGCGCTCTCGATGTTGTCCTTCTTGAGCACCTCGGTGGCCTGCTTGATCACGAGGCCAGCGAGCAGCAAGTAGGACTTGTCCTTGAGACGGCCGCGGTCGTAGTAGAGCCGCGCCAGGTTCTCGTAGGCCAGCTGGTTGCTCGAGTCGACCGCGAGCACGCGCTGCAGCGTCTTCTCGGCGTCCTCGAACAGCTTCTGGTCGGGGCTGTTGGCGTACTTGTTGCGGAGCGCAGCCGCGAGGTTGTTGCGCGGCGCTCGGGTGGCGATGTTGGCGTCCACCGCCTTCTTGAAGTAGTCGAGCGCCTTCTCCTCCTGGTTGCGGTTCCAGTAGATGACGCCGAGGTTGTTGTACGAGAGATCGTACTTGGGGACCGCCTTGATGACCCCCTGGTAGATCTGCTCGGCCTTCTCGACGTCGCCGCACTCGTCCCAGACGGCGCCCGCGTTGAAGTAGGCCACGGTCATCTGCTGACCGTGCTTGCGATAGACGCTCTCGAAGTCCTTCGAGAACTGGTCGCACTGTCCGGCCGACAGCGAGCCCTTGGCCTTGGCCGCCGCGTACTGCTGAGCGACCGCGGCGAAGTCCTTCTTGGCCTCCGCGCTGGCCTTGGTGGGATCGATGGCCGCGGCCGCGGCCGCTCCACCACCACCGGGGTTGTTGGTCTTGCCGTTCTTGTTCTTGCCGCAGGCCCCGACTCCGAGCGCCAGGCTCAGAGTCATCAGACCGATGATGCGATTGGTGTTGCGCATGGTCGTTCTCGCCGATCTTCGGTGTGAATCCAGGGTCTACAGGCCGGACTTGCCGCCGCCCTCTTCCTTCTTCGCCGCGTCCTTCTTGTCCTTGTCGGAGTCCTTCGTGTCGCCGAGCAGGTCGGTCTGCACGCCGACCACGTCGAGCCGGCTGTCGGTGTAGATCGAGGTCCCGAACAGCTCGTTGGTGGCGGGATACTCGTCGGGCTTGCGCTGCTGCAGCTCCTCCTCGCACATGCGCGAGAACTGGTTGAAGAACTGGTACTCCGTGGACTTCTGCAGGCAGTAGGTGAAGGCTTCGACCGCCCGCTTCTCGGCGTCCTCGGCGAACGTGGCCAGCGCGTCGCAGTAGGCGAAGTACATGTCCTCCGTCTTGATGCTGCCCGGCACCTCGGCGCGGTAGAGCTGATCGGCGAAGTTCTGCGAGAGCACCGCGCTGCGGGCCGCCGCCGCCAGCACCCAGAACGGGCTGCCGGAGCTCTTGACCTCGGCGTAGGACTGGATCAGCTCGGCGCCGAGCTTGGACTTGGACTCGTAGAACTCCTTGAAGCGCTTCTCGGAGTCCTGCTTCTTGGCGAGCTGCTCCTTGTACTCGCGCTCCCACTTGGGGATGCCCGAGCCGTTCTTCCAGTCCTCGACGTAGAACTCGAGCTCCTCCGGGATGTTGATCCGGAGGTAGTCCTCGTACTTCTGGTCGGCCTTGTAGACCATCGACATGCCGACGGCGTTCTTGTAGGCCTCGGCGCGCTCGTTGTCATCGGCCGGGATGTCGGCCTTCTTGCTGGCGAGCTTGAGCGCGGTTGCAAGGTGGCTCTGGGCCTCGGACGCGAGCTTGGAGTCGCGCTTGTGGACGGTGATGATGCCCTGAGTCGCGCTGCCGCAGTACTTGGGAATCTCGTCCTTCTGCTTGCCCTTCTTGCCCTTCTTGCGCAGCTTGGCGGCCTTCTTGCGGGTCTCCTCGCCCGCGGTCGCCTTGGAGCGCTTGATGGTCAGGCACGAGTCGTAGAGCAGCTCCTTCTCGCAGGAGCGATTCCACAGGATCTGACCGATGGCCGCCTCGGCCACCGCCTGACGATCGGTGCCGCCCTTGCTGCCGTAGGTCTTGATGTAGGACTTGGCGTGCGAGAGCTTCTTGTCGTCGTTGTCGAGCAGCGCGTGCTTGGACCAGAAGATCTTGGCCGCGGTCTTCGGATCCTTGCGCTTGTAGAGATCCTCGTACTTGTTGAGATCCTCCTGCGCCTTGGCTTCGTCGCCGAGGCCGAGGCGGAACAGGTAGGCGTTGCGGAGCGCGTTCGAGGAGAAGTCGTCCTTCTCGTACTTGCCGGCGTACTGCTCGAACAGATCGGCCGCGTCGCTGTAGTAGGCGATGGCCTGATAGTTCTCACCGAGCTCGCGCAGCGTCTGCTGGTAGTGCTGGCTGTCGGGGAACGTGTCGAGTAGCGCCTTGCGAGCACGCACCGCGTTGCCCACGAGATAGGCCGCCTCGAAGCACCGCGCCGCATTGAACAGCAGGGTGTCGGCGCGGTCGTGGTTCTCGTAGTCGTTGTAGATGCTGGCGTACTCCTCGCCGCACTTGACGAAGCCCTCGCGATCGCCCTGCTTGCCCTGCTCCTGGTAGGCCTCGGCCTTCTTCCAGCGAATGCCCGCGAGGAGGGTGGGCACCTGCTTGGCGACCGCCTCGGACTCCTTGTGGGTGAAGAGCTTCTTCTTCTGGATCGCGAGCGCCCACTTCTCGAGCTCCTCGCTGGCCTTGATGGTCTGCTCGGGCGTGTTGTTCTTGTCGGACCACTTGATGGTCAACAAGTCGATGAGCATGGCGGCGGCCCACGCCGAGTAGATCGTGCCATCGAACTTCTCGATCAGCTCGATCGTGATGGGCTTGGCCTCCTCGAACTTGTTGTGCTCCATCATGAGCTTCGCCCGGTGATACTGGATCTTGGGCAGCTCCTTGTCGTCCTTCTTCTTCACGTACTTCTGGTAGATGTCGTACGCGGAGAGCATCTGCGACTCTTCCGAGGTGTACTCCGTCTCGGGGTACTCCGCGGCGGTGTCGGTCTTGGTGTCCTTGGTGACCTTCTTCTTGCGCTGCTTCTTCTCGCGGAAGACACAGGTGCCGTCCATCTGCATCTCGCACGACTTGCCCTTGCCGCCGGTCTCGTCGTACTCAAGGTAGTTCTTCATCGCGAGCATCTGGGCGTACGCGCAATCCTGCGTGTACTTGCCGTCGGGCTTGCGCTCGAGCACGTGCACGAACTCCTCGTGGGCGAGCTTGAACTTCGCCAGCCCCTCCTCCTGGGTCTTGCGATCCTTGGAGTTGTAGAGGTTGGTCGCCTGCGCCCAGATGATCTCGGCGTAGTAGTAGTTCATCTCATAGGCGTCCTTGTCCTCCGGGAAGAACTTCAGGAACGCCCGATACGCATCCTCGGACAGCGCGTAGGACTCGGGGCGACGGGTCTTCTCGGCCTCGTCGTGCCACACGGTGGCCATCTGGATCATGGTGTCGCGCGCCTCGTCGCGGCACTTCTTCTTGGTGGCCTTCTTGAACTTGGAGTCCTTGTACTTCTCCCAGTACTTGCCGAGCTCCTCGGTTTCCTTCCACTGGATCGTCTTGTCGTCGGTGGCGAGCGCGTTGACGACGATGGCCGACTGCCACGTGCACTCCATGGCGTCGCCGCGGTAGGTCTCTTGCAGCGTCTTGTAGGTGGCCGTGGACTCGACGTACATACCCTCGCCGAAGTAGGCCGCCGCGAGCAGCTCCAACATCTTGCGAGACATGTTCTCGTCCTTCTTGGGACCGTTGCCGATCTTGACGAAGAACTCCTTGGCCTTGGAGGGCTTGCCCGAGTGGATGTAGGCCTTGACCAGGTCGCGCCGGGCGTCGCGGCGCAGCTGCTTGGCGTTGGCCTCGGAGCCCGCGCGGCCCTGCAGCGTGGCCTCGATGGTCTCGACGAACTTGTTGAGGCTCTTGTCGTACTCGGGCTCGGCGGTGCCGACCGGGTTCAGGTAGCACCAGCCCATCTTGTAGAGCGCGTAGGCGTAGACGGGGCTGTCCCGGTAGCCGTCGACGATCTTTTGATAGAGCTGGAGCGCCTCCTTGATCTGGCTCTTGTTGTAGTAGAAGTCGGCGAAGCTCAAGTACGCGTTGGGGATGTACTTGCTGCTCTGGTACTCGCGGATGAGGCGGAGGTAGGCCTCCTGCATCTCGCTCTCGCGCTCGAGCTGGCCGAGCTCGAAGGCGTAGAAGTAGAGCGCCTCGTCCATGCGCTTGTACTTGGCGAACTGGGGCTTGTTGACGAGCGCGGCGTAGACCTTGACCGCGTCGGAGCTGGCGGACTTGCTCTGCGACTCGAACTTGGCCTGGCGCTGCTTGAGCTGCTTGGCCTCGGCCTTCTTGCCCGAGTCCTCGGCGGCGTAGATCTTCTCGTAGAGGGCGCCCGCCTGGTTGTCGAAGTAGGCCTTCTTGTCGAGGAACAGGTCGGCGAGGCGGAACAGGTAGTCGGGATACTCGGCGCTGTTGGGGCCGGCCTCCTCGAGCAGCGCCTTCATCAGCTGGATCTGATCGTCGGCGACCTCGCGAGCCACGGCCTCCTTGCGCTTGGCGAAGTCGTCGGCCGAGAGCATGTCGACCTTGCGCTTCTTGTCCTTCTCGGCGTCGGCGGCTGCGGCCTTGAACTTGGTCTCGAGCGTGTTCTTGGTCTTGACCTTGCCCGAGGGACGATCGTAGCGGACGGCGTCGCCCTGGGGCTCTTCGGCGTGACCGGAGACGGGGACGGTGGTGGCCACCATCAGCACCCCCAGCGCTCCGCTGAGGATGCCGAGGGTACGGGCTCGGCGGCGACGGCTACCGGGGCCGGCGGGGTTGGGGATGCTGGACGTAGTCATGGATCTCTCACCTCTCATGTGGCGATGCCGGACCCTTTGCAGGACCCGGCGGGTTGGCCGATGACACACGCGCGCTGGTGCCGCCGGCCAGATCTGAAAGTCGGTTCGACTCGGGCGGCTATTCCTTGCAGATGCTGGTGACCTCGTAACGGTAGTAGCCCAGCTCGTCCTGCCAGTACTCGCCGTTGTACTTGTAGATCTCGTGCTCGGCGTCGATCTCGGGCTTCTGCGGCTTGGCCGGGTACTGCTCGAGCGCCTTTTGCTGCTTGCGCTTCTCGAGGATTTCGAACTGGACCTTGATCATCTCGATCTTGAGGTCCTTGATCTCCTTGATCATGCCGGTGATGCGGGTTCGCGCCTCGGCACCGGTGGCCTCTCGCGCCTGTGAGAGCGCGAGGTCGAGATCCTCGGTGACGCGCTCGCCGACCCCGGCGCTCTTGAAGGTGCCCGACATGCCCTCGAACATCTCCATCTCGCGCTCGAGCTCCTCCACGTAGGCGAAGTACTTGCCGAGCTGCTTGTCCTGCAGGGCCTTGAGCGCCACCTGCTCCACGAACGGATCGAGCCCCGACTCCTCCTTGCGGATCTTGAGGGCCAGGTCGTAGAGCGCGAAGTCCTCGGGCGCCTGGTCGAGGATGCTCTTGAGGTCTTCCATGGTCTTGGGGTAGCGGCGGTTGAACTCGTCGACCGTGCGCTTGGCGGAGTCGTAGCGGCAGTTGAAGTAGTACGTCACCGCCTTGAGCTTGAGCGCGTCGGGGTAGAGGTAGTCCTCGAAGAACGGCGCGTTGAGGGTGTGCACGTAGCCCAGCGTTCGCTGGTAGTGGCGGTTGGCGTTGGCCTCGTCGACCTCGACCATGCGGAACTCGGCCCACGCCGCCCAGTGGATGGCATCGAGGAAGTACGCCGAGTCGAGCGGGATCTTGTCGAGGTACTTGATGGAGGTGTCGAACTTGCCGACCATGTAGAAGATGTTGGAGAGGCCGAGCGCCGCGAGGTGCTCGTACTGCTTCATCTCCTCGTCGAAGGTCAGCTCGATCGAGGTCTTGGACTTGCCCTTGCGCTTGCCGCCCTTGACCTTGACCTTCTTCTTCTTCTCGCGCTTCTTCTCCTTGGCGGCTGCCTCGCGCAGGGCGATGGAGCGGCGAAGGACCTCCTTGAAGGCGTCGACGGCGGGCTCGCCCTTCCAGTCGCGGGTGTAGGCGACGCCGAGGAAGAACTGCGACGGGATGTAGTAGTCGCTGCGCTCGGGCACCTGATCGAGCAGCGCGATGCCCTGCGCGAGGTCGCCCTTTTGGTAGTAGAAGCGGCCGAGCAGGTAGTAGAGCTCGTCACGGACCTCGTCGAACTCCTCGGACTCGAGGTCGGTGGGCTTGTAGGTACCGACCTTCTGGAGCACCTCGGCGCCCTCGGGCAGCTCGCGCGACAGCGAGGCGAGCCACGGGAGCGTGAGCTTGTGGAACGGGTGCGAGGGACCGGCCTGCACGATCTCGTCGTAGACCGAGAGCGAGGCGGAGAAGAACCCGAGCTTGTAGAGCGACTTGCCCAGCCAGAACTGAGCACGCGGTACGTCACCGGGGATCTCGCCGCTGGCGATCTTGTGGAATTGGATCGCTGCCGCCTCGTAGTCCTCGGCCTTGTAGGCCGCTTCGCCCTGAGCCATGGGCGACCCTGCGGGTGCAGCCGTGGCGGGAGGAGCCGGCGGAGGTGCAGGCGCCCCGGCTGCGGGCGCGGGCGTGCCTCCCGGCGGAGGCGGAGGCGGCGGTCCACCAAAACCCGTGACGGGCAAGGAGAGCGACAGCCCCAGCACCGAGGCGGGGATGAGGGTGAGGAGGGAGGAACGCCGACGGAAACGCTGGCTCATGGATACCGGGGTCCTAGCGGTTCACCTCGCGCCGACCGGAGCCGCGCGAGAGAAGAAGACGGGAACGAGGGAAGGCAGGTCGAAGCGATCGAGCGAGGCCGTGGAGCCGAGCGACGCCGAGCCGAGCGAGGTGAGGACCTGCGCTCGATGTGGGCTCGACGGGGTGCGCGGGACAAAGACCCTGCATTAGAAGGCCTTGGACCTTACCAGCGCCACGCGGCCGGTCGCAAGGGCCGAGGCCGCCGCCCATGAGCGCGCCGCGGCCCCCGAGGGCGGCCCGCGTGAGGTGGGGCCACTGCCAGAGGTTGGGCCGCAGATGGAGCGGCAGATGGGGCCGCAGGCGGGCGTGGTGGCGGCGTGTCGGCATCGTTGCACGAGCGACGGATCGGCGTCCGAAACGCGGTCGTTCGTCTCACGACCGACCGGGTGGGCGAGTTCCCGTACCCATACCAATGGCGGGACGCATGTCCAGCGGTCGACGGCCGATGCGTGACGGATGCAATGGGGTTTACAGATCATTCGCGCGATTGGACGCCCGCCCGTGGGGCACCGCTCGTGTGGTGGGTCGGAACCCGCGCATGCGTGGTGCTCGGGATCGGCGCGCTGGGCAACCGGCATCCTTGACCGTGTGCGTGAGCCGTGTACGATGCGGCGTATCCCGGTCCGGGACGATCCCGACGGGCGACGAAACGGCGATCCGGGCGATCCATCTCGCTCGACCCGCCCGGCTCCGGCCATCGTCACGTTCGACCTCGAAGGACGAGGTCACCGCCGCTGCCCCGCGTTCCGCATGAGAAGACCGACCGGCCATCAAGCCAGGCCATCACGAAAGTCTCCTTCGATGTCAGCACGAAAGCTCCTGTCGCGGCTCTCCTCCACGCGAATCATGGCCGGCCTCGGTGCGGCCGCGCTGCTGCTCACCATCAGCTGCAGCCAAGAGGACGTCGGTGCGCCTTGCAACCACGGTCAGGTCGAGCCTCCCGAGAGCAAGCTGGTGACGTTCCCCGCGCTCGCGTGCGATGACCTCCTGTGCGTGTACGCCGACGAGGAAGAGGCGCCCTCGGGCAGCTGCTCGGACAACCTCGACTGCGATGAGTCCAACGAGGGCAAGTTCGAGTGCGTCAAGCCCGACCCCAACGAGAGCTCGGGCATTTGCAAGCTGCGCGTCGACTACGTGCTCGAGCGCTCGATGTGCTCGAAGAAGTGCAGCTCGGACGCCGACTGCCGCGATGGTGGTCCGACCCAGCAGGTGGTGGTGGAGGACACGACCTGCGAGCGCGGCTTCAAGTGCGCGCGCATCCAGACGCTGGGCAAGTTCTGCTGCGAGAAGCTGTGCGTGTGCGAGGACGACCTCGGCGTGACCTCGGACATCGACGCCAAGTGCGCGGCCGGCACCCAGGAGGGCTGCTGCGACCAAGAGGTCCCGTCCGACGCGTGCGGCCGGCCGTAACGGGTGGGGAGACCGACGAGGCGCCGTGCTCGACGAGCACGGCGCTTTGCGTTTCGAAGGCTGGTCGGGCTCAGCCGTCGGCTTCGAAGGCGTTGCGGATCCAGGTGGGCGCAGAGGACTGCGGATCGACGCCGACGGCGTCGAAGCGGACCTCGACTCGCTCCCACAGGCCCTTGGCCACGAGCCACGTGGTGGCGGCTCGGATCACGCGACGCTGCTTGTGACGATCGATGGTCTCGAGCGCGGTGCCGTGCTCGGTGCAGGCGCGACTTCGAACCTCGACGAAGACGTAGGTGACCGCGCCGTTCGGCGCGTACTCGCGCGCAACGAGATCGAGCTCGGCTCCGGCGCCCGCGAAATTGGCCTCGATGATCTCGAGGCCGTGAGCGCGCAGGTGCTCGGCCACGGCTTGCTCGACGGCGCGACCTCGAGCTCGAGTGGAGCCCGCGTCCGTCGACGCCACCGCAGGCTACTCCGGCGCGCCTTCGGCGGGCACGGCCTCGCTGTCGGCGTCGGTCTGCGCACCGTCGATGGCCAGCGTGGATGCATAGGCACCGAGCTTGGTCTTGATGCGCGCCGCGTTCCCCCGCAGGCCGCGGAGGTAGTAGAGCTTGCCGCGGCGGACCTTGCCGCGATTGACGAGCTCGACGTTGACGACCAACGGCGAGGCCTCGGGCCACACGCGCTCGACCCCGACGCCATGCGACATCTTGCGAACCGTGAAGGAGCCGCGGGCCCCACCGCGCTTGCGATGGATGCACACGCCCTCGAAGATCTGCACGCGCTCCTTGCCGCCTTCGGAGATGAGGGCATGCACCTTGACGGTATCGCCGGCCCGGAACTCGGGGAGGTCCTTGCGCAGGTGAGCGCGCTCGATGGCCTCGATGGTGGGAGAGGTGTAGCTCATGGCGAAGACTCCTTCTTGGGCGTCCCGATGGGTCGGCTCGGTCGGTGTGCGAGGCCTTGGCGAGGCGCGGGCGGGCGTTGTTACCCGCGATCCCGCAGCTCCGTCAACGCAGCATGGGCCAGCGCGGCCGTCCGCGAACGGGGCCGGGAACTGTCGGCGATCGCGTGCTCGATCGCAAGAGCCTGGCGCTGCACGCCGTTGGGGTCGGGCGTGAGATCGCCGGCCGAGGGGACCGTGGCCGTCGTCCCCGCCATCTCGGTCGGTGCTCCAGCCGATGCTCCCTGGGGCGCCCCCGCTGGTGCCCCGCTGGGTGCGTAGATCGCGTGGATGGGCACACCCGACGGTGGTTCGTCGATGTGAGGCCACAGCACCAGGGGGCCCAGCGGCGCCGCGGTTGCCTGGCGCGGGAGCTCGCTGGCGAGCAGATCGAGCAGCGCCGCGGCATGCTCACAGGGAGGCTCGACCCCCACGAAGGGCTCGGAGCGAGACACGACGCGAACGAAGCGAGCCTCGGCGCCCGCGGCAGAGCCACCCACGAGCCCGCGGGCGAGGCGCCGCCGCAGGGTCTTGGGATCGGCGAAGACGGCCACGGCGATCCGCCCCCCCGTGGCCTCGAGCCAGCGCGGGAGGGCCTCGGGCCCCGCCCCCACCACCGCGAGCCCGACGACGCCGTGGTGCCGGGCGACGGCGGCGAGCTGCGCCGCGTGCTCGAGCGCAGCGGGCGGCACCGCGAGGTGGATGGGATGATCGGGGGCGAGCCCCGCGTGGGGACGAAGCTCGGGGCGAAGCGCCCAGGTGCGCCCAAGGGCCTGGCGATGGCGCCAGCGAGCGATCGCGGCGTGGTCGCCTCCGAGCAGCACGGGGGGCACGGCGTGGCCGCGGAACCGGGCCGGCCGGGTGTAGTGCGGGTGCTCGAGCAGAGCGACGTCACCGGTGCGCCCGAAGCTGTCGGTGTGGACCGACTCGGGGTTGCCGACCACGCCCTCGACCAGGCGCGAGATCGCCTCGATGATCACGAGCGCGGCGACCTCTCCGCCGCCGAGCACGAAGTCGCCGAGCGAGAGGCACTCGTCGACGTAGTGCTCGCGCACGCGATCGTCGATGCCCTCGTAGCGCCCGCACAGCAGGCCGACGCGAGGGAGCCGAGCCAGCCGGGCAGCAGCGCGTTGATCGAAGCGCGGGGCGGACGGGGTGAGCAGCACGCGATGGAACGGCCCGCGCTCGCGAGCGACGTGCTCCATGGCGTCGACGACGGGCCTTGGCTTGATGACCATGCCCGCGCCTCCGCCGAAGGGAGCGTCGTCGACGGTACGATGGCGGTCGGTGGTGAAGTCGCGAAAGTCGGTGCAGCGCACCGTGACCAGGCCCTGCTCGATCGCCTTGCCGAGCAGGCCCGCGCCCACGAAGCCCTCGATGGCCCCGGGGAACAGGGTGAAGACCTCGAAGCAGAGACTCACGGGGGGCTCACGGGGGGCTCACGAGTCGGACGCCTCGAGCGCATCGGGCAGGAGGCCCAGCGGGAGCCGGACGAGCACGCGTCGCTCGTCGAGCTCGACGATGTGCTGCGGCAGCACGGGAAGCAACCATTCGTGCATGCGACCGTCGGGCCCGCGCCACTGCACCTCGAACAGGTCCTGCACGCCATTGCTGGTGATCCCCGCGATCGTGCCGAGGGCCCGGGTGGCGCCGTCGTGCTCGCGCTCGACCGGCAGGCCAATGGCGTCGGCGAGGTAGAACTCGTCCTCGGGCAGCTCGGGCAGCTCGCCGCGATCGACGAGCACCTCGCAGCCTCGCAGGGCGTCGGCGGCGTTGCGATCGCCGACGCCGATCATGGTCACGCGATGGCGCCCGGGCTTGCCCGGCACGGGCTCGACACTGCGCAGCTCGTGGGTGGAGAGAGGACGGCCGTCGCGCTGGAGCACGACCGACCGACCCACCACCAGCGCCTCGGACTCGCGATCATGGAGGTGCACGCGTACGCCTCCGCGGATGCCATGGGCACCGGCGACGTAGCCCACGACCAGGTGCTTCGCGCCCGTGAGGGGCATGGGCGGCTCTCTACTCGAGGATCTCCAGATCGGCGCGCTTGCGAAGCTTGGACGAGGCAGCGGAGAGGATCGCCCGCATGGCCTTGACGGTGCGCCCCTGCTTGCCGATGACCTTGCCAAGGTCTTCCTTGGCGACTCGGAGCTCGAGGACCACGGTTTGCTCGCCGGCGATCTCGGCGACCTCGACGTCGTCGGGATTGTCGACGAGCGCCTTGGCGAGGTACTCGACCAGATCCTTGAGAGAAGCGGATGACATTGGAAAATTGGCTCCAGAGCGTGAGAAGTGAGTGCGGGTAACGCGCGTGCGTAGAGGAAGAGCCGAGCGTTGGGTAGCATCCCACACGCGCGACCCCCGAGCAAAGGAACGTGAGCGGCATCGCCTCGCAATCGCTCGGAAAACGACCCGACCAGAGGGATCGGGAGTTGGGGGTCGGTGGCTCCCCTGGACGAGGTCGCCGTCCGCGCCAAGGGATCGACCGCCGTAGAAGGCTTGGTGGTGCTCGACGGGGCGTTCAGTCCTCGTCGTCGAGCGGCAGGACGTCGTCGGGATCGACGTCGAGGTCGAGCGAGGCCACGAGGTCGTGGGTGCCGGCCTGCACGACCTTGGCGCGCACGATCTGGCCTCGTGCGGGGGCGCCATGGGTGGGGCCGTTGGTGAGGATGGTCAGGCCGTCGATCTCCAAGGCCTGTCCTTCGTGGCGGCCATCGAGCAACCACTCGTGCTCGGCGCTGGGGCCATCGACGAGGATCTCGAGGGTGCGGCCCACCAGCTCGGCGTGCTTGCGGGCGCGGATCTCGGCCTGGAGGGCCATCAGCTCGGCGGCGCGCTCCTGGGCCACGGCCTCGTCGACGCGCCCGGGGTGCAGGGCGGAGGCCGTGCCCTCCTCGCGCGACCATGGAAACACGCCGAGGTGATCGAGCTGGCCCTCGGCGACGAAGTCGTGGAGCCGACGGTAGGCGTCCTCGGTCTCGCCGGGGTGGCCCACGAGCATGGTGGTGCGCAGCCAGACGTGGGCGTCGCCCACTCGCCGGGGATCGCGGAGCATGTCGACGAGCTCGCGGACCTGCTTCTCGCCGTAGCCGCGGCGCATCTTCTTGAGCACGCCGGAGTCGACGTGCTGCATGGGGACGTCGAGGTAGGTGGCGATCTTGGGCTGGCCGGCGATGCGCTCGACGAGGCCCTCGGTGACGGCGGTGGGATAGGCGTAGTGCAGCCGGATCCAGTGCAGGCCGTCGATCTGGACCAGGGCATCGAGGAGCTGCTCGAGGGTGGCGCGGGGCTCGAGGTCCTTGCCGTAGAGGGTGAGGTCTTGCGCGACCAGGCACACCTCGCGGGCGCCGTGCTCGACCAGGGCGTGCACCTCCTCGACCACGGAGTAGACGCTGCGGCTGCGCTGGGCCCCGCGGAGCTGGGGGATGATGCAGAAGCCACAGGGGCGATCGCAGCCCTCGGCGATCTTGACGTAGACGCTGTGGCGGGTGCCGGTGACCTGGCGCGGGGTGGTGTGATCGTAGAGGTAGGCGCGCTTGCCCAGGGCGGTCACGCCCATGCGCGGAGCCTGGCCGCGCAGCACCTTGGCCAGGCCGAGCTGATCGGCGGAGCCGAGGAAGTGGTCGACCTCGGGCATCTCGTTGGCGAGCTCCTCTGGGTAGCGCTGGCTGAGGCAACCGGCCACCACGAGGGTCTTGGCCGCAGCGGCGTCCTTCTTGACCGCGGCGAGCTCGAGGATGGTGTCGATCGATTCCTCCTTGGCCGCGTCGATGAAGCCGCAGGTGTTGACGACGAGGGTGTCGGCGAGCTCGGCGTCGTCGACCAGCTCGTGGCCGCCCTGCGCCACCACGCCGAGCATCACCTCGGTGTCGACCTGGTTCTTGGGGCAGCCCAGCGAGACGAAGTAGACCTTGCGGGGCTCGCTCATGAGGATGAGCTTTTGGCATCGCTCGCGGGCGTTGACCAGCCCCACGATCGCGCGCGGCATCACGTGCGGGCCGAGCCGGGGAGCGCTGCGGTGGCAACGCCGGCCTCGCGGAGGTTCACATCTTCTTGCACTTGCCGCCGGCCTTGGCCAGGCCCTCTGCACGCAGCTGCGCACCGGTGGGACCGTCGCCGAGGGCCTTGCGAGCCTCGTCGCCGTGGCCCGACCCCAAGATGTCGCGCATATAGGCGACGTAGTCGAAGGTATCGGAGTGCTCGGGGGTGTGGCACTTGCCGCAGACCTCCTCGGGGGCCTGCAGGCGGATGTGCTGCGCGCCGCCCTGCCTGGCCTCGGGCTCCTCGACGTGGAAGGTGCCGGGGCCGTGGCAGACCTCGCACTGAACGTCGCGAAGGCCCCGGGTCTCGACGACCTCGCTGCCGCCGGGCTCGCGGAAGCCGGTGACGTGGCAGCCGACGCAGGCCAGGTCGTACTGCTGGTTGGTGTCGACGAGGGTCTGGTAGGCGCGCGCGTGCACGGTGGTGCGCCAGTGCTCGACTGCCTCTTCGTGGCACGTCTCGCACTCGTCGAGGCCGGCGTAGCCCGGGGTGCCCTTGGGCGGCTCGGGGGCGTGCTTGCCCTTATAGAAGGCTTCGTTCTGCTGGGCGACCCAGGCGGTATAGGCGGTGAGGCCCTGGCCGGCCTGGGCATCGGCGGGCAGCTTGCAGCTGACCTTGACCTGCTCGAACACGGCGACGGCGGGGCCCTGCGGACCGCCGCCTTCGAGGGCCGTCTGCAGGGTGTCGCGCTCGGACTCGAGGCGCGCGATGAAGGCCGGATCGGCGCTGGGATCGGCCTTGAACTTGTCGAGGCGCTGCTGCAAGCGCGCGAGCTCGTCCTCCTGCACTGCGCGAGGCGGCTTCATGACCCAGGCCTCGGACTCGGGTACCACGGACGCTTCGGCGGCGACCGAGAGGGTGAGATGGGTGAGGGTCTGGAGCTGCTCGCCGGGCTCGACGATGTACGTGCCCGAGAGCCGCCCGGTGGACTCGCCGATGCGCTGGCGCTCGACGCCCTGCACCACGCCGACCACCACGAGATCGAGGCCGTCGACCTCGCGGGCGATCTGCTCGGCGAAGGGCCGGGTGCCGTGGGCCATGGCGACGGTGAAGCCGGCCCCGGCCTCGCGCATGGCGCTGACCTGCTGGCGCAGGGCGGCGATGGGATCGGAGAGCGTGCCGAGCTGGTCGGCCTCGGGCAGGGTGGGATCGACGACCGCGGTCACGCCAGCGGTGAGGGTGACGCCGTCCTTGGCGAGGGTGACCAGGCGATGAGGAGGGATCGCGTCGGGGGCGGGCGTGACGTTGGCGATCACGCGGGGCATGGCGTAGGTCTGCAGGGCCGCCGCTCCCGTGGGCGATCGCACGTCGATGGGGCCGAGGCCGCTGACGAGGGCGCCGCCGAGGCCGGAGAAGCGGCCCTGCAGGGCCTTGGCGCGCTCCTGAGCCTGGGACCAGCCCTGGTCGTCGACCGGCCACTCGGGGCTGCCCGGCTCGGGAAAGAGGAAGGAGCCCGGCTCGAGCACTAGGCGGGCGCCGGGGTCGGAGCTGGCCTCGATGTAGCCGAAGGCGTACTGCAGACCGCCAAGGGGCTCGGTGGTGCAGCCGCAGGGGGCGATGGTGCCGCGAACGCGGCCGAGCACGAAGAGATCGAGCTCGACGCGGGCCTGGGCGGCGGGAGGGGTGGGCTCGGCCGGGCCCCCTGCGCTCGCATCGGACTTGCCCTTGGCATCGGGGTTGGTGCTGCCGCAGGCGGGGCCCATGGCGCCAGCGATCGCGAGCAGCGCCACCATCGACACCGCAAGGGAGGAGATGGGGCGGAGACGGGGATGGCGAGCACGGACCATGGGCCGCCGCAAAATTGCGCGATCCGCCGCGGACCGCAACCCGTTCGGTTCGGGTCCCACGGCCTTGACGCCTCGGGCCTCGGCCGCTAGCTTCCCGCTCCTTCTCGAGGACCGAGGAACTGGACGAAGACCCATGGCCGTGAAGATCAGGCTTGCCCGTGCGGGCGCGAAGAAGCGCCCCTTCTACCGCATCGTCGCCTCCGACGCCCGCTCGCCGCGGGACGGACGCTTCCTGGAGAAGCTGGGCACCTACGATCCGACCACCGAGCCCTCCACCGTGGCGCTGAACCACTCGCGCGTGCAGTACTGGCTGGGCGTGGGTGCGCAGCCCACCGAGACGGTGGCCCGGCTGCTGCGTCGGCATCCCGATCCTGCGCCGGCCGCCAAGGGCTGAGCTGCGAGCGCGTCGCGAAGCGGCGGTCTCCCTCACCGAGCCTTCGATGAAGGTGGTGGGATCGATCGCCGCGAAGCGAGGCGGTGAGTGGATGACATCGAGTCTTCGTCGGCTGCGCCGCTCCGGTTGGGGCGGCGCATGCGTGTGACGGTCGAGGTATGCTCTCGTCGGCGTGTACGTCCGCAAGCTCCGCATCGACGGCTTGAAGCTGCTGCGTGACTTCGAGCTCGACTTCACCCGCGACGGGGAGCCGCGAATGTGGACGGTGCTGGTCGGGCGCAACGGGCTGTGCAAGACGGCGATCCTGCGCGCGCTGGCGTTGGCAGCGAGCGGGAGGGACCGGGCGAATCAGCTCGCGCAAGGGCTGCACCGCAGCCTGCGGGATGTGAGGGACGAGCGTAGGGAGCTCTGGATCCACGGTTCGTTCGGATTTGGAGCGATCGGCGAGCAGCACGGGCGGCACCACCCAGGCAAGGTCGCGACCCCAACGCGGCTGCGTACGTGGCTGGCGTTGATGGCCAATCGACAGATCTTCGAGGGCGGCTCGGGCTACATGCGCGGCGACCATGACGAGCACCTCCAATCCATGCCTTCCGCCGAGTGGTTCGTAGGGTCGACACCCGATCCTCTCGAGCAGATCCGTGCGGCTTCGCCGGTTCATGCTCATTGGTTCACCGCCGCCTATGGAGTCAACCGCTCGCTGCCGGTTCCGATGAGTGTCAAGCCACCGGACGACATCACGCACGATCGAGTGGCGAGCCTGTTCGACAACTCCCCAATCATCGGCACGGGCTTCGCCGACCTCTTCGACAACGGCAGCGCGCGAACCTACGCTCGAGTGATCAAGAAGGCCATGCTGGCCCACGCCGACTTGCTACCCGCGGTAACCGATGTCGAGCTTGGGGGCCGAGGAGGCGTGAACACGGCCGATCGCTTGGTGACGAGTCATCGCTTCAAGGTGCGCTCGGGTGACGCGGGCGAGCTGAAGATCCCCGCGACCTGGCTCTCGCAGGGCTATCAGGCCGCGATCGCCTGGCTGGCAGATCTCGTGGGCCAGGTGCTGTGGGAAGCCAACGCCGCAGGGGGTGACGGAGAGATCGAGCCCGAGGAGATGGAGGGCCTCGTGCTCGTCGACGAGCTCGACCTGCACCTGCATCCCACGTGGCAGGTGGGCTTCATCGCCGCGCTCAAGACGACGTTCCCGAGGCTGCAATTCGTGGTGACCACGCACTCGCCGATGCTGCTGGCGGGGCTCGAGGCGCACGAGATCGTGATGCTGGAGGAGGATCTCCAGACGGGCAACGTGGTGGCACGACACGAGGAGCGGCCGCCCAAGCTGCTCACGGCCACGCAGCTGCTCGAGCGCTACTTCGCAATCGACCGGCTCTACCCAGTGAACCTGGCCGAGAAGCTGCGAAGGTACGACTTCATCGCGAGCAACCCGTATCGCAGCGATGAAGAGGACCGCGAGATGTCGAGCCTGCGCGCGGAGCTGGAGGCAGCCGGTGCAGGCCCGAAGTGGGAGCCCGTCGAGCGCAGCGAGTCGGCATGATCGGTGTACGACGACCCCCCGAAGCCGAGGTTTGTCCCGAGCTGCACTCCGTGCGGGCCACGGAGCTCGACCGCGTGCGCGAGGCGCTTCGCAACGGCAGGAAGCTCAGCCAGGAGCTCATGGGCACGGAATACAAGGTGGCTCGTGATGCGCTTGCCAACGCTCAGCACCTCAAGTGCTGCTACTGCGAAGAACGTCAGCAAGACGTCCGCTGGGAGCACGTGGAACACTTTCGGCCGAAGGCCGAGGCCTTTCGCGAGACTCGTTCCTCACCCGAGGCCGGCTATTGGTGGTTGACCTGGACGTGGGACAACCTGCTGTTCGCGTGCATCCGCTGCAATGCGGCCAAGGGCTCTTGGTTCCCGCTGCTCCCCGGCTCGAAGGCTCTGGAGCCCGAAGAGGTCGCTCCGGGGGCGGAATGCCCCATATTGATCGATCCTGCGGCCGAGAACGAGGATCCGCGAGAGCACATCCAGTTCCGACCGTTCGGCGAGCACTGGATCCCGCGCCCTCGAACGCCACGCGGAGCAACGATGCTGCGTGCGGTTGGCCTCGACTGGGAGACCAAGGACGCGGGACATCGCGTGGGCCTGCAACAAGAGTGGGACGACCACGCCAGGCGGCTACGCCCGATCGTCGACACCGTTCAGCGAGCCATCGAGAGCAACGACGCCGGACGCATCCGTGCCGCCTGGGCGAAGACCAAGCCGTTCCGAGTCGCCGCGCAGCGCTTCGTCGCGCTCGCCCTCGACGTGCTCGATCACCACGTGCCCGAGCACGTCCGGCGCCGCTGGGGCCTGGACCTCACCGTCCTCCGCCCATGACACAGTGAGCCGAGTCACGAGAGCGGCAGCGGAAACGCGTCGCTCCAGCCGTAGGCCACGCGGGTGAGTACGCGGCCGCCGACGTCGACGGGGCCCTCGGCCACCCGCACGCCGCCGCAGGCCTCGTAGAACCGGCACGCCGGGTTGGCGGCGAGCACCCAGACGATCACGGGGTGCAGGCCTTGCTCGACCAGCGACCAGATCGCAGTGACCAAGAGCTGCTTGCCGGCGCCCCTGCCCTGCGCGCGCGGATGCAGGTACAGCTCGAAGACCTCGCCGCGATGATCGCCCACGCGCTCGCGATGCGGACCGATCCACGCGTAGCCGAGCGGGCGTTCGTGCTCGTCCTCGACCATGAGGATCACGTGCCAGCGCTGGGCGAGCGCATGCGCCATGCGCCGCACCATGCGAGCGTCGTCCATGCGCCGCAGCGCAGCTTCGGGCACCAGGCCGCGGTAGGCATCCCACCAGCTCAGTCGGCGGATCTCGGCCAGTGCGCGTAGATCGCCGAGCCGCGCGACGCGAACGCGGGTGCTCGATTCGGCGACGGGCAGCGACAGCACGGAGCCCAGCTTGAGCGGCGGGCCCCCGGGCTGCAAGATGCCTGACCCATGAGCGAGCCGAACCGCCCGGAGCGACCTGCCGATCCGACCGAGGACACCGCCCATTCGGGCGGGTCGGAGGACGTGCTGCTCGAGCTGCGGCACCTCCGCAAGGAGGACTACCCGGATGTGAAGCGGATCATGGACGAGGTCTACCGCACGATGGGCGGGGCGTGGACCGAGGAGCACTTCACGGCTCAGCTGCATCGCTTTCCCGAGGGACAGATCTGCATCGAGGACCACGGCCGGGTGGTGGCAGCCGCGCTGTCGCTCATCGTGGACTACAAGCGCTTCGGTGATGCACACACCTACGAGGAGATCACCGGTCGCGGGTTCATCACCACGCACGACCCCAACGGCGACGTGCTGTACGGAATGGATCTGTTCGTGGATCCCGAGTACCAGGGCATGCGGCTGGGGCGACGGCTCTACGACGGGCGCAAGGAGCTGTGCGAGAAGCTGAACCTCACCGCGATCGTGGCCGGGGGGCGGATCCCCGGCTATGGCAAGCACGCCGAGACGCTGACGCCGCAGCAGTACATCGCGCTGGTGCAGCGGCGCGAGATCTTCGACCCGATCCTGAGCTTCCAGCTCGCCAACGACTTCCACGTGATGCGGGTGCTGGTGGGCTACTGGCCGGACGATCGCCAGTCGGGCGGCTACGCCACGCTGCTGCGCTGGGACAACATCTACTACGAGGCCCGCAGCTCGCCGCTCATCGGCGAGAAGAAGACGGTGGTGCGGCTGGGCACGGTGCAGTGGCAGATGCGCGCGATCGCCAGCGAGGAGGTGCTGCTGCAGCAGGTGGAGTTCTTCGTGGACGCGCTGGCCAGCTACAAGGCCGACTTCGCGCTGTTCCCCGAGTTCTTCAGCACGCCGCTGCTGGCCCAGTACTCGGATGCGCCGGCGCCCGACGCGATGCGCAAGCTGGCCGAGCACACCGAGGGGCTGCGCGACGCGATGCTGGAGCTGGCGGTCTCGTACAACATCAACATCATCGCGGGCTCGATGCCGCTCTATCGCGATCGCCGGCTGTTCAACGTGTCGTACCTCTTGCGCCGCAACGGAACCTGGGACGCGCAGTACAAGCTGCACGTGACCCCCGACGAGCGCGGCTACTGGGGGGTGGAGGGGGGCTCGCGGCTGCGGGTGTTCGAGACCGACGCGGGCAAGGTGGGGATCTTGATCTGCTACGATGTGGAGTTCCCCGAGCTGGCGCGCCTGCTGGCCGACCAGGGCATGCAGATCCTGTTCGTGCCGTTCTGGACCGACACCAAGAACGGCTACCTGCGAGTGCGTCGCTGCGCGCAGGCGCGGGCGATCGAGAACGAGTGCTACGTGGCGATCACGGGCAGCGTGGGCTCGCTGCCCAAGGTCGAGAACATCGACATCCAGTACTCGCAAACGGCGGTGTTCTCGCCGTCGGACTTCTCGTTCCCCCACGACGCGATCATGGCGGAGGCCACGCCCAACACCGAGACCACGCTGATCGTCGACGTGGATCTCGACGACATCAAGGAGCTGCGCCGCCATGGCTCGGTGCGCAACTTCCAGGACCGGCGGCTCGACCTCTATCGCGTGCAGTGGGTGGGCAAGACTTGACCGTGACTGGGCGCGGTGGGAAGAAGGGCGCATGCGAGCGCGGAGGATCTCGGCCATCCCGTGCGGTGTGCGGCTGGCGATCACGGTGATGGCCACGTCGCTCGGCTGCGGCGATGGTGGTGCGCAGGCCGAGGGGGCCGAGGCCAGCGCGCCGGAGGCGAAGACGAGCAGGCCCTCGAAGGTGGGCTACGACCTGCGACGCCTGCGACCGATCGCCGACGAGCCTCTGACGGGGATGTTCGAGCGCCTGGCCACGCAGGCCCGCAGCGAGGGCAAGCAGGTGGCCGTGCTGTTCTCGGCGGAGTGGTGCGAGCGCTGCCGCCGGCTGGAGCTGGAGCTGGGCAACCTGCACCCGGCCGAGGACATCGCGCACGTGCGGATCCTGGAATTCGTGGAAGAGGACTGGGAGAAGGCGCTGCGCATGAACGAGTTCGACCAGCTGCGCCTGCGCTGGGACGAGACCAAGGGGACCTATCCGCTGTTCGTGGTCCTCGACGAGAAGGATGCGAAGGTCGAGGAGATGAAGGAGGCGGTGGACCGGCTGGAGCAGGCCGGGCAAGAGGCGACCCTGGCGACGTGGTTTCGCGGGCTGCGACGGGGCCAAATCTAGAGATCGGTCAGATCGGGCCCGAGCCGGCCTGGCCGGAACGCTCAGCGCACCGTTCGATAGCGCTCGTCCGTGATCATCCGCCGCACCATCGCGGTGTAGTCGTAGCCGCTGTCCTCGAACGCCTGGGCGTGCGCTTGCAGCCATGACAGGTCGTTGGCCTGGAGCTCGCGACCCAGCAGGTGCTCACCCAGGTTCTTCGCGGCACAGTGGGCGATCTGATCGCGCTCGGCATCGGTGTCGATGAGCCCCACCGGTCCCGCCTCGACGTTGGCGTGGTCGGTGCGCACGAGCCAGCTCGCGGCCTGCGGCAAGCCACGGTAGGCGCCGAACTCCTCGTCGCTCGAGTTGTCGGCGGTGACGAAGTAGGTGCTGCAGAACGCGGAGCAGTTGGCGATGCCCTCGCCACAGATGCAGTCGGGGCGCGGCTCGTGAAAGCTCACCGCCTGGGGCGAGAACCACCCGTAGGTGCCGCCGGTGCGCCAGCGGGCCCAGTGGGCGGCGGCGGGCTCGAGCTCCTGGTGGCAGTCGTTGCAGCCGTTGCGCTCGCGCAGGTTGGGGCTGGGCTCTTGCTCCTCGGGCGGCAGGCCCTCCTCGCTGGGCATGAAGGGATCGCAATAGAAGGCGGTGTAGAAGCGATTGGCGCGCCCGCGGTTGCTGGCAAAGCGCAGCAGGTAGCCCATGGTGGTGAAGGCGCCGGCGTGGGCCTCGTCGCGCTGCACGGGCACCCAGGTGTCCACGTCGTCGTAGGGCAGGTCGGGCACGCTGGAGATCGCGGAGTCGTAGGCGATCGCGCCGCCGAGGGCGATGTTGGTGGTGCCGGTGTTGTGGCGGTAGTAGTGCGCCACGGGACCGTTCATGAAGGTGGTGTCGGTGACGAACGCCTCGAGGTACGAGCGACCCTCCTGCACGACCCACTGGAAGATCCGCGCGGGCTCCTGCGCCAGGGAGTCGCGCACGAGCTGGTTCTCGACGCCCACGTTGTCGGGACCGCACCAGCGAAGCTCGGGGCCGCAGCCGCACAGCTCGTCGTTGGTGTGGTAGAGCGAGCACTCGGCCCCGTTCTTGCCGACCGCGGCCTCCTGGGCATCGTAGGCGCAGACCTTGACCTGCGTGTCGGGAGCCCAGTAGGGCGAGACCATCACCCAGCCCTCGCGCTTGCAGGTACCGCCGGCACAGGTGGGATCGGCGTAGGTCTGGATCGGGATCGGACGGCCCTGTGCGTCGAAGTTGGTCTGCTCTTGGTTCAGGCAATCGAGCGTCGGGCTGTTGCGGTACTTCTGGCGCATGTTGGGCAAGCGCCAGATGCCGGTGCCGGTGGGGATCATCCGGCGCTGGGCGGCGTAGAGGTTGGGCAGGGTGGAGCTGTCGAGCGTGCCCCACAGGAGCGCCTGGTGATACTCGCGAACCTGGTCGAAGTACTCGGGGGACTCGAGCATCTCGGTGATGAGCCCCTCGGCGGCGGCCTGGGGATCGTCGGCTCCGCGGACCCACTCGTACTCCTCGTAGCTCGGCACGCGGCCGCGCAGATCGAGCGAGACCTGGCGCAGGAGCTGGAGCGGGTCGATGTCGGTGGTGGGCGCGCAGTAGTCGGGGCTGGCCGCCTCGGCCGTGGCGGGAGCCAGGCCGAGGCCAAACCCGAACCCGAGACTGACAAGGCCGGCGAGGCCCAGGACGGTGGCGCGGAGATCGATGGTCTTCATGGCGCGGCGCTCCTCGTTCGATCGAAATCGTGGGGTTGGCTCAGGCGATCCAGGCGTCGAGGGGCTCGACGCGGAACGGCGTGGTGGGCAGGCCGGCAGCGGCGGCGATGGTGGCCCCGATGTCCTCGGGCAGGAGCACCTTGCCGGCGGGATCGGGCCGCCCGGTGATGGGGTCGATGGCAACCAGGCCCAGGGTCTCCTCGAGGGTGGCCCCGCACACGCCGCGGCGCAGGCCGCCGCCGAACACCAGCACCGAGCTGGCAAAGTGGTGGTCGCGACCGCCACGGCCGTTGATCTTGGGCGTGCGGGCGAACTCGGAGAACACCACCACCGTGGTGTCCTGGAGCTGCGGGTCGTCTTGTCGCAGATCCGTCAGCAGCGCGGCCAGGGCATCGAATGCAGCCACCTGGCGCGCAGGCTGCAGGGTCGCCCACTCGGGGCCATGGGTATCGAAGCCCGCCTGGAGCTGAGCGGTGACGGTGCGCGACAGCCCGGTCTCGAGCAGGCGCCACACCGTGGCGGCCACCACCGAAGGAGCCGTGGCCGCGTTGGGGTTGGTGATCCCGTAGCGCGTGATGAGCTCGGAATCGGCGGCGAGATCGAAGGCGCTGGTGTAGCCGTCGGAGAGCAGCTGCCGCATGCGATCGCGGGCGATTCGCAGCTCGTCGACGGGGCGGGTGCCGTACTGGTCGTGCACGCAGCCCTCGACCTCGTCCTGCGCCGCTCGCAAGGCGGCGAGGGTCTCGTCGGACAGCGGCGCATCGGAGAGCGGCTGCAACAGATCCCGCATCTCGGTCGCCAGCGACAGCCGCACGCCGGTGACGTCGGCGGGGAACGACTGGTTGAAGGTGGGCATGCCCACCGAGACGTTGGGCAGGATGAGGTCGTCGTAGTCCCCGGCCGCGGCCATGCGAGTGCCCATGGAATCGCCCTTGGGCACCACGCCCGAGGGTGGAAGGAAGGTGTTGACGTAGGCCCGCCCCGCGGCGTGGGCCACCGTGTTCATGTTGACGCCACGAAACAGGGTGAGGACGTCGGCATGGGGGACCAGCGAGGCCATGGTGGGGCCCCACAGCACCTCCTCGCCGGCCATCATCACCGGGATGGGCTCGCGATGGGCGGAGGCGAGCGCGTTGGTGCCCAGATCGATGCCCGTGTAGCTCTTGGCGGGGTCGCGCGGATCGGGGCCCAGGAGCACGTCCCAGGCGCCATTGCAGTAGAGGCCCACGTAGCGCTGCGCGGGGCGGGGCTCTTCTTGATCGGCCCAGCCGGCGCCAGCGAACGGCAGCAAGAAGGCCGAGGCACCCAGGCCCTGCAGGAACGAGCGGCGGCCGAAGCGAGCGTCGAGACGATGGTGGTGTCGATGCGTCATGGCGTCGTTCTCCCTCGGGGTCAGTAGGTCACGAAGTCCGGGTGGGTCACCAAGCCCACGCACACGGCGGTCCAGCGCTCGATCATCAAGCCATCGTCGATCTCGCCGTCGGAGGGCTCGTGCGTCAGCAGGTTCATCCAGGGATCCACACGCGGATCGGTGGGCTTGGTCTCCTGGCCCAGGAAGCGGAGCATCAGGTAGTCGAGGTTGCGGCGGATCACGACCTCGTCGCGATCGGTGGGCTTGGTCCAGCGCATCACCGTGCCGGCGCTCGTGCCCTCGAGGTCGGCGTCGATGGCCGCGGTGCAGCTGTGCAGGGCGGCGTCGTGCACGAACTTGTCGAAGGTGACCGAGATCTCGCGGCCCTCGTCGGTGATCTCGGCGAAGTCGGCCTTGCCCATGGCGGCGGCGTAGTCGTCGAATGCGGGCCAGGGCTGGCCGGTCACCGCGATGAGCGAGCGATGGAACTGCTGCGCCGTCATGCGTCGCACGCGACGGCCGGCGGGGTCCTCGATCTCACCCTGGTCGTGGTGGCCGGGCTCGCCCGAGTCGGGTCCATCGTCGTCGTCGCTCGGATCCTCGCCTTCGCCGTCGGCCCCTGGCACGCGTCCAGGGAGCTCGTCGAGGTCACCGGGGCCCGAGACCCCCTCGTAGCAGCCGGCCAGGACCAGCGCCGCCGTCACCAGCACCATGCGCGTCGTGAGCATCAATCGTTCCCTCCCCATGCGGCGCCGGTCTGGAACCACTCCGCGACCGTGAGCCGAGCATCCAACCCCCAGCTGTCCTTGCGAGCCCCCAGCGGCGGCATGTCGCCCTTGGTGACCACGCGATCGAGGATCCCGTCCTCGCGCTCGAGCCACGCCTCGTAGCTCGACAGATCCGGTCGCGTGCCCGGCCCGAGATCGGGACCGTGGCACGCTGCACCCGAGCAGTGCTCTTCGAACAACGGCTCGATGTGCTCGACCCACGAGAGCTCGCCCACGCGACGCTGCTCGAACCGCAGGGTGCGGGCGGTGGCGCCACGGCTCCCGCTGGCGAACACCTCGAGCACGTGCCAGCCCTGCCCCACCTCGACCGGCTCGGCCCGCCAGCGGCTGGGACCATCGGCCTCGATGCTCAGGTCCTCGCCGTCGAGGCGGGCCGAGGTCAGGCGGGTGCCGGCCGAGGTGCGCGCGGTGATCTCGATGGTCTCGGTGGTCAGGCGCTGCAGGTCGAAGACGCCCTCGACGCGGGTGGGTGGCGTCGGGTGCAGGTGGCAAGCTCGCTGCTCGTCGAGCGCCCACGCACCGCCGGTCGCGTCGGCGTAGAGGCGGGTGGCCATCACGGGGACGTCGTCGTGGAGGGCACGCGTGAAGTCACCCTCGAGCCAGCGGTGGACGGCACCGCCGGCCACCACCCACAGCGCACCTCCGCCCGTGGAGACTGCGGTGACGGGGCCGGCCTCGAAGCGGATCTGCTGAAGCCCATCGACCTCACCCAGTCGCAACGCATCATCGAGCACGGCGGCCACACCAACGCCGGACAGCAGTGCACCTCGATCGGCACCGTCGAGCTCGGGCACGCGCGTGGCGAAGTCGGCCGTGATGCGCCAGACCTCGCCCGAGGTCTCGGCCAGCCACAGCTCGCCCTCGGGACCCATGCAGGCGCCCGCGTCGGTGGCCAGCCAGGACACGTTGGCCCAGGGCGCGTCGCTCGGACCGGTCCACTCCCACCAGGCGCCGTGATCGCGGTGCAGCAGGCCATCGGCCACGACGAAGCCATTGGCGTCGGTCGAAGGATCGCCGCACAGCGCGGTGGGCTCGGTGCGCTGGGCTGGCCAGGGGAGCGGCTGCGGCCACTGCCCCCGCACGTCCCAAGGCACGCCGCCGTCGATCACGAAGGCGCGCTCGGAGCTCCACGCCTGCAGCGCGGTCACGGTCGGGGCCAGGAGCTGGACGTCCTCGGATCCGAAGGGATCGAGCACTCGCCAGGTCTGCTCGTCGATGCGCAGCCACAGCTGGCCCTCGGGCGCGACCGAGATCTGCAGGGGCGCATCGGGAAGCTCGAAGCAGCGAGCCTCAAGCGCCGTCGCGCTCACGTCGAGCGGCACCACCCGGTCCTCGGCCCGCTCGCCGTCGGTCTCGCCGGTATCACCGATCTCTCCCGTGGAGCCCTCTTCGGTGCCCAGGTCTCCGTCGGTCCCCTCGCCAGCCGGCTCATCGCCGCCGCAGCCCACCGGGGCCAGCAGCGCCCCCCCGAGCAACGCCCACCTCGCGCCACATGTGATGTGGTCGTAAGCCGTCATCCGATATGTACGACATCGGAGCCCTCGGGTTTTTCCGGGTCCGAGGCCACGATCGGCGTTTTTTTCTCCCGGGGTCGATCTCGCCCCGCGGGCTGGCCGACGACCCGGGCTAGCCTGCGGTGGTGCCCGCTTCGCTCGCGCCCGATGCCGTGGACCTGGCTCGCGCCGCCGTGCTCGAGGCCGTGGCCGTCTGCCGGCAGGTGCGACGCCACCGCGAGGTGGCCCGCATCGACAAACCCGACGACAGCCCGGTGACCGTGGCCGACTTCGCGGCGCAGGCGGTGATCGTTCGGCGGCTGCGCGAGCGCGGGCCGGTCCGGATCCTCGGAGAGGAGTCGGCACGAGTGCTGCGCCGACCGGAGCGGGCGAAGCTGCGCGATGCGGTGGTGGAAGCGGTGCGGCCCGCCTGGCCCGACGCCACGGCCGACGAGGTGCTCGATGCGATCGATGGTGCGAGCGGCCCGGCCGATCCGGAGGGCGGCTACTGGGCGGTCGATCCGATCGACGGCACCCGCGGGTTCGTGCGCGGCGGGCAGTATGCGGTGTGCCTGGTGTGGATCGCCAAGGGCAGCCCCGCCGTCGCGGTGATGGGCTGCCCCAACCTGGCGCCCCGGCTCGCGCCTTCGGTCGACGAGCTCGATCCCCACGGCACTCTGTTCGTCGCGGAGGCCGGAGCACCCATGCGGTGGGGCCCCGCCCTGCCCGGAGCCGAGCTGACCGCGGTCGACCAACCCCCGAGCGAGCGCCCCTCGCCAGTCGTGGTGACCCGCTCGTTCGAGGGCACCTACAGCCGCCTGCACGACATCGATCGCGTGCTACGGCGGATCGGCGGCGCGGTGGAGATCCTGCCCGCCGACAGTCAGGTCAAGTACGGCCTGGTGGCGCGCGGCCAGGCCCATGCCTACCTGCGGATCCCCCAGGACCATCAGCGAGCGGAGCAGGTCTGGGATCACGCCCCGGGGTGGCTCGTTGCGACCGCGGCTGGCATGCGGGTCACCGATCTGCGCGGGGAACCGTTCGACTTCTCGTGCGGGGCTCGGCTGGAGCGCAACTACGGGCTGGTGTGTGCGATCCCGGTCGTCCATGACGCGCTGCTCGAGGCGATCGCAGCGCTGGGCTTGCAGCATCGCGATCGCTAGCGGCCCTACTGCGCATCGTCGCGGGCCCGATCGTCGCGGCCCCGATCGTCACGAGAGTAGAACAGCAAGTGCTGCCAGGGCAGCTCGTCGAAGCTCTCCACCAACACGAAGCCCCGCGGCGAGAACTCGCGCTCGATCTGGGCCTTGCTCATCTTGTGCAGCTTCTTGATCGGCACCTCGGGGTCCTCGGCGCGAAACTCCACCAGCGCCAAGCGTCCCTGCGGCGACAAGGCCCGGCGAAATGCGGCCAGCATGGGCTCGGGCCAGGCCAGCTCGTGGTAGACGTCGACGAGCAGGATGAGATCGCACGCGCCCTCGGGTAGGCGGGGATTGCCGGGTCGCCCCTCGATGGTCTCGACGTTGTGCAGGCCCTCCTTCTCCACGAGGTCTCGCAGCAGCTCGAGCATGGCCGGCTCGACGTCGACCGCGAGCACGCGCCCGGTAGGGCCCACGGCACGGGCGAGCCGCACGGTGTGGTAGCCGTTGCCGGCCCCCACGTCGCAGGCGGTCTGGCCGGGCTGCACTCGCAGCGTCTGGTGGAGCAGCGAGGTGTTCTCCTCGGCGTCGCGCTCGCGTCGGGTGAGCCACGAGGCACCGAGATAGCCCATCGGCGGAGCGATCTCGCGGCCCTCGAAATGGGTGGGCGGGACGTCGTCGGGCCCAGGGAACGCAGGCTCGGGTGCGCGAGAGGGCTCGGGCGACGGTGCGAGGCCGGCCTGGACGGGCGGCTCGGCCTCGACGACGACGGGCCCGGCGCGCTCGAGGGTCGCGGCATCGGAAGGCAAGGCAACAGGAGGCGGCTCCTCCCGTGCGGCGTTGCACGCGATCACCATCCCGAGCACCAAGCCCGACCACGGCCTCATCGTCGAGCGAAACGAACGCATGAGGCTCGAGATGATCGACGGCTCGGAGCCAATGAGCAAGCACCGTGGGGCTGGGCGCCCGAGACCAATGCTCGGGCGCCCGAGACCGTGCTCGGCCAGCCTAGTACGCCGAGATCGTGATGTCGTCCACGTTGATCCAGTCGGAGTCGTTCGAGGCATCGCAGCGGAAC
>NZ_JAOVZF010000130.1 GCF_026337845.1 Paraliomyxa miuraensis | reverse complement strand
GCGCCCCGCCGCTGTCCACCAATCCGTTTGCCGCGCTCCAGGGGGCGCTCGGCGAGCTTCCTCCGGGTGATGCGGTCACCGCTGAGCCCGAGCCCACGATCGCGCCCATCGACTCCCCCTCGCTCGCGCACGGAAGGCTCGTCCTGCGTCGCGAGAAGAAGGGGCGCGGCGGCAAGACGGCCACGGTGATCGAGGGACTCGCCCTGTCGGAGCCTGCGCTGCAGGACATGGCGCAGCGGCTGCGGCGTCAGCTCGGCTGCGGTGCCCACGTGGAGGGAGCAACCATCGTGGTTGGCGGAGCGCAGACCGATCGCGTCCGTGAGTGGCTCTCCGTCCAGGGCGCGACCCGGATCGTGATCGGCAACTGACCGACTCGGCCGCACCACGAGGGACCGCACTGACGCGTCGGGCCTTGACGGGTGCGCGTCCTCCCTCCACGATGAAGGCGATGCCGCGGCTGCACGCCACGACCGGGACCACGACTCGCTTCGGCGGGCGCGGTCCCTCATGCGCGTAGCTCACGAGCACCGCCGCCCCGCCGGACACCGGACGGGGCACACGGTGTGGTCGCTCCGTCCTTCCGGCTCACCGCCAAGGAGACGACCATGAGCAACCCAGCAAACCCCGCAGGCCCCAACCTCAAGTCCTACATCCTCATCCGCGACAGCGTGCCCACCGGCTTCGCCGTGCTGGCGGCCGCACACGCCTCGCTCGCCATGTACCTCCGGTTCCACGACGATGACGACATGCGACAGTGGCTGGCGGGGCCGATCACCGAGGCCAAGCCGGTGCCCGCGGCGACGTCGGGAGGGTCGGTGATGGAGACGCTCGCTGCGGTACGACGCGCGGTCGTGGGGTATGCACTGCAGATCGTCGCGATACAGGACGTGGACCCGAGCAGGATCGAGGCGGCTCGCAAGGCGCTGGCGCCGATCGACGCGCTGCGCGAGCGTCAGGCGAATCGCACGGCCGGGGCCGGCGCCGAGGAAGCCTCTACCAGCGAGGCGGAGGTCGAGGTGGAGGACTCGGTCACTCCGGCGACCCCGGTGCCAACGATCGAGGACACCGAATAGCGATGGGCACGACCGAGTCCCTCGAGGCCGAGCTGCTGCGTGCCGCGACCGTGGGCAACGTCGATCGCGTGTGCGCGCTGCTGGAGGCGGGGGTCCCCGTCGATCCTCCGTCATGCCATCCGCTGGCCGCGGCTGCCGGCGCGGGGCGTCTGAGCGTGGTGGAGGTGCTGCTCATCGCGGGTGCACGGATCGACCGCCTCGCGTCGGAGGCTGCCTGGTCGACCCCCTTGTTCCTGGCCGCCAAGGCCGGCCATCTGCGGGTCGTGGAGCGGTTGGTGAAGGAGGGCGCTGCCCTCGGACCTCCGGATCCCGAGGATGCGGGCAACCATCGGGAGCGCGTGCAGTGGGTCGAGCGAACGATGGGACCGCAGGCGTGGCGTGTGGCGGGCGTGACCTACCGTCGCTGCGCGGGCGAGCCCGGCTGGAACACGTTGATCGAGCACACCAACTTCGGGGGCAACGGGGAGTACTCGATCGTGCTGGTCAACGCTCCCATCGAGCGCACCTCGCCCGCAGTGCAAGAGGTCGATGGGAGCGAGCGGCTGTTGAGCGGCATCCACGAGCGCTGGCAGCTCGCCCCCCGGAACACGCGTTGGCTCTACCTGGTGCAGCTGGCCCGGTGTCCCTGGACGCTCGTCCTGCACGAGGTGGGCGGCCACCATCGATACGCGGAGGGCGAGCATCTCGCACGCGAGGTCTCCAGGAGCCTCGGACGACCCACGATCCACGCCACGCTCGACGACGTCAGCGACCAGGAGGAATTCACGGCCTATGAGGGCGGTCGGAGGACGGGTCGCACCACCGAGCCATCGATGGTGATCGACCAGGGCATCCGACTGCCGGGGGTCGACTCGTGGGTCGCGCGGCCGCCCGTCCTCATCGGGGTCGGTCCCGACGACGTCCTCGGGGTCGACGTGCTCATCGAGCCGTGGACATGACGGGCAGCTCGCCGACGCGCTCGCCGGATCTGCACGCCATCGACGGTCGACTCATCCCACCGCAGAGAAAGCCCCCGCGCACGCCGCCGTTGTCCCTCCCGGGTGTCGAGGTCTCCTGCACGCTGGGCCGCAGCGCTCGTGTGCCTGGTGAGCCTGTGGCTCGTCGGGTGCACCTCATTCGGCGGCCGAGGCGGCCAGGCCACGCGCGATCCCCTGGCCGCCCTCCCGCGAGACCTCCCCGGCTCCCCCGCGTGGACCGGTCCCGCGCGACCGAGTCCGATCCACGCCTACACCAGCCCGGGCCGCCTCCCCGAGCTGCGCGACGCCACGGGCCACCCCCTGCCCCTGCGCCACACGGGGGTGCACGCCGCCCTCCGTGGTCACGTGGCCGCGGTGAAGGTGCGCCAGCGCTTCCACAACCCGAAGAACCACGCGATCGAGGTGGTCTACACGTTTCCGCTCCCCGAGAACAGCGCGGTCTCGGCCATGACGATGTTCGTGGGCGACCGAACGTTCGAGGCCGAGATCATGCGTCGCGAGCAGGCGCGGCAGGCCTACGAGGACGCGCGCGCGTCCGGACACACCGCGTCGCTGCTCGAGCAGGAGCGGCCCAACGTCTTCACCCAATCGGTGGCCAACATCCCGCCGGGACAGGACGTCGAGGTCGAGATCCGCTACGTCCAGACGCTCACCTACGATGCCGGCGAGTACGAGCTGGTGTTCCCCATGGTGGTGGGACCGCGCTTCGACCCCGGGGACGGCTCGGTGCCCGACGCGGCCCGGGTCTCGCCTCCGGTGGTCGGCCATGGCGTCCGCACCGGACACGACATCGAGCTCGTCGTCGACGCCCAGGCGGGTCCGCCGATCGTGTCGTGGACGTGCCCCACCCACGAGGTCGAGGCCACGCTCGACGACGGTCGGCTGCGCGCCACCCTGGTGCCGCACGAGTCGCTGCCCAACCGCGACTTCGTGCTGCGCTATCGGGTGGGCGGCGGCGAGCCCCAGGCCGCGGTGCTCCTCGGTGAGCCCGACGCGGCGGGCAACGGTCACTACCTGATGGTGGTCCACCCGCCCGAGACCGACGTGGACGCCGAGGTGGGCCGACGCGAGGTGATCTTCGTGGTCGACCGCTCGGGCTCGATGCACGGCGCTCCCCTGGCCCTGGCCAAGCAGACCGTGCGCGAGCTGCTGGCGCGGCTGCGGCCGGTCGACACCTTCGACGTGGTGGGCTTTGCCTCGGGGACCGAGCGGCTGTTCGGCAAACCGCGGCCCGCCAACGCCGAGAACCTGGTGCTCGCGCTGGCCTTTCTCGACGCGATGGAGAGCGGCGGCGGGACCATGATGGCCGACGCAGTGGAGGCCGCGCTGCGCGACCAGGTCGCGCCCGGCATGAACCGCTACGTGCTGTTCCTGACCGATGGCTACGTGAGCAACGAGTACGAGATCTTCGCGGGGGCACGCGCGCTGGTGCTGCGGCTGGCCAAGCGGGGCAACGTGGCGCGGGTGTTCGGGATCGGGATCGGGGCCGCTCCCAATCGCGAGCTCATCGCCGGAATCGCGGTCGCGGGCAATGGCAGCGCACGCACGATCTCCTCGCGCGAGCATCCGGCACGCGCGGTCGATGCGGTCATGCACGACATCGACCGGCCGGTGATCACGGGGCTGTCGCTGCCCGAGGGCAGCGCGCTGGACTACGCGCGATTTCCCGGGGAGATCCCCGACCTGTTCGTCAGCCAGCCCGTGGTGGTGATGGGCCGCTACCACGGCGACGTGGGCGGCTCGGTGGAGCTGCTGGGCCATCGCGGAGGGCAGGCGCTCCGCCTCGAGGTTCCCGTGCACCGTGCCGAGGGGGCCGACGGGCTGCTCACCACGCTGTGGGCGCGCGCCAAGGTGGCCGAGCTCGAGACGCACTTGTGGGAGGAGCCCACCCCGGAGCTCGAGGAACGGATCACCAGGGTGGGTCTGGCGTATCGGATCGTCACGCCGTTCACCAGCTTCATCGCGGTCGATCGATCGCGCGTGGTGGGCGATGGCAACCCCGAGCACATCGAGCAGCCGGTGGCGATCCCCGAGGGGGTCGATCCGCTGATGTCGGGGGCCCGGGCCTACGAGGCCTCGGCCGGGCTGGCCGGACGGGCGGCGCCGTCTGGACCGTCCCCGGCGACCCACGCTCCTCCGATGGTTCGCCGGGTGGGAGGGGTCGAGCACGAGATGCGGCGCGCGATCAGAGTCGCCGCGGCACCGGTGTCCATGAGCCCGTCGGCCAGCCGCGTCGCGTCCCTCGAGCAGTATCGGCAGGTCCCCGCGGGGAGCACGGGCCGCGACTTCACCCAGGTGGTCGACACCGCCCCCACGGCCTCTCGCGATGCCGCGGGCATCTCGCTGGCCGGCACCACGGGGGCCGAGTCGAGATACACGATGGACGGAGCAACCGTGAACGATCCGGCGTTCGGGACGGTGGGCATCGCGATCGTGCAGGAGTTCATCGAGGAGGTCGAGGTGCTCGAGTCGGGCTACGAGGCCAAGCATGGCGGCGCCTCCGGAGGCCAGATCAACGCGCGGCGGATCTCGGGCACCAATCGGCTGCGCGGACAGGCGCGCTTCACCTTTACCCCACGGCTGGCCGAGCCTCGCTTCGTGATCGGCACCGACGAGGCCGTGCGCACGGTCGAGATCCCCGAGTACACGATGCAGGGGGTGGTGACCGCGAGCGGGCCGATCATCCGCGACCGCCTGTTCTGGTCGGCGGGCGTGTCGGTCACCGGAGGTCGGAACACGCTGGTGCAGAGCTTCCACCATCGCATCGACGCCGATGGCTCGGGCGGCTTCGGGGGCTGCCCCCACGACAACGGCGCCTTCGACTGCGCGCCAGGACGGGGGCACATCGCCACCGAGGAGTTCGCATCGCAGCGCTTCGTGACCGGCCAAGTCCAGGGCGGCCATCAGCTCGGCCTCGACTGGTCCATGACCCCTCGCCACCAGCTGCACCTGACGGTGGGGGGCGCGCCTCGCTTCGTACGGCGAAGCTACCGGCACGCGCCCAGCGATCCGTTCGATCCCCCGCTCCTCGCCGATCCCCGGGGCGGTCGTTCGCTGGTGGCCAACGGGCTACTGGGTGATCACCTCGGCTGGGACCGCCATGACTCGCTGTACTCGTCGCTGGGCTACTCCGGTCGTCTGTTCCAGGACCGCATGGAGCTCGAAGCCACCCTCGCCTACTCGAGGTTCGGTCGCCAGACGGCGTGGCGCCTCGACCATCCCGAGCTGCGCGAGCTCCCGGCCACGCAGTACACCGACGCCGAGGGTGGCAACCTGTTCGAGCTGCTCGACGCCGAGGGACGGCTCGACCTGCTGCCCGAGGCGGCCCAGGTCTGCAACGAGCCCAACGTGCCGGGGCAAGCCTGCCCGGTGAGGCAGTGGATCACCGGTGGCCTCGGTCAGTATGGCGAGGACCGCCAGCACCGCGCAGAAGCACGCCTCGACATCAGCCACTACTTCAATGGGCTCGGCAGTCACATGCTCGGCTACGGCGCGGCCTTCGAGCACCTCGTGCGGCGCACGACCTCGCGGTACTCCGGGAGCAACCGCGACGACTTCGGGGAGCGCTGCCAGCTCTCGGGCCTGGGAACGCAGCCCGACGATGCCGGCGGAGAGTGGTGCTTCGACCCCTCGACGGGAGGCTACCTCGTCGACGCCGAGCACCGCGTCGACAACCACCGCTTCGTGATGGTCGATCTCGACGATCCCGATCGACGCACCACGCTCGGCTACGGTCGAGCCCGCAAGGAGCAGGGACGGCTCGACGCGATCGCCACCCCGGACGGCGCCGGGATCCGGGCTGCCGCCTACGACGAGACGCTGTCGACCCAGAACTACGCGCTCTACCTCCAGGACCGCTGGGCAATGATGTCCAACCTGCACCTCCATGCCGGGGCCCGCTGGGAGCTGCAGGACATGCACGACGTGCTGGGCGAGCGCGCGCTGTTCATCCGCGACAACGTGGGGCCCCGCGTGGGCCTGGTCTACGACTGGACCGACGAGGGGCGCAGCCGGGCCTACGTCCACTATGGGATGTTCTTCCAGCCGCTGCCGCTCCAGCTCGGCTCGCGGGTGTTCGGCGGGCTCATCGACGTGCGTCGCAGCTACCGCGACTCGCAGTGCCAGGGCCAGCAGGTCGTCGTGGCGGGAGAGAGCATGCCGCTGACCCGCAGCGACCAGCCCACCGAGTTCTGCACCGACACGCCCGTGAGCACCACCGCCGCCTTCGAGGGTGGGATCGTGCCCCGTCTCCGCGGGCAGTACGATCACCAGCTCCAGCTCGGCTACGACCAGGAGGTCGTCGAGGACCTCGTCGTGGGCATTCGCTGGCTGCACACGGCGCTCGGACGCGCGGTCGAAGACGTCTCGACCGACGGCGGCGGCAGCCATCTCATCGCCAACCCCGGCGAGGCGGTGGCCGGCGAGGACGTCGAGCGACAGCGAGCCGAGTGCACGGAGCTCGATGCCCAGCTCGATGCCCTCGCCGCCAACGACCCCGGCCGGTCCGAGCTGGCGCGCACGCTCGAGCGCTGCCGCACCCTGGCGGACGCCCTTGCCGAGGTGGGCGAGCTGTTCGACCGTCCCCGTCGCTCCTTCGACGCCTTCTCGCTGACGGTGACCAAGCGCTTCGGCTGGAGCTGGTGGCTGATGGCCTCCTACACCTACAGCCGCTTGCAGGGCAACTACGAGGGCTTCGTCGATCCCATCACGGGCCTGGTCGACCTCGGTCGCAGCGTGCAGTACGACACGCCCGAGCTGGTGCGCAACAGCTTTGGACCGCTGTCGTTCGACACGCCCCACCGCCTCAAGCTCGATGGCTTCTACAGCTTCGACCTCGACGAGCTCGGCCGGCTGACCCTGGGCACCAACCTGCGCGTGTCCTCGGGCTATCCGATCTCGCTGCGCGCAGGCCATCCGCTCTACGACGGCGCGCCGGTCTACGTGCTCCCGCGCGGCGCGGGGGGACGCATCCGGCCCAACGCGACGTGGGGCCTGAGCCTCGGCTACGCCTATCCCCTGCCGGCCCAGCTCGAGCTCGAAGCGACAGTTCGCATCCTCAACGTGACCAACGCCCGCGCGACCATGCGCGTGGACGAGACCTACTCGTTCCAGGACGCGCGAGCGGTGGCCGGCGGAGATGCCCAGGACCTCGCCCACGCCAAGATCCAGGACCCGCGGGATCCCACCGCGTTCTTCCAGCGGACGATCCTCGCCCGCCAGGGGAACTACGGGGTGGAGACCGCGGTGCAGGCCCCGCTCGCGGCGAGCTTCGAACTGCTGCTCCGGTTTTGAGCGGGTCTTGCTACATCTGCAGCTTGAGCACGTAGCGCAGGCGCACCTGGCTCTCCTGATACACGAGGTACTCGCTCTGCCAGAACGAGCTGCTGGAGTACTTGCTGCGCTTCTTGGGCTTGCCCTGGGGCACGATCACCGGGTGCTTGCCGAGCGTGATGGAGATGTCCTTGGTCGGATCGGGCTCGGTCTTGCCGCAGGCCACGATGCTCTGGTAGCCGCGGGGAGCGGCCTTGAGCCGCCAGTTGTCGCGGGTGATGTAGTGCTCCTTGCCCAGCACGGCCTCGCACAGGAACATGATCCCGATCCGGCCCGCGCGCCCCACGTAGCCGGCGGACTTGCCCTGCTCCGACGCGAGGTAGATCCCCTTGCCGACGCGCCCGCCGGAGTGGGGCATGATGCGCAGCCCGCCCTTGAGGATGGCGGCGACCACGGCCACGTTGGTGCCGTGCCACAGGAGCTTGCGATTGCCGAGCCCGTCGTGGGCCGAGAAGCGCTTGTCCTCGCCCTGGCGATCGACCTCGAACACATCGAGGATCTTGTGGCTGCTCGAGCCGGTGGATCGCAGGTACTGCTCGATGACCTGGTAGCTCGCCGCGGACGATGCCAGCGGCCGCAGCTCGGCCTTGAGCGATTGATAGTTGCGATCGATGGGGTTGGCGACGGTGGTCGCCTTCTTCTGCGCCGTGCTCTCCGTCTCCAGCGCCACCTCGATGTCGCTGAGGATGTTGAGCATGTCCATCTTCTTCTGGAGCCCGGCGTTGTCGTCGATGACCGGGGGGCGCATGCGTCCGAAGGAGTGCGGGATCACGGTGTAGAACTCCGAGCTGAGCTCGGCGAGCTTGGCCCGGTTGATGCGCGACTTGTCGAGCTGCTCCTCGATCCGCTCGAGGACTCCGAAGCCCTTGCCGACCTGGGTCTGGCTGAGCTGGCCCAGGGGCATCTTCTTGACGTCGATCTCCAGATCGGCCATCGCGCTCTGGAACATCGACTTGCTGAAGATGAGCTCGATGAGCTTCTGGGTCGGCCGGGGCAGGGCGCTGGGGGCGACCTTGGCCGAGGTCTTGCGGTGCTTGCCGTCGACGTTGCGCAGCTTGGCCTCGATCTCGTCGGCCTTGCTCTGGTCTGCGCTGCTGTCGATCTCGATCAGGGTGTACTTGCCCGACCGCGCCTTGAAGCTCTTGCGATCCTTCCAGTCGTTGCTGGTCTTGGACTTGAACTTCTTCTCGAACTCGGACACCGCCTCGTCCAGCGACAGCGGCCCCCTCATGGAACTCTGGCCCGTCTCGCCCACGCGTCCCCAGCGGTTCCACACATGGTACTTGCCACCCTTGGAGAGCAGCTGGATGATGTAGAACTTGTTGTTGTTCGCGCCGATGTTCGTCTGATTGAGCATCGCATCGAAGTCTTCGTGCACGCTCGCCGACTTGGCGATCGGGCAGTGCCCGTCGACCTTGGCGGTGGCCTTCTTGGCCGGCGCTGGACTGGCCGCAGCCGCCTTGGTCGCGGCCGCCTTGGTCGATGCCGCTTTGGCCGGGGCCGCCTTGGTCGCGGCCGTCTTGGTCGACGCCGCTTTGGCCGGGGCCTTCTTGGGGGCTGTCTTCTTGGCGACCTTCTTCGTCGTGGCCTTGTTCTTGCTCGCCGCTACCATCGAGTCCTCCGTGTCGTGAATTCTCGCGCTCGATACGTGGGGTTGGAAAATCATGAGGCAGCGGCCTAGGAGCGTGGCACGCCCGTGAGGTGCACGACCGCCAGTGGAGACATCTTCACCGGCGTACGCCCGGCCTCCCAGTCGTAGTCGGGGCCGACCTCGCGACCCATCGCGAGCAGCTCGTCGGGGGTGTAGGAGCGTAGACACGACACCAGCCCGTCGAAGCTCAGGATGAAGGGAATGAGCGGGATCACGTAGGTCAGCGGCAGGTAGCTCCAGCGAAGCGGGCGCACGAACGGGATGAACGCGAACGCCAGCGGCCACGTACCCACCGCCACGAACAGGGTGGACACCACCGTGCGCTCGGTGAGTTCGAACACCGCGATGCCCCGTCGGTTGGCGACCGCATCGGCGAGCAGGCGCCGGGCCTCTTGCGGCGCGAAGTGGTGGAAGGCGGCAAAGATGGTCCGCAGCCCCGGCATGTCGCGCGGAACGTCGAGGGCATCGACCGAGTTCTCGAAGGGCTCGACCATGCCCGCGGTGTGCCGCTGCATGGCACGCATCGCGCCCACGTCGGGGTAGAGGTCAGTCAGGCGCACACGCTCGATGCGACGATTCGAGCCCAGCACGCGATGGATGCGAACCCAGGGGCCCCCCGCCCCTGCGCACAGGTCGAGGATCTCGGTGGTGCCCACTGCATCCATCGCTTCGAGCAACGATGGCAGCACTCTCTCGTAGGCGGGCAGTCTGGACGAGATCTGCTGGAGCACCCCCCGCACGCCATCGCGCAGCACGGCGGGACACCAACTCTGCTCGTGGATCTCGAACAGGTGGAGCCGAGGCACGGGCCATCATAGATTCCCGGCATCGACGGCGCCAGACGCTTCCGTGGCCGACGTCACCGCGTCGAGATCGACCCCGCAGCGCGCGTGGGTCGGCCTCGAAGGATCGACCCCATCGCCAGCACCAGCCCGCTCCACCCGATCCACCACCTCCCCGGACCGCCCTGACGACACGCGCAGGTGGCCGAGGGCTCGGCGGGCTCCTGCTCGCCCTCCTCCGGCCAGCGCGCCTCGAAGCTCACCTCGGCCTCGCCGACGTTGCGATCGTGATCGAGCACCTCGAGCCGCAGGGTGAAGCGCCCCTGCGGGACCACGAGCCGCAGCGAGGTCTCGTCGACGTCGCGCGCCACGTGCTCCCAGTGAAGCTCCGGCACCTCGAGCATCCAGCCGAAGCCTCCGTGATCGTCCCCGACCTCGACCTCGACCTCGAGCGTCTGGCCGGGCTCGAGCACGTACCCGTCGGGCGGCCAGACGATCGCGGCATGCGGCGGCACCGTGTCGGCCGAGCCATCGCCGAACAGCGCGAGCAGCTCGGCGTGGGCGTCCTGGTGGCCCTCGTCGCAGTACCGGGTGCGCGCGTCGGGACACTCGCTGTCGTGGTCGAGGTCGAGCGGCATGCACCCTTCCACGAAGCCGGGCACGCCGGCCGAGGGGAACCGCGCCATCACCGACTCGGTGCCTCCCGAGTGCTCGAGGCCCCACGAGTGAGCGACCTCGTGGATCGCGATCCTCCCGACCTGGACCGCGCGCGCTTCCTCTTCGAGCGGCTCGAGTGCGGCCGCTGGCACCCACTTCTCGGCGAACATGAACACGGTGTCGCGATGCGCCGCGTCATCGCAATCCACGTCGCACGCCAGACCATTGAGCTTGGGATCGAGCCCCAGCGCGTCGGGATGCCCCCCCACGCGCACGTGCGCGTAGGGCAGGTGCGGCGGAGGCCGCTGCGACACCACGCGCACGCCATAGGGCGCCACCAGGCGGCGTGCCTCGGCCACCGCGAGCTCGGCCGCGCGCTCGCTGCCCAAGAAGATCGGGTAGCGCAGCGGATTTCCGGCGCATGTGGCCTGCCCCAGGCTGGAGTCGCTGCCCGACGAGAGCCAGCCACCACCGAAGTCGAGGTACACGGTGGCGCGTCGAGTGCCCTCGGCCGCGGCAACATCGGGAGGCCCCGCGAGCGGTGGATCCGCTGCGAGCCATGGCAGCAGCAGCCACGCGATCATGCTCATGGCGCGCCCTCCTCGGGGGCCTGCTCGCGGTAGCGCCCGAGCCACGCATCGGCTTCCTGGAACACGACGCGCCGCGAGCCCACGAGCCACAGCTGCCCCTCGGGATCCCGGGCGATCGCCCGCCCCTCGCCGCGCACGACCTCGTCGGGGCTCATCGCGTAGCGCTGCGCGCCGTCGGCATCATAGGCGGCCACCCAGGGACGCGCGGGGCAATCGGTGCTCGAGCACGGCGAGTCGGGGATCGGATCGGTGCCGATGATGATCGCGCCGCCAGCGGGATCGAGCGCCACGCCCAGCGCCTCGCGCCGCATGGGCCCGGGCGGAGGCTCGGTCACCCGCCAGCGCAGCCCCGCCGCCGCGTCGAGCCGCGCCAGCCACGGCTGGGCATGCCAGGTGCTCGGATCCCAGGGCTCGGGCGCAGCGAGCACCTCGGTGCCCGCGACCCAGAGATCGCCACCCTCGTCGATCGCGATCGCCGAGACCCACGCACCGAGCTCACCGCGCGTGCGCTGCACCCCCACGGGAAAGCCGGTGTCATCGAGCTTGGTCAGCCACCATGCGGTGAGGTCGTCCTCGCCTCCGCCCACCACCACGCCTCCATCGGGAGCGATCGCCACGGCGCGTGCATCGTCGATCGCTCCGGCCGGGCCATCGTGTCGCCAGGTCCAGCGGCGCTGGCCCTGGCCGTCGTAGGCCAGCACCAGGCCGTCGCGGTCGTGGGCCTCTCGCAAGGCCTCGCCCACCACCACCACGCCGTCGCCGTGGAGCGCGAGCGCCAGGCCGCGATCGCGATCGCCCCAGACGTCGAGCGTGGTGCTCCAGCGCGGATGGCCCTCGGGATCGCACCGAGCCAGCCACACGTCGTCGCCGTCGTCTTCGCCATGGACCTCGCCGGTCACCCACACGTCACCGGTGGGGTCGATCACCACGGCTCGCGCGGTGGCCGAGCTCCATGCGTCGTCCTCGGGCAGCGTGCGGCTCCACCGGGTCTCGCCGTCGGCAGCGATGCCGAGGAGCCACGCTCGCAGCGGAGCGCCAGCGGCCGCTTGCCCCTGCCCCACCACCACCGCACCGGCCGACCCATCGGCTGCCGCTGGATCGATCGCCACGCCCAACGCCACCGCCGGGCGCTCGCCGCCAGCGGGCGCCCGCACCCACGACGACTGCAGCGGCCGGCGGCAGTCCGAGCGGCACGCGTCGGCCTCGTCGTCGTTGCCGTCGTCGCAGCGCTCGCCCTCGTCGGGCACGCCGTCTCCGCAGCGCGGGGCCTGGCAGTCGCTGCGGCACGGACCCTCGGGCCCGTTGCCAAAGCCGAGGTCACAGGCCTCGCCTTCGTCGACGACGCCGTTGCCACACGACGGTCCGTCACGTGGCGCCATCGGCTCGGATGAAAGCGCGGGATCACACGCAACGAGCCACGACAGCGCAAACGTGAGACACCACCGTGATGTGCAATACCTCTGCGATCGCGAGCAAGCGCTACGAGCCAAACGAACGCGCTGAAGAGGGGCACGCATGACGCAGGGGATCACTGAGAGTCCGGCCGAGCGCCGCGCCTGCGACGTTTGGCCGCTTTGAATTTCGGAGAGCCTCTGCCACATTGCAAGCGTGTCGAAGCTGACATCACTCCTGTTCCTCCCAATCGCCGCCCTCGCCGTCGCCTGCGGAAATCCCGCGGATCCCACCCCCGAGGCTGGCTCCGACACCGACGAGGATGCCACCGACTCGGACCCCAGCGCGGGAACGAGCACCGGAGGGGACTCCGGGGAGGATTCGGACGAGACCGGTGCCACCACGGGCGAGCCCGCCGATCCCGACGTCCCGGCCCGCGGGGGGATCATGGTGAGCCTGGTCGAGGCCAACCCTGGCGTGGCGGTGCCGATCGGGGCCAACGGAGCCTGGGTCGGCCCCGAGGGCCGCAACGCACCGCTGGTCAAGGGTCGCAACACGGTGGTGCGAGTCTACGTGGACGTGGACGAGTCGACCTGGATCCCGCGCGACATCGAGGCGCGGCTGTCGATCCACCTGCCCGACGGCACGGTCGAGGTCCTCGACGAGGTCACCACCATCTCCACCGACAGCTCCACCTCGTCGATGCAGTCGGGCTTCCTGTTCGGCGTGCTCGGCGAGTGGATGGTGCCGGGGGTCCGCTACCAGATCGAGCTGTTCGAGGCCGGCACCGGCTGGGAGGGGCTGCCGCCGGTCGAGCAGGCGCCCGTGATCCCGCCGCAGCCCGAGTACATCGGGGTCGAGGCCACCGAGCTGGCGATGAAGGTGGTGCTCGTGCCGGTGAGCTACTCGGGCCCGAGCTGCACCCGCGACGTGGATGCGTCCGAGGAGACCTTGCAGCGCTACGCCGACGCGATGTACCAGCAAAACCCGCTCGAGACCCTCGACATCCGCTGGGATCCTCCCTACGTGGTCGACGATCTCGACCTGCGCGATGGCGGCGACTTCTTCGCGCTGCTGGGCCGGGCCCAGGCCTATCGGGCCTCGCAGGCGCCCGACCCCAACACCTATTACTACCTGCTGTTCGACAACTGCGGCGCGTGCGTCAGCGAGAGCGGCGGGTGCCTGCTGGGGGTGGCGGGGGGCATCCCCAACGACTCGCAGGGGGCGGCCCCCATGCGGGTGGCGATCGGCACCCAGTACCTGGGCAACGACGAGGTGGGCGTGGACACCTTCGTGCACGAGCTCGGCCACACCCAGGGTCGACAGCACGTGGCCTGCCCCGGAGCCGCGGCGGCCGGGCCCGACGTCACCTATCCCTACGAGGGCGGCACGATCGGCGTGTGGGGCTTTGGCGTGCGCGACTTCCAGATCCGCAGCGCCAGTTCCCACACCGACTACATGAGCTATTGCTCGCCCACGTGGGTCTCCGACTGGCAGTGGAACGCGACCTACGATCGGATCCGCACGCTCACCAGCTGGGACATGGCCGACGCGAGCGGGTCCGACGGCCAGCCGATCCCCCAGCCAGTCCCCCAGCCGATCCTGGTCGGCTCGGTCGATCCGGCCTCCGGCCGCGCACAGTGGTGGACCGAGCGCGGCGGCATCACGGCCCCCACCGAGGGCCACGCGCTGCGCTTCCTCGCCGGGGACACCGTGCTCGAGGTGGGCGACGTGCAGATCGACGCCTGGTCGGAGGGCTCGGGCTACACCGTGCGCGCTCCGCTGCCCGCGGGCTACGACGACGAGGTGACCGCGATCGAGTACCTCGCGCCCGAGCGAGCCTACACCGCCTCGCGGTCGCAGATGCCTTCGTACCATCGGCCGGATGATCTGGTGACCAACCAGTAGGTCCCCTCGGGTGGGGATCGCCGCGCGCGTTTGACAGTCACGCGCCATCGGGCCAGGCTCGCCGCCCGGAGAACCCCGAACGTGCCCTGGAACCCGGATCCCGTGATGCTGCGCGTGGGCGACCTCGCGATCTTCTGGTACGGCTTCCTGTTCACCGCGGGCCTGTTCGCCACCGTGTGGATGGGGCACCGCTTCTTCGTGGAGCGCGGGCTCGAGGAGAAGCACGCCAGCAACCTCACCTTTGCGCTGCTGGCCGGCCTGTTCATCGGGGCCCACGTCATCGACGTGGTGTTCTACAACTGGCCGGTCTTCGTCGAGAACCCGCTGGTGCTGTTCGACTTTCGCTTCGGGCTGTCGAGCCACGGGGGGGCGGTCGGGGTGATCTCGGCGCTCTATCTCTATGCGCGGGTGATGCGGCTCGACTTCCACCGGGTGGCCGACGCGATCACGCTGGCCGCGGTGTGGCTGTTCCCGTTCATCCGCACCGGCAACTTCATCAACTCCGAGGTGGTGGGGAGGCCGACCACCGTGCCGTGGGGGGTGGTGTTCGAGGCCGTCGATCCCTGGCAGGCGCGGCACCCCTCGCAGCTCTACGAGGCCGCGCTGGGCACCAGCCTCATCATCCTGGGCATGGTGCTGCACAAGCGCTGGCGCCACCGCCTGCGCAAGGGCGCCACCTCGTACCTGCTGCTCGGGATCTACTTCACGGTGCGGTTCTTGCTCGAGTTCTTCAAGGATCGACAGGCGATCACCGAGGACGCGTTCTTCCTCAACATGGGGCAGCTCTTGAGCCTGCCGGGCGCGGTGATCTTCGGCTGGCTGGTGTGGAAGCGACGGCCGCTGCTGGTCGAGCCCGGGGATCCCGAGGCCGGTGATCCGCGACCGCCGGGGTCCAAGGCGCTGATCGGGCAAGGCGAGCCCTCGCACGGATCCGCGGCCGACACGGATCCCTGAGCCGTGATCCCCAGAGTCAGCGCTTTCAGTCGATTTCGACTCGCGCCCCACGACCACGCCCAAACGACATTCAAACCGCGGTCCTCGCAACAATCGAGCACTCGAGGACCATGCGCGGCCACGATTGACGCTGTCGTCTCCAGCGTGTCTACTGCTGACCAACCGGGGTGACTCTTTCTCCTCACCCGGCGGAGTGTTGGGATCATGAACCGGCAGGTGGGTGGTCGGCAATTGCCGATGGCATCGATTGTACTCGTGCTCACGGCGGCGGGGCTCCTGGGCCCCTCGTGCGGCGGCAACGCGCCGACGCCCGAGATCAAGCCCAAGGACGGGAAAGCCGACGACCCGAAGGTCGACGACCCGAAGGTCGACGCCAAGGCCATCGAGCTCGCTCGGGCCGAGCCGGTGGTCGAGGCGGCCGCATGCCAGGACGTACCCACGTCCATCAACATCGCCCCGTGCCTGCCCAGCGACGTGGCGGGCGGGGCAAGCGGCGCCACGCTCGAGCAGGCGGCGATCTTCGCCTGGCAGGAATTCATCGCGCTCAACTGGCCGGCAGTGGCACAGACCGGTGCTCCCAACACGCGGGGGGTGACCAACGGCAACGCCCGGCTCGAGACGGTCAATGGCCCCACGGGTGCGCTGCCCACCTGGATGACCTTCCGCCACAAGATCGAGGTCTTCCCCGGGGCCGGCAACCCGCCCGAAGGCGTCGACAAGGGGAGCTACGACGACCCTCCGCGCTACATCTACGATCCGGCCGCTCCCACCGGCAACGCGCCGGGGGTGGGCTCGTCTCCGGGCCTGATCCCCGGCCAGATTCCTCCGTGCGCCGACGGCGATCCCCAGGGCATCGGAAGCCCGGAGAACCAGACCTTCCTCAACGCCGACGAAGCCACCGAGATCGGTCAGGACTCCATGTTCGCGGGCATCGTCGAGCAGAGCGAGCTGGGGCCCAACGGCAGCGATCCCGCGAGCGCCTCGCAGATCCTGTTCATGGTCAAGCTGAACCGCACGTACTCCGACTACATCGGATCGCCCGAGCACTCCGGTCAGTGGTGGAAGGGCCGGCCCGATGAGGTCGGCACGGCCACCGTGGCCTACCTGGACGCCAACAAGGCCGACCCTCCGCCGGGGAGCGCCGAGCTGGTCAGCTTCCCCAACGGGACCATCCTGACCAAGTCGGCCTGGCGCCGCTCGATCCCCTCCGAGCTCGACGACGGGCGCCACGTGGTCAGGCCCGTGCGCCGCTACGAGAACAGCGGTGAGAGCTTCTGCTACGCCTTCGACTACTACACGCTGGTCGCGCTGCACATCATCCAGAAGACCCCATCGGCGCCGCACCTCATCTACGCCACGTTCGAGCACGCCGACAACATCCTCACCGATCGAGGGCAGCCGATCGAGGACGCCGAAGGCAACGTGATCGTTCCCGGCCAGGCTCCGCTGACCCCCGACATCACCTCCGTCAACGCCACCGCCACCACGGGCGAGAAGCTCTCACCGCTCACGGCCGATTGCACGCCGGGCTCGAGCCTCTACTACAAGAACACCCCCGGGCACGACGGCGTACCGCAGGGCACGGTCTGCGTGCGGGGGCGCAAGCACCCGATTCCCCAGACGATCATCGACGTCAACCGCACCGCACACGAGGCCCTCGATGCCTATGCCGCGCCCGCGCCCGCGCAGCAGTGCGCCGGGGGCGGGCAGTTCTGCGCGTCCAACCACGACTGCTGCTCGGGGCGCTGCAACCTCAAGGGCTTCACCGCCAACACGTGCACCGGGGGCGCCGCCCCGCCGCCCCCCGCCCCGCATCCCACCAGCGCCCTTCGCTACTACAAGCTCGTCAACGTTCAGGTGCGCCCCATCGACAAGCCCGCTGGCGTCGACTACCAGGGGCCCGATCCTGCCACCTACTACCTCGCCAACATCGTGCTCGAGACCAACTACGTGCTCCAGGTGTTCTCGGGCACGTTCGCGAACGACGGGGGCGTGGCCGACGGCACCATCACCGACTTCGTCATGGGCGAGCCCTACCACAATACCCTGGCCAACGGCAGCCAGTACGACATGGGCGGCTGCATGGGGTGCCACGGTGTGGCCCAGGGCGAAGGCGGCGGCTTCAGCTTTGCCTTCGATGGAATCGCCAAGGGCTTCTCCAACCGCCCCGAGGCCCCGGGCGGACCGAACTCCCTCTCCCTGGCCTCACAGGCCTTCGATGCGCGCTGGCTGAGGAAGGCCAAGTAGCCATGCTCATGCACGAGCCTGCCTCGAGCTCACCACCATGCCAGCTCGGCTCGCATACTCGCACATCGGCTCAGCGGACGATGTCGCCCGGAAGCTCGACGATGCGCTCGCCCGCGACGAACAGGGTGCGGCCGAGCACGAGGTGATGCGGGCCCGCCCACGCGATCGTCTCCCCGCCGCCAACGTCGGGCCAGTCGGGGATCGTCTCGTCTTCGCCGAGCGGGGACGGCACCGCCGTGGGCTTGGGCCAGGCGACCTTGCCGTTGCGTGGCAGCGAGTAGAGCTTGCGCGTGCGCGTGTCGTAGAGCCCGAACTGTAGGTGCAGCACGTCGCCGAGCGCCGAGGCCAGCTCGATGAGCAGCCACCGCTCGTCGGGCGAGCGCGAGTGAACTCGGGTCATCGGAAACGGTGACTCGATCTCCTCGGGCTCGGAGGCCTCGAGGTCCGAAGCGTCGTCCTCCTCGTCTTCGGTGTCCTCGGACGTCGGAGTTCGGCACGGCTTGGGATCGTCCACGGTCCGTCGCTTGCACTCCTCGCCGCCGAACACGAGCACCCGCTCGACCTTGCCCGTCGAGAGCCCGATCGACATCGACACCACGTTCGAGCGCAGATCGGCCTCGTGATCGGTGGCGAGCATGCACACGTGCTTGCCGTCGGCCGTGACGCGCAGCTCCTCCTCGATGGTGAGGTCGAGCTCGGGCACGCCGTCTCCCATGAACTCCGATTCCTCCTCGTCGCCCTCGGCGTAGGCCGCCTTCGGACACGGCGCGGCCAGGGACAGCCTCGCGATCGCGAGGTCGACCAGGTCCTTCGCGCCGAAGCGACGTAGCTCGCGCGCGTCGGCCCGGCGCTGGCCGAGATAGACGAACGCATCCTTCCCCGGCAGCCACCGCGGCGAGCGGCCCGGCTCGGAGGTCAGCGTTCGCAGCACCTTGCCGTCGAGGTCGAGCTCGACGATTCCCCCGTCACCGACCACCACGAGCGTGTCCCCGGTCGTCGACACCGGCACCACCGCCGCTTCGTCCGCGGCCGCTGGCGTGCCCTCGGCCGCCGGATCGAGCGCGGCTGCAGGAGGAGGATCCGTCTCGGACGGCGTCGCCGAGGGCGGCGCTGGATCGGTCGACGCGACCACCTCACCGGCTGGCGCGGCCGGGGGCGAAGCGGGCGGCGCCGGGTTCGACGCGGCCGCGGTGGGAGCCGCATCCGCCGGCGCCGGCTCCCGACCGCAGGCAACGAGCCCCAGCGCGAGGACCAAGGAGCCGTGAAGGATTGCGACGTCGTGCTGCATGATCGTGCGTACCCTACTGCGTGATCTCGAACGCCGCGCGCCCCACGAGCTGACCGTCCTGGGTGACCACGTCGACCGTCCAGGCCCCGGCCGGCTCCGCGGGCAGGGCATCCTGTGGGAGCTGCGATCGCAACCGAATGGTCCCGGTGGGCCCTTGTGCGCGAGGATCGACCTCGGTGACCCGGCTGACCTCCTGCCCCTCGTGGGTCCACACGTGCTCCAGGCGATCGCCCTTGCCCCCGGGCACCACCACGTCGGTCACCGCATGCAGCTCGTGGATGAGCGACTGGTGCAGCTTGCTGGCCTCGATCGCCAGGCGCCCATCGGGCAGCAGGCTCGGCCCCACCGCGCCATGGGACACGTACATCGCCACCGGGGGGACGCCCGCGCGGCCGAAGTACACGCCGATCACCGCGCCCATGGTCCACACCACGAAGATCCCCACCACCGCCGGGCGTGCGAGCCAGCGGGTGGGCACGTGCATCATCCAAAACGCGATCGCCGAGATCGCGGCGGCCGCCGTCATCGTCACCAGGCTGCGGCTGTTGGGCAGCAGCGCCGGGATCACCAGGTTGAGGCACGCGAACAGGGTGACGAAGTAGAACAGCGACGCGGCGACCTTCCAGCGCATGAGCACCTGGTCGAAGACCACGTCGAGGGTGCTGAGGAACGCACACGCGGCCAGCGCGACCACGAACCACTGGTTGGGGGTGTCGAGCGTGGCCGAGCGCCAGTAGAAGGGCAGCAGGAAGAACAGCATGCCCTGGTACAGGTTCTTGAGCACGTAGGTCATCACGAAGAAGCGCAGCTTGGCCCCTCGGCCCTCGAGCGCGCGCGTCTTGCCGCTGCCGAACAGGCGAAAGAACAGCAGCAGCAGCATCCACGCGCCCGCGAGCGAGATGCTCAGCCAGCGCGCGTGCGAGAAGCCCTTTTGCGCAAAGATGATGATGAAGATGCCCAGGCCCAGCGCATAGAAGGAATGGAACCACCACAGCATGCGGCCGTAGCGGACGAAGAACGCCCGGATGCCGCGCTTGGGCGGCTCGGGAGCGGCCTCGGAGGAGGGCTCGCCCGAAGGAGCATCGGGCGAAGGGGAGCCGCGCGCCATGCGGTCGTGAGCATAGCAGGGCGGGCCCGGGTTGACCCCCGGTGCTCCGGGTTCACGCGATCGACACGACCGACTCCGCGGCACGGCTCGCGTACCCACGAGATGCGGCCAGCAGGGCCCTCGCGCACGGACCCACGATCTCCCGTCGTCCCCGGCGGAGGGTCTGCCCGATCTCGCGCGAGGACAGCCGCCCGTGCGCGCGCCAGATCGCGGGATCGATCGGGGCCGGTCGATCGTCGAGCGCCGCGTCGGCTCCGTGCTCCTCGAAGGCCTGGCGAACCGCGTCCTCGACCGCAGCGTCGCCCTGCGCGAGGGCCCACGTCACGAAGCGCCAGGCCAGCGCCGCGTGGCGGGCCTCGTCCTCCGCGATCGCCGACAGCACGGCTCGCACCGCGGGGTCCGTGGCCCGGGCCGCGGCGACCTCGGCCTGGTAGGCGGCCATGGTCTCGCCGATGCAGCCCTCGCGCACGGCAGCCACCGCGGCCGTCACCAGCGTCACGGGCCCATCGAGGGCGTCGTGCACCGCGAGCGGGCCCGGCCCCACCGGGCGGCCACCGTAGGCGCTGGCGAGCGCGAAGCACTGACGCGCGTGCTCGATCTCGTCGGCCAGCGCCCGCTGGGCCTCGGCCACCAGCTCGGGCGGTGCGCCCAGGGCGAGCAGGTGCAGGATGAAGCGGGCGAAGCTGGCAATCGAGGCGTGCTCCATCGATGCGTCGGCCTGCCACGCCGCCGCCAGCTCGGCGCGGGCACGCGGGTCGAGCCCATCGAGCCTCGGGCCCGCCACCGCGCCGCACCAGTCGGCGCGATCGATCGTGGGTGCGATGCGGGCGACCTCGCCCACGATGAACGGACGTCCATCGCAACAATTCTCGGTGCCCTCGAGCAGCCGGCAGCACTGGCCGTCCTGCTCGAAGATCTCCCCCATCTCGTACACGCAGAAGCTGTAGTCGTCGGGCATCGCCCCCTCGCAGCTCACCGGCTCGGTCATGCCGCCGGTGTCCCCGCTTCCGGTGCTCTCGCTCCCCGTCCCCGAGCCACCGCCGGTGCTCGCATCGCCGGTGCCCCCGCTTGCGGTGCCCTCGCTCCCCGTCCCCGGGTCCCCCGTGCTCGTGGCATCGCCGACGCTGTCGCCCGTGTCGGTGCCATCGCCCGTCGAGCCGTCTTGTCCCGGGGGTGGCACGCACACGACGCGCGAGACCGATGCACCGCAATCGGGTGACTCGTCGGTGGGAAACGGATCGGAGGCCGAGGCCGTGGGCTCCGAGGCCGTGGGCTCCGAGGTCGGACCCGAAGTCGCCGAGGCCGAGCCGCTGCCGTCCTCGTGCACCACGTCATCGGCGCAGGAGGGGGCGAGGAGGGCAAGGCCCACGATGGCCATGATGCGCTGCCGTAGGGGGCTGGTGCTGTAATTCATCGGATCGTTCACTTCGCAAGGTAACGAGGACCAAGGCCGGGAGACGAGGTCTCCCTGCCCGAAGATGCCGCGACGCCCCGGTTGGTTCACGGCGACGCGCCCCGCCGGTCAGCGATAGGGAGCAAAGCGCGCCTCGCTGCGCCGCGTGGCGTTCAGGCGCCGCAGTTCCTCGTCGGTGTAGGCCTGCGGCGAGTCGGCCGGGAGCTGGGCTCGGATGAAGCGTTCGATGGTCTCTCGTGCCTCGGTTCCCGTGGTGCGGCGCAGCTCGTCGATCTCCGAGGCGGCCTCGCCCGAAAAGCCCGGCAACGACACCGTCAGCTCCTCACAATCGTCCCAGCGCTGGAACAGGGCCTTGCGGCGCTCGGCCTCCGTGGTGCGCTCGTCCTGCCACTGCGTCAGCAGCTCGCGATAGAGCGAGCGCAGGCGCCGATCCATCTTGTCCCGGGCGAACGCGACGGCCATCTGCAGGCGCAGCTCGAACGTCTCCTCGAGCAGGCGGCGCTTCTCCTCGTTGTAGAGCTCCTGCCCCGAGGCCGCCCGCAGGCCCTCGGCGAGGCCCGGCATCGCGATCCCACGAGCCGCGCCCGTGATGGGATCGCGGGAGATCGCAACGGGCATGTCGCGAAACTTCACCCGACCGTCGGGCGCGAGCGTGGCGGTGAAGCGGCCGGTGTGATCGCGAAACACCAGCTTGCCGTTGCGGCGCGACCGAAACCCCGCCTCGGCCAGCGAGCGCGGCTTGCCGTCGCGCTGGACCTCGCCGCCATCGCTGGCGGACCCCACCCTTCGCACCGCATGACCGTGCCCCACGGTCGGCGGAGGCAGCGAGGGGCGCAGGCTGGTCGACGAGCCCGTGCTCCGGCTCCCGCCGCGAAGACCGAGCAGCGCCACCGCCCCCGAGGGCTCGCCGGTCTCGGGCTCGTCGGTTCCGGGCTTGCCGGTCTCGGGCTCATCGGTCCCGGGCTCGCCGCCGCGCGAGGATCCTGCGCGACGAGGCGCGGGGGTCGGCTCCGGAGCAGCGGGGGTGACCTCGTCGGGCGGCCGCTCGGACGGCGGCTCCTCGACCTCCGGCTCCTCGACCTCCGGCTCCTCGACCTCCGGCCTCGAGGACTCCGGGAGCTCGACCAGCTCGATCGGCCGCATCTCGAGCTCGACCACGCCTTGCCGCGGCGGCGGTTCGGGCAAGCTCGCCCACCACGCCAGCACCAGCGCGTGCAGCCCCAACGACAGCAGCCACGGCAGTGCCCGGGCTCGCCGCGGCCCTCGCTCGGCGTGCGAGCCCGCGGCTGGCCGCGGCGATGGTGGGGACGAGCGCACGTACCAAGCCAAGCATACGCCCCGGGCCTGGCCTGGCCGCAAGTGGCGCGGGACACCCTACGGCGCGCGCCCCCCTATGCGCGGGCCAGGGCTTTTGAGTAGGGTGGGCGCCTCCGAGCGGAACCCCTCGCGAATGCCGATCCCAACGCCATTCCACCCGCGCACCGCGGCGCTGTGCACCAGCATGTTCTGGAAGGAGTGGGCGGGGTACCACGCCGTCCGCTCCTACGACGTCAGCCACGAGCGCGAGTACTTCGCGCTGCGCAACGGCGCGGGCGTGCTCGACGTCAGCCCGCTGCACAAGTACGAGCTGCGTGGCCCGGGGGCCGCCGACCTCCTGTCTCGCATCACCGTTCGCGACATCCGCAAGCTCCGCGTCGGTCGGGTGACCTACCTGTGCTGGTGCAACGACGACGGCAAGATCCTCGACGACGGCACCGTCTCCCGCCTCGACGACCAGCACTTTCGGCTCACCGCGGCCGAGCCCACGTTCGCGTGGCTGCATCGGTTCACGGGCCCCCACGACGTCACCATCGAGGACAGCAGCGAGCGGCTCGCCGCGCTGGCGATCCAGGGCCCGACCTCCCGTGATGCGCTGGCCCGGATCTGCGACGCACCGCTTCACCGCCTGCCGTTCTTCGGGGTGACCCGGGCTCGCCTGCAGGAGGTCGACGTGTGGATCTCCCGAACCGGCTACACCGGCGATCTGGGCTACGAGATCTGGGTCGACCGCGAGCATGCGCTGACCGTGTGGGACGCGATCATGGCGGTGGGGCTCGACCACCGGGTGCTGCCGCTGGGGCTCGACGCGCTCGACGTCGCGCGGATCGAGGCCGGCTTCATCATGAACGGCGTGGACTACTGGGGCGCGCACCACTGCCTGGTGCCCTCGCGGCAATCGACCCCCTACGAGCTGGGGCTGGGCTGGACGGTGAACCTGGACCGCGAGCCGTTCGTGGGCCAGGCCGCGCTCCGGGCCGAGCGCGCGCGCGGACCCGCCTGGGCCACGGTGGGACTGCGCTACGACTGGGACGAGTACGAGGCCCTGTTCGCCCGCTTCGGCCTGCCTCCCCACGTGCCGCTCGCGGCCTGGCGCGACGGCGTGCCCGTCTACGGAAGCGACGGCCGTCAGGTGGGCCGGGCCACCAGCGGCGCCTGGTCGCCGCTGCTCAAGGCCAATCTCGCCCTCGCCTCGGTGCGGCCCGAGCACGCCGCGCTCGGCACCCGACTGCGGATCGAGGTCACGGTGGAGTACGAGCGCCACCAGATCTCGGCCATCGTCAGCAAGACCCCGTTCTTCAACCCCGAGCGAAAGCGTTCTGCGTGACCCAAGGCGCGACCAAGACCTCGAGTTCGGCCCCTCCTGGTGCCGCGGGCTCTCCGATCTCGGGAGTGGGCCAGCCCCGCGACCGCAGCTACGACGTGATCGTGGTGGGCGGTGGCCACAACGGGCTCGTCTGCGCCGCCTACCTCGCCAAGGCCGGCAAGAAGGTGCTGGTGCTCGAGCGTCGCCACGTGCTCGGCGGCGCCGCGGTGAGCGAGCAGGTGTTCCCCGGCTTCACGTTCTCGGTGTGCTCCTACGTGGTGAGCCTGTTTCGGCCGCACATCATCCGCGAGCTGGGGCTGGTCGATCACGGCTTCCACGTGATCCCGCTCGATTGCTCGTTCCTCCCGCTCCCCGACGGCCGCTCGCTGGCCCGCTTCGGCGACTACGCCCGGACGCGTCGAGAGATCGCCCAGTTCAGCCCGCGCGACGCCGAGGTCTACCCCGAGTTCGGACTGGCGATGTCCAAGCTGGCGCGGTTCTCCAAGCACGTCATCGACCACCCTCCGCCCGAGCCCACCTCGCTCGCGCCCCGGGAGCTGCTCCAGCTCTTGCGGCTCGGCCGGGGCTATCAGGCGCTCGATCGTGACGTTCGCTACCTCAACCTCAAGCTGCTCACCATGAGCGCCGCCGACTTCCTCGACGAGTGGTTCGAGAGCGAGGTGCTCAAGGGCCCCATGTCGGTCAGCGGCATCATCGGCACCATGCTCGGCGTGCGCTCGCCCGGCACCGCCTACGTGCTGCTGCACCACTACATGGGCGAGATCGACGGGGCCTTCCGCGCCTGGGGCTTCTCCAAGGGGGGCACCGGGGCCGTGAGCTACGCAATCGCGGCCGCCGCCCGTGGCTTCGGGGTGGAGATCGTCACCGAGGCCACCGTCGATCACGTGCGGATCACCTCGGGTCGAGCCACCGGGGTGGTGCTCGAGAGCGGCAACGAGATCACCGCCAAGGCCGTGGTGTCGGGCTGCGATCCCCATCGGACCTACTTCGGACTCATCGGCGAGCAGCACCTCGAGCCCGAGCTGGTCGGGCAGCTTCGCCGCTACAAGCTGCGCGGCAGCTCGGGCAAGGTCAACCTCGCGGTCGATCGCCTGCCCGATTTCACCTGTCGCCCCGGCCCCGGCCCGCACCTCGAGGGAGACATCGCGATCGTGCCCAACGTGGACTACGTGGAGCGTGCCTACGACGAGGCCAAGTACGGCGCGTTCTCCTCGCGGCCCTATCTCAACGTGGTGATCCCGTCGCTGGTCGACCCCACGGTGGCGCCGCCGGGCAAGCACGTGATCTCCTGCTTCGTTCAGTATGCCCCCTACGATCTCGAGGGCGGCCCCGAGCGCTGGCCACGGCAGCGCGAGGCCTTCGGCGACACCGTGGTCGACACGCTGGCCGAGTACTGCCCGGGGCTGAAGGAGAGCATCCTGCACCGCCAGGTGCTCACGCCCTGGGATCTCGAGCACGAGTTCGGCCTGACCGAGGGCAACATCTTCCACGGCGAGCTCAGCCTCGAGCAGCTGCTGTTCCAGCGCCCGATGGCGGGGTGGGCCCGCTACCGCACGCCCATCCGCAACATGTGGATGTGCTCCTCGGGCACCCACCCCGGCGGCGGCATCATGGGGGCGCCGGGCGAGCTGGCCGCCAAGGCCATGCTGAAGGCGGGGGCCGCATGAGCCGGGCCTACGATGCCATCGTGATCGGGGCCGGCCACAACGGCCTGACCACCGCGGCGCGGCTGGCCAAGGCCGGACGGCGGGTGCTCGTGCTGGAGCGGCGCGATCGCGTGGGCGGGCTGGCGGCGGCCGAGGAATTCCACCCGGGGTATCGACGGCCGGGCGTGCTGTTCGACAGCGCAATGGTGCGACCCTCGGTGGTGGAGGCGCTGGGGCTGCAGAGCCATGGCCTGCGACTGCGGACAGTGCCTCCCACGGTGCTCGCCCTCGGCAATGGCGAGGGCGAGGGCGAGCCCTTGCCGATCCACGGCGACGAGGATCGGGCCGCCGAGGCCATCGGGCGGGTGTCCAGGGCCGACGCCGATGCCTACCGGACCTGGCGGGAGCTCCTTCGCCGCCTCGCTCCCGGGCTGCGCGCGCTGTTCGGCCGCGAGCCGATCGACCTGGTCGACATCGAGTCGGAGCACGTGTGGGCGCTGGGCAAGCGTGCGCTGGCGGTGCGTCGCATGGGCAAGGCCGATCTCATGGAGCTGCTGCGGCTGCCCCCCATGGCCGTGGCCGACGTGCTGCGCGAGCGCTTCGCCTCGCCCGTGCTCCAGGCGGCCCTCGCTCTGCCTGCGCTGCTGGGGAGCTTCGCGGGTCCGAGGTCGCCCGGGACCATGCTCGAGCTGCTGCGCCGCGAGTGCCTGGGCGGCCCCGGCGTCACCGGCGGCGGGCCCATGCTGGTCGAGGCGCTGCACCGGGCGGCCCTGGCCGTGGGGGTGGAGGTTCGCACCGACGCGAGGGTCCGGCGGCTGCGGCTCGGTGCCGATGGGGTTTCAGGCGTCGAGCTGGCCGACGGCGAGGCCATCGACGGAAGGCTCGTGGCGGCTTCGTGCCACCCGGGGCACACGCTGTGCGAGCTGCTGCCGCCGGGGGTGATCGAGCATCGCTTCGAGCATCGCGTACGCACGCTGCGAAGCCGGGGCAGCGTGGCGATCGTGTCGCTGGCGCTCTCACGCGCGCCGCGGCTGGGTCCCGAGCCGGTGGAATTCGCGCGCACCGGAGCATGCCTCGACGACCTTGAGCGTGCGTTCGATCCGATCAAGTACCGCGAGATGACTCAGACCCCCGTGCTCGATCTGCACGTGGCCACGGTCGCCGATCCCTCGCTCGCCCCCGAGGGCCACGCGGTGCTGTGTGCGACGGTGTTGTTCGTGCCCCACGCCCGCGAGGGGGGCTGGGACGACGCGTCACGGGACGCCCTCGGCGAGCGGGTCGTGCAGCTGCTGTCGCGGCACGACGCCGAGATCGGCGCGGCGGTGGTCGCCAAGGAGGTGCTCACGCCGGTGGAGCTCGAGGCGAAGTACGGGCTCCATGGCGGGCACCCGTTCCATCTCGAGCATGCGCTCGATCAGCTGATGATCCGGCCCACGCCCGAATGCATCCGCTACGCCACCCCGATCGCCGGGCTGTGGCTGTGCGGGAGCGGGAGCCACCCGGGCGGAGGCTTGAGCTGCGCGCCGGGAGAGCTGGCGGCGCAGGCGATCCTCGCGGCCCGGTAGGACTCCGTCGTCCCCCGAAGATTCGCCGAAGAAGCTCGTGATCACTGCGCCGCCATCGCGTCCATGGCCGCCTGGTCCGGCCCCACGAACGGCTTCTGCCCCGCAGCCTCCCCCAGTTCCCTCACGAGACTACCGATGAGCCCACGCGAGGGGGGCAGGTGCGATCCCAGCACCCACTGGGGGTCGAGCCGACGCAGCCGCTGAAGGTTGCCGAACAACACCTCCGCCGACACGTACTCGAGCCACGGCGTGTCGACACTCGCCCAGGTCAGCATGCCTCGGCTTCGCTCGGCCGACGTCATCGCCGCCGCGTCGTCGTGCGGAGCATCGAGCAACGTGCCGAAGCAATCGGCGCAAAAGAGCGCCCGGGAGCGATCGTCGAATGCGATCACCGTCTCCGCGGAATCGAACACCGGCGGCCGCAGGGCATGCAGCGCGCGGTCGCCCAGGTCGAGCTGCTGACCGGGGTTGACCACCAGCGTGCGCTCGGAGGGCAGGGGCTCGGGGCCCAGCGCCAGCTTGCCCATCCCGATGAACGTGGTGACCACCTGCGCCCGGGGAGCGGCCTGCAGCACGGGGCCCAGCGCCCCCACGTGATCGGGGTCGCCGTGGGTGAGCCACACGTAGCGCAGATCGGCGGGGTCGAGCACCTTGGCCAGGCGATCGACGAAGTCACCGGCCAGCGGTGCCGGCCCGGTGTCGACGAGTACCGGATCGGCGGCGCGCACGACGAACGCATGCATGGGCAGGATGCCGAGCCCGGGCACGGGCAGGAACGCCGGCAGCACGAACGTATCCGGTGCGACCAACACGGGTTCCAGGGCGGTGAGCGTTTCCATGAGAAGTCCTCCGAGGATGGTCTACGCAACGACGCATCGGCTTCAGCCGAATTGAAGCATGCCCCAAGACCCCGCTCGTGTGGCACTGGGCTTCACCAACCCCTAGATCTGGGGCGGGTCCACCCACATTGCGACCGCTACCGCCGCGAACGCCCCTTCATCGCCCGCACCGCGGCCACGATGTCGTCCTCGCCCAAGAGCACCAGATCGGCGGCCGGACCCAGCGGGATGAAGCTGTCACGGCTGGTCACCCGCCGCAGCGGTCCGTCGTAGCCGGCATCGAGCATGCTCGCCACGATCCCCTCCGACACCCCGCCGCTGCGACGCGTCTCGTCGACCACGAGCACCGCGGCACACTCGGCCGCGGCCGCGAGCAGGTCGTCTACGGGCAGCGGGGCCAGCCAGCGCAGGTCGAGCACCGAGGCCTCGATCCCCTCCTGCGACAGTCGCCGTGCCGCCCGCCGCGACATTCGAACCCCGTTGGCGAACGACACCAGCAGCAGGTCCTTGCCCTCGCCGTACCGCCGCGCACGCCCCAGCTCCGCGCCGGGCCCGTCGTGCCGGTACGTGCTCTGGTAGAGACCGTCGCCCTCCTCGTGGAGATCGCGCGTGTTGTAGAGCGCAATCGGCTCGAGGAACACCGCCACCGCGCCGTCCACCTTGGCCGCTGCCACACACGTGCGCAGCATCGCGGCCGCATCTTCCCCACACGAGGGCGAGGCGATGATCAGCCCCGGCACGTCGCGCAGCACGGCCACGGAGTTGTCGTTGTGGAAGTGCCCGCCAAAGCCCTTTTGATAGGCATAGCTGGCGATGCGCACCACCATGGGATTTTGGTACTGCGCGCGCGAGAAGAACTGCAGGGTGGCCGCCTCTCCGCGGATCTGATCCTCGGCGTTGTGCAGGTAGGCCAGGTACTGGATCTCGGGGATCGGCAAGAACCCCGCCTGCGCCGCTCCGATGGCCAGCCCCAGGATCGTCTGCTCATCGAGCAGGGTGTCGAACACCCGCCCGATCCCCAGGCGCCGCTGCAGGCCCCGAGTCAGCCCGTAGACCCCGCCCTTGCGCGCCACGTCCTCGCCAAAGATCATCAGCTCGGGATACTTGAGCATCAGATCGCCCAGGCAGCGATTGATGTGACCGGCCAGCGGCAGCGGACCCGCCGCCTCGGGAAGGCGACGGCGAGACTGCTTGCGCGACGCCTCGTCGTCGACCACGCTGGGCGCCCAGAACTGCAGGCGCTCGGGCTCGGCCACCACCCGATCGGCCTCGGCCCCGATGCGCTCGAGATGGCGGGGAGCCAGCGGCGCCATCACCTCCTCTGCCGACGGCAGCTGGGGGCTGCCCGCGACCTCGTGAGCCAGCGCCTCCACCTCGCGCGCGGCCTGCTCGTAGCGCTGCAGCGCCTGCTCGGGTCGCAGCACGCCCGCCCGCACCAGCGTGCGCGCGGTGGCCAGCACCGGATCGCGCGCCTCGTCCGAGCGCAGCTCCTCGATGTCGCGATAGGCCAGCGCCACGTCCGATCCCGCGTGCCCGAGCAGCCGCACCGTGGACAGGTGCAGGAACGCGGGCATCCGCTTGAGGCGGACGTACTCCACCGCCTCCATCGCCGCCTCGTAGGCCGCCACGAGGTTGCAGCCATCGGCCGCGAAGTACCGCAAGCCCGGGCGCCCCCGATGGTTCTGCTCGATCCAACCGACCGGCGTACGCACGCTGATCCCGAGGCCGTTGTCCTCGCACACGAACAGGATCGGAACGGGCAGCCCCTTGTGCGCGATGTAGCAGGCCGCATTGATCGCCCCGGTGGCCGTGGAGTGATTGGCCGAGGCGTCGCCGAAGCTGCACATCACGATCGCATCGGCGGGCAGCTCCTCGCACACCCCGAGCCGGTTGGCGCGCTTGAGCGCGAACGCCATGCCCACCGCCTTGGGGAGCTGCGACGCCACGGTGGAGGTCTGCGGCGGCACCCACAGCGGCCGGCTCCCGAACACCTTGTGACGACCACCGGCGATCGGCTCGTCCCTGGCCGCCACCATCCCCATCAGCACGTCGCGAACCGCATGCGGGTACTGGCCCTTGCGCGCGCGCTCGAGGAAGAACCCCCCCGAGCGATAGTGCAGGAACGCCGGATCATCGGCCCGCATGGCCGCCGCCACGGCGGCGTTGCCCTCGTGACCCGATGACCCGATCGTGTAGTACCCCCGACCCTGCTCGCGCAGCCGCAGGGCGGCGAAATCGAGCTGACGGCTGCGCAGCTGCACGTCGAACAGCTCGAGCGCGAGCTCGACCGAGAGTGATCCGAGCCGCTCGACCCCCTCGACCTCCACGGCGGGCAGCTCGTGCTCGATCCCGTGGCGAAAGGCTCGATCGACCGATGGCGCAGAGGCAGGCTCGCGGTTCGACATCACCGCGGAGCATGGTGCGAGACGGCTCTACCCGCTTGTGTCCCATTGCGGCTCGCTGTGTGCGTTGACGCGCACCCCCGTGCCCCCGTGACTCGCCCACGGCGCTTGATGTAGATCACATCGGGCCTGGTCATGGACCGTTCGGCTCGAGCACGCGGAGCTTGGCCCTCAGATCCTCGTTGGCTCGACGCAGCTCGTCGGCTTGGTCGGGCACGGACACATCGAGGTGCTGCTGCAGCGGGAGCAAGGCATCGTTGCCGCGCTTGTAGTAGTCGACCCACTGCGGCGACGTGAGGGCAACGTTCTGCTCGGAGAGACGATCGAGCTCGGCCAGGACCTCGCCAAAGCGCGTGCGCGCCTCTTCGAGTGAAATCTCCGGCTCGGGTCGCGGGGGCAGATCGAGGCTCGGCGGGGCGCTGGCCCGCTCACCCGGCTGCGGTGGCGGTGACACTCGAACCGTCGGCTGCTTTGCGCCCGGAGGGCCCCGGCGCTCGCGCGAGTCCTGCGGCAGCTCGTCCTCCTCGCCCTCCTCGGCTGGCGACCGTCCCCGTGCCTCGCTCGCGCTCCGAGCACCCGAGCGCTCGGCGACCTCGGGTCGCGACGAACCCGAGTCGAGCCCCGAATCGAGCAGGACATAGAAGGCATAGAGCACCAGGACCAGCCCGGCCGCCGCCATCACCACGAGCCCCTTGGAGCGCATTGCCGGCCGAGCATACCGCGACTTTCCGCCCCGGGTGCCGCGATCGTGCTAGGAGATCACCCGCGAAGGACCTGCCCATGGCCACCGTATTCGACAAGATCCTCGACGGCGAGCTGCCTTGCCACAAGATCTACGAGGACGACCACGTGCTCGCATTCCTCGACGTGGCTCCGCTGGCACCGGGACATGCGCTGGTGATCCCCAAGGAGCGCAAGGCCTACCTGCACGAGCTGTCCGACGAGCAAGCGGCCGCGCTCGGCCGCGTGCTTCCGCGTCTGGCTCGGGCGGTGATGAACGCGACCGGCTCCACCGCCTACAACATCCTGCAGAACAACGGCGCAGCCGCCCACCAGGCCGTGTTCCACGTGCACTTCCACATCATCCCCCGTGACGGCGAGCGCGGGCTGGGGATCGGCTGGCCCGCATCCTCGCTCGACCAGGCGACCGCGCCCGAGCTGGCCCAGCGCATCGCCGCCGCGATCGAGTCGGTGTGATGCTGCGCGAACGCCTGGCCGGCCTGGGCCTGTCCACGCTCGCGCAGCGCGTGGCCGCCGATCCGCCGCATCGCATCATGGCCCGTGCGCTGCGGGTGACCCGGCAGACCCACGCCCTGCGTGCCGGTGGCGACCTGCTGGCCCTGGCCGCGGTCGCCGTGCGTCGCGGCCTCGACGTGCGGAGCATGCACGCCCTGCATGCCGCGGCTGCCCCGGGCCGTACCGCGCTGGTCGACGCCCACCGGCGCCTGGACTACGCCACGCTCGACGCGGAGATCGACGCCATCGCCCTGGCCCTGCACGAAGACGGTGCACGCCGCGGCGAGCCGGTGGGCATGCTGATGGAGAACCGCTGCGAGTACGTGGCGACGTGGATGGGCCTGACCCGCCTGGGCATCGCCTGCGCACACATGGGAACCTCGTCCACGCCCGACGAGCTGGAGCCGCTGCTGCAGCGCTCGCGAATTCGGCGGCTGTTCGTGTCCGATGCAACCTGGCCCACCGCCGACGCCGTGGCCCGGGCCCATCCCGAGCTCGGGCTGCGGTTGTTCCACGTGGGCTCGCCGCAGGCGCCCGCCCCCCACGGCGCATCGTCGTACCACGCGCTGGTGCGCACGTGTCTCGGTCGTCCCCTCCCCAGCCCACGGGGGCGCTCCGAGTCGGCGAGCGTGGTCTATACCTCGGGGACCACCGGCCGTCCCAAGGGCGCCGTGCGAGACCTCGCCGCGCTCGGAGCGATGGAGCTGCTGCGGATCCTCGAGCGCCTCCCCCTGCGAATGGGGGATCGCCACCTGGTGGTGGCTCCGCTCTATCACTCGGGCGCACAGGCGTTCGTGCTCATCAACACGGCGCTGGGGGCCACCGTCACGTTGATGGACCACTTCGATGCCGCACGCGCGCTCGACCTGCTGTCGCAAGAGCGGATCCACAGCACGTTCATGGTGCCCACCATGATCCGGCGCATCCTCGACCTCCCGCCGGAGCATCACGCACATCGGCCCACGCCCGCGCTGCGAGCCATCGTCTCGGGCGCGGCCCCGTTCGGCGCCGCCCTGCGGCAGCGGGCCATCGCACGCTTCGGAGCGCGCACGATCTTCGACTTCTATGGCGCCACCGAGCTGGGGTGGGTCACGCTCGCCAGCGGCGAGGACATGCTCGAGCGACCGGGCACCCTCGGCCAGCCGCTGGCCGGGCAGGAGCTGCGCGTGGTGGACGAGCAAGGACGCACGCTGCCATCGGGCGAGGTGGGCAAGATCTACACCCGCAGCGGTCAGCACATGCGCGGCTACCTCGAGGATGGGGCCCGCGGGGTCGAGCGAGCACCTGGCGAGCTCACCGAGCCCGGCTGGATCACGGTCGACGACCTCGGCTACCTCGACGAGGACGGCCACCTGTTCCTCACCGGACGCGCACGCGACATGGTGATCACCGGCGGCGTCAACGTGTACCCGGTGGAGGTGGAGAGCGTGCTGTCGCAGCACCCCCGGATCCTCGACGTGGCCGTGCTCGGCGTGCCCGACGAAGAGTGGGGCGAGCGGCTGCTCGCGGTGGTCGTACCCGGCGAGGGCTTCGATCCCGACGAGGCCACCGCCTGGGCCCGAGCCCGCCTCGCCAGGGCCAAGGTCCCGCGCCGCTGGGAGACGATCGACGTGCTCCCCCGCAACCCGACCGGCAAGATCCTCAAGGGAACCCTTCGGGACCGATTTGGGGCCGCCGCCGGCTCCACGGTCCCGTAGACCCTAGATCCGCAGGTCCTCCGACGAGGCCGAGGGGCCGGTTTCGAGGAGCGGGAACGCCCGAATTGGGCATATTGGACCACGATCACGGAGGGACACCCTCACGGAGCACGTGCGCCCAGCGATTTCATCGGGCATGCTGTCCATGCTCTCGCGCCCGACCCGCGCTTCCTCTCCTCTCTTCTTCCGCTCGCTTCGCTCCCGCCTCGTGACCCGACCTGCCATCTCGTTGGTCTTCACCGACCTCGACAACACCCTCTACGACTGGGTGGCATGGTACTCGCGCGCGTTCTATCGAATGCTCGACGGCGCGGCGGCTCGAGCCGATGTCCCGCGGGGGCAGCTGCTGACCGAGATGCAGCAGCTCTATCGCAGCCGGCAGGGCCTCGAGCAACCCGAGGCGCTGCTGCATGCGCCCAGCATCCAGCGCTGCTTTGGCAGCGCAACCCGAGCCCGGCAAGCCCTGGCTCGCGTGTTCGCCTCGTACTACCACGCCGCGCACGGCAACGGCCTGCGAACCTACCCCGGCGTGCGCTCCACCTTGCAGCGGATGGCCGCGCTGGGCGTGATGGTGGTGGGTCACACCGAGGCCCCGGCCAATCACGCCGCGGCCCGGCTGCGCGCGCTGGGGCTCGAGCATGCCTTCGTGGCGCTGTTGGCCGCTCCGGCCGCCCCCGACGATCCCACGATCCTCGCCGACGACTCGACGGAGCTGCCGTTCCCGGTTCGCTGCCTGAACACCGACGAGCGCAAGCCCAACCCCGCGGTGGTGCTCGACCTGTGCGAGCGCCTGCGAGTGAGCCCTCGGTCGGCGCTCTACGTGGGCGACAGCCTGGCTCGCGACGTTCGCATGGCACGAGACGGTGGGTTGTGGACGGCATGGGCGCGCTACGGCACCAGCCATGATCCACGCGACTGGCAGCGGGTCGTCGACGTGAGCCCCTGGACGGCAGCCCAGCGAGCCGCCGCATGCCAGCCCATGGCCGAGGCCGAGGTGGCTCCCCACGTGGTGCTGCACGAGTCGTTCAGCGAGCTGCTGCAACACTTCGAGCTCGCGCCGGCCCACTACGAGCACGAGCGCCCCGCCGACTCGGCCGACGATGGCATGATGGAAGCCACCGCCCCGCAGGTCGAGCTGGCGGCCCAGTGAGCACGAGCTCCAGCCGCAGTGAGCCGAGGTGGGCCGCGGTGAGCGATGAGATCCACGCCGATCTTGCCGTGGCCGAGCACCGCGAAGCCGTGGACGTGCGCCTGCGGGCTGCGACGGAACGCGGCCACCGAGCGTGGGCACGGGTGCTCGTGGCGAGCGACGGCGCCGATCCTCGGCTCGTGGCCCAGCGGATCCAGGCGCTCGGCCTGCCCGTGCACGGGTGGACGGTCGGGGCCGAGCGCGAGCCCGAGGATCCATGGCAGCCCGAGCTCCATGCACGGGACTTCGAGTGGTACTTCACGCCCACTTGTGCCGCCGATCTGGCCATGCGCGTGTCCGGTCCCGACCGCAGCGTGCTGTGCATGGGAACACCCACGGTGGCGTTCGCCTTGCTCGAGCATCCCGCGCTGCGACGCGTGACCCTGGTGGATCGCAACCCGTTGGCGCTTCGGAGGCACCGCGGGGGCGAGGCGCTCGAGGCGATCGACGAGGCGATCGAGACGGCGCGGCTCGATGCGGGAGCCTACGATGCCGTCGTGCTCGATGCGCCCTGGTACCCCGATGCGCTGCAGCGCTGGCTCGGCGCGGCCGTGGCTGCCGTGCGTCCGGGAGGATGCGTGCTGTTTGCGTTGATGCGATCACTCCACCGCCCCAGCGCCCTCCGTGATCGCGCCTCGATCCTGTCGCTCGCCGGGCAGCTGGGCGAGGTCGAGGTGGAACCCGGACGGCTTTGCTACGACAGCCCGCGATTCGAGCGCGAGGCCCTGGCAGCCGCGGGCGTGCACGTGCCCGCGGCCTGGCGACGCGCCGACCTCGTGCGGATCGTGGTCCGCGATCCGAGCGCATGCATCCTCGCTGCGCCCGCGCCACCGAGCACGCCCGCCGAGCCCGCCTGGCTGCGCTTCGTGGTGGGCTCACAGGTGATCCAGCTCGATCCCCACGCGGAGGATGGTCCGGGAGATCCACTGTCGCCCGTGTCGGCCGCACCCGACTATCGCTACACCTCGATCAGCACGCGCGACCCCCGACGCTCGGAGATCGGGCTTTGGACCTCGCGAAGCCGGGTCGCCCGCGTACGTCGCCCCGGCCTGGTGGCGGCGCTGCTGCAGCGCCTCGCTCGCGAAGGCGAGCACCGGGGGCTCTGGACCGCACCCGAGCTGAGCACGCTGCCCGAAGGCCCGCGAACACGGGTCCTCGACGCGCTGGCCACGATCGTGGGTCCCCCGACCCGAACCGGAACGCGCAGCGGACCGACCCACGGCTGAACCCCGCCTCGGCACCGACGCGCAATCGCTCCAGGTCGGGTCCATTCGCGCCTTGCCCGGGCCTGCGGTTGCGTTAGCCTCGATGGCACATGAACCATGGCTTGAAGCCGGGACCCTCGGGTCCCGAACATCCCCCCCCACGGCGACGCCTCGCGCTGGGGTTGCTCCTGGCGCTGGCCGGGTGCTCCGATACCTGCAACGAATCCACCCAGCAAGGGGCCATCGGCGAGCTCGGCAACGGCGACTTCCTCTACACCTGCGGAGTCGGTGGCGACCCGGCCTGCGAGTTCTCGTCGTCGGCGTCCAATCCCGACTACTTCCCCGAGTGCATCGCCCTGCACGGAAGGTTCGACCTCGAGTACCGCCTGCTCGACGACTCGGCCCTCGAATTCGACACGATCACCCCGGTGCTCTACATCGAGTCGGTCAACCAGGACTTCTTCCGCGGCGACGACGACTTCGAGGCCGTGCGCACCGGCGAGGCGGCCTTCGTCGTCCGCGAGAGCGAGCGCGTGCTCGACATCTTCCACCTCCCGATCGTCGAGCCCGACGACATGGACGTGCTCGCTCGCGACCCGGCCACCCCCACCACCGAGCTCGAGCTGACGCTCGGCGACACCGAGCAGCTGCGGGCCTTCCCGCGCAGCAGCCGCTGCACACAGCTGGGCGGGGGCATCCCCGCCACCGTCAGCACCAGCGACGAAGCGGTGGTCAGCGTCTCGGGCGGCGACCTGGTGAGGATCCAGGCCCAGGGAGTCGGCACCGCGGTCGTGCGCATCGGGCTCGGCGAGCTCGAGAAGCAGGTCACCGTGCACGTGGGCGACGGTCCCGTCGACCCCGACACCGGCAACGGCAGCGGCTCGGGCAGCGATGGCTCGGGCAGCGGCGGCACGGGCTCGGGCTCGGACGGTGGCTCTGGTGGCACCGAGGGCTCCGGTGGGAGCAGCGGCACCGGAGGCAGCGGCACCGGCAGCACGGGAGGCACGACCTAGCCATGGCACGCACGATCACACGACTCGGCATCGTCCTCGGGCTGGGCACGCTGCTGCTGGGCAGCGCCTGCAAGCCCCACTACGACGGCGTGCAGATCCGCTTCCTGTTCGGCGACGGACAGCATGCCCACGATCGCCTCGAGGTGGTGGAGGGTCAGGCCACGATCATCGAGGTCCGGCCGATCTCCGACAATCCCTACGAAGACTACGAGAGCTTCGACCTGGTCGACCTCGAGTCCTACAACGAGCGCATCATGTTCGTGGCCCCGGCGCCCGAGCTCGATCAGTTCGTGCTCGCGGGCGCGGGGCTCGGGCAGACCGTGATCCGCGTGCTCGTCAACGGTCGCGAGGAAGACACCCTCGATGCCACGGTGGTGGAGCAGGTGACGCCATGAGCCATGCGCTGATCTCCCTGTCCACGGCCATGACCCTGATGGTGGGCGGTGCCGATCCTCGCCTCGCGGCCGCGCCGTCACGGCCCATCCTCACCATGCGGATGGCCCAGCCGGCGCCGAGCGAGGCGCCGGCTCCGGCTCCGGCCCCGGCCCCCGCTCCCACTCCGGCGGCGCCCGATCCGGCCGAGGCTCTCGCACCGACGCCAACCCCGACACCGGTCGAGCCTGCCCCGACCCCCGCGGCCGAGCCCATGCCCGCGCCCACCGTCACCCTGCAACCCGCGCCCGAGCCATCGCCGCCCCCCGCGGCCCAGCCGGCCCCACCCGCCGAGCCTCCCCCGCGCACCGGAGTGGGCTTGCTCGTCACGGGTGCCACCATGACGAGCTTGGGCGGAATCTCGCTGCTGTTCGTGGCCGTGCCAGCCTCGATCGTGCGCGACATCGCCAAGAACCGCGCCGACGATGACGATCCGCTGGCCTTTTCCTCGCGCGAGACTCGATATGCCCGGGCTCGTCGGGCCGACGACACCATGGAGGCCGCATTCTGGATCGGCGCGCCGCTCGTCATCGGCGGCTTGGGGGTGCTCATCGCCGGGATCATGACCCGCGCGCGCTACAAGGAGTGGCAGCGGGCACAGGTGCGGGTCGGGGCCGCCCCGGGAGGCCTGAGCATCCGGTTCTGACGCTCGCTCACCGAGGCAGCGCCGCGCTCACCCGCTGCAGGACCGCCCGCACCATGGCCCCATCGGCCAGCGGGCGCTCCACCGGCACCCGCGCCGGCGCGTCGGGCTCTCCCACCACCCACGGCCATGGCTGGTCCGTGCGTCGCGTGAGTACCAGCGTTGCGGCCATGGACGAGGCGGGCACCTGCGAGGCATGGAACGCCCCCGCGTCGACCTCGTAGCTCTCACCGGCCGCGACCCTGCGCGGCGCCATGGCCCGCACGCGTACCCGTCGCTCGCTGCGCCGCAGGCACGAGCGATGCCCCGGCCCGTACTCCACCGCGTAGAGCACCGCCTCGCCCTCCGCGTCGTCGTCGACCTCGTAGCCGTGACTCTCCACCGTGCCGCACAGCACGTGCGAGCGCAGGTGCCACACGTGGTCGTGGATCGGCCAGCAGGGACTCCCGTGCTCGCGCTGGTCGGGCGGCCACAGGTGCAGGCGTAGCGCACCGTGGTCGTCGTGGTGGAGCGGCACCACCACGAAGCCCGTGGGATGCCACGCCGCGGCGGGCGGGCGTCGTGCCACCGTGTCCAGCAAGGTCCGCACGTCGGTCGCGCACAAGGGCTCGCCGTGGCGCAGCGCGAGGGTCATCGCCTTCGCCGTTCCTGCCTCCAGGCTTGCCGCTCGCGCTCGGGTCATCCTGCTCCGACACGGTGGCCGAGCCCCGCGCCCGACCACCAGCCTACCCCACGTCGACCACGGCTCGCAGCGCCCGCACGTCCGCCTCGAGCCCGGCCTCGTCGGCCGCGGCCGAGCCCGCCGCCGAACCCACCGCAGCGGCTCCGTCGAGGACCTCCCTGAGCGCCTCGCGTCCCCGTCGCAGCCGGCTCTTGACCGTCCCCTGGGGCACCGCGAGCGCCTCGGCCAGCTCGCGGGTGGAGAGGTTCTCCCAGTAGTGCAGCTCGAGCACGATCTGTAGATCGAGGGGAATCCGGCGCATCGCCTCCGCCAGTCGGGTGTGCTCGGCGTTGCGAGCCACCAGCGTGCTCGGTCGGGGATCGAGGTCGGCCACCGAGCTCTGCGATGCGTCGAAGTCGAGTCGGTCGCGAAGGCGCGAGCGAAAGTGATGCAGCAGGCAGTTGCGCGCCACTCCGAACAGGAACCCCTGGAACGATGCGTCACCGCGGAAGCGATCCTTGCAGCGCATGCACTCGAGCATGGTGGCCTGGATGAGATCGTCGTAGTCGAGCGGCACCTTGGTGCGAAAGAACCGACGCAGCGCGACGAAGTGCCGGCGGAACAGCGTCGCACCGGCAGCCTCGTCTCCCGCGGCCCAAGCCCGAAGCAGCGCTTCGTCGGTCATCGAGCTCAGTCGCCGGTCCATGCCCATGTGGCTAGCACAGCCCCCGTCGCACTGAAGTAGGAAGAGTCGCAGATGGGCAGCGGGGCAATCGGGCAATCGAACGACTCGTCGAGAAGCGGCTGGTTGCTCGAGAGACGGGTCGTACCCACGCACAAGGCGGGCTCGGTGGGATCATCCGACCACACCGCCTCGAGCTCCCAGTTGCTGGTGGCGGGGGGAGCCAGCGGGTCGGGCCCTTCGTCGGTGAAGATGCTCTGGAACCAGATGGGCGTGTTGGGCTCGGTGTACGTGACGTCATCACCGCAGTACTCGGCGCGAAGGGCGTTGTTCGCCACCTCGAAGCCCGACATGCCGATCTCGGGGATGAAGTGCTTGTAGCCCCAATACTCGGCCTTGCCATACGAGCCGCTGATACAGCCGATGAACACCGTGTCATCGACAGTGAGCAGTCCTCCGTCCTCATCGATCCCGATCTCCGGGATGAAGTAGGCCTCGAAGTCCATGCCCGGCTCGTTCTCTTCGTCCGCATAGCCGCACAGCGGCTTCGGGCCAGTGCGATCGTCGGGGACCGTGTCCGAATCGAGCCAGATCTCGTAGAGTGGGGCCCCATCGCCGTCGATCGTGATGCCATTGATCGTGAGCACGGTCTGGAACGAGGTCGTGGGGCCTTCGGGAAGGTCGTAGGAGATCGTCCACTTGCTGCCGACCCAGTAGTCGTCGTAGACATCGCACTCCGTACTGGGATCGCCCGTGCGCGTCATCGTCTTGGTGAGCAGCTTGCCGGTCGCGTCGACCGACAGCGTGGGGTTGATCTCGCTGATGCCCGGCCCCACGAAACCAGCACGATCGATGCACATGGCCACCGCGATGCTCTCGATCCTCACATCGCCGTGCGCGGTGCCGTCGAGCGGAAGGTTGTTGAGCGGGAACACATCCACGGTATTGATCTGTCCCAGGAAGCTGGTGTTGCCGCCCCCGCCGGTGACCCCACCGGTGCCGCCTCCCTGACAGCCATTGAGCTGCGTGCAACGGAAGCTCCAGTCCTCGTCGTCGAAATCCGCGGGCTCTGGATCACAGCCAGGAAGCACCAAGAGCGCGGTTGCGTAGATTGCATGGACTGCCATTCGGGTAGCGGGGGTCATCGTTTCGTCTCGTTTCGATATCGGTGAGGCAAGTCGAGGCTCGTCGTCTGTCGAGCCCGTCGAGCCGCCACTGGGCAGCTCAACGGGGGAATGGCCCCTCGAGCCCGTTTCAATTCACCTCCCGCCAAACTTTTTCGTTCGGTCCCGTGCCCTACGGGTTCGGGTGGAATTTTCGGTATTATAGCGCGGGGAACGGCGTATGGACCCATCCAGCGCAAAGCACGCAAATCTGGTGGCGGCATGGAAGCACGGCGACGACGGGGCTGGTGCGGAGCTGTTTCGCCAGAGCTACGCCCCGGTCGCTCGCTTCTACCGAAGCAAGGTGGGCCCGTCGGCCCCCGACCTCGTGCAGCGCTGCTTCCTGCGATGCCTGGAGATCCGCCACCGGATCCGGGAGGACGCGAGCTTTCGCTGCTTCGTGTTCGGCGTGGCGCGCAACGTGCTGCTCGAGCACTACCGGGGGCAGCGAGCCAACGCGCGCATCGACTTCACGGAGCAGACGGTGGAGGACCTCAGCCCCACGCCCACCTCCGAGCTGGCGCACGACGAGCAATCGCAGCTGCTGCTGCAAGCCCTGCGGCGGCTGCCGGTCGACCAGCAGATCGTCATCGAGCTCTACTACTGGGAAGACCTCAATGCCCGCGAGATCGCCGAGATCTACGAGGTCCCCGAGCCCACCGTCCGCACCCGACTGCGCCGCGCAAAGCTGAGGCTCGAAGAGGAGCTCTGTGCGCTCGTCCAGGCGCCGCAGTCCGGCGCCCAGCCCTCGATCGGCCTCGAGGCGTGGGCGCGTCGCCTGCGTGCCGAGCTCGATCGAAGCCCGGAGTGATGAGCCAGCTCGACTCGACCGGCGACGACGAGCGTCCGATCTCCGAGCTGTTGCTCGGCGGTCGCCCCGAGGACGATCGCGCGGAGCAGAAGGGCGCGCAGCTCGAGTGCGAGGCGCTCCTGGCCAAGCTGTTTCCCGCGCAGGTGTCCCGACCCAAGCTCGGTCGCTACGACGTGCTCGAGCTCGTGGGCGAGGGCGGCATGGGGACCGTGTTCTCGGCCTACGACCCCCGCCTCGACCGTCGCGTGGCCGTCAAGCTCCTGCGGCGCGCCGCCGAGGCCAAGGACCAGCGCCACGCCCGATTGCTGCGCGAGGCCAAGGCGCTCGCACGCCTGTCCCACCCCAACATCGTCACCGTCCACGAGGTGTGGGAGGAGGACGGGGAGATCTACATCGCGATGGAGTTCGTGCAGGGCGAGGACCTCGCCCGCTGGCAGCGCGAGCCCAGGCCGTGGCGCGAGGTGCTGGCGGTGTACCGCCAGGCGGGCGAGGGCCTCGCAGCGGTGCACGACGCGGGCATGGTGTATCGCGACTTCAAGCCCCACAACGCGATCCGCCGCGATGGCGACGGCGTGGTGAAGCTGCTCGACTTCGGCCTGGCCCGGGTCGAGATCCACCCCACCGATCCCTCGCCCGAGGCCGCCACCTCGTCGCACCCGACAGGTGAACCGCGATCGCCGAGCAGCAACGATCGCCTCACGCGGCCGGGCACGATCGTGGGTACGCCGGCCTACATGGCGCCCGAGCAGCTGCGTGGCCTGTCGGCCGATGCTCACAGCGATCAATTCGGCTTCTGCGTCGCGCTATGGGAGGCGCTCTACGGCCAGCTCCCCTTCGCGCGCGAGCCCTCCGCGGGGTCCCCGTCGCTCGACGATCGCGAGCGCGTGGAGCCTCCCCGCGAGCCCGGCGTGCCGGGGTGGGTGCGGCGGGTGCTCGAGCGTGGCCTGGCCCGCGAGCCCGTCGAGCGCTACCCCTCGATGCACGCGCTGCTGCGCGAGCTGGCCCGCGATCCAGCGGTGCGACGGCGGCGAGCGCTGAGCGTGGCGACGGTGGGCCTGCTGACCGTGGGCGGAGGTCTCGTGATCGCCGAGCTCCGCGCGGAGGCACCCACTGCGTGCGTGGAGCTACGAGCGTTCTGGGACCCCGAGCGCCGCGAGGCGGCCCATCGCGGCGTCCTCGAGGCCGCGGGGATGGCCGCGGAGCAGACCTGGGAGGCTTTGTCCCCGCGCCTCGATCGACACGCCGACGCGCTCGCCGACGCCCGGGAGCAAACCTGTGAGGGCCACCGTCGAGGGCTCGTACCCGACGAGCACTACGCCCTTCGGGTGGCCTGCCTCGCGCGGCGCGAGGCGGGCTTCTCCGAGCTCGTCGAGCGGCTCGGTCGTGCGGACCAGGGCACGGTGCTCAACGCCAACAAGGCGATCCTCTCGCTGCCTCCGCCATCGGGCTGCGACGACGTCGAGGTGCTGTTGGCCGAGCAGCCACCGCCCGACGACCCCGCCGTTGCGGCGCGCGTGGCACTGCTGCGGCAAGAGCTGGCCCGCGTTGCCACCGAGGAGTCGCTGGGCTCGTTCGAGAGCGCGGCCCAACGAGCCGCCACGGTGCTCGAAGAGGCCGGGGCGCTGCACTACGAGCCGCTACGGGCGGAGGCGCTGGTGCGCCGGGGCAGCGCGCTCATGCAGGCCCGCAACCCCGACGCGATGGGCCCGCTCGACGAGGCGCTGTGGCTGGCGCTGACCACCGAGCAGCGCGCGGTCGCGGCCGAGGCCGCGGCCAAGCGGATCTTCGTGCGGGTCGAGCTGCAGGATCGCACCGCCGACGTGAGCGAGGCGATCGCCATCGCGCGCGCGCTGGTCGATCGCTCGGGCGCGGCCGACTGGCGGATCCGCTGGGCGCTCGACAACAACGTCGGAGTCGCGCTGTGGCGCCGCAGCGAGCAGACCGGGGCGCTCGCCGCCTTCGAGGACGCGCTGGCGTGGATCCCCGAAGCGGGCGACGAGGGCACCTTCGAGCGCGCCACGACGCTGCGCAACATGGGGTCCGTTCGGTTCCGGCAGGGCCAGGCGCGACAGGCGATCGAAGGCACGCAGCAGGCCGTCGAGTCGCTCACGGCGCTTCTGGGCTCGCAGCACCCCGAGCTGCGCGACGTCGAGGCCAACCTGGCGGTGATGCTGCGCATGGGCGGCCGCTACGCCGAGGCCGCGGCCACCCTCACCGCCGTGCTCGAGCGCTACCGGCCTCCCGAGCTGCCGCCGCTGTGGATGCTGCTCGAGCGCGCACGACTCGATCTGCTTCGCGAGGATCTGGACGGCGCGCTGGCCTGGTGCCGTCGCGCCGCGCCGCAGCTCGCCCAGCCCGGCCAGCCCGTGACGTTCTGGGATCACTGGTTCTTGGCGACGGAGGCAAGCGTGGCCGCGGCCCGCGGCGACGCCACCGGACTGCACGGGCTCGAGGTCATGGCCCAGACGGCGGGACCCGAGGCGATCGGACTGGTGCTGGGCCGCACCAAGGTACTGCTTCGGCTCGGCCGCCCCGCCGAGGCCGAGGCGCTCCTGATCCCACTGGTCGACAGTCCGCACTATGGCGAGTGGGATCGACTGCTCCTGCACCTGCTGCTGGGCGAGGCGCTCGTGGCCCAGCAACGCTGGTCGGAGGCAGAAGCACGGCTCTCGCCGCTGGTCCCCGCCGATGCACGCCAAAGCCAGCTCGAGCCGCTCGAGCGTGCGCAGGCCCTGCAGGCGCTCGCGCAGGCCGAGGCCGGCCAGGGGCGGGCGGCGTCGGCCCTGCACCACGCCGAGCAAGCCATCGAGACGCTGCGGGGCTTCGACGCCGACAGCCCCGCGATGCGTCAGGCCCGCGACACCCTGGCCCAGCTCCAGCGCTCGACCCCCGCGCCTCCGATCGAGCCCGAGCCGCTCCCGTGAGCCGTACCTCGTCGATGGGCGCGGACCGCCTCAGACGCGCCGCCGGATCGGCACCACCAGCTCGGCATGCTTGCGGCGCACGGGTCCGCTGGCCACGATCTCGTACATCTCGATCCGCACCGACTTGCTGTTGAACTCGAGCGTCGCCGCCAGGTTCGGGGTGCCGCTGAGGCGAAACTCGCGGGACACCCCCGTGCTGCCCAGGCCGCACACGGTGAACGTGTGCCAGTGCTCGCGAGGCGACTCGATGGTGGTGCCGCGATTGATCTCCACGCAGAACGGCTCGTGCATGTGGCCGTGGAGCACCAGGTCCACGCGGTGCTCCACGATCCAGCTCGCGAGCCGCTCGGCATCCAGCGGCGTGCTGTAGCTGTGCCCCCCGCCGCGCTCGGGCAGCAGCTGATGGATCACCGGCAGCAGGTGGTGGTGCACCACCACGATCCGCACGGCGCGTGGCAGATCGGGGTCGCCGGTGTCACGGGCCTGCTCCCAGCCCGCCTCGCGAGCCGCGTGGCGCAGCTGGTCCTCGCCGATGAAGCCGTGCCCCTGGAACACGCCCTGCTCCTGCTGGAGCACGCTGCTGTTGAGGCACACGATCTCCACCGGGACCGCTCCCCCGAGCAAGAAGCGACGCCCCATGCTCAGGTGGCGATTGGGCTCGAGCTCGAACAAGGTCTGGTAGAACGACGAGTAGGCCGCCCGCGCGGTGTCGGTGGCCACGTCGATCGGCCGGCCCTTGCGCCACGGCTCGGCGGAGAAGCGGATGTCATGGTTGCCGGGGCACAAGGCCACGCGCGCGGCTTGATCGGTCTTGCCCGTCTTGGCGATGAGCTCGCGGATGAACGTCCGTGCCTCGCGATACTCCTCGGGGTCGCCCTTCCAGGTGATGTCACCGGAGATCAGCACGCCCTCCACGTCGAGCAGCACCTTGTGGTCCTCGAGCACGCGCTCGATCTCCTGGTGAAGGTTGAACTGGTAGGCCGTGTCCTCGCCCTGGTAGGCAAAGCCGTGCACGTGGCGGTGCTCGCCCTTGGCGAAGTGCAGGTCCGAGAGCCACAGCAGGCGTCGACCCCGGGTGAGGAAGTAGTCGCGGGAGAAGCCTGCGTCCTCGTGCGCGCCCACGGGGCTCGTGCGGCGCCGGTTGCCCGTGCCGATGAACTCCTCCATCGAGCGCACGGTCTCGCCCGTCCGCGGGCGACGCACGAACCAGATCGTGCGGTTTTGCTCGTCGAGGAGCTCCGAGCTGCCCAGGCGCACACCGTCGAGCCGGGCGAACTCGGGCGGCTCCTCGCTGCGAAAGAACGCGGGCACCGAGACCTGCACCAGCTCGTTGAGCGGGTCGAACGACATCTCGTCGGCCTCGACCTTCGAGAGTTCGAACCATGCCTTGCAGCGACGACCCCGGTAGTAGCCCGGCGTGAACCACGGGAACGGCGAGGTGAACGGCTCGAGGTCGTCCTTCCAGTGGATCTTGATGAGGCGCGCGCGATGGACCCGGCGCTCGTGTGCGTTGAGCAGGTAGACCTCGAGCCCGTCCCCCTTGGCGCGCTCGTTGATGTGCGCGAACGCGGCCACGGGCACGTGCTCGCGCGCCTTGTGCCACCACCCCCACCACACGCGCCCCTCGCGGGCGCAGATGTCGTGGTGCCGCTCGATCGTCTCGCCCGGATCGGTGGCCAGATCGCGAAAGCGAAGGACGAGGGTTTCCGGCAGGACCGGCGGGCTCACGGCCCACAGTGTAGCAGCCGGCCCCGAGGTTCCCGATGATCCCGGTCGCAGGGCGGCAGCGCTCCTGATGGGCCGGAAAGCCAGGCGATGTCGGTGTCTTACCCGCGTGCCTCGATCCGCTCCTTCCCTCCGCTGCCCCGTGCAACCCCGCCTACGCCCAACGTGGGGGTGGACGCTCGCGCTCGCGCTCCCGCTCACCGGCTGCCCCGACGATCCCCCCGCGGGCGACGGTACCTCCACCACGGGCATCGACACCCTGCCCCCCACCACCGGCGAGCCCACGGGTGACACCGGCGAGACGACCGAGGCGGGCACCGCCGACGGGACCAGTGGCGGCCCCGAGCTCCCGTGCGAGACCGTGCTGTGCGGAGAGGCGGCCGCGTGCTGCGGCGCCGACGAGGAGTGCGCGGCGGGGACCTGCCAGCCCGCCTGCGACAGCGGAGTGAGGTGCGGAGCCGCGCAAGACGTGTGCTGCGAAGCCGGTCAGGTGTGTCTCTCGGAGACGTGCGTGACGCCCACCGGCCCCTGCCAGGACTCGTTCGACTGCGACTTCGGCGAGTTCTGCGAGCCCACCCTGAACGAGTGCCTGCCGCAGAGCGAGCCGGTGGTCTGCGAGCTCGAGCCCGAATTCGAGCAGATCGACGCCACCGAGGAGTGGGCCTTCACCGCCGACCAGGTGGTGTCGAGCCCCGTGGTGGCCGATCTCGACGGCGACGGCAGCCCCGAGGTGATCGTCAACACCACCCACATGGACGGCGGCAGCTGGCCCGAGGGCGAGGTGGTCGTGCTCTCCGGGGTGACCGGGGCCGAGCTGTGGCGGGTGGATCACAACCCGGGCGCGGGAAGCTACGGCTCGCACGGGCGCCACAGCCTGGGGGTGGGTGACGTCTCGGGCGACGGACGCCCCGACATCGTGTACGCGGGGCGGCAGGCCGCCGGCGGCTCGATCGTGCACGCGGTCGACGGGACCAACGGGACGCTCTTGTGGAGCTCCCACGATCCCGACGGCACCCCGCGCCGCCTCGACATCGTCAACGGGGCGGCCTCGCTGGCCAACCTCGACGCCGATCCCGAGGCCGAGATCGTGTTCGGGGCCGCGGTGATCGACGATGACGGGACCGTGGTGTGGAACCAGGGCGGCGATGGGGCCAACTACGGCACCAATGGCTCGTATCGTGGCGGGATCTCGGCCCTGGTCGACCTGACCGGCGATGGCACGCCCGAGATCGTCTCGGGCCGGCACGCATGGTCGGTGGACTGGCAGGACGTGGGCGGCGTGCCCAACGTGACGGTGTCGCTGCTATGGGACGCGGGGGGCAACGACGGCTACCCGGCGATCGCCGATCTCGATCAGGACGGCACGCCCGAGGTGGTGGTCGTGGCCAGCGGCTACGTGCGCGTGCTCGACGGCGAGACCGGTCTGGGGTGGTGCGGAGTCGATCCCACCGATGCCATGTGCCAGGCCGATCCCACCCTGCGCACCGCCTCCGTGGCGATTCCCGGCGGGGGCCTGGGTGGGCCGCCCACGATCTCCGATTTCGATGGCGACGGCCGCCCCGAGATCGCCGCGGCCGGAGGCAGCTCCTATTCGGTCTACGATCTGGCCCGCGCCGGCGAGGACATCGTGGTGCCAGCCGGCAACCCCATGCCCACCTCGGGCTCGATCTACGTGCGCTGGTCGCAGCCCACCCAGGACCAGAGCTCCAACGCCACCGGCTCCTCGGTGTTCGACTTCCAGGGCGACGGCGTGGCCGAGGTGGTCTACGCCGACGAGTGCTACATGAGGGTCTACTCGGGGGTCGACGGCACCGTGCTGCTCGAGCTGCCCAACTCCACCGGCACGATCCACGAGTACCCGCTGGTGGTCGACGTGGACGACGACGGCAACTCGGAGATCCTGGTGGTCGCCAACGACGGGCACTCCGCGTGCAACGGGATCCCTGGCTATACCTACACCCGGGGCGTGCGCTCGTTCGGCGATACCTTCGACCAGTGGGTACAGACCCGCCGCGTGTGGACCCAGCACACCTATCACGTGACCAACTCCACCGCGCAGGGCATCGTGCCGGCGGTCGAGACCAACAACTGGCTGCAGCCGGGCCTGAACAACTACCGGCAGAACGTGCAGGGCGAGGGGGTGTTCAACGCGCCCGATCTCACGGCCGAGCTCGCAGTGGGGCTGGCCAATTGTCTCGATCAAGAGCTGGTGCTCTTGGCGACCGTGCGCAACGTGGGCTCGCTGGGCGTGCCGGCCGGCGTCGAGGTCACGCTCTACGAGGGCACCGACGCCACGGGCAGCGTGGTGGGCACCCAGGCCACACCGGCCCCGCTGCTGCCCGGAGCGCAGGTGGTGATGCAGTGGACGGTGCCGTTCCCCCCCGGGACCGAGGCACTGTCGTACTACGTGGAGGTCGACGGCAGCGGAGGCGACGGTGCGGTGCTCGAGTGCGACGAGAGCAACAATGGGGCCAGCACGGTGTCGGCGGAGTGTCCGATGCCCGGGTGAGCACGGGCATCGTCCTTTCTACCTCCCTCGCTCATGGCCGAGCGCATCGCGTGAGCCGACCGAGCCGTCGGCAGTGGTATGGTCGACGCGCCCATGAAGCCGATCGCGAATCGATGCCGCGACGTCCTGCGGGTCTCGTGGCTGGCGTGTGCCGCCCTGGGACTTGGATGCGCGCGGCCTCCTGGTCCCGAGGCCGTCTTTGGCGAAGCGCAGCCCCACGCGCTCGAGGATCCCGCGATGCGAGATCTGCTGTCCACGGTCGACTGGAACGCCGACCCCTGCCAGAGCTTCTACGCGTTCGCCTGCGGAGGCCTGCAGCCGAGCGACCGAGGCAACAGCACCGAGGACGTGATGTACGCGCGGCTCGACGACGCGCTGTGGGACTTCATCAAGGCTCCCGCATCCGATCCGCCCCACGACCCTGCAACGACCGCGCTCCGCACCTGGCTCGAGGCCTGCCGTGACGACGATGCCCGCACCGCGGCGGGCGTGGCCGCACTCGAGCCGCTGCGGGCCTCGATCGACGCGGTGGTCGACCCTCCCAGCTTCATGGCCGCCGTGGGCACGCTCGGGGCCCACGGCGTCGGGTCGGTGCTGGGGCTCACCGACTATCCACACCCCGACGGAGCATGGGCGCCCTACGTCTATGGGCCGTTCGAGCCAGTCGCGTCGAGCGAGGTGAACGAGGCCGATCCCGCGTTTGCAGCCGCCGTCGACCGCATCGGCTCCGCCTTGCGGGTCCTCGATCCCACCGAGGACACCGCCGACCGTGCTCGCGCGGTGCTGCGCTTCGAGGCACAGCTGGTCGCAGCCGCCCACGAGGGCGACGTTGGAGTGGAGGTACGCGAGCGGGCCGAGCACCCTGCGTGGGCTCCCTACGCGGCAGGCCTGGGTCATGCGCTTCCCCAGCGCACCCGGGTCCACGATGGTGGCTACCTCGACGCCGTGCCGCGCATCGCCGCCGCTGCCTCGCCCGAGGTCCTGCGCGACTACTTGCGCTGGCGACTGCTGGTCGGGCTCGGCCTCGACCTGCCGCTCGCCATGCAATTCGATGGTCCGTTCGAGGCCGGCACGGCGACCCGCTGTGCGAGCGAGGTCGGGCGCTGGTTCGCCCCGCAGCTCTCGGCGGCCCAAGGCCCGCTCGGGCTCGGTGAGCAAGAGCGCCAGCGGGCGCACGCGATGTTCGAGCGCATCCGCGACGCCCGCTTCGCCGAGCTCGATGGCACGGGGCTCGACCCCGAGCTCGCCGTGGCCATGCGCTCGATCCTTGGTGGGCTACAGCCTCGATTCGGATGGATCGACCATCCATGGGGCGAGCTACCCACGCCTTCGCCCTCCGACCACCTGGCCAACGTGTTGTCGATGCGAGCGTTCGAGGTGCGAAGAAGTCTCGCCCCCGACTACCACGCCGGCAACGGACACGGCTGGGACGAGGATCAGCTCACGGCCGCGGCGTGGAACGACCCCTTCGATCACACCCTGAACTTCGGGCTCGGGATCTTGCAGCCCCCGCTGTTCGACGGCAGCCGTCCCGCGTGGATCGACATGGCGACGATCGGCTGGGTCATGGGGCACGAGATGTACCACTCGCTCGGTCCCTCGCACCTGGGGGCCAACCTCGAGCACCAGGGCCTGAACGCCGCGGCGGCCGCTCCCCTGGTCGAGCTCACGCAGTGCCTCGACCGCACGTACGCCGCCCATGGCGTCGCGCTGCCCTACCCGCTCGACGACGACGGCCTACACCTCGAGGAGACCATCTCCGACCTCGCAGGCCGACGCCTCGCCCTCGGGCTCTACCGCGAGTCGTTGCCCAGCCCGCCTCCGAGCGCGGCGGGGCTGTCGGCCGATGCCCTGTTCTTCATCGGCTCCGCGCGCCTGTTCTGCATGGTGCCCAATCCCGACGATCCGCGCACCTCCGTGGCCCACCATCGGATCGATGCCGCGCTGGCCACGATGCCGGAGTTCGCCGACGCCTTCGCATGCGAGCCCGAGGATCCCATGCGGATCGAGCACGACTGCGCCCCGTGGTGACGAGTCCGCGGCCTCACACGCACATGCCCGTGGCCACCTCGAGCATGGTGCCGTTGATCACGACCTCGGGCAGCATGCAGCTGCCAGAGGCGCAATCGGTCCCCTCGTTGCACTCCGAGCACACGCCGATGACCGGGATGCCCATGATCGCGGCCGGGGCACACTGGCCCGTTGCGCACTGAGCATCGCCGGAGCCCGTCAAGTCACAGCCCTCGTCGATGGCCTTGGAGCCCGGCAGCACGCAGGCGAAGTGGCCGGAGAGCCCGTCGAGATCGTACGTGGGCGAGCACAGCAGCCCGGCCGGGCAGCCAGCATCATCCACGCACTCGCTGCACGCCGAGGTGGAGAGGATGCCGGGGATCTGGAGGATCGGCGCGCAGGACAGACCCGCCTGACAGGCCAGCCCGGTCTCGCAGCCGCAGCCCAGGCTGCCGTCACAGCACAGCGCGCATGCACCCGTGACCGGGTTGCCGGGGCTGCAGCCCATGGCGCAGTCGGCATCCTCGTCGCACTCCGAGCACACCCCACCGAGCGGGCCGACCAAATAGCACGCATTGCTGGCGCACTCGCCCGGAGCGATGCACGCACCACCGCCACCGGGTGGGCACACGAAGCCGCCACCACCGGTCGACTCGCTGCCCGACGACTCGCTGCCCGAGTCCGTGGTGCCTCCCGAATCGGTGGTGCTTCCCGAGTCCGACGAGCTGCTGGAGCTGCTCGAGCCGGTCGAGTCGGTCGATGGAGCGCCCGAGCTGCTGGTGCCCGTGTCATCGAGACCCACGCTCGTGCTCGAGCTGCTGGTGGTCTGCGGCGGTCCCACGGTGGTGTCGACGCTCGTGGTCATCGGGGGCGAAGTGGTGCCCATCCCCGAGGAGTCGCTCGAGCCCATTTCGGTTTCCGCTCCCTTGCCCCCGCCGCAGCCGGCCAGGACCAGGGCCAAGACGGCAGCTGTACCGTACGCTCCGGGGAAATTCGAACGTCGCATGATGGTGTGCATGATGCGGGATCCGACGCCCGGGGTCGAGCACCGAGGGACGCACGCAGGGTCCCGAGGGCCGCTACCTCGACTTCGATCTCCTCGCCCACCAAAGCGACGGCGCGATCCACAGCAAGCCCCACCATGCGGATCCCGTGCCCTCGCCTCGCGTCCGACAGCTGCAGCCGTCCGTTGCGTCGTCTTCCGTGCCTCCTGGCAGGCCGGTCGCGTCGCCCATCCCCGTGGTGCTCGCACCGTCGTCCGTGGCCGCGCCCGTGGCCTCGCCCCCGGTGCTCGCGGCATCCGTGCCACCGTCGCCCGACTCGTCGAGGCCACCGTCGACCAGATCGATCACGAACGACTGCTCCACGAAGCCCACGTCGTTGGCCAGCCGCACGGTGAACGCGTAGCTCCCGATGGCGGGCGGCGTCCAGCTCATGGCGCCGGTGGCCGGATCGATGTCGGCGTCGCCGGGCGAGTCCGTCAGCGACCACCAGTACGGCGGGTCGCCGGTACCCTGCGGCGCGTAGGCCCACGGCACGCCCACCTCGGCCGCGAGCGCGGGCTCGGTGGTGATCGCGGGCAGCACCAGCTGCCTCGGCTCCGACACCACGATGCCCTCACCCGGCACGAACGCGTCGGCGAATTGGAACAGCACCCCGGTGCCGTCGTAGACGAACGGCCAGCTCGGATCGTAGGGGATGTGACGCGTGACGAACCCGGCGGTCGCCCTCCACGTGGCTCCGCGGTGATAGGCGTCGCCGTCCCACTGCTCCACGTCGGTGACGCGAGCGGCATCGAAGGTCACCTCCACCGCACACGGCTGCGAGAGCTCGGGCGGCACCGTGAGCAGGTTGGCTCCGTAGGCCGTGGCCTGGCGCGCATCGCCGAGATCGTCCCAGTCCACCACGTAGAAGTAGGGTGCACACAGGCGCGGCTCGTGCTCGGCCAGCAGGGCCCAGCCGAGCAGCAACGAGCCCGAGCCGATCCCACCGGATGGATAGTCGGCATCGTAGAGGTCGCGCACCGCCGTGTAGACCCCGGTCCGCGCCCGCGACAGCGCCAGCCAGCGTCCGACTTGCGGGCGATAGCCCGGGTCGTTGGTGGAGCCACCGCCCACCCAGTCGGAGAACGTGCCGTCGTTCACGTACACCCGCTCCATGAACGTGGTGGCCAGCCCACGAACGTCGGCCTCGTCGAACACCAGGCCATGGGCCGCACACAGGGCCATGAAGTCGGCGTTGATCGCCGCGTGCGAGACGTCCTCGCCGTTGCCGGCATACGGCCCGCCCCAGTAGTTCCACAGGTAGGCCCCGTCGCCGCCCACCGTGATCATCGACTGCATGCGCGAGGCCAGCGCGATCGCCTTGGCCTCGTCGTCGCCGCCGGGCGCGAGCTCGGCGAGCAGCACGTGCACCCGCCCCAGGGCATTGCTCTGGTTCAGCGGCTGATCCTGCCCCGCGTAGGCCAGGAACGTCGCATCGGGCGCGAACACGTAGTAGCCGGCGGGGTTCCACTCGAACTCGTGGAACGCCACCGACTCCTGCGCGGCCACGAGGTAGCGCTCGGCCTTCTCGCCGAGGGTCTCGCCGTCGGGCGCCACCCGCGACTCGAAGCGCGGCTCGGTCCGCAGCGCGGCCACGAATTCCAGCATGGGTTGGACGATCATCCCCGTGTGCACCGCGTAGCAGTAGGGCTCGCCGCCCGCCTGGTAGCTGGTGTTGCGCCAGCACGCGCCCGAGACCCCGCGGTAGTCGGTCGCTCCCAGGGCATCGTCGCGCTGCTGCAGCACCGCATCCGCGTGCGCGGCCAGACGCTCGAGGTACATCGGGTGCCGCGTGGCCCGGAACATCGCCGCCAGGGCGCTCATCACGTACGACTCGCCCCACGCCAGGTTCGCCGAGGTGTTGTCCTGCCCCATGTACCAGTCGCCATCGGCAACGTTGTCGTAGGCGTCCTCGAACGACCACCGCGGGGTCACGGCGAGGAGGGAGGTGAGCAGCAGGATCGGTATCACGGCGCCATGGTAGCGCGAAGCAACGCGAGCACGGCGGTGAATACCCGCGCTATCCTGGACGCGAGCGGCCATGGACACCACCGAGAGCGACAGTACCGGAACCCTGGATGACTCGGGGGGCACCTCGTCCGCCACGAGCACCGGAGACTCGAGCTCGGCCTCGACCAGTGGTGGTGCGAGCACCGACGGTTCGAGCACCAACGCATCGAGTGGCTCGGGCAGCACCACGTTCGACCCGACCGGCCAGGGAGCGACCGACGACGGCCTCATCTGCACCGCCGAGTACGATCCGGTGTGCGGCAAGGATGGTGAGACCTACGATCATCCGTGCTCGGCGTTCGAGGCCGGCGTGGAGATCCGCCACGATGGCCCGTGCTTCGGTGATTGCGAGGGAAGCTGCGTGGTCGCCCCGCAGGGGCCGAGCCTCGTGGCGCTGGTGCTGTTCGTGCTCGCGTGCACGAGGTCGCGTCGTCCTTCGAAGCGACGGAGTCCGAGGTGACCGGCGGAACGCTCGTTCTCCTGCACCCTTGCAGCAGTTGTCCGCCGCCGCCCTGCGCGGGATGATCCCCCTCATGCGTCGTCCCGTGCTGTTCCCCGTGCTCGTGCTGCTCGGCTGCGGCGGCCGCGATCCCTCGTCGCCATTCGACGACGGCACCGACTCGATGCCGACCACCGCGACCTCGACCCCCACCGCCACCACCTCGGCGGACGGCACCACGGGCTCACCCAAGCTCGACGTGATGGATGGAGGCAACACGGCCGGCGACGACGGCGGTGGTGCATGCCCGGGCGTGAACGGCGACGCAATCCTCTCCGGCACCGTCTACGCCCCCAACGGCCAGATCCCGATCGCCGGGGCCGTGGTCTACTTCACGCCCGATCCACCCGATCCCGTACCCCAGCTGGTCTACTGCCTCGACTGCATCGAGCTGACCTGCGACGACCCCTACGCCCTGACCGAGCCCGACGGCTCGTTCTCGTTCGACACCCACGCGGGCAGCGGCTACCTGGTGGTCCAGAAGGGCCAGTTTCGGCGGGTCACCCCGCTCGAGCTCTCCGAGGGCTCCACCGCCCTCGACGCGGCGCTCACCACCCTGCCCGACCACAACGATCCCGCGTCCGGCCTGTCGATCCCGCGGATTGCCGTGGCGCTCGGCGACCACGACCGACTCGAACACTCGCTGGCCAAGCTCGGGCTCGGCGACACGTCGATCGACGGCTACGAAGAGGAGCTGATCGCCGGCACCGAGCCCTTCGACGTCTGGGACAACTCGCCGCAGCAGGATCTCCCCGGCAGCCTCGGCGACTTCGCCCAGCTCGTGAGCAGCCCCGTGCTGCTCGAGCAGTACCACATCGTCTTCGTGCCCTGCTCGCTCCAGGCCGGGGAGTATCCGGCCGTGCTCGACGACCCCATCGTGCTCGACAACATCCGCAGCTGGGTGGCCGCAGGCGGCAAGTGGTACGTGGCCGACTGGTCCGGCGAGGCGATCGACAAGCCCTTTGGTCAGTACCAGACGTTCTGGAAGCGCCAGGACAGCCCCACCGTGGCCCAGTGGCAGGATCAAGACTGGCTCGATCTCGGGCACTACGATCCGCTGGGCACGGTGCTCGACCCCGAATTGCTCGCGTGGCTGCAGGCCCTGCCGCCCGCGCTCGCCGACATCAACCCGCAAAACGATCCCACCCTCGACCCGCTGCCCACCCTCGGCATGCTGCCGCAGCTGCAGACGGTGTACGCATACTCGGGCATCCGCGAGCTCGCCTCCGTGATGGTCGACGACGGCATGGGCGGCACGGTCGACGTGGGGCACAAGGTGTGGATCGAGGGCGAGGGCAGCGCGACCTGGGGCGTGCCCCCGCCCGGGCAGCAGCACCCGCTGACGATCTCGGCCGAGTACGGGTGCGGCAGGATCCTCTTCACCGCCTACCACACCGTGGAGGGCCGCAGCTACGTGGGGCTCACCCCGCAGGAGCTGGTGCTGATGTACCTGGTGATGGAGATCGGGGTGTGCCAGACGCCCTACGAGCCCCCGCCGCCGGTGGGGTGAACCGCACGCACCCGCGCTCGTGGGCAGCCGCTGAGCGCGGGCGCTCGAGCGCGGGCGTCATGCGGCGTCGACCACCGCGCTGCGTCGACCCGCCGCGATCCTACCCCTGGCGCTGCTCAGCTCTCCCTTCGCCGGCACCAGCGGCCCCACGCGACCGAGGCCGAACGCCGGCATGTGCTGGTAGAAGCACTCGTACGTCCCTGGCTCGACCACGTAGGTCTCGTGCCAGATGCCGACCGCCGCTCGCAGACCCCACTCCTTGATCCACCGCCGCCACGCGGGCACGTGGGCACGCTCGCGGGCGTGGGCGTAGCGCTGCAGGTCCTCGAGCGAGCGCCAGTACTGGAGCGTCAGCGTGGTGCGACCGACGTAGGACTCGAACGAGAGCAGGCCCGAGTCGGGATCGGCCTGCAGCTCGGCCAGCATGCGACCAAAGGCGCGGCCCACCGCCCACGCCACGGGCAGCAGCCACCACTTGTTGATGCGGGCGCCAATGAGGAACACGACGAAGCCCTCGTCGCGCTGCACGGTGAGTCGTTGGTCGTGGATCTGCATGGGGTCCTCCATGTTGACGATGCCAACATGACACGGATGTTGGCATCGTCAACATCCTGGGATACGATTTCCCTCGACCCCATGGCACCCCCCAAGAAGGCCAGCGACGGCTATCACCACGGCGATCTACGGGCGGCGCTGCTGCGCGCGGCGGTGGAGCTCATCGCCGAGCACGGGGTGGCCAAGCTGAGCTTGCGCGAGTGCGCGCGACACGCTGGTGTCTCCCATGCCGCGCCCTATCGCCACTTCGAGAGCAAGGACGCGCTGCTGGTGGCCATCGCCGAGGAAGGTTTTGCCTGGCTGCACGAAGCGGGGCGAGCCGCGATGGACGGCCTGACCGATCCGCGCAAGCGACTCGATGCCTACGGCGTCGCCTACGTTCGCTTCGCCCTCGAGCACCCGGTGCACCACCGGGTGATGTTCACGCTCCAGCCCGACGACGACTCGCTCACCGCCGGGCTCGGCCGCGAAGCCTTCGAGCTGCTGCAAGCAGCGGCGGTGGCCGTGACCGGACCGGAGGTCGACCCGCGGCATGCAGCGGTGGCCGCCTGGTCGATCCCGCATGGACTCTCGATGTTGATCCTCGACGGCCGCGTTCCCGCGGGGCTGGTCACCGACGAAGACGCGGCCGAGGATCTGGCTCGCGCGGTCCTGTCGCTGTGGCGAGGACCGCTGGGAGGCTGACGCTCCTTCGTTCTCGCGACGACCCTTCGTCGTGAACGAGAGCGATTTCCAACCCCGCGCGCATCTCGCGAGACGAGCTGCCGCCATGCGAAGGATCCCATGCGCGAAGCGTCGAGCGCTCGCCCGCACGGATCCGGTCGCGACGCATTCTCCCCCGAGCGCTCCGAGCCCTGGTGATAGGATCGACCTCGGGTTACCCATGGCACGCGGAACGCTCACCATTCGTCCTTCTTTCCTGCTCATCGTCCCCATCGGGGCTCTCGTACTGCTCGCGGCCGACACGGCCGAAGCGGCCGCCCCCACCTACTACAACAGTCTCCCGGCGTTCCAGGCCGACATCGTCAGCTCCGTCACCGACGACTACAGCAACCCTGGCTACGTCTTCATCCAGAACAACGCGGTGATGAGCGGCGTGCTCGGCGAGACCGACTACATGAGCACGGGGTTCAACAACCTCAACATCATCTCCGGCGCCGGAGGTGCCGATCCCTACTACTGCGCCGGCTGCAACGGCTCGTTCCAGCTCTCGTTCCAGACCACCAGCGTGGGCAATGCCGTGGGCGTCAACGGCGTGGGCGTGGACATCCAGACCCACAGCATGGCGGTGCCCTACTTCGCCTTCATCACGTTCGGCGACGGCACCACCGCCAACATCGCGCTGCCGGCCGCGGGCCAGTTCTGGGGAGTCGCGGCGCCCGAGCGGATCGTGAGCATCCACTTCGGCCTCACCATGGGTGGCACCACGCAAAACGGGAGCTTCGGAATCGACAACCTGATCGTGGGCGACGGCAACATCGGCGTGTGCATGGCCGACGGCGACTGCGTCGACAATGGTGACCCATGCACCGATCCGGTCTGCATCATGGGCATGTGTGGGTTCGCGCCCAACACCGCCCCGTGCGACGATGGTGAGATCTGCACCGAGAACGACGTGTGCAGCATGGGCGTGTGCGGAGGCACCACCGTCGACTGCGACGACGGCAACGTGTGCACCGACAACTTCTGTCAGCTCGGCAGCGGCTGTGCGCTGGCGCTCAACACCAACCCCTGCGACGATGGGGACCCCTGCACCGAGAACGACGTGTGTGGCATGGGCATGTGCTCGGGCAGCGCGCTCGACTGCGACGACGGCAACGTGTGCACGGCCGAGTCGTGCGACGCCGTGATGGGCTGCATCAACGAGCCGATCATGGGCTGCTGCCTCGGCGACGGGGACTGTGCGGCCGACGAGCTCTGCGATCCGGGCACCAACTCCTGCGTCCCCTTGCCCGCCGGCAGCTCGGGCGGAGACGAGAGCACCGGCGGCGCGGAGGGCACCGGAGGTGACGACACCACCGGGGGCGAGACGGGGGCCGACGGCACCGGAGGCGGCGAGTCGGGGGTCGGCGGCACCGTGGTCTCCGACACCAACAACGACGACACCGGCAACGGCGACACGATGGGGGGCGACGGCACCAGCTCGGGGGCGCTCACCGCTGGCGAGGTGCCCGAGCCGAGCGGCTGTGCCTGCACCACCGAGCCCTCGCGCCAGCGCGGGGCGTGGTGGCTGCTGATGGCCGCATTCGGCGTCGTCGTTCGCCGTCGTCGCCGGGCCGCGTGAGCCCCGAGGATCGACCCGATCGCCCGCCCGGTCGCCGTACGACGATCGGGCGCTCAGAGGCTGGCCGGCTCGCATGCCGCCGTATCGAGGTCGGCCGGCGCCGAGATCGAGACGTCCTCGTACCCGAGCGAGTGAACCACGTCGAAGGCGGTGATCACGTCCTGCCAGGGCACGTCGTTGGCGCTCTGCACATCGGCCCGTGAGCACGGCTCCCTGGTCGCGAGCTCCTCGATCGCTCGGCGCAGGAGCGTGGGATCCTGCTCGACACGATTGCGGGCGACGGTGCGGCAAGGCGGAGGCGGCGGAGGCGGTGGTGGCTTGCGAGGCCCGGTGTGCTCGGCCCCAATCAACCCGCGCGAGCCCAGCCCGAGCGTGCCCGAGCCGAGATCGACCCCCATGAGCCCGGCCCACACGTCGTCGGCGCCCTCGGTGTCATCGAGGGACTTGCTCATCGCCTCGATCGCCTCGAGCACGCGGGGATCGGGCGGCTCGTAGCGCTGGACGTAGAGACACCCGGAAGCCGGCTCCCAGGTCTCGCGCCCGCGCACGGCGATCGTGCTGCCCAGCACGATCACATCGGGCCGCCAGCAATCCCGACCGAAGTGCGGATGCGGAGGCTCCTCGCCCTCGACGCAGTAGCGCTGCACGTGGACGGGCAGGGTGCCGAGCTTGCCGTCGGCCCCCCGCACGCCGAAGCGCGGAGGCGTGAGCCCGGCCCGTCCGGCGTTGTAGAGCACGCGAACGACCTCGATGAACGGAGCGTCGCGGTCGGCGAACATGGTGTAGCGGTCGGGCTCTCCCACGCCGCGCAGCTCGAGCGCCAGGCCGGCCCCGGCATGCACTCGCTCCATGGCCTCGACCAGCGTGGGGTTGGCGAGCGCCTCGGCCCCATCGCCGGGCAGGGGTGGCAGCGCGATGGCGGGCATGTGAGTCCATGGCGGTCCGCCCCGCTCGGTCATCTGCTTCCCGAGCGCGTCCTCGCCGAGCGCCAGCCAGGCGGACACGTCGTCGAGCTGCACCGTGCCGTCCTGCAACAGCACCCGCACGCCCTCCGGCACCGGCTCGAGCGCCGACCGGGGAGCACGCGGGAGCGGAGCGGCCTCGATGCGCTCCTGGAGCGCTCGTTCGACGCGTCCGACCCGACCCGAGGATCCCATGCACGAGGCCTGGGCCACGCCGAGGACCACGAGCGCTCCGCTCGAGGTCACCCGCCGCCTCTTGCTCACCACCCCCATCGGGCAACGAGCGTGCCGCTCGAGCCCTGCACCGTCAAGCCGACACCGGCCGAGACCAGCGAGCGGAAGCGACCTGCCCAGCGGCCCGTCCGCGAACCACCGGGCGCGCGCCGCCCCATCGCGAGGGCGTTATCATCCGCGCCGGTGTCCTCGAGCGCCATCACCAGCCCCACCTCGCAGTCGCCGGAGCCGCTGGCCGAGCTCCTGGGCAGCGCCGCCACGTGGGTCGACGACGAGCTGCCGAGCGCGCGCCGATCGGAGCAGGTGCTGCCGCGCGGCGAGTCGGTCGGTCGCTACGTGATCCTCGAGCGCGTGGGCTCGGGCGGCATGGGGGTGGTGTACGCCGCCTACGATCGCGATCTCGATCGACGCGTGGCCATCAAGCTCCTGCACGCCCACCACGGACCCGATCCCGAGACCAAGGAGAGCAAGGGCCAGGCCCGGCTGCTGCGCGAGGCGCAAGCGATGGCCAAGCTCGCGCACCCCAACGTGGTCGCCGTGCACGAGGTCGGCACGTTCCAGCACCGCACGTTCGTGGCCATGGAGTTCGTCGACGGGCCGACCTTCAAGCAGTGGCGCAAGCAAGCCCGGCGCTCGTGGCGAGAGGTGGTGGAGGTGCTGGTGCAGGCCGGCAAGGGCCTGGCGGCCGCGCACGAGCAGGGGCTGGTGCACCGCGACTTCAAGCCCGAGAACATGCTGCTGGGTCGGGATGGTCGGGTGCGCGTGCTCGACTTTGGCCTGGCTCGCTCGATGAGCGAGGGCAGCGAGCGGCTACAGCTGCCGCTCGAGCCCGAGTGGCTGCCACGGGACAGCACGTCGATCCGCTTGACCGCGACCGGAGCGCTGACGGGCACGCCCGCCTACATGGCGCCCGAGCAGTACCGCGGGCAGGCCACCGACGCCCGCACCGATCAGTTCGCGTTCTGCGTGACCCTGTGGGAGGCGCTCTACGACGAGCGACCGTTCCGCGGGGACAACCGAGCCCAGCTGGCCATGGCGGTGTGCAAGGGGGAGCTGCGAGAGCCGCCGCCCCGCGACGTGCCGGCGTTCTTGCGGCGTGCGCTTCGACGAGGGCTGTCGCTGCGGCCCGACGAGCGCTTCGAGTCGATGGAGGCCCTGCTGGCCGCGATCGATCGTGATCCGGGCCGAACCCGTCGCCGCATGCTCGCGGCGGGCCTGGGCACGCTCGCGATCGCCACGCTGTCGGGCGCGACGGCGTGGTGGTCGGGAGGTGGGAGCGAGGATCCCTGCGGCGGGGGACGGCAGCGGCTGGCCACCGCCTGGGGCGATGCACGTCGCGAGGCGGTGGCCGCGGCGTTCGGCGCCGTGGAGGCCGAGTTCGCCGCCACCAGCCAGCAAACGGTGGAGCACGAGCTCGACGCCTACACCACGCGCTGGATCGAGGGCCATCGCGATGCTTGCGAGGCCACCCACGTTCGACACGAGCAATCGAGCGAGCTGCTCGATCGCCGCATGGCCTGTCTCGACCGCCGACGCCTGGCACTCGACGCCACCACCGAGCTGCTGGCAGCCGGCGACCGCGACGTGATCGCACGCTCGGTGGGGGCGGTGATGGCCCTGCCCTCGCTCGACGAGTGTGCCCGTCCCGAGGCATTGATGGCCGCCTACAGTCCTCCCGAGCCGTCGATGGAGGCCGAGGTCGAGACGCTGCGCGGTCGCCTGGCGCGGGCCAACGCGCTGGGGCTGACCGGCCGAGCCGAGGTCGGGCTGGCGGAGGCCCGCGCGGTGGTGGCCCGGGCCGCCGAGCTCGACTACGCGCCGCTGCGGGCCGAGGCGGCCCTGACCATGGGACAGGTGGCCGCCAACGTGGGGCACGAGGAGGAAGCGCTCGAGCAGCTCTACACCGCGGTGGACGAGGCGGTGGCCGCCGGGCACGACGAGGTGCTGGTGCGCGCGACGACCGACCTGATCTCGTTCGTCGGGGTGAACCTGTCGCGCTACGACGAAGCCGAGCGCTGGGGTCGACTGGCCGGCGCTGCCGTGCGTCGCCGCGGGCGCGACATGAACGACACGATCGACCTCGACCAGTCGCTGTGCTTCATGCGCTCCGACAAGGGCGATCCAACGGGGGCCATGCCCCTGTGCCAGGAGGCCCTGGAGCTGTCGATCGTGCGCCATGGGCCCGAGCACGCGAGCACGGGGGTGGCTCACCGCGCCCTTGGCAACGCCCACTACGCGGCGGGACAGCTCGAAGCAGCCGAGCACGACTATCAGCGCGCGACCGAGCTGTTCCTCGCCTCGCATGGCCTCGATCATCCCGAGTACCCCAACCTCCTCAATGCGCTCGCGGCCGTGTGCTACTCGCAGGGTCGGGGCGAGCCGTGCGTGGCCAAATTCGAAGAGGCGCTGCAGGCCTCGATCCGCGCGCACGGTCCCGATCACCCGGCCGTGGCCGACCTCACCAACAACCTCGCGGTGGTGCTGATGGACCAGGGGCGGCTCGACCAAGCCGAGGCACACGCCAAGCGCTCGCTCGAGCTACGGCGCGCGCGGTCGGGTGACGACCACCCCGGGGTGGGAGCGGCGCTGCGGGTGCTGGCCAGCATCGCCGAAGGGCGCGGTGATCTGCGCATGGCCGCCGAGCATGCCGACCAGGCGCTGGCGCAGCTACGACGGACCCGGGGCGAGCAGCACCCCGACGTGCTCGACGTGCTGGGTCTGCGTGCGGGAATCGAGCTGGCCGCCGGGCGAGTCGACGACGGCGTGCGCGACCTCGAGGACGCGCTCGCGATGGCCGAGGCGCTCGAGCGTCCGGCGCTCGAGCGCGCGGCTCGGCGCTTCGCGCTGGCCAAGGCGCTGGCCGAGCATCGACCCGATGATCGAGCGCGAGCGCTCGAGCTCGCCACGGCGGCGGAAGCGGAAGCCAAGGCCGCGGACCCCAATGCACCAGTGGTCCAGGAGATCGCAACATGGCGCGTGGGGCTCGACGGGACGGCCGCGGTAGCTCCTTCGCGGTAGCGCACGCTTGGGGTAGAGTTCGGGCGTGGATCGACCGGCGCTCCGCCTTCCGATCGGCCAATCGGACTTTCGCGTGCTGCGAGAGCAGGGCTGCGCCTATGTCGACAAGTCCGCGTTCATCGTCGACGTGCTCGAGGCCAGCGCACAGGTACTCCTGCTGCCGCGACCGCGACGCTTCGGCAAGACGCTCAACCTCTCGATGCTGCGCTACTACCTCGATCGAACTCCCCCGGGCAGCAGGGGGGAGGATCGCAGCGGGTCGTTCGCGGGCCTCGCGGTCGAAGGCTCGGAGATCGCACGGCTCCACGCACAGCGCTACCCGGTCATGTTCCTGACCTTCAAGGACGTCAAGGAGCTGTCCTGGGAGTCGTGCGTCGAGCGCATGTCCAACGTGCTCGCAGGGGTCTACCGCGAGCACGTCTACTTGCTCGACAGCGACGTCCTGCAGCCCCACGAACGCGAGACGTTCACCGCGATCCTCCGCGAGAAGGCAACCGTGGCCCAGGGCGCGACCGCGCTTCGCGACCTGTCTCGCTGGCTTGCGCTCCATCACGGCGAACGCGTCGTGATCCTGATCGACGAGTACGACACCCCGCTGCACGCGGCCTACTACGGCCGCTACTACGAGCAGGCCGTGGGCCACCTGCGCAGTCTCTTGTCGGGCGGTCTCAAGGACAACCCGTACCTCTTCAAGGGCGTGCTCACCGGAATCTTGCGCGTCGCCAAGGAGAGCATCTTCTCGGGGCTCAACAACCTTGCGGTCTACTCGATCCTTCGGCCCGAATTCGCCACTGCGTTCGGCTTCACCGAGCCCGAAGTGGCCGAGCTCGCCGCGCTCGCCGGCTCCCCCGAGGCGCTCGGGGGGATCCGCGAGTGGTACGATGGCTACCGCTTCGGGGAGCAGAAGCTCTACAACCCGTGGTCGGTGCTCTCCTTCCTCGACAGCGCGGATCGCAAGTTCCGGCCCTACTGGATCACGACCAGCTCCAACGAGCTCGTCTACGATCTGCTCGCCACGGGACCCCGGGGCCTGCGCACCGAGCTCGAGATGCTGCTGGCGGGGGGCACCGTCGACAAGCCGATCGACGAACACATCGTACTGCGCGAGATCGAGACCAAGCCGGACGCGGTGTGGAGCTTCTTGTTGTTCACGGGGTACCTCCGGGCGCGCGAGCTCTATACCGATGCGCTCGATCTGCAATGGGCGCGGCTGGACCTCCCCAACCGGGAGGTTCGTGCGGCCCTCAACGCCATGGTGCAGAGCTGGATGAGCGAGCAGGTGGGCGGCTCCTCCGAGCTCCAGGCACTCCTACAGGCGCTCCTCCGCGGCGACACGCGCACGCTCGAGCGCTACCTCTCCCACATGATGAAGGTGAGCCTCTCGTATCACGACACCGGGGGCCGCGAGCCCGAGCGCGTGATCCATGGCTTCATCGTGGGGCTCTTGGTGGGCCTGCAGCCCGACCACGAGGTCCGGAGCAACCGCGAGTCGGGGTATGGGCGCTACGACGTGATGGTGCTGCCGCGCAGCCCGGGCCGGCCGGGGGTGGTGCTCGAGCTGAAGACGATCGACGTCGAGCACGGCGAGACCCCGAGCGCGGCTCTCGATGACGCGCTGCACCAGATCCGCGAGCGCGACTACTCCACCGAGCTGCGCGAGCGCGGAGCCAGCCCGATCATCGAGCTGGCCGCGGTGTTCGATGGCAAGCGAGCGTGGGTGGCCCGCGCCAAGGATTGAGCCGGCCTACTTCACCGCCGCCAGCGCGCGGTCGAGGCGATCGCAGCCCTCTCGAAGTGCATCGTCGTCGATGAGCATGGGCGGGGCGATCCGCAGCACGTTGCCCCAGCGTCCGCCCTTGCCGAGCAACAAGCCCTCGCGCTTGGCCGCCTCCATCAGCTGCGCCGCCTTGCCCGGCGATGGCTCCTTGGTGCCCCGGTCCTCCACCAGCTCGAGCGCCTGCATCAGTCCCATGCCGCGCACGTCGCCGATGAAGGCGTGGCGCTCACGCGCCGCCTCGAGCCGCTCGCGCAGCACGGCACCGAGGCGCTCGGCGCGGCGGGGGATGTCGTGCTGCTCCATCACGTCGAACGTGGCGTTGGTGGCGGCCATCGACACCGGGTTGCCGCCATAGGTCGAGAGCGACAGGCCCCGAAGCGACGCGGCGATCTCCGGCCTGGCGATGGTCGCCCCCACGGGCATGCCGTTGGCGATGCCCTTGGCGAAGGTCATGATCTCGGGCTCCACGCCCCAGTGCTCGATGCCGAACCACTTGCCACCGGTGCGGCCGAAGCCGGTCTGCACCTCGTCGCAGATGAACACACCGCCGTACTTGCGAACGATGCCCACCGCGATCTGGAAGTACTCGGGCGGCGGCACGATGAACCCACCCACGCCCTGGATCGGCTCGGCCATGAACGCCGCGGGGGCGCCGGTGGTGCAGGTCTGGATCAGCTCCTCGAGGTCGTGGGCGCACCGCACCTCGCAGCTGGGGTAGGACAGACCAAACGGGCAGCGGTAGCAGTAGGCGGGGTGGCCGTGCACCACCCCCGCGATCGCGGCCGGAAGCGGGCGCCAGTTGCTGTGCGCGGTGACGCTGAGCGCCAGCGCCGAGCGTCCCGAGTACGCGTGGCGCAGGGCGATGATCTCGTGGCGACCGGTATGGACCTTGGCGAGCTGGATTGCGGTCTCGTCGGCCTCGGTGCCGGAGTTGGAGAAGAAGCTCTGCTTGAGCTGGCCCGGGGTCATCTTCGCCAGGCGCTCGGCCGCGCGCACCAGGCCCTCGGTGGGATAGAGCGTGGAGGTATGGCCCAGCCGGCGCGACTGCTCGGCAATCGCCTCCACCACCTCGGGCTGGCAGTGCCCGAGCGAGACGGTGAGGATGCCGCCGAAGAAGTCGAGGTACTCGTGCCCGTCGACGTCGCGAACCTGGCAGCCCCGGCCCTCGGTCAGGACCACCGGCTCCTCGTAGTAGTTCGCCACGCAAGGGAACAGGAACTCTTGGTGCTTGTCGAGGATCTCCTGGCGCTCCATGGGGCGGGGAGCATAGCCCGAACCACCAGGACGACGCGACGGGCCGGCGCTCTGCCTTCGGCGCGCGCCGGGACCCTCCCCTGGTCAGGCCCCGTCACCCGTGAGGGTACGGTGCACCGGCTTGCCATCCGCGTCCCAGCCCAACAGCAGGCGATAGTCGCCCTCGTAGTACGAGCTGTCGTAGACGACCTCTTCATGGCCGTCCCCCTCGAGATCGACCAGGTAGCGTATCGCGTAGGAATCCAGGGTCGGGCCAGGACCATGCACGGCCTCGACCCGACCGGTGGCATCGGCCAGCACCAACGCGGCCACGTGCTCGACCGGGGCACCGTCGGGAGACGGGCGCAGCGGCACCTCGATGGCCACCACATGGGTGAACCCCCGAGGGAACCGCCCCTGCACGGCCCGAGCGTTGCGCTTGCCGAATGCCTTCCGCTCGAGCGCGCGTCGACAGTCCTCGTCGGTGGCCAGCCCCGCCACCGCGGGGCGGATCGCCTCCAGCAGCGCCTTGCCCTCCGGCGTGCCGAGCTCGACCTTCTCGGCCTTGCGCAGGGGCGGGAGCATGCCTTCGTAGTCGCGGGCTCGCATGGCCAGGCCCTGCACGTCCTCGAGGTCGAGGGCCACCACGAAGTGCAGCTCGCTGGCTCCCGTCCCCACGCCGAACCCCGTGACCTTGCCGCGCCGCTGGCCGGCCGGGGTGGCCACGAGCCACTCGTCCTCACGAGCAAAGCCCACCGGCAGCTCGACCTCCGAAGGCAGCGTGCTCTCGATGCCGTCGAATTCCTGCTCGGCGAACGCGAGGATGGCGAGGTCGTCGCTCCCGGTCGGGCCGGTGGCATCGATCACGTCGACCACGGTGCGATGGCCGTACGACAGCTCGGCCCAGTAGACCTTCGAGAGCTCGACCTTCGTGCGCGCGGGCCCGATCTCGGGCTCCACGTTGGCCTCGGCCTTCGCGGCTTCTTCGGCCTTGGCCCTCGCATCTGCCTCCGCCTCGGCCCTTCGCGCGGCCTCTGCCTCCGCCTCGGCTTCCGCCTTGGCCCTGGCCTCCGCCTCGGCTTCCGCCTTGGCCTCGGCCTCTGCCTCCGACCTTCGCGCGGCCTCGACCGGCGCCCCGCCGTCGGTGCAGGCCACCGCGAGCAGCGACCCGAGAAGAGCGATCCACGGGGGGAGGACGTCGTGCTTCATGGTGACCTCGAGCCCTACGATCGCCGGCCCTGGCCCATTCCGCCACCGCGGGCCCGGATTCGCGCCCATGACCGCGGTTGAGCCCGGGAGCGCTGCTCGCTAGCGTAGGCGCGATGCCCTCGTCTCGCCGTTCCCCGTGGGGTCTGCCGTCCATCCTGCTCGCATGGAGCCTCGGGTCCGTGCTGGCCTGCCGACCCGCGCCGGTCGCCGTGACCTCGGCCGATCCCGCCCGCGGCTCGGACTACGTGGAAGCGACCAACGAGCCCTCGCCGGAGCCGGCGGTCGCGACCGCAGCGGCGCCGCAAGCCGAGGCCTCGCCGCGGATGTTCGCCCAGGAGGTCGACGGAGCCTACGACGAGCTGGTCACGGGCGAGCGCATGCGAGCCGAGTATGGCGCAGGCGATCCATGGCTCGGCGCCGAGCGGCCCACCGTGACCATCGTGGCGTTCCTCGACTACCAGTGTCCCTACAGCAAGCGGCTCCTGCCCTCGCTCTACGAGCTGGTCGAGCTCTACCCCGAGGACTTGCGCGTGGTGTTCAAGCACCACCCGCTGGCCATGCACAAGGACGCTCGCTTCGCCGCCACCGCGGCCATCGCCGCGGGACGGCAGGGTCGGTTCTGGGCCATGCACGACGCGCTGTTCGAGGACCAGCATCGACTCGATCGCGCGTCCGTACTCGACACCGCCGGCCGACTCGGCTTCGACCTGCGCCGCTTCGAGGCCGACCTCGAGGATTCCTCGATCGCCGCTGCAGTCGACGCCGACGTGGGCCAGTCCACGCGCCTGGGCATGCGCGGGACCCCGGCCATGTTCATCAACGGTCGCATGCTCTCCGGCGCCCGCCCGCTGCCCGAGCTGCGACAGGAGATCCAGTCCGAGCTCGAGCTCGCGGGGCGCATGATGGATGCCGGTGCGCAGCGGGCCCATCTCTACGCGCACTTCATGCATGCGGCGCTCATGGAGGCCGCCGGCGCCAAGCCATCGGCACGACCGGACCAGATCGCCGACGACGTGCGCCGCGAGGTGAGCACCGCCGGGCTGCCTCGCCGCGGAGCCGCCGATCCCAGGGTGACGATCGTCGTGTGCTCCGACTTCGACTGCCCGTTCTGCAGTCGGGTGCGATCCACCCTCGACGAGCTGCTGGCCGACCACCCCGACGACGTGGCGCTGTTCTACCGCCACCTTCCGCTCCCGTTCCACAAGGGGGCCGAGCCGGCCGCGCGGGCGGCCACGGCTGCCCACGCACAGGGCAAGTTCTGGAAGATGCACGACCTGTTGTTCGACAACCAGAAGAAGCGCACCGATGCGGATCTCGAGAAGCTCGCGCGCAAGGCGGGCGTCGACGTCAAGAAGTGGCGCAAGGCGTTCCAGAGCGAGGCGGTCGCGGCCGAGGTGGCGGCGCAGAGCGCCGCGTGCTCGGCCAACGACGTACGCGGCACCCCCGGCTTCCTCGTCAATGGCCGGCTGCTCAGCGGCGCCCGGCCGCTGGCGGACTTCGAGCAGGTGATCCAGGAGGAGCTACGGCGCGGCCGGTGAGCGAGCGCGAGCCCATCGCCGGGGCGAGCGAGCCCGACGGGCCGGGCGAGCCGGACGAGCGCGTGCCCGGGGTGGGCCCGCATCCACGGCCGTGGCCCGACGATCCTCGCCTCGATCCCGAGCTGCTCGCCCACGGCGACCGGCGCAACGTGCTCGACCGCTATCGCTACTGGCGGGTCGAGGCGATCGTGGCCGATCTCGACCGCCGGCGTCATCCCTTCCACGTTGCGGTGGAGAACTGGACCCGCGACCCGAACATCGGCGCGGTGGTCCGCAGCGCGAACGCGTTCATGGCCGCGGCGGTGCACATCGTGGGACGCCGACGCTGGAATCGACGAGGCGCGATGATGACCGAGCGGTACCAGCACGTGCATCACCACGAGTCGGTGGCCGAGCTGGCGGCGTGGGCCGAGGCGGCCGGGCTGCCGGTGCTGGGGGTCGACAACCTGCCCGGGGCGCGGCCGATCGATCGCGCCGTGCTGCCGCGCGCATGCGTGCTGCTGCTGGGGCAGGAGGGGCCCGGGCTCAGCGAAGAGGCACGGCGAGCGGTGGCTGCCGTGCTCTCGATTCCGCAGTTCGGGTCGACGCGATCGATCAACGCGAGCGCGGCCGCGGCGGTGGCGATGTACGAGTGGTGCCGGCGGCATGCGGAGCGCGCCGTGGACCAAGGGTGAGCCGGCTCCCGCTCACACGTCTCGAGCCAGAGCCGGCACGGTGCGCGCCAGGTGATCCACCAGCGCTCGCGTGGCCGCGCTGCGACTGCGCGAGGCCGGATACACCGCCCACATCGGCGCGGGCATGGGCAGCGCCCCGGGCAGCACCTCCACCAGCGCCCCCGACTTGAGCTCCTTCCAGCAGGTGAACGCCACGAGGGGCGCAATGCCGAACCCGTCGAGCGCCGCCTTGCGGGCGGTCTCTTGGCTGTTGCTGCGCACACGGTTGCGAAAGTCCACCTTGACCGGGCCATCGGGCCCCAGCAGCGTGCGGATCGCATTGGGCACCCAATTGTCCATGGCGATGCAGTCGTGCCCGGCGAGCTGCTCGGGCCGCTGTGGGGTACCGCGGCGCGAGAGGTAGTCGGGGCTCGCCACCAGCACGACATGGGAGTCCACGAGCTTGTACGCGCGCAGCTGGGTCGAGTCGGGCGGCGCTCCGCCGCGCAGCGCCACGTCGATGCCCCGCTCGATGATGTCCACCTTCTCGAGCGTGTGCAGGAGCTCGAGCTCCACCTCTGGGTGATCACGCACGAAGCCCGAGAGCATCGCCCAGATCACGCCGCCGTCGTCCGGCGGCGCCGTCACGCGCACCAGACCCGAGGGCGTCGCTCGGAACTCGCTCACGGCCCGCGCCGCTTCCTCCACGTCGTGCGTGATGCGAGCGGTTCGCTCGTAATAGACGCGCCCCGCATCGGTGAGCCCCACGCTCCGCGTGGTGCGGTGGAGCAGACGAAACCCGAGCTGCTCCTCGAGCCGGCCGATCCGCCGACTGATCGCCGACGTGGGCAACCCGAGCTTCCTGCCCGCCGCCGTGAAGCTGCCCTGGGTCACCACCTCGGTGAAGACCACCACGTCGTTGAGGTCGATGCTCAGCGTGGAGAGGCTCACTGTTATCATCCTGGCAACGATGTCTTTTCGAGATGAGCACTACCCCATCTTCGATAACAATCGTAGACCCATTGCGTGAACGCAGCCACTGCAATCCAGGGAATCGTCGCCTTCGCCCTCACTGCTCTGACCGGGGCCTGTGCATCGGCCCCTCCGCCCGAGGCCCAAGAACCCATCGCGCTCGACGAGCCGGCCGTCGTGCTCGATGGCCAGCGCTACCTCGAGTATCGCGTGGGAGCCACGATCGCAGCGGAGCCCGAGGTGCTGTGGGCGCTGCTGACCGACGCTGGTGGCTACCCGCAGTGGAATTCCACGGTGATCTCGATCGACGGGACGATCGCAGCCGGAGAGGAGATCGAGCTGCGTGCGACGATCGATCCCGAGCGCACGTTCGAGCTCACCGTCAGCACGTTCGACGAGAACCGCACGCTCGTGTGGGAGGACGGCGGGAAGGCGTTCAAGGGCGTTCGAACGTTCACCCTCACGCCTCGCGGCGACGGCGCCACCGAGTTTCGCATGGCCGAGGTCTTCACCGGTTCGATGATGGGCATGATCGAGGGCAAGCTCCCCGACTTTCGCCCCGCGTTCGATGCCTTCGCGGCCGACCTCCAGCGCACCGCCCAGACGCGTGCCGACGCGCGTGCCGACGCCGGCTGAGCGCGCGGTGGGTGTATGCTCGGCCGCAGGGGTCGAACATGCGATCACGATTGCTGTTGGTGGGATGCATGCTCGCCGCGTGCAAGGGCTCGGGGTCGGAGGCCGAGGCACAGCCGGCAGCGCCGTCCGTGGGGGTCGAGGCTTCGCCCGAGATCGAGGCGGATCCGCCCGAGCCGGCGCAGCAGGAGCCCGAGGCCGCTCCCGAGGTCGAGGCCGCGGTCGCCCCCGAGGCACCGGTCGAGCTGGCGCCCGCGCCCGAGCTCACCTGGTGGTGTGCGTGCGACTCGGAGCACGGCGGCGAGGAGGGGTCGAGCGAGCTCATGACCTGCTGGGCCCGCAAGGCGGCGTGCCTCGAGCGCGAGCGCGAGGCGAGGACCGGCACCGAGACCATCGTGGCCAACAGCCTCACCATGCGATGCAAGCGAATCCATGGTGAACCCCGCCGGGCCGCGGGGTGGCCCGAGCGCTGGGATGCGGACGGCGATCCGCTCGTGCGGACGCATCGCCACGGGTGTCTGCTACCGGAGGACTACGGCTCGCTCATGCCCTTGCCTCCGCCCGAGGAGCCGCCACCACCGCCGACTCCCGAGCCGCATCCCGAGCAGCTCGAGTCCCTCGCCAGGGAGTACGGCGAAGGCACGTCTCGCATCAGGCGGAGCGACGAGGTCTCGCAGGCCCGGCGCTGGCACAAGGTGGACTACGTCGAGCAGATGCTCGCGGCCACCAAGGGCGACGAGGCTGCGCTCGCGGTGTTGATGGGGCTACGGCTCGATGGTGCCGGCGCCGAGGTCCACGGACCCAACCTCGAGAGCCTGCTGCTCGGCTTCGGCGACGAGGCCTTCGCGCGGGTGCTCGCCGCGCAGTCCCGGTCGACGATCTCACTGGTGCTCGAACACATCGACTGGTCGATCCAGCTGACCGAGATCGACGACCCCCGGCACTACCGGCAGACCCATCCGAAGACGTTTGCGCTCGATCCGTCGCCGCCCGGCAAGCCCCCAGTGGATGTCGTGCGCGCGTGGTGGTGCGCCTGCACCGAGCGCGACGGCACCTCGGGCACGTCCTGCCGTGCGCGGGCCGAGGCCTGCGTGGAGCTCGAGCAACAGGCGATCGTGGGCGGGCTCGAGGGCATCGAGAAGGCCTGCCGCATGGTCGTTGCTGCGCACCCCGGTGACGAGCTCGACGGGCGCGAGGTGTGGCAGGGCTCGTCGAAGCGCGGCTGGGACAGTGCGGGCGCATGTCGTCTCCGGGGCGGGACGCAGCGGCCGGAAGCGCTCGGATCGAGCGAGCCGCAGCCCGAGCTGCTCGAGGCGCTCGCTCGGCTCCACGCAGCGGGCACCGACGAGGACCCCTTGCCCACGCAGGTACGCACGTGGTTCGGCCAGGACTACCGAGCGCTCGTGGCCAAGGCGGTCAGCAGCGAGAAGGCGGCGGGCAAGCTCGTGGGGCTTCGGATCGAGGGTCCCGTGCTCGACATCCACGCATCCACCGTGGACTCGATCATGCGCGGCTACGGCGACGAGGCCTTTGCTGCGATCTTGGCGCGGCTGCCCCGGGCGGCTCGCGAGCATGCCCTGTGGGCGCTCGACTACCTCGAGAACCGGGGGCTCGACAGTCCGTCGCACTATCGATTCGTGTACCCGCGCACGTTCGCGGCGGGCAAGCACCGTGCGTATCGGCTCGGGGATTGAGCCGGATGACGCTCGCGGTGCGATGGGGCGGGGCCGGGGTCGGGGCCGGGATGGTGGTGGCGCTGGCGACGTGGGCGAGCGCGGGGTGCCGGGCCGCGCGGGATGTCGAGCCGCCCGCGAAGGAGATCGTGGGGGCCTGCGAGGTGGTCCTGCGGCGTGCGGTCGAGGAGGCGCGAGACGACCGCGAGCAGCCCGTGTCGCTCGTGCACGTGCAAGGGACCGATGCCGCCTGTGCGGCGGCAGCCGAGCGGCTGGGCGGCGAGCCGGGCGTGGCGATGTGGACCGAGCGCCCGCGTGCTCGGTGCCCCGGCCGGCGCTGCGGGCCGCCGGATGGCAATCCGCTGGTGGTGATCCGGCACGAGCGGGAGGACTGCTTTCGGGTGGCGGAGCTGCGCTGGACCGGGGGGGTTGGTCGGAGGCGGTGCGTCGATGAGCACGGGGTGGGGGTGGTGGATGACGGGGTGGTGGTGTACTGAGGGCTGATTCGCGTGCGCTTGCATCGGTGCACGCCCCGATGAGCAAGCACTTCGAGAGAGTCTTCGAGTCTGGCGAGCTCGATACGACCTTCTACAACCTCGACGCCATCATCGCCGTCGGTTACCGCGTCAACAGCCATCAGGCCACCCAATTCCGCATCTGGGCGACCAAGACCCTGCGCGAGTTCATGATCAAGGGCTTCCGCGCACGATCCCGTCCCACGACCGCAAGTGTCACTCCGGGCACGGCATGTCCGGCTCAAGGGCGACGTAGGGCTCGCCGTCGATGTTCGGATCTGGGCCATAGAGGCTGCTTCCCGCGGCCCAGTACACGATTACCATGGGAAGTAGCTCGCTATGGCAGCAGTACCAACTGCAGGCAAAGGGGCCATTCGCGAAGCCCTCGATGTACAGCAACCCGTTGGGACTGTACTCACAGTCGGATCGCCTGTACTCCGCATTCGGATCGAGTCCTTCGAGCGTGCCGGTGAGGTCTTCGTAGGCACGATCGGTCAAGAACCCGCAGCCCGAGCGGTCGACCGAGGGGTCCACGCCAACGATGTCGAGGCGGCGATCGAGCCGGTAGAACCGAGCTTCGGGGATCTCGTACTCGAGCGTGCCCGGCGGCTCATCCTCGGGCGTCTCGGGGCCGCAGCCGGCGAAGATGATCGCAAGGGCCAAGATCGTGATGGTCTCGTATTTGAGCCCCACCCCCTCGCGCCGGGCGTGTAGCGCCACACGTGAAGCGTATCGTCGCGCACGATCCCGTCCCACGACCGCAAGTGTCACTCCGGGCACGGCATGTCCGGCTCGAGGGCGACGTAGGGCTCGCCGTTGATGCTGGGCCTTTGACCGTAGATGTTGTTCAATGCGGACCAGTACACGACTACCATGGGAAGGATCTCGCTATGGCAGCAGTACCAATTGCAATCGAAGGGGCTATTCGCGAAGCCCTCGATGTACAGCAACCCGTTGGGACTGTACTCACAGTCGGATCGCCTGTACTCCGCATTCGGATCGAGTCCTTCGAGCGTGCCGGTGAGGTCTTCGTAGGCACGATCGGTCAAGAACCCGCAGCCCGAGCGGTCGACCGAGGGGTCCACGCCAACGATGTCGAGGCGGCGATCGAGCCGGTAGAACCGAGCTTCGGGGATCTCGTACTCGAGCGTGCCCGGCGGCTCATCGTCCTCGTCGGGCGTCTCGGGGCCGCAGCCGGCGAAGATGATCGCAAGGGCCAAGATCGTGATGGTCTTGTACATGAGCCCCACCCCCTCGCGCCGGACATGCAACTCCACAAGTGCAACATGTCGCCGCGCACGATCCCGTCCCACGACCGCAAGTGTCACTCCGGGCACGGCATATCCGGCTCGAGGGCGACGTAGGGCTCGCCGTCGATGTTGGGCCTTTGATCGAAGAGGTTGCTTCCTACGACGAAGTAGACCGTTGCAGCCCGGATGAGATCGGGATGACAGCAGTACCACGCGCAGAGGAAGGGGCTGTGCGTGAAACCCTCGATGTAGAACCAGTCGTCCGCCGGAGGAGCAGTTTGTGAGCACTCTGGGTGCACGCCGTAGTCTACGCTGGGATCGAGCGCATCGATCGTGTTCATGAGATCGTCGTAGGCTCGGTCGGTTAGGAATCCACATCCTGAACGGGCAAGCATGGGATCCTTCGCCACGATGTCGACACGCCGTTCGAGCCTATAGTATCGTGCGAAAGGGTCTTCGTATTCGAGTGTCCCCGGTGGGTCGTCGTCGATCTCGGGACCGCAGCCCGCGAAGGTGATTACAAGGGCCACGATCGTGATGGTCTTGGACATGAACCCCACCCCGTTCCCTCCCGTTGGTTGGCGTCGTAGAGCCACCGTAGCATCTCAGAACCCCCAGTGCATCCCCACGGGCGCGTGGTCGGGCGGCGTTGGCATGGTGACCCCGCAATCGAAGTCCCTCTCTCCGGGCATGCAGCGCCACACGTGCAGCATGTCGCCGACGGCATCGAACCATGCCACGTCGTGGCAGCCATCGGCGTCGAAGTCGCCCACATAGGGGCTGTAGTCTCCCTCGAGCGAGAACGGCTTGGCCTCGTGCCCGCCCGCTTGATCATGGTACCACACGTAGCTCGGGCCCGTTGCCCATGCCGACGCGCCTTCTGAGGTCAGACCCCAGCTGCGGTGCCAAAAGATGTCGTCGATGCCGTCGCCGTCGAAGTCACCCACGAACGGTCTGAAGCTGTGACCCACCCGCTTGGGGATCGTGGCGAAGCCGAGCCGGGTCGCGGTGCTCGTCGAGAGCCACAGTACGTCCTCGATGTCGAGGAAGCCGGCCGGAAGGTTGGAGACTCCTTGCCACATGATATCGGCTCGGCCATCGCCATTGAAGTCTCCGATCGCGGGGATGTTCTCGCCGGGTACCAGCCCGAGCTCGCCTTGTGGCTTCCTGGACGTCTCGACCACCTCGAACGTCTCATCGTCGAGCCGCCACGTGGTCACGCGGCCCGCCTGGGGCTCGAACCACACGATGTCGTCGGGGCGTCCGGCTCCACGGTAGGGAGCCGCGAGCGGATACGCGAAGTCGGACTGCTGCGGCACGTCGGCCCACTCCTTGATGGCATTGCTCGCGGCCGCGACCGCGGTATCGGCTTCGTTGCCGGGCCGGTAGAGATAGACGACATCGCGGTCGAGGTGCAGACCGTCGAAGCGCCCGATGACGGGCACCGCGAACGAGTCGTGCGGCCACTCGAAGGCGGTGGTGGTGAGGCCGGAGTTGAAGACCGCGAGGTCGGTGACGTCGGGACCAGGCCCGAAGAAAAGCAGGTCGAAGGTCGTCGCGTCATCGGACAGTTGCAGCGGAATCACGACCTCGCTCGCGTTCGGGAACCATCCTCCCGCTGGCGGCGGCTGCGGCGAGGAATAGGGGAACGACGCGGCCGTGAACGTGATCCCGTCGGGTCCCAGTTGCGGTCGCCACAGGATCCCTTCGGTCGCGCCTTCGACGTGCCAGAGTATCTCGGAGCCTTGGCCGAGGACGCCAGCATATCGATAGCCGAGCGCGGGCGCTCTGGTCTCGAAGCGAGCCCGAGGGGTGTGCTGAAGAAAGAACGCCGAGAGGCGATCGTAGTGTGTGAGGTGCTCGGCATCATCGGAGAAGCCCGTGCACCCGGGCGTGCTCATCACCGAGGTAGGGTCGATCGGCGTCAGGTGGCGAGGGTCGGAATCGCTACAGCCGTTCCCCATCGACCCCGGGTGATTGACCTCCTCGTGGACGAAGCCCATCATGTGCCCGAGCTCGTGTCGAAGCACCAAGAGTAGCTGCGTATCGCCGAATCCTGCGATCGGGCCGTTCTGGAGCAGGATCGTACGCACGAGGTTGCCGCCGATGGGCTCGAGCGCAGACGTGGTCGGGTAGACCGGTCCCGGGATGACTCCCGGGACCGGCCCCCCACAGATCCGGACGTGCGGATTTCCCGCATCCGGCTCCT
>NZ_JAOVZF010000031.1 GCF_026337845.1 Paraliomyxa miuraensis | reverse complement strand
ATCCGACAGCGACCTACGATTCAGGATCGGGCAATCCCTCGCACGAGCGATCATCGCCGAGAGTCCACGTATCGGGTCTCGCGTTACCCACGAATTCGCGGCCGCCACTGCGCATCAGCCTGGGCGACGGCTCGTATCTCCTCGAATTCCCGCGTTTCGCGGCGATCCGCCTCGGGCCGACGTCGGGCACGCGCGAAAAGATGTGATTCGAAAGTATCCGATACGGACAGTGGCCGAGGCCGATCGACGATGCTCGACTCCGACAGC
>NZ_JAOVZF010000078.1 GCF_026337845.1 Paraliomyxa miuraensis | reverse complement strand
CCCCGTCGACGATCCCCGCTCCCTCGGACCTCGAAGTCGATAACTGCCGCGGTTCCGAATCGATTCGGAAACCATTCCGAATCGATTCCAAATAGGTTTCGCAATCGAAATTCGGGGTTTCAGCGCGTTCTTCGCGGTTGAAGTGCCCCGCCGTCGATTCGACGAGTGGACATCTGCGTGGCTCACTGCCTCGGTACCCGCGGTCATCATCGACCGCACATCCACGAGGAGACGACGCATGCAGAAGTTGGCGGTCATCAACCCCTACAAGAACATCGACAAGTACGACGAGATGTCCAAGACGGAGCTCAAGCAGGTGCTCCAGAAGAAGGACACCAAGGCCCTCGCCCAGGTCCAGGAGGCCAAGCTGGTCGAGTACCGGGTCCTCCGCATGGGCACCACCGCCGGGGTGGCCCTGCTGACGGGCCTGCTCTACCAGAAGAAGCCGGCGCTCGAGTCCCTGATGGGGACGCCCGCGAGCCTCGACCACATCCTGGCGTTCGGTGCGTCGGCGCTCGCGTTCCTCTCCGAGGACGAGATCGTCGTGCAAGCGGCCGAGGGCGTGGCCAATGCGGGCTTGGTGCCGCTGCTGCGCGCGGCGGGCCGAAAGATCGGAGGGGTCTCGTTCGCCTGACCCCGACGTCCGGATCCGCTCGAGGCCGGGGGACGAGAGAGCCGTCCCGAATCG
>NZ_JAOVZF010000082.1 GCF_026337845.1 Paraliomyxa miuraensis | reverse complement strand
CCGCGGACGCGGGATCGAGCCCTGTCGCGCTACCAGGTGGAGGAGTACGCCCGGGGCCTGCGCGGCGCCGGGGTGCCCAACGTGCGGGTCGACTACCAGGAGCCGAGGCCCGAGGACGTGCGGGACTTCGGCGAGGTCGTCGAGGAGCGCAAGGAGCGAGCCCTCGATCGCGCGGAGCGATTGGAAGAGCGAGCGGACCGGCTCGAAGGTGAGGCTGCGGCAGAGTACGGCAAGCACCGCGCCGTGCTCGACCGGATCCCCTTTGGGCAGCCGATCCTCGTTGGGCACCACAGCGAGGGCCGGCACCGCAGGGATCTCGCGCGGGCCGATGCCTCGATGCGCCGCTCGATCGAAGCCAGCAAGGGTGCGAAGGATGCCCGGCGCCAGGCCAAGGCCGCCGAGCATGGGGCCGCCCAACACGAGAAGCCGATCTTTGCCCTGCGGCGCGTGGTCGAGCTGGCCAAGGAGGCGCGCGAGCTCCAGGTGAAGATCACCGGCGAAGTGCCGACGGGCTGGCGCGGCCACGACCCGGGCGGCCCGGCCACTGGCGAGTGGCTCGCGCAGTTGCAGACGTTTGCAGAGGAGAACCGACACAAGACCGCGCACTACCGCAAGGTGCTCGATGCCGCCGGGTACATGCCCAGCAGTCAGGCCGTGCTGCGCAAGGGCGACCGGGTGCTCACCGACAAGGGCGGCGCCGTCGTGCAGAAGCCGCTGTCGCAGCACGTGGAGCTTCGCTTCGACCATGCCGTGCGGTGGACGAGCGGTCCGCAGTACGTCCAGCGCGCGGTGTACTCCCGCGTGTGGGTCCCCAAGCAGACCGTCGAACGGAACCAGGCGCAGGGGTCCTCCTCGTCGACCGAGGCGCCCAAGGCGAGCTCGGGCGCTGCTGCGGGCTCCCCCGGGCCCCTGACCATGCTCGTGGCCAAGCACCGCGA
>NZ_JAOVZF010000028.1 GCF_026337845.1 Paraliomyxa miuraensis | reverse complement strand
GAGGTCGTCGCCCACCACCACTGCTTCTTGTGCCTCGTAGTGCGGCGACGGCAGCAGGATCCGCGCGTCCTCGTCCCACGCGGCTTCCGCATACTCCTCGAGGCTGGGCGGCACGCCGTCGGACGCTCCGAGCATGCGACCACCGCAGTGTGGATCGCGGACCGCCACGGTGGGGGTCTTGGTGGGGTCGTACTCCGGCACCCGACGCACGATGATCGGGGCCGAGCTCGCCAGCCCCGGCAGCTTCCAGCCG
>NZ_JAOVZF010000122.1 GCF_026337845.1 Paraliomyxa miuraensis | reverse complement strand
GCCACCAGGGTTGGCCCCGCGCCCGCTGCCCGAGAACCGCTGGGAGGCTTTAGACGATGTCGTGGCGGCACGCCGCTGGGCCCTATTGCCGACGCCGGGGTGGCCGTGAATCCCGAGGAGTGCATCCAGTGGGTCGGTGCCACCCGGGTGCTCCTTCGCCCTGTCCTTGCCCACGTGTGGCTGCCCACGCATCCGCGCGAGCCTCGATGAAGGCAGCCGAGCGGTCGAGCTCGGCGCCCAGTCGGAGTCCGTGTTGGCTGCCGCGCCTCGATCTCGCGGACTTCAATCTCCTCACCGGAGAGCGCGCGTGCGGCCGCGAGATCTTCTGCGTGGATCTCGAGTTTGACCGAGCCGCCCTCACGCTCGAGCTGCCGGGCGAAGATCCGCAGGCGGACCCGACGGAGGCGAACCAGCCGTGGCCGCCCTTGGGCCGCGAATGCGGCTCGCCCTTGGGCCGCCCCAATGCGGCTCGCCCTTGGGCCCTCGACGCTGCTCGGGTGAACACCCTTCCCCCGCTGCTCGGGTGAACGGGCTCGTTGTCAAGGCAAAGTAGAAATGTCGTGCCCTCTCCAATTTAGAAATGTCGTGTCGCCGTCGTCGTAGCTCGCCAGCCGATCGGGGAGTCGCAGGGCCTACGCGTGGCCGCAGGCCCCCCGGGGGGGTCCGGGGGGGACTCATAACTTGGGGAGCGCGGTGGGCACCTGTGGAGCCGATGTGGACGGGCGACGACGACCGATCGAGAACGTCAAGGCTCGGCAGGCACCTCGGCTGCCCGAGCGATCGCCTCCCGAAGCATTCGCTTCTCCCTCAACGTCTTCTTGGGCGAGGCCAACCGTTCCTGACGCTGGTCATCTCTGCTTTCAGATTCAAACAAGCGCACTTTCAAGCTCTCCCTGGGCGCCGAGGCCTTGGGGTGCTCTCTTGCTCTCGGTCAGTGGCACGATTATTGCTGTTCGATCCCAGCGATGGGTCCCGACCACAACGACTGCAAATTCGCCTCCTTGCTGCTCATGACGAACCGCGCGTTGTCGTTCGTTGGCCCCTTGCTGATGGCAGGGTGCCGCTTGGTCGACAATCCGGCGCTGGCTGAGAACACTGACTCGAGCACGACTTCGGGCTCGAGCACGACTTCGGACCCGAGCACGTCCTCGGACCCGAGCACGTCCTCGGACCCAAGCACGTCCTCGGACCCAAGCACGTCCTCGGACCCGAGCACGTCCTCGGACTCGAGCACGTCCTTCTCCACCTCGCAGGGGGACACGACGGGAGCATCGTCGAGCGACACCACCGGCCCCACCAATCAATGTGGCGATGGAGTCGTGAATGGAGGAGAGGAATGCGACGGTGGTGATTTGAATGGAGCAACGTGTGCGTCACTCGGATACTCCGGCGCAGGTCTGGCATGTCTTGGGTGTCTGCTCGACGCCTCGGGGTGTGGTCCCACCCAGGGAATGGTGGAGGTACCGGATGGGACGTTCACGATGGGAACGATGGTATTTCCTGCGGACGCAATGCCAGTGCGCCAGGTACAGGTGGATGCATTCTGGATCGACGAAACGGAAGTGACGGTGGACGAATACTCGCAGTGCGTCATGGATGGCGCGACGTGCTCATCGCCAAGCATGGGGGGCAATTGCAACTGGGGCGTCGCAGGTCGCGGAGACCATCCCGTGAACTGCGTGGTCTGGGATCAAGCGATGATGTACTGCGCATGGGCGGGCGGAAGACTGCCAACGGAGGCGGAGTGGGAGAAGGCTGCGCGAGGGGATGATGCTCGCAACTTCCCGTGGGGAAACATGCCGTCGCCAAGTTGTGCTCACGTGGTGGCCGAGGACGACATGGGAGTCGACGGCTGCGGAACCTCGGCAACGATGGCGGTGGGGAGCAAGCCGATGGGGATGTCGCCGTACGGAGCCCATGACATGTCGGGCAACGTCTCGGAGTGGGTAGCGGATTGGTATGGCGCGGGATACGACCCCCTCGACACGGATAATCCAGTCGGTCCAGTCATGGGGACCGAGCACATCGGGCGAGGGGGCGCGTATACCGTTCCGGTCGCCTTCGCGGATTTGCGGACCTATTCCCGCGCTTCGTCCCCTGCCAGCATCTACGGAAGCAGCGGAGTCGGCTTTCGATGTGTGCAGGATCCACCGATGCCGCCCATGTGATCGCGTTCGAGAGTCCCAGCACTCGAGACCGACCGGTCACCCTACGATCATCATGGGAGGGAGCGCGGTACGAAGTGTGGAGGATATCGGCTAGTAGTCCCACAACGCCTGCACGATGAAGTCGTTGAACGCGGTGTCGATGCGGCGGGCGTAGTTGCGCCTGCAGTTGTCGAAGCCGCACTTCCAGAGGTCGAAGTACTCGCGGTCGCCGCGGTGCACCCCTCGCTCCCCTACAGCACCCCCACCTCCCGCAAGAGCCGTGCCACGGCCAGGAGCGGCAGGCCCATGATCCCCGTGTAGTCCTGCCCCTCGATGCGCTCGAACAGCTTGATGCCGGCGTCCTCGATGCGATGGCTGCCGGCGCACTCGAGCGGCCGGTGGCGGCGCACGTAGGTCTCGGCCTCCTGCCGGTCGAAGGCGCGCAGCGTGAGCCGCTGCTGGTCGATGGCGTGGTGCTCTCGGCCGCGGGCGGGGTGCAAGAGCACCACCCCGGTGGTGAGGTCGTGGGTGCGCCCCGACAGCGCCATGAGGTGCTCCACCGCCACCTCGGGGTGCCCGGGCTTGTCGAGCAGGCGCCGCGGCGGGCCGGGGAGCACCGCGATCTGGTCGGCGGCGAGGATCCAGCGCTCGGGGTGGCGCTCGGCCAGGCTCCGGGCCTTGCCGCGCGCCATCTTCAGCGCGAACGCGGCGTCGTCGAGGCGCCGCCCTTGGGCCGCCCCAATGCGGCTCGCCCTTGGGCCCTCGACGCTGCTCGGGTGAACACCCTCTCGCCGCTGCGCGGGTGAGCAGCTCGTTTCACCGAGTAATTGGAATCTGTAAAGCTGCGAGGTGCGCGTCTGGGGGGAAGAGCGGCGCGCCTGAAGCAGGTTCGAGGTCAGCATGAGGGATGGAACGCGGGGGGTCCACCTCGAATTCGCTTCCTATGCCGCCTACCCTCGGGCGGCCTTTTGCCGAGGCCCCTCGCTGAGCGCACACACGAGCCAGTCGAGGCTCGGGACGACTTGGTAGCACAGCAGGGGGGCTCCCTCGTGGTCGTCACCGAGGCGCAGCCAGCCGCTCCCGGCCGCGAAGAGCTCGGCGAGGTCCAGCTTGGCGAAGCGCGGATCGATCCGGGCCCAGTCGTAGCGGAGCTCGGTGCCGGCTTCTTCGTCGGCGTAGGCCTCGAGCGCGGGGTGGACGATGATGAAGCCCTGGCGATCGACGATGAAGGGGATCTTCTCCGGACCGGCGGAGATGTCGGTGTCGCGATACAAGGCCACGAGCGGCACGTCCATGGCCCACACCCCCATGAAGGTGTCGCGCTCGTCGTAGACCGGCTGGGCGAACGCCATGATCAAGCCGAACTGGTCGTAGTCGATGTGGGGCGGCGTTGGTTGGACGCGGCGCTCGGGGTTGGCCGAGGGCTCGGCGACGGTGAAGGCGATGTACGTGCGGTTGTCGAAGCCGACCGGCATCGACGAGTCGGGCGAGTCGAGGTCGATGCAGGGCCGGGCAAACAGGAAGCCGGTAGCATCGATGTAGTAGACGAACGACACGCCGAAGCGCTCGCGGGCCTCGTCCATGAGCGGGACGAAGCGATCGAGGCGGCTCATCCGGGCCACGATCGGATCGCTGGGATCATCGTGCCGGAGATGGCTGTACCAAGTGGCCAGGTTCGTGCCGTCGTCGCCGCTGCGGACCGCTGCGTTGGCCGCCTCCGACATGGTCCGCTGCAAGTCCTCGCTGTAGCGCAGACCGATCGCCTCGGCCCACGCGGCGACGGTCACGGGCGAGGCTTGCTCGGTGGCGAACATGCGCGTGGTCGAGACCATGCTGCCGAGCTTGTCGTGGATCCGCAGGACCCGGGCTTCGATTTGGGCGGCGGCCATCGCGATGTGCCCGCCGATCCACGAGGCGACGTCTTCTTCGCGACGGCGGACGGACTCGAGATAGCTCTGCAGGCGATCGCCGAGCAGCCTGGCCGAGGCCAGCCGCGCATCGCGGTCGGGGACCAAGGCTGCGGCGCAGGTGTCGGCCAAGAACCGAGGCAGCGCGCGCTCGCGGGCCAAGCGCTCGGCGTCGAGTGGGCCGGCGGCGAGCGTCGCGTAGAGCAGGTTCGCTACCTCGTCCCCGAGGATGTAGCGCTCCAAGGTCAAGAGCTCATAGAGGATCGACCCGAGGCTCCAGACGTCGCTGCGCCCGTCGAGCTCGTCGGAGCGCATCTGAAGCTGCTCGGGACTGATGTAGCCCGGGGTCCCGAGCACGGCGCCCTGCTGGGTCTCGAGACTGTCATGCGTCTCGAGGGTCCCGCGGTCTGCGATGCCGAGGTGAGCCTCGGCCTCGCCCGCAGTCCGGGGCTTGCCCATGACCCGTGCGAGGCCCCAGTCGACGAGGTAGACCGCGCCGAAGTCCCCGAACACGATGTTGCTTGGCTTGAGGTCACGGTGGAGCACGCCGCGATCGTGGGCGTAGGCGACAGCCTCGCACACCCGCACGAAGGCCCGGAGCAGGGCCGTGCGATCCCAGCGAGCCGCGATCTCCACGTCGCCCTCGCGCAGCCTGACGAGCAGGTGCCGGAGGTTGTGCCCCCGGATCTCCTTCATCACGTAGTAGAGCTCCTGCTCTTGTGTGCGCCCGATGTCGTGGATCGGGACGATGGCCGGGTGCTCGAGCTGAGCGATGACCTGGGCTTCCGCGAGCAGCCGGGCGTAGGTCGGAGGGCTGGCGCGCTCGTCGAGCAGTGTCTTGACCGCGACCGTGCGTTTGAGCTCCGGATCGAGCGCTTGGAGCACGCGCCCAGTGCCGCCCCGACCGAGCTCGGCGAGCAGCCGGTAGCGGCCAAACGCCTCGGTGCGCCACGACGGCGGGCTGCCGTCCGCTTTCCTGTCGTCGAGCAACGTCGCGTCGCCCAGGTACTCGTTGGATGGGTCTTTGGCAGGCATGGCAAGCGCAGTCTACCTGGGCTCGTCGCAGCGCTTCGTTGTTGCGAGCGGGCGCGGGTCTCGTGACGGCCTGCGGGCGTGGGACGAGCAGGGGCCGGCGGCCGAGGTGGGGAGCGATTTCGGACGGTTGTTCGAGTGAGGACATCCCGATGGTGACGCACCGAGCGTCACCACCGGCCGCTCAGCACTCCACGCAATTGCAGGCATCGCCGCAGTCGAGCGTGGGAATGGCGGGATCGTCGTCGCACTCGGCGGTGCAGGGCCCTTCTCCGCAGTTGACGTCCACCCCGGTGCACGGGCCGTCGGGGGCTGCGAGCATGGGTCGAGTGGGAGACTGCGGTCGAGCCGGTTGCGTTCCAGTGGCGCGAGATCGACGGGGGCTGGCGCCTGGTCACCGCCGATGCGGCGCACCAGGTGCCACGGCTGTGCGGCTGAGCTGGTCGTGTCTCCCGGGTGCCGCGTAGCGAGACCAGCCGACTCAGGTCCGGCGCTGAGCCGCGCTCGCGTCACCCGATGAACGCGAGTAGCTTGCCGAGGTTGGCGGTCGCAACCCATCCGCGTGCTAGTCCTTCGACCGGGTGATGACGAGCGCTTGAACAGCGCCCCCGTCGCTCGCCCTCGGGCCTCGGCGAGAACCCGGCTCGGAGAGAACCCGGCCGCCCTCGGCCCTCGGAGAGACCCGGCCGCCCTCGCGCCCGGCTCGGAGAGAACCCGGACCACCTCGGGCCGGATCGGTTTCCGAGTACGAATGTTACGTCAACCTGCGAGGCGTCTACCCACGAAGAGCGACGCGTCTCGAGCAGGGATCTCGGGCTCAGCATGAGACATGGAACGCCGTGGGTCCAGCCGAAATTCTGCGCCAATCCTTCCTACCCTCGCGTCGGCTCCGCCGCGTGCCGCGTGGGCAAGGAACATGGGCAGCAAAGAGCACTGGATTGGGCCTTCGGCGAGAGCCTCGGAGATCCTCGCATCGTGCGACGACGCGTGGAGGTGCTCGATGGCCTGCGGATCGTCGAGCACGGCATCACCTTCCGTTACGTTCGCGATGGCACGTTCGCGATGGGCTCGCACCGGGGCGACCCCGACGAGCAGCCGGTGCTCCTGGTGACCGTGCGCGGCTTCTGGCACTCCGATCAGCCCGGGGCGAGCCCTCGAAAGCCACCAACGCGCAATGTCTCCGCCGGCGCCACGATATGCCCCTTCGTCGTGGCGTCCTGCGTGACCTCGGGACCCGGTGGGCGATGGACAGGGGGCCCGCACGCGCGATATCTCATCACCCATGACGGTCGTTGCCCGCACTTGGTCGAAGCTCGAGCGTGTCCTCGAGCTTCGGTGGCCTGCGCGGCTGGAGTCGCTGCGCGAGGGCGCGACAAAGGCGGAGCTCGGTTGGTTGCGCAAGCAGGTCCGGACCTCGTTGCCATCGGATCTGCTCGCATCGCTGGCGATTCACAATGGTCAGCAAGGCGAGGACCTGTGGGACCTCTGGTCGCTGTTGTCGACGGAGGAGATCGCTGCGCAGTGGGCCGCGATGTCTCGACAACTCGCAGTGAATGCGTGGAGCAACGCGGACGGTTGGTGGCGTCCATCGTGGATTCCGGTGTGTGCGGATGGATGCGGTGACTTGCTCTGTGTCGACATGGCGCCGGGACCCAAAGGCACGTCCGGCCAGGTCGTGTGGTTTCGACACGACGATGCTGGGCGAACGGTCGTCGCCAAGAGCTTCTCGCTGTGGCTCGCGAAGGCCGCACGGGAGCTCCCGACGGCGGGAGAGGATGACGACCGCGTGGGTCCTATCACCGTGGGGCGCGGACGCACCGCACGTAGGTATCGCGACTCCCGACAAGCGATCGCCCGACTTCTGGCCGGTGAGTGGAAACCTGCCAAGCGAGCGATCGATGAGTTCGCGGAAACGGGCGACCCGGATGCGACGGCGGCACGAGCATACGTCGCGGCGTACGAGCAGGATTGGCCGTCCGTGATCGAGAACGCTCGCGCGGTGGCAGCGTACGCAGAAGATCTCGGCGGCGAGGTGATCGAAGATCTCGCTCGACTTGGTGCTCGCGCCGGGGAGCATACGGGCGACTGGGACTCGCTTCAGCCCCTCGCCAAGGCGCTCGGCGCGTATTGGAAGCCGAATCCGCTGCGCGCTTGCATCAAGAACCGTACCGATTCTCTCAATCGCGTCGATCTCCCGAGCGCACGCGATCTCGCGAAGATGACCTCTGCGTACGCTCGCTGGATCGAAGCGGGCGACGATGCGCGGCCGGCGTTTCAGCTCGTCGACGAAGACACGCGCCGTTCCTACGACTTCGTGATCGCATGCAGTCACCATCAATGGGACGCCGCACTGAAAATGCTGCGCGAGGGCCTACCTGCAGCGCTCGGTTCGACGACGTTTACTCATGTCGCACACACGATCCAGTGGGCGCTCCTGCAGGGCCACCCCCAGCTCGGAGCAGCACCCGCCTGGAAGCTCACCTTCGCCTCGCTCGACCAGTGGATGCCGCTCTCTCCCGCCCAAGCCCTTCCCGCCCAATGGGTCACGATGGAGGGACTGCGAGACATCATGACCCCCGCCCGACGCCGCAAGGTCCTCGCTACCCCCAAAGCACAGTGGCTCCGCTAGCGATCCCCAAGGTCGACGGCCACGTGGCAGCAGCTCGCGTCGGACTGCCTCGACGTCGAGACGAGAACGTCGTACGGTTCCGACGCAGAGGCTCCACAAGATCGATGCTCGCGCCTGTGTCGTGCTCCTTGGTGACGATCGCTCTGCGGCGTCTCGCTCTCGGCGCACCGCTCGCAGGGGTGCTACTCGGTGGTCTCGTTGCTTGTCATCGATCGGAGCCAGTCGCGTCGCCGGCTGAGGAGAGTTCGCATGAGGCCATCCCCTCGACGTCGCGGTTCCCGTTGGGGAATGCGGTGGCACACACGTTCTGCCGGACCCGGAGCGGGTGTTGCCGAACCACGACACGCGCTCGGCCGTCGGCGATCTGCGTGCCGTGTTGAGCCCCGAGTACCGAGCGCTCTCGACGTGGTCCTACTTCAATGCTGGCTGCCCGGACTCGGAGGCGGACGCGGCGCTCGCGGCCGAAGTGGTCGACTCGCCGCTCGATTCGCTCGGGCGCAATCTGTGGCCGGTCGGTTACGTGCGCGCGATCGTGGCGGCCCAGGGGCGAGCGCGTGCGGAAGCTACCGTCTTCGATCTGCGCGATCCGGCCGATCGAGACGTCGCCGCGGCGATGTTGATCGAGCTCATCTACGACGCACGGCAGCAGCGAGAATTCGACCACGCGGCAGAGCTGTACGAGACACTGAAACATGGTACGGGCCCGTGGCGAGACAGCCCGATCGCGGTCTGGCTGCGGGTCGTCGAGGGCATCGTCGGGGCGGACATCGGATCGATCCGGCTCCACACGCCCGACGGTGAGGTGCTCGACACGGCCGACCTCGAGGGCAAGCCGATCCTGCTGTACACGGCTGCTCGTGCTCGTCGGTGAATTTCATGGCGGTGCTCCGTGATGGGTGCGGACTAGAGGCGGGCCACTCCACGCGAAGATGAAGCGGGCCAATGCTACTTACCGTGCCCGGCTTCGACGAAACGCTCGTCTTCGAGGAACCGACACCGCCGACGCCGCTGGTCGATGGGCGCGGCTACTGGACCACGACCGAGGCGCCCGGCGGCACGGCAAACTTCGTTGCTCCACCTCCCTCGGCCCGTACGACCAGCGCCGCACCATCGAGACCGGCGTGCACGAGATCTCGACGCAGCCGATGCAGCAGGACGCCCACGGCGGACCGTGCCGTCGTGCCGTCGGGCCACACGCGCTCGATCACGACCTCATCGGGGATCAGCTCGCCCGCTTCGTATGGACCCGGTGGCTGGAGCAGGCACGCCGCGAGGTCGCAGCGACGGCCCGCGAGGTACGCGACGGCCGGTTCGCCGCCGAAGGCGACGAACAAGCGACCACCCCGAGGCAGCGACTGAAGCCGCACCGACGTCAGCTTCGCGCAATCGTGTGCCGGCCCGTCACCGCGCCCGACCGTGGTGCCCATATGCGTCACCCCGCCCACGATCACGGAGATCTGCGCGCGACCGAGGTGCACGACGTCGCCCCGCGACAGTCGGTGGGCCGAGCCAGCGGGCAGTCGCACCAGCTCGCCCCTGCGCCCGGACACGGACAGCGACACTTGGGCCTCGAGCAACAGCCGGCCGTGTGCGACGGAAAACAGCGCGCTACGAGCGGGGCAGTCCGCGATGCGGAGATCGTCATGGGGGCCGCTGCCGACCGACAGGCCACGTTCATCCACGCCGAAGATGCCGCCGCCACCGTGGCGCAGCACCCAGGAAGGGTCTAGGTCGTGGACGCTCGCCGACGCCCGCACCGTGACCGTCAGCCCGGGAAACGACAGCTGCGTACCGTCCACGAGTGAGGCGTCGTGCTCGGGGGCACCCCGCGCCGAGCTTCGACGCAACGACACCAAAGCCACACCGTCTGCGGTGCAATGGACGATCGCATGCCGACGGCTCGCCCGGTCGTCGTCCAGGACGAGATCGCAGTCCGGGCTACGCCCGATGAGGACGCCCGCAGGCCCGATCTTCCGCCGCGTGCCGTCCGGGAGCTCGAGCCACCACTGTCTGCCACGATCGGCCATCCGCGCGCGATGGTACGACGCCAGGGGGCGCAGCCGGGCGCGTGTCGTCACTCCCGCGGCAACGGGTGGCTCTTCAGCCAGTCACGCGCCTCCGCCAGCGCGGATGGCGCCCGGTCGGGTGTCTTCGCAAGGATCCGTTCGGCACGTTCGACCAACTGGTGCACATCCGCCAGGTTTTCCCCGAGATCCCAGCGAAGCTTGCCCAGCTGCAGGCGCGCCCTCGCGAGGTCGAACTCGCTTCGCTCGCTGCGCTCACCGATGACGACCGCACTGCGTGCGGCGTCGAGCGCGCGCTCCGCCTGCCCATTCGCGTCGTGGGCTCGGCTCAGTGACAACCAACACTCGCCCACCTCCGCGTGGTCCGGACCGAACGCCTCGGTGAGGATTGCCAGGGCCTCTTGCAGCACGGGCAGAACCTCTTCGGATCGGCCTCGCGCCATCATCACCTCGCCCAAGCTCTGCAGGGAGCTGGCCACCGACGGATGCTTCGGTCCAAGGGCTCCGCGGCGAATCTCGAGCGCGCGGCGCAACAGCGCTTCGCCCTCGTCGGCGCGGCCGTCTTGGAGGAGATAGACCCTGGCGAGGTTGCTCATGGCGCGGGCAACGGCGGGGTGCTCGGGCCCGCGGCTGGCGGTGAGGATCGCGACCGCGCGCTCGAGGTGCTCGATGGCCGCCTCGAGCTCGCCACTGTCGGCCAGCGTTCCGCCGAGGTGCATCTCGCTCGTCGCGATGCTGGGGTGCTCGGCCGGAAGCGTCGCGCGCTTGATGGCCAGCGCCCGCTGCTGATAGTCGCGCGCCTGGGCCAGGTCTCCGCCGTTGATCGCTGCGGTGCCCAGGTGGTCCAGTGACGTCGCGACGTCGGGATGGTTGGGTCCGAAGGTGGCTTCGCGGATCTGCAGCGCCCGCAGGTGCTGCTCGCGGGACTCCTCGTAGCGGCCCAGCTCGAACTGCACCCCGCCGATGTTGCTGAGCACGTACGCCAGCTGAATCGGGTAGTCGCCGGGCAGTGCTTCCCAGATCTCTCGCGCCGCGGAGAATTCGGAGAGCGCACGCTCGTAGTCGCCTTCGGCGAACGCGGCGTTGCCCATCGCATTGCGAAGGTTGGCCTCGGGTGCCTGCCGCCGCTGGCCCGCGCGTGCGATCATCGTGTTCCCCACGATCGTCCAGGCCTGGGCTTCCTTCGGCGATCGCAGCTCGTAGCCGAGGATGTGGACGAGCTCGGTCGCAGCCTTGGCCGCGACGGCGTCATCGTGGGCCGAGGCCCCGAGCTCGAAGGCTTCGAGGCAGCCGTCGCGAGCACTCTCGTAGTCGCTCTGGTAGCGCGCGAACGAAGCGAGCGTGAACAGGGCCTTGGCGGTGAAGGGGTCGTAGGCCAGCGCTCGCGCTCGCTCCACGACGGACTGCGCCAGCTCGCGGCCCTCGGGATATTCGCCGGAGATTCGGCGGGCCGCGGCGGCTTCGAGCTCGACTTCCAGACGTGCGAGCTCGGCCTGCGCGTCCGGGTCATCGGGAGGGCGCACCGTCGCGAGCAGGCTCGGCAGATCTGCGCACGGCTCGAGCTCGGGTAGCCGGTATGCAGTCTCGACGGCGCCGCGCACCACCTCGTCGTTGGCACTCGCGAACGCGTCGACGACGCTCTCGAGGCGGCGCAGACGATCGTCGAGGCACCGGGTACGCACGGCATCGATCTCCGCCGTGTCGGGGCCGGACGAGCGGCACGCACGGCCGGCTTCACGCCCCCAGGACGCGACGTAGTCCGCGAGCTTGCTGGAGGCTCGCGCCCATGCGTCGGATCGATAGCTGACGGTGCTTCGTTCGAACGCTTCGGCGCCGGCTTGCTGCGCCTGCACCGACCAGACCTCCGCGCCGGCCGCCGCCCGTGCGTCGCAGGCCGCATCGCCCTGCTCGGCACGGTGGGCACGCCACCACGCTGCGCCCACGATCGCTGCGGCCACCGCCGCGGCCGCGGCCAGTCTGGCCCGACGACGTGGGACCGCGCGCAGCTGCAGCGCATCGAGGAGCGCCCGCATGCTCGGGTGCCGCGCCTCGGGCTCGAGCGCGAGCCCGCGCGCGATCGCGTCGAAGACCGATCGCGGGATCGGGCTCGCATCGGGCGGAGGTGGCGGCCCTCCCCGGTGCATCGCAATCAGCGACGCGGCCACCGTCGAGGCCTCGAAGGGACGCGCGCCGTACAGCGCCTCGTACAACGTGGCACAAAAGCTCCACTGGTCCGCTCGGGCATCCACCGAGAGCCCCTCGAGTTGCTCCGGTGGCATGTACGCGGGCGTGCCCAGCATGGCGCCGTGGCTCGTCACGCAGGCGGCGAGCGCCTTGTTCTCCACCGAAGCGAGCCTGGCAGCGTCGGTCGTCGCGTCGCTGGACTCCCTCGCGTCGTCGACGGTCGCGCTGCGAGCCAGCCCGAAGTCCAAGACGCGGACCCGGCCGTCGTCGCCGACCATGACGTTGTCGGGCTTGAAGTCGCGGTGGACGAGCCCGGCCTCGTGAGCCGCGTGCAAGCCGAGGGCGGCTCGCCCCATCGTGTCGAGCACGTCGGTCCACGAACGCGGCTCGCTGCCCAGCCACGCACGCATCGTGACCCCCTCGACGAACTCCATCGCGACGAACACCCGACCCCCCACGGCGCCCACGTCGTAGACGGGCACTACGTTGGGATGGCTCAGCCGCGCCATGGCTTGCGCTTCGCGCAGGAGGCGAAGGCGCGCCGCTTCTCCGATATCGCTCGACCCGAGGATCTTGATGGCGACGCGCCGGTCGAGCTCCGGGTCGTAGGCGGAGAACACCACCCCCATCCCCCCCGCGCCCACACGCTCTAGGATCACGTAGCGGCCGATCTTCGCCCCGGGCGTCGGCTCCGAATCGGCGGGCGCCGACGCCGGGCCCGTGACGTCGGCGATGGACGCGGGATGGCGGGCGTGGGTCGACAAACGCCTCCGATCATCGAGCAACACCGCGCCGCGCGTCCCGCGAGCGCCCGCATCGAACCCGGGTGCGCCCGCGAAGGGTCGACTCCGCCGAGTGCGGGCTAGCCGCGTCGTTCGAGAGGCGACCGGCGCATGGTCGGAGGCAATAGGCCGGGTGTATGTCCATCATCACGGGCAACTATCGAAGGGCCGCACCGAAGCGTCTCGTGATTTGCCAACGAGGCCCCGCAGATGGCCTCGAAACATCGCTTCACGATCCGCCGAGCGCTGGCGCTGCGGGCGGTCCGAGGCGCCTGTCTCGGGGCCGGAGCGCCGCGGAGCTACACGGCCATTACAACGGACGGTGGTCACCCCGAGTACGTGTACCTCATGCAGTCACGAACGTTGCTCCCCCCCACGCGTCCCCTCACCGCCGCTCGCGCCCTTCCCTCGGGGTCGCGCGGCAAGGGGCTCATGCTGAGCCTCGCCGGCGCCGCAGCCGTCGCGCTGAGCGCCTCGCCGGCCAAGGCCGCGGAGTGCTCGGACGGGTCGAGGACGGCCCTCGAGCTCGCGACGATCTTCTCGAGCGTCATCCCCGAGGTGGGCGCGGCCGCGAGTGCAGGGTTTGCGCTCTCTGGAATGCTCCTCTGCGACGATGGCGAGCCTCTCGACGAGGTTGAGATCGTGGATCTGATCCGGGAGCAAGCCAGCGACGACGCGGCGGATGTCGCCGAGCTGCACCTGCCTCTGGTCACCGCCAAGATGCTCGACATCGCCGACGTCCTCGAGGCGGCTGGCGACACGGATCTCGCGTCTCTCGACATCGGCACTCGAAACTGGATCAGGACGCAGATCTCCATCATCGGAGGCGATCTGGACACCATCACGACTGCCTTGGTGGTCCCGTTGAGCAACCCCGTCAACTCTCGGATGAGCTACGACCTCGGGCCGGCGCTGACCTTCGCGCACTACCGGCTCGCGCTCGCGAGCCTGGGCGCGCAGATCGACGGTGGCACCAACGCCGATGCCGCCGTGGTGGAGAGCGTGCTCGAGCACATCGAGGCCTACCGGGCGGAGTCCGATCGGCTCCGCGGGATCTCGATCGGAGACTTCGATCCGAACCCCGGTAACAAGAGCATTGCGGACGTCCAGATCCCGGCGACCGTGAGCAACGCGCGCTTTCGGCGGTCTGGCGCCGGCTTCAGCGGGACGGTGGCGATCACGCTCAACGAGACTCACACCCTCGAGGACATCATCTTCGCCTTCGACCACCCCAAAGAGTTCGCGCTGCGCGAGTACACCGGACCATTCTTTCGCGAGCTCGACGCACAGGACGCCGAGCTCGCGCTGCTGCAATCCCGTGCTCGAGCACTGGTCGAAGATCCCTTCGCCGACTTCGCATCGGTTGCGGCAGTCCCCAAGACGCCGGTGATGCTCAAGAACATTCACCCGAACTCGGACAACCGCTGCTTGTTCAACCGCGTCGGGTACCTCGACCTCGACAGCGAGCTCCAGAGCGGCGCGACCCGGATGCGGGGCTGCGTACCCGCCGACAGCCAGCAGCAGTGGTTGTTGCGGGACAACGGCCAGATCCGCAGCAGCATCGCCGAGCTGTGCTTGACGGCGAAGGACGACGGCAAGGTCCTCGTCGAGCCGTGCAACGACGTCAACGTACGGCAGCTGTGGACGCGCGACGGCAACCGCTTCACGGTCGAGATCGCGGGCGAGGTCACCTGCCTCGCGCCGGGGATCGGAGGCCTCAACAGCCCGGACGTCGTCGCCCGCCACATGACGTGTGACGATGCGGTCCTGCAGCAGGAGTGGCTCGTGTTCTCCCAGCTTCGAAGCGGCAGGCCGTTCCAGATCGGGGCCGCGAGCGTGGTGAGCCTGCTGGACGTCGACGGGCTCGACGCCCTCACCGATGCGCTGCAGGAGGAGCTCGAAGGTGGTCTATGCCTCGACGCTTCCGCGACCTTGCGGGCGTGCGACCGCCTCGACGCCGACCTGTTGTGGGCCGAAGACGCCCAGGGCCGGCTGCAGCCGTTCGACCTCGACCGCCGCCCCCTGTCCTCCAATCCGAGTCTGCCCGACGAGGTTTCGACCGACTTCGGTCTGAGCGAAGCCGATCTCATCAACGAGAACGTCGAGCCGCTCCACTTCGAGCGGCTCGAGGTCGGGCCGGGTTTCATCGCGTTCGCCGTGCAGGGCACCATCGAGCTGCTGTTCCCCGGGGCGTTCGAAGAAGGATCGGGCCTGTTCGAGGAGCTCGCCGCCACGGATGAGAACGGCGAGCCCGTACTCACCGAGGACGTCTTCTGGCGCCACTTCAACGGCGGCAAGCTCCCATCGTAGGCCACGACGCAAGGCCGGGCGCCTCCACGCCCGGCCTTGCCAACACCGATGTTCACGATCCGCGTGACCGTCGTATCGACAAGAATGGCTGACCCGAGCGGCGCAGAGTTGACGTAAGATCCAGACTCGGCGAAACGAGCCTGTTCACCCATGACCACCTCCACTCGCCCATGACCGGGGGTCGCCCTTCCCATGACCACTTCCACTCGCCCATGACCGGGGGTCGCCCTTCCCATGACCACTTCCACTCGCCCATGACCGGGGGTCGCCCTTCCCATGACCACGTCCACCCGCCCATGACCGGATGGACGACCCGCCCCCTGGTCATGGGCCCGAGTGGTTCACATTGGAACTCGTTCACCCGCGATTTTCTCCTTGCCAATCGTTCGAGAGCCCCACCTGCGCTACTTGCGCCAAATCGGCAAACGTTTGCCGATTTCACCCCCACCCTCTTCGGACCCCACGATCCAGTTCCACGCTCGAGCACGGGCCGAAGCGCGCCTCGATGCCCTGCGGAATCGACCAGATCATCCTGCGAGCGCAGGCCGTGGTGTTCTCCCGAGCAACGCGGCCGAGTGGCCGCCTTCCTGCTCATTCACGCTTCGAGGGGCCCCGACCGTAGAACCCCGCTCGCACGATCTCTTCCATCCCCCCGAGCTCGATCACCGCCCCACGCGCCCGCGTATGCAGCACCGTCCCCGTCCCGTCCTTGCCATGCGAGGTCACCCACACATCGTCCTCCGCTCGTGCCACCACCTGCCGCGGCTGCATCCGGGGGCCGAGCTCCGCCCGCTCCCACCCCCCCTCGCCCTGCTTGCGCCACAGCGACCCGTCGCGCTCCTCGAAGTTGAGCTGCTCGTACGATCGCGGCGCCTCGCTGCCGCACGTCGCCCACCACGTCGGTCCCACGATCGACAGTGACGCCACCGCGCGGCCGCACTCGGGCTCGGGGAGCGCCTGCAGCTCGGTGCCGTCCCAGCGCACCAGCAGCGGCCCGTCCTTGCGCCCGCCAAAGCCGATCACCTCCTGCGGCCCCCGGGCGACCAGGCCGTGCAGCCCGCCCGCCGTCTCGCCCGACGCCGCCACCAGCTGCTGCGTGCCATCGGCCGCGATCACCAGGATCGACCCGCCCTCGAGCCCGACGAACGCCTCCCCGCTCGGCAGCGCATCGAAGGCCACCGCATCGCGCCGTGACAGCGTGGGGCCCTTGGCCGGCCCGGCCAGCACCGCGAGCAGCTTGGCGCTCGCCACCGCGCGCTCGGCCCCCTTGTACTCCGGCGTCTCGTAGAATTCCTCGGGGCACAGCGAGCAGAAGTGATCGGTGTCCAGCGCGGGCGCGTAGAATCCCCGCCACGCCAGCACCGAGTCATCCTTCCACGCCCGCACCGCCCGGGGATACGCGATCATCGTGCGGCTCGACCCCTCGACTTTCGCCCAGCGATCGTCCTTCCAGCGGTAGAGCGCATAGGGCTCGTCGTGCAGCCCCGGCAGCGAGAGCGTGAGGAACGGAGACGTGGGCCACCACCCTCCCACCTGCACCGTCCACCACCCGCCCCACTCGCCGATCGCCTCGAGCTGCGGCTCGGGGCCCTCGTCGCGCAGGTCGTGCAGGGGCAGCTCGATCCCGCCGAGCAGCGCCGGATCATCGTGGATCGTTCCCCCCGGATCCACGCGCAAGAGCTTGGGCCCGGCGGAGATCATCAGCGTCCCGTCGAGCAACGGATGCAGCCCCAGCCACTCCTCGGATGTCACCACCGCATGGAACCCGGGCATCGGCAACGGCCCCACGGGCCCGGCCGCCGGCGCTTGGGCGCTCTCGATCATCGCATCCACCGCCCCCCCGAGCCCGCTCCTCGGCGCCGCTGCCCTGGTCGACGCGTCCGCCTCCCCCCGAGCGCCCGCATCCGGCTCGCTCGCCGCTGCCCTCGCGCTCGCCCCCGCGTCCGCCTCCGCGGTGGGCGTCGCCCCGCCGCATCCCCACGCCACCAGCATCGCCCCGCCGATCCACCGTCGCATCATCACGAGCCCGCTCCTCCGCACGTTACCCCACACTACCGCCGCGACCCACCCACTCCACGAGTGTCTCGAAGACGCCGCGCAGGAGCTCCGTCCAGCCCCTGCCGCCCCGCTTTCCTACCCGCGCGGGGCCTTCGCGACCTCGACGCGCAGCCGCTCGATCGCGACCTCGAGCGACGTGACGGGCAGCGGCTCCCCGGCAGCCACGGGCACGAGCAGCTCGAACAACTCCATGGCGCCCACCGAGCCCGCGGCGCCCTTGAGGGTATGGGCGAGCTTGCGTACGCCCTCGGCATCGCCGGTCTGCAGCGCGGCCCGCATGCGGGGTAGCTGCGCATCGGCCTGGGCCACGAGCTCCTCGAGCAACAGGCCGATCTCGGCCCAGTCGTCGCCAAACGTCTCCCGGAGACCCCGTAGGTCGAGCGTGGGCGCGGGACTCGAGCTGGACGAGCTTCCCTCGTCGAGGGCGACGGTGGCGTCCCAGCTGTCGAGCTGACGCAGCACCCGCAGCAGCTCTCGGCGCCGGATCGGCTTGCTGACGTAGTCGTCCATGCCCGCGGCCAGACACCGCTCCCGATCCGACTCGAGCGCATGGGCGGTCATGGCCACCACGGGAAGGTGGCGCCCGTGGCCGGCCTCGCGCCGTCGCAGCTCCTCGGTGGCCTGCAGACCGTCCATCACCGGCATCTGCACGTCCATGAACACCACGTCATAGGGCACGGCCTCCATCAGCTCGAGCGCCTCGCGACCGTCGCCCGCCACGTCGATGTGGCAGCCGAGCTGCTCGAGCATCCTCCGCGCGACCTTTTGGTTGACCGCGTTGTCCTCCACCACCAGCGCGCGCGCCCGGCTCACGCCCGGCGGTCGGGCCTGCGCGTGGAACCGGGAGTAGCTCGTGGGCAGCGTGACGGGGGGACCCTGCTGGGGCTCGTCGCGGCGGGCCCACGCGGTGGCGAGCACGTCCATCAGGTCCGACTGGTGCACGGGCTTGACGAGATACGCGGCACACCCGGCCTGGTCGACCTCGGTCGTGCCCGCGCGGTGGGTCACCGAACTCAGCATCACGAGCACGGTGGAGCGCAGCGCATCGTCACGCTTGATGCGGCGCGCGAGCTCGAGGCCGTCCATCTCGGGCATGTGGAAGTCGAGGATCGCGATCTGAAACGGTTGCCCCTCGGCGCTGGCCTGGTGCAGCCGCCCCAGGGCCTCGGGGCCCGAGGCACACGAGGCCGACGCCAGGCCCCAGCGCTCCAGCTGCTCGGTGAGGATCCGGCGGTTGACCGCGTGGTCGTCGACCACGAGGATCCGCGCGCCGGTGAGGTCGTCGGGCACCGACGATCGGGGGGCATGGTGGGCCACGGGCAGCGGGAGACGGACCGAGAAGGTGGAGCCCCGCTCGGGGCGGCTCTCGAGCGAGAGCTCGCCGCCCATCAACACCACGAGATCCTTGACGATCGCCAGGCCGAGGCCCGTGCCGCCGTGGGTGCGCGTGGTCGACATGTCGACCTGCTGGAACTGCTCGAACACCGAGGCCTGTCGGTCCTCGGGGATGCCGATCCCGGTGTCCTGCACGTCGATCCGAAACCACCCCTGCTCGTCGCGTGGCTCGTGCTCCACCGACACCAGCACGTGGCCGTGGTCGGTGAACTTGGTCGCATTGCTGACCAAATTGAGCAGGATCTGCCGGATGCGCCCGTGGTCGCCCACCACGTTGGCCGGGGTGTCGGGCAGGTAGCGGGAGATCAGTGCCACGTCCTTGGCGTCGGCGGCCACCGCCTGCTGGTCGAGCACGTCCTCCACGAGCGAGCGCAGGTTGAACGGCACGGCCTCGAGCTTCATCCGGCCGGCCTCGATCTTGGAGAAGTCGAGCACGTCGTTGAGTAGATCGAGCAGGGTGACCCCGGAGGTGTGGGCGATCTCGGCGTAGTCGCGCTGGTCCCCCTCGAGCTCGGTGTCGAGCAACAGGCCCAGCATGCCGAGCACGCCGTTCATCGGGGTGCGGATCTCGTGGCTCATGTTAGCGAGGAAGCGCGCCTTGGCCTCGGCCGCAGCCTCGGCCTGGGCCTGGGCCAGCTCGGCCTGGGCCTGGGCCAGCTCGGCCTGGCGGCGTGACTCGTGGGCGCGCGCGAGCGCGCGAGACCGCAGCACGTCGAAGGCGTGCACGGTGCCGGTGAGGACGACCGCAATCGTGATCAGGGTGACGGCCTGGGTGCGGATCACTGGCGGGTCGCCCACGGTCGTGGCCGCCACCGCCACCGTGCACATCGCGATCACACCGCACCACAACCATCCGGCTCGGCCTCCGAGCGTCAGGGTGAGCAGGACGGGGAACACGAGCAGTGAAGGCGCACTCGGTCCGAGAATGCCGCCGGTCAGGATCATGGCGGTGACGACGAGCGCCGCGAGCATCACGCCCATCGCGTTGGCCACCACGGTGAACGACAGGCCCGACCGGATGAGCAACAGCAGTACGAACAGACTGACGACGCCAGCCGCCGAGACCACTCCACCGGGCGCGTTGCCGGCCAGCGGCTGGATCATGGCCGACAGCCCCAGGACGCCCGCGAGCATCAGCAGCATGCCGGCGAAGAGGCGGAGACGATCGAGCTCGGCCGGGTCGCGACCGGGGCGCTCCGGCTGGACGATCCACTCGACCGACGCGAAGAACCACGGCGGCAGCCAACGCGGTGCATCGCCGAACGAGAGCGATCGACCAGGATCCATCCCGTTGTCCAAGACCTCCCACTCATGGTCGCATCGAGGACGAGGTCGACCAACTGTTGTTCTTGCGTGGGCAGGTGGCGCTCGCCGAGATCGCGGTTCCGGGTGTCGGGGTAAACCTCAGCGAGACGACCCGGCGGAGCTGTTCGGTCTCCCGGTCGACTGCGCGGCTCTTGTCTCATGAGGATCGAGGAGCACGCGCGCACGCTCTTGCTCGATCAGTGTCGCATCCACGATCACCCCATCAGCGCGACGACGAGGCTGCTGCCGAGCATGCCGGCCGCAACGGGAGCCCACAGCCGTCGCTCGGCCTTGCTCGGGGTGGCCAGGTTCATCAGCAGCGACAGGCCGCTGACGACGACCGGGATCCAGATCGTCCACGCAGGCCAGCTCGTGGTCAGGGGAACGTCGAGGCCGGCTCGACCCATCACCACGAGCGCCAGCAGTCCGAGGAGCCCGGCCTGGATCACGGCGCCGATGCGGAGCTTCGCCGGGAATCGGCCGGGGTGGCGGCCGCCCATCGCCAGGTGTCCCCAGGGCGCACCCGCTGCGAGCGCGAGCTGGAACAGCACGACGATCGCGACGAGGACGCCGAACACGAGCGCGGCGGTCGAGGGACTCATGACGGATCTCCACATGGGGATTTCCAGCCGGATTGTGTGCAAGGACGGTTCCGCTGCCCACCCGTTCAGAACCCGGAATCACCCTCGGCCGGCCTCCCTGACTGCGCAATCCCTTGCGCAGTGCCGCCCATAGCGCGTTCGTGACCAACATCAACCAGAATTTCGCCCGGCCGATGCATCCGCGTCATGGGGTTCAGGGACAACCGACCCGGGACCGCTTCGAACATGACTTCGCATGAGCTCCAGCGGATCGACCTGCACGTGCACTCCAAGTACGCGGGACGGTTCAATCCCGCCATCCTTCGGCAGCTCGAGGTCGACGAGTCGTATACCGAGCCCCAAGACCTCTACGAGCGCCTCCTGCACCGGGGGATGTCGCTGGTCACCATCACCGACCACGACGCGATCCAGGGGTGCCTCGAGATCGCGCACCTGCCCTACACCTTCATCTCCGAGGAGGTGTCTGCGCGATTTCCGGAGAACGGCGCGATCATCCACGTGCTGACCTACGGCATCACCGAGGCCCAGCACGACGAGCTCCAGCGGCTTCGGCGCAACGTGTACGAGCTGGTCGAGTACATCCGCGGGCAAGACATCCTGCACGTGCTCGCGCACCCGTTCTCGTCGGTCAACCACCGCCTCACGCCCGACCAGCTGCGCAAGTCGTTGCTCATGTTCGACACCCTCGAGGTGATCAACGGACAGAAGGATCCCCACCACGAGCAATTCGTGCGCGACGTGATCGCCAAGGTCGACGATCGCATGCTCGAGCGCTGGGCCGAGCAGTACGACATGCCCGTGCCGCGCCGCCGCAACTGGGGGATCACGGCCGGCTCCGACGATCACGTGGGCTGGTCGATGGCCCGCGCCTTCACCACCTTCAGGGGCCCGCGCACGTTCGAGGGCCTGCGCGCCGCCATCGACTCGCGCAACGTGGAGGTGCACGGGCTCGAGAAGAACTGCGAGAGCTACGCCCACACCGCGTACTCGGGCACCATCGACCACTTTCGCATCAAGTTCGGCAAGGGCGAGGGCGGAGCGTTCAAGCCCGACAACAAGCCCACGGTCAGCCACCTCATCGAGCTGGTGTCGGAGCGCAAGCTGCCGGCGGATCTCGAGTCGCTGCCGCCCGTGCTGCAGCGGCTGATCCCGGCCGCGTTCGAGGCCCTGGCCGAGTTGCCCGAATTGCCCTCGATCGCCGACTTCAAGGAGCGCGCCCGCGACCCGCAGGCCCACCGCGAGCTCTACGAGCTGGTCCATGGCGCCTTGCTGCGCGCGTTTCGGGCCTGCGGCGACAAGATCCGCGAGAGCGGGAGCAAGTTCGATGCCGAGGCGGTCATCGACGAGATCCCCACGCTCCTGCGGCTGTCGGCGCTCAACCTCGGCTACTACTTCGGCTTTCGCTTCTTCAACGGCGAGCGGCGCCGGGGCTGGGCGCTCTACGAGAGCCTCGGGCTCCCCGAGCCGGTTCAGCGAGCCGAGCGGGCCGCGGTGTTCTGCGATGCACTCGACAACGTCGACGGGGTCTCGATCGGTCTGCGCCGCATCGTGCACGAGATGCGCGAGGACGGTCGCGAGGTCTACCTGTGCGGTGCCCACAGCGACGACTCGGTGGAGACCCGTCAGGCCGACGAGATGGTCCGGTTCCCCACCCTCACGCGCTTTCCCCTGCCGGGCTACGGCGCCTACGAGCTGCGGTGGCCGAGCCTCATCGAGGTGATCCGCTGGCTCACGACCAACGAGATCGACGTGGTGGTGAGCACCACGCCCGGTCCGGTGGGCCTGGTGTCCGTGCTCGCGGCCAAGATGCTCGACATCCCGGTGATCGGCCAGCACCACACCAACGTGGGCGACTTCGCCGCGCGGATCCTCGGCGATCCGACGATCGGGCGCGTGGTCAACGGGTTCACCGGGTGGCTCTACGGCAACATGCGAGAGGTGGCAGCCCCCAGCCGCAGCACGGCCGGCATGCTGGTCGAGCAGCTCGACGTGCGATCGGAGCGAGTTCGCGTGGTGCGGCGTGGGGTCGACATCCAGCGCTTCCACCCCGGGCACGGCGATCCCTCGTTCTGGCCGAAGCAGGGGCTCGGTGGCCGCAACACCCTGCTCTACGTGGGACGGCTGTCCCGCGAGAAGAACCTCGACTTCCTGGTCGATGTGTTCCGCGACCTGGTCGATCACGGCGCCGACATCGAGCTGGCGCTCGTGGGTGACGGGCCCGAGCGGGAGACGCTGACGCAGACCCTGGCTGGCTATCCGGTGGCGCTGACGGGGTACCTGCGCGGTGAGCAGCTCGCCACGGCCTATGCCTCGGCGTCGCTGTTCGTGTTCCCCTCGACCAACGACACGTTCGGCAACGTGGTCATGGAGGCGCTGGCGTCGGGGATCCCGGCGCTGGTCACCGACGTGGGTGGCCCGGCCGAGCTGGTGCACCACCGGGAGGCCGGCTTGGTGCTGCCCGCCGGTGATCACGGACGATGGAAGGACGCCATCGAGACCTTGATGCTCGATGCTTCGCGACGCAGGGCGATGGGGCGCTGCGCTCGTCGCCTGGCGGAGGAGTCGACCTTCGAGCGAGCGCGGGCCGAGCAGTGGGCGTTCTACGCCGACAACATCGCCCGGTTCCGTCAGGACGTGCGCATGCGCGTGCGTTAGTCCGTCGCGCGGCTCTTGTGTCGTCGGCCGTGGCGTGCGAGACATGCCACCATGTTGTTGGACCGAGGGTTGCAAGCCGAGACGATCGTGCGTGGGCTCCTGCAGAGCGCGGGGATCAAGTCGAACACCAAGCCCGAGACGGTGGTTCGCGAGCTGTTCGAACTGGCGGGCATCGGCATCGACGGTGGCAGTCGCGGCGACATCGTGATCCACGACGAGCGCTTCTACGAGCGCCTGCTGCGGGACAAGAGCATCGGTCTGGGCGAGTCGTACATGGACGGCTGGTGGGAGACCGACGCGCTCGACGTCTTCATCGAGAAGGTGCTGCGGGCCGACCTCAAGCGCAAGATGGCCGACAGCTGGCGGCTCAAGCTGCTCGGGGCGCAGGCGCTGCTGTTCAACCGTCAGGGGGTCGAGAAGGCACGCGCGTCGATCGCCGTGCACTACGACATCGGCAACGACCTCTACGAGCGCATGCTCGACCCGCGCATGGTCTACACCTGCGCCTACTGGAAGGACGCCAGCACGCTGGCGCAGGCGCAGGAGGCCAAGCTCGATCTGGTGTGTCGCAAGGTCGGGCTCGAGCCGGGCATGCGCGTGCTCGACCTCGGCTGCGGCTGGGGAGGCTTTGCCCTCTATGCGGCCGAGAAGTACGGCTGCGAGGTGGTGGGGGTGACCGTGTCGGCGGCTCAGGCCCAGCTGGGGCAGGAGCGGGCGAAGGCGTCGGGGCTCCCGGTGGAGATCCAGCTCGCCGACTACCGCGAGGCGCGAGGCCGCTATGACCGCGTGGTGTCCATCGGGATGATGGAGCACATCGGGCCCAAGAACTACCGCACGGTGATGGAGATCATCCGCAAGACGATGGTCGACGACGGCGTGGCGCTCATCCACACGATCGCCAACAACCGCAGCGTCAACCACGGCACGCCGTTCGTGGAGAAGTACATCTTCCCCAATGCGGTGGCGCCGTCGCTGGCCCAGCTCGCGCGGGCCGTCGAGGGGACCTTCGTGATCGAGGACGTGCAGAACATCGGGCCCGACTACGACCCGACGCTGATGGCGTGGTGGGACAACTTCGTCGCGGCGTATCCCGACCTCGACGCGAAGAAGTACGACCAGCGCTTCTACCGAATGTGGCAGTTCTACCTGCTGGGAGCGGCGGGGGCGTCGCGCTCGCGCGATGGGCAGCTCTACCACTTGGTGCTGACCAAGGTGGGGCGCAAGCAGCCCGATTGCCGCAAGAGCTGAGTCCAGGGCGCGAGCGGGCGCCGCGGTGATCAATCATGGGATTCGCGGTTGTTCGGCTGGTAGGCCGCCGCGTACCATGGATGCGATGAAGCGGCTGTGGCTGGGCTCGTGCCTGTGCGTGGGGATCGCCTGTGGCTCGGGCGTGGACGTGGGCGGCAGCGGCGGGAGCCGGGGCTCGGGGTCCGCGGAGGACTCGGGCGAGACCGGGGGCACGACGTCCGACGGCTCGGGCACGGCGGGCGCGACCGAGGTCGACACCACCGCGGGCTCGGCCGACACCACGGGCGACCCCGAGCCGCTACCGCCGCCGCCGGCCACCGGGATCGAGATCGTGGAGATCACGGTCGATCAGGGCGTTCGCGTGCCGGTGTTTCGCGACGGGGCGCTCGTGGGGCCGGCCGAGCGCAACGCGGCGGTGCTGCAGGGGCGGGAGCTGGTGCTGCGGGCGTTCTTCGAGACCGACCCGGGATGGCAGGCCCGCCCGATCTACGGGCTCTTGACGCTCGAGCACGACGACGGGACCACGGCGGTCTACGAGGGGTTCACCGAGGCCAGCGAGCCGCAGTGCGCGGCCTTCGACCACCTCTACGACTGCCGCTACGGCGACGACAACGGGTCGCTGCTGTGGCGCGTGGAGGGGGTCGACGTGCGCCCGGGCACCGCCTACCGCATCGAGCTGCTCGAGGCGATACCCGGCCACGAGGACGACGTCTCCGACAAGAGCCCGGTGTTCCCCGTGGACGGCGGCACCGAGGAGATCGGCATCGAGAGCAGCTACATGAAGATGCGCGTGGTGGTGGTGCCATTCTACCACGACGTGGGGGCTGCCTGTGCGCAGGCGCCCGACCTGCTCGAGGAGTTCGGCACCGACTACCACGGCAACCCGCGCACGGTGGCGGGGCTGTTTCGCGAGCGCCTGTTCGCCAACAACCCGGTCGACGAGGTGGAGATCATCGTGCACGACGTGGTCGACTACGGCGGCAACGCCCAGCAGGGCGGGGGGCTGCTGCAGACCCTGCAGCAGCTGCGCTTCGCCGAGGGGGCGCCGCCCGAGTACTACTACTATGGCGTGATTCGACCGTGCCAGGGCACGCCCGACTTCTCCGGGATCGCGCAGCTCGGCGGACCGTCGCCGGGGCAAGCCGCCCAGCGGGTGGGGTGGGGGGTCTACCACGGCAATCCCAGCACCACGGCCGATACCTTCGTGCACGAGATCGGCCACGAGCAGGGGCGGTTCCACATCGCGTGCTCGGGTGACGAAGGTGGCCCCGATCCGTCGTACCCCGATCACCCCGACGGCAACACGCTGTCGTGGGGCATCGACGTGATGAGCAAGCCCACCATCATCAAGCCGCCCAGCTCGCACGAGTACATGAGCTACTGCGGGCCCACCTGGGTCAGCGAGTGGGGGTGGCACCTGGTGTCGCCGTGGATCGAGGAGATCAGCTCGTGGGAGCGGTCTGGTGGCGTGGGTCCCACGCGGCCGCTGCTGGTCGGCACGGTGCGAGCCGACGGCAGCTCGAGCTTCTACGTGGCGCAGGGGTGGTTTCACGAGGGGCTGGTGCGGTCGGGGCACGTGGTACGCGTGACCGCGGTGGACGGGCGCGTGCTCGAGGTGCCTGCGCAGTGGCAACCCTGGGAGCGCAGCGACGACGCGAACGTGATTGCACCGTTGCCGGTGGCGCTCGAGGAGATCGAGGCGCTGCGCTGGGTGACGCCACGGCGCAGCGGGGTCATCGACCGTGCGACGGTGCGCGAGGTCGAGTCGCTGGCGGGGCCCTCGACGACGGTTGGCCCCGCTCGGTACAGTCCTGCTGTCCCATGAAGGTCGAGGTTCCCATGGCGCGTGGCACTTGGTGGCAGATCGGTTTCATTGCACTCGCCCTCGCGTGCGGCGACGACACGGGCACGACCCCGCCGACCACCGACGAGCCCGGGAGCTCGAGCGGATCGACGACCGGCATGGTGAGCGCGACCAGCATGGTCGATCCCTCGACGACCACCGCCGACTCGTCGGCGAGCTCGAGCGGCGACACCACCGTGGGAACCTCCGTCGATACCGGCGAGTCGTCCACGACGGGGCCGGTCTGCGGTGACGACGTGCGCGAGGGCAGGGAGGTCTGTGACGGCGGCGATCTCGGTGGCCTGACCTGCGCCGACGTCCCGGGGTTCGTGAGCGGGCCGCTGTCGTGCCTCGACGACTGCTCCGACTTCGACACCTCGCAGTGCTTCGAGAGCGCCGTGTGCGGCAACAACATCCGCGAGGAATCGGAGGCGTGTGACAACTTCGATCTCGCCGGCGAGACCTGTGAGAGCCAGGGCTTCGACAGCGGGACGCTCGATTGCAGCAACGACTGTACGAGCTTCGACACCAGCGAGTGTGGGACCTGTGGCAACGTGATCGTCGATGGCGACGAGGTCTGCGACAGCATCGTGCTGCTGGGCGAGACCTGTGAGAGCCAGGGGTTCGAGACGGGCGCCCTCGGGTGCAATCCCGACTGCCTCACCCTCGACACCAGCGGCTGCGGCATCTGTGGCAACGCGATCATCGATGGCGAGGAGATCTGCGATGGCGTCGACCTCGCCGGCCAGGACTGCATGAGCCTGGGCCTGGGCATGGGCACGCTGGGCTGCGTGGCCAGCTGCATGGCCTACGACACCACGATGTGCGAGCTGGGCTGTGGCAACGACGTGATCAACGGCATGGAGGTCTGTGACGGCACCGATGTCGGCGGTCAGACCTGTGCCTCGCAGGGCTTCCCCGGTCCGGGCATGCTGAGCTGCTCGCCGGACTGCACGGCGCTGGACACCAGCACCTGCACCTCGGGCAACTGCTGCGTGGCCCATGCCGGGGGTGGATGCGACGACCCGGTGTGCGAGGCTTCCGTCTGCGCCGTGGACCCGTTCTGCTGCAGCTTCGAGTGGGACGGTATCTGCGAGGCCGAGGCCATGGTCGATCTCAATTGTGCGTGCTGAACGAGCGCACGTGCTGAACGAGCGAGCCCCACGCTCGTACGTGCGAACGTGGGGCTCGAGGCATCGGGGCCGGATCTCGCTCAGTCGATGCCGGCCAGCGGATCGTTGCTGTCGACGACCTTGATCTTGCGACCGTCGTCCTTCTTGGAGGACTTGGGGCGCGGGGAGCTGCTTCCGCCGCCTCCACCACCGCCGCTGCTGCGCGGGCGGCTGGGTTCGGCCGGACTCTCCTTGAAGTTCGTGCCCCGGGTGCGGTCGACGTCGGCTCCCTTGGCGACGTTGGGCTCCTGAGTGTCCTCGGCGATGTCACCGGCCTGGATGATCTTGGCCGGCTCGGTGGGGGCGGCCTTGACCTCCTCGCTGCCACCCTTGTTCATCATGAAGAAGGCGCCCGCGCCTCCTCCGACCACGAGCAAGCCCACGAGGATGATGGGCAGCGGACCACGCGGGGGCTTGATGTCGTCGAGCCCCAGCGAGGGCGAGGGCTCGACCATCGTGGGCACGCCCATGTCGGGCGCCATGCCCATCGGGGCCATGCCCATCGGCGGGGCCTGCATGGGAGGCGCCATGCCCATCGGCGGGGCCTGCATGGGAGGCGCCATGCCCATCGGCGGGGCCTGCATGGGAGGCGCCATGCCCATCGGCGCGGCCGGCATTCCCATGTTGGCCGGGGCCTGCTGCGCCTGCCCTTCCTCGTCACCTCCGGCGACGGATTCCAGCACTTCGTAGAGCGCGCGGATCTCCTCGTCGACTTCGGCGAGCGCGGCCGTCTGGCCACTGGCCGCGAGTTGCTGTCGTTGGGCCTCGAGCGTTTCGAGGCGCGCCAGCGAGTTCTCAATCCATGCCTCGTCTGTTGCGGCGGTCATTTCGTCGATTTCCCCTTGGCTCGACGATCGTGCTCGTCCCGCTCCGCACGGGACATCGTTCCCCATCGTCGCAGCTGACTATTGCACATGCGCGGGCGTGTCGTGTAGCCCGTTGCGGTTGGACGCACGAGTCGACGTCCAGGTTCCCGAACGCGCTCGACTGGACTTGGGTGGGGTCCTCCGGTGGGTCCTCGTGGCGCCGCCGATGTGGTCACGGGTGCTCGGCGGGCGCGGGGACACCGACCCGGTCTCGGTGGGACCTCCGGCAGGGTTGCTTCCGGCGATGCGGGGCTCGCGGGCGGACCCTTCCCCACGGTGCGGGCTCACTGGTGCTCCATCGAGGGTCCTGATATTGAAGGGGCACGATGGCCACGGACGAGCCTCACGAGGACCAGGCCAGCGACGCAGACCCTGCGTCGAGTGATGGCGACGCAGCCGCGCGCGCGGACGAGCCCGAGGCGCCGACCGGCGAGAGGGACGAAGACGAGCCCGAAGACGAGCCCGAAGTCGAGCCTGCGTCGGAGAGCGCGGCGGAGCCGACATCCTCCGACACCGCAGATGGCGAGCGGGTGCCCGTGGTCGCCAAGCCCGCGGCGGCCGCAGGCCGAGCCTCGCGGCTGTGGTGGGCGCTGCCGGTGCTGCTGGTGGCCGAGCTCTACGTCTACGGCCACGCGGGTCGCTTGCAGGTCTGCGTGGGCAAGGAGGGCGAGACCGACTTCGCGCTCGTCGGTCAGGAACGCACCGACGCCAACCGCTGGAAGTTTCCGCGCTGCGAGACCCGCGACAACCTCGGCCTACGCAGCCAGCGGGACGCCCAGCTCGAGGACGCCACCAAGGCGGCGTGCCGTGGTGCGACCGTCTTCCGCCACCAGGGCGAGGCGAAGGCCTGCATGGCGCAGGAGCAGGGCTGGCAACACCAAGTCGAGGATCACTTCGTACCTCCGTGGGATCCCGCCTACTACCGGCACCTGTTCTGGTTCTTCTACTGATCATTTGATTCCGCAAATGGGCCCGTCCGCCGTTCAGGAGGGGTTCCGAGGGGTTCTGAGGCCGTCCCTGGCCGTGCCGGGCCGAGTTGGGTCGAGTTGGGCCGAGTTGGGCCGAGTGACCGGAAAATTCGGAAAACCCCTACCAATGGCCTCCTCGACCGCTGCGCCGCCCTTTGGCATGCTAACCATGGGGATATGAAGGGCGCTGGTCCGACCCGCGAGGGGACGTGGGGCGAGCTCGATGGGCGGTCCGACGTCTTCGACGAGACGGTGGCCGGAACCGAGGCTCCGGCTCAGACCCGCGTCTCCTATGCGCCGGGGACCAGGATCGGTCGCTATGTGATCCTCTCCGAGATCGGATCCGGCGGCATGGGCGTGGTGTACGCGGCCTTCGACTACGAGCTGAACCGCAAGATCGCGCTCAAGATCCTCACCCCCAAGAAGGCCAAGGTCCGAGTTCGCAGCGCCGACCAGGCCGCGGGTCGCCTGATGCGAGAGGCCCAGGCGATCGCCCGCCTGTCCCATCCCAACGTGGTCAACGTGTACGACGTGGGCCGCCATGGCGAGGCGGTGTTCGTGGCCATGGAGTTCATCGAGGGGCTCACCCTCACCCGCTGGCTCGAGCAGGAGGAGCGGTCGCTGCGAGAGATCTGCAAGGTGTTCGCCGACGCCGGGCAGGGGCTGCTGGCCGCCCACGAGGCGGGCCTGGTGCACCGCGACTTCAAGCCCGACAACGTGCTGGTGAGCGCCGACGGTCGCGTGCGCGTGCTCGACTTCGGCCTCGCTCGAGCCGATCCCACGCACTCGTCGCAGTTCTCCCACGTCTCGCATGTGTCCCACGTGTCCAACTCGCTCGATGGCGAGGAGCCCGAGGACGAGCTCGACGGCGTGCCCCAGTCACGCGATCTCGGCGAGTCCGACGTGCTGTCGTCGCCGTTGACGCTCGATGACGCGGTGGTGGGCACTCCCCGCTACATGGCCCCGGAACAGCACGCCGGGGTGGGCGTGGATGCCCGTAGCGACCAGTTCAGCTTCTGCGTGGCGTTCTACCAGGCGCTCTATCACCAGGATCCGTTTCCCGCCGATCGCCTGCGCGATCTGGTGCGGCTCAAGCAGCAGGGGCAGATCGCACCGCTGCCGTCCGACGTTCGCGTGCCCTCGTGGCTCGAGGAGCTGGTGCTGCGCGGGTTGCTGCCGCGCCCGGCCGATCGCTGGCCGTCGATGCGAGAGGTGGTCGACCGGCTCGAGCAGGACCCCGAGGCCAAGCGCCGCCGCGGGCTGTTGATGGGCGGTGGGGCGATCGTGCTGGTGATGATGGCCGCCTTGACGGGCCAGCAGCTCTCGCAGAAGGAGCGGCCCTGCCAGGACGGCGCGCGTCACCTGCAGGGGCTGTGGGACGAGCCGCGCCGCGAGGCGATCCGCCAGGCCATCGTGGGGACCGAGCTGGCCTACGCCGATCACACGTGGAGCGAGGTCGAGCGACGGGTCGATCGGGATCTCGAGCGCTGGGTCGACACTTATCGCGACACCTGCGAAGCCACTCGCGTGCGTGGGGAGCAGAGCGACGAGCTGCTCGATCTTCGCATGAGCTGCCTGCAGGACCACCTGAGCGAGGTTCGAGCGGTGCTCGACGTGCTCTCCGAGCCCGACGTCGCGGTGGTGCAGCGCGCGGTCTCCATGGTCAGCGGGCTGCCCGGCTTCGAGGGCTGTGCGGACGCCGAGCAGCTGCGGACTCGATTGCCGCCGCCGCAGGACGAGGCGACCAAGCAACGCGTCGAGCAGCTGCGCCAGAGCCTGCGCGATGCCAGGGCGCGCCAAGTGGTGCAGCCGATGCACGAGATTCGGGCCCAGGTGCAGGAGGTGCTGGCCGAGGCGGAGACGCTGGGCTACGAGCCGCTGCGCATCGAGGCCCTGTTCTCGCTGGGGGCCGCGCTCGAGCACGAGGGTGACTACGCCGGGGCGGAGACACGGCTGCGCGAGTCGCTGTGGGCGGCGCTGCGGGCCCAGCACGATCGGGTCGCGGCCCAGGCCTGCATCCAGCTCGTGTCGGTGGTGGGGGATCGGCTCGCGCGCTACGACGAGGGCCTGACGTGGGCGGAGCAGGCGGCGGCCCTGCTCGATCGCACGGGGGCCCAGGGGGCGGGACGGATCGGGCTGCTCAACAACGAGGGCAACGTCTGGCATCGCAAGGGCGACAACGAAAAGGCGCTGGCCCTCTACCAGGAGGTCGTCTCCCGTCGCGAGCAGGCGGGAGAGGCCGAGAGCCCGTCGACGGCGGTCGAGCGCATCAACCTCGGCAACGCGCAGGTCGCCCTGGGGCAGTTCGACGCCGCGCTGGTCAGCTACCGCGAGGCGGAGGCCTCGCTGCGGCGCACGCTGGGCGAGGGGCACCCGCAGATCGCCACCGCGGTCGCGAGCATCGGCCACGTCTACAGCGCGTCGGGGCGCTATACCGAGTCGCTGGTGCAGTTTCGCCGGGCGCTGCCCGATTTCGAGGCGTGGCTGGGGTCCGAGCACCTGTTCGTGGCCACGACGCTGATGAACATCGGCATCGCGGAGCGCGAGCTGGGGCAGCTCGACGAGGCCGAGGCGGTCTTGCGGCGGGCGCAGGGGATCTACGAAAAGAAGCTGGGGGCCGATCATCCGCAGGTCGCGGCGTGCCTGTCGAACCTGGCCGAGGTTCGCATCGAGCAGCAGCGCTACGACGAGGCCGAGCGGCTGTTCCAGCGCGCGCTCGAGCTGGGGCTGCATCGCCTGGGCGAGGGGCACGAGGCGGTGGTGGGGAGCCGGCTGTCGCTGGCCAGCCTGGGGCGGCGGCGGGGAGAGGCGCCGCGGGCGGTCGGCACGATCGAGGGGCTGGCCACCCAGGCCGAGAAGGACAAGCTCGACGAGGTGCTGCGAGGGGCGATCCACTTCGAACTCGCGAAGGCCCGGTGGGACGCAGGACAGGCGGCCGAGCGGGCGCGAGCCGATCTCGAGCGCGCCCGTGCGTTCCTGCGCCAGGGCGGCGGGCGGGGCCTGGAGGCGCTGCGCGAGCTCGATGCCTGGGATCGCGAGCATGCACGCGACGATCGACCACGCCTTCCCGATGGCTCGATCGCCCCGAGCGGCGATGACCGCGAGCTCGGCGAGGGCGTCGAACCGGCGACGAGCCCCGCGCCCGCCGGCCAGCGGAGGCGCGCGCCGAAGCCCTGATAGGTTGATCCCGTGTCCCAGGCCGACCAGGTCACGCTGCCCGGCGAGCACGAGGGCGACTCGACGGACGACCGTGACCTTGGTCGTGACCGTGACCGTGATGTCGCCGAGCTGGTCGGGCGCACGTTGGTCGACCGCTTCGAGGTCCGCGGAGTCCTGGGCCACGGTCGGCATGGCACGGTGTTCGCGGCCCACGATCTGCGGCTCGGTCACGACGTGGCGCTCAAGGTCTTGCCGGGGCTCGGCGCCGATGCGCTCGCGCGCTTCAAGCAGGAATTCCGGGCGCTGGCCGATGTGGGACATCCCAACCTCGTCACGCTGCACGAGCTGTTCGTGCGCCCCGACGTGGTGTTCTTCAGCATGGAGCTCATCGGCGGGGGCGACTTCCTGACCTGGGTTCGTCCCGGCGGAACGCTCGCGCTCGCACGCCTGCGCACGGCGACCGCCGAGCTGGCGCGGGGGCTGACCGCGCTGCATGCCGCGGGGGTGCTGCATCGCGACCTCAAGCCCTCCAACGTGCTGGTCCGCGAGGGGGGCGGGGTGGCGCTGGTGGACTTCGGGCTGGCGCGACCGCTGCAGCGGGGCGACGACGAGGACGGGACGGTGGGGACGCCGCGCTACATGTCGCCGGAGCAGGCGGCCAGCTACGTGCTGGGTCCGGCGAGCGACTGGTACAGCGTGGGCGTGATGCTCCACGAGGCACTGGCCGGGGTGGCGCCGCTGCGCGAGCTCGAGGGCTTCTCGCTGCTGGTGGCCAAGCAGACGACCGACCTGCCGTCGGTCGCCTCGGTGGTCGCGGACGGGGTGCAGCTCGCACCCGAGCTCGTTGCGCTGTGCGACGAGCTGCTCGCGCGACGGCCCGAGCGGCGCCCGAAGGCGGTCGAGGTGCTCGCTCGGCTCGGGGTCGAGCCCGAGCTCATGGGGCTGGGGCACGGGCACGGGATCGCGGGAGAGGAGCGTGTGTTCGGTCGTCGTGACGAGCTGTCGCGGCTGCACGCCGCCCTCGATCGGGTGCGGGCCGATGACGACGGTGGCTCCGACTGCACGGTGGTGGCGTTCGTGCACGGGGCTTCGGGCACGGGCAAGTCGGCGCTGGTACGCAGCTTCGTGCAGCGGGTGCGCCTGCGCGGCGATGCCCTGGTGCTCGAGGGGCGCTGCTACGAGCGCGAGACGGTGCCGTTCAAGGGGATCGATGGCCTGGTCGACGAGCTGCGTCGTCACCTGCGGGCCCGCGCACGCCGAGGCGAGCCGCTGACGCCTCCGCCCGGGGCCGGTGCGCTGGCACGGCTGTTTCCCGTGCTCGCCGACGTGCCGGGCTTTCGCGAGGAGCGATCCGTGGGCGACGAGCGCGACCCGGTGGCGCTGCGCGACGCGGCCGTCGACGCCCTGCGTGGCGTGTTGCGGCGGCTCGCCGAGGACGAGCGGCTGATGCTGGTGCTCGACGATCTGCAGTGGTGCGACCCCGACGGTGCGCGGGTGCTGGTCGAGCTGCTGCGGGGCTCGGGCCGTCCGCCGCTGCTGCTGGTGGCGGGCTACCGCGACGACGCGGGCCGCCGAGGTGCCGTGCTCGATGGCCTGCGTGCCCGAGCGCGACCCATCGCCGGGGCTCTGATCGTCGAGGACGTGGAGCTCGGCCCTCTCGCCGACGAGGAGACCCGAGCGCTGGCGCTGGCGCTGCTCACTGGACACGAGGATGCGCAGCCGCTCGCCGAGCGGGTCGCTCGCGAGTCGCGGGGACTTCCGCTGCTGGTGGTCGAGCTCGCCCGTCACGTGACCCTGACCCGTCGCGAGGGGGTGGCGTCCGCTGGCGACGAGCTGCGGGCCGTCGACGCGCTTCGGCTCGAGTCGGTGATCCAGTCGCGGGTGGCTCGGTTGCCCGCGCCGGCACGGCGCCTGCTGGAAGCCGTGGCGGTGGCCGGGCAGCCGCTGGCCCAGCAGGTGGTGCTCGACGCGTGTGACGACGAGGCGCGGCGCCCGGAGGTCCTGGCCTTGCTGCGCCGGCAATGCCTGGTGCGCACGCAGGGGGTGGCGCTCGAGGACGAGGTGGAGGCCTACCACGATCGGATCTCGATCGCCGTGCTCGACGCGCTCGATCGCGAGCAGCGGCGACGCTGGCATGGGTCCCTGGCCGAGGCGCTGCAGCGCCACCACGGTGACCACGAGCTCCTCGCCGTGCACCTCGAGGGAGCCGGACGGGACACCCAGGCCGCCGAGCACTATGCGATCGCCGCGGACCAGGCGGCAGCAGGCCTGGCGTTCAATCGTGCGGCGTCGCTGTTCGAGTCGGCGCTGCGCCTGGTGCCCCGAGCGCACGAGGCGAGCGCAGCGTGGCAGGTGGGGCTGGCCGATGCGCTGGCCCACGCCGGGCGCGGAACGGAAGCCGGGCGGGCCTACCTGAGGGCGGCTCGGGTCGCGCAGGCCGGGCAGGTGCTCGAGCTGCGTCGACGCGCGGCCGAGCAGCTGCTGCGCTCGGGCCGGATCGGTGAGGGTCTCGAGCCCATGCGCGACGTGCTGCGCGGGGCCGGCTTGCCCGAGCCGGGCAGCCCGCGGCGGGCGGTGCTGGGCTTCGTGTGGAACCGCCTGCGGATCCGTGCGCGCGGCCTTCGGCCCGGCCGTCGGGGCGGGCTTCGGTTCCGCGAGCGCTCCGCCGACGAGGTTCCCGCCGCACTGCTGCTCGAGGTCGATGCGTGCTGGTCGGCGGCCACGGGTCTCATCCAGGTCAATGTGATCGTGGGGCAGAGCTACCAGGCCCAGCACCTGCTGCTCGCGCTCGAGGCCGGCGAGCCCCGCCGGGTGGCGCGGGCACTGGCGGTGGAGACGCTCTACGCCGCCACCGCAGGCGAGGCAGGGGCGGCCCACACCACGCGGCTGCTCGCCGAGGTCGAGGCCCTCGCCGAGCGCCTCGACGATCCGCGTACCCAGGGGCAGGCCAAGCTGGCGGCCGGGGCCGCGGCGACCTATCGCGGGCGCTTCGGTGAGGCGCTGCCCCTGCTCACCGAGGCCGAGGAGGTGCTGCGCACGCGCTGCTCCGACGTGGCGTGGGAGCTGTCGATGGCGCGCACGTTCACCGTGATGTCGCTCTACTACACGGGGCGGCTGCGGGACATGGCGATCACCACGGAGCGTGCGCTCGAGGACGCGGCGGCTCGCGACGATCTACACACCGCCCTGATGCTGCGGGTGTCGCATGGGCCGATCGAGTACCTCATGGTCGACGACGTGCAGGGGGCTCGGCGCGAGCTGCAGGAGTGCCAGGACCAGTGGCCCGATCAGCTGGCCCGCGCCACGTTCCTCTACGTGGCGGTGCTCAGCGAGACTCGGATCGAGCGCTACGCGGGCCGCGGCGAGGCGTCGTGGGAGCCGTTCGAGCGTCACTACCGGGCCATCGAGCGCTCGCTGATGCTGCAGCGACCCCCGCTTCGGATCTTCATGCTTCACGATCGAGGCGGAGCCGCGATGCTCGCGGCCCAGCAGAGCCACGGCGCTGCGCGGCGGCGATACCTGCGGTTGGCCACCAAGGTGGCGGCACGCCTTGCGCGAGAGCCCGGGCCATGGGGGGTGGCGATGGGGGCACCCATCGTGGCCGCGCTGCGAGCGGCCATGGGGGATCTCGAGGCGGCTCGCACCGTGCTCGAGCACTCGGTGCCCGCGTTCGAGGACCTGGGCATGCAGCTCCACGCGCGGGCCTGTGCGCGGCGCCTGGGGGAGCTGCTGGGCGGGGACGAGGGGCGCGCGCGGATCGAGGCCGCGGATGCGGCCGTGGCGTCCGAAGGCGTCGTCGATCCCGAGCGCATGGTGGGCATGCTGGTCCCTCCCGTGCTGGGGTGGGACGGGGGCCGAGCGTAGGCCCAAACCCGAACGGGCCCGAGGCGGCGGTCAGAACCGGCCCTGGATCACCAGGCCACCGAAGCCTCGGCCGGCGGCCGGCGTCACGCCGATCGTCTCTCGCAGCTTCTCGTCGCGGGCGGCCTTGGCCTTCTTGCGCTTCATGACCCCGGCCACGATGAGCCCGACGCCGGCGAGGGCGATCACCGGACCCACGATCGCGCCCGTGATCTGCAGCGCGTTGCCGGTCTTGCCCGACTTCTCCGCGTCGTCTCGCTCGTCCTCGGTGGTGGCCGCGAGGAAGTCCTCCTCGGCGCGGTTGGCAATGATGCCGCCGCCGACGAGCAGGCCCACTCCGCTGAGCACGCCGATGCCGATCGTCACCGCGCCGCCGACGATGAGCCCGCCGCCGTCGTTCTCGGACTCGAGCACGATGATGCTGGGGGTGTTCTTGTCGGTCTTGGGCTCGGTGGGCCCGACGGGCTCGGTGGGCCCGGGGTCGGGGGTGGCCGCGAGCTCCTTCTCGGCATCGGCGAGCGCGCGCTCGAGCTCGTCGGCCTTCTCTTGCACCGCCGCGCTCACCGCCGCGCGGTCGCCATAGGCGGCCTTGAAGTCGGCGAAGTAGTCGTCGAGCACGGTCTTGCCGCTGCGGAGGTGGTCGATGTCCTTGCTGCCGTCGTCCTTGCGGGCCCGGGCGTAGCCATCGAGGTGAGCCTGAACCACGTTGAGCAGCACGTTCTCGCGGGTGGCCCGGTTGGCCTGCGCCTCGGGCAGTCGATCGAGCAGCCGCGTCCACGCGGCGGCGGCTCCGGCAAAGTCACCCTCGCCGTACTTGTCCTGGCCCTCCACGTAGAGACGCTCGATCTCCCCCGAGTCGGGAGCGGCCTGGACCGACAGCGGAGCCATCGCCAGGCTCAACGCGACGGTGCCGGCCAACAGGCGCGGCAAGAGATGACGAACGGACCGTACCGTGCGGGGCGCGGGAGCCATGAGCCGGAGTGTCTCTGCACCGGGGCGGTGGCGTCAAACCCGAGGCGCGCGCGTGCGCGCCGAAGTCCCTAGCCGCCGAATCGGCCCGCCACCGTGGGATCGACCAGGCACAAGCGCTCGAACACGGCGTCGGCTCCCGGGTATTGTGACCCCTTCTGGGCGGCGGCTCGGATCGCCCGCACCAGGCCCTCCAGACACTGCGTGGCCAGCCCGGGCTCCCACTCGGTCAGCCCACGCTCGGTCATCTCTCGATCGAGCGCGGCGTACATCGAGCGGGCCAGCTTGGCCTCGCCCGCCTCGAGGCAGGCCTGCGCCAGGGCCAGGCGCCGGATGTAGCGCATCCGCGCCGAGCCGGTGCCATCGATGGCGTCCTTGGCCAGCTTGAGCGCCTCGGGGGCCTTGCCGCCCTTGAGCAGGGTGGCGATCTTCCCGAAGGGCTCGCCGGGGTCGTCGGACCGGCCGCCGCCGCCGCCGCCTCCGCCCTGGCCGGCGGTGACCTCCGCGTTGATCCACGCGCGCGTCTGCTCGTCGGCCAGCGGCGAGCCATCGGCCGCGACGAGATCGGTCAGCTCGGGCATGCGGCGCAGGATCGTGCCCACCTCGCCCAGCAGCGCCTGGCGTGCGGGCTCGTACTCCTGGCCGAGCCGCTGCAGCGACAGCGAGGACAGCCGCTGCAGATCCAGGCAGAACCGGAACTGCATCAGCGCCGACTCGGTCTCCTCGAGCAGGGCCGCCCACTTGCCGTTCTGCTCCATCAGCGCGAACTGCTGGCGCCGTGCGGGCGGGAGCCCGGGAATCTGGGTCTTGCCCCCGGGTCCGGCGGGCGGCGCGTTGTCGAGGTGCAGCCACACCCCCACCCGCAGCAGCCGGTAGGCGGCGGGGCTCGAGAGCTGCGCCCGCCGCAGCAGACCCGCCGCCTTGACCAACGCGCGACCGGTCTCGAGCAGGTACTTGCTCACCTCCTCGGCGCTGCCCACGTCGGCGGTGGGGGTGGGCATGGCCGGCGCCGCGGCGGGGGCCGGTGCGGCGGCGGGCGGAGGCGCGGCCGCCGGGGTCGGGGCCGCCGCCGGGGTCGGAGCCGG
>NZ_JAOVZF010000022.1 GCF_026337845.1 Paraliomyxa miuraensis | reverse complement strand
CTGGTCCAGAGCCTGGACTACGACTGGCACCCGTGGGGCGAGCTCGAGCAGCGCTCCGACCTCGTGCACGGGCAGCAGGAGGCGTTCGAGCACGACGACCTGCGGCGGCTGACGCAGGCATCGGTCACCGCCGCGCTCGGGGGCAGCGTCGTCGACGTCTCGTACGACGACGTCGGCAACATCACCCACAAGACCGACGTGGGCAGCTACGTCTACGAGGACGGGCGG
>NZ_JAOVZF010000005.1 GCF_026337845.1 Paraliomyxa miuraensis | reverse complement strand
AGCGTCGACACGATGGGGATGAAGTCGGTCCCGATGTCCGCCGCGGTGCGGGCCAAGTCGTCGATTGGGGCGTCCCAGATGTAGACCGGGCCGCGCTTGGTCACGCCGCCGGAGCACGCGGCGATCTCGGCGCACATGTCCGGGGTCACCCGGATCGTGAACTCCGGCGTACCGCCGGGCTGTCCGGCGTCGCTGCCGTGACGCGT
>NZ_JAOVZF010000133.1 GCF_026337845.1 Paraliomyxa miuraensis | reverse complement strand
TTGCCTGACGCAAACCCCTCAACAACCGGCCCTTCAGGTGAAATCCCGCCTATTGTGCTTTTCGAGCGCTTGGTTCAGGCCTAGGGGAGCGGATTTTAAGAATGTCGTCGTCATGCGTGAAGTCGGTGTCTTCTCCGCCCATTCACGAACTATACGCGTCATTCCGCGCTCCGTGAACCGTGGGGGGCTGGTGTGATAGGAGGACACCTCAGCGCGGAACATGGGCGAGAAAAGTTGACAGGAAGCGTCGCGTCGGATTTGCCCTCATCCACCCGGGTTACCCGTTCCACCGGACATCCGTCAGATGGGGCTCATAGGGCCATACGGTACATATGGCCAGGAACATAGCCTCGCGGACTGGCAGCTGGTCGATCGGCTGGTCGCTGACTGTGGATAGGAGAGCATGACGGCCCTCGACGCCAGCCCTGGACATCCCTTGGTCCCCAGTGTAGATTCCTGTGGCGCAAGGGGCGCCAAACGCCATGGCCGGAAAACGCAAGCAAGACCTTACTGTCAAGGGAGAGTCGATCGAGCAGGTCTATCGCAGCTACAGAGACAGGCGATATCTCGTCAATCGACGATATCAGCGCAAACTGGTCTGGACCGTCGAGGAGAAACAGAGATTCATCGATTCCATCGCCCACGGCTTTCCGGTGCCGATTATTCTCCTGGCGGAGGCGTCGCGGGGGGGCCGGAGCTATCACGAGATCATTGATGGGATGCAGCGACTTGACGCCATCACTTCATTCATCGAAAACGTCTACGCTCTGCATGTTGATGACAATGCCTTTTTCTTTGACCTGAATACGATGGCCTCGACCAAGGCTCTCTTGGACGAAGGCGTACTCGCTCAGCGGGAGCCTGTCCTGGATCGCTCACTCTGCGTTACGATAGCCTCGTACACACTGCCGCTTTCGGTCTATGAATTCGCGGAAGACGGACAGGTCGACGAGGTGTTTAGGAGAATCAACTCCGGTGGTCGGCAGCTTTCGCGACAAGAACTGAGGATGGCCGGCTCGATTGGGCCCTTCACCGCTGCGGTTCGGATCACAGCAAGTCGCCTTCGCGGAGATTCGTCTACATCGGATGAATTAGCTCTCAATGACATGGCGCGGATCAGCCTGTCCAACCGGGATTTGAAGTACGGAATTCCTGTGGATGATGTCTTCTGGGTCAAGCACAGTATCCTGACAAAGGAGCAGGTTCGCGAATCACGCGACGAAGAGTTAATTGCTGATATTCTTGCCTACGTGCTAATTAGCCCAAAGCCATCGTCACGAAGTGAGTATCTCGACGACTACTTCGGCCTCGGTCGGTCCGAAGTCTCTGAGAAGCGCCGATCCGATTTGGAGCTTGAGGTCCAGAAGCGAACGATCGAAGTTGTCGCCGCTGACTTTCAGCGGGTTATTGACGAATTGCTCTCTGTACTAGGGCATGCTCAATGCAGCTTTGGCGAATTGCTCTTTGGGCAACCCCCGCAACGTGCCCCAAGGTATTTTCAGGTCGTATTCCTTGCGTTGTATCATCTTCTCGTCGAGAAAAATATGAGGATTGCCTCTCGCGATGGAGCGGCAGATGCTCTCCGCAATGCTGGTGGTGACATCAAAATTCAAGAGGGAGGGCGTTGGGGGGCAGAAAGTAGAAGCCGCGCCGTGGATAGCATGGTAGGGGTTCTCCAAAGATCGTTTGAAGAAGCGCATAATAACGATCCCGCCGTAGCACGTTGGGTTCTCCAATTCGAGAATCTGCTAACCAACTCTTTCACTGAACAGCCGTGCTATGATTTTAAGCAGGGGTTCTTGCGCCTTGACAAAAACGCGAAGATCGATCAGGCTTCCATCAGCAAGGTTCTTGAGACTCTCGTTGGTATCGCGAATATTGGGCCACGAGCCACTGGGTACGTAATCATTGGTGTTACCGACAAATCCGCGGACGCAATGCGGATTCAGCAGTTGTATGGCGTGTCGTCGACAGTCTACAGAGGGTTCCATGTCGTGGGCATAGAACATGAGGCGCAAGCTTGTGGTAGGAACCTTGATCAACATTTTCAGTGGCTAGCAGACCAGGTTGTCAAGTCTGACATTTCGGAGCCTCTAAGAAGCCACGTCCGCAATCATATGAGACTCATTCGCTACTACGACAAGGCTGTGATCGTCCTTGAATCCAAGGCCCAGAAGCATCCTTCGCACATGGCCGGTCGCTATTTTGATCGCAGCGGGGCACAGTTGTCGGAGATTCTACCCGCAGATCTTGCCACACTCTTCGAGCGCTTCAGTTGATGTCAATAGGCTGAAGAACGCATGCCATGCATAGTGACGCCCCCGTCATGCATGGCTGCGTTGCTCGTCAGTCATTTGCGCCCGACAAGATCCATCGTCCTCTAGTCCTAAAACAAGCGCTTGCGGTGAGAAGTCGGCCCGCCCATCACGCCGGGCTGCTGAGCGCATGAGTCCCCCTCCGAAGCTCGGAGGCTCGGCGCGGTGGGCTCGGTTTTCCGGTTTTCCTGGAAGTAGCTCCTTTCGATCGCAGCGCGAGAGGTTGACGAGCAAGCGCCGTCCGTCGGAGGGCACCATTGCCGACCAACGGGCCGTGCTCACGCGGCGCCGAGGCTGCCGCGGCGCTCCGTCCCGGGCGGCGTGGCAGCCATGCCACGCCCGAAGACGACAAGGTCCCGACGCTCGCGGCCTTCGTCCCTCGCTACATCGAGGGCTACTGCCACCCCTGAACATCACTCCTCAATCAATGCCCACCGCGCCCATCTACAAGATCTGCCCCGCCTCCCACTGGCGCACCTGCCAGCAGACCGGCCGTCTCCCGCTCTCGCCCGTCGACGCGGCCGATGGCTTCATCCACCTCTCCGCCGCCCACCAGGTGCAACAGACCGCGGCCAGGCACTTCCGCCACCAGCCCGATCTCGTCCTGCTCGAGGTCGATCCCGATCGCCTGCCCCCGGGTGCCCTGCGCTGGGAGGTCTCGCGCGGTGGCGACCGCTTCCCGCACCTCTACGGCGATCTCCCCGCCTCCGCCGTGCTCCGCGCGACCCCGGCTCCCCTGGACGCCAACGGCATCCCCATGCTCTCGGTGGCCCCGGACCCCCCGCCTCCCGACGATTCTGCCTTGGCGTAGATCGACCCCGAGCGCCGCCCGTTTGGTGACCCCCATGCGATTGCCGGCGAAGCTCCTGGGGTGCATGCGAGTGGGCGTGGGCGTGGGTGCGGTGATGTTGGGTGGTTGTGACCTGGTCGACGAGGCCAAGGCACGGGCGCTGGGCGAGGAGGAGGCGGTGGCGGAGCAGACCGCGGCCGACCCCGCGCCGCAGGCCCAGCCGACCTCCACCCCCGACTCCCCCGAGCCAATGCTGCTGGGACGCAGCCCGCTGGCGACCGCGGTCGAGCAGGCGGTGACCCGCGCGACCCCGACCGCGCCGCCGCCCATCAATGACCTCGGGGACCTCGACCGACCCTCCACTCCGCCGTCCGTCCGCTCGACCACCGAGCCCGAGGGCTCCCGCCCGTTCATCCCCTACGACGACGGCACCGGCACGCTCGCCCTCGCGCCGCTGACCACCAAGAGCACCAAGACCACCAAGCCGCGCCCGCGCAAGTCCAAGGTCGCGCGTCCGGTCGACGAGCCCTGCGATCCCCAGCTCGTCGCCGTGGACCCGCCCCGTGGCAAGTGGGACTGCCCCGCCTGCGGCCGCGGCTGAGCGTAGCGCACGGCCAGCGAAATCGAGGGCGGGAGCCTATGCTCCAGTCTCCCGCCCATGATCCACGTTGGCCTGTCGCTGATGATCGAGGAGCCGTTCCGACGCGCCGTGCTGCCGCTGTTCGAGGCGGGCGTGGTGGATGCACTCGAGTACAGCTTCGAGATCGGCTGGGGCCGACACCCGGGGCCGGACTTGCTGCCGGATTGGGCGGAGGCGCTGCTCGACCACTATGCCGAGGCCGGCCGCCTGTGGGGTCACGGCGTGACGATGTCGCCGTTCTCGGTGCATGCGCCCCACCACGATCGATGGCTGGCCCGCGTGGCCGAGGAGTGCCGACGACGAGCGTACGTCGGCGTGTCCGAGCACCACGGATTCATGGTCGCCGGCTCGCTCGATGGCGGTGCCCCCCTGCCGTTGCCGCCGGGCCCTGCCGCTGCCGCCACCGCAGTCGCGGCCCTGCGCCGCCTGGCCGAGGCCACCCGCACCCCGGTGGGCCTCGAGAACCTGGCGCTCGCGCTCGCCGAGGCCGACGTGCACGCCCAGGGTCCCTTGCTCGCTGAAGTGCTCGACGCGGTGGACGGCTACCTGGTGCTCGACCTGCACAACCTCCACTGCCAGGCGATCAACTTCGGGATCGATGCGCGCGCGCTGCTCTTGGCCCAGCCGCTCTCGCGGGTGCGCTGCATCCATGTGTCCGGCGGCTCGTGGTCCGAGCCGAGCGTGGGCGGTCGAGCCCGTCGCTTCCGCCGCGACACCCACGATCACGACGTGCCCGCCGCGGTGCACGAGCTGCTGCACCAGGCGCTCCCGCACTGCCCGAGGCTCGAGCTGGTGGTGCTCGAGCGGATCGGCTTCACCCTCGAGGGCCCTGCGGCCGGCGAGCGCCTGCGCGAGGACTTCATGCGGCTACGGGCCGCGGTGGAAGGGCACGGCGCCTCCGTACCGACACCGCAGGCGCACGAGGCCCACGCGGCGCAGGCCGCAGCCGACGACGCGGATGAGCGCGTGCTGCACCACTGGCAGACGCAGCTGCTGCAGCGCCTGCTCGAAGGCCAGCCTCCCGAGACGATCCGAGCCGCGCTGCTCGCCGACCCCGAGCTGCGACCGCTGCACGCCCACGCCGCTGGCCTCGATCTCCACGCGCTCGAGGTCGCGAGGGCGCTGGTCGCCAAGTGGCGACCCACCACCTCGCGTCATGGGCATCGCGGGCGAGACTACCGCGACGACGGCGGAGCCTCGTAGACTCGTGGCCGCAATGGACGATGCGCTGTCCACGTGGTGCGTGGAGCAAGGGCTCGGCCCGGACGAGCTCGCGCCTCCCGAGCCATCGTCCGATCGAGATGGACGGCCGCTGCTGCGACCGCGGGTGATGGAGGCGCTCGACGAGCTCGGCGAGTCCGGAGTGCTGGTGGTGACCGGCCCCGCAGGAGCGGGCAAGTCGATCGCGGTCGCCCAGTGGCTCGCGGCCGGCTCGCGGTCGTTCGGTTGGCTCACGCTCGATGCCAGCGATGCGGATCCCGCCACGCTGGTGCGCGGGATCCTGGGCGCGCTGGTCAGGCGGGCCGTGGTGCCGCCGCCTCCGCGGCTCCCACCGTCGCACGAGTCCGTCGACGCGCACGCATGGTGGATCGAGCACGTGGTGCTGCCGCTCTCCGACCCGGGCCCACCGGTGACGCTGGTGCTCGACGACGTCCATGCGCTGCCACCCGGGGCGGGGTGTGAGGCTCTCGCGGCGCTGCTGCACGATCGACCCGCGCGGCTGTCGGTGGCGCTCGTGGGTCGAGAGCTGCCGCCGCTGCCCCTGGCCCGGCTCGAGGCCGCGGGAGCGGTGGGGCGGCTGCCGTCGTCCACGCTGTGGCTTCGGCCCGAGGAGTCCGATGCATGGCTGCGCGCGCGGCTGGGCCCCGCGGCGACGCCCGAGCAGCGGGCGGAGCTCCACGCCCGCGCCGAGGGCTGGCCGGCGGCGCTCTCGCTGCTGGCGCTCGCCTGGGCCTCGCGAGGCGAGTCGTCCTCGCGGCGCGCGCTCGACTTCGTGGCCGAGGAAGTGCTCGATGCCATGACGCCCGAGCACCTGGGCGTGCTGCTCGACTGTGCCGTGCTCGAGCGGCTCACCGCGCCGGCGTGCGCGGCCCTGACCGCGAGCGAGGACGTCGAGCCCATGCTCTGGGCGCTGGTCGACAAGGGCCTGGTGGCGGCAATGGGGCAGGGGGAGGGCTGGCAGGTGCAGCCGCTCGTGCGAGCGGCCCTGCGGCGACGGCTGTCGCCCGAGCACCGGGCACGACAGCACGAGGCGCTGGCACGTCATCTCGCCGCGCGAGGTCGACTCGACGAGGCGATCGAGCATGCGCTGCGGTCGGATGGTGGGGCGCTGCGGGTCGAGCTCGCCACGGTGCACGGGTTCTCGCTGCTTCGAGAGCGCCGCATGGGGCTGCTCCAGCGCTTGCTCCGTGCGATCGACGAGCCGGTGCGCCAGGGCTCGTCGCTGTTGGCCACGCTCTGGGCCTGGGCGGCGCTGCGGCATGCACCCGAGCGGGCTCGCGAGGCGCTCGCGCATGCGCGGGGGGTGGTCGGATCGTCGGAGCCCGCGCTGCAGGGCTCGCTCGATGCCCTCGAGGGGTTCGTGTCGCTGCGGCTCGGAGGGACGCCAGCCCGACTCGAGGCTCACCTCGAGGACGATCGCGGGCTGCCCACGGGATTGGTGGTGGCGCTCGCGGTCGGAGCCGGCCTCGGTGCCGAGCAGGCGGGCGATCCCTCGCGTGCGCTCGCCCGCTACGAGCGCGCGGCTCGCCTGGCCCTGGTGGCCACGCCCGCGCTGCCTTCGGGGCTCACGGCCATGGCCCATCGCGCCCGCGTGCTGCGGCGACTGGGTCGCGGCGAAGAGGCGCGACGCGTGATCGACGAGGGGCGTGCGGCGATCGACGAGCACGGGTGGACGGCGTTGCCGGTCGTGGCGGAGCTCGAGCTCGAGCAGGCCATGCTCGAGTTCGACGCCGGCCAGCTCGACGAGGCGGAGCACCGCACGATCGCAGGTCTCGGTGCGCTGCGCCTGGGCGACGATCCGGCCGCGATCGCACGCGGGCTGCTGGGGCTGGCGATCATCCGTCGCCGCCGAGGTGACGCCGAGGGTGCGGCCGATGCCGCCGCCGAGGCCGAGACCGTCGCCCGCGGCGCGGGGATCCCCCCGTTGGTCGCCGCCGCCCGCCAGGTGATCGAGTCCGGCGAGCCCGCACTCGTCGCTCCCTCGATGGGAGCTCGGGCCCAGGCCCACGACGCGGCCAAGCCCGAGCCCGAGCCGATCAGCACGCGCGAGCTCGAGGTGCTACGGCTGGTCGCACAGGGCCTGTCCAATCAGGTGGTGGCGCGACGGCTGTTCATCTCGCCGGTGACGGTCAAGACCCACGTGCACAACATCCTGGGCAAGCTCGGAGCTCGCAACCGCACCGAGGCGGTGCACCGGGCGCGTACGCTGGGGCTGCTCGCGTGACCTGCGCTTATCGCGCAGGATCGAAATACACCCTTCGGACGATGGCGCTCCACCCCTGGAGATCCACGCTGCACCCATCGAAGGAGCCACCATGACCCTCTCTCCGACCCCCTCCCCGAGCCGGTTCGGCAGCGTCCTCACCATGATCCGCATCATCGCCGCCCACGGCACGCGGCGGTCGGGCGACATCGCGATCCACAAGGCCGATGCGTTCCTCGGGCGCATGCGCCCCGAGCTGGCGGCGGCGCTGCGTCGGGTCGAGCCGGTGGTGCCCGCGATCGACCTGCCCGCGCTGCGCTCGCTGCCCGAGCGCAGCTTCGGTCGCGCCTACGCGCGCTTCCTCGACGACAACGGCCTGCATCCGTTCGTGGTCACCGAGCTGACCTCGTCGCAGGTCATGCAGCGCAACCTCCACTGGGCACGCTACGCCGTGGTCCACGACATGTTCCACGTGCTGCTGAACGCAGGCTCGGATCTCGCAGGCGAGGCCAAGGTGTATGCGTTCACCCTGGCGCAGCGGATCTCGTGGGTGTTCTGGCTGTACCTGCCGCTGGCGATCGTGGTGATGCCGCTGCTGGCTCCGCATCGGTTCGGGGCGATGGTGCGGGGGTTTCGAGCGGGGTATGCCGCGGGCAAGCGGCTGCCGATGCTCATGGCGCAGCGGCTGGAGGATCGGTTCGGGGAGGGGCTCGAGGAGGTGCGCGCAGGGCTGGGCTTGCCCGCGGCAGGGCGCACCGCGGGGCTCGAGGCCGCGGCACGGGCGGCGTGACCCGGGTTCGGGTGGACGCTCGGCCGAGCTCGATCGCGACCCGCGGGCGCGCCATGTCTCGAACGGCGACGAGGAGCGCTCGAGGCTCAGTCGTGGCCGCCGCACGACGGCTTGGGGCCGCCGCAGGTGCAGTCGAGGCAGCCATGCTCGGCACAGGTGCCGCACGAGCGGGCGACCTGCTTGCGCAGGGCCTGCCGGGCGCGGAACACCCGAACGCCGGCGTTGTTGGCGGTGATGCCGATCGCGGCCGCGTAGTCCTTGACCGCCTGGCCTTCCACGTCGATGCGGAGGATCGCGTCGGCGTAGGCGGGGTCGAGGTCGGTCGCCAGAGCGAGCACGCAGCGGCACGCCACGTCGAGCACTTCCGGGCCCGGCGCCGCGCTGGCCTCGAGCTCGCGGGCAAAGGCGTCGATCCCCCGCCCCGCGCCGTGGCTCCGGCGATGGTGGTCGATCACCGCATTGCGGAGCGAGCGGTAGAACCACGCGATCACGGACTCTTCGTCGCGCACTTGGTCGAGGCGATCGAGCCCGCGCACGAAGGCATCTTGTACGATGTCCTCGGCGAGGGCTCGGTCTCCGACGCGACGCTCCACGAACGACAGGAACGCGCGATGGTTGCCGACCAAGCGGTCGACGACCTCGCGCGGGACGGATGGGGAGGTGCTCGATGCCACGACCATCGCGGAGCGTAGCAGGGCCTCGGTGGCAGGTGCCCCCATGCGGGGGTGACAGCAGGCCGAGGGCGCATCCGGGCGCCCGTGCTCGGGCATCGTGCAGGTGCTCATGTCAAGCCGACGCAGCCGCCCTGGCTGCATTACACGGCTCGTGCGTGCTCACGGCACCACCATCGTCTCCACCCACGGAACCCGGCAATCGAGCGTGACCGGCTGGCTGACGGTCCGCTCGACCGCCTTGCGCGCCTGCTCGGCGTGCGCGGGCGAGGTCGCCACCACGTGCACGACCAGCACCTTGGCGCCATCGAGCTCGCCAACGTAGATCGTGCCCAGGCCCTCGGCCGCGCGATCGAGACCTCGAAGCGCGCGGACGACGTTGGGGCGCTCCGTCATCAGCGAGGCCGGGCCCACCACCACCGAGAGCAACTCGCAGTGCGGGCGGCTCCCGGGCACGGCGCCGCGGCCGGCCAGGTTGGTGCGCAGCAGATCGGTCTTCCACCGCGGCGGCAGCACCACCAGGTCCTTGGCGGTGGGGTGCGTGGTGGCGACGATCGTTCGACCGATGGCGCTACTCGAGCCAGTCCGGCTGCACCCGTTCCCAGCGCAGCTCTGCCTCGAGCTGCGCGGCCACCCGCAGCAGCGTGCCCTCCTCGCCGAAGCGCGCCGCGAGCTGCACGCCCACCGGCAGCCCCGTGGCGGTGCGGTGCACGGGCAGCGAGATCGCCGGCTGGCCGGTGATGTTGAACAGCTGCGTGTTGGGGTAGGCCGCGAATTGCCTGCGCGCGGCCACCAGCGCCTGCCGCAGCAGCATGGGCAGCGGCAGCCGCCGGAGCACTTCCAGGCCCACGCGCTCGACCGGCGTGGGCATCAGCGCTCCGATCTCCGCGGGTGGCTTGGCGGTGGTCGACGTGAGCAGCAGATCGTAGCGCTGGAAGAACCGGGCCACGGACCAGCGCGTCTTGCCCTGGATGTTGTGCAGCTCCATCAGCCGCCCGGCGCTCAGGGTGCGGCCGATCTCCCGCAGCACCCACGTGGCCAGCTCCACGTCTCGGGGCCGAACCCTGCGCCCCGTGGTGCGCTCGGCGTGGGCGAGGTCGCCGTAGACGTTGGCGGCCACCGTGCTCAGGTAGGCATCGGCCGTGGCCTCGCGGTCGAAGTCGGGGCGGGCCGGCTCCACGTCGTGCCCGAGCCTGGCCAGGTGCTCGGCCGTGCGCTCCACCGCGGTGCGGCACTCGGGATCGGTGCTGCCGAGCAGCAGCGGATCGAGGGTGAAGGCGATCCGCAGCCTCCCGGGGTCGCGCCCCACCTCGTCCACGAACGGTCGCTCGGGCACGGGGGCGTGGTAGGGCGAGCCGAGCTCCGGTCCGGCGATCACGTCGAGCAAGAGCGCCGTGTCGCGCACGGTACGAGTGACCGCGTGCTGGCACACGTAGCCCGACCACTTCTCCTCGCGATCGGGACCCACCGGCGTGCGCCCGCGCGTGGGCTTGAGCCCCACCAGACCGCACGACGAGGCGGGGATGCGGATCGATCCCCCACCGTCGCCCGCGTGGGCGGCCGGCACCAGGCGCGCGGCCACGGCCGCGGCCGATCCTCCGCTGCTGCCACCGGGAGTGTGCTCGGCGTGGTAGGGGTTGCGCGTGGGCCCGTGCAGCGCGGGCTCGGTCACTCCCATGATGCCCAGCTCCGGGGTGTTGGTCTTGCCGACCACCACCAACCCCGCGGCCTTGTAGCGACGGACCAGCTCGCTGTCGCGCTGGGGCACGTCGCCCGCGAAGTAGCGGCTGCCCGAGGTGGTGGGAACCCCGGCATGGTCGGCGAGCAGATCCTTGAGCAGGAACGGAACCCCTCGCAGGGGGCCGTCGGGCAGCGCTGCGGCAGCGACGGTGCGCGCCTGCTCGAACATGCGACGGACGACCGCGTTGAGCCGTGGGTCGTGGGCCTCGATCTGCGCGATGGCTCGCTCCACGAGCTCGGCTGGCGTCACGTCACCGTCTCGTACGAGGGCGGCAAGGGCGGTCGCGTCGTGTTGGAGATATTCGTGGGCCTGCACCGCCGCGGCTATCTATCACGAACCGGCCCCGCTCCACCCGATCCCGGTCGGTCATGCGAGCGCACGCCCGACCGTGCCCCGACCATGCCCCGGCCACGGTGGATGCGCCGTGAGATCGCCGCCTTGCCACCCTCCCGCCTCCGGGCCAAAGTCCGCCCGCACATGGCCTCTCATCGGTCCCAGGTCCGCAACGTCGCGATCATCGCGCACGTCGATCACGGCAAGACCACGCTCGTGGACTCGCTGCTCTCCATCTCGGGGGCGTTCGCCCGCGGCGAGGGCGATGTCGCCCAGGCCATGGACTCGGGGGATCTCGAGCGCGAGCGTGGCATCACCATCACCAGCAAGCCCACCGCGTTGGCCCACGGCGACGTGCGCGTCAACCTGGTCGACACCCCGGGACACGCGGACTTCGGCGGCGAGGTCGAGCGCGTGCTCAACATGGTCGACGCGGTGCTGCTCATCGTCGACGCGGTGGAGGGCCCCATGCCCCAGACCCGCTTCGTGACCGAGAAGGCCGTCAAGCGCGGGCTGAAGGTGCTCTTGGTGGTCAACAAGATCGATCGCGCCGCGGCCGAGCCCCACCGGGCGGTCGACGCCACCTTCGATCTGCTGGCCGCGCTCGATGCCAGCGAGGAGCAGCTCGACTTCCCGGTGATCTACACCAGCGCGGTGGAGCGCTACGCGCTGCACGATCCCGAGGGCGAGCGGCTGTCGATGACCGCGGTGCTCGACATGGTCATCGAGCACGCGCCGGCCCCCGAGGTCGACGTGGAGCGTCCGCCGGCCATGTGGGTCTCGACCCTGCTGCACGATCCCTACCTGGGCTACCTGGCCATCGGTCGGATCCGCGACGGTCGCATCGAGATGGGCCGCCGCCTGGCGCTGATGCGCCCCGCTCCCGCGACCAGCGGCCAGGACGCGAGCGAGGGCGCCGCGGCCGAGGCGGCCAAGTGCGAGGAGACCTTTCGCGTGAGCAAGATCCTGGGCTTCCAGGGCCTGCACCGCTTCGAACTCGAGCGCGCCGAGGCGGGCGACATCGTGGCGGTGGCGGGCATGAGCTCGCTGCAGGTGGGCGACACGCTGACCGCCGAGTCCCCCGACGAGCGCACCGTGTTCCCCGCGCTCACCGTCGATCCGCCCACCATGACCATGCGGTTTCGGGTCAACGACGGGCCGTTCGCCGGCCTCGAGGGGCAGTGGGTCACCTCGCGAAAGCTGCGCGAGCGGCTGATGCGGGAGATCAAGTCCAACGTGGCGCTGCAGGTCGAGGACACCGAGTCGCCCGACGAGTTCGAGGTGCGGGGGCGCGGTGAGCTGCACCTGTCGGTGCTGATCGAGACCATGCGCCGCGAGGGCTACGAGCTGTGCGTGTCCAGGCCGCGGGTGATCCTGCGCGAGAGCGCCACCGGCAAGAGCGAGCCCTACGAGCGCGTGGTGGCGCAGTGCGACACCGAGTACACGGGCGCCGTGATCGAGCGCCTGGGCAAGCACGGCGAGATGCTGGTGATGGAGGAGGAGGGCCCCGGCCGCACCCGCATGGAGTTCCGCGTGCCCACGCGGGCGCTCATCGGCTATCGCTCGGAGTTCCTCACCCAGACCCGCGGCACCGGGGTGCTGTCGTCGATCTTCGACGGCTACGGGCGCTACCTGGGGCCCATCCGCCAGCGCGGGCACGGGGTGATCATCGTGCAGGACCCCGGCGAGACCATCACCTACTCGCTGCACCGCCTGCAGGATCGCGGCACGCTGTTCGTGGGGCCGCAGCTGCGGGTGTACGCGGGGATGATCATCGGCGCGCACAGCCGCGACACCGATCTCATCGTCAACCCCTGCATCACCAAGAAGCTCACCAACGTCCGCTCGGCCGGGGCCGACGAGAAGCTGTTCCTGACCCCGCCCAAGCTCCTCAGCCTCGAGCAGGCGCTGGCGTTCATCGAGGACGACGAGCTGTGCGAGGTCACACCCAAGAGCCTGCGGCTGCGCAAGCGGGTGCTCGACCACAACCTGAGAAAGCGCGACGAGAAGCGGGCGGCCGAGGCGGTCTGAGGGCTGCCGTGTGGATGTGACATCCCGTCGGGCTCGTCGGGGGTACGATGTCACATCCACGCGGGGCAGCGATCCGCATGCACGAACTCCAGGACGAGGACGAGGACGAGTCCACCGCACTCGACTCACCCGCGCAGCGGGCCGAGATGGCCTCGACTCCGGGGGCTCGCATCGGCCGCTTCGTGCTGCTGCGCCAGCTGGGTGCTGGAGGCATGGGGGTCGTCTACTCGGCCTATGACGAAGAACTCGATCGCCGCGTCGCGATCAAGCTCCTGCACCGCCACGACGATCGCAACGATCGCAATCGCATGCGTCGCGAGGCCCAGTCGCTCGCCAAGCTGTCCCATCCCAACGTGGTCGCGATCTACGAAGTGGGCGAGCACGCCGGGCGCTTGTTCCTGGCGATGGAGTACGTCAAGGGTCCCACGATGCGCGAGTGGCTCTCCGCGCAGCCGCGTGCGCTGGACGAGATCCTCGGGGTGCTCCGCCAAGCCGGTGAGGGGCTCGCCGCGGCCCACGATGTCGGACTCGTGCACCGCGACTTCAAGCCCGGCAACGTGCTGGTCGCCGACGACGGCCGCACCCGCGTGCTCGACTTCGGCCTCGCGCGCCGCTTCGCCTCTGCGACCGACGAGCTCACCGACGGCTCCCTCTCCGGCGACGTCGGCCCGGCCCTCGACGACCTCACCGAGGCCGGCACGGTGATGGGTACGCCCTCCTACATGCCGCCCGAGCAATTCGCAGGGACGGCCACCGACGCGCGCAGCGACCAGTGGAGCTTCTGCGTGACGGCCTGGGAGGCGGTCTACGGCCAGCGCCCATTCGTCGGCAGGAGCTACGCGGGCCTCGCCGAGGAGGTGCGCCGCGGTCGTGTCCAGCCTCCTCCATCGAGCCGTGACGTCCCCGGGTGGATCTTGCCGGTGCTCATGCGCGGGCTGGCCGTCGATCCCGCCAGGCGCCACCCGGACATGCGCAGCCTCATCGCCGCGCTCGATCGCACACCGCGGCGTCGTGGCGCCTGGGGGCTCGCGGTGGTGGGCATGATCGGCGTGCTGAGCCTGGGCTACGCCATGGGCATCGGCATGGGGGGCTCGAGCTCGTGCGTCGACGGAGCCGATCGGCTGGAGTCGCTGTGGGATCCGGACGTTCGGGCCGAGCTCCGCGAGGCCTTCATGCGCACCGCGATTCCCCACGCCGAGGTCGGCTTCGTCACGGCTTCGAATGCCCTCGACGACTTCGCATCCACCTGGAAGGAGGTGCACCTGCAGGTCTGCGAGGTGCCCCCGGGCCCCGAGGGCACGACCCTCTTCGATCGCGAGATGGCCTGCCTCGACGACCACCAGCGCGCGTTCCGGGCGGTGGTCGAAGTGCTCGTGCAAGCCGATCCCGGTGCGGTCGAGCACGCGGTGCAGCTCGCCGCATCGTTGCCCTCACCGCGCCGCTGTGGTGATGCCGAGGCGTTGCTGGCCAGCATCCCGCTGCCTCCACCCGAGCTCGCCGAGCCGGTGGGGGCCGTGCGCGAGCAGCTTGCAAGCGCATCGGCGCAGAGATTCGCCGGTCACCTCGTCGAGGCCGAACGGCTCGCGCGCGCGGCGTTCTCCGAGGCGACCGGCCTCGGTCATGCACCGCTCGAGGTCGAGGCCAAGGCCCGGCTCGGCGCCGCGCTCGTCGCCCGCAGCGAGCTCGAGCCCGCCCGCGAGCTGCTCGAGGACGCGTACTGGCAGGCGCTGCGCATCGGATACGACGAGCAGTCGGTCGAGATCGCAATCCTGCTGATCCACATCGTGGGCGACCGGCTGCAGCGCGTGGACGAGGGCCTTTCGTGGTTTCGCCAGGGCGAGGCGCTCGCCGCCCGAGCGGGCATCGACGACGTGCGCCTGGCCTGGATCCTCAACAACGCCGGCAACACGCATCTCCATGCGGCGCGCTTCGAAGAGGGGCGGGCCTTGTTCGAGCGGGCCCTCGACATCGCCGAGCGGGCCGATCCGCCCAACCCCGAAGCCATCGCCTCGTTCCTCAACAACCTCGGCGCCCTCGAGTATCAAAGAGGCAACCGCGAGGCGTCGCACCGGCACCAGCTGCGCAGCCTCGAGCTGCGCGTGGCGAACCTGGGCCCCACCCACCCGAGCGTGGTCTCCAACCTCATCAACCTCGGCAACATCGAGCTCGACGACGGTCGGATCGATGACGCGCGGTCGCGCTTCGTGCGGGCGCTCGAGGTGATCGGGGTCAACGGCAACCTCGACCGGATCCGCGAGGCCTTCACCCTGCTCGGCCTCGCCCGCGTGGCCTCGGCGCAGGGCGAGCATCGGGAGGGCGTCGAGCAGTTCCAGCGAGGGCTGGAGATCTTGCAGGAAGCCTTCGGCCCACGACACCCCACGGTGGGACTGGTCATGGTCAGCGCCGGGGAAGAATTCGACGTGCTCGGCCGCGCCGACGAGGCCCTCGACCACGTCGAGCGTGGGCTCGCCATCGCCGAGCCCGCGCTCGGCTCCGATCACCCCGACGTACTCGCAGCGAGGTCCACCCGGGCCAGGCTCCGGGCCCAGCGTGGTGAGCATGCGGAGATGGTGGCGGTGTACGGAGACATTGCGGTCGACGCGGAGCGAGTGCTGGGGGCGGAACACCGGCTCGTGGGGGAAGCGCTGAAGGGGCAAGGGCTCTCGCTCGTGGCCGTCGGGCGACATGCGGAGGCGGTGGGGGTGCTCGAGCGGGCCCTGGCGATGCACGAGGCGGACGAGGACGAGCGCGCACGGCTGGAGATCGAGCGCGGGTTGAAGGAGGCATCCGGCTACACTCCGCGGTGATGCGACGGACGTTGCTGGTCACCGGCGTGCTGATGGCGTGCGGACCGAAGTCTGACTCCGACGCCACGGCGGTTCCCGAGGCTCCACCGGTGAGATCCACCGACGCCATGCGCGGAGGTGGCTCGACGGTCGACCTGAGTGCGTCGAAGGGGATGATGAGGATCGAGGGCACCATCGACCAGGGTTCGTTGCCCGCTGCCTGGGCTGGTGCGATCTTCTTCCCGGCGATCGACCCATGGGTCCGGCCAACCTCTCGTCCAAGCCGATCCTTTCGATCCGAGCGCGTGCCGCCCCGAGCCGGCGCACACACCGTGGAGATCGACCACGTGAGGCTGAAGTGAGCCACGAAGGGCTTGGTCGGCCCCTGCTCTGCGCGTGATGGGCTGATCGATCCCTTCGGCCAGCGCGGGCCATCCGGTGTAGCCGTACTGCAGCATGGACTTGGCCTGCAGCGCGTAGCCCCACGACGTGGCCTCGTCGAGCCACCCCGCGCCCGCGCCGAGCCTCGCCAGCCAGATGATGCGTACGTGGTCGAAGGCAGGGGTGCACTCCCCGGCCACGTAGCGCTGGATCAGCGCGAGCAGCTCGTTGCGATCGGGCGTGCTCCACCCCTGCTGGATCTCGCGGCACGCGTCCTCGGGGTCCCAGTACGCAGGGTCGCCCACGTCGCCACGGTAGACCGCGAGCACGGCCTGCACCCAGTAGCGCTGCGGATCCTGGCGGTCGGCGTAGTAGCGGGCGTCGTGGCCCGACCCGGGGGCGCTGCGGCGAGCCCAGATCGAGTAGGCGATGATCCCGACGACGGTGAGTCCGCCAACGAGGTAGGGCGAGAGGGTCGCGACTTCCGGCATGGACGGCAATGGTACCCCCGGGCCACGCTCATCGAGCACCGTCGTGGGCAAACCGCAGCGGCAGCAGCTGCAGCCCGAACCCCGTCGCGATCATGCGCATGCGTCGATTCGAGGTGAGCTGCGCGACCCAGTCGAAGCGCCCCACGTCGCCGATGGGCACCACGGCACCGTCGGGCGCGCGCACGTCGAACGAGAGTCGCACCCCGTCGTAGTACGCATGCGGGGGCTCGGCCCGCTCCACGGCGAGCCCCGTGGACCTCAGCGCGGTCTCGAGGCGACCGGCGAGCACCTCGTGGCCAGGGGCAGCCCGCAGCGTGAGCGCACGATCGACCAGGCGATGGCCGAGCGCCTCGGCGCGGTCGCACAGCCGCTGCATCACCGCGATCTGCTCGCCGAACGCCTCGATCTCGAACCCGTCCTCGGCCCGAGCGGGCCCGGCCTGCACCATGGCGAACATGCGAAAGTGTCGCGACGCGCCCCGAAAGGGCGGCAGCGGCTGGCAGCGCATCACCTGGTGCAGAGTGCACAGGCGGACGACTGCGGTGGGATCCTCTCGCAATCGATGTGCGCACTCGAGCGCGAGCACGTTGGTGGGATCGGCGACGACCTCCGTGCCCCGGTTGGCGCTCAGCGTGCGATCCTGACTGGTGGGCGCGACCACCGAGCAGCTTCCCAGCGGCGCCACGGGCGAGAGCACCAGCGCCTCGAAGCCCTCGGCAGCTTCGAGCGCCAGGCCGTCGAGCGCATGCATGGTGCGCCCATCGAGCATCGACGGGGCGACGTAGGCATCGCGGACCCACTGCGCGAGCAGGTCCGCGGGACGTCGGCGGGCCGCCTGCTTGCGGGCCAGCTCGAGGAGCACGGGGGTGGTCTGGCTCGGCGGGGCGTCGCCGAGCGCGTCCAGCTCGCGGGGCATGGGGCTCAGGCCTTCTTGCGCAGGACGATCTCCCTGCCGGGGTAGTCGAGGATCATCACGTAGCCTTCCCAGAGGCGATTGCCGAGGTTGCCCTTGCGGTTGGGGTCGGCGCGGGGCGGGGTGATGCTGGTGGGCACGTCGGTCAGCTCGAGCGGTCCGATGGTGAGCCGGTCCACGGTGCCATCGTAGACGATCGCTTCGCCCAGGCTGCCGCCGAGGACGCGGCTCTGCGTCCACTCGGTCATCGCACCGCCGAGCCCGAGCTCCTCGGCGAAGGGCGTGAAGATCTCGAGGCCCAGGGAGGAGCCGGTGTCGATCGTCGCGCGGAACGACTTGTCGCCGAGGGCGACCTCCACGACCGGCATGTCGCCGGAGGCGTTCATGACCAGGGGCATCACGTGGTCGGCCGCGGCCACGTCCTCTGCGAACGCCTCCATCGAAGGGGCGAAGCTCACCGTGCGCTCGACGTGATCGAACCGGGTGGCGCGGCTCCCGAGGAAGCCGTCACCCAGGATCCCGTGGAGCGGCTCGCCGAGCCGGCTCCCGAGCATGTCCATGGGGACCGCGGCCGCCTGTAGACGGTCGAGCCGGAGCTCGCCGACCGAGAGCTCGGGGATCCAGATCTGATGGATGAGCAGCGTCTTGCCGAACTGCTCGATGCGCTGGGCCTCGTCGTCGTCGAGCTCGATGCCGAGCTTGGCCGCCAGCGCGGAGTCGATGACGGCGCCGGTGACCCCCGTGTCCACCAGGAAGGTGAACGGCCCCTCTCCCTCGATCCGCACGTCGATCAGCATCTGGTGCCGAACGCTTCGGTACGGCACCTCGACCACCGCCGGCTCCGCCGGCACGTCGCCGGGGTCGGCCGCGGGGGACTCGGGCATGGCCGGGTGCTCCCTTGCGCATGCCGGCCCCAACCCGACGAGCCCGATGAGCAGTGCGAGATCCTCGATGGCGGCCATGGACGGAGGATAACCGATCGTGCGTGATTGCGAGGCCTCTGCACGCGGCACAGGGGCTCGTGAGCGTCGCTCACAGGAGCGTCGAGGCGCAGTCCTTGAGCTCGGCCATGGTCTTGGCCTTCATGGCACAGTCGATCTCGGCCTGGGTGCCCTGCTCCTGACACGAGGCAATCACGTCGTCCTCGACCTCCTCGAGCACCTCTTCGACCAGCGCGGCGTGGTCGCCCGCGTCGTCCATGGCCAGCTTCTCGAACTGGGTGAACAGCCCCGTGCAGACCTCCTTGGTCAGGCCCTCGCCGTGGGGGGCGTCGTGCAGCGCCTTCTCGACCTCGAGCTCGGCCGCGTCGCACAGGGCGACCTCTTGCGCGGTCTTGGCCGCCATGATGCAGCGGGCCACCTCCCCGTAGAGCTCGGGGCCGATCTTCACGAGGTGATGCTCCATGGCCTTGATGCAGTCGGGTACTGACACCCCGCTCTTGCCCACCTCGGCCTCGTGCTTGCACACGTCTTCGAAGCTGGGCATCGACTCGGCGTGGTGGGACAGCTCGCGCAGGCTCTCGTCGTCGTGGGCCCTGGCGATCTCGATGACCGCAGCCGAGCGCGCGAGTGCCCCGGACTTGTCCTTGCTGGCATCGAAGTGGACCTCGCTGGGCTTGGTGTCGGGCGCCTTGGCGTCCGCCGCCTTGGCGTCCGCCGTCTTGGCATCGGGCGCCTTGGCATCGGGCGCCTTGGCATCGGCCGACTTGGCATCGGGCGCCTTGGGCTGGTCGGCGCTGTCACATGCAAGCAGGAAGAAGAGGGCGGTGATGGTCCACGGGCGATGGGAGCGACGCACGACCGCACGATAGCGACCCGGGCGGGCCGGAGCAAGGTTCCGCGCGTCGCGTCATGGGTCTTGTGTCATGGGTCTGGCGTCATGGGGATGCTCGACGAGCCAGGCATCGACTCGCTCGACCTCGTCCTTCGCGTTGGTGCTCGCGAACATCTCGCCCGCGCTTCGAGCGAACCCCCGGGCGCGCTCGGGAGATCGTTCCACGAGTATCTACGTCGCGCTGAAGCGAACGAACGTCAACTCCCGAGGAACCTCGGTCGCTCCTCCGAGGACTGCGTGTCGTCCATCGCCCGGTGCTGCATCGGCTCTGCCTCGGCCAGGCGATCGACCGCGGAGGGCCGAACAGGAACCACGGGACCAGACCACGAGCTCGACGAAGTGGTTGAAGAGCACGCCCGCGTGCAGCACCCAGCTTCCGGGACACGGGCGGGCCACATCCTCGAGATACGGGCGGCGTACCCCGGCTTGCGCGATCGACCTTGACAAGTGACCGATGGTCATTTACCTAGAGCGCGATGCTCCTCCGCGTGTTGCGTGGGGGCTCGTGACCGCGGGTGATCACCTGGGAGCGGCAGAGCGGCGATGAAGGACGAGATCAGCACCACCCGACGAGGTTTCTTGCGCGGCTCGATCGGCACTGCCGGCGCGGCCCTGGTGGTGAGCGACGCGGGCTGTGCCAAGCCGGCGCACCTTCCCGGCGAGACGGCCACTGCTCCGGGCACCGCCGAGGCCGGCGAGCGCGTCTCCGTATCCACCACCGTCAACGGCAAGGCGCATCAACTCGAGGTGCACCCCGACGACAGCGCGCTCGACGTGGTCCGCAAGGAGCTCCACCTGACCGGCAGCAAGCTCGGCTGTGGTCACGGGGCCTGCGGTGCGTGCACCATGCACCTCGACGGCACCCCGGTGGTCACCTGCCTGCTGCCCGCCACCGCGCTCGAGGGTCGCACGGTGGTCACCGTGGAGGGCCTGTCCAGGGGAGCCAAGGGATCCAAGTCGCTCCACCCGGTGCAGCGCGCATTCATGGCCGAGGATGCGCTGCAGTGTGGCTACTGCACCCCCGGCTTCGTGGTCGAGGCGGCCGCCTTCCACGATGCGTGGCGCAAGCAGCACGGCACCACCGAGCCCTCGCGCGACGAGGTGGCCGCGGCGCTCTCGGGGCACCTGTGCCGCTGCGGCGCCTATGCCCAGATCTACGCGGCGGTGCAGGGCGCCTGTGCCGGTCGCTTCGATGCCAGCGAGGCGGCCCCGCGCTACGACGCGCGCGAGAAGGTCACCGGCGCGGCCAAGTACACGGTGGACACCACGCTGCCGGGCATGCTCGTCGCCAAGTCGCTCGCCTCGCCCCATGCCCACGCGATCGTGACCAAGCTCGACTGGTCCAAGGCGCTGGCGGTCCCGGGGGTCGAGGGCGCCATCGACCTGCTCCCCGAGTCGCGGCGCGTTCGCCATGCCGGGCAGGAGATCATGGCGCTGGCCGCCACCGACGAGCGCACGGCCGAGCACGCGCTCTTGCTGGTCGAGGTGGAGTACGACGTGCAGCCGGCTGCGATCGGCATGGACGCCGCGCTCGCGCCGGAGGCTCCCGTGGTCTACGAGGCCAAGACCGAGCGCAAGCACCTGCCCAATTCGTCGGAGGGCCCGCTGATGCCCGAGGGCTGGAAGGGCAACCTCCGCGGGCCGCTGCGGCTGTTCTCCAAGAAGCGCTCGCAGGCCCGCCGCGCCATCGAGCAGGCCAAGGAGGCCACCGAGGAGGATCGCAAGGGCGCGACCCTGGTCGAGGGCACGTGGCGCACCCAGGTGCAGTGCCACACCCCGCTCGAGCCCCACGTGGCGCTTGCCCAGTGGGACGGCGAAGACACGCTGACCGTGCACATGAGCACCCAGGCCGTGCACCACATGGCGGAGGAGATCGCCGAGCGCTGGGGGCTGAAGGAGGAGCACGTGCGGGTGCTGGCGCCCTACGTGGGCGGAGGCTTCGGCGCCAAGGCCACGCTCACCACCGAGACCGTGATCGCGGTCGAGCTCGCCCGGGTGTGCGGCGTCCCGGTGATGTACGCGCTCGATCGTCGCCAGGAGCTCATGATCGGCGGCAACCGGCCCGCGGCCAAGACCGAGATCGCGCTGGTGACCAACCCCAAGGGCACGCTCACCGCGATGCGCTCGGTGACCCACAACGATTCCGGGGTCGCGGTGGGCGGGGTGGTGGGGGTGATGCATCGCCTGGTCTACCCCGAGGCGCCGCGCGAGATCGTCGACTACGACGTGACCAACCATGCGCCGGCGGGCAAGCCGTTTCGCGGCCCTGCCGGTCCGCAGGCCTACTGGGCGCTCGAGCAGGCGGTCGACGAGATGGCCCACGCGCGCGGCGAGGATCCGGTGGAGTTGCGCAAGCGCTGGGATCCCAACCCCGCTCGCAACGCGCTCTACGCCTGGGTGCAGGCGCTGCCCGAGTGGAGGGATCGTCCCAAGCCCCGGGCCGATCGCGGTCGCTACCGCCGTGGCATGGGCCTGGCCACCGCCGCGTGGTTCTCGTTCACCCAGCCCAACAGCCACCTCGAGCTCCAGGCCGGCCCCGATGGCCTGGTGGCCTCGATTGCGACCCAGGACATCGGCAACGGCACGCGCACCACCATCGCCACCGTGATCGCGCAGTCGCTCGGGCTCTCGATGCACGACGTGGACGTGCGCATGGGCGACTCCGACTACGTGCCGGGGCCGATGGCGGGAGGCAGCCGCACCACCTCGTCGGTCGTGCCCCCGGCCATGCACGCGGTGGCGCAGCTCAAGGACGAGCTGTGCGACCTGGCGCGCAAGCACCACGGGCTCTCCGGCGTGCATGTGGCCGAGGACGGGGTGGGGCACGACGGCGGCGTGATCCCCTGGGCGGAGGTGATGGCGATCGGACCCAAGATCCGCGTGATCGGCCGACGCCAGCGCGACGAAGGCGGCTACTACATGCCGCCGATGTTCGGGCTGGCGATCGAGCAGGCGCTCGCCGGATCGGTGCAGGTGGTCGAGCTCGAGGTCGACACGCGCCTGGGGCGTACCAGGGTGCTGCGCACCTGGGGCGGCTACGGCGTCGGTCGCATCGTGTCGCCGCAGCTCGCACGCAGCCAGGCCCAGGGCGGCATCATCCAGGGCATCAGCTATGCGCTCTACGAGGAGCGCCGGCTCGATCCCTCGCGCGGCTTCTTGCTCACCGCCGGGCTCGAGGACTATCGCGTCATGGGGATCGGCGACGTGGGAGAGATCCACGTGCACTTCGACGAGACCGGCTACGAGCAGATCCGCGGCCGCTCGGTGGGGCTGGGCGAGCTGGTCACGCTGGCCCCCGCTGCCGCCATCGGCAACGCCATGTTCGACGCCACCGGCTGGCGGCCCCGCGAGCTGCCGCTTCGACCCGACCGCGTGCTGAAGGGGGTGCGAGGATGATCCGCTTTCCAACTTCGTTGACCGAGCTCGAGCCCGCCGCCGGCGGCTCCGCCCCCGTGGTGCGAGCGGGCGCGACCGACCTGACCGAGCGCCGCCGCCTGCGAATGGCGGCGGGCCCGCTGCTCGACCTGCGCGACCTGCCTGGCCTCGACACCGTCGAGCCCGACGGCACGGGAGGCATGCTCGTGGGGGCCAAGCTGCGCATCGCCGAGCTGGCGGTGCACCCCGGGCTCGCGGCCGCCTACCCCGGCCTGTGTGCCGCGGCCGGAGCCCTGGCCACCCCGCAGATCCGTGCGGTGGCGACCTTGGGGGGCAACCTCTTGCAGGCCAATCGCTGCTGGTACTACCGCAACCCCGACGAGCGCTGCCTCAAGAAGGGCGGGGCGGCGTGCCTGGCTCGCCAGGGCGACCACATCCATCACGCCTGCTTCGACCTCGGGCCGTGCGCGTGCGTGCATCCCTCCACCCTGGGCATGGCGCTCATGGCCTACGAGGCCAGCGTGATGGTGCACGGCGCCGCAGATCGCACGGTGGCCGAGCTCTACGGTGACGGGTCGGATCCCTCCCGCGACCATCGGCTCGAGCCCGGCGCGGTGCTCACCCACGTGGTGCTCCCCCCGCCCAGGCCTCGCGAGCAGGCCGCATACTTTCGCACCATCACGCGCGCACGCTCGGAGTGGCCGCTGGTCGAGGTGCTGGTGCGGCTGGTGATGGACGGAGACACGGTGAGCCTTGCCCGGGTGGCGATGGGCGGGGTGGCGCCCGTGCCCTTGCGTCTGCCCGAGGTCGAGGCGGCGCTCGTCGGGGGCCCGGCCAGCGCCGAGGCGCTCGCCAAGGCGGCCGCGATCGCCACCAAGGGCGCCACGCCGCTGCCGATGACCGGGTACAAGGTCGACCTCGTCGAGGGCACCGTGCTCGAGACGCTCGAGCGGGCCTGCCACTCCACGCCGTCGTTGGCCACGCCGTCGTCGGGCTCTTTGCCGGAGGCGGACGAGCCGCCGACCCCGAACCCACAGGGAGGTGCATGATGGAACTGTGTCGATACCTGCGCTGGAAGACCTTCTCGCGGCAGAGCGGCGATCCCCAGCAGGTGTGGGAGTCGGTGCTGCGCAGTCAGGTCCCGTTCTCGTGCCTGCGAACCTGCCAGTCGTGGGGGCCCGACGACGAGCTGGCCTCGCCCGAGTGCTGCAATGCGCAGCGGGCGTGCTTCGTGAAGGATCGCCTCGGGGGCAATGGCCCGCGCGTGGCGTGACCGTAACGTCGCCGCGAGCCGGTCGTAGACTCGTCGTGATGCGCGGTCTCCTCCTCGGCTTCGGCGGTCTGTTCCTCATCGCGTGCTCGTGCTCGTCACCGAGCGCCCAGCCCACGGCCACGGCCGCGCCCGCGCCCTCCGAGGCCGCGATGGTGGCCGATGGCGAGCCCACCGCCCCCGTCGCCGATGGCGTGGCCTACTTCGCCGGTGGTTGCTTTTGGGGCGTGGAGCACTACATGCAGGAACTCCCCGGGGTGATCTCGGTCGAGTCGGGCTACATGGGAGGCCACGTCGAGTCGCCCAGCTACGAGCAGGTCTCGAGCATGACCTCGGGCCACCTCGAGACGGTGGCGGTCCGCTTCGATCCCGGCCGCGTCTCCTACGAAGCGGTGGCCAAGCGCTTCTTCGAGATCCACGATCCCACCCAGGCCGATGGCCAGGGTCCCGACATCGGGCCCGAGTATCGCTCGGCCGTCTTCTACGGCAGCCCCGAGCAGAAGCAGATCACCGAGGGCTTGATCGAGCGGCTTCGCGCGCGCGGCTATGACGTGGTCACCGAGGTACGCCCGGCCGAGCGCTTCTGGAAGGCCGAGGACTACCACCAAGACTACTACGCCAGGAGCGGCAAGACGCCGTACTGTCACGCACGGGTGCGTCGCTTCGGCGACTGAACGGAGCTCGGCGCGGTCTCCCGTCGATCCGGAATCGGCCCATTGCGGGCCTGCTGTCCCCGGTGGCAGCGATGCCCCTGGCTGATATCGTCCGGCCGACCGTGACTCGTCCGACCGTGCTCGACACGCCTGCCGAGGTAGAAGCGATCGTTCGCAGCCTGCCGGCCCGCCTGCGCCCCGAGCGAGTCGAGGACTGGCAGGGGCGCTTCCACCTCGTGCTCACGGGCGACGCCAAGCCCGAGTGGACGGTGACGATCGCCAACGGTCGCTGCGAGGTCGTCGAAGGCCTGCACGGCGAGCCGAGCTGCGTGCTCACCATGCCCGCCAAGACCTACGTGGGCGTGGAGACCGGCAAGAAGAACCCGATGGCCGCGTTCCTCAAGGGACGCGTCAAGTTCACCAACGTGGGGCAGCTTCGCCGCTACGATCGCGCGTTCTACAAGCTCTACGACGTGCCCACGGCCGAAGCGGCCGATGGGGTCGAGGGCGATGCCGGCTGAGCCGCGCCGGGGCCCGCCGCGGGAGGCGGGGGATCCGGACGAGGAGCGGAGCGCGCTGGCCCGGAGATTCCTGGTGCTGGTCGAGCGGATCATCGCTTCGTCGGGACGCGAGCACGACGAGACGGAACACCGACGCCTTCGCGTGTTCGTCGGTGCTCTCCTGGTGATGACGATCGGGATCGCGATGTTCGTGCTCGTGCACGTGATCATCGCCAACGCCATCGGCATGCTGTTCACGGGGCTGGGCCTGGGGATCGTGCTCGTGCTGCTGGTGATGGTGCGGCTCGGAGCATCCTCGCGGCTCGTGGCCCACACCGTGGCCGCGCTGTTCTCCGTGGTGGTCGTCACGGGTCTGCTCACCGGCAACGGCGTGCTCGGGGCGGGGGTGAGCACCTTGACGTTCGTTCCCGTGCTGCTGTGCATGGTGCTCGGCGGTCGTGCCGGATGGCTGTGGTGCGGAGTCAGCGTGATCTCCGTGGTGTTCCTCGCCAGCATGACCCGGGGCGATCCCGCGGAGATCGGGCTCTATGCCATCAACGAGGCCGCGGTGATCATCTTGCTCACCGCGATGGCCCATGCCTTCGACATGATGCGAGCGCGGGCGCTCTCGCGGGCCAACCTCGCGCGCGCGCAGGCCGAGGCGGCAACCGAGGCCAAGAGCCGCTTCCTGGCCAACATGAGCCACGAGATCCGCACGCCCATGAACGGTGTGCTGGGGATGCTGGGCCTCTTGCTCGATTCGAAGCTCGAGCAGCGTCAGCGCGAGCACGCCGAGATCGCCCACACCTCGGGCGTGGCGCTGCTCGATCTGCTCAACGACATCCTCGACTTCTCCAAGATCGAGGCCAAGCAGATGCAGCTGGAGGCGGTGCCCTTCAACCTGCGCGCGCTGGTGGAGGACGTGCTCGATCAGGCTGCGATCGACGCCGACGCCAAGGACGTCGAGCTCGTGTGTCGCTACCTGCCCGACACCCCGGCCGACGTCATCGGCGATCATGGGCGCGTGCGGCAGATCCTGCTCAACCTCGTGAGCAACGCGGTCAAGTTCACCGACGAGGGCCACGTGCTGGTCGAGGTCCAGCACCTCCCCCGGAACGTGGGTCCAGACCGGTTTCGCATCGAGGTGCAGGACACCGGGGTCGGCGTGCCCGAGGACCGACGGGACGCGATCTTCGAGCACTTCCAGCAGGTCGACATGTCGACCACCCGTACGCATGGAGGCACGGGGCTCGGGCTGGCCATCGTCAAGGATCTCTCGAGCCTCATGGGCGGCGAGGTGGGGCTGTCGCCGTCGCCCGATGGTGGCTCCACGTTCTGGGTGAGCCTGCCCCTCGAGGTCGTCGAGGGCGCGCCCTCGCAGGTACGGGTGCCGGCCTCGCTCAGCGGCGCTCGCATCCTCGTGGTGGACGATCACGTGGTCAATCGCCGCATCCTGGTCGAGCAGTTCTCGCGCTGGGGGCTGAGGGTCGAGGCGTGCTCGTCGGGCGCCGAGGCCCTCGAGGTGGCGCGCCGAGCCAGCGCGCAGGCGCGTCCCTTCGGCCTGGCGATCCTCGACTTCCACATGCCCAACATGGACGGCCTCGAGCTCGGCCGGACCATCAAGGCCGACCCCGGGCTGAGGGACATGGTGCTGGTCATGCTCAGCTCGGTGACCCACCGCGCGGGCACCGAGGAACTCGAGGCCGCCGGCTTCTCCGGATACCTGGTCAAGCCGGCCCACCAGAGCGATCTGATGGACGTGCTCTCCACCGTGTGGGGCAATCGGCCTGCCGGCCCCACGCGGGCTCCGATCGCGGTCTCCACCAGCTACTCCCGCTTCCACGCCCAGGTGCGCCCGCTGGGCGAGAGCCGGGCCCGCGTGCTGGTGATCGAGGACAACGCCGTCAACCAAAAGGTCGCCCAGCGCATGCTCGAGCAGCTCGGGTGCCGCATCGATGTCGCAGGCGACGGACGAGCCGCGCTCGAGATGATCGAGTCGATCCCCTACGACCTGGTGTTCATGGACGTGCAGATGCCGATCATGGACGGCCTGGAGGCCACGGCGGAGATCCGCCGGCGCGAGGGCGACGCCGGGCCCAGGCTGCCGATCGTGGCGATGACGGCCCACGCCCTGGTGACCGACCGCGAGCGCTGTCTCGAGGTCGGGATGAACGACTACATCAGCAAGCCGGTACGCCGTCGCGACCTGCTGCGGGTGCTGCGGGAGCACGGCGCGTGGCAGGAGGAGCCAGCACGTCCTTCACCGGCTCCGGCGGCCGCGCCTCCCTGCGATCTGAGCGGGCTGCGCGAGACCTTCGGCGACGACGAGGACGAGCTTCGCGAGCTGCTGCTCGAGTACCTCGAGCAGACGCAGCAGCAGCTCGCGCACGTGTTCGAGGCCCATCGCGAGGGCGATGCCGAGGCGCTGCGCCGCCATGCCCACTCGCTCAAGGGGGCCTCGGGCTCGGTGGGGGCCACCGTGATGTTCGGGCTGATGAAGGCGGCCGAGCGCGGCACGGTGGATCGCGCCGAGATCGAGCAGGCGCTGGCCGAGCTCCGGCGCTACCTGGCTTTGGAGCTCGGAATCGCGAGCGGAGCGGGCTGACCACGAAGCGCCGATCCGAGCGGGCCCGACCTTCGTATCGAGGGGCAGCCCCACGAGGACTTCGCTTGACCCCGGCCACGCCCATGCTCGAGGTGGGACCCCTCCTCCGAATTGACCGCGCTGCCTTCCTTGGCCTAGCGTGGCGGAGCACGCGCATGGCCCCATCGAGCCCCAGTCAGTCCGGTGCTTCGGCCGCACCGGACGCCGAGCCGGACGACGGCATGCTCGTGAGCGAGGTGGCCAGGGGCCAGCTCTCGGCGCTGGCCACCCTCTACGATCGTCACGCGGGCATGCTGCTGAGCACCGCCCATCGCATGCTGGGCAACGAGACCGCCGCCGAGGATCTGGTCCAGGACGTGCTCATGGAGGTGTGGCGTCGTGCCCACGCGTTCGATGCCTCGCGGGGCTCCGTTCGCACGTGGATGCTGGTTCGCCTGCGCAGTCGTGCGGTCGATCGGCTGCGCTCGGCTCGACACCGGCGCGAGGTTCCGGTCGAGGAGGTCGTCCCTCGTGAGCCCGCGCCCTCGCACGAGGATCCCGAGCTGTCGCCGGACCGCGCGCTGGTGCGTCAGGTGCTGGCCGAGCTCCCCGAGGATCAGCGCACGGTCATCGAGCTGGCCTACTTCCATGGACTGTCGTCATCGGAGATCGCCGAGCACATGGGCTCGCCCATCGGCACGGTCAAGTCGCGGACGGCGGCTGCCCTGGGCAAGCTGCGGGCTGCGATGAGCGTGATGCCCCCGTCCGAAGGAGGGAGGGCATGAGCACCGACGAGCTGAGCTCGAACGCCTCGGAGCCCGAGGCCATCGACGCGCACGTGCTCGAGCTGCTGGCATCCGGGCTGCCCAGGCGCGCGCCAACCGAGCGCATGCGCGAGAGCCTGCTCCGACTCGCGGGGGGGCGCGAGCGCTTCCTGCCGTTCCTCGATCGCATGATGGTGCTGTTCGATCTGCCCGAGGCGCAGGCCCAGGGCCATCTGCGCGGCATCGATGACGACGAGGTCTGGGACGACATGCTTCCGGGCGTCCGCTTCCACGACTTCGATGGCGGCCCCGCGATTGGCGAGGCCCACGGGGGGCTCGTACGCCTCGAGCCCGGTCAGGCGTTTCCGCGTCACACGCACGTCGGCGAGGAGCGCTTGCTCGTGCTGCAGGGCGAGCTGCGCGACGACGAGGGCCGGCGCTACTTGGCGGGCGACCTCGTGGTATCCCCCGATGGCTCGACCCATGAGCTGCGCGCCGTGGGGGACCGCGAGGCCATCTACGCGGCGGTCGTCACCGCGCTGGAGATCGTCGGGCTCGACGACGACGATGACGATGACGACTAGGTGCGCCCGAGCCTCTTGCGGCGCTCCACGGCGCGCTCGGGGGATGCCGGAGGGTGCGCGGGTCACGATGGACCGCCCTGGCCGGCCGGTCACGCGCCGCCATGGAGGCGCGAAGCGGCCGGGATTCCCGGAATTGAGCCGTCTGGAGGCATCCTGTGGGTTTTTCGAAGCTCGAGGCGGATTCAGGCCATAAATTAGGCCGATGCGATTGCTTCGTCCTACCGGCGCCCCGCTCCTTGCCTCGCTTTGGCTGGTGGTCTCTCTCGGCTGCCCCGCGAGCGACGACACCACCAACCCGTTCGACATGACCACGGGTCCTCAGACGACGATGACGACCATGACGACGACCACCACGGGCATGTCGTCGACCACGTCGGACGATACGACCACAACGTCGGACGACACGACCACCGGACTCGACTCCGGGACCGCCACCGATGCCAGCGGGAGCTCGGACGACGGCCCTACGGGGCAGGCGTGCGGCAACGGCGTCATCGAGGGGACCGAGCAGTGCGACTGCGGCGAGGACTTCTGCACGCCGGCGGGCCTGGGCGGGAACATGTGCCTGGGCCAGACGGCGCTCCTGCCCAACGGCAAGATCCGCTACTACACGGGCGGCATCCTCAACTGCAACATGGCCAGCTGCCAGTTCGACTTCGCGCAGTGCAGCTTCTGTGGCGACACGCTCATCAACGGCCAGGAGATCTGCGAGCTCGACTCGGACCCCGGTCCGTCGTGCCAGGCCCTGGGCATGGGCAGCTCGACCATGCCGCTGCCCTGCAATGTCAATTGCCTCGAGTGGGACACCACGTGCTGCGAGGTCCCGCTGCCCAAGGAATGCCAGTAGCTCGTTCGTGAGCACCGGTCGAGGGCTGCCGCCCTCGTGCCGGTTGCCCGGGGAGACGCGCAAACCCGCGGTGAACGCGGGTCATGCGCGGAGGCGCTCGCGCCGGTGCACGTATACTGCCCGGCGCGAGTCATGACCAACGTCGATCAATTCGAGAGCGTCTTTCGCTCCGCCGACAAGCCCGTGTTCCACCTCGCGCCGGTCGATGCGAGCACGGTGGTGGTGGTCAGCGATCGAACGGGGGAGTCGGCCCAGGCCTTCGCCGATGCCGTGCGCCGGCTGCTGCACGGGGTGCCGAGCGTGCAGCAGGTGCAGGTGCTTCCCGGCGAGGACTGGAGGACCACGGGCGAGCTGCTCGAGGCGGTGCAGAAGGCCGGCGCGAGCCTGGTGTGCACCCACCGGAACCTGTGCTCGGACGGCTGGCGGTGGCCTCACAGCCTGGGCGAGCACCTCGACGTGCTCACCCAGGTGAGCCACGCCCCCGTGCTGGTGTGCCCGCACCCCGAGCTCGTCGCCCCCGAGCGCTTCGCCGAGCGTGGCACCGACCGGGTGATGGCGGTCACCGATCACCTCGCCGGCGACGACCGCCTGGTGAGCTGGGCGCTCGCGCTCACCGAGCGAGGCGGGCGGCTGCTGCTCAGCCATGTCGAGGACGAGCGCTCCTTCGATCGCATGATCGAGGTCATCGCCAAGATCCCCGCGCTCGACACCGACACCGCGCGCCGCACGATCCGTGCCCAGCTGCTCAAGGAGCCCCACGACTACATTCGCTCGTGTCGCGAGGGGATCGAGCGCATCGGATCCCACGTGACGGTGGAGGAGATCGTGACCATGGGGCACCGCCTCGCGGACCACGTGCGGCTGGTGAAGGAGCACGACGTCGACGTGCTCGTGCTCAACACCCGTGACGACGATCAGCTCGCGATGCACGGCCTGGCGTACCCGCTCGCCGTGGAGCTGCGCGAGATCCCACTGCTGCTGCTCTAGGAGGTGCTCCCGTGATCGAAGCCGCACCGATTCCCTCGTCGTCGTTCCATGCCCTCGTCGGTACCGCCCCTGGCCTGCTGGCCAGCGCCGGGCACCATGCGCCCTCGCTGTCGGTGACGCTCACGTTCGCCGCCGTGCTGGTCGCCCTCATCCTGTGCCTGGCGCTCGAGGAGAAGATCCACGCCAAGAAGTCGTTCATCGCGGGTGCGTTCGCGATGTTGTCGCTGATGATGGCGATGGTGTTCGGGATCGAGCCCGGCACGGCCGAGGTGCACGTGTTCGAGGAGACCCTGACGATCCCGATCTACATCCCGGCGATCGACTGGGGGGTGATCGCGATCATCCTGGGCTCGAGCATCTTCGTCGACGTGACCTCCAAGTCGGGGCTGTTCACGTGGATCGCGATTCGGCTCACCAAGGCCAGCGGGGGCGACCCGGTGCGCCTGCTGTGGTTCTACGGCCTGATGACGGTCGTGTTCTCGGCCGTGCTGAACAACGTGACCGCGATGATCATCGTGGGCTCGCTGACGGGGGTGTCGCTGCGCAAGCTCGGGCGCGAGCCCATGCTGCTCGGCTTCCTGCTGATCGAAGGGCTGCTCACCAACGTGGGGGGCTTGCTGACGCTGATCTCCTCGGTGCCCAACATCATCGTGGGGACGGCGGCCGGGATCTCGTTCATGGCGTTCTTCGTGGCGGCGGCGCCGTTCGTGGTGCTCGGCACGGTGGTCACCCTGCTGATGGGCGCGCGGCTGTTCCGGATCGAGCCGCTCCGCACCGAGGAGGAGCGGCGCGCGGCCGCCGAGCAGGTCGCGGGCTTCGACGAGAACGACGGGATCGAGAGCCGCGGCTTCTTCTACTTCGGGGCCGTGATGCTGGGGCTGTTCATCGTGGTGATCGCGACCACGTCGGTGCTGCCCTATGTCAGCGAGCTGGGCATGGGCTACGTGGCGCTCACGTTCGCCGTGATCATGCTGGCGCGCTACAAGAGCAGCGTCGACGCCTACTATCGGGCGCTCGACTGGGATCTGCTCGGGTTCTTCGCGGGCCTGTTCATCGTGATCAACGTGATGGAGCACGCGCAGGTGCTGACGCTGATCGGCAAGGGGCTCGCCTGGGTGATCGGGCTGGGCGACACACTGGGTACCGGGCTGGTGCTCGTGGCCTCGGCCGCGTTCTCCTCGGTCACCGACAACATCCCGCTGGCCGCGATGCTGGCCAAGATCCTGCAGCAGCTCGGCAAGCCGTCGGACTCGCCGCTGTGGTGGTCGGTGGTGTTCGGCGCCAACCTGGGCGGCAACCTCACCCCCATCGGCTCGGCGTCGACCCTGGTGGCGGTGACCATCATGCACAAGCAGGGCCTGAAGGTCTCGTTCAGCGGGTTCGTGGTGAAGGCGCTGCCCTACGCGCTGGTGCAGATCGTCCTGGCCACGCTCTACGTGCTGCTCGTGCTGGCGTAGGCGGGTGTTCTTCACCCGTGGGGCGGGGGGCTTGCGGCAGGGACGGGTCTTGGTCGAGCATGCGGGCGCCATGAAACGTCTCGCAGGATCGTTTGCGCTCGTGCTCAGTGTGTCCCTGTCCCTCGCCTGCGACTCGGGCGAGAAGAAGGACGACGCCAAGAAGGCCGAGGCCAAGAAGGACGACGCCAAGGAGGCCAAGGCGGGCGACGTGAAGGCCGCCGACGGCGGTGCCGAGCCCGACGCCAAGGCCGACGCCAAGCCGGCCGAGCCCGTGAAGCTCGCCTCGCTCTCGCTCGAAGACGTGGGTCTCGAGGCCAACGTGCAGGCGCCCGAGGGAGCCAAGGCGACGGCGGAGTTCGGGGTGTACGTGGTGATGGCGGGGGAGAGCTTCCAGCTCCAGATCAACGCCAGCGCCGCCGACTTGGCCGCCAAGAAGGCCGAGATCGAGGGCAACACGGTCAACAAGCTCAAGTCGTTCGTGACCGAGAACGAGACCGAGCTGGTCTACGAGACCGAACTGGACGGCAAGCCCGAGTTTCACTTCGTGGCCAACGTCGACGTCGACGGCGCCAAGTACCACTGCCAGGACAAGCTGGGGGGGCAGCCCTACGCCCAGGCCGATGTGGACGCGATGCTGGCGGCGTGCAAGTCGCTGGCCGCGATCGAGTAGCACCGGGCTGGCGCCGGGTGCCGCCGGGTGCTGGGGTTTGGGTCACGGGACGGTGACGATGAGCCCTGGTCTCGCGGTGGAGCTTTACATCGACATTCATCGATGTAGTATCTCCCCGTGACGACCCGCCTTCGCGTGGTCGAGGAGTGCCGTCCTTCGGGGCGGCGCAAGCCTCGTGAGCTGAGGTCCTACGCCGGCCTGCTCAAGGCGCTCGGCGACGAGACCCGGCTCGAGATCGTGGGGCTCCTGGCGGCGGCCGGGCAGCCCCTTTGTGCATGCGACATCGAGTCTCACTTCGATCTGGCGCAGCCGACCATCTCGCACCACCTCAAGGTGCTGCGCAAGGCGGGCTGGCTGGGCTCGGAGCGGCGGGGCACGTGGGTCTTCTACGATCTCGACCGCGAGGCCGTGTCCCGCCTCGAGGGCCTGGTCACCACGCTGCGCAGGTAACGGACGTTCTTCCCTCGATTGCCTTCGTCTGGTGCATCGATGAACATCGATATGAGAATTCGTCGCCTCGGCCTCCTCTCGGTGCTGGGATTGATGGTGGGTGCTTGCGGGGGCGATGCCACCGGCTCACGCCACGACGAGGCCACCCCCGCTGCCCCTGCCGTCCCGGAGCTACCCATGACGCCCAAGGTCTCGATGCATCCCGCTCTGCATGCGCACGTGCGGGAGCACGTGTTGCCGGCGATGGCCGAGATCCCGGCCGAGCGTCGGGCCGTGCTCGCGCAGCTTGCCGCGTTCGTCTCGGAGCGGCGCGCCGAGGGGCAGCCCGCCGAGCTCACGTTCATCTGCACGCACAACTCGCGTCGCAGCCAGCTCGGGCAGGTGTGGGCGGCCACGGCCGCGGCCTGGCTCGGGGTGGATGGCGTGCGGACGTTCTCGGGGGGGACCGAGGTCACCGCGTTCAACTCACGAGCGGTGGAGGCCCTGCGGCGCGCGGGCTTCGAGGTCGGCGGTGCGGAGGGTGACAACCCGCGCTACGCGGTCTCGATGGGCCCGGCCGGTGCGCCGACCGAGGGCTGGTCCAAGCGCTACGACGACGAGACCAATCCGCAGCAGGGCTTTGCCGCGATCATGACCTGCTCGAGCGCCGATGCCTCGTGTCCCACGGTCAAGGGCGCTGCGCTGCGGCTCTCGCTGGCCTACGACGACCCCAAGCAGGCCGACGGGACCCCGCAGGAAGCGGCGCGCTACGACGAGCGCAGCCGGCAGATCGCGGCGGAGATGTTCTACCTGTTCGGGCTCGTGCAGGCCTGAGGGAGGGACGCGCGCATGGGCCTGTTCGAGCGTTGGTTGTCGCTGTGGGTGGCCCTGGCCATCGGGCTCGGGGTGCTCGTGGGCCGGGCCGTGCCCGGGATGATCGAGGCCATCGCCGCTCTCGAGCTCGCGGGCGTCAACCTCGTGGTCGCCGTGCTCATCTGGCTGATGGTCTACCCGATGATGCTCAAGGTGGACCCCGGGTGCCTGCGCGAGGTGGGTCGCAAGCCCAAGGGGCTCGTGCTCACGCTGGTGATCAACTGGCTCGTCAAGCCGTTCACCATGGCGGCGCTGGGGGCCCTGTTCTTTCGGGTGGTGTTCGCCGGCTTGGTGCCCGAGCAGGACGCCGAGCACTACATCGCGGGCATGATCCTCCTGGGCGTGGCCCCGTGCACCGCCATGGTGTTCGTGTGGAGCCACCTCACCGAGGGGGACGCCAACTACACGCTGGTGCAGGTCTCGATCAACGATCTGGTGCTGGTGTTCGCGTTCGCTCCCATCGCCGGGCTGTTGCTCGGGGTGACCGACCTGGTGGTGCCGTGGGGGACGCTGGTGGCGTCGGTGGTGATCTTCGTGGTGGTGCCGCTCCTGGCCGGGGTGCTCACGCGGCGGGTGCTGCTCTCGCGGCCTCGGGGACCGGCGGCGGTGGAGGGGTTCGCCGCGCGGCTCAAGCCCACCTCGATCGTGGGGTTGCTGCTCACGGTGGTGCTGCTGTTCTCGTTCCAGGCGCAGACGCTGGTGGACCAGCCGGGGCGGGTGGTGCTGATCGCCGTGCCGCTGCTCTTGCAGAGCTATGGGATCTTCGCGATCGCCTACGCGCTCGCGCGCTGGCTACGGCTGCCGCACGACGTGGCGGCCCCGGCCGCGCTCATCGGCACCTCGAACTTCTTCGAACTGGCGGTTGCGGTCGCGGTGAGCCTGTTCGGCCTCGCCTCCGGCGCCGCGCTGGCGACCGTGGTGGGGGTGCTCATCGAGGTACCGGTGATGCTGTCGCTGGTGCGGTTCGCCAACCGGACCAAGGGGTGGTTTCCGGCAGGGTAGGGGGTGCGGGGATAGTGCATCGCGCTCCAGTGTGTGTTTTTATTGGGGAATGGTAGGGTTCGAGGGCGCCCCGCCATGCGAATCGACCGCCTCGAGCTGCAGAACTTTCGCGGATTCGAGCACCTGGTGCTCGAGCTGCATCCGCGGCTGACCCTGCTCATCGGGAACAACGGTTCGGGCAAGAGCAACGCGCTCGAAGGGCTGGCGGTGGGGTTGAGCGGCTGGCTCTTGGGGCTGAGCGACATGTGGCGTCATGCTCGTCGTTTTCAACGCGGGGACGTCCGGCAGGCCCTACGCAAGTCCACCGAGGTACCGAGCCTCGAGCCACGGTTTCCAGTGGCGGTGACAGCCATCGGATGCATCGACGATGAGCAAGTCGAGTGGCGTAGGTGGGTCGCCGGACTCGAGGAGACCTTCTACGTCGACAACGGCCAGCACGAGCTGGCCGAAGTCTCGCACGGAGTCAATGGCATTCAAGACGTCGCAAGGAAATACCAGAACAGACTCAGTGGATCGGAGAAGGTCGAATTGCCCGTGTTGGCGCAATACGGCACCAACAGGCTGCGGTCTGCAGTGGTTGAGCTGGGTGGTCAAGCAGGCGACCGTTCGCAGAAGCTAGGCTCGCGCTTGCGTGGCTACGAGGGGGGGCTCACCTCAGCGGCCAGCTATGAGCGGTTCGAGGCTTGGATGGCTTGGCGCACCGAGGCATCCCTGCAACGCCTTGCCGAGCTCATCAAGGCGGGCGGACCTCCCAAGGAAGTCCCGCGCGCCCCTGAACTCGAGGCCATGGAGCAGGCCGTGCTCGGCTGCGTGGGCGGAGCCAAGCGCTTCTTCTACGACGTCAACCACCAGGAGCTGCGTCTCGAACTCGACACGGGCGAGCTCGTCCCGTTCTCGCAGCTCTCCGATGGCTACCGCAACCTCGTGGCGATGGTCGCCGACATCACCTGGCGCGCATCACAGCTGAACCCGCACCACGGTGCCAATGCCGCCCGCGATGCCACCGGTGTGGTGCTGATCGACGAGCTCGAGCTGCACCTGCATCCGGCATGGCAGCGCCGTGTCATCGATGACTTGCTGCGAACCTTCCCCAACCTCCAATTCGTCGCCACCACGCACTCCCCCCAGGTGATCGCCTCCGCTCGCCCCGAGCATCTGTGGCTCCTCCACGACGGCAAGGCGATGCGTCCCGGGCCCATCCATGGCAAGGACAGCAACGCCATCCTCCGCGACATCATGGGGGTGGGAGAGCGGCCGGATTGGATGCGCGAGCGTCTCGCCGAGCTCGCCCGCTTGATCGACGACGGCGCGCTCGATGACGCCAAGGCACTGCTGGCCAAGGTCGAGGACGACCTCGGCCAAGACGACCCCACGGTGACGGGCTTGCAGTGGGAGCTGCACGACCTCGAGGTCCACGGTGCGCCGGATCCACAAGAAGAAGGAGCCTGAGTGCATCGCGGTCGCGCGCCGCGATCAGCGAGCATCTGGAGCATCGAGTCCCAGGGATTGGGATGACATGCTGGGCGATGGCTGCAAGGACGCCGTGAGGCACGCTCTGGCCGCAGAGCAACTCGGTCTGTGTGCCTACTGTATGCGACGCATCGATCCCTCGCGGGGGGCTCGCGATGACAAGCCGCGTGCCGGGGGGATGCGGGTGGAGCACTGGGTCGCTCGTTCCGATTCCGACGACGGCCGCTCACGAGTGTTCGAGTGGTCGAACCTCCTGGGGGTCTGTGGCGGCATCCTCGAGGCTTCGCACGGGGGTGTCGAGCACACGTGTGACAAGATCCGAGGCGATCGTCCGCTCGAGCTGCACCCGGCGCAACGGGAGCTCGATGTCCAGTCGCTGTTTCGTTACACGGCGGAGGGCGAGATTCGCTCCGATGATCCCCGGGCGCGTCACGACATTGATGTGCTCAACCTCCAAGCGCGAACCTTGCGGGCGCGACGACGGGAGGTGTGGCAACGCCAGGGGGCCAAGCTCCGTCGCGACGACTCGCTGGGGGTGCTGCGACGCATGCTGGAGACCGCTCGCACGCCCGGCAAGGACGGCCGCTTGCCCCCGTTCGCCGCCGTGGTCGAGTACTACGCCGCCCGCAAGCTGCGGCAGCGTGGCGCCAAGCCCTGAGCCGCCGTCAGTCCGCCTCGAGGTCCACGTACTTGAGCCTCGGGAATCGCTCGACGAGCTTGGCCTCGATGCGATCCACCTCGCGGCCGAGCTCGTCGACGATCTGCTCGCCAAAGTCGGCCGCAAACCGCTCGCGCGCCTCGTCGTCCTGCAGCTGCCCGTGTCGCTCGTGGATCAACGCGGCCATCCTGGACCCGAGCACCCGGCCATCGAAGTCGATCTCGGCCTGGAAGCGAAAGCGGTCGGCCCCCACGATCCTCGTGCGCACCCGACGTACCCGCTGCACCTCGGGTAGCGAGAGCAGGAACTCCTCGATCTCGGCCTGCAGCTCCCGCGGAATCGCGGGCCCCAGCAAGAGCGACCGGTTGCGGATCCCCAGCCACACCGCCACCGCCCCGAGCAGCAAGCCGATCACGATCGCCCCCACGGCATCGAACGTGGGATTCCCGGTGAGCTGGCTCAGCCCGATTCCCGCCATCGCGATCAGCACGCCCGTGCATGCGACCGCGTCCTCCAAGAGCACGGCCGCCGCGGTGGGATCGGTGGTGCTGCGCAGGTACTCCCACAGGCTCTGCTGCCCCTTGTTGGCCCAGACGACGCGCGCGGCCGAGAGCAGCACGCTGCCCTCCACCACTAACGACACGGCCAGGACCGCCAGCGGCACCCACGACTGCGAGATCTCGGGCGGATCGGTGAGGTTGTGGATCCCGTGGTACACGGTCACGCCACAGCCCAGCACGAAGATCCCCACCGCCGAGAGCAGCGAGTAGAGGTAGCGCTCGGCCCCGTAGCCGTAGGGGAACAGGGCGTCGGCCGGGCGCTCGCTCTGCCGGATGCCCACGAACAAGAGCCCCTGGTTGACGGTGTCGGCCAGCGAGTGGATCGCCTCGGAGAACATCGCGCCCGAGCCCGAGAACGCAAACGCACCGAACTTGACCAGCGTGAGCAACCCGTTGCCCAGCAAGGCACCGAGCACCGCGCTCTTGGAGGAGCCCGCCACGGATCTGCGAGTACGCCGACCGGGCGTGGGGGTCAAGCGGTCGGGCTCGGACCCGGCATGGACGCTCGATCTCGTGCGGTGCGAGGCTGTAAGGCCACCGCGGGGGCTGGCGTTCGGGGGCCGCCATGCGACGGATGAACCCCTTGTTCTTGCTCCTTGCCCTCCTCGTGGTCCTCGTGCCGGGCTCCGCCCAGGCCGGCCTCCAGATCGCGGGCAACCGCGCCCCACGCGAGCGCAAGGAGACGCCGCCCCGCAAGGGCATGAACTTGGGGGGCAGCATCCGGGTGGGGGCAGCGGGCATGCAAGGCAGCTTCATCCCGGTCGTGCGCGGCGAGTACGAGATCAACGGGGGCATCACCGACCGCTTCACCCTGGGGGTGACGCTGGGCGGCACGGGCTACCTGGGCATCGAGAAGGGCAGCTTCAACGCCGACCTGGTCGCCCGGCGCTACTTCGGCCGGGGCTTCTTCCTGCGCGGGGCGCTGGGCGTGATGAGCCACTCGCCGGCCCTGGGTTCGGATCGAATGCGACCCGCGGTGGGCGGTCAGCTCGGGATGGGCTACGAGTTCCGCGTGCTCGACAAGCTCGGCCTCGGCCTCGGCCTCGACTACGACGGACGCTTGCGCAACGACGGCCGCCCGTCGCAGACCCTGCTGCTGGGCCTGCGCTTCACCGGCTACCTGAACAAGAAGCACTGACGAGCCCTCAAGGGCCGCGGGAAGGGGAGGCCGGCGCGGCCTCCCCTTCGACTTGGCGGCCGCCCTCCACCTTGGAGGGCGTGCCGCTTGGTTCGTTTGGTCAGCGGACCATGCCCCAGGTCAAGCAGTGCACTGCGCCTCCGTGCGGCAGGACCTCATCGGAGGGAATGGGGAGGACCGTCTTGTCGGGCACGAGCTCGGCCAGGCGACGCAGCGCACGTCGCTCGATGCTCCGCTCGACCGAGGTGTACGCGGGCACCAGCAGGTAGCCATCGATCTGAAGGAAGTTGACGTAGCTCGGGTAGAGATCGCCCTGGGCCGGCGGGCTGTCGATGCGCTCGATCGTGAGGGGCAGGCCCATGGACGTGGCCGTCCGCTGCAGCACGTCCACCGCGCGATCGGCCCGCCGGGCATCCTCGGGCGCTTGCAGGGGATCGAAGCGCGCCACCACGACCAGGGTGGGCGAGAGGAACTGCATCACCAGGTCGACGTGCTTGGTGTCCTCGAGCTCGAGCGCGGGCACCAGGGCCAGGGCCTCGCAGCCGAGGTCGCTCATCAGGCCCTGCAACAGCGGTTCGTCGGTCGCGTCGATGTCGGCGAGCTCGAAGTACTCCACGGTCGACACGCACAGACCGCGCCCATTGCTGGCGATGGCGCCGCCATCGAGGGAGTGCTCGAGGGGGCGCACGTCTGCACCGAACCAGTCGGCGAGCTGCCCCGGTAGCTCGTCGTCGCGGGGGCGGTCGAGCGTGTACAGGGAGTCGAGCCAGGTGACCGCGCCGCTGCTCTCGCGCACTTGCAGCGGGCCGTAGTCGCGAGGCCACGAGGAGTCGACCTCGTGGCCGGGCGACCAGATGCGAGCCCGTCGGTCGGGATCGAGCCGGTCGAGGCCGTCCTCCACCATCACGACGTCCTGACCCTCCTCGATCAGCACCGTGACGTCGACCACCTCGGTGAGGCTCTCGATGAGGGCCTCGTAGGTCTCGAGCCACTCGTCGCCGTAGACCAGGACCACGCTGGAGGGGGTCTCCCAGTCGCCCACGAAGGTGCGGGAGGGAGCGGAGGCGGTCCACACGACCTGGGTGTGGAGCGGGGCTGGATCGACGGCGACGGTCGACGTGAGTAGCGACGTTAGCGCAGAGATCGCAGCCCAAAGGCGCATTTTGCGTTCGAGCCACCCAGGGCCCAAAAGGGTGCACCGGGGACCGAACGGGGGGTGCTACGATTGCGCACGGTGATCCCGGGTCGAGCGATGGGTCGAGCCATTGGCCCAATGGGTACGCTGGTACTGGCCGCATGTGGTGGGCCGCAGAGCCTCCCGTGCGAAGAACTCACGACCGCGCAGGAACTCGAGCGGGTGATGCTCGTGGTCGGGGACACCGAGGTTTCGGCCGAGGTTGCAGTCACCGAGGAGGCGCGGGACTCGGCCTGGGTCGACCGGCGGTGCGATCTCGACGCCCTGCTGTGGGTTCCCGACCAGGTGGGTGCCGTCTCGATTTCGTTGTGTGGGGTGGCGGCCGCGGTCGATCTCGCGTTCTTGCGCAACGGCGAGGTGGTGGCGTTGCAGTCCGAGATCTCACCGTGTGATGCGCCGTGCGACGCCTGTCCGATCCACGGCGCCACCGGGCCGATCGTGGATGCCGTGCTGTGGATGCCAACGGGGACGATCGACCTGGCCGAGGGCGATGCCGTCGAAGGGCTCGATGCCGTGCCTCTGCCGACCGAGTGATCGTCTTGGTCGTTCCCGAACCCAGCCCCCCGACCCGCACGTCGAGGGCCGGTCGGGCTTGGTGCGTTCGGCGCCGCCATCGAGGGGCGTGACGAGAAAAACATCCCTCTCGAGCAGGCGATGGCTGGCCAAGGCGATCGTCCTGCGGCAAGATGGGAGGCGGGAATCCTCTGGTCATGAGCTTCGGACTGGCCTTGCTGCTGAGCGTGACGCCGCCTTCGGACGACGTGGTTGCGCCCGCACCCGGCCCCGCCACTCCGCCGCCCACGGAGCAGAACAAGGACGATGATGGACGAGTCGTGAGCAGCGGTGGTGCAGTCGTGGCTCCGCCGAGCGCAGCGCCTCCGCCGAGCGCAGCGCCTCCGCCGGCACCCGTGGCCCCGCGTGCAGCACCGCCGCCGAGCGCAGCGCCACCGACCGCAGTGGCCCCGCCATCGGACACGGCCGGCTCGCCGGTCTACGTCGACTACACCGATGCATGGCAGGAGGATCCTCCTTCCGGCGTCTACCTCACCGAGGTCGTGCTCCACCCCGAGCCGGTGCCGTACTCCCCTCCGCCTCCACCTGCCCCCCCCGAGCCGGTCTACGACAGCGGGCCACGCGTCCACGGGTTCGTGGGTCTGTCGCTGCGTGGCACCACCACCAACCGCAACCCGAGTGCGTTGACGGGAGGGCGCGTGGGCTTCGTGTTCGACGACCGCTTCACCATCGGCGGCGCGTTCTACTCGCTGACCGCGCGCTACGCTGGCTCCATCGTCGATTCCCGGGGGAACGAGCTGGGCATGCGCATGGCCTACGGCGGAGTCCTGCTGGCGTGGACGCTCTACAAGGGCCGGGTGCTCGACGTGGGCATCGAGAGCCTGGCGGGGGCCGGGGCCGCGTGCATCTCCCAGAGCGAGCGCTACTTCGGGCGCTGGTCCTGCATCGAGAAGGTCGGGCTCGTGAGCATCGAGCCGGGTCTCACGCTCGGCCTCACGCTCTCCGACTGGATGCGCGTGGGCCTGACCGCTGGCTATCGCTTCGTGACCCGCGAGGCCTGGCGTCCCCCCAACGACTTCACGCTCTCGGGCCCCTACATCGGGCTCGACGTGGACTTCGGGGCGTTCCGAGGGCCGCGTTAGTCCAAGGCTAGATGACCAGCACGTCCGGCGGCGGTGGTTCGTCGTGGATGCGCTGCACCGTGGACGCCCGTTGTTCGAGGACGCGTCGCTGGTTGATGTAGCCCTTGTCGGTGGTCTCGCCGGCGTCGAGCGAGGGCGGTCGAAGCTCGAGCGTCGCCCGGCGGATCGCCGTGCTCGACCCCGGGTTTTGGGCATTGAAGCGGCGCAGCGCGTCCGCGATCGCAGCACGAACTTCGGCCAGCGCGGCGGCGGTGTCGGGCGGAGCGACGAACAACATCGCCCCGAGCTGGTCGCGATCGTGGCCGGTGATCACCGCGTCTTGCACCCACGGTGCACACGCATCGATGATCGCGACCCGCAGCTTGCCCACGAGGACCCAGGTGCCCGTGGTGAGCTTGAAGCTCTCGCCCAGACGTCCCTCGAACATCACACCCAGGGTCGGATCGTCGTCCGCGGCCAGACGACCGGCGTCCCCGGTCCGCAGGAAGCCGTCCGCGTCGAGGTCCGGCGGCTCGACGTGCCCACCCGGTGACCACGTGCCGGGCGTGACGTTCGGTCCGCGCACGCGCAGCTCGTGGCGATCCTCGACCGCCGCCAGCTTGATCTCCACCCCGGGGGCGGGCAGGCCGATCACGGCCGGTGTGGTGGTGGGAAAGTAGGCGCTCGTGGCCAGCGGGGAGGTCTCGGTCGAGCCCCACGCCGATGCGAACAACAGCGGGCGCCGCTCGGTCTCGGTCACGGCCAGCAGGCGGGCTCGAGTGGCGGGGGGCAGTGCCGCCGCGGCGAAGAACAGCACGTCGAGGCGGGCGAGGAACGAGCGTCGCAGCTCCGCGTCGTGCTCGAGCACGCCGGCCAGCAGGTCGTAGCCGCGCGGTACGTTGAAGTAGATCGTGGGCGACACGTCCCGAAGATTGCGGACGGTCTGCGCCACCAACCCCGGGGCCGGGCGCCCACCGTCGATGTAGAGCGTGCCCCCGTTGCGCAGGATCATGTGCAGGTTGTGGTTGCCACCGAAGGTGTGGCTCCACGGCAGCCAGTCCACGGTGACGGGCGGCGTGTCCTCGAGGAACGGCCACAGGGCGGCGATGGCCTCTTGGTTGTGGCACAGCATGCCGTGGGTATTGACCACGCCCTTGGGCACGCCGGTGGAGCCCGAAGTGAACAACACCTTGGCGATCGTGTCGGGGCCCAGCGAGGCCCACGCCTGCTCCATCGCTCGCTCCATCGAGGGGCCGGGCTCGGTGCGACGCAGATCGGCGAACGACACCGAGGGGCGGCCCCCGTCTCCCTCGCCGATCACCACCACGTCCTCGGGGATGGTCGCGAGCGCAGCCGCGTGGGGTGGGAGGGCCTCGGCGAACACCGCTGCCGGCCGCAGCGTGTCCATCACCGCGCGCAGGCGCTCGAACGTCGTGGATTGCAGCGAGTAGGCCGATGAGATCGGCGCCACGGGGACCCCGACCTGCATCGCGCCCAGCATCATCAGCGCATGAGCGAGCGAGTTCGGGGACAAGATCGCCACCGGTCGGTCGCGTCGCGCACCCAGCTCGAGCAGTGCGCTCCCGATCCGCCGAGCATCCGCCCATGCGGTCCCGTAGTCGAGGGGCGCCCAGCCCTCGCCCTTGCGCTCGGCAAGGAACACGCGGGTGGGGTCGCGCAGGGCCCACTGCTTCAGCCACTCGCCCACTGCACGCACGGGAGGCGCGGTGGAGTACGGACAGCGGAGCACGAGGTCGCTGCCTCGCCGCTGTACCTCGACGGCCGGCGGAGGAAGCCGCACGTCAGGCCTCCACCGCCATGTCGAGCCTCACGCGCCAGCGCGAGCCCTCCGGACCGTCCATCACCACGATGCCCTGCTCGTCGAGGCGCTGGCGGATCGCATCGGCCTCGCTCCACGCCTTGGCCTCGCGCAGGGCCACGCGCTGCGCCACCATGGCTTCGACCTCCTCGCGGCGCAGCCCGAGCGCCGACAGTCGCTTGTCCTTGACCTCCTCGACGAACGCCTGCGTGTCCATCGCCATCAGGCCCAGGGACGCGGCCACCAGGCGGAAGGCCGCGAGCGCCGGGGCGACCACCGGCGCGCCGCGCTTGCGTGCCTTCTTGTGCCCACCGAAGCGGTTGACCGCTCGCGCCAGCGAGAACGAGTGGGCCAGCGCCTGCGAGGTGTTGAAGTCCTCGCGAAGGCTGTGCTCGAAGCGCCCGGGGAATGCCCGGCCCTCCTCGAGCACCGCCTTGGCATCGTCGCCGAGCTCGGATGCCACCCGGTCGGCATCCTCCTCCGTTCCTCCCATGGCCTCGGCCACGTCGCGGGCGTCGTAGAGCCGGCTGAGCATGCCCAGCGCCTCGGGCAGCGCCTCGGCGTTCCACGGCAGCGGCGAGCGATAGTGGTTTTGCAAGTAGTAGAGGCGCAGCGCCTCGGCCGGATACTCGCGCAGCACCAGCTCGATGGGGGTGACGTTGCCCAGGCTCTTGCCCATCTTCTGGCCGCTCTCCATGGTGAGCAGGCCGTTGTGCATCCAGTAGCGGGTGTAGGTCTTGCCGTTGCCGCACTCGGACTGGGCAATCTCGTTCTCGTGGTGGGGGAACACGAGGTCGAGGCCACCCCCGTGGATGTCGATGGTGTCGCCCAGCTCGTGCTTGGCCATGGCCGAGCACTCGATGTGCCAGCCAGGTCGGCCGGGACCCCACGGGCTGTCCCACGCGGGCTCTCCGGGCTTGACCGCCTTCCACAGCGCGAAGTCGGCGGGGTCGCGCTTGCCCAGCGCGGTGTCGGCCGAGCGCATGTCCTCGCGCTTGCGGCCCGAGAGCTCGCCGTAGCGCTCATACGACGTCACCGAGAACCACACGCTGCCCTCGGAAGGATAGGCGTGGCCACCGTCGACCAGCGCCGCGATCAGCTCGATGATCTGCGGCATGGTCTTGGTCACGCGGGGCTCGGCGTCGGGGGGCCGAAGGCCCAGCCCGGCCATGTCGGCATGGAACGCATCGATCTCGTCCTGCGCGAGCTTGGCCGGGTCGATCCCCAGGGTTGCGGCGCGGGCGATGATCTTGTCGTCGATGTCGGTGAAGTTGCGGACGAAGCGGACCTTCCAGCCCTCGTGGCGCAGCCAGCGGGTGAACGCATCGAACACCACCATCGCGCGGGCGTGGCCCACGTGGGAGCGGTCGTAGACGGTCATCCCGCACACGTAGATGCCCACGGTTCCAGGCACTTGCGGGGTGAAGTCACTCACCGTGCGGGACTTGGTGTCGTAGAGGCGAAACGGCGTGGGCATCGCGGCGTCCTTCTGCGCACGCTAGCCGGGCCTACGCAGGGGTGTCAACGATGCGTCGTCGTCGTTGTACCGAGCGGATCCACGTGACACCATCGGCAGACCCCCTACGATGCCGCCGGTGGATGAATCGTCGGTGACCGGCACGAACTCGCCGGGCCGACCAGGGATCGAGCCCACCCAAGCCGGTGAGCACGAGGAGGCATCGGCCTCCGTCGACGTTCCGCTCCGGTGTGGCCAGACCATTGCGCGGTACGTGGTGCTCGACCGCCTCGGACGCGGCGGAATGGGGGTGGTCTATGCGGCGTACGATCCCAAGCTCGATCGCCGGATCGCGGTCAAGGTGCTGCATGGGGCGCACGGCGACGAGGCCGGCCGTCGCCGTAGCCAGCGCCTGCTGCGAGAGGCGCAGGCGATGGCGCAGCTGTCCCATCCCAACGTGATCGCCGTGCACGACGTGGGCACGGCCGATGGGCGGGTGTTCCTGGCGATGGAGCTGGTCGAGGGGTGCACGCTCAAGCAGTGGCTACGCCAGCGGCCGCGGTCGTGGAGCGAGGTGCTCGAGGTGTTCGTGGCAGCGGGACGAGGGCTGCAGGCCGCCCACGCCGCGGGGCTCGTGCATCGTGACTTCAAGCCCGACAACGTGCTGGTGGGCAGCGACGGACGGGTGCGCGTGACGGACTTCGGAATCGCCCGACCGCCGCGCACCGGATCGTCGGCGGGCCTCTCGATCTCGGCGCTGCAGGAGGCGCTCGAGGGGACGACCAGCAGCGGCTCGGACGGGCGTGTGCTCGACATGACGCTCACCCGGCCCGGTGCGGTCCCGGGGACGCCGGCCTACATGTCCCCCGAGCAGTTTGGTCGTGGTTCCCTCGATGCACGTGGCGATCAGTTCAGCTACTGCGTGGCGCTATGGGAGGCGCTCTACGGTGAGTCGCCCTTCGAGGGGTACACCGCGACCGAACGCGCGATGGCCGTTGCACGCGGAGAGCTGCGCTCGCCGCCCTCCGACCGCCAGGTTCCGCCGTTCGTGCACGCGGTGCTGGTGCGCGGGCTGGCCGTGCGGCCCGAGCAGCGCTACCCGACGATGGCGGCCGTGCTCGCCGACCTCGAGCGACGCCCCTCGCGGACGCGGCTGCCCTGGTTGGCGGCGGGCGCGGTGGTGGCGGTGGGCCTGGCCACGCTGGTTGCCGGCGGGGTGCGTCGGGATCCCTGCGTCGATGCGGGGAGCGACATGGCGGGCACCTGGAACGACGAGTCACGCAGCGCGGTGGAGTCGGCCATGCTCGGGACCGAGCTGCCGTTTGCCGCGGACACGTGGAGCCGCGTGCGCCCCAAGCTCGATGCGTACGCCGAGACCTGGGTCGCCGGTCGGATCTCCGCCTGCCGGGCGAGCCACGGCGAGGGCGAGGCTCACTCGCTGCCGACCGAGCGGATGATCCGGTGCCTGAACGATCAACGGGCCAGGCTGGAGGCCCTGGTGGACGTGCTCGCGGTCGCCGACGCGGTTACGGTCGAGCGGGCCAGCGCGGCCGTGGCCGGGCTGCCCAGGGTGGATGCATGCTCCGATCCACAGGCCCTGCTCGAGGTCTCGATCGAGCCCGAGAGCACCGAGCGAGCCGCACTTGGCGAGCGCTACCTCGAGGGGCTCGCGCTCGATGCCGCGGGGCGCTTCGAGGAAGGGTTGCGGCTCGTGGAGGAGCTACGCCGTGACGTGGAGGCCTTCGGGGACCCCGGACTGATGGTCGCGGTGCTGTCGCTGCACGGAGGGTTGCTGACGCACACCGATCCCGCCGAGGGCGAGCAGGTGCTACGACGGGCCTACTTCGAGGCGGTGCGTCACCACGAGGATGGCGTGGCCGCAAGGGTGGCGACGACGCTGGTGTACGTGACCGGGTCGATGCTGGCGCGGGTCGATGAGGCGCTCGAGTGGTCCCAGCACGCCGACGCCGCCATCGACCGGGCGGGAGGAGAGCCCCACTTGCGCATCAAGCTCTTGCGAAGCCTCGGCGACTCGTACCTGCGCAAGGGCGAGCTCGAGCAGGCGTACGAGTACCATGAGCGAGCGTGGGCGCTGCTCGTGCAGCACCGCGATGCGTACGACGAGTCCCGGGGGGACGAGTGGGGGCTGCTGTCGAGCATGGGGGCGGTGCGGCTCGAGCAGGGGAACGTCGAGCAGGCCGAGCAAGGCTTTCAGCGCGCGCTGGTCCTGGCCGAGGAGGAGCTGGGCCCGCGGCACCCCGAGGTCGCGAGGGTGCACAACGAGCTGGGAAACCTCGCGTATCGGCAGGAGCGCGCCGACGAGGCCCGCCGGCGCTACGAGCTCGCGCTCGAGCTCTGGGAGTCGGCGGTGCGGCGTGGTCCGTCCGTGATCACGATGCGCACCAACCTGGGCAATCTCGCCGATACCGAGGGGCGTTTCGAGGAGGCGCGGACCCACTACGAGCGCGCGCTGGAGGACGCCGAGCAGCTGTTCGGCCCGGATCACGTGAACACGTCGTTCGTGCTGGTCAACCTGGGGATCATGCACGAGCACGCGGGCGAGCCGGTGCTCGCGGTCGAGCGGCATCGCCGGGCGCTCGCGCTGCGGGAAGCCGCGTTCGGGCCCGAGGAACTGCCGCTGGTGAACCCGCTGATGGGCTTGGCTCGGGCCGAGCTCGAGCGTGGGGATCCGTTGGCGGCACGGCAGCACGCCGAGCGTGCGGTGGCCATTCGTCGGGCCAAGGGCGCCGGCGATCCCGACGGCACCGCGCTCGCGCTGGCGCCCCTGGGCGTGGCCCTGGTGCGGATCGGAGAGGTGGAGTCGGGCCGAGCCCGGCTGCAGGAAGCGCTGGACGCGTGCGAGGGGGATCGCTGCGCCACCCGGGCGCCCCTGGGTCTGGCGCGGCTCGAGCTGGCGGGGCTGCTGCCACCGGACGACGAGCAACGGGCCGCGCTGCTGCGGCGGGCACGTGACGAGCTGGTGCGCGCGGGAGTCGAGGGCGCGCGCACGCTCGCACGACTCGATGCGATGGCTTCGAGCGCGAGCGATGACACGTCGCCGCGATGATCGGACCCGATCGAGGGTCTACGGCCACACGCAGATGCCCTCTGCGGCGAAGAGCAGGCAGTCCATGCCCATCGGACAATCGAGAAGCTTCGAGCAGAGCAGCACGCAGCCCTCGAATTTCGCGGATATTGGACTGCACACGGCCGTCGCGGGCGGAGGGGGCTCCGGGCAGGGGCCGTTGTCACACGAGGGCACGCAGACGCTGGTTCCGTCCGGTGCAGGAAGGCACATCGAGTCGGCGGCCAGGCAGCCGCCGCCGTCCTGGCACGGGCCGTAGGGATCGGGCTCCGGACCGGTCGTGCTCGATCCCGAGTCGCTCGACGTGGTCGAGGTCGAGGATGGATCGACGGTCGATGACGAGGACGGGCCGGTCGTCGTCGTGGAGGTGGAGGTCGATGTGCCCGAGCCATCGACGCCCTCGGTCTCGGGGGTCGGACTCGCCGTGGTGCCGCCGTCGGATGCCGGGCTCGTGCCGGTGTCGAGATCCACGCACTCGCCCGCGAGCGCGCCCGAGTGCTCGCCGTAGCGCTGGCCCGACGGGCAGCCCTCGTCGGGAAAGCTGCACACGCCCCCCGCCTCGCAGCGGCCGGCGATTCCGTTGCTCTTGCACTGGTCGTCGGCCTCGCAGCTGAACTGCTCGGCGACGGTGCAGGCGGACGACCAGGCTCCGAACACGAGGACCAGCCACGACGACGCTCGCCGCATCGGACGAGCATAGCACGACGGTGCTTCGAACCGCCGGCCTCGGTCGTCCCAAGTCATGCGAACGACTTGCGGTACGCTGGAGGCTCGTGATCGAGGACGACGTCATCGAGCGCTTGGTGGGCGCCGCCGAGGACGGGCTCGAGGCGGCCAAGCGCGATGCCATGGCCGAGCTGTTGCGGTGCTCTCCCGCTCGGGTGGCGGCACGGTTGTTGCCGCGTCTGACGGACGACGATCCGAAGGTCGTGCGGGTGGTCGCCGCGGCCGCGGCTGCGGTGCTTCGTCATGCGCCTTCTCGGTCGCTTTGGGCCGTCGATCGCGAGCTGCGGGGCTCGAGCCCGTGGTTGTTCCACGGCGTGCCGCCACCGCGGGTCGCCGAGCTGGCCTCCGGGCCCGACGGGATCGGGGCGATCGGGTTGTTGTCGATGCAGCGCAATGGCTACACCCGCGAGCAGGCGGTGTGCTGGCTCGCCCCCCTCGAGGATCCGCTCGCGCTGCGCTTGTTGCTCTCGAGGCTCAACGATCCCGTGCCCAACGTGGCCGAAGCGGCCATGGGAGCGGTGCAGAGCTGGATCGACGTGCGTCGCACCACGGCGATCGTGTTGGCGCTGCCGCTGCTCGATGCCATGCGACACACGGTTCGAGCCGCGCGCAGTGGGATCGCCGAGCGGGCCGAGACGACGCTGCGGATGGCTGGTCCCACCGGACGCCGGGCGCTGCGCGATGCGGTCCGCACGGCGACGGACGAGGACGTGCGCGGGGCCGCGATCGCGCGGCTGTGCCAGGGCCCACCGAGCGACGCGATCGAGGCGGTGCAGCTGGGCCTGGCCGACGGCAGCCCTCGCGTGCGTCTGGCGACCGCGCGGTGGGTCATTCGATGCCCGTTGACCGTGCAACAGGCAGTGGTCTCGATGCTCGCCGCCAATCCGTCTCCGACGATCCGGCTGCTGTCGCTGCGGATCCGGCGGGGCGACCCGAGTGACGAGGCCCACCGGGCCGTGCTCGGCCGGTGCTTCGATGGCAACGCCGTGGTCCGCTATCATGCTCGCTGCCAGTTGCGAGAGCGCGGCGACACCGTCGACTTTCGCGCCCTGGCACTCGCTCGCCTCGACGAGCCAAGCGAGCCGGACGTGCTGGTGGGGGCGCTGGCCGTGCTCTCCGATCTCGGACGCCGCGAGGACCTGCCGCGGGTGGAGCCCCTGGTCGAGCATCCACGGCGAAGGGTGGCGCGGGAGGCCGCGCGCACGCGAGCGATCCTGTCCATGGGATAGCGGGATGGCGCCGTAGGATGGCGCCGTGGGTAACACCAACAGCGGGCGCCACCGATCGACGACCCTCACCCGGGAAGCAGCGTCGTGGCCGTCGTTCGTTGGACCTCGGTGGCTTCGTCGAGGGCCGGGAACCACCCGAAGAACACGCCGAGCTGCTTCTTCTGCTCGGGTGTCAGGTAGTCGAAGTTGGACCCACGGTCGTTGACCTCCCAGAACTCGCGCGTGTCCAGGCTTCGCAGCTCGTTCCAGATGCTGGTGAGGCGGTCCGCCGGCTCGTCCATCATGTCCTTGGCGATCCGTCTCGCGAGATCCTCGCGACCCTTCATGAGGTAGGTGGTGGCGAGCTTGACCTGGGCCCGACGGACGCCGCGGAGCGTCTTTTCCTGCTCTTGCGTCTCGGCCCGCTCGTCCACCGCCAAGAACACCTCGAGCAGCCGATCGTGGATCCGCTTGCCACGCCGGAACGCCAGCTCGCAGATGGTCCCCACGTCGTGGGCGATGACCTCGGTCACGAACGTCAGGCCCCGCTGGTAGCCGATGGTGCTGTAGTACCGCATGAACTTGGCGATCTGCAGCGCACGGTGCTCCAGGCTGCGCGTCTGGTCGGCGGCTGCCTCGTCGTCTTGCTCGTGCACCAGCACCAGCTCGGCGAGCTGACGGTACTGGTGCAGGATGTTGTAGGCGGTGCGAATGTCCGACGCGTTGATGGTGGCTCGCAGGTAGGTGTTGAAGAACTTGATGGCCAGGTCGAGCGCGTGGTGGTCCCCGCGATGGGCGGCGGCCTCGCCCAGACGGCGCGTGTCGATGGCCACCAGGTAGCAGGTGTCCTTGATCTGCCCCAGCGCCTCGCCGAACAGCATCTGGTACTGGCGCATGATCTTCCACTCGAGCCAGGTCCCACGGCGGCGGAGATCCTCGATCGCATCGTCCGAGAGGCTCACGAAGTCGGGGCTCTGCCGGTTCCAGCGCGGGATCCGGTGCCAGTCCTGCCGCATGGCCGCCTTGCTCTCGCCGTAGCGCACGCCAAAGTCACACAGGGCATCGACCGCGTCGGACGCGATGCCCTTGTCCTTTTGCTGTAGTGCGTTGAGACCCACGTTGGCCAGGTGCTCCACCGCTTCGACCGCGCGGGCTTGTCGGGCTTCGATGGCCTCGGCTGCACGCCCTCGGATCGGCGTGGCGGCGGCCAGCCCGTCGTCCATGATGCGGCCCACGATCTTCTCGGGGTCGAGGAAGTCGAACACGTAGGCGAAGTAGGGGAACAGCAGCAAGAGGCTCGCCGTCATCAGGAGCATCGAGAACAGCACGCCCCAGCGCGGCAGGTACGAGTCGCCCACGGAGAAGTTCACCCACAGCACGTAGACGTTGCAGGTGACGAAGAACCCCAGCACCATGAGGTTGGTGCGCGCTCGAAAGAACAGCGACGTGATGTGCGGCGTGAACCGGGTGGCGGCCAGCTGCACGATGATGCTCGAGACGGTGAGGGCCAAGCCCAGCACCGCGGCCATGACCTCGCCGAGCCCGCCCAGCGTGTTCCTCGCCTGGTCGAGATCCTGGTAGAGCACGGACTTGACCAGGCCCGTGGCGGTGACCTCGCCGGGCTGATCGTCGAGCGCTGCCGTGATGAGATCGAGCCAGAACGACGAGAGGAAGATCAGGGCGGCGATCCCGAGGATCGCGAGGAACGGCAGCGACCACGTGGCCACCGGGAGCGCCATGCCCCGCGCGCGCGGCTCGATCGAGCGCCCGATGAGCCGTCCCTCGCCGAGCGAGGACGACGCCATGCTGCGGCTCGCCGAGGCCTGAGGATCGCGCTCGGGCTCGAGCGAGGGTCGCGGTCGCAGCCGTCGGGTGGCCTCGGCATCGGACGACGAGCCCAAGGGGTGGAGGCCTTCTCCCCCTCCGCCTGGCACCTCGTCGTCGGGCTCGGGCATTCGAGGCGACGGTAGCAGAAGGCCGGGCGACGGGGGTACAGTCGCTCTCCGGTATGCTCTTGGCGGTCGACGTCGGCAACTCGCACACCACGGTGGGGGTCTTCGAAGGGGAGGTGCTGCGGTGCGAGCTGCGGTTGGCCACCCGTCGCGAGTGGACCCGGGACGAGCTCGCGGTGGGCCTGCGGCAGGCCCTGGGGCTGGCCCAGCTCGATTTCAGCGCACTCGACCAGGCCATCGTCGCGTGCGTGGTCCCGCCCGTGCTCGGACCCCTCACCGAGGCCCTGGTCCGCTACGCGGACATCGAGCCCCTCGTGGTCGGTCCCGGGATTCGGACCGGAATGCCCATCCGCTACGATCCTCCCCAGGACGTGGGGGCCGATCGGATCGTCACTGCGGTTGCGGCTCACGAGCGCCACCGCGACGGCGAGCATGGGCTCATCGTGGTCGATTTCGGCACTGCGACCACCTTCGACGTGGTCACGCCGAGGCCCGAGTACCTCGGTGGGGTGATCGCACCCGGCATCGGAATCGCAGCCGACGCCCTGTTCGAGCGTGCCGCCAAGCTCCCGCGCGTGGACATCAGCCGACCCGATCGGGTGGTGGGGCGCAACACCGTCGGTGCGATCCAGTCGGGCCTCGTATATGGATACATCGGCCTGGTGGAGGGGCTCATCGCCCGGATTCGCAGCGAGGTGGACTGGCCGTGCCGCGTGGTGGCTACCGGTGGCTTCGCCTCCATCGTCGCGCGGGAGTCGAGCGCCATCGACGTGGTGGACGACGCGCTCGTGCTCGAGGGGCTGCGGCTGATCCACGGCCGCAACGGCGCCACGGGCTCGCGCGGGACCAAACGAGCCCCAAGCTAGCCCTTCCGGTCGCTCACGAGCGTGGGGCGGCCGACGATGCGCGGCTGCTCGTGGGTCTCGGTCGTCAGTCGGACCAGCGCGAGCGATCGGGCTCCGCCCGGCACCCCGCGCGTGAGTTCCATGACCTCGGAACGCGTCGCCGCGAGCTCACTGACCAGGACCGCGTAGGCACGCGAGGGATCACAGCGACCGCAGGTATAGAGGTCGGCGGCCACGTAGCCCACCTCGGGCCACGTGTGGATCGACAGGTGCGACTCGGCGAGCACGGCGACCCCGGCCACGCCGACGGGATCGAAGCCATGGACGTGCACGTCGAGCACCGTGGCGCCGGCGGCCTCGGCCGCACGTTTGAGCAGGTCGGCCACCGCATCCTGATCGTCGAGAATGGTGCTGCGGCAGCCGTGGAGCTCGACCACCCAATGCCGGCCGCGCGTGGCGACCGTGGGAATCGACGGCTTCGTCACTTCGGTATCCCCTGGTTTCTTTGCGCTGGGTTTCGCGGGTTTGCGCCTCGCCGGATTGACGAGCGTAGGGCCAATGCTATCAAGACCTCGCACGATCGTTCAAGCGCGCGGCCGCACGCTCGATGTCGGATGTCTCATTTCCCATCGAACGAGATCCACGTACGGTGTCCGGCCCAGGCTCGTGCAGTTCGTCATGGAACCTTGGCCACATACCCACGTCGAGATGGTAAGCGCGGCACGTCGGCTCTTGATGCGGCGGCAGGGTCCGTGGCTCTTCGAAGGGGAAGAGAGCTTCCCGGCGCTCGGAGGGCTGCGCTGCTGCGTCCAGATCGGCGATTTCGACGAAATTGGCCGCACTCTGGTCATCGACGGCACCGTACAACTCTCGGAGGTCATCGACCCGGTCTACACCACTTCGTTGGTGTTCCCGGCGGCGCTCCTGGCCCCGTCGCGACGGCGCTGGCTCATCGTGGGGGGCGGCGACGGGGCGGCGGCACGCGAGGCCCTTCGCTTTCGCGACACCGAGTTGGTTCGGCTCGTCGACGTCTCTCGGGTCGTGATCGAGCAGACTCAGGCCTTGATCCCGTCGTTTTGGGCCGGCTGCCAGCGCGACTCGAGGCTCGAGATCATCACGCGGGACGCCACCAGGGTCATGGCCGAGATGGTCGACCGCGAGGAGCAGGTCGACGTCCTCGTCTACGATCTGTCCGATCCCAGTACCGATGACATCACCCCCTTCTCGGAGTCACCGGCCGACGACCTCTACTCGGAGGCGGCCTTCCGCGCGGCCTCGCGCTGCTTGCGTCCCGGCGGGGTGTTCGTGGCGCAGATGGCCGAGCTATCGCAGCTGCAGTGGCGGGCCCATGCGCGGGGGCGCCGGCTCCTGTCTCGGGTCTTCCGGCACGTGCACTCCTATCGCACGCACATCGAGCCGTTCGGGTACTCGGAGTCCTGGATCCTCGCCTCCGATCACGAGGGCGTGGGGGATCCGACCCGGGAGGTCGACGTGGATGCACGGCTGGCCGAGCTCTACACCGGGGACGCGACGGGCCTGTACGACGGCGCATGGCACCGGCAGCTGTTCACGCTTCCCCCCTGGCTGCGGCGGACGTTGAGCGAGGGATGAGGACTGCTACGATGAGGGCCTCATGGCCTTCGAGCACGTGCCGCTGTCCGAAACCGAGCTCGGCCCCGCCGTCTGGAAGGTCGTGCGTCCCGAGGCGCCGGCTCCTCTCCAGGGCATGGTGGCCCGCGGCCTCGCTCCGTTGCCCCCGCGCGATCTGGTCACCGCGCTCTATCAGCTCTGGGCCGCCAACGTGCCCGAGCTGGCCGAGCAAGCGGCCAGGACGGTGGTGGGCCTCCCGCCCAAGATCCTGACCGGGGCGCTCTCCGATCCCACCTTGCCCTCCGGGGCGCTCGACTTCGTGGGCCGCAAGCTGCCTCGCGAGGTTGCGATGCTCGAGGCCATCGTCGGCCACCCCAATGTACACGATCAGACCCTCGTGGGGCTGGCCCGTCTGTGCCCCGAGGCGATCTGCGACATCTTGGCGGAGAACCAGGATCGCTGGCTGCGATGCCCCGCGATCGTGGAGTCGCTGTACCAAAATCCCAACTGTCGCATGAGCGTGGCCCAGCGCATGCTCGAGCTCGCCGTGCGCGAGGGGCTGGAGCTACGGCTGCCCAATTTCGAGGAGATCAAGCAGGCGATCTTCGCGAGCGGCGAGGAGGCGAGCGAGGCCGAAGACGTCGATGACGAGCAATTTCGTCAGATGGTGCACCGCGTGCTCGAGGGGCAGGAGCAGCTGGTCGAGCGCATGGCCCAGGCGGCGGCGGGGGAGGAGCTCGATCCCAACGCGGTGGTGGCGGAGGCGGCCGAGGGCGGCGATGGCGACGGCGACGATGGCGTGCTCGCGGCGCTCGAGCAGGCGCTCGACGGTGGAGTCCACGACGAGCTCGATCTGCCGCTGTTGGCCGACGAGGTGGAGCGCGCCCAGCAGCCCGCCGCGCGCGAGCAGGGCGCCGATCTCAAGGGCGACCGGGTATCCCAGATCTCCAAGCTCTCGATGATGAAGAAGATCCGGCTCGCCATCCTCGGCAACGCGTTCGAGCGTGCGGTGCTCATTCGCGACAGCAACAAGGCGGTGGCGCTCTCGGCGATCAAGTCACCGCGGGTCAAGGAGAACGAGGTCGTGGCCTACTGTGCCAACCGCAGCCTCGGCCACGACGTGATCCGCTACATCGCGACGCGACGCGAGTGGACCAAGCTCTACGCGGTCAAGATCAACCTCGTGCTCAACCCCAAGACCCCGATGGCGGCCGCGATGTCCCTGCTCAACCACCTCCATGCGCACGACGTGCGCAAGGTCGCGCACTCTCGCAACATCCCCAGCGCGCTGGCGACCGCCGCGAAACGTCGCCTTGCGCAGAGGCGTTGATCCTCGGGCCAAGACTCTGGACGAGGACCGATGAGCCCGTTTCTGCGAGCCCTGTGGCGATACGGCGGTCTGCTCGTCCGGCCGCGAGCGACCGTGGCCGCGCTCGAGGCCGACGAGGGGCGCCACGATGGGCTGGTGCTGGGGTTGCTCTATCTGTTCGGGGTGGGGACCCTGGAGCTGCTGCGGGGCGTGGCGGCGGCGCGAGTCACGGCCGATCTGGGCGGGTTGCTGATGTTGGCGTCCGCGCTGGGGCGGGTGCTGGTGGTGCCCATCGTGGTCCTGGTCGCGTGCGAGACCGTGCTCGGTCGGGTGAGGTCACACCGCCGGGGCCTGATGTTGGTCCCGCTGCTGGTCGTGGTCACCGTGGCCCACGAGCTGGCCGCCCATGGTCACGCGTTGCCCTCGCTGTGGCCGGAAGTCGCGGGAGGATCGCTCTGCGTGGGCTGGGCGTGGTGGGTACGGCCCGCGGTCGAGCCCGAGGAGGCGGAGGCATGAGCGCGTCGATGACCAAGGGACTCGGGTCGTGGTGGGCTCCCGTGCTCGTGGGCATGGGCGTGGTGTGCCTGGCCTTGCTCTGCGCTGGCCGAGAACTCCACCAGGGCATCGTGCACTGGGAGCGGCTGGGTCCGCTTCCGCCCGGCGGGCCGACCCCGGCGTTCGAGGTGCTCACCCTCGATGGCGGCCGCTTCGGGCCTGCCGAGCTCGAGGGCAAGGTCAGCGTGCTGACCTTTTGGGCCACCTGGTGTGGCGCCTGCAAGAGCGAGCTGGACGACCTCGACGAACTCCAGCACGAGTACGACGGGCAGTCGGTCCAATTCCTGGCCATCAATCACGACGGAGGCGGGCTCTCCCCCCTCGAGGCGGCGGCGCGAGTCCAGGGCTTTGCGCGGCAGCGGGGGATGACCTTGCCGACCGCGCTCGACGACGGACAGGCCTCGCGGAGCTTTCGGGTCGGACCGATCCCCCACACCCTCGTGGTGGGGCCGGACGGTGTGGTCCGACACGTGCATCAGGGGCGCGTGCTCTCGGAGACGCTCCGGGAGGAGATCTCCGAGCTGCTGCCGTAGCCCCTCGGGGGCTCGTCCCATGCGCCCTCGACCGATCACGTCGCACGGAGCGCGAGCGGTCGAGGGCCCAGGAGCATCGCCCCGCTCGTCAGCGGGGACGAGGAGGGGACTCCAGCCCGATGCCCACTCGAGCGGCGAGGTCCCGCACGAGCGTCTCGATCCGCGCAATCGAACGGGGCACGACCAGTACCGTGTCGTCTCCGGCGAGAGTGCCGATGATGTCCTCGTGTCCGAGCTCGTCGAGCTCGATCCCCACCGCCTGGGCCATGCCCGGTCGGGTGCGCAGCACGACCAGGCATTCGTTGTGCTCGATCGTCGTCACGGTGCGCGCCGAAGGGCCCTTGCGCGACGGCGGGCGACCCAGGCGGTAGACGGGGATGCCGTCGGCCCCCAGGGCTCGCTCGGCGCCGAGGCGCTTGAGGTCACGGCTGACGGTGCTCTGGGTCGCAGTGAACCCACGTTCGGCCAAGAGCGTGCACAGCTCGGCCTGCGTGCTGGCCTGGCCTCCGGCCAGCAGATCCCGTAGCGCCGCGCGGCGGGCCTTGGTCGTCATCAGCCGATCGCTTGTCGAGTGATGAGGGTGCCGATTCCCTCGTCCGTGAACAGCTCGCCGACCAGTGCGTGGGGCAGCCGCACGTCGACCAGGTGGAGTGCCGGGACTCCCCGGGTGGCCGCGTGCTTGGCCAGCACGAGGAGGTCGGGGTTGACCGTCGAGAACCGATCGCGCTCCAGCCCCATCAGGAAGCTCTCGGGGGAGAGACGCTGGACGAATCCATGGGCATCGCGCAGGCCCTGCTCGGCTCCCATTGCGATGAGCTTGTGCATGCCCAGCTTGATCGCCAGGTCGACCACCGCATGCGGGACGGGTCGGTCACGGACCAACACGCACAGGTGGCCACGATCCAGCAGGCGGTTGATGCTCGATGGGTCGGGCGCCACCGGGGCGGAGTAGTGCCCCGTGCCTTGCATGTGGTCGTGGATGCCCTGGGCGAGCGTCTCGCTGGGCACCACCAGCAGGGGGCGCAGGTTGGCGTCGAGGCACAGCTCGAGGTCCTGCGCGAGGTTCTCGATCATGCCCGACACCTCCTGCTGCGGAGGCACGTAGACCATCATGCGCAGGCCCATGAAGCGCCGCACGTAGGCCAAGCCGTCGACCAACAGCTGGTGCTTGAGACGCGGCGAGTAGGCGGCCAAACTGAGGTTGCGACGGACCACGCCATCGTGGCCGACCTCGATCTGGGGCGCGTCGTCGGCGTTGATGCGAACATAGTCGTAGCTGAGGTCGCACCCGAGCGCGAGGTATCGGGCGTCTCCCGCATGGAGATCCAGGGTCCAGCGCACGGTGGTGTCTCGCATTCGCCGGTTGACCTCGGCGATCCTCACCCCCACCGAGGGGCCCTGGGCGGAGTACAGCTCGATGCCTTGTGCCTCGATGGTCATCGTGCGGGGGTCGATCGCCAAGCCGTGCTCCAGCACCACCTGACCCGCGGCGGCGGCGATGCGGCCCCAGTTGGGCTCACCCGCGAAGGCGCTGCACTTGACGAGGCTGCTGCGGCACACGCCGCGTCCGATGAGACGCGCGGTCTTGGCATCCGGCGCCCCCTTGACCTCCACCTCCATCAACCGCGTGGCGCCCTCTCCATCGAGCACGACCTGCCGCGCGAGCGATGCGAGCACGGCGTGCAGCGCGGCCTCGAACGCGGCTTCGGTCTCGGGATCGTCCACGTGGATGTCGCTGGCGCCGTTGGCCAGCACCACGACGCTGTCGTTGGTCGACGTGTCCCCGTCCACGCAGATCCCGTTGAACGTATCCTCCACCCCGGCTCGCAACATTCGCTGCAGGACGTCGGGGGCCACGCTTGCATCGGTGCACACGAAGCCGAGCGTCGTGGCCATGTTGGGGTGGATCATCCCCGAGCCCTTGGCGATGCCCAGCAGGTGCACCGGCTCGGTCGTGCCGGGAAGCGTGAGTGACACCGACGCGACCTTGGTGACCGTATCGGTGGTGAGGATCGCGGCGGCGAATCCCATGGGGTCGGGTCCCGACTCGTCGAGGAGGGTCGGCAGCGCACGCACCACGAGATCGGCCGGCAGCGGGACCCCGATGATCCCGGTGGACATGGTGAGGACCGCGGACCCGGTCACGCCCAGGGCCGTGGCGGCTTCCGAGGCGACCTCGGCGTTGCCTTGCTCTCCCTCACGGCCGGTCATCGCGTTGGCGTTGCCGCTGTTGACGACCACCGCGACCACCTCGCGGCTCGGCAGCAGGCTCGCGTCTCGCTCCACGCACGCCGCCCGGGCGGGGTTTTGGGTGAACGTGCCCGCGGCGCTCGCCGGACGCTCGCTGCGGATGATCCCGAGGTCGGCGCGGCCCTGCTTGATGCCGCAGCGTACGGCACCAAAGCGAAAGCCTCGGGGTAGGGTGACGGTGTCGTCGAGCACGGTGGAGACGGGAGGAACGGTCATGGAAGCATCCTCGACATGCCAGGGAGGCCGGTGGGGGGCTCGAGTAGAGGCGGGGGCAAGCCGAGCTCGGGGGGCAGGCCGAGCCAGAGGTTGAGGTTGTGGAGCGCTTGCGAGGCCGCGCCCCGCATGAGGTTGTCGATGGTGGAGAACACTGGCACCAGGCCGCTACGCTCGCGTGGACCCACGGCCAGCAGGGCCTGATGGGTGCCCACCACGTGCCGAAGCCCCAGACCCGGCCCCGGCTCCGCAAGCACCGTGACCCACGGGTGAGCCTCGTACGCTGCTCGCAAGCCGTCGAGCAATTGCGCAGGCTCGCGGCGCGGTCGCACGAATGCAGTGACCAGCATGCCGCGAACGACGGGTAGCAACTGCGTCACGAAGCTCACCGAGGCACCCAGGACGTGCTCGATCTCCGGCGTGTGGCGATGCTCGCCGACCTTGTAGGGGAAGCTGTTGTCGTGGAGCTCGCAGAAGTGGAGATCGTCTCGCAATCCCTTGCCGGCCCCCGATGCTCCGCTTGCCCCCAGCACCGCGATGCCTTCGGGCTCGATGAGGCGGGCGTCGAGCAGGGGCCGCAGCACCAGCAACGTGGCGGTTGGGTAGCACCCCGGGTTGGCGACCAGAGGGGTGTTGGGCGTGGGCGGTCCCTGCAGCTCGGGGAGGCCGTAGTGCGCCCGAGGATCGAGCCGGTGAGCGTCGGAGAGATCCAGCACCCGATGCCCTCTTCGGAGCAGCGCATCCGTCCAGCCTCTCGCGGCCTCCGAGGGGGTTGCCAGGGCGACCACATCACATGCGGCACACACGGTCAGGGCCTCGTCGTCGGGCTCGCGGGCGTGGACGATGCGAGGGGATATGCACGGATGATGCACAAGCAGCGCATGCAAGACTTGGCCGGCATATCCTCCAGCCCCAATCAGAGCCACCGTGTATCGCGCCGTCATGGAAGGCGTATGCATACTCTAGCGGGTCTCATGCAACAAGGTACCGGGGCCGAACGCATCCGTGAGGAAGAGGAGGGGATGCGGTATGGTGCCTACGACCATGCGGATCTTGCGCGAAGCAATCCCAGCCGGCTTCCTCGAGGTCGGTGAGCCCCTGTGGTTGGGGCTTGACACTCCCCTGGGGTCCGGGCAGAGTTCGCAACCCCAACGCGCGGGAGTAGCTCAGTTGGTAGAGCGCAACCTTGCCAAGGTTGAAGTCGCGAGTTCGAGTCTCGTCTCCCGCTCCAAGGCCCCGATCCACCTCCTTCGCCCCGCTCGGCTCGCCGGCGGGGCGTTGGCGTGTCTGGGCATCGGCAGGGGTATCGGCGCGCGACTGGGACTGGGGGGGTGCCTCGTGGCGGCCGCCCTGGCCCTGGGGAACGTCGGCTGCCAGACCGAGACCAAGCCGGGAGGGACGGAGCCTCGCGTGCGCATCGATGCCGAGCGCTACCGCGTGGATCTCTTCGAAGACGACCATGCGCTGGGCGGGGAGCAACCGCTGGTGACGGTGGTGGTGTTCACCGACTACGCGTGTCCACCCTGCGGGCGCACCTGGCAGGTGATGGACCACCTCGTCGAGGACTACGGGGCCGATCTGCGCGTCGTCTACCGTGCCTATACGGTGCCCGGGTTCGGTCGAGGTGAGCAGGCCGCCGAGGCGGCCTACGCCGCTGGGGCACAGGGCAAGTTCTGGGACATGCACCGGCGCCTGTTCGCGCAGGGCGGACAGTTCGATCGGCCCACGTTGCGCGCGTTGGCCGAGGAGCTCGGCCTCGATGTACCGCGCTTCCTCGACGATATCGACACGGGATCCCACAGCGGCCAGCGAGTGCGCCACCGTAGGCAGGCCAAGGCGCTGGGCGTGACGGGCCTGCCCGCGTCGTTCGTCAACGGGCTCTATCTTCCGGGGTACGCCGACGAGGCCGCGTGGCACGGCGTGATCGACGAGGAGATCCGGCGGGCTCGCGGACTGCTTGCGCAGGGCACTCCGCGGGCCCAGGTCTACGAGGCGTTCATGAAGTCTGCCTCCACCAAGCAGGTGGGGTCTGCGCCCGGTGAGCAAGCCTTGCGCGAGGAGCTGGCGGCCAAGCCGAACGTCTCCGCGACGCCCAAGCGGCTGACCCCGCCCGATCCCTCCAAGCGCTACTCCGTACGGGTGGGCGATGCTCTGGCCGCCGGCGCCGAGGATGCGCCCGTGGAGATCGTCATGTTCTTCGACTTCCGCTGTCCCTTTTGCCGTCGCGCGTGGCAACAGGAGCTCGGAGTCCTCGTACGAAGCCAGCCCGAGGGCATTCGCCTGGGCGTGCGACAGCTCCCGCTCGAGATCCATCCCGAGGCCCGAGGCGCGGCCCTTGCGGGGCTGGCCGCCGCCCGGCAGGGCCGGTTCTGGGGGATGTTCGACGCCCTGGTCGAGCACGAGGGCCCGCTGGGACGCAGCGATTTCATGGCCTACGCGAAGGCGCTGGAGCTCGACCTCGAGCGATTTGGCAGCGACCTCGACGATCCTGGGTTGGCCGAGCAGCTCGCAGCCGACGTCGCGCTCGCCGATCGAGCGGGGGTCACGGGAACCCCTGGGTTCTTCATCAACGGACGCTACATCAGCGGGTTCAACCCGGGAGCGCTCTCCAGAATGATCGAGGAGGAGCAGGCCGTGGCTCAGGAGCGGATCGATTCGGGCATCCCCCGCCATCAAGTCGTCGACGCGATCCTCCAAGATGCGGCTCCGCTGCCCGGGGGCGGCAGCCCGCAGCCGGCCAACGGGATTCCATCGCCTGCGGATGGGCTCCCCCCAGCGGGAGGTGCCCCATGAACGCAGCCCGTGGAGTGGGTCGTGGCCGTGTCGCAGCGGCCGCGATCGTGGTCGGCGTGAGCCTGATGCTGGCGGCATGTCGTGCCTCGCCACCCGCTGCGGCCGACCCCCAGCTGCCGCCGCTTCCCGGTCCGGAAGACGTGGATGGTTCGCTCGATCGCATGGTCGAGGGTGAGCGCTGGCCGGCCATCGTCTCGGCCGAGGCGCCCGCCAAGGGGGCGGCCCAGCCGTTGGTCACGATCGTCGAGTACAGTGATTTCGAGTGTCCGTTCTGTGGGGCGTTTGCCCAGACGCTGGATGAGCTGGTCGCGGCCTATCCCGATGATGTTCGGGTGGTGTTCCAGCAGTTTCCCCTGTCCATGCATCCAGGGGCCGAGCCGGCAGCCCGGGCCTCGATTGCCGCGCAAGCTCAGGGGCGGTTTTGGGTCATGCACGATCGGTTGTTCGCCGAGCGGCACGCGAACGGGACCGAGCGGCTGGTGGAGATCGCCGACGAGCTCGGCCTCGACGAGGCGAAATTCGCCGCCGATCTCGAGGCGGAGGCCACCGCACAGCGGGTGCGCGATGAGCAGGCCAAGGGGAGGGAGATCGGCGTGCGCAGCACCCCGAACTTCTTCATCAATGGGCGTCGAGTCGAGGGAGCGCTCAAGCCCGAGGCGCTGCAGAGACTGGTGGAGCTCGAGCGGCAAGGAGCCCAGCAACTGGTCGATGCCGGGTCCGCGCGAGCGCAGGTCTATGCGCGGTACATGAGAGCGGCCGTCGACCAGCACGGCGGCAAGAAGGCACGGTAGGGGTCTCCGCACCTCGGCTCGAGCGAGGTCGAGGTACGGAGACCGTGGTGTCCCGTCGTCGTCGGGAGCTGCGGGCCGTCCTACGCGGCTCGCGACGCGGAAGAATGGTTGGCCGAGTCCTCCGCGGACGCCGCGGCGGGAGTCTCATCGAAGGAAGGACGCGAGCGCCTCGACGAGCGCTGGACGTAGAGCGACGGTAGGTACCAGTCGACGTCACCGTGGCCCCAGCGCAGGAACGTGACGCCGCGGCGGCACGTGTCATGAGTGCGGACGAGCAGGGTGAATGCCTGGGCCCGGACGAGCTTGGCCTCGCGGCTGGCAAGCGTGTCCCGGGGGAGCCGACGGACGCCCAGGGCGACTTGGAGCTCGAGGCCGAGCTCTGCCGCCCTTGCCACCATGGCCGGGGTGATCGGGACCTTGTTCTCGACCTCGGTCCAGACGGCTCCCAGCATCATGGACAGCGTGGAGAGCGTGCTCGGCAGGTTGTGGGGTCGTGTGCCGGTGCGAAGGGCCGCGACCTGATCGGCAGGCAAGAGCCCAAAGTGGGCCAGCGACTCGGCGCCGACCATCAGATTGCTCCGTAGCTCGCGACCTTCCTCGAGCAGCGTCGGTAGGCGCCGATCCCGTGTCGGGCCGAGGTTGGTCGCGACCAGATGCGCGTGGAGGGCGGCCGCCGCGTGGGTTCGCAGTCTCCGTGCGGGGCCGGGGTCGTAGAACGAGAGCTGCTCGAGCGAGGGAAGCAGCTCGTCGAGGCGCTCCGCCGCCCCGAATACGTTCTGCGTGACCTTGGGGATGTCGACGCTGATGCGGGCGAGCTGTTCCTTGGGGATGGCCCTGATCTCGTGCTCTGCGGAGCGAAAGGCGTCAGCCAGTGTCGTCGCGGTCAGGAATCCGTCGAGGGGGGGTGATTGATGGGGAGATTTCATGGCAACATGGTCATCGGCCACGCGAGCGATTCGTTGCAGGAAATCGTGAAGATTTCTTCGGAGCACCGAGCGGATGGTCCACCGTCAAGGAATCTTCAACGGTTGGCGTGTTGGCGAAGGACCGATCATCCATGGATGTTGGATGGTGGCCTTGCCGGGGTGACGATCGTTGAAGTCCCCTCGGCGATCGGCCGCGAGGCCAAGGCCGATCGTCAAGGAATCTTCGACGACGGCACCTACGTTGGCCGACGAACCGAAGCGGTGGCGGTGACTCACGTGGGTCGAGATGCAAGGGGCGCCGTCAGGTGAGGGACGAGCGGGCCGGGCCCAAACCGGCGTTCGGCCGGACGCGGAATCGGCGCGTCGACGTGCTTGGGCACCCCGCCCGCAATCCAAAATGATCTCCACCCCTTGAGCGGCGATGGTCGCGCCCTGCTACCCTGCGCCCGTTCACGACGGGCATCATGGCCGATCACGACGACGAGGCGCCAAGGACCCCGGAGCCGCCCCCCAGGGCGGGAGGTCCCAAGGAAGCGAGCCGCATGGAGCCCATCCTGGGCATCCTTGGCTTCTTGATCGCGCTCTCGGTGGGATTCTACAGCTGCCAGGCGATCAAGCGTCATCGCGCGGATCAGCAGGCGGCATGGCAGGGCTTCGAAGATCGAACGCGCTATCGCGTGCAGCTGTCGGGCCACGAGCCTCAAGAGGGGCCCAGTGATGCGCTGGTGACGATCATCGAGTTCTCCGACTACGAGTGCCCGTTTTGCCAGCGTGCCCACGAGCCTTTGATGGACGCGCTCGACGACCACGACGACGTCCGCCTGATCTTCAAGCACTACCCACTGCCGATGCACCCCAACGCCATTCCCGCGGCCCGGGCCGCATGGGCCGCGCAGCAGCAGGGCAAGTTCTGGGAGATGCACGACCACCTGTTCTCGGTGGGGGGCAAGCTCGACGATGTCGAGCAGGTCGCCGAGCGCCTGGGGCTCGACGTGGAACGCTTTCGCCACGACATGGTCAGCGAGGCCGCCGGTGAGGCGATCGAGGCCGATCGGTACGCGGCGGGGCGCTTGGGCATCGGGTCCACGCCGCACTTCGTGATCAACGGTCGCCACATTCGAGGGGCCCTCGCTCGCAATCACTGGGAGAAGATCATCGACTCCGAGCGTGAGGAGGCCGAGTCGCTGATCGCCCAGGGAACGCCTCGGGGGGCGATCTACGAGCACTTCATGAAGGACGCGCCCGCCCAGCGCGCCAAGCCTCGCAACGGGCCCGACCCGGACGAGCGCCATCCCATCACGGCCGGACGAGGGCGGCCGAGCCTCGGGCCCGACGACGCTCCGATCACGGTCGTCGAGTTCTCCGACTTCCAGTGCCCGTTCTGTGCCCGGCTGGCGCCCACCATGCACGAGCTGGTCTCGCGACACCAGGACGTGCGGGTCGTGTTCCGGCAGCTCCCGCTCGACATGCACCCCGCAGCGCGACCCGCGGCCAAGGCCGCGCTGGCGGCTCATCGTCAGGGCAAGTTCTGGGCAATGCACGACGCCCTGTTCGACAAGGGCGGCAAGCTCGATGCCGACGAGCTCGAAGGGATCGCCGCGCAGATCGGGCTCGACATGGATCAGTTCGGTCGGGATCTCGAGGATCCGGCCATCGACCAGATGATCGTCGAGGACGAGACATTGGCGCGTCAGGTCGGCGTCACCGGCACGCCGGCCTCGTTCGTCAACGGTCGCTTCATTGGGGGAGCACAGTCGGTCGCCGCGTTCGATGCATTGATCGAGCAGGAGCGGACGACCGCGAGCAGCCCGGCCGAGGCAGAGCCCGCGGCAGCGGCAGGAGGGGGCTGACGAGATGGCTCAGGGTGCCTCGACGACTCGTGCTACGCGCATCGACGCGCTGGGGACGGTGGCCCTTGGCACCTACGTGCTGATCGCGGCTGCGTTCGTGCTGGGTTTCGGTTCTGCGCTGCGCACGGCTGTTCCACGGCAGAACGAGACGCCGTGCCGGTCGCTCGCGCCGCTGCAAGCCCGGCTCACCGGAGTCGTCGTCGACGAGGACGGCACGCCCGTGGCCAACGCCGAGCTCGTACCGGTGTTCGGCGGGCGCACCCTGAGCCCGGTCGGAGTACGACCGGACGGGACCTTCACCGTGTTCGCGCCCAAGGGCTGGCAGCAGATCCAGGTGAGGGCGCCGGGCAAGGCCGCGTTGAGCGCCGACGTGAGGTTCGAGGCGTCACAGCTCGTCGACGTGGAGGTTCGGCTCGTGGACGCGGATGGCTCCACACCGGGCACGCTGACCGAGAAGTCTCGCGCCGTATGGGAAGCCCCGGATCTCGCGCTCGAGGATCTTCAGGGCAATGACGTTCGGCTCTCGAGCTACCGGGGCAAGCTGGTCGTGCTCAACTTCTGGGCGACGTGGTGCGAGCCGTGCATCACCGAGTGGCCGCAGGTCGCCAAGCTCGCTCATCGCCTGAAGGAGGACGGCGAGGGGCAGATCGCCGTCCTCGCCGTGAGCATCGATCAGGAGCGTGACGAGATCGATCCGTTCCTGCAGCGGATGTCGCTGTTCGATTCGCCGGTCGAGGTGCTGTGGGACGACACGACCAAGCAGCATGAGGACTTCGGGAGCGAGAAGATCCCCGATACCTACTTCGTGGACGAGCAGGGCAGGGTGGCCGCCGTGTTCGTCAACGTACGTGAGTGGGGCTCGCCCGACGCCTTGCACTGCGTCGAGTCGTCGGTGGACGACTAGCATCGGGCTGCGCGGATGTCCGAGGGCGTCGAGAAGCTCCCAGAGGGTGAAGTGGCCGAGGGCGGCATGCCCGGGGGGGACAGGCCCGGGGGTGAAGTGGCCGAGGTTGGCATGCCCGGGGGGGACATGGCGCGCGTGCTGGAGGTGGTCCGCGGGGTCGTGGTCGACGTGAGCGATGGTCGGGGTCTGGGGCACGTGTCGCCCGAGGTCTCGTTCGAGCGCGAGCTGGGACTCGGCAGCCTCGAGCGGGTGGAGCTCTCGGTTCGTGCGGGTGAGGCGTTCGGCGTGCGCCTACCAGAGGAGGCGATCGGCGTGATCGACACGCCACGGCAGCTGCTCGCCTCGCTGCTCGCGGCGAGATCGCCCGAGGCCGCCGTGGTGTCCGCGGTGGCGCCGACCAGTCCCGAGGAGCGGGTCGCTCTGTTGCCATCCCAGTCGCCGGCTCCGGCGCCGGTCGATGCGGTCACCCTCGTGGAAGTCCTCGAGCATCACCTGAGGGTCCAGCCCGATCGCGTGCACATCGTGCTGCATGGCGATGACGACACGGCCGACCCGATCTCCTACCGGGCCCTGCATGCCGCGTCGATGACGGTGGCACGAGCGCTACGGCGACGAGGGCTGGAGCACGGGCGATGCGTTGCCATCATGCTGCCCACCGGAATCGGCTACTTCGCCACGTTCATGGGGGTGCTGCTCGCAGGAGGCGTTCCCGTGCCGCTCTATCCGCCGGTTCGGCTCGATCGAATCGCCGAGTACCTCGAGCGCTGCGCCAAGATCCTCGACAATGCGCAGGCCCAGGTCCTGGTCACCTTCGATCGCGCAGCACGGGTTGCCGGGCTCGCGCGAGATCGCGTGACCTCCGTCGAGCACGTGCTCTCGGTCGACGCGATCCTCGGTCATGGTGCCGAGCCTGGTGACGAGGCAGGGGCGCGGGTCGAACTCTCGGCGGAGGACACGGCGCTCATCCAGTACACCTCGGGGAGCACGGGCGATCCCAAGGGAGTGGAGCTGACCCACGCCAACGTGCTGGCCAACATTCGGGCGGCCGCGACCGGCTGTGCGCTGGCGCCCGAGGACGTGATCGTGACCTGGCTGCCGCTCTACCACGACATGGGACTCATTGGTGGCTGGCTCATGCCGTTCTACTTCGGCGTGCCCACCGTGGTGATGTCGCCCATGGCGTTCCTCTCCCGACCCGAGCGTTGGCTGCTCGCACTCACGGAGTACGGAGCAACGGCCTCCGTGGCGCCGAACTTCGCGTTCGATCTGTGCGTCAAGCGAATCGATGAGGAGATGGTGAGTCGGCTTCGGCTCGGCCAAGTGCGTGCGATCCTCAACGGCTCCGAGCCGATCCTCCCCTCGACCCTCGATCGCTTCGTCGAGCGCTTTGCTCCGGCTGGGTTTCGCCGGGAGGCGATCTTTTGCGCGTACGGCTTGGCCGAGAACATGGTGGCCGTCACGTTCCCTCCCGTGCTTCGAGCACCGCGGATCGATCGTGTCGACCGCGGGATCTTCGAGGCCGAAGGACGTGCCTTACCATGCGACGAAGGTGTGGATGCGCTCGAGTTCGTGGGGGTGGGCCGTGCGGTGCCCCAGCACGAGGTGCAGGTGGTCGACGAGCGTGGGCAGGCGGTGCCCGAGCGCCAGCAGGGCACGGTGTGGTTTCGCGGCCCCTCGTCGTTCAAGGGCTACTTTCGGCGGCCCGACGCCACGGCCCAGGTCCAGCGGGCCGACGGCTGGGTCGATACTGGCGACCTCGGCTATCTGGCCGAGGGGGAGCTGTTCATCACCGGACGGGTCAAGGATCTCATCATCAAGGGGGGCCGCAACTACTATCCGCACGAGATCGAGGCGGCGGCGGCGACGGTCTCGGGCATTCGCCAGGGATGCGTGGCGGCGTTCGCGGTTCGGGACGAGGGCACGGGAACCGAGCAGATCGTCGTGATCGCAGAGACCCGCGAGCAGGAGCCGCTGGCCCGCGAGATGCTCGTCGGTCGCGTCATCGAGGCGATCACTGCGCGGGTGGGGGTGCCTCCCGATCGCGTGGTGTTGGTCGGTCCGGGGGCGGTGCCCAAGACGTCCAGCGGCAAGATCCGTCGCCGGGAGAGCCGACAGCTCTACCTCACGGGAACGATCGAGCGGGGCCACGGTTCGGTGGCCCGGCAGGCCGTAGGGCTCTTCGTACGGGCATTGCCCTCCCGCATGGCTCAGGTCCTGCGGCGGGTGGTACGGGCGCTCTACGGAGCCTACGCGTTCGTCGTGATCGTCGGCTCTTGCTTCGTCGCGGCCCTCGTCGCCCGCCTGTGCCCGACCCCGGCGAGTTCTCGTCGGCTGGCTCGATGGGAAGCTCGAGCTGCGCTGTGGCTCACCGGTCTGCGCCCTCGGGTCACGGGTCTAGCGCGGATCCCCGAGGGCGGTGCGATCCTCTGCGCCAACCACTGCGGATACCTCGACTTCCTGATCTGTACGGCCGCGCTGCCAACCCACCTGCGTTTCGTGATCAAGGGCGAGCTACGGTCCAATCGCTTCCTCGGTCCGGTGCTCGAGCGCATGGGTCATGTGTTCATCGACCGACACTCGGCCGTGCGCTCGCAGGTTGCCCTCGAGGAGGTCGTCGCGCTCCTCGGACGGCGAGAGCGGGTGATGTTGTTTCCCGAGGGGACCTTCTCCTCCGACGTCGGCATGCGACCGTTCAAGCTGGGGACGTTTCGCCTCGCGTGCGAGACCGGAAGTCCCGTGGTCCCGGTGGTGCTGCGGGGCTCTCGCAAGGCACTGCGGGATGGCACCTGGCTTCCTCGGCATGTACCCATCGAGGTCGAGGTGCTCGAGCCCATGCGCGGGGAGGGCACCACCATCGCCGACATCGTGCGACTCCGTGACCGCTGCGCCGACGCAATCGCGACGCACATCGATGAGCCACGGCTCTACGCGGCAGACATCACGATCCCGGGAGACGGGTCGTCGTGAGGGGTCATGCGCGACCGCGGTCGAGCCCACGCGGGAGGGTCTCCGTCCACGCCTGGGCGTAGACATCGCTGCGGACCGCGAGGTAGCCGGGGTAGCTCGCGATTGCCTCGTCGTTGCGGCCCGTGTCCACGTCCACGAACACGAGGGGCTCGGTGCTCTCCACCACCACGGTGCCGGCGGGATCGATGGCGATCGATGGCCCTCCGAGCGAAGCGCCCTGCTCCGGGGCCGGGCGATTGACGGAGAGGATCCACGTGCAGGAGGTTCTGGCCGTTGCCTGCATCACCAATCGCCAGTGATCGAACGTCTCGGGCTCGGTGGCGCGTGGATGACAGATCAACCGTGCACCACGGGCCGCGAGCACGTGGGTCCCCTGGGGCCGATGGATGTCCGAGCAGATCTGGATTCCGAACGGTATCCCGTGCAAGGCCAGCAGCGGCAAGGAACCCGGGCCAGGCTCGTAGTGGTCGGCCTCCCAGAATCCGGGCTCTTGCGGGAGGTGCAGCTTGGCGTAGCGGCCACGCTCGTGGCCTTCGGCATCGAACACGATCGCATGGTTCTCGCGTCGCCCCTTTGCTGGATCGCGGACGATCGTTCCCCCCAGCACGGCCACGCCCACTTCGGCGGCGGCCACGGCCATTCGTTGGTGCCGCGAACCGCCAGGAGGCTCGGCATCCTCGTCACGAACGTCTCGTGTCGCGGGTACCCAGGGCAGCAGCGGGAGCTCGGGGAGCACGACCAACTGCGCACCTCCGTCCTTGGCCTGGGTCAGCCGGGCGCGCAGGCGAGCGTCTGCATCGTGGTCGAAGAAGACATCCGAGATCAACGCGACTCGTAGACGCGTGGCGGCGGTCATTGGGCGGAGCGTAGCAGCCGGCTGCCACGGGCACTGGAGGTGAGTCGAACCATCAGCGGTATGGACGTTGGCGGTCCAGCCAGGCGAGGACCTCGCCCTCCCAGCTCCCGGGAGCGGCTACGTGGCCGCCGTCCAACCACCGAACGTCGAGGGATCGAAGGTCCGTGCTCAGGCTCGGTTCCACCGTCCAGCGCGGCACCATGGGATCATGCCGCATGCCCACGTAGAGCCCCGGCACCTTCAGCTCGCCAAGACGTGGTCCGACGCTTTGGCTTCGGTGGTAGGCCTCGACATCGCCGAAGCCAAAGCGCGGAACCACCGCCAGCCGGTCCCACTCGCGCAGCGTTCGAACGCGTACCACCTCGTCCACGGCGCTTGCGAGCGCTCGTCGTGCGGCGGTCCGTCGGTAGCCTCGCTTGAGTCCCGAAAGGACATGTCGACGGTAGAGCCAGGCACTCCGGCGATCGATGGCCCGACAGCCCAGGGCGAGGTCGAGAGGGGAGGAGATCGCGGCGATGCCCACGACGCGCGGGTCTGGGGCGAGCCCCATCCGGAGCGCGAGGTGGCCACCCAGCGAGAACCCGAGCACCAGCACTCGGTCGTAGCGTTGCAGCGTCGGGTCCGCCAGCGCGTGAGTCAGGTCGCTGCCCAGTCCGGCGTGGTAGAGGTCCTCGCCATCCCCCGAGCTTCCCCGCAGCGCCAGCCGCAAGCAAGCCCACCCACGCTGCTCGGCGAGCGGTGTGATCCGGCGGCAGTAGGGGCTGTCGGGTTCTCCGCCCAAACCGTGCACGACCAGCAGCAAGGTGCTCGCTCCGCCCTCGTGCAGCCGGCCGTGGAGTCGCACGGGTCCCAGCCGTGGATCGTCGACCCACGTGCTCCACGAACTCGACTGCGGGATTGGCACCGGGCGAAGCCGGGCGGCGACCGCGGAGGCCACCGTCCACCAGTGTCCCTCCACTACGGGCTTCCATGCCCACCGATCGCGCGCGGCCATGCGTGGCCCGAGACTCTAGCCTCGACTCTGGTCGCCACCAACGAGCGCCTCGATGGTCCTGGTGGGCGCATGTACCGACCCCTTCCATCGGGCGTTTCACCGGTCCCTCACCGGCCGTTGGAAAGGCCCTGGACGGTGTTCCAACGGGTGAAACACGTGCGGGATGCCACGTTGACCGATGTTGGGCACCGCGCTAGCTTGCCCCCGCGTGACGAGCCCGGAGTTCGAGACTTCTGGGCCCAGCCTTCGCTTGGTGCTGGGCATCATGGCGATCGTGGTCGTCGTGATGGGGGTCGCGGCGTACTGGCGGTACGACGTCTCCGAGGACCATTTCGCGGTCACGCTGACCGAGATGGATCGCAAGGGTCCCGTCCTCGACGTCGAGGGCTGCATCGATGCCGTGATCGAATGGCACGCTCGCTGCGAGGCCAACAAGCCTCTATGCGACAACGGAGTGCCGCAGGTGATGACTCACTGCCTGGTCGGTCGCGATCGCAAGGATGCGTGCGAGTCCATCGAGCTTGGCTCGGCCAAGGCCCAGTGGGTCTACCTGTCCTGCCTCGATCGCGGGACCCCGTGCCGCAACAAGAAGCAGTGCGTCTGCGCCGACGCCTACCGCACGCTCGACAGCTACTGCCGCCACGATCAGAAGGGAGTGGCCCTCTAGCATGGCTCGCGCCAACGATCTGTGGGCGCTGACCAAGCCGGGAGTCACGCGGATGTGCGTGCTGACCACGGCGGGAGGGTTGGTGCTCGCACCTGGCTCGATCGGCTGGTCGTCGAGCATCGCCGTGGTGATCGGCTCCGCGCTCGCGGTGGGGGGGGCCAACGCAGCCAACATGTGGTGGGAGCGCGACAGCGATGCGCTGATGTCGAGGACCCGGCGTCGCCCGCTGCCGGCGGGACGCTTGTCGCCGTCGGTTGCCCTCGGCTTTGCGGTGCTGATGTCGCTGCTCTCGGTGATCGTGCTCGGGGTGTTCGCCAACGCGCTCGCGGCTGGGCTCGCGACCTTTGCGATCCTCTCCTACGTGTTCGTCTACACCCCGCTCAAGCGACGCACGCCCCTGGCCCTGGTCATCGGGGCGATTCCGGGCGCCGTGCCGCCGCTGCTGGGATGGACGGCGGTCACGGATGCGCTGGATCCGGGCGGCTTGGTGCTGTTTGGGATCTTGCTCGTTTGGCAGATTCCTCACTTCATTGCCATCGCGCTCTACCGCAAGGCCGAGTACGCCCGGGCCGGGATCCGCGTGGTGCCGCTGGTGCGCGGTGATGCCGTCGCCAAGATCCAGGCCGTGGCCTGGGCCGGAGCCCTCGTACCGCTGTCGCTGATGCTCACCCCGTTGGGCGTGGCCGGATTCTTCTACCTCGCCGCCGCCATGATCCTGGGCATGGGGTTCTTGGGGTGGGCATTCACCGGCCTCGACGATCATGCGGGGGCCCGCTGGGCTCGTGGGTACTTCCTGGCGTCCCTGGTCTACCTGCCCGCGCTGACCGCGGTGCTCGCCATCGACGTGGCCCTGCTCTCATGAGGTCCCGTGCCCTCCTTATATAAAGGCCCCAAGGACTGCGAATGAGACCCCCCGCCGACCTACGCCGACCCGGCTGGCTCGAGTGGCTTCGCCGCCACATCTGGGTGATGGCGTTCGTGGTTGGTGCGGTGAGCATCACGGCCCTGCGGTGTAGCGGACGCCTGCGACACGTCCCCGAGCCGCCGCCGGTCATGTTCACGCTGCCCAGCGACTATTCGTTGGTCGACCACCTCGGTCGTCCTTTCGACCCCCAGACCCTGCGGGGCAAGGTCTGGGTGGCGGGCTTCGTGTTCACCACGTGTCCCAGCAGCTGCCCCGCGGTCACCCGGGCCATGGACGAGCTCCGGCAGCGACTCGACCGCTATGGGGTCGACGTGGAGATGGTCTCGTTCACCGTCGACCCCGAGCACGACACGCCCGAGGTCCTGGCGGCTCACTTCGCAGCGCAAGGGGTGGACTCGGAGCACTGGCGCTTCGTCACGGGCGAGCCCGTCGCGGTCCTGCGGCTGGTCCGGCACGGGTTCAAGCTCGGAGTCGGCGACCGCGAGGCGGACGAGCAGGGAGTGGCCTACGACATTGCGCACTCGACCAAGCTCGCGTTGATCGACGGGGACGGCGGGGTACGAGGCTTCTACGGCATCAGCGACGAGCACGGGACCGATGAGATCTTCGAACGAGCCCAGCACGTGCTGGCCGAAATGGAGCGGGGTCGGTGAGGACCCTCGCGTTCGCGCCCAGCCCCACCCGTTTCATGTCCCTTCGTTTGCCCTGGTCGATCGTCGGCGGTGCGGGACTCGCGTTCGCGGCTTGTTTGGGCGTGGGGGGATGTGGTGATCCCCCACCTCGCTTCACCGAGCCCATGGTGCTGGGAGGTCGGACGGTGGCTCCCGAGGTCCTGCAGCGCGGAGCCCGAGTGTACGGGCTCTACTGCGTGAGCTGCCATGGAGCGGACGGCTCGGGTCGCGCCAACGCGTCACGGTCGCTGGACCGGCCTCCCCGCGATTTCCGCGAGGCCGCGTTCGAGCACGTGTCGGGTCCCCAGGGATCCCTCCCCACCGATGCCGATCTCGACCTCGTGATTCGACGCGGCATACCAGGGACGGGGATGCCCCCATGGGATGGCATGCCCGACGAGGATCGCCATGCGGTGATCCAATTCCTCAAGACCTTCTCGGCTCGCTGGTCCTCCGAGGTGCCCGCGGGAGGGGAGGCCAGCCCGACATGAGACATCGCGCAACTCGTTTTGGCAGTCCCCACCGGACCGCGGCCTTGGCCGGTCGGGGAGGCCCTCGAGCGCCCGAGGACCTTGCCAATTTTGCGGCCCCCCGATGCGAACGAGGATGCTCGTCGCGCTTGCGGGGCCATGGCGCAATTGCTAGGGTCCGCGCCGCCAACAGCGTGACACACGCGGTGCCCATGGAAGCAACGGGGCCTTGGGCCACAGGGTCCCCCGAGCAAAGGTGAACGACCGTGCCGGCGATCTTTCCTCGTTGGACGAACAACATTCCGATCGCGATTGGCGTGCTCGCTCCCCTCGTTGGGGCGGGACTCGTGTTCGCGGTCGCATACTGGTTCTCTCCCCGCTACACCGACGTGGGCTACCGGCCGGAGCAGCCGGTGCCGTACAGCCACAAGCTGCACGCCGGCGACATGGGGATCGACTGCCGCTACTGCCACAACACGGTGGAGCGCTCCGCTCACGCGGCCATTCCTCCCACGGCGACGTGCATGAACTGCCACGAGCAGGTCAAGACGGAGAGCCTGCGGCTGCGAAAGGTGCGCGAGAGCTACCAGACCGGAGAGCCCATCGAGTGGGTGCGGGTGCATCAGCTCCCCGACTACGCCTACTTCAACCACTCGGCCCACTTGGCCGCCGGGGTCGGCTGCGCGTCGTGCCACGGCCGCGTCGACAAGATGGTCGTGGTGGAGATGGTGCAGCCGCTGTCGATGGGGTGGTGCCTCGACTGTCACCGCAACCCGGAGCCCAACCTCCGGCCCCTCGACCAAGTCACCAACATGAACTGGGACCCCGCTGCCGAGGACTACGATCCCAAGCGTGATCCCGCTCGCACGCGGCAGGTCAACCCACCGCTGCATTGCTCGGGGTGTCACCGATGAGAGACCTCAAGGCATACCGTCACGGTTACTGGCGTAGCCTCGAGCATCGTGCCCTGTCGCACGACGAAGAGGCCGACAGCTGGAAGGAATTCCCGCCTGGCGCCGCAGAGCGTCCCGCCGAGTCCCTGTCCCGTCGAAAGTTCTTCGGGGTCATGGGGGCGTCGGCGGCTCTGGCCGGAGCCACCGCCACCACCGGGTGCATTCGCAAGCCCAAGGAGAACATCCTTCCGTTCAGCGAGCGCCCGGAGGATCTGATTCCGGGCAAGCCCCTCTACTACTCGACCGCGGTCCCCGAGCTCGGCAGCGTGCTGGGGGTGATGGTCGAGAGCCAGGACGGGCGACCGACCAAGATCGAGGGCAATCCCCGGCACCCCGGGTCGCAGGGGGCGGCCAGCGTATTCGCCCAGGCATCGGTGCTCGATCTCTACGATCCCGATCGCACCCGTCTGCCCCTCGAAGGCGAGGAGATCCGCGACTGGACGCAGACCAAGGACGCCGTGTCCTCCCTCGTCGATGGCTTCGTGGCCAAGCAGGGGCAGGGGCTGGCGCTGGTGCTGCGGCAGGTGCTCTCGCCGACCCAGCGCTACCAGCTCGCCCAGCTTCGCCAGCGTCTGCCGCAGGCACGCGTGTTCGTCGACGATCCCATGGCCCCGGCCCACGCGATCTCGGCCTCCGAGATGGTGGGTGGAGCGGGTGCGCGCTCGTTCTACTCGCTGGCCGACGCCAAGGTGGTGTTCGCAGCCGATGCCGACTTCCTGGGGCTCGAGATCGACCACGTTCGCCTCACCCGGGAGTGGTCGCGCACCCGCCGGCTCGAGCGCTCGACCGACGAGATGAGCCGGCTCTACGTCGTGGAGTCCCACCTCACCGGCACCGGCACCATGGCCGACCACCGCCTGCGCATGAAGGCAAGCCATGTGGGTGACGCCCTCATCGGTCTGGCCAAGGCGCTCGAGGGCCAAGTCAGCTGGCCTTCCACTGCACAGGGCGTGGTGGCGGGGCTGCCCGAGCCCAGCCTCGACGAGCCCACCCGGGCCTTCGTGAAGGCGCTGGCCAAGGATCTGGTGGACAACAAGGGCAAGGGCGCCGTCCTCGTGGGCGAGCGCCAGCCGGTGTGGGTCCACGCGCTGGGCAGCCTCATCAACGCCGGCCTGGGCAACAATGGCAACGGGCAGCGCTGGCTGTTCGACCGCGACGCCCAGACGCTCGAGCCGGTCTCGGCGCTGGCGGCCGCCACCGAGATCGAGGCGGTGCTCTGCTTCGACACCAACCCGGCCTTCGACACCCCGGCCTCGCTGGGGCTCGGCGACAAGCTGGCCGGCCTCACCACGGTCCACTTCGGCCTCTACCGCGACGAGACGGGCAAGGTCGCCAAGTGGCACATCCCCGTGTCGCACTGGCTCGAGGCCTGGGGCGATCTGCAGGCCATCGACGGCACCGTGTCGATCCAGCAGCCGCTCATCGCTCCGCTGCACGATACGTGGAGCATCACGGAGTGGCTGGGCCTGGTGGCCAGCGGCTCGATGCTCGATGGCTTCAGCGTGGTCAAGTTCGGCTACGCCGAGCGCCTGGGTGGAGAGTTCTCCGACAAGCGATGGAATCGGTGGGTCCACGACGGCGTGGTGTCCGGCATTCCGCGCGAGCCCGTGTTGCCGGTACTCGACTGGAAGGCCCTGCCCGATGCGGTGGCCCGCGGCCGCCAGCCGGTCGAGGGCATCGAGATCGACCTGCACTGGAGCCCCAAGGTCGGGGACGGCTCGATGGGCAACAACGGCTGGATGCAGGAGCTGCCCCACCCGATCACCAAGCTCACCTGGGACAACGCGGCGCTCCTGAGCGCCGCGACGGCCGCCAAGCAGGGAGTCAGGGACGGCGATCTGCTCACGGTGACGATCGAGGGCCGCAGCCTCACCATTCCCGCCTTCGTGGCTCCGGGGCAGGCCGAGGACACGATCTCGATCAACATCGGCTACGGCCACACCTGGGGCGCGGTCGCCAAGGACGTGGGCTTCGACACCTACCAGATCCACCCGTTGGCCGAGGACGGCTCGCTGGCCTGGTTCGCGGGAGGCTCGGTGGCCAAGGCCGGGGGCAGCCACCTGTTGGTGAGCACCCAGGACTATGGTCGGCTCAAGCCACCGTCCATGATGGGCTTCGACTACCCCGAGCGCCCGATCGTGCTCGAAGCCACCAAGGACGAGTGGACCGAGGATCCCGAGTTCGTCGAGAAGGCGAACCTGATGCCGCCCGAGCGGCTCCACCACCTGTTCGATCCGCCCAAGCTCACGGGCAAGCAGCAGTGGGGCATGAGCATCGACCTCAATGCCTGCACCGGCTGCAATGCCTGTGTGGTGGCGTGCCAGGCCGAGAACAACATCCCGATCGTGGGCAAGAAGCAGGTGTCCAACGGTCGCGAGATGCACTGGATTCGCATCGACCGCTACTTCCGCGGCGACGAGGACAACCCCACCGCAGTCGTGCAGCCGATGGCCTGTCAGCACTGCGAGGCCGCGCCATGCGAGACGGTGTGCCCGGTGGCCGCCACCACGCACAGCCCCGAGGGCCTCAACGACATGGCCTACAACCGCTGCATCGGCACGCGGTACTGCTCGAACAACTGCCCGTACAAGGTGCGGCGCTACAACTTCTTCAACTACAACATCGATCTTCGGCCCGGTTCATTCTGGACCGATGATCCCGACGGGGCCCGACTGCGGCAGCTGCAGAAGAACCCCGACGTCACGATCCGCTTCCGCGGCGTGATGGAGAAGTGCACGTACTGCGTGCAGCGCATCAATCAGGCCAAGATCGAGGCCCACGTGGCCGGCCAGGACAAGGTCGCCGACGGCGTGATCGTGACGGCCTGCCAGCAGACCTGCCCCGCCGAAGCCATCATGTTCGGCGACGTGGCCGACCCCGAGTCGGCGGTGAGCAAGGCCAAGGCCAACAGCCGCGACTACCAGGTGCTGCGCGACCTCAACAACGCACCGCGCACCTCCTACCTCGCGCGCATTCGCAACCCCAACCCGGAGCTGGTGTAGGCGCCGCCATGAGCCACTACATCCCAACCACCCACGAGCACGACATCGACCCCGTCGAGGGGCGGATGGCGCTCGTCCAGGGTCAACCGACGTTTGCCGAGATCACCGAGGCGGTGGCTCGACCCATCGAGATCCCGCACCGGCGCTGGTGGATCGCCTTCATGATCTCGCTCTCGATGCTGGGCGTGCTCGGCATCAGCCTCGCCGTCCTCCTGTGGGAAGGCGTTGGCGTGTGGGGCAACAACATCCCCGTCGGCTGGGGATGGCCCATCGTCAACTTCGTGTTCTGGGTCGGCATCGGCCACGCGGGGACGCTGATCTCCGCGGTGTTGTTCCTGTTCCGGCAGAAGTGGCGCACGTCGATCAACCGGGCCTCCGAGGCGATGACGATCTTCGCGGTCATCTGCGCCTTGCTGTTCCCGACCATCCACGTCGGTCGCGTGTGGGCCATCTACTGGCCGCTGCCGCTGCCCAACCAGATGCAGATGTGGCCGAACTTCCGCAGCCCGCTGCTGTGGGACGTGTTCGCGGTCAGCACCTACTTCACGGTGTCGCTGCTGTTCTGGTACGTGGGCCTGGTCCCCGACATCGCGACCATGCGCGACCGGGCCAAGACCAAGATCAGGCGGATCGCCTACGGCATCTTCGCGCTGGGCTGGCGTGGCTCGCACCGCCACTGGGTGAACTACGAGGCCGCCTACCTGCTGCTGGCCGCCATGGCCACGCCGCTGGTGCTCTCGGTGCACTCGATCGTGTCGTTCGACTTCGCGGTCTCGCAGCTGCCGGGCTGGCACACCACCATCTTCCCGCCCTACTTCGTCGCGGGCGCCATCTTCTCCGGCTTCGGCATGGTGCTGACGCTGATGATCCCGCTGCGGAGCTGGTTCAAGCTCGAGCACATCATCACGGTCAAGCACCTGGAGAACATGGCGAAGGTCATCCTCCTGACGGGTACCCTGGTGGGATACGCGTACGGGATGGAGTTCTTCATCGCCTGGTACTCGGGCAACCCCTACGAGTCGTTCGTGTTCGTGAACCGCGCGTTCGGCGACTACTCGTGGGCGTACTGGACGATGATGAGCTGCAACGTGATCACGCCTCAGCTCATCTGGTTCAAGAAGATCCGCCGGTCCGCCGCCGCGCTGTTCGTGCTGTCGATCTTCGTGAACATCGGCATGTGGTTCGAGCGGTTCGTGATCGTGGCGACGTCGCTGCACCACGACTTCCTGCCCTCGAGCTGGGACTACTTCACGCCCACCCCGTGGGACGTGTCGCTGCTCATCGGCAGCTTCGGTCTGTTCTTCACCCTGTTCTGCCTGTTCCTGCGCTTCTTGCCCGTGATCGCCATCTCGGAGGTCAAGGGCGTGATGCCGCAAGCCAACCCGCACTACACGGCCAAGCCCAAGCGCAAGCGGCACGTGACCAAGAGCGCGGTCGGCGTGGTGGAGTCTCGCGAGGACATCCGCGCCGACGGAGAGGCAGACGAGGAGGTCTCCGAGCGCTCCGTGAGCCAGTCGGTGAAGGTGGTGGTCTCGGGCGGCAGCGACGAATCGGGCGCCAAGGCCCCGGACGCCAAGGGTTCGGGCTCGAACGAGACCGGCTCGGACGAGAAGGCGTCGGGCACCGAGGACTCGGGCACCAAGGCGTCGGACGCCAAGGCGTCGGACGCCAAGGCGTCGGACGCCAAGGCCTCGGACGCCAAGGCGTCGGACGCCAAGGCGTCGGACGCCAAGGCCTCGGACGCCAAGGTCTCGGACGCCGAGGGTTCGGGCTCGGGCGAGACCGGCTCGGACGAGAAGGCGTCGGACACCGAGGGCTCGGACGAGAAGGCTTCCAGCAAGGACGAGGAGAAGGGCGATGGCTAAGCGACCGAAGGTCTACGGCCTGCTGGCCGAGTACGAGACCCCTGGCGAGCTCTACAAGGCTTGCGAGAAGGTCCGCGACGCGGGCTACGGGGCCTGGGATGCCCACACGCCCTTCCCCGTGCACGGCTTGGAGAAGGCGATGGGGCTGCGCCCCTCGGTGGTCCCCTGGATCGTGTGCGTGATGGGCTTCTCCGGGGCCGGTCTGGGGTTCCTGCTCCAGTGGTGGACCTCGGTGGTCGACTATCCGCTGGTGATCTCGGCCAAGCCCTTCAACAGCTACCAGGCGTTCGTGCCGGTGATCTTCGAGCTCGGCATCTTGCTGGGCTCGTTCGGGGCGGTGTTCGGCATGTTCGGCCTCAACCGACTGCCCACGCTCTACCACTCGCTGTTCAACAGCGACCGCTTCAGCCGCGTGACCGACGATCGATTCTTCATCTCGATCGAGGCGCGCGATCCCAAGTACGACCCCGAGCGAACCCGTGAGCTGCTCGAGTCCACGGGGGCGCTCCACGTCGAGGAGGTCGAGGACTAGCCATGGCGTACGCACGACGAGGCCTTCGGGCGCCGAAGGCGGCCGAGCGGGAACAGGCCGCGACAATGGCCCTCCTGCTGTTGGGTCTGGCATTGGCCGGCTGTTGGGGCAACCCCTCCGACGAGCCCCCGGTGCACCTGCAGCAGAACATGGACTTCCAGGAGAGGGGCGAGGCGCAGGAGCGCAACGACTTCTTCGCCGACCATCGCGTGATGCGACCTCCGGTGCCAGAGACGGTGGCGGTTGGCCACCTCAAGGAAGACGACCACATGTGGCGGGGCCGGCTGCCCAACGGGGCGCTCGCCGATGCGCTGCCCGCAGGCCTCGAGCTCGGGCCGGCGCTGCTCGACCGCGGCCAGAAGCGCTACGACATCTACTGCCAGCCCTGCCACGGTGAGATGGGCTACGGCGACGGACCCGCCACTCGCCGCGGCGGTGGCTTTGCGGTCAAGCCCGCCAACTTCCATCAGGACAAGTTCCGGCCAGTGCCGCTGGGCTACTTCTACGACGTGGCCACCAACGGCAAGGGCTCGATGAAGGGCTACAAGTCGCAGATCCCAGTGGAGGACCGCTGGGCCATCGCGGCCTGGGTCCGTACCCTACAGGTTGCCAGCAACGCCGAGCCGAGCGACGTGCCCGAGCAAGCCGCGGCGGCCATGGCCGATCAACGCCCCCGGAGGATCCAGTGAGCGCGCACGATAGTGGCATGCCGAGCCACGACGAGATCCACATTGGCGAGCGCTCCGGCTGGCGCCGTCTTCCCGCCGTCTTCGGCGTGATCGGTGTGGCCGGGCTGGGCCTGGGCTTCCTCATGATGGGGGAGCACAAGGCCGAGTTCTACTTCTCCTACCTGGTCGCCCTGATGTTCTGGATGGCGCTGGGCATGGGCGGTCTGTTCTTCGTGGTCGTGCAGCACGGCACCCGGGCCGGCTGGTCGGTCGTGGTGCGGCGCCTGGCCGAGAACGCCATGCTCACCCTTCCGGTGTGCGGCCTGCTGGCGCTGCCGGTGGTGTTCCTGGGAGCCCACGAGCTCTATCACTGGACCCACCTCGACGACCCGGCGGTGCTGAACGACACCATGCTGGCCGCCAAGCGGGGCTACCTCAACGAGGGCGCCTTCAAGGCGCGGGCGGTCGTCTACGTGGTGGCCTGGGCCGCGCTGGCGGGGCTCTTGTGGACCTGGTCCACCAAGCAGGACACCGCGGCCGACCCGCTCCCGCTGACCCACAAGATGCGGTGGATCGCGCCGATCTCGGTGGCGGTGTTCGCCTTCTCGCTGACCTTCGGGGCGTTCGACTGGTTGATGTCGCTCGACCCGCACTGGTTCTCGACGATCTTCGGCGTCTACTACTTCGCCGGCTGCGTCAGCTTCATCCACGCGTTCCTCTCGCTGGTGGTGATCCTGCTGCACCGCTCCGGCCATCTGCGCGGCGTCGTCACCCCCGAGCACTTCCACGACCTCGGGAAGATGATGTTCGCCTTCACCGTGTTCTGGGCGTACATCGCGTTCTCCCAGTACATGCTGATCTGGTACGCGTCGATTCCCGAAGAGACCCACTGGTTCTCCTACCGTGGTCAGGGGTCGTTCCTCACCCTCAGCCTGGTGCTGGTGTTCGCGCGCTTCGTGCTCCCGTTCCTGGGCCTGATGTCGCGCCGGATCAAGCGCAACCCCAAGACCCTGGCGTTTTGGTCGGTGTGGATCATGGTCGCCGAGTTCATCGACATGACCTGGCTCATCAAGCCGGTGCATGCCGCGGAGCTGGGCGTCTTCGAACTCCACTTCGGGGCCAGCGACATCCTGACGTTCCTGGGCATCGGCGGCATCGTGCTGGCGGTGTTCACGTGGGCGACGTGCAAGAACGCCCTCATCCCCGTCAAGGACCCGCGCCTGCTCGAGTCCATCAACCACGAGAACGCGTGAGCTCGGACGCCTGAAGGACGAAGCCATGAGCGACCACGACAACCAACACGGCCATGGGGACGGTCACGAGGAAGGCCACGGGCACGACCACGGCGCGCACGAGGTCGACAAGATGCCGAGCAGCAGGCTGTTCAACCTGCTCTTCGGACTGTCGGCGCTCACCCTCGTCGCATGCATCGGCGTGGTCCAGCTGTTCTACCGCCAGGTCGACAGCATCCTCGACACCCGCAACGCCAAGGTCTCGTTCCAGCTCGCCGAGTACCGGCAGGAGATGGAGACGCTCGAGAAGGGCTGGGTCGTGGTGGAGATGACCGATGACGACGGTCTGCCCGGCAAGGGCTTGCACGAGGACCGCCGTACTCAGATGCCGCTGGCGGAGGCGCGCAAGCGCGTGCTCGAGCAGTCGGCGACGTACTTCAAGGCTCAGGCCCCGTACCCAGGCTGGCAGAGCCCCGATCCCAATGCGCCCAAGGCCCAGCCGCGCGGCGCCAGGGGTCCGTTGCCGATGGGGCGGATGCCGCAGCGTCCGGTTCGCGTGCCTGGCCAGCCTGGTGCCCCCGGTGGGTTGAGCCCGGAGGAACTGCAGAGGATCCAGCGAGGCCTCGTGCCGCCCACCCAGGCTCCTGCGCCCGCGGCACCGGCCGAGGGCAGGGCACCGGCCGAGCGCAAGGCGCCGGCCGAGGGCAAGGCACCGGCCGAGGGCAAGGCTGCCCCGTAGCCATCCGGAGGAATCCGTCTCTGCCATGCGACCCATCCGTCACCATCTCGCCGCGCTCGGTCTGGCTCTCGCAGCCGGGCTGGGGTGTCGTGCGGCGAGCGCGGCGCCCGACCAGCCGCTGTCGCCCGAGATGCGGGCGATCGAGGTCACCGACCATCGCGGCGAGCGGGTCGACACGGGGCTGCGGTTCGTGGACGAGCGCGGCGAGTCGGTGGCGCTGGCGGACTTCTTCGATGGCGAGCGCCCGGTGGCGCTGACCCTGAACTACTACCGCTGCCGGGTGGTGTGCAGCGTGCAGCTCAATGGTCTCGCCGATGCGCTGGCCGAGGTCGACTGGGAGCCGGGCGAGGACTTTCGACTGGTGACGCTGAGCATCGACCCCCACGAGACTCCGGCCGACGCCCGCAAGAAGCGCGGCTCCATTGCCGACGCCGTGGGCAAGGGCGACGACATCGACTGGGCGTTCCTGACCGGCAGCGAGCTGGAGATCCGCGCGCTCGCATCGCAAGTGGGCATCGCCTACGCATACGACGCCGAGCAGGACCAGTACGCGCACCCCGGCGTGGTCGTGTTCCTCACCCCGGACGGGCGGGTCTCTCGCTACGTCTACGGGCTCACCTACGACCCGCTCGACGTCAAGCTCGGCCTCTACGAGGCGGCCGACGGCAAGATCGGCGGGCCCGTGGAGCAGCTCTACCTGAGCTGCTTCAGCTACGACGCGACCATCGGCCAGTACGGCCCCTTCGCCATGGGCATCATGCGCCTTGGCGGTGGCCTGACCGCGCTGTTGCTCGGCGGCGTGATGTTCTTCCTGTGGCGGCGCGAGCGTCGCCAAGCGACTCTCCGCGAAGGGTCCGTGGTCGCCGTGGGCGACCATGAAGGGCCCGGTCGGACGGACTCCCGGGACGGCGTGGCTGCCCCGGGAAAGGTGGAGGCAGTATGATCCTCAGCATGTTGATGGCCCCCGAAGCGGCTGCAGCGGCCCCGGAAGGTTCGGCTACGGCCGGCCAGGTCCTCGATCCCAGCGTCCATACCCAGGGCGCGAACGCAGTGTGGGAGACGGTCAACCCGTGGGCGACGCTCCCCCAGGCGTCGACGTTCGCCGAGGGGACCGACCTCCTCTATCTGTTCATCGTCGTGCTCTCGCTGTTCTTCTTCGTGCTCATCATGGGCGTGCAGGGGTACTTCATGTGGAAGTACCACCGGAAGTCCGACGACCAGAAGACCAGCTCGATCACCCACAACGGCAAGGTCGAGTTCCTGTGGAGCGCGATCCCGGCCGTGCTGCTGGTGTGGATCTTCGTGTGGGGCGAGGTCGACTTCCTCAAGCAGACGGTGCCGCCGCCCGATGCGGTGCAGGTCCGCGTGACGGGCCGACAGTGGTTTTGGACGGTCGACTATCCCGACTACCCGGGCGTGCAGCTGACCTCCAGCGTCGACGACAACGTGGTGACCCTGGTGGTGCCCAAGGGCAAGCCGGTGCAGCTCACCATGACGTCGGAGGACGTCCTCCACGACTTCTACATCCCCGCGTTCCGCGTCAAGCGCGACGTGGTCCCTGGCCGCTACACCAGCCTCTGGTTCGAGGCCACCCAGGTCGGCGAGTTCAACCTCTACTGCGCCGAGTACTGCGGTGACCAGCACTCCGCGATGATCGGCAAGGTCAAGGTGCTCGAGCCCGAGCTGTTCGGCGAGTACCTCGCGGAGGCCGGCAAGCTCGAGCAGGAGGAGGGCGAGCCGCTAGCCGCGTTCGGCGAGCGCATCTACAAGCGGCGCGGCTGCAACGCATGCCACTCGCTCGACGGCTCGCCCAAGGTGGGCCCGAGCTGGAAGGGCATGTGGGGCAAGCAGGAGACCACCGACAAGGGCACGGTGCTCGTCGACGACAACTACATCAAGGAGTCGGTCGAGGAGCCCAACGCCCAGATCGTGGCGGGCTTCGAGGGGGTCAAGATGCCGAGCTACAAGGGCCAGCTCGACGAGAAGCACTTCGCGGCCCTCATCGAGTTCATCAAGACCCTCGAGTAGCGTCGAGAAGGGCAGGCAAGATCATGGCAGACGACAAGTCCACGCACGACGCCGGCCACGAGCGCGAGCCCAGCTACCTGGTCGCGCAAAAGGGCCTCAAGTCCTGGCTGTTCACCGTCGATCACAAGCGGCTGGGTCTGATGTACCTGGCCACCACCCTGCTGTTCTTCTTCGTGGGCGGCATGGCGGCGATCTTCTTTCGCACCGAGCTATTGACGCCGGGACCGGGGGAGATCAGCGGGGTGCTCACGGCGCTGGGGATGGACCCCACCACCAGCGCCACCACCTACAACAAGCTGTTCACGGTGCACGGGGCGGTGATGGTCTTCCTGGTCATCATCCCCTCGGTGCCGGGCGCGCTGGGCAACTTCCTGCTCCCGCTGATGCTGGGGGCGAAGGACGTGGCGTTCCCGCGCCTGAACCTGCTGTCGTTCTGGGTCTACAGCCTGGGCGCGCTGTTCTTCATCTACACCCTGTTCGCGGGCGGCCTCGACACCGGCTGGACGTTCTACACGCCCTACAGCTCGAACTTCTCGGGCACCGCGGTCATCTCGGCCACGTTCGGGGCGTTCATCCTCGGGTTCTCGTCGATCCTCACCGGCCTGAACTTCATGGTGACGATCCACAAGATGCGGGCCCCGGGCATGACCTGGAACCGCATGCCGCTGTTCTGCTGGTCGATCTACGCCACGGCGGTGATCCAGGTGCTGGCCACCCCGGTGCTCGCCATCACCCTGTTGCTGCTCATCATGGAGCGGACGCTCAACATCGGCATCTTCGACCCGGCGATGGGCGGCGACCCGGTGCTGTTCCAGCACTTCTTCTGGTTCTACAGCCACCCGGCCGTCTACATCATGATCCTGCCGGGCTTCGGGATCATCTCGGAGCTCATCGCGGTCCACAGCCGCAAGCACATCTTCGGCTACAAGGCCATCGCGCTGTCCTCGGTCGCCATCGCGATCATCTCGTTCGTCGTGTGGGGCCACCACATGTTCGTGTCGGGTCAGAGCGAGCTGGCCGGCATCGTGTTCTCGTTCCTCACCTTCGCGGTCGCGGTACCCACGGCGATCAAGGTGTTCTCCTGGGTCGCGACGCTCTACAAGGGCAGCATCCAGTTCAACACCCCGATGCTGTACGGGCTGATGTTCCTGTTCACGTTCACCATCGGTGGTCTCACCGGGGTGTTCCTGGGCACGCTGTCGGTCGACGTGCACCTGCACGACACCTACTTCGTGGTGGCGCACTTCCACTACGTGATGATGGGCGGAACCATCATCGCGTTCGTGGGCGGCCTGCACCACTGGTGGGCGAAGATGACGGGGCGCAACTACGACGAGAAGCAGGCGCGCTGGGCCTCGCTGTTCATCTTCGTCGGCTTCAACATGACCTTCTTCAACCAGTTCGTGCTGGGCCAGCAGGGCATGCCGCGCCGCTACTACACCTACGTGCCGCAGTTCCAGCAGCAGCACGTGCTGTCGACGGTGGGTGCCTACATCCTGCTGGCCGGCTTCCTGTGGATCGCGTTCTACCTGCTGGCGTCGCTGCGCAAGTCGGCCGCGCCCAAGGAGCCGCTGCCCGACAACACCTGGGGCGGTGCCTCGCTCGAGTGGAGCACCCAGACCCCGCCGATCGAGCACAACTTCCATGGGCAGCCGCGGGTCGACTCCGATCCGTACAACTTCCCGCAGATCGACCGCACGGGCGGCATGGACCATCACTAGCCATGCCCCCCGGGCCAGCCATGCCCCCCGCACCCGACTCACCCGCCGCGGGCCTCTTCACCATCTCCACCTAGGGCCGACTCGACCATGAGCCACGACCACGACAGCCCCAAGGCGCATCGCCCCGCAGGCGCGGGTGAGCCCCACGCCTTCATGGCCCACCACTTCAATACGCCCGGTCAGCAGGCCGGCGCGGCGAAGTTCGGCATGTGGGTGTTCCTGGCCACTGAGATCCTGATGTTCAGTGGCCTGTTCCTCGCCTACTTCATCGTGCGCATGCACTACCCCGACATGGTGCTCGCGGCGCACGAGCACCTCAACAAGACCGCGGGTGGCATCAACACGGTGGTGCTCATCACCTCGAGCCTCACCATGGCGCTGGCGGTGCGCGCGGCCCAGGTGGGGGATCAGCCCGCCATCAAGCGCAACCTGCTGCTGACGATCGGCTTCGCGTTCACCTTCATGGTGGTCAAGTACTTCGAGTACACCGCGAAGATCGAGCACGGCATGCTGCCGGGCAAGTTCTACCACGCGTGGGACCACGGCTACTACATCGAGGGCTCGCCCCACATCTTCTTCGCGGTCTACTTCTGCATGACCGGCCTGCACGGGTTCCACGTGCTCATCGGCATCGGCGTGCTGACCTGGATCTACCTGCGTGCGGGCAAGGGCCACTTTGGCCCGAGCTACTACACGCCGGTCGAGAACGTGGGCCTCTACTGGCACCTCGTGGACCTCATCTGGATCTTCCTCTTCCCGCTCCTCTATCTGGTTCGGTGAGCAGGGCCGTTCCGCGAATCGACAGGACCAAGGGGATCAAGACCATGTCCGACGCCAATCACGACGAAGCCGATGCTCGCCTCTTCCTCCACGGCAAGCCCGTCGAGGGCTACGAGGAGTGCCACGAGCACATCTCCCCCATGAAGGCCTACTACGCGGTCTTCGGGGCGCTGCTCGTGCTCACGGGCCTGACCTACGCCGTGTCGTACATGAGCCTGGGGCCCGCGAGCCTACCGGTTGCCATGGTGGTGGCGGTGGCCAAGGCCTCGCTCGTGTGCATGTACTTCATGCACCTCAAGTACGACGATCGCTACCACGTGTTCGTGTTCCTCTCGACCATCATCTTCGTCGGGATCTTCTTCACGTTCACGATCTTCGACCTCAACAGCCGCACGCGGCTCATCGAGGAGCAGGGCACGTTCTTCCGCAACAACTACGACCGCGAGCCGCCGCCGACGCCCGAGCCGGCCGAGGGCCATGGTGAGGGAGCGGCTGGCCACGCGGAGGGCGAGGCCGGGCATGCCGAGCCCGCGGGAGCCCCGAGCGCCGAGGCGCCCCCGGCCCACTGAGCCGGCGGCGAGTCGGGTTCGGTCCCCCCGAGGACCGCACGAACGGGAGCCCGGGTCGAAGGACCTGGGCTTGCTCGTTGATGAGGGCGTGGCGCCGGTGCTTCGAGAGGGGCGCCCCCGAAGGGTGCGCAGTTGCGCGCTGGGCCGAAGGGCGTCGTGTGGCCCCGTGAGCCTCGACGCACGCGGGTGGAGCCGACGGTGCACCGTCACATGCCGTCGCGAGGCACGTGTGGCAAGCTAGGCGACCCGAGAGGACGCACCGTTGCCGCTCGTTCAGCTCCGCCGCCCATCGACCGCATCGCCGGACTCCGAGGTCGCCCTCGGCGGCGCGTTGATGGACCGCCAGTCCCGGACGGTCCGCTACCTCCGGGTCTCGCTGACCGACCGCTGCAATTACCGCTGCACCTACTGCATGCCCGAAGAGGGGCTCGTCTACGGCCCGCGCACGGACGTGCTGTCGCTCGAGGAGGTGGTGCGGGTGTGCGAGGCCTTCGCGCGCTGGGGGGTGACGCGGGTGCGCCTGACCGGCGGCGAGCCGACCCTGCGACGAGGACTGGTGAGCCTGGTGGAGCGCCTGGCCGCGCTGCCCACGGTCGAGCCGGCGAGGCGCCTCGAGGTGGTGATGACCACCAACGGCGAGCGCCTGGCCGAGCTGGCCGAGCCCCTAGCGAGGGCGGGGCTGCGCTCGCTGACGGTGAGCCTGGACAGCCTCGACCCCGAGCGCTTTGGTCGGATCACCCGGCGCGGGACCCTGGAGCGCGTGCTCGGGGGGGTGGAGGCGGCCAGCCGAGCGGGCCTTTGGCCCCTCAAGATCAACACGGTGGCGATTTCGGGCTTCAACGACGACGAGCTGGCCTCGCTGGTGCGCTGGGCGTGGGAGCGCGACGTGGTGCCGCGCTTCATCGAGCTAATGCCGATGGCGTCGGGTGAGCTCTACGTGCCGGGGGAGCTGCTGCCGGCGGCGGAGATCCGCGCCCGCGTGGAGGAAGGCCTCCAGACCGCGCTCGTGCCCGACGAGGGCGAGGGCGTGCGCGGGGCGGGCCCCGCCAGCTACTGGCGTGCGGTGGGGGGCGCCTTCGACGGCCGTCGCCTGGGCACGATCGCTGCGCTCACCGAGAACTTCTGTTCAAGCTGTAACCGGCTTCGCATCTCTGCCACGGGCCAGCTCCACGCCTGCCTCGCGCGCGACGATACCGGTGATCTTCGCTCGGCCCTGAGGTCCCAAGACCCCGATCGACTCGAGCGAGTGGTTCGCGCCGCGCTCGGAACCAAGCGGGACGCGCATGGGTTTAACATCGACGGGACCGGGGGCCCGACCAAGGCCATGGTGAGCATCGGCGGCTGAGGCGGCCAGCCCGAGCCACCGCATGACGACCCCGACGAGACGGGCACGCGGCACACGGACGAAGAGAGGAACGACGATGGCACTCGGAACGGGAACGAAGATCGGCATTGGCGTGGTGCTCGCTGGCGCCATTGCGGTGATGGTGGCCAGCGACCCGGGCGAGGGCGTGCTCGAGTACCTCTACGTCGAGCAGGTCGTGCAGAAGATGGCGAGCGACCCCAAGCACTTCGCCGACCGCACCATCAAGGTGCACGGCACGGTGGTGGAGGGCACGGTCAAGAAGAGCAAGACCACCGGCGACTATCGCTTCACGGTCGAGCACGGCGGCGAGCGCATCGATGTGCACTTCACCAACATCCCGCCCGACACGTTCCAGGAGGGCGGCGAGGTGGTGCTCATCGGCCAGTTCGACGACTCGGGTCAGGTGTTCGAGTCGGACGACATGAACGCCAAGTGCCCCAGCAAGTACGAGAACGAGGCCAAGGCCCCCGGCGGCGCGGCTCCCACCATGCCAAGCAAGTCCTGAGCGCCAAGGCGCCCACCGAAAACCACCGAAAAACAGGGGACCTCATGCTCTTCGGTACGATCTCCAGTCTCGGCACCGTGGCCATCCTGGTGCTGTTCTTGATGACCCTGGTCACCGCCACGCTGGCGGTGCTCGGCGCGGCGCGGCACAGCGAGCGACTCACGGAAGGGGCGGTGCAGGGCATGCACGCCACGTTCGCGGTCGCGCTGTTCGCCTCGATGCTGCTCGAGTACGCGTTCCTGGCCGGCGACTACACGATCCAGTACGTGCAGCAGAACGGCCACCCCGAGATGCCGGTGTTCTACAAGCTCACCGCGTTCTGGGGCTCGCTCGACGGGAGCCTGCTGTTCTGGGTGCTGCTGCTCAGCCTGTTCTCGTCGCTGGCGATCCGTGCGAACCGTCAGCGGCATCGCGTGCTCATCCCCCACGCGGTGGCGGTGCTGGCGATCATCATCGGGTTCTTCACGGCGCTCCTGCTGTTCCTCAAGAATCCGTTCGCCGAGTACCTGCTGCCCACGGCGCCCGTGCAGGGCAAGGGCATGAACCCGCTGCTGCAAAACCCCTACATGATCTTCCACCCGCCGAGCCTCTACCTCGGGATGGTGTCGCTGGCGGTGCCGTTCGCGTTCGGCATGGCCGCGATGATCACGGGCCAGGTCGACTCGGCGTGGCAGGCGAGCGTGCGGCGCTGGGTGCTGTTCTCGTGGCTGTTCCTGAGCGTGGGGCTGGTGCTGGGCGGGCTGTGGGCCTACGAGGAGCTGGGCTGGGGCGGCTACTGGGCGTGGGATCCGGTGGAGAACGCGGGCCTACTCCCGTGGCTGATGTGCACCGCGTTCCTGCACTCGGTGATGGTGCAGGAGCGCCGCGGGATGCTGAAGGTCTGGAACCTGGTGCTGGTGTGCTCCTCGTTCTTCATGACCATCTATGGCACCTACCTCACCCGCAGCGGCGTGGTGCAGAGCGTGCACGCGTTCGGTGAGTCGCCCGAGCTGGCCTGGAGCTTCGGCGGGTTGATGATCGCGGTGGTCGTGATCTCGGCTGCGCTGCTCATCTGGCGCTGGCCGCTGCTGCGCGCGCGCAACGAGCTCGAGAGCGTGGTGTCGCGCGAGTTTGCGTTCCTGCTCAACAACTGGCTGTTCTTCGGCTCGTCGGTGTTCGTGGCGCTGGTCGTCATCTACCCCACGCTCACCGACATGCCCGGGTTCCGCGACGCCTACAACGCGTCGGTGGTGCCGATCGGCAATGCCCTGGGCCTCTCGCCGAAGGAGCTGACCGGGCGCATCACGATCGGCCCCGCGTTCTACAACCACTACATGTCGCCGGTGGGCCTGGCGCTCTTGTTCCTCACGGGCTTTGGCCCGCTGGTGGCGTGGCGCAAGACCACGGGCAGCGCGCTGGCCAAGCAGTTCCTGGGCCCGCTGGGCGCGGGCTTGGTGGCCATGAGCCTGGCGGCATGGGCGGTGCCGGAGCTGCGCGGGGTGGATGCCGAGGGGGAGGGGGTGTCGATCCTGGGCCTGCTCTGCTTTGGCCTGTGCGGCTTCACGTGCTGGACGATCGTGCAGGAGTTCCACCGCGGCGTGAAGGTTCGCAAGAGGCACCGCCCGCAGAGCGTGCTCGAGGCGCTGATGGGCCTGATGGTCAAGGCGCGCCGTCGCTACGGCGGCTACGTGGTGCACCTGGGCGTGGTGCTGATGTTCTTCGGCTTCGCGGGCAACTCGTACAAGCTCGAGCGCAAGCTGGTGATGCACCCGGGCGAGGTGGTGGAGCTGGGCGACTATCGCATCCGTCACGACGGGATCGTGGCCACGCAGGACTGGCAAAAGGACATGCTCACGGTGCACCTGACCGTGCTCGACGACGACGGCAACGAGCTGGCGGAGCTGGAGCCGGCCAAGTGGTGGTACTACCAGCTCAAGGAGATGCCCACGACCGAGGCCTCGCGCTACATGGCGGTCGAGGGCGATGTGTACTCTTCGATCGCCGACGTGCGGCTCTCGACCGGCTGGACGCGGCTCAACCTCTACTACAACCCCCTGGTCAACTGGGTCTGGGTGGGCTTTGCGGTGCTGCTGGCGGGCGGCTTCATCTGCATCGGGACCCGGAAGGGGGACGCCGAAGGTGTCGGCTGAGGCCAAGGCTGGCGATCCGCCGTCGCGGTCGTCCTCGCGAAGGAGCGAGCTGCTGTTGTGGCTCGGGAGCGGGGTCGCGGTGACGGTGGTGATGGTCGGACTCGTGATCTGGTTCGGGGGGCGGCTCGAGGCGGCGACGTGGGGCCTGGTGGTGGCCGCCGGGGCCATGGCGTTTGCGCTGCGGTCGCTCTACCGCATGGCCAACGCCCTGTCGCAGCCGGCCGTGGCGGTCGCGCTCGTGCAGGAGGACGTGGCGGCCTACGCGGGCGTGCGCGAGCTTCGAGAGGAGCGGCGTCGGCTGCTGCGAGCGATCAACGAGCTGCAGTTCGACTTCGAGATGGGCAAGCTCAGCGAGGAGGACTACCGCAAGGTGCGGGAGGGCTACGAGCTGCAGGCGGTGGAGGTGATACGGGCGCTGGATTCCGAGCGCAGCCTGCACCCGGGCCTGCGCGAGGAACTGCAGCGCCGCGGGCTGCTCACGAACGACGAGCCGGAAGCGAAGGCAGAGCCGGAGGGCGAAGCGAAGGCAGAGCCGGAGGGCGAAGCGAAGGCAGAGCCGGAGGGCGAAGCGAAGGCAGAGCCCGAGACGAAGGCGAAGGCAGAGCCCGAGACGAAGGCAGACCCCGAGATGCAGGCAGACCCCGAAGCGAAGGCGAACGACGCCGAGCCGGAGGAGGCCAAGGCATGACGCTCACTTCCTCACTGATTCGCGTCCTGTTCGGCCTCGGCTCGGTGCTCGTCACCGCGATGGTGATGCTGCTCGCCGTTCCAGCGCTCGCCGGGCCGGGGCAGCCCGACCCGCGACAGATGTCCGGGATCCCGCGCCCCGATCCGCAGATCCCCGCGGGGGAGGTCACGGTTCGCGTGCTGCGGGGCAGCTTCGAGGAGCCGGCCCTCGATGCGGTGGTGGAGCTCGAGCTGCGCTCGGCCGATGGCCGCGTGGCCGAGCTGCGCTCGGCCACGGCCGGCAACCAGGGGCGCGCGCACTTCCGCGAGCTCGGCCCGTTCCTCGGCGGCCAAGCGGTGGCCCGGGTGAGCCTCGACGGCGAGGTCATTCGCTCGCACCAGATCGACCTGCGCCCGGACACGGGCACGGCGGTGATGCTGGTCAAGGGAGCACCCAAGGGCTCGGCCTCGCAGGAGATGTCGCTGCCGGGCATCGTGTTCGACTTCGACAAGACGCCCGCGGGCACGCTGATGGTCGGTGTGTTCGATCTCGGCTCGCGCCAGGGGCTGATCGACGTCGAGGTGCATCTCGACGTCACGAGCCCCGACGGCCAGACCACCACCAAGACGCTCGAGAGCGGGGCGATGGGGCAGGCGACCTTCGACGGGCTGGCCGAGCTGCCGCCCGGCGCGGTGCTGCAGGTACGAGCCCAGCTCGCGGCCGAGGGCGAGCCGTATCGCTCGATGGAGTTCGTCAACGAACCCATGCGCGGGCAGGCGGTGGTGCTGGCCAAGGGCCGCATGGCACCGGACGGCGGCAACCCGCACCAGGGCGGGACGCCGGGGCAAGCGAGCCAGGGGCCCACCAAGCTCCCGGGCCCCCGGATCGCCCGCGAGCTGCCACCGGGCACGGTGCAGGTGCTGGTGGTCGACGGACGAGATCAGCCGCTCGCCGATCAGCCCTTGTTCATCGTCAAGAAGGGCTTCGACGGCACCAAGGAGAGCTACCCCGCCAAGACCACGGCCGAGGGCATTGTGCTGCGCAGCGGGCTGCCGGTGGTGGAGGACGCGCTCTACTACGTGGCGGTGACCTACGACGGGGCGCCCTACACCAGCCCGTTCTTCGGTCTCGACGGTCGCGGCGGGGTGCGGCTGGCCATGCGGGTGTGGCCGGTGACCAGCGATCCGGCGGTGGCCAAGAGCGCGGTGCAGTGGGAGGTGATGGAGACCGAGAACGACCACGCGCAGGTCGTGCAGGTCTACGAGGTGCTGGTGGGAGGCGACAAGGCGTACTGGCCCGACGAGCCGCTGCGGATCCGCGGCATCGAGGGGGCCAAGGGCCTGGTGGTGCTGCGCGGGGCCGACGACTGGCTCGAGCACGACGACGACAAGGCGCCCTATGCCACCCTCAGCCAGCCGATCCCCCCGGGCGGAGTGGCGGCGCTGTCGGTCGGCTACGTGGTCGAGCACGACGGGGCGCTCGAGTTCGACTGGCCGCCGCCGTTCGAGGTGATCGAGTCGGCCGTCGTGCTCAAGGAGTCGATGACCCTCGAGGCTCCCGGGGCGACCCGCTCCGATCGAGAGCTGCCGCCGCAGGCGGGACTCGACTACGCCCGGGTGGCCTACGACCTGGGCCAGAAGGGGCGCGGTGCGCTGCAGCTGCGCGTCGAGGGGCTGCTGCGCACACCTCGGCTGTATCGCCAGCTCGGCATTGGGGTGGGCCTGATGATGCTGGTGGTGTTGGTGGCGGGCCTGGCCCGCACCCGTTCGGGCGACACCCGAGCGCGCCTGACCAAGCGCCGCGACGAGCTGCTGGCCGCGCTCGAGCGTGGCGCCGACGAGCGCGAGCGCACGCGGATCATCACGGCGCTCGATCGGATCTACCGACAGCTCGATGCCCTCGATGCGCTCGGGCGCAAGACCACGGTCACCGCCCAGCCGCGTCCGCCGGTGGCCGGGGCGTAGAAGCGCGAGGGCTCCACGATGTCCGAGGCCGTCACGCCGCTCGAACTCGACGGGATCGGAAAGCGCTTCGGCCGGCTGTCGGTGCTGCGCGGGGTCGACCTGCGGGTGGAGGCGGGTGAGGTGGTCGGTCTCATCGGGGCCAACGGCTCGGGCAAGACCACGCTGCTCAACATCGCGGTGGGCCTGCTCGCGCCCACGGAGGGCGAGCGCCGCCTGGGGGGCCGGCGGGCACCGCAGGTCGAGCTGGCCGATCGCATGCGGATCGCGTTCGTCACCCACACCACCCAGCTCTATCCTCGGCTGACGGCGCGCGAGAACCTGCGGCTGTTCGCCGAGCTGCGGGCGGCGGCGGGCGACGCTGCGGCGCTGCCCGATCCGTTGCTCGAGCGGCTGGGCCTCGCGCATGCGGCCGATCGCATGGTGGGGACGTTCTCGCGCGGGATGATGCAGCGCCTGGCCCTGGCCCGTGCGCTGCAAGGGCGGCCGCAGCTGTTGCTGCTCGACGAGCCGTTCACCGCGCTCGATCGCCCGGGGCGCGAGCGGCTGGCCGAGGTGTTGGTGGAGGAGCGGGCGGCCGGCCTGGCGGTGCTGTTGTCGTCGCACGACTACGACGCGGTGGTGGCGGTGACCGATCGCGTGGTGCTGCTCGAGGGCGGGCGCCTCGGGGGCGAGGCCCGCCGCGGGGAGGGGCCGGAGGCGGCCGGCTACCGCGACCGCGTGGCTGCGCTGGGGCTGCTGCGACCGTCGGCGGGCGTGGACGGTCGCGCGGAGGAGGCCGCGCGTGCGTGAACGCTTCGATCCAGACGGGCGGCATCGTCGGCGCGCCGCGTCGACCGGGGCTCGGCCGGCGGGGCTCTCGTGCTACAACCGCGGCGATGCGCTTGCCCCGCCAGGCGTGGCTCTTGGCCAAGAACGACCTGCGACAGGAGCTGCGCGACCTCGAGCTGCTGGCCACCGCGGGCTTCTTCACGCTGGTGGTGCTGGTGATGTTCGGGCTGTCGTTCGCGAGCCTGGGCCGCAAGGTCCAGCCGCTGGCGATCCCGGGGATGCTGTGGCTGGCGGTGGCGTTCGTGGGCACGCTGACCCTGACCCGGATCTTCGATCGCGAGCGCGAGGCCGACACCCTTCGCGCGCTGCTCACCGCCCCGGTCGAGCGCGTGGCGATCTACGTGTCCAAGGCGTTCGTGACGCTGCTGGTGCTGCTCGGCTGCTGCCTCATCCTGGTGCCCGGGCTGGTGTTCATGTTCCCGGCGGCGCAGGTGATGGCGGAGCAGCCGCTGCGGACGGCGGCACTGGTGGTGCTGGGCTGCACGTCCTATGCGGCGGTGGGCACCGTGTTCGCGGCGGGCCTGGCCACCAGCTCGGGCAAGAACGTGCTGCTGTCGGTCATCCTCTATCCCCTGACCAGCCCGGCCCTGATGTGGTCGCTGGTCGCGACGCGGGCGCTGCTCGAGCGGCACCCGGATCTACCCACGTACCTCGCTCAGCTGGCCGCGCTCGACGTGCTGCTGGTGGTGCTCGGCGGCTGGCTGTTCGAGTCGGTGCTGGTGGGAACGGCACGCAGTGCGACCGCTTCGGGGCGCGCTCGCGGACGGAGGCGTTGATATGGGTCGCTTGATCCCCGTGGTCCTGTTGGCGATCGCAGCGGTGGTGTTTCCGCTGTCGGTCGAGACGATCTTCCTCGACGTGGGCATCGAGCGGCAGCTCGGCACCGTGCAGAAGATCTTCTACTTCCACGTGCCGCTGGCGTGGATCATGATGCTCTACGGCGTCGTGTGCGGGATCGCGGCCGCCGTGCAGCTGCGACGGCAGTCGCGGGGGGCCGAGGCCATCGCGATTGCGGCCGGCGAGATGGTGATCGTGGCCGGGCTGGGGGTGCTGATCACCGGGCCGATCTGGGGGCATGCCTCGTGGGGCAAGGCCTGGACCTGGGACGCACGCCAGATCAGCACGGGCCTCCTGTGGCTGGTGTTCGTGGCCTACGTGCTGGTGCGCCGCTACGGCGCGGCGGGCTCGGAGCGCCTGGCGGCTGCGCTCGCGATCTTCGGCGCGGTCGACGTGCCGATCATCTACTACGCGGTGAAGATCTGGAAGACGACCCACCCGAGCAACGAGGTGGTGGTCTCGCTGCCGCCGGAGATGTGGGCGGCGCTGTGGCCCGCGCTGGGAGCCCTGCTGGCCACGGCCACCGCGCTGGTGGCGATTCGAGCGCGACAAGAGCTCTGCGAGATGGAACTCGACGACGCCTGGGTCCGGGCCGAGGACCCGAGCGTGGGAACGAAGGGAGAGACGACATGAGCACGATGCTGATGCTGGGTGCACCCGAGGCGGCCGCGGAAGCCCCCGCGGGCGATGGCGGCGGTGACGAGTACGAGGCGGTCGAGGGGATCGACCGGGAGACGATCGAGTGCCAGCGCTCGTGCGAGGCGGTGGCGGCTCGCAAGACCGCGTCGGACTACGAGCACATCGTGTGGGCCTACGGGGTGCTGTGGAGCCTGTTTGCGATCTACGGCCTGATGCTGTGGCGCCGCGGGCAGCGGCTGCAGGGCGACGTGGCGAGCCTGCAAGCCAAGCTGGGGCGATCCTGACGAGCGGTCGACCGCCGCCTTTTCCGACCGGACGATGACGCTCGCGCACTTCATCTACATCCCCGGCGTGCTGCTGTTCGGCATCGTGGTCGGGTACATCCTGGGGGGTCGCGCCGCCCAGATGTCCAAGGCCGAAGCGGACGACAAGGCCCAGCGCCGCTCGGCTCGCGAGGCAGCGCGGCGCGCCCGCGATCGTGCCGCCGCCGCGGCGAGCCCGAGGACGGAGGAGTGAGCAGCCCGTGCGAGATGGCCTGCGAGCGGCCCGAAAATGGAGGAGGCCGACCGGGCCCGCGGTGGTGAGGTAGTGAGGGAGCGCGGCCTGGCCGGCCTTTTGGTGGTGGGAGATCCGGGCTAGAACCCGCCCGATGTTCGATCCCACGTATACCGAGGAGCAGCAGGCGCTGGTGGACACGGCCCGGAAGTTCGCGGCCGAGACGATCATCCCGGTGGCCGGCGAGTACGACGAGCGTGCCGAGCACCCCCAGGAGGTGTTCGAGAAGGCGTGGGCGCTGGGGTTGATGAACGTGGAGGTGCCCGAGGCCTACGGGGGTCTGGGGCTGTCCACGCTCGAGGGCTGCCTCATCTCCGAGCAGCTCGCCTACGGCTGCGCCGGGATCGCGACGAGCATCATGTGCAATCACCTCGGCTGCCTGCCGCTGATGATCGCGGGCACCGAGGCCCAAAAGGAGAAGTTCCTGGGCTGGGTGACCCGCGAGCTGGTGTTCGCGAGCTACTGCTGCTCGGAGCCCGAGGCGGGCTCGGACGTGGCGGGGATGCGCACCAAGCTCGACAAGGACGGCGACGGCTGGCGGCTCAACGGCCAAAAGCGCTGGATCACCAACGGCGGCTACGCCAACTTCTACACCGGGTTCGCCACCATCGACCCCTCGCTGCGGCACAAGGGCATCACCGGGTTCGTGATCGAGCGCGATCGCCCGGGGGTGTCGGTGGGCAAGAAGGAGAACAAGCTGGGGCAGCGCGCCAGCAACACGGTCGACGTGATCTTCGAGGACGTGCACCTGACCGACGAGGACCTGCTGGGCCGGCCGGGGCAGGGCTTTCCGATCGCGATGGAGACGTTCGACAAGTCGCGGCCGATGATCGCCGCCTGCGCGGCCGGTCTCATCGGCCGGGCGCTCGACGAGTGCGTTCAGTACGCCAAGGAGCGCAAGACGTTCGGGGTCCCCATCGCCAGCCACCAGGCGATCCAGTTCATGATCGCGGAGATGGCCATGGCCTACGAGGTCACCAAGCTGCTCTACAGCAAGGCCGCCTGGGAGGTCGACCACGAGGTCAAGCGCACCAGCACCTCGGCCATCGCCAAGGCGATGGGGGCCGACCTGGCGATGAAGGTCACCACCGACGCGGTGCAGGTGTTCGGCGGCTACGGGTACACCAAGGAGTATCCGGTGGAGAAGCTGATGCGCGACGCCAAGCTCTTGCAGATCTACGAGGGCACCTCGCAGATCCAGCGCATGGTGATCGCCAAGAACATCCTGGTGCGCGGCTAGCCCGCAGAAACGAGAGTGGCAGGCGATGAGCGCTCCCATCGGGGTGTTCGACTCGGGGGTGGGGGGACTGACCGTGCTCGCGGCCCTGCGCGCGCACCTGCCCCACGAGTCGTTCGTGTACCTGGGGGACACGGCGCGGCTGCCCTACGGCACCAAGAGCCCGCACACCGTCTCGCGCTACGCCCAGCAGGCGGCGCAGGTGCTGGTGGACCGCGGGGTCAAGCTCCTGGTGATCGCGTGCAACACGGCCTCGGCGGTGGCGCTCGATGATCTGCGGCAGCACCTGTCGCCGCTGCCGGTGGTGGGGGTGGTGGAGCCCGGGGCCGCCGCCGCCTGCGAGGCCTCGAGCCACGGTCGGATCGCGGTGATCGGGACCGAGAGCACCATCCGCGGTCGCGCGTACGAGCGGGCGATTGCGCGACGGCGCCCCGAGGCCTCGGTGGTGGGTCGTCCGTGCCCATTGTTCGTGGCCTTGGCGGAGGAGGGATGGTGCGAGGGACCGATTCCCGAGGCGGTGGCCCAGCGCTACCTGGGCGATCTCCGACCGGTGCCCAACGACCCGGCGTCGATCGATTGCCTGGTGCTTGGCTGTACCCACTTCCCGGTCTTGCGGCCGGCCCTTGCGGCGGTGATGGGCCCGGGAGTTGCGCTGGTCGACTCGGCGGAGACCACGGCCGCAGCGGTGGCCCACGCGCTCGAAGGTTCGGATCTGGCCGCGCCGGTCGGGGCCACGGGATCGGTGACCTTGCTCGCGACCGATGGTCCCGAGCGCTTTGCCCGAGTGGGCTCGGGGTTCTTGGGCCTCGAACTCTCGCCCGACGCGGTATCGCTGGTCGATCTCTAGAGCGCCCGGGTATGGCGTGTTAGCCTGCCGCCTCCCATGAGGGCCTGCCTCGTCACCCTGCTGGGTTCGTCGCTCGTGCTGCCGCCGGCCGCGATCGCAGCGCCGTTCCCGGACTCGTTCCCAGACTCGTTCTGGGTGGGGGGGACCACGGTGCTCGCCGCCGCGAGTGCCCCCGACAGCGACAAGCCGCCCGAGGTCCTCTACGAGGAGGGCAAGAAGGCCTATCGCCTCGGCAAGTTCGACGAGGCGGTGCAGAAGTGGGAAGAGGCCTACGACAAGAGCGACGCTCCGCTGCTGCTCTACAACATCTCGCTGGCCTACAAGGGGCGCTACGGGATCTCCGGTGACGTGGAGGACCTTCGCAAGGCGAAGGTGGTGATGAAGAACTTCCTCGTCGTCGCCCAGTCCGATCCCGACGTGGATCCCGATGACGCCGAGGAGCGGATCGCCGAGATCGACGCCATGATCGCCGAGGCGGAGGCCAAGGCCACCAAGCCCAATCCCGACGGGACGCCGGACGTCGAGCCTCCTCCGCCGGACGAGCCCAAGGTGATCGTTCCCGATGGCCCCGATCCTGGCCGCACGTTGCGCATCGCGGGGGCCGGGGCGATGGGCGGGGGGGGGCTCGTCATCGTGACCGGCACGGTGCTGGGGATCTACTTCGGCGTGCGCGGTCAAGAGTTCAGTGACGAGCTGCGCCAGCTCCAGGCCGATCGTCCAGGCGTGTGCGATGCCAACGAGGACTCCACCGCCTGCCGACAGCAGGACGCCAACATCGAGACTGCCCGCACCAACGGGCGCAAGGCCAACCTCGGCGTGGGTCTGGCCCTTGGCATCGGGGGAGGCCTGGGCTTGGTTGCGCTCACCGCGGGGGCAATCCTCTTCGTGCAGGGCAACCGTCGTTCGGCCGAGTGGAAGAAGACCGGCTTCGCCAATCGGCTCAGGGTAGTCCCCACGGGCCGAGGCATGGCGCTCACCGGTACGTTCTAGCCTGGGATGGTTTTCCGTAAGCGGGTTCGGGGTGCCTCGTTTTCGGTGCCGGGTCGGCATGGTGCTGGCCCAACGGGGACCATCGAGCCGTCCCCGCGCCCGGGAGCGTCTGTCCTCACCGAGAGGCAATCGTGTTATACCCGCGCGCGCAGCTCAGGGGCTTCCTGGGCCGCCGCAACGGCTCTTGCACCCTAAGGAGCTCTCCCCTGTGAAGCGCGCCCGCACGCTCCTCTCCCTGCCTTCCTCGTTGTCGCTGGGCACGGCCCTCGCGGGGTTGTCCCTCGGTGCCGTCGGCACCACGTTGGCCGCTGGCCTGGGGACGACCCTGGTCTCGGCGGCCGTGCTGCTGACGCCCTCCACCGCGGAGGCGGCCGACAACGGCACCATCAGCGGTGTCGTCACCAACGAGAAGACCAAGGAGAAGGTCGCCGAAGCCCTGGTGATCCTCCAGTGCACGTGCCTTCAGGGCACGCGCGAGACGCAGACCAACGCCAACGGGCTCTACGCGTTCCGTGACCTGCCCCCGGGCACCTACACCATCCAGGTGCTGGCCGGGCAGGCCGACGTCTCGAAGGTGGCCACGCTGCCGGTGGGCGCCAAGTTCCGCGCCAACTTCACGCTCGATCCGGACAACGAGTTCCGCCGCGTCCTTCGGGTCGAGGCCCAGCCGGTCCAGCAAAAGACCTCGGTCGGCCGCACCGTGAGCATGGAGGAGTTCCGCAACATCCCGGTGGGCAACTCCACGGGGCGCGACTTCACGCAGGTGGTCGAGTCCTCGGCCACCGCCTCGCGCGACTCGGCCGGCATCAGCCTGGCCGGCACCACGGGCGCCGAGTCCAAGTACACGGTCGAGGGCGCCAACGTGAACAACCCCTCGTTCGGCACCGTGGGCGCGTCGATCGTCCAGGAGTTCGTCGAGACGGTCGAGGTGCAGGAGTCGGGCTACGACGCCGAGTACGGCGGGGCCGCGGGCGGTCAGGTCAGCGCGCGCCGCGTGTCGGGCACCAACACCCTGCGCGGGGTGGCGCGCTTCACCTATACGCCGCGCCTGGCCAAGCCGCGCTTCATCCTCGCCACCGACAACGCGATCCGGGCGACCGAGACCCCCGACTTCCTCATGCAGGGGGTGGTGGTGGCCTCGGGTCCCATCATCAAGGACAAGCTGTTCTGGTCGGCGGGCATCACCGCCTCGGGCGGTCGGGCGTCGCTCGTCCAGACCTTCCACAACCGCATCGACAAGGACGGCTCGGGCGGCTACCAGGACTGCCCCTACAAGAACGGCGACTTCGACTGCGTCGACGGGGGCGACTACATCCAGACCGAGGAGTTCGCCAACCAGCGCTTCCGCACCGGTGGGGCCGGGGCGGGCTACCAGCTCGGCATCGACTGGGCCATCAATCCACGGCACCGCATCCGCGCCACCGTGTTCGGCCAGCCCGAGTTCACCCGCCGGACCTATCGCCGGGCCACCGGCTTCTCGCTCGACCCGAGCGCGTTCGGTACCACGCCCAACGCCGATCCGCTGGGTGGCGGCAGCAACACCGCCAACGGCGTGGTCAACGAGCACTTCGGGTGGGACCGCAGCAACTCGATGTTCGTGACCCTCGGGTACCTCGGCCGCATCGCCGACGACAAGATCGAGATCGACGCCAACCTCGCGTACTCGCAGTTCTCGTTCCACGAGGCGTGGCGGCTCGACAATCCCGCGCTGCTCGACATCCCGGCGACCCAGGAGTTCGACACCGAGGGCGAGAACCTGTTCGAGTTCCTCGACCGCGACGGCCGTCTCGACCTCGTGCCCGGCGTGGCCGAGGCCTGCAACGACTCCGATCTTCCCGGCCTGGCGTGCCCGGTGCGCAGCTGGCTGTCGGGCGGCGTCGGTCAGTACAGCCGGGACGTGTCGCGCTCGGTGGGCGGCGACGTGTCGCTGACCCACTTCTTCAATGCGGCGGGCTCGCACCAGCTCAAGTACGGCGCGGCCATCGATCACACCGAGCGCCGCAGCATCTTCCGCTACTCGGGCACCAACCGCGCCGACTTCTACGACAACTGCGCGCAGATGGGCCTCTCCGGCCAAGCCGGCGACGAGGGCGGCGAGTGGTGCTACGACGCGGCGGCCAACGAGTACACGATCAGCACGGCCAACCGGGTCAACAACCACCGCCTGATCTTCGTCGACACCGACAACCCGGATCTACGCACCTCGGCCGGCTATGGCCGCGTGCGCAAGGAGCAGGGCGAGCTGCGGGCCATCGCCACCCCGCTGGGGGCCGGCGCTCGCGTCGACGAGTACAACGAGCGGACGGCCACCCAGAACTACGCGGTCTTCCTGCAGGACAAGTGGGCGATCCTGAGCAACCTGTTCCTCTCGGCGGGCGTGCGCTGGGAGTTCCAGGACATGCGCGACATCCTGGGCGATCGCGCCATCCTCATCTGGGACAACGTGGCGCCGCGCGTGGGCGTGGTCTACGACTGGACCGACGAGGGCCGTAGCCGCCTGTTTGCCAGCTATGGATGGTTCTACCAGACCCTGCCGCTCCAGCTGAACTCTCGCGTGTTCGGCGGCCGCGTCGACGTGCTGCGGACCTATCGCAACGCGCAGTGCCAGGGCCAGCAGGTCACCATCAACGGCGAGACCTTCCCGCGCGAGGAGAACGGGCAGCCCACCGAGTTCTGCACCGACTTCTCCTCGAGCACCACGCAGCTCACCGAGGGCGCCGTGGTCCCGCAGCTGCGCGGTCAGTACAACCAGCAGTTCCAGATGGGCTACGAGCAGGAGGTCATCGAGGACCTCACCCTCGGTGTTCGCTGGCTGCACACCGACCTCGGCCGCGCGGTCGAGGACGTGTCGACCAACGGCGGCCTGAACTTCATCATCGCCAACCCCGGCGTGGAGGTCTCGCAGGAGGACATCCAGCGTCAGGAGGCGCAGTGCGCCGAGCTCGATGCCCAGCTCCAGTCGCTCGAGACCGACGACCCCACCCGCAACCAGGTCGCCCGCGAGCTCCAGCGCTGCTCGTTCCTGGCCGACAGCTTCGGGCGGATCAACGAGATCTTCGACAAGCCCAAGCGCAACTTCGATGCCTTCACCTTCGAGGTGAAGAAGCGCTTCGCCCGCAACTGGCTGCTCCTGGGCAGCTACACCTTCAGCCGCCTGGTGGGCAACTACGACGGCTTCGTCGATCCGATCACGGGTGCCATCAACATCGGGTCGAGCGTGCAGTACGACATTCCCGAGCTGGTACGAAACAGCTTTGGTCCGCTGTCGTTCAATACGCCGCACCGGGCCAAGGTCGATGGGTTCTACTCGTTCGATCTGCAGGAGGCGGGACGCCTGACCGTGGGCACCAGCTTCCGCTACCAGTCGGGCTATCCGATCTCGCTGCGCGCGGGCAGCAACCGCTACCCGGGGTCGTTCCCGATCTACGTGGTGCCGCGCGGTGCGGGCGGTCGGGTCGAGCCCAACTACTCGTGGAACCTGAGCCTGAGCTACGCCTACCCGCTGCCGGGTGACCTCGAGATCGAGGCGGCCGCACGCGTCATCAACGTGACCAACTCCAAGGCGGTCATTCGCGTCGACGAGGTGTACTCGTTCTCGGACACGCGCCCCGTGGCCGGCGGCGACCTCGACGACCTCAAGCACACCAAGATCCAGAACGCCGGCAACCCCACCGAGTTCTTCCAGCGCACGGTGCTCCCGCCGCAGGGCAACTTCGGCGTGGAGTCCTCGTTCCAGACCCCGCTGGCGGCGAGCTTCGAGATCCAATTGAGGTTCTAGTCGCCCACTCGCTGACGCGTACCCCCAAGGATGAAACCTGGGGGTACGCTTGGGGCAGCCAGCGCAGAGGTCGGC
>NZ_JAOVZF010000041.1 GCF_026337845.1 Paraliomyxa miuraensis | reverse complement strand
TGCTCCGGAATGCGTGCCCAGGTGCGTCGGAACAGGCGCCCAGGTTCGGCCGGAACGGGTGCCCAGATCGCGTCGGAATTCGCAATGGGGGCTGGAACACCGCGATCTGACAGGAATTCGGGCGATTGGCGTCGACGAGGTGCTGTGGCACCGCGGCCACAAGTACCTGACGGTGGTCTACCAGATCGACGCGCACTGCCGTCGGCTGCTGTGGATGGGGCAGGACCGCACCAAGGAGTGCATCGATGGTTTCTTCGACTGGTTCGGGCTGCGAGCTCGGTGGCTACGGTTCATCTGCAGCGACCAGCAC
>NZ_JAOVZF010000011.1 GCF_026337845.1 Paraliomyxa miuraensis | reverse complement strand
ACGCAGCGCCGTTCGCAGTGTTGATGTTTCCGCCCGCGCGAGTTTGTAGCGCCGGTTCCAGGCCCTGGTGAACAACCATCGGGTAGCGCGGTAGTACGCAGCGTCGTGGCGCGACCAACTGTCTGAGCACGGGCGGAAACATCAACGCTGCGAAAGAGGCGCCCCCCGCCGTCGACACGCCCCTCCGCCCTACCCCACACCACCCCCCGCG
>NZ_JAOVZF010000032.1 GCF_026337845.1 Paraliomyxa miuraensis | reverse complement strand
CACATCAACGAGGTCCGCTACTGCTACAACCAGGGCCTGGCCCGCGATCCCAACCTCAAGGGCCGCGTGGCGATCCAGTTCACCATCGGACCCACCGGCTCGGTGCCGGTGGCGGTGGTGGCCGACAGCTCGATCAAGGACAGCAACGTCTCCAACTGCGTGGCCAAGGCGGTCAAGCGCTGGAAGTTCCCCAAGCCGCCCGGTGGCGGCAACGCGGTGGTGACGTACCCGTTCGTGCTCGAGCCCGGCTGAGGCCGGCCGGGGCTCGGCCCCGAG
>NZ_JAOVZF010000125.1 GCF_026337845.1 Paraliomyxa miuraensis | reverse complement strand
AACATCCGGGCTCCCGACGGCAGCGTCAGCATGAGCCCACCACCTCGAGCACTTCGCGGAGCCGCTCGACATCCACGGCACCAGTCACGCGAACGACCCAACCCGACCGTCCGACGATCTCGATCACGCCATCCTCGAGCCGCGCGCACGAGCTCGTCTCCCGGACGCGCACCTCGGTGAAGCCGACCTCCATGTCGACCTCCTCCCCGAAGAACTGTGACCACCGGAACAAGCTGCTGTAGCTCAGGCCGTGCTTCCTCGCGAACGCTGCGCGATCCAGCCTGCTCACACGCCACTTGTCCACCCAGCTCTTCCACTCGTCTCTCGGTCTGTGCTTGCCCATGACCTCGGCGCTACACCAGACCGATCCGGCTGTGGGCTCCGGTCCGGGAGGCACCCGGTAACGGGTTTACGACGATGCGACGCTCGAACATGACCGGCATCGTACCATCGGACCGAGCACGTCGCGTCCGGGTTCATGCTCGATCGCAGGGCCCGCAGCCAGCCCTTGGTGAGCCCGACCAGCGACGCTGAGTACCCTCGCAATGGTCGAGGCCATGACCAGCCCACCGCCCGCGCGGACGGCTGACGCAGGGCGCCTTCGTCGGCCATACCCGTACCCTTCCATCGAGTTGACCGAAGCGGCGGTCGGTGTCTCGCCAGTCGTCGAGCGTGGAGCGTGAGCACTTCGCTCCCACACCCTTGGGGACCGGGGAAGGCATCACGCCTGCGCGGCTGCGCTCGTCGTCCGCGGTCCGTAGTCCCGTAGTTCCTCTTTGGTCCGGTGTGTCGACGCCCCCCGCGCACGTACTCCCGTCGACGTGCGCCACCGAGCCAACGGTCACGCGAGCAACGATGGGATCGACCCGAGCACCGAGCGCGGCTTCGACCTCGCGACCGCGATGATCGTCCCCATCGCGCCACGGATTCCGAGCGTCCGTCCTCGAGCTGGTGCTGACAAGAAGCGGATCGAGCCCACGCAATGCCGAGAATGCAAGCAGGAGAGCTTGTAGAAAGTGCGAGGAACCCGCTAAAGGCACGAATTTCGATAGCAGAATCTATTTGGAATCGATTCGGAATGGTTTCCGAATCGATTACCGAACCGCGGCGGTTATTGATTCATCGAGAGTTGCAGCGAGTAGAGATCAGCCGTTCCCCGATGCCTCATCCTGACAATTTCGCTCGGACGACTTCGTGCGATCGCGATCACCGATCGATGTCGAGCATGGGTATCACCCCGACATCGGATCTCGGTGAAGGGTCATTTTGGAGCGCTCCGACCGGCCTCTCGAGGCTCACACAGAGCGGATTCGTTTGCGCCCGACGGCTTCCTGGCGTTGACTGACGGGGCGTGTTCGAGGGCTCTCCGAGGGGAACGCTTTGGAGTGCGAGCGGACCGACGACCCTACATGCCGTACATCGACATCCATCCACGCTCGAATCCGACAGCTCCAGAGATCCGTCTCGCGCGATGTCGCGGAAGGGGTCGACGTGCTCGGGCTACGCCAGCACGTCGGCCAGCGCGGCTGCGTCACCGAGCATCGATGGGAGATGGGAGGGCGAAGGCTGTGGCCACGCTCGCACTGATGACGACGGCTCGATCGTCCTGATCGGCGGCCCGTCGCCAGCCAAGCTGGGGTCGGCTTCGCCGAGACGGCCCGGCATCACGCGGAGTTAGGCAGGCACACGAGCTGCTGCCTCATGGCCCTGCGCAGCATCGAAGGGGCGGGTGGCCACGATGAGGAGGAAGAGGTCTCCCTCTTTCAGTTGCCCGTCGCGATGTGCTCCGAGACCGGGGCCGTCCCGATCCCGGCCCCGACCTCGGAGCGTGGTGAGTACCACGACGGGCTGGTGGCTGTCGCCTTGCTGCCCCTGCACTGGAACGGGTTGTTCCGCGTGCTGATGGACGTGGTGGGGCACTACCTGACGGTCCTGGGAAAGTCGGCGGAGCTGCTCGAGCAACTCGGCGGTCCCGATCTGGTGCTGTCGATCATGGATCACGAGTCCGATTGCGAGCAGCGGCTCTCGGAGCACGTGCTCCTCGATCAAATCGCGAACTATCGGGCGGAGATGTTCGGCGCGTCTCTTGACATCGTCGAGCCCGACCCGATGGTGACGCACTGGTGCGGAAGTTGGTCGAGGTCGACGAGTAGTCCAAACGCGAACCCGCGCCTGGTACCCACGAGCCCGGAGCACCCACCGACATTCACAAGGTGAGCGATGCAGGAGACCATGACAACCGAATCCACGGTCGAGCCCACGACCAACACCGCCGACGACACCAAGCCCGCGGAGATCGTGGTGCGGTATCGCTACTCCCACGGGGTCGTGCTCATGGGCAAACCCTTCCCGCACCGCGAGGTGAATGCTGCCCGACCGCGGTGGCGGTGGCTCTCCAGGCTGCGCCGGTGGGGCATCCCCCGAACGCGGGAGCGGTTGCTGTCCATCGAGGAGGTGGAGGAGTACGCCGAGGGGCTGCGAGCCGCCGGCGTGCCCAATGTGCGGGTCGACTACAAGGAACCCCGGCCCGAGGACGTGCACGACCTGGGCGAGGTCGAGACGCTCGGAGGGCCAGCCCTCGGTCGCACCGGACGGCTCGACGAGGCCGGCGCGTCGTTCGATCCGAGCAAGCCTGTCACCGCCACGGATCTCGGCCGCTGGATGCCTCGGTCCTATCGCAACGCGATGGCGCTCGTGGAAGGCGTCCGAGGGCGCCACATGCAGCAGGGCGACGCAGGGCGCGAGGACGAGGACGAGGACCCGTACGCTCGTGCCCTTCGGGATGCGGGGCTCCATGTCCCCAAGCCGGAGACCGTGGGCCAGCGCATCGCGAGGGAGCGGGCGAGGAGGCAGCAAGAGCAGGTCAACCGCCGCATCGATGCACGAGCGTTGACGGAGGTGCGCCGCTGGGCCGCATCACTCGGCCCGGTCGACCCGGGGCGGTTCAACGCCACCTATCGACAGCTCTACCCCGTCGTCAACGCGGAGCACCGCCAGCGAGCGCTCGTCCTCACTCACGAGGACCATCGGATCGTGGCGACGGTGCGCGGCCCCCATGGCTCGGAATTCACTGTCTCCCGACCCGAGGGAACCGACGAGCGAGTCGTCATCGCGGCATTGCTGTACCGGATCGAGGTGGAGATCCCAAGGGGCGCGGCCCGACCCAAGGCCGAGGTGGACGACCCCACCCCCAAGGAGGCGCAGGACGAACACGAGCCCAACACCGACACCGACCCGCCGGCCCAGGGGGCCGACGCACACGCGACGACGGCGGGCGCTGCCGAGTCCGAAGACAGCGCAGACATGGCGCGACTGATCGAGCTGCTCACGATGGTTCTCGGGGAGCAGAAGCCCAAGGCCGCCGATGCTGCTCCCGGAGTCGACGACCAAGAGGACGGCGATACGGTCGAAGAGGAGCGCTTGGCGGGCGAGCCTGTGGACGCCGAGGATCACAATCACGCGGACGGCCCCGCCGAGCTCGACGAGGTGGACAAGGCGCGAGTGGTCGAGGATCTCATGAGGTTGATTCGCGGGGGCCCGAAGTCCGAGGCCACCGCCGGAGTCGACGACCAAGAGGACGTAGAGACGGTCGAAGAGGAGCGCCTGGCGGGCGAGCCCATGGCCGCCGGGGAGCGCACCTTCGAGCACGGACCGGCCGAGCCCGAGGCCGTCGTAGACAAGGCGCGAGTGGTCGAGGATCTCATGAGGTTGATTCGTGGGGGGCCGAAGCGCGAAGCCACGGACGCCACTGCTGGAGTCGACGACCAAGACGACGTCGATGCGATCGAAGAGGAGCACTTGGTGGGCGAGCCCGTGGACGCGGGGGAGCGCACCATCGAGGTCCCCTCCCCCGAGCCCGAGACGGTGGCGAGCGTGCTCGAGGAACTCACGAGGCTGGTCGAGGCGATCGAAGAGGGGCGCCTGGCGGACGAGCCCGTGGACGCCTCGGCCGAGCCCGAGGCCGCCGTAGACGTGGTGCGCCTGATCGAAGAACTCACGAGGATGGTCGAGGCGTTCGAAGAGGGGCGCCTGACGGGCGAGCCCGTGGACGACCGGGAGCGCACCATCGAGGACGCCTCGACTGAAGCCGAGGCCGTCGTAGACGCGGCGGGAGCGGTCGAGGAACTCATGAGGCTGGTTCGCGGGGGGCGGAAGCCCGAGGCCACCGGCGCCACTACAGGGCCCGAGGACCAAGAGGACATCGAGGCCGTCGAAGAGGAACGCCGAGCAGGCGAGCCCGTGGGCGCCGAGGAGCGCACCAGCGAGGACGGCTGGGCCGAGCCCGAGGCAGTCGTAGACGCGGCGGGAGCGGTCGAGGAACTCATGAGGCTGGTTCGCGGGGGGCGGAAGCCCGAGGCCACCGGCGCCACTACAGGGCCCGAGGACCAAGAGGACATCGAGGCCGTCGAAGAGGAACGCCGAGCAGGCGAGCCCGTGGGCGCCGAGGAGCGCACCAGCGAGGACGGCTGGGCCGAGCCCGAGGCAGTCGTAGACGCGGCGGGAGCGGTCGAGGAACTCATGAGGACGGTTCGCGGGGTACGGAAGCCCGAGGCCACCGCTGGAGTCGAGGACCAAGACGACCCCGATGCGATCGAGGGGCGCCTGGCGAGCGAGCCCGTGGACGACGGGGAGCGCACCATCGAGGACGGCAGGGCCAAGCCAGAGCCGCGAGAGGAAGCGCTGGCGGCGGGTCCTGCCGAGGGCACGGGCGTGCACGTGCCCTCGGAGCCCTCGCCACCGTTGCTCGACGTATCCGAGCCCGACCCCGAGTTGCTCGAGCGGGCCGGGCACGGGTCGAGCCGCCCCCCGCAGGACACGTCGGCTCAGCCGCTCACCCAGGCATCGGGCGAGCCTCGGGCGAGCCTCGCCGAGAACGAGCCACCGCGAACCGCCGGGGGCCTGGCATCGCCGCCGGGCACCAGCCCTCACCGACCACCAACCCGACACGCGCCCATCGTCTGCAGAGCGGGCCCCAGGAGGGCTCACCAGGCACGTGTGCGGGACCTCGGGCTCGTCCACCAAGCACAGGCCCGGCCTCCTACGCGGCCGCAGGGCGGCGCCCAAGCGCAGCGGGGTCGATCTCCTCCGAGCCCGCGCGAGCACGCACCGATGGGCCCGCGGAGCCGCGGCCCACCACCAGATCAGCGGCAATGATCGTCGGCTCGATCCCGAGATCGGGCCGTCGACGGACGCCACGCGTCGACATCCCCGAGCCGCGTGGCCACACACGGACCGATCACGAACCCGGGTGACACCCACCCGCACCGCTGGAGCTGACATCATGGCCAAGAAGAACCCCGCCAAGCGGCGAGGACGGCGAGCCGCGTCCTCTGCCTCGACCAAGACAACCCACGCCCACCACTCGCCACCGAGCACGCCTCACGCGAGCAGCCCTCCCACGGTCCCGCCATCGGAGCTGACGACCGTCCCCCACGTCGACCACGGCACCGTGCGACGCAAGCAACCGCGTGCCGATTTCCGGGAAGGCAGGTGATCCCATGACCGTCCGCAAGAGCCAGCGAGGGCGCTGGATGATCGATGCGCACATTCGCCTGCTCGACGGGTCCGTCGTGCGCGTGCGCAAGGTAAGCCCCGTACAGAGCAAGCGAGGTGCGAAGAAGTACGAGCAAGATGTCCGGGAGAAGGTGGTCGCGGGGACGTGGGGCAAGACGGCCGAGCCGTCGCCGACGTTCGCGTCGTTCTCCACGTACTTCCTCGACAACTACGCGACCACCAACAACCGGCCCAGTACCGTCCGGGAGAAGCGGCGAGCGTTGGGCCGAGGGCTGCTCGACGAGATCGGGCACCTGAAGCTGGATAGGATCGGCACCCGGGAGGTCGAGGCATTCAAGGCCCGGCGCAAGAAGGACGGGGTTTCGCACAAGACGATCAACGAGGAGCTGGCGATCCTGGGCAAGATACTCGGGTATGCCGAGGAGATCGGCGACCTGACCACCCCACCGCCCAAGATCCGTCGGCTCAAGACGCCCAAGCCGAAGCTCGATTTCTTCGACTTCGACGAGGCCAAGCGGCTCGAGAAGGCGGCCAGCCAAGCACCGGATCCGTGGCGAGCGATGATCCCGATCGCGATGTGGACCGGGCTTCGGCTGGGCGAGCTACGAGCCTTGAAGTGGAATGATGTCGACCTCGTGGCTCGGCACCTGCACGTGCGGCATGCAGCCGATGACCAGGACGTGCTGCACCCGCCCAAGGACGGGGACCCGCGGATCGTCGAGCTACCGCGCAAGGCGGCCCGGTTGCTCAAGGAGCACAAGCACCTGCGCGGCGACTACGTGTTCTGCCGCGAGAACGGGCTGATTCTCCGCACTCGAGACTGCGAGTCGAAATCCAAGGCGGTCAGGGACGACGGGCCGCTGGCGAAGGTGTGCCGCAAGGCCGGGCTGCGCCCGATCGGTTGGCATGGTTTGAGGCACACCTATGCGTCGCATCTGATGATGAAGGGCGCCAAGCCGGTGGAGGTGCAGGAGCTACTCGGCCACGCGTCGATGTCGATGACGAATCGGTACACCCACCTGTCGCCGATCGCCCGGAGGGCGGCGGCGGAGCTGCTCGACGACGAACCGCCTGGGCTGGATGAAGTGGAAGAGGAAGAAGGGCGCAGGTGACGGAATGGATCCAACCTGGCCCTTGCCCTCAGAATTCAGTGTGGACCCGCGGCGCCTTCACCACGACGCGCTGACGGGTCTGCAAACGCTCAACGTGCCGGTCGGTCGAGCACCTCGGCGCGGGCATGGCGGCACTGGCCGTTGGGTCGTGGCGGTGTCGGCGTGGGTGTTCTGGCTTGGTGCCGTGGTGGCGATCGTTGGTTGGCAACGACATCTCGTGTGTCAGATCGTCGGAGGTTTGGACCTCGACCACGACGATCCTCACCAAGGCCCCGGACCGGGGCTCGAATGGAGACCATCATGAGCGCGCGCGACACCCTGACCACCATCGCAGTCCTCTCCACCTTCCTCTCGGCCTGTGCGGAAGAACCGCTGGACGATGATCTCGCCTTCCTCCACGAACACGACGAGGAGTCACTCGCCGAAGAACAGGATGGTCTGCGTCCCTTCCACGTCGCCGTCTTCGACCACGAGCCGACGGAGGAGGAGATCGAGGCGGAATTCCGGGAATTCCAGGCATCCATCGGCGACCTCGTGGCCGAGAACGACCCCGTCGGAAGCGTCAATCCCACGGGCTACGTTGCTCCCGGGGTGGGTCAGAAGCTCGTTCGGCTGGACGCACTGACCTCGAACATCCCGGACGCGGGGACCGATGCCAAGGGGGCGATCCGGTTCACGGGAAGGTGGGACACCAACGTCGGCCCGGAGTATATCGAGACCTTCATCATGGACAATCCTGGCGTGGACGATCTCAACCGAAATACGACCAGTGTGTTCTATTATCTGATGAACCTCGGTGCCTACGTCGCTGGGACAACCCAGGACAAGTTCCTGCAGGGCCAGATCGCCAACGTGAGCACCGACGGGTGGCACTGCAGCCAGCTCAAGGTCAGGGACTACAACCGCTTCCTGTCCTCGCGGCTCCAATCGCTGGCATTCAATCAGTGGGTGGACTCGCCGACGGTTCCGGAGTCGGTATGGCTGCCCGCGACCGACTCGAGTTGGAAGAGCTACAACTAACGAGGTCACTGTGAACCGACGCTTGCTCGAGGTCCAGAGGATGGAAGTCCCTGGGCCTGTGCAAGCACCGCAACACACCTCCTCAGCGGCTGGGCGGCGAGGGTGACAATCGCCTCCATGATGGGCATCCGTCCTCATGCATCGCTCGTGACCTTCAACGACGAAGGCCGCCGCGACGAGGACGACGCCGACCTTGAGCTCCGCGCCGCCGTCGGCGGCCTCGGCCTTTCCCATCAGCCCTCGAGCTCCGGGCTGGTCCTCGCGGCCGCTCACTTCCTGTCCGCCGGCTTCCGCTGGAAACCCACGTGGACGGACATCGAGGCTGCGCTCGCGGTCCACCGCCTGCACCACACCGGCCACTATCGACGCTCGCCGGCCCCCCGGATTCGTGTCACCCTGCCCTCGGGATGGGGACGTTCAGCAAGTCCTTGTTCATGATGCTCGAGGACGAGCCGGACGTCTTCCACAAGCCCCCCGATGCTCCCGATCCGCTGGCCCTGGGCCTGCGGGTCGGCACCCACGATCGGCCCATCATCGGTCTCGATGGCGGGGACGGTGGCTCGCCCGTGATGGGTTCGTCTTCCATGCGAGCAAGGACTACGAGCCCGGGGTCGCCTACCGACTCAACTTCGCCCAAAACGAGCGCCCGAGTCTCGAGCGCTACCCCGAGCTCGACGCATTCGTCGACCGCTCCCTCCTCAACACCAACTGCGACCTGACCAACCCCGCGCTCATCCGCTACTTCCTCGACCAGCGCCCCCCTGTGATCGGCCGCTGCCCGTGAGCACGGGATGTGGTGGACACAGGCCCTACGCAACGAGCACGGCGTGCTCGAGCTGCCCTCCGGTAGCCGGGAGTACCTCGACGAGATCCGCCGTCCGTACCGCACCGGAGGGAGCTGACCCATGGCGCAGCGTCCATGGCTGGTTTCGGTCAAGACCATCAACGGTGGCAGATCTCGAACGCGGCGAGCACTCGCAGGCGCCGACCAGCCAGCGCTCGTGCATCGAGCCATGAGCGCACCAGCGCGTCGACCTCTGCGTCTAATGGCGTCCGCGGGTCGAGCACCGGGCTCCCGGGCTTCACACGTATTTCCATGAGCAGTTGCTCATGGGAGCATTCGCGGGGGGCCTCTCGCCAGGCCAACTCCCCCTCCGGGCGAAACAACGAGGTGGCTCGCCCCTCGTGCCTCAGCAGCACATAGAGCCCGGGTCGGTCCCCTGCGATCCGCGCCTGGATACCATCGGGCAGCGCCCTCGCCCGCTCAAGGGCATCCACGTCCGCGCTCCACAAGCGCTCGAAGAGCGTGGTGGGAGGCATCTGCGCCGTGGCCTGCTCGTACAGCCCCTTGGTGTCCAGCTCGCCCCGGTACAGGGTCTCCATTAGCTCGATGTCGGCTTGCGCCAGCTCCGTCGAGCGCCGCACCCGATTCCCCACGACGTTCGTTCCAGAGAACATCTCTTGCTGAGACGCACGTTCTTCGAGGCGGCCCCAGAGATCCACGATCTGCTCGTAGCAATCATCTCCCGGGAAGAAATTGCGGACCTTGACCCAACGCTTGTGGGTCGTGAACCGATCGACCCGGCCGACCCGCTGGATCAGACGTAGCGGAGTCCAACTCACATCGTAGTTGATAACGATTCTCGCATCCTGGAGGTTCTCTCCCTCCGCGATCGCGTCTGTCGCGACCAGAATCTCCACCGAAGCACCCGCCAGAGGCTCCTCGACCCGCTGAGCCATCGGGGCAAATCGGCGAAAGAGAGACTTGCGGTCGGCGTTGCTCAGCTCGCCCGTGATGAGGCCGACGAGGCGCGGCTCAACCAATTCGCCAATCGCGTCGTGCAGCAGCTCGGCAGTGGCACGATACTCCGTGAAGATCAGAATCTTGTCCCCCGGCCTTCGACGTCGTATCAAGTCCATTAGCTCGTGGAGCTTGGGATCCTTTCGGATGTCGACGGCTCGCATGGAAGCGACCAGTTCATCGAGCTGCGCCTCGAATCGAGGACGATCGACCGGCCGCAAGCGATGCTGGGCCAGCCCTTGCCGCAGGGACTCGAGTGTGCGGGAGAATGCGCTCGGGCTGCTCTCCGCGCGGCGAGCGAGCAGGGCACGGATCACGCCGTGACGGCCGCCGAGATCCTCGACGTCGTCATCCCCGACCCCCAACCATGCATAGTCCTGACTATCCCGCGCTAGCGAGAAGTCCATGTCGGCCAGCGCCCTGAAAATGGTGCTCATACAGGATCGATAGTGAACCGTGCGCACTTCTACATGAGGAAAGTAGCGCCACACTTCGCCGAAGCGCAGACGGATCCATCGTCCCTCCTCGACACCGAAGTCGCGCAGAATCGGCCCCAGGGCGATATTGACAATCCCGTCCGCGACCGCGACGTCCCCAAGCGCCTCGATGGAGTCGTCCCCGACGAGCGACGCGAGGGTCTGGAGGTTCTTGAGCCCGGTGCTGATGGGTGTAGCCGTCATCAACAGCGCCCTCGGCCCCGTCACGTCGGGGCGAGGACCGGCCAGGAACCTCCCGAGAGCTACCTGACGTTTCGCGGCGCGGCGCCGGAAGTGATGGCACTCGTCCACGATGATGAGGTCGCGCTCGTCGAGCGAACGAAAAAGCGAAGTAAGGTCGTCGCTGCTCCCTTCCCCTGGCTCTCCACCGTCTCGGGTCCGCTCCAGATCGTAGACCCGAACCCTATCCGCGGAGATGCCGAAGCTACGCAGCGCCTCTTGCCACATCTCGAATATCGAGCCGTTCTTGCAGGCAATCACGACTCGGCCAATCTCTCCTCGCTCCATCAAGGCGCGCGCGACATAGCCCGCCATGATCGTCTTGCCCATTCCAGTCGGTGCGATCAGCATCAGCCGCCGCCGACTCTCCAACCGGGCAAGCAGGGTCGCCACGATCGCGCGCTGGAACTCGGCGAGATCGTAGCGAATACGTTTAACCCTCGGAAGGTGGCCAAAGAGCGTGTCGAGGATCTTCAAGAACACCAGGTGAGGATCGCCAAACCCCCAGAAGGCCCACGAGCGCTCGATCTTGGCAATGATTGGTTCGCTCAGCGGCCGTGCCCGCTCGAAGTAGTGCTCGAAACGGCCGTGAAGATACCCTGCTTCGTCCGCATCCATGACCTGATATCCGCACTCGATATTGGTCCGCAGTCCACCCGAGGTGAGGTTTGAGGAAGTCACGTATGCCCGGTTTCGATCGAAGATGAAGACCTTGGCGTGGAGGCTCTCCAACTCCCTCGGCTCAAAATAGCGAACCCGGACGCGACCACGCACCAACTGACGGTGGAGGCGAACGGCGATCCCTCGCATCTGCGCCAGGCTCAGCTCGAAGTTTGCCTCGAGACTAGCCGCAAAAACCCGAAGTAACTCCGCGAGTTGGTCGCGTGCCTGGTCGTTGGCCCCGATCAGCAGACGAAGGTCGGCGCGCTCCAACTGCGACATCAGGTCGTGGTAGCCGTGCAGACTGAAATAGGCTGTGGCGACGTCGACGTGCGAAGCTCCCTTCGACAACGCCCGCACCACCGTCAGGGCAGTCCCGCGATCCAGCACGGCCGTTGTCGCGTGCGGTGGTGTGGGGAGCGGGGACTCACGGTGCGGCGGGTCCTTGAGAAGTCCGTCGTGCTGACGCCGGCACTGCTGAAATCGCTCGCACCAGAGACGAAGGGTCGTCGTTCGTCGCTTCCAAGTCGCGTTGTCGCTCTGGCCCTGCTGCTCGCGGATGTACGTCACGAATGCGGGTGCGCTCCCCGGCTCAAGCTGCTCTAGACGCGTCACCCTGGCCCACTGCATCCAGGCCCGGCCGACGTCAGAGCCCTCGAAGGCGTGCGACAGTCGCATGATCTTCTCGTCCGGGTCGAGACGCAGCAAGGCTCGGCCGGCGGGCGTGGGGACGTCGTTGTCGTCTGTCAGACGAAGGAGCCTCGCGTTGCGGCGGTAGTACATGACGTTGCGAGCTGTCGCCTCCTGCTTGGGACGTGCCCCCAGGCTAGCGATAGCTCGGCCGAGACTCACATCATCGAGGTGGGCCAACTCGACAACTCGAACGACCTTGCTCAGATCCTCCTGCTGAGGAAGGGAAATCGCGCTGACCTCTTGTCGATGCCTCGATCGACCGCGGCGGGGCCTTTGGATCTGCTCCCACGTCTCGTCTGCGGTGTCGTCGGTCATTGCGTCACCCAACGCTACCGGAATACGCGGCGCGCGCGACGGCGTGGCCGCTGCGGGCACCGAGGCCCACGATATGGGGGCCTACGTGGTCGACGGCCGACACGTGGGCCCGCTCGTGGTGGTGATGATCGCGAGCCTGCTGGGCCAGAACCTGCTGCCAGACTCATCGTCGGCGGCATTGCCCGCTGCGAGCCTGCCACGACCGCCGTTCGAACGTGAGCCCGCTTGGCCGCCGGTGGGCTTCGTGGTGCTGTTCTCGCACCGTGACCGACCGAGCCAAGTTACCATCGATCCTGCTCATGTCGCGCGAGGAAGATCCCCACGACGTCGTCGGCAAAAACCTTGAGCGCCTCGTCGAGATCATGTGCAGACGAGCTCCCGGCCAGCCCAGGGAGGCCGACCCATGGGCGGCGACCGACACACCGTCGGGGTCCGGAGCACGAGTCGATGGCAGGCTATTCGAGGTCCCGCGCCTGGGTACCGTGGTGCGCGAGATATGGGAGCTCAGGAGCGTCCTGGGGAAGGGGACCTTCGGTGTGGTCTATGGGGCGTGGCATCGAGGGCTGAGGCGAGAAGACGCAATCAAGGTCTTGCACCCTCACTTGGCCGACGACGATGAACTTCGCGAGCGCTTTCGTCAGGAGGCGATCGTCATGGCCAGGTTACGCGGGGAGCACCTGGTCCGTGTGTATGACTGTGGCGAGCACGCCGGCCTGCCGTTCCTCGTGATGGAGTACCTGAATGGGGAGACCCTCCACGATCGACTGCGCGTCGCAGGGCCGCTGGAGTTCGGGAGCTTTCGCCGAGTCGCCATGGGGCTCACCCGAGGTCTCACCGAGGTTCATGGCTTCGGCATCCTTCACCGCGACATCAAGCCCGCCAACATCTTCGTGCAGCGGGGATCGGACGAGGTGAAGCTGCTGGACTTCGGCCTGGCGAAGGGTTCGCTGCGGCTGACCGCGCGGGGCACAACGCTGGGCACCCCGCTCTACATGGCGCCCGAGCTCTTGGTATCGACGGGAGCGACCGCTTCGGAGTCCACCGACGTGTACTCGACGGGGGTCGTACTCTATCAGATGCTCACGGGTCGGCTCCCGTTCCAACTCCATCACGAGGAAGGGCTGGACACGCTCGTGCGTAGGATTCTGGCGGGGATCTTCCCGTCTCCGCGCGCCCTTCGGGGGGAGATTTCCCCGGGCCTGGACCGGATCGTCACCTGCACCCTCGCGCGCGATCCCAAGCAGCGTCCAGCCACGGCACGGGCGCTCTTGGACGCACTCGAGGCGTGCTGGCGCGCTCCTGTCAGTCGTTCGGCTCGTCCGGCCTACGATGTCCACCCTCCAGATTCTCCTCCTCGCGTCGAAGCGGAGCACCGCGCTCGGCAGGAGGGCGCCGCACATCCCCTCTTCGAGCTGGTCTGGAACCGGCTCGACGCGGATCTCCAGGATGCGTTCATGCTGGCGGCGACGGCCGCGCTTCGGGGCGGCAAGGACTACATCTCCACCACCACGTTGTTCGCGGCGATTCGGCGCCTGAGCCCCGAGCCCATGCCACGCCTATTCGAGCAGTTGCCACCGGCGGCGGTCGAGGACTCGATCCCCACTAGCCTCGATACCGACGCGGGGGCTCTTGGTGGCATACGTTCGTTCTCGCCGTGCGTGGACACGGCCCTCGAGCAACTGTCTCCGCTCGCCACGTCGGAACACCGGATCACGACTGAAGACCTCTTCCTCGACATTGCTCGGTATGGGACCGGCAAGTCGACCATGAGGCTGCGGACCCATGGAGTGAGCAGGGATCGAATCGACGAGATCATTCGCCAGTTGGGCTGGGTGATCTTGGAGCGCGCGTAGCCACGACGTCCCGCGGCGATCAATCGGGCCACCGTCGGAACCGGACCTACGCGATCACTCGGGGGCGGGTCGAAGCTGCTCGTGATGGACGAGGTGGTCGCAGAACGTGGAGAGACGGAGGCGCTCGACGGCCACCGCGCTCTCACCCGAGCGTTGCTCAACCCCTTGCGACGTAGCGGATCACCCAAGACTCGGACTCGTTACCCGGGATCGCCACGAACAGCGAGTCGCCCTTCGGGCTCCAAGACAGGCTGGTCGGAATATCGTCCAGGTCGATGCGAGCGTGTCGGATACCGTCTGGCGCGTAGACTTCGATGCGGTCAAGATCGATCGCGACCGTCGTGCGGGCGCGGTACCACGACGTTCCGATCGCGATCCAGCCGCCGGCTCGGCAGGTGGCGAAGCGGCCGAGGTGGTTGCACCACGAGTAGCCGTCGAAGCGAACGCGGCCGTCGATATCGAGGATGCGTGCACCAACGACCCAGCGGCCGTAGGGGATCGCGGCAAGCTGCTCGTCGCCAAAGGCCGCTCCCTCGAAGCGCTGAACCTCGCCCGTGTCGTCGTAGACGACAAGCCCGTGATCGATGGCACCGATCCAGCCTCGACCATCGTCGCCACCGGCCAGCGTGTATCGGGCTCGAGCACCACCAAGGGCTCGGAGGCGGCGACGGCAACGGGTGCGCCGTCGTCCGCAGGGCGATCCGTCGCGTCATCGGGCTCGACGACGAGGGAGGGCTGGTCCGTGCTTGCGGGGCTCGTGACCGCACCATGCGGCTCGGTCGCGATGGGTTCGGGCTGCGCGATGCCAACGCGACACGCGGCAAGCAGCGCCATAGTCAGCCCGATGCGTCCCCTCGCCGATGATCGACGCATGAGCGCCGACCATGAGTCGAGCACCGCTACGATGGCTCTGCTCGACCATCCCGACGTCGTCTGGGTCCGGGGCATCGGATTTGAGATGGTACGTCGGTAGCCCTTGTGCCTTGTGCCTGCGACCATCGCCACGGTCCGCGACATCGAGGCGTTCCTCGGCGGCTCGCTGGCCCTCACGCTGGCGTGGCGCAGCTCGTGACCCCGCGATCTCTGGCCTTGATCCTTGATCCCACGTCCGGGCCCCTCGTGGAACCACCGATCCTGCGCCCCTGCCCTGCTCTCCGGGACCGCCCACGACCCCCAACCATTGCCGGCAATCTGTCGCGCGAGCGAGGATCCGAGCCGATCCCGGCCCTCCCCCGCCCGCGCCAAAACTCGAAGAAATCCAGGAAGGTGGCGGCCAAGTGCTCGTCCCGTCGAGTCACGCCACCCCCCTGAGGTCAGGTTCGATTCCTGTGCGCCTCCGCTGAATTATATTAGAAATTTCATCAAGTTACGTCTTTGGGCGATCTCGCGGTGCCGCTATGGTGCCGCGTCGGTGCCGCGTCGAGCAGCTTGGCCGCCGCCCGGCGGGCGCTTGGCGAGAGGTGCGTGTACCTCATCGTCATCGTGAGCGACTCGTGGCCGAGCAGCTCCTGAACCTCGGCAGGCTTGGCGCCGAGCATCGTCAAGTGCGACGCGTAGGTGTGCCGAAGCGTGTGCCAGCCGATCCGCCGAAGGCCTGCCTTGCGGGCGACCTCGACGAGTGGGCTGTCGCCCTCGGGCTCGGTCGACTTGGGCAGGCACTGCCAGCGCTGCAGCATCTCCCCGTCCTCATGGCAGAACACGTACGGGCCGTGCTCGTGCCGGTGCTCTCGCAGCAAGTCGACCGCCTTCTGGGGTAGGTCAACCACCCGAGGCTGGCCGCTCTTGGGCGGCTGCAAGTCGCCCGCGTCATCGACCGCGCGACGGACGTGGAGCACGCCGGTCACGGAGTCGAGGTCATCCCAGCGAAGGGCCCGCAGCTCGCCGATCCGAAGCCCGCTCCACAGGGCGAACGGGATCATCGCCCGCCAAGGGGCGGGTGCCTCCCGAGCCGCGTCCTCGAGCCGGATCGCTTCGTCGAAGTCGAGGAAGTCGAACGACGGCTTTTGGACCTTGAGGCGGCGGATCTTCGGAGGCGGCGTGGTCAGCTCCCCGATCTCCTCGGCGTACCCGAGGATCTTGGAAAGGATGGCGAGCTCCTCGTTGATCGTCTTGTTCGAAACCCCGTCCTTCTTGCGCCGGGCCTTGAAGGCTTCGAGCTGACGGGGGCCGATCTGATCGAGGCGTAGCCGCCCGAGCTGGGCGAGCATGCCCCGGCCGAGCGTGCGCCGTTTTTCACGGACGGTGCTGGGTCGGTTGTTGGTGGTGGCGTAGGTGTCGATGAAGTACGTGGCGAACGACGCGAGCGTCGGCACCACGGGCTGGTTGTCCTCCTTGCTGCTGCGGACCCCATCGAGCAAGGCCGCGCGGACCTCTCGCTCGTAGTTCTCCGCACCGCGGCGGGTCGGCACGGGGCTGACCTTGCGGATGCGGGTGATGGACCCGTCGGGCATGGTGATTTGGATGTCGATCATCCAGCGTCCTCGATGGCTTCGTCGGACGGTCATGGCGTTACCTGAGTGCTTTCCGGGTAACGCGGTGTTGGCGGGGGAAGCATAGCGCGGGATGGGGAGGGGGCGAGGGTTCGCTTAGTCATGCGGGTAGGAACGGGCAGCGTTCGAGGCGGAGGACAGTGACATCGTAGGGGGCGACAGGATGCCCGCCGCGCTCGCGGCGGAGATGTAGATCTCCCTCTACGGGTGGCCGCCGGCGGACCATCTTGACCACCCGTGTCCCTCCTCGCGCGGACCACGGCACGGGCTTGCCACGTCTCCCCGCAAGACTTGCCCGTTGTTCATGGCCACGGAAGTCTCGACGAACAACGCGAACGTCGGCATCGAGCCCTCGACCTCCCCCATCCCCACCCTGTACATCCCCCTCGCACTCGACACGTCGCGGCGGATACTCTTCCATCCACGCCCATTTCGTCCCCACGCGCCATGGGCGAAGCCACCATGGATCCCAACGGAACCGACGGGGCGGGAATCGGACGACAGTGAGACCCATGCTCGATAACGTACCCGTTCAGCGTCCCGCGTCGTGATTCGCCGAACGGGTACCCCCCTCAGGCGTCCGGAGTTCTCCCTGGTAGGTGTTTAACAACAACCGCATCTACCTACTCCGCGGCGGCGAGATGCGCAATGCCTTCCAGGGCGCTGGCATCAGGTCCGGCGTCCGGCAGCTCAACGCCACAATGCCGACCGCCGAGGCGAGGCAAAACGTCGGTAAAGTACTCCACCGGGTCGACCTCGGCTAATGAGCAGCACGCCGGCATCGTGTAAGAGGATCAGCGCACGCGGTGCTCGCGGAGCCACTGCTCAACCTCGGCAAGGTGAGTGGCTTCGACCATGCCGACTTCGGCGTAGGCATTTCGCGCCTTCTCGGCCAATGACAGTGCACGTACCCGCTCGCTCCGGCTGCCCCACAGCGCGCGGGCGAGTACGAAGCGAGCCTCGGCGAGCTCTTCTGGTGCCACCTTGTTTGTATCGCAGATCGAGACCGCACGCTCGGCATGGAATCGGGCGGCGTCAAAGTCCTTGTCGGCCAGCGCGACATTGGCCAAACCAACAAGCGGGGAGAACACATCAGGGTGGTCGGCTCCCAGAGCTTTTTCTATTATCCGTAATGCTCGCTCGTAGTGAGGCTTGGCCTTCTCGCACTCCCCATTCGAACAGAACGCGTTGCTCAGGTTGAGCAGGCTGTAGGCCACTTGGAGGTGATCGGTTCCCAGCGTCTTCTCCCATATCCGCAATGCTTGTTCGTGGTGAAGCACAGCCTGCTCGTATTTCCCTTGAATATTATCCATGACGCCCAGATTATTATGACTGAGGGCCACCTGGGGATGATTGGCTCCCAATGCTTTTTCATTTATCCGCAACGCTTGCTCCAGGTGAAGTTCGGCCTGTTCGTACTCCCCTTGCGCATGGAGTACACTGCCGAGGTTGTTGTGGCTGAGGGCCACTTGGGAATGATCGGCTCCCAACGTTTTTTCATTTATCCGCAATGCTCGCTCCATGTGGAGCCTGGCCTGCTCGTACTCCCCCTGGTCCGCGGCCACGCGGCCCAGGTTGGCGAGGCTTACTGCCACGTTGGGATGCTCAGATCCCAGTGCTTTTTCATCGATCCGCAATGCTCGCTCCAGGTAGAGCTTGGCCTGCTCGTGCTGCCCTTGATCTTGGAGCACGACGCCCAGGTTGACGAGGCTCACAGCAAGGCTGGGATGGTTGGCTCCCAGCGCCTTCTCTTTTATCCGCAACGATCGCTCGTGACAAGACTTGGCCTGTTCGATTTCCCCTTGATCCCGGTACACGATGCCCAGGTTATCCAGGGACATGGCTACGTGAGGATGGTCGACTCCCAGCGTCTTCTCCCGTATCAGCAATGCTTGCTGGTGGTAGGACTTGGCTTCCTCGTACTCCCCTAGGGCATGAAGCACGATGCCCAAGTGCCCCAGACTTTGGGCAACCTTCGGATGCTCAGCCCCTAGCGCCTTCTGCCATATCTGCAACGCTCGCCCATGATGCAGTTTGGCCTGCTCGTACTCCCCTTGGTCCATGAGCACGTTGCCCAGGTTGTTCAAGACGGTGGCTACGTTGGGATGGTCGGCTCCCACCGCCCTTTCCCAAATCCGCAGTGCCTGCCCGTGGTGGAGCTTGGCTTCCTCGTACTCCCCTTGGACGCGGAGCACCCCACCAAGGTTGGTCAGGCTGTCGGCAAGGTCCACGTTCTCTCTGCTGCGCTTGGCCTGGGCCAATGCTGCCAGTCCCCACACGCGCCCTTCTGTATGTCGCTCTTGGTCGGTGCCCACTACGACGGTCAGCCCCTGTATCGTATCGAGCGCCACCTCGTCATACCGATGCTCCATCGCTATTTCGTGGGCATCCAACAGGTCCCGCTCTGCCTCGACATACCCGCCGTTGTCCTGTCGCAACGATCCTCGACGGAGCTTGGCCTCAGCCACGAGCGGCCCGTACCCCAGCTTCTCCGCTCGTTCCACCACTGACCCTACCTGCTCCAGCGCGTCGATGTACCGGCCGGCTTCCTCTTCTGCGTAGAGTTCCTTCAATCGCCCCCCCATTTCCTCTACTTCTCGTGCCACCTCTGGGTCTTCAGGTGGCGGGACATCGGCACTCAGCGCTTCCAGATCGTCGCACCGCGCAAGCCCCGGCAGGCCGATCACCAGCTCGATCGCATTCTCGACCACCGTGGCGTCTGCGTCGGCGAGCACGCCCACCGTGGCGCGTAAGGTCTCCTTGCGGTCGTGCAGACACCCCATCCGCAGGGTCATAGCATCCTCGGTCTGCTCCTCGCTCACCCGAGTCGCTTCGCATACCTCGGTGTGCTTGGTGGTCCAGTCCTCGGCGTAGTCGTCCAACCGCCATTTCACGCGGTCCCAGGTGCCTGGTGCATAGATCAGGTCCGTGCCAAGGATAGCGGCCTCTACCTCCTGCTTGCGCGTCTCGTCCCACACCCCTTCGAGCTGCGCCTCGGCCCCCTCGCAACGAAACCCCACCTCTGCGTATTGTGCAATACCCAACCCGATTGCCATCATTCCTCCCGCCACCCCCAGTGCCAGCCATCGCCGCGTACTCGGAGCCACCAACCGTCGCAACTCCACGAGCAGCATCTCCATCGACGCCCAACGCTCTCTCGGCTCCGCCGCCAATCCTCGCAGCACGATCCTCCGCAACCGCTCCGGAACCGCACCCCCTGCCGGCAACCCAGATCGAACATGCCCATCGAGAATCGCCGTTGCTAGTTCGCTCACCGTCCTACCTTCGAACGGCCGTTCACCATATACTGCCTCATACAGTGACGCACAGAAGCTGAACTGGTCGCTGCGCGCATCGACCTCCTTCCCCTCCATCTGCTCCGGTGACATGTAGCCCGGCGTCCCCAACACCGCCCCCGTATCGGTCAGCGATTGGTCCAGCGCCACCGACTGCCGCGGTTCGGTCCGTGCCCGCTGAAGCACATCCGGCGGCTTGACGGCATCCTCTTCATCGGTCCCTCTCCGCACCAGCCCGAAGTCCAGCACTCGCACACGCTGCTTGTCATCGATCATGCAGTTGTCGGGCTTGAAGTCCCGATGCACCAAGCCAGCGTCGTGCGCCGCCGCAAGCCCGCTGCCTGCCTGGAGATACATCTCTACGCACGACCGCCACCCTGGACGCGGTTGCTGCCCCTGCCATGCCCGTAGGGTCCTCCCTTCGACCCGCTGCATTGCGACGTACGCTTGGCCATCTACCTCTCCCACCGCGAACACGTTCACGACGTTGGGATGATCGAGCGTGGCCAGGGCCTGGGCTTCCCGCAACAGCCGGTTCATCTTCGGGCCCTCGCCACCACGATCTTGCAACAACTTGATCGCGACCTCTCGGTGCAACTCCGTTTCATAGGCAAGGTACACGGCACCGATGCCTCCCTTCCCCAACAGACCGAGCAACACGTACCCGCCGAACCGCCGGGGGAAGACCTCCACTTTCGGCCTAGCGCTCCGCAACGCCTCTCCGACCCACCCCTCGCTCGGACTGCTGCTACTCCCGCTCACTTCACCAGATGGACTCATACAGGGCGGAATCGTACCGCAGTGCCAAGCGGCGCGCATCCTCATGAGCATCGCGGCCTCTTTATTAGGGATGACTCTTGGCCGGCCGAAAACCCGCGGAGACGCCGGCGAGGCTGGGCTGGGCTTCGGCCCGGCCGCCCGACCGCGCGAGGCGGGCCTCGTTGTTGAAGCTGCTGCCGCGGAGGACCCGGGACCGATCGCCGACAGGCTCGACTCTCAAGCCGTCTCCAGAACGAGGACTGGTTGTGTAGCTACCGTAGGCATCGAGGACCCACTCAACTGCGTTGCCGGACACGTCGTAGAGCCCATACGCATTGGCGCCCTTGGTCCCCACCGAATGCGGGCGTTCCGCCGAGTGCAATACGTCCCCCGAGTTGGATCGGTACCAGCCAAAGCGCTCCAGATCCTCCAGGTCGTCCCCGTCCCCGAACCAGTAGGCCGTCGTCGTCCCCGCTCGCGCTGCGTACTCCCACTGCGCCTCCGTTGGCAGCACCAGCCCCGCCCAGTCGCAGTACGCCTTTGCGTCGTGCCACGATACCCCGCCGACTGGTTGCTCGGGCTGGTTGTAGCGCTCGTCCTCCCAGGATCTTGGTTTCTTCGCCATGGGGTTCGCCTCCAAGTACAGGGCATACTGAGCGTGCGTCACCTCCGTCCGCGCCAGGTAGAAGCTGTCCAGCGTGACCTCGTGCTGCGGTCGTTCGCTATCCGCCCCCACGCCCTCGGGGGAGCCCATCGTGAACGTACCCCCCGGAATCAGCACCAGTTCCACACCGTGCACCATGATGACCTCCTGGGCATCGACGTCCTCCGCGGTCGAGACCACCGGCTCGGCAAGCGACCTGGACGACTCGAACTCCATGGTCGTGGCATCGGGAGTAGTCGGTGAGCACACACCACGGGTGGTGTCAGTGTGCGCTTGCCTTTGGTCGAGGACCGAGCATCCCCACGCGAACCAAGGGCGAGGCTCGAGCGTCCACAACTGCGCGACCTTCTCCGCGCTGGCGGTCGCGATGCCAGTGCCGTCGGGCGAGAACGCCACGTCAAGGACGGCGCGCTCGTGGGGGAACGCGATGAGCTCCACACCAGTGGAGGCGTCCCACACCCGAGCCGTACGGTCTTCGCTGGCGGTGGCGATGCGCTTGCCGTCTGCTGAGAACACCACCACCAGGACGGCGGCCGTGTGGCCCTTGAAGGTCGGGCCTGGTGCCCCGGAGTCGGCGTCCCAAGAGCGAACGGAGTAGTTCTTGGTGGCCGCCGCGATGGTCTTGCCATTGGCGGAGAAGGCCACGGCCGTCACGGGACCCTCGTACGGGAATGTGGTGATCGGTTGGCCGGTGGCCACGTTCCAAAGGTGGGCTGTGTCGTCTGCGCCAACGGTCAGAAGTCGCTCGCCTTTGGGCGCGAAAGTTGCGTCGACCACGGGACCCTCGTGCGCCAGAGAGCAGAGCTCTTCGCCGGTGGAGGCGTTCCACACGCGGGCCGTTCCGTCTGCACTCGCGGTCAGCAGGCGAGCACCGTTGGGCGAGAACGCTACCGTGTAGACCGGGCCCATGTGCCCCTCGAAGGTCCGTTCCCACGCACCGGAGTCGACGTCCCAAAGCCGAACGGTACCGTCCCAGCTGGCCGTCGCGATGCGAGTCCCATCGGGCGAGAATGCCACTGCAAGAACATCGAGCCTGTGACCTCGCAGCACTGCGAGCGGGCGGCCGGAACGAGCCCACACACGAGCCGTGCCGTCCCCGCTGCCGGTGGCGATACGAGCCCCGTCCGGCGAGAACGCTACTGCGTCGACACGGCTCGAGTGGCCCTTGAGGGCCGTGATGCCTCCACTGGGGGCGACATTCCACGAACGAGCGGTACCGTCCCAACTCGCGGTCGCGAGCTGCGTGCCGTCGGGCGAGAACGCCACGTCGACCACCGGGCCTTCGTGCCGGAAGTCGGTGAGCCTACTGCCCGTGATAGCACTCCACAGGTGGGCCGCATCATCGTCGAAGGTGCCGGTCGCGAGTTGCTTGCCATCGGGAGAGAAAGCTGCCGCGTAGACGACCTCGTCATGCGGGAACGAATTGACTTGCTTGCCCGTGGCCACGTCCCACGAGCGCGCTGTCTGGTCACGGCTACCAGTTGCGATGTGTGTGCCGTCAGGCGAGAATGCCACTGCGTAGACCTTGTCGGTATGGCCTTCGAGTGTTCGCAGGGGCACCCCCGAGTGGGTGTCCCACACCCGGGCGGTCTGGTCTTCGCTGGCACTCGCGAGCTGCGTGCCATCGGGCGAGAACGCCACTGCACGCACGCGGTCCGTGTGGCCGAGCAGCGGCACCACGATCGAGTCTGAGCCCATGTGCCACACGCGGATGGTATCGCCGCTGGCGGTTGCGAGTCGCTGACCATCGGGCGAGAACGCCACGTCGAGAACGGGTTCTTCGTGCAGAAGCGAAGTGATTTCCTTGCAGGTGGAAGCGTTCCACACCCGCGCAGTCTTGTCTTTGCTGGCGGTTGCGAGTCGCTGACCATCGGGCGAGAACGCCACCGCGTAGACCTGGCCCGCTTGGCCTTCGAAAGTCCGCAGGGGCTCCCCCGAGCGCGCGTTCCACAGCCGTACGGAGTTGTCTAGGGAACTCTCTCGGCCGGCGGCGGTCGCGATAAGGGACCCATCGGGCGAGTACGCCACCGCAACGACCCTGTCGGTATGGCCCATCAGAGTAATCCCCGCCTGCACGCCCATCAACGCGCTCGTCAGCCCAGTGAACACCGCCGGGGAGACCGTGCCGCCCTTCGCATCCAGATCCCCGAACGCCTCCACGGCCAGGCCGACCGCCTCGAGCCCGTGGCCGGCCTCCTTCGCCAGCATCGTGGCCCGCAAGCCCTTCTGCGCACTGAGCTGCTCGCTCACTCGCTGCTTCTCCTGCTCGACCCGCTCCTTCTCTTGCCGCAGCTCCACCACCTGCTGCTGGAGCTGCGCCTCCTTTTCAGTGAGCTGCTCTTCCTGCTCGCTGATCACTCCGCTCTGCTGCAGCGCCACCAGGCCTGCGATCGCTGCCAGCACCACTCCCACGCCCGCCACTTCCCGCCACCCCCGGGGCGTGAGCAGCCGCTCGAGCTCGCCGAGCAGGTCAGCCATCGAGGGCCAGCGTTCGGCCGGATCGGCCACCAACCCGCGCAGCAGTACCTTGCGTAGCGCGACCGGGACCTTGCTGCCCCTGGGCGCCGGTCGGACCTCGCCGCCCTGCGTCGCGAGCATCAGCGCAGCGAACGTGCTGCCCTCGTATGGCCGCTCACCATAGACCGCCTCGTAGAGCGACACGCAGAAGCTGAACTGGTCGCTGCGGGCATCCGCTTCGTTCCCCTCCATCTGCTCGGGTGGCATGTAAGCCGGGGTACCCAGCACGGTCCCGGTCTTGGTCAGCGACTGCTCTAGCGCCACCGCCTGCTCTGGCTTGGTCCGTACCCGCAGGAGCACGTCAAGTACACCATCGTCGTCGTGGGCCTCGTCTTCTTCACCGCCGCCCCGTCGTACGAGCCCGAAGTCCAGCACCCTCACCCGGTCCGTGTCGTCGACCATGCAGTTGTCGGGCTTGAAGTCTCGATGCACCAAGCCGGCCTCGTGGGCCGCCGCAAGCCCGCGGCCAGCCTGGAGGTATTTCTCCACGCACGACCTCCATCCAGGCAGTGGTCGCTGTCCTTGCCATGCCCGCAGGGTCCTCCCCTCAACGCGCTGCATTGCCACGTACGCCTGACTATCCACCTCTCCCACCGCGAACACGTTCACCACGTTGGGATGGTCGAGCGTGGCCAGGGCTTGGGCCTCTCGCAACAGCCTGCTCGTGTTCGGGCTCTCGCCGCCGCGACCTCGCAGCAGCTTGATCGCAACCTCTCGGTGCAGATCCTCTTCATAGGCAAGGTACACGGCGCCGATTCCCCCCGTGCCCAACAGACTGAGTAGGACGTACGCACCGAAACGCCGAGGCAAGACCTCATCGTCCGGCTTGGCGCTCCGCAACGCTTCGCCGATCCCCCCGTCGCTCGAGCTTCCGCTGCTCCCCATTTCGATCATCTCGCTGGGTGTACTCATGCAGGGCTAGTAACGCAGGGCCAGGCCGTGATTGCAGCATTTTTCCACACGGCAGCACCAAACGCCGTGCAACTCCATGAGCTTCCCAACATACCCACGCCAACGCTACCCGAAGGTGCCCCCGCGGACGAAACCGCCTTGTACACGGGGACCCCGCCGCGGTTACCTGGAGTCGCTATGGCTCCGTTCGATCACACCCCTCCTGAACCGACGTTAGACGAGGAACTTCTCCGCCGCTGGCACGCAGGCGATCAAGCTGCTGGCGTGGAGTTGTTCGAGCGTCACTACGACACGCTCGCACGCTTCTTCTGCAACAAGGCCCATCAGCCCGAGGACCTCATCCAGAAGACGTTCCTTGCCTGCGTCGAGCACCCCCACCGCTTCCGCGGCGAAGCCAACGCCAGCTTCAAGACCTACGTCGTAAGCATCGCCAACAACGTGCTGCGCAACTACTACCGCGACCTCAACGGACCCCGAAACCACGCCGCGCTACCCAGTACCTCGGCCGCCGATCCAGCAGCGTCGCCGTCGGCGATCATCTGCGAGCACGAAGAAGAAAAACTTCTGCTGGCTGCCCTGCGCAGCCTGCCATTGGACCTCCAGGTACTGCTCGAGCTGCACTATTGGGAGGGCTCTACCATGCGCGAAATGGCCAACGTACTCGGGCTCTCCATGGCACAGGTCAAGAACGGCCTACGAAAGGGCCGCCTGGAGCTCCAGAAGCAACTCGCCCGGCTCGCCAGCTCTCGCCGCGTGCTGGAGAGCACCTTGACCCAGCTCGACGACTGGGCCGCAGGGCTGCGCGACAAGTCACACAAGGCCGGGAACGGAGGCGAGTAGCTCATGCTCGACGATGCAGAGATCGCGGACAGGCTCGCCAACGTACAACCAGGCGGCCTCAACTATCACCATCAGAAGGAAGACGTACGGGCGAGGCTGTTTGGGAGCGAGGCGCCGCCCCGCACGATCCGGCGCTTCGTCCTCAGCGAAGTGCTTGGCCAGGGCGGCATGGGCATCGTCCACGAAGCGCACGATCCAGAGCTCGGTCGACGAGTCGCGATCAAGCTGGTCAGGGCGGGTGGAGACCAACAACGCCTGCGCCGAGAGGCGCAGGCCCTTGCGCGGCTATCCCACCCCAACGTGGTCCAGGTGCACGAGTGCGATATCCAAGACGACCAGCTGTTCATCGTGATGGAGCTCGTGCGTGGCAAGACGCTCGACCAATGGCAGAGCCGCGTTCGCCCTTGGCGCGAATGCATCGAGGTCTACGGCCAAGCGGGTCGAGGCCTGGCCGCAGCACACGCGGTCGGCTTGGTGCATCGAGACTTCAAGCCGAACAACTGCGTCGTCGACGAGACCGGACGGGTCAAGGTGCTCGACTTCGGCCTAGCGTACCTGATGGATGACCATGTGCACGAGCCGACTGGTCAGACTTCGCCCGACACCGGGCTCGGCCTCACTAGCCCGGGGACCACACCACGGCGAAGGCTGACCAGGACGGGCGGGGTGTTGGGTACCCGGTCCTATATGGCCCCCGAGCAACTCGACCGGCGCGAGGTCAGCGCCCGCAGCGATCAGTTCAGCTTCTGCGTGGCCCTCTACGAGGCCCTGCTGGGCCAGCCTCCGTTTGGTATCGACCCGGGGCCCGTGCTCGAGCAGATGGCACGGGGCTCCTTTCACTCACCTGCCCCACCGCCGCGTCGTCGCCCTCTGCCCCGGTGGCTGCGGCGGATCGTGTGGCGCGGCTTGTCGGCTCGTCCCGAGGACCGCTGGCCTTCGATGGCTGATCTGGTCGATGCGCTGGAGCGCGGGCGGAGGATCCACGATACGACGCCCTGGCTGACCCGTGGGCTCGTCCTGGTGATGGCAGGCACCCTCTGGTTCCAGGCTCCCCCCGAGACTCCAGCTCCGCCGTCGACACCGTCCGAGCTCCTCCCGGAGACGAAGGAGCTCCGAGAGCAGATGGAGCGCACCCGAACGATGGCGATGAATGGGGAGTACCGTGCTGGTCTCGAAGCCATCGCGGCCATCATCCTGGGAGCCGAGCAAGCCGGGGACTCGAGACTGCTGGCCGACGCCCTCGTGCTCCAGGGAAAGCTCCTTGTTGGGGACGGACATCATGACGAGGCCGACCAGAGCTTCCACATGGCCATCGACCTCGCCCGGGCTCAGAGTTTCGCCGAACCCCACATCCAGGCACTGGCCGGCCGGATTCACATCGTCGGAATCGAACGCGCGCACACCGAGGCCGCCCTGTGGCTCGGCCGATGGGCGGAGCTCCTCGCCAATCTGTATGACGTCGATCCGGCCCTTCGTGCCGAGGTGCTCACCGCGATTGCTCAGGTTCGCACTTCGCGAGGTGAGTACCCGGAAGCGGAGAAGCGCTATGCAGAGGCCGCCGAGCTCGTCGAGGAGTATCGCGGCGCAGGGCACATCGAGATGGCCGAGATCCTCGACAGCTGGGCCACGACGGCCGAGAGGCAGGGTGAATGGACACGGAGCGAAGACCTCTATCGGCGAGCGGTCCAGGTGCGAGCCAGCTGGCAGGGGATCGACCACGAGGCGACGGCGTCGCTTCGCTCCAACCTCGCCGTCGTGCTCCATCACCAGGGCAAGTCGGACGAGGTCATCGATCTCTACCAGCACGTGCTCGACGTGCTCTACGAGTCGGCTCCACCCGATCCCAAACGGCTTGCTCATGCTCATGCCAATCTCGGAGCCGTGCTGGGTGAGCTCGGGCAGCTCGCTGAGGCCGAAACGCATGCTCGACGCGCGATCGAATTCTGGACGCAGGCTGGTCGCGGCGCTCACCCGCTCATGGCCAGGGGGCAAGCCAATCTCGCATGGATCCTGAAGCAACAGGGACCCGCACGCCATGCGGAGGCCATCGAGACGTACCGCAAGGCGGTGACGATCCTCGACGGCCATGAGCCCAACCCCGACACCGACGAGGTGATGCTCACGGCCCTCGATGGTGCGGGGCGTCTACTGCTGGCCCAAGGCGATGCCGACCAAGCCGCACAGCTGCACCGGCGAGCTCTGAGCATCCATTGGCTTGGAAACCGGCCCGAGGTCGAGCGTGCCCACACGCTTCGATTTCTCGCGCGCGCCCTGATGGCGCAGGGGCGTCTGGAGGAGGCTCGACAGGCCCTCGAGCAAGCGCTCGACATCTACGGCCGAACCGAGCCCTGCGACGCGCTTGACCCGCGGCACGTCGCTGATGCAGAACGGCGTCTAGCAGACGTTCTTGAGCGAATTGGCGTCCTGCAGCCCGTTTAGTCCGACACGCTAAGCACGCGCTCGCCTCACACGGCTTGGGGCGACCCACTTTTTTGCCCCCGCCTGCAACAGTTGGGGACTCCCGCTGAACGTTCCCCGCGAGGCCGCACCGTTCCATCACCTAGTCGCTGTGAGTGGAGTGCACGACCGACCACTGGTCGATGCACGAACCCACAACGAGCTGGGGGTGGTGCGCCAAGCCAACCGGAACGAACATCATGCACCGACACCCAACCCCCCGTTCTTTTCTCGCAACTCTCACCCTGGCCGTGGCCCTCTGGGCCCCGGCCTGCGACCTTGAGCCGGACGATGAGGATCTCGAGTCCTTCCGCGACATGCCTGCGCTCGACTCCTTCGCGCTCAGCGACGCCATGGCTTGCGTCGCAACGAACGACCATGCGTGCGCCGAGTTGGAGCCCGGCGTCATCTCGTGCTGGCACAAGAGCCCGGAGCAGCAGCTCAGCGATGGCGAGGATGTCGTGGGGGGCGATGACGAGTCCCCCACCACCATCGACCGCGGCGCCATGGACCTGACCGACGAGCCCAAGAAGATGCCGGGCGAGGTGGTCAACGTCATCCTGGTGAAGGACTACGACTGACCCGTGGCAGCCAGTAGCCGAGAATCCGGCTTCCCTACCGACCTGCGGCCCCTCAAGGGGGCCGCAGGCGGTATCCTAGGTGGCGTGATGCCCGATGACGAGCTGCTCGCGACTTGGCGTGGGGGAGATGCCAAGGCCGGAAAGGAAATCCAGACGCGCTACGGGGGTCCCATCCGCCGCTTCTTCGCCAACAAGGTCACCGAGGACATCGAGGATCGTGTCCAAGAGACCTTCCTCGCCTGCCTTCAGGGAACGAACCCCGTCGAGAACCTGCGAGGCTATCTCTTTGGGATCGCATACAACGTGGTCAGACGTCACTTCATCCACAAGAATCGGCTTCGCGAGGAAGAGCTCGACTCCCGCTCCGTCGAGGACCTCGCGCCCGGGCCCAGCACCATGCAACGCGAGCTCGAGCAGAAACGCAAGCTGCTCGAGGCCCTGCGCAAGCTCCCCTTGCCCGAGGTGACCGTGCTCGAGCTCAAGTACTGGGAGGACATGAGCAGCGCCGAGATCGCGGAAGCCCTTGGCATGCCGGCCTCGACGGTCCGCAGCCACCTCAAGCGTGGACGAGACAAGCTCGCCAGGCTCCTCGAGCACGAGCCCCCCGATATCCACGAAGACTGACCTCGTACCGCTGCACCTCATCCTCACCGCGAAGGTTTGCGCTCACGGCCCGTTCGTGAGTGACCCGCAGGGCCGACCGGACGCCTCTCACGCAAGTGCCGGCTGTGTTCTTGGTGAGAAGGCGATCGTTCCCGCTTTGCGCGCAACACGCACGCAGCCCGCTGGCGACAGGTTCGATGACGTAGGCCGCATCCCGCAACCGGGCACGCCCTCGTCGACTCGCCCGGCGTCGGGGCCAGCCAATGGCACGGATGCCGGGAGAGCCGAAGGTGTACTTGGCCGCAATCAACCTCCGCGGCTCCGTTACCAAGCTTTCGCAAGGTCCGTTTCTCGAGCTCGCCCATCCCAACCGGAGGCAGCCTCCACTCCGACATGCCTCGGAGCGGTTTCCCACACAACCCGTCAAGGAACCTCGCGCATGCGACCCCTGGCCCCTCTGCTCCTTTGCCTCCTCGGAACCAGCGCGACCGCGTGTGCGTACGATTCGAGCGCCACCGCCGGACGTGTTCCCAATCCGGTGGCGCTCGGACCCGTCACCCAGATCGGCGCCACCGGTTCCCCGCGGGACGTGGTTGGCAGCACATTCGATTCCAAGATCGATCGAGCCTTCACGGTATCCACGTCGCCCTCCGACAACACGACCACGGTCACCTACGTCTCCACTGGGGAAGGCAAGGTCGACGCCGACCTTCGTAGTGCGGCCAATGGTATGACCGACCGGATCATCCGAGTCGATAATGTGCGCGTCAACGCGTACAGCGGGTTCTTCTACTCCGCCGCCTGGATCGTCACTAGAGTCCGACTCAAAGGACACGTGGGGTACCGAATCCCTGGAACCCAAGAGCATTCGACACCGCCGAGCACCACCGCCGCACCACGTGCAAACAACGCCGCGGTGCAGACTCCACCCCTCAACACAAATGGAGTCGTCGACCCATGGTCCCGCTGATGAAAGTCGGCCTCTCGAGCATCGGCCTCGCCATCCTCATCGGCTGCGCCGGGGGTCGAACGAACCTGCAATTCAATGAGGCCAAGTATCCGATCTCTCTGTCTCCGACGGTCCTTGGTCGGGACGGATTGGTGCTGTTCCCCGATGAGCGAACGGTCGTGGGACAGCTACACCTCGAGGCCAAGGCATGGGGCATCGCTTGGGCGGCCATCCCCCTCAGGCCCAATACGGATCTCTCGAAAGAGCTCAACTCACAGGTGCACAAGGTCGGCGGCGAGGCCGTGGTCAACCTACGCATCACCTCTCGCCAGTGCGGAATCAACCACGCATGGATCCTGAGTACGATTCCACTGTGGCCCGGCTGCAGCCGAATCACAGTGCAAGGCGACATCATTCGCGAAGGCGCACTGCCGCCCAAACAATGACGCGAATGACCCACGGCAGGGTATCGGCGCATCCTTCAAGGAACGCGACCTCGAGTCTCGCGGCTCCCCCGCTCGGCATCGTCGTAGCTCCCCCGGTCACACCGCCACCATAGATCGGGCATCGGCCCGACACGAGCACGGTCGGTGACCGCATAGTCCTCGCAGAGACGACTTGGCAAAAGCATCGAGGCATGGGCCCGATGCTCTGCCTCGCGCGTCACCTGATCGAGAAGAACCCACGGCGCCCGAACCCCGCCGACGGGAGCGATCGGAACAGACCGCTTCCGATTGGGTTCATCACCGCACTTCTTCCATACCGACCACACGATCGCATACCCACGCGATGCATATGGAACGAACATCGGACCTCAACCACCCCATCTCGGAGACAACTCCTCACCGGCAAACAAGGACATCGGCCATGCTCGAAATGATACTACACAATCACCACCTCCCTCCACCCCCCGGTCGGGTCCATCGCAGGACCCCGAGCCCCCGCCGACTTTGGTCGTTCGCTCGAAGCCTCGGGACGATCGGAACCTGCGCGGCACTCTGGCTCATGAGCACCGTCGCGTCGGCAGGTGGCCGCAGCGTTCCCTTCGACCCCAAGATCCACGGCTTCAATTTCGCCAACAGCTTCCAGAACGACGTCGTCAAGGAGGTCGATCTCCGCACCGGTGGCCTGTGCGGCGGCATGGTGTATACGGCAACCGACTACTATCTGGCCAGGAAGCCGGTCCCACGGCAAGACTACCGTCCCGCGACCAACACGGCGCTCCAGAAGTACATCTACTCCCGACAGGTCCAATCGCTGCTCCCGAACCTCGACAAGTGGACGGAGCGAGAGGTCAACCCCTTCGGCTCGCGAGACAAGGAGTTCTTCCGGTGGGGATTGTCTACCGAATTCGACAAGCTACGCAGGTCGATCGACACCGGGAAGCCAACCCCGCTCGGAGTGATCGACACGGAGGGCAAGGCCAAGCACCAAATCCTGGCAATCGGCTACACGACCGACAGCAAGAACAAGCTCGAGTCCATCCAGGTCTACGACCCCAACTTCCCCAACAAGACGACCACGATGCGACCGAACCTCGCCAAGAGCTGGTTCGAGTACGACGGTTCGTCGAAGAAGTGGAGGACCTACTTCGTAGACACCAAGTATCGGGCCTCTGCACCTCCTTCGATCGTCACGCCGAAGCACGCTGATGATGAGAAGATCCGCGAGCTCGTGGTGGAATTCCAGACCGGCGACGATGATCTCCGTGGAGGCCAGGACAACGTAGACCTGATCCTTCATCTCCGCAACGGCAAGACCATTCGGCGCTCCAAGATCAACCTCGGCGCTCGCTGGCTGACCAACTACACCGAGTATGCCAGCGTGGTACTCCCCTCACCGATTGCTCGCGCCGACATCGCAAAGGTGGAGTTCGTCACCTCCTTCCGCGGGGGGATCTCCGGCGACAACTGGGACACCAAGAAGATCAACGTGACGTACTACGCGGGGGCGAACCGCCGCACGCTCGTCGCGAGCTCGTCCTTCTTCCGCTTCACCGGCGATCGCCGCTCGCTCGTGCTCACCGTTCCGGCAACCGACACCCCCGTCGCCAAGCCCGGACAGGTGACTCGGTTGAGGGTGACGATCAAGACCGGCAACGATGATCTTCGCGGAGGCGGAGACGATGTCAACATCAAGGTGCTGTTCCGCGACGGCAGCCACCAGATGTTCCGTACCGTCAATCAGCGCAAGCGCTGGGGCGACAAGGAGACCCATGACGTGTGGCTCGACCTCCAGCGCCCCCGCGACCGCGCCGACATCATCGGGATGACCCTGACCACCACGTTCAAGGGAGGAGTGTTCGGGGACAACTGGAACATGTCTCAGCTCCGCGTCACCCCGCACGAGGGCAAGAAGGGGCTCGATGCGTACACGAATCTGACCGGAAAGCCGCTGAAGCGGTTCACGGGAGACAGCCAGAACTACACCGTGCGGTGGTAGTCGAGTCACTACCGTCACTTTGCAGGGCTCCGAGGACTCCTCGGGGCCCTGCGTCGTGCATGTGAACGACGAGCGGACATCGGCTGCGCTCGAGAGGACCGTCGCTCCCAGGGTGAACAGGCGAAAGAGCAGCAGCCTGCAATCAATCCGCCAGAGTCCGTTACCAACTTGATGCAAGGCAGCGTGCTCGAGCCCACCAACCGTCCGACCGTGGACGGTCTCGAGCGGAGAGCCCGACACAGCCATCACAGACGGAACAGCCATCATGAAACTCAACAAGCTCCTTCCAATCCTCGCCCTCTCCGCCGTCACCGCGGGGGTCGCGATTCCCGCTGTATCCAACGCATCTCCAACCGACGACCGTGCTGTCTGGTCCTTCGGCGGTCTCTTCGTCGAAGCCTACACCATGAAGGCAAGCGGCGAGATGCATGTCACCTTCAAGGACAAGAAGGGCATCCAGTTCAAGAGCTGGAACGACAAGGCGGGAAAGAACCAGTGCGGCAACAAGGCCGAGCTCTACATTCACCCCAAGACGCCGAACCGAGAGGACCTCAAGAAACTCGTCGTCACCGCCGGTCTGGCACAGAAGCAACTGCACGTGTGGTTCGAGCCCATCAGCGGGCAATGCTACATCAAGTGGATGAGCGTGAAGATCTAGTACATTCCGGCGTTCTCGGTCGACACCAAACCGGGGACGTCGGAATCACCACGAGCAACCACTCCGTCAACACCCGCATCACCACCTGAACCAGCAGAAGATCACCATGCCACACCAACGAGCGGCTACACGACGCCAACTACCAGTCTCCAGGGGCGTCGCCCTCTGCGCCTTGGCCCTGGGATTGGCCTCCGCAATCGCCATACCGACAAACGCCAGCGTGGCGGAGGTTCGAGGACGAGTACTGGACACTCGAAACCAGCCGGTCGTGGGGGCAACGATCAGGGTCCTGGACCAGGACAACGGCAACCAGCGAGAGATCAAGCGCGGCACGACGAACTCGAGCGGCTACTTCTCTGTCCCGCTCCCCTCCTCTTGGAAGGATGCGGACGCCAACATCTTCGGAGGTGGAAATCCCGACATCCACGTCACGGTGGAGGTCGAATCTCACTACTCCACCGGGAACTTCGGCCAACCCAATCCCGCAAACAAGGACTTCAAAACCACCGTGACTAGCGATGCTGTGGGCAAGACGACCAAGATCTACGACTGGCCGGGATTCAAGAAGAATCTACCCGATCACGACATTCGAAAGAGCATCGACACGGGCACGCTGAAGGTTCCCGAGGACAAGTGGGAAACCGTCCGAACCTCCTTCGACGTGGCTGTCCACGGCTTCCCCTTTCGGAACACCAAATTCAGGGGGCTCTGCGTGGCCACGGGTTGCAAGGGGGATCTCTTGAAGAAGCTCAACTCAACGCAAGCCCTTTGCGGTGGCATGTCACTCTCCGCACTCGAACGGTACATGAGTGGTCGTTGCGATGCGCACGAGGAAGCCATCCCAAAATCCAACGAGCTTCCTCCTGCCCTCGAGAAGGAGATCCTCGGGAACCAACTCGAGACGTTCTTTCTGTGGAGGTACGATCCTGGCCCATCGCAGATCGGCAAGTACGACTCGATTCTCCCTGGCGCGCTCTCCATGTCGACGCCAGCTTGGAGGTTCTTCGAGTGGCAGGCCAAGACCGACGAACCCAACAAGCAATTCGGGAACACGATCGGGGCGTCCACCAAGGAAGAATGGCCGAAGATCCGAGACGCTCTCAAGAGCCGCAAGATCCCCGTGGTGCTCGGCCTGATCAAGACCACGACATTGAACTTCGACGTCCGGGACTGGTCGGCCATCAGCAACAATCACCAAGTACTCGCGATTGGGTACGACTACAATCCCCGCTACCAGACGGGGACCATCTATCTCTATGAACCCAACAAGCCTGGGAGCGTCGTAGAACTCCGTTTCAAGGATAAGTTGGTCAAGAGCAAGATGTACATCGACTACTCCCACGGCAGCAAGCCGCGCGGGTTCTTCCTCAACACTCAGGCTCCACAGGGCCTCAAGCCGCCCACTTCTTGCGGGGCGACCAGCAGTGGCAGCAGCGCGCCCCCTTCTGCCACGCCATCGGCTCCGTCCCCCCCAACCCCCGGACGATGGGCCATCCCTCCAGCACTCTTGGATATCCTCGTGCTGTAGCCGCATGTTCGTCGTATGACGGCATCTGCCGTCCGAAGTCTCGAGTTGCGCGTGCGCGGCGGCGCACGCCGCTCCTCTTCTCGATATCGAGACAATAGTCGGCCTACCGTGACCCCGCTGCCCTGGGCCGAGCGTCTCGCGCGGCCGCCACCGTCAAACGGATCTTCCGAAGAGATCGAATCATGACCCTCAAGCTTTCCGCGGCGTCACTCGTACCCGTCGTGATTCTCGCCGCTTGCGTCCACAACCCGCCCCTCGTGCTCGACGATGCGGCCCGTGCCGTTCACGTCGTGAACTCGACGCAGGAAATCGCGCTGAGAATTGCCAGGACGTGTGCGCCCGTTGGCGTCGTTTCGGGGAAAACTGAGCCCTACCTCAGAAGACATGCCGTCGAGCAGCATGCCAACGTAGTCGAAGTTCTCTACGACAAGACTCAGCATGCCGTGCTGCACAAATGCCCGGACGACTTCGATCCACGAGTAAGCGATTTGCCCAACCCCTCACCCCAACCGTCGTAGGCACCATGCTCAGAACACACGGACATCGATCACCACGCCGTTGGCTGGCTTGCAGTTCCCTGGCCTTCGCGCTGGTGGGAGCGACTTGCATCGGAGACGCCGAGGCAGCCACGACGAGCGCGCGCTCGCCAATCTTCGAAGGACACATCAACGCCAAGGGCAAGCCGCTTCGCGGTTTCGTTGACCTTCACACCCACCCCATGGCGCACCTCGGCTTCGGTGGCAAGCTCCTTCACGGCGCCCCTGGCATCGACGTACTGATGCTCAAGGGTACCATCCATCCCTGCAGCGACAAGGACAGGCGCACGAGGACCGTGGAGGATGCGCTTGGCTCCTGCTATGCAACCCATGGAGGTTGGGACCTGTTCAAGAACGGCTGTGGCGATCACATCCGAAGGAAGGTGCTCGACGGTGTCGAGGAATCTGGCGAGACCCCCAAGAACCACCCACACGACGAGGACCATCCGCCGGGCTACCCCACCTTCAGCAAATGGCCCAAGCACAATGACCTGCTACACCAAATGATGTATGCGGACTGGGTTCAGCGCGCCCATCGGGGAGGTCTTCGCGTGATGGTCGCGCTTGCCGTCAACAACATGACCCTTGCGAAGGGGCTTCAGGTCGATTCATCGTATGATGACAAGCATTCCGGGGATCTGCAGATCAAGGAGCTCAAGCGGTGGGTGGAACGGCACTCCTTCATGGAAATCGCATACTCCGCCGATGATTTGCGGCGCATCGTGGAAGCAGACAAGCTGGCCGTAATCCTCGGAGTGGAGCTCGACGACCCGGGAAGCTTCGTCTGGAATCGCAAGCCCCCGAGCGAAAAGCAGGTGCGCGAAGAGGTGCAACGCCTCCACGGGCTGGGGGTAAGATACATGTTCCCGGTACACATCATTGATAATTACTTCGGCGGAACAGCCATCTACGAGGGGGCGTTCTCGCGAGCAAACCGCTACCATTTTGGCGAATGGTGGAAGCTCGAGTGTGCGCGAGCTGACGACGGGATCTCGAAGAAGATCGAGTCTGGCTTCGATCTATTCGCCTCGCTGGCCCTGGGGGCCGCCGGTGGCAATCAACCCACGCCCAACTGCGCCCATGGGTTCGTCAACGCACGTGGTCTCACCTCGCTTGGTCGGGTAGCGCTCGATGAGATGATGCGACATGGCATGCTCATCGACATCGACCACATGTCCAAGAAGACCGTCCGTGACACCCTCGAGTATACGAAATCGACTCAGTACCCCCTGGTATCCGGTCACAACGGCCTTCGGGAAAAGTCGGGCAATGAGAACCAACGGACGAAGGCGGAGTACCAGGAGCTCGCTCGGCGGGGAGGGATTGCTGGAGTCGGATGGGGCGAGATGGTCGCCGGGGACTGGCTCCGCTCGGCGACGACGGTGTCCTCTCTCGGCGTGCAGGTGGCGTTGGGATCGGACGTCAACGGCCTCGTGGCCATGCCAGGGCCAGCGGCGCAATGCTCGAAGACACCGTGCGTGGTCTACGACGCCACCTTGCCACGGCCGACCTTCGGGAAGAAGACGTGGAACTACAACCAGGACGGAGTTGCTCACTACGGGCTGGTTCCGGACTTCCTCAGAGATGTCGAGCGCCGGCAGGATGGCCGTAAGGTCGTCGACACATTGTTCAACGGAGCGGAAGCCGTCGCGACGATGTGGGGGAAGGCCGAAGACATCAGTGAACAGATGGGTCGACCCTCGACGGGTGGTGGCTCGAGCACACCGATCAAGGTCGACGCAGCTACCATACTGAAGATCGTCGTGCAAACCGTCCTCTGGTAGCGAGCCATGCGTTGGCCGAGATCTCGCCGGTCGTCATCGCAGTCGCGCCGCACCCGGTTAACGCCACGTTCTCGTCAACGCCTCAACGTAGATGCACTCTCACTCCGACAGCCAACCCCTCATGCGACGCAAATCTCGCACTCATGAACGACTCGCCCGCGGCACCAGCCTCCGAGTTGCTCGAGCCGTCTCCGCACTGATCGTCGGCATGCTCATCAACCCCGCAACCGCCCTTGCTGCCAAGGAGAAGAGCAAACCCAGCCACATCGACCGCAGAGGCATGGTCTGGACGATCGCCGGGGGCACCACCGCGTGCATCAGCGGCTACTACCCCTGCTATGCCAAGCGGTCGGCGTACTCGTCCATCACAACCCCATTGGCCGGTACCAGCGCGGCAGTTGGGTTTCGACCCAATCCATTCGTTGCGGTGCTAGCGACCTACGACTTCCTGTCACTCGGCGTATCCAAGGGCGATGGGAAAGCCTACGCCAACTATGCTCACTTTCACTCTGCAACGGCCAACCTCAGGGTGATGTTTCCCTTCGGAATCTCCGAATTGGGCGCCGAGGGTGGCCTGGGTTGGGGCCACTGGTCCTATGGTGTAGGCACGGGCGAGACAACCAACGGCATGGGGTTCGTGGGACGCCTGTCGCCTACTCTCGACTTCCATGTACGGCCCCGGCTCTTCGTTGGGTTCGGCCTTGGTCTTTTCCTCAATGGCTTCGAGCGTCGTAGCTGCAAAGAGCAGATCCCACGCGAAGAGAACTGTCCGCAAGTCGTGGATTCGGACTCCACAGAAGCCAAGACAGACTATACAAAGTTCAAACAAGGACTTCCCCATCGCAATGCCATCATGATTGGCCTCCGTGTGGGAGGGACCCTCTTCTGAGCTCGAGGCCCCGCATGTCGGCAAGGAATCGCTCACGCCTGGCGTGGATGCTCGGCGTACCACTGGCGTTGCTCGCTTGTCATCCCAGGTGGTCGGGGTCCGGACGGGGCGCGACCAATGATGCCCCGGGGATGCGACACGAGGAGCACCTGCTCCTAGTGCCATCCGGAAATCCCGAGCGGTTGCTCGGACGGGAGGTCCGAGGCAACGACGAGCAAGGTTGGACGGTGGAGAAGGAGAGACGCCCCGGATGTACCGTACGCACCTGGGAGGAAGCGGCGAGCTGGAAGCGCAGCTTTCGGGAAGACATTGGCCATGCGGCCGACATTGCGCTCGGCCACCAGGAGCTCGGAGGACTGGTCGCACGCTTCGGGCGAGAGATCGTCGTGCAGGCCACGATCGAGAACCAGAAGACCTTGCATGCCGATCTCAGCGGTGACTGCGGTCAACAGGTCATCGACGCGGTACACGTTGGCGTCGGGCATCGCTCGCTCCGTCGCGGGAACGCGGGCGGCGTGATGGTGCAGGGACCGGTGGCCGTCTCCGCTGCGCGCGGCGGCGTGGGAGCACATCACGAAGTGGAGAGCGAGTTGGCGTGGCAGACGCCGCAGGCGTGGGCGTTTTCGGTGACCGAGCTTGGGGACGTCGCGCGACCCGACGTTCACGTGAAAGCTCCGACTCGCATGTCATCTCACGAAGAGGTTCGTGTGAGCGTGCGAGCGGATCGCACGGTCTGGCTCGTCGTCGTATTTCGCTCGGATGCAGGCGACGTGGGCGTGCTCGTGCCCAACGAGCGGACCGAGGAGCTCGTGTCACGGGAGGGAAACCCCGTGTCATTGCCTGCCATGGAGGCCGTGCACTCTGGGCGCTCTGATGAGCCAGAATACGAGACATTGGAGGTCTACGCGTTCTCCGAGCGAGAAGACTTCCAACGAATCCGACCACCACGCGGCGTCTCCAACCCTCAAGACGCTGCTCGATACGTGCGCACGCTGGAGGCATCGCTCGACGCTTTACCCCTCCGGCGCTGGAGCAGGAGCACGCTGCGCTACGAGATCGCCCCTGAACCCAGAGGAAGGACGCCATGAACACACTCACACGTCGGCAATCGGCCTTGGTGACCTTGGCAAGGCTCGGTCTCGTCTCCACGCTCATGAGCTGCCAGCCAGAGCGGAGTGAAACCCAAGCGCCCGACAACGGAACTCCGGCAGAATCGGTAGTGACGGTACAGGGGCGCATGCCGCTGCCATGGCCTGATCTATCCGAGGATGCCCCGGTTCTAGGCGGAGGCGAGGAGGATGTAGCCCTCATCGTCGCGATCCAAGACTACGACTATGCGCCCAGCATCCCAGGCGCGATCGACAACGCCGAGAGTTGGCACCGTTTCTTCACGCACACCCTGAAGGTACCCGCCACGCGGGTGGCGCTGCTCGAAGACGAGCATGCAACGCGGGAGACCATCCGTCAGTCGTTGGGCGACATCGCCAGCATGGCACGCCCCGGGCGGAGGGCATGGTTCGTGTTCATCGGACACGGTGCTCCCGCACAGAACGGCACCGATGGATTGCTGGTTGGAGCCGATGCACGTCGAACTCCCGAGAGCCTCGAGAGCCGCAGCATGCGGCACAGCGAAGTGCTCGAGCAACTGGAAGGAACCGCCGCGCAACCCATCGTGGTGCTCGACGCCTGCTTCAGTGGCCGACTCGGCGCCCAGGACGACATTCTGGAAGGCGTGCAGCCGCTGCGGCTCGTCGCGCTGCGGAAGCCCGAGACTGCGGTGGTGATGACTGCGGCTGGCGCCGACGAGTACGCTGGAGCACTACCGGGAGGAGCGCGACCTGCGTTCTCCTATCTGGTGCTGGGTGCGCTGCGCGGGTGGGGAGACGCAAACGATGACGGCAAGGTCACCGTGTCCGAGGCCGTGAAGTACGCGCAGGGCGCAATCTCTCCGCTGGTCCACGGGCGACGTCAGACACCTGAGTTCGTCGCGGCGCAGCCCGACCAGGTGCTCGTCACGAACGCCAAGGAAGATGGCCCCGACCTCGGAGAGATGGTCCGTTTGGCTGCACGAGGCTCGCGCCTCAACCTCAATGGCGATGGGCTGACCCTCGGTGAGCTCCCGTCGTTCGCCCTCGATGAGATCGCGCGGAGCGATGTGCTGGAGGGATCTGAGATCGGCGCCATCGACATGGAGAAGGAGCGCGAGGCAGAGAAGGTCTGGGCGCGGCTCAAGGAGGCAACCGACGCGATCGAGGTCGCCAAGCTGAGCGGCGATCCAACCGGTAGGAAGCAGGCCAAGGCATGGTGTGATCTGGCCGAGCTTCCCGATCCCAACCCTCACCGCGAGCGTGCTCACCATGCGTGCAAGGAAGCCCAGTCCTTCGTGGAGCAGCGTCGCCACCTAGTGGAAGCAATGCGGCGCGACAAGGCCATCGTCGAGCAGTTCCTCGAGCTCAAGCACCGCGGGGAAGACGACAAGCTCGAGGTGTTGAAGAGCTTCCTTCGTGAGTACGGACAGCTATCGAGGGAGCCAGAGGTCATCTGGGTAAGGCAGCGCAAGGAACGACTCTTCTCGACGGGAATGACCAAGGTCGAGGGGTACCACAAGGGAAGATGGGATCAGCCGTCCTTCTATATGGATCCTACCGAGGTCACCGTGTCGGCCTACGCCGAGTGCGTGACGGCCGGTCATTGTTCCGTGCCCCGATCGCACGATGACGACGAGAGGTGCAACTACGGCTGGCAAGGTGGGGATCGTCATCCAATCAACTGCGTCTCATTCGAAGCCGCGTCCCGGTACTGTGAATGGGCTGGCAAGGCTTTGCCGACCGAGCAGCAATGGGTATGGGCCGCGCAAGGCGGCGTGCAGGAGCGTACCTACCCGTGGGGCGGTGCACCTCCCGACTGCACGCATGCCGTCATCGGTGTCGGCGGCAAGCCAGGGTGCGGTGAGGGACGCACTTGGGCCGTTGGCAGCAAGTCGGACGGAGACAGCAAGGATGGAATCCACGACTTGGCCGGCAACGTCCGAGAATGGACTCAGGGGGAGGACCAAGTGGTGACGCATGGTGGCTCCTGGGAGTTCTTCCGGCTCGGTGAGCTTCGCAACCGAGCCAGCGTGGCGATCGGCGCCGAGGATGCGAGAGCCGACGTGGGGTTCCGCTGCGTCAGCAAGGAGCGGTCAGAAGAGCTCTGACGATGGGGCCGAGCTTGCGCCGGCTGCAGTCGGCTACCCTGCTTCCTGGCCACTCGCGCATTAGGCAACGCGGTCCGACGCGGTGTACGAGGTCGCCCTGACCCGGTGCACCAGAGGTCGGGCACGCCTGCAAGACGGGTCAGGGTGAGCCTCTACGCCGACTCGCGCCGTGCGGGGGTTGGGGGCCAAGACCGGCGCCCTAAAACGACCCTACACCGAGACCCAATGTCGGGATGATGCCCACGCGCGAGCTCCGTCGATGACGACGAATCTCAAGCGAAGCTCAAGCTCGGAACCGAGCGTAATTGTCAGGAGGGGGCCCTCGGCGATCGGTGCATTCCCGCGGGCCTCGACCTTCGAAAGGCAATAACCGCCGCGGTTCCGAATCAATTGGGCAACCACCTGTAATCAATTCCAAATAGATTTGGCTGCCGGAATTCGCGAGATCAGCGGGTTCCTCGCACTTTTGATGGCCTCCTGCTGCTTGCCCGCGCGGCGCGGCAAAGCTGATCGGCTCCGTTGTCAGCATCGACTCGAGGATTAACGCCTGGGGTGCAGCGAGTGATGAGGGGGCGGGCGTGGATTCCGAGACAAAGGCGGCACTCGATGCTCTGGCCGACCTCGCCCCTGAGCGCATGGTCGTCACTGCGGTCGCCCAGCTCGACGAGGCCCGTTGCGCGCGGAGCGTCGGCCTAGTGATCCCCCATCTCCTCCCAGCGCTTCCGGGAACCGTTGACCTCGAGCACCAACGCAGCTCGCCCCGGTCGCGGGCGCGGGACGATGCCCCGTCGCCCTCGCCCGCGTGCAGCTTTCCCCGATGTCTCCTCCGTGGGACCCTTCGACGGTGGTCGAGCTGCCGCGAGCCCTGGCGTCGATGCGCCGCTTCGAGCTCGACGGCGCGCTGCTGCTCTTCGATCGCGACACCGGCCTCTGCGCGCGGTGTGATGGCCCTGAGACCGCCCACCTGCGGCAACGGGCCCCGCGGTTCGTCCAGTTGGCGATCACCAACCGCTGCAACCTGGCGTGCGCGTTCTGCTACCGCGACCGACGAGCCAACAGCGCCTGGACCCCCGAGTCGGCCTTCGAGTTGCTGCGCGATCTGGCCGAGGCAGGGGTGCTCGAGGTGGCGTTCGGAGGCGGAGAGCCGTTCGCGTTCCCCGGGATGGCCGAGCTGGTATGCCGGCTCTACGAGCAGACGCCGCTGGCGGTCAACCTCACCACCAACGGCCTGCTGCTCACGACCGAGATCCTGCGCCAGATCGCGGGCAAGATCGGGCAGCTCCGCCTGTCGCTCTACGAGGACAACGACTGGCCGGCCACCGTGGCCCGCTTGGTCGAGCAGCGGACGCGCTTCGGCATCAACTACCTGGTCACGCCAGCCCGGCTGCCCCGGCTCGAGGTCACGGTGCTCGACTTGGTGGCCCGAGGCTGCCGCGACGTGCTGCTGCTGAGCTACAACGGCCACGACCACGCGCTGCACCTCGGGCCCACGCAGGCCCGCGATCTGGCGCAGCGGGTCCGGGAGCTGTCGCGGGCGCTACGCGGACGCTGCGGCCTCAAGCTCGACGTGTGCTGGGGCGAGCGCATGGAGACGGTGCCCCGGCTGCTCGACCCGGCCGACTGCGGAGCCGGAGTGGAGTTCGTGGCCCTCACCAGCGATCGCATGCTGCGGCCCTGCAGCTACCATCACCTGGCGTTCCCCATCGAGTCGGCCCAAGACGTGCTGCGGCACTGGAGTCACCGACGAACGATGCTCACCGCGGCCCGCGACCCCGGCTGTGCCCGACTCGCCCACGCTGGGCTCGGGCCGCCCCCGCCCCATGGAGCACTGCATGCGGATTCGCTTGTGGAACGCCTTCGCCAGCAACAACAGCGGTAGCTACACGATCGTGGGCCGCTTCCGCGAGGCCACCCAGGCCGAGGCCACGGCGGCGTTGCTGCGTCCGGTGCTGGCCGAGCACTCGCAGTGGCGCGACGGTCCCGGCGAGGGCGAGCCGCCCCTGCACCGCTTCCTCGCCGAGCGGGGCCTGACCCTCGACGACGAGGTGGGGCTGAGCGACGACTGGCCGCAGGACGAACCGCCCCCGCAGGTGGTCGCGATCGGCCACCAAGTGCTGGTGCACTGCGACTATACGGTCACCATGCCGCGGTTCATCGGCGAGCTGTTCTACGCCGAAGGCGGGCGGGTGGAGGTGGAGCTCGACCATGCGCACCACGCCACCGTGGTGCTGCTCGACCTGTGGATCCCCTGGCAAGAGGCCCACGACAAGCCGGAGGAATCCCGGGAGGCGATGGCCCAGTTGATGGAGCGCCTGTGGTTGGGGCCGCTCTCCACCCACACTAGCGAGCGCGTGCCCGCAGCGTGTCGTCCCACCGAGTGGGGCGTGGGGATGGAGCTCGGCGTGGTCTTTGAGGATCTCGTTGCTGGCGTCGCCGAGGTGCAAGCGCTCGTCGCCGAGAACCCGGCACAGGTGCGCGTGCGCGTGTTCGAGGCCACCGACGAGGGCAGCGATCCGCTGGCGTTCCTTCGCGGGCAGCGTTCCACCGTGCCGGGCGAGCACCAAGTGATCCTGTGGCAGGCAGGACCCGACCGTGCGACGACGCTGCGAGCGATCCGACAGGTGATCGGACAGGGCCTGGGCGAAGCTCGGGCCCTGCTCGACGATCTGCCCGCGGAGCTGCTGACCAGCGCCAACCGGCACGATGCCGAGGAGGCGCTGCGAGTGCTCACCGAGGCCGGCGCCACCGCGGAGGTACTGCGCCCCGAGGACCGGCGACCGCGCTGAGCATCGCGACGCGTGACGTCGCCCCCGCTACGCAGGCACCAATGCGCCCCGGGGCGGCTCCTCGTCCGCCCCCTCCCCTGCCGCCTGCTTCTCCAGCACACCGACCAGCGCCGTCACCAACGCCCGCTCCTCGGCCTCGAGCAGCCCGACGCGGGTGCTCAGCCGCCGCAGCTCTTGGCGCATCGATCGCCCGGCCGGATCGGCCTCGTCGATGAGCTCGACCAGCGACAGGCCGAGACCTCTCGCCAGCCGCACCAGTGTGTCGAGGCGCAGGTCGTGACCCAACTCGACTTTCTTGATCGTGGCGACCGAGAGCCCGCACCGGGTGGCGTAGCTCGGTCGTGTCAGTCCCAGCGATTCGCGCGAGCGCCGTATCGTGCGCCCGAGGTTCTCCAACACCTCATGGGGTTCCATCCGCTTGCTCTTTTCGTCGATCCCGGTTTGCGGCCGGGGCATGCGGGCGCCGTGGTGCCGCAAACACCACGGCTACGACCGGGGCCCCGACTTTCACCCCGACGGCCAGGCCCGACCAAAGAGCGGGGCCGAACCCGGCAAGCGACCTTGCCCTTTCGCCCGTTGCGGCGGGCGCCAGACGTTAGCTCATTTCTTGCCCAGGTACTCCCGCAGCGCCGCCTCCATGATCAGGGACATCTCTGTCTTCTCCATGACCGCGCGAAGGCGTAGCTGCTGGAGCACATCCGATGGCAGCAGCACGGTCGTCCGCTCGCGCTTCGGCGCCTCGTCCGACTGCGCAGGTGCGCCGCGGGAGGTGCCTCGCTTCGTCGTGCGTCGACCAGCCATCGTCCGTCGGATCTCCGACCGGGAGGATGGACGCTTTTCGCGCAGTCTTCAATGGGACGTGCCGGCCTCGCTGGCGGCATACAGACATACAAGCATACAGCGGCCGAGGTGTCCACTGACAGGGCGGAATCTCGATCTGGACGGAGCATTCGCGAGCCATTGCCCGTCTGGAGGCACTCGTTGCCGGGCTACCGCAAACGCAGCGCGCGTCTCGTGGTCGAGCACGACGTCGGCTTCGACGCACGGGTGACCTCGATGATCGAGTGGCTCAACGTCGTGACCTGCGGTCAGGTGGCCGACGTGCGAGCGCACGACGCAACTCGAGCATTCCGTGCTCGCACCCTCGTCTGGATGATCGATGGTGAGCAAAGTTCCGCGGGCATTCGGTGACCAGTGGTTCATCCCCGAGAGGACCTTCGCGGACCACCGGCCGATCGCAGCCCGGCCCTTCGTGACCCCGGACGGCTCGCAGCGTAGCCTTCTTGGACGCCATGAGCCTTGCAGGCGGTCTGGAAAGGCACGTTCCGCTCGGCTACGCCGAGACCAGTTGGCTCGGCGTCGAGCCCAAAGAGAGGTGCACGATGAACGGTGACGGAGCAAGTCATGAGCGAGGTGGTCACACCCAAACGGGCGCTCGACCAGCATTGGAGAACAGTGCGGGCGGTGGTGCTCGCGACCACGAGGAACCGGGCCCTGCCAGTGGTACCCGTGCGGACCAGGACGATTGCCCTACAGAGGGCAACCGAGCACGTCGCGGCAACCTGACGCTGGCGCGCCAACTCGAGGACGCCCGCGAGCAACGAGGCTCGCGTTCGTTGTGGGACGCGGTTTCGGACCGCTTCGACTCGGAGGAGCGCCAACGCGACGCCGTGGCGCCGATGCTCCGCCTCCTCGACCAGATCCGCGAGCGCGTGGACGATGAGACATGGGGCTTGATCCTCGACTTCGAACGGCGATCGTCAGGCGAGATCATGGCCGGCATCGAGGTCGGGCTCGAGCTGGGCTACGCGAACGGTCGCGCCACCGCGCTCGTGGAGGCTCAGCACGCCCCGGGTCACGCGGCCAAGATGCTCCAGGGTAGGCTGGCCGATCTCCTCGGGGACACCGAGGCCGAGCACTTCGACGTGTTGCTCGCGTTGCTCGCCACGCTCCAGGCGACGGTGGTGATGGCCCGCGGTGGTCGAGCGATGGCCACCTCCCCAGGGAGCTCGACCTCTGCGTCGACCGGCTCGTGACCATCACCAAGGCGAGCTCACCGCGTCGGCGGGGCCATCGGTGCCCCGCCGGGCTTCTCCGACCCATCGCCCACCGATTCGCACGCTCGCCCCGCCTTCGGCGCCACTGGCGAACACATTGGCATCCTCGCCGTCATCTGCCATGCTCGAACCCATGCGGTGGTCCAACACCGAGGCCGCGCGCTTCCAGGCGCTTCGAGAGCGGGAGGCTCGGGGTGAGCTCTCGCCGGCCGAGCGCGCTGAGCTCGATTCCCTGCTGGCCGCCCTCGACGCCGACGAGACCAACGCCCTTGCTCCCGCCACGCAGCGCCTGCGCGCCGATGCCGAGGCCATGGCCAAGGAGACCGCGAGCCTCGACGCGAAGGCCCACGAGCTACTGCGGATCGCCGAGGAGGAAGAGCGCCTCCTCGCCGACGCTCGCGCGACCCTCGAGCGACTGCGCCAGCGCAGCGCCGCGTTGGCCGAGGATTACCTGCGCGTGATGGGCCACGAGCTCGTCCCCTCCCACTGAGCGCGAAGGCGACGCCTCGGATGACGTCGGCCCGAGATCGTGCTCGCGAGCGGTTCGGGGCGCGCTGTGGGTACTGCGGAGTGAGCGACGTGGACATCGGTTCCACGCTGACGGTCGATCACCACCGGCCCCGGTCGCGGGATGGTCGTGACGACGACGAGAACCTGGTCTACGCGTGCCCGCGATGCAACGAGCACAAGGGTTCCTACTGGCACGAGGATCATCCGCCGCACGTGCCATTGCTCCACCCGGGACGCGACGAGCTCGCGCGTCATCTCCGTGAAGGCACCGATGGACGCCTTCAGGGCCTGACGACCGAGGGCACGTTCTTCATCGAGAAGCTACGCCTCAACCGTGCGCCGCTCGTCGCCCATCGCATCCAGCTTCGCGCCGCAGCGACGCAACGCGAGGCGCTCGACGCAGCTCGAACACGGGTGCGCGAGCTGGAGCAGCGGATCTCCCGGATGCGCTCCGACTTCGATTCGACCGTCGAGGAGATCCAGCGGCACACGAGCTCGAAGCGGTGAGTCGGTGCGCGACCGAAGGGCCCCAGTACTCGACGGGCTCGATCTACTGGCCCTTTGTGTCGCGGAGCCATCGTGACCCGCAAGGCCCGCGGTTGCTCCGTCACTGTACGAGCCGCACCAAGGCCGCCGGCACCAACGCAATGGCGCCCACGTACGCGACCAACAGGGCGAGAGTTCGATGCACGGGGATGGGTGCTACACGGTGGATCTGGCCCCATGCGGCGGCAATGGTGATCGCGTAGGTCTTGGGCTCGATTGTATGGGTCACCTTCGCGAAACGACGTCGGTTGGCGATCGCCATCGCGATGGGCACGAGACGGTCGGGCACCGTGATGGAGAGCTCCTCACCGGGGTGAACGTGCTCCGGTAGCTCGGCCGTCGTGCCATCGAAGAGGAGCGTAAAGGCGCCGAACAACAACAACGCGCCGAACCCGAGCAGTATCCAGGAGTCGAGCCACCGTCCCACTCCGATGAGAGCCACGGCGTTGATCAGGCGGATGACCCATCGAACCGAGGGCCAGCGCGCAAACAAGGTCCAGTGGAGGAATGCGCCTCCGTCGAGAGGTAGGAGGGGGAGGAGGTTGAAGGCATTCACGACAAGGGCGAGCACGACGACATCGGCGAGGAACTGGCTGTCAAAGGGGGCCAGGAACGAAGCCCCGAACGCGAGCACGATGCCAGGGAGCGGTCCCATCAGCGAGACCAACGCGCGCTGGGTGGGCGTGGCGTCGATCTTGCGACCGCTCGCGGCAGCGCCGATGAAGGGGATGAAGAACACCTTGAGGTCCGTGAACCCGAACGCCTTCATGGCGATGAAGTGCCCCCCTTCGTGGACCACTAGCACGAGCACGAGCGCCGCGATCCAACTCCCGGTTCCTCCGGTGCTCGCGCTCTCCGAGGTCCAGAACAAGAAGAGACTGACGAGCAGCAGGACAAGCGTGTGACCGAGTCCCTTGCTCGGTTTACCGGTCACACTGGACGCCAATGCCTCCCGCACGAGCTGGACATCGGCGGGATCATCGGGGTCGAGCAGATTGCCGCGGTCGTCGTCTTCATCCTCGTCCTCTTCGTCATCCTCGTACTCCCCGTCCTCGTCATCCTCGTACTCCCCGCCATCCTCGTCTTCGAGCTCCTCTTCCCTCTCGTAGTTCTCGTGTGCCATGGTGGACTGCCCTCAGGACCGGCCGTAGCTGCGTAGCACGGGCGACATCGAGGCGCAGCCTCCGGACAGCAATGGCACGAACGGGTCATTACGGGGCTGACGGCCATTCTGGACCGCCTCGCAAACCACCGAGCTGGCCTATGGCAACATTGCCTCCGCAAGTGAACACCGAGTGAACGCCCCCTTCCTCACCGACCTCGACCCCGAGATCGCCGTCAAGGGCTCGATCGACCCCCTGGGCCTGCTGCCCCTGTGGGGCCGCTATGGTCGAGGGGTCGTCGGCAACCTCTCCCTGGTCGCCTCCTCAGCTCGCGGCTTCACTACGCTCTTGCTCGGCTATCACCTCGCCCGCCGCATCATCGACGAGCAGGAGCTCCCCGAGTCCCGCCTGGTCGACTTGTTCCTGACCTTCGAGCAGATCGCGGCCTACAGCCGGCTCGCCGCAGCGCAGGATCGCGACGCGCCCGACCCCGGCATCCTCGGGCTGCGTCGCGTTCGTAGCCGCCTTGCGGCCGGCAAGCGGGTTCCGCTCGGTGGGGGCCGTGACGCACAGATCCTCTCCAACCAGCGTGCCTACGGCCTGTGGACTTTGTTCTCGGGTCCCGCTCAGCAGAGCGGCCTGCTGGTGCGCAAGACCATGCGCCTGACCGATGAAGCTGAGGACTTCGTGCGTCGTACCGCCTACCCCCGCCTCGAGCGTGCAGGCCTGCGCAACGCCAGATCGCTGCTCGATCTCATGGTCCGAGGCCGCTACTTCGAGCCCCGAGGCAGACACGCCCTCATCGCGGGAGCCGTCGCCGAGCTCCACGCCGATGAATTCTCCGCCGACGAGCAGGCCTTCTACCTCGAGCGCTTCGCCTGCGGTGGCCCCTCGGATCCGGGAGGGTGTCAGCACCAGCTGTGGGCCCTGATGCGAGCCTACAACGACGAGCATGATACGTGGCGCGAACGACTGAGCATGGCCGAGCTCGACGCGCTCATTGATGGCGCCCGACGAGAGGGCCACGCCGAGCTCGAGGATCGTCTATGGAGGATCCGTCGCTTCGAACAAGTGATCGGCCCGGCCTCGCTCCTCTTCGGCTACCTTCAGGACCATGCCGACGAACGATCCGTGACCGACGTCGCCGGGGATCTCCAAGCCACCTGGATCCATGGGCTCCGACATGTCGACCCCGAGGCCGTGGCCCAGCACCTCGAGCCTGTCTGCGAGCTGCACGGCGAGGAAGGCCAGCGGCGCTTCGAGCAGCTCGCCCACGCACTCCACAATGGCCAGTGGGCCAAGGTGATCGAGCTCGTACTCGAGCAGAACGCCGAGGTCATGGCCCGCCGCGGCGGAGGCCCTTGGATCATCTCCGACGGCGGCGTGCTGCAGGTTCGCTACCATCAAGAAGGCGGCGACCTCCCGGAGGACCCGGGCCGGCGGCTCGTCCACCCCTACTTCATCACGTCGGTGAAATCCGTCGGGGCCCAGGTCCTCGGCAAGCTCGCCGCCCGAAGCGAGGATGACGATTGATGTCGTCGGACCCACAGACCCAGGTCCTCTCCCAGGCCCTCGAGTCCGCGATCGGCGAGGCTCGAGTGCGGGTCGCGGTGTTCGTCTCGTTTCAGCTCGACCCTGCGTTCTTCGAGCACTCGATCCTCCCCATCCTGTTTCGTCGCGGATTCAGCGACAACGAGGCCGTCCGGCGGGCCCAGCTCGACGAGGCGCTCCGCGAGCTCGAGCACGTCGCCGTCTACTACGACCGCTCGGGCCTGATCACCCAGCATGGCCCGGCTCGCCTGGACTACCGCCGAATCGGGCTGTCGGTCCCCGGCGGGGTGTTGCACGCCAAGCACGTCTTCCTTCTCCTGGAGGACCCCGGTGAGCCTCCACAGCCACGCCTGGTGATGCTGACGACCTCCGCAAACCTGACCCGCAGCGGCTGGTGGTCCAACGTGGAGGTCGGCCACGTCTACGAGATCCGACCCGATACCAAGGACCTGCTACGAGAGGATCTGCTCGGTCCCGGTGGCTTGTTTGCCTACTTGCTGCGGCTGGACCGAACCGGTGGAAGCGCAACCGACCGTCATGGCAAGGACGCCAATCACGGCGGCATCGACCGGCTTCGCGCGTTCCTCAAGCAGCACACCACGGCGAGGACCCATCGTTCCCACGAGGGGCGCCTGCACAGCCGCCTTTGGCATGGAGAGGTACCACTCCCCGAATTCCTGGCCGAGCACGTGCCCGAGGGCTGTCGTCTCGAGGTGATCTCGCCGTTCGTCGATGACGTCGAGGAGACGCCTACCTTGTGCGCGCTCATCGAGGCCGTGCGCCCTACCGCAACGCGAGTGCTCCTACCGCGCGATGAGAACCAGCGTGCAACGTGCCGCAAGGAGTACGTCGAGGCGGTACGCATGCTCCCCAAGGTCACCTGGGGGACGCTTCCGACCAGGCTCACCTCGTTCGGCAAAGGAGAGACGCAAAGCCGCCACCGCTACGTCCACGCCAAGATCTATCGGCTGTTCTCTCCATCCACGAAGACCGAGCTACTCCTGGTGGGCTCGCCCAACCTGACGGGCGCAGCCCACCGTGGGGCGAAGAGCGGCAACCTCGAGACGGCCATTCTGCTGGACCGGTCCGGCGCGGCGCGCCTGGACTGGTGGCTCGAGCGGCTCGAGGATCTCGAAGGCATGGAGTTCCGGCCACTGGCCTTGGAAGACCGGCCCTTGGAGTCCGTCCTGCCGATCACGCTCCGCTTCGACTGGAAGAGTGGCGAGCTTCGCTACTACTGGGAGCAACGCCGGCAGGTGCCCTCTGCATTCTCCCTGGCGGCCGGCGGGCGCCCCTTGGCCCGGGTCGAGGGCATCGTGGTCGAGGAGTGGGCTTTGGTTCCGGCAGACGCCGACACGCTGCGCGACGTAATGAGGTCGGGCGCGTTCCTCGACGTGGCCGTGGACGAAGACCCTCCCCAACGGGTCCTGGTGCAGGAGGTGGGCATGGAGCACAAGCCGTCACTCCTGCATGATCTGACCCCCGAGCAGATCCTCGAGTATTGGTCGATGCTGACCACCGAGCAGCAGGACGCCTTCCTCGAGCGCGAGATCTTCCGCCAGGTCGGCCGCGAGGGTGATGGCCAGGCACCGCCTCCGATCCCCGAGGGCGACTCCATGTTCGACCGCTTCGCGGGGATCTTCCACGCGTTCTCGTGCCTTCGCGAGCATCTCGACGACGCGCTCGAGCGACATGACGCGAGCGGCGAGCGACAAGCCATCTATCGCCTCTTCGGTCGCCGCCACGACTCCCTGCGGTCCCTGGTCGACAAGCTGGCCACGAACGCCGACGGCGATCCGGTGCTCCTCTACATCAGCCTTCTGTGCGCCCAGGAGGTGGTGCGGTGGGTTCGGACCGAGCACCCGACATTCGCTTCGACTCACGCCGACGACCTCGACGAGCTCGAGCACGCACTCCAGGCAAGCCACTCGATCCGCGAGCGCTTCTCCTTCGGTGAGGCGGCAGATCGCGAGCGCTTCCTCGACTGGCTGGAGGAGATGTTCTTCCTACCCATCCGCGCCCCGGAGGCACCGGAGTGATCCCACTCAGCCCCATCGGGCTTCGGACAGCAAAGGCCCTCATCGACTTCGGTGGGCGCAGCGCGGCCGCTCGCACCTTCGCGAACGATCAGCTCGAGGGGTCCGTCGCTTTGCACAACATCTTGGCCGAGCGCGGCTTCGCCTACCTCGCCGACGAGGTGGGCATGGGCAAGACCTACGTCGCTCTGGGGGTGGTGGGCCTGCTCCGCCACTTCCACCCCGGCCTCCGAGTGCTCTACGTGGTCCCGCGTTCCAACCTCCAGGACAAGTGGCGCAAGGAGGCACGCAACTTCGCGGCCAACAACTGGAAGTTACCGGACCTGCGGGTCAAGACCCTCCAGGGCACTCCCACGGTCGACATGGTCGTGTGTGACAGCCTCGACCACTTCGTTCACGAGGCTCATGCCAACGCCAACCGCGATTTCGTCCTTCGAATGTCCAGCTTTAGCCTCGCGCTGCGTGGCGATGCGGCCGGCTGGAAGAAGAAGCGCCGTACGCTGAGGAAGCTCTTGCCCTGGCTACCCGCGAGCGCGTTCGACCTGCGCGACAAGACGCGCTTCAAGCAGACCTACGCCCGGGCCATCAATGCTGCGATCCCGCGCTTCGATCTGCTGGTCGTCGACGAGGCGCACAACTTTCGGCACGGCTACGAGCACGGCTCCACACGCAACCAACTGCTCGGCTTGGTCCTTGGCATCGAGGACGAAGACATTCCCTACATGCGTGGGGGAGGACCCCGCGTCGACCGGGTCCTCGCGCTGTCGGCCACCCCTCTCGAGACCAACTACCTCGAGCTGTGGAACCAGTTGTCGTTGTTCGGTGCATCGAGCTTGGCGCCGGAGCTGAAGGATTCCGAGTGTCCCGCAGACGAGCAGCAACGCGCGGCTCAGCGGTTCATGGTGCGGCGCCTGACCGGTCTCGCGTTGGGCGAACACCGCTACACCAAGAACATGTACCGACGAGAGTGGCGACGAGGCGGGGTGGATACCCACGGCGAACCCCTGCGCATGGCCGACGACCGAGAGCGCCTCGTGGTCGCCCTGGTCCAGAAGAAGGTCAGCGACGTACTCGCCCAGCTCGGTCGGGGTAGTGGCCGAACCTTCGGGCGTCGCTTCCAGATGGGGATGCTCGCCTCCTTCGAGAGCTTCCTCGAGACGGTGAAGCTGGCCGGCACCGAGGACGACCCAGCATTCGATCAAGCGGACCAGACCGACGACGAGCTCGAGCGCGAGGGGGTCGACGCCGTCTCGATCGCTCACCTCGCGCGGAGCCATCGCGAGCGATTCCAGGAGCCGCTGCCCCACCCCAAGATGAACGCGGTAGCGTCGGCACTGGCCGAGGCACTCGAGGGCGGGGAGAAGACGCTGGTCTTCGTCCGCCGGGTGGCCAGCGTGCCCGAGCTCGTGGCCAAGGTGGCGCAGCGATACGATCGCTGGCTCTGCGAGAAGCTCGAGCGCAGCGCCCCTGGTGTGGCGGACCAGATCCGCCGGCAACTCCGGCGCTATCGGACCGCCACGAGCCGAGCCGAGGGATACGACGAGCCGAGCGACGATGATGAGCTTGCATCCGAGGACGATGACCTCGCGGAGGTCATCGCCGATGATACGGGCTCGGACTCGTTCTTCGCGTGGTTCTTTCGAGGCGAGCGCAAACTCGGGGTGGCCTCGGGTGGTTGGTTTCGCCGTCGCCGTCTGACCGACGAGAAGGAGGAGCTGTCACTCCTGCTCGAGGACAATTACCTGGGATGGTTGCTCGGGTTGGCCCAGCCGACGCTCGAAGATCTGGCCGCGGTGGTGGGCGTGGAGCCCGGAGCGCTCGGCGAGCGGCTCCGCGCGCGTGCCTACGCGATCTTTCGCGAGGCCTCCAAGCAGACGCGCTTCCCGATCCGCCGGGTATTTCGTGCCTACCAGCAGGCCGCGCTCGCAGAGATCGGCGGCAGCGAGCACGACCTCGCGGCACGGGCCCGCAGTATCGCACGACAACGGGGCTGGACCGTGGTCATCGCCAACGAGGGCCCTGTGCCCACCGACTTTCCCGACCCAGGATCCCACCTCGGCCGCCAGACTCTGTTCTCGATCCTGGGTGGGCACCCTCTCGGCCAGGACGAGCTTCGGCTGGATGGCCATGGTGCCCGGTCGATCCCCATCGCAGAGCTCCCAGACGCCTTCCGCCGCCGCGAGCTCCTCCGAGAGCTCCTGTCCACTGCGCTCTCGCTCGGCCACCCGTTCGTCGAGCTGTGGGCTACCTACGTCGCCCTCCGCGGAACGCTACAGCGCAGCGCCCCCATCGAACCCAGCGTCGAGCAGCTCGCGGGCGCGTTCTTGGACCGGCTCTCCGCCCAGCCCCATGACTCCACCGGTGCGCGTCAGGAGCTGGCCGCGTTGGTGCAGCACTTCGACCTCATCCTCGACGTCAACTTCCCCGATGCCCGCGACAAGCCCCTGGCCGAGATCCCCAAGTACTACCAGAGCGCGCTCTCTCGCCAGACTCCAGTGGGTGGAATGTCAGGCCGAATCAACGCCAGCATGGTCCGGCAGTTTCGAATGCCGGGGTACCCGTACGTCTTGATCACCACCGACGTCCTCCAAGAGGGCGAAGACCTCCACACCTTTGCGTCCCGGGTGATGCACTACGGGATCACCTGGACCCCTTCGGCCATGGAGCAGCGTACGGGGAGGGTCGACCGGATCGGCTCCCTGACCCACCGGAGGCTCACCGAGCGCGGCGCGCCGGACCCCCGCGAGTTTCTGCAAGTGCAGTTCCCCTACCTCGACTCGACCATCGAGCTCGTTCAAGCCCGGCGGATCTTCCGGCGCATGGATGACTTCGTCGCGCTGCTCCACCAGGGGCTCGGCGCCGACGAGGCCAAGCAGAGCGCCATCGACCTTGCCTCGGCCATCCACGAACGAACCCCGATCAAGGAGCCCAGCACCAGTGCGCTGCAGAGCCCGTTCGATGTCGACCGGAAGCTCTTGTACGCGGATCGGCCCCTGACGCTCGGGGTGTCCGAGGCGCAGCTCGACGCGTACGACCGCCACCTGGGACTCCTCGTCACGGATCTTCCCCGCCGGGCTCGGGTGGAGTGGTCGCCGGACCAGCCGAGCTACGGACGCCTCGGAACCGCCTGGATCGACGATGGCAAGCTCATCGTCGCCGACGAGCCCGTGAGCTCGGCACGCCAACAACCGTTCGCTCTGTATCTTCGCGGTGGCTCGGGCTTGGTCCTGCTCCAGCTCGTCTCCCCCGTGGGGGTGTGCGCCATCGACGACGAAGCCACGATCGCTCGCCTCTTCGAGCTACAAACCCACTTGGTCACCGCCAAGATCTGCGCCGTCGTCGACGACGTGCCCAAGACCTACAACCTCACGGTCGAGGTCGAGGTGCCCTTCTCTCCCGAGACATTCCAGCTCGAGGAGGCTCTGTCCGCACTGGCGCGCTGCGTGGCCGCGGCCGACGTGGTCGAGCGCGAGCTTCTGGGCACCGACCAGCCCTTGTCGGTCTTCGCGGCCGACTTGAGCAAGGAGATCGGCCGTGGATGAGCTCTACGCGATGCTCGACAATCTCCCTCGGGAGCTCGACTGGAGCGCTCGCTTGTCGGTCGAGGACGGTGTGATCACGGTGGGCTTCGACTCCGGCAGGGCCCAGCGCATCCATCTTGCAACCCGAGACGATAACTACGCGTTCACGTCCAGGATCCTGGGCGCTCAGCGGCTCGACCAATACAGCTGGACGCAGCTCGCACGTATCGTCTGGCTCCGAAATCGAAGAACACCGCTGGTCACCTTCATGCTCGATGAGCGTGGCCGACTCGTCGGTCGCGTCGAACACCCTGCGGCAACGCTCGACCCGGACGAGCTCCGGACGATCCTCCTTCACCTGGCTCGGGAGTGCGATCGGCTCGAGTATCTACTCACCGGGCGCGACGAGCAGTAGCCGCGCTCTGGCGTTGGACGCCGATCCGTGCCGAGATCGAGGCCGCGACCGCCCTCCACCGCCTCCACAACGACCAGTTGAGCCACCTCGGCGACCCCTCCGCTACCCCATCCGCGGTGCCGCGCGGATCGAGCTTCGCCGCAAAATCGGCCGGATCCTCGACCTTCGACTCGCTCAGCAAGAGCGCCAGGAACCGAACCATCTCGGGGACTTGGGCGGCCAACCCCGCGCTACTCAGTGCGTTCGCCGGACCCCATGGGCAGGTTCGATTCCTGTGCGCCTCCGCGACTAACTTCATGAATTTATTGAACTAATCCCGCGAGGGGTCATCAGCGATGCCCCTATGTTGCCCCTCCGGTGCCCCATCCGCCCCGTCGAGCAGCTCGACGGCCTTCCGCCGGGCGCTCGGGGAGAGGTGGGCGTATCGCATCGTCATCTCGAGCGATGCGTGGCCGAGGAGCTCCTTGACCTCGAGGAGGTTCGCGCCGCTCATGACCAGGTGCGACGCGTAGGTGTGCCGGAGCATGTGCCAGCCCACTCGGCGTAGGCCCGCCTTCCGGCTGACCGTGGTGATGGGGCTGTCGTGCTTGGCGTCCTTGGACTTCGGCTCGCAATCCCACCGGGGGAGCATCGAGCCGTCCTTGCGGCTGAACACGTAGTCGCCGCGCTGGTGCTGCTGGTGGTCGCGGAGAGCTGCGACCGCCTTCTTCGGGAGGTCGACGATCCGCGGCTGGCCGCTCTTGGGCGGGTGCAGCTCGTTCTCGTCGTCGGCCGCCTGGCGCACGTGGAGCCGTGCGGCCACGAGGTCGACGTCCTCCCAGCGGAGAGCCCGGAGCTCGCCGAGGCGTAGGCCGGTCCACATCGCCGTGGGGATCATCGCGCACCAGGGCTCCGGCGCACGACGGGCCGCCTTGATCAGGCGCTTGCCTTCCTTGAAGTCCAGGAAGTCGAACGCCGGCTTGGGCACCTTGAGGCGCCGGATCTTCGGAGGGGCCTTGGTGAGTTCCCCGATCTCCCCGGCGTAGCCGAGGATCTTCGAGAGGATCGCGAGTTCCTCGTTGATCGTCTTGGGCCCCACCCCGTCCTTCTTGCGGCGAGCCTTGAAGGTCTCCACGTGGCGGGCGGTGATCTGGTGCAGTCGCAAGCGCCCGAGGTGCTCGAGCAGCCCACGGCCGAGCGTCCGCCGCTTCTCGCGGACGGTGCTGGGTCGGTTGTTGGTGGTTGCGTAGGTCTCGATGAAGTAGCCGGCGAACTCCTTGAACGTCGGCACCAGATCCTCGTCCTCCTTGCTCCCGTACGTCCCCGCGGCCAGGGCACCTCGAACCTCACGCTCGAGCTGCTCCGCACCCCGCTTGGTCGGCACCGGGCTGACCTTGCGAATGCGGGTGAGGGATCCGTCGGGCATCCTGATCTTCACGTCGATCATCCAGCGTCCCCGCTGGTTCTTTCGAATGGTCACTGCGTCACCTTGTTTCGGTTCGGCGACGCGGGTTGGCGGGGACATGATAGCGCGCGGTGGGGCGACATGCAGGCCGGGGCGGCCATTGCTGCGTGAGGGGAATGGGGAGCGCCCTCTGACACGGATGGGGGTCAGCTCTCGAGCGAGACGGTCGAAGGACGAGCGCTCGATCGAAGTCGCCCAGCGCGACTGCCTCCCGGTTCAAGAGTCGGGCCGCGACGTGGACCTGCCTCCGGGAGGCTCGTGCCCTCGCGGCGCTCGTCAATCCTCGACCGGACGAGGATCTTGGGCCAGCTCCACCAGCGAGTCGGACACGAACCGGCCGGGCAACAGCACGACCATCAAGAACATCAGGAACCGGTTGATGTCGTCCGAGTACCGGAACGGGTTGTCGATCAATCCCCCGAGCCAACCGATGTTGTCGAAGTCCGGTCGTGGCCGGATGAAGTAGGCCACGAGCAGATAGGCGAGCAGGATGCCCGAGGTCCAGCCGAGTGCACCCCAGGTGAACGCGACGTTCAGGAACACTCCCGCGAAGACTCCTCCGATCAGCGATAGCGCCACCACACCGCGGGCGATGGTGGCAGGCTTCGAACGAGTGGGCCGCCACTCGTCGTGGGACGTGATCGAACCGACGTTGCCAGGGTCGTACGACTCTCCCAGTCGCTCGAGAAGGCTCATCCGACAAGCTCCGATCGCGGCCGCATGGAAGCCGTGCCCCGCCGGACCGACGCCGGTCGCGCTTCATTCCACGTGGCCCCGAACCGGCGCCTGGCTACCTCGTTCGTGAGACGACAAGCGGGAATGACGCGGGGCCCAGGGGGTTCGACAGCGGCCGTGCGTCGCCACCTGTTCGTCTCGTTGCCTCCGGCCGAGGTCATGGCAGCCCTCCGATCGTCCGCCGCCATCGCCGGAGCACGGCGCGACGGCGTGGTCGCGATCGGCCTTCGGTACGCCACCGAGATGGTGTCTCGCGAGCATCGAATCTCGCTATGGGCGCAGGAGCCCCATCGAACTTGCCGCCTGACGCGGAGCTACTTTCTGCACGTTCAGGCCCACCCGCATGAGCATGGCTCGCTCGTCGTGCTCGAGTCGGCAAGCGATTGGGCTCGTCCCATGGCGATGGCCATCATCACGGCCATCGCCGTAGCCCCTTGGATGGCTTTCGTCCCGGTCGCGATGGCGTTGTCGTGGTGCCTGATCAACCTGGCCCTGGTCGGGCTGTCGTTCCAGGCCCGTCATCGTACGCAAGCGATCCGACTGGCCCTGACCCATGCGGTATGGACGACACTCGCTCCGTACGAGCACCACGAGGCCGCACTGCCCTACCGCGGGGTGGCGTTGCCGAGCGCGGCTGCGTTCTCGGGTTCGGCGTCCTCGCTCGCATCGACGTAGCTCCGTTGCGAGGTCACGTGGTCGAGCCGCAGACCGCAGATCATTCGGTCATCAGCGGGAACACCCGCACCAACTCCTCGGCCAGCCCGGGCGAAATCTCGCCGAGCCGGTGGAGGGCGAAGCCCACGAAGGTGTGGATCTGCTCCTCCTGCAGGCGGTCGCCGAGGTCGTACTCATCGTCGCAGGCATCGAGGGTGATGCGGCACCACCAGGCGAAGGAGCCGACCGCCCGGGTGGACATGGGGTCCACGTAGCCCTGGGCGAGGGACGGGCGCGTGCTCGGGTCGAGCATGGTGGCCCGGGCGAGCAGCAAGCCAAGGCAGCCGTCGAGCTGGCGGCACTCGAGCACGCGGTTCCAGGTGTCGCGCACGCCCTGGTGCTCGAAGGGCTCGAAGCGCTCGGCGAGGGTGAGCAGGTGCTCGTGGAGCGGTGCGTCGAGAGCTTCGGTGTAGTCCAGCAGCATGCAGCGCCAGCAGGCAAGCTCGTGGCGCATGTCGGCGTCGGGCTCGGCCACGTCGAGCAGCTCGTAAAGGGCGTGCAGGGAGAGCTCAGCGCGGGCCTGGTAGCGCTTCATCAAGTCCACGAAGGGGGCGAAGGCTTCCGCGAGTGCCTCCAAGCCCTGCTCGGGAGGGTCGTCGATGCACGCCTGCGAGAACGCAGAGAACGAGCGGCGGAGCCAGTCGAAGACGCGGATCGAGAGCAGCTCGCCCAAGAGGCGTGCGCGTGGGACGGGCGGGTGCTCGACCAGGGCACTCAGGCGATCGTCATCGATCGCCCAGGGGCGGCGGAGCATGAAGACGGTCCACACGGTCTCGACCGCGATGGCGCGGTCTTGAAAGAGGGTCGGTGGGCAGGGCGGAGGATCGCAGCCCCAGTCGATCGCAAGCACGCGACGGTCGTGCTCGTCGAGCATGGGGACGAGCTGCACGCCGCGAGGCAAGCGGATCTCGTGCGTCCGCCAGTAGTCGGCGCGCTTGGCCAGGGCCTGGGTGAGGGCGAGCTGCTCGGCGTAGCGGTCAGGGTCGGTCAGGCGTAGGGAGGCAAAGGCAGTGTCGAGCTGTTCCCGGGCGTCGCGAACGTGCTGGGGCACGCGCTTGGCGGTGTGCCGGGATGCATGCTTGGGACGACGGGACAAGACGCGGGCGACTGTAGCAGTGCGGAGATGAGTGGGCGTTGGCGCCCCATGGGCGGCGCGAGAGCGGGAATTGGCGGTGGTGGTACCGGGGGTACCGGGGGCAGATGGGGCCGTCGGAGAACGACCGAGGCGGGCTCGACTCCTACCTACCCGCTCAAGGCCGGGCGGTGACGTAGACGTGCTTCCAACGCTTGGCCCGAAGCGCGTGAACCCATGTCCACGAGCCCTCGCCGCGCAGCCCTGGCGGGATGTTGGGATTGGTCTGCTCGAGGTCGAAGGTCACCAGCGGGGAGGTCATGCTTCCGAAGGTACTCAGCGCATCCAGGGCCGCGTGTGCGGCCACGAGGGCCTCGGGGTCCCGATGCTCCTCGCTGATCTTCAAGTCGAGCACGAAGACAGGATCCCCGCCGACCATCAAGCCGAACTCGGTCTCGTACCAGTCGTAGAAGTCCTCGTCGTAGCCGGTGCCATCGAGCAGCGCGGCCGCGAGATAGTCGTGGTCGCTGGTCAACGCATCCATCTCCATGTTCGCGTCCACTTGGTCACTGAGGAAGGGCTTGGCGATGCGGATCTTCCCGACCTTCACGTAGTGCGCGTCCTCGTCGCTCTCGTCGCAGCCCGCGGGAAGCTCGTCGCGCCAGACCATGATCGTGCCGATGGCGCTCACGACTGCGACCTCGAGCTCCCGCCGGGCCTCCCACCGCACCATCACCGGGGAATCCGCGTACCAGAGGGGGTTGCGTTGATCGGGCGGGAACACGACGAGGTCGCTGTCGCTCATGGCGGGCTACGATAGCGCAGCCTCGGGCTTGGACCGCTCGACGGTGAAGGTTCGAAGTGTTGCCCGGGAAAGGATGACCTGCTGGGCCGGTCGACGCGGAGCACGGTCGCGATCACGCCTTGGGTCGCCCCGAGCGCCTCGGTGCCGCCGCCCCTTCGATCGGGGCGAGCCGTCCCTGGAAGTACCACTCGCCCTCCACGAACCGCATCCGAGGATCATCCAGCCGCGATCGCACTTGGTCGATGATCTCCCGCTGCTGCACCACGGGTAGATCGGGCTCGTAGCTCCACTGCACCCCGTAGCGGATCACGAATTCGTCCGCGAGGCACCGCCGCAACCACAGCGGCAGTGCCATCGACAGCACGTCGAGATCCGTGTGAGGTCCTGCCAGCCTCCCGAGCCGATACCGTTGCCCTGGACGCAGGCGCTCGCCGTTTTCCGCGAGCCACCGTTCCCATACCACCGGCTCGGTGCTGATCCCGGAGCCCTCCAACGCCGTCCACGCTCGTTCGTCGATCGCCTCGGTCTCCGCGTCGTCCTCCATTTCAAGCCGCGCCCCGGTGATCAAGAACAACCCGAGAGCTGCCTCCTCGGCGTGCGCCTCCGTCCGAAGCTGCTCGACCAGCACCTCGAGCCCCCGCGGATCCCCGAACACTCCCAGCGCCAGCAACGCCTGCACCGGGTCTTCGCCTCGCGCGGCCTCCATCAGCCAGGCCCCCATCGCCGGTCCGCCGCCCATCGCCACCGGCAGTATGGCCCACGGCGCGCGCTTGCGATGGGCGAGCCGATCGAGCACCGACGCCTCCCCGCTCCGCAGCGCGGCCACGGCCGCCGCTCGAGCCACGACAGGATCGCCACAACACACCTCGGCCAGCACGGCGCCCGGCACCGTCCCGGGTAGCTGCCCCAACGCCCGCAGCACCGCCGCTCGATCGGCGCACTCCCGCCCCGCTGCATCCCGCAGGTCGTCGGCCGCCACCGCCCACCCTCGCGCTCCCACGCACGTCGCCAGCACCGACACCACGTGCGGCCCGGCGTCCCGCAACGCCTCCGCCACGAGTTCCGCCGCATCGCCGGGCAGTTGGTGCACCAGGGCATCCGCCACCGCCTGCCGCAGCGAGGCCGCAGCCCGCTCGTCGGTCGGCTCCCCGCAGTGCTCCTCCACTTCGAGCAACAAGACCCGCACGATCGAGAACCGGTGGAGCCGACACGCCAACGCCACCAGCGCGTAGAAGGTCCACGGTTCCTGGGGGGCCGCCTCGATCAACGCCACCGCCAGCGCCGCCTCCCCACCGCGCCCGAGCGCCTGCAGGTGCCCGTCGATCCGCGCCTCGGCCTCGGCCAGGTCGTCGAGCGTGGCCTCCCAGTCGCACAACCACTCCCACCGCAGGTCGTACAGCTCGCCCACCATCCGCAGGTGCTCGCGATACGGCTCCACTATGGTGTCCCCTCCCCGTGCGACCCCGGACGGCTCCGCTCGGCCTCGTGCACCGATGGTGCTCCGACTTCGCCTCCCGCTCGCCGCTGGTCGCGGGTGCGCGGCCCCTCTGCCTGCGTCGGTCGCATCTTGGTCCTCGACTCGCGCCGCCTGCCGTCCAACGCCTCGAGCACGGGGGCGAGACGGGGGTTGTTCCGCTTCCATCGATCGACGTACTCCCGGACCGACTTGCGGCTCATGCCAACGTTCTTGGCGCCGTACGTGATGTTCCCTGCTGCATCGAGTAGCGCAGCCGTGCATACGAGCGATCGGGTCTCGCGGAGCAGCTCGGCGAGCTTGCGCGGGTCCGCGTCGATCGACAGCACCTTGCGGCCGAGCGCATCCCACTGCGCCCGAAGCTCCGCCCGCAGGTCGACCAGCCTCGTGATCACCGGCCGGTCCAGGTGCCCCTCGATGAACGTCAGCTCCACCGGCTGCCCGACCATGCCGGGCTCGATCGGGATGGTCGCAAGCGCCCTGGCTCGCAGGCATTCACCGCTGGGCGCGACCAGTTTCACCACGACCTCGAGGTCCTGCGAGACCTCGACCACGGTGCCCATCAGCGGCTCGAATCGGAGCGAAGGGTCGAACTCCCTCGCGGCGTCCGGATCCTCCGGTGCCCCTGTGTTCATGCCTCACCTCCCTTGTTCTTCGACCAATGCAGGAAGACCGCGGCGGGCATCGGGATCAGCGTGGGGTTCGACTTCAGCCACTCGTGCAGTAGCTTGCGAATGCTCCGCCGGCAGCACCCGAGCCGGATCGCGGCGGCCGCCAGGTTCCCCTTGCTCTCGACCACCGCCCAAACGACGGTCAGCACCGCAGACTCGCGGACGATCTCCGCGAACGTGGCACGGCATCGGGGCTCGTGAACGAACACCCGCTCTCCGAGCGCCTCCCAGCGCCCCGTCAACTCGGCATGCCAGTCGTGCCCCAGCTCTGGATCCGTCGTCTTGACGTCCTCGCCGAGGATCTCCCTCACGGTCGAGATCGCGTCATCCAAGCTCCCATCCCCTTTCTGCTCGTCAGTCGAGCTCGATCTGCTCCGCGCCACACATGCTCATCTCGCCTGCCGTCACGATGTCGATGCGGCTGGCCGCTTCGTCGGGCTACTCCAGCGTCCAGGTGGCCAGCTCGACGGACATCCCGCCGCCGTTGCCGTTGCCGTCCGAGGAGCCCGAGCGCAGCACCAGCGTGCCCTCGGCCGGGCGATCGGCGTCATGGGAAAGCCGGACGTAGAGCGTGGCATTCGGGTCGACCGGCTCCACGCCCAGGGCGGCGAGGTCGTCCAGCTCGCCGGTCATCGTGGTCGAGCCGAATTCGTCGAAGAGCGCTCCGGCCACGATGGTCGTGTCGAGCGCCCCGTCGTCGGTCCGTAGGGCGAGCTCCAGGTCGGTCTCGACCCAGTCGGAGCAGACGACGCGATCGTTCCTCCAAGGGAGCCTCGAGTCGACCACCCGCTCGAGGTCGATCTCCTGAGCCATGGTCGGCTCGTGCACCGTCACGGTGATCCGCGTCTGTCCGGGCGGAGGCAATCCACGAATGTACGGCTCGCTCGGCTCCCACCGTAGCGGGCCGGAACGCTCGCCCACGACGGTGGCCACCATCTCGCCGAAGGTGACTCCGATGACGAGCGGCGCGTCCTCGTCGGTCACGGGAGGGTGGTCGACCTGGAAGCATCCGCCCTTGCTCTCGCAGCCAACGAGCACGGCCGTTGCCGTGAGCAGCCCGATGATGGTCGGAGACGCGCTCATGACCGTCCCGTGCCCTTGGTTGCCGTTGCCTCGACCCCGTCCCGGGCGGCACGCTCGGCTCTCTCTGCACGCAGCTTGGCCCGTCTGGCTCGGTGCCTGGCGTTGTCCTTCTCCCGAGCTTCCGCCCGCTTCGCCTCCTGTTCGTCCGACGAGTAGATCCCACGCGGTCGCTTCGGTCGCTCGGGGACGTGCCGCGGGTGCCGCTGCGCCCAGATCTTGACATGGCCGCGCAGGACCTTGCGGTTCGTGCCACGGCGTTCTGCGGCTCTCGTGATGATCCCTTGCTCGCGGTGCCAGGCCACGACGCAGGCCAGGAGCTTCAGCTCCTCGCACAACTGCGCCAGATTGCGCCCGCTCGGCTCGTGCCCCAGGACGTCTTGCTCGATGGCCTTCCACTGACGCTCGACCTCCACCCGCCACGCCTCGATCTTCGCTTCCATGTCTTGCCTTCCTCGTGTCTCAGTTGAGCTCGATCTTCTCGGTGCCACGGATCTTCACCTCGCCTTCCGTCACGATCTCGATCCGCTCGTCTGCCTCGACCCCGACGTCTCGACTCCGAACGCCGATGCGACTCGTCGCCGCGAGGTCGATGCTCTCGTTCGCCTCGATCCCGACGCGTCGACCTCGAACGTCGATGCGGCTCGCGGACTCGACGTCGATCTCGTCGCCCTTGATGGCGAGCTT
>NZ_JAOVZF010000010.1 GCF_026337845.1 Paraliomyxa miuraensis | reverse complement strand
GGTCCATCCCCGCGTGCGCGGGGGAGCCGCGTAGCCCGGGAGGCGCTCCTCCATGCGCCGGGGTCCATCCCCGCGTGCGCGGGGGAGCCCTGACCTCCCACCCCGCGCGGTACTCGAGCTCCGGTCCATCCCCGCGTGCGCGGGGGAGCCGCTCGCGCATGCGGTGCAGGCCTCGATCGGGCGGGTCCATCCCCGCGTGCGCGGGGGAGCC
>NZ_JAOVZF010000079.1 GCF_026337845.1 Paraliomyxa miuraensis | reverse complement strand
CGTGCTCGGCCAGCCTAGTACGCCGAGATCGTGATGTCGTCCACGTTGATCCAGTCGGAGTCGTTCGAGGCATCGCAGCGGAACCGCAGCCGCGCCACGCTGCTGAAGGTGTACGAGCCCGAGTCGACGGTGATGATCTCGTTGTTCATCGTGTTGTTGGCGAAGTCGGCGGGCTGGGAGAGATCGGCGATCACCTGCCAGCTCGAGCCGTCGTACAGCTCCACGAAGAAGTTCTCGCCGTTCTCCATGCTGCGCGCGTAGTACCAGAAGTCGACCTCGAGGTTCGTGTAGCCGCTGAGGTCGATCGTGTTGGAGTAGAACGACGAGGCCTGTCCCGAGTTGTCGCGGATCTCGGCCGAGTAGCTGCCGCCGTGCGCATAGCTGGCGTTGTTCAGCCGCTGGGCATCGGTGCCGCCGTCGATGTAGATGCCCCAGCCGCTCTCGAAGTCGGCCTGATCGAGCACCGTCCACGGGGGCGGACACGCCGGATCACCCGTGCAATCGGGGTCGTCACAGTCGACCAGCGTGTCGCCGTCGCCGTCGATCGTGTCGTCGCAGTCCAGCTCGAAGCACGCGGGGTCCTCCCCGCAGTCGGCATCGTCGCAGTCCACGTCGCCGTCGCCGTCGTCGTCGACCGTGTCGTTGCAGACCTCGGGCTCCGCACATGCCGGGGTCCCCAGGCAATCGGCGTCGTCGCAGTCCACGTCGGTGTCACCGTCGTCGTCGAGCGAGTTGCCGCAGACCTCCACCATGCCCCCGGCCGCCTCCACGTCGAGGAACACGCCGCTGGG
>NZ_JAOVZF010000015.1 GCF_026337845.1 Paraliomyxa miuraensis | reverse complement strand
CGAGTCGGCGCTGCGCGTGCGGACGACCGCGCCCGATGGCCAGGAACTCACCACCGACTACGGCGCCACCGGTCACGTGATGCAAGAGGCGTGGTGGGGCATGCAGGCGCTCGACGAGGTGCCCATCAACACGGGCGGCCCTGGGGATGAGGTCTACGTCAGCACGCTCTACGACGGGCGCGGTCGCGTGCATCGCCGAAGCCTCCCCACCTGGGTCTCGGA